>CBDCWW010000001.1:0-29094 GCA_965223585.1 Trueperaceae bacterium
GATGAATCTAATCCTTATCTTATTGCCTTCTATGAAAACAGAAATACTCTGAGTAGACAAATCATTAATGTAACCATTATAGCGACGCAAAACTGTTTTCATAGTCGGGGAAAGGGGAATGTTTAAAGGTTCTACGTGCCCATTAGGCATAAGAATATAAGATCCCTGAGTGTGCCAGTTGCTTCCATTCCAAGATCCCCAATTATCGAGGTTAATTAACATACCGCTGAGATAAGCGTTTATAGCTGTGGTTATAACTGCCTTGGGAATAGGAATATCTAGGTACTCGTACGAACTAAAGGTTTGTGTTTCAAGGCTATCTTCAGTATCGGTAAGGTCTATTTCTAATTCTTCTACATTTTCAGGTATACTTTCTTCCTCTGCAACCTCAGATATTACTTCCTCCTCTGTCTCTGTAGCCTCAGACTCAACTGGCTGGCTGAAGTTTTGACAAGCTGTAAAAAGTAGCAGAGTTAAAATTGTGCTTAATAAAGTAATTGTTTTTAAATAGTTTTTCATTAAAGTATCAACTTTCTGTGATTGAATTTGCTCTTCTCGAGCACTTTGAATCTTTTGTCTTATTCTTTCATTACCCTTGTATTACCTCTTTGGTAAGCATTGTTTTCTTTTTGAATGCTTACTGAAGTAATTTAAAACAGCTCTAAAAATGCTGGGCAAAAGTTAGAGTAACTTTGGGGCTCTAGCTTTTTATTTTCTAGTTACTTGATCACTTTATAGGGGTAAGTCCCAGATTTTTGAGCTTCTAGGTTTAAGATCATAAACAAGTTTCGCTTTTTGGAAAGGGTTGGTAAAAGACGATATTGACCAATATAATTGGCCTCTTATATCTCAAAATGACCTTCCCACAAGACAGTATTTTTCTAGGTCAAACTCTTATTTTACTATCAAGTTGGGCTCAAGTTGTTTGAAATACTGTCTATAAATAGGAAAAACAGATTCTATCCGGACACATTTTGGCTTTGTAGTTGTAGCATTTTTCTTTTTGACCTGATACAAATACAGTAAATGCTCTTATGAAACGGGATTTTCGATCTCTCATAAAATCATATTAAAGTCTTACAAACAGTAAAAATGTTTCTTACTGGTGATTTATCTAAAATGAAAACATACTTTTGCATTTATAAGAAATTAAAGTTGTGAATATTTGAATAAATATTTATTGTAACATCCTTCCATAGGTGGGTGATTTGAATAACCACAGTGCCTGAACCAAGCTTGAGCATCATTGGCATTAACTGTTTCCAGAGCTTTCTTAACTGAAGAATTAAACTTCTTTTTGTCCCAAGCCTCTAATGTACGTAGATGGGACTTTACCTTTGACCAACAATGCTCTATAGGATTGAACTCAGGGCTATATGGTGGCAAGTAGATCAGTTTAGCGCCTCTGCCTTCTATTAACTCACGTACCTTTTTTACAATATGTGCTGGTGAATTATCCATCAAAACTATTTGCCCTACTTTCAATACTGGACATAATACTTCTTCTAGAAATACTGTAAACACTTTTCCTGTTATACCTCCATCCACACAGAAATTAGCAATTACCCCCTCTAGAGTAATTGCTCCTATCAAATTTGCAAACTTATGCTTCTTGCTTGGTACAGAACTATATGCCCTTTCCCCTCTCTTTGAGCGAGCATAAATTCTAGTCATGTTTAGATACAGACCTGTTTCATCAATAAATACAAGCCTATTTGCTTTAATTGCTTTCTGCAAACGTAAAAATGCTTTGCGTTTGACTACAATGTCTTCTCGATCTTGCTCTTTGGCACGTAAAGTCTTTTTTTATAGGTCAGACCAATCTTTTTGATTGCCCTCCACATACTAGCAGTGCTAACTTTGGTTTTAGTCTTTTTTTCAAAGGCTGTACAGAATTCAATTAAAGTCATGTCTGCTTTGTTTTGTAGCAAAGTTTTTACTAGTAACAATTGCTTAGCGGCTACAGCAGGTTTACGACCAGCAACATACTCTTTAGGGAGCAAATTACCCTGTTGTTGGTAAAGCTTAAGGTACTGATGAACAGTGGTTGGGCTAACCAAAAAACGTTGTGCTATTTCACGTATAGAACCTTCGCCATCTAGGTAAGATTGAACAATGCGTTGTCGCAAATCCAAGGAATAACTTGCCATAAGGAAAAAGGATAACTCAGATTAGCTTATCGGGACAATAAGAAGTAATTCTGTAGATTTATTGATTAAGACGATTAAAAAAGAGGAATATTTTCAGAAGGGGGATTTTTATTAGAAAAAATTCTAATGTAGCGTCAATGCTAAACGATGTTTTTAGTTATTACCAGCACAACATAAACCAAGGGTAGGTTTTACGAAAAGCTGCTCCCCACGATAAATCCAAGGACATTCTTATAGGCATAAAAATGAGAATATTTGCGTTTTAGGAAATTCAATGAAAACACCAACAAACCCCTTATAGAACAATTATAAGGGTGGTTTCAGTATAGGAGAGAATTACTCAAATTTTTTCTAAAATTGTTCAAATCAGGGGTTTTGCCGATACTTGTACCAGATCAAATAGAAAAACGCTATGATGTCAGGTTAGGGTCACTTCAACTTGATGAATCCTGAACTAACTAATGCCCAGAAGCCAAAATGTGTCCGGATAGCAGCTTCTTGTGTCCTTGGTTTTAGAGAAAGTTCAGAATGGGATCGTATCGTTTATTTTGCAAAGAGTAAGGTCGTTTATCGTGCAAGTTAACACATAGTATTAAAATAGGAAATTAGGAAGTAGCTTAGAATTATTTATGCGAAAACGTACAATTTTAGTATTTTAGTGGTAAATCACACAATATTACAATCGGATTCTAGTAATAGTTACTGAATGACAATCGTATATGAGTAGATATGCTTAGACTGTCAAACCAATGCTAAGGAGACTTATAGATGGCTCAAGAGAAGTTAACCATCATTTTGTACTCACCAGAGACCTCACAAGGAAAAAGCTCATTTGCCCGCGAGTTTCTAGCTGCTGCTGCCCGAGATGGTGAAGATTATCAAGGTTGGGCTAGTGAGCCTAAGCTCAGAGTCCTTGGAGTAGATCGAGACGAATCCCGAGAGGGCAAAGAACACACCCTTAGCCAGTGGCATGACAACTTGGAGTTAGAAGTAAAGATGCCTGTAGAGATTAAACAATCCCTAAACGGAGACCTGCAAGAGTATGATGTTGTATTGGTGGACTTCGGTGGTGCCCCAAACAAAGCTGAGATTGCCCAGATGATGGATATATCTGAGGGTTTGATTCCTAACCTTTATTACCTTTGATGAAAAAGGCTATCGGTTAGGAATTAACAAGTTACGTCAGCTATCCAGATTTCAAAAATCTCTTGGAGTAATGAGTCATGTTAGAGCAGGTGAAGCTCAAGGTCAAAGCCGAGATTCTGACAAGCTAAGTAAAGACTTGTTATTCTATCGTGATGATGTACTCAACACACCCTTTGAGCATCATAAAGCCCTCAATAAACTTTATACTCAAGGACTATTAGCTGGTATGAGTAAAAAGGTCAGCACTGAAGAAGAAATCCTGATGAAGAATATGAACACCCTATGGCAGGAAGTCAAAGAACGCTATGGCAACCCCTATAGATAACAAGGAGCTACTTCAACAATTTTTGGAGGGTTCAAGTATAAATAAGGAGCTCAAGGAAGAGTTTCCAAAAGTTGAGGGACAAAACCAGTCTGACAAAAACACCAGCGAGGAGAAAACCAAGAAAAACTTACGTTTTTCTATTACCGTGCCCACCCCCTTGGCCCTAGAAATCCGGGAATACGTGACCCGAGCCACGATCCAACGGCTAGTCAAAGGCAGTAACTATAGTATCTCACAGTTTTTCAGCGAGGCTGCCAAGCACTATATACAAAAGGAATCTGACTAAGTTCTCAATCCCATTGCAAAATTCCCATATGTACAAGTCCGTGCATGACTGCTTCACCACGCTGAACACTATCGAGCTTGCCAAAGAATTCATGCTCCAAGTCACTTAGTGTAACTCTATAGGCTTTGCTTGATAGGTTCTCGGGTAGCTTGTTTTCCTGACTTAGCCTTTTTATAGTGTTCCATCTATTTGGGGTGATGGTTCTACCTAGAGAATCTTTCATATTGGAAATGTTAACATATCTTTACTACTTGACACGTATGTACACAGGTATTTATATAGTATTACTTCATTCATGTACTATTTTGTTTCTTGATGCTTTGGGAAATGAAGTTGATCTTGAGGTTTTGCGCTCTGAATTATTTGCTCGTTGGTCTAGGTTTACGAGCAAGTATGGTTTTGGTGAGGTTTCAGAGAAAGCTTTTACTTTACAGGATGCTAGTAAGGTTAAGGATTACCTTAATAAGCTAACTGGTGAACGTTACACATGGGGTGTTGAGGATGAGCTTACTAAGTTACATATGAAGAAGGCTAAGGGTGAGTCTTTTGTACCTTTTGACTTTTTGAGGGAGTGTAATATTCAATTTGATCCTTTTTACGTATCTTTGTTTAAGGAGTTTGCAACGGCATTTCACGGCAAGATGCACCTTACTTGGTCAGAGGACTTAAAGGCTAGGTATGTTGTTTCTGATAAAACAGATGAGGAAATAGCTCTTTCTATAGGTGAGGAGGTGTCTTTTGTTCTTGAGCCTTTAGAGTGGTTTGCTGAGCTTGTAAGTGAGATTATGGTTTCTATGTTCCCTGATTATTATACTGAGGCTGATTCAGAACTATTTAGAAGAGGGGCTTTGCGTGAGTACTCAGCAAGGTGTTTAATTGATGGTTCTTTTGAATATGATTATCTTTTGCCTAAGGAATAGTTCTCTTTAATCCTTAACCTTCTTTCCCCTACCCATCCCCCTCTTCAATGGGGGGTGGGTAGGGGAAGGTTGGATTATTCTGATTAGATTGCTTGGTTTTAAGGTTTTTTTTTTATGATTTAGGGGTGTTTGGAGTTTTGATGTTATGTAAATAAATTTCCCTGCGCATTTTTTCAAATACGCAGAGACATGCCAGATTGGGCAACAGTTGATTCCTGTTAGCAAAATTGTAGCACGATTTCTGTACTTATTTGTGAAAATGTAGTTCAAAACAGGGTTTTGTAAAGGATATATTACGATGGACATAATTTTTTTGTCTGGTGCCTTTTGCTGTATTTGTTTGTTTTTGAGGGGTAGTTATGAATGAGACTGGCCCTACAATTTCTGTAGAAGCAGGTCGTGTGCCAAAGGTGGAGCGTGTTGATGGGCAGGATTATATAGTGGGTACATATAGTGCTGATCCTAATACAAGTGAATTTGAGACGTTTGAGGCTTATCCTAAGCCTGAGTTAGTGGGTGCGTCTGCTTCAGAAAAGGTTAAGATTGAAGCTGAATTTCAAGCTGTCTTAGATGCCTCTGATGCTGCTTTGGCTTCTCCTTATTTGGAGGGGTTTGATGATTTTATTCCTTCTAGTTTAGAAGATTTTGGTAGGCCGATAGCTGATTATGATGACTCTTATATTGTGATTGAGACTGCTAAGCAAGAGCGTTTAGAGCAGGATGAAGAATTAAGAGCTGATGTGTTGGCTAAAGAGATTGAGGCTAGTGAATTAGCAAGGGGTTCGTTCTTTGATCCTGTCAAAATATGGAATGAAAAACAGCACTATCTTGATGTTAAATCTAGGGAAAATCCAGAAGGAAAACCCCCCATAACTAACAGGGGGGTTCTAACCACATCTTGTCCTACAACTGAGAATTCAGGTAAAGACGAACTTTTTCTCTCATCTTCTCATAATCAATCTGATGATTCTAATCGTAAGCTCATTGAAAGTAAGTTTTTGCAATCTTTAGCAGGTTCAACAATTCCTTTAAATTTAGATTCTTCAAAATCTATAGATTCTTTAAACTCTTCAAATTCTTTAAATTCTGTAGATTCTGTAGATTCTGTAGATTCTTTAAACGAGGAAGGTTTAGTTGTTGGCTGCCATTGGCTTGAAGGTGTTACCTATGCATCTAGGTTTCAGGTTTTGAATGGTTTGTCTCAACTTCTTGATCTTCCTCTTGGTTTTGATGGTTGGGAAGCTTTTCCTTACTCTGATCATAATGGTTACACGAAGATGTTTAAGTACGGTGATGATTTTAAGGTTTCCTATAATCCTGATAGGAAAGATCAAGGAGTTTTTATTAGTATTACAGGAGCTGGTTGTGAGCAAGTAGGTGATTTAGCTCTAGCTAAAGTCTACTTTGAGTTCTTTACAGGAAAGCATACTGTGTCTTCTCCTGATCATGTTACTCGTCTTGATTTAGCTGTAGATTATTGTCCTTTTACTGTGGAGCAAATTAGAATTGAGTGGAAAAAGGATAATGTACGAACTAAGGTTCAGTATTCAAAGGAAGCTATGAAGGGACGAGAAGGTTTTAGGAATGGTCATTTTCATGAAAGTGCAGAAGGTGATACCTTTGATATGGGTTCAAAAAGGTCTTTACAACATGCATGCTGCTATAATAGGCGTGGCTATACTCGTTTCGAACTTAGAAGTAGGAGTCATTTGGCACAAGGTCGTGCGGCTAGCTATTTTGCTGCGGTTGCGGGTGTTGACGTTTCTACAGGTGAGATTCAACAATCTTCTCCATTAAATGTAGCAATCGGTTTTGTACGTGAGTTTGTGGATTTTGTTGATGTAGAAAGCGCAACTGAGCGTCAAAGGTATAACCGTAACCTATGTGAATTGCTTCCTTTTTGGAAGGGGTTTGTAAACTCAGTAGAGCGTTTAAAGGTTCCAGTAAAGGAAAAGGTAGAGTCAACTGTTGCGAAGACTTCAGCTTATGTTGAGAATAATGCTTCAAATTTTTATCTTTACGTTATGGGTAAATACCATTCTGCAATGGAAATGCAAGAAGCGATTCCTTCCTTATTAAAGCTGTGTCAAGAATATTTAAAACGGGGATTAGATAATTGTAAGTCTAAACATCATTCGATGCTTAGGTCGATGGGTTTTGACCCTGATGATCCTGCCCTTAATCCTATGGGGTTTTTGTAGGGTTTAGTTTTTTGGAGGTAGTTCTGGTCCTGGTTTGGGAAAGTCAAATTTAGGATATTGTGTTGGTTCCAATGTTTTGTGCATATTTTAATGAAAATCGACCACCCGCACTAAAGCTATCCGGCCACCCCCGCTAAAGCTATTCGGCCACCCAAATAAAGTAACAAAACAACCTGAGCAAAGCGATACAAGAATCTACGATGGCATGTTTAACCCAAGGGGGTTGAGTATGCCAAGAAAGCGAGTTTCCATGCGGAAGATTCGAGAAGTATCGCGGTTAAAGAGCTTAGGTTTAAGTGAGCGTGACATAGCTAAAAGTTGCCAGATCAGTAGAAGTACAATCAATAGTTATATAGGAAGAGCAAAGGTAGCAGGACTTTCATGGCCTTTGCCTAAAGATATAGATGATGAGCAATTGGATAAGATACTTTATCCACCTGCTAGCGATGAAGAGAATAAGGAAGGTATGCCTAACTGGATGAAAGTTCATCAGGAACTTAAACGGAAAGGTGTAACTCTAAATCTACTGTGGCAAGAATACAAACTTGGGAATCCTGATGGCTATAGCTACAGCAGCTATACCTTGAAATATAGGCAGTGGTGCAACAAAAAGAACGTAAGTATGCGTCAACGTCACAAAGCTGGAGAAAAGCTGTTTGTAGATTATGCAGGAATGACCATGGGAATAACCGATCCAGCAACAGGAGAAATTAAACAAGCGCAGATATTTGTAGCAACCTTGGGAGCAAGTAACTATACTTATGCAGAAGCAACTTGGAGTCAAAAGGTAAAAGACTGGTTGGCATCACATATTAGAGCACTAGAGTTTTTCGGAGGGGTACCAGAGGTGATAGTTCCTGATAACCTAAAATCAGGAGTGAAGAGTGCAAACTACTATGAACCAGAATTAAATGTGTCCTATGCTGATTTTGCTGAGCATTATGGTGTAGCTATCATACCAACAAGAGTGCGAAAACCCAAAGACAAATCAAAAGTTGAAGTAGGGGTACAGATAGTGGAGCAAAGCATTCTAGCTCCCTTACGTGACAGAGTCTTCTTCAATCTGTATGAAGCTAATAAGGCAATCAAGAATTTGTTGGAAAAATTGAATAATAAGCCTTTTCAAAAGTTAGCAGGTAGTAGGAAGAGTACCTTTGAGGAAATAGAGAAAGACGCCTTACATCCTTTACCAATAGAACCTTATGTGTTAGCAGAGTGGAAGAAAGCAAAGGTGAATATTGATTACCACATAGAAGTGAAAAGACATTATTACAGTGTCCCTCACAATTACGTAAGACAACAAGTAGATATTCGTATCACTGACAATACCTTAGGGGTTTTCTTCAAATCTCAGCGCATTGCCTCACATCAACTTGTACCTCAAACGCCAAGGCATAAAGGTAGACATACAACCCTAAAAGAACACATGCCTAAGCCTCATCAGAAACAAAGTGAGTGGTCACCAGAAAGGTTGATTAGCTGGGCACAAAAGACTGGTGAGTATACAGCCAAAGTTGTCGAACAGATCTTAAGTAGTAGGGCCCATGTTGAACAAGGATACCGTTCTTGTTTAGGTGTTATGAGACTAGGTAAAACTTATACTGATCAACGTCTAGAAGCCGCATGCAAGCGGGCCTGTTTTCTAAAGTCTTATAGCTATAAATCTATTGAATCAATACTGAAAAAGAATCTTGATAAAGAACCTTTACCTGACAATAGAAAAGGTAAAGTAGCAGCAACTTTACCACACCATCAAAACGTTCGAGGGGCAGATTACTATCAACAAGAACAATACAAAAATAAGGAGGCTAAGTCATGCTAATTAATCCCACACTAGATAAACTCCGTAGTATGAAGCTTGATGGCATGGTTTTGGCTTTACAAGAACAGCTAGAACTTAAAAATGCTAAGGAACTGGATTTTGAACAGCGTTTAGCTTTATTGGTCGATAGAGAAATGCTCAATCGAGATAATAAGCGATTTGATCGACATCTTAAGAACGCTAAGCTCAGGCAGCAAGCTACTCTTGAAAATATTGATTACAAACATCCAAGGAATTTGGATGCCTCACTTATGCGTGATTTAGCTACTTGTGAATGGATAAAAGAACACAATAATTTGATTATTACTGGCCCTACTGGGGTTGGGAAGACTTACATTGCTTCTGCATTGGCTCATCAAGTTTGTAGAAATAATCTTACCGCTCACTATGCTCAATCGTGTCACTTTGTTTGATAAATGGGCCAGTTTTTTGCGCGATAAATGGGCCTATCGAAAACTGCCATACTATGTGCCTATGGAAACACCTCTACTTCTAAGGTATCTATAAAGGGTAGGTTTGGAAATATTAAGATGATCGCATATTTCAGTGATCGAGCTGTTCTTTTCTTTGTAAAGACTTTCTGCTAATCTTGCTTTATCTTTTGCCTGTTTTGAAAGACCCTTTGGTCGTCCACCTTTTCGACCCCTTAATCTAGCTGCTTCCAGTCCTGCCTTTGTTCTCTGGCTAATGATGTCTTTCTCAAACTCTGCCAGAGCTGCGAACAAATGAAAGGTGAGTTTTCCTGTTGGTGTAGTCGTATCAACATTATCTTGTAGGCTTTTGAAGTCTACACCTAACTCCTGAAATGTAAAGACTAGGGCAATTAAATCATGAAGACTTCTTCCTAAACGATCCAGCTTCCAGACAACAACAGTATCGCCTTCCCGAAGCTGGCTAATCATATTTTTGAGTTCGGTGCGCTCTACCCTTGCCCCATCAATATGTTCACTGTAAATCCGTTTGCAGCCCTCTTTTTTGAGAGCCTTTATTTGAAGATCAAGAAGTTGATCTTTAGTACTTACTCGTGCGTATCCAATTTTCATACTAAAAGTTAAATTAAAGGATGCTGTTATACTTTTATGTAACTTTGATTATTATAACCACTTCATATAACCGAACCCAAAGGGTTTTTAAAGTTGTAGGACGGGATTATTATTAGTTAAATAAAACGATCATTTTTTGTTACTTGACACTTATGAGTAAACAGCAAACAGAATCAGCACTTGAAAGATACAAAATCATTCTCCCTTATCTAGAAGGAAGAGTATCCCTTTTTGAAATTGCGAAACATCGTAATCTAGGCTTAAGCACTTTGAAAAGATGGGCTAAAGTCTATCGTGATAAAGGTTTAGCTGGATTAGATAGAAAACCACGTTCTGATAAAGATGCAAGGCACTCTTTAACCAAAGAACTGGAAGAGCTAATAGAAGCTCTGGTCTTAAGAAGAACCCCAATAACTCTTGCCTCCATTCATCGAAAGATCACTGAAATTGCTGAAAAGAAAAAACTTAAAGCACCATCGTACTATGTGGTCCGTGATGTGGTAAAAAACATTGATCCAGCCCTAATTAAATTGGCACAGGAAGGCACCAAAGCATACGATCAAACACACGAACTGGTATTTCGCAGAGAAGCTAGTGTGCCTAATGAACTTTGGCAAGCTGACCATACACTTTTAGATATCCTTCTGGTTGATGAAAAAGGTCAGTTGAGAAGACCTTGGTTAACCACAATCATAGATGACTACAGTAGAGCCATTTGCGGATACTATCTATCTTTTGAAACTCCTTGTGCCATTAATATAGCCTTGTCTTTGAAGCAGGCAATTTGGAGGAAAAGCAGCCCTAAGTGGCAGGTATGTGGCATTCCCAGCATACTCTATTCTGACAACGGCAAGGATTTTAAGTCCAAACACATTGAGCAGGTTGCTGCTGATCTAAAAATCCAGCTTAAGCATTCAACTCCAGATAAACCCCGAGGAAAAGGACGTATAGAAAGATTTTTTCAGACAGTTGACCAGTTATTACTAATGAATCTTCAAGGGTATTCACCACCTAATGCACCTAGTTCAGTAGGAACACTATCCCTAGAAGAATTCACATCCCTGTTTGAGAAATTCATTGTAGAGGAATACCATCAAAGGACACACAGTGGCATTGGCATGACTCCCTTGGAAAGGTGGACTGGTAATGGTTTTCTTCCACAGCTACCTGAATCCCTAGAGCAACTAGACGTGCTCTTGCTCACGGTTGCTCGTTCCAGAAAGGTTCACCGTGATGGTATCCATTTTCAGAATTTTCTGTATATTGAGCCAACACTAGCAGCTTATGTAGGTGAGGAAGTTACTATTCGCTATGACCCTAGAGACATAGCTGAGATCAGAATTTATTATAAAAGCTCATTTTTATGTCGTGCTGTATGTCAAGAACTTGCTGGTCAAACTATCACTTTAAAAGAGATTATTAAAGCCAGACAGAGGCGTAAACGTGAACTCAGAGAAACTATAGAGAAAAGAAAGTCTTTATTAGACACAATATTAGAAGTTCCCCGAGAAAGAACCAACCAAGCTGGCCAACCAAAAAGTGAAAGTGAAAATAAAACCCAGCCCCCAAGGCACAACCTTAAACTCTATGAAAATGATTGAGACATGTGGCAATGGCTGTATCTGAGTTCCTCATAACAAAGGAATATCGTAGATTTGAAGAGTTCTGTAATGCCTGTCATCGAGAGAAATATATTGGCATTTGTCATGGTACTCCTGGTGTAGGGAAGACGCTTTCTGCTAGCTATTACTCCAAACAAGATGGCTTTGAAAAGTTTTTCAATAAGAAAACCTCTGATAAAGACGTTGCTGAGATGAGCAGACAAGTTATATTTTCCCAATCCATATTCTACACTACTCCTGTTAGGAACACAGCAAGGCGAATAGAGAGGGATTTAGAAGCTTGTCGATTCGAACTATTTTCTTCTCTTCACAACGGGAAGAAGAAGGCATCAGGGGAAGAGTCGAGCGCAACGGAAGATCAGGGCATACTTGTAATCATTGATGAAGCGGATCGTTTACAGTTAAAGTCCTTTGAACAAGTGCGAGCTATATATGATGAAAGAGGTTGGGGCATCATTCTGATTGGGATGCCTGGACTGGAAAAACGTCTGACAAGATATCCTCAATTGTATTCGAGGATAGGTTTTGCTCATGAATATCGTCCAATAGGAAAAGAAGAGATGCTATTCATTTTGGAGCATCACTGGAGAAAGCTCGGGCTCGAATTACACAGAAAGGATTTTTCTGATACAGAAGCTGTAGCAGCCATAATTAGAATCACAAACGGGAATTTCAGGCTTGTCCATCGCCTTTTCAGTCAGATAAAACGCATCATGAATGTCAATAAGCTGAGTAGCATAACTAAAGAAGTTGTTGAAGCTGCTAAAGATTGTTTAGTGATTGGCAATGTATAGATAGGCTCATTTATCGCGCAAAATATAGGCCCATTTATCGCACAAAAATAGGCTCATTTATCAGACAAAGTGACAATAAAACAACTGGAGCCTTTTGTTGAAAAAAAGCATATTCGTTCGTTAGATAAGACTTTGGGGGATTTGGAAACTTTGAGGGTAGAGTACAATGCTAATATAGGGCGTACAACCAAAACAAAGTTGGTAGAGTTTGCTGTTCAGTACTTTTTAACGGTATCAGAGAGTGAGCGGAGAAGCTTTATTGCCGAGGTGGACAAGTAAAAACAGGTAAAAGGAAGCAAGCTTTGATGCGGTGTTGGGAAAGGGATTAGTTGTGCGGTTATATTTCTGATGGGCTTGCTGGACTAAAAACCTTTGCCTTTAACTAGATAATGCATTTGTGGAATGTTTGTTTGATTCCCGTACACACTATTGAGTTCCTTCAAAACAAAAATAAAATGATATCTTGGGTGTATCCAGTTTAACAACGTTATCGGTTGACACTTATAATAACCTCCGATTGAAAATAAAATCCCTGCGTTTTTTTGTTTTGTTACTTGGTGGAGTTATTTATTAGGTGAAGTCACACAAAACAATGCTTTTTCTCTAATCAAGAAAAGTTACCCTGAGGGCTTTTTCTCATATTAGAAGCGCTTGTACCAACGACTGGTAATTATTTTGTCATTTGTAAACCCGTAAAGTAGGCGGTGATTTCAGCGCATCTCGGATGTGTTCAGGGTATTTCTCTCAAACTTTTGTCTAGTAGTTTATAAACAATTATTAGGTTTCACTAACATTTTTTCGAATTTTCCAAAATATAAGGGGAATATTTTCTAATTATAAGAATATTATTAAGTAATGATTAAAGGTATACAAATCTAGCTAGCTTTTAATTTGTATACCTTTAATACTTTACAGACAATTTTAGAGGATGGTTTTTATATTACGTGGGAAATGGGGTCGCTCAGCTGGGCTTACTATTCAATTTTTGGTGGTTCCTTTGATTAGCTTCTGCTAAACCACTACCTATGGTAGTGGTGCAATTAGGGGTTTTACCAGTCGAGTAGTAAAGTTGGGTAAAAATGTACCTCCCTAGAAGGTGAAATTCTGGAGGTACACATGAATAATAATAAAAGATTTAAGAAGTTGTCACATTCTATATACGAATGTAAGTATCACGTGGTGTTTTGTCCAAAGTATAGATATAAGATATTGAAAGGAGAGATAGGAGATTACGTAAGTAATGCTGTTTATCAGTTGCTAGGATACAAGGACGGAGTAGAAGTAATGGAATTAAATGTACAGGAGGATCATGTTCATCTGGTGATGTCTGTAGCGCCAAAGTATAGCTTGTCAGACATAATGGGATACTTGAAAGGGAAGTTAGCGTTAAGAATGTTTGAGAGATACGAACAGTTAGGGAAGCGGTATTGGGGAAGGCATTTGTGGAGTAGAGGGTATTGCATAAGTACAGTAGGATTGGATGAAGAAAAGATAAGGAAGTATGTGAAATGGCAAGAGAAAAAGGAGAAAGAGAAGGAACAGGAAGAGGAATAAATGTAGGTTAGGGAAAGGAGGGTTAAGGTAGATGTAACATGCCACCTTCTAGGGGCAATAAAATAAGCCACCACCTCAGGTGGTGGTATCTTGACTTTGATTTGCGCCATACTAGAATGTTGAGCTTTTGTAGGCAACAAAGGAAAGGGCGTAGTTTTCAGTTAGGGGGGTGGGAGAAATTAAGCGCAAAAAAGGCACAAATCAATTTATGACTAATAAAGCTGAAAACACCAATAAACACTTTATGGGAAAACATTTCAATCTCTTTAACTACCAATCTTTAATTGATAATCAGACTGATCAACAAATAGCTGATTCTATTGGTGAGAGTGATGCTATATTAGCTATTATTGATTTTACTCAGTGGAAACAGCTTAATAAGTTGAGTGGTAAGTGTTGGTGCGGAGAGCTTTTACAAGTGGTTCAGGATTATGGTCAAGCTGGTTTGGATAATTACCTTAAATCTAAAGGTATTTGGTCGGTGTTGTCTTGATATTACTTTGTGCAGTAAGTGACACTGTTCTTAGCTTGACAAATGGCACTAAATGACCTCCGAGGATTTCAAATCCTTGGAGGTTGGCCCGCCCAGACTTTTTCGAAACTTGAGCTCCGAACTAAGTAGAGTTCAATGGCTTTTTATAGTGAATTCACCAAGTTACCCCAAATTCACAAGTGCGAGAAAAATGACTCTTTCGAGAACTTTTAACATGAGTAACTCCAAATACATCTTTGAAGGAAACAACCATGTAAGACCAGCCTTGATACTCGTGACCATTGCTTGGCTTATCCCAAGATCTTTTTATAGTGAAGTTAGCACGTGTGTCTCTCTTACTCTGCCATCTGAGTTTTCTCGTTGTGCTACCATCCTCATTCACGAGCCAGACTCTTCCCTTAGTTTTATATTTAGTGTAAATAGATGCTCTAAAAGGTACCTCATTAGGGCAAGTCATGGTTTTACTAGAGTCAATTACACGAAATCCTTTCACAAAGGGTATGCGAACTGAACTTCTAGTTATCGGGGAGGGATAGCGAACGGTAACAACGTAATAGTTACCACTATCTACAAGTTTGGTGATTACAAGGTTATCCTTTACAAAGTTACTAGCCTTATCACCTAGTGCACTTTCTAGATAATCAGTAGCACGCTCTATAATTTCTTCATTAAGGTCTTTAGCTAATCCCTCGATGGTATTGTTATCATCTAACCAATCGTTAATACCGTCGGTAAGCTCTTGTTTAATTAAGCTATCTGTATCTATAAACCAATTTACAATACTAAGTGCTTTGTCTAGTAGCCAAGAATCAGGCTGTAAATCAAAATCGAATTTCACCTCAAAATCTTTAAAGGAGACTTCACTACCTGTGAATACAGGTGTTAGCCAAACATTCACTTGGGCATTATTGATTTGACCACTGTGGTTTAACAAGTGTGCTTTACAAGGCTTATCTTTGCGTCGGTTAATACATCCCACCTTTAACTCATTTCCTGCACTTTCAAAGATGAATCTAATCCTTATCTTATTGCCTTCTATGAAAACAGAAATACTCTGAGTAGACAAATCATTAATGTAACCATTATAGCGACGCAAAACTGTTTTCATAGTCGGGGAAAGGGGAATGTTTAAAGGTTCTACGTGCCCATTAGGCATAAGAATATAAGATCCCTGAGTGTGCCAGTTGCTTCCATTCCAAGATCCCCAATTATCGAGGTTAATTAACATACCGCTGAGATAAGCGTTTATAGCTGTGGTTATAACTGCCTTGGGAATAGGAATATCTAGGTACTCGTACGAACTAAAGGTTTGTGTTTCAAGGCTATCTTCAGTATCGGTAAGGTCTATTTCTAATTCTTCTACATTTTCAGGTATACTTTCTTCCTCTGCAACCTCAGATATTACTTCCTCCTCTGTCTCTGTAGCCTCAGACTCAACTGGCTGGCTGAAGTTTTGACAAGCTGTAAAAAGTAGCAGAGTTAAAATTGTGCTTAATAAAGTAATTGTTTTTAAATAGTTTTTCATTAAAGTATCAACTTTCTGTGATTGAATTTGCTCTTCTCGAGCACTTTGAATCTTTTGTCTTATTCTTTCATTACCCTTGTATTACCTCTTTGGTAAGCATTGTTTTCTTTTTTGAATGCTTACTGAAGTAATTTAAAACAGCTCTAAAAATGCTGGGCAAAAGTTAGAGTAACTTTGGGGCTCTAGCTTTTTATTTTCTAGTTACTTGATCACTTTATAGGGGTAAGTCCCAGATTTTTGAGCTTCTAGGTTTAAGATCATAAACAAGTTTCGCTTTTTGGAAAGGGTTGGTAAAAGACGATATTGACCAATATAATTGGCCTCTTATATCTCAAAATGACCTTCCCACAAGACAGTATTTTTCTAGGTCAAACTCTTATTTTACTATCAAGTTGGGCTCAAGTTGTTTGAAATACTGTCTATAAATAGGAAAAACAGATTCTATCCGGACACATTTTGGCTTTGTAGTTGTAGCATTTTTCTTTTTGACCTGATACAAATACAGTAAATGCTCTTATGAAACGGGATTTTCGATCTCTCATAAAATCATATTAAAGTCTTACAAACAGTAAAAATGTTTCTTACTGGTGATTTATCTAAAATGAAAACATACTTTTGCATTTATAAGAAATTAAAGTTGTGAATATTTGAATAAATATTTATTGTAACATCCTTCCATAGGTGGGTGATTTGAATAACCACAGTGCCTGAACCAAGCTTGAGCATCATTGGCATTAACTGTTTCCAGAGCTTTCTTAACTGAAGAATTAAACTTCTTTTTGTCCCAAGCCTCTAATGTACGTAGATGGGACTTTACCTTTGACCAACAATGCTCTATAGGATTGAACTCAGGGCTATATGGTGGCAAGTAGATCAGTTTAGCGCCTCTGCCTTCTATTAACTCACGTACCTTTTTTACAATATGTGCTGGTGAATTATCCATCAAAACTATTTGCCCTACTTTCAATACTGGACATAATACTTCTTCTAGAAATACTGTAAACACTTTTCCTGTTATACCTCCATCCACACAGAAATTAGCAATTACCCCCTCTAGAGTAATTGCTCCTATCAAATTTGCAAACTTATGCTTCTTGCTTGGTACAGAACTATATGCCCTTTCCCCTCTCTTTGAGCGAGCATAAATTCTAGTCATGTTTAGATACAGACCTGTTTCATCAATAAATACAAGCCTATTTGCTTTAATTGCTTTCTGCAAACGTAAAAATGCTTTGCGTTTGACTACAATGTCTTCTCGATCTTGCTCTTTGGCACGTAAAGTCTTTTTTTATAGGTCAGACCAATCTTTTTGATTGCCCTCCACATACTAGCAGTGCTAACTTTGGTTTTAGTCTTTTTTTCAAAGGCTGTACAGAATTCAATTAAAGTCATGTCTGCTTTGTTTTGTAGCAAAGTTTTTACTAGTAACAATTGCTTAGCGGCTACAGCAGGTTTACGACCAGCAACATACTCTTTAGGGAGCAAATTACCCTGTTGTTGGTAAAGCTTAAGGTACTGATGAACAGTGGTTGGGCTAACCAAAAAACGTTGTGCTATTTCACGTATAGAACCTTCGCCATCTAGGTAAGATTGAACAATGCGTTGTCGCAAATCCAAGGAATAACTTGCCATAAGGAAAAAGGATAACTCAGATTAGCTTATCGGGACAATAAGAAGTAATTCTGTAGATTTATTGATTAAGACGATTAAAAAAGAGGAATATTTTCAGAAGGGGGATTTTTATTAGAAAAAATTCTAATGTAGCGTCAATGCTAAACGATGTTTTTAGTTATTACCAGCACAACATAAACCAAGGGTAGGTTTTACGAAAAGCTGCTCCCCACGATAAATCCAAGGACATTCTTATAGGCATAAAAATGAGAATATTTGCGTTTTAGGAAATTCAATGAAAACACCAACAAACCCCTTATAGAACAATTATAAGGGTGGTTTCAGTATAGGAGAGAATTACTCAAATTTTTTCTAAAATTGTTCAAATCAGGGGTTTTGCCGATACTTGTACCAGATCAAATAGAAAAACGCTATGATGTCAGGTTAGGGTCACTTCAACTTGATGAATCCTGAACTAACTAATGCCCAGAAGCCAAAATGTGTCCGGATAGCAGCTTCTTGTGTCCTTGGTTTTAGAGAAAGTTCAGAATGGGATCGTATCGTTTATTTTGCAAAGAGTAAGGTCGTTTATCGTGCAAGTTAACACATAGTATTAAAATAGGAAATTAGGAAGTAGCTTAGAATTATTTATGCGAAAACGTACAATTTTAGTATTTTAGTGGTAAATCACACAATATTACAATCGGATTCTAGTAATAGTTACTGAATGACAATCGTATATGAGTAGATATGCTTAGACTGTCAAACCAATGCTAAGGAGACTTATAGATGGCTCAAGAGAAGTTAACCATCATTTTGTACTCACCAGAGACCTCACAAGGAAAAAGCTCATTTGCCCGCGAGTTTCTAGCTGCTGCTGCCCGAGATGGTGAAGATTATCAAGGTTGGGCTAGTGAGCCTAAGCTCAGAGTCCTTGGAGTAGATCGAGACGAATCCCGAGAGGGCAAAGAACACACCCTTAGCCAGTGGCATGACAACTTGGAGTTAGAAGTAAAGATGCCTGTAGAGATTAAACAATCCCTAAACGGAGACCTGCAAGAGTATGATGTTGTATTGGTGGACTTCGGTGGTGCCCCAAACAAAGCTGAGATTGCCCAGATGATGGATATATCTGAGGGTTTGATCCTAACCTTTATTACCTTTGATGAAAAAGGCTATCGGTTAGGAATTAACAAGTTACGTCAGCTATCCAGATTTCAAAAATCTCTTGGAGTAATGAGTCATGTTAGAGCAGGTGAAGCTCAAGGTCAAAGCCGAGATTCTGACAAGCTAAGTAAAGACTTGTTATTCTATCGTGATGATGTACTCAACACACCCTTTGAGCATCATAAAGCCCTCAATAAACTTTATACTCAAGGACTATTAGCTGGTATGAGTAAAAAGGTCAGCACTGAAGAAGAAATCCTGATGAAGAATATGAACACCCTATGGCAGGAAGTCAAAGAACGCTATGGCAACCCCTATAGATAACAAGGAGCTACTTCAACAATTTTTGGAGGGTTCAAGTATAAATAAGGAGCTCAAGGAAGAGTTTCCAAAAGTTGAGGGACAAAACCAGTCTGACAAAAACACCAGCGAGGAGAAAACCAAGAAAAACTTACGTTTTTCTATTACCGTGCCCACCCCCTTGGCCCTAGAAATCCGGGAATACGTGACCCGAGCCACGATCCAACGGCTAGTCAAAGGCAGTAACTATAGTATCTCACAGTTTTTCAGCGAGGCTGCCAAGCACTATATACAAAAGGAATCTGACTAAGTTCTCAATCCCATTGCAAAATTCCCATATGTACAAGTCCGTGCATGACTGCTTCACCACGCTGAACACTATCGAGCTTGCCAAAGAATTCATGCTCCAAGTCACTTAGTGTAACTCTATAGGCTTTGCTTGATAGGTTCTCGGGTAGCTTGTTTTCCTGACTTAGCCTTTTTATAGTGTTCCATCTATTTGGGGTGATGGTTCTACCTAGAGAATCTTTCATATTGGAAATGTTAACATATCTTTACTACTTGACACGTATGTACACAGGTATTTATATAGTATTACTTCATTCATGTACTATTTTGTTTCTTGATGCTTTGGGAAATGAAGTTGATCTTGAGGTTTTGCGCTCTGAATTATTTGCTCGTTGGTCTAGGTTTACGAGCAAGTATGGTTTTGGTGAGGTTTCAGAGAAAGCTTTTACTTTACAGGATGCTAGTAAGGTTAAGGATTACCTTAATAAGCTAACTGGTGAACGTTACACATGGGGTGTTGAGGATGAGCTTACTAAGTTACATATGAAGAAGGCTAAGGGTGAGTCTTTTGTACCTTTTGACTTTTTGAGGGAGTGTAATATTCAATTTGATCCTTTTTACGTATCTTTGTTTAAGGAGTTTGCAACGGCATTTCACGGCAAGATGCACCTTACTTGGTCAGAGGACTTAAAGGCTAGGTATGTTGTTTCTGATAAAACAGATGAGGAAATAGCTCTTTCTATAGGTGAGGAGGTGTCTTTTGTTCTTGAGCCTTTAGAGTGGTTTGCTGAGCTTGTAAGTGAGATTATGGTTTCTATGTTCCCTGATTATTATACTGAGGCTGATTCAGAACTATTTAGAAGAGGGGCTTTGCGTGAGTACTCAGCAAGGTGTTTAATTGATGGTTCTTTTGAATATGATTATCTTTTGCCTAAGGAATAGTTCTCTTTAATCCTTAACCTTCTTTCCCCTACCCATCCCCCTCTTCAATGGGGGGTGGGTAGGGGAAGGTTGGATTATTCTGATTAGATTGCTTGGTTTTAAGGTTTTTTTTTATGATTTAGGGGTGTTTGGAGTTTTGATGTTATGTAAATAAATTTCCCTGCGCATTTTTTCAAATACGCAGAGACATGCCAGATTGGGCAACAGTTGATTCCTGTTAGCAAAATTGTAGCACGATTTCTGTACTTATTTGTGAAAATGTAGTTCAAAACAGGGTTTTGTAAAGGATATATTACGATGGACATAATTTTTTTGTCTGGTGCCTTTTGCTGTATTTGTTTGTTTTTGAGGGGTAGTTATGAATGAGACTGGCCCTACAATTTCTGTAGAAGCAGGTCGTGTGCCAAAGGTGGAGCGTGTTGATGGGCAGGATTATATAGTGGGTACATATAGTGCTGATCCTAATACAAGTGAATTTGAGACGTTTGAGGCTTATCCTAAGCCTGAGTTAGTGGGTGCGTCTGCTTCAGAAAAGGTTAAGATTGAAGCTGAATTTCAAGCTGTCTTAGATGCCTCTGATGCTGCTTTGGCTTCTCCTTATTTGGAGGGGTTTGATGATTTTATTCCTTCTAGTTTAGAAGATTTTGGTAGGCCGATAGCTGATTATGATGACTCTTATATTGTGATTGAGACTGCTAAGCAAGAGCGTTTAGAGCAGGATGAAGAATTAAGAGCTGATGTGTTGGCTAAAGAGATTGAGGCTAGTGAATTAGCAAGGGGTTCGTTCTTTGATCCTGTCAAAATATGGAATGAAAAACAGCACTATCTTGATGTTAAATCTAGGGAAAATCCAGAAGGAAAACCCCCCATAACTAACAGGGGGGTTCTAACCACATCTTGTCCTACAACTGAGAATTCAGGTAAAGACGAACTTTTTCTCTCATCTTCTCATAATCAATCTGATGATTCTAATCGTAAGCTCATTGAAAGTAAGTTTTTGCAATCTTTAGCAGGTTCAACAATTCCTTTAAATTTAGATTCTTCAAAATCTATAGATTCTTTAAACTCTTCAAATTCTTTAAATTCTGTAGATTCTGTAGATTCTGTAGATTCTTTAAACGAGGAAGGTTTAGTTGTTGGCTGCCATTGGCTTGAAGGTGTTACCTATGCATCTAGGTTTCAGGTTTTGAATGGTTTGTCTCAACTTCTTGATCTTCCTCTTGGTTTTGATGGTTGGGAAGCTTTTCCTTACTCTGATCATAATGGTTACACGAAGATGTTTAAGTACGGTGATGATTTTAAGGTTTCCTATAATCCTGATAGGAAAGATCAAGGAGTTTTTATTAGTATTACAGGAGCTGGTTGTGAGCAAGTAGGTGATTTAGCTCTAGCTAAAGTCTACTTTGAGTTCTTTACAGGAAAGCATACTGTGTCTTCTCCTGATCATGTTACTCGTCTTGATTTAGCTGTAGATTATTGTCCTTTTACTGTGGAGCAAATTAGAATTGAGTGGAAAAAGGATAATGTACGAACTAAGGTTCAGTATTCAAAGGAAGCTATGAAGGGACGAGAAGGTTTTAGGAATGGTCATTTTCATGAAAGTGCAGAAGGTGATACCTTTGATATGGGTTCAAAAAGGTCTTTACAACATGCATGCTGCTATAATAGGCGTGGCTATACTCGTTTCGAACTTAGAAGTAGGAGTCATTTGGCACAAGGTCGTGCGGCTAGCTATTTTGCTGCGGTTGCGGGTGTTGACGTTTCTACAGGTGAGATTCAACAATCTTCTCCATTAAATGTAGCAATCGGTTTTGTACGTGAGTTTGTGGATTTTGTTGATGTAGAAAGCGCAACTGAGCGTCAAAGGTATAACCGTAACCTATGTGAATTGCTTCCTTTTTGGAAGGGGTTTGTAAACTCAGTAGAGCGTTTAAAGGTTCCAGTAAAGGAAAAGGTAGAGTCAACTGTTGCGAAGACTTCAGCTTATGTTGAGAATAATGCTTCAAATTTTTATCTTTACGTTATGGGTAAATACCATTCTGCAATGGAAATGCAAGAAGCGATTCCTTCCTTATTAAAGCTGTGTCAAGAATATTTAAAACGGGGATTAGATAATTGTAAGTCTAAACATCATTCGATGCTTAGGTCGATGGGTTTTGACCCTGATGATCCTGCCCTTAATCCTATGGGGTTTTTGTAGGGTTTAGTTTTTTGGAGGTAGTTCTGGTCCTGGTTTGGGAAAGTCAAATTTAGGATATTGTGTTGGTTCCAATGTTTTGTGCATATTTTAATGAAAATCGACCACCCGCACTAAAGCTATCCGGCCACCCCCGCTAAAGCTATTCGGCCACCCAAATAAAGTAACAAAACAACCTGAGCAAAGCGATACAAGAATCTACGATGGCATGTTTAACCCAAGGGGGTTGAGTATGCCAAGAAAGCGAGTTTCCATGCGGAAGATTCGAGAAGTATCGCGGTTAAAGAGCTTAGGTTTAAGTGAGCGTGACATAGCTAAAAGTTGCCAGATCAGTAGAAGTACAATCAATAGTTATATAGGAAGAGCAAAGGTAGCAGGACTTTCATGGCCTTTGCCTAAAGATATAGATGATGAGCAATTGGATAAGATACTTTATCCACCTGCTAGCGATGAAGAGAATAAGGAAGGTATGCCTAACTGGATGAAAGTTCATCAGGAACTTAAACGGAAAGGTGTAACTCTAAATCTACTGTGGCAAGAATACAAACTTGGGAATCCTGATGGCTATAGCTACAGCAGCTATACCTTGAAATATAGGCAGTGGTGCAACAAAAAGAACGTAAGTATGCGTCAACGTCACAAAGCTGGAGAAAAGCTGTTTGTAGATTATGCAGGAATGACCATGGGAATAACCGATCCAGCAACAGGAGAAATTAAACAAGCGCAGATATTTGTAGCAACCTTGGGAGCAAGTAACTATACTTATGCAGAAGCAACTTGGAGTCAAAAGGTAAAAGACTGGTTGGCATCACATATTAGAGCACTAGAGTTTTTCGGAGGGGTACCAGAGGTGATAGTTCCTGATAACCTAAAATCAGGAGTGAAGAGTGCAAACTACTATGAACCAGAATTAAATGTGTCCTATGCTGATTTTGCTGAGCATTATGGTGTAGCTATCATACCAACAAGAGTGCGAAAACCCAAAGACAAATCAAAAGTTGAAGTAGGGGTACAGATAGTGGAGCAAAGCATTCTAGCTCCCTTACGTGACAGAGTCTTCTTCAATCTGTATGAAGCTAATAAGGCAATCAAGAATTTGTTGGAAAAATTGAATAATAAGCCTTTTCAAAAGTTAGCAGGTAGTAGGAAGAGTACCTTTGAGGAAATAGAGAAAGACGCCTTACATCCTTTACCAATAGAACCTTATGTGTTAGCAGAGTGGAAGAAAGCAAAGGTGAATATTGATTACCACATAGAAGTGAAAAGACATTATTACAGTGTCCCTCACAATTACGTAAGACAACAAGTAGATATTCGTATCACTGACAATACCTTAGGGGTTTTCTTCAAATCTCAGCGCATTGCCTCACATCAACTTGTACCTCAAACGCCAAG
Organism: Trueperaceae bacterium; assembly: GCA_965223585.1. GTDB lineage: Bacteria > Deinococcota > Deinococci > Deinococcales > Trueperaceae > CBDCVN01. The sequence continues at coordinate 23,782 of CBDCWW010000001.1, forward strand.
GCATAAAGGTAGACATACAACCCTAAAAGAACACATGCCTAAGCCTCATCAGAAACAAAGTGAGTGGTCACCAGAAAGGTTGATTAGCTGGGCACAAAAGACTGGTGAGTATACAGCCAAAGTTGTCGAACAGATCTTAAGTAGTAGGGCCCATGTTGAACAAGGATACCGTTCTTGTTTAGGTGTTATGAGACTAGGTAAAACTTATACTGATCAACGTCTAGAAGCCGCATGCAAGCGGGCCTGTTTTCTAAAGTCTTATAGCTATAAATCTATTGAATCAATACTGAAAAAGAATCTTGATAAAGAACCTTTACCTGACAATAGAAAAGGTAAAGTAGCAGCAACTTTACCACACCATCAAAACGTTCGAGGGGCAGATTACTATCAACAAGAACAATACAAAAATAAGGAGGCTAAGTCATGCTAATTAATCCCACACTAGATAAACTCCGTAGTATGAAGCTTGATGGCATGGTTTTGGCTTTACAAGAACAGCTAGAACTTAAAAATGCTAAGGAACTGGATTTTGAACAGCGTTTAGCTTTATTGGTCGATAGAGAAATGCTCAATCGAGATAATAAGCGATTTGATCGACATCTTAAGAACGCTAAGCTCAGGCAGCAAGCTACTCTTGAAAATATTGATTACAAACATCCAAGGAATTTGGATGCCTCACTTATGCGTGATTTAGCTACTTGTGAATGGATAAAAGAACACAATAATTTGATTATTACTGGCCCTACTGGGGTTGGGAAGACTTACATTGCTTCTGCATTGGCTCATCAAGTTTGTAGAAATAATCTTACCGCTCACTATGCTCAATCGTGTCACTTTGTTTGATAAATGGGCCAGTTTTTTGCGCGATAAATGGGCCTATCGAAAACTGCCATACTATGTGCCTATGGAAACACCTCTACTTCTAAGGTATCTATAAAGGGTAGGTTTGGAAATATTAAGATGATCGCATATTTCAGTGATCGAGCTGTTCTTTTCTTTGTAAAGACTTTCTGCTAATCTTGCTTTATCTTTTGCCTGTTTTGAAAGACCCTTTGGTCGTCCACCTTTTCGACCCCTTAATCTAGCTGCTTCCAGTCCTGCCTTTGTTCTCTGGCTAATGATGTCTTTCTCAAACTCTGCCAGAGCTGCGAACAAATGAAAGGTGAGTTTTCCTGTTGGTGTAGTCGTATCAACATTATCTTGTAGGCTTTTGAAGTCTACACCTAACTCCTGAAATGTAAAGACTAGGGCAATTAAATCATGAAGACTTCTTCCTAAACGATCCAGCTTCCAGACAACAACAGTATCGCCTTCCCGAAGCTGGCTAATCATATTTTTGAGTTCGGTGCGCTCTACCCTTGCCCCATCAATATGTTCACTGTAAATCCGTTTGCAGCCCTCTTTTTTGAGAGCCTTTATTTGAAGATCAAGAAGTTGATCTTTAGTACTTACTCGTGCGTATCCAATTTTCATACTAAAAGTTAAATTAAAGGATGCTGTTATACTTTTATGTAACTTTGATTATTATAACCACTTCATATAACCGAACCCAAAGGGTTTTTAAAGTTGTAGGACGGGATTATTATTAGTTAAATAAAACGATCATTTTTTGTTACTTGACACTTATGAGTAAACAGCAAACAGAATCAGCACTTGAAAGATACAAAATCATTCTCCCTTATCTAGAAGGAAGAGTATCCCTTTTTGAAATTGCGAAACATCGTAATCTAGGCTTAAGCACTTTGAAAAGATGGGCTAAAGTCTATCGTGATAAAGGTTTAGCTGGATTAGATAGAAAACCACGTTCTGATAAAGATGCAAGGCACTCTTTAACCAAAGAACTGGAAGAGCTAATAGAAGCTCTGGTCTTAAGAAGAACCCCAATAACTCTTGCCTCCATTCATCGAAAGATCACTGAAATTGCTGAAAAGAAAAAACTTAAAGCACCATCGTACTATGTGGTCCGTGATGTGGTAAAAAACATTGATCCAGCCCTAATTAAATTGGCACAGGAAGGCACCAAAGCATACGATCAAACACACGAACTGGTATTTCGCAGAGAAGCTAGTGTGCCTAATGAACTTTGGCAAGCTGACCATACACTTTTAGATATCCTTCTGGTTGATGAAAAAGGTCAGTTGAGAAGACCTTGGTTAACCACAATCATAGATGACTACAGTAGAGCCATTTGCGGATACTATCTATCTTTTGAAACTCCTTGTGCCATTAATATAGCCTTGTCTTTGAAGCAGGCAATTTGGAGGAAAAGCAGCCCTAAGTGGCAGGTATGTGGCATTCCCAGCATACTCTATTCTGACAACGGCAAGGATTTTAAGTCCAAACACATTGAGCAGGTTGCTGCTGATCTAAAAATCCAGCTTAAGCATTCAACTCCAGATAAACCCCGAGGAAAAGGACGTATAGAAAGATTTTTTCAGACAGTTGACCAGTTATTACTAATGAATCTTCAAGGGTATTCACCACCTAATGCACCTAGTTCAGTAGGAACACTATCCCTAGAAGAATTCACATCCCTGTTTGAGAAATTCATTGTAGAGGAATACCATCAAAGGACACACAGTGGCATTGGCATGACTCCCTTGGAAAGGTGGACTGGTAATGGTTTTCTTCCACAGCTACCTGAATCCCTAGAGCAACTAGACGTGCTCTTGCTCACGGTTGCTCGTTCCAGAAAGGTTCACCGTGATGGTATCCATTTTCAGAATTTTCTGTATATTGAGCCAACACTAGCAGCTTATGTAGGTGAGGAAGTTACTATTCGCTATGACCCTAGAGACATAGCTGAGATCAGAATTTATTATAAAAGCTCATTTTTATGTCGTGCTGTATGTCAAGAACTTGCTGGTCAAACTATCACTTTAAAAGAGATTATTAAAGCCAGACAGAGGCGTAAACGTGAACTCAGAGAAACTATAGAGAAAAGAAAGTCTTTATTAGACACAATATTAGAAGTTCCCCGAGAAAGAACCAACCAAGCTGGCCAACCAAAAAGTGAAAGTGAAAATAAAACCCAGCCCCCAAGGCACAACCTTAAACTCTATGAAAATGATTGAGACATGTGGCAATGGCTGTATCTGAGTTCCTCATAACAAAGGAATATCGTAGATTTGAAGAGTTCTGTAATGCCTGTCATCGAGAGAAATATATTGGCATTTGTCATGGTACTCCTGGTGTAGGGAAGACGCTTTCTGCTAGCTATTACTCCAAACAAGATGGCTTTGAAAAGTTTTTCAATAAGAAAACCTCTGATAAAGACGTTGCTGAGATGAGCAGACAAGTTATATTTTCCCAATCCATATTCTACACTACTCCTGTTAGGAACACAGCAAGGCGAATAGAGAGGGATTTAGAAGCTTGTCGATTCGAACTATTTTCTTCTCTTCACAACGGGAAGAAGAAGGCATCAGGGGAAGAGTCGAGCGCAACGGAAGATCAGGGCATACTTGTAATCATTGATGAAGCGGATCGTTTACAGTTAAAGTCCTTTGAACAAGTGCGAGCTATATATGATGAAAGAGGTTGGGGCATCATTCTGATTGGGATGCCTGGACTGGAAAAACGTCTGACAAGATATCCTCAATTGTATTCGAGGATAGGTTTTGCTCATGAATATCGTCCAATAGGAAAAGAAGAGATGCTATTCATTTTGGAGCATCACTGGAGAAAGCTCGGGCTCGAATTACACAGAAAGGATTTTTCTGATACAGAAGCTGTAGCAGCCATAATTAGAATCACAAACGGGAATTTCAGGCTTGTCCATCGCCTTTTCAGTCAGATAAAACGCATCATGAATGTCAATAAGCTGAGTAGCATAACTAAAGAAGTTGTTGAAGCTGCTAAAGATTGTTTAGTGATTGGCAATGTATAGATAGGCTCATTTATCGCGCAAAATATAGGCCCATTTATCGCACAAAAAATAGGCTCATTTTATCAGACAAAGTGACAATAAAACAACTGGAGCCTTTTGTTGAAAAAAAGCATATTCGTTCGTTAGATAAGACTTTGGGGGATTTGGAAACTTTGAGGGTAGAGTACAATGCTAATATAGGGCGTACAACCAAAACAAAGTTGGTAGAGTTTGCTGTTCAGTACTTTTTAACGGTATCAGAGAGTGAGCGGAGAAGCTTTATTGCCGAGGTGGACAAGTAAAAACAGGTAAAAGGAAGCAAGCTTTGATGCGGTGTTGGGAAAGGGATTAGTTGTGCGGTTATATTTCTGATGGGCTTGCTGGACTAAAAACCTTTGCCTTTAACTAGATAATGCATTTGTGGAATGTTTGTTTGATTCCCGTACACACTATTGAGTTCCTTCAAAACAAAAATAAAATGATATCTTGGGTGTATCCAGTTTAACAACGTTATCGGTTGACACTTATAATAACCTCCGATTGAAAATAAAATCCCTGCGTTTTTTTGTTTTGTTACTTGGTGGAGTTATTTATTAGGTGAAGTCACACAAAACAATGCTTTTTCTCTAATCAAGAAAAGTTACCCTGAGGGCTTTTTCTCATATTAGAAGCGCTTGTACCAACGACTGGTAATTATTTTGTCATTTGTAAACCCGTAAAGTAGGCGGTGATTTCAGCGCATCTCGGATGTGTTCAGGGTATTTCTCTCAAACTTTTGTCTAGTAGTTTATAAACAATTATTAGGTTTCACTAACATTTTTTCGAATTTTCCAAAATATAAGGGGAATATTTTCTAATTATAAGAATATTATTAAGTAATGATTAAAGGTATACAAATCTAGCTAGCTTTTAATTTGTATACCTTTAATACTTTACAGACAATTTTAGAGGATGGTTTTTATATTACGTGGGAAATGGGGTCGCTCAGCTGGGCTTACTATTCAATTTTTTGGTGGTTCCTTTGATTAGCTTCTGCTAAACCACTACCTATGGTAGTGGTGCAATTAGGGGTTTTACCAGTCGAGTAGTAAAGTTGGGTAAAAATGTACCTCCCTAGAAGGTGAAATTCTGGAGGTACACATGAATAATAATAAAAGATTTAAGAAGTTGTCACATTCTATATACGAATGTAAGTATCACGTGGTGTTTTGTCCAAAGTATAGATATAAGATATTGAAAGGAGAGATAGGAGATTACGTAAGTAATGCTGTTTATCAGTTGCTAGGATACAAGGACGGAGTAGAAGTAATGGAATTAAATGTACAGGAGGATCATGTTCATCTGGTGATGTCTGTAGCGCCAAAGTATAGCTTGTCAGACATAATGGGATACTTGAAAGGGAAGTTAGCGTTAAGAATGTTTGAGAGATACGAACAGTTAGGGAA
>CBDCWW010000002.1:0-48286 GCA_965223585.1 Trueperaceae bacterium
TTATTGAAAAACCTCTCGAAGCCGTCTCGCTTTGAATAGTAGTTAGCAGAGAGCGTTTTTCCTACGCCGGGAGCACCGTGACAAATGCCAATATATTTCTCTCGATAACAGGCATTACAAAACTCTTCAAATCTGCGATACTCCTTTGTTATAAGGAATTCAGATACAGCCATTACCACATGTCTCAATCATTCTCATAGAGTTTAAGGTTGTGTCTTGGGGGTTGGGTTTTATTTTCACTTTCACTTTTTGGTTTGCTAGTTTGGTCTGCTCTTTGTCGGGGAGTTTCTAATATTGCGTCCAATAGAGATTTTCTTTTCTCTATTGTCTCCCTGAGTTCACGTTTACGTCTCTGTCTAGCTTTAATAATTTCCTTTAAGGTGATAGTTTGACCAGCAAGTTCTTGACATACAGCACGACATAAGAATGAGCTTTTATAATAAATTCTGATCTCAGCTATGTCTCTAGGGTCATAGCGAATAGTGACTTCCTCACCTACATAAGCTGCTAGTGTTGGCTCAATGTATAGAAAATTCTGAAAATGGATGCCATCACGATGAACCTTTCTGGAACGAGCAACAGTAAGCAAAAGCACGTCTAGTTGTTCTAGGGACTCAGGTAAATGTGGAAGGAAACCGTTACCAGTCCACCTTTCTAAAGGAGTCATACCAGTGCCACTGTGTGTCCTTTGGTGATATTCCTCTACAATGAATTCCTCAAACAGGAACGTGAATTCTTCTAGGGATAGTGCTCCTACTGGACTAGGTGCATTAGATGGTGAATACCCTTGAAGATCCATCAGCAACAACTGGTCAACTGTTTGAAAAAATCTTTCTATACGTCCTTTTCCTTGGGGTTTATCTGGGGTCGAATGCTTAAGCTGTATTTTCAGATCAGCAGCAACCTGCTCAACGTGTTTGGATTTAAAGTCTTTGCCATTATCAGAATAGAGTGTGCTGGGAATGCCGCATACTTGCCACTTGGGATTGCTCTTTCTCCAAATTGCTTGCTTCAATGACAAGGCTATATTAATGGCACAAGGAGTTTCAAAAGATAAATAGTATCCGCAAATAGCCCTACTGTAGTCATCTATGATCGTAGTTAACCAAGGTCTTTTCGATTGACCTTTTTCATCAATCAAAACAATATTCAAAAGTGTATGGTCAACCTGCCAAAGTTCATTGGGGGTACTAGCCTCTCTGCGAAATACCAATTCGTATGCTTGATCGTATGATTTAGTGCCTTCCTGCGCCAATTTAATTAGGGCTGGATCAATGTTTTTCACTACGTTACGAACTAAATAGTACGATGGTGCTTTAACTTTCTTCTCTTCGGCAATTTCAACAATCTTTCTATGAATGAAAGCAAGGGTTGTTGGTGTTTTTCTTAAGGCCAAAGCTTCTATCATTTCCTGCAGATCTTTTGTCAAATAATGTCTCGCATCTTTATCAGATCGTGACTTTCGATCTAATCCATCCAAACCTTCATCACGGTAGCTCTTAACCCATTTCCTCAAAGTACGTAGACCTATGCTGTGTTGTTTTGCAATTTGGGGGAGGGATACTTCCTTTTCTAAGTAAGGGAGAATGATTTTATATTTTTCGAGCGCTGATTCTATGTGTTGTTTGCTCATGAGCATCAAGTAACAAAAAACGGTCGTTTTATTTGACTAATAATAACCCCGTCCTAAAACTTTAAAAATCCTTTGAATTCGGTTATATGAAGCGGTTATAATAATCAAAGTTACATAAAAGTATAACAGCATCCTTTAATTTAACTTTTAGCATGAAAATTGGATACGCACGAGTAAGTACTAAAGATCAACTTCTTGATCTTCAAATAAAGGCTCTCAAAAAAGAGGGCTGCAAACGGATTTACAGTGAACATATTGAGGGAGCAAAGGTAGAACGCGCCGAACTCAAAAACATGATTAGCCAGCTTCGGGAAGGCGATACTGTTGTTGTCTGGAAGCTGGATCGTTTAGGAAGAAGCCTTCATGATTTAATTACCCTAGTCTTTACATTTCAGAAATTAGGTGTAGACTTCAAAAGCCTACAAGATAATGTTGATACGACAACACCAACAGGAAAACTCACCTTTCATTTGTTCGCAGCTCTAGCAGAGTTTGAGAAAGATATTATTAGTCAAAGAACAAAAGCAGGATTGGAAGCAGCTAGATCAAGAGGTAGAAAAGGTGGACGACCAAAAGGTCTCTCAAAACAGGCGAAAGATAAAGCCCGATTAGCAGAAAGCCTTTACAAGGAAAAGAGCAGCTCGATCACAGAAATATGTGATCACCTCAATATTTCCAAACCTACCCTTTATAGATACCTCAGAAGCAGAAATGTTCCTATAGGTGCGCACAGCACGGCAATAGCTAAATGAGTGCCGTTTATCTCGCAAAAAATAGTGCCATTTATCTCGCAAAGTGACATTTAACCAGCCCTCTGTTTCTGCTAGACCCACAACTTCAAATATTTGATCTCTCAAGTTCCCTTTAGCAGTAATACTAGCTAAAATCTTGTTAAGGCCAAATCTGAGCATTCTTTTCAATTCTTCTTCGGAAGGATATGCACATTCAAGTATCTTTGTCAGTTCCTCATACTGCTTTCCAGTTAGCTTCATTGTACAAATACAATCTTCAAAATTATTTACCTGCTATTCTTAGTAATAATTACTGTTCAGATTGATTTTACAGTATGTTTATCACAAACCTGATATGGAGAGGCCTGCTGTGCTGGAAACAAAGCGAAAGCCCCATGATAATCCTATCATTTCTTGAGCAGTTTCTATTGTCAGTCGAGATTCTTTAGCGCTGGGTTTAAACTTTTTCTTGATATGAGCAATATCGTTCCTATATTTTCGAACTTTATCTATGTCTCGAAAAAGCAGGTTAGACAATACTCCTAGAAGCTCAAGCGTGTTAGAAACAATATCAATCGTGTAATCACTTCCTGTTAATTTAGTTTTGCGAGGACTAGGGATTTTTTTCAAATCTTTTCCTAAATTAGCTTCTTCATTTAATTTATCAAGGTGATCCTCCCACAAGCTTCTTATTGCATTCTCAATGATAAACCATGAGAGGATGATTGCCGTCTCATAATTACCGATCTTGTGTTCACTTAAACTCTTTGCGTAAGATGCCAGTATTTTATTCAGGCTAGGAGAAGTGATGGCTTGGGAAAATAATTTTGCTGCATGTTTAATCACGTCTTGGCTAATAATCCTACGTGTCATGATCCTAGAGTTCATAGAAATAGGAATGTTTGATGGGTAATTAGATAAGTATCTATCCATCTGTAATACAGAGGATATACTTTCATTATTGAGGTTCTCACCAACCCATTTACCATCTTCATAACGAACACGAAAAGCATCTCGGTTAGTTATTTCGTGTAGGTTAAAATAGCTTAAGTGAGCTATTTCAAGAGTCGATGAGTCAAGCAGAAGGTAAAAAGTATTAAGATAATCGAGGTACTCACCCCATTGCTGTATGGTGGTATCTATATCAGAGTTCAAGTCTGTCTTTATTTTTTGCTCTATCGCTTCGATACGAAGTAGTATCCGACCATCTCGGCATACCTTTATTGTGTAAGCATCCTCCTCTTTGGAGAAAACTTCCTCCGCCATCTGCTCCTCAAACGAAGCTTCATAGTTTGGATCATCAAAGTTAATCTTGTTTATTGCCCAGAATGGTTGTGACGGATAAAATGCAGTGAATTTCTTGATAGGCATTCGAATAATCCCTTCTACTATCAATAGGTAACTTTAAAACTCGGGCTATCCTCGGGCTGAAACTCCCGCCGATCATAGAGGCGGGTAGTTGAAATGTTGGCATGACCACTCCACATCTGTACCTTGGCAAGGTCTGACTTGTTCCGCAAGGCCGTAGTAATCGCCGTTGCTCTCGTGCTATGCACCCTAAGCTCCCGCACCTCATCTTTGAGTCCCGTGGCCCGAGCATAATGTAACACCACATTATGATACATAGCATCACCACTGAGGGCTTTGGTGAGGTCATTAGTAATGTTGTTCTTAACTGGTCGAAACAAAGCCCCGTCTAAATCATCACTGTGTCCAGCATAAGCAAGATAATCTTTGATTCTCCGTTGTGCTTCGGGAGCAATCGGCACATAGCGAATCTTGTTGCCTTTGCCTAGCACTTTAAAATGCTCCACGCCCTCACGCTGCTGAATATCTTTGACCTTGAGCTGAGTCACCTCTTTTCGGCGCAACCCATGAAAAAGGTACACTGCTAAAATTGCTCGATCCCTTTTTCCTTTGAGTGTGTCTTCTGGTGGAGCGTCTAAGAGCCTCCGAGCTTGCTCAGTACTCAAAGCTGGGGTCTTGCCTTCATTACTTCCCTCGCTGGGTCGCTTGACTCCCGTAACAGGATTGTGGGTCACGGCATTCTGTTCACATAAGAACTGAAAGAGTGATGACAAAGCTGACAACTTTCCTCGAATAGTGGCAGCTGATAATTCTCGTTCAACTAGATGATCTCGCCAAGCGATCACATGTGCCCGAGTCACTTCCCTTATCTCCTCGGGTCGTTCGATGCCCACAAAGTTTACAAAGTCCTTGATCTTCTCTCGGTACTCTGATTGAGTGCGAGGGTTAGTAAAGTTGGCATACCACTCTATCTCGGGCGGTACATCAGCGAGGCCACGAAACTCAGCCGCTGTCAATCGCCTCTGAGCTAGCTCTTGCCCTCCGTGTCTAATCAACTCCACTTTTTGCGGTTCGTTTGAGGTCATTTTCCTGCCTCAAATCATACCACGATTTAATACCACAAATGTATTTTTGCGGTATTAAATTGTAGGTTGTAGATAAAATCCAAAATGAGACACAAACCCCTATTACACTCTATTATTCCAAACCCAGAGTAACTCCTTAGCGCAAGGTTTTTTCGATTAGGGTAGTAGTCCTTTTAGGAATCGAGATTGGTGTAGTAACATGCATTTCCCAACCGAGTTCATCAAATATACGTGAGCATTCTTTCTCTAATACGCCAGCAATTATTTCAGGCACCTGCGAACTTTCTCTATATGTGAATTTTGGTCTGATCGGATCAGTTAGAATTTTCCAACGAGAGTGACCACCTAAGTGTGGAGAAGCAACTGCGTATACCACACGGGCAAGATCATAATCTCGGATCATATAAGCACACATAGCACAGGGTTCAAAATTGGAATATAAGGTACACTCAGACAAGTTTACATCAGGGAATTCTCGTATTACCTTTTTGATAGCATTTATTTCTGCATGACCTGTCAAGTCACAAAGTACGGTGTTGTGTGCTTGAACAATTATCATATCGTTTTGGGTAATCAAAGCCCCAAAAGGCAGGTCACCATTAGAATAACTTTCTAGTGCCAATTTGTTACATTGTGCAATAAACTTCTCATGAACTTCCACATCAATTTCTTCCTTTAATTTGTCACTTTAATTAGAATGGGTAAACTCATTAGCATACGCAAAAAAGTTTTATAAATCATATGATTGCATTTGTCCAGTTCGACAAATATCTAGTGTAAAACAATGAAACCCACCACCAAACATTCGACGATGTCGGTGCCTCACTGGAATCACTGTAAACTTATTCTTTTCAAGAAGCTTTATCATTTCTGGGAAAAGAGAGTTTGCAATCACAGTTTCTTCATTTACCGATAAGATATTCATATCTATAAATTTGCTAGATATTGCTATATTACTTTTTTGATAAGAAGGAAATAAATCTTCTTTTGCTTCTGGTGCAACAATATAGTCCCATTTACGATAAGCTTCAGGTAGAAAATCTAGTATTTTAGGATTTCGCACCAACCAAAGTCCTGGTTTTAAGGGTAAAAGACAACTGTCGATATGGTTATCAGACATACGATCTAAACGGTGAAAATTAAAGGTGTCACCAAAATTTTTACATAACCACAGATATCCTAACTCGTGATTTTTATTTGCAACATTAACAAGTACATTCTCACCTAAACGAATACACTGTGCACCATCAAAGACCATTTCATATCCAAGATTTAGTAGTGATGCAGAATTATAGTCTTTTAGAACAAGACTTTCTTTTTGGTCTAAAGAAAAATATCTTGCGTCAAGCGTATTTGCGCTGAGGGTAGGCCTAGGCATACAATACCAATTGGCACCTTTTTCAAAATATTCATAAAATAATGGTTTGAGGTAGTCATTTTCAAAAATGCGTGCTCTGACATGAGGAGCGGTCTCAATAATATTAGATCCCAAAATAATAGTTTGATCTCTAACATTTAATGCGGGAATTTGGGTACTGCTCCAAAAAGGTGTTGCAAAACCAACACTTCCAGAAATTTTTTCAGGCCTACGAACTATTACATTGAGATTTTCTAATGTATCAACAAATTCCTGAATATCTTCTATTAGTTCACTAACAATGTAATCTTCAAGATCAATAGTTGGCCACTGAAAAGAACCATCTTCTCTTTGAAAATAGTTCTCTGACTCTAGGAACGGTTTGATGTTTTCCCAATAAAAAAGGTTGAATGTGTTGTCAAAGTGAAAACCTTGAAACCCTTCAATAGTTCCAACTACCACTTCTTTAAGTTGACTCCACTCATCTACAGAATGTACTGATACAGACATTGGACACCTTTCATCAGTTAAGCTTTATAACCACTCACATCATAAGAACTGTAGTGAACCTCCACCATCAGGAGATGGTGGCTTCCACTGCGGAGCATAGCTAGAAATCCAACTCTAGCTGTCCTCTGTCGTCTTTGTCTTGGTGGGTAACATAGTTCATGATTGCTGCCTCACTCATTCCTACACTCGATACGCAATATCCTCGTGACCAGATCCCTCCGCGTCCCCATATCGCTCTCCTCATGAATTCATACTTTGTCTTCAGTTTCTTCCCACTCTGACTCTTTATGAATTGCACCACTTTGGCTACCGCCCGCCTCGGTGGAATGATCACCACCATATGCACGTGATCCTCTTGCACATTTACCTTCTTTACCTCGATATCGTCTTCTAAATCCTCGAGCTTTGCCAGTACTTTCTCTGCATACTCCATAACTCCTTCTTCCTGAAATAATTTTCGACGATATCGAGGCGTCCAGACGATATGATACTCTGTCTGATATACAGCGTGCGCGCTCTTCCTAAATCTCATCCCCTAAATATACCACCCCTCTCGTCTGGACAGCCGATCCATCACCAGACAGGAGTCTGGTGTTTTTTTCGGCTTAATAAACAGCAAAATTAGCAAAAAGCTAATTTTGGTTGATGCATCAATTTTACTGCTCACAGTTATTTATGGGAATAATCTCATTCGCGCTAAACTTAATTTATTAACAAAATCATTCCAAGCTTTAAGAGTATCATACCACCCTTCACTAATTCCTAGATACTGGCGCAGCAACCTTGATCAGCAGGCGCATTTACATAGAAACAAACAATTATCCTAAAACAAGATAGGTGCCTTGTTGTATTTAAGTGGTTCTAGTAAGATCTGAGTTAATTCTTGCAAACAATATCATAAAGATACCTATACCTATAAGTTGTTGGATGCTGGGGATAAATTTTCCGATAGCAAATTCGGGTATTAAGGTAAAAGGTATTGAAAAAGACAATAGGAGGGCTGCAAAAAAACTAGCCCCATTATAAGGTAATTCATCAAGATCATGGAGGCCTTTAGTAATTAATAGGTACACAATCCCAATTACAAATATTCCGTTTGTAAATTGTACAAGGATATCCACGTTCTCTATTGTAGTAAATGGTACCCAAACAGCATTAAAAAAGATAAGGTTGAAGAGTTCAACAATAATCAGTATTGTTATCAAAGAAGTGCTCAATAAAAATAAAGTAGCTCTTGAATGTGTTAGTATCCCATACTTCCCCACATTCTGAATAGCTTTTGACCAATTCACTAAATATAATGCGTAACTGAGCCCCGCAGCCAAACCAAAGAGCGCTCCCCAAACATAATTATCACCAAAAAACAACAGTGGGTTTTGTTCAAGTGTTAGTACTATCCCTAAAAACAAAAGTATTACCTTTATTAGTATTGAAAGTATTGACGATTTGGGAATTAACGTAATATAAAATAATAGAGACCACACCACATAGGTGCTTTCAAAAATCAGAGCTTGTGTTGCAACAATATATGTTGTTGAAAAAACAAACAAGCATGTATTTAATCCCTTAAAAATCCCAGCAAATATACTCTTTATATTGAAAAATTCTTTTGCAAGATAATTTTTATTTTTAGGACTTTTAGTAGTAGGTATAGAAAGCAAACTTTCTATACCTACTACACATACTAGAAAGATAATACCCCCTAAAACATTTGCTATTGAAATATCTACAGCTGGAAATAAGCTCCCAGCATCTTTATACTTTTGCGCTGTAAGTCCAGTAACAAAATTTCCCACTCCCCAAACCAAAGCTGCCAAGAAAGTCATTAGAATGCCTCTAAAAATAATCTTTGATTTTTTTTGTGGCATACTCATTTCAAACAGGGGCTTTGATGTGTTTCAGGAATTTGAATTCCTGACGTTGAAAACATATTTCTATAGGTTAAACACTTATAATACATAAGAGCCCTAAATACCTAGGGTGAGTTATCTGTTCTAAAATATAGGTAATCTTAGGATGGGAAATTCAATCCTGAGTTTTTAAGTACATTCTGCCATTCTTCTTTTTAACCTTGCCAATTACTGGACTGGCAAAATGGGAACCTATTAGATGCGTGTCCTTATCAACTAATTCTTCAAGGATACGTTTACGTGTAATAATTCCTTGTTCAGGTTTTGTATCCGCATCTGTTGACCAATCTGGATGAGCAATTTGACAAGGATGATGTAAGAAGTCACCTGAAATAATAGCACTCTCACCTTTTGATTCTATCTTTACACTCATATGTGAAGGTGTATGACCTGGCGTTGGTATGAAACTCACATTTTTATCAATACTGTGGTTATCATTAATTAACTCTGCTAAGCCAGCTTCCAAAATAGGTGTCACTGAATCATCGAACGCTGCATGGTCATCATCGATTTCATTTTCTGGTTTGCTTTGCCAATAAGTATATTCATCTTTAGAAAAAAGGTATTTTGCCTTCGGAAATGTCGGTACCCATGAGTTATTTTCATACTTTGTATTCCATCCCACATGGTCCATATGTAAATGAGTACAAGCAACAATGTCTACATCAGTCTCAGAAATCCCTAACTCATTTAAGTTCAGTAAAAAGTTGCTTTGTAAATTTGACCATTCTGGTACATCGTTCCTAGGCTTATCATTTCCAATACAAGTATCAATAAGAATATTTTTGTCCTCTGATCTAATTAAGAACGCTTGAACTAATGCTTTTAATTTTCCTTGATCATCGGCAAAATTGGGTCTTAGCCAATCAATTTCTAGAATATTTTTTGGTGTAGCGTTTTTGATTATCTCTTGTATTATATCTCCAGCCTCTAATTCTACTAGCTGATATATTTCTACATCTCCTATATTCCACTTAAGACTTGACATATTATTTACTCCTCTAAATGGGGTTAAAGCACAATATTTTAAACTATACTGCACTCCGCGCATCATATCAAACAGTGAATAGGTTATTTCCCCTTCACTAGAAAAGTTTTAAGATATTTCTTTAGTATATTTTGAACTATTTGCACACACAATTTCCACTATAAAGACTGATAGAAAAAATGGGTGATTCTTTATACAATACCAAAAGATAATTATATTCAACACAAGTATGAAAATAGCATTTTATCAAACAATTGATTTTCCCAAGATATAAATTAGTATCGGTGACTCTTTTGCTTCATCTAACCACTCAACTGGATCAGTATCTTGACCTAGGGGCTTATGTGTGTCAAGCACCTGAAACCCAGCTCTACAAAAGGCATTCCTATAATCTAAATCTGACCAATAATAATCATGTAGAATTATATTAGTATCTTTTATCAACACCTTAACAGTGTCACCACTATTTTTTTTGTGATTATCTGGATCTGTGTGATTATAAGAAAAAGAAACCCAATCTCCTTTATAACTTGTTGGTGATGATGTAACTACACAAATCACGCCATGTGCTTTTAAAGCCCTATTTATTTCACACAGAATTGAAGTTATTCTAGCTAGTGTGGGTATTTCAATAAATACAAAACTGGTAAATACACTATCAAAGGAATGGTTTTCAAAAGGCAGGCCTCCATCTTCATCGATTAAATGATATTCACCCTCTGAATCAGCTTCTCTAGCATAATGAAGCATTTCCGCATTTATATCAACACCTACAACGGTGTAGCCCAAACGCTTTAAAAATCTGGTTGAGCGACCAGCACCACAGCCAAAGTCTAGCACCCTAGATCCAAAATTGTTTTCCTTTAACAAATCAGGCAAATCACGAAAGGCGAGATAATAGGTTCCAGTAAGGCCCAAATTTGAATATTCTAGGGCGTGTGTGTTGTAATCATGAAATTTGATACTTTACTCCTTCCTAGAAATGATTTGTGAACATTAACATTAGGTAAACTTTTTATTTTAAACTTCTACTGCACCTAGAACTGAAAGTGAATGAGCTTGAGCTTTAGACAACCCCTTAACCCCCCTTATATTTAATCCTTCATAGGGTCGGGGTTCTCTTAAAATTACAGAATTGCCATCCACTATGTTCCAAAGACGAACACTTCCATCTTCCCCCCCACTAACTACCATTTCATCGTTAGATGAAATGCACGTAGACCACAGCCCAGCTGTATGGCCATTAAAGGACTGTGTACATTTATAGGTACTCAAATCCCATATTTTTACAGATTTATCCTTACTTACACTTACCAAGAATTTGTTGCTGTGACTAAATGCAGTATCTAAAACCCAACTTTCATGATCAGATAACGTCCTCACACATTCACCAGTTTCTTTATCCCAAATCTTGATAGTTTTATCATCACTACCACTCGCTAGCCACTTATCATCTGAGCTTATTGAAACAGAATGGATTCGATCAAGGTGACCTTTAAATGTGCGAATACACTTTCCTTCATGGATATTCCATAGTTTAATTGTGTTGTCCTCGCTTGCACTTGCAACTACTTCACCTTTAGAATCGAAGGTGACAGACCAGACTCCATCATTATGACCTAAAAGTGTTTTAATACACTCCCCTGTATTAATATCCCAAATCTTGATTGTTCTGTCATCACTACCACTCGCTATTCTTGTGCTATAAGGGTTAAATGCAATTCCTTGAACCCAATTATCATGCCCTAAAAAAATCTTTTTGCATTCCCAATCTTCAACACTCCAAAGTTTTATACTTCTATCATCACTACCACTCGCTAGCCACTTACCATCTGAGCTAAAAGCTACCGAAAAAGTCCATCCTGTATGACCTTGTAGTATCTTTATGCATTGTTGAGTTTTTACATCCCAGATTCTAATTTTTAAATCTCCATTACTACTAGCTATAAATCTATCATCAGGACTGAGTGCTAATGCTTGAACCCAACTTACATAACCCTGTAGCGTACTCTTACTTCTCCAATTTTGTGTATCCCAAATTTTAATTTTCCCATCATATCCTCCACTAGCCAAATGCTCCCCATCAAAAGAAAAAGCTACTTTCCATACTTCCCCGACATGTCTTTTAAGAGTCTTTTGACAAGCTCCGTTTTCAACATTCCAAATCTTAATAATACCATCTTCACTACTACTAGCCAATAATTCACCATTATGATTAAATGCGACTGAATGAATGATTTCATTGTGCCCAACCAAAGTTTTCACATATCTTCCTTCGGGTATTCTCCATAGCTTAATAGTCTTATCCCAGCTACCACTGGCAATATAATTCCCTTGGGGACTAAACGAAACTCCACGTACTGTTCCAGTATGCCCAGATAAAATCTTTGCCTCACTCCAAGATTCAGCATCCCAAAGTAAAACTGTTCTATCAGCGCTAGCACTAGCTAACATTGAGCCATCTTTACTAAAATCTAATGCAAATACTTTTCTAGTATGATCATTTAATGTAGCAACACAGGTATCATTTTCAATATCCCAAATTTTAATGGTTTCATCTTCACTACCACTGGCTATCAAAGGCTTATTAGGATGAAATACTATTGTCCAAACGGAATTCGAGTGATCAGAATAGGTTGAAATTAATTTTCCTGTTGTTACATCCCATAGCTTTACTTGCTTATCCTCACTACCACTTGCCAGAATTTTTCCATCAGGGCTAAAAGCAAGCGCAAAAACCCAACTAATATGCTCTTGAAGTGTCCATAGAATTTGCATATCATCAACTTTCCAAATATGAATACTCCCATCTGCTTCACTAGCAGCTAGTAATTCACCGTTGGGACTAAAAGCATGGCTTGAAATTGGTCCAAACGTTTGGATAAATACTGAATTTAGGAATGTTGAATGTTTAAAGCTGACATTATGTAAACGAACTTCTTGAAGATAGGCTTGATTAATGTACAAATTGGAAAAATCGTACCCTATTAAATCATTTTCCAAATGACACAATAAATTAATCAGGTTCCCAGCTGCATAACCAGCCTTTTGATTACTTGTGTTGCGAATCAGCTTATTAAGTTGCTCAATATAAATTTCCTTTGTTCCAAAAGCTTCTATAAAACGTTCATTTAAAGGTCCAATATTTAATCTATATTGCGTTTCTCGAACATAATCCTTACTTAAAGCTTTTAAAATACTATAGGATACTAATATTTCTAATTCTCCTGAAATTACCTCTTGAAAAGCACAGTCCATTATTTTGTCTGTTAGATACTCTATAAATACTGGTTGGAGCGAAAATCCATTATGACTTTTTTCTAAACGTATCTTATGTTGAAGTGACTGGAGCGTGTCAGGTAGCACCTGTTTAGAGGTAATGGACATTAAATCTTCCCCTAAGTCTGATAGTGTTATAGGTTCCCTGTTTATCGCAAGCCAATACATAACCTCCTTCTCAAGTTCTGATAGGCGATTAAAATGCCAGTCAAGGATTACACGCAAATCTCCAAAAACAGGCTTCCCTTCTTTTAAAAAATTAGCAACATTTCCAAAATAAACATAGTTAATGTGTTTTGCTACTAAATCAAGAATTAGTGGGTTCCCTTTATACAGACCGATAATACTGGACCACTCCTCTTTTGTGGCAGAAAAAGATCCAATCTCAGTGAAAATCAGTTTTCCATATTCTACATTCAACCCCTCTAAATCAAATGATCTAATTGGTCTATTAGCACCTTCCAATTCAGCTATTAATTTTGGTTTTTCACGTGTATTGATAAGCAAGCAACTTTTGTGTGTTACTGTGCCTAATTGTGAAAAAAATATGCCATATTCTTCAAATCCTGCAAGGTACAGGCCAGCATTTTCCCCGCTAGTTAATATAGATTCAACATTATCTAAAACTATTAAACACTTTTTGCTTTGCAGATAAGAAATTAGCAACGATACAAACTCATTTGGTCTTTGCGGTATTTCTATCTGTTCTCGGTCTGCAAAAAAGTCTAAGATATCCTCTAGCAACTCTGATAAACTTGGTGCGCTTAGTAAACGACGCCAAATAATATACTCAAAAGCATCTTCTTGTGCATTAAGAGAATGTAAGTTGGATGTATTTCCACTACCAATTTCCAAAACAACTTTTGCACAAAGCTTACTTTTACCAACACCCTTTAAGCCTGTTACAGTTACGATTCTACAATTACTTTTCGTAATCCACTCAATTAATCTCTCTTGCTCATCAATACGATCAACAAATGTTGAGATATCAGGCATTTCTACAAAGTCTGTTTTTACTTGCCAACTCTGTTGCCCCAAGTCTTCTAAGTCTTGATTAACATTTGTGCTTTCTAAAATTTGCTGGATTTCATCACGTAATTCTGTAAGCTCTTTACCCGACTTTAAACCTTTCATGTTAGGAAGCAACATGTCAATTAGCTGCAAAATTAGCCATTTTCCATCATTAAACTGCTCATTTTTTATAGCATGAAAAACCAAAAACAAGTCAGCTTTAGTGTTATCATTACGTTGAAGACCATTATACACACCTGAGGGTAAAGAAGTCTTCAACCAAACATCTCTTTGGACTTTTTCTTGTAAAGGAGAATGATCCTCCAATTTCGCAATTAGCTTGTTGATCACTTCTTGGTAGTCAATAGAGTCTATTGACATATTCAAGTATCTTTTGATGTTTTTATGCTTTGAGCTTCTAGCACTTCATTTACATAGTGAGTTGGGAGATCTCTGATAATTGAGTGAATTGGAATCCCTTCGTTTAACCTTGCAACAACATCATCGGAAAGTTTATTTGGTGAGGAGTATTGGAGACCAAGGCTTTTATGTGTCAGAATACGACCTTTATAAAAATTCTCATAATAATTCCAAGCTCTATGCAAACCTATAACTTGCCACTCATCATTCATAACAGGTGATCCAGACGAACCACTTTCTGTATCACTTAAATAGTGAAGCCGATTTTTTCCAGAGTTAGTCCCTAAATAGAAGTTGGTTCTCAGTGCCACTTCCTTTATCCTTCCCTTTGGATGTTGAATAACATTCAACCGATCCCCAATAAACAAGTCTGGCTGTAAAGATACAACTTTCAACATTCCCCAATTTGATAAGGGGATTCCCTCTGAAGAAGCATTCTCTACTCTCAATATTGCATAATCTAAAATTTCATTAACAGCTATTAAACCTAAAGATTTATATTCATGAAATACATTTAGCTCATCGTATCCGAACCAAAAACGAGTATTATTAGCTTGTTCCTCAAATTCTTTAGTAGAAGGCTTTGGTTCACCTGATTTTCTAGCTTCAATCACATGAAAATTAGTGATTATAGAGTCAGGCGTAATTAGCCATCCTGTCCCAAACCCATGACCTCCTATAGTACGTTTCACTAACAATTTAGCAACGGCTTTGCCTGCCTCAAGCCCATAAGACAAAAAATTTATTGAGAGTTTTTCATCCTTACCAATAACAATTTCCTCAAATTCAGGTGGACTATCTAGTTCTTCTGGATTATCTTCTGATAAGATAATTTTTTGCTGAAGCATCTTTAACTTTTCAGAAATTTCTAAACCTTTTGTTTCTTTTATCAATGGTTTTAATAAAACTTCAAGTAGAGATTCTCCCGTAATAAGATTCTGAGGAGAAAACGCATCAATAATGAAAGTTATGTCTGTCTTACAATGATCATTTCTTCGAACAAGCAACCGTTTTGCTGTAGCAGGTAAATTCGATAACCAAACATCTCGTCCATCCCGAGTATCAAGAGGTTGATAAGAACATAGAGTTTCTATTAAATCTAAACGTAAAGCGTTGTCATTAAAATTATTATTCATTTATAAGAACCACCAAAGTTGAATTAACCTTTTATAATAAATTTTAATCAATAAGCATTTTTCAAACAATCTCTAAAGCGCTTTATAAAGCAAATTATCAAATTTATTAGAGGAATTTAGACTATGTCATACCACACATCGCTCCTCATTAAAAATTATAACTCACTTTCGATATAAAATTATATCTTAATTTTCGGAGCACTTAATAAAAACCCGAATGATCGGGTTTTTAAGAATTAGCTTGTTTTCTCCTGCATGTTCTGGACTAGTTGGTAAACAGACTCATCAGCATAATTAAAAGGTGCATACCTGACAGAAAAATTACTAGTAAGAGCTACTAACATATCTCCAATCTGATTAGCAGGCTCACACACAAGGATGATTTGTTGCCAATCCGCCAAGTGATCAAGCAGTAAATCAAGCTGTTGATGGGTTAAAGATTGGTGCATTAAAGCAATAGCTCTCAGACCGTGTTCGCAGGCTCTCCAAACTTCCAAAAAACTTTGTACAATGATAAGAACGAATTGGTCTCCTTGAGCTGTCAAAAACGCATTCTGAGCATTATACAACTCCAGCCCTCGATTAAATTTCCCCGTCGGGGGGAATTTATAAGCCTTATCCATCTTGTTTGGCATCCCTGCATAAGCAAGGAGTTGATTTTGAGGATTATAAATCGGTACGGCAACTCTCCCTTTCAACATCCCCTTACTACACCAACCAATGCCAAAGTGCTCTATCGTTTCGGGTTTGAGGCCCAGCTTATGAACAGCCGTGTGATCCCGCTCAAGGCTCTTGAGAGTGAATGCAAGCGGTGAGTTGACAGTAAGTTCGTCTGTTATTTCCTCGCTCGTCTCAGGGACACTGGTGGCCTCGTTTAGTGCTGAACGTTTATAAAGCCCAAACCAATCAACAATCAGTACCCCTGCATCACGCACCTTGTCGATTCTCTCAATAGCCATGACTAGGTCGAGAATATTCCCGCCCTTACAACCTTTATTAGCAAAACAATTCCACATGTTGCGCTCGGTATTAGCTTTGAACACATCAGGAGCATGAGATTTACACGCAGGGCATGGGCCGACTAACTCACTTCCCTTCTTCGTCAGGGCTGCTGTCAGGTTGTAGTGGTCAAGGATTTGCTTGATGGTGATTTTCTGCTTGAGGACTTTGAAGTCAATAAAGTTGTTTTTACTCACTCTGTCCCCCTTCCCTATTTGTCTCTCTCTGTGCTATGCGTTCAGCAGCGTACCAAACTAGTAAATTAGCGTGGTGGGTATAGTTGCCGACATCTTTAGCTCTGTTAAAAGTGGCTATCAGTTGATATGGATTATCATGTCCCATAGATTCCGTGTCTTCCATGAGCATTTCCCAGATTTCCTCTCGGTATTCCTTGTACAAAGGTACGGTGTCTTTGTAATAGGTTAGATCTCCCCAACCTGCATCCGCTCCATGAGTAGCTATATCTCGTAATTCTTCAATGGTGAATCTATCGAGCATCCACTTTTCGAATGTCTCTGTCATCATTTACTTCCTCTCTAGATTTTTTAGGAACTTCTAGAGCTAGAGTAGATGTTGTGAGAATGGTGTCAAGATAAAAGCGGTGGGGTGGTAGTATTCTATTGCATCTAGCATTGCCCCCCTTTTACCCCCTTTAGCGCCTGATCCGTCAGGCGTTTTTCTTGTTATTTAGCTGGTTATTCCAAGGGTGGTCGGCTGACCATTACCCTTGTATATCGTCTCGGTGAGGATAGTTTCTGGGGAGAGGATGCTTTGGTCAGCAAACAGAAACAACCACGGGGTGTAGTTTTTGTGTTGTTTGTAGCGCTCGATCATATAGTCTCGCCTTTGGGGGCTGGTAGTGATAATCAAGACTCGGAAGTTTGGACCGTAGCGGGCTTGGAAAAGCTTCTGGTCGTGGGCAGTATTGTAAAAAAGGTATTTACTCTCTAGGGTGGCTGCTTGGTGATCTTTAAATTTTACCTGTTCACTCCCCCGATCTATTTCTAGTAAGAGGATGCTTGGGTCTCGCTCAGGGTTGAATTGGATACCACAGGCATAATCAGGAGTAATAGTTTTCTTAATTGCTTGCCCTTTTATTTCTGCCATGACAGTCATAGTTAGGTGTTTACGGTAATCACCGTGTCTGTGTCCGCCTTGGATTTGGTGGTGATCTAAGAAGATGTGACCTTTGCTGCGGGTGGCTTGGCTTAAGATAGCAACTGTTTCTGGGATGGCTAGGTCGTGCTTGAAATGTAGCTCGGAGTGGTACTGGTTGTTGCGGTAACGGTGGTCTTTGTTGGTTACTATATGTCGTTCTTGTTGGAGGATTGGTGCTCCCCTGTCAGATAGTGCATAGACTAGTGGGTAACTACCGGGGGCGTGCACATCCCAGAGCTTTTTCTGCACTGGTGGGCGGTCAATATAACCGTGTTCCCACATTAGTTTTAAGCGGTGGCGAGCTGTTTTGAGCGGCATGTTTAGCAGTTGGGCTGCCATTTCAGCGGTCAGGAAACGGAAAGTATGTAGGTGGGTTAGGATATCAATGTCTCGCTCAGTGAGACGGATATTTTCTTTTGGGGTTTCTGGTCGGTTAAAGGGGTCTTTCATACATTGCAATTATTCCCAGCCTAAAGACTTTCGCATGTGGTACTCGACATCATCTCGATCTTTGGTAAACCGCTCCCGAGAAAAGCGTTTGACCTGCTCCCCTCTCCCGTGGGTGGTGGTGATGGGCGGCAAAGCCTCAGCCATAAAAGGTCTTTCAGCAAGACCATCAATCATTAGTTTGATATAGAAATGATATTTTGGCAGATCAAGCAGGTGTTGGACTTCGATCTGTGGGGCAAATTCCTTCTCCATCACCTCGGCATCATCGGCCCCAAGGCGAAAAGCTAGCAAAGTTCCTGTATTCCCAAATATGCTCTTCTGTATTTCTGGCGTCAATTGCTCTATGTATTGATGTGCCAAAGTCAAACAGAGCCGATATTTACGGGCTTCACTGAGAATACTGGTAAAAGCTGGGGTCATGAAGTTAGGGGCTTCATCAATACTGAGGTAGAAGTCTTTACGTTCCTCCTCGGGAGTATCAGCCCGACTCATAGCTGCCAATTGAAATTTAGTCACCAGCAAAGCTCCTAAGAGACGAGATTCTTCCTCACCAATCTGCCCTTTGGCGAGGTTAGCAATGAAAATCTGCTGCTCATCCATAATCTGTCGGACGTTAAAGGTGGCAGTAGGTTGTCCCAAAATGTTGCGTAATATTGGACTCCGCAGCAAAGCCCCAACCTTGTTTTGAATGGAACCAATCGCTTCTTGGACATAACTATCCGTCCAGCTGGCAAACTCTCGCTCCCAAAATCGGCGCACTTCGATGTCCGTCACTCGCTTAACGATCCGCTCTCGATAGTCGGCATCAACGAGCAAGTAGGGTAAATTCAATAGTGAGGCTTCGGGGTGTTCGGCGAGGGCGGCAATACTATTTGCCAAGATGTATTCTAGCCGTGGCCCCCACGAGTCTTGCCACAGTTTTTTGAAAGTAGAGACTATGCTAGAGGTCACAAGGTAACGTTGCTCGGCTGAGCACTCTCGCAGGATATTAAAAGCAACGGGGTATTCAGTATCAGTTGGATCAAAGTAAACAGGGTCTTTGGGACGAGTGCTAGGAATAGCTTCGATCAACCGCCGTGAAGAATCACCATGCGGATCAATGAAGCCCACACCGTGACCAGCGGTAATATCTTGAAATAAGCAATTCTCAAGCCAGGTTGACTTACCAACACCACTTTTTCCGAGAGCATAAATATGTTGCCTGCGATCAGCACGGCGAATACCAAACTTAGTAGTTTGATTGCGGTGTTTAACAATGCCTAGATAATTGATGTCGCTCATACCCACATGCGCCCTCGGTCCAAAGAAAGAGTTACCGCTAACAAAAACGCAATACTTCTCTCTTCACCAAAGCAACCTCAATCTGTTGTGACTGCTTTCGATTACCAGCCAACTCAAGGTGTGAGTCACTGATAAGGTAGCGAGGGCGGGTCTAAGTACCAACCTAAGTCTTTAGTATAGCTCTCCCCTGCTTATCTTAGGTGGGTAAAACCTGCTTAACTGGGCATTGCTAGAGCTAGTTACCAGTATTAAATTTTACCTGTAAAGGTGGTTGTAAAGTTCCATTGTGGAGGTTGATATGTTGCTTTTGGTATTTTTAAGATTGCTGGCAGTAGTTTTACTAGGTATCGGGTTATATGCGGTGATCAATTTGTTTATCAAGCCTGATCAGGAAACAAAACTAAAAAGAGAGTTGCCAGAAAATATTGATAGATCAAACAAATAGCGTTTAAAAATCTCATTAGGCTCTCTAGGTACGGAATTTTTTGGAGCGGTAGTCTTTCGGATCTATACAAGCATCATAGGTTGCTTTATCTATCTTGATCCAGTCAGTTTTATTGATACCAATAGTACGTTTGGCAGGGTTAAATGGAAATGCTGAAGCCACCTTTATCCATCGGTTCTGTTCCTTAGCTAGACTACGAATCTCTACTGCTGCCTCACTCAAGTCCTGATCTTGACTGAAGAACAACACCACATCAAAGTTTTCCTTGCGGGTGAGACTAAGAGCGTCCAGTGCGATTCGCACATCAACCCCCTTTTCATAGCCAGTGCGGATTCGTTGCTTACTTCCATCATTCAAAAGAACGTTATTGATGTGATATCTAACATTTCCCTTGTAAATAAAGACTTTCTGAGATTGCAAACTATTAAGTTTATTCTCCCAAAAGTAGGCTTTGGCCTCATCATCTTTAGGATGAGGTACACCTGTATAAAATCTAGTAGCTGCTAACTGCCACCCTTGGCTCTGAGTCACAATTTTAGCCAGTGCCAGAGGATCATAATTGGGATAGTGATAGCCAAAACAATCTTTGACGGCATTAAATAGGTTTTGACCATCAAACAAAACAAGGGCTTTCTTTTTTGGTGGTTCAGCTGGCACTTGAGTATTGTAACAAATAAAAAAACCCCACGTGGGAGTCTTTATACTTACCCAGTGGAGAGCAATTACCTAGTAGTATAGCGCCAAACCTATTAGTCGTCAAGTGAATTGTGAAGAAATACAAAGACACACAAATATATTGCGGCCTCACAAGAGCGCATTAGGCAAAAACAAAACCCCACGTGGGAGTGCGAACACCGAACCAGTGGGGAGCAATTACCTACTAATGTAGCACATCTGGTTTTGTTAATCCACCAAGCTATTGCTGATTATTTTGTAGATTTTATGATATAATATAGGCCATGCAGAACGACAAAATAGAATATATTCCTTGCCAAGATGAGTACCGAAAAGTGATACTTATGGAGCAAGTCAATGATTGTCTAGTTGTCACCCATGCTGACACTCTTCCTGAAGCCCAAAGGCTATTCGAGACAGCTACAACAACCGTTATCGAACAAGATAGCCCAACTGTTTTAGTTTAGCGCTCTAGTATTCTTGTAGGGTACACTATTAGCATAGTGTTTTTTAGAGGAGGTTCATCGGATGGATGAGCAGCAATCACAAAATCCTAGTGGGCTGATTATGCTAGCTATGGGTTTAGGGAGTGCCGTAGTATGTTTTATCCTGCGCTTACCTAATGTACTTTTGTGGGGAGTCCTTATTCCCCTACCCCTAATCATTTTTGGTTGGCACTTAGGCCGAACCCAAGTTAGATACCCAAAATCGTTACTCCTTGGCCTTATTCTAGGAATTGGCCTAGTAGGAGCTAACATTTGGCTAATAAGCAAAAACCCATCTACTTCGACTACCAACAGCTCCAACACGCAAAGAACTCCGTCTCAAGCAGACACTCCAGAAACAACATCAAGTGGTGTTGCTCATGAGATTATAGAATTTGAGGGGCAACTCAAAGGGTGGAAGTCAAGCAGCCGAACTGATGAATCAGGCAATCACGTTTTGAGCAAAAAGGTTGAGTTACACGACTTTAGCGTCTGGCAAGACCACTACAAAGGGCAAGTTAGTTTTGACATAAACAACCTAGACACAGAAATACACTACCGTGATGGGAAAACTGTTATTTTTAGATGCTCGTCACCGAGGGATAAACTAGGGTGTCAAAATACTGAGAGTATCGAGGGTGTAAAGGCAAAAGCCATTGACCCATACCTCATTAGCATCACTGGCTCCGATCCTGCCACAGGGGCTTTTAGTTCTCATTGTCTGTTCAAATCAAACAAAAAGGCTGCTAGTGCTTGTGATGCTGTCCACCAAGCTAATTTTGCTGAGGAAGCTTTACTAGTTAGCTACACCTCTTCATCAGTTTCAGGGGTGACGGCACTTAGTCGTGAAGACCTGCGTGATTGGGGTTTTTCAATGGAGATTCCAAGTAGCTTTCTTGGAGCAAGTATTTCAGAATCCATGCTCTCCCTCGAAATGGTTCAGGTCAATTTCTACTTGGACAAAAATGATCAACATCAAATCCATGCTGTTCGTTACAACCTGCATTCACCAACTAGTAGCTTTAATGAAATAATCTGTCAAAGAGATAATCGAAACCAAGTTGCTTGTAGCAGTAGTAACACAGAAAACCCAGAAACTATTAAAGCTCGGCTGGTTAATCAATATGTTTTGGGTGCAACATCTAAATATGATGGTGGCTTTGCTTCCTACTGTATTTACAAAAAAAGTGAATTCTCACGTTCTGACTGTCGGGGTGTCCACAGTGATAATTTCAATGCTGATAACTTTGTTGTGGCTCCACCCATTAACCCTCCAACTCCAGAAACCCCAATAACTAGTGCTGAGCCAGCAGTACCCGTGACTACCCCTGAAGCAACCCCAGAAATCTCCGAGGTGACTACTGACACTATTGTGGATGAGGAAGAGTTAGTTATTGATTATGACTTCGATCCCTCCAGCTTGTCGCAAATCACCCTTGGTAGCCATGAGTTGCGAGTTAGCTATTTAGATTATAGCCCTGATGGTAAATATCTAGCGTCGGCTTCGGAAGATAAAACTATCAAGCTCTGGGATACTACCCAAAAACAAGTGGTGCGAGTCTTCAATGGACATCAAGCTTGGGTCAATTCCATATCTTTTAGTCCTGATAGTAAGCTTTTGGCTTCTGGTGCGGATGATAAATCGGTGCGAGTCTGGGATGTTGAAACTGGCGAGGAACTGTACTCACTAATGGGGCATAGTCAAGGGGTATTTTCGGTAGATTTTCATCCTGAAAAAGATTTTTTAGTGTCTGCTGATGGGGCTGGGGTTATAAAAATTTGGAACTTGGATACCCGCAGTGAGGAAAAGACGCTTGGGGACATCGGTGGTTATGCCCGAGCAAGCTTTCATCCTTATGGTGGCAAGGTGTTTGGTGGTTTTGGGAATGGTGATTTAGCATTTTGGAGTTGGCAATATGATAATAGGTGGGAGCCAGAAATTTTTACTGGTCATACTGACGGTGTATTGCTCATGGCTTTTGATCCCAAAGGGGATAAGGTGGCTTCGGTAAGTAGAGATACCACCGTTCGAGTTTGGGATATCGAGGATGAGGTTGAGCTGTGGGTAAATGAGGCCCACACAGAAAAAGCTATTGCAGTAGCTTTTCATCCTAGTGGTAATGTTCTGGCTACTGGAGGCAGCGATAACCTAATTAAAATTTGGGATGCTTACACTGGAGAATTGATTCAAACTTTAACAGGTCATGAGGAACGGGTATTGGCTTTGGATTTTTCGGCTGATGGGATGGAGTTGGCTTCTGGTTCTTTTGATAATACGATCAAGCTATGGCACAATCTTTCTTTGCCTGATTTCTATGGCTGGTATGCTAGTGAACAGGTCAACGAATTAACCCCCGCACAGCTAAATCAACGGGTGCAGATACTCAAACTTGATACTTGGCGGGATGGGAACGAGTATAAAATTAGAGATTTACAAGTTAGGATTGGGCCCGTTTGGGAATTCTCATGCCAAGAGAATGACGGTAAACTTGATTGTGATGGTGGCTTTACGGAAAGAGCTCATTGGTCACCTACAGATGTTCAGGCTCGCATGGTTGGGCCACATATGATCAGCGTTACCCATCGAGGCTTTTTTCAAGCTTTAAACTCAACTTGTTTTTATAAAGCTAATCGGTATCGGTTTTCTTCTTGTAATGAGGTACACGATCAGCGGTTTGGGGTGCTGAGGTCTGATGAAGTGCGCTCATACTCTGGCAAAGAGTTAGCTGACTGGAAGTTGGGTCAGGTTCTTTATTCTGAAAGTAGCACCGAATTCATAGCGGTTGATAATGTTGAGTTATCTAAACTTGATACCTACCCTAGCAGTCATAAGAATTCATCTGAGCCAAAAGTCAAAAACCTTGTGGTTACGGCTAATGTTTCAGATGAAAGCTCTACCATAGGCTTCTCTTGTAGTCGAGATGAAAACCAATTGCTTGTTTGTCAGATGGATTCACCAAATGAGAGAGGCAATGATGCTTTTCAAAAAGTCTATATGCCTAATCCATACGTTGTTGTTATAAAGCATTATAGTGATGTGTATTGTTTTTACAAGGCTGACGAAATCGAATTAGCCGTCTGTGAAGAGATAACCAAAAATGAATTTCCTACTATTTGGTGAGTCTGATTCATACTGGTTTAAGTTTTGTCATCCTCTCCCCCTTGATCATCTTCGGGATTCTTGCCCTCCCCTCCCTTTTTCCGCTTATCCAAAAAGTCTTGTAAGCTTGGATCAAGATTACCAATCATTTCAGTAAAGTTGTCATATTGTTTTTTGTTTTTAGGACGAAAAGGAACATTAACAGAAAAACCTTGTGTGTCTTTAGGTAAGGGTTTCCAATTACGCTTGTGGTATTCGTTCCACCCCTCATCCATTAACTCTTTCATCACATCGGCTTCAATTTGCTGATCTGAGGCGTTTAGGTACTGCATCCTCATTTCATAATTGATGATGTATTCTTTGATAAATAGTGATATGGCAGCCACTATCAGGTATAAACCAAAGGCTCTTAGTGGGTAACTCAGCTCATCATAATAACCACTTGAGTCAGTTGTTCTTATAAAAATAAATATTGCCCCAATTCCAATTACCACCAGTGGCTCAAGCAATAGCTTTACCATACGGTCATTAGGCCATAGTTTAGTGAGGTGGGAGATACCACCACTCAAAGAATGCCATCGCTCCCCTTGGGCATTGCGTTCATAAATGACACTGATATGAATGATTCCTAAAATAACTAGGATGGCAGCATAGGCTATTCCCACTTCATCAAGGGCATAACTAAAACC
Source organism: Trueperaceae bacterium (assembly GCA_965223585.1). Lineage (GTDB taxonomy): Bacteria > Deinococcota > Deinococci > Deinococcales > Trueperaceae > CBDCVN01. Next base: position 24,651 of record CBDCWW010000002.1, read on the forward strand.
GTTATAGATGATATTCCCAAAGTTGAAAAAGCTATTCCAAAAAAGTACTGCTAGGATAGTGATTAGATAGACAGGGATACTGAAGTACCGCTCACCAAAACTATGCCGTAGCATTACTTCAATGCCATATGAAGCAATTGAGAACATGCCTTTTAGCATAATTAGAAAACCCCGCATGAACATAGCGGTTTGTCTGAGAGTATTATTCACTACTTACCTCCTAAATTTCCTGCTGAAAGGTCACAGGTAAAAAAGCTTTATTGGTTTGTGCCCACGGTAAGCCTGACTTCACTAAAACTGCGTCTACTGCGTAGTCGCATTCTGGCCCACCACGCCGCAGGGTCAAAAACTCTTCTGATTGTACATTGTACTCTAAATGCTCACTAGTAGTTTGACCAAAGCTCCCTGCCCCTTTTTGACCAGCTGAATAGTTGGTGCTAGTACGTTGTTGAAATGATTGAGCACAACTGCGAGCGGCGTATTCATTGGTTTTGTAATCGGTGTTGGCGTGGAAAATCTTAGTTTGGAAGTTGCTTAAGAGGGCATCAGCACCGTGATCCCCTCCCCCGAGGACATCGTAATAACCTGAAATGTCTTGGGTTATGTACACAGTAGCAGCTTTAGCTGACCTTGCTGTGCCAAGGAAACTGTGATCGTGGCGGTTAATGAAGAACTTGCTCTCATCACTCCACAAAAACACTGGACGGGTTTCCGAGTCTACTTTTCGGCGTTTAGTAGCTGCTTGCCAGAAATATTTGAAGATCATTTGGGCCAGTACACCCGTGCGGTGGTACTCATCAGGGGGTAAATCAAGAATGATAATTGCGCCTTGATAGGTTAGCTCAGGGGTAACATTGGTATCACTACAAAATAGATCAGCCATTGCTCCTTGCATGAGGTGATGAGCTGCTCCCGTAAAAGTGCTAACTACATTGGAACGGGTTTTAGCTGCCAAGGTGGGAAATTCCCGCAACCAGTACTTCTTGGTCAGGGCAAAATCTCGGGAGTCACCTGCTTTTTGATCACCTTCTGCCAAACATTGAAATAGCAGTGATTCAGCTTGCCAATTGGGATTATCTACTTGCTCACGGCTTTGGGGTGCTGAGGTGATGATTTCGTGGATATCGAACAGGTTTACTTGTCCTTTGGCGGCGGTTAGGACTTCAATGGCATGTCCAAGCAATTTGTCGGCTTCGTTTTTCCAAAAAGGGTCTTTGTTGCTCTGGCTGGCAGCTGGGTCTTGTAATTCCATCATTAAGCCAAAGATGTAGACCAGATTGCTCTTGAGCTTGGCAGCGTGTGGGGTGCGGTTGTATTCGTAATCGAGAAAGTTAAAACGCCATTTGGCATTGATATCAAAGATCACTAGTTGATGCTCACGACCTACGGCCCGAGCATATTCTTTCCAGCGAGCACATTCATCTACCTTGGCACAGAGCACTAAGCCGCCATAGCCAGCATTTAAAAAGCTATTAGCTATGTAGGCTCCGCTGCCCGAGGTTTTGCCACTGCCTGAACCTCCAAATATTTGGATGTGTTCTAGGGCATCACGTAGGCGGTAGGTGTCTTGGGAATATTGTGAGAGTTGTAATAGTGGGTAATCTAAAGCAAAGGGATCTTGTTGTACTTCTTCGTGATTATTCTGTTGGTTCTGTTTCTTCTTCCAAAACATCGCTATTGCTCTCCTCTGTATCTTCGGTATTGGCTTTAGTGGATTTTTTCTTGGGTTTTTTCGTCTTTTTGTTGGCTTTGATTGCAGCCTTGGTAAAGGCATCATATTTTCGTCTTAAATCACCTGATTCTTCTAAAGGGCCTTGATCGGCTACTCTCCAAGCCTCTTCAATAGCTCTCATAAGAATATCTGTCGCAAAAGTGGTTTTTTTGAGACCAAATTTTTGCGCTAATACTTCTAGTTTGAAAGCAGCCTCAGCATCTAGACGAACACTAACTGGGAGTCGCAAATCTTCGTATTGGGGAGTTTTTTGATTCAATATTTTGATATATGCAGTAACTTCTGACAATTGTTCTGACAATTGGAGCCTCGCTATCTCTTTTTAAATTTATCTATTTGCTTTTAGTAGCAAATTTTTACTAAGTATATCTGGGGTTTGGGAGATTTTTCAAGTTTTTTGGTTGGGGTTTAGTTTAAAGATAGGGGTTTTTTGATAGGGTTTATTAATTTTTATATTGTTTTGATTTTAGGCAACTATTAATGAAGGTTCTTGACTTTTTTAATTTTTTGTTTTGTTATTTTTCGTTTGATTTTTATAGTTAATAAAAGTAAAAAATTAGGCTAAAATATTATTTTTTGTATATTTTGCTAGCAAAAATAAAGGAATTTTATTTGATTTTTGCCAGCCATTTTGAAATTGCCTAAGATATTCTTAGGAGAGAAGCCTGTAGAAAATACATCTTTGTCTTGGGTTTGCCTTTTGGTTCTTAGGTGTTGTACTTTGGGATTTAGGTAATTTTTGGTGTTACGGATTAATGTCTCTACTTCAGCTAATCAGATAAAATCATATTTTCGCTCTGGCTTTAGTCGAGATGATTACTATGCTCGGGATGAATTAGTGGTTGGTACTTGGCATGGTCTTGGGGCTGAGAAATTAGCTTTACATGGAGAGGTGGCTGAAAAAGATTTTCATGCTTTAGTTGATAATGTTAATCCTAGTACTGGCGAAAAATTGACTAAACGGAATAAGGTTAATCGGCGAGTTGGTTATGATTTTACTTTTTCGGTGCCAAAATCGGTTTCTTTAGTGTATTCAATGACTGGAGATGAGCGGATTTTGGCTGGTTTTCGGGAGTCAGTTCGGGAAACTATGGTTGAGTTAGAGCATGAATCTGAGGTGCGAGTTCGTAAGGATGGTGCTAATAAAAATCGGGTTTCTGGAAATATGGTTTGGGCTGAGTATGTTCATTCAACTTCTCGACCTGTTGCTGGGGTTTCTGATATGCACCTGCACTCTCATTGTGTCGTGTTTAATACCTCTTTTGATGACGTGGAAGGGGTTTGGAAAGCTGGGGATTTTGCTCGGATTAAGCAGCAAGCTCCCTATTATGAAACAGCTTTTGAAAGTCGGATGGCAGTGCGGTTAGAGCGTTTAGGGTATCCCGTGGAAGCTCGGGGGAAAGGTTGGGAAATCAAGGGTATTGAGCGAGGGGTGATTGATAAGTTTTCTCGGCGTACTAAGGAAATTGATGCTAAAGCTATTGATTTAGGAATTGAAACTGAGGGGTTGAAGGCTACTTTAGGTGCTCGGACTCGGGCTGGTAAGGTTGATATGAGTCGAGCTGAGTTGCGGGATCACTGGCAGGCCCGACTTACGCCCTCGGAGGTGAAGATGATTGATAATTTGCGAGCTAGTGCTGATTCTGAGGGGTTGCGTAAGGCTAATGAGCAGGATATTCAGCGGGCGTTAGATTATGCCGCAGCGCATAGTTTTGAGCGAGCTTCAGTTTTGACTGAGAAAGAGTTTTTGACTGAGGCTATGCAAGCGGTACGAGGTCAGGTTAGTCCCGAGGAGTTGCGTACTGCTTTGAGTCAGCGGAAAGATTTGCGCTTTTTAGAGCGGGATGGTCAGCCTTTGATTACTTCACGGGCTGCGGTGCGGGAAGAAAAGCAGATGATTGATTTTGTGGTTAAGGGTAAGGGTCGTTATCGGACTCTGGGTCCATCACGGCAGGGGCAACGTCGTTACCATGCTAAGCGGGATTATACCTATCTCACTCGGGAGCAAAAAGAGGCTGTGCAGCATGTGTGGGGTTCTCGGGATCGAGTGACAGCAATTCGTGGTGGAGCTGGGGTGGGTAAAACTACTTTAATGAAAGAAGCTGTGGGTGGTTTGGAAGCTCGGGGTCGGAAAGTGTTCACCTTTGCCCCAACTGCTGAGGCTTCTCGGGGTGCTTTGCGGGAAGCAGGGTTTGAAAATGCTGAGACTTTACAGAAATTACTGGCTGATGAAAAGCTTCAGAAACAAGTTAAGGGTGGTGTGATTTGGGTGGATGAGGCGGGATTGATTTCCAACAAGAACATGCAGACTTTGTTTGGCGTGGCTAAAAAGCGTAATGCTCGGATAGTGCTGTCTGGTGATAGTAAGCAGCATCATAGTGTGCAGCGAGGGGATGCTTTTCGGGTTTTACAATCTGAGGCTGGGATGTCAGTAGCTGAGGTGGATCAGATTCAGCGGCAAAAAGGTATTTATCGGGATGCGGTGGAGCATTTGAGCAAGGGTGAGGTGGAACAGACTAAGCAAGGCTTTCAAATTTTGGATGATATGGGAGCTATCCATGAAGAGAAGGATGCTAGTAAGCGGCGAGATATGCTGCTCTCACACTATCAGAAGGCCCAAGAAGCTCAGGAATCGGTCATTGTAGTATCTCCCACTCATCGTGAGGGCTCGTCGCTCGTAGAGGATCTCAGAGCTTCTCAGCGACAACGTGGGGTTATCACTGGCAAGGACAGGATTTTTTATACGCAGCGGGATTTAAATCTAACTGAGGCGCAAAAAGCTGATCCTGCTAGTTATGAAGCTGGTCAGATCGTGCAATTCAATTATCATGGCTCGGGATTTCGAGCTGGGAGTAGAGCTAAAGTTTTGGGTAGAAAAGGGCTTGATGTTCAGGTAGAAAACTCTAAAGGTGAAAAGCGGGTTTTGCCGTTGCAAGATAATTATAAATTTCAGGTTTTCCGTCCAGAGAAAATGCCTTTGGCTAAGGGTGACAAGTTGCGGATTACCAAGGGTGGTCAGGCCAAGTCTAGTCAGGGTCGTTCGGTACGTTTGGAAAATGGGCAAATTCATGATGTGGCAGGGTTTACCTCTGAAGGTGATATTAAATTAGCTAATGGGCATGTGGTATCCAAGCATTATGGGAATATGCGACAAGGTTATGTGACCACTTCGCATTCTGCTCAGAGCAAGACTGTTGATCGGGTTTTGGTTTTACAGTCTAGTGCTAGTGATCGGGTAGCCTCTCGGGAGCAGTTTTATGTTTCTGTGTCACGAGGTCGGAAAGGAGTGAATATTTTTACGGATGACAAGGCCGCTCTGAAAGAGAGTGTTAGCGTTTCCGATCAGCGCTTATCTGCTACTGAGGCTTTACGGGAAGATAAGAAGGCTAAAGATCGCACTCGGGAACGGGCTGAATTAGAAGCTCGTTTGCGAAAAGATCAGCAGATTACTTCTCAGCGAGAGCGGGCTCGGACCAAGCAGCGAGAAAAACAAAAAACTCCTGCTCGGAAGATCGAGCAGGAGTTGGAATGGGAAATGTAGTTGGGTGATTTAGTTTTCTTCTATGATGATTTGATTGATTACTATTTCATCCTCTGGTAGCTCATCGTATTCTTCATGTACTTCCTGCAAGGTTTTGATGGTATGATTTACTAAGCCATTGTAGATAGGTGCTAGATTACGGCCCTCTAGGGTTACTTTAGCCTCGGTGAAAGTTATGACTATGCCTTGTGAGGGATTGAAGTGGATTTTGACTAGGTAGGGGTAGCCGAAAGCTTGGTGAGTTCCATCTTGTTTTTCCAAACTGAGCATGTAGGGGTTGGGATTGGGATCAAAATCACTGATCAATCCAGTTGGTTCTGCTTCAGATTGGCTTTTTTTGGCTTTTGCCATAGCAGCTTTTAGGGGGTCTGGGTTCATAATTTTTATTTTATCCTGATGCTAGCAGGTTTTGGGTAATCTTCAAGTAAATTGGGGTCTCTTGTGCTCTCAAAAAGACCTGTGAGGGCGGGCGGTGATTTTTTCGCCTTACCCTAAAAGTTTTTTGTTTGGTGAGCTTACGAGCGATCTCAGAGCTTCTCAGCTATATTGTTTTGCCTACTCTCTCCCCTGCTTGCTTTTGTCCTTGAGATTAGAGCCTGTTATTTAAGTTAGTTAGAGTTAGTTCCGAATCCAGTTCGCCGACCACGCACTAATCCCCTCACCCTATTTCTCCAACGGACAGATGCCGACCGTGCGGCTTCACTAAATTTGGTGATGATAAGAACCCGTAGCGGCAGCGGAGTCCCTGCGGGAAAATCTTAGTGAAGCCGCACGGTAGTGCGGCGAACTGGATTCGAGCCAGTTATCAAGCCTGATAAGGCTAGAACCAGTTTATTGCGGTATGAAAAGTCGGGTTTTCTATAGTGACGGAGGCAATGCCCTACTTGTTAAAGTGCTAGTTTATGGCGTAATGAGGTTATTGTTGTAAAAAATACGCTGGTGATAGCGTATTTGAATAATTATTTTTGCTGGCCTTGAGAGTTTTTACGGGGTTTATTTGTCCTCACTGCTTTTACAAAGCAGCAATAACTTTATTTGCAAAGTCTTCACTGAATTCACTTTTTTGCTTTAACTGAATGCGAGCAAAGGTATTAACGTCTTTTAGGGGGTTGTTGAAGCTAAAGTAGCCTAGATTTGGAGCCACTTTACCGATGTAATCTAAGTAATAACCTGTAGGGATTTGGCCTTCTCGATCAGCCTTTTCCCATTTTATAAATGAGCGGCGAGCAGCTAAAGGAATTTCTGTGCTAATTGCCTTGCGGATTTTTTCTTTCTCAATATCGCTTGCAGCTGTCCAAAATTCTTTAATTACCTCCCCCTGCTCTTGTTCAAATTTTTGCCTGATTTTCTTAGCCACTTCCCTCACTTGGTTTGCTTTTTCGGCTGCCATCTGTGCTCGTTTAGCTTGCACTCGCTCATTATCTTTTTTTTCTTTGTCAGCATTTAGCACTTTCCAATGTTTGTCTTTAATCAGGTGCTGGATAAAACGGGGCAAGCTACGGATTTTAGCATCTGTGTTCCTTTGTTCTTTTTCAATTACCAAGGCATATTCCAATACAGCACGTATATTTCCCTCACCATGCTCAGCAATAATTTCATCAATATCACCATTAAAGCCAATTTGCTTTAATTCTTTGGCTAGAGTACTAAACGGTGTGTCTATCACGGCTTTTTTTGATTTGGCGGGCTGCTTAGTGATTTTTTCAGTAATCAAAAAATCTATTCCCACAACCCTCCGACCCTTTCTCTTTGGCTCAAAGGTAAAGGATAAGCTAGTGTTTTTACGACACTCTTTTTCAGCCTTATCAAGTACATTTCGCTTAAAATCATGGTAATTAGGGTATTTTTTTTCTAAGCCCAAAGATTTTTTTAAATCATCTAAATCCATGTAAATTCTACGTTGCTTCCGCTCTTGGTAGCGAATACACAACATGTCAAAAATCTCCATGGAGTATGTAGAACACTTATTAGCTTTTAGATTTCTAAATTCTTCAAATGGGTCACTCCCAAACCTCCTTTTGAGTTGGAGAATATAGGGCTTCATATCATCATCAAACCGAACTGCTATCCTAGCTTTTCCAGTTTCTGAGTCTTTAGCATCAATGTAATCAATATAATCAAAAACTTTTTTCTTACGCCAACTCCCCTCCCCTCTAGGGATTTTGACAAATAATTTCATAAGATTATCCGTACTGGTATCAATAAACCCGTAAATATCTTTTTGCCTGATATCCAAAGGACTAACTAGATCAACAACGTCCATCTCGTGTTGCTTGAATTCTGTATCCTCCATCCGAATCAGCCCAACAAAAAAGTAAATAAACAAAAATTCGTCCCGAGATAAGTCGGCGGTATAAGCCCCAAAAGCAAAATCATTGGAGCGAGTTACGATCAATTTGTTGGTATCAACGCTCTGCATATCACATGAGTAGTATAACGGGTTCTATTGCGAGTAAACTGTGGATTACTCGCAGTTGTATACCCGAATTTACTCGCAATAGAACTAAAAATCCTTGATTTATAGGAGTAAATTTATCATTAATCCCCCTCCACTCTTTCAAACGAAGAAAATACTCAACCATTATCGCTCAGTACCCGAGTTTACTCGTAATAAAATCAAAAAAGCTTTAATTTACAAGGCAAACGTCTCATAACCTCCGCAAAACACCTATTGAAACACTCAAACTTGACTACAATACCCGAATTTACTCGCACAATACCCGAAATTACTCGTAGCAATACCCGAGTTTACTCGTAGTTACATATCCGAGTTTACTCGCAATAGAGCCAAAAACCCTTGTTTTATAAGGGTAAATTCTACAATCGAGCAAATAGCCTTTAATTTCAACAAGATACCCGAGTTTACTCGCAATAAGGCTAAAAATATGGCTACAGAAAGCGCTATTATTGAGCTGTAAACATATGTTTTATGTAAAACATACAAACACGGGTGATTGATTGTTGGATTTACATCAAAAAATCAATCCTAGTAAAACCAGATGTAGATCAGCATCATCAAAAATACCTGCAAATAAGGCTTATTTACCAATGTCCTTTAGATTGTCCTTTATAGTATCCTAATTCTGATTGTGAGTCTTTTTGAGAAAACTGACGGCATCAAAGAAGTACGCACCCCGATTTTTCTTGATCTGCCCCGTGTGATCTGCCAATCGAGCCTCTGAAAGAGCCGCTCGGATTACTGACTCAGGATTATCCAAAACAGCATTCTTGTATCCCGCACAGGCTTGAGGATTATCACTCTCACCACAAAAAGCAATTACATCTTCTAGCAAAAATTGTTGATTCATCGTGAGAGACAGCGAAGCACTGCTATCAGCTCTTTGCTGCGCTCGCTCTGCTCCTCGCCACTGCCCTTTGCGTTGCTCACGGTACTCTTGATAAGCAAAATATCTCTTACCAGGCGTAAAATAAATACTTGGGTCTTTCTTACTAGGATATTTCCATGCTCGCAAATAATCCGCATCCTTTAGCTCTTGAAATCCTGGCCCAAGTTGGCGGCTAATATCAGAAGGTCTACTGTATGATGTGAGCATAAACTCATCACACAAACCAGCATAACTCTTGCGATAGGTTTCGTGTCCTGTAGCGTGCCAACCTGTCTCTAAAAGTGGATAGAGAGATTTAGCAATTGGCTGAGTGAGGCTGTTATGAAACTCCAAATCTACGGGGCGGGTATAACCTTCTTCAATGTGCTCACGGTAGGTTGGAGAAAGCCAAACGTAGTTAGTTTCAGCAATAGTACCATCACTAAAAGTTTGCCCTTTGATAACTGTTCTTATAAACACTGATTCCATCAGGGTCAGAAGTTGTTTATCTTTTTGCCGATAAACCTCACCTTGGATACCTGTGAAGCGCATCCTTTGTATCCAAACTTTCACTCGTTCTCGATCAGCCTTACCACCCTGCTTGTTAGCCAGACGCATCAGTTTCTTAGTTGGAACTTCAATTGCACCCGATATGTCTTTTCCCGCAGCTAGATATGAATCTAAAATATTTTGAAAGGCTCGATAGTAATCTAAGTCTACTGTATTGGGTAAACCAAAGTCAGGAATTGAGTAAACCGTCACTTTACCCGTCACCTCAGTACCATCAGCCAAGGTGTGTCGAGAAATTTTAGTCTTGGTACCATCTTTAGATTTCAGGCAGGGAATAAAAAACCCAATCTTCTCAAGCGACATTTCCGCTTGAATAAACTTGCAGATGGAAAAATCAATATCAAGGTTTTGAGCTAGGGCAGCAGTATTCAAAAGTAACTCACTCCATAAACATTTTCCTCTCAAGATTAACCCCCTTCCCTTTTTTATTTCAAGTCCAACTTTCTCACTTTTAGGACCCGCGGGGGCATTTGCTCGAAAAGGTACGGTTTCAAATTCACAAATAAGTTCAAAACTGTACCTTTTCGTTGAAAAATCCCCTAAGAGTAATTAAAAGTATCTCCTAAAAACGTTCGTTTTTTTGAGCCAAATATATAGTTAGAAAACCATTGATATTCTGATAAGAATCTGTCAACTAAAAAGTGATCAAACAGGTTTTTAGGAAAATATCATTATGGTCACTCAAAACCACACACAGAAAAATATTGGCTATCTACGTGTCTCTACCCAGTATCAAGATAATGAAAAAAATAAGCTTGATATTTTGAAGCTTGCTAATGACAAAAAGCTAGGTCATGTGGAATTTGTAGAGGAAGTAGTTTCTGGTAAAATATCTTGGCGTAAGCGTTCTATTGCCCAAATACTTAATGACCTTTCAAAAGGAGACAGCATTATTCTTAGTGAATTATCTCGTCTGGGTAGAAGTATGCTTGAATGTATGGAAATACTTTCCATTGCTACAGACAAAGGCATACACATATATGCTGTTAAAGGTAATTGGCAACTTGAGAACTCGATCCAAAGCAAAGTTGTTGCAATGGCATTTTCAATAGCATCTGAAATTGAGCGTGACCTTATTTCCCAACGCACAAAGGAAGCTCTCAGAGTTAAAAAAGCTACTGGTGCAAAGCTTGGTAGACCAAAGGGTATTGGGAAAAGTAAACTTGATCCATTCAAGCCTGAGATTGAAGCCTTGCTTGCAAATGGAAGCACCAAACGTTTTATTGCCAACCGTTACAATTCTAGCTATGCCAATCTACACAAATGGCTAAACAAGCATGGAATCAAAACCCCTAAAGATTTACAAGGATGAATTTTATCGTTCTATACAACGTTTAAGCTCGAAACCGTACCTTTTCGTTCAAATGCTCCCGCTGGTCCTTTTAACGACCTCACCACTGGAAGATATGAGCGAGAATCGTGTGGGATTATCCACTAGCGAATTTCGGGTTTTGTCTATTGCCTCTAAAAAGTACATTTGTGATTAGTAGGAGCATTCGCTCCAAAACCTACGGTTATGAATGATTATTGTTGTTCCAAACCGTAGGTTTTGGTTGCAATACCTGTGCCAATTCAAGCCAAAATCTGTTCGCAAAGATCGTGATTATTTTCACAAGAGCGGAATATTTTTCTTTCTCGCAAAGGTATTTTGAGCAATAAAACCAATCTCTATATCTCCTTCGATTTCCCAACAAGTGCTGTATAGGGGGTAAAAGAGGGCAAGCTTTTTTGCTTTTGTGCAAAATTTTTAGAATATAAAAAACTCTTGGTTGGTTTTTGAACAGATAAGTCAAAAATTTTAAAATGTAAAATTTCTTTTTGGAAATTTTTCAATATTTGTATTTGAAAAAGAAAATTTTCTAATCTGGTTTTCTCATAATTAATTTTCATATGTAAACGTCTTATATATAAACGTAAATATATGTCGCAAAATTTTTTCACCCCTTTCACTTCGTCACAGAACTGTTTCTTTATTTTAGAGCGCGGAGTCATTACCCCCCTATTTTTTACAAAACGCGGAGTCATTACCCCCCATTTTTTACAAAAACGCGGAGTCATTACCCCCTCATTATTTAAGGTATTTCAGAGTTATCCACAGGTTTTCTGAAAAATTACTGAGGATTTTTTGAGAAATATTAGAGTCAAAGCGATGTCAAAGTAGCATCAAATTAGTTTTATATAGACATCATTTTGATATCAAAATGATGTCATTTTAACATTTCTTCTATATCAATTAAGTTCTAATCAGATATTAAATTAGTATCAATTAAATATCAAAATGATACTAAAATGACATCACTCTGATACCGTTTCTCTTTGAATTTTTTCAAGAATGGCCTGCACCATCCATGTGTTCCGAGAAGTTTTAATTGGCTGTCTGTCAACTATTTCCTGTACTTGCTGCAACATAGCTGGATACAAACGTAGTGAGACAGTAGTTTGGTGCGGCCTCCTCTTTTCAGTGGTTGTTTTCTGAGAAGTAGCAGCTGCGGCGCTCCCTCCTTTTTTGATGACATCTTGTACAACTTCCTCATTAATATCTAGAGGTGATTCCTTTTGCACGTCACGCTTGGGCTTAGCAGCTAATCTTTTTGCCATTGGTTATGCCTCCACTTGATATGATTCTGATATCTCTTTGATATCAAAAAGATATCTAAACAATGTCACTATTTCATCCACAGCTTTTTTATTCGCTGGCTTTAGCTCTACCACCGACAGCCCTTGCGAGCCAGCGTGACCAAAGGCTTTGCGATATCCGAGTGGCGTGTCAATGAACTCTAGCCCTTCGTTATCTTTGAGCATCTCAATAGCTTCTTCATTATCATGCCCTTGGGGTTCGGCACGGTTGAGGAAAATGTAGGCTTGCAGATCAGAGTTTACAGCCCGAATTTCTGAGACTACCTCAGATACTTTTTCTAGTGTCCAAACATCAAAAGATTTTGGTACAAATGGCACGAGTAAAACATCTGCCACGACTAAGGCAGCTCGCTGGCTACTGGTGTCTCGCCCGCCTGTGTCGATGATAATGTCATCATACTTATCTTTCATCCGCAAAACTTCCGAGCGCACAGCACTCTCTCGCAATTGAATACTGGTGTACCCTGCTCCACCCTCCCGTTGTTGATTTCGGAGCAAGGTAAAGTCGGTAGAAGTTTCTTGATCATCAGCATCAACCAGTAAGACATCACGACTAGCGTTCGCCAGCATGATTGTTAAATTTGTTGCTACAGTTGTTTTGCCCGAGCCTCCTTTTATTCCACCACACACGATAATCACAATAGTTTCTCCTTCAGTGATTTGCCATCAATTCTATATCAGAAAGATATTATTTAAATGTCAAAAATCATGCACTCTGATATCAAAATGATGGCTAGTTAATATCAGAGTGATATCTAAAGTTACCCAACTTCCCTGCCCTACAATTGGTACCTACCAATCTAAACAGGTAGGTACCAAAAACAGTAATCTGGTAGGTGAACGTAGGGAGGTAGTAGCTCCCAAAAACAGGGAAGTGGGAGGTACCAAAAATGAGGAGGTTGGAGCTACCAGTAGGGAGGTAGCTGGTAGGTTAATCGAGTCGAGTTCCCCCCCCGCCCTTGCTTTTTACTCCTTATGGTTTTTCGTGTTTCACAGCGCATGCAAATAACACACATTCACATTGGTAGGTAAAGAAAATTGGGAGGTACCCATCAAGATTGGGAGGTCACAGCTGGGAGGTAACTGGTAGCTTGCATTCGCCTGAGTATCATCTACAATTAAAACCACTAATCCCAAATATCCATGCCAGACGAAACTTTTATATCCATCGAAGAAGCTGTCAATTTAACAGGTAAATCACAAAATACCATTCGAGAACGGCTGATCAAAACAGAAGAAAAAGCAATCTTAGTTAGAGGGGAGGAGGTACCAATTTTTGATACCTTAAATGATGCTGGTAGGTACCAAACCAATCAAAAAATTATCAAGGTGAGGATATCTAGCAACCTCAACAAAAGTCCCAAATGGCATTTAAGTAAATCTTGGTTGGCAAAAAAATATCCTACCAACGAAGAAGGGAGTGGGGGAGTGGTAGGTACCAAAAACAACAATTTGGTAGGTGAACGCAGGGAGGTGGTAGCTCCCAAAAACAGGGAAGTGGAAGGTACCAAAAATGAGGAGGTTGGAGCTACCAGTAGGGAAGTAACTGGTACCTCCCAAGCTAGTAAACAAGAATCGTTAAGCATACCTGAGAGGGGAGTTTATGAAAGACTAATCACCAATCTTGAAAAAGAGAACAAAGCTAAAGACGAACGAATTAAGGCTCAAGATTTAATCATCGAAAATCAACACAAGCAGGCTCAAAAACAATCAGACGAACTGGTGGTCCTTCTAAAAGAATCTAACCGTTTGGCAAGTCAGGAACAGAAGCTACGAGCTTTAGAGATGGGACTAGATGGTAGTGAGGAAATCAAAAAAGAAGATCAATCAGAGACACCTGCCACTTACGAGATACCCGCCCAGATTATTGATACAGAAAAATCATCAAAGCCAGAAGTTTCAAATAAAGAATCAAAGGAGGGGAGTGAGAAAGAAAAGAGGCGAGGTTTTTTTGGTGGACGATTCCGCAAAAAGAAAAAATAATTTAGAGGTTTCTGAGTAGGGCAGGGGAGGTGGAGCAATTTTTAGATGTCACCCTGACATCAATCAGTCATCATTTTGACATCTGAATAATACCTTTTTGATATCAATTTGATATCAAAAATTCTTGCTATATCTCCACAAAGTGTTAGATTACTGACATAGGTGCTAAAGCCAATGCTACATGGGGTACAAGGTCAATTTCTCGACAGAGTTTCAGATTTGGTTTGCTGAGCAGGAGGAAAGGTTACAAGATACTCTCTCGGAACAAATCAAAAACTTGGAACGAAAAGGCCCGCACCTAGGCCGTCCACTAGTTGATACCCTCAAAGGTTCACAAATGAGCAATCTCAAGGAATTTCGTTTGCCATTTCAAGGACAACCATATCGCATTCTGTTTGCCTTTGATCCCGAGCGAGAGGCGATATTGTTAATCGGTGGGAATAAGGCCAGTGACAAAAAATGGTATCAGCGAATGATACCGCAAGCAGAGACAATCTTTGCTAACCATTTAAAAAAGCTAGCAGAAAAATCATGACCAACACAACTACTAAAGATACTAAAGACGACTTCACTCGCTTCTATGAAAGTTTAAGTGAGGAAAGACGACAAAGAATCGACAAAGGCAGTCACTTACTAAAACTAGGTATGGATTTAGTCGACCAGAGAGGGAAATATGTTACCGATGAGGAAATGGAGGCTTGGGATGAGATCAGTGACTACGCTATGCAGAATCTCGATCAAGACGATATTTTTATTAGCACACTTAAGCAATGGGCTGCGGTCTTAGGTGGTGAACTGGAGGTCAAGGTTGAGTTTCCTGAAAAAGTGTTTACCCTCGACATGTTAGACAAACCAGTCCCTACAGGCATGACTCCCAAAGGTGCCACAAACGTGTAATCAATATAGATAATTTGGGGTAGGGGAGTCGGGCAATTTTCAGATATCAATGTGATATCAATCAGTAATCATTTTGACATCTGAATAATATCTTTTTGATATCAACTATCATCACTTTCTACAATTGGGGTTTGACTTGCAACGATGATGTCGAGAAGAGCTAACGAGCCAGCAATATTGTCAGAATCATTGACATAGGCTGTACCACTAAAAGGATCGAAAACACCAATAAATGGCTCGGGGTTAGGGTTACGGCGTTGACGAGCTTTAGACCGACGGCGTGATCTATAGCTTCGGCATTCTTCACTTTTCTGAGCAAGCTGGGCAGTGATCTTTTTCCAATCAAATGCCACATCTGGATAAAGGCGACGCATTCGACGTTTATCATCAGGATCAATCTTATATTGGCGTATTTTCATGATGTCAAAATTGCGGCGGTTGATTTTTATCGTCAGATAACACGTTCCCTTTCTTTTTGTAATGAAAGCGTTTGCTGTAGTGTCACTCATTGACTACCTCCGTTCTATTTCTGCGCCAGCAGTTGATCAATGGGCATAACTGTTTTTGTAATTGTTGCAGATACGGTAAGTTCAAATTCTTTTGGCTGAGGTAAGTTATCAGCAAATGCTGAGCCAAGCAGAAAAGAGTCTCCTGTTTCTTGTTTACCAATATAAAAAACATCTGACCAAACTTGAAGCCCAGGCTGAAGATGTTCCCATTCTATTTCAATCCGAGATCGCTCTTCATTGTTATCTATTTCAACTCTGCCCAAATAAGAGCGAGAGAAAACAGGCTTAATTTTTATATTATGGTGGCGAGTAAGCCGCTTTGGTCTGTCAGGCATATCAAACTCTTCTTTCACCTCCACACCAATATTTCTCGGTACTATTATTTCGATTTTTACATTATTGGAGACTACTTGACCAACGTTTTTCACAGCTAAACGGACAGGCCTGAATAGTCGGCGCACAAACTCAAACTCAGCAAGTTCACGAAAGAAGTTATTATTAAGACGATCTAATTCAAAGGCTGATGTATCAATATTAAAAAAACCTTGTGGTTTCTGACGTACCAGCTCGGGGATCCCTGTTGGCATCTCACAAAACTCTGCATCCCAAACAACTTTTGGGCCAAATATTTCATCACGTTTATAATGGGCAAACTCAATCAGCAATCCAGAACTATCTATTTCAAAATCGACAAAAAGCCCTTCTTGCCAGCAAGGGCTCTTAGGATTCTTTTCCTTCGCAATTCTAATTAGGTCATTTAACCTGTCACTTTGCAAGATAAAGGGCACTGTTTTTTGCGAGATAAATGGCACTATATTTAGATATCACCTTCCTGTAAGCCTGTAAGGATAAAGGTGAGATTGATTTGGGATCATATAACAATGATAGTTATTCTCATTCTGATAGGGCTAGTTATCACTTTGCGAGATAAAGGGCACTCATTTAGATATTGCCTTATTGTATGCACCTATAGGGACATTTCTGCTTCTGAGATATCTATAAAGGGTAGGTTTGGAAATGTTGAGATGATCGCATATTTCTTTGACCGAGCTGTTCTTTTCCTTGTAGGGTTAACTTGGGGATTCAAGAAATTTTGGACGCTAAGGCCATTCTCAAAACTCAACAAATGTCAGCACTTTTGAGAATGCTCGTATCGTCTTTTTGGACAGTTATTATTGGAGTTTGTCTCATTCTCAAAATCCCTCGTTTTCAAGAATTAAAATGTTTATACAAAGTGGTGTCTTTGCCTAGGTAGATGAGATCTAGAAGAAAAATTAGTACTTGCTAACCCTGTGCAGGACATAATAAATTGCTTAGCGTCCAAAATTTCTCCGATACCCGACTTTACCCTTTGTGCGTCTTTTATTTCCCCATAAATTCCCTTGACGATTAATGGGCTTAGCGCTATACTATTAGGCAATTGCTCCCCACTGGTTCGGTGCTCCGCACTCCCACGTGGGGTTCTTTTTTGTTAAACTATTTAAGTGACCGCCGAACCCCGTAAAAAGAAAACCCTCGTTTTGTTTGATGGTCAAAATCTATTTAATGCTGTTAAGGATTGTTTTGGTTACCATTATCCCAATTATAATCCTCTAACCCTAGCCCAAGTTATAACCCAGAACCGAGGTTGGCAGCTAGCGGAGACTAGATTTTACACGGGTGTGCCTCATCCTAAAGATGATGCAGCTAAAGCAGATTTCTGGAAGAATAAGCTCAACAGCTTAAAGCACCGAGGTATATTTACCTATAAGGGAAATGTTAGATACCATAATAATAACATTCGCCTAAATGATGGTAGCATACAACGAGTTCGCATTGGCTATGAAAAGGGAGTAGATGTACGAATCGCACTAGACGCTATTAGCCTCACTCGCAAACAGAATTTTGATGTGGTGTTGTTTTTCAGTCAAGATCAAGATTTGAGTGAAGCAGCCGAGGAAATTCGTAGCCTAGCTAAAGAACAGAACCGCTGGATAAAGGTGGCTTCAGCATTTCCATTTAACCCTGCCAAACGTACTATTGGCATCAACAAGACTGATTGGATTAAGGTAGATAAAGCAACATACGATGCTTGCATAGACTCCAAAGACTACCGTTCCAAAAAATTCCGTACCTAGAGAGCTTAACGAAGTTTTTAATACTATTCATTTGACCTTCTAGTAGCTCCCTTTTTGATTTTGACTCCTGATCAGGCTGGACAAACGAGTTCACGTCGGGTAAGGAAATAATGTCGCCATCACTTCCTCCCCTAAGAACCGCCCGTACCTAATTTCTAGGTAAGCAGCTCAAGCCTCTTAAAACCCCTACTGTGTAGGAGCTAGCTTTACAACAGATAAACCTTGGCTATGAACTTGCATATGGCAATTGGAATGTAACATAATTAAATTAGACCAAAGATCACTCCCACCTTTAGCTTTTTCTAGGATATGGTGGTATTGCTGAAAAGGCGTAGCTAGACAGGATTATAAGATGTTTTCCCTAACATGGGAGATACTAACCTTACTCCTCAGTGTCTTTGAGCTTTCCATTGTCTATATTGTTTAGGAGTCACACCTAAAATGCGCTTAAAGCAGCGGTTCAAATGACTTTGGTCAAAAAATCCTGCCTCGAGCGCTACCTGAGCAATAGATTTGCAGCTAAGCAAGGCCTTTTTTGCTTCCTGTATACGTACTTGCATTTGATAAGCATGTGGTGGTAGACCTACATTTCTACGAAAGGTACGAATAAGATAATTAGTACTTAGACCTACTATGCTAGCTAGCTCACCAATAGATACATTTTCTCCATAGTGTTCACGTAAGTATTCTTTTACTATCTTAATTGTTAGACGCTCTTCACCCTGTACTCTATCAGACTTATAAGTAGCAGCCCCTACTAGACTTTCTAAAAAGCGAAGCACTTCACTTTCGCATAGTCCTTGGGGAGTATCTTTAAGAAAGTGACCAAAGGTTTCGTGAAAGCTATTAATTAGTTGGGGGTGCCTAAGAACCTCTTTGTCAAATAAAGTACCTTCATCTACCACACGTTGCATAAGCTTTTTATCTACAAACATAGCTCGGTATTTCCAAGTATGCCCTTTAAGTGCCCAACTTGCGTGCACTGTTTCAGGGTTAATCAGTATGATGTTTTTAGGATCCGCTCTTAACATTTCACCCTGACAGTAAACTTCTCCTATACCTTCTTCTGTTACACAAATTGTATAATTATCATGTATGTGTTTAGGGAACTTACGTTCGTAAATAAAAGCATCAAAAAGATCAAGTCCATCAATATCATTAGAACACCAAAGGTAAGTATATTCAGAATTGTTATTCATAGATCAAAATAGGGCGGAAAATCTATAGTTCAATTCCTTTTTGTATATTTACATATTTGCGCTCTCAGTACTAGTACCTTGACACAAAAATTTTGACGGGTAAACCCTACTAAAAATCACTTGCTCCGAAAAGTTAAGGTAATACTTATGGCAAAAGCTTACATTGTTGATTTGACACAGACGGAAAAGCAGAAATTACATGAATTAACCAGCAAAGGTCAATCTGGTGCCCGTAAAATTAAACGGGCAAATATTTTGCTGTTGGCAGACATGGGTAAAACTGATAAAGAAGTAGCCGATACTTTACATACCAGCATTCGTACTGTAGAACGTACACGACAAAAATTTGTGTCTGGCAATCTTGATTTCGCTTTAGGTGAACAATCGCGTTCTGGTAGGATACCAAAACTGAATGACAGAGCTGAAGCAATCTTGACAACTATTGCACAAAGTCTTCCCCCTGAAGGGCGTAGATGCTGGACACTTCGGTTATTGACCGATCGTTTAGTGGCTTTAACAAAGCTAGAAAACATTTCTCGTGAAAGTGTCAGGAGAGCACTAAAAAAAATAGCTTAAGACCTTGGGTACGTCAGAAGTGGTGCATTCCCACAGTAGTAGGGTCTGATTTTGTTTGGCGCATGGAAGATATATTGGACTTGTATGCTGAGGATTATCGGAAGGATCGACCTGTCATATGTTTTGATGAATTCCCTTATCAACTGATTAGTGAGGTTCGCAAACCATTGCCAGCAAAAGAAGGTAGGCCAGAGCGCTATGATTATGAATACCGTAGAGAAGGCACCTGCAACGTATTCATATGTTTACAACCATTAGCAGGTTGGCGCTATGTAAAGATCACCAAACAGCGTAAGAAAGAGGATTTTGCTTATATCATGAAGGATTTAGTGGAAACACATTTTAAGGATGCTGACAAGATAAGAATAGTCTTTGATAATCTCAACACCCACACACCAGCATCATTTTATGAAACATTTATTGCAGAGGAAGCAAGAGAACTAACTAAAAGACTAGAATTCCATTACACGCCAAAGCATAGTAGTTGGCTGAACATGGCAGAGGTAGAAATCTCAGTTTTACATGAACAGTGTTTAGGTAGGCGTTTAGGAAGCATGGAGCTTATGGAGAAAGAGGTTAATGCGTGGCAAGAAGAGCGTAATGCTAGTAAAGCCACTATAGATTGGAGTTTTACTGTTTGACCGTAAGCAAATAGCTTATGTTAATCACTATCATGTTACGGAACAAGATCTGATCGAAGCTAATAATACCATTATCAACAAATACAGCACCTTTACTTTGCCTAAGACTTGGGGAAGTGGCAAGACTGCTAGTGTTGATGGTACCAAGTGGGACATGTACGAACGCAATTTGCTTAGTGAATATCATGTCCGCTACAAAGGATGGGGTGGTATTGGCTACTATCACATTTCAGATATGTATATTGCTTTGTTCAGCAATTTTATTCCTTGTGGTGCGTGGGAATCTATCTATCTTTTTGATGGCCTTTACGAAAACACCTCAAATATCCATCCAGACACTCTATATACTGATACCCAAGGACAGTCCGAAACAGTGTTTGGTTTAGCTTATTTGCTTGCCGTTGAGCTTTTACCTCGCATACGTGGTTGGAAACATCTTACTTTTTACTTGCCATACAGAAGCTTCACAACTGAAAATATTCAAGATATTTTTAGTGACTATATAGACTGGAACTTAATCAAAGATCACTATCACAGCATGATGCGTGTTGTTATTTCTATCAGCAAAGGTAAAATACGTCCTTCAACTATTCTTCGTAAACTTGGCACCTACAGTAGAAAAAACAAACTCTATCTTGCCTTTAGAGAGCTTGGTAGGGCTGTGAGAACAATCTTTTTGCTTAGACTTATCAAGGATAAGGATCTACGCAAGACGGTCAGTACAGCTACTAATACTGCCGAGTCTTGGAACAACTTTGTGAAATGGTTAGGCTTTGGTAATAATGGTGTTATCCCTAGCAACAACCGTGAGCAGCAACGTCGCTATATTCGTTATAATCATCTTGTTGCTAATCTTCTTGTTCTACACAATACTGACGCTATGACCCGTGTTTTGCAAGACCTTGTTGATGAAGGTTACCGCATTACCGACGATATTACTGCTTATTTATCACCTTATAGGACAGAACATATTAACCGTTTTGGTCGTCTTGACCTTCGGTTAGATCGTGTACCTCCACCTTTGCAAACAAACTTTAAGCCTTTCGCTTTTTGATACTTACTCTATTCACTAAAATTTTACACGTTTGTTTGCTTACCGTGAAATAGGATTTTCTATTTTTGAGTCATTATGAATCCTTATTGATACTAAATTTTATCAGGCAAAGTGACTCATAGCAAGGTAATTAGTTTGTGGAAAAATGTTTTAGGTTTTCTTAATCAAAGCACCAATAGCACCTAAAACCCCGAGCAAAATTGAAATCCCTCCTGCTATTTTAGTAACAATGGGGTCTATGCCGCCAGGAGTTACAATCAACACACCACCAATGACTATTATCCACGCCCAAGTTAATGGAGCAATAAATCTACTCATAATCTTAAATCTCCTAAATAATTACACTTTAATTTATTTAGTCATTACTACCTAAATAGTGCCTCTATAATATAAACCTTCACAAACTTTTAGGCAAAGATCCGATGAGATACAGGATAGGTAACCAAAAATGGCGTGCCGTGGAACTTGAAGGTTAGTTTAATTTGTGTGGCTACACATCATTTCGTATAGAAAAGTCTACACTAAATATTTAACCTCTTGTCAGAAAAAGTCCTACAAAATGTGGGAGTTTTACTGATTGCATAACGAGCTGCAAGTTTTAAACTTTAGATAGAGTTATTGATAAGTATGCCTAAATAACATATTCACCTAAAAGAAGATTCTAAATGTTCCATCTAAAACACACCTTAATATATCGTTGTAAGATTCTGTTTACCAGAACTAAGAATCTTATAACATAAATTACCACGAAACTCCCTCTTAGTAAACAACAGATTAAAATTATAGTGCAAAATACCTACTATGAGCTGTGATTGCTATCTCAATACTTTAAATTATTAGGTGCCAGTAAATTTTTGGAAGGAGAAAATTTAAAATGAGTGAGCAAAAGGAAAAGCCAATCCCTGACTATTCAGGTTGGCAAGATTTAGTCAGTAAGTATCAACAGCCAGACCTCCGCAAAAGCATTTATCAAGTAGTGAACTCTTTTGGAGGTTTATTCTTAACTGTAGGGTTAATGTACCTCAGTTTAAGCATTGGTTACTGGCTAACCTTGCTGTTAGCAGTGCCAGCAGCAGGCTTCTTAGTGCGCATTTTCATCATCCAACATGACTGTGGTCACGGTTCGTTTTTCAAGTCGCACCGTGCTAACAATGTGATTGGTGCCCTGAGCAGTGTTTTAACTTTGGTTCCTTACAAGTTTTGGCGTAAAACTCATGCTATACATCATGCACATCATGCAGAACTCGAAGAGCGTGGGCTTGGTGATGTGTGGACCATGACCGTTACTGAGTATTTACAAGCACCTTGGTGGAAACAAGTCGTTTACAAAGTCTTTCGCAATCCTTTTTTTCTTTTCGTTATTGCACCTACAATCAATTTTGTTGTCGCACAGCGCTTTCCAGCAGGAGCAAAGAAAAACTGGCCTGCTGGTGAGAAGGCTTCAGTCTGGTGGACTAATCTAGGAATTATCACTTGGTTAACCGCTGCCAGTGTACTCTTTAGCATTAGTACCGTACTAATGATTTGCTTGCCAATAATCATTATTGCTGCTAGCGTTGGTACTTGGTTGTTCTATGTGCAACATCAGTTCGAACGCACCTATTGGGAACACACACCAGAGTGGGACTATACTTTAGCAGCTATGAAAGGTAGCTCTTATTACAAGCTGCCACGCTTACTACAATGGTTTACGGGTAACATAGGTTTTCATCATATTCATCACTTGAGTCCACGCATTCCTAACTACAATTTGCAGAAATGTCATGATGAAAATCCGATATTTCAACGTGTTGCCCAGCTCACCTTGCTTAGTAGTTTTAAAACGGTCTTACTATCATTATGGGATGAAAAACAACAGCGCTTGGTAACTTTCCGAGAGGCACGCACTACACATAAAACAAAAAGTGGGGTAGGTCAGTTTGCCAAACCCAAATAACAATAGAAGATTATTAAAAGGATTTTCGGATGCCCTCACCTTTTTTGCGCAAAACTAATTCGCACCCAGACTATGTATTCTCAATATCGAGCAGAAAAAAGTGAGTGGCTAAATTTGAGCAAATTTTACAAATGCTTCTCTGACGCAAGTGATAGTTAAAAATCGATATGAAAAATTTCACAAATATAGACTTTTTATTGTCTGGAACAAGGGGGAATTTGCGCAAAATTAGTAAGGGTATCGATAAATGGCACTATTTTTTGCGAGATAAACAGCACTGTTTAGACATTACCAATTACTAGACAATCCTTTGCAGCTTCGATAACTTCTTTCGTTATGCTGCTCAGTTTGTTGACGTTCATAATGCGTTTTATCTGACTAAAAAGACGATGTATGAGTCTAAAATTTCCGTTTGTGATTCTGATTATAGCTGCTACAGCTTCCGTATCAGAGAAATCTTCTTTATGTAACTTAAGTCCAAGTTTTTGCCAATGGTGTTCTAGTATGAATAGCATCTCTTCTTTTCCAATTGGACGATACTCGTGGGCAAACCCTATCCTCGAATACAACTGAGGATACCTTGTTAGACGTTTTTCCAGTCCAGGCATCCCAATTAAAATGATGCCCCAGCCTCTTTCATCATAGATAGCTCGCACTTGCTCAAAGGACTTCAGCTGTAGACGGTCAGCTTCATCAATGATTACAAGTGTGCCTTCATCTTTTGCTACACTTGTTTCCTCTTCTGGCACTTCTTTCTTTGTTTTGTTAATAGAAGAAAATAATTCAAATCGACAAGCTTCTAAATCCCTCTCTATCCGCCTTGCTGTGTTCCTAACAGGAGTAGTGTAAAATATGGATCGGGAAAATATAAGTTGCCTGCCCATCTCAGCGACATCCTTATCAGGAGTATCCTTATTG
>CBDCWW010000003.1:0-16763 GCA_965223585.1 Trueperaceae bacterium
TTTACCAAATCCTGAAGAGAGATTGGTAAAATCCAAGCTTGCAAGACTGATAAATGAGGCCATTAAACATAAAGGCTGGACACAGAAACAGACTGCCAAAGTTCTAGGAATTACCCAGCCAAAAGTGTCTGACATGAGCAGAGGGAGGTTAAAACACTTTTCCGTTGAACGGCTTATGGAGTTCCTAGCTAAACTCGATCACCATGTCACAATTACTGTACAGGATAAAGAAGAAGAATATACCCACCTCAAGAAATCGCTGTTGTTGCCAGATAGCTGTTGAGAGGGTATTGTTTTTAGCTTGCTACCTCATACCAACTGTCACACCTACATGTGTTTATTTTGCAAGGTAGGGCGTGTTTTCCCACCCCTATTTGCAGGCAGATTTAAAGAAGGTTTTTGCCTATAAATTTCCATGGAGACTTTTAGTACTTTCTTAATCTATAATAAGTTTATGATCAGCACAGTAAAACTAGAACCCCTAGAACAACATGATGGTCAAGCTCGAAATAGAGACGCTCCTGACCTTTATCATTTTAATCTAGAAGATTACGAACAAATGATAGAATTTGACGTTCTTAACGAAAATTCTAAAGTTGAGCTATTGCAAGGGAGGCTTTATAATACTATGCCCGTAAGCCAAGAGCACATCTACACCGTTATGGAAGTTTCTGAAAGGCTTAAAGAAGCTCTAGGCAAACAGGTTAAACTATTAGTACAAAGTCCTATTAATATACACCCTGATAGTGCTCCTGAACCTGATATAGCTCTATTAAAACCAACGCCAGAGATTTATAAAGAGCGTAAACCTGAAGCTAATGATGTACTGCTATTAATAAAAGTTTCTAAAAGTACCTTAGCCTTTGATAGAGAAGTTAAATTACCTATTTATGCCCAAACAGGAATAAAAGAAGTATGGCTAATTAACCTTATCACCAAGCAATTGGAAGTTTATAATCAACCTGAAGGTAACCGCTACCGTCAAAGTATGACTTACGATTCTGGTTCTAAAGTAGCTCCTTTAGCTTTCCCCGAATTTAGCATTGATTGGTGGAGTTAAATTTAGTGTCCTGCTAGTTACTTTTCTGATAGGGTTTCTTACTAACAACCCGCAATCTTTTTTCTGCCTCGCGTGCTTTTAGGGTATCATTAATCCGCTTGAGTTCACTGTAATACTGCTGCAAAGCATCTGTAGGTAAGTTGGGGTCGGTAAGTTGACTACTTATCTCTTGACGACGTTCTAAAAGCTTAGTGTAGTCATCAGTTTTGCTACTTAAGTAAAGTTGACGCAAACGAGCTAGGTCCTTTTGTAAGTTGGTATCTATATCAATATTTTCAACTAAATTATTATCAAACAGTTTTTTAAAGAGATAACTAGCTTCTTCACGGTACTTATAAGCAAGTAGAATTTTACGGCTGTCAAAATTCTTTTCATGACATATAACGCAAAATTCACTTAATAAAGAAGCGTAATTTTCAGGTGGTAAAGCAGCTTCTATACTAGGCAGGCGCTCAGACAGCCTATCTGGTTCTAAAAAGAGTAAAGACATTATAGAAAGCTCAATAAGTACTACTTTGGCATGGTGATTAGACTCGTTACTTAATCCCTTTACTTGGATGTCATTAAGCCTCTTATTGTGTTTAGTTTTTAGCCAAGCTTCAAAGCTTTCTGTATTTAACTCTAGATGTTCAGTAACTAGGCGACGTAATTCACTCGAGACAGGATCGAAAATATCACGAGGTTTCAAAGCAGGCAATAACTCTTCAAGGATAGCCTTTTTGCCTGAAACACTGTTTTTATCATGTTTTTTAACTACATTGTCAAAGCGAAATGTAACTTCTGATAAGCCTTGTTTAAGGGCTTTTTTAAAAGCATCAATATGTCCTTCAAGTACAGTTTCAGCAGGGTCTTTGCCAAAGGGGACATTAACAGCTTTTACTAAAAATTGATTGCCTACAAATTGCTCTAAACCTGCTATAATAGCCCGCTGGCCTGCTTCATCGGCATCGAAAGCAAGATAAAGGTGTTTTACCTCGAGCCTAGCAAGCTGTAAAGCTTGTTCTTTAGTTACACTTGCCCCAAGTGCTGCAACGGTATTGGTAAAACCTGTTTGATGCAAAGCAATTGCATCCATGTAACCTTCTACAATGATACAAGCAGAACTATCACGAATTTTGTACTTAGCCTTGTCAAGGCCATAAAGTAGCTGGGCCTTTTTGAAAATAGGAGTTTCAGGTGAATTAAGATATTTAGGTAAACTGTTATCTAAAACCCTGCCTGAGAAACCTACAACTCGCCCTATGCTGTCTTTAATAGGAAACATTACCCTATTTCTAAACCGATCGTAAATTTTCCCTTGTTGTGATTGGGAAACAAGCCCAGAAGTCAGAAGCTCCTCTTGCCTTATTCCTTGTGCAGAAGCAAGTTTCAGCAAACTATCCCAGCTATTTGGAGCATAGCCTAACTCAAATTCCTCTATAGTTTTTTCTAAGAGCTTACGATTTTGCAAATAGCTGAGTGCCTCACCCTTTAAATTACTTTTAAAATACTTAAGTGCTAAGGTATTAACTGCATAAAGATCTGTTTGCTTTTTGTCTTTAGTGCTTTGAGGTTTAACTTCAACACCAGCACGCTGCCCCAGAAACATAAGTGCCTCGCTAAAGCTTATACCTTGAGTTTCTGTAACAAAGTCAAAAATATCCCCCTTGGCATGGCAACCAAAGCAATAATAAAATCCCTTGTCAGTTAAGACATGAAAAGAAGGAGTCTTTTCAGCATGAAAAGGACAAAGGCCTCTAAATCTACCATTGCCTGCTGCTTGCAAAGCTACTACTTCACTTATAACTTCAGCAATGTCTAGCCTCGAGCGAATTTGTTCTTTTACATTAGAAGACACAGCTTGCTCCACAAAGACTTATAAACATTAAAGCAACCACACTTGGTTTTTGTGAACAGTTTTTGCCTCATTATTAGTTAGAAAAGGGATAGCAATAACCTAACAATTAAAACAACTAAGCCCTAAGAGTTATTTTTACTTTTGATTACTAAACTTTAACTTCTTTACAATAAAAATTATTTATATTTTTACACAATAGAAAAATAAACACTCTGACCTCTAAAATAAAGAGACTTATTCTAGCATTTTGCCTTAAATTAAATTTAATAAAAAGATCCTAAAAGGTGGCCTCGTAAATAGGATCAAAAATGAGAAAAAAGCAAAAAGTCTTTGCTAATCTTGTCAAGGGGTTGTAATGTGATGTAAAAACAAAAGCAGAAATGCAATTGGCAACAAAAATGTATATAGTGAAGTGAAAGTGTGAAGATTATGAACTTGCCTGAACACTTGTGCAAAACCTGAATTTGTTCATGACTAAAGTTATTATTCATTTTAAGATTGCCCTAGCAAGATAGACTCTAGTCTATTTAAATATGCAAAGAATTTTTTGAGGAAATCATTTTTAGGAGAGTCCAGAACCTTGTTTGATTTTATAGTGCGTAGATTACTTACTTTGCCCTTGACACTTTGGGTGATTACTCTCATCATTTTTGCACTCTTACAGTTTCTGTCTCCTACTAAACGAGCAGCCACTTTTGTACAGAGTGAACAACAAGCACAGAATATAGAAAGTATAATAAAACAATATAGTTTAGATAAACCCTTTTATGCGCAATATGGTATTTGGTTACGTGAAGCCCTGAAAGGCAACTTAGGTTATTCTCGCACTTCTAATGAGCTTGTTATTACTACTCTAAAGAAACGCTTACCCGCTAGTATAGAGTTAGCTTTGTATGCTATTTTACCAGTTATTGGCATTGGTTTTTGGTTAGGCACGGCTGCTGCATTGAACAGGGGTAAACTCATTGATCAACTTTCACGGATAATGGCTACTTTAGGCTGGTCGCTGCCGGTCTTTCTAGCTGCTATTTGGCTTCTAATTGTATTTTACGGTGGTCTAGGATGGTTTGGTATAGGTCGTGTTTCATCTAAGTTTATAACTGAAATTGCTAATGGCACTATTAGTCTTCCCACAGGGTTTATGACTATAGATGCAATAATAAATCGTCGCTTAGATTTGCTGGTAGATGCTTTACTACACCTTGTTTTGCCAGTAATTACTTTGACCATAGTAATGAACGCTCAAATTATGCGTGTCATGCGCTCTTCTCTATTAGAAGCTCTTTCTCAAGACTATGTAAGAACTGCTAAAGCTAAAGGATTGCCTGCAAAAATAGTAAACCTTAAACATGCTAGACGTAATGCGCTTATTCCAGTTATAACCCTTTCAGGGTTAACTATAGTTGGTTTATTCAATGGTGTTATAGTCACTGAAACAGTTTTTAACTATAAAGGTTTAGGTTCATGGTTTGTAGCTGCTGCCGCAAGTTTAGATGTACCTGCAGTAGTAGGGTTTGCGCTACTAACTGCTGTTATAGTAGTGCTTGCTAATCTGGTAGTAGATATTCTCTACATCGTTATTGATCCTAGAATTAGATATGATTAACTCAAAGGCTTTTAAGCGCTTTCGCTATAATAACTTAGCTATCCTTGGTGTAAGCCTATTAATTTTCTATATAATCATTGCTATTCTAGCACCTGTTATTACAGCACCACTAATTGCTGAACGTTACCGTGGTCATAGGTGTGCTCGAGACCTAACTAGTCCCATAGATTCTACTAATTGGCACTGGTATCAACGTTTAGATGCTTATCAGTACAAAGTAACTTCAAGGCATTTGCTACAAATCCAAACTGGTGAACTCGTTTTACCAAGGGGGCAAGATGGTGCTACTTTCTTGCGCAATCCTAGCAAAAGAGTTTTCTGGAGGGCAATGCTTATACCACCGCGAAGTTGCCTTAGTGTCCCAAAAGAAAGTTTTTCTCCTATTCCCCAACCACCTTCTAAGAAACACGTTATGGGTATAGTTGCTGGCTATGACATTTTTTATGGTGTTATTTGGGGTACAAGAATGGCATTTTATGTTGGTATTTTGGTTTCTTTGATTAGCTTTATTATAGGCATGTTTATAGGGGCAATGGCAGGCTTTTTTGGCGGTTGGATAGACAATATTTTGATGCGTTTTACAGATATTATCTACGCTTTTCCTAATCTTGTACTGGCAATAGTGTTTGTAACTATTTTCGGGCCAAGTTTAACAACTGCTTTAACTGCTTTGGCATTAGTCAGCTGGCCAACTTACGCCCGACTCTTACGTGGAGACATCTTACGTATTAAGCAATTTGGATTTATTGATGGAGCAAGAGCCCTAGGAGCACAAAGTGGCAGAGTATTTTTTAAGCATATCTTACCTAACTCTATAACTTCACTCATAGTTATAGCTAGCCTTGATATTGGTGGTGTGGTACTACTTAGTTCAACATTAGCCTTTTTAGGTTTAGGAGCAGAAATAGGCACAGCAGATTGGGGGCAAATGATTAGTTTTGCACGTAATTATTTACAAGGCAAACCCGGCCAACCATTTGCTTATTGGTACATTTCTTTTTGGCCGGGGCTAGCTATTGGGCTTTTTGTACTAGCTTGGAATTTACTGGGTGATGCTTATAGAGATGTATTTGATCCACGTAATCAGTAAAGATAGATAAGTTTTATTTGCCCTGCTAGATTTTGGTTAGGTTGCTGAGTTGTTCTTTAAGTTGTTCTATGTTTGTCACAGGTAGTTGACAAGTATTACTCTCACAAACATAAGCAGTGGCTTTGCCTTCTAACTTATCTCTTTGTTGCAAAAAAGGTATTTGTTTAACTAAATCATCTTCAGTACCAGTTGATAAGGCCTTTATAGCATAGGGCAAGAAGTGCTTATTCAGTTCTATAGTAAGTTCCTTGACATCTTCCCCTACTAAAGCAATTTCTTGTGAAGGTTTGAAAAGATGATCTAAAACACAGAGTAAAATGCCAAAACCATGCGGATGTTCTTTCATGGCTTCAGACATAGCCTTAATGCTTCCTACTGCTAGATTCTCCCAGCCAGAGTTGCCCGTATAACGTGATAAAATAAGTAATAGTTCAGCTGCTGCACCATTATCACTAGGTTGTGATGAGTCGAAATAGTCTTTAGGACGGACTAAAAGTTTTTCGCCATCATCTGGTGTAGAGAAAAAACCACCTCTTTTAATGTCAGCAAAGTGTTTAGTAATAGTTTCTGCCATTTCAATAGCTAGCAAAAACCACTTGCTATCAAAGGTTGCTTGATAGAGGGAAATTAGTGCTAGACCGTAGTAAGCGTAGTCCTCGAGCAGCCCTTCAACTTTCGCCACACCATCTTTGTAACTGTGCTTAAGCCTACCATCTGCAAACATTTTCTTGTGGATAAGCTCGGCATTTTTTATAGCTATGTCGATGTAGTCCTGTCTAGCTAATATACGGCCTGCCTCAGCAAAACCTGCTAGCATAAGGCTATTCCAAGAGCACAAGATCTTGTCATCCAAACCCGGCCTTATGCGTTTTGCTCGAGCTGTAAAAAGAACTTTTTTAATTTTTGCCACTTTCTGATGTAACTCTTCTAAAGACAAACCAAAATGCTCAGCTACCTTTTCATCAGTATGCTTAAGATTTAAAATATTGTGCCCTTCAAAGTTGCCCATGCTGCTTACATCAAAATAAGCCTTGACTAATTTGGCATCTGCTCCTAAAAGTTCTTCAATTTCTTGTTCGTCCCAAACATAGAACTTACCTTCTACTCCTTCACTATCAGCATCTAGAGCACTATAAAAGCCACCTTCTTCACTTAACATTTCTCGCTTTATCCACTCGAGTGTTTCTTCAACAACTTGCTTATACAAAGGCTTTTTAGTCATTAAGTAAGCTTCAGCATAAAGCTTAACTAACTGAGCGTTGTCAAAAAGCATTTTCTCAAAATGAGGCACTAACCAAGCTTCATCTACACTATAACGAGAAAACCCACCACCAAGCTGGTCGTAAATGCCACCTCGAGCCATTTTGTTAAGAGTAAAAAGGGCCATCTGTACAAGATTTTTATCTCCTTGACGCAAAAGCAATTTAAGAATGCTATGGGGAGGGAATTTAGGTTCACGCCCAAAACCACCATGTTTAGCATCAAAAGCTTTAGTTAGATTTTCTAAAGCCTGTTTCACTATTTCAGGACCTAATTCAGTAGTACTAGAACCAATGTCCTCTAAGTTGCTTAGATGTCCAGTAACTTTTTCTGCTGACTCATAAACCTCTTCACGTTTTTCTCGCCAAGTTTGCTCTAAACTTAAAAGAACACGTTTAAAACTAGGCCGACCATAACCATCATTAGGAGGAAAATAAGTACCACTGAAAAAAGGTTTGCCTTCAGGGGTCATTACTACTGTCATAGGCCACCCTCCAGAACCAGTCATGGCTTGCACAGCACTCATATAAATAGCGTCTATATCAGGGCGTTCTTCACGGTCAACTTTAATGTTTACAAAGCCACGGTTCATCATTTCTGCTGTTGCTTCATCTTCAAAAGATTCGTGAGCCATCACATGACACCAATGACAGGAGGAGTACCCTACTGATAGAAGGATTGGTTTATCTTCTTTTTTAGCTAAGTCAAAGGCTTCTTGACCCCAAGGGTACCAATCTACAGGGTTGTGAGCATGTTGCAAAAGATAAGGGCTGGTTTCAGAAGCAAGACGGTTAGGTTGGGCTTGTTGATTATTCTTCATATTAAGCTAAACTCTACCAAAGTTTCTAGGTTTTCTAATACTGTTTGGGCAATTAATTCATCAAATAGTACCATATTCCCCTCATCGGCAGCGCTAAGCGCATCATAGTACTGACTTCGTTTTTCTACTGGCAAAAGCACTGGTGGATATTGATTACGCAATAGCAATAAATTCATTAAAAGCCTAGCTGTACGCCCATTACCATCTACAAAAGGATGAATAGCAACAAGCTGATAATGAGCAAAACTTGCCTGTAAAACATCATTTCCCTCAAAGGTGTTTACATCTTCAACTAACTTACTCATTAACTCAGGTACCTTAAGAGGGTTAGGGAAAATTCTTTGTGCACCTGCTACTCTTATTCGTACACTCCTATAGCGCCCTGCATCCTCGCTTTGAATACCAGTTAGAATATAGCGATGCAATTCTAAAATCTCTTTTTCTTGTAAAGGTGCGTCACTGCTTGCCAAACGAGTGACAAAGCGCATGGCCTCACGGTGATTTACTACCTCTAAGTGCTCACGTAAAGTTTTGCCACTAATTGTTACTCCATCAAGCAAAATTGCCTTTGTCTCGTTAAGAGTGAGAGTATTGCCTTCAATAGCATTGGAGTGATAGGTATGAGTGATTTCCCAATCTTTGCGCAGAGTTTCCAATGTTTTTGCTGGCAAAGGATTTAGAGAGTCCCACTTAGCTTTTAGTTCAGCTACTTTGTTAAGTATTTTAGCTAATGAAGGTGTCATTCAATTACATAATACTCTTTGTTATGCCTCGAGCATTCCTAATAACTTTAATTTTCTTACCCCTAGCTTATGCTAATGGATTATATACCAGTTACGAAACTCTTCCTACAAACTACTTAGAACAAGTTGTTTTTGATCTTAGCAATGCTAAGCGCCAAGAAACAGGTGTACACACGCTACTTTATGATGAGCAATTAGCTTTAAGTGCACGGCAACATGCTCATGAGATGGCTAGATTAAACTACATGTCTCATGAGTCTCCTATAGCTGAAAATGCTACTTTGTTAAAAAGGGTTATCCGAGCAGGGTCAGCAGCACAAGAAATAGGTGAAAATGTTGCTAGGCTTAGAGGTGTCAACGATGTTGCTGGGCATGTAGTACAAGGTTGGTTTAACAGCCCCGGTCATCGCAAAAATTTACTGCACCCTAACTTTACCCATATGGGGATAGGTGTTGCCCAAGGTGATAATGGGTCATTTTACATTTCTCAAACTTTAGCTAACCAACCGCTGGTGCTGCAAAATAGTCTTGTTGACAGTCAGCTATCAAATGTTTATGAAGCTAATATTGAGTTTAGTGTCAAGGCTCGTAGCGAGATCTCTTTTTTTTATGAGGATAAAAATACAGAGCCAAGAGCACTAAATGAAGGGCGCTATAGTCAAGTTGTTACTTTGAGTAATCATAATCCTATTCAAATTGCTCTTGGTACGCACTCTTATGGTAATGAATTTATATTCCAAGATGATGGTTGGTTAGACCCTGCAAATGTATATCAGCAGTGGCGAGCTGGTTCCAGCGGCCATAAGGGCCATGCACAAATTGAAAATGTTTTTGTACAGCAAAAACAAAAGAGAAGTCACCGCGTAACTTTGTATTTTGACAAGGTTCCTAACGTTGATTACGGTGTATGGGTTAACAATGCCCTTCAAGAAGAAGCGCGCTTCAATGGTAATACTATTAGTGTGGATGTTCCCTCCCACTTAACAAATCCTCTTATTGAATTGGCCTTATACAAAGGTAATAATCGCTATAGTTCGATTATAAGATTGATTTTAAGTGTGCGTGGTGCTCGAGTTGTGCTCGAGCCTGCTCCTCGGTAGAAAACAGCATTAAAACCCCTTCTAGCCCTAGCTTATCGTGAGTACGCTAAGATCCTGACTTTTTTGTAGAAACTAAGATTTAGAACTTAATTGCTTCAAGTTTTTTTTGCACACTCCTTTAATGGGTGGCAAACATTAACAAGAATAGTTTTCTAAACAGCTAGACTTGTTGGATAACTCTGAGTACAGCAAAAATATATTCTTCAATGGATCAATTAGACTATCCCAAAATCATTAAAAATATTATTTTTAGCTATGCACAAGATAAGCCCTACAACATGAAAATACTTTCACGCTGTGCTTTTGATGATGAACACAATAGCTATGCTCTCTTGCAAGCTGGTTGGGATGGAGACAAATATATTCATGGTGTACTTATACATGTTGACATCATTGATGACAAAATTTGGGTTCAGTACGATGGTACAGAAGATGGTATTGCTGATGAGCTTATAGAAGCAGGCATAATGCCAGATAAAATTGTACTAGGTTTCCGGCCTCCTAAAATACGGCCCTACACTGGTTTTGCTACACAGTAAAAGTTCCTTAAAGACTCCCGCAGGTTTTAAAGCCTGCGGGAGTGGAATTGCCCAAGATTTTGATGATTGTTTTACCCTCACTTGACCTCGTAAAGGGGAGAGTTATACTCCTCAGAATGACATGCTCACAGAGGAAATTCCTCTCTTAGGGAAAAAATTCTTCTGGAGAAATATAAATACTTATTTGTAGATCCACAACTCTACACCATTTATACCATCGTCTGCGCTAAAAAACAGAGTGCCATTTACATTGGTGAGGCTGTAAAGGAGATGAGCTAGCAGCACTAGTAGGATTACTATTAATATCTTGTACCCGTAGTGTTCCTGCTGCTGTACCATCACTTTTCCACAGCTCTTTACCACTTGTACCATCATCTGCAGCAAAAAACAGAGTGCCATTTACATTGGTGAGATTGAAAGGAGATGAGCTAGCAGCACTAGTAGGATTACTATTAATATCTTTTACTATCATTGTTCCTGCTAGTGTGCCATCGCTCTTCCACAGCTCATCACCACTTGTACCATCATCTGCAGCAAAAAATAGCGTGCCATTTACATTGATAAAATCACGAGGGAAGTTCCAGACAACACTTGTTACCTTTGTCGTTCCTGCTGCTGTTCCATCACTCTTCCACAGTTCCTGACCGGTAGCGCTATCTACAGTGAAAAACAGCGTGCCGTTTACATTGGTAAGGTTACCAGGAATTGAGTTTTGGCCAAGATTTGTTAGCTTGGATGCTACTGCTGCGTGTACCATCAACTTTCCACAACTCATTACTTGTACCATCATCTCCTACAAAAAACAGCGTGCTGTTTACATTAGTGTGAGCGTCAGAAATAAAATGGTTCCAGTTAATATTTGTTAACATTATTGTTCCTGCTGCAGTGCCATCACTCTTCCACCACTGAAATCCATTTGTACCATCATCTGCTATAAAAAACAGCGTGCCATCTGCGTTTACTTTGTGACCAAGGAATTGACCATTATAAAATGTAAAGTTAGTATTTGTTACCCTTACTGTTCCTGCTGCGGTGCCGTCACTTTTCCATAACTGCCTACTACTACCATCACTTGCGTCAAAAAGCAACGTGCCCTTTATATTAGTGAGTCCACTAGGAAATGAGCTACCAGCACCGGGATTAATATCTTTCACCCTTATTGTTCCCGCTGCTGTGCCATCACTCTTCCACAACTCATTACCACTTGTACCATCATCTGCTCTAAAAAACACCGTGCCATTTACGTTGGTGAGAAATGTAGGATCAAGGTTCTTTACCATTTCTGCTAACGTGCCATCACTCTTCCACAACTGTCCAAAATGTACTAAAAAACAGTGTACCATTTACATTGGTGAGCTCACCATTAACCACTAGGACACCACTACCACTACTATTTAGCACTCGAGAAGCTGTAGCACTCCCTGTATTGGTGTGGGCTATTCCAGTAGTATTAGCACGTGTAGCAGAATCTGCATTGTCATATGCTATAGCAGTGAAATCATACCCTCCTGTTGGTGCTGTCGGTGCATTCCCCCATGTGAAATCCCATGTGTCATTAGCTCCCCCAACAGGTGTTACTGTTGCATCGCCTATGTATACTACTCCTTCATAAATCTCTACTTTCTTTATCCCTGTTTGTTCATCATTGGTTTTCCCCTTGTAGGTTTATGTCATTACCATTTGAACCTGTAGTTGTTATACTCACAAATGGTGGTACTAGATCAGCTTCTACATCTGTGCTACTTGTACATGTTCCATCAAAAACAATATCATAGGTGGCATTCTCTGGTTGTCCCTTTTGCTCTGTCCATGGAATTCCCCCTGTTGGTGCTGCTGGTACTGTTCCTGTTACGTCTGTTAACACCTCTCCCAACGCTGCTATTACCCTTATATCACTAACAGTTCATCGCTAGCCTTACCCCTATTTTGCTAGTGTTTTTTACCCTTTGCAGCGTTACGTCTACACCATTCTCTAATACTGTATATGTTGGCATTGGGTAATCATCTTCTGGTACATAAAATACTGAGGCAGTACCTGCGGCATGCCCCGGTGGGTGGGCATAGAAAAATATATCTACTATTTGATTTGGTTGAGCTGATGCTAGACCAGTTAGCGAGGTACTGTCAACAATACTATTAGAATCTAACCTTACTGTAGCATTACCACTTATTGTTTTTTGTAGTTCAACAAAGGCCAGCTCATTTCCACTAGGAGGGTTCGTTATTGCAACATCATAAGATAGCAATTGAAAAGTATAATCTCCTGATGGTAATAGTAATACTACTTCAGAAATTGGCCCGCTATGGTCACCCGGTGGTTGTGGTGCTAGGACTTTTCTACTGCCACTAATGTCAATGTTACCGCTACTATCAAAAAACAGTTCTGTACCTGTATTATCAAATACTCTTAACAAGGCTTCTACTACACCTGTTCCGCCACTGCCATCACGCGGTACACCAAGACTGCTTAGCTTGTTTGCAAAGCTAACCTTGACCTCAAAAACGCCTTCTGTCAGGTCTAGATTTGGGTCTTTGCTTTGGGGGCAAGCTGTTAGTGCAAGCAAGATGACTAAAATCCATGAATGCCTAAGATAGGAAATGACTTTTTTCATTGTAAGAACCTCCAAACTTAAATAGGTTATTAGTCTAAAAACTTGCCGTGACATCAGCGTGACATCTGAAAATGATTTTTTAGGTGCATCGTGACATAATGATAGGAACATGTGTTTTGTGATAAAATGGGAGGTATGTCAGCTGTATTAAGATTGCTTGGTCCACCTCAGTTTTTATTTGAAAACAGCTGGATTCCCTTAACAGAGGATAAACCCACTTTACTCTTGCTTTATCTAGCTAGTAGGCAAAGTTATGTTGCTCGAGATGAAATTCTAGGACTTTTCTATCCTGACATTACTCAAAGCAATGCTCGCACTAATTTACGTAGACTTATTGCTAGGGCTAGCAAATCCCCTTTAGGAAAAGGACTTGACAAAAAAGGAGACGGCCTTTGCCTAAAAGTATATACAGACATTATAGATTTTCAAGAAGCAAGCAAACAGTCTAAAATGGCTCGAGGCCATAAATCACTACCGTGGAGATTTTTTAGAGGGGTTTTCTGTTGATGCCACTGCCCAGCTTGAGAATTGGTTCACTTTAGAGAAACTTAGTTTAAAAAACTCTTGGCATAGGGTATAGATGATGTTTCTTTGCCAAATTCTATGTATCTAGTTAGCAACTCTATCGCTGAAACATATGGCCGCTCGTCATTTGAATTTAGGCGGTCTATAATTAATATAAATTCCGCCTTTGCATTATCAAATTTTTCTTGTATTTCTTGTCGAGTCTGGTTTATAGTATCGGAGGTATAAGTTGCCGATTTCAATTTGAAGTCATTCATAAGATTAGTTGCCCATTTCGCCAGCCCCATTCCTTTTATATGATGAAGAACATAGTCTTCACCTTCATTACCAAGCCCCAAAGCACGGTCTACAGAGTTAATTGCATCTTTAAAGTCATTAACATCTTTTGCGTAGTTCCAAATAAAACGAGAACGATGCGCCCAATAGTGAGGAACTTCATCAAATATATCAACTAATGTGTCGAATACTAAACGTTTTCCCTCCAGTGTCGGAATTTTTTCGATGTATTCTGAAAATTTTTCACGTTCCGTAAAGGTTGTCTGGCCAAATCTTACATTTCGTCCTCCCCGTTCTATAAATAGATTTTGTAATATCTTAGCAATAGGTTCGTTAAATTTGCTCCCTAGATGCGATTCCGCATCACCTAAAAAATTTATTATTTCTACTGCATACTGAGGTAGCAACTCTTTCCACTGTTCTCGCTCCTTTTTTCCTGAAAGAACTTGAATTAAAAGTTCTTCTGCTACATAGAAGTGAAGTGGACGCCAACCATCCTCTTCGGCAATTAACATACCCTGTCTAGGCATTCTTAGATATT
This sequence comes from Trueperaceae bacterium, assembly GCA_965223585.1. Taxonomy (GTDB): domain Bacteria; phylum Deinococcota; class Deinococci; order Deinococcales; family Trueperaceae; genus CBDCVN01. The sequence goes on from CBDCWW010000003.1 coordinate 14,010, forward strand.
TTCTTAAGTCCACCGTACGAGAGGCAGGTAACGATACAAGAAATGCAAACAACTGAGCAGGAACATTGTCTTGTGCAAAATAATAGATTAATGAAATAGTGACGACTATTTTTTGCTCTTGTTCAGAAATATCTTTTAGCCTCGTTTTTATAAATTTTTTGATTCCTGTAAACTCCTTTTCAAAAGCTGTTAGAGCGAACAGAAATGGTGTTCTCATTTTTTTGTTAGAGGCTGTTTCCAAAGCGTGACGTTTAGCAGGTACAGCCTTACTCAAGACTTTTTTGAAACGGTCTCCTTCGCTATTGCTCAGTGCCTGAGATATGGGATATGTAAAATTAGTTTGTTGGGGTAATTCAAATTCTCGTCTAACAACTAATAAGAGTACAGGAGTTTGTCTAGCAAGTATTTTTTCATATAGCCCATCTATTTGACTGGTTGTAATGGAACTATTATCAATCAATAGCAAAAGAGGTTGCTGAGTTCGGGTGTAAACATCAATCAATCTTTCTTGAGTTGTATTTGAAATACTTCTAAGAACCAATACGGGATACTTTCGATGTATATTCCAAGCCACTCGATATGCTATTGTTGTACCACCAGCGCCTGGTTCATGATACAGTTCAATAATTGAAGTCGTTCGATCTGATAAAAGTTTGATGACTCTATCTTCAATTTCGTGAGTAATATCTCGATCTACATCTTCATGAATATCCAGTTCAAACCAACTAATCTTATTACCTCGTAAAAAACCACCACCTAGAGTACCTGTGTCATTTTCTTGGGTCATTCCCAAATTTATGTGTAACACCTCACATTCTTGTTCTAGCCAACTGAAAATATGACGAGGAATGACTTCTTTTTCTATACTTTTTTCTTCACCTTTAAATGCAGGTAGTAGTATTTCTTGGCCCGTTTCAGTCAATGCTGGAAGAGTTATATTTACCCCCCTCAATAATCGTAGAAAGATTAAGCTGATAAGCCTTCATTCCGAAACGTGTTACAATACTATGCTTATCATCAATATCTGGATGTACAAAGATTAAGTTTAAGCGCTCATAAAAACATCTATCGGCGAAGGTCGCTACCGTCTCAATAAATTCTAAGTTACTCCAAAAAAATATGATGGTGACTGGCTTTATTGTAGATCTAGCCATTTTTTCGAGAAATATTTCAAGAGGGCGAGCTTGTGAGCGATTCCATTTACGCCAATCATTTGGTGGTGAAGGATTAGTTATATCTGTAAACCCGCGTGCAGCAAACCAATAGCAAGCTCGATCAGGATGCATTCCTGCATAATCATCACCAGGTACTACTCGATGAACATACCGCATAGAATTCAAACTTTTCTCTACACTATGTAGCAAGTGACCTTCAATTTCCGTGTTTGGATCAAAATCAATCACGGCACTCCAAGGGATACGACTTAGAACTTTCAGTTTTTCTGAAGAGACGCCCTCTATTGGACCAAAAACGCCAATAAAAGCATGATCAGGCTCAAAATGATTGCAATCTGAATAGAATGGCTTCCAAGAAGAGTTTAATGACACTAAGTCTTCAGACTCAATCTGGTCTGATTTAAATTTGAACTGAGTAGCCTTTTCGGGTTGAGGTAGATTAAATTGATCGCTATATGACTTTAGATGTGATGCCGCATAGGTATAAGCTAGCGCTCTTATTTCAGGGGAAAATGCTTTAATGTTTGTGGCTATCAACCCAACGGCTACTCCTGCGAGATTAAACGAGGCTTTCCAATCATCTTGATAAGAATTGGCGTGCTTCTGAATCAATCCAATAATTTTTTCCCTAATAAGCGTGATGATCTGAGCCAGTCCACCAAATTCAGTTGAAAACTGAGAAGAGTCGGATATATCTAGATGACCAACTTTTACTATGTCTGCTAAAAAGAGTCTTGATAAGTCAGTTCGTTTCGCAGAATCAATGATTATACTCATTTCAAGCGATAAAATATCAAACAGGAAACAACCGTCGGGGCGAAAATGGAGGAAGTCTATGAGGTAATATGATAATTTGTCATCGGGTGTTTTTGGAGCCTGAAGCAAAATATTTCCTGTATTGAGGTCGCCATGTTGAGGAGTCAAAGGAACAGATAGCTTGCGCTCACTTGATTTATGCGTATCACTTGTTAGGAAGGTGTAAGCACTTGGTAGAGCTATACCGTCAATTAATAGACCTGAGTCAATAGGTACATTTAGCTCTTCAAGGAGATCTTTTATACGATTAGAGCGAATCTTGTAGCGGTTTTCAAAAAATAATCTTACAATTTCATTAGAAAATTGCAATTTATTGTACTTATGAGTTGCCTTCCATTCGTTTAGCAAATCATCGACTATAGTGCTGACAACCTTAAAAATATCTTTTTGTTTTCTATACACTCTTAAAGGACGAAAATTGGTAAGGGATTGTCCGGCCGTTTCAAAAAATAAAGCAATTCTACGCTTCTTATATATGACGGCTGGAAAAGCGATTTTAACTAAATGTTTATTACTGAATACCTCACTGTATGAATTGAATGCAGAATCATGTTGCTCTTTTTCATTTTTCTTTTTACTATAGCTGTCTAATTTGAGAATTACTTGTTGCTCCTGCCCGTCCTCTTTCTGTGTCACTTTTACAAGAAAAAGAAATGCACCTGAATACCCTCCACTTAATTTTCGAATCGGCTCGATGTCTATGTTTAATTCTTTTTTTACTTTTTCCAACAAAGCATTATACTTGTTATCCAATTCAGAAAAG
>CBDCWW010000004.1:0-242008 GCA_965223585.1 Trueperaceae bacterium
TCTCGTCTTCTTCAGACCATCCTCTTGCTTTTAAATTTGCCTTGTCCTTAGCATCTTTTATATGTTGTTTTGAAAATATTGGATAATCTGCCATCAATACTATTATAGTATCACCTTCTCTATTTTTAAATGGAGCAAGGCATAAGTAGTAATTAAACTGTACTCATGCCTTGTTGTTACTATTGATGTTTGAAAACCTCTTTAGCAACTGTAAACTCTGGTGGAAACCCATGTTTACTTATCTTCCTACATCTTTTACAAGTTGTCACTTGGGTTAGAGCATGGGGAAGTCCATTTAGCTCTTTTTTACTTCCTATACGTTTTACAAGGTATCCCTTGATTATGGAGTATGGGGAAGTCCATTTGTTTCTCCTGCTTCCTTTACGTTTTATGAGTTATCACTATTACTTGTGAACTCGAGCATAGGTAAAGCCATTCTTGCTCCAAAACGCTTTTCTCTTATTGACCTTTGTCTTTCTGCCAACTCTATTAGTCTCGAGCTTCTCAAGTCTCTCCCTAGCAAACTCCTCAGTCCGTACTGATTTCTTTGCCAGCTTGAATCTTCAAGAACATATTCCATTGCTAGGTGAAAATACTGCTCAAACACTTCTTCGCCTAAATCTTCTATATGCTCCCTTACAATTATTACCAAGGTGCTATCGCACTTAGCAATAAGTGGAAGGATGCCAAATACTTTCGTATTCCAGATGAGTTCAGCAAATCTACGAGTAACCTGTTCCCAATCTTGGTTGGTTACTTTACTACTAGAGTTTAGGTTAGGCATTTTTACTAGTGATGTAAATATCCATCTTAGTAATTGTGGAAGCTTCGCCACTAAATGTAACACCGTACCAACTGCTGCTATCAGCATTATTATTGTTATTGGTGTTTGCATTTGTTGTTGGTTCACATTGATATTGCTCATATCAAGTAACCCAAAACCTAATAAGAGTACAAATGTTGCACTAAATATTTTTAAGAACAACATATTGCTACCTCCATATTTGAGTTGTCACTCTTACCAATAAAGGTGGGGAGGTCCACTTTTATCTCGTCCAAGAAATTTGTAGTAAATTCTTTTCCTACAAACACGTCTGCTGCTTCTGAGAGTTGTAACAATCTTTCTTGTACTTGCTCTCTTTTTGCTGCTTCTACTCGTGCTTGTGCTAAGGCTCCTACTACTCCACGTGGGGCTTTACCTTTTGTTTGTTGGACTTGTTCTTCCAGCAAGCTTAGGATATTCCCTGAGTCTATTTCAGCATAGTTTTCTACTTCTTGCTCATCAGCAATTAGTTGTTCACTATGCCCTATTAGGTTTCTTATCTTTGTTTCTTTTGCAAGAAAGTCATTTAAAAATCCTAATACCTCTTGATTCCAAGATTCTCTATCCAATTCATACAAATCTTCTAGGTATTCTTGGTCTACGTGGGTTTCTTTCTTAAATGAACCTTGCCTATCTACTTTGTAGTTTGCTTTCTCCACATTGTAAACAGGTACATGTACTTCGCTGACTGGTTTTGCTTCTACTTCTTCTATTTCGAATCCTACTACTCTTGTTTCCAAGTGTTCTGGTTGATAGGTTTCTGGTAGATCTTCATTTCTGAAATGTGGGTTATTCTGTAGGTCCATGTCATTAGACTTATCTTTTATCCACACTTCATCGACTACTACGAAGTTTGGCAATGCCGTTTCCTTTTCAACTTCTGCTGCTTGTTGCCAAGCTTGTTTAGGGCTAAATTTATAGCCATAGACTTGCATTAGTTCTAAAGGTAGTTCTTTATATGGTTTTGACAAGTCAGTTGCTATTTCTCGGCTTATCTTCTTCCACTCGAGCAGTTTCGTTTTTTGATCCTGCCTTTTATGTAGCCACTGCCAACCAGTTTTTGTGGCCACTTTGGTTTCGATAATCTCCGTCAGTGCGTAGTCTAGTGCCTTTATTGCCTCTTTGGTCCTGCCTTCTGTATAGACAGCTTTTCCATTTAAGCGTTGTTGAGCACTAAAATTTAGCATTCTGGCGTACTTTTCATTGTTTCTATAATTTGCTCTTATTTGATCTAGAGCTTCTTTATAGTTACTATGTTTCAGCCAATGTTCTACGTATATCCCTGGGTATGCTATGCGTCTTACTTTTTGCTTGCATACTTGTTGACATGCGTGGTTTGAACCCATATAGATCACCCTTTGGTTCTCTTTTATGGCTTCTGCTGCTAAATTCATCTGTCTCGCAAAACCTTTGTCTTCTTCGTACCTTTGATCTATTAATGATCTTAGGTATGAAAACCTAGAACTGTTGGCATAAAAACCAACACGGATGGCTGAGCCATGCTTTTTCATGGTTCTTGCTCCTTAAATATAGATTTTCCCAAGCGCTACTACTGTTGCACCAGTTTTAAGCTCTTAGGTGGCTTGAGTTTAGCATGAAATTATGATAGGCTTAGCCCCTTAAATATAGATTTAGAGGAGGGGTTGCACCCCCTCCTCTATAAATAACTCCAAGCAAAATCACCAGCTTTTAAACTCAATTTCCTTTCTTGCATGACAGTAGTCATGCTTTTTAATTTCTTTTTCTATTCACTAAGCCAGCCAATAACTAAAACCAAGAGGTTTCTTTTTGGGCAAGCCCACTCTAAATGATGGCAAAATTTTTTGAAAGTTGTGTAGAAATTAAATAAATTTGTATGTCATACTAACTAAATAAATGAATATTCTAACCTTTTTCAACCACGCTGGTGGAGTGGGTAAAACTAGCAGTACAAGAGATATAGGCAAACAACTTGCTGATTTCGGCTTCAAAATTCTATATATAGATACTGACCCTCAAGCAAACTTAACTGAATGGCTTGGTGTCAATAAACCAGAACTAGAAAACACTGTTTACCCTGCCATTATAGGTGAGGACAATAAATTAACTTTACCCACCCCTAGCAATATTTCTGAAAATATAGATATAATTCCTAGCCATCTTGACCTAGCAAAAATTGAAACTCAACTAGTAGGTGAGCTTATGGGATTGTTGCGCCTTAGGGAAAGTTTAGGAAAAACAGACTGGAGTTATGACTTCGTACTTATTGACCCACCTCCCTCACTAGGACAACTAGCTATGTCATCTATTATTGCTGCTAAAAAAATCGTTGTCCCTTTACCGACTAATAGCAAAGGCATCACCGCCTTACCTACGGTTTTAGAAATGATTAAAAAGTGTCAAAAAATAGCCCCTGAATTAGACATTGCTTTTTTTGTTTTAACTCAGTACGATTCTCGTACTACCCATGATAACCTTGCCTTAGACAACATACGCACACGTCTCGTTAATGTAGCACCTACCTCTAAACCTTTACATTACAGACCTGCGCCCTACAAGGACGCTCAATTAGCTAAAAAATCACCTACAGAACAAAACTCTAAAGTGGCAGAAGAGGTCAAAGCTGTAACCTTGGGATTACTAGATGCTTTGGGAATTGAGGCTAAACATGGCAAGTAAAAAGAAAAAGGAAGCAATGACCAGTGTGTTTGATGACTTTTTGCATGGTAATATGGACAATGCTGATAAACAACAATCTGAAGAAAGCTCTGAATACTTACCAATAGATCTTATACGTGTCAACCCCAATCAACCAAGGAAATACTTTGATGAGAATGCTCAGGATTCACTTATTAATAGCATTTCTCAACATGGTGTCTTACAACCAATCCTAGTAAGACCTGTTGAAGATGAATTCATAATTGTAGCAGGAGAAAGAAGGTATAACGCTGCTAAAATAGCTAACCTTAAAGAAATACCTGCAAAAATAGTAAACACTACTGAAAAGCAAGCCTTTGAATTAAGCCTTATAGAAAATTTACAGCGCCAAGATTTAGACCCTATAGAGGAAACAGATAGTCTATTACACTTATTAAGCATAAGGCTCAACCTGCCACTTGAAGACGTAATTGCTTTACTCAAGGAACTAGATAAAGCGGAAAAGGGTAGGCGGCATAACGTTATGCCAGATAATAAAGAAGAAGTTTACAATGTTTTTACAACTCTAGGTCTTAATCTACGCTCATTTGTAAATAATCGTTTACCGCTTCTACTTTTACCCGAAGATATCTTAGAATTGATAAGAAAAGGAAAGTTGCAATATACAAAAGCAAAAGAGATTTCCAAAATAACGGATTTTGAGGAACGTCAAGACTTGCTTAAAATTACAGTCAAGGAAAACTTATCTCTTGAAGAAATACGTCAAAGGGTTTCTCATCTTTTGAAAAAAGCGGTAAATGAAGAAAGTGCTGATGCAAAATTACTTAAGGAAATTAAGCGTCATTTGAATAACAATGCCTTAAAGAAACTTTCTTCTCAAAAACTCACTAAAGTAAGAAAGTTATTAAAAGAGCTTGAACAACTTTTGCTTAAGTCTGATAATTCCAAAGCAAAGTAGTAAAGTAACAAAGTATTAAAACCACAAAAACTGATTCCCTAAACTCTAATAGATATTATACAAGAGTTTGACCTAGAAAAACAATGTCGTGTGGGAAGGCTATTTCAAGATGCAAGAAGCCGATTATATCGGTCAGTATAGTTTTTTCGCACTTCCTTCCAGAAGGTGAAGTTTGATTGTAATCCCTGGAATTACGCAGGAGGGAAAATAAAGTAAAATAGGGCTCAATCAAAACCAAGGAGCCCTAAGATGAGTCTAACACAAAGGATAGTTAAAGCACTAGAAGCCATATTGAAAGCAGTTGAGGCAAGTGGTTCTTCAGCCATGGCAGATGGAATGGACTGTGCACACGATACTATCTATAGAGCATTGTTAATAGACTCGATTTTAGCAAAGGTAAGTGAGATAGCCATAGGCTTAAAAATGCTGGTAGGTGGACTTGAAGGGGGCTACTTGGTTCTTGATGATACAGTAATAGCCAGATCAGGAAGGGGAAAAATGTGGCTACCGAAATTACGAGATGGCAATGGACACTATTGCTATGGTTTCGGGATAGTGCTGCTGATCTGGACAGATGGTAAAGTGCGAATACCGTTAAAGATCAAACTTTACTTTGGAGAGGTAAGTAAGCAAGAACTAGCATTGGAGCTATTAGCATGGGCAAAAGAAAAAGGGCTAAAACCTGATTATGTACTATTTGACTCATGGTACGGTTCAAAGAAGATTCTGAAGCAGATACATGCCTACGGTTGGTCGTTTGTGACGCGATTAAAGAGGAACAGAGTGCTGCGAGGAAAGCAGTTGAAAAGGCATAGAGGACCCTACTGGACAAAAGTAGGAAAGCTAAGAGGAATGGACTTTGAAGTGAAGATAGTGAGGAGAGGGAAGAAATACTATGTGACAAACGATTTAGAGCTAGAGGACAAAGAGATAATAGGGCATTATAAGGTGAGACAGGGAATAGAAGAGGTGATAAGAGGGCTAAAGCAAGAGCTAGGGTGGCAAGGATTCAGATATAGAACAGAACAAACAATAGGAGGGCATTTAGGGTTAGGAGTAGTAGCTTATGGGCTTATAGAGGTAGCTCGTAGAGAGAGCAAGCAATCATTTTACAGATACCGTAGGGGACTAATCTCTGGTCGCATTGACCCACCTCTAGACCTTCTGGACTCGCTTCCTCAAGCTGCGTAATTCCAGTAATCCTAAACTTAGAAGCTCAAAAATCTGAGATTTACCCCTACGAAGTGATCAAGCAACTAAACGAAGGTTCAAATTACAAAGCACAGAGGGTGAAATTTTTAAAATGATCAGTTTACCTGATATTGACCGAGTGATTCCCAATTTGAATTTTGGTATTTGCGTCTGGAACAGACTTTGCCTAACTAGGTCAAACTCTTGATTACAGAAAACAGTATAATTATGAACAGAAGGAGTTTGTCATGGAGATAGTTACTAGTTGGATGGAAGAAGGAATTCAAAAAGGCTTGCAACAAGGTATTGAGCAAGGTAAACACCAAGGTTATTTAATGTTTGCCATCCAACAACTTAAACACAAATTTGGTGCAAAAGTTGAAACTTACCAAGGACAATTAGAAGCTTTGAGTTTTGAACAACTTGATGGTTTAGCTGAAGATCTATTAAACTTCACTGAGTTTTCCGACCTAGAAAAGTGGATTACAACTCATAGCTAATTTCAGCATTATTATTTCCAATTTCAGCTTCAAGAACGTTTTTTACTTCAGTACCAGAGCCAACCACAGGTTATTTTAGCTAGTGATAGGAAAGTTCAGGTTAAGGCAACGCTCAAGTAGTGCTTTAGCTTTTACTTATTCTTTCATTTTATCCCGTTACTCATTATTGATCAAGGCTATGCAAAAACTAGTCTGTGAGCAGTAAATCACAAACACTTTAAAACCTCTTTAAAGTACTCTCTATCTTCTAGCATCACAGTAGTTTGATCTATCCCCACTTTTACATTGCTATCTTTGATCTTACTGAAGAGTTTTATCACATCGGACACAGTTTCTCTGGAAATGTTCTTGCCAGCTTTACCTTTTGCCGCATAGTTTATAATCGTTTTACCAGAAAGTTGTTTAATGCCTGACCATTTCCCTATTTGCTTTATTTTGGAAACTACCTTATTAGTTCCATCAATTTCCAAAGCAAAGACATGATATGTTTCCTTCTTCCCTTTAACAGTAAATATCTTTTGTCCATAGATTATTTTCACAGGATATTTTTGTTCAGATTTACTTCGCGACTTTTGGTTGGCACGCTCTAAAACCTCCTCAATAACATCTCCTAAACTTCTTTGCTTGTGAGCTGTCTTGTTCATCTAAAACCATCCTTAGTCTTTTTATTAAGAGATCGGCAAGATTTGTATGAAAGTAAAAGAGAACGTTTCCGAGTATGAGGTATTAGAAAAGATGTGAGGAAAGGGCAAGGACACTTTCGAGTTTTAACTACTTAAACTAAAAACTGTCCTCACAAATAACAACTTCACCACGAATTTTCACCCAGTTATTCATTTCATTAAGCACTTCAGGATTAAGGGTATATTTAGGACTACCAACATTAGCCCCAACCCTTTTATGATCAAGCCCAAGTTTCCGTAACCAACTCCCAACATACCGACAAGGGTTATTAGTTAATTGTTTTTTAGAAGGAAGATCCATAATCCCTTTTAACCACTTACGGTTATCCTCAATCCACTGAACAAACTCCATCAAAGTGTGTTTATCATAGCGGATCTGCTCACCATCTAAAGTCTCAGAAAAACCAACAGTACTAAGCAGCTTTCTATTAAACTGTTGCTTAGAAGCAACATTCTCAATGTCACCAATTAATTGATTCTTCTCTTCCAACTCATTAGCAGTTTCTTTAAGCTGCTCTTCTGTCTTGAAAGTAAGTTCAAAATTACGAACAGCTTTCTGTAATTTCCCACGATTATCAACTTTAATGAATTCACTAAGCAAAAGATCATCCTCAAAATCATCAGGATCAATTTTTTGCTTACGCCTAACAGTTACTCGAGCAGCATCTTTACCCTCATCAGTTTCATACCTGAAGGTATGCTTAATCATGTACTTGTCAAGTTCATAAGTCTCTTCAGTAGAAAGCGCTTGCTTACTAGCTAATTCACTAGCTTCTTTAGCGGTTATGTCTCTAGCTAAAACACGATTATCAGCATAGTTTTGTTCTCCTAGAACTCGAGCAAGTTCAGTCATTTCCTGAGCTTCCATGTTAGCTGCTTTATCTTTACACTCTACTAACTCAACATTAAAACCCTGAAGCGTTGCCAGTTTAAGAAAGTTATAGCGATAGTTACTCTTAACTTTTCTTTCCTGTTTTTCTGCTTCAATCTTTATTTGCTTATAAAAGTCATTATGGATTCCGTGCTCATCTTTACTTAGTAATTCACGCTCTTTGTTATAAGTATGGAAAAAAGGAGCTTCTAGCGTTTCATCATCATAGGACTTATAGATATTCCTAGTTTCAACCCAAACATGAATGTCCTTGGTATTGCGTGATCTCCAAATCTGCTGTAAACAATCATCAGGTGTACCTATGACACTAAAGAAAGTACCAGTAATCACATCAAACAAGTCACCTTCTATAGATACTCCTGTTTGAAGAGAAGGACTAGCAACTACATAGTCATACTGACTAAGTTTACTAGGATTATTAATAACCTCTCTAACTTCTGGACTATTAGAGGTTTCACTATTGATAAGAAGTCCCTTTTTATCAGGAAATAGTTCTTTAAGTAATTGGTATACCTTCTCAGATTCCCCTAAACCGTTGCAAACATGTAATAGAGTCTTATTGTCCTCAAGAGTTTGCTTAGCCTTAGCAAGCACATTACCGCGCTTCTGATAGACACTTAGATTTTTGTCTTCCCCTACAAAATAGTGATTATTAATAACCTTTCTTTCAGCTTCAGGCCTAAGTAGGTTTACTAGTGTATGGGTTAGGTTACCTAAATCAGCATCTAAACAAATCACCTTCTTAGCATTTTTGATTAGATGAGTAAGTACTTCTAAATTAGCATTCTTATTCTTGATGTGCTTGCTTTTAAGGTTATTAACAAATTGTTCAGACTCATCAATAACTACAACATCATAGGTGCAACCTGATATTTTATGGAGGCTATCAACACAAATAGAAAGACCACTTTGAATCCGCATGTCTCGAGCAGTTAGATCTTTATAGCCTTCTAACTTTAAACGTTTACCTAAATGTGTTGCTAATAATTCTCTATGCGTGATATTTATTACGCTTATGCCTTGCTCTCTAAATTCTCTGATTACTTCAGAAATAGCTTGAGTTTTGCCAGTATTTTGAGGGGACTTTATACAAGTAATACCATCAATGATTTCAGATAACTTAGCCACATATTTATCTCCTATCTTACTAGCTAATTTTCTTAGTTCTTTAGCAAAAGCAAGCAAAGGCTTAGGTAATGCTCTATTCTTTACAGTTTCTTTAACTACTGTTACCCCAGAAGAAACATAAAGATCATTAAAGTCTGTACCCTCACTACCTTTAAAATCAGGAGCACAGACATTACAATTATATTTTAGAGCTGCATCACAAGCTTTTTCTAAACCTATGTTCCCTCTTACCTTACCCGTTTTAGGGTTTATTTGTTTTGCTCTTAATTCATCATTATCTGCACAAATAATAATTTCAAACTTTGATCTACTACCGTACTTATTACGTAAAGCAGCTACAACTTTCTGAATATTATCAGCAGATAGAGCACAAGCTACAGGTAAACCAGTAGCAATATGTAAACTCATTCCTGTAGCAAAGCCTTCACAAACTAGTATTCCTTTTAGTTTTTCTGGTAGTTCTGTTAGTACCTTACCTTCACAAATAAAAACAAAACCACCTTTAGTCTTACCTTTAAATAATTTGTTACCTATACCTTCAATAGTTTTATCGAATATTTGTTGTAGACCTATTACTTGCCCCAAAGAATTAATAATAGGCAAGGAAATAAGGGAATTATTGTAGAAGTTATTCCAACCCTTAACCCCCTGTGGGATGGGTAATTTCTTTTCCTTTAGGTAATTACTTTTAGCTGCTTGCGGTGATTTTAGATGTTTTTCTAATGCATCTTCAAACTTTTGTTTTTTCTCTTCAAAATCCTTTTCATCATCCTTTTTATTCTTAATGACACGTTTTCGTTTCTTGATAGGACTTTTATATCTTAGATTTGCTTTTTCTGCTTCCCATAAATTATAAAGCACTCCTAAATCATTAAATACAGTTGTGTCACCACCATGTTTAAAAGAATGATAGGTGAGTTGTAACCTTGGTCTAAAAATGTGGTCTTTTTCACATTTGGCTATATAGCCATGTTTTTGTTTTTTGTCTAAATAGTGCCATCTGCCATCAACAATAATTCTATCTATCCTTGTTCCTGACTCTGTTTCTAAGAAGTGGATAGCTTCTTGAAGTTGAGTATCTGAGATCAATTCTTGATTAGTTTCTAGCCAGCTGTCAAAAGTTGTTTTACTCGATCCAGTAAGCGCATCAGAAGATTTTTGTTGTGATTTTGGAGCAAATTTAGGAGTAGAAGGTAGGGCTTCAGGTGCCAATTTACCCTTTTCTGAAAAGGGTTTTGCCTCTTCAAAAGATTTCCTAAGTTTGGGTATATAATAGCTAGGTCTTCCTATTCTTAATGGCTTTAAGGCCCCGCTAGAAGTAGTTCCAGCAGGTATTCTAAGTGTATCAACAGCAAATGTGGGATTTTTATAATTTTGTTCTGTAGGGTTTAAGTTGTCTAGGTAGGCGTTCTGTGTAGTTTTTGTGGTTCCATTGTGGTTATTTAATTCATTGTGTATTCCATGACCTAAAGGAGTATACATAAGTAAGCTCTTTCTGGCAGGGCTAAAAATAAGGGGTTGAAAAAAATGTGTTTTGTGGCTAGAATGCTATTAATTATAGGTTAATGGCATCCCGCCCTGCAAAGCCCGTCAAGTGTTGGTAGCACTTGACAAATTGGCTTATCTTACTGCTTTGAGTTTGAGTTGTCAACCCTGTCCTGAACGATGTAAATGATTGATTTGACAATAGAAAAACTACAATTCTTTTAATGCTAAAAAAGAACTGATTTTAGCTTCTTGCAAGCTAAAAGTTTAAATCCTTATTGAAAATATTTTAATTTTTGGTAAGATAGTATCTAGATTAGGTTATAAAACCTCCTTCAGGTTAATACCTCCTCTCTTTCTGTTTCTACATGAAAATTAATAAGGGTTCCTTTTGGATCGAGGGCCCTTATTGTTCTTATTGAAGAAATTAGTGGTTGTTTGAGCACTAAAGCTCTTCCTCTATTCATAAAATCACTTAAATATACTGATTTAACTCAAAACGAGTTAATTAAGTGTGTTCTCGAGTCATGGCTAAAGGTTGTGAATTTTCTTGCATATCTTTAGCTAATAATATTAAGTATTCATCAGAAATGTTGCTTACGAAAGAATTACTTGTAATTCATAGCTATTATAGCTACAATAGCTATAATGTTTATTTAAAGAGGATTGATAATGAAAGCAATTGGAGCCAGAGAAGCACAAAATAACTTCGGAGCATTAATGGATGCTGCACAGAGGGAACCAGTCATGATTGAAAAATATGGACGACCCTCTGCTGTAATACTTTCAGCACAAGAATATAATGAAATTAAACTTGAACAATTAAGAGCAAGGCTAGCTATAGGGGAAGCACAAGCAGAGAGGGGAGAGCTTTCTGACCAAACAGTAGATGAAGTGTTAAAAGAATTTAAAACAGCACGTGATGGCAAATAATTATAGCCTTACTCCGCAAGCTAAAGCAGATTTAAAAGGTATCTGGGATTATACCGTTGATAATTGGGGTATAGATCAGGCTAATAAATACATACGGAAGCTTTATGCTCAGTTTGAGTTACTAGGAGATAATCCTGACCTAGGTAAAAAACGAGGTGAAGTCAAGGCAGAATATAGAAGCTTCCCAGAAGGGAAGCATGTTATCTTTTATATGTTATTGTCTGATAAGCGCATTGCGATAATAGGTATTCCTCATGAGAAAGAAGATGTGGAACTGCGTTTTCAACCTTTCCATTAAGTTATAAGAAAGTATAGACATACTACTTTGAGTTTCTCACTGCCCCCCGAAATTACCTTTAAAAAACAACAACTAAAAGACAGTTGGGTCTATAACTTTCACCATAAGACATTAGGAGAGCTGGGCAGGATTGTAATGCAAGCTTTACCTAATGGTCAGTCCTATATGTCTTGTGAGGTTGCTGGTGAACCCAGTGATCCTATGACACAAACTCGTAAAGAGATCTTTGAACCAATAGGTAAGCAGATGTCTGATATTTTGGAGTCTACCTTTGGCAAAGGAAGTTCGGAGGGTGTAACAGTACCAGAAACACCCAAGGCTCCTACAGAGGTAGTGGAGAGTAAACTGATACCTTGTGATCATTGTGGTGCACCTGTTGCCATGCTGGTTTTTGCTCATGGAGCAAGCACTACTGCTGGGTTTGAGGATTATGCTCGTAAGATGTATCCTAAATACAGTGAAATTAATGTGCCAACTTGGTTAATTGGTGAGTTTGTTGGGCAAGCTGGTCATGATCAACCTTCTAAAGTCTTAAAGGTTTGGCCTCGTCGTAGACCAATTCTGAAAATGACTCCTAATGATTTTAACGCTATGATTGTTAAGTTAGCAGAAGATCATTGCCAGAGTACTTAAGTGCTCACTTGAGTATTTTTGGGGATTAGGTTTCTATTTCTCTATTGCCAGAGGGAGCACGCTATTCACTCTAAAATAACATTGCATCTAGCATTGCTCCCTTTTACCCTCTTTAGCGTCTGCCTAGACAGGTTTTTTACTTGCACTTCCCAATTGCTCGAATCGATTAGCGAGGGTACTCGAGCATTTTTAGTACATATGCTCGAGTACCTTTAGCATGGGTAGGATGTCACTTTGCAAGATAAATGGCACTATCTTTTGCGAGATAAATGGCACTATATTTAGATATTGCCTTTCTGCAAACATAGAAGAGTAGTGGCAAGGTTAGTTTTGAGATTAAAGGGGGTGACAGTTATCGTTGTCCTGATAGGAATTAATCGTCGTTTTGCGAGATAAATGGCACTATCTTGATCAAGATAACAGTAAAGCTCGGGTGTAAAACGACAGCGATATTTCTAGGCAAAAAAGTTAAATTAAAGGATACAGCTAAGTTTTTATGTAACTTTGATTTTTGTAACCAGTTTATGTAACCGACCTCAAGGAGTTTTCCAAGCTTTAGAGTATGATTATCTTTAGTTAAATAAAAAGTCGTTTTTTGTTACTTGATGTCTGTGAGGAAACAAAATAGCAAATTGGTTTGGTGACGGAGTAAAATAGAGAACAGTGCCGTTTATCGTGCAAAAAACCGTGCCATTTATCTCGCAAAGTGACAGGTAGGAGGTCAGATTTTGCGGTTTTTGATATTGGTCAGATTAAGGGTTGATAAAATTCGTTATCAATAGTTAATAATGAAGGAAGTGTTTTTTTGAAAAGGGTGGGGTTAGGTAATTTATGAGTAGCAGGGAAAGAGAAAATGGAAATTGATAATGTTGTTAGCTCTGAAGGTGAGTTGGTTGGTCGGAAGTTGACTCAAGAACAGTTTCAGGGGCTTGCTGCTGTGCCTCCTGAGGTTGAGTGGTTTGCTAATATTCGTAATGATCATACTCGGCGGGCTTATAAGCGGGATGTGCAGGAGTTTATGGAGTTTGTGGGGATTGTTAAGCCAGAGGAGTTTCGTATTGTTACTCGAGCCCATGTTATTGCTTGGCGTGATTTATTAGAGGGTAAGGAGTTAGCTGCTGCTACTGTTCGGCGTAAGTTAGCTGCTCTTTCTTCTTTATTTAATCATCTTTGCAATGTTAATGCTGTAGCTCATAATCCTATTACTGGTGTTGAGCGTCCTAAAAGTATTAGTAGTGAAGGAGCTACGCCTGCTATTAGTGATGAGCAGGCGCGTCGTTTATTGGCTGCTCCTGATTCTGATACACTCAAAGGTATACGTGACAGGGCTATTTAGCTGTTTTATTGTTTCATGCTATTAGGCGTGAAGAGTTAGTAAAGTTGAGAGTCAAAGATATGCATTTGCGTCGTGGGGTTATGCACTTTCAGATTCATGGGAAGGGTAATAAAAAAAGGTATCTTCCTGTTGTGCCTTTGACGCAAGGTTTAGTTTGGGAGTATTTGGAGAGGGCAGGGCATAAGGATGATTTGGAGGGTGCTATGTTTCGACCTGTAAAGAATAATTTTACGGGGGTTTTGGACAAACATTTGCATTCTAATGCTATTTATAGTGAGGTTGTTAGGTATTATGCTCGTAAGATTGGGTTAGATAAAGATGTTCTTGGTATTTGTGTGCATTCTTTGCGTGCTACTGCTGCTACCAATGCTTTGGAGCATGGTGCTGATATTGCTAAAGTTCAAGAGTGGTTAGGTCATGCTAATATTGCTACTACTCGGATTTATGATAAGAGGAACAGTAGGCCAGAGGATAGCCCTGCTTTTAAGGTGGCTTATTGATTTGGGGGTATATGAGAGTAATTGTTAAGAGATTAAGGGGGAGTAGGTTAGAGTTTCTGAGAATAAAATCTAGACTAGTACCTTCTGTGAACCGTGTAAATATATTCGGTGTTAAAGTCGTTTGAGTTCAAATTATTTTTCTTATAATATTTTCTTGTATAATTTTTTTAATACTATGATTTAGGAGTTGAAGAATAATTGGTGAAAATCCAAAGTTCATTGCACAGGAAAAGAGTATAAGAAATACTAACATACTCATACGCCCACCAGAAATCAAAGATGGAAAAAGTATGTATCAGCTTGCAAAAGCTGCTGGCAATTTGGATGTGAATTCAGAATATTCTTATTTGCTTTTAGGGGCGCATTTTTCAGATACATGTACTGTAGCAGAAAACCAAGGGAAAATCGTTGGTTTTGTCAGTGCATACAAATCGCAAACAACCTTTCAAAATGTAAGTAATACAGATAAGTTTAATACTTTGTTCGTATGGCAAGTTGCTGTTAGTAAGGACTACCGTAATCAGGGTATTGCTTTAAAAATGCTAAAAGAACTGCTGAACAGAGAATCTTGTAAGCAGGTGAAATACATACAAGCTAGCATCACACCTTCTAATTCTTCATCACACAAGCTATTTGAAGCTTTGGCTAGAAAGTTAGAAACCAACTATCAAGAAAAACCAATGTTCACTAAAGAGGACTTTAGTGAGGAACACGAGGAAGAAATCTTGTTCCAAATAGGACCATTTTTTAAGTAAGGAACACTATGACAGATACAGAAACAGACCCGTCACACAACCTTGAATCGGAAGTAAAAAGCTACGTTCGTGCTTTTCCCATTGTGGTGGAAAAAGCCAAGGGTGAGATCATCATTGATCAAAATGGTGAGGAATACTTGGATTTTTTGTCAGGAGCAGGAACGCTTAATTACGGACATAATAATCCTGAAATTAAAGAACATTTACTCGAGTACATTAAATCAGATGGCCTAGTTCATGGCCTAGATATGTCTTCAACAGCTAAAAATCACTTTATTGACACTTTTAATAAATTGATATTAAAACCTAGAGGTCTGAAATACAAGCTACAGTTTTGTGGGCCAACTGGTACGAATGCTGTAGAAGCAGGACTAAAGCTAGCTCGTAAAGTTACAGGTCGCACTAACGTTATGGCCTTTACCAATGGGTTTCATGGTATGACTCAAGGAGCACTTTCTGTTACTAGTAACAATTACTATAAAGAAGGTATTCCAGCCACAGCCTCTGCTCATACCACTTTTATGCCTTACTGTGGCTATACAGACAATCTGGAAAGCTCTATAGGATTTCTCCGAGATTTTCTTAGAGATAACTCGAGCGGTGTAAGCCTACCTGCTGCAATGATACTAGAAACGGTACAAGGTGAAGGGGGCATCAATATAGCTAGTAAAGAGTGGTTGCGTAACCTACGTGAACTTTGCACTGAGTTCGGTATTTTGATGATAGTTGATGATATTCAAATGGGTTGCGGACGTACTGGGGATTTCTTCAGTTTTGAAAAAGCTGATGTTGAACCAGATATAGTGCTCCTTTCTAAGTCTATTGGCGCTTATGGCTTGCCAATGGCGGTAGTACTGCTAAAGCCAGAATTAGATCAGTGGGAACCCGGTCAACATAATGGCACTTTTAGAGGGCATAACTTGGCTTTTGTTGCTGCTGCTAAGGCACTCGAGTACTATTGGGCAAATGATGACTTTTCTAGGTCCATTAAGCATAAGTCAGCTCTTTTAGAAGAAAAATTACAAAATATTATGTCAGCTTACCCAGAGCTAGACTTTGAAGTAAGAGGACGTGGCTTAGCCTATGGTTTAGAGTCAAAGACAGATAAGAGCTTAGCCCAGAAACTTAGTAAAGAGTGCTTTAACAACAAACTAATTATTGAAACCTGTGGCAGTGATTCTAAAGTACTTAAGCCTTTGCCTCCACTAACTATTACTGAAGCTAAACTTAAAGAGGGACTGGACATTATTAAGTCTGCTGTAAAAAAAGTTTTATCAGATCAGAACAATAGAATTCTAGAAGCAGCCTAAGAGAAGATGATTGTAAAAAGTATAGAAGATATCTTAGGTACAGAGCGGGAAGTTTCTACTCCAGACTGGACTAGTTATCGCCTACTGCTCAAAGAAGATGGAGTGGGTTTTTCTATGCATGAGACAGTAATTCGTGCAGGTGCTGAACTTATCATGCATTACAAGCATCATATTGAAGCTGTTTATTGCATAGAAGGTGTAGGCACTCTACAAGACCTAGAAAGTGAGCAAGTGTACACCATAGAACCCGGTGTGCTCTATGCACTTAATGGCAATGAAAAACACCTCTTAAAAGCTAAAAGTAACTTGCGTCTGGTGTGCGTATTTAATCCACCATTAACTGGGGACGAGACTCATGGTGAAGATGGAGCATATCCACTAATAAAAGAAGGATAACCCCAACTAAATAAAAATAATTTAAGGAGCTGATATGACCTCGTTGCAACAACTAGTAGCAGAATTGGAGAAACCTGTGGAAGATTTATACCCATCTCGTGTATCAGACACACCAACTATAACCAAACGTAAAGACCTTATTGTTTATACAGAAAAGCAAGATGGTACTTTGTCGGTTGAGCAATTAGAATCATATACAAAAAATGGTTTTTTGTTTTTTGAATCACTGTTTACTCAAGAAGAAGTAAAGCGTTTAATAAGGCGAGTAGAGTATCTAAAACAATTTAAAGAATTTGAGGATGCAGGTTATGTAATTCGTGAACCAAATAGTAATGAAATCCGTTCGTTCTTTTATGTTCATCAATTTGATCCTGTTTTCAAAGCATTGTCTGCTAACAAACGCTTACTAGATATAGTTGAACAAATTCTAGGTAGTAAAGTATATATTCACCAGTCTCGCATAAATCTAAAACCGGGCTTTAAGGGCAAGGAGTTTTATTGGCATTCAGACTTTGAAACTTGGCATGTTGAAGATGGCATGCCACGTATGAGAGCGTTAAGTTGCTCTATTGCTCTTACTGACAATTACGAATTCAACGGTCCACTTATGGTGATTCCCGGTTCACATAAACAATATGTTGCTTGTGTAGGAGCAACGCCAGAAGGACATTATAAGGACTCGTTACGCAAACAGGAGTATGGTGTACCAGATAACGAAAGTATGACCAAGTTGGTAAACGAGAGCAGTATTGTAGTTCCAAAAGGCAAAGCTGGATCAGTACTTTTCTTCGAGTCCAATATTATGCACGGTTCAAATAGTAACATTACCCCCTATCCGCGTACCAATGTATTCTTTGTATACAATAGTGTAGAAAACACTCTAATTCCTCCTTATAGTGGCTTGCCTCCTCGCCCAGAACATATTGCCAGTCGTGAGGTTAACAATCCATTACAAGCAACTCCTTTCCCAGAAGGTGTATGAAAAGAGAGGTTTTTTAGGTAAATTTCTGTGTAATCAGTATCAAATCATAGTAATTACTTCAGTACTTAATATTTCAGTTAAAGTTAAAAGATGAGTAATAAAACCTCTAAAACTCCAGAAGTACCAGAAGAGCGCTATGATTTGAAAATATTGCAGTCTCTGCGCCAGATTATCCGCTCAGCAGATACCTACTCCCGTAAACTGAGTAAGCAGCATGATATTACTGTACCTCAATTGATTACTTTACTAGCCGTACTTGAACACGGCCCAATGACCACTTCGGCAATTTCTAAAGAAGTACATTTAAGCTCAAGCACATTAGTAGGAATCGTTGATCGCCTAGAAG
The DNA here is from genome assembly GCA_965223585.1 of Trueperaceae bacterium. Taxonomy (GTDB): domain Bacteria; phylum Deinococcota; class Deinococci; order Deinococcales; family Trueperaceae; genus CBDCVN01. Next base: position 17,787 of record CBDCWW010000004.1, read on the forward strand.
CAAAAGGTTATGTAGTGCGTGAACGTATTAGCCAAGATAGAAGGCAGGTGCATATTTCTATTACTAAAGCAGGTAAAGCATTTGCTGAAAAAGCACCCTCACCTTTACAAGAAACCTTAGTAGAAGCCTTGCAGAAACTTACGCTGCTCGAGCAAGCAACTATTTCTTTATCCTTAGAGAGAGTGGTAGAGCTAATTGAAGCTAAAGAAGTTGATGCTGCACCTATCTTAGAAACTGGTGCTATAGAAGCAAATCAGTGAATTTCTACTAAGTAGACACATTCAAATGTTCATTCAAACCTTGGAGGTTTTATGAAAAAATTGGTCCTTTTTCTAAGTTTAGTCATTTCGTTTTTGGCAACTTCGGTTATCGCACAAGGCACCCTTGAACGTGTTCGTGAGCAGGGTTATGTATTAGTTGGTTTTGCCAATGAAGCACCATATGCTTTTGCACAGCCAGATGGTACTCTCACAGGAGAAGCTGTTGAAGTAGCTAGGGCAGTATTTGAGCGTATGGGCATTGATGAGGTAGTAGGTGTTTTGACAGAATTTGGTTCACTCATTCCGGGATTACAAGCTGGTAGATTTGATGTTATTACCGCTGGAATGTTTATTAACCCTACACGCTGTGAGCAAGTTGCTTTTGCTGACCCCGAGTATAGTATTGGTGAAGGCTTAATTGTTAAGTCTGGTAATCCCTTTAACCTCCACAGTTACGAGGATATCGCTGCTAACTCTGAAGTTAAGGTTGGTACAGGTGCAGGTTTTCTCGAGTTCAACTATATGCTCGATATAGGTGTGCCTGAAAATCAGATTGTGACTTTTCCTGATGGTCAAGCAGGTGTTGCAGGCCTACAATCAAATCGTATTGATGCTTTTACTGCTACAGGTCCTGCCCTAGAGGACTTATTAAGCAAGGCTAATGACTCGAACTTAGAATTAGCTGATCCATTTACAGATCCTATTATTGATGGTAAATCGGTTAGAGGCTATGGCGGAGCAGCTTTCCGACTAGCAGACACTGATTTTCGAGATGCTTTTAATGTTGAGCTGCAAGCACTAAAAGACTCAGGTGAACTAGCTGAAATTATTGGTGAATTCGGCTTTGGGGAACAATCTCTACCGGGTGAAGTAACTTCTGCTGAATTGTGTGCACCATAACATATAAGCATTCTATAAATTTATTGCATAAGGGCGTATACGCCCTTACTTTTTTAGCTAGGAGGTCCTTTAATAGAACCTCCTTTTGATTTACTACCCCTGCTTTTACGTGGGGCTCGAGTTACTATTCAACTTACCCTAATCTCAGCAGTACTAGCATTTTTTCTAGCACTACTAGCAGGGCTAGCTAGACTATCAGCTTTTCGATTAATAAATATTTTAGCCGGCATTTACATCGAGATATTTCGGGGTACTTCTTTGCTAGTACAAATGTTTTGGTTTTATTTTGTTTTCCCCTTTTTTGGTATTTCGCTTTCACCCTTTTTGGCTGGGGTATTAGTGCTAGGACTCAACATTGGTGCTTACGGTGCTGAGGTAGTTAGAGGTGCAATTTTGTCAGTGCCCAGAGGCCAAATTGAAGCAGCTATTGCTATTAACATGAGTCCATCATTACGTATGAGACGAGTAATTTTACCCCAAGCATTTTTACTAATGTTGCCACCTTTTGGTAACCTGCTTATAGAATTACTCAAGTCAACTGCACTGGTATCTTTAATTACCCTATCGGATTTAACTTTTCAAGGAATGGTGTTGCGCAACTCACTAGGACGCACAACTGAAATTTTTATTTGGTTGTTAATACTTTATTTTGCTATGGCTTATCCACTTACCTTGGGTGTGCGTTGGCTCGAGCGCCGCCTTTCTAAACATATACTAGAGCACTAAATTATGAATCTAAACTGGGATTGGGATTATGCCCTAGAAATCTTCCCCAAACTTTTACAAGCTGCTATCGAGGTAACTATTCCAGCAACCTTTGTAGGTTTTGGCTTAGCTTTAGTAGTAGGGTTACTTTTGACATTAGGGCGTAGCTCTCGCTGGCAACTTATTTCTTGGCCAAGTATGGCCTTTATTGAATTTGTGCGGAGCACACCACTACTAGTACAATTATATTTCCTATTCTTTGTTCTACCACGCTATGGTGTAGCTATGTCACCTTTTATGACTGGTGTGATTGGCCTTGGCCTTCATTATGCTACTTTCACCTCAGAGGTTTATAGAGCAGGTATAGAGAATGTCGCACGTGGTCAGTGGGAAGCAGCTAAGGCACTAAACTTTTCTCCTTGGCGCACTTGGTCTAGCATTATATTACCTCAAGCCATACCTCCTATGATTCCTACCTTTGGCAACTATTTACTAGTAATGTTTAAAGAAACCCCTTTACTATCGGCTATTACAGTAGTTGAACTCTTGCAAACTGCTAAGGTTATTGGTACAAACTCTTTTCGTTTTGTAGAGCCTTACACACTGGTAGGAGTAATCTTTTTATTACTAAGTTACCCTTCAGCATTATTATTGCGCAGATTGGAAAAACGCTTTGGTACAGGACAGCGCTAAACAACCAATGGTCAGTTTCCATAAGGTTAGTATGTCTTTTGGTAAGCTTAAGGTTTTACAAGAGCTTGAGCTCGAGGTAACCTCAGCTGAGAAAATCGCTATAATTGGACCGAGTGGCTCGGGTAAAACTACTATCTTAAGAATTTTAATGACTCTTGAAAAACCAGATGCTGGGGTAGTTATGGTTGATGGTGAACCACTTTGGCATAGGCAAGTAAAAGATAAACTAGTGCCAGCTAATACAAAACATCTTCGCAAGGTGCGCAGTAAGATTGGTATGGTATTTCAGCTTTTCAACCTTTTTCCTCATATGACAGTTTTACGTAATGTTACTGAGGGTCCCATTCAAGTTTTAAAACAGCCTAGGGCACAAGCAGAAGCAAACGCTAAGAACTTACTGGACATGGTTGGCCTTGGTAATAAGCTAAAAGAATATCCATCTCGCTTATCTGGTGGGCAAAAACAAAGAGTGGCTATTGCTAGGGCACTAGCAATGGAACCTCAGATTATGCTTTTTGATGAAGTTACCTCAGCACTTGACCCTGAATTAGTAGGAGAAGTACTAAGTATATTTCAAAACCGTACACTTTTTTGAATTGAGGAAACACCAAAGGGCAAGGGCGAAAGTCAACCAAGGGTAGATCAGATCGAAATAAAAAAGCCCCACATTGAGCTTCAAGGGTATTGCAAAATTACTTGAAACATGATTAATGCAGGGCATGAGTTATTCTCAAAAATCATATAACAGAATATTCGCTACACTCAAGCAGTTTGCACAAAAAAACATATCAGGTCAATCATCGAGGCGATTAATAGTTTTTGCCTTGATGATAACAGGGCTAGTTCGATCAGGAAAAATAGCGTTGGATGAAATGGCAGATAAGAGCACAAAACATAAAAATAGTAAAACAGAAAGCCGAACAAAGCGATTTAATCGTTGGTTGAGGAATAAAGCTGTCAATAAAGAAACGATGTACTTCCCTTACATCAAAGAAATACTAGCAGGGATAAGTAAAACAAGCTTAATATTCACAATAGATACAAGTAGTTTAGGGAAACATTGTGCAGTACTGATGATAAGTGTGATATACCAAGGAAGAGCATTACCAGTAATTTGGAAAGTAAGAGAAGGGAACAAAGGAAGCTTTAGTGAAGCAGAACATATAGCTTTACTAGAGGAGTTATACGAGTTAGTGCAAGAATTAGAAGAGGGTTTAGACAAGAAATTAGATGTGGTAGTAGTGGGTGACAGCGAGTTTGATGGAGTAGAGTTCCAAAAGAAATGTGAAGAGTACAAGTGGGAATATATACTAAGAGCAGCAAAAAACATCAATTGTTATGAGGAAGGAGAAAACGAGCCATTCAAACCAGAAGACATATTCCAAGAGGGAGGGCAAGTAAGTGTAGAAGGGATAGAGTACACGAATGAGAGGTATGGGCCAGTACAAATAATAGCGTGGTGGGGCAAAGAGTATAAAGAGCCAATATATTTAGTAACAAATGTGGAGTTAACAGAAGAGGCATGTGAGCTGTATAGAAAGAGGAGTTTGATAGAGACATTTTTTTCAGATGAGAAATCAAGAGGATTTAACATACACAAAACGCGAATAAAGAATCCCAAGAGGCTAGAAAAGCTTTTACTGGTAGCGTGTTTTGCATACATCTGGATAGTATATTTAGGATCTGTAGCAAGAAAAGAAGGGAAGGAGGGGCAATTTAGAAGGAAAGACAGAAGGGTACTGAGCCTATTTCAGTTAGGGAAGAAATACTTAGAGTATCTACTAGAATGTGCAATGCCTTTACCAGAAGGGCTATTAGAGCTACCAGAATTTTGGGAGGAAAGTGCATGGATTTAAAAGCCTAGTAATCTAAAAAACAAAGAAGTTAGCTTCAAAGCAGTGTTTGAAAGTCTCTCAGAAAAGCAGTGCTAGGTGAGGTCATATCCATATGAAGAAGTCATGACAAATAAAAGGCTCATAATAGACATTTTCTCTCATTATCATTGGTGGAAACCACTACCTCTGGTAGTGGTCTAGTAAAAAGTTCTACTAGTTAAGCAATGATGTATTTCCCTAGAAGGTTAAAGAAAGGGAAATACATGCCCAAGAATAGCAGATACAAAAAGTTGTCACACTCAATTTACAGTTGTGAGTATCACGTAGTTTTTTGTCCAAAGTATCGTTTTAGAGTGCTGAAGGATGGAGTAGAGGAATCCTTGAAGCAGATAATATACAAGTTGTGTAGAGAAAAAGATAGAGTAGAGGTGTTAGAACTGAACATAAGAAAGGATCATGTACACATGTTGGTATCAATCCCACCAAAATATTCCGTGTCAGGGATAATGGGCTTTATCAAGGGAAAGTCAGCAATAAACATGCTAAAGATGTATGGAAGGAAGTTAAGAGGATATCCGCAAAAGAGCTTATGGAGTAGAGGATATTGTGTAAGCACAGTAGGGTTAGATGAACAAAAGATAAGGAAGTATATACGTTGGCAAGAGCAGAAGGAAAGAGCATTAGAGGCACAACAGAGGAGCCTATTTGAGTAGTATCGGGCACTAGCGTCCGATACCCCTTCTAGGGGTTAACAAAACAAGCCACCACCTCTGGTGGTGGTTTTATGACTTTTTGTTGGATTGAAGAGCAGGTTTTGCAAAAAAGTAACGAGCTAAATCAATAACTAAAATCAAATTTAGAAAACAGATAGAAATTGAGGTCTTTTTTGAGTATCTATAATTGCCTTGGGTACGCAATTCGTTTCCTGCAAAGGGTGAAGAGTGTACGGTTTTGAAAAGTATATTGCGAGAATTAGCTCAAAAAACACAAATGACTATGTTCTTTGTGACACATGAAATGGGATTTGCTAGAGAAGTTGCTGATAGGGTTTTATTCTTTGATGAGGGTAGGGTTGTTGAAGAAGGCAAGCCTGAGCAGATTTTTGACCAACCACAAAATCCTCGTACTCGAGAGTTCTTGAAGGCAGTGTTGAGGCACTAAACTCTAGAATTAAATAGTCTAAATAAGGTAGTATTATCATTAAAATGAAGAATGCAGGAAAGCTCCTTATACTCTGGGATGCCGTAATTAATTATTTTTTGGGCTTAATCTTATTGCTTTACTCAAATAAAATTGCTCAGTTCTTCGGATTACCTCTGACAAACGATCCATTTTACCCAACTATCTTAGGAGCTGTTTTATTTGGAATTGGAATAGCGCTTACTATTGAATATATGAAAAAAGGTGGATTGGTAGGACTAGGGCTTGGAGGGGCTATTAGCATTAATATGATGGCAGGAATTGTTTTATTCATATGGTTGTTAAGTGGGAACCTCTCCATCCCGTTCCATGGGCAGGTTATTTTATGGGCGCTTGATGCTATCCTTATTGGAATTAGTGTGCTTGAAATCGTTGCTTTTAAGGAAACTGACCTATCCCACCTTTGAAACTAAACTCTCATAGGGATAAGCAGACATTAAGTCTATGAAGTCAAAAATATCCATTCACGTTATAATAGACTTGTGAACAATAAACTAGAAAAAGTCCTTAAAAGCCCTTCTGGCAAACTTTAAAAGATTACCCTTAGAAACCTGAACTTCATGGTTTGTTTGTGAGTCACTTCTTATATCATAATTTTCAGCACCATAACATACTAATCCTACAGCTGTTGAGTGAGCTGGACTTGCTACTACATCAGTTAAACCTGAAATACCCAAAGGCTTTCCTAGTCTAACAGGCAAGTGGAAGCATTCCGTAGCTAAAGTTTCCATACCAGACATAAGCGATGCTCCACCAGTTATTACTATGCTGTTGGCTAGTAACTCGAGCACCCCCATACGCTGCTCAATTTTACTTTTTACTAAATAGAAGATCTCCATTGCCCGTGGATTAATAACTTGGACTAACTCAAATAAGGATACTGGGACAGTATGATTTGGATGAGACACATCAATTATTATGTTTTTGTCTACTAGCTCGAAAGTAGCCAAGCCATGCTTCTTTTTAATGCACTCAGCTTCATCAGAAGGAATACCCAAAAGTTGACTGATGTCCCTAGTTATATTATCTCCGCCCAGAGGGATAGCTAGGGAATCAACCAATGTGCCACGGAGGAAAACTCCGACATCAGTAGTACTACCGCCAATGTCAATAAGAATTGCAGCAAGCTCTTTCTCACTCTCGTCTAAAACAGCTAGACCAGATGCTAAAGATTGAACTACCATGTTACTCACTTCTAAACCAGCACCACGTGTACAACGGCGTAAATTTTGTAAAGGGCCTTGGGCACTCGCTATAGTGTAAATGTCTGTTTCTAAACGTAGACCGCTCATGCCTACAGGGTCTTTAATACCATTCTGACCATCGACTATGTATTCTTGGGGGATTACATGAATAATATCCATGTGAGCTTCTAAAGGTGTAATCTTTGCATTTTCAATGGTGCGTGCCACATCAGCTTTACTAATTGCTTGACCACGTCTGACAGCAGCTATACCATGACTAGTACCTGTTTCTAAATGTAAACCAGTAATTCCCACAAAAGCTTTTTCTACATTGACTCCCGCTATATTCTCAGCCATAGAAATGGAATCTTTTATTGAGGCAGTGGTTCTTTCCAAATTGACTACCGCACCCCTGCGCAGACCATCACTTGGTACAGTTCCTTCACCAATTATATTAAGCATGCCGTCATCCATAAGTTCAGCTATAACAGTACAAATCTTAGTTGTACCTACGTCTAGACCAACAATAATACGTTCTTCACTCATCACACACTAAATTCAATGGTTGGCTTTATAATAATACTTTATCGTCGTATTATCCAACTGTCTCGTTATTTCAATCACTCCCAAAGAACCAGCCTGTATCTTGGAGGGACGGTCTTGGCTATATAGTCTAGGATTTTCCTCATGGGGCATAACTATTTGAAAAGAGGTTTGATTAGGCCAAATAGCCGATGTTTGCCGTAAGGTCTCTTTGAGGGTAATCATCATAGATTCTTCTATTTCCTCTTGATCTAGCGTAGACTCATCTAAATCTTCAAACCTATAAGCAGGAACAATAAATTGAGGTTCTGCCTCTGCTATAGATTCTTGCGTTCCCTTTACAATATGTGAAAACAATGCTAGTGACTTATTACTGTCTGGCCATTGGAAAATAGCTAGAGGTGAATTTTTGGCTTCGGCATAACTAAGCCACTGCTCAGGATTTTGCTCGGCTAATTCCAAACCACTACGCTTTAGATCAAGTTGCAATTCTTTTTGATTATCAAAGTAAAAAGCTAAATCAGTCCCATCATAGAAAGGAATTTCTTTTGTATCGGGTACAGCAAAGGAGGAAAACACACGAACTGAATCTTCTGTAGGAAATTCTCTAAGTATTGCCTTTGCTATGGACATTATATCAGCAAAACTTCTTTCTGCTTCAAAAGATAGTATTAGACTATCAATCTGTATAGGAGTGGAATCTAGCAAGAATTTTCTTTCGTTGGGTTGTACTAAGAAGTAACCTTGATTAGGTGCATATACTAGCATCATGTTTCCTCGCCAAGTTTGCCTTAAAGACTTGAGAATCTGATTATCTGGACGGGTTTGCCACTGTACGATTTGTTCTATTTGTAATGTACCATCTGCTTTGAAAATAGCTTGTCTTTTACCTGTAGAAGACCAGACCGTAACTGTAGTGCTAGGGCTAACTACGGGGACAAAACATTAAGACAGAGATCAAAAGGATACTTAACCTCGTCCCAAGCAGAGACAATAACACTCTGAAGCAAATCAAAACCGCGTCTAAATATACTCTTAGGAGCATAACCATGTTTTTTGAGCTTCAGTGGTTTTTGCTCATGAAGCCACATACCTAATAAGTACGCCCAAGCAAATGCTAGTGTTAAGAGCGATAGCAATGTGTCTAAACGTGATGTTATGCTTACATGAGTATCCTCAAGATTAAACCCTCTGCTCTTTAACGCTCCAAATAGAGTCTCTATTCCCCATCTTTTTGCATACCTCCCTAAGGCCTTTTTAGCTTTCGAGGTAGTAGCAACTACCACTAACTCCCCACTAGGAGCTCTGGTAACTGCTATGTATAAACGAGTCCCTAGAACCCTACAACGCTTTGAGTGTACAAACACCTCACCCTCTTTTACATTCTTATATCTCTCACTAGCTCGTTTATTCCTACCTTTGTGACCTATTAAAGTATTATTCCTAAGACGCATAACAAAGCTGATGCGCCTTTCTTTAAGTCCTTTAAACCAATCTTCTCCTGTGAATTCACGATCAGCTACCAGTGCTTCAATATCTTCATGACCTAATATTTCTAGTAGCCTGTCAATGAGTGCCAGACGTTCTGCAGTGTTACTGTTACCTGCATGCGGTAAGACTGTCCACAGCAGAGGGAAAGCCATACCTTTATAGGCAACTCCTAACATCAAGATGTTGATGTCAGTGCTGCCTAGCTTCCAATTAGTGCGATCCAAGGTGAGTAAATAAGGTCCCTCAGGCAACCAAGCAAGTACACATTTAGCTAACCATTCTCCTTCAATTGTTACTTCTGAGAAGAAGCGTTTGATACGTTTTTCATTAGAGGCAATTTCCACTGCACCATTAAGAACACTAGCTATCCTTGAGAGGCTAACGGTTCTAACAGTAATCATGGCCATTATGAAACGAGCCATGAAGTTTAGTCTTGCTCCATGTAGTCTTATATCTGCTTGTTTTAGTTTATCCTTTAATTGACTGGCTTTTGCTTTTTGCATTTCTACTCAGCATATTCTTGTGCTGAGCTTTTTCTATTAACTTTTGTCCTAGTAGTTAGGTGCTAGGGTCTATTTTTAGTGACTTGGCTTGCTCGAGCACCTGAGTAGAAGTAGCACCCAACCAACCTGAGTTTTCACGACCCTGTAAAGTAGATCCCCAAAAATCTGTTCCCACCATTTTGGTAACCATTATGGCTAATCTTTCTGGAGGTTCACTAGCGTGAAAAGCACTTTTGAGTTTACCTAAAGTTTCCCCATAAAATTTACCCTGACTAGATTGCACAACAAGGTAAGGTGAAGAACGTGTTTTATGGAAGCTTTGAGCTAACTTCATAATACGGTCTTTATTCCACTTGCCAGAAGGGGTTATTACCTCATCTTGAGGCAACTCTAGTGCCCTAGCACTTTCAGGCAAAGCGCCAACAGTGCTTTCTCTAAGGCTGTAAAATGTAACAGGTTTATCTTTTGCAAGTACTGATGCGCTAATTTCATCGTAATCGTACTCTGTAATGGGGTTTTTTGGAGGAATGCTAGTATACTTGACTCGCTTTTCTGGTATAAATTCCTCTTCTGGCATTAGAACCTCAAACTCTTTTTGTTTAGGAAAAAACTGCAGGGCTCTACTGAGAGCATCCGCAATGCTTGTACTGATTGCACTTTCCATCTCTTGAGAATCTATCTCTTCAAGATCATAAATTGGCACCAAGGTGGTTACTTGCAAATTCTCCAAAGAGCTTGGCCCTGCAGCAACTAAAAGATTAAGAGGTAGTGCTGAAGCAGGCTTATTATTGGGGTGGAATATAGCAATAGGCTGCTCACTATTTTGTGCTGTTATGAGTTGAGCCTTTTCATCTGCTTGGGCAAGTTCCCAACCACTTTCTGTTACTACCAATGAGCATTGTGGAGAGTAAGCTAGCTCCACACCCATTGCGGTGAGCACTCGGACAGATTCGCAGTCAAGATTCCTATTTTGTAAGTTGCTTTCAAGTGAAGCTTTCATTTCCCTTTGTGCTGAACGTGTTGTAAGTAGGGTATGTACTTGAGGCTTTTCATCAGCATGTTTTTGTAAGTATTCTAATTCGTCAGCACGAATAAAGAAGTATCCTTGCCTGACTCGAATTAAAAATACATTAGTGTTCCAATCTCTACTCCTGCTTAATAGTTCTTCATTAGAAGGTAAGTTTTCCCAAGTAACCATAGAAGAGATTTTTATTTCTGGCTTTGAATCAGGACTTTTTTCAAACTCGACAAATCTATGAGTGGACTGAATGAAAACCCTATCTTGTTTTGTGGGAGACCAGTTAAAAATATCTTGAGCCCTCTTGCTAGCACTATTTAACCAATTATTTTGTGGTCCTCTAGAAGCAGAGCGAGGCTTCTTAGCCCACGTATTCCCATAGTGAGCAATACCCTTTTCTTTAAGCACTACAGTTTCTACGGTATAATCTTGTCTATCTTCCAATAACCCCCTAATTTGAGGTAAGCCGCTAGCTAGGTAAGGGCCATTATCAATACTGGCAACAACATAAGGAGAACTGATCTTTTTGTGGCGATTGGTTGCATGCTTCATAATTTCATTGTTATCAAGTTCTGTTGTCCATAAGAAATCACTGTCGGCAGAATACACTGGTGAGCCTTGGTGATTAACTAACTTACGGTCTTTTTCTGTTTGGCCTATAAAGACCTTCAAAACAGGTTGATTCTTGGGAAGGTGATCATTAATTATGCCACTGACAACCGTTGCATAATTTGACTTATGTATTGGGCGTGTTTCTGGCGCAAACTGAGGTAAAGCAGTTGCTGCCACAATAAAATAAGGAGTACCCTTATCATTAGGATTTAGTAGATTTCTTTCTGACCAAGAAATTATTTGGTTACCTTGTCCGGGTATCCAATATTTAATCAGATTCTTCTTTTGCTTTATAGCCTCTGTCACTAGGTTTTGATCTGGATCAACAGGTGAGTTTGCTGTAGAAAATGTAGAGTTATTAGCGTTGGGAGTTGTATTACTTTCCGACCAAAAAAATGGTTTAGGACGAAGGCTTAAGTTGTGGTTATTAGCTTGTTCTTTATTAGTTTTGCCAACTGCTCCAACCCCTAAAGGAGCAGGCTCTAAAAAGAAAAGAGAAACTATAAAGCTGCGCTTTATTTCTTCACTAGCACTGCCTAATAGATCAACAAAAGCAGTAAGAAGAGGTTGTTTTTGTACTTCTTCCCAAAAAGGGTCTTGATTAATCCATCCTGTATTTTGAATCTGAGGTGAAGAGAAATCTCCATTAGTAGCGCTTCCTGCTAATAGTTCATTCAAGTCAAATACTTCTAGTACGTCTCTTACATGTATCTGATAATCTTTAGCTAGAGGGTTTCCTGCAATTAACCATGATAATTGAATACTTTGTGGTAAGTGGGCTATCTCAGCGTACTCTGCTACCCAGATTTCAGCAACCTCTGGAGGTGCTCCTAATTTTTGCAGCATGGCAGTAAGTGTTAACTCTATTTCAATGGGTTTGCGATAAACTCGAACCACACGACCAGTAACTTCCACTCCATATTGATAATTCAACCTATCAAGATAAGATACTGGCTCAAATACATCCTCAATATGGTCATCGTAACCAACTAGAGCTGTTTCATAGAGGTATTGACCTTCGTTGAACCCTTCAGGCACACCACCTCTGCTAATAGTAATTGGCTGTGCAAAGCCTACTACGCCTATGCCTCTGGGAACTACTCCTGTTTGTAATATGGGAGTGCTCGAGACCATGAAACGACCTTCGGCTTCAGGTAGTAAACCAACTTTACCTGTGGGCTCGAGCCAAGCACCCCAAATCTCCAGACCACTTAATAAATAAAGCAGAGCAGCTTCAAGGACATCGTATTCTTCTGTGGGGTATAGAACTAGGGAAGCTTCTAGGGTCTCAGTTTGGGCAGATTTTTCTACCAAAATATAATTTCGCTTAATCTCTTCAATGCTATCCCCTAGAATTCCTACATCTGTTTGAATCTGGTTTATATATCGTTTCTGACTATATATCCAATTTTGAATTTCCTCAATGGGTGCGTCTGCAAAGGCATTATCATCTAATTTCTGCAAAAGGACATCGAGCCAGACTGTGGTGGTTAGGGGCTCGAGCCTTTCAATTTCTTGCCAGATTTCTTTTAGTTGCTTATTAAGTGGGTCTTCTAATTCTCTACTCTCTTCAGACAAAAGCTGAGATTCATAGTTTTTCAGCCACTGTTTGTAAGTGGTAATCTCTAAGGCAATCTCTGTCAATAACTGCTTAGAGGATAAAACCTCTTGACGGAAAGCATCAAGCAAATCACTTGTTATATTGGTTTGTGAAAAGGCTATGCTCCAAATGACTATCACAAAGTAAAGAAAGCCTAGTATTCTAAGAAGAAATTTCCTATGTATAGTGGTATGCTTCTCTATAGTCAATTCCTCCAAAGCTTTTTGGGATGCAACCAGTTTTCAGGTACTTCTCTGGGTACTCTAAAGTAGAACCCTCTTCTCACTCAGAACTTTCGGCCATTGCTTCATATATAGCATTCCTTAAAGCTTCTTTTTCCTTTAATGAAGGAAGTTCTCCATGTATGCAAATCATATGGGTTGCTTGGTCTTCATCATCAACTATTTTTGGTACTTTTACAATTCTATAACCATCACCACCATACTCACCATCGGTGGCACGCAAAAATTCTGCACTGCCTCTGATTGGTAAGGTTCGCCCATCAGTAGGTACCCAATTAGCTGGTTCCTCTTGCTCCTCATCAAAAGGGCGAATTTCACTAACTGTACACGCTTGAGCTAAAGAAACAAATGCAGCAAGAAAAATAACTATATTTACAGTAATAAAAAATTTGACATAAAAATTCATAAACAACTCCTAAATTTTGATATTGATGAATATCTTGGATTAGAACATGCCATTGTCATTTGCTGAAGAACTAGGAACTGGTTGTGACACTCTCCAGTTTTCAACCAGTTTGCCACCTTGAACACGCCAAATACCCACATTTGCTATAAGTGGTCCGTTAGGGCCAAAAGTTCCCCAGTGAACAAACACTAAATCGTCTTGGGCAATGCTGCGAACAACCTCAATACTGGTTTTCGCGCCTCTATTAGGTTGATCTATAAACTCAGTAAAATCATCTATGCTTACAAGTCTATTAATTCCTAATTCATGGAAGACAACTCCTTCTTCTGCTAGAAAGCGATCAAGTTGCTCTATTCTCTTATCAATTACAACAACTCTGTAATAGTCATTAACGAGATTTTTGTTTTTTGCTGTTTCTTCAGCAGAAACTTCAGTGAGAGGTGTAATTACATTACCAAAAAGACCCTCAGTATCCACACCCTGTCTCACATTATCAATAACATCCCAGTGCTCAATAATTTTTCCACTTGCATCAAAACGGAAGATGTCCACAATGGCACGGTCTTCGCCATTAAAATAATGCACAGCTACTAAGTCACCTTCAGCGACACTGCGGTTAAAAGCTTCCTCTGGCAAAATCTCTCTTTTATTACTAGCTACAAAATCTTTTAAAGCCTCTTTGCCGTCAGCCACATAGGGATTATGTTGAATATAGCTATCTCCAACCAACGCATCAATTGCCGTGCCTGTAGTGTCTGCGAAACCTTGAGTCAATAAACGAATAACGGAAGTCTTGTTTTGCTCGAGTACTCCTGTACTAACTTGAGCAAAAACTATTGAAGAAAACATAGTTGCCAATACGATAAAAAGAGTTTTCATATTATTTAATCCTTAGCTTTTTACCCCTTGCCTGCACCACAAGTAGAATAAGTTGTTTATTTTTTGCTTTCTCGCTTGTGCAAATATACCTTTGATTCTAAACCAAAGCATTGAACATATAATATCAGAAAATATTTTAAGAAAAATTATTTGAACTCAAATGACTTTAACACTAAGCATATCTAGCAGTTTATGGACTCCCTTAATCTTGTGGGGTGATCTTATAACAAATTTACAAAGTGAAGTACTTAAAACCTTAATTAACATACTCAGACACCCTCCTGTGAACTGCAAGCTACTATTAGTAATTTATAGAAGATTGTCAGCATTTACTATTATGGGTAAAATATCAATTAGCTTAGAACTTATTCTCATCTAGGCTGAGGAACACTGTTATGAGAACACATTTGAAACTAATTATCAAAGTAAGTCTAAGCATTTTCCTTATTTTGGTGTTTGCTTTCTCACTACCTTTTGTAGATTCCACAACTTCACATAACTTCTCTCATATCTTTTCAGGAGAGATTTCTGAAGGTGTTTATGATGTTAAAGTTCCTTTTACAACCACGCTACCAAATAAAACTATAGTAAGTATTTTCTGTGCCTTGGTACTAGCTGTTACTTCAAATATAGTTATAATACCACAGTACGTACCTAATTCTGCGGCACTAAGTCGTGCTCCTCCCTTATAATTTAAAAATTACCCCTATAACCTTAATACTTATACATCTGTCCTAAGCAATTTTAGGCTCGAGCATTTTTACATGCTGGTTTGTGAACAGTCATGTGCTCGAGCAAAAACACAGAGGTGAATAATGAAATTTCTTCTGTACATGCTTGGCTTTGGACTTCTGTTCATAGCTGCATTAATGATTTGGTTTACAGTTTACGCCTTAGTTTTGCATGAACCTATCTGGGGTTTTTTAGTTAGTGCTATTGTTGCCTTGATTTTTGCCTTACCACTCTTGCGCTCTGGCTCAATCCAGAGTGAACCTAGAAGACGAGAAGCTTTTGCTTCCATCCTAGCTTTATGGCTAATTATTCCTGTAGTTGGAGCTATACCATTTTGGATTAGCGGTCATTTAACACCCTTAAATTCTCTTTTTGAATCCATGAGTGGTTTTACTACTACAGGGGCAACTGTACTACAGGACTTTAACAGCTTTTCTAAAACACTCTTTATGTGGAGGGCACTGACTCAGTGGATAGGTGGCATAGGCATTATCGTACTTTTCATAGCCGTTTTCCCACAATTGGCAATTGCTGGAAGGCAACTATTCTTTGCAGAAGCCCCGGGGCCAACTGAGGAACGTCTAACTCCTCGTCTGAGACACACATCTAATGCTGTACTGCTAGTTTATGTGAGTTTAACTGTTTTGTGCATTGCTGCTTACAAAATAGCAGGAATGTCCTTCTATGATGCTGTTGCTCACGCCTTTACCACCATATCGGCAGGCGGTTTTAGCCCCAATGGTCAAAGCTTTGCTGGCTACAGCCCTATCCTAGGTTGGATTTGCGTCATATTTATGTTCTTTGCAGGAGCAAATTTTGCTTTGCAATTTAGAGCAATTAACGGTAAACCAAGAGCACTGCTAAACAATTTAGAGTTCCGTGCCTATATAGTAATTATTCTTTTGACCAGTGCATTACTAAGTATAGGACTACTGAAAGAATATGGTGTGCTTGAAGCGCTGAGACACGCCACTTTCGAGGTGCTTTCAATTATAACTACAGCAGGTTATGCTTCAGTAGACTTTGCTCAGTGGCCTCAAAAGGCTGACGCTATTCTCTTAGTGTTGATGTTTATAGGTGGCAGTGCTGGCAGTGCTGCTGGAGGGGTGAAGATAGTACGTTGGCTTATGCTTTCTCACAATGTACAACGTGAGATAAAAATGTTTTTACATCCAAATGCAATCATTCCTATTCGCTTGGGCAAGCAGGTAGTGGATGAAAAAATTATGCGTAGTGTTACTGCTTTCTTGATGATTTATATTGGAGTATTTGCTGTAAGCACTATGGTTTTAACATGGTTTGGAGCAGACTTTATTACTGCTTTTACCGCTTCTATTGCTTGCCTTGGCAATATTGGCCCCGGCCTAGCTTCCGTAGGACCTATGGAAAGCTTTGCTGAATTACCTGCTATTAGTAGGGAAATACTTATTTTTGATATGTACGCAGGGCGTTTAGAAATAGTGACTGTATTTATCATTTTTAGTAGCAGTTTCTGGAGCACTTCAAGACGGAATAGGCTCTTTTCTGAGTGAGAGAGGAGGTTAAGTAACTAAATTAGTATGAGCGATCAACTTCCTCATAAGGTAAGGAAATGTGACTCTATGGTCAGAAAGAGTCAAGTAAATAAAATTCTCAGGAGAAATTTTTATGAATCAGAACAGAAAGCGAGCCAATGAGGCCCAGATTGGTAGTAATACTGGTCTGGGTAAGTGGGGATGGGTCACCTTGATAGGCGAGATTGCAGTCGTGGTTGGTATTATTTGGTTACTAATTCGCAACTTGTAGTAATTTCTCTCCCGACACTGGTTCCCACAGTCTATGCTTTACCGAACTACCCACTGGCCTTCCAATATTCGCAGCTACCAATAGAGTTTATGAAAAGAGAATATGCCTCATAAAGATTGGACTGGTTATCTTGACAAAAGTAATCTTTTTTTACCTTATTGTAGTTATTTCAGGGGCAACTTTTTCACAGATTTACAATAAAGATGGTTCGCTCATTGATTTTGAGAATGCAACTTTAGGATCACTCGAGCAAGCCCACCCCTCTCAAGAATACGACGCCCTTGAAACTGCTTTACTCTACTTACTAGGAGGAGTAGAAACTTGGGGCTCTTGGCTCTCACCAAATAACAATATAGGCTTACTGCCTGAAGCCGAAGCACGTTTTATGACTTCTAGCACGCCCATCCTACAAGCAGGAACATCTTCCATAGGCATAGGCGTAGTAGGTTTCGCGCAACCAATTACCATTAGTCACAATAATATACCCGAGGGGTTTAGTAGCAACGAATTTTATGAATCAGTACTACTTGACTATAATGACCCAATTGAAGATGTCTTTGAAAAAGTGCCTTACCTTAACAGGTTGACTTATCAATATGGGGTTCAGATAACTGGAAACAGGGCTAGGATTTATCGCAAGTCTATTGAAACAGAGTTAACGCTTGCTGGCATGTTAAGAAAAATGGGAGCACCCCCTGAAGTTGCTGAAATTTGGGTAGAAGAGTATGCAGCAGTAGTGAATTCACCACAGACTATTCAGTTGGCTTGGTTAATTGCTGGTAACCCACTAGCCAAAGATTACCAATCACATATAGAAAATGTACTAGCATCCGATTTGAATGCTTTATTGAAACAAGGTGCTAGTAAGGATTCTCCTATCCCAACATCAGATACTCATTGGGTTAACCAAGATCCGTTTTGGGAAGAGGTGCAAAAACAACCCTTCTTTAATGCTTTTATTGGTTTATTAGATGGTGCCAACGAAGAAATTCAGCGCAGTTTTATAGTAGCTCTCTTCTTTTTAGAACCTGTTTCTGGAATTGAAGTAGCTGGACAGATTAGCGACGTTCAGGTTAATAGTCAAAATGTACGACTTCGTGCCAGACCATCTTTCTTGTCAACTGATGTTGCAACTATCAACAATAACAATAACTCTGTTCCACCCACAATAAACCCAATTGGAGACCCTGACCAAACTTTAGTAGCAGAGGCTCTAAAGCAAAATACAAATTTAATTAAATATTGGATACCAAATCAAGGTTACCAAACCATTCCTTGGTCACAGAAAAGCCAGCTTAATCCTAATAATCAAAATTATTTTATTATAGCAGCAACAGCTCTAGCAAAGCTTGAACCAAGAAACAATACCCAAGACTACAAAGCAAACTACACCATAATTGTAGAGAATATAGTTAATAACCATCTTCCTCAAAATCAGCCTGTTTTTAAGGTGTTTATAGGCCCTGAGACTAAAGATCGTAGAATAGTCAATAATAAAGGTGCTTTAGTAGGGCTTTCCACCGATAGCTTTTTGTGGAGTGCCGAAAAGTTTGAAGACGACTTTATTTTGCAACAAGCAAGTGTACATCATAAAGCAAAAACAACCCCCTATGTGGTAATTCACATAGATAATGGCCCCTACATAGCTGGTTCCTTACCTCAGCTTAAAGAATTATTTACAGAAACCTCGAGCTATTGGGTTGATATGGCAGTGCTAAGGTCTAGTGGTACTCGTTCAGGAGGAGGCTTTGCAGAAATTGATTCCTTAGACGTAGGCAGGACTGGAGCCCATTGGTTGAACCATGCTAGTAATGTTGCTCAAAATATCTTTAATTGGCCCTTTGTAAAACAAGATAAACTCTTCATCCAGTCTAATAATCGCAGTGTTCAATTTGAGGCAAGCACTGCCCCAAACTTAAAAGTCAACACTTCTTCTATGGTTACTTGGAAAAACCTTCCTTCTAATGAAGAACTATTCGAGCAACGTGAAAATTGGGGTGTCAACATATTTTTACTGCAAACTCAGCAAGGCTACTTTTTTATTCCTACTAATGAACTCGAGTACTTACAAAAGTATGCTGATGAGCAACCTAGAGTTCATACTTTACTTTTATCTCGAGCAGTAGTACAGCACCTAAGAAATATTTTCTTGGCCCACGATGCTTTTAAAAATAGAAATCTAAATTGTGAATCTATTCGAGTGCTTGCTGATGAAGGAGTTGAATTAGTTTATTCTCCTCAATGCTCGTTAATAGTAGCAGAAAGTGGTCAGGAGCTTGCTCAACAAAATGAACAAAAACAACTGACCATAGCAGAAAAAATTGGTCAGCCTATTATTATCTTTCGTCCTGAAAATAAACCAGCTTCAGCAGTATATCTAAGAGCTTTATTTGATGTAGAGCAAAGTTCTATAGAGGCTTTAGAGGTAAATACCTTAGTGCCAGTTTATAATCTTGAAAATTTGACTGCTGAAGAAAAGGAAGATGACATCAATTTAAGCGTTACAGATGCCATAAAGCGAACCTTACAGTTTTTCCCTAAACAAAAGGAGTTTGAGGTATTAATGCCAGAAGGTCAGCATGTTAAATACACTAGTACTCCTCCAGAAAATTTTCATGTGAGGTACGATCACGACAAAATTGATGTTTTAGTAGCGGCAGAAAATAAACCAATCACGTTTTATCGCTTAGGGGAAAGGTAATATTGGCTTTGATTATTATCTTTAGCTTGTGTGAAAACATCGTGTTCAGGGTTGTCTCTTAATTTTTAACAAAAGCTAAAATACACCTTAAAGCTTTTAAGTTACCGTGAAGGTTGTATTCAAGATCAGCAAAACATATGCATTCAGACAAAAACTCATCTGGACGTCTACATTACGATTCCTTTTGATTGGAGCATCTTCATGAAAAGGCTTTTAATCTTACCAACTTTACTTTTCAGCTTTATCTTTGCACAAGATATTCGCATTGATAGCTTTTTCTGCTGTTTATCTTATCACACTAGCCATTTCTGAAGAATCCAATGAAGAAAATCCACAATATGATGTTAGTGTAGTTTTCTCTGGAGCTGGTGGAGCTTCAAAAAAGTTTTGCCCTAGCGAAATACACATAAATAATGCTAGTTACCCCATTAGAAGTAGTGGAGTAGAGGCATGTGCAGCAAATGGTATTGAGTTTGCTGAAATCAAGGTTACTGAGGATGCGCTCACCATATTAGTAAATTCAGATGATGATCAGGTAGATTGTTTGACTTTTGAGCAACTTTATTCTCTTTGGAAACCTGATATCAGTATAAAGATACCTGATGCCATTATAAAGATGTGGAGTAATCCCACTCCTAGGGCGGACAGTTGGAGCCTAAATTTTACACGTTTAGTTGCTTACCCTGAAGGTGGTCCATACCCCACTGATACTTTGAAACACGCTACAATAATACCCCGAAGTGATGACGAAATCCGCTATGCTATGGATCATTTTGGCTTTGCTTTTTATCTTGAAGAAGTTAGTAAACTTAGAGCTGTTAGAGTTCGCCAATTGCTGCTTGCACTACGCTGTTTAATGGATCTTCAGTAAAGACAATTTTACCTCAAATTGTACATTTTGAGAAAGCAGAATTCTAATGCATAATATTGCCTTACCAGAGACGTTTCATTTGCTCTTCTATGTTGGATTGATGTTCATCATCAGTCAGTCATTTGGTCATTTAGCATCCACTCTGAAGCTTCCACAAATGATTGGATACCTTACTGCAGGTATTATCTTTGGGCCTTACCTTATCGGTTGGTATAGTCAGCAATTAATTGGACTGGATTTAGAGTTTTTTCGTGACTTTGCTTTAGCCATTATTGCTTTTTCCATTGGTGGATCATTACAACTGCCAGTATTAAAACGACTTCGAGCTAGCCTTACGTATATAACACTGTTACAAACTTTTGGGGCTAGTCTTTGTGTTTTTCTGGCAATGTGGTGGTTGTTGCCTTTTTCAAACAACTTACATACTCCCCAAAACATGACCTACATAGTTGTTGTTGCAATTATCTTAGGAGCGGTTTCTGCAGCAACTGCTCCAGCTGCAGTATTGGGTTTGGTTGATGAATATGAGGCAAAAGGTGATTTCAAAAATATATTGCTTGGGATTGTTGCTTTAGATGATGTAATTGCTGTCTTATTCTATACAGTTGCTATTGCTGTTTGTGCCAGCTTATTAGAACAAAGTAACGGACATTTAATAACCACTTTAGGTCAAACTAGTCTTGTTTTGCTTACAGAAATAGCGTTTGGCTTGATTATTGGCTTCTTAGTGGCAAGGAGTTTGCGCTTCTTTTCGGAATATCGTAGTATGCTAGGTCTTTTGTTAGGCATTATCATGGCGGTGTGTGGACTTCTGCTAT
The DNA here is from genome assembly GCA_965223585.1 of Trueperaceae bacterium. Classification (GTDB taxonomy): domain Bacteria; phylum Deinococcota; class Deinococci; order Deinococcales; family Trueperaceae; genus CBDCVN01. The sequence continues at coordinate 38,765 of CBDCWW010000004.1, forward strand.
CAATTGGTTTGTCCCCATTGCTCACTTGCATGATGCTGGGCTTTATGGTTACTAACGTTGCTAAGCATGAACTAGCGGATGAAGCAATGGATATCATTCACACTATTCAGCAACCAGTGTTTGGTGTGTTTTTCTTTATGGCAGGAGCACATCTAAACATACCCTTAGCACTTCCTGCATTAGGACTTGCTGTAGGATTAACACTAGCAAGATTTGCTGGAAAATATGGGGGAACTATTCTAGGTGGGAGAATAGCACATGCTGATCCATTGTTGACTAGAAATTTAGGTATCGCATTACTTCCTGCTGCTGGGGTAATGATTGGTTTGACTTTAAGTGCTAAGGACATGTTTGGTGGTGTACTTAATGACTATGCTGAACTGATGGTAACAATTGTGATTGGTGCCACATTGATCAATGAATTCTTGACACCCTTCTTCGTACGACACGCTATTTTTAGTACAAGAAGTAAACACTAAGGTTTATAGAGTTCTAAGAGTAACTTTTAGATTAGTTATTTTTTGAAAGGCAATTAATGAACTTTCCTTCCTTAAATATGGTGTGGCAAATACTAAAAATGTTCTTAGGGTTGGCTGTGTCACTTTGGTTGACAACCTCTACTTTAGGCTTTGCTTCTTCATCAACACAAAACAGCGAACTTTTGATTGCCGATTTTAATGAAATGCTCTCAACCTCTAAGAGTTTACTAGATCGACTTTCTTTAGAGGTTACAACTCATAAGCAATGGTTCAAAAGCTACCAATCTCAGGTCTTGATTGGTAACGGAGGTGTACTAGAAGATTCTCTTAATCATCAGTTAAATGAAATTTGGAATGAAATTGAAAGGCTCGAGCACCTAACAAAAACTGGCTGGCTAGATTCTTTATCAAGTCAGTTGGATTCATACGTTACAGTAGAGGTTCCTGCTGATGAAATTAGTAGTTGGGTGCATTCTCAAAAACTGTATGTTGAGAAAATTCAAGAAGATGTTGCAGCTTTGGAACGCAATATAGAAGTTATCAAACAAACTTATCCTATCAGTTCCCCTAATCATTTAACGGAGGCTCCTTCTTCTGATACAGTAATGCTTTCTCCTACCTCACAGGAAAGCCCAGTAGAAGTAGAATCCTCTAGGGGGGAAATTGCAGGGGTGCTCGAGTACAACTATGATCCTGAAGAAGCTAAGGAATACGATGCTTTAGAAACTTCATTGCTCTATTTACTAGAAGGGTTATCAATATGGGGAGAGTGGCTTAATCCTGCTAATGAAATAGGGTTATTACCAGAAGCTGAAGGACGCTTTATGTTGCCTAGCACACCTATTCTACAAGCAGGTAGTGTGCCAATTCCCGGAGGTATAGGTGTAGTAGGCTTTGCTCAACCTATTATTATCAGCCATGATGGGGCTCCTCAAGGGTTCACTGAAGAAATATCTGAACCACTACAAACAGATTATGACGACAGTATTGAGGATGTATTTCAAAAGATACCCTACTATGACCGTCTTATCTATCAGTATGGTGTTCAAATGGCTGGTCGTACAGCGCAAATCTATCGCAGACCTATTGAAACAGAGTTAACTTTAGCCACTGCTTTGCAAAGAATGGGTGCACCACCTAATTTAGCCGAAGTATGGGTAGAAGAATATGCGGAAATGGCCCGTTTACCTCAAACTATTCAGCTTTCTTGGCTAATAGCAGGTAATCCACTAGCTAAAGATTACCGATTATATACAGAAAACCTACTAGAGGCCTTTGATTTAAACACCCTCCTTATTCCTAATAATCAAAATGAACTTACCTTGCCACAAGTTCCTAATCCAGAGTGGGTTAATGAGGACCCTTTTTGGGAAGAGCTGCAAAATCAGCCATTTCTTAGAGCCTTTGCAGACCTGCTAAACGGCGCTAGTGAAGAAATTCAACGGAGTTTTATAGTCTCACTATTTTTTGTAGAACCTAATCCACCAGTTCTCCAAGCTACAAGCAAGGGTAATGCAAGGAAAGGAATACGCTCAAAACCATTCTTTTGGACTGATGAAGCACCCAACTCTAATAACAACACCAGAGCAATATCAACTCTGACAATTGATCCTGAACAAGAGTCTTTAATAGCAAAAGCTTTACAGCAAAGGAAAAATCTAATCCACTACTGGACTCTTTTAGAAGGCGATAAGTTTATCCCTTGGTCAGATAGAGGCTTACTCGAGCCTAATGGGAAGATACCTTATTTCATCATAGCTGTTACAGCACTGCCACAATTGGAACCTACTGCTTCACAGCATTATAGTTCTAACTATCCATTAATAGTAAAAGAAATTATTAACAACCATTTACCCAAGCACCAACCTATTTTTAAAGTCTTTTCTGGCACAGATTTTAAGGAGCGTAGGATATTAAACGCTAAGGGTAACCGAGTTGCCTTTAGTGCTAATTTTGTTTGGAGTACGGAAGCTCTTGAACCTGACACCATTATGCAATACGCAACTAACTACTACAAAAGTAGAAAAATTCCCTATGCTGCTATCAAACTTGACAATGGACCTTATTTAGCTGGTTCACTTTATCAGCTCGGACAGTTGTTACAAGATAAGCAAAATTATAGAGTTGAAGCAATTGTTCTAGGTTCAAAAGGAGTAAGCAATTACAAAGGGAAAAACCTTTCACAGCAAAATACAAAGCAACTTAGGTCTAATGAAACTTGGTTGCAGTATGCTGCTCGAGTTTCAACAGAGGTATTTAGTTGGTTACCTCAAAATCAAAATAAGTTACTGATAAAATCTACTCACAGAAGTGCTATTTTCAAAAGAAATCTAGACTTAACACCAGAAGTTGATGTTTCTTCTATGGTTCAGTGGGCAACTTTTCCTTCTAATGCGACCTTACTAGCAGAGCACAACCAATGGCAGGGGAACACATTTTTAATTCAGGTGGAGGATGGTTATTTTTTTGTTACTACTGAAGAACTCGAGCATTTACAAGAATACGCCAACAAAACTCCCAAAGTTCATAGTTTGCTTTTATCAGCCAGAGGAGAATCAAGCATTGTCCACTCATTGCGCCCTATTTTGTCTTCTCGCAACCTAAATTGTGGTTCTCTTAGGGTACTTTCTGCTGGAGGGGTAGATTTAGCTTACGATACGGAGTGTTCAGTTGTTATAGCTGATAGTGGTAGGGAGCTTGCTGAAGCAGACACACAAACTTTACTCAACAAGGCACAAAAAGACAATCAGCCCATTGTAATCTTCCGCCCAAAAGATAAGCCTGCTTCAGCATTACCTCTAAGGTTTTTAGTGGACTCAAATCCAGAGGATATAGAAGGCCTTACGGTAGACACACTAATACCTGTTTACGGTCTTGAAGAGCTAAACACAGAAGAAAGGGAAAATGCTATTGAAACAGGTGTTACTGACGCAATTGGGCGAATTTTGCAGTTTTTTCCTAGACAAAGAACCTTTGAAATTTTGCTACCCGAGGGGAAAGAGCAAAAAGTCAACTATACTAGTGACATCCCCACAAGTTTTAAAGCCAACCATAGCTACGATGAGATAAATGTCTTAGTACCTAGTGATAGTGAGTCAACCACCTTTTATAGAGTTAGTGAAAATGTAGCTGCTACATTTAGTAACCTTGAAATATCAGAAAATGATATTTACATTCAACCTTTAGATGAATTTAATACAGGTCGAATTCTTGAGTTGGCTCAAAAGTTCCACAAGAAGAATAACTTACCCTACATTATTATCAAGAGTAATCAGGGCAGGTACTATGCAGGGTCTCTAGATAACCTTAATACCAAACTTCCAACAGAAGAATCGCCAGAAGAATTTTTACTGATGGTTACTAAAGCAGGGGGAATAAATAATAGGGGTTTACCTAAAAACAGTATGAAAAATACCAGTTGGTTGCAAACCTCATCGGAAAAGGTAGCTGAGTATGCAGCAACGCTCAATACTAAACACAATGACGTTATAAACGTTTGGTCTGGCACTGGTCAGAGGTATGCTGTTTTCACTTCAGAGGGAAAATTGCAAGTGGAGCCAATGATACAGTGGACTGAACGTCCTGATAACCAATCACTAAAATCTTTGCGTCAAACTTGGAATGGTAGCATGGTACTGGTTAATGTACCAGATAAAGGATATTTTGTAGCACAATCTAGTGGTGGTGAGTTTCTAAAGTCTATACCAGATTTACAAATAGATACTATCCTTTTATCTTTTGACGAAACGAAAAACTTCTCAAGAATTTTAGATCAGACTAGAAATACTGTCAAAACGTTACAAATAACAAATCCCGTAAGAGTCCTTTCTAATGTTGGTTTACCTATGAAAGAGAATCCAAACATTTATAGTGGTTTGGATTTAGCCTTTAGAAAGGATAATCAGGGGAAAGTTAAAGTTGATTTGCAGTTTAGCGGTTTGGAGCTAGCCGAACAAACTCCTGAGCAGTGGCTAACTTATGCTGAAACCGTAAGTGTACCCCTTGCTGTTTTTGAATGGCCTGATGGTAAACGCTCTTCTGCACTGCTTGTACACACACCAGAAGCAATACAAGATATGGCAGAACTCACTTCCCAGCAAATCGTGCCTGCATATGATTTAAAAGAAATAGAAAATGCGCTAGATCCACTGGAAAAGGAAAATATGATTGCGGTTAGCATGTTTGAAACTTTTAAAAGAGCCTTGGTATTTTTACCCAGCCAGACTTCTTTTCAGGTAGTTATGCCAGATGGTAAAACTACAAGACATTATTCTCAGAACCCTCCTCCTGAAAGTCAAATTAAATCAGGGCCTTTAGGAGTGATTGAGGTTACCAGACAACCTGAAAACACTAAGATTAATTATTACCATCCTGATAATTAAATTTTTGAAAGTTGAGTAGTTACCAGATGAAAGCCTTAATGTTTATAAGAGCCTTTTTCGTTTTGACAATTTTGCTAATAAGTGCAGTTGCTTTTTTTAAAAAGAAAAGCCGCAACCAATCAGATATGGAGTAATCTTGAGTTGTTAATAGAGAACTGTGCATTGACACAACACAAATGGAATTTATGAGGGCTTACTTGAACCTAACTCTTAAGGTAAGTTTGAGTATTTTTCTTACTTCAGCGTTTGCCTTTTCATTGCTTTGTGCAGGTTTTACAATTTCGCATAGCTTTGCTCACCTTTACTCAGAAACAGCTTTTTCAGAAGCTTGTGCTGTTGAAAACACTTTTGCAACACTAACATCAAATGTAATTAAAATATATGCCTTCGATAAATTAGCGTTCATCATCGTTAGTTTAAGTGAAGGCGCAGTGCTACCATACAGGCCTAATTTGGCAACACTGAGTCGTGCTCCTCCTTATAGCCTTATTCAAGTTAGATTCATTGAAAACAGCTAACGATTATTAGATTGAATATAAATTTCAGAAAGGAATAAACATATGTTAAAGCAGATTTTTCTAGCTTTTGTGGTTGCTGGCATTTTGTTTGTAGGCTTGGCTTCTGAGAGTTCTTCATGGAGTTATGAAGGGGAAACAGGTCCTGACAATTGGGGTTCGCTTAAAGAAGATTACGTACTTTGTAGTGAAGGCACTAAACAATCTCCGATTGATATAAATAGTGTTTTAGTAAGTGATGTGGACAACATAGAGTTTAATTATTCCTCGAGTGCCCTAAATATTCTAAATAATGGTCACACAGTACAAATTAACTATGATAGTGGTAGCAACATAACAATAGGTGAAAAAGAGTACCAGCTATTGCAATTCCACTTTCATGCACCTAGTGAGCACGCTCTAGACGGTAACCTAGCAGATGCTGAGGTTCACTTTGTTCACGCCTTTGAAACAGATGACGGGCAAACAGAGCTAGCGGTTATTGGAGTTATGATCTACGAGGGAGCAGAAAATTCAACTTTTGAAGATGTCATTGCTAATTTGCCTGAACACGCAGGGGATGAATCTTCTGTTGATGCCTCTGTAAATGCTGAGGATTTACTGCCTAGTAATAAACAAGTATATCGTTACACAGGTTCACTTACTACACCGCCTTGTAGTGAAGGTGTTAATTGGAATGTAATGTCTGCACCTATTGAAATGTCGAGTGAGCAGCTTGATACACTTGGTAAAGTTCTGCACAGCAATAATCGACCTCTACAAGCTCTTAATGAGCGTGAGGTTCGTTTTGACGGTAGGTAATCAGTAAGATAGCAACGAAATTTACAGGAGGTTGGACTTTCACTCTAACCTCCTAAAAGGCATTGTCTAGGTATTTAATAAAAGGTTTAGGAGTAACTATTTCATGAGCACTTTTTTAAATGGAAGATACTTTTTCAGAATGTTGATAGCAAGCTACTTTTTTATATTTTATCTGGGCATAGCCAATTCAAAGGCAGAGGTTTCCGCTGTTAATGTACCTACTTATGCTGGGACATTAGAGCACCTCTATACAACTAAAGAAAAAGCAGCCCTTGAAATCCCTTTGCTGTACTTGCTTGAAGGGCTAGAGGTTTGGGGTTCATGGTTAAGTCCTTCTAATGAAGTTGGCCTGCTTCCTGAAGCAGAAGGGCGCTTCATGGTGTCGAATACGCCTATCTTGCAAACAGGAGTAGTGCCCGGAGGTATAGGCGTAGTGGGTTTTGCTCAACCTATAATTATAAGTCATGATGGAATACCCCTAGGATTTAACGACAAGGAATACCTTTATGAACAACCTTTGCTTAATCACGATGCTAGTGTTGAAGATGTTTTCCAAAGAGTACCTTACCTTGACAGGTTGAACTATCAATACGGCATTGAAATGGCTGGGCTTACAGCCAAAGTTTACCGTAAGCCTATTGAATTAGAGTTCACATTGTTTGTTATGCTGCAAAAAATAGGAGCACCGCCAGAAATTGCTGAAGCTTGGGTAGAAGAATATGCAAAGTTAGCCTATTTGCCTCAAACTATTCAACTGTCTTGGTTAATTGCAGGTAATCCTTTAACAGAGGCTTATCAATCACATGTTCAGTCTGTGCTCGAGCCCCTAAATCTAAGCACACTACAGATTAACAGTATTCAGGGTACAGAATGGGTTAATCAAGATCCTTTTTGGGAAGAGATTCAAAAGCAACCACTTATGAAAGCATTTACTGATTTATTGAGTAACGCCAATGAAGAAATCAAGAGGAGTTTTATTGTTGCGTTATTTTTGCTCGAGCCCACTTCCCAAATCACTGGCAGTACTAGTGATAGTGATAATTTTACTCTACGTTCTAACCATTTTTTGTTGTCTAGTCAAGAAAATACTGATCTCCCAGCCAGTATTGGCCCTTCATTTGCTGAGGAAGCGGCAAGGATAGCTTTCGAAGAAGGAAGTAAACCTCGAGTACCCTCTTACCATCAAAATTTGTCAGAGGAGTCATCAGATGATGATTTAAAGACTTCTAGTGAAGCAGGACATCCAAATATTCAAATAATCCCTAAAGAACAGCAAGTTAGGAATATTTTGCTTGGCGGCACAGTTTACGAAAATAGACCTATATCTTTTCCTGCCTATGGTAAGACCAAGGCCTATTCCAATTTGTTTGCTTGGTCTAATATTGAAGCAAAAGAAGATGAAGAGGTTAATTTGCACCTCCATAAAGGGTTTGAAGTTATGACCTTTGTTCTTGAAGGAGTGTTAGTCTTAAACAATGAAGATGCCAACACAGAAAAATGGACACCAATACCAGCAGGTGGGGTTCAGTTCATTAAAACTGGTGATGGAGTTCAGCACGCCGAGCGTTATGCAAAAGGCTCTAGAACTTTACAAATTTGGTTTGATCCAGATTTTAGCAAATCTTCAAATCACAAGGCCACTTACCAAAACTATCAAGCAAACTCATTTACTGAAACAAGTGCTAATGCTATCAAAACAATGGTGTATGTTGGTGATGGTAGCCCTATACAATCAGAAACAGAGGGTTTAAGTATTAAAAAACTTACCTTTTCGAACGCTGAGCATAAGCTCGAGCTTGATCTAAGCAAGGTTTATTCTATGTATGTACTAGATGGTGAAGTTACCTTTGATGGGCAACAGGCAAGCAAAGATGACTATATTATTATTCAAAGTATGGAATCAGTTAACCTAGCTGCATCTAAGCAAACCCAATTGTTCATCGTTGAAACGCCTCGAAGACCTAGTTACACTACCTATGCAGAAAGCAATAAGGAGCATTGATTCAAAGAGATATAGAGTTTTGAAGCCCTCATCCATATTTACTGTGCATAAGGCATTAGAAGTTGCTCAAAGTTAGGTTGTGTTGAGGATCTAAAACTCGAAAAGTATCATAAACAACTTCAGTTTGAAACAAGACTTCTATAGTTGATTTTGTGCATAAACACTACCATCTGGGTTTATATAAAATATACCGTCTTCATTTATCCTGCTTGTAAACCCTAAATCGTATAGTTCATCTATGGTTGAATTTATTCGATTATACTCTAAACCTAACTCTGCTCTTAATTTGTAGGCTGAGTAATGCTTTACAATATTTTTATCTTCTTTTGTTCTTTCGTAGCTAATTCTTAGGCACTTTTTTGCCACTTCGGTCATAGGAAAAATCTATCATGGACACGTCAAGTAAGGAAGGGATATTGCCATTACTCCCCCAAAGGGTGGATAGAAATGTCCACCTTAGCCAATTAATTCACTCCCAAACTCTCAGTAAAAACATCTTTGCTTAAACCTGTAAGAGTTTTGTCATCTCAGTTCGAGTAGCCTATTAACTTTCTCTCTAAAAGTGTGGGCAGTTTTGCCCACTTATTTTTTCTCTTAGTTACTTTCAAAATAAATATAGTGGAATGGGATAAATGCCCTATCCTAACAAATCTTAAAAAGATAAATTGGATAAAAATGTCCTATTTTATCCAATCTTATAAAACCTTTGACTTACTACATATAGTAATTAGGTGGTTCTTAAAATAGGCACTGGAAAGTTCATTTTGATAAGGAGGGCAACACCAAAACTGATGCACAGAGCAATGAAGCTAATTAACCCACTTTCCCTATTAGATCAAAATAAGCAAGAGGTAAATCATGTTATCTAAGTCACAAGCGCAATTATTCTTTTGGGCAGGTACTATCTTCTTCTCAGGCGTATTTTTATTATTAACAGTAGACACCATAAGAAAAGTGCCTGAGCAAACTAGTTCTAACAACATTACTGAAGAGGTAGCAGCAGGTAAAAGGATATGGGAAAAAAACAACTGTATGGGTTGTCATACCATTTTGGGTGAGGGAGCTTACTATGCTCCTGAACTGACCAAGGCTTATCCAAGGCGTGGAGAGGCTTGGCTTAAAGTCTTCTTAAAAGACCCCCAAGCAATGTTCCCCGGTGAGCGTAAGATGGTGCAATATAACTTCAGTGATGAAGAAATCAAAAATGTTATTGCCTTTTTAAAGTGGATTAGTGAAATGGATCTAAATGGATTCCCAGCAGATCCTCCTCTAAAAGCGAACTTTGTTGCCAACACTGCACCTGTAACACAAGCAGCTAATGCTGACGAAGTAACAAGACCAGAGATATATGATCAGCTATGTACAGCTTGCCATACTCTAGCAGGCCAAGGCGGTAATGTTGGCCCAGCCCTAGATGGAGTAGGTACTCGCTACGATCCAGAATACTTGCATGACTGGCTTGAGGACCCTCAAACTCTAAAACCGGGTACTACTATGCCTAAACTACCTTTAAGCACAGATGATATTGATGCTCTAGTAGACTTTTTATCAAACTTAAAATAAGGACTAATATATGAAATATAAATCCCAAAAAGTTGCCTATTGGTTTTTTGCTACTTGCTTATTACTTTTTTCTTTACAGATAATCTACGGTTTTCTTATGAGCTTTGCCCATATGGGCTTTGATGGTTTGCATGATCTGATCCCTTTTAATACTTCTAGAGCTACTCATACCAACTTGCTAGTGATGTGGCTTTTGTGTGGATTTTTTGGAGCAACTTACTTCATAATTCCCGAAGAAGCTGACCGTGAATTATTTTCTTTACCTCTAGCTTATGTACAACTCATCTCTTACATAGCAGTAGGTGTTACTGCCCTAACAGGCTTTCACCTCAATTGGTGGGAAGGACGTAAATTCTTAGAAATTCCTAGACCACTAGATTATTTGGTGGTTGCCAACATACTTATCTTTATCTTTAACATAGGTATGACCGTATTAAGAGGTAAGCGCTTTACCACCACAGGCATAGTGCTATACATGGGTCTGGTTTCAGCAGCCATTTTGTACCTTCCAGGCATGATCCAGTTTGATAACCAAACATTTGATTCTTATTTTCGCTGGTGGGTAGTACATTTGTGGGTTGAAGGAGTTTGGGAATTGATTATGGGGGCTATCTTAGCTTACCTACTTATCAAGCTTACTGCTGTAGATAGAGAAGTCATTGAAAAGTGGCTCTATGTAATTGTAGGATTAACGTTTCTTTCAGGGATCTTAGGTACTGGACATCACTATTACTATATAGGTACTCCCAAATATTGGCTTCTCATTGGCGGTATTTTTTCGGCTATGGAGCCCTTAGCGTTTCTAGGAATGGCACTTTTTGCCATGTACATGTATATGCGCAGCCAGCGCAACCATCCTAATGTAGTATCTCTTCATTGGACTGTGGGAAGTGCTATTCTGTCCTTTGTAGGTGCAGGGCTTTTAGGTCTAGCTCACACTCTGCCACAAGTGAACCTATGGACGCATGGTACCCTAGTTACAGCTATGCACGCTCATATGGCTTTTTGGGGTGCTTATGCAATGATTGTTTTTGCCATTTTAACCTATGCGATGCCACTTATGACTGGGCGCAAACTGTGGAGTAACCCTATAGGACGCTATGCTTTTTGGCTAACTAATGTTGGTATGGTGGGCATGACAATGGCTTTTGCAGTAGCGGGGATTGCACAAGTTTATCTCGAGCGCAGGTTAGGCATGGATTTCCTAGCAGTGCAAGATGAAGTCCAAGTCCACTTCCTAGTACTTACTCTAACAGCTTGTGTTTTTACTGCTGGAGCTATACTGTTTATCATTAATTTCATAAAATTTGGTCTTCCCAAAGACGATATGATTGGACAGGGAGAAGCCCTTGAAGCAAGCCCGCAGATGGATAATTTTGCAAGGGTGGCTACTAGTAGTTAGAAACTGCTAAGGCCTCTACTAATATCACCTATAGTCAAGTACCTAGCTTGACTATAGAAGCATTTACAAAAACCCTCATAATGTTTATTACACCAAGAATTTGAGCTATAATTGTGTCCAATACAACTACAGAAACATCTCTTCCTTACTACCATCCTATTGCTAATGAAGTTGAAATCTTTGAGCATGCTCAAAAGAATAATCTACCACTCTTACTAAAAGGCCCTACAGGATGTGGGAAATCCCGCTTCATCGAATACATGGCTGCAAAGCTTGGACAAGCGCTTATAACTGTTGCTTGCCATGAAGAAACTTCAGCAATAGATTTGCTAGGTCGTTACTTGGTTAAAGGCACTGAAACTGTGTGGCAAGATGGTCCTTTAACTCGAGCTGTGCGTCAAGGAGCATTCATCTATCTTGACGAAATTGCCGAAGCGCGGCCTGATGTAATAGTCGCTATCCACTCACTTACTGATCACAGGCGAATGCTTTTTCTTGATCGTCATGACGAAAATATACCTGCCAAAACAGGCTTTATGCTGATTGCCTCATATAATCCTAGCTATCAACGAGGTTGGAAAGAGTTGAAGCCCTCAACAAGGCAACGCTTCGTTAGCTACAGTTTTAACTATCCTAGTTCAGAAAGAGAAGTTGAAATTTTAGTTGGTGAAACAGGAGTTGACTTAGCACTAGCTAAAAAGCTTGTGAGTTTGGCTGCTAAACTTCGCAACCTACATGAACTTGGTATTTCTGAAGCTGCTTCCACCCGTTTATTAGTAGATGCTGCAAAACTGGTACGTTCAGGACTTGCACCAAGAGCAGCTTGTGAAGTTGCTATTGCAGAGCCTTTAAGTGATGATAAAGATATTGTATCAGCCCTAAAAGACGTGATTTACTTAATCTTTTAATTGCCATTGGCAGCTAAATGGAATTAGATCAACTAATTTTTAAAAAAATCTATGGGGTAATTGAGCGTTTTAAACGTAAAGCACCAGACCCTGAACTCGAGCAACGCAAAGCAACTCTAGAACTTCTAAAAGACAGACTAACTATCCTTGCTAGACTTATATGTGGTGCGCCCATAGAAATTATGCAGGCTGAAGCCGAAGGAGGTTACACTGGTAACACTTTCTTCTTACCTGCTACCTACGCAACGTGCGAGAATTATAAAGACAATGAAAGCTTCTATATTTTTCGTACTTGCTATTTGAGCATACAAAAAACCCTAGAGTTAAACTGGAAATCTACTGATGAACACAATCTAGAGCTTTCTAGGCAACACGCTTATAAAAGCTCCAATCAAGTTTTGCTAAAACTTTTTGATGAATTTCCTAAACTGTCTGCTGTGCTCGAGAAACTAAAAACTTATGAGGCTGTCGATTCGCCTATGCTATGGGGAAAGTGGTTTGTTAGTGATGTTACCAAGGAACTTATCAGTAAGGAATCTTTGCAAAGCGCTGAAGTTATTAGTGATGATGTAGAAACTCAAAGCCCCCAGAGTGAGCTAGAAGGGCCAAGCAAAGAGTTAGTTGAAGTTGTAGATGTGGATGCCAAGACCAAACAGGATTATACCTTGATGCACCACTTCGAAAAGATAGAAACTTTGGATGATTATGATGGCATTTGGCGTGATAGTGACGGCTCTGACGAGCTCCATGAGCATGAGCAGGCTTTGTCTGAACTAGATTTTCGCCAAACGGTAAGAGTAGATGATCCCGTTCACTCACTGTACCGCTCAGAATACTTAAGAAATGCCTTTATACCTGTAGTTAGTGATAGCCAACAGCAGGGTCACTTCATTGGTTATGATGAGTGGGATACTGGACAGCAACGCTATCTTAAAGATTACTGCAAGGTTTATCCTATGTTTGCTAGCAATAGTGATGGGGCTTATGTACAACAAAGTTTACGTGAACAACAACCCATTATCAGGCAGTTGCGTAAGGACTTGACTAGAATTTTTAGTGAAAAAGAGCAAAGGCGACGCCAACTTAGTGGTGAAGAAATTGATCTCGAGCAAGTAGTAAACAACTATGCTGAGCTTAGAGCTGGCAAAAGTCCTTCAGAAAGAATTTATCTCCATCAGCGTCACCAACAACGTGATATTGCTATTTTACTCTTGCTAGACTTAAGTCTTTCTACAGATGCTTACATTGCTGGCAGACGCATTTTAGATATTGAAAAGCAAGCAGTAATTAGTTTTTGTGAGGTGCTTGATGAACTTGCCTGTCTTTTTCAAATAGACGGTTTTTCCTCACAAACTCGCAATAACTGTGATTATATGCATGTAAAAACCTTCGCTGAACCTTGGTCAAAGGCTAAAGATAAAGTAGGAGGTTTAGTGCCAGCAGGCTACACTCGCATTGGACCAGCGCTTCGCCATGCTAGTTCATTACTAGCTAAAGAACCTTCACGTAAACGTTGGATTATTTTACTATCTGACGGTAAGCCCAATGACTATGACCGTTATGAAGGACGTTATGGTATTGAAGACGTGCGCCGAGCTTATCATGAGGCTGCACAAAAGGATATACATATCTTTGCTTTGGCAATAGATAATGCTGCCAAGCACTTCTTGCCTAGGATGTTTGGTAGTTCTGCTTTTCGGGTGCTCAATAGGGTTGATATGTTGCCACAAGCCTTAAGCGAGTTTTATATGCGTGTAGTTCGCTAATTTTGCCTTGATAATTTACGAACGAAAGTGTTGGTTGTATTATCGAATCAATATGTATGATGTAAGAACTTTACTCAAGCGAGATGAAAGCTACGCTATTCATGCTCTTATAAAAGTGGCTGAGCAGCCCGGCATAGGCACTGCTGAGATCGCCACACAATTAGAAATGCCTCCAGCTTTTATGGCCAAAATCGTTAGAAAGCTAATTGCAGGTGGCTATCTTGAGGGTAGAAAAGGTCGCAAGGGTGGGCTTTATCTGGAGTGTTTACCTGAGAATGTTAGTGTACTCGAGGTAATAGAAAGCATATCTGGCACTTTAATTGTGGATCACTGTCAAAGTTATCATAAATGCAGCACACAAAAACGGGAAGGAGTTTGTAATTTGAAAACAGCATGGGTAAAACTTACCTTAGAAATACGAGAACTTCTCACCAATATAAAGGTGGCACAGCTTGCTTCAGGAACTTAAGGGACTTAAAGACAATAGAATAATATTATTTTAAAAAGTAGAGTGCTACTGTACTTTAGGAAATATCTATTTTTGAAAGTTATGCGCCTATTATAGGTATCTAATAGTGGTTAGGCACAATAAAATGAGCACAAAAAACATATTTCAAGTCATAGCAATTCTAAGTTTTATAGCTTTTTCTTCTTGCAATAGTTCTATGAATTCTATCGATAATGGGAATAACGAAGAACTGGAGCTTTTCTATTATAGCAAGAGGAATGGGGTGAATAATATTTACAAATCAGACTTACAAGGAAATGAAACATCAATAATTATAGACAATAATAATCATGATTGGTGGGTACGTGTTTCCCCCAATAAACAAACTATCCTTTGGTACAAATCACCTTTAAATGTTCCTGCTAATGATGAATTTAATAACTATGATGAGGCCGAACTTTGGATGGCAAACTATGATGGTTCTAATCCACGTAAAATAATTGATTTGTCTGATTACAACTGGTCAGCACAAGGGGTAGCAGATTGGTCTCCTGATGGAAAAGAATTGGTAATGGCAGTAACTGACTCAAGTGGGTTATGGGGTATTTATATTACTAACTCTAATGGAACAAATCCTCAAAAGATTAGCAAACGAAAAAGCCTTTATGCTGACCCAAGTTGGTCTCCAGATGGGCAAAAGATTGTATATAGCGCATTCCCAGATGGATATGTAGGTATAAATACCTTCAAACTTGAAATTCATGTAATGGATAGAGATGGCACTAATGAAGTTAGGTTAACCAATGATGATTTTCAAGACCACGACCCTTATTGGTCAACTGATGGAAAGGAAGTTGCTTTTGAGACCCTTTGGGGATTAAGTAAGTGTTCCGTAATTGGTAAGTGGGCAGTTAGAAAATACAACTTTGATAACAATCAAACAACTTTTATCATACAAGATGAAAATGCAAGTGGAGTTCCTAGATGGACTCAAAACTCAGAGAATATTTATTTTGGCAGAACTGTATGTGGTGAACTAACCAAAATAGTAAGAACTGATAGAAATGGAAACAACTTAAAGACTATAATATCGAGTAATAGTTTCCCCATTTATGATTGTGATATTGTTGAATAAGTCTAAAGAAGCATACTGTATCTAACAATCCAATAGAGTTAATTGCTATTTTCAACCATGTGGACATGGCCTTCACCAATTCCGTCCTTATCAACACAAACGAAAAACCTGTGGAGTTAACCCCACAGGTTTCTAGCAAGAAAAAGTTGCGTTCAAAAAACTAGTCTGTTTGTAGTGTTTTCCTAATAGTGTTGAAAATATTCTCAGAAGCCTCATCTCTAGTTTCTGCTATACCACTTGCAAGAACCGTGTTCTTATAACTAACATAGAAATTATAGCTGTTATTTTGTTTCCGTATAGCAAAGTTCATTCTTTAATTCTCCCAATTCATTTTCATTTAAGCCACTAACGTAATTAATATCTCTTGCAGGACTAAATTCAATAATATTCCTAAGCTTTAAGATGGAGATTGCCTCATCAATTCCAATATGCTTAATACTTTGAAGCTCATCAAAACTAGCAGTATTGGGATCAACACAAGTTTTTGCAACAGAAGATAATAACCCTAATTTCACACTTTTTGAAATAAGTGAAGGATTTGAAGGAGTAATGCTGCTAGCAAAAACAAATCCTAAAAGGAGAATGCTTGGAATTAAAAACTTTTTCATAAAAATTTCCTTTCAAATTGACTATATTTTCTCTGAACTAATTTGCCGAAAATACTATGAAAGAACTCTGTACAGGCTAGTGTGCCAGTAACCTCAAGTTGGAAATTACTTCTCGTAACCTCTTTTTGCCTAATGATGTAGTGAAGGACTGATCTATGCAACATAAGGCAAAAGATTACTTTGATAGCTCATCTTTGCCATCTCAAACAAGGAAAAACTAGACCGAGTATCTTGTTTGTAGAGTTAATTGAAGATCATCGCTCGGTAAGACAAGTACTGCTAGAAGCAATCTACGGTAACTTAGCTTACTAGGCACTCAGAGCAATAAAGTACAACTTAGTCAATGATCACTTTTGACTAAAATTTTTTGGGTTTATGGGTATTCAGCGTGCTGCTATTGGGCTGAATAAAAGGAGTAAGAACATCACTAAAGAAACGGTCAAAATCACTAAGGAGACCGTTTTTAACTACATCTAAATCTGGAGTGCTTCTACGAACTATAGTCATTTAAAACCTTCCTATAATAGATTTGGACTCATCTCCGAGAGTCTCAGCAAAAAAAGTATAGATCAATTTTTGTGCCTGAATATATTAATAAAATCATAGGCTGGGGGTGGAATTATTAACTGCTGCAAAGACTATACTGGTTTCAGTTAGTAATTAAAAATCTCTAGGAACCAATAAATCCACACGAGCCTCATTTCTACCCATTATAATAAGCTATCAGCAATACTATCTGCCCACTCAATAATAATACTCCAATCACGATAATCACCAAAGTTCCCACCCATAGACCGATTAGCTAGCCAGTCGTCACGAGTGAGAAGTTCAGCATCAATCTTGCCAGCAAAGAGCTTTATATCTCTTGGGTTAATATCATCCACAATAGCTTGCAAAGACTTTGGGAAGTGCCAACCACCTAATGCTTTATTTGGATCACCATTGACAGCAGGCCCACTTGAAAAAAGCCATACAGGCATTTTGGTAAGTTGCTCTCGGAAGCTTTCCAATAATTCTGAAGCAGGCTCGAGCCAATCACCTGAATAAACAGCACTGCCCATTACCACAGCATGGTAAGGATTCAAACTAACTACATCTTCTGAAGGGGAAAGATCGCTGATAAACTTATGATTTTCTAAAACTTTGCCTATGGTCATAGCAATCTCTTTAGTGGAACCATGACGACTGGCATAAGTAATTAAAATCTTTTTGGGCAGGATAACCACCTCCTCAAAGTTTAATTATCTATATCATTTTACAAAAAGTATATGAATCACTACTCTATTCCTAAACTGCATGCTTCTGCTAATCAATTATCGCCAAATTTCCACATCATCTATAGCTATCCGCCCTTGAATAGAGCCACTACCACTGCCAAAGCTAAGTACTATTTTTACTATGCTACTTAAGTCAATTGTTTGCCCTTCAGCAACAAAGGCCCACCAAGGGAAAGCGAAGGTTTCAAATACACCTTTGGTGGTGTTATCCCACACAATTTCTACTTCTCCTTGTGGATCTGGATAAAAGTCTCTAAAGGCACTCGAGGGATAAACTCGTCTTGCTTGTAACCAAGCACCAGCCCTAAGAATACTCTTGTTACCAGAACTATCTATAATACCAATAGAAAAATCCAAATCGTTGTCTAGTGCAAGAGTTTGAGCATGTAGTGGCTGCTGGGCTACACGTAGGGAAATTGTACTATTATGAATGTTTTGTGGGTCAGTAAACTCAAATCTATACTCAGCTGGAGTATTCCAATCAAAAAGAATAGCAGATGTATCTTGAAAGAAACGATTATTTGCTGCTAACTCACTGTTTAGCTCTTTATCTGCTAGTTTACCTTCAGCTATGTTGTGAATACCTGTGAATGTTATAGGTATTCCTGAGCTAGAAACATTAAAGGAAGGACTAAAACTATCTTCGTAGTTGTCTATTACAGTCTTAGTCATATGTTCTGGCACAGTCCATGTACCAGTTAAAGGAATTGTAGGGTCAAGCCCAGTTGGACGCAGTAATGAAGGAGGAGTTGTAAGATAGGCTAAGTAAGCATCTTGCTGCTCATGATAAGCCTTTAAAAAAGCTAGACTATAAGCTTTAGCTAAGTCCTTTTGTTGAGGTCTAGAAAGGAGTGATTCTAAGTCTATAAGTGGAGGAACAAGATCTACTACTATTGGTTCTGTATAGGGTTGAAGGACTGCTCGAGTTAAATCACTATAAGGCCAACTATCATTAAAGTAGTTGTGATTTGCTCCTATGGCATATATCAGGTGATTTCTGGAACCAGAAGCCCTATCAAAATGAGTAAAAGGCCAAATATTAGGAACTGTGGCTCCATCCACATCCCTATCAGCACTGCCATATATCAATAGAAATGGTGTTCCTGCTGAAACAGGTGTGCTTTCTATAGAGGTTGGAGCTATGCTAATTATTCCCCTAATGCTAGAGGGGTCAATAAGGTAAGGCAAACCATCAGCTGGTTTTGGTACTATCCCTGAAAGCAAAGCCTGAGCATTAATAGCAGCTTCACCACTACGAGAATGACCAATTAGGTAAATGGCAGTTGGATCAATTTTTGTAGTTAAAACACCACCAGCAATGTTAGGATTAGTGAGTACTTCTTCGATATTACGCAAAATCAAATGAGCCCGGATGTATATACCATAGCCAAGAATTTCTGGGTAACTAACACCAGAATACCCATAAGCTTCATCTAAATAGATGCTTAAAGTTGCATAGCCGTAACTAGCTAAGTGACGCTGAAGGTAGGTAAAGCCACGATAATTCTCATCTGATGTCATTTTAGGGTCAACAATTAAGGACCCTTGGCCCGGTAAAGCAATTATAAGAGGCACATGGTTACCGTGTGCCAATACAACTAGTGGTGTTTTATCTGGTACTGGATCTGGAAATACTAGCCTGCCACGCAGTCTAAAGTTGTAGCCATTAAGGAAGTTTAAGCCATCATACCCTTGGGGTATAAATGTTGTGGTCAGGTTATGGTCTGCTCCATATTCAGCAGTAGTAGTAGAAAATGGCCCCAGTTCAAGCAAAGAAGGAATTGTTGTGATTGACGGAGTATCTGCAATAATCGTATCGATAATATCGCCAGCATTAAGTGTGCCATCAGCTAAAAAGTCAGCAGATTCATTTGGACAATTTCCAAAATCGTAAACTATATCGTAACTTCCCGAGGTAAGTGAATTAACCTTAGTAATATTTGCCAAGGTAGCTTCTGGCTTAATAGTTATTGGTATAGGTCCAGCTACTGCATTAGCTAGTGATTTATTATTAGCCCACTCTTCACTAGTACGGTGTGGAACAACATATATAGCAGCAGGTTGTGAGACTCTGCTCGAGAAACGATAAGGATCAATTGCCGTTTTTACAACACCACCTTCATTAAAAACTCGCTGGTAGTTAAAA
Source organism: Trueperaceae bacterium (assembly GCA_965223585.1). Lineage (GTDB taxonomy): Bacteria > Deinococcota > Deinococci > Deinococcales > Trueperaceae > CBDCVN01. Next base: position 58,197 of record CBDCWW010000004.1, read on the forward strand.
AACGGGTGTATTGCTAATTCTTCACCAGCTAGTCCCGGTAAATCATCTACTCTAATCTTTATACGCCTTTTGGCTAGTTCAATGCCATCAGATAAATATCGTAAACTAAATACTGTTTCCCCGTAATCATTACCACTAACTAGCAGTGCTGATTCAAATTTTTTAGTGTCTTCATTAAAGTCAGTAGCTGTCCAAGCTTTAGGTAAAGGTATTATGCTAGGTGTCCAGCTATTGTTATACAAAGTAGCGTTGGCAGGACCTGACTCGTATTCTAGGACGATTTCCGTTTTACCAATAGTAGGCTGAGCAGTTACAACCAAAGGTTGCATAATAGGACTAAATTTTTTTAAATCTTCGGTTGTGGCGATAGTGTGTGGATTCCGTTGTAGGAATACACCTGTTTCTTGTGCTACTTCTTTATTTGTACATGTGGCTTGTAGGTTTAGCTCGAGTGCATGAAGATATACAAAATTACTTAGAGCTTCATTATTAGATGAATCACTAGGAATGAACTCAACTTGAAACTTTGTAGGGTTTATTGTGGGCAGAGTAGCAAGTACTTGTAATGTTTTAGGAGAGTCTAAGTCTGCTGCTGTAAAACTTACTTCTTCAGGACTACCTAAAGGCAAATTATCTCCATTACTAGTTACAATGAAAGAACCAGAACTCCCAACAGCACGTAATGCAATGCTCCCTAGTAATCCTTTGGGTTCTAGCTGTACTGTTAAATTAGTAGGTGCAGCACCAACTTCAATAATAGCCCCCGGATCTTTTTCTCGCTTAGAGCTTGTGCCTGAAACATCAATATCTATTCTATAAATGATTATATTACGCCTATTACTAACACCAAGCGATACACCTCTGTGGAAAGCTTCTAGTTCAAGCACATATTTGTTTGGAGGAATTGTTGAGTTACGTATTCGACCATTCCAACTAATGTTACCTGAAAGCTCAGCTGGCACTACATCCTCAAAAATCACTTTGTTTGCTTGATCAAGCAAACGCCAATAAAGCTCATCTGGAACTGCTTCACCGCTAATCTCATAGCTTAAGTCTATTGACTCAGAACCACTATCAAGATCGTCAAAGCTAATGAAAACGTCATTTGTGAAAAGAACACCAGATTTGGCTTGAATCCAGATTGGATTAGGTTCGTATACTAACGAAAAATAAGACACTATCTTTAGTAGTATGAATATTGATTTCACAGGGCAAAATCCTAATTTACTTTGAAACTCTTTGAACTAGAGGAAATTATCTGTCTTAGTTAGGTCTATAATAGTATTTGATTTTTGCATTATCTGCTTGTCTTGTTACTTCAATCATTCCTAAAGAGCCAGATTGTACTCGAGCAGGAACATCTTGACTGTAAAGTCTAGGGTTTTTCTCATGGGGCATAACTATCTGAAAAGAGGTTTGATTAGGCCAGAGGACAAGAGCTTGTTGCAAAGAATATTCCAAAGTAATAGCAATAGACTCTTCTATCTCATCTTGGTCTAGCATAGACTCATCTAAATCTCCAAAATCATAAGCAGGAACAATTAACTGAGGCTTTGTTTCTGCTATGCTCTGCTGCATTGTTTTTGTAATGTGTGTAAACAAGGCTAGGGATGTTTCACCATCTGACCACTCGAGAACAGCTAAAGGTGAACCTTTAAATTCAGCATAATTAAGCCAGTACTCAGGAGTTTGCTCAATTAATTCCAAGCCACTACGTTTTAGATCAACTTGCAATTGTTTGTTGTTATCTAAATAAAAGGCTAAATCAATACCATCAAGAAAAGAACTTTCTTCTGTGTCAGGGTCTACGGAAGAAGAAAGGACACGGATTGAACCTGTCACAGGCAATTCTCGCATCACTGTAGTTGCTTCAAAGACTATATCTGAAAAATTTTTCTTTTTATCAAAAGATAATATTAAGCTATCAACCTGTATTGGAGCTGAATCTAATAAGAATTTTGCCTCGTTGGGTTGTGCTATTAAATAACCTTGGTTAGGTACATGTACCAGTACCATATTTCCTCGCCAAGTCTTACGTAAGGACTTAAGAGTTTGATTATCTGGACGTGTTTTCCACTGTATCATTTGCTCTATTTGCAACTTGCCATCCGCTGTAAAAACAGCTTCCCTTTTGCCTGTAGAAGCCCACACCATTACTGTACTACTGGGGTCCACTTTTAGTGATTTAGATTGCTCGAGCACTTTCAAAGAAGTAGTTTTTAACCAACCCGAGTTTTCACGAGCCTGAAAACTATTTCCCCAAAGGTCTGTCCCTGCTAGCTTAGTAACCATCACTGCTAGCCTTTGGGGAGGCTCTCCTACTTTAGAGAAAGCTTCTTTAAGTTTGCGTAAAGAGCCTTCATAGAATTTACCTTGGCTTGACTGCACAATAAGATAAGGTGAGGTATGTGCTTCTTGAAAACTTTTAGCCAGCTCTAGGATACGGTCTTTGTTCCACTCGCCAGAAGAAGTTACTACGTCACTTTGAGGTAATTCAAACACCCCTACACTTTTAGGTAAAGCCCCAGCAGTACTTTCTCTAAGTCCATAAAACGTAACAGTTTGATTTTCTGTAGGTACTGCTACATTAATTTTGTCGTAATCATATTTTACAACGTGGTTTTCTGGAGGGATACTGGTGTATTTAATCTGTCTCTCTAGTATAGCTTCTGGCATTAGCACCTCAAATTCTTTTTGCTTGGGGAAAAATCTAAGGGTTCTGCTAATAGAGTCAGCAATGCTTAGACTAATAGAGTTTTCCCTTTCTTCAGAATCTAAGCCTTCAAGGTCATAAGCAGGCACTAGGGTACTTACTGGTAAATTTTCAATAGAGCTTGATTCTGCATCAACTAAAAGATTTAGAGGTAGTGCTGAAGCAGGTTTATCTTCAGGGCGAAAGATAACAATAGGTTGATCGTCGTCTAGTGCTGTTGCAAGCTGAGTTTTCTCACTTGCTTGGGCAAGCTCCCAACCACTGTCTGTTGCTACTAATGAGCATTGTGGCGAATAAGCTAATTCCATACCCCTTCCAGAAAGTACTCGGACTGATTCACAGTCAAGATTTCTGTTTTGTAGATTTCTTTGCAGCGAAGTTCGAATATCTTTTTGTGCTGATTGTGCTAAAAGTAGCGTGTGTACTTGAGGCTCTTCATCAGCACGTGCTTGTAAGTACTCGAGTTCATCAGTACGAATAAGTAAGTAGCCCTGTCTAACTCGCACTAAAAACGCATTAGTGTTCCACTGACTACGCTCGTTTAATAACTCTTCATTAGAAGGAAGGTCTTTCCAAGTGACCATCGAAGAAATGTTAATTTCTGGTTCAGTGTGACCCCTGCCAAAATGTGCAAATCTATGAGTAGATTGTAGAAAAAGTCTGTCTTGCGTTGTGGGAAGCCAGCTAAAAATATCTTGAGCTACCTTGCCAACATTACTTAACCAAGTACTTTGTGATTCTCTGGAAAGAGTAGGAGAACTTTTAGCAGCTATGTTTCCATAATGGGCAACACCCTTTGACTTAACCACTACAGTCTCAATAGTATAATTTTGCCTATTTTCAAGTAAGTTCTCTATCTGAGGTAAACCACCAGCTATATAAGGACCATTGTTAATACTCCCTACAACATAAGGAGAGTGGACTCTTTTATGATGATTAGCCGCATGTTTCATAATAGCATCATTATCAAGCTGTTCAGCAATCCATAAGAAATCGCTATCGGCAAAATGTACTAACTTTCCTTGATCATTAATTACTTTACGATCTTTGGCTGCTTGACCTGTAAATACTTTCAAGACAGGCTGATTTCTAGGCAGGTGGTTATCAATTATGTTACTAACAACTGTTTCATAGCTTGATTTGTGTTCTGGTTGTCTTCTTGGTGCAAAGCGAGGTAAAGCCGTTACAGCCATAATAAAGTAAGGGGTACTTTGGTCATTAGGATTAAGCAAGTTTCTTTCTGACCAAGGAATTATCTGATAACCTTGTGTGGGCATCCAATATTTAATTAAATTCTTTTTTTGCCTAAGAGCTTCTGCTACCAAGCTTTGATCAGGATCTAAGGGAGGATTTGCCGTAGAAGGAGTAGGACTATTAGCATTGGGAGTTGTAGTAGCTTCTGACCAGAAAAATGGCTTGGAACGCAAGCTTACATTTCTAGCATTAGTTTGGTCTTTACTAGTTCTGCTGGCTGCTCCTAAAGGAGTAGGTTCTAAAAAGAAAAGAGAAACTATAAAACTGCGCTTTATCTCTTCACTGGCATCACTTAAGAGATTAATGAAAGCATTCAGAAGAGGCTGTTTTTGTACTTCTTCCCAAAAAGGATCTTGATTAATCCACGCTGTACTTGGGGTTTGAGGTAAGGAGAAGTCACCATCAACAGTGTTTCCTACTAGCAATGTATTCAAATCAAATGTTTCTAGCACACTTCCTAAATACACTTGGTAATCTTTTGCTAGAGGATTTCCTGCAATTAGCCATGATAATTGAATACTTTGTGGTAAATGGGCTATCTCAGCGTATTCTGTCACCCAGATTTTAGCAACCTCTGGGGGTGCTCCTAGTTTTTGTAACATGGCGTTAAGTGACAAATCTATTTCAATAGGCTTGCGGTAAACTCGAGCCACCCGTCCATTAACTTCTACTCCATATTGATAGTTGAGTCTATCAAGGTAGGAGACTGGCTCAAATACATCTTCAATATTGTCATCGTAACCAACTAAAGCTGTTTCATAGAGGTGTTGATTCTCACTAAACCCTTCAGGTGCACCACTTCTACTAATAGTAATTGGCTGTGCAAAGCCTACTACACCTATGCCTCCGGGGACTACTCCTGTTTGCAAAATGGGTGTGCTAGGCACCATGAAACGCCCCTCAGCTTCAGGTAGTAAACCAATGTCATTAGCTGGCTCGAGCCAACTCCCCCAAGCCTCTAATCCTGCTAGTAGATAGAGCAAAGTAGCCTCAAGGACATCATCTTCCTCGTTAAGATGCAGTGAAACTTCGGAGGTCTCTAAAACCTCTGAGGTTTGGGCAGTTCCTTCAATCAAAATATAAGCTTGTTGAATTTCTGCAATAATGTTTCCCAAGGCTCTTACATCTGCTTGAATTTTGCTCACATATTGCCTTTGACTATCTATCCAGCCTTCAATCTCATCAGGAGGAGCATCTGCAAAGGCATTAGTATCTAATTGGTTCAAGAGGATATCAAGCCAACTTGTGGGGGTTTTGAGCTCGAGCCTCTCAATTTCTAGCCAGATTTCATTTAGCTGCTTACTGATGACATCGTTTCGTTCTTCATCTTCAGCATTCTCAGATAAAAGCTGAGATTGATAGTTTTTAAACCACTGTTTGAAAGCATCAATCTCTAAAGCAAGCTTGTTTAGTGACTGCTTAGATGACAAAATCTCTTCACGAAAAGCAGTGAGTAAGTCATTTGTATTATCAACTTGTGAAGAAGCTACGCCTAAAATGACCATAATAAGCCAAAAGAAACATAATGTTCTAAAAACAAACTTCTTATACATTAGAGTGTCACTCCTTTAACAGATAAAGTCCATTTCCTTGGTTCTGGGCTTTCAAACGAAGGCACTATTGATTAAAAAGATCACCAAAAAACCCTTCCAAAGCCTGATACAAATCTCCCCAAGGGGCAAAGTCAGAGCTAGATTCAGTCCCAACAGTGGATAATGTCTCGTCAAGATCACCCTTATCACTAAAGGTCAGACGCAAACCCTTGTTTGAAGCTAGTTCTTCTCTGACTACAGTTGGATCACACTCAGTGGTGGTGTTGCCAGCAATGCCACCGACAAAACAAACTAGCCACTCACGATCTATTTGATTATCAGCTCGAGCCAGTTCTCGAGGAAGCGCATCAGCTATTGGGACGCCAAAGAGCTTGGTATCAAGGACACCATCTGCAACCCAGACATCTAGCAGGGTGCACGCTTTATCAATATCACTAATGGTATCTGGGTCAGTCCCTGATTTTTCAATCAGGTAGGTTTGCTCTTCAGTATTTAATTTGTCAAATAAAGATGCTGTTAGCTTGATAACCACATTATCTTCGGTGATATCAATGCCACTACATACCTGAGCTATACCTGATGAAAAAGTAGCAAGAAACAAAACAGAAAAGCCAATTATAAGCTGCTGAACAATCTTTGACATACAAAACTGAGATCTATTCTAAGTCAGCTCCCATCAGCACAAATTATGCTGTCCTTTTCTCGAGGCAAATCATTTTCTCCTTTTGCAAATAAATATCTATACAAGAGAGGATATTCTTCCTCATCACTGATTCTAACGGATTGCTTGGTTAAGAGCTTGAACCTCCTAAAGAAGTAGCAACTAAAAGATTTTCTAGCCAATTATCCCTATAGACAAAGTTATTTAGACGATGAACAGGCGATATGAACTTGTTACTTACTTTTGCCCTTGGGCAATAAGGCATAAAATTGTGCGTTAGTGCCCATGCTCGTATTGCTATCTCTGCGGACATTAAATTTCCATGAAAATACCTTACACTATACAAATACCTGTCCATTCCGTCCATGTGCCGATCAACCATATTGCTAGTTCTATGACATTCAGGGTAATCATATGCCTGTACAAAATTCTCTCCTCTTCGGTATAACTTCAGTACTGCTTGTAATGCTTCTCCCTTCAATTTCTTGCTTGCATAACGCCTCAGTGTCTTCAATCTTCTCAGGAATTTACCCTTGCTCTTGGCTCCAAAAGCTTCCCATACATGCTTTGACACTCTATGTAATTCCTCTGAACGCCTCATTCTATTCCTTACCTTGAGGTAAGCATGCAAAAAACACATTATGATTACTACATTTGTGAACAGTGTTTGCCATGCTTGTTGTGTTCCTAACCATCCATCTGTGTTTACAGTTCTGGGTCGATATTCAGGAAATAATGCTAGCGCTTCATTTTTAAATTGTCTATAGCCCCTTATTAGACTCTGTGTGCTTGCTGATATAACAATAGATGCACCTAAAACACATTCTTTTGCCACAGTTGTTGCTACATAAGCCTTTTGTCCATTTAGATGGGTATGCTTTTCATCAGCTACCAAATCTTCTGGTAAATTATCTGCTTGTCTGACAGTTGTACCAACAATGCTGTTTCTTCCTATATGTTGACAAATACGATACCAGTACATATCATTACGCCCAAACACATAAGTCAGCGCCCAGAAAGGCACATTGAATTTCTGATGCAAGAAAATGGCTTTCTCTACATTTTCAGTATCACCTGTCATGTAAGGCAAGATGAAAGAGGGTCCTACTGTGTAAACTTCCTTTTTAGCACTATCTTGACCTTTGTTAAGAGGACAAATGCGACGCAATCGAATTTTAGGCATCTTTTTCGAGAGCCTAGCAAAACCATCGAGTTTGTACCCTTGCTTTATACAATTAGGAAACAGTTCAGGGTACATGGTAATCATTTCATCAAGGTACTTCCTAAACTGATCAGGTTTTTCAATTATGTCCATATAGTTACTTTTGCTTATAGGAACACGAATTTGCTTACCTGAACTTTTAATTTCTTCTCTGTCTGTGCTACATTTCCTTGTGGATGTCATGGTATTTGGTATATTCATGACATCTGTTTATCATTATTTTGGATGATATTTCTTCAGCCAAGCAATCCGTTAGAATCAGCCTCATCAATAGCTTGACCTTCTTGCCTCAACCAGTTTTCAGGTACTTCTGCATTCTCTGGGTACTCCATAGTAGAACCTACTTCACACTCAGAACTTTCAGCCATTGCTTTGTATATGGCATCCCTTAAAGTTTCCTTTTCCCTCATTGAAGGGATTTTTCCATGTATACAAATCACATGAGTTGCTTGGTCTTCATCATCAACTATTTTCGGTACTTTTACAATTCTATACCCATCACCACCATATTCGCCACCTGTGGCACGTAAAAACTCTGCACTTCCTCTGATTGGTAAAGTCCGTCCATCGGTAGGTACCCAATCACCTGGTTCTTCTTGAGTATCACCTGAAGGACGAATTTCACTGACAGTACACGCTTGTGATAAAGAAATGAATCCAGCAAGAAAAATAGCTATACTTGCAGTGATAAAAAGCTTCATATTGACATAAAAACTCATAAGTACTCCTACTTTCAAGGCTTCTGATCACTTATAAAAAAGGGTGCAGAAATATACTTTCTGCACCTCTTAAGCTCAAAACAGTAATCCTCTGTTGAATCAAACACATTAGTCCAAACTGCGCTTAAGTTTTATGCTATATTAAGCGCCTCTCTAATAGTGCTAAAAATGGCCTCAGAAGCTTCTTCTCTAGTTTCTGCTATGCCACTAACAAGAACTGTTTTTCTATGACTAACGTAGAAATTATAGTTGTTGTTTTGTTTACGTATAGCAAAGCTCATTTCTTAACTCTCCTAATTCATCTTCGTCTAAACCACTAATGTAATTAAGGTCTTTTACAGAAGTAAAATCAATGGTATTCCTAAGTTTTAAAATTGAAACTGCCTCATCAATTCCTATATGCTTAATACTCTGAAGCTCGTCAAAGCTAGCAGTATTAGGATCAATACAAGTTTTTGTAGCGAAAGATATTAATCCTAGTTTTACGCTTTCTGAAGTAGTTAAGGGGTTAAAAAGGTTTGTGTTAGCAGCAAAGACAAAACCTATAAGAAAAACACCTAAAATCAAAAGCTTTTTCATAAGAACTTCCTTTCAAATTAAACGTAATTCTCTGAATATCATTTACTGAAAATCCTGTCAGTTTACTTTATAAAATTTATCTTCTCACCAACTATTTTGACACTTTATCATCATCTTTTAAGAGATTCTGAAGTTCCTCTGCAAAATCTCCAAAGGCTGATTCATCAAATTCTTAGCCTTTTACATCCCTACTACACCTAATAAATCAGCCCCAGTCAGGTTAGCACTAGTTAAGTCAGCACTAGTCAAGATAGTATTAGTTAGATTAGCCTCAGTCAAATTAGCACTGGTTAATTTGGCCGCAGTTAAGTTAGCACTAGTCAAGTTGGCCCCAGACAAATTAGCACTGGTTAATTTGGCTTTAATCAAATTAACGTTAGCCAAATTAACGTTAGTCAAGTTGGCGCTAGTCAAATCGGACCCAATTGAATAAGCTACAAACAAATCAGCCCCGGTCAAATTAGCTCCAGTTAAGTTAGCTTTAATCAAAACAGCTTCAATCAAATCAACCCCAGTCAGGTTGGCCCCAGACAAATTAGCCTCAACCAAGATAGCTTCAGACAAATCAGCCTCAGACAAGTTAGCCCCGGTCAAATTAGCTCCAGTTAAGTTAGCCTTAGACAAATCAGCTCCTCGCAAATCAGCCTTAGACAAATTAGCTCCAGACAAATCAGCCTCAGTCAAAATAGCCCCAGTTAAATCAGCACATGCAAGGTCAGCTTTAGGTTTGATTGCTAATAGATTTACAGAACGAAAATCAGTACATTTCCCATCAGTGTCAAGCTGAGCAAGAACCGTAGAAAGACAGAAAAAAATTGCAATGAATATAAAATTTTTATAAAACTTTTTCACAAAAATTTCCTTTCAAATTAACTATGATTCTTTCAATTCCTTTGATTCGTTTGCTAGGAACACTACAAATGATCGACTTTGATTAAGATTACTAGCAAGCTTTATAGCATCCTATTCAGTCTTTTTCTGATAATTCTTGACTATCAATTTACCTCACTAACTTGACGTTTAAGCGGTACTATCTCAAGAGTTACAGGAACCTTAACACTCTCTCCATCACGCATAACCTCAACAACTATTCTTTCATTAGGCTTATGACTAAACACAAGATCCTGTATTTGTGTGGCACTAGTCACTTTTTCACCATCTATAGCTACAATCACATCTCCACCAGCAGGTGTAGGTGAACCGTCAACCATAACTTCAAAATCAGGGCCTTGTAAACCTGCTTTGTCAGCAGGCCCATCTTCTTCTACACTGGTAATTACTAAACCATGTTCAGGTAAGTTTAATGACTCACGCACTCCTTTAGGATAGGATTGCACATTCATAATGCTAACGCCAATGCGTGGACGACTACTGAAAACATTGCTATAGCCACCAGATGCTAGCATCTCTAAGTTATCGCTTAAACGTTTGCTCGGTACAGCAAAACCTATACCTAAAAATCCTCTTTGTCCTATTCCACCACTAGGAATAATAGCTGTATTAATACCTACAAGCTTACCACTAGAGTTTAATAGTGGTCCTCCTGAATTACCGGGGTTAATAGCAGCATCAGTTTGAATCATAGGAACATTTAAACGTCCCACTGAAGGTACATCACGCCCTACAGCAGAAACTATACCTGTAGTTACCGTTGACTCTAAACCAAAGGGGTTTCCTATAGCAATTACCTTCTGCCCAACTTTGATTTCATCAGAATTAGCTATGGGTATGGGAGTAATATCTTTGGGTAAGTTTCTCGAGTTCTCGAGTTCTAGCAATGCAAGATCATAAGAAGAATTAGCACCTACAACTTTGGCTGGGAACTCATCTTCACTGCCAGAAAAAATCACATTAATTTCAGCAGTTTTTAGCATCTCTGTAGTGCCCTCTTTAAGAGCACCCTCTACTACATGATAGTTAGTTACTATCTGACCATCTTTGTTTATAACAAATCCACTACCAGAACCTTCTTGACGCTGTGGTATATCAGGTATTTCAAATCTAAAGTGGGGACGGAAACTTGGGGGTAAATCTTCAAAAAAGTTTTCAAAACTTCTACTAGCTACACGCTGACCTTCAACTGTTACACTGACAGCTACAACACTAGGACCATACTTATTTACTATGTCAATTGTGTTTTGTTCGTTTTCAACAAAAGCATCATTTTCATTAATGCTATTAATCTGAGCGTTGCCTTGCCCTACAAACAATAGAACCCCTACTAGCAATATTATCAGTAAAAACCAAAAAGGACGAAAATCTTTATAAGCTTTCAAATTCACCGACAAACACTCCTTAATATAAATTCGTATGAATGAACTTTATACAGGCTAGTGTGTTAGGAACCCCAGATTAGAGACTCACTCTTATAATCTTTAGAATTGCCTTTGGAGGTCATAGAGAAGGACCTAATCTATACAACAAAAGTAACACAAGGCGTAAGGATTACTAAATCCTTGCTAAAGCCAGCAAGAATAAGACCTAGAGTGAATCTCTTGCTCCTATAGGAATTACCTAAAGAACATGATACTTAGCAGTAAGCTAAATAACATCTTAGAAGCAATTTGGGATAACTTAGCTCACTAGGTATCCAGAGCAGCAAAGTGCAGTTTAGTTGATAGTTATTTTCTTGGCTAAAGTTTCCTTAGCTTTAGGGACATCCAATTGAAGGATACCATCTTTTACTTTAGCTTTTATGTTATCAACATCGACCTTGCTGGGTAGTGTAATTGTGCGTGTGAAGTCACTTCGTTGGAAGCTTTGTACGTGGTAGTAACGTTTTTCATCGCTACTTTCATCTTTGTAATTACCTTTAACCGTTAAATACTGTCCCTCAAAACTTATATCAATGTTGTCTTTATTAAGACCGGGTACAGCAATCTCTAAAACATAGTTTTTATCTGTTTCATAGAGATTAGCAGGGTAATTATCCACTGCACCACTATTGGATCGAACAAAAGGAGTAAGAACATCACTAAAGAAACGGTCAAAATCACTAAAAAGACTGCTTTTTAATACATCTAGATCTGGGGTACTTCTACGAACTATAGTCATTTAAAACCTTCCTATAATAGATTTGGACTCATCTCCGAGAGTCTCAGCAAAAAAAGTATAAATATATGAGTCTTATCTTGTCAAGTTTTATGTCTCAATATGTTAATAAAATCATAGGATTAAACATACGATTACCAGCTACTATAAAGATTATATTTGGTATTAATTAATGACCAAAGAAGCTTTAGAGGTCAAAAATTTCAATATCACTAAACTCACAAATTTATAGCTTTGTTAGGTAAAATCAGTTAGTGGTCTTATGGATGTAGAACAAGATGAGCAGAATCAATCTCCTAATAAACAAATCCCTAAATGGTGGGGAAGCTTCCAACTTGAAATAGGACAAATGGGCTTTTGGCAAATAGGGCCAAGTAGTTTCTCGATTCATCGCTTAGAACAGGAATGGCGTATTGTTTATACTGAAGGAACCGATCCTTTCTCTGATGAACTCGTTGTCAATATCCCTCTACCTTCTGATGAAGATGGTACAGCTACCTCATTACGTCGTTATATGTTCCAAAGCACACACAGTGACCTAACTTTGACTCCTGTCTTGGTAGACCGTTCTGTGGTGGTACGTCCAACAACCCCCTTTTCTATAAGAGAAGGACAAGAAATTACCCTATATATAACTACGCCACTCTGGGTAAGGGTAGAAGTAGAAGACATGAAATACCCACTACGTGATATTCCTACTATCAGACTTTCAGACACATGGTTTGGGAATGATACCCTCAGCGGTGAGCTTTGCTATGCTGGCAAACTAGCAGGAAGGCTTTCTCTTGAGGATGTACATAAACTTCCCTATAGGGTAATCTCACCCCTACGTGTACGTAACCGTAGTCTAGAACCTCTTTTAATAGAAAGAGTTAAACTCCCTTTACAATATCTTTCTATCTATAATTCTAAAGATAGTTTACTGTGGACACAAACTGTTATCTTAACAAAAGAAAAAGATCAGACCAGACTTAAGCTTGATAAAAATCCTTTAGATGTAGAAATAGGAGAAAAAATTAGTGGCCCTAGGCAAAAACTTAAAAATAATCTTGCTATACGTGCTTTTGAGCGCTTCAGAGGCAAAAAGATTACTGAAGAGTAAAGTAGAGAAGCTATCATGTCCTTAATAGACGGTTTAATAAAAGTCTTTCAATTTATTTTAGAGACATTAAGCCTCGAGCACTTTTGGAGCAGTCTAGGTCAGAGGTTAAGTGGTGAGCAGGGCTCACTTTATTTAGGTGTAGCACTTAAGTTAGTTGTTGGCTTAGTTCTAGCAAGGATTATTCATAGCTTAATTATTAGAGGTTTTGCAAGGCGTACCCATCCCCAACACCTAATGCTTCTACGTAGGTCTATTGCCTACGGAGTTTTTAGTATCTTCCTCTTCTCAGCTTTACAAGACCTTAATGCTGGTACATGGTTGTTGGGGGCAGCAGGGTTAATCACTATTGCTATAGGATTTGCTTCTCAAACCTCAGTGTCTAACCTGATCAGCGGACTTTTTCTAATAGGTGAAAGGGCTATTGAGATAGGTGAGATCATTGAAGTAGAAGGTACTATAGGAGAAGTGCTCTCAGTTGATTTGCTTTCCACCAAAATACGTACTTTTGACAACTTACTTGTTCGTGTTCCAAACGAAACAATGGTAAAAACTAAAATCGTCAACATAACTCGTTTCCCTATCAGGAGAATAGATTTAGAAATTGGAGTGGATTACCAAGATAATCTAAAGCAGGTAAAGGAAATATTGCTTGAATTAGCAGATAATAACTCCTTAGCTTTGGAAGAGCCAAGACCTCTATTTTTGGTTAAGAATTTTGGGGACTCAGCTGTTGAACTGCAATTTTCAGTTTGGACGACTCACGTTAATTTTTTGGAGCTTAAGAGTAGTTTGCTTATGGAAATTAAAGAAGCCTTTGAAAAAGCAGGTATAAATATACCTTTCCCTCAAGTTACTTTCCATACAGATGAGTCAATAGTGCCTTTTGAAAAAGTGTCTTAACTTGCCAATATTCCTCTATAGCCAATCATATCCTGCGACCATATTTTAAGAACTCATCAGCTATCTTTATTTATTTGTCAGAGGATAGCACTAGTTGTTATGATAGAATCATTGTGTTAGACATAATTGAACTACAATAACTTTGAGCAGGACTGATGAATTTTATAAGGAGAAAAATGAAAAACTATAGATTTTTATTGATCATTACCTTTTTTCTAATCGCACCATTAGCAATAGCTGCAGATGAGAATGACCTACTAGAACTAGCCAATAATGTAAAAACAGTAGCTGCTTCTGTTGCTTTTATCGCTGCTTATGACTATTTAGGTAGCATTGGTGACACTGAAAAAGCAACAGTTGCTGACTATTACCACAATGACTTCTTAGCAACCTATGCTGAAGCACAAGATAACTTAGAGCCCAATGTAGACGCCAAAATTGCCAATTTAGATGACAAAGGTTATTATCTTCAATACTATTACTTAGCAACTAACCCAGAAGGCTTAGGTTTTAAGGAAGCCTTAAATCAGGCAGATGATGGTTCAGACTGGTCTGCTGTTCACGCAGCATGGCACCCTTTCTTTGCTGAAGAAGTTGATAATCGTGACCTATATGACTTTTTTATTGTTAACAGTTCTGGAGATATTGTCTATACTGTGTACAAGGAAACTGACATAGGTACCAACCTTGAAAATGGTAGTTTTGCTGATACTGGTCTCGGTCAAGCTTATAGTAAAGCTAAGAACACTAGCTCTTTAGCTATTAGTGATGTTAAACGATATTGGCCTTCATATGATATTCGTTCTCAATTTGTATGTGCACCTGCTGGTGAATCTGCCTTTGTTTGTTTGCAAATTACCCCTGATCAACTAGTAGAAACTGGTGATATTCGCAATAGGTGATAATTGCTTTGGCAAAGGCTACCTAAACCAGTACTCTTAACCTCACATGGATTACAAAAGAATTAATTATTGGCTATCTAGGTGATGAGGTTTCCATCCACCAATAGGGCCACTTTTAACAGCTACAATTATTATATTGCCATCAGTCCAATAGAATTTACTTGGGTCAGATGTATAAAAGTAACGAGCATCCTCGTTCTTTTCTAGTCCAGTTGATTGATAGTTGAGCTCAAATATTGCGGCACGTACTAACTTTTCTGCAATGGTCATGCCAGGAGCAAGGTCAGTTATAACAAATACCAACTCATCGTTAAGCTTAGCTAGGAAACAATTACTATGTAAAAAGAGTCTTTCCATACGGCAATTAGGGGCCTTTACAACTTGATCTGTACTTTTAAGGCTTTCTAAAGTCTCATTTTCATCAATGATTACCCAACCTAGGCCACTAAATTTCTTAGCTATATATGGGCTGACACATGAGGCTATAGACTGATTATCATTGGTGTCAGCTATTAGTACTTCACCTTCTTTACAAGGAGTTAGGAAATCTTGAGACATTGCATGAAAGGTAGTTGAAACTAATATAGTAATTGTAAGGGTAAGAAATAAGAATCGACACTTTTTTCTTGGAACAATAAAACCTAATGTCATAATCTAATATACTACTCCACTTAAATCTCAAGTGGCTAAACTTGTTCAGAGTCAGGCTTACAAGCACCTAATAGTGCACAATTGTTGAACAGAACGTTTACAAAATGTATAATCTGGCAATTTAGCCTCAGCAAGAATGCTAATTTTTGTCAAATCAGCTAAACATTTAGTAAATCAAAAGCCATTTTCACGTGCCCAAACGACAGCTTCTGCTCGAGTGTGCAAATTAAGTTTATCGTATAAAGTACTAATATAGTTACGAACAGTTTGCCCTGAAAGGTTTAACTCACTAGCAATAAGAGTATTATCCCAACCTTTAGCAATTAATCTAAGCAAATCCAACTCACGCTTACTAAACTGAACTTGAGATAATTGTGATTCCCCAAATTGCCATTCCATGACCTTATTAGAAATAGCTTGACTAAACCAAATTGATCCCTGATTAACTGTATAAATTGCTTTCACTATCACTTCTGGAAGCTCGTCTTTAAGAATATAACCAGAAATACCTGCTCCAATAACCTTACTAACATGGTGATAATCATCATAAGCTGAAAGGATCAGAAACTTTATTTCCTTACAGCTTTCACGGATAGATTTTATAGTTTCTACAATAGTTGGACCGGGCATGTTAATATCAAGAAGCAATACATCAGGAATAAGTTGCTTACAAAGCTTGTAGGCTTCATCACTATTTTTAGCTTCACCTACAAGTTCAACATCTTCATCAGAATCAATTAATGAGCGAACTGCTTTACGAATAAGTGGGTGGTCGTCAGCGATTACTAAGCGTATAGGCTCAGCCATAGTCTAGTTTGTATTCTCTAAGGGTAAAGTGATAGAAACCTCTGTTCCCTCATTCTCTTTTGAACGTATTCCTAGCATACCATCTAATAGTTCTACCCTTTCTACTAAACCTACCAAACCAAAATGCTGTTGTTGGCTTAAATCAGCTAGATTTTCAGGTGGTGAAAAACCATAGCCGTTATCCTCAACAAGTAGTAAAACTTTATTTTCAAAACACCTAAGAGAAATTTTGACCCAAGTTGCTCGAGCATGTTTAATGACATTATTAAGTAACTCTTGCACAGCCCTATAGATACAAAGCTCCAATGGATTTGGAAGTTTAGTACATTCTTCAATTAGTAAGTCAATTTTTAGCTCGAGAGCTTTTTTAGTTTTTAGGTCATCAATGTAGGCTTCTAATGCTGGTACTAATCCTAGTTCCTCGAGGTTAATTGGCCTGAGTTCATTAACAAAGCCACGTAGTCTTGCCACAAGCTTTAATAATTCATTGCGTAACTTACTAGGTTCTACTGTGACTTGTGGTGAATCATCTGCAAACTGATAACTTAAGCTTAATAGGTCTTGAATTATTCCATCATGAAGTTCTCGAGCCATCCTCAAACGCTCTTCTTCACGACTTTCTGCTAGTTGTTTTTGTTTCTCAACCAACTCAGCTTCAGCTTGTTTTGCCTCAGACTGATCACGAATCATCACTGTGTGGCCTTGTTTGTTCCCATCACCATCACATAATAATGCAGCCATCATCATTCCAGAAAAAACCTCACCATTTTTACGTTGGAACTTTAGTTCATAACCTTTAGGTTCTGGTTCTTCCAAAGCCTCAATTTTGTTAGTAATCCTTTCATAAGAGACATCAGGTGCCAAAAGAATCCATAATCTACGACCTATTAATTCATCTGGATCATAACCAAATAAGTTGTGCATAGAAGAGTTAGATTCTGTAATACATCCATCTAGGTCAGTACAAACAATGGCATCAAGCTGTGAATTGTAAATAGCCTCAAAGTGTTGCAAGCTAGTTTCTAGTGCTCCTTTTATTTTGCGTCCCTTGGTAATATCTCGCATAGCCACTACAGCACCTAATTTTTTGCCCTTCTTATTAAAAAATGAACGCCCATTAACCAGTAGTATGACCTTCTCATCATCTTGAGGTCTTATTTCCATTTCAAAATCTTTAATACTTTCACCCTTAAGGGCACGTAAAAATGGTACTTCTTCAGGAGTCATAGGAGTATTACTATCAGGTAAGTAAAAATTATAGTAATCTGCTAACTTTTCTACTGGAATATCTTGGAGAGTAAGCCCTAACATTTCTTTTGCTGCCTTATTGAAAAGAATAGGTTTACCTTTATTGTTACATGCAATAATACCCTCATCAATATTTTCTAAAAGTACTGACAGAAATCCATTTCTCACTTGTGAGGTATCCTTAAAATACTTGTATGCCCAACATTGCCTACTTCAATTTTAATGAATACTTTTTGTAAAGGCTTCGTTTCATTTGATACAACATGTATTATAAAAAAGTAATTAACATGCCTTTATATTAACACAGATTGGTTTTCTATAACTTTTTGTAGCAACCAAATAAGGAGTAGTAAGTACATTTGTACTCAAATTATATTATGACTATAATCTTATGCAAAGTACTCATACGTCTAGCTAGGAGCAGTCAATTTTTAGTTTACTGAAATAAGTAGATAAGCAGTATTCGTTTGTATTTCTACACATAAATTTACTAGGAGGTTTTGTTCTAAATTACGGTCATTTTATATCAAAGACTTTTGCTTTATATTTTCATCACAATATAAATCATGATTCCCAGTCAGAAAAAATGAATAAATAGCACTGGATATTGGATATAAGACACAAAAGGAAGTGCAAAAATAATGCCTACTTTTAAACATGCTTTAGTAATTCTCAATCCAACTTCAGGACAGCATACTGCTGAAGTTTCGCAAAAGGGAATTGAAGGAGTGCTAAAGGAATACGGGATTACTTGTGAGGTAGGCCTTACCACTCGTGAAAAAGGTGCATCTATTTGGGCTGCAAATGCTTCTGATAAAGATTTTGATCTGATAGTTGGTGCTGGTGGCGATGGAACTATTACTGAAATTGTAAATGGACTATTGAAAGCTTCTGTGACACTTCCACTCATGGTTGTATCAATAGGTACAGCAAATGGTCTTGCCAGATTGCTAGGATTACCATTAAATCTCGAGGGAGCTATAAAGGTAGGATTAGAAGGAGACATTAGCTATTTGGATGTTGGGTACATTATTAATAAAGACTATTATTTTCTACTTTTTTTCGGTGCGGGTTATGACGCAGAAGTAATTCGCACAGCAAGTCGTGAGCAGAAAAACCGTTATGGCTTGTGGGCTTATATTTTGGCAGCATTTAAGAATCTTAGAAATCGCCACAATCAACGTATTAGGTTAGAATTAGATAGAAAACAGTATAAAGTTTTTGCTCATAGCATTATCACATTTAATGCTAGCAAGTTTGTTGCAAGTGGTTTGCCCTTAGGACCCAATGTTAACCCACAAGATGGCAGGCTTAATCTTGTTATTTTGCGTGAACCTACACTATGGGGCATATTAGGACAGTTATGGCAACTACTAATAGCCAGTTTCATTTCAAAAAATCTAACAATTCCTGTAAGACGTATACATATTGATGCAGTTAAACCACTAACGGTTCATGCAGACGGTGAAGTCTTAGGTAAAACACCTGTTGATATTGAACTAAAAGTGAAAGCAGCCTGTTTGCTTGCACCAAAATCGTTTCTTGAAAGACAAACAGCATGGTTATATTGATTGCTGTTTATGTAAGTCAAAGTAGATTGAGCTGGCTTTTTAGGAAATGTAAATGGGAGTAGTTTTATTGTGGATTTCTTATTATTAAAAAGAGCATTCTATGAATAACTCTGACTTGGAAACAAGTAACCAACTTGCCCAGTTACTAAAAATACTTATGGAAATTTCCCAAAGTAGAAATTATGCCTATGGTTTATCAGTTGAAATAGTTAAAGAAAGTGAGGTTAAGACTGCCCTTCAAAAATATGAATTGCAGCATTTGAAATTTTATAATGAGCTTCAGCTTCATTCTAGAAGCTTTTTAAAAAGACCTGAGCAGAAGCTGTTAAGCCCAAAAAACGAAATTGTAGACCAAGGTACTGCTAGTGTCATTTCTGTTTGTGAAAGAGGTGAAATAGCTGCCCTAGAAGTCTATTTTAAAATTCTCAAGAAAAGTAACCATTTCCTTCCTAGTGCAATTAAAGAAATAATCGAGCATCAATATGAGTCTATGTTAGCAACTAAAGATCATTTGCTTGATCTATCTAAAGCCTATAAGAATTTATTGTAAAGCATACAGAGAGCGGTAGTTAGATTAAACCTAGGATTTATTCTTTGTCACAAAATAAAAGTGAGCAGAGCCACTAGATTACCTTGTTAATCTAGTAGAAGGAGAAAAAATATGCGTTTATTTCTTGTTTTTATTGTAGCAACAATAATTTCCTTTAGTTTCCCTATAATGTCCCAAGACCTGCAAGGTATACACAATTTTTGTAGAGAAGGTCTAGTCAAAATTGCTAAGGTAAAGAACAGTGGCCTAGACTCTCACACATCTTGCGTTACCCCAAATATAGCTAAAAGGTTCAGTGAGTTAGGTTGGCACATTGTAGAACCCGATTCTGAAAGAAGCGTTTCACCTAATACAAATGAAACAACAACTCAAGAAGCTACTACAAATACTGGGGTAGTAACTGAAGAAGCCAATGAAATTGCTGATGAGGTAAGTGAAAAACCTGCTTTTAGCACTCAAGAAATTGGTGAAGCTGACAAAACTATTGCTGAAGCTGCTGAAGAGGTTGCTGAAGAAGTAGATGATGTAGGTGAAGCTGTAGAAGATTTTGCTGAAGAAGTTGTCGAGAGTACCGAAGAAACTATTGAAGATATAAGCGAAACTATTGAAGAAACAGTTGAAGGGGTAAGTGAAGCTATTGAAGAAACTGTCGAAGAGGTAAGCGAAGCTGCTGAAGAAGCAACTGAGGAAGTCTTTGAGGGTGCTGAAGAAGCTTCAGAAGAAGTATTTGAGGGGACTGAGGAAGTAGTTGAGGAAGTATTTGAGGGGACTGAGGAAGTTGCAGAAGAAATTGTTGAGGGGACTGAGGAAGTAGTTGAAGAGGTAAATGAAACTGTTGACGAGACTTTACCCCTTTTAGATAATTTAGACGAGGAACAAAATGAGGATTAAATAAAAGGATTATAGGTGTATTTTAGAGTTCATAAGGCTTCAAAGCTTATAAATCTTGTAAGGTAAGTAGTTTTTCATTTTAATTGACAGGATGATTTATTCTTTGTTCCATTCCTAAATGGATAGAGTACTAGAGCACAACCACATTCTAGTAGAAAGAGAGAAAAATAATGCGTACACTGTTTGTTTTTGCTGTAGCAATGCTGATTTTAACTAATTCACCTGCAATGTCTCAAGTTCAAGTTAAAGAGCCCCCTTGTAGTAAGCCCTATGTAAAAATTGCTAAGGAAAATGAGGATTATTTAGCCCCTTTCACATCCTGTGTCACTCCAGATGTAGTGGAAAGGTTTAAACCATTAGGCTGGGAAATCGTTCCACAAGACTCAACTGCTTTCGAGGTCTTGGATCAAGAATCACTTAAAGAGGAATTTATCTCTGAGGAAATAAGTGAGGCTGACAAAGAATTTCAGGATATAGGTGAGGCTACAGAAGAGTTTATTGAAGAAGCAACTGAAATAGGTGAAGCTATTGAAGAATTAACTGAGGAAGTTATTGAAGAAACTGAAGAAGCTGTTGAGGAAATAGGTGAAGTCATTGAGGAGGCAGCAGAAGAAGTCACTGAAACTGTTGAAGAAACGGCTGAAGAAATAAGTGAGGCTGTTGAGGAAACAACTGAGGAAATTGTTGAAGAAGAAACTGAGGGAAACCAATAAGTTGCTGAAGAATTGGTCAAAATTGCTATAACTTTTGTCCTTTTTAAATGATTAACAAAACAAGAATTAAATAAAGAGAAATTTGGGTTCCAAAGTTTATAGACCTTTTAAAACAAAAGGTTTTTCATTTTAGTTGGTAGAATGATTTACCTTCTGCTCCAAAATGAGCAGAGCACTAGAAAGCAATTGCTTTCTAGTAGAAAGAGGAATATATGCGTTTATTCTTTTCTCTTGTTATAACAATAATAATCCTATCTAATTTTCCTGCTATGTCTCAAGGTATACATAATCTGTGTGGCAAACCCCTAGTAAAAATTGCCAAAATCAATGAGAATGACAGAGTTCCTTTTACATCCTGTGTTACTCCAGATGTAGCTGAAAGATTTAAAGAATTAGGTTGGCGAGTTGTTCCACCTAACTCTAATGTTTTAGCTATTATGGCTCGAGAAGCAGCTGAAGATGAGACTGTTTTAGAAGCAGCTGAAGAGGTTATTGAGGAAGTAGGGGATGTAGGAGAGGCTATTGAAGAGTTAGCTGAAGAGGTTGTTGAAAGTGTTGAAGAAACAACTGAGGAAATAAGTGAAACCGTTGAAGAAGCTGTTGAGGAGATAGGTGAAACTATTGAAGAAGCAGCTGAAGAGGTAAGTGAAACTGTTGAGGAAGCAGCAGAAGAATTGACTGAATAAATTAAGGTTAATTGCCTCACTTAACAGAGATTTTTACTAATCAATTCATAAGCCTAAAGGTAGTTACATGATTTTTAGTTGAGATAGTTTTTGATGTAATTTTGCCTCTCCAAAAGCATTTCATGACTTGGAAGAAGACCTATGTTTAAACTCATTTGAGTATACATTATCAATTCTGGAAGGATAATTTTGAGAGTTTTAGTTTACTTTTTATTAGCAATATTGTTTACAGCAAATGCAGAAAGCTATCAACATAGTCAAGTTGTCTAACTACGGGGACAAAACATTAAGACAGAGATCAAAAGGATACTTAACCTCGTCCCAAGCAGAGACAATAACACTCTGAAGCAAATCAAAACCGCGTCTAAATATACTCTTAGGAGCATAACCATGTTTTTTGAGCTTCAGTGGTTTTTGCTCATGAAGCCACATACCTAATAAGTACGCCCAAGCAAATGCTAGTGTTAAGAGCGATAGCAATGTGTCTAAACGTGATGTTATGCTTACATGAGTATCCTCAAGATTAAACCCTCTGCTCTTTAACGCTCCAAATAGAGTCTCTATTCCCCATCTTTTTGCATACCTCCCTAAGGCCTTTTTAGCTTTCGAGGTAGTAGCAACTACCACTAACTCCCCACTAGGAGCTCTGGTAACTGCTATGTATAAACGAGTCCCTAGAACCCTACAACGCTTTGAGTGTACAAACACCTCACCCTCTTTTACATTCTTATATCTCTCACTAGCTCGTTTATTCCTACCTTTGTGACCTATTAAAGTATTATTCCTAAGACGCATAACAAAGCTGATGCGCCTTTCTTTAAGTCCTTTAAACCAATCTTCTCCTGTGAATTCACGATCAGCTACCAGTGCTTCAATATCTTCATGACCTAATATTTCTAGTAGCCTGTCAATGAGTGCCAGACGTTCTGCAGTGTTACTGTTACCTGCATGCGGTAAGACTGTCCACAGCAGAGGGAAAGCCATACCTTTATAGACAACTCCTAACATCAAGATGTTGATGTCAGTGCTGCCTAGCTTCCAATTAGTGCGATCCAAGGTGAGTAAATAAGGTCCCTCAGGCAACCAAGCAAGTACACATTTAGCTAACCATTCTCCTTCAATTGTTACTTCTGAGAAGAAGCGTTTGATACGTTTTTCATTAGAGGCAATTTCCACTGCACCATTAAGAACACTAGCTATCCTTGAGAGGCTAACGGTTCTAACAGTAATCATGGCCATTATGAAACGAGCCATGAAGTTTAGTCTTGCTCCATGTAGTCTTATATCTGCTTGTTTTAGTTTATCCTTTAATTGACTGGCTTTTGCTTTTTGCATTTCTACTCAGCATATTCTTGTGCTGAGCTTTTTCTATTAACTTTTGTCCTAGTAGTTAGCAAGTTGTAGAAAATCTTAGGGGGCCACTGGGAAGCGCTGTAGTTACTTGGACAACCTCTACCGAGGAATACACAGGCAGCCATCAGTACCCTGACAGTGTATTCAGTTTGCTATTTAGCAATATTAGATTAGAAAATTTAGATGAAGCTTATGGCAAGCTACTTGAGGAATTAGACATTGAATATGACCCTAATGTGAAGAGCAACAAAATCAGGTTTTTAGACTACTTAGGTTCTTTAGGGTGGAAACTTTTATGGATTCAGGAATTAGAAGGAAAAACAATATTACGATTTGAAAGGCCTATTTCGGAGTAAAAGTGTTTGATATGAAAAATAAGAACTTGACATGGGAAACTCTAATTAAAAGCAAGATAAATTGTTAATCACCTTACCTTAGGAGTTAAGTACTATGGGAAAGCACTTCTCACAAACTATAGCGTTTTTATTTTTAATAGCAGTCTTAGCTAGTCAAGCACATGCACAATTTGAATTTCTTTTTCAGTCTGAATCTACATCTGAATCTGAAATTGGAGTTACCTATGAAAATCCTACTGTAGATGGGTACGGTCTTGACCATTGTAGAGAATGGGGTGAGAATTGTGGTTTGCCAGCTGCAACTGCTTTTTGTCAATCGAGAGGACATATTGAAGCTCTAGCTTTTGAATTAACTGAGAATAACCAAAAAACTAGAGTTATTGGTACGAATCAAGTTTGTGACGAAGAAAAGTGTGACCGTATATCAAAGGTGATTTGTAAATCCAATAAAGTTACTATTAAAGACCCAAAAGTTGATAGATATCATTTAGACCACTGCAGAGAATGGAATGAAAATTGTGGTTTGCCTGCTGCAAACGCTTTCTGCATGTCTGCAGGCTATGCTCGAGCTGGAGATTTTGATATAGTTGAAAGAAATCAGAAAACTCGAGTGATTAACGGTGGTCAGGTTTGTGATGGAGAAAATTGCAATCGTATCTCAAAAGTAGTTTGTGAAAGATAGATTACTAGTAATTTGTAGCATAGGAAATCCATAAACCTGTTCTTAATATCTAGCAACAAATATGCGTCTGTGGTCATTACATCCTAAGTACTTAGACACCAAAGGACTTGTAGCTCTTTGGCGTGAAGGGTTACTTGCTCAAAACGTATTATTAGGAAACACTAAAGGATATAAAAATCACCCACAGTTAGAACGATTTAAAGAACATGATGTGCCTGTACAGGCTATTAGTGCTTATTTGTTCTATGTACATCAGGAATCTGTATGTAGAAACTATAAATTCAATATAGGTAAAATCCAAAGACTAGAAACAGAAGCCAAATCCATCCATGTAACAGATGGTCAATTACTATTTGAACTACGTCACTTAAAGGGAAAACTAGAAAGACGTTCACCTGAAAACTTAAAGGAAGTTGAGTCAATTGCTATGCCAGATACAAATCCACTATTCACTGTTATAGAGGGAACTATTGCTAGCTGGGAACGCACTTAAAACTTTACCTTTAGAGTTGATTAAAGATAAAGCAACTGGTTTTAGCTAATGTAAAGAGTGGTTTAGAGAAAGATTTATTTAGAATGTGAAGTGACAACTTAAGATGACTACCTATATGGAATCTACTTTTAAATTATTAAGCTTGCCTTGGCTTGTAATAGCTATTTTAGGTATTGCCTCATCACAAGTTGAGAAAACTGATGATGTTCTTGCCACTTTTCATGAAGAGCTTTTGCTATCTAAGCATTTGTTAGGTCAGCTTTCTTTAGAGGTTGCCAATTACGAGCAGTGGTTCAAAAACTACCAGTCTCAACTCTTGTCCCCCACAGAAACAGAGCAAAAAGCTTTTGAGGGCAGCTAAATGAAATCTGGCAAGAAATTGAAAGGCTTGATACCTTAACTACTAGCGGTTGGCTTGATGCCCTCTCAAATCGACTAGATTCTGATGGCTTCACAGATATCCCTACTAGTGAGATCAATAATTGGATAGAAGCTCACAATCAATATATAAACCAAATCCAAGCAGATGTACTAGCTCTGGGAAGCAGTATAGAGCAAATTAAACAGACTCAGATTCTTACAGAAGAAACTAAAGTAGCCCAAACTGCTGAGGCTTTGTATTTTCCTAAGAAAAACGATGTTCTTGAAACTACATTGCTCTACTTGTTAGCAGGCTTAGAAAATTGGGGCTCTTGGCTCGAGCCAAGCAACAAAGGTTTACTGCCTGAAGCTGAAGGTCGTTTTATGGTCTCGAGCACTCCAATCTTACAAACAGGAGTAGTCCCCGGAGGCATAGGTGTAGTAGGCTTTGCACAGCCAATTACTATTAGTAGAAGTGGTGTACCTGAAGGGTTTAGTGAAAATCAATATCTCTATGAAACAGCCTTAATTGGTTATGATGATAGTGTTGAAGATGTATTTGAGCCAGTATCCTACCTTGATAGACTTAACTATCAATATGGAGTAGAAGTTAATGGACGTATGGCTCGAGTCTATCGCAAACCTATTGAAATAGACCTAACACTCTTTGTTATGTTGCAAAAACTAGGAGCACCACCCGAGATTGCTGAGGTGTGGGTGATAGAATACGCTGAAATAGCCCACTTACCACAAAGTATTCAATTATCTTGGCTAATTGCTGGCAATCCTTTAGCCAAAAACTACCAGTCACACATAGAAAATACACTAGAAGCATTTGATTTGAATAAATTATTAGCCCAAAGTTCTGCTGGTCAGAATTTCCCTTCAATTCAAACCTCAAGCACCCAATGGGTTAGCCAAGACCCCTTTTGGGAAGAGGTACAAAAACAACCCCTTCTAAATGCCTTTGTTGATTTGCTAGGTAATGCCAGTGAGGAAATTAAGCGCAGTTTTATAGTTTCTCTTTTTTTCTTAGAACCCACTCCTCTTGGTATTTCAGCAAGTAAAAAAACTAATAATGACCAAACTGCTAGTGGAAATATAAGCCTTCGTCCCAAGCCATTTTTTTGGTCGGACACCCCAACAGCTACTGGCAGCAATAATTCTGTTGCAGGAGGTACAGCAGGGTCTATTATAGACCCAGACCAAAGTGCTTTGGTAACAGAAGCACTGAAACAAAGAAAAAATCTGATTCAATACGGGATACCTACTCGAGGCAAACAAATAATTCCTTGGTCGCAAAGAAATCTACTCGACCCTAATGATGAAGGTACTCCTTATTTCATTACGGCAGTAACAGCTTTACCTCAGTTTGCGCCCAAGAAATTACAAGATCAGGAATCAAATTATGAAACTATTGTAAGTGCCATAGTTAATCATCTTCCGAAAAATCAACCTGTGCTTAAGGTTTTCACAGGTTCAGAGGTAGAAGATCGTAAAGTCGTTAATAGTGAAGGTTCTTCTATATACTTTTTTGATAAAAGCTTCTTGGGAACTGCCGAGCAAATTAATAGTGATGTTATTAGGCAGTACGCAAGTAATTACCATGGTACTGCCTATTCTCCTTATGTTGTAATTAGTATTAAAGATAGTTTTTATATAGCTGGGTCTTTACATCAAATTAAAAGGTTATTTAAAGAACAACAAGATTATGCTGTTGAGAATGTAGTACTTAGAGCAAAGGGTAATGCACGTTATAAAGACATGTTTCCTAAAAACTCCCTTCCAGTTTCTAAAGATTCTTGGTTAAGTGATGCCAGTAAAGTAGCCCAAGGTATTTTTAGCTGGCCCTCTTTAAAGCAAGATAAACTATTCATTCAATCCAGCAGTAGATTTGTTGAATTTAAGAAAAAGCAAGATTCAGAACCAGAAATTAAAACCTCTTCTATGGTTATTTGGGAAAACCTACCTTCCAATGAAGAGTTGTTATCTCAACGTAATTATTGGGGTGTTGAAGTGTTTCTAATGCAATCTCGGGAGGGGTATTTCTTTATTCCTACTAATGAATTTGAATACCTACAAGCACATGCTGATGAGAAGCCTCAAATTCACACCTTAGTTTCAGCAGCTACAAGACCAACAGAGGTTCGGTTTTCGATTCGGAAAGCCTTAGAAAACAGGAGCCTTGATTGTGAATCAACTCGAGTGCTTTCTGCAACAGGTTTAGATTTATCTTACTCTCCAAACTGTTTAGTTATAATAGAAGAAAGTGGCTTGGAACTTGCTCGAGCAAACGAGCAAGCGCAAGTAGCAACAGCTCAAAAATTTGATCAGCCTATTGTAATTTTTCGCCCTGAAGATAAATCTCCTTCAGCCTTGCCTCTAAATGCTTTATCTGATGCAGAGCAAAGTTCTATTGAAAGCTTACAAGTGAGTACCCTAGTACCCATCTATAATCTTGAAGACTCAGATACAATAGCAGAACGGGAAGATTCTATTAGCACAAGTATCACAGATGCTATTAGACGAACTCTACAGTTTTTCCCTAAGCAAAAGGAATTTGAGGT
Organism: Trueperaceae bacterium; assembly: GCA_965223585.1. Classification (GTDB taxonomy): domain Bacteria; phylum Deinococcota; class Deinococci; order Deinococcales; family Trueperaceae; genus CBDCVN01. The sequence goes on from CBDCWW010000004.1 coordinate 85,781, forward strand.
GCTGTTGCCAAAAGTAGAAGGTGTATCTGAACAAAGTCTTAAATACAGCAGTGTGGCTCCTGAAAACCTTGAGTCAAAATACAGTTATGACACTATAAATGTTTCCATACCTACAGAAAATAAACAGGTTACTTTTTATAGCCTAAGAGAGAACACTCTAGTAGTGGATTCTACTGTTATAAGTGAGCTTGAATTAGCTTCAGAAGACATAGTAATGCCCTCTGGTGAGTGGAATAAAGACCATATTATGGAACTAGCCCAAGATTTCTTCAAAACACGCACTTCACCATATGTTATTGTGCAAGCTAATCAAAATAAGTTCTATGGGGGATCTTTAGGAAGGGTTAATTATGTTCTTGAAGCAGAAGGGTACTCACAAAAACCAATTTTAATGGTTACTAGGTCAGTAGGTACAGACTTTTGGGGAGTAAATTATAGAGGTCGTGAAAACACAGGTTGGTTAAAATCTACTTCCTTAGAAGTAATCAAGCACTCTAACTCGTTACAAATCAATCCTGATACTGAATTTACAGTATGGTCAGCTACAGGAAAAAGGCAAGCTATTTTCACAGCAGATGGTGCGTTGCAACTAAAGAAAATGGTGCAATGGCAAACTCGTCCTGATAATAGGACTCTGGAATCTTTACGCAAAACTTGGCGAGGGAACATGATATTGGTATATTTGCCCAACCAAGGTTATCTATTAGCTCAACCCAACGAGGGGAAATTCTTATTAGACTCTGTTCCTGTAAAGATTGATAGTCTAATTTTGTCTTTAGATAGAAAGAAAAAATATGCGGAAGTAGCAACCGAAGCAGCTAAGGTACTCAGAAATTTGCCAGTTACAGACTCAGTTCGTGTCCTTTCTTCTTATTTGAGACCTAATTCAGAAGAAGCTCCTTTCTATGATGGAGTTGATTTAGCCTTTTACTTGGATAATCAAGGAGAAGTTCAAGTTGATTTGCAGAATAGTGGTTTGGAATTAGCTAAGCAAACCCATGAACAATGGCTTTATTATGCTGAAGATAAAAATTCACCCTTAGTTGTTTTTCAGTGGCCAGATGGCAGTAAATCACTAGCATTACTGAGTCATATATCAAGAGCACGGCAAGATTCATTAGAAATAGAGCCTCAGTTTCTTGTTCCTGATTATAGTCTTGAAGGTCTAGATTCTGCTCTAGATCAAGAGGAGATAGAGGAGTCTGTTGCTATTACCCTACAGGACACCTTACAAAGAGCTTTAACTTTTTGGCCCAATCAAACTTCTTTCAAGGTAGTTATGCCTTATGAGGAGGAACCTAGATTATATAGTCAAGATCCTCCTTCTCGAAAGCAGTCTGATTCCTTGGGGATGATTGAAGTGACTAGGCAGCCGGATAGTACGAAAATTAAGTATTACTATGATCCTAACTAACTTAGTTAGGGTATCCCGTTCTGTAGATTGTTACACTTTAAGTCTGTTACTTTTTGAGTACAAATCTTGAAGATAAGGCTGGTACTTTATGAAATTAGGAGATGAGAAAAGGCTAACTTTTGGTGAAACTATTGCTGAGGTACTTGGGTTAGACACCTCTGACCAACAAGAAGCACAGGGATGGTTTTTTCAACATGGGTTGGGAGTTAAGGATAGAACCGAAGTTTTCAGAAGAGTATTTTAGATGGCGACTCAGGTGCAATGAGAGACTTCATTGTGATGCTAGTTTTCTCTAGCTGCCTTGCAACTATTGGCTTATCACAAAATTCTGTTGCAACAATAATTGGCTCTATGGTTATTGCTCCGTTAGGTAATCCAATTATAGCACTTGGTGGTGCTATTGCAGTGGTTTGGCACCGTGAGGCAGCAAAGATGCTTCTTATGGTGTTTACAGGAGTAGTGATAGTTATAGGCGTTTCTTATTTAACGGGTTTGATACTACTAAATAGCACACCAACTGCACAAATTCTAGCTCGTACTGATCCTGATCTTCGTGATTTAGGTGTTGCTATACTTGCTGGTGCAGCAGGAGCTTATGTAAAAACTTCCGTTAAGCTGTCCTCTTCGATTATAGGTGTTGCAATTGCTATAGCACTTGTACCACCCTTGGCAACGGTTGGCCTAATGCTTGAAGAAGGTCGTTTTGTCTTGGCAGCAGGAGCTCTCACGCTTTTTACTGCCAATCTAGCTGGTATGGTTCTTGCAGTGGCAACTACACTTTTAGTTACGGGATATGTACCATTGCCTAAACTTCGACAAGCACCTGTTAAGTTTGTTCTAGGTTTTTGTACTACTATTGTTGCTACCGTTCTGGTAGCTATTCCATTAGCTATCACCTACAACAAAATTGACCAAGCAGCTCACATAAACACTATAGTAAATGATCAGGTTGCTGAAACACTTGATATAAATGATTCTTCAGCAATAGTTGAGGACATTAGTGTGAAAGGAAATAATGTTGTTATCGACTTATCTGATACAGAAAATGCTCCAAGTGTTGAAGAATTTGAAGCTGACCTGATAAATGAAGTAGGCCCTGATGTTGAAGTTGAAATTGAATAGATTTGATTAGTTAAAGCAGGTTATAGCTTATCATGAGTTTTTCAGGGCAGGGGAGGGAATTATCGTCTTAGCGTATTTTAGTATACTTAATAGATGCACTCACAAGAATTGAAAACTCTTTCTCAGTGTCCTCTATTTAAGAATCTCCAACCTGAAGATATACAAGCTTTTGCAGAGGTTGCTAGGCCAAAAAGCTTTAGTAAAGGTGAAAGCTTGTTTCTTGCTCAAAGTATACCTGAAGGCCTGCATGTTATCACTTCAGGAAGAGTAAAGATTTTTGTCATATCACCAAAATCAGGAAGGGAACTGATTCTTACAGTAGAAGAACCCTTTCAAACCATAGCTGAGTTACCATCTTTTGATGGAGGAAGGTATCCTGCCAACGCTGAAGCTATGGAAGCTACTAAAACACTATTTATTGAACAATATCACCTAGAACGTCTCATAACTACAAAACCTAATATTGCACTTCACTTCGTACACCTGTTTGGACGCAGACTAAGAACATTAGTTCACTTGGTCGAAAACTTATCTTTCCAAACAGTTATACACCGACTTGCAGACTATCTAAAAAAGCAAGCCAACCATAATTTACCTTTTACACTTGAAAGCAACACAAATATTGCAGCCCAGCTAGGTACTGTACCTGAATTAGTAAGTCGTAATTTAAAGTACTTACAGAGTGCTGAGGCCATTAAGATGAAGGACAGAAAAGTGATTGAAATAAATCAAATAATTCTTAATGACTTTGTGGAAGTTGCTGAGGAATAGGCCATGACCTAGGTCATGGTGTGGTTTTTAGCTTGTGGTAATAGTAAATTGTGCCTTTGGATTCTGAATAAGTTGAGGAAAAATCCATTATTACTTGGCAAATTTATTCCAAGCAATAAAAATGGCTGGAAAGAGATCAAACATGCCTATATTTTTTGCCTTCATTACTACATTGCTCTTAATTACTTTTCCCACCCTAGCTCAAGGTGTTCCTACTTCCTGTAGGGAAGGATTAGTATTAATCACAAATGATAGTAGTACTACGGCTTCCTGTGTTACTCCTGATGTAGCTCAAAGGTTTAGTGAGTTGGGCTGGACAATTATTGAGCCAGATGATTATGGGAACATAGCTTTAAAACCTCCTGCTAATACAGGGCAAACCAGCAAGCAAAACAATGTGACAGGTAGTAATTTCGGTTCTAGGCAGTCAAATGTAAGCCGTGAGGAACTTATTAGCAAATTTACTGATGGTTATGTAGGTGGCACTATTCCACTAGAAAACTCCACAGGCGAGGTTAAAGAATTTATACTTGAGGTACGTGATATTGAAACTGAAATTGCTCCGGGGGTGATAGTTCCTCAATGGGCTTTTGGTTTTCCCGGTGAAGAAGCTAGTGTACCGGGACCTGAAATCCGTGTGACCGAAGGTGACATCGTGCGAATTACTCTTCGTAATACTCACACTGAACCCCATACTATTCACTCTCATGGTATTGTTTCACTTGCTCAGCAAATGGATGGTGTAAAAGCTACTTCTCATCAGCTTTTACCGGGTGAAGAATATACATACGAATTTGTAGCCAGTACTGCTGGTACACATGCATACCACTGTCACGTACAGACTTATAAACACCTTGATATGGGTATGTATGGTCCCTTGATCATTGAACCAAAAGATAAGTCGCAAATAATTTGGGATCGTGAGTATAACCTTACTTTAGATGAATGGGATGCTAACCAAGACCCACTAGCTGCTAAACATGAGCCTAATCCCGGATACTTTCTAATTAATGGTAAAGCAGCTCCATTAACTAGCACATACGAAATACCTGAAGGCGAATTGGGTCTTTTACGTATAACGAGTGTAGGTTATGCTCCTCACTCATTACATATACATGGCACAAGCTTTTTGGTTATTGCAAAGGATGGTTCTAACTTACCCCAACCTTATCAAGGGGATACCTTGCCGATCATGCCGGGAGAACGTTATGACCTTTTAGTAAAAGGCCGTGATGGAGATTTTCCTTTCCACGATCACATGGTCAATAATGTAACTAATGATGGTGTTTATCCCGGAGGCATGTTCACCATTATTACAGGTGGTGAAGAAAAAAAGGTAACAGATTCTCCTCTCTCAGCTTATGCGAATCGAGAAGCTAAGCCTTCTAAGATTGGTGGCGAGTCTGATTCTGAAGGAGCAGCATCCAAAAGCAACATACCTGAAGAGGTTTTTGAAGGTGAGGTCACAATTTCAATTAAGGATTTTTCTTTTGAATATCCTTTAGTGAAAGTGAAAGCAGGTACAACTGTAACTTGGGTTAACGAAGACGTAACACTTCATTCGGTTACTGAAGGTATTCCCAGTGGTGATCCGACCAAAAGGCTTTTTGATTCTTCAAAGGAAGCTGATGGGTCTCCTATACTCCTCAATCCTGATGAGAGTTTTAGCTATACATTTACTGAAGTTGGTGAGTTCGATTATTATTGTTTACCTCATCCATACATGACAGCTAAGGTTGTTGTGCAATAACAACTTAGAAATGAAACAATTAGGAGAAATTAATGCCTGAAAAATTAAGCCATCCCTACATACCTTTTGAGATTGCTTCCTCTGCGACCAAAGCTTTTGATTTCAATGAACTCTCAAAATCACTGCGAATAGAGTCTTCTTTTGAAACTGAAGGCAGGGCAGCAATAACAATTGCTCGAGCTGATAACCTAACTGTAGTATTAACAGTGCTCAAGCAAGGCCATCACTTAAAACAGCATACTGCTCCAAGCTCTACAACTGTAATTGTTTTGGAAGGGAAGCTTTCATTTTCTACTTCTGATAACAAGACCTATAAACTACCACAAAATCATTCGGTTGTTTTCGCTTCAGATGTTTTGCACTCTGTAGAAGCTTTAGAAGATAGTACTATTCTGATTGTTATTGGAGGTCGTGCTAGTTAGATGTACATGGTGATAGGTTTCCTTTATACCTCCTAATTTCTGGGTGGCAACGAGATTCGTGCGAGATCATGCGATAATATTTACTGTTTTGAACGAAATAAAAGAGAGTAGGATTGGGATTATTCATTGCACAGAGTGCTATTTTTCTTAAATTGTAAACCAATCATATGATTCTACAGTTTATGCACAGGATTGTGTAGAGTATTAAGAAAGTTCAATAAAATACTGTTTAATCAGCTCGAGCTAAATGCACCAAAGCATCACCACGGTTCACTAATGGATTAGTTACCTGTCCTATAATCATGCCTGAAACAGTAGCTTTACTCTTAGAAAGTGTCTCACCAAAGGTATCCCGTACAATTCCTACTAAGCTTCCTTTTTCTACCCATTGTCCAAGCTCAATATCACTATAGAAGACACCACTGTTACCAGCACGCACCCAAGTTGAAGTTTTTGCTTTTAATATATTTTTCTCTCCCTTTGGTATTTGCTTAGTTAGCATATCCAGAAAGACCATCACACGCAAAACCCCTGCCACACCTACCTCAATTGCCTCAATATTAAGACGATGAGATTCACCAGCTTCGTATAGCAATACAGTAATGTCACGCTTTACAGCCGCCTGTCTAAGTGAACCATCACGTTCCTTAGCATCTAAAATTATAGGTGCAGCAAAGGCTTCAGCACAGTTTAAGGTTTCAGGATCATCAAGGTTAGCACGTATCTGTGGCAAGTTTATACGATGATTGGAACCCGTGTGCAAATCAATAGCATAATTGCAATGTGACATTACTTTGTCTAGAAATAGGTGTGCAAGGCGAGATGTCAAAGAACCTTTAGCAGAACCCGGGAAGCTACGATTTAAATCACGTCTATCTGGCATATACCGTGATTGTTCTAAGAAGCCAAAAACATTAACTATTGGTACTGCAATAATTCTTCCCTTAAGTGTTTTGGGGTCAATTTGTGATATCACCTGCCTAATAATTTCCATGCCATTAAGCTCATCACCATGAATGGCTGCTGAAAGGCACATACTAGGACCTTCATATTGACCATTTAAAACTACTAAGGGCAAAGAAAGCCACGAGCCTGTAACTAAACGTGCTACAGATAGCTCCAATCTCTGCATGGTACCAGCAGGTACAATTTCTCCAGCTATTTCTAAGTTGTCATTAACTTTAAGGTTGGTCTTTAAAGTCTTCATCCTCAAAGCGTACCTCTTGGGGATCTATGGGAACAGCTTCGACTGGCTTTTTAGTTGGTTTTTTGCCTTGCAGTTTTTTCTCTATGAATTCGATGATTTTTGCTGCCACATTGATGTTTGTATATTTCTCAATGCCCTCTAACCCCGGTGAGGAATTAACCTCCATAACCATTGGCCCTTCTTGTGAGCGCAACATATCAACCCCTGCTACATTAAGTCCCATTAATTTAGCACTACGCACCGCAGTAGCTCTTTCTGTAGGTGTAAGCTTAGCTTTTTCAGCCGAGCCACCACGGTGAAGATTTGAGCGAAACTCACCTTCAGGAGCCCTGCGTATCATAGATGCCACGACTTTACCGCCAACTACAAAAGCACGTATATCCTCGCCTTTAGCTTCTTTGATGAACTGTTGTACCAAGATGTTTGCTTTGAGTTGTCTAAAGGCTGCAATCACAGATTCAGATGCTTTTTGTGTTTCAGCTAGAACTACTCCTACTCCTTGTGTACCTTCTAAGAGCTTAACTACTAAAGGAGCCCCACCAACAATATCAATGAGCCCTTGAACATCTTTAACAGAATGAGCAAAACTAGTTACAGGTAAACCAATGCCATCTCGAGCTAAAAGCTGCAATGAGCGTAACTTATCACGTGAACGAGTAATCCCTTGAGATTCGTTAGCAGTAAAGGTTCTCATCATCTCAAACTGTCTAACTACCGCTGTGCCATAAAAGGTGTTAGAAGCACCAATTCTAGGTATGACAGCATCGAACTTTAGGCTTTCACCTGCATATATAATCTTAGGAAAACGAGAGGTTATGTCCATATAGCAACGCAAATAATCAACGATTTGTACTTCGTGACCATGTGACTTAGCTTCTTCAACTAACCTACGGGTAGAGTAAAGTTCTGGGCCTCGAGAAAGAATGCCTATTTTCATAACTTTTTTCCTTTCAGGAAAGATTTACTGGGATTAACTAAAAATCCTTGTTTCATAGCTTGTCTACCTAATAGCATACGAAAGCCCATTTCATCCCTTTGAGTAAGAGTAAGTTCAATTTGCCAAGTAATTTCACCTAAGCAAACACTAGTCATAACAACAGGCCTTTCTTCACTGTGACCACTCGAGCTACGCACTTCACGGTACTCTAGCAGTGGTGCTTCAGCTAAGACCTTGGTTTCCTCGTTCTTTTGTATTGGATGCACTATAAAGCGCAACCAAGTCTTATCCTCTTTAATAAAAGTTTGAATGTTTTCTGCATGAAGGGCTGAAGAACGTGCCCCTGTATCAACCTTAGCCTTTATTTTCTCTATACCAAGTTCAGGTAGGGAAACCCATTCACGCCAACCAAGTAAGGAAATTTCTTTTGATGTTTGCTCAGCCATCTTTATCTAGCTTCTTTCTTTTAGCTTGACGCCTTTCTTTACGTACTCGCCTAATATCAGCAATTACCTCAGCAGTAATTTGACGGTACAAACGCCTTCTGTCTTTACCAAAAATTGGTTTCTTGTTTTCTTCTAATTCCGTTAAGTCAGTAAAAGCCTTAAGCACTTGTGGCCAGTCAGTAACACGCCGATGCATCAGGTAACGAGGTTCCCAAATAGTGGCAAATTTAGACTTGTAGTTACGCAAACCTCTTATGCCGAAGTATGAATCAAGGTAGTTTGCTAACTTGTAGAAAACTTTTTCTTCTACGGTAGCCGCTTCATTTGGTTGGAGTTTTATTATTGGGGTAGGCCCCATGCTAAAGTAGCTAAAGCCTTGTGTTTTATTATAGTCAAAAACTTTCAGGAACAAAAAATCCATAAGCCCATTAGGCGCATCTGCCCTGTGGCGCATCAGGTCAATAGTGGCTGTGTTTAGTGCATAAGAAGGAATTATATTGATAAAGCCTTGCATTTTGCCTCCTGCGTTGAAAGCAGCAAGCATTGGTGTATTGCGTACATAGTCATCTTCAAAACTGCCTAGTACAAATCTACGTTCTCGTTTTCCCAGTGTTAACCATGAATCTGAAACTTCCTTGGCTTGCCCAATTATTGCTTCTGGGATTGGTGCATCAAAAAGCTGAGCATGAACTCCTTCACGTGCCATACGGTTTAGAGTACTGCGAAAGCTTTTACCCTCATTGCCTGCTATAGAAAAGGTTTGCAAATCCACAATTGCATCTTCGCTAGTTTTGAATGGGCGAAAGCCTAATGACTTGTAGATAGCAACATAGTTTGCTGAAACTTGGTGAAAGATAGGCTTCCATTTATTTTGACGACAATGTGCTAGGAACTCGTCAATTGACTGTTCCATTTCTTCTTCTGGTGTGGTTGGATCACCTAATACTAAAGCCACTTTATGACTTAAACCATGAGCCACAAACCCATTGCCAGAGGAAGTAAAGAAGTATTTTTTATCTGGCCATAATTTAAAGTAGTCGTTGCTTGAAGTGCCATAAAGTTTCAATAATTCAGCAGCACGGTTTTGTGATTCTAAGTAGGATTCATTCATAAAAATCTAAACTCTCTCAAATATTTTTAATAGTAGAAAACCTCAACTTAACATAAAGCTATACAATCTACTTAAAGCCTAGTCATCATTTCCTAGATAACTAAACACAACATCATCCCAAGCAGGATTGTGTATAAGAGTCAGCAAGCTTTGATTAATCTTCTCACGATAAGGACTATTACTTTTAAGAGCAAAACCGTAGCTTTGTGATTCTAAAACAAGATCATGTATATCAAGCTCATTTATAAAATCTCGATTTATTAAATAACGCAGTAAAGGTCTATCGTAAACAAAAGCATCTATTCGATTAGCCCTAAGCAGTTCAAGGCCGTCATTAACACTTGGTAAACTTTTAAAGTTAATGTGAGCCTCAGTTAAAAAGTCATCACTGCTCGAGCTACTAACTGTTGCAGTTCTAAGTCTAGTTAAAGCGTGCACATTATTAATGTCGCCTTGGATTTTATTTACTGTAAGTATAGAGGCTATAATGGCAGTTAGGCTCGCTGCAATTATAAGTGAGGCAATCATCCAAATGAGGGCCAAAGCACGTCCAAGAAAACTGACTGGATGCCTATCATTCTTACCAATTAAGATAACTAGTGACCACCATAAGCTCGATTTGAAACTGGCTCGAGCCATGCTAAGCTTTTCAGGATTCTTTTTCACCATTTGCCGCTCAAAAAACCAAATAAGTAGTGTAAAGATTAGTAAGCAAATTACAAAGATGCTTAAGACTCTAAGGAAATTAACTTGCAAAAATTGCTTAAAAACACTATAGAAGCCTTTCCCTTGTGTTTTAGTGACAGCTACACCCAAACCTGTATAAAAGAAACTATGAGTAAAGTCAAATAGTAACTCTCGCTTAGCAGTGATGGTAAGTGCTCCTATAGCAGCATCTAAACTTCCATCACTTAGACCACCTATAAGTTCTTGAAGATCAAATTCCTTAAATTTATAAGCTAGGCCAATTTCATTCATAATTTCCTGCCATAGCCATACACTAATACCTTCCCACTCACCAGCACTATTTTTAAATGTAAAAGGTGGGGCTTCTTTTATACCTACGGTGAGCACATTTAAAGTGTTATTAGTTTTAGAGGCATCCTCTTGTCCTTTGACCCAGATGGGATAAAGCAAAACAATTAGTAACAAAAGCAAAAAACGGTAAATGACAGTACCTTCTAACAAGATTTTCTTCTTTGCAACCTAAATATTTTTGAGATGAAGGAGTAGATTAACCCACGTTTGGCTTACGCAACTGAACTGCCTGACCCTGTCCTCTCAGGCGTAGATTTAACAGTTCAACAAAAATACTAAAGCCCATAGAAAAGTAAATGTAGCCCTTGGGTATGTGGAAGTGTAAACTTTCAGCTACTAATGACATGCCTATAAGCAATAAAAAGCTAAGTGCTAGCATCTTTACAGTTGGATGATCTTCTACAAAACGGCTTACTGAGCCTGCAGACACTAACATGATTCCTATGGCAATCATCACTGCAAGAACCATAACCATTAAATGATCAGCCATGCCCACCGCTGTAATAACGGAGTCTAGCGAAAACACTATGTCTAACAGCATTATTTGCACAATGACTCCTGAAAATGTTGCCACTACACCACTAGCAGTTGACTTTTCTGGGCCTTCTAGTTTTTCATGTATTTCGTGCGTAGCTTTATAAAGGAGAAATAAGCCTCCAAGCATCAAAATAAGGTCACGACCTGAAATACCTCTGCCAAAGACTTCTATTAAGGGTTCCGTAAGGCGTACAATCCAAGCTATTGAAAAAAGCAATAGTATGCGAGTGAGCATTGCTAGTAATAAGCCTATGTTACGGGCTCGAGCTTGCTGTGCAGTAGGAAGCTTACCTGACAAAATAGAAATGAAAATTATATTGTCTATTCCCAGAACAATTTCAAGAATTGTTAGAGTGACAAGAGCAATCCAAGCATTGGGATCATATATCCATGCTAACCATTCCATAAAATTAAATACACCATCCTCACGCTAAAAATTTGCTACAACCACTTTTTCTTTTTGAAATAGATAAGTAGTGCTGTTGGTATTGTAATAAAGAAAACCCATAGTAATGGATAAGCCCATTTCCACTTAAGCTCTGGCATATACTCAAAATTCATACCATAGATGCCAACTATGAAAGTTAAGGGTATAAAAATAGAAGCAAATATTGTCAGAACCTTCATAACCTCATTTGTTTTGCTGCTAACACCTAATATATAAATGTCCAGTAGGCCATTTACCCTGTCTTTATATGTTTCTATAGTTTCTGATAAGTGAATCACATGGTCATAGACATCTCTAAAATAAATCTTTGTATCTTCAGCAATCAAGGAAAATTCGTTGTACTGAATCATTCTTAACATTTCTCTGAGTGGTGAAATGGATTTCCTCATGTTAATCAGTCCATGTCTAACTTGTTGAATAGCTTTTAGCTTCTCAGTAGAAGGATTCACTAATAAATCATCTTCAATTGAGTCTATGACTTCATCAAGTGAATCTTGAATAGCAAAATACTCATCTACAACTTTATCTATGATCGCATGTAAAAGCCTATCTACTCCTAGTTTTCTTAGTGCCCCCTTTTGTTTTTGGATTCGCTGTTTTATAGGTAGCAGTGAGTCATCTCTTTGCTCTTTAAATGTAAAGACAAAGCCGCTCAAGACCAGAATACTGATTTGCTCGTTACGAACAGTGAAATCATCACTCTCTAATAGTAACTTGTTCAAGACAATGTATAAGTAGTCGTCGTGATCTTCGATTTTAGGTCTCTGATTGGTATTTAGTATGTCTTCAAGTACCAGTGAGTGTATCTCAAAAAGCTGTCCAATATCTCTGATTAGATTGGTGTTTTTTAAACCCTCAACATTAACCCAAGTCACTGTATCTGTTTCTTTGTAGGGAAGAAGTTGCTCTACTGAGTTAACAGTTTCTTCTTTTAAATCTTCCTTGCTATAGTCAATGACAGATAGCCAAGTTTTGGGCTCGAGCACTTCGCCAACATGGACAAGTGAACCTGGGGGTAAACCATCTTTTTGAGACACGTTAGTGAGTGATTCAGTCATTAGTAGTTTCTTATTTCGCCTTTATTCTTTAATAGCTTCTTTTAAATTCATATACTGTCACATTATCGAGCTTTTGAGCAAATAGTAATTCCCAACCAAGGGAGCCTAAGTAATCCCTCAACTCAAGCTAATTGTTTTCTGTCTCGGGGTTGTTTTTCTCACTACATTTTTCCTTTCAGTGTAGGGAAAATCTATTTTAAGCTAGTATCTCAATCAAAAGCTTTGATAAAGATACACTCATCAGAACTTACTTTTCGAGATACTAGGCAGTAACAACAAAACTTAGCTTTTTAAATTACGGAATGAATTCAAGATCAAGAGTGTAGTGATTCTCTTCTATATTTTCTAAGATTAGATCAACAAAGTTGCTGCCACGGTGATAGCTTGCCAAAATAACGCCTGTCGTTTTATTTTGATAAACATTAGTACTGCTACGTGCCCAACCAGTTGCTTTAATCTGATTATGAAAATCATTGTATATGTCGCTTAGTGAAGCTTCACTAACAATAGTTACTTCTAAGCTCGAGCCATCATCAATAAGCTTTTTAACTGTGGCATTTGGATAATTTCTTAAGCCCAAACGACCACTTAGAACTTCAGTGTTACTAATAAGTTCTACTGTAACGGAAGTCTTTTGTCTAGCAATAACCTCAAACTCTTTAGTTTGCTCACTATAACCGGGTCTTACAAATCTTGCTCGGTAGTTACCGGGAAAGAAGGTCATACCGTAAAGTGGTGTTGTTCCTAAGTAATTACCAGCAACATAAACATGAGCACCTTCCTTAGAGCTTATGAAATCAGCAGTGCCTATATTATTAACTATTGTAGGCTCTAGTATAGGATTGTATCTAAAACGTTGTCCACCATTAAGATTTACAGTCGTTTCTACACTGCTAAAACCAGCTTTACCCACAAGTATCTTGTGCAAGCCAGAGAATGTTCCAAAGTTGATAGGGGTCTGACCTATATATTGACCATCGACATAAACGAGTGCTTGGCTAGGATGGCTATTAATTTCTAATATGCCATAGTTAGGAACCTTTGGTGGATCACCTATATAAAACAATACTGTGTCTGAAACCCATGAATCTTGGGGCAAGTGGCTTAAGATATTAAAAACCCTTTGTGAAAAAGCACTTTCACTTTGATAAATACGTGCAAACAAAGAACCCTCGGTAAACCTAGCAAGAGTATTAAAATCTAAAGGCTGTAGAGAAGCTATTGCTAAAATCTTTTCTAAGCCGTTAGGGCCATCAATATTGAAGGTGTACTTTGATGTACCAGAAGGAAAATAGCGTGTCCTGCCTGCTATCACGTAATTGTCCTCACCACCATCTAGCTTATTGGGCAGAAGTTGTACAATATCGCCATTATCTTTTACCTCGAATAGATAAACATAAGCATCTTCACTAACATTAACGCTAACTCTCAGTTCATCACCGTTATAGTAGCTTGGCGTTTTGTTGCCAGTAGGGTCTTTGTCAACACTGACATCTACTGAAAAAGCTGGTAGAGGGTTATAAACAATTGCTCTTGGGCTAAGAACAATTGATTCAGGTTCTAGGATGATTTGATAGCTTTGAGAGAAGCCAAAGACAACTAGAAAACTTATGAGGATAATGCCTTGGAAAAGATATTTCATATTGAATGTCCTTTCTTTAGGAGTGTTACGATGTAAGCAACTCCTGAAGTAACTTAAATGTAAATTTTGTGCTGCTGAAAAAGTGTTCAAGTGAAAAAATTTAGTTTTGATCTAGCATTGCAACACCTTTTTAGTACCTATAGACCTTCAGGCAAAACGCATCTGGCAGTTTCTTCATAAGCTCTTCTTGCGCCATTGTGCAAAGGAGCACTAAAACCTGTGGTGAAGTCTGCACAGGTTAGTTGAACCAAAGCAGGGTGAGCGTTTTGGAAGTTTGCAACATTGTCCAATATTCCTTTAACTACACTGTAAACATAACCTTCAGGAAGGGTAACTGAACTAGTGGTAACGAGTAGAGCCTTTGTACCAAAAGTTGTGACATCATAATCCACACCGTTATAAGTTCCTGCAGGAATAGTGGTGAAAATATAACGAGGGAATTCATCTACTAACTCTCTAAGCCTAGGACCATCAAGGGGTACAATGTTAATTGAGTTATTAATAGCAGTATCAGCTATAGCAGCTGCTCCTATACCTACAGTATAGAAAAAGCAGTCTATATGACCATTGTATAGTAGATCAGGAGCATCTACAGCTTTTGCTGATTCAGCTGTGAAATCATCTAGAGTCATTCCAAATACATCTAACATAGTCATTACAGTACTTTGCATACCTGAACCCGGGCTACCGATATTGACTCTTTTACCTATAATGTCTGCAAAGCTCCTTACTCCTGCATTGGTATTGCAAACTAAGTGCATAGGTTCTGGGTATAGACCCATGATTACACGTACTTCTTCATTCTGCCTGCCTTCAAAAGCACCAACACCATTGTAAGCTTGGTAAACAGCGTCTGATTGTGCTAATCCGAAGTCTAGGTTTCTTGATTGTAAGGCGTCAAGGTTATCAATTGAGCCGTCTGTGGATAGTACGGTCAAACGTAAATCAGAGTGTGGGGTGTTAGCCATTATACCATTAACTATACGAGCAATTGCTCCACCTACAGGGTAGTAAACCCCTGTTACTCCGCCTGTGCCAGCAACTAGATAACGACGACTTTGAGCAAGAACAAATGCTAGTGAAACCACTACCATAATTACTAGGAATACCTTGAGTGAGTTTTTCATGACTTTTATATCCTTTCTTTTGTCACTGATTTATGTGCAGTGCAAAACTAGTTGAAGTGTATTAACTCGAGTGTTGAATAAATGCTGAAATCTAAAAATTGCTTCTAGATAAGAACATTCACTCAGATTTCAGAAAATATAGAGTGTCTTTCAACACTTCTATACTAATTAAGAAAAACAGCCCTGTTTTGTAAAGCAGGGTTGTTAACCTATTGATTACATTTATGAGGTTAGTTTAGGTTAAATTACTCGAGCATTTTGGTGGCAAAACCTTCGTCCAACCACTTTTGGGCTATTACCTTTAAGGTACAAATAATCCTTTCATCCTCAGCAACACTAATTTTGACTTGATCCTCCTTACATAGGTGTTCTGGGAATAGTTGTGGCGCACTTATAACAGTCAAGCCTTCATCCTCGTCTACTTCAACAGCTAGCCTTTCCGTCACCCATCTTTCAGCTATGTTTTTATTGATACAAAAGGCTGGTGTACCACCAACTAGTCTGACTCTTACATGCTTTTGCTCACATTCTTCTAGTGGAATAGTGTCTTCTGCTACTAATTCTGTTTGAGGGGTTACAGTTATTGCTGAAGTTCTCATAGCAATTCCTTGTCTTTCCCATGAACTGACTGTTGATTCTAAAGCACAAACACGGCTTCCACCACGAACTATTGTCGCTTGAATGTGACGACTTGATTTACATGGCTTGCTAGTACGTAGGGTATTGGAATTAGCTTCAGTAGCAAAACCTGATAGCAGCCACTTTTGAGCCATCACCTTTGAAGCACATACAATTTTCTCACTATTAGTAAGTAGCACTTGAATTTGATCTTCTTTACACAAACGTGCTGGGAAAATCTGTGGTGCATTTATCACCTCGAGTCCTTCTTGATCATCTACTTCCACAGCAAGCCACTGTTCTAACCACCTTTTAGCAACATCTTGAGTAACACAAAAGGACTTTACACCATTAATCAACATGACTTCTACGTGTCCTGTTTGACAGTCTTCTAGCGCTATGGCCTCTTCAACAACTATTGGGACTTCAGGGTCTACGGTTAAATTCTGGGTTAAAAAAGCTCTACCATCTGCCACAAAGGTTTCAGCTGTTTGCTGTTGAACACATAGGACTGCTCCACTGCGAATCATTGTGACTTGAACAGAATCTTCTGACCTACATGGATTTTGGGCAAAAGCACTACCAAAAAATGTGAAGGATGCTAAAAAGACGATTGTTTGGAGGAAAAGTGTTTTTGGGTTCATAATTAACTCCTAAAATTTGAATTTATTTGCAACTATCTCAGGCTAGGACGTAAATTTGAGCTAGAGAAGTATTTCTTATTCATCCACCTCAGTAGCGAAACCTCTAGAAATCCATTTTTGAGCGATGGCTCTAGAGGTGCATATGGTTCTGTCACCATTAGCTACAATTACTTTGACTTGATTTTCTTTGCACAAACGTTCTGGGAGTAGTTGCGGTGCACTTATAATAGTCAACCCTTCTTCATCATCCACTTCCACAGCAAGTCCTTCTTGTACCCATCTTTCAGCTACGCTTTTAGCAACACAAAAAGCTGGTGTGCCACCAACTAGCCTTACTCTTACATGCTTCTGCTCACATTCCTCTAGTGGGATGGTGCCTTCTGCCTCTAATTCTGTTTGAGCGGTTACAGTTATTGCTGAGGTTCGTATAGCAATTCCTTGTCTTTCCCAAGAACGGACTGTTGATTCTAAAGCACATACAGTTGCCCCACCACGAATTATTGTTGCTTGGACTTGACGACTTGATTTACATGGATTTTTAGCAAGTGGAATATTTGGGTCTTTGTCTGTAGCAAAGCCTGTTGATAGCCATTTCTGAGCTAACGCTGGTGGTACACATACAGTTTTTTTACTATTAGTGAGGAATACCTGAATTTGATCTTCTTTACATAAACGCTCTGGAAAAATTTGCGGCGTACTTACCACTGCTAGCCCTTCTTGGTCATCTACCTCCACAGCTAGTTTTTCTGCTATCCACCTTTCAGCCACACTTTTAGTAACACAAAAAGACTGCTTACCGCTGATTAGCATGACTTTTACTTGTCCTGCCTGACAGTTTTCTAGTGCTATGTCACCTTGTGTAGCTAGTGGTACTTCGGGATCTACTGTTATGTCTTGGGTCAATATAGCAGTTCCATCTGCTATCCAATATCTTGCTGTTTGCTCGAGCACACATACAGTTGATCCACCACGAATAATTGTGACTTTGACATACTTGTCTGATCTACAAGGGGCAGTTTGAGCGAAGGCACTACCTAAAAAGGTAAGTAATGCTAAAAAGATAACTCCACGAAAGAGAAATAATGTTGGATTCATATCTAACTCCTAAAAGCTTGAATTGATTTGCAGCCAGTTTGAAGTGAAGGTGCAAAACTAAGTGAAGTGTATAAATGCAAGTGTTGTATAAGTGTTGAAGTCTAAAAATCGTTTACAGGCAGTAATGTTTACCACTTAAGTCAGCTTATTAATCTGCTTTAGTAGCAAAGCCTTCATTTAACCATCTTTGAGCTATTACTTTTGAGGTACATATAGTTTTTGTACCATCAAGAATACTTACTCTGGCTTGGGCTTCTCCACATAAACGTGCTGGAAAAAGTTCTGGTGCACTAATAGTGGTTATTTCTTCTGCTTCTTCATCTACATCAAAGGCAAGTTTTGCTGTTATCCACCTTTCAGCCTGACTTTTGGTAATACAAAAAGCTGGTTCATCAACAATTAACATAACCTTTACATAATTTTCTTCACACTCTTCAAGCAAAATAGTGTTTTCTGCAACTAATTCTGTTTCAGGGGTTACATTTATTGCCGAAGTGCGTATAGCAAGCCCTTGTTTTTCCCAACTTTCAACTGTCGATTCTAAAGCGCATACACGCACTCCACCACGAATCATGGTTGCTTGGATTTGACTGCTTGATTTACATGGATTATCAGTAAATGGATTATCAGTAAGTTGTGTATTCTGATCGATTTTAGTGGCAAAGCCTGATGACAACCATTTTTGAGCTCTTGCTTTTGAGGTGCATACAATTTTATCAGTATTACCAAGAGCTACGTGAACTTGGCTTTCTGTACATAAACGTTCTGGGAATATTTCTGGTGCACTTATTACAGCTAGCCCTTCTTTTTCATCTATTTCTACAGCAACTTGTTGTGCAATCCATCTTTCAGCTACACTTTTAGTAACACAAAAATATTGTACACCACTAACTACCACAACTTTTACATTTCCTGTTGGGCAACTTTCTAGAGATGTAGCACCTTCAGCAGATAGTTGTACTTCAGAATCTACTGTTAAGGTCTTAGTGAATATGGCTCTTCCATCAGCTACCCAATTTTCAGCTGTTTGTTTTGCAAGGCATGTTTTTACTCCACTACGAAGAATTGTAATCTGAACATAATCGTTTGAACTACATGGGCTTTGAGCAAAGGCGCTAGCAAAAACAGTAAGAAAGGCTAGCAGGGTCACTACACGAAAGAAAAGTGATTTTGGATTCATAATTAACTCCTAAAAGCTTGAATTGATTTGCAACTAACTTAAAGAAGTTGCAAAACGTAGAGATAGGATATCAGCACAAGCGTTGAGAAATGTCGAAATCTAAAAACTGCTTCTAGACAAGAATATCCACTCAAGATTTAGAAAAGAGGGAGTGTTTTTAAACACCCTCATAAATTGAAAAAGATGCTCACTTTAGAATAGCTCTATTAATTAAAGAAAGGTTGATACTTGTATGAAACTAACAACTCAACAAAAATTGTCTTTTGAAGAGACTATAGCCGATGTACTTGGAGAGGGTGCCTCTGATCAATGGGATGTGCAAGGATGGTTTCCTCGCCACAAATTGGAAGTCAAAGATCGGACTAAAGTTCTCAGAAAGGTTTTCTTGGACAGTGATCCGCAGTGGAGAAAAGATTTCATCGTTATGTTGGTACTGTCTGGTGGCATTGCAACACTCGGATTATCACAAGACTCTGCTGCAACAGTAATTGGTTCTATGATAGTCGCCCCATTAGGTGCTCCAATTGTGGCACTAGGTGGTGCTATTGCGGTAGGTTGGTATCGTGAAACAATAAAAATGCTTGCTACAGTAATTACAGGAGCAGCAATAGTTGTAATGGTTGCTTACTTGGTAGGTATGTTGTTGCCGAATAATACACCAACTGAACAGATTCTAGCCCGTACTGCCCCTGATCTTCGTGATTTAGGTGTTGCCATACTTGCTGGCGCAGCAGGAGCCTATGCACAAACTTCTAGTAGCTTGTCCCACTCACTTGTTGGTGTTGCTATTGCTGTAGCGCTTGTACCACCTTTAGCAACTGTTGGTCTTATGCTTGAAGAAGGTCGTATGACTCTAGCAACAGGAGCTTTCATGCTTTTTGCTGCAAACCTTGTGGGCATAGTTCTTGCAGTAGCAACTACACTTTTAATTACCAGATACGCACCGTTTCCAAAACTTCGGCATACATCTGTTAAGCTTATCCTCGGTTTCGGCATTACTATTTTTGCCACTATTCTAGTAACCATCCCACTAACTATCACCTATCGTAAAGTTGCCCAAACAACTCAAATAATCACTACAGTGAACAGTCAGGTCTCAAACACACTTGACACCAACGACTCTGTGGCAGTAGTTGAAAATATCCATGTGCAGGATAACCATGTCATCATAGATCTATCTGACACAACGATGATACCAAGTGCTGAAGTATTCGAGGCCGATCTGGTAGATGAATTGGGTTCTGATGTCACAGTTGAAATAGAATAGATCTTATCTTATACATAAAGATTTAACTTCAGCAAACTATCAAAAAGCTTCCTGCTACGCTAATTTCCTCTTCCGAAGGCGAAGTTTAATGTTTTTGAGAATACCATAGTGTTTCACTATGTACAACCACAAGGGCGTTGCCAGCAGACTAAGTGATATTATTGCCACAACGTACTTATAGCCATCATCTTGAATTGTGCCTGCTGCCAAGCCCATAGCTGCCAGAATAAAGGAGAACTCACCAACTTGTGCTAATGCTGCTCCTGTTACATAGGCTTCATTCTTCTCCATCCCTTGCCAACGCAGCACTGTAATATTCACTATGGTTTTTAGAAGCATGGTGATAAAAAGAAGTAGTACGGTTGCCAAAAGGTGTTCACGTAAAAACTGTAAATCAATCAGTAAGCCTATTGATAAAAAGAACACCATAATCATCACATCAAAGATTGGCTTGGTGTGCGCTACCAATTTTTCGTGACTTAATGTATTTCCAATCATAAGACCTGCTAAAAATGCACCATATGCCGCAGACAGGTCAAAGAAACCTGCTATGGCTGCTGCTGTAAAACAAATAGCCAACCCTGTAACTGCGGGTTGTCCCTCCATTGCTTTATCATGAAGCTTTTCAAATTTTTCCCAGAGGTTGGAAAATATTTTAGGCTTTGTAGTGAAAAGAAAAACAATACCTACCATAACAGAGAGCGCAACACCCATTTTAATGAGGCCACCATAATCAAATCCACCTGTGGTACTGAGTGCACCAATAATCAAAATCATTGGAATAACCGCAATATCTTGAGCAATGAGAATACCAAGACTGTTTTCGCCTACCCGTGTTAGACGTAATCCCGTATCATCAAGAATTTTAAGGGCAACAGCTGTACTACTGAGTGCAACGGCAAAGCCAAGCAAGATTGAGCGATTAATTGGCCAATCTAACAAGAATCCAAGGGCAAACATAGTGGCAAGACCAATAACAATCTGTACTGCACATGTAATTATAGAGATTTTGGCGACTGCTTTAAAGTTATTTAGATCAAGCTCCATCCCTGCAATAAACAACAACAATAAAATGCCAAGCTCTGCTAAAAGTGCAATTTCGCCACGACCTTCAGCAATACCAAAAACAGAAGGCCCAAGGAGTATTCCTACAATGATGTATCCAACTAAAACAGGCTGTTTTAGTCTTTGGAACAGTGCGCCACCAACAAAGGCTGCTGCTAGAATCATTGCTAGCTGGGTTAAGGTACGATGTTCATCCATTTTTTATCAGTCTTTTCTATAATATAGAAAACCAACCACATCAAATAAGATATGGTTGGTTAACTTTATTGAAATTAGTTTCTATAGGAATAAGGCAAACAGTTAAGGCAGAATCTTTAATGAGCGTACATTATAACCTATTGCCCTACCCTTGCTGTCCTCACCTCTTTTATAGGGATTAGCATAGGTTTTAGGTTCTTTAAAATTATCAAGAGTCCTAAATCCTGTAACGTTGTAAACTTCGAACTTGCAACCTTCGGAAATTTCTTTAATAAAGTCCATAGCAGGAATTGAATTAAATGCGTCACCTTCTTGACCATAGTAAATCAAACCACTGCTATCACTTTTAGAGTCATCTCCTAGTCTTATACTGCAATCAGTAGAAACACGCTCAATAATGACTGAACGTGCTTTCCAAGTATTACCACCATTAATAGCACCTTCTATAGTCCTATAAACGCTCAAATAAGCCTCAGGGTTTTCTTTATAAGGTTCGGTGTTATTCTTAATTCTAGGATTTAAATCTTTAATAGCGTCATTAAAAAAATCTCTAGAGTCTGATTCTCTTCTATAAAGGAATCCACCTGTGCCAATTCTAATTTGATTCTTAAGGTCTGTACCGATTATAACAAATCGGCCTTCAAAGCCATTAGCATTATAGACAGTAAAAATGCAGGGTCCCTCAGTGGATTTAATATAGCTGCTTGTAGATATTCCTTCTTCTTCATCAAAAGTAAAACCTTGAGATTGACCTTCTTCCAATGAGGCAGTAAAGGGGTGAGTTTGTACTCCACTAGAACCACCAAAAACAATAGTACATTCCTCTGTTTGGGCAAATGCGCTACCAAAAATTATGACAAATGCTAACAAAGCTACTGCACGGAAGAGAAATACTTTTTGGTTCATACTTAACTCCTAAAAACTTAGATTGATCTGCTACTAACTTTTAAGAAAGTGCAAAACTAAGTGGAGCTTATAGAGTTAGGTGTTGAATAAATGTTGAGGTAAACGTTGAAACTTAAAAGTGGGAATTTGCTTATACTCTGGCATGAAGGCAAAGATCAGATTAATAATAAGCAATTCACTATTACTTCAATTTGGTTTACATAAACTTTCTAGAAGTAGTTATGGTGAATTTATAACAGTTGGTTTTTCTTCTTCTCCATTTACTTCAAAAGCAAGCTTCTCATTTATCCATCTGTCAGCTATATTTCTGCTGACGCAAAAAGCTGGTGTACCCCAAACTAATTTGACTCTTACATCCTTCCCCTCACACTCTTTTAGTTCTACAGTGCTCGGTTCCATTTCAGGAGGGACGGCTATTGTCGATGCTCTTATAGCAAGACCCTGCCTTTCCCAAGAACGAACTGTTAATTTTAAAGCACATACTCGTGTTCCATCATGGATCATTATTGCTTGGATATGACGATCTGATTTACAAGGGTAGCTGACAGAAGGAGGATGAATTCTAATTTCATTGACAAAACCTGTTAGTAACCATCTTTCTGCCATGTCTCTTGAAGTACATACAATTTGTCCGCTATTGCTAAGGATTGCTTGAATTAGGCCTTCTTCGCATAAGTGTTCTGGAACCCCCTGTGGCGTATTTATTGCTACCAATTTCTCTTCGCCATCTATTTCTATAGCAAGTGTATCTGCTATCCATTTTTCAGCTATACGTTTGACAGCACAAAAAGATTGATTAATATTGATTAGCATGACTTTTACATGCCCTGCTTTACAATCCTCTTGTGCTATGATTCCTTCAACATCTGATACTGTTTCAGGGTCTACCATTAAGTCTTGAGTTTTTATAGCTATTCCATTTGCTACCCAATAACTAGCTGTTCTTTCTGGGACACATTCGATTGAGCCACTATGAATAATTATGACTTCAATGTACCCGTTTAACTCACATGAAGAGTTTTGAGCAAAAGAACTGCCTAAAAATGTAAATAATGCTAATAGGATAACTATACGGAAGAGAATCATTTTTTGATTCATATCTGACTCCTAAAAGATTGAATTGATTTACTACTAATTCTGAAGTAAAGTGCAAAACTAAATTACAGTGTAAAAATACGAGGGTTGAATAAGTGTTGAAGTTAAAATACTGTTCTTATTCCCAAAGCTCTGTTAGTAACCTTTTACTTTAATCAGTGAGGGGGTAAAGCTATTTTAAAATAGCTCTCTTAAAATAATATAGCGTTCTGCTACTCAGTTCCTGAATCCATATAACTTCCCAACCCAAAGAACCTATATAATCTAGAAATTCGATCTTATTACTTTTTATATTAGGATTATCTTCAAGACCTAGCTCTATAAGTAATTTACCGTAAGCTTTATTCAAATTTTCAATTCTGGTGTTGCTAAAAGTATCTAGAAACTCTCCAGAATCTAGAACATTGGCTGAAAACTCTTTATCGGAAAATTTCCAAGTAACAGTAACACTTCCTAATCCACCTCTGAGGTCCTCTAAAACCTGACCGTATTGGTAAGTGTACTCCTGTGCAGTTGTTGTACCCCATATTACTAGTAAAAGAAAAGTTGCTATTCTCAAAGTTATCCTTTCATAGAGGCAAAGTTTTACCCTTACCAGTTTATTGTCAGTTTCTTGAATTGATATGTTATTGCTTGTTCAGAAAGTTGTTGAAAAAACATGAGTTCCCAGCCAAGAGAGCCTAAGTAATCTAAAAACTCGAGCCTATTGTTTGTTACATCGGGATCGTCTTCAGTACCCATTTTCTTAAGTAGTTCACCATAGGCTTTATTGATGTTTGCATTTTTGGGACTGCCAAAGGGAGTCAATAATCTGATGGGGTCATCGAAGTTGCTTGATAACTTCTCATTAGTGGTTTCCCAAATAATTACACCCTTTTCTAATTCGCTCCTAGAGTCCTCGGTGAGTTGAGCGTACTCATAAGTATAAGTTTGTGCAACTCCTACGCTCCAAACTACTAATAAAAGATAAATTGCTATTTTCAAGGTCGTCCTTTCATAGTTGTAAAGCTCTACTCCTCAGATAAGCTTCAATATTCCTAAAAACTAGACTAGAATGGTTATTCCTGTGATGAAGATTGCTCTTCTACAAATTCTTTAGCCTCTTCAACAACTTCTCCCCTAGCTTCTTCAGTTGCCTCATCTAATATCCCAATTACTAATTGAGCATCCTTAGCTACTTCCTCAGCAATTGAAGTAATTTTTGCAAATATTACATCTAGTACACTCGAGTTTGGTGACACAGTTTCCCAACCTAATTCACTAAACCTCTCAATTAGATTTGGATTAACACAAAAGGTTAGAGGAGCTTCGTCATTTCCACTTGGCTTGGCAATTTTTACAAGACCTTCTTTACACAAACCTTGTGTACCTTGCGACAATACAGGAAAGATAGTTGAAGCCAGAATTGTTGTCATAAAGATAAGAAGCATACGCATATTTTTCATACCTCTCTCCTTACCATAAAACTATTCTCCTTTCAAAAACATTCGCTAACTCTAATAACATTACCTTTCTCCCAAACTATAAAATGTGATTGAATGTCCCTTTATAGGTTCTGTCAGACTAATTGTGTCGTAGTCATACCTTGCATGAAAGTTTTTTGGATGGGTGCTAGTGTATTTAATATGTTGCCCTTCTGGCATTAACACTTCAAATTCCCTTTGTTCAGGGAAAAATCGTAGGGTTCTTTGAAGAGCATCAGCAATACTCACACTGATATCGCTCTCTATTTCTTCAGCGTCTAAGTCCTCAAGCCTATAAATCGGCACTACAGTACTTACTCGCAAGTTATTAATAGAACTTTGCTCTGCATCTGATAAAGCCTTTAAGTATATTGCTGAAGCTGGTTTATTTTCAGGGTGAAAAATAAGAATGGGCTGATTAATTTTTCTTGCTATGGTAAGTTGCTTTTGTTCGTCTGCTTGGGCAAGTTCCCAGCCACTATCTGTTATCAATAGTAAGCATTCAGAAGAGTAAGCTAACTCTAATCCCTCATCAGCAAGGATTCGAACTGATTCACAATTGAGATTTCTATTTAATAGAGTTCTGCGTGCAGTATAAAGATTTTCTAGATGTAGACTTGCTGTCCGAGAAAAAACCAAAGTATGAACTTTAACCTCTTCATCAGCATTTTCTAGCAAGTATTCCAATTCATTAGTAGGAATAAAGAGATATCCCTTTTGAGTCTGAACTAGAAATAAGTTAACAGTCCACTGATCACGGTGTTCTAGTAACTCTTTATTAGAAGGAAGACTTTCCCAAGCAACCATAGAAGAAATTTTAATTTCTGGACTCGAGCTAGAAGTTCTTTCAAACTGAACTTTTCGATGAGTGGATTGAACAAGTACTTTATCTTGTTTTGGAGACCAATTAAAAATATCTAAGGCAATATTGCTATATTTACCTAGCCAGTGGGTTTTAATAGCGAAAGTACTTCCTGAATGAGACCCTGTGGAAATACCTTTTGATTTTGGCACCACTACCTCGACTGCATAATCTGACCTCCCTGCAAAAAAACTTTTGATTTGTGATAAGGAGCTAGCCATGTATGGGCCATCGTCTATGTGAGCTACTACGTAAGGAGTGCTTCTAAATAAGTGATGCTGACTTGCTAGTTGCAAGATAGTGTCATTATCTAACTTTTCAGCGCTCCATAAGAAAGTACTTCCAGAAAGGCCAACTAATGAACCTTTGCTGTCAATTATCTTGCGATCATTTTCCTCGGGTCCTAAAAAGACCTTAAAGACAGGCTGATTCTTAGGAAGGCGATTGTTGATTATGTCTTGTACAATTACCTCGTAGTTTGTTCTGTATTGCTTTTTGTTTGCCCTCGGTCCAAACTGAGTTAGGGTTGTCACTGCCATAATGAAATAATTAGCACCTTGCTTGTTAGGGTCAAGCTGCATAGCCTGTGACCAAGGGATTATTTGATAACCCTGCTCAGGCGTCCAATACTTGATTAGATTTGCTTCTTGTTTCATTGCTTCTGTTACTAGACTTTGATCTGGGTCTATAATTGAGCCTGCTGCAGATGCTAAAAAATTGTTATTAGTACTAGTAGTTTTAGTGCTATCTGACCAAAAGAATGGTTTTGAACGGATCTTTGCACCTTCACTATTATTAGTTTGGTCATTATCGCTTCTTCCAACTGCCCCAATTCCATAAGGAGTGGGTTCTAAGAAGAAAAGAGAAACTATAAAGCTACGCTGAATTTCTTCGCTAGCATCACTTAACAACTTGACAAAAGCATTAAGAAGGGGCTGTTTTTGCACTTCTGCCCAAAAGGGGTCTTGGTTAATCCACTGAACATTTGAAGATGAAGAAAAGCTCTGATTAGCAGCACCTTGTGCTAGCAACGCATTTAAGTCGAGTGTTCCCAGTACCTTTTCGATGTGCAACTGATAATCTTTAGCTAGTGGATTACCAGCAATCAACCAAGAGAGTTGAATAGTTCGTGGCAAACTTGCTATTTCTGCGTACTCTTCTACCCAAATTTCAGCAATTTCAGGAGGTGCTCCTATTTTTCTTAACATGCTAGCAAGCGTTAGTTCCGTTTCGATGGGCTTGCGGTAAATTCTAGCTCTGAGCCCAGCTATCTCAACACCATATTGATAATTCAATCTATCAAGATAAGATACTTCCTCGAAAACATCTTCAATATAGTCATCATGACTAACTAGGGATGATTTGTAAAATTCACGTTCACTAAAACCATTAGGTGTACCGTTATAGCTAATAGTAATTGGCCCCGCAAAACCTAATACACCTATACTGCTAGGAGTTGTCCCTATTTGTAAGATAGGTGCACTAGAAATCATAAAGCGCCCCTCGGCTTCAGGGAGTAAGCCTATGTCGTTGGCTGGATCAAGCCAAGAACCCCAAGTTTCTAATCCTCCCAACAAATAGAGCAAGGTAGCCTCAAGAGCATCATATTCTTTGGGGTTAGGGATTTGCTCGAGTGCATAAGGTACATTCTCAAAATCAATGAGCGAGCCATCCTTGTTATATATCTGTGAAAAAGCAATGCCCAAAATGATTGTTACGCAGTAGAAAAAGACTGTTCTTATCAAGATAACTAATCCATCCTTGCAAAGATTCTTTATGGCAACTTATTAACTAAAGCGAAATGTAACTACCTGTAAGGCATTTATTATTCACGTAGCTTGAACTTTGCGATTGAGATTTTTACTCTCACTCAATAGCTACTTCATCTGCTTCTTCAAATATTTTTCTAATATTTTCAGTGATCTTTCTAGCTTCTTTTTCACTGAGAGTAACAAGTCGAGCATTTGAGTCTGGTGAAATGACCTGCCAACCTAATTCAACAAATCTTTCAGCTACACTTTGAGTAACGCAAGATGTAAAGATGTTTGTACCATTATCGTTTGATTTGGCAATTTTGACTAAGTTTCCTCTACATGGATTATGTATATCCTGAGACATAGTGGGAAAGACAAACAACGCTAAGCTTATTATGACAGAAGCAAGAAACGAGCGCATATTTTTCTCCTTACTACAAAAATCCGATTGCTCCTAATAACCCCTAGGAAAAGGAAATGAAGTATTAGTACGATAAATCTACCTTAAAGACGGTTCTAATAGCTCTGCATCTATATGCAAAACTATGTGAAGTGTATAAATGTAGGTGTTGCATAAGTGTTGAAACTTAAAAGTAAACACTTGCCTTTGCTCTAACATAAGAAAAAATCAGATTGATATTTAAAGAAAATCTTGTTTTTGAACCCTTTAGAAAATCTTTTTACTGTTAGAAAAGCCCTCTCCCTTATACTTATATACAATTAACAACTAAGGCTATATAGTTACTTTCTGTGGTCAATAAGCTTTTAAAGCCAAAGTCATTGTATAGCGCCCTTCTAGCTTTAGGATTTAGTTTTAGTTTAGGTTTTTTTGCTTTACGTTGTTTGGTTGGGCCAGCTCTATTCTCTATTGAGACCTATCATTTGAGTAATCCTAAACCTAGCATTATTGCCTTTTGCTTTGTAACACTCTTAGCTCATTGGGTTTTCCCTGTTTTACGCTTTAAGCTACTCTGTAGTTTCCAAGGCCTTCAGCTTACCTTTTTTACAAGTTTTATGGTTCATCTTTCAGCTATATTTGGAGCTTTAACGATGCCGGGCAATGCAGGTGGTGCTCCTGCACTCATTTTTGCATTGCGAAAATTAGGACTACCTTTTGGTGCTGGATTTGCTGTTATTGCACAGCTTACTTTACTGGATTTAGCCTACTTTTCATTTCTAGTGCCTTTAAGTATCTTTTACGCTTTTCACATAGAGTTATTGAGTTTGCCAACAACAGCTTTATCTCTAGTAATTGTATTAAGTACCTTATTTTTCCTTGTAGGCGTACTACTAAGCTTTTTCCCTAAGTTAGGTAAGTATTTATTATCATATTTTGGCAAGTTAAAGTGGGTCCAAGCTTTGACAAAACGTGTTAATCAAAATTATCGGCAGAGCATATCACGCTTTGGTGCTATATCTTTAACTCAGCGTCTTAGTCTTCACCTACTTACAATGTTGAGCTGGTTAACACGTTCAGCTTTTCTTTGGGGTCTGCTTATTCTTTTTGATGTTCACACCTTGCTAATCAATATCCTTGCCTCTCTCAACATCATTAATTTATTAAGTAATTTCATGCCTACTCCCGGTGGCTCAGGTTTTGTTGAAATAGCTATTGGTTGGAGCCTGAGAGTAGAAGAAGCTGACCCCACACTAATAGCAGGCCCCATACTTTTATGGAGATTATTAACCTACTACATAAACTTTTTATTTGGGCCACTGGCCATTTGGCTATTTTATAAACACATAAGAACAAAAAGCTAATATTATCTTTTTAAGAAAGAGTTACCCAAGTGACTTTCCTAAAATCTTGATCGCTTGTATAAAATTTGTAATGCTTAGAGTTAATGAGTGATAGAAAAAAGCCTTTATTTCTCAAATTATTAGGGTCACCACAGATTTTGCGAGAGGGAGAATCTGTTAATTTAGGTACAAGAAAGTCTTTAGCCCTTATTGCTTATTTAGCAACAAAAAAGTCTGCTGTCCAACGTGACATTCTAGATAATTTACTTTGGCCTGAATCAGATAGTGAAAAGGCAAGGCGAAACTTGCGAGGTGAAATTGCTAGAATTCATCGTATGCTAGGTGATAATATTATCATAAGTGAGTCACAAGCACTTAAACTTAATGTTGCTGAAATTAACGTTGACTTGTGGCAGCTTAATGCAGCATTAGAACAAGGTGATACTGCTAGGGTTATTGAGCTTTACAAAGGCAACTTACTAGAAGGTTTTTATCTTAAAGATTCTGAGGTTTTTGAGTCTTGGCTCGAGGAAGCCAGAGAAGACTTACAAACTTCTATTACAAACACCCTTGAAAGCTTAGTAAAGCAATCTGACAATAAACAACAGTTTGTTGAAGCACTTAAGTACAGTAAAGATATTATCAAACTTGATCCCTTAAATGAAGATGCTTATCTAGTAGCAATCCGTTACACAGTTATTCTGAATGATCGTATAGGTGGTTTAAATCTTTATCAAGAACTTGAGCACATGCTGGCTAAATTTGATGTTGAGCCTAGCCAAGAAGCACAATTACTAGCTGAAAAATTAAAAGAAAGCTTTGAAAATGTCCAACCTATTGTTGATACTAGTATTGAGGAACCTGAGTCACCTGTAACAACAAATGATCTAGAAGCAGCACATAACATACCAGCTACAGTGCTACCTTTTTTTGGTCGTGAAAAAGAACTTTCTATCATTAGTAATCGTTTGTCTTTAGAGCAGTGTCGTTTACTTACTATAGTCGGTTTAGGTGGTGTAGGTAAAACAAGATTGGCCCATGAAGCCTCTAAACAAGCCTTAGAATCTGGCAACTTCTCAGCAGGGGTTTGGTGGGTTCCTCTAGTGGCTATAACTGCTACTGATTCTATTTATTTTGCTATTGCTACAGCATTGTCTTTGGAATTAGATGAAAGTAGCAGTGTAGAAACACAGCTCTTAAACAAAATTTCAGATAAAAAGCTTTTAATAGTTTTAGATAATTTCGAGCACTTACTCGATGACAACTTAGAACCGATCAAAACTCTTTTAAGTGAAACTAAGCAATTAAAACTACTAATTACCTCGAGACAACCTTTAAATATTGATGAAGAATACCTCTTTGACCTTTCTAGCCTTCCTATTCCTGAAGAAGATTGTGTGGGAAGTGATTATGAAAACATTGATGCTATCAAAATTTTTTGCCACAAAGCCAAACGAGCTAATCATGAGTTTGCCTTAACAGATAGCAATAAAGATGATGTTTATAGAATTTGCCAAATACTAGATGGGCTTCCCTTAGCTATAGAGCTAGCAGCAGCAAGGTTGCGTAGCCTTAGTTGTAAAGATATAGCAGATGAATTAGAGCATGACTTTGAATTTTTACACCAAACACAAAGCAAAAAGGTTAAGCAAAGAAGTTTAAGGCTAATTTTTGAACAAGCTTGGACTAGGCTTAAGCCAGAAGAACAAAGGGTGCTTTGTGGTCTTTCAATGTTAAAGGGTAGATTCACTCGAGATGAAGCACTAGAAACTGTAAGAGGGGACTTTGCCACACTCACAGGTTTGGTAGAGGCTTCATTAGTTAAACGTTATCATTCTAAAAATTATCAAATTGTTGAGACAATCAGACGCTATGCTTCTGAGAAACTCGAGCTTCGTCCAAAACTTAGTGAAAGTATTGCTGAAGCAAGGAACAAAGTAGTAGAAAACATTATCAATTAATCTTTAGCTTTACAATTCTTAAATTTAACACTTTTTCAACACCTTATAAAGCAAGCTAAGATACTTGCCTTAGACTATACTTTGAGGCTAATAAAGAGGTTCCGATGAGCAATACCAAGCACAAACCTGATGAACAGGTTTATAGTCCTAAAAGAACAAGCTTCCGCTCGAGTCTGTTTAAAACACAGCATAAATCTTGTGTAGGTCAGTTTATCAAAGAGGTTTGGAAAGCACAAGACCTCACTAGCGTAAATAAGCATCTTGCTAGTGATTTTGTAGACCACAACCCTTGGCAAGGTTTTGCTCAAGACCTCGAGGGCTGGAAAGATGGTTTTGCAAATTTTTGTAATACATTCCCAAACTATAAATTCTCTTTAGAAAAACTTATCTCTGAAGGTGATATTGTTGCTACTAAGTACAGCATTGTTACAGGAGCCGATGAGAGTTTGGTAATTTCTGGTGTGGATATGTACCGCATCGCTAGAGGGAAAATGGTCGAACGTTGGGGATCTGAAATAGACCCAATTTTACTTACATTTTGAACTACGCAGTTCGGAGGAGTGAGTCCAGAAGGTTAAGAGGTGGGTCAATGCGACCAGAGATAAGTCCTCTTCGGTATTTATAAAATGATTGCTTGCTCTCCCTACGAGCTACCTCTATAAGTCCATAAGCTACTACTCCTAAACCTAAATGCCCTCCTATTATTCGTTCTGTTCTATATCTGAATCCTTACCACCCTAGCTCTTGCTTTAACCCTCTTATCACTTCTTCCATTGCTTGCCTCAGCTTATAATGCCCTATTATCTCTTTATCCCTAGCTCTAAATCGTTTGCCACATAGTATCTCTTCCCTCTCCTCACTATCTTCGCTTCAAAACCCATTCCTCTTAACTTTCTTACTTTTGTTCAATAGGGACCTCTATGCCTTTTTAACTACTTTCCTTGCAGCACTCTGTTCCTCTTTAATCGCGTCACAAACGGCTAACCGTAGGCATGTATCTGCTTCAGAATCTTCTTTGAACCGTACCCTGAGTCAAACAGTTATTTAAAAGATAACCTTACCTTTTTTCATAGTCAGTAACTATTTTTCTAGTAGCCTTCCAAGTGCTTCAACTGATTGTCGCCAGCCATCTTCCATGCCACTTACCATCATGTCATTGCGATCCTCTTGGCTCTGCGCAGTTGAGGTTGTGCGGATTTCAGTAGTGCTTTCATCAACCTTCGCAAACTCTGCTTTTTCAAGCATCACATGCCCACGTTCCGGCATACCAAGGAACTCAAAGGTCTGTACAATTCGCTCATTAGGTGCAACCTCATGGAAAACACCAACAAATTCCCACTCGTTACCATCTTCTGACTGCTCAGCGATGTGCCAGTAACCACCATTTCTTGCTTCAAATTGATGTACCTTCATCGGATTGCCACGACACCACCACTTACTGAACAAATCTACATCGGTGTAAGCTGCAAACACTTTCTCGAGCGGTGCACGGATTGTCACTACTCCGTAAATATTTTGTGAGTTCTCTGGAGCGTTTACTTTTAGATATGCCATACAATATCAGTTGTTAGTAAGTAGTAATGTCTCAAGCTGATCTAGCGTAGTACTAAAGCCGTCTTGAGCGCCCATCTCAAGCAATTTTTCCATATCCTTAAGACTAGCAAATATCGTTACACTAGCCAGATGGGTTTGCTCACCATCTGCTTCAAATGAATTATTGATTTTCATACATGGTAATGTTGGATCAACAGTTGCTTCAGCATCGACAAAACAATCCTCAGAAGCGAAATATTCTTCTGGTCGTATGTCAGTATATTTCATAAGGCCATAATGCTTCTCTCCTTCTGGTCCATTCATGCAATAGTGCCAACGACCTCCGATTCTAAAATCCATGGAAACTGTTGTTGCTTGCCACGGTGCTGGTGCCCACCACTTTTCCAGCAGCTCTGGTATAGTATATGCTTGCCAAACTCGACTTTGTTGTGCATTAAAAGTACGTTTCGCTGTTAGGGTCAGATTTTTCTCATCCCGAGCAAATATTGTTTTATTTATAGGCTTAGTCATTGGTTGCTAAAAGTTCCTCCAGAGCATCAAAGCGACTCTGCCAGAGTGCTTCATACTGCTCGAGATAACGTGCTGTTGCCTCCAGTGTTGCTGGAGCAGCCACGACATGCTGTTCCTTACCAATGCGTTTTTTTATTACCAAATGCGCTGTTTCAAGTTTAGCAACATGCTTGGCAATCGCAGAAAAGGACATTTTATAAGGTCGAGCTAGTTCACTGATTGAAAGTGAGGTCTTGGATACTCGTTCTAAGATATCTCGCCTTGTCGCATCAGCCAGTGCTTGAAATACGATATCAAGATTTACACTTGATTCAACCATATGGTTGAATGATAATGTAGCTTAACTTAAAAGTCAACCCCATCAAAATGAGAGTGCTGAGAGTACGGAACTAGCAGGAAAGAATTGATTACGGTGGGCCTGCTTAAAAAGAAAGCCCACGTCATTTATGCGTGTGATGAATTTTTAAGGATTTCTGGAAGAAACCTTTTCTTTGACAATTCTACAGCTTATTTTAAGTCTATTCTTACACTCTTAACTTTAGAGTAAAGATATAGTTGAATAGCCTTAGTGATTATCTTTGAGTTTAAGGTATATCCCAACAAAGCACAGGAAATAGCTATTAATGAAGCTATTAGCACTGTAAGCTTTATAAGGAACAAGTGCCTTCGTTATTGGATGGACTCTAAGAAGGAAGATCAAGTTAACAAGTATAGTATTTCTAAGTACACAACAGTGTTAAGAAAAGAGTTTAAATGGTGTAATAAGCTTAATTCAACTGCTGTACAAGCTGCTGGTGATCGTGCTTGGCTTTCTATTGCAAAGTTCTACGACAATTGCAAAAAGAATATCAAGCCTAGAGGATATCCAAAGTTTAAAAAAGATAATCGCAGTGTTGAGTATAAACAATCAGGTTGGAAGTTAAACATCTTAGATAGGCGTATGCGGTAGAATCATCCAAAAAAGTCTAAGTACTAGGACACACGCTTGTAAGTGTGGATTAGTGATAGACAGAGATGAAAATGCAGCCCTAAACATTCTAAGGAAAGGTTTAGCACAAGTAGGGTAGGGTATGCCCGAATTCACGCTTGTAGAGACAGGCACCTCTGTACAAGGTAGAGTAATCCCTCATGTATAAGTGCGGTCTAAGAAGCAAGAATCCCTTGCTTTTTTCTCTTTGAGAAAAAATTTGAGCTTAGGCTCAAATCTTTAGGCAAGGGAGTGTCAATTGTCTTGGATAAAAGAAAATCCACAACGCAACTTAAATGCTGTCTTCATTACATATACCCAACAGAATAGATTTTTGTCCCTGTGCACATTACCCTGCTTCGAAAAGACGCTTCAAGCAATTAATAAATGGGAGAGCCTGAGTGGCTGATTCGAATTAGCATATGCAGCTCTAGCATTAGAAATCTTTGCAACAAAGGTGGGAGGGATAATCCTCCTACCTACTGTAACTGTTAAGCACGTCTTCTTACAACCTTTTGTATTAAGATGGATAAACCTAAAATTAAAGGGATAACCAGAAAGGATTGAAAAAACCACCAGATAATTGAATAAATTCCACACATGACAAAGGTATTATTGCCATCACCATTGTCTTGACCAACACAAAGAGGTGTTGAGTTGAGAATTGCCAATGGTATGAAGCATAATCCCCACGTAAATAATGCAATGTAAACATAATGCTTGGTGAATTGCTCACCAAAATACTGAATTGCCATTAGGAACATTAAAAGCAGAAGTCCAGTTGACAACACTGCCCAGTATCTATAAATAATACCCCAATACTCTGTAGTTGAACCAAGAAGCAAAATGGACACGGCAGGTAGGATAACTGAGGTTGCTATTACCATTGAAAATACCATTTTTTCCTACGTTCCGATCACCAAACTCATTTCAGATTCTCATTGACTTTCCCTAACTTTACGCCCAACCCGTCCCCTTAAACTCATTTGTGCTTAACTTTTGCATTTAACCTGACAACACCCATCTTTGGATTTATCGTTAAGTTTAATTAAAAATAAACTTACCACCCCCAATAATCTAATTCTGTAGCTGTTCTACTTCTTCAACACTCAACCCTGTAAGCCTTGCTATCCGTTCTACCTCCATACCTTCTTGTCGCATGTTTCTAGCTATTTCATGGCGTTCTTCATCACGCCCTTTATCCTTCATTCTCCTGATAAAAGGAGTATCTAAAGGAAAGTCTTGTACCAATTCGTTCTCTATCATCTTTGATAACCTCTCATCTTCTATTAGTGCTACTAGTATGGATAGTAGCTCAGTCTTAAGTTCATTATCAGTCTTTCTAGCTATTGTGTCTATAGCTTCTTCTAGCTCTTTTCTAGGCTCCTCTAGCTTTGCTGAACCTACCAATGCTGCTAAGGCAGGATTTTGAGTATCTAATAACTCCCTAGCTCTAGTGTCCCATAAGTGTATAACTCTATAATTCCAAGAAACACCACCTAGCTTATATATTCCTGTATCACCCTTACCTTTGCCTTGAAGGTAAATCACTACACTGTAGATCTCCTTCTTAAACCTACGAGCTATCCTGTGCATATACTCTTCCATACGCCAGCTCATTACTTCTGTACTCGAGCCAGCCTCAAACTCACAGTGGAGGATGATTTCTTTACCATCTACAAGGGTAACTTCATAGACTTGACCTGTACGAAGGGTACTAACAGGTAGCTCTATATTCTCTGACTTTATTTCTAGAATGGGTTGGCCTAATAACCAAGTGGTTAGGTTTTCGTCTTTTACCATAAAAAGGCGTTTTAGGGGGTTGTCGGTTTTGGCCACAGGGTATTTTAACAGGTTAAAAGCTCGGTGCTTAAATAAACTGTTCATGGATACTGCGTGAAAGATCGGTTCGCATGTATTCATTTAATAGTTTTAATGAGTGTGCTGGGGAAACAGGAGTTGTGAAACTCATTTTATCTTCTTTAGGAAAGTTGGGCTGGTAATATAATACGATTTAGACCTACTGACCATGCTCATAGGGTAATAGTATCTAGTTTGCCCGCTTCTCACGCTCGATCTGATCTGCAATAATATCATCAAAGACACCATCACGACAGCCCATTGCGACACGCTCCATCATTTCAGCATAGATGTAGAATCCATAATACTCTTCACACGCTTTGTTGATAACTCTTGCATCCAATAACTTCTTGAAGCCTTCCATATGTTTAGGCATCAAGCTCATAAGCTCTTCTTCGGCTGCTTCTTTGTTTCGTGCATTCTGCCCTATAATTTGTACATCCTTGTCAATCTGAAAAGCAATTTGCCGTTGTTGTGCTGTTAAACTCATTGTGCTTACTCCATGTCTTTACTTATTAGCTTTTGCCCAGCTTCTTTAAGAGAACCATCCCCATTAACATAAGCATAAAGTGTAGTGGTCGTCATACCTAAAGTCTTAGCAACCTCTGAAGCATTAGAATTTTGGTCAGCCATAGCAGCCATAGCCATTCTTAAAGTTTCCTTGGTCATCTTGCGTGGACGTCCTCCTAAGCGACCTCTTGCTCTTGCTGCTGTTAGACCTGCTAGTGTCCTTTCCCGAATAAGCTCAGCTTCAAACTCAGCAAGGGCAGCGAAAATACCAAAGATAAGACGACCATTAGCTGTAGTAGTATCAATATTTGCACCAGTACCAGCCAAAACCTTCAAGCCTATTTTTCTTTTGCTCAAATCATCTACGGTATTAACAAGATGTTTAAGATCACGTCCGAGACGATCTAGCTTCCAAATAACTAATGTATTACTAGGCTGTAATGCCTTCATACAAGCTTGCAAGCCAGGCCTGTCATCCTTACGACCAGAAGCCAAGTCTTCGTAAATCCTGCTCTGATCGACACCAACTTCTAGTAAAGCATCACGCTGCAAATCTAGAACCTGCGAGCCATCATTTTTTGAAACTCTAATATAACCAATTTGCATATAACTCCTCTCATATTATACAAGAAAAGATAAATATTTATATACAACATTATATTGATTTTCTTAATGAGTTTTCTTGTTGTTTAAATAAAGAAAAACAGTGAATTATGAAGTGCAAGGAAAACGGAGGTTTTCTTTACTT
This sequence comes from Trueperaceae bacterium, assembly GCA_965223585.1. Lineage (GTDB taxonomy): Bacteria > Deinococcota > Deinococci > Deinococcales > Trueperaceae > CBDCVN01. The sequence continues at coordinate 122,808 of CBDCWW010000004.1, forward strand.
TCAACTCGTTCTAACTTGGTAACTTTTCAACAGAAACCTACGCTTTAGGACAGGAATAGTAATTCATAACCGTAGGTTTCTGTCCAAATGCGCGTGTGACTCGTTCTTCCGAAATTCAAAGCACAGAAGTGCAGAAAGGCTGGAAGCTAACTGAAGAAGTTAGAACTGTATGACCATATAGGTGAAAGTCCTATCCCCTCGATAAACAGGGTGAAAGCAATACCCTTTGGCGTGAGAATGGGTATCAATCGACAAAAGCAGGGTATGAAGCCAATAAGCAACGAACCAAACGTTGTGACCTTGGCAAGCAAGTGACCATGGATAGCGAAAGCGAAGATGTGGTTGAAGCATCGTGAGGACGAAGCAGCCTACGTTGGTTATTGGCTGCGTTCAAAAGAACAGGGTCTTTGGCTATATCTGTGCGCATGGATATAGCGTTTATCCTCAAAAGACTCGGTGTAGAGCATCATCCTAAAGTCACACAACAATGGTCATACGGAACGAAGTAACCCTCACACAGCTCTCTCTGAGCAGGAACCTATCCGCAAGCTGTGCGAGGGAGGGATTGTCCAAGAAGCAAATGCCTCGGGTAATGCCGAGGATAGGCTGACGTGGACACAGGGTATTAGAAGATGAAGGTATGGAAGGAGAATAAGTTTTATGACAGCGGCAATACCGACTGAAAACTGGGAATCTATCAATTGGAAGAAAGTTCTGATGATAGTCTACCGTCTCCAGAAACGCATTTATCAAGCTTATAGAAGAGGGGAATGGCGTAAGGCACGCAGTCTACAACGACTGTTGTTAAGGTCTTGGTCAGCACGCTTACTTTCTATAAAACAAGTAACGCAAGATAACCGAGGCAAAAGAACAGCAGGAGTTGATGGCAAAGCTAACTTAGAGCCAAAAGAGAGGTTAGAGCTTGTTAAAACCATTAAACTTGAGGATGAACCCGATCCGATAAGGAGAGTGTATATTCCCAAAGCTGATGGTGAGCAACGTCCTTTAGGTATTCCAACGATAAGGGATAGAGCAAAACAAGCACTGGTCAAACTAGTTTTAGAACCTGAGTGGGAAACTCGGTTCGAGCCTAATAGTTATGGTTTCAGACCTGCACGCTCAGGTCATGATGCAATGATGGCGATTCATCTCAACATCAATAAAACCCCTAAATACGTACTGGATGCGGACATTGAAAAATGTTTCGATAAGATTGATAGGCAAGCATTGCTTAAAAAGCTATCTGCTATTCCATCTATCCAGCGTATAGTTGGCAAATGGCTTAAGGCAGGCATTATGGATAATGGGAAATTGTTATTTCCTGAAGCTGGTGTTCCTCAGGGTGGCGTTAGTGTGCTACGAAGCGTACATTGATAATGCTCAACATAGAAAGGAGTTAAAATAGATTGAGACGGATGCTTACCCCAAAGCACCGAGGCTGAACTGGCAGGCAGGGGACAAGGAGTAATAACCTGTCTGAAGCCCAGTGAACAAGGGACAACCTGCTGACACTCCGTTACAGCACAAGGTCTCAAGCCTGAATCTGATTATGACTACGCAAGAAACCTTTGTTTGAAGCGTCCACACCTTGAGCACACTGTTAAACAACGGAGATGGTGTGAGGCATCAGGTAACCAAGCTATTTACGCGGATGGTGAAAAGGCTTTTTCGGTGGAGCCAAATTGCTCTAGTTATAGGGGTATAAACTATCAGCTGATGTCGGGGACACGAGGAATGTGTCTTACGGGCGTAAAGAAGGAGTCTAAGGTCAGAGAATGTATCAATGTATGAACGTAGGAAGCACATGTACTGATCCTGTAAAGGATTGGGCTAACTGCAGCTGAAGTAGTACATGTGTGGCAGAGCTACCGTAGTAGTCAGAACTAGGGAAAGCCTAGTACGAGGCGAAGGGTAGCAGTTATTGCAGGAAGATATGTGAGGGAAGTAGAGAGGACTAAGAAGTATGACCGATATTATCAAAACCCAACGTAGCTTTGCTCGAAAAGCGAGGTATGAACCTCAGCATCGATTTACGCATCTATATCGGATCATTTGCCGTGAGGATTGGATAACAGCAGCATTGAGAGCAGTGCTATCAAATCAAGGGGCACGTACAGCAGGTATTGACGGGATAACGAGGAAGATGCTTGAATCAGACTCGGCTCAACAGAAAGTTGTGAGTGAGTTAAAAGATGAGTTGTACTCACAAAGCTTTCAACCAATGCCTGTGAAACGAGTATACATTCCTAAGTCCAAAGGAAAAACCCGACCTCTTGGTATTGCAACCATCAAAGATAGAGCAGTACAAATGCTAATCAAGATGGTTATGGAACCAATTTGGGAAGGTGAATTCCTCAATTGCTCAAATGGCTTTCGACCACAACGTAGGGCAATGGATTGCATCGCCTTACTAGATAGCTATATTAATAATAGAGGTAAATTCTTTTGGGTCATCGAAGGAGATATACGTAATGCCTTTGGAAGCATCCAACATAAGATTTTAGAGAGGCTTCTAAATGAGCGCATTGCTGATCCAAAGCTGCTCAAACTCATCAACAGTCTTCTTAAAGCAGGTGTTCTAGAAGGTGGTTTGTTTCAAACAACTAAGGTAGGTGTGCCGCAAGGGGCCATATGCGCACCTTTGCTATCCAACATCTATCTCCATCAGCTGGATCTTTATTGGTGGAGAACGTACGGAGGTCTGGACCGAAAGGCTAAAGAGCGAAGACGAAAAGCATACAAGGGTAACTGTTCCCTGATAAGGTATGCAGATGATTGGTTACTTCTAACTAATGGGAGTAAGGCAGAAGCTTATCGACTAAGGGAGGAGTTTCAGGTATTCCTAGCTGAAGAACTTCAGCTGGAGCTTGCTGTTGAGAAAACCCGAGTGACACATGTAAATGAGGGCTTTAACTTTCTAGGCTTTTACATACGTCGGTACATTAGCAGGAATGATAGACCCAAGATGTTAGTGATACCTAGTCAAAAGTCGAAAGATCGTTTGAAGACCACTATTAAAGACATGACATCACGAAAGTCTTTTCGAGATGCACCACTGCTTAAACTTAGTGCTTTGAATGCAGTTCTACGAGGTTGGATAAATTATTATTGCCATTGCAATGCAAAGGAAACAGCTAAAGACTTAGATTACTGGGTCAATCAACGTTTCTTTATTTGGCTTAAGAACCATCATCGTTTACCTGCAAGGCAAATTATTGCTAAGTATAAACAACGTGAGCATGAGACTAGGGATAACTGGGGTATACGTAATGGTGAAAAGTGGCTTTATCTTTATAAGATGAGTGATCTACCTATCACCAAGTATCGCTCTCGCAAACCTGAAAATCCTTATCTCACACAGCAATGGTTAACAAGCATAGAGAAACCTGAAGTGCCCATCCCTGAAAACGTTTGGAGAGGAAATGCACCTAATAATGAGAGATGGCGAGAGATCAAAGCAGAGGTTATAACAGAACGAGGAGCAAGATGTGAGCAGTGTGGCAGCACCTATAATCTTGAATTACACCATATTAAAGCTAAACGATATGGCGGTAAGGATGAAAAGGATAATGCACAGCTGCTTTGCAAACGGTGCCACGTACAAACACCTAGCTATGGAGACCGTAGACGGCTGCAATAATGGAAAGCGAAGTGACGGGAAACTGTCACGCTTCGTTTGGGAAGAGGGATAGGGAAACACACTAATCGGAAGATTTGAAGGTGCGCCCCGTCCCTACTTCATTTTCGCCATTACTTGCCAATGTAGCATTACATGGTATAGAAGAGTGCGCCAGTCTAGGACTTACACAACGTACCAAAGTTCAAGCGCCAAGGCTAATACGCTATGCTGACGACTTGGTGGTTTTACATCGAGACCTTGAAGTGATAGAGCAAGTCAAGACTAAGTTAGAAACTTGGCTTGCCGAATATGGTCTAAAATTTAAGCCCAGTAAAACAAGCATCACTCACACTCTAACTCCTTATGAAGGTAAGGTAGGGTTTGATTTCCTTAGTTTTCACTTCCGTCAACATCTTGTAAGTAAGTACCGTGCGAAGGTAACTCTTTATGGTAAGTCGAAACCTTTTACAACACTCATAACACCCAGCCGTGAAGCTCAACGTAAGCATGTGGTTAAACTCAAATTGACTATACGTCAATATAAGAGTGCACCTGCTAAAGATCTTATTCATAGACTCAATCCTATTATACGAGGGTGGACAAACTACCATCGTCAGGTTGTTTCTTCAAAGGTCTTTAATAGATTGGACTATAATATGTTCTATCAACTCACACGATGGGTGAAATGGCGTGTTAAAAAGGGTTTCAGAAGGGCTTGCCAGAAATACCTGATACAAGGTCGTCTACATGAGGGTGAGGCAAGACTTTACCTTCATGGTGACACACTTATCAAGCGACATGTGAAAATTATAGGTGATCGTAGTCCCTTTGATGGTGACGTGATTTACTGGGCAACTCGATTAGGGCGTTCCCCTGGAATGTCGACTAGTAAGGCAAAACTTCTCCAAAGGCAAAAAGGGCGCTGTTGGCACTGTAACTTACCCTTTTCTTCCACGGATATCATGGAAATACACCATATTGACTGTGACAGTAGTAATAATCATTATTACAATCTTGCACTCGTTATGGGACATTGCCATGACACTCTTCACAGAAGTGCTCATGACAAGAGTTAATACCTTGAGGAGCCGTGTGACGCGAAAGTGTCATGCACGGTTTTGCAGTGGCGGTGGGGAGAGCGATCTCCCTATCGACCATAACCCGCTGATCCTACTTTGAAGCAGGTTTCGCTCTTGGACTTAATAAACCTATTATCTGGACATGTCGTGAGGACAATATAAGTGATTGCCACTTTGATACTAGGCAATATAACCATATAGTGTGGCAAACTCCAACAGACTTAAAAACAAAACTTACAAATAGAATTCTTGCGACAGCACCTTTTTAAGCTAAGATTATATTCTCATAAAACCTTTTCCACGCTTGATAACAGAACTTATTCTGTACTAAACAGCATCAAACAATCAGAAAAACAAGCTAATTTTGAGGTGAACCCAATTGATCGGACAAAAAATTAAGGTTAATTAAGACCTACTAAAATAATAACAAACTGAGATTACATTGTTTGTAAGCTCGATAACAGTTTGCTCTGTTGTTATTGGCTTAGTTTTTCCTTTCTGTAAACTAACTCAGGTGTTTTGTACTGCAATGATTGATGTGGACGTTCACTATTATAAAATTGCAAGTACTTTCCTATTTCTTCCCTTCCTTGCTCAATATTTTTGTACTCCTTAAGGTATACCTCTTCATATTTTACAGTTCTCCACAACCTTTCTGTAAATATATTATCCATGTATGAACCTCTTCCATCCATGCTGATTGCTATTTCATTTGCCTTCAATATATCTGTAAACTCATAACTCGTGTACTGACTACCTTGATCTGTATTGAATATCTCTGGCTTCTCTCCTTCCAATGCCTCTTCTAATGCTTCTATACAGAACGTTGCTTTCATGTTACTTGAAACTTCCCATGAGACTACATAACGGCTATACCAATCCATTACTACTACCAGATAGCAATACCCTCCTTGTAAACGTATATAGGTGATATCACTAGCCCATACCTGATTTGGTTTGTTTATGATTTTGTTTTTCAGAAGGTATGGGTAAATTTTGTGTCCTTCCTTTGGTTTACTTAATTTGGGCTTGGCATAAATTGCTTGCAAACCCATCAGGCACATCAAACGATATACTCTTTTGTGATTGACTTTATAGCTTTCTCCATTGAGCATTGCTGTTATCTTACGATAGCCTAGAAAAGGATGATCTGTATATAACTCATCTATCCTTTGCATCAACTTTTCATTGAGATCACTGATTCCTGTAGGTCGATAGTAATAACTACTACGATTCAGGTTCAGTAACTCACATTGTTTAGTAATGCTCAATTGAGGGTGCTTTGGGTCAACTATCAACATACGTTCCTCTTGGCTCAGTTTTTGAGCCCTTTGGACAAAAAATCTAATTCCATTTTCAACTTACCGATCTGTTCGTATAGTGCAGCCTCTCTACGTTCTTGTAGTCTTGCTTTTCTGCCTCTTAGTAGTGAAAATCTTTCATTCAATGCCTCTGATCCAGCTTTTTTCCATTCTTTAATTTGAGTGGTGTGTACACCATATTGACTTGCTAATTCTGCAAGATTTTTCTCCCCAGCTATGGCTGCTGCTGCAACTTTAGCTTTGAATTCTTTCTTATATGTTTTTCTTATTCCTTTTGTCTGGCTCATTTATATCTCCATATTCTAGATATTTTACATCTTTAATGGACCTTAATTTCGCCGGGGTTTTTTGTCTAAATTTTGGGGGTAAGCTCATTTCCATACTGTACGTTATCACTTTGAGTATCGTCTTCCGACTTGATAAACGCCTTAGTCAATCCAATATTCTGTCAACATAGTATTCCAAGGGGTAAAGAGATAGCCTTTGGAAACATCTTGCAATGCGCCTTGCACATCCATCATAGTATTAATTTCGGCAAGCACCTCACCAAGATTATTGAATTCCACTTCAAAACGTGCATTACACTTTTTCATCTCTTTTTCATAAGGTGATCCCATACTAATTGCTTCTGATTCTTCTTGAACGTAGTCTCCAGTAACTATGGAAACGCTCAGTTTTGGACTTGCGTTACGAAAACAAATAAGCTCATCTCCGTTACGCTCCACGGTAAGACCATAGCTTTGTAATGATTTTAAGGCGCTATCTAAATTAGCTTTGTTAGACTCAAAAAACACCATGAAATTTGGCATTATTTACCCTTAGTCATAACTAGTATTAGACACCCAAGCAAGTGCATAACTACCTATACTAATATATGTTACTTCACTTAACAAATGGCACTGTTTCTTGTTTTATCCTACCACCAATTTCATTTCTTATTTTGCTACTTTGGAGGCCCATTTATCGCACAAAAAATAGGCCCATTTATGAGGCAAAGTGACACCCCTTATAGAACAATGTGAATCTGGCAAAAAACTATGCTCAAAACAAACTAATTTCCGTATAGCGCATTATCACACAACGTCAATAATTAATCTTCGTGCAAAGAACACTGTTATAACCTACATTGCATAGTATGAAAGAAAGCTTTGCCTTCCGCATTCCTTGGCCCCGTGATTTCCCCAATGTATTGACTCACTGTACAGTCAAACAGCGAGATCAACACCCCGCCTATAAAAAAGCCAAAACGGGTGACCACAAGGCAGCTATTGAACTTGCCAAAGACCTGCTTGATAACACTGTACTCGAAAAATTAAAAACTCTCACAGCAAAGCAAAATCCTGTCCTCATTCCTGTCGGAGCAATTGAAAGAGAAGGATACAACGCTATTCCTCCAGCTATGGCAGCAGAAATTGGCTCACGACTTTCAATGGTAGTAGATGTCAGTAATTTCTACCAAACAAACAGAGTCGAACATACCCGTGCTCCCACTTGGCAACGTATAGTCACACCTCCCCTCTTTAAAGGAAAAGTACAGGAAAAAGAGAACTATATTTTGGTGGATGACCATACAGGCGTTGGAGGAACCCTTGCCAACCTTCGTGGATACATCGAAACTAACAACGGCAAGGTCGTTGCCATGACAACTCTAACTGCCTCACGTGAAGCAGAAAAAATTTCTCTTACAGAAAACGCATATAGTATGCTAATATCAAAATATGGAGAAGAACTTGAGCAATTCTGGAAACAAAACTTCGGCTACGGACTCGACTGCCTCACAGCAATCGAATTCAGAACCATTAACCGTCAACCATCCTTTGACGCCATCCGAGATTTCATATTTAAAGCAGCAAATGAAGCAAACAGCCGAGGTACACAGCCAATTACAGTCTTTAATGGACAGGTAGACTCTACCTAATAACCATTTTCCACACGGCGCATTACCAAACAAAAGCTACCCACACAAGACATAAACTCACAACCAGTAGGTTATCTTACCCTTCCTGTGCTTACTACACACAAAATAAAAGCCACCTGAGAGGGTAAAAGACGGTAAACTTTGATCTTATCTTTATTGAGTTCAACGCTTTTAGCAAGAAATTAAACAACTCTATTTTAGAGGCTTTTAATCAACATCCTCGTCAATCGACGCCGTTCATCTTCTGCTTGACTCAATCTATTTTTATAATCCACGTTATCAGCCTTCAAAGCTTCAATTTCTCTATTTGCTGCCTCAAGTCTAATTTCTAATTCTCTGATTGAGTCTCGTAACATTTCAAGATGAAATTACACTCGAATGTTTATTGTTGAAATAACCTAAATACAAATACCCTCAACTTTTAAATACAACTGAATCAGCATCAAAAAGAGGACAAGGTTTTCTCTGTCTGTTCAAGCTTTGCATTAATCAAACACTGGCCTTGCTCAAGCCTTGAGAGTATGTCATTCATCTGCTTTAAAAGCTCATCCATTAATTCCATACTTTCTATGTTGTTGGTGTCATCTTTCAAAACCCTTTTCTGTTGACACTTTTATTCCTATCATTGTTCCCTTAAACATCAACAAAAAACATTTATTTACTTCCGCTACGTGAAGCATTCGAGACATGCTGCACCACACAGAACGCCTCCTGAATACTGCCCAGTGGAAAACAATCTACTTCACAAACACAAATTCCTTAACCCGAATTTCTATGTTACATTTCCCCTTCACAAAAGCAATTATTCAGCAGTTTGCTGAGGTTTTTCTATCTTTTTAGTCATGCAACAGTCCACCATGCAGTATTAGCTACCATGCCCTTTCTCGTCCACCAACTTCCCTCATGTCGGCCTCAATAAAGCCATTGCGACAATCTGCAATAAACTCAGCTTCACTTAATATGTCATAAACAATGTCATCCAATTCTTTATCAGACTGGTAGGTCACTGTAAGCTCATAATTCCAGTCGTCCTTATTAGGCTTTCGCATGTTGTAACGGGATAAAACACGGTCCTCTATTTCTTGCCTTGATTGCGTTTTACCCCTCACGAACTTACTGTTGTTTTCTACACGTAGCCAAAGCTCAAGCTGGATTGTCTTTTCATTGGTATGTTCCTGCTTGTAAGCTGTAACAACCTTGTGAACCGTGCTATAAGCCTTTCCCAAAACCTTGGCCGTTTTTTTAATTGACTGGTGCTGTTTCCACATATCAATAACAAGTTCCTTGTCGTACTCGGAAACAGGTGGTCTGCCTAATCGTTTGCCCTCCTGTCTGACTCTAGCAAGGCCAGCTTTAACATTTTCTCTGATGGTGTCTGATTCGAGCTGAGCAAAGGCAGCAATCACGGTAAAGAAAAACCTTCCGTGGCTCGTAGTCGTGTCGATATTTTCAGAGTAAGAGACAAAATCAATTCCTAGCTCTTCAAAATCACCAAGGGCATCTACTAGGTCTTTGGTTGATCGAGCGAACCTAGAATACCTAAAAACTAATAAAATATCGAATTTTCGTTTATGTGCGTCATCTAAAAGCCTCTGGAATTCTAGGCGTTTTGCTTTTTTCTCGTGACGTCCGCTTTCTTGATCAACATACACATCAAAAACATTCCATTCCCTAAGTTCAGCATATTTTTTTAATGGTATGAGTTGGGTATCGGGATTCTGGTCTTTATCAGAGGTAGAAACCCGTGCATAAATAGCAACATTCTTGGTCTTGTTTTTTTGTTGACTCATTTTGAAGCAAAGGTATCATAAAACATGTCTTTTATGATACCCCTAAAACTACAAAAAAAATTCCTTGAAATATGGGGTTTTTGAAGGGTTATTTTTTAGAGGTTTTATGATACCCCAAAAGTAGTGTAGGGGTAGAGTAGATTATCCGCTCTATGGTGAATTTTTCAGTCTAAATGAGCCTTCGCTCCTGCTGTGCATATAATTTATCAAAAAGAGTTTGTGAAATCTCTCTTCCACGCCGCCGATCCGCAATATAATCTTCTTGTGTCTTTCTTATCCTTGCACCTTCTTCTTCTGATAAAAAAGGACTGGGATATAATGGCGGGTGACCCGAAGGTTCTGGCGTAATTCCATGTGTACGACGGTATTCAGCCATATCTATTTCCTGATACAGCCCTGCTCTTTTCTCACGGGCTACAATTGATTGTTCCCCTTGAGTTTTGGGGTAGGGGTACTGGCTTCGGCGTTCATCAGCTCCCCACGGGTGAAGTTTTTCTTCCTTGCTCATAAGGCATTATACGATAAAAGCAGGGTTTCATATCTTTTGCCTGAATGTTTATCTGGGGCTATTTCCCCACATATACATCAAGTCACACCTTGTTGAGTGCGCCCACAACGCTAACGAAACAAGGTCTGGCTTGTGGGTATGTGGGTAAAGGGTAATGGTTTCTCGTGTGTCCTGACTTTTGTACAGGACTATTTCTCTTAAATTGTTTATTGGTAGGGGATGCTGGTTATTCCTTTTTCGCATGAGCAGATTCTTATTGCTACGGCGGTTTTTCTCGGCCTGTTTTTGTTGCTGGTGTTTCTTTTTCCCAAAAAGAAACACAGATATCCGTATGTTCGATCACCAAGCATTTTAATAGAAACAGAGCAACGATTTTATAAGGCCCTTAATGCAGCATTAAAGGGCCGTGTCATTATCATGGCTACGGTTCGCATTGCCGATATTATCAAAGTACACAAGAGCGTACCTGATGAATCAGAATTATACTGGCAGTACTTCTCGAAGATTTCACAGAAACATATAGATTTCGTGCTGGTTGATAAAAAGACATTTGCAACGCTTTGTTTGATAGAACTGGACGACATAAGCCATTTAAGACCTGACCGCTGGAAACGTGACCAATTTGTAAATCAAGTCATGGAACAGGCTAACTTACCTTTGTTTCGATTTTCAGTGCTTCCAAAGCGAAAGCGTTATAATTTCTCAAAGCTTTTAGAGGAATTAAATATGCAAGGAATACCGTGATGTGGGCATCGGTCTGTCCGTTATCGTTAAAGATGAAGATAGCGGTCCAGCAGTGTTATTTGGTTACTGTCTTGGTTGGTATGCTTAATTCAGGTGACTGATTTGAATTTAAACAAATTGGTTGAATATAGTGTATGACAAACTGCCCTTTAGCTGAAAAGATCCAGTTCTGGATTTATTCTATAAATATTGGTGGGACCTGTTTGAGATATTCCTCTATTTGGTGTGTGCACGTTTGTTGTTTTTAACACTCTGGGATGCTATTCTTGTGCTTAGAAAACAGTTTTTCGGGTAACAGGCTCATTGGGAGCGTAGCTGTAATATAAGGCCATTTTGTGTAGAACGCAAGTTGTCTTAAAAAAATGACCTTTTTTGGCTAAGAAAGTCTGTTACACAAAGCAATACGGTTATCGATTGCCGTTTTTTGGTAGCCACAGCAAATAATTGACAAAACAAGAATATACTCTTTATGATGTAGCCATGACATCGTCTATGACAAATTTTCATCTAGAAATTCAAAATATCAACACTGTTCTAGACGATGAGCAAAAATATGCACTAGACCTGATGGGGATCAAGGTGTAGCCATTTTTTATAAAAAATAATTTCACTCTAAAACCCCAAATAGCACGGGATTTTGGAGGTCAAAACTCCTACTTTTTGATGACAAAATGCGGTAGAACCCGTTGTTAAATACGTACAAAATATCGTGATACGATATCACTTACGTATTTATTGTTGTGGCACAGTGTAGAGCACGCATATCACGTCATGTGATGGTGTTTTATGCGTCAATGCGATGATAGTCTGATATCATCATACAGAAAGGCTTAAAGCCTTCTTTTGGATAGACATAATAGGCAAAAATCATTTTCGCCACAGTAAGTATTTACACTCTTTTACAGCGCACAAAGTGACGTTTGAATACTGGCGATTCTAAGTAACAGGGCAGAGTGGTTCCGCTCTGGTGGTCTTTGTCTTTATGGTTTTTTTCTGAATATTTTGATTTATTTGTTGTAATGGTCGTTATCACTACAGAAATTTAAAAAGCGTTAATGTTTCTTCATTAAACGAAAGTTAAAATCATTGTTTTATCACTCATACTAAACAGTAATATTAGGTGGGAATTATGGTTAAGTTGACAAAATTCCCAGAAAGGCATAGCCAAAATGAAACAAGGATACAAAATACCCAGAAATGATTTTGAAGTTATTGAAAAATTTGATTCTTTTGAAAATGATAATGATCTAGCAATGAAGATGGTTGAGTTTTACCAAGAACAAAGAGATAGGAATGTACCCTTAAAAGATGCCTATCTGAAAACTCTACAAACTTATAGCACCTCTCAAAACACTGCTAACCTAGTCAATCTTAATACAGATAACCCAATAGCTTTTCAGTATGTATCTTAATCTTTTGTAATAAGTATGAATCACCATTTATCTAACTGCAAATAGAATTCCTGCCATATTAGTCTTTTTTTGATAATTGTATTAATCCAAAATAATCCCTTGGCGTCCTCTTTTTGGGCGCTTTTTCTATACCTTTGCTAAACTTTGATCTCATAGGTAATCACGCGCATAATTGCTTCCTTCTGGGCTTATATAGAAAATACCACCTTTCCCAACCTTACTTATAAATCCCAGATCGTACAGTTCCTCTAAGATCGAACTTATTTTCTCGGTAGGTAATCCCAGCTCTGTCTTTAGTTTGTAAGCTGAATAACACCTTACGACACCTTCATCCTTTTTGTCCTTTCATAGCTAATCATAGGACACTTTTTTGCAATTTCGATCATAAAAAACCTATCTTGGAAAAGAGAATAAAAAAAGAAAAAGCCATAGACCAGAAACGACTATGGCTTTCCAAAATTAAGGATTATTTGAATATATATATGCATTAAATCCTATAAAATTTTTAATCACAGATTTCTTAAATTAATAAATCTTTCAAGAAGAACCCTATGTCGCATTACGTATCTTTACGGGATTCAACCCTGTATGGTGAGTACAGGAAAGGTAGGCTAATCTACTGGTTGTGAATTTATGCCTTGCAATCACCGAAATTGACTTTATAGTAAATTTACTATAAAATGGGAGTAATAAGTTTTGGCTGATTTTGATACACCAATTATCCGTTCCATAAGGTGGTTAGGGAATTCCAAGAAAAATATACAGAAGTTTCCCAAGGAAGCACAGAAGGCTATGGGTGCCGAGCTTCAAACAATACAATTTGGTGGTATGCCCAAAAATGCAAAACCATTTAAGGGTGTTGGTTCTGGTGTATTTGAAATCGCTATTAAGTTTGACAAGGAAGCCTATAGAACGGTTTTTGCAGTGCAATTGGGAGATAAGATTTACATGTTACATGCTTTCCAGAAGAAAGCTAAGAAGGGCATTGAGACACCAAAGCATGATGTAGATTTAATTAAACAGAGATACAAGGAAGCAAAGGAGATAGAAAAAGATGAACAAGAAGAAAACAAAGATAGAGTTTGAAGAAGGTAGTGGCAATGTATTTGCTGATCTTGGTTTAGAAGACGCAGATGAGCTTTTTGCTCGTTCACAAATTGGTTTTCACGTTTTTAAACTCATTGAAAGCAGAGGCTTGAAGCAGAAAGATACTGCAAAGCTTCTTGGCATCGCTCAGCCAGACGTATCGCATTTGATGAATGGGCGTTTTGACCGCTTTACCACTGATAAATTACTCGACTTTTTGAGACGGTTGGAGCACAAAGTCATTATCCAAATCAGCCCTCATAAGCAGGGTGAACCCTATAATTATGTGGTTTTCGAATAGAGTTTAAGCCTGATCCAGAATGCTGAAGGTTGATTTAGCAGTATAGGTAATTGTATTAAGCAGGCTATCTACTAGATTAAATTGCATCGAACTTTGGTTTAGCTACTTTTTCGGTGAGCTTGCCATTTAGTCAAGGTGATTATTGCGACGATGATCCACAATATGGCAGCCCGTGCAAGAATATAGGTTAAGAGGGTCTTTCCTGTCAGTGGAGGTTCAATAATCACTGTACTGGCCACGAGACTTACATGCATGATCATTGTGACAAGCAAGCTCCTAGTACGATCGTGAACCCAAACCATAAGCAGCCTGTAAGCTGGTAACCAAGAGAAAAGGCGTCCAAGTAAGAGGGCTATTGGGAGTACTCCGGAGAAACTATTGCTTTCCCAAAACAAAATGAAGTGCCATGCTCCCCATATGAAGCCTACGGTAAGCCCAGTGATAAGGAATCCATGACTTAATCTCATTTGAGGGACAGAAAATCCCGTCCAGCCAAGCTCCTCAAAGAAACCAACCATGAGACCTGCTGTGACACCGATTAGTAGAAGGGTAGCCTTGTTATCCGAGGTGAATATGGTAGGTAGGAACTCGGGTGAGAAGGGTAAGAGCATAAGGAGTGCTGCTATCGTCGAGAGTGGGGCAATTAGGAGTGCGACTGCATACCACTGAGCACCCACTCGCCACCTGAACAGCCGAGACAAAAGCTTACGAAAGCCCAGTTTACCAGAAGTCAAGCCTATCAATAGGATTCCTACTATGCTGGGGCCAAGGAGCATTGCTAATCCCACTATTTCTAATTGCTCTGTAGTTACCGGAATTCCGCTAGGACCAACTAAAATGAGTACACTGCCCCATGAGATTATGAATGTCAGGGTAAAGTAGGTTAGTACCAATCGCCTATTGATGAAGAACTTAATGGTTGTCATGATATTTTCCTCTTTAGATGAAAAATAAGTACAGAGCCATTTTAGACATGAGGGCTATTAGAGTTACTCAATTTGCTGTAGGTGACGTAGTGTGAGCAGCAATTGATAGATTCTAGTGGTTCTAAGTTTACTAATTTCATCAAGATAATAAACAAAGCCAAAATGATCCATAGCATAGCGAATTTCGTCATCGCTTCAGGATATTAGGATCAGCAGGCGCACTCAAACTATGAGCTAGCTGTATGCTTCCTAACACACAGCTAGCTGAGCGATCAGTTATTTTCAGTAACTTAGGATTTTAGTATTGGGATCCATAACCAGAGGGATAGTTACATCGGGACTTCCTTTAGTGGTTCCTTCGAGCAAATCCTCATCGGCAATACCTGCTTTTTCCTGACAAACAGGGCAAACTATAACTGTTGCGCCACTTTCTATAAGAGCTGCCAGCATGTCATGTGGTGTTTGCTCTGTAAGGGAATGTGTATCATGCGAAATTACTGTAGATGCTATGCGTACACCTCTTACATTGAGAAATATAGCAACATCATAATCTTGCTCCAATACTCTGCTAGCAAAAGCCAAGGCCATACCTGCGGTCCAAGTGTCATCTGTGGTCAGATTGATAAGCAAGCTACCTGTTGAGCTTTCTTCTATAGCAGGAGCAACATCTTCTGTTGCTTCTTCTTGAGCATTAGCTGTGAAAAAAGCTAAACTAACTACCAGTAAAAATACGCTTAAGAGCTTCATATATGTAGTCCTTCCAAATCTGAAATGTTAAGAATTCAGAGAAAAATTTCTCTGGAATCTAAAGAACCGTACAACTTGGAAACTGCACAGTTTTAGGTGACATAGTTATTTGAGGGCATTTACAAATAACCATGTCTAAAGTCTAAGATTTACGGGCAACAATAAAAAACAGTAAAAGTCCTACAGAATTTGTAGGACTTTTACTGACAGGAGGCTAAATATTTAGTGATAGATAAGCACCCGCAATGCCTAGTAATTACCAAGAGGCAAATCAGATAGTTCCGAAATGCTAGGGGTGTCAAATGAAATCCTATATAATTCATCCTCTAGCCACAAGCCATTTTCTGTTATCTCTGTTTTGGGTGAGTAGAGGCCGAGCCAGTTGTCTGATGGTTTGCATTCTTTACACTGTAAGACACTAGAGATAAATTTGGACTCTAGCTCAAGTCTTTTAGTTTTTTCCTCTACTTCGAGAACAACAAATGAAAAGTTATCTCTAATGTATCGACTAACTCTGGCTTCCACTTGTTTCTGATAGTCAAGGCTAATTTGAGAAAAGTCTTGTCCTTTTGCTCGTCTTGTTGTGAAGTCAATTTCCCAATAGCTAAAGAATGGATCTTTCTCTTTTTTTAGCAGGGCTCTACCAATATTTTTTCTGAAGATACTACGGTCTTTATTTTCTATAAGGAAACGTTGTTTTAGCTTTAGGATAAACTCATCAGTTTCAGTATGTGTTCCCACTTGTACAATCCTGTCTTGATTGTGTCCCAGTTCTCCTTTCTGAAATAAGATATAAATACCACTTGATGGTAGTAAGGACTCGGAAAATGGAAAACTGTGTCTCTTAAACTTACCTGCTAGCTCATGAATTGTTCTGCATTCTTTACTCACGATATGTCATGAATGGTCTTTTGGGTAACTCTTCACGCAATAGGCGTCTTGTTATAGATAAAGGCTCAACTCTTTGGTAAAATATGTTCTCCACCTCAGTTTCACACTATTTTTTAAGACTCCTTTTTTGGCTTTGCAAAAAACTCTAAGTACCTTAGACTTTGGAAGTTCTAGAAACCTTAAAAAGCTTCCTGAAAAAACCCTCATGAGCACCTGTGGCATTGTACTTACTTATTGTCAAATTAGTTTCTGATTAAGCTCCTTCTCAACAATAACCCTAAAAACAAAAACTCTAAAATCTTATAGCACCCCAAAGTTGCAATGAACAAGAGTTTGAACTAATTTTTAAGAGCCGTCCTAGCTTTAAATATACACCCTAGCACAAGGGAACATCCGGTCAAAGCAGGGTAATTCAAATTAAGGCTCTCAGAAACAGATTTTTCTTGGGCTCTATCAAATTGGTAGCATTTCAGAGGTTGCGTGCTGGAACTAATGTTTGAGTATGAAGGGGGAGCATAATTTATCATGGCTTTGTGCACCTTGCAATTGCTTTGTACAAGGGCACAAACCCAATTACCTACAAACGTCGCCTTGACCGGATACTCTACCACCTTTGAGTTGTTTAAATGCGTTCTAAACAAGGTTATTTTTTTAGTTCAAACTCTTGAATGAAGTAATTATATTATGATCCCTGCGATAAGTTATTCATTCATGTTACTTTTAGATATTCAAACCTTGCTCACCTACAAAAATTGGAACAACCTGTTACTGCAAAAGAACTGCCCCTAGACCAATCTGCGTTCACTCCTCCTTCTCCTCGTCATTAGAGGCTGACTGCTTAAAAAGCGTCCGAGTTAGCGAAAGCAAGGTCAAACCAACTAAAAACAACAATAAAAGCTCAAAAAATACCCTCATACCCACTATTTCAATCGTGATTGAGAGTTAGTCTATTCTGGGTAGCAGCGAGATTTGTGTGAGATTATAAGGGTGTGACGTAAAAAGTCACTCAGATCATTGTTTTACGAGTCCAGATAGGAGGAAAGATAAAACCAATTGTTCCGTCAATTGTAGCCTATTGGTACATGCGTAGAGAGCAATCTCTAGGTGTGAAGCTGCTAAGACAAATGCCTGTGTGTTAAGCTGCATCCAGACTGTGAAGTAAGGATGTTGATTGCAAGTATCAAGAGGTCTAGAGCTTGCTTAGGGATTAGTAACGCTTACTATGTCAAAAACAAAGTCATTTACTGAGTAAAATAACAAGATATTATAGTACCGATCTAGTTATTTGTCCGACACTGTTTTCCTCAAACATAAAAAAGGGAGCGAAAAATCGCTCCCTTTTCCTAATTTCTATTCTTAAGTAGATTTCGGTTGGCAGGTATGTCTAGTAAATCTGATCCAGATAAATTTTAGTGTTAAAGATCCAATCTTAATCTGTATACTCTCAAATTATCTCTATAATGATCCAGATTTTACTCGTCATTGGACGGCGGTAACGTATTGATAACATCAGCTGGAATTGTGATCTCAACAGGGAATTTGTATACTCTCTTTACTGTCCCCCATTTGCGAAATGTTTCGCCAGACCACATATTAGGGTCAAGTCCAAAAACAAAACCAAAGCCATGTCCAAATTCAGCTGCATCGCTGCTCCAGTTCTGCGGACCTGTCCAAACAGCACGGTATGTGAGTTCGTAATTGATTCTTATCTTGAACTCTGGAAGAGCTGGACTAAGCGTTTCGGTCCAATTGTTCGGGAGTGATTTGGTGTAAACAGTATTGGTTGCAATTTGGAATGAGCCTCGGGATAGCGGTGGTGGGGTGTGCACACTATTGCCTTCTATGGGAATCTGTTCTGCAACTTTACGCACTATTCTCCAAGGATCATTCCGATAAGTTTGTATGCTTGCATCATTTTCATAATAGTTACCCATCTCCCACAAAAAAATGGGTGCTGAGTTGCTAGTAGTTTGTTCAAATTCAATATCAAACACAGAAGTGCCTTGGGACGACGAGTAAGATAGACTGCCACCTAAAGAACCGCTTGGCTGTTTTCCACTGAATCCTACCCCTAGATCTAGACCGATGCTGGTGCTTTGGGTATAACTGCCCGTATTGTTCTGACTTAGAGGTGAAATGTCAGGATGACCCCAGTTATTCGCTGCGCCACCGTAGCTCACCTTCGCACTTTCTAGAAATGGACCTACAAAGTGATCGGTTTTGCTATAAGACTCGTTTTGGAAAGTGGTCAGATCTCTTAGAAGAAGTTTCAGTTGACCATCACGTACTTGCATGAAACTATTTTCGTAATTGAATAATACCTTGATTTGTTTTTCAAATCCTTGATCTGCTTGAATTCCTTGATCTTCAAGGATCAATCGGTTGTTTTCTAAACCTGGAATTGTACCGTTTGACAATAAGGTGACCGTTGTACCAAACTTTTCTGATTCTTCTGTTCCCACTTTCCTTAACCTAACTGCAATAGGACCAATTGTGCTAGCAGCGTCGTTGTAGGTGTGTGTTATCGTGACTTCACGATTATTCATATTTGTTGATTGCTCAGTCAACCAAGTGAAAGCTGTTACGGTAGTGTACTGTTCAGGAAATAAAGAGACGGGCCCATCAGAATCCTGATCTGATTGATTTGAAACAAGAATGAAACGTGTAAAGTCATCATTGGGTTGATAACGAGTAGACACAAGCTTATCATTGCTGCCGTCCTCATGCCAATAGAGTCCATCTGCTTGAACTTTAATACGAAAACTACCGTCTGTTTGTGATTCTAATATAAAACGTGTAAAACCATCATCAGGTTGATAACGAGTTGATAAGAGTTTGTCATTACTACCATCTTCATGCAAATGATTTCCTGTAGCCTTAACTGTTATTTTATAACTGCCATCAGTCTGCTTTTCGAAGATAAAGAGAGTAAAGTCATCATCAGGTTGGTAGCGGGTAGATAGTAATTTATCGTTATTCCCATCTACATGTAAGTACTGACCAGTAGCTTTAACCTGAATTTGGTACTCTCCACTATAATCTTGTGCTAGACTAAGTTGGCTAAAACCAACTACTAATATTGTAAGAACTAAGGCCTTTAAAACTCTTGTAAAAACTTCTTTATTTATATTGATATTTTTCATGGAATCATCTTTCTTTGTTAATCGATTTCTCTTTAATTTAGTCTACAGAAGTTGATTTATGGTAGTTTTCCCATAGCTCCTTGTGACAAAATAAGTATGTCTTTAATCTTGGTAACGCCAAAGTAACAGTTAACCTTAACTTATATTCAGCTTGAGAAGTAACAACCAAACGTGGTGCATCGTGGAACTTGAAGGTTATATTCCCCTCTAAGAGGGACAAGAAAGGTACGTAGACTTGAGGGTAGCCATCTTAGCCAAGATCTGAAAGGTGAAGGTGACAACAGCATGATGGAAAAGCAAGGATTACAGAAATTGTATATGTAAGAGCCATGCAAACCCTGTGTGAAATGGTTAAGCTTAGACTAGTTGAATGTCATTTATCAGTGACCTGGTTGAGTCTATTGTCAACACAATTAAGGGCAATATCCATTAGAACCAGCGATTATTGCACGTTTGATCGAGGGTTGTACCGATCTAAGGAACATTGTTTAATAGAAAACAAGCAAGATAAAGAATGACGAGCCTAAATCACACTATCACGTATAACCTTACAGGAAACACGGGATCACCTAAGGGCCGAGAGGCCTATGGTGACGGAGTTTCCATAGTAGTCTGAGGTAGGGAAAACGAAGGTAAGAAAAATTCCTCTGAAGGAGTAGGAATAAGGAAACCTGTTAATTTTGCCCTGTCACCAATACGTTGAGTAGTGACAAGACAAATTAAGAAAGAGGTTTACAGGATGAATAATGGTTACTATTGAACGAACAAATTATGCTTTTGCAGAGATAAATGCTTCTCCAGAAGAATGGGAAGGCGTAAAGGCTATGATTAAGCATGCTGTTGATGTTTATGATAAAACAGATCTAGATTACCTTATTCAAGGTGATGCTGAAACAAGAAACATGCGCCTGCGACAGCTGAGCGAAAAACTTGTAATGTTTGATGAGGCTCCAGTCAGTTTGCATAAGGAGGATTTGCAGATTCTTTTGATTGTCGTTTTTGAATCTGATCGAACAATCAATCCACACCTTGATGACAAGCAAAGCGAGGTGATTCGTAGTGCATTTGCGCAATATAATATCCAGACGATTTTTGATGACTCTTTAACAGATGACTCAAAACTAGCTCTATGAAAAAAGAGGCTTTTGCAGTTATGGTCAGAAGGGGAATCGCTTCCTCGAAATTTATAGGGTACTGTGCACATTGGCATGAAAATGGACTCTAAGGATTTTTCTCTTTCACAAACAGTCATTTTTTGAGCCACATACGTACACTGAAAACGCTTGATATTTTGATATAAATTTACCAACTAAAAAGCAGTGACAGTGGTTTTTAGTAAAACATACTTGAAGGTTTAGTTTAAAATCGTAGGTTTTGGAGCAAATGCTCCCGCTGGTCCTGTTTATAATCGGAAGATATTCGATAGACGCTCGCTTACACAACATAGAATTTAGAAGAATGTGAAGTTGTTTTGGTGTGAAGCTCTTGTTAGATATGAATTTTTAAGTGATGATTGGTATAAGGCACTAGAAGGAAAAGGCTAGACCAAAAAGGTAAGTGAGACATTCAATGCTTTGGTGATTTAATGAACAATGTTTGGTGAGTTTAACAAACAAAAGTGCGGTATGATTTTTATACAATGTTGTGTAGAAAACCAAAAACCCCAAAGTTGTTACAGGGAAGTATAGTGAAAGTATGACCCCTAAAAAAGGTGTTGTCCCTCTAAAAATCGATTTTAAATTATCACAAGATCCTCTACATAAAATTAATCAGGCAAAGGATAAAGAACTTACTGAGCTGGATTTGTCTTATTTTGAGAGTTCTAGTTTTGGGAATAGTCCTTTATGTGAAGTGCCTGCTGAAGTATTTACACTCTCTAAATTGCAATCGCTAAGCCTTAGGGGTAACAAGCTCGAGAACCTCCCTCGAGAAATAGGTCAACTCTCCAATCTAAAAACGCTAGACCTTAGCAATAATTTTTTATATGGTTATGGCAAGCTTAAACACCTCCCTCCAGAAATAGGTCAACTCTCTAAACTGCAATCGTTAAACCTCAGGGGTAATCAGCTAGAGCACCTCCCCCCAGAAATAGGCCAACTTTCTAACTTAAAAGAGCTAGATCTTGGGGATAATCAGCTAAAGCACCTACCCTCAGAAATAGGCCAGCTTTCTAACTTGAAAGAGCTAAATCTTGGTGGTAATCAGCTAGAGCACCTACCCCCAGAAATATTCCAGCTTTCTAATTTGAAAGAGCTAAACCTTAGTCGTAATAAGTTAGAGCACCTACCTCAAGAAATAGGTCAACTCACCAATTTGCAAAAACTAATCTTTGCAGGTAGGTGGGGCAAAGGGCTAGAGCAGTTCCCCTCAGAAATATTACAGCTTTCTAACTTGCAATCACTAACACTGAATGAACATGAGCTAAAGTACCTCCCCCCAGAAATAGGTCAGCTCTCTAACCTGCAAGACCTACACCTTTGGGGTAACAAGTTAGAATACATCCCCTCAGAAATAGGTCAACTCTCTAATTTGCAAAAGCTAGAGCTTGGTATTAACCGTCTTGAGCAACTCCCTCCAGAAATAGGCCAACTTTCTAACCTGCAAGAATTAATCCTTCATAACAATAAGCTCGAGCACCTACCTCCAGAAATAGGCCAACTCTCTAATCTGAAAACGCTAAGACTTGATAGCGGTAATCTTGGACAAGGGCTTGGCAATAAGCTCGAGCACCTACCTCTAGAAATAACTCAACTTTCTAAGTTAGAAACCCTAAGCCTCGAAGGCAACCCCATAAAAGACATTCCACCTGAAATCATAGGAATGAGTAAAGCAGCACCTGTTTTTGATTACTTAAAGCGCCTTCACCACAATACTCAACCTCTTAATGAAACCAAGATAATAATAGTAGGTGAAGCTACTACAGGCAAAACCTCTCTAATAAAACGCTTAAAGCACAACATTTTTGACAAAGGTGAAACCTCTACAGAAGGTATCTTTATAGAATCTTGGCAACTCGAAGTCAACGGCAGCAACATAAAAGCTAATATTTGGGACTTTGGTGGTCAAGAACTAAAGCACGCTACCCACCAATTCTTTTTCACCAAACGCACTCTCTACGTGTTAGTACTTAATGTCAGACAAAGCGAAGTACAAAACCGCACTCTCTATTGGCTAAAACTAATTACCAGCTTCGCCCCTAATTCTCCTATTTTACTAGTGCTAAACAAAATCGAAGAAAGCCCCTTATTGCACTTAGATGAAAACCAATTAGTTAAAGAGTATCACATCCAAGGCTTCTACCACACCTCTTGTGCTACTGGTGAAGGTATCGCTGAACTTGAAGCTGCTATTAAAGAAGTTGTTGCCAATATGCCCCACGTTTTCGATAAAGTCCCTACCTCTTGGTTACAAGTAAAATCAGTTTTAGAGGCAAATCAAGATAACTTTCTCAGTTTTAGCGAGTATCAAACGATTTGTAAAACAAAAGGAATTACTAAAGATACAGAGCAGCGAACTTTAATTAGATTCTTGCACGACTTGGGAGTAGTACTAAACTTCAGTGATGACCTTCGCTTAAACGATACCACCATTCGCAACCCACAATGGGTTACCAAAGCTATCTATGCCATTATTTTCTCTAGGCTAGTTGCTAAGCAAAAAGGTGAGCTCAACATAGAGCAGTTGGAAACAGTCTTTACCGACAGCAAGGAAGCTAACCCCAAAGACTACCCTCCTAACAAATGGCTTGTCATCATTGACATAATGCGTAAGTTTGAGCTGTGCTTTTACCTTGAACAAGATAAAAAAGTGCTTATACCCGACTTGCTACCTAATAATGCCCCCAATAACCTAGATAGTTACCAAAAAGACGCTCTAGCTTTTCAATATCACTACGATATGCTGCCAAGTAACATAATTTCACGTTTAATGGTGCGACTTCATAAATTGATAGAAGGTGATTTGCGCTGGAATAGTGGTATGGTGCTTAGTAATCCCGAGCAGCAAACCAAAGCCTTAGTTAGAACTAATAAACAAGCTGACAAACTCTTTATTTGGGTAGTAGGTAGTAAGCCAAGACGCCGTGAAATGCTTGGTCTTATCAATAATCACCTAGACCATATCCACAGTAGTTTTGCTGGCATAAAAGTTACTCCAATGATTCCTTTGCCAAATCAACCTGATAAAGTCATCAGTTATAAAGTCTTACTAAGATTAGAAAGTAAGGGGATTACACAAACTCATGATCACAATCTCGATGCTGATATTAATGTACCAGAGCTACTCAATGGCATTGCCAGTCAAGAAGACCGTGAAGTACACATACATCAGCATTTTCATGGTGAAACTTACATCGACCAAAGAAATTCCAACATCACTATAGAACAATTAATATCTAAACCTCAATTTAGCCAAGAACTAATTGCATTACGTGATGTTATGCGTGAGCAAATACCCTACGGTCAAGGTACAGAAGAACAGCTTAAAGACTTACATAGTGTAGAAGAAGCTATTGAAGGGGCCAAAGAGAAAGATCCCAATAAGGTCAAGCAAGCATTTAAACAAATAGGTAAATGGGGATTCAATATAGCTACTGATATAGGTAAGTCTTTGCTAACAGAGTTTTTAAAGAAATCTGTAGGGCTTTAAAATGTCTGAACTTTGCTTTGATTCATGTCGGTAGCAGCGAGATTACTGTGGGATTATACAGTAGGAGCTAGATACACTTTTCTAATAGGCTTTAATCAAACTGTAATTTGGTATAATCTGATTTTTCACAAGTCTTCTACTGCAAATTCTCCGTTACAAACAGGCTTTTCATAACTACATTTAGGTGTTTCACAAGAGAAATGATCATTTTCTATTAGATTAACTTGGACACCTAAAATCTTGAGTGATCACTTTTTATCAGAATCAGTTTTATTGGTTTTTATTTGCTCAAGATAAACTTTTAGCTCTTCAAGAGGTAATCTTTGTACTATTTCCTCAGTAGACAAACCCTTTAATCGCTCTTCAAGAGGTAATCTTTGTGCTATTTCCTCAGCAGGTAACCCCTGTAAACGCTCATCAATCGTTAGTTCAGATAAATGCTCGAGCGCAACATCATGTATAAAGTTTTCCATCGTATATGGCATATCTATTCCTTCCTGCTTATATTGGGCAAAAAGCTGTTTGAGTATTGTACTTGTATACTCAGAGCGAATTTGGTAGTGCTGTGAACCATAAGCTATTCTATCTTTCTCAGCACTAAATGCATTCCATAAAGCATTATGCTCCTTTTGAGCAACTTGATTCAAGACAATTATTGTAATGTTGCAAGAACCCCAAAGAATTTGATATAAACCTTCTGGTTGAGGATTAAGTCCAAATTCATTATGTAATTTCTGAGGAAAGCGTGTACTAATATTATAAAGTTTAAAAGCTCTTGTGGTGGTAAGGATTCACCTTACTTTAAGTAATTGCTTACTGTAATTGATAAAGTAAGCCTATGAGTTAATTTAACTTCCAAGAAGTTAACGACTCATGCATTGATTTGTAGGTA
This sequence comes from Trueperaceae bacterium, assembly GCA_965223585.1. Taxonomy (GTDB): domain Bacteria; phylum Deinococcota; class Deinococci; order Deinococcales; family Trueperaceae; genus CBDCVN01. The sequence goes on from CBDCWW010000004.1 coordinate 147,833, forward strand.
ACCAGATTGTACTTGACCAAATTATCAAAGCCGTCCTATTAGGTCAGGATGTAAAACGGCTATGGTTATTGCAGGCATACATTTTTCCTTATACGAGCAAACATCTTATTCAAAGCTTCTTAATTTCTTCAACGCTTAATCCTGTTGCAGTAGCAATTAAATCTATCGGTGTGCCTGCTTTTTTAAAATTCTTGGCTATTTCATAAGAACGTTCTTTACGTCCTTCTTCACGTCCTTCTTCACGCCCTTCTTCCTTAGCAGTACCCAAAGTGCCGTAATAATCTCTATACTTCTTAAGATCACTTTCATATTTGTCTCTATCTTCTGGACGCATCCTAGCTATTTCTGCTGCTTTAAAAAGCTGCTCAAATATCCTTTCTTGTAATTTCATAGGTCTATCTTCTAGTATTGCTAAATGCCCGAATACATATAGCCACTTGTCAAATCTTGTTTCTAATTCCTCTTGGGTTTTGGTAAATTTTGGTAACTCAATGTAGATGTGAGTAAGCTTGTCATAGAAAAGCCGACCTTTTTCATCTATTAAACGCACTTTATGTAGTAAGTCATTGCCAAGCTCGAGATCAGTAATATGAAAATCAAGAATAGCTACAATATAAACAGGTCTTAATTCGTAATTCCAATCACCACGCTTAGCCTGTTCTCTAATGGGAAAAGTAGAGTAAAAAACACTTCTATCAAGAAAGAAGGTTTGGCGGGCACGCTGGATTTCTACAATAAATTTATTACCTTCCTCACTTTCACAGAATAGATCAAAAATAGCTTTGCGATCATCAGGGGAAGAGCTGACCTGTTCATTCTTAGTGTAGGTAAGATTCTTGATTTGATGATGCTGGGGCAAGAGCTGATTGAGAAAATCAATAAGCAAAACCTTATTAGGTTCAGTGCCAAAGAGTTTCTTGAAACCAAAGTCAGTAAGTGGATGTAAATAACGTTCTTCCATAATCTCTCCTATAAGTAATTATGCTGTATTTAGCATAACTTGGATAATAATTCTAGGAGTTGCTCGAGCACCAAGAATGAACTCGAGCAACTAATATTCCCAAGCAATAAAACCTTTTTCCTAAACTGAGATTACCCTCTCAAATCTTATCTTAACTACTGCATGGTCTTAATCATGCTTTTTATTCTTTTCGCACTCAACAAAGATTTTAGAGCTTATGCTAATGGTTAAACAACGCTGACAAAACCTTACCTTAGTATCTTACTGATAAGTATTTACCTTAATAACCACATTACTAAAGAAGCAACTAGTATTCCAAAAGCAAATGCTACGAATGCATTCTTCCAACTTAAACTATTCTTAATTTTCTCTTTCAAATCTTTATTTTCAATGTTCATACGTTCATTATTTCTAGTTAGTCTTTCAAGCTGAAATTCCTTTTGATCTAACTTGCTTTTATACAGACTTTCGATTTGCTTTAACATAGCTGTTTTATTGCTTAGTTGTTCTTCTTCAACTTCTTCAACCAAGTTTTTTAGGTAAGTTCCTAATGCTGTAGGTGTGGTTAAAACTTGGTCTGCTATTTGCTCGAGCAAAGGTGTATCTTGAGCATGTCCTAACGCAACAATAAAAGGAACTTTAAGTTTTAAAGCTGCTTCAAGTACGTCAGGTTCATCAAATACTTCTAGCCCACTTCCACCACCACGTACTACTGCAATTACATCTCCATTAACATTTTGCAAAGCGGATGCAAGTTGTATAGGGTCAGTAAGGCTTAAGCGTTTAAAAATAAGTTCGTAGTAACTTGCAGCCTCACCAACAGCAACTAGTACATCTGCATCAACAATGCCCTGTATACTTATAATTAAAACCAGTCGTGGTTTTTGATCAGCATAGAGCCTATTTCTTAAAACTTGACTTACATTTTTATAACCCATGTTGCCTTTTTCCCTGATAAGTTTTGCAATTTTAATATCTGTTTCTGTAAAGCGTGGTTCTAACTCTTCTTCTATATCTGCAAGGACAAACTGAAGCTCAATTTGTCCTTTGGTGGTAGCTTTTTTATGTAGGCTACCTTTTAAAATGTAAGGATAGTTGTTTCTTAGTTCTATTCTGAGCTTTGATGGTACTTGTAAGGTAATACTAGCTTGGCTAGTTTCTTCAAGTAGTTCATCATAAGCATAGCCATTGCTATATATTTTGTTGCCCTTACGCTTATAAACACCGCTAATAAGTAACACACGAGATTCCTCAGCAGTTTTTAGAGTAGAAGCAAAAACATTTACTAAAGTAGATGGGGTATGTATCTTTGTAGTTGTTTCCGACATATTGCCTTGCTCTAGTAAGTCTTACTAACCATACCTATCTCAATTTCACAAGTCTTATTTATATTTTTGTCTAATCTCTTCTAAACGTTTTTGATCTTATTCATTAAGTTTTATAGTGTCAGCAATTTGTTTTTCAAACTTTTCAAGTGCCATTTGTTGGTAGTCCTAAAGTATGGTAATGCTAATTTTCCTTTCAAGCAAGCATTCCCATTATAATTATAGATGAAGTATATAGTGGCTTCAAAGGGGTTTCCTATAGTTCTTTCTGATCAATGTAGTCTTTTTATAAGATTCCCATCTGATACTTCAATGTAACCATGACTGTACCCTAGGTAAAATTACCGTGTCCAATAAGCGAAAAGTGACATCAAATAGGGCATCACTACATGTATAGGACTACTGGACTACCAAAAAATTTATCAAGAAACCGTAGAAGGATCTTCAAGTGCTGTACAATTATAGTCCAAACAAAATCACTAACACTATTAGCTGTGCAGCTTTCTGTAAGGAATTAAAGAAGGGTAGATTTATCATTAACCTTTAGATGTTGGTTTAGGGGTAGCTCGAGCAAACCAAAGTAAAAACAGTATGGTAAACATTCAACAATACTATAGAGGCAAGCAACCACGCTCAACAATTAACTAAGCAATTTGAGAACCTGAACTTCTTTGTAAAACCAAACACCTACAGATGAAGAAATTATGCTCGAGTTTAGTCATTTAGATTTTGGAGCAGCGTAATGCTGTTTCTACATTTCCTTATAACCATTGTTGCAATTGTAGGACTAATCAAATTATGCTTGGCTCTTTTTGGCAAGAAGAATTACCTTACACTCGAGCATATCTATAAATTGTCAAAAACATTGTTTAAAAGGAATAAATAGAGTGGACAAAAATGTCCACCACTTTTAGAGAGGGCTAGTAGGTTACTCGAGTTGAACTTACCAAACTCTTACAGGATAACAGGATAAAAGTCAGTTGACCTATTGGCTTCTAAAATCTTATTCTTTAAGTTAGAGCGCTATAGGAGGTAATTGTATACCTTATCAGGTTAATGATTAGTGGTGAGGGTAAAAAAGGGGGTAATTATAGTGGTTACTATAAGGAATTAGGTATTAACCCAACTTAGCAAATCTAAAAACCAAGAAAGAAAAATTGCTGGAATAGGGAGTTTTCTTCAAGGGACATAAAGAACTCTCTAATAATGCTAAGGATGAGAGCCATGATGAAGAGTGTCATGGAATTACTAGAAGAATGAAACAAAAAGGTATGACAGTAGAATTAATTATTGAGCTAAATAGTTTAAGTGTTAAGTAAATTGAGACACTTTGAGCTATTATCTTGATACGCTTGCCATCAGATAATCTTAGTGCTATTATGCTAATGCATCTAGCATTGCCCCCCTTTTACCCCCTTTAGCGCCCGATTAGTCGGGCGCATTCTTAATTAAGAGTGTTGACATTTAGGCTCATTATGGATTCCAAGGGCTTAGATTATAGGAATATGCAATTTAATCTATCTCAGACACCATTTTCTCCATAATAATTTCTAACCTAATTTTATCAATGTTTTTGCCTCATAGGACACAGTTATCGCCAATATTTAAGAATGCAGGCTCTTGGAATCCATCAAGAGCCAAAAATTATAGAGTTACGCTTAACCTAGTAACTGGATAAACCTGAGTATTTGCTTAGGTTTAAGCAGCTCGAGCAACAATAAAACAGAGACAACTAAAATAGTAATTGTCTCTGTTGCGCCTTAAGTTTAAGGACTTATTTGTTCTGTGTTTCTAATGTAGTAAAGATTCTATGTTTCTTAAAGAATGAAGGGATTAATAGCTCCAGTTAGGTATTGCTTGTGTATAAGAGTTCTGGACAGTATATAGTTCTTGCCTAGGATCAGAACCAGCATTGTACATAACTTTTTTAATCCAAAGGTCAAGCTGGATGTGAACATCACGTGATGAGTCGTATAAATAAACAGACCATTCGTCTCTATTTAGTTCTTCAAACTGAAATCTGTTCGCTTCTTCAACACCATCTTCAGACCATGTTTTCATACCAGTTTGTCTAAATGAACCTAAAGTTTCTCCATTAAAGCTTTTGAATACAACTAACCTCGCATTATAGCCATTGATTGATACTGGTGGGTAAGGGTTATCATATACAGTAACTTCACAAACAGACATACTACCCCACACAGTTGTCCACCATTGTCCTGTCCATTTTGAGCTTCCGTCTTTGCTTTGCTCTGCTGCAACTATAGGACACCTTGCTTCAGCATGGGATTGATTCCATATAGCTCCCGCCTCAATTGCTTTTTTAGTGATGCTTATTTCATTTGAGGTACGTACTCCTTGTGCTATACCGATTTGAGTAAAACCAACTACTAGTACTGTAAGAACTAAGCTCTTTATAGCTGCTGTAAAAACTTCTTTATTTATTTTGATATTTTTCATAGTGTTAACCTTTCTTTTAATCGTTTTCTGTTTAATTTAAACTGCAAGGTTTGGATTGTGGCAGCTTTTTATTTGCTGCCTCCTTGCGCTTTAGAAAGTATGTCTTTGTTAGGGTAACGCACCAGTAACACTAACCCTAAGTATTGTTTGGCACAGTTTTAATCCAATAAGTGTTGATGATGATCGTCACACCATTAATCTAAACCCCATTCACTAAAATTTTACATGAATGTTTACCACACCCCTATTAGGGATTGTAAAAGAACTATGTACTAAAGTTGCTCGATTTCCTCAACACTCAACCCCGTAGCATTAGCAATTACTTGAAGGTCTATTCCTTCTTGTTTAAGATTCTTGGCTACTTCCTGTGCTTTCTCTTTTGCTCCTTCACCCCTAACTTTTTGAAGATAAGGTGTGTTCAGCAGTAAATCGTCTTTCTCTAAATGATTTTCTATCATATTCATCAACCTCTTATCTGGGATTAACTCTACCAAGGATGTTAGTAGTCATTATCATTGGTGGAAACCACTACCTCTGGTAGTGGTCTAGTAAAAAGTTCTACTAGTTAAGCAATGATGTATTTCCCTAGAAGGTTAAAGAAAGGGAAATACATGCCAAAGAATAGCAGATACAAAAAGTTGTCACACTCAATATACAGTTGTGAGTATCACGTTGTTTTTTGTCCAAAGTATCGTTTTAGAGTGCTGAAGGATAAAGTAGAGGAATCCTTGAAGCAGATAATATACAAGTTGTGTAGAGAAAAAGATAGAGTAGAGGTGTTAGAACTGAACATAAGAAAGGATCATGTACACATGCTGGTATCAATACCACCAAAGTATTCAGTATCAGAGATAATGGGTTTTATCAAGGGAAAGTCAGCGATAAATATGCTAAAGATATATGGAAGGAAGTTAAGAGGATATCCGCAAAAGAGCTTATGGAGTCGAGGATATTGTGTAAGTACAGTAGGATTAGATGAACAAAAGATAAGGAAGTATATACGTTGGCAAGAGCAGAAGGAAAGAGCATTAGAGGCACAACAGAGTAGCCTATTTGAGTAGTATCGGGCACTAGCGTCCGATACCCCTTCTAGGGGTTAACAAAACAAGCCACCACCTCTGGTGGTGGTACTTTGACTTCTTAAATCTTTCATCACTGACTTTGGACTTGATTTGTTCTACCGCTGCCAGATGTTCTTTCTCTGGTTCTTCTAAGCTGGTTAAACCTATCAAAGGTAACAAGGCAACTTTACCCATGTTGAGCAGTTCTTTAGCTCAGATCTCCTATAGTCGGATTACTCGATATTGCCATGTGATGGTGTTTAACTGGTGCTTTCCTGTGTCTTCTTTGCCTTTATCACCGATGTAGAGAACCACACTGTGAAGCTCTTGTTTGAATTTTATAGCTATTCTCGCCATGTAGTCTAACATCCGCCACTTCATCTTTTCTGTATTGCTACTAGCCTCGTGTTCAAGATGGAGCATGACTTCTTTTCCGTTGGCAAGGACTACCTTAAAGATTTGGTCGGAGCGGACAGCGCTAGCCCGTAGTTCGATGTTTTCTTCATGAGCAACACTTTGGATTGGTTGATCCAGTAGCCAAGCTGCTACATCTTCTATAATGGCTAGGAATAGGTCTTTGAGCGGACTGTCTGTTGAAGGCACAGGATATTGTAACAGTAGTTAAAGTAGATAAGTCCTGTATGAGATTTAATTATGAGTTAGTTTGATTAATCTGGGTTCTTTGCTTTTATATAATGTTCAGCTGCCTCACTAAAGAACTGTGAAATGCTGTAATTACCACCTTTCATTAGATGCTGGATAGTAGCTTGATTTACGTATTCTCGAACATTTAGGGCTAGTGCAGTTGGTACGGTAATTGAAAAGCGGAGGTTTTGTTTTACCTTTTCTTTTTTAGGATTTGTACCTGCCGTTTCTGGTTTTTGTTTCTCGATTTTAGGAATTGTTTCTTTAGGTTCTTCTACAGCTGAACCTTCTAAGAATTGTTGTAGTAGTTGTTTATTGTCTATAGGGGTTGCCATATCTCTCTTTCACTTCTTGCCACAGAGTGTTCATGTTTTTCATTAGAGCTTCTTCTTCACTGCTGGGGTTTTTACTCATTCCTGCCAGAAAACCTTGGCTGTATAATTTGTTGAGAGTTTTGTGGTGTTCAAACTGAGTACTCAAAATATCGTCACGGTAAAAGAGTAAGGCTTTGGCTAGTTTGTCTGGATCACGATTTTGGCCTTGGGCTTCCCCTACCCTGACATGACTCAACATGCCGAGAGCTTTTTGGAAACGGGAAAGCTGACGTAATTTGTTAATTCCTAATCGGTAGCCTTTTTCATCAAAAGTAATGAATGTTAGGATCAAGCCTTCGGATATTTCCATCATTTGAGCAATTTCGGTTTTACTTGGTGCACCACCAAAATCCACTACTATCACGTCATAGTCTTGTGAGTTTCCGTTAAGAGATTGTTTGATATCTACTGGCATCTTTATTTCAAGTTCTAAGTTGTCATACCATTGACTGAGAGTGTGCTCTTTTCCTTCCCGAGTTTCGTCTCGGTCCACTCCAAGTACTCGTAGTTTGGGGTTACTAGCCCAACCTTGGTAATTTTCTCCATCTCTAGCTGCTGCAGCTAAAAACTCTCGAGCAAATGAGCTTTTCCCTTGGGATGTTTCTGGAGAGTATAGAATGATGGTGAATTTGTCTTGGGTCATAATTGACCTCCTTTGAGGATTACGATATTATTTACGTTAATCCTTTTATCATTTAATAACTATCACTTTAATCAGAGAGTTAGATCGTATGATTTACCACAAAAATTCTCTTTTATACAAATCATACTAAATTATGATCTGATTTCCTGTTATCGCATAGAATTATTTATTATTGGCACTAATTTTTAGAATATTGATTGAAATACTTTCACAAGCTTATATTCCACAGTGTCCAGTGCTAGTGAGTGTCTAACCAAGATCAAAAGTCTAGTTGGGATGGATGCCATCACGAAGTTTGCGCAAAAAAAAGGTGAAGGTATCTTTTTATTTCTTCTCAGATTTGATTTGTGGCCTTCTTGTGGTTTTGTTACGTAATTTAGTTATTTTGTTTGATCTTAGAGGGTTTATGACTATCTTGATGGTTTGTTCTTTGATGTTGGTTGATGCTCGATGCTCGAGTATCTTATCGTTAGTAGAAACTACCTTTTACTTTTTAGGTTCTTTTTGGATTGTTTTTGATGCTTTTTAGAGATTTCAATTTTGGTTTTGTTTTTTGGTTTAAAAGTACAAACATCTTAGGTTATTGGCGGAATTTCTTAAAAGTGGTTATGAGTACATTTTACTGTGGGTTTGTTGTGATTCTACAGCGTTGTGGTAGGGGTTACACTTTGTAACTCTACTTGTTTTGCGAAGGACTAACAAAGCTATATTTTTCATTTGGGTGACAACTGTTATGCTTGATTACATTCTGGTTTTTTATAAATCTATTGCTAATGTTTTTTAGCCTTTCTAGGACATAGACATGTTCAGCACAGGATTGTTACATTTCGCCCTTTCCTGCCAAAATCTTAATAAAAGTTTGTTTTTGCTTTGACCTATTCTGTTACATTTCGCAAAGGGATTTTGAAAAACCTTAATAAAAGTCCGATTTTGCTTTGACCTGTTCTGTTACAAATCTGCGACATCATCAGACATAGCATTAAGCTTGAATCAAAGCCAATTATTTGTTTTTCTGACAGGAGTCACACAAAATTTAGTAAAATGTATAATTTTACGCCTCTCTACTCTTTGTAGGACATGGATGTCACTTTGTTTGATAAATGGGCCAGTTTTTTGCGCGATAAATGGGCCTATCGAAAACTGCCATACTATGTGCCTATGGAAACACCTCTACTTCTAAGGTATCTATAAAGGGTAGGTTTGGAAATATTAAGATGATCGCATATTTCAGTGATCGAGCTGTTCTTTTCTTTGTAAAGACTTTCTGCTAATCTTGCTTTATCTTTTGCCTGTTTTGAAAGACCCTTTGGTCGTCCACCTTTTCGACCCCTTAATCTAGCTGCTTCCAGTCCTGCCTTTGTTCTCTGGCTAATGATGTCTTTCTCAAACTCTGCCAGAGCTGCGAACAAATGAAAGGTGAGTTTTCCTGTTGGTGTAGTCGTATCAACATTATCTTGTAGGCTTTTGAAGTCTACACCTAACTCCTGAAATGTAAAGACTAGGGCAATTAAATCATGAAGACTTCTTCCTAAACGATCCAGCTTCCAGACAACAACAGTATCGCCTTCCCGAAGCTGGCTAATCATATTTTTGAGTTCGGTGCGCTCTACCCTTGCCCCATCAATATGTTCACTGTAAATCCGTTTGCAGCCCTCTTTTTTGAGAGCCTTTATTTGAAGATCAAGAAGTTGATCTTTAGTACTTACTCGTGCGTATCCAATTTTCATACTAAAAGTTAAATTAAAGGATGCTGTTATACTTTTATGTAACTTTGATTATTATAACCACTTCATATAACCGAACCCAAAGGGTTTTTAAAGTTGTAGGACGGGATTATTATTAGTTAAATAAAACGATCATTTTTTGTTACTTGACACTTATGAGTAAACAGCAAACAGAATCAGCACTTGAAAGATACAAAATCATTCTCCCTTATCTAGAAGGAAGAGTATCCCTTTTTGAAATTGCGAAACATCGTAATCTAGGCTTAAGCACTTTGAAAAGATGGGCTAAAGTCTATCGTGATAAAGGTTTAGCTGGATTAGATAGAAAACCACGTTCTGATAAAGATGCAAGGCACTCTTTAACCAAAGAACTGGAAGAGCTAATAGAAGCTCTGGTCTTAAGAAGAACCCCAATAACTCTTGCCTCCATTCATCGAAAGATCACTGAAATTGCTGAAAAGAAAAAACTTAAAGCACCATCGTACTATGTGGTCCGTGATGTGGTAAAAAACATTGATCCAGCCCTAATTAAATTGGCACAGGAAGGCACCAAAGCATACGATCAAACACACGAACTGGTATTTCGCAGAGAAGCTAGTGTGCCTAATGAACTTTGGCAAGCTGACCATACACTTTTAGATATCCTTCTGGTTGATGAAAAAGGTCAGTTGAGAAGACCTTGGTTAACCACAATCATAGATGACTACAGTAGAGCCATTTGCGGATACTATCTATCTTTTGAAACTCCTTGTGCCATTAATATAGCCTTGTCTTTGAAGCAGGCAATTTGGAGGAAAAGCAGCCCTAAGTGGCAGGTATGTGGCATTCCCAGCATACTCTATTCTGACAACGGCAAGGATTTTAAGTCCAAACACATTGAGCAGGTTGCTGCTGATCTAAAAATCCAGCTTAAGCATTCAACTCCAGATAAACCCCGAGGAAAAGGACGTATAGAAAGATTTTTTCAGACAGTTGACCAGTTATTACTAATGAATCTTCAAGGGTATTCACCACCTAATGCACCTAGTTCAGTAGGAACACTATCCCTAGAAGAATTCACATCCCTGTTTGAGAAATTCATTGTAGAGGAATACCATCAAAGGACACACAGTGGCATTGGCATGACTCCCTTGGAAAGGTGGACTGGTAATGGTTTTCTTCCACAGCTACCTGAATCCCTAGAGCAACTAGACGTGCTCTTGCTCACGGTTGCTCGTTCCAGAAAGGTTCACCGTGATGGTATCCATTTTCAGAATTTTCTGTATATTGAGCCAACACTAGCAGCTTATGTAGGTGAGGAAGTTACTATTCGCTATGACCCTAGAGACATAGCTGAGATCAGAATTTATTATAAAAGCTCATTTTTATGTCGTGCTGTATGTCAAGAACTTGCTGGTCAAACTATCACTTTAAAAGAGATTATTAAAGCCAGACAGAGGCGTAAACGTGAACTCAGAGAAACTATAGAGAAAAGAAAGTCTTTATTAGACACAATATTAGAAGTTCCCCGAGAAAGAACCAACCAAGCTGGCCAACCAAAAAGTGAAAGTGAAAATAAAACCCAGCCCCCAAGGCACAACCTTAAACTCTATGAAAATGATTGAGACATGTGGCAATGGCTGTATCTGAGTTCCTCATAACAAAGGAATATCGTAGATTTGAAGAGTTCTGTAATGCCTGTCATCGAGAGAAATATATTGGCATTTGTCATGGTACTCCTGGTGTAGGGAAGACGCTTTCTGCTAGCTATTACTCCAAACAAGATGGCTTTGAAAAGTTTTTCAATAAGAAAACCTCTGATAAAGACGTTGCTGAGATGAGCAGACAAGTTATATTTTCCCAATCCATATTCTACACTACTCCTGTTAGGAACACAGCAAGGCGAATAGAGAGGGATTTAGAAGCTTGTCGATTCGAACTATTTTCTTCTCTTCACAACGGGAAGAAGAAGGCATCAGGGGAAGAGTCGAGCGCAACGGAAGATCAGGGCATACTTGTAATCATTGATGAAGCGGATCGTTTACAGTTAAAGTCCTTTGAACAAGTGCGAGCTATATATGATGAAAGAGGTTGGGGCATCATTCTGATTGGGATGCCTGGACTGGAAAAACGTCTGACAAGATATCCTCAATTGTATTCGAGGATAGGTTTTGCTCATGAATATCGTCCAATAGGAAAAGAAGAGATGCTATTCATTTTGGAGCATCACTGGAGAAAGCTCGGGCTCGAATTACACAGAAAGGATTTTTCTGATACAGAAGCTGTAGCAGCCATAATTAGAATCACAAACGGGAATTTCAGGCTTGTCCATCGCCTTTTCAGTCAGATAAAACGCATCATGAATGTCAATAAGCTGAGTAGCATAACTAAAGAAGTTGTTGAAGCTGCTAAAGATTGTTTAGTGATTGGCAATGTATAGATAGGCTCATTTATCGCGCAAAATATAGGCCCATTTATCGCACAAAAATAGGCTCATTTATCAGACAAAGTGACACAAATTGAACGAAAAGCTATCTCTTTAGAAAAAAGCTCCTCAATCAATTGAACTAGGTGCACCATAGAACGACCTAATCGGTCTAAACGCCAAACGATTAAGGTATCACTTGCTTGTAACGTGTTGAGGCAAGATTCTAAACCCGATCTATAATCTTGAGTGCCTGATACCTTATCTATGAAGATATTATCCTCATTACAACCTGCCTTCTTAAGAGCGTCGAGCTGTAAGTTTAGGTTTTGCTCGAAGCTACTCACACGTGCGTAACCAATAAGTCTTGTCATAGTGTTCTCCTTCAAAGTCTCATTTTTAAAAATTGAGATGGGTTGTTGAGACTTTGATTGATGAGACGGGGAAATGAGACTAAAGAACAGTTACTGTAGGTATAGGAATAATTCCGCAAGGCTGTCTTAACAAACGATGGTTTGATGAGACAAGAAGATGTCCGCTGATTTCCTTACTGATGAGCAAAAGCAACGTTATGGTCGTTACCGTGGCGAACCTACCGATACACAACTAGCACGTTATTTCCATCTCGATGATACTGACTTATCTATTGTTTATAAACGCCGTGGTAAACACAACCATCTAGGTTTTGCACTCCAACTTGTGACTGTTCGCTTTTTAGGAACTTTCCTTTCTAACCCTGTTGACGTACCTCAAAAGGTTATTGATCACATCTCCGCCCAGCTAAACATAGCTGATAAAAAATCCTTATCACGTTACATGCAACGTAGAACAACACATTTTGACCATGTGGTTGAGATTAAGAAGCTTTATGGATATCACAACTTAAGTGATTTCCCTTGGTCCCTCCGTTTAACTAGATGGCTGTATTCTCGTGTTTGGTTGAGTACTGAAAGACCAAGTTTACTTTTTGATTTAACAACTGCTTGGTTAGTTGAACGTAAGGTGATTTTACCTGGTGCTACAACACTAACTAGGCTTATTTCACGAGTAAGGGAGCGTGTAACACAAAGATTATGGCAACAACTCTCTGCCTTGCCTAACCAAAAACAACGCAAGCAACTTGAAGATTTGTTAAAAGTACCCAAAGGTGAACGGTACAGCTATTTCGATAATTTATGTCGTGGTCCCACACGTATAAGTTCACCTGCTCTGTTAGGAGCACTAAATCGCTATAAGGAAATTAAAGATTTGGGTATAGGCAAACTCAATGTGTCACGCATTCCTGCAACAAAGCTAGATACTTTGGCTCGTTATGCCATAACAACATGGGCTCCTAATATTGCTCGTATGCCAGAACAAAGACGTATTGCTACCTTGGTAGCTTTTGCCCACAGTCTTGAAACAATTGCTTTAGATGATGCTCTGGACTTACTAGACTTACTTATTACTGAAACTGTTTCTGAAGCAAAAAGGGATGGCAAAAAGGAACGATTGAGAACATTGGGTGACCTTGACAAGGCAGCCCTAGCTTTACGTAATGCGTGTGTAATTCTTTTAGATTCTGATCCAAAGGAACTTAATGTTAAAGAAATTGTCTTTTCACAAGTTGGTGAAGATAATATCCGACATGCAGTCAGCACAGTAGAAGCTTTGGCACGCCCAAAGGGTGAAGGATACCGTCAAGAACTTGTTAATCACTACAGACGCATACGCAGTTTTCTTCCTGAGTTGCTTGAGACTGTTTCTTTTCAAGCAATCCCTTCAGGCCAACCTATCTTTGATGCTTTGAAATTTTGGCTTGAGCACTACAGCAAGGATAAAAAACATTTTAATAAAGCACCGCTTGAAATAGTTCCACCTTCTTGGAAACGTCTGGTTATAGAAAAAGATAGCAGTGTGAATTATGCAGCCTACACTTTATGTTTAATAGAACTGTTTCAAGATGCATTGCGTAGACGTAACATCTTTTCGCTTGCTAGTAACAAATGGGGTGATACCAGAAGTAAATTATTGCAGAAAGACTTCTGGGAAAAATCAAAAGGGCAGGTATGTCGTTCTTTAGGGCGTGAACTTGATTTCGGACCTGAGCTTAAGAAACTATCCGAGCAACTAGATGCTTCCTACAAACAAGCTACGGCTAATCTGCCTCAAAATACTTATGCCCGTATTGAACAACGTGATGGACGTGATCATTTGGTTGTGTCTAATATTGATAAGATTGAAGTACCTCCCCGTGTAACTGAATTAAGAAAACGTGTTGCTGCTTTACTACCTCGTGTTGACTTGCCTGAACTCTTAATGGAAGTCCAAATGCATACAGGTTTTTTAGAAGAATTTAGTCACATTAGTGAAAGTCATTCTCGTGTTGCAGAACTATCTACTAGCCTTTGCGCTGTCCTGATTGCTGAAGCGTGCAATATAGGATTAGAACCTCTTGTTTCCAATAGTCAGCCTGCACTAACCCGTGATCGCCTTGGTTGGGTACAACAAAACTATATACGAGCTGACACCCTGACTAAAGCAAATGCTCGCTTGGTAGATTTTCATTCTAAAAACCCTTTGGTTCAAGCATGGGGAAGTGGTGATATAGCTTCAGCAGATGGCTTACGCTTTACAACATCTGTACAAACCGTTAATTCTGGTCCTAATGCCAAATACTTCAAAGCAGGACGTGGTATCACCTATTACAATTTTACTTCTAACCAATTTTCGGGTTTCAACGGCATAGTAATTCCTGGTGTACTTCGGGACTCGATTTTTATATTAGAAGGCCTGTTGGAACAAAAAACTGGTCTAAAGCCTTATGAAATAATGGCTGACACTTCAGGGGTTAGTGATCTTGTTTTTGGATTATTCTGGTTACTTGGTTACCAATTTAGTCCTAGACTTGCAGATATAGGCAGTCTTCGTTTTTGGCGTATAGACAAATTAGCTGATTATGGCCCCTTTAATAACATTGCTCGTAATCGTGTAAATATAAATCGTGTAGAGCGTAATTGGGATGATATGTTGCGTACTGCTGGATCACTCAAAATGGGAACTGTTAAGGCATCAGAGCTTGTTCGTTCTCTTTTAAAGAGTAATAAGCCTTCTGATCTGGCTAAAGCTATTATGGAACTAGGACGCATTCCTAAAACTATTCATTTGCTCAACTTTACTGACGATGTAAGCTATCGTCATCGTATCATCAATCAGCTTAATCGGGGTGAGGGAAGACATAAAGTTGCTCGGGCTATATGCTACGGGCAGCGTGGTGAAATACGCAAGCGTTATAGGCAAGGTCAAGAAGACCAGTTAGGTGCTTTAGGGATAGTTACCAATGCTGTTGTTCTTTGGAACGCTCTGTACATAGACAAAGCTATAGAACAGTTGTGTGAGGAAGGTTTTGAAATCACAAATGAAGATATTACTCGCTTATGGCCTTTGCAGCATAAACACATAAACTTCCTAGGAAGATACTTTTTTACCCTTCCCGAAAACATCTCTAAAGGGAAACTTAGACCCCTAAATGATTCTGTAGATTAATTAGAAGTTTTTCCAGTAATTTTATCATCATTTAGCCTTGATAGACAATAAAACCTAAATCGAGCGTGACTTTTCGCCCGAATGATTGTCACACCCCTCTATAACTCGTACAATCTCACCACCACAATCATAACCTTCACCATGCAGGACTGTTCGATGTTGCAATGTTTCAAGATCATCCACCATGCCTAGTGCTATAGCCACATAATCACCTTTTCGCCCAATGACATTCATATTTCCCCAGTCCTCTGGGGCAGCATCGCTATCATAGACTCTAACGTCTGCATCATCAAAATAGAAGTGGATTAAATATTTAGTTAGCAGGGATTTACCCGAACCACTTTCTCCAACAACAGCCGTATGGTTTTCTTTGCTAATAGTTTCCAATGGGTAAAACTCTAAATCCTCAACAAGGGCGTCGCCATATGATTTTATTTTTGTGGTTGAAGCGTGGTTAAGCCGTCTCAAGAGTGCTGTCTTTTCTTTTGGACGCTGCAAAATAATCTCAATTACGTCAGAAGATACCTTTCCAGCCAAAGCCAGCATTTCGTCTTTGTTCCGACCAAGCTTTTCAGCCATTAGGATAATTTTTGCTTCACTGGGAGGCCCAAATTTCCCACGTTCCATATTTGAAAGGAAGTTTGCACTCACCCCCGTTACTTTGGCAAATTCTCTTAAGGAATGTCCCTTTTTCACACGAAGCTGTCTAACTAAAGCGCCGAATGTTTTTTCCATCTGTCAAGTGTTACATTTACACTCTATGAATGTCAACTTAAACATTGACACTCAATAAACTTCTCCACGACACATTTAGACGAGTTTCAGAAATAGTATAATGAAACATATAAGAGTTATAGAGCGAGCACCTTCTTTCCGTGTTCACGGAGTTCTCCATTGGGGCTGACATAGCGATAAAGAGTGACACGGTTAATACCCAATTCTTTGCATAGTTCAGAAACCTTTACATCTCTATTAGCCATAGCAGCTTGAGCTAGTCTTACTTGGGATTTAGTAAGACCAAACTTCCTTCCACCATTCCGTCCTCTGGCACGAGCAGCCTCTAAACCTGCTATTGTCCTTTCACGGATTAGCTCTCGTTCAAACTCGGCAAGAGCAGCAAATATGCCAAAGATAAGCTTTCCACTGGCTGTTGTGGTATCAATATTTGCCCCTTGACCAGAAAGGACACGAAACCCAATACCTTTGTCAGCAAGCTCTTGGACAACATTAACTAGGTGTTTTAAGTTACGACCAAGCCTATCAAGCTTCCAAACCACAAGCACGTCACCCTCTCGTAATGCTTTTAGACAAGCAGTAAGTCCGAGTCTATCATCTTTTTTGCCTGATGCTTGGTCTTCATAAATTGAATCCTCTTTTACTCCAGCAGCTATCAGTGCATCTTTTTGCAAGTCCAGCACTTGTGAACCATCGCTTTTTGAAATTCTGATATATCCGATAAGCATGTTAATTAAACGTTCGTTTGTGTTACACTTGTGCGACGTGAAAGTCACTTAGATCACTGTTTTACAGGATCCAGAAAGGAGAAAGATAAAACCAATTGTTCCGTCAATTGTAGCCTATTGGCACATGCGTAGAGAGTAATCTTTGGGTGTGAAGCTGCCAAGACAAATGCCTGTGTGTTAAGCCGTATCCAGACTGTGAAGTAAGGATGTTGATTGCAAGTATCATGCGATCTAGGGCATGGCTTAGTGATACGACCAACATATGTGAACTGTTATAACCATCGTAACACAAAACAAGCTAAAGATACTGACAAGCTTGAACTAAAAAGTAAATGGTCGAGTTCATCCTCTATGTGTATGGATGACACGGATAAAAAGTACCATCGGTGGATAGGCAGGGTCTAAGTCACTGCGTGATCTAAGTGGAACACGGTAAGCCCATAGTCTTCCCTTTGGGAAAGTGAGCTGTAAAGCAAACCAATGGGACTGTGGGTAAAGGATGACGGAAAAAGCGAACGCTTGGTTGTAATGACCAAGATAGGACTGGTGATCCCCACCAGAAATATCCAACTCGAAAGAGTGCAGACTTCCGTTAGGTCTCTCGTCGTTAGAGAGCTTGTGGAATTTCTTAAGAGAGGAAAGCAAATGAACATTGCACAAACAATGTGTGCGCCGATCAACCAACAAGTAGAGTGGCACGGCATAAACTGGGTCAAATGCTACAAGATGGTTAAGAAACTGCAGGCACGTATAGCGAAGGCTTTTAGAGAAGGCAAATATGGTAAGGCTAAAGCCTTACAATGGCTGCTAACTCACTCGTTATCAGCTAAGGTGTTAGCAATAAGACGAGTAACAGAAAACAAAGGTAAGAATACAGCAGGAGTGGACGGGGAAACATGGTCAACTCCTAAAGCCAAATCAGAGGCAATTGCGTCACTGAAACGCCAAGGCTATAAACCAAAACCTCTACGTCGGGTCTATATCCCTAAACAAGGAGGAAAACGCCCACTAAGTATCCCCTGCATGATTGACAGGGCGATGCACGCCTTATATCTACTGGGATTGGAGCCAATTTCAGAAACGACAGCAGATGGATGTTCTTATGGATTTCGTCCAGAACGAAGTACAGCAGATGCCATAGAGCATTGTTTCACCCTGTTAGCTAAAGCAACCTCACCAGAGTATGTTTTAGAGGGCGATATACGCAGTTGTTTCGACGAAATCTCGCACCAATGGATGTTAGAACACATACCTTTAGATAAGAAGGTGTTCAGCAAATGGCTTAAGGCAGGGTTTATAGACAATGGAAGTTTTTATCCCACAAAAGCAGGTGTACCGCAAGGCTCACCCATAGCACCAGCTATAACCAATATGGTTTTGGATGGTTTAGAAAAGCTCCTGAAACAACACTTCAAAGCGAAGAACGTAAAAGGAGTCCGTATAAACCCCAAAGTCCAGATGGTGAAATTCGCTGATGATTTCATCGTGACAGGTGCCTCTAAAGAGGTCTTAGAGGAAGAAGTAAAGCCACTTATCGAAGATTTTCTTAAGGTAAGAGGATTAGAGCTTTCTCAAAAGAAAACACAAGTCACATACATCAGTGAAGGATTTGACTTCCTAGGGCAAAACATATGCAAGTACAAGGGGAAACTCTTGATAAAGCCTTCTAAGAAGAACACTAAGGCGTTCTTAGCCAAAGTTCAAAAACTTATTAAGCTACATGGCAGTTCCTCACAAGAGAATTTGATAAAAGCCCTAAACCCAGTTATACGGGGCTGGGCTAATTATCATCGTCATATAGTTGCTAAGGAAACCTATCAGTCAGTGGATCATAAGATTTGGTTAATGCTATGGCGTTGGGCAAGAAGGCGACATCCACAAAAGTCTGCTCAGTGGGTTAAAGACCGATACTTTAAGTCATTTCCTACAGGTAACTGGGTGTTTGTCGTTGAAACAGAGCAACAGAATCTCGATGGGAAACCCAAGTTGCTTTGTCTTGTAAAAGCTAGTCACGTAACCATAAGACGGCATGTCAAAATCAAAGGGGAAGCAAATCCTTATGACCCTAAGTGGGAGAATTACTTTGAGGAAAGACTCAAACGTAAAATGCTTACAGCTTTATGGGGACATAGGAAACTACTTGCCCTTTGGAAAAGCCAGAATGGTAGATGTCCCGTTTGTAAACAGGCTATCTCAAAGGAAACAAGTTGGCATCTGCATCACATCCTAGAGAAAGTCAATGGTGGTAGTGATGAACTTTCGAACCTAGTAATGGTCCACCCCAACTGCCATAGGCAAATTCATAGCCAAGGTTTAGTTGTTGACAAACCGACTCCTCCATAGGAGTTTTGAGAGGCTTGAGCCGATCTGCGGTGAAAGTCGCTTGGACGGTTCTTAGAGGACGGGGAGCCAGCAATGGCTCCTTGTTACTCGACAGATTTAGACCACTTCTTAAGTCTATTTGTGTTATTTATATTGTAACTTATTCAAAGTATATTATACCCCTTCAATTTTAGAAAAGAAACAATTATATTTTGTTTATGCAGTGTCCTAAGTAGTTTTTCACGTCGCACCCGTATAATCTGACACGAATCTTGCTGCCACCCTTTTTTAGGGGCTTTCTGGATACTGAGAACAGGTTTTTTCATATAGCCTACTGCCCATATACCTTTTCCACTCTTCTTGGGAAAGATTACGCCCTGCTTTGTCACAAGCTTGTTCTTTCCAGATTGCTCGAGGGTCTCTACTGGCATCCAAAAAAACTATTGTGCCATCTCCACCGCCAAATGCTAGAGTTTGCTTACTCTCTATGAATTTTATGGCACTTGTACCTTCTTGGTTTAGATCTACTCTTTTTGCTAATAGCCCTCCAGTTAATACATCCCAAAAAGCTACTGTATTATCTGAACCTCTTGTTAATAATATATCTACTTTTGGAAACCTCTACTCCAGGTTTGAAAGGTCAAAGTGGTGGTCCTATTTTTGATAAAGATGGAAATATTTGGGCTGTGCAAAGTGCTACTAATTCATTACCTTTGGATTTTAGTCCAAAGGTAAAACATAATGGGCGTGAAGTGACTGAAAATCAGTTTTTAAATGTTGGTATAGGAACTCACGTAGAAACTGTTTGCAAAACTTTAGATCACCTTAGTATTTCATACGAAAAATCGGATAATTAGAATAGCAGAGACAATCTGTTATGATATAAACCCTTCAAACTTTTTACTGACAGTAAGAGTTTACCCTAATTGTCAGTAGTTTTCGCTAGCAGAAATACAATTCTAATAAGGATTTTTGATTGCCGAAAAAGGGAGGACCCTATTTGTCAGTCTTTTAAGATTTTTGTTGCATATATATGCAATTGCTTATAAAATGAAACCAATTAACATTGATTGGTGTGATGGATAAAGAAGAATTAAGGAAAATTATATGGATAGGCTCATCACACAAAGACCTGTGCAATTTTCCTGAGCCTGCCCGTCGTGAAGCAGGTTATATACTTGACCGTGTGCAACGAGGGATTCCTGATAAGAATATCAAGGTTCTTAAAGGCTTTTCAGGAGTGCAAGAGATTTGTATCGATTTTGATAAAGATACCTACCGTACAGTTTATGCTCTGAAACTAGGAGACAGCGTTTACGTGTTACACGCATTCAAGAAGAAATCCAAAAGGGGTATTGAAACTCCCAAACAGGATATAAATACCATAAAATCAAGATTGAAAATAGCCAAGGAGGATGCAAAAAATGACTGAAGAAATAGATAATACAACCATTACTCGTGGTAGTGGCAATGTCTTTGCTGACTTAGGGTTTGAAAATCCTGAAGAGGAGCTTTTAAAAGCAAGAATAGCTTCCCTTCTTAATGATACTATTGAAGCAAAGAACTGGACACAAACCCATACTGCAAAGGTGCTAGGTATCAGCCAACCAGAAATATCCGAGCTAAGTCGTGGACGATTGAAACATTTTTCAGTAGAGCGACTAATCAACTTTCTTAGTAGATTAGATCAACGTATTACTATTACTGTACAAGATGAGGTACAAAAAGATTTGCCACCTCATGAAATTGTCATTGCTGCTCAAGCATTGGAAAAAGAAAGCCGTACAACTCTTTAAATTCCAATTCTGGCTAAAAGTCGGGGTTTACAAAGCAAAAAATGTAAAAGATCAACTATCCACGAAATCGATTAGTAGACAACACTGTCTACTAAGTGGCAAAAAACGATATAAGAGACAGTTTATGTCAGGTCATTTTGGGTGTCTACAAACTTATAACATAGTAGACAACTGGCAAAAAACCTTAGTTTTTATCCAATAAAATTCCTAGCTACAAAATACAGGTCTAGGATAGCTTAAACACTCCTTGCATACAAAACCGTACCATCGTTTTTAAGACACGCATGAGGGTTCCGTTTAAGGAGACAAACTGTATAGCATTTCTCTAATATTGAATGTACTTGCTATTTAGCTAAATAGTTTAAGGAAAGGAAATCTTATGAAAATGTTTACTAGGACTTTATTGTTAACTTTGGTTTTACCTTTTATTTTAGGCCTTGTTCTTGCTCAACCAATTAATTCAGAAGTAATAATTCCTGAAACAACTAAAGTGGCTGATCAAGAAACTCGTGAACTGCTGACTGAATTTAACTCGGAGACAGGCGTATTGCGCTTTTCAAGGCCCACAACATTGCTTAGGTCATTAGAAGTAGAAGATATACTTGTTAGTGAACCTTCTGGAGAAGCTGCACCCTATGGCTATTTACGCAAAATCACCACCATTATTCCTGACGAGAGTGGCAATGTTGTGCTTATTACAGAGCAGGCTGCTCTAGATCAAGCTATAAAACAGGGTGCCATATCAATAGAAAGAGAGTTACAACCTGGAGACATTAAAGAGGTAGTCTATTCAACTATCCAGCCTGGAGAAACGCAACCTGAAGGTATTATTGAATCAGACATTGCAGACCGCCATTCAATCATCCAACCTCAGCCTGATTTGATTCAGAGAAATTACAAACTCATTGATTTAAACTTTGATGAAGTTTTAGCTGATGCTGATGGTGATAAGCAAACAAAGAACGACCAGTTCACCATTAATGGACATTTCCGTACTGATGTAAAAGTTATATTCGATGTCAACATACAATTGTTTGCCCTTCAAAAAGCCAAACTTGGTGTTGGACTTGATGAGTCAACTAGTATTGAACTTAAAGGTATAGCTTCAGGAGTCCTTAGGAAAGAGGTTCCTTTAGCTAAAATTTTCTTCAAGCCTATTACATTTCTTATTGGCCCCGTACCAATAGTAGTTGTTCCCTCAGTCGATGTATTTATTGGTATTGATGGTAGGATAAATGCATTACTCACTACTAAAGTAGAGCAATCACTTGATATGCTTTTAGGAGCTGAGTACAGCCAAAGTAATGGTTGGAAAAATATCAGTCATTTAAATCATCAATTTAGTTATACACCTAAATTTTGCGCAAAATCATCGATGATCTATCCGATTTTCTCATAATTGAAATTTACTATCTTTGTCCCAGAGGCAAATTTTTCGAAAAGGGCTTATGGGAAAGATTTTGAATTTACCCCTTATAGGACAACGTAATACCACTCTTGGATGACTTGCATTGTCTGGGACAATGAATCATTGGCTTGAGCAGTACTTTTTCAAACATTTCAACATTTCTCTAGAATTTATATGCCCACTTATTAGCTCCACCTTCTGCAACTTCTCTGATTTGAATGTTAATTTACCTGGTATAGCAAGCAGTTCTCGAATTATACGCTCGTTCCCATATCCATGAAACCTACTACCCTCAAGTGCTTTTCGATAGAAATTTCCCAACAAATTATGAGCTATATCTATTAGGGGTAGTACGCTGATTGGTGTCAAAACTAACGCTAAGGGTTTTTTCGCAGACTAGGACTTTTGCATTGCCTCTTCAAATGCTGCTTTAACTTGTAAACGAGCTGGTTCATAATAAATTTGTGTTGTTTTTGGGCTATAGTGACCCAAGAATTTCTGTAATAGGTTTTCAGGCATGCCATTATCGGCTAAATGCTGTGCTATGGTGTGCCGCAAAAGATGCGGATAAACGTTTTTATTAATCCCTGCTTTAGCAGCAAGTTCTTTAACAATCTGTTGCAAATGCATATGCTACTCCAAATCGGCCACCCGCGCTAAAGTTACTCGGCCACCCGCGCTAAAGTTACTCGGCCACCTGCGCTAAAGTTACTCGGCCACCTGCGCTAAAGTTACTCGGCCACCCACGCTAAAGCTACTCGGCCACCTGCGCTAAAGTTACTCGGCCACCAAAACAAAGTAAAAAACAACCTGAGCAAAGCGATACAAGAATCTACGATGATGTGTTTAACCCAAGGAGGTTAAGCATGTCAAGAAGGCGAGTTTCCATGCGGAAAATTCGAGAAGTATTGCGTTTAAAGAGCTTAGGCTTAAGTGAGCGTGACATAGCTAAAAGTTGTCAGATCAGTAGAAGTACCATTAATAGCTATATAGGAAGGGCAAAGGTAGCAGGACTTTCATGGCCTTTGTCAAAAGATATAGATGATGAGCAATTGGATAAAATGCTATATCCACCTTCTAGTGATGAAGAGAATAAAGAAGGTATGCCTAATTGGGTGAAAGTTCATCAGGAACTTAAACGGAAAGGTGTAACTCTAAATCTACTGTGGCAAGAATACAAACTTGGGAATCCTAATGGTTATAGTTACAGCAGCTATACCTTGAAATATAGACAGTGGTGCAATAAAAAGAACGTAAGTATGCGTCAACACCACAAAGCTGGAGAAAAGCTGTTTGTAGATTATGCAGGGATGACTATGGGGATAACCGATCCAGCAACAGGAGAAATTAAACCAGCACAGATATTTGTAGCAACCTTGGGAGCAAGTAACTATACCTATGCAGAAGCAACTTGGAGTCAAAAGGTAAAAGATTGGCTGGCATCACATGTTAGAGCACTAGAATTCTTCGGAGGAGTACCAGAGGTAATAGTTCCAGATAATCTAAAATCAGGAGTAAAGAGTGCAAATTACTATGAGCCAGAACTAAATGTTTCCTACGCTGACTTTGCTGAACATTATGGTGTAGCTATCATACCAACAAGAGTGAGGAAGCCTAAAGATAAGGCAAAAGTTGAAGTGGGAGTACAAATAGTGGAGCAAAGCATTCTAGCTCCCTTACGCAATAGAATCTTCTTCAATCTGTATGAAGCGAATAAGGCAATCAAGGATTTGTTGGAAAAATTGAATAATAAACCTTTTCAAAAGTTAGCAGGTAGTAGGAAAAGTGTTTTTGAGGAAATAGAGAAAGATGCTTTGCATCCCTTACCAATAGAACCTTATGTATTAGCAGAGTGGAAGAAGGCAAAAGTAAACGTTGATTACCACATAGAAGTGGAAAGGCATTATTATAGTGTTCCTCACAATTATGTAAGACAGAAAGTAGATATTCGCATTACTGACAATACAGTAGAAGTTTTCTTCAAGTCTAAACGTATTGCCTCACACCAACTTGTACCTCAAACACCAAGATACAAAGGTAAGCACACAACCATAAAAGAACACATGCCCAAGTCTCATCAGAAGCAAAATGAGTGGTCACCTGAAAGACTTATTAGCTGGGCACAAAAAACTGGTGAGCATACAGCCAAAGTTGTCGAACATATTTTAAGCAGTAGAGCACATGTTGAGCAAGGATTCCGTTCCTGTTTTGGTATTATGCGATTAGGTAAAGCTTATAGTGACCAACGTTTAGAAGCCGCATGTAGGCGGGCTTGTTTTCTAAGGTCTTATAGCTACAAATCTATCAAATCAATACTGAAAGAAAATCTTGATAAAGAACCTTTACCTGATGATAAAAAAGATAAAGTAGTAGAAATCTTGCCACACCATCAAAATGTTCGAGGGGCAGGTTACTACCAACAAGACAATCCTCAAAAGTTTGAAGAGGCTAAGTCATGTTAATTAATCCCACTCTAGATAAACTCCGTAGTATGAAACTTGATGGTATGGTTTTAGCTTTACAAGAACAGCTAGAACTCAAGAATGCTAAAGAATTGAATTTTGAACAACGTTTAGCTTTATTGGTTGATAGAGAAATGCTCAATCGAGATAATAAGCGATTTGATCGGCATCTTAAGAACGCTAAGCTCAGGCAAGAAGCTACTCTTGAAAACATTGATTACAAGCATCCAAGGAATTTGGATGCTTCACTTATGCGTGATCTAGCTACTTGTGAATGGATAAAAGAACATAATAATTTGATTATTACTGGCCCTACTGGAGTCGGAAAAACTTATATTGCTTCTGCACTAGCTCATCAAGCTTGTAGAAATAATCTTACTGCTCACTATGCTCAGTCATCTCGTTTGTTGCAGGAATTACTCATCACTAAAGGTGATGGTCGTTACCTTAAAACTCTTGCTAAGCTTGTCAAAGTTAATTTGCTTATTCTTGATGATTGGGGATTAGATACTCCTAATGCTGAGCAAAGACGTATTCTTCTTGAGTTGCTTGATGATCGTTATGAAAGAGGTTCTACTCTTATTGCTAGTCAGTTACCTGTTGATCTTTGGTATGACAACCTTGCTGATCCTACTCTAGCTGACGCTATTTTAGATCGTGTCATTCACAATTCTTATCGTGTTGAGCTAAATGGTGAAAGCCTTCGGAAAACTAAAAATAACTTGACTTCCAAGCCACATTCTGAGTCATAATTATTCTACTTGCGTCGCTTCGCTCCGACGTGTTTGTTTTTGCTTTTTTTGGCTACTTTCCATTAGCAGGCGTGCTCGTTTTTAATTATTTTGAGTGGCCGAATTCATTAGCATACGCATGCAAACGCCTTGAACTGTAATACTCGCCACGAGGCGAGGGAAACACATACCCTGTGGTTCTCTTGCCAAGATGAAGTCGGAATTCTTGGGCCAAACTTTTGAGAATTGGGATGTCCCTTGTTTTGTTACCTTTATCTTTGACATGTATTTCAGGAGCATTAAAATCAATATCTTGGACTTCGAGCGCACAGAAAGCAGATACACGACTACCTGTTTCGAGTAGACTTCTTATCATCAAACCCCTGACACCACTTTCTCTATAAGCGACATTCAACAAACGCTCAAGTTCATCACGGGTTAAACGATCAACACTGCCATGCTTGCGTTTGGGTGGGGTAAGGCCAACCTGTTTCCTAGCTTCCCGAATGAGATGTTTGCTGGCATCATAGCTGTAACCACCTTCACGTAGTATCTTGGCAATACGACTAATGTCTTGTTGTATAGTGGTTTTATTCATTTCGCAATTGATATCGTACTACGAAAAGATTCACAATTCTTGCCAATACAGTGTTTATAAAAAGACTAAATACACAAGTTAATTTCGCTTTCTGAACCTTATGCGAAATTAACTTTGCTTAGACTTTGCTTAGCAGATGAGATGTTGGATATTACTGCTTTTAGCTAGATATGGGAATGTAAACCATGCCCATTCAGTTTTTAACAGATGCTGACCATACACGTTTGAATTGCTGTCCTGATGAAGTTAACCAAGATGACCTAGATACCTTTTTTCAATTGAACAGCAAAGATATGAACATCATAGGCAATCTAAGGGGTGACAGCAACCGACTTGGTTTCGCATTGCAACTTTGTTGTCTTAGATACTTAGGTTTCTTTCCAAACAATCTCTATAATCTTGCTCCTGCAATCATCAATTACGTGAGCGAACAATTATCACTTAGTGTTGAGGTAATCAAAGACTATGCTATTAGAGAAAGTACACGCTATGATCACCAGCAGAAAATTCTGAGTCACTTAGTTTACCGTCGTATTACCCCCGTAGACCTGCTTGCATTAGAAGCTTGGTTACTTGAACGTGCTTTAGAACATAATCGCCCAAAACTAATTTTTGATTTAGCTTGTGATTATCTACACCGAGAACGCATCGTGCGGTTTGGAACAACACGCCTTGCTCGAATGGTAAGTCAGGCACGGATTAACGCATCACGAAAGACTTTTGAGTATTTATCAGCTTTTCTGAGTGAGGATAGGCGTAAATTTTTAGATAATCTGTTGGATACGAGTGAGGCAAGCATCTCACACCTTTCTTGGTTACAGCATACACCTAAACATAATAAGACAAGGGCGATTGTAGAGACACTTAACAAAATTGAATTCTTGCAGGAAAATGGTGTAGCCACATGGGATTTAAGTATTGTAAATCCCAATCGTCGTAAATGGTTAG
The DNA here is from genome assembly GCA_965223585.1 of Trueperaceae bacterium. GTDB lineage: Bacteria > Deinococcota > Deinococci > Deinococcales > Trueperaceae > CBDCVN01. Next base: position 174,683 of record CBDCWW010000004.1, read on the forward strand.
CGAGAAAGGCTGTTAAGGCAAGAGTGAATAACCTGCGGAACCTGAACGAAGAAAGTCGCTATCCTCTACTTGCTGCTTTTGTTGAAGCAGCGCTTTACACCTTTACTGATGCTTTGTTAGATATGTTTGATGCACGCCTCTGGGAGTTCTATAGTGACTGTCGACTTGAGTTTAAAAAAGACAGGCTTGCTGCAACAAAAACCATTAACGAAACAATGGCTGTTCTAAAAATTCTTGGTGAACTTTATCTTGGTGCTGATGATGATAAAACAACACTTACAGATGAAGTAGTGCGCTGTGCACTCAACAATGCAAATCAACTTACTCGACCAAAAAATGATGCTTATGTAGATTACTTTGCCAAGCGCCATCGCCAAGTTCGAAATTTTTCTAAGCGATTATTGGAAGTCATGACATTCTACAAAAACACCAATGATGGAGGTTTACTAGAAGGACTCAAGCTTATTGCTGACATACACTCAGGTGTAAAAAAAAGCTTCCAACATCAGCTCCAACAGCCTTTATTCCTTCCACATGGGAAAATGAAGTGTTTAGTGAGGATGGGCTAAACTGGCGCAGTTATGAGATTGCAGCGCTTTGGGTACTGCGTGAAAAACTCCGTTCAGGTGATGTTTACGTCATGAACAGCCGAAGGTATTTACAACTCGAACGCTATCTCATTTCTAAATTATCTTGGCAAGAAGAGCGTAGGGATGTTGTCAGGTTATTGGGTGCACCTTTATCAGCTAAGTCCAGAATTAAAGAAAAAACGGAAAGTTTCAAAAAATTAGCAATTCAGGTTGAGGCCATATTGCGAGAGGATCAAGGACATGTCAGATATGAGGATAATAGGCTGGTAGTATCACCAATTGAAGCGGATGATGAACCACCAAGTCTTGTAAAGCTTCGTAAACTCATTGATCAACGCCTGCCACGTGTAGACATCACCGAGTTACTTATTACTGTAGACAACTGGACAGGTTTTAGTAACGCTTTTCATCATTTAGACGGTCTTTCCACACGTGATAAGGACTTATTGACAAATCTCTATGCTTGCATCCTCACACAAGCTTGTAATTTGGGTTTCAAGCAAATGTCTACCTCAGCAGACTTGCCTTACCGAACCTTATTGTGGTGCAACCGTTGGTATCTGCGAGATGAAACCCTTGATGAAGCTATAACAATTCTTGTAAATTACCATCATGCATTGCCAATAAGTTCACTTTGGGGTGATGGTGTTCTCTCTTCATCAGATGGTCAACGATTCCCTGTAAGTGGTGATACTCGCAAGGCTAGAGCACTACCACGTTATTTTGGCTATGGTAGTGGTGTAACCGCTTACTCATGGACAAGTGACCAGCTTTCACAATTTGGTAGCAAGGCTGTTACTTCAACTATTCGAGATGCCACCTACATTTTAGATGAAATACTGGATAATGAAACAGACTTAGACATTGCGGAGCATACTAGCGACACGGCGGGTTATACAGAACTGATCTTTGGCTTATTTGGGCTTTTGGGTTTGACTTTCTCGCCCAGAATAAGGGATTTGGCAGACCAGCAGCTTTATCGACCACTCACTCTAAACTTAGATGAATTGATAAATTTGAGACCACATCTCAACAAAGTGTTGAACGAAACACAAGTTACAGAAAATTGGGATGAGATGTTGCGTGTTGCAATGTCTCTTAAAAAGGGTTACTGCACAGCTTCGCTGTTTATCAGTAAGTTGCAAGCTTATCCACGGCAGCACCCCATTATGAGGGCTTTACAAGAGTATGGACGTTTGGAAAAGACAATTCATATTTTACGTTGGTACGCTGACCCATCCACTCGCAAACGTGTTAGCAAGCAACTTAATAAAGGTGAGGCATTGCATTGGCTGAGAAAGAGAATTATGTTTGGAGAGTATGGGGAAATTCCTAGCAAAGAAGATGAGGCACTGGATCAGCAGTTTTCTTGCTTGAATCTGGTAACCAATGCGGTGATAGTCTTCAACACAGTACACATTGCTAGGATTGTGGAAGAGCTTAAGAGTGAAGGCTATGAGGTGAAAGATGAAGATTTGGAGCGGGTGTGGCCTTCACGGCATGGACACATTAACTTTCTAGGTAAGTATTTTTTTGATGCTGAGAAGATGCAAAATGCTTAGCGTTAGTTTTGACACCGATCAGCGTACTACCCCGTAACAGCGCCTGGCTACCCGGCAGTGGGAGGGGCGACCCTCCTTCTGACCATAGCGTCATACCCCTTAACACATAATTAAGTAATTAAATAAACCACTACCAGCTAGAAGCTGGTAGGTTTCTCAAATCTAGGCTGGAAACCGATATTCTTCTAAAGAAATATTCTCTTCATCATTCTGCCTGTGTGCATCACTACAATTGTGACGCTTCTAGAATCAAAAATAAGTGTCTCCAAAGTCAAGGCCTCGGGGGTTTTGGTTTTAGGATTATCAATGCGATGCTATCTCCTGGTAGGTTAAAGTTCATTTTAGTGTATTTATACTTGTATGTGAATCGCGAAATATGAACCCTTGTAAACTCATTGGGAAAGAACTCACCATTGGGTGCCTCTTTCAATCTTTTTTCAACTGACTCATGTTGTTCGTATGGTGCTTTGTCGCATCCCAAGATGGGGTGTTCTTTTATTCCTTTCCAAACATTATTTGTGAAGTTGATAATGCTGTCCTCCACCTCAGAATTCTTTAGAGCGTTAAAATTCAGTGCTGGGGAGCCAATCCCCATTTCATTTCTGAGAACACAGTATGACTCAACCATATAGCCTGTTTCGGAATCCGGTAAGTTTGTCACGGTGATAGACACTCTCCTATCAGCCGTTTCGGGTTGAGGGGCAGGAAGGTCAGAGCCTGCTTGCTCCTTAACATGAGTTAATATACTTGAGGAATTTGACATCAGAATTGCAACACCATCACCATCAGGTTTCTTGGTAGCCATGACTCTGATTTCGGGAACTTGCGCAGCATTCTTTAGAGGATCAGGAAAGAGATTTTTACCCATCTTCCCGAAAAGCTGGAATACTTGGTGCAATGCAGTTATGGCCGTTATCTTAATGGAAGTCCAAGCACCGTCCGGGCAGAAGTCTGAGAGGCAATTTGCTTTTTCTGAGCTGTTGAAACGCACGAGGTCGTTTGTGTTGTTCACGCTTGCACCATGGTCGAAATAAAAAGCTTGTGCAACATTGGCATTATGATCGTTGAACGTATCAATAAGGATGTTTGCAATGTAGTGCGGCTTGGTGCCTCCATCCTTTTGCTAAATCTATAGAGCCATAATGGTAGTAACAGCTTGTTGTGGGGAACAAATTGCAGGGGGTAACCAGAAATTTTAGAATAGTTGTAATAAGGCCCAACCATGTTTTCGTCAGCACCTTGGCCAAATTCCTCAAGTACCAACGGGACATCCTTATAATATTTATTGTCATCAAGTGCTTCCCTAATGTTAATTCGGGCTTGATTGAAATTCTGGAGTCTGGTTCTTGAGTATTGGTGATAGGCAAAGAAGTCTAACTGCGCCGGGGGCTCAATCCAATTTCTCATATAATAAAAGTCATTTAGAAAATCCTCGGCCTTTTTTTTGCACTGAGAAGCTTTTTCCTTCGAAAAGGTTAGCATAGGGGATTGGAGTGTAACAACAATCGCCATAACCTCCAATATGATGGCCATGGGGCGTTGTCAGCACATTTGCTAGACTTGATGACGTATTTATATAGTGGAAAAGGAAATCTTGACCAATACCTTGGTCAACCCAATATGGTTGTGGGTTAACATGCTCGGTCGAGGTCCAAGGGAATGAAATAGGATTTCCATTACTATCTAGTTTGCAGCCTATCAGAGAATTTCCCATTGTTGAAAGGTTCGTTACCAATAGACCACCACTTGATTCTCGGTATGAGGTCCACTTGTGCTAGTAAGTTAAGCTGGTTGGTAAGATCCTTTATAAAAGTGTCCCAGAACACGTAATCATAATCTTTGGGTCTTGAGGGATTAAACGCTATCCGAGTATAACCACACCAAGAGAGGCTAGAAAGGGCAACAGGGTCGTACGCAAGACAAGTAGTTGAACCCAACTTACATTCATTCTTCTGTTGCCGTGGGAGAGAGTCAATGCTAAAATAAACCTGAAGGTTGAGTTTTTTGAGAGTTTTCAGGAAGTCGTCTAGCCCTAGCTCTGGATCATAGGATTCTGGCAATTTAGCTGTGGTTTCGTCCTGCTTGATCGGCCATAAGCCCTCGGTAATATCAAGTGTGAATTTGCCATTTTTATTTTCGTATTTAACCCTATCAAGGGGAAAAGTAATTCGCACCATTGGGCGATTGCTGGTCTCTGCCTTTGGGTCAACAATGGCAGCCATTGCTATTGCAGAAGGGAACGTATCGCCAGAGTAAAGTACATATTTGTTATCATTTGGGTTTTTTCCGGATAACGCCAATAGAACCTGTCTCGAAGAGATTTAGCCCTGGCAACGGGGGAATGGTGCGATCTTCAGTTTTTTGCAAATAATCAATTTCTACATTTGCTGGAGGTGGTTGCGCAAAACTGATGGTGATAGCAAAGGAAACTACCAACATCATTAAGCTAAGGTGCAACTTTATGGGCCATTTACATATGATCATTGTTGTTCACTAACCTTTCAATGTAAGTTGAGTGCTAACTGGTACAGTATTCCCATTTTCCTTTATTTCTCTTTTTATAAGAGGTACCTTATTATTACCGTTTCTGCTTCAGATTCATACTAAGTTCTAAAAATCCATGATGAGTTGTCAAAACTAAGCACATAAAGTAATTGCAACGCTTTTGGCTGAAGACTGCGATGCAATGGGTCAACCTACGACGCTAAACTCCTTAACATAATTTCCACCTGGTTTGCCATCACCATCACCATCCAATAAAATTCCACTGCAATCTTTTAATTCCGCCCCTGACACTTTAATACTGTAATGAATGTTCTCACCTCCACCAATGGGCCCAAGCAGATCAGATATTCTCTTATCACTGATGAACACAGCTGTTTTTGAATCTGAGGAAAAGTGGAATGAACCTGCAATATCAGATGCTTTACTTCCACCACTCGCTTCTAAATTAATATTAACGGAGCCTGGCGCAGTTATTGTATGTTGTTTTAATGGAGTGTTAAACGAAAATGCCATACTAATTTTGGAAGTATAGCCTGGTGGTAACCAATCGAGTTCAGGCCCATAAATTATTTTGTCTATTTGAAATGATCCAGGTCTAAACCCAAAGGCATTAACTACAATTTCAACATCTTTACCATCACTTGGTTCTTTACCTTTGAACAACCACAAATTTATTCGGACATTCTCGGCTCCTTTAGTAGGAATATCAAATCCAGCGTAAGTCCAAGTTTCTTCTTTTTTCGTGTTTGTGGCTGATGCTTCACATCCTCCAGAGAAACTTGTGAAGCTCAGTGAGTTCTGCTGCCAAGTGAAACTGTGTATTGATGAAGTTTTGTCTATTTGAAATAGAAAATCATGCTCATTTCCTGGAGTAGAATATGGTTGCACGACATATTTGGCATTTTCAGTTTTTTGGGCATTTCCAAACTTGGAAAATTCAATATCAATTTCTCGGTAGTATTCACTTTTAGCTCCATCGTCCCAAGTGAAGAGACCGAGCACAACGTTCTCATTTAGACTACTCTTTTGTTTATCCAAATGGAATTCGTATCTTCCATAGCCAAAAGAATCATCTGAATATAATTCGGCAGCATACCACTTTGTTGCCTTATTTGTTATTTTTAGATGTAACTTACCTTCTGGATCTACCCAGACATTATTAGAGGTAAAGTAGTTTAGTCCTGGTCCTACCTTTTTATTGCTCGAGTCTTTTATATGCCACTCGTAACCTGAAAACATAATTTTTTTTGTGCTAGGAGCGCAACCTGAAAATAAAAAGGAAAGCAGCAAAATAACGATTAATCTTAAGCTCCAGTAGCTTGTCTTTTTCCATAACATTACGTGTTCTCCTGTTCTTTATTTGCCTTTGGGGCTTTCAAGCCCTTAAGGACTTAAGGGTAATTCAAAACGTGAATTGCTTTTTAGCTTTTAGCAATGGTATCCAGTTAAACAAATCTTAGGGCTGGTTTGTGACTAGATTGAGTGTAGTAGAAACTCCAGAATCAACAACAACTTTGACTTTCGTTTGAAGAACAAATTCTTTTTCCTTTAGAAAAGTATTGTGCTTAAAAGCACCTGCCGATTAGAACTAACCTATCTTAGGTGAAGTTTCTTCCTAGTTAATCAGTAAAACTCTGACATACTTTGTAGGATTTTTTCTGACATACAATTTTGCCAACAAAGTCCCTCAGTTTGCGAGACATCATTTTGCTCGAACATGGCACAAGCAGGGGAGGGGTTTTTCTGTCTCAAAACTCATCTGGACATTAAGGTTTTGTATAATTTTGCTTTGGAGGATTAAAAATGACAGTTTTTCGAATTGGTACTTATAATCTCCAAAACTTGTTCGATCGGTTCGATGATCCATACTCCGTAAGTGATGATAAATATGGTCTTTTTGTTACTAGGCCAAAATCTCGAGCCAAACTTTACGACTCTGGTCGTAGAATTAGAGAAAACGGAATAAGCAAACGAAGCCCAACAAATCCAACACATCCAATCGATATTGTTGGGTTACAGGAGATTGAAAACTTCGGAGCACTACTTGATTTCGTACAAGCCAGTGTAGGTCCAGACTACGGTGCAAAAACTGGCGTTGTATCACAACCCTCAAATGATCCACGGGGTATAGATCTTGGCCTAATTGTTAGAACTGACATTTTTCGTATAGGGAGAGTTATCAGCCATCGCTTCAATAAGTTTATAAGATCGGATGGAAAGTCCTATCAATTTGGTAGAGACTGCTTGCAAATTGAAATACTCGAACATAAATCTAACAAGCATCTACTAACAGTGTTCAACTGTCACTTTAAGTCTAAATACACAAGGACTAATGAGTTTGAAGAGCCCCGTAAATATAAAAAAGAACAAAAGCTAAACACAATCAAACGGGCAGCAGAAGTCAAAGAAGTCGTTCGAATAGTAGAAAAAGCTGTCGACATTGAGAAAGATTTATACGTGGTCCTAGGCGACTTTAACGACACACCAAACAGTGAAGCCTTAAAACCCCTTTTGAAAAAAGGAAACAAGCTTGGATTACATGATGCACTAACACTTATCAATCAGGATGACTTGTCATCAACATCATCGGCTCGTCGTCCACGTGATACTCATTATTGGGAACGCCCCATTAAAACAGACAATAAGATAGATACAGTCGGTGAATGGGCACAAATCGACTATATTCTTTGCTCTAAAAAGCTCTGGGCACTTAACACAGGGGTAGCAAAAGTCATAAACATCCCAAAAGATCAGGGGTCAGATCACTATTTGTCTTTTGTAGAATTCGAAATAGATTAAACAATTTAGTAAACAATCAGATTTCAAAGTCCTAAGCAGTCTGTTTAAGAAAAAGATTTCTACTCGATACCAACAAACAGGTTCTTTTTATTTCAAAACTCATCTTAGTATATGGGTTGTGACGCTATGGTCAGAAGGAGGGTCGCCCCTCCCACTGCCGGGTAGCCAGGCGCTGTTACCAGCGCCCAGCCCCCTAAGAACCGTACGTGACGTAGAGTAGGTTGCCAGCGAGTTATCTTATTAGACACTTTTCCAACAACCCCTCTCCGAACCCTGCATGACCGATTTCCGTATCACAGGGCTCTCCAGTCATCTCTTCAAGAATATGGTATTGTAGTCTGTACATTTGTTCAATGACTAGTCCACGCTTTCCACGTTCCTGCAGGATAGTTAGTACTGTTTCAGCTTTTCGCATCTCGCGTACCTTGCAGTTCTTTCTATCTTGATGACCTGTTCTCCTTCGCCTTGTAAGTGGCTTTCCCACTTGCCTTGGTAGGACATTACTCCTACGACTACTATGAAAACTCCGTGACCTTGGGACTCTCGTCCTTTAGGCCATCCCATGTTCCGTCACAAAGAAACGTATCTAGAACAACTTAGACTCATTATTCATAACCTTGAATACTTTCACTAAGCATCGTCCATCTGACAGAACTTTCCATGAAAGAAAGTCTATTTCATGTATCCAGATGGCATCGGGTTACAAACGTGCTACCGATGAATGTGAGGTTCCACCACTGGTCATTGATGTTCAAGCAGTTTAGCTTTAGCCATATCGTTCAGGTGTTGCACAGCCACAACTTACACGTTTTCAATTGCCCTGTGCTTTACGTCCATGCTCTTGTTCCATCCTCCTTTCGGATTGAGGTTAGGCGTTCACCTCGGGGCATTGTTCTGGGCTCCGCCCAGTTTTACTGGGTATTCCTTTGTGCGTTACATGGCGCACACTTTAGCTTCACACGGCTCCTCAAGGTATTAGCTCTTGTCAATTTATATGTCTGAGTCTTTGAATTGATCAGGAGGACCTGGAATTGGCAATGGGGGTGACTTTGGAGGGCTTAGTAAATCCTCAATTACCGGTGGAGATTCGGATATTCCACTGATTTGTTTAAGATCAACTGGTGACTCTGGTGTTTCAGTTATCAATCCAGGCCCACTACTAGTATGACAACCGGGTGTATGAATGATTACCTGTGCAGTGTAATTGTGTCCAAATGCGTCTGTTGTTTCAAATATAAAAGTATGATGATCTGCCCAATTTATACTACTTAAACCACTAGCTTTTGGAGATTTTAGTAATAATTCAGTATAATCTGATGTATCCACATTCAAGTAAACTCGATCTTTTTTTACATTCCATGTGAGCACAAATCCTGCACCACTCACATTATTGTTTTGACCTATTGCTTTGAAGAAAGTCTGAATTGAAGGTTTACAAGCCATTTTTCTGCTTGGCTATTTCGAGCTGCTTCACGAGTTATTGGTGTTTGGTAAATCTTCTTAAATCTGGGACTAAGAAATCCCTCGTACTTGTAACATTGGATTAACCCTAGTCCGTTGAGATCTGTTTGTAAGGTAAAATCGTGTTTAATGTTTTTACTAATCTGGATTTCTGGTTTAAACCTTTTCTTGTAACCAATCCACGTTATTCGCAGTAAATTTTTGCTATTGTCCCATCCAACCAAACATTTAATTGGACCCGAGTCTGAATTCACCCAAAATTTTTTAGGCACATTTGGTTTCAATTCAATCCTATCCACTTTTACATATCTTATGTCCTTTAAAAAGTTCTGGTACTCTGAAAGCCAGAATTGCTCAGGATGGCTCGGTGTATCTGTGCCTGTAAACTCTTTAATATCTGAGCCAGCTTCTATGTATATTGATGTTACATTTGATTGTGAGGTAACTATCGGAGAGTAAGTAAGAATACATCCCGGCAAAAGGCTTAACTGATTCTTGCTGGAAAGAGGAGTTATTTCTATTTCGCGACGACCAGAACCAAACAATGCCCCAGTGTCAGCATACCCAGCTAGAATCATTCCACCATCATATAATTTGGCTTCTTCTAAAAATAGCTTTAATTCTTGTTCACCTAAGTTTGGAAAAGTAGCTTTCTTTTTTAGATCTTTATCTAACTTGTTAACAAATTTATCTAATTGTTCCTCTATATAGTCACTTAGTACATTCCAACAAAAGCCAATTGAAAGGAGATTGACAATCATATCAATTAGGTCTATCAAGGCATCTGCCCACCAAGGAAGCTCAATGTTCCTATCAATAATGTAGCTGCTAAGAACAAAAGCTTTATTATGATCTACATTCAACCCAATATCAACATAGCCATCATCTTCAACATCTTTCATCCAATCTATAATTTTTTTGTAACGGAATTCTAAGCGGATTTTGCCGTCAAGAATTGAGGGTTTCGGACGCCAAATCATCTCTTTATAATGTCCAGGAAAGGTAACTGCTTCCACTCTTACGGAAAGTCTGTGACCAGCTAAAGCATTTATTGATACTGTTTTAGTTGTGGTAGTGAATTTTGAAACTTTAGCATAATCTGCAAAGGTCTTTATTTCAAGTTTTTGACCGTTAGAATCTAGATAGATACCGTCAGGAGAAAAGCTAGTTTCTTCTTCGGTAGACTCATTCTTGATTTTGACTTTACTTCTGTAGGTAAAAGCTCCTTGAGCAAAACTTAATGTCACTTTCCCTTCTTTTGGAGTGCTTACTTTTACCTCAGTTTTGACTCCTTCTGGTGGAGGAGGCAAATAATATATTAGGTCTTTTCCTTTGCTAGAAATAACCATAAAACCGTATGGGTCATCTTTAGAATTGAGTTCGTTTGAAGACTCTCCTTGAATATACCAACCCATAGTGTCAATTTTTCTGTCAATGAGGGTTGAAAAAATGTCACTAGGTAAACTGACACTAAAGCTATAAGGGGGATACCCGTTTTTTTGGTGGGGAGGTATGGTATTTGCAACGTCATCCCAAAGCCCAGAACCACCCCCACCTAACTTATGTAACAGAAGCACTAAGCTTTCATAGGGTTTAACTAGACTGGTATCTTCCTTAGAAATGATTTTTATATTCCAATCTCGGGTTTCTTCTAACCCCAATTGATCAGTTGGGATTCTAATTTGGGTGTTTAGTACATCTCCCTTTAATTCATCAGCTAATCTTTGTCTAAGGGCGCTCCAGTCTATTGAGAACTCGTTAAGTAGCGAGTTTATGTCTTCATCGCTTGAAGGTTCAGTACTTTTACCCAAATATAAACTAATTTGATTGATTTGCAAATTGTCTGTATCCGTTCCAAGGAGGGATTTCTCATCATCTCTGACTTTTTCTAAAGGTAGATCATTAATACCTAATGCTAAAGGATAATCACCTCCTAGAGCTTTTAATAGATCAAGTGCAGAATTATCAACCTTTGTCCAGCCTGAAGGACCGTTTTCGTACATCGCTAAACCAAGAGGAATCCTTAAGTTTACAGTATTCCTTATTTTATCCTTTACCTTCGTTGGGGATTTGAAATTGCAAGTTGGTCGACCTACTTTCACATAAAGAATAGCTTGGTTACCTGCACTATTCTGAAAATCTAAAGATGTCATTTCATCGAGCTTCTCAGATACTAGACTTGTTTCAAATGGGTTGGTCAAGAGTTTATCTATAACTGATTTGCGTATCTCAAAAACGCCATTGTAACCAAATGTATTTATTGACATATTCAATCTCCTATGGAGGATTTAAAGTGAACTTACTTCTTTTGAAAGGGAACATACTTAAAAACCTTTGCTACTCAGAGCCATCCTATTCTAAGCGAATACTTTTTCCTTATTAGTCAGTAAATCTCTGACAAATTATGTAGGACTTTTTCTGACATACTATTTGTCACTTTGGGAGTAGGGCTAAGAATCAGAAAGCATATTGTCTCAGACTTAACTTTAGGTTAGAGGTAAAAAATTGTTCTGAAAACTTTCCCAAGAAGGAGTATTTTAGGGAAAGTTTAATATAATAAATGCATTCCTTAAGGTAAAAATCTTCTGAGTTGAACCAGTTTATAAACACTGTTTTAGGGAAAGTCTGTAAAGTTGGTTTATGAGTCGAGTACTTCCACCTCGTAAACAATTAAATTTTGAAAGACGTAGCCGTGAATTCCTCAATACTGCTGAGATAAAGCAACTATGTGATGCTGCCCGAAAACTAGGAAGGCACGGTTCACGTGATACCACAATGATATTATTAGCGTACCGTCACGGATTAAGGGTATCAGAGCTTGTAGCACTAAGATGGGATCAAGTAGACCTCACACAAGGCTTTCTACACATTCGTAGATTAAAAAATGGAATAAACAGCACACATCCACTGCATGGACCAGAAATTAGGGCATTGCGTAAAATTAAAAGAGATTATCCTGAAACACCTTATGTTTTCGTGAGTGAGAGAAAACACCCAATGACCACCTCAAATGTTCGCAAATTAGTAATGCGTGCTGGTAATGAAGCAGGGTTAGAGTTTCCTGTACATCCTCATATGCTACGTCACTCGTGTGGACATAAGCTAGCAAATGATGGACACGACACTAGAGCTATCCAACATTACCTTGGACATAAGAATATTCAAAATACTGTGCGTTACACAGAACTGTCTCCAAATAGATTCAAGAATTTCTGGGATGATTAACTGGAAGAATAGAAGGTATGACAGAAATAAAAGAAACTGCATACCCTCGTATTCCAACAAACATTTCTGAAGAAGCAATCAAATTGCACTTCACTCCTCAACAAGCAGATGCGATGTTCGTACATGAGCATACTCTTTCAGAAAATACTTACTTTGGCATGATGTTGCTGTTAAAAGTGGGGCAGTATCTGGGGTACTTTCCCAACTTGCTAGAGGTTTTACCACGTGTAGCGAAGTTTATTGCTAAAAATGTTGGTGTGGCAGATCATAGCGAGATTCTAAAACAGTATGAGCAAAGTAAAGTTCGTAGGAGACATATCCCATTTATACGTAATTACATTGGCCTAAGCTCATTTGACCAACAAGGCAAAGAATTTATGAAAGAAGCACTACATAGTGCAGCACAAAGCAAAGATATTATCGCTGATTTGATAAATGCTGCCCTTGAAGCATTATCCAAGGCAAACTATGAGTTACCTGCTTTTAGTACGTTGCATAGAGCAGCTAGCACAGCTCGAACAAAAGTCAATAAAGAATATTATCAGCAAATATACTCTGCCTTAGATGAAAAACAACGCCTAACAGTCAAAAACCTTTTATTAAAAGAGCCCCTAGAAAAGAAAAGTGACTGGCAAAGGCTGAAGCATGAACCGAAACAACCAAGCAGCAAAAATTTTCGTGAGTTTAATACTCACTTAGAATGGCTGCTCTCACTCAATATCACCAGTGCAATCTTTGATGACATACCTGACAGCAAAATCCACCGTTTCATAGCTGAAGCCAAAGCAATTAATTTGACTAAAGTTAGACGCCTTCCTGACCTTAAAAGCTATGCCCTAGTTGCTCTTTTGGCAGCTAGCCAAACTGCTCAAGCCTTGGACGATCTCGCTGAAATGTTTGTGCGTAACGTTCTTTCCATGCACAATAAAGCAAGAGAGAAGTTGGAAGAATACCGTAAGAAGCATCAGGATGAAACAGACGAACTGATTGATATTCTCCGCAGAGCGCTGAATGGCTGGTGTTTAAATGAGGAAGATACTAACAAGCTTCAGGCCATTAAAACTGTTTGGGGAGGTAATGAGGCAGAACTCTTGAAAAAGTGTGAACAGCATTTGGTATTTGCTAAGAATAACCACTTACCTTTCTTGCCTAGCCTCTTTCAGAGCAGGCGTAAAAGTTGTTTTGATGCTCTTGAGATTTTACAACTCAAATCTAATAACGAAGACAAGAAACTGGAAAAGGCTATCCAGTTCATGCTTAAACACCGTGACATCAAAACAAGTTCTCTTCCCATAAAGTTAAAAGATGGTTGTCTTGATCTATCTTGGATGGATAAAAGGTGGTGGAAATCAGTGACTGGAAAAACTTTTCTTGACCCCAAGACCACACAAGTCAATCGTAAATCTTTTGAACTTTCTCTTGTCTCAAGTGTAATGCAGGAACTAAAATCAGGCGATCTCTATGTTGAGGGAGGTGAAACGTATGGAGACTACGACAAACAATTCGTGTCTGAAGAAGAGTACCCGCAGTATCATGCTGAGTATTGTGAGCAAACAGGTGTTCCCAGCACTCCTGAGGGGCTTATTTCAACTGTTGAAGGTCAACTAACAGAAATGATTCGTGATATTGATGCATCTTTTCCTGATAATGAGGAAGTACGCATTGAAGACGGTAAACTAGTGGTGAGCCCTCCCAAATCAGTGAAAAAACCTAAGCTAGTAGATGAAATTGACCAGATCTTACGTGAACGTCTACCCCAAAAGAGTATTGTAGATATTCTTACCGACTGTGAGCATTGGCTAGGTTGGACAAAGCATTTCAGCCCTGTATCAGGTTTTCTCCAACGCTTAGATCAGCCCCAGCAACGTTACATCACCACAGCTCTTTGCTATGGATGTTATCTTGGTCCTACTCAGACAGCACTTTCAGTGGGAGATTTTGATCGTAAGCAAATTGCTTATGTTAATGACTATCATGTTACAGAGCGAGATCTGATCGAAGCTAATAATACCGTTATCAACAAATACAACACCTTTGCCTTACCTAAGACTTGGGGTAGTGGTAAAACTGCAAGTGTTGATGGTACCAAGTGGGACATGTACGAGAGGAATTTGCTTAGTGAATATCATGTTCGTTACGGAGGGTGGGGTGGTATTGGTTACTATCATGTTTCAGATATGTATATTGCTTTATTTAGTAATTTTATCCCTTGTGGTGCGTGGGAATCAATTTATCTTTTTGATGGTTTTTATGAAAATGTATCAAATATCCATCCAGACACTCTATACACTGATACCCAAGGACAATCCGAAACTGTGTTTGGTTTAGCTTATCTGCTTTCTGTTGAGCTTTTACCTCGCATACGTGGTTGGAAACACCTCAACTTTTACTTGCCATACAGAAGCTTCACAACTGAGCATATTCAAGACATCTTCAACGACCACATAGACTGGAACTTAATCAAAGATCACTACCATAGAATGATGCGTGTTGTTATTTCCATCAGCAAGGGTAAAATACGCCCTTCAACCATTCTTCGTAAACTTGGCACCTACAGTAGAAAAAACAAACTCTACCTTGCTTTTCGTGAACTTGGCAGGGCTGTAAGAACAATTTTTCTACTTAAACTAATCAAGGATAAAGACTTACGCAAGACGGTCAGTACCGCTACTAATACTTCTGAGTCTTGGAATAATTTTGTAAAGTGGCTAGGCTTTGGTAATAATGGTGTTATTCCCAGCAACAACCGTGAGCAGCAACGTCGCTATGTTCGTTATAATCACCTTGTTGCTAACCTACTCGTTCTGCACAACGCTGATGCTATGACTCGTGTTTTTCAAGACCTTGTTAATGAAGGCTATCACATCACCAACGATATTGTTGCTTACTTCTCACCTTATCGAATAGATCATGTCAACCGTTTTGTGGTCGTCTCGATCTTCGTTTAGACCGTGTGCCTCCACCTTTACAAACGAATTTCAGACCTTTTGCTTTCTAATTATTATCGACTCGGACTTTTTTACACGTTTGGTTGCCACCCCCGTACAGGGAAATAAACAAAAGGAAAACGTCCTGAACTTCATAAATCGGAGCAAAAATTCCTTAGCGTGTATTTACGGACGAATGTGCACAGTACCCTTTATAGGTAGGCTAAAAACTGCCCTTATTGGGTTTCTATGGTTGGTTATTTTTAGTTGCAATTCCTTATAGGTAGGCTAAAAACTCAACCTGATTTCTGGTAAGCTTGAAAGTGAACTCAGTTGCAATTCCTTATAGGTAGGCTAAAAACATATGGTCGGCAGATAGAACACCCTCTATAATCTTAGTTGCAATTCCTTATAGGTAGGCTAAAAACCCAAGGTACCATTGCTGAAAACGTAACCGTAACCTGTGTTGCAATTCCTTATAGGTAGGCTAAAAACCCCCTTAGCCCCGTATTTTGAGAATCTTGAACAAAGTTGCAATTCCTTATAGGTAGGCTAAAAACGAAAAATTAGTTGTAGTAACATGGGTTTTCAAATTTTTGTTGCAATTCCTTATAGGTAGGCTAAAAACGACGAGCGACTACTTGCCAGAGTGTGTCCTATCAAAGTTGCAATTCCTTATAGGTAGGCTAAAAACATGTTGTAGCTCGAGTCTAGAGAAAATGAGAATTCGGTTGCAATTCCTTATAGGTAGGCTAAAAACGAACAATGGCGATCTCACTTGAGAGGAGGTGAGAAAAAGTTGCAATTCCTTATAGGTAGGCTAAAAACGAAGGGGGGTGAGGGAGAAAAGGAGGACGACAGAATTTGTTGCAATTCCTTATAGGTAGGCTAAAAACATAGACGGTTTCGTGTGGCACTTCGAGGAAAATGGGTTGCAATTCCTTATAGGTAGGCTAAAAACCTTCGTCTGGCTCTGACCCGGATGCTGAGCATCTGAGTTGCAATTCCTTATAGGTAGGCTAAAAACACTCTGGCAGCAGTGGAACGAGCCAGTGTATTAAGTTGCAATTCCTTATAGGTAGGCTAAAAACCGTATAAAGCGAGCTGCGATAGTAGTATCAACTTTGGTTGCAATTCCTTATAGGTAGGCTAAAAACACATAGTGCGCGGTCGCGCCGGGCAGGGGGTTATTGTTGCAATTCCTTATAGGTAGGCTAAAAACTAATACATGGGACCATCCAAAATAGCATCGACCTTAGTTGCAATTCCTTATAGGTAGGCTAAAAACTAATCCTGTAAAACTCAGGATCGAGGGATTATGGTTGCAATTCCTTATAGGTAGGCTAAAAACTCAGGATCGAGGGATTATGGAAAATCCCAAGAATTTCAGTTGCAATTCCTTATAGGTAGGCTAAAAACGGTGAAGGAGCGTATTATGCGCAATACAAACATTTGTTGCAATTCCTTATAGGTAGGCTAAAAACTGAAAGGAGGCAAAATGAAACGCAAGCCCGATTTTTGTTGCAATTCCTTATAGGTAGGCTAAAAACGCAAAAAAAGGGCAAGGTGAAGAAGAACGACGACTTCGTTGCAATTCCTTATAGGTAGGCTAAAAACAAATTTCCCTATCCTTGGCAGGAATACTGGAGCTAGTGTTGCAATTCCTTATAGGTAGGCTAAAAACTTACCATCCCTGCGCGCAAGCGCCGGGAAGAGGCAGTTGCAATTCCTTATAGGTAGGCTAAAAACCGTGGCACAAAATTCTGGGTCCACTTACGAACCAAAGTTGCAATTCCTTATAGGTAGGCTAAAAACGAAAAGACTTTTCAGGGCACCACCCAGAGAGGTTTGTTGCAATTCCTTATAGGTAGGCTAAAAACGAAAATAATGGTGGAAGATGAAATCGTTGAGATCAAAGTTGCAATTCCTTATAGGTAGGCTAAAAACGGAAATTCCAAAATTCGTGCAAGAATTGCTGGTTGTTGTTGCAATTCCTTATAGGTAGGCTAAAAACGGAAGAGCAAGCTAACAAAGTTTATTGGAGGATTAAGTTGCAATTCCTTATAGGTAGGCTAAAAACGTCTCGTCGAAAAACGTGTTCAAGAGACAACACTAAGTTGCAATTCCTTATAGGTAGGCTAAAAACGCATTGCTATTAAAGCGGCAGAAGCCGCCAATTTGGGTTGCAATTCCTTATAGGTAGGCTAAAAACTGGAAATCCGCCAAAAAAGACGGGTGGAGATACAAAAGTTGCAATTCCTTATAGGTAGGCTAAAAACCAACATGAAAAATCTGAGGAGGTGATTTCTCTATGTTGCAATTCCTTATAGGTAGGCTAAAAACGCATTGTACTTGTGACAATGCTTCTGGCGTAGTTCAGTTGCAATTCCTTATAGGTAGGCTAAAAACTGTCAAAGCTTATTGTACAGGAAAGTACACCCTTCGTTGCAATTCCTTATAGGTAGGCTAAAAACTCATGTTGAAAGCAAGATTTTGGTGGCAGAAAACTTCGTTGCAATTCCTTATAGGTAGGCTAAAAACTTATGCACGATGGTAACTCCCATCCTAGACATCGCAGTTGCAATTCCTTATAGGTAGGCTAAAAACAAATTTACCTTCCATAAGTAGGCGTTTCCTACCAATGTTGCAATTCCTTATAGGTAGGCTAAAAACCTCTTTAGATTATAAAAAAAAGCAGGACGAACTAAGTTGCAATTCCTTATAGGTAGGCTAAAAACTAAACAATCCCTATACTGCGTTTGAGGTGCTAACTGAGTTGCAATTCCTTATAGGTAGGCTAAAAACCGGTTTTTTTGAGGAAAAGGGGTACGAAACCGAAGTTGCAATTCCTTATAGGTAGGCTAAAAACTTTTTATCGGTGAAATTGATACCACCGGAGACAGGGTTGCAATTCCTTATAGGTAGGCTAAAAACTGTAAGGTACAGGCTGCCAATCTTTTCAGAACCTATGTTGCAATTCCTTATAGGTAGGCTAAAAACAATTGCAGATACATTCTTCCCCACTTGGAAAGCTGAGTTGCAATTCCTTATAGGTAGGCTAAAAACTTTTAGCCAGCTCTGTTAATGAGACAGCCGAGATAAGTTGCAATTCCTTATAGGTAGGCTAAAAACTTAACGTTTTTATCTTTTCTGGGAGGATTTTACTTCGTTGCAATTCCTTATAGGTAGGCTAAAAACGAACCTATAGTAATGCGGATGTAAGTCTTAGCTCAGTTGCAATTCCTTATAGGTAGGCTAAAAACGCTAGACGTAACCAAGCACCTTATCAAACAACTTAGTTGCAATTCCTTATAGGTAGGCTAAAAACTTATGCGGAGAATGCTCCGCCCGATAGGCTCCTTTGTTGCAATTCCTTATAGGTAGGCTAAAAACTCTGCACTTCAGGAGGTGGCTAACTGAAAAACTTTTGTTGCAATTCCTTATAGGTAGGCTAAAAACCCAAAAAACCTGCATGCTAGGTGCAGGTATAGTATTGTTGCAATTCCTTATAGGTAGGCTAAAAACTGTAAAAGCGCTGCTTGTTACTACCGCTGACCTTGGTTGCAATTCCTTATAGGTAGGCTAAAAACTCACATTAGTTGCCTGGTATAATCATGCGGATATTAAGTTGCAATTCCTTATAGGTAGGCTAAAAACCCATTGCTTTTAAATCTAGCACGATATTTTGCATTTTGTCAAGAAATCCAAAACTTCGTAAGCTAGCATACATTAAAAATCACTTCCACTTCCCTGACGAAAAAATCTCTATGGTTCGTTTCCCGTCGACGACAGTTTTTTCCGCTTTTAAAAAATTCTCTTATGTAAGCTAAATTACTATTCATCACACCTACTTCTTTCTCAAAAAGGATTTCATGGCTATTTTCTCTTTCCGTCTGCGATTTTATACATAAGAATTGTATGTTTATACAACTCTTCAAAAAGAATAAGCTCAATAAATAGCTATTATCGCAAAATCTCATTGGGCTCATTTATTACTATTCCTAAACGTTCTTTTCGTAGTGATGCTTCACCCATCAATTTGTAAAACACTACAGTGTCATGTTTTTTGTTTATTATTTCCCTAACCTCAAATTTTAAATTCTTAAACTGTTTTTGTGTTAACTCACCTTCTAATAAGGACCTTTGTATATGTGTTAAGTACTTACGCCCTACTTTTAGAACTTTTACAACTCTCTCAACACCAACATCATAAGCCATGATAACATACACAACTACTCCTCTATCTTAAAAGGTACATAAACCTGTTTCCCAGAAACATGCTTCTCAATTTTATAGCACTCCCTACGAATAAGGGTACGGTAAGATACTGGACGATCTTCTCCTTTTAGCTTAATAGTTTCTTTTAAACGATCATGATAGGCATTTAAAAACTTTTCTTTACCAGATTTAGTTAAAAGTGTGTTTTTCTTATCCATTTGAAAGCTGTTCGCCTTTAAACGTTTGTTGTTAAGTAGGCTAAATATCATTCTATCTACTATTATGGGCTTAAAGATTTCAGCAACATCTAAATTTAGACTAAAGCTACGATTATTGGTACTGTGCAAGAAGCCTATGCCGGGATCTAAATTAGTGGCATAAACTTCTGTTAAAGCACTACTGTAAAGCAGCATGTTACCAAAACTAATAAGAGCATTTAAACGATTTTCTGGTGGTTGACGTGTGCGTTTCTCAAAAGGGAAATCTGGGTTGTTTAGTATAACATCCCATGCTTTGTAATACTCCTCTCGAGCATTACCTTCTATTGCCATGAGTCCTTCAATACTAGTAATTTTAGCTAACTTATCTTTAGCCTGATTGACTTTCTCAATGGTTTTGAGAATATCCATTTTACGCCTTTTATAGTAGTAATTCAGCACTATTCCAATATTGACAAGTGCTCCTGAAACAAAGCTACGGGCAAGGCTCAAGCGCTTTTGGTTGTCAAGATAATATTCTGCTTGATGTAACTTAACTAGCTGTCCTGAACAAGTACGTTTGCGAGGCATAAAAGAGCCAGAATAACGATTAAAATAGTCATAAATATGCACAGCAATTTCATGTTCACTTAGGAAATTCAGCGCTCTAGCATTAAAATTAACCTCACCAAAAACATGGACAGCACTTGTTGTAGTTACTGGTATGTAACGAGACTTTTTTAGTATGTCAACAAAACGTATAGTATTTTGGGCACGCTCTATTGTGCCACTTTTAAAAATGTAAAGTGGTTGTTTCACTGCTGTATCCTAAAGAATCTCACTAGTTAATTTAGGAGAAGGTAGAGCAGGCTTAGCTTTGCTAGGTAACATACTGCGTTGTGAAGGTAGTAACATTTTATTTTTGCCAACACGCACACTTTTTGCAGTTACAAACTGTCGCTTTACTTCTTTAACTTTAAGCTTATGTTTAGCAGCTAACCATGTAGTCATTTGTTCAACGATTAATTTATCAAGTAGCCTAAAAACTCTTGTAGCATTGTCAGTATGTTGATAAATGCTACACCAACTGCTTAACACACGGTTAAGCTGAGTTAGCTTAGAGGCCACACTATCTTTTAAAGTATTTTTGCTGGTCAGGCGTTGTATTTTCTCTTGAATGTTTTCAAAAGCCTCTTGGGGAATTTGTAAGCGTATACGGTTGTTAAACAAGTCTCCTGTACTGTCAATTCTAAAACCTAGAAAGACGAAACCTTTGCTTAGATGAGTAATTTTTGTTTTAGACAAAGATAATTCTAAATGTAAACTGCTAGCCAAGAATCCATTCAAAGCATGGCGAACCTCTTCAGCCTGACGCTTGTTGGCGCACAGCACCGCAAAATCATCAGCGTAGCGTACATAACCGATAGGCACAGGTATATGGCGTGTTTGAGTTTTTATATAAGCATTTTCTAGAAACATATCCATTTCGTGGAGGTATATATTTGCTAATAAAGGGCTAATAATGCCACCCTGAGGCACACCTATATAGCCTTTATAGGTGCGATTATATTCTATGTGTCCTGCTCTTAGAAATCTATCTATCAAGCCTAGTAAACGAGTATCGGCTATGCGGCGACGTAAGAGGCCATGGAGAGTGTTATGTCGAATATTGTCGAAGCAGGCGGTGATATCGCCCTCTATGATATAAGGACGTGATTTGTTATCTTTTGGGTTTAAACTTTTGCTGAGGTAATCAATGGCATCACGGACACCTAAATTACGTCTGTAACCAAAAGAGTATTCACTAAAACCGGGCTCAAATATAGGCTCTAAAACCATGCGTAGTGCTTCTTGAACTATACGATCATTAATAGTCAAAATACCCAAGGGACGTTTCTTACCATTAGCTTTGGGAATGTAAACACGGCGACTAGGTTTAGGTTTATAGTCAACCTCTTCTAGTTTTAAAGCTATATTTTCTAAATTCTCCTCGAGATTTACATTAAAGTCACTAATAGTTACACTGTCACAACCAGCGGTATGAGCTCCTTCGCTACGAGCAATACGATCATAAGCCATCCTCAGCCAATTTGTGTCGTACAGTGATTGATAAAGTCCATGAAAGTGATAGGTAGTGCTTTGCTGTGCTTTGTTACTAAGTTTCTGTTGTCTATCGCTTATGTCCATAAAATCCTCCAAGGTGTTTTAAGGAATTCTCAATTCATCAACACTAAAAATTCGCACCAACGCAAATTTACTTACAAAAAAATATACTGTTTAGGAAAAGGTAAATCAGGGCAAGAAACATAAATATTTGAAGAAAGCTTACCTTGTAAAGCAATCTTTTTACAAAAACTTGGATGGCTATACCAATTGGTAAGCTAATGGCACTAACAAATGTTATGATTAGGAGCTTGGTCATAATTAGCCTTTCCAAAACTAAAAATAAGCTACGAGCCTATACTTGCTTATATCGAAAGTGGTTAAAGATTAATTCGCATATACGCAAATTAACTAAAATAAATACTACATATTTATGCTTCTGTTGTCAAGAGTCTTAGAATTGATTTGATAATTTAACGCTTATTCCTAGCAGAGTCACGTAAATCTTGCAACTTTAAAATCTCAGCCACTTCAAACTTAGGAGGTAATGCTCCCTCTACAGATTTTAACCTAATAATAGAAGGAAAGTATCCCATACGACCATGGAGTTCTGCTAATAATAAAGCTGTAATGATGTTGAAGCTAGGTAGATTTATAAGTAAGGGATCGGTTTGCCAAACTTTGCTGCTAAGCTTAATTGAAGCTATAAGTGCTTGGACTTGTTCTACGAAGGGTTTTTGTGAATCAAAGTAAGTAGGTACATCAATAATTTCATCTATAGGTTGTTGACAAAGCTCTGATATCTTTTTTTCTTGCTCTTTGGTTATAGGATGGGCAAAATTGATGATTTTCATGCAAAAGACCTTGTTTGGTTTATCCACTCACGTATTTTCTCGAGCAAGTCCTCAAGTTCTCCACTTTCAACAGTTGTAATGCCCAAAGTTTTTGCCCTTTCTAAATCGGCTTGTCTTATAGGTTGGTAACTCACTAACATTCCTTTAGTTGTAAGTCCTCCAAGACGCCTTAAACTATTAAGCTTATTAAGTACCTCGTCAACTTTTTGCTGCTTCTTTTCTGTTTGAAAGTTTTCAGTTTTACACTCTATAAGGTGTAATGTATCCTTTGCTAGGAATATAACATCTATCTCATTTTTGCTGTTGTCTGTACCTTTGTCCTTGAAAGGTTGTACTACTACCTGCATAGCTGAGTTTTGAATAACTCCCTCACTCTGTAATTTTACAACTTTTGCAAAGAGGTGGTACTCTAACCAACCACCATTAACAAAAGCACGGCTATATTCACTGGAAAATTCGAGGTAGTGGTCCTCATAATTCAAGTGCTCCGCTTCAGCAAAAAGATTGATTAGTTCTCGAAGCTCTTTAGAATCCCTTACTATTGGTTCACTAGTAAGATCACCACCTTTAGCACTAAAAGCTAGGCGGTTCAACTCCCTTAATGCATTTTGGTATTGCTCTACCTTATTAGTGATTTGCTCACTAATTTCTCTATCCTTTTTGTTAACAGGATCTTGCTCTAAGGATTGTACAGAAAATCCATAGGCATTGAGCAATATCTCTACAGTTAACTTAGGGTTAAGAGTTAAGCTATCTTTCTGATTTTGTGGATGATATAGCCATAGGACTTTATTATCTCTAACACTGAGATAGTAAACTGGCAAATTGTTACTATAAAATACAAAATAAGCTGCCATTGCCATAATCTTTGTTCCACCCGTAGCATTAAGGCATATGTCATTGGGGTATGCTTTTACTAGTTCCTCTATGCGCTCTTGAATATTTTCTATATCCCAAGCATCATCAATAGGCCAAAACTCAGTTTTTATATTTTTAGATAGTAATACATCCTTTAACCACTCAGCCCCCTGTTTCATGCTGGGCGTGATAAGCATAATAACCTTTTTAGGTCGGAAAGCGCTGTCTAGCATTGGTGTAAGATTTGGAGTAGCTTGGCCAGATATTAAGCAAAGATGCGTGGATATAGGCATTAGGCAAGTTCCTTAGATTTGTATTCAACTACCATTACTATTTTCCTTAGAAGTACCTATGAGGGCATCAAAGTCAAATTGATCATACTCTTGTTGAGTGCAGGGAATAGATATTTCATAATTGCTGTTTGCAAGCTGTGCTTTGCTTAAATCTTGAAAGAAAAGTTGGGTACTTAAATAGTTAATTCTAAAACGGCTGTTATCTTTAGTAGGCAACATGCCTATATAACCTAGCAGTTCTGCACGTGTTAACTCTTTTCTACGCATATCAACTGGTAGTGAAAAGTAATCACCGTTATCAGACTTAAGAGTAATTTTAACTTCTTTATTGAGTCTTTCTTGCTCGAGCTTCTGCTTTCTATTAATCTTGCTAGCCTCGAGCCAAGCGAATAAAGCAAAGGTAGCACTTAGCACACCTAGAATATTGGCTGTATTACCTACCCAATTGAAAAACGCTTCCACTTTTATCTCCTAATTTAGCTCGAGCATAGGATCAACATCTATAAGAACTGGTCGTATAGTTCCATCTGACAATGGTTCTCCTTGCCAATCACGCACAGAATCCATATACTGCATTTTCCTATTAGGAGCCGTACAAGCCATAGCTAGTGCTACACTCATCATCTTGTTTCCACCAGTAATGTCAGCGATCATCACTTTATCTTTAAAGCCACTGTTATTAAAAATCTCTTCTGCCTTGATAAATAATCCCTCATAATCTCTAGAGGGTATACAAAAACCCTCGAGATGAATATGTAATTTACCTGTATAAGTAACTTTTAGGTAAGCCTCGAGCAACTTGCCTGCTTCAAATGAACCTTGCCGATATACCTCTTTATCTTCATTACCCTTGAATGTTTCATCAGGAGTTGTAAAAAGCCATACGTCTCTAAGTTCTCCTGTTTTAAAATGATAAGCCACTGCTTCTAAGGCTGGGCGAAGATTAGAGTGTTGCAAATCAAGTTGTTGAAATGTTTCTTTAGTCAGGCCTTCTATAGGACTATTTAATATCGCCTTGGTATTTTGACTGATGGTTTCTTTGTCTAATTCTTTAGAAAAAGAGCTAAAGGGACTTAAGAGTATAATAAGACCTTTGGCTCCCTGTGGGCGTTGGGCTTTTACCACAAAGCTTCTATTGCGAAGACTACGCTGGCGCAATTTTCTATCTATGAAATAGATTGTAACAATCATAAGAATGGAAATGGAAATGGCGATCCCTACTGGCAGTTCTACAAATACACGATCAAAAGTTGCAGATACAATGTAGCCTAGCAAAATCACTGGTGCAAGCAGTCTTTTCGTTAAAAACCTAGGTTTCCTTTTGAGGTTTGACAAATTTTTTCTCCTTAACGCTTATTCCAAAACAGAGTTTGGAGCAAGTAGTTTGAAAGCGCCAATATATTTTTAAGTCTCAGAGGCTTTTTGCTGTAACGTGCGTAAACGTAATACTAAATCACGCTGATTGGATTTAACTTTCTTATCATCAGGATTTTTATAGGGTTTGGAAAAGTGGTGAGCTACAAGCTCATCTAGTAATTGTACAGCTTCTGAATCAAGATTGGTTTCCAATGCTTCCAAATAACTATTAACATTACGTGCAAACAAATCTTTGTTGGCAAGAAGCTCACCATTAGCTAATTGCTTATAGATATCAGAACGGCCAGCCATCTCTTTATCCCAGTCAGCTTGTTTTTCTTTATCTTGGATTTCTTGCAATGTTTTTTTATATTGACTTAAGGCTTTCTCGTCTTTTTCAAAGCGACCATAACCTACAGCAGTCTTTGCCCCTGCTCCTATCCAAGTTAAAGCTTCCTCTAACCATTTAATAACCTTTTGACAATCTGCTTCACTTTTTTTGTTTCTTGGCAATACTCCAAATTGGAAATTAGCACCTTGGGCAACAACTAAAAAAGGAATAGGATTAGGGCTTAGATAATCTGCAGGTGGAGTAATATTATTTCCCTGACTAGCATAATACTCTTGATAGTGTGGGGTCATAATATCAGCTTTAAGCTGAATAGCCCTAGTAGGCAAAGCATCAAGGAAGATAACAGAACCAATATGAGATGAGGTTACCTGCTTAGAATCTATATCACTAGTTTTAGGACCAAAAATTCGCATAATTTCTTTCTTATAAGCTTCACCTTCAGAATCTTCACCCCAGTGCGTAGCAAAAGTTCTTACCATACCTTTCACAGAAGAGCCCGGTAAGTAGGGCACTCCCAAAGTATGGTGCCAAGCAAAACCATTTTCTATAGGATGTTCTAAGCCCAAACCAGTAACAAAAGGTGAATTAGTTTTAAAAAAGAGAGGGGTCTGCTTATTTGCCCTTAATAATATAGCAGCACGCAAAGCCACTTCTTGCAAGCTTTTATTAGTTCCTACTGAACCTGTAACTTCTCTTAGCCATTTAGCTTTTCCTCCCTCACCAAGTCCATCATCCCAGTTATTCGACCAAGTATTGCAAAATTTGTTGTACCACAAACCAAGGTGAGCTAGCTCTGGCCTTCGTTTATGGTGCGTGTTTGAATTATATAGAGGCATACTCATACACTTACCTCTTCTACAACTTGATCACTTTGTTGGCTATCATCTCTTAG
Source organism: Trueperaceae bacterium (assembly GCA_965223585.1). Lineage (GTDB taxonomy): Bacteria > Deinococcota > Deinococci > Deinococcales > Trueperaceae > CBDCVN01. Next base: position 200,875 of record CBDCWW010000004.1, read on the forward strand.
ATAAGCATTAGCAAATTTCTTAAGCCACTCCAAATAGGCTAGTGCCTCTGCCTGTGCTTTTAAGTAATGATCTTCGCCTTCAGTAGCGATGGCTCTTAAAAGATCTTGATGGCTGCTATAGGGAGCACCAGAGTAGTCATCCTTTTCATTGCACAGCCAACTAGAAAGATGGTTGTAAAGGAGACGGTGGGGATCTTGGCGATTGCCTTTTGCTGCTGCTAATAGCATTGCAGCAGCTTGACCTAAACCATTCATTAAGATAGTGGCAGGTAAAGATTGAACATAACTTTTGTACTTACCATAATCGCCCTTTGCTAGTAATTCTTCTGTCCTCATTAAAGCATTAGCAGCACGTAACTGAGAAAGATTCATGCTTCCCTCCATTGCAAAGCAAACCAACCTTGCCCTACTGTTTCGTTACCTCCTACTTGCAAGTAAGAGCTATTAGGGTACAAACCTTTAACAGATTGCATAGTGCCATTTTTATGCCAACGTTCAGCCCAGAGGGTGTACATTAGAGTATCAGGTGGTAAGGATTCCTCATACCAAAGGTTTTTACTAATTTTATTATCATCTAATTGGTTACGTGCTTGAATAGCTAAACCATTTGAAGTAAACCAAGCAAAATCTTTGTCGGATAGTATTACTAGTTGCTTACTAAGGCGTGCCTTTACTTCTTCATGAGTTATTAGCTGCTTTAGCTGCTCAATAAGTTGTTTGTCTAGCTCACCAGTAATAGTAAAAGTTCTTTCTTCAAGGTAAAGCTTATCTTGATTGCTTTCCTTATGAGTAATAGCCTTAGTTGAAGTATTATTCACTTCTTTATGGATAGAAAAATCAGCAGTAGGAAGTCCAGAGACTCGATGTAGATCACGTTTGTAACGTTCTAAAACATGTGGACAAGTAACCCATTTGTATGTATCATTTAGACTACGTACAGGTAATAGCAATATACGTGCATCTGAAACTAGTAGATTGCCTGCGCCTTCCTGTTTGCCAAAGATACTATCTAAATTTATATTTTTTTGATTATCATTTTCTTTTTGCTGCTCAGCATTGTCTTTAAGCGCTCCTTTTAGACTCGAACCAGCAATAAAAGGGTATTGTGTGGCAGCTTCTCGAGCTACTGGTAAGTCAATAGCATTTGCTGATTGACCGGTGCCAGTGTGAATAAATGTTTCTGCTAACATACCAATTAGATGACCATTCATATTATTTTCCTTTCTTACCAAGTACCTATAAGTACTTGACCATATCCCCATTCAGGGTAAAAACCAATGTGTTTGCCATTTTGATTAAGAATGTCTTCCTCTGAACTAATCTGCTCATCAGCTTCTAAAAACCATGTACTGCCAGCAGGCACAAATGGCTTTAGAGGCAGAGGTCCATGTTTTTGTGAATCCCAACCACCAATCAAAACAGGCTTGCCTACACAGGCTGTAATGATTTCACCGGGTAGTTTAGCTGTCAATCCAGAATTATCACTAGTGTTTCCATTATCAACAAATGATCCTTTTGCCTTATGCCAATTAAAATTATCTTTAGGCAAATATGCAGGGGTTATAAGAGTAATTGTATAAAGTATTTTTCCATTTTCTGTTGTGAGAGACTTGGTACTAGGCAAATTAAAACCAGCATCTACTTTCTGTATGGAAGCCATACGACTTTCTCCCCCTAATGTAACTAAGCCATCAATCTCCCAAGGTGATTCATTGTTTTTAGAAGCTATTTTAATTCCTAAAGAAATATCATCATACAAACGTATATGTTGTGTTTGATATAAATCATTATCACCAGTAGTACGCTCTTTTTTCTTACGTTGAATACCTACTCTATCTTCACTTTTCCAAAGTGGATATATAGTTAATTCACTATTTCCCTGCTCACCGTTTTTCTGCTCGTCATTTTCGGGTAAAACTACATAAAAGTCAAAAAAGTGTCATAGGAATTTTTATGCAAGGATTTCCTTCAAATTCACCTACAAATGGCTTCCTTTGTTATTTAGATAGAATTAATCATCATCTTTGATGATGTAACAAGATGGGCTATTTTGAGTCGCTGTAAACACAAAACGTTCCTAGTGCGTTTATGGTTATCTATTCTGTAAAGTTTAAATGGCGTCATCTTAGATGATTATTATCTATAAAAACGCCTGACTAAACTAGACAATTATTGTTCAATAAAATTGAAATCGAGGTTTTCTTAAACACCAGATATTAGCTCTAAAATTTACTGTAAATTTTGGGGGTGAAAAATCAGTATAAATCCTTTACTATTCAAGCATTTACCCAAAAGCCTGTGACACTTTTACTACTTTTATGTAGTTTTACCCATTTTCCTGTTTAATTTTCTGATAATTCTTTTGGTCAATAACTACTTCAGGTGTATCACCTTTTAGTAATTTGCTCATCTCAGTACTAGTAAGCCAACATTTCTCTAAACTTTTTAGACCTTTTACTGTAGACTCAGGTTCTGGGAAACGTACTTTTTCACCTATATCACACTGTAAAGTTTTCTCTGGTGAACTAGGTTTTAAACGTGTCAAGCCACTCCAAGCTTCTCCTTTTTTTGCTGGAGCCCTGCCTAAAAGAAGTAATGGCGCTGGGAAAAGTAATTCTTGATCTCTTAAAATATAAGGACCTTGAAAGTTAAATTCACCAAGTGTTTGATGACTGCCAAGCATCTTATATAGATCGGTATTATCTGACCAATCTTGACTAATATCCCAGCCTTTAGCTTGAGCAAGAGCAGCTCTCATAGCACCAACAACAGTAGTAGGCGAAGGAGGGAAAGTACCCTCTACTTCCATTTGACCAGTTTCGCCTAAATTAAAGGGGCTGCCATCACGAAAAAATAATGTGTCAAAAGGTTTTAATTTATAACTGATCATTGCTCTGCACCTCTGTTAGCTAAGAATCGAACTAGCAAAGCTCCATCAACGACAAGAGTTTTCAACTCCTCTTTCTCTACTCTCACACGCTCTTTTGCATCCATATTACTCTTATTACAACGTTTACGACAAACACTTAGTAAATTACTTACATGTTTCTCAGCTTCACGATAACTAACTTGATGTTCACGACTTTTTAAGTACTCTGCAGTTAGAAGTTTTAAAGGTAAAGCCTCATTAGTCAACTGCTGTTTTTCATCTAGCAATATAGAAAAGCGTTCACCTATATTGAAGAAAAATTGGTTAGAATAGTTCCCAACAAATTGCTTTGCTAATTCATTTAAATGTTCGGGTAAAGTCTTACCTGATGTATCATTAGGGTCTTGCCATGTTGATACCCACTCAACTGTATTACCGCTACCGGTAGCAACAGCAATAGCTATACTATCTCGCCCATTTTCATCCTTGGCAATATCATCTAAAAGGTGGTGAGCTTGTTTTATAACTGAACGTAAAGTTAAGCGGTTGTTAGCAAAAACAACTCCAGCAGAAATGGTAGCACCTATATCTTTCCCAAACACATTTATAAAGGACTCAAGGTAATGAGAACGTAATTTTACTGTTGCTGCTAACACCTGATTAAAAGGCAAAAGAGCTAAGACATCATCTCCTCCAGCATAAACAGTCATGCCAAAATGGCTACTCACGATGCCCTGAACTCCCTTAGTAAATTCATCAAGCGCTTCAGACACCTTAGCTTGGTCTATATCTGAGCGTTGTAAAAGTCCTCCTAGACTATCGCCGTCCATGAGTAGCAAAGCATAGAAGGGGCTAGCTTTGCTGCCAACTACCTTTTGTAACTCTTCTAAAATCTTAATTAGTTGTTTCTTGCTGCCCTCCACGTCATTAGCATCTTTTTTAAATTTGAGAATATTAGGATTCTCGAGCGATTCTTTAAAGAAAAAGCTACCATCTAAATTAATTATTCCACCCATTTGCTCTAACTTTTTACTTAATTCAACCTCCACGTTTTTAGGCTTCAAAAGTTCTGTTTGGGATTCACCCCTTACCCCATCTTCCAGCTTCTTGCCTATTTCTATAACTTTATAGGCATATGCAGAGCATTGGTCTCTAGCTTCATCGTTATCACCTCGAGCAATGTCAAGCAACCAGCCAACCGCAGCCATGTAGCTTGTACTAGGCCAATTTCTGGTTTGTGGGTTCCAACCTATAGACTTTTCTGCTACTTTGGGGAAAAAACGTTTTATGAAAGCAATGGCACAAAGTCGTTCACTTGAAGAAAGTTCTAAATCATTGATTCCAGAATTCTTCTTAAGGTTTTCCCAAAACTTATCTTGATTTTCCCTATCTTTTACTCGCACAAGACCTGATAGCTCCTGCCAATCCCCCATTAAGGTACAGTGATCACCTTCTTCTATAGGGGGTTGATAAGTGCGCCAGTTTTTACGTTTATCTAACCAAGCACCATCACTTTTATCTTGAGGGTCCTCACCTATGACCCAAGACATATCCCAAAAATCATCAACTTGTCTTTGCCATATTTCATGGGTAGGGCTGTTTTTATCTTTATATTTACTTAAATATTTATGCCAAACAGTATCAGCGATTTTTTTCCAAGCTCTCTGTACTGCATCTTGACAAACTTCGGGTTTAAAGCCTTTAGGAACACTTGCCTTAAAACGATTAGGAAGTGAACCTATCTGAGGGCTAGTATTTCCTTTTCCCTCCTCTATAATTGCTTTTAGAAGCTCATCAGTAGGCTCTTTGGAAGCATCATGTACAGCAGGGAAAGCTATTTCACCTTCAGCTTTAATAACTGCTTTCATGGCGTGTCCGCTTAAATAGGCTAGTAAGAAGGAACCTGCCCATAGGTCTCGAGTGCGCCGTGCTTGGGCTACAAAGCCTTGCACAGGGCCTAAAGTAAAGTGTAGTATTTGCTTAGCCATAGCTAATTTCCTCTACCCTAGAAAAGTTACTTCTTCTAGGTTTAAGTCCTTGACGATTCTTATCTAACATACGATCTAAAAAATCATGAGCAGGTTGCCAGAAGTCATTTTTACTATCATCAAAGTTCTGAGTTTTTCCTCCAACAGAAATTTTGTCTTTACTTGGCAAGAACTTTGCTGGTAAAAAACTAATGACAGCAATAGGAGGTAGAGAGCTTTGTGGTTGATGAATGTGAAATAAAAGTGGACTAGACCTACGGTCATGATCTTTACCTGTTACATGTTGATAAGGACGTTGACCATAGTTATGTGGCAAGCCAAAAACTACCCTTTGTGGATAGGGTATCCGCTTTGAGATGTTTTTCATTAAGTCATGATCATCTTTGAAGTTTTTTTCACTACTCTCGTTTAGAACCCGACCATTTCGACCCCAGCTACGGAAAAACACAAAATCACGGCCTATTTTATTAAGAAGTTGTAGTGGGATTTCGTTGCCGTCACCTTCTAATAAAGCAATGCGAGTGCGTCTTGAAAATGCTGTAAAGTCAGGTAGGTCAGCATAGCTACTGGTTAAAGCAATAAGTGAGGCAAGTTCTTGTTTATACTCGCTAAGATTTTTGGGGTGAGTCCAAATAGTTTTTTCATTAGTTTTAAGGCTAAGCAGATTAATACTCCCATAACCCTTTCTTGCTTTACTACCTAATCCTCCTAACAAGCCCATTACTTTTAAAGCATTTTGTATTGCCTGACTTTGCTCTTCATTAATAGAGGATTTATGATATACAAAGCTTAAAGAAAACTCAAAGGGGGCTTCCAAACAAGGCCTTGTAAGTTGACCAGCTTCAGTGCCTTTGTTTCTACTAGCAAAAGCCTCCATTACCCCATAGCCAAGGTACCTAGCACCATCACCAACAACTTTATTATTCGCCTTTAACACCTCTCCAACATCAACACTATTAAGCTTCCCTACATCTAAACGCATAAGCACTTTGGCTTGAGCCTCAGTGCTGCCAAAAATAATTGCTTCTTCTTTATGCATTAACTTTATGTCATCTCTAAAACTTTTTTTAACTAGGGTACGCCACCAGAAACGTAATACACCTTTTATGCTAGGTAAGCGCAATTCAGCATCTTGTTGGTTCGCACCACTAATAAACATAGGTGTAACAACTTTAAAAGTTGCAGTAATTGTTTCCACTTAAGACCTCCTCTCATATTGGGAACTTATAGCCTCAATCATCCCAAAGCCTTGTGCGTTCTTCGAGCCTACTCCTACATCATAAGCAAGCCAAAAATAGTGCTCAGGCAAGGACATATTATAAGTTCCCATCCAAGCCTTAATAACAGTCTTATGCACTTTACCATTAACCTCTTTATTGTACATAATCACCTTCTCATCTCTTTCCTTAACAACCTCTGGCTGTATATCACCTGTCTCAAGTAGCTCTTTACCATTATCCTCCCATTCAAGTGCTTCAGCTTTACGTAACAAATTACTCAACAAACCATCACTCCAACCAACCTCAGAAGGGCTATAATAATAAGTTTTCCGCTTTTCATTGTCATCAAGGTAGGTACTATAAGTAGTAATAGGCGATAGTGTCCTTACTAAAATAGGCTTACTAACATCAATTCTTGGTTTAGGAATTATCTCAACTCCTTTGACCTCACAGTTGTAACTACCTAGCCTAACATGCCTTTCTCTTAATAGGTGTTCAGCCAATGAAGACAAGATATCACCATTAACAGAACTGAGTTTGAAAAATACTTTGCCCTCAAAAGAAATCTGACCATTTTTGACAGTAAAAGGTAGTCCCTCAAGCCTAGAAAAGGTAAACATTTTGTAGGTTCTAGTAGCACTGCGATAAGCCTCACCATGAAGCCAATCGGAAAGATTGTCATCAAGCTGATTATAAATCATGCCTTGTAGTAAATGGCTATAATGAATAGGTAAATTTAGAGGTAGGTTGTATGGCTCGAGTGTAATTTTAAGTCTCATAACATGTCCTTGGCATACCTGCCTTTAGCTAGAAATTATCTTAATTACTATTTATCGAATTGTCAAATTTTGCATTTAAGCTAAGACATAAAACTTATCTAAGCTACTCTAACACTTTGCCACTTTGGCCAGTTTCTAGCAGGAATGAAGCCTAGTTCTTCATAATGTTTAATCAAATAGCTTTCAATCTGTACATAATCATTAAAGTCCATTGGAGAAAAACCCCCGAGCAAAATGCTTTGTTCACATTTTTTTAATAGATTCCTAAGATTGCCTTCTTCTACATCATTAGTTAACTTAGTCAAAAGCTCACTATGTTCACCATCCAACTTGAGTCCAGCATAAACTGCTTGTACATAACGGATTATAGCATCATCATAGCGTTGAACATCAGCTCTACGTTGGGCATTTGCTAATATATCCTGCAATAAATTTAGATTGGATTTGCCTTGCCCAGTTACTAGAGCCTCTAGTTGTGGGATAAACTCGTTACCTAAAGATCTTAATACATTGTAGGCTTGATCATCTGCTAAATCGTCCGATAGTTTTAGAGCAGTAGGTAAAACTCCCTTTAAAACTTCTAAAGCCTCATCATAACGAAAGCAATCCCATGACGATAATCCCTTTACTACTCGCTTTAATTTGCTATAAAACTCTTTTTCAGTTTCTGAAAGTTTGTGCTCGAGCACACGATCAAGGTTCATATCAGCATCTTCAAATTGCCAGTTATTCCATGATTGATAAAAAGACCTTAAAGATTCTATCGAGTGTGTAGGATCTGTCTCAAAAGTATTAACACGCATAGTTGTGTCTAAAAATCTACCTTTAGTATCTCTTTTGACTGTTACATAGCTCCAACGTGCCCCATATCCTACTAGAGCTAGGACTAAACCTGCTGACATTATCTTGGTGCCAAAAGTTAATTCAACAATAAGTTTTGTTCTATTAGGTGAAGAATTAAGAGCTATTTCTAGTCCCTGTTGAGCAACCCTATAGGCTTCATCCCAATTGTTAACATCATTAATAGTTAAAATCTCTACCCAACAACCTTTCAAGCTTTCTTTAATCTTTTGAGATGTGTTAGCAGATTCTAGGCTATCAATTAAAATAACACCATTAGGATTATAGTGTTTTATAGATAATTCAAGTGGCTTATCAGTATCTAAACCTACTGTAGCAATTAGTACTTGGCTTTGAGTTTTTGAATCACTCATTATTTATTTTCTTGAGTAGCATAAACATCATATATTGGCCGCCAAGCTGCCAATATCTTCTTAACTCCTTCTTTACTTAATTTCGGATCATCTTTTAGAATAACAGCAATGTGAGACATAGTATCTTTTACTTCTTTATTGCTGTGTGCTACATCTGTAACTTTGGAGGTTTCTAGTCCCAGCCACTTAGATATAGTTATAAAGGTGTCTGCTCGAGGCTTAAATACACCATTTTCTATTCTGCTTAAGGTACTAATGGTTAAGCCTGTTTGCTCACTTACTTCAGCTAGGGTCAAGCCTCTTTTTTTGCGGTTGTCATAGAGTAACTTAGGAAGGTCTTGTACATCAATGCTTTGCTCCAAATTACTCTTTAAACTTTCAGGGTTTTTTAATACTTCTTTGGACACTCTAATACCTTACAATCATCCTGTGGAATTCTATTGCTCTTAGAATAGCACTATTTATCCGTTAAAACAATAATAGTATTTTGCTTACATGCAAAGCTATTATGCTACCTGCCTCAGTGGGTTGGAGCAAGTAATGAACTCAAGCAAACAATATTAAGTAATAAAACCTCCTTTCTAAACTGAGATTACCCTCTTAAAACCTATCTTAGCTACTGCATGGTCTTAACTATGCTTTTTTATTCTTTTCCTACTCGGCAAATATCTCATGCCCTTGGAATCCATCAAGAGCCTACCTTATTTATTAGTCGGACTTTTTGGCTTGTATATAATGTTCAGCTGCCTCACTAAAGAACTGTGAAATGCTGTAATTACCACCTTTCATTAGATGCTGGATAGTAGCTTGATTTACGTATTCTCGAACATTTAGGGCTAGTGCAGTTGGTACGGTAATTGAAAAGCGGAGGTTTTGTTTTACCTTTTCTTTTTTAGGATTTGTACCTGCCGTTTCTGGTTTTTGTTTCTCGATTTTAGGAATTGTTTCTTTAGGTTCTTCTACAGCTGAACCTTCTAAGAATTGTTGTAGTAGTTGTTTATTGTCTATAGGGGTTGCCATATCTCTCTTTCACTTCTTGCCACAGAGTGTTCATGTTTTTCATCAGAGCTTCTTCTTCACTGCTGGGGTTTTTACTCATTCCTGCCAGAAAACCTTGGCTGTATAATTTGTTGAGAGTCTTGTGGTGTTCAAACTGAGTACTCAAAATATCATCACGGTAAAAGAGTAAGGCTTTGGCCAGTTTGTCTGGATCACGATTTTGGCCTTGGGCTTCCCCTACCCTGACATGACTCAACATGCCGAGAGCTTTTTGGAAACGGGAAAGCTGACGTAATTTGTTAATTCCTAATCGGTAGCCTTTTTCATCAAAAGTAATGAATGTTAGGATCAAGCCTTCGGATATCTCCATCATTTGAGCAATTTCGGTTTTACTTGGTGCACCACCAAAATCCACTACTATCACGTCATAATCTTGTGAGTTTCCGTTAAGAGATTGTTTGATATCTACTGGCATCTTTATTTCAAGTTCTAAGTTGTCATACCATTGACTGAGAGTGTGCTCTTTTCCTTCCCGAGTTTCATCTCGGTCCACTCCAAGTACTCGTAGTTTGGGGTTACTAGCCCAACCTTGGTAATTTTCTCCGTCTCTAGCTGCTGCAGCTAAAAACTCTCTGGCAAATGAGCTTTTCCCTTGGGATGTTTCTGGAGAGTATAGAATGATGGTGAATTTGTCTTGGGTCATAATTGACCTCCTTTGAGGATTATGATATTATTTACGTTAATCCTTTTATCATTTAGTAACTATTACTCTAATAAGAGAGTCAGATCGTATGATTTACCACAAAAATTCTCTTTTATACAAATCATATTAAATTATGGTCTGATTTCCTGTTATCGTATAAAATTATTTATTATTGGCACTAATTTTTAGAATATTGATTGAAATACTCTCACAAGCTTATGTTCCATGGTGTCCAGTGCTAGTGAGTGTTTAACCAAGGTCGAAAGTCTAGTTGGGATGGATGCCATCACGAAGTTTGTGCAAAAAAGGTGAAGGTATCTTTTTATTTCTTCTCAGATTTGATTTGTGGCCCTCTTGTGGTTTTATTAGGGCTTTTATTTTATTTGATATTAGAGGTTTTATAACTATTTGAGAACTTGAGTCTTGGTTGTTTATTGATGCTCGAGTATCTTATCGTTAGTGAAACTACCTTTTACTTTTTGGGTTATTTTTTGGGACTGTCTTTGATCTTTTTAGAGGTTTCAATTTTGGTTTTGTTTTTGGTTTAAAAGTACAAACATCTTAGGTTATTGGCGGAATTTCTTAAAAGTGGTTATGAGTACATTTTACTGTGGGTTTGTTGTGATTCTACAGCGTTGTGGTAGGGGTTACACTTTGTAACTCTACTTGTTTTGCGAAGGACTAACAAAGCTATATTTTTCATTTGGGTGACAACTGTTATGCTTGATTACATTCTGGTTTTTTATAAATCTATTGCTAATGTTTTTTAGCCTTTCTAGGACATAGACATGTTCAGCACAGGATTGTTACATTTCGCCCTTTCCTGCCAAAATCTTAATAAAAGTTTGTTTTTGCTTTGACCTATTCTGTTACATTTCGCAAAGGGATTTTGAAAAACCTTAATAAAAGTCCGATTTTGCTTTGACCTGTTCTGTTACAAATCTGCGACATCATCAGACATAGCATTAAGCTTGAATCAAAGCCAATTATTTGTTTTTCTGACAGGGATTACACAAAATTTAGCAAAACCATACATTTTACATCTCTCTGCACCTTGTAGGACATGGACATGTTCAGTACAGGATTGTTACATTTCGCCCTTTTTATGCTAAAATCTTAATAAAAGTCTACTTTTGCTTTGACCTATTCTGTTACATTTTGCAAGGAGGTTCCAAAAAACCTTAATAATTGAGCACTTTAGGAACTTGGCACACTGTTACAAATTGCCTATATCGTCTAGAGTAGTATTTTACTCTTCAAAAGGTCTATTTCTCAATATCCTGACGATAGTTACAAATATTTTGGCAAAATTAAGAAAAACTTCCTGTTCTTAATTATAGTTCAACTGTTTCAGCATCTTTACCAGTGAGCAGATTATCAACAGACTTACCAAGACTATTATGCAACCTTAAAATTTGTCTTTGAGGTATTTCAATTGCATGACCAAAAACTGGTTTACCTAGTCTTTTAGTCATTGTGGTATTAAAACCACCCAGCAAAGGTCTTAGATCGGGATTACCTATAACATCTTCAAGCGAATTACCATGTACTGTTGCTATTAGTCTTACTCCTCTACGAGCTATGGTGGTTGCAATCACCACATCATCATGGAAACCTATTTCATCTGCAACTATGACCTTAGCACCATGATTTGCTAGTGCTTGCATCAGAATGCTACCTTGTTGTTTAATTTCAGGTACATGCATTCTACGAGCATAACCAATAGCTGAGATTGGTACTTTTCCTCCACCAGCTATTTCTGAATTAGTATCTACTACTATTACTTTAGGGCCATGTTTTTCAGCTAAAATTCGAGTTATATCTCTTAGAATAGTTGTTTTACCTACACTCGGAGGACCTATGAGCATTAAACTGTCTTGGTAATTGTCTACTAGTGGTTTTAGTTTGTCTGCTGCGCCTGTAACGAATCTACCAATTCTGATAGTTATACCTATGATGCTCTTACTTTCATGTCTTATCGCTGAAACTCTATGTAGTGTGCCTTCAATAGCAGCACGATTATTATCCTTAAAACCACCCACACGATGTATGACGTAATCTAGATCTTGTTGAGTAACCTTTTGAGGAATAGTCTTATAGTCTTTGTTAGTGCTGAGGCTAAGTTCACGACTAAAATCCATCGCTACTTCTTCTAGTTCTTCTAGATGAGGTGTAGCAGCGTCTCTTACCCATAGAGGCAAAATGTTAAGTAGTAGGTTTACATCGGGTGTTACTTGAGCGTTCAACTTTTCTTTTTCCTCACTACTTGACTATTCCCCTTTCCAACGTTTTCTTAGGTCGCTATATACTAATAACACTTCTTTGACGTAGTTTTGTGTTTCCTTATAAGGTGGTATTCCTTCATAGTTTTTTACCGCTTGTGGTCCAGCATTGTACGCAGCAAGTGCTAGTTCCCAACTACCAAATTCGTAGTATTGTTCTCTCAAGTAGTAAGCTGCTCCCCAGATATTTTGTGAGGTGTCATATGGGTCTATTCCCATACCTTTAGCTGTGTCTGGCATGATTTGTCCTAGTCCAATTGCACCTTTAGGACTAATAACTGTAGGACAAAAGCGGCTTTCTTGCCAGATTAAGGCTATTAATAGTTCTTCTTCTAAGCCAAAGTCTATAGCGTATTGTGCAGCAGTAGTGACTAGCTCAGAATCAGGTTCATTGACCACGCATCTTGCGTGGCTTAGTGTTATTGTTGTTATTAATAAGCTTATCAGTATCTGCAGGAGGTACTTCACTTTGATTTTCCAATTCTTTATCTACAGGTATTCTTTTTGTTTCTTGATTTTCTACAGGCTCAGTAACAGCAATTGTTAACAGCTGTTCTATGTTATGCAAGCGTCTAACAGCTTCAGTAGCTAAGTAAAGTAGAGCACTACCACCAAAAAAGCTAAGTCCTAGGATTATGCCTCCTGCGTTCTTTGTACTTAGGAAAATAATACCAGTTATTAAATAGACTATTGCTAGAAGTACTATCAGTAGTTTTATAAGGTGTTTTTTGACAGGTGTCATTGCAAAGGCTCATAAATTTCAGCGTTTATGAATACTTCTCTGAAGGCGTTAGCATAATAAAGAGCAAAATCTTCATTCTTGGTGACAAAGGTAGGAACTTTGTATTCAGTGGCTAATGTGCCTATCATTGGCCCTGTTATAGTCAACTTTCTATCAATTATCAATAGTGCTCCTTCCACTGGTCCTAGTCGAACTGTTGCGCCAGCTAGTGCCAAACTAGTAATGTAATTAGCATCTGCATTTGTGTTTTCAGCAAGAGTAATGATGTAAACTTCTACGCCTCGTTCAACTGAGGCTTTCCTGAGTGATTCAGCAATAACTTCTACATTTAGTGCGTCTGTTACCAACATTATTTCTTCTGTAGCAATATCTATGGCTAGAGCGATTTCAGCGTGATTTTGGTATGGTTCATAGCCTGTAGCTAGAGGTGGTTGGGTAGCTTCTTGTGCAGAAGTAATGGTTGTTAGTAATAGTAAGAGGAATAAGAATAAAGGTATTTTGAGAGTTTTCGTGTTGGGTAGCATAAAGCTCCTCCTATTGCATACTTGAATATGATTCACACACCATCTAATAAAATCCAACATAGTTGTTTTTCTCCTTCCACTTGACGCTTTTTCATATTTTTCGGTCTCATATTTTTCGGCTTTAATTGTTTAGGTATCAATTGTGCATGTTTTTCGATGATAGCTATTTCTGCCGTACTTTCACTAAAGCATTTTTCCTTTGGTAGTAGATTTCTTTCATTTAATATTAAGGCAAGTTTCTCAGGCACAACAAACACTCTTGTAGATTTGCTTTTCAGACGTTTTGTAATTTGTTTTAATTTATCTATTTCCACACACGACTTGATAGGATAATAATGGACAGCAGGTCTATACAATCCAATAGCAGGGAATCTATTTTCTTCTGGAATGCTTTTTCGAGCTGGATGTCCGTCAAGTCTTAGTTGATGCTCCATTAAAAAAGCTGCTAATAGTTCATTTTTATGTTCTGCGGTTGGTTCTCCAATTATTGAAGGTTTTCTTTCAGTAGATTTGGTGTCCTCAGACTTTTTGGTGATTTCAGGAGGGTTAATGGTTTTGGGGTGTTTAGCTTTTGTGGGACGTTCAGTATCAGTGGCCTTATTTTCCAACTTGCTTGCAAGAACATTTTTAACCTTCTTAGGTGGTCTTTCTATTTGTTTGTTAGTAGAGTCAGTATTTGTTTTCTTACTAGCATCAGCATTTATATTCCTATCTTTGCTTTCCTTGTAACTCCTTTTGGGAAAGTGTTTTGGAGTTTGTTTTACCTCTTGTGATTTGGGTTTTTGTTCAGGCTTTGGCTCGAGCTTAGTTTCAGATTTAGACTTATCCAGTTTTGGTTTATAATCATCATCTGGATCAAATGATGTATAGATCAACGAAATTGTTTCACTGTTTGCAATCAACATTCCTGGTCTAAGTAAGCCTATATTACCTTTGGTGTTGATAAGATGTCGCTTTTCCCAGTCTTTAAGGTATTTTCGATCAGGTAATAATCCTTCTTCTTTAAGCTTTTCTTTGGACCACATTATCCTTATTTTGGTAACACTTTTACTGTCTCTAAACTTTTCGTCTGCTTTTTTGCCACCATGCCAATAAACTTTAGTAGGCACTTCAAGTTCTACAATCTTATCAACCCACTCTTGGAAAACAGCATCAGACTCACTTTGAGTGCCTTCTGGTAAGGCAGCAACAATGGTAACTTCTTTACCTAGAACTTCATCTATTATTTCCTCAAGGTTTATATCTTTAAAGTATTTATAGAAACGATAAAGTGGATTCTTTATTCCTGCTATTCTCTTCTCATCAAGTCTAGGTAGCAATACTTTAGTAGGTGGTGCATCGTTCATGAACCACACTCCTAAAGCATCAGGCCAATCTTTCATTTCTTCACTAGAAAGTAGTGGTCTAGCTACTTCTTTCTGTGATCTTTGCTTTCTGGTTTGCTCAAACATGTGTCTTCGCGAACGAGAGCGAGAAGTATCTACAACGGTCATTCGCCCAAGTGCTTCACTAAGAAAAGCCGTTTCCTCAAACATTACAAACTTTGGAAAGAAAAGAACGTGTTGGAAGTTATTTCTAAACATTGAGGCAAATGTGATTTTACCGTACACTTCTTCGCCTTGAGCACGGTTTTGTAAGGTGACGTGGTACGAAATGTTCCTTGATCTATCTGTAGCAAAAGAAGTTGTTACTCTTGGTAATTTACCTAAGTTGGGAAATTCATCTAGGTAGTAAGCAAGATGGATGGGTAAGCTACCACCATTTGCTTTAGCATTATTAGCAATACGAAGGTCTAAGGCTCGTTTTATTAGTTGTAATAGGCTTTTACCCATACTTCCTTCAAGTTTGTCTTGGGGTATGCCGATATAGGTAAAGGTTTTCTTGATGCCAATATTTCCTAGCTTGATATTCCTTTGCTCATCTTGAGCGGGACTTGTGTGTGTGCTTAAGAAAGGATTATCGAATATTCTTAGTTTAGCAATGAGTCCTGAGAAAACACCTGCTCTAGTTGCAATATCAAGTTGAAAGAAGCTACCAAAAAAACCTTTTACTTCTTTGTCAGTGTGATTAAAAATATATTCTCTGACTTCTTCTGTGCCTAAACGAATTAGTTTTAGGATATTGCTGAGTTGGTAATCACCTTGTCTGGTATGGCCCAAGATCAAACCAGTTAGTACATCTCTCTCTTGCAGTCTGTAAAATTCACCTGCTGCATAATTATTATCAGGCACTATCATTTCAGCGATGTCATAAGCATTTTGTTTGTCTTGTCCACCTGCAAGGATGGGTAAGTGTTGAGAGCGCAGTTCAAATGGTAGAAAGAGTTGGACTTCGTATTCTTGACGTTGGAATAGTGCAATCATTTCAGCGAAACCACTTTTAGGATCAGGCCACTTTAGGTCAAAGACTATGCAGCAATTACCATCAATAGAATCTACTACCATATTTGGTTTGTGGTATCCGCTTGTCTTTCTTGCTCCTGTACCACCAATAATCATCATGTGGGAGCAGCGTAGTTCTTTGCGGATGCGTAAGCTTTTACCGTTTTTAAGTAGGCCCATATAGCCCATAAATGGATTACTTGAGCTTTTATTAGAAGCTGAAATAGTATCTACAGGAAAATTTGGCAGGTAATTACGTTTTAGATCAGACTTTTTAGCCCACCTTGCACCACCTGGTGATTTTTCCTTAGTACCAGTTTGGCTGAGCACTCTACAAACAGCAGCAATGACTATCAGTACTACAAATGTTATTGGCAAATACAGGAACTTAACGCCAATTTGTATCCACACCTTATTAAATGCATCTTGGCAAAGCTTATTTCCCATGCAGCTAAACCAGTACAGAACATTTGTTCTGCCACCTGAAACATCTCGCCAACCTGCTTCCTCGAGCAGTCTAAAAGTTGCCCCACTGATTCTTATTGTTATGTATATGCTGTAGGTAAGTACTAAAGCAGCTAAGCACAAAAATACTATGGCTAAGTAGTGGTAGCGGTTAAGGCGCATTTTTAATTAACAGAAATGGTTAATAAGAATAATTAACAGGAATAGTCAAGAAAAGTAGTCAGAAACAGCGGGAAAATGAACCCCTGCTAATTACTAGTTCCTTCTCCCACCTTGAATCTCCTGAGGTAGTGCTTTATCAGTTCTCGAGGAAGCTGGCAAAGCACTTCTGCTACTGTTACTACTAATATCACCACTATTACCTCTTAAACGAGCAGTAAGAAAACCTGCTCCTGCAGCTCCTGCTGCCCCTACCACTAAACTACCACTGGCACTTGATCCCATATAAGAACCTATATAGGAAGGTATTTTAAGCATTAAGTAAACTCCAGCAAAGATTCCAAAAATCATCATTGCTAAAGCAATGATCCAACCCACCACAGCAGACATTATGCCTCTTAGTACTGCCAGAGCACTTTCATCTAAGCCATTAGCCCACTCTCTCCATTTATTGACATTCCATGCTGAGGCACCTTCTGGTGTTTGGAATCCATCCATAGCAGATATGAAGTGATCTTGGCTTGTTTCTAGAAATTCACCAAGGCTTTTAAGAGGTTGTGTAATTGCTAAGTCAGCAGCAATGCTAAATATGATAGGGACGAATAGTACAATGAATATAGCTGCTAGGTAAGCTGATAGCCATTTCCATAACCATGAACCATTAGAAATTACTAGAAACGCTGCTGCCAATGGCAGAAAGAGCATACTTAGCAAAACAATAAGTCCTGTTGAGTAAATAACTATAGAGTATACAGCCAATACGGGTATGAGCAAAAGGGTAGTAGTGCTTAGAAATAGAGATAGTTTACTATTGACATTTTTTGCAGTTGCGTTTACAAGAGTATTTTTACCCAGTCTTGCTCCTGCCATTCTACCTGCTGCTAACATGCCTCCTATAGGTGCAAGTAATAGGCTTACATTTCCAGCTTCTCCTGCAACCTCACTGAGCACATCACCCGATATACCCTCACTCCAACTGAGTGAGCTTTTCCAAGTAGTGTAAAGCACCTCTCTACTTTGATCGAGTGTTGCAAAAACAGCACCTACTATTATTAGTCGTAAGAAGATTTGTTTTAAACCCTTGGTTGACCCTATTACAGCAGCTTGAATTAGGCTGTAAGCTAAAAAAGCAAAGACTAAAGCGTAGGATAGGTTTTGAACATGAGTAGGCAAACCAGCAGCAGTGATGAAATTATTAGTTCTTATGAACCATTCTTCGTGTGAAATTGAGTCTGCACCAGTTGTTATACCTTGTTCTACTTCATTGTACATTTCTTGTGCTGCTGTTAAGTTTGACCAGAGCAAAGTAACAACAACCGTAAACCAAAGTAAGCACCTTTTGATTTTCATTTCTACCAACCTAATGTATTAAATTCAGGCAGGTCACTTTCAGCAACACTTTTAAAGTTATTTCCTATAATAGATAGCTGTTGTGATGCACTTACTGAGCTTTCGTATTCTTCTGCTATGGCATTTTCTAGTTCTTGTTTTTGGCGTTCAATATCCTGATTGATTTGTTCATTAAGTGTGCTTGTTTGTAGTTTTAGTTGCCATGAAGTCAAAACTTGTTGCTGTGCAAGTATTTTTAAATGCTCATTAACATTGCCATTCAGAGTGGCTTCTTGCCTCATTAAGTCAGCTATGCCTTCAGATAAAACTTGTACTGCTGCTCTGGTAGATACCGCTGTTTTTGCAGATGTTTCTAGTTTGCTAGCAGTACCTCCTGAGAAAGGTATACCGGGTATTTGTGGTGCTAGTACACTAGCCATTGTGTCTCTTACAGAGGTATCTTCAATTACTTGTTGAGCAAGTTTTTGGGCTTCTAAATGAACGACTTCTGCTTCACCTTGGGTATTAACAACGTCTTCTTGTCTCTGGCTCAATTCAACCATCGCAAGCATAATGTTGGGATTAGCTCTTTCCGCTAGTAGTTGTACTTGTTTATAAGTTTTTAAGCTATTAGGATTTTTTAGAGCTGCTATAAGCTCTTCTGGATTAGAATTTTGTAATTCTAGTAGATGTGAGAGCCTTACATCACTAGTCACTTCTCTGATTGCATCTTTTAGTTCTTCTGGCCCCTGTTCTAAGGCATTTTCTATTTTATCAAGGGCATCATTTATAATACTTGGGTCTATTTGACCTGCTAAAATTGTAATGGCATCATCATATACATTGTTAAAAAGCTCTTCCCCAAACTCTGCAAAGTCTGTATAAAGGGCTTCAAAGTCATCTGATAATCCGAGTATCAAGTTGCCTGCCCTACATATCCATGACCAGTCTCCTGGTAGGTTTTGGCCTACTTGGCAACCTGTGTTAAAGAGATCTTCAAAACTTTGTGCTGCCACGTGTAAAGTCATTGTGGTGACTAATAAAACAACTAGTGTATGACGGATAATCCTTTTCATACCTTCTCCTTTTTTCTCAATACTAATACGGCTAGATTAGTATTGATTTTGTTTATTAAGACCTTAGTCCTTTAGGATGTGATCTAGCTAAGTAGGGTAGCAGCTAATAAATCATCTTTACTTTTCTAACTACTTTATTTTTGGTATACCTAAATCTTTACAAATCTTCTTAGCAAGTTGGTCATCAATTTCAGTGTGTCTAGGTACTGCTGACCTTTTATTTAAGACAGTATTATGCCACCAAGAATGATTTCCACCTTCTCTAAGTAATTCACAATTCTGAGAACGTAAATAACGCAGTAGTTCCCTGCGCTTCATAAGGCAATATGTTCCTCTTGATAGTTGTTTCCAGCAGACACTATAGCTTCTTCTCGATTAAACTCTAAAGCTTCTTGAAGAGTAACTTTTAAGCTAGCTAGTAATTCTTCACGAGATGCTTCCTGGCAATTAACACCAGGGATTTCTTCAATCCAACCAATCCACCAAGGTTCATTTTGTTTGATTATGGCTGTATATACCTTATTCATAATCACCTTCCTTTTTCTATCGTAATCCTTTCGGATGTAATCTAGCTAAGTCTTCAATGGCAGCTGGCAAATTAACCTTCTTTTCTACGGTTTCTTGTCTTAAAGCTATTTCCTTTGCTTGAGTTGTAAGACAAGTCCTCTTTTGATTTCATAGTAACAGATAGCATTTAAAATTACCTTGTGCCCCTCTTACAAATTGTTCAGAAGGTTGTTCAGTACAGTTCGATTCTCATTAAGCAATTTGCTAACAAGGTTGGTATCAACAGTATAAAGCATGAAGTTTAGTCAGGTTGAACATTAAAGCCATCTTCATCAAAGAAAGGACGGCGTTCCACTGCATCAGAAAGCTGTGCCTGATCAACCTTATCCATTGGCTCTGCTAGTGTTTCCCAAAATGTACTGGTTTCAGCAGTATCCCTAGACACAGCAGATTTTTCCCCAAGGGGAAATTGTCTTGCAAAATGGGCAAGCGCACCTTCGTCCGCCTGATCTATCATTTTATGCAATTTCTCTCGTAATGTCATGCCTATAGAATAGCCGATCTCTGCTCTTAGAGCAAGATTTACAACCTTAATCCTTTCGGATGTAATCTAGCTAAGTCTTCAATAGCAGCTAGCAAATTACCCTTCTTTTCCACAGTCTTTTGTCTCAAGGCCATTTCTTTGGCTTGAGTTGTAAAGGCCCAATATTCTAATGGTGTGGGTTGGACAATTACAATATCACCCTTTGGTCCTTGTTGTTCCCTAATCCATGTAAGCATTTCGCTGTACTCACCTTTTCTACTACTGAGCTTACGGTACTTTTCCATAGCACTATCTGTAAGATGGAACAATTCTTGTATGAGTTGATCTTCGCCTGGTAAGCGTAGTAGGTAGTAGGTAGTAGTGTTTTGTAGGATACCTCTAGCTTGTTCAGTCATAAAATCAGCTAGTGATTGGGTAACGCTATAAACAGCAGCATGATAACGTCTAAAACGTCTGTACAATTCAACCATGAAGTGAGCTGCTTCTGGAATTTTTAGAATAGACCATGCTTCATCAAGAACAACAATCTTTCGTTTAGTTGGATCAGCTTTAACTCTTTTCCAGATTTGTTCTGTCATTAGTAACATGGCAGGTCCTATTAGATCAGGGTATTTGTCTAGTCCTGTTGTTTCGTAGTAGACAATAGCTGCATCTGGGTTTATGGTAGTTTCACGATCTATAAATTGTCCGAAGGGACTATTGCCTGTCCAGCGTTGTAATTGTAGAGCGATGTCTTCAGCGATTGCCTTTTGATTATTTGTTATAGCTCTTTCACCAATTTGTTCTAGGGTTGTTAAGGTGGTTACTAGATCAGATAGTCTTGCACCTTGATAGATTTTTTTGTTTTTGTTTTTAATATCTTCTGAGCGTTCTTCAGTAGTAGCTCTTTGGTAAGTTTGTTCTATAGCTGAGGTGATAAGGGCATCTTTCGTTGCCTCTAGTGAGTCATCATTTGAAGCAACTAGTAGCGATTTAAGAACAGCCATCACAAAAGCTTTCTTTTCACTATCTGGTTCATTATGACCTTCTGGAAGATCGAAGGGGTTTATGCTTATTCCTTCTTTGGGTTCAATAGGAATGGTAGTGCCTTGAAATAGTTCCACTAATGGTGTGTAACCATAGCCTCTATCAATAATCATCACATCAGCATCTTCTTTTAGTAGTTGAGAAATGATTATTTGTGCTAGGAAAGTTTTACCTGTACCAGAACCACCTATGATAATGCCATTGTAGTTATCTTGGTGGTCATCAAATGGGTCTATAGCTGTTAGTGAGTCCCATCTATTACCAAAGATAAGGCTTGGATGTTTAGAGCCCTGCCAAGGGCCTTCAAATGGGAACATATCAGCAGCATTTGCTTCTGTTCCCTCTGTTAGTCTTTCATTGGTTTCTCCACTGAAAGGTAACAGCTTAAAAAATTGTTCTTTTAGTCCCCATACTTCCCTTAAGCTTTTTGTTCCTTGCCAGTAGTCGAAGGCATCTTGTACGTCTCTTAAGGCGTCACTAAGTGCTTTATCTTCTTTCTCAACTACTATTACTGAGCAGCCTATATTATATAGCTTTTCCCCTGTTCTAACAGTATGGCTAAAGGCTTCTTCTAATTGGGCTTTGCCTTCTGCTAAGTCTGGGTCAACGGAGTCGCTAATTACTCCTGCTGACGTATCACCAATAGCAGACTCTAAGCGTCTTAATCTTGTTCTGATTTGTCTAAGTTCTTTAGCGTATGGCATGTGTACAAGATCAGTTACTATCCAGAAATTATGAGGTAGTTGTAGTAAGTGATTTAGCATTCCAATGTAAGTGTAGTTAATAGGTAGGCTTCTTAGGCTAACCATGCCTAGTTTTGAGTCACCTAAAACTAGGCTACTTGCACGTCTTCTTAGGCTCGTTTCTACTACTTGTGCTCTTAGAGTTAATGGTGCTGCTGCACGATGCCTTTCTAAAAAGTTTTTGGGTAAAAATACTTCTTGTTTTTCCCATAGGGGAGCATTGCTTAATTGTCTATCAGGGTTTAGGAATCTCCACATCAGTTCAAACATTTGTTGGTGATTCATTCTTTTGGGGTTTAGATTGGCTTTATCTAAGCTAGAGATGATCTTGTAAGTCATTTCCTCAACAGCTTCTCTAGCTTCTGCAAACTCTTGGGGTAAAAATGCTGTGTTAGATCGTCTTCTCTTTTCTGAATAGGTGCAGGTTAGAAACACTCTATATTCAACAATTTTGCTGGCTCTACGTTTGTTCTCTAATATTGTGAAACGTTCTTCTGCCATGCTCTTTGCTACAAGATTTTTACTTGTTATGTTTTCCCTGAAATCTTTTAGCAAGGTAGGGCGCATGGGGTTTATTTCTATAATAAGTCTTAGCCGTTCTTTTTCAATGACACCGCTATGTAAGGCATTGCTAATTGACTGGTGTAGGTAAACTAAGTCATCTTGGTCAGCCAAAGTGGTATTAGGCATTTCTATTTCAATACCTACTTCCATAATTCCGTTTTTAGTGATGACTATGTTATCAGCCATGTGCCAGTAGGGTAGTTCTTTGATGAACTCTTCAACGCCTCTTGGATAGTGTTTTATTTTTGGTTTGGATTTGGGTTTTGGCTTAGTTTTTGTTTGATTTTTGGTTTGGTTTACAGATTTTACTTTACTGCGAAGGCGTTGTAAAAGCTTATTCTCAATCATTTTTGGTTGGGGACTTCTAGGTTTTTTAAGTTATTTAGTTCCGCTATCATGTTTGCATCAATTATTAGTGGGTAGTTTTCATCATCAATTCCTACTTCGTAATAGTCCACCTCGGTCAGCCAAGCAACTACGTGAGAGACAAACCTTTCAGGGATATTATCTTTTACGTTTATCCAGAATCTTGAGAAAGTCCATACAAGTAGTGCAGCTACTAAAAATCCTATCCTCACACCTAGCATGGAACTCATCAATGGTCTTAGTGCGGCAAAAGCGATAGCCATCAGTGCAATGTCTTTGATCTCAAGACCCATCATGGTTAAAGGAGTTTTTAGTTTGAATGTGGGATGGATTATTAGGTTGTTTTGTTTGTCAGCCACAATTATCCGCTAAAATTCGACAACTAAAGTATTTAGGATTCTAATTTGCTATTTAGGAAGTACAACCTTCACCAAGTAAAGAGGTTGTAAGAGCTGCTGCACTAGTAGCAACAGTTATTCCAACTACTCCCCACAACACTGTCCCCATTGCTCTTCTACCACCTACTGCAATTGCTATACCACCGGCAGCAATCAGTACTAGTCCTATAGCTATTGCAACTGGACCACTGAGTGCTGTACCTACGGTACAAATGAATTCTGTGATCGGAGCAAGTGCATCTTCTACTTGAGCAACTACAGTATTACTAATTGCAACTGTTAGTACTATCCCAGCACGAGTTATATTATATGAGTACCTCTCTAGTATTTTCATATGCGAAGAGTCTAGCACCCAACCTTGAGTAATGCAAATCCCACAAACACAAAATACACAAAAATACACAAAATTTTGATAAGTTAAATAATAAGTTCAATAATTTTTCCTCAATCTAATACCTTGCAGAATTCAAAGCCAGTTCACATGTAACACTTCAAAATTAGGAACATTTAATTCCTTAGCCAGTCTATCAATACGTTCCACTCTCTTTTGGCTAGAAGAACCCCAAACCTGTTTCTGATAAACAGCAAAGCTCATTAGTTTTTGTTTGAGTTGATTTGGACTATAAGAACCTGCATCAAACTCAACAGCAATAACCCCTTTGCTATAGGCTTCCTCTTGAGTAGTATCTTTGTACCAAAAAGCATCAGGCTCTCTTCTCCCTCCTCTTATTCTCCTAGCAATCAAATTCCACTCTTTTATAGAAGCATTCAGCTGCTGTCTTAGATCAGCAATACCAGCATAGTGCCTCAAGGTAGAGGCGAGTTCCTTTCTTGCCTTTCGATTGTTTTTTAATGTCACAAAGTTTACTTCTTTGTATTTCTGACCATGCCTTGTAGCAGATATGTACTGGCGAAACACCTTTAGATAAGGAGATTCTGTATTACTAAGGTCATAATAGCGTTTTACTTGTGTGGTAGTCAGCACATAATCAACTGCTAATGCTTCTTGCAAACTTTCTAGGTTCCGCTCCATTTTTATGTCTAAGGTTGTTCAACGCCATAGAGAACAAGTATATTACTATCAGGCCTGATGTTTGCTAAGCGAACAAATGCTGTGCTTCCTTCTGGTGGCTTAAAAGTACTAGCAGCACCACCTAGAATGAAAGAACTCAGTGAAGGTGTTTTTTTGGTTTGAGTAACTATCCCTTCACTTACAATTGAAGTGGTTTCATTAGCTAGAGCTTCTGCATAATCTGATAGGCTACCAATAGAATTCCTTAGGACATCTTGAGCAGCGGTAGGAGTCGTATCCTGAATCATCGCTAGAATACCAGGAGTATTATCTGTTGATAACCCAACAGCATCTATTTCTTCCAAAACACCTCCTACTATAAATCGTTCAAAGGTAACTTCAACACGATTGCCATTATTGTAAGAAGCTGTACCTAACCAGCGAATGGTCTCACACTCTGCCTGACCACACCAATTACCCTCACTAATAGCAACTAATGGTGACTTATCCCCCTTGGAAACACTAAGTCCTGTTACTAGCTTTGCTGGAATAATATCTCCTGCTTCAAAACTTGCTGAGGGTGGTAGCAGTTCTGTTGCTTCATCACTTGCAAAGGCAGCAATATTAATAGCAGTAGGATTGGTTGTGCCTACTGCTTGATCTGTTACTTGATTTGCTGTCCTATCATAAACAGTTGCTTGGGGAAAAGTAGCACCAGACTGGCTATAAACAGTGTTTGATTGTTGATTACTTTGGTCACTATAAATGGTAATGGGAACTTGATTTAGATTACCAGAGTACACAGTACTGGAAGTGTTTTGAATATTGTTGTCAGAGAATACTGTACTCGAGTCACTCTGAGAATTACTCTGATAAACACTAGCAGGAGTATTTGTTTGTGAATCATTGTAAACAGTAGTGTCTGAATTACTTACTCCTGTAGAATTATAAACAAGTGAATCTTGTGTTTCAGGGTTGGCTTGATGTACCAACATGCCACCTGTATAAATATCTTCCTCTAGTTCTTCTGGGACAGGAAGCGTACCAGAAACAGAAGGTACTTCTTGAGTGAGCGGTGGTGGTGGAATATTAGGGAAAGGAACTTTAGGAACTTCACTTACTTGCTCAGGAACTTTTACAGGTGCAGGAATACGGGGTGTTGGCACAGCTTCTACAGGAACTTCTTCCTCAATACTTTCTTCTTTGATACTTTCTTCTGGTACTGTATCACCTGTATTAACTGCAACTATCCCACTTCCAACAACTTCAGGGATTTTAGGTATATCTATTGCAGAAATAGCATTACCTATCGGGTCAACAAAATGTGTTGATATGACCCCAAACTTAGCATCAGATTCCACAACTTTTACCTGTGCTTCTACAACAGGAACTTCAGTTTGAGGCATTTCAGCTATTTCTTCTTTAGGAACTTCAATTTCTATTTTTTGGTTACGTTTTTGAATGGCTGGCACAGCTACTTGTGCAAAAAGAACTCCTGAAAAAAGCAGAAACAAAATACCAAGACCTAAAAACATGCATTTGTAGCGACATAGTTCAGGTTTTTCACCATCTATAGAACGGTAAAGTAGCCAGTGTAGTGTAGCCTTCTTACGTTGGCGTTGACGGACAGAGGTTAATTGTTCTTCAATTGGAGTTCTCATATCGGTTCCTTTCTTGTTATTGCTTTAAACTTAATTAGCATCATCACCCAAATCAAGTTTCCCTACCTGTAGACCACTATTTTTAGATACCATCTTGGCGAGGTAATGTGGGTTAGGTATGATTATTAGGTAATATCCTCCTTTTAGAATATGATTTACCCTTTCTTTTAAAATATGTCTTACTGACCTTGCTTTATAGCCTCGTTTTGAAGCAAGCACATAAACAATCTTGTTATCTGTGTCTTTAAACATCATGGTAGTACGGTGGGTCAAGCCAAGGTACTGCCAATTATCTTGTTCTAATTGCTCTCTTACTCTTCTACGAACTACATGTTCTTCTGCTATATCAGGTGGTGATAGGTAATTTGGGCTTAAGCCTACTTTTATCCTGCCCCGAGACCCTAGACAAACCAACTGACCCATATTGCTGTCCAAAATAGTTAAGGCTTTTTGCTTTATTAGTTTAGCTATAGTTTCTTCACCGTAGGTCTTTTCTAGAACAGCTAACCTTTCTGCTCCATAGGTTTTTATATCTTCTAGTAATTCTAAAATAATGGTTCTCCACTCACCCTTGGAATAACATAACCTTCGGGCACTATCACATCATCTGTAAAACCTTTAATAACATACAAAGGTGCAGGTACTACATAGAGTGTTGGAGAAATTAGTGGGATGCCAAAGAAAGAACCTGATATACACCATCCAGCTCTAGTAGTCCAAACTATCTGGAAGTTCCATTTGCCATATAATTCCCATAAGGCAGTAAACCCAAATTGTTGGTATTCAAATAAGGTTGCTTCTTGCAAAATAACTTTACGGATTTCTTTATCAGTTAAACCACCTGATTCTTCATTTAGTTCAGTTGGCAGGTAAGGTATAGGTTTAGTGGAAAAGTAATAGAGGACATCTCTGGGTTCTCTAACTAGATTGGTATATTGTTCTGGTTTAGGTTCAAAATCATAAAAAGGTGCAATGACGGCACCTTTAGCAGTTGAGGGATTCTGCCAATGTAAAGCCATTGGCGCATAAGTGGTTACTGCTTGGTAAACGTCTCGCCAGTAAACAGGGTAATATAAACTTATAGCGTCACGAACACCTTTTGCAGTGCGCCTTGCTATACAAGTTGCATCACCACAATCACAATACTTCCATTTAGTAACCTCATCACCAACTTCTTTTTTTACAAAACCAATAAACTTTCTCCAAGCAAAATATATTTGCGTATTCATACTGTCTTTTGCAATTTCGGTTATAAAAGGAACTTGGTATGCTGGGTCCTTTGGGCAATCCACTAAATTACCAAAAATACTCATACAGTAATTAAAGGTTGGAATGTGGATCACTTCTATGTTGGGCATACAAGCTCGTTTAGCATCTAAGTCTAAACCTGCTTCTGCTAAGCAAAGAGTGCTATCTATTACTCCCTCAACATCAACATAGATATCAATAAAACTTACAATGCCTGTTGTTGTTATGTTTATCGTTTGACTCATTGATACTTGTCCTAGAAGAACTATAAGCAAACAAATTATGATTGGTAGAATTAAGGGCTTATCTAAGGTCTTTCCCATACTTTTTCCTATGTAAAGCTTTAGCCTGTTCTGCCCAGTTATAACGTTTGGCATTACCTTTAAAGCGTTCTAGTCCCTTAATAGTGCTTCCATTTTCAAATTTCACTACCTGAGCAAAGCTAGTTATGCCTGAGTTGTTAAGAGCATTTTCAGCAGTCGCACTAATACCCTTTATTTCCTGAAGATTATCAATTGTCTTAGAATTGACTTTGCCTTTCACAGGAACTTGTTTTTGTTCACCATACTTTTCCTTATGTAGAACCTTAGCCTGTTCTGCCCATTTATAGCGTATTGCATTACCTTTGTGCTTTTTCAGCCCCTTAAACATATTACTGCTATCAAGTTGTGCCACCTGAGCAAAACTGGTTATGCCTAACTTGTTAAGATCATCTTCACTATTTGCACTAATACCCCTTATTTCCTGAAGGTTATCAATTGTATTAGAATCATCTTTAGCTTTTACAGGAGCTTGTTTTCGCTCGTTACCTTTAAAGTTTTTAAGAAGATAGTCTTTTAAGAACCAACACAGTACAAAGCCAAAAGTGGCTGCTAAGAATAAAAATAGAACTACTTGCCAAACAGTTAGAGTCATTTAAAACTCTCCTTAAAAATTCTTCTTATAGCTTACTAATTGAAACTTTCTTGGACTAGCCAAGTATTTTCTGTACCAAGTTCAGTTAGAGGCCATTGCAAAATTATATTCGTGCCTTCTGGCACTCCTATTAATAAGATTACCCCATATTCAGTTTTTCCAGCAGCTAAATTACTGTTAGGTGGACTACCCAAGCTAGTTTGAGTGTAGATAAATTGATTCCCACTTGTTGTTAGTCTGAGTTGAGCAGGGTCAAGGACTAGTTGATTGTTGCCATCATTGATGATTGCATAATTGATAACTAGCTCATTACCATTACGAATTATTGTCATGTTCTTTTTTAGCCATTGGGGTGCTAGGGGATACTGCAAATCAGTAATGGTGCTTAGTGTTGTTCCTGCGTAAGGTGAATTGCTCTGTGTGGGTATATGAGTAGCTGTGGGAGGGTTGCTAGGTATGGTTGTGGGAGTGATTGTGGGAAGATTGCTATTAGTAGATGATTGTGTTGGGACTGAGGGGTTATCGTTTCCCTGAGTTATACTAGCAGCATTAACTAAACGA
The DNA here is from genome assembly GCA_965223585.1 of Trueperaceae bacterium. Classification (GTDB taxonomy): domain Bacteria; phylum Deinococcota; class Deinococci; order Deinococcales; family Trueperaceae; genus CBDCVN01. The sequence goes on from CBDCWW010000004.1 coordinate 229,150, forward strand.
CTGCTATTGCTGTCTACTGAGCGTGTTGTGTTTAAAGTTGAACTTGTTTTTGCAGTTACTGTATATCTTCTAGGTACATTTGCATTATCTATACTTACTGTAAAAAGTAGTGTGTTACCTTCAATAAAAACTATCAGGTCAGTTTGACCACTGCTACGAGTAGGTTTTATTAATAGGGTATTATCTGTAACTTCTATGTTTAAAATGTCAGCTCTACCAGTAGCTACATTAGTAATAAGACTCTCGAATTCTATTACTGTAAGGTAATTAGGGCTAGTCTCAATCTGTCCTGGGCGAGTCTTTAGGTAGTAAGTATTTAGTTCTGTAAGACTGTAATTTCCATAGTTATTAGTTGTTCCATATTGGGCAAAAACTTGACTTAGCAACAACATTAAAACAAACGAAATTCTTTTCATAATGTTTCCTTTCAATTTTATTTTTTTGGGTTTTGTTTAAAAACTATTTTTTGTTAAAAGTAAAACTTAGGGCCTACTAGAACAGTAGGATAGAAGGCAGAATAGCTACCTTCATAATCTTCTGTGGACAGATAATAATCCAGAGTTAAATCAGCTTCTAACGCTAGGTTGTTTGTTAGAAGGTATTCAGTACCTAAGAAAACACTTATGAAAGGACCACTGATTACATCTATCCTTTTTGTATCAGTAGCAAAACCTGCACCTGCACCCACATTAACTTTTAAAGCATTATCAATAGTTGCTGCATACGTAATGTATGCAGCAATGCCTAAGCTAGAAAAGCCTTCTTCTTCAAACAGTGCAGCCTGACGACCTACATCTAAAGTAAATCTTGCTCCTATTGGACCTGTTATGCTATTTATTCCTGCTGCAAGACGTACTGGTAAATTAAATTCACTAGTTAGTTCTGGTGCTACACCAAATAGAAAATAAGGTTTTAGGTTGTGGGCTAGTTTTTCTTCTTCAGACTCACTCTTAGATTCATCATCTTCAACTTTTGGCTTAGGAGGTTCTTCTTCAGGTTCAGATTTAGGACCTTGGGGACCTTCATCACCTTTTGGTCCTTGTTCACCCGGTAATCCTTCAAGACCTGTGGGCCCAGGTGGGCCTGGTAAACCTGGTGGGCCAGGTGGGCCCGCAGGTCCAGGTAAGCCCGGTGGACCTTCGATCAAAGGCTGATTAGCTAAGTCCATTACTATATTTTCAAGTGTTTGAAAGTTATTTTCTATAGCTTCTAGTCTTCTGGAAAAGTCGCCCATTTCTGCAACTACTCCCTCGAGCTTCATTAGCAACTCTTCTTCTCTAGCTCTTTGCTCTTTAAGCGTATCCACATCACCTTGAAGTTGATTATAGGCGTTTAGCATTTCTCCTAAAGCATTATCTAGAAGTTGTGTATCCTGATAAAGATTATTTACATCTTTTCGGTACAGCTCCATCAACCTAGCCGCAATTATTGCTGCCTCGTATCTATTTAGAGCAGCATCACCATCAAACGTACCATCTTCTCTACCAATAATGATACCAGCATTCACAGCTATACTTATTGCTTCTGCTGCATAAAAACCGATTGGCACATCTGGGTAATTTATAGGTGGGCCTTCTATCTCGTTAAGTTGGGCATGGACACTAAAAGTGTATGACAACACCAAAAACAAGCCAAGCTCTAAAAAATGCCTCAATCTTGACAAAATCTATCCTTTCTTATTAACACACTCTAGTACAAATTTTTTGTTAGGATTAACTTAATTTATAGCTTTATAAGCAACCGTGAGAACTGCTAAAGCTTCATTATTCTCTTCTAAAAGACTTGCTTTAACTGCTTCTAAAGCGCTTTTTTGACTTAACATTGCTCCACTAGAAGGGTGTTTAAACGGCACAACCTTCTTTAAATCCATTACCTGCTTTAGTTCTGCCAAATTAGGAATAACCTCGTTAGCTTTTCCTATGGCTTCTTTCACTCTATCTAAACCAGCTAGCAAGTGTAGATCATTAAAGTCTGTAGGTTTATTGCTTTCCAAACCTTTAAAGTCAGGTACTGCTATCAGTGAATTGTGCTTTAAAGCTGCTAGGCGTCCTCTACTTAATCCAACGTTTGCTTGATTCCACTGGTCATTATCTACTGCGATTACTATTTCTACTTTGTAGAACTCCTTAATACTTTTAACGACAGGCTCAAGATTATAAGCATTTAGAGCACAGAATATTACTTTTTGCTTTTCTAAGGCCAGATATATACTAGCTCCTGTAGCAAAACCTTCACAAACAATGATTTGCTTGTTTTCTAGGTTTTCGAGCATCACTTGACCTATAACTACGTAATTACCAGCAATCGCTCCTCCCCAAGTAAACTTCTTATCGGTATCACCATCTACTGGCTCATCATAGATTTTTTGTATGGATGTAGCTCTACCTAACGTATCTTGTACCTTCAAGGCAATGAAGTTTGTGCTCTGCTCCTTTCCAAAATGTATGTTGACATCTTCTTCTGTTAATCCTTCTATTCCTTTCCTTTCTAAATAAGTACTTTCACCAACCTTATCTAAGCTCTCCCATTCTGCTAGCTCTCTAGCTAAATTCTTTTGTTTTGCCTTTTCTTCTTTTAGAGACTGTTCTTTTGCTTCTGCTAGTTTTGTTTCTAATAAAAGTTTTGTGGACTTATCTAGTTTGAATAAATGTTTACTACTAGGTTGTAGATTAATACCTACTAAGCTAGCAATTTCTACTCTTGCCTGACTTCTATCCATACCAGTTATATCTACTAGAAAATTGTAGGCGTCTCCTCCTTGACCTGTTTTAAAGTCATAGAAACGCCACCTACCGCCATTTCTTAGTAGGCTTACGGTGAAACCATCTCCTCCTCGCCACACTGCTTTACACCGTGGGTTTCTAGAATCTGGATTAACTTTTGCCTCTGGGTAGTAATTATCTATTAACCTAGGTAAATCCACTAGTGGCATTACTTCTTGCAGCTTGAACTCTTGGCTCGAGCTTTCACTTCTCCCATTACTCGAGGTTCTATGCTTTCCTTGACTCGAGCTTTGTTTAACTCCTTGGCTTGAGTCATCTTTTGTATAATCTTCAAGTTCTGTTCTCAAGACCTTCCTTTCTGTTTGGTTTTCGTAAGCCTTTCTGATCTGTTGTTCAGTACAAGTATCATTTTCTGCTTCATATAAAACTGAAACATCTGTTTCTAAGTCGATGTTGAATAGGGGCAGCAAAACTTTATCATCAGTTTCATTACCACCAAAATACTTTGCTAGGATGCTATTTATTTCTTTACTGTTGGTTATTTCCTTTGCGTACCAATGTGCTTCAATTATTTGTGTATTCGCTAGGATTTTCTGTGGTGGTAGTTCTGCTTGTAACAGCATCAATACCACATCATCGGGAGCTACAACATTTTTGAGTGTTAGCCTGTACGATGCTTCTGAGTCCATGTGGACAGACCCATTTAGTTGTTCTGTTTCTAAAAGAGCTTGCAAGTTTTCTGTGCTGCCTATGGCTTGCTTATCTTGATAAAAGTTTAAATTATGCATTTTAAGGCTCAGTAACAGTTATTTCCACTGTGGTTCTCTTACCACTATTTAGCTTTGAAGTTGCCGTTATGGTGGTGGTTCCAAGCTTTTTACCCGTTACTAAACCACTTTGATCTATCGAGGCAACTAGAATATCACTACTCTGCCACCAAACTTCTTTATCTGCTATTTCTAGATTATTGCCTTCTACTTGAGCTAATAGCTGGATGGTTTTTCCAACTTTTATCTCACCTGTAGCTAGTTCGATGGTTACGAACACTACTGCTTTTTCAAATACTGCAACTTCTGCACTTGCTGTTTTAGTATGGTCCAGTTCTGATGTTGCTATTATTTCAACATTTCCTTGACCTCGAGCTCTTACTAGACCAGCTTGATCTACTGAAGCAATTGTTGAATCACTACTATGCCAATTGATTTGTTTATCGTTTGGTTCAAGGTTATTACCAGTAACTGTTGTTGTTAGTTGTACGCTTTTGCCTACCTGTATATTGCTAAATTCTGGTTCAATTTTCACTTTGCTGATGATTTTCTCAAAAACTGTGACTTCTATTGTTGCTGTTTTGCTTTCATCTAGTTTGGAAGTTGCTTTTATTGTCGTCTTTCCTATTTTTTTACCTGTTATCAGACCATTTTGATTTACTGAGGCTATTAATTCTTTGCTGCTCTCGAAATTAACCTGTTTATCTTCAGTTTCTAGGTGATCTCCTTTTACTGTTGTTACTAGTTGTATGTTTCCTCCTACCTCGACAGTGTTTTTATCTAGCACGAGTTTTACATTGGACACGCTTTTGTTAAAAACTGTTAGTTGAAATGTTCCTATTTTGCCATCATCTGCTTTAGAAATAGCTATTATCTCAGCTATACCTGCTTTTTTACTGCTTACTAAACCATTTTGGTCTACTGAGGCTACTTCTATATTGTTGCTTTTCCATTTGACTTCTTTATCTTTTTCGTCAATTTCACTATTTCCTTCTACTGTGACGGTTAGCTGTAAGCTTTTTCCAGCTTCAACTTCTACTTTTGTTGCTGTTATCTTTACTGAGGTTATATCTGTGCTGGTGCATGAAACTAAAGTGACTAGCAAAAGGGAAATCCAGACTCTTGTTAGAAGTGGCATTGAGTTGAACCTCAAAGTATTAGATTCGAGCTTCAACTAACTGAGCAAATTCTTGATCATTGAAAACCATCATCTCCTTTGTGTCTATTGCTATCTCTTCCTCAAGTAACTTAAGCTGTTCATCTTTTTGATTTACTTCCTTCCTAAGTTCTTGCATTTCCTTTAATTGTTGTAAGTTTTGCTCTAGCCACTTATGCTTTTCATCTTCTAGGGCTTGATTTAGTTCCTTTATTTGTTGCTCGAGGTCAGAAATAATCTGTTTAAGTGATTTTATTTCAAGTTTTGCTTGAGTTAACTCGAGATTCTCTTTGGTTTCAAGATTATCTGAGCTTTCTTGCACCACAGTTTTGTCTGTTTCCCTTTGAGGCTCTTGCTGCTCTGTGCTATTCATAGGTTCTTCTTCCTGTTCAATCTCAACTTCTTTATCTTTCTTAGCTTTCTCTTCAGTTCTTAGTGCTTTGCTGGCTTCTAACGGTGAAATATCACCACTACTTAAAGCTTCGTACAATCCACTATCTTCTTTTGCTGCAACAGCAAGTTTGTATGCTGCATGTGTACTCAATTCTCCTTCTCTCCAAGAATTTATTACAGCTTCGAGTCCACTTTTTTTGATGCTGCGAGTTTTTCTGTATTTTTCTCTGCTTAATTCAACTTCTTTTGCTGCAAGAGTTGCTGATTTGCTTTCTTGTCTGTCTTTTTGTTCTTTAGGTAAATTTTCTTCATCTTCAAAAACTGGGACACATTTATGTCCCTCTTTTTTTGGTCTACCCCCAACTCTCTTTATTGCATCTTTCTCAAGTTCTACCCTGTAAGCATCAGCCAAGTCAGACTTTTCAGCATCACTTAGTTGTCTCCTTTTATTTGAGCTAATCATAAACATAATCTCAGCAAGCTCATCTTGAAAAGGCTTTACTATAGCATCGATCTGTTTTAGCCCTACTTCTTTAGCTGCTCTAACTCTTTGATGTCCGTCTACAACTACTCGCTCACCTGTACGAGTGCTGACTGTAACAAGGTGTTGTACTCCGTTTTCCTCTATATCTTCTAAAAACTCGTTCCAGTCACACCCTTTCATGTTTGGTATATTCACTTGCCAAGGATGTATTTTTAAAACTTCTATATCAAAACTTTGTACTGCTTTAAGCATTATGCGTTCCTTTCTATTACTTGCGACACCCCTAAAACACCCTCATGCTATTTAGTGCTCTTTATAGGCTTTCTATCATTATGGTTTATGCCTTTGTCAATGTAGATTACGTACTTTTTACCATTTAATACTAGTATTGCAGCTTGCATTTCTGTAACTTTTTTGGTTAGCTCTTTTGGTTGAGGTGTTAATTCGTATTTATTTTTCTAACACTAGGAAACACATCATGAGCCACCTAATTTTTTAATTGGTTTTGTAATTTTTTTGCTAGATAAAATGAGGGAATAATATCTAGGTTCGCTTGCTGTAGAGGTTTCTTATTTGCCTCTAAGGGCATCATGCGAAATGACTCCTTTCTCATCATTATTTAGAAGGATTAAAGCTTGATTTGAATCTTTTATGTCTAGAAGTTTGCAAACAATTGCTGTAAACGCTTTATGCTAATTATTCCTTTCTACATAAAACTTATCTACTGGGTATACTGCAAGAGCATATGTGAGTATCAAGTGTCGATTATTAGGGCTGTTGCAGAGGCTGAGTCTTTAAGAGATTAGTTGCTTGAGTTAACCACAGGTAGAACACAGTAAGGACTGTAGATTCAGGACAATCAGATAAGCTTGAAGGGGTGAATTATTTGCTAAGATAATTTTTATAGCTACTAATCTTAGTCAACAACTTCGCACAAAAGCTATCATTAAGTCTTTCTTTACTCCAACATCACTCAGATTAGCTATCAAGCAACTGAGCTTCGTTCAAGCTGATCCGATTCGTTCACCGGCACGAGCACAGGATCTGATCTTGCGCCATAGAGTAAGTGGCTATCGAATTGGGGACTTGGAACAGGCCTATCCTGATCTAGATCTGGAAGAAGATTATCTCTATGCGCATGGCTTTATGCCTAGAGAGATCTGGCAGCTGCTATATCCGCGAGACAAAAAGGCTGATTTGGATGATTTGGCTTGCCAAGTATTGGCAAAGGTACAAAAGCTGGGAGAATTACACCCTCGTGATCTGGACAAATACTTTGGCTATGAAAGAGTAGTTGGAGGTTGGGGAAATAACAGCAAGGCTAGCAAACAAGCTTTGGGGATATTGCATCGCCAAGGATTGCTGCGAGTAATCCGACGCGAGAAAGGGATTCGAGTATATGCGCCGATGCCAGACTTTGGGCAAAGTTTATCGCCCGAGGAGCGGTGGCAGCAGGTAGTATTATTAGTTGCTGATATATTTGCGCCAACACCAGAGCGGAGTCTGAAGACTGTCTTGGGTCCCCTACGCCGACGATATTTTCCAGATAATTTATCGGCCTCTATAACTTTGAAAGAGTTACTTCAAAAAGGGGAGTTGGAACGACACAAGATAGAAGGACTGGATTATCTCTGGCCATCTGCTGATAAGTTGGCTACTGATGTGCCGGAGCAAGTGCGTCTGTTGGCCCCGTTTGATCCGCTGGTCTGGGATCGGGCACGCTTTGAGCATTTATGGGGATGGCGGTATCGGTTTGAGGCATACGTGCCAGCTACACAAAGAGTAAGAGGATATTATGCGATGCCGTTGCTTTGGCGAGATGAAATAATTGGTTGGGCCAATGTCGGTGCTAAAAAAGACTTGCTAGATGTTGAGGTGGGTTTTGTCGATAAAAAACCACGAGAGAAGAACTTTACAGAGGAGTTTGATGGGGAAATTGAACGGATGAAAGAGTTTTTAAATCTAAAATAAGTTAAAATAATCCATCGTTTTCCGTTACTTTATACCCATGAAGGAGTAAGGTAGTAAATAAAGTTGGTGACGGGATAAAATGGAGAACAATGTCAGAAAAAGTTTACTAATTTTTGTGCAAACTTTTCTTCTATTAGTCCTCCATCAAGGTTATCTTCCTAAGCAGCTTGATCAATGCTTTTGCGTTCTTCATTCAAGGCTTTAATATGTTTCCATGCAACAGATGCTTCACTAATAGTTAATTGAGTAAAAGTGACCACTTCACGACCTATTACCTTACTAACTAAAGAATAATGCTCACTAGAAGCTATTAACGGTAATTTGCCTAGTTCAATGTGCATAGCCCTTGCTCTCCAATTATCTAGTTTTTCTTCTTCTGAGAACTTTGGTAACTGAGGTGTTGCTAGTAATTGTTTTTTCTGTGGGTCATAAGGCATCCAGTATGTAGGCAAATCGTATAAGTAGCGACCCAAACTAAATTTTGAGCAAGCTCGTTTAAATGCTTGAGCTTCTGCTGTGGTCCCTTGAGAAAAGCTATCCTCACTACTTTCACCCGTGCTGCTACGAGTTATGCCTAAAATGGTTAGGTCACAAATTATTTTATCGTTACCCCACGGCCTGAAAGTTACTTCCCATTCACCAGCAGCAATTTCATTTAATCTATCTTCGTATACTCTTGGTTCTGCATATGCTAAGGCTTGAGCTTTAGTTTTATCTTTAGTTGTTGCTCCAGCTCTCCACTTTATAGAAGAAGTTGGAAATGGTTTTGATAATAGCTTGTAAATTTCAGTCCAGTTCATAATTATCTGAGCAATTTAGTGACGTACTCAAGTCAACAAATATATTTAGAAAGGTAAATCCTCTAAAGGTATTTCATCCAATAAATCATAGTTAGACTTACTAGGATTTTCCTTGTTCTCTTTTTCTTCAAATTCCTCTAGTTCTGCTAAGTATTCGGCTATAGAGGCATATTCATCAGCAGGATTTGAGAAGGGAGGGTCAAGGCTTGTAAGATCATCCCAATTCATGTCTTTTCTCCTTTACTTTCTGTTTGTAGTAAGGAATGCAGGTAATCAACAGCTTTTTGTGCTTTTGATGCTGCTGAGAAGATTAGCTTTTTATCGCTTTTTAGAGCTTTTAGCCAGCTATCTATATATTGAGCGTGATCTGCTCGGGTACTTGATGTAACACCAAGCATAGCACACAGCATTGCTGCTCCTAATTCAGCTACCAGTTCTTCAAATGCGTATTCTTCTTTCTTTTTATTAGTTGTTTCTATACGGTTTAGTCTGTGTTTTGCCCCTGTCCAGTGAGTTAATTCGTGTAGTAAAGTAGAATAATAAGCCTCTGTGGCACTACTGGTTTTTGTATCTTGGAACAGTGTTAATAGCGGCATACCTATAACATCTTTATCAGGGTTATAGTATGCCCTTTCTTTATTTTCTTTGATCACAGCCTTGGTATCATTAACAAATTTATCTACATTTTCTATTTGTTCTGCTGTACCAACAGTCTTTATTTCTGGTATTTCGTAACCTTCTACTTGATCGGCATTAAATACAGTTGATGATCTTGCGAATACAATTGGATCTGCTTCTTTATCCTTTGTCTTTCCTTCTAGTATTTTCCAGAAAACTATACGTGCGCCTTTACTTCCTTTCTTTACTTGTGCTCCTAGTTCTTGCCATTGTTTGTAGGTTCCCCATGTGCTTGATGTTAACTCGCAGATTTCTCGATACATCCACAGCACTGGTATATTTATGCCTCTATATGTTTTCTTTGTGATTGCGTTTGTTGGCATGGTTAATACTCCAGTCCAAGGCATTTGGAATTTATCTGCTGTTTGGCCTTCTTCTATTGCTTTAACAATGGCATTGGTTACGTTTTCGTACATATCTGGTTTCTTGCTCATTTGATCCTTTCTTTTGCATGGCAAGTTAATTTGCTATCTGTGTTAGACTTTCTGCTACATTACTTTTTTGCCAGAAAATTGGTAAGTAAAAGAACTGCGTTGTCCTTAGTCCTATAACGCAGTTCTTTATTACTCCTTAATTCCCTCTTGGATTAATTATTTTCTAGTTGTTTTAATCAAGGTTTTTCTCCTTTCTTTAATACCTTCTTTCTGCATGGCCTTAGCCATGCTTTTTTGTTTAAAATGTTTGAGGATTTAATGGCTTATTTAGGCGTTGCTTTAGTGCTCGAGCATCTAACTTTTGCTAATATAATTATTTTGAAAGTATCATGTGCTAACCTATTGCTGCATCTAGCATTGCCCCCCTTTTACCCTTTAGAATATGACCTATTCTAACTTGCCAATTTGCTGTACGTTGCCTTAGTTCAACTTGTACCTGCTGCCAAGGTACATTAACAATACCACCCACACCACGATCATCTTTACGTGATTGACCTGCCCATGAAAAAAGTGGTGCAAACATAACACTATGCAGGTCATAAATAGCTTGATCACTGGGCGAAATACCAAAGTACTGCTCAGGTTCTGCTTGAGCTAGTGAGAAAAGCCAACGCCTTCCCCTAGCCTCAGCCTCAACAAGAAGTGGTTCTATTTTTTCATAGGAAGTAATAGTTCCTTGAAGAGTACTTAGTGGCTGGGTACGTCTTTCTTGTCTAGCCACGCTCAGCTTTGAGATAAAACTGTGGTAACTGTAGGAGGAGGTAAGTCTAAAACATTTTGAATTGCTATGTAAGTATCTTCTTCCGAAATATCATAATCCTCAACACGCATAGATTGACGAATGCTATCAATCATAGCTTTAGGAACAGTAATTTGTTCTATATTGTTACGTGCTTTGATTTGTTTTCTCAGCTGGCTTAAAGTTATGTTTTGATCACCCCTATAATGATCTGTTTTTGCAACTGTATTATCAAGATGACTCATCTTAGCTAATAGTATCACTTTGACAGAGGTGATTGGGTAACACTAAAATAGCCACACATAATTTTACCAATTTTGAGGAGGTTTGACAGGCATCTTTTTTAATTCTGCCATTTGTTTTAGGTTTTAGTTTATGCCTTGGAAATTTTCAGGTGAGCAAGTAATCCTATAACTTAGTTAGGATAGGTTTTGGTGAACGCCACTGGGTTTCCTGAACTTCTTCCCACAAGCTAGGTTGACTTCCTTCTTTAGCTTGTAAGTCCCTTTCATTTTCCAGCTTTCCACCCTTACGTATGTGTACAACCTCATCAGTATAGGTACTATCTTGTTTGCAAAGCGTCTTCACAATTAATAAACGACGATGGCATTTATTTGGATTTTCTTCACTACACATAATAGCTATACTATGTTTCTTTATTTCACGTTTAAGAAGTTCCAAGCTCTCTACAAAGAACCATTCTTGGGATATTGCTCTGTAATCAGCATGTCCATGAACATCATAGAGTTGTCTATTCGCTGGCATTCCACCAAGCCCTCTTAGCCATACATAATTTACTTCTTGCTGCTTTAGTGCTTTTTGTAACCGTTTTTCATTAAAGTGTGGAAGATAACGTGATGCAGGCTTTGAACGGACATCTGCTATTATGTCTACCTTTTGTTCTTTAAGCATATTAATGAACGTTTCTAAAGAGTGGTTAGAATGTCCTATAGTGAACAACATTGTTGTATACTGTCCTTTCCCATCAGCTTTTTGTAGTTATAGCCATTTCTATATAAAATGATGTGTATAGCCACACAAGTTAAACCAACCTTTGAGATCTTTTAAGGTAATACTAGTAGTAGCTATCTTTACAGCGGCTGACAAACTTTTCAAACACTTGCCACCTAGCTTCCTTAAAATATCTTTGATCTTTGAAAAACTATTCTCTATAGGCGATAAATCTGGTGAATATGTTGGCAAGTACATTAGCTTTGCTCCCCTAGCTTCTATCTCTTCTCTTACCTTTGCTCCCAAATGCACCTTGCTATTATCCATCATCACTATTTGTCCTTCACTCAAACTTGGAGCTAAACACTCCTTTATGTAAGTCTCAAACACTTCTCCCGTTGTGGTTCCATCAACTAACAGTGATGTTGTTACTCCCTCTAACGATAAAGACGCCAAAAGACTATAATGCTTCCCAGTCCGTTTGTCTGCTCCTACATAAGCCCTCTCACCTAATTCAGATCTTGCATATTCCCTTTTCATATCCAGCCATGTAGCACTTTCATCCACAAAGACAAATTTCTTAGGATCAAGCTTTTTACTAGCAGCAACCCATGCCCATCTTTGACCTTCATCACGCTTAGGATTTACGTAAGTTTTCTTCTTTCTGGTAATCTTTAAACGAGCTAAGGTACGCCACATAGCACTAATTCCTATTTTGATACCAGTACTTTCTTCAAATAACTGACAATATTCAACTAAGGTAGCATCTGGATGATCTTTGACAAGTCTTCTTACTTGAGGGTACAGAGTTGGAGTTACTTTGGCTTGAGGACCTGGAGGAGAAGTAGGCATAAGGTGTCCTTTTTCTCTTTGCTGTTTTAACCAGCGGCTGAGTGTAGCTAAACCTATGTCAAAGGTATCTGCTACCTCTTCTTGGTTTCTTCCTTTTTCTATCACTGCTGCAACTGCTCTTTTTCTTAAATCTACTGAGTAGGCCATAATTACTCATTTTACCTCATTTGCTAAGAAAACAGCTATAATTCTTAGTAAAATTTTAGCATTTCTTGATCTGTTTTTCTCAGGGTTTAGTTTGTTCCTTGGGGATTTTTGACTAAGGCTATTTCTTTTTCTAGGCTCTTTAGCCTATCAGCTCCCTCACTAAAATAGAGTTCAAGCATTGCTTCTAATCCCTCGGCTACTCCTAAGTACCACTTTGCCTTCTCACCTTTGCCTTTAGAAGCTCTTTTCGCATCATCTATAAGTTGAAAAATTATTTCTATCATGTCCTCTAGTTTTGAACCGTAAGCCCAAATATCTGATTCTTTTCCTTCTTGTTCTTCGTCTCCATAATACCTCAGATTAAATTCAATTGGGTTTATGTCTACAAGCTTAAAGAAATCTTCCTTTATTTCCTTTAGGTGATCTATCTTCTTTTCGTTCACTAATTTACCTGTTCTTTCCCGGTAGGTATTTCTTCTCTTAATATTTTTAAGTATTCTGGGTTGCTATTAAAACCATGTTCTAGTAGTGCGTAAATTCCATCTGTTATTCCTAAGTATCTTTCTGCATTTGGATAGCCATTATTCCCTACATAGGCTCCATTTTCTATAATGGACCACAATGCATCAAATAGTTCTTCTGCTGCTGTCGTTTCCCCTATTGGAATTATCTCTTTGTATGTGATTTCTTTTTCAGCTTCTAATTTTGTTGCTTCTAATTCCTCTTTTGGTTTGCTTGGTCCGAATATTTCATCTAGTTCTTTC
>CBDCWW010000005.1:0-168151 GCA_965223585.1 Trueperaceae bacterium
CGTAATGCTTACTTAAGTGGTCAACGTAGCGAAGCCCTTAAGGTCTATGAGAACTTTTGTAATAAGATTAAAACTGAACTGGATTTAGAACCTTTAAGTGATACCAAAGCACTTGCAGAATTGATTCGCCATGCCAAACACCTTCAAGCACAAACAGTAAAGACTCAGAAATCATTTGCTGTACTACCTCCAACATTACTAACCGACGTTCAGCTTGTTGGTCGTAAGCTCGAGCTAACAATGGCTAGGGAAGCTCAAGCTCCTATAGTACTTATTAAAGGCGAGGCAGGTGTAGGGAAAACTCGTGTGCTAAAAGAACTAGCTCCTGAAGCCTTGTGGCTACAAGGTCATGAAGGTTTTGAGCATGTTATGTACTTTCCCATAATTGAACACTTATGCGCTCACAAACATCTTGTATACAAACTAGGTTTAGGTCCATACCTTACAGATCTAGCTCGTTTATTACCGGATATTTCGCCTGAAACTAGTTATCCCTTGGGTGATAATGAATCGGTTAAGTGGCGTTTGTTAGAGGCCATTGCACTATACTTTAAATCTTTAGCTAAGCAAGATCAGTCATTTACACTAGTCTTAGATGACCTTCAATGGGTAGATCCTGCCACTATAACAGTGCTGCAATACCTTGCTAATCAAGAAGACATAAGGATTTTAGCTGCATTTCGTAGTCACGAGGTAACCAAGGCTCTAGAAAAACACCTTATGACTTGGAAAAACACTCAAATCTGTAGTGAGATAACCATTGAAACACTTTCGGGTGAATACACTCACCTACTATTAAATAATCTTTTAAGTGAAAACAATGTCCCAGAAAACTTTGTCCAGTGGTTTTACAAGTATACTGGTGGCAATCCCTTTTTTATCTTACAAACCCTTAAATCTCTTTTTGAGCTGGGTCTAATAGATCCTAAACAAAAAAATTGGTATAAACACAGTACTTTAAGAAATAGGCTCGAGTTTAGCATATCTTCAGAAGTATCTAACATTGTAGCGCAACGTGTATCCCGCCTTTCTGAGGCCACCCAACGTGTTTTAAAAATCGCTAGTGTAATTCGTGAAGATTTTACTCCTGACCTGCTTAGTAAAGTAGTAGGGCTTTCTGAATGGGCGGTAGTGGAAAGTTTAAGCGAAGCTCAAGAAGTAGGGTTGATTGATCGGTACAAATTTAGCCATGATCTTATTAGGCAGAGCCTTTACAATGAGATACCTACTATTAAAAGAACCTTTACCCATGCCAAGGTAGCGCAAAACCTTACCAATGTTGAACCCTTAGTAATTGCTGAGCACTGGTTGAAAACTGAGCAAATGGTCCTAGCATGGCCATATCTACTACAGGCTATGATTTACTTACAAACACAAAGCCTACAGGTTGAATGTGTACAATTGCTGCAAGGCTTTCTGGATGACGGAATAGCACCTCCTTTGTGTTATCGCATTCAAGGTTTGCTGGGGGCAGCTTATATGGAAGCAGAAGAGTTTGAGAAAGCTATAGCATACGGTGATGAAATTCTTAAACTCACTGATGATAGCGAAGCACTCATCTATGCCTTAATTATTCAAGGTTACAGCTATTTATATACAACTCATTTAGAGAAAGCTACTCATGTTGCTGAGCAAATGATCTCATTGGAAAAGAAAGTAGATATACTTTGGCTCCATAGAGCCATACAAACTTTTCTAGTTGCCGTGGCTTGTCAAAAAGGAAACTATGACAAAGCCATAGAAATTATGAAAGATGAAGTAGCTTTAAGAAAAGAATTACCCCCTAGCATAGAACTTTCTTTGGCCACTATGTGTTTAGCAAGCCTCTATAAGCACCAAGGACTCCCAGAAAGTATAGCTTTACAAGAGGAATCTCTAGCTATTGCCAGAACACTTTCAACTACTAAAACACATTCTATACGAAAGGCACCTGCTTCACTGTTCTATGGTCATTAATACCGATATAATAAAAACTCTGTTACCAATTATTGGCAATATGTTGTTTATGGGAAGTATGGGAAGTCGGTTTAATCAGTGAGCCAAGGGAGCTACCAAAGAATTAGAAAAAGTCCATGCTACTACTTAAACTTTCCCTTACTCTGTTATGAAATACCACTTCCATCTTTTTATGAATCTTGAATATTTAGTGCTCAATTTGCTAGACTTAAATAAATGCTAACAAATCTAGTAAAAATTCACCTAGTGAGAGTATACCTTGGCAGGTCATAGTAAATGGTCACAAATAAAGCGCAAAAAGGCGGTTAATGACAAAGCAAGAGGTAAGATAATTACCAAGCATATCCGTGCAATTCAAGCAGCGGTACGCAATGGTAATAGTGGTGACCCTAACATTAACCCCATACTTAAAAATGCGCTTGCAGCAGCTAAAACAGATAATGTTTCTCAAGATAATATTGACCGTGCTATTGAACGGGCGCTTGGAAGTAGCGAAAGTAGCAATTTTGAAGAAGTAGTTTATGAAGGTTATGGTCCCGGAAGCGTGGCTTTAGTTGTTGAGGCCCTAACAGACAATCGCAATCGCACCATTTCTGAAGTAAGGCATGCATTTAATAAGCATGGTGGTAATATGTCTGGTAGCACTGCTTGGCAGTTTGATAGCAAGGGTCTTATTGTCATTGCTGGTAATAGTGAGCAGTTGCAAGAACTGGCTATTGAACTAGGTGCTGATGATATAGAAGTGGATGATGAGCACCTCACGGTTTATACTGCTCCCAGCGACCTTTACAACGTTGTTGAAGGACTCCAAAGTAATAATATTGAGCCTGAAATAAGTCAACTTACTAAGGTGCCACAAAATGAAACTTCACTAGATGCCAAAGAAGCTGAAAAAGTAGTGCGTATGATTGAAGCGCTCGAGGATCTAGATGACGTACAAAATGTTTACAGCACAGCTAATTTAGAAAATTATTCTGACTAAGAGAATTATAGTAATTCATATAAGGCATTGAGTTACTAGAATGAGGAAATGAAAAATTACTTATTTTTCAAGTTAGTTTACTTTTTTCTGTTGGTCTTTGTCCTACTAAGCTCGATAGTTTTTGCCAAAAGCATGTCTCAATATACAGCTCATTATGATTTTGCCTCTGCTGTTTTTGATTTGATAGGGGTTTATAATGTGCCTAGTTGTAGTGATGAAACTTGACCCTTCTATAGAATGGCTTTGTGGCAACTTTGAGGGGGATTTTGACACTTTTAAGGTTCGCTGGGAAGAAGTAATGAATTCACCCAACATAATTGTAAATTACAATGTGGTCCCTACAAGTGTTTGGCAAGGTAACAGTAAGACTTACACTTTTAATGAAGATCATCTAATGGTTAGGTTTGATTCTCGAGCTAAAGAAGAACAGGTTTCAATTAGCATAAGAGTTAATTCTCAATCTGCTTTTCAGTCTGATGCTCCTACTGCATCAGCCCTAGAAATTTCTGCAGAACAACCAACTTTTAGCAACACAGAAATGACTATAGAGGGTTCTAGCTCATCAAGCTCTGTAGATAGCGAAGGGATTACTGTGACCGATGTTTCTCCTTCTAGTTGTATTGACTTAAATACTGCTAGCACCCAAGAATTAAGGCTTATTGCTTTTATTGATGAAGCCAAGTCTGATGAAATTGTAGTGCGCAGGAATATACAAGCTTATCGCTCAATTGATGAGCTAATCTATATTACTGATATAGATGAAGCTCAATTAAACGAAATAAAGGCTCAGAATTTAGCTTGTGTGCAGTAAAACGTTCAATTCCCATTAGGATTGAGTATTTTGACAGCGTTACTTCTACTCAAGATCTTATACGTGGGTATCTAGCAAGTGGCAAAGAGATACATGGCTTAGTTATTCGTGCTGCTGTGCAGACTTCGGGTAGAGGACAAAGAGCATACGATTGGCAAAGTTCCTTTGGAGGAAGCTACCAAACTTTAGCTATAAAAGATGATGATTTACCTATGTTAGATAAGCCCTATGTTACCCTTGCTATGGCTGTAGGCTTAGCTACTGCTTTTACTGATAATGGCATTAAGCTAGGTGTGAAATGGCCTAATGACCTTTATTACAAAGGCAAGAAAGTAGCAGGGGTTTTATGTGAGTACCTAAAAAAGCATTTACTTGTAGGAGTTGGGGTAAATGTAAATAATGAAGTTCCGAAAGGAATAACTCGTTTAAAAGGTTTAGGTGTTGAAACTGTTAGTAATGTTGTTTTAGAAGGGTTGCAGTTGGGGTTGGAGTTGGTTGCTCGAGCCACAAACCTACCCAAAGCCTTCGCTCGCTTTGACATACTCTACGGACAAGAAATTAAAGTTAACTTTCAGAGTGATCTTAAATTTGGTATAGCTAAAGGCATTGACCAAAATGGCTTTATAAAACTCGAAACCAAAGATGAATGTATATACTTACCTTATGGACAAGCAAGAATTTATTTTAGTAATAATCTTACTTTGCCCCAATAATCAAGCCCTAATCTGTACCAAGGAGATTTATGCTAGAAACTAATCAATCGAATAATACTGTTCTTTCCTGCATTCAACCAACTGGCGAAATACACATTGGTAACTATTTTGGTGCTATCAAAAACTGGGTCCAGCTACAAGAAAATTATAAAACTATCTATGGCATAGTGGATTTACATGCTATGACCATGCCCTATAGCCCTAAGGAACTTAAAAAAACTACAGAAAATTTAACTATAGAGCTTTTAGCTGCTGGCATAGATCCGGATAAATCAATCCTTTTTATTCAATCTCTAGTACCTGAGCATACAGAGCTTTACTGGATTTTTAGCTGCATTACTCCTTATGGTGATTTAACAAGGCAAACTCAGTTTAAAGATAAAAGTGAGCAGGTTGAGTGAACGTTCAGATGAATTTATCTCAGCAGGACTTTTTACTTATCCTACTTTGCAAGCTGCAGATATTCTAGTTTACAGAGCTCAGTTCGTGCCTGTGGGTAAAGATCAGGAGCAGCACTTAGAGCTTACTCGAGAACTCGCCAGGACGGTTTAATCAAAACTTTGGAGAAGACTACTTTCCAGAGCCTAAAGTTCTTTCAACTCCCACACCAAAAATTCAGTCTTTAGCTGCACCAGAAAGGAAGATGGGCAAAAGTTTAGGGCCTAAGCATTATGTTAGCCTTTTTGAAGAAGAGAATATCTTACGTAAGAAAGTGCGTAGCGCTGTAACTGATAGTGGTGATGTTCCTGAAGGGGCAAATGAGCCCCGGCGTGGCTAACCTATTTGGGGCTTATTCGCTCTTGTGGGCAAGATGGAGTAGCCGATGGCTTAACGAAAGATTATGAAACTGGCAACCCTTAAATATTCTGAACTTAAAGATGCCACTGCTGATGCCCTAGTTTGAGCTTACTGGTTCTATGCGTAAACGCCGTGATGACATTGCAGCAGATAGAAAAGCTGTTATGCAAACGGTTAGCGATATGAGTGAGAAAGCTAGGGACTTAGCTAGTCAAACTTTAAAAGGAGTGCGTAGGTTAGTAGGGCTGCCTAAGCGAAGAATGTTCTTTCAGTATAAGAAACCTTAAAGTATGTTACCGATGAACATATCCTATTCTTCACTAGTGATCAGTTACCAGAATACTGCAGGGCTTTGTTAAACACTTATGGAGAGGTAGTACAACCAGAAAAGAAAGGTAATTGTGGAAGATATCCGGACCTGCGTTTAGCGCTTCCCGCAAGCCTGATCTATGCACACGTAGTAAAAAAGAGACTAAAAGGAAGAGTAGTGAGCGTTACGAGAAAAGAGGTGTTTGGAAGCAAGAAAGGCGTGGGTGAGTGCTTAGATAAATCAGAGACTAGTAAAGATGAAAATGAATAACCACATGTATACAAAAGCTTTTAGCCTTCTAGCAAATGTTTACGATGAGATTATGTCTGACGTACAATATGAGCAATGGACAGATTTCATATTAAAAACGCTAACAAAGTTTAACTGGCAAGGTAAAAAAGTTTTAGATTTGGGTTGCGGGACTGGCAACTCTACAATTTCCCTTTTTTGCAAGGGGTTTTGAAGTTGTGGGCTTAGATAGTTCTGCTGATATGCTAAAAGTAGCCCGTAAAAAATTACCACCAGTGAGGTTTGTAAAAGCAGACTTTGAGGACTTTTGAACTTAATGAACACTTTGACCTTGTGATATCTGTTTTCGATTCTCTTAATAATCTACTTACTCCTGAGGCATTTCTGCAAACAGCCTAAACAGGTACATAAACATTTAAGTACAAAGGGAATATTTATATTTGATGTCAACACTTCTTCAGGTCTGAAAAACCTTTGGGATAAAGGTAAAGCAGAGGGCTGGATAAACGACATACACTACTATTGGCAGCATAGTTTTGATGAAGTTACAAAGTTTGCTAGAATTGAAGCCTATTGCTCCAATAATCAATGTGAATTTACCGAAATCCATTACGAACGTCCTTATGAACCCCATGAAATAAACCAGCTTTTAAACAAAGCAAATTTTCAAAACGTTCATATCATTAGTTTTCCAAGTGGGAAGCAAGCTTGTGAAGAGGATATGCGGGTATGGGGAGTAGGACAGAACATCAGACTGTAATTAAATGATTTTGAGATTTCCTTGATTAATTCTCACTCTTAGTAATAAGATTAGTTTAATGAAAAAAATAGTGCGGTAGATGATCAAGTTGGCCAGCTCAGAGTTCTTGAAGTGCTTTTCACTGTTGAGAATGAATTAATTACTTTAAAGGATGGTAAGGAGGTGCTCGAGTACCTAAAAGAAACACACCTGACCTGATAATCTTAGATATCAATATGCCTCATATGAACGGACTTGATGTTTGTTGTAGAATAAAGCGCATAGAGCGATTAAAAAAAATACCAGTTATTATTCTGACAGCAGATAAGGATAAAAAACTACAAGAGCAAGCCAAAATTTGTGGTGCCGATGCTTTTGTAATCAAACCACTAACTGGCAAGGATTTTACTCAATTAGTAAAAAGGCTTCTGGGGTTAAACAACTAAGCGTATGAGTTAATTGCATAGGTAAAGAACCTCACTAATAGTTTTTAATATATTTTCTCCTAAACCACGTTTTTTAAGATTAAAGCCGGGAGGGTATTTAGTTACTTCAATTTTATAGGGCAATCTTTCTAGGCCTTTGATATTGTAGTCTAAATCTTCTTGAAAAGTTATTTCAAAACCTAACAAGTTCTCTTTGATAGCAGACACTTTTTTTTGTGCGGCTAGTAATCTTAATTTGATGAGTTCAATAAATGCATCTGCCTCTTTAGTTAAAGGGCCATAGTTAGAACGCATTTCATTGCGTATCCTGCTAATTTCTGCTAGGCTATCTGTTTCAGAAAGCCTGCCATAAAAACCTATTCTCACCTCATCATCTGCAATGTAACTAGGAGACAAACTAGCATCTATAGAAATATCAATTTTAGCAATAGCAGGACCTTCTTTTACTTCACCCTTTAGCTTGGCAACCTCTTCAGAAAGCATTTCGGTATATACCTCTAGTGATACTGCACTAATGTGTCCGTGCTGCTCAGCACCTAAAAGATTACCTACTCCACGAATCTCCATGTCTTTTTCAGCTAGCAAGTGCCCACTGCCTAGGTCATTAAGCTCAGCTATAGCGAAAAGGCGTTTCTGGGCTTGTTTAGTAAGTTTGCCCGGATAAAGCAGATAGGCCCAAGCTTCAGTTTGCCTTCTGCCTACACGTCCTCTTAATTGATAAAGTTGTGCTAGTCCTAACCTATCAGCACGTTCAATAATTAGAGTATTGGCAGTGGCAATGTCAAGGCCTGATTCTACAATGGTAGTGGAAAGCAGTAAATCATAGGCACCTTCAGCAAAGTTAAGCATTACTTCCTCGAGTTCTTCACCGCTCATCTGCCCATGGGCCACTCCTATACGGGCTTCGGGGATGAGTCTACTTAGCATCATAGCCCTAGAACCCATAGAGCCTATACGATCATGAATATAAAAAGCTTTGCCGTGACGCTCGAGTTCAAACATAACAGCATCACGAATGGTATTAGGATTATAAGCTTGCAATACTGTTTGAATTGGCTTGCGACCTTTAGGAGGAGTCATTATTTGCGAGACATCACGTAAACCTATAAGCCCCATATACAAAGTGCGAGGAATTGGCGTGGCAGTTAGTGAAAGTACATCAAGATTGGCTTTTAAGCTTTTTATGCGTTCTTTTTGTGCTACCCCAAAACGGTGCTCCTCATCTATTATCAGTAAACCCAAGTCATTAAAAACTATATCCTTTGATAAAAGTCTGTGGGTACCAACTACAATGTCTACTGAACCTGTTTTTAGTCCTTGTAGAGTCAAGCGCACCTCGGCACTGCTAGAGAAACGAGATAGCATTTCTACTACTACTGGTAAATCTTTAAAACGCTCAAAAAAAGTTTCATAGTGCTGTTTTGCCAGTACTGTAGTAGGCACTAGCATAGCAACTTGTTTCTTGTGACCCACAGCATGATGAGCTGCGCGTATGGCTACTTCGGTTTTGCCAAAGCCTACATCACCAGAAATAAGTCTATCCATAGGTATAGGTTTAGCCATATCAGCATAAACATCTTCTACAGATTTCTCTTGATCAGGAGTAAGTTGGTAGGGGAAATTCTCTCCTATTTGAGCATCCCATTCTGGTAAGTTTTCTAGACTTACTCCTTTGCTCATTTGACGTTCAGCATAAATTTTGATTAGCTTACTAGCAAGTTCCTGAGCATTAATCCTAGCTCTCTCACGGGTTCTAGCCCATTCATTAGTGCCTAGAGTAGATAACTGCGGTGGATTATCAGTTGTTCCGGGGTGCCGTCTTAAAAACGGTAACTGCTCTACTGGCAAATAAAGTTTACCTTCACCAGCATACTGCAGCATAAGATAATCACGAGTCACACCTATAACTTTTCTAGGCTCTAAACCTAAAAATTTAGCAATACCATGTTCAGGATGAATTAAATAATCACCTATAGTAAGTTGTAAAGTGTTTTGTAAAGATTTACCGGGTAACTTTTTATATTTTTTTAAGCCTTGATAGCTATAAAGTAAATCCTCAGAGATAAATATTTCTTTAGCTTTGTCATCACGATAGCCACCACGGGTGTTACCTCCTACAACTAGACTGATGACTCCAGCCTTAGGCTTTATCTTACTAGTCCACTCGCTTTCCAAATGCTCAATAATTTTTTTGCGTAAATATTGGCCCGTTCGTTCAAAACGCAAAATTAGACTTATACTGTAACCATCTTTTAGCCAAAGCTCGGCATCATTAGCAAAGTCGCTTAATTTGCCACGGTAATAGTTTAGGGGCTCGAGCCCACCATCAACCTCCTCTAGTGTCAGTGGATCACGCCCAAAAGATAATACATTTCTTTCTTGACAGTGCTGCCAAAACCAAGCAAGGCTTTCAGAATCATTTTCTAATTCACCAGCAAATAACTCTGAAGCGTCTAGAAAAAGTTTACCTTCTAGGTGCTCTATAAGCTTGCTGTCCCAAACACTTTGGTCAACCTCAGCATTTTCAAGGGGCGCAAGTGAATATTTTTCAAGTTTTGAATTCTTATATTCAATGTTATCAAGTTCATCACCAAAGAACTCTAAACGCAATGCTTCATTAGAATCTTCTTCATCAAGATAAATAATAAAAGAGTCCCCTTTAACTACCACCCCGGGCATACCATCACGTTCAAAACCATAGTTTATTAAAGTATCTAACAAGTTTTCTCGAGGATAATCCTTGCCCAGTTTTAAATTAAGAGTTAATTCACTAGGATCTTTAGGGAAAGGTTTTAGGGCATAGTCTAAACTTAGGATAACTTTACTATGCTTTTGATTCCATTCTTTAAGGGTGGGATTAATAGTAGTCTTGACACCAAAAATTTCTGTGTTGTCAAAATAAGTCAGTCTTTCTTCAGTTGTTATAAGTACAGCCGGTTTTTGGTAGAGACTAAAAAGGTTTAAGCGTGCAATAGTGGGTAACCCCAACCAACGCGTTCTTTTAATCATTATTTATACCCATGTATTTTGTTTTAAGTACCTAAAGCAGGAATTTGAGGAATTCATATTTAAGCGATACGTTTGTTGGCGCTAACCTCAGCAACTAGAAGTGCTCCCAACAAAAAAAGTAATAGTGCTATGTAAAGCCATAAAAGAATAAGAAGTAGACTAGTAATTACACCATAGATTAAATTAAAGCGTTCAAATTGAAAGAAGATAGGGAGCACTTGTTGCATTAGCATAATGCTAGAGGTGCTAAATAAAGCCCCAAGTAATGCACCTATCCAACTACTATTTGTTTTGGGTAGATAACGGAAACAAAAGGTAAAGGTCATAATAGTAATGGTTATGCGTAAAAGCTCAGTCCAAAGAGCTTGTTCCCAAATAAAGCCAAAAGTAGGTAAAGTGATGTTGAGGTTTACTAAACCACTAGCGATTAGGCTACTTAATTGTTTTAGAGCCTCGATAAAAAGATTCCCAATAATCTCTACGCTAATAACTAATGCAACCATTATGACTAAAAGAAACGCAACTAAACGTTTGCGCCAAAAACCTCGAGCTTGTATTACACCAAAGATTATCTCGAGAGCATATTGCAAAGAAGCAAAAAAATTGCTGCTGGCCCATATTAATATTAAAAGCGAGATAATACTTCTAAGAAAAGCCCCTTCACTAAATTGATTTAGAATGACCTCAAAACTATGTTCAACAAGAGCCTCACTGTTGCTTTGTGGAGGCATGATTTGTGCAATTAAGTCAGCAAGCACTGTTTGGTACTGCATAGCTAATTCTGGACGCTGATTAAAAACTACACCTACCCAACCAGCAAGTAGAATCAGGAGGGGGCCAAGTGAAAATGCAGCATAGTAGGCAAGTGCTGCAGCTAGTAGTGGTAAATGTGATGTTTGGAAGCGATTATATAATCTATTAAAAAAGGACCACTATAGGAGTTGCTTGCAGTGTCTCGAATTTTTTCTTCACACTCTACCACCTAATGTCTATATGGTGATTGCTCCAAGTCCTCAAGTACTATAACTTGGTTTCATTTACTAGCCTCCTAGCTTCTTTATGGGCAAAATACGCACATATTGAACATATCATCATTGTTTAATTAATATCAAGTATCGCTTAAAAATGAGATACTTTCATCCTACAGTTAAAACACTTGGGATTTCTGCTTTTTATCTTAAAAATAAATATATTGAATATATGAGTAATAATCAAGCCCACACACTAACTTTACGAGTACGCTTTGCTGAAACAGATAAGATGGGAATTGCTCATCATAGTAGCTATGTTTTGTGGTTAGAAGCTGGTCGAATTGAGTGGTTACGTAAACAAGGTATGAGTTACCTCGAGTGGGAAGAAGCAGGTATATTATTAAGTGTAAATCATCTTAGTATTAAGTATCGTAAAGCAGCTTATTTTGATGACGAGCTTAATATAGAAATTAACCTTAGTGAAGCACGGCAGCGGCGTATTCGTTTTTCCTACAGTATAACTAGAGTAAATGATGAAGCCCTTATAGCTATAGGTGAAACACTCCACATTCCCACTAATCCTAATGGTAAAGCAATTAGCATACCCAAAGATTGGGTTATGCAACTTACAAAAAATAGTTGAAAATTTACACGATATGAAACTTAAGAAAGTCTATTATAAGGACAGTGTTTCTTACTTCTATATTGGGTGCCTACTAAAGAGTAACATGAAATCCATAAAATATATTGCGAGAATGATTGGAAAAGTGATTTTTATTTATATTTTACTAAGGAAGAAAAATGACTAACACAACTTTATCTGCATTTGAGCTTGCTAGGCAAACCGTAGCTACTATGGCCCAAGAAGAAGGAATTGAGGTCGATTTTAGTAAGGGCAAGCGTAAGAACGATATTTTAGTGATGAGTTTGAATACACAGAAAAGTAAAGCTCTTATGTTTTACCTTAAAATATCTAAGGAGTTTCCTGAGTATCTAGTTCAGATTTTTCGTTTGCAGAACTCTGAGAAGCGTGGTCTTACTGCTGCACTTATTGAACCAGAAACTGAACCTCTTAAAGAAACCGATCCCTTTTTTGAGGAAAGGCGTCGCAACTTTTTTGCTAAAGAAGAAACCAGTGGTAATTGGGAAGAGTTCTTACAAGAAGAGGATTAGTAAGTAGGGGCAAAATTTTTTTAGAATACTCCTTGTATGATTTAGTGTCTAGAGATAGTTATACTGAAAACAGATTAAAAATGGACATTTCATCGAGCACTTATCTGTAGGGCGAATTGTGCTTCAAAAGGATTTATACTTAATTCCCGATCTTGCAAATACTTAAAATTTAAGGTATATTGAAAATAGCAAATTTTTTTGTTTTGCTACTTTCAAATTAAAACATAGGGAAGGAATAAAAACTTGTTATGGTAGCTGATAAAGAGAAATTGAAGGCCATTGACAACACTATACGCCACATTGAAAAGCAGTTTGGCAAAGGTGCGATTATGCGGCTTGGGGAAGAAACTAAGACTCTTGATGACGGTGCTATTTCTACTGGCTCTTTATCCATTGATCTAGCCCTTGGTGTAGGTGGTGTACCTCGAGGGCGTATTATAGAGATATATGGTCCAGAATCAGGGGGTAAAACCACTTTGGCTTTGCACATAGTTGCTGAAGCACAAAGAGAAGGTGGAGTAGCAGCTTTTGTTGATGCTGAGCACGCACTTGATCCCAGATATGCTAAAGCTGTAGGAGTTAATATTGAAGAACTATTAGTTTCGCAACCAGATACTGGTGAACAGGCTCTTGACATTACTGAACTTTTAGTAAGAAGTAGTGCTGTTGATATAATTGTTATTGACTCTGTGGCAGCTCTTGTCCCTCGAGCTGAAATAGAAGGGGAAATGGGCGATAATCATGTTGGTTTACAAGCTAGGTTGATGAGTCAGGCTCTACGTAAACTCACTGCTATTTTGGCTAAAAGCCGTACTACGGCTGTTTTTATTAATCAAATTCGCGAGAAGATTGGTGTTATGTACGGTAGCCCTGAAACTACACCCGGTGGCAGGGCTTTAAAATTTTATTCTTCTGTACGTATGGAAGTGCGTCGCAAAACCGATGTCAAATCTGGTGTTGATAAAGTAGGCAATCGTACCCGCATCAAGGTAACTAAGAATAAAGTTGCCCCACCTTTTAAAGAAGTTGAGGTTGATATAATATTTGGTAAAGGTATTGACAAGCTGGGTGACTTAGTCAGCATTGCCAGTGATTTAGATATAATTAAAAAGTCGGGCTCTTTTTATAAGTATGAGAGTAAAACCATAGGTCAAGGCAAAGAGAAAGCCTGCACCTATCTTGAAAGTAATCCTAAAGTGCTTGAAACTATACGCAATAAAGTTATGAGTGAAGTTTCTGGAAAGCTTTTTGAGTCAAAGCTAGATGAGGTTGAAGATAAAGAGGAAAGTGAAGAAGAGAGCGAAGAGGGGAAAAAGACAACTAAGTCTTCTAAAGATAAATAGTGGCACGAGTTGATCTAAAGGATGCTATTACCTATGCATTAGGGGGGGACGTACCTGAAAGCTTCTTGGATCACCTTGTGAAACATAGTTACCTTTGGGATGATGAGTTTATAAATAGACTTGATGAGTGTGCCTATGAGCTTTGTCCTGAATTAGCTGTTTGGGAAATTGAACTAACTCAAGATAACAAGCTTATTGAGAAACGTTTGCCCTTAATTTGATTTAGTACTAGAGGGTGTTTGGATATACTGCCAACGATTTAGTTTTGAACATTTTGTTCCTAAACTTTGTAAATCCCTTTGCCCTTCGGGCATCTCCCCTTAAAGAGGAGAATTTGCGAGTCCCCCCTCTAAGGGGCTTACAAGGGTAGGTTTTCCTTAGGCGTGTGTTCACAAGGGGCCCTTTTGCCAAGATAACACGCGCGGCGCACCCTACTTCTAGGGCACATTTTTAGGGTTTTTGCATAAAAAACTTATCCCTAAGAGCCTCCAAAAGGGGATTTGGGGAGGTGGGCACAATTCCCCCCCCAGTAAGTGTCCTAGGAAATGTCTATACAGACTCAGTTGAACATTTTTGTCAGTTTTTACAATACATAGGAGTTGAGCGACATAACTGTATGTGCTACAGTTAACTCATTTGAGGTAGCAAAGATAAAACCCTAATGGCTAAAAACACTCCTTACAACACAATTAAGCATCCTAGTCACCAGCAGCTAGGAAATTATTGCTGAGAAATTACTATATGAATAAAATCACAGCTAAATTAGTCATTTTCTTTATCAGACTCAGATAAATACTATTATGAGAACACACTCGAAGCTAACCCTAATAGGCTTAAGTATATTTTTTGTTCTGATATTTACCTCTTCATTCCTTCTTACATATTTCTTAAACTCGCATAACTTTGCTTACACATCTTCAGAAGAAATTTCTGAGGATACTCAAAAAACTAAAACTACCTTTGCAACCATAACGCCAGATGCAGCTAAAATAGATATTCTTTACAAATTATCGCTTGTTGCCACCATTTTAGATACAGGTAAGGTATTACAATACACATTTAATCTGGCAATACTTAGTCGCGCCCCCCCTATAATCTTAATCTTTGAACCAACTTCATAACTTTACTGAAGTGTAAGACATCAATGCAGTGTATAGCGTTGTAAATTAACTGGAATTACTCCTTAAATTACTTTTCTATGCTATACAAGGGCATCCTTACTTAAGAACAGCAAAACTTAGTATTAATTTTGAGTTTGTTCACTATCTCGTCACAACTAACTCTAACCTTTCAGTAGATAACTGTCTCTTAAGCTAGGCAAAAATAAACCCATACTTTGCTATCTTAAAGTTTTGACGAGTACTAATTAACTCAGAAAAAAATATAGATAAAACTGACCTACCTTCAGTAGTTAGTTTTACCTTTCCTAACAGGGACCTAGTTAAATTGCAGAAAGTTGAGTGATTGCTGTATGAAAACCTTTATATTTATAAAAGCCTTTTTTGCCCTTAAGATTTTGCTAATAAGTATTGTTGTTTATCTCAAAAAGAAAAACCAAAACGACCAAATATAGACTAATATTGTGGTTAAGACGTATTAACTCGAGTGAAAACATATGAGGTAGACTATGAAATTTCTCCTGTACATACTTGGCTTTGGACTTTTGTTCATAGCTACATTAATGGTTTGGTTTATAGCTTACGCCTTAATTTTACATGAACCTATCTGGGGTTTTCTAACTGGTGCTATTGTTGCTTCGGTTTTTGCTCTGCCACTCCTAAGCTCTGGTTCAATCCAGTGTGACCCTAGAAGGCGAGAGGCGCTTGCTGCTATTTTAGCTCTATGGTTAGTTATCCCTATAATTGGAGCCATACCCTTTTGGATTACAGGGCATTTAACACCTTTAAATTCCCTTTTTGAGTCTATGAGTGGTTTTACTACTACGGGAGCAACTGTTTTGCAAGACTTTGACAGTTTCCCTCAAACGCTCTTTATGTGGAGGGCATTAACTCAGTGGATAGGTGGCATAGGTATTATTGTGCTCTTTATAGCTGTTTTTCCACAATTAGCAGTTGCTGGACGACAGCTTTTTTTTGCAGAAGCACCGGGGCCTACTGAGGAACGCTTGACTCCTCGTTTGAGAAATACCTCTAATGCTGTATTGCTGGTTTATATAGGTTTAACTGTTTTGTGCGCCGTTGCTTACAGAGCAGCAGGTATGACCCTTTATGATGCTATTGCTAATACATTCACTACTATATCAGCAGGTGGTTTTAGCCCTAATGCTCAAAGTTTTGCTGGCTATAGCCCTACTTTGAATTGGATTTGCATTTTATTTATGTTTTTTGCAGGTGTGAACTTTACTCTACAGTATAGAGCAATCAATGGCAGGCCTAAAACCTTATTCAACAATTTAGAATTTCGTGCTTACGTAGCAGTTATTCTTTTAGCCAGCTTGTTACTAAGTATAGGACTTCTAAATGAATATGGTGTGTTTGAAGCACTAAGGCACGCTACTTTTGAAGTGCTTTCTATTATAACTACAGCGGGTTACGCCTCGGCTGACTTTGCACAGTGGCCCCAAAAGGCTGATGCCATTCTCTTAGTGTTAATGTTTATAGGTGGTAGTGCTGGTAGTGCTGCTGGAGGAGTAAAGATAATACGTTGGCTGATGCTTACTCAAAATTTGCGTCGTGATACAACACTCCTTTTACACCCCCATGCAGTTATACCTGTTCGTTTAGGTAAGCAGGTAGTGGCTGAAAAAATTATGCGCAGTGTTACTGCTTTTTTCATGGTTTATATTGGTACTTTTGCTCTTAGCACTTTAGCTTTAACATGGTTTGGAGCAGATTTTATTACTGCTTTTACTGCTTCTATTGCTTGCCTTGGTAATATTGGCCCCGGTTTAGCTTCTGTAGGACCTATGGGAAATTTTGCTGAACTTCCTGCTATTAGCCGAGAAATACTTATATTTGATATGTATGCGGGGCGTTTAGAAATAGTAACAGTCTTTATTGTTTTTAGTAGTGGTTTCTGGAATTTTTCAAGGCGAGGTAGACTTTTCTCGCAGTAGACAAGCATAATTTAGAGGGCTTGATCAGTTCTACAAAGTAAGTTAATGCTTAGAATTTAATAAACTTGCAACCAAATAATCTAAGTGCTATTATATTTAGTGCATCTAGCATTGCCCCCCTTTTACCCCCTTTAGCGCCTGATCATTGTCAGGCGCATTTTTATATAGAAAAAACCTAAAATATAAAAGAGATATGTTAAGATTCCGCGTACAATTCAAAGATCACAAAGGTTAAAGCAAGCATGATGATAAGGTAAAGCAAACTGTGCAAGAATCTATTTTAGAAGCCCAACGAATTCTAGAAAACACCTTTGGTTACTCTTCCTTTCGTGGTCAGCAACAAGCAATTATTGAAAACTTATTGCAAGGTAACGATGCTTTAGTACTTATGCCTACAGCAGGTGGTAAATCGCTTTGTTATCAAATCCCAGCTATACTTAGACAAGGCACGGGCATTATAGTATCTCCGCTTATTGCACTAATGAAAGATCAGGTAGATGCCCTTTGGCAGCTTGGAGTAAAGGCAGCTTACTTAAACTCCACCTTGAGTTTTCATGAAGCTAGAGAAATTGAATCTGCTCTTTTGCAAGGAGGATTGGATTTACTATATGTGGCTCCTGAACGTTTGCTTACCCCTAATTTCTTGGAACTATTAGAGCGTAGTAAAATAGCCCTTTTTGCTATTGATGAAGCACACTGCGTCTCGCAGTGGGGACATGATTTTAGACCTGAGTATATAGGGCTTGCCAAATTAGCTAAATTTTTTCCTGAGGTACCACGTATTGCTCTTACTGCCACAGCAGATGCTAATACTCGCCTCGAGATGATTAGTCGTCTTAAGCTCGAGCAAGCCCAAAAATATATTGCTAGTTTTGACCGTCCTAATATTCGTTACACAGTAGTAAATAAAAACAATGCCAAAGAACAATTTTTTAACTTTTACCAAGAAAACAAAGGTGATGCTGGCATTGTTTATTGCTTGTCACGCCGCAAAGTTGAAGAAATTGCAGATTGGTTAAGTCATAGAGATGTTCCAGCGCTACCCTATCATGCAGGATTAGATAACCTTACACGGCAACGTCATCAAGAAGTTTTCTTACGAAAGGAAGGAGTAGTAATAGTTGCTACTATTGCCTTTGGCATGGGTATTGACAAACCTGATGTGCGTTTTGTAGCGCATTTAGATTTACCTAAAAGCCTAGAAGGCTATTATCAAGAAACTGGTCGGGCTGGACGTGATGGTTTACCTTCTAATGTTTTTATGACCTATGGCTTAGGTGATGCTGTAAATTTGCGAAATATGGTTTCAGACTCTAATGCTCCTGAAGATATTAAACGCCTTGAAAACAATAAGATTGATTCCTTGTTGGGCTATTGTGAAACTGCTAATTGTCGTAGACAATTGATGTTGCAGTACTTTGGTGAGGACCATAGTGGTAATTGTGGTAATTGTGATAACTGCTTAAATCCACCTGGGCAATTTGATGGTACAGTAGTTGCCCAAAAATTTCTTTCGTGCGCTTACCGTACTGGCCAACGCTTTGGTGCTGGTCACATTATTGATGTACTGCTAGGAAAAGAAAACGACCGTATGTTTTATTTAGGTCATAATAAACTTTCTACCTATGGTATAGGGAAAGAACTCAGTGAACGTCAATGGCGCGCAGTGGCACGTCAGCTATTAGCTGCTGGTTACCTAAACACTGATGTTGAAGGTAAAGGATCACTTAAGCTTTCTAGCAAGAGTAAGGTTGTACTTAAAGGTGAGGTAAGTGTCCAACTTAGAAAAGAGACTGCTACCTCAAAAGCAAAGGTTAAATTAACTAAGAAGCCTGTTATTTTAGAGTTAAATGAGGCTGATGCTGAGCTATTTGAAATTTTACGCCAGAAACGAGTGGCCCTAGCGAAAGCTCAAAATGTTGCAGCCTTTGTGATTTTTCATGACAGTACTTTAAAAGAAATGGCTCAGCGCAAACCGCAGAGTCTAGCGGAATTAAGTGGTATTTCTGGGGTAGGCAAAACTAAGCTCGAGCGTTACGGCAAAGATTTTCTAACCATTATAAAAAAGTACTTGATTGACAAGGGCTTACCTTCACCTGCCCTAGAGCAGAATGAAGGAGACTCTGTTAGGGCAAGCGTAATGAAAGGTGATAAAGTATTTATAGAACCTGAAATTGTTGATAAGGCTCCTAGTACTAAAAAAATTAATACTGATGTTGGCTATGAGTTGCCACTCGAGCAACACTCTACAGTAGACCAAACTCGCTACTGGCTTTTTGAAGGTTTAACACCTGCTGAAGTAGCCAAAAAACGAGAGCTTCAACTCAATACTATTTTGGGACACTGTGCTACATTGATCCAAGAAGGTACCCTCACTATAGAGGAAGCAACTGGTTTAGATAAAAGCCATATTCTAGAAATCAAGGCTGCTATTGAGTCAGTACCTGAAGAGCAAAAGGGTAAACTTAAGCCCATTCACGAAGCTCTTGGAGGGCGTTATGACTATGGGATATTGCGCTGCGTTTATGCAGATTTGCCAGAGTAGTGAACAGTATAGCTAAATCTGATAATCTTTAGCTATGAGCCTAAGTGATATAGAAATAAGAATATTAGGTTCCCTAATTGAAAAGGAACGTACTACACCAGAAGGATATCCTCTTTCTACAAATGCACTAGTTCTTGCTTGTAATCAAAAGTCTAGTCGTAACCCTATAACAAGTTATAATCAACTAGAGGTTGAAGAAACCTTGCGATTACTTCGTGATAAAGGTTTAACTAATACTATTCGAGGCGCTAATGAGCGTGCTTTTAAGCATAGGCACAAACTTAATGAGATTTTTTTTAATGTTAATGATAAAGGATTTGCTATTTTAGCAGTTCTTATGCTCCGTGGTTTACAAACTGCTGGAGAATTGCGAACTCGTACTGAAAGATACGTTAGATTTGACAGCCTTGCAGAAGTGGATGCTACGTTGGAGCAGCTTGCAGAGCACAGACCCCCACTGGTTAAAAATCATGGGCGTGGCCCCGGGCAAAGCCAAGATCGTTGGGACCAAACACTAGGTATTGATCCAGAGAAGCAAAAACCCAGAGTTCGAGCTACCTCTGCAACATCAGGAGATAGTAAATCTGCCTCAGCATCAATATTAGAGAATAATAAGTCTACTGACCTTAATGAACTTAGGCAAGAACTTCAACAACTGAAATCAAAGGTCAATCAAATAATGAAACATCTTGGGTTAGAGAAAGATGAAGATGTCTAAAAGTTTAGCGCCCAAAGAGGTAATTTGATTGCTGTGATGGCAATTTGTGGTGAGCTCGCTTAAAAAGGAGGTCCTCGGCTTTAGCTGTGGGTGTGTAAATAAATCATGATAAGATTTTTGGTTGCTTACTGGTTCCTTTTTATTGCCTGTTTAGTAATTTGTATACAAAGACCTAAATTAGGACCTCCCCTAATTCGTTTATTGGGCCTGCTCTACAGCTTAATAGCTTTTGCTGCTTTCTTATTTGGCCTATGGCTTTGGTCATACCCACCTTTTTGGAGGGGTATTGCTGCAGCTCTATTGATGTTATTAGTAGGTGGAGGGTGTCTTTTGGCTACTCAATTACTGAGACACACTTACCTAGCAAGCTTAATCTGGATTATTGTTGGGGTAATGACCTTTTTAGCAAGCAATCTAGTAGATCTAAAAATAACTCCTAGCTCACTAATTGCTTTACCTCCAATTATGCTAGCTAGCTTTAGTCTATATCTTAATAAGAAAAAATTTAGGGCCTAGCAAGTGAGCAAAATACTGCTATATGAATCTGAATCCCTTTCAATTTTACTGATAGGTTACATTGGATTTCTTGTGAAAAGAAGAACTAACTTTGCTAAGATGGCAATATGTTGGATTTAGCCATTATAGGTGCAGGACCAATTGGGCTCGAGGCCGCTATTCTAGCTCAGCGTCAAGGGCTTAATTACACTGTTTTTGAAAAAGGTTGCATTGTAAACGCCATCTACAATTACCCCACTTACATGACTTTTTTTACAACTTCTGAGCGATTAGAAATTGGTGGACATCCACTTATTACTGCTACAGACAAGCCTACCCGTAAGGAAGCCCTTGACTATTATCGAAAGGTAAGTATTAATGAAGCCTTAAACATCAAACAATATAGTGAAGTTACAAAAATTCTACCTTCTAACAAGGGGTTTCAATTAACCATAACACCTAAAAGGGGTGAAATTTATCGTACTGATACTCTTAGGGTAGTTATAGCTACTGGCTATTTTGATAACCCTAAAATGCTTAATATACCCGGCGAGCAAAATGAGAACGTCAGCCATTATTACACAGAGTCCCACTCTTTCTACAATCGCAACGTCACTATTATTGGAGCAGGTAGCAGTGCTGCTGACGCTGCACTTGATCTTTTTAAAAGTGGAGCAAGAGTGACTATGATACATAGGGGAGATGATTTTCGCCATAGTCTTAAGTATTGGATCCGTCCTAATTTAGAAAATCGAGTTAAGGAAGGTAGCATTACTGCACACTTTAATACTGTGGTCAAAGAAATTACAGCCGATGAGGTAATTGCTTATAAGCTGGGTCAAGAAATTCACATCCCTACAGAACAAACCTTTGCCTTGACTGGTTACTATGCTTCACCAAAGTTACTTGAACAAGTAGGTGTTAAGGTTAACTCAGATGATTTTTCAGCTAAGCTAAATCCCAAAACTTTTGAAACTAATGTTGAGGGACTTTATATAATTGGGTCAGCAGGTTTTGGCCAGCGCACTAGTGATGTTTTTATTGAAAATGGCTTAGTGCATGCTCGCAAAGCTTTTGAAGATATTGGTAAGAAATTTAAGAGTGAAAAAGTGAATCTATTGTCCATGGTTTAGTTTTGAACATTTTTCCTCTCAGCTTGGTGAAACACTTTGCCTTTCTAAGAGGAGAAAATTATAAGTCCCCTCTCTGAAGGGGATATAGGAGATGAAGCATAATCTGCCCCGCAGGTAAGTGCTCGATGAAATGTCCATTTTTAATCTGTTTTCAGTATACTTATCTTATGCATAAGGATTTTTGCAGTGCTGCTTACTTATAGGCGATTTTCTGTATCTGCCCACAAGATTCGACCGCAACTTGGACAACGAGTAACCCCCTTAGCATTCTGACCTTTCATTACTTTTTGAACAACATGTATGGGTAACCTCATACTACAACCACCACAGGACTGTCCACCAACAATTTTAACAAGGCCCATACCCCTCTTAGAACGGCGAATTTGCTCATATTGTCTAAGCAGGTTTTTATCGATATCTTTAGCTAAATCATCTCTTTCAATTGAAAAAGTTTGAATTTTATCAGTTAGTTCGTTTACACGAGATTCTTCATCAGCTATCAACTTTTGTACTTTGGGTTCTAAAGCAGCAAGTTCATCTTTAAGATTTTTTACCTCTGCCTCGAGCGCTTCTTGCCTTTCCATTAATGGTAAAGTATCCTCTTCTAACTCTTCAATTCTTGTTCTAAACTGATGAGCTTGATTTTCGTATTGGCTTACTTCTTTACTAGAAAAAGATTCATGTGCTGCTCTTTCTGCTTCTTTATACCTTTGCTCGAGGGAACCTATCTCAAGCTGATTGCCGCTTATTTGCTTACTGAGCTTATCAAAAGCCACTTCAACATCAGCAAGCTTAACTTCTAAATTTTCTTTTTCTACTAGAATTTCAGAAAGTTCAGCGGGAGTTTTTTCTTTTTCTTTTTGCAAATCATCTAATTCAAGGTCTCGGTCTTGAATTCTATTTATTTTTTGAAGCATTTCTTTATCCTTAACAAACTAAAACTTATTATTGTCATAGCTTTAGACCATTAAATACCTTGGGCTATATCAACCCTTATCTGAATGCTGAATCCAGTCATAACCTCTTTTCTTAAAAAATGATAGAGTGCTTTTACTTAAGCACAAAAAACTCCACCTTAGCATTAATGCCAAAGTGGAGTTCGGTATGCAAATCAGTGGCTTACACAAGCCTAGAAACACAATGTTAGTTTAACATGTTTTAAGAAGCTTATGCATAAAGTTTTCGTTTTTTTACTAATTTAATTCTCAGTAAAGCCATCTTTTCTAATCTAGTGGTGTAAAAGCAATGATTACAAAACCATCTGTTGTTATTGCAAAGTAGTAATTCCCATAGTCACTGCTATATTCAGCAATATAAGTATAGCCATCTTGGAGCCAATCATTATCTTTAGACAATCCTGATAGAAATCCATTTATGTGTTTATCCACCGCTTTACTAAACTCTGTAGTACTAAGGTTAGTTTGACCGCAAGCAAAATTTACATAGTCATCTACAACATCACATCTTTTTGGGTCTATTGCTAGATTTTCGAAAAGTCCTTGTACCACATAAAATTGCTCTGAACCTTCCGGCATATCAATGGCAAAGACATGAATAACTATTAGGAGACTTACTAAAATATAAATTAAGTGCACTATGACTTTCCTATCTAAAACAATATCTAACACTACATCAGAACCTTATAGTTCATAAAAATAGATGAAGTTAAAGTGAGTTTTCATATTAAGTAGGGGGTGTAATAGTAGATATCTAACATATATCAATAAAGTTTTGTAACATTTGGTGGCCTGTGTCGGTAAGAATACTTTCAGGGTGAAACTGAACCCCCCAAACAGGGTGTTTAGTATGCTGCATGCCCATAATGACTTCTTCATTATTATCTTTTACCCATGCGTTTACTTGTAAATCTTTGGTAATATCTTCAACAACAAGAGAATGGTAACGTGTAGCAGTGAATTTTTTTGGCAAACCTTTGAAGACTCCTGTGCTGTCATGGCTAATTTGACTAGTCTTACCGTGCATGATTTTTTTTGCCCTAACTACTTTTGCTCCATAGGCTACACCTATACTTTGGTGGCCTAGGCAAACTCCTAACATGGGTATATTTTCGCCATAAGTTTTAACCACTTCAACAGAATGCCCTGCTTCATTAGGGGTGCAAGGGCCGGGAGAAATCACAATGCCATTGGGTTGCAGTGTAGCTATATCATCAAGTTCAAATTTATCATTGCGCCATATTTTAAGGTCAACACCTAACTCACCTAAGTACTGTACTAAATTAAAAGTAAAAGAGTCGTAGTTATCGATTACTAAAAGGTTTTTCATAAGCTACCTATTTCTTGCAAAGCACGTTCTAAAAGGTCATCAACTGAGTCCAATTTCCCCTCCTCAAATAAATTGTTATTTTTAAACGTGTTTCAAGTCCTTCACCGTAGCATAAACTTAATATTTTAAGCTTTAATTCAGACAATGATAAATCTGGATTAGCTTGGTGAATAGCATTTTTAGGAAGTCCCATCCTACTTTTAAAAAGTGAACAAGCAAGTCTAAAACGTCTTAATGGCCCTGCCTCACGAAACATGTTTATATGTATGTTCTCGATTGTAGGATGAGTATCTTGTATATTCACTTTTTAAGCAAGTCCTTTTATAGCTAATTCTACTGCTTTAACAAGCGCCTTAAGCTTGTTCATACTTTCTTCATACTCAAATTCAGGATCGGAATCTGCTACTATGCCACCACCTGCTTGCAAATGAATTTTGCCATTACAAATAACAGCTGTGCGCAATGTTAGAGCCATATCCATAGCACCATTTACTGCTACATAGCCAAAAGCTCCTGCATAGGGGCCCCGGCGGGTATTCTCAAGCTCATCAATGATTTCCATGGCTCGAATTTTAGGTGCGCCACTAGCTGTGCCCATAGGTAGAGTGCTAGCTAAAGCATCCAAAGGTGTCTTGCCTTCTTCTAAAATACCAGCCACTGTTGAAACAATGTGCATCACATGACTAAAACGTTCTATACGCATTAAATCTGGCACATGTACACTGCCGTATCTGCATACTCTGCCTAGATCATTACGACCCAGATCAACAAGCATTACATGCTCTGCACGTTCTTTCTCGTCAGCTAATAATTCTTTGGCAAGTGCTTCGTCTTCTTCAGGGGTTATACCACGTTTTCTTGTACCAGCTATGGGTAAAGTCTCTACATATTTGGCATCAGGACTACGAATTAAGCTTTCTGGCGAGCTAGATACAAGTGTCACTGGACCAAGATCAAGGTAACCAAGGTAAGGACTGGGGTTCACATGTCTAAGGGCACGATAAATAGCAAAAGGATGGACGCCTAATTCTGCAGTCAAGCGCTGACCGGGTACTAGCTGGAAAGCATCACCTGCATGAATGTATTCTACGGCTTTGGCCACAGCTTGCATGTACTGCTCTTTAGTAAAATTACTCTTGAACTCTGTTTTATGTCCTGCCCTGTCACCGGGTACACCGGGTAGGGGACTACGCAAACGTTGGTAGATGCGCTCAACTACAGCTTTTGCTCTTGCCTCGTCAGAATCATTTTTTACTTCGGCAGCAGCTACAATAAAGAGGGTATGTTTTAGATGGTCAAATATTATTAATGCTTCAGGCTGAATGAAAAGTAGGTCAGGAATGTTAAGCTCATCAGGATTACTATCTGGTAATGTTTCATACCAACGAATTAGATCGTAGCTTGCGTATCCTACTGCCCCTGCCCAAAAACTAGGCAATTTAGGATCTTGATGGTTTTCACATACCGTCTCATCCCACAGTACTTGTAAAGGATCATTTGTTTCAAAGTTTCTGACACCATTAGTTGTTGTAAGTGTTATGCTTTGATTTTTAACTTCTATACGCTTACGCTCACCTGTACCAATAAAAGAATAACGAGCAATACGCTCACCTTGTTCAACAGACTCTAATAAGAAGCTTGGATGCCCTGCTACCTTAAGATAGGCAGTTAAAGGAGTTTCTAAGTCAGCAAAAACTTCTTTGTAAATGGGTTTTAGGGGAGCTGTGTTTAGTGGCATTAGTCTTATATTACTAGTTAGGAGGATTTTATCACAAGCTTGACAATCTGTAAGGGTTGTAAGCTTAAATTTACTTAATCAATGGCTAAATTACACAACACCCACAAAAATTCACATGCTTCCACTTATAAGCTATATTTATGTTTTACACACTAACCTTATGTTTAAGTTATGTTAAGATTAAATAGTACCTTTGTTTAATTCTTTTAGAATAAGAAGTTGCAATATTTATACAAAGGTAATACCCAAAATAATATTTAGGGGTGCCTATCAAAGTTTGTTAATTCAGTAGTACAAGAAAGGGAATTGAGGTTTTGTTAATAGGGATCTAGTCATCACGGCAAAAGGCCAAGTCGAGATGTTAAATGCTCATACAAAATAAGATAATTATCTTATTTCAAAGTGAGAATTTTTGGTGCTCTTACCAAGAAAATGGTCGTTGGGTTTGTATTTTGAAGTTGGCTTTTTAGATATCATTGACATCTTGCTTATTACGGTACTGCTTTACCATATTTACAAGTGGCTCATTGGTAGTAGAGCATGGAATTTGCTAAGAGGTATTGCCTTGCTAGGAGGTGGCTGGTTTCTTGCAGCCCAATTAGGTTTGCCTGCAAGTGCTTGGTTGTTTGATAAATTTGTAGGTGCGGCCTTTATTGCTGTAGTTATAATTTTTCAACCTGAGCTTCGGGCTATTCTCGAGAATTTTGGGCGTGGTTCTGCTGCCTATGTAGCTATTGGGGATCCTGTAAAAGAAGTTATGTCAACAGTACGTAATCTAGCTAGTCAGAATCGTGGGGCCATTATCGCTATAGAAAAACGCGTGCCTTTAGAGGAATATGGTAGGGTAGGATCTAAACTCAATTCACCCGTAAGCTCGGCGTTACTAGAAACTATTTTTGACTCCAAAGGTCCTTTACACGATGGTGCTGTAATTATAAAAAATGATGTTATCACCTATGCTGGTGCTATTTTCCCAGTGAGTAATAGAATCGAGGGAGTACCTGCCTCACACGGAACACGTCACCGTGCTGCTTTAGGACTATCTGAAAAAAGTGATGCTTTGGCTATAGTTGTTAGTGAAGAAAGAGGAACTGTTAGCCTAGCTAAAGAAGGGCAAATCAAAAGTGACATTGCACCTACTGAAGTATTAAAGGCCTTGCGTGAGGTGTATAGATCATGAAACGTTACATAAAGTACTTCAGTACCTATGCTAGGTTGTGGTGGAAACGTTTATTGAATGACTGGTTAGCTAAACTAGTAGCTTTACTCTTAGCAATATTTTTATGGTCTTTTGTAAACTCTATTCAAAGCGCCATTAGTCAGCGTAACCTCACTGTACCACTTTCCCCTTTAATACAACCCTCGCAAATTGCAACAGGTATACCAGATAAGGTTGAAATAGTTGTTTCAGGCAAAAGTCAGCTTATTAAAAAGCTTAAAGTTGAAGATATCAATGTTGTACTTGATTTACTTGAGTTAGAGGGCAAATTCAAAGAAACCGTTCATGTTGCAGTGCCACTGGGCATAAGTTTAGTGAAAGTCAATCCTAAAGAGGTTATTGGTACAGTTGAATCTTTAGTAAAAACTTCTTTGCCTGTCAAAGTAAGCTTTTTGCCTTTAAATAAAACTAATTATGACTTTCTTTTTAGCGCAGATGTTTTTCCCCAAAATGTGGCTGCCTTAGGAACCGCTGATCTTGTAGAGGAAGCTGTGGCTGCTATAGCATTAACTACAGCAGTAGAAGGTGATGTTAAAGTGCCACTATATGCTGCTAACATGAGCGGACAAGCTTTATCTGAAATTAATTTAAGACCTTCAGAAGTTACTTTAAGTGTACATAAAGTACCAGTCCTGCACAGTAAAGAATTGCCAATTGTGGTTGATTTTCTGAGAGCTGAGAACGTAAAGGTTCAAACAAGTACTCTTAGCAAGGATACGGTTGTGCTTGTGGGAGCAAATCAACAACTTGAAAACCTCACAGAGGTACAAGCAAACGTTAATTTAGCAAGACTTGGCCTTGGTGAACATGATATAGAGCTAAACTGGATTTTGCCTGAAGGTGTCAAAGTGCTTGAAGCACCTACTGTAAAGCTCAAATTAATCAATAAACGTTAGCTTTACGTCAATTATCCATGGCTAAAGCCGAGGGCTTGCACTTCCAGCTCCCGTCAGAGATGACAAGCGGAGTGCAATAGGCTCGTTGACAGGAGCCCTACTAACACTTGAACTGCTAAAAGAAGTTTTAAGCATTAGCTGCACATACCGAAGTGTGTACCAAATATTTGTGAAGCACTTATTAACTGTTGCCCTTAAGAGGGTGCCCTTGTGCTTTGTTTGCATGGAAAGGATTTTAACATAATGGCACCTCATATACAAACAAGTGTTGAGATTGTTTCTGGTGTTCCTGATGTAAAAACTGGTGAGGCTATTTGAATAACTACTTTCATATTTAGAAGCCTTTGAATTATTTATTCTACCACCTTATTAGAAACTTATATACTGAACTAGATGTTCAAGACAGTTCTTAGCAAAACTAAAGGCCACCCTGATCATAATAAGTCAACCAAAACCAAAGCATATGATGTGCAAAAAGGTGCGAGTTTACTTTTTTTAACTATTGCTATAGTAGGTAGCTTGCACATTTTAGTTATGCTAGGAATAGAAACAAGGCGTTACTTCCGCACTAGTCATGCGATTGCTAACTTACAGGTTAAAATTGCTATAGATCAAGCAACATTATTAGAGCTAAGAGAAATCGAGGCCCACAAGTATGACGATAGATATAGAGAGCAACTTGCCCGTAAGCAAGGGTTTATTTATCCTAATGAACAACGCTATGTTACTATTAATAATTACGAAAATCTGGAATACCTAGTTATTCCATAAGTAGATTACAAACGAAATTGCCTGTAATCTGAGCCTCGAAACTTTTCCTAGGAAGTAATAACTGATCCTATCCCTATTTATAAATTAAGCATTGGGGTTTCTTTTTTATTAAGCAAAAGGTAAGCTTGTTATGTTTTGCCATAACTGCTTATAAATAGTAATGTTTAAAATAGAAATTCTTTGAAGTCCTAATGGAGGAAGTATGAGTGAAAACCAAAGTCCCAGTGAAGAGCCAAACACTAATTCAGCTTGGCAACAAC
This sequence comes from Trueperaceae bacterium, assembly GCA_965223585.1. GTDB lineage: Bacteria > Deinococcota > Deinococci > Deinococcales > Trueperaceae > CBDCVN01. The sequence continues at coordinate 28,638 of CBDCWW010000005.1, forward strand.
AAGAAGGCTTTATTTTAAAGGCTAGCTGGTTTTACAATAAGAAAGCAAAGTCTGAGCAACCAGAATCTAGTGAAGATGATTTTAATGTAAAAATAGTTGGTCATCCTAACTGGAGGTTTAATTTTAGTGTAGTACAAGCCTTACATAGAAATTTTGAAGATGCTATCTTGGCAGCTAAAACTTTTTTTAAGCATTCTGAGTTTACAGCTAATAAACTTTATATACCTCCTAAAACTGAGTCAGCTCCTATAAACCTTAGCAAAAAGCAGAGAGTTAAGCTCATTGACCAGATTATGCATGGTCCACGTGAAGCCAAAGCTGAGTCAAGTGGCTTATTACGTACAGCGTTTTTAGATGATGGTGAAGATGCTTTATGGGTTACTATAGAAGAAATTGAGTATGCCGATGAAATAGAGCGTAAGTTTACAGATGAAGATAATCCCTTACAAAGCTTGATTGGCAAGAATTGCTCTGCTTATGTAAACTACCATATAGATGACGAGAAGCTACTAGAAAGGCAAAAGGAGCATTTTATTAAAGAAGAGCTAGAAACTATTAAACAATATCTAGATAAAAAGAAGGCCTATAGAGGTAAAAAAACTATTTCTGGCCCTCTAAAAATTGAAGAAGGGGTAGTTAGTGTAGGTTCATGGTCATATAGTTTTGAAGATAAGGGGGAAAATGAAGAAGAAGGTGAAGAAGCAACTAAGGAAAAGAAGAACAAAAAAAGTGATAGTGAGGAAATAATTAAAGTTAAGGGTTTTCCCTTTTTATATGTCACAATAAAAGCCAAGGATATTGGTTTATTTGTAAGAGCTGTAGAGGGAGCTTGAGGTAGAGTCACTTGCTAAATAAACAGTATGATCCCTTTGCTGTTGAGCAAAAATGGGTTAAAAAATGGGCAGAAGAGCCTTATAAAAGTGACCCCCTTTCAGAAAAACCTCCTTTCTGCATAGTTATTCCTCCTCCCAATGTAAATGGCAATCTACATCTAGGCCATGCTTTTGACAACACTATTATTGATTCTCTAATTCGTTTTAAGCGTATGCAGGGTTATGAAACCCTTTATCAACCGGGTACGGATCATGCAGGCATAACCACTCAAGTCCAAGTTGAAAAGGACTTAAAAGCCAACGAAGGTCTGAGCCGCTACGATCTTGGTCGGGGAAGGTTCCTAGAGCGTGTTTGGGCATGGAAAGAAAAGTATGGTGGCATTATTTTAGGCCAATTACAGCGCTTAGGTATCTCCGCTGATTGGTCCCGCACCCGTTTTACTATGGATAAGGGTTTATCTAAAGCTGTACGTTATCAGTTTGTCAAGCTTTACCATGAAGGCAAAATTTATAAGGGTAAGCGCATTGTTAACTGGGACCCTGTAAGCCAGACTACCCTTTCTGATTTAGAGGTTGATCGCGAGGAACGCCCCGGTAAGTTATATACATTGTCTTATCCTCTAGAGAGTGGCAATGGTGATATTCGCATAGCTACCGTGCGACCTGAAACCATATTTGCTGATCAAGCCATTGCTGTTCATCCTGAAGATGAACGCTATACCTCTTTGGTAGGTCAAAAAGCCCGCATCCCTTTGACACAGCGCCACATTCCTATAATCACAGATAGCGATGTAGAAATAGATTTTGGCACAGGAGCACTTAAGATAACACCTGCCCATGACCCTTTGGATTTTGAAATTGGGGAGCGGCATAACCTTGATAAGCCTAGCGTTATTGATTTAGAAGCCAAATTAACAGGGGAGCTTGTGCCAGAGCGATTTAGGGGTTTAGAGCGTTTTGCTGCTCGTGAACCTATTGTAGAAGCTTTAGAAGCAGAGGACCTACTAATTGAAATTAAAGATCATACTATTGCTCTTGGACTTTCACAACGTACAAAAGAGCCCGTTGAGCCTATTCTTTCTGAGCAGTGGTTTGTTAATACCGATGAAATTGCTAAGCGCATCCTTAAAGGTTTAGATGATGGCGAAATGGAAATTATTCCCCAGCGCTATGAAAAAGTTAACCGAGATTGGCTCGAGAATCTACGCCACTGGAATGTATCACGCCAGCTTTGGTGGGGGCATCAAATCCCTGCTTGGTATGACCCAGATGGCAACATCTATGTTCCTGACTTAGATGATCCTTTTATTGACTGCCCAAACAATCCTAAATATGCAAATGTAGAGCTAACTCAAGATCCTGATGTCTTTGATACATGGTTTAGTTCTAACCTCTGGCCCTTTTCTACACTGGGTTGGCCTAACACTAATGATCCTTTCTATAAGAAGTTTTACCCTACTAGTGTATTAGTTACAGGATACGATATCTTATTTTTCTGGGTAGCAAGGATGCAAATGGCAGGCTATGAATTCACAAACCAAGCTCCCTTTAAACATGTATTTTTACATGGCTTAGTGCTCGATGAACACGGGCAAAAAATGAGTAAATCCAAAGGTAATGGCATTGATCCTTTAGAAGTTATTGATCAATACGGTGCTGACTCTCTTAGATTTGCTACTACCTATGCCAGTACAGGTGGACAAGACATCCGTTGGGATAATCGTAGAGTGGAAATGGGGCGTAACTTTAACAACAAACTCTGGAATGCTACTCGCTTTGCTTTAATGAATTTATCGGGTGATTTGGACGCAGGAGAACCAGAAACTCTCGCTGATCGCTGGATTGTAAGTCGCCTGCAAAACGCTATAAAAGCCATCACTACTCATTTAGAAGCTTATGATTTGGGTGCTGCTAGTAGAGCTGCCTATGACTTTGTGTGGAGTGAGTTTTGTGATTGGTATTTAGAAGCTATTAAACCACAGTTAAGGGTAAATGATCCACGTAGCCGTTATGTGCTTAAAAAAGTGCTTACTGACATCATAAAGCTTTTGCACCCTATGATTCCTTTCATTACTGCTGAGCTTTACCAAGTATTAGAGCCTGATAGCGATCTTAGTGATGTTGGTTATGCTAGCTATCCTAAATTCGAAGGGGGTTTACTAGATAAAAATGCTGATAATGCCTTTGAGAATTTACAAGATGCTATAACGGCTGTGCGTAATTTACGTAATGAAGCTAACATCTCTCACTCTACAATAATCCCTATTTTAGTAAAAGGTAAGGCAGCAAGGGTTATCAAAAGCAATTCTGAGGTTTTTGGTGATCTAGCCAAAGTTGAATTAGTTGATGAAATCAAAGGTGCTTCACTTCTACAAGTGGTGCCAGATTTAGAGCTTGTTTTGGGGCTCGAGGGTGTAATGGATATAGCCGAGTACAAAACAAGGCAAGAAAAGCGCCTCAAAGACTTAGAAAAGCAAAAGCAGATAGCAGAGAAAAAACTAGCTAATGAGAAATTCATTAAGAATGCTCCTGCTGAGGTAATAGCAGAGCAAAAGAAGCGATTAGAAGAGGCAGAACGGCTTATGGATGGCGTAAAGGCTATACTAGATCAGCCTATCTTTAAGTAAGCAAGCAGGTCGTGCTAGGTACTCAGATAGGGAAAATTCTCTTGTCATACCAATGCCCATCAGCATCCTCATTTAGAGCACAAACAGGAAACCAAGTCTGATAAGAAGTGAATGGGGCAATCAACTTCCACAGCGGATGCCAATCACATTCATTGTTACGTCCACAGGTGACTCGTTCCAATAGGCGATCACCCAGTGGGTTGAAGACCACGCAGCTGATGCCAAGAAGGGGTCACTGATTGTGGGCTGCACGCTCTCAAGAGATATAGGAGCCCCGATGCGGTGGAGGCGGATTATTGTCATTCGGTTTGCAACTTTGGTACCAATAGTAAAGTCGAGTTCGTTTGTGAAAGGCACTGGGAGTGTGGCAGAGGGAGTGTACCTGAAGGTATCACCCGGCTTCACTGTGCCATCCACAGCAAACGTATCATACCGCAACATCACACTGCTGGTTGCCTGCTCATTCGTAGAACTCATGTCGCCTTCTTCTGACCACATCACAACGATGTTGTCGCGATCATCCTCACCAATCTGCGTCAATACTCTTAGAGTATCAGTTTCATCGTAGCGCATCAGGTAATTAGTGAGGAGCACCATAGGAAAGAGGGGCTTTTCTGCGGTGACGTGACCATTGGGACCCAAGAGGTAAGCAACCTGTTGTTCTGGAATGTACACCCAAACAGCCCAGTCCTTCTCACCAAGAGCAGGTTCTACGTAGAATTGCTTGTAGGGAGGAATAACCACAGGGAAGTCAAAAATTTGTTGGTTTATCTCACCATTGGCAACTGATAAAAGAATGACTCGCGACGAGTTTTTGTTCTTAAGTCGGTCATTGCCCAGATAGAAGAGCACACGGTCGTTTACAACAGGACTAATTATGTCTTCAAAGTGATGATTACCAATATTGAGAGGCATCCTCTCAAGGATCTTGCCAATTGCATCAGTTGTCCAGATAAACCAAGCGTTGAATTCAAAGTCTGAAAAGTCTTTGGCAATGATTAGAAATCCGTCAGTTAGCCCCTGAACCTGCCTGAGGATGATTTTCTTAGGAGCGTCAAACACCTGCGATTGGCCAATTGGTACCCCAGCTACATCAACTCGTTGAGTGTATACTTTGCCATTCTCGATTTGCCAAACTGCGAGCCCACCTGACTTGCCAAAGCCGATTTCGATTGTGGGACTACCCCTAACTTGCTCTTTTGGTATCAAATGCATACGGGAGGCCGTACCCACGCGACAAGGATCTCCTCCCGCATTGTCAGGAGTTGGGATGAGGGAGAGAGAATCCACGTCGGTTGTCGCAGTTGAAGACACTGTAGAAGGTGTTGTTAGTGTTTTATCGACAACACCTGGAGTTACAAATTGCTTGCCATTAACTTGAATAGTATTTTTATTAATTATATCCAAATTATTCTGAGCATAAGGGCCTCCCTGCTCTAGCCTTTGGCTATACTGCTCAAAGTCTGCTGTATAGCCAAAGAAAAAAGGAAAAAGGAAAATCAAGAGAATAATTAAAATAGAAAGTTTTCGCCTACTCATAATACTCCTTGAAAAATATTTTTGAATTTCGGCTTTTCTAGAAATTACATTAAGCCGAATGGAAATTCTATCACCTTACTTTTTGCAAAAAGAATTCATACCAAAAATAACTTTTACTATCTTCCATTGGTAAGGTATAATGCCTACTCTAATTTAGACACGATTTGGGTAGTAATGAAATTATTTTGGGATTATAAATTTAAAATTTGAGCTAATCCTTTTACAGAAGTTAATTAGCGGTTTCAGCACAAGACACAAAACTTTTACACTGTTTGCTTAGGTTATAATGTTAACTCTATGTCATTACATACCGGTTTAGAAATTTTAGCAGCTGCTAGAAATAATCATTATGGTGTTGGTGCTTTTAATGTCAACAACTTGGAAATTACCCAAGCAGTCTTAGAAGCTGCTGAAGAAAAAAGAAGCCCTGTTCTTTTAGCACTTTCAGAGGGTGCTATTAAGTACGGTGGCTCTCAACTTATTGATATGGTTTTGCATGAGGCTAAACAAGCTAGCGTGCCTATTGCTGTACATTTAGATCATGGCTCGAGCTATGAATCATGTATGCGTTGTATCCGTTGGGGATTTACCTCAGTAATGATTGATAAGTCCCATGAAGAAGAAGATGTAAACACTCGAGAAACTGCTAGGGTAGTTGAAGCTGCCCATGCTGTAGGAGTAACTGTAGAAGCCGAAATTGGTCGTTTAGGTGGTGTGGAAGAGCATGTAGTGGTAGCAGAAGAAGATGCTATTTTAACCAAGCCTGATGAAGCTGAGCGTTTTATAAAAAACTCAGGGGCAGATTACCTTGCAGTAGCTATTGGCACTTCACATGGGCCTAATAAGGGTAAGGGACGCCCTTTTATTGATCACAAGCGAATAGTAGAAATTGCTGAGCTTTTACCTAACCCATTAGTTATGCATGGTGCTAGTGGTGTGCCACAGGAACTTGTGCAGCGCTTTAACAATTCAGGTGGTGAGCTTAAAGATGCTACAGGAATTCATGAAGATGATGTACGTAAGGCTGTAACAGAAGGTATAGCCAAAATTAATACCGATACTGACTTACGCCTTGCTTTTACTACTGTAGTAAGAGAAGTCTTAAAAGATGATCCTAAACAAATTGACCCACGGAAAATTTTAGGTCCTGCTCGAGCAGAGATAAAACGGATTGTAGCAGAGCGAATTGAAGTTTTTGGCTCTACTAACAGGGCTTGATCGCTTTAAGTTCTTATGTGAGCTTTTCCAAATTAGCTTGATAAGCTTTATTTGAGAATGAACACAAAAACTTGCTATCTCAATACAGACTTAGATCTTACATCAGCCGATGATTTGACGGAGTTAGTTAAGGTCTTAGAGGCCAGCAGAATTCCACCTTTGCATGTAGGTCGAGGCAAGGATGGAATATGGTATGCTACATTTGAAACTGAAGATCATTACGAGGAACCAGAAGTAAATATAGAATCCATGATTGAAGTGGTTGAATCGCTTTCTGAGCATTTGCAATCCATTTGGTTAGGCTGTTTATGTCGTGAGTTCAATATTGGGTATGACTGTGGGAATGAGCCATGGGCGTTCAACCAAAGATTGTCCAGTCATTTACTTGCACGTATATCAGCAGTGGGTGCCTCCTTACGAATTACACTTTATCCACTAGAGCAAAATAAGGAAGCTAAGCAAGGCGCTAACAATGTCTGTCACGCCTAAAATCTTTAAAGGACTTTACAATACTGGACAACTAAGTGAATTTTATCGGCTGAAACCACAAAATTATCAAGAGGCCTTACAAACTAAAAGAACCTTCGATAGAGCCTTGCTAACACAGGCTTTAGAGGCTTATGCTAGAGATCTAGATGCACCCAAAGCTGTTTTTGAAAGCCTCGAGCAACTCAATAATGCTAACAGTCGTGCTGTAGTAACAGGGCAACAGGTGGGGTTATTGCTAGGACCTACCTACACATTATCTAAAGCAATTAGTGCTATTAAGTTAGCTAAAAAACTCTCTCAAGAGGCCCAGCCCGTTGTACCCATATTCTGGTTAGCTTCACAAGACCATGATAGTGCTGAAATTAATCATAATTATTTGCTTGATATGAGCGAGCAACTAACTCGGCTTGAAATACCTTTGCCTGAAGGAGTGGTTGCAGGGCATATTAAGTTAGAAAAGCGTTGGCTCGAGCAAATAGTAAATGAGATCCATAGCTTGAAATTCCCTAAAGCTTATAGTGAAAGGGTAATAAACGTACTACAAGAAACTGCTGATTACACTCGTAGTATAGCAGACTGGTTTGCTGGTCTACTTTATAGACTTTTAGGAGGTGAGGGGCTAATCATCATTAATCCGCTTGACATTAGAGTAGCCCCACTTTTTAAAAATATTTTGCAAAATGAACTTCATAATCCTCTTGTTTCTTCTAAGGTAATAAATGAAACAGGGAGTAAACTATGGGACCTCGGTGTAGAACCTCAGCTTGGGCGTAGCGAGAGCGCTAGCAACCTCTTTCTTGAAGAGGATGATAGCAGGCGCTATTTGCTACGATTTGAGAACAAGACTTTCTATAGTGAATTAAATAGTTATAAGCTAAATGACTTACTAAGCATTTTAGAAGAAGATCCTAATAGGCTCACGCCTGCAGCAGGGTTAAGGTCAATAGTACAAGACTATGTGCTGCCTACAGCAGCTATGGTAGTGGGACCGGGGGAGCTGCGTTATATTGCACAGCTTAAAGGAGTCTATGAGCTTCATGGGGTGGAAATGCCTCTTATTCAACCTAGGATGTTTGTTACAGTTATAGAGCCTCCTGTTAAACGTATTATGGATAAATTTGGGCTTACTTTAGATGAGTTAGCACAGGATTTTTTAGGGGCTCGAGCAGAGGTGTTACTCGAGCTATCAGGACATGGCGAAGTTTTCAAAAAGCAGCTAATTACTTTAGAAACTAGTATTCTTGAAATGCTCGAGAATATAGAAATGATAGATCCTACTTTGAAACCCCTAATCATTCGTAGTGAAGCTCGGCTTCAACGTATGCTAAATAATCTAAAACACAAGAGTACAACTGCTCTTTTAAAACAAGATAGCATTACTAAAGATCAATTCGAGCGTTTAAGAGTGCAGTTATTTCCTAATGATGTTCCCCAAGAGCGTTTGCTTAGCCCTTTTAGCTTCTTTCTAAAGTTCGGGATTGAACATGTTCTAAATGCTTTTCTGGAATTACCTTTTGAAGGTAATCATGAAATACATATGTAGCTAATTCAAGGGATCATTTCTTCTTGATTCTAATGGATTCTGGGTCTACTAAGAATAATGTGTAGAAAGCCAATAATCAATAATAGAGTTGTTTCCTTATAAAAAATCTACCTTCTAGACAGGAGTAGTGTGGTGTCACAAATGCAAATGTCATACATCTAGCCTAATTTAAGAACAACTCTATTAAAAACCTTATTCTCATCAACTTTGGGTCCGTTTTACTGTACCACTTAAAGAGGTAGAAATAAGCAAATTCTCTAACCAGTTTTTAAGCAATCCGATTCCTGAGATTTTGGTTTAAACGTAAATAAGTAATCGCAAAGAAAGAACTAAGCATACTCAGTAGTACCACTATCACAGCTGCAACATCTTCAATTGCCCCTTCGGGACTAAAATCTTGAATGTAAGGAAAAGCCAAGCCTGCCAATGTTAAAGAGCAAAAAGTGCCTACAAGGAAAACACGCTTATGTCTATGAGTTAGTGGTTTAAGTCCAGTTTGCTTTTTCAAAATATTGAGACTGAGTACTTCATCTGCATTCATATGGCGGCACGCAATCAACCGATGCCTAAAAAACACGTGCAGGTACAAGAAAAATATTGGGTTTGCAAACTTCATTCATCAAATAGTTTGCACAGAGCTGAAAAAGATAAATAACAGGATTTTTTCTATTAATAACTTGATTAAATGACGATATCGCTTTCATTAGCAAATCAAATTGGCCCACCATAGATTTATTAGCTTACAGAATGGAATAAACTAATGTTTCAAGAACAGGTAAATATAAAACAAGCCCTCGAGCAAGAATTAGACAAAATCATAAGAAAAGTCAGTAACATAAATGTTTCTAACGCTCCTTTACTAAAGGGGCATTCTCTGGCACTTGCCTTCAAGGAATTTGTTGAGCTGAGCTTTATTATTAGTGCCAAAGCCCACGAGAACAAATTTATCCCTTATGGTGATATGGTGAAGATTTCTGGACTAGCACTAAGATACCTTTCCCAGCAAAAGATATCTCTAAACGCTATAGCTGCTGCATTTGCTCTTTGGTGTCATGAAAAGAGAATGGCTATTACTGGTTGGAGCTTAGACGATTTAGAGAAAATAGATAGGCGTGATGTAACAGAAAAAGAGTTGGGTGACCTAATGTATAATTTTAGCCCTAATCAGCAAATGACTTTTCTAGGATTGCAAAATGCATATAATTTCTTCACTGAGATGATAGTCGACGAGCTATATAACCTTTCAGAGGTTAAGAAAGACTGGCTTGAGCTACTAAATAAAATGCAAGCTAGTGTCATTGAAGTGCCTTTAAATGTAAGGCAAGGTGTTATTAAAGCTTAAGGGATTAGACGAGACTAAATCCACAATTATTTTTGTAAAGGTGCTCAATAATTAAAAAGGAGTTCTATGAGGCACTAAAACTATGGACAACTATAATTCAAATGAAAACACTAATAATCCTTTAGAAAAAAATTTAGAATCTACCTTTACAATAAAAGAACAACTGTTAAAACGTATAGAAGAAATTGATGATCCTATATTGCTTGGTCAACTTACTCATGTTCTTGATGGCGATTATGAAGAAAAAGATGAGTATGAGCAGCTCATAGAAAATGTTTTAGCTGAAGAAGAAGAAGAAGTTTTACTTATCAATCAACCACCTCCATTTGAAGATTCACCACTGATAAGGTTTGAAAATTTAATGGCTGGACTTATGTTTTGGTTTAGCCTTGCTATGCTAGGTCTATTAGGCATAATTATTATGTTTTGGACCTCGAGCGAGGTAAGTGAACTTATTCCTTCTCACACAATAGAAAAACTAGCAGACACTTTTATCCTGCTTATGTTGGTGCCTGCTTTAGAACTCATTATCATTCTGTTTTTATCTTTTCGCTTTGGTCGTTCTGAAGGCGTTTACTATGGTGATTTTGTTCTGCGACTAATAACTATACCACTGCCCCCTTTACGTATGATGATGCCTCGTTTTACTGCTTCTGAGTGGTTATGGTTGCCTTCTATGGGTTGGAGCAAGAAAAATCATGCCTTATTTAGTAAGTTAAGGCATGATTTTAGCACGCCTATGATTATTATTGCTTTGCTAATTATTCCCCTTGTGCTTATTGACTTCAGATTTCAAGAACAGGTACAAGCTTTTATCCCTAATATAAAGCTATATTTAGAAATGGGGCAAGCTTTTATTTGGGTGGCCTTTGCTTTTGAATTTATGCTGATGATCTCTGTTACAGACGAAAAAATTCCTTATTGCGCCCAAAATTGGATGGATTTAATCATTATTCTCTTGCCTTTAGTATATTTTTTACGTACCCTAAGGGTTTTTAGGGCTTTCCAAGGGGTAGCTAGAATTCAACAGCTAGGCAGACTTTATCGCTTGCGTAGCACAATGACTAAAATGCGTCAAGCGCTAGTGCTAGCTGAGGCTATCAAACGACTCATGCACCCTAACCCTGAATCACAACTTAAGGGTTTACAAAAAAAATTACGCCGTCACCGTAGAGATCACAAGCTTATTGAAGAAGAAGTTATTAAAGCAGTTGAGCGCTTAAAGAAAAAACATGCTAGAGACGGTGAAAAACAAGCTAGACGAGAATTCCAAGCAGCTGTAAAAAAAGAACAACAACAAGCAAAAGAAAGAGCCTTAAAGGAGCAAATTCAATTAATCGCAAGAAAAAGAGCTAAGCGTAAAACCAAGGAATTAAGTGATGATTAAAGAAAAAATAGTAAAGAAGCTCGAGCTTTTCATAATCATACTTATTTTACTAAATGTCTTTGTTGTAATTGTTGGTACAGTTGATTCATTTTATGAACAATACGAAAGATTTTTTATTGGGCTTGAAGTTATTTCTGTCATTATTTTTACTGTTGAATACATTATAAGATTAATATTTGTTCCTAAAAACAAAGGACATGCTAACCCATTAATAAGACGCTTGCAGTATATTGTCAGCCCCCTAGCTCTTATTGACCTCTTGGCACTCTTACCTTTTTACTTGCCTTTCCTCTTATCTGTCGATTTACGTTTTTTAAGAGGGTTGAGGCTATTTCGTTTAGTGCGCATTCTTAAGCTCACTCGCTATTCAAGAGCGATAAAAATCATCAAATATATTTTTAAAGAGAAACAGGAGGAACTTATTATTGCTTCCTCATTGGGTTTTATCTTATTACTCTTCTGGTCGTCACTTATGTATTTTTTAGAGCGCGAAGCTCAACCCGAAGATTTTGCTAGCATTCCCCATGCAATGTGGTGGGGAGTTGCTACTCTAACAACAGTAGGTTATGGTGATATTACACCAATAACCCCATTAGGAAAGTTTTGTGGAGCACTTACAACCATTTCTTGTGTGGGTCTTTTTGCTTTACCCGCAGGCATTATTGCTTCAGGGTTTACTGGAGCAATTGCTCAAGCTAATAAAGAAGAAGTAGAACAGTTTGTTTGTCCTCACTGTGGAAAGAGTCTTAAACTCTAAGCAAAAATGAAAGATAGTTCAGCCTCAGCAGCAAGCTCTTCACTAACAAACGCTTGTGCTTTTACCTTACAAAGCTTGCGGCGATAAAGTAGGATCTCACCTTTTAAGTGTAACTGGTTACCGGGAACAACCTTATGCTTGAATTTAACTTTATCTATCGCTGCTAAATAACCTATCTCACCACCTTTAAGGCCATCTCGTACAGCTAAGCCCACTGCAGCAGCTTGTGCTAGGGCCTCTATAATCATAACTCCGGGCATAACAGGTTCTTTAGGGAAATGACCTTGGAAAAATGGTTCATTAAAACTAACATTCTTTAAGCACTCAAAACGATCACCTTCTTGAGAAACAAAAGCATCTACCATTAAAAAGGGATAGCGGTGGGGTAAAATTGCTTTGATATCTATATTTTGCGAATTATCCATAGTGCTAGTTTAACTTTTCTAATAGCTAGTGGCTAGTAGGGTGCGCTCCCTAAGGTATCATCAAAGTAATGATTATAGAATTAATCCAGAAGGAAGTTGGGAACGCACCATCCAACTTATAATTATAATGGTGCGTTTTAAAAGCTAGATCGCTCTTGATGGATTCCAAGGGTATGTATCTTAAAGATTGATAATAATTGTGTCCAAAACAGGCAAAACCTTAATAAAATAAGACTCAAGATTTTTATGGAGATATTGGCGTCTGGAACGAATTTAATTGCATGTTCTTATAATCTGTGCCCTTGGAATCCATAATGAGCCAAAACGTTAAGCTTTCACAGAAACCTTGTAAGTATTAGGGGAAGTGCTTATTTTTTTAGGTTAGATGCTTGCTCAAAATGCTTAAGGTGTATTAATTCAAACTGATACCTTCTTCACTTTTGTTTCCATTTTCAATTTAGGTGTAATTGCTCCTTATCAATAATAATTAAGGTGATGTTTTTTGTTTCTGGATCTATATATTAGACACTAAGTCCAGTTAAATTTAAAGTATTATACACCAAAAGTGGCAAAATATTGAACTTAATCCCAATATCGTCCTATTAAAAAAATTAAAAGTCGCTAATGTCCTTATAATATATTTATGACCCCAAATTAGAGTATATATTTGGTTTATTTCCCAAATTGGCCTATTAAATTTGACTTAAAGTCATTTTTGGTGCAATAATCAGTCTGGATTTAGAATTATTTATTTTAGGTATGTGAATGTGGTACGGGAATTTATTGAATATAAAAGTAGTAAAGTGTATAGGATTAGATCCCAATTTAGGTGTTCAATACTAGTTAGACTATAAATCATTGTGATTTTGTAATTATTTCATGAATGATATTACACTTAGTAAATTGTGTGTAAAAAAAGATTATCGAGGGATTTATCGTTATCTACAGCGTATGCCCGAAGATATATACGAAGAAGAGGCTGAACGTTTAGCAGAAGAATGCTCTCTTAAATACTTAATCCCTCTATTCAAACAAAAGTTGCCACCATCGTTTTTAGAACCATTGTTTCAAGCCCTGGTTGTTTATGGTAGGTATGTTCAATTGCCAGAGCTACTTGAATATTGGTCAAAAGCACGTCACACAAAATGGTCATGGTTTCCTCCTTACCTAGATAAGGATCTTGAAGTTGAACTTAATTATGGATATCGCAAATGGTGTCCAGGTTTTGGGAAAAGTAAGTCCAAACATCGTTTAAATACTAGCACCTCAAAAAATTTCCAAGCAATTGATCAACCTGTTCAAAAAGAACTTATGTCAACAGTACTTGCTGGACTAACAAATGGCTCTGCTTCTGTTTATGTAGGTTTGTTTGTTATTACTAATAATATTACTCTTGATAAGTTGTTAATGAATCCTAGAGAGCTGCTGTGGCTACCTGCTGCACCTCTTTCAGGAATTCACCCTGACTTAAGTAGAAGTTCTGTAAAACCACTTTCATCAAGAGACACACTACTCATAACTGATTCGCTAACGTTTACACGTCCAATTATGGGAGATGGTTGGGTACACACACCACTTCAGTCCAGATTGGCAATATGGGAAACTTTAAAAGGTTTAACAGGATGTACTTATGGTCATTTTGATATGGTGAAAGAAAGTATTTTACAAACAAAATGGTTTCGAATTTGTGCTGACAGTACATGGTTCAATGGGAGTGACGATATCGCTCTGTGTGCTGTGCGTTCCAATGGTGAAATAGCTTTGATTGCAATGACTGACTATTATTAACTTCTGATTCTAACTGACGCTCCAATCGGACGACCACACAAATGGCTAAATTAAGTGTAGAATGAATTTAGGATGATATATCGAAAAGTGGTCGCCCCTGAGCTTAAAGCCGTTAGATGTGTTCGTCAGTGCTCAGAGATTTGGTAAGATGGTTTTGTTTGGTTAGCTAGCGGTCAATATTAATACCTGCATGAAACACTAGTCTATCATAGCCACAAATGAATCCAGAAATAGTTCTTGCATGGATTCTTAGCATACTGATTTTTAGCATAGCCTGCTTAAAAAGAAGCCAAACGTGCTTCAGCCGTTGGATGGCTTAGGTCAAATGAAGTTGAAGGTAATTTTTAAGAATTTTGTCTTCGCTTCACTTTGACCAACTATTGACTACTTTAAATTTGGAATGAAGCTTTTTCGTAAGCTTACTAGCTAAGTCAAGGGCTTTTAAGTCATCTTCAAGTGTTCCAATAGGAGTAGTTTTATGCAAAATTCTGGCTAAGAAGTGCTCGAGTTCTGCACGCAAAGGATTATCTTCTTCAATATAAGTATGTATTACTTGCGCTTGATTATTACTGATACTACCACTCAAATTATAAAGGGTTAATTCGGTGTTAGGAGAGCGAGAAAAGTCTAACTGCAACGTTTGCCCGGACTCAGCTACAACAAGACTACGCTCAGTTTGATGTGCAACACGATTGGCTAAAAAGCGGGCTATGCAGCCGTTTTCAAAAACTATTTGTGCTAATGCAATATCTTCATAAGGAATTTCTCTAAGCCGTTGCCCTACAACATTAATTTCGCAAATGCTATTAGGAACTAAACCTAAAACTATATCAATATCATGTATCATTAAATCTAGAATTACACCCACGTCTCTAACACGGTAGCTAGGTACTAGCCTACGAGCTTCTATAAAATAGGGTTCTTTTACATAACCTTTGAGCATTTGTACGGCTTTATAAAAACGAGTAATATGTCCTACTTGCAAAATAAGGTCATGCTTTTGGCTCAAATTAATAAGCTCTCTAGCATGATTACAATTTGTAGCCACAGGTTTTTCTACCATAACATGTAAATTTGCCTCTAGGCAGCATTTAACAAGAGAAAAATGCAAATTAGTGGGGGCAACAATACTTACTGCATCAAGCTCAGTATTTCGCAGCATACAATCAATATGACTATAGGTATCTATTGCATAGTTAGTAGCTGCCAAATTTCTCTGACTTTTCAAAGGATCAACAATAGCAACAAGTTTAGTATAGGGCAAGGTCGCATAAACATTAGCATGACGCTTACCCATTACCCCAAAACCCACTACTGCTACCTTAATAGGTGTAGATACTTGTGGACTTTTGCTGGTCAAGTGTCTTAATGGTCATTAAACTTCTTTGGCAAAAGGAGCATTATTATAAGTTAAACTAAAACGGTGTCGTAGATTAAGCTTGTCCAACAAGTTACTAGCAGCACTTTCAATCTCATCAGGGTTACTAAAAACCAAATACCATCCCGGTCTGCCCAAAGGGTGACTTCGTTCTGATTCAGGAGGGTCTTCAGGGGGACGTATCAGATCCTCGGGTATAATAGCATCTGATCTACCAAATTGTACAGCAACAGCTGCTAGTAAATAATAAAAACCTGAGCGAGCACTTACATTTAATAGAGCATCGTCAAAATAAGCTTTTAAGCCTCCCTTAAGGTTTTTTACCACTTGACAATGATGTTGTACATCTTCAAGATTAATTTCCGAAAGAGGCTTCATGATGCGTATATAGCCATGTTGTATGGCTTGGAGGTAGTTTTCCATAGCCGCTTGCATATTATCAGCCTCAAATAATTTACTTTCTCGAGCATCTAAAAGACCGTTTTCATCAAGCATTTGCAAGATTTCTTCAAAATCTTGTTGCTGTATTTTTTCTATGCCAAAAGTATTTGCTAACCTATAGAGTTTTTTACGAAGTAGATCCTCAAGTAGCAAAGATCTAGCCAGCATTAGACGACGCTCGAGAGAATCCTGCTGAGGGTTAAAAAGTTGAAATGCTATTTCACGGAAAATATCGCCATAGAGGCTAAAATCGAAAATCTCTTCATTAGAAGAGTTGTCATCAAATATAATAAGTTGCCAATCTCCGCCATTAGTGCGTACACCCCAAGGACTGCTTTCAGGTAGTATGCGACGAGCAGGGGGGCGTTTTAGATTTTGCCCTACTCCCCAAACATCGATGCAAACCTTTTCACCACTTATATCTAATTGATAGCGTAAGTATCTATCATGAGTTTCTATTTGCCTAAGGCATAGAGGATTCCATATATCCTGTTTTAATGAATAAAGCAAAGGGAAAAGTGATGCTTTAGCTACAGCAGCTGCGTCAGGTTTAGGCTGTGAAATTAAGTAGCTCTTTATGTTTTTCACCATCACACTAAGTTTGAATTCAGGCAAGTTATCGCCTAAAGTAGGGGCCTGCATTGACTCATTAAATTCATTTGATTCAACTGACTCAACTATTGTTTTGGCCTTAGTGGATTCCATAGTTTAAAAGCTCCTTTTTGAGAGTTTTCTTAGATAGTTTTTATTTACCATAAGCGTTTCTTTTGTATTAAAAATAGTAGAATAACTAATCACATTATAAGGTTCTGAAGTTAAACTAACCTCACAATTATATATACAAGATTAATGAGCAAAACCTTACAGCTATCTTACTTCTAGCCAAAACACCTTTAAAGTCTGCCTCACAAGATCTTTCTAACAAACTATTAATTCAGGTATATAACAGTTATAATACTCTGACTTTTTGGGAAGTATCTTAACACTAATCAATGTTAAAGATTAAAGAATAGTTTCTTGTTAGTCACCCCATGAATAAATTCAGGGGCTTGTACTTCCAACTCCCGTTGAAGACAACGGGCGGAGCACAATATAATGAAAGTATCAAGAGCGTGCAAAGAAAAGATTTGTTTCACAAATCCCTTAAAATTCCTCCCCATAGCTAAAACTAGGGGTATCTTTTTAAGGCAGGCAAGATGAACATTTTTAAACCTTGTATAGTTGTGGCTATTACTGGGGGAAGTGGTATTCTTTATTCACTTGACTTACTTAAAGCACTAAAGGATATGTCAATAGAAACACACCTTATTATAACTAATGGTGCTAAGCAGGTGATCCCTACTGAGCTTGATAAAGGTATCACTGAGCTTGAGGAGCTTGCCAATGTTGTTCATAAGGATAGTAACTTAGGTGCTAGTATTGCTTCAGGATCCTTCCAAACTCAAGGAATGGTTATAGTCCCTTGTTCGGCTGGAACTTTGGCTAAGGTAGCACAGGGATTTACTGACAATTTAGTATCACGTGTAGCACATGTACATTTGAAGGAAAGGCGTCCTCTAATACTTATCTTGCGAGAGACTCCTTATGCTAGACCTCTAATTCAAAATATGCTAGCAGCTAATGATTCTGGTGCTATTATCCTGCCTGCTTCACCAAATTTTTATCATAGGCCTAAGACTATCGATGATTTAATAGCTACAGTTACTGCAAGAACTTTAGACCTTTTGGGCATTGCCAATACTAAATCTAAGCGCTGGGAAGGTCAATCTTGAAAGTGGCCGCCTTGATTCCAGCTGCAGGGAAAGGCATACGCGTAGGTAGAGGACCAAAAGCTTTTTTAAAATTAGCTAATATAACTCTTTTAGAAAGGGTCATTAATGCTTTCTTAGAAGTAGATGAAATCCTTGTAGCAGTTTCCCCAGAAATGCTGCTTAATGCAAACAAAATTGTCTGTGACCTAAGCCTTAAAAACAAAACTAAAGTGATAGTTGGTGGAGATACGAGACAAGCTAGCGTTTTTAAACTCCTTGAAGCTAGTGAGGCTGATATAGTCCTTATCCATGATGCTGCTAGGCCCTTTCTAACCTCTAACATTGTAAAGGCTATCATTCAAGCTGCTAAAGAACATGGAGCTGCTACTGTTGCAAAAAATGTAAACGATACCCTTGTTGAAACTGCTACAGGCAAGGCAATTGACCGCTCCCAACTAAAAGCAATTCAAACCCCGCAAGGGTTTAAGTATAAACTTATTCTAGAAGCACACTTAAATGCTTTAGAGAAAAGCATAGTAGCCACTGATGATGCTGGACTTATATGGCATCTAGGGCACAGGATTGCTTTTGTGGAGGGCAGCAATTGGCTTATGAAGATAACTACCCCTACTGATTTTGCCATAGCAGAGGTGCTAGCAACTAAATGGGATAAGGAATATAATTAGAAAACATAAATGCTCGAGCAACTCCTAAATCTAATAAGTAAAGCGACTAGTATAAGTCCTAAATACACACCTGAACATTGTCTGGTGGTTACTCATGCTATAGGTGGTTGTGACAAATGCCAGAAAGTTTGCCCCCATGAGGCTATAAGCATTAAAAGGCAAGTAGAGATAGGTGAACTTGATTGCACTGGTTGTGGGCTATGTGTACAAGCTTGTCCTTCACAAGCGCTCGAGCCCAGTATAAGTTACCAAAGAGGTGCTCCTTTAAAATGCTCGCAGGTTAAGGGCAATTCACAAAGCATACAGTGCCTAGGCCGTTTACAAGCCACTGACATCTTGCGCTTAGCAGGTAAACAAAACAAGGCAACCTTGGTTAGAAATGATTGTGCTAACTGTCCTATCGGTAGTTCAGTCATCATTAATGCACTGGACACCATTCTAGCAGAGGCACAAGCTCTTTCTGAGCTTATTGGCTTTAGCTTGGCAACTACAGTGTTAGTAAAAGAAAAATTTGATGCTACTGACCTTCCTGACAAACTAAATCGCCGTGATTTTTTGCGAGGTAGCTTCCAAGGCTTACAAGCTGGAACAGCTGACATACTGGCACCCTTAGAGAATCTAGTCCCTGAGGATGAAAATCCTTTACCTTTAGAACACACCAGAAAACTTAAACTTTTAGAGCTAGCTGAACTTGTGCCAGAAGCAGAGGTTGCTTGGGCTTTGCCTCGGGTAAAAGAAGGCTGCATCATGTGTCCTGTATGCACTAATGTCTGCCCTACTAATGCTTTTAACCGCAAGTTTGAATCAGACAAAGATGGAACCTTACAGCTTGTACCTGAGCTTTGTAATGGTTGCAATGCCTGCACATTATCTTGCCCTGTAGGAGTCATTACTCTTGATGAAGTGGTAAGATGGAGTGAGATTTCTAGTGGTATGCAAGAAGTTTACCATCAAAAGAAAATTTCAGAGACTGTTTCACAGTAATGCTTAGACATACCTTAGAACCAGATCTATGGGATTACTCGAGTCCTATATTTGCACTAGGTCAAAAAGGAAAATGCTGTAAGTAAGAGGAAAATTGTACCTACCTAGGTTTAGTACCTTAGGTTTTCCAAGTCCATGTTATGTCAATCGTTACTGCTATAATTCCTGCATACAATGAGGCTAATAGAATTGCCCATACATTAAATATGGTTCAAAGGTTTGTTGATGAGGTTATTGTGGTTGATGATGCTAGTACGGACAGTACCGCAGAAATCTCAAGAAAACTAGGAGCTAAGGTTCTTACTCAAACAAAGAACAAGGGTTACATCAAAGCTATTAAGTATGGTTTCAAGGAGGCAACAGGAGACATTGTAGTTACATTAGACGCTGATGGTGAATTTCCAGCCCAAGAAATACCTGAATTGATCAAACCAATTATTAATGGTGATGCTGATATGGTTCAGGGGCACCGAAATTTCATTCCTAGACCATCAGAAAGAATTATAACTTGGTTAGCTCAGAGAAAAGCAAATGTAGGTGATTCAGGCACAGGTTTACGTGCCCTAAGAACTAAATTAGCAAAAACATTAGATCTTAAAGGTGCGTGCATTTGTGGTGTATTTTCCTTAGAAGTTGCTGCAAAGGGAGGAAAAATAGTTGAAATACCCATAATCTTACAAAAGGTTGAAAAACCAAGAAAAATTGCTTGGTTCCACATTAAGCAACTTTTTTATTTGTTACCGTGGTTTTTTAAAAAGTTTGAAAGAAAGATCTAGCTGTTGTATCCAGTAAACACGCAAAGAATCTATTTGTAATGGGCAGTTCTCTTATGCTCGAGCCAACCAAGAAGCGGTTTCGAACAACCTAAACAAGAGTAGTATCTGATTGCACCTCACTAGTGGCAGGTTTCTTGTACCAATCGCTTTCTTTATAATAATCTAGATAGAGAAGTTGTAAAAAAGCTGCAATAGGAACAGCTAATAAAATACCCCAAAAACCAAAGAGTGTTGATCCTGCTAGAAGAGATATTAAAATAACTACTGGGTGAACATGAACACCTTTTGACAAGAGTAAGGGTCCTAAAAGATTACCATCGAGCTGCTCTAAAATTTGCATAATAATAAGAACAATAAGCGCCTTTTGCCACCCTAGGGTAGATAGAGTTATAAGTGAAGATATTAAAGTAGCTGTAAGAGGACCTAGATAAGGAATGGGGTTAAGAACTAAAGCAAAGAAACCTAGTGAAGCTGATTCTGGCACGCCTATTATTGATAAAACTATCCAAACAACAAACCCCATAATAAACGCTTCTATAAATTTAGCGCGGATGTATCCTCCTACAGAAACATCAAGCTTATTAGCTAAATCGAGGACAAATTTTCTGTTGCGCTCAGGGAAAATGTTTAGTAAGCCCTTCTTGATTTTGGGTAAACCTATTAGCATAAAGGTAGTTAACATAAAGAAAACAAAGGTCTGGAAAAACCTTTCTATAAAATGAGTTAATCCCTTTACAATACTACCTACACCTTGAAAAAGGTTACTGGCACTTGCTGACAGGAATTCTAACTTTAAGATTTCTTCTTGCCAATTTGCTATAGATCCACCATTCATATTTTGTTCTAGAAAATCCAATAAGTGCCCCATAGAATGTTGCAGCCAACTGGGTGCAGAGGTGTTCAGCCAACCAAGAAAACTTTCCCATGTAGGAACAAGTAACAGTGGTAAGGCAGCTATGTGCACAAGCAAATCTGTTAAAAGAATTCCACCTAACAACACAAAAGCCAAGAAGACAAATATGCTTATTCCTACACCTAATAATCTTGGGCAAATGCGTCTGTTGGCGGCACATTGTACAGGTGGGTCTAAAATGTAGGCAATAATAAAAGCCCCTAGAAAGCTACCCCAAACAACTCTTGTTTTAATAAGAATTAGCACAACAACTAAAGTAATAAGGCTTATGAATATAAGCTTTAAATAGATGTTTTGCCAAATTTGCTTGAAGGTGTTTTCCATATTTACTTACAGATAAGGGCAAAGAGTGTTAAGTGTGTGGTAAAGCCCTTATGCACCCTCATAGATTAAAAAACTAAATGTTCTTTACAAAGTTAATAGGAAAGCGATAAGCTCTGATTTTCTTGCTCCTCGAGCTGAAGCTCTAAGATTAAATTTTTGTAAGCTTGGAGTTGTGGTGGTATTGTCACCACAACTCCAAATGGCTAGGTTGTTTACTCCTAAAGATCAAAGCGATCAGCTTGCATCACTTTCACCCAAGCAGCTACGAAGTCTTGCGCAAAGCTCTCTTGCGCATTCTCAAAGGCATAAACTTCAGCGATCGCTCGTAGTTCAGAGTTTGAACCGAAGATCAGATCAACCGAAGTAGCAGAGTATTTCACCTCACCAGTTTCACGATCAACGCCTTCATAGAGGCCATCCGTTTCGGATTTCTGCCATTGGGTAGACATATCAAGCAAATTCACGAAGAAATCATTGGTCAATGTACCGGGTTCGCTAGTGAAAACACCGTGCTCTACATCACCTGTATTTGCACCTAGTGCACGCATACCACCTATCAAGACTGTCATCTCCGGCACGGTTAGATTAAGCTGATCCGCCTTATCGACAAGCATTTCTGTTGGAGAACGATAAGCCTTTTCCTCATTGAAGTAGTTACGGAAGGCGTCTGCTGTCGGTTCTAACAATGCAAAAGATTCTACGTCCGTTTTGTCTTGAGTCGCATCTGCACGACCCGGTTCAAAAGGTACACTAACTTCAACGCCAGCATCTTCTGCTGCTTTTTCAATTGCAGCTGCACCACCTAGAATGATCAAGTCAGCTAGAGAAACTTTGCTTCCGCTCGAGGACTCATTAAAGCCTTCCTGAATCTCTGTGAGCTTCTCTAGTACTTTAGAGAGCTCTTCTGGGTTATTGACTTCCCAATCTTTTTGCGGGTCAAGCGCAATACGGGCACCATTTGCACCACCACGCATATCACTGCCGCGGAAGCTTGAAGCAGATGCCCATGCGGTACGCACTAATTCAGGCACAGTCAGTTCAGATTCAAGAATCTCTGCTTTGAGACTCTCAATATCATCACTACTAATTAACTCGTAATCCACTTCTGGAATTGGATCTTGCCAAATAAATTCTTCTTCTGGCACGTCATCACCTAGATATCGTGTGCGTGGCCCCATATCACGGTGGGTCAACTTAAACCAAGCTTTGGCAAATGCCTGTTGGTATTCGTCGGGATTGGCTAAGAAACGCTCAGCAATCTTTTTATATTCTGGGTCGAACTTCAGCGCTAAATCTGCTGTTGTCATAACAGGTGGATTGAACTTGCCTTCAATATGTGCATCCGGTACTGACTCATGTAGTGATTCATCAGTTGGAATCCATTGAATCCCACCACCGGGGCTTTCGGTTTGCTCCCAGTCAAAGTTAAGCAGATTCTCTAGGTAAAGTGTAGTCCATTGTGTTGGAGCTTGTGTCCAAGCGCCTTCAAAGCCACTAGTAAAGGTATCTTCAGAATGGCCCTTACCGCACTCATTTTTCCAGCCAAGCCCCTGCTCTTCAATAGCAGCAGCACCGGGTTCAGGACCCACACAATCGCTCGACTTGTACGCACCGTGCATCTTACCAAAAGTGTGACCGCCAGCAACTAGGGCTACGACTTCTTCGTCATTCATCGCCATACGACCAAAAGAGACACGAATATTTTTTGCTGAAGCGACGGGGTCTGGGTTACCCATTGGGCCTTGCGGATTCACATAAATGAGTCCCATATGTATAGCGCCAAGAGGTCGTTGTAATTCACCATCTTTGTCTTGGCGATCGCTTGCGAGCATTTCAACTTCAGGTCCCCAATAGACCAAGTCCGGTTCCCAATCATCTGTGCGACCACCAGCAAAACCATATGTCTCAAAGCCCATATTTTCTAGTGATACATTACCTGTCAAAATTAATAAATCAGCCCATGAGAGACTGTGACCATATTTTTGTTTTACTGGCCATAACAAACGGCGTGCTTTATCTAAGCTAGCATTATCTGGCCAGCTATTGAGCGGATCAAAACGCATCTGTCCACCATCACCGCCACCACGTCCATCGAGTGTACGGTACGTGCCTGCGCTGTGCCATGACATACGGATAAACAAGGGACCATAATTACCAAAATCGGCAGGCCACCAATCTTGCGAAGTCGTCAACAGTGCGTCAATATCTTCTTTAACCGCATCGATATCTAACTTTGCAAATTCTTCTGCATAGTTAAAATCTTCACCTGCAGGGTTTGAGCGCAGATCATGATCGCGAAGTATTGAAAGATCAAGCTGATCTGGCCACCAGAACTGATTTGATTTTGCCTGTCCTGCAGCTACAACAGAGGCATATTCTTCAGCTTCTTCTTCTACTTCCTCTGACTCTTCTTCAACAGTTTCTTCTGTTTCTTCTGATGCCTCTTCAGCAGTCTCTCCTACATCTTCCGATGTTTCTTCCGAGGCCTCCTCTTCTTCAACAACCTCCTCTGTCTCTTCTGATGCGCTTTGAACTACTTCTTCCACTACTTCTGCCTCAGAATCCTGAGCGTCGTCTTGAGCATAGATTACACCCAAAGCAACGAGAAGCAGCAAGACAAATGTAAGTGGTAACATCCAATGATGCTTAGTTAAAAACAACTTCACTGTATCTCTCCTTTCTAAGGAAATATGACTAAATTTTACTTACCTGAGGGCCATAAGGTGTTCTACCACACCATGTCATTGTAATCATTAAGTTTTAGAAAATTCAAATAGGTAAAATCTATATGCATATCATTCTTTTTTATAAAGGACTTGTTCAGGATAGGCTTGTGTACATTGTAAAATGTATACTTGTTCAATTTAAAGTTCACAAGCTACACTATGTAAAAGTAAAATCTTGATAAGTGCACAAACTTTTTGTCCAATGAGTCAATTATTCAGTGCATTATTTTGTTTCCTAGCGACTCCAAGCAAGGCTTGTTAAGATTATGTCAAAATTCGATCTTTGTAGTGCATAGTGCCCTTCCTAGACACTGTGTCTATACAAGGCCTTATACACAATAAAAACTAAATTCTGTATCCAATGATTTGGTAGGGGCGTATTGCTTTTGCGCCCCTACATCGCTATATTCATCTTTGCTGTACTGGATCAAGTAGTTATAATGTATAATGTTTACAGCATAGCAATACAGAATAACATCTATAGCTTTAGCTCTTCTGGCAAGACTTCCATCACAGTATTAACATAAGCTTCAATCAAATGTCTTTTTAAGTAGCTTTTGTTGCGTACTAAAAAAACATTACGCTTAGGTACGTCTTGGGAAAAAGTTTTTAGGTAACGAGCTTTTTTCTCTTCCTCGAGATAAAGAGTAGCAAGATAAGGTAATAAGGTCATGCCACCACTTCTCTCAATCATTTTCATAAGTGTTTCTAGATTACCACTTTCAAAGCATATAGAGCGGTTCTCGTCACAATAATCACTTAGTTTACTGCATAGCTCGAGCACCTGAGTTCTAAAACAATGCCCTTCCTGTAAAAGCCACATGTCCTTTAATGACAACCCTTTAGATTCAATACTAGGTTTTTGGGCTAGACGGTGACTAGGGGCAATAAAGGCTACAAAGTGCTCTGTAAACAAAGGTTCAAAAGTAAGGCTAGGTTCTGGTTCAATTGTAGCAATAATACCAGCATCAAGCTTATCAGCAAGGATATTTTCAATAACTATCGAAGTGGTCATTTCATGTATGCTTAACTGAATTCGTGGATAACGTTCAGCGAAAAGTGGAGCCATTAATGGTAATAAATAAGGTGAAATGGTTGGTATTATGCCAAGGTGCAATTCACCAACAAGCTCACTGTTTGCTTCATTAATAAGATCTTTTATACGCGCATTTTCTCGTAAAGTAACACGCGCTTGAGCAATAATCTTTTTGCCTAAATCTGTAGGAGTAATAGGTTTTTTAGTGCGGTCAAAAACCTCAATACCTAACTCTTCCTCGAGTTTTTGAACTTGCATACTTAAAGTAGGCTGAGATACAAAACTTTTTTCAGCAGCAGTAGCAAAATGCCTATAGGTGTCTAAGGCAACAATGTACTTGAGTTGAGTTATGGTCATTTATATGTTCTCCGGGAAGTTAAAGTATACTAATAGCCTACAATTATTAATTTACAAAAGCAATCGATTTAAATTATAAGAAATAAACTATTCTGCAAACGGGTTAAAAATGAACCTGATCCTAACTGATTAATTGGCTCAAAGCCTTAGTAATTTTACGGAAACGTGCTTAGAGCAAGAAATAAAATAAGCCTACAATGCGTTGTCAGATTCCGATTTTATTTGATGAATCTGCCAAGGGCAATTCAACGCTCGTAGAGACGCAATTAATTGCGTCTCTACACGCACAAATTAGCAATTAACAAACTCGGACATTATATGCAAGAATATCGTACCCCTCTTTTGCATAGAAATTTCCTGCATCATCCCATACATATATTTGCCGACTCCGTGTCTGCAGTTTTCATATATTCAGCCTCGTTTAACTTTGCATCGTAATATTAACTACAGCAACTTTCAAAGTACTACAACTTGATTACGGCCTAACTCTTTGGCTTTGTATAGCGCCTCATCTGCTTTTGCAAGAAAATTATCCAGAGAGCTTGTAGGAACATCATTTGCTACTACACCAATACTTGTAGTGAATCGGTAAGCGCCGTTTGGAACGGTGAGTTCAATGCAGGAAATTCTTCTGCGTAGGCGCTCT
Source organism: Trueperaceae bacterium (assembly GCA_965223585.1). Classification (GTDB taxonomy): domain Bacteria; phylum Deinococcota; class Deinococci; order Deinococcales; family Trueperaceae; genus CBDCVN01. Next base: position 54,604 of record CBDCWW010000005.1, read on the forward strand.
GCCAATGCTGCAGCATTTTCAACACTTGTTTCAGGCAATAATATGGCAAATTCTTCTCCACCAAGCCTCGCTGGAATATCTCTTTCTCTCAGTGATTTCTGAATTACACCACTTATTTTTCTCAATGCTTCATCGCCTGTGGCATGTCCAAAAGTATCATTTATTTTCTTAAAGAAATCGATATCTATTATTAGAAGAGACACTTGATGATTATAGCGCTTTGCCTCACTAAGTATGTGCTTACTCAATTCAAGAAAAGCTCGCCGATTTTTTAGCTTTGTCAGTTCATCGACTAGTGCCAAATCCTCCGCCTGTCTGCGAGCATGTTCTAATTCTCGGGCTCTTTTAGTAAATGGCTCAATGACTCTTTGTTGTAACGCATGACTAGTAAACCAATACATGAATGGCACAATAATCAGTATTGCTAGGGCAGATAAAATTACAGTTCCAATGATGGTGTTTCTTACTTCACTAATATTGTAGGTAACCTTTGAGGCTAATTCTTGATTAAAGTAACCAGCTAGTATTTTCATCTGGGGAGTAAAACGACGGTAGATTGTGAGTTGGTTACCTTCATACTTACGTACTTGAGATTCCTCATTAAGTTGATGAAGTATATCTACTTCCATAGATAGACCTTCGCGAGTCATAGACCAAGCTGCAAGATCATTGTACATAAACATATCAAGATCAACAATTATATCGCTAGTGTGAGTAGCGTCCACAAATAAAGCACGGAACAAAAAATCCAGATAATCCTCACCTTTATATTGCCGAATGTAATCACGCATGTCTACCGACACTTCAACAATATAATCCTTGTCCTTTGGGCCATGATAAGCGTAGGTATTTAAAATTCCGGTTTTAGTAGAAAGTGACATACGGTCTGTCAGGACTTTCCCTGTGCCATATATACCTTGCAGGAAATTGGTCATTTCTGAAGAAATACTGGTGAGGTTAAAATGTAAATCTGGTGCAAAGGTTGTGTTAACAATTTCACCTGTGTGATCAATTAAATATACTTCGTTAATAGGGAATTCTTTGACCCATTGCTGCAAAGTCTCCATTGGTATTTCCTCTATGGGTTGGTCAAGTTGAATTAACTGTTCAGATAGTTTAGGTAACGAATCTTCTAACACACTTGCAAGTTGAGTTTGTTCAGCCTCGATGATCGTGCTGAAAGCTGAAAAACGTAGATTAAGTCTTTCCTGTAAACTAACAATGTTCTCCTCAATCTTTGGTTTTATGGAACGAATTGAATAAAAACCTATAATGAAGGCTATAGCTATTGCTGTTAAAGTGATAGGTACGAGAAGCAATAAAGTTACGTTACGTTTCATTTAATGGGGTTTTTTGCACAACCCCTCCAAAAGGTATATTTGCGAGCCAATTTGTTTCAGGCAAATAGTTTTTGGATGAGTTCATCTAAGTTGATGACCTCAAACTCTCTTGTAAATTCATAGCGCCCAACGAAGTTTATGTGTTGCCAAGCAATAGGAGATATTTGTTGCAAGGCACGAACAGCTTGGTAATCTCCCATTTTCTTTTTGTGATCAATTAATTTTGAAATAAGACAAGCGTTGTAGTAAAGGATGGCATTAGTAATAAGGCGACTGCACTCACTCCATAACTCTTGTTCATACTCTGTTTTAAAACGAAGCTTACTAAAACTTGCCAAAGCAACAGCTTTACGGAATTGGTGGTAATTTTCTCCACGATTTAAAGCAGTTTGCACATTGCGACGTAGTGAAGGAGAATCAATGTAATCAAGGAGGTAAAGACTCATGATAATGTTGTCATACTCCCAAAGGGCACGTTTTGTACTATTAGCACGTGCATAGGAAGCAAGTTTTTTAACAATAGTGTGTTGTGAAGTGGTTTTAAGGGCAAGGGAAACTAAGATACGCAAAATTTGTCCCATTCATTAATAATCAAGTCTTCATTGAGTTTGCGAATTGGCTTGAGGATCAAGCCTGAGTAGTTAGTGGGGTGTTGGAAACCATAGAGGGAAGTTTTTACCTTGTCCCTAAGTTTCTTGTAGCGAGGTGCAAATTGATAACCAAATATGTGTAGCAAGGCAAAATTAACCTCATTAGTACCATGCGTATCTGTGGAGTGAATTTCAGGTGTGATGTCTGTAGTGTTGTTATAGAGAATGTCAAACACGTAATAACTCTCATGTTCGTGTGCACCAATAATACGAGCATTTGCAGGTATACTGTTAGTAACAAGAGTATAAGCCACAACCCCTTTGCCTAAAGCAAAATATTTGGATGAATGACGAGCATTAAAGGTATCAATCTGGCTTTCAAACTTTTGCCCATCGCTACTTGAATGAACCACATCACCAAGGTTAAACGATTCAAATACAGGCAAGGCTGCAATGGCATTACTGATTTTGTCATTAGCTGCCTTAAGGGTTTCAAGACGAATGAAATTATCAGAAGTGCTTTTTAGGTCATAAAAGTCTACATCAGAGATATCTCCCATCTTACCTAGACTCATATTTGTACCCCAAGCAATAATACAAGCAGTGATCGTGTGATAATTAACCTCACTCTTAGTATAACGCCCGAGCACATGATCAAACACATCCATGAAGCCACATTGCTCGTTGGCAAAGTGTAAAATGCGCCTTACATCTATATGTCCTAGTTGATTGTAAAAAGAGTGATTCACATCGTCACCATCATCATTATCGGGATACTTTAATGACCACCACTCTCGTTTACCCTTTTTCTTAACAATAAAATGAGTGTTTTTGCCATCACGAATACGCTGATTAACTTCTAGTAAACGCTTTTCAAGTTTATATTTGAGGTCATTAAGGTGTTCTTGAATAGGTTGCTTCAAAATAGGTACCCCAATTTCATCAAGTATGACTTCTTTTTCCTCCTGCAATACCTTTTTATCAATAAGATCATCCTCTAAGCTACGGAAGCGGATGCTATCTGTACAGTAAAGGTCACCTGCTTCCAGCTTTTTCTTAAGTCGTTGGTAAGTGAAAAATTCATAACGATCTGGAATAGGGCGTTGTTTATCCCTAACATCCTTGTAAAGATACACATCAGCATTTTTAGGAATATGCTGCGTGGGTATTTCTACAGACTTATATTGACTTAATGCTTTCTCCTTCACTAAAGCAGTTTTTAGGAAGTCTATAGCATCAGTTATATAGTCATATTGTGAAAGAGGAACAAGGTTTAGCACTTTAAATGAAGGACGTAAGCCCACTTTAAATGTACTCGCTTTGCTTTCTATAAATTCCCACTCAAAAGCAGTTTCATCAAAAGCTGCCTTATTGGCTATGTACTTGGCAACTTGATCAATCTTATCTTGTTTCAAAATCTCAAATGCCTTAGTCTGGATTTGTTGAAAAGGTATTTCAGGAGGAATAGTCTCAGTTGTGAATAGCCTCAGTATTTGTGCTGCTTTAGGTAAATCTTTGTTGCTCTCAGTTCGATATTCATAAACCCGTTCCTTGGCAGCTTCTTTAGCTAGACCTTCAAATTGCTTTACGTTATGTAGAAAACTAATGATGAGATTATCATTCAGCTTTTGGTAGCGATGGTAAACAAAACACAGTAAATACAAATACTTTACCCATTTAGATAAACGTTGCAACCTAAATACCGAGTAGTGGTTAATTAATGATGCATAATAGATAATACCCTCATTAGAAATAGTCAATTCAGGAAGCAAATTCTTAACTATTTGATAAAGAGGTTGTAACTCTTGCTCCTTTTGCACTTCTTTGCGAAGTTCACCAACACTAAAGTTTTTTGGCTGACGTCTTAACTGCGTTATTTTATAAACTCCATCTTCGTTGTTAAACAGTTGCTCTAAGGTACTTACATCAACAGGTTTAAGTTTTGACTCAAGCACGATGGTTAAGCGATTTTGTTCATATACAAGGGCTTTACCAATTATTTTCTGCATTGTGCTGTAAGCAGGCAGTACAATCCTTTGTTGCACCAAATAATCAAGTAGCTCACGGAAAACATAGATGGGTTTACTGCTAATCTTTGCTGCCTGTCGTGCCTTCACTTCTAAATACTCTCGTTCTTTAGCTGAGCAAATGCGATAATTGCAAAGCTTAAGGATAGATTGCTGTTGTTTTAACCGTGTGACCTTGGTCAAGTTCAAGTCTTCCAAAACAAAATCTGGAAAATACCTTCTTCGCACGTGTTGTGCATCGATTTCAACATCTTCAAGATTGAAAATATAAAACTGTTGCTTTGCTCTAAAGTATCCTAATTGCAAAATGAAGTAGGTGCGTGACTTCTTGGAGTTTAATGATTCAACAATTAGCTTTTCTTGTGGAGACAAAGCGAAGTATTCTATTTTCTCTTCAGCATCGAAGTTAGGTCGGCCATAAAGATTTGATATTTCCTCATTGCTTAGAATCTTCAGTCGTTTTTCTTGTTTGTCCATAGTTATTATTAGTCCACATTGGAAATCCTGTTGTAATGGGTATCAAAAAGTAGAGTTTGTAAGACATACTGTTTGACGTGTCTCTTTTTATGTCTTAAAAGGCAATTATCAATTTGTTTAAAACTATTTGAGACATAAGGAGATGAATATGGCACTCATCGGTTATGCAAGAGTTAGTTCAGTTGGACAAAGCCTTGATGTACAAATCGACAAGCTCAAACATTGCAATAAAGTTTTTCAGGAGAAGAAAAGTGGTGCATCAAGCAAACGTCCAAAGCTAGAAGCTTGCCTTGAGTATGTGCGTGAAGGTGATACGCTTGTTGTCACACGCCTTGATAGGCTAGCTCGATCCACACTTCACTTGTGTCAAATTGCTGCTGAATTAGAACGTAAAGAAGTCGACCTACACGTGCTCGATCAAAATATCAGCACTAGCGATGCTACAGGCAGGTTACTTTTTAATATGCTTGGAGCAATTGCTCAATTTGAAACTGAGATGCGTGCTGAACGTCAGATGGATGGCATTAAGAAAGCTAAGGAACGGGGTGTTCTCTTTGGAAGACGAAGGAAACTCACCCCACAACAAGTGAAAGAATTACAAGAAAGACGCAAGCAGGGCATGCTTATCAAAACCCTTATGCAAGACTATGGTCTGTCGAAAGCTTCCATATATCGCTATCTTGCTTCTGAAAATCCTTTATCTAAAACAAACTAGCTCTCAAATGCACTTTTTGGAGGGGTTGGGCAAAAAACTAAAAAGCAATTTCCCTATCGTTCCATAGTAAGGGACGATGATGTCACGATCACTTTTCTAAACTTCAATCATAAGCGAGGGAAACCCCGTTGAAAGACTTTTAAGGAGTTTAGTTATGAAAAATAATATTCGTTTTTTCTTCACTAGGTTAGTAGTAGCTCATCAAGTAAGAGTTATGAGTTTAGTAAAGCAGTTAGGATTTGTTTTTGTAGGCATTATGGTTTTAGCATCTTGTTCACAAACTGCGTTACCTACAGAGATAGTATCTCAAGAATCCAGTTTGCCTGAATCTGTTCTGGAAACAATGGACTTTGCAACGCCTGAAATAGATCAGGCAACAGGAATTGCTACATATGGCTCTAATGTCTATGTAACAGGTCACACCGGGGGAAGTCTGGATGGAGATCATCTAGGTTATAGAGATGGCTTTTTACGTAGATATAATGACTTAAAAGTCTGGGGAACTCAATTTGGTGGTAGAGAAAGTGATACCCCAAGTGAAATTGCCGTTGATAATTTAGGTAATGTTTATGTTAGTGGTGAAACAAGGAGCCCTTTAGGTTTTCAGGTAGGTGGGACTGATGTTCTTTTGATGAAATATAATCCTCAAGGTGAATTGTTGTGGGGTAAGCAGTTTGGTACCAAGAATTCGGATCGTGTTAGTGATATTGCGATTAATTCTAGGAATGAAGTTTACGTCTTATTCAATGTTGCTGATGAACGTCCTAGGATTAAGCGATACAGTGCTTCAGGCAGGTTACTTCAAACTAAATTGCTACCAAATTCTGCTGTGAATGCTATAGACATGACAATCAACAGTGATAATGAGGTGATTGTTTTATACAATAACGGTTCTTTTATTGACTTAAAGTTTTATAAGTACAGCAGGCAATTAAACTTTCTTTCTCAAAGGGTCGCAAAAAGCTCACTTAACAACGAAAACCTTTATGGACAAGAAATAGTTACAGACAGCAGTGACCATATTTACATTACCTTTTCTAGATGGAAAGCAGGTTATAAAGGATCTTATTTTGTGAAGATACACCATTCAACAAACCAAGAGTTTTTTGAAAGAGGAGTAGGATATGGTGTACACTCAGATTCTAAAGTCACAGGAATTGCTGTGGATGGCAACTTTGTTTATTTAACAGGTTATACTACTGGTTCCATTTATGGTAGTGATTTTATCAATGCAGGCAAAGAAGACATTATTGTTGAAAAATATAATACCTCAGGCTTTAGACAGTGGTCTACCCAATTTAGCAAAGATAATTATGGTTCCTCTAATCACGATGGGGCTCTTGACATCGCTATAGGGGATGCTGTTTATGTGGCAGGTTATACAAACGGTAATTTACTATCAGGAAGTTCAGCAAGCCATGGTGATTATGATGCTTTCGTTGCTAGGTTGAACATTGCAACAGGTGAAATCATGGGGGTAGATCAATAAAACAAGCAGTACTTACCAACTAAAAAATTTTCCTAGACAAAGAAGTGGCTGACTATAAAACAGCCACTTCTTTTTTATTGTGCAATAGAGTTTTACTTGCCCCATAGCCATACCATCCCGAACTAAGATGTAGAATCAATTGTTTGAATGTTTAAGTTACAGCGTGTATTTACAAACGAATGTGAACAGTGCTCTTTTTAGGCTTGTCCAAACGAAAATACCCAAGGATTTGAGGTCATTGATTTAGATGAACTTGTCCAAAAACTATTTGCCTGAAACAAATCAACTCTCAAATGCACCTTTTGGAGGGGTTGTGCAAAAAACCCCATTATTGTTGAAAAATATAATACCTCAGGCTTTAGACAGTGGTCTACCCAATTTAGCAAAGATAATTATGGTTCCTCTAATCACGATGGGGCTCTTGACATCGCTATAGGGGATGCTGTTTATGTGGCAGGTTATACAAACGGTAATTTACTATCAGGAAGTTCAGCAAGCCATGGTGATTATGATGCTTTCGTTGCTAGGTTGAACATTGCAACAGGTGAAATCATGGGGGTAGATCAATAAAACAAGCAGTACTTACCAACTAAAAAATTTTCCTAGACAAAGAAGTGGCTGACTATAAAACATTCAAAACCGTACACTCTTCACCCTTTGCAGGAAACGAATTGCGTACCCAAGGCAATTATAGATACTCAAAAAAGACCTCAATTTCTATCTGTTTTCTAAATTTGATTTTAGTTATTGATTTAGCTCGTTACTTTTTTGCAAAACCTGCTCTTCAATCCAACAAAAAATGAGAGAAAATGTCTATTATGAGCCTTTTATTTGTCATGACTTCTTCATATGGATATGACCTCACCTAGCACTGCTTTTCTGAGAGACTTTCAAACACTGCTTTGAAGCTAACTTCTTTGTTTTTTAGATTACTAGGCTTTTAAATCCATGCACTTTCCTCCCAAAATTCTGGTAGCTCTAATAGCCCTTCTGGTAAAGGCATTGCACATTCTAGTAGATACTCTAAGTATTTCTTCCCTAACTGAAATAGGCTCAGTACCCTTCTGTCTTTCCTTCTAAATTGCCCCTCCTTCCCTTCTTTTCTTGCTACAGATCCTAAATATACTATCCAGATGTATGCAAAACACGCTACCAGTAAAAGCTTTTCTAGCCTCTTGGGATTCTTTATTCGCGTTTTGTGTATGTTAAATCCTCTTGATTTCTCATCTGAAAAAAATGTCTCTATCAAACTCCTCTTTCTATACAGCTCACATGCCTCTTCTGTTAACTCCACATTTGTTACTAAATATATTGGCTCTTTATACTCTTTGCCCCACCACGCTATTATTTGTACTGGCCCATACCTCTCATTCGTGTACTCTATCCCTTCTACACTTACTTGCCCTCCCTCTTGGAATATGTCTTCTGGTTTGAATGGCTCGTTTTCTCCTTCCTCATAACAATTGATGTTTTTTGCTGCTCTTAGTATATATTCCCACTTGTACTCTTCACATTTCTTTTGGAACTCTACTCCATCAAACTCGCTGTCACCCACTACTACCACATCTAATTTCTTGTCTAAACCCTCTTCTAATTCTTGCACTAACTCGTATAACTCCTCTAGTAAAGCTATATGTTCTGCTTCACTAAAGCTTCCTTTGTTCCCTTCTCTTACTTTCCAAATTACTGGTAATGCTCTTCCTTGGTATATCACACTTATCATCAGTACTGCACAATGTTTCCCTAAACTACTTGTATCTATTGTGAATATTAAGCTTGTTTTACTTATCCCTGCTAGTATTTCTTTGATGTAAGGGAAGTACATCGTTTCTTTATTGACAGCTTTATTCCTCAACCAACGATTAAATCGCTTTGTTCGGCTTTCTGTTTTACTATTTTTATGTTTTGTGCTCTTATCTGCCATTTCATCCAACGCTATTTTTCCTGATCGAACTAGCCCTGTTATCATCAAGGCAAAAACTATTAATCGCCTCGATGATTGACCTGATATGTTTTTTTGTGCAAACTGCTTGAGTGTAGCGAATATTCTGTTATATGATTTTTGAGAATAACTCATGCCCTGCATTAATCATGTTTCAAGTAATTTTGCAATACCCTTGAAGCTCAATGTGGGGCTTTTTTATTTCGATCTGATCTACCCTTGGTTGACTTTCGCCCTTGCCCTTTGGTGTTTCCTCAATTCAAAAAAGTGTACGGTTTTGAAATAAAACAGCCACTTCTTTTTTATTGTGCAATAGAGTTTTACTTGCCCCATAGCCATACCATCCCGAACTAAGATGTAGAATCAATTGTTTGAATGTTTAAGTTACAGCGTGTATTTACAAACGAATGTGAACAGTGCTCTTTTTAGGCTTGTCCAAACGAAAATACCCAAGGATTTGAGGTCATTGATTTAGATGAACTTGTCCAAAAACTATTTGCCTGAAACAAATCAACTCTCAAATGCACCTTTTGGAGGGGTTGTGCAAAAAACCCCTTAATGGCATTTATTACTGAATTCTGCAAGTTAGTTACCAATTTAACCACGATAGTACTGTACAATTGTAAATCTTACAGAAAAAGCACTACTTATGAGATATTAAAGCACTGACGATAATTACGAGCTATGCCACCACTGAACTAAGTGTTGACATTGCGTTCTAGCACCCCTTAATTATTTGTGTCACAGAAGCAATTTCGATTTATCAACAGCTATAGAAAATAGAATCATGAAGATATTTCTTCCTTTGGTGGTTCTTGAGTCTCATACAATCGGTATGCAGTATGGCAGCCAACACATTGCCCCATAATTCCAGCCAGACTCTGAATTGTGTGTTGAGAAGTTTGCCCTTATCTGGTCAGTATTTTTATCTAATACCTAACCTAAAATCAAAAATAAGCCACCTAGTACTACATTAGAGCTTCAAATGTACTAAATGGCAAATAAAAGGACTCTTTTACTAAGGGATTACTAAATTGTGAGGGTTACCCGGTAACAAACTAAGAGTGATGGTGTCTGGGGCACTACCACTAGCAGCAGTCAAGGTTAACTCATTACCGTTTTTATCAACTTTATAGCAGCTGCTTGAACGATTACCACTAGCATTTGCCCAGCTTACACAGTAAGTTCCGTTAGGTGTTGCTGACCATTTACCTACAAGCTCTTCTTCCTGACCTTGCTTAGAAACTTTTGCATAAAAATTTCCTGCACCATCCCATATATTTGCCCATTCCATGTCTGCAGTTTTCATATAGCCAGTGTGCCCTACAAACAGTGTATTAATTTGCTGTCCATTAAGCACACCTTGCATGGGACCACCTATACCCCCACCACGTGTACCCTGAGTAGGACAATTAGGACAAGCAGTGTTCTGACCATGCATAGGACCTCGTCCACCTTGCATCATACCTTGCATATGCTGAGAACCTTGACCTGAACAATTAGGACAATTGGCATTACCTCCGTGCATAGGACCACCTTGCCTACCTTGCATCATACCCTGCATATGCTGAGAACCTTGGCCCGGACAATTAGGGCAAGTAGTATTTGCTCCTTGTTCTGGACAATTAGGGCAAGCAGCATTACCAGCGGGTGGAGAGCCTTGCACGCCTTGTTTCATGCCTTGCATATAGGGTTCATGATCCATGGATTTAAAAATTGCCATAGCTTCAGGATAACTTTGCATAAAAGCATGCATATCCTCTTTGAAAGCATTATGTTCATTGATAAGTGGGGTATATTCATCTAAGGTGGCTTCTCTTGCAAGAGCATCAGCAGCATCAGGGGTTTCTCCCTGATCTAAGGCATTTTGGTAAACTTCTACAGCTTTTAAATGTAGGGCATTTAATTGCTCGTCAAGTGTTTTGCGCCTTGCTTGTAAAGCTTCTACTTCCCCCTTCACTTCTTGAGGCAAAACATCTAGAAGCTGAGTAAACATTGTTTGGTGCTTATCTTGCATTTTTTGATACATTTCATCTGGTGCAAGAATATCTGGCTGGGCCGTTACAAATGTAAAACATAAAGCTAGTAACATAAAAATTATTGATTTAAGTTGCTTTTTCATAAAATTTACCTTTCTACTATTGTTATTTGCAGCAAGCAATAAGCGACCCCTAATAGGTTTATAGATTATGCCTTCAGTCATCATCTTCATCTTCTGATTCATCTTCATCTTTATCTTCTGGCTCACCTACATCATCCTCTTCATCTTCTGACTCACCTACATCGTCCTCTTCATCTTCTGATTCACCCTCATCATCGTCTTGATCCTCTGATTCACCTTCCTCTTCGTCTTCTAACTCGCCTTCCTCACCATTTTCTTCAGCTGTGCCTAAAGTTTTCTTTAAGCCTTCAATTAGCTCGAGCTTTTCTGCTTCACTAAGATTTGCCTCAGGGTGCCAAAATGTATATTGTTCTGGTGGCATAGAACCATCTTCAATAGTTTCAACGGACTCTTCTGCTTCTTCTTGCTCTCCTAATCCCCACTCAGAAAAGTTTAACTCCTCACGTCCTTTTTCAACATCCTCCTTAACAATGTCACCTACAATAGGTAGGTCAGTATACCACGGCCAATTAACCTCATTGCTGTGACAGTCGAAACAGGCACGCTTAGTTAGTTCTCGAGTCCTAGGACTGTCCCAATTTGGTTCCGAAACCTCTAATGTTGTGGAGTCTTGGGCAGTAGCTATACCTTGCACAATTATCAAAGTAAACCCAAAACAAACCACCAAAAATAGTAAAATACTGTTCCTTTGCATAAAACACCTCCAAACAACCTAGGTTGATAAAGCCTCTGATGATAAGTTAAGTTGTGCTACACTAATACCGAGCCAGACAACAGCAACAACCATGCTAATACCTCCTGCCAAAACGAATATAGGTGGCGCACCAAATAACACTTCAGCTAAGATGCCAACTGGCATGAGCATACCAGCAAGAGCCAACCAAGAAACAGCTTTTGATGCCAATTGTGAAAAAGGAAAGCGTAGCAGTAAGTAGCCAATAACAATATTTATAAAGGCAAAGAGGTTGCCGTGCACATGGGCCAAACGAGATTCAAAATGTTTACCAGTTGAGTAATCAGCAATCCATTGTTCTTTGCCCGGAGCAAAGTCTCTTAGGTATATAAGGATAAAACCATAAATCATGAAACCAGCCATAAACAGTAAGCCAGCAGATATATTTATTTTCCCGTACTTCATGGGGTTTCCGCTTCATCCTCAGGCACGAATGAATCTTGAATCTCATCCAACCTATATACAGCGTGACAACCAACACATCTTCCTGTAATCCCAGCCAAACTTTGAATAGTTTGCTCAGAAGTTTGCCCTTCCTCTACTGCTGTTGCAAGGACATCAAATTCTTTGTGAGTTGACATGCCAAGTTGAAGGAACCCCTTGGGCAACTGCGAACTAAGTTCAGGATTCATATCAGCTGCCATTACAAGGCCAGACTTTCTAGCGGCCTCTATGATTGTAGCCGTATCTTCATTGGCAATGCCGTTTAAGATTCCGTTGATTGACTCGAGCATTGTCCGCATCTCCTGAAGAACCATATCTCGGTGCGGTGCTGAAAGTTCAATTCGCTGCCGATTATCGGTAGAAGATTGGGAAAATACTATGCCCATTGTTAAGAGGGAAACAAGTCCTAAAATGCTGAGAATTACTAATAAACTTTTATTTTTCATATTAAAATTCCTCATGTAGTTTTTGTGTTTCTAAAGAATCACTATATTAACTAAAGTGTGCAATCTTGATTTACAGACACTTTAAAACCAATAGCTACTTCCCTCCAAGTTTTATTTAGATGTAAATCAGCACATTTTTCTGCAAGGGCTTCAAAACCCTTTACAGCCTTAAAATCTTCTACAAGATCTATGACTCCTTCAGCACTAAGAACACCATCCGCATACTGATATTCCATAGGTATATCAACTGTTGTGCCATTCATAGTCACTGCAACAGTAATAGTGCCACCTTCTTGATCGCTTAGAGCACTTTCACTAATAGAAATAACCTTGGCAGTAATTGCCTCTGGTTGCAGCATATTGAGGAAAAGACTACCCCAAATATTAGCATTACGTTCTAAAACACCAGTTTCTATAGAAAGAGTAGCAATTGTTAGGCTAGTAGCGTTCAGTGCCGCTCTTAATGGCAGAGGCTCACTTGGCAGCACAGCATCAACAACATTAAAATAACCGCCTACACCAACCTTCTCGGAGGTTTTGTAACCTATAAAGTTGACTTCTAGACTATCCTTATCAGCAATATAGCTGCAAGTTTGGGCAAAACTATAGCTAGAAATAATTATAATTAAGCTAAAAAAGTACTTTATCAATTTAGACAACCCTCTATCCTTATTCTAGGAGACGACCCCAGCCACGTTCAACAAGTTGTTGAGCAGTTGAAGGAGTAACGCAAGCTACCTTTCCAGCATTATTTTCAATCCAAACTTTATCTTTACAAATCAAATCCTGTTCAGCTTCCCCCGCTAAGTCTAGTTTTTCTGAACTTAATGATTCAGTTCCTACTATTTCTACAGTCTTTGCGCCCAATGCGACTTCAAATGTTATCTGTCTGAATTCATCTGTTATTGGTCCAAGACAATCACAGTTGTCAACAAACGTCTCAATCTCGTTGCCATCAACAAAGACTTGATACTCTGAACCTTCATTGTGATCTAAGATTTCTCGAGGAATCCTTATAGCAAGATCAGCTTCTTGGCCTGCTATCAAATCAAGGGCAAGTTTATTTTCGTCTAAATTGAGTGATGCCGAAATTGCCCTTATGCCTTGTGAGTGGGCTGTAACTTTCCCTACAATTACTGCTGCATCTTCAATTACAACAGGAAGTTCAATGGAAATAGAACCCGGACCAAATGCAAATACTTTGTCAGCTGTCCTCATGGTGGAATAAAGCTTATCTGTCTTAGGGTCATGTATCATGTCCCATGCTTTGACTCCTGTATCTATTGCTTGAATTATTGTTTTTTCATCTGCATCAATTTGCAAAATTCTGCCACTAAACATTAAAGATACATAGACAATGTTTCGTTCATCATCAACTGCAATAGCATGTGCTCTTTCAGAAATTGGTATTTCCCCTACCATTTCATTTATAACCATATCTAAAATTGCAATATTGTCTGAACCTCTGTGTGTTACATATGCCTTATGATCAATCTCATCAATTGCTACACCCCAAGGCCCAGTACCAACTGAAGTTTCTTTAATTACTTCATGATTATCTAGTGAAATAAAAGTTGCTGCATTCCCAGCTAAACTTATAACAAGTAGTTTGTCACTTACAGGATCTACTTTAATGTCTATGGGATGCCTTGCTACAGGTATAACCTCTTCAGTTGTATCTGTGTCTGCATTAATTACCACCACATTGTTTGCGTTATAGTTTGCTACATATAACAAACCACTTTTAGCATTGTAAGCAAGTGAAGCTCCACCAGAGGCCAAGATCATCTCTTCGGTTAATCTATCTGCAAGTTGTCGAGGATAATAAATTTCAGAATTAGGAAGTTCTATAGTTTTTTGATAAAGTCCTGTAGTAAGATCGTGTACATCTATGCCACCACTTTCAAATGTGGCTACATAGATTTTATTTTTCTCTTGAACAGGTTGAACTGCAACCACTCCACCAGAAGTTGTAATCCCATCTGAATAGGTATTACTTACTGTATCAATTATGGAAATTTCTCTTTCACTGAGGTTTGAAACGTATAGGACATTACCTTCAAGGGCCATATTTAATGGACTATCAATAACAGGAATCCTTGCAACAATATGGTGACTGTATGCTAGTTGTGCCATCACCAAAAACATTGAGATCACAAAGAAAAATAAACGGACTGGGGGAAATACTGTACCTACGGTTATAGGATAAGCAAATCCTAAAGAACTAAAAAATCCTAGTAAATTTTTATCTTTCATACAAAACTCCTCACTTTCCAAAAAATCAATAAATTATATCACTTCTCTAACTAATGCCACTACATTAGTAAGGAAGTTTAGGAAAGAATTGTAGAAATATATATAAGCTGGCCTTTCACAATTAGTTTAGTGGACTGCATTAGAAAGGAAAGTATTATAAAGTGTGCCCCCCAGCAACCACAGGAAAAACTACTCACTCGAGTTACTCAGACCCAGACCCATCAGATTCATTGTCTTCAGATGAGCCATCTTCAGATATGTCTTCTTCAGATGTATCCCCTTCAGATTCATCATCTTTTAATGACTTCTTACAGAAAAACCAATCTACACACTCATAACCTTCCTCAAGGCGTTTTTCAACAGCATCTACCGTAGCAGGGGGCGGTACAATCACCATATCACCGGGTTGCCAGCCTTCAGGTGTAGCAACTTTGTTGGCATCGCTTGTTTGCAAGGCTTTAATAAGGCGAACAAATTCAGGAATAGAGCGGCCATTAGTCATGGGATAGTAAACCATTGCTCTTAGTATTCCTTTATCATCAATAATGAATGTTGCACGCACTGCCGAAGTATCGCTGGCTCCCGGCTGAATCATGCCATAGGCATGGGCAACTTCCATAGACAAGTCCTCAATAATTGGAAAAGGAATGTCAACACCAAATTTTTCTTTAATAGCACGTATCCAAGCAATATGGGCATAAGTGCTATCAATGGACAAACCTAATAGCTCGGTATTGAGAGCCTGAAACTCCTCATAGTGATTGGCAAAACCAATAAACTCTGTAGTGCATACAGGAGTAAAGTCAGCAGGGTGGGAAAAGAGCACCAACCACTTGCCTTTGTAATCTGCTAACTTTTTTATGCCTTGGGTTGTTTTTGCCTCGAAATCTGGAGCAGGTTCGTTTAAACGGGGCATGCTAGGAACAGACTTTTCTACTATAGTTTCTTCTACAGCAGCAGGAGCAGTATCATCTGTGCTATCTTGGGCATTGCCCATAAAAAAGACTAAACTGAAAAGTAGTAAAAATATACCTAAGTGCTTCATTTGTTATCTCCTTTGTAAAAATGTTTGTAAGTGGGCTCTCACTTACGCAAGAACGACTAATTAGTTTCTAGGTTTGCTTAAATGTATTTCTAATTGAAGATCACCAAAGAGGATTTCCAGACACACAAATTGATATACCTGATTATTTCCATGCTGTTTATACAACATCATCTGATGGATGAAAGAACCTGTCATCAAGCACATGTGGTAGGGGTTTAAAATCTTAAACCCCTACTATTGATGCTCATAAGACCTGTAACAGGATCCTGATGGATTTGAGAGTGCATTCAAATTTCTTCCATGTTTTTGAGCGAATCAAGGGTTAGTGTTTTCAAAACTCTTTTGTTGTTTGACAGACTAATCCTTGCTAAGCGCACCTGTACCAAGATTGCGAGTAAACGCTTGTAGGTGATTTTGAGAGCCTCTTAATTTGGGGGTGCACGACTTTGTGCTGCATGGTTAGATACATGGTGTACAACTACACTTGTCCAGAAAATGATGCAGATACAAACTGCTGAGTAAAGTACTAAGTCACTCAACTTGCTAGTTGAGACTTCATTAATTTCTTGTTTGTTCATAGAGATTCCTACCGGACATTAGTAAACTTTGGACCTTATCCTCCATTTGGTCAGTATTTTTATCTAATACCTAACCTAAAATTAAAGATAAGCCACCTAGAAACTAAAAACATCTGTCTAATGTTAGTGATTGGAACTACATAAAAAGATGTAGGTGGAATGATATCTTTTGAAAGACGATCTTAGCCCAAAATGCATATATGGTTTGGTTAAGGAGGTTATCTATGCAGCCAATATCTCTTTATCTAATTGATGATCAAACTATTGTCCGTCAAGGTATTCGTTGTTTGCTCGAGAACCACAAAGCCATCACAGTTGTTGGCGAAGCAGCCTTTGGTGAGGTAGCAATTGAAGAAATCCTTAGGATTAAACCCGACATTGTTTTGCTCGAGCTTAGCTTGCCCGGTATAAGTGGAATTGAAACAGTTAAAAGACTCAAAGAAACCCTACCAGCCATACGTTCAGTAGCCTTGTCTATCTATAATGACACTGACCACTTGCAATTGTTTATGGAAGTGGGCGGCAACGGCTACGTGCCCAAAACAGCATCAGAAAAACAGTTATTCGATGCTCTTGCTGCCGTATCGCGTGGTGAGCACTATGCGCCTGCCCACCTTCTAGCTGATTTGACAAAGAAAGTAGCTACCCCTAATCGTAATAAGCAAGCCAAGCTCACACCAAGAGAATATGAGGTAGTGCGTTTTCTTGCTGAAGGTTATACTCACAAGGAAATTGCTATAGATTTAGGTGTTAGTAGAAAAACAGTTGCCACCTATCGTGAGCGTGCTGTTGACAAGCTTGGATTCAAAAAGCGCACTGAACTAGTACGCTGGGCTCTTAGAGAAAATATGCTAAGCGCTTAATTGTTACTCAACATCAAGGCTTACTAAACCTTCTTTAAGTGCAAAGAGTGCTGCCTGCGTGCGCGAGGGTAAATTTAGCTTGGAAAGGATGCGTGAAACATGGGTCTTAACTGTACCTTCAGAAAGACCTGTTTCTTTAGCGATGTCTTTGTTGCTATCACCCTTGCCTATCAGTTTAAGGATGTCCGTCTCACGCGGGGTGAGCGACTCACGCATACTTTCAGTTCGCACCTCACGCACAAGTCGTTTGGCAGCCTCGGGATGGAGCCTTACCTCACCTCTATGGGCAGCAAAGATGGCTTCAATCAATGCTTCTGAGTCAGTGTCCTTTAAGAGATAGCCCATAGCTCCTGCCTGCACTGCATCCACCACCAGTTGGTCTTCCAAAACGCTAGTAAGAGCAACTATTTCGATGTTGGGATAAGCCTTTTTAATCTCACGAATAGCTAACACACCGTTCATCACAGGCATTAGTAAATCCATGAGAATTACGTCAGGTTGTAAGGTTCTAGCTTGCTCGAGCGCCTCCTGACCATTAGAGGCTTCACCAACAATTTCTAGGTTAGGATTGGGTTCTAAAAAGAGATGCAAACCTTCGCGCACGACCTTGTGGTCATCTACTAAAAGCAGTCGTACTACTTCACTCATATTCCAAAGTATACGATACTTTTTAAGAAAGGTTTCTCTTAGCTTTCAATAGAGGTATATTTTCTCAAACACAGCAGGTAAGGCAAAACCTCTTGGAAGCAGATACCTTCTAATTTGTCCTCCTAACAACTTTTAGTTTTTTACTACTTTGTAATTGTCTGAACTATGATTCATCTGATTTTAGGATTTCCCTGATTTTTTGCCTGAAGCTTGTACATTTGGCTGCCTAATACCTTTGTCAAATCATAGACTATCATTTAATCACATAAATCGTGGTTCAGACATTTTTGCAAATACCATCAGCTTTCAACAGGACGTGCTACTTCAGATGTGGCACTTAAAGGCAAGCGCAACCGAAGCGTTGTGCCTTCACCAGCTTGACTAGCAAGCTCAAACTCTGCACCAATCAAATTTGCCCGTTCACGCATAGAGCTTAATCCTAAATGCCCATGGAAACTTGCTTTGACATCAAAACCAATGCCATCATCAGCAATTAGCAAATCTAAACCATTTTGCTCATAGCAAAGGCAAAGCTTAACCTGTTGGGCTCGAGCGTGTTTAACAGTATTATGAATAGCCTCTTGCACAATACGAAAGAGTGCTTGCTTGGTATCTAGTGGCAAGTCAGGTTCCTCGCAAAACTCGCTTATCACCTTAAGATGATGTCGTGCTTCATTCGCCACAGCTAACTTGCGGAGTGCCTCCACTAGTCCTTCTTGCTCAAGTGACTCAGGCCTAAGTTCAAAAATCAATGCACGCATTTCGGTTGTGGCGGCCTCGGCTAGCTTGTGAGCATAGTCAAGCCGTGCAGCTACCATCTCAGGGTTTTTGTCGAGTTGGTCTCTTGCCGATCGCACACCAAGCGCTATACCATAAATAGCCTGCGAAACAGAATCATGGAGTTCCCTAGCTAAACGGCTGCGCTCATCTAGGGCTGCCCTATCTTGATTTTCGGCAAATAGTCTTGCATTCTCGAGCATATAAACACTTTGTTTGGCAACAGCTTTGAGGAAGGCTACTTCGTGCTTTGGAATGGATTGATCCTTGTGATAGCAAACTATAAGAATCCCAACCCTGCGTTTTAAGTATTCGAAAGGAACCCCTAACAATGTATTCCATGCCACACGCTCAGTCTGCAGTAAATTGCTAATGTCAGGATTTGCGCCCTTAATCATTGTGTAGACATCTTTTATAAGGGTAATGTCCTCAGCATGAATGAGGCGATCAACTATTTCTGTTCGCCCCTCTCTATAAGCAGCATTGACACTAGCAATAATATTCTCAGGAATCCCACAGCTACCCATCCAACGCGGCAGTGGTGGGTTGCCACTGAGCAGCAGTACGCCGCTAGCAATTCCCCCAGACTTTGCCACCAACCAGTTAGCAAGCTGTTGTGACATGTCTGTTAGAGAACTTTCTTGGGCCAACCTCGAGTTTAACTCAATGATCTCGCGGGCTTCGTACTCCTTGCGCTGTGCCTCAATCATATCGTTGAGAACTTGGCGAAGTCGTTGCTCATCACGCTTGCTTGCAGTGATGTCACGGGCAATCACAGATGCACCAATGACTTGCCCATTACTATCTTCAATTGGAGAAAGCCTGAGTGAAACCACAATCTTCTCACCATCTTTGCGAAGACGTGTTGTCTCATAAGGTTCAACTATTTCATTACGTTTGATTTTGGCAAGCAACTGTGGTAACTCATTATCCTGTTCAGGGGGTAATAATTTGCTGATAGATTGACCCAGCATTTCAGCGGCACTATAACCATAAATGTGCTCGGCACCAGCGTTCCAACTAGTGATTATGCCCTCAAGTGTTTTGCTTATAATGGCATCGTCTGAGAATTCAACAATAGCTGCCAGTTGTTTGACTTGTGCTTCAGCATGGTAGCGCTCTGTGACATCATTAAGTAGCCACACTTCACCTTGCTCCTCTTTGCAAGCAGCAAAGTTTACGAATCGCTTTGTACCATCTTTATGCTTCACAGGTACAGTGCGTGATACTAGGAAACCTGTCTTTTTATCCATCTCATAAAGGTTTCGAACTGCTGTTGCCTGATCACCATAAAGAATATTAAACCAATCACGAAGCGTGTTGATATCTTGACGTTGATAACCTGTCATTTCCTCCACAGCACGGTTCAAGTAAAGGGTTTCGCCATCAACAAAAATCGCCCCTGCTGGTAGATTTTCTACTAGCAAACGTAAGCGTTGTTCGCTTTGCTGAAGGGCTTCCTCAGCTCGCTTGCGTTCTGTGATATCAGTCAGAAAACCTTCGAGATAAAGCAGCTCATCATTCTCAAATACACCCACACCTGTCTCTTCAACCCAACGCCACTGTCCATTGAGGTGTTTGAGACGGTACTGAAGATAAAAAGCTTGCCTAGCTGCCAAAGCTTTCTCGACACTGTGATAAATGTATTCCTGATCCTCAGGGTGAAATAGGTCAGCAAAATGAAGGTCATGTTGTAGGAAGGCTTCTTTTGGGTGACCAAACAAGGTTTCAATAGCGTCATTTACATAAATCATTGAATAGACTTGATCATTGTTACACAGATAAATAACACCCGGAATGTTCTCGGCTAAAGTGCGGAACTTTTGTTCACTACCTTGCAATAAGGTTTCTATATGTTGGTGCTCACTGATGTCACGTATAAGACCTAGGAAGCCTAAACTATTGCCATCGGCGTCGTGAATCACCGTACCCACGGTTTCACCGGGAAAAACTTCACCCGTTTTACGTTGGTAATTCACCACATAAGGTTTGAACTGTTCCTCAGCATTTAGATTAAAACGAAGCCGGCCTTGCTTTTCAAATTCTGCTTGGCTTTCATAGAGAATAGAGGCCTGCTTACCTAGAATTTCTTCAGTGTCGTAACCAAAAACTTTGCTTACAGCAGGATTAGCCATAATTAACTGACGTTTCGGATTAGTAATCATCAACGGGTCGGGCAGGGCCTTAAACATGGCTTCTAGCAGGGCATTGTTTTGTAGTTGTGCACTAATGTCCTGTACCAGCGAGGCAACACCAATCACTTCACCACTCTCATTAGTCAGTATTGTGTTGTGCCAGTCACAGATAATGCCGTGACCATCCTTGGTGATATTCTTATTGATACTATGCCTCTCCCCAGTACCTTCAAGCAATACTTGCCAAACAGTCTCAAGCTGATTACGTTCTGATTCAGGCACAATGCTAGCGATACTGCCCAAAGCCAGCATTTCCTCGCGGCTGTATCCAAAAATTTTCTCAGCAGCTTTGTTCCAGCCAATAAGTTTGTTTTCAGCATTCCGCTCAATAACTGCTAATGGCGTGTTCTCTAGGTGGTTGGCCATCCGTTGTTCACTTGTTCGTAGTGCTTTGTTCAACCTGCTTTTTTCTATAGCTAGTGCGGCTAGCAAGGCTTGATCTTTAATAAAACTGATATCGGATTCAGTGGGGGTGCGAGGCTTACGATAATACATACCAAAGGTACCTAGTACTTTCCCTCTTGAGTCTTTAATGGGCTCAGACCAGCAGGATCGTAGCTCAGACTGCTCTGCTAAGCTTCGGTACTCGAGCCAATAAGGATGCTGCTGAATGTCTTCAGCTATCACCCGTTCTGCTGTATAAGCTGCTGCACCACACGAACCAACCTCTGCACCAATTTCGAGGCCATCAATTGCTTCTATATAAAAGCTTGGTAGGCTTGGTGCTGCACCATGTTTAAGTCGTGTTCCAGTTGCATCTAAAAGTAGCACACTGCACAGCATGTCAGGCCTCATAGTTTCAGCATGTTTTGCTAAGGTCTCAAGAATTTTGTTTAGCGAGGTATCATTAACTAGTAGTTCAAGAATCTGGGTGCGACCACGTTCTAAATCTTCGGCATTTTTGCGCTCGGTAATATCAAGGTGGCTAATCATAGCAAGAGGCTGATCTGTCAAAGGCTTAACATCCATTCGATACCAACGTTGCTTCGTGGCCGAGTGACAAAAATACTCGAGGCTAAAATTAGGCAAATCCCCTTCTAGCACAGTCTTAATACCTTCATAGCTTGCTTTGGCATCTTCTACACCCATACCTTGACCATGTATGTTGTTACAGATCTCGAGGTAATCTTGGTTAATAAAGGCACCACAAACACTGTTTGCATAGCCAAATCTCTCCCAAGCCTCATTAACAGCAATAATAGTGCCTGTTTGATCCACGATGGCAATATGGTTGTCTAAAGCGTCAAATATACCTTGGAGAATATCTTTATTCATACAGTTTCTACTCTCTGACTCTATGAATTCAAAATTGATTCCATACCATATTATGCCATTTTGTCTTGATATTGCTTAAGCAAAGCTCGAGCTTGTTCATCGCTAACAGGGGGAAAATCTCGATACCAGTGGCTGAGTTTAATAAAAGGCTTTGGTGTCAGCATACAAATACATTCATCACTCTGCTGCCCAATAGCTTCCCAAGCATTGAGATTAGCCACGGGAACAGCAGCTACAAGCTTGCTAGGCTGGTGCTGTTTTACTGCTGTTAGCGCAACCTCCATGCTCAAGCCCGTTATAATGCCATCACCAATTAGAATGATAGTTCTTTCCTTAAGCTCGAGAGCAGCTTGATGGCTTCTATACAGACGTTCACATTGCTCGAGTTCGTACTCAGCCTGCAAACTAATTGCTCTAACGAGTGAAGGGGAAATACGCAAGCGTTGTACCATGTCATCTCTAATAAGCTGCACACCATCTGAGGCAACGGCACCAAAGCTTATTCCTGTATAATTTAGCGGACGGAGTTTGCGTATAGGTAAAACATCAATTGGTAATTCTAAGGCTCGAGCCACCTCTATAGCTACAGGCACACCACCCCGTGGCAATGAAAGCACTAAGCTATCTGGCTGATTATAATACTTGCTAAGTTTTTGTGCTAAGAGCTTGCCTGCCTCATAGCGATCTTGAAAGGAGTTCAACAACATAATGTTTCCACAGTTTTCTTATGATATTTCTATTTACCTTTCTAGATGAAGCCCATAACGCCTCAAAGTTAGCTAGAGAAATCTTGGGCAGCCCCCCAAGCCTTGGAGATTTTAAAGCCTCCAAGGTTGCACGGAAAAACTTGTATAGATACCTCTATATCTCCTTTCCACTTTGTTAAGTTTAAGAAGTCAGAAGCTAATAGGAGTCCATCAAAAGATGGCAATGTATCTACATAAAAAGTTATACCTAAATCACTCTATTCTAGCAGATGACAAGGCTTTGTGATGGAGTGCACACTATACCGATGAAAGGAGACGTTCTTGTTAAAACTCTTAACTAATAATTGGTGGACGCTACTCATTCGAGGCATTGCAGCTATCCTTTTTGGCATGGCTGCCTTTATCTGGCCCAATATCACACTTGGCATTTTGATTATGCTTTTTGGTATTTATACGCTTATAGATGGCATCTTTACTGTAGTTGGCTCTATAGTACATCGCCAATACTTTGAGCGCTGGTGGCTCTTGCTAATTCAGGGTTTGTTTAGCATCATTGTAGGAGCCTTGGTTTTCATCTGGCCGGGTATTACCGCACTGGTACTACTTGCTTTCATTGCTGTTTGGGCAGGGTTGACTGGGGTGCTCGAGATCATAGCCGCTATCGAACTACGTAAGGTTTTGGAGCGGGAATGGTTGTTGGTACTAAGTGGTACCCTATCTATTGCCTTCGCCGCATTGCTCATCCTGTGGCCCAGTGCAGGATTACTAACTTTAGTCTGGTTGATTGGTTTTTACGCTGTTCTGTTTGGTGTTATTCTAAGCGTTCTCTCGTTCCAACTGCGCAGCATTGGTCGTAAAGGAAGCTTGATAATAAACTTTTGAACATCTAAGTTCTTAAAGGAGGTTCTCATTGCCTGCTCATAGGCTAGATGATAAAAAATTTATCACGAGAACTAATTGTGGTGTTTGTTGGCCTTTTTCTCTTTAAGAAGGAAAATTAAGTGGTCAGAGAATATGTTAGTATTAGGCTTATTCAATGGTCATCCCAACGATTGCAATTATCTAAACGCCTATTTTTAGTTTGATTTTCACATCCTAAAAATGCAAAAATAGGTATATGAACCTAGCACATACTAGTGAGGACCCACGTTTTGACTTGTTGGATAACTCCTTAAAAAAATTACGCTATGTCCAAGATGAGTTGATTGAAGTCTTACACAAGGCTCAAGATATCTTTGGATATCTGTCTGAAGATGTACTGTTTTATGTTGCTAGACAGTTAAAATTGCCGCCCAGCCGTGTATATGGTGTAGCCACCTTTTACCATCTTTTTAGCTTTGAAGCCAAAGGTACACACAATTGCACGGTGTGCTTGGGCACAGCATGTTATGTCAAAGGTTCAACTGATATTTTGGCAAGCTTAGAGCAAAACTTTCAAATAACCATTGGTGAAACCTCTGAGGACAGACAACTTAGCTTAAGCAGTGGGCGTTGTTTAGGTAGTTGTAGTTTAGCTCCTGTTCTTGTTCTAGACAATGAAATTTTGGGTCTTGAAACACCAGAAACCGTAGTTAAAAAAGTTAAAGCTAAACTTCAGGGAGCCCAGTATGAAAGTCATTGACTTACACGACGTTGCCAATAAAGAACTCGAGGCACAAAGTCAGTATCTGCATAGAGTTATGTGTTGCCATAGTACTGCTTGTTTATCTTCAGGAGCAGGGGAGACCTATAATGCCCTCGAGCAAACAGTAAAAAAAGAAGGTCTAAGAACATCAGTACAAGTTGTGCCTACTAGTTGCATGGGCTTGTGTAGTCATGGCCCTCTAGTTAAAGTTAAAACTCGAGGCAGTGATTCTACTCTTTACCATAAGTTAGATGAGACTTCGGCCTCTGTTGTTATTAATGACCATATTCAAAAAGGTAAAAAGCTCAGTGCTAAAGAATTGCCTCAAGACATCCCATTTTTTCAAAAGCAAGAAAAAGTCGTGTTGGCAAATGCTGGCGAGATTAATCCTGAAAAGCTCGAGGACTATGTTGCAAGAGGTGGTTACTTAGCTTTAGAAAAAGCTCTAACAACCATGGCACCTATTGAAGTTGTCAATGAAATTCGAGCTAGTGGCCTGCGTGGGCGTGGTGGCGGTGGTTATCCCACCGGCAAAAAATGGGCACTGCTACATGAATCCCAGAGCAAGCAAAAGTACATTATTGCTAATGGTGACGAAGGTGATCCGGGTGCCTACATGGATCAAATAATCATGGAAGATGACCCTCACAGGATTTTGGAAGGTATGGCAATTGCTGCCTATGCTGTAGGGGCAGATAGTGGCTATCTTTATGTGCGTGCAGAATATCCAGTGGCAGTAAGGCGGCTCGAGCAAGCCATTCGCACTGCTAAGCGCAACAAACTTCTTGGTGAAAGTATTTTAGGTACTGACTTTAATTTGAAGCTCGAGGTACGTGTTGGTGCAGGTGCATTTGTTTGCGGTGAGGAAACCGCACTCATGGCTTCTATTGAAGGCAAGCGGGGGAATCCTGTCTTGCGCCCCCCTTATCCCACTGAACAGGGTTTGTGGGGGCAACCCACTATGATCAATAATGTGGAAACTTTTGCCAACGTCTCCACCATTATTCAAAAAGGCGCAACTTGGTATGCTTCTATAGGTACAAAAACAAGTAAAGGTACCAAGGTTTTTGCACTAGCAGGCAACTTAAACAATACTGGGCCAATTGAAGTGCCTATGGGGATTAGTTTATATGAGATCATTTATGACATTGGCGGTGGCATTCCTGAGGGTAAAGCCTTCAAAGCAGCACAAACGGGAGGGCCTAGTGGTGGTTGTATTCCTGCAGATCATCTAAATACGCCTGTTGACTATGAAAATTTACAAGCCCTTGGCTCTATAATGGGTTCGGGTGGTTTGATTGTTATGAATAACGATGTGCGAATGCCTGATATAGCAAAGTACTTTATGGAATTTTGTATGGAAGAAAGCTGTGGCAAATGCGTACCTTGCCGTGCAGGTACTGTGCAGATGTATCAGCTTTTGGATAAAATTTGTAAAGGTGAAGCTACCAAGCATGATTTAGATTTGCTTGAGCAACTTTGTGACATGGTGTCAAGTACCAGTCTTTGTGGTTTAGGACAAGCTGCTCCTAATCCTGTTGTTAGTACTTTGCATTATTTTCGCCAAGAATACGAGGAATTGCTTAAGGAGCCTGCCTATGCCTAAAGGAT
This sequence comes from Trueperaceae bacterium, assembly GCA_965223585.1. Taxonomy (GTDB): domain Bacteria; phylum Deinococcota; class Deinococci; order Deinococcales; family Trueperaceae; genus CBDCVN01. The sequence continues at coordinate 80,508 of CBDCWW010000005.1, forward strand.
TTGCTATAAGCCTAAATGGACAAGTAGTAAATGCACAGCCAAATGAGTCTGTACTAGAGGTAGCAAAGCGCAAGGGCATTAATATTCCTACCCTTTGTTATCTCGAGGGCCTATCAGTTTATGGTTCGTGTCGTTTATGCTTGGTTGAAGTAGAAGGAAGTCATAAGCTACAACCTGCTTGCGCTACGCAAGTTTTTGAAGACATGCACATACAAACTCACACTGACCGCTTACAGAACTACCGCAGAATGATTATTGAAATGCTCTTTGCTGAAGGGAATCATGTCTGTTCAGTTTGTGCAGTCAATGGAAATTGTGAGTTGCAAGATTTGGCAGTGGAAACAGGGATGGACCATGTCCGGCTCAATTATCAGTATCCTAAATATGATATTGATGCTACTCACGAGCAGTTCCTGCTTGATCCTAATCGCTGTGTACTTTGTACCCGTTGTGTGCGCACCTGTGATGAGATTGAAGGGGCACACACTTGGGATGTTGCAGGCAGAGGCAGTGGGGCACACGTTATTATTGATATGAATCAAAATTGGGGAAGTTCAACAAGTTGCACCTCTTGCAGTAAGTGTGTGCAGAGTTGCCCTACAGGAGCTTTGGTTTTTAAGGGCTCGAGCGTCGCCGAAATGAAGCACAAGCGTGGTGTGGTGGACTTTTTGAATACGGCTAGAACTCAGCACGAGTGGTCGCCAAAGGAGGAGTCATGAGCAAGATTAGACTAGCTACTGTTTGGCTAGGAGGTTGCTCAGGGTGCCATATGTCCTTTTTAGATTTAGATGAATGGCTTTTTGAGTTAGCAAAGTTTGCTGATTTGGTCTACAGTCCCATTGCTGATATTAAGGATTTTCCTGAAAATGTTGATGTGACGCTAGTAGAAGGTGCAATTGCTAATGAAGATAATCTCGAGCTAATCAAGCAAGTACGCGAGTCTAGTAATTTGATAGTTTCTTTTGGTGATTGTGCAGTTACAGGTAATGTAACCGCACTTCGTAATCCCTTTGGTGACCCTGACCCCATGTTACAACGCATTTACTTTGATGAGGCTAATATAAGTAGTGGTATTCCTAACGAGCAAGGCATTGTGCCTAAACTTTTACCACAGGTTAAGGCTGTCCACCAAGTTGTGCCTGTTGATGCTTTTTTAACAGGATGTCCACCTTCGGCTGAGCGCATTCAAGCCGCAATAGAGCCTCTTTTACATGGCGAAATACCAACACTTGAAAGAGAATTCATCCGTTTTGGGCAAGGTGCTTAAGTATGGCAAGGCAAATCACTATAGATCCAGTCACCCGTATCGAGGGACACGCAAAAATCTCTATCTTCTTAGATGATGTTGGTGAAGTTGAAAATGCTAGGTTCCATGTAACTGAGTTTCGGGGCTTTGAGAAGTTCTGTGAGGGGCGTCCACTTTGGGAAATGCCTAGCCTAACAGCACGTACATGTGGTATTTGCCCTATCAGTCATTTAATGGCGTCGGCAAAAGCAGGTGATGAGATTCTAGCGGTAGCTATTCCACCAACTGCCGAGAAACTACGCCGACTGATGAATTTAGGGCAGATTATTCAGTCTCACTCACTTTCCTTTTTTCACCTAAGTGCTCCCGACTTACTTTTAGGCTTTGATAGCACACCCAACAAACGTAATGTCTTTGGACTTATGGAGGAAAACCCTGAGCTAGCTAGGCGTGGTATTCGCTTAAGAAAATTTGGACAAGAGGTTATTGCCAAGCTAGGGGGGCAGAAAATCCACCCTGCTTGGGCTGTACCCGGAGGAGTGAGGTCTGGTTTAACTGCTGAGAATAGGCAGTATCTTCAGGAGATGTTGCCTGAAGCTCGAGCAACCAGCCTAAAAAGCCTCGAGCTAATGAAAAGTATTCTAGACACCTACTCTGAAGAAGCAGATAACTTCGGCAACTTCCCTAGTTTGTATATGGGGCTAGTTACTTCTGAAGGTAATTGGGAACATTATAAAGGCATGATTCGCCTTGTGGATTCTGAAGGTGAAATTGTAGCTGATGGTTTAAATGCTGCAGATTACAAAGACTTTATAGGTGAAGCTACTAATGAAAGCTCTTATCTAAAATCTCCATATTACCGTCCTAGGGTAGATGAAAGTCAGCCTTTAACACTTAATAGTGAAGGCTTGTATCGTGTTGGGCCACTGGCTCGTCTCAACATTAGTGAGCGAATGGGTATGCCATTAGCTGATAAAGAGCTAGAAGAATACCGCCAGCGTGTAGGACGCATTGCTAATTCATCATTCTATTTTCACTATGCTAGGCTCATTGAAATTCTAGCAGCCACTGAGTTTATAGAGCAGTTATTAGCTGACCCTGAAACCAGTGGCGAAAGAGTGCGTGCTAAAGCCGACATTAATCGTTTACAGGGTGTTGGCATTAGTGAAGCTCCAAGAGGAACACTCTTCCACGACTACACAGTAGATGAAAATGGGCTTATTCAAAAAGTCAATATGATTATTGCTACTGGGCATAATAACTTGGCTATGAACCGCACGGTCAAGCAAATTGCTCAGCACTACATTCATAGCAAGGATGAAGTTCCAGAAGGAATGCTCAACCGTGTAGAAGCAGGCATACGTGCCTTTGATCCCTGTTTGAGTTGCTCTACTCATGCTATTGGAGAGATGCCTATACATATTCGAGTTTTGCAGGGTGAGGACGTAGTTAATGAAGTCTGGCGACACTAGTACCCTCATTATTGGCTACGGTAATACCCTTAGAAATGATGATGGTGTTGGCTATCGTTTGGCTGAAAGGATCGCTACTTTGTCTTTGCCGAGGCTCGAGACCTTAGCCTTACATCAACTTACACCAGATTTGGCTGAAACTATTGCACAAGTTAGTTTAGTTATCTTTGCTGATGCATTTGCTGACACAAGTCTAGAACAAGTCACTGTTAAAAGTCTTGGAGTAGAGGTGGTGGAATTTAACTCGAGCCACAGTTGTCACCCTAGCTATCTTTTAAGACTTGCTAAAACCCTTTACGGTCACGCTCCAAAAGCTTACTGGCTTATGTTGCCATGTTCAGATTTTAGTTTAGGTGGAACCTTATCTGCAAAAGCACAGCTATCAATGAGTCATGCCTTTGCTATCATTCAAGACCTCTTAGAAAACAGACACCTTTAGGTGATCTAATGCATGAGTTTGCTATTGCTGAGCATTTGTTTCAGATTGTAAATGATTCTGCCAAAAAGGCAAAGGCTGAACGTGTTGTTAGTGTTCAGCTAAGTTTAGGAGTGCGTTCACATGTTGATCTCGAGAGTCTAAAGTCCTACTATGATTTCTTAAGCAAGGGTAGTTTGGGAGAAGGGGCAATTCTTCAGGCAAACACTAGGGCTATGACTTTTTTTTGTGACTCCTGTCAGCAGTTTTATGAAACAGTGGATGCCGATTTTACTTGTCCAGCCTGCAAAGCCTACGGCACTTTAGAAAATGCAGGTGATGAGCTTTTAATCAAAAGCATTGAGGTAGAGCCGTGAGTCGTCAAGTTAAAATTGTGCAGAATGTACTGATTAACAATGATGCAGTTGCAAGTAGCTTGCGTCTGCAATTTCAAGAAAACAAAGTCTTTGTTGCCAACCTTATGGCAGCACCGGGGGCAGGAAAAACTAGTTTTATTTCACGTAGCATTGAGGCTCTTAAAAATAAAGTGCAAGTTGGCGTAATTGAAGGAGACATAGCTGGTAGTATAGACACCGAAAAAGTTTTAGCAGCAGGTGCAACTGATGCAGTTCAAATAAACACCAGTGGTAAGTGTCATCTTGAAGGGCACATGATAGAACAGGCACTTGGTGAGCTTGATTTAAGCACTTTAGAGGTAGTTTTTATTGAAAATGTTGGCAATCTGATTTGCCCAACCTTGTGGGATTTGGGGGAAGGTCTGAAGGTTTGTCTTGTAAGTACAGCTGAGGGTGATGACAAGCCTATTAAATACCCCAGTATTTTTGCAAAAAGTGATGTAGTCATTTTGAACAAAATTGACCTCATTGATTTTGTAGAGTTCGATAAAAAATTCTTTTACAAGTCCCTAAGAACTCTGAACCCTAACTGTCCAATTTTTGAATTGTCTTGTCGGACAAAAGCAGGATTCGGAGCTTGGATTGAATGGCTCGAGAGCCAGTCCAAGTTGTAGACTTTTTGCATGAATGGTTTCGTACTTAAAGATTTCCCCTGCTATTTTATAGTCTTTGCTTTGCTTATCCAAGCTTCTAGTTATTGTTAGTGTTTCAGGATCTCACCTTTTTGCTTTTGTAGTAAGCCACAGCATTTTTTACTCTTTTTCCCAAGTCTAATTCTAAAAACTCTTTATTGATCTCTATTATGATTTCCTTGAACTCCTCAAAAGTGATGTTTATTTCTGCTGTGATAAGAGCAGGTCTGTTTGAGGAATCATAAAGGTTATTAGTATTTTTTAAGTGTCCTATAGTTTTATTTGCTATATCATTGTGCATATCAAAAGCATAAATAGCTTGTAGGATAGTTGTTTTCCCACACTCATTTACTCCAATTCCGAAGTAAAATTACTTACTGTTATATTCTCAAGCGTGTCACATGTTCCAGTAATTTATCCATGCGAAACTCTCTTTGTAAGACGCCCATTGCTAACTATACTGTATGAGGGTGTCTGATTTTCTTGGACGTCCTAAAATCACCTTATTGGTGTACCGTTTTGTTTTGCTCATCTTAAGTTTTGCTTTCATTAGGACGTCCTCTTATCTAAAAGTCTACCTGTGCTATATGCCTTATGGTAAGGCACAAATGGATTGGTTACAAAGCTCTTACAAAATTCTTACAAGATTCTTACAACTTAGTTACAAGCGAGTGTTACGTTGTTTTTAGGATTTGAGTACGTTATTTTAGGTCGTTCTTACTGTTTCCCCAGTGCAGCCACATAGGTAGGAGCGACCTATATTTTATTAAGGGACAGACTCCTTAATTATTTCAAAGATCAATTTCAAGGCTCCCTTTTTGCTGCTATCTTCACCAACATTACCAACACCTATGTAACGAACAAAGAATTAATACTGGAATTACGCAAGTTTTAATGATTCGTCTGGATAAAGGTTTTTATCAATCACGCACCAAAAGATGTATCCCTGAAGCAAAATCATTTTTATAGTTTCCTGCACAGTGATTTTACCCACCTCAAAATGCCTCTTAAAACTTTTTGAGATAATTTTACACTTATACTTTCCTTCAGATTATACCTAAATCTGTTTGGAACAGTGTTTACATTTTAAGAGGATAAACTATTCCTGAACACATCTTCACAAAGGCATATGAGAAATATCTTGTCTGGAACTGATTCTTTAAGGGGTGCGTAATTCCAGTTAATAATTAGTTTCTAGTTTCCTAATAGAGAAAAACATTATCAATAGTCCGCAATCGTGATAAAAGATTCTCAATAAGATGCCTATAGCTAAGATTCTTAGTAATACCAGCAGTTCCCGATCCACTTGAAAAAGCTGTCAGAGGCATGTAGTCTCTCATAAACTTTTGCAAAGTTAACGCATCAGTTGATAACTCCTAATAGCAAGGGTAAAATCAGTTATGAAGTCTCGAAAAGACTTATGTGCCACAGCCCTATAGTTACCCAGAAAAATCTTTTCCCTTTTTTCCAAAAGAGGAAGAAAATAGGAAAAACTACCAAAAATCAATGCTTTTTAAGCAATAAAATACCTACTGCCCAATGTAATCTTCTTTGCTAAATGAACTATAAACTTATGCCAAACTTGCTTACTTTCCCCCTAAACCACTACTCAAATCATTAGCTCTTCTGGCACTGGTGTTTTATAAAACTCAAATGCCTCCCTCAACCTTTTTATCTCTTTCTTCATTACTCCCTTGGTTTCCTCTACTTTCATTGGTATCTCCTGTACCACCACCTCTAAATGCTTCTTTAGGTCTGCTTGCGTTCCCCAGCATTTATTGTGTATGTATTCCTTCTTTATGTACTTCCATAAACGTTCTATTGGATTGAAGTCTGGTGAATATCCTGGTAGAAATTCTAACCTCAACCATTTTGAGTTCCTCTTTGCCCACTCTTGTAACCACTTTGCCCTGTGAAATGGTGCATTGTCACATATAAGCATTATTTTTGCTTCCCTCATCTCCCTTTTCATATGACAGATAAACCTTCTAAACCTCTGCGCATTTACCTTAAACTTTGTTAGCACCCCATGGAACTCTCCTGTCCCTAACTCTAATGCCCCTATCAAGTTCACTCTTCCATGTCTGCCATAGTTCTTGATCTCTACTTTTTCTCCTACCAGCCCCCATGTGCTCGTTAGTGTCCCCTGCGTTTGGAACCCTACTTCATCTTGGTAAAATATCCTCCACCCTGCTTTTATCTGGTCTTCGTACAGCTTTGGTAGTGTTTCTTGTATCCACTTTCGCCTCTTCTCTTCATTCTTTCTATACAACAAATGTACTGCTTTATTAAAACTTAATCCTAGTTTCCTTAGAAGCTCTGGTAGATACTTTACTGAAAAACATATTCCAAAAAGGCTTTCGATAAGGATAAAGACCTTTCTAGCAATCCAAACTTGTTGATTAAACTCTGTGATTACCTTCTTGATTAGCTCCAGTTGCTCTTTAGAAAGTTTAGGTTGTCTACCAGTTCTTTGTTCATCTTCTAAACTAAGCGATTTTTCAAACTTTTTTCGCCAGTTTCTTACTGTTTTTACTGAAACGCCAAACATCTCTGCTACAAGCTTAATATCTTTGCCTGAGTACAGAGCTATAAGGGCTTGAGTGCGTAGTAAGGCATCAGCATTGTTTCCCTTTTTATACCGACGACGTAGTATTTTTAGTTCTTCTAGTTTTTGTTTGTTATCATTATTTGCCATGATCAATCTCCTTTGGGTTATTATTGGGATTATCATGGCATTATTTTCCCTACTTTAGGGAAAGAATTTATCTGGACATCTATATATAAAAAACTAAGAGAAACCTATGCAGAGATAGAGGATCATCGACCAAATGAGGTTGATATATCTGTTGAAGATGTACTGATGTCAGGTTTTGCTATGTTTGCTCTAAAAGATGGTTCCCTATTACGCTTTGACCAAAGAAGACAAGATGGAGAAGAAAGGAAAAATTTAGAAAGGGTGTATGGGATAGAGGAAATTCCTAGTGATACAAGGATGAGGGAAGTAATAGATGAAGTTGACCCAGAGGAAATAAAAAAGGGATTTAAGGTAGTTTTCAAAGAGGTGCAAAGGGGAGGGTTACTGAAAGAATACACTTACCTAGATGGATATTACTTAGTGTCCCTAGATGGAACACAGTATTTCAAGTCAAAAGAGATAAGTTGTCCAGGATGTTTAGAGCGCAAACACAAAAATGGAGAAGTAAGTTATTCTCATCAGTTAATGGGAGCAGTAATAGTACATCCAGACAAGGCAGAAGTAATACCAATAGGTGTAGAGGCAATAATAAAACAAGATGGAGAAACAAAGAATGATTGTGAGCGTAATGCAGGAAAGAGATTAGTAGAAGACATAAGAAAAGATCACCCCAAACTCAAAGTAATAATTTTAGAGGATGGATTACACTCTACGGGACCTAACTTAAGGGAGTTAGAAAAGCAAGGGATGAGTTACATAATAGGTGCAAAACAAAGTAACCACAAGAAACTATTTGAGGAATTGGAAAAAAGAAAAGAGTCAGGTGAAAGTCATACTCATAAGGTAGTAGAAGGAGAAACGGGAGTAGAACACCATTTTCACTACAGCAATGATATAGCAATAAATGCCTCAAATGAAGATGTCAGGGTGAATGTGTTGGAGTATTGGGAAAGGAGTGAAAAGAAGACGCAGTATTTTACGTGGGTAACAGATATGGAGATAAATGAAGAAAATGTAGAAGAGATAATGCGAGCAGGGAGGGCAAGATGGAAAATGGAGAATGAGACACTAAATACACTAAAGAACCAAGGGTACAAAGCAGAGCATAATTATGGGCATGGAAAAAAGAATCTGTCAGTCAATTTCACGATACTGATGATGCAAGCATTCCTAGTGGATCAAGTACTACAATTAGCATGTCCAGTGTTTAAAGCAGCAAAAGCAAAATGTAGGACTAAAAAACTACTATGGGAAAGGGTAAGGCATTTGTTTTACACTTTGCCCTTTGAGTGTATGGAGGATATCTACAGGGCAATAACACATGGTTTCAGAGTAACAGGCTATGAAATCCTTTATGACACGTCATAGAAGTAGAGTAGTACTGCAGGAAAAACTGTAGAAAAACTAAAACACAGAGGTGCCATTTGAAAATCTCTCATAGAAGTGGTGCTAGGTATTTTTATGCCTTCTGGAAACAAGTACATTTCACAAACAACTCATGCTGGATATTTTCTCTCATTTTTAAATGCTTTTGGATGAAGTTACTCGTCAATTTTTGTAAAATGAGGTGTCCTTACTCAAGCTATAGTCAAAAACCCTGTGGGATCGGAAATTACTGTAGTAATAATCAACTTGTTCTACACGCAAGCTTGATAAGTAGTCAAAGTCTATTTAGGATCAACTTTTCAGTTTTTTCTCCATTTTGCGGAGTACTGATTATAATCTCCCAAAGAATCTGCTAACTGGACTAGTTGCCAGTAATATTACCCTCATGATTATGAGGCTTTGTATCTTGGTAAGTTTCTTAAGGTCAGTTAAATTTGACAATGGGCTTATAAATCCTGAGTGATTCACTTGGTTGTACTTTAGGAAAATAAACTCCAATGATGCTATAAACTTTCACAAGTATTTCAAGCACTTAAAACCTCACGGTAGGCAAACAAACGTGTAAAATTTTAGTGGATAGTAGTTTTGTATACAATTTGGCCTAAAAATAGATAACAAAATGATTATTTTTTGCTAAAATCTAGCAAATATCAAAGGTAAAACCAACAAAAGGTGTCAAAAATAATGCCAAAATATGATAAGACTATTTCAAGGGTAAAAATAACAATTACTTTCCCAAGAACAATCATTTTCGGGAAAGATTAATAAAGGCAAGAATTTGACGGTGTTCATTTGTGGGTAACACTATCTAGCCGTTACAAACACGTTGTCTTCTCAGTTAAATTTTCTTCTTTTGGTAAGCACTTTGTTTTGAAACAGGGACTGGAGAAAAGCCACATTGTAAAATGAAGGATGCCTTTAGGAAGAGATGGACCCAACAAAAAAGCCTTAACTTCAAAAGCTAAGGCTTAAAAATTTTACTAGTATTATGAATCTAGCTGAGCTACCTTTTATCTCCAGCCATCACTGTACCCATATTTATCGACCCACAAACTTGGTTGAGTAAAACTAGAACCTGTTGACTCAGATACAGAAACTCCAGCATTACCAAAGCCCACAACATCTTGCTTACCATCATTATTGACATCTGCTAGGAATCTGGGGTGTCTGCTTACTTGCCAGCCACCTGCTTTATAACCATAGTTACTAATCCAACGACTTGCTGAAGCAAAACCTGAACCAGTTGATATAGATACATAAACTCCCTTATTAGCAAAACCCACAACATCTTGCTTACCATCACCATTGACATCTGCTAGAATTCTAGGGTGTTTGCTTACTCGCCAGCCACCTGCATTGTAGCCATAGGTATTACTCCAAAGACTTGCTGTGGTAAAACTTGAACCAGTTGATAGAGATACAGAAGCTCCAGCATTACCAAAGCCTACTATATCTTGTCTACCATCACCATTAACATCTGCTAGAAATCTGGGGTGTTTGCTTACTCGCCAGCCTTGATTGTAGCCATAGTTAGCATTCCAAAGGCTTGATGAAGTAAAACTTGAACCAGTTGACAGAGATACAGAAGCTCCAGCATTACCAAAACCTACAACGTCTTGCCTACCATCACCATTGACATCTGCTAGGAATCTAGGGTGTCTGCTTACTCGCCAGCCTTGACTGTAGCCATAGTTAGCATTCCAAAGACTTGCTGTAGTAAAGCTTGAACCAGTTGATAAAGATACATAAGTACCAGCATTAGCAAAACCCACAATATCTTGCCTACCATCACCATTGACATCTGCTAGGGTGTGTGGATACTAAAAATGACAAATCAAAAACGATACTTGAAGTAATTTTAGCGTAACCATATAAGTACCGCTGTAAACTGGCAAAACGCTAAATAGTTACGGGCTAATTTCTCAAAACGAGAGAACACTCGTCTATAATGCTTGATCTTATTGAAAAAAACTTCTATCAGATGTCTTTCTTTGTAAAATTCCTTGTCATACTCCCTTTGCTCTTTTCTATTGGCCTTCGGAGGTATTACTGCTTCTGCTCCCATCTCTTCTACTTTATCTAGCACCACTTGGGCATCATATCCCTTGTCTCCTATTACTCTTTCACCCTCTAAATCATCTAGTAGTTCTTCTGCTTGGGTAACATCATTACGTTGCCCAGGAGTCAATATTAACTTTAGGGGATTGCCTAAAGCATCAGTAGCACAATGTAACTTTGTGCTGTACCCTCCTTTGCTTCTACCCAACTCCTGCTCTTCATTACCTCCATTGCCTCCAGCTGCACAAGAATGAGCCCTTACAATGGTGCTGTCTATCATTATACTTTCCATGTCAGCATCCTCAGCGAAGTATTCAAACATGGCTTGCCAAATCCCTTGTTTAGCCCAGCGGTCAAAACGTTTAAAAACACTGTTCCATTTTCCATACTCTTCAGGCAATAAGCGCCACTGAGCACCACTTCTTGTTACCCAAAGAACTGCTTCAATAAACCTTCTACATTGCTCCTCATCACCAATCCTAAATTTCCTAAACATACACACTACCTTATGACCCTTAAGAAAAAATAAGATCTTTTGCCATTGATCATCTGTTAATCTAACTTTCATATCTTAAGCGTGCAATTTCTGACTTTGCTTGTCAACACACCCTAGGAACCTAGGGTGTCTGCTTACTCGCCAGCCACTATTGTAGTCATAGGTAGTATTCCAGCGATTTTGTTGAGTAAAACTTGAACCAGTAGATAGAGATACATAAACACCCCTTTGGCCAAAGCCTACAACATCTTGTTTGCCGTCGCCATTAACATCTGCTAAAAGTCTAGGATACCTATCTACTCGCCAACCAGTATTATGACCATAGCTACTACTCCAACGACTTGGTTGAGTAAAGCTTGAACCAGTAGATAAAGATACATAAACACCATCATTGCCAAAGGCCACAACATCTTTCTTACCATCACCGTCAACATCTTCTAAGAATCTAGGGTGCTTTACAATATTATAAATATGTAGGACTGTATTTATATCACCTTGGCTTAGGCCGTTACGTTGTCCTATAGATCTGCCTACTGGTTTAGTTACAATGGTGGGTTGCCCATTTCTACTAAAGGCAGTAGCACCATAATGCATAATTGAATCAAAATCGTAAGCACCAACATCAGTGGCATCACTTACATGTTTCTCGAAGTTACCTTCTTCTTCAGATTGGATATTGTCCCACATAATAGTCACATGGTCATCACGATCCTCACGCGATTGTTCATGATAGAGTCCTACAGCATGACCAATTTCGTGAATTAGCGTTCCCGTACCGCAATCACCACTGGAAGTCAGCCTAATTTCTTGTTTACCACCTACACGACCCACATAAGAAGAGCAGGCATTTGCTAAATCTCCACGTACAAACTCAACGTAGTCGTTTTGTGAGGTTCTGTTTACGAAGTTAATAGGTGTTTTTTCTTCCCAGTGAGCAATAGCAGCCATGATGTTTGTCCTACCATCGTCTGATACATCGTTCTTAATTACATAAGGAATAACACCATTGGGCCAACGATAACGACAATCCCAGAAGAAAAGATTAAAGCAACCTGTATCAGTAACAATACCTTGTGATTCTAATTCATCTTGGATAAGATTGCCTTGCGCATCTACTTTACCAAGGATTATATCGCCTTGAAATATAGCGTCTTCACCAACGATTTCGTAGGTAACTGTTTGGGATTCATCAAAACCCGGTAAAGTAACTTCGGCTTCACGTAGATTGTTAGGAAGGGTTGACTCTGGTTCTTTAATAGGGGCAGGAGAATTTTGGGGTACTCTCCCCCTTAACTGCGGATAAATAAGTCAAAACAAGAAAAAGGAGGAGTATATGGGTTAGACAATAGTTATGCAATTAATTAGACTGTTGTCAGTAAGCTTTTTGTTCTCATTTACAAGCTTTATCTCATATACTCCTGTAACAAACGATGTTAATGATACTGGTGAGCACACCACTAGTGCAAGCGTGTTATCTGATGAACTCAACCCAAGCATAAAACCTTTAATAACGCCATATTCACCACTTATTTTCTACCAAGTGATTTTCCACTGTCTGTTTGTTGAAATTAGATTGCTGAGTAGGTCAAATGGCTGTCGGAAGAGCAAACGCAAAAGTAACAAAGAGATACCAAAACCAGATACTAAACAACAACAAGAACTAACAGAAGAAGAGAAACTGAAGAAAGCACCTACTAAAGCACCTAGTTGTATGGGTTGTGAAGAAGAAGCAGGAGCTGCAGAAACTCCGAAAAGGCCAACGAAAATGAAGGAAAGTAGGGGAAGACCAAGACAAATAGATACTACCAACCACTATTGCCCTAATGAAGGCTGTGAATACTATGGGTGGCTAAACCTAGCAAACATAATAGCTAATGGACGACCAAATAGGGGAAAAGCAAGACAATTGAAGTGTAAAGCCTGTAATAGGTGCTTTATGGAAACACAAGGAACGATATTTTATCGAAAAAAGACAAGTGCTAAGACTATATGGCAGGTGATAACAGCTTTAGCAGAAGGAGTAGGGTTACAGGCAGCATCACGAATATTTAAAGTTAAGGTAGAAACAATCAGTAGATGGTTGGAAGAAGCCTCAAAACATGCAGAGGCAGTGAATAATTACTTACTGAATGATTTAGAATTAAAACAGGTGCAACTTGATGAATTGTGGAGTTTAGTAGGAAGTAAGGAAGCAGGAGAGACACGAAGTGCAAGAGCAAGGTGGGTATGGTGTGCATTTGATGCAGAGCATAAGTTGTGGCTGAATTTCGTAGTAGGAGATAGAAGTGAAGGGAATGCCCAACTACTAATACATGGTCTAACACTAATACTAGCACCAGAATGCATACCATTATTTACTAGTGATGGTTTAGATGCATATGCAAGTGCATTATTGAGGCACTATGGAGAATGGATAAAGATAGCTAGGAAACATAAAAAAGGTAGATCACCAAAACCAAGATTTTGTGCTGTAGCAGGATTGAGATATGCCCAAGTGGTGAAGAAACGTATAGGAAGGAGAATGGTAAGTGTAAAACAGAGGGTAGTGTATGGTACGAAAGAGGCAATTGAGAGGGCATTAGCAGTAAGTGTAGGGAACGTAATAAACACAGCTTACATAGAAAGATTCAACTTAAGTTTGAGGCAGCATGTAGCAGCATTAGGAAGGAAAGTGCAGAGTTTGGCAAAGAGAGAAAAAGGGCTAATTGCAGAATTAGCATTGTTTCAGCTATACTACAACTTTTGCTTACCACACAGCAGTTTACGAAAAGAGCTAACAACAGGAGGGAATCGGAAATGGGAAAAGCAAACGCCTGGAATGTCAGCAGGATTAACAAGTAAGGTATGGAGTTTGGAGGAGGTGCTGATGAAGCCAGTCCCACCTTGGAGACAGCAAGGGTGGTTAGGCTAAATAAAAGCAAGGGTGTTTAAATCAAGGGTAAGTTGTAGATGAATTTAGTAAAGGGTGGGAAAAGTGTTGAATAACTGGGGGAATTATAGTATCAACAAAGCTATAAGTTCGAGAAATCCACTTTAGAGTAATGATTATTTTAGTAGTCTATATTATTTACTTGCTTTCATTACACTACTTTCTCCAATTTATTTATCCGCAGTTGTTGGGAACACCATCAATTTTGGCAAGCAGAGATTAAAAGTATTGAGAATATTGCTAGGGTATAGATTGAGACTTTAATATTTTTTAACATTATAAATTTCCTTAAAAATGTAATACCCACGCCAAAGTGAGTCATATTACCAACTCACGCTAACACATTTCAAAAAACTGATTCAGTACGACACAATTGCTAAATAGTTGAAACGAGGGCACCATACATAAAGTATAGTACCCATGCAAGAAATACAATATATTTTACAATGCCTTAGCCCAGCTCTTGATAAAACAACCCTAAATCAGCTAACAACAATTGTTTTAGCAATGCTATCTATGACTGGTCGTGTCACGATGCTTGGTATCTCTCGATGGACTTTTGGTCTTAGTGGTAGTTATCGTACGGTACAACGTTTCTTTAGCACCAATATTTGCTGGCTATACCTCAACTGGTACTTATTTCGTAACCATGTTTATGACCCTGATGATACCTACTTACTAGCAGGTGATGAAGTAGTAATTACTAAATCAGGTAAAGAGACTTTTGGAATTGATAGATTCTTCAGTTCTCTTTTTAATCGTGTAGTGAGGAGTATTTGCTTCTTTAGTTTATCACTGGTTAGTGTTAAAGACCGCACTGCTTACCCAATACTTAATAAGCAAATTGTACGTACTGATCAAGAAGAAGGCAATGAACCAGAGCAAAAGGAGTCTCAAGACAAGAACAATACGGGGCAGGAAGAAGCTAAAAGAGAAACACAAGATAAATCACAAGATAACAGTAAGGGTAAGGCAAAAAAGAGCAAAAGCAATAATCATAAACAACAAAAGCAGAAAAATAAAAAGAAGGCAGGACGTCCAAAAGGTAGCAAAAATAAAGACAAAGTCAATGTGAAACTACCAGTACATCTAGTATTTATAAAAACGATGATAATGCTAGTTCTGAACATATTCTTACTAAGAATGGGTATTCAGTATTTATTACTAGATGGGGCCTTTGGCGATAACAACAGCTTACAAATGGCAAGAATGTGTGGACTGTTCTTAATTAGCAAATTAAGAGTTGACTCAGCATTGTACTTTCTCTATGAAGGGAAGCAAAATAAACGAGGAAGGAAACGCAAATATGGAGAAAAGATAGATTACAAGAAGATACCTAAGGAATATCTTGAGAGTAGCACAGTAGATCTAAAAAAGAAGATTCGTACAGATATCTATCAAATGACAATGTTACACAAGGAATTTGGACAGTCTTTGAATGTAGTAGTAATAGTTAAAACCAGTATAGTAACAGGAGAAAGTAAGCATGTAATCTTATTCAGCAGTGATCTGAACATATCATACGAAAAATTAATAGACTACTACAGTTTACGTTTCCAAATAGAATTTACCTTCAGAGACGCTAAGCAATATTGGGGATTAGAAGATTTTATGAACATAAAGGAACAGCAGATAAACAATGCAGCAAACCTAGCAATGTTTATGGTGCTATTCTCAAAAGTGCTGTTAAAAAAACTAAGGTCTCAGCATCCTAATTGGAGTGTTTTGGATCTTAAAGCACACTTTAGGTCGTTCAGGTACGTACTTGAAATATTAAAACTATTTCCCAGAAACCTTGATCCTATTTTAATTCGACAACTCCTGAACAATGTTCCCAATTTGGGAGCTATTCATGATTCATAAATAGCAAAGTGAATTGTTTTGGAGTTGCCTTTTTATAGAACTGGGCTCCTAATACCTCAGTTTTCAAATAAGTTTAACTTTCCATAAAGCGCTTCTGTTTTGTGATTGAGAATGTCATAGGTATTGATATAGGTATTTATCTTTTCTTGTACACAATGAGGAGAATTATATGCAAATTGGATACATCAGAGTTTCAAAAAGCGATGGCTCACAGGTTTTGGACTTACAACGTGATGCTTTATTACAAGCAGGAGTCGATAAAAAACGCATTTACGAAGACCTTGCATCTGGTCGTAAAGACGATAGACCTGGACTGCGTGCCTGTATAAAAGCATTACAGCCTAGTAATACGTTAGTTATCTGGAAACTTGATCGTCTTGGACGTGATCTTAAACACCTTGTTGATACTGTAGATGATTTGAGCAAAAGGGAAATAGGTTTAAAGGTTCTAGCAGGCGCAGGGGCGCAAATTGACACCACAACAGCTAATGGTCGTCTTATCTTTGGCATCTTTGCTGCCCTCGCTGAATTTGAATCCGAACTTATTCGTGAAAGAACACTAGCAGGTTTAACAGCAGCAAGAGCACGTGGTCGTTTGGGAGGTCGTCCACGTAAAATGACGAAGGAAACCTTGAGGATGGCAATGGCTGCAATGGCTGATAAGGATTCTAACTCCTCGGAAGTTGCTCGAACTTTAAGTATAACAATTACAACCCTCTATGCTTATGTTAATGGCGATGGTTCCCTTAAAGAAGCTGGGCAAAGATTGCTGTCATAAAGCACGAAAGTAAGTCAACATCTATGGAAGACAATAAGACTCCAAACTCCGGATCTAGGACATAAGAATATTCAGAATACTGTGCGTTACACAGAGTCATCACCAAATAGATTCAAAAATTTCTGGGATGACTAGCTGAGAAAATAGAGGACATGACAGAAATAAAAGAAACTGCATATCCTCGTATCCCATTGAACATTTCTGAAGAAGCAGTAAAAATCCACTTCACTCCTACACAAGAAGACCTTACTTTTGTACGGAAGTATGCCCGTTCAGAAAGTTCTAGATTTGGTCTGATGCTACTTTTAAAATTAGGGCAATATCTGGGGTACTTTCCTAACCTACTGGAAATATTGCCCCGTGTGACGCAATGCGTCGCACAAAATGTAGGCATAACAAATCATAACGAGATTGTTGCACAGTATGAACAAGGTAAATTTCGTGGGAAACATATCCCTCTTGTCCGTAGCTACCTCGGTTTACAGCCGTTTGATCAACAGGGTAGGCAATTTATGAAAGAAGTGCTTCATAGCGCAGCACAAAGTAAAGATATTATTGCTGATTTGATAAATGCTGCTCTTGAAGCATTATCCAAAGCAAGCTACGAACTGCCAGCTTTCAGCACGTTACATAGAGCAGCTAGCACAGTACGAACAAAAGTCAATCAAGAATATTATCAACAAGTCTACGCTGCTTTAGATGAAAAACAACGCCTCACAGTAAAAGAACTTTTATTGAAAGAGCCTCTAGAAGAGAAAAGTAATTGGCAACGACTAAAACGTGAGCCAAAACAACCAAACAACAAATCTTTTCGTGAATTTAATGCTCACCTAGAATGGTTGCTCTCACTCAATATTACTAGTGTCATCTTTAATGATATACCTGACAGCAAAATACACCGCTTTATAGATGAAGCTAAAGCAATTAACCTGACTCAAGTAAAACGTTTCCCTGATCTCAAAAGCTATACTCTAGTTGCTCTTTTGGTAGCTAACCAAACTGCTCAAGCTCTAGATGATCTAGCTGAAATGTTTGTGCGTAGGGTTCTTTCTATGCATAATAAAGCAAAAGAGAAGCTGGCAGACTATCGTGATAAGCACCAAGATGAAACAGATGAGTTAATTGACATCCTCCACAAGGCACTGAATGGCTGGTGCTTAAATGAGGAAGATACTAACAAGCTTCAGGCCATTAAAACTGTTTGGGGAGGTGATGAGGCAGAACTCTTGAAAAAGTGTGAACAGCACTTGGTGTTTGCTAAAAACAACCATTTACCTTTCCTACCTAGTCTCTTTCAGAGCAGACGTAAAAGCTGTTTTGATGCTCTTGAAATCTTGCAACTTAAATCTAATAACGAAGATAAGAAACTAGAAAAGGCTATTCAGTTCATGCTTAAATACCGTGACAGCAAAGCAAGTTCTCTTTCCACAAAGTTAAAAGATGGTTGTCTTGATCTGTCTTGGATGGATAGAAGATGGTTGAAACCAGTAACAGGAAAAACTTTTCTTGATCCCAAAATCACACAGGTTAATCGTAAATCTTTTGAACTTTGTCTTGTCTCAAGCGTAATGCAGGAACTAAAATCAGGTGACCTCTATGTTGAGGGAGGTGAGGCGTATGGAGACTACAACAAACAACTCTTGCCTGAAGAAGAGTACCAGCAATATCATCCTGAATACTGTAAACAAACAGGTGTTCCCAGCACTCCTGAAGAGCTTATCTCGACTGTTGAAACTCAACTGACAGATATAATTCGTGATGTTGATGCATCTTTTCCTGATAATGAAGAAGTGCGTATTGAAGACGGTGAACCAGTAGTGCGTACTTCAAAGTCAGCAGAGAAACCTAAGTTAGTAGATGAAATTGATAGGCTTTTGCGTGAACGCTTGCCCCAAAAGAGTATTGTAGATGTTCTTACTGATTGTGAACATTGGTTAGGTTGGACAAAGCATTTTAGTCCTGTATCAGGTCTTCTTCAACGCTTAGACCAGCCCCAGCAACGTTACATCACAACAACTCTTTGCTATGGATGCTATCTTGGCCCTACTCAAACAGCACGTTCAGTAGGAGATTTTGATCGTAAGCAAATTGCTTATGTCAATCATTATCATGTTACAGAACAAGACCTGATCGAGGCTAATAATACCGTTATCAACAAATACAACACCTTTACTTTGCCTAGAACTTGGGGTAGCGGTAAGACAGCAAGTGTTGATGGTACCAAGTGGGACATGTACGAACGGAATTTACTTAGTGAATATCATGTCCGTTACAAAGGATGGGGCGGTATTGGTTACTATCACATTTCAGACATGTATATTGCTTTATTCAGCAACTTTATCCCTTGTGGTGCATGGGAATCCATTTATCTTTTTGATGGGCTCTATAAAAACACTTCAGACATTCATCCAGACACTTTATATACTGATACCCAAGGACAATCCGAAACCGTGTTTGGTTTAGCTTATTTGCTTTCTGTTGAGCTTCTACCTCGCATACGTGGTTGGAAACATCTTACTTTTTACTTGCCATACAGAAGCTTCACAACCGAGCACATTCAAGATATCTTCAACGACCATATAGACTGGAACTTAATTAAAGATCACTATCACAGCATGATGCGTGTTGTTATTTCCATCAGTAAGGGTAAAATACGCCCCTCAACTATTCTTCGTAAGCTTGGCACCTACAGTAGAAAAAACAAACTCTATCTTGCCTTTAGAGAGCTTGGTAGGGCTGTGAGAACAATCTTTTTGCTTAAACTTATCAAGGATAAAGACCTATGCAAGACGGTCAGTACAGCTACTAATGCTGCTGAGTCTTGGAACAACTTTGTGAAATGGCTAGGCTTCGGTAATAATGGTGTTATCCCTAGCAACAACCGTGAACAACAACGCCGTTATGTTCATTATAATCATCTTGTAGCTAACCTTCTTGTTTTACACAACACTGATGCTATGACTCGTGTTTTGCAAGATCTTGTTGATGAAGGCTACCACATCACCAACGATATTGCTGCTTACTTATCACCTCATAGAACAGAACATGTCAATCGTTTTGGTCGCCTCGACCTTCGATTAGATCGCATACCTCCACCTTTGCAAACAAATTTTAAGCCTTTCGCTTTTTGATACTTACTCTATTCACTAAAATTTTACACGTTTGGTTGCCTACCGTGAACCTGACAAAAATAAACTCACCAAAATTTGACTTGATTAGCTTATTATTCACACCATTGAACTGGCTAGAAATTAGCCTCCATTTAATACTCGTTAAATAGATTAAAATCTAGGCAGTTTCCAGAAAAGATTAATCTGGCTAGATTTATAGAATTAATGTCATTAAAATAAAGGTATAGGTAGCTAGAAAAATCAAGCTAATTTAGCCTTGGAGAAAAAATAATGGAAAAAGCAGTTAATCGTGGTAGAAAACCATCTAAAAGCACTCTTATGGTCATAGATCATTTATTGAAAGCTAAAGAAGCTTTTGCTTCTGATATTGAAGGAATAAAACCGGGAACTGCTAGTGCCATCCTGCGTCGCTTGGAAAAAGCAGGGTACCTTCTATTAGACTCAAAAGGAGCGGAAGAAAAATTTAAGAAAGTTTATACGGTTAAGCAAAAGAAGATAGACTCCTTGAAAAAATATAGAGAAGAATTAAGTAAGGAACTAAGTCAAGCTAAAACCTTAAGGAGTAAATCTGAGCATTCTAGCCTTCCTTTTATAGAACTTTTACTCAATAACAATAAAGCTTTAGTCACCTTTTGCATTTTGTTGCCTCTTGGATTTTTGTTAGCACTCTCTTGCCTAATTTATGCTGTAAAAGTAAAAAGAGAACTTAGTGCTAACAAAACTGCATTGGAAATCACTATACGTAATGAAAAAGAGTTAAATCTTAAATTGCTTGCACAAGAAGAGGTGCAAAGCTTAGCTTTGCTCCCTAAGAGGTATCTTTCTAAAATTAGTCACTTAGACTTGTCTAGTATTACTAAGTTGAGATATAGCAATGTACTTTCAAGTTTGGAAAATATTCGTAAAGTAGTTGTGAATGGTTCAATTAATCCAAAAGAGTTAATAAAATTTGAAAGTAACCTTGCTGACTCATTAGTCATTAAGTTTGGAAACTTTGTAATGGCTTCTGGAGATATCAACGGAGTTTACTACTATTTAGCAGGCCTTTTCTCAAGCATCGGAAATAGCTTAGGAGTTGAGGACACTGCAAATGATATAGGGTTTGGGCAGAAAATTTCCTTTTCATTAACTGTACTTGCTACTGAAGGATCTATAGAGAATATAACTTCTTTGGTGAATGGCACAAGTGATTTTGCAATTGTCCAATCTGATGTTGGCTATCAAGCTGCTAATGGGATTGGTGCCTTTCGAGACAAGCCACCTCTAGAAATATATTCTCTTGCTACTCTCCACCAAGAGTTTGCTCATTTACTTTGTCATAAAAATGAAGATATTTTAGGAATGTCTTTTAGAGATATATTAAACAAGAAAAAAATTGCTGTTGGTAATTCAAATTCAGAAACAAGCATTGTTTTTAAAGCTATTATTGAAGCTATAGAAATGCAGGATTTTTTTGACTCTGATAATGCTAATAGAGAAAATTTAGAAAAGGCCATTGCTAGTTTTGAAAGTGGAAACATTAATTGTATCTTCTATATTGCGGGAATAGGCAGTAGTCACATAAGTAATCTAGCTAGAAAGAATGATATTGTTTTTATTCCTCTACTCGAGGATAAAACCATAAAAGATATGGTGAAAGAAGCTCCTTACTATAGCTTAGATAAAATACCTAGTGGCTTCTATGGTTTACAAAGTCCCATTGAGACACTTACAGTCAGAGCATCACTTGTTGCCCTCGAGATAGACCAAAGATTTGCTTGCCCCTTACTTAAAAGCTTTTCTGAAAAGCTAGATCAAGGCTTCCAAAATACAGTTCCTGCAATTAAGGGCTTGACATCTAACGATCTTTTTAAGTTAACGGGGCTCACTTTTATACCTTGTAAAAATTAATTATGCGCTGAGTTCTTCCCACGCCTAATTTACTACAAATTTTAATGCCTATTAAACAGAATTGAACATGGACTTGACAATCCAATTAAATGGTGCTATTTTTTTAGCATCTCAATGCTAAATTTTTAGCATCACTTTTAGGAAAGATATGAAACTAGAGAAACTCAGTCGCCGAGAACGGCAAATTATGGACATCACCTTCCGTTTAGGAGCAGTTACTGTAAATGATGTTTTGAATAATTTGGCTGAACCGCCAAGTTACTCAACAGTTAGAGCCCTCTTGAAGGTGCTAGAAAACAAGGGCTACTTAGTACATCAGCAACAGGGTAATAGCTATCTTTATAAGCCAACTCTTAATAAGGAACAAGCGAGCCAATCTGCTTTGAAAAACTTGCTAAACACATTTTTTGCAGGCTCTGCTGAGCAAGCAGTCTCGACTTTAATCAGCATGCCAGAAGCAAATCTGAATGAAGAACAACTAGAACGTTTATCACAGCTTATAAATAAAGCTAGAAAGGAAGGAAGATAATGAATTTTTGGGGAGAAGCTGTGTCTTTAGTATGGTTTGTGGGCATAATTTTTAAGTCAACTCTGCTGCTACTTATTTTATTGGGCTTAAGTTTTGTTTTTAGTAAAACACCTGCCTTTAGACATCGTTTTCTACTGATAGGGCTCTTTGGTATTAGTGTTTTGCCCTTTTTTAACTTGTTTATACCTCCCTTAAATTTGAACCTGCCAAGAAGTTTACTGGATATTAGTGAGCTAACACCAGTTCTAAATCCTGAGGTCTCCTCTACCCCACAATTCTTTTGGCTTATGTTAATTAGTACTTGGTTTTTGGGAACGCTCTTTTTACTAGGGCGTTTATGTTTAGGGGTTCATAGAATACAGCGTCTTACACAAAAATCCTCATTGATGACTGGTTCCAAGTTACAGTTGCAGTTAGCTGAACTTCAAAAGAATTTGAAACTTGAACGCTCTATTAACTTATTAGTTAGCTCGAGTATAAACACTCCTATGACTTGGGGCTGGTGGAAACCAAAAGTCCTTCTGCCTAAATGTGCTTTGAATTGGTCTGAAGAGCAATGTCGTATGATTTTTTTACATGAGCTTGCTCACATAAAGCGTGCTGATTGGTTAGTGCAAGTTTTTGCTATGCTGATACGTGCACTCTATTGGTTTAATCCTTTAGTATGGATCTTAACTTGGCAGCTTAGGCTCGAGCGAGAAAAAGCCTGTGATATTAAAGTATTGACTTCTGGTGTGAAGCCCTCAGAGTATGCCAGCATGCTACTCAATATGGCCCAGTTTCACATTAAAACACCTGCCTTAATGGTAAAAACCCCTCCTTTAGAAACACGTTTAAAAGAAATATTAGCCTTTAAAGGAATTAAAACCGCTTCTAAACACTGGCACGCTCTAGGCATAATAACTATATGTAGCCTAGCTGTGCTATTAGGTAGTTTAAATCCCATTTTCCCAAAACCATCATTATTAGTAGATAATTCTTTGCCTTTAGTTGATCAAGATAAAGAAGCAGCTGCCTTATTGTGGCAACTTATGAGTGCACAGAAACCTGAACTTAGGCTAGCTTCCGACTACGAAGATTCTACTTGGCAAGTTGCCGTGTCAAAAGACAATGGCAATACCAAAGTAGCTTTAGCTTTACCAAATGTATTCAGTTTAGGAACTTGGAGTGACTTAATAACTTCTCCCTCTGTAAGCGTTTCAGTTGATTCAGAGGAAGCCTCGAATAAGATAGAAATAAACCCAAAAGAAAATACACCATCTGAAGGAGAAAAGTCAGATAGCTATTGGCTTTAGAATAAAATGCCAAGTGTTCTAACTACCTACTGATCTGATTTCCAGCAAAATTCACAACACAGGTGTTTACACACCTAGATTTTAAATCCCTAATACAGGAGGACATTTTATGTACAAAAATAACTTTATAAAACTTTTACTAATAAGCATTTTGCTTATAGGTCTTTTTAGCTTTAGTCAAGAGGTTCAACCTCTTGATGAAGGAGAAACCCTTTTAGCTTACGAGCAAAATACTGTCGAGATTGCTAGGCTTTATGGGCCAAGTGTAGTGGCAGTCAATGCCAATACTAACTTGCGCGAGAGAATTGAAGATTTTGAGTTGGATCTTGAGCTAGAGGATTTTGACTTCGAAATACCCCTGCCCTTTCTAAAAGAAGACCCTGAAGGTAACAAGGGTTTTTTATTCCGTTGGAAAGGGAAAAATGGTGAAGAGGATGTGTCTCTAGGGTTACCCCCAGAGCTAGAAGATCGTTTACGTGAACACTTACCAGAAAACTTTTCATTTAATGTGCCTGACGGTGTAGTAGGTTTTATGCTTCCTGAAGGGATATTACCTGAGAGTAAAGGCAGTGGTTTCCTTATTGATGACCAGCACATCCTTACTAATTATCATGTGGTGCGCTCAGCCTTGGTTAAAGGTGAACTCGAGCTTAAAGAACATGCAACTATAACCATACGTTTCCCAGCAAGTGAAGAAGACCTTGAAGTTAAGGTAATTGGCGCACATAGTGATTACGACTTGGCTTTGTTACAGATAAAAGATCCTGAAGCTATTCCTGAAGGTGTTGTACCTATAAACCTAGGAGACTCAGATTCTTTGCTTGTGGGTCAAAAAACTATTGCTATTGGTAATCCTTTTGGTCTTAGTGCTACAATAACTACAGGTGTAGTATCTGCAATCGATAGGGTTGTACCTTTAAAAGAAGAAGGTGTGCCTATGATTCAGACTGATGCAGCAATCAATCTAGGTAGTTCTGGTGGGCCTTTGTTAAATTCTAGGGGTGAGGTAGTCGGCATTAATACTGCAGTTTTACAGGGTCGTTTTCCCTTATTAGGAGGCAGGTCTTCAGGTGTGGGGTTTGCTATGCCTAGTAATGTGATAGCAGAAGTTTTGCCATTACTTAAAGAAGGCGGTAGCATAACAGGTGATTCTAGCCGTCCTCATCCTCGCCTTGGCATAAGAGTACGTAGTCTTGAAGATTATCCAGAAACTATTCATAAAACTATTAGACTACCTGAGTCTGGAGTAATAGTTATTGAAGTAGCAGAAGGCAGCCCTGCTGAGGCAGCAGGTTTAATAGGGTCACAGCTTGCCACTCAGGTAGAGGGTGAAATTTTTGAGGTAGGTGGTGATGTGATTTTAGAAGTTGATGGCGAGACTGTAAGCAGTGTTAGTGAGTTACAAGAAAAAGTATTTGCTAAAGATGAAGGCGATTCTGTTGAGCTTACACTGTGGCGCAATGGTGAAGAGTTAGTAGTAAGTATTGAGCTAGCACCTTCGGATGCACCCTCAAATCCCTAGGAATTCTACTATAAATTTTGTGATTATCCTTTGAATTGTAGGGGTTCAAAATTTTGAACCCCTTCTAGGGGGAAGTCCTTGCTGTATTTCCTTTGCTTTAGCTTCGTTCGCTGTGTGTATTGAGGACAGACAAGAGCAGGCTAGAACAAACCCCTAGATTACAGGTTGATAGGTATTTTTAATAGTATAAATTAGAGAAATTATTTAAGAGTCCAGGAAAGGAAAGAATTATGGAGTTAAATAGGTTAAAAATTTTCTTTAGTACATTAATGGTGAGTCTAATTATTGGCTTAGCTCAAGCACAAATAATGATTGTTGAGGGGTTCTTTAATCACCCTGAGTTAGCATATTCAGCAGATATAAGCTTTCTAGATGGTGCAGACTCTTTTACTGGTAAGGTATATCGTGCACCTAATATGGAAAGGCTCGAGCTCAATATAGGAAACTTATCAATAACCACTATAGCAAGGCAAGATCATAATTTAGCTTGGATAATGCTACCCACTTTGGGAATTTATGTCACTACAACACTTGACCACCCTTTAATAAGCGAACTCATTCCTTTGCCTGATAACCAACCCCTTATTGTACTGGCAGGTCAAGAGAATGTAGATGATGTTCCTACTACCTACTACAAGGCTACTGGTTTAACTAGAGTAGGAGCACCCTACGAAGCTCAGGTGTGGATATCTGATGATGGTGTGGCTATGCGTGTACTCGAGTACATAGAAGGCGAACCAACTGGCGCTAAGCTCGAGCTTAGCAATGTTCAAATTGGTCTACAAGAACTATCTTTATTTGAGATACCTGTAAGTTATGTTTTAAGTGAGCTTGACTTCTCTATTAATCTAGGCGGCATTGCTGGACTCATAGACATTGGTAACCGACTAAACCAACCATTTACTATTCTGAAAGGTGTTTTTAGATGCTCCTGAGGAAAACACCTCGGAAAGTACAGGAGAAGGTACAGCAATTGTTACATCTGGAGGTGTTATAAATTGTCCCCAAGGAGACTGTAGTCATGTTTGTGAAGAGGGTTCATCTTGCACTATAAATTGCCTCGGTGGTGATTGTAGTTTGGTCGTTAGACCCTTGGCTATAGGTAACATGAACTGTCCCGGTGGAGACTGTCGCTTAATTTGTGAAGAGGGTAGTACCTGCACCTCTAATTGTTCTGGTGGGGATTGTAATCTCACTTGTGAGCAAGGGGCTACCTGTAACTCTAATTGCTTGGGTGGAGACTGTCGTTTAACTTGTGAGGTTGACTCGAGTTGTAACGCTACTTGCTTAGGTGATGATTGTGTTTGTACTGGAGCAAGCTGTCCTTAAATAAGTATCAAAATAAGAAAAATTTTTGAGTAGCTCGAATAGGCAAAAACTTATGTATTCCCAAGCAGAGCTTGGGAACAAGTTGATCATTACGATAGAGAGATAGACCGAGGCAAAAAAGTAAGCAAAACAGTTATTGTAAGCGACTTTCACGTTGCGCACAAAGCTAATTAGAGTTTGTTTGACTATTTATTCTTTATGACTCCTTCTTGATAGCTTTATTCTTTGGTTTACGAAGGGGAACAATTGAATTGTAATCGGGCGTTCGCTCGCCCATAATATATTTCTCCCATCCAGCCTCAATAATTTCCTCTTTAGTTGCCCACCCTGCATTACCTCGTCCGTCAGAGTAAAGAACCACACAGCCAAGATCAGGGACGTATTCGTCTCTTTCAAATGGGATAGAGTTAGTCCTCCCTACATCGTCAGGATGTAAGTAGGCAGCGTTGTTAAGCTCGTCGCAAATTAAAACAATACGTTTGCTGTATGCACACCTATAAAATCCTAATAGACCATTGTCCAGAGCACATAATTTGTAGTAATACATTGAAGTCATAATTATCTATTATTGCAAAAATCCAATGATTCAACGGGAAAGGCCGAGAGTACCTCAGTGGTATTGGGTTTCATAAACATAGCAATTATTGATGTTTCTGGATTACCG
Organism: Trueperaceae bacterium; assembly: GCA_965223585.1. Taxonomy (GTDB): domain Bacteria; phylum Deinococcota; class Deinococci; order Deinococcales; family Trueperaceae; genus CBDCVN01. The sequence continues at coordinate 107,257 of CBDCWW010000005.1, forward strand.
TTTGCGTTTCCACCTTGCCCACCAATATATCCGATAATTTCATCTTCAAAGTCATAGCAAAAGAGATCATTGCTAGTGGGATTACTAGGGTTACTTTTGACAGGCTTAATGTCTTGAAGATTAATACCTGACCATGCTTCATCGAGGACTCTAAGTGCTCCAGAACCCTCATCATGAAAAACACCATGAGGACCTTGCCGTGTTGGGATATCTTCTGTGTGATTAAGGACGTGTAAGACACGATTTGTGCAGTTCGGACAATCTGGAGTAGGAATATCTGGTCCATAGATCAATCCACCCGTCGATTCCCAGACAGTTGGATCTTTTGATATGGCTCTAAGTTTACCTAGACATGGTGTTGTTTGAGAAGTTGTAAGTGAGGTTGAGCCAACACCACAAACTTTAGCAAGCAAATCATTAACCAGTCATAAAACCACCACCAGAGGTGGTGGCTTGTTTTGTTAACCCCTAGAAGGGGTATCGGACGCTAGTGCCCGATACTACTCAAATAGGCTCCTCTGTTGTGCCTCTAATGCTCTTTCCTTCTGCTCTTGCCAACGTATATACTTCCTTATCTTTTGTTCATCTAACCCTACTGTGCTTACACAATATCCTCTACTCCATAAGCTCTTTTGCGGATATCCTCTTAACTTCCTTCCATACATCTTTAGCATGTTTATTGCTGACTTTCCCTTGATAAAGCCCATTATCCCTGACACAGAATATTTTGGTGGGATTGATACCAACATGTGTACATGATCCTTTCTTATGTTCAGTTCTAACACCTCTACTCTATCTTTTTCTCTACACAACTTGTATACTATCTGCTTCAAGGATTCCTCTACTCCATCCTTCAGCACTCTAAAACGATACTTTGGACAAAAAACTACGTGATACTCACAACTGTAAATTGAGTGTGACAACTTTTTGTATCTGCTATTCTTGGGCATGTATTTCCCTTTCTTTAACCTTCTAGGGAAATACATCATTGCTTAACTAGTAGAACTTTTTACTAGACCACTACCAGAGGTAGTGGTTTCCACCAATGATAATGACAGAGGGTACTCATCTAATAAACCATCCCCCATCTGATCTGCCATTTCAACAAAATCCCCAGCATCTACCCCTAGTGCCTGTCCATCCTTAAGGGCATCATCTAGCAACTTGATTGCTGCCTCAGGGTCATCTTGAATCCCTAGCTTGGCAGCTATTCGCATCGCAACAATGTCAGCTTTATCAATAAACTTTCCAAGGTTGCGAACTCCATTGGTTTTCACCAAATTGATAAATGTACCCATATAGGCACTCATATCATTGACATATCCTAGCCAGTTTGGAAAGCCTATACCCCCCGGAGGAATTAACCACCTGCTACTCGGGGCATACCTTTCATGGACAGCAACAGCAGCCTTAATAAAGGCACCTCCCACTCCTTCTCCCAATAGTTTGAGGCTTCTAACCAAGAAACGGTTAGCAAAACTCAAAGTTGCTCCTACTGCAGGAACTGTGTCAGCAGCTAAGGCGATAACAGCAGCTCCGACAATAACGCAGCTAAAATATGCGTTTTGGTTAATATCTACCGTAGCGCAATCATCAACGTGAAAGTAGATGTCCAAACCATCGGCAACAGGTAGTACAGCTAAGCCAAACTGCACTGCCAACGGTGACTCTTCCCAAGCATTTTCCCAAAATGAGTAAACGAGTCTGCTTTGATCTGCCCATAATTGCCCTGCCCATGCACAAGGTCCACTACACCCAAATAATTGAGCTGTGTCCAAAGAGGCTGTGCCAATAACTTTGCCTTTAGCATTAAGCACTTTCACATTGGAAAAATCAAACATCCCTTGATTGTTAAAGTTGAAAGTTGTTGGAGCTTGAAGACCGTCCCCACTAGGATTGTCGGGGTCGATTAGCCCCCTAGGAATTTCACTTGTGGTGGTAAACGTGATACAACGCCCATCGTAGTTATCAAAAAAGTCGTAATCATCAAATTCAACATGAGTTGGATATTCAACGCGGTGACTGGCATTGCTATGGCAGGTTACAGTTTTGGCAGGCGGTGACAAAAAGCGTCCTGTTCCATTGCCATAGTTTCCAAAGAGTACAGTGGATAAGTCTATAGCTTCGTTACCATCGACGGGTATGTCTACGGTTATAGATGCACGACCGTTGATCATCACGCAGTCCCCACAATGGCTGCCTTCATAGTCAAACACTGCACCAAAATAACCAACAGCATCTGTCATCAAATCGCCGTTTCCATCTACAGCATAAACGGGAACATCAGCAGTAACCTTGTTATCCGAAATATCACTTTCACGGGCAATAATGCTGTGAATCAGAGTATTGGTTTCTGGATCAACAGTATCTGCGCCAAAGGGTGTGGGCACGTCACCTGGGATAAGATGGTCAGGAAAGATGCCGACATAAACACGTGGAACTCTGATACCTTGGAAGAGGTGCACAGTAATGGTAAGGGACTCATTATTTAAAAGAAAGTTTTGATGAATTGTTTTGGCACTTGGTGAAATGGGAGCAATAATCGGCTCCACCTGCCTATAGAGAAAGTTCTCATAAGTCCGCCACGTTGTACACCAAGGTAAGCTATCCTCAGAACAATCCACAGCGCCAGTGCCATGAAAATACCAATTGGGGTTATCATCCGGATAATCTGCAGAAAATTGTCCACTTAACCGGAATATGACACGAGCTCGTACTTTCATGCCAGCGCTATAGGAGTCAATGGTATGGTGATTCGTAAAAAAGGCGACATCTGGGCTATCTGTGTTTGCTGTACTTAAAGCTGAATTATTGCTGAATTGTGGCAAAGTCTCCATGTGTGGGAATATATTAATCCCATGGCTATAACGAATATCATTGCTTTCCCAAAACGGGTAAACACTGGCAAAAGCATGTGCAGTATCTTCAAGTCCTTTTTCTGTTTTTACCGTCAGCGTAATTAGGTAAAAACCCTTCTGTTCATAGGTGTGTTGAACGATGACGCCTTCTGCTGTATTACCATCACCGAAATCCCAGTGATAACTTAGGTCTCCCTGTCCTTGAGTGCCGCTTGCATCCAGATTAACCATAAATGGAGCACGTCCACTTATTGTGTAATGGTAGTAGCTTGGTACATAAACGGGTACATTCTCAAGCTGATCAGACATATCTGCTTCAAAATAAGCAGTGGGTCGCTTATCCCACATGGTTACGGTGGTCTCATCTTCTAAGACTAGCCTCGGTGGATCAACCCTTAGATCCATAACTTGTAGATTGACAAGGTAAGTATCTAAGTCTTCATATTGATGGCTTACAACGGGACCTACGGTGCCATTGCCATCCCCAAAGTCCCACCTAAAATCAAGATTAGGATTACTGCTTATTGTATCAAAGGTGACACCAAGTTGACCAATATCTGACCGGATACTTGGCATATCATTCATAGGGGGTAAAACAGTCGTAATAAACGTAGTGGTTGAGGTGTTTCCTAAATCATCAATCACAGTTAGCTCAACAGTGTAATCCCCCGGATTAGCATAGTTATGCTCAGCTACAGGCTCATCACTGGTGTAGTTCGTCCCATCCCCAAAATCCCAAAGATACTGCAAGGGATAAGCCCCTTGTGATCCATAGGCACTAAATTCAACAACATCAGATGTGAAGTTGACAATGGCACCTGAATTAGAGATCACTGCTTCAGTTTGCGGTTCAAAGGCACTATTATTATCCTGTTGCCAGAATCCCCCACCATAATCCCAACGACCTCCCCGAACAGAGGCTCTCTGATTAGTAGAAATATTTCTAGCAAAAACCCTTTGAAAACCATTTGCTTTTGAATCATAGGCAAAGTAATTACCATCAGGGGTTATATGTGCGTGATTAGTAGTAGTGCTCGAGAGTTCATTGTCAATTTGATTAGTGGTAAGGTCTTTGATATTAGCAACTATATTGTTACCAGTTGTTGCTGTTTCAGTCTTTAGATACATCACTTTATTACCATCATTACTTGCGCTAGGATGGCTTAGTTCATCAACTTTTGTAATAATTCTGAGGTAAGTATTATTTACAATGTCATAAAGAAAAACTCGATATCGACCATCGTTTAGAATTCTTACTAATGTAATGTATTTGCCATTACCAGTGATACTAGCTTGTTTCTGAGCTTTACCACCAGAGCCTCCTAGTTCAGTGATAGTACAATTTTAGGCAGTTAGGTCATAATCACAAATATTGACCTTTATTAAGTCATTACTTGAAGGTCCAGACCATACTATCTTTGTTCCATCTGCTGTAATAGAAACATCAAGTTCATCTTTACCATCGGTATTGCTAAGGTTAACTATGGTGGAATTTATTGTATCAAAAACGTAAACATCAAAGAAGCCATGAGCAGGGTTTTTAATACTGGCAACAACAAGATTACCATCACTGGTTACTGCTACTGATTGTACTTCATCTATAGAGCTATAAATGGACACTCCTATACCATTAACTTGGTTAAGTGTCCATATTCGATAGGTGGATCCACCCGTCTTCTTCCCATAATAGGCTACAATCCCGCTTGCTGTAGGTAATACGGATTGAGCAATTAAATTACTGTCTTGTTCAGCTACGCTTTCCGCTGATTCAATAGGCTCTATATTTATTTCTTCATTGTTTAAGTCTTTACCAGCTAACTCAATCACTGAAGTAATATTTGCTGGTTTAGCCCTAGCTAACTCAGCACTATCAAAAAGAGCAACTGTCGATTCTGAATCAGGCTTAGGAATTGAGGATTTACCTGTTTGTTTGCAGGCAACTAGGATAACTAGACTTAGTAACAGGCTACTTAAGCAAATAGCCAACTTTCCCTTAAAAAACTTCATTAATACTTCTCCTAAAATATTGTCATAGCTATTTCCCCAATTAGGTTTTTGGTATAGCTATATAGTATTAAAACTTAAAATAATTTTAATGTACCCGATAAGAATTTTATTAAGTGATATGCAAAACCTTTTTCACATGCCTCCTCATAAATAGATTTGATTTATTTATTAAGTAGTACAACACCCAGCTAAAAATTAACATACCCTTCAGGTGTGAATAATTAGAGAATTGGAGGGTCTTCTCATAATTTTTAATTAGAAATGAGAACTGCACTTTATAAAAGGGGTAACCCTGAAGGCACATAGCTACAAATTTGACTCTTTCCCCTATGCCTAGCTTCATAAAGTGCTTCATCGGCAAGGCCAAGAAACTATTCATACTTAGATCACACTCAAACCAGCAGCAAGCTCCTTACTCGAGGTATACTGTTTACAGATATTTAGGTAATAATAATTAATTATGAACCCTATAAACATACTTCCCAAAATTATAATTAGTCTAATGATTGGTTGTTTCTTTATAGGCAAGGCTCAAGTAAAACCCAGCTTTGATTGTCTTAAAGCTAGCACAGCAACAGAAATTGCTATTTGTAGTGATGAAAACTTGGCAGTTTTGGATACTGAAATGGCAAATCTGTATGGCCAACTAAATAAAAGTATTCCTGAACCTCATAAAGAAATTTTGCTTGAAGAGCAAATAGCTTGGCTTGCTGAAAGAGATTCTTGTGAGGACAACATTGCTTGCTTAAAGATAGTAATACAAGGGCGTATAACACACTTACAAGCAGAACTTGAGCGCATCACCCTTCCCCCTAATGAAGGAGCTATGCTTATTTCAACAGGGTTTTTACCCGATCCTTTAACAATTACAGGATCAGTAAAAGGCCATACTGATGTTACACAATGGGCCTATGAAGGTTGCTCAGGTTTCATTGAAAGTAGTCCCATTATAACCTTACACCTTGATATAAACGTACCTTATTTACGTATATACTTAGAAAGTGAGGCAAGTACAACTTTGATAGCTTTACATCAAACAAATTTTGGAATCTTTCCTTTGTGCAGCAAAAATTTATCCTCTGAATCTGGTAACGCTCATCCTATGCTCGAGCTTACAAAATCAGGTAATTACGAGGTTTTTGTAGCTATTTTTGAAAAAGCCGAGGATGAGGCAACAAATTACACACTCTATATAAGTGAGTTACAACCCTAGATATGAATTCTGTAGAAATTTATGATACTACACTTCGCGATGGCACACAGGGACTTGATTTTAACCTAACAGCTCAAGACAAGGTAGCTATTACTAAACGTTTAGATGAATTTCGAGTGGATTATATAGAGGGCGGTTGGCCCGGCTCAAATCCAAAAGATATGAAATTTTTTGAGCTTATGCTAGAGGTAGAATTAGAACATGCAAAACTAACTGCCTTTGGTAGTACTCGCCATAAGAATAATAAGCCAAAAGATGATCCAAACTTACAGAAACTTATAGAGGCTAGTACCCCTGTAGTAACAGTTTTTGGCAAGTCGTGGGATTTACATGTAACCCAAGCTCTAGGTGCCACTCTGGCAGAAAATCTGGAAATGATTAGAAGTTCAGTGGCTTATTTAAAAGAGCAAGGTAAAATTGTTATATATGATGCCGAGCACTTTTTTGATGGTTACCGTGCTAACAGCAATTATGCTCTAAATACTCTAGAGGCAGCTGCTAATGGTGGAGCCGATAGACTAGTGTTGTGTGATACTAATGGTGGTTCTTTACCTGAATTTGTAGCAGCACTTGTTAAACAAGTTAAAGAAAAGCATTCTGTGTCTATTGGGGTACACATGCATAATGACTGTGAGTTGGCTGTTGCTAACACACTAGCAGGTGTTCAGGCAGGCGCTAGTCATGTTCAGGGCACAGTAAATGGTTATGGAGAGCGTTGTGGAAATGCTAATCTAATCAGTATCATTCCTAATCTATCCTTAAAACTGGGATTTCAACAAGCTCAGGAGCTAAGCAAGTTACGTGAGACTAGTCGTTATATTGATGAGCGTGCTAATTTGCATCCTAACATCCGCGCTGCTTACGTAGGTGATGCTGCTTTTGCTCACAAAGGAGGAATACATGTTTCAGCAGTTAATAAAAACCCTGAAACCTATGAGCATATTTACCCTGAACAAGTTGGCAACAAGCGTCGCATATTACTTTCTGATCTTTCTGGTCGTGCTAATTTGCTAGCCAAAGCAGGTGAATTTGATGAGAGCATAGATAAAAGTGATCCTGCTGTTAAGGCAGTGCTCGAGCGCATGAAAGAACTAGAAAACAGAGGCTATGCCTTTGAAGGAGCTGAAGCCTCTTTTCGACTTATGAGCAGTAAAGTAAAAGGCCATTACCAACCTTATTTTGTTCTGCATGGTTTTAATATTAACTTAACTAAAAGAGATGCTGATCCTACACCTGTAGTTGAAGCAACTATTAAAGTAGAAGTAGATAAAGAGTTCGAACACACTGCTGCTAGTGGCAATGGGCCAGTTAATGCCTTAGATAAAGCTTTAAGGAAAGCACTGGTACGTTTTTATCCTAGCATTGATGATCTAGAGCTTACTGATTATAGAGTGCGGGTGCTATCTGGAGTTGAGTCAGGTACTGGTAGTGTAGTTAGAGTGCTAGTAGAAACTACAGACGGGAAAGACACTTGGGGTACAGTAGGAGCTAGTGCTGATATTATTAATGCAAGCTATGAAGCATTAATTGATGCTATAGAATATAAACTTTTGAAAGATAAAGTAAAACCTAGATAAGTTAATGCTAAAGTGCAATAATCTCGAGCTTTTAAAACTCATGAAAAAACCAATACAGTTAGTAGGTTTGAAGCGCTTCAAACCTAGCTGCCAAACCATTCTTTAGAGTAGGAACTGATGATAAAGTCAAAAAACAAAAAAGATAAGCCTAAAAAAAAGCGTACTGCCAAAGAGGCCTTTTGGCATGAAGTTAAGGGCTATGCTGAAGCGTTATTAATAGCCTTTTTTATAGTTACTTTCATATTTACTACAGTAGGGGTAGTAGGTAGTTCAATGCGCCCTAATCTAAACGGTGGTGATGCCAATAAAGGTCTTATTAGAGCTATGTTTACTGGTGACCGAGTATTCATTCCTAAATACGATACTTGGTTGCGTCGTATGGATGTGTTACCAAATTATAACCGTGGGGACATTCTAGTAGTGCGTGAGCCTAAAAACTCTCCTACTAGACGACCGGGGATTAAGTCATTGCAAAATATTCCATTTATTAAAGAAATTCCCTATGTGCAAGGTCGTCCCTTTTTCATAAAGCGTCTTATTGGTTTGCCCGGTGACCACATTTACATTGAAAAGGGGCAAGTTTATGTTAATGGACATGCTATAGATCAAAGCTTCATAACCAGCACTGGTGAAATAATCCCTTATCCTTTTGATTTCCCACGTATAGTAGTGGAAAATGGTGAAATAACAGCTTTTCAACCTATATCAAGTTCACGTCCTCTTGATTTAAATAGTAGGGAAGTTCAATATTTTTATGGTCATAAGGATGCTCCAAACAGCACCATTGGTGCATTAGCACCTATTCCTGAAGATGCTCCAAGCACCCCATTTATTCACGAAATAATTGTACCAGAAGACCATTACTTTGTTATGGGTGACAATCGCACTCGCACAGGTAGTGTTGATTCACGTTATTTTGGTCCTATACCTACTATTACAGTCGCGGGTAAAGCCACAACTATTATCTGGCCACCTATGCGTGGGGAAGGGGTAAACTGGCGTGGCTTAAGGCCGCCAGAAGCTTTTAAAGCTATACCTAGTGAATATACTCCCTAATAATTTGCTAAACTTAAAGCTATGAATGCTACCTTTGTGCTTGTAGGGGCGGATTTGAAACCCGCCCCTACCGAGGTTTTAATATCTCACAAAAACTTATGACTATCTGCTTAAAAAGTTATAGGCTATCAGTTGTCTTTTATTTTCTAGCTATAATTACTTCCCTGTACCTTTTTACAACCTTTGGTTTTAGCATAATTCGCATTTCAGGTAATTCAATGTCACCTAACCTGCAACATAGTGATTGGGTAGTAATATCAAAATATGAACCTTGGCTTAAGGTTTTAGGTATTAATTATAAGCGCGGTGATATTGTTTATTTTTATCAGCCTAGCCCTAAAAAAAGAGTGCGGTTTATCCCTATAGACTTTAGTAATGACTTACTACTAACAAAACGAGTAGTAGCTTTAGCAGGTGAGAATATAAAGATTAAAAAAGGACAAGTATTTATAAATGGTGAACTTTTAAAAGAACTTTATCTTGAAAGTTTAGGTAGTTTTTCCATGACAGAGAAGTATGTGCCTGAAAACCAGATTTTTGTTATGGGTGATAATCGTAAGTCCTTAGGCAGCATAGATTCAAGACACTTTGGTACTATTAATCAAAGTAGTATTTTAGGCAGGGTCTGGCCTTTGTCCTACTGGTAAAATCTTAAACTAGGAAGGAATTCTAGACAAACTATAGATAAAGCCATAGAAATCCATAAAATGTTTAGTGCCATAGCAAACCGTTATGACACGCTAAATAGCTTGCTTAGTTTTGGCCTTGACCATCTGTGGCGACGTGAGGCAGCAAGAGCCGCACTAGAAATAGAGAGTAATGTCAACAAACGTGTTCTTGATGTAGCAACAGGCACAGCAGACTTAGCCATTAGTTTAAAGTGTTATAAGCCAAGTGTTGAAGTAGTTGCTGTGGACTTTGTTGAAGCAATGCTTGATCTAGCTAGGAAAAAAGTGGCCAGACTTGGTTTAGATATTAGTTTAGAGCAGGGCGATGGTTTAGCTTTGCCTTTTCCTAGTGAAAGCTTTGATGTGGTAACTATTGCCTATGGGCTTAGGAATTTTGCTGACTACGAAAAAGGCCTAAAGGAGTTTTACAGAGTCTTGAAACCTAAGGGTCGATTGGTAGTGCTCGAGTTCCCTCCACCCCCCAAAGGTTTTTTTGGTCAACTATTTAGGTTTTACTTTTTGAAAGTAGTACCTTTAATTGGTGGCTTGCTTTCAGGCAAGCGTGATGCTTATACTTATTTGCCTCAATCAGTATTAAATTTCCCTAATCCAGAGACACTTTCTGAAATTATGTACAAGACTGGTTTTACAAAAATTAATTTTAAACCTCAGACTTTTGGTGTTTCTGGTTTGCATATAGCTGATAAGTAAATGTCAAAAGATCCAAGGCATGTTATTCGTTATTAAGGACAGTTTCGATTTGGTCTGCCATCTTAGCAAAGGCTTGCTCCCAACCGTCACCTGCCCCTGCTGGTACACCTGCGTGCGTCATGACCATTTTTGTACGCCCACCAAGGTCTTCCAATAGCACAGTGACTTCGGTCGTTGCAGGATACTCATCGGGCATCCCATAGACAGACGGCGAAACCACATTGCCATTTTCGTCAGCAGGGCTATCAGTGTAGACTAGGCGCTTGTTAGGGACAACTTCAGTGTATTCACCTGTCGTCCACATTTTCATGCTGCCATCAGGTGATTCCATGCAAAACAGATGTTTGCCACCGACTCGCACATTCATTTCAGCAATAGGCACGGTAAAACCTTTTGGACCGTACCATTTTTTAAGATGTTCAGGTTGTGTCCACATTTGCCAGATGAGTTCTACAGGTGCATCGAAAGTCCGTTCAATCACAATTGCATCTTTAGGAATGGTGTTGTCACTCATTGTCTTTCTCCTTGTTGTTAAGTTGATTTATATAACCGTCCATATGGTCAAAGCGTGCTTCCCAAATATGGCGGTACTGCTCTGTCCACTTGGAGATTTCTTTGAGGGGCGTTACATCGATAGTGCAGGGTCTATATTGCGCTTTCTGACCTTGTGTAATTAGCCCTGCACGCTCCAATACTTTGATGTGCTTAGAAATGGCTGGCAAACTCATATTAAAAGGCTCTGCGAGTTCTTTAACGGTTGCTTCGCCTTCTGCTAAACGCGCTAAAATTGCTCGCCGAGTCGAATTTGCCAATGCTGCAAAGGCTTGGTTTAGTCTGTCGTTATCACTCCTCATAATTATGATTTTATCTTGCTTAACTAATTGGTTAATTAACCAATTGGTATAATAGGATGATTTGTTCTACTTGTCAAGCAAATTACCCAAATACCCGCCAAGAAACTAAGCGTGTAAATAAGAAGATCTTATTCAGAGCGTAATAAGGGGAACAAAATCACATCGCGAATGCTAGGCACATTAGCCAAGAGCATAGCTAAACGATCAATCCCTAAACCAAGGCCGCCTGTTGGGGGCATCCCATATTCTAAGGCAACCAGAAAATCCTCATCTAATCTATGAGCTTCGTCGTCTCCTAGATCACGCAAAGCCTCTTGAGCTTCGAAGCGTTTGCGTTGCTCGAGTGGATCATTCAGTTCACTAAACGCATTACCAAGCTCCATCCCCATACAAACTGGCTCAAAACGCTCTACCAAGCCTTCTCTATTGCGGTGCTCTTTTGCTAAAGGACTAATTGCTAAAGGATGGTCCATAACAAAAGTGGGTTGTTGTAAGTGTGGCTCAACATAGATGTCATAAAGCTTATTGTAAATATTGTTAATAGGCATTTTAGCCAGTGGCTCTTCATCACTTTTAGAAGGGTGATTTTGAGCAACCCAAGCTCTAATAGCAGTTTCATTTAGCAAAGTAAAATCTAGACCAGCACGCTTTTCCACTTCTTGAGTGTAGTCGATTCTTGGCCAAGGAGGGGTAAAGTCAAGTTCTATACCTTTATAGGTAAGCTTTGTCGAACCAGTTAAATTTTCAATCAACTTAGAGTACATATCTTCTACTAACTCTAAAATATCTATATAATCCTTACCTGCCCAGTAAAGCTCCAGCATAGTATATTCAGGGTTGTGTTTGTGGCTTATGCCTTCATTGCGAAAATTACGACCAATTTCATAAACAGCTTCAAAACCACCAACAACAAGGCGCTTTAGGTAAAGCTCTAAAGAAATTCTTAAGTGAAAATCATAATTAAGAGCGTTGTGATGAGTTTTAAAAGGGCGAGCCTCTGCCCCACCGGGTACACTTTGCAATACTGGTGTTTCAACTTCTAGAAAACCTAAATTGTTAAGGTATTGCCTAATATAAGCAGTAGCCTTTGAACGCATTATAAAAGCTTTTTTAACTTCAGGATTAACCAACAAATCCACATAGCGTTGACGGTAGCGTGATTCTTTATCACTTAAACCATGGTACTTATCTGGCAAGGGGCGCAATGATTTTACAAGAGGGCGGAAAGATTCACATTTAACAGTTAGCTCACCAGTTTTTGTTTTGAAAATACTGCCACTAACCTCGAGCCAATCACCTAGGTCAATTTTTTTAAGAGCATTGTAACTTTCTAAAGCATCCTTTTGAAAGTAAGCTTGAATCTGACCACTAGAATCTTGCAGGGTAATAAAAGTTACCTTACCCATCATCCTTACAGTCATAGCACGACCTGCAACTATAACTTTATTTTTGGGGAAATCATCTTCAGCTTGGGCATCTTTATAAGCCTCGTGCAATTCCAAGGCTTGATGAGTAACTTCGAAGCTATAAGGGTAAGCCTCAAAACCTCTTTCAATTAAAGAATGTAAATTTTTAATACGCTGTTCGCGTTGTTCATCAAGTGATTTTTGTGACATAAAGAACTCCCATTATTTTAGATACTGTTGACTCAATCACCTGAATAAGTTACCATACAGAGTATTAAAATAGAGATATGGAAACAAAGCTTAAACTCATAACAGCCACTGACGTTGATTTGTTTGAAGAACGTCTTAATAAGTTTTTGCAAAGCCTAAAAAAAGATGAAATAATCGTAGATATTAAGTATGCTAATACAGCTATGGGTAGTAGCATAGAGTATAGTGCCCTTATTCATTATCAACTTACTGAAAGTTGGCAAGATTAATTTGTAGTGTGAAAGGGAGTTTTGGTATTTTGTCTATGACTATTTGTAGGAATGTTAGGATATACTTATGTCTATGTCAGCTTCTTTAGTTCTTGCTGTAGATGATGATCACGGTATCTTAAAGCTAGTAGAGTTAGCCTTGAATTCTGCTAACTTTGAAGTGCTTGCCTTTGATAATGGCTTTGATGCCCTTGATACGCTCAAGTCAGGCTTGCACCCAGATGTCATCGTTTCTGATGTGTCCATGCCAGTAATGGATGGCTTTAGCTTTTATGAAAAGGTACGTGAAATTCAAGAGCTTCGCGGTGTGCCATTCCTATTTTTGACTGCTTTAGGTGAACGTGAAAACATTCGCTATGGTATGTCCATCGGTGCAGATGATTATGTTACTAAGCCCTTCAAAAGTGATGAGCTAGTACAAGCGGTCAAGGTACGCTTGCAACGTGTTGAGGAACTGCGCCGTCCCTTAGAGGGCTCCATTAAAATTACAGGTCTAGGGCATCCTTTAGTTGAGAAGAATGGCGAAAGGCTTGATTGGGATTCCCTGAAGGCTTTGGAATTATTGTTTTATTTGCTCGAGCATCGCAATGGAGTAAGTACCTTTGAAGTAGCCGAAGCCCTCTGGCCGGGCAAAACAGAGTCAAAGGCTAGCAGTAGTTTCCACACTACCCTTTACCGTTTACGCAAGGTAATGGGAGGCGAAATTGTAGAATCAGCTAATCGCCGCTACTATTTACATAGTAAATTTGATATTCAATACGATACTGACTTGTACCGTCAAGCTACTGCTAAAGCGCGTGAAAGTGGACAGTTAAAAGACTATATTGAAGCTGCTGATCTTTATAACGGTAGTTTCCTTACAGGTTTCGATTCAGGATGGGTAGAAGACATACGTTTAAATCTTCATGCCGAGCATCTTACTTTTCTTTTAGCTACAGCAGAAAGGGCTGAAGCAGAAGGTAATCTTGAAACTGCTGCACACTTCTATCAAATTATGACTGAGCATGAACCCTACAGTAAGAGTGCATGGGTGGGCTTAGCAAAAATATGGGAAGCTCGAGGCGAGCAAGGCAAAGCAGCAGCAACAAGAGAACGCTACGAACAACTTATGAAGGAACTGTGAGCATGTATACAATTGACCTGACTGGTAAAAAGGGATTAATTATTGGTGTTGCTAATCAACGTTCCATAGGTTGGGCAATCACACAACCTTTAATTAAAGCAGGTGCTGAACTTGCCTTTAGTTACCAAACAGATAGATTATTAGAGCCTTTAAAAAAACTTACAGCAAACTTGGAAAATCCCTTACTTATAGAGTGCGACTTTAGCATTGATAGCAATATTGACACGCTCTTTAATAAAGTAGAAGAAACTTTTGGCAAGCTTGATTTTATTGTTCACTCTATTGCCTTTGCCCCCTCAGAGACTTTTGAAAACCCTTTTTACAAAACTAGTCGAGAAGCTTGGCAAACATCTATGGATGTTTCTGCTTATTCACTCGTAGCAACGGCAAGAGGTGCACAGCCTTTAATGAAAGAAGGTGGAAGCATCTTAACTATGAGCTATCTTGCTGCTGAACGAGTAGTTCCCCATTACAACATGATGGGGATAGCTAAGGCTGCTTTAGAGTGCAGCGTTCGTTTTTTAGCTTATGACCTTGGCCCCCAAGGTGTACGTGTTAATGCTATTAGCGCAGGGCCCTTGCGGACAGTAGCAGCCCGCAGTATAGCAGGCTTTTCTGATATGTATGCTAAAGGTGGCCAACTTTCCATGCTTAAGCGCAATATAACTCAAGAAGAGGTTGCTGGCCTTGCATTTAGCCTTATCAGTGATGAGCTAGGTAGTGGTATAACTGGAGAAACCATATATGTTGATGCTGGTTACCATGCTATTGGGTTGTTTGTAGATTAGTTAGGGCAAACCCTGATACCAAGTTGCAATAGCTGCGCCAATAGCTTGGGGTTGATCTTCTTGAACAAAATGCAAACCATTACCTATATAAGTAGTGGTGACATTTTTTAGGGCTTGATCAAAGAAAATGGCTGCTTCTGGTGTGATGATGAGCCCTGGTGAAGCATAAAGTTGTAACATTGGTTTATCTGTTTCAAAGAGCCAAGTTGAATAAGCAGCTACCCTCTCAAAAGTGTCAGTAGGTTGACCACCTATAGGTATTTCATTTGGCCAACGGTGAATCGGTAAACGCTCAGCAGGTGTAGGGTAAGGAACACGGTAAGCATTAAGTTCCTCTTCATCTAATTTATGGAACATCATCTTCTGTAACATGTGTTCAACAAATTCGTTTTGATCCATCAGCAAAGATTCACTAAGATTTGGGGTGCGGTAGGTTCTAAGCCAATCAAACTCAGGTCCCAACTCATCAAAAGAAGAAACAGGCCCAAGAATAGCCTCCATAAAAGCTATAGCTCGCACATTGTCTTGATTGCGAAAAGCATAGTCAAAGCCTAAGCCTGAACCCCAGTCATGAATCACAAGAGTTATGTCTTTAAGCTCTAGTACTTCAATAAAACTATCTAAATAAGCTGCATGTTGGACAAAGTTGTAAGTAATATCAGGTTTTCCACTTTTACCCATACCAATAAGGTCAACTGCAATTACTCGAGCATGTGGCTGAAGATGGGTAATAACATTACGCCACAAATAAGACCATGTGGGTTGACCGTGAATGAGTAGCATAACATCTTGGTCAGGATCACCTGCCTCGAGGTAGTGCATTTTAGAAACAGGTAGACCATCTGGAACAACTGCTATGAAATTAGAAGAAAAGGGTAGTTCAGGAAACTCGAGCCCCTTATAAATAATAGGAGGCAAGGTATTTTCTTGTGCAAAGACACTTAAACCACTTGAAAAGATTATTGCTAAAATTCTCAAATTCATTTTTATTCTACCGGGGGAGTATATTTGACAATATCTACACCTATACCGTTTGGATCAACTACAACAAAATGGCGATCTCCCCAAGCTTCATCTCTTATGGGTACTTCAATCGGTATACCAAGAGCTTGGATTCGTTCATACTCAGCATCAACATCTTCAACATCTATAGCAAGCCACGTACCTTGGCCTTGGAAAGCATTGCGAAATATTGAAGGTTGTGACTCATGGTTTGGAACCATAAAACCTAACTGACTTTCACCAGATTTTAAAAGTACAAACCAATCACTGTCATAAATAACCTCAAATCCAAACACCTCAATATAAAATTCCTTTGATTCTTGAATTTTTTCAGTAATTACGCCAGACCAAAGCCTCATTTTTACTCCTTCAGGTAGTTGAGTTTCAATTGATGGCTCTACTGCGTTACTAATGCCAATAATTAAAGTCACCAACGCAATGATAAGTAAGTATCTCATACTTCAGCTCCTTAAAATTTTTTAAGTGATAACCTCAAAAGTTGATTAGAAAAACTATCGAGGTGCTGAAAAGTATAAATTTGTGGCAGAAAAAAGTCTTGAAAAAAAGCGACATCAAGAAAGAAGAAGGCTGGTTGGTGTACATCCTGCTAAGAGTCGAAAATCTCTGCACATGTGTGCTTGGTCACTGTAGTGCAAGTCAATTGCTAATTCAGCAAGATTAATTTCTCTAATTTCTCGAGCAAAACGTAATTCATCAATAGCTGCCCTAATTCGCATAATACGACACAAGGTCTTTGGTGTGACTCCCACATCTTCGATAAAAACCCTTTGTAACTGCCTAATACTGAGATTACACTGTGAAGAAAGATATTCTAAACCTACATTACCCTTACTATTTTGTATTAGCTGGACAGCGTAATCCACAGGTGCTGTTTTGATGTTTTGAGTTCGGATTTTATTCAATATTGAATTTTCAATTAGAGCAAGTCTATTTTTAAAGCTCCCAGCCTCAAATAATTGATCTCTAACAACTCCAAGAAAGCTTTCTAAAGGTAAGTAATTATTAGTAAGCTCATTTGCTGAAAAGGTTAGAAAGTGCCTAGCCATTCCGGGTTGAAAGCGTATGCCAAAGTAGTCTGCTTCAGGCTTTACAGCAAACTCTTGTTTTTGGGTTGTAGTACCAAATACTAGGCAGTGTGTGTGAGCTGCTAACAGTTCGAAAACTACATCAATACATCCATCTGGCAGTATCTCGTATATTTTTTCTGGTGAGGCTTTAGAAAACCAAAAAAGCCCTACAAGATTACTTATTGATTTATGAGGTACACATTCAATGCTTCTGCTTTCCATGGCTCATTCTTACCTATGTTATAAACGTTATAAATTATAATATTTAGGCCTGTGCTTAAACATAGGCCTGCTCTGATAAAGGCTTCTTATAAGGATAGGTTTAATAGCTCATCTTAGGCACTAACAAAAATCAATCAACGCCAATAGCGTCAGTAAAATTAGCGCCAGTCAAATAAGCATCCGTTAGATTAGCATCAGTCAAATCAGCACCAGTCAAATCAGCATTAGTTAAATTAGCAAAAGTTAAATAAGTACTAGTTAAATCGGCACCTGTCAAATTAGCACCTATTAAATTAGCATCGCTCAGGTCAGAACCTGTCAAATTAGCACCAGTCAGATCAGCGCCACTCAGATTAGTAAAAGTCAAATTAGCATTAATCAAGCTAGCACCAGTCAGATTAGCATTAGTCAAATTAGCATCAGCCAAGTAAGCATCAGTTAGATTAACACTAAACAAGTTAGCCTTAGTCAAATCAACAGCCCACAAACTAACACCTGTCAAATTAGCCCTAGTCAAATCAGCAAAGGCCAGAACAGTTTCATTTAAGTAAGCACCTGCCAGATTAGCACCCGACAAATTAGCATTAGTCAAATTAGCATTGGACAAAAAGGCATTAGTCAAATTAGCTTTAGTTAAATCAGCAAACTTCAAAATAGCACTAAATAAATCAGCATTAGTCAGATCTGCACCAGCTAAGTCTGCATGGGTAAAATCTTTATCAGCTAAAATGGCATCAGTCAAAATAGCACCACTTAAGTCTGCACTAGTCAAATAATTAGAAGTCAAGTAAGCGGAAGTTAAATCTGCACCAGATAAATCAGTACATGATAAGTCAGTATAATTATCTATTTCTACGATATCTATTTGCTGCAGCGATTCACATTTCCCCTTAGCATTCAATTGCGCAAGTGCTATAGAAACTAATAGTACAGATACAATTACAAAAAATTCTTTGTAGTCCATATTTCAGTATAACTCATAATAAAAAAATCCTATTTCACTCTTATTTTGCAAATGGCCTTTTGTCTTTACTGGACAGCTTTTTGCAAGCTCACAACTCCTTGTGAACCACTAAAGGCAGTGATCAAATTAAACGTTTCTTCTCCTGAAATATGAATAAAGCCTTGTCCTGCACCATAGCTCTCTAGCTGACGTCCAAAGGCTTGCTCAAAAACAGCAGAAGTAGAAACAGAGTAGCTATGCTGTCCTGCTTGGGGCACAGTCACCTTTAAAAAACTATCAGGGTTACGAGTATTAACAGAGAGTTTACCTACAGGTTCACCATCTATTGATATTGTTGCAGTTTCACTCAATTGATTGGTACCAAGGGTATTATGAATTGTAAAGGTAACATTAGTTTCTTGTCTAACTTCATTTTTTGAGTTAAAAAAGGCTAAAATATTAGGGATAAATTTATCTGCTTGTGGAAGTATACTAATAGTAGCAGCTATTATGCCCCCTATTGCAGTTATTATTGCTGCAGCAACTGTATTCCTTTTCATTCTAATTTAGTCTCCTTAAGCAATTCTCGAGCATGGGCAAGAGCTTTTTCAGTAACAGCTCCTGAAAGCATGCGGGCTAATTCTGCTTCTCGAGCTTCATCTTCTAAACAACTTATACGTGTAGTTGTCCTTCCCTTTTGTTCTATTTTCTCTACATAAAAGTGGGTGTCCGCATAAGCAGCGACCTGCGCTAAATGTGTAACAGCCAAAACTTGGTGCTTATTAGCTAACTGTTTCAAAAGCGCTCCTACTGAGCGGGCTGCGTGACCACCTATACCAGCATCAACCTCGTCGAAAGTTAAAGTAGGTAAGTCAGAACCTGTAACTACATTTAAGCCCAGCATTATACGTGAAAGCTCACCCCCAGAAGCAACGCTGGTTAGTGGAGCTGGTGGCTCACCCAAATTAGCGCTAAATAAAAAAGTTATTTTATCTTTACCATAGGGAGTAAAGCTCTCTGCAACTTTTATATCTACCATAAACTGAGCATTGTTCATACCCAAAGGGCGTATCTGTTGGGTAACCTGTTCCGACAATTGTGCACCTGCTTTACGACGGGCTTGGCTTAAGTTGGTAGCTTGCTTTTTTAAGTCATTGTAAAGTGATTTGAGTTCTTCTTTTACCTCTTCTATTTTTTCATCTGCTTGTTTTAGTTTCTCAAGCTCGGATGCTGCATTAGCCCTATACTTTAAGATAGCCTCAATGTCTTCACCATATTTAAGTTTTAGATTCTCAATATTGCTCAGGCGGCTTTGTGCACGTTCCAATTCTCCGGGCTCTACTTCAAAATCTGCCCAAAAGCTGCTTAGTTCGTCAGTGATAGCTTGGACACTAGTGGCAACATCATTCAAGTCATTGGCTAGTGTTTCTATGCTTTTATTGTAGCGTGCTGCCATACCTAAGTGCTTTCTTGCTCGAGACAGCAAATTAAGGGTATTTTCTTCATCTTCTGCAAGTAGTCCTAAAGCAGCACCTACTCCCTCAGCAATGCGCTCGGCGTGCCTTAGAGTCTCAGTGCGTTCTTGCAGTTCTTTTTCTTCTCCTACTACCAATTTAGCATTGTCAATTTCTTCAATTTGATATTGTAAGATGTCTAAGCGTTGTGCTCTTTCTTGAAGGGCACTTTTTAAGGTCTCGAGCTTTTTTAATCCTTGTTGGTACCTCTTATAAGTTTGAGAGTAGGCCTCTAAATATTTTTTGGCCTTATCGTCTAAAAGTCTATCCAGTAATTTACGTTGTTCACTGTTACTAAACAGAGTTTGTGAAGCGTGTTGGCCGTGAATTACTATGAGTTTACTGCCTACCTCAGCAATCTCAGTAAGTTTGACAATCTCACCATCCAAACGTGCCGTACCACGCCCATTACGTTTTAGGCGTCTTGAAATGTTTTGAACTTGGCTCTCAGGTGAAAATTCTATTTGTAGCAAAGCCTCACTTGCGCCACTACGTATCATGGTGTTATCGGCTCTTCCACCAGTAAGTAAAGTAAGGGCGTCGATTAAGATGGATTTACCTGCGCCGGTCTCCCCTGTTAGAACATTAAACCCTTGGCGGAGTTCTAGGCTTAAGTTATCAACTATTGCAAAATCTTTTAGCTCGAGTGCTGTTAACACGAGCCCTAGTATATATTGATATAGCTATTTTTCTCTAGAATGAATACTTATTGTTTCTGCAACACTGTGCAGGACTCAGTTTTATGCTTTAGTTAGTTATTCTATTCACTATATTCCTTGCTTGTGAATTTTTTATTGAGAAACATATTAAAAACTAACAATCTCAGAAACTGTTCTAAACAATCAATACCTCATATTATTTCATCACTCCCTAATTATTGTAATTCTTGTAAGAATTTGAAAATGTCTGCTACAATAGCCCCCTTACTTTACCTTTTAAGGAGGTTTATTATGTACCGTTTAGTGTTTTTTGCTTTCTTACTCTTTTTCTTAGCTGCTTGTACTAAGGTTGTACAAGTCCCTGCCCCTATCACAGAGCTTGATCCTGTTGAAGATCCTATCTTTTCTACTCTTGACTTCGCAACTCCACAGGATGATCGAGGGTATGGTTTAGCTATTAATGGCAACAATCTTTATGTGGTGGGTCAGACAACTGGAAACCTTGATGGCACAAATCAAGGGGGTTGGGATGGGATTTTACGGCGCTACAATGGCTTAAAATTATGGGGGGTACAATTTGGGACTAAAAGCTTTGACGAACCTATCAAGGTAGCCACAGACAGTAGTGGAAATGTTTATGTAGTGGGTTACACAGGAGGTCCGCTCGGTTTTCAGGTAGGAAGTATTGATGTCTTTTTAGCAAAGTTCAATAAAGACGGTGAATTATTGTGGGGTGAGCAGTTTGGGACTAAAATCGCCGACTTGGCTATTGATTTAGCTATTGATAGCAATAATCGTATATATGTCCTTAGTAGTGAAGGTAATAAGGATTTTGTTATTAGAAAGTTCAGTTCAACTGGTCAATTACTTAAAACTAAGTCTGTTACTTTAAACAACCGCCCATTCCTTACTCCTATAGCCATGGCAGTAGATGGTTTAAACAACCTGATCATTTTAACTCACTGGGATAATAGTGGCAATTCTAAAGGTACAGATATCAGACTTTTCAAATATGGCAGCAGCCTGAATCTAGTCTGGGAAAAGGCTTATAGTACGGTTAATGATGACGTTGCCTATGATATCACTACTGACAGCAACAACAATATTTACTTTACGCTTAATATAGCTGTTGCAAACAAAGGTGCATACTTTGTTAAAAAGAATTCAGCTGGAAATACACGTTACTCTAGACGTTTGGAATATAGTACTACAAGTTCTGATACTATTCCTACAAGCATCACCAATGATAGTGCTGATAACATCTATATTGCTGGGTACACACCTGGTTCCTTCTCTGGTTTTACCAATGCTGGTAGCACTGACATTGTAGTTTTCAAGTATAATAGTGCTGGCAGCAAAAAATGGCTTAGTCAGTTTGGCTTAAATAATTATGGGTCGGCGAATTTTGATGTAGCTTTTGATATTGTAGTTAGTAGTTCAGTTTATATTACAGGATACACGTCTGGCAACCTGCTAACAGGTAGTGCTACTAGTTATGGTGGTACTGATGCCTACGTTTCAGAACTCAAAAAGCAGAATGGTAATATTGTAGGGGTAGATCAGTAAAAAGATTAGGGGACATTGAAAAACTTCTTTTTACTGGCTCGAGCTAACTCCAAAAACATCCTTAACTAAAGCCCAAGAGATCTGCTTTTCAATCATAAGATAATAGTTTTGAAAGTAGCGTGCTGCTAACATATTAACGCAATCAACATTGCGCCCTTTTAAACCCTTTTAAACCCTTTAAGCGCCTGACATTGTTCAGGTGCTCTTTTATTGCCTAATTCAAGCTTAGCTTGTACGAACTGAACAAAACACCTACTAGGACCATATTACCAATGCTGGATACAGTGGAAAATTGCTGATCCTAATAACTTCTCAAAAACCAATCCATAGTGACCCTCCTTCTGACCATAAATGGCAAAACCTCCTATAATAAATTTCTAATCTTAATTTAAGGAGATTTTTTATGTTTCGTTTAGTGTTTTTCACTTTCTTACTCTTTTTCTTAGCTGCTTGTACTAAGGTTGTACAAGTTCCTGCTCCTATCACAGAGTCTGATCCTGTTGAAGATCCTATCTTTTCTACTCTTGACTTCGCAACTCCACAATTAGATATTGGAACGAGTTTAGCTGTTAATGGTAATGATCTTTATGTGACAGGCTATACACAAGGAGATCTTGATGGCACAAACCAAGGATTTGATGACAGTTTCTTACGACGTTACAATGGCTTAAAGATTTGGGGTTTACAATTTGGGACTAGATCTCTTGATCAGGCTATCAAAGTTGCCACGGACAGTAATGGGAATGTTTATGTAGTGGGTCACACTAATGGTCCGCTTGGATTTCAGGTAAGACATAAGGATACCTTTTTAGCAAAGTTCAGTCAAGATGGGCAACTCCTATGGGGCAAGCAGTTTGGGACTAACATTTCTGACACTGCCATTGATTTAGCTATCAATAGTAACAACCAAATATACGTGCTCAGTGATGAAGGTGCCAACAACTTTACAGTTAGAAAGTTTAATAGTGGAGGTAGTTTACTTAGAACTAAATCTTTTACCTTAAACAACCGCCCGGGTCTTACACCTAAAGCTATGACAATGGATAGTTCAAACAGAGTTATTGTTTTAACAAACTGGAATAATAGTGGCGTTGGCACTCCTCAAGGTGTAGATGTCAGGCTTTTCAAGTACAATAGCAATTTGAATCAGGTATGGCAAAATAATTACGGTACCGCCAATGATGATACTGCTTATGATATCACTACTGACAACAACAACAATATTTACTTTACACTTCACATAGATGCTCCAAGCAAAGGGGCTCGTTTTGTTAAGAAGAACGCTAATGGGGGCACAATTTACTCTAAAATCTTGGAACCTACTACCCCAGGTGCTAATACTTTTCCTTTAAGTATTACTAGTGATAATAATGATAACATCTATATTGCTGGGTACACTCTGGGTTCTTTTCCTAGTTTTACTAGTGCCGGTGGTCCAGACATTATGGTCTTCAAGTACAGCAGCGGTGGCACTAGACAATGGGTCACTCAATTTGACAAAAACAAAAATAAATATGGCTCAGCAGATAGCGATGTTGCTAATGACATTGCAGTTAGTAGTTCGGTTTACATCACAGGATACACATGGGGCAACCTGTTAACAGGTAGTGGAACAAGCTATGGTACTTCTGATGCCTACGTTGCACAACTGAATAAGAGTAACGGTACTATTCTTGGAGTAGACCAGTAAAATTATTTTAAGGGGGTAAATCCAGCGTTTTAGTCTTTCTTATCGATTAATTTAGAGTAACTGCAGATTCTTAGTTAGTTATTGTATTCACAATATTTCTTGCTTGTGAAATTTTTATTGAGAGGGTACTCTATAAAAATGAACTACAGAACATACTTTAGGCATCACCTCTTAGATAGGTTGGGGCTATTGTAGAGAGATGGGTGAAAAAATATGTAATACTCACCTCTTACAACAATTCCGCATATGTTAAGCTAAAAAAGTGGTAACACTACCAACCTCTGAAAGTCTGTATGAGAGCTTTAGCATTGACACAGCTGCATTTTCAGGAACACTTAGTGAACTTAATTATGCCTTAAGAAATAACCGTATAGCAGCATCAGAAATTAATGTTCTAGAACTAGTACTAAATTATTTGCAATACTATAAACGCTTAGCCAATCATGATATTAATCTAGCCACTGAGACCCTGCCCCAACTTGCTCGAGTCATAGAACTTAAAGCTCGCTTCTTACTACCTAAGCCTCCCCAAGAAACCACTGAAGAAGAACTTCTAGAAGAAACAATAGAAGCAGTTGAAAGCCTTGAAGCCTTAGAGGAAGCTATCCATTTTTTACGTCGTCGCCGTGATGATAGAACAATCATTGTAACCGCAAAAACCCCAAAGCCAAGTTACCCGCGCCCCGAAAGAGCACTAAAGATTAATATTAGTAAGCTTACTGAACTAGCTTCTCGCTACCAAGCAACAAACTATTTCGAACTTGCTAAAGAACGTTTAAGCATGAGGGGGGCCATTGAAAATCTAAGTGCTATCTTAATAAAAGTCCGCCGCGGTTTTTTAAAAGAATTAGTGCCAGCAGACTGGCCCACTTTAATTGTTTATTTTGGGGGAATGCTCGAGTTAGTAAAAGAAGATGTCTTGAAAGCTCAACAAGATGAGGTTTACGGGGAAATTGCGCTTATCTTAGAAGATTAGAGGCGTATTGCAATTTTTAGTATGCTATATTAGTAATATGAATGATATGACTAATAATGTTCGTCTTAGTGCCACTATCCCAAAAGATCTTATGCAGTTTCTTGATAGCTATCAGCATCAGCATTCTCTAAAATCTCGCAGTGCTGCACTAGCTATTGCCATTAAAGTTCTTCGTGAGAAAGGACTACAAGAAGCTTATGAAGAACTCGGACAGGCTCAGCAAACATTTCCAAATATGTACCCCGCTGATAATACTGATGGGCTTGATAATAATGATAGTCAGCAATGGCAATAATTCGTCGTGGCGATATTTATCTTATTAACTATCGTCCTGATGGCCGTGAGGGTGAAGCTGCTCAAATTCACCCCGGCATTATAATTACTAATAACCTTGCCAATGCAAATACTCACTTACTTATCACAGTACCTGTAACTAGCAATACAGAAAAGCTTTTTGTTACTAATGTGTTCCTACCTTTAAATCGTACAGGTCTCGATCACAACAGTAAAGCACAAATTGAGGCGCTACGAGCCACACATGTAAACCGACTAATAAAACCTTTGGGCTTTGTACCAAGTGAAATAATGGTAGAAATTGACAAGAAAATCAGTGTACATCTTGCCTTATCACAATTTCAAACACCTTAATTTAATCTATAAATGAATTTATTCTGATATCTTCCTAAAAAGTATGATTATAGACTTTACAGAATTTTAAAATAAATCTCAAGTAATATAGCAATTATGATGCTAACTAAACTTCGTAATTTTACTTTTAAATTAATTCAACTCACTATACTTTGCTTCCTAGGAACATTTGTAGGAGCACAGGTGCTTTATTTGCCCTCTGGTGAGTTCGGTAGAGTAGATTTAACTTTAGCTGAATCTTCTATTGCCTATGAAAATGTTTTTGGCTCTGTAGCAGACTTTCAGCCCGTACTTAATGTTCGTGATACAGTTTATTGGAGAATAGCAAAATCAGTAGGAAGATTAGACATTTTACTAGAACGTGATGATGGTATCAAAGTAAGCAGTCACTGCACAGCTTCTCTTATTGCAGAAGGTCATATCATCACCAATCATCACTGCATTCCCGGTATTCGCCCTGATTTTAAAGTAATTAGATCAATCTTGCGTATGGGCTATTTGAGTTCTGAGGAAAAAGGTCAAATCTTTGAAGTAGACATTAAACCTGTGGAAAGTAGTTCCACTCTTGACTACAGTATTTTACCAGTACAAGGTGCACCGGGGCGTACTTATGGTATAATTGATTTAGAAAGTGCTCGAGAACCCAAGCCACTAGAGAGCCTTTTCATTATTCATCATCCTAAAGGCACTCCTAAAAAAATTACCCGTGAACGTTGTTACGTTCACCCTTCACCACAAGCCTTGGGCGACACTGAAGTTTGGCACCGCTGTGATACTCAAGATGGTAGTTCAGGCGCTCTAGTCTTTGGGGAAGATGGCAAGGTTGTAGGTTTGCATTGGGGTGGCTTCGATCCTACTCTTAGTGATAGTGACCGCTATAATGTAGCGAAAAAACTCAAAACTATCATTACTCAAAGCCAATTCTTACTAGCTATGATTAATCCTAATGAAACTCCACTTCCTACTCCTATAACTAGTTCACTAGCTGGCACTTTACAGTTAAATACTGTACCCACAGGAGCGAAAGTATATATAAACGGCGATCTAATAGGTGCAACACCTATTGGAGACCACAAGCTTCCTGAAGGCAACTACAATTTACGTTTTAGTCTTAAAGGCTACGAAGACTTACATGCCAATTTGGTAATGAGAGCTAACTTAATTACTCGAGGTACACTACTTTTAAAAGCCAGTATTCTCGAAAAAACAACCTTAGCTTTAGCACAACCAAAACCACAGCAATCTTTACAACCTGCTAATGATTTTGGTACCTCTACACCCAGTGTAAACACTACAGTACCCACACTATCACAACAACCAAGTTATCCTCCAGTAACATCATCACCTACTCCAGCTGTAGTGCCTCCCCAACCTACTGCACCTCCTAGTCCAGCTATAACAACTCCGCAACCTATTGCAGCTACCCCTACATATACTTCTCCCTCAAGCTTTAATGGCTCTTGGCATGTCCTTGGCCAAGGCGGACAATCTTCAGCTCAAAATTTGCAATTTCATATTGCTAACAACCCAGCAAAATTAAGAGGTCTTTGGTCACAAGGTTACGCCAGCCTATTACGTCAACCTGATACTCCCAATGTAGATTTTACACGTGAAAGTGTAGTAGGTGTTTTCTTAGGTACTAAACCAACAGGTGGTTATGCACTTGAGGTTACTAGCGTTGAAGCCATGTCAGACGGTCTACGAGTGAATGTAAGTGTGACGACTCCTGCAAGGGGATCCTTCACCACTCAAGCTTTAACTAGCCCTTGGACTTTAGTGAAAGTTGGAACTACAAATTTGCAAAAGGCCTACATTTATGATAACGCTACGAATCAGCTTCTAGGTGTTGCCCAACCATAGATGCTGTGTTTAGTAAACAACTAGAAATAAATGTTTGTGAGTTTTGTTGGAATTCAAATTAGGAATGTAATGTACCGCTAGCCAGAAAAATCTTGGACTCACCCAAACCTCGGAGGTTTTCAAAACTTCCGAGGTTTCTCGAAAAAAACTTTTATGGACATCTACAGTAGTTAGAAATTAGCAGATCTTCGCTATGCTATCTACTAACTTCCTTTAGGCACTAATTAACCCTAAAACGTTTACAAAAATTTTACCCCTTGCTTAAATGTCTTTAACCAATGTAACAGGCATTAAAGTTGGTCACTGGACCAATCTAGAGGCAGGTACAGGCTGTACTGCTATACTTTGTCCTCCCGAAGGTTGCTTAGCTTCAGGAGCAGCTCGTGGTGGTGCACCCGGTACAAGAGAAACAGCCCTTTTAGAACCCGAGAAAATGGTTGAACGCATTCATGGATTAGTATTAAGTGGTGGTAGTGCTCTTGGCCTAGCAAGTGCAGAAGGTGTGATGCAATATCTGTATGAGCAAAATATAGGTTTTACAACCCCCCTTATAAAAGTACCTATAGTTCCTGCAGCAGTAATATTTGATTATCAAGCAAGACCTAGCAATTCTCTAACTTGGCCAACTGCCGAAGCAGGTTACATAGCAGCTAAAACAGCATCCAATACCCCTGTAATCAATGGTCGGATAGGTGCAGGAGTAAGTGCAACTTGTGGTAAATATCTACCTGAGGTTGCCACTTATCAGTTTGGAGGCTTAGGCACAGCTTCAAAGCAAGTTGACAAAGTAATAGTAGCTGCACTTAGTGTCAACAATCCTATAGGAGATATTATTGATCCTAGCACAAGTAAGATTATTGCCGGTGCAATTTTACCAAATGGAAACAGGCCTGAAAAAAAATTATCAGAAAACTTTAAAAGCTTTACTGGAACAAACACAACTTTAGTAGTAGTAGCTACTAATGCACTTATAAGTAAGGCTGAAGCTAAAGCCTTAGCTGAAAGTGCACATGCTGGTATAGCTCGAGCAGTGAGTCCATCGCACACTCCCTTTGATGGTGACTGCAGTTTTGTTTTAAGTACTTGTCAGGTTAAAGCACCATCTCTTATTTTGCTTGCGACTGCTGTTCAAGAGGTAGTAGTTTCTGCCATTGTGGCAGGTGCTAGGGCTGCTGTTCTTACCACTTAAAAGTTTACTATAAACTCATGCTCTGAAACATTCAACATAGCATAATCTTCAAACTTAATTTCTGTGAAACTCACTGCAGATAGTCTAGGTCTTAAAAACTCTGATACATTTTCTAGCTTAGTTGGTATAGGGGGTGAATAAATCAGCTCATAATTCATATCATCGTGGCTAAAATTCAATCTATAAACAAAGAATCCTAGAAACTCTGGCAATCCTTTTGATTGTTCACTACCTTTATTAACATTACTGTAAGAGGAAACAATCCCTTTTATACGTCCTTGTCTGTATACCTTTTCAAATTTTGCTAAAGGACACTTTTCAATATAAACAATGTCATATGGCTCAAAACAAATCACATTCCCCTTGGGTTCTAACTTTTTTAACACCCTTTGTGAATCAGCTACTATTAGGGCTCGAGTAAGTTCATCATCACCAAAGGCTTCTGCATTTTGCAAGATTCCTTCTAAGGATTCACTCTTCTCTATAGCTCCTTCTCTTATCAACTTAGTGTTATCTGTGGCTTTGTCTCGAGACAAATACACCCAATCTTCTTTATAAGAATCCTCAATGTTATCAAAAAGCTTCTCACTAGAACCAAACTTTTCAAGAAGACCAACAGGAGTTGCTCCATAATTTCCTGTTAAGAATATGGCAATACAATCATTTTCATCTGTAGCAAACCACTCAGCATTTTCAGCACGCCCATACCGACTATCTTCAAAAAGTCTTTCTTTACCTTCGTAATCAATCCAAGTGAAACTCCAACTATAGCTCTCTATATGTTGTGGAGGTTGTAATCTCTCATAATCTTTAAATTTCAAATTTTTGAAAACAACTGTGGATAGATTACTTTTAATTGGTTCGGGTATACTCTCTATATTAGTTGGATTTGCAGGCACATAATTCCTTTGATAAGGTGCATTCCAAACCTGTTCATCATCTTGATAGATGAAAAACCCCAAGATTTTTGCTAGACCTTCATTATCATCCTCTTCCCAAGAATCAACCCAAACTCTTTTAACTTTCCCTTTTTTATAGGCTAGATCAAGCTTATACAGGGAACACCACTCAATGTAGAAAAGAGTTTTTGCCTTATCAAAATAGATTATCAGTACTCCGCAAAATAGGTAGATACCATAAAAAGCGAGAGAATTACTGTGAGTTAACTGCATGAAAAAGAGTCAAACAAAAGTCAAAAATTAAAGGATGGAAAATTCTTTAAGGAGACTAATGTGACTCTAGAAAATCTTAACTCACCGAGTTGCTTAGAAGCAAATGATATTCATCAACAAGCTAGCCAAGTTATCGATCAGAAATTTGATTTCGATTCCTCTGGTAGTTCCTACTCAACTCAAGATATTTCTGATGTGATACTAGCTGCTGCTACTAGAAATATTTCTATAGAACAAGCCTGTAAAGACCTCAAAGGTGCTCCTTCCCCTAATACTGTACGTAACTTCATCAAAGATGCCTTGCCTGAAGAGACCAGAGCTTTAGAAACACAACTCAATAATGCAATGAGAGATAACCTTCCTAAAAACCTCTTCAAAACACCTTTACGTTGTGCAATAGACATTACTGAGATCAATTACTATGGTGATAGAGCTGATGAATCTGTGCGTGGAGGTAAAGCTCAAAAAGGTACTACTAAGTTCCACTGCTATGCTACTTTATATGTGATCAAGAAAAATCGTCGCTACACCTTAGCAATTACCCTTATGGATAAAGATGAAAAGGTATTGGATGTACTGAAGCGCTTGTTAGCTGAAGCTGATGATATAGGATTGAAAATCAAGCGTTTGCTGTTGGACAGGGGCTTTGATAATAATGCTGTGATAGAGTACCTACAAAGTTTAGACTTTCCTTGTGTCGTACCGTTAGTAAGAAGAGGCAAGAAAGTTCGTGATTTGTTGAATACAAAACAGAGTTATGAGACAGAGTTCAGTCGTAACAGTGATAAGTATGGGGAAGTTAAGTTTAAGGTATATATAGCATGTAAGTACAGCAAGGGGAAATATGGAAAACAAGGGATACAAGCATTTGCATACATAGTTACAGGGAAGTTAAAGATGCCACCATTGCAGGTATACGAGGAGTATCGTAGACGTTTTGGGATAGAATCAAGTTATAGAATGGTGAATAAGGTAAGGATCAGGACATGTACGAAGTTAGCAATAGTACGTTTATTCTATATGGGCTTAGGGTTTATGCTATTGAATTTATGGACATATTTGAAATGGGTGTATTTGCATTTGAGGCAACGAGGGCCTAGGGTAGTACTCTGTGAATTGTTCCCTTTAGAAACCTTTTCCATATGGTTATGGGAAGTTGCTAAAGAACGTCTAGGACTTCGTAAGTCCATCCCCTTGCCTGTTCATGTTTGATTGCGGAGTACTGATTATATAACCTTTGCTATCCAACTCACTTATAACTTTTTCTGATTCAACTACTAAAAAATTGTGCCATAAATTTGTTTTACTATCACCATAGCTTCTTCGATGGTGTTCCCAACAACTGCGGATAAATAAATTGGAGAAAGTAGTGTAATGAAAGCAAGTAAATAATATAGACTACTAAAATAATCATTACTCTAAAGTGGATTTCTCGAACTTATAGCTTTGTTGATACTATAATTCCCCCAGTTATTCAACACTTTTCCCACCCTTTACTAAATTCATCTACAACTTACCCTTGATTTAAACACCCTTGCTTTTATTTAGCCTAACCACCCTTGCTGTCTCCAAGGTGGGACTGGCTTCATCAGCACCTCCTCCAAACTCCATACCTTACTTGTTAATCCTGCTGACATTCCAGGCGTTTGCTTTTCCCATTTCCGATTCCCTCCTGTTGTTAGCTCTTTTCGTAAACTGCTGTGTGGTAAGCAAAAGTTGTAGTATAGCTGAAACAATGCTAATTCTGCAATTAGCCCTTTTTCTCTCTTTGCCAAACTCTGCACTTTCCTTCCTAATGCTGCTACATGCTGCCTCAAACTTAAGTTGAATCTTTCTATGTAAGCTGTGTTTATTACGTTCCCTACACTTACTGCTAATGCCCTCTCAATTGCCTCTTTCGTACCATACACTACCCTCTGTTTTACACTTACCATTCTCCTTCCTATACGTTTCTTCACCACTTGGGCATATCTCAATCCTGCTACAGCACAAAATCTTGGTTTTGGTGATCTACCTTTTTTATGTTTCCTAGCTATCTTTATCCATTCTCCATAGTGCCTCAATAATGCACTTGCATATGCATCTAAACCATCACTAGTAAATAATGGTATGCATTCTGGTGCTAGTATTAGTGTTAGACCATGTATTAGTAGTTGGGCATTCCCTTCACTTCTATCTCCTACTACGAAATTCAGCCACAACTTATGCTCTGCATCAAATGCACACCATACCCACCTTGCTCTTGCACTTCGTGTCTCTCCTGCTTCCTTACTTCCTACTAAACTCCACAATTCATCAAGTTGCACCTGTTTTAATTCTAAATCATTCAGTAAGTAATTATTCACTGCCTCTGCATGTTTTGAGGCTTCTTCCAACCATCTACTGATTGTTTCTACCTTAACTTTAAATATTCGTGATGCTGCCTGTAACCCTACTCCTTCTGCTAAAGCTGTTATCACCTGCCATATAGTCTTAGCACTTGTCTTTTTTCGATAAAATATCGTTCCTTGTGTTTCCATAAAGCACCTATTACAGGCTTTACACTTCAATTGTCTTGCTTTTCCCCTATTTGGTCGTCCATTAGCTATTATGTTTGCTAGGTTTAGCCACCCATAGTATTCACAGCCTTCATTAGGGCAATAGTGGTTGGTAGTATCTATTTGTCTTGGTCTTCCCCTACTTTCCTTCATTTTCGTTGGCCTTTTCGGAGTTTCTGCAGCTCCTGCTTCTTCTTCACAACCCATACAACTAGGTGCTTTAGTAGGTGCTTTCTTCAGTTTCTCTTCTTCTGTTAGTTCTTGTTGTTGTTTAGTATCTGGTTTTGGTATCTCTTTGTTACTTTTGCGTTTGCTCTTCCGACAGCCATTTGACCTACTCAGCAATCTAATTTCAACAAACAGACAGTGGAAAATCACTTGGTAGAAAATAAGTGGTGAATATGGCGTTATTAAAGGTTTTATGCTTGGGTTGAGTTCATCAGATAACACGCTTGCACTAGTGGTGTGCTCACCAGTATCATTAACATCGTTTGTTACAGGAGTATATGAGATAAAGCTTGTAAATGAGAACAAAAAGCTTACTGACAACAGTCTAATTAATTGCATAACTATTGTCTAACCCATATACTCCTCCTTTTTCTTGTTTTGACTTATTTATCCGCAGTTAAGGGGGAGAGTACCGCTTCTTCTCAAATAGCTCTTTAATGATCTAGCCCTTTCCCTAATAATTTCCTTTACTAAATTATGGTCACACTCAAGGTAAAACCAACCCTTTTCATCTTTCGGCAAATGATCTATAACAAGTTTGAAAAGAGCATCATAGCCAAGATCCCTATCTCTAAATTTATTCGCAAAAACATCAGGAACTGCTCCCTCTAAACCAGAGCCGAATAGAGCAATGTAACCATCTTCATCTATAGCAAACCATTCTGTATCTACACTGTGTGCTGCTGGATAATCTTGAAACATTTTTACCTCAATAGCTTAAACTTTTAATAAAATCCTGTTCTGAAACATTCAAAATATCGCAATTTGTAAATAAAATCTTTGTAAAGCACAAATCAGATAATCTAGGTCTTAGAAATTCTGGCATATCATCTAGTTTAATTGGCACAGGAGGGGAATATACTCTTTGATAAGTAACATAACTAGAATACCTTGCTACTTTAAAGATAAAAAATCTTAGGAATTCTGGAAGCTCTTTTTTTTCTCTAGAGGCTTTAATAGTAGTATTGTAAGAAGAGATAACTCCTTTTATGAAACCTTGCCTATATACCTTTTCAAATTTTGCTATAGGGCAACTTTCAACATAAACAATGTTGTATGGATTAAAACAAACAACACTTCCCTTGGGCTCTAATTCTTTTAGAGATTTTTGTGAATCAACTACTATTAGTGCTCGAGCTAGTTCACTATCGACAGTTTTTGCATTTTGTAAAATATCTTCTAGAGATTCACTTCTTTCTATAAGCCGTTGCTTTATCAAACTTAGATCGTCTCTAGAATTATCTAAAGTCAAGCAAATCTGATTTTCTTCATAAGAAGAATTGCTATGGTCAAAAATAATAGTACCAGAATTAAATTTGTCAAGAAGATTAACAGGAATAGCTCCACCGCCACCTGTTAAGAATATAGCGATACACCCACTTGCATCTGTAGCAGCCCACTCAACATTTTTACTTATTGTATATCTATTATCTCCAAAAAGTCTTTCTTTACCTTCATAATCAATCCAAGTTAAACTACAACTATAGCTTTCTAGGTGTTGTTGGGGTTGTAGCCTTTTATAATCTTTAAATTTAATCCCCTTGAAAACAACTGTAGATAGGTTACTTTTAATTGGCTCTGGTATATCTTGTATGTTAGTTGGATTTGTAGGTATGTAGTGTCTACGATAAGGTCCTATTTTTTCAACGGCTTCATAAACAAAAAACCCTAAAAGCTTGACCAAATGATCTTCCCAAAGAATATCATTAAAAGAATAAAGATAAGCACCCTTAATACCTCCTTCTTTATAAGCTAGCTTGAACTTCTCTAAAGAACATTTCTCAACACAAAAAATAGTTTTTTCTCTATCAAAATAGATAGTATACCCTTCAACACCTAATTTATCTATAGTTTTCTCCGACTCAACTATTAAAAAAGTTTGCCATAACTGTGTTTCAGTAAAAGCATGACTTTTCTTCTTTTTTCTTTTGCTCTTTTTCTTCCCTTTTACTTTTAAGGTTAGGTATTTTTCAAGTGCATCAGCTTTTTCTGCAATCATATCTTTTACCAAATTGTAATCACACTCAATGTAAAACCAACCCTTTTCATCTTTTTCTAGATGGTTAATAACTAAATTGAAAATAGAAACTTCTTCTCGAGGAAATTTACTTGAAAATTTTAAAGGTATTGCTCCTTCTAAACCTGTTTCAAATTGAGCAATGTGACCATCTTCATCTACTGCATACCATTCCGTGTCCATGCTGTGTGCTGCTGGGTAATTCTCAAACATACTTACTTTTAATCAATTAAGACTTACACAAAAATAATGAAGAAATAAGCGGAACAGAAAAGCATCTTATATTTAATTAGGACAACTCCTAATTTTTACCATCGTTAAGGGTTCCATTCGCTATCAACTGCGTAAGTCCTATATATTAGGCTTTGGGTTTTAAAGTGTTTTGCAACTTCTAGCCTTGTGTGATCCTTAAATTCAATATTCCTGAAACATAAAGTTGATAATCTAGGTTTCAATGAGTTTGACACATTCTCTATTTTAATTGGTATGGGGGGTGAATAGGTTTTTGTATAGTAATACCTACCTGTTGCTCTATAAACAAAAAATCCTAAGAACTCAGGTAAATCACTACCCTTGACGGAATTTCTGTAAGAAGAAATAACTCCTTTAACACGTCCTTTCCTATAAGCTTCCTCAAATTTCGATAAAGGACACCGTTCTACATAAGCAATGTTATAGGGAGAAAAAGAAATAATCTGACCTTTAGGCTCAATTTGCTTTAGTATTTTTTGTGAATCAACTACTATTAGGGCTCGAGCTAGGTTATTATCACCAAAACTCTTAGCATTGTTCATAATGCTTTCTAAAGACTCGCTTTTCTCAATAACCTTTTCCCTTATCAAGTTGTAATCATCTTTAACATTATCACGATTCAAGTAAATCCAATTTTTAGGAAAATCTAAATGGTAACCTAGGGAACTAAAGATCATAGTAGTGTAATCAAACTTATTGAGAAATTGAATAGGGACTGCTCCTATTTCTTCTGTAAGGAATATAGCAACATAACCATTTTTATCTATAGCAGCCCACTCAGCGTCTATACCTTGTGCATCTGGCTCACCTTCAAGCTTGATCATTTTACCCTCATAATCAATGTAGATCTCAAGCCCACCAATACTTTCCACATGTCTTGGAGGTTGCAACCAGTGGTAATCTTTAAACTTAGCTCCTTTTAGAAGACTGGTAGACAAATTACTTCTAATTGGTTCTGGTATATCTTTTATATGAGTGGGTTTTTCAGGTACATGAACTCTTTCATAAGGCCAGCCATTGCGCTCCTCGTAAATAAAGAAATTTAATATTCTTGCTAATTCGTCAATAATATCAACAATATCTAAGCGAAATCCACTTATTTTCCCTTCCTTACAAGCTAGTTTGAATTTATCTTCAGCGCAATTATCTATGTAGAAAGTAGTTTTCTCTTTATCAAAGAATATAATATAACCTTCTGCATCCAGCTCATTTATAACTTCTTCTGATTCAACAACTATAAAGCTACCCCACACTCTTCCACTGCTAAATTTCTTATGTTCCTGCAAGTATTTTTCTAGGTAATCATAATCCTTATTTTGTAAGATTACCTCTTTAGTTGGCTTGTAATCACACTCAAGGTAAAACCAACCATTTTCATCTTTGGGAAGGTGACTCACAACAAGGTTTAAAATCGAAGCACTATCAGCATCTTCGAATTTTTCTCTAAAGCTAAGTGGTACTGCTCCAAATTTTCCAGAGTCAAATTGGGCTATGTGACCATCTTCATCTATTGCATACCACTCTGTATCCATACTGTGTGCTGCCGGGTAATCCTCAAAGTTTCTCACTTCAACTTCCATAATTTCCACAGTACTCTATTTCAACTTTTTCAAGTGCTGCTTTTAAATCTTTAGCTGTTAGGCTTTCTAATTTAGTCCTTGCCTTAGTATAAGAGCACCAACTAACAGTTTTATCCCAAGCTATAGAACAAAACCTTTCACTTTTACCACATTCATTTAAGCAAGTCATAGATTGAAATGGTTGCTTACCTGCTACTTCATAAATATCTTTGGGTGTGGGCGTGTCAAATATCTTCATTGGCAAGTAAATAATTCTTTTATTATCAATGCCATTAGCTCTTAAAAGCTCTGCTGCACTTTTAGCAGCAGTTAAGTTTTTGCTAGAAACTAAGAGGTTTACACCACTTTTTATGTCTAGCAGTTCAATTTGCTTTACTTGTTTAATTACTCTATCAACTTCTTTTTGTTTGTCTGGAAAGTGTATAGAGATATGAACTTTTTCTGGCTTAGTTTTATCGAGCAACCTTAAATTCTGAGCATCTAGCAATAAACCATTAGTGGTAATGCTTCTGTGAAGCACTCCTTGCAATTTGGTAAGTATTTCAAAAAGACCACCATATTCTAAAGGTTCACCACCACCAAAAGACACCGCTTTGGTACCGTGTTTACTACAATCAGAAACAAAGTCTATCACCTCAGCAACTGACCATTTGGTTTGACCTTTGGAGGTGCTCGAGTTATAACAAAACCAACAAGATTTTTGGCATTTATTGGTTAGTTCTATGGAAATACGTTGAATTCAATTCTCCCTATTACTTTCTACATAGGTAGCGTAACTAGGTCTTCGAGGTGTTTCAACAACAAGCAACTGGCTTTCTTTAGATGCAGCCAGCGTAATTGATGCTATAGTTTGAATAATAGCATAGTCATCTTTACTTGCCTGCTGCCCATTAAAGGTAACAGCTCCGTCTATTACATATATAGAATAAATCTTACTTAGATCTAGCTCGAGCTTCTGCTCAATATTTGGTGAGAGAGTAAGCTTCTTAATACTCAAACCTTGTGTTTCTGATTGGATAGGACCACCATCACCAACATAAACCGTTGTTTTAACACCATTAACAATTACTTCTGTAAATGAGTTTGCTTGATAGTTTTGGTAAGTTGCTTGGTGCTCTGAATATCTTTTAAAGTTTGGGTCAAACCAAATTTGTAGAGTTCTAGAACCTTTTACATAGCGCCCGGTGTGTTGCACTCCCCCACCAGTTTGAATGAATTGGACCCCACCTGCTGGTAAAGGCGTCCATTTTTCTGTGTTGGTATTGTTTTCCTTTAAAACTAAAGTTCCTTCGAGAACAAAATTCATGACTTCAAACCCTTTATGGAGGTGTAGGTCAAATTTTTGATCTTCTTTCGCTTCAATATTAGACCAAGCAAACAAATTGGAATAAGCTTTGGTTTTACCATAGGCAGGAAAAGATATAGGTCTATTTTCGTAAACTGTACCGCCGAGCAAAATATTCCGAACTTGCTGTTCTTTAGGAATTATCTTAATATTTGGATTTCCTGCTTTACTCGAAGTCTTTAAACCATCAGCTGATGACTCCTCTGACAAGTTTTGATTATAAGATGGAACTCGAGCTTTATTTTCTTCTTCAGAAGCTAACCTTGCTGCTTCCTCAGCAAATGAAGGGCCAATACTGGCTGCGGGATATGTAATTTCTTGACTAGATTGCAAAAAAGGGTTAGAGCGTAAAGTAAAATCATCGCTATTACCAGTACTGCTAGTGATTGAGGAAGTGGGCTCAAGCAAAAACAAAGCAACAATAAAACTCCTTTTAATTTCTTCATTAGCATTACTTAGTAAATCTGCAAATGCTTTCATAATAGGTTGTTTTTGAATCTCTTCCCAAAAAGGATCTTGGTTAACCCACCCTGTATTCTGAATACTGTTAATCTGTAATGTGTTTAGATTTAGGGGCTCGAGCACAGACTGCACATGTGATTGATATGCTTCTGCTAAAGGATTACCTGCAATTAGCCAAGATAGTTGAATAGTTTGGGGTAAATAGGCTAGCTTTGCATATTCTTCTACCCAAACTTCAGCAGCTTCTGGCGGCGCTCCTATTTTTTGGAGCATAGCAAGCAATGTGAGTTCTAACTCAATGGGTTTACGATAAACTTTGGCTGTAAGTCCAGATACTTCAACGCCATATTGATAATTCAATCTATCAAGGTAGGGCACTCTTTGGAATACATCTTCAACACTAGCATTGTGGTTAAGCAAAGGCTGCTCATAAAGGTATTCATTGCTATCAAATCCTCGAGGTATCCCATCATGGCTTATAGCTATAGGCTGAGCAAAACCCATTATACCTATGCCACTAGGAATTGCTCCTCCTGTTTGCAAGATAGGTGTGCTAGACACCATAAAACGCCCCTCGGCTTCAGGAAGTAGGCCAACTTCATTAGAGGGGTCTAGCCATGAGCCCCATGCTTCTAGTCCTTCAAGCAAGTATAACAATGAGGTTTTAAGGGCTGTCTGTTCTTTGGTTTTGTAGATGTGCTCGAGTGTCCCAGCATAACTAGGCATACTCCCAGTAGAAGTATCTGTTTTTGAATTGGCTATGCTCAGATAAAATATAAAAAAATAACCTGCTATCAATATTCTGAAAAAATATTTCCTACATGGAAAAGTGTTCATGAAATAATTACTCCTAAAATTTTCAACTAACCACCTAGCTTGCTAGCACGCATTATTGGTACTTGTTTATTAATAACTAATAGCTCACTATGAAACACTTACAGCAAACTATAATAGCTAAATTTTTCTAGCAGTGCCAGAGGGGATTTTTCACAAGACCTTCATAATCTTTAAATATGTAATGATGAAGTGATAGTTCTAACAGGGACACAGATTGAAGCTAAAGGCGTTCATTCTCCTTTAGACCATGCCCAGAAACAAACTGCTTTAGAACCCTTAGCAGCAGCTCTATCGAATCTCCATAGTTAGCTACTAATTTGCTTAGTGAAGCAAAACAACGTGATAGATAAGTACGCTCAGAAATCGAGCAAAAGTTAGATAATGCCCTTGAAAATTTCACTCCTTGGGAAATAAGAGGGGGTTTTGGGGTTTTAACGCTTCCTCAGTCAATTTTTGACCTTTGCGAATATTATCTACCAAAGCATAACTCATTTCACCAAGAGCATCACGCACTTCACACCAACGTTCTAAAGACTCTCCTGAAGGATCAGGAAATGAAACATGCAATCTTGTAGTTTTAGCAGGGTATGTAGGACAAGCTTCATTAGCACTATCACACACTGTAATTACTACATCAAAATTCCAAGGATCAGATAAGTCTTGAATAGTTTTGGAGTAATGCGTACTAAGGTCAATACCAACCTCTTGCATGACAGTAATGGCATCAGGCTTTACCTTAGTTTTTTCTGTGCCTGCTGAAGCTATATCAAGTTCTATTCCTAGTTCCCTAGCATAGTGACTTAGCCAACCTTCTGCCATCTGACTGCGGGCTGAATTATGAGTGCATAGTACTAGAATTCGTTTCATTTATTTTTGTTACTCTAACATACTTGAAATGTAATACGTAGTTGTAGCTGGTCAGCATTGATAGTATAGACAGATTATGAAACAAATTTGTACTATCATTACAATCCTACTAATTTTAGTAATTACAGTAACCTATGCTGATGGTGGCATCTCAAGCCCAAAACAGCAACTTCAAGACGGTGTTGATCTACATTTAATAGAGTGTAAAGAAGGCCTGACCCTGATTTTTAAAGTAGATACTAGGGAACCTGCATGTGTTAAAACATCTAGTGTTTCTAGACTAATTGAAATTGGTTGGGCATCTGATTATGATCCATCCCACATAGATATAAAAATGGGTAGTGCTGTCAATGTGTTAGACAATATTTATTTTACTCTTCAAGGGGATAATGCTGTTGGAATGCTGCAAGTAGAGGAATTCACAAGTCCTACATGGAGTGCAGGTCCAAAAATGACTTATGTTTCTATCTCACAAGATGGCTCTTTAGTGCTAGCAACAAGTAGTGGTAGTAATGTTGTTTATGCATTCGATACTAAAACCAATAGCTTAAAAGCGACCATAACAGTAGGAAAAACTCCTAAAGGTGTAAAGGTTCATCCTGATGGTAATCTGGCTTTTGTTGCTAATGAGGGCTCAGGGTCTATAAGTGTAATAGACACTATCACTTGGAAAGTAGTAAAGGAGATTGAAGTAGGTGTTGTCCCACACAATATTATATTTACTTCTGAAACTAATCTGGCCTATGTAACCATTCAAGGTGGAGATGAAATAGCAATAATAGACACAGAAAAGCTAGAAAAAATTTCATCAATACCTATTGAAGGCCTACCACATAACTTAGACTTATCTCTTGAGGGGGAGCGTTTGTTTGTAACAAGCATAGCCAAGAATGATGTTGTGGTAATAGACCTTGAAACCCAAGAAATTATAAAAAGAATTCCTGTAAGTCTAGGTCATCATGGGATAGATGTATCTCCTGATGGTAAGTATGTTTATGTCTCTGGCATTGGCGATGACAAAATAAGTGTTATAGATACAAATTCATTAGAGGTGCTAAAGCAAATTACAGTAGGCTTTGGCCCACATGGACTAAGAGCAAGTTCTGATGGTAGCAATCTCTACACAGGAGTTACTAGTACAAATGAGATTGTAGTGATTGATACAAAAAATTTAGAGATTTCCGGAAAAATTGCAACAGGTAATGTGCCATTTTGGATTGCGACTCCTAAAAACCCTTAAACTAAAAGTTTACTTTACAAAGATGAAGGAATTTCACAAAACATAGCAAGGGGTTAAATAGTCTTTAAATTGCCAGACATTCTCCTGACGTTTGCTTTATATGCTCAAATTTGCTGGTTGCTTCTTGAATAACTAGGAGGTATTCATGAGATTAAAGTCTTTTTTAGGGGTCTTAACCAGCTTAATTTTTGGAGCGTGGGCTTTTGGCCAAACTGACAGTGAGGCTTTCTCTTTTGTAGCTATAGGTGATATACCTTATGGTGAAGCTGAAACAGCTTATCCACCCTATGAACAACTTATTAGTACCATTAATGGACTGGACCCAGATTTCACTATACATGTTGGTGACATAAAATCGGGTTCAACAGAGTGCTCTGACCAAGAGTTCCAAAATCAGCTTGATTTCTTCAATGCATTTGATACTGCTGTGGTTTATACGCCCGGTGATAATGAGTGGACAGACTGCCATCGTAAAAAGGCTGGTAAATACGACCCAATTGAGCGTCTTGGCAAGCTAAGGGAGATGTTTTTTGCTGAGGCTATGTCCCTTGGTAAAGAACCCTTTAAACTCGAGCGCCAAGCTGACATAATGCCTGATTACAACTTATACGTAGAAAACAGTCGCTTTATCAAGAATGGCACTATGTTTCTCCAAGTTCATATTGTTGGTTCTAATAACAATTTTGAAGTTTGGAATTTAGCAGCTTTAAAGGAGTTTTTAGCTCGAGACAAAGCCAACATAGCATGGATACAAGATTCATTTGCTACAGCTAACACAAAAGATGTAAAAACCATTGTTATTTCTATACACGCTGATGTATTTGATTCTGCAACCTATTATGGAGATTTTCCACGTCACTCTGGTTTTCTAGAATCAATTGGTAGGACCCTATTACCTTTAGTTGAAGAATTTAAGAAGCCTGTTCTACTAATTCATGGTGATAGCCATACCTTCAGGATTGACCGTCCCTTTAAAAATAGTGAGGGTGACACCTTGGCTAATTTGATTAGGTTAGAGGTCTTCGGCTCGAGCGACATCCACGCAGTAAGAGTGCTCGTTGAACCTAATGCCGTTAACAGATCCATATTTTCTTTCCAACCAGTCTGGGGTAAAAGCATGCTCCCTCATTAAATTATTAAAAACAATCGCTTATATTACTGTAAGTGATTAAAAACATTTTTTAAGGAGTCTGTAAGGAGATGGGGTATAACCTAAAAACCATGCGAAAAATTTACCTTCAGGTGCTGATATTAGTTATCATTATACCTATTTCATTAGCACATGATAGTCTTTCAGAGCACGTACATAACGACAAAGGTTATGCGGCTACACTTATTTGTACGGAGCATAGAAATGAGTTGGCTGCTCGAGGACTAGGACCTATATTCATGCACAAGAATAAATACTGTGTAGCATTTGCTGATAGTAGCCAGCAAATTCTTGAAGAGTTTGCTGATTGGATCTATGCTAGCATATTTGAAGTTTTCACTGGCACAGTAGCCAATAATTCGGCTATTAATCACAATAAAGACAGACAAGACACCGTTTTCTTAGATGAGTTTATTGACTGGGTGACTGGGGAAAACTTTAGTGGAGATGAAGATCGTTATCCCGGCCCCGGTAATTTTGAGGAAACATCTAATACTATTAAGGATGTACCTGCTGAAGATAGCGGTAATGCGAGTAAAATTCCTATAGCACAATAATATTTGGTGATTACTTAGAATCCTCT
Organism: Trueperaceae bacterium; assembly: GCA_965223585.1. Taxonomy (GTDB): domain Bacteria; phylum Deinococcota; class Deinococci; order Deinococcales; family Trueperaceae; genus CBDCVN01. The sequence goes on from CBDCWW010000005.1 coordinate 149,624, forward strand.
TGTGAGTCAGGATTCTGAATTATCTGAACTTTCTTCAGAGCTGACCAAAAGGGATGGTAATGTTGTTCACATTGCACTAGTGTTAAGAATTCTGTGATTACCCCTATTTCAAAATAGTCTAACTTGGAGGGTTACCTCCAGAGTTAAATCTATTTATAAGGTGTAATGGTATCGTTTATGTCTAATAAAAATCGTCTTACAAAGCAATTCAGTAAAACCTTACTGTGGCTGTATTTTATCAGTATTATTGTTAGCTTGCCCCTCACATATTTCTGGGTTCGCAATCAAGTTTATACTCAAGCTCAAAAAGAATTGACCTTGCTTGTCGATATGGTCAGGTCAGTTCGTAATGTTGTGCGTGAAGATACACGCCCTCACTTCTTGCCCCAAGGCGTGTTTTTCCCTCCAGTTGTTTCCTCAACAGTTATGGCTAAAACGGTTGCTAGCAAGTTCGCACGTGAACAACCTGACTACTACATCAAAATAGCTTCTGATAATCCTCTTAACCAAGAAAATCTTCCTGAGCCTCTAGAGAAAGATTTACTTAGCTTCTTTAGACGGACCCAAACGACTGATCCAGTAGTACAAACGGGTACAGTGAAGGATAAAACGTACCTTGTTTCTTCTGCTCCTGCTGTTGCCAAAGAAAGCTGCTTAGTTTGTCATGGTGCTCCTAGAGAAGCTCCAAGTGAAATTACTGAAACTTATGGCACCACTAGTGGTTTTGGCTGGAGAACAGGTAGAGTGGTAGGAGCTAGTGTAGTTGGCGTTCCTCTTGGAGATGTAAACAGCATTGTGCTAAAAAGAGGCTTAATTATTATCTCGGTACTTACCTTACTCTTCGGTTCAGTTCTATTAACGGTAAATCGTTTAGTAAGAAGAATTATTATTCAACCTGTTTTGGAAATCACTTCTATAGCAAGCGATGTCAGTCGTGGTAAATTGGATCAGTCTTTTAGCTCGAGCAAAGATAATGAAATAGGTGACCTAGCACAATCTTTCGAATTAATGCGTCGCAGTTTACTAATGGCCATGAAGCGTTTAAAGGATAAGTGATTTTAATGAGACAAGGCCACACAGCAAACATACCTATTGAAAAGCTCCTATATTTATATCAAGGTGAAAAAGCTACAGGTTGCCTTAGACTCAAAACAGATAATGATGATATTGGTTTCGTTTATATTGAAGAGGGAAATCCTGTACATGCTATGTATCGGGAAAACGATGGTGAAAAAGCTTTTGCTGACTTATTAAAACTCCCTCCTAGTAAATTTCATTTCTTGCAAAGGCATCGTTCAAATAACTTTACTCTTAACGGCACTCTTGAAGAGTTGTTTAACCCTACTCCAAATGAGAAAGAGGTCACGTTATCCCCTGAAATTATAGGAAAGTGGATATCTTTATTAACTGAAGAGCTAGGCCCTTTTGCAAGCTCAATTGTTGAGGAAGCGTTACGTAAGGAAAACCTTCAGGAGAATTCTGTAGCTAGAGAATCTCAACTTAACACCATAATTGATATTATGTGTGAAGACATTCCTAAAACTCCTTGTAAGGCATTGCGAAAAGCTCTAGCTGAAGCAACACTACAATAAATTTTTATCCTACTTTACAATTTTTAACGAAAACGACTACCTGCAAGGGTAGTCATTTTTTATTCAGGTACCATCGCCATAGGCCAACACTGTTCCTCCATTTGTTGCTCGAGCCAATCCTCGGCTTCCTTTTGCACTTCTTCAGGGGCAACATAATCAGTTTTGGCGAGGCATTAGGAACTAAAATCAAGCTAGTTCCTCAAGGCTTGTAAAACGCTTGCCTGCAAGCCAAAAGATGATGTGCTCACTAACATTTTGAATGTGGTCAGCTAAGCGCTCGAGGTACCGAACTACTTTTAGAAGCTCAATAGCTCGAGTAATCGTTTTTGGGTTTTCAAGCATATAAGTTAAAAGCTCACGCTTAATTTGCTCATCTAGATCATCAACTTTCTTATCCATAAGATAAACTTCTTTTGCTAACTCCAAGCTAGACTCAGTAAAAGCAGTAATAGTTTTTTCTATCATAGAGCTAATAATTGAAAACATGCGCTGGGTGTCAGTATATTTTTTAAGGGGTGGTTCTTTAGCCAAATTAATGGCAGCTTTAGCTACATGAACCGCATAATCACCAGCACGCTCAATATCAACGAGCGCCCAGTGTGCTGCTCCTAAAAAACGCAAATCCGTAGCTGCAGGTTGATAGCGAGCAATTAACGCAAGTATGACGTGTTCAAGCTCATCTTGTAAATCGTTGACTTGTTCGTCATTTTTTATGCACTGCTCAGCTGCAATTAGATCAGCTTTTATAAGGCTATGTTTAGCTAACTCACTTGCTTCACGAATTAAGCTTAGCATTCTAATTAGTGAGGCATTAACTTTAGAAATTTCTTGCTTGAGCATAATTTTGTGAGTCTACTCGAGCTATGTCAAGAGATTGTCATAAGTGGAATAGCATCAATTAGCTTTATCAAGCCATTGCAAAAGATTGCTTATAGGCCCTTCTATCGGTATTAACCAAGCTACAATTACACAAGACACACCAGCTAAGGTCATAGGTAAAGCTAAAGTCTTTTTAAAGTGTCCGGAACCCAACCCCAAAGCTAAAACAGTTTTGAATAGAGTGTTACTAACTAAAGCTAAGGTTAAAGCTCTACTGGCCACACTTAACTCTAAACTAGTACCTAACTGTGCAGCCAAAGCTAAACTAATAGCATCAAGTTTATTCAAACCAGCAATTATACTGGCTATGTAAATCCCTTGTTCACCTAGAAAAACTTGAGCTGCTCGAGTTATCAGCAAAGTGAGTGCAAAGAAAGCTGCAAAGCCAAAAGCAGTTCTTAATTTAAATGGGTTATTAAGCTGTGCACCGTCAGTAATATCCTTTTTACTAAAGTGATGAATAAGCCAACCACTAATTCCTGTAAGAACAAATAGAGTTAGAAAGCTAGGCATTACCGCTATCATAAGTTGAGGGCTTACTAAAGCTAAGATTACTAACAAACGAATTACAGAAACACTTGAAGCTGCAAGCACCCCCGAAGCCAACATTCCACTTAATTCTTCATGACCACGACTTCTGGCACTAAAAGCGAGCGTAACAGCAGTGCTAGACACTATTCCACCAATAAGGCTACTTAAACCTATACCTTGCTGGGGAGAAATAATTTTAGAGGCTACGTACCCTAAAAAAGATATGCCAGAAATAAGAACTACTAAGAACCAAATGCTATGAGGGTTCCAAACACCCCAAGGGCCATAGCTAGCATTAGGAACTAAAGGGAAAATAACCAAAGAAATGGCAGTAAATTGTAAAACAGCAAGAAGATCAGCTTGGCTTAATCTACCTACTAATATACGTAACTCATCACGTAAGGAAAGGATGCCTGTAACTAGTACTGCCCCTGCAAGAGAAACTATATAGTTACTAAAACCTACTAAAAGCCCTAAAGTAAAGGTAACTAGAACTGTTATCTGGCTAGTGCCACTGACTCTGCCATTGGCAGATTCTCGCCAGTAGGAAAGGCAAGTTATGATGCCGATAGTCAGCAAGACCACAGCAAGAATAAGCTCTCCTGTTAACAATGTGAGTTTCCAGCATATAGTGCCCAAAAGCGCAATTAATGGAAAGGTAGTTACCCCCGCAAAAATAGAACCACGATCTTGTCGTTTACGCTCGCGCTCGAGCCCTATAAGTAACCCAGCAAAAGCAGCAGTAGCAAATTTGATAAGTAGTTCAATGGTTTCTGGTACAGTCAAATTTCATCAACTCCTTAAAGATCTAGCTCAGTGTTTTATCCTTTTAAGATATTTTTTATGCTAAGTGCTATGACCTTTTAGAATATAGCGCAAATTTAGCTAATGATATGGGTGTACTAGATGTTTTTAGTGACCTTCTGAGTTCAAAAGATATGTTATTTGATTAACTTTTTATTAGCAGGAATTACATTTAAATCATCTAGGAAATAATATTCTTCTAAAGTATAGATAATTAACGAGTTTGGATTATGAAAAAAACACCTCTTTAAATGTACTTTGTGTCGTGATTTTCGAGCTGACAATTCCATGACAAAACTAGGGTAAGCTCCTTTTGGAGGTTGGAAATTAAAAAGCTTGTTACAGGAGTTGTTTTTCGCAAAACTTTGTACTCGAGCTATGATTAAAGCAGGGATTTAATTTATTATGATTAGGTTTATTATAGTTTATTTGGTTCTCACTTTACTGATGCTATCCCAAAGCAAATCAGGAACCGTTTTAGGGGCTTATCAACTAGAAAAAGTCATAGGTACTATAGAAATATTTATGTCTTATACTTTCCTTGCAAATAATATTGTTATGTGGAAGTACTACTCAAAATCATCAAAAAGAGAGTCTTCATTTCAGTTAGAAGGTACTTACCAAATTAAAGATAGTCAAATAAAAGTGTACTTTTTACACAATCAAAAACCTATTGAAGATAAATTTGAAATTATAAGTAAAGAGCTTCTAAAAGGAAGAGATGGTTTACTTTTTGAAAAGAAAATATATTAAAGGTCTACATGGCTGAGTTTATTAGAGAAAATTTTCTACTGTTAATACTACTTATTATCTTAGGTGGCGCTGTTGGTTGGCTAATGGAAGGTCTTTGGACTCAAATTAGGCGACATTATCACTTACGTAAGTTGAGAAAAGCCACTGCTGAAAAAGAAAAAACCATTGCCCAACTACAACAAAAGATTATTTTTCAAACCCTCTCTGGAATAATTCCAGAAAGACAAAACGATTTTATTGCAAAAGACCCTAAAGAAGTAACTACACTTGCTAACAAAGTAGAAAAACTTGAAAAAGAGCTACAAACTTTAACTATCACTAAGCAAAAAATAATTAAAGAAAACAGAGGATTACAATCTGAGTTAAATAGGCTAAATAGAGAGCTAACTAATTTAAGAGCTGAAATTGGTACTAAGGGAAATATAAGTACAAAACCACCAAAATTAGCTGCTAAAAGATCTAATTTTGATAAGCGTGCTAGGCGTAATTATTTTGAAAAAGTCATAGGATTTTTACTTTTTATTGCTGCTTCTGTTTCAGTGCTTACCACCTTTGCAGTAATCTTTACTTTGGCTACCGAAACCATTCAATTTTTTGCTGATCCTGCAGTTAGCTTATGGGAATTTTTTACTGCTAGGCAGTGGACACCACTTTTTGCTGAAAGTCAAAGACACTTTGGCATTGCCCCACTGATTACTGGTACTTTGCTAGTAACCCTTATAGCCCTCATAGTAGGTTTACCCTTAGGGCTTGGTGCTGCCATTTACCTATCTGAATTTGCTTCTAGGCAAGTTCGCAAGACTTTTATGCCCATTTTAGAAATTCTTGCTGGTATTCCTACCATTGTACTTGGTTACTTTGCCTTGTTAGTCGTTACTCCTTTGCTACAAAGTTTCATCCCTAACCTTAATATTTTCAACCCACTATCAGCAGGCTTGGTGATGGGTTTTATGATCTTACCTACTGTCTCGAGCATCTCAATAGATAGTATGCAAGCTGTGCCTAGACACTTGCGTGAAGCTGCTTATGGTTTAGGAGCGGCCAAACATGAGGTCGTTGGTAAAGTTGTAGTACCTGCAGCCCTTTCAGGTATAGTGGCAGCTTTTATTTTAGCTATGTCAAGAGCCATTGGCGAAACCATGATAGTTGCTTTAGCTGCAGGCCAGAAACCTACCCTTACATTTGATCCTAGAGAAACTATAGCTACTATGACTTCGTTTATTGTTCAAGCCGCTACAGGCGATCAACCTGCCGGCTCTTTGGCTTCTCGAGCACTTTTTGCTGTAGGAGCAACTCTTTTTCTTATAACTTTAATATTTAATATAATTTCTCAGCAAGTAGTAAAACGCTTTGGAGAGAAATACGAATGAGTACTAATCCTAAGACTTTACTAAATTCTACAGAGCAACAATTTCTAGCAGCTCGCAAGGTGAAAGGCTTTACCTTTTATTTCTTTACTCTCTTACCAGTAATTTTAGCTATTGCCTTAATGCTTCTGCTACTGTTTAGCGTTATTAGTGATACCTATACTTGGCAAGTAGTAAAACCAAGCAGTAGCTCCAGTGGTCAAACCTTTACTTTAAATGAAGCTCGCTCTTGGGAAAAAGTTGTAAGGCTCGAGCTAGCTGCTCAAGGAGAAACTCCTGAAGAAATAGAAGCTTTTTTTCTAGACTCTGAAGAAATTCGTAAATTTAAAGCCCGTTATAGGGTCGAATTAGTTTGGGTTCCTAAAAATATTTATGGTCAGGAAAGTGGTTGGCGTTGGGTTGTTAGTGGTAGTAGAGACAAATTAGTTGACAATTATGGCTATTGGGAAGGCAGGCGCATCAATAAAGATCTTTTTGGTGTGGTAAAGAATGGGGAGTCCTACTGGCAAGATAGTACTTGGCAACAGGAGTTACATGATTGGCTCGAGCAATTACCAAGTGAGGTAGATAAATGTGATTTAGATGCTGTTGCTGTCATCAAAGGAGAGTTCAACCTTAAAGAGGCAGAATCAAAAGTTAGAGAAATTCTTGAAAACTTAGAGCCCAATGCAACAACTGATTTACTAGAACATGTTATATCCACGCGCTACATGTTAAGAAGCTTAACAAATGAAAAGAAACACCGTGAGCATGTTGTCGAAATTGCAGATAATGTTACTAGTGACCACAATCTTTATTTAAACCCATGGTTCGATCTAAGCTTTTTCACCCGCAATAACTCAGGTAGAGCTTGGCTAGCAGGTCTCTCTACAGCATTACTAGGCACTTTGTGGGTTATTGGTTTGGTAATCCTTATTACTTTACCTTTTGGAGTAGGAGCAGCTCTTTATCTTGAAGAATATGCGCCAGCAAATGCCTTTTCTGGTTTCCTAGAAGTTAATCTGCGAAACTTAGCGGGTATACCTAGTATTGTTTATGGCATACTCGGCCTTTATGTCTTTGTAAGGTTTCTGAAAATTGGACCCACTATCTTAGCTGCTGCACTAACACTATCGCTGCTTATCTTGCCAGTTATAATAATTGCTGCTCGAGAAGCGATACGCAGTGTACCCGATTCACTTCGTCAGGCCAGTTATGGTTTAGGAGCCACTAAATGGCAAACTGTAAGTCGTGTAGTTTTACCTAATGCTGTAGCAGGTATAGTTACTGGAGTTATTTTGTCGGTGGCTCGAGCCATTGGAGAAACTGCCCCTTTACTTTTAGTAGGTGGAGCAGGTTTTATTACCCAATTACCTAAACACCCTTTATCTAGCTATGTAGTTATGCCAACCCAAATTTATTCGTGGATAGGAGCACCACAGAATGCTTTTGATCACGCTGCTGCCGCTGGTATTGTTGCACTCCTTTTAGTACTAACTATTCTTTATATTTTGGCTTTCTTTATCCGTCAACGCTTTGAGAGTAAATACTAGGAGCAAAATAATGAGTTTACCTACTTTAAAAGAACTTAAAGACCACCAAGCTATTCGCACTGAGCCTACACCAGAAGAAGAAACAATAATACATATAGAGGACTTAAGCCTTTGGTACAAGGACTTTCAAGCACTTTATAAAAGTAGTATTAATATACCTAAAAATCAGGTTACAGCACTAATAGGTGCTTCGGGTTGTGGCAAGTCTACTTTGCTACGCTGTATTAATCGTATGAATGACCTTATTACTACTGCAAGCATAGAGGGAAAACTTTATTATGAAGGTGTTGACCTTTATGATTCTAATGTAGATCCTATTGAAGTGCGACGTCATATTGGTATGGTATTTCAAAAGGCAAATCCTTTTCCCAAGAGTGTATACGAAAATGTCGCTTTTGGACCCAAAGTAAATGGTTATAAAGGTGATATGGATGCCTTAGTAGAAAGGTCACTTAAAGGCGCTGCTCTTTGGGAAGAGGTTAAAGATAAGCTTAAGGGATCGGGTTTAGGTTTATCTGGTGGTCAACAGCAAAGACTTTGTATTGCTAGAGCTATGGCTACAGAACCTGATGTTATTTTAATGGACGAACCTACTAGTGCCCTAGATCCCATAGCTACTGATCGAATAGAGCAACTTATTCATGAAATCAAAGAAGACTTTACTGTAGTTATTGTCACCCACAACATGCAGCAAGCAGGACGGGTTAGTGACCGTACAGTTTTTATGCACTTAGGTCACATAATTGAAGAAGGCCCTACTGATCAAATGTTTACTAACCCTCAGCATGAAATAACTGAACAGTATATTTCAGGGCACTTTGGATAAGCTTAGTTTTCAAGATCATCTGATTAAGCAGGTATGCAAAATTCGTTGTGAAAAATATGCAAGTATTAGCCCTATACTTCTATGGAAGCAGGGCTATAGCAGATTTTAAAAACTCATATTTTCTTTTGCATAGGTGCTTATAAACCTGTTAGCTTAGATATTTCTTCGTTAGGAATGCCCTTAGTTTTAAATTTTTGCTATTTCCAAAGCTTTTCTCTAGCACCTTTTTCTATACCTTGCTCTACAACTTTGCTAAAACCAACCTCCTGACCTCCAAAGAACCCCTCTTCTCTAGAGGTATTAACTACATTCTGAAGATCTCTATAGTGTTTTAAACTTTCCTCATAGACTTAACGTCCCTCAGGTTTAAATTTTGCTATCTCTGCTGCCAAAGGTGGGTTTAGGTACCGATCAGATAGCATGGGGTTATTTTAGCATTTTGCTCTATAGTCAAATTAAAGATCAAGGTGCAATTTCAGAGCTTCATCAACAGCACCAATATACTTACTAGATAACGTTCCCAAAAGGCTAGTAGAAAAGCGTTCAAAAGCCAAAGCTCTAACCTGTTCAGCTTGTACCTTGCTATCAGTACTTAAGTTTGTTACTTCAGCAGGTAAAAAAACTTGAAAAGGCCAAACATACTTTGTGTTACTAGTAATTGGCAGAATAGTGATTACACCAAATTTATTTTCACTGACCACTTCATTAAGGTTATCACTACTTACAATTAGAACAGGACGAACCTTGTTAGCTTCTGATCCCTTAGCAGGTTCTAAATCTGCTAAGTATATATCACCGCGTCTCATCTAATCCGTCCGCTACAGTTTGATCCCACAGTTCGTGTTCACCTGAATCAATCCATTCTTGCATAGCTTCCTTGTAGGCTTCTTTTAGCTCGAGGTCACGCAAAGCTTTAAGAGCTTGCTCAATAACTTCACTTTTAGTAGGAATATGCTTCTTAGTTTTATAATCAAGCATAAAGGCAGCAAGGCTTGAGTCTATCCTGACATTAATGTGAGTTTTGGTCATGTATCATATTGTACTACAAATAATAATATAAATCACAATACAAATTAGACTTTACCTTTTAAGTAGTGTATATAGCCCGTCCTACTTGCTCATACTCAGTATGGAATCTCTGAGTGTTTATATTTGGGGTATTTTGGATAATTGGGAAGTGGAAAGTTAATTCCTGTTCAACATGAAGTATTATTTGTTCCCCACTAGATTGGGGCTCTTCAAATCAGAAGCAATAATGGCTCCATACTTCTCTTGGGGTATCCTCTTTATTAGGTAGTCCTATACAAGCAATGATATTTTGAATCTTGCCCCTGTTAGAGCTATCATCTCATCATTACATTATTAAGGGCACTACCTATTGTTAGATTTCTTACAATTACTATATAAAACACATATTTCATGCTAAAGAGTACAGTGACTAGCCAAATACTTATGGTATTCGATAAGCAGATTCACTATTACTAATAATTAGGTAATGTTTTACAATCAAAAAGGTAACTCAAAAATTTAATATGTAAGTTATGAGTTAGTTGTGACAACAACAAAAGGTTAGTTAGTAAGAATAAGTAAAGAGATTAGCAGCTAATAATATAAGTTATTGAATGTTTCTAGGGAGAAAATCATGTCTAAACAAGGTTTTACATTTATTGAACTAATGGTTGTTTTAGGAATAGTAGGTGTTTTAATGGGCATTACTGTTTCTAGACTGCCACAAGGTGATATTGAATTAAAACAAGCAGCTCAAAGTTTTGCTATTACTGTAGGAAAAGCTCGTAGTGAAGCCATACGTAATAATGAATTTGCAGGTGTTCTTGTAACAAATAATAGCAGCTTTAGTGTTTATGTAGATGATGGTGATAGGATTTCCAATAGCGGTGACAGTATTATTTCTACAGTTACCCTTACAGAAGATTACCCTAGCATAACAATAGCCAAAAGCATTACTGCTAATAATGTAGTCACCTTTGATCCCAGAGGTTTTGTGCGAGGCAATACCGATCCAGACATTGTTTTTAGCAGCACAAAAAGTAACTCTACTATAAGTGCAGCTATTAACTTGCAAGGAAGGGTATCACTTACTAAATCAAACTAAGAGCGGAAGGAGTTTATTATGAAAAGAAATTTAACAAGTTGCAAAAATAATTCAGATTTTGGCAGCCAAAAAGGTATGTCGTTAGTTGAATTATTGATAGGTATTAGCATTATTACAGTAGTTTTCTTGGCTATTGGTGGAGGGCAGACAGACAGTTTTATAAGTTTGCGTAAATCAAGTACTGTTCTGGAGGCCAAAACTTTCGCCACACGTATCCTAGAAGACAAATATCAAGCCCTTATAAAAAATATTTTAGATGAAAATGATCCTGAGTTTGCATTTAATGAATATCTTAAGTGTTCAGAAATCGATTTTTCTACAATTAATAGTAATCATAACAGTAGTTATAGCTGTTATGGTATTGAAAATTATGACGACTACGATGTAACTTGGCGATTAAGCAGCCAAAAAGATGCAAATAATAATCCTCCCATAGATTTAGAAGGATTAATTCTTCTAGAGATACAAGTTGATTGGGAAGAAAACGGTGAAGATCATTCATATGGTTTAGCAAATTATTTTAGTTGCACTTATGTAGTTGAAGATGACAATAGTAATATTTGTCCAGACGCAAGGGATCCCACAATATGATGGCACGCAAACTTAAAATTTCTAATAGAAGTAAACTGGAAGCAGGTTTTAGTGTAATAGAGTTAATGATTGCTTCTGCTATTTTAGCAATCATTAGCAGTGTTATAGCTGCTTTCCTATCTTCCACACTTCACACAAATGAACTTAATGTTGTTCGTAGCGATCTACGAAGTAATATTACTCTAGCTATGGAGTTAATAACTACTGACCTTTACAGCGCAGGTTCAGCAGGAGTAGATACTGGTGAAGGGGCTTGTGACATTAGTGAAGTTAATAGTAATGATCCTGACGATTATCACCCTGCTTTTGAGTTAACTTCTAGCACCTCCAGATCACATGCATTTACTGTTAGATACTGCGACCCTTACGATAGAACAGCTAAAAAAGTTTCTTACCAACTTGCAGCAGATGGCGATTTTACGTCACTCGAGCGCAGTTGGGTAGATGAAACTGATACTAATAATGATTTTATAACCACTATTCCCGGTGTTATAGGTTTAGAACTGGAACTTGAGTGCAAACCTGCTGATACTACTAATTGTGATCCTACTGATAGTGACTTTAATTATACACATATTCTATCCTTTAAAGTCAAAATGGCTGCCCAGAGCACTTCTAAAACCAAATATGCTAAACAAACGAGTTTCTTTTTTAGCTTAGATAATTCTCAGCCCATTACTAACATAACTGAAGGTTACCTTTATGAATATTCTGAACAAACAACTCGTCCAATAAACTTAACTAGAACTATATTAGAATAAATAGAATTTAAGGAGCTTAAAATATGAAATTTAAGAATCAGGGTTTCGCTTTAGTTCTTTCCCTAATAGTTATGGCTGTAGCAGGGGCATTGCTTACAGGTTTACTTTTTAATACTACCACTGGTTTACAAATAAGCGGTAATGACCTAAAATCGGCTGCTGCTGAGTCCTTTTCAGAAATGGGTTTGAACAAAATACAAACTGCTGCATACCAAAGCTATCAATTTTATGAAGATGGACACTGGAAAGATTACAATTTAGATGAAGACGAATCAGCTTTGGTAGCTTGTGGAAACTATCTTTCTATTGGTATAGATATGGATAGAATTTATGATGTTACTGCTGATGGAGTAAATTACCGTAGTACTAATAGTACTGGTGATATACCTCCAGATGGCTACAACATTTTTGATTTTACATTACCTAATGGTTTAGAAGGTGGTGCTAAAACTATTTTAGATATAGAGGGTGACAGAGCCATTTTGACCTCAGAAGGGTTTTTAGGTAATAGCTATAACAATGCTGTAGCTCTTTCTAAAACCCTAACATCTTTAAGAGTTGAAACTAGTGCTAATATTTGGGAAAATGCTATCTCTGCTTCAGGAGAAACCCATACTGGTAGTCAGAAGATAGATGGTAGGGTTGCTATTTTTGGTTCAGTACACCTTCTTGGGGATGCTACAACAGGCACGGCTCTAAACCTATCAGGAAACTCCGGAATATATAGTACTTATGAAGGCCCCGGCACTGGCACGTCTACGGATATAACTACTGAGATGGGTGAACTAACAGGGCCCGATTTTAGTTCTAACTTATGTGCTAAAGTTAGGATTAAATCTGGAACAATGAGCTTAGGTGGTAGTTCTGTTTTGGGTACTGCAAGCGCTCCTTTAGCCGGTATAGAAATAGATACAAGTTATGATCCAACTCATGTTCATGTTGTTGAGTCAAAAGGTTATGACTCCTCTAATGAAATTACCTTGCCAGATTTACATGAAGAGTACCCTAACGAGCCAGATAGTTATTTTGAAGGAGACATTTATAGGCTCGAGCTAAAAGACACTGATCTACCTTTACCTAATAGTTGCAACGACTTTTTGGTAACTAGTGGTTCAAATCAAGGTTTTGTGATTCCTCCTCCTGTAGCCAATCCATTAAATGTTGGTTGTACTACACTAGATGATACTAACACTTTTGCTGTTGCCGGTTTAGCTTGGTTGCCAGATGGTACTGACTGTACGTTAGGAAATATTGAAACGGCCATTGCAACTACTCCTACTTCTGGTAATGGTTATTTGTGTGTTGCTAGCAATGATGGTAGAGATGTAATTATTAATTTAGGTACTCACGATCTTTATATTGGTGGTAATAGCAACTCTTCAGCTACAAATGTTAAATATGAAGGTAGGGCATCTATAAGAGTGGGGGATGATGATCTTGATACGAGTGCTAAGGTAGTTGTTATGAAGGGATTTTCTCCACCGGGTAACAGTACTGGTAATTATTTCCCTATGGATCACATGTTTGGCATAGTTTCAAGCGGTACTGTAGAGTTAGCAGAACATGCAGCATCAAGTTCAGATCCTATAGCAGCTGTTGTTTTTGCTATGGGAGAGATTTCTATAACGAGACAAGTGGTTTTTATAGGGGCTCTTGTTACCAAGGGGTTTTTTAATGCAAGTACTAATGTGCCTTCAATAGCTTACGAACCTCGCATTTTAGATAATATGCTTGTAGGTATGCCCGGCAGAGAAGGTATAGTAGAACCATTCTTATTAGTAGAGGGCTACGAACGTAGATAAATAACAAAAGTAAGAAAAATCAATACAAAGACGTTTTAAGCGCTAGACCTCCTAGCGCTATTTTCTTTGCGAGGTGTCTATTATTACAGTGCAAGGTCATAGTAAAACTACCGCCACACTCGTTCCGACGCTCTGCGCCTGTCCTCACCTGCCCTGATGAGGGTAATGGAATGCATACTCAAAACGCTCTGCGTTGTTTTACATGACGCAGAGCTTCTTAGATAGGGGTTCCCAAATTCCACTTGGGAACCAGTGAGCAAGTGAGTGAACATTGCGCTGTAATACTATGTACATCTTTCTAAATCTTAATATTTAAGGTATGGGGAAATAGTTGTAAGTTGATCAATTTACGCTACTTTTTTAACAAAATACAATAGATAAATTACATAAATAGTTACTTAAATTAACCAAAGCCCTAATCCCAATTTAAGTTAAGCACTTTTCTCACTCAAAAAGATGATTTTATAATTCAAGGCATAACTTTGAAGTTGAAATATTGTCTTCGAGACAGGGTTAACCCTGTTCTAGAATGACCCTGCCTTGAAATCGCTATTATTATAGCCCTTAATAAATCAAGCTAAGATATTTGAGATATTTGAGAAATAAATCACTTTTATAATAATTAAGAAACGTTTTATAAGCAAAGTAGTAACTTAGGTATTGGATAGTAATTCTTAGAAACCATGGGTAGTTTGCGGTATTAGAAAACAACCCTAGTAATTTTTTATTCAGAGTTTATACCTAGACTTATTTAAGGAGTAAGTAATGAAAAAGGAAACCTCACTAAGATCTATAGCCATAGGGGAATTAATTGCAAAGAAGGCAGTACTCACATATGTTAAAACCTAATTTTTCATCAAAGGGCTTCACACTTGTCGAAGTACTTATTACCTTGGGGATTATCTCTATTACTATGGGTTTATTTAGCTATTTTATTACCTCATTAACCATCTCCCAAGAATCTAAGCTCGAGACCTCGGCAGCTAGTTTTGCCCGTAGATACATCGATACCTTGCGTAGTAACTGGCAAAATGATCTTGATTATGACGATGGTGATTTACTAAACATATCACCTCCTAGTGGCTACAGCAATTACAGCTTAACAATTACACTGCTTGATAGCGCAGGAAGCACTACTAGCACTTACTCAGGAAGTTATACTGGTGGCTTCTCTAGCTTAAATAGTACTGCAGATGATATTCGCCAAATTGATTTATTGCTAACTACAGCTCAGGGTGCTCAGCATACATTTAGTACACAAATAGTGCGCCCACCAAATGAATAAAGAGCAAATGGTTCCTCATGATGTGTTTAGTTCTACAGTTTCTTTCTAAATGGTAAGGAGTTAAATTAATGAAAACAAGATATCATCAAAAAGGTATCGCCTTAATTGCTGCACTTGGTTTTATGGTTATTACCTCAGCGCTTATTGGTACTTTATTAGTCGCAAATATTTCCAATAAACGCCTTACTGCTTATAATAAGCAAAGCATACAAGCACAATTTGCAGCAGAAGCAGCTATAGATCAGGCAGTAGTCACGTTTTGGCATGCTGCTTCAAGGAACATTGAAACTGCTAAAGGCGTAAGCTATAAAAAGAGTGTTGAAGATTACCGTGACTACTGGGATAACTTGAGTACTCCTTTAGAATCTGCTGTTGATGGCAATAGTGTTCCTATTTTTGGTACTCCTGTTACCTTAACAGGTAGCTTAGCTAATGGTGCTACCTATCAAGTAGAAGTAAGTCGCAAAGATGTGGGTTCTAAGAGCACCTTACAAATGGTTTCCACTAGCAATTTAGGTAGCGAAACTACTAGGCAATTGCAACAAGACTTCAGTGTTGAGTTTCCACCTTTTGAGCTTGATTTTGCCCTACTTACCGATATGGTAAACTGTACTTTCTGCCATGCAGCTTTTGTATCTATGGAATCAGCTTATGACCAAAATATTGGTAATGCTACTTTTGACCATCTTGTTGATATTACTGATCAAAGTGACCGTAAAGATGCAGCAGCTGGTACCGAGCGCATCCGTGTGGCAGTATTGAGGGAACTATTAGCTGAACCCGGTGGTTGGCGAGCCAACACTCTTATTGGTGGCACCATTTATACTCGAGGTTTACAAAATATTATTGGGAACAATAGTGATTGTGATGCAGGTAGTTGTAAACAGAATGTTTTTGGCCCTAGCTACCAATTTTCTAATGGTGAAATATTACCCCTTATTGCTAATGAGGATTATCAAGAATTTAGAAATTTTCCTGACCACCCTACTAACAATTCAGAAGAAACCTTCATGTGCACTGCTTCCCAAAATGACGGTAATAGTGGTTGTGAGCAAGCAGCAGCTCGAGGCTATACCAACTATCCTACTGCCCAACAAGGACAAGTAGCACCTATTGATGGAGTTGTACCTGAAGTAGAATTTTTCCCTACTCCTGTCCCTGATATAGATGGCAATCGTTTTATTGACAATAACGAATGGGCAGCAGCTGTTGGCGATATAGTTTCAGGTCAAATAAATGGGGCAGCAAATTTGTTGCTATCACCTACTGATGTAAACGGTAATGTACAAGCTGGTGGTACAGCCACCTTTACTTTTAATAATGTAACAGCAACTCCTATTGATGGTTTACAAAGCCTTAGTTCGCTTACTCCTTCAAGTACTAGGGGTGTTCAAGGTAACTTAATTCTAATAGGCACTGATACCAACCCTATTCAGCTACAAGGAAAGATTTATGTTGATGGTGATGTAGTTATAGCAGGCTACATTGACCCCGGCAATGATGGGGTGATATTAGCAAGGCGTAATCTTTATATTGTGGGTGACCTGCTTTATGATTGTAATGGCAGTAGTGCTAACGCAGATTGTCATTATTATGATCCTAGTAACTTGCCACGTTTAGCCATGGCAGCTGCAGGTGCACTAATTGTTGCAGATTATACTTTTATTTCTGCTGGAAATGCTAATAGGAATAATGTGTTTTTGAATGCGCCCGGTGGCTTTACCAATAGCGCTGTTTTTGCTGAAGTTATGAATTTTAATCAAACTCAACTAAATGTAAGTCCTCCTCGCTTTTACGCTTGGCAATACCGAAACACCTATACTGAAGGGTATACAAACTTGCCAGTTTGTAGACGCACTGGTGGCGAGTGTCGTGGCTACAAACATAATAAAGCTTCAATGGACCCCCCTCTAACTACTGCCGAAATAGCCAGTGCTGCCAACGGTCAGGCAATTATCCCTCTTTCACCCTATAGTCATTGGCTTGCTCCAGAAATTATACGTACTGATACTAGTAAAACTGAAGAAGAAAAAGCCACCGCTGCACAGAATATGATTCGTGATCTCTGGCTCGAGTTTGTAGAGAATAACTCTGCTGGCCGTCCCCAACACGCAGCACCATCCTTTTCTGGAAGAAGAGCCTTGCGTATAGATGGCCTTTTATATAGTAATAATGCTATATTTTCCTTTTTGCCAACAGGTCTACAAACACATGGTAGTTTAATCCTTAATGGTAGTATCATTGCCTATGAAACAGGTGTACTTATTTATGGTAATGCCTCTAACACTGGTGATTGTAGTTTTAATCAATCATCAAGCCTATTTAACTCTAGTAACTCGAGTTGTGTAGGGTTACAAGTACAGTACGATAGACGTTTACCCGAACTCTTAGAGATTCGTGACACTGCACCTGAACTGCACAGCTTAAGCTTTGAGTGGCAAAGTGTGGCTCCATAACTCATTAACTATTTAGCAATGGTTTTAATAAAGTAAACCTTTGCAATAAATACCTAAAACCCAAACCTTGAAGGTTTTGAAAACCTTCAAGGTTGAACTCATTTGGTAAACGAAACAATATTAACAATTCTTTGTAAGTAATTTGATAACTTGGTAATTATTTTAGAAATATGTGTAATTTTTGATTTCAATAAATGACTCTAAGTAATTTTTTCTTCAGAGCTAATACATAAGCTTTATTTAGGGAGGTAATAAAGCAGGGGTAATAAAGCAAAGCAATATGTGAAAAAAGCATAAGCATTTTAATGTTTTTCGTTACTAGTCATCTTTGTAAAATGTTTGAATAGGTAAATATAATGAAAAAAGATTTTGCATCAGGTTTTACCTCTATTGAAATTATAGTAGTTTTCGCAATTTTAGGAGCTTTATTTACAATTGCAGGTTTTCAATATAGAGGCTTACAACAACGCGAACAGTTTAGAGAGGCCCAACGTGAAGTAATAAGCTCTCTAAATCAAGCAAGAAGTGTTACTAGACGCACTTCAGCAGACCAAGCAATTAGCTGGAATTCGGGCACAGTAACAAAAATCACTGTCTCAGGTGAAGATACTAACTTGCCTCATGGAGTTACCTTGGAAGTTACTGCTCCTAGTAGTCTTTTAGGCTTTAGCTACTTAGCTCCTTTTGGTCGTAAATCAGTTGAAGAAACTATTATTATGTTGCTTGAAGATTTACAGGGTAATTTTGCCAAAATTTACATCTACGGTGCAAGTGGCAAAATTGCGCTCACCAACTGTAAGGGGGGAGACATCAACACATGTTAAAATCTAACTTCTCATCAAAAGGCTTCACACTTGTTGAAGTACTTATTACCTTGGGGATTATCTCTATTACTATGGGTTTATTTAGCTATTTTATTACCTCATTAACCATCTCCCAAGAATCTAAGCTCGAGACCTCGGCAGCTAGTTTTGCCCGTAGATACATCGATACCTTGCGTAGTAACTGGCAAAATGATCTTGATTATGACGATGGTGATTTACTAAACATATCACCTCCTAGTGGCTACAGCAATTACAGCTTAACAATTACACTGCTTGATAGCGCAGGAAGCACTACTAGCACTTACTCAGGAAGTTATACTGGTGGTTTCTCTAGCTTAAATAGTACTGCAGATGATATTCGCCAAATTGATTTATTGCTAACTACAGCTCAGGGTGCTCAGCATACATTTAG
>CBDCWW010000006.1:0-94466 GCA_965223585.1 Trueperaceae bacterium
CAAGAAATAATTAAGGAAACTTCATCTGGTAATGGACCTTGGAGTGTAGACATTGATGAGAATGATCAAAGGGCATATGTAACACATAGAGCCTCAAACAGTATTGGAATCTTAGACATGGTTACAAATGAATTGGTAGGTGAAATACCAGTTTTTGAAAGTGCACATGCCATAGCAGTTGATGATGAAAGAAACATCTTATATGTATCTTTGCTGTTCAGGGACAAAATTTTACAAATTGATGCAGATGAAAAAAAGATACTTCAGGTAATAGATACAGAAATCAGGGCTTGGAACATGGTACATGACCCTAAAACAGATAGGCTTTATTCTACAATGAGAACAGCTGACAAAGTATTTGTGTTTGGCCCAGACTCCATTTCTATCGAGCTTCCTGTTGTAATTGAAGACACAACAGCAATTATAGGCAAAGTTATAGCCCACTCACAAAGTACAAGGGCAACTTCAGCATCCCTCAATTTAGGTGAAAATAAACTTGTTCTTGATTTGATAGAAGGTCAGGGAAACGATCTTGCTGTGAGGATTCCTCGAGCAATCTTGGACCACAAGGAAGGCTCACAGTACAAAGTATTTGTTGATGGAAATGAGATTAAGACGTTCGTTGATGACTGTGATTGCCTTGGACCGCTAACAGATGAATTCAGGCAGATAACATTTGAAGTCGCATTGGGTGCAAAGACTATAGAAATAGTAGGAACTGAATCATTAAGTTCAGAAAAACAAGACTTAACAGGTAAATCTGAACAGGACTTGATTTGTAAAGATAAAGTTTGGATTGAAAATAAAGCTGGAAAGATAGCTTGCGTTACTCCTTCAACTGCCCAACAGCTTATTGAGCGTGGGTGGGGTCGTATCTTAGAATAAATCTATTGCAAGGTAACAAGGAGTTATTTCAATTACTCTACGCCTTAATTGCTACCTTCCATAAGGGGTTTTTTTTGTAGTTATTGTCGGAAGGGGAATCACTTCCCCAAACCCCCAAGGCAGGTATTTTCAAAAGAGTTTGATGAGGTTTACTTGCTGAGTTCGTCAGACTTTCCATGCTATGGGAAAAGCAAAAGGGAGCAAGCTTTGATAATTTTTTAGCCTCTAAATGGTGAGGGGCGATCTTTACGGACTTCACGTTGCCACTCCTGAGGACTTTCAATCCCGATGCCTCCCGAGTCTGCAATTTCCTGAAGGATTGCTGCCACACGTTTTCCATCTGTTTTCTTGCTTACAACAGGGAAATGGTGTTCTGGTGCCATTGGTTCTGCCAGTATTTCCCAAAGTGTGATGGTTTCATCTATATCCTTGGATGCAGTGGGTTCTTTTTCAAGGAAAAGCTGTTTTGCTAAATGGGCAAGTGCAGCTTCATCCGCCTGATCTATTATTTCATGTAATTTCTCTCGTAGTGTCAAGCTTTTAGAATAGCGGACTTTTGTTTTTAGAGCAAGATTTCAGGCATTATCTTTCTTGATTTAAATGAATGGTGGTTTGGGTTGTGGTATGGAGTAACGAACTCCTAGATTCGTGAGGGGGTCTGTAAGCAGTATAGTGTACATATGCAGGAACAAATGGAAGATAGCAGAAAGCAAATTATAGAAAGCAGCATTGCCCGAAAAGAGATAAAGATTAAAGAAGTTGATGAAGCTTTTTTTGGCAATGTTATCGGGGTTTCTCAGGCGATAGGGGAGCTTAGAAAGGCCCTGAAGAAGGTGAGTGAGTGCCTTGATAAGCGTGAATTTCAGAAGGCATCTACCCTTGGTTATCAGGATGTGTCCTTGGAATTCGTTTTTCTTCAGCGTACCCTTGGTGGGCTTAATGATGTGGTTATGCAAAAAGAGAAGATTGTTTCAGATATCTGCCTTGAGCTGTCTGGGGAGCTTGAGGGGATTCGCTATGAGGAGGTTGAACCTCTAGTAGATAAAGAGATTGATAGCCTGAAACCTATCACCAAACCAAGGAAAATTGGGGTTCTACTTGGTGAAAAGACCGTTGAAAAACTGCTTGGACTGCAAAAGATTAGAAACACACCCATAGAGCATTTAGCAGAATCTATCCTTGCATCGGCAATGAGGGATGATGAAGAGTCTTGGAGAGAATTTGAGAACGGAAAACCACCAATACCAAATATAAAAAGGGAGGAAAAGGAGTCCTATACGGGTGATGAGGTATCAGCTCATATAGAGGCATTAGGCGAGCAGTGGGAAGAGCGCCAGAAGAATTTGTATTAAGGGTAACAGGCACATTGAACTTCTGACAAGTAGGCTCCCCTCTAATTTTCCAAATACGAAAACCCTTTGGCATTGGTTTTCAGGGTAGAACCAGCGGGGGCATTTGATTGTCCTAATAGGTACGCTAGGACTTCTTCATTGGTGGGTATTTCATCTTCAAAAAAAGACTCTGTGACCTTTTTGCGCTCATAAAAAGTGTACTTACTTTTCTTTATAAGCCCT
This sequence comes from Trueperaceae bacterium, assembly GCA_965223585.1. Classification (GTDB taxonomy): domain Bacteria; phylum Deinococcota; class Deinococci; order Deinococcales; family Trueperaceae; genus CBDCVN01. The sequence goes on from CBDCWW010000006.1 coordinate 2,460, forward strand.
GCTTCCCTTAGAGCTTCTTTGTTTTCTTCAGTCTTACACCTTACACTAACAACCCTACCCTCTTTTATATCAAAAGAAAGAACCTCGTTTTTTTCAGTGAAAACTTGAAAAATTCCTGTATGACCCTTCCCACAAATCTTTCTAAATGCTTTTCCTAAAAATTTTGGATTAACCGATTGTTTACTTTGTAACATGTTACAACCTCTCAGTATCTTCAAATTTTATAAAAAGTCTAATCACAGGTTTCATGTACACACTCCTTAAAATGGCCTAAAAAGCCAGTTGTAAGAGTTTAATAAGTAAATGATAGGTATTCGTTTGCGATAGATAATTCCGTCAGATACGGTTTTTTCCTACACTTATTCCAACTATTGTCTAAAAGTTGGGGAAATCCTAATGTTTGGGAATCTACAGAGGGGTCAGAAGGCAATTTTTTGCCCTTAAGAAAGAGAATCGAAAATCCACTTCCCCAAGTAATGCTTGTGGAAGGTAAAAGGTTGGAATTAGATTTGGTTCGTATAAACTACGAACCTCCGTTTATAACTTATAACCTGTGCGACGTGAAGGCTGTTTGACCTTCGTTTTGTCCGTCTACAAGGGAGTTGAAAGGGAATCAGCTACTCTGTTAATTGCTGTGGTTTTACATAAAAACAAATCAATCTAACTCAGAAAACCATTCGTTCTCTATCTTCCAAGAATCTGACCCATTATCCTTTTTCCAAGAATCTAATTCACTCTCTTTTTCCCAAGAATCTGATTCATCATCTTTTTTCGAAGAGTCTAGCTTATCAAAAAATAATCTACCTAAAGAAAATAAGCCTAAGCACAAGAAAATTAGCAAAAGCAATTCAAAAAAGATCATATTACATCAACTTTCCTAAATCCTAGCTAATGCCAATCTACCCAAAATAAAAAGAATAAAAGTTTACTCCCTTCTATCCATTTTGTAAATGCTTTTGCCTAGAGTTTTGTGTACTTAAAGAGATATGGGGGTTTTTACACAACCCCTATCTATCAACGCAATACCTCCTATATAATTCGGCTGATGAACCTAAAGCAAGCTATGTTAACCAGCGCACCCAAGGTAATAATAGCCGAAAGAAATAGCTACTTGAAATATGCTTTGAGCTTTCTCGAGAAAAAGCATAGGAAACGAATAGTAGAGACTCCTGAATGTAGTAGAAGTGCCAAGGAGTTGCTTATCTTGCTAGAAAAAATAAAGTACAGCAAAAACCCCGTAACAATAATAACTACTAACAGTTATTTAGTGCTAAAGAAATTGTACTCTATGTCTAGAGAAGCTGAAATTTTTGCAATTGATTCTATTAATAGTAACCAAAGAACACAAGCTTTGGCTCAACTCGAGCTTGTCCAAATAAAAACCCTGATCAATGTAAGCAGTGGCAAAATTACTCAGTCCATGCCAGATCAGATAATCACTCCATATTTTGTAAGGCTAGAACAAAATTTAGACTTAAGATTGTGTCAAAGGGTAGAACTTTCAGGGGTGTGATTTTAAAAATGGCCTAAAAGTGCACAGTACCCTATATAGTGAAGATGGCTTTAAGAATTTGCTTTTATGGTATGCATGTGAACGTGTAGCACGTGAATTTGAAGACGAAGAAGAGTAAAGCTTCTTGCTGGAGTTAGTTGTACTCTAATTAAAATTTACTTTTAAAGTGATGGATGCTCGAGCACCCTCGCCAATCAAAATCGACCACCTTCGCTAATTTGCTCGAGCAGTAAGAAAGGTGTGTAGGATTGTATTTAGAACCCCCAACTTCTCTATAAAAATTGGGATCAAGAATAATAGTCAAAAGGGTATTCTAAAGTGACAGTTTGCCTTTTGAGTATGTTCACAAAATTTGCACTAGGGAATGCACTTTATTACCAACTCTGCTTGTGATTTTACTAAATTCTAGGAATCCAACATGAGCTAGGGGTTTTAGGTAGGTAAAGTTGGGTATATTTCAGATCCCCAACGTTCGACAATTTTCCCCCTAGCGATGCGGTACATATCCACACCAGAAATTACCACATTCTCATTGGTTCCTGTAACAATGCTGTACTTAGTAGCAACAATATCACCTTCAGAAACAATTTTTTCTAAAGAGAATTTGTAGTTTGGAAATGTGTCACAAAAATTCGCAAAGCCATTTTTCCACCCCTCGAGATCTTCTACAAAACCTTGCCATGAGTTGTGATCTACAAAGTCACTGGCAAAATGCTTGTTTATATTGGTAATGTCTCTCTCTTTCCAAACATCTTTAATAAACTGACCAACACAAGATTTACGTTGTGTTTTAAGTAGACTAGAGCCAAAACCTGATCTTTGAGATTGCTTGCTTTGCCCATCTAGTTTGTGCTTACTTTTGCTCATCAGAACCTCTTTTTTTAGCCTCTAAACTAAGTACAAGGCCAACATTTAAATTTTGCCTAGTGAAGTGTTGAAAAAATGTTGATTTTTAGCAGCTTCTTATAAGTAATACCCACGCCAAAGTGAGTCATATTACCAACTCACGCTAACACATTTCAAAAAACTGATTCAGTACGACACAATTGCTAAATAGTTGAAACGAGGGCACCATACATAAAGTATAGTACCCATGCAAGAAATACAATATATTTTACAATGCCTTAGCCCAGCTCTTGATAAAACAACCCTAAATCAGCTAACAACAATTGTTTTAGCAATGCTATCTATGACTGGTCGTGTCACGATGCTTGGTATCTCTCGATGGACTTTTGGTCTTAGTGGTAGTTATCGTACGGTACAACGTTTCTTTAGCACCAATATTTGCTGGCTATACCTCAACTGGTACTTATTTCGTAACCATGTTTATGACCCTGATGATACCTACTTACTAGCAGGTGATGAAGTAGTAATTACTAAATCAGGTAAAGAGACTTTTGGAATTGATAGATTCTTCAGTTCTCTTTTTAATCGTGTAGTGAGGAGTATTTGCTTCTTTAGTTTATCACTGGTTAGTGTTAAAGACCGCACTGCTTACCCAATACTTAATAAGCAAATTGTACGTACTGATCAAGAAGAAGGCAATGAACCAGAGCAAAAGGAGTCTCAAGACAAGAACAATACGGGGCAGGAAGAAGCTAAAAGAGAAACACAAGATAAATCACAAGATAACAGTAAGGGTAAGGCAAAAAAGAGCAAAAGCAATAATCATAAACAACAAAAGCAGAAAAATAAAAAGAAGGCAGGACGTCCAAAAGGTAGCAAAAATAAAGACAAAGTCAATGTGAAACTACCAGTACATCTAGTATTTATAAAAACGATGATAATGCTAGTTCTGAACATATTCTTACTAAGAATGGGTATTCAGTATTTATTACTAGATGGGGCCTTTGGCGATAACAACAGCTTACAAATGGCAAGAATGTGTGGACTGTTCTTAATTAGCAAATTAAGAGTTGACTCAGCATTGTACTTTCTCTATGAAGGGAAGCAAAATAAACGAGGAAGGAAACGCAAATATGGAGAAAAGATAGATTACAAGAAGATACCTAAGGAATATCTTGAGAGTAGCACAGTAGATCTAAAAAAGAAGATTCGTACAGATATCTATCAAATGACAATGTTACACAAGGAATTTGGACAGTCTTTGAATGTAGTAGTAATAGTTAAAACCAGTATAGTAACAGGAGAAAGTAAGCATGTAATCTTATTCAGCAGTGATCTGAACATATCATACGAAAAATTAATAGACTACTACAGTTTACGTTTCCAAATAGAATTTACCTTCAGAGACGCTAAGCAATATTGGGGATTAGAAGATTTTATGAACATAAAGGAACAGCAGATAAACAATGCAGCAAACCTAGCAATGTTTATGGTGCTATTCTCAAAAGTGCTGTTAAAAAAACTAAGGTCTCAGCATCCTAATTGGAGTGTTTTGGATCTTAAAGCACACTTTAGGTCGTTCAGGTACGTACTTGAAATATTAAAACTATTTCCCAGAAACCTTGATCCTATTTTAATTCGACAACTCCTGAACAATGTTCCCAATTTGGGAGCTATTCATGATTCATAAATAGCAAAGTGAATTGTTTTGGAGTTGCCTTTTTATAGAACTGGGCTCCTAATACCTCAGTTTTCAAATAAGTTTAACTTTCCATAAAGCGCTTCTGTTTTGTGATTGAGAATGTCATAGGTATTGTATAAGGCTAATTAATAAGTTCGTCCACTGTCTTACTTCTTACTTCAGCAATACTTTCACTGAGTTCTGGGCGAAGCTCAAGTTTTTCAGCAGCATAACGCCTGATTGTCTCAACAATTTGATAGTTTTTAGAAGGATAGCGTTTGATCAATGAAGCCTCTACTAAACCAGTTAGTGTAGCAAAGTTCCCTCCCACAGTTTCTAGTGCTTCATCTCGAGTAAATCTTCCTTTTAACATTGAAAGACCACAAAGCACTCTTTGTTCTTCTGGCTTAAGCCTAGCCCAAGCTTGTTCAAAAATTAGTCTTAAACTTCTTTGCTTAACCTTTTTGCTTTTTGCTTGGTGTAAAAACTCAAAGTCATGCTCTAATTCATCTGCTATGTCTTTACAACTAAGGCTACGCAACCTTGCTGCTGCTAGCTCTATAGCTAAGGGAATCCCATCTAGTATTTGGCAAATTCTATAAACATCATCTTTATTACTATCTGTTAAGGCAAATTCATGATTAGCTCGTTTGGCTTTGTGGCAAAAAATTTTGATAGCATCAATGTTTTCATAATCACTTCCCACACAATCTTCTTCAGGAATAGGAAGGCTAGAAAGGTCAAAGAGGTATTCTTCATCAATATTTAAAGGTTGTCTCGAGGTAATTAGTAATTTTAATTGCTTAGTTTCATTTAAAAGAGTTTTGATCGGTTCTAAGTTGTCATCGAGTAAGTGCTCGAAATTATCTAAAACTATTAAAAGCTTTTTATCTGAAATTTTGTTTAAGAGCTGTGTTTCTACACTACTACTTTCATCTAATTCCAAAGACAATGCTGCAGCAATAGCAAAATAAATAGAATCAGTGGTAGTTATAGCCACTAGAGGAACCCACCAAACCCCTGCCGGAAAATTACCAGATTCTAAAGCTTGTTTGGAAGCCTCATGAGCTAGTCTTGTTTTACCTACACCACCTAAGCCTACTATGGTAAGTAGACGGCAACCCTCTAAAGACAAACGACTGTTAATGATAGAAAGTTCTTTTTTACGACCAAAAAAAGGTAGCACTGTAGCTGGTATGTTATGTGCTGTCTCTAAATTATTTATTGGTGCTAGTGACTTAGGTTCCTCAATACTGGTGTCAACAATGGGCTGGACGTTTTCAAAGCTCTCTTTTAATTTTTCAGCTAGTAATCGTGCTTCTTGGTTAGGTTCAACATCAAATTCTTTAGCAAGCATGTATTCAAGCTCTTGATAAAGATTTAAACCACCAATACGATCATTAATAATAACTGCATAGCGGATTGCTGCTAGATAGGCATCTTCGTTTAAAGGGTCAAGCTTAATAATATTTTTGCTGTACTTAAATGCTCCAGCAAACTGTTGTTCATTTTCAGATTGCTTTACTAAGTTTTCAAGAGTTTCTTTAATCGAATCTTGCAAATCTTCTCTAGCTTCCTCGAGCCAAGACTCAAAAACCTCAGAGTCTTTTAGGTAAAAACCCTCTAGTAAGTTGTCTTTGTAGAGCTCAGTAAACCTAGCGGTGTCACCTTTTTTTAAAGCTTCACTCAGTTGCCAAAAATCAACATCAATTTCAGTAGAATTAATTTTGATTGCTTGTAATTCATTTAAGATAATCCCATCGCCTAAGAAGCGATGGATTCTAGCAAGTTCACCTCGCAAGTTTCTTCTTGCTTTTTCACTACTTAATTCAGGCCAGAGTAAATTATCTAAGATATCTCTTTGTACAGGGGATTTATGTATTGCTAAGTAAGCAATAAGTGCTAAAGACTTTTTTGTACCTAAATTAATAGCCTCTCCATTTCGCAAAATACGTGGTGATCCCAACAGTTTGAGAAATAGGGACTCTTCTCTATCAGTCATTGACTCAAGCTTTGCAAAATTTATATAGATAATCAAGATTAGTGTTGAAAGACACCTCACCCTCTTAAAAACTAGAAGATATCTCCTAGTTGGAAAAATTTTTTAATCCTCAACACTTATTAGAGTTGTTCGGAAACAAAATGATGGACCAAATAGTTGACTCATTAGATAAAAGATTCGTACCCTTGCTAAGACTTAGCTGTTACATTTTGCATTTCCGGAGCTTTAAATTGGGCAATTGTACATTTTATAATGCACGCTAGCTTATTTCTGAACAAGTCTATTCAACATTTAAATTTATAGACTGCCTCAGTTTTGTGACTTCGATACTTATTAAGTCGCAAATCAATTCTAATTTGGAGTTCTGGTATGAATAAACATACCATTTTTATCGTTACAGTCTTATTAGTTTTATGTGGGGCAAATGCTCAAAGTGTCTCAGTAAAGTGCCCTCTTTACGTCTATCAAAACTTTGGTTCAGAACTTAATAGGTTCGAGGCTAGTCAACGAGTAGGAGACAATTATACAGATCTTTCTTTTAATGAGAATTATCAATCTGACCCAGTTGATCCTGAGCGATTAAGTTTTGTTCAAATTGTGTACACACCTAGTCAATTCCAATACTCAGTTGGTGTCCGCTGGTGGAAGGATAGAGCGGAAGTCTCCCGTTTATCACTCACAGGATTTGACATTTCCTGTGCAAAAAGGTTGACTTTTTGGGCAAAAGGAAAAAAGGGTACTGAAGTGGTTCAAATAAGGATTGGTGGGGTAACAAATAATCCTCGAGATTCTCTACAACCTCCAGTTTCTACAGGCTTTATGCGCCTTACAAAAAATTGGCAACAATATACCATTGATTTAACCAACAAAGATTTAACAAAAGTATTTGTTGGCTTTGCTGTAGAAATAACTAAAGAACATAATCCCAAGGGTGCTGTAGTTTTCTTTGATGAAATTAAGTTTGAATAGCTAAGTACTTTATTGCATTGTGAATCTATATAATTCAAGGGCAGGGATCAGTTCTTAATTTTCAACATTCTTTCAACACTTATGTTTATACACTTCGCTTAGTTTTGCACTTGTGTGTGGAACTAAGCAGCTATGCAAGAGAAAGTATGGATTTAAAACCTGTGTTAACCCCACTCTCACAGGAATATAGGATTAATACTTGTATCTTCTTCACATAAATTTTTGCATACCTGCTTATTAGAGTTGTTCTTGAGCTAGATTTGATACATGCGCCTGTAAAAACCTCCCCTCCTTAATTTAATAGATGTTTTAAAAGAACAACTCTAATTCTGTTTTTAGGAGTTAATTATGAAAGCACCTTTCCTACAAGCAATAGGTTTCTTATTTTTAGCAACAACTGCAATTGTGCTAATACTTCATCCCCTGCTCCTAAAGGGTTATTAAGAGCCATCAGATTTTGATAGTAAGGAGAAAAACATGCGTCTGTTTCTTGTTTCTATCATAATAAGCCTGATTTTGTTTGTCTTTCCTATAATGTCGCAAGGCACACACGTTTTGTGTAGAGAGGGCCTCGTAACAATTGCTAAGTCAAGTGGAAATGATGAAGCCCCTATAACTTCTTGCGTTACTCCAAATATGGTTAAGAGGTTTAGTGAATTGGGTTGGCAAGTTGTTCCGCAAAACTCGAGTGTACTAGCTATATTATTTGAAAAAGCAAAAAGATGTGGAGAAACGATCACAGAAGAAATTGCACAAATCAACAAATGTTCTACAGACAATGAAGATTGCTATTTTCTAAAAGAGCCCATGCTAGAATGCTTAGGCGAAAAAGTCACTAACGTTTTTGAGGAAGTTATAGAGGATGCTGGGTTGGTTATTGAGAAAGTAGACGAGATGGTTGAACAAACAGAAGAATAATTTTGTGAGCAAGCATAAATTAAGATAAGAAGGGACAACCTTGAAAGTAGTAATTTATTCTCTATTAGTAACTTGGAGCTTAGGGGTTGCGCAAAACTCAGTAACAGTCATAAAACCACCACCAGAGGTGGTGGCTTGTTTTGTTAACCCCTAGAAGGGGTATCGGACGCTAGTGCCCGATACTACTCAAATAGGCTCCTCTGTTGTGCCTCTAATGCTCTTTCCTTCTGCTCTTGCCAACGTATATACTTCCTTATCTTTTGTTCATCTAACCCTACTGTGCTTACACAATATCCTCTACTCCATAAGCTCTTTTGCGGATATCCTCTTAACTTCCTTCCATACATCTTTAGCATGTTTATTGCTGACTTTCCCTTGATAAAGCCCATTATCCCTGACACGGAATATTTTGGTGGGATTGATACCAACATGTGTACATGATCCTTTCTTATGTTCAGTTCTAACACCTCTACTCTATCTTTTTCTCTACACAACTTGTATATTATCTGCTTCAAGGATTCCTCTACTCCATCCTTCAGCACTCTAAAACGATACTTTGGACAAAAAACTACGTGATACTCACAACTGTAAATTGAGTGTGACAACTTTTTGTATCTGCTATTCTTGGGCATGTATTTCCCTTTCTTTAACCTTCTAGGGAAATACATCATTGCTTAACTAGTAGAACTTTTTACTAGACCACTACCAGAGGTAGTGGTTTCCACCAATGATAATGATTTGCACACCTTATTTACATGAACTCATTAATCACGGTATACCAAGAGGGTTTATATTCCAAAGGGAAAACAATTATTGTGTTGCTATTGCTGATAGCTCAAACGAGGTAATTATGGAAGGAATTAATTGGCTGGTAAAGCAAATAACTAGTGCAGTTGTTGTTGTTCAAGAAAAACTAGACAGTATGACAGAAAGTGAATTTCAAGGGCATTTCGACTATATTGTTAAGACTGGTGGAGGGAAACATTTGGAGTTTTTCGTAGGGGAGCAGTCTAGTAGTAATCAAGCCTCGAGACAAAAAGAGCGTTTCAATCTTAAAGCTGCTAGTGAGGATAGTAATTGGCTAGATGATTTCATTAGGTTTTGGCACTTGCCATAACTTTTACTTTTAAGAGGGCTACTGTGGAATAGCCCTACTCCTTCACAGATTAAAGTAAACTTCAAAAAAGGGAGGGTAAGCTTGAAAGAATTTTCTTACCTAGAAACAATTTTCAAATTTCAACGTATATTCAACATTTGTACTTATACACTGCTTCCAAGTTGTGCAACCTCTTTAAAATAGTTGCAAATAAATTCAAATTTTAGGAGTTAATTATGAATCAAAAAATACTTTTCTTTCAAGTAGTTGTTTTATTAGCATTCCTCACATTTTTTGGTAGCGCTTTTGCTCAAGATCCTTGTACATCAGAAGGATATGTTCAAGTTACTATGATTCGCAGTGGAGCAGTTTTGTGTGTTCAAGAGCAAACAGCAGAAAACTTTGTTGCAGATGGAAGGGCTTTTTTAACCCAGAACTTAACAGTAGACTTTGAAACATCAATAGTTGTCAAAGAGGCTATAGCGTTAGAAGATTGCCAAACGGAACATGTAGAAGTCATGCTAATTAATGGCGTAAAGTCCTTTTGCATTACCCAAGATATCGCTAAAAAGTGGCTAAAAGAGTGGCTTGCTGTTGAAGTAGATGAGGATGAAGGCTTAACCATTATAAGTGCACCACAGCTATTCCCAGAGAGTCTGTGTAAAGGGGATCAAGTCAAAGTAATTGTAGCTGACGGTGATAGGAGCATATGTACCCCAAAAATCGTTGCTAAAAAGTGGCTTTCAGAAGGTTTTGCTATGAGAGCAGATAATTAAAAATTTGGCCAAGAAACTTTTTTTGAATGTTTGCTAAAATATTTTGTGAACACTCCTTAAAAAACTTCTTCTCAGGAAACCTTGAGTTTAGGTTACTCAAGATCTTCCAGCAAGTTGTTTGAGATAGCTCGAGTCATAAAGCTCGAGCTATTCTACTCTAAAAGCCCTTAAATATTCCTTTCAAATAGAGTAGGGGTTTAGCCAAGTATAGAGAAAGCTTATACTTACAAAACACAAAAAACTAGCGCCAGTTATTCCCTAGGCACCTTTTTTGATGAGCTAATTGCTTCCTTAAGCTGTTGGCCTGACTTAAAAGCAGGGTAAGGGCCACCTTTAATCTTAATCTTTTGACTTGTGCCGGGTACAACACCATTACGATCTTTACGTTCTCTTACCTCAAAAGTACCAAAACCAGTAATGACAACCTTCTCACCATTGGCGAGTTGATCCTTAATGGACTCAAACAAAACGTTTACCACTCCTGAGGCTTTAGCCTTAGTTAAATCCGTTCCCGCTGCAAGGGCTGCTGCTAATTCTGTTTTTGTCATGAGCTTTATCTTAGTTAGTTTGTCAGAGAATGTAAATAGGGTGAATTTGAGTAAAGCTTGCCTCTAAAGTAACTGCTCTATTAACACCTTGGCAAAATGTCCTAGGGAAAAGGATTTCCTTGAAATTGAGAAAGCTTATAGTTAAGAAATGATTAAGGAAAATCAGGCATTTCTCATCATAGTTTTATCTTGTGAATAGGGAACCTATGAATTCAAAAATGTGCTCTGAGGTTCAACGTTTATTCAACGCTTGTATTTATAGACTTTGATTACCTGTTTTGTACTTACCTCGAGCCATTCGTAAATCAATACAGGTTTTAGGTGCTAGTACCTTGTCAAGTTTAGTTTGAAGGGTTAAGGAATAAAATTGAGAATGCAGTACAAAGCCAACGAACCTTATCAAAAACTTGTTAATTGCTACCCCTCATTTTCGTCTTGACAAGGCGCTAGTTATCTTTGGTAGTGTTTTGTCCAAAATCACTGTAGGTCAGACAAGCTAGCTAGTTCAAGCTACAGAATTTTGTAGTGGGCCTTGTGTGATGCTAACTAAAATTCCCATTTAAGGAAGTGAACTGTGTTTCACGATAAAACACCCCTTGTTAAGCATTACATCAAAATTTGTATGCTCTTTTCCTTTATAATTTACCTGCTCTCTTTAAATTCTGTTTTTGGACAACACGATCTTCCTCCACTAGCTGTAGAGCTTAGTGTTGGTTGGGATTCTAATAGTGATATAACAACAGCTTACCCTTTCAATGACGTTATCCCAGTTAGTGCCCAGTTAAATCGCAATAGCTATATTTACTTTTTTGTTGTGCAATCTAATGGTCAGGTAGAACTTGATTATCCTTTCCCTTTTCTTGAGAGCATTAGTGACAACATTATCTGGGGTAATGAAGGGCAAACCTTTTTACGCTTTGTTAACTCAGGAAATGTTACTGGTGTAATAAGGTTTTTTCTTATAGCTAGCCTTGAACCACTTACTAGATATGATATTGAGCAACTTACTACTGTTGAATCATTTCAAGTGGCTAGCCTTAGTACGCCTTGGTACGTTATTGCTAGCAATCAAGCACAAGTTATTGATGGCGCTAACATTACTCAAGATAATAAAGAAGTAAGCCCTTTGTGGCCTTTTTATCTTTACATACTTCAAAATTAAGTATTCAATCAGTAATTGACTTACCATCTAGATTGGAAAAAGGGTGGCAGGCTTGATGTTTTAAAATTCAACACTTATTCAACACATAGGGCAATAAACTCTACCAGATTTGCAATTTCCTAGTTAATTGCAAATCAATAAACAAGAGTTTGATCAGAAAGTAAACCCTATGTATAAGGAACTTATTTCGAGAAAAGTAGTTTTGGTTTGGTTTTTCATAAGCATTTTGGGCATAGCTTCTTCGCAAACTAACCATGCAAATGATTTACTTGTTACTTTTCGTGAAGAGGTTTCGTCATATAAGCAAATACTGAACCAATATGCTTCCAAGATAGTTACTTACAAACAATGGTTTAAAAACTATCAGCCTGAACTTTTATCTGGAGAAATAGGGGAAGAATCCAAAGCTTTAATCAATGAGCTTAGCGAAATCTGGCAAGAGATTGAAAGGCTCGAGCCCCTAACCACCACTGGTTGGCTTGATGCTCTTGAAAGTCAGTTAGACTCTAATACTTTTGCAAGTGCACCTCCTGAAGAAATAAAAAGCTGGATAGAAGTCCAAAGCCAGTACATAAACAAAATCCAAACAGATGTGCAAGCTTTAGAAGACACTATTGAGCAAGTACAACAGACTTATGCTTTGTTAGCAGAAAATGACCAAACTTCTGAGTCTGAGAGTTTGGAAGTCTCTGAAATTCCGCTACAAATTATTGAGGAAGATGATGTTCTTGAGGCTACTTTGCTCTATTTGTTAGGAGGATTAGAGTTTTGGGGTACTTGGCTCGAGCCCAACAACAAAGGCTTATTACCTGAAGCCGAAGGTCGTTTTATGGTGTCTAACACACCTATCTTACAAACAGGAGTAGTCCCCGGAGGTATAGGCGTAGTAGGTTTTGCACAGCCAATTACTGTTAGCAGAGGCGGTGTACCTGAAGGGTTTAGTGAAAATCAGTATCTCTATGAAACAGCTTTAGTTGGTTACGAGGACAGTGTTGAAGATGTATTTGAGCAAGTATCTTATCTTGATAGGCTGAATTATCAATATGGTGTGGAAGTTAATGGACGGGTGGCTCGAGTCTATCGTAAACCCATAGAAATAGAGTTAACCCTTTCTGCTATGTTGCAAAAGCTAGGAGCACCTCCTGAAGTTGCTGAAATTTGGGTGGCGGAATACGCTGAGATAGCCCATTTACCACAAAGTATCCAATTATCTTGGCTGATTGCTGGAAATCCTCTGGCTAAAGATTATCAAGTGTATGTAAAAGGTGTACTAGAAACATTTGAGTTGAATACGTTGTTAGCAGAAAGTAGTACTAAAGGAGCTTTTTCTTCACCTCAAGCTCCAAGTACAGAGTGGGTTAGCCAAGACCCTTTTTGGGCAGAAGTACAAAAACAACCCTTTCTGAACGCTTTCTCTAAACTTCTCAGTGATGCTAGCGAAGAAATAAAACGCAGCTTTATAGTTTCCCTTTTCTTTTTAGAGCCTACTCCTTTTAGGGTTGGAGCAGCCAGCAAAGTTAATGAAGATCAAACTAGCGGTAAGAATGTAAGCTTGCGTCCCAAACCATTCTTCTGGTCAGAAGTTAGTACAACTCCTAATATTAATAATCCTACTGCTCCAACAGTAAATCCAATTATAGATCCAGACCAAGATTTGGTGGCAGAAGCTATAGAGCAGAAAAGGAATCTAATTAAATACTGGATGCCCGGACAAGGCTACCAAATAATTCCTTGGGCAGAGAGAAGTTTACTTAACCCTAATGACCAAGGTACACCTTATTTCATTATGGCAGTAACAGCACTACCTAGATTTGCACCAAGGAAGCCACCAGAACACAAATCAAATTACGAAACGGTGGTTGGTAGCATAATTGTTGAACATCTTCCCAAAAATCAACCACTCTTAAAGGTGTTTGTAGGTCAAGGTGCTAAGGATCGCAGAGTTCTCAATAGTCAAGGTAACCCAGTGTATTTTGCTGACAGTGATTTCTTGTGGACTACGGAACAGCTTGATAATGACGCTGTTATGGAACACGCAATTAGTCACCATAGAACTATAACTTCTCCTTATGTAGTAATTAGTATTGATAAAGGTCCTTATGTAGCTGGTGGTCTAATCCAGATTAAGGAAATATTTGAAAATAGGCATGATTACACTATTAAGACTGTGGTGGTTAAATCAAGGGGTGTTACTCATCGAGGAAAGGTAAATTCTCGAGGCATTTCCTATACTCCTAGAGAATTACGCAGTACTTGGCTCAGAGATGCCAGCAAAGTAGCCCAAAGCATTTTTGACTGGTCTTCAACAAAGCAAAATTCACTTTTTATACAATCTACACATAGATTTGCACATTTTGAAAAGAGAGATGGTTTAGAACCAGAAGTCAAGATTTCTTCTATGGTCACTTGGAAAGACCTTCCTTCTAATGAAGAATTATTGAACGAGCGTAGTAAGTGGGGTTCCGACATATTTTTAGTGCGGGTTAGAGAAGGCTACTCACTCATTCGTGCCGATGAATTAGAATACCTACAAGCCTATGCTGATGAAAAACCACAAGCACACACTTTACTTTTAGCAAAATCAGCTCAAAGAGATATTCGCACTTCTATAGGAAGCCACTTTAAAAATAGAAATCTTGATTGTGAATCGGTTCGAGTACTCGCTGCAAAAGGTTTAGAATTAGCTTACTCTCCACAATGTTCACTAATGGTAACAGAAAGTGGTTGGGAGGTTGCCCAAGCAGATGAAGAAACTCAGCTTGCAACAGCGTTAGATAGAGAGCAACCTATTGCCATTTTCCGCCCCGAAGATAAACCTCCTTCAGCATTACCTATAAATCTTTTAGTTGATGCAGAATCACGCTCTATTGAAAATTTAAAAGTAAGCACCCTAGTACCCATCTATGACCTTGAAGATTTAGACATTGAAGAAAAGGAAGAAGCTATTAGCCAGAGTATTGCTGATTCTATTAGCAGAACCCTACAATTTTTCCCTAACCAAAAAGAATTTGAAGTGTTAATGCCAGAATTTATAGTAGGGAGGCGAATCAAATATACCAGCACACCTCCAGAAAATCCCATTTTAGAGTATGAATACGACAAAATTGATGTGCCATTAACTACAGAAAGTAAGTCGATTACATTTTACGGCCTTAGAGAAAATGCTGTTGAAACCTTGCCTAAAAGCTCAACATCAAGTTTAGAACTAGCTCGAGCTGATGTAATAACTCCTACTGGTGAGTGGAATAAAGACCGTATTATAGAGTTGGCTCAAAACTACCACCAGACACACAACCTGTCCTATCTTATTGTAGAAAGCGCTCAAGGTAAATTTTATGGAGGAGCTTTAAGAGACGTTAAAAATATTTTTAAATCAGAAGAACCTCCGCAGAGACTAGCAGTATTGGTTACTGCGCTAATAGGAACAGAGTTCTGGGGAAGTACTTATCACGATCGTGAAAATCTAGGTTGGTTGAGCACAGCATCTTCAAAAGTGCTCGAGCAATCCCAATCGCTAAGAATTGACCCCAACTCTACGGTAGTAGTGTGGTCTTCTACTGGTAAAAGACAAGCTGTTTTTAAAGCAGATGGCACATTGCAAATAGGGCAAACTGTGCAGTGGCAAACTCGTCCAGATAATCAAACCATAAAAAATCTACGCAAAACTTGGCGAGGCAACATGATGTTAGTACATGTACCTAACCAAGGTTATTTATTAGCTCAACCTAATGAGGCAAAGTTTTTGTCAGCTTCAACACAAGTGCAGATTGATAGCCTAGTCTTATCTTTCGATGCACAAAGAAAGTTTTCAGATATCGCATTTGAAGCAGCCCTAGTGATAAAAGATTTGCCTATAGCAGGTTCTGTTCGTGTACTTTCTCCTTCTACACCTCCTGACTTAGAAGAAACTAGGTTTTACGATGGTGTTGACTTAGCTTTTTACTTAGATGACCACAAACACCTCCAAGTTGATTGGAAACGTAGTGGTTTAGAGTTAGTTCAGAAAAGTCCTAAAGAGTGGCTTAGTTATGCTGAAGTTAAGGGTTCATCTTTAGCTGTTCTGGGGTGGTTAGATGGCGAAAGGTCACTAGCGCTATTTACACACATTTTAAAAGGAAGGGCACAAGACATAGCAGAAATGGAGCCTCAGTTTATTGTTCCTGCTTATGGACTCGAGGATTTAAATGAGTCAGTGCTAGACGATGAAGAGGTAGAAGAATCCATTGCCTCTACCTTGCAAGAGACCTTACAGAAAGCATCAGCTCTTTGGCCCAATCAAAGTTCTTTTCAAGTAGTTATGCCCTATGAAGAGACTCCTAGGCTTTATAGTCAAGAACTTCCTTCCAAAATAAAGTCAGGTCCTTTAGGAGTTATTGAAATAACTATACAGACAGACAATACGAAGATCAAATACTACTATGTATCCAATTAATTTTAGTCTAGCTAAGGAGAAAAAATTGAAGATAGCTATTTTTACTCTATTAATAATATGTATGGAGTGCAGGAATTGCACAAGGACTTACTTATGAATATGGCCAGCTCATGGAGGATTTTGGTGGTGGATTAGGAAAGACTTCTCTTATATGGAAACCTAACAATGAAGAGTTTGTTAGCCACATTCAAGCTGATTTGAGGTTTGTAGATATTTTTAACCTTAGTAGGTTTGATAATATTGATCTAGCTTATGGGGGATTACTGAAAGAAGTAGGTGTTGGAAATGATCCTAACATAGCAAATAACAAAGTTGAGTTTCTGAATTACTTAGGTTCTCTAGGTTGGGAATTTATATTTATCCAAGAAAGGCAGGGACAGACATTTTATTACTTTAAGAGACCTATTATAGAGTAGGTTTTCAGTCAAGCAATAGCAATAAGGGGTATCAGTAAAACTTGTATAGCGTTTATGGGTACTCAGTAGGTAAAGTGGTAAAGTTATTGTGAATCTCGAGTAAGATAATGACACTTAGGAGACAGTTTGAATATTTTCTTTTTAATGTATCCGTGGGCAGAGATTAATCCTGAAACTGATTCAACCCTTAGGCTAATTCATGAATGTGCTATTAGAGGTCACAAGGTAGTTTTAGCTACTCCAAATAACTTAACCATGCGCGATACAGTTGCTAGTGTCTTTTGCAACATCCTTGTAAAAAATGATGATTTTTCGAGCAGTATTAGCACTTTTTATAAAAAAGCCTCATTCAAAAGAGCCAATCTACCCTTAGCTGGCTTTGATGTCATTTTTATGCGCTCTGAACCACCTTTAAATACTATTGCTTTAAATTTTTTAGATTCAGTGCGTGAGCAAGCATTCATCATCAATGACATAGATGGCCTGCGTGTGGCTAATAACAAGCTTTACACCTCTTCGTTTGATGACCCCGAGAATAAGTTTATTCCTGTAACACATGTTTCAAAAACTACTGAGTATCTCGAGAAAGTCTTCAAAGAATCAGATGCAGACAAAATGATAATGAAGCCACTAGTAGGCTATGGTGGGCAGGGCATCATCCTAATTGAAAAGAAAGCCCAGCAAAATTTCCGCTCACTGCTCGATTTTTATATTAGTAACAGTAAAGATGGCAGTTATGTCATTTTGCAAGAGTACATAGAGGGAGCTGATGAAGGTGACATCAGGATATTAATGCTTAATGGAGAACCAATTGGTGCCATGCGTAGGGTTCCAGCAGCAGATGATATTAGATCGAATGTTCATGCTGGTGGGGAGGTAAAAAAACATACCCTTACCAAAACAGAAAAAGCATTGTGCAAGCATATTGGCCCTAAACTAGTACGTGACGGCCTCTTTTTCGTTGGTATTGATGTTATAGGTGGCAAGCTCATAGAGGTTAATGTGCTAAGCCCCGGGGGGGTCGTGAACATCAACCGTCTAAACCGCACTAAGCTACAAAAGCAAGTTATTGATTTTGTCGAAAGTGTTGTTAACGCTAAAGAAGCCATTGCCACTAGGAAAAGTGAGTTTAGGAAGATAATAGCAGATGCTCACTCTATCTGAAGAACAATGTATAAATGCTATTAAAGAGGGCAAATGTTTTCAAGCTGTTGTAGAGGGAGCATTTTCAATAAAAATTGAAGAATATAGCTTTTTTGTTTGTGCAGCCATCCATGATGGACATAATTTGCGCCCAGAGCTAGCTGAAAAATGTGCCCTAACCGAATCAGAAAGGCTTTATGAAGAAGACCCCTATACTGGAGAGCTTATTTCATCTATGCCTATTACCATAGTGGGACATGATTCCCGTTATGAATATGACTTAAACAGGCTACCTGAAAACTGTGTCTATGAAGAGGCTTGGGGTAAATCAGTTTGGAAAACTCCTTTGAGTAAAGAAGATGAGCAAATTAGCTTAGAGAAACATAGCTCTTTTTATAAGGTGCTTAAAGCACTAGTAGAAAAGCTACAAGATCAGTTTGGCAACTGCTTGGTTTATGATATTCACTCCTATAATTATGAGCGTTGGGACAAAGATACTCCAGTATTTAACTTAGGCACTGAGCAAATTTGTAAAGAAAGGTGGCAGAAGGTTATAGAGCACTGGGTAAAAACCCTAGCAGCTTGCCCAATAACCAATGTCGAGGTAAGAGCAGCAAGTGACGAAGTGTTTTGGGGACGGGGTTATTTGGCTACTTTTATTAGCAAGAATTTTACTAACACCTTAGTACTACCTACAGAAGTTAAAAAGATCTTTATGAATGAGCAGACAGGAGACCTTTATCCCTTGGTTTTTGTTGAACTTAAAGAAGGATTCAAACAAGCCATACTGAGCAATGCTCTTTATTTTTCAAAGCACCACACAGAGGAAGACCACTCTAAAAAAGCAGTTTTACTGCCTACAGGTATTGAGCCTGCTGTAATAACACTTGATGAGAAGCTTTACCAATTGTGTAAGGGAATTGAAACTTTATTTTATATAAATCCTAAAAATCTAGCAGGAGAAAGAAAACGCTTTTATGCTAAAAATTACAATTACACACCTGCTTTTACTTATAGGCACCTAGATATCAATCCTTTTGAGTTTCGTGAAAAGCTTTATCGTTTGCCAGTAGAGGACATTAGTGATGTTAGCATACAACAGCTTTATAGAGACGTTATTGATGCCTATGCTACTAAAATTGACCTTATTGCTTCTGTTGGCACTGAAAAGTTCCTTTACAACTCACTTAGGTATTATGGTGAGCCTAGGGACAGTGACATAGAAACAGCTAATTTTTTACTGTTTGCCAAAGAATTTGAAAGAGAAGCAGAAAAGACTCTTGATGCTGCTGCTGTTAAAAATGCTTTTATCAAAGCGATGGGTGAATATGAATTTCACTGTAAGGTTGAGCTAACAGACAAAATAGTTTCCTCAGCAATGGTAGATAATGTAAGAGGGGCCATCTTAGTTAAAAGAGATATTAAGCTAAACAAAGTAGAACTCGAGGCTTTAATTAATCATGAGCTAGGTGTACACATGGTTACTACTGTCAACAGCGAATTACAAAAACTTAAAGTCTTTAAGCTAGGCTTACCCAATAACACCCATACTCAAGAAGGATTGGCTATCTTAGGTGAGTACCTATCAGGCAATTTAAGCTTATCTCGTTTAAAAAAACTAGCTTTGCGTGTGCTAGCCATAAGAATGATGCTTAAGAACTATGACTTTGCTAGAACTTTTAAGATTTTAATGAACGATTACGGTCTTGAACGCAAGGAGGCTTTTAGATTGACTGCTCGAGTATACCGAGGTGGTGGTTTCACTAAAGACTTCTTGTACTTAAAAGGCTTGCGAGATGTACTTAAAATTTATAAAGAAAAAGACATCAGCACTTTGTTCATAGGTAAAACTTCTTTTGAATACCTTAATGTTATTGATGAGCTAATTGAGCGCCAGATAGCGACTAAGCCAGCTCACTTACCTGTTTTTATGCAGGAAAACGTTTCTTACAAATCAAATGCCATTTTGGATTATTTAATCAGTTCGATACGCTAAGAATAGACCCATGAAAATAAGCATTGATAGCAATTATCTAAAAGATGAACAAGGTCGAGTCTTGCTTTTTAGAGGTGTTAACTTGTCGGGAAGTAGCAAACTCCCTTTTGGTAAAGCAAGCCACCTAGCTGGAGCTGCACCTAAAATTTCCTTTATTGGACGTCCTTTTCCATTGGCAGATGCTGATGAACACTTTGATCGTTTAAGAACATGGGGTTTTAATCTCATTCGTTTGGTGGTTACTTGGGAAGCAATTGAACATGCTGGACCCAGTTGCTATGATGAAAGCTATCTTGAATATCTACACACTGTTGTGCAAAAAGCCAGTGATTATGATTTCAGCCTTTATATAGATCCCCATCAAGATGTTTGGAGTCGCTTTTCAGGTGGTGACGGGGCTCCTGCTTGGACGCTCGAGATGGTAGGTTTTGAGCTTGACAATCTTAGCGTTACAGGGGCTGCTACTCTTCATGCTATTCATGGTAATCCTTTTCCTCATATGATTTGGGGCACTAACTATGGCAAGTTGGCCAGTGCTACTATGTTTACCCTCTTTTGGGGTAGTGAGGATTTTGCTCCCAAAACAAACATTGCAGGTGAAAGTGCTAAGTGCTTTTTGCAAAGACATTATATAGCAGCCTTCAAGCACCTTGCTAAAATTTTATGTGATGTGCCACAGGTACTTGGCTATGGCATTATGAATGAGCCATCTCCCGGTTTTATTGGTATGGATAATCTTAATCAAAAAGCCCATGCCTTACTCTTACGTGGTCATTCACCAAGTGCTTTTGAAAGTATGCGTTTAGGTGCTGGATTCAGTGAACAGGTAGAAGTTTGGGAATTGGGTTGGAGAGGTCTTCAACTCAAGCATTTAGATATATTAAATCGTGAACAAGTTAGAGCTTGGCAACAAAGTAAATTACCTGTGTGGCAAGACAATGGCGTATGGTCACACCAGCAAGGGCAAAGTAAGCTTTTAAACCCTCAACATTTTGCCTATGTAAAAGGTAGCAAGGTAAACTTTTACCGTGATTATTATCTACCCTTTGCCAAAAATTATATAGCTAACTTGCGTGAGGTGCATCCTGAAGCTTACTTTTTTGTTGAAGGGATTCCTGCAGATCTTACATTTTATTGGCAAGGTGATGAACCTATCATTCATGCACCCCATTGGTATGATGTAGCCACCTTGGTGAGGAAACGCTACAGTTCATGGCTTTCTTACGATATTCAGAGGGAGCGCTTTATCCTAGGTAAGAAAAGGATTAATAAACGCTTTATTGAGCAAGTTGCAACTTTGAAAAAGCTAACAAGAGAGCGTTTGAATAATGTCCCTATGTTGATAGGTGAGGTAGGCGTACCAATGGATATGCATAGTAAACACGCCTATCGTAGTGGTGATTTTAGCAAGCAGGTACAAGCCTTAGACCATTCTCTGCGTATTATGGAGCAAAACCTTGTGGGCTATATTTTATGGAATTATACGCCTGATAATTGCCACGAATATGGTGATTTATGGAATGGCGAAGATTTTTCTATCTTTAGTCCTGATGATGTGTCACTAACTCAACTTTCAACTAACAAGCTTGCGCAAAAAGAAAAGTGGCAAGAAATCTATTCAGGAGGGCGTGCACTTGAAGCTGCAATTCGTCCCCATGCTTTTAAAATTGCTGGTGTGCCTACAATCATACATTTTGATCTTAAGCGTCGTCGTTTCGAATTACATTTCACTAACAATGACAACGTTTGTGCTCCTAGTGTTATTTTTGTACCACAGCTACATTACCCTGAAGGTTATGAAGTGAGGTTATCAGATGGTTATATTTGTAAACTTGAGTCCAAGCAGCAACTTTTATACTATCATACAACTGCACAAAAGACTCACTGGCTGCACCTTTTCCCAATAGAGAGCAAATAATTGATGTGACTAGACCTAAAGTATTACTCATTTCTGCTTCTATTGGGGGAGGGCATATTGCAGCAGCACATGCCCTAGAAGAAGCCTTTACTGATTTTCCTTGCGATGTTGAACACATTGATTTACTGGACTTTACTAGCAAAATTTTTCGTCGCCTTTTTCGTAATACCTACTTTGACCTTGTCAAAAGTGTACCTGATTTTGTGGATTGGTTCGGCAAACGTCTTGATAAAGATGCTCACAAAAGCCAACAACGTCGCCTCCTCACACATTTAACTCGTGTTACTTCACCTCGCTTGAGTAGCTACATCAGGCGTTTTCAACCTGACCTTATCGTACATACCCATTTTTTACCACCAGTACTTCTAAGCAAGGGCTACAAAAAGCGTGTGACTGAAGTAGTAGTAGTAACTGATTACGGAGCGCACAGCCTATGGGTAAATGGAGATGTTAAACGTTATTTTGTTGCTACTGAAGAAATGTCCGTACACTTACATAGTTTAGGTGTTAGCCTTGAAAAGATACGAGTAAGTGGCATTCCTATTTCTCCACGATATCAACAACTTGAAGCACAAAACACTGCTCGTAACTCTCTTGGAATTTTGAGTAGTAAGGTTGTTCTGCTTATGGTTTCAGGCATGGATAAAACAACAGTAGCTATCCTTCTTAAGCAACTGAAATATTTTAAAATAACACTTACAGTTGTCATAATTTGTGGGCGTAGCACTGGATTACTCAGTCACATTCAAAAAATACTTGCTAGTTACCAAGGTAGCATAGATTTTCGCCTGATTAGCTTCACCAAGGAACTACCGTGCTATCTGGCAGCCGCAGATATTTTAGTAGGGAAGCCCGGAGGGCTTACCAGTAGTGAGTCACTAGCAGCAGGTTTGCCTTTTGCTGTAGTAACTCCCTATCCTTTACAAGAAGAAGCCAACGCTAACTTCTTACTTGAAAATGGTGCTGGCATAAGAATAGAACCACTTAGTGTGTTTGGTTATAAACTCGAGCGCTTTTTTACCGATCAAGAAAAGCAGCATAGAATGCAAAAAGCAGCAAAGGGATTGGCTAAGGCTTATGCAGCGAATGAAATAGCCAAAGATTTATATGAAGAGATTGCACCTTGTAAATGATTAAATCCCAAGCCATTTGGCACTCTTCCAAAACAAGCATTACCTCAGCAAACTTAATTCCTTGCCAATTTGAATCAATAGCTGATTTTTGGGGATTGTTGACTTAAAAACTATAGTGATTAATCAACCCCTAAGACCAAAATCATTGTATGGTAGCCTTATAGCATTGGGTTTAAGTTTTAGTTTGGGGTTCCTTGCCTTACGTTGGTTTGTTGGGCCAGCTCTATTTTCTGTTGAGACCTATCATTTAAACAATCCTAAACCTAACATTATTGCCTTTTGTTTTATAGCACTGTTAGCTCATTGGATTTTCCCTGTGCTACGCTTTAAGCTACTTTGTAGTTTCCAAGGCCTTCAGCTAACCTTTTTTACAAGTCTTACAGTCCACCTTTCAACTATATTTGGAGCTTTAACAATGCCGGGCAATGCAGGTGGTACTCCTGTACTTATTTTTGCATTGCGAAGATTAGGTTTACCTTTTGGAGCTGGATTTGCTGTTGTAGCACAACTTATTTTACTTGATTTAGCTTATTTTGCACTACTAGTGCCCCTAAGTGTTTTTTATGCCTTTCACACAGAATTACTAAGTCTACCAAAAACTATTTTATCTCTAGTACTTGCATTAAGCACCTTATTTTTTCTTGTAGGCGTACTACTAAGCTTTTTCCCTCAGTTAGGTAAGCAATTATTATCATATTTTGGTAAGCTAAAGTGGGTTCAAGCCTTGACAAAACGTATTAATCAAAATTATCGGCAGAGCATCTCACGTTTTGGCGCTATATCTATAACTCAACGTTTTAACCTTCACTTACTTACAATGCTGAGCTGGCTAACACGCTCAGCTTTCCTTTGGGGCTTGCTTATTCTTTTTGATGTTCACACCCTGCTAATCAATATTCTCGCCTCTCTCAACATAATCAATCTATTAAGTAATTTCATGCCTACTCCCGGTGGCTCAGGTTTTGTCGAAATAGCTATTGGTTGGAGTCTGAAAGCAGAGGAAGTTGAGACAACATTAATAGCAGGTCCCATACTTTTATGGAGATTATTAACCTACTACATAAACTTTTTATTTGGACCACTAGCTATTTTGTTACTTTATAAGCATTTAAAGAAAGCCAGATGGGGCTAACGACATTGCCAAGGATTTATATGAGGAGTTATGGAGATATTTATAACTTGCAAATACAAACAAATGTAGTAAATAAGGATGTACAAGTAGAAATGGATAATAACCTAAAATCTATCACTTCACTTACTGATGGCAAAATACACAAGCCTGTATTTACCTTTAGACCTAAGGCATTGCAAAGAGCAAGTACTTTCTTTGCAAACAACTTTAGCGGGACTGTTCTTTACTCAGTAAAAGCTAATCCAGACAACTATGTTTTGGAGACTCTTTACAATCAGGGCATAACCTCTTTTGATGTCGCATCTCTTGAGGAGGTTAATCATCTCTATTACCTTTTTCCTAAAGCAACTCTTTACTTTATGCATCCTGTTAAATCTCGCTATGCTATTCGAGAAGCCTATCACCGTTATGGTGTGCGTAACTTTTCTCTTGACAGCGAAGAAGAACTCCAAAAAATTTTGGAAGAAACAAAAGGAAAAGATCTTTGCTTACACGTTCGTTTATCTATCCCAAATACTTATGCAGAGCTTAACCTAGGAGAAAAATTTGGTGTAAATTTGCAAGCTGCTCCTGACTTGCTAAAGAAAGTAGCTAAGCATGTTAAAAAGATAGGTGTTTGTTTTCATGTTGGGTCACAATGCACGCACCCAGATGCTTACCGCATTGCTATTCGTATGACTAAGGAAGTAATTGAAAAAACTGGAATCGTAATTGATTACTTCAATGTTGGTGGTGGATTTCCTTCTATTTATCCCGGTATGATTCCGCCAAACCTCAAAGAATATTTCTATGCCATTCATAATGAGTTTGCCCAGATTAGTGGCTACAAATCCATGCAATTACTAGCAGAGCCGGGTCGGGCGTTAGTGGCGGAAAGCATGTCTTTGATAGTGAAGGTTGAATTACGCAAAAATAACCTACTCTACATTAATGACGGTACTTACGGCAGTTTATTCGATTGCAGGAATATTAGGTTTTATTTTCCCAGTACAACTAATACGCTCACAAGGATCAAATGCTTCTAATCTAATGCCATTTAGTTTTTATGGACCTACTTGTGATTCACTTGACTTTATGAAAGGACCATTTTACTTACCTAGTGATATACAAGAGGGGGACTATATTGAGATTGGTCAGTTAGGTGCTTATGGACGTACAATGGCAACTAATTTTAATGGCTTTAAAATCCCAGCAAGAAGTGGTTTATGTAAGTGATGAACCGCTTATGACTATGTATGATGATTTGCATATAAGCAACGAACCATTAGAAATTATAGCTGCATAACAAGGAAGCCTATGGAACAACCTATTCAGATACTAGCTAATTTAAAGAAATCTCTTCTGAGTCATGAAATAAAGCATATTGACATCACTTCCTTTGATGCTCGCCCTATTATTGAAAGCATGGGGGATATGTCATTTACTTCACGGGATTTGGCTCGAGCTACAAAAATATTCAACCAAATGTTGCAAGACAAAAGCTGCTTTATAATTCTTACCATTGCAGGCTCCACTTCTGCTGCTGGATGTATGAAGCTCTATGCCGACTTTGTAAAATACAACATGGTAGATGCAATTGTGGCTACTGGTGCGAGTATTGTAGATATGGATTTTTTTGAAGCGTTGGGGTTCAAGCATTATCAGGGTAGTCAATTTGCTGATGATAGACAGCTGCGTGAACTATATATTGATAGGATTTATGACACTTATATTGATGAAGAAGACCTGCAAAATTGTGATAATACAGTTTTTGAGATCGCAAATAGTTTAGAAGTGCGCCCTTACAGCTCACGTGAATTTATATGGGAAATGGGTAAATGGCTAGCTAAGGGCAATTGCCAAAAAGCCTGACTCATTGGTACAGCTTGCTTATGAGAAGGATATCCCTATTTTCTGTCCTGCTTTTACTGATTCATCTGCTGGTTTTGGTTTAGTGAAACACCAAATAGAACGTCCAAATAACTACTTAACCCTTGATTCCATTCGTGACTTCCGTGAGCTGACTGACATTAAAATCAAGGCTGGAACGACGGGCCTACTTATGATAGGTGGTGGAGTACCCAAGAACTTTGTGCAAGATACAGTTGTTTGTGCTGAAATTTTGGGCAAGGAAACAGAAATGCACAAATATGCTATTCAAATAACTGTTGCTGATACACGTGATGGTGCTTGCTCGAGTTCAACGCTAAAAGAAGCATGCTCTTGGGGTAAAGTTGACACAGTCTATGAGCAAATGGTTTATGCTGAAGCCAGTTCTGTTTTACCGCTACTAGCAAGCGATGCCTACCATCGTGGTTACTGGAAAGATCGAACAGCTAAGCAGTACAATACATTATTATTTAGTTAATACTTTTTCCCCAACTTAAAAGAAAATCCAGTGAAAAAAACTAAATGCACTATGAAACTCAAAAGAGCTTTTCTGGGCTTAAATAAAGAAGATGCTGTTTCCTATAAAGAGGCAAAGGCAGTAATTATCCCATTTGGTTTAGAGGCATCGGTAAGTTATGGCAAGGGTACAGCTAAGGGGCCAAAAGCTATGATAAAAGCTAGTCATGAGGTGGAATTATTCGATGAACAACTTTGGTGCGAGCCATTTCGTGATATTGGTATAGCTACTTTAAAAGAACAAAAAATTAAAAAGAAGTTGCCAGAAGCATTGGATCAGCTCGAGCAACTAGTTACAAATGTGCTAAAAGATGGTAAATTTCCTTTTGTATTTGGTGGAGAGCATTCTATTACTGCTGGAGCCATACGCCCGTTTGCAAAAAAATATTCAAATTTAACTATTCTACATTTTGATGCCCATGCTGATTTACGTGATGGCTATGAGGGAAAACATTATAGTCATGCATCAGCGCTCAGGCGTTGTCTAGATTTTGAAAATGTAGAGCTTGTTAGTTGTGGCATACGAAATATTTCTGCAGAGGAGATCCCCTTTCTAGAGATGAATCGTGGTCGTATTCATGCCTATTGGGCTAAGGACAAAGAAAAGTGGAGTGTAAGTGAAATTACTTCACACTTAAAAGGAAAAACAGTCTATTTAACATTTGATTTAGATGGATTTGATGCAAGCCTTATGGCAGCAACAGGAACTCCAGAGCCGGGTGGTTTGTTTTGGAGTGATGTTATAGAAATTATAACTGAGGCTGTAAAGGTATGTAATATAGTTGGTGCAGATATAAATGAGCTCGCTCCTGTAAAATACCTGCATAGTTGTGATTTTTTGGCTGCCAAATTAGCCTATAAAATTTTAGCACTGTCATTTGTAAGCTGCTCAGCCTCATGCTGATAGAGTGCAAAAGTAGCTCTTGCTTGATAAGTATAAAAAATAATCCCTAATTCTTAATTTTCTAGGTTACCTCTAAGGTTGTTTTACTTGTAACTTCATCAAGTGCTTCACGCATGGTACTGGCTATAAAATCCGCATGGTCTTTAGTGATAGTAAAAGGTGGTGCAATTAAAGCATGATCACCACGTATACCATCTACATTGCCACCACCCTGATAAATATATAAACCCTTATCTAAACAAGCATGGCTGAACTTGGTAGAGACATTGAGTTTTGTTTCAAAAGGTTCTTTCCTTGCTTTGTCTTTGACAAATTCAATTCCTAGTAACAAACCCTTACCACGTATGATGCCTACATTAGGATGCTCAGCAAAAGCTTCACGAAGTTTTTGTTTAAGGTACGCACCCATTGCCTGCACATTTTCAAGTAGCTTTTCTCTTTCAATAATATCAATTACTCTTGAACCTACAGCACATGAAAGGGGATTACCTGCATAGGTGTGACCATGCCTGAAGTAACCTTTAACATGAGGCATCTCTTGGTAAATTTCCTCTTTAATTAATACTGCACCTAATGGAGTATACCCAGCACTCATGCCTTTGGCAGTAGTAATCATGTCAGGCACAACTTCTGTCTGTTGCATCATCCACCAAGTACCACTACGTCCATTACCACTCATTACTTCATCAGCAATAAAGAGTACATCATATTTATTACAAATTTCTCGTATGCGTTTCCAATACTCCTTACGAGGACTGCGCCCCGGTGCAGAAGAACCTACAATAGGTTCAGCAATAAAAGCAGCTATGTTTTCAGGACCTTCATGAAGCAAAGTGGTTTCTAAATCACTAGCACATTCAAAATGACAACTATCGTACTTTTGTCCAAAAGGACAACGGAAGCAAGAAGTTGGTGCAATCATAGGAGCACCTTGCATCATGGGGGTAAAAAACTGCCTCCTACTAACTTGTCCACTTAGAGAAAGAGCCCCTAAAGTTGCACCGTGGTAAGAAGTGCGTCTTGTAACTACTTTATATTTATTAGTATTACCCTTAGCCAAATGGTATTGTCTTGCCAACTTCATAGCAGTTTCATTAGACTCTGAACCACCTGATGTGAAGTAAACTCGAGTCAAACCTTCAGGTGCTCGAGCAACCACCTTTTCAGCAAGCTCCACCATTGCCTGAGTTGCAAACTTAGAAGGGTGAGCAAAGCAAAGTCTCTGAGCTTGTTCAAATAGTACCTTTGCAATTTCTTGACGACCATGACCAAGGGAAGCTACAGCTGCTCCTGAAGCAGCATCTAGGTATGCTTTATAATTTTCATCATAAAGATAAACCCCTTTTGCATGGACTATAAGGATGGGTTCGTATTTTAGGTCACGAAAGAAAGCTGCCGAATTTAATAATAAAGACACTGTAATTCTTTTGTCATTTCATTGGCTTTGCAATCAACTTGAGCAAGTGCAAAGTTGAGGGGCAGTATACAGCCACGGGCGTTGAATAAGTGTTGAAATTCAAAATCTTCAATTGATCTTAGTCATGCCTCAAAGCTCTAATATTCAACATTTATTCAACAGCTGCATTTATAAATGGTGTGGAAATTGAGGTGCCAGTTACCCTGAGTGTAATGGTGTGGAAATTGAGGTGCCAGTTACCCTGAGTGTAATAGTTTAAGTAACTAAGAAAATTTTGTGAACACCCCTCCCTTAAAAGACTTCTTCTCAGGAAATCTTGAGTTTAAGCCACTCAAGGTCTTCCAGCAAGTTGTTTGAGATAGCTCGAGCCTTATGACTCGAGCTATTTTGCTCTAAGAGCCCTTAAATCCTCTTTTCAATATAGAGCAGGGGCTTAGCCAAGATAGAGAAAGCTTATACTTACAAAACACAAAAAGCTAGCGTCAGTTATTTCCTAGGCACCTTTTTTGATGAGCTAACTGCTTCCTTAAGCTGTTTGCCTGATTTAAAAGCAGGGTAGGGGCCACCTTTAATCTTAATCTTTTGACTTGTGCCGGGTACAACACCATTACGATCTTTACGCTCTCTTACCTCAAAAGTACCAAAACCAGTAATGACAACCTTCTCACCACTAGCGAGTTGATCCTTAATGGACTCAAACAAAACGTTTACCACTCCTGAGGCTTTAGCCTTAGTTAAATCCGTTCCCGCTGCAAGGGCTGCTGCTAATTCTGTTTTTGTCATGAGCTTTATCTTAGTAAGTTTGTCAGAGAATGTAAATAGGGTAAACTTGAGTAAAGCTTGCCTCTAAAGTAACTACTCTAATAACACCTTGGCTAAATATCCTATGGAAAAGGCTTTTCTTTAAATTGAGAAAAATTATCGTTAAGGAATGATTAAGAAAAATCAGATATTTCTCATCATAGTTTTATCTTGTGACTAAGAAAGAGTTTTCTTCTTAACAAAACTCATTTAGATTCTTTTGGTACACCAAGCATGAATTTTCTTGTTGAAAATAGTAGCTAGGGCGTGTGGATACAACAAATCAGAAATTGCACGCACTAGATGTCAAAACTCAGCTAACCAATTACAGAACGGCAGCTAGCAAGAAAATATGGATTCCTCAAAAAAATTACAGAATAGTATAATCAGTACTCCGCAATCAAACATGAACAGGCAAGGGGATGGACTTACGAAGTCCTAGACGTTCTTTAGCAACTTCCCATAACCATATGGAAAAGGTTTCTAAAGGGAACAATTCACAGAGTACTACCCTAGGCCCTCGTTGCCTCAAATGCAAATACACCCATTTCAAATATGTCCATAAATTCAATAGCATAAACCCTAAGCCCATATAGAATAAACGTACTATTGCTAACTTCGTACATGTCCTGATCCTTACCTTATTCACCATTCTATAACTTGATTCTATCCCAAAACGTCTACGATACTCCTCGTATACCTGCAATGGTGGCATCTTTAACTTCCCTGTAACTATGTATGCAAATGCTTGTATCCCTTGTTTTCCATATTTCCCCTTGCTGTACTTACATGCTATATATACCTTAAACTTAACTTCCCCATACTTATCACTGTTACGACTGAACTCTGTCTCATAACTCTGTTTTGTATTCAACAAATCACGAACTTTCTTGCCTCTTCTTACTAACGGTACGACACAAGGAAAGTCTAAACTTTGTAGGTACTCTATCACAGCATTATTATCAAAGCCCCTGTCCAACAGCAAACGCTTGATTTTCAATCCTATATCATCAGCTTCAGCTAACAAGCGCTTCAGTACATCCAATACCTTTTCATCTTTATCCATAAGGGTAATTGCTAAGGTGTAGCGACGATTTTTCTTGATCACATATAAAGTAGCATAGCAGTGGAACTTAGTAGTACCTTTTTGAGCTTTACCTCCACGCACAGATTCATCAGCTCTATCACCATAGTAATTGATCTCAGTAATGTCTATTGCACAACGTAAAGGTGTTTTGAAGAGGTTTTTAGGAAGGTTATCTCTCATTGCATTATTGAGTTGTGTTTCTAAAGCTCTGGTCTCTTCAGGCAAGGCATCTTTGATGAAGTTACGTACAGTATTAGGGGAAGGAGCACCTTTGAGGTCTTTACAGGCTTGTTCTATAGAAATATTTCTAGTAGCAGCAGCTAGTATCACATCAGAAATATCTTGAGTTGAGTAGGAACTACCAGAGGAATCGAAATCAAATTTCTGATCGATAACTTGGCTAGCTTGTTGATGAATATCATTTGCTTCTAAGCAACTCGGTGAGTTAAGATTTTCTAGAGTCACATTAGTCTCCTTAAAGAATTTTCCATCCTTTAATTTTTGACTTTTGTTTGACTCTTTTTCATGCAGTTAACTCACAGTAATTCTCTCGCTTTTTATGGTATCTACCTATTTTGCGGAGTACTGATAATGTTTACGGAAATTGTAGGTTGTTAACCACTCACCTCTCACTAGGTTACAGAGATATTTATGCGTCAGCATAGAGATTATCTAAGATGTTTAGGAATATCGATTTTGCACTTCCAGAATCAACACGCCCTAGGGTATGTTGATAGGTTAAGTCAGAAATTGCACGCTTAAGATATGAAAATTCGATTAACAGATGATCAATGGCAAAAATCTTATTTTTTCTTAAGGGTCATAAGGTAGTGTATATGTTTAGGAAATTTAGGATTGGTAATGAGGAGCAATGTCGCTAGTTTTAACGCTTTTGTTGGCTGAGGAAAATCTTGTGTCAGGAACACGATCGCTAGTAGTTAAAGTTGCATGTTCTATAGTAAGTTTTAGGCTACCCGAATTTCCTATCATCCCTTTTCCCAAACGAATCTAGTATTATTTATACCTTCCAAACAACCTTTTTAACAATTTATAGACATACTTGAGTGTCAAGTAATCCTCCTTCCCAAAAAGAGCTAGGCATAACTTGATTAGTCCTACAATCGCAATAATGGTTATAAGGAAATGTAGGAACAACATTATGCTGTCCCAAAGTCTAAATGGCTAAACTCGAGCATAATCTCTTCATCGGTATGTGGCTTTATATCTCTTACAAAGAAGCTTAGGTTATCGAATTGCTTGGTTAGCCATTGGGCATGGTTACTTGCCTCGAGCCAGTTATCAAAAGACGCCCATATGTTTGATTTAGCGTCTTGCTCTAAATATTCTTTACCTACTACCTGATATTGATTTACCGTGGTACTATTTTCCTGATTCATTTTTACTACCCTGTAAATTTTGGATTTCAAGGAAGCTTTGTTTTCGAAGGCTCAGCTTCTTTGATGATTTAGTATACAATTATTGATTGAATTAATCAAGCCTATTAATTTGATTAATTATAATTATTAGTTTAAAATCATCTCATGTTAACACCCATTGATAAAGACATGAAGAGAACTCTAAAGGTGGAATTGGCAAAAAGGGATTTAACACAAACCTCTTTTGCTATGAAGCTATTGCTTACTAACCAACATATAAGCGAGATTTTCACAGGTAAGAGTGGGGTTTTTAGTGAGGCCTTTACTAAGATGCTCGAGTACTTAGATTTAAAAGTTATACTGGTTCCTAAAGATAAGCTCGAGGCTGTTAAAGAGGTTCTTAAGTAATTGGTTTGGAGGTAGCTCGAGCTTGAGGTGACTGTAATAACAAAAGAGAAAAAAGAGATTTTGGTATGTTGAGCAACTCTTATCCTTGTTTGTTATCTTCAACTTCAGAATCTCTTTAATTAAATTTCAGCTTTTATTGAATTTTAAAAAATTATTTTCCTTGTACTTTCGCTGAGTGTCATTCAAAAACCACCGTAATCCCTTTCTGAAACAGATTTTTGCTAGGGTTGGTTTAAAAGTGATTATGATTAAGCCACCCAAACCACCCAAATCTAAAAAACTACTTGGGTTGGTTTGGGTTGGTTTGACTTTGAACCACCCGTGAGATTTACTCTGTTTGGCACAGTATTCTCGGTGGTTTCGGTGGTTTCGGGTGGTTTTTGAGATTCTCTTTAGAGTTTGTAAATTTATTTTTATTTTCAATTTATTCTAGCTTTATTCTGATTCACCTTAACTGTTGTCTGAATTCAGATAAGGGTTAGCATTCTATTTTTCTAACCTTAGCTTCTTGGTTGGATTCCTTTTCTAACTCTCAAGCAGTAACAACTTTTTGAACATTACTTAACAAAATAAATTCTGTCACAAGCTAGATTAGAGAAGTAAAAGCCACAAAGTGTTTCTCAATGCTAAGAAGTAATATACAACGCTTCTGTCAATAAAAGATATGATAGTCTAAAATCGAATATAAAATCAAATATTGACTATATAAAAATAAAACGTTAAGATTGATGTGTTATGAATAGAAACATGACACCTTATGTTCGAAGACCCTTAAGAGCATTATTGGCTCGTAAGGGCATGAGTCAAAGAGATTTACATAAAGAGATAGATGTATCTGCAGAGAATATTTCTCGAGCTTTAACTGGTCGCTCAGGAAAAATCCCTAAGCTCTGGCAGACCATGACCGAAGTTGTTGAGGGTACAGTTATACTCGTACCTAATGAAAAATTAGAGGCTATTGTTAAAGACCTTTATGGTGAGAGCGTTTGGCTTGAC
Organism: Trueperaceae bacterium; assembly: GCA_965223585.1. Taxonomy (GTDB): domain Bacteria; phylum Deinococcota; class Deinococci; order Deinococcales; family Trueperaceae; genus CBDCVN01. The sequence goes on from CBDCWW010000006.1 coordinate 35,515, forward strand.
ATTCAAGCAGACATGCTACATGAAATGGCTCGCAAGAAAGAGAAAGAGGAAGTTGTTAATGATGTTTCTACGAACAGTTAAAAATACTTCTAGCACTAAGGATTTTGATTATGGCTAGGAAACGTGCAGATGGTGAAGGCTCTATTTATAAACGCACTGTAAAACGTAAAGATGGCACTTCCTACACACGTTGGGAAGCTGTTTATCAACTTGGATATGATGGTAATGGTAAACGCAAGAGAATTACTTGCTATGGCAAAAGTCAATCTGAGGTTCTTAGCAAATTAGAGGAGCTTAAGAAGGAGGTAGCTAGTGGGATACATTCTGATGAAAAGCGTACTGTATCAGAGTATCTTAAGGTTTGGCTCAAAGATAAAGCTCTAACTGTCAAGCCCCGTACAGTTGAGTTTTACACTTACCATGTCAATAAACATATAATTCCTGAGCTTGGAAGTATAAAGCTAAAGAAACTAACTACTCCTCAAGTCAGAGCCTTTATGCGAAATACTCAAGGAAAAGTGAGTAAAGATGCGGCTAATAAGTCACGTACTGTTCTTAAAACCGCTCTAGAGCAAGCTGTGAAGGACGGATTGTTAATTCGTAATCCTGCAACTGCTGTAGACCCTTTTAAAATAGAAAAGAAGGTTAAGGACATTGAATGGTCCAGTGCAGAAGTTGTCGAGTTTCTTAACCAAGCTCGAGCACATAGGCTATTTGCAGCTTTTTACTTGGCTTTAAGTACTGGAATGAGGCATGGTGAGGTTTTGGGTTTAAGATGGCAAGATATTGAGGGTAATACTTTGCATGTAAAACAATCTCTTATACGCTTGAAAGGTGGTTGTGCAATCAGTACACCTAAGACTGCTCAAAGTATACGTCGAGTTAAGTTAGACCCTGGAACAATAGCAGTGCTTGAACAACATAAGCAACAACAAGAAGCAGAGGCTTATCAATTGGGTAACTCTTGGGGGCCTAAATCTCCAGAGTTTAGTGATTTAGTCTTTACGTCTGTGACAGGAGGAGAAATAAGCCCAAGGAACTTTGACAGAGTGTGGTACACCCTTCAAAAACAAGCGGGTGTCCACAAAATACGCTTTCATGACTTAAGACATATGCATGTAAGCCTTCTTAACAAGAAAGGAATTGATGCTACAACAATAGCTGACCGTATAGGACATACTGACCCAGCATTTACCCTTCGCAGGTATGCACATGTTTTTGATGAACAACGTCAAGGTGCTGCAATTCCCTTGCTAGAATTAATATCTTCTAACCAAGGTATGTTTAACTAGAACTTGTGGCTGTAAATTGGCTGTATTTAAGCAAAAACATCCCTCCAATCAGATTAGAGAAACATCCATTTGCAATTACTCTGACAGGTTTTTCTTTGGCGGGTGCAGAAGGACTTGAACCCTCGACCTACGGTTTTGGAGACCGCCGCTCTACCAACTGAGCTATACACCCAGAAAACTTTACAAGTATAGCACTATTAGCAGAGAGTGACAAGCTTAATATCACAAAAACTTCGGCAGTAATGTTTAACTAAGGGCTTAATCAAAAAGCTCTGTACTTATATATCTTGCAGCACTATCTGCAGCCATACATACCACTACCTTGTTAGGACCAAGTTTTCTGGCCACTTTAAGTGCTGCCCATACAGCAGCACCACTACTCATACCAATAAAGATACCTTCTTCTTTTGCTAAACGTTTTGCTAGAGGGAACGCATCCTCTTCATAAGCCATTATTGCCCCATCTAGTAAGTCTACATCTAGATTTTGGGGAATAAATCCGGGCCCCATACCTTGGAATTTGTGTTGACCTTGTTCGTGACCGTTTATGACAGCACTACGAGCTGGCTCAACAGCATAAACTTTAACATCAGGGTTTTGTTCTTTTAAATATTTACCTATGCCACTGATACTGCCCCCAGTACCACTTGCCCATACGAAGGCATCAATTCGCCCTTGCATTTGTTTAAAGATTTCAGGTCCAGTTACTTGATAATGGTAACGAGGGTTGGCAGGATTATCAAACTGATTAGGCATCCAAGCTCCTAACTCTTCACTTAGCTCTTGTGCCTTGGGGATGGCTCCTTGCATCCTTAGCTCACCGGGAGTAAAAACTAGTTCTGCTCCATAAGCCTCCAGAGTGCGCTTACGTTCGCTACTCATTGTATCGGGCAAAACAATAATGCATTTATAACCACGTATTGCTGATAAGAATGCTAAGCCAATACCAGTGTTACCACTAGTTGGTTCAATTATAGTTTGACCGCTATCAGGCTTAATAATACCTCGTTTTTCTGCGTCTTCAATCATCCCCCAAGCTGTGCGATCTTTAATGCTGCCCGCAGGGTTGAATCCCTCGAGCTTTATCCAAACCTCTGCCATATCAAGTTCTATAATCTTAAAAAGTTTGACAAGAGGTGTACTATTAATATAGTGCTGAAGTGATTTAGGCTCAGGGGAAACAATAGCATTCATACTTCAGTTATAACAGAATTGGCTTAAAACATTAAAAACTAATTTCTCTTAATTTAAGGTTAAAGACGTTTAAGAAAAATTTACAGTATAATATCTTTTATGACAGCACCTTACTATTCAACTTTTCCAAGTGTACAAAATCATGACCTTCTTTTTAAAGAGATCGAGGGTAATTACCATAGCCGTGAATTAGCCAAAGGTGAAACCCTTTACTACTTTGGGGATGAGGCCGAGGCAGTGTTTCGTATAGAAGAAGGACTTTTCAAACTCAGTGTTGATATATTCACAGGTCGTGAACGCATTACCAGCATTGTTGGTCCAAATGATTTCATTGGCAAAATTTCACCTATTTATAATACTTATCAAGACACTGCTGAAGCTTTAAGTCCTACGGTAAAGGTCAGCATTATCCCTAAAAAATACATTGACACTAATGCCGAATTGCAACATACATTACACATAGCAACAGGGATTCATCTTTTAAGAATGCGTGAGGCCTTAGAAGATACTGAATTACCTGTTAATGTTCGCCTAGCACGCACATTATTGCGCTTGGGGCAGCGTTTTGGCCATGCTAGTGAAAATGGAGAGACGCTACTTGCTTTACCACTTACTCATGAAAATTTTGCTTCTATGATTGGCGCAGCAAGGGAAACTACCACAGCAATTTTAGGTGAGATGCGTCAAGAAGGGCTTATTAGTGGTACACGGGGTCACTATAAGTTTAACTATCATGATCTAAGTGCATTTGCAATTAAAGCATCCTTTTAAAGGTTAGCAATATAATTTTTGGAGAGGTTATGAAAAGAATTTTGCCTTATGTATTAATTTTGTTTGTAAGTGCTTGTTGGCCTTTTAGCTCAGATGGAAGCCAAACTTCACACTCAAATAATAGAGCTTTAGTAACTGGTACATGGAATGGCTCCTCAATCAGCAGAGACAGTTCTCTAAGTACACCTACACGCTTTGTGCTAATTCAAGAGGGCGATAAAATTACTGGAGAGTTTTATCTACAAGATGCTAGTGGTAGTTTAGTCAAGTATGGGGATGTGCAAGGAGTTATACAACAAGGAGTTTGGGGGGAGCCTTTACAGAGTAGTATAGTAATTTACTATGAAGATTACAGCTACACTAAGTACACAGGTAGATTCATAGGCGATGTATTTCAAGGTCAATATGAATATCTAGATCGAAATAGTGTGGTGCAAAGCTTTGGCCAAGCTGAACTTTCCTTATCAAGATAAGAAGGCAACTTATTTAGTTAGGATTATTGATATCATTACGCATTTTGATGGTTGCCAACCTAACCTGCTCAGCAAAATCATCCTCTTTAGTTAGGTAAGTTAGTCCGCGACTAGCATTTATAATTGCTCCTAAGCCATTTTTATCAAAGGCACCTAATACATCTTTTGCACTGCCTCCTTGAGCACCATAACCGGGTACTAGAAAAATGCTATGTGGCATAGCAAAGCGCAAGGCGCCTAGCTGCTCGGGATAGGTAGCACCTACTACCACACCAATTGGTGAGTAACCTTTGGAATCAAGATGCCTCTCACTTAGGGTATTTAGTCTATCGGCAAGGTATTCAAAGAGTCTACTACCATCATTTAATTCTAACTCTTGTAAATCTTTACTGCCTTCATTAGAAGTTTTCAAAAGCACAAAGATTCCTCTTTGGGCTACATTAGCCTGTTCTATGAACGGCATAAGGCTATCAAGGCCTAAAAAAGGATTGATAGTAAGTGCATCAACTGAAAAAACACTGTCAGCTAGGTAAGCTCGAGCATAAGCCTCGGCAGTACTAGCAATATCTCCACGTTTAGCATCTAAAATGACAGGAATATCCTTAGATTTAATGTTGGCAATAAGTTGGGCTAGAGCAATGAGCCCGGGAATACCTAAAGCTTCAAAAAATGCTGATTGTAACTTATAACAAGCAACAATATCCTCAGTAGTGGCTATAATGGCTTGGAAATAATGTACTATAGCCTTTGCTATTTGTGCTGGGTCATTATCAAAACGCTCAGGATCAGTAAGGGGATGAGAACTAGGACGTGGATCAATTCCAAGGCAAACTCGTGAATCTATTTGTTTTATACGCTTGTGTAATCTTTCAGTAAATGTTAAGACGTTTTCCATAAGTATTTTTCTCTAAGAAGCTTCCTAGTAACTGCTCAAGATTTTTCTGGCAAACTATAATCTTATGACGCAAGGTTAACCTGCTAGTTAACAAGTTCCATTAGGTAATTCCTAGCTAAAGTGCTTTGCACCACAGAAAACGGCTTGTGAAAGGAGGGCACAGCGAGCAATTGTAGTAATAAACTAATTTCTCTTCAAAGTAGCAAGTGTTGAAGCTAAAGCATAAGCCTCACCACGGGTAAGGTTTCCTTGGGGAGGAAAGTGATTAGGAGCAAGGCCAGACTGTTTAAGTGCACTCCAAGTAGAATTAAGGCATACCTTTAACTCACAAGCTGCGCTATGGGTAGCATGTAAGGCAATTTCAGGTGTAAGCATAGTTTGCATATCAGGGTATTTAGCAATTAGCTTTTGCCCTAAGGCCTCACTGTTGTGGAAACGTTTACCCACATTACTAAGTAAATAAATGAAACCAATGGCTTTAATTTCTTCATCCAGCTCAGGGTCATTTTTGTAGCCACCAAGAGCGAGTCCTCGACTACGTAAGATACGATAGGCTTCAAAAAATTCATGCTCATAAGGTCCTGTAGGTTGCCTTGGCCTAACTTCAGCTAGATAAGCACCTTGTTTTAGCAATTCTGCTCTTAATAGAGCAATATGTTCTTGGCTTTCAGTAAAGTCTTTAGGGCTTATGTTTTCACGGCTTGCAGTAGTAGCAGCCATTCCTACTGCTTCAGCTAGAGTCATACCAAAAGGAACAACTCGAGCACTAGATGCGGCCAAAGGATCGTAACCTGCTGCTTTGCCAGCTACCCAAAGATTGTTTATCTGGAGGGGAACGCTTACGCAGAGTCTTGCTCCATAAACCTCTGGAACACCAAAAACAAAGCCTGTATCATTAAGTGTAAGGACTTGTACATCTAAAGGATAACCACCTGCTACAACATCTTCAGCTGTTACTACATTGTCTAGTACATCATCTACTGTAAGTTTACAAAGGGTTTCGAGATGACGTGATTCACGAATGTAAAGTTTTGGTGCTACCCCACCAAAAGCTGCATTTTCAAAGCCCGGAACTCTTTTATCTTTTAGATAATCCACTATTCTTTTGGCTTCATTTTGGGCTCGAGTAAAGCCATGTTCTATACTCTGTTCATCAAAAAGCTCAATACCATGAATGAGTAAAGCATTTACTAGCACAGAGCCATCATCTTGTAAGCCTAGATTTAAACCTCTTAAACGAATGCCCTCTTCCTGAGCCTGATAACTTTGAATTAAACTTTTGCCATTTTCAGCAAAGTGCCCCCATGCCACACGATCATCAACGTGAGCGTAGCTATCGCCTTTCTCTTTGATGCCGCTTTGTAAAGCTTGCCAGTTAATGTTGTCAATACGAAAAACTAAAGTGTCTACCATACGAGCATTTAGTCCAAGACTCTCAAAACCTATGGTAAAAGGTACTCCGACAAATGCTGATATGTCAGCATCTGCTGTAGCATCTATGAAATGTTTTGCTTGATATAGCTTTTCTGACGCCTTAATTCCAATAATAGTTTTATCTGAAAGTAAAGGCACCATATTGGTGCTTTGTAGAACTTCTACTTTCGCTTTAGAAAGCATACTTCTAAAAACAAATTCAGCACGTTTTACATCAAAAGAGCTTTTTCTGCCTACCTGTTCCCACCAATCTTCAAATAAGCCCCTTTGTAAAAGAACTGGTTCTCGGCGCAAATCCAAAGAATTCATCTGCCCCAAAACAAAAAGCCCTCCTAGCTGAGAATCACTTGTTATTAAGGCGGTTTTGGCACCTGCTCGAGCTGCTGCTACTGCTGCTATTATACCCTCAGGCTCGCTACCTAGGACTAAAACATCATACATCACTTCAGATGATGGTGACATCAGTTCTACAGGGGCAAATGAAGTACTGGCAACACGGCTACTAAAGAAATTAATTAATAAGAGTGCTGAGCAAGTTGGTAATAAAACACGCAAAAATACAACTAGAAAGAGTTTTATCTTCAAACCTTTTCCAATTCTGCCACCTTCAGTTGTCTGAACCTTGATTCACCTGATTTATTCACCTGATTTTGGGATTTTCTTGATTCTTTGCCTAGAACCCTTGATTTTGCTCAAGGATAAGCTTCTACACTTACTGTCTAACATTGTTAAATCATAGTTAACCAATTAATCACAGTTCAGATATTTAATGACAACCTGAAGCCCCTTCACTATCAGGGGCAACTTGACCATCCGTTCTAAAAGAACTACCACAACCACAAGCACTAGTGGCCTGTGGATTGTTAACACTGAACCCACCACCCATTAAATTTTCAATATAGTCAACCTCAGATCCTTGGATTAAGGGTAAACTGCGGGGATCGACAACTATCTTTACACCTTTGTCTTCATAAATGCTATCCCCCTCTAACTCATTGTCATCTATAGCCATACCATAGGAATAACCACTACAACCACCTGACTTGACAAAAACACGAATAGCAGCGTTCTTCTTGTTACTATTTATAAGGAGTTCGCTAGCTTTAGTAGCTGCTGCCTCAGTTAAAGTAAGTGGTTCATAGTTAATAGAAGAAGTAAAGGGATTTTGACTATTTGTTGTATCTGTTTCCATTCTCATTTTTTGTTACCTTTCCCAGACTTCTAGTCCAAGATAAACTTAATATAGCACTTTAACACTCAAGATTAAAAGAACTTTAATTGTATTCCTCTTTGCTTTTTCTCAGAAAAACAAAGGTTATATTTTTTACATTGCAACTAAAGAATACCAAAAGTACACTGTTCAAAGGTTGCAGTAATTGTAAATTCTTAAGGAGAATACATGAAAGGTTTCCCCCTTAAAGCTTTGCTTCTTGTTCTTACTTTTTTATTTTTTGCTAGTCCTGTGTTAGCACAAACCTTTGCAGCAGACCCTGTGCACAGCTATGTCCTTGCTCGAGCTAGACACCTTGATGTAAGTTACAGCTTTGCTAGATTTAATGAGCTTATGGCAACTCTTAACTACGATGCTACTAATCCCAGTAACAACAGCATTGTATTTAATGTTCTTGCTGAAAGTATTGATACAGGTATTGCACGACCAGATACAGAATTCGATGCTGAGAGGCGTAATGGGCACTTGCGTAGCCCCGACTTTTTCGATGTTGCTCAGTTCCCTACAATTGATTTTACCAGCACTATTGTAAGCGCTACTGATCAAGAAAATATGTTTGAAGTTACTGGTGATCTTACTTTGCATGGAGTTACTAACCAAATCACTATAATGGTAGAAAAAACTGGTGAGGGTGTTAATCAAGGTGGCAAAAAACTTATAGGCTTTTACACAGAGTTTACTATAAATCGTAGTGACTATGGCATGACTGATATCGGTTCTATAGGTGATGAGATAATGCTTATGGTTAGCTTTGAAGGTATTGAACAATAGCGCAACTGAGACTTAACCAAACCTTGTGTTTCATGCACCTTGATAAAAAACCAAGTGGGGTAAGCTTCATCTAAATATCTAGATAGTAACTATTAATTTAACCCAAGGAAAAACTTTAGGAACGCACCATTCACATAATGGTGCGTTTTAAGAAGTTCAAATAAAAGGTTTAGATCAATGTAGGTGTAATTTTACTTGCCTAAGCAGTAATAATTTTATTAATCACTTCTACTTCCAAAACCTCAAATTGCTGAACAAACTCTATTCACATTTGCATAGTCAATTCGGAGTAAAGTTGATAATTCGAAAACTATTAACCTTAAGAATGCTATTATCTAGGTTTTTACCTTCTTTAACAGACTTGTTCTGAAATAATTTTGCCTACACCATAAGATGTACAACTGCTCGACTTAAAGCTTGCAAAATGCATAATACTGTAACCAAATCTTGGTGAGTGTCCAAATTGCTTGTTCAATGCATTAAGTATTTGGAACACTATTTTATTTTGGAACAACCTTAATATTGTTAATAAATTGTTGCATCAGCTCTCTATAACTAAGTTATTATATGAAAATCTTTATGCTTTACTTCCATAAATAACGGACCTATGATTTAATTGAATTAACATGAGCAAAAGGCAAGAAACTCTACGTTCCGATAAAACGAACGAAAAACAAGTAGGGGCCATAAATTTACAGTTCCCTAAAGAGTTAGCTGAACCAGCCAGCCTCATACTCAATGTGCTTCTTGATATTATTCCTGTTGTTGAATCCTCTTTAGAAACTCCCCTAGAAGGGAAAATAAACTTAAAGATTTTATCTAAAGGTCATGGAATTAGTACTGACCCAGCTGCTGGTGTGATACGTTATGTCCCATCAGGAAATGAAGCACGTTCACCTAGCTTAGCAGGGCAACTTTCTTATGAGTTAGGTAAGATTATATGGTATAGGGGCTCGAGTGATATGCATTACACAGGCAATTCGCCACGCACACCTATATGGTTACAAGAAGCATTACTATTACAGCTCAAGTATATTTGGCTTGATCGTGCCGAGTGGCTTAAACTTTTTAGAAAAAATCTTGACCTTTGTCAAACTCAAAAGCTGCTAAACACTAAAGCCCTTAACAAAATTCATAACTTAAGTCCACAAAACAAACAACTTGCTGAAGCACAATGCTTACTTAGAGGCAATTCAATTTCCCAACGTTTTCCCAAATGGCACAGCCACCTTTCTCGTATGTTATCTATCGATTTTGACTTAAATGGTGAAAAGGGTCTAGAAGTACTTACCTCTATCAACTTAGAAGTTTGGGAGGAGTTCTTTTTAGCTGACATAAAAGCATGGTCACAAGTAAATGATACAGGAGAGCTTTAAAAGAAAAGCTTTGAGGGGACCTCCGCCGGGGGGGCAGCGGGGAACGGAGGTACAACCCACAAAGCAAATAAATTATAGTTAGCAAGGCGCTTTTAAACTCTTGTCATTAAGATTCTGCTACTCAACAAAGAAAGAACTAGAAAGTGATTCGGAAATAGGCCTTGCTTCAACTAGTGACTCCCAAATAAATGTGTCAATACTGTAATCCCCTGAACTTTTTGGTGTCCAAGATTGGGAAACCTCTAGAGTCTGATTTGGAGCAATTTCTCCTTGTACCCAAGAAAGCCAAACAACTGCATCCGTATCATTTCTTATTTGGAAAATATAGACGAATTCTTGCTTGAAGGATTGCTCGTTAGTCAGAACACCAATGGTCTGGACTTTATTGTTCGTAGAGTATGAAGATAAGCGATTACCGGAAGTGTCAGCAAAAAAGACCTCTGAGTTTATTAGTGTTTCAGGAGTAAGCATTGAAGATTCGACTTTAGCTGCTGCTGCAATTCCCAAACTATCCGAAACACTGTGAGGTTCAGGAAGTGTGTAGTCTTCATATTTTGCGTAGACTCTGTCATTAGGTGTTGCAAAAAGACGATTACCGCTCGAGGAAAGATTCTGAACTAACGAAACCCGCGCTTCAAATAATCCAGATTCTTCTGATGTTTCTATAGCCTCTATTTCTATTCCAGCAGCATCAGAATCAGATGAAACTTCTAAGGTGATTTGATCTAGTGATTCTGGATTTAGATTCATATCCAAATCAACAACCTTAATGATTACGTCTTCATTAGGAAGGTAACTCTCTTTAGAAAAGTTAACTGTGCCTTCGTCCCACTTTATAGGTGCAGATTCAGTAAGAACCACGCCATCTGCAAATTCAAATGAAACTGTAACAGCCGAATTTCTTTCTGTTTCTAAAAAACCGCTGGTAGGTCCATTACCAGAAGTTCTGGGAGTTGTATCACTGTTACTGTCACCATCTACATCATGGGGAAAGCCTGTTAAAATAACTTCTCCTATAAAAATGCCACTGTTGGTATCTGTTTCTGTTAGGCGATAGGGCTCGAGTGAATAACCTCGAGTAGAAATTTTAATTGGATTGTGTTCATCATCACCAATACTATCAATTAAGTCTTTATCTGTATTCCAGCTAGGAGCTATTATTTTTATTCTAACTTTATCTGTCCAAGAGTATACTGGCTTGTTAAAGAAAATAGGAGCATAAGGCTTGTTGTAATCTGGAGCCTCTTGAGCAAATATGAATAAGGGAACTAAAAATAAAACAATTAAATGAGTAAAGATGTTTTTCATTGTTAAAGACCTTGTAAGACTAATAAAAGTAACTATCAATCTATTTCAATCAAATACCCTACTATGTAAAATCTTACAACTTTAGAACTAAAGATGTCGACAAAATTTTTTAAGCTCTTTAAAATAATGTTTGCCAGTGAAAATAATCATTTAAATTAAATTTATTTCTCTAAACTCTAACCTCCTTACTTCAACAAATTAAATGAGTCCTAGAGCTTATGTTAGGCTGAGTAATGAAATGAGTGAGCAACCAATTTGGAGTAACATGAGGCACCGCCATAGCAGAACGTAAGCTAAAACCACCACGCTGGGCCAGCATATGGGGAGAAGATCCGCATGGAGCGTGGGTAGGGCTACGCTACAAAGGAGTAGAGCACCGATTTCGGTGGATATGGCCGAGGGAATTCTTAATGGGTTCACCCAAAACTGAAGAAGAACGCCAAGACAATGAAATTCTCCATAGAGTGCGAATATCTAAAGGGTTCTGGTTAGCAGAAACAGCTTGTACCCAAGCCTTATGGATGGCAATAATGGGAGAGAACCCCAGTAATCTTAAAGGCGATGATTTACCAGTTGAACGGGCGTCTTGGGAAGACACTAAAGAATTCATTACTCAAATAAACAGCTTGGCTGAAAACCTACAATTCCGCCTACCCACAGAAGCAGAATGGGAATTTGCCTGTAGGGCAGAAACCGAGACACCGTTTTCATTTGGTGAGACAATAGATTCAGAGCAAGTGAATTTTAATGGCAGAGGACCATATACCAATAGCAAGCCAAGTGAATATAGAAGGAAAACGGTACCAGTCAGGTCATTGCCGTGCAATGATTGGGGATTATTTGAGATGCATGGAAATGTAGGTGAGTGGTGTGAGGATTGGTATGGAGATTACGAAACCCCAATCCTGATGGAGTAACTATTGACCCTCGTGGTCCAGACACAGGTGCCGGCCGTGTGTTGCGCGGTGGCTCGTGGCTCAACGGCGCGGGGGACTGCCGCTCCGCCCGGCGGGTCGGCGGCAGCTCGTTGGGCCGCAGCAGCAGCATTGGCTTCCGCCTAGCCTCAAGTCATCAAGTTTCTACGGAGTAAAGTATATGGGTGTTGCTGGCTGGCTGAATGCGGAGCTCAGCCAGCCAAGTAACACCCTAAGTATTAATTTAACGCTAAGAAGGGAGGTGAAAATGTCTAGGAATTAAATACAGGAAAAATACATTTCCTGTATTAAAATTTAAGGTTTGTTACTTTGTTTAGAGATTGACAACCATAAAACTTTTACATATCTACTTACTATTGGAATGTGCGTTGGAAGTACAAACCTTGCTTTAGCTATGGGTAATCCTCAATGAGGATACCTATCATGCCATATATAGATGTCCAGATAAACTATTGCCTTATTCAAAGCAAAGAATGTCATCCTGAACGCAGTGAAGGAGTGCGCCTACTAACGAAAGAAGGTATTTCTTATTGAGAGACATATTTGAACAGTGATATGAGGGCTGAGTGGCCTGCGTTAGGATGTGGCACATCCTAGGGTGGGAAGCCCACTGACAAAGAATCCGACCTTCGAGCCAGTCCAGAGGGAAGGAAGCGAGCCCTGTACCCTATGCTGACGAGAGAAACCTGTGTCCTAGTCTTACCTAAGACTTATAGCGTCGTTATGCGTGAAGAGCGAAACTGGCTGATACGCTCTGCCCAAAACGGGAAAGTGGTTGCTTTAATGACTTCCTTCTCATTAAAGACTGTTTCTAAACTCCACTCGGCGTAAAGCAGGCAGCTAAGGGGTGCTATAATATCCTCTTTCGGAATTAGGGAACTCTATATCACAAATTCCTTTAGGATGCGAAAATGCCAGCAGGTGATATAGAGGACGGAGGTAGCGTAGTAGCCAAAAGCCTAGCCGTAATGGCAAGGACAAGGTGAAGGACTACCAGAGAAAATGGTAAGGAAAGGTATGAAAAGAGATAAACCAAGGAAAGCAGATGATAACAGTTGTAAGACTGTTAGTGCACCTTGGCATCGAAAGATGAGTCTTCCCATACTCAGTACATGCGATGGACTTGGAAAGCGGAGTGCGGTGAAAGTCGCACGCTCCGTTTGGGGCGAGGGAAAGGCCGCAAGGCCCTACCTATCGCCACTCTCCCATGCGTTAATGCCTCCAGAGGTCCTTCGTCGTTATACTCCTCAGAATGACATACTCACAGATGGGGTTTTTATCTAGGGAAAAAACTTTTCTGGGGCACTATATGCCTTAAAATTAGCTCTCGGTCTTCGTTATTGTCAGTGGGGGAAACGATCCCCCTTCCGACAATAACCTGTTGGTCTAAGATAGTACCTCATGCTTCACAGTTGGCAAGAACTTCTCCAACGCAAGAATCAAAATTGGGACCACCATCTAGGTTGTCTAAACCATCATTACCCCGAAGACGATCTTTACCTTCTTCACCATAGAGGTGATCATCACCTTTTTGACCATACAGACGATCACCCTGAGTTCCACCATAAAGATAGTCATTATCCTTACCACCATCTAGCAAATCGCCACCAACTTGACCATAAATTCTATCTGACCCACGTTGACCATAGATTCTATCTTTACCATCCATACCATAAATTATGTCATTACCCCCGCCACCACAGATTAGGTCCGAACCTTCAAGACCATAGATAATGTCATTTCCACCTTGACCATGTATTACATCATCGCCAGGTGTGCCAATTACAACTCCACCAGCAACAGGAGCAACATGAGTAGCTGGGATACCTTTACATTTAAATTCATGGGTTTGACCTTGAGTATCAAGGTTGGCTTCTTGGAGTGTAGTGGGAGTGCTTGAACACCCTACAAAAATTAATAACGAACCTATTAGCAAAGTAGTTTTAAGAAAGCGTCTCATTACTTTATTCCTTTCTGTGATTTGATTTAGAGACTTAAAAACCAACTATTAGTGACTAGAGAACAATAATTAGCCAGAACATTACTATCACTACAACCATATTGTCTTCTCCTTTCAGATAAAAAAGAATTGCCCTTATATTACCTTGCTGATAAGCATTTTCTTCTTTCTAAAATGCTTACTTAAGTAATTTAGAACAACCCCAAAAATGCTGTGCAAAAGTTAGAGTTCCAAAACCTTGCTTCAGCTATGGGTAACTAATTATGGCTGTATAGCAGTTTGAAACAGGCTTTTAATTTAAAATGTAACGCTTGTGCACAGCACAGGCTTTCTTATAGTACTGAATAAGACTTTCAGTGCTAGCTTTCCAACCCCATGTTTCCATATCTTTTCTAGCTTGCTCACCTAACTTTTGGCGTAACCTTTGATTAAAAAGCAAATTTTGCAAGTACTCACTAAACTCCCCTAAGTTTCCCGGTGTAAACATATAACCATTCTTGCCATGAGAAATAATGTCAGGTACACCTCCTGCTCTTGCTCCTACTACTGGTATGCCTGAAGCCATAGCTTCCATGGCTACAAAACCTAAAGTCTCAGTATCCGAGGGAAAAGCAAAAACATCAGCACTAGCATAAGCTTTGGCTAGTTCTTGTCCTGCCATATAGCCCATAAAAGTAGTGTTGGTGTCTTTAAGGCGCTTCCTAAGATAGTCTTCAGCAGGTCCAGAACCAATAATAGCTAAATGTGCTCCCTCAATCTGTGAAACAGGTGCATATAGCCAATCAATGCGTTTCTCGAAAGATACTCGTCCTACGTAAAGCATAAGTGGACGTTCGGGATGTCCATCAGTTAACTTTAGGCGCATGTTTTGTGAATATCTTTTGGGGTTAAAAAGATTAGCATCTACTGCTTTAGGCCAAAGTCTTACTCGTTTTATACCTAAGCCCTTGGCAGAACGTACCATGGGTGCACTGGTACAAAGATTTATATGAGCCTGATTATGAACGTCGCGCAAAAATGTTTTAGATAAAGAATTTAGAAAGGATAGCTTAAGATGCTGTACATATTGAGGTATATCCGTATGATAACTAGCAAGAAGCGGTAGATTGCGTTGCTTAGCAATAGCAGTCCCCCATAAACCCAAAACCACAGGGTTTACCACATGGACAATATCAGGTTTAAACTTTTTAAGTTCTCTAATTAAACGTGGCCTTGGCATTCCTAAAAAAAGTTCAGGATACCAAGGCTTGAAAGGGATCCCCGGTACACGTACTACCTTGTAGCCTTGATAACTTTCAGGCGGGCGATGTGGGGCAAATATAAGGGCTTCGTAGCCTAGGATTTTTAGTTGCTCAAGAGTTCGAGTAAGCCGAGTAACAACACCATCTATTTTTGGCAAAAAGACTTCAGTAAAGTAAGCAATCCTCAAAAATTAAGGTAATCCTTCATAAAGGGTTGTAACTTTACGTTTAATTTCTCTAACTTTACGTTTGTAAAGACGGCGGCGGTAACTACGGGCTCCTGCTTTCCAATCTCCGGGCTGGAAGAAGGAGCGTATTACAATAAAGGCAATGAAGAATGGATGGAGGATTGCCCAACGCAAGGTGTTGAAACCCCAAAGGTCACGCCTATCTAGTTGTCCAGTACCTATATACATAGCTAGCAATTGCACAAAGAGTTGGACCACCCAAATGTCAAATACCCAAGGAGCAAGCTTAGGGAAAAAGGGGGTAAGCAAAATACCTACTGCTAAAAGGACACTTTGGAAACCTAGGCATGCAATGCTAGCAATAAATGCAGGGCGATAGTGAATAGTGTGATGGTAACGGCTTACCCAACGGCGACGCTGTTTTAAGAACGTTCTAAGGTCAGGCATGGATTGGGTTTTTACTCTTGTATTAGGCGTACTAGCAAAAACAATGCGCATGTTTGGTAATTTACCCATACGTTGAGTAAGTAAATCTTCATCTCCACTAGGAGCCCTGCCAATAGAGCCAAAGCCACCAATGTCTTCAAAAGCTTTGCGGCGATAGCCTTGATTATTGGCACTACTAGCAAACTTCCAACCAAAGTGAGTAAGGCTACGTGAAACTAACATCAAGCTAAACCAGTCAGTAATTTCAAATTTTTCAACAAAATTATTTTTCTTTGGGGCAGCTACAATATAGCCCACTACCATCGACACATCACTTTCAAAGTGAGAAACCATTTCTTTTACCCAACCCTCTGGATATTGGCAGTCAGAGTCACTAGTTAAAATAATTTCGCCTTGTGAGTTTTGAATTCCTGTATTAACAGCATTTACTTTAGGAGCTAAACGTTTACTAGGTTTAGTTACATTTACAAGCCTAAAGCGACTGTCTTTATTAACAAAAGACTTAATTATTTCTTCTGTTTTATCTTCTGAGCGGTCATTAACAATAACAAATTCTAGGTCTCCTACATACTCTTGCTTAGAAAGTGATTCTAATGTTGCTGGTAAATCTTTTTCTTCGTTATGCGATGGAATAATTACACTAACTGAAGGTGTTTCTTTACTAAAAGGACGTTTTCGGGCTTTAAACATACCTACTAAGACCATAATTATAAGTCCTATGTAAGGAATTGTTAAAGCATATAGGGGAATAATAAACCAAGCCATTTTCTACTTCCTTTTGAGTGGGATCACTTCATCACTCAATTTATTTTAACACAATGATGTTTAATAAGCCAACCAGATATAGAATTCTCAGTTGACCGTTTTTGTACGCCGTGCAGCAAAGTCTTGCAATACATAATGCCCAATGGTGTAGGGAGTGGTAAAATAAGCCTTGCCTTTAGTCATTTGTGAAACACGCTGTACAAAAGCAATAAGCTCAGGGTCTCGAGCGAGCATAAAGGTATTAATTTGTATACCTCTTCTACGGCAGTTACCAACTTCGCGCAGGGTTTGTCCTAGTACTACAGGATCAAGACCATAAGCATTTCTATAAATTCTGCCATTAGGCAAAGTTATTGCTGAGGGCTTACCATCAGTTATCATAATAATTTGCTTTAAATCTTTGTTTTGTTGCTTTAATATTTTTTGAGCTAGCCTTAGGCCTTCGGCAGTATTAGTATGATAAGGCCCTACTTGTGCTTGAGCAAGCTTTTTAAGAGAGATTTCCTCAGCTGAATTATGAAAGAGCAAAAATTTAATGGTATCGCCACGATACTGGGTACTAATCAAGTGGGCCAAAGCTAAGGCAACCTGCTTAGCTGGAGTAAACCTATCTTCACCATAAAGAATCATAGAGTGTGAGCAATCTAACATAACTACAGTTGCAGCTGAGGAGTAGTATTCTGATTGCACTACCGCTAAATCATCATAATCAAGATTTAAGGTTCCATCTTTATTGACACCTTGCATAGCTGCATTTTTAAAAGTTTGGGCCATATCCAAATTCATAGTGTCGCCAAACTCATAAGGTTTTGACTCTGCAGTGGTCTCCACCCCAGTAGTCTGGAATTTGGTTTCATGGGAACCCACACTGGATTTGCCAGCACCACCAAGTACGTCTTTTAGAGTACGATAACCTAAAAAGTCAATAGCTTTGTTAGTAAGTTGGAATTTTGCTTGATTTGATTTATTATCTGCACCATAACCTGCACCATTAGGATTATTAGGATCACTACCTGTTTCAGGACGTAGATAGCCTTCACGCTCTAAACGCTCAGCAAGATCTCTAACAATATTGCCAAGTTGCGAATCCATCCAATTTCCATTGTCCATAGCTTCCATAGCCTCTTGAATAATCTGTTCTGAAACCAAATCATTTTCAATCAGTGCTTCAGCTATAGCATTGTAAAGGTCTTGCATACTTTGCCTATAGTTAGGGTCAGGATCCCATGGATTTTGATTAAAGCCAGATTCTAGAAGGCGATCTTTAATCATATTCATCAAATCTGCCATATCCAGATCATCTAAAGTAGGTTCGTATTTTGAATAGCGTCTTGTGGCCATAATATAGTAGTTAGCAGCCAGTAGCTAGTAGCTAGGCCAATGCTTTCTTAAGCATAGCTGATTGATAGTTTTGTTGCAAGGTAAACTGTAAAGTCAAATTCCTTTGAATTGTTCTTGCATTTGCTATAGTATGACCTTAAGTGCAAATACAAAGAAAAACTTTGCAAAAACAGAGGATCTCTTAGAATGAAATTAGTTTACTTTTGTTTGTTTATATTTATGGCTTTTTTTAGTGGCTGTATACCTCAAGGAGCAATTGTAGATGATCCGCAAGTAATTTTGTGGCGCTCAAGTTGGAGTGTAGATGAAGTTCAATCTCAAGCGCTAGGCCTAGCTACCAAAGCTATTGCTAAAGGTTTAGTGCGCCCTGTAAACATATCCAATGTAGGTGATGGCTCGGGCCGGCTTTTTGTACTCGAGCAAGCAGGGCAAATACGTATTATTGAAAAAGGTAAGCTTTTAGAGGAACCTTTTCTAGATCTAAGTGACAAAGTAGGTTGCTGTGGTGTGGAGATTGGTCTACTGGGTTTTGCTGCTCACCCTAATTACCGTGAAAATGGTACTTTTTTTGTTTCTTACACTGCCCCTAATTTTGATAATATTATCGCTAAATATAAAGTATCTGCTGATCCCTATAGTGCTGATCCTGATTCTGGTAAAGTGATTTTACGCATTCCCCAAGAGGGTAATCAGCACAATGGTGGTCATATTACTTTTGGACCTGACAATTATTTGTACATGGGTGTCGGGGACGGTGATTTTCGTGACAAACCCCTAGAGGAAAAACATGCCCAGAACACTAGTTTACTTTGGGGAAAGCTATTGCGCATTGATGTAGATAGGTCTTTTCCATATGCCATACCTTCAGACAACCCTTTTGTGAACGACCCTAACGTCAGAGGTGAAATTTGGGCTTATGGTTTACGTAACCCTTGGCGCTTTAGTATTGACAGAGATCAGTTATTTGTAGCTGATGTTGGTCACTCTAAATGGGAAGAGCTTAATATTAATAGCCTAGCTGAAACAAAAGGAGCTAACTTTGGTTGGCCTTATACTGAGGCACGAGGTTGTTTTAAAGCAGGAGAATGTGATACTAGTGGTTTTATTTTACCCAAATTCCAGTATGATCATAAAGAAGGCTGCTCAATTATAGGTGGGCATGTTTATAGAGGAGAAAAAGTACCACAGCTTAAAGGAATTTATCTCTATGGTGACTTTTGCCAAGGTAAAATTTGGGCAGCTGCTAATCATGAAGGCCAGTGGCGCAAAACACTTCTTTTTAATGAGCAGTACAATATAACCACGTTTGGTATAGACGAGGAAGGTGAAATTTACTTTACAGACTATGGTTTTGGAGTAATCTATAAGATAGTAGATGCAACTGAGCAATTATAAATCTGCTTCTAGATTTTTGCTTGATTACTAAGCTGAATTTTCTGGAGTGCTGTAAGGTTATTTCTAATGACAAAACCTCCTCCTTTGACTATTGCCTTTCATACTCTTGACTATCCTCCTGATGAAATAGTCTCGAGTGTTGGCTATTACACTGAGCGTTTAGCAAATGCCCTAGCTGAAAGGGACCATGTAGTGCATGTTCTAGTGCGTGGCCCCGAAGACAGTAGAATTCAAAAAGGTAACCTTATTATACATCGTCTCAGGCCAACTCGAGCAGAAATTCCTACTAGTATGAACATGGGTAGTTTTGTCAAGATGATTTCTAAAGGCCTAAATAATGAGCTTATCTACCGCAGACGCTTAGCTAAGAAAATAAGCGAACTTATTCAAAATGAGGGCATACAAATTTTTGAGGCAGTAGATTCTGCAGCTGAAGCTCTCTTTTACCCTGTTAAACGCTTTCCTAAAATACCCTTTATAGTAAGATTGCATGGACCTACTGCTGTTTGGGAGCTTTTTGATAGGAATGTACCTGAAATTGGTCGTCGAATCATTTGGCTTTTTGAAAGACATGTACTCCTTAAAGCAACCCATCTAACTACACCTAGCACTGTAGCAGCAGATTTCTTTCGGCGTGAGATGCTTTTGGGAAGTAGACCTTTATATAGTTTTCCTAATCCCCCACTTTATGATGTTCCTGAAAAAATTGAAGGCTATGGAGACCCTAACATGGTACTTTTTGTAGGTAGGGTCAATTTCCATAAAGGGGCAGACAAATTAATTGAAGCTGTACCTGCTGTTATTGATGAGTTACCTAAAACACATTTTGTATTAATTGGTCCTGATGCTCCTACAAGTACAAAATTTAGGTCTATGCAGGAGTATCTCTTACATCTACTACCAGAAAAGTACCATAGCTCTGTTGAGTTTACAGGTTACAAAACCCATAATGAATTGGTTAATTACTATAATCAAGCAGCTTTGTGCGTATTTCCTTCTATCTTTGAAAGTTTTGGCTATACTTGTCTGGAAGCTATGAGTTTTGGCAAAGCTCTTATTGGTAGTAGTAAAGGGGCAACAGCAGATATGCTAGATAACGGGCGTTGTGGTTTGCTTTACACTCCACCTAATGTTGAACAGTTGAGTAACCACATTATAACCTTGCTCAAAGAGGATAAGTTGCGTGAGAGTTTAGGGAAAGCTGCTCGGCAACGCGTTCTAGAGCATTACAGCCTTGAAGCAACTGTAGATACAATTGAAGACTTTTACTACCAAGTTACTCGAGAGAAGCCCTAGCCCTAACTTCTAGGCGCTATCAACTTATGTTTTTCTAGCAATTACTTATAGGATACTTTAATACTTTAATCCACATTATTAATAATGAAAACTTTTTATGAATAAATAAAAGGCTTGACATCACTTTTAAAGCGTTTGTATACTCGGAGACAATGCATAGTATCTTACAGAATTTCGTAACTTTGTTTAATGTGGTTGTTTTGCTAGTGGTGGGGTTTTGGGGTGTTTTTGGTTAAACTTTTAGTATAATTAACCACGCACCCCGCCGCAAAAAGCAGGCGGGTTTTTTTTTAGCTACGGTTATGAAGTAAGATACATAGTATGAATCTTTCATGGATGGCGAGGTTGTTATGAACGGTGCAGAAGTTATTATGAAAGCGCTCGAGCGCGAAGGAGTAGAAATAGTTTTCGGTCACCCGGGTGGCGCTATTATGCCCACTTATGATGCTATTTACGACTCTAAAATCAAGCACGTTTTAGTTAGACATGAGCAAGGTGGGGCACACATGGCTGATGCCTATGCCCGTGCTAGTGGCAAGGTAGGCGTATGCTTTGCCACTAGTGGTCCCGGAGCCACTAATCTAGTCACTGGTTTAGCAACTGCTATGATGGACTCTTCAGCGATCGTAGCTATTACTGGTAATGTTGCTCAGCAACTCATAGGCACCGATGGTTTTCAAGAAGCTGATGTTTATGGCATTACCTTGCCAGTAACTAAACATAATTACCTAGTAAAAGATGTCAATCAACTTCACAAGGTGATTCACGAAGCTTTCCACATTGCTTCTACAGGACGTCGGGGACCAGTACTTATTGATGTTCCCAAAGATGTACAAAACGCTGAATTCACTGCTGACTTTGATGATATAGCTATTGATTTGCCCGGTTATAAACCTGTTTACACTGGTCATGGCAGGACAAATTAAAAGAGCTACCGAAGGCTATTCGCAAAAGCTAAAAGACCCATAATGATGGTAGGAGGTGGTGCTCAGGGTGCAGCCCAACAAGTAATAGATTTTGCTAGTAAAACCCACATGCCAGTAATTACTACTTTGATGGGTATAGGTGCTTTTCCTTCAGGAGATGATTTAGCACTAGGAATGCCTGGAATGCACGGCACTGTTACAGCCAATCGTGCCATTACCCATTGTGATTTAATTTTAGGAGCAGGCATAAGATTTGATGATAGAGTTACAGGAAAAATTAGCCGCTTTGCTCCTAAAGCTACTATTGTCCATGCTGACATTGACCCTGCTGAGATTTCCAAGCTTGTACATGCTCATATTCCTGTAGTAGGTGATTTACAAGATATAATTCCACGCTTTAGGAGAGGAATTAGGTAAGCTAGATATAGATGATTGGTGGCAACAACTTAATGAATGGAAAACTCGCTACCCTGAACGCTATAAAAAAGATAAGCCTTTAGTTTCACAAGAAGATTCTAGAAATGTTTCGTGATGCTACTGCTGGTGATTGTATAGTTACTACTGAAGTAGGACAACACCAAATGTATGCAGCAAGACTTTTTCCTACCAAGCAAACCACGCACTTGGATTACCTCTGGTGGTTTAGGTACTATGGGCTTTGGCTTACCTGCAGCAGTTGGGGCTGCTTTTGCTCAGCCGGGTAAACAAGTAGTTTGTATAGCTGGTGATGGCAGTGTACAAATGAATATCCAAGAATTAGCTACTATTTATAAACACCAATTACCTATTATTATTGCTATTGCTAATAATGGAGTTTTGGGTATGGTAAGGCAATGGCAAGAAATGTTCTTTGCAGAGCGTTACAGCGAGGTTTATTTAGCAGACTCTAATCCTGACTTTGCCAAGTTGGCTGCAGCTTATGGCATTGATGGCTATAATATTTTTGATCGTGATGAAGCTGCTAAGCTAATTCCTGAAGTAATTGCTAAAGGTAAACCTGCAGTTATGAACTTTTTAATTTACGATGCAGAAAAAGTATTTCCCTATGGTTCCTGCTGGTGCTGGCGTAGATCAAATGATTATAGGCGACCAAGAACGCCGAAGAAGCAATTTGGTGCCAGCATGAGTAGTCGCAGGCACATAATGAGTGTAACTGTACGCAATAAACCGGGGGTTTTAATGCGTTTAGCAGGACTTTTTGCGAGACGTGGTTTTAATATAGATTCGCTAGCAGTTGCTAAAACAGAAAAAGAAGACATTTCACGCACTACTTTTGTTGTTACTGGTGAAGATAACACTATAGAACAAGTTAAAAAACAGTTACAAAAACTTATAGACGTTCTCACTGTTACAGACCATACAGAGTTACCTTATATAGATAGGGAGCTTATGCTAATTAAGGTTGCAATTAGCACACCTGAAGACCGTGTAGAAATACGCCAACTTGCCCAAGACTTTCGTGCTCGTATAGTAGATACTCACCGTGAAGCAATGATTTTTGAAATAACAGGAGATGAGGGCAAAATGGAAGCTTTTATTGGGCAAATGAGCAGTTTTGGTATAGTTGAGTTAGTTCGTAGCGGTCGTGTTGCTCTAACTCGTAGTGCTGCGGACTCAAAGGTAAAACCTCAAACAAAATTCAAGATTAGGAATGCTTGAACTATTTAGCCGTTTAAGAATTGACAATATTTTAATAAAGTAACAGTTTTATCAAAAAACATTATGTATTATGACTATTTGATCGTGTACAAGAAAGATAAATATAGCAATGTAGGGGCGCAAAAGCAATAAGCCCCTACCAAATCGTTGAACATAGAATTTGTGCATAAGGTCTAAAAAACATGACATGAACATAGGTATTCCCAAAGAAATAAAAATTCATGAATACCGTGTAGCAGTCACCCCGGCTATAGTTGCTTCTTTGGTAAATAGTGGTCATAAGGTTTTTATTGAAAGGGATGCAGGCATAGACAGTGGCTTTACTGACTCAGACTATAAAATACAAGGTGCTACTATAGTCAATGATGCAGTACAAGCTTGGAGTCAAGATTGTGTTTTTAAAGTCAAGGAACCCATTCAACAAGAATACCCTTACTTAAGAGAAGGTTTGATTCTTTTTACCTTTTTACACCTTGCTGCTAATCCTTCTTTGCTTGAGGCTTTACTAAAATCAAAAACTACAGCTATTGCTTATGAAACTGTACAAAGAGACAATGGAACACTACCAATATTAACACCTATGAGTGAAATTGCAGGTAGACTAGCAGCTCAAATGGGAGCTTATTATCTTGGTAAGTTTGTTGGCGGTTCTGGGCTTCTCCTTTCGGGAGTACCCGGTGTTTCTGCTGGAAAAGTTGTTGTTATTGGTGGGGGAACCGTTGGCGTTAATGCTGCAAGGATTGCGCTTGGGTTAGGGGCAGAAGTTACTATACTTGATGTTAGTCACGAACGCTTGCAGTATATTGATGATGTTTTCCGTGGTCAGATACGAACCCTCCATAGCAACTTCTTAACAATCAAAGAAACCTTGAAAACGGCTGATATATTGATAGGAGCTGTCTTGGTACCCGGAGCACGTGCTCCTAAACTAGTTAATCATGAAATGATTAGTACAATGAAAAAAGGTAGTGTAGTAGTTGATGTAGCTGTTGATCAAGGTGGTTGTATTGAAACAACTAAGAAAACAACGCATGCAGATCCTGTTTATATGGTAGATGGGGTACTTCATTATGGAGTAGCAAATATACCGGGAGCAGTGCCAAAGACTAGCACTAAAGCTTTAAGTAACCAAACTTTTGATTACATATTAAAGATTGCTAATGGTGGCCTAGAAGCCCTTTTAGATAAAGAACTGCTAAGAGGGATAAATTGTTATAAAGGCGAAATCACACACAAAGCTTTAGCAGGAACTTTTAACGCTAAATACTTCCCTCTAGACAAGGTGATCTAGATTTCTAGGTAAATCTTTGCAAAATATTCAAATAGACACTGCTAGGAATATTCAAAGACCTTAAATATTCTTTTTTCTTGATTATCTCATCCTGCAAGATGAAAGGAGCTTTTGGTTTTTAAAAAGACAGTTAATAAAGTTGGTCCTTTTAAAGCTCGTTTTCACATGAATAGGTTATTTGGAGGGTGTTAAGATGGCGTTAAATCATTGTCCTAGAAACACTTACGGCGCTTGATTAAGTGAAAGCGCTTTATGATTTGTAGTGTTAAATTGCTGTATTTGTGTTGTAAAAGATTTATATCAAAATATCTTATAATATAACGCTCAAGGTACTTGACATTTAAATCCCTATATCGTAATAATTATTACTGAACTTAGCACTGTCATAAAGAGAGTGCTAAAAATATGAAGTATTCCTACAATATGGAGGACCTTATGGAACTGAAACCCTTAGGCGATAAGGTTGTTGTTGAAATTATTGAAGAACCAATGACAACCTCGAGCGGCATAGTGCTGCCCGACACTGCTAAAGAAAAGAGCCAACGAGGCAAAGTGATAGCAGTGGGTAGTGGTAAAACCTTAGACAATGGCCAAAAAGTACCACTAGAAGTAAAAGTTGGTGACACAATAGTTTTTGCCAAATATGGTGGTACAGAACTTAGTATTGATGGTAAAGATCTAATGGTTTTAAGTGAGCGTGATATTCACGCTATTGTCGCTTAACTTAAGGAGATAAGTATGGCAAAAGATTTAGTTTTTAAAGAAGATGCTCGTCGTAGCCTAGAACGTGGCGCAAATGCTGTTGCTAACGCTGTAAAAGTGACTCTTGGCCCTAAAGGACGCAATGTCGTTTTGGAGAAAAAGTTTGGTAGCCCAACTATTACAAAAGATGGAGTTACTGTAGCGAAAGAGATAGAGCTTGGCAACAACTTAGAAAACGTTGGTGCTAAACTTCTAATTGAAATTGCTAGTAAAACCAATGACATTACTGGTGACGGTACTACCACAGCTACAGTACTTGGGCAAAGTATAATTCGTGAGGGCCTTCGTAACGTAGCTGCAGGTGCTAATCCTCTTGCTTTAAAGCGTGGCATTGATAAGGCTGTAGAAACTGCTGTTGCAGAAATTCACAAGATGTCTCACTCTGTTGAGAGTAGTGAAGATGTAGCTAAGGTAGCCTCGATTTCTGCAAACGACAAAGAAATTGGCAAGCTTATTGCTGATGCCATGGATAAAGTAGGGCGTGACGGCGTAATTACTGTTGAAGAGTCCAAGACACTGCAAACTGATCTTGATGTAGTTGAGGGTATGCAGTTTGATAAAGGCTACTTAAGCCCTTATTTTGTAACTGATAGTGATTCTATGGAAGCAGTTTTAGAAGACCCCTACATACTCATTAATGAAAAGAAAGTTTCTGCCCTTAAGGACTTGCTGCCAATTTTAGAGCAAGTGGCACAAACAAGTAAACCTCTACTTATTCTTGCTGAAGATGTAGAAGGCGAAGCACTTGCTACGCTAGTCGTTAACAAGCTACGGGGTACTTTAAATATAGCTGCTGTTAAGGCTCCTGGTTTTGGTGACCGTCGCAAAGAAATGCTTAAAGATATAGCTGCTTTAACTGGTGGTGAAGTAATTAGTGAGGAAATGGGCCATAAGCTCGAGAACACCACTATGCAAATGTTAGGTCAAGCCAAGCATGTGCGCATTTCTAAAGAAGAAACTACTATAATCGAAGGCCAAGGCAACAAAGAGGCTATTGAAGCTCGCATTAAAGGCATACGTACTGAAATAGACAACACTGATAGTGACTATGCTCGTGAGAAGCTGCAAGAGCGCCTTGCTAAACTTGCTGGCGGTGTGGCAGTTATTCGTGTAGGGGCTGCTACAGAAACTGAGCTTAAAGAGAAAAAACACCGTTTTGAAGATGCCCTTTCAACTGCTCGTTCAGCTGTAGAAGAAGGCATCGTAGCTGGTGGTGGTATTACACTTATTCATGCCGTAAATGCTGTTAAGAGCGCTGCTGATAGCTTGGAAGGTGACGAACGTACAGGAGCACTTATCCTTATGCGCGCACTCGAAGAACCAGCCCGTCAAATTGCTATTAATGCTGGTGCTGAAGGTAGTGTAATTATTAATGCCATCAAGGAAAAGAGTGATGGTCGCTATGGTTACAATGCAGATACTGGTGAATTTGTAAGTGACTTGATTGATGCAGGTATAGTTGACCCTGCTAAGGTTACTCGCACTGCTTTACAAAACGCTGCCTCTATAGGTAGTTTGATGTTAACTACCGAAGCAGTCATTGCTGAGCACCCTGAAGAAGAAAAAGCTGCTGGCCCCGGAGGTATGCCCGGTGGGGATATGGGCGGTATGGGTGGTATGGGTGGCATGGACTTTTAAAGACCCTTTTAACACCTCAATCAAAATTACAATTGGAGAGTGGCCTTTTACTTTAGGCCACTTTTTCTTTGCTTATTGCTGAACAACAAGCAAAACTGCATTTTACAGTTTAACAAGGTAGTTTAACTACTTAGCCCACCAAAAATAACAACCTTGTTTTGACTCGAGCCCTTAATCAAAAGGCAAAAATGATCTCAACTTATTAACAAGAAGCAGTTATAAAACTCTTGTAGTGCCTTTAGGCAAGTTTTTATCAAAAAACCCCAAGGTTTTGAAAACCTTGGGGGCCCAAGCAGCCCCATCCAAATCCTTCTGTTACAACATGGTTAAGTTAATCCACTAGAAAATTTGTGTTTACTACTCGGCACCCACCATCATACCACCGCCACCAAAGTCACGACGGGCAACAGCAATACCTATAATCACACTAGTGATTACATCTACTAAAGTCATGAGCATAAGGATAAAAAAGGTTGAGGTGCCTGCAAATTTAACGCCCATAAACATAATCAAACAAACTATAAATAGTCCTATAGATAAGGCGTGGTCAATAAAGGCAACATTTTTAAAGCGAGTAGACTTAATAATCTCCATAGAAAGAGAAAATATACCTATTACAATAATAAAATCACCCCAGCTTAAAGCAAACTCTGCTCCCGAAAACAAGTTAAATTGAGGAAGTTTAGCATCAAATACTCCTCCACCACGATTAAATAATGCCACGAGTAAATAAACTAAAAAAGGAATTAAAAGATTGGGTACAATAGCAAACAGGGACATAAAAGTTTTCATGATGACTTCCTTAAACTAGCTAGGGTCCTAATCCCTATCAGGTCAAAAGTTTGTACCAAATTCATGGTATTAAGGGATTTTTTAAAAATTAAACCCAATAGCACTTAAAAAATTTTAACCTAAGCAAACGATTTTGGGCAAGAGTGATAGATTAATCAATTTTTAAAAGCAGGCTATTTTATTAAACTAATAAGTCTAATTGACATTAGGGTAGATTGTGAGTATAATTTTTAACGTTATGTACGCATAGCATTGTAAATTACCATCTCTTTGATTATGGTAATTTAAGGGATAAATTAACTTAACTTTGGAGGATACTTGATAATGATTAACGGCTTTAAAATTCTCACTTTACTAGTATTGATGATCCTACTACTAACAGGTTGTACCAGTAGTAAGAAGAGCACTAATGTAGCCCCCTCAATTACTAGTTTTACTGCTACTCCTGATGTTATAACTCAAGATATAACTGGAGCTCAAACTACAATTAGACTTGACTGGACAGTGACAGGCACACCAACACCAACCTTAAATCTTACCCAAGATGTAGGTCCAGATGTAGGTACTGTGACAGGTAGTGGTACGGATGTTAATAAACCTAATGCTACTACCATTTACACGCTTACTGCTACTAATAGTGAAGGTACTGTTTCTAGAAATGCAACGGTTACAGTGAATACTGCACCTGATTTTAGTTTGAGCGTGAGTGACAATAGCCCAAGTTTTACAGAAGGTGGAAACACTGATGTAACAGTGACGGTCAATCCTACAGGTGGGTTTAGTGATCCAGTTACCCTAAGTATTCCTAACCTTCCTGCTGCAGTCACAGCCAGCTTTAGTTCTAACCCCACTACTAGTACAAGTGCTCTCAACTTAAGTAGTAACACAGCAGGCACTTACCCTATGACTATTCAAGGTGTAAGTAATGGCACAACTAGAACTGCCGACCTTACTTTAACAGTTGATCCACCAGCTACAATTAATGTAAACGGCACAGTAACTAACATTTTTGGAGAGCCGATCAATAACGTTGCTGTCAAGATAGGTAATAAAACAGACAACACTAATGCAAATGGCGAATTTACTATAAATAACGTGACAACACCCTATAATGTCATAGTTGTAGGTACAATATTTAATACCGGCTATGTCTTTGAGGGTCTTAATAGGGAAAACCCTACACTACAACTTATTGATTTTGGTCCTGCTTTTACAAAAAATGCTGCTGTTTCGGGCGAGTGTATTGCTAATGCTAGTGTTGCGTTTCCCACCCCAGCTGGCCGTCGTACAAGTATTACTTATGGTTCCGATGACAATAAATTTAGTTTTGCCCTTACCTCTCCCAATGCACCAGGAGTAATTCCGTGTTTTGGTGGTGGAGCTGATTACGCTTTACCTGTTATATGGTCTGGGCCTGCTACGCTCAATGGAGCCCTTCACGCCTTACAATGGGAGGTCGTTGGTGGTGCTGGTACTTTACCCAACGAGTATCACGGTTATGGCACACTTAACTTGCCTATCAGTGATGGAGGTGTTTTCCCTAATGCCGACATAAACTTTTCTACCGGAATTTCTGATGGCCAGCTGACAGGGGTTATAAATTTCCCTCCTGCCACTAACTACACCATTAACAGGAATCAAGCCTTCGTGGATTTTGGAACAAACACTACAACAAGGGTTATTGATGACGTAACTGCCCCTGCCACTAACTTTACTTATGAAACACCCACTGGCCCAGCAGGTGTTAAGATAACTATGCTTGGCAAGGCTTGTGATGCAGGAACACCATGTAATGCAGTTAACCTCCAAGGTTCATCTGTAGCTTATGACACAGATATTGATCCTACGGGTAATACAACTCTTGATCTTCCTGAGATATCTCGCCCCATCCTTCCTGCCAATGCTGGCACTGGTATTAATAACAGTACAGATTTTAGTTGGGAAAACTTCAATAATGGCATTCACGTAATCGTTTTTAATGGTCCGGTAAATTACATTGTAGTAACTAACAAGAGTAATACTAAAATTCCCGATTTATCTGCTGAAGGTTTAGGTTTGCCAGCGGCTGCTGGTTATACATGGCGAATTTTCGCTGTCAATCCTTTCAGTAATGTTGACCAAGCTACAGGCCCTAATGGGTATACAGAAGACTTCCTTAAAGCCTTTTTTAACCTCATTAATCTTCCTATAGTTGGCCCAGAGAACGATGGTGCTTTTTCACTATCAGTAGACAGGACTTTCACCACAGCTCCATAGATTCTGTTTGATTTGAGTACATGATTTAAGTACATGGAAAACCCTGCTAAATGTGGGGTTTCTCCATGATAATTAAGTGCAAGAAACCCACTTACCTTTACCAGTAAGTGGGTTTAATTTAGTTATGGAAATGAAATCAAATGGTGTTTTTTAATTCACATTTGACCTTAATTAGAGAATTTTAATTTTTGTGCTATATGCTTAGCACACGATCAATGGCTTGCAATTTGTTTTGTTGTAGGCTGAAATTATTAATTTGATTGCAAACTTAAGGAAGTTATGAAACACTTTAAAATAATTGCTTTACTGGGTTTTTTGATCCCTTTGCTTACTGCATGCCCGAGCTCAGATATCAACTTCACTTTGTCAATTTCTTCTTCTAACCCGATAATTACTGTTGGAAACTCTGTAGAGGTTACAGTGACCATTAATCCTATCAATGATTTTAATGATCCTGTTGATTTAACTATCGATAACCCTGCTGGTGTTACTGCCAGCTTTGATCCAGCTAGTGCTTCCACCACCAGTACTCTTACTCTAAGCAGTGACACTGCCGATGTTTATTCAATGACTATTACTGGCAAAAGTGGTGATCTTACTAGCACTGTTAAAATAACTTTAACAGTTAAACCGACTTCTACAGTTCCTGACTTCACTTTAAGTGTAAGTGAAGATAGTCCAAGCTTTATAGAAGGCAACAACACTGATGTAACGGTAACAGTTAATCCGATAGATAACTTTAACAGTTTGGTCAATTTATCTATTAACAACCCAACAGCTGTCACAGCTACTTTTAGTGCCACTAGTACTACTACCACTAGCACTCTTACTTTAGACAGTAACAAAGCTGGTAGCTACCCAATGACCATTACTGGCATAAGTGGTAATCTAACTAGAACTGTTGACCTTACCTTAACAGTTAATGCACTACCTACAATTACTGTACAAGGTAAAGTAACTAACATGTTTGGACAACCTATTCAAGATGTTGCAGTAAGAATAGGTAGCGAAGCAGATAACACCAATGCAGATGGTGGATTTATAGTGCAAAACGTAACAACGCCTTATAATGCTGTAGTTATTGACACTATAAATCAAACAAGCTATGTTTTTGAAGGTCTCACTAGAGATAATCCTAATCTGCAGCTTATTAATCATCAGGTACTATTTGATGCCTTTAATAGTAGTTCTATACCTAATGCGCCTAACGCCATAAAGGTTATACCTGATACTATATTTAACAACACAGCCAAGGTCTCAGGCAATCTTACAGGTAATAACGATGTAATATTCTCTGAAACCGATCGTCGCACAATTGTTACTTATGGTGTTAATGAAAGGTCGTTTGGTGTTATTGACCCCTCTATTATAGAGCCAACTTATAGTCTTATGAACATAAATTGGCTTGGTCCTGCCAGCATTAACGGTGTTCTTCATTCTTTGCAATGGGGTGTTGATAAGCAAGGTTTTCCTGTAAATTACTACGGTTATGGCAAAACCAACTTAACCATCAGCAATGGGGGTGACTTTAGTGGCCCTATTACTGACATAAATCTTTCTGAACTAGTAGATGAAGCAGACTTTAACGGAAATATAGTTTTACCTGATACCAAATATACCATTGACAGAAAGCTCGTTTTTGTAGATTGGGGACCTAATACGGCTACCCAAATCGTTAATGACTCCAGAGAAGCTAAGAATTTTACCTACCAAACTCCTAGCGATCCAGCGGACACCAAGATCACTGTCCTTGGCCAAAGCCTGTGGAGAAAGGGATTGCAGTATCAACAATACATCTATAATTTATAAAGCGGATGCTTCTCCTTCAGATAATGTTACTCTCAATGTTCCTAAGATATCCAACCTATTAAGTCCTGTCCCCGATGGAGAAAATGTCACCAATGATACTGATTTTAGTTGGGAAAGCTTCAATGGTGGTATTCATCTAGTCTTCTTCCATAATTCAGAGGAAAATCCTAGCTATAATTATGTGTGGTAGTAACTGACAGCAACAACACCAAAATCCCTGATTTATCTTCTGTAGGTATTAGTTTACCAACAGATGCTTTTTATCAATGGCAAGTTTTAGGTATTGCGCCCTACAACAGTGTTGATGCAGCCACAGGTCCTAACGGCTATACAGAAGATTTCTCGAAAGCCTTTTTCAACCTTTTTTCAAGAAATTCCAACTGTTGGTCCAGAAAACGATGGTGCTTTTGCTCTTTCAGCACAAAGAAACTTTACAACAGCCCCATAGGTTTTCTTAGCATGAACCTATTCAGCCTTGCAAGTAGCAGGGCTTTTTTATTTTTGATTAAACTCCTTGCCGAAAGGGGCTCCCATAATGCTCACAGTTTTTATTGGACAATCAAGGGTTTCCCCAAACCATAATCCCTTACTATTTGAAACTATTGCTTCAATTTAAAATACTTGGTATAACTATGATTGATCATAACCTTACCAAGGGAAATGAGGAGTAACACCCAATTTACCTATTTCGGAGGAATTTAGACAGATAGCTTTAAAATTTATTACTTCATTATTGATAGTCCTATTACTAATAGGTTGCTCTAGTAACAAGAACAAGAGCACACTCACAATTATAGGTGTCCATAAAAGTTCTTTCCTAGTAAACCTCCAAGGTCTTGATTTTTCTGGCACACTATAAAAATTCATTCTCTTCCTCGGTTTTTAGCGCATTAAGAAGAAATTGTTTTAGAAAGGATATTATTTTATGCAATTTTGGTATAAGTATTTAGGATTTTTGTTTATAGGGGTACTTTTGTTAATGGTTTCGTGTGCTAGTGTCATTGTAGAGTCTATAAGAATCAATGAAGGTGACCAAGTTATTGAAGTTGATGGAACAGTACAACTAACTGTTGATTTTACTTTTAAGAAAGCTGAAGATAATGTTCCAGAAAATAAAAATGTTACATGGGAAAGTGATAACGACACTGTTGCTACTGTAGATGCTTCTGGTATAGTAACAGGTAAAGCAGTTGGAACAGCAAAAATCACAGCAACCTCTGAAAAAGATAGTAAAACAGATACTATAAACATCACAGTTGAAGACAAGGGTATTGTAGCATCTATAGAAATTGCTGGGGGCGATCAAAGTATTGAAGTTGATGGAACAGTACAGTTAACTGTTGATTTTACTTTTAATGATCCTGCAGATGATATTCCAGCAAATAAAAATGTTACATGGGAAAGTGATAACGACACTGTTGCTACTGTAGATGCTTCTGGTATAGTAACAGGTAAAGCAATTGGGGAAGCAAACATCACAGCAACCTCTGAAAAAGATAGTAAAACAGATACTATAAAAATCACAGTTACAGACAAGGGCATTGTAGCATCTATAGAAATTGCTGGAGGCGATCAAAGTATTGAAGTTAATGGAACAGTACAGTTAACTGTTGATTTTACTTTTAATGATCCTGCAGATGATATTCCAGCAAATAAAAATGTTACATGGGAAAGTGATGACGAAGCTGTTGCTACTGTAGATGCTTCTGGTTTAGTAACAGGTAAAGCAATTGGGGAAGCAAACATCACAGCAACTTCTGAAAAAGATAGTAGAACAGATACTATAAAAGTCACGGTTACAGACAAGGCATTTGTGTTTATAGTAACTATTGAGAATGTTTCAACTAATTCCACACTTACTTTACCTGACAATAGCACCATTTCCGTTCCCCTTTCCCCGGGTGTTTGGGTAGTACACTCAGATAGTGATAAACCACTTTTTACTAGTAATGCCCCAGATAGTGGTGACGGCTTAGAAGCATTAGCAGAAGATGGTGATCCTAGTACTTTAGGAAATTCAGTTGATGGCCAATTTAAAAGCTCTGGTGTATTTAATACTCCTGTAGGTGCAGTTGATCCAGCACCCATTGGCCCCGGCGAAAAGTATGAATTTGAAATTATGGCTGTGCCCGGCGATCGTTTATCTTTGGCCACTATGTTTGTAGAATCTAATGACTTATTCTATGCTTATGCTACTAATGGGATAGCTCTCTTTAATGCAGACAACACGCCAAAAAATGGTAGTTTAGCAGGCTTTAGATTGCGGGACGCTGGTACCGAAGCTAATCAACCTGAAGGAGTAGGTGATAATCAACCACCACGCCAAGGTCCTGCTAATACTGGCCCTGTTGATCCTAACGACAAAATACGTGAGGTGGAAGGTACTATTGAGGAACCAAATACTACTGGAAAAATTATGAGCGTAAGTTTAGCTCAAAAGTAAGTTATACGCTCTCTAGTTTCTCTAATTCACCTGTAAATTCTAAGATACTGTAGGGGAAGGTTTAGAACCTTCCCCTACTTATAAAATAAAGAGGGGCAAAATGTTCAAGATTAAACCGTGGGCAGTCATGATAGGTGCTTTAGGTTTAAATGCCCTCTTTAGCTATATCTTTCGCAAAGTAAGTTAGTATTATATCTGCTCCTGCACGCTTTATAACTAATAGTGACTCTTCACGGCACTTCTTAAGATCCAACCAACCTAGCCGCGCTGCAGCATGAATTTGTGCGTATTCACCAGAGACTTGGTAAGCTGCGACTGGTAAATCAGTACTATTACGTAACTCACGGATTATATCAAGATAGGGGCCAGCAGGCTTAATCATAAGCATATCAGCCGCTTCTTTTTCATCAAGTTGCGTTTCAACAAGGGCTTCACGGCGGTTAGCAGGGTTAAGTTGATAGCTTTTTTTATCAAGATGTTGTGTTCCTGCAGCACTGGCACTACCTACAGCATCTCTAAAAGGGCCATAATAGGCACTAGCAAACTTAGCAGAATAAGCCAAAATACCTGTGCGTTCAAAACCCTCTGTATCAAGATTTTGACGAATAGCAGCAATACGCCCATCCATCATGTCAGAAGGTGCTACAAAATCTACACCTGCCCTAGCATTTAAAACGGCCATCTTAGCCAAGATTTCTACAGTGTGGTCATTATCTATATAGCTACCATCCTCAGAAAGCACTCCATCATGACCGTGATCAGTATAAGGGTCAAGGGCAATATCATTAAAAAGTAGTAAAGGTAAATTTGCCTTTTTGATAGCCCTAGTTGCTCGCAATACTAAGGTATTGTCATTTAAAGCTTCTTGCCCCTCAGCAGTTTTCAAAGCAGGGTCAAGCTTAGGAAAAAGGGCTACAGCACTAATTCCTAAGTCAACTAACTCCCGACATTCATCAATTAAATCCTTAAGGTTAAAACGTTTTACCCCCGGCATGGATTCAATAGTTTCAGTTGCACCATCACCATCTATAATGAAAAGCGGTTGTATAAAATCATTAACACTAAGTTTAGTTTCCTGTACTAGATTTCTTATTTTTTCATTTTGACGTAGGCGACGTGGCCTGCGACTCATTTGTAAATTAGCCATAAAATACTATAACTTTTTACTTCTTCCGATTTATTTGTCATGGCAGCTATGCTACTATATTGAGTTTTATCTTATAGTAAAGCCTTTAAGATTCTTATTCAAGATTTACTCGAGTAAAAATCAAAACCTACCTCAAACCACAATAAGAGCATCAAAACCAGCACGACCCATTGCAGCTTTTTGATCAGCAACTGTTAACTCCTTAATACCCCTTAACGCCATAGCACGTTGCAAACTGTCCAGATTACTTATGTGATTGAGGGAGGCTTAGTCGTATTGTAATTGCCTGTTACACAGTATCCTTGACAGTAAGGTGTTAATCACCATTACTACTTGCGAGATAAATAAGCTACTTTTTGTAGGATTGAAATGTGACTCAGCTAGCTTAGTCACACTCTATTAATAGTGTTTTCCCTACAGCTATATTCCATTCCTTTTGAGCGTTGCCTTGTCTAATAGCTATTTCAACAAAGCCACTACTACCTACATAAGCTACAGCCCCACCTACTTCCACGCTAGCAAAACTTTTCTTAATGCCTTTTATACTCGTGTCTAAGATATTTAACTGCCAACTTTCCAAAGGGGGTGTGAGGTTACTGCCTAGCATATTACTGACTAGGTTTCCAAAGTGATCTATGTAAATGATTTGGGCGTGCCATTTATTGTTTTGTTTGTTTGCTCGAGCCCAATCAAGTTGAACCAACTCATCTACTCTTACAGCAAAACCAATGTCCTCAAAAGGCACTCCCTTAGCTAAGTAAGCACTCGCAGGTGCAAAAATATCTCGCCCATGAAAAGTGTTGCTGACCTTATTCAAGTGGTAATCAGGATTATCAAGTGAAATAGCTTGTAGCTTTTCTCTTTGTAGGATAAGGGTAAGTAATCCATTATCAGGAGCAACAAAAATATACTGCTTACCCTCATTAGCTATAGTTTTTAAAGCTATGGCTTTTCTTTGCGTGCCCACGCCGGGATCAACAACACAGCAAAAAATTGTTTTACTAGGAAAGTAATTATAGCAGGTTAAAAGGTTGAAGGCAGCTTGATGCACATTTTGTGGCTCTATTCCATGTGTAATGTCAATGATTTGAGCGTGAGGGACTATATCAAGCATAACTCCTTTCATAGCAGCTACGTAGGCATCATGCAAACTAAAATCCGTCAATAAGGCAATGCAGCAAGGGTTTTTCATCTTAGATTGATATCAATAAAACACTGACTAATCCTGTCTAACTAGCTTTAAATGGTACATGAGGCTACTGCCGCAATTTTGAATGTCCGTTGACTTCATGAAAATGGTAATTCCTTTGGATTAACCAATCTATTAGGGGTGATGTAGGCACAAATTGCTCCAGTGTGCAGTTTTGCAGCCAGAAATTAATTTCATAGCCAAACTGAGGGTCAAAACATGCTTGCTGGAGTATAAGCAGTCCATGCCTACCTTCCCAAATCACAGCCTTGTGACCATTTTTGTCTTTATCAATCCAATTAATACTTGGCTGAGGTAGAATTTTTAACGCTAATTGCTTAGCTCGTTCAAATTCAAAATCAAACTGCTGTTTCTGATTCTTATATTCTTTAGCATCATCATAGTACTTAGGGGCAAATTTTTCCCAGTATAGAATTGGAAAACTTGCGTTTGTAAAAATATTTCCCAAAGGGTCAACAAGGAATCTAAAGTTTTCATTTATGGAAATTTGAATACTAATATCATCCCCACTGCTTGGAAGATAAGACCAACCTAAAGATTTCCACATCTTTTGAATCTTTTTGAGTGTAAAGGGGCTATTGGACAAGCTATTAAGCTCGAGAATCAGTCTTTTTGTGAGAGGTAGCTTATGCATAGTTGATGCCAATCTTCAATTGGGCAACAACCACTTCAACTTTAGTGTTCTGACTAATTACCCTAGCTAGGTCTATAGTAGTACTTGATTTTCGTATTGTCTGATTGCCTCGTTAACTCAATCATTCCCAAAGACCCTGACTCTATTTTAGTAGGTGGGTCTTGGCTATAGTGCCTAGGATTTTTCTCATGGGGCATAACTATTTGAAAAGATGCTTGATCTGGCCAAAAAGCAAGTGCTCTTTGCAAAGTATCTTGCAGAGTAATAGCAATAGACTCTTCTATTTCCTCTTTATCTGACACAGATTCATCCAAATCTTCAAAACTATAAGCAGGAACAATGAACAAGGGTTCTATTTCTTCTAAATTTTGCTTGGCTTCTTGAATGTGCTTGAACCAAGCAATTGATTTTTTACCATCTGACCACTGGAAAACAGCTAGAGGTGTACTTTTAACTTCAGCATAACTAAGCCACTGCTCAGGAGTTTGTTCAGCTAACTCTAAGCCGGTATGTTGTAAATCAACTGCCATATCCCTTTGATCATCTGAATAGAAAGCTAAATCAACACCATCATAAAAGGACACTTCTTCATAAGTTGGGTTTACAGAAGCAATAGTACGAACTGAACCTTGTGTAGGTAGGTTTTTAATTACGACACCTGCATGATCTTTAATATCTGAAAATTGCCTTTCCATATCAAAAGACATTATTAAAGTGTCAGCTTGGGCCTTTGCTGAACTCATCAAAAATTCCATGTCATTAGGCTGAGCTAATAAATACCCTTGATTAGGTATGTGTGCTAACACCATGTTGCCTCGCCAAGCTTGACGCAAAGACTTTAGCGTTAAGTTATCAGGACGGGTAGACCACTGGATCATTTGTTCTGTTTGTAAAGTACCATCTGCTGTAAAAACAGCTTTTCTTTTGCCTGCAGAAGACCATACTGTTACGGTGCTATTAGGGTTAATTTTTAGTGATTTGG
This sequence comes from Trueperaceae bacterium, assembly GCA_965223585.1. Lineage (GTDB taxonomy): Bacteria > Deinococcota > Deinococci > Deinococcales > Trueperaceae > CBDCVN01. The sequence goes on from CBDCWW010000006.1 coordinate 73,377, forward strand.
AGTGCTCGAGCACTTTCAAAGAAGTAGTTTTTAACCAACCTAAATTTTCACGCCCTTGATAAGTAGACCCCCAAAGGTCTGTACCTGCTAATTGAGTAACCATTACTACAAGTTTTTCTGGCGTTTCTCCTACTGGAAGAGCATTTTTGATTTTACCTAGAGAACTGCCATAAAATTTACCTTGGCTACTTTGCACAATGTTATAGGGTGAAGTATTGATTTTATGAAAACTTTGAGCTAGTTTCATGATGTTGTCTTTATTCCACTCACCAGAAGAAGTCATTACATCATCTTTGGATAACTCTATTCCTCCAGTACCTTTAGCTGAAATCGGGGCTATATCTTCTCTAAGGCTATAAAATGTAACTGGTTGTTCTTCCGTAGGCACTACTACACTAATTTTATCGTAATCGTACTTGGCCTTAAAGTTTTTTGGAGGAGTGCTGGTGTATTTAACTCGCTGATTTACAATTGATTCTTGTTCTGGCATTAGCACTTCAAGCTCTTTTTGCTCAGGAAAAAATTGCAGTGCTCTTGCTAGAGCATCGTTTATGCTTGTTTGAATAAAACCCTCTTCTTCCTCAGCATCCACATCTTCAAAGTTATAAACAGGCACTAGAGTATTTACTTGCAAGTTTGCCAGAGAGTTTTGCTCTGCATCCATTAGAAAATTCAAATGTAGTGCTGAAGCTGGTTTATCTTCGGGATGAAAAATAACAATAGGTTGATTACTTTCTTGGGCTTTCGCAATTAGGTTGTCCTCGTCTGCTTGGGCAAGCTCCCAACCGCTTTCTGTCACCACTACTGAGCATTGTGGAGAATAAGCTAACTCTACACCACTTTTGGAGATTACTCGAACTGATTCACAATTAAGGTTATTACTTTGTAAAACCCTTTGAATTGAAGTTCGAATATTTGGCATGGAGTTTTTTGTTAACAGCAGACTATGCACTTGAAAACTTTCATCAGCATGTTTCTGAAAGTACTCTAATTCTTGAACAGGAACAAGTAAGTACCCTTGCCTGACTCGCAGTAAAAATAAATCACTATTCCATTGGCCACGAGATTCTAGCAATTCTTTATTGGAGGGAAGATTCTTCCAAGTAATCATAGAAGAAATCCTTATCTCTGGTTTTGAACTAGCTCCTTTTTCAAATAGTACAGACCTATGACTAGACTGAATGAAAAGTTTATCTTGTTTTGGGAAAGACCAGCTAAACATATCTTGAGCAAGCTTATCAACATCATATATCCAAGCTTTTTGTGTGCTAGCAGTTGATTTTATTTTTTTAGCATAATTGGTGTTACCCTTTGCCCTAATCACCACAGTTCCAACGGTATAATCTTGTCTATTTTTGAACATTTGCTCAATTTGGTGTAAAGGACCAGCCAAATTAGGACCATTTTCAATGTTAATTACTGTGTAAGGGGACATCATAGTTTGATGATAATTGGCTGCTAGTTGCAAGAGTGTATCATTATTAAGCTTTTCAGTAGTCCATAGGAAGCTTTTATCAGCAAAGTAGATTGAAAGACCTTTGTTGTCAACTACTCTACGATCATTTATTTCTGAGCCTACAAATACCTGCAACACAGGCTGAGTTTTAGGGAGGTGATTATTAACTATATTACTTACAATAGTCTCATAGTTTGATTTATGCTCTGGTTGTTTCCTAGGCGCAAATCGATTTAGAGCTGTAACTGCCATAATAAAATAAGGAGCACCTTGGTCATTAGGATTAAGTAAACTTCTCTCTGACCAAGGAATTATCTGGTGACCTTGTCCGGGTATCCAGTATTTAATTAGATTCTTTTTTTGCCTTATGGCTTCTGCAACTAAGTCTTGATCTGGACTTATAGCTGGATCTGCTGTGGGCGCTACAGGATTATTACTGGGGGTTGTATTAGTATCTGACCAGAAAAATGGTTTGGAGCGAAGAGATACGTTTTCACTGTTAGTTGGTTTATTGCTAGTTTTGCTGGTTGCCCCAACTGTAGGGGGATTGGATTCTAAAAAGAAAAGAGAAATTATAAAACTACGCTTAATTTCTTCACTAGCATCACTTAGTAAAGTAATGAAGACATTAAGCAGAGGCTGCTTCTGAACTTCTTCCCAGAAAGGGTCTTGATTAATCCACTGGGGATTTGGAGTTTGAGATGAAGAAAAATTTCTATCAGAAGCACCTTGGACTAATAGTGCATTCAAATCAAATGTTTCTAGTGTGTTTCTTATGTACAACTGATAATCTTTTGCCAGTGGATTTCCCGCAATCAACCATGACAATTGAATAGTTTGTGATGAGTGAGCTATCTCAGCGTACTCTGCCACCCAAATTTCGGCAACTTCCGGGGGTGCTCCTAGTTTTTGTAGCATGGTATTAAGTGACAAATCTATTTCAATGGGCTTACGATAAACTTGTGCTGTGCGCCCATCTACTTCAATTCCAAATTGATAATTTAATCTATCAAGATAAGAAACCTGCTCGAGCACATCTTCAATATGGGCATCATAGCTAGCTAAAGCTGTTTCATAAAGGCGCTGATCTTCACTAAACCCTTCAGGTGCACCGTTTCTACTAATAGTGATTGGTTGTGCAAACCCTACTACACCTATGCCTCCGGGGATTACGCCTGTTTGTAAGATAGGTGTGCTCGAGACCATAAAACGTCCTTCGGCTTCAGGTAGTAGGCCAATTTCGTTGGTGGGCTCGAGCCAAGAACCCCAAGCCTCTAGCCCTGCTAGCAAGTAGAGCAAGGTAGCTTCAAGCACATCATCTTTCTCAGTAGGATAGTGTGAAAGCTCGAGGGGCTTGGAGGCTTCTGAGGTTTGGGCAGGTTCTGCTATCAAGATATAAGTTTGTTGAATTTGCTCAACATTATTTTTTAAGGCTATTACATCTTCTACAATCTGGCTTATGTACTGATTTTGGCTATCTATCCAACTTTCAATTTCGCTTGGAGGAGCATTTCTGAAGGTATTGGAGTCTAATTGACTTATAAGTGCATCAAGCCAGCCGGTATTGGTTAGGGGCTCAAGCCTTTCAATTTCTAGATGAATTTCATTTAGCTGCCTATTAAGCACATTGTCTGATTCTTTAGTTTCTTCAGACAAAAGTTTAGACTGGTAGCTTTCTACCCACTGCTTGTGAGTAGCAACTTCTAAAGCAAGCTGACCTAGTACTTGTTTATACAACAAAATTTCTCTACTAAAGTCAACAAGTAAATCATTTGTATTGTCAATTTGTGAAGAAGCTATGTTTAAAATGGTCGTTACAGACCAAAGCAAGCCTAATACTCTAAAAACCAATTTCCTATGCATTAAAAATCATTGTAAGGTGGCTTAAGCTGTTTTTGCAATGTATTAGACAGAAGATCACAACGGGGTAGTGCTTCACAAATAGTGATAAGCTGACATATACTTTTAGAAAAGTATAAAGAGTAAAACATGATCTATCCAAAATGTGATGGGCAATCTAACGGAATTGAGCTCAGGGGCGCTCACTTCTAAACACATTCTCCTTCAGTCAATATCACACTTAATTTGGCCACTTGTGTGAGCATCCCGCTGCAGAGACAGTTAGGTGACATACTCATTTTGAGAGGTTTGCTCCGACTTAGGTATAATACGCTTTGCGGGAAACGATACAAAGTCTCTCTTGCTTTGCTCCTCTTGCTTTTTTATGTCGGCGAAAATTGCCTCTGGATCATAATTAAATCTCTTGGCATGTTCTTCACGAATCTGACGAACTTCTTCAACAATGGGATCACTTTCAATCATTTCTTTCCTTTCTAAGCTCCTCTGGCGTACAAATAATGGGAGGTTCGTATCCTTCTGTACGACACAAAGCTTCAATCTTATTCCGAACAAAAGCATTAGCTATGTGCTTAAGATTCCAAGTGAGCAAGCAATCCATGCCATTTACAGTTGCTATAGCTATATGCGCTGCGTCTTCAAACACCCTTTGGGGAATGAGGCCTTGTTGAACAAATTTCTTAGCAATTGCTAGAGCTTCTTCGCTTGTAGGCAAAAGTGGAATATCCTCAAGTACTTTTAAGCGTTCTTGTGCGGCATTTTTATCTCCACCACTAGCTTCTTGGATAACTAGCTGAGAAGCCAACAATTCAAAATCAGCACGGCTATCAGACCACCAATCTTGAGTTATTTTCTGGTGTGCGGCAACAATTAAGTCTCTACTAGGGCGGGCAGTAAGGTAACTAATCACAGTAGTTTCTAAGTATACCCTTGGCTTCACACAAATATTTTACGATAATCATTATGCTTGTCACAAATTCATAAATTCATCAAGGGCAAACAATCAATGAAGCATACAGGACTGGTCAAAGCCTTGGAAAGGATCGGGATTCAATTACACAAGTCAAGGTTAGATTTTCTAGCCATGTTGATGTTGGGGATGATTGAAGCGAGAACTGTGAATCTCAAGCAGGTGGTGGGGCATATCCAAAGCTTGACCAAGGAAGATTCACTCTACAGACGGGCGTAACGCTTCTTTGTTGAGATCGAAGTCGACCCCTTGCTCTTCACAAAGATGCTGCTCAAGCTGATCGGCAAAAAACGCTTTGTGCTGTGTATCGATCGTAGCAACTGGACGTTTGGGAGCTTAAACATCAACCTCATGATGATTGCTGTGGCAGACAAAGGTATCGCCATTCCCTTAGCGTTTGTTCTGCTAGCTAAGCAAGGCAACTCTAACACCTTAGAACGCACGGACTTACTCGAGCAGGTCCTCAAGGTGATCAAACCCCAGCAGATCAAGGTCTTACTGGCCGATCGTGAATTCATCGGTCAGGACTGGTTTCAGTTCCTCATAGACAAGAAGGTGCCCTTCGCCATTCGGGTTAAGAAAAACGGCTTATTAGCGGGCTGGATTCGCCTTAGCTTCTTTTTCTTTGAGCTTGAACCAAGCCAGAGAAAAGCACTGAAACACCGTTTTGTCATCTATGGCTGTGAGTTAGCAGTGGCGGCAACGCACAGTGTGGACAGTGACCGGGTCATCATCGTCACGAACCGCAAGGCCATTTGGGCACTCGATCAATACGTGTTGAGGTGGGAAATCGAATCACTTTTTAAAGCCTTAAAGTCGAGCGGTTTTAAGCTCGAAGATAGTCATCTCAAAGACTTGGAACGCTTTTGTATCCTCATCGCAATCGTTAGCCTGTCTTTCCTCTGGACGCTTAAAGTGGGGCACTGGCTTCACAAGCGAAAGCCAATTCGACTAAAGACACATGGTCGTCGCGAAAAGTCCTTTTTTCGCCTTGGTTTGGACTTTATTCGTCGGGCTATCACCAATCTTGCCTTCGATAGTAGGCCTCTGAACAGGGCTTTTAAGAGATTGTCGTGTACTTAGCGTAATTACACATTTATTTTAGATTTTTCTGTTATAACTTCGCTAAGCTCCCATAACCTCTTTGCAATTTCAAGATCATAAGATATTTTGGTTGATTGAATTTCTTTTTTGTTTTTGAAGTACCTTCCACTTGTATTTTCCAATTCTTTTGCTGTCGCTAAATAGATACCTGTTGCAGCTCCTTTTTCAGTGCTTTTAAAAAATGGGCGCATTATTCTGATCATGATTCTCCACATAAACGGCATCTTTTTTTGCAAATTAGTTTTGGTGGCTCCAGGATGAAAACAGTTGATTGTAATAGGGCTATCTTTTAGTTTCCTATCTAGTTCGTAACAAAAAAGAAATTTTGCTAAAATAGCTTGCGCAGCTGCATGTCCAACATTGTAATTGTTTTCAAAATTGATATCATCATAGTTTATGGTCGTGTTTTCAAGGATACTACCTACAGTCAATATGATTTTTCCTGAATTACTTTTTTCAAGTTTTGGCAGTAATAGATTCGTAAGTAAAAAAGGTGCTAAGTAGTTTGTTGCAAATGTCATTTCAATGTTGTCAACACTAAGTTGATGCTCGAAAAAATTTGCTCCTGCGTTATTAAATAACACATCAAGGTGGTCATACTCAATATTAAATTTATTTACAAACTCTCTGATTGATAATTGTGAAGATAAATCAGCAATCATCAAATGGACATCTTTATTATTGGTAGTATTGATGATTTCGTTTTTTGCAATTTCTCCTGTTTTCCTGTTACGGCACAATAAGATTGTTTTATAGTCTTGTTTTGCCATGTCCTTGGCAAGCTCAAACCCAATTCCTGAATTTGCACCGGTAATCAAACTAATTTTATTTTTCATAAGAGTAAAATTATACATTCCAAGCGGGACTTGTGCAGCTTTACTCCCAGTTCCTTTAGTGCCTTCACCAATCCTGTATGCTTCATTGGAGTTCTCCTTTGTGTTTATCTCCAATAAACATTCTTACTGGAGAACTCCTTTTCTCAAAATTGTCGTGTACTTAGACTTTACTCATTGAACTGTTTTAGTAAAAGTTGAGGCAAGTGCATAACGTTACTAAGCTCAGGTGCGCACACTGTTAATTAAATTCCCCTGCAATTAATTTCAAACTTACTTGCGCCCCACGTGTGTGCGTCACACTGAAGCGCAGGTTAGGTTTTATGAACCCTGAGCTTTGCATAGTTGTCAGTGATGCACATCTTGGTAGAGTACGAATAGTGGAACATTTGGTTAAACTCTTGTTCCTTTCTTCCCAAATTTATTGTTTAACAGCTTCACTCTTCAAGGTGAAATTAGAAAAATTCTGATAATGGTGCTAACCCACTAATCAACAATTTTTCTCTTGCTCGAGTACTAGCAACATACAAAAGATTTCGCTCTTTCTCTATAAATTCCTGTCTCGAGACATTACTAGTTAAATCTTTCAGGACATGTTTTAAAGGAAGGTTTTTAGAATCACAAGCCAAGATCACTACTACTCTAAACTCTAAGCCTTTAGCAGAGTGCATTGTACCTAGTGAAAGTGTGTTTCCTAAGTTGACCTCTTCTTCATTGAGATAAGTTGTTTTAATACTAAGCTGATCCGCAATTGCTTTAGCACGTCTTTTTAGCAATTGCTTAGTTCTAGCAAAAATAGCAATATCTTGTGCTTGGTAGTTATTAGCTAATTGGGTTTGTATCCACGAGGTTACTTTTTCTATTTCATCATCAACTGACTTTGCCTTTATGATTTCTGGCTCTGTTCCTGTTAGTAAGGAAATATTTTGCCTTTCTTCAGTATCACCATCAGCATTGGTAATGCTATTAGGAAGTAACTTATCTGCATTGCGTCTAATTTGTTCAGTGGTTCGATAATTAAGCCTTAAAATGCTCGAGCGACCCCTAATATTTAAACCAGCTTTGCTATAAGAAGCTTTTTGCTTATAGATTCTTTGCCCTAAATCACCACACAAGAAGATGTTATTGGCTTTTTGTGGTACTAAAGCACCAAGAAGTTTTAACTCAGCAAGACCAAAGTCTTGAATTTCATCAGCAATAACATGGTCGAAAATTTTTTTGGGTTTCTCAGCTAATAATTTCCTTACCCTATTGCATAATTGTGAAGTAGTCATTTGCTTTGTTTGCTCTTGGTAATCTAATACCTGCTCAAAAGCCTGCCAAAGAAATAATTTTTGCCGAGCACCAAGTGGTGTACCACGACCTGCTCTAGAAGCAGAACAGTATTCTTTCCAAGAAGTGATGCTTTGCTCATCAATAACGTTTTCCCATTCGTCTTGCAAGAAAGAAGTTGGGAAACCAGTGGCTATTTGATTGTTAGCTTGCTCGAGCTTAACGAGCAAATCTTTATCATAAAATAATTTAAAATTTTGCCCAGTTTCCTTTTGCAAAAGCTCAGCAGCTATTTTATGTAAATTGTCAACTCTAATATTGGTAAGTGGCTTACCCTTCACTTTTTCTAGTAAAGTGAGATGATATTTTAGTCGTGAGGCTAGAGTTGTTGAGTAGGTAGTTAGAAGGACTTTGGCTTGAGGATTCTCTTGAGCTAATCTGTAACTGCGATGTAATGCTACTACCGTTTTACCAGTTCCTGCACCACCACTTACCCGTACTGGTCCTTGGTAACTTTTTTCAATTAATTCTTGTTGGTTAGGGTGTAAAAATACCAACCATTTCTCCCAAGGTGCATCGAGAGCTTGTCTGAGCAAATCTTTATCATCATCTATAATGCGAAAACGACGTTTAGCATCAGGGTGACTAAAGGGATCGCTGATTTCAGTAGGACTAGGTCTTGGTACAGGGTAGCCATTAGCTAATTTCATTAAATTTTCACTAGCCTCTTGAGGTAAGGAGTCAATTAGTTCTAAAAAACCTGTTTCGCCAACAATTCTAACCGCATCTAACCACTCTGTAGGTACACCAAGAGCACTAAGGTAGTCTTTTTCAAAGCGCTCAAACAATGGGGTTTCTTTAGCCACATCTTTATAAATAGTGCGTACAACTTCTTCAACTAGTTCTTCCACCTCTATAAGTTGTGCAGCTCCAGTATCAGGGTGAATTACCATACGTCGGCGCTCTGCCCAAGCATAAGCTTCTGAGGTGAACCCAATTGATCGGACAAAAAATTAAGGTTAATTAAGACCTACTAAAATAATAACAAACTGAGATTACATTGTTTGTAAGCTCGATAACAGTTTGCTCTGTTGTTATTGGCTTAGTTTTTCCTTTCTGTAAACTAACTCAGGTGTTTTGTACTGCAATGATTGATGTGGACGTTCACTATTATAAAATTGCAAGTACTTTCCTATTTCTTCCCTTCCTTGCTCAATATTTTTGTACTCCTTAAGGTATACCTCTTCATATTTTACAGTTCTCCACAACCTTTCTGTAAATATATTATCCATGTATGAACCTCTTCCATCCATGCTGATTGCTATTTCATTTGCCTTCAATATATCTGTAAACTCATAACTCGTGTACTGACTACCTTGATCTGTATTGAATATCTCTGGCTTCTCTCCTTCCAATGCCTCTTCTAATGCTTCTATACAGAACGTTGCTTTCATGTTACTTGAAACTTCCCATGAGACTACATAACGGCTATACCAATCCATTACTACTACCAGATAGCAATACCCTCCTTGTAAACGTATATAGGTGATATCACTAGCCCATACCTGATTTGGTTTGTTTATGATTTTGTTTTTCAGAAGGTATGGGTAAATTTTGTGTCCTTCCTTTGGTTTACTTAATTTGGGCTTGGCATAAATTGCTTGCAAACCCATCAGGCACATCAAACGATATACTCTTTTGTGATTGACTTTATAGCTTTCTCCATTGAGCATTGCTGTTATCTTACGATAGCCTAGAAAAGGATGATCTGTATATAACTCATCTATCCTTTGCATCAACTTTTCATTGAGATCACTGATTCCTGTAGGTCGATAGTAATAACTACTACGATTCAGGTTCAGTAACTCACATTGTTTAGTAATGCTCAATTGAGGGTGCTTTGGGTCAACTATCAACATACGTTCCTCTTGGCTCAGTTTTTGAGCCCTTTGGACAAAAAATCTAATTCCATTTTCAACTTACCGATCTGTTCGTATAGTGCAGCCTCTCTACGTTCTTGTAGTCTTGCTTTTCTGCCTCTTAGTAGTGAAAATCTTTCATTCAATGCCTCTGATCCAGCTTTTTTCCATTCTTTAATTTGAGTGGTGTGTACACCATATTGACTTGCTAATTCTGCAAGATTTTTCTCCCCAGCTATGGCTGCTGCTGCAACTTTAGCTTTGAATTCTTTCTTATATGTTTTTCTTATTCCTTTTGTCTGGCTCATTTATATCTCCATATTCTAGATATTTTACATCTTTAATGGACCTTAATTTCGCCGGGGTTTTTTGTCTAAATTTTGGGGGTAAGCTCATTCATCGTGGTGGCCTGCAAAGCACAGCATAAGATTCTTGCCATCTTTGTAAACAATAATGCGTATATCTCTATTTACCCGAAATGACCAGAAGTGTTTCTCTTTTGAACGTTCAATACGATGGAGTTGGAAGCTAGGGTGTTCAGGATTAATTTGAAAGTCAAAGGCTGCTTGCTTAACAATTCCCTGATTTTGTACATCTAGCGATTGAATGCTATTAGTAAAACTATCACTGATTAAAAACCTCATGAGATCATTGCCTCCCTAATAGTCTGAGCAAGAGTTTTAGGATCACTTTGTGGGGCAATTTCAATAAGCTTGTGCTCAAAATTTTTATCTGGGTCTGTAACTAAGTTACCCTGTTCAATAAGAGCTATTGCACTAGGAGTGTGCCACATTAAAATTGCTAATTGATCTGTAACTTGTCCTTTAGAAGTTAATTCTTTAAAAACATCATCTGGATCTGGGCTAGGTAAGTCTTGCTCTGAAAGTTTCTCAATAAGGCTTAACCAACGCTCATCAAAGCTTTTTATAACTTCTATAATCTTATCCCAATTTGAATCTCGTTTGCTGGTTTTGTTTTGTTGGATACGGTTGCTAAGTTCAGCTAATCTTTTTTCCCAATTGGCATTGTAGTGAATTACAAAGGGCTCGAGCCCATACATAAGCATTGTGCTGCGTATTTCGTTGTCTTTCTGCTGTTGCTCTTTTTCGTCGTGATGTGGGCCATCAATATAAATGTAAAGATTAGGCCGATAATAAAAGTCAGAAACGGTATTTATGCCTTTTGTAACTTCAAAAGGGAATTGAGCTTTTTCGGGCAAAGGCATTTTGCGCTCTTTAAGTTCATCTAAAAACTTTTTCTCTAGTGAAGATTGGGCTGCTTCATAAAGCCTATCAAAATGATCGTTACTACTTGTCTTTTGCCAAGTAACTGTTTGAAGTTCTTGTAGACTTTCCTCAATAAGTGCACGATCAAGAATGCTATGATCACGTTGATTACCATAAAAAAGTAAGCACTCGTAGCAGGCCTTTTCGCAACTAGTTGAGTCATTAGTATTTGAGTTGCTAATGTGAATAAGCTCGAGCATTCTATGAACAAGGCTTTGAAAATTCACACTTTCTGTGAGAGAAAAAAGTGCACCAAGACCTCCTTCTGAAGTTTCATGTAACACAATTCTATAAGGGGTGCTAATATTATTTTGCTTCATTAAAAAGCTATTAAGCTCATCTGATTCAAGCTCTAGTGTAATAAGAGCACCACGATGAAGTGCCCATTGCAACGTTTTATAAAAAGCTTCTGTTTGTAACTTTGTAAGCGCATAACTTGTTGGTATAGGAACATCTAGGCTAATGACATCACTTTGCTGCTCAACATAAAGGCTTAGATTTCTTCTAATGTCACTGCTCACAGCACTTTGGGAGCATTTCTTATTGCCTGAAGAATCATGTACATGGTCAGTAATAGTAGCATCACTGAATAACCAGCGTTTACATCTGGTGCAGTAGGCAAAGCCCTCGAGCAATTCTCTTTCATTATCTAAAATACTGTTGGGGCCAGCATTTACTGTGGTAATAGTGCCATTGTGCTCATAGCGTAAATACACTTTACCTTGACTTAGCTCAGTTTGTTGGGTTTGGGTATTTTGAGCTTTATAATCACTACTAATACGAAAACCACGCCGTTGTCTTTCTTCAGAATCACTGGTAATACGTGCTACAGGTTCTGCCTGCATAATAGGAATAGGAATAGCAGTATTACTAGCAGCAATGTTACTTAAGTCTTCACCACAAGCGGAGCATTCTTCTAACTGATAAGCTTGTCCAACTAGAATGACTCTTCTACAATTAGGGCAACGCTTGGCTTCTTTATCTGGTTGTTCACTAGTAATTATGTTGGCACGACTAATTTGAAAGTGTGCTCCTTGATAGTAGAGACTATTGCCCGGAGCAAGCTCGCTTAGAGCAATAAGTGGTGGTCTTTCTAACTGACCATAGTTTGTCGTGCGAAATTCTACTCGAGCAACCCTACCCGGAAAAGCATAGTTTGGTAAAAATCCTTGTCCACCAAGATAACGACGTAAATTTAAACTATTATTCCCTTGTCCCTGAAGATAAAAGAGGTGATTGGCAAGTTGATCTTGTTCATTCTTTAAATCTCTGTACTCGCGGTGATTATCTGGTAAATTGCCCAACCGTAAATTAAGTTGATCATACTCGCCTCTGGTCAGTTTATAATTATCACGCCACTCATTAAGAATAGAGTCTAGTTTATTTATGAAGCCTGAAACAGTTTCTTGAATAAAATCATCATTTAACCAAGAAAAGTCATTAATCTCTTTTTGAAAAGTCCCTTTTACAGCTGCAATGATCTGGTTTCGATAATCACTTAATAATCTTTGAAAGTTGTCCTTTATATCTTGGAACATAGGATAGTTATTGCTTCTATCTTCAATGCTCAGTAGTTCAGGTATTTTTTCAGGCAAATCTATGTCACTGTGCTGGGTTAGGATCTCGAGCACCAGTGAACGAATATGTGACGCTAACAAACGTTTATTATCTAAAAGGAAATTGGGGGCACGAACACTGCCCTCAATCATTTTTTCAGGAAAACGATAAAAATATTGATCGTGTGGACCTTTTGCTGCACCACCACCACAAAACACCTGAACGAGTGCAGATTGACCTTTACGCCCTGCTCGACCAGAACGCTGTGCATAATTAGCTGGATTAGGAGGCACATTACGCATATAAACAGCTGACAATGAGCCAATATCAATGCCCATTTCCATTGTTGGAGTAGCTACTAGAACATTTAGCAAATCTTTGGGGTCTCTAAAGCGAGTTTCAATTTTCTTACGTTCTTCTCCTGAAACTTGACCACTATGTGCCTTAGCGTCTCCTAGCTCTAAACGTAAATTATCAAAGTATTGCTTTCTAAAGTAATTTTTATTTTCTTTAGTTTGTAACCTTTGTTCAGGAAATTCAGGTGAATAGGAAATGCTACTATTATGCGATACCATACGACTACGAGGACATACTTTAAGCGTTTGACCATGAAAAAGTTTTACCTCAATAGCGTGGGCGTTAATGACATAGCCTTGAGTTTTGTAACCCTGCTGGTAACTAGCCAATTCATATTTTCTAAGGACCTTACTTTCAACAAGTAATTTTACTAGCTCTTCAATTTTGCTCTTAGCTACTAACTTATCAACATCAAAAACTTTGCTCAGCCAGTTCTGAAACTTACTTGGCCTTGATTCATTGTAAAAATTGATAGATTTGGCAAATTTAGGTGGAGGTTGTTTACTAAGTATAAAAATAGATGGTGTGGTTGGCTCCCAAAAGCGTTCACCAGGTACGTTATCATCTAGGGGTTGTTGAATGCGAAAACGATATGTTGCCAAATCAAATATAGAATCGTCATAGACACCATTACGCCGCCTGATAAGATCAAGAAGTCCACGCAGGAAATCTTTTCGAGTTATAGTGTCACCAGTATTATCAAGACCTTGCCAAAAAGGCTCTTCAGCAAGAATGTTGTCTAAAAACTTATAATTATAGCTTACTACCCCAGCATCTTCAAGGTTGAGAATATTTGGTTGCTGTAAACGACCAGTGTCACTAACTGCAAAACCCTTTAACAATTTTTGGAAAGCTTCGCCTGCAAGGCTACTAGGATCATAAAGTTTAGTAGCAATTTCTCTGTCATCCTCTTGTTGCCACCATTCCCATACCCTTGTGCCAATACCACTTAACTCTATGCTTTCTTGGCTTTCTTGCTTGAGTATTTCCACTACACTCTGGCGAAAGATCATTTTACGGGACAAGTCAAAATAGTGCGCCGCCTGAAACTCTGTGTCCTGACGGTTATCAACAAAAGCAATAATTTTGCGCTGGTGCTTTTCTAAGACATCTAGTGTTCTACCAATAAGCACATCTGTAGCAGTTGAGCGTCCTACCATACCGTATGGAGTTAATTTGTTAAGCTCACTTCGCATCCTACGATCATAATTGGTTTGGCAAGTTGGACAAAACATAAAAGGTGCTTTTACAAAAGTAAAAGGTAAACCACTACCCATTTTTTCCATCTTCAGGATTTACTAGGTAATTTAGCGGTACAAAAGCCTCGAGCTTTGACTTGACTTGCAACTTTTTTTCAGTAAGCCAACTTTCAGGTAAAGGTTCTTGGTTTATTTGCCAGTGCCCCGGACGCAGATAGTAAGTTCTATCTTGATAATCACCAAAAGATACTTGTGGCAGTACATGGTTTCCTGTCATATTAGCGAGATAATACTCTTGCCCACAAACTCGGCAGAAAACCATAGGGTAAGAAGTAGCAGTACTCCCCTCACTAGTACGGAGTTGTCCTTCACCTTTTATGGAAAGCTCAGGGGGATTATTTAGCGTACCACTTACACCTAAACCTTGAGAGTAAAAACTGTGAAGCTTTAAAATGATGCGGGCTTCTTCTTTATTTTCTCGAGCAACAACACTATGCTGCCCAATTATCAAAGCAACTTGTAATTCTCTCTGGGCAACCTCAAAACTGCTATTTGGTCTGTAACGCTTAATAAAACCCTTGGTTAAATCTACTAAGGTCTTACTTTCTTGCTGTAGAACTTCTTCAATATAGTATAGTGCTGCATAATCTTTGAATAAAAGCCCTAGAGCTTTAGCATTCCGCTCTTCTTCTTGTAAAGAACGACCAAGTAGCTTCTCACTTAGAGCGTAGATACTGTCATTGCTACCGTCAAAGTTTTCAACATCTGCTTGACTAAAGCTTAAATCAGGTAAAAAACTATCGTTAAAACCACTGTTTTTAGAGTGGCTTTCCATTATTACCTCATCAACAGTTTGTCCAAAAAGGCGAGAAGCAAATTCTAGTATGGCGTTTTTAGCTAAATTAGTGCTATCTAGACTAGTTTTATCTGAACCAGTGTAACCTGAATCTACTGTTGCTGATGTGCCAATTACCTGCAATTTATGTCCAGTGCTGGTATGTTCTTTAAGCCTTCTAATTAAGCAAGCGACATCTGCACCACGTTTACCTGCATAGGTATGAACTTCATCAAGTACCAAGTAACGTAAAATGCCTTTGTGTTCTTTGGGAAAGAGTTGCCTGTCTTCACCTCGAGTCAACAAATATTCAAGCTGCACATAGTTAGTCATTAGGATATCTGGTGGGTTATTTCTGATTTCCTCACGACTCCATAGCTCTGCATCACTGATTTTCCTAAGCTCTTTGGTTCTCTGCCTAGCCAATTCCCCTGCTTCTTTATTACTTTGGGTATCGCCTGTATAAAGGGCAATTTTTAAGCCACTGCCATGTAACCTAAGTGCAAAATCTTGATATTGTGAGTTGGCAAGGGCGTTCATAGGATAAATAATCACAGCTTTTATACCTGCTTTATCCTTTTGTTGTAATGCTTGGGTAATAATTGGCAAGCCAAAAGCAAAGGATTTACCAGAGCCTGTACCTGTAGCTACTATAAAGCTTTTGCCTTCACTTGCTAAGCGCAAAGCCTCCGATTGATGAAAGTGTGGGTGAATAGGGCGAGAATCAGTAAAGTCTTCGGCCTCTACACGAAAAATTGGTTTTGCCTTGGCAGGTAACCAACCTTTAGCAATAAGCTCATCTAGGCTAAGGCCCGGTTTAAAGTGCCGCCTAAGTTGCAAAAATGGTTCATTCCAAAGCAATTTATCATTGGTTACTTTGCTATTAATCCACTGGCGTATATGGTCATTTCGAATGTTAACAAAAGTGTTTACATATGACCTATAGGTGTTTTGAATTTCTTCTAATTGTTTAAAAGGATTATTACTAAAAGCTTGGGGTGTTTCCCGTTTGGGGGCTTTTAAACCAAAGATAGGTAATACTAAGCGTTGCAGCTCGAGTGACATGCTATCAAAATCAAGGTGTGTACGCAGTTTGGTTTCATCCCAACCCAAGTTATTAATCATTTCAAAACTGTTGGTTAGTTCAGGTTTGCTAAGGCCCTGTATATTTGAGAAGTCCAGTACAACCTGCCCAGCAGCTAGACTTCCGAAAATATCTTGAGCAAATCTAGTAGGTTGTGTAATGTCATCTGTGTTAAGAATTAAGTGTTCCATATCTAGCCGATAAAAAATAACCTAATAGTGGTAGCGCAGTTGAGCAATCACTAAATTGCCATCTTCTACTTTATAAACCATGCGATGCTCCTGAGTAATATGCCTAGACCACCATCCCTGCCAGTCATGCTTGAGTGGCTCAGGTTTACCAATACCCTTAAATGGATTGTTTCTAATAATATCCTTAACAAGCTCTTCAATTTTTCTTACAGCTTTTTTATCAGTTCTTATCCAGTAAAAAAGATCTTCCCAAGCTTGGGGTTTAAGATGTATGTTCATTGACAAGGGTCTCAAATTCTTGAGTTGTCATGACTTTGGCGTTCTCGTCTTTTATAGATTTATTTAACCTTTTAGTGTTAGCTACACTAGCTAATAGATGTTCTGTTTCATCTTTACCATATGTTATATAAGGATCACCATCAATAGTTTTAGGTGCATTTTCTAAAGGTTGTGGTTGCTCGGGAGATTTAGCTTCAGTACTTTCAACAATTTTGAGAAGCCCTTCAAGCATTTTGTCACTTAAGTATGGTAGCTTCTTGGTAATGGTGCTAATTGTATGTTGGCGAAGCATAAGTGTTTCTTTAGTCATTGCAAATCTATACTAGCATTTTTTTCTATGCTAACTGACTTCTAATGCTAACGACACTTCCCATTTCACTTCTTATATGTTAATATGTGATTACAAATTGGCATCTAGCCACTAGGAACCCCTTTTAGGGGTTCTTCCACTAGGGGTTGGTAAGTTTAAAAGTTTTTTGTAGATTTTTCTTCACCTTATTAAATTCACTATGAGGCAAGGTTACTATACGACTTGAAAGTCTACGGCTGTCTAAAAGCCTGACTTGGGAAAGAATAAGATTGAAATTATCTACTTGGGTGCTCACATATAAATATAACTCCCCTTGCTTATTAATGTTTCCTGTTGAAGGGATTCCATAGAATACATATTTATTAAACTTTCGAAAGATGAGGACAGGACGCTTAAATTGTACTCCTTTACCATCTTGTTCAAATCCTATGTTATGTCCTAGATTACACCACCATACTTCTCGCTCATGAAACAAGGGGAAATGTTTTTTAGTGTTTAGTTTTTTCTTAAGCGCATTCCATGCGTCAAAATCTTTTTTCATAATCTATAGGTTATTCCTTTAAAAATAATAATTTCAAGACTTATTTACACTGTCCCAGATAACACATTCTCTCTTTTCTCTACAAAATTTTACAAAACCTTTTCTTTACCTGATAACTACTAGTTTAGATCTAAAAGTTAGGTAACTGCTAAGGTAATTTAGTTGATAATTTTGATGTTTTCTTAGCAGTAATTAGAATTACATTGATAGTTTTTTTGATTTATTAGCATTTTTGTATGAGTATTAATGATAAAAAACTTAGTAAACTACAAAAAGAAATTCTTATGTGGATTGGCAAAAGAACAGGAATCACAACCAGAGAAGAGCTGACAGATAAGTTTGGCAAGGTAAATGTACCTTTATTGAGGCAACTTACCATGCCAACTATGCCAAATCATTTATTAGGAGAGGAATTTAATCAGGAAGCTCTAGCTAATACACTTGAGTCGCTCACGTCTGAAAGAAAAGTTTTACCTGATGATTTAAAAGATATTCTTGATAAAGATAAAGGGGTCACTCCACCAAAAGGTCATGTTCTTTGGAATGCTAAGCAATTTTATGAGCATTTAGGAAAACCAATGCGAGACAATAAATATGCCATAACTTCTAGAAGTCTAAAAAGCTTGAAAGAAAGGAGTCTTATTACAAAAAAGGGGAAATATTTAGGATTAACACCTGAAGGGGCTGCTTTGTCTGTTAGGTTACAAGAGGAAAAAAGGAAAATATAATTTAAGAGACTAGGCAAAAACAGCGCTGGTTTCTAGATTCTGTTCAAGAAGACAATACTTGGGTGCTTTGTTGCCTGTAATTTGAATGCAGAGCTTTCGAGGCATGTATTCCCAAGCAAAGCTTGGAACAAGTTATTTGACAACAACAAACAGAAAATCACAGAAATCACAAAAACCAGATGAATCACAGTTCAGACAACATAGGATCACCAGCAAGCTGATCGTAATATTTAAGCACTAAACGCTTAGTACGGTACTCACCAAGCTGTTTTTCTTCATTACGCCGCAAGCCGGGGAAAGTTACTGACGGTGTATTGGGGTCTACATCACGGGGATCAAGAATCCACAAGAGTTCATCACGGTTAAGTCCGTACAGGTGAGCATAAAGAGCATCTAATTCAGCACGGAGTTCCCCGCGGCGCTCTTCATTCCATTTAAAAGGCGCAAAAGGAAAACCATCTTCGGCAATTTCTGCCCACTCAGGTGGTTCCCAAGGATGACCACCATTTTCACGCCACTGCGTTTCAAGCAGTTCACGAAGCTCTGAATCAGCTTCTCGCCATAAGTCATCGGCAAAAGCTTTTATATCCCATGCAGTGTAGGTTAGCTCGAGCACTCGAGAAACTATAAATAATAAATGCTCCTTTCCATAAGCTTTGGGTGGAAGAATTGGAAGTTGCTTAACTATAAAAAAGTTAATATTAGTCCCACCGATCTTTTGACGAGCGATGTAATCAAAAGGTATAGCATTTAAATTTTGGAGTAAGAGTGCTTCCTTTGTACTGTACAATGTTGTTTGTAAAAGGAATTCATTATCTCCTACTCCTGAAAAAGGAAGAAGTTTTGCAATAATACTTCGTTCATCAGTAGAACGTCCAAATCTTCTGTAGGACAAGATATAAGTATGAGTGTTTGGGAAGTAATCAATAGCATTACACTTTTCTATCCAATATCTAGCTATTGGTAAGTTAGAAGGGGCTTCCAAAAATTCAGTTATTAAGCCTTCTGCATTACCATCTGTGTAAGAAGCAAACCTGTGATTAAATTGATGTGCAAGTTTAGCTTCATAAAGTGGTAAAAAAACTTCATCCCCACTCACATAGCGATTCCCTTTAAGCGTGCAACCCTGCTCCTCTAACTCTTTTGCAGTCTTAAACAAATGCGAGTCATTACTCATATCAAACATACGCATAAAACTTGCCCCCCAAGGATTACCATTTTCCTTGTCATTTTCATCTATAAACACCCCTGCTTTTTTGTACATTTTCAAAGTAATTTCTGCATCTCTGCCTGTGCGAAAAGTTGGACAAGTAAGAGTATTTGGATTAATACGCTTAAAATCTTCTGGCGATAGCCTAAACTTGCGAGCAGAATCATTTAGGTGGTTAACGTTAGTGTTGAAAAAGCTAAATTCAATTTCTTTAGGGCCACTAGCTGGTGCTGTAAGAATAAGTAGGCAAAACTTATACGACCTATGAACGCCTACAAACATACCCTCACGGTTTTCAAAATCATCTAACGACACAAGGCTTTGCCTCTCTACAAAATCTCTAAACAAGTCCTTAGTAGTGTTATCAGTGGCAATACCTGAAGGCACAATTATACCTGTTCGACCATCAGCACTAGTTAAATCACGGGCATTTTCAGTAAAGACTTGATAGGTGTTCACATCCCCCACACCACCAAGTGGATAGCGCCCACTAACTCTTAAAAAATTACTGGAGGCATCAGCTTTTATAAGGGCAGTTTGAAAATCTTTATAGAGCTGTGGATTATCCTGCTCTAAAGCCTTAATAAGTTTTTTGCGCTTAGCAGCATTGGCTGCTTTGGCTACTTTTTCATCTCTAACGGCAAAAAATTCTTGCTCTTGTAGTTTTACTCTTTCCCAAGGTGGGTTACCAATAATTACATCAAACCCTGCACTGGGTCTTAAAGAACCGTTTTGCTCAAAGAATATTTCAGGGAACTCTAACCAGTAATGAAAGAAATAGTATCTCTTTTGCAAAACCTCAATCTGGGCCAGAGTTTGAGGATTCAAAGCACTCAAATTACGCATTTGCTCAAAATCTCTTTCCTCCATACCAGTAACTAGAGTAGTTAAACCCTGTTGATTAGGTATATGTGTCTGACTTGGCTGAACAGGATAAAAAAAGGCTGCTGTCCAGTAGTTTGCCACTGCCTGCCACTTTTTAAGAGTGTCACTTTCTTTTAGCTTTTGGTATTCTTGGGCTTTGTTTTGTACTCCCTGAACATCATCTTCGTAAATATTGTCTAAATTTGACAGCTTTATATTTAACTCTTGCAGTGGTGGTGGATTATTACGCCAATTTTCAAGTTGCTTGGCTGTAAAAATTTTCCTTGTTTCTTTTAAGATGTCTTTATCAGCATCCCCACGACCTTTGTAAGCATCTGGACTAATGCCAAGTTGGTAAAAGTTTAGTGGTGCACCAATTAGACTGTTGCCACATTTTATGCGGTGATCAAGATAATTTAGTGGTTTGTTACGGTTAGCAGCATTAATCCACAAAGAAACCTTAGCAAGCTCTACTGCCATATCATTTAAATCCACTCCATAAATGCAGTGCTGTAAAACATCACGCTTGGCAGCTTCCGTGATTTTCTGATAGGTATAGGTGTTCTCTGTAGGGGCGTATTGCAATACGCCCCTACCTTGCGATACACCGCTACTTTGTTTTTGCCAGTATATTTGCCAACGTATGTCTGCTAGTTCCTGGGCAAGTGTATCATTAGCAGCAATCAAAAAAGCACCACTACCACAAGCTGGGTCTAAAATTTTGATGCTTAGCAA
Source organism: Trueperaceae bacterium (assembly GCA_965223585.1). Classification (GTDB taxonomy): domain Bacteria; phylum Deinococcota; class Deinococci; order Deinococcales; family Trueperaceae; genus CBDCVN01. The sequence continues at coordinate 93,964 of CBDCWW010000006.1, forward strand.
AACCTTCTCTTGAGCTTGTAAATCTTTGCCTGCTTCTTGTAATCTTGTTTCTATAACAGGTAGTAAGGTGCGACTAATTAGTTCTTGTACTAGTTCTCGAGGCGTGTAATAACTACCTGAACTTTTGCGACTTTGTCCTTTAGCATCTAAGTAAAAACTGCCTTTGGAAATAACATTGTCTTCAACTTTAACGTCTTCTACAGCAATTCTAGGGGCATAGTCCAGCAAACCCTCATAAATATGACCAATTTCTTCTACCTTTAGGTCACGGTAATTGATGCGTTCTAGAGCACCGTGTGTGCTGGTAAAAGCTAAATGCTTTATGAATTCTAAGCACTGGCTGTTACTAAGTCTAGGTAAGTCATCTCGGCTATTGCGTTCTTTAGAATCTGTTACGCCACCAGAAACAAGGTAAGTTGCATCAGGGTCAAAAAGATAGCTGTTAAAAGCAGGTACGCCTAGCTCAGCATTGCCCTCGTGTGCAAGTTGAAAAGTTAGTAGTA
>CBDCWW010000007.1:0-4577 GCA_965223585.1 Trueperaceae bacterium
AGCTACCCCATCAAAGCCTGTTATTTTCTTAACCATTACCCATTTGCCTATAACATTTCGCTCATATATGTAGGCTGCACCTGCATTACTGCCTCTTTCATCATCTTCAGGAGCCCCAACCACCATAGTACTCCCATCTATAGCTACAGATTCACCAAGCTTGTCATCAGCCGCCCCATCAGAAGCAGTGATTTTATCTTTATCAAAATCTGCTTGCCTTAGTAACAGGTATCCTACAGACTCATTAGGATGGCTAGTTTCTCTATCTGCTGACTGCTCTTCTTCTACTCTTACTTGTACACTACTATCTGTTAATTTTCTGTAGCGTAGTCCTGCTGTATCTGTTCCTCTGTAACTCTGCATACCTGCTAGAAAATAACTATCCCCAAATGTTGGAGCTTCAAAACTATAGTTTATGGCCCTAAAGTTGTGGCTTACTATGTTACCTGTTTTGGCACTTAAGGCTTGAAATTTACCAAAAGGACCTTCACCGGGTACAATAGCAATATAACCAATATCTTCTACAGGATGAGTACCATCTGCTTTCCTCTTCTTCTTGTAACTTTACTCTAAATCCTCCTGTTGCTACTTGTTGTCTTGTTGTTACTGCAGCTGAATTATTTCTACTCTGTACTTGTGTTAATATCACTGCTCCTGCTGGAAAAGAATACTTTAGATTTACCTTCTTAAAGTTGTGGTTTGTTCTTACCTTACCAACTTCATAAACTAGACCATTAATCCACAAGCCTGACTCCATTACTAAATATGTAACTGCTTCTTTACCATGAGCACCATCAAGATAGTCCCACTCATCTATTTGAAATTCAAAGTCTTGACTTGTTACATTCTTTATTCTTATTACTGCTGGATCTCCATTGTTATACGATAAGGGTTGCATTATTACTACTGGATTTCTAAACTTATTTAGAAAAGTTATTTTATGCCATTGGTTTGATCTACCTTGTCTGACAAATACTTTACCTACTTCACCAATAATGTCATTAGTCCTCTATTGCTGCACTAGTTGTAGTTGAAACTTGACCTTCATTACTCACAGCGCTACGTTGCAGAATTACCACTTCACTAACATCTGGTGCTATATCTGGTGGTACATCTGTAAAAGGAACGGTATCGGTAATGACTTCTTCTGGAATCTGGTTGAGCATCTGGAACTTCTTGGTTAGGGCTACCAACATTCTGACAACCAAACAACACTACTAAAACTATTACTATAGAAAAATACTTTAACATTTTAAATCTCCTTAGATTTTTAGTTCCTTTTGGGAACCATAATTCGAAATAGCTAGTGCTATCTCTTATGTTGTTTAGCTTAAAAATTGTAGCGGTAAAGTATCGTTTTCAAATCGTAAAAAAATCGGTAAAATTTACCGAAAACCACTAAGGTAATACATTTAAGAGAATTAAAATAGCAAAATATCTGAACTGTGATTCGTGTGATTACAATAATGAGCTATGATTTTATAGTGCCAGAAGCGAACTTAAAGACTCAAGAGCAAAGATTAGCTTAATCACAGTTCAGACAATATAAACATAAAAACCCCCTGCTACATTGCAGAGGGGCTAAATACTATAGAATATGCTTTAGCTACAAACTAACTACTCAAATACATAGGCTGAACCTGAATTCCTGTCATTATCATCATCTTGTTCAGCACCTACTACCACAGTGTTTCCTGATATGGCTACGGAGCGACCAAATTCGTCATATTCTGCCCCATCAGAGGCTAGTAGCTTCTTAAACTGTCCCCATCGGTTGTTCCCCTTATTATTGCGTTCAAATATATAGGCTGAACCTGAAAGAGAGCCATTATAATTATCTTCGTTAGCTCCTACCACCACTGTATTTCCTGATATAGCTACAGAGGAACCAAAGTATTGATCAGGCGTCGTATCAGAGGGCAGTAGTCTCTTAACTTGCCCCCAGTTGTTATTACCAACATTATTACGTTCATATATATAGGCCGAACCAAGAGTATCATTTCCTGAAGCTCCTACCACCACTACATTTCCTGATATAGCTACGGAGTTACCAAATTGGTCGCGATCCTCCCCGTCAGAGGCTATTATTTTCTCAACCTCTTGCCACTTGTTAGTACCACCATTATTGCGATCAAATATATAGGCTGCACCTGAATTAGTGCTTTTTACCATCAGCGTCCCTAGCTCCCACCACTACAGTATCTCCTGATATGGCTACAGAAATACCAAAGTAGTTCCCAGCAGCCCTATCAGAGGCTAGTAGTTTCTTGACCTCACCCCAAAAGTTGCTACCAAATTTATTGCGATCAAATACATAGGCTGCTCCTGAATAATTACCATTATTATCATCTCCATAAGCCCCTACCACTATGGTATCTCCTGATATGGCTACAGAGTGACCAAAGTGCTGTCCAGAAGCCACATCTGAGGTAGATCTTCTCTTAACAAGTCCCCACTTATTGCTACCATCCTTATTACGCTCAAATATATAGGCTAAGCCTGTATCGGTACCATCATAATCCCTTTTGGGAGCTCCTACCACCACTGTGTCTCCTGATATAGCTACAGAGGTACCAAATTTATCCCCTGCTGCTCCATCAAGGGCTGTTATTTTCTTAACAAATCTCCACTTATTAACATCTCGCTCGTATATGTAGGCTGCGCCTGCATCAGCGCCCTTATCATCATCATTAGGAGAGCCTACCACCATAGTATATCCATCTATGGCTACAGAGGTGCCAAAGAAGTCAAATTCTGCTCCATCAAAAGCAGTAATCTTATCTTCATCAAAAGCAGCTTGCCTTAGCAGCAAATACCCCACAGACTCATTAGGGTGATTAGTTTCTTTATCTGCAGATTTTTCTTCTTCTACTCTTATTTGTACACTACTATCAGTTAACTTCCCATAACGCAAGCTAGCAGTATCCGTTCCCTCAAAAGTCTGCATGCCAGCTAGGAAATAACTATCACCAAAAGTAGGAGTTGTAAAACTATAGTTTATAGTCCGAAAGTTGTGGCTTACTACTTTGCCTGTTTGTTTGCTTAAAGCTCTAAATCTACCAAAAGGCCCTTCACCCGGGTAAAATAGCAATATAACCAATATCTTCTACAGGGTGAGTACCATCTGCAGCTTCTTCCTCTTGCAGCTTTACCCTAAACCCTCCTGCTACTGGTTCTTGCCTAGTAGTTACTGCAGAAGTGCCATTTATAGTCTGTGTCTGTGTTAGTACAGTTGCACCCGGTGAAGTATAGTTTACAGAAGGATTTAAAGTGACCTTCTTGAATCTGTGATTAGTTCTCACCTTGCCAACTTCATAAACTAAACCATTTATCCACAAGCCTGTTTCCATAACTAAATAGGTCACTTCTTCTTTAGCATGAGCACCATTAAGATAGTCCCCACTCATCTATCTGAAACTCAAAGCCTAAAGTTGTAACATTCCTTATCCTTATAGTTGCAGGATCACCACTGTTATAGGATAAAGGTTGCATGATGACAACAGGGTCTTGGAATTGATGTATAAAGTCTAAGCTATGCCATCGATTACGAGTAGCTTGTCTGATAGAAAGTTTACCAACTTCACCAATAATCTTGTTAGGACCTAGACCGGCAGTAGCTGAAAGCTGGCTTTCATTACTCATAGCACTACGTTGCAAAATTACTACTTCACTATCCTCTGGAACTACATCTGCTGGTATATCAGTAAAAGGAACAGTATCAGTAATGACTTCTTCAGGGTTTAGCTGAGTATTTGGAACTTCTTGATCAGGACTACTAACGTTCTGACAGCCAAACAACACTATTGAAACTACAAATACAGAAATATACTTTAACATTTTAAATCTCCTTAGTTTTCTAGTTCCTTTTGGAACTATGGTTTGAAATAGCTGGTGCTATTTCTTATGTTGTTTAGCTTAAAAATTGTAGCGGTAAAGTATCGTATATGAATCGTAAAAAAAATCGGCAAAATTTACTGAAAACCACTTAGGCAGCACAGTTAAGAGAATTAAAAATAGCAAAGTATTTGGACCTTGGCTTGTGCGATTATAATGATTGGCTATGATTTGATAGTCCCAGAGACGAATCTAAAGACTTAAAAATCAAAGAAATTTTTCACAAAAAAATCAGCTTAATCACAATTCAGAATATAGTACTCAACAAAAAAAATCCTCCTGCTGCAAACTCTACAGACTGGTAGGGGTTTACCCCTCGAATGCAATTAAGGGTTCAAGTTTTTGAACCCTTCTGAGCACAAATTGCTCCTAATACTCTTCTAAAAAGGAATATAACCTTGACAGCTATACTTTTTCCTACCATGTTGGTTGAACTTCAGAGCAAACAGGCAAAACAAAAGCCCCCTTGCTATATTGCAAAGAGGCTAAGTATTGTAGAGTATACTTTAGATACAAACTAATTTCTACTCAAATACATACGCTGCACCTGAACTATCACCATCTCTTTGAGCCCCTACTACTACAATGCCTTCTGATATAGCTACAGACCAACCAAACAGATTATTGGTTACTCCATCGGAAGGTAGTATTTTCTTAACTTGCCCCCAGTTGTTGTTGCTGCC
>CBDCWW010000008.1:0-143324 GCA_965223585.1 Trueperaceae bacterium
TCAGAAAAATCTGTGATGGCTTATATAATCTGCCAACAAAACTTGGAGTAGCCCAAGCCTCGAAGGTTTTCAAAGCCTCTGAGGTTTCTTGAGGAGAAACCTTCATATCATGCTGCTTTTTTAATCTCGTCTTCAACAACAATGCCATCTTCTATATGAATAATGCGTTTAACATAGTTGAGTAAGCGAGGATCATGAGTGCTAAATAGAAAAGTCACTCCTCTTTCTTCATTGAGCTTTTCTAGGTGCTCTATTAAAGAAACACTGGTATCTTTATCTAAGTTTGCAGTAGGTTCATCGGCAAGAATAATTTTGGGGTCAGCAGCTAGTGCTCTTGCTACTGCTACCCGTTGTTGCTGCCCACCTGATAATTGATTAGGTCTGCGTTTTGCGTATTCATCTATGCCTAATATTGTTAAGGCCTCCATTGCTTTAGCCTCACGCTCTTTTTTACTTATTCCTTGTAGCTCAAGCACAAAAGCTGCATTTTCCAAAGCAGTCAACACTGGTATTAGGTTATAAGCTTGAAAAACAAAACCAAACTGCTTCAAGCGCAAATTAGCTAGCTTAGCAAAGCTTAAAGTATCTATACGACTTCCATCTAACCATACCTCACCACTACTAGGTTTATCTAAGCCAGCCAATAAGTGCAGCATGGTACTTTTTCCACTACCCGAAGGCCCAGCTAATGCCGTAAATTCGCCTTCATGAATCTGTAAACTAGCACCTCGTAAAGCATGAGTTTCAACTTCGCCAGTCCTGTAAATCTTTTCTAAATCTTTTGCCTCTAATAATGCAGACATAATATGTAGTCCTTTCAAAGATTTTTATTTCTTTAAGTAATCAATTCACCGCAAATTCAGAGCATGGACGTAATTAGATATTGTTAAGATGCCCATTGCTACCTTACGCTGAGAAGCGCATAGCTTCCACGGGCTCCAATTTCCCAGCACTAAAAGCTGGCAATAGTGCTGAAATAGTCGCTGTTAGTAAGGTAAAACCAATAGTTAACACTATTTGTTTTAAACCCACACTACCATAAAATACCTCAGGCAAACCCTGCTCAGCTAAAAACTGTGCAACTTCTGGAGGGAAACGCATACCTTGACCCATTTTCATAACTATTAATGAGCCTATAATAAGTCCTATAATCGCACCGCTAAAACAGAGCAGCACACTTTCTGTTAATACCATATTCATAACCCTGTATTGCCTTAAACCTAGTGCTCTTAGAACTCCAAATTCACGAACGCGTTCCATAACACTTAGGTATATGGTGTTAGCTACTAGAAGCCCAGCAAGAATAAAAAAGATAAAGGCAATAAAAAGTGAAACTCGGTTAAAATAACCTATAAAACCTGCTAATTCTGGAATGATTTCTGACCAAGTTTCAATTATATAAGCTTCATCCAAGGCACTCTGGGCTTGTGTTTTTAAGTCTATCAAAGCATCATCATCTGCTCCACGATTAAAATCAGGGAAAGTTATTTCTACTCGATTTATTGATTCAGGAGCAGCTAATTCTTGGGCAGCTAACAGTGAGCTAAAGGCAAAATTCTCAGAGTTTGGAATGGTTACTATGCCTGTAACAGTATATGCTGCTGCCCCATAGCCATCGGTTCCGGGAGCGTACATATAAACAGTGTCACCAACACCTACTTTCAAGTTAAGAGCTAATTTTTCGCCAAGGGCAATTCCTTCTACATCTGTAATTTCTGGCAATGAGCCTGTTTTAATGTATTCGGTATGAAAGCGCTCACGAACATTCTCGGGTTGTTCTAAGCCTTGCATCATAATGGCCCAAAGGACCTTCCATCACTTTCAATTAACCCCGGTACCGCCAAAGCAGAAACTATATCAGCTTTAACATTTGCCTTAATGAAGGTTTCTTCTAAAGCTGAGGTTAGATTTGAAGCATCTTCTATTAACAAATCCTGTATATTGCGGGTTTTCAGATAATCTTTAACATGAACTTGTAAGTGGCCTGCTACTCGAGTAGCGTTGTAATAAATACCATTTTGGGCGGCACCAGTGAAGCTAAAGAAAGACAAGGTAATAATCACAACAACTGCTACAGCTCCTGCTGTCATTAGACTACGGCCTTTCTTGCGCCAGATGTTGCGCCAAGCTAAATTAATCATTACTCAACCTCACTTTCAACTTTCACGCATAGCGTTAACTGGGTTAAGGCGACTTACGCGGCGAGCAGGAAATAATATTGCAAACATTGTCGCTAATAGTACCGTCACAGTAGCATATAGGGCATAATTTATTGATACATTGGTGTAGATTTCTTCACCTATACCAAAGTCGCCTAAGCTCTTTGCAGCTGAAGCAAATACAGGGCCGAGAACGTTTTGTATGCTTAAGAAAAATACTATCCCGTAACCGACAAGCAAACCTAAAAGCCAACCAAAGAATGTTGTTAACATCGTCTCGAGCACCACCATAACAGCCAATTTAGGAGGTGCTAATCCAATTGCTGCTACCATTCCAAACTCCTTGCCACGCTCCATAACACTAACTAAAAGTGTACTAGTGACTGCTAGTGCTGCAAAAATAGCAAACAGCAAACCTATTGGTAACATCATAAGGCGACTTACTCTTACACGCATTGCGACAGCACCCAGTAGCGAAAGCAAATCGTAAGCCTTAATTTTTTCAGGCAATACAGCTTGAACATTTGCCTGTATAGCTGCTTCTTGGCTCTTATCGATATCTAGAGCCAAACCAGTAGCAGTGTTTACTCCTGTAAGAAGCCGTGCATCATCTATGTGGATAAACACCATACTGTTGTCTACTGCTGCTAGGCCAGTTTCAATGAAACCTACTACTTTTAAGCCCAAACCTTGAGTACCTGCTAGTGCAGAAGCGTCTATAGCAAGACGTTCATCAAGGCGTACGTCTAGGCGCTCGGCAACATTAATACCCAGAATAACTTCACCTGTCTGGATTAGCATTCTGCCCTTGGCAATATTTTCTGGGATGGCACTTACTTTGGACTCGAGCATAGGATCAATTCCTCTTAACCTAGCCCCCTCGGAAGTATAGGGCGAGCGCAATAGCGCAGGAAATTCTAAACGAGGTACTACAGCACTCACGCCCGGTACTTTGGCAACTTCATCAATAATATCTAATGTGGGTAGAGCATTTTCAGCGCTAGGGTCACGATTATAATCTTCACTCATAACCATCATCGGAGCTACTAAATAGCGAGCTTGCCCAGTTAGGATAGAGCTATTAAAACCATCATTAAAACCCCAAAAGAAAATAGTTGCTAACACAGCATAAGCTACTACTACTATAAGCAAAGTAGTACGCCTTTTTTGCCGCCAGATATTACGCCATGCCAACTTAAACAAACTAGCTAAGTGGCTTTTTGGTTTTGCGATAAGTGATTCTTTCATGGCAAAATAAATACCTCCTTGATGGGCATTACAACGCAGAGCATTTGGGTATACATTACAAGGCAGAGCCTTGGAACAAGGTTGAAGTAATTGATTGCAAAAAAGTTATTGCAATTTTGTTGTAACTGTATATAGTTACTTTTGTGAGCAAACGTGATAAATTGTTGGAGAAGGCCAAGGTTAATCCGAAAGGGTTGTGCCTTGCAGAATTTGAAACGCTGATGAATCAACAAGGCTGGATATTTGACCACCAAACAGGGAGTCATCGCATATGGTATTCCTCTAAAGGGGAAAGGTTGCCTGTACAGGAAGCTAAGGGTAGGAAAGCAAAAGGTTATCAAGTAAAGCAATTTCTAGTTATTTATGAGGAGTAAAGTGAATGACACAACAAGATTTTGATGGGTTTACTGTGAATGTGTTCCTTGATGATGATGATGAATGGGTAGCACATTTTGTTGAGATGCCTAATATTTCTGCCTTTGCAGATACGCCAGATGAAGCAGTAAAGGAACTCAGAACTGCATGGGAAGGCGCTAAAGAAAGCTATCGCAAACATGGTGAGAAAATTCCTGTTGCTCCTGCTAATAGAAACTATAGTGGGCAGTTTAATGTAAGGCTTGATAAACGAATACACAAAGCACTTGTAATGGAAGCCACACAGGCAGGGATTAGTTTGAATGCCTTGGTTGCACAAAAGCTCACCAAGGGTATTCATATTGATAACTAAAGAACAGCTCTTATAATTTGAAATACAGCTCTACTAACTACTCTCCAACTTATAACTGGCCAGAAAACGCTCTACATGAGCTTTAGGCTCTATACTTGGTAGGTGCTCGAGCCTAGCTGCATACTTAGCCAAACCCAAAGCCATAATTGGTCCTAAAAGCTCTGCCATCATGAGAACAGGATTACCTTTCGGTAATTTTTCTGCTACTTGATAGCGATTTAATAACTCCGTAGTCTTCTTCATAATTACTTCAGGTGGATGTGTTTTTCCAAGTAACTCAGGGCGGCGGATGATTTCAGAAAGCACGTTTACTACAAAGCCCCCACGCTTAAGCCACATATCTTGGTATACAGTGACAAGGCTCGTAAGATCAGTTACAAGGTCACCACTATAGTGAAAAGCCTCTTCAGCAAGTTGACTGGCTTGATATTGCATGGCAGTGCTTAGAAGTTTATCTTTGTTACCAAAGCGGCGAAATAGAGTTACTTCGTTTACACCAGCCGCTTCAGCAATTGATTTAGTGGTAGCACTAGTAAGGCCTTGATTAGCTATAAGTTCAATCACAGCTTCTAAAATTTTCTTCTCTGTTTTATTTACCATAATTAATGCAAGTATGTACTTGCTTGCATATTAAGCTTAATGTGCAACTGGGTAAATGTCAAATATTAGATTATAAGTTGCCTTTTCTAAGTCAGATAAATATCAAAACGAGTGTGCTTGGTTGTAATCTTTATATCAGGTACCATGTGAGCAGTGTAAGGCGCACTTTTTGGCCTCTTGACAACAACTCGATTTTGAGCATACTCCCTTGCTGTAAGAAAAAGCCCATCGTTATCATTTTGTACAGCTAGTAAGGCACGCAAAACTTGCATTTCCTTTTTAGGCAAGGAGGATTTATTGGTAGGTGGGTACATGGGGTCTAGATAAATGACTTCATGCCTAGGCAGTTTAGGAATAAGTTGATTAGCGTCAGCAAAGTGTAAGTGCATACGTAAAGCTATGTTTTTTGACTCACTGTCTGCTCGAGCACGCCGAAGGCCATCTTCTAATAATGCCCCTATAATGGATGAATGTTCAATAAGCGATACCTTGGAACCCAAAGAAGCAAAGACAAAAGCATCCTGCCCTAAACCAGCAGTAGCATCTATGATACTTGGTTTATGACTACCTTTTATACCTACTGCTTTAGCCAAGGCTTGATTTTTGCCACCACCAAAACGTTTACGCCATAGGGCTTTGCCCTTCAGAAAGTCCACATGAATTTTACCTATGTTTTCTAAAGTTAGCTCGAGCCTATCACCAAAAAAAAGGACTCCATCAACCTCCTTATTATCTTTTAGCAGGGGTAGATCTAACTGTGTAGCAAGATTTTCAGCATAACCTTTATGTTCTGGGCAGCTACTAATAGCTATATTCACGGAGTAGATATATAATAAGATGTAGAGCTTATGGATTTGGTTAGAACAAGTAAATTTCTTAGCTTAGTTTTAAGGCACCATCCAGAAAGGATAGGACTTAAACTAGATGATAAAGGCTGGGCCAAACTAGATGATTTGATCAAGGGGGCTAAAAGGTCAGGGATGAACTTAAACAGGAAGCTTATAGAGGAAGTTGTTAGAACTAATGATAAGCAACGCTTCACAGGCTCTCCCGATAATTTTGTGCTAGGATTTTAAGAGTTTTTTTGAAAAAATGAGTTATCCTAAGCGAATTTTCTACTTAGCAGATGGATTGTGAAAGCTGCTTTGAATGGCAATTGAAATTTGATAACGTAAAAAGTTAAAATGCTTTCCTGCAAAGTGATTGTTAATTTCTTCAACCATTATTATTTTGACTTAGCAAGCACGATTTTTTCGGGAGAACCCTTCACACTAAGTGAAGATGGTAACTCCATACGAGCTAATCAAGGCCATTCAGTGCGGGTAGATCTGGATTTAGAACCTAAGATGCCGCCCGATGTACTTTATCATGGTACAGCACACCAATTTCTTGACTCTATACGAGAGAAAGGGTTACTTAAAGGTCAAAGAAACCATGTACATTTATCAGAAGAAAAAAAGACAGCTAAAAATGTAGGTGGAAGGCATGGTAGACCAGTTATCTTGCAAATAAAATCTGGGTAAATGCATGCAGAAGGCAAGAAGTTTCACTTGTCTGACAATAACGTTTGGCTTACTGAACACGTACCAATTCAATATATAGTATTTCCTTAGCTGTTATATTAGATTTGTTCTGAAATAATCTTGCGTATAGCATGAAATTAGCAATTGCTCAATTTAAAATTAACAAAATGCATAATACTTTGGCCAAATCTTGGTAAGCGTCCAAATTACTTGCTCAATGTATTAAGCATTTAGGACACTACCTTATTTCGGAACAACCCTATTCTTTAAATCTCGAGTTTCTCCTTAAATTACAAGAAATTTATAACAACTATTTTTTATGGTAGTTGCTCAAAATAAGGGTTTTTTGACAGATTTCGGAAATACATATTAGGGACAAGAAGAATAATCAAGAGATTGCTATTTCACAACTGGATTTTGAGCAATCACTTTTTTATGTTAAATTTAAAGTTAAATATTCCTCACCCTTTTAATTGAAAATAAAAGGGTTGCAGGGTGCACTATATATAGGGTTACTTAAGAAGCATTAGTAGTAATTTAGGGTTAAGTTTTTACAAGTTAATGCCCATTTTTACTAGATAATAATTTTTGCCGTAAAAGTTGTTGCACATGAATAAAGAAAGCCAAAGCACCTTACAAAAAAAATTCAAGTTAGATGAAGTCTCGCAGCAAGCTCGAGTCATTGAATTTAAAAGTGATTATAGAACAGATTATAAGGCTTGGCAGCAGATACTTAATGATTACAATAAAGATTCTAATTACAGTTTAAAGCCAAAAGCTGTAAAACAATCTGAACTAGTAACTAGTGTAATAACTGACTCTGACAATACTTTCAAAGAAGAGTTAGACTTTGGGCTAGATCATGAAGAGGTTTTAACGCTATTTGCTCAAGTAGCCCAAAAGCAGCAAGACTTTTTAGAGGCTAAGAGTATCTGGCAAAATATTCGAGAAAAGTACCCAGAAAACAAATTAGCATACTTCCAAGCAGGGGATTGCCTAACTAGTCTGGGTGAATTTTATGAAGCAAAAAAACTTCTCAAGGAAGCCACTAAAAAGTGGCCCTATACGCCTGAATCCTTTGCAGGCTTAGCAGCAATTCCCCAAAAGCAAAAAAAATGGTTAGAAGCTCTGGTAAGCTGGCAACTAGTTCATAAAAGATTTCCAGAGTTTATGCCTCCCTATATAGAAATAGGAAATATTTTGCTCGAGCTAGGAAAACCTAAAGAAGCTAGGACTATATTTAAAGAGGCTGGTAAAATATGGTTTAGTGTTCCACAGCCTTTAGAAGGTTTGGTTTTAGTAGCTATGCATTTACAGCATTGGACTGATGCTCTAGAACAATGGCAAAAGTTGATTGAGCGTTTTCCTGAGCATATGGAGGCACACATTCAAAAGGGGTACACACTTATAAAGCTAGAGAAATTTGCTGAAGCTGAATTGCACTTTAAGCAATTAATCAAAAAATTTCCCTATGATTTTGAGCCTATGGAAGGATTAGCAAACACCTATGAAAACTTCCAATTGCTGGCGCAATCCTTAGAAATTTGGGAAGAGATTATCAAAAAATTTCCCTATAGCTTCAAAGCAAGGCTTAGTAAAGGTAACCTTCTTATTGAACTTGCCTGCTTTGAGGAGGCCAAGAAAATTTTTAACGAGACAGCTCGTTTATGGCCAAGTTTGTCGGAGCCTGCTGAGGGTCTAGCTAGAATCAGCCGAGTATCTAAAAGATTTTTTAATAAATCAGATACTGTGGAATACTGGCAGGCTGTTACCAAGAAATTTCCCCAATCTTTTAACTCTCGTATGCAACTAGGGCGTGTCTTAATTAGATTGGGTAGATTTGAGGAAGGAAAGAGCGTTTTTAAGGAAGCATTAGCTAACTGGCCAAATGATGAAAAGCTTCTGGTGGAGTTGGCTCGAGCTTGCCAAATAGCACAACAGTGGTCTGAGAGCTTAAAGTACTGGCAAAATGTTAATCTACACTATCCTAATAATGCCCTGTCTTATATAAAACAAGCGTACATTTATATCACTTTGGAACAATATGAAAAAGCTAGAGAGAAGTTCTTTGAATTAGTAAAACGACCTAATATATTGCGTTCAGAAGAAGATATACATGACTTTATTATGCTTTCTAAGCTTCTAGGGAAAGATATTTTTTCACTAGCTATTTCATCAAATGGCAGTTCAAAAAGCTATTTGTCTACTAAACTTCAGGAGTATCAGGATTTGGGTTTTCAAAGTACTGAAAAGTACACTATCAACCCTAAGCAAATATTCTTAGTAGCAGACAAACTAGATTTGATTTATTGTCCTATATTTAAAAACGCTTGTACTCTATTTAAATATTTTGTCCTGCAAAATTCTAAGAATCAGCAGGTTTGCGAAAACATACATAAGATACGCAGCCATGATTTAGCACATTACTATAGTTATCTTATTAAGGTGCCAAGCCTATTAAGCTTAAAAGACCACAGAAAATTCAAGTTTACTGTTTTACGTAATCCTTTGAAACGTTTGGTATCTGCATATCTTGATAAATTTGTTAAAGATAGCAATGTTGAAGGTTTTGCAAGGACTGTCATATATTTAGTTCAGAAGCGTTTAGGTATAGCTTTGGATATGGAAAGATCTATTACTTTTAATGAATTTGTTAATTACATATGTGGCGAAAAAGATTTTAATTTGAATGAACACTGGTTACCACAGTATTGTTCTCTAGGGCCCATAAAATATGATTACTACGTACAGTTTGAGAATCTTGAAAAGGAGATTCCCTATCTAGAAAAAAGGTTTAATTTGCAGATTATGTGTGATGTGACCCCTCATAGAACAAATTACACTTTAGAGAAAAAAGGAAACCTTCACTATTCAGATCAATGTCCTTCGTTTTTTCGCTCTAAAGGTCTATTCCCAAGAGCTAGAGAGTTTTATACTTTGGAACTCGAGCAAAAAGTAAGAAAAAGATATGCTGAAGATATAGAGTTATATGAGTTAATTTTTAATAAAGAGGTTACACTAAATTAATAGCTATGAATAGTGTTTACTCTAAAATAAAGGAAAATAATGTTGCCACGGATAAAGAGAGAAAGAGCTTGACAAGTAATTGTCTAATTATTACTGGTTTTCACCATAGTGGCCTGTCATTTATAGCAAAAACTTTACAAGAAGCAGGCTTATATCTAGGGGAGAGATTAATAGGAGAAGATATAACTAGTCCAAGTGGTTACCATGAAGATAGTGATATTGCCGAGTTACACGATGAGATTTTAAGAGAAAATGATACTGGCTGGCAGTACGATGGGAATTCTAAATTGAGCGTATCTAATGCTTCGCTAGAGCGTATGAAAATGATTGCTCATAAAAGACGAAGCCCGAGTTCTTTATGGGGATTTGAAGATCCTAGGGCTTGTTTGTTTTTAAATAGCTGGGAAAAAGTCATCCCTAATTTAAAAGTTTTAGTTATATACAGGCACTATTCATATTGCTTACACTCACTGTTTAAATTTCATGCTCATATAAATATGCTTAATCCTAAACTTTTTAGCTCTTATAACACTAATCACAAGCTCTGGTTAAATCTTGAACTTGGGCTTAGGATGTGGCTAGCTTACAATAAAAATTTACTTAGTTATGCTCGATCAAGTCAAGACTCAGTACTCTTCTTACCACACCAAGCTATAAAACATGGATGCGATGTAGTTACTCTTGTAAATAAAGCATTTGGATTTAAGCTAGCCAAGAATAATCCACAAGCTTTTGAGAAGCAATCCACAGGCACAGAAGATTTACCTGCTTACCTAGACCAATCAAAAGTTAGCATAGATTTGCTTCAAGAGATGAGTAAGGTTTGGCAAGAATTAAATGAATGGTCTAAAGAGGAATTTGAATTTACAGAAAAAACTTTTTTAACATCGCCTAATTTTTTACTACATGAACTTTTAAGCAAATATTTTCCTGAGCACAAAATAAAAGATCTAGAAACTCCAAAATTGGAAGGTGTAGGTCAAATTGATATTGAAACTGAGCTAAGTGTTAGCTTGCTATTAGAAACTGCTAAAACACAATTGCAACAGGAGAATTCTAAAACAGTAGTAAGAATGGTGGAAATGGGTTTGTGTAAATATCCTTTAGAGCCATGGCTCTATATATATTTAGGTAAAGCTATGATGCAATTACAAAACTTCAAAGCAGCAGTTGCCGCTTTTAATCAGGCAATTGCCATTAATCCTAATTTTCCTGAATTTTACTTAAGTTTAGCAGAAGCCCATTTTAAAAGCAACCAGTACAGAGAAGCTGAATTCTTTGCAGAGCAAGTGCTAGCAAGGAATTATAAGAACATTGATTCTTACTGTTTGCTTATAGGTTTATCACTCAAAACAAAGCACTGGGAACGTGCGGAAGAATTTATCCAAAAGGCAAAAGAAATAGATGGTCAAGATCAACATCTTCTAAGTTTGGTAGCAACTTATTATGAAGAAGTAGGCAATATAGCAAAAGCTACTAGTGTAGCAGAAGAAGGTTGTCAACTCTATCCCCAAAATGCTACTCTTCACCAAGTCCTCTATAGGATTTATGCTGAGAAAGGCTGTAGGGATAAAGCTGAAAAAAGTTACAATAGTTACGTAAGTAGCGTTGTAAATGCAGAAGGTTATCCCCAAAAGTTAGTAAATATGCTTGATTCCATTGAAGATGATGGTGCTCGAGCTAGTATGATAAGTTATCTCTATAAAGAACTTGAGATGGGTATGGATGATTTAGGGTCAGGATTAGGATCAAACTTTGACATTGACCAAAAACATTATAGGTCATATGTTGGTCCCCCTAAGGATTATGACCTTATTGCTGCAATGACCTTTAATCTTTTAACAACTTTATGTTTAAGACAGCATCATTCTTTACTAGATGTTGGTTGTGGTTCTTTACGTGTTGGAAGGTTGTTAATCCCTTATTTGAATGCTGGTAATTATACTGGCATAGATCCTAATAGTTGGCTTGTAAAAGAAGGAATACAAAAAGAAGTAGGGGATTACCTTATTAATAAAAAGAAAGTAAGATTTAGCTTCACAGATTCTCTAGTTGAGTTGGATAAGAGTGATTTATTTGACTTTGCTGTTGCTCAGTCTATTTTTAGTCATTGTGGTCAAGACCTTATAAAAAAGTGGCTAAAAGATATATCAAATCACCTTAAGCCTACAGGTGCATTGTTAGCCACATTTGTACTAGGCAAGGAGAATTTTCAAGGTGAAGGTTGGATTTACCCAGAACTTGTAAGGTACGATTTAGAAACCATGCAGAGGCTTTCAAATGAGGCTAATCTCACTTTTGAATTTCTAGAATGGAAACACCCAAGACAATCATGGGCTCTTTTTTCAAAGCCAGAGTTTGATAAATCTTGGTTTAAGGATAAGCTATTAACATGGAATACAAGCTTAGACCATATGGTTTATGAAACAAGAAACTAGCTTAAATAAACAACAACTATTAGACTGGTTCCGGCCCTTTATCCTTTAGCTCACAAATAGTTATCAATAATCAATCATTTTTCAAGACTATATTATCAAGTAAATTTGTAAATCCCTCCTTTCTAAAAGTATAAATAGGAGGTAATAAAAACTAAAATATTATTTGGTTTGTGTACCTCCCAACTTCAGATCTAGCAGTGTGTGCACATACTGGCTCGTAGTGATTTAATTTTGAGTTGAGAGGGATAGTACTGTCTAGATGTGTCCCTGAATGTGTAATTAACAAATGAACCAAAATAAAGCAAACTCTAGTTTCAAGGAATTCATAGCACTTATTGCTATGTTAATGGCCTTAGTTGCTTTTGCCATTAACATGATACTCCCTGCTTTTCAAGAGATAGCCGATGGTCTGGGCATACACAATGTTAATGACATCCAATTGGTAGTATCTCTTTTATATCTTGGTTTAGCATTGGGGCAGGTGATATATGGTTTGTTGTCGGACACACTAGGTCGCAAGCCTTCTATTTATAGTGGGCTCATTCTATTTATCTTTGGATGTTTAATCTCTATATCTGCACCTAGTTTATATATCTTAATAGTAGGGCAAATTATTCAGGGTATTGGTTTGGGAGCACCAAGGGTTGTGACCTTTGCAATTATAAGAGACAAATATGAGGGGGATGATATGGCTCAAGCCATGTCATTCATTATGGCTATATTTATTCTGGCCCCAACAATTTCACCTGCCTTGGGGCAAGGTGTCTTATTACTTGGAAATTGGCGAGTTATTTTTGCTGTTTTTTTAACTTTAGCTATGGTTATGTTAATCTGGTTTAGGTTTAGACAACCAGAAACCTTGTTTCTAAAACAGCGAACCCCTTTTTCTTTTAGGCACATTAAGAATAATATCTGGAGAGTTATTAAAAGCCATGTTGTAATGGGTTATACTATCATGCTAGGGTTCTTCTTAAGTGCCTTTGTCGGATATTTGAATTTGTCCCAACAGATTTTCCAGATACAGTATGGTTTGGGTAGGCAGTACCCTATGTACTTTGCTATTTTATCACTTTTCATTGGCTGGGCGTTTTTTCTGAACGGTAGTTTGGTAATGTATTTTGGTATGAAAACTATGACCAAGTACGCATTAATCACAAGCAGTGCAATTTCTGTGCTTTTTGGTGTAATGGTACATGAATATTCAGGCCATCCTCCATTATGGATGTTAATGTCATTTATGATGATAGCTTTATTCTGCTTTGGAATTCTGGTAGGAAACTTAAATGCTTTAGCTATGGAACCTCTTGGTCAGATCGCAGGTGCTGGTGCTGCAATAATCGGATCAATCTCCACACTTATTTCTGTACCGGGTGCCATATTAATAGGTAATAACTATTCTGGCTCAGTTCTACCGTTAGTTGTGGGGTTTGCTACATTTGGAACTTTATCGCTTGTAATTTTTTATTGGATAAATAACTAGGCAATTACAAAGACCATAAGGTGAAATAATTCTTATACCTAAGACTATTAAGAAGAATCCTTAATCAAACGGTAACTGTATGTTAAAGAGTTATCTTGCTCTTGATGCACAATATGTTTTGTCTAATTATTCATTTTTTTGTAATCCTTTATGAGCCATCCTATATAATATAGAATCTTAGCTTTTTATAAGATTCAGCTTATTTAGGAGGTTGCTGTGAACTATCTAAAACAAAATACTAAAACCCTTTTTATAGCATTAGCAATATTGATTTTAGGGGTGGCAGGGTATTTTTTTTCCCTTAAATTTTTTGCTTCCTCACTAAGCTTAGAAGATGTTGTTACAGTAGTTGACGAAGCTCAAATAGAAGCAAGTATGCCAATACCTAAGCCCAAAGATAAAGCTATTATTAAGATAACAGGTAAAGTGAATAACCTTAATAGTGAGGGAGCTATTTTAATGGATCTAGCTAGCCTCGAACAATTGAGAGAAGTAACCTACTCTATAAAAGAAGATCCTTTTGATAAAAAATCTGTAACATATCAAGGGGTATTATGGCAGGATTTGCTCGAGCTTTGGGATGTAGATAAAGATGCCGAGACACTTCTTATAACAGCACTCAATGACTACAGCATTAGTATGTCAATTGAAGACTTTTGGAGTTATCCTATTGTAATGGCTTTGCGTTTAGATGGAGTTTACATTCAACCAGACAAATATGGTCCTGCCATGATGGTCCTTCCAATTGATCATTACAAGTTTGATCCGTCTTATATACGTCACAATTGGATCTGGCAAATCAAAAGCATAGAAGTATTGTAGCTATAAGTTATAGTTAAAGAGAAGTATGAGAGTTAAATATATTTAATTAAATATTTTGTTAAGGTAAGGGGCTTTTATTATAATGCTAAAGGAAATTCCTAAGCCCCATAAAATTGTATTTGCTGTTATTACTATTTTGGTTGGATTTGCGCTTTTGCTAATGTTCTTATTAAATTGGCATTTACGCCATCTTCTCAGTAGTCAGACACATGTATTGGAAGGTATTTATGGTGTCATGCCTGCACGAGATACAACCTTATTACAGCGCCAACACTTTAAATTACAGTTATACATTAGTAATGGGTTAAAAGTCTTCTCAGCAGAAGATTATCAACTGCAACGAAATCTTCTAAGTAGTAGGCTCAACATAATGGAAACTCCACTTGCCCAAGAAAACTTGGGACCAAAAGGTGTTAAGCTTATTGAGAATTATATAGAAGCTTGGAGAAATTTACAGCCTAAGCTAGATCTTTGGGGGGATGACCCCCCAAATACTGCTTTACAGCAAAACATTATCAATCAAATGAATAACATGGAACTTGTATTAATTGATGTTTTTGAAAAAGGTAGAAGTTTTTGGCACAATAATCGCAAATCTCAGCAAGCTGACATCAATCGTGCTTATCAACTGCTACAAATGATATTTTTCCTAATTATTCTATTATCGGTTGTTGGAATTTTTCTTTTAAGACGAGCCTTTACAATAAGACAACATGATCTGGCGCACATTTACCACTTGGCCAATTTTGATACTCTTACTGAGCTACCCAATAGACATTCACTGACTGAGACTTTGAAGCAAAACCTTCTTACGGCCGAACGTTATGGCTCTTGTGTTACCTTTATGTTTCTTGATCTTGATCGTTTTAAAGTTGTTAACGACACACTTGGCCATAATGCAGGCGATAAACTTCTTGTGGCAGTAACTAAAAGACTAAATAACTGTATAAGAAAAAGTGATGTTCTTGCCCGTTTGGGTGGTGATGAGTTTGCAATAATTATGCCACATACAAAAGCTACACAAGCTTATAGCACGGCAGAACGAATTATCAAAGAGATAAAATCACCTTTTCAAATCGAAGAGTTTCCTGTGCAAGTTGGGGTTAGTATTGGAATTTCTGAGTACCCTAGTACTGGTAAAGATGCCAAGTCCTTGATGAAGCAAGCTGATATTGCTATGTATAAGGCTAAAGAGCTAGATCAAAAAGGTGCTTATTCTCTTTTTTCTAAAGAGGATAGTGCTATGTTGAGTGAGAGAATCGAGATTGAGGCAGATATGCAAGGTGCTATCCCTAAAAATGAATTTGCCCTTTATTATCAACCTAGACTATCTCTAGAAACAGGACAAATTGCTTGTTTTGAAGCTTTACTTCGCTGGCAACATTCAGAGCGTGGCTTCGTGTCACCCGGTGTCTTTATACCTGTTGCCGAAGCATCAGGGTTTATTCATACTATAGGGAATTGGGTCATTAACGCTGCTTGTGCTCAAATTAAACAGTGGCAACAACAAGGCATTGAAATGCGAGTGAGTGCGAATCTTTCTATACAAGAGTTGCAACGTGGGGAAGTGGTAAAGCATGTTAGAGATGCTCTTTTGAAGTACGACATAGAGCCTTCATGTTTGGAGCTCGAGGTTACTGAACATGTTGCTATGAGTAATGTTAAGGCAACTCTACAGACTTTAAGTAGACTTAGGAATCTAGGTATAAAGCTGTCCATTGATGATTTTGGTAGCGGTCACTCTTCGCTTAATTATCTCAAACGTTTGCCCGTGGATACCTTGAAAATAGATAGATCTTTTCTAAGTGAAATTAAGGGGATTGAAGACATCCACCATAAAGATGCCAATATCATTAACAGTATTATATCTCTGGCTCGCAGTCTTTCACTAAGTGTTGTGGTTGAGGGTGTAGAAACCCAAGGGCAACTTACGTTTTTGCAAGAACTCAAACCAGAAGAAGTACAAGGCTATTTTCTTGGTAAACCCTTGCCAGCAGATAAAACCACTGCTTTATTGATGCACAGGAGGGCTAATGATACCGCTAATACTAACTCACCTCTATTAGTAGTTTCCTAATAGCTTTTTCTACATCGTCGCTGCTTGCAATACTTGTACCTATTAAAACTGCATCAGCAAGTCCTGTCAAAAAGCTTAGCTCTTCAGCTTTGCTATAACCTGACTCTGCTACTAGCAATCCTTTGAAACCCTTACCTCGAGCATAAGAAATGAGTTTTGGGGCATTATTTAAATTTATAGTTAGTGTTTTTAAGTTGCGA
The DNA here is from genome assembly GCA_965223585.1 of Trueperaceae bacterium. Lineage (GTDB taxonomy): Bacteria > Deinococcota > Deinococci > Deinococcales > Trueperaceae > CBDCVN01. The sequence goes on from CBDCWW010000008.1 coordinate 16,302, forward strand.
TTATTTATACCTATTAAATCGGCACCTGCAGATAGAGCTATTTCTAGTTCTTCCTCATTATGTACTTCAACTAAGGCAGCTAAGGCAAGCTCTTTAGCTAATTCTAAGTAAGCTCTTGTGTATTTTTGTAAGACAGCTACAATAAGTAGGATTGCACTAGCTCCAGCATTCTTAGCTTCAAAAAGTTGTAAGGGGTGAATCGTAAAATCTTTACGCAGAAGTGGCAGGGCAGCTTCATTAGCAACGTCTGTAAGATGGCTAAGCTTACCTTGAAAATGCCTTTCCTCTGTAAGAACGCTTATGGCTCTTGCCCCCCCACGCTCGTAGGCCTTGGCAGTTTTTACAGGATCAAGATCAGCAATAGCACCTTTGGATGGGCTAGCACGCTTAATTTCTGCTATTATGCTTAAGTCCTTTTGTGCCAATGCTTTAGTGAAGCTAGGTCTTTTGTGCAGTATAGTAATTTCTTGTTCTAAAGGCTTATTTGCATAATCTAGAATGCGTTCCTTGGCAATGTTACCAAGGGTACCATCAACGTTAATATCATAAAGACTTAAAGGAGTAGGTAAGTTACTGCTTTTAGTAAACATAGAAACCTTTAAGCCCACTTGCCCCCGACCACTGCACTTCAATATTAGCTACTTTTGCATAAACAGGGCCATTATTTAAGTGAATAAGAAAATGCTCCAAACCCTCTTTCAAACCCTCAGCAACCACCTCAACTCGACCATCACTTAAATTTTCTGCATAGCCATTTAGATTTTTATCTATAGCATAGCGCCGAGCAAAAGCCCGATAACCAACACCCTGAACCTGCCCTGAAACAAGTGCTGTAAGACGACAAGTTTTTCCTACCGTAACACCACGAAACAAACTGAGGCTTCTTCACCAATATATATTTCATCTTCAGCAACCGTTCCAATCACTACTGTGCCGCTAAGTTGTGAAAGCAAATTGCTGAACTCACCTACTTCATTAACTGAAGGAGCAGTTGTGGCAAGCATTCCCATAGAGTGTAGATTACTGTTGGTTTTGCTGTTTAAGCGGTTTACTTCATTTCTAATAGTTTCTTTAGGACTGTCTGCGGCAATAAAGAATTGGTGAGAGCTAATTAATTGACCTGCATCTGCAATTTTACGATTTTCGCTTGCTTCCAAAGCTATATTAACCTGAGTTGGTCCAATATGATAATTAGAAGCAGTGAAGGTGACTACATCTTCTTTTGAAGAATTTACTACTTGCTCAATAAGTTTAGCTATATCTTCATTAGCTATTTTTATTTTGCCAGCTCCACGACTAAGAGTAATATTGTTAACCTCTTCAACTATATCCATAAATTGTTTATAGGCTTTATTAGTTTCGCTAGCACTAATGATACCATTGTAAATAAGTTCGCCCTCTTCAAAGCTTAGTGCTCTTTTACTAAAAGTTAGCACTTCCTTACGGGCTTTTTCAAGTTCCTCCCCACTTTTATCTAATTCTTGGTTTAGAGTAACTATTTGTTCTTGCAAATTGCTGTTCTCACCTTCTAAGGCTTGGTTGGCCACCTCCAGACTATGATTGTCTTTAGCTAAAACTTCATTAGCAACTGTTAAAGAATTATTTTGTTGTCTAAGCTCTGCTGCTTGAACAGTTAGATTAAGTATTCGGTCTTGCAATTCTTGGGCTTGCCACTGCAAAATTGTTAAGTTAGCGCGGGTGTTTTGTCCTTTAAATTTTAAATCAGCAATTAAACGCTGTTGCAAGGAAAGTTCTTCTAGGGTGGCAGTCAGATCTGTTTCTACTTGCTCGAGTTGGCTTTGGCTGTTTTGCAGGGCATCTTGAGATGTTCGAAGTTGGACTTGTAAAGTCACAAGTTGTTGTGCTGCACTTGATAAGCGTTCTTCGGCTTCACTGACTTGTGTTTGTAAGGTAAGCATTTCTTCTTGTGCTACCTTTGCTGCTTCAAGGGCGCTTTTTCTTTCGCTTTGAGCATTCTTAAGCTCAGCTTCAACTTTTTGCAAGGTTTCTTGAGCACTTGCAAGTTGATCGTTAACTTTTTCTAATTTACCTTGAGCATTATCTCGCTCGTTCACAACAGCACGTAGGTTTTGTCGAGTCTGTCGTAATTCTTGACGGAAGAAGACAACATCTTGCTGAAAACTTACAACTTCTTGTTTTAAATCCGTCAATTCAACATTAAGTTGTTCTTTTTCTTGTTGTAGAGCGCGTAAGTGCTTTGCGGATTGTTGTGCTCTTAGTAATACTGCCGCTGCTTCGCGAAAGGCCAAAGATGAAATGCCTAGAGTTGTCAGCATAATAATGACACCTGCAGCAATGCCTATAATTTGACCACTACGCTTAGGCCGCATGCCCAAAAGGCTTAAACGCTTCTTACCAATAAAAGTTCCTAATCTATCACCAGCATAAGCAATAACACCAGCAAGACTAACCAGTAGAATAATTAAAGTTAGTGTGTAGGCCATAATTAGAGCTGAAAATCGCTTCCCAAATAAGTATGTCTTACATCATCATCAGCAGTAAAATCTTCAGGCGCTCCTTCAAAGCGTACTTGACCATCATACATTAGATAAACTCTGTCAGCTATAGCTAGAGTTTCACGAACACTATGGTCGGTTAGAAGTACGCCTAAATTACGCCTCTCACGCAAATCAGCAATCAAATTTTGAATCTCTCGAATAGATTTAGGATCAACACCTGTGAAAGGTTCATCTAGCAAGATAAAATCGGGATCAATAGTTAAGCTGCGGGCAATTTCTAAGCGTCTACGTTCACCTCCTGAAAGAGTATCGGCACGGCTATTTATAAGCTTAGTTAAACCAAATTCTTCTAAAAGCTCATCTGCTTTAGCTTCTTGTGTTTTTTTGTCTAAATTTTGGAACTCTAAAATCGCTAACAAGTTGTCACGAACACTTAACTTCCGGAAAGCACTAGGTTCTTGTGCCAAATAACCAAGTCCATTTTGAGCACGTTTATGCATAGGCCAATGAGTAATATCTTGTTCGCTCAAATTGATTTTACCCCTGTGAGGTTTCACAAAACCTACCATCATATAGAAGCTAGTTGTTTTGCCAGCACCATTTGGTCCTAAAAGAGCTACAATTTCACTAGGCTTAAGTGTGATGTCAACATTGTTAACAACAGTGCGACCACCATATTTTTTGATTAAACCAGTAGCTGTTAGTTTTTTCTCTTTAGAAGTGGCTTGTGAGAATTCCTTTGTTGTTGTTGTAGGACTAGAGGAGGTCATCTTCACAATATGCTAGAGGTGAAAGGTGAGAGACACATAAGTTATAAGTTTAAGGTGCTAAAACTTGCAAAGTATAAAGTAACTCCTCATTGCTATCAAAGGTATTAATTACATCAATGTACCAACGCCCTGCTCGAGGTTCACTTATACTTATACGTGTTTTTGTATTAGTACTAAGATCACGGTAATCCCAATCCCCACCTGATGCTTTATCAGCGTAGTTAGTTATTTCCTCACCAAATTTTAGTGCTATGTCAAGATCATGTTTAGAAGATAATGTAACTATAAAGGATTTAATTCCTTGAGGTATATCTGCCAAATAGGTGTGGTGGACAACACTTGTTTCTGGATTGATGATACCTTCAATTTGTTTACCAAGACCGACATAACCATATGAACCACTTGGTTGTGCCTCTTGCATATCTTCAGCATTGTGAAAAGGGGTTTCACTTACAGATAGGGTATAAGCAATGGGTTCAGTCAATAAGTTCATTACGTCTACATAAATTGTACCAGCAGGTGGCTGTTCATACGTATAGTAAGGATGGTCTCCCACAGTAGTATCAATATAGTCAATTTGATGGTAGTTGTCCACTGCAGAACCTGATTTAACACTCATATCAATATCGCGTCCATGACCGTTGACAGCAATTGTTAGTAAATCTAGACCTTCTGGAACCTCTATAGTGTAGGTGTGAAAAGTAGTCTTGTTTTGCTCTGAGTCAATTACATTATTTATAGTATCGCCAATAGCTATTTCTCCATAGGTATTACTACCGTAGGCCTTGGTTTCAGTTCGGCGAGCAGGAGTGGTAATTTTCGATATGGTTAAGTTAGCTTCACTAGCTGCTTGGGTAAATTCTGGTTTCGAGCTAGCAACATTAGCACCAATAATAGGCCAAGCAAGATTAACAGGACGTAAGTAAGCTTGCTCTTGGTCATCATCTGTCTTATGTAAGGTGGGAATACCTATGAGTTCACCCTGATTATTCAAAACAGCCCCACCAGAGTTGCCATAGGTGATTTTGCCATCGGTTTTAATCCATTGCTTTCCACCTGATGTTAGATCCTCACCCAACCAACCACTCATCAATCCTGCTGTAAAGGTAATGGTTGTGCCGGAAACACTAGGATAACCTACAATAGTAAGCTCATCTCCGGGCAAAAGCTTGTCAGCATCTCCAACTTCTACAGCAGGGAAATCACTTTCTGGCAAGTCACCATCAGTGTTCTCATAAATTTTTATTAGTGCTAAATCATTTTCGGGGTTGCCCGCTATAAATTTTGCCCAGTAGCTAAATTGAGGTGGCAAATGAGTTTTATCAGCACTGACAGTATAAACCTTGTGATGATGGTAGTACTTTCCCGTTTGCTGATCCCCGATGACATGGAAGTTAGTTAAGATATAACCATCTGGACTAATTATTGTGCCAGAACCAGATTGCAGTTCAGGCAGACCATAGTCGTTGTTGTAGGGGAAAATCTGAACAACTGCCTCAATAATGTTCTTGCGAATGTCTTGAGAAATTTGGGTTTGGGCACTGAAACAATTTAATAGGAAAAAAATAAAAATAAATTTTTGCATTAGATCCCCTCAAAACCCAAGGTACTTTTACTTTTATTTAAAATATTTTTTAAAAAATTATGATTGCTCATAGATGTTTCCTTAGAGGAACTTACCTTTTGCTCGTTAATAATTTAACTGTGTAAATTTTAACTTTTTTCATAATTATTTTGCAAGTCATTGATATTTCGCTGTGCTCCCTTCGTTTTGCTCTAGGGCGGGCTAGGGCAAACGAGGGTAAACTTACTGGTTTCTAGCTACTAGTTTGAACTCCAGCAAAAACCCACAAGTATTTATGCCTAGGTGCTCAAAGCCCTCAAGCATTACCTAGCACTACTTTTATAGATTTGCTTAAATAATACCTTTTGTTGAGGGTAGTTCTTCTGAAGTCACTCGAGTTGCTAAATAAAGCGCCCTTGCAAAAGCCTTAAATACTGCCTCGCAAACATGATGTGTTTCTGAGCCTGAAAGTATTCGCACATGTATATTTATGCCCGAATGATTGCAAAGACCTCGCAAGAGTTCACGCAAATGGTGCACGTTAAAGCCATTAGCATCACCTTCATAGCCACTAGATTCAAAGCTAATAAAGGGACGTCCAGAAATATCAAGTACGACCTGAGCTAAAGTCTCATCCATCGGTACCCAAGCATCAGCATAACGCTCTATACCCTTACTGTTACCTAAAGCCTGTTTTAAAGCTTGCCCTAAAGTAATACCAATATCTTCAGCAAGATGATGTACATCCACATGTAAATCACCTTTGGCTTTTAAGTTTAAGTGTAATTTACCATGGCGAATTAATTGAGCTAGCATATGATCTAAGAAGCCGTGACCAGTATTAATATTGCTGCCACTTGACTTATCTAAGTCAAGCTCTATATGAACTTGTGTTTCATTAGTGTTTCTTGTGATGGTGGCTTGTCGCTTCACTGTTTTTGTTGGTTTTAATGTTGAGGGATTTGAATAACTAGGTTCCTTGATTTAAAATTCAAAATTGCATGGCATCATAAGGATAGGGAAGTTAGAATAATTTGCTGTAGAGGCAGCACACGTAGGCTTCTTTTAAAATTGATTTGCTTTACTATTGAAAAAAGCCTTTTAGGAAAATACCATAGAAGGTAGCTGGTTAAATGAGAGCTGAAATCTCGTATGGAAAAACTAACGATGCTTGGATTGGGTACAAGCAATTCATTCTTGAGTTAGTGGATAAACATCAGGCAAAAACCATCTGTGAGATTGGCGGGGGAGCTAATCCACTAATAGAAGCTAAGTACATGCATACAAATAATATTGACTATTCAATTCTTGATGTATCAGAAGAAGAATTGTTTAAAGCACCTAAAGAATATAAAAAAATAAAAGCAGATATATCTGCTCCAGAAATCATGATTAAAGCAAAGTTTGATTTAGTTTTTAGTAAAATGCTGGCAGAGCACATCAAAGATGCAAAACAATTTCATAGGAATATTTTAAAAATGCTAAATAGTGGTGGATTAGCTGTACATTTTTTCCCAACTTTATATACTATACCCTTTTTGGTAAATCGTCTTGTTCCTGAAAAACTTGCTAGTAGGTTTTTAAATTATTTTGCGCCAAGAGACAGTTATCAATATGCAAAATTCCCTGCGTATTATAGTTGGTGTCGTGGCCCTACTAGTGGTCAAATACAAAAATTCAATGGTTTGGGATATGAAGTTGTTGAGTATAGGGGCTACTTTGGTCATTCTGAATATTATAATAGAGTAAAGCTTATAAAGAGATTGCATGAGCTAAAAACAAGTTACTTACTAAGGAATCCCAACCCTATATTCACAAGCTATGCGTATACTGTCCTCAGAAAAGCTTAACTATTAAAAATTTTAACTATATTATTTCTGGTAGCAAAGATTCCATAACATCTTCAAAAATGACTTGTTTCCCTCTTTTAAGTAAATCTTCAAATTGCTTTTCAGCCTTTAACGAGGTCTTTAAAAAGGAACTTATAGTATTATTCACTTTCTTGTCAACAAAATTGTATCTTTCTTGTTTTAATCTCTCCAAAATCATCATTTTTGTTTTAGTATAAATACTGTTAGAGTTTTGGCTATTACTGAGGGAATTTGGCTGTTTAATGTACTGATGTAACATCTGCGGGAAGTGGTAAACGCTTTCCGTGTACTCAAAACAATTTATAATTAACTCTATATCATTTTGGCAGAGCAGCTTTTCATCGTAGGATACTGGTAATCTTCTTCTATCAAAAAGAATCATACTATCCATTGAGAAGTTTACCTTTTTGTAAGCTGAACTTTTAACAATACCTTCTTCAACATGTGTGCCCACACCTCTTAAAAAATTTCTGCTCTCGGTACAAACACTTAGAGCGCAAGAAACTAGGCTAAATTCTGAGACTTTAGGTGCACATATTTCTAACTTTTGTGGGGCAAAGGCATCATCAGCATCTAATATAGCGATTATATTACCACTAGCATTATTCATTCCAACATTCCTTGCGTGTGATGCTCCACTTGCTTTTTTTCCTGTAGAGATAAACTTGATACGACTATCTTTAATCCCTTGACCCTTTAGCAGCGAATAGTAATCAAAACCATCATCTGCAACAATAATCATTTCCCACCTTGCATAAGATTGCTGTAACACGCTTCTAACACATCTATTAAGAAAGTGCTGTGCTCTATATGCAGGAGTAATTATTGAGATTAGTTCCATTTTACATCACTCGAGCCTCTTAAAACATAACTGTAGAGCACACAGAATCACCCTTATGTTTTTCAATAAGCATAGACTCTTGACCTATCTTAGTATTGGCAAAATCTATATTAATAGCTTCAATTAAGGGAGGTGTGCTTTTAGGCAAGATACTTAAGGCCTGAAGTAAAGCCAGCATAGGCAGATGATAGTAACCTTCACTTATTTCAATTACTTTTGACCAGTTAGTCTCTTGGTTAACTTCAGTATTAACTTCAGTTATGATGTCAAGGTCTATGGGACGATCTTTTACCTTACACATAGGGTCATTTCTATCACGTCCAAACTTTGTCTCTATGACATTAAAATGTTGCTTAAGCCTGTCAGGCCTTAGGTTACTAGGAAAATAAATAACAAAATTAAGAAACTTGTGCTCACTTTTCATCCCTACAGGCTCTGTTTGTACTATGGGGCTTATTGCAAAGGTGCTTGAAAGCACTAATAGCTCCTTAAGGGCTGAACCTATATTTTTGTAAGGTTCAATATTACTGCCAACACCTACTAGAAAATGGTGGGGTAAATGTTTTGGAAAGAGTCTTTGTAACATAATTTGCCCTACACCTTTTCAGGATTGTATTGTGCTGCATTGCGGCTCTGTCCTGTGAGCACTTCACCACCATCCACAAAAATAACTTGCCCAGTAACAAAGTTATTGTTAATAAGGAATAGTAAGGCGTCACCTATATGTTGTGTGGTGCCTTGCTTATTTAGAGGGATTCCCTGAATACGCCAATCAATATATTCATTGCTTCTGCTACTCATAGGCATCACCACACCGGGAGAAATGGCATTCACTCTTATATTTGGAGCAAACTCGAGTGCTGCGAGCTTAGTAAATTCAGCCAGAGCTTTTTTTGTAAGAAGATAGGCGGCGTACTCAAATTGATTAAAGCCAATCTTATTATCACAAATGTTAATAATGGTCCCCGCTTTGCATATTTCTGCAAATGTCTTTGACAAGAAGAAAGGGGCACGTAAGTTAATAGCAAACTGGGCATCAAAAGTAGCTACTTTCGTTTCTTTAATAGTAGCTTGAGCGTATCCTGAGGCGCTATTTACAAGTGTATTTAAGTTGGTGAAGGTCTTTCGCACACTTTCTAAAAAAGGTTTCAAATTCTCGGCTTTGCTCAGGTCACTTTGGAAGATTTCACAGGTTACACCTAGTGATTTAATTTCTTCACAAGTTTTTTGAGCTGACTCATATGATGTATTGTAGTGCAGTGCAATATCATAGCCTTGCTTTGCTAGAACTAAACTTATAGCTTTACCAAGTCGTATTGCGCCTCCTGTTACCAATGCTGCTTGATTGTTACGCACTAAATTATTCTCCTTCACTATACTACTCTTCAGATACAATTTTATACTGCAAATGAGTTAAAAATGGACATTCCCCAGAACGCTTACCTGCAGGGTAAATTGTGTTCGACCTCCTGAATCCCCCCTTGGAGAGTTCCTGGAGGTGGGCTTTTGATGCAAAAATCACGAAGACCATTAATCAACCATCTTTCCGCACTTAAATATTAATGTTTTTGGGATTAAAGACCTGATTGTTTTTACGGTTGATCGGAAATAGCTTGCCCTAATGTTTAAGGTATCTTTATTACTATATTACGCCACAAAAGACATTATCAAAAACAGTTGTATTAGGAACTTAATCTCTAAAATGGAAAATTACCAAATTTTGAGTGTGTTCTATAGAGGCTTAAATTAATTACTAATCACCCGTATAATAAGTGGTTGTGTTACTTGATAGCCAATACAAAGTCCTTTCTGAAAAAATTTTGGATTCACACCTAACTCTTTTTGAAGCCCTTGATCAAGAAGACAAAGCTATATATGTACTTTGGTATAGCCTTTACAACCTTGAAGAAGAAAATGCCTTTGAAGAGTATAGACAATTACTAAGGTTTTTAAAAGGCAAAAACTTAGCAGCCATTCACAATCTTGTTGCAAGGCCGGGCGCACACTATGTGGCTTGGTATAAGCCAAGTCCTAGCAGCAAATCTCTTAAAAATATCAAAAGCGTTTCTGAAGATATTGAGGAGATCTTAAAAACTCAAAAACGTGAAATTTCAGAAGCACAGGTGTATATGGACGCTGATGGTATAGCTAGAGTATACATGCTGCCTTTTTGTCCACCTATAGAATTAGATACCCCAAAACTCAAAAACCAAAAACCACAACTTACCACCTTAATAGAGAGTCATACACGTCATAAAGCCCCTCATCCACTAGTCCAATTTTGGCGATTTATAAATACTTACTTACCAGCTTTTATTATGTTTTGCTTAGGTATTTCACTACTTTGGCTAAGCTTCAGAGATTACATAAATATTCCTACATTGCAAGTACCTGAGGTAATCGGTAAACCTGTTGAGGAGGCTGTTAAGGAACTACATAGCCTAGGATTTAAACTAAATGTAAAGGCTGTACCAAACAATGAGCTAGCAGGTAAGGTGTTAAGTATTACACCACCTGAAGCCAGTTGGTTACGTAAAGGACAAGAAATACACCTTCAATACGGATTCTCTAAAAATCAGTTGCCAGTCAAGCAGGTTCCTGAATTAGCGGGATTTAAAGATGTTAATGTAGTTCGTAGTTTATTGACAGAAGCTGGACTCAAGTTAGGTAAAATCATACCTGTAGCAACCAATATAGAGAAAAATACTGTCATAGCCCAAAGCTATCTTGCAGGAGAAAGTCTGTCTGAGAATGGTCTTGTTGACATTATCATTAGTGATGGGCCTAAAGGGAGGTATAGCTATATGCCTGACCTGCGTGGTCTACTTCTAGAAGAAGCAAGGTCATTTGCTAGGCTTATTGGTTTAAATTACCCTATTGAAGTTGAGTGGCGGCCCAACACTAACCTACAAACTGGAACCGTTATTGCTCAAAATATTGCCCCAGAGCATTTAGTTAATTTACAAAGTGCTACATTGCGTCTTGTTGTTGCTGGGAAAGATACTCTCAATAAAACAGCTCCTAATTTTATAGGCATGTCCTTAGCACAAGCTGAAAAATTGGCGAAGCAGCAGAACTTAATACTAGAAATAAAAGAGATAAGCACCTTAAACTTGCTTGATGGTGTGATTGCTCAAGATCCTCCTCCTCACGGGGTACTTAAAGACAATTCTACACTTACAATTACTATTAATGTACATGCTGAAACTAATATGGAATTTACTACTGTTGAGCGCAATATACCTTATAGCTGGTTTATTGAATTTGGTATCTCCCAGCAATTAGCCAAGGTAACTGCCGAAACTGATAAAGGAGAACGTATAGTTGTAGAAAAACGTTATATAGAAGGTGGTCAAGAGATCTCTGGTAATTGGAAAACAAGCTATGAAGGCAAGATAACTTTTTACTTAACACTTAATGATATTGATTACAGTATTCCCTTGGTTATAGAACCACAAGGAAATGATGGGGGGCTCGAGCCCTAACAATTATTTGAGCACACTAGTACCCTAATGATTTTTTGTATAAAAGAGACACTATAAAACATTCTCTAGCCATGTAGTAAGTTGATAATATGTAAAATCAGAAATTTGTTAACTATGATTATTAAAATAACAACTATATAGGAGTATTTATTAATAGAAATGGAAAACATTAACCTAAAAGACATAATTTCACCAGACAAAAAATTTAATGAAAATCATATTGATTTCATGGCAGACAAAATGCTGATTGATAAAATTACGCCTTGTTTCACAGTAATACAAATTCCTAATAGTAAGGGCAAAAAGCTTTACAGACTTTATCCTGCTAGCAAAAAACAGGCCTTATTCCTAGCTGCAGTAAGACAAGTTAATACCAAAAAACCTTCAGAAAAATCTTATTCCCACATCTTTTGTCAAGTAATTTAACCTAATTCCAATTCTAAGTTATTTGCCAGCAATGTTAATTTATGCTATAGTGTGCTTAATGATTTACTGTGAGGAACGCAAGTCAATCACCCCACTGTCATTCCACTAAGAAGAACAGTTAAAATCCTCACAATTCTACATTCTAGAAGTGCACAAAAACTTTGCTTTGAATATTACACATCATTATTCAACAAAATAATTTAGTTGGGCTTCTTTTAATTCAAGCTAATAGCCCTATATGTTGGCAAGCTATAGTAGCTATGTCCTATAGAAATCACTTAATGAAAAAATATTCTAAACCTTAAATAGGAGCATCTCTAATGATAACAGAATTTACTGAATTGAATCTACACTCACAGTTAGTAAAAGCGGTAACTGATCTAGGTTACACCACTCCAACACCTATCCAATCTTCCGTTATTCCAGCTATGCTAACTGGACAGGACGTAATTGGTCAAGCCCAGACAGGAACAGGTAAAACAGCAGCTTTTGGATTGCCCCTCTTACATAATCTTGTACTAGGTGAAAAGGGTGTGCAAAGCCTTATAATGGCTCCTACTAGAGAACTAGCTATACAAGTAGCAAGTACCATATATAAATATGGTCGTCATCATAGTGTGCAAGTAATAGCAATTTATGGTGGACAATCCTACGGGCATCAACTCCGCCGCCTTAAAAAAGGGGTAAATATTGTTGTGGGTACACCGGGGCGTTTACTTGACTTGATTCAGAAGAAAGCACTTGATCTTACCAGTGTAAAAACTGTTGTTCTTGATGAAGCAGATGAAATGCTTAGCATGGGCTTTATTGAAGATATTGAAGATATTCTTAACGAGACTCCATCTAATCGCCAGACAGCTCTGTTTTCTGCTACATTGTCAGCAGGAATTCGCCACTTAGCAAAAAAATATATGCAAGACCCACAATCTATTACTATAAAGAAAAAGCAGCTTACTGTAGATACTATTGAACAACGCTATTATTTAATTAATGAAAAAGACAAGCAAGCTGCCCTCACTCGTTTGTTTGAGGTTGAGGATGTTTTTCGTGTGATTATTTTTGTGAAGACTAGAGCTGGCACTGGTGAATTAGCTAATGAATTAGTAGCGCGTGGTTTCCCAGCCGAAGCTTTAAATGGAGAGTTAACTCAAGATGCTCGTAATCGAGTGATGAATCGCTTCCAAAACGGTCAGATCAAGGTTCTGGTAGCCACTGATGTAGCCGCACGTGGATTGGACATCGACGATATTTCACATGTCTTTAATTATGATCTGCCATTAGATCCGGAAGTATATGTACATCGTATTGGACGTACAGGAAGGCTCGGAAAAACAGGTATCGCTATTTCGCTATTACCTCCTAAAGAGCTGCGGCATTTACGCAGAATTGAAATGTATACAAAGCAAAAGATCACGTCTGCAGCCTTGCCAACAGTAGAAGATATTCAGAATCACCGAGAAGAGAAGCTTCTAAAGCAAATTATGGTTTGGTTACAACGTGGTCGCTGTCAGAAAGAGCGAGAAATAGTGGAGAAGTTGTTGGAAGAGGGGCACGAGCCCGTAGAGGTTGCTGCCGTAGCTTTGAAGCTGGCTCGAGCAGAAGAAAAACAACGTCCTATTGCTCCTATCCACAAAGTACACAAAGAGAATTTTAAACAGTTTAAGCAGAGTTCTAAAAATGACCGAAGAAGGAGCCCTTACAACAACTCTCCTGAAAAGGGAATGGTGCAGTTAACTATAAGTAAAGGTAAAACACATGGTGTTAGACCTAATGATGTGGTAGGTACCATTGCTCGCTATTCTGGTATTCCCGGTCGCACCATTGGTAAAATTCGGATACAAGAAGAGCAAACTTTGGTTGATGTGCCGCAAGAGCTTGTGGCGCAAGTTCTTGCTAAAACTGGTTCTTATAGAATCCACAAGCAGGCTATTAATATAGAGCGTACTTAAAAGTTTATTGTTAACTACAATTATAGAGTTAGAGAGTATTTCTTGGTTCCTATGAATATGGAGAAGTTAAATGCGCTCTCAAATTGAACCTAGCTTACTTATAGGTAGCGTAATGACAATAGTACTCATCATGATTGCTCTTTTAGCTCCTTGGCTTGCTCCTCATTCCCCTTTTGAAACAAATCTGCTTGAAAGTGCATTGCCACCTGCTTTTACAAATGGAAACTTAGAACACCTCTTGGGAACAGATTTACTAGGAAAAGATATGTTAAGTCAGCTTATTTATGGAGCAAGAACTAGCATGTCAATTGCTTCTCTTTCGGTAGCTTTATCGCTAACTTTAGGAGTGAGCTTAGGAATTATCTCCACTTATTTTAATAGTTTAGGAATTGTCTTTGAACGTTTAGCTGATATATGGCAAGCTGTTCCTTATCCTGTACTAGCCTTAGCTGCTGTTGCTATTTTAGGCAGAAGTTTTGTGAGCATAATTATTATTCTAGGTTTGACAACGTGGATACTTTTTTACCGCGTTGTACGTAGCAAGATGCTTTCTTTACGTGAAGATAATTACATTCAAGCTACCAAAGCTTTAGGTGCAAGCCATGGAAGAATATTTTGGCATCACATTTTACCAAACATCTTACCTTTAGTATCAGTAATAGCTACTATCATTTTATCAAATATAATTATCTTTGAAGCTTCCCTTTCTTTCTTAGGAGTAGGTCTCCCTGCTGAGTTTATAAGTTGGGGGACAATGGCTGCTGATGGATTTGGTTATGAAAGTATTTATTGGTGGATACCAATTCTACCAAGTTTAGCGGTTCTCTACGCCGCTGTAGCTGTAAATCTTTTAGGTGATGGTTTGCGTGCAGTTCTTGACCCCCAGATCCCTAAGTATTTTGAGAAAGCAAAAGTAAAGTTTTTGTAGCAATTATGATAGATAATTAGAAGACACGGTATATTTTTAAGTGTTACATTATAAGATATGAATTTAAAAGGCTGTTTAGGTTATTTTCTGACTTTTAACTATGACAACCTTACTAAATATGAAGAAATGATACAGAAAGTTATATCGTGCTGTGTTTATGCTAAGTAAACAACTCTTAATTAAGAAAGTGTTTGGACATTTAGATGCTACCTGACGTTATTCCTACAGGCTACACAATTTCCCATCTTATTGGCACTGGGCAAACCTCGCATGTTTATCATGCTAATCACTATAATCTTGGTCATATAGCCTTAAAAATGATCAAACCAGAAGCTAAAGGGAAATATCCATTGGTTAGTATGTTCACTAATGAGGTGCAATTAACAAGACGTTTGCAACACCCTAACATAATTAAAGCTTTTGAGGGTAAGCCTATAGAGCCGGGAGCTTACCTTGCACTCGAGTACTGTGGGGGTGGAACTTTAGATGAGTACTTAACCGCAAGTGACGGAAATCTAGATCTAAAGATATCTTTTCGCCTTATTAGACAAATCTCTTCAGGCCTTGCTTTTAGTCACAGCAGAGGTATTTTACATCGTGATGTTAAACCAGCTAATGTTCTTTTAACTTCCGGACATGATGCAAAGCTAGCAGACTTTGGTACAGGCATCTATATTCAGGAATCCTCAGCAAAAGAGCGTGTTGGTACAGCTTTTTATATGGCACCAGAACTCTTTCAGGGCGAGAAAGCCACTGTGCAAAGTGACATTTATAGCTTAGGGATCCTTAGCTATGAACTTCTAACAGGTGCACGTCCCTTTATAGGGCGTACTCAAGAAGAAATCATGCTTGCTCACCTGAGGCAAATACCTATTAACCCTAGAAAATACCGCCAAGACCTAGACCAAAAAGTTGTCAATGTTATTATGAAATCACTTTCTCGAGACCCTAAAAAACGCTATCAAGCAGTAGAAGAGTTTAAGGTCGCTTTTAATAAATCTACACAACCAGATATAAAAAGTACTGGAGATTTACCAACACTAGGGCGTGAAAGTCGCTCTAATAAAACAAAAACAAAGGTTTCTCAAAGTGGAAAAGGGAAAAGCTCAAAAAAAGATAACCCCTTTTTAGGATGGTTGTTTGGTAATAAAAAATGAATTCAACATTAAAAGTGAAAATTTACACCTATAGAAAGTAAGACAAATATAGGTTCAAAAAAATCACCATTATCAGATTCCACAGAGAAAATAGGTGCTGTAAGGTCAACTTCAGCAAAACCAGCTAAGCTTTTTTTACGTAGCTCAGCACCAAAAACACCACCAAATCCTACAATGCTATCCCCATCAGAGCTAAACAAAGCTCTTGGTCCACCACCTAAATAAGTGTTCAAAAATAAACCCGGAATTTCTGGCAAAGATGATGAGCTTAAGGTTGTTATCACGTTGCCTCCAACTTCAAACATTTGACTAGGTCCTAAAGGGTGGTAGTCTGCTTGAAAGCGCAAATGAGCATTTCTAACTATTGCGTCGGTAATGCCAAATTGCACCCCCAAGCCAAAATAGCTTAAATTACGGCTAGGTAAACGCACACCAAACCAGTAACTATCTTGATTAGTAGGAACAATATTAAGGCTTTGTGGTTGTATAACTTGAGCTTGAACATTGACTAGAGAAAAAACACTAAATAAAACCACTAGTAGAAAGAGGTTCCGTTTTTGCATAAGCTAGTTTAGCAAAAGTTAGCATGAGCACTTTTAGGAAATTACACCAAGTGAAGACTTACGTTCCCGAATAACCTCATAAATTAAAATACCAGCAGCAACTGAAGCATTAAGTGACTTTACTTGCCCCCCCATAGGTAAGCTAATAAGATCATCACATTTTTCGCGCACAAGACGGCGCATCCCTGATCCTTCAGAGCCGATAACTAAGGCAACCGACCTGTTCCAATCAATATGCTGTGGCTCATTTGCTATGCTAGCAGCTGCACCATAAAGCCATATATCCTGTTTTTTAAGCTCATCCATGTAACGAGGTAAGTTTTTTACTTGCACAAGTGGTAGATGCATTGCTGCACCAGCACTAACTTTTGCTACTATTGGTGATAGAGAAGCGCTACGCCTTTCTTCAGTAACAACACCATGAGCACCTAAGACCTCAGCACTACGAATGATAGCTCCATAGTTATGGGCATCTGTGATTTGATCTAGCAGAATAAGTAGAAGCATTTCCCCTCTGCTATTAGCAAGATTAAAAGGTGCTTCGGGTTCACTGTAACTAACGGGTATTTCAGCAACGATCCCTTGGTGGTGAGTGGTTTTTAAAGCCCTATCAAGTTGAATACGCGATACATATTCAACAATAACTTTTTGTTTGTTTGCTAAAGCTTCTAAATCTCTAGAAGTGCTTTTTTGTAAGCCTTTTGCTAACATTAGACGCTCAACTTTATTTTGCTGTAGAGCTTCTAGTATAGTTTGTTTACCGTAAATAAGCATTGGATGCCTAGAAAAAATCTTTTACAGCTTCTTGAGCTACAACAATCTTACGCTTCTTACGGAATTTAATTATTTTTGAATCAAAATTTTCCAAAATGTCTTGATACTCTTCTTCAAGAAAGCTTACTATAGCACCTATTTCTTGTGTTTCAAGTACCTTTAATTGTTGATTATCACCAATGATTTGTTGGCAATCAGCTATAAACTGCTTGAAAGAAACTGCTTTAAGTGCACTTTTATCAGAAAATACAAAATCCATGTGGGGATCATTCTTTTTGCTTTTATCAAAGATATAAACACATTTCCTAGCTTGCCTAGTACACTCATCTAGCAAAGTCTGATATCGTTCAGAAAGATACTTCCAAAAACGTCTTTGCAACTCTTCTAATTGTAATTCCATGCCATTGGCATCAACTTGCAAATCAAGAAGAAAACCCCTACCTTCTTTTTTGCCATAATCTCTACCTTTTACATACTTATGTGGCATAAGTTCATTAATTTTATCAGAGCCAACAGAGTCTATAGTGTCATGAAGGTAGCTAGCCATGGATGAAAGAGTCGCGTAGTAAAATATGCCATCGACCATTAAACGTGCCCAAGTAAAATGCAAATCACCACGATAAGGCTTAATAATATACTGGGAATCTTCTTCCTTACGAGTCTTTTCTTGAAAACAATGATCATCATAACTATAGTCATAAACAGTCTCAAAGTCGAGAATAGTAGTGCCCTCAGCCAAATATTCATTCAGGAAAAAGCTATTCTGACCTATACCACTTATGGGTAATATAGCTTTATTGAATATAAATTGATGCTCATCATTAAACGCATCTCTTGCAGTATCTAGTTCTTCCTCTGTGCTTATCTGAATATTAAAAAGCTCTTTAAGAAGAATTTGCTGAAGGCAAAATCTCTCTTTAGCAGGTTTACTTATATGGTACTGTTCACGTTTTGTCTGTGACCAAGAAAAGTATTCTGGTTTCACATACATGATAGCCTGCCTCAAGGCAGATTTTTCCTTATTTTCAAGTTTTAATAACATTGTCTAAGTGACTTTTCTCCACGCATAAATGGGGCTTCTATGGATTTAACCTATGCTATCAGCTATTGATACGTTACGATGATTTTGCTCAGCTTCAAACACATCTTCAGTTGCGAGAGGGATATATTTCTACTAATGCTATACAGTAACGCATTGCAAGATAGGGCTGTCAATAAAATTCCTCCTTAAGTATTGATTGTGCTCTCCACTGCTAAAAGCAGCTTTAATCTGTAAGTCACCTATAAATTGCCTCAACGCTGCTCGAGCCTGTGCAGCATCCTTAATCATATTACAGTACAATGTAATTTTAGTCTTGACAAGGATTACTAGTTTTAAATCAGCTTGGCAACCAAAGCTGTCCCCAGCCAGTTTGGTGATTTGCGCCTATTCTTGCACCAATATCACCATGAAAAGTTCTTTGGCTTGCTTCAAAAAAGTCACCAATGTTGTTTTATAGACTTAATTTTACCAAGCAACCTAACCGGACCACGGGGGATATAGAAAATCCCCCTTACTAAGGGGGATTTAGAGGGATCTACCCAACAAAGTTCAGCCTATAGTAACTTTGCTTTGTAATACTACATCCTTGCTTAGAATTATTGTTGAGGAACTAAGCCTAGTGGAAGCAAGCCCACATCTAAACTTATATTTCCCTTAAGGTCTAAATGATCTGATTTACCTTTTGCATTAACATCGCTATCATGCTGATCGTTTTCACCTTGGTTCATAGGACTGAAACCTTCATATCCTTCAGGTAAAGTAACAACTAAAGTATAAACTCCACGTCTTAAATCGCGTAGTCTATAACTACCATCATGCTTGCTATGTGCATCACTAACTAGGTAGTTACCATTATCATAGAGACGTACTAGCACACGATTAACGCCTTTCTCGTTTTTATCCTTTATACCATTACCATTATCGTCACTAAAGATAAGGCCACTAATTTCTTTAGGAGAATTGCAATTGAATTGCTCATCAACAGCAATGTCTACCCGTAGTTGCAAACCTTGGTCGCCAAAAACAGGGTCAGATAGAGTGTTCCAGCTATAGCCTGCTACTGCATAGGTACCACACACAACACGCTGAGAAACTTCAGCTGTTAGGCCATAGGCAAATTCATCTTCTTGCCAATCATGATAAAGACTTCCAAAGACACTAATATTGCCACCTTCCCAAGCTTGGAAACTGCCTCCTAAGCTAAGCATATCTTGTAAACCAGTAGTTTCGCGATAACGATAAACATAGCCTAGACTGATATCAAAATCGCTAACAGGCACTACTACCCGGAAATCACCGTGGATTTCATCTTCGTTGTCTTTATGGTAGGCACCTAGTTCTAGAGTATGTTGAGTAAGGATATCAATGGCATCACCTCTGTAAGCAGCTGAAACGTTAAAACGTAAACCTTCTTGAGGATCAGCACCTTCATCACTTATAAGATCAAGCTTACTACTCATAAATAAATTATTGCCTAAGAAGGTATTAAAACCAGCAGTCACAACATGTTTTACATCTTCAGCTAAGCGCAACTCATAGCGAAAACTAATGTTAGTATCTTCAGCATCGTAGCGCACTCCTGCACCTAATACGTGTAAATTGTTATCACTTTCCTCGAGATCAAGATCTTGCTCAAAAGAAGCCTCTAGACTTATTTCTTTAGTTACAGGTAAAGAAGTGCTGATACCAGTATTAATATGCCCTGCTAAGCCACTAGTACCTGTGGGAAGGCTATAGTTGGCTTTTATTTGAGTACTGCCCCAATTAGCAGCAGCACCTAAAAGGCTTGCATTGCTAAAAGTAGTACCTAGACCAAAGTTAGTGTCCCCTTTTTCAGTAAATTCGCCAGTAGCTTCTACTGCAAAAATACCAAAAAGAGAGCTATCTTGTAAGGTGTTTAAACCTACTAGCAAGCTATTACTAACTCCCCAATCAAGTCTATCAGTTATAGTTAGTTCCAAAATTCCCAAAACACCATAACCTACTGTAAAATCAGTAGTACTATTTTCTTCTTCGTTTAGACTTTGACGATGTAAAACTCTAATACGAGTGTTCTGGGCACCAAAGAGGTCATTGACTGCTAAACCTGCTAGTAGCCTTGTTGCACTATTAGTGACTTCTAAGCCAAATTCCACACCTGCGTTTTTGGCAAAACCTAAATCATTACGCTGGTAGTTAACTAGAGAGTCAATATCATAAGTCAATTTGTCAGCACGATAGCTAAACTTAGCATCGGTAAGGAAGCCAATATTTTTAGTAATCACTAAGGCTGCGTGAGCATCTAGGCTATGACCTTCTTGAGAATCTTTTATATCAGCAGAGCGGAAGTCTTCACTATTGTAACGATAGTAGCTAGAAACTTGAAAATTTTTGCTGCTGTAATCAATATCTGCAACAGTTGCAATACCACTATTTTCCTCATTTCCACCATAAGCTAGCTCTACACTCGCTTCTAGATTTTTTGTATTCAGACTAGCGCCAGCACTGGCAACATTAATATTGCCACGGTCTTCAAAAACTTCGTGATACATACTAGCCCTTAGTGCAATAAAATCAATAGAGTTTCCAAGATAGGCATCGTAACCTATTTGCGCACCAAAGCGCCAATCACGTTCACCATCTTCTTCATCAATGACACGGTAACTGACTTTTAGAAAGTAGGAGTTGCCCCTAGTATCTGAACGTGGTAAAGGTCTAGTTAGACTTATAAAGCCTAGTTCTTCATTAATTCTATAGTGACTAAGTTCTACTAATTCACCTAGTAGAGGATCGTTGCCATCATCTACCTCATCATCAATTAAACTGTTATCAAAGCTGCTACGTTTAATTACTTCTATTCTTATTGAGCCTTCAGCTATAGGTTTGACAGCAAGACTATAAAAGCTAGTACCATCACTAGGAATTTCTTCTTGACGCTCTAGACTGGTAATAGAATTAACTAGATAACCACGAATAAAAGCAGGGGCGTACCCCAAGCGATATATACCACTAAGACCAGTGTAGCTACGGTTTAACGTGAATTCTGAATCTTCAAAAAGGGTATCAAAGTCACCATATTGTAAGTAGCTTAGATTGTTTTCTATACGAACAAAGACCCCGTCACGGCTAGTGGCATCTTGACTTAGTTCACCACTCGAGCCTGTAACAGCAAAGCTTTCATAAGGGTTGCCATAAATCCCTAGGCGATCTTCAGGATAGTTAGCAGCCACTGTTAGTTGATAATTATCTAAAAGGGTTCCCCTAGCAAAGAAACTAGCCTCATAGCCTACTTGAAAGTCATCACTAAAATCACCACTACCCTCTAAATCATAAGTGACTCCTACACTACCTATACCAGTTACTAGCCAAGGACGGAAATTTGAACCAACCACAAACTCTTGTTTAAAACGCAAGCTATCAGCATCATTCCCTAGGCTAGCAATAATGCTAATTTCATCAGGTACAGGCAAAGGAGCAACTTTTAAAATAGCTTTGCCATCTACATAACGCACTTGATAACCAAGTTGTTGGGTGCTTTCATCATCTGCGCCAAAGTCTGCATTTTCGAGCTCTATAGTTAAGAAACCATCGCTAGGAGTATTACCCCAAGCATCTTTAACTTTTAAGGCAAAGCTAAGTGGTGTAGACGAATCAGCCACCAATTCTGAAAGCGCAGTCATTTTCACGCTATCAGGTCGGCCAGACACAAAAATAGTAGTTTCATCTGTTAATAATTCCCCACTGGCTCCAATGCTCTCTAAACGTATGTTGTTAGGGCCTACCTCTAAAGGTACAGCTATATAATTTAAGGTTTTGCGGCCAAGATTTCTATCTAGAGTTTCTTGACCAATTTGCTTATCAGAAATGGGTTGATTGTTTACAAAAAGGGTAACGTTATCTTTTGAAGGGGTATCAGTAGTGATGCCAACAACATTGCCGGAACGTATCACCAAGCCAGCTTCTGGTGAAGTGATAATGGCACCCACACGATCCCTAGTTACTTTTGGCGCTGCAATTATATCTGCTGTGCTATAAAAGTCTATAGCTTCTGCAAAGCCAGATACCTGTACAGGTTCAGGAGTAAGTGCTATTAGAGCAGTATTTTCTTCTGTAATTAATACTGTGCCACTGTGGTTTACTGCAAAACTTATTTGACCACTGGTGTGTCCCAATTCAAAAACCAGAACATCATCTGTTTGTAAAGGATCGGTTACTGTTGAACCATCTAGCTTTGCACTGCCGAGAACATAATTAACTTCTGCGGGCAATCTTACTAGAAAAACCATACCTTCTGGCGTAGAGGCTAAGTTGTCTATAAAAGCATCAAAACTTAAAGTAGTACTTACTGCTACAGGTGGTAAAGTGGGTTCAGGTTCTACATTAATTTCAAAAGAGTAACTATTACATTCACCTACTTCTTCATAAACTGGTACTACTTCAAATGTGTTTACTCCTACTAACCTAGAAATAAGAGTGGCAGGCACTTTAATTAATCCTTTAGGAGGTATATTTATACTATTAGGTTTCTTTATTAGCTCAACAGTCTCTGATCTTAGGTTTAGGTCTAACTGTAACTTAGCTTCACTAGTATTAGTAAGGCTAAAAATCACCTCAAAAGGACGATTTGCTTTAACAGGTATTGATAAGCTTTCCATAGCTATTTCAAGCTGGGCAAGCTCAATTTGCCCTGAAATAATTTCTCCTGAAACACCGGGTCCGGGCCTTTTTGGTTCAAATACAGCTTGTAAATTAGAGCTTGCCAGATCGCAACTAGCCTGTGCTAAATATCTATGTACGTTTGTTTGGCCTGCAGCTAGATCGGCTTGCCAAGAAAGGTTGGCTTGAGCTTCACTATTAATTACTAGTCCAGCATTAGCAGACAAGATCTCACTTAAACTATAATTACCAGTTGCTTTACCGTCATTCTCAACTATAAGTTTAACTTCAATTTCTTGACCCGGTAGAGCCATTGCTGGACTAATTTCACGTTTCACTTGGTAGTGGGCAAAAAGTGGCTGGGGTTTTTCTTCTTGGCAATTAAAAAGGAATATTACCTGTCCACCTGCATTAGAAAAACTTACGCGATTAGGAGCAAGTACCTCACCTTCGGTAGTGCGAGTGCTTACTAAAACACAATCTGCTAATTCATCAACTACTATTACACGCTCCAAATCACCTTCTATGTGATAAGGAACTTCTAAGCTAACACCTCGAGTGTTAACAGAACGAACTACTATTGGCTCTTCTGTATGATTTTGTGTAAATGTAACTGGAGAAGTCCAAAACAAAATGCTTAAACTTAAAGTTAATAAACTTTTAGTTTTCATTGTAGCTCCCAACTAATGCTAGGAGTAATAAGTTCAGGTTTAGCTTGGTCTGAAGTTATTAGGCTATAAATAATAGTAGTGCTAAAGCCTACGAGCACATCACCTAATTCCAAGGTGAGGCCATTGGCCTTAACGTCTCCACCTGTATCTTTATAAACAGGCAAGGATGCTAGTTCAGTACCCTTAGGTAAGGTTTCTGCTATAGATAATTTGTTTAAAGCTTGGCTTGAACTAACTAATAGTTCAACCAATATCACACCATCTTGAAGCACATAGTTTTTCTCTATAGTCACCGGACCACGTGTGACGGTTATGCGTTCGTCTATAGAAACAGCAGCATAAACAGGCTCAAAGGCTATGTCCTGACGAGTAAGAACTCCGGGATAAGCACGCAAGCGCCAAAATCCGGGTGCTTCTTCATTAAGAGTTGGTTTTAAGCGTAAGTTCGGTATGGTAATGGGATCTACTTTTAAAGTAGTCACCCCTGAAACAAGGTCTAAGAAAGTATATCTACCCGCTTCATCAGTTAGAACAGAAACTCCATTAGGCAAGTAAATACGTATGCCAGCAACACCACTGTCACCACTACTTAATGCACCATCATCATCGTTATCAACAAATGCTGTACCTAAAATTACAGCAGTATTAGCAAATCTTTCTAGTTCTGGTGCTACAGCAACTGAATCAGCGCTTACAGCTACAGCTACCTGTTGGCTATTGAACGCTAATGCAGTAGCGTGGTTAGTAAACTCTTCAGCAAAAACTGCTTCTGGGCTTACATCAGTATCAAAACTAATGGTAACTTTTTGACCGGGTTTTAAAGTTGGCAGTTGCCAGAAAAGTACTTCCTCGCCAATTCCTGCTAGGAAATCCTTAACATTACTAGTACCTGCCGCTATAAATTCTGGGGGTACCACTCGAGCAAGATTTTGGTAAGCCTCTGAGTCAGTATCTTCTAAATAATCAATAGGACGAGCTACTAGGTCATCTAAAGCGATAACAGTTGGTTCACAACTAAGCTCTGAGCAGTCTTGTAAGTTACCATTAGGCAAAGTGATTTTGGCTGTGCTGGGTAAGTAACTAATGCCTTTGGGTAAAGGATCGTAAAGCTCAACATCCTCGAGCGTAGCAACCACGCCACTATCCCCAACCTCTGCTTGTGAAGGATTATTAATGTCTATAGTGTAGTTTAGGTCCTCACCAAGGGTGACTTGCGTTGGGTCTGCTACTTTAACAATGGTTAGACCAATGATTTCCCCTAGGCCTTGTTTATCGGTAGTGACACAGTAATCACCTTCAACACCATCAAAGGTTATACAAGCATTATTGTCTATAGTAACGTTGCCATCAATATCAGGAATCCACTGTTTTAGTGGCTTCACCACACTGCGTAAACTGATTACCACTTCACTGCCAGCTGGTAAGCTGTCAAAAATCCAGTCAATCGTGCCTGAGTGCCCGGGATCAGCAGCAGCTTCTGCAGGAGTAAAAGTTGTGTAGCTACTTTCAGGTTCAATGTTTAGCACATTGCCATCAGCATCAGTTATTAAAAAATCATTAAATTGTAAAGGTGGTTGTGTGCTTGCTAAATTAACATCTAAAAGGTCAGTTACTTTTACATTAGTAAGTTGACGCCCACCTACTGTAAAGCGTATTTGGTAATTTACATCAGCATTTGGGAAAAGTTTGATGTCTTCACCTAAAGTCTGGCACAAATCTGAGGTAGGATCGTTGCTTGGACACTCTGCCACTAACTTCTTATCAAGGTCTTCTATTCCCCCTTGAGGTATAAAAATACGAGATACATTGTTGCTATCTCGAGCACTTGCATTTAAAGAGCCCTGTACTTCAGGACATTGACCTATTAGGTTTATATATGCGTTTCCACTTAATGACTCACCACCTTGTGGTAAAGCCACTACTATAACTAAGTTAGCAGTTTCACCAGCAGCAATACTTACTTCATTAATAGCTTCCCCTTCTGGCTTACCATCAGCGTCAGCATCAATATGAATACTTAAATCAGAGCCAAAATCACTTAACTCTTCAAGGGCAGCAGAAAGATCATAAATATTAGTACCATTACCAGTATTTTGTAAGGAGTAGGGTAAAGATATAATTTCACTAGGAGCAGAGATTACATCATTGGGAAAAGCTGCAGGATTAGGCACAGTACCATCAGGTAAAATCACCAAATCACACACATGAGCTACAGGATTAACCACTGGAGGACTTGTTGCAGAGTCTTCGTTATTCCACTCAACGGTGGCACCATCATTTCTAATAAGCGCCTCGGCAGGGGCATCTGCTTTTACAGGAGCAATTATAATCACCTCTACATGTGCTCCTGCAGGCAAGACATTAAAAACCACTAAAAGTTCTCCTGTATCTTGGCTGTAATCAAGTACATCAGGAGCTGCTTCCTCAGTATTTACCAAAGTTTGGATGGTAACTTTATCAAGCTCTAAGAACTTACTGATAGTGTCACTAACCCGCACATTGCTTACAGAAATTGAATCTATAATGTCGAAACTAATGTTGTAGCTAAGCTCTTCACCGGGTTTAAGGGTAGTGCCTGCACTAGGCTCTGAGCTTTTGTTTAGCTCCTCTATGCCTGTGCGGTCAATTGGATCAATTTCATTATCTTCATTGTCATCAGGATTAGGGTCCTTGATTCCTTCAGGAAGCTTTACGCTAGCTATATTTTCTAAATTTTCACCAACTACAGCGTCATTTGAGAGTATAGCGCTTACACTATAGATCAGTTCACCACCACTTAAAATATTGACCGTGTCATTTATATTGCCACTGCCTTCAGGGGTACAGCTCGAGCCCCTACTCGCCAAACAAGTCCAAGTGACTTCATTTAGTAAAGCAGGGAACTCATCTACAACACTTAAGCCTTCTACATCACTAGGGCCATTATTAGTAACAATTATGTGGTAGGTTACTGGACCACCTAATATAACTAAATCAAGATCATTTTCTTTAACAATGCTTATGTCTGCCAAATCTACTATTGGGTGGTTAGTAGAGTTGCTAGTCTCACTGCCCTCTGACCATGTAACAGTAGCGCCTTCATTTATTACAACCTCACCATCAATGTTTTCTCCAATTACCTGAGTAGCAATAGTAAGCTCAACAGTTGCTCGTGCAGCTATACTAGCGTATGTTGCTGTAACAGTACGTGTTTCTTCATCATAAACAAGACTATCAGCCTCTGGTGATATGCTCAAAGTAGGTACTGCTAAGAATTCGCTGAGGGTATCAGTAATCACTACATTAGTAAGAGGTACTTCCTCGCTACTAAAACTAATAATGTACTCGAGCTCATCACCAACGGTTAACTCAGATCTATCTGGGGGCGTAGCTTGTTTAACTAACTCATCAATAGTTTCTGGGATAGGTTCTTTTGGCGTTAGCGTAGCTGTATCACTGTTATTATCTGGTGTAGTGTCTACTGCACCTCTTGGCAAAACTACCTCGGCAGTGTTTTCAACTACTTCACCTGCTATAGCTTCATCAGAGATTCTTGCTGTTATAGTATAAATAACTCTGTGACCTACCATAAGGTGAATAGTGTCATCAAGGATTCTGC
This sequence comes from Trueperaceae bacterium, assembly GCA_965223585.1. GTDB lineage: Bacteria > Deinococcota > Deinococci > Deinococcales > Trueperaceae > CBDCVN01. The sequence goes on from CBDCWW010000008.1 coordinate 43,056, forward strand.
CACTGCCCTCAGCAGAGCAGCTCGAGCCCTCATCAGCCACACAGGTCCACTGAACATCTAATAGTTCACTAGGCAGTATATCTATTACATTTGCACCAAAAACATCATCTGGCCCGTGGTTTTTAATCTCTATGGTGTAAGTAACATCTTGTCCCAGTTCTGCTTCTATGGGGTTTACTTGCTTTATTAGCTCGAGGTCATATTCTCTAGGCAGGTTATAGATTATCTCTACCACATTATTATCATCAACAGCATTACTAGAACTACACTTACCTACTAAATTAGGATATATAACTGTTTCCTGCTCAAACTCAGGGATTTCTATAGTTAATTGTAAATTAATAGGTGTATTTACAGGCACATCAGATAGAACGCCCGCACCACCCAAAAAAGTTTCAAAGTTGCCATCACCATCTGTGTCAGCACTTATTGCTATATTTGTCGGAGTAAAATCACTAGCATCTTCTATTACTACTAATAAATCTATATCATTAGTAGCATTTCCTGTATTGGTCAAACTATAAACAAAGTTAACTGTGCTTTTTGCTGCCACTGTTTGTGCGGCTGCTGGTGAACTTACACTGCCATTAGGTGTTATATTAATATTACAAACATTTTCTATAATAGCTAGAACTTTGTTCGAACTAGCAAAAAGAGGATCCCCTTCTGATAGGAAATTTGCTGTAGCAATATTTTCTATTTCAGTACCAGCTGTAATTGTTCCTTCTGCTAGTACAAAGGTAGTAAATAAATAAAATATTGTTAATAGAATAAATAGAGTAAGTTGTATCTTTATTAAAATTTTCATTTTCCATATCCCCATGTAATGTCAGAAGGTCTCATATAGAAAAAATAATAATGAGTGACACTTACAAAATTCATACTAATATACATATATATAGCGAAATATAATAATTTCACTAACGAGAATACTATTATCCTGTACTCTTAAGTCGAAGGATTAGCGCTTCCCTAACAGGTTTAACTGTCAGGAAAAGTCAGTTTGGCTACGCTAAAATTGGTCTTACATGAGGAATTTTTAGAAGAATTTAATGCTATAAAAAATTGCACAATTTTCGCTTACCAGAAAAGCTTTCTGAAAATTTAGTTTTAGTATTTTTATAATTTTATTAGTTACCTAGATCAAGATTTGAGTTAATTAATCTATTTGTAAGTGTTATGTAAGATGAGGATGTGCATATTAATGCTTGATGTTGATTAACTTAATGTTAAAAAACAATTCATTATTAAATTTTTTTGGAAGGAACTTTATCATGCTCAATATGAAGCCTTTTTGCAACATCTCTTTAATTTATTTACTGCTCTTGCTGGGTTTGGCCTTTGCTCAAGAGAGTGAGAGCCCTCTAGTAGTGAGCTTAGAATCTTTTATTGTCGAGGAAGTCGTCTTAGAGGATGGCAGTGTTGAAGAACAATTCACATCTGCAGAGTTTGCTGATCCGAGCAATGTCATTGAGTACCGTGTACATCTTCTTAATCAAGGTGACACTACACTTGAAGGCGTGCAAGCAGTTGGCCCAGTGCCTGAAGACACTTTCTATTTAGATAACTCGGCTACTACTTCTGAAGAAGCATGGTTAGAGTTTAGCGTTGATAGTGGTCAAACCTTCGGCGCTGCACCTATAGTGGTGACTATCACTAACGAAGTAGGTGAAGAAGAAGAGGTAGTTGTACCACCAGAACAGTACACAACTGCCCGCTGGACTTTACTTGTGCCTTTAGAAGCTAAGCAGAGCAAGTCTTTTAGCTATCGCGTAGAGGTAAGGTAATGTGATGCCTAAATGAAGATAAGAATATGGAGACAGGAAAGTTAAATTTAAGGGTATTTTAAGGCAAAATTTATTCAAGGAGTAATTATTTTGAAACGTTTAGCTATATCTTTTACGATGCTGCTTTTAGCAACTCTCTTTGCAAGTTTAGCAATAGCAGCAGAGTCCACTACAGGTGGCACAATCATCAAGAACAAAGCCACAGCTAGTTTTGTTGATAGTAACAATATTTCTGATAGTACTGAGTCTAATGAAGTTACTACAATAGTTAATACTGTCTATAGTTTTGAAGTGGACCCTGATAACAGTCAGAGTCCTGATGGAGCAACAGATGGTGCTATTGGTACCTTTGTTCTTGCAGACGCACAAACAGACAACACTAAATTTGCTGGTGACCAAGTTTGTTTTCCTTACACTATAGAAAATAGCAGTAATGTAGCCATTAATGTTACCCTAAACGCACAACAATATTCTAGTGGTGATGATTTCAATTTGGATAACCTTGAAATCTATATTGATAATGGCACAGTTGGTACTTTTGAAAGTGGTACAGATACTTTAGTATCTGGTCAAGTACCTTTAGCACAATCAGATAATGTTGCAGGTAGTGGTGGAGACTTTAAGAACTTGCTAGTTTGTGGAACTATTCCTGCTGGTACTGATGCTGCTAAGGTAGCTAACCTAGACTTAACTGCTACTAACGACACCGCTATTTCTGATAGCAACCAAACTAATGGTACTGCTAATAAAACTTTTGAGAATCATAACCTTGCTCAAGTTGAGGTGGCAGAAGATAATAAAATAGGCTTAGCTAAAAATACTGATAGTGTTACTAACAATAATGATGGTACTTACGATATACAAATGACCTTTACAGCAGAAAACTTTGGCAACTCTACCCTAACAGCCGTTCAAATTACCGATGATCTTGATGGTCAACTAGGTGATGCTGGCTCTGGCGAACCTGAGATTACAGGTTTTAGTACACCAGCACCAACTCTTTCTGCTGGAGAAGTAGCTCTAACTGTTAATGGTAGTTTGGTTTTAGATAGCGATGCAACTTTGACCAACAATATAAATGGTGCAGGTGTTACCAATTTGTTAGCCGGTACTGACTCACTTGATCCCGGTGTAGTTGGTAAATTTACTTTAATAATAACCGTAGACTTTAAGACCAATGCTGGTAATACAGATGGTGTTGATCTTTCTAGCCCCGTTACTTTAGAGAACAATGCCGATATTGCTGGCACACCTCCTAGTGGTACTCCTATTACTGATTGTTCCGTAAATGGTACAGATCCTGACCCCAACGGTGATAATGATCCAGCAAGTGGTCCTGAAACTGGTACTGACGCAAGTTCTCCTGCAGATACTAGTGATGAATGTTCTAATACCCCTATAGAGATTACTGAAAATGCCCAACTTGGTGTATCAAAAGATGTAGGTACTATTACTAAGGAAACTGATGGTAGCTTTATCATTCCTATAGACATCTATGTTGAGAACTTAGGTAATGTACGTATTGACAATATTCAAATAACAGAGGAACTCTTAAGTGGTGCAAATCCAACTTTCCCAGCTGGTTCAGTAATAACTATAGATACAGCACCAATAAGCAATGCTTCTCCTAAATTACCGGGCAACTCTAGCTTTAATGGTGATGGTGATGTTAACCTATTAGATCCCAGCGCTGCTGCTTTTACTGCTACAAATGATGATACTGACCGCTCTCTTGATGTAGGCCAGACAGCTATAGTTAGTTTTGTGATTCGTGTGACTCCAAGTGATAATCTTGCTGGTTCACCTTATCAGAACAAAGTAAACACAATTGGTGAGACTCCTACAGGTAAAACAGGAGTTAGTGACTGTTCTGTACCCGGTACTGACCCTGACCCCAACGGTGATGGTGATCCCGGCGTAGGACCTGATAGTAATAACAATCATGCTGGCGATACTAGCTTTAATAATGAATGTGCTCCTACAGAACTTACTCTAGACTCAGGACCAAGTCTTGGTTTAGCCAAAGAGCTTGTAGGTTCTGTTCAAGATAATAACGATGGAACCTTTACAGCTACTTTCCGCTTCACTGCTGAAAACATGGGTAATGTCGCGCTAACCAACGTTCAAATTACTGATGACTTAGCTAGCACATTCGACATTCCTGCTAGCACTGTGAATGTCTTGGCCGTTTCTGATCCTGTAAACACTACTGGCAGTACGCCTGCTGTGACACCTAATACAGACTATAATGGTGGAGTAGATGGTAATGCTGTTCATGCGACCCCTGATCTAAAAGTAGCAGAAATTGCCACTTTGGGCATAGGTGAAACCATTAAAGCTGAAGTGTCAGTAACTTTTGATCCCAATGACGAATCTGGTCCTTTTAATAACTCTGCTAATGTAGAAGGTACTCCACCATCAGGTCCACCAACTACTAATTGCTCTGTAAATGGTTCAGACCCTGATGTTGATCCTAGCCCTAGTGGTGATGGTGTTCCTGATTCATGTACCCCTACACCTATTCCCGTGCCTGCTACCCCTGCTATTGGTATTGCTAAAATAGTTGATACCCATAGTTTAGTTAGTGGTTCTAGCTATCAAGTAATCTATGATATACGCATTGAAAATATTGGCAACGTTACTTTGAACAATGTTCAAGCCGTAGATGATTTAGCTACAGTTTTTGGAGCTAGTCAACTTGATGAAACCAATACTTCAGTTGCTTTAAAAACCAATAGTAGCTCTATGACTGCTGGTAACATTGTTAGCACCACTTTTGATGGAGAAAGTGATACTAATCTCTTAAAAAGCAACGTCAAGCTCGAGCCACAAGAGTTTGTTATTGTAACAGTCACAGCTAGAGTAAACATTGCTAGTAGTTATGGCCCCTATAACAACAGCGCCACAGCAACAGGCGAACCTGTTTCTGATCCTAGCACTCCTGTTACTGATACCTCAGACAATGGTGTTGATGTTGACCCTGATGATGATGGAAATGCTGATGAGGACGCAGGCGCTGTTTGTGATGGCGATGACCTTGCTGCTAACTGTGAAAACGATCCAACCCCTGTTACTTTTATTGAGCCTAGCGATTTAAAAGTGCAAAAGTTCCAAAGGGTTGTTAGTGATGTAGCTGATTGTGATACTCCAGCAGAGTTTAATAATGCTGCTTTTAATCAGAGTCAAGCAAGTACTGACCCCGGAGTGTTCATTTGCTATCATATAGTAGCTCAGAACCGAGGAACTTCAGATGTGACTCAAGTTGTTATTAATGATATAATTCCTCAAGTTGTACGTGATGTTACTGGTGGTGGTTTAGTTGAGAATACCCTATCTGCACGTAAACATGACGCAGATAGTACTTTTGATTTTGATGATGCTGTTACCACAGATACAGGTGTTATTACTACAGTAGGTAGTGTTGCATCTGTAACTGCTGAATGTTCTACTAGTGGAGCTTCTGGTCCTTTTAGTGCTGCAAACTGCACAGGTGGCTTTAGTGGCTCTCCTAGTGTGGACAACTCTATTACTGATGTACAAACACCGGGAACTACATTGGAAAAAGATCCTAACACTGGTAGTGACGGTGCAATTCTCGAGCTTAACTTTGCAGTCTATGTTCCCTAAACTTTAGCTTTGGTTCCCTTGCTCTCTTAAAAAAGAGCAAAATCCATATCCATTAAATTGTTCTAAGCAACCCTACAGGGTTGCTTTTTTTGTAGATGTCTACCCTTCTCCTTTGCGTTCCCTCCAATCACGGATATTCCAGTCATAGATTTTGCCGTTCTTGAACAAGGCAGCAAATCGATCAATATCATTTTGGCAGTTTAGGACGTTTGCAGGGATAAGTATTTCTTGAAAGAAAATTGTTCCTGCAAGTTTTTCTTCTGTGTATTCTCTTTCAAATAAAGCTAATGCCAAATCAACTTGCTGGGGAAGCTCGAGCTTTCCTGCCACATTCTCTTTATGCCACTCATGAACCACAGTCCGTATAGTCGCCATTTTAACCCCGATGAAAGGGACACTTCCCTTTACATAGCTCTCCCACCAAGCTTTCGTTTGCGCATTAGCATGTTTTTGTAGGTTTTCTCTTAGCATAAGAATTTGCTTCTGCATCACTTAAATTTCCTGTTGGAGTTCCTCCCAAACAGCATTGATGATCATCATAGATGCACTGTCTGGATGATCTTCGCCTATGTCTTTCAAAAGAGCCTCGTTGATATTCCAAAGACCAAAGTCACTCCTTATTCTTGCCCCCCAGCCAAAGTGGAATTTTATAAGCTCCTCTTTCTTTGTGTTTTTAACAGCTTCTTTATCTTCCTCACTCATACCCTCAAGAAGCTGGGTGACAGCTTCTTTTACTGTTCTTGGTATTTGCTGCTCATTCATATTTCCTGCAAGAGATCTTTTTCATTAGTTATAAGTTAATTCCCTTATTCCTAAATCCTGTGATCCTAAAGCACTTTATCTAAAGGAATTGATGGAACATCATTAACAATTATGCCACAGTCTAAAGCATGAAGAGGGTGTGCCATCTTATCTAGGAAAAGACCTTTATTAACAATGTGAAGCTGCACAACTATAAGTCTCTTTGAAAGCCTGAGCGTTTTACCCCTGCTTTGCTTTGCATAGTCCAGACCATTTTGGGCGGCAAAGGCAATGGATTCAACAAAATGCTGCGTCATAGCGAAATGTGCTTCTGCTTGCTGTTCTTTCTTATTAAGGAAATTGAGTAGTTGTTTTGAGATTTCACAAACAGCCTGTAAATCATGACTTCTTAGAAAGGTAAAACTTTCTTTTTTATATTTAATTAAGCTTGACTTAAGTTCTTTAAGCGTTTCTGTACTTGCTCGATTTTTATATTTAGGTGCGGTTTCAGCAGGTTGAATGTTTGCCATAGAGACAAAGTCTTTGCACACAATACCGATACCCTGTCGGTTAAATTTTTTTGCCCAGAAATCAAAACACCATGCTACAGGTAAACTTAAATATTCACTCCAAATCAAGAAATTTGAGAGGCGATAAGAGTGTCCTTGGGTCAAAGCAGCATAGATGGGTTTGCGGGTTTGGTTGATAGTAATGGCATCAATTAAGTGTTCGCGAAAAGAGTTTTGGCTGAAATTCAATAGAAAGCCTTAATTGCTTTTTGCAATACCTCAACACAAAATCTAATATCATGTTCATCAGTCAAGAAATTGGTAATGCAAGCCCGCAATACAGGTGTTTGACCATCTAGTTTTGTTGTTGACAACCACATCTGACCTGAAGCAATAATCTGGTCAGCAATAGCAGGAAGTTGGCTCGAGTCAATCGCAGGATGCGAGAAACAAACTACAGGTAAAGGTGTATCATTTTCAAGTTTCCATCCTGCTGTTTTTAGCTCTTCACAAAGCAAATCCCCTATAGTCACCTGATGTTGCAAAGCATCAGCGTAGCCTTCCCACCCTGCAACAGCAAGAGACATAAACACCTTCAAGCCAATGAACCGCCGTGACCACTGCAAAGAATGAGTATAAGGATCGTGAGCAGCAAGCAGATCTGTGTCCTTAGGCATGTATGCAGTACTGATATAGCAAGTTTGATTTAGAATTTCTGGATGCTGTGTCAGATAAAGTCCTGCTCCCATAGGTACAGATAGCCACTTGTGAGCATCGAAAGTAATGGAATCTGCCTTCTCACTGCCTGAAAGGATATAATGTAACTCAGGGATCAGCACTGCTGCACCACCCCAAGCTGCATCCAAATGACACCATAAGCTATAGGCTTTAGCGGCATCAGCAATTAAGCCCACTGGGTCAATAACACCTGCATTTGTTGTGCCACCTGTTGCCACTACCATGAAAGGAGCAAAGCCTTGTTCTTTTTAATTCGGTGCTCGAGTTGAACTACATCCATTTTCAAATCAGCGCCTGCTGACACTGTTCTTACTGCTTCTGTTCCTAAACCACAAAAACGCGCTGCTTTTACAAATGAGTGGTGACTCTGTTCAGAAACATAAAATACAGGTTGCGCATTTAGCGAGCGGAGCCCGTGCTCAGCAAAAGTTGGAAAAGCATGAACGAGTGCTGTGAGTACTGCAGTATGGTTTGCTTCTGCTCCACCTGTGCAAAACGTGCCATCAGATTCTTCTTTTGCATAACCAAAGCGCTCAGCGAAGCACATTATGAGGTGTCGCTCAACTTCATTAGCAAAAGGGGATTAATGTACATTTTCAAATTATTGTAACTTTGTTGTGCAAGAAATTAGAAGGTTTACCTTGTCATAATTTAGCTTAAAGAGCAGTACAAAGTTATTTAGAGTTACCCTGCAGCTCGATAGCAATAAGACTAAAAGCTAAAGACCACATTATGAGTGCAATCACACTATCAAGCAAACGCCATGAGGTAGGGTGGCTAAATATGGGTGCTAAAAATCGAGCCCCAAACCCAAGAGCAAAAAACCAACTTAATGATGCAAAAGATGCTCCTACACCAAATAGTAAACGAGTCTCGTTTTGATATTGAGCAGCTAAGCTGCCAATTAAAACAACTGTGTCAAGATAGACATGTGGATTAAGCAGAGATAGTGCTAGTGCCGTTAAAAGTGCAACTCGGTAGCTTAGTGAACCAGATTGCTCACTTTTTAGCCCTTCTGAAACTTGCAAAGCATTCCGAAGGGCGACGATACCATAAACTATAAGGAAGAGTGCTCCACCCCATGCAGCAATGCTAGTGAGTGGTGGAAAGCGTGCTACTAGACCACCAAAGCCCAGCACTCCTAAAACAATAAGGCCAAAATCACAAATGGTACACACTAAAACAACTGTGAGTACATGTTCACGCTTCAAACCTTGCCTTAGCACAAACGCATTCTGTGCACCAATGGCTACAATCAAACTTAAGCTCAATCCAAACCCACTTAAAAGGGCAAGCATGATGTTTGCAAGTAGTCCTTTATAAAATTTAATACTGCACCTTGCTCTTTTTCTACAAATTCAAAACCAAGAATTTTCTCGTAAAAATTTCTGGGTGCTTCTAGGTCTGTACAAATTATATTTATTTCTCCGGGCTCAAATTGCATTTATATTCCTTCTGCCCAATTTTTAAAGGCTAAAAGACGAGTTTTCATATCTCTTTTGTATATGTGAGCAATGATTGGCTCGAGAAACCATCGGGCAGCTTTAGGCCTTGCTTTGAAGCTATAAGTAAAACTAACTAGACTGCTGTTAGGTGACTTTTCTTTAAAATTCCAACTACCACTAAAACTTTCTAGCACCCAAGGCCCTTTTATCATTTTTACTGCTGAAACTCTAGGAGGGTTATAAGATATATACCGTGATATTATTACTACCCCAGACTTACTCTTACAGTAAGAATCAACACCTACATTCGCAACAGTAGCATTATCCATGAGATAAGCCTCACAAAGATAACTATCCCATTCAAGGCGACGCGAATAGTTTTGTGACAACTCAAATAGCTCATCTGAACTTCGTGAAATTAATTTACTAACCGAGACTTTCACGCTAGATAACTTCCTGCTCCTTTTCTAGATCTAAGCTCTCCTAAGTAATCTTTTACTTTCCTATATGTTTTCTCGCTTACTAGAAATCTTTTAATTGATCTGAGTTCTATGATATCGTATTACACGAAGAACTGTTGCCTTGAAAATGAAGTCCTTCTCAGTATCCTCTTCCTTTGCGAACTGCATGCTTTCATAAAACATTTCACCAACGCGGTTACCTACAACAACCCATGCATAAAGATTTACTATAGGCACTTGCTCTAAATGAGCACTGAGAAGACCTCGACCAATCCCTTTCCGCATGTGATGCGGGTCGACAAATATGGAGTAAACTTCCTTGGAGCTAGGAGCATTCAATAAATCAGGATCGCCGCAAAAGCCAATAGAGCAAGCCCCTAGGATTGACTCATTAGAATGTGCTAGGATCGTTTGGCATGAATCAGAATGTAGAGTTTTTTTCCATTCACGCTGGAATGTAGACAAGCTCTTTCTTTTAAGAGTGGATGGGGGCAAAAGACCTTGATAGGTATGGTGCCATGATGCCAAATGGACAGAGGCTATTGCGTTGAGGTCATTGACAGTTGCTTGTTGGAAGTGGACTTTCGGCATAGCTATTTTACATGTTAAAACAATTCCAATTAATAGCCTTTGAAAAAATCCTTGTATTTGCACCACACACTGCTTCATTAAAGAGGTAATTTACTAAAACTGCTATTCTATTCTAGCTTGAACACCATAGATAAGCATAGCACTTTCTATTTGCATTTGTTCAGTGGTTTCAGGGTAGAGCCTATAACTTGGAGCGATAATGGGCTGCACATCCTCAACTTCAATTTCTATGATGCTATGAATGGGAAAGGCATCACCTGCTAACACTTTGAGCACCTTAACCCTTTGACCATAGGCAGATTCTGTTTTGCGAATAAGCTTAGCAATCCCTTTAATTTTGTATCCCTTTTGCACAAATATATCTATAAAACTAACGCAAACATTGGGATTGCTTTTAATATTCTTGACACTCTTGGGTGAAGCAATATTTGCAATCAAGATATGTTTATCACCTTCTGTCACAAATATTTCTTTTGGAGATACATTGGGTATACCATCATCAGAGACAGTGGCAAGCCAACAAAGAACACTTTTGTCAGCATACTTTTTAACTTCAGTTGTAAGCATTTATGTCATTCTCTATAAGTAAGCACCTATGCAAAAGAAAATATGAATTTTTAAAACCTGTTCTAGTCCTATTTCTACAGGAGCATAGGTCTAACACTTGCATATTTTTCACATCAATTTTTGCATACCTGCTTAGTTGAGTCCACCATTGGCTTATAATGAATGATTGGATTTGCATAGCCATATTTTGATAGCGGGAATCTTTGTGCTATGTTCTTCTGCTACCTCAACAGCTATATTATTACGTATCCAAAGAGAAATCATATTTACTGCCTAGCCCAGTGCTTCAAGGTGTTTCTCATAAGCACGTTTAACTTTAGGATCAAAACATACTAAGTAGATTTGAGAAGGGCAGTTGTCATGTGTTGAGCAAAACTTTTTGATGGTGCTAATAGCAGTTTGAGCAGCTTCTTCAATGGGAAAACGATAAGCACCACAGCTAATAGCAGGAAATGCAATGCTGCCTATCTTGTTTTCAATAGCAAGTTCCAAAGAGCGCTTATAACAACTTGCTAGCAACTCATGCTCATGTCTATCACCACCATGCCAAATAGGACCAACTGTGTGAATAACAAATTTAGCAGGCAAGTTATAGCCTTTAGTGATAATTGCTTCTCCTGTAGGACAATACCCAAACTCTCTACACTCTTTAGCCAGCTCTGGACCTGCTGCTCTGTGAATTGCTCCATCGACACCACCACCACCGCCTAATGCAGAGTTTGCAGCATTAACTATGGCATCAACCTGCAGTGTGGTGATATCAGCATCAATTATTTTTATGCCTAATGATTTCATTTTGACTAGGCTCATGGAAATAACCTAGCTTGATAGTACTTAATCTTTGTATTGTCTTGTGGCCTTGTAATTTCAATCACCCCTAAGGGACCAGACTCAATCTTGTTTTTTGGTGGCGAGTCTTGGCTATAGTGCCTAACTTTTCCATCGGGCATAACAATTTGAAAAGAAGTCTGGTTTGGCAAAAATGTGAAGGCTCGCTGTAAGGTATCTTGTAGGGTAATAGCAATAGATTCTGACACTTCTTCTTCATCCAGAACATCTCCATCTAGGTCTTCTGAACTGTAAGCAGGCACAATTAACTGGGCTTCCATGGTTGTTATGTCTTGCAAAGAGTCTAGAAGGTGATCAAACAATATTGAGGAGTGCTTACCATCTGGCCACTGGAAAATAGCTAGTGGTGAGCTAAATCGTTCAGCGAAAACCAACCATTGCTCAGGGGTTCTTTCAGCTAGCTCTAAACCACTGTTTTGCAAATCAACTAAGAGTTCTTCTTTGCCTGTAGGCTTAAGAGCTATATCAACATCATCATAAAAAGATGAAACCTTATCTGTTAAGTTTATGTTAGGAATATCTATAGAACCAAGAACACGAATGGAATATTCTATAGGCAGTGTCTGGATCACATCAATTGAACGATTTTTGACCATAGTCAGGTTCCTTACTTGCCCAAAGGATAATATGAGAGTATCAATCTGTGCTTGGTACTGTGTTACTAGAAACTCTCCATCACTAGACTGTGCTACAAAGTAGCCCTTGTTAGGTATATTAACCAGTAGCATATGCCTATTTACAACCTGACGCATTGATTTAAGTGTTTGGTTATCAGGTCTTTGAGACCACTGCACAAGTTTATCAAGCTGTAAAGTGCCACCTGTGCTAAAGATAGCTTGTCTTTCCCCATTAGAAGACCAAGCAGTGACACTAGAATTCTTAGAATTCGAATTAGTTTGGAGTGCTTGGGAAAATGCCGAAACATTTTGAGAAACTGCTTCTAACCAACCAAGTGAGCTAATGCTATAACCTGCTGATTTTGTAACTAACAATAACAAATTTGCTGGCCTAGCAGACTCTGGCAAACTACTCTTGAGTTTACCTAAAGAACCACCATAAAACTTATTTTGATTGCTTTGCACAATAATATAGGGCGATTCATTAGTGTCGTGAAAAGCTCGAGCTAATAAGAGCACCCTATCTTTGTTAAACTCACCAGAAGGCAACATTACATCTTTTGAAGCTAGCTCGAGTTCATTTCCTCGAGCACTTTCTATATTAACTGCCCCCTCCCTAAGAGCGTAAAAGGTAGTCTTTTGACCGTTTAAAGGCATGGAAACATTTATAGTGTCATAGCCATATTTTGCCTCAAAGTTTTCATGAACTATACTTGTATAGGTTAGTGCTTCCACTGAGTCTTTTGACTCTGGCATCAATACCTTAAAATTCTGTTGATTAGGGAAATAATTAATAACCCTTCTGAGAGCATCTGTAATAGATGCATTAATAGCATTTTCTTGTTCTTCAGCATCTAAGCCTTCAAAATCATAAGCTGGAACTAGTGTGGTTACTTGTAAATCTTCCATAGAGCTTTGCTCTACATCAAGGAAAAACTTTAAAGGCAGTGCTGAAGGAGGTTTGTTCTCAGAATGAAAAATAGCAATGGGTTGATTATCTGATTTAGCTGCTGCTAATTGAGTTTGTTCAGATGCTTTAGCTAGTTCCCAACCACTTTCTGTAGCTATAATTTTACAGTCTGGAGAATAGGCTAACTCCATACCGCTTTTAGAAAGCATTCTGACTGACTCACAATCAAGGTTACTGCGAGCCAATACTGCTTTGGTATTTCTTAATATCACTTCAGTGTCGGAGCTTATGAGAGGTAAAAAAGTATGGACTTGTGGTCTTTCATCAGCTTTTAGTTGTAAATACTCGAGTTCATGAGCAGGAATAATAAAATACCCTTGCCGAACTTGCACCAAGAATAAATTAGTACCCCACTCTTTACTTTCTTGCAATAATGCTTCATTGGAAGGAAGGGTTTCCCACTTGACCATTGATGAAGTTTGAATCTCAGCATCTGAGTCATTTTTCTTTTCAAAAATAACTTGCCTATAAGGGGAACGCACTAAGAGTTTATCTTGTTCTGAAGACCAGCTGAAAATATCTGCAGCAAGCTGTTTATTTTCACTTAACCAAGTGGTTGTAGGTGTATTAGAAGGCGAGAAGCGTTCCCTCATTTTTATTTTGGTGTTGCCATAATGGGCAGTACCCCTGTACTTAACTACCACCATGTCAACATTATACTCCTGCTTTCCTGCAAGTAGTTTTTTGATTTGGGGCAGGGAACCAGCTATATAAGGCCCCTCATTATCAGCAAAGCCATCAAAATGCGCTACCACATATGAATATTTGCGTGTGCTAGTGTGTTTAGTGCCATGTTGCATAATGGCATTGCTATCTAGTTTTTCAGCACGCCATACAAAGGTATCACCTGCTAGGTGAATTCTTTTACCAGAATTATCAAGTATGTGGCGATCTTCCACATCTGGACCAGCAAATACTTTAAAAACAGGTTGATTGGGGGGGGTATGTTTACTAGCAATTTCTTGTACAATTTTGGTGTAGTTGTCAGGTTCTCCTCGAGCAGCCTGAGGGGCAAACTGAGATAAAGCTGTTACTCCCATAATAAAGTAAGGAGCACCTTGCTCATAAGGATTTAGCAAGTTCCTCTGTGACCAAGGAATGATCCTGCTGCCTTGCTTGGGCAACCAATAATGAATTAAATTCTTTTTTTGTTTTAAAGCCTCTGTCACCAAATTTTGATCAGGATCTATAATTGCTGATCCTGCTGGTGCTGTTGGCTCTGTGGGACTATTGCCAGTTTTAGCAGTGGTGGATTCTTCTGACCAAAAGAAGGGTTTGGAACGTAAATTCACATTGTTATTAGCGGTTTTAGTAGGTGCTTGGACTATTGGTAGGGTAGGTTCTAAGAAGAAAAGCGTTACTATAAAGCTGCGCTGGATTTCTTGACTAGTGCCACTTAGCAAGTCAGTAAACGCTTTAAGAAATGGTTGATTTTGCAGCTCTGCCCAGAAAGGGTCTTGATTAACCCATTCTACTTCTGGTGTTGTAGGTAGGGAAAATTCTCCACTTTGTGCGCTCAACACGGTATTAAGATCAAAAGTTTTGAGTACATTTTCTATATGTAATTGATAATCTTGGGCTAGAGGATTGCCAGCAATGAGCCATGCTAACTGAATAGTTTGTGGGAAATGGGCTATTGCTGCATATTCTGCTACCCAAACCTCAGCTACCTCTGGTGATGCTCCCATTTTTTGCAGGGCGTTGGTTAAGGTAAGCTTTACTTCTATGGGTTTACGATAAATTTGGGTAGTGCGCCCATCTATCTGCACACCATACTGATAAACTAGCCGGTCAGTATAAGACACTTTTGCAAAAACATTCTCAATGGTGTCATCGTACTCAATATAAAGCGGTTCTAAAATGTGTTGGTCAGGGGTAAATCCTTGGGGTATGCCATTATGGCTAATAGTAATTGGTTGTGCAAACCCTACTACACCCATACCACCGGGAATTGTACCTGTTTGCAAAAGGGGTGTGCTGGAAGTCATGAATCTTCCCTCTGCTTCAGGTAATAAACCTACATTGTTAGTTGGGTCAAGCCATGAACCCCATACTTCTAGTCCACCTAATAAGTATAGTAAAGAAGCTTCAAGAGCATTATATTCTTTGTTGGGGTAGTAGATATGCTCGAGCGCACTAACTGGCAAAGTTTCTGTATAAATCAGAGTTTGTTCTGAACCTGAACCATTATCCAATGAAACCTCGGAGGTTTGGGGCACTTCAGCTTCTTTTAGCAGACTATAAGTTTGTTTTACATGTTCGATACTGCTTTCTAAATCCGCAACATCAATTTGAATTTGACCAACATATAACCTTTGGCTAAGCATTAAACTTTTGATCTCATCAGGAGGAAGCTGTGCTAAAGAGTTAGAGTCTAGTTGGCTTGAGAGAACATCTAGCCAACCACCTGCTGTTTGTTGCTCGAGCTTTTCAATCTGTGCCCAAATCTTTGTTAGTTTTTGCTCCAGTGTATCATCTAATATACCACCATTAGCAAGCAAAATCTCAGTCTGATAGCTTTTGAACCACTCCTTGTGCTCACTAACTTCCACAGCAAGTTGCTCTAGTACCTGCCTAAAAGAGAAAATCACGCCTTTAAAATCAGTAATTAGCTCATCAGTATTTTCAGCTTGTGAAGAAACAGTCCCTGAAAAAGGAATTACAAACAAAAGCAGCACCAATACTTTAAAAGTAAATTTCCCAAACATTGAAATAATGTTAACATGCCTACTCCTAAGAAAAAACAAGTAGGCCTTTAATAAGGAAGATTTGCCCTCCAACCATAATCTTGCGCAAAATTATGCATGATATTTTAGGATAAAGCCTCTTTAATTTTCCCTTGTAGTATTAACAGTAAGATCCCAATCTATATTAGCTATGCTAGCACTAGCATTGCGCTCTTTTTGCCATGCATTAATTTCTTATGTTGTTATGAAATGCTGCAAACAAAAATGGTTAATGACGCTTTAAGGTGAGCTAAATGACTTTACAAGGAACATGTGAATGCTGACTAGGCTTAAGATGTCTAGCTGCTTTAGCTGCTGCTAAAGTTGTAGCTTCCTGTTGGTCGGGATTGTACAGTTCGTATACAGGGTTCCAACCATCAAAGCCCACCTTTTTAATAGTTAGACCAACTCTGACACCTTCTTCTATTATTTTAAGTGTAAGTTTACGCACTTCTGTAACGGGAATTGGCAAATCAGGAGTCTTGATAAGCTTTACAGCTATAGTTTCAGCTTCTTCTTTTTTCATTAATAAAGATCCTTCCTTTAAAAATCATCCTTTATTTATAAGTTTGGTCTACAAAGCAAGAATTCCACACACTCTAGTTGCGTGAATGTCAAGAAATGCTATAAATCTGTAGAGTCCTAATGTATGCATCCCTTAGAGGTACATTTCCATCTCTTTGTTTTTGATAAAATTCAACCATTTTTATTGCTAAATCATCATTATCGTAAGAATCAAATTTCTCAATAATTTCAAAATCATTTCTGGGTAATTTGTATTCTTGATTCATTTTAATTATACCTTTCTAGGAAATTTGCTTGGTTTCATAACAGCTTCTGTATGATATTTACGTAGCATTACTAATTAATTTCAGTGAAACTATTACTTTAACTTTAATTTATAAAGAAGTAATTATGTTTTTTAAAGCTTCTTTCAAGCACGTAACCTATCTAGTACGCTGTCAAGCTTAGTTTGGGGAGTTGATTAGATAAATGCTGGAAATACAGTTCACAGCAGAGAAATCTTGCAAAAGAACTTGCTAATCGTTACCCCCTCATTTTAGTCTTGACAAGGTACTAGTTGAATTGACTCAGAAAAGATAACACAGTGCGCATAAAATCAAACGAGCGAACATCTTGTTGCTGGCAGACATGGGAAAAATAGATAGATGAGGAAAGAGTTGCTACTTTACATACCAGTATTCCTACTGTAGTACGAACACGGCAAAAGTTTGTAGCTGGCAATCTGGATTTCGCCTTAGGTGAAAAACCATGTTCTGGCAGGGTGCCCAAATTATAATGACAAGGTTTAAGCTATTTCCTTTACTTTTCTACAATATAAAGCCGCTCTATAGTGTCAGGCATAGGCCAAAAAGCTATAAAAAGTTCGTCAATTACAGGATCATTTACTATGATGGCATCTACAAAATCAAGCTTAAAATGCTTGTTTACCTCAGGTAATTCTTCACGTAGTTCAAGGATATAATCCTCGAGCGTCATGTCTTCATCACCATCAAGTTCAATGCCTTGTATAGCTAGTAAGGCAAGGCTATCTTGCAGCTGCGCAAAAATACTTGGGTCATCTAGTGTATTAACTGGTTGTAAATCTTGCAATACATCTAACCCTTCTACTACTTTACCAAAAATAGTGTACTGACCATCTAATTCTGGTGAAGGGCTAAGGGTAAAGAAAAATTGTGAGCCGCTACTTCTTTCACCATCACCTGCCATGGAAACTACCCCTTTTAGCAAGTGACTTAGGTTATCTACTATTTCTAGCTCGAGCCAATGACTTGACCCACCCCAGCCAGTTCCTGTTGGGTCCCCCGTTTGGGCTATAAAATCCTCTATCACACGGTGAAAGGGCATGCCATCATAGTAGCCATTACGTGCTAGAAAAATAAAATTATTGACCGTTTTAGGTGTTTGCTCTTCTAGTAAGTCTATAATTACCCTACCCTGAGTTGTTTCCAAAACTGCCATATAGTCTTTGTTCTTTTCAAGAACATTTTTAGCGCCAGAAAAATTGTCTAGACTTTCACTAGGTAAGAAAGAAGTTAGACTATAATTTTCAGGAACAAAAAGATCACGTCTTAGGAATCCTGAGCTACTTAAATCATTGCTAGGGGTACTAACTTCTATGGACTCATTTACTTCTTCTGCAATATCTTCAACTATTAAATTAGTGTCATTTATTGATTCAGGTTCATTTAGTAAATCATTGCTATTTAAGAAGTCGTTTGCTGTTTCTGTAGCATCTTCAACTATTAAATCAGATTCGTTTATTGATTCAGATTCGTTTAGTAAGTCAGTGCTATTCAAGAAGTCATTTACTTCTTCTGCAATATCTTCAACTATTAAATTAGTGTCATTTATTGATTTAGATTCATTTAGTAAATCATTGTTATTGGTTGCTAAAATGTCATTTTCCTCTGGTGTATTGTTATCATTTACTAAGTCATTCAAATTATTCTGAGCTTCTGTATTAATAGTTTCTCTGCTATTATCTACTACACTTGTTTCAGTTCCTACAAGACTTTCTACATTGCTAATGCTTTCTTGTTGTGGTGCAAGCAAGGCAAGATTTTCTACTTGCTGCTTCTGTTCAAAATAGGCCTTATACAAACTTCCAAAATCAAATAGATTTGTGTCATAGAGCATGTTGCTGTCTTTAATTGTACCTATAGTTAGTAACCAAGCTTTAAGCTGTGTTTCAGTAACAACAAAGCAGTTACCCAAACCTCTTAAAGCTTGGCTGTGTATAAATATGCGAAAGGGTTCATTACTATTACTAAGCAACTCTTCAAGCGATACTACAAGATACAAAACTGGTGTATTGTTCTTGACAACTTTGACAGCTAAAGTAGTAACCCCTGAGTGAAAATTGGCTTCTAGTGGCAGGAATATAAATAAACTATACAATGCTGTATATAAAAGGTAGTGTTGAAAATCATTTTCTGAGCAACCACGTTGTGTAGATAGATCAAAGAGCTGTTGATAGTTTATTTGATAGGTTAAGTGTCCATTAGCACCAAAGATCAACGTATCAGTACTCGAGTTGTCACTTTGCGATCTAGCACTAGGGTTAAACAGCACTAAAATTAAAAAAAGGAAAGCAGGTTTAACATTAAGACGCATAGAAAACTCCAATATTAACTATCTTATCACTGTTCAATTGAAAGGAATTAACGGTAGTATTATTATAGGTATTTTGTTACAGGAGTAATTGTCATGAAAACTTTTTTGGATATATTTAAACCATTAGAAAAGAAAACATGAGTGAGCCAAATAATTCTTCTGACTTAGATAACCTCTTACAACCTACACTGCAAGATAAAACACTAGCTGCTAACCTTGATCGCAAGAAGCCTTGGGCGCTAAATCATCAAATCTGGGTAGCATTTTTTGGTGGAGTTTTAGCAATCACTGTGATTGCTTATATCAATGGCAAGCGTTTGGGGCTCGAGCCTCCAAAACAGAGAGGCATTATCTTAACGGGTGTAGCCAGCTTCACTTTAGTGTTGGCCTATACATTTGCACTAGTATACATACCTGCTTTGGATTTTGCGTCTAGAGATACCCTTAGTCTCCGTTATGCTTCTAGAATTTTAGCTGTGCTTGCCTATTTTCTACTAGCAAGCCTGCAGAAACCTGCAATGCGTCTTTACAGATTCCATCATGATGACTTTGCATCTTTGTGGCAAGCAGGTTTGCTAGCTGTTTTTGGACTTGGCATTTTACAAGGTTTTATTATAGCCATTTTTTATGGGATTGTTAGAGGTTCTCCATGAGTGAAACTTCAACGATCTTGCTTGCCGAGCACTATCTGAATGTTGATCAACCTGAAAATGCGCTAGAACAGCTTAGTAAATCGGAAAGTACTGACTTAGACTCAGCGCTTTATTGGCGTTTGCGTGCGCAAGCACTGTATGAACTAGGTCGTGATGAAGATGCAATTGTGAGTGTGCGCAAAGGGCTTGAGTTAACTCCTGAAGACGACATTCTACTTTATCGTCTTTGCCGTATTCAGTTAAGGCAGGGTGATTTTGCTGAAGCGGAGCGTGCTATTCTATCAGCGCTGAGGGTATCACCAGAAAACCCATTATATTTAGCACGTTATGGGGTAGTACTAGCTCAAGCAGGCCAGTTCAATAAAGCTGACAAAGTACTTCAAGCTGCCGAGAACCGCAATCCTGAAAGTACTTACGTAGTACATTGCCGTAGTATGCTAGACTTCTTGCAGGGCAAAACTCGCGAGGTAGTAGCACGCAGCCGAGAACAGCTAGCACAAAACCCTGAAAACATTTCAGCTCGAGCACTTTTAAGTGCGGGTTTAACGGAACAACATCAAATTACAGAGGCAAGCAAGCACGCTAGTGCTGTCGTTATAGACAATCCAAACAACACAGATATGGTAGATTTTGCTCGTGACCTACGCTTTGCCAATCATTGGCTTATGAGACCCTTATGGTTGTTCCGACGCTTTGGCTCATTAAAGGTGTGGCTTGCCGTCATTATTCTCATCTACGGTTTAAATTTTGCAGGTCTTACCATTATTTCAGCAATACTGCTCATAGTTTATTTGATACTTGTTATTTATAGTTGGGTAGTACCACCAATCTTGAGGCGCTATCTTAGGCGGAGATTCTAATGAGCGATAAAATTAAAGGACTAGAGGAAGCTTTAAGCCTTACTCCCGAAAATCATGTGCTTAGGTTGATGTTAGCCGAAGCTTATAAAGATGGTGGCTATCCTAAAGAAGCTCTTAAGCAATATGGCATTTTACTCGAGCAAGGACAAATGCATGACAAAGTGCTGATACCAGCAGGCTTGCTAGCTTTTGAATTGGGCGATGTTGAACTTACAAGGCAATATCTAGAGATCGCTCAGAAGCTTGAGCTGGACACAACAGCATTAGAGGATAAGCTTGATAGCTTACGTATAAAGATTCCTATCACCGAAGAGTCTGCTCCATCTCGTTTTCAAGATGCCTTTGAAGTTGAGTCTAGCCTTAGCTTTAATGATGTAGGTGGTTTAGGTGATGTTAAAAAGATTATTGAACGTCTGATTATACTCCCTTTTAAGCGACCTGAACTTTATAAGAAGTATGGTAAGCGGGCTGGGGGCGGTGTGCTGATGTATGGCCCACCGGGGTGTGGAAAAACCATGCTGGCCCGAGCCACCGCTGGTGAGTGTAATTTACCGTTCTTAAATATTCGTATTGAGAACATTCTAGATCCTTATATTGGTGTGAGTGAGCGCAACCTACACGAAGCCTTTGTACTGGCACGACAAAAAACTCCCTGTGTGCTCTTTATTGATGAACTCGATGCATTGGCCTTTGCAAGGCGCAAACAAACTTCAGGTCACACTCGAGCCCTTGTTGACCAACTCTTACAGGAACTTGATGCTATCGGTGCAGATAATAAAGGTCTTTTAGTAATGGCTGCCACCAACGCACCGTGGGATATTGACGACGCTATGTTACGTCCCGGACGCTTTGATAGACGCATCTTTGTTCCACCCCCTGATGAGGTAGCGCGTCGCAGCATTTTAAGGCTCCACCTTAGCAACCGCTATGGTGATAACTTTAATGAAAAACGCCTTGCCAAAACTACTCCTCTATTTAGTGGTGCAGACTTAGGAGCCCTTGTAGAACAAGCCGTTGAATATGTTATTGACGAAGCTCTCACTAGTGGGAAAGAACCTCCACTAAGCATGACTCACTTAGAGCAAGCTCTCAACGAGTTGCAACCAAGCACTTTAGAGTGGTTAAGGCGTGCTAAGAATTATGTGGAATTTGCTAACCAAGACAAACGTTATGATGAAGTAGCTAATTTTCTTCGCTCACGTGAGGCCCGCAATATGCAAGAGTAGTCCAGCATTATATTTTTTCTTAATTGTTTTTCCTATTTTTTGTGCCTCGAGCTAATATGGTTGCAATTAAAGCTAGAACAAATTCCTTATCACAGTTTGTAACTTTAAAAATCTATGCCTAGAAAGCAATTATTCTACCGTCTCCTATAACAAGACGATAATAAAACGCTGATGATACGATAGTTTTTTTATACTTTGATCATAAATGAGGGAACTCCCTCCCAAATACCATAAGGAGTAATAACATGAACCAAGTAACGAGAGAACCTAATACAAAATAATCTTGGCCCCTCAGGATTTCTAGCACAAACATTATTTTATCAAGAAGATAAACTTTTATCTGCTGTAGCTCACAATGGTAGTTTGAATGAGTTTCTACACTAAACACAGGTTAAGAACTTTGTCACTATAATTTTCAAGGAGCATTTAATGAATAAACCACTAAAACTTTTATGTGTATTAGCACACCCTGACGATGAATCGCTTGGTACAGGATCTACTCTTGCTAAATATGCTGACCAAGGCATCGAAATCTATTTAGTTTGTGCAACTAGGGGGCAGAAAGGTTGGAAACTAGGTGATTATCCGGGGCCTGAAGCAGTAGGGAAGCATCGTGCTCGAGAACTACAACAAGCTGCTGAGGTACTTAAATTAAAGAAGGTATGTTTTCTGGACTATATGGATGGGGAATTAGATCAAGCCGACCCACAAGGGGCTATTAACGAAATTGCTAGTCATATTAAACAAATAAAACCTCAAGTGGTAATAACTTTTGGCCCAGAAGGAATGTATGGTCACCCAGATCACATAGCAATTTCACAGTTTACTACAGCAGCTATAGTTCAGGCCGCTGGCCAAAATAATGATGAACTTGATCCTCATCAAGTTTTGAAACTTTACTACCTAGTATGGTCAAGAGCCCAAATAGAGCGCTACCAATCTGTTTTTGGTGACTTAAAATCAAAGGTAGATGATAACGAGAGACGTTTTGATGGTTGGGATGATTGGGCTTTAACTACAGAGTTAGAAACGTCTTCATATGTTCCAGTAGTTAAAGAAGCCATAAATTGCCACCAATCACAATTAAGAAGCTATCAGAAACTTTTAGATTTGTCAGAAGAAATGTGGCAGAAAATTTATGGTCAACAAACATACTATCGCGCTCTTAGTCTTGTTAATGGTGGCCGTAAAGTTGAGGATGACCTTTTTGAGGGCATTCGATACTGATTTCTGCATTCCTTCAGTGATTTATAATTTGATCTAAGAGTTTTAGTTTTGACATTTTTGTTCCAATTTTCAATGAGGTGTGATTGCTTATTATCTTTCATAGTAAGAGCCACCCTCAAGAAATGGGATAAGATGTTAATCAGCTTGATTGAGATGCATTTTTACAAGTTCTCGAGCAAGCTCGAGCTCCTCTAAAAACCCACTAACCCTACCTTCATGCCGAGCTTTTGCAACTTCAGCAAGAATAACACCCACCTTTGGCCCCGTTGACAATCCTAAATCTAGAATATCCTGCCCTCGTAAAACACGTTCACTCAGCGACTCTTGAATCTCAAATACTCGAGCCTCTAACTCACGACTGAGTGCACGAATGAGCATAAGTCCCCCCTCACTGCTCTTTTGGACTTGTTCATGTGTGACATTATTATGCTCACGTATAGTTTTTATACGCTTAATAATTTCAAGATAGCGCTTGGGCCAATGAAAGGATTCAAGGTAACTTTCAAGCTCATCATCTAAAATACTTAGTAAAAGGGCTAGGAGATAGCTTTCAATGGGTACAGTTGAAGTGTGACGAAGCTTGTCTAAGCGCTCGAGCAAAGATAATTCTCCTGACATGCCAAACATAGCTTTGAGAGCGCCTGTTTCCTCTAGTTTCAAAAGTGCAGGTGTAACCCTTGTTTCTTGGAGGGTGATTTCAAGCTCAGCTCTTAAACGGGATTTACTGATGTTGGCTAGTACTTCGGGTGCTAGAGCAGCAGGCAATTGATCTAGTGTTGTTTCATCAAAGTTTAGATTGAGACGCCCGGCCAAACGTGCCCCACGTATAATCCGTGTGGGATCTTCTATAAAAGAAAGGGGGTGAAGGGCTCGCAGACTTTTTGTCTCAAGATCGTTTAGACCATTGTGAGGATCAATAAGATCAATAGGTTCTGGACCAAGTCTAATGGCTAAAGCATTAATGCTGAAGTCTCGCCTATTAATATCTTTGTAAAGACTACTTGAGATTACCTCGGGTAGGGCACCGGGGTGCTGATAGTACTCGTCCCTAGCTGTAGCAATGTCCAAAACTAAGCCATTTTTGAGTTTAAGAGTACAAGTACCAAAAGATGAATGACAATTTAGCTCACCTTCCAAAGCATGCTGTAACCTTGTAGCAAGTTGCTCAGAGCTAATGCCTTCAACAGTAAGGTCAATATCTTGTATAGAAACACCTAAAACTGCATCCCGTACTGTACCCCCAACAAGATAAAGGTTACCGTGACTTAGTTGTTCTTTGGCAATTTCAAGAGCTTTACGAGCAACACGTGGAAGTTTTAAGAGTAGTTCTCGAGCTTTCTGTTGTGATCCAGATCCACTCAAAGTAGCTACCTCGTTTTGGTGCCTTGCTCGAATGATATCACTTCGAGTTACAATACCCACTAGCTTGGAGCTGCTCTCTTCCATTTCCAAAATGGGAATTCGCCCGATATTATGATGCTCGATTAAATATTCTAATTCACTCAGCGGGGTAGTTTGAGCTGCTGTAATGGGTTTTCTGTTCATAAAACCTTTGACAGCTTTATGGCCCATTTTATGTTGTATAGCCTTATCCAAATCACGTCTTGAAATAACCCCACTTAATTCACCTTTGTTATTAAGTACAGGTAAACCGCTATGACCGTAGCGTAAGAGTAGGCTTTGCGCTTTTGCAACAGCATCAGTTTCATAAATAGTTTTGATGGGTGAACTCATGACATCTTTAGCTAAGATAGGAGCCTGTCCATATTGGGGCAATGTCTCTAATATGCGTGCTTTTGCTTCACTGATTGATGCTTCTGTGCGTGCAAAGCCTGCACCTTGGTGACCTCCACCGGCAAAAGCATCAGCAAGTATGCTCCCAACATCAAAGTGACCAATAGATCTACCAATAATGAGGGTCTTATCTTCCATGCGGGCAATGATAAAAGCGGCGTCTGCATTATAAAATGCTAGGAGCTGGTTGCAAAGTGGTGCAAGATCATTAACGTAAGTTTCAGTCTTTATTTGGCTCAGCACGACTGAGCAGCCCAAAATTTGCTTTTCTTCTGTATGTTCGAGCATATCTGCAAACAACTTACGATGTGCTTCGCTATAATGTTCTTGGGTAAAGCGTTGAACAAGATTCAGACTGGCACCTGCTTGTAACAGATAAGCAGCAGCCTCATGATCTTCTGGCTGAGTGATTTCATAAGTTAAGTTGCCAGTATCCTCATGAATGCCTAGCAGTGCCAAACTGGCTAACGCTCGTGGGATCGTGATGCCTTGCGATTTGAGTAGTAAAGTTAAAATAGTAGTTGTAGCGCCCACACTGCGGCAAATACCGTGTACAGCAGGGATGGCATTTTTAGGAGGTGGGTGATGATCATACAGAGTTACAGGTACCTTACCTAAAAGCTGATCAAAAGGAGCAATCCGCTTAGGGTCTGAGGTATCAACAATGATTAGCTCTTTAACATCAGCTAAGTTAATTTTTTCGACATTTAATAAGTCTAGTTGGTTTCGGTATAAGTGCAAAAAAGTCTCGAGCTTTACACCCAAATTTCCTAAACGAACTGCTTTTGCGCCCGGATACACCAGTTCAGCAAGTGCTATGCTGGCAAGTGCATCAAAATCGGGTGAAGCATGGCTAACTATAAGCTTCATATACTTGTAACAGTATAAAAATAAACATTCTTATTAGAGCTGTATTGGAGTGGGAAAGGGCTATGGAGAGACAAGAATTAGAGTTTACCTTGGAATATAATGAAAGGTTTACCCTTGAACAAAGTGAAGGGCTTAACCTCGAATGAAGCGAAGGGTTTACCCTCGAATGAAGTGAAGGGTTTCTTGGAACAAAATGTTAAGATGTAAACCGTGTACCTAGGTACTAGTTGCCCTAGACTAAACACTAAATTGATCTAGATGATGTTCTAGATGTTTATACGTGCCCCATCCTTTTTCCTCAGCAGTCATTTTCCCAAAAAGAGGGTGTTTTATTTGCTTAGCTTCTTCCTCATCCATGTTTACAAATTTATCTAATGAACCAAGCAGGCGCTTTTTCTCAGTTTCAAAGTCTCTATCTATTGTTTGTTTATATTGTGGATGTGTTCTTAGATTTTTGGGGTATGGTTTTTCACTTACAACCATATTGCGAATCATGCCTTTGAAAAGCTTTGCTATAAAAGGAGTGTTTTTCAATTCTTTTCCATTGAAGACTTCTTGTATTTCAGCGCAGTGTGCCAGCATTTGTGCAGCACTCATGCTTCCCCATTGGGGTTTAGTTTCAGCGGTTAGCTCTTCAATACGACTTAAGCAGTTTTGATATACTTCAGGTGAATATAGGCTTTTCTTTTCCATGGATAAATCCCTTCTAAATTTTAACTCTTGACAGTATAACATTAGCCACAGTAAGCATCCTGCCTATGATGATGTTAGGTGTCATTTTCACAAAAGGTAAGCTTATTTCCAAGTGGATCAGATATGCTTATTTCAATAGTTTTTCATTTGGCTTTCCCGCAGCTAATTTGCTAGGCATTGTCCTTTAGATCTAACCAACCTTTGGCTGCTCTGTGACCAGCCTCTTTAAATTTTGAAGCCCTCGAGTCTACTGGATGAACTAATGCTTCTATCAAAGTAAAAATAAAACCATTATTGTTTCCAGCAGTAGAAGCAGCCTCTGCTGCCCCTTCAAAAACAGCATTTTTATAAGCAGTATTTAATCTACCACCCGGAACATCAAAAGCACCTTCTGGATCTCCATTCCAGACATCATTATTTTCTACATTAAATATTAGTTCTCTAGATTCCTGATTCTCTATTTTTACAATAATGGCTGCAATGCCACCACAGTTTGTTTGTACACCAGCAGAAGCATAAATTAGACCATCATCTAAAATCTTAAATCTTTGCTTTTTATCAAATGGAACCATTTATAAAATATACAGGGATTTAGTAAGATTTTATTGTAGTAAGTGTTTTACGTTTGTGGTAAAACTTTGTGCACGATTTACATCAGGGATTTTGCTTGCCAACATATTGATAACGCTATCTAAATCTCCTGTGCTAGTAAAAACATCTTTACATACCATACCAGCAATAGGCCCAATTTGTTCAGTAAGAGCTGTCTTCAGAATTTCTTTTTCACCATCAGATAACTGATTAACCTTTTCTTCACTAGAGGCTGAGGCAGTAGGTACTGACACAGGTTCACCTAATAGGTAATTTAAAACTTCCTCATTGGTAGGTGGCTCAATATCAACACTAACTTCTTCAACTTTTGGGCGCTCAAAAAAGGTATATTTACCTTCTTCTATAGCTCCTACTTCTTGTAGAGCTTCATCATTTTGTTTAGTTCTATATTTTATGGAGACAATCTTGCCAGCTTGGATAGCAAAAGAGATCACCTCGACTTTTTTAGTGATAACTTGCAGGATTCCTGTTTGGCTTTCTTCACAAAGCTGTTTAAAAACTTTCCCTAGAAGTTTTGAGGAGACATTCTCTTTACTACGCAACATAATCTTACTCCAAAACACATGGAAAAGTTTTTTCCATGTAATGCTTAAGTATAATTACTTTGGAATAACATATTTATAATTTTTTGAGTAACGAATCTGGATCAGAATAGATAAGTATGTGCCATCATACCTAAGAATTTAGGGGTTTATTCCAACTTTTTTACTCGAGCAAACTCAAAGCTGCTTTAATAAAGTTCGACACTTTATTTGAAGGCAGACCCAGCTTTATTTCTAAATACTGTTCTAAACGCTTACGCAACTCATTTGCTATTTTATGCTGTCTCTCACCTGTCTTGCTAACAAGTTTCAAAAGCTGCTTCGTTTCTGTTTTAAAACTTTGAGCAGTATTTATATCAGGTATTTTATTTGCCAGCATGCTAATAGCAGTATTTGTATCTGCTACCTTTGCAAAGACTTGCTTGCATATTATTTTAGCAATAGGTCCAATTCGCTCGGCAAGAGCTTCTTGTAAAATCTTTTTGACCTCATCAGATAATTGCTGATTGTCATAGTCATCATCAGTATTTATATCTGCTATTCTTTCAAAGACTTCCTTAGCTATTATGTTAGCAATAGGTCCAATTTGCTCAGCAAGGGCTTTCTTTAAACTCTCTTTAAGCTCTTCAGATAATTGCTGTTTATTAGCTCTATCATTGACTTTTGTACTAATTGAGGAAGAATCCACTGATTGACCCAATAAGCCTAAAAGGCCTTGCAGAACCCCATTTTTGATGGGTACATAAATATCAACATCAAGGACCCCAATTTCTTTACCTTCAGGAAGATTATATTTTACAGCCCTTATATCCTGTAAAGCTTCTTTGTTTCTTTTGGTTCTGTACTTTATAGAGACAATTTTGCCAGCTTTGATGTCAAAAGAAAGTATGTCAACTTTTTCAGTAATGACTTGCAAAAGTCCCGTATGGTTTTCCTCACAAAGTTGCTGAACTGCTTTTGCTAGAAGCTTTGGATGAGTAGTCTCTTTGCTATGCAGCACAATCTAATTTTATCTTTTTAAAGGATTTATTAGTAGAATGAAAATGAACTAACTTATTTTATATTGTGCATAGCCCTACTTTAAATATCTAAGAGTCAAGTACTGACAATAATTCTTTACCAACAGAAGGATTAATCATTAGAGTAATTTTCTTAGAGATACTTTTTACTTTTTCTTTTAGCTCTTTTTCACTCGAGCAAACACGAATTTGTTCAATAAAGCTTGATGCCTTACTTGAAGGTAGTTTGGCTTCTAAATACTCCTCCAAGCGCCTATGTAATTCCCCAAGAATTGGGGAATTTCCTTCATCTGCTTTTATAGAAGAGTTTAACAAGTACTCTGCTTCTGCTCGAAAACTCTGGGCACGACTTGTGTCAGGTATTTTATTTGCCAACATGTTAATAGCAGTATCTACATATACTGTTTTAGCAAAGACTTCTTTGCATACCATGTTAGCAATAGGTCCAATTTGCTTAGTAAGAGCTTGCTTTAAATTCTCTCTTAACTCGTTAGATAGCAGTTGTTGGCTATCCTCTTTAGTATCGGATAAGTCCTTCTGGGTATCCTCTTTAGTATCAGATTTTGTAAAATCTGAAGGAGGATCAACCGATTGGCCTAATAGATATTGTAAAACTTCATCATTGGTAGGTATTTCAATATCAACATCAATTTCCCCAACTTCTTTACGCTCATAAAAGGTGTATTTACTTTCTTCTATAGCCCCTATTTCTTCTAGGGCTTCCTTGTTTCTTTTGGTTCTATACTTTATACAAGAAATCTTGCCATCTTTAATGTCAAAAGAAAGTACTTCAACTTTTTTAGTGATGACTTGCAGGACTCCAGTATGGTTTTCTTCGCAAATTTGCTTAAATGCTTTTGCTAAAAGTTTTGGATGAACGGGTTCTTTGCTGCGTAACATGGTTTTGCCTCCTTGTATGAATAAAGCAAAATAAATGAGACAAGTTGATTTTGATTAGCATAATCTTGCCTTTATAGGAAAGTTCAAAAACGCTTTGCTTCTGCTCGAAAACTTTGGGCAAGACTTGCATCAGGTATTTTGCTTGCCAACATGTTAATAGCAGTATTTACATCTGTTGCTTCTGCAAAAACTTCTTTACATATAATGTTAGACATAGGTCCAATTTTTTCAGTAAGAGCTTTCTTTAGACGCTCTTTGATATCATTAGGTAATTGTTGGGTATTATCTTTATTATTAGTATTAGCTTCTACAGAGTTTGATGAAGAGTCAATTGATTGACCTAATAGGTATTGCAAAACTTCATCATTGGTAGGTATTTCAATATCAACATCAATTTCTCCAACTTCTTTACGTTCATAGAAGGTATATTTACTTTCTTCTATAGCCCCTATTTCCTCTAAAGCTTCTTTGTTTCTTTTGGTTCTGTACTTTATACTAGAAATCTTGCCATTTTTAATGTCAAAAGAAAGTACTTCAACTTTTTTAGTGATAACTTGTAAGATTCCAGTATGGTTCTCCTCACAGATTTGCTTAAATACTTTTGCTAAAAGCTTTGGATGAACAGGTTCTTTACTACGTAACATGGTCTTACCTCCTGTAAATTAATGAAGCAAAATGAATGGGACAAACTGATTTTGACTGGCTTTGACTATGCATAGGAAATCTTATCCAATAATCAACAAATGCTCTGCTTCTTCTTTAGAACTTTGAGAGTGATCCACATCAGGGGTTTCTTTTTTCAGCATGTTAATAGCAGTATTTAAATTTATTGGCTTTGCAAGAACTTCTTTGCCTAAAAGAGGTCCAATGTGGTCATTAAGAGTTTTCTTGAGATCCATCATGGTCTCATCAATTAGGGTTTTCTTTAAGTCACTTGATCGATAATTATCATCTTTAGCATTGACTTTTTTAGAATTTAATGAAGAGTCAGCTAATTGGCCTAACAGATATTGTAGAACTTCTTTATTGGTAACTGTTTCACCATCAGCAAAAAGTTTATCAACTTCTTTACGTTCATAAAAGGCATACTTAGCTTTTTCTATAGTCCCTATTGTCTGTAAAGCCTCTTTATTTTTTTTAGTTCTGTATCTTATGGTAACAACCTTGCCGTCTTTTATATCAAAAGAAAGCACTTCAGCTCTTTTAGTGATAGCTTGGAAAATTCCCGTACGGTTTTCCTCACAAATTTGTTTAAATGCTTTTGCTAAAAATTTTGGATGAACAAACTCTTTGCTTTGTAGCATAATCTTATCTCTCTAAATTTAATCGAACCTTGAACCTGCCTCTTCCTCAAAAAGGCCTATAAAACTATTTAGGCTCTAAAAACAAATCAGTAATCAACAATCTCTACATCATTTGGAAAAGGAAAGTAGGCTGAGGTATGTATACCCTTTTACCCCAAGATAGATTAACCAATATGCTTCATAGCAACATCAAGGCTGATTCTTAAACGCTCAAAAGCCTGTGCTAAACGGCCAATCTCATCATTTGAATTTACATTAATATGAGCACTTTTTCCTATGCTAAGCTCTTCTGCTGATTGTGTCAGGGAAACTACTGGTCTAATCAATAGTCTCCTAAGTACTAGTGACACTGCTAGAATTATCGCAATATCGAGAATAATAACTCGTAACAACTCAGCAAGAATTGAGCGTTGTAGCTCTTCTTGTATGAAGCGAGGAGTAGCATATACTTCAGCGATACCTATGACAGCATCCCCTTGTGGTGAAGTTACATCCTTTTTAGAAACTGTTAGAGTAAGTTCATCTGTGTTGGTGACCTCACTCTCAGCATCAACTATGTTCCAGTTGCCATCACGTTGCTTACTGGCAAAAATACTTTGTCCATCTTCATCTCTAACGATAATAGCTTGGATTCTGCTGTCAGACATTTCTGCTTCTATGGCGTTGGCAATTGTTTCCTTGTCTAAATTCCACAAGGGCAATGCTAAGTTAATTGAAAGTTGCTCTGAAGAGGTATCAGCTAGAGTAGTTAACCCTTCTACTAGGTTTGTTCTGGAATTAAAGACATTATAAGCTCCGAAGCCTACAAGAAGAAGAGTGGTTATTAAAACTAATAAGAAGCTAACTTTGGTTTCTATTCTATCAACCCAGCGAATTGTCCAGCTTGTAACTTGTCCAGCTTTGGTTGCTGGTCTTGCCTCTAGGGTTATAGGATTCCCATCTTCTTCAAGAAGCATTCCTCTGGCGAATGATAGAATTGGTGCGTTTACTTTTCGAATGGCCTCAACAGCATTTTGGCCTTTTAAAGAGCCGTACTTTGCAGCAGTTAACTCACCTTGACGAAATTGGAGTAAACCATATGTACGATTACCATTTTTGTCTTCAGTTATAGTAATGCAGCCTGTATGAGCTTTTTCTTGAAATCTTGCTATTTGCTTTTTAAGTCCTTTTGATACAAAGTCTTTCATATTTTTTCCAATCACTTTTATTTTGAATTTGCTTACTTTTATTTATTTGTAAGCTTTAGCTAAAACCTTTTCCTTACTGAACTGAGCAGTATAGACTATTTTAAATAGTTATCCAGAATTTGCTGATGCTGTCCTGTTGATGCTATAGTATCCAACGCTGTTTGCATTGTCTGGAGAACTTCGGGTGATGTTTCTTTATTACAAGCAAAATAAAGCTCTGCTTCTTGCAGAACATGAGCTACCTCGTAATCACTGGGGTCAAAATTATTACTTTTTATTTCCCAGCTTAGAACATTCACTTCATAAGATATGAGTTGTATACGATTTCTATTTAGTTTCTGAATGTTTTGTAATGTTGACCTAACCCTCTCTAGGTTTTTGTGGTCTATGCCTTGGTTAGCTAGTAACTGCTCACCAATATCATCCCCAATAACACCAACACCATAGGTACTAACATCTTCAACAGAGTTAATGGCAACGTTACCATCTTTTCTTGCTGTAAGACCAATTATAGTGGGAGAAATAGGGCCTACCCAAGAAAACAAAGGCTCTCTAGCTTCGGTTCGGGTTGTTGAAAAAAGGCAATAATTTGGGGTTGAGAGAGTAGTATCATAACCACGTGACCAAGGCCACAAATCAACATCTTCACGTGTTTGACCAGATTGTACTTGTTCAAATACAGCCTCGATCAGTTCAATAGCTATACCTTGTAACTGCCCATCTTTCTCAAAGTTATAAGGTGGATATTGCTCAGTAATAAAGGTAATGTCATTAATAGATTGGGCTTGGGTAATGCCTAAAACGAAAAAGACTAAAAGAATATGGGTAAGGTATTTAATCCTATGCAATGTAATGCTCCTTAAATTTGGAATAAGTATGTAAAAACCATATATTCTCTTCATTAGTAATGTCTCCTTGTGCTTATGTTAAAGCGTTTGACTGGAGGTAGGCTATGCAAAAATACCTGCTAGACACCAGAAAAATTTAACTCCTAAATAATTTAGATCATAAGAATTTAGTGTTATTAACTGTTCTTCAAATAAAATCACTTATTTTAAAACCTTTACTAAATTCGTCTGAAAAACCAAAGTAGTTTCTCAAAAGTAATTTTGAATATAGACGAGAGTTAATCACAAAATACTTAATGAGGAAAAATTTGCCTAGGGCAAATCTCTTAAAAAAACATTGTCTGGCAAAAAATAATCATTGTTAGATCTTGTTTCAAAAATGCACCTAAAATCTTTTTAAGCTAAGCGAATTGTCTAATTTTGTTAATTATACAAAAGCATTAAAATTAACATACAAAACTTTTTAAGCTAGTATTCATAGAAAATCATAAATAATGTTAGTTTTACAACTAAATATGTTAAGAATTGCGTTAGCTTTAAACGGTTAACCTTCTTAAGACTTGCCTATAAGATCAAGGCAAGATTTGTAGAATAAGTTTTTCAAAATAGTTTTTAAATAATAAATTTATTAGTAAAGACTGTGTCCTAAACATTGCCTGTTGTTAAGTTCCTTAATTCGTTAAAAGTAGTTATAACCGTGACTTAAGAAAGCTTGAGAAATATAGATTTCAATGAATACAAATACTCACTTAAATGTAGCTGCTTTCCTAATAACTAACTCCTGCACAAAAGATTGTGGTATGTTACTATGGCAGAAGGTAATGTAAAAGAATTACCTTTAAACTTTTCTTTTGATGAGGCATTTAAAAAGTTAGATGGTCTCCTAAATACTATACCTGCCAACTCAACTAACTCCCAAGCAATTAGTTCCCAAGCAATTAAGAGTGTAGGAGAGGCTGCGAATAGTTTTTTTACCTCGATTGATCTATTTCGTTTAATAAAAAAAGAAGGACTGCCTTGGTTTCATCCACAAATTACTACGTGTCCTGATGGTAGTATGAACTTTCAATGGTTGCGAGAGGATAAATTCCTTGAATTAATAGTAAAACCTGATAAAAGTTCACAATTTATTAAAGGATTCCATAAAACAACCTCTGAACTAGTGGACATAAAGAAACAGTCATTTGATGCAAAGTTAATTGATGTATGGAAATGGCTAATTGAATAAAAGTGATTAGCAAGTGTTGCCTATTCAAAGGACTTGATTTTGGCACCGCTTTTTGTTACGGTAACGGCATGTTTCTAGAGGCATTAAGCAATACAGAAGTACTATTTCTACCCCATATAAAAAAAAGTGTGAGAGTCTGTGATTGGTAAAGACAGGGACATAAAATGTGTTGGAGCATATAATAATCCAAATAGTTGGCGATTTAGGGCCATCCATGATATTAAGATCATTTAACTTTCTGTCATAGATTGTGGTTAGAGAGCCCAATTTATTTGTAGGAAGTTTTAGAACTTAGATAGAAGGTTTACAATGACTCAACATCTTCCCCAAGATTCTTTTAATGTCAAAACTCAACTCACTTTGGGCAGTACTGAATTCAAGTATTATAGTTTAAATAAACTCCAAGAAAATGGCCTTGGCAACATTGACAAGATGCCCTTTTCAATTAAGGTGCTCTTAGAGTCAGTGCTACGTAATGAGAATGGCTATGATATTACTGCTGAGGATGTAAAAACCTTGGCAGCTTATGATCCCAAGGTCCCAAAAGCACAAGAAGTTCCTTTTAAACCTGCTCGAGTAATTCTACAAGATTTTACTGGCGTGCCAGCTGTAGTTGACTTAGCAGCTTTACGTAGTGCCATGCACCGCTTAGGTGGTGACCCTAAACTTATAAATCCACAAATACCTGTTGATTTAGTAATTGACCACAGTGTACAGGTAGATGAATACGATAGTCCTTTGGCCCTAGCTAATAATGCAGCTATAGAGTTTGAGCGTAACCGTGAGCGTTATGAATTTTTGCGTTGGGGGCAACAAGCATTTGATAACTTTAGTGTAGTACCACCAGCTAGTGGCATTGTGCATCAAGTAAACCTAGAGTATCTAGCAAAAGGAGTACAGGTAAATAAAGCAGGAGAGATTTACCCTGATTCCCTAGTAGGTACTGATAGTCACACCACTATGATTAATGGCTTAGGTGTGGTTGGTTGGGGAGTAGGTGGCATAGAGGCCGAAGCTGTAATGCTAGGGCAGCCCATTTACATGTTAACTCCTGAAGTAGTAGGCTTTAAGCTTACAGGTAAGTTACTAGAGGGGGTAACTGCCACGGATCTTACCTTGCGCGTCACACAAATGCTTCGTCAGAAGGGTGTAGTAGGTAAGTTTGTAGAGTTCTATGGTGCAGGCCTTTCTAGTATGACTTTACCTGATCGGGCTACTATTGCCAACATGGCTCCAGAGTATGGTGCTACTATGGGGTTTTTTCCTGTTGACACTGAAGCTTTACGCTATTTAGAGCAAACGGGTCGCCTACCTGATGAAGTAGCTGCTGTAGAAAACTACTATAAAGTCCAAGGACTCTTTAGAACAGATAGCACCCCTGATCCTGATTTTGCTGATACCTTGGAGCTTGATTTAGGTACAGTAGAGCCCTCATTAGCAGGGCCAAAACGTCCACAAGATCGCATTAATTTGCGAGATATGAAGGCTCAGTGGCATCAAGACTTGCAAAAACCATTAGAGCAGCAAGGTTTCGCTTTAGGTGATGAACAGCTTGCTAATAGTAGCAGTAGTAGAATAGAAAGACACGGGCAGACACACAATTTCACTCTTAAACATGGTGATGTCGTTTTAGCAGCCATTACTAGCTGCACCAATACTAGCAATCCTAGTGTACTTATAGCTGCTGGCATTGTTGCTAAGAAAGCTGTAGAAAAAGGATTAAAACAAAAACCTTATGTGAAAACTAGCCTTGCTCCGGGTTCTAAAGTAGTCACAGAGTACCTTACTGATACAGGGCTACTACCTTACCTAGAAAAAGTAGGATTTGGGGTGGTTGGCTATGGTTGTACTACTTGTATAGGTAATTCTGGCCCCTTACCTGAAAGTGTAGCTAAGGCTATTGTTGAAGGTGACATTATTGCAGCTAGCGTATCTTCGGGTAATCGTAATTTTGAAGGCCGTATAAATCCACATACAAAAGCTAATTACTTGGCTTCACCACCTTTAGTAGTAGCATATGCTTTAGCAGGTACTGTAGACATTAACTTTGAAACTGAACCTTTGGGTAAAAATGATAAAGGTCAAGATGTTTTTTTGCGTGATATTTGGCCTAGCTATCAAGACGTAGCCGAGCACTTGAGTTCAGCTATGAAACCAGAAGTATTTAGAAAAATCTATGACGGCATAGAAAAATCTAATGAAGTTTGGAATGCCATTCCTGTAAAAGGTGGAGAACTATTTGATTGGGATGAGGCTTCTACTTATATTCAAGAACCGCCTTTCTTTATGGACATGAGTTCAGAACCTGCACCAATTGCTTCTGTTGAGGGTGCTCGAGTACTAGTAAAAGTAGGAGACTCAATAACTACCGATCACATTTCCCCTGCTGGTAATATTGCAGCTAACAGTCCTGCTGGTCAGTATCTACAGGAAAACAGTGTCACACCAGCTAACTTTAACTCTTATGGCAGTCGGCGTGGCAATGACCGGGTAATGACAAGAGGTACTTTTGCCAATATAAGGTTGCGTAACCAATTGGCTCCCGGGACTGAGGGAGGTTGGACAACCTATTTGCCTACCAATAAACAAATGAGCATTTATGAGGCTTCGCTCAAATATAAAGAAACAAACACACCAACCATAGTACTAGCAGGTAAAGATTACGGTATGGGCAGCAGCCGTGATTGGGCTGCAAAAGGAACTTTCCTTTTGGGGGCTAAAGCTGTAATTGCTGAGTCTTTTGAGCGTATTCACCGCTCAAACTTGGTGGGAATGGGTGTTTTGCCTTTGCAATTTAAAGCAGGAGAAAGTACAGCAAATCTTGGCTTAACAGGTAAAGAATACTTTACTATTCATGTGAGTGATGATCTTAAACCACTTCAAGACATTATTATAGATGTAATAAAAGAAGATGGCAGCACTACACAATTGACTGTACAGTGCCGTATTGATACTCCTGTTGAGATTGATTACTATCGTAATGGAGGTATTCTTCATACTGTACTGCGTAACATTTGGCAGGGCGAAAAGGCTATTGTCTGAACTGTAATTCATCCGATTTAAGGATTTCTCTGATTTTTCTTTGCTCCTTTGCTTATCTATTAAAGTGTAGGCGCACTTTAAGCCCATCACGTGGGAAAAGGCTAATGGCAACTCTCTTAGTCACAGAGCTTTTTTCCAGTAGTTCAAATTCTACATTCTGTGCTACAAGGGCCAAAAGCAATTGAGATTCTAACATAGCCAAGTGCTTACCTAGACAGTGCCTTTGTCCTAATCCAAAAGGTATATAGGCTCTTTTGGGAAAGTTTTTCTTGTCCAAAAAACGCTCGGGTTGAAATTTATTGGGCTCAGACCAGAATTTTCTATGGTGGTGAATGTTGTAAATACTTACTAAGATCCTCGAGCCCTGAGGAATATCAAAGCCAGCTAATTTAGTATCCTCTTTAGCAACTCGAGGACAAGAAGGAATAGTAGGATAAAGCCTCAAACTCTCTTTGATTATAGCCAAGGTGTAAGGTAGTTTTTCTAAATCTTCACTACAGGGTACACGACCTTCTAAAACCTTAGCTAATTCTTGCTTTAGGATAACCAGTTGTTCAGGGTGTTTAATAAGGCAATACAAACTCCATGTAAGTGCAGCAGCTGTAGTTTCATGACCTGCTGAAAATATCGTCAAAATTTCATCACGAAGTTGTTTAGTGCTCATTGCCTCGCCAGTATCTATGTCCCTTGCAGCTAATAGCATATCAAGTAAGTCACCATTAACTAGAGCATTTAAGCGACGTTCCTCAATATAGCCATAAACCTTAGCATCAAGCCTTGCTAATTCTTGACGTACCTGACTAGCCCTAGCTGTTGCCAAACTTAAAGGCACAATTATAGGCTCTCTAGGTAGAGGTTTACTAAATACTAGGTCATAAATGATGTCTAGAGTAATAGTTAACATATCTTGATAAAGATCAATGACTTGTCCATCCTTTGCTTGCCAACTCTCAAGCAACCTTTCTCCTGCCTCAAGTATTTTGTTTGTCATTTTCATAACTGACTTATAACTAAATAGTGGCTGAAGTAATTTGCGTTGGCTAAGCCAAGAGGAATGATTTGTGTTGGTGAGCAGGCCTTGGCCTAGTATGGGTTGTAGACTCGAGCGTTTACCATAACCACCAAGTTTGACAAAGAGTTCCTTTTTATGAACCAAGATTTCCTCGGCTAACTCTGGGCTACTAGCCAACATCATATTTTTACCTAAAGGTATACGTACCAAATCACCATAGTGATTGTGAGCATAGGTTATTATTTTTAGAAAATCTTTACCCAAAGGAATTATTTCATCTTTAGGCACTAAGGGAGGTAACTTCATAAGTGGTCTTGTCTTATAGCTCTTTTTGCTGTAGCATATCATTTCATTGGCACTTGTGGTTACAAGTTGTTAATGTTTGCTTGAGGCGATGTAGCTCAGCCGGTAAGAGCGCACGACTCATAATCGTGAGGTCGAGAGTTCAAGTCTCTCCATCGCTACCAGAAGAAAGTCCTTTAGAGATGACATAGAGAAGTTAAGCTTTTGTGCTTAACTCCTTCTTTTTTGATGAATATACAACCACAATACAACCACAAAGT
The DNA here is from genome assembly GCA_965223585.1 of Trueperaceae bacterium. Taxonomy (GTDB): domain Bacteria; phylum Deinococcota; class Deinococci; order Deinococcales; family Trueperaceae; genus CBDCVN01. Next base: position 81,402 of record CBDCWW010000008.1, read on the forward strand.
TTAATTGACTCATTTATAGCTGGAAGATAATCAAGAATTGACACTTCTTCTTCCTCTTGATGCTCTCTGAAAATGTGACCGTAGGTATCAACAGTAAACGAAGGATTTGTATGACCTAAACGCTCTGCCACTTCCATAGATGATTTTCCACCCTGAATTAGCATAGAGGCATGTAAATGCCTAAGATCATGAAGTCTTATTTTAGGAAATAGTTCACCATTATCAAGCCTTTCAAGGTCAGTGTTATTTCCTATAGAAATTAGTTCCTCAAGCCATTTATCACGGGTAATTTCTTGTAGATTATACCATTCACGCTCGAGGTTACGTGGGTTCATAGCAGTACCCACACTAGAGGGAAATACTAAATCATTATCTTGCCATGTTGCACAATTAGCTCTCTCAATACCTTGCTTTGCTTTATGTTCTTTTAAAACTGGAATTATATCCCTTGCAAGTCTAATAGTGCGTTCACCCTTTCTGGTTTTTGAAGTAACAACACGTAAACGGTTATCGGTAATATGTGACCATTCAAGAGCCAGTAACTCACCACGCCTTAATCCTGTAGCCATTGCCAAATAAAATAGAGCGTAAAGTCTATGTGTTCGTGCTGTACCTAAAAATTGTATAGCTTCCGAAGGCGTCCAAATAGTTACAGACTTTTTTTCTACCTTCAATGACGACTGGGACAAGTGAGCTATCAATAGGCTCTACTTTTGGTGGGTTTGAAAAGATTAAGAAAAACATCAATGGGAGCGCAATCCCTCCCACAATCATTAAGGTTAATCCTAAAGATTTTTTATTCACTAGCTGACCCCTCGACAATCCTTTTCAATTCCCCAACATGCCTATCATGAGCACCCTTAAGCTCTTCCAAAAGGTGCTTAAGCTCTGTGTAATCAGAGTCTTTTAAGTGTGCTTGTATTTGTTCGTAGTGTGTCTCAAAAACGGTTTTGTCGTGTACTGTCATTTCTTACCACCTTTTATTTCTTAGGAATAGCAACTAGTTTAAGGTCAAGTTCGTCAAGAATCTTGCTCCATGATTTAGAAAGCCTTCCTACCTTACCATTCAGAATATCGCTCAGGTATTGCCCTTTCATCCCTAATCTTTTTGCTAGGTTAGTGCGATTCATATCCCTCTCGGCTAATTTAGCATTGACTATCTGTCTAATTTCATCGTTCATAGCAGTTCACCACCTAGAACAATCACCAAACCAATTAAAACCTTTTTCATTCCTTACCACCTATCCCGTAGTGCACCCACTACAACTACACGATAGGCAGCAAATAATGATCTAGCAGATTAAATTTTCACTCTTAGGCTAATTAATCATGTATTCTTGATTCTGCAAAGTCATAAGGCTCTACTTCGAAGTTGGGGTTTTTTGCCCAACGCCTCCAAAAGGTGCATTTGAGAGCTGATTTGTTTCAGGGGCGGGGTTACCAAGCTCTGCTTGGGGATACACGCCTTGGACGCTCTGTGTCTTTTGTGCAGGTGGTTTACAGGTTGCAGGACATGCGGGTATAAAATGTTCAAAATCAACCCGTTTTTAGTGTAATTACTTCTAAAGTTGAAAGTATGTCAAGTTGGAACAACACCTAATTGTTGCATCATAGTAAAAGTGTCCATTTCCACCCAATGTTCAACCATTTTCCCATCTATAAATCTTACAAAATCATGACCTGTTACAGAGATCTTATTATTCGATGCTGGAATCCCCCCGAATTCTCCCTTTTGCGTTCCTGTCAAGCGAAAGCGACCTGCTATCATATCATTTTCTACAATTTGATGCTCATAAGTAATAGTAAGATCAGGGAAGGCACTAACGAATGCAGAAACTTTCATTCGATAGCCTTCAATACCAAGTGGAAGTCCCGCAGGGGCGCTATGATCAATAATATCTGTTGCTACAAATTCATCAATCGCAGATAGATTTTTCTTATTAAACACTTGCTCTACTAGTTGTTGAGCTCTTTCTTTGGACATATTTACCTCTCCAAAATATTATGACAAAAAAGAATGAGGGGGGGTGGAGAAATGACAGGACTCCCGAGCAGATTTATTCAAATCAATTCATATTCAACTAATTTTTATTGCTCTTATTCCTAAATAAGTTGGTGCTAGTCTCTAAAACTGTACATCTTGAGACATTGTATTTTTGTGTCTCTTTTAATGTATCAAAATAGCTTTCTTGAATTGTTTTAGGGTTAGTGAGACGTTCATAACCTTACCTCAAGCATTTCTTGGCAAAATACAGCTTTAAGTATCATCACAGAAACAAATTTTGCTTCAAATGCACCTTTTGGAGGCGTTGGGCAAAAAACCCCAAGTTGCTAGCAAAATCCCCATATGCACAAGCCCATGCATGATTGCCTCACCACGTTGCACACTATCAAGTTTTCCAAAGAACTCATGCTCTAAGTCACTCAGTGTAACTCTATAGGCTTTGCTTACCTTTTACCACCCTTGGAATCAATTGTCAAAGGATAATTTCCATTAATGAGGTGTTTAAGTTCATTGTAGTCTTCCTTAATACTTAGGTAAGTTTCCGAACTGTCATTATCATTGGTGGAAACCACTACCTCTGGTAGTGGTCTAGTAAAAAGTTCTACTAGTTAAGCAATGATGTATTTCCCTAGAAGGTTAAAGAAAGGGAAATACATGCCCAAGAATAGCAGATACAAAAAGTTGTCACACTCAATTTACAGTTGTGAGTATCACGTAGTTTTTTGTCCAAAGTATCGTTTTAGAGTGCTGAAGGATGGAGTAGAGGAATCCTTGAAGCAGATAATATACAAGTTGTGTAGAGAAAAAGATAGAGTAGAGGTGTTAGAACTGAACATAAGAAAGGATCATGTACACATGTTGGTATCAATCCCACCAAAATATTCTGTGTCAGGGATAATGGGCTTTATCAAGGGAAAGTCAGCAATAAACATGCTAAAGATGTATGGAAGGAAGTTAAGAGGATATCCGCAAAAGAGCTTATGGAGTAGAGGATATTGTGTAAGCACAGTAGGGTTAGATGAACAAAAGATAAGGAAGTATATACGTTGGCAAGAGCAGAAGGAAAGAGCATTAGAGGCACAACAGAGGAGCCTATTTGAGTAGTATCGGGCACTAGCGTCCGATACCCCTTCTAGGGGTTAACAAAACAAGCCACCACCTCTGGTGGTGGTTTTATGACTGAGATATATAATGACTGGATCATCCTCAAAGATCATGACAATGCTTGCTAGATTAACAATACGCCTGCCGTGGTTTGGAGTAATTAGTGTTACTTCAATGAATTGGTTGGTCATTGGGTGCTCCATTCTCACCATATAGTTTACCCTGTTGTTTCTTCAAATACCCCTCCTCATCAATCCAAGCTTGAATTACTCTCATGGCTTCTTCATAGCGCCTGATAGGAATATCATCAAAAGCTGTGATACCAAAGTAAGGCCTAAGCTTCCTGTAAGCTTGCTGATAATGTATGGGCTTACCACCTAAAACATAAGCATATTGCTTAATCTTTCCTTGCACAGCAGCACGTTTGACTCCATCTGAACGAATAGGGGTGTTATCAAGTCTAACTGTTAATTCTTGTTGGCCTTGCTCGAGCTGGGTAACGTTGCTTCCTCTTTTACTTTGTCAAAAGGCTTAGGGTTATATAAGTCCATTCCAAAAGTGTTAGTTGATGCAAAAATCTGTGGACAGGGTTGTCGTTCCCTCTCTAAAAGTTTTATATCAGCGTTACGAAAAATGCATTGTTATAGTCATGAGTTAACCCATTTGATGCTAATCTTAGTAGCTCTATTAACTCACCACGATGATCGATTAATCTGAACTGAAGTTAGGTTTGTTTGTAACTTGAGTAATGAACCATCCACAATGAGGAGCAAGAGCCTTCATGTAACCACTCCAAAATAGTTTTTTTATCTTGAGTTACAATTTTCGCGATAACTTTGCCGTAAAACTCTGCTTTCATATTACGCTAAATTCTACACAATTTAAATTAGATTGTTGGAGTTTTTTCGGCAATCCATTTCCCAGAAAGGACACCCATTTGTCACCAGTTTGTAAAGCAACTCAAAAAATTAGGAAGCTCTTAAATTTATATTTGAGATAATAAAAGAAAAGAGGCTCTTACCTGTGCGGCGACACCAGGGAAAAGGTAAGAGCAACCTAAAAGATACACTAAATCCTAAAAAACCGTAACACTCGTTTGTAACTAAATTGTAAGAATCTTGTAAGATCTTTGTAAGAATCTTGTAAGAGTTTCGTAACCAACCTCTCTATGTCTTAACTGGTCAAAGAGAGAATAGGATGCTCTTTGTGTTAGCAAGTCTAAAAAGTAGCAAGAGCATCCTAAAACCCTCAGACCCCTCACACAGTCAAAAAACTATATCATTTGTGCCTTACCATAAGGCATGTGATCTTTGACAATTGAATAGCCACACACCACCTAAGTGAGTTCTTAGTTGCTAAGACGGTAACTGAAGGTGGTGATTGTGGCAATTTTATAACTGCTAATCAATATTGTTTTGACTCGAGCAAAAAAGCTAGTCAGAATTTCTCTGGTCGACGTTCATAGTTTTGGGTCAATTACTTCACTTTTACCCCTGTTGTATTGCTTAATTGTTTTTTGACTAAGGTTCTTAAGCAATAATACCAAAAGAGAAAACCATGAAAGTAAAAAAGGTACTGACGCAGGATGTTTTTACTTTTACTAAAAAACCTTACGTAGTTTGAGGGCTTAACATGTCAAACTGTATCGTAGGTAAAATTGAAAAACTGAAGACCCTTGCAGCTCGGTGTAAAAGAGGTCTTATGCGCTCAAGCTAATGAGTTTATTTCGTATAATAAATTTCGCTTTTTTACTTTCATGTGCCGTTTGTGTGCCAACTCTTTCAAAAATGATATTTTCAAGCTTTTCAGCACTACCTTGTTGCATGTTAGGTAAAACATGTGAGTAAGTATCTAGAGTAAGCTAAATACTCGAGTGTCCTAATCGCTCACTAACAATCTTTGGATGCTCACCAGATTGCAAAAGTAATGTAGCGTGTGTATAGTGTAAGTCATACACAAGTTACATGGCTTGTTACTATTGCAATCTGGTGGGATCGCTGGTATTAGGGATATGGGCGCTTTGGAGTCAGCTATAACTCAACCTTTGATGACGTTTGGTGAAACTGAACTTTATCCTAGTCTAGTTGAAAAAGCAGCTGCACTTGCTTATTCACTCATTCAAAATCATCCTTTTGTTGATGGTAATAAACGTATAGGTCATGCTGTAATGGAAGTCATGCTAGCACTTAATGGTTATGAAATCTAAGCTGAAGTAGATGCACAAGAGCAAATTATTCTTGCTATTGCATCATCTCAAATGTCACGTGGTGAATTATTAAGTTGGCTCGAATACCATTTAGTACAATTTAACTAAGCACTGCAACAAAAAATCATGTCAATTTACTAGCAAAAGAAGTAAATTGAAGCTATTCTCATGTTAGATTGATAAAAGAAATATCATGAAACAAACTTTAAGCCAAGCAACTATTATGTTTTTTCTTATTTTTTTTGGACTTTTTGGGTTTGCCCAAACTGATTCAGGACTAGTTACACTCGAGAGCACCTATACAATTGAAGAAACCCAAGCCAGACTTGAAGCAGCTATTGAGAATGCTGGTCTGAGGATTATCCTAGTCCTAGATCATGCTGCAAATGCTGGCAATGTAGAACTAGACTTGCGCCCGACACGGCTAGTTTTGTTTGGTAACCCCAACGTGGGAACACCTCTTATGCAAAGTGCTCAAACAGTTGCAATTGATCTGCCCCAGAAAATGCTAATTTGGGAAGATGAGCAAGGACACATTTTTGTGTCTTACAATGATCCTATGTACTTAAAAACGAGACATAGTATAGAAGATCAAGATCAACGTTTGAATAACATTAGTGGTGCTTTACACAACCTTGCAACAGCAGCTACAACACAATAATACTATCAGTGATTACAATAGGATTAACACAAATTTATAATGGCAAACTGTCCCTGAAAGTCTTTTAATGATGAGTAAGAATAGCATTTCTTCTGAAAAGCCACTTTCGCCTATCAGCATTAAGGATGTGAGTAAGCACTACGGTAAGCGACCTGTGCTAAGTAAACTCACTTTTGATGTAAAAGCTGGAGAGGTCTATGCCTTAGTTGGCCCAAATGGAGCAGGCAAAACTACCATTATTCGTTTGGTAACAGGCTTGGCCTTTCCTACTTCAGGTAGTGTGCGCTTACTAGGCAAAGACCCTATTACTAACCCCAAGATTAAGCGTCTTCTAGGAGCAGTAGTAGAAGCACCTGCTGCTTTCTACCCTTATTTAAGTGGAAGAGAAAATTTGCGCTTGCACGCTAAATTAGCAGGTCGTGTAAACGAAAAACGTATTAATGAAGTTTTGGGTACGATGGAACTAAGTAATGCTGCTGAGCGAAAGGTAGGTATTTATAGTCTTGGCATGCGTCAAAGATTAGGGGTTGCTGCAGCTATACTTACTAATCCTGCGGTACTTATTCTAGATGAACCTGCCAGTGGTATGGACCCTTTGAGTTTACATCTTGTGCATCGTGTATTACAAGAAGCTGCTGAACGTGGAGCAGCAGTATTATTATCTACACACCATTTAGATGAAGTTGTGGCTTACTGTAATAAAGTCGGCATTTTGGAAGAGGGAATACTAATAGATGAAGTACTGCTATCAAATCTAAGCGGGCGGTACCGAATAAGCGTGGACAAAACTGCTGCTACTATTGTGGCTTTGCAAAGCCAACCTTTTGTAGAAACTGTGCAAGCTCGTAGTGCAGACATAGTCTTTACATTAAATGATGAAAGCAGCTTGGGTAAACTAACAAGAACACTAAGTAATGAGGGCATTCAAATTCTTGAACTTAGACCTGATTTCTTTGATTTAAAAAATTATTATGCTGAAAGAGTAACCGATTACACTGATTTTAAAAAGCCCCCAGTAAGTGAAGGAGTACATAATGTGGCAACTCCTTAGTATTGAATGGGGTAAATTATGGCGCTTAGCAACTGTGCGTTTAAGTTTTTTCTTATTTATCTTTTTCCCCATAGTGTGGGCTTATGCTCCGGGTGTTATAGATGTTTATGGATTTTATGTTATTTCAGCCTATCAAGTGCCTGCACTTTCCTTGCTATCTTCAATGGAATTTTTGCTACCTTTATTAGTAGCAATTGTCAGTTCTTCTCTTCTAGGGGCAGAAGTAGGTTACCACACTTTACCTACTGTTCTTCTACGTCCGGTATCACGCTCAAGCTGGTTTTTAGCCAAGTTAACTATAGCTGTTATCTTTCCTTTTATACTACTAGCCTTTTTACTAGTGGTGTCTTTACTAGCTGGTTTTCGCCTTCCAAATGGCTATGAAGCTTTCATTGGAGGTACAGGTTTAGGGGCAGGTGAACTAGTAGGCATAGGAGAGATGTTACCTTTAACAGCTTTAAAAGAGCTTGGCTATGCCTATACCTTGGCTGCAGCAAGCCTTGTACCTGTTAGCTGTTTAGCCCTATTCTTTACAGTGGTTTTTGGACAAGGAGTAAGTGGAGCTTTAGCTACGGTTACCTTGCTCATTTTTATGAGACTTTTAGTGGTTTGGCCACAGCTTGAGCGCTATTTACTTACCACTCACCTGAATGCCTACGTTAGTCCTATAGAAAGCTTAGGCTGGACACTGTTTGGATTAGGTGTCTATGGCTCAATTTTTGCAGCTTGGTCAATGTTTATTTTTGAACGAAAAGACTTCTAGTGTGTAGCGCAATATTCGCCTACTATAAGCTCTTCAAAAAGCCTTGGCAATTGTGGAGCGTGTAAAATATCTGCTAGGGCTTCCATAAGCTTTAAATAGTGGCGTGGCCTAGCATTTTCTCCCATTAGACCTAAACGCCAAATTTTACCAGCAGTTTTTCCTAACCCTCCAGCTACGCTTATATCATAATCATGCCGCAGCTGATGCCTTACCTTAGCGTCATCTACATTTTCAGGTAAGCTAACTGCTAAAACTGTTGGTAAACGATACTCATTAGGAATATAAGCTTTAAAACCCAATGTTTCTAAGGTTTGCAAAGTTACTTTCCCTACTACATATACACGTTGGGTACGATTATCAATGCCTTCTTCTAGTGCAGCACGAATTGCTTCGCCTGTAGCCCAATGAAGTTGCACTGGTATAGTGTGATGATACTGTCGTCCCTCATCACCTAAACCCCAATAACCAAGCATATCCAATGCATCGTTGTACCAAGTGCTCACCGGGGTTTTACGATTTTTAATGGCCTCAACAGCTTCTGCACTAAAGGCCACAGGAGCCAAACCAGGTGGTGCTGAAAGGCACTTTTGTGAACCTGTGTAGGCATAGTCTACATGCCATGTTTTCATATCAAACTCGAGCATTCCCACTGTAGTTACAGCATCAACAGAATAAAGCGCCTCAACTTCATGAGAAATTTCGCCAACTTCGGGTACGGGGTTTAAAACACCAGTTGAAGTTTCCCCATGAACCATAGCTATTAATTTTGGTTTAATTCTGTGGGCTTCAGCTCTTACTTTGTCTACATCAATAGGTGAGCCAGCTTCAAAACGCAAGGGGGTAACAATAGCACCTAGGCGCTTAGCCATCTCTATTTTTCGCTCACCAAAAACGCCGTTACTAACAATTAAAGCTTTTTCTCCTTGCTCGAGTAAATTAGCAAATCCTGCTTCCATACCCAGTGAACCTGTTCCTGACAGCAAGCTAGTAAAGCCATGTCCACCTGTTTTATAAAGTCTATGTAAATCTTCTACAATACGGTCATTGTAAGCAAATACTTCGGCATCCATGTGTCCACGCATGGGCCAACTCATAGCATCAAGTGACCGAGGGTGAATAGGCGTAGGGCCGGGGGTCAAGAGCAAGACTGGGTTCAAATTCTTCATTAAAACACATCCTAATTTAAAAACTGATGCCAACACAATAAAAAAACGACCACACCAAATACTGATGGGTCACTTCTTATGCAACACTCTGTAGTAAAGAGTGTTGCTGGCTAGAATGCTCGAGCAAAATGTAAAAGCATCATTAAGAATTAAGTCTACTAAAAATTTACAGGTTTGTAAAGTATGACAATTAAGCCGCAACTGAAGCCTACTTTGAGGCATATTTGCTAGCACAAAACCTTAGGCTTGTTATGTTGTTATGGAACTTCTCTATAAGTTTTACAAGCAATTGCAGGTAATGATGAAGTAAAAATCTTAGCAAAAATACATTCAATATGCTATTACATGTATAGAACCACCAAACCTTGATATCCATCTATAAACCTTCTAAAGTGCTTGGCTGTAAATAACTACAGCATCATCATAGTTTACTTCACGAGGATTATTAACTAACAAACGCTGTTGTTTCATAGCATCTTTAGCCAGTTTAGGCACATCATTATCCCCTATGCCTACTTCACTTAGTTTTGTAACCATACCAAGTTTCTGTGCTAGATTTGTGAAGTAATTGGCAAGCCCAACAGCTTTTTCATTCACACTTCTGTTAATATCTTGGGGGTTAACAATATCAACTATTTTGGCGTAAAGCTCAGCACAAGCAGAGGCATTAAAACGTAATACATGTGGTAATACTAAAGCATTGGAAAGACCATGAGCTACGTGAAAAAGTGCTCCTACAGGATAGGCCAGTGCATGTACTGCTGCTACGGGTGCGTTGGCAAAGGCTTGACCTGCTAGCATAGAACCTAACAGCATATTAGACCTAGCCTCTATGTTATGTTGCCCATTATGTACAACCTCTTCTATATTACTTGAAAGTAGACGCAGAGCTTCAAGAGCTAAATTATCTGAGAGGGGATTTTTCTTGTGCTTACTGGTATAGGCTTCAAGAGCATGTACCATAGCATCAATCCCTGTTGCTGCTGTGATATTGGCTGGTAAATTTAGGGTCAACTCAGCATCAAGCATTGCTATATCTGGATAAAGCTGCTTAGATACTACTCCCTTTTTCTCTGTAGTGCCAGTAGTAACAATGGCAATGGGTGTAACTTCTGAGCCAGTTCCAGCAGTGGTGGGCACTAAAACTAGAGGCAAACTTCGTTTTCCTTTAGTTTGTTCAACTCCATAGATATTACTTAATGACTCTGTAGAATTACTCAAATAAGCCACTAGCTTAGCAACATCCATAGAACTGCCCCCACCAAAGCCTATAACTATTTCTGCATTATGTTGATTTGCAGTTTCAAGAGCAGCAAGCACAGTGCTTTCTTTGGGATCTGCTTCTACGCCATCAAAAATAGTGATTTCATAGTCTTGGTTTTTTAGGTTGGTTAGGGGGTGCTCGAGTAAACCAGCTTGTATAATCCCTTTATCCGTAACCAGCATAGCTCTTTTATTTTGTACAGCAGGCAAAAGTTCACCTAAACGTTTAGTTGCGCCTGCTTCACAAATTATTGTTGGTGTAGTGTTAAATACGAAATTATTCATAAAAATCCCTGCCGTAGGGCATATTACAATACACCCCTACGGTTCGCAGAAAATCCTAACGGCTCTAAGCTCAGGGGTGCTCACTTTCCAATACATCATCCTAAACTAATCCTACACTTACTTTGGCTGCTCGTGTGATCGTCCCACTGGAGTGCGAGTTAGGGTAATTCCTCTCAATTCGCATGATTACAAAGAATTAATCTCTAGAGAAGCAGGTATCTGATACGTAACAATCAGAAAAGTTATGCCTGATTTTGAGTTCACCAGCAAAACCATCTAAATCTGGAAACAGCAGGCTTTGTCTAATCCCAAGTTGGTATAGTTGCTTTTGCACTTTTGATGCTTCTTCTTTTGAAAATACCAATCTTTTTATCCATTTATGTTCTTCATTCTCAAACGCTTTCTGTAATTCTTGAGTTGGGTCAGGTTGAATTGTAAACAAGCCTCCTTGGCCTGAAATCCTAGGTGTAACGTGTGGAGGAATATATAAGCCAACTTCCTTATACTTAAAAGGGTCTTTGTTATTCTCTATTGAAATATACGCACAATCATGAAGTGCATAAACAGCTACCCCTGAGTCTAAAGGAAGTATTTCACCGTTTAAGCTATTTAGCCTTGGTTGCGTTGCAAAATATAGTGCCACTAGAGGACTCGTACTCCAGTCCAATAAACGAGTAGGTAAACCATGATGTTGTGCTAAAGCTAGCCATTCCCATTCGTTATTTGGCTGTATATCAAGTACACCTAAAGATTGCCGTTTAAAGGATTCTAGAACCTCCTTCTCGTGGTCAACTACTAAATAAGAATCATCGTTCTGGTAATTGCTTATACGCCCTGATGAAGGAATCAACTTATGTTTTTGCTCATTTGTAACACCGCGATAAATCACATGCCCACAACCAAATTTCTCACTGGTGCATAACTCTATGAATTCTTTAAGGTTGCTACAGTTGATATTTTGCATTATGGCATTACTCTAACGGTACGGAGCTCAGGTGTGCACACTTTTAGTGACACTCCCCTGAAACAAATTTCAAACTTAATTGCGCCCCACGTGTGTGCATCACATTGAAGCGCCTAGTTAGACTAGGAAAGGCACGCACCTCAAACGAATAAGAACAACTAAGCACTTTGTGAATTTGAGGCATTAAAATCCATTCCCTGACTAAGATTCTCTAAATCATATAGTTTGACCACTGTTCCAGACTTAGCTTGCAAAATGCCATTGAATAATGTTTCTAGGCTTACCTTATGATGAAAACGAACTAAACTATACCTCTGAGTAATTAGCTGTTCTCGCTCTTTTTCTTGTTTTGGATCGTAATAACGATGGCAGTAGCCATTGCATTCTAAAACCAGCATTAATTCTCCAACAAAGAAATCAACTTTGTACTTACCAATAGGATAATTGTAGTGCAGGTTAAAACCTTTAAAAACTTGGGATAGCACTTCTCGCCACTGGATTTCCATTGAGGTATCAGGCTTGATAAAGTTCCCTACTTGACCAAACATCTTTTTCTTGAGTTCTATGCCAACCACAGTGTCCATTCCCAAAGCAATTTTAGGTACATCATCTAAATGATAACCATTCATACGAGATGCTTTACCACCTACAGAACGAATTGTTCCCAAGTCTAGCTTGATAGGTTTTATATCATCTTTGTGTTTTCTAAGGTAGCTGTTGAGGGTGCTTTCTGGAATATCGAGGAATTTAACAATATCTTTCTTAGTAGCAATTTTATTATTGACAGAACAAGTAAAACCAACTTCCTGAATGAGTTTGACTGCATCTATGTAGTTCCTTTGAGCAATTTGCTGGATGTTAGGAGAAAGTCCACAAGCTTGTTTTACTGCTGCATCAAGGGCAGTGCGTACTAGAGATGATTGTAATATGACGCATCTTTTACCAATATGCTTTTGATTTTGTCTAAGAGCATCATGGGCAAGCCCTAAAGCATAGCCACGAATCAAGGATTCAATGATGGGGGTAGTGTAAACGTTGATTTTTCTTCCTTGATATGGACTATTGTTAGCAACAACTTCTATTGATTTAGGCACCATGCCCAAATCCTCATCTACAAAGGGTTTCAGTGTTTTTGAGGGCCAGTTAAGCACCATGCGTTTTAAGGGTGCATGGTCCATTCCTAATAACTCAGCAGTACCTCTCTCACTCATAACTGCAGTACCATCATCCAAAACATAGCCATCACAAATGACATTGGGGATTAATTCAACTTGCCCATAATAGGTTGCTTTTTGCTCAATCATAATTCACCTGCTCTGTAAGGTTTCTCTGGATTGCTAAAGTAAGGCAGGCCAACCAGAGTACTTGGCTTTTCGGGGTCGACATCCCTAGCCTCACACTGTTCCACTATACAATATTTTGTATTTTTGTAAGAAATTTCGAGCGTCTAACGACATTAAATTCAGATGTTCACACTTCTAATTGCGTTCCCCTGAAACTAATTTTACACTTAATTGCGCCCCACATGTGTGCGTCACATTGTAGCGCTAAGTTAGGTTTCATACAAAAATAGCTTTTCACAATACTGTTGCCAGTGATGCACACCTTGAGAAGGTACAAGTGGTAGGATATTCGGTTAAATCTTATTTCCTTTCTTTGCGAAATGTTGTTTGACAGCTTTATGGTCTATTTTTGCAAGAATGTAATTCCTAATTATACTAATTTCAAGCAGCTAGACGTTTTATCTGTTGACTTAGATAAAGAACATCCACATTTGATTGATTGTTCGGCAACAATGCAATCATTTGCCCGTACAACATTTCTTGTGACATACTTTTAAGGTTGCTGTGGTTCTTTATATAGTTAATAACTGCATTTGATAAGAAATGACCCCGAATTAAATATTTTACATCTCTATTACTAGCTATAATTAGATCCTCTGCACGTTTAAGCTCACTTTCTGTAAAATGCTCTTTTAATTCTTTAAATTTACCTGTCACGCTAGTGAGGTTTGGTTTATGTGAGCGATTTGATTTTAAGAAACGTGTACAATTTCTGCCTAAAACCTCAATACCTTTGTTGAAAAACTCATTTGCAAAGTCATACTTCAGCAGTTCTTTAAAATCACTCACAAAACTTTCTAACCATAAAGAAACTTCTGCAACTTGCATTTTGGAAGAACGAGAAAATATATGTATAGCTTTTGCTATATTATGTGGACAATACATAGTGTTTTCAATAGAGTAACCATATGTGTAAAGTATTCTAGGATGGTTTTTCTGAGAGTTACTTACATAAGTGTAATCGCTGTCTCTAGCAACAACAATATCAATATCATTTTCTGAAACTGCATCTTCGTATTTAGCAATTTCTTCCTTACCACCAGCAACTTTAAAGTAAACATCTACTACGTGATTTATTTCGAATATTGTACTCCAAAAGGGTTCGTCGTCCTCACCCTCAATATAAACAACAAATTTACTTTTATGAAATTTTGATAGTGTATCAAGTGCTTTACGAGAATAACTTAATCTGCCCATACTATATCTTCCATGTCAATTATATTATCTTTCCAGCCCCCCGCTATTTCAGGAGAGTGAGTTGCAACAATAATTTGTGCTGATGAATTTAACTTTTTTACAGAAGAGATAATTTTCTCTTGCCACTCAATATGAAGGGAAATTTCAGGTTCGTCAGCAAGAAAAACAAAGGGTTGATTTTTTTGTAATAGAGTTTCGATCAGAAGGATTAAGAGTTGTTTCTCGCCCGATGAAAGGTCAAGTAAATCAATTGATTTACTATCTTTCATTACAAGTAATTTGCCTGTTGAATATTCAATATTTAACTGCTTATCCACCATAAACTCAGCAGCAATTTTTAGAAATTGTTTTATTGGCTTGAATATTTCTTGTTTTTCCTTTTCCGCTTCTAAAGAAAGATTGATAATATGTTGCGTCCTTTTTAATAGAGGAAGAGGCACAATTGACGTTATAGCAAGTTCTAGTCTTTTATCAGGTGGTATGTTTTCCCCCTGATCCAAAACCCTTTTTATATTTGTCAAACTATCAGTTAATTCTGCAAAATGTTTGTCAATCTTCTGATTTATTTTCTCATCTGAGATGCCGAGTTCCCTGTAAGCTTTGGTAAGTTGCTTTTTCTGTTTCTGTAACTCAATTCGTGAAGGCATTATATTTCTGTCAAAGCCATCATCAAATAGCATGGATGTCAAAACGTCTTTTTGAAACTTTGACGAAACATCTTTCTCTTTTTCTGCAAGACTTAATTGATACGTTGTTAATGCATTGCTTAACTGTTCAATTCGTTTGTCAATAATAGGCCTATGAGTCTGTTTAGCACGTCTAAATCCATATATTTCTTCGTCAGTATAGTCGTCATTGGAAATCCTATGCACAGATAAAGAAGCTACGTTTACAACAGCTTCAATCTGATCACGAATTTCTAGATACTCTTCTGTTATCCGAGTGGAGTGAGTAACATGATATCTTTCCACGCCTTTTGGGTGTAAAGGAATCCTAAAGCTCTTCTTTCCAATTTTGAAATTCGCAATATCGTAGGGTCTGTCAGAAACAGATTCCTTTTGAACAGATATGGTTCTTTGCTTACTTTTGTCTTTAAGTTTAATTATGATTTCATCAAACTGGAGGAAATATAGTAAACCTAGATCAACTCTCAAAACAGCTTGAAGCATATCCATGAAGGTGGTTTTGCCTGTGCCATTCTTACCTATAAGAATGCTGACATCATCAAAAAAGTTTGTCTTTGCAATATACTTACCCCAGAAGCCTTCAACGCTAACACTTGACACATAAAACATAGCACTCTCCATGTAAGATACTTTCTATTAGTTGAAACCATTAATTCAGAATGAACAAGGCAGCATTAAACATTAGACTTGTTCAGAAATAAGCTAGCGTGCATTATAAAATGTACAATTGCCCAATTTAAAGCTCCGGAAATGCAAAATGTAACAGCTAAGTCTTAGCAAGGGTACGAATCTTTTATCTAATGAGTCAACTATTTGGTCCATCATTTTGTTTCCGAACAACTCTATTAGTTACCATGTAGGATGACCGGCGATATAAGTTGATTATTTGAGAATCAATTATCATATGGGTAATGAACCCATATAGTGAGCAAGTTGAAAAACATATGCAAAGGTATTATGAATCTTTATCTGAAAAAGATAGACGACGCTATGCTGCTGTAGAAGCGGAGAAGCTAGGTCATGGTGGAATAACATATGTCAGTCAGTTGCTAAAGTGTAGCCCTAATACCATAAAAATAGGATTAGCAGAGCTTGACGATGAGCAAATCTTGTCCCAAACTAGAATTCGCCAAGAAGGTGGAGGACGTAAGTCTGTCATTGAAAATAACCAAGAGCTTGAGTTAGCTTTCTTGCAAATTATTGATCAATATACTGCTGGCTCACCCATGGATCAAAAGATCAAATGGACCTATTTAAACCAGCGTGAATTAACTCAGTTTCTAAAAGAGCAAGGCTTTCAGATAAGTGAAAAACTGGTGGTTCAACTGCTTGAAAAACACAAATTTCGTAAACGTAAGGCAAAGAAAGTGATGAGTGCTAAGGAGTGCATAGATCGTGATGATCAATTCAAGAATATTGCTAAATTAAAAGAAGATTATCAAACTGCTAGACAACCAGTTATTAGCATGGACAGTAAAAAAAAGAGCCTATAGGTGCTTTGTATAGAAACGGTAAAGTGTATAGCCAACAAGCAATAAAAGTTTATGATCATGATTTCTACTCTTTGGCTGAGGCAATAGCTATTCCTCATGGCATTTATGATTTAAGGTATAATCTTGGCTACATAACCATTAATACCAGTCATGACACCAGCGAGTTTGCTTGTGACTGTGTTCGTTTATGGTGGCAAAATCACGCAATTAAACTCTATGCTCACAGCAAAAAATTGCTAATATTGTGTGACTGTGGAGGTAGCAATAATTCTCGACACTACATATTCAAAGAAGCACTACAAAATCTTGCCAATGACCTTGGTTTATCCATACGTATAGCACATTATCCACCCTATAGTTCCAAGTATAATCCTATAGAACATCGTTTATTCCCTCATGTAACTCGTGCTTGCCAAGGAGTTATACTAGATTCCGTGGAAATCCTCAAGATGCTTATATCTAGAACAGAAACTAAAACAGGACTTAAGGTTTTTGTAAATGTCATAGATAAGCACTATAAGAAAGGGCAAAAAGCTGATGAAAATTTCAAACAGGCAATGCCCATTGTTTTTGATGATTTTTTACCATCTTGGAATTACACTGCTGTTCCCCAATAATTTTGAAATGCTCAAGTTATTTCGCCGACGATCCTAAATACCTTAAAATATATTCAAATTCTACCTTAATTTATAGATACATAATCCTTAATCAAATTTTATAGAATCTTTACAATAGCCTATTTAACTAGTATTGAACACCTAACGCTACTAAGCTCAGGGGTGCTCACTTCTGCGTACTCCCCATTTAACTGAGTTCCATACTTGATTTGGCCACCCGTGTGAGCATCCCGCTGCAGCGGTGGGTTAGACAATGCCTTCACCAACACTAACTTGGGTTACAACTAAGTCATAAGTACGTTTGTTATGCCCTAAAATGACTCTTCACCTGCTTCCTAAGTTCGATAATTGCACCACGACGCCATAATGAACGAGGGTCATCTGAAGCATATTCCCAAAATATTGACTTAAGTATGTTACGAATCTGATAGTGGACAGGATCAAAAAAACCACTTGAACGCCCATTAGGGCCATCAACAATCCAACCTGAACAGGAGAATTCAATCAACACTATAATATTTCCCCTCACCCCAGTCATTTGGAAAGATGCTGTTGGTCGAGGAAGACATCTTTTCCTTGGAAAACACCATGAATTTGGATCTAGTAGTAAGCCTATGAATTGAGTGATAGTGTGTGTATCCATTTTACGTGGAGATGTCAACTGAACAGGATACCCTTCTGTTGAATAAGGGTCAATAAGTTCACAAGTGCCAGTTGTCAAAGTGCTGATTGCACCAACTGTTGCTGACTTGAGAATTGTATTGATATCGTTATGTTGCATGTACTTACGGGTTTATAGGGGGCTAACGTCAATAGACTTGTTCAGAAATAAGCTAGCGTGCATTATAAAATGTACAATTGCCCAATTTAAAGCTCCGGAAATGCAAAATGTAACAGCTAAGTCTTAGCAAGGGTACGAATCTTTTATCTAATGAGTCAACTATTTGGTCCATCATTTTGTTTCCGAACAACTCTAATAAGCTCAGGGGTGCTCACTTCTACGTACACCTAATTTAACTGAGTTCTAGACTTGATTTGAGCCCTCGTGTGAGCATCCCACTGTAGCGTGCGGTTAGACAATGCCTTCACCAGCACAAATTCCGATAACTACTAATTCTGTTGCCATTTTAAGATTTGCTCCCATAAGTTTTCCAACGATATTCATTCAACAACTTCTCCAAAATTACTTTGTAACTACAGTAGACTAGTGTCTAGATAGGTCTTAATGTTTACTGCTGGTTGGACTCGAGCAATTTAAACAAAACCATCTTAAAAAACCTTGAGAACGAGTTAATTCGCTCAAGTTAACAAAGTAATTACTTTCCATATATTCTTAGTTTAGTCAAGTCTGACAAAGAGCTTACATCACTTACTTGCGTATTATAGAGGGAAAACTCCTGCAAGTTAGTTAAGCCTGACAAAGAACTTATATCACTTACTTGCGTATAAGAGAGGTAAAGCTCCTGCAAGTTAGTTGAGCCTGACAGAGAACTTATATCACTTACTGACGTATTATAAAGGGAAAGCCTCTGCAAATTAGTTAAGCTTGACAGAGAACTTATATCACTTACTGATGTGTGATTGAGGTAAAGCTCCTGCAAGTTAGTTAAGTCTGACAGAGAACTTATATCACTTACTGATGTGTGATTGAGGTAAAGCTGTTGTAAATTAGCAAACCATTCTGGAGACAAATTAACAAAAAAACTATCCAACTCTTCCTGAGATTCTAAGTCGATTCTTTCAATTTCTAACAGGTGTCCAACAGTTAATACTTCATTTTCTTCTAATTTCAAATGCCTAGCAATTAATTCTCTTTGCAAGGGTTCCTCTATATCAATATTCTGTTTGTAATTATTAGCATGACCTACAAGGAAATCATGTTTCTCTTTTATTGCCACATTAAGTAATTGAAGAGATTCTTTAGGAATTTTGCTTGTGGCGTTCAGAATACAATCTGCATCACGTATATCTTTTACAAAGCAAGTAACCGCCTCAAACATAGCTCCTAACACTAATCTTTCTTCAGTCTCTTGATATACAATTTTTTCTAAATAATTAACATGTTGAGAATGTGTTATAGAAGTTGTACAAAGTATAAGAGTAAATAGTGTAATTATACCTAGTGGTATTTTTGTCCTTCTAGATGTAAGAAAAAATGTTAAAAACACAGCTTTTTGTCCAAATTCTTAGCACTCACCAACGCAGCGTCTAACTAGTATTGAACACCTAAATAGGAATCTAATAATAAACAATTCACTACTTTTATATTTGATAAATCCCCGTGCCACATTCACATACCTAAAATAAATAATTCTAAATCTAAACTGATTATTGCACCAAAAATGACTTTAAGTCAAATTTAATAGGCCAATTTGGGAAATAAACCAAATATATACCCCAAATTAGGGGTCATAAATATATTATAAGGACATTAGTGTCTTTTGATTTTTTTAATAGGACAATATTGGGATTAAGTTCAATATTTTGCCACTTTTGGGGTATAACACTTTAAATTTAATTGGACTTAGTGTTTGATATGTAGATCTAGAAGCAAAAATTGCCACCTTAATTATTATTATTTATGAGCAATTACACCTAATTGAAATGGGAATAAAAATGTCAAAACCAAAACTCTGTAGGCGTATCTCTAATCGTGATAGAGTGATTCACAAATGGAAATCATATCTCTATTACAAAGTTTCGCCACTCCTTGGCTAGATAATTTTTTTCTGCTAGTTACCCATATTGGTTCAGAGCAAGTCTTTATTTGTCTCCTTGTTACCCTTTACCTAGCTTTTGATAGCCGCATTGCCCAACGCCTTGGCATTTACTCCCTACTGGGGTACTATCTTAATTTTCATTTAAAAGGTTTGTTTAATACTCCAAGGCCTTTTGAGATTGACCCAAGTGTGTTACGCAGTGAAGCAGCAGGTGAAACAGGCCTTGGCGCAGGTATTCCTAGCGGTCATGCTCAAGCTGCTATAACCTTTTGGGGACTTCTTGCTTTTTATTTTCGTAAAAGTTGGCTTTATCCTCTGTGTGCACTTATTATTATCCTTATTTCTTTAAGTCGTATTTACTTAGGGGTTCATTTTCCTATAGATGTCTTAGTTGGGCTCCTTATAGGAAGTATGATTGTTGCCTTTGCACTTGCCTTTGATTACTATACACGCAACCTTTCTATAAATAAAATACTTTTGCTTTTTCTAGGCATAACTTTACCTTTTTTACTGCACTTGTTTTTACCTACAGTAGGCTCAGAACAGCTCTTAGGGTCACTAGCTGCTTTTATTACTGGACCTAGTATTTTAAAACATCGCACTGATGGAGCTGTTGTACCAAGGATTATAACTGCTTTGTTGGGTTTAGTGTTGGTATTTGGTGTACTTATTGGCTCGAGCTTATTCATCCCTGAAAATATAAAATCCAATACTTATTTTGGATTTTTCCGTTACCTTATAATTGGCTATACAGCTACATTGCTAGCCCCTTGGCTAGCAAAGCGTGTTGGCCTTAGGTAAAATAACAAAAATACTTGTAATGTTTATGTAATAGCTATTTTCTTAAATTTGATTAGGATTATTTAATGTAGGTATGAGCACACATGAGTCTAAAATCACATAGAAATTTAGAAACTTTCAAATACCAAACTGATCTTGGGTGGTCTTGTAACAATTTCCCAGACTTGGATTCAGATAATACCTTAGTCCTTATTTTTGGTGCTAAGGAATTTGTTGATTCTCCAAAAGCTATTTCAGAAGTTGTCCAAGCTTTTCCAAAATCGCACATTCTCGGTTGCTCTACAGCTGGTGAAATCTTTGGCTGTAATGTGGAAGATAAATCCCTTTCTGTAGGAGTTATGCGTTTTAATCATACACGTTTAAAAACAGTTTATGCCTATGCAAAATCAGCTAATGACTCTTATGAGTCAGGTAAAAGTATTGCTGAAAGATTAATGCAGATGGATGGTTCTGATTTACGTGGAGTTATGATTCTTTCTGATGGTTCTAATGTTAATGGTAGTGAGCTAATTCGTGGGCTTAATTCCATTTTGCCTGACTCTGTAGTTGTTACAGGAGGCCTTGCTGGTGATGGCGATCGCTTTGAGAAAACTTGGGTTTTGAAAGAGAAAATCCCTCAATTCGGTATCATTTCAGCTATAGGTTTTTATGGTGGGCGCATTAAACTCCACCATGGTTCAAAAGGTGGCTGGGATATTTTTGGTATAGAAAGACGTGTGACTCGATCAAAGGCCAATGTCTTGTATGAATTAGATAGGAAGCCTGCTCTAGAGCTTTACAAAAAATACTTAGGTGATAGGGCAGCAGACTTACCAGCTTCAGCTTTACTTTTCCCTTTATCGATAAGGCTAAATCCTAATGATGAGAAACAAGTAGTACGTACAGTACTGAACATCAATGAGGAAGAGGGATCTATGACCTTTGCAGGTGATGTTCCTGAGGGAGCTATGGTTCAGTTAATGAAGGCAAATTTTGATAGACTCATTGATGGAGCTACTGAGGCAGCTATTATGTCACTTAAAGAAGGCGGTTTCACAGGTGAGCGACTTTGTGTTGCCATTAGTTGTGTAGGAAGACGCCTTGTTTTAGGACAGCGTTCTGAAGAAGAGCTTGAAGCAACTTTAGATGTTCTACCTCAAAACACGAAGCAAATAGGCTTTTACTCTTATGGAGAGATTTCTCCTTATGCTTCTGGACATTGTGACTTACACAATCAAACCATGACATTAACGGTTATTTATGAATGCTGAGCAAGATCAACAATTTCACCCTATTCTAAAACGCCAGCTTAAAAAGCTTGGTTTGAGTGCTGCAAGTGCGCCTAGTAAAGAAACTTGGCAAGATTTTTTGGTTTATACTAATTCAGCTTACCAAGAGGGAGATAAAGACAGGAATTTACTCGAGCATTCCTTAGACATTTCATCTCAAGAAATGCAGGAACTTTTTGAACAGTTGCAAAAATCTTCTGAGTCACGTATAGCTCAGGAGAGGAATAAGCTCGAGGCCGTAATAAATTCCCTTGGTGAAGGGCTTTGTGCTCTAGATAAAAAAGGTTATTTGTTATTTATCAATCCTAGAGGAGAGGCACTTTTAGGCTGGCAAGCAAATGAACTTCAGGGTAGGTCATTTGTCGAGGCAACACAAATAGACATAGCTTGTGAAATAACTGAGAATCCATCAACAAAATCTATCCTCGATCATATACGTGAAGGTAAGTATTACTATAATGATGATGCTTACATGCTGCGTAAAGATGGCACTCACTTTTCTGCGTCTTTTACCCTTAATCCCCTTGCTGACTATGGTGCAGTATTAGTTTTTCGTGATATTTCAGAGCGTAAAGAATCAGAGAGGAAATTGCTAGCAAGTGAGGCAAAATTTAGAACTGTTGTAGAAAATTCCTTAGATGGTATTTGCGAACTTGCACCGGATGGGACTTTTAAATATCTTAATCCCATTTTAAGACAAGCCATAGGTGATTTGAATTGGCAAGAAAGAAACTTCTTATCCTTTATTCATCCTCGTGATCGCGATTTAGCTAAGCATGCCTTTGAAGATGTTTTAGCAGGAAAAAAGGGACGGCTTGAGGTACGTACTCTTAGAACCAAATCTTTACCAACAGCTTACCTAGACGTTTCTATTTCCCCTGAATATAAAGAGGGCAAAATTGTGGGGGCTTATGTGTTTACTCGTGACATAACTCAGGAAAAGTATATGGGAGAGGCTTTGTATAAAGCAAGAAATGGCTTGGAAGAACGTGTAAAAGAACGTACGCTTGAACTAGAAGATGCTAAAGGCAAGCTAGAAGAGGTTAATGAACGACTTGCACACGACAGTTCGCATGATGCTCTTACTAATATACCTAACCGCAAATTTTTCATGGAGAAACTCGCACATACTCTTACTCATTATAAGGCTAATGATGGCAAAAGTTTTGCCGTACTTTTTTTGGACCTTGACCGCTTTAAGTTTGTCAATGACAGTTTAGGGCATCCCGCAGGAGACAAATTACTTGTCGCCATTAGCAAGCGTTTAGCTACTTGTTTAAGGCCTTATGATACTGTAGCTCGTTTAGGTGGTGATGAGTTCACTCTACTTTTAACGGGAATTGATGATGTCAACGGTGCTATTAACATTGCTAATCGCATTCAAAAGATATTTTTGCATCCTTTTCAAATAGATGGGCACAAAATCCAAACCTCGGCCAGTATAGGTATTGTATTTTATAAAGAAGATTATCTAAATCCTGAAGATATGTTGCGTGATGCAGATATTGCTATGTACTGTGCTAAAGAGCTAGGCAAATCTTGCTATGCTGTTTTTAATGAGAGCATGCGTGAAAACGCTATTACTCAAATGACTCTTGAAAATAATTTACGTGGAGCGATAGAAAGAAAAGAACTGCAGGTCTTTTATCAACCTATAATGACAGCAGAAAGTCGAGAGCTTACAGGTTTTGAAGCGTTGGTTCGTTGGAATCATCCTAAATATGGCATTATTGCACCTGTAGATTTTATTGATTTAGCTGAGGAAACTAGTCTTATTGTTAACATTGATCGTTGGGTATTGCATGAAGCATGCCAACAAATGAGCATTTGGCAAAAGAACTATGCTACAAAGTCACCATTACAGCTAAATGTTAATATATCGAGCCGCCAATTTGCCCATCCTGGTTTTGTAGAATATATTGATAGAGTCATCAGTAAAACGGGTTTTGATCCTTGTAATCTTAGGCTCGAGATTACTGAAAGTATGCTTGTAAGCCAATCTAAAACTGTTGAAAGTGCTATAGAAGACCTTAAGCAAAGAGGCATTCAACTTCATATTGATGATTTTGGTACAGGTTATTCTTCACTAGGTTACTTGCAGCGCTTTCCTGTTGACGCTCTAAAAATTGATCGTTCTTTTGTTAAAGAAATCGCCCAAAATAATGAAAGTAACGAACTAGTAAAAACTATTATTCTTATGGCTAAAAATTTAGGGATTAAAGTAGTTGCAGAAGGCGTAGAAACCAATGCACAGCTAAATAATCTTAAAGCTTTAGGTTGCGGACATGTTCAAGGATACCTATTTTCTAAACCTATATCTTCTGCTGAAGTAGAGACTTTTCTAGAGCAAATGGAACCAAGTCTTGTAACTGTATCATTCTAACTGTGGTTAGATTCCAACTTTCCCTAGGTCCTTTGTATATTATGTTAAATAAAATGATTTTTTGAAAATAAGATAAGGGGGATTGATAGTAGCATTTATGAATTTTTATTTTTCGCAACTACAATCTAGTATATGCTTAGATAAGCAATGCGTTTAATATCTGCACTGTTAGATAAATAGCTTTATAATAATCTTTTGCCAATGCTTAAAACTATATATCATTGCTCTGGCGTTGAAAATTATTTGCGCTATCTTGATGGTCATAGAGTTGGAAAACAGCCTTTTTACCATCAAATGATAGATAGACTTATGCGTTTGCGCTCTATGTCAACTGACAATACCCGCGCCTGTACTTTTTGATGTACACTTACTACCTCACTAGGGTGTTTTATATAGTGATTAGCAAGTTGACTAATATGTACTAGCCCATCTTGATGTACACCCACATCCACAAATGCTCCAAAATTTGTGATGTTAGTGATTATGCCCGGTAGGGTCATGCCTTCTTTTAAATCCTCGAGCTTATCCACATCTTGCGCAAAACTAAATTGTTCAAAATTTTCACGGGGGTCACGACCGGGTTTCTCGAGTTCTAGCATTATATCTGTTAAGGTTGGCATTCCTACTGTAGATGTGATATAAGTTTCAAGATTGATTTGCTGTCTTAAAGTCTTTTCTTGCATAAGTTCTGTGATCTTTACACCTGAATCAGTAGCCATTTTCTCTACTACATCATAACTTTCTGGGTGTACGCTGCTGGTATCAAGTGGATGTTCCCCATCACGAATGCGAAGAAATCCAGCTGCTTGCTCAAAAGCCTTTGCTCCTAGCCTAGGAACCTCTGTAAATTGTACTCTCGTTTTAAAAGGTCCTTTTTGACTACGGTAATCTATAATATTTTGTGCTAAAGCTGGCCCAAGCCCAGATACATACATTAAAAGCTGCTTACTAGCTGTGTTAACGTCTACGCCCACAGCATTTACACAACTTATTACAGTATCATCTAAGCTTTGTTTTAACTTGTTTTGATCAACATCATGTTGGTACTGCCCAACACCTATAGATTTTGGGTCTATCTTTACAAGTTCTGCTAAAGGGTCCATAAGACGCCGACCTATAGAGATTGCCCCCCTAACTGTTACATCATGGTCTGGGAATTCTACTCGAGCTACTTCAGAAACAGAATAAATAGAGGCTCCACTCTCGTTGACCATAACAACTTGTGTAGGTAACTGTAAAGATTGGATGAAGCGCTCTGTTTGACGGCTAGCAGTGCCATTGCCAATGGCAATTACTTCAATTTTATGCTTCCTGACTAATTTCTCAATGGTATTTTGAGATTCCCTTTTTAGTTTTTGTGGGTGGTTGGGGAAAATTGTAGTGTGTTCTAATAGCTGGCCTTGCTGGTCAAGACAAACTACTTTACAGCCTGTTCTAAAGCCGGGGTCAATTGCCAAAACTCTTTTTTCCCCTATAGGTGCTGCTAGTAATAATTGACGAAGATTATCAGCAAATACTTTAATGGCCCCAATATCAGCTTTTTCTTTGCTAATTTTACGTATCTCTGTTTCCATAGAAGGTGCTAAAAGTCGTTTATAGCTGTCATGCAAAGCTAGTTTAACTTGCTCAGTGCTGGCACTGTTTCCTTTTAAGAAGCAGCGCTCTAGACGATAAAGAGCCACCTCTGGTTCAGGTCTAATGGTAACAGAAAGAATCTTTTCGTTTTCAGCTCGCAGTATAGCTAATAGGCGATGTGATGGCATCTTGCTTAATAATTCTTGCCAATCAAAATAATCTTTATACTTGTTGCCTTCTTGCTCTTTACCTTTGATTATCTTGGCATTGAGGACGCCTCTACGCAGAAACAGATCCCTCATTTCTTCTCGAGCCCCCTTATCCTCACTAATAAGCTCAGCAATAATATCTCGTGCACCTTGCAAAGCTGCTTCTATATCAGGTACATCTTTGGTTTCATCTACATACTTTTGAGTTTCTAGGTTAGGATCAAATTGAGGTTTTTGCTCCATTAATTGTTTCGCTAAAGGTTCTAGTCCTCGGTCTCGAGCTATCGTAGCCCGCGTGCGACGTCTAGGTTTATAGGGCAGGTATAAATCCTCTAATGCTGAAAGTGTATTAGCTGCAGCAAGGTTTTTTCGTAATTCAGCAGTAAGCAACTCACGCTCTGCTAAAGACTTTATAATGCTTTCACGACGCTGATCTAGTTGCTGGAGCTGCTCCGCTCGGTCACGAATAGTGGTCAATTGCACTTCATCTAGACTTCCTGTTGCTTCTTTACGATAGCGTGCAATAAAAGGAATAGTAGCGCCTTCAGTTAGCAAAGTAAGGCTACTAGTAACCTGCTCAGGAGTTATCTTAAGCTCTTTAGCAATGATGTTTTGGTGTGAAGAAGGCATGTTTTACCTCACCTCGCTGCCACTAGCAATGTCTCTATCAAGGGTTGAGACTGTTAGATTACTGTCTTTATCTTCAGCTGCTAGAATCATGCCTTGCGACAAAATACCACGTAGTTTTACAGGTTTTAAGTTGGTTACAATTATAACTTTCTTACCTAGCATTTCTTCTGCCTTATACCACTTACGAATCCCCGAAACAATAGTGCGCTCTTCAGGTCCTAGCCTTACAGTTAGTACCAAAAGTTTATCTGCTTTAGGATGGTTTTCACATTTGATTATTTCTGCAACGCGTAAATCTAGCTTAGCAAAGTCATCAATACTAACTTCAGGCTTATATTCTAAAACTTCTTCTGTAAGTGTTAAAGAGGCATTCAATGCTGTCAAGTCTACTTTGGGGAAAAGTGATTGGCCTTGTGCTGTTTTTGTGCCAGCTGGTGTTAAACCCCATTTACCTACATCAGCTAAGCTATAATTATTCTCTAAACCAAGTTGCTTAAGAAGTTCCTTAGTTTTACTAGGCATAAAAGGTGATAATGCAATAGCAGCACAGCGTAAGGCTTCGGTGCAGTTATAAAGTACAGTGTTTAAACGTTCAGACTTAGTTTCATCCTTAGCAAGTTGCCAAGGTTTGTTGTCGGCTATATATTTATTGGCTAGTCTTATGGACTCGAGCACTTTCTCAATAGCCCTATCAAAGTGTAAATTATCAAAATGATCGATTAAAACTTCAGGCAAAGCTGAAAATGCTGCTATTAAATCCTCATCAGCCGTAGTTTTCTCATTGCTAGCAGGTATTACACCATCACAATATTTTCCTAGCATACCTAGAGTCCGTTGCAAAAGATTACCAAGGTCATTAGCTAAATCAGCATTAATACGTTGAGCCAGTGCCACCTCGCTAAAAGTAGCATCTATACCAAAACTCATATCTCTTAAAAGAAAGTATCTAAAGGCATCATTACCGTACTTATCTTTGAGGTCTAAAGGTTTAATAACATTACCCTTAGATTTGCTCATTTTTCCTTCGTCAGTGAGCCAATAACCGTGCACATTAAGATGCTTATAAAGGGGTAAACCAGCACTTTTCAACATAGTAGGCCAGAAGATCCCATGTGGTTTTAAAATATCTTTAGCTATGAAGTGCTGAGTGTGCTGCCAATAATGCTCATCTAGGTTTTTGCTTTTTAAGGCTGAATAGTAGTTAATAAGCGCATCGAACCATACATAGGTGACATGTGTTTCATCCCAAGGCAAGGGTATACCCCAAGGCACACGCTCTTTTGAGCGGCTAATAGAAAGATCACCTAGTGGCTCACGTAACATTCCCAGCACTTCATTACGGTAGCGCTCGGGGCGAATAAAATCTGGATTATCCTCTAAAAATTCCCTAAGCCAAGGGCGGTACTTTTCCATACGAAAAAAGTAATTTTCTTCACTACGATACTCTAATGGTATGTCGTGCTGAGGACACTTACCATTGACTAATTCTTTTTCAGTGTAGTAACGTTCACAGCCCACACAATAAAGACCGGGGTATTCGCCTAAGAAGATATCACCATTTTCATAGACTCGCTCTAAAATCTCATGCACCACTTTCCTATGGCGTTCCTCAGTAGTACGAATGAAATCATTGTAGCTAATGTCTAAAGAGTTCCAAGTTTGGCGAAATTTATTAGCAATTTTATCAGTATAGGCTTGTGGGCTTAAACCTGCATCATCAGCAGCTTTTTGTATTTTCTCGCCGTGCTCGTCTGTGCCCGTCAAAAAGTAAGTATCATCACCTTTTAGATGGTAAAAACGTGTTACTACATCAACCAGTGTTGTAGTGTAAGCATGTCCTATATGAGGCTCAGCATTAACGTAAAAAATAGGTGTTGTGGCGTAAAAGATATTGTTATTCACTCTTTCCTTCCAAGGCCGTACTTTAGTCAACAATCAATGAATATAAAACAAAAATAAGGCATTAATACAGTACAGCGCAAGAACCATTATCTTTATTTTGTCATTTTTATTGTTACAGCGCAATGTAACTAAAAGTACCTTTTAGTTATTTCATAATCTTGTAAGAACACATTGTGTTAAATTACTTATATATAGTGAGTGAGTATTTTTAGTCATTTCATAATTTTGTGGCGGTACCTTATGTTAAATTACTTACATATGTTGACACCTGTTCGCACCATCGCTAACCACGGACCTGTGCTAATCGAGTTGGCGCAGTGGCAAGACCAGTTAGTGGTGGTCAAACGTTTAAGGGGTAATTCTGCTCTGCTCGAGGAACGCTTCTTAAGAGAAGGGGAAGTAGCTCAGAAGCTTACCCATCAAAATATAGTTCCTTTATTATCTATTGAAGAAAAGGCACTGATTTATGCTTATGAAAAAGGTGTCTCTCTAGCTGAAATCATTGATGAGGCTTTACCCAGTTCTAAAAGAGCCTTAGAAATACTCAGCGATATTTTAAGTGCGCTTGCTTATGCTCATGAGAAAGGCATCATTCACTGTGATGTAAAACCTTCAAACATTATAATTGCTCCTGATGGCACAGCCTTACTAACAGATTTTGGCTTTGCCAAAGATCTGGATTTAACTAGCATAACTTTACAAGGTACTATGCTAGGTACACCTAATTATATGGCCCCAGAACAGTTTAAAGGAAAGCGTACTGATCCACGGAGTGATATTTATAGTGTTGGAGCAGTGCTTTATCATATGCTTACTGGCATACCTCCTTATGGTAGACAAGTACTACGTTTCTTGATAGGCGATGATAGCATCCCTTTAAACAAATCACTTTTTGAAAACAGTCCTGTGCTTGAAATTGTTTCTAAATCACTGGCCCACAAGTCAGAAGATCGTTACCAATCTGCAGTAGAAATGCGTGAGGAAGTTGAGAGAGTAAAACAGCAGTTAAGTGCTTAGCTAAGCATTAAAATCATTCTATTAACTACTAATAACTTTTAATTACTATCTTCTGGATAAGAAAACCTCTTTATCACTTTTTGGTAGTAGGTTTTGTGCTCGAGCACGCTCAAAAAGTTCTATAACTGAACGCTCTCCAATATCCCCTACATCAAAAGAATAATTATTGACATAAAGGTCAATATGTTTTTGCCTTACCTCTGCTGACATTTCTTGGGCATGTTTAGCTATATAGGGTTCAACTTCTTTGCTATGTTCATAGCTGTACTGCAAACTTTCCCTTAGAGCTTCTTCAAGTTTATAGAGTAACTCGTCTGGCAATTTGCGTTTTGCTACAATGCCTCCTAAAGGTAAAAGTAAGCCCGTTTTTTCTTCCCACCACTCGCCAAGATCAAGGTATTTTTTTAAACCATATTTGCTGTAGGTAAAGCGGGATTCGTGAATTATTAGTCCAGCGTCTACTTCTGCTCGAGCCACTGCTGGCATTATTTCATCATAGCGGTAATTAACTGTAATAATATCATCTGGTTGGGAAAGTTTTAAGAGTAAATTGGCTGTAGTAAGACCACCCGGAATAGCCACTTTTTTCCCTGACAGGGAATGTAATTTGTCTTTACTAACAATAAGTGGTCCTACTCCTTTACCAAGTGCTCCTCCACTGTGAAGCATCACATAATCTTCCAAAAGGTAGGCATAGGCGTGGTAACTAACTTTACTAATGTCTAATTCTTTTTGTTTAGCTAATTGATTTAGGGCCTCAACATCATCTAGTACTATCTGCCAATTAATTTCAGGCACAACTTTATTATGTGCTAAGGCATAAAAAATAAAGCAGTCGTTTGGACAAGGGGAATAACCAAGAGAAAGCTCCATGATTTTAGTTTAGCCTTTTTGTTATCATAAAACTTAATGTTGGAATTTGGTTTATTACGCATTACTAAAGAAGATAGAACTATTGTTGGTACAGGTTTCTTGGTGTCCAAGACCCATGTGTTCACCTGTGCTCATGTGGTATGTGCTGCTCTAGAAATAGATGCTGCTACTAAAATTCCTCCTGATAGGACAGTAAGACTTAATTTCCCGTTTTTCCCCGGTAACCCAAAGCACCGTGCGCAAGTAGAAGTTTGGTATCCTGCAAAAGATCAAATGGTTTTAGGTGAACTAGATAACATAGCAGTTTTACGTTTAGAGTCAAGTATTGATGAAGAAGGTTTTTTTCCCAAAAATGCACAACCACTTCAACTTATCACTGATGAAAACAATATAACGGGTAGATTCAAGGCTTGTGGTTTCCCAAATGGTTCTGACTACGGGGCAACAGTAGAGGTCAATTTATCAGATGATCCCAAAACTCAGGGTTGGTTACAAGTAAGTGCTTTTCTACAAAGCCAAGCTAGAGTTAAGGGTTTTAGCGGCGCACCTGTGTGGAGCGAAAGTTTGCATAAAGCAATTGGTATGATGGTGGCTAGTAGAAGTGAAGTACAGGATAAAGGCAGTGCCTATATGATTCCTGCAAACTTGTTACACAGAGCTTTTCCTCTAAATAACCTATAGAAGCTAGCTGCACAAGTACCCCACAAGACCTGCTTAGCATACATACAACAGACTAAGCTAGGCCAAATCTGTACATAATAAGCTTCATGAAGTAAGCTAAGGCTAGAAATTAGGTCAAAGCAAAAAAACCTTTGGCATAACTATAAAATTTGTAAGGAGTAAATACAATGAGGAAGATTTTCTACTTTTGCTTAGTACTTTACCTCATTATTGTGGGTCAATGTGTATTAGCCCAGCTCAATTATACTTTTGAAGTAACTAATTCCCAAGGGGAGCCCTTGTCAGATATTGTTGATGGCAATATAGTTCGTTTAAGTCTAAATGTAGATGAGCCTGTACAGCAAGCACAAAGGATATTATTTACACTCGAGCCCCAAGGCAAGGAACTTGGTGAGTGCAACATTCCAATAAATGGCAGTGGATGTTTAAGTAATGAGGTCTCGAGCTTAAATTGGTTTTGGTCACTCAAAGAATCTCACTTGAAGGCAGCCACTAGCCAAGAAGATATTCTTTTAAGTCCTATAGTAGAACCTCGTCCTGTAGTACTTGTACATGGTTTTATTTCAACAGCATTTGTTTGGAGTTCTTACTTGGGTAACAATGGCTTCCTAGCTAATGCTGGCTTAAGGGGTTTTGCTGTTGGTGATGGACAAACACTTGGCCTAATGGACATGGGTAATCCCTTCCTACCTTATTCTCTAACAAAGACTATTGCCAAGAATGCTGAAGAGTTAGCTGAATATATTAGTGGTGTAATGACCTTGACAGGTGCAGAGAAAGTTGACCTTGTGGCGCATAGTATGGGTGGGCTTGTTAGCCGTTATTATCTTGATGAAATTATGCAAGAACCCAATGTTACTCAACTCATTATGCTTGGTACGCCTAATGGCGGCTCAAACTGCTCAAACTTTCAAATTTACTTGAGAAAGTACCTTCCTGCAGCGTTAGAACTTACACCCTTTTATATTCAAAATTTCTTTAATCAAGAGATTACAGACAGACAGGATGTACCTTTTTTTCAAATTGCAGGTACACCCATTGAGTTTGGTCTTTCCTGTACTGGATTGCCTAATGATTCATTAGTAAGTCTTGCTAGTATCACAATGCTAACAACTCCCTTTGTGAAAGTCCCTCTTTTTCATATGGATTTGATCACGTCAGAGGAAACGTTTACAGATCTTATTTTAGAAAGGTTAATGAATGTTGAACCTCAACAAAACCTAGAGAGTTTGCCTGAAGGAAGTTTAGATTTTCGCAGTAGCACAGACTTACCTAGTCAGGCAACTCAGACTTTCTCAGGGCACGTTAACCCCGGTGGAGTTAAGAATGTTGATGTTCATTTGGATGAAGTTGCCACCGCTAACTTTGCTCTTTTTGATCCGTCTCACTCTTTAAAAGTCACTATGTACGGGATAGATGGTAGAGTAATTGAGCTTTCACCAGATCAGCATGAACTTATCGCTACTGGTGAGCCAACTACCTTAGTAAGTATGGAGCATAGCCTCGATAACCCTGATGCGGGACTTTGGAAAGTGATTCTTGCAGCTACAGAAGACACTCCCCTAGAAGGCATTGATTATATGCTTTCAGTTGAGCTTGTTGGTGGGGCACAATTAGAAACAAGTGCATCACCTCTTTTATCAGAATTAGGTGAGAGTATTGAATTAGAGGCTACACTCGAGCTAAGTAAAACCTTACAGGATATAAACATCACTGCATTAATTCGTAGGCCCGGTGGCTCGAGTATGAATATCTTGCTTCAGGGTAGTAGTAGCAATACTAAGTCAATCACTTGGTCACCACAACAGTCGGGCTTATATGGTATTGATATTGTGGCAAAAGCAGTCACGGCTGATGGCTTAGTTGTTGAGCGTACTGACTTTCTAGTTGTAGATGTACAACCAAGCTCTTTAGCAGTGAGCCTAATAGAGAACTAGCAAGGTACCTACTTACTTATAGCTTCTACATGAATCTTAAAAACAAAGATAAGGCCTATATTCTTATTGGCATCTTATTAGCCCTATTTTTAGGGGCTCTCGATCAAACCATTGTTGCCACGGCATTACCTAAAATAGTTGAGGATTTAGGTGGTTTTACTCGCTATACTTGGATAGCTACTTCTTACCTATTAGCCTCAACCATAATGGTGCCCATCTACGGCAAACTTGCCGATATGATCAGCCGCAAAAATATAGAACTCTTTGCAGTTAGCCTTTTTTTATTAGGATCATTCTTATGTGGTTTTGCTGGTAAGTTTGGCTCATTACCTTTGCTAGGTGATGGCATGGGCCAATTAGTTTTTTTTAGAGCTATCCAAGGTTTAGGTGGTGCCGGACTTTTCGCACTAACTTTTATAATTATAGCTGACCTTTATCCACCTAATGTAAGAGGTAAGTATCAAGGTTTTGTAGGAGCCACATTTGGCATAGCTAGCATATTGGGTCCTTTAGTGGGAGGTTTTCTTACAGATCATGGGGGCAGTCTTATTTCAGGTATTGAAGGTTGGCGTTGGATTTTTTATGTTAATTTGCCTTTTGGAGCAATTGCTCTGTGGTTTATATCAGCTAATATGCCCAAACTTAAACCCCCTGTAAACAAGCAAAAATTAGATTACCTTTCAGCTATACTGCTACTTATTAGTCTTGTGCCTTTGGTGCTAGCTCTACAACTTGATAAAAATGATTATCCTTGGGGTTCTATAACCACCCTTTTACTTTTTTCTATAGCTACTATTAATTTAACCCTGTTTGTAATACAAGCTTTAGGAAGTTCTAACCCTGTTTTAGATTTGAGTTTATTTAAAAACCAGATTTTCAGTAGAAGTAACGTAGCTCTTTTTTTCTTAGGTGCTTCTTTCTTAAATATGCTTTTTTTCCTACCACTTTTTATGGTTAACGTTCTTGGGGTTTCTGCTACTAAAGCTGGGATTAGCCTTATTCCTCTTTCAATGGGTACCGTTTTTGGAGCCATTATTGGGGGACAGCTTATATCACTTATAGGGCGCTATCGCTTACTTATGCTTGTTGGGAATTTTACTTTATTAGTAGGTACTTATTTGCTCTCGAGCATGAGCCCAGATATTAGCTATGCTAGGGCAACTTTCTACATGGTAATTTGTGGAGTTGGCCTAGGACCCTCTTTTCCACTTTATACTATAGCCATTCAAAATGCTGTTGATGTAAGCAGATTGGGCCAAGCAACTAGTACTAGTCAGTTTGCAAGACAAATAGGAGGCACTATAGGTGTTGCTATTATGGGTACTGTGCTAGCTGCTATGCTTACTGCAACTGTTGAGGAGAACTTTGCAGCTGCTATTACTCGCATTTACTTTTATACTATCTTTTTAGTAGGGACTGCTTGGCTTACTACCTTTTTTATTCCGGAGTTACCACTAAAAGCCTCTTAGGGCAACCCTTTAAGCCTAATACAGCAACAAACATATTTAAGTTGTTACTAAATAAGTCTTGAGCATGCTCTAATGGCACTAAGCTCAGGGGCGCTCACTTGTAGTACACCCTCTTGAATTAATTTCAAGGTTAATTGAGCCCCATGTGTGTGCATCACGCTGTAGCGCAAGTTGGATTTTATCATAATGAAAGACTCAAGAAAGTAACTTCCGAATCATCATTAAATGCTTTGATTTCATCCTCATAGTGTTTAAGAAGTTGCAGAACGTCCGTAGTTGAGCAATTTCCCAAGCGCACCCAAATTACTTTTGGCGGATAACCAAGAACAAGGCTACGTTGATGAAAATCAGAATCCTTTGAAACAATTACAAATTCATATTCTTTTGCATAGTCCCACACAGCAGGATCATCTGCTTCCTTAAGCCCTACATTCCTAACATGCAGTGAATCGGGGAAAATATCGCTTAGCAAACCAGTCAATCGGTGGGAAAGGTTTTGATCAAACAGTAGCTTCACACTGCAGGTGGCACTGTAATAGGATGACCGGCGATATAAGTTGATTATTTGAGAATCAATTATCATATGGGTAATGAACCCATATAGTGAGCAAGTTGAAAAACATATGCAAAGGTATTATGAATCTTTATCTGAAAAAGATAGACGACGCTATGCTGCTGTAGAAGCGGAGAAGCTAGGTCATGGTGGAATAACATATGTCAGTCAGTTGCTAAAGTGTAGCCCTAATACCATAAAAATAGGATTAGCAGAGCTTGACGATGAGCAAATCTTGTCCCAAACTAGAATTCGCCAAGAAGGTGGAGGACGTAAGTCTGTCATTGAAAATAACCAAGAGCTTGAGTTAGCTTTCTTGCAAATTATTGATCAATATACTGCTGGCTCACCCATGGATCAAAAGATCAAATGGACCTATTTAAACCAGCGTGAATTAACTCAGTTTCTAAAAGAGCAAGGCTTTCAGATAAGTGAAAAACTGGTGGTTCAACTGCTTGAAAAACACAAATTTCGTAAACGTAAGGCAAAGAAAGTGATGAGTGCTAAGGAGTGCATAGATCGTGATGATCAATTCAAGAATATTGCTAAATTAAAAGAAGATTATCAAACTGCTAGACAACCAGTTATTAGCATGGACAGTAAAAAAAAGAGCCTATAGGTGCTTTGTATAGAAACGGTAAAGTGTATAGCCAACAAGCAATAAAAGTTTATGATCATGATTTCTACTCTTTGGCTGAGGCAATAGCTATTCCTCATGGCATTTATGATTTAAGGTATAATCTTGGCTACATAACCATTAATACCAGTCATGACACCAGCGAGTTTGCTTGTGACTGTGTTCGTTTATGGTGGCAAAATCACGCAATTAAACTCTATGCTCACAGCAAAAAATTGCTAATATTGTGTGACTGTGGAGGTAGCAATAATTCTCGACACTACATATTCAAAGAAGCACTACAAAATCTTGCCAATGACCTTGGTTTATCCATACGTATAGCACATTATCCACCCTATAGTTCCAAGTATAATCCTATAGAACATCGTTTATTCCCTCATGTAACTCGTGCTTGCCAAGGAGTTATACTAGATTCCGTGGAAATCCTCAAGATGCTTATATCTAGAACAGAAACTAAAACAGGACTTAAGGTTTTTGTAAATGTCATAGATAAGCACTATAAGAAAGGGCAAAAAGCTGATGAAAATTTCAAACAGGCAATGCCCATTGTTTTTGATGATTTTTTACCATCTTGGAATTACACTGCTGTTCCCCAATAATTTTGAAATGCTCAAGTTATTTCGCCGACGATCCTAAGACGGCGCTCACGTTCAGCTGCAAACGCAATACACGCCTTTAGGTCTTCTCGAGTCAGGTCGGGAAAGTCCTCAAGAATCTCCTCCTCAGTCATGTCAGAAGCTAGATAATCGAGCACCTCGTAAACAGTAATTCTAAGCCCTCGAACACAGGGCTTACCACTCCGCTTGTTGGGGTCAATAGTAATGTAGTCTTGGTAATTCATAACGAAAGTTTAAGGCTCTCTTTGGTAAACATCAAGTTTTGACAGAGTAATCTAACGGCACTAAGCTCAGGGGTGCTCATTTCTAGCTAAGTTCCCTGAAACTAATTTCAAAGTTGATTGCGCCCCACATGCGTGCGTCACGCTGTAGCGCTGAGTTAGACCAAGTTTCCATTGAGAGTAAAAGGGTTGCCCAAATACTAGGCAAATGCTGCAACAGGTACAGGACGTTTTTGTGCCAAAGTTTGCTTATGCAATTTAATACGTTCAATTTCATGTAGTGTTTCAGCCGTTAAATAGCTTTCTCCGCAATGTGGACAACTGATAACTGGTATATTCTCAATAACCAATAAGTTCTCACCTTTACCATAACTACGGGCTACATGGCGAATGCGAGCACCTTCTTCATTACAAATGTCACATATCATTGTTTCCTCCAGAATCATATTAGATATACCGTAATAATTACCAATTTGCCTGTGATACTCAGCTTAGCAACTACAACTACTAAATTACCTGCAACTGTTTCACCTTTGATAAGGTATTTCCCTATCTGCTGTAACATGGTCTTTTTGCTTCTCTATAATTCTACCTGTTAGAATGCCCTGCTCAACGTCAAAAATTGATAAGTTGTCATCATTCATTTCTTCTTCAGCATGTAAAGTCATTACATACTCTTGGAGGTGAATCTTCTCCTGCATTAAACTTAGAATGCGCTCATACATCTAGACCTGTCAGTATACACCAATAACTGCCTACTCACCTAACTGATGGACCCCGAGCAAATCCAAACAAAACCATCTTAACAAACTCTAAGCACTCACCAACGCCGTCTAACGGCTTTAAGCTCAGGGGTGCTTACTTCTACGTACATCCCATTTAACTGAGCTCCATACTTAATTTGGCCCCTCGTGTGAACATCCCACTGCAGCGGCAGTTAGGCAGGCACTTGTTGGTAAGGCTCAATGGTTTCAATGACGTCACTTTCAATCTGTTTAGCATGATACAAATCCCACCTCATTTGCAAGTTAAGCCAAAAGCTTGCTGAAATACCAAAGTATTTACCTAAACGTAAAGCTGTACTTGGACTGATGCCACGACGCCCATTCACAATTTCGTTCAGACGTTGATAAGGTACTTGTATTGCTTGGGCAAGATCTTGTTGAGTTAATTTCATAGGATGCAAAAATTCTTCAAGTAACATTTTGCCTGGGTGCGTAGGTTGGCGGTGTGTTGGTACACGAACCATAGTTAGAACCTCCTCTTAATGATAATCAGTTACCTCAACTTCTTCTGGAGCATCATCTTTCCACACAAAACAAATACGATACTGGTCATTAATACGAATACTGTGTTGTCCTGCCCTATCATCTTTGAGTGCTTCCAAGTGATTACCAGGAGGCACCTTCAACTCATTTAATAATTCTACAGAGTCAAGTTGGTCAAACTTCCGTCCTAGCACATTCCATAAGTTTTCAGGACAAGTTTTGCGAGCAACTTTAGTGTTTTCACCATTGAAAAGATCCTCCGTACCTTGATTCTTAAACGAGCGAATCACATTAACATGTTAACACGGATTCCATGTTAATGTCTAATGACCCAAACTTCCAAGAGTTTGACCTAGTCAGCTAAAGTTTGTTCCAAACGTAAATATAAAAATTCAAATTGAGAATCACTCAGTCAATATCAGGTAAACTGGTTATTTTAAAAATTTTGCCCTCTGTGCTTTGTAATTTGAACCTTCATTCAGTTAATTGATCGCTTCACAGGAGTAAATCCCAGATTTTTGAGCTTTTAAGTTCAGAGCGACAACCAAATTTCAGTTGCTGGAAAAGAATGGCAAAAAGACGATATTGACCGATATAATCGGCTTCTTACATCTTAAAATAACCTTCCCACACGACATCATTTTTCTAGGTCAAACTCTTGAAACTTCGAGATTTTGACGTATCGACGAATAAATTTGACACTTCCAACTACTTTCTAAATTTTTTGACAGAACAAGCCAGAACCCCTTACAACACTTGATTAAAGTGCGAAGGAACTTACCTTAACGATTGAATAACCAAGCATAGGCAAAAATCAGCGCAACACCTAGCGGATAAGACAAAACTATGGATAGACGCTTTTTCCCCACTTCTAATTTGCGAAACAGAAATACCAAAAATGGGATTGTCGGAATTGAAGCTATCAGAAAAATTATTCCAAGATAAAGAGTTACTGCTTTGCCAACACCGTCCATATTTATCCATCCACTGTGATTACTAGAGTTTTGAGTTTCAGGAAAAATAATTAGGAGTAGGAAAATACCAACAATCAGAATATGAACCACAACAGCTATTACAGAATCTTTAAAAATTAAGGACATTGGATGAAAGCGCTCTAACGTTATTAAGCTCAGGTGCGCACACTTTTAGTTAAACTCCCTGAAACTATTTTCAAGGTTAATTTCACCCCACATGTGTGCGTCACACTGAAGTGTTAAGTTAGGCCAGACGTTAAAGCTTTTCACATGCGTTCCATTACCTTCCACCCTAGCTGTTCCACAATAGCATCTACTTGTTTTTCACTTATGCCATGTGTACGCAAACGTCTGACAGATTTCCCCGTGCCATATTTTGCAATATCAATAAACACATCCTCACTTGCAATCTTGTGCTCAGGTGTTGCTTGCTTTAATAGAGCGTCAAATGAGTTGTTCATACAAGATGAAAGGGAGCGAATAGTGTTAAGAGCAGCAATATCCCCCTCAACACTGCTGGGAATCAAATCAGGAACTGCACCAATTGGAAGCCGATCAAATAATTCTGGTAGTGGGTTTGGATTCAAACGTTTAAGGGCAGCATAGAATGTGCTTGTAGAAATGTAGTCTTTACCTTCTCTAAAAGCAGCTGTAGCAGCAAGCACAAGTACTTCCTGCAAGTGCTCATCAGAGAGGTTCAAAACTAGTTGAAGGAGTTGAGGAATTGAATTCTGTTCTGTTTTAGGAATTTGGTTATTAGCAATAGTGAATTGCTTTTGATTCCCACACAACTCTTCTTCCACATCCTTTAAAGCAAGGTTATTAGGATTTTCTTTTCTTGCCCCTTGAAGAAGCTCTGATATTTGATCGTTAGCTTTAAACCTTTGAACAATATCAAAAGCTATTTCCTTTAAGCTACCCTCTCCTACTAATCCTTCTAAATTTTCATTAAAACTAAATCGAAGCATCATTTTTAGACTTGCTTTGTTAGGAAAAGCTTCCTCAAGGGCTTCAGTTAATTTTTTATGTTGTTCACCAGTCATTTTCATCCTATAAAACTATACTTGTAGATTGTTCCTTAATATTTACATTAAAACGATTCAACAAAGCTCGAGTACTGATTAAAGAATCTAACTAGTATTGAACACCTAAATTGGGATCTAATCCGATACACTTCACTATTTCTATGTTTGATAAATTCCCGTACCACATTCACATACCTAAAATAAACAATTCTAAATCCAAACTGATTATTGCACCAGAAATGACTTTAAGTCAAATTTAATAGGCCAATTTGGGAAATAAGCCAAATATATACCCCAAATTTGGGGTTATAAATAAATTAAAAGTCATTAATGACTTTAAGTCAAATTTAATAGGCAATATTGGGATTAAGTTCAATATTTTGCCACTTTTGGTGTATAATACTTTAAATTTAATTGGATTTAATGTTTAATATATAGACCTAGAAGCAATACTTATTACCTTAATTATCATTATTTATGAGCAATTACACCTAATCAAAAATGGAAACAAAAATGTCAAAACTAAAGCTCTTAGATTAAGTTAGGACAAAGATTCTCTAAAAAATTTTACCTTTGGTAGGAATGTCCTTTCAGTACAAGATAGAAACATTATAATGCACAAGAGCTAATAGAAGATTGTAATAGTATAAGGCTATTAACTTGCAAATATTAATGTTTAACCAATCCAGCATCGGAGGCAAATATTGAAAGTCCATGAGTATCAAGCTAAAGAACTTATGAAAAGTAGAGGCATTGTTGTGCCCCTTGGCAAAGTAGCTAACACAGTAGAAGAGGCTGTGCAAGCAGTAAAACCACTTATTGAAGAAAGTGGTAATGAGGTAGTTGTCCTAAAAGCGCAAATCCATGCTGGTGGCAGGGGCAAAGGACATTTTAAAGAGTATCCCGATGTAGGTGGTGTAAGTGTAATCCTTGATGGTAAGGATGGCGGAGTCCAAGCAGCTGAAAGTAAAGTTCGAGAACTAGCTCAGAAAATGTTGGGTAGTACTTTAGTGACAGTTCAAACGGGACCTGAAGGTAAACAGGTTAATAGGCTTTACCTCGAGCAAGGTATAGACATAGAAAGAGAAGTTTACCTATCTGTTTTGCTTGACCGTAGAATAAGCCGCTATATAGTTATGGCTTATGGTGAAGGCGGCACAGAAATAGAAGAGGTTCCTCAAGAAGCTTTCCTAAGAGCTGAAATTGATCCTGCCATTGGCTTGGCTAACTTCCAAGCAGCAGAATTAGCCTTTGGCCTTGGTTTCGAAGGAAAAGTCTTAAAAAATGGTATTAAGTTCATAAAAACTTTAAGCGACGTAGCAACAGAACTTGATAGTGATCTTGTTGAAATAAATCCTTTGGTAGTGAGCAAGCAGGGTGAGGTCATGGCCCTTGATGGTAAAATGAGTTTTGATTCTAATGCCCTTTATCGCCACCCAGAAGTAGTAAACATGCGTGATAAAAGTGAGGAAAACGAAGCAGAACTCGAGGCCAGCGAATATGATCTTAGCTTTATCAAGTTAGATGGCAACATAGGTTGCTTGGTTAATGGTGCAGGCTTAGCTATGGCTACTATGGATACCATTAAACACTTTGGAGGTGAGCCTGCTAATTTTCTTGATGTCGGTGGCAGTGCAGATACAGAGAGAGTCACCGCTGCTTTTAAAATTATCACTAAAGATCCAAATGTCAAAGGCATATTTGTAAATATTTTTGGTGGCATTATGAAATGTGACATTATAGCCAACGGTGTTATTGCAGCAGTAAGAGAGGTAGGGCTGAGTGTCCCTTTAGTAGTACGTTTAGAGGGAACTAATGTAAAACTTGGTCAAAAGATCATAGATGAGTCAGATTTAAATGTTATTAGTGCTAATGACCTAAAAGACGGTGCTCAAAAGATTGTGGGGTTAGCAAAGTGAGTATTTTAGTCAATAAAGAAACTAAAGTGATTGTACAAGGTCTAGGTAACGCAGGACAATTTCACACAGATAAAGCAATTGCCTATGGTACTCAAATGGTAGGAGCAGTACACCCCGGTAAGGGTGGTTCATTACACTGCTTTACTGGCGAAACTGACCATAGTGGCGTTCCTAACCGCCCTGATAAGTACGATTTTGCTTTGCCTATTTTTAACACAGTTAAAGAAGCTGTCAAGGCTACAAAGGCCAATGCCTCGGTAATATATGTGCCACCCCCTTTCGCGGCAGATGCCATTATGGAAGCTGCTGCTGCTGGCTTAGAACTTATAATTTGTATCACTGAAGGCATTCCGGTCAGTGATATGGTAAAAGTTAAACGTTATTTACAAGACAAGAAAACACGCTTAGTTGGCCCTAATTGCCCCGGAGTTATTACCCCGCATGAATGCAAAATTGGTATAATGCCCGGTTATATTCACCAAGCAGGACGCATAGGTGTAATAAGTCGTTCAGGCACACTCACCTATGAAGCAGTACATCAACTTAGCAACATAGGTTTAGGGCAAAGTACCGCTATCGGCATAGGTGGTGATCCTGTAAACGGTAGTAATTTTGTAGATATTTTAAAATTATTTAATGAAGACCCTGCTACAGAAGGAATTATTATCATTGGGGAGATTGGTGGCAGCGCTGAAGAAGAAGCTGCTGCTTGGATTAAAGCAAATATGACCAAACCAGTGGCAGGTTTTATAGCTGGAGTAAGTGCCCCGCCGGGTAAGCGTATGGGACACGCAGGGGCAATTATTTCAGGAGGCAAGGGTACTGCCAAAGAGAAAATTGCAGCTATGGAAGATGCCAGTATAGTAATTGCTGACACACCTGCTGACATGGGTTTAGCTATGCTCGAGGCTATAAACTCTCAACAAAACGTTGTAAGGAACTAAGTAAACAGGATAAAGCAAGTTCAGCCAATGGAGAGAAGATCTTCTATACTTGTATTGGTGTCCTGATAAGTCTGATTTTTAGGAATTTTTATTTGCTTTATCAAATCATTTGGGAGCATAGAAAGAGTGCTATTGAGGGCGATTACAGTTACAGAATCGCCCTCAAAAATTACACAATCTGCCTCATAAGTACTTAAGTAGCTTTCTTTAGCAGTAAAGCTTTGAAGATCTTGTAATTGCAAACTATTAATGTAAGCTTGTGCTACTGCTAAATTTGGCAGTACCGCTAATTGTTTTTTATTTTCGTTTTCCTGTCCTTGGGAAATAGGAGTTCTACGACGCTCTTCAGCACCTTCATCTTTATCTTTGGCAAGCTCGAGCATAAAACCCATAGGTGCAATGCTAAGAGTTTCTTCAGGTGGTAGAATATCTGGACGGAAACGGAAGTTACCCCTTGTACGCTTCAAAATTTGTCTGGCTGCTTCTTTCCCCGCTCCTTTAGGGTGCACTACATGAACAATCTGCCCATTTTTTAAATAAAGAGCAGCACCATCATCAAGAAAAAGAGCGCCTTTTTCATGGGAAATAAGCATCATTTGTAAAGCTATGGCACAACCACCCACAAGTTCGAGACGACCTCTTATAGTGTGAGAGTCACGACGTCTAAGCAATGCTGTTATGCGTGCTAGTAGCTCATTAACATCAAAAGGTTTGCCTAAAAAGTCGTCAGCAGTTTCAAGACCTTTAAGACGAGTGTCAAGATCATTTTGAGCAGCTAATACTAGTATTTGTATTTCCTGTAAGCTAATGTCAGCACGCAGTTTTCTAATCAAATCTAAACCAGACATGTCTGACAAGTCTAAATCAACAATTGCTAAATCTGCGTGGTGAATTTTTATTTCATCAAGCGCTTGTTGGCCCGAGTTATAAGTAGAAATTCTATAACCTCGTTTGACCAATAAATCATTTAAAAACCTGATTAGTACAGGACTGTCTTCAACAAGTGCTATGTGTGTCACGCTTAATTATTTCCTTTAATTGATTCCATTTACATTTATTATAAATCAAACTTATAAGTTTATAGATTTATCCTCGATTAATAGATTTTAAGGAAGGTACTATGACTTAAACATTACATGATATGAATTTTGACATCAAATCTTAGCTTGCTATTGTTTTTTGGTGTCTTATGCGTGTATCACTTTAAAGAATCTTCTTTGCGCAGAAAATTTGACAATGACACACTC
This sequence comes from Trueperaceae bacterium, assembly GCA_965223585.1. GTDB lineage: Bacteria > Deinococcota > Deinococci > Deinococcales > Trueperaceae > CBDCVN01. The sequence continues at coordinate 125,076 of CBDCWW010000008.1, forward strand.
AACTTTTATAATGCTAACATGAATGCAGAGAAATTCACTGAATCAGCTTTACAAATTATTGCTAGTGCTCAGCAGATAGCGCGCACTAGGCAACATCAAACAATTGTGCCAGCACATTTAGCTACTGCTTTAGTTGCTGATGCTAGTTCTGTTTCTGCTCGAGTAGTAGAAAGAGCTGGTGGCAACTTACAAAATATCCAAGCAAACCTTGAAAAAGTACTAAACAAGCTACCTAAAGTAGATGGTGGTGGTGAACAGTACATGTCAGGAGAGCTAGGCCGTGCTTTTGATAGGGGAGAGGCTATTGCTAAGGATTGGAATGATAACTTCATAGCAGTAGATACTTTGCTAGTGGCATTAAGAGAAATTGGTGGCGAGGGCATAAATAGTTTACCTGATACAAAAAAACTAAAGGAAGTTGCCCAAGAAATGAGAGGAGGTAGACAAGTGGATTCAAAAACTGCAGAAAATACATTTGAAGCTTTAGAACGCTATGGAATAGATTTAACTAAACAAGCCTTGGATGGCAAGCTTGACCCGGTGATAGGCCGTGATGAGGAAATCCGCCGAGCTATTCAAATATTACTTAGGCGTACTAAGAATAACCCTGTATTAATAGGTGAGCCGGGGGTAGGGAAGACTGCTATTGTTGAAGGCTTGGCTCAGCGTATAATCAACAAGGATATTCCTGAAGGTTTGCAGGGCAAACGTGTGGTTCAGCTAGATATGGGTTCGCTCTTAGCTGGTGCTAAATATCGTGGTGAATTCGAGGAGCGCTTAAAGGCTGTAATAAACGAAACTGTACAGTCTAAGGGTGAAATTATCCTTTTTATAGATGAATTGCACACCATTGTGGGTGCAGGTAAAGCAGAAGGTGCTGTAGATGCTGGCAATATGCTTAAACCCCCTCTAGCAAGGGGTGAACTTAGAATGGTTGGTGCTACCACTTTGAATGAGTACCGAGCTATTGAAAAAGACGCAGCACTAGAACGTCGTTTTCAGCCAATAGTAGTTGATGAGCCCTCTGTAGAAGAAAGTATCTCTATTTTACGAGGTATCAAAGAAAAATATGAAGTTCACCACGGAGTTCGTATTGCTGATCCAGCCATTATTACTGCTGCTACCCTGTCACATCGCTATATTGCTGATAGGCAACTGCCTGATAAAGCTATTGATTTAATTGATGAATCAGCTAGTCGTATTCGTGTACAATTGGACTCATTGCCTGAAGAAATAGATGCCTTGCGCCGTCGCAAGCTGCAACTAGAAATAGAACAAGAAGCCTTAAAACGTGAGAGCGATACTGATTCTGCCAATAGGCTTTTGCGCATAGAAGAAGAACTTAGACTAATAGAAGATAATATAAACACAGCTCAGTCTGATTGGGAAAGTGAACGCAAGCTTTTAGAAGGTGTGCGTCAAGTTCAAGAGCAACTCGATAGTGTACGCACACAGGTTGAAGCTTCTGAACGTGATTATGATTTAAATAAAGCTGCTGAGTTGCGCTATGGCACGCTACCTAAATTAGAACAACAACTCAAAGAAAATACTGAAAAGCTTGAAAATGCCAAGTACGTACGTTTAGAGGTGGGTGAGAATGAAGTTGCCGAGGTAGTTAGTCGCTGGACAAATATTCCTATTGCTAAGCTTATAGAAGGTGAACGGGAAAAACTTTTGCGTTTAGAAGAAGAGTTACATAAACGTGTAATTGGTCAAGATGAAGCTATAGGAGCAGTAAGCGATGCTATTCGCCGTTCTCGAGCAGGCTTAGCCGACCCCGATAAACCTATAGGTTCTTTTATTTTCTTGGGGCCTACAGGAGTAGGTAAGACTGAAACTGCTAAGGCACTAGCAGCCGAGCTGTTTGACAGTGAAGAAAATATGATTCGCTTAGATATGAGTGAATATATGGAAAAACATACTGTGGCTAGGCTTATAGGTGCTCCTCCGGGTTACATTGGTTATGAAGAAGGGGGACAACTCACTGAAGCTGTCAGGAGGCGACCTTATAGTGTTTTGCTCTTTGATGAGATTGAAAAAGCTCATCCCGATGTCTTTAACACACTCTTACAACTTTTAGACGATGGTCGTTTAACCGACTCTCAAGGGCGCACAGTTGACTTTCGTAATACCGTAGTAATTATGACTAGCAATATTGGCAGCCCGCAAATTTTAGAGGCTAGTCGCGGTGGTGCTAGCTATGAAAGCATCAAAAATACTGTCTTTAATGAGCTACAAAAACACTTCCGCCCTGAGTTTTTAAACCGTGTGGACGATACTATTGTTTTCCATGCACTCGAGCAAAACCAAGTACAAGAAATTGCCAACATTCAGTTAGGCTTTGTAAGTGAACGCTTAGCAGATAGACACATTACCCTTCAGTTTTCAAGTGGAGCTATGGAGCATTTAGCTCGAGTTGGCTACGACCCAGTTTTTGGTGCTAGGCCCTTAAAACGTGCCATCCAGCAATTCATTGAAACGCCTTTATCGCGCAAGATTATAGCTGGTGAGATTCAAGATGGTGATTTGGTAAAGGTTGAGCCAGCAGCACAAGGGTTTAGTTTTGAGGTAGAAGAAGTGCAAGAAGTCTTAAATTAAGGCACACAACCTACAAAAGTCCCCATTTTTCACCAAGATGGGGGCTTTTTTTGCTATATTAGGTTCAAGACAAAAGATTTGGAAAGTGAAAAGTAAAATTGAAGGTTCTTTAAATTAGAAAAGAGGCATTTATGATTCGTCAACACATGATTAGTACAATCACTGAAAGACTCCCCCACTTAAGTGACCAATTACTCAAGAGCATCGCATGGTTTATAAAATAGAAGATGGTAATTTAGTGATTGCTCAACTGCGCTACCATTATTAGCTCATTGGATTTGGATAATCAATGAAGAGAACAGTTGAAAAGTACTTAAGTCTTCCCTATAAAAGAGTTGTTTATCGTGAGGAAAATGCTGATGGTATTTATTGGGTAGCTGAAATTGAAGAGTTAGGTGTAGCAGGAGATGGTGAAACTTCTGAAGCAGTGTTATGTGAACTCGAGCTATACCTACCAACATTTTTCCAAGCAGCTATAGAGGATGGTGCTAATTTAGCTTTTCCTTCAGCTTAATTGGCATTCTTTTGAGTTTGCTCGAGTGATTGAGCAGAAAAACTTGTCTGAACATCTATGTCTAACTAACACGCTTACTTACTTGGTTTTCCAATAAGGCTTTCTAAAGGAATTTTTAAGCTATAATGAAGTTGACGAATCATTTTCAATGATAATTCGCGTTTGTGATTCAAAACCTCTGAAGCCCGACCTCGAGACCCAATAAATGCTTCTAAGTCTTTACGGCTTAAACCCATTTGCTCCATACGAAATTTAATGGCTTCTACTGGATCTGGTGGGTCAATAGGATGAAACTTATTTTCATAGGTGTCAACTAAAGTAATCAACACATCAAGTTTATCCCCTTCAGTTGTGTTAGGTTCTGCACCCATAATTTATCAATTTCAGCAAGAGCTGAGTTGTAATCAGACTCTGATTTAATGGGACGAATATTCATTATATTATATCTCCTCTGGATTAATTTCATCGTACTGCTCATGAGTACCTCTGTGAAGTGATTAGTCAATGTGTTACCGCGGCGTTACCAAAGAACAAGCATACTTACTTTAAGCGCAAGGAGGCAAGAAACAAGTCGCCACAATCTAAACCTTGCAGCTTAAATTAAAAAGCTCAAAATTTTCGAAGAGCAACAAGGAGATTTAATGAAAAATATAGCCCTTTCTCAATTAATTGCTAAGTTTGTTTTGGTTAGTGTGGTTACTTTGTTTGCATTGGTTAGTTTTAATGCTCGAGCCACCAACTACAACTATTCCTACGATTATTCTTTGGCCTGCATATATAACAAAACCTCAAAGCATATTACCTTTTACTATCAGTGGAAAAATTCTGGTTGGAAAAGTGCAACCATTGCACCCGGTCAATACAAGCCAGTAGTGTGGACACACAAGCAAAATAATTATAGCAACGGTTACTACAACAATGGTTATAACAACTATGGTAGTTACAACAATAATAGCTACAGCAATAGTTACGCACCACCTCGCTTAAAAATCAAGTATGATCCGTATCTTTCTTATAATGCCTCTTGGCAAGTAGTTGAGATACAAGGATCAGCTTCTCCAGAAAGACAATGTGGCTACTATGGTACCAACTACCATTTTGTATACGATCAAAACTACAATTATGGTTACAATGGTTATATCAAGTTAGTAAGCCATTAGAGAAGGGAATTACCTTTAAAGTTATTAGTGCAGATTTAAAAATTTAAACTAGTTACGGTGTCCCTGTGGGAATATGATGCGAATTCTTCTACAGGGGCACTCTTTTTAAAATTTCATGCTGAGCGAAATTTAATTTAGCGAAGCATCTCACGATGTGGTGAAGTGCTGTGTTACTTTTGGACGCCTTGCGGAGTAAGTGCTGTGTTGCTTTTGGTTGTCTTTCTGGGTGGTGGAGATTCTTCGTTGTGCATTGCGAGGTGAAGTACGTAGGATAAGAGCAGACACCTAGGTCTGCCCCTACATTGTTTTTGTAATTACAGGTACGAGCAAACCCTCATCCCTTCCTTTGTCAGGACAGGCGGGATGGGCCTGTGCGTTCGCCCTTCTCAGCAGGGAATAAAAATGCTCGTCTTTAACTAGTTTTAGTACAGCATCAAGAAGGTAATAACTTATCTACTCTGTATTCCGAATTAAGAGCAGCTTTTTCTAAAGCTTTAGCCACTTCAAAGGCATTTTTGGTTATAATAGCATCGTCTGTAGTAGCTGAAGTCAAAACCCACACAGCCCAAAGTCCTGCAATTAATGCCTCAAAACTTTCTTTGTGAAAGTACTGAACCCCTTGATAGCTGTTTATACGCAAGAAGTTACATGCTTCATCGTTACTTAATAGTGTGCTCACAAGCTTATTGGCAAGATTATTCCTGCCGCTATTCTCCACAAGCCAATCCTGATAGTAAGTAAGCAGCCTTATAAACAAGGCTTCCTCTTCACTTATCAATTCACTAACAACATTCCAAAGTCTCCAAGTATCAGCTAAGTCAAGGCTTTCTTGAGTAGACGTAGATAAATGGCGTATGGTAAGCCAAATTAATAGATTGCTAGTTTTAAAGTGGCTTAATCGACTTTCTACATCTTTAACTAGAGCTTTGGAAGGATGCTGAAAATTGATTAAAGTAAGCAACTCTTCAAACCTCTTAATAAATTTTTTAGTGGAACCCACAGATTTTTTATAGCTTTTGCAAGTCTGACGGAAAGTTGTAAAACTACTCTCGAGCTTTTGAAAGTCTTTCTTAGTAAATTTTGAGTGAGCATTTAGCTTTTCTAATCGTCTAGTTCTAAGAAGTTTACGATAGGCATCGTGCAAGGGAGTTAGCTCGAGTAAAGCAGCCTCATCCACTAAACTAGCTACTCCTTTCCCTTGCAAACGCTTACAAAGTTTTTTGTAGTTCCCCTTGGCATCATCACTAATTTGCTGAAAATCTAAATAGATGTGATATTCATAGGCTTTTAGCTCAAGATAAAAACCTTCTTCAATAAACTTCTTAGCCTCATAAATAAATTCTAGACCTCTAGTTTGCTCTTTAAAAACTATAAAATCCCCTTTATCTCGAGTAATGTTTAATCCTTCTGCTAATGTGTACCTAATAACTCCTTGTGCTAATTTACGGCTTGCAGAAGTGCGTAACCAACCCTTTACTTCAGCATATTTGTTGTGAAAAACAAAAAGTGAATTTGCCCCTTCAAAACTATTAGTATAAGCAAAGACATCTTCATTTACATAGCCTTCAGGAGCTATTAAATCAAAGAGTAGAAAATTAGCAACTTCAGCAAACTGCTTGCGGCGGTGCAAAAGTGGGAAAATCTCTCGTTCATGCCTAGCTATTAGCCACTTGTCAGGCTGTTCTTGCCAATTGGCACGGTGAAATTCCATGCCATACTTTTCACTAAAGCCTTCAATCTGACCGTGACCAAACATAGGTAAGCCGGGCAAAGTAACCATCATGGTGCATACACCAAAATATTTGTCTTCCTTACCAAACTGGGCTACTGCTGTTTCTTCATCAGGGTTACTCATAAAATTTACGAAACGTTTTAATATTTCAGGCTCTGACTCCAAAATGTTTTTTATGGATTGGCGATACTTGGCATTTTCTTCGTTTTTCAGCATATGCATAAAAGCACTGTTATAAACCCTGTGCATACCAAGCGTACGTACAAAATAACCTTCCATAAACCAAAAAGCTTCAGCTAATAGCAGGGTACCCGGTGCTTCGGTAGCAACTCTATCAACTACCTCACGCCAGAATTCTATAGGTATACGTCTGTTAAACTCATCAGTACTAAGACTGCCATACTGTGCACGTGAGGGAATAGCCCCACCTTTGCCCGGCTGGGGAAACCAGAGGCGTTGTATGTGGCGTTTGGCTAGCGTCATAGCAGCATCAAACCGAATTACAGGAAACCTGCGAGCTACTTCTAAAATAGTTTGAATTATAGCTTCACGGACAGACTCATCAAGATAATTCAGTTGTGCTGTGTCATTCCAAGGGATAGCAGTACCATCATTACCATGATAAATATAGCGAGTTTCCCCTGTTTGGTTATCTACACGCTGAAAAACTACTGCAGCGTCACTGTGATTGTAGTAGTGATCTTCGATTCTTATAGTTACTCGAGCATCTGCCGACAAATTTTCGCTCCCATAAGTATAGCTAGGAAAAGCAGGTTCAGGCAAGGCTAAAAACCTATCTGGGTGTTCAACAACCCAACGTGAATCAATACCCATGTGATTAGGCACCATATCACTAGCTAGTCTAATGCCTCTCTTCCATGCCCTACTGCGTAAATCCTGAAAAGCAGCCTCACCCCCTAAATCAGCTGCTATTTTGTAATCATAAATAGAATAGGCAGAGGCTAGGGCGTCGGGGTTGCCCATGCGCTTCTTTATTTCCTTAGAAGCAGGGCTACGTTCCCAAACACCAATTAGCCACAAGCCTGTAAACCCACGCCTTGCCAGTTCGTCTAGCTCAGCATCAGGGATATGATTTAGTTGGTGTATGTGCCTTTGATATTTTTGTGAGAGTTGCTCGAGCCAAACAAAAACACTTTTTGCAATAAGAACTAAACTTGGCATCCAAGAGCTATCCGAGCTAAAGCGCTCATACTCATCTAAATTTAACTCTTCACTATAACCAAAAAGCGTATCTTTATCAGGCACTATCATTGGAGGAGGCCCACCACCAAAACCACCTCTGTCAGTAGTTTCCTCGCTAAGGACATCTAAGGTAATTAGAATGCGCCTAATTAAGTCACTAAAATTTTCTCCTAAAAGGTAGCCATAGCTATCATGTATAAATCTAAGCTGTGCCATAAGTGAGTGTGGATTAGCTTGCATAGGTGCACGCAAAAATTTAAATAAGGAGCCACCCAAACCTACATCGGGCTGGTCTTCAGCAAAGCTTTCTAGCTGTTTTATAAGCTCAAGATAAGCTGTATTGGCAACTAATAAACTATCATCAAAAAGATCCTTTAGTTTTTCTAGAGCAGGGTTTTCATTATTGAGCTTAAGTAGTAACAATTCTTCTAAGACTATGTGCTTATGGCTAGTACCATCACTAGTACCGTTTAGGTAATCTTCTAAAGAAATTTCGCCACGGTAAACTTTATTAGCAGGAAAGTGCTTAGCAAAGGTGTGCAGAGTTTTTTCTAGAGCTGTTGCGCCTAGTTGGTTTTGTAGATGTTCATAGGCTCGAGCTATAAATTGGGGGTTACGTGTATTGTACTCAGCGATCAGCAAATGGAAGACTTCTTCTAGTAACCCTGCTGCTTGTAGTTGGCCTGTACTAATAGCAAATTGTGCTGGGCGCATTTTATTGATGCGCTCAGTGATGATTTGTACTGTCTTAAAATCAGCAGTGATTAGGTCGCCATGAGTGGTAAAGAGGCTATCTTCAATTTTATAAAGGTCACGGGCTTTTTTATTTATGTGGAGGGCTCGAGCCCCCTTTAGTTTTATAGTCAAGAAAGGAATAGCTATAGAGTTTATCACATACCTATCTTAACAGATAGAATTATGGTCTTGTACTTCGACAAAAAAGATACTACGTTATAGGAAAAAAGCAAAAATGTAGATGTAATCAATGTTTTGAGCTAGTGTTACTATGGTGTTACCAAGGCACAAGCATACTTATTTAAAGCTCAAGAAGGCAGAAAACTAAGAAACTGCCAGAATCCAAATCTTGTAGCTTGAATTAACAGAAAATTAATTGATTCACAAAAAGAAAGGCTTGTTTTATGAAAAACATAAATATCAAGATGACTAAAGAAGTTTTTATAGTAACTTTCATTTGCATCAGCTTACATGGCTTCTTAGGAATTGTATTATCAAAATCGGATGTGAAAGAATCAGTAGTATTTGATGCTTTAGTATCAAGCAATGTAAATATAGTTGTAGCTAGACAGCAAAGTGGCTCAAGCACAGGAGATGCAGTTGATGGAACCTCATGTGAGGTAACGGAGGGTATTAACAAGGGTAAAAAGGGTGTATACACTGATGGTGGAACGTGGTGTGAAGGGAGTTGGGGTGGAACAGAGTGTGGAAATTCAAGGTGTAAGACAGCTAAAAAACCCCTTACAAATGCAGGGTGGTTTTATGATCTGGAGTTTGAAGTCCAACAGTACGAAAAGTATCGCTAAGAACGGTTTGTCCTACTATCAATAAATAGAAAAAATGGACTCTATCTTAGATAGGCATATCTTTGCCCTATAGATAACGTCAGGTTGAAGTACTCTTCAACCTGACTTAGTAGGCGGTATTTAGTACCATAAACCCTGTTCCCAGCACCCCTTTCAACTTAAGTACAAATTTTGGGATGCACCCTAGCTCGAGTTAAAGTAGTATCCTAATAACTAACATGACAACTAAGAAATTTGACGAACATCCCTTTAGGGCAAAGATTATTAAAGCAGTACTAATAGATGCTATAGCTGTAGCACTTGGTGTTGTATCCATTTTGATGGTAGAACCAAATGGACTTGCTTTAGGAATTGGCATTATTGTGGTTGGTTCAATAGCTACTGCTAGTATGGTTTTTGCGGCAATTAACAATATTGATTGCCCAGATTGCAATGATAAGTTAGTAAAAGAAAGCCTATCAAAGTGGAATTGTAAGAGGTGTAATGTTACTTGGGAATTACCTGAAAGTCAAAGTCAATCTTAATTAAGGCTATATTAAACTTTTAGGAGAAATCATGAAACTACTAGCCCTGTTGCTAACACTTTTTTGCTCTATTACTTTTGCTGCACACTTTACAGGTACTTACTTTATGGAAACAGATGTTGGTGGAATTACCTTAACTATAAAACATGAAGCCAGTGGGGCTATGGTAGGTAAGCTCGAGGGCAACGGTCTTGTTTATCAGCTTGAAGGTGAAGGCTATCCAGACGGTGCTTTCGGCTATATAAATACAGACGATGGTATATTTGGCTACCTCGCTACACTTGATGAAACAGGTAATACTATAGCCTTTTATATTCTTGACCTTGATCAAGAGGGAGAGCCTATTGTTGATAGTGCTGAAGAGCTAATCTTACAACGTACCAGCCATCAGGCTAACTTAACTCCTACTCCTAGTACTACCCCTACTCCAAATACGCCTACCCCACCTACTTTTCCTAAACCACCAAGTTCATCCCCTAGTAACCAACAACCTACCCTGCCAAATATTCCTAAGTTTCCAACAAAACCCAATTTCCCACCAGCAACCCCCTCAACACCTACTAATCCACCTTCAACTAATACTCCTCCAACAAATAATCCTTTAGTACCAATGCCTGCTGATCCTTGGTTAGGGACTTTTAACAATGAAAACTTAACTTTTACATTACAAGGTGATGCTAACAGTTATTCAGGAACACTAATCTTAGGTGGGCAAAGTTATCCTGTTAAAGCTGTTACACAAGGTAATACTATGAATGGTAGTTTTACCAGTGGAGGCAACAGCTTTGAGTTTACTGCTTCCTTAGATGTTGACACTTTAAACTTGACTACAGGAAACACTAACTACACCTTAGAGCGAAAAGCAGGTAATGTTCCACCAAGTTCATCACCTGCTAATCCTCTTTTACCGGGTTTAGTACCTTTTAATCCTTCGTCACAAATTAATAGTTCCTTAAGTGGAGAAGTTATAGAAGCTAATAAGGATTATAAAGCAGGTATCAAACTTGCTTCTAATGCGGCAGGTGTGTCTTTTACTGTGCCACAAGGTTACATAGGTAGCCATGATGCTGAAAGTGGCACCTTCGTTTTAGCAGCTATTGACCAGAGTCATGGCATTTCTATAGCTGCTTTCTCTAAAGCAACCTCTGGGGAACTTGTTGAATATGTTCTTAATGACATTGAGGCTGAAGGAATGGAAGCTACACCTGTAGATGCTCCACAGCATAACGGTGACACTATTACTGCTAGTTATGTTGTAAGTGATGAGCAGCAACAGCTATTAGTGTATGTAAATACTAAACAAGGACAAGCTGGAAATGCCATAGTCATTTTAGGAGTAGCCCTGCCCCAACAAAAGGACGTACTGATTAAAGGCATGTCTGAATTTACCAATACTGTTTCCTTTGCAGCACCAAATGGTAATAATAGTGATTGGCAGCAGCTATTGACTGGTAAAAGTTTAAGCTATACAGGAAATGATTCAAACTATAGCAGTGGTGGCGCAGGTGGCTACGGCTCTTCAGCATCAGAGACAAAAGAAAATTTTGTCTTTTGCAGTGATGGTAGCTATGTTTATGAATACAGTAGTGAAATGATATTCTCTACTGGCGCTGGCTCTGCTAGTAGCAGCGATAGTGATGCCCACCAAGGAAAGTGGGAAATTGGCTTTGGCCTTATGGCTGATCCTATACTAGTGTTGCGTGCAAATGATGGAAGATTTTTTAGTTACAACCTAGAACAAACAGCCAACGGAATCCTTTTAGATACAGGGGTTTATAGTGTGTCAGCTAGTCAGTTGTGTCTTTAGAGTTTAATATACTGAAAACGAGTTAAAAATGAACATTTAATAACTCGGTCTTAGGTTCTGTCTAGGAAAACAATACCCAAACGTTCTGCGTTTCGTAAATCCTCTAAGAAAAAAACGTAGATTTCAAGGTATGTATTACCAAGCAGAGCTTAGGAACAAGTCAATAAAGTTGTAAGGAGCATTTTTATACAAGTAAAGATACTCTATTTAGCAATTAAGGATGAATTGTTTTCAGGCACACATTATCTAGCATACAATGAGCGTAAATCATTCTCTAGACGAATCATAAGAGTTTGTGTAAATCCAGTTTTATTATTAAATTGAGGGTACTCCTTAATAGTCAAATACTCAGCAGAGGTAGCTGTCCAACCTACAACAAAAAGACCTAAGATCAGTGCGAATAAAACTACAAACTTATTCATATTCTTTCCTTTCTTTATATTGCTTTACCAAATAGGTAAGCTCTTATATCAGATCAGATTATTGATATAAATAACCTTGATCTAATGTAAATTTTAATTTTTGGATGGTAACGTAGTGGTAACGTCTGTTTACCCCTTAATTTTTAGTCTCATCGTAGATCCCCCTTTTTAATGAGGATTTTTTGCTCCTCTTTATTAAGAGGGCAAGTTTGCTTGCCTTTTTCGTTTACGCCAGCGTCTTAGCAGCGCATAACTAAGAAGCAATACTAGTAAAAGCAGCAATCCTCCTGAAATTAGAAGCGTTCTCCAAATTGCTAGATTGGCCTTAGGCTGTACGTAAACAGCTAGAAAGTCAGCACGCTCAACAACTAGATCATCCTCTGTGACTGCTTTTGCCACAATATCAATACCATGCAAGCCAAGTTGTTGCGGTAACCAAGTGAGGGATTTGGTGCTGTTAGTGCCTTCAAGTAAGATTTCTTCACCTGAACCATTCGGCATATGAATCAATGCAGTTATGTTGACATCTTGCAGTGTTTTATCAAGCTCGAGCTTACCCTTTAGTTCTATGCTCTCACCCAAATTTGGTAAAAGAGGTAACGCACTTGCTTCTAAGTGAGCCCCACCAACAACCTGAGCTGAAAGCGCATAATCAGCACCTTCTAGTGGAGTAGCTTCTGTAGCTGTGAGAGTTATTTTCCAAGGCCCTGCTTTGGGGTTTCTGAAGCCATAACCCATGTGTAGTAAGGTAGTTGGATCATCAATAGTGATAAGCCCATGCTGATCTGGTGAAAGCTCAATAACTGCACCGCTAACCCCACGCACTGTAACCTCTAAAGAGCGAGATGGATCAAAAAGTGCAAAGCTGGCTATGATGATTTCATCTAAATGAACATCAATGTCCTTAGCTTCGCCGGGGTTAACGTGCCCTGAAAAAATCTGAGTTGCTTGACTGGGTTTATCTGTACTTGTTTGGGAAAAATCCACTAGGCTTTGTTGCGGTTCAATATGTTTTAATCTTTCTAAAACAAATTCTGTGAACGTTTCTTTTGAGCTAGCCAAGTCTGTGTGATAAACAGGCACTTCGACAAAGGGTGCAGGTAGGGTGTTGAGACTAGAAAGGCTTACTACCAAATCACTAGGTACTTTAGTGCAAGGTGCCTTGAAGCTCTCTGTAATAGGGGTACCAGCAATCTGAAAGAAGGGCACACCGCGCTGATCTGTAATCTCTTTATTAAAGACATTTTGAATATAAGCGGGTCTAAGTTCTAATGCTGCAGGTAAGTAAAACCCTAATGGAACTGGAAGATTTGAGCAATTTGATCCCCCCTGAGGTGTACCGAGCATAATAAGTTGAGCGACATCGGATTCTTGCATGAGTTTATCGAGGTAGTAGCGACTGACAAGTCCACCCATACTATGTACCACAAGGTCAACTTTTTCTGCACCCCTCAAGGTTTTTATACCCCTAATGTAGTTAGCTAATTCGGAAGCATTCTCGGCAATAGTTTTTGTTTGTAAAGTGGGTTTTGTAAAGTTGCCCATGTTCATCAGACCTTGTGCTTTTCCATCACCTACAGCAAAACCTTCTAAGCCCACAGTAGCTAAAAACCCTTCTTCTCCCAAGTAAGAATTCCAAAGAGACGCTGATGAATTGAAGCCATGCACAAGTACAATAGGGCGAGGCTTAATCATAGGATTTAAAAGAACATTTGTTTGCCCAGTGCTTGCCTGCAAGTTAGATTCTTCGGTTAGCCAAAACCAGTTTAGGCTCGAGACAAAATCACTTAAACAGCCATTGCCATTTACTGGAATTGTGCACTCGCCAAGTTTTGTTCTCTCTGGCTCGAGTGTGAACAACACATTTTCCACCTGTTGCACAGGCTCACTTACAGTTAAGCTTAAACGAACTATATTGCCATCAACAATATTTGCCAAGGGAAGCCCTTGGGAATCAGTTATTTCAAAAACATAAGTTGGCTGGGCTAATACACTTTGGCCCAAAAGAATGAGGTAAAGTACTAAGCAAAAGTAGAAAATAATCCTCACAGTTTTTAATCCTTACAAATCTAATAGTTACTTCAAAAGCTCTTGGTAGCTTTGGCCTAATTTCTAACTTTAGTTTACTTCACTAATCCTGTTATGTACAGATTCAGTTTAGTTCAGCTTTTTGGGTAAATGTTAAGCAGAATTTATGCACATTTATGCTAGCAGTTAAAGGTGCTTTTAGCAATATTGCGCTGTTATATTACTTGATGAAGATAAGAACACGTAACAAGGTTGCACTGTTAAACAATTTTGTTGTCTAATATAAAGTAGCAAAGAAGTTTTAATGTCAGAGGTTAAAGGGTATAAAAACATCGTGTGAAGATTCATGAACATAAAGCTCTTAGGAACTCCACAAATTGCTTATAATGGTTCATGGCAAGATATTTCCTTAAATAAAACCTATCTTCTGATAATTTACTTAGTTCATAAAGCTAGTTGGGTTTCCCGAGACGAGCTTTTAGGACTCTTTTACCCCGATTTGCTCGAAGAAAATGCTAGAATTAACTTACGAGCTTTACTCAAACGAGTACGTAAAATACCTTTACCTGCAAAACTAGAAAGCAAAGATGCTCGTCTGCGTTTGCTAATAGCTAGTGACACAAGGTCTTTCCAAAAAGCTATAGCTGAGAAAAATTGGCAGGTGGCCATAAAATTTTATCGGGGAGATTTTCTAGAGGGATTCTACGAAAAAAGCCTTAGCCTAGAGGCTTGGATAGAATTAGAGCGTAGAAGCTTGCAAGAGGCTTACTATATGGCAGCTTTAAATTGTGCTAGCGCTTTAGAAAAAGAGCAAAAATTTACTGAGGCTTTGACTTTACTAGATAACATCCTTAAGGAAAATAATCTTAATGAAGAATTAGTACAAGATTATATGCGTTGTGCTTATCTGGACGGAAAACGTCAAAAAGCCCTAGAAGTCTTTGAGTGCTTTAAAACAGATTTAGAAAATGAGCTAGCTATCTCACCACTAGTAGAAACACTTATTCTAGCCGAAAAGATTAAACAAAGTGATGGCTTAGTACTTGACAAGGGAAGGGAAAAAGGCTTTAAAACTTCAATCATATCTTTCATAGAAGAATTAGAACCCTCCTCTAAGCCTTTTCACAACTTTGTGGCTCGCCAAGATGCTTTAGATTGGCTTAGAAGTTATTGGCTCAAGGCTATTTATAATCATGGGCAAATAGTATTAATTCATGGAGAGGCTGGCACAGGCAAAACCACTCTTATAGATGCTTTTTGTAAAAGTGTGCAACAAGATGTACTAATAGCCAAGGGGCAGTGTAGTACCTATATGGGGGTTGGTGACCCATATTTGGTTTTTCAAGATGTTTTTGCTAATATCTTAAGACCTTTAGAAAGTAATACTAAACTATTAGAGCAGTTACTTAAAGGCAGGATCTAGTTTGTTAAGTACCCTTGTTCCTAAAGCGCTCGAGCAAACCCTAACCAAACTTGAGGAAAAAGAGCAAAAAAAGCTAGGGGCTATATTAGAAACAGGCACAACTATAACTCACCAAAGCCAGCTATTTACGGAAGCCTTGGCAATTTTAGAACAACTCACTAAAGAAGTACCTTTTAGTAATTGTACTTGATGATTTGCAATGGGCAGATGCTTCTAGTCTAAGCTTATTATTTTACTTAAGTCAGCGTTTGCGAGATTTGCCAATATTTTTCATAACTGCCTACAGAACAAGCGAAGCTACAGAGGGTGCTGGATTGGCCAAACTTAGCAATGAATTTAAGCGTCTTTATGGTGAAGTGACTTTAGATCTTGATAAAGTTGCTGAAGAAGAACGAGAAGTCTTTGTAAATGCCCTGCTTGACAGCGAGGACAATCAATTTAACGAGCAGTTTCGTAAGGCCCTAGTGGATAAAACAGGGGGACACCCTCTTTTTGCGCTCGAGCTACTAAAAAGCCTAGAAGTAAAGGGGCAGTTGCGCCCTAACCAAGAGGGCAAATGGATAATGACCACTGAGCTTAGTGATTTTGATTTACCTGTAAGGGTTGAAGCGGTCATAGCTGAGCGTATGCAAAATATTCCTCCTGAGCTACAAGATATTCTCTCTACGGCAAGCGTAGAGGGAGAAAGATTTACTGTAGAGTTAATTGCTGATTTACAAAATAAAAAGATTTGGGAAGTAGTGCAAGCTCTTAGTACCCTTGATAAAAAACACCAAATCATAAAATTACAAGGATTTAAGGAATTAGCAGATGAACGCCTGACTCACTATAGTTTTAGACACCAACTATTCCAAGATTATCTTTATAAGCAACTAAGCGAGTCAGAGCAAAGTTTCTTGCATGGTCAAGTAGGCAGTGCTTTAGCAAAGCTAGCACCTGAGGGTCACTCTGAATTAAGCTTACAATTAGCGCAGCACTTTCAGGCTGCTGGACAAATGAATAGAGCATTGCAGCACTGGCAAGGTGCTGCTGACTATGCTGAACAACTTGCAGCCTACTTAGAAGCTATCAGTTACATTAAACAGGCGCTCGAGTTGCTAGATAACTTGCCCCCTGAGCAAAGTGTATCCCTTGAGGTTTATTTGCAGCTTAGATTGGGAGACCTGCTCGGGAGGGTAAAGGGTTGGGCTGCTCCAGAAGTTGAAAAAACCTTCTCTAGGGCTTACGCTTTATGTGAAAATCTAAACCAGTCAGAAGTTGCTCTTCCCTTACTGGGTCTTTGTAACTACCATCAAACTTGTGCCGATTATGAAACTGCTATTGAACTAGGAGATAAATTAATACAAATTGTCAAGCACAATCCCCAAGTTAATTACTCAGTTTTCTCAGCACAGGGTTGGAACCATCTTTTTCAAGGCAATCTTGTGAGGGCTAAGGAATTTTTTGAAAAGGGTAACAATCTCTATAATCGTAAAGAGTTGCACCCAGAAGGCTATAATGATAATTTAAGTGGTATGGCATGGGCATTAGCAATGATGGGCTTAGAAGATGAAGCATCTGAGTATTTAGCTGAAGCTCTTTCCTTATCAGAACAAATAGGAGAACCATTCCACCGCTCTATGGTTCATACATATGCCTGGCTTTATCAATTTCCTTTGTTTTAAAGTTTGAGGTAGCTCTTCAGCACAGCCAAGCAGCAAAAAAAATTGCTCAGAAGCATCACTTTACCTTAATAGAGGCAGCATCACAAATCTTTGAAGGACACGCTCTTTACTGGCTAGATTCAAAGCAAGAAAGTATAGAGCATATGCTACAAGGGCTTAAACTATGGCATACATGTGGTAGTCATCTTGCTGAAACGTCTTATTATGTTATCCTTGCCGAAGTTCACATGGACTATGGCGATTTAAGTGAGGCTGACAGGCTGCTAAAAGAGACCTTAGAAAAAATGGATGCTTGGGGGGAACGTTTCTACCAGCCAGAATTCTATCGCTTGCAAGGAAAGCTATTAAACTTTGCTGGACAAGCAGAAAAAGCCAAAGAGCTATTTGATAAAGGGATTTTCTTAGCCCAAAAAACAAAGCTCAAAGATGCTCGAGGCACGTCTACAAAAAGATCTTAAAAACTTGCTGAGCGCATCCACTTGAAATTTCATGCCAAAGAAGGGTGAACACACAAAGCAGTTTCTAGTAAATTTCAACGATGTTCAACCCTCACCCCAACCCTCTCCCAAATCTTGGGAGAGGGAGAAAAACCTAACCCTAAGAGGGGGTTTAGGGGAGTGAAGTGCAATTTGCCCTGCAGGTAAGTGTTCTAAAATAACTACTACAGGATTTACTTAGAGAACAAATTCCAACTGTTCAAAGTTCCTGTGTCGAAAGCAACATTATCACTCACCGTAAGTTTCCATTCGCCATTTAGGTCTAGGTTATTAAAATCACTAAGACTACCAAAAGGTTTGTAAATAGTGTTAGCTAGATAAGCAGGTGTAGTATTTGTGCAATTTGTATTAGCAGATAAGATCGCGTCATCAGAAAGAATATTGTTAATGTTATTACCACCACCACAGCCAGACTGATTGAGTAATGTTACAGATGTGTTAGATGGAACATGCTTTAAGGTGACAACTAAATCATCCATGTGAGTATGGCTAATATCTAGTTTTACACTCAAATCACTCACATTCCATAAAGCAGTAGTAATAAAGAGGGATTCACTTACTCCTGCAGGTGTATTATCTGGAATAGCTAATGCAGGGCTACTCGAGTAACCTCTTTGCATTACTACACTATCTAGCCCAACTACGTCATTAGTAAGTCCACCATGGTAGTCTCCTCGTATTTTCAGTGAGGTTAAATCAGCCAATACATTTGTCATGTCACTAGCGCTAGCAGGATTAGCACCATTCATCCAACCATCTTCGCTAAGGCTTACTGCATAATATGTCCAATTAGTACCGGGGCTAGGGTTATCAAAACGATAAACCAGAGTAATTCCGCCACCAGTAATGATAATGTCATCGAAAGCTACTTGGCTAGTAGTGTTATTTTGTTTAAGCCAGTAACTGAGTAATCCTCCTACATAATCACTGGCATCTCCATAGTACTTTTGAGGTGCTTGCCAATACCAAACATCAGAATCTTGATCAGTTGCTTCTAAGAAACCATTAAACCGACCTCCTATTGGATTATGTGTTAAGTTACCAGCAAGCCCCATTAAGATCCAGTCTTCTATTTCATTATATGTGACCACAGGAAGATCGAAGTAAGTAGCACTGCTATCTTGCATAACAGTTGG
>CBDCWW010000009.1:0-87500 GCA_965223585.1 Trueperaceae bacterium
CTATTTATGAATCATGAATAGCTCCCAAATTGGGAACATTGTTCAGGAGTTGTCGAATTAAAATAGGATCAAGGTTTCTGGGAAATAGTTTTAATATTTCAAGTACGTACCTGAACGACCTAAAGTGTGCTTTAAGATCCAAAACACTCCAATTAGGATGCTGAGACCTTAGTTTTTTTAACAGCACTTTTGAGAATAGCACCATAAACATTGCTAGGTTTGCTGCATTGTTTATCTGCTGTTCCTTTATGTTCATAAAATCTTCTAATCCCCAATATTGCTTAGCGTCTCTGAAGGTAAATTCTATT
The DNA here is from genome assembly GCA_965223585.1 of Trueperaceae bacterium. Classification (GTDB taxonomy): domain Bacteria; phylum Deinococcota; class Deinococci; order Deinococcales; family Trueperaceae; genus CBDCVN01. The sequence continues at coordinate 309 of CBDCWW010000009.1, forward strand.
TGGAAACGTAAACTGTAGTAGTCTATTAATTTTTCGTATGATATGTTCAGATCACTGCTGAATAAGATTACATGCTTACTTTCTCCTGTTACTATACTGGTTTTAACTATTACTACTACATTCAAAGACTGTCCAAATTCCTTGTGTAACATTGTCATTTGATAGATATCTGTACGAATCTTCTTTTTTAGATCTACTGTGCTACTCTCAAGATATTCCTTAGGTATCTTCTTGTAATCTATCTTTTCTCCATATTTGCGTTTCCTTCCTCGTTTATTTTGCTTCCCTTCATAGAGAAAGTACAATGCTGAGTCAACTCTTAATTTGCTAATTAAGAACAGTCCACACATTCTTGCCATTTGTAAGCTGTTGTTATCGCCAAAGGCCCCATCTAGTAATAAATACTGAATACCCATTCTTAGTAAGAATATGTTCAGAACTAGCATTATCATCGTTTTTATAAATACTAGATGTACTGGTAGTTTCACATTGACTTTGTCTTTATTTTTGCTACCTTTTGGACGTCCTGCCTTCTTTTTATTTTTCTGCTTTTGTTGTTTATGATTATTGCTTTTGCTCTTTTTTGCCGCCTTACCCTTACTGTTATCTTGTGATTTATCTTGTGTTTCTCTTTTAGCTTCTTCCTGCCCCGTATTGTTCTTGTCTTGAGACTCCTTTTGCTCTGGTTCATTGCCTTCTTCTTGATCAGTACGTACAATTTGCTTATTAAGTATTGGGTAAGCAGTGCGGTCTTTAACACTAACCAGTGATAAACTAAAGAAGCAAATACTCCTCACTACACGATTAAAAAGAGAACTGAAGAATCTATCAATTCCAAAAGTCTCTTTACCTGATTTAGTAATTACTACTTCATCACCTGCTAGTAAGTAGGTATCATCAGGGTCATAAACATGGTTACGAAATAAGTACCAGTTGAGGTATAGCCAGCAAATATTGGTGCTAAAGAAACGTTGTACCGTACGATAACTACCACTAAGACCAAAAGTCCATCGAGAGATACCAAGCATCGTGACACGACCAGTCATAGATAGCATTGCTAAAACAATTGTTGTTAGCTGATTTAGGGTTGTTTTATCAAGAGCTGGGCTAAGGCATTGTAAAATATATTGTATTTCTTGCATGGGTACTATACTTTATGTATGGTGCCCTCGTTTCAACTATTTAGCAATTGTGTCGTACTGAATCAGTTTTTTGAAATGTGTTAGCGTGAGTTGGTAATATGACTCACTTTGGCGTGGGTATTATCCCTTATAAGAAAATTGCTGTGCTGAGTTCGTCATCAGTAGCATAGTTAATTGTTACTACAGGATATTTAAAAATTTCGAGTAACTCAAACACTTATTTAGGAACAACTCTATCTTAAAAAGTAGCTTGATTAGTATGCAAATTCTATACTACTATGGGTAGTAATGGAAGCTATTACACATCAGAAAATCAGCATTAGTTTGTCTAATGAGCTTATCAAGTATGCTGAGGACTACCAAAGAAGGCATAAATTTAATAGCCGCAGTGAAGTTGTTGCTACAGCTATGCGGCTCTTACGTAAGCAAGAACTCATTGAAGGTTATAAAGCCATGCGAGAGGAATATGAGCGTACCCCTGATCCGCTTGTTGAACTAGGGACAGCTGATGAGCTTTTACCTAGTGAAGAAGACTCATGGTAGGGCTTTTACGGCGAGGCGACATCTTGCTGGTAAATTTTAAACCTGCACATGATTCAGAAGCGAATTACATACGACCTGCCATTCTTATTTCTAATAATGATGTCAATGCACATGCTCATGTAGTGGTGGTAGTCCCCCTAACAAGCAATATTGAAGCCATTTATCCTTCACAACTTTTTCTGCCAGTAAATTGTTGCAATCTTGATAGGAATAGTAAAGCCCAAACTGAACTTATTAGACACATTAATGTTAACAGAATTATAAAAACTCTTGGTTATGTACCTGAAGATCTTATGCTAGAGCTTGATAGGCGCTTACGTGAACATCTTTCCCTTTAGGAAACCTTAAGTATACTAATAAACATAGTTCCAACTACACCTTGGAGAAGATAATGGAAAGTTTGAATAGCTGGTTCCAAAAGTGTTGGGGTAAATTAGTGGAAGAAGCCTCTTTTTGGGATTTCCCTGCAAAAGCTTGTCAAGTGCCGTTAAAAGAATGGGTTAACCCTTGGCTAAAAAATTTGGTAGAACAGTATGGCAGTATTTTTGACTCGGTCAATGATAGGATTCTTCTTGTTCTTAGGCAGCTTGAACGAGGGCTCGAGTGGCTACCATGGTGGCTAGTAATCTTACTAGTAGGTCTTGTTGCTTGGGGTGCTTTGCGTAAGGTTACTCCAGTTTTACTTATGATGCTCTCACTACTAGCAGTAGCCATGTTTGGTTTATGGGATGAGACTATGATCACTTTAGCCATTATGTTTATAGCTATTTTCCTGTCTGTTCTTATAGGTATACCGCTAGGCTTGCTTATGGCTAGCAGCAATGCTGTGCAGAGAATATTGAACCCCTTTCTTGACGCTATGCAAACAATGCCACCTTTTGTTTATCTTATCCCTGTAGTATTTTTTCTGGGTTTAGGTAATGTAGCAGCTATATTTGCTATTTGCGTTTATGCCTTACCACCTATTATCCGTTTAACTAATCTAGGTATACGATTAGTTCATCCTGAAGTTGTGGAGGCAGCAGAGGCTTTTGGTGCTACTCCTAATCAAGTACTTTGGGGAGTAAAAGTTCCCTTGGCGCTACCAACTTTAATGGCAGGGCTAAATCAAACCATTATGATGGCTATTGCTATGGCTGTAATTGCTTCTATGATTGGTGCTCGAGGTTTAGGTGCACAAGTACTAAGAGGTCTTAATAATGGTAATGTAGGACATGGTCTAGAAGCAGGGTTAGCTATTTTAGCCCTAGCAATTATTTTTGACCGTGTAACAGCAGCATATGGTAAGCGTCTTGATAAAAGTAAAGTTCACGCCTAGATAAGGGTAAGTATTAATGTTGATTGAAGTTAAAAACCTTTACAAAATATTTGGCCCTAAACCTAAAAATGCACTTACAAAGTTACAAGAGGGATTTTCCAAAGATGAAATCTTAAAAAAGACAAAGCACACTGTTGGCCTTGATAACATTAGCCTTGGTATAAAAAAAGGCGAGACCTTCGTAGTTATGGGCCTTTCAGGTAGTGGTAAATCAACGCTTATTCGCTGCCTTAACCGTCTTATTGAACCTACAAACGGTGAGGTGCTTATTGAAGATCAAAATATTTTAACTCTTAGTAAACAGCAAGTCCAACAATTACGTCGTCAAAAAATGAGTATGGTCTTTCAACGTTTTGCTTTATTCCCTCATAAAAATGTTTTGCAAAATGTGGCTTATGGCCTTAATGTTCAGGGTGTTTCTACAGAACAAAGGCAGAAGCAAGCACTCTATTGGGTTGAGGCTGTGGGGCTCAAAGGCTATGAAAATTCACGCCCTAGACAATTAAGCGGCGGCATGCAACAAAGAGTGGGTTTAGCAAGGGCGCTGTGTACTAATCCAGAAATTTTGCTGATGGATGAAGCTTTTAGTGCACTTGATCCACTTATTCGCCGTGAAATGCAAGATGAACTTATTAAACTGCAGCAAGAGCTGCACAAAACAATAGTATTTATTACTCACGATTTAGACGAGGCCCTGCGTTTAGGTGATAGGGTTGCTATATTGAAAGATGGGCAATTAGTGCAATTAGGCACACCAGAAGAGATTCTGCGTGAACCTGCTAATGGTTATGTTGCCGATTTTGTCAGGGACGTTAACCGTGCTAAGGTACTCACCACCCAATCTGTTATGCATAAGGCTACAGTCATTTATTTAAGTGACAGTAGTGAAACGGCCTTAGAAGCTATGAAAAGACAGGGTACTGAAATAGCTTTTGTACTTAACAATAGTGGTCAGTGTGCAGGGGTTGTTACGCTCGAGCTAGCCCAAAGCCAGCCCAACCTCGCTGACGCCTTACAAGCAGGCAAACCAGCCACAGTAAACACAGAGACTACTGTTGAAGACATCCTGCCGCTTTCTTCTGCCAGCTCTTTACCTATAGCTGTGGTGAACAAGCAAAACAAAATCATTGGCGGCATTACTCGTCAGGCAATCCTTCAGGCTTTAGTAGGTACCTAAATGCACACATAATTTATGGGCTTTTGTTGGAATTCACATTAAGTACCCCAATTTCTTTACAAAAGTTAATGTTTTGGATAATCGAAAAAAGTAAGAGCCAAACAGGGTATTAGGGTTATTTTTGACAAAACTCTCAGTAATCATCAAAAACCCTCCTTTTTGATGATTTAATCTTCCCGATTTTTGTCCTCCTTTGAACCCCATTTAAAAACTGTTCTCGCCAAAGAAAACAGACTCACGAAAACAAGAATTATTAGTACCAGTTCCAAAAACAGCCACATTTCAACCCTTCCGATAGTGATTTCCACCAGTCTCCCCTAATTCTGATTTGATATAAAGATGCGCCTGTCTAAACAGGCGCTAAAGGGGGTAAAAGGGGGGCAATGCTAGATGCACTAATGATATTAGCACAAAAGTTTTTGTCCATTGTCAGACTTTTTCCGACAAGCCATCTCAGTTTCTAGTACCGAAAACATGCCTGTTACCCCCTATAGGTCAATCCCAACTTCTCTATAAAAGTTGGGGTAACCTTCACATGCACTTCCACATAAATGCAGCACCTTTTATCTGTCCTTCCAGAGAATTATCCCCTCTAAAAGGCTTATTCCTATGAGGATAGCGTCTAGCAATCACAAGAGAAGTTGTCCACGTAGCGGAATCAACAAGTTTCTGCTGACAAGCTAGATAAACAGGACAAACTGTCCGTGATGAGCATATCTTTTGTGGTCACACATCCATTATAAAAAAAAGCCCCATCCTAATCTACCAAAATCACTTACTTTCCATGTTGTTACTAAAATCTAAAGTCCATATAATTCCATAGTTAGTACTTTCAGGACTTTCTTTCCAAGAAACCTGCAATACATTTGGAGCTAACTCGACAGCAGTATATTTTTCAACACCCGAAGTAACATTGTTTGCATCAGTAATATTATTCCAAACAAGCGTAGTTTCATCACAAATGTACGTCTCAAACTTTGGTGTAGGCCACTCCTTCGGAAAAGTATTTTCTGTCCAAGAATGAGACAATTTTTTGCCTACCAATAGTTCATTCATAATTTTTGTTCCTTTCAAATAAACCCCCTATTTACTAAGGTCTATACACATGAGAAATACTTTGCCCCTTAATAGATCATTTGGCTTTATTCAAAGTTACCAAATTTTCCATTGAAGTTTTTCCACTGATCTTGCGGAATTATGGTTTCAATGACATCCCAATGCTCTACAATTTTGCCATCTTCAACACGGAACAAATCATAAAATGAAGTAGGTTCCCCTGCAAAAGTGCCTTCACTAATACTCAACACAAAATTTCCTTCACCAAGCACTTTATGGACTTTTGTATAAACCATTGAAATACCTTGTTGAGCCATTGCCTCTAATGCTGCACTTAATCCTGAGAGCCCATCAGCAATATCTGTATTATGTTGAGTGTAATTATCACCATCAATAAACTGACTTATCCGATCCATTTGACCATTTACTAAAATAGCATCGACAAACCCTGCCACGATTGCCTTATTTTGTTCAGTTTTATCAATATCCTCAACTTCTGTTGGACCATCAATTTGTGTGTGTCCAGAGGGATTAGGACTTTCTGCTTTTTCAGCAAGGTTATCCCAATGTTCAACGATCAAACCATCTTCAAATCGAAAGACATCAAAGCCTATTTTCGGTCCAAAAAAATTGTAATCTGTATGTGTAAAAACATAGTTGCCATCTTGAAAAGCACGAACAACATTCACCTTGGCACTGCCCTCAGGCAAAGCTTGTAACACTTCTCCGAATCCTGCAAGTCCATCACCAACAGATAAATTATGCTGGATATATTTTTGTGGATTGACATAACCAACCGCTGTTTGATCACCTGTTTCTATACTATTGAGTAATGCTATTGCTTTCTCTTTATTCATACTATTCTCCAATACCGTAGGACTAAATGTGTAACCTATTGCTGTGAACAAAACCGCAGCTAGGATTATTCCAATTTTTTTCATAATCACCTTCCTCACGTTAACTAAATTAACGTAAAGTCATAATATGTGTACACAGGGCAGTTTAACAGGTTATTATTTACCAAAAAATGGTGAATATCTAACCTTTAAATAGTCCTTTGAATTGAGGTGGCGTAACAAGGATGTGCCTTTCAAAGTATTTGATAAAATCAGTTACTTCCTCAAAACCAAGCTCATAAACTAGCTCTTGTACTTGTGCACCTTTTATAAAAAGCTTTCTTCAGGGAGCTGAAACATACATAGTTTCCTTCAAACATAGGCACTCCTCCATAGTAGAGGAATGCCTAAATTACTTAAATGCCCTAGTTACTGAGACCCATTTGTCTGCTGAATTCTTGATTATCCCAGAAAAGCCATTCCTCGACCATCTCACCATCTTCCCAACGTCCAAAGGTTGACATAAGCACTCTAAAACTTTTTCCTGTGGGTTCAATAAAGTTACCATCACCCAAGGGTAAAGGTTCAGTAAATGTGCCTTCGTATACCCTGTCACTTTGTCTGATAAATGAGCCTATTTTTGTGCGATAAATGGGCCTATATTTTGCGCGATAAATGAGCCTATCTATACATTGCCAATCACTAAACAATCTTTAGCAGCTTCAACAACTTCTTTAGTTATGCTACTCAGCTTATTGACATTCATGATGCGTTTTATCTGACTGAAAAGGCGATGGACAAGCCTGAAATTCCCGTTTGTGATTCTAATTATGGCTGCTACAGCTTCTGTATCAGAAAAATCCTTTCTGTGTAATTCGAGCCCGAGCTTTCTCCAGTGATGCTCCAAAATGAATAGCATCTCTTCTTTTCCTATTGGACGATATTCATGAGCAAAACCTATCCTCGAATACAATTGAGGATATCTTGTCAGACGTTTTTCCAGTCCAGGCATCCCAATCAGAATGATGCCCCAACCTCTTTCATCATATATAGCTCGCACTTGTTCAAAGGACTTTAACTGTAAACGATCCGCTTCATCAATGATTACAAGTATGCCCTGATCTTCCGTTGCGCTCGACTCTTCCCCTGATGCCTTCTTCTTCCCGTTGTGAAGAGAAGAAAATAGTTCGAATCGACAAGCTTCTAAATCCCTCTCTATTCGCCTTGCTGTGTTCCTAACAGGAGTAGTGTAGAATATGGATTGGGAAAATATAACTTGTCTGCTCATCTCAGCAACGTCTTTATCAGAGGTTTTCTTATTGAAAAACTTTTCAAAGCCATCTTGTTTGGAGTAATAGCTAGCAGAAAGCGTCTTCCCTACACCAGGAGTACCATGACAAATGCCAATATATTTCTCTCGATGACAGGCATTACAGAACTCTTCAAATCTACGATATTCCTTTGTTATGAGGAACTCAGATACAGCCATTGCCACATGTCTCAATCATTTTCATAGAGTTTAAGGTTGTGCCTTGGGGGCTGGGTTTTATTTTCACTTTCACTTTTTGGTTGGCCAGCTTGGTTGGTTCTTTCTCGGGGAACTTCTAATATTGTGTCTAATAAAGACTTTCTTTTCTCTATAGTTTCTCTGAGTTCACGTTTACGCCTCTGTCTGGCTTTAATAATCTCTTTTAAAGTGATAGTTTGACCAGCAAGTTCTTGACATACAGCACGACATAAAAATGAGCTTTTATAATAAATTCTGATCTCAGCTATGTCTCTAGGGTCATAGCGAATAGTAACTTCCTCACCTACATAAGCTGCTAGTGTTGGCTCAATATACAGAAAATTCTGAAAATGGATACCATCACGGTGAACCTTTCTGGAACGAGCAACCGTGAGCAAGAGCACGTCTAGTTGCTCTAGGGATTCAGGTAGCTGTGGAAGAAAACCATTACCAGTCCACCTTTCCAAGGGAGTCATGCCAATGCCACTGTGTGTCCTTTGATGGTATTCCTCTACAATGAATTTCTCAAACAGGGATGTGAATTCTTCTAGGGATAGTGTTCCTACTGAACTAGGTGCATTAGGTGGTGAATACCCTTGAAGATTCATTAGTAATAACTGGTCAACTGTCTGAAAAAATCTTTCTATACGTCCTTTTCCTCGGGGTTTATCTGGAGTTGAATGCTTAAGCTGGATTTTTAGATCAGCAGCAACCTGCTCAATGTGTTTGGACTTAAAATCCTTGCCGTTGTCAGAATAGAGTATGCTGGGAATGCCACATACCTGCCACTTAGGGCTGCTTTTCCTCCAAATTGCCTGCTTCAAAGACAAGGCTATATTAATGGCACAAGGAGTTTCAAAAGATAGATAGTATCCGCAAATGGCTCTACTGTAGTCATCTATGATTGTGGTTAACCAAGGTCTTCTCAACTGACCTTTTTCATCAACCAGAAGGATATCTAAAAGTGTATGGTCAGCTTGCCAAAGTTCATTAGGCACACTAGCTTCTCTGCGAAATACCAGTTCGTGTGTTTGATCGTATGCTTTGGTGCCTTCCTGTGCCAATTTAATTAGGGCTGGATCAATGTTTTTTACCACATCACGGACCACATAGTACGATGGTGCTTTAAGTTTTTTCTTTTCAGCAATTTCAGTGATCTTTCGATGAATGGAGGCAAGAGTTATTGGGGTTCTTCTTAAGACCAGAGCTTCTATTAGCTCTTCCAGTTCTTTGGTTAAAGAGTGCCTTGCATCTTTATCAGAACGTGGTTTTCTATCTAATCCAGCTAAACCTTTATCACGATAGACTTTAGCCCATCTTTTCAAAGTGCTTAAGCCTAGATTACGATGTTTCGCAATTTCAAAAAGGGATACTCTTCCTTCTAGATAAGGGAGAATGATTTTGTATCTTTCAAGTGCTGATTCTGTTTGCTGTTTACTCATAAGTGTCAAGTAACAAAAAATGATCGTTTTATTTAACTAATAATAATCCCGTCCTACAACTTTAAAAACCCTTTGGGTTCGGTTATATGAAGTGGTTATAATAATCAAAGTTACATAAAAGTATAACAGCATCCTTTAATTTAACTTTTAGTATGAAAATTGGATACGCACGAGTAAGTACTAAAGATCAACTTCTTGATCTTCAAATAAAGGCTCTCAAAAAAGAGGGCTGCAAACGGATTTACAGTGAACATATTGATGGGGCAAGGGTAGAGCGCACCGAACTCAAAAATATGATTAGCCAGCTTCGGGAAGGCGATACTGTTGTTGTCTGGAAGCTGGATCGTTTAGGAAGAAGTCTTCATGATTTAATTGCCCTAGTCTTTACATTTCAGGAGTTAGGTGTAGACTTCAAAAGCCTACAAGATAATGTTGATACGACTACACCAACAGGAAAACTCACCTTTCATTTGTTCGCAGCTCTGGCAGAGTTTGAGAAAGACATCATTAGCCAGAGAACAAAGGCAGGACTGGAAGCAGCTAGATTAAGGGGTCGAAAAGGTGGACGACCAAAGGGTCTTTCAAAACAGGCAAAAGATAAAGCAAGATTAGCAGAAAGTCTTTACAAAGAAAAGAACAGCTCGATCACTGAAATATGCGATCATCTTAATATTTCCAAACCTACCCTTTATAGATACCTTAGAAGTAGAGGTGTTTCCATAGGCACATAGTATGGCAGTTTTCGATAGGCCCATTTATCGCGCAAAAAACTGGCCCATTTATCAAACAAAGTGACAGTATACCCCAATGACAGCTGTCCAGTTATCCATAGCAATACGAACAGGGTGCTGCTTAACACGAGTATCAGGTGCCCAGACAAAGAGTGCAGCAAGATCTTCAATGTGTACATCAATACCTACAGTGATACGTCCATCAGGCCAATGGACGACTATGTCATCAGCGTGACTTAAATGTAAGTCCTGCCACTCTTGACCTGAGAAGACGCGAAAATCAAGGTCATCAAAGTTAGCCAAGTTGGCCTGTTCCCCATCTGTAAGGGTGCCTTCATTGGTGAAGACTTCACCTGAGAACATATCTGAAGCTTGTGCCAAGGCAATATTTACTACCAATGCAAGAATGAGTACAGCTAAAACGGGCTCCATCAAACGAATACTTTTCATGACGAATTTCCTTTCATAAAGTTGACTAGTAATTATTTGATTAGTCAACTTTTATTAAAAATAATACAAGACACGCTTTTATATTGTCATCCAAAATATATTTTCTACTTAATGGTATGTGTTTTAATAACTCATTAAGCGCAGGAGACATGAATTAATAATTCAATAATGCGGATATGATTTTGGATACCAAACGCTCTGAATCTACGGGCTATTCGGCTGCTAATAATCTGTTATTTATTCCTCAATTCCTCGCCGCACTTCAGCAAGCAAATTTATCAAAGTGTTCAAGTTATCTTCCTTTAACTCGGCCATCATGGTGACCTCTGCTTCAGAAATACTGTCTTGCATTTGCTCAAGCAACTCAAGCCCCGCTTTCGTTGAATGGCAAATAACAACACGTCTATCGCTTTTTGATCGTTTACGAGAGAGCAGTTTCTTGCGCTCAAGCCTGTCAATAAGCCGTGTGAGCCCTGGGTTTTTTTCAATCATGCGTTCGCCTATAAGGGTTGTGGGAATTCCTTCTTTACCCGCTCCGCGAACAATTCTCAGGACATTGTATTGTTGAGGAGTAACACCAAACACAGCCATGACGCTAGCATAGGCGTTGTTTACAGTGTCTGCAGTATAGCGAATACTTAAAGCTGTTTCTTGACAAAGGTTCTCAAAAGGCTTTGTCTGTTTAATTTCGTGTTCCAACTTGAGCATATTTTATCTTATGCATCATTATCTAATTAGTCAAATATTTGTCTGTGGCCAATTCAAATTCTATGTCCTAGATCGTGATCTTTCATGTCAAAAACGGTCCTTTTTGACGAGCGAAACCCGAAACTGTAAAACATTGTTCTATAAAGCATCTTGAAATCGTCAAAAACCTATTCAAAAAGATAGGGAGTTTTTAGCTGATTGATTAATTATCTATGTATTAGGAACCCCTCAACTTAAACACTCCACCAAGTTGATTGTTTATATATTGGTTCACCATTTTCAATAATATATTCATACTCATTACGAAAATGCTTTATAGAAGCTTGTACAGGCATAATGCAAGCATCTGCTAAGACACAAAAAGAGCGACCAATAATGTTACTAGATACATCTTCTAGAAGCTCAAGGTCACCTTTTTCACCAAGCCCTTTGCACAACTTTTGATACATTTTGGGTAACCAAGTAGCTACTCCCTCACGGCAAGGAGTGCATTTACCACAAGATTCATGGGCATAAAAGCGCACTATATTCCACATAGCGTTAACAACACACTTTTCTTTGGGAATAAGGATAAGCCCACCTGTACCAAGCATAGTACCTGCTTTAGCACAAGCTGCATATTCCATAGGCATGTCTAGGAATTCATCAGTAAAAGGTAGCATGGGACAACTCGAGCCCCCCGGAATAAAAGCCTTTGCTTCCATAGTTGGCCCACCACCAAGTTCAAAAATAATTTCCCTATAGCTTATGCCCATAGGGACTTCGTAAACCCCCGGCTTCTTAAAGGGGCCACTAAGCTGAACATGATGAAAGCCCTTTGAGTCATCTGTGCCCATATTAGCAAACCATGCTGCTCCCTTATTTATGATGTGCACTGTACTAGCTATAGAAGTAACATTGTTAATGGTAGTAGGCAAACCATAGACTCCTGCCTGAGCAGGGAAAGGTGGTTTCATTCTCGGGTTAGCACGTAAGCCCTCAAAAGAATTCATTAGAGCTGTTTCTTCACCACAAATATACGCTCCAGCACCCCTATGTAGGATAATGTCGAAATCAAAGCTACTACCAAAGATGTTTTTACCTAATATGTTGTTGGCTCGAGCCTCTTCCATAGCTTTCTGCAAACGCTCATAAGCAAGATAATATTCACCACGAATATAAATAACACCAATTGTAGCCCCAATTGCATAGCCTGAAACTATTAAACCTTCAATAAGTTGATGAGGATCATCTTCTAACACATACCGGTCCTTACAAGACCCCGGTTCAGATTCATCGGCATTACAAACAATAAAACGTTGCCTACCATCATCAGGGGGCATAAATGACCACTTTAGGCCAGTGGGAAAGCCTGCCCCACCACGACCCCGTAAACCTGATGCCTTTAATTCTTCAATAGCATCTTCAGGCTGCATTTCCTTCAAGACTTTTTGGGCTGCTTTATAACCACTATGTTCTTGGTAATAATCAAGTTCCCATGCACCCTCAATACCTATATGCCTATACATAGCAACTTCAAAATTTGGGTCTTTACGACTAGTTATTTTGCTTAGCTGTTCACTCATGATTACCTCCACCGTCACCTTCACTATCGCCACCACGTGCTCTTTCAGGTTCAGGTAATTTCCCTGTACGCATAGCCTCTAAAAGTTGCTTACAATAAGGTTGCGACACTCGTTCGTAGTACGTATCATTCACCTGTAAAACAGGCGCAGTTGTACAAGAGCCTAGACATTCCACTTTCTGTAAACTAAAAAGTTTTTCTTTGTCAGCTTCACCGTTCACTAAGCCTGTTTCTTCGCAGATAAAGTCATACATTTCATCTGATCCAGCTAGCGAACAAGAAAGGGTAGAGCAAATCTGCAAGTGGTATTTGCCTATAGGCTCAGCATGGTAGGTAGAGTAAAAACTCATTACCCCCTTAACTTCTGTAGCAGTAGTGCCAATAATTTCAGCAATCTCTCGAATACGCCCTTCGGTAATGTGCTTTTCAGCTCTTTGCACTTCCCAAAGTAAAGGCATAACAGCACTACGCCTACCATATTCAGGATAGCGACCAAGAATTTCTCCAACCAGATCTTGCTTATCAGTAAAAAAAGGTTTTGGGTTTTCTGTAGTTTGATTCATAATGAGTAACTAATTAACAGATTACTATATCTCCATCAAAAAATTATATTTGAGATTAAAACTATAGCGAGTCCTATGTTGACTTAGTCATATGACTTAGCTAAAATTGAGATATGAAACAAGTAACTATCCATGAAGCAAAAACTCATTTATCACGATTAATTCAACAGGCACTAGAAGGTGAAGACATCGTAATTGCTAAAGGGCAAAAACCTTTAGTCCGATTAGAGGTTTTGTCTCAAGTACAGGAACAACGTAGATTAGGGGGGGCAAGGGGTATAGTCACAAGCATGACTGATGATTTTGATGATCCTTTAGAAGATATGCAGGATTACATGGAATGAAAGTGCTTTTAGATACACATACTTTTCTTTGGAGCATTAGTGAGCCTGAAAGGTTAAGCGATCTTGCCAAAGAAACCTTTCTTAATGAAAAAAATGAACTTTACTTAAGTGCGGTAAGCTATTGGGAGATATGTATTAAGAAAGGCTTGGATAAGATTTCACTTGACCAAAATTGGATAAATCTTTTTGACCGAGAAGTTACAGCAAACAAGATTATATGGTTGCCTATTAGCAAGCCTCATTGTCAAGCTATAATTAACTTACCTTTTATTCATAGAGATCCTTTTGACAGGTTACTTGTAGCTCAAGCTAATTATGAGAACATGACACTCTTAACAAAAGACAAAAACATTCAAAAATACAAGATTAAAGCAGTTTGGTAAGCGTATGATTGTTTATAATGCTCTTAAACGCTCATAAGCTGATGTTGCCCGCTCACGAATGACATCGTAATTTGACTTGCCAGCCATCATCATGTGCATTTCCATGTGTTTGTCAACATCACCAAAAATGCTGCTTAGTACTTCGACCTCTTCATTTGTTCGCAAACTTGCATCGTCGCGAAAAGTAGTAGTATAAGCATATTCAAATTGTCTATCATCTATGGTGCCATTTAAATACTGTTCAATAATTTGCTTGTAAACACTCAGGTCGCTTTTGGCAGCCTTACCATTTGAAACAGCAGGTTCACTAACTGGTATATGTTTTAAGCCTTCATCAAGAACATTGGGAGTAATGCTCCAGTTATCAGCGTCGAAAACAGCCTTGCCTTCCTTGAAAAGAATGGTTTGTGGCGACTCGTGCTTAATACCTGTTTTTTCAGCAACTAAATTGCTAGCTGGTCTTGCTTCTACTACTCTAATAACTCCAATCATTAGATCTTCACGATTTTCTAATTTTTCTTGTACATAGCCAAAACCTTGCATAGTTTTGTGGCAAGTGCCAGCTTTAAAAATCATGCTATTGGGGTGCTTAGTCAAAAAACCTTCAACATCTTCAGGGCTTGTTAAAAGTACAACTCTGTCTTTAAACATTAACTACTCCTTCAAAAACAACCTTAAATCAATCCAGTAAAGGATTGATTTCTTAGCTTGACAACCTCCCCTTACTACCTATACTCTACTCCGTTATAATGTATGCACGTCAAGATTCTGTACTTAATTTATCTTCCCTTTTAAACAACTCTTTTAACAGCAATGAGGTTGTAGGAAAGGGTTTACTTACCCCTTTAGTGGATTTTTCTAGCGAAGCAACTTTTGAAGAACCTTTAAGTTGGGAAATAACTGTACGAAATACAGGTGGTGAAGATAATTTTATCCTTACAGGAAAAGTAGAGGGTAAAGTTATAATGTCTTGTCGGCGTTGCCTCGAGCCTGTAAAAGTAACTTCCTACTCTGAGCTTATTTACAAAATGGTTTACTCTCCTAATGTAAATCGACTTGAATTAATTGAGATTGAAAAGGATGAGGAATATTTAGTTTTTGGCAAGCCAGAAACAGATTTTAGTGAATTTCTTATGCAAGCTTTTGTAGTTGATTTGCCGATCACTGCTCTTTGTAAAGAAGATTGCCCCGGTATAATTGTTGAAGGGCTCGAGACTAAAAATCTAGCCCCTAGTAATTCTTCGCCTTTTGCTGTCCTTAAGGATTTACAAATCAATTAGGCTAGAAGCTAAGTGCCTA
This sequence comes from Trueperaceae bacterium, assembly GCA_965223585.1. Classification (GTDB taxonomy): domain Bacteria; phylum Deinococcota; class Deinococci; order Deinococcales; family Trueperaceae; genus CBDCVN01. Next base: position 15,372 of record CBDCWW010000009.1, read on the forward strand.
AGCATAAATAGTGAGCCTCTGTTGGAATTCAAACTAGAAGCCAATAGTTAGCATCTAGTAGGACTTTGTATGCTGGATACTAATTACTTCTAGACACTAACTTAAGCCAGATTTCTACAAAAACTTTTTAACTTTTGCCAGTACCTTTGCAATGTTACTTAACTTAGGCTATAATTTGTAGCTTGTAAAAGCATTTAGAAAGAGTATTTTATGGCTAAACATCCTGTCCCCAAAAAAAGAACTTCTAGCTCGAGGCGTGATAAACGTCGCAGCCACCACGCTTTAAAAGAACCTACACTTGTCACATGTCCAAGGTGTGATCATAAAAGGCTTCCACACACAGTGTGTCAGAATTGTGGATACTATAAAGGTATTAAAGTTATTAAAGTCAAAGAAGATTAGGAGCAAGCATTTGCATTAGATATTTCCTAAGATAAATTGCTTCACAAGTGCTTGCTAAAGGCCACTTTTTATGGAAAACTCTGGTAACAAAATGAATTGGGGCACTTTAGCTGCTCTCATCTCAGCTGCTGCAGCATTAATTTCAGCCCTTTCTTATTGTGTCTATGGTCCAGATAATGTTTCACAGCCATCTCAGCCCCCACCTGCTCAAATTGCTCCAAGCACAACATATACTCCTGACACCTATGTTCCTAGCACTCTTTATTGTTGTGACGCTTGGGGTAATCAGCGTTGTGTTATTGCCTACAATCCCGGCCCTATAGGATCTCCATGTGTTTGTCCTTATCAGGGTACAGGTTTCATTTGCCAATAAATTGGTAGATTAGTTTCAAATGCTACTTTGCGATACAACACCATGAAACCAAATGTTCTAATCCTACATGCCTCAGGTACAAATCGTGATCTCGAGGCTAGTTCAGCTATTGAGCTTGCAGGTGGACAACCTAAAATTGTACATATTAGTGAGTTAAAAAGCAGCACAAATCTTGCCAATTATCAAATGATTCTTTTGGCAGGGGGGTTTTCTTATGGAGATGCCTTAGGTGCTGGCAAACGCCTAGCTCTTGATTTGCAACTTGATTTAGCTGAAGAGCTAGCAACATTTATAGAAACAGATAAACCTGTTTTAGGTATCTGCAATGGTTTCCAAGCACTTGTTAAGGCAAATCTCTTATTGAACAATCAAATTACCCTGACTCACAATCTAAATACTAAATTCGAATGTCGTTGGGTTATATTAAGACCTAATCCTGAGTCACATTGTGTTTTTACTAAGGATTTGATTGAGCCTATTTACTGCCCAGTTGCTCATAGTGAAGGGCGTTTTTTAAGTCAGAAGGATATACCTAAAAGGTATACTACTTTACACTACAGTGGAGCAAATGAAGAACCTGCTGGTGGTACTTATCCTATAAATCCCAATGGTTCTTTAAATGATGTAGCAGGCATTTGTAATGAAAAGGGTAATGTAATGGGTTTAATGCCACATCCCGAAGATCATATATTTGGTTGGCAACATCCACGCTGGGCAAGAGGGGAAAAAGGCTTTATGGGCTTACCACTTTTTGAAGCTGGAGTTAGGTATGCTAGTCAGTTTTATTAAGAAGGGGTGTAAAAGACTTTGTGAATGCCTTTGGAGTAATTAGTGCCTAGAGGAAGTTAGTAGTTAGCATAGTGAAGCCCTACTAACTTCTAACTACTACCTACTAGTCCAAATTCCAACAAAAGTTCACAAGCATTTATGTCTAGATGTAGTTCTTGTCTGGAGATCAAAATATTTTGACTGATAAAAAGACTCTTAAAAAAATAGTAAATCAGGCACTTTTAAGTGTTGATATCCCTGAGCTAGGCGAAAAAAATAAAGGTAAAGTGCGTGATATTTACCAGCGAGAGCGTGAAGGTCGTAAAGAACTTATTATCATTACTACTGATAGACTTTCTGCTTTTGATCGTGTATTAGGTGCTGTTCCTTATAAGGGGCAAGTTCTAAATCAGCTTTCACTATATTGGTTTGATTTATTAAAAGACATAATTGGTAATTATGTGCTTGATGTGCCGCATCCTAATGTTACAGTGGGACACAAATGTGAGGTCTTGCCTATAGAAGTTATAGTGAGGGGTTATATTACTGGTGTAACCAAAACAGCTCTTTGGTATCGTTACAGTTTAGGTGAGAGAAGTATTTATGGTCACAGTTTTCCTGATGGTTTACAAAAAAACCAGAAGCTTCCCAAGCCAATCATAACACCAACAACTAAAGGTGGTCCTACAGGACATGATGAGCGCTTAACTTGTGCTGAGGTAGTAGAGAAAAATTATCTTGATCAGAGTACATGGGACAAGGTACAAGAAGCTGCCTTAGCCATTTTTATAAGAGGGCAAGAAGTTGCCCAAAAAGCAGGGCTTATTTTAGTGGACACCAAATACGAGTTTGGCAAACTGCCTAGCGGTGAGGTTGTACTTATTGATGAGGTACACACTCCTGACTCCTCACGTTTTTGGAAGAAGGTGTCATATCAAACTCGCTTTGAGGCTGGTGAGGAACCTGAAAATTTTGATAAAGAGTTTGTCCGACTTTGGTATGCTGAACATGGCTATAGGGGAGATGGTGAGCCTCCAGAGTGGGATAGTGAGCTTGCCATAGATGCTAGCTTGCGATATCAACAAGTTTATGAAATGCTTACAGGCAAAAATTTTGAGCCTGCTAGTTATCCTTTAGGAAAGTCTATTCAAGAAGCTTTACTTAGGAAGTGAGCAAGAATAAATTTTCAATTTGATTTGATTATATAGTTCCATAGCACATGGAAGCCTATGTGATTAAAATGTTATTGCTGCTCAGAGCCTTAGTAGCGAATAATTTTACAGCGCAATGTTGCTATAGATGTCCACATAAGTTTTCTCTGCGAAACCTCGGAGGTTTTCAAAATCTCCGAGGTTTGGGCCAGCCTAAGATTTTTCTGGCCCACTATAGCTTTTCTATTTTATTGTTTGGCTATAGATTACATAGTTTTGGTGGCTTTAAAAGCTTTCTTAAAACGTTTTGATTGTCCCTTAGCAACATTAGCTACTACTATATCACCTGCTCTAAGAACGGTGTCTCCATGCGGGAAAATTGCCCGACCACTTTTACGAATGGAAACTATGATGCTATTTCTAGGTAGTTTAATCTCCCTTAAGGTCTTATCTAATAATGGACAATCAGGGCGCAGTTTTACCTCTACAATTTCATGTCCCACCAAATCACGTAAGCGAGTGGACTCACGACTAAGCTCTACTTGCCTCTGGCGCATAACTGCTCTGTAGTAAGCCTTAGCTAAGTCAGCTTGTCGTACAAAACCTATGGGTTTGCGTGTATCTAGCGGGTCAACTACAGGCATACGCCCAATGTCTAACTGGGCCATACGTTCTAAAACGTCACTAATAGGTTCATCAGGCAAGGCGCTACTAATAGCACGCATGCCTATATCATGTAGCTTAGTGCTTAAGGGTAATCCTGTTTGTCTTGCTCTTTCTAAGTCACTCATAGTAACAATACCAAAAATGTGTTCAGGGTCTTCTTGCTTAAATAGTAAAAAACCATGATGATGAGTATCTGCTAAAGCCTCTTTAAGATTTTTGAGAGTGCCATTGGCGTCTAGGCGAGGGATGTCTTTATCCATAATTTCACGAACCGTAATCGTTTGTAAAAAGTCAGACTCTCGTGCTCGCAAAAGACTTAAGCCTTTGCGAGAAAGTATAACTTGATAGATAGGTTCAGGATGAAGCATGTCAGCAATAAGCGTAGCCAACACCGTTGAAAGTAGTAGTGGCAGGACCATGCCATAACTACCAGACATTTCAAAAATCATCAAAATAGTACTCATAGGTGCTCTGGTTGTTCCAGCAAACATAGCAGCCATGCCTACTAAAGCAAATGGACCAGTACTTTCAATATGCCCAAATAGTCCTGCTACTTGAGCTAAGGCTGCACCAAGTGTAGAGCCTATCATTAATAGAGGGGCAAAAATACCACCTGCCCCCCAAGAACCGAGTGAAATACTAGTGGCTAGCATTTTGGCAAGTGTCAAATAAACTAAGAAGCCGAAACCAGCCATCTCACCGGCTAATGCTGATTCTGTAGTTCTGTAACCTTCTCCTAGTATTGCGGGTGTTGTTAGTGCTAACATACCCACCATTAATCCACCTAGGGCAGGCCTGAACCAAGGTGGAATGTGCATAAGAATATTTTCTCCCCAGATAACCATTTTAATAAAAACTAATGAGGCAAAAGCAGCCAGTATTCCTAAGATAAAATAAAGTGGTAAATGACTTAGCTCCTGAAACTGATAATTTGGCACAGAAAAGGCAAGATTGTTGCCTAACAATTGATGAGAAATTATAGCGGCAGATACTGCACCAATTACCACTCCTACAAAATGGCGATTGTCAAATTGGCCTAATATTACTTCTAGAGCAAAAAGTACTCCTGCAATAGGAGCATTAAAAGTAGCAGCGATGCCACTAGCTGCTGCTACTGCTACAAGATTTCGCCTTGTCATGCTGCTTAGCTTCAACCAATCACTTATCATAGAAGCTATGGAAGCCCCCATTTGCACTACTGGACCTTCTGTACCAAGTGAGGCACCTGTACCAATAGAAATAGTACTGGCAATGGGCTTCCACAAAGCTATACGCTTAGCAAGCTTACCACTAAAGTTAGAAACAGCTAGCATTACTCCGGGAATGCCTGAACCACGTACATCTGGTGACCAGCTTACAACTATGGGGGTGATAAGTAATCCACCTAAAGCAGGAATGAGAACAATCCAAAGATTTCCCCAAGAGTTACCCAACCACATACGTATGTCTTCAATGCTCCTGCTAATAAAGCTAATTAGCTCATGAAAACCCACAGCTGCTAAGCCTACCAATAAACCTATTAGTATAGAAGTTGCTACAATAGATACTATCTCAGTAGATTTAACAATCCTCGAGCGACTAGCAAAAGTTTGTAGCATAGTTTGCTTGAGTCTAGACATTAACAAACTATGCTAGCTTAAAAGAGTTATAGATGTCTATTTTGTTTTAATTTATTAAATCATACTTAATCACTCAAGTATTGACAACTTTATATAAAACTGGCATGATAAGCTAAATCCGAGTTTTCCACTTGGATTAATACTTAATATTGAACAGGATAATCATGTCGAATCGTTTATTTGCTGTATTTTTTACTATGTGGTGTAGCTTTACCCTCGCTCAAGAGATTAATGTTTACTCTGCTCGCCACTACGAAAGCGACATTGCCATTTTTAAAACTTTTACAGGACTTACAGGTATAAAAGTAAATGTTATAGAAGGTGGTGCTAGTGAATTAATTGAACGTATACTTGCTGAAAGAGAAAATAGCCCCGCCGATTTGCTCATTACAGCTGACGCTGGTCGCTTATGGAGGGCCGAACAATTAGGGCTTTTCCAAAGTGTTGAGTCCCCTATTTTAGATACTTTGCCAGAAAATCTAAGACATCCTGAGGGTTTGTGGTTTGGCCTTAGTAAGAGGACAAGGGTAATTTTTTATAATCCTAATACAGTTTCAGCAGATGAGCTTTCTAGTTATGAGGACCTAGCCAATCAAAAGTGGAAGGGCCGCATTTGTGTCCGTTCCTCGAACCATATTTATAATCAATCTCTGATGTCAGCAATGATTGAACACATGGGTGCTGAAGCAGCAGAAAAATGGGCAGAAGGTATTGTAAGTAATTTTGCACGTAAGCCTCAAGGTGGTGACCGTGATCAAATTAAAGCTGTAGCTTCTGGTGAGTGTGATATTGCTATTGCCAACAGCTACTATTATGGAGCTATGCTTAATTCTAGTGATCCTAGAGAGTCTGAAAGTGCTAGCAAAGTTGCTATTTTCTTTCCAAACCAAGCTGATTATGGAGTACACATTAATATAAGTGGTACAGGGGTGTTAAAGCATGCGCCTAATCCTGAAAATGCTGTTCGCCTTATTGAATACCTTATTAGTGCTGAAGCACAGCAAGTTTTTGCTGAAGTTAATAATGAATACCCTGTAGTAGATGGTGTGCCTATAGCAGCAACTTTGCAAAGTTGGGGTAATTTTAAAAGCGACGAAATAAATGTTTCTATTTATGGTCTAAACAATACTAAGGCCGTGCAAATTTTTGATCGCGTTAACTGGCCCTAGCAGACAGGATTTCAATCCTATCTTTGCCCTCACCAAAATTATCCCTGTAATTCCAAAGCACTTTTCAGTTCCAAAGGCAAATACACAGCAATTTTAGCATTTTCAAAGTCAGACACATTTCTAGTGACTATGCCATTAGCACCAACATTCAAAGCTGATTCATGAATTGCTGAATCCTCAAAATCTTTGAAATTTGCCTTTAGTGCAGCAGTCAAAACAGGTTTATGCACAGGTGCAACATCAAATAAGGAAAGAAGGTTGTCAATTTCTTTTTTTGCCTTATCTGTTCCTATTACTTTGGTACTAAGATAGTGAATAGTGGTAATAGTAGTTGCACAAACATATCCCAAAATTACACCTTTTTTTACCTTTGACATCAAAGAAGTAGCCACGTCTTCAAATGGCTGGCGGTTCAACAAAACATCTAAAATGACTAGGCTTTAAATGATCTAGCAATTTAAGACAATTAAGCCCTAGCTGATCTTTTAGTGTCCTTACCTTTACTTTTACCTTTACGCTGCTCGAGCTTTTTCTGACGCCGTCTTTGCGCTCTATTTACAGGTTGCTGTTGCCGACCTGCTTGTTGTGCTCGAGCTTGGGCAATAGCACTGTTGCGGGCAATTTCACTAAGATCTTCATTTTCACTAGAAGAATATTGATCCCTGCGGCTATCTCTAGGACCACGACTTAGAGCTTCTTGGGTACTTACCTCAACTCTAAAAAGAGACCTTACTACATCTGAGCGTATAGAATCTTTCATTTCTTCAAAAAGATTAAAGCCCTCAGAAGCATACTCTTGCAAGGGGTTGCGCTGACCATAACCACGTAGACCAATGCCTTGACGCAGAACATCCATATTATGCAAATGTTCTTTCCAATGTTTATCAACCAATTGCAGTACTATGAAACGTTCAACGTCACGCATACTTATGGAGCCCTTACTTTCTTCATTAATTTTTGCTTCTTGGGCTTCATAGGCAGCTTCCATGTCTGGTAGTAGTAGCTGAGTGGCTTCATCAGGTTCTTTGCCACGTAAAGTTTCATAATCAAATTCACTCATAGTAGAAATAGCATCTACTATGCCTGTATGTAGGGCTTTTATATCGTGTTCTTCTGGCTCGAGCTGTGGATTCAAATTAATTTGTACACGTGCGTCTATATACTCTGCAATCATATCAAGCACATCTTCTTTTATGTCATGCCCTAAAAGGATATCTCGCCTTTGGGCATAGATGACTTCACGTTGTTTACTCATTACGTTGTCGTACTCTAAAAGCTGCTTACGAATACCAAAATTGCGGTCTTCTACACGTTTTTGTGCTCTTTCAATGGCTCCAGTAACCATTTTTGCCTCTATAGGTTGGTTATCATCCATGCCTAACCTGTCCATCATACCAACTACTCGGTCACTGGCAAATAAACGCATGAGGTCATCTTCAAAAGAAATATAAAAACGGCTGCTGCCAGCATCGCCTTGTCTACCACTGCGACCTCTTAATTGATTATCAATACGTCTAGATTCGTGCCGCTCAGTGCCAATTATGTGTAAACCGCCAGCCTCAATTACTTTTTCCTGATCAGCTTTAGCTTCATCACGGATTCTTTCTAGCTGAGGGACAATATCTTCTGATAGACCTTCCATTTTTCTTACTAGTTTTTTAGCCTCATCAATGCGCCCCAGCATAATTGACTTGATAAAAAGTTCTGTTTCACGGTCATAACGCTCGAGGCCCAGAGCTTCTAAGCGTTGTCTAGCCAAAGCTTCGGGATTACCGCCCAGAACAATATCAGTGCCACGCCCAGCCATATTGGTTGAAATGGTAACTGCCTTGCTACGGCCTGCTTGAGCTACAATTTCTGCTTCTTTTTCATGATACTTTGCATTTAACACCTTATGAGTAATCTTTTTATTTCGTAGCATTGTTGATAGGCGTTCAGACGCCTCAATAGTTACAGTACCTACTAGAATGGGTTGACCTGTTTTATGGATCTCTTCTATTTCTGCTACTACTGCATCATATTTACCCTTTATGCTGCGGTAAATAACATCATTGTAATCCTTACGAACAACTGGTTTATTAGTTGGTATTACCAATACAGACGAGGTATAAACTTCTTGAAACTCCTTCTCTTCTGTTTTAGCAGTACCTGTCATTCCTGCTATTTTGTTATATAGCTTAAAGAAGTTCTGATAGGTAACTGTAGCCAAAGTCTGATTTTCACGCTCAATTTTGACCCCTTCTTTAGCTTCTATAGCCTGATGCAAACCTTCACCAAAGCGCCTACCGGGCATAGATCGGCCTGTGAACTCATCTACTATAATTACTTGATTTTCAGCAATAAGATACTGTTGATCTTTATGGTAGTGCTCCTTTGCCCTTAAAGCTTGCCTAAGCATATGGGCAGTTCCCATGTTTTGAGGGCTAAACAAGTCAGAAACATTTAAGGCTTCTTCAGCTTTAGCAATACCTTGTTCAGTTAAATGAATGTCTTTGGTTTTTTCATCAGCGCTATAGTCTCCCGTAGCAGGTTTCTCTTCGCCTTCGGCTGGTTCACCTCGCTCGAGCTTTTTAACCATTTTAGCCATAGTGTAATACATATCAGTTGCCAGTTCAGCAGGCCCTGAAATTATAAGTGGTGTTCTAGCCTCATCAATAAGAATAGAGTCTACCTCATCCACAATGGCGTAGTTTAAAGGAGTATCGGCACGGAGCACTAGACCTTCTGGCAAAAAGGCCATATTGTCACGCAAGTAATCAAAGCCTAGCTCGGAATTGGTCACATAGGTTATATCACTACCATAAGCAGCGCGACGTTCATTGGGCTGACTAGCATTTTTAATAACTGCTACTGAAAGGCCCAGACCACGATAAACAGGTCCCATCCAATCGGCTCCTGTTTCTGCTAAGTAATCATTGGTAGTAACCAGATGGCAACCCTTACCTGCTAGAGCATTAAAAGCTAGCGCCAAAGTAGCAACTAATGTTTTACCCTCGCCAGTTTTCATTTCTGCCATCTTACCCTTATGTAAAGCAGCCCCACCAATAAGCTGTACGTCATAATGGCGCATACCGAGGTTGCGTTTTGCCGATTCACGTATTAAGGCAAAGGATTCTGGCATTAGATCATCTAGACTTTCATCACCTTCAAGATGGCGTTTCTTTAGCTCAGAAAAAGCCTCGGGTAGGCTTTCAATTTTTTCAGTCTTTTCTTCTAAGGCATTTACAGGACCGACCACTTGCTTTTCAAGGCTTCTTACCTCTCGGTCATTGTTGTCAAAAAGTTTGTTAAAAAACTCGAGCATGGTTCTCCTTCATCTGAATGAACCATTTTATCACGAGCAAATGAATATAAAACTGGAAGATTTGGGACATTTTGAGGCAAGCTAGAAAGTCAAACAAACCTCCTATTCCACAATCGAGATCACTTGCCTGCGAGAAGTCGCTTTCTTGTATAACTGAGCTAAAGACCTTAAGTTGTTTCACAAAGTAAAGTTCACAGAGTTTATGAATGTTTTCTTGATTTTGCTCGAGTAACTCAACCATAGCCTTAGCTTAGCATTTGCCTGAGTTCCGCCATATCCTATTGTATCTTTTCTTGTCACATATGGGTTTTGCTGTGTATATTCAAGCCAAATCTGAACAAGTTAAAACAATAATTATTTGACTTCTGACAAGTTTTTTTAGCCATTTCTCCATAGTTTATCAAAACTCTCTCACGCAGGAAAGCTTTGCTGAGGTCTTTATCAAAGAAGAGCTTTAAGATGGTTTAGGGTTCGAGCCCTACCTTACAAAAGTTCATCTTGTATTTAGGAACTACAGGCTTTTTAATGTTGACAAAGAACCATTATGACTTAAAATGTACCTATAAAAGCTTTGCTCACAAAAAAACATTCTAAGCTAAACACTTACTTTAGTATTGCCTTACTTACTCAATTAGCCTATTGGCACTTAGGTAGCCCGGGGCCTAGCCTATTAGGAAATGCTGAACCTAGTTTGAATAATGCTCTTATAAACATTGGTTGGGCACTTCTCTTTTTGCTCTTAATCCCACTAATTGCCCTTAAGCAATTCAAGCATCCTCTTAAAGACATTGGTTTTAGTTGGGGTAATCTTCGTTTGGGAATAACCTTGATTATAGCTATTTCCCCTATTGTTATACTGTTTATGTACATTGGCTCATCTAATGTAGCAGTACAAAGTACTTACCCTTGGGCTGGGCCATGGGTTGGTTCCTCTCTAGGGACACTTGTTATATGGATAACCCTCTATACCCTTTACTATTTGTCTTTTGAGTTTTTCTATCGCGGCTTTGTTTTAAAGGGTTTTGCTGCCGAGATAGGTTTGAATCAAGCTATGTGGTTACAAGTTATGTTTTCTGTTATGATACACTTTGGTAAACCTCCTGCTGAGACTATAGCTGCTGTATTTGCTGGTTTTGGCTTTGGCTTTTTGGCCCTAAAAACTCGTTCTTTGCTCTACCCTATACTTTTGCATCTAATTATTGGAATAAGTACGGACATATTCTCCCTGTTAAGACAAGGATTACTTTTTTAGAAAAGACGAACTCTCAATCCGCTTAAATTTAATATGCAAATGAAAATTGCCAAGAAAAAAGGTGACACAAGTGCAAATTGATATACCTAATTGTTTACATGCTGTTTGTATAACACTATTGATGAGTAAGAACACCTGTCATAAGGTACGTGGTGTAGGGGTTCAAAATTTTGAACCCTTACAATTGATGCCCATAAAATCTAATACAGGATTTCTAGGGATTTGAGGGCACATTCGCAGTTCTCTAAACTTTTGAGGGGACCAAGAGAATGAAAGTTTTAGTTACAGGCGCTCATGGTTTTATTGGTTCACACTTGTGTGAGTATTTGCTTGCTCAAAATTGTGAGGTGCGGGCTCTAGTAAGCCCTTGGGGAAAGTTAGATAACCTTGCAGCCGTTTTAGAACATCCTAAGCTTGATCTATGTAAAGCAGATATAACTAAACCTGAAGATCTGAACAATACATGTCAAGATATAGAAATTGTTTTTCATGCTGCAGCAAGGGCGAAAGATTGGGGGCTTTGGGGGGCTTTCTATAAGGTTAATGTTGAGGGCACTCAGAACCTTTTAAGAGAAGCCGAGAAACAAGACGTTAAACGATTTGTCTTAATCTCGAGTGTGGCAGTGCACCGCTATACAGGTTTTAGGAATGCTGATCCTAGAACATTACCTACAGATGGAGCTATAAATAACTATGCTAAATCCAAGGTAATGGCTGAGCAAATGGTTTTAGACGCTGGGCTCGAGCACACAATAATACGTCCGGGCCTTTGGCCATTTGGTACAAGGGATCCTAATCTAAAAAAGATTATTCACTCACTTAGACTTGGCTTGCTCCCTTTGGTAAATGGAGGCAAGGCGGTTATTAACACTGCCTATGTGGGTAATCTAGTCAAAGGTCTTTATCTTGCTGGTACAAGCACTCAGGCAAGTGGTAAGGTATACCTAATAGCTGATGAAGGCATGCCTAGCTGGCACGAGATTTTTTATCATCTAGCAAAACTCTCAGGTGGATTTAAACCGTTCATTCGCCTTCCTGCTAAGCTTATTAAACCACTTGGAGGGTTTGAGCAAATTTGGGCAGAGGCTCTACCAGACAAAGAACCACCTATAACACGCTACCGCACACAGTTGATGGCAAATGATGTACACTTTTCCATTGTCCACGCTAAAGATGAATTAAGCTATGAACCCACTATATCTTGGCAAGAGGGTTTAGCTTTAAGTTTAGAATAATAGCTATGGCAAATGGAACCAAGCCTCTTATTTTCTTTGCTACTATTAATGCTGGTGGTGGTCATGTAGCTACTGCCAAGGCTATTATGCAAGCTGTTGAGGTGCATTATCCTAATAAATTTGAGCTCGAGCTTTCAGACTTAATGCAAGACTTGGGTCAAGCTGATGAAAAGTTGCTTAGGCTTGATCAGAGGCATAAAGCAGATTGGCAAAAGATGCTTAAGTATCCTTTGAGCATTCGTTTAGTTCAGCGAGTGCTTGATAGTTTTCCCCGTGCTACAGTTTACGCCCACCGTTTGCTCCTAAAGCGTTTTGCAAAACTTGCTGCAGAAAAGCTTAATCAAAAAGACCCTAAATTAATAGTAGCCAATCATGGTTGGCTCACCGTAGGTTTAACACTCGCCCAACGTAAATATGGACTAAGGAGTCCAGTGTTAACTTTTGCCACTGAACCATTTGATGCAAGTGCCTTATGGGCTGATTGGCAAGCTGAACATTTTGTAGTACCCTCTAGGCCTGTTAGAAAAGACCTAATTAATTTTGGTGTGCCAGAAAATAAAATTGATATAGTTGGTTACCCTGTCCAACAAGTTTTTTTTCAAATGTCTTCACAAGAAGAAGCTAGAATGAACTTAGACCTTGCTAATCAATCTACTTGCTTGGTATCTCTTGGAGGAGAAGGGATAAGCGATAAAGCTATTACAATAGTTCAGAGTCTATTAAAACACCCTTTAGAGCCTCAAGTTATAGTTATAACTGGAAGAAATAAAGATCTTTTACAAAACTTGCAAGCACTTGAACACCCTAAGTTACACCCAAGGGGCTTTGTAGACAATATGGTGGATTATTTAATTGCTTGTAATGTAGTTATAGGTAAAGCAGGACCTGCTTCAGTTATGGAAGCTTTAACAGTGGGCCGCCCTATGCTAGTCACTTCCTATGCAGGTCTTAATGAACTTAAATTGTGTAGGTTTTTAGAAAAAGAAGGCTTAGGGCAAAGAATAAATACTAAGCAGTTATCTAGTGTCCTTACTTGGTATCTCGAGCCTAAAAATTCTCTTAGTGAACCTTTTGTAAAAATGAAGCAAAAATTCGCCGATCTTGACTTTGCTAAAATGACACAGCACCTTGCTAATTATGTGGTGTCCTATGAACTAAAAGGCCCACCTAAGGAACGCTCTACACAAAGAGGCTTAGCATAAAACGTTCCATATTAATACTTTTACTTAGTTTTAGCTTGGGGTTTTTAGGGCTTTATCTAGTTAACCGTGAGGCTTTGCTAAGTGCTGGTAGTTATAGACTCGAGACATGGAATTTGCCTCTTTTGCTATTTTCTTTTAGCTGTTTTTTTATTTTATGGCTAGTACCTGCTTTTAAATTGCAATATCTTGCTAGGCTACAAGGATACTTCCTGAATTGGCGTCAAGCCCTTCTAGCCCATATAATCATGGTTCTAGGTTCAGCTGTTACTCCAAGCGGCTCAGGGGGTGGCCCTGCTTTGATAGGGGCTCTTAAACAGCTAAATATTCCTATGGGTAAAGGTCTAGGTATTGCAATTCAACTATTTATTTTAGATTTAATGTTTTTAGTACTAGTTTTGCCACTAGGGTTACTTAAAATATTACTAAGTAGAAAATTGGTGCTGACGCCACAATTAACATTTTTTGCCTTGCTAGCGTGCTTATTTTCTATACTAGGATTCATATTATTAAGCCGTTATCCTCGCTTGTTGGTCAGCTTTCTAATCTGGCTACGTCAAAAACCGTTTTTTAAACGTTTCCAAGGTAGACTTTGGCGCATTGCTAAGGATTATTATCAGAGTAGCAAAATCTTTACTAGATTGCCATTACGAGCTTGGTTTAATCTACAGGTCATTACTATTATTAGTTGGCTAGCTAACTTTTGGCTTCTTTGGGGTTTAATGAGGCTATATGGCCTCAGATTAGGAATTCTTGATGTGACCTCATTGCTAAGTATAATTACTCTTATTTCTTTTACAGTGCCTACGCCGGGTGCATCTGGCTTTATGGAATTTGTGGTAGGTGTACTGGCAGGTAAACAAATAGGCCATCAAGCTCTAGCAGCACCCATTTTATTTTGGCGAATGGGTTCTTTTTATCTTATATACTTACTAGGGCCATTGTCAGGGTGGTTACTAGTTGCAAAATTTAACACTAATGAAAGAAGCTCTAATTATCTAAAATAGACCCCTTCACGAAACTCTCAAGACTCTTGAGTGAGCTTAGAGTGTGATTAGTAGCAAGTGCTAAGCACCTATCCAAAAGAAAATATGAGTTCCTATATACTTGTAGGGACGGGTTTCAAACCCGTCCCTACTCTTGCATGACTCTTTATTCTTACTCGCAAGGACTCGTTCTTACCTGCTTATTAGGCATTTCTTGGATTAATTAGTGGTGCAGCCAAAGTATAAATAACAAGGAAAACTGTGCCATACAAAGGCTTGTAAAAATCTAGGCTTTCAAAAGGACCGCCTAATGCAAATACCCATACTACAAAAGCAATAGTTGCTACTACTACTTGCGTCCAGACGCTCGGTAGGCCTTTGTAATCTGTTTGTTGTTTAGTCCAAAAGAATGTTAAGACAATAAAAACACCAAAGATAATCCAAAAGAACAAAGGATTCACACTTTCATCACTTCTAATAAGGTTACTTACTACTATCCAAGCAGCTATAATGTCTGCAGGTATATTTTTTAGAAGCTTATCAAAGTAAGTATCACTCTCAGCAATGGTTTGAATAGGCACTGTTTCTTGGGCTTGAGGGCTAACAACACTTTTCTCAGGTATTTTGAGTTGACTGGGTTGTACAGTTCGTTTAATAGAAATCCTACGACTCATAATTTAACCTCCTTAAAACTAAAGATTTTTATAGTGGAAAAACCTTTACATAGACTCGAGCCTCTAAGACCATGTTGCAACACACCTTTCAATCCCTTTATCTTCAATTAAAAGGGTGAGAGGTATTTAACTTAACATAAAGATTAAGTTATTTGCAACTTTAAAAGCATTTCTAGATTTAAAGTTCCTGACAAGTATGCTTAATCTTTATGTTTTAGAACTCTTGATGGACTTCGAATCTGTGTTAGACTTAATAAGTTGGAATTATTTCCAACAAAGCGATAGGGCGCTATCATTCAGATTAAACTAAGTAACACAGATCTCCTATATTCATTGTTTGAGTCCTCAAAGCCTCCTCGTCTCATACTTGAAGGTTTAGTTATAGTTTATTTGTTAATTATACTTGTTTTTTCTCACAATGATGTCTTGTAGTATCCAAATCAGGATTGTTTGATGTCATACTAATTTTCTAAGGAGCTTATTTATGTATAAAAAGATTATTTTGGTGGGGATTCTGTTATTGGTCTCGCTAACTTTCTTTGGCTGTGCCCAAAATGACCCTGTTGTTTATGATGACTTTGACGATAATCGTAATGTTAGTGCTTACTTTGTAGGTGGTGATGATGGAGATGGAGCGTTAATAACAGAGGACGTGCCTAATCCTCTCGTATCGGACTTGAACAAAAGCTCTAATGTGGGACAATTTGATAAAGCTGAAGGTGCTGATAAGGTTTTTGGAGGGGATGTGAATGCCCAAAGTAAAAATCATCCCTATGGACATTTACTAGTTTACTCTGACTTAGAGAGTGCATTCAAACTGTCTCTTCAAGATGCCGAGGGGAATGAGATAGCTTTTGCAGAAGCAAGCTACTCACAAACTGGTGAATGGGAGGATCTAATTTTTGATTTTTCTGAGGCCGATCTTTCCAGCTCTATTGAAAAGTTTGTTTTTATTGTTTTTGCTGAAGATGCTGGATCTATCTACTTTGATGAATTCCAATTTAGTGGTAAGTAATAGCATAGAATAGCTGACAAAATAGCTTGATGATTTAGGGGGTATTAGATTGGCATTTACCATTTTTCTTAATTTTGGCTAAAGTCCAGATGTTAGAGATGTTAAATTAAATCCTTTGAGCTTTAATAATAAAGCTTTTAATTAACAGTAATAAGGATATTCTTGATGTCAATTGTGAAGAAGAAGGTATAGTGTGAGTAGTGAAACAAATGTGGCATTTTTTCTAGACTGGGAGGGATTTAGTAAAGTACTTGAAAAGCATTATAAAGCTAAACCAGACACTGTAGTACTTTTTGACGCTGTGGCAGAATATGGTAGTTTAAGTATAGCTCGAGCTTACGCCAACTGGCACTCAGAAACTTTTAAGCTACAAGCTAAGGTTTTGAAAAAGCATGGAGTCCAAAGTGTAAATGTACCTCATGACAACAAAGGACGTAGCAGTAGCAGTGTTAAACTTGCTTTAGATGCTTTATCTTTAGCTTATAAGCAATCTCAAATAAATACCTTTTTGCTTTTAAGTGGTGACAACAGCCTTATACCCTTAGCGCACACGCTTAAACAATTAAAGCGACAAGTAATAATGATCGGCCTCGAGCCTGAAATGGATTTGCGTATAAGCCAGCAAGTAGCAAATAGCTTGCTCATTTATGATCGCGATATTGTCAGTTTAGAGATTAAAAAAGAATTATCGCTTGAGAGCGACTCTCCTTTAGAAGAAGCCTTTTCAGGCATAGAAAACCTTTTGCGCCAAGCGAAAAGCAAAGGGATGTCGCTTACACAACTAGAGTTCGTAATGCAACATCTTTATGATTTTCAACCTCAACAAACTCTTGATACACCTTTTAAAGATGTAATGAGCCAGATGGCTAAGGCAGGTAAAGTTAAGCTTTTTAGTAAAGGCAACGATGTTTTTGCGGTCTCACCAAATTTTGCAAGCAGTATAAAGACTGAGCAAGCACCTGAATCAAAAGCAGATACTTTACCTGAGACTCATGAATCTTTTGATTTTGCTGAACAAGAAGGTTTAATGAGTGAGGAAATGTTGGTATTTCTTAAAGTCGTAGGAGAACAAGAAAAACCAAAGAAACTTTCAGAGGTTCTTAAAATACTTAAAAGGCGCCACAATCTAACTGTGGGAAAAGCTTTCCGTGACGAGCTTGATAGAATCGAGAAGGCAGGGTACTTAACTTTGAAAAAAGCTAGGTTGGGCAAAGAGATATTTGTTTCTAAAGGCGAGAAAACACCTTGAGTTAAGGACTACTGTAAGCTTTTGCTTTTTTTGAAGGGGTAACCCCTGTACGTCTATAGTGAGCTATAGGGTTTAATATGTTCCGACACTGGGGATTTATGCAACCCGGACAACGTAACCCATATTGTTTAGAGCAAGCTTCAGTAGATTGTATGTGTTCAAAAACAATCTCAGCAAGCGCATCTTGAAATAGAGGTTCTCCATTTAAAGCAGGGGCCCTTTTGTAGTTAGTAACACCAGATTCTTCAGCTAGCTCGCCATATTCAATGTCAAGTTCATGCAAAGTTTCAATATGGTCACTAGTAAAAGCAATTCCTACAACAAGCACATTCTGACGCTTTTTATGGCCTAGTTCTTTAATTACTTCTTCAGTAGAGGGACCAAGCCAAGGCACAGGCCCAACTTCAGATTGATAACTTAAAAGGTACTCATGACTAAAATTGAGTTCTTTCATTACCTCATGAACACTTGCCCCTATTTCCTGTGGATAAGCATCGCCACGATTAATTACACTCATAGGCAAAGAATGAGCACTAAATACAATAAGTACATCCTCTTGTTCTGAACTACTGAATTGAGCAAGGCCATCTTGTACAGTCTTGGTCATAGCTTTAATAAACTTAGGGTGGGTGGGCCAGCGGTCAATAACACTCCACTGAAACTCTTTATCTAAGCCTACTCTGCGAGCTGCACGCCAGAGTTCATTAAGTGATGAGCCTGTGGTTGAACAACTGAATTGTGGGTATTGAGTAAAAGCAATAGCTCGTTTGATGCCATCTGCTTTCATTTGTTTAAGGGCATCTTCACTAAAAGGATTTATATAACGAAAAGCCACATAAAACCTGTGAGGTGCTGTTTCTGGTGACATATCATCTAGTCGTTCACACATACCCTCACCCTGTAACTCAGTCCACTTTAAAATTGGCGAGCCTCCACCAATGTCTTGATAATTTTTTTGTACACTAGCTGTACGCTTTTTGGCAATAAAAGGCCCTAACCAACTTTGCAAAGGTAGCTGAATAATTTCTTTGTCTGCAAAAAGCTTTAGTAGAAATGGCTGTACCTCATCTAGATTTTTGGGACCACCTAGATTCATCATTACAATACCAGTAGATTCTTGATTCATGGTTGATATATTTTAACCCAAAATTTATCATTACAGGTAATAGTACCTTGACAAGAAAGTTTTGATGAGAGTTTTGTAAATATTACAAATTTTAAAAAAGGGTGCGGTAAGGTGTTTCTTTAGTAAGATATAGAAAGCCTTACCTATCAGAATTAACTTATTAAGTAGATAGATTCCTCATTTACAAATCTGAGCCTGACACCGCAATTACAGGATTTGACCTTGTTTTACCACTAGAGGTATTAAAACCACCATGTTTGCGGACATAAAGTTGATAGTATCACTTGATAAGAAGTTAAATACACTAAAAACATTAAGGCTATTTTAAAGAAAGTTTATAATTTAACCAAAAACGCAAGAACCTTCATGGAACCTATAGATTAAGTTGTGCCTAGAGGTAGCTAGGAGATTAGGGACTTGCCATTTCTTCGCTAAGTTCTCTAAAAAAACTCCTAGGCAGAGGATCTTCAGATATTCTTGGTTGAAAATCATTTGCTATAGGCGATAAGGGTTCTCTAGGATTAATGGTAAAAGGTGTTACTGCAAAAGCCCCTCCAAAATGTCTTTGGAAAGGCAAGCTAATAAAAGACCAATCATCAAAATCTTCTATCACAGTTAGTTGGTCATCTTGGTTTAGATCGTAACTAATTACACTTTCCTTACCATCATTATTATAATCTACCCAAGCAGGTCCATAACCAATGCCAATACCTTCATTAATAGAATTTTCGTCAATATCTTCTCCCAAACCATGAGAGAAATCTATGACATGAGAAGTGCTGCAAGATGAATTTACTAAATCACACCTGCTTATTTTCTTCCAACCTTTATACTGATAGTATCTGTCCCCTACACCCTCGCCTCGAGCAGGCCCCACACCCTCTATGGCATATAAGTAATTCATGATACTAAGGTGATTGGGTTGAAGGTTAGTAGCATCTTTACCACCATGACCCAGTCCTAAATTATGACCCAATTCGTGCATAATATTTGCAGACTGGTAGCTAATAAGAATATTAGTGTTCTTCTCGCTATTAGAGTTTAAGCCCCACTTACCAAGGGTAATTAGAATGTCATTGCCATTAAGTTCAGCAGCACCAGCAGAGCCTGCACCACCATCTGCCATCCTCGAGCTACCCATAAGCAAATAGTGAAAAACAGAGATTCGTGCAGTATCCATATACTGAGATTTATAAGTGTAAAAACTACCTCTACCATTCAAATGTAAAGGCTCATGTGCTAACTCAATACTTGGTACATAAGGTACTTTAGGATCACCACCACCAAGGTTATAGTCTTCAGGATGTAAACTTTCGCTGCTGTTGTAAAGAGTTCCCACATCAAAATGAACAGCTATATTTTCCTTAGCAAAGGCTTTTACTACTCTGTCTAAAGACTCTCGGCGTGGCTGTGTTCCTTCATCGTCACTTTCCATTACATCAACTTCTATAAAGATATCTGGTCTGTCAGCTCGAGCCCCCATAGCAAAAAGATCTAAACCAGCAAAACTACCACCTGCTACCTCTGCGCTATCAGGGATACCGTCTCTATCTAGGTCAGTAACATCAGCAGGTACATCATTAGGGCCTGCTGGAGTAGCATAAAGTTTAGGATGCCAGTCAGAAGCTTGATTTGTGTCCGTACAGTTTACATCTCGAGCTAAAGAGCTTCCTATTTGACCTGCTTGTGCAGTATTAATACTTTCACCTTCCCAAGCCCCAGAGCTTGTGGGTGTGTCCTCGTTTTCCCCCCAACTCATATAATCAACTGTTTGTCCTCCTTGCAATAATTCTAGAGATCCACCAAAGGCTTGCCAGCGGGGTATGTTTACTCCACTGTCTAAATAAACCTGTTTTGATCCGTTTTTGAAGACCGGGCTCGAGCGCGCCCGCAAAACCACATATCCTTTTGGTGGCACATTGTAGTTGGGAAGAGAAAAACCTCTAATCTGAAGAGGATCGGCGGCATCATCAAGTTTTCCAGAAGGACTGTTTAACTGATAATTTGCTAAGTTAACACTTTGACCATTGGGATTATAAAGCTCTACCCATGCTGCATAGTGAGAGGCTATAGGACCACTAGTTATTTCACAGATTAGCATGCTAGCACCTGAATTAGTACCTGAATCTGTATCTGTGTTTGAGCCTGAATCTGTAGATCCTGAATCTGAGTCTGTAGAGCCTGAGTTTGAATCTCCTTGAAGTTTATAGTGAATAGTGACCTCATTAAGCTGATAGTGCACCACTTGTACAGTTTGCGGGTAAAGGGGATCAGGTATAAAGTTTTGCTCTCCTACAACGGCGGGAACACCACTAATTATATATTCTCCAGAATAGAGATTGCCTAACAGAATGCTCTGTGAAAGATAATGGGTCGCCCCACCTAACCTTTGCACAACTACAATAGGAGTTTGTGATTGAGAGGGCAACCCCTCAATGGACACCCTTAGCCAACTTGACTGTACAAAGGCCAGAAACACTATATTAACTAAAGAGATGCAAATTAATAATCTAATGATTCTTTCCATACTTAGGCTCCAGATAAAAGAGCCTAGCAAATTTTAGGCATTAAGACCGCTTAAAAATCACTTCATGGTACATTATTACCTTATATATGCTAAACAGATAACATAAGGTCATAAGAAAATACTGTGATTATGTACATTGGAGTTATATGCTGCTCGAGGTTCTATTTTGAATAGCCTACTTACTAGCCTGAAAAGTCCCTCTCAAAAACCTACCTACCTAAGAGAGGGTTTAGGGGTAAAGCACCTTTTAGCATGACAAATCAAAAAAGTTCATTTTTAACTCGTGTTTAGCATATAACATAAAGGAATCTAATGAATTTTCTCGAGCTACTTAAATCACAATCCCCTAGCACATTCCTAAGTTTAGGACAATTAGGTACTGCTAGTATCATACTAGCCTTTGCCCTGATTATTTATGGCATATTTGCAGGCATTCTAGGTACTTTGCGTCGCAATGCACAGCTTCAAACTAGTGCCCGATATGCTGGAGTAGCAGTCTTTCTATCCCTAACTATAGCCATGTTTAGCATGGAAGCTGCCTTGTTAACAGATGATTTCAGTGTTCAGTATGTTGCCCAGCACTCTTCACCCACAGCACCTACTTGGGTTAAGGTTGTTATGCTTTGGGGTGCCCTTGAAGGCTCAATTTTGTTGTGGGCTTGGATTTTGACAGGCTATACTGCGGCTTTAGCTTTAATGACTCCTAACAATATCTTGCGCCCTTGGGCATTAACTGTTATGCAGCTAGTACAACTTTTCTTCATTGCAGTAGTAGCTTTTGTAGCTAACCCTTTCACTATTGTACCCTTAGCACAATACCTTGGCCCCGGACCTAACCCCCTTTTACAAAACCATTGGATGATGGCTATTCATCCTATACTGATGTATCTAGGTTTTGTTGGATTGACAGTTCCCTTTGCCTTTGCTATAGCTGCTCTGATAACTAAACGCCCGGGTAGCGAGTGGATGAAACTAACTAGACACTGGACTCTTACTGGTTGGGGGTTTTTAACTGCTGCCATTGTTGCTGGAGGTTGGTGGAGCTATGAGGTCTTAGGTTGGGGAGGTTATTGGGCATGGGATCCTGTAGAGAACGTTAGTTTTATGCCTTGGCTGACAGCTACAGCCTTTATCCATAGTGTACAGGTACAAGAACGGCGGCGTATGCTAAAAAGCTGGAATATCTTGCTGATAGCCCTCACTTTTTCTCTAGCTATTCTAGGAACATTCTTAACCCGCTCGGGGGTGCTTTCTTCAGTACATGCTTTTGGTGATGGGCCTGTAGGACCATTTTTCTTAGCTTTTTTTATAGTGATATTATTATTTACCTTCGGCTTACTAGCACTTAGGTGGGATCAGGTACAAGACCGAGCTGAGTTGGACTCTCCTATAAGTCGTGAAGGAGGCTTTTTATTTGGTAATGTACTCTTTTTAGCTATAACATTTACTGTACTCTTAGGAACGCTTTTTCCATTAATTGTTGAGGCAATTTCTGGTAATAAAGTAACTGTAGGCGCTCCTTTTTTTAATCAAGTAAGTGTACCTATTTGGCTAGCTGTGTTTGCTCTTATGGGCATAGGGCCACTTTTACCTTGGCGCAAAGCAGAAAATCAGTCTCTTTTTAAAAATCTGGCTTGGTTAACTTTGGGTGGTCTTTTAGCTGGTATAAGTGCGTACTTTCTGGGCATTAGAAAGCTTTATCCACTTTTAGCAATAGCCTTTGCTGGCTATAATTTGGTGAGCCTCTGGTTACTTATTACAGGTGCTATCTTACCACGCATGAAAGCCAGTGGACACAATGTGACGAGTGTCTTTAAGCGCTATGCTTTTGAGAATAAACGGCGTTTTGGTTCAATGATTGTTCATTTAGGTGTTATTATTCTAGCTCTAGGGATTGTAGGTTCGGGTGGATACCGTGTTGACGAGCAAGTAAAAGTTGATTTTGGTAAGAGCATTAATTTCCAAGGCTATGAACTTAAGGCTATTGACAGATTTATGGAACGTACACCGGGACGCATTACTGCTGGGGCAATAGTAGAGGTGTGGAAAGAAGAAAATAAACTCGCTACCTTGCGTCCTCGCATTAACGTTTTTACTCCTAATGGTGAAAACACAGCAAACGCTAGTCAACCTGTACCTACCCCTGATGTGCTATATAGACCTATGCACGACGTTTATTTAAATGTAAGTGGTACAGTAGATCCCGAGCAAGATTTTGTGGTGCTTAGGGCAGTGCAAAGCCCACTGATAGCTTGGATCTGGCTAGGTGGACTTATAATGTTTATAGGTACAGGCTATGCACTTCTACCAAATACTGGGCGAAATAAAAAGAAATCAAGTTGAATAATTGAGTTTTGATGAAAATGTATATTTTAATTAAAGATTCTGTGCCTCTGGGCTTCGCTTTGGTAGTAAGTGCCCATGCTTCTCTTGCGACTTACCTTAAGTTTCAGGATTCTAAGGGGGTTAAAGAGTGGCTGTCAGGTCCTTTTCGGAAAACCATTTGTAAAGTTGATGAGGCAGAATTTGATTGCGCAAAAGAAGTGACAGACCACGTTATAATCACAGAGTCTGCTCTTAATGGTCAGGAAGTTGCTATTGCTTTTAAACCCCGTTACGAGTGGCCAAAGGCTTTTAAGTTTTTTAAGCTTTATCGCTAAGCAGCTTTAATTCGATATCTCTAACAACAGCACTAGGAGTTTTTGCATTTACTTATGAAACGTTTAATTATAGTTATAGCTATCATTATTCCTTTAGCCGCTTTACTTATGTATGGCATTCTACGCGACCCCAACAGACGTGATAATGTTGATACCAACATCAAACTAGCACCTACCTTTGTTGCCTCTTTATTTGAACGCTATCAAGAAGATTATGGTGAAACTTTGGACGTAGGGGAAAACCTAGAAAAGCCGATGCTAGTTAATTTCTGGGCTTCATGGTGTGGGCCATGCTATCAAGAGGCTCCTCTTTTGGAAGAGGCTTGGCGTAAGTATAAAGACCAAGTTCTTTTTTTAGGAATCAATACACAAGACCGCGACCACAAAGAAGCACAAAAGTTCCTTGATAACTTTGAAGTTAGTTTCCCTAACATAATTGACGAAAAAAATCGTATTGGCATTGATTATGCTGTCCTTGGTTTACCAGAAACATTTTTTATTAATAAAGATTTATCAATAAACTACGTTTTTAAAGGACCTGTTACTGAGAAGATTCTCGAGCAACAAATTAGCAACCTGTTAAAATGATGCTAAACATATGCCTAACCAACGCGCACTAAAGCTTTTGCAAGGTTATTTGTGGCATCCTCGAGACGAGGAAATCAACTTTGCCGATTATTTACCAAAGCAAATGGAGCCAAGTTTGCACTTGCTTTGGGATGAAATAACACCTCCCTTTAGCTTCTTTGATGATGGTACTTTAAGCGCTACTCAAAAATTTTTTCAATTTACAATTGTGCAGGTAGTAGAAAGCGCTCACGATGAGCCTTTAAGCACAGAAGATTCCCCTGAATCTGAGGCTATCTTGCCATGGTTAACTGAGGTTTTACAGGGGAAATTAAATGCTACTCCACCTTCAGTAGGTTGGCAAATTTTTGAAGATTTAAGGGAAGTTTAAATACTTTAAGCAATTTGTTATGCTAGAAAAGCCTCGCCCAAATGCAAATGCCTACTAACTAATCTAGCTATTCTGTGTTACGAATTAACCAGTTTTAAGAATAAGCCCCTAAGATTAAACTGCTTTTTATATCTCAGTGCCAAATTAAAAGCCCAAAGCTTGAAAAACTACAACTGTGTATATAATCAAATGATATATACTAAAGTATGCCTTAGAAATTACACCACTAAGCTCTAAGGCATACTAACTAACTTTTAAACACCTAAACAAAGTTCATGACCAAGCCCTTTATCCTACCAAACCCTTTAGCGCTTTTGTATACAATCAAATGAATACACACTAAAGTATCCTTTAGAAATTACACCACTAAGCTCTAAAGCATGCACCTTTTCAGCATTGCTTATGATCAAGAAACTCCTAATCAAACCTCTTTTGCTAACCCTTTAGCGTTTTTGTACTTTATTATTTGAATCGTGACACCCCCGTGACACCCCTATGATATAACTTTGCCAACACTGTTTTATAGACATTAAGAAGATAAAAAACAGATTAGTATTGATAGCTATAATGGGTCAGAAAAATCTTGGGTTTACCCTCGGCTACCCTAGGGCAAAGCGAAGGGAATGCAGTGGGGGGCTGACCCAAACATCGGAGGTTTCCAAAACCTCCGATGTTTCATGGAAAAAACTTATATGAACATCTATATGACCCAGTAACTAATAGTCAGTAGGGATTTACTATACTGGCTACTGGCTACTTTTAAACACTAATTACTCCAGAAGCTTGCCCTCGAACGCAGTGAAGGGTATTCACAAAAACTTTTACACTTCTACTTATCTACTGTATCTAGATTTACCTGTCCTATTTGGAGTGGGAGTGACAGCATCTGTTTTGGAAGCTTCTAGACTCACACCAAGTTGTCGTAAGAGGTCTAACTTATTGAATAACATTACTTCCTGAATGATTTTGCTGTTTGCAAGTAGATAAGTACTAGTACCTTTTAGCTCTACTTTCTGCCAAGTCGGAGCTATGCCTGCGAACTCGCCATCATGAGTACCTCGTAAGGTCCAATCAATCTTTATTTCATTATCTTTAGAAGTAACGTCATTAATTAAAAAATTCAGATCGGAAAAAGCATGTGTATATGTGTTTTGGAAGGCCTTTATAGAATTTGTACCTTCCATAACTCCATCAGGTGAAGTCAAAGTGGCTTCTGAGGCTAACACCTCACTAGCAATGTTGATGTTTTGCCTGTTCCAAAATTCAACTATGTACTGACGTACTATAGATTCGTAGGATATGTTTCCTTGAGCAAAAGTGATCGAAATAGTTGCTATAAAGAGTACAACCACACTTGTAAAAACTACCTGATATTTAAAAGCTTTCATTATAACTCCTTTCATAAGTTGAGAAAGCAATTTACCCTAAAAGACAAACCAAAAGCTTATTTTACTTCTTGTAATATCACGAACACTTGGAAATACATAAAATGGGTAATCTTATGTAGATACGCTATGCCCTAAAACTAAACTAATAAGGAATATTCTAAAGCATACTATCTTTATAAGATTGCTCTAATATGGGATACACTTTACTTTATCACCCTCTTTCCTAGATTAAAGTGCTAGGTCATATTATCTTTTAAGCATTGCTGTAGTAAGAGTTCGCAACTCAACCCTTTTCCCTTAGCACTTTTTACTCTATAAGTTAAATCGTAACAGCTACGTAACACCCACGTAACACCTATGTAACACTTATGTAACACCCTTTATAATATGACTGTACTAGACACTGTTCAATGCATCATGTCCTTGTGAGCATTATATATGTAAATAAAAAAAGCGCATCAAACTTAGTAGGAGGTAGAAACAAAAATTTTAGAATATAACACTTTAGTAGAGGGTTTATTATGAAAAATTTTGTCCAACTTTTAGGAACACCAGCAATTAGAAATGAGAAGCAATGGCTCGAGCCCCCGCACGAGAAAACTTCAGCATTGCTTTATTATCTTGCTTACAAACAAGACTGGGTGACTCGTGACGAAATCCTATTTTTATTATGGCCTGATATTAATGAGTCTAAAGCTCGTGCTAACTTACGCTCTTTAACCAGTCGTTTAAAAAAAAGGTCTTATTACCCAACCAATATGGAGATTGAGACTAAGAGTTTACGTTGGCAGGTAGATACTGATGTTGCTGAATTTAAGAGTCTAGTTCAAAAGAAGCAGCTTTCTAAAGCTTTTAGGTACTATAAAGGTGAATTATTGGCAACCTACCAATGTGATGCTATTCCTGAATACGAGCATTGGCTTCAGGTTGAAAGAGATGCTATACATAAGCAGTGGCAAGATGTTGCTATTCAATTTAGCAAGATACTAGAAAATCAACAAAAATATATAGATGCTGCAGACGTACTAAAAAGCCTGCATGAAGAAGATAAATTTAATGAAAGTGTTCTAAGGGATTACTTACGCATGCTAGGCATTGCTGGAGAGAAAGAAAAACTACTTCAATATTTTGCAAAGTACCAAGAAGAAATTCAGCAAGAATTAGGATTGCAACCTGAAAAGGCTACGTTCGAGTTGGTCTCAGACTTAGAAGCACAAACTACTGGCTCGGAAGTTCTGACTATTGATAAACCCAAAACTAGCTTCTTTAAAGATAAGCATTTGCCAGCACAACTTACTCCTTTTATTGGACGCGAAGTAGATCTTTTTGAAATTAGAGCTAAATTATTGCAGTCCAGTTGTCGTTTGCTAAGCATTATTTCAGCAGGTGGTATGGGGAAAACACGTTTAGCTATAGAAGTTGCAAGGTCCTTAGTTGATGACTTTCAAGATGGTGTTTTTTTTGTTTCCTTTGCAGCAGTAGATTCTCCAAATCAAATGATATACACCATAGCAAATGCTCTCAATTACACTTTTCTTGAACAGAGTGATCAAAAATCTCAGCTTTGTGATTTCCTTCAGGATAAGGAGGTATTGATTGTACTAGATAATCTAGAGCATCTTCTTGAGGGAGCTAATCATATTAATGATTTATTGCTTAAAGCAACAGGGCTAAAAATCTTAGCCACGTCTAGAGAATCGCTCAATCTTCGTGCAGAAAATCAGTATTTGCTTGAAGGATTAACTCTTTTGGAAGAAGAGCAAAATTTTACAGAGTGTGATGCCTACAAGTTTTTCCTAGATCGTGCTCGAGCCCAAGATAATAACTTCATAGCAAGTAACACGCAAGCCAGTCAGATCATTTATATCTGTAATTTTCTTGGAGGAATACCTTTAGCAATTGAACTAACAGCAAGCTGGTTACGAAGTCTAACCTTAGATGAGGTCACCACTGAACTAAAGTCAGACCTTATGCTTTTTGAATCACCCCTACGTGATATGCCTACAAGGCATAAGAGTATGCAAAGGGTTTTTGATTACTCTTGGCAACTCTTAACAGAAGCGGAGCAGCATACCTTAATTGACTTAACTGTTTTTTCTGGAGGGTTCAGCAGACAAGCAGCTAATGAAATTGCAGGTGTTACACTTCCTATGCTGCGATCACTGACCAACAAATCTTTCATTAAATTAACTTTAAATAATCGCTATGAGCAACATCCTCTCATGCTTCAGCTTTGTCGTGCACAGGCTTCAGGCAAGGATTCGGATTATAGTGCCTGCATGGAAAAACATGCACATTACTATTGCATTTTTTTGCATGAAAAAAATATGCTTCTTACAAATGATGTTGATAATAAAAAACTTGCTGAAACTGCCAAAGAAATAGCAATAGAACTAGAAAATATTCGTAATGCTTGGAAATATGCATCTGAACAGAAGAGAGAAGATTTACTAGAAAAAGGTTTACTAGGCTTGAAGTGGTTTTTACATAATCAGATGCTTATTGATGAAGGTAAAGAAATGATGCAGAGTGCTGCACTTCAGCTAGATAAGAACTCTCTGCTCAAAAGTCAATTGCTTCGTGCTTGTGGTTCTTTTGCAGTGACCCAAGGTAAATGTGAAACGTCATTTGCGCCTTTAATTGAAGCAATTGAGATCGCTAGAACTAATCAAGATAAACATAGTCTAGCTCTCACATTGAGTGATTATGCATTAGCTAAACAAGCACTTGGGCTATACGATGAACAAGAAGTAGCATCGTGTTACACCGAAGCACTACAACTCTATAAAGATGTCAATGATTTTGATGGCATTGCAATGATGCTTACAAAGCTAGCTAGCTTTGTTCTAAAAGAACAAGCTGAACCTATGTACTCTGAAGCAATCTCTATTTGCAAAAAGCATGATCTTAAACGTACCCTAGCAATAGCTTATGGGAATTTTGCCTTTGAATACTTATTGCGATGTAAAGCTGATCAAGAGCATGCTCTTAGCTATATTGATAGAGCAATCTCTATAGCAGTAGGGTTAAATGATACCTATTTGCAAATTGATACCATTTTATTTGCAATAGAAATATGTATTCAACAACGCAATCTTGAGCAGGCTCAATGGTGGCTTATGAGGTATCAAGAGTTATTTAATAAATCAAGTACCAATAAACGCTTTCAAAGAGAGCTAGGCTTTTATAGTACTCGTATTAATTACTTTAAGCACGATTATGATGAGACTCTAGTTTCTGCACAAAAAGCATTAAAGTACTTGAGTACTAATCTAAAAGATGGAACTATGATAAGATGCTATGTTGGATTTACTAATTATGCTAAGGGTAACTACTCTAGTTCAGAAGAAACAATGTTGCAATGTATTAAAACATTTGAACCACTATCAAAACGTGGGACCTACAGGCGTGCTTTACATCTTGCATATTGCTACAGTTGCCTTTTGAATTTATTGAGTAAAAAAGGTGATTCTGTACAGGCAAGTTTATATCAAAAGAAATTAGATGAACTAATGGTGTACACTGAAATACATGAAAGTTTGATTGATCTTCATTGATTTTAATGTGGGGTAAGGTTTATGTGTTATGTGTTTCACTGAATCCCTGTAGTCGAAATACCTTGAACAAGGTAACGTTGTAAGAAGACAAAGATGATGAAAACAGGCACGAGTGACAAGCTTGCCATCGCAAAAATAGCTCCCCAATCAGTTGCAGTAGCAGGATCAGCATAGGCACGCAGGGCAACAGATACTGTATAAAGCTTGGGATTGTTTAAATAAATCAGTGGGATAAGAAAGTCTTCCCATGTCCAGTAGAAAGAGAAAATTGTAGCAGTAATAAGCGCTGGTTTTAACTGTGGAAGAATTATTCTGAAAAAAATACCAACTTTTGAACAACCATCAATTTTAGCAGCTTCATCTAGCTCAACAGGAATACTCCTAATAAACTGTACAATCATAAAAATGAAAAAGGCTTGTCCTCCAAGTTTGGGTAAAAGAAGAGGATAAAAAGTGTCTAGCCAACCAAGCTTTTGAAAAACTATGTACTGTGGGATAATCTGTACCTGAATAGGTAGCATAAGTGTTGAGAGCATAACTGCAAACCAGAAGCGCTTACCAATAAAGTTCACTCGAGCAAACCCATAAGCTACAATGGCAGATGCTGTTACGGCCAAAAGCGTTCCAAACCCAGCGTAGATAAAAGAGTTTCTATAAAAAGTTGTAAAAGTTATGCCACCAAAACCTTTCCAGCCATTTGGATAGTTTTGAAAATAAAGTTCTCGAGGAATAAGAGAATTAATGTTTGTCCAAATATCAGAAGGTCCTTTAAGAGAACTTGCAAATAACCATAAAATGGGGTAAAGCATGATAAAGGCTAGAATGCCAACGCCCAGATGGTAAATGAGAGAAGTGCCTAGTTGGCGGTTGCGTCTGCGCTTTTTGTATGCCTCTAAATTTTTACTATAGTTCATCATATAGTCCCCCAGAAAAATTCTTTTCCGAAACAGAAGCCTAATCCTGTAAGACATAAGCTCAACTGGAAGTAAACATTGCTAATAACCAGTGCGTGCAAGGGTGCAAAGTTTTGAACCCCTACAATCACGAAGAGGTAACATTTGGGAGCAGAGACTTTTATGGACATCTATATCGTCTAAACTAATTAATTTTTGTTTTCTTCAAGCATCTTTTGAAGCATAAAAAACCCACCTGTTTGATGTTAAGAAAATAAAGGTAGTTATTATAGCAACGGTAATTAAGAGAATCATTGCCATAGCAGAGGCGTAGCCCATTTCAAAAGTTTCAAAGGCGCGATTATAGACATATAATGCATAAAAGAGGGTAGTATCTAAGGGTTTTCCCTCTGTAATGATAAAGGCTTGAGTAAACACTAGAAAACCACTAATGGTTTGCATAATCAAATTAAAAAGAATAATTGGGGTTAGTAGTGGCAATGTGATACTGCTAAATTTAGTTACAAAACCAGCACCATCAATAGCTGCCACATCATAATAATCTTTTGGTATCTGTTTTAAACCTGCTAAGAAAATCAACATGGGCGAGCCAAATTGCCAGATGGCTAAAATAATAAGGGTCCAGATAGCAAATCTTGGGTCACCAAGCCAAATGATTTCACTTTTAAAAATAGTGCTGATAAGTCCGTCAATACCAAAAACCTCACGCCACATTACAGCGACAGCGACACTACCCCCAACAATGGATGGGGCGTAGTAGGCAGCACGATAAAAATAAACACCACGGTGGGTTGTATTAAGAAGCATAGCTACAAAAAGCGCAAAGATTAACCTTAAAGGAACTACAAAAATGACATATTTAAGGGTTGCTTTGACGGAATTCCAATAACGGAAGTCCCAGTTGAGCATACGATCAAAATTTTCTAAGCCAATAAATTTCCAACTATCTGAAAGGTCATAATCAGTAAAGGCTAAAAGAAGGGAAGCAACCATTGGGAAAAAAGTAAATAGTAAGAAGATAATAAGCCAAGGGGAGATAAATAAATAACCAACAAAATTTTCATTATTTAATTCTCTCTTTTTATACTTTGCTAATGGCATTCTTAGGTGGTTTTTTTAGAGTTTTGAACAAATTTTTAGAGTTTGTTTTAGCTTCAAATGTAACAACAAATAAGCAGGATTGTAAAAGTTTTTAGTGAGTAACTTAGGAAGGTTAACGCCTATAGATAGCTAGTAGCCAGAAATCAGTAGCCAGCATAATTAATCTCTACTGGCTAATAGCTACTGGATTCTAGCTACTATGTTCAACTTTGATTAGGGTTTGCCCAAGTCCCTTTAGATAACCATGTTTTATCGATTCTTAGCAAGAATTTTGCTAGCCTCACTGCGCAATATTTCTACAGCACGCTCAGCCGATATTTGCCCATAAAAAACCTGATCAATAACTATAGGGTCATAAACATTACTGATAATATCAGAATGTCCCACTGGATCTGGTGGACGTATAGGGCTGCTATCTACCTCAACTCTTGATAGAAAATCAAACATTTCAATTTGGGTAACTGTTAGTTTAGGGATTAAGTGATCTCTAACTGCGTTAGCAATAGGCACACCACGCTCTGCAAGAAGAATATCGTTGGCTTCTAAGGAATTGGTGAAGAAGTTTATAAACTCAGCTGCAAGCTCTGGATTTTTAGAGTCTTTAGTAATAGAGAAAAACATGGAAGGCTTAATATAATTTTGTGATGCACCACCTTCCAATCTGGGTAGATGCCACATCTTGAAATTGCGACCTTCGCCAGCAGCAGTTCCCACAGCAACAATCTGATTGCTCCAAAACATATCCATAGCAGAACGCTTTGACACAATAGGAAAAGCCTCAATACCCTGCCCGAAAAATTCAGCTACCTCTTCAGCTCGAGTGGGTATAGCTCCAGCATCCATAAGTCGTTTAATCATCTTAAGGTAATCAACAAAGGCTTCATCATTTTTGTAGCCCAGTGCTGTGCCGTCGTCAGAATAAGACCATTCACCCTGCCCTAAGTAAAGTGACTTCCACATTTGATCGTCATAAAGTCCGGGGCCGATTGCCCAGATACCTAGTGCTTCATGAAGTTTCATAGAAATTTCTTCAAATTCAGTCCAAGTCCAATCAGGTGAGGGTAAATCTATGGCAGCTTTTTCAAAAGCATCAATATCAAGAGTAATAGCTTGTGAGTTATTACCTAGATTAATACCATAAAGCTTACTATTAATTATACCGCTTGCTAGGACTACTTCACTTATAGTTGAGGTATCTATAATAGTGCCAATATAATCATCAATTGGAATGATCAAACCTCTTGAAGCCCACTCCTGAAGTAAGGCGTAGTCTTGCTGCATAATATCAGGCAGATTATTTCCTGCAGCTTGAACTGCCATTTTTGTCCAGTGGTCTTTCCAGCTTGATGGTTCAAAAATAATGTCAATGTCAGGATGAGCAGCTTCAAACATCTCAATTACCTGAATTGTACGGTCATGACGACTTTGTGAACCCCACCAAGCAATACGTAGCTCAGTTTCTTGGGCAAGGCCCATAGGCAAAAATAGCAAAACAATTAAAATAAGTAAACTAAATAGCTTCATTAAAATCCTTCCTTGAATTAAGTACATTACTTAATAAGCTAACCCTAGGCTTCTTGAAAAACTTAGATAAAAATTGTAACAAACAACTACAAAACAAACATTACCTTCAGTACAATCATGCATCTAAAAGTATAAAACCCTTAACCATAAAAGATATTATACCTCTTTATCTATAATCCAGTAAAGAACTGGGGGAACACTCGAGGGATCTTCAGTAAGCTGGCAAATTTCTAAAGACTTAAGAGAGATTTAAGCCTTTTTTATGCTATAGTTAAAAATCGAAATGTTTGCTGAAGAATCTCTGGGATTTTGTTATGGTGGGTGTGAGCAATTTGCTTTTGAATTAGAAAAAGACTTTAATGAACTATTAAATGTTATAAGACAAGAATTGGCAAATAGAGCTTTGAGTAAAGAACAGTGTTTGAAACTTAAAGTTGAATTGGCAGATTTATATTTGGAATATCTCGAGCAAAAAGAAGGCATTCGTCACAGTTTGTTTTAACCATTTTTATATGCCTATCAAAACCACAATGAAAACTTCCATACACTCTGACACAAATGATAAAGGCTCTACTTATGAAAAGCCAAGCCTTGCTGATAATGCTCAAATCCTTGAACCTGTTTGGGATATTGCTAAACTTTTTCCTGCCCAAGGTGCTTGGAGTGAGGCAGACTATTTAAGCCTAAATACCAAGCATTTAGTGGAATACTCGCATGGCTACATTGAGGTACTGCCTATGGCAACGGAAGCACATCAGCTTATGGTTTTACACCTTTATAGAGCACTACTTAGTTTTGTTGAGCTGCACAATCTTGGCTGGTAGCACCCTTGCCTATGCAGCTTTGGACTGGTAAGTATTGTGAGCCCGATGTGCTATTTATGGATTACCAGCATAGTGACCGTCGTCATAAGACATATTGGCAAGGCGCTGACCTTGTGATGGAAGTAGTAAGTCCAAATAATCCCGCACATGACCGAGAACAAAAACACTTTGAATACGCTAAAGCAGGCATTCCTGAATACTGGCTAGTAGATCCTATAATTAATCACATTCGTGTATACAACTTAGAGGGAGAAGCATATAGCCTTCATGGTGAATTTACCATAGGACAAAAGGTAACTTCAAAATTACTTGAAGGTTTTACAATTGAAGTAGATGATGTTTTTAGTTACTAGAGTCGTTCCCTTATAAGAAAATTGTATGAACATTTAATTACAGCTATAGGCACCATTATTCCTTTGGCTGATTCGCTTAATTTATTAGCTGCTAAAGAGCTCGAGCACCCCAAGAAAGCTTTTCACGCAATATATCAAAATAGCTACGCTTACCTGAAGAAATAAGCACAAAATCTGTAGGGGCAGTGCTTATGGTAAAACATTGGTCTTCTGCCAAATCAAGGCGTTCTTGTCCATCAACAATAAGGGCAAGCTCCTCAAAATCACCATGCACACTAAAACTCACTTGTGAAGGGGGTTCAATAACTATAGGTCGATTGGTAAGGGCGTGTGGGGCAATAGGCGTAATGACAAAAGCTCGCATACCTTGACTTAAAATTGGCCCACCTAGTGAAAGGGAATAAGCTGTTGAACCTACAGGAGTCGATACAACTAAACCATCAGCACGATATTGAGTTGCATGCTGTCCATCTACAGCCATATCAATGTTTAAAAGCCGTGTCATAACACCTTGGGAAATAATTATGTCGTTTAGAGCATAGCGAGTGAGAGGTTCCTTATCCTTTTCTTCCAAGGTTACTTTTAGCATCATTTTAGAGCTAATATGCCAATCTTGTGGGCTTTTTCCCTCTAAGTAAGCAAGTAAATCCTCGGAATCGTGCTCTGCTAGGAAGCCTAGCTTACCCAAATTAACACCCATAGTAGGAATACTCACACCCACCAAGCGCCTTGCAGTAGCAAGCAATGTGCCATCTCCGCCTATGCAAATAACAAGCTCAGCATCTGCTGCTACTTTGGCTAAGGGCGAATCACCTTTGATATCTTCAGTAACTTTTATTCCCATGTCACTAAGTGCTGTTATAGTTTGCTTGGCTAAAGCTTGTGCTTGAAGCTCTAGAGATTTGTAATGGCTACTTGTTACTACCACATGCTTTAAATTGTGAATAGGAGTATTAAAGCTTTTAGACATGATTACTTGTAATGTGCTTTAAAATTATTTCTACTACCTGCTCAATATTTAAATTATCAGTGTTAATGTGTATAGCATTTTCAGCTGGCTTAAGTTGTTTGGCGTCTTTATTATCACGCTCGAGTATAGCCTGACTAACCTCAACCAAATCAGCCTCGCGTTCTCCCAAACGACGTTTAGCTCTAATCTCTGGAGAGGCTATTAAGTAAAACTTATGCTCTGCTTTAGGAAAAACAGTACTGCCCATATCTCTTCCTTCTATCACAAAAGAACTTTTGATCTCACATAATTTTTCATTAACCCAACTTCGCACATTAGGATGCTTGGCAACGGTAGAAACAAACTCATCAACAACACCAGTATGAAGGTAGCTAGTAATGTCTTTATTATCTAAGTAGATTTGATTATTACCATTGGAATTAGGAAAAAGCTCAATTTGGTGGGTTTCCAAGTTCTTAAGTACCAAAGCCTCATCTTGAAGGGGTACATGGTTTTGTAGTGCTAGATATGCTACAGCACGGTATAGTAAACCGCTGGAAATAAAAGCAATACCTAGGTGTTTTGCTAGAACTTTTGCAACGCTTGACTTGCCTGAAGCAGCTGGACCATCAAGGGTTATAGTCATATCTTTTTTTACTTCAATAACTTGGGTTGCCATCATCTTATACTATGATGCCGTGTCTGAATTTCGCTATATTATAGCTATTGCATATAAAGATCTATTACAAGAAGCCCGCAGTAAAGCTGTTACTGTAGCCACCCTCTTTTTCTCAGCTATTGTTGTAGTTATTTTAGCTTTTGCCATTGGTCCAAATCCAACTTTTTTAAGTAATGCTGCTCCCGGAGTTATGTGGGTAGCACTTGCTTTTGCTGGAGTGATTTCTTCAGCACAAAGTTATCAGGCAGAGCTTGAAGAAAGCGCCTTTGAGCAACTTTTGCTTTACCCCTTACCAAGAGCAACAATCTATTTAGGAAAGCTACTAAGCAATTGGCTCTTTATGATGTTTTTAGGAGTTATTATACTTCCTATAACAAGCATTTTGTTTGGTGGAGGCAATGCTACATGGTGGCCTTGGCTACTTGCTACTATTTTCTTAGGTACCTTGGGCTTTTCACTTATTACTACTTTCTATGGAGCTTTAACTGCCAACCTACGAGCACGTGAGTCACTTCTGCCAGTACTTATGTTTCCTGTAGTAGTTCCCGTGATCCTAGCAGCAGTGCGAGCAACTGGCGAGCTTATGCGTTTAGGGAATTTAGGAGTTGCCCAAGATTGGCTTAAGTTACTTTTAGGTTTTGATTTAGTATATTTAGTTGTATGTACTGCTTTGTTTGGGTTTTTAGTTGAGGAATAATTCTAAGTCTTTCATATGACTTAGAACCTTTTTGCTTTAGCTATATAAAGATAAGGCTGTGTGGCAAGGCACTTGCATTTTTCAAAGTGATTATTTTATACTAAATCTGAAAAAGTTGTTGCTAATTCTGCAGTCTGAATTAGGGAATTTTATGAAGCCTTTTTTAAGAGGCTACTATTTTAGAGGTTATGTAGGGTTATTTTAGGCAACAGTTGTTATAAGAAAGGGAATGAAATGGTTATAGGAGAAAAACATTTTAAGAAAGTTTTTGAAGGGGTAAGTTTAGCTGATTTAACTAGACCTGATCAATCTTGCTTAAAATTATGCATAGCAAGCACTAAAGTGATATCTCGTTTTAGTAAAGGAGTTGTATGTTGAAAGCTCCAGCTTTAAAACTAATCATATTAAGCACAATCTTAGGTCAACTCTTAATAATACTTTCTAGTTGTATTCCTAATGGCAATGGCATCCATAAACCTCCTAGCATCCGAGAGCAAAGTAATGACTCACTCTTTCTTGATTATAGTATTTCTGCTTCAAGCAATAGTATTTCTCCTGCGAGCAATAGTGCTCTTTGTAATGGCGAGAGCATCAAGATTGAAGTACTAGAAGAAAATTATCCCGTAGAAGGGGAAGATGGAATACTGTTTTTTGTTAATGGACAGGCAATGAGGAAAAAGGAACACTTTATTCAAGCATACATATCATCCATGATGCTTTTAGAAAATAATTCTATGGAAGAAATTGCTTATAATGTTGATTTGGCAACGCGTGACTCTAAAGCTGAGGGAGGGAGTAAATGGGAAAGTATAAGAGAAAGAGTAGCTTATGTTAAAGGTTGTGAAGAGCCCTTTCCCATTATTGGTGTTCGACCAAATTGGGCTAATCCCAACCGCTTCAATTTGTATTTAAAGAATGCAAAAGAGATAAAAGCCTATCTCCTTGTGAAAGATAAGGAATTTACACAAGAGAAAATAAAAAGCTACTTTCTTGATAAGGAAGCTTTAAGTGAAGAAGACATAAGATCTATTGAATCTTCTTTAGCAACAAAAAAGCTGACTGTTTTTTGGGAGATTCAATCTTCTAATCGCCCTCAGTCTAGTTCTTTATTACTACCAGAAACAGAATTTGAATTTGAAGCCTCTTCTATTGCACCTTCAAAGGAACTTTTCCCCAGTGATCGTGGTGCACACATTTTAGCAAAAGTAGAAGGATTAAATACTGTAGGGAAAGCAACTATTAATTTTGATAATCAGTATGCATTTTCAGCGCAATATGGCATAATTAGAGCCCTATCAGAAACAAAGTTAGTTCTTTCAGAGGGGAAAAGTTTGGGTAGATACGACATAGGGCCTCTGGGGAGAGTAATAGACTTTGATAAAATAGTTAAAGAAACACGTTTTTGTAATAATCATCCTGACAAAAATTCGTTTAATAGCGACCCTCCCAAAGAGCCGCTTCTAGAAAGAGAATCAAAATTAACCTTAGAAGAGTATAAGGCTTTTGAAAAGCTTATTAATTTCGATGAAAGTAGCAGACAAGTTTCCTTTAAAGAATTTAATCCATATACTATAATTTCTGGTAATGTACCACTTCCTTTTGAAGCGTTTACAACACAAGAGGGTGCAACTATCTTTTATGCAAGGAAGAAGAAGAGTGGAGACTCTATTTGCGGTATTTCTTACTATTTTATAGGTGAAACCAAAATAGAAGGAGAGAAAGAAAAGCGAGGGGAAATTGTACTGCATTTTGATGCACATATTAATCCCTACTTGATTGAAGAGGTAAATGTCTCAGATACTCATCCGGTTGAAGCCGTCGCCATTGCAGAAGAGAGTGTGACAACTGAATTAATAGATTTAGAGAGGGAAAAAACGTCAATTGTTTCAGAGGAAGAGAGGTCTTTCCTTTCTAAGATAGAGAATACAGAAGACTTTCTTGAGTTGCCAGAGGATCCGAGAAACTTCCTCGAGTCACCAGAGGGTGCAGGGGAGCCACCAGCAGAAGATCAACCGCCCAATAGAACTATAATGCTTTCTGAAGAAGATTTATTTTATCTTTTGGGAGACACAGAATCTCCTTCTAGTTTTAGTGAAGCAAGTCCAAGTCCAGCAGAAGCACTTGAAGCTGTAGATCCACAGCAAGAACACTGCTTTGACTGGAGTGAAGAAAGAGAAAGTGAACGCTGTGATTTTTCTAAGGGGAAGTGGGGGTGGGTGGTAATGCCTAGTTTTGTTGTCAATGCAAAAAAGGGAGATGCTTTCTTAACCACAGGTTGTGATTTCACAACACATGTACTTAATCAAGTAAACCCTCCTCAGCGTTATCCACATAATGGCATTATGATTGAGAACCACTACATGATACGTCACTCAATAGGCTCATTTGAACGAGCTATAAGTTATGTTGAGAACCCACCTAGAATCCCTGATGAGAAGTTGAAATACTTTTGGCCCGGAACCATTAATCAAATTGTTACTAAAGCAGTCGATGGGCAGTACCTTGAGGACCCAGATAATGAAAATAACTTCTTTAGAATAACAGGGCTGAATCCATTTAACCACAGAATTGAGTGTAGGGATAAAGAAATATTTGTGCCAATAATTATCAAGCCACCCCCAGAAGAGGAATTAAAGAACCCCCGAGTAAGAGAAATTCTTCATGAAATAGCTGACAAGGCCAAGGAAATTGAGGGTTACTATAGCCTCTATGACTTTTCCAATTTTAAAGGGCCGGAAGAAGCCATGGGAGATGACAATGATTGGTTTAAAGAAAAGCTTAATGCTGTTTGCTCTACATTCGTGCGTTTAGCAGCAATTCGGTCAAGGCCATATAAAGAAGAAGAATTTACACTTGAAGGCGATACGCTTGAAACATTTGACTTAGAAAATGGTGCAGAGGGAGCACACTATTCTAACTCTCCGGATCTGAAGGGGAAAAATGTAACGGATCTAGAAATTAAAGGAATTAAAGATGGTTTAGATGGTTTATACTTTTATGATAGGGAGGAAAGGCTAGAAGGTGCCGAATTCATTTATAATGATATAAGGAGAACCTTAATAAATACAGTGGGGGGAAGGTTTGTAGCTTTTCTTATCGATTTACTTATAAAAGACGCAACAACTTCTATTCCCAATCAAGTTGCTAATTGTTTTGTTCTTGGTGAATGTGAACCTCTAGACCCTGAAAAGCCAAATAAGAGAAAGTGGAAAAATGTTGGAGTAGGCTTGACTGTTAGCCCAGATAATTTGTTATTTTGGGATAGCCCCATTGATGGTAAGGATGGTAAGCTTGGTGGAGTTTATGGCTATCATGAGCCAATTGAGTATTCTCCTAAGAGATTTATTCTAGTTAGGCAAGGTGTGTGGGTAGAAGATAAGTAGTAACAAACGTATTGAATAAACTTTTTTAAGCAATGCTGCCCACAGAATTTTGTGGGTAGCATTTGCTTTTGCAAAAGTCATTTTTTCAACGCAAAGTTTCAAGAGGTTGGGCCATGGAGCTTACACTGTCGCTTAAAAACAAGTAAGATGTAACTATGCTGAGACCACAAGAGGTCATAAATGATCGCTATCAGGTGGAAAAATTACTCGGTCAAGGTGGTATGGGTAGGGTGTACCTTGCTAATGATAATAAAGCTAGGCAAAAGGTTGCTATAAAGGTAATACATCTAGACCCCGGTGATAGCCATTTAAGATTCAAACGCGAATTTCGCCTTATGTCTAGGCTCGAGCACCCTAACGTAGTGCGCACAGTTGAAACAGGCCAGTACAATAACAAGCCTTTTTTGATTATGGCATATCTTTCAGGGGGTTCTTTAGATCAGCATTATGGAGACGGGGCTAAAGATGAAAAGGATACAATAAAACGTTTAGAGCTTATTATACAAGTTTGTAAAGCTCTGAGCTATATTCACAGCCAAAACATCATCCATAGAGATTTAAAACCTGAAAATATTATGCTTGCTCCTGATGAAGAGGGTAACGAGCGCGTTTTTCTCATGGACTTTGGTTTAGCAAAGCAAACCTCACGAGAGACAATGGCTTTGACTCAAGAGGGTGCAGTAATGGGCACTATTGCTTATATGAGCCCTGAGCAAGCTCAGGGAGCGAATGTTGATGCTCGTAGCGATCTTTATGCTTTGGGCTCTGTACTTTATTGGATGTTAATTGGTGAGCCACCACTAATAGGCAATACCTTTGTTGAAACGTTGCTTAAAAAGGTTCGCAATTTTGCTGAGCCACCTTCGCTATACAAAAGTTTTTTACCCCATACTTTAGATGCTGTTGTCTTAAAGCTCCTTGCTAAGAATCCTGCTGATCGCTATAGCACTGCTGAAGATGTTATAAAAGATCTACATGATGTACAAATTGAATTAGCTAAAGAATTGGAGCCAGAAAAAGGATTACTAGATGGGCAAGCTCTATCTTTTGAGGGAAAGCTTAGTGAAGATATAGCTTTGGCGCAAGTTTTCAATGTACCTTTAATAGGTCGTGATGACGTTTGGCAAGAACTTAGTCAAGCTAGTAAAAAGCTGGTACAAGGTAAAGGAGATATTTTTGTCATAGAAGCTGAGATGGGGATGGGTATAAGCTCTCTTTTGACTGAGTTTCGTCGTGAAGCACGTTCACATGGTCATCATGTACTGCAATTACAACACCAACAAGGCATAAATGCTCCATATCAGGCTTGGAAGATGGCTTTAAGTCAATTCCAGTTACAGCACAAAAGTAGTTTCAGACAAGCCATCAAAGGTCTTGAAGCTGACCTAGCAACACTACTACCAGAACTTGAGCCGGTTACTACTTACAACTTTCCTGCTGACATTATTCAGCTGCGCCTTTACGATGCAGTAGATAAGCTCTTTGCTTACTTAGCTGAAGAAAATTCGCTGGTTTTGCTCGCTGACAATTTACATCTTGCTGATGAAGCAGCCTTGGGGCTTTTAAGCTATCTTGCACGGGGCAGAAGTGGCGAGAAGTTATTGATGGTATTAGCTCTTCATCCTGATCAAACCTCAACAGCAATTTCAAAGGGTTTAGAAAGTATAAGAGCAGAACATTTAACCCTGCTACCTTTAAGTAATGAAGAAATGCAGGAGCTTATAACTGCCCTTCTTGGTGGTGAAGTTGAACAGCAGCTTGTCTCTTATGTAACAGAGCGTGCAGCGGGTAATCCTTTTTTTGCTAGAGAAATATTAAACACACTACTCAAAGGTAAACATATTAAACGTCTTGCTGGTCTTTGGGAGTGGACTCGAGAAGCAACAGCAGTTCCCTCTAGTATAGAAGATATTCTAATGCAAAACTTAGAGCGCCTTAGCGAGCGTGCTCAAAAGGTTGCTAGTGTAGCTAGTGCTATTGGCAGGAATTTTGACTTTGAACTTTTGCAGGAGCTTTTGCAAGCAGATGAAGATGAATTACTAGATGACTTGGATGAGCTTTTGCGAGCAAAAATTATAGAAGAGCTAGATGAAGAAAACTACCGTTTTAGCCACCTTGTTCTGCGTGAGGTATTGCATGAACGCATGGTGCTACGTAGAAGGCGTAACTATCATCAGAAAATAGCTGATATACTTGCCCAGCGTAAAAATATTCCTCCAGAAATTTTGGCTGATCATCTTTCTGAAACCAAAAATCCTGAAAAAGCAGTACCTTATGCTCTTTCTGCTGCTGCTGCTGCCGAGAAAGTTTTTGCTAATGACATAACTGAAAAGTATTATCGCTTAGTGCTCGAGGTGCTGCCCGAAAACGATACAAGGTTACCTGAGATAACTTTAAAGCTAGGAAAAATACTAGATCGTGTAGGCAAATGGGAAGAAGCTGAGAAACTTTATAAAAGTCTCGAGCAATTTGAGGGATATTATTCTCAAGCCTTTCATCGTTTAGGATGTTTAACACAAAGACAGGGTAACTTAAGTGCTAGTGAGGACTATTTGCGCAAAGCCCTTTTGCACTCTGAAAGAAAATTAGCTATTTATAGTGATCTAGGAAAAACTTTAACACATAAAAGTAAGCTTGATGATGCTAGAGAGGTTCTACAAGAAGCCTTAAGTCTAGCCATTAGCATTGATGTTGATGAGATAACCAAAAAATGGGTTGTTGCGAGAGCAAAAATAGATTTAGGCACTTTAGAATATCACAGTGGAAATTGTGAAGCAGCTATTAATTGGCTTATGGCCGCCAAAGAACACATAGGTGAAGGTAACAAACCTTTATTGGCAAAAATTTACAATACTATGGGCCTAGCTTACCAAGATTTAGGACAACTCGATATAGCCAAGGCACACCTAGAAAAAGCTGAGCGACTCTATACAGATATAGGTGATGCTGAGCGGGCCTTAACAGCTTTACAAAATTTAGGTGGTAATGCAGTTCTTTTAGAACAGGAGACCAAAGCATTAGAAGTATTCTCTAAAGTAAAGAGGAAAGCTTATCGTCTTGGAGAAGATAGACTCAAAGCAATTGCTACAGGGAATCAAGGTGATTTATTCTTAAGGCAGGGGCACTTTAAGGAAGCCAAAAAACAATTAGAGGAGGCTTATAAAACTTTCCAGTCTTTGGGATTTCTTCATAATGAAGTTCATACTCGTTTAAACTTATCTATATGTTTAGCAAGAAGTAGTCAGTTAGATGAAGCCTTTCAACACCTAGATGCTGCTAAAAAGCTATTAGAACATTCCCCTCATGCCTTTTATGAAGCTTTTTGGCAAGTTTGCTCAGGTGAGCTTGCCTTACGTAAAGGAGAGCTGCAAAGAGCTAATGAAGAGCTTACAAAGGCTTCAGAGCTACTAATTAAAGCCCAAGCAGATGCTGAAGACATAATTCCAGTAAACTTACTTCAAGCAGAAACTCTTCTAGCCCTTGGAGAGAAAAAGGCGTGTCAGCAAAGTTTAGAACAAATCTCACAGCTAACTACTAATGTCTCTAAAGCTAGGCTTGATCTACATGCTGCTTATTTAGAAGCATTATGTAAAGGTAATAAGGAAAAAATAGAAGAACTACAGGATGAACTTAAAGAAAAAGGTATGGATTACCTCATTGTTTTGGTAGGTAGGACGCTTAGTGGTTTAGGAGTAGAAGTAGCCATTAAATGAGACTATTTGTCTTTGTCTTGCAAAGTATAAAAAAATGAAACATAAGATTACCCCTCAAATGCTTTTAAATGCTTATTGTCAAGGCATTTTCCCTATGCACCATCCAGAAGATGATGCTATTTATTGGTACGATCCTGATCCTCGAGCTATTATTCCGCTCGAGGCCTTATATGTTCCAAAGCGGTTAGAGCGCACTATAAAACAAGGCAAATTTGAAATTTGTATTGATACTGCTTTTAAGCAGGTAATGGAAAAG
The DNA here is from genome assembly GCA_965223585.1 of Trueperaceae bacterium. GTDB lineage: Bacteria > Deinococcota > Deinococci > Deinococcales > Trueperaceae > CBDCVN01. The sequence goes on from CBDCWW010000009.1 coordinate 59,043, forward strand.
TGTGCTGAACCAGCACCTAAACGCCAAGGTACTTGGATTAATGAGGAGCTTATAGAGCTTTACACTGCTTTACATAATCAGGGTTTTGCCCATAGTCTAGAAACTTACCTAGATGGTGAGTTAGTAGGTGGAATTTATGGTGTAAGCGTTAGAGGTCTTTTTGCTGGAGAAAGTATGTTTAGTCGTGTGAGTAATAGCAGTAAAGTAGCTTTGGTAACACTTGCCCGACTTTTAAAACAGAGTGGTTTTACTCTATTTGATGTACAATTCATTACCCCGCACCTCAAACGCTTTGGTGCAGTGGAAATTCCCCGAGAAACTTATCAAAAGTGTTTGGCAAAAGCATTAGCTATAGAAGCTCAGTTTTCGAAGTCCAAAAGTTAGTTTATTTGGTAATTGGCAATGTCAGCTTAAAGGTTGAACCTTCTAAGTTGCCAAGCAGGAATAACAAGCAGCAAGAAAACAACACCTATCACCAACACTGTTGGGGTGGGTGCTATGAGCCCTGCTCCTGCAATAGCCGCACCCAATGCATAACCCCCATCTCGAAAAAAACGGTAAATACCAAGTGCAGTGGCACGCTGTTGAGTAGGCACACGATCGGCAACGCTAGCAATTAATGTAGGATAAACCATTGCTGTACCTACTCCAAGAATAACCGCAGCAGAGTTTGCCAAAAAAAGATTGGTTGCAAAAGCTAGAAGAGTTAGCCCAACTCCTTGAAATGCCATACCAGCTGCTATTAGGATACGCCTACCTATCTGGTCACTGGAATTACGCACCCCTTAAAAAATCCTTCACAAACAAAATATTTCTCAATATACCTTTGTAAAGATGTGTGCAGGAGTAATTTATTCTCTTAGGGCGTAAACTCTTTTCCAGACAGATTGAGGTATTATCTGACAAAAAGTATAAGTGTGGAATTACCCCAAAAAGTTTTTAGAGGCATTTTGAGGTGAGCAAGATTACTGTGCAGGAAGCTGTAAAAACGATTTTGCATCAGAGACACATCTTCTGATATGTGGTTGGCAAAGACCTTTATCTAGACGAGTAATTAGAACCTGCGTAATTCCAGTGGTCAGAAAGTGGACCAAAAAAGGGTTGTCCAATAGCCCATACGAGTGGGTAAAGTGCAGCAACCATGCTGATTTCAACAAGAGTCATTTCCCGCCCTGCTAATAGCAGGGGTAATGCTAGCCAAACTAATCCATCCTTAAAGTTAGTTGCCATACCAAGCACACTTGGTAAACCAACTCCTGATACCCACCTAATAGGTACAGGTTTGCTAGATGGAGTGGTTTGTGAAACAAAAAAGGAAAGTACAAGCCCTAGCAACACAACACCAATACCAAGATAAAAAGGTTCTGGGCGTAAGTTAAAGTTTGAAGCTACTAGTCCTGTAAAAAACGTAAGTAGACTTACCCCTAAGTAGCCCGCAAATTCGTTAATGCCTGCTGCAAAACCACGGCGATGGGGTGGTACTAAATCTACCATCATATTGACTGTCATTGACCAAGTAAGAGCTTGATTTATGCCCAAAAACACGTTGGCAACTAGTACCCATGACCAATTTGGTGCCCATATGAGCAAAAGCGGTACGGGTAAACCAAGTAGCCAACCTACTATTAATACTCCCTTACGTCCGAAGCGATCTGCTGCTATACCAGCAAGCAAATTCATTACTGCTTTACTGATAGAAAAACTGATGATAAATGCCCCAAGTGCAACACCAGCTCCTAGACCATAAACTTGTTCACCCAAAAGTGGTACTATGGCACGCTCGAGTCCCACCATGCCACCAACAAAAAGATTAATAACAGCAAGAAGCCAGAAAATTAATTGAGATTGGCGTATTTGTTGAGTTTCATGTTCTATCACTGACGAATCTGCTTTACTATCCGATGGCACAGCGATTTGCACCTGCTTCAAGCTCAATTGGATTATCAGGTAGTTTACCAGCCTCGTTAAGCTCAACAATATGTTGATAATTAGGTGGTGTGGGCGGAATGCGCTCTAAAATAGTTTCAATAAAAGCAGACTCATCAAGGTGAAGTGCTTGGGTGTGCTGTTTTACATTTGCTAAAGGGCTAGCTACAAGTCTTTGGTCAAAGGCTATTGGCTCACTAGTGCGTCCCGGCAAGATAAGGGTGTTATCTGGAAAGGTTTGTAAATGCTTAAGGCTTCTGTAAAGTGCACTGCCCTTGTAACGAGCACCATCAGCATCTGCTCCTAGATCAGGTTGCCCTACTCCCTGAAGAAAAAGTTTATCGCCTGTGAAAAGTGCTTGGTTATTCAAAAGATAACAGGTACTTTCAGGTGTTTACCTACTCTAACATGGATTGCTGGTCTCATATTTCCCACTTAGGCTTAGGAATTGAGAAATATGGTGGATTACATCTCATAACCACCGTCGAACTGATCGCATGTAGGTAGCATAATCATTCTCAAACTGAATCAAGAGGGTTTTTTCTTCTGGAACAATTTGAAAGCGATTCATATAGAGAATAAATGCAGGCAAGAAGAAAAAAGAGCAGAAGTTAGCTAAGAAAATTGCCCAACCAGCAAGGACAAATAGAAGCCCTACATACATGGGGTTGCGACTGAGGCCGTACACACTTGATGTAACTAACACTGAAGTAGATTCAGGTTTCATTGGGTTGATCGTAGTTTTGGCTTTTCGGAAAGTAATTACCCCTGTAATAACAAACATAATTCCGATGCCAACAAACAAAAAAGTAAACGTATATCGCCACGGTATAGCTAGGGCAAGTGATGGTATGAAGGTTGAAACTAGCCACATGATTACAGCAAAGATTACACTGATTGCCACTGGCGGGATTCTAAGTTCAATAGTTTGCAAGAGTAACTTCCTAAATAGGGTAACATGCTGGCTCTCCATTCTCTAACAACTGTACATGATAGTTTCCCATCCTACAATTCAAGTCTCAGTAAAGTGACAATAGTGTTTTGGAGTGAGTGAAAAGTAAAGATATCTCTTATGCACTTGGTTTAGCAATCCCTTTGGTTATAGTTAATGCTACAGCTCTCTCTGCTAAAAATGGTATTTTAGTGCGTAATCGTGAAGCCTTTGAAAGGGCCAAAGATATTGGCATTGTTGCTTTCGATAAAACAGGGACCCTTACAGAAGGGGTTTTTGGAGTAAGCTAGATATATAGTTTGATACCTGAGCAGGAATTGGTTTCTATCTAGGTCCAGCGGTAGGGGCACTTTTTATGAGTCTTTCGACTATAATTATTGCTGCTATGCTTTTAAGGCGTGTTAGACTAGGGTAAAGTTGCTCGAAATTTGTTTTATTCACCAATGTCACCTTGCTGTGCTCCTAGTTTTTCAGAGCTTGATGGTTTTTACACCATCAGTTAAACTTCTAATGACTAAAGTAAGAAGGTTCACCTTCTTACTAGTAAGCCTTTAAATTTTGCGCCCATAGCTCAGTTGGATAGAGCGATCGCCTCCTAAGCGATAGGCCGCAGGTTCAAATCCTGCTGGGCGCACCATTTTTTATTCATAGCTTGCTAGACGAGTACTACCAAAAATAAGCGGTAAAGTTGTGCAAAGTACTGTGAGAGAAACAATGGCTGCTAGCAGACCTATGCCTTCAGGTTGTGACCAGTAAAAAACAGTAGGGCTTTGAAAACTTTTCCAAGCAGGGAAAGCTAAGATAAGAGTCATAAGTGTAGCATAGCCAAGCGAAAGTGCCATATAAAGCAAGCCACCAGCAGTCATAGGGATTTCTGAAGGGCTATTAGCACTAAAGCGGGGAAAGGCTGCACCTAAACCAACACCTAGTCCTGTAGTAACAACAGCAGCACTTAAACCCGCTATAGGAGAAACAAAGGCTAGACTGGATGATACATCTATAAGTCTTGCTGCTGCAAAGCCCAATCCCCCACCAAGAATAGTCATTATAGGTAAGGCATTCCAGAATTTACTCATTACTATACCGCTACTTTTTAAGGGGCCTGTTCGCAATATCCAGAAACCTTCTCCTTCTAAAGAGATGATTGGATAAGCCATGCGGATACCTATTCCTGCTAATAAAAAGCCCATAAACATAATATTCATTGTGCCAATGGCATCTCGAAAGCGTTGTAGGTCTAGCTCTAATTTGATACTTCCCACACTGACTAAATAGACTCCAGCAAGGGCAAGTAAAACTAGTAGTTGTGACCATTGCGTAGGGTCACGTAAAAGTAACCTTATATCCTTGCTAATAATACTACCAGCTCGCCCAAATTGGTTTAGAGCACGCTCCCAAATAGGAGCACGACGTATCTTTGGATCTAGCTTGGGCTTACCTGTTTCAAGTGAGCGAATCCAACCTTCTTTATAGGCAAAAGCTGCTGCCCATGCCACAAACCACAATAAAATAACTGACAGAGCTGCTAGAAAATACGCACCTATAGTTATCTTACCCTCCAGTGCTCCCCAAACTGCTTGTGATGTCCAGCTCGAGGGCAACCAACTTATTTCAAAACTAGCAAATTGAGTTAAAAAGTGCGTCATTTGGGCAAAATTCATATCGGCTAGACGCTCAGGGCGGAGTGTCCTTAGAGCGAAAATAAATGCTGCTGCTACAACTACACTAAGACCTGTGGCAACTTCTTTGACTTTACCCGCAGGGGAAATGCGCATAAGCACAAGTGCTAGAAAACTACCCAAGGTGACAGGAATTGAATATAGTGATAGTACTGCTGCTAGAGAAATAAAATAGTAAGATAAATTTGCATCTAGTTCAATACCTAAACCCGTTAATACTGGTATTGTGAATAGTGCGGGCATCATAGCAGCGCTTATATAAGTTTCTAGGACTTTTAAGTAAAAAACTTGTGTAGCAGGAATGGGCAAACTTAGTAGGAAGGGTAAATCTTCAGAGCTGTAAAGTGTGTGCACAGCTGTAGTGAGAACACTAAAAGTTACCCCCAACATTAGTACAATAAAAAGAGCTTCTAAACTACGTTGTATGATTGCTTCAGCAATATCTAAATCAATTGCTAAATTACCTACCTTTAAAGGATGGGTTAAAAAGTATACTCCCTTTCTGGTTATAATAAAAATACCCCAGTAAAGTAGCGATAAAAAGCTTACACCTATAAGATATTGTAATGGGCGACTTTTAATGCCATTCCAAACACCTCGTAAGCGCATAGCAAAGAGAATAAAAGGATTGCTAGTAGGTTTAAAATTGGTGTTTTCCATAAATGGTCTGGCCTCGAGCAAATTAATCTCACCACTCATGCAGCTAACTCCTGCTCTTGCTGAATCTTTTCTTCTTCTGTAAGTTTCAAGAAAATATCTTCAAGGTCGGCTCCATTGCTACCTACTTGGTTTTGCAGTTCTGCTAAGGTACCCTCAGCAGCAATTCGTCCTTTATTAATCAAAAGAACTCTGTCTGAAACAGCTTCTGCCACTTCCATTGAGTGTGTGGTTAGCAAAACAGTATTGCCTTTAAGAGCGTAATCACGCATAAGCTTACGTACTTGTTTAGCTGCCCTAGGGTCAAGCCCAACCATTGGTTCATCAATTACTAAAACTTTAGGGTCGTGTAAAAACGCAGCAATGAAGGTAAGTTTTTGGCGCATACCATGAGAATAAGTCTCTATTAGTTCGTTGGCAAAGTCTTGTAATTGGAAGTACTCGAGCCAACTCTGAGCCTTAGCCTCACAATTTTCTATCTTGCGTAAGTTACCTAAAAAACGTAACAGCTCACGGCCTGTAAGCTTTTGGTAAAGATAGGGCCTATCGGGCACATATCCAAGCCTTGCCTTAGCTGCCACACTCTGCTTAATGATGTCAAAGCCAGCTAGGCTTATTTTGCCTGAACTGGGACGAATAAGTCCTGTTATAGCCTTAATGGTGGTAGATTTACCTGCACCATTTGGTCCTAAAAATGTCAAAACTTGCCCGGCACATGCCTTAAAAGAGATATTTTTTACTGCTTTTATACGTCCATAGTTCTTAGTGAGATTGCAAACGTCAATCATGTTGAGTGTTTATAGCAAGAAAACATAAGGCCGATGTTAGTATCTTTTACAGAAATCGTAATTTAATATAACAGTAAAGTAAATACTAAGAGCTTTGTGGAAAATGACTTGTATTGAGATATGGCTTCCTCTAACGTTATTTTGGGAATCTAGGAAAGTGATTTTTATAACTGAGTGACTACAATGTTGTTCACTATACGTAAGCAATAAAATTTTTTTAGGTAAGATATTTTACCTTGAAAGGAAAGATACTTATGAGATTTAATCAATTGCTTTTAATTTGTACATTGTTGTTACTAGGCAGCAGTTTGGCTCAAGAGGACCAAATGGAGGAATCAACTACTCCTGCTTGGCTACAAATTGAGATAACAAATGCTAGTACTGGTGAGAGCTTTACCCTAGCAGATTTAGAAGGCAAGACAGTATATGTTGAACCTTTTGCTACTTGGTGTAGTAACTGCCGCAAGCAGCTAAATAACTTAAAAGCTGCTAAAGCACAACTACTTAGTGCTGAGAATACTAATGAAGACACACCCTATGTTTTCCTCATTCTGAGCCTTGATAGTAATATTTCAAATGAGAGACTTATGGAATATGCCGAGAAAGAGGGCTTTGATTTTACCTTTGCTGTAGCTAGCCCTGAATTGCTGAGTGAGCTTATAGGCCACTTTGGTAATTCTGTTAGAGTTCCACCTTCAACGCCTCACTTTATAATTAGGGCAGATAGTAGCAGTACAGATTTAGAATCTGGTCAAATAGAGTCAGCTGAAGAATTAGTTGGGCAAATGCTAGCAGCAAATCAAGGTTCCTAAAGCCAAACATCTTCAATGTTTTATAGGAAAGGGTTCAAAGTCAGAGCCCTTTCCGCTTCACTAACTTCATCCCACTGTAGTACTTCATTTTGCCGTTCTAGAGTTGTTTCATGTCCCTTACCACAAAGAAGCACTATATCCTTCGCCTTTGCCAAGGCAATTGCTTGCCTAATAGCTTCTTTTCTATCAGGCTCGAGTAAAAACTGTTCGCCTTCTTTAGCACCAGCCTCTTTGGCCCCTTTTGCAATTTGGGACAAAATTTCATCTATATCTTCAGAGCGAGAATCTTCTTCTGTAAAAATAGCAATATCAGCCCACTCTCCAGCAGTCTTTCCAATGGGATAGCGCTTGCCTGTATCACGTTCACCTGCTGCTCCTATAACTACAATGATTTTACCTTTAGTTAAGTTGCGGACAGCTTTAAGGGCCTTCTCGAGAGCAGGAGCAGTGTGAGCAAAATCAACTACTACCATAAAGGGTTCCCTTTGCACTACTTGCATTCTGCCGGGAACCCCAGCAAAACTAGATAACCTTCCTAATAAATAGTGTATGTCTAAACCAACTTTATGGGCAGTAGCCAAAGCAGCAAGTGCATTGTAAACGTTGTAAATTCCTATCATTGGTAAAACAGCAAAACCTTCAAAACTATTACTATTTAGATTAGCCTTAAGTTTAAAATGTAAAGTTCCTGCCTCTTCCCTGATTTCTGAGGCTTGCCAATTTAAGTTGGAGCCCTCAATTCCATAACTAATGGTTTGCTTAGCTGCTTTTGCAAATTCAGGGAAAGATGGATCATCAGCATTAAGAATGCTACTATTAGCACGTTTTACCAAGGTTAACTTAGCTTCAAGATAAGCGGCAAAACTTTTATGATAATCAAGATGCTCTGGTGTTAGATTCGTCCATACTCCCAAGTCATAATCCACCTCATCAAGTCTGTGCATAGCAAAACCGTGACTGCTTGATTCTATAACAGCATGAGTACAACCTGCATTATGAAAATTTGCTAGGCAACTCTGTATTTCAGGTGCTTCAGGAGTAGTGAAGTGCCCTATTAATTCTAAAGCCTCTGAGGCTATTTTTATGCCTGCAGTCGACATTAAACCTGTCTTATACTTGTCCGAAAGCAGATGATGTAGTAAATAGGCGGTAGAGGTTTTACCGTCGGTGCCAGTAATCCCTATAGTAAACATTTTTTTAGAGGGGTGTTGATAAAAGCTAGCAGCAAGTCTAGCAAGGGCAATCTTATCGTTTCCTACTTTAATATAAGGAATATCTAAATTAAACTTACTTGGTTCATAAATCCCTACAATTGCTACAGCGCCTTTTTGGGTAGCTGCAGAAATAAAATTGTGGCCATCTATAATCTCACCAATACGTGCAACAAAAATATACCCTTCCTTGACTTTTCTAGAGTCTTGGGCAATTCCTGTAACCTCTGCTTCTGGTAAGTCTGCTTCTATTTCTAAAGCTTCTTGGATAAGTTTATTAAGAGTTATCAAATGGCTATAGTATATATGGATTTTGTCATGACGTTTACTTGTTCAGGAGATTGCTAGGTGCTGGCAGTGGTAAAGTTCATAACTTCTAGATAAAGTTTAGTAAGATGTATTAAAATAGTAAGGCATTATTTATATTTTTGACTTATGGGCTTCCATGTAAGTGCGTGAAATTGCATTAATTCGGATTTGATAGCCGGGGCCTTGTGATTTTAACCATGCTAAAACATCTTGGTCAATTCTCACCGTAATTCGCCCCTTGTTTTCAGGCATTTTTAGCTTGGCATTAGACCAAAAATCTTCATCCAATTCGGGAATATCGGAATAGTTTGTATCTTCATCACGGATTGCCGTAATCTCATCCAAGTGTTTTTTCGATGTAGCCATAATATTTGCTCCTTTCTTGTTGGTTGGCACGACGTGCTGATATCAAGCGTGTTTTCCCATTTCTGTCTGTATGAACAACAGTAATTACAACAGCCACACCTATAGCACCTATGCTCAACATCTCTTTGCTCTCCGTACTCATCAGAACGATTATCCAAAAATGTTAGAACAGGAGCGGGAAATATCTCTTTTGCTTCTTCAAAGCTGACACTAGGCTTTTTCAAGTTGGCTTTGTTTTTCTCATCGTCCCATTAAGTAACTGTAATTTTATAACTGTCCAAACTTACGGAATTACAGGAACAGCACGGTAATTCCATCGAGGTAAAATTGCATCAAAAAGGATTGGCATGTCTGCACGAAACTCAGGAGTAGCTTTCCTACCTTTATTATAGGCCTTATTAACAATGCTCACGTTTACAGAAAGACCTTTAGTGGTACTTGTGTTCAGAATTAAGCTTCTGACAAGTTCAATGTCAGTCAACATCACTCCTTGCATAGCTCTAGTAATATGGGGAAACAGACAATGCTCTATAGGATTGTATTTGGAGCAATAAGATGGATAGTGTGCAACTCGTATTTCAATACCTAGCTTATTAACTAGCTTCTGGAGATCTTCTTTAAAAATATAATGACGACTGTTGTTACCCGTCTTTCAACACCCTAAATATTAAGGTTTGAGGAATTAACGAGAATATCATTTACAGTAGGGTATGGAAAGCAAAATAGATTATGAATATAAGAGTGAAACTTTAGAACACTTGGGTTTAGTAGCATCAATGTTTGACGAGTTAGGTATAGGTGAAGTAGTTGACAGTCTAATTTCCCAAGACAAAGAGCAACGTAAAGTCACACTGGGCCAATCTTTAAAGGCGATGGTGCTCAATGGTCTAGGATTTGCAAACAGCCGTTTATACTTGTTAAGTCAATTCTTTGAAAACAAGCCTGTAGACAGGTTAATTGCACCCGATATAAAAGCTTCTGATCTCAAAGATCATGTTTTAGGTAGGGCTCTGGACAAGTTTCATGACTTTGGAGCAACAGAATTATATAGTGCCATTTCTGTACGAGCAGCTAGGGAGTTAGGGATTACTCCCAAAGAAGGTCACATGGATACTACTAGCTTCCATGTAGATGGAAACTTCAATAGTGATTGTGAAGAAGAAGAGAATGGTAACTTAAAGACGATTAACATCAAAAAGGGATACAGTCGTGATCATAGAAATGACCTTAATCAGGTAGTGCTGAACTTGATAATAGAGCATCAAGCAAAGATACCAATACTAATGGAACCACTAAGTGGAAATAGCAGTGACAAAGTAGTGTTTGAACAAGTAATAAAAGAGCATGTGTCAAGACTAAAAGTGGATCATGGTCTTAAATTGATAGTAGCAGACAGTGCAAGCTATACAAGTCAATGTCTAAAGGCTTACCAAGAGCAAAAAATATCTTGGGTCACAAATGTTCCCATGACTATTAAAAAAGCCGAAAAAGTACTGGAGCAAGTAAGTATCAAAGACTTGAAGCCACTAAAAGAAGGCTACACTTACACCTCGATGTGTACAGAATATGTAGGAATAAGGCAAAGATGGTTAATTATACACTCTCAGAAAGCATCTAAGCGAGTAAACAGAAGTGTATCAAACTATCTAACCAAACATTCTGATATAGAGTGTAAAGCTTGGGCAGAATTATGTAAGGAGTCATATAGTTGTGCTGAAGATGCACAAAAGGCATTGGAGAAGATTAAGAAAACTCTAAAAGTGACACAAGTTCAAGAGGAAAAGATTGTTGAAGAACTACATTACACTAAACGAGGGCGTCCAGCCAAAGGCACAAAACCTACAAAGGCAGAGTACAAGATCAATGGTGCACAGTTTATGCTAACCTCATTGCCACAGAAGTTAAAAGAGCAACGAGCTTGTTTTATTCTAGCTACTGATAAAGTGCTTGAAAAACATTTGAGTGACATGAAAGTGCTAGAAGCGTATAAGAATCAAAAATATGCAGAGCGAGGGTTTCGATTTCTGAAGGATCCGATGTTTTGTGCTTCTACAATCTACTTAAAGAAGGTATCACGAGTAATGGCATTGATGATGGTAATGACAGTGTGTTTATTGGTTTATGCTGCACTAGAGTATAAAATACGCAACACTCTCAAGGTTAACAAAGAAAGTTTACCAGATCAAAAAGGTAAGCCTACACAAACACCGACAGCACGTTGGGTGTTTAAGTTGTTTATGGATGTACACTTGTTGACCATTACTGGTGATTTTGTCAGAAAGGTTGTAGTTAATCTCAAGCCTGAAATTCGTAGGTTCTTAAAGCTGTTAGGCACTGATTATGTTGTTGTTTACTCTGATGAAGATAGTCCACAAAGCACCTAAGCTTGAAACTTGGAAAAATACTCAAACCTTAAATAATAGGGTGTCGAAAGACGGTGTTACTACCCCCACCATCACATAACCATAGTATGGAAGTTGCTTTGGGATAAAGTCCTTTGCCATAGTCTTGCCACCAAGAAGCTATATTTTCGCAGGCAAATTCGCTGGTATCTCGACTAGTACCTAAATACAGATAGCCATAATTCAATTTTAAATCATATATTCCGTAAGGAACTACCACTCCCTCGGCAAAACTTCGAAAATCATGATCGTAACTTTCTAGCCTTTCTTGAGTGTAAAGCTTTCCTTCCCTATAGAACATGCCTAAGAACTCTTTCTTCTTTGTATCCACGCTGATAACAGGGTTTCTTTGTCTTTGGTATTTTTTCTTGAGTTGGGTAATCTTCTTAAATTGCTTATTCCTTTCAGCTACGTTTTTCATTGTAGTTTGTTTTTTTATTTTGCGCTGCCCAAAGGAATGCTTCTTTAATAGCTGTTTTACTACGAAGGTACTAACTTTAAGCCCTTTTGCCTTCATACGCCTAGCTATTTCTCGTTGGCTTAGATTAGTCCAAAGTGCACCTTCACACATAGGATTTCCTGCTGTTTGTTCTTCTATTACCTTGAAAAACACCTCATCCACACTAGTTTTTTTTATGATGAGGTTTTCGTCCACCACCTGAACGCCTTATACGCTCTTGACACTCTCCATCGTTTGGTAAAGTCTTTAATGCCTCTTTGGATCGTTTTTATTGAGCATCCTAATAATTTACTGATATAACTTTGCCCTCCATAGCCCAACTTTATTGCCTCAACACTGGCATAGCGGCGTCTATCCTTTTCTGACAAAGTATTGTATACCTTTTTCATTTCTGCTTCGATGTCGGTTGAATACTTAATCATTATCACCCTTGATTTTTGACCTTACTATACTTCATTATCATTGGTGGAAACCACTACCTCTGGTAGTGGTCTAGTAAAAAGTTCTACTAGTTAAGCAATGATGTATTTCCCTAGAAGGTTAAAGAAAGGGAAATACATGCCCAAGAATAGCAGATACAAAAAGTTGTCACACTCAATTTACAGTTGTGAGTATCACGTAGTTTTTTGTCCAAAGTATCGTTTTAGAGTGCTGAAGGATGGAGTAGAGGAATCCTTGAAGCAGATAATATACAAGTTGTGTAGAGAAAAAGATAGAGTAGAGGTGTTAGAACTGAACATAAGAAAGGATCATGTACACATGTTGGTATCAATCCCACCAAAATATTCCGTGTCAGGGATAATGGGCTTTATCAAGGGAAAGTCAGCAATAAACATGCTAAAGATGTATGGAAGGAAGTTAAGAGGATATCCGCAAAAGAGCTTATGGAGTAGAGGATATTGTGTAAGCACAGTAGGGTTAGATGAACAAAAGATAAGGAAGTATATACGTTGGCAAGAGCAGAAGGAAAGAGCATTAGAGGCACAACAGAGGAGCCTATTTGAGTAGTATCGGGCACTAGCGTCCGATACCCCTTCTAGGGGTTAACAAAACAAGCCACCACCTCTGGTGGTGGTTTTATGACTTTTGGGTGACTTTGGACACTTATTTAATTACAGTTACTAAAATCCATATAATATATGTACACTATGTACATACATTAATGCAATAAAAGGCTGATGTTTGTGCACTGCTTGGTCCCTTAATAGTTTTAGTGATTAAAGCAGACTGTGATTTGACAGTATGTAGACAATCAATACAGAAATTTCAAACAGAAGAATCAGGGAAGTCCCTAGATTAGGTGAATCACGGTTCAGACAAGCGAAAAGCGATCAGCCAACACACCAACAAAATCATAAGATAAAATAAGCAATGCAAAGAAGGAACCTTAAGCTAGATAAGTGCATCTACCAAAGCCAAAGAACAAAGATCTACCGTTCACAAATAGAGAATAACACGCCTGCAATTGTAAAAATGCTAGCATTAGATGTACCCTCTGTTTTCGAGAAAGCCCAAATAGAACAAGAGCACAAAATTCTAGCAGGAATAAACCATAAATGGTCATAAAAACCTATGGCATAGAGCAAATAGGTAAACACACAGTTTTACTAATAGAGGATATCCAAGCCACTTCAATAACAGAAGTATTATCACAAAAGGATTTAGATGTAAAAACATGTCTCAGATTAGCAATAAAGACATGTGATGCCCTAAGCGAAATACACCGCAACAATGTAATACACAAAGACATAAACCCAAACAACATAATCTGGAATGAAACAACAGATGAACTAAAGATAATTGATTTTAATATCTCCACAACATTAAGCCGAGAAGTAGTAGAAGCAAAAAATCCTAACGTTTTAGAGGGAACACTGCCATACCTTTCACCTGAACAAACAGGAAGAATGAATCGTGCTATAGATTATAGAAGTGATTTTTATGGTTTAGGAGCTACCCTCTATCATATGCTAACAGGCGGATATCCTTTTGAAGCTAAAGATGCTCTAGGCTATGTTCACGCCCACATCGCCCTTATTCCAAAGCCTCTAGATGGATTAAAAGAAGAGATACCATTTACTCTTTCCAACATAGTTCTAAAGCTAATGTCTAAGAATGCAGAGGATAGGTATCAATCTGCACTAGGTTTAAAAGAGGATTTACAGAGATGCCTAAATGAGCTGCAAGAAAAAGGCAGCATTAATCCTTTTGAACTAGCCCAAGAAGATAAGCCAGACAAGTTCCAATTTCCTCAAAAGCTGTATGGTAGAGAAGAAGCAATAGGCACGTTACTAGAAACTGTAAACAGAGTAAATGAAGGAACAGAGGAAATACTGCTAGTAAAAGGCTATTCAGGAATAGGAAAAACAGCATTAGTGCAAGAGGTATATAAACCTCTAACGGCAAAGAAAGGGTATCTAATCTCAGGGAAGTTTGATCAACTGCAGAAAGATGTGCCCTATCTAGCTTTCCTACAAGCATTTGAGGGGTTAGTAAAACAACTACTAACTGAAAGCGATGAAGAACTAGCAAAGTGGAAAGAGAAACTTCTAGAAGCCCTAAAAAGTAATGGCAAGGTAATGACAGAAGTAATACCTAGTCTTGTACAGATCATAGGAGAGCAACCAGAAGTACCAGAAGTACCACCAGAGCAAGCGAAGAATCGTTTTAACTATGTGTTCCAAAACTTCATAGCAACACTAGCCAAACCAGAACATCCTTTAACAATATTCCTAGATGATTTACAATGGGCAGATGCAGCATCACTGAACTTAATAGAGCAAATGTTTGCACAAGGCGACAAGAAGACCTTATTGCTAATAGGAGCCTACAGAGACAACGAAGTAGATAGTGTGCATCCTTTAACCCACAGTCTTAATACCTTAACTGAAGCAGGAGCCACAGTAACAACAATTACTTTGACCCCTTTAAAACAGGAACACTTGCAAGAGATATTAGTAGATGCGTTACACCAAACGAAAGAGAAGGTAGTGCCGTTAGCAGAGCTATTGCAGAGGAAGACAGGAGGGAATCCTTTTTTCATAAGGGAGTTTCTAAAGTCGTTGTATATAGAACAGTTAATAAGATTTAACTACCCGCAGAGGCACTGGGAGTGGGATACAAAAGAGATAGAAGCAAGGGGATATACAGAGAATGTCATAGAGCTAATGGCAGGCAAGTTGGAAGCTTTACCAGCAAACACTCACAAGCTATTAGCCCTTGCGGGGTACATAGGGAATAATTTTGATTTGTCTACATTGGCAGCAATTATAACTGATAAAGACACAAAGACTTCTTCTCAAGAATCATCACTGTCTTATCTTGAAGGATTGATAGGATTAACTGAAGGCAATATTTATTCAGATTTACGGTCTGCACTAGTTGAGGGTTACATCTTGCAGCAAGGGGAGCAATTTACTTTTGCTCATGACCGTATACAGCAAGCAGCTTATGAACTAATTCCCAAGGACAATAGAGAAGCAATCCATTTTAGGATAGGAAAAAGTTTACTAGCTTCAACAACAAAAGAAGAGTTAGAGACAAAGGTATTTGCTATAGTTGACCATTTTAATGCAGCTAAAAATTTACCTGAAATATCTTCTATAAAAGAAGAGTTAATCAATCTCAATACTCGAGCTGGGCACAAGGCTACTAAGGCAGGAGCATATGCAGCAGCACTAAACTATTTTCAGCAGGCAATGGAACATTTACCAAACAATCATTGGGAAAGTCTTTATGACAAAAGTTTAGATATATATAACAATGCTATGCAGGCTGCTTTACTTAGTGGGATACTTGATCCCATAGAAGAATGGTTTAAACAAGTGCGTTATTTTGCTAAGACTCCTTTAGATAAGTACTTTGCTTATGCAACTAAGATTAGATTACTTACAATATGGGATAAGCTTGATGAAATCATTGAATGTGCGCAAGAAATTATTCGGAGTCTAGGTTTCAGATTGCCGAAGAATCCTACTAAGCTGGAGTTAGCTTGGCATTTAGTAAGTGTTAAATCAATGCTTCTTTTCAAAAATATTGGTCTTACTGCAATTACTCCTTTTTTCGCAACTAATAAGCCTAAAGTGGTGGCTTACTTACAAATAATGAGCCAAATTTATGGCTCTGCCTATACAACTGGAAAGCTAGATGTATTAGTTTTCATTGTTACTGTTGGTGTAAAATTACAGCTTTGCTACGGACCTATTTCATCATTCCTGTTTGCTGGATTAGGTTCACTACTTAGTAGTGGTTTTGGGGATATAAGGAATGCCTTAAAACTTAGGGAAATGGCACAAGAATTGCAAAGTGAGAATTCTAGTGGTTCAACAGCTACCAATTTTCTTATCAACTGCTTTATTAATCATTTAGAGATACCTTTAAGTCAAGTTGCACAAAATATGCATAAAAGTATAGTACCTAGTCTAGATTTAGGCAATAAACATTATACTGTTTGGACACTGATAATGGGTTACGTTTATAGGATTCTTTCAGGCGATAGTTTACAGGAGCTTATTTCTGGATTAGAAATTGATGAAAAATTCATCAACTCATATAGTGAGCCAGATGCTATTTATGCATTTCAACTCTCAAAGAGTTTCATTATGTGTTTAAATGGCAAATCCTCTCTAGAACAAGAATTTTCGGTAAGAGATTTTCGGAGGGACGTACTTACTGGGAATAGAGTTTTTAAAAATGATAGTGTTCAAGCCACATTGGTTATATGGCTGTTTTTCCTTGAGGTCTTTTTTGATGAGTATCGATCTGCAAGGGAATTTGGTTGGATTCTTGATAAAGTACAAAATGGCTTACTTGGTACAGCAAGCTTGCAAGTAGGATACATGAAGCAAGCCATCTCTAATCTACAATTGGCAAAACCAAATAACTTAAGAAAAACATTACGTTACGTTGCTAGCAAACAAAAATACCTAAAACACCTGTCGAAACATGCTCCTATGAACTACCTACACAAATGGCATTTAGTAGAAGCAGAGAGGTGTCGTGTAATAGGTAAAAGAGGCAGAGCATGGCACCACTACCAAGAAGCAACAAGACTAGCTAGGGAAAATGGATTTGTAAACGAAGAAGCCCTAGCGCTAGAACTAACAGCTAAATTTTACCTTGAGAGTAACCTAAACTTAGCCCATCATTTCCTCCGAGAAGCCTACGATGCCTACAGTCGCTGGGGTGCTCTGGCTAAACTAAAACACCTAGAAAACAAGTACCCTGAGGTTTTTCTTAAAACAACGACTTCCTCTACAAGTAGCGATGATGGAATAATACAGTCAAGTTCTCACACAGGCACTAGCACAGAGAAACTAGATCTAGTAAGTATACTAAAAGCATCCCAAACACTATCAGGAGAGATACAACTACCAAACCTTATAGAAAAACTTATGCACACCCTAGTTGCGAGTGCTGGTGCTGATCGTGGGGCTTTACTTATACCTAAAAACAATGACTGGCTCTTAGCAGCTCAGTTTAGTGCTTCTGATAATCAATTTATAGAAAGTGACCTTGTTATGGATGAGTCAGAAACACTTATTCCTCTTAGAATAGTGCACTATGCTATCAACACTCAAAAGCACATCATTACTGACCTAGAAGGGGAACAAGATTTCTCCTTACAAGATGATAGTTATGCTAAAAGTGCAAAACCTCAGTCTATGATGGTGTTACCTCTAAGCAATCAAGGAAACCTAGAAGGAGTAGTTTATTTAGAAAATAAACTAGCCAAAGGAGCATTCACAGATGAAAGACTTGCAGTATTAAAACACTTAGCAGCTCAGGCAGCTATATCTTTAAAGAATGCCCAGCTGCTAGCAGAACTACAAGAAAATATGAAGCAGTTAAGGCAAGCACGTCAAAGAATAACAAAAGCAGAAGATAGGCAAAGAAAGGAGTTAGCAGAAAGGCTACATGGTAGTGTTCAAACAAGACTATCAGTAGCATGGCGTAATCTAGGTAATTGCATAAAAGAACTTAAAGCTAACAGTGCTGCAAAACAAATCAGTGAGGCCCTAGAAAGTATTAGAGAAGAGCTAGACAATCTAAGAGAAACAGAAGTCCGACAAGTGAGTCACTCACTGCATCCTGCTATTGTAAGCATAGGTTTAGTACCAGCCATCAGATCACTGATAGACAACAAACCAGAAGAGATGGAAATAAAACTAGAGGTTACAGAGGAAATAGAGGAGTTAGATGATATAATAGAGAATCTTTTCTCAGAGGAAGTGCGTCTAGGAGTGTACAGGATTGTAGAGGAGGCCATAGGGAATGTTTACAAACATGCAGTAGAGGCAACTAAGGTCATTATATGTTTAGAGCGACAAGACAACAATTTAAAGGTACTAGTAAGAGACAATGGCAAGGGGTTTGATGAGGGCAAGTTTTCTAAGAGATTGGGACTTATGAGTGTAGATGATCGTGTGCAGCAGCTAGGAGGTAGTTGGAGTATTTCTCAGGAGGGTGCTGGGATTTTGCTTGAAGCAAGCATACCTATAAGAATATAGCCTCACTTATCCACTAAAAGCATAATATCCCGTGTTCCATGCAAGACCCTCTTTATTGAATAGTAGGTTTTGTAAACTTTTGTGCTCACATGCTTTTTGCCAATTCATCAGTAGTTCCTTAGTGCAAAAGTATAAGGTTTAGGGATCATCTTTTGTAAGAACCTCAATAAAACTTTCAAGTGACAACTGTTTCTTAGGTATAAAAGCTATTGCCCCTACATTAACAGCAAGTTGAGGATAGGCTTTTTCAGTAGAGTCACTTACCACCACCACTTTGATAGTAGGAAGTTGTTTAAGTAGTTTCTTTGTGAACACAAAGCCATTCATCTTTGGCATCATAACATCCACAATTACTACATCGGGTTGCAGACGGGTAAAGCTATCAAGAGCTTTTTCGCTGTCAACCTCAGTAGTGATTATCTCAAAAGTAGGGTTGTTTTCGAACATCTTTTTGACTTGCTCGAGAAACACCAGTTGGTCATCAACTGCTGCTATGCGAGTTAACGAATCCATAGACAAATATGTTAGCAAATTATTGTTTCCTATTATGTCAATTTTAGAGTACCTAACTCAAGTGGCTAGCTGTTTTCTAAATACTTTAGGACTGCAGCTACACGGGCATGAGTATTAGCTTCTTTGGTAGGAATTCCTAGTTTACTATAAATGTCACCCAGCATGTTTTCTATGGTTTTATTTTTTAACTCGAGCATATCCGCAATTTTTTTGTTGCTGTGTCCTTGTGAAACAAGTCTCATTATCTCTTTTTGCCTGTCAGTTAGTACATGAGTATTGCTTTGATATTTCAGCTTGTTTGTCAGCTCTTCATCTAACATAACCATGCACTGAGATACAGAAACAATGGCCCTCTTAAGGGTTTTTAAGTCACTCCCTGATTTTTTAAGTAGATAGGCCCAACCAAATAATTTTTTGCGTGAGAGGGTTTTAGCAAATTGTGGATAGGTATGATTAGAAAGTAGGACAATACCTAGTTTAGGTAACAGTTTGCGAAGCTGCAAACTTAGTTGTATTCCATTCAATTCAGCACCTAGTTCTATATCTAATATTACAACATCAGGTTTGTGATGCAGTACCAGTTCGCGGCCTTGTTCTAAATTGTTAGTCTTACCTACTACCTCTACATTTTGATCTTGTGATAGTACTGAGGAGATTAGCTCGAGAAACATAATTTCATCTTCAATAACTACAATTTTTAAAGGCCTAGTTGTAAAGTCACTTTCAGACATTATTATACTTATTATAAAGAGAGTCTTCCAAAACTCATGGGGGCTACCCCCTATTCACAATATTTTTATTGCTAAATAGCTCACAAACTTTAACAAAGCATAGGGGCTACCCCCCTATTACAAAAAGTAATGCTTTGCCACACTGAATAGCGTAATGCCCTAATGACACTATTTGTTTTGAGTGTCTAGTGTAACTCGAGCAAAGTGATCAAAAGGCAATCAAATTCTTAGGAGGTCATGAAAATATGGCATCACAGTTTAGATTTAGATTTTCGGAATTGTTTAATCCCTCAATTTCCGACAACTCTATTCAAATTCCAAGAAAGGTAGGTAAAGTCCTATGAAATATAATATCCATTTACTAAAGCAATGGACAACTTTAATTATCTCAATCTTGTTGTTTTTAGTTTTAAGTGCTTGTAACCAAGCAAATAACCTCTCGATTCCTAAGTCTAATCTAAAATCAACACCTGCACTCTACAGTAGTGAAGAATTAGCTAGTGCTATAGCAGTAAATATTACCTCAGTCACTGAGCTTGAAGGTGAAGACTTAAATAACGAAGAAATAAATATAGAGCTTCCTGACGTAGAAGAAAATGTATTTGAAGAAAGTGATTTAACGACTCAAGATGTTTTGCCTATGGTAAACGGTATTGCGGCTTACTACAGGACTGATGGAAACACTTACCAAATATGGATATATAATCAAGCTACAAGCGTAAGGACAAATATCTATAGTTCAACAGATGAAGTGCAATCAGTAGCGGTAGATAGTAGCGGTAGTCTTGTAGTTGCTAGCATTAAAAATCCTGCAAATGGTTTCTTTGATATTTATGTTTTTGATGAGGGCAAGCCAATACTTAATCTTAGTAACACCAATGATAGAGATGAACTTGATGTTTCAGTCACAGCAGATGGCACTAAGATAGTATGGTCTGGACCTGCTAGCAATGGTAGAATAAGAGTTAAGATCTGTGAATATGACTTAGCTACACAAAGTTGTGCTATAAGTAAACTAGGAAATGCAAATGCCAAAGATCAAAGGCAACCTAGTATCACTAGTAATGGTGAGTACATTGCTTTAATTAGAGATATAAGTGGTGGTAAACTACGTATTTTTCTTTATGACTTTATGAATAATACTTATATTACAGTTGTTACAGAACGTAATGAGGTAAGACATCCTAGTGCAAGTGATGATGGTAAGCATGTAATGTTTATAAAAATAAAGGGTATAAAGCGTAAAATTAAGATCAAAGACAGGGACACTAATGTGATTGCTAATGAGCTTACTAGTAAAACTATTGAAGAAGCTCATATGACTTCTAGTGGTGATTACTATATTTTTGATAGTTTTACTACTGGTCATCAAAGGGTATTTACTGCAAATGTTGATACTAATGATAGGGCTCGAGTTGCTGCTGGTAGTTGGGGTTATGGTGGTGGGTTTTGGCAGCAGTGTTCTGCTGCTGCCGAGGTTAAGTTAACAGCTGGTGAAAACTTTGACCGGTTTGGATGGTCTGTGGCCATATCAGGAGACACAGCAGTGGTAGGGGCTCCTTTAGATAATGCTACAGACATTAACTCCGGTTCGGTCTACGTATATGAACGCGATACTTGTGGTGAGTGGGTACTGGTCAAAAAAATAATAACTTCTGATGAAATAGAGACACGTGGTGATGAATTTGGCAGTGCTGTGGCTATATCAGGGGATACTGTAGTAGTAGTAGCTTCAAGAGATGGACATTCTAATCCTAGTAGAGGAGGTTCCGCCTATATATTTGAGCGCAATAGTGGTGGCAATAATAACTGGGGGCAAGTTAAGAAAATAATAGCACCAGAAGATACTTGTTGTTTTGGTTTTGTAAATAGTGGATCTGTAGCTATATTAGGAGATATTCTGGTTGTAGGTAATCCCAATGATGATAATGATAACGGTGAAAGTGCAGGTTCAGCCCATATATTTGAACGCAATAATGGTGGCAGCAATAATTGGGGACTAATTAAGAAAATACTAGCTTCTGATGGAGAAGGAGAAACAAATGATCGTTTTGCAGGTGACAATTTTGGTGAGTCCGTGGCCATATCAGGAAATACTTTGGTGGTAGGTGCTTTTATTGATGATAATGATAACGGTGAAAGTGCAGGCTCAGCCTATATATTTGAGCGCAATAATGGTGGTAGCAATAATTGGGGTGAGACCAAGAAAATATTAGCCTCTGATGGAACAATTGGTGACTGGTTTGGCGGATCTGTAGCTATCTTAGGAGATACAGTGGTGGTAGGAGCTGAACTAAGTGATGGTAATGTTAGTAGCTCAGGTTCTGCCTATATATTTGAGCGTAATAGTGGTGGTAGCAACAACTGGGGTGAGGTTAAGAAAATATTAGCCTCTGATGGAGCAGTTCGGGATCATTTTGGAACCTCTGTAGCCATATCAGGAGATACCTTGGTGGTAGGGGCTAGTCAAGATACATCGAACGATGCTAAACTAGGTAAAGCATATACATATGAACGCAATAATGGTGGTAGTAACAACTGGGGTGAGGTCAAGAAAATATTAGCCTCTGATGGAGCAGACAATAACCAATTTGGTCAATCTGTAGCTATATCAGGTAACATTGTGGTGGTGGGAGCTTATAATTCTAGACCAAATTCAGTCTACATATATGAATAAGCTGGTTTGTAGGTGACTCTAGGTTTAGCATCAGTTACTAGGTTTGCCTTACTTGGTAAGCTCGCATATAAAAATTTAGAGTAGTGCAACAAATGGGGGGCTCTTAATAGTAAAGGAATAATTCTATTGATATTAATTGGAGAAACTTTTAGTAGGAAACCGCACTTGCCTAAATAGCAATATTTGTTTCTACAACAATACTGGGATAGTTGATTCAGGTAACAGCACAGCATCTGTAGTTGGTATAGGCACATACGAAAAACAAACAAATCCCCCCAACCTTGCCGTGAGATACTAAGTTTCTCCAAGAAACTTAGTATCTTCCATTCCGTAGTCTGAACTTTGATTCATGTGATTAACTGATTAACTATGATTTTGTAACCCTGAACGGTAAATACAGAAGCTTACTCTTGCCTAACTTAATTTACCCTAGAATAAAGTGAAGGGTGAACCCTCTCACCAAAAACCACATTTAAAAGACTTGGCTTTGTGTGGAAATTATTTTAATTAGTAAAGGTAGAAATAATAATGTCAAAAGAACTAAAAACCACATTCCTCATCCACTTTATAGTTTCCTTTTTATTCGGCACTATCCTACTAGTGATACCAAAAACATGGGCTAATTTAATCCAATGGACACCCTTTGATCCTACTTTAACTCAAATCTACGCAGCAGCCCTGCTAGCAATAGCAGCAAGTTCATTTCTTGCATATCGTGCAACTCGCTGGCAAGAGGTAAAAATTGTTGTTCAAATGGAAATTGTCTTCACCACACTAACAATACTAATTAGCGTATACAGGGCCTTTATAGGAGGAGCCCCCCTTTTTATCTGGGGCTATATCATCATCTTCATTCCTTTTGCTATAGCTTGGGTTATCCTATACACAAAAAATTGCTAAACTAGTTGACCTATAAGTTGTTTCTACTTTCTTAGTTACATTTCCTCAGGGGCAGCTATGCCAAGTAAATCAAGAGTATAAGCCAAAGTCTTTTTTACTTTACTAACTAAAACAAGGCGTGCTTCTTTTAAACCTTCTTCTGCAGTTAGAACCTGAGTATCATAATTACCTTCATCATCTTTATGATTATAGTAACTATTCCATGCTGTAGCCAGATCAAGAGTATACTGTGCTATCTGGTGTGGGGCAAAGTTTTTAGCAGCAGTTAAGATAACCTCAGGAGCTTTAGCAATTTCTTGGGCTAGTTTTAGCTCGAGCTTACCCAACTTACTCCAATCAGCTTTAGAAAGATCAAATTTGCTAGCTTTGCGTAAAATGCTACTGGCTCTGGCATGAGCGTATTGTACATAAGGAGCTGAATCACCTTGTAAACTAAGAGCCTGCTCCCATCTAAAATCAATTATTTTCTTAGCTTCACTTTTTAACATGCTAAACCGAAGAGCTCCTATACCTACCTGCCTAGCTATTTCACTAATATTTTGTAAGTCAGGGTTTTTCTTGAGAACTACCTTCTTAGCTCGCTCTGTAGCTTCGTCAATAACTGTGTCAATAGCTAGAGTAATGCCTTTACGCCCACTCATGGCTTGCCCTTCTAAAGTAACAACTTCGTAAGCTAAGTGCTGCGAGTTATCTGTAGCTTCTTGCCCTTCTTTGCTTTGTGAAAGCGCTAAAGCAGCCTTAACAATTGTTTGAGAATGTGTTTGACGAACATCTATAACATTTACATAATTTCCCTGTGCAAATTTTTGGTTATTAGGATTGGCTTCACCATTAAGGGCACTACTATAAAGATCTTTACCAGAAGGTTGAGTGGCAAAGTGTTGAAATTTAAGTCCTTGGAAAAGTCCTATTTTCCAAAAGTGATAACCTATGTCTTTAGCCACATAAACAGCATTGCCATCACTCCGTACCAACACCACATTTGGCTCAGCTAAACCCGGGATAAACTCAGATACATCCATAATAGTTGCTCCAGAATATTTCCCTTCGTTAGGTTTTGATACATAGGGGCTATTTTTTAGGATTTCAAGCCCCTTTTCTAAAAAACCTGCTGCTACTACGTCAGACTCCCACACTAAAAGATCATATTCTGCACCTAGAGCGTAACAAGTTTGCAATTGTGCTTGCACAACCTCTTCAATTTTAGTGCGTAGTTTCCCTTGCTCGAGTTTATGCATAACATTAGAGACTCCCTTTTCTATAGTCTCGGCATCAGTTTCTTTGGCTTTACCTAAGCGCACATAAAGCTCACCTAACCAGTGATCATACTTTTTAGAGTCATCATAAGTTTCAGAGAAGTACTCTATAGCGAAAAGTGACTCAGCAGCTTGTCTACCAGTGTCATCTATATAATTTTGAACCTCTACCTCGTAACCAGCAGCTTTTAGAATGCGTGAGCAAGCATCTCCTAAAACTATATTGCGTAAATGCCCTACATGAGCTTCTTTATTAGGGTTAACTGAGGTGTGTTCAACTATAATTTTCTTATTTTGTGGGGGTAAGCTCAAGTCACTTTCAATAACTTGGTTAATAAATTGGGCTCTGTCAACATGAAAGTTAATATAAGGTCCTACAGCATTAACTTGGCTTACACCCTCAGGGACTTCAAGTTTGTCAATAATTTCTTTGGCAATAATGGCAGGATTTTTACGCAAACCTTTTGCCAAGCTAAAAGCAACAGGGCTACCATAGTCTCCTGGCTTATCTTCAGGAACTTCTTGAATAATTATTCCAGTGGTGACTCCAAAGGAACTTACAGCATTTGTAAGAGCTAATTTTAGGGAGTCTTTAAGATTTTGCATAATAAGAAGCTATCACA
Source organism: Trueperaceae bacterium (assembly GCA_965223585.1). Classification (GTDB taxonomy): domain Bacteria; phylum Deinococcota; class Deinococci; order Deinococcales; family Trueperaceae; genus CBDCVN01. The sequence goes on from CBDCWW010000009.1 coordinate 83,814, forward strand.
AATCTTATAGGCATCCACAAAAATTTTTTCTGTGAAGCCTCGGAGATTTTCAAAACCTCCAAAACTTGGGCAAATCCAAATTTGTGCGTAAGATACAGAAAAAAATCGATAGTGCTCTTCATGTAACAAAACGATAGCTCCAACAGGACCAAGGTTCAACATATTATTACTTTTATAAAGCTACCAAAATCATATACTAACAATAATCCTAATAAAGAAGATTATAATTTTTGGAATGCGTAACCTCAATAGTTTTTTAGTAATTATCCTTTTGCTTTCTTTAGTTTCTTGTGGTTTGTTTGGTGGTGGTGGCGATTCTCCTACTCCAAAATTAAAAGTTGACATTCCTCAAGATCCACTTGTAATTAATACAAGTGAAGATATTGTTATAATTAACGAGGGAGAAGCGGATTCAAAACTCAAATGGAATATAAGGAGTGACCAAGATTGGCTAGCCGCTAAGCCTGCTAGTGGGGAAATCGTTGGTAAAGGACGTACAGATGTAACTCTTAGTCTAAGTAGTCCTTTCCCTAATAATGGAGAACAGACACAAGTCACAGTTAGTGGAAATGGGGGCTCGAGTCCCTTTCAAGTTGAAGCTTCCCTAAACTGCGTTGCTCCTACTAATCAATCACCTAATCAAACTCAAAAACCTCCACGCCAACCCGGAGACACAGCTGTTCCTAATCAACTTATAGTACGTTACAAGAAGCCAGAAGGGTTAACCACACTGCAAAGTTTGGTTACAGCTATGGAAAGCACATATAATTACCAAACTTTGACTTCTGGCAAGGATGAAGGCCCTGATCTTATAGAGGTAGCAGGCGATTTTGAAAGTACTGTTGCTCAACTTAATAGTGATCCAAACATAGCTTACGCTGAACCTAATAAACATCTTAATCATCTTGTGGTTACTCCTAATGATCCTCTTTTTAAACATCAGTGGAATATGCAAGATTTTGGCTTACCCCAAGCTTGGGAAATAGAAACAGGAGATGTTCAGAAAGGTAGTGCTCCAATTGTAATAGCTATTTTAGATAGCGCAGTACAAACTGACCATGAGGATTTAAGAGATAAAATGTTACCCGGTTGTGACTTCCACGATAATGACAATGACCCCAGCAGTCCTAATACCAATAATTTTCATGGCACTCATGTGGCTGGTATTGCAGCTGCTGTAGGCAATAACAATCTTGGGGTTGCAGGAGTCGCTTTTGGTAAGGAGATAGAGATTTTACCAGTTAAGATTTTTGATGATTCTGGTGTAAATGGAAATTTCTTTGATTTAGCCAATGCCATTCGTTGGTCAGCAGGTTTAAGCGTTGCTGGTTTTGCTACTAACCCTAATCCTGCTAAGATTTTGAATATGAGTTTAGGTGCAGCTGGTACAAGCCTTGCTCTTAATGAAGCAATAGCTGATGCTACTAATGCTGGAGCACTTGTTTTTGCAGCTTCTGGTAATGCTGGCCTTAGTAGTGCTATTTTAACTCCAGCTAATGCGCCTGATGCTATAGCGATAGGATCTGTGGACAGTGATTTTGAGCGCTCGAGCTTTTCAAACTTTGATGAAACTGGCGGCAAAAGTGTTGATTTTGTAGGGCCGGGAGGTTTTCTAAAAACGGATACAGTAGCTAATTGCGTAGGTGCAAATTCATCAGCAGTTTTCAGTACCTTCCCAGTAGATAATTATAACTGTTTAGCAGGAACTTCAATGTCAACTCCTTTTGTATCGGGAGTAGCAGCCCTTGTCTGGAATCAGAATCCTAACTTTTCTGCTGCACAAGTAAGAGCGCGTCTCGAGCAAACTACTTTTTTTGATAATTCATGGGGAAACGGTAAAAGTTTTCAACATGGTTTTGGAGTAATTTGTGCTGATAGAGCACTTGGAGGAGCAACTCTTTGTGGGAAATAAAGGCCCTATATAAGTGATCCAGAAAAATCTGGGCTGACTCAAACCTCGGAGGTTTTCAAAACCTCCGAGGTTTTGTGGAAAAAACTTGTATGAACATCTATACATGGTAAAAGATTGATAGAATAACTCTATGGCTCATAGCATTATTTCAGAAGCTGAAGAATTGTTAGATAAAGAATTTAAGGTTTTAGATAAAGGTTTTGTACGTCTCGTAGACTATGTAGGCAGTGATGAGCGAATTGTTCAGGCAGCTCGAGTCTCTTACGGTGAAGGCACAAAAACTGTTCGAGAAGATAAAGCCCTCATTGATTATTTATTGCGGCATAGACATTGCTATGATGAGCAAACAGAAGTGTTAACTCATAAGGGGTTTTTTAATTGGAAGGAAGCTTTTGAGCGTGCTCAAAATGGTGAAGACTTTCAAGTTGGACTTTGGGACCCTAAAGTAAAAAGCCTTGTTTATGAATCTCCTTTGTACTGGACCAAAGATTTTTATAAAGGGAAAATGTATCAAGTTTGCCATGGTGGAGTTGATTTGTTAGTAACATCTGATCACAAAATGTTTGTTACTACTCGAAAATGGGATAATGAGGCCAAACGCTCAATTTGGCAAGATACCTATCGACTTGTATCAGCTTCAGAGTTACAACATCGCTCAATGGTACGTTATATAAAAACTGCTCCATACAATATTTGTGAGCGCTGGAAGGGGAAGGGTTTTCCCGCACACCAAAATAGCTCATCACTTTTAGAGTTCATAGGGTTTTTTGTTGGTGATGGTTATGCGTCTCGCCTAGAAGATTCTGGGCGTAATTTTGTGGTTTTTCATCTCAAAAAACTTAGGGAAATTTCATTTCTTAAGAAATGTGTAAAAGGCTTGAGTTGGGTAGTAAAAGAGGAGGCTTCTTATGAAGATCGCTACAAATTTACTGTGTATGCACCTGATATTGGCTATATTTTTAGACAGCAGTTTTATAATGCTCGAGCTGAAAAAAGTTTACCAGAATGGTGTTTAAAGCTGCATGCTGAAGATTCTAGATATTTACTACAAGGGTTAAGGCATTCAGATGGTTCAGAAAAGCGTGGCACTTGGGTTTATTCAACTAGATATGAACACCTTGCTGATCAGGTTCAGAGGCTTTGCCTTCATGCGGGTGAAGCAGCACACTATAGCCGCCAAAATAATGATATGTGGACAGTAGGTATATTATCACGAATGCAGGAACCGATTATTAATCAAGGTCAAACTAATACATGGTGGGAAAATTATGAGGGTCATGTTTACTGTGCACATACCAGAACTGGTGTTATGGTTGTTAGACGCAATGGCAAAATAGTACTTTCAGGCAACACCAGTCCTTTTGAGCAAGTTGGTTTTACTTTCCACCTCAAAATGCCAATTTTTGTTGCTCGTCAGTTAGTACGTCATAGGACAGCAAGCCTAAATGAAATTAGTGGCAGATACAGTGTAATGCGTGATGAGTTTTATATACCTGATTCAGAGCAGGTGCGTTACCAAGCTAAAAGCAATAAACAAGGCCGTAGCAGTGAATCTCTTCCTGCAGAATCTACGGAAGAAATAATTACTTCCTTACAAAAAGAGCAAGTCAGCACTTACGAAAGCTATGAAAAGTTGCTAGAGAGTGGTTTAGCTAGAGAGCTTGCTCGCATTAATTTACCTGTAAGCCTCTATACAGAAATGTATTGGCAAATGGATTTGCATAACCTTTTTCACTTTTTGAAGTTGCGATTAGATGACCATGCACAGTATGAAA
>CBDCWW010000009.1:90000-397273 GCA_965223585.1 Trueperaceae bacterium
TCTTTTATATGTGGTATGCTCAATAAAAATTCATGGCTAATCTTGTTTTTGTTTCCACACCTATTGGCAACTTAGAAGACATAACCTTAAGAGCACTTAAGGTGTTAAAAGATGTTGATGTTGTTGCTGCTGAAGATACACGTCACAGTAGTAAACTTTTAAATCACTATGGTATTAATAAGCCACTTTTACGCTTAGATGCTCATACAGTTGGGGCTCGAGCACCAACTGTCCTTTCTAATTACCAAAAGATTGCTTACCTGACTGATGCAGGAACACCCGGAATATCAGATCCGGGAGTAGAGCTTGTTCGACTTGCTTTGAAACGGGGTGATGAGATAGAAGTTATTCCCGGAGCAACAGCCTTTATTCCGGCTTTGGTTCTTTCTGGTCTACCCTTAGCACGCTTTACTTTTGAAGGATTTTTGCCTCGTAAAGGTAAAGAGCGTTTTAGAAGGCTCGAGATAATTGCAAAAAGTGAATGCACAAGTTGTTTTTATGAATCCCCAAAGAGGCTTTTAGATACAATTAAAGAATTGATTCAATTATGTGGTGAAAACAGGGAAGCAAGTGTAAGTCGAGAAATTACTAAAAGATTTGAAACTACTTATAGAGGAACATTAAAAAGTATATATGATGAATTAAAAACTCAAGAAGTAATAAAAGGGGAGATAGTAGTAGTTATTGCCCCGATCTCAAAGTTAAATAGTGAAGCTAATTTTGTTGAGCAGGCTATACAATTAAGAGCTAATGGTATTTCAAAACATGATTTACAGCAAGCTCTAATGGCTTTGGGAGCACCACGTAATCTTGCTTATAAGCTTTCTCTTGAAAAAAATTCTTAAGTACAAATTGTAATCAAGGGCCAACTGGCATATTATCACTGATGGGGTAATGGTACAGCCAAGTTGCTAGCTGTAACTCCATGCAAGTCCAGAAGCACAATTTTGAATTAGTGGTAAGTTAAGTCAGGCAATAGTATATTTAAACAATGAAAAATATTATTATCGCCATTAGTCTTTTAGTAACCGTTTTATCTTTTGGACAAAACGCTAATGACAACCCCCTAAGAATTACTGTTGACGGTGTTATCTTGCCAAATTTAAGCTACTTTGACTCTGGAACAATACCAGACGGCACATGGCTTTTAACACCTAAAGAGGCTTTACTGTTTGAGGCTGGTCTACAAGATTATTTGCGTGAAAATCCAGACCCTAGATCTCCTAAACTTTGGGAAAAACTTTCTGAATATAAACGTCAATACGCTGGCGTAATAGTTGAGGGAAAACAACTTATCTACACTAGCTTTATTTGTAACAGTTTCGCTGAAGACAATGATGATTGGCAAAGGGATGTACTAATCATTAGTGATGGTGGTGACTGTTTCTTCAACATTATGTTTGACCCTGCTGAAGGTAATTACTTTGATTTATACGTACATGGGGAAGCTTAAAGTTCAGTAAATATACTTTTTCTTGCCTTCTAGCATTATTTCATAATTTCCGAACTTTAATTTCACTTCTTATAGAAAAAGTAAACCTCCCCATTAATGAGGAGGCCTTAAGGGAATTTATTTTTTGAAGAGCAACCTAAGTGATCTTCAAGCTTTAACATTAACTAGCAGGTTTAAAATCTGCATCAATTACATCATCATCAGACTTACTTTGCTCTTGCCCTTGTGCACTTGGGCCTGCTTCTGCAGTAGCTGCATTAGCATCAGCTGCTGGTGCTCCAGCTTGCATAAGCGCTGTTAGCTTTTCTTGCAGCTTATTACTTAGATCAGTTAGCTTATCTTGAGGAGCATCACTGTTTACTGCTTGTTCAGCCTCATTAATAAGCCCTTTTACTTCTTCTTTAAGGTTATCAGGTGCAGCGCTAGCCTCATCTAAAGATTTTTGGGCTTGGGCACGCAAACCATCAAGTTGATTTTTTGCTTCAGCATAGGCTTTGACCTCGCGGTCTTTATCAACATTAGCTTCAGCCTCTTTAATTAAGCGGTCAACTTCATTTTCGTCCAAAGTGGTTGTGTTCTGAATTGTTATAGAAGCTTCTTTAGAGGTGGACTTTTCTTTAGCTGTGACATTTAAAATACCATTAGCATCTATGTCATAGGTGATTTCAATTTGTGGCATGCCTGCTGGCATAGGGGGAATACCCTCTAATTTAAACCTACCAAGAGATTTATTATCAGTAGCCATAGAGCGCTCACCTTGTAATACATGAACTTCTACACCGGGTTGATTGTTTTCAGCAGTTGTAAAAGTATCAGACTTTTTAACTGGTACAGTAGTGTTACGCTCAATCAAAGGAGTAAATACTCCACCTTTGGTTTCTACACCAAGAGTTAGCGGGGTGACATCAAGTAACACTATGTCCTCTACTTCACCTGTAAGCACGCCTGCTTGCACTGCAGCACCAAGTGCTACTACCTCATCAGGATTAACTGATTGATTGGGTTCTTTACCAAGTAGTTCCTTAACAAGATCTTTTACTGCTGGTACACGGGTGGAACCACCAACCAAAATAACCTCATGGATATCATTTTTGCTAAGTTTTGCGTCTTTTAAGGCATCTTCAACAGGCTGACGTACACGCTGCAAGAGTGGGGCAATAAGTTCTTCAAACTTAGCACGACTAAGTTTCTTATCTAAGTAAAGTGGTGCGTTACTAGCAGGGTCCATTGCTATAAAGGGAAGGCTAATTGTTGTCTCAGGTAGATTTGAAAGTTCTATTTTAGCTTTCTCTGATGCTTCAATAAGGCGCTGTAGGGCTTGCTTATCTTTACGCAAATCTACATTATATTCTTTTTGAAACTCTTCAGCTAACCAGTTAACAACAGCATAATCAAAGTCTGAACCACCTAAGTGAGTGTCCCCGGAGGTAGAACGAACTTCAAAAACACCGTCGCCTACTTCTAAGACAGATACATCAAAGGTGCCTCCACCCAAGTCAAAAACTAGTACTGTTTCATTACCTTTTTTATCTAAGCCATAGGCAAGTGCTGCAGCAGTAGGCTCATTGACTATACGCAGAACTTCTAAACCAGCAATCTTACCTGCGTTTTGAGTAGCTTCACGTTGTGAATTATTAAAGTAAGCAGGCACAGTAATAACTGCTTTAGTAATTTTTTCTCCCAAGCTTGTGCTGGCATCTTCAACTAACTTTTGCAATACCATTGCTGAAACTTCTTCAGGGGTGTACTTTTTATCGTTTATTACAAAACGTACACCACCATCATCGCCACGTACAACTTCATAGGGGCTACGTTCAGCTTCCTCACTTACCTCTTCCCATGTTCTGCCAACGTAACGTTTAACTTCAAAGAGAGTCCCTTGAGCATTTAAAACCGCTTGACGTTTTGCCACTTGACCAACCATACGCTGGTCGTCTTTAAATGCTACTACCGAAGGAGTAGTTCTACTGCCTTCGCTATTAACTAATACTGTAGGTTCACCTCCCTCCATTACAGCGATAACACTATTAGTTGTTCCTAAATCTATCCCAACGGCTTTAGCCATAATTTTTGCTCCTTAATTTAACTAATCTTGCAATAAAATTTATATTGCAAGATACTTTTCTCTGTGCGAAATTATAACAATACTAATAGTGTAATGTCAAGAGATTTGAGTGTGATATTATCAAGTTTGTGCTAATTTTAGAAAAAACTATTTTTAGAGTAGTTAGATATTTGTGAGAGGGTTAAAAGTTGAATCTGGTGCGAGATAATTGTTAGCTTTGTAAAGTGGATTTCATTTTTGCTTCACAAAATCTTAGTATACTATTATCAAGTCTCCTATAATTTGATAGGAGATTTTGTTGCAATATAGTGCCATCTTTTATTAAGCTCGAGCTTAATGAAGGATGCTAAGAGTTCGACCTATCATTTAGGAGGATATTAAAAATGGCTTACATTTTTGTTTTAGTTATAACTATTGCATTACCTATGCTTATACAAATGTGGCTTAAAGGCACCTATGGCAGATGGTCTAAAGTTCGTAACACTGCTAACTTAACTGGAGCAGAAGTTGCTAGGGCCATTTTGGACGCTAATGGTATTCATAATGTAGAAGTAGAACCTGTAAAGGGGCAACTTACTGACCACTACGATCCTAGAGCACACAAAGTGAGACTCTCAGAAGGTAATTATGGACAGGCTAGCGTGGCAGCTATGGCAGTAGCTGCTCATGAAGTAGGCCATGCTATTCAACATGCTAAGGATTATCAGCCTCTAGCATGGCGCACAGCCATTTTACCTGTGGCTAATATAGGTAGTGGCTTAGGGCCTTGGTTAGTTATAGGTGGAGTTTTTCTAAACTTCTTTAATTTAGCTGTTATTGGATTGCTCCTTTTTGCGGCTGCAGCCCTTTTTCAGTTAGTGACTCTGCCCATAGAATTTGATGCTAGTCGTCGTGCCCTTGGTCAAATGCAACGCTTAGGCTATGCAACCAGTGATGATACAGGTGGTTCACGTAAGGTACTAACAGCTGCTGCTATGACCTATGTAGCTGCTTTAGCTTCTACTGTTGCATGGTTGCTTTACTACGCCTTTATAATCTTTGCCAACCGTGATTAGTGCTTAGCGCTAGACAACTTGCACTTAAAATTTTGCGCCGCATTCATAGCGGCGCTTTTTCTTCTGCTGTTCTTGGCTCAGAACTAGATAAGTTTTCTTTATCGAAACAAGACCGTGCTTTTGTTACTGACCTTGTTTATGGCACGCTGCGCCACGGGCTTTACCTAGATATCTGTCTGAAAAATTATTTAAAACAGCCTAAAAGATTATCTCCAGAAATACTTGACTTACTTAGTCTAGGTGCTTACGATATTCTTATTCGCCAAACACCACGTTATGCAGCAGTCAATGAATGGGTAAAACTCTGCAAGCAACAAAACAAATCTTTAAAACGCTTATCAGGTTTGGTCAATGCTGTCTTACGCCACATCGAACATAGCAATGAAGCTTCAATTGCCAAATTAACTGTGCCTGATTGGTTATTTAATGAATGGTGTGAGATGTTTGGACAAGAAGATGCAAAATCTGTGGCTAAGGTTATGCTCGAGCCCCAACCACTATACTTAAAAAGCTACTACTCAAGAGCCAAAACTAGTTTAGAAAAAGAGGGTTGCAAGGTAACTGAATATACATTACCTAACGTGCTTGTTGTACAAATAAGTAAGCCTTTGCAAACATTAGAAGCCTATAAAGCAGGTTGGGTACAGCCTCAGAACCCTGCCTCTACTTTGCCAGTGAGCATCTTAGCACCTAAACAAGATGAATATGTACTTGATCTTTGTAGTGGCAATGGTATAAAAACAGCACAGCTTGCCAAACTTGGTGCGAAAGTTACTAGTGTAGAGTTACACACCAAGAAAATTGAACGTGCACAAAAGAACCTTGAGCGTTTGAAACTTGCTGTTAATTTACATCAGCATGATCTGTGTACAGTTCCCCCATTATCTCCTGCCCCAAAAGTCTTACTAGATGCACCCTGTTCAGGTACAGGTACACTAAGAGGAAACCCAGAGATTCGTAGGAAAGTAACTAAACAAGAAGTTAAGCAATTAGCTTCTTTACAAAGGCAGCTTTTAGAAACTGCTGCAAAACTTACCCAAAAAGGTGGTGTGTTAGTTTATGCAGTTTGCGCACTTACTCGAGCTGAAAGCGAAAATGTTATAGAAGATTTCTTGAAAAGCCATAGTGAATTTTTACCCGAGAGTTTCACCGTTGAAGTACCCTGTGTCAAAACTACTTTGGGAAAATATGTTTTACCAATAAAAGGCTTAGATGGATTTTTTATTGCCTTGATGAGGAAGAATTAACAAGTTTAAAGTCTAGACCATTAAAGTGATTCATTGCTACTGATAAGTTTTCCGTGAGCAAGAGTTCAATTGCCTCTACTGCCCCTAAAACTACTTTTTCAACAAGCGCTCCTTCTGACTTTTCAAAAGGGCTTAAAACCCAATCAATAACTTGCTGATCTTCATTAGGGTGGTCTATACCTAACTTCAAACGCAAGAAGTCAACGCCTAAATAATTAACTATATCCTGCACGCCCCTTTGTCCACCTGACCTACTTCCTTTTTTAAAACGTAATCGCCCTAAAGGCATGTCAAGATCGTCATGAATAACTAGGATATTTTTGCAAAGCAGTCTATTAGCTTCAACATATGCTTTTACTGCTTTGCCAGAAGAATTCATAAAGGTCAGGGGTTTTATGATATGTATGCCATCTAAGTTAGTTTCTAAAGCTAGGTTATTGCGCTGCTTAAACTTAAGCTTATAATGCTTTGCTAACTCATCAACAACCATAAACCCCATATTATGACGTGTGTTTATGTATTTCTTACCCGGATTGCCTAGGCCAACAATTAGCTTAACATCACAATTTTCGCTTACTGATAATCCCCCTGACAAATAATGATTAGAATTGTTATTTCCTAAGTTAAACATTCAAAACCGTACACTTTTTTGAATTGAGGAAACACCAAAGGGCAAGGGCGAAAGTCAACCAAGGGTAGATCAGATCGAAATAAAAAAGCCCCACATTGAGCTTCAAGGGTATTGCAAAATTACTTGAAACATGATTAATGCAGGGCATGAGTTATTCTCAAAAATCATATAACAGAATATTCGCTACACTCAAGCAGTTTGCACAAAAAAACATATCAGGTCAATCATCGAGGCGATTAATAGTTTTTGCCTTGATGATAACAGGGCTAGTTCGATCAGGAAAAATAGCGTTGGATGAAATGGCAGATAAGAGCACAAAACATAAAAATAGTAAAACAGAAAGCCGAACAAAGCGATTTAATCGTTGGTTGAGGAATAAAGCTGTCAATAAAGAAACGATGTACTTCCCTTACATCAAAGAAATACTAGCAGGGATAAGTAAAACAAGCTTAATATTCACAATAGATACAAGTAGTTTAGGGAAACATTGTGCAGTACTGATGATAAGTGTGATATACCAAGGAAGAGCATTACCAGTAATTTGGAAAGTAAGAGAAGGGAACAAAGGAAGCTTTAGTGAAGCAGAACATATAGCTTTACTAGAGGAGTTATACGAGTTAGTGCAAGAATTAGAAGAGGGTTTAGACAAGAAATTAGATGTGGTAGTAGTGGGTGACAGCGAGTTTGATGGAGTAGAGTTCCAAAAGAAATGTGAAGAGTACAAGTGGGAATATATACTAAGAGCAGCAAAAAACATCAATTGTTATGAGGAAGGAGAAAACGAGCCATTCAAACCAGAAGACATATTCCAAGAGGGAGGGCAAGTAAGTGTAGAAGGGATAGAGTACACGAATGAGAGGTATGGGCCAGTACAAATAATAGCGTGGTGGGGCAAAGAGTATAAAGAGCCAATATATTTAGTAACAAATGTGGAGTTAACAGAAGAGGCATGTGAGCTGTATAGAAAGAGGAGTTTGATAGAGACATTTTTTTCAGATGAGAAATCAAGAGGATTTAACATACACAAAACGCGAATAAAGAATCCCAAGAGGCTAGAAAAGCTTTTACTGGTAGCGTGTTTTGCATACATCTGGATAGTATATTTAGGATCTGTAGCAAGAAAAGAAGGGAAGGAGGGGCAATTTAGAAGGAAAGACAGAAGGGTACTGAGCCTATTTCAGTTAGGGAAGAAATACTTAGAGTATCTACTAGAATGTGCAATGCCTTTACCAGAAGGGCTATTAGAGCTACCAGAATTTTGGGAGGAAAGTGCATGGATTTAAAAGCCTAGTAATCTAAAAAACAAAGAAGTTAGCTTCAAAGCAGTGTTTGAAAGTCTCTCAGAAAAGCAGTGCTAGGTGAGGTCATATCCATATGAAGAAGTCATGACAAATAAAAGGCTCATAATAGACATTTTCTCTCATTTTTTGTTGGATTGAAGAGCAGGTTTTGCAAAAAAGTAACGAGCTAAATCAATAACTAAAATCAAATTTAGAAAACAGATAGAAATTGAGGTCTTTTTTGAGTATCTATAATTGCCTTGGGTACGCAATTCGTTTCCTGCAAAGGGTGAAGAGTGTACGGTTTTGAAAGTTAAACATCTATTCCTTAAATTTAACTAAGGATAAGCAAAGTTGTGCCTAGAAGCCCAAATAAGTTGTAGAGGCTAATTAAACAACTCTACATTGGAAGCCTAGACACAGATCAGCAGATTAAAGCTGACTAATTAGGCTGCTTTTTCAGATTCTGAGGTGAACCCAATTGATCGGACAAAAAATTAAGGTTAATTAAGACCTACTAAAATAATAACAAACTGAGATTACATTGTTTGTAAGCTCGATAACAGTTTGCTCTGTTGTTATTGGCTTAGTTTTTCCTTTCTGTAAACTAACTCAGGTGTTTTGTACTGCAATGATTGATGTGGACGTTCACTATTATAAAATTGCAAGTACTTTCCTATTTCTTCCCTTCCTTGCTCAATATTTTTGTACTCCTTAAGGTATACCTCTTCATATTTTACAGTTCTCCACAACCTTTCTGTAAATATATTATCCATGTATGAACCTCTTCCATCCATGCTGATTGCTATTTCATTTGCCTTCAATATATCTGTAAACTCATAACTCGTGTACTGACTACCTTGATCTGTATTGAATATCTCTGGCTTCTCTCCTTCCAATGCCTCTTCTAATGCTTCTATACAGAACGTTGCTTTCATGTTACTTGAAACTTCCCATGAGACTACATAACGGCTATACCAATCCATTACTACTACCAGATAGCAATACCCTCCTTGTAAACGTATATAGGTGATATCACTAGCCCATACCTGATTTGGTTTGTTTATGATTTTGTTTTTCAGAAGGTATGGGTAAATTTTGTGTCCTTCCTTTGGTTTACTTAATTTGGGCTTGGCATAAATTGCTTGCAAACCCATCAGGCACATCAAACGATATACTCTTTTGTGATTGACTTTATAGCTTTCTCCATTGAGCATTGCTGTTATCTTACGATAGCCTAGAAAAGGATGATCTGTATATAACTCATCTATCCTTTGCATCAACTTTTCATTGAGATCACTGATTCCTGTAGGTCGATAGTAATAACTACTACGATTCAGGTTCAGTAACTCACATTGTTTAGTAATGCTCAATTGAGGGTGCTTTGGGTCAACTATCAACATACGTTCCTCTTGGCTCAGTTTTTGAGCCCTTTGGACAAAAAATCTAATTCCATTTTCAACTTACCGATCTGTTCGTATAGTGCAGCCTCTCTACGTTCTTGTAGTCTTGCTTTTCTGCCTCTTAGTAGTGAAAATCTTTCATTCAATGCCTCTGATCCAGCTTTTTTCCATTCTTTAATTTGAGTGGTGTGTACACCATATTGACTTGCTAATTCTGCAAGATTTTTCTCCCCAGCTATGGCTGCTGCTGCAACTTTAGCTTTGAATTCTTTCTTATATGTTTTTCTTATTCCTTTTGTCTGGCTCATTTATATCTCCATATTCTAGATATTTTACATCTTTAATGGACCTTAATTTCGCCGGGGTTTTTTGTCTAAATTTTGGGGGTAAGCTCATTCTTCAGATTCTTCAGCAGTTTCAGCTTCTTGGGTTTCTGTAGAAATAGATACACGTGTTGGTACTACTGTTATAAGAGTAAGTTCAGGATTGTCTATAAAGCTCGAGCCTTCTGGCAAAGCAGCTTCAGCGTCACTGACATGAATGACTTCACCAATATTCAAGTCAGTTATATCTACTTTAATACTTTCAGGAATAAGTCTAGGTAACACATTAATGTTAATCTCACGGCGTTTAATATCAAGTTGCCCGCCACTGCGTACACCAATAGCTGTGCCAACATATTCAACATGTACAGCAACATTTACAGCTTGTCCCCTAGTAATCGCATAAAAATCCACATGCTGTGGCTCACGGCGACGTTTGTCCATTTGTACTTGTTTTACTAACACCTCAACTGTTTCACCCTCTATGTCTAAATCAATAATTCCAGATTGCCCTTGAATACGAAATGCCTTATCAAAAGCTCTATGATTTACGCTAATAGGGATGTTTTTACTCTTGTTATAGACTATTGCTGGCAAAAGACCCTGTTTACGTAGGCGGTTTGCTTTGCCTGATTGGCGCTTACTTACTTCTAATTTCATCGTTTCTCACCTTAAATTTAATAGTTAGTAACACAATTCCAATGTCTCAAGTAGATAGGGTGAGCTTAGCTTAGACAAAAATCCACAAAGATTTATGCTTAGCTTAAGTACTTCTTTTCTACCTATCACATCAGAAATCAACTTAGCCATTATGCAAAAAAATTTTAAAAAAGTAAACTAAAACAGAGAGCTTACTGATTGATTTTCATGCACATTACGAATAGCATTAGCCAACAAACCTGCCACCGATAGAACCTCAATTTTAGAGTTATCCACGTTATTAGGGATAGTATCAGTTATGAAAATATTCTTGATGACTTCATTAGAAAGTCTTTCAGCAGCTGGTGGTGTAAAAACAGGGTGGGTGGCCAAAATGGTAACCTCAGGTAAAGCCCCCAAATCTACTAGTGCTTCAATGCCATGTGACATGGTACCAGCAGTTGAAATCATATCATCAATCATAACTGGGCGCTTATCTTTAACTTCACCTATTACATGAGAAACTTCAGTTTCAGTTGGGCTATTGCGACGCTTATATAGCATGGCTAATGGCAAATTTAGATGATTAGCCAAACGTCGTGCTTCAGTAGCTCTACCCACATCAGGGGAAACCACAACCATATTGCTTAAATCTTGGGTTTTTTGTAAATGGCCTCCTAAAATGCCTAGAGCTGTTAGATGATCAACAGGAACATCAAAAAAGCCCTGAATTTGCCCTGCATGTAAATCTATAGTGATAACTCTATTTATGCCTGCTGTTTGCATTATGTTGGCAACTAACTTGGCAGTAATTGGTTCTCGAGCTTGTACCTTCTTATCCTGTCTCGCATAACCAAAGTAGGGTATCACAGCATTAATGCGCCATGCAGAAGCACGTCTTAGGGCATCAGCAAAGATCAAAAGCTCCATAATGTGATGATTAACAGGTCCACAAGTGGACTGAATGATATAGCAATCAGCACCACGTACTGATTCACCTATCTGAAGGTGTGTTTCGCCATCAGGAAATTGTGAGGCTTCACCCTTGCTTAATTTTCGATTAAGCTCGAAAGCAACTTTTTGTGCTAGTTGAGGGTTTGCTGTGCCACAAAAAAGTTTAATATCTCTATTTGGACTCATCTGCTACCTTAATTTCTGCAATAGGGTGTGACTTTGCAAAAGGCTTACTGTTGTCAAGTTTAACATAACCTAGATATTGTAATGCAATGTTACTAAAGTACTAAATAGTATCTTTAATCAGTATCAAGATTGTTAAAAGCTTTATTTTAGAAATTCCTTTCAAGAGAGTTAAGTATACAAATTTCTCTCTTAATGAAGTAAAGAAAAATTATAGAATGGGATTATATAAGGACTTGAATTTGTGGCTAACAAATAATATATTTAAAAAAGGACTATTCAAATTTTCCGCAAAAACTAGTTATAAGGTTTAACTGGTAGAGATTTTTCATTTTGTGATTGTCCACACATAATCCGTCTATTCTTTAGACTATGTTTAGAATTAAGCGAGACTTCGTATGACTTTGCCCAAAATTTGCTGGAATCTTACATTATAAGATTTATTTACCTAAATTCTGGTAGTACTTGGTATTTAGCAAATTTAGAGGAGTAATATAATGGCACAATTTTTTGTTGTAGGTGACGCTGCAGTTGACCAAATGTATTTTATAGAAGCCCTTCCTGAGGTAGGGAGTGAAGTTATTGCTACTCGAGCCTCTCTAGAACCCGGTGGAGCGGGTGGCACAGTAGCCGTAGCTTTAGCACAACTTAATCATGAGGTTAAGATTGCTACAAGGGTAGGCCAAGGGGCCTTTGCTAAATATGCACTTAAAAACTTGCAGGCTTTTGATGTAGACACTTCCTTAATTCAAACTGATAAGGATTTACAAACTAGCAGTGTAACGTTATTGATTACTCCTGATGCTAGACGTACTATGATTAGCTCTCCGGGAGCAAGTCGTAACCTTAATGTTGATCAGTTGCAAGAAGAAGATGTGGAAACTTGTGACGCTTTGGTGATAAGTGCCTATAGTTTAATTGATGGCTTACAGCGTGAGTATGCTACAAGGGCTCTTGAGGTAGCTAAAGAGAACCACTTAACCATATTTATTGATATGGGCAGTGGAGTAGTAAGCGCTTTGCATGAAAGCATTGTTCCATTGATTGCAAATGTTGATTATTTACTTATGAATGAACAAGAACTTTTTGCTTTAACTAATGAAGAGACTATTTCTGATGCAGTGATTTGGTTAGCTTCTCAAGGCATAAAGCAAGTTCTTGTTAAAGTAGGCGCTTTTGGCTCTATAGTAATAACCCCTGAAATAACTGAACTTGTAGAGGCTTTGGAGCTTGATGGCATTGTGGATTCTACGGGCGCAGGTGATTATTATACTGCCACTTTTGCTCACGGAATTATGCAAGGTTATGACCTCAAGCATTCTGCTAGATTAGGTAACATTGCAGGAGCCCTAAATGCTACTATGATAGGGGCACAAAATTATAAATTGAGCGAAAAGGAACTCGAGCGCTACACAAAAAAGACTGTGGATAAGACTTAAGGCACAATCTCAATCAAAAAATCCACATACTGCTTTCCTAGCAAATCAAGGGCGCTTACTGCTAAAAGTATTTTTATACGTTGCAAACCTAAAGGAGCTTCTTCACCAATATGAAAATTCAAGCTAGCCTCAGCATGGCAACTTCTCCCTTTGCGAACATTACCGTTAAAAGGAATTGGATTGGGTAGAGCTTGATAGTTGGCAAGCCAAGCTACAGGAGATTCTTTATCTTGATCTAGTAGCTCGAGTTCAATTTCCCCTTTATCTGTAACATGGCAGGCACCATTACTCCTCTTAATCTTAAACTCAATGCTTACATCAGTTTGTTTACCTGATTGCACCTTTACAGGTTGAGGAGAAAATTTAATAGTATCAACAAGCAAATAAGTCTCTATACTACATGCATTCAACAGTAAGGTAAAAAATATGCCTATGCAAATATAAAACTTATGCCTAAAGTACATAACTACTAATCCAAAGGAAAACTTAAGCTTATGCTAGGAATAAAAGTATGCCGAAAATGGTTAAGGTGTGGACGGATGTTGTTGTAATCATAAACTAATTTAAAATCAAGGTCAATATTAGGCGACTCTAAGATAGTTACGCTAACTTGTATTCCTGTCATGAATCTTATGCCTTTTTCATACTCACCCTCTAAAGAATAAAGCCGAGTATTTAGACCTTCTGTCATTACAAATAACCTGTTAGTTAAAGGGTTGATTTTATAACTTAAGGCCAATAAGACTCCGAAAGATTGACTAAAGGTGGTTAGTTCTGTGTGGAGTCCAAAGCTTAATAATTTCTCGCCTGAAAAGAAAGGGATTGTAATAGGGTATTCAATAAAAGCACTTGCCCCTAAACCACCATAAAATTGTGTTGTACCCATATGGTCAACAAACGGAAAATAAAAGATGGCATGGGGCAAGTTCTGTACGGGCCCCCCCAATATTTCAGTGGCGTCTATGCCTATTTGTGTATGAGCCGCTAAACGAACTCCTAAGCCCATCAGGTAAAGGCGATGTACCGCTTGCAGCTCAACAAAAAAAGGATTGTGAAAGGCTTCATCAGTAGTTGACCAGTAGGGATTACCCTTTTCACGAATAACTTTAGGTTTAATAAGGCGTGGAGTATATATGGCATGTTTTAAACTTACATTGAGACTAAGGTCGTCATTTAGAGCTGTAACGAACATAATTTGACTAAACTGAGTCAAATGTCTATCAGAAAAGATGAAGTCATTTTCAGAAGCAACTATATGCCAACGCGTGACTGAAAAAGGTGTTTTTAATGCTTGTAAAGCTGGATTACTTTCTGCCTTAGCTAAAGAACTAAAGAAATTAGTGACAAAAAGAACTAGAGCAAAGTAGAACTTTAAATATATTTTACACTTGATTACACTCACAGGCAAAATTCTGAAGTGAAAAACAAATGTAGATGCATGCAAACAGTTTGAAAAAAAAGGTGCATTATAGTTCTTGAGTACTTTCTTATAATTTAAACCAAATACTTATTCTCTAGTGGGGAACTCTGTTTGAGATTCTTTATCCCTATACTATTAAAAAACTATATGATGCTGGTGGTGAACCCTTTGAAAGAACCATTGTTTCAAGTTGGGAGAAGGCTTTCTAATGGCTTCGAGCTTTCATCCTTTGCTCGTTTGGCTCTCCAAATTAGGGACTTCGCCACCTGAATCAACTATATTTTCACAGAAGGAGTTTCATTTTAGAAAAATTTCTATGCATCAATTATTCTAATTTTAATCAAAGTTTACATCTAATATGTCGTACTTTATTTTCTTTTTGCCCAATTGAACAGTTATTGTTTCATTGGCTTGCTTTTCAAAAAGTGCTTTGCCTAAAGGTGACTCATCAGAAATATAGCCATTTAGATAATCTGCTTCATGTGTACCTACTAAATGGAAACTAAACTCTTCACCACTATTATTATTACGCAAAGCAACAGTAGCTCCTAGACGAGCAACAGCAATTTCACCCTCTTTATGTTCAACAATAACAGCTCTATGAATTATCTCTTCTAAATCAGCTATACGTGCCTCATTAGCACTTTGTAGCATCCTTGCTTCATCATAAGCTGCACTTTCACGAAGGTCACCATCTGCAATTGCTGAACCCATATACTCTGTTAGTTCTTGTCTTCTAACTTCTGTTAAATACTTAAGCTCATCTTTAATCTTCTCTAAACCTTGAGGTGTTAGATAAACAGGTCCTTTTTTAGCCATAATTAACTACCTTTCTGTGAGTGTTTAGCGTCTTTATAAATTTGTCGGCGCTATGACTCAAGGATATTATTCTACATCTAAAACTTCAGTCTCAGTTTTACTAATATTAATTTTTTTAGCCTGATAAGTGCTAAGGGCTATACCTAAAACAAAAAAGAGTATTGTTGCTCCATCTATTTTTACAAAAGAATTGTCACGGATACCACTACCTATCTTAATAAACCAATTAGAAAGCGTTATGAAGAAGTTGCTTATATTAGTGGTATTAATGTCTACTATACCCAAACTACTAAGTAGAATAGTAATAAGCGTAGCAACACCTAACCACAAAGCAATGCGTGCAACAAAGCGATTGAAAAAAGTGCCTATGAGCCACCCTATTAAAAACCAAAAGGCCCAAAAGGGAATGGTTTGTAGGACCTTGAGTATAAGCGATGATTTAGAAGCGACCAGAATATAGCTTATGTTTTCAGCACTCATAAATTACCCTTTTTTTAAACCTAAAAGAAGCATAGGTATAAAAGATGCTGTGAAAGGTATGCTGAAAGTGAGAATTGCTACAAATCTGTGCCAACCTTGACTTAGAGATTCTGATGTTAAAGAGGGGTTTACGGTTTCTTGAACTCTAAGCCAATCAATTTTTATGTAGCCATAGTAAGCAGCTACTTGACTAAGAATAAAGCAAATTCCAAAAAGAATAAGCACAACTTTACTTACTTTTTTAATAGCAAAACCCACTGCAAAGCCTGCTAAGGCACCAAAGGTTAACTGGCCCAAATAGGGTGCAAAATAACTAAAGTCAAAAATATTTAAGCTCTCCATCACACCAATAAACAGCTTACCTCAAAAATGGTGGTAATTAAACTAAGTTAAAAAATGGCACTATTCTGGATGTTTCTTAGCCTAGGATTCTTTACGCTTAGGCATATATGGTGGCAGAAAATGTGAACTCCAATGTATTTGTTGATGTTGTGTGTAACTTCAGTAGGGACTAGCTTGAAACTCGCTCTTATAAACACATGGTACTCTATACTTTCTCACAAAAATTTAGTCTTTACTTAGTTAAACGTTGTAATGGATCAAGGGATTCTCGTCCAAATACGTGTTTCTCTATTTCCACATGTCATTGTTGATCCTATTATTTTTTTCAATTGACAAGTGATGAACTCCTACACATTAACTAATAAATAGTAATGTATACTTAAATTTATGTTAGAACCGTCACTAGATTTATACGGTGAGACCTATAACAAAGTTGAAGGATGTTTAGATGAGCTCCTATCTAAAAGTCATGCTCGCTATGCAATGATTATAGATTTAAAGGGTTTTGTGCTAATTCACAAAAAAGCTCTCTGGGCACCTAAACCACCTTCTTTGGACTCACTAGCAACATTAGTTGCCTCGAACTACTCAGCTAATACAGCCATTGCTAAACTTTTAGGGGAACCGGGCTTTAAAGAAATGGTTCAGCAAGGCGAAGAAGTAGGAGTGTATTTTGAAGAGTTGGAAGACAAAGCACTGCTAGTTAATATTTTTGATAAATCTGCTGCATTAGGACGCGTAAAACTTTTTACTAAAAAAGCTGTTGAAAACATTCATGAAATTATTGAGTCCAGTACAGAAGAAGCTCCAAAATTAAGCTTTGAGGGTAATTGGAGTGATTCAGCTGATTCACTTTTAGATGGGCTATTTGGGAACAAATAATGAGTACAATTAATTTTTCAGCGCGTGAGATAAATTTTAAAATAGTTTATTATGGACCGGGCCTATCAGGTAAAACTACGAATCTTAAAATGATCTATGAGAATGTTCCCGGTGATTCTAAAGGAGACATGGTAAGTCTTGCTACTGAAGATGAGCGTACTCTCTTTTTTGATTTCTTGCCACTTGATTTGGGTGATGTTAATGGTTTTAAGACACGCTTTCACCTTTATACAGTTCCGGGACAGGTTTTCTATAACTCGAGTCGCAAACTCATTTTGCGTGGCGTAGATGGTGTAGTTTTTGTTGCTGACTCTGCTCCTAACCGCTTACGTGCAAATGCAGAATCTTTGCGAAACTTAAGGGAAAACCTAAAAGAATATAACCTCTCACTTGAAGAAGTGCCCCATGTTATTCAAGTCAATAAGAGGGACTTACCTGACGCTTTACCTGTAGATATGATTTCTCAAGTACTTATTCCCGAAGGTAATGTTCAAATCTTTGAGGCAGTAGCTTCTAAATTTGAGGGGGTTGTGGAGCCTTTAAGAGGAGTATCAAAGATAGTCTTAGAAAAATTAGCGGAAACAACCTAATAATTTAGGGTTCTCTGAGGTATTGTGTGGTAGATCATAGAAATGTTAAAACACACGAGTGGCAAAGACTATAGAAGGAAATCAAGCAGATCGTGATAAATATAATGTGGTGACGAAACTACTTAGACTAGAAGATTTGGACGTTGTAAACCAAAAGTATGATGAAAAAGAGCAGACACACGAAATATATTGTGTAGCAAGATTTGATATAGCCTTATGTCCTGAGTGCTCACATATAAGCAGTAAAGTCCATGATTACCCCCAACAAAGGTGGATACATGATTCTCCTTTAAGAGGACAGAAAATGATACTGATCTTTGATAGCAGGCGGTTCAAATGTTGTTATTGTGGTACTGTCTTCACTCAGAAAGTGCGAGATGTAGCACCAGACTGTACCTATACGAATCGCCTCTATGAGGAAATAGCAAATCCAAAGCGTAAACAGGATGTATCAACAATATCTGAACTGTATGGAATAGGATATAAGGTAGTTGAAAGTATTTTTCACAAGGCAGGTGAAGCAAAATTGGAAAAGCGACGCCAGAATCCACTATTCGTAAGTCAACTGGGAGTCGACGAGATTTCCCAAAAAAAGGGCAGGGTGACTACATTCTAATACTAACTGATTTGACCAGACGCATTGTACTGGATGTTTTACCAAATCGTAAGAAAGTGACTTTAATTAGCTGGTTTGAATGCCCACCTGATGGTATTGATTTGAGTTGTCTAGCTTTTGTTGCAACTGATCTTTGGGCACACTATCGAGCTGCTGTACATGAAGTGTTCCCAAATGTGTCTGTTGTTGCAGATCGCTTCCATGTAGTACAAAACCTGCACTCAGTAATACATGAAGCAAGAAGAGGCTTCCAGAAAGGTGCTAAAGATGAAGAAGAGCGTGGTCAACTGAAGGGTTTACGATTTTTACTACTTAAAAATGAGGCTAAGTTGACGAATTCAGACAAGGAAAGATTAAAGGAGTTATCAAGTTTTCAACCAAGGCTTTTCCGTCTTTGGCAGTTACGTCAAGAGTTGCATGACTGGTATGAAAAGAATACATCAGCTGATGAAGCTTGTGCAGATCTAAAAAAGTGGAAGGCTGATGCTAAGAAGCTTGATATAAAGGATCTAGACAAGTTTTGTGATACCTTAACAACTTGGGAAGCTGAGATAACAAATTTTTTCCATCATAGAATTACTAGTGGATTTGTTGAAGGGATGAATAGCAAAATCCGTGTACTGAAACGTATTGCTTTTGGTATTCCAAATCTTGAACATTTTCGTTTACGAATTATCGCTTTCTGTGGTTGAACCACACAATACCTCAAAGAACCTAATTTAGTTAAGAGGTTAATTTTTGTGAGCCGTTACGAGGCTTTACTGATTAGGGCTGCTTTGATTTATTTACTTCTTACAGGCTTGTTAGGAGTATTTTTTTATCTTTATCCTAGACTAATAGCTTACTTTCGAGTTACTCATGTACATCTTGGAGTTTTAGGTTTTTTCTTGTCTATGGTTATGGGGGTTGGTTACTGGATGATGCCTAGGCCGGGTGGATTACGTCAGGAAAAGCTTGAAGCTTTAACATTTTACTTGCTCAATGTAGGGTTAGTGTTACGGTTAATTTTTGAACCTTTGTGGCAATACAAGGGTTATTTATTGTTTAAGCACTTCACAATGCTTAGTGGGGTGTTAATATTTTTTGCTATGTTTAGTTTTGCCTATGCTATGAACAAACGTGTTGTTACTGCTGAGGTTGTACGTCGCAAGCGCTTAGAAAAACAAAATAAATTGACAAGCTAAATGCTTTTGGAAACTCTTTCGCAACTTAATTATCGCAACCTTAATACTCCTAAAGTAAATTTCAGCAAGGGTATAAATGCGATCGTAGGAAGTAATGCTGCAGGTAAATCGAATATTTTGGAAGCAGTCTATTTAAC
This sequence comes from Trueperaceae bacterium, assembly GCA_965223585.1. GTDB lineage: Bacteria > Deinococcota > Deinococci > Deinococcales > Trueperaceae > CBDCVN01. The sequence continues at coordinate 109,143 of CBDCWW010000009.1, forward strand.
CTGTACAGGCAGTTTACCTAGTGCCAAAACTACCAATGCTTTGCGCTGGGGAGAGGCCCAAGCTTTTGTTAGCTCAGAACTAAAACACCGAGATGGCATAAGCAAGATTGAAATTGGCTTGAGTTCTGGACGTAAGACTATTCGTGTAGATAAACAACCAATGCGAGCTGTTGAGCTTGCCAAAAGTGCAGCAGTAGTGCTTATTGCTCCTTCAGATAGTGGGCTTGTTTATGGCTCTCCTTCTATAAGGCGACATTACCTAGATGATTTACTTTCTAGATTATCTTTGCGCTATGCTATGCTTTTACGTGAGTACCAAAGGGTGCTCGAGCAACGTAACGCTATTTTAAAAGCCTTTCCCTATGATGCTACTTTAGAAATATGGTCAGAAAAGTTTATAAGTTTGGGTAATGAGATTATTAGCTTAAGGCAAAGAGCGCTTAAACGAATAGCAGTTGTAGCTAAAGCCTCCTATCAAGAAATTTCAAGAAGTAACAAGGCTCTTGAAATTATTTTACAAAGTGGTAACAATGAGCCTGACTTGAGAAAAGCTTTGCTTGAAAAAGCTGATGAGGAAAAGGCAAGAAAAGTCACTGTAGTAGGACCCCATCGTGATGATTTGTTGTTGAGTTTGGCAGGCTATAACATACAAAGTTATGGCTCCCGTGGTGAGGCTCGCACTACAGCTTTGTCTCTACGCATAGCAGAGTATCAGCTTTTAAAAGAGAAACATAATGAATCTCCTGTGTTACTAATTGATGATTTTAGTGCTGAACTAGATATAAATAGACGTGACTATCTTTTGAATCTGGCTGCAAATACTCCCCAAGCCTTAGTGAGTGGTACTGAAGCACCACCTAGATTTGACAAAGAGTACCAAATCATCAATGGTGAATTAATATAAGGGTGTGTGGGAAGAAAATAATTTGACCGCAGGGTCAAAAGCTTTAGCCGTGTGGAGTGTCAATTTCTTGCGGTACCCTTGATGCTAGAAATATCAGTGCAGCAACGATTACGTAACCCCACATAACTTGTGAGTCTATAGAAGGCCAGTGTAGAGTTGGGGCATGTATAATACCAAAAGCAGTTAACGCAGCGCCAGCGATTGCTGTAAAAATGGCACTTTTAAACTTGGCATCAATTAGAAAGGCTGTAAAGGCACCCCATAACATACCAGAGATAATAGCACCGTTAGCTAAATCTGATTGGCCGATCACACTAGCTCCTTGTGTTAACATAGCGGTTACAAACTCGGAGTCAGTAAGCTTAGGGGTGTTTTCAATGCCCATATCGTTTAATGCATTCAATACTGAACCCCATTTGACAACTATGATGCTAGAAACGTGAGGAATAAAGGCAACAGCAAGAGCTAAGGCATGTTTGGGTGGGCAAACTTGAAAAGATGAGGCAATAATAGAAATGCCAACATATACTAAAATAGGAGCTACTACAACTGCTGGGATCAGATTTCCTAGGAAAGCAATAAATCCAAACATAGCCCCTAGGAAAAACACTAGCCCTACGCCCAGTGTGTATCCAGAATGTGCTCCTAAACTCTTATAAGCTGGGTGACCAATATATACAGTAGTAGGAAAAGGAGAGCCAAAAAGTGCTCCTGCTGTAGTACCAACACCATCCATAATTTGGCAAATGTGCACAGGGTATTTGTCTCCTGCAGACTCAGCAGACTCAACATTATTCATAGTTTCAATGAAATTATAAATTTGGATAGGTATAAGTACAGCTAGTAGTTCAGGGTGGTTGAATAAATGGCGTATTCCCTCAAGCAAATCGTTAAAATAAACTGAGGGAAGGTAGATACCTATACCCTCTAAACTAATAGAGGATTTACCAATAATCAAAGCTATACCAGTTCCAACAACTATAGCTACTAAGCCTGCTGGTAAATCAAAAGGTAATTTAAAACGCCCAACCAATCCCCAAAGCACAATAGCTAATGAAGCAAAACCAATAAGAGGGCTTTCATAAATGTGAGCTAGGCCCATAGTAGCAATAAAAGTTAAAGCAATGCCAGAAAGTGTTCCTAGCATGCCAGCTCGAGGTATAACTTTTTTAAGCCAAGGGCCAACAACACTGCCTAGTACCTCCACTAGGCCACCAATTAGTCCAGCAGCAATACCAACTTGCCAAGCTAGTAAGGGATCACTAGTAGCCCAATAAATAGGCCCTATTACCCCAAATAAATAAACAAACATAATTGGCGTGCTTATACCGTAAGGTAATGCCGTTACATCAGTACGGTTTTCTTTTTTTGCCAAGCGATATGCCATATAGGCATATGCAAGCATACCAACAATAATGGCAGTACCAAGACCTGGCACAATACGACCAAGTATAATTTCATCTGGCATCTTGAATACAAATCGGCAAACAGAAATAATAATTAAAAGGTTTGCCAAATTATCAGCAAACAATGCCCAAAACCCATTGACATCACCCCTAGAAAAAATGTGTTTTAGCACTATCACCGTTCTCCAAAATACTTAAACCCTCAGATGCTAGACGTTTAGGCAAACAAGGAAAAGTAAAAGATTGTGAGCAGCAATCTTACGACACACACTACTGGCACAAATGCTCCAGAATGAGTTAAGTTGCTGTAACATCAAATTACAACAACACACTAAATAAGAAGAAACTGCCTCTATACACCTGCATGTTTTGGCAAAAGACTGACTCCAAAACTATGAAACCTTGGCATACTTGCTGTCTAAGTAAGATAAGTTTTGTGAGTTGCATAACTCTTATCTTCTTTCTGTATCTATGCAACTATCCAAGGTTTAAAAGTGATACTTAGCTCCTACGCCAAAACCAAACCCACTGTATGTGTCAGGGTCACCAAAATAAACATTACCACGAGCTTCACCAAAAATACTAACTTCAGATAGTATGTGATAACTTACGCCAGCTATAGCGCCAATGCCTATATCAGTTTCAGTATCAACATTTTCAGCACTAGAAATTATAAGACGAGGTCCTACCCCCGCATAAAAATCTATGGGCTGACCAGGAATTAATTCAGAAAAATTATAAATACCATTAAGGCCTAGTTGAATAACGGTAAAGTTAACATCATTGCTACTTGTATTTAGTAGAAAACTACCATCGGCACGAGCACCTAGGTTATCAATTCCCAAATTTTCAACGCCTACATGAAGGGTTAAAGGAAAAGCGACATCATCTATCCCTTCTGAAAATGCCTCAATCCCAGATGAAACACCAACATAAAAATCCTGTGCATTAACAAAACCTAAAGAGAGAACAGCAAAAGCTATGAAAATCATTTTTTTCATTGTGAATCAATCCTCCAAATTATAATATGTAGCAACTTGCAAAAATACCCTAAACCCACTCACTAAGTATAACCAAGTTACAGACCTAGTTTGTGCAACAAAAATGCCCCACCACAATGGGTATGGGCCTCTGACTTAATCCCTCCACTTTTGCAAAATCATGAAGCGCAAAACCTTGGGAATGCTATAAGCCCTTTCAATAAGAACTTATACTTATATACCTTGTTGCACATAGTTAAGTGCATACTCATAACCAACAGCATTCTAACAAAAATCATTTGACTTTAAGTAGATTAGATTACAACTATTAATTTTATGGTAAAATTATGAGTAACATCACTCATGTACCTTGATTAACAAGGCCAAAAACAAGTGTGAGGGACAGATTAAGCCATATTAAGATTTTTCTGATAGACTACAATTAACATGATTCACTCTATTCATCAAAAGTATGCCAAACTGTTAGTGGAATACTGCACTAGTATAAAAGAGAATGAAAAGGTCGCTCTTAATATAGCTACACCAGCTTTACCTATGGCTCGAGCCCTCTACCGCGAAGTACTAAGCGTAGGAGCACACCCATTTTTGCGCTTGCATTATCCGGAACTAGAACGTGATTTTCTAGACTTAGCTAAGGATATTCATTTGGAAAGTGAACCTAGTTTTGAACTTAATGAGATTCAACAATTAGATGTATGGATTAGAGTTTCTGCTCCTAATAACAATAAGCTTTTGCAAAGCGCTGACAAAGAAAAATTTAGTCGTCACATGAAGCGCATGCGCCCTGTACAACAAATTCGTTTAGAAGAAACTAAATGGTGTGGAACCCTTTATCCTACAGAAGCAGGGGCGCAAGATGCTGGTATGAGCTTAGATGAATACGAGCATTTTGTCTACAATGCCATGTTTCTATTTGATGAAGATCCTATAGCTAAATGGCAGGAAATAGAGAACTTACAAACGGAGCTTATAGAGCGTTTAAAAGATGTTGACAAGGTGCGCATAGTTGCTGAAGGCACGGATTTGAGTCTAAGTGTAAAGGGTAGAGAATGGATTAATAGTCCGGGTAGAAAAAATATGCCTTCAGGAGAAGTTTTTACGGGGCCTATAGAAAATAGTGCTAATGGAACTATTACCTATACTATTCCTAGTAGTGTCCACGGTATAGAGGTAGAAAATATACGCCTAAAATTTGAAGATGGTCAAGTAGTTGAAGCAAAGGCTGAAAAAGGGGAGGATCTTTTACAAGCTCAGCTTAATACTGATAGCGGCTCGAGGTTTCTAGGTGAGATAGGTATTGGTACGAACTATAATATTCAAAAACCTACTAAAAGCATCTTATATGATGAAAAAATCGGCGGTACAGTGCACCTAGCTATAGGACAGTCTTATGCCGAGTCAGGTGGTGTTAATGAGTCAGCTATTCATTGGGATATGATTTGTGACCTAAGGCAAGGGGGAATTGTCTATGTAGATGGGGAAATATTACAAGAAAATGGTGAATTTAAGTAACTCAAATAGGTTTTCGCATAATTTCCCACACCTAAGTTTTTTACTTAAAATGGCAAAAATTCTAAGATTTTCTCACTATAGCTTGGTTAAACTAACTCCATGCTTCAATATCCAAAGTTTGTAGTTGTAATCGTTGTTTTATTTCTTACATCATCCTTGATTTTGGTTCAGGCACAGACCAAGGATGATGCAGATATAGATGCCAGTTTAAAGCTATCAGGAATACAAGTGCTTGGTACTAGTGATACTATCGCTTCTTTGGTAGAAATAAATCTCAATGCTCGAGCAGGGACACCCATAGAAACCATTGACTTGCAGGTTGAGCGTAATAGAGTACTTTCCATGGGTAGATTTGCTGAAGTAAGTCTGCGTATTGAAAATAGAGCTGAAGGACCCGTGCTTCTAGTGCGTGTAAGGGAAAATCCGCGCATAGGTGAAATAACTATTGAAGGCACTAGTCAAAATACTGAAGGCTTGCTTGGAGTGCTCGAGGAGGTAAACCTTTTGCGTATAGATGGTGTTTATAACACCGTACGTGCTAAAGAGGGCATCAAAACATTACAGCAAGCTTATAAGCAACTAGGTTGGCCTTTTGATGTTCCTGTAAGTGTACGTAGTGAACCTTTACAAATAGAAGATACTTCTGGCGAAGGCCCTGTAAAGCTTACCTATAGCATCACTGAAGAGCTGCCGGTCAGCAGCATAGTTTTCAAGGGCAATACTGCTATTACTGATGATAGCCTTGCTAAATCCTTTAAACCTATAGAAACTATTGAGGTTTTTAACTTTGATTTGTATAACACTGCAAGACGTGAAGTAAGCAACCAGTATCGTGATTTAGGTTATTTTGGTAGTGGTGTAGATAGTGCCAGTAGTGATTTGAGTGATGATGTACTAACTATAGTCTTGCGTGAGCTTGTTATTGCCAGTATAGACACTACAGCGGTTGGTATTGACCCTAATAAATTAAGCTTATCCTCAGGTGATTTATTTAATTATGATGCCCTTTTAAGTGACGTTAAAAATTTATCTCAGGGTCGTACTAGTGACATTAACATAAGTTACGCAACTACGCCACAAGGTGAAGTAAGGGTACGTTTAGCTTTAGGCCCTCCTGCTTCTGCAGGTAAAATTACCCATTTGGAGATTCGAGGAAATAGTGTTATTTCTAATGAAGAGCTGATACAGCTGTTACGATTAAAAGTAGGAGATACCTTTACCTCCGCTTTAGCTCAAGATGATTTTCGACGTATTCAAGAGAAATATACAGAAAAAGGCTTTGCCATTGTTCCTGAGGCCAATTTTAACTATGAGGAAGGGAAGTACATACAAAACGTCAAAGAGTTGAAGATTCAAGCCTATGACATAATTTTTGATAGTGAAAAAGCACGTACCTCATCTCGTGTAGTTGCTCGTTATTTGCCTACTGAAGGATCAGTTTATAGCCAAGATAAGCTACGTAGTGGCTTACTTAATGCTTCACGCCTAGGTATTGTTGAGCCTCTAGATGTGCAGTTGCGTTTTCCCGATGCGGAAAATCCTGATGAAGCAACAGTTCTGATAGAGGTGGCTGAACGTCCTTCACGCAATTTTTCACCTAGTCTTAACTACACTACAGATCAAGGCTTAAGTACTCAAGTAGCTTATACAGACAGTAACTTTTTAGGTTTGGCTCATAGCTTTAGTGTTAGTCTAAGTGGTTTTTCCTCTGATACAGGTCTTTTACTTGGCGGAGAAGTTGGCTATAAAGTGCCTTGGATAGATATTAACTTCCTTGATTTTAAAAAAGTGCCCACTTCTTTTGGAGTATCTGTTTTTAGCCTTGCCAATGCTAATCAGGCACTAATTGTTGATGGTGACAGCACTATTAATCATCCGTGTATTGTTGCAGGGACTTGTGAAGATATTGAGCAAAATAGAGTGGATATAGGTGAATATAATCGCCGTGACACTGGTTTACGTCTGAGTATAGGTAGGCCTATTTTTGATTTTACTAATTTGAGTTTCTCAGCTAGAGGGAGTTATACTGATTATACATTAGAACCCCCAGAAGAAAGCTGTATTGGTTCTAATGGTGAAATTGTAAATACTATTGACAATAATGGCAATATTACAAATAATACTAGTTGTGCCTTAGAAGAATCAGATTCACAAAAATTTCTACCAAGAGATGGGCTTTCAAGTTTTTTAGGCAGCGGTATTACTTTTGATAATAGAGATAGATTAGAGTTTCCGACTGAAGGTTTTAAGTTTAGTGTAAGAGGTGGCATAGGGTTTGGTAATGACCACAGTGACCCTACAACAGGTAATCAGAAAAGTTATGTTTACGAGCAGGTTGAGTTTGGTGCCAGAACTTACTTTGCCCTTGGTAAGAAAAATCATGTTGTTGCATTCCGTGTAAACGCCGGGCACCAATTTGGGGGAGATTATCCTAGTAGCAAATTCTTTTCAGTGGGTGATACTGGCAATGAAATTACGCAAATACGTGGATTTGATAGCAATGATTTTAATCGTTCAGAAAGCTATGCTATAGGCTCTATGGAGTACCGTTATAATTTTGGGCTTAGCACAGCTGTGACCCAAACAGTAATAGGCATTCTCTTTGCTGACCTTGGTTATGCTTCTCAACCAGAGCGTCTTGCTGACGATGAAGTTCCTCTTTTTGGTTCTGGAGGTGTAGGTTTACAAGTCAATATAGGTTTTGGTGGTGGTATTTTAGCACCAATTCGCCTTGACTACGGTTTTTCTGAAAGGCACCCTGCAGGACATCTTAGCTTTCGTATAGGGTTTGTTTATTAAGTCTCAATCTGAAAACTTTATCTACAAAATGGTGGCAAATGACCTTACTTTAGGCAAACTTCCTGAGGTGGTTACTCGCTTTCCTCCTGAACCCAATGGCTATTTACACATAGGTCATGTTAAAGCAATTGTACTAAACTTTAGCCTCTCCCAAGACTTTAAAGGGAAATGCAATCTACGTTTTGATGATACCAATCCCCTTAAGGAAAGTGAGGAGTACGTTGACAGAATTCAACAAGATATAAAATGGCTAGGCTTTGCTTGGGACAAACTCTGCTATGCTTCAGATTATTTTGAAAAGCTGTTCAAGTGGGCTATCAAACTCATTAGAGAAAACAAGGCCTATGTGGACTCATTAAGTGCTGAGGAGATTAAAAATTATAGAGGAACCTTAACGGAACCGGGTAAAGAAAGTCCTTACCGCTACCGAGCTATAGAAGAAAACTTGGACCTCTTTAAAAGAATGCGAGCAGGAGAATTTGCAGATGGAGAATGTGTACTTAGAGCAAAAATAGATATGGCTTCGGGAAACTTAAATTTACGTGATCCTATAATGTACCGAATTATAAAAGCCCCTCATCAACGTACTGGTGATGATTGGTGTATTTATCCCACTTATGATTGGGCTCATGGTCAAAGTGACGCTATAGAAGGTGTGACTCATTCACTGTGCACGATTGAATTTGCTCACCATAATTCTCTTTATGAATGGTTTTTAGATGCCTTAAATATAGCCAAGCCTCGTCCCTACCAAACTGAATTTGCTCCTGCCAACCTTACTCACACTATTTTAAGCAAAAGGTTTTTAAAGCAACTCATAGATAAAGGTTATGTGCAAGGTTGGGATGATCCTCGTTTACCGACTCTAGCAGGAATGCGCCGCCGTGGTTACACACCTGAGGCAATTCGTACTTTTATTGAAGATATTGGAGTTGATCGTAACGAAAGCACTATTGAAATAGAACGTTTTGAGTATTTTGTCCGTCAGGACTTAAATAAGATTTCTCAAAGAGTTATGGCTATATTAGATCCCCTGAAAGTAATTATAACCAACTACCCCAAGGATAAAACTGAGGAGCTAGATGCTATAAATAATCCTGAAGATGAAAATGCTAGTACTCGCAAAATTCCTTTTAGCCATGAGCTTTATATAGAGCGTAGCGATTTTTTAGAAAAGCCGCCTAAAAAGTTCTTCCGTCTTACTCTAGGACGTGAAGTGCGTCTAATGCATGCTTATTACATTACCTGTAATGAAATTATTAAAGATCAAAATGGTGGTATTACAGAGTTGCACTGTACTTATGACCCTGAGACCAGAGGAGGCGATTCTGCTGATGGTCGCAAAGTAAAAGGTACTTTGCATTGGGTAAGTGCTAAACATGCACTAAATGCTGAAGTTAGACTTTATGAGCATCTTTTTAGTCAAGCTAACCCTAAGTATGCATCGGAAGAAGATTTTACAGCTAACATAAACCCTGATTCTTTAAAGGTTATTGTTGGGGCTAAGCTCGAGCCCAGTGTAGAAAATATGCCTCAAGACATTCACTATCAATTTTTGCGCCAAGGGTACTTTTTTAAGGATGTTGATAGCACATCAGAAAGCCTTGTCTTTAATCGCACTATAGGTCTTAGGGATACATGGGCAAAGCTTACAAAGAAAAAGTAATTATTTAAGCAAGTTAGCTAGAAAAGTCTTGGTTTACTCAAACTCAGAGGCTTCACAGAAAAAACTTTCATGGGCATCTATAGGTGCTATTTAGTTGGCTCGAGCCAACTCTGAACTCTTAAGGGTAATTCCTCTTAGACAAACAAAAATATGAAATTCTGGGGGATAGCTGCTTTAATTACCATTCTCCTGTTACTGCAGCGTTACCAAGGCACAAGAATACTTATTTAAAGCGCAAGAAGGCAAGAAGAAGCCGCCACAATTCAAACCTTGCAGCTTAAATTAGAGGAGAAAAAAATGGAAACGATATCACAACTTAATCAAGTCATTAATAAAAACAATTCGGTCATCTATCTTTTACAGCTTTGTGCGAACTATTTAATGAGTGAAGTTTGCAAACCTAATATTTTCCTTGTACCTGCACGTGTTTTTCTAGGCATCGGCTGGTTGCGTGCAGCTATTGAAAAAGGAGCCTCGGGAACATGGTTTACTGGTGTGGGAGTTGAGATGTTTTTACTTGAACACCTCCCCACAATGACATTTCCCTTTTTTCAAAGTTTGGCTATTAACATTTTTCTACCACAAGCTGAAGCTTTTGCTTTTGTTGTCTTTTTAGCTCAGGTATTGGTAGGTTTATCACTTATTTTTGGAGTATTTACAAAACCTGCACTTCTGGGTGGTATGCTTATGAACATAAGCTTTTTACTAGCAGGTGCAGTAAATCCTAGTACCTTTTATCTGGTGATTCAGATGCTACTTTTCAGCATGAATGCAGGTGAAGTGCTCAGTCTAGATGCTTTGAAAAGGCAACCTGCATCTAAACCACTGATTCATAGGCATAAGCGTATATTCCTTGTATGTGCCTTTAGCTCACTAATTTTGGCAAGCCTAGCTTTTCCTTATATTCAAGATTTTAGTCCCAAAGGGGCAATTGAAGATGTTGCAGCTGTGACAGTGGTACTACTTAGTATGCTTAGTTCTTTCTTTGCAATTACTTATTTACGTCTGAACCAGAACATCAGCAATCTGATTGCTTAAAAACTTTCATTATTGTATTTGAGGAACAAGTTTTGTGGACATTTAATAAATTTGTTAGAGCACTCCAAGTCAAGATACCACCATCAGAGGTGGTATCTTATTCTATCGCTAGGAAGCTAAGTGTCCAAGTAACCTTTCTCAAATGAAAGAAGGTAGCTTTGTAACAATAGGGGAAAACCCTCTTTTATTTTACTGTCTTTTGTTTCTTCGCATTACTCCAAAGAGCAGCCCTACAGCGGATAGGCCAATAATTATAACCGCCCAGCTTGTGTTTTTAATGTCTCGAAGGTCCTTAATCACAGCTTCAAAATCATCATCTTCAAAATAGGCATCTACCTCAAGAATTCCACGAACATCACCTGCTCCCCAATCAGATTTTGGAGTTTGTGGATGAGCATTGTGACAGTCTACGCAAGCTTGTGTCATTACATCAGCTGTAGCATAGCGAAGTCTTTCACGATCATTCACATCACTGACAGGTTCAACTTCATAGTAAGGTTTTGTTGGGTTTTTCTGTAATGCTTCCCAAGCTCTTTTAGAAAAATCGCTTTTCAGGCCACCAGATGCTTCACGCCAAGGAAAGGGAAAGGGACTATAGAGCCGAACATTAACTCCACTATCTTTAGCTATTTCATCTGCAAGCAAAATTGTAAGGGTTGCTGGTAAGGGTACAGTATTATCTTTATTGATATAAGAATGACTAACACCCATACCATTTTTCTTGACCTTACCAACTATTTCGTCAGTATAGATGCTCCTAACTTTTTTTATTGTTCCCATATAACCTTGAATTTTCTGGGTAGCAGCTATTTCAAACTGAGCTCTTGAAGTCTTATTAACCATCCATAAAACAAACCCTAAAGATAAAACTACTGCAGCTATTATTACTAATAAAAAGAATTGAACGTTTAGTTTAGACATGCTTTGTGCTCCTCTGAAATCTATGAAATATTACCTGAGAATCTAATATTTCAATACCTTCTCTATAAGGTATATTTCTGATATTATTCATTGAGTTATTACAAGCCTCTTATTTCGTTAGATATTTGGGCTCTTGTCTGTAATTAGATAATTTATTTGTGACTCGGCTAATCACTACAAGAGGTCGTTTTAATTGAATCATTAACTTTTCCTCACAAAATATAAGACTATAAAATAGCTATCATGTAACTAAAATGGATGATAGTATTAGGTAGAAACATTGATAAAAACAGGTAGACCTAATGAGAGTAGGGTATTGCTGAGCGATGATGAAGCTCTTTTTTCTGATGCTCGAGTTGATTAGAGAGAGTGCTCGAGCAAATTTAACGCACTATCTGACGCTGTGTCGCCGCTGTGCCCAAGCAAGTAAAAGCTTGCCATAATCGCCAACAAGCTAGCTAAGGTTTTGAAGCCGACATCATGGATGTCATAGACGCGATTAGGCAGGATTGCTTGGATGCTTTCATCTAGCTATACCAAAAGCGTAGTCATTAACCAAGCAAGGATGGATGGCTGGTACCGGGACCTTGTGACCATTGCGCACGCGCTCGGTGAGTGCTTGGTAGAGGATGGCAGCCATGATGCTGTACTCTAACAGGTGGGTGTGTTCCTCCAAGGTTTGTATCCTGATCCCTGATCCCTGACCACCAATAAGCAACTGCTACGCCAATCGCCACCCCTATCTCACTGCGGCCGGGGTGCCTTTTCGCCCACTGCCAAATAATGACTCCTGCAGCCAGTAGCAGGACAACGGCGATTGAGATGCGTAACAGATTTCGCTCTCTTAGTGTTGCAGCTAGTAGCCCTGCAGTTCCCAAAGTGGCGTAGATTGCTACCATGACAACCAATGCCCAAAACCAGAGGCATCTTTCCCGATTAGAGGTGAAGAGAGGCATATAGGTAATTATAGTTTTTAGTCGCAGGCACCTGCTGTCTGTGACACAAAGAGCTTATTTCGAAAGATTGTCATTTAGTAGCTGAGAAGTAATTGAGTGTAATTGTTGGAGCGACAGAGGATAGCACAGCCCTTGTGACCTCTTCTTGGCTGATATTCGTTTTTGCCTCAACAAGGACAGCTTCGCTGATATCCAAAGCTGTTTGGGGAAATAAATTCATATTCATAAAGGCTAGAGCTGATTCCATAGGAGACATGCTAGGATTATAAGCAGCATTCTCGGCATAACGACCAGTGTAGGTTACAGAATTTGGTCCTAACAGGGCAACACCAGAATAATTCTTTGTATAAGGTGAATAACTTGCGTTTGCAGCATCCAGAGCTGCCTGAGCGATCAATCCTCCTCCAGAAATTTTCAAGTTGTGAAATTCTGGTTTCATAAGACTACCTTTCACACCAAGGTCTTCAGGACTAAAAGCGTCTGGCAAATAATAAGTCAATGGATTTGTAGTATATGAGTAATCATTTGAGCCCTTGTTTGCTTTGAGAATGATGTTAAGGCCTTTAATTTCTGTTGTTAGTTCGTAAAGAAATTGCCGACAATGCCCACAAGGCGATGCATTGATAGCGAGAGCTTGTAAACCAGTTTCACCATGAAGCCAAGCATTGTTTACAGCAGACTGTTCACCATGAATGCAAGAACTAAGCGATTCTCCTGAAAAATCCATATTTGAGCCAAGATAAAGATTACCTAGACCAATAGTTGGAGAAACTGGCGGCCTTCCAAGTGCCACAGCACCAACTTGGAAATCAGATATAGGGACCCGTGCGTATGCTGCTGCTACTGGTAAGAGCAAGATCATGAGATGTTCAATTTCAATAGTTAAGGTATCAAGCCATGTTAATACAAGCTCGGATGGAATAACTCCTCCTTTTAAAAGGATATCTCGTAGATTGGCTTGGATTGTTTGGGGAAATCCTGAAATTGCATCTTCAAACGTAATCTTTTGTGAGTTCATAATTCGCCCTGTTTTAAGCCGAATACTTTTGCAGTTTCTTGGTGATAGATTTCAGCGATCTCTTGCACTTCTAGATAATGGTTGCCCGAGTCGAGCGTACCCATTTCCTTATGCTGGCGCAGCTTAGCCTTGTCCGATACACAGTCTGGTTTTGCACCCTTCATGCGTCCATGTTCCTCGGTTCGCTCCAGACCTTCCTTTCTTCCATAGCCTTGGTCAATTGCCCAGTGCGCACCGCCGCTTAACATAGCATTCATTTCTGCCGGTCTCAGCTTGATTTGCCCCTTACTACCAAGCCCAGCAGGAATATGTGCAAACAGCGCATCGGCCAGTTTTTCCTTTACCTTGTCGATCTCCGTTTTCTTCAACCCAGTCAGCAGAGCACGTAAACCACAGGAAATATCGAACCCGATACCGCCTGCCGACACCACGCCACCTGCATCAGGATCGAACGCTGCCACACCGCCGATTGGAAAGTCATATCCCCAATGTGCGTCTGGCATGGCGTAGGAAGCATTGATGATGCCCAGCAGAGTGGCTACATTGGTGACCTGCTCATAGACCTTGTCATCCATCTCACGGATGAGCTTTTCATCAGCGTAAATAATTGCTGGCATGCGCATCTTGCCAAAAGGCTTTATTCGCCATTCGTAATCAGAAATCTGTTTGAATCGTCCTGTATCCATAACACTTCTTTACACATCTACTATACACTGCGCTAACCACTGGCCGGAATCCTGCTGTTTTACCTTCAATGCAGTATAGGTCGGGTCGCACCTTTGACTTCCGTCGCTGGTTGATGGTGCCTTACCTCAATCGGCTCTCCCCAAGCTTAGCCATCAAGATGCTCTCCGTTGATATGTACCGCGAAACGGCTAAACAGCATATGATGCACGCCTATTTCGTAGACGAGAGCATTAAGCCAGTCCACGAGTAACATATCTGGCCTAGGCGCATCACAATTGATGGTGATTTTTTCTTTATCCTGAATAATCGCTAGGTCATCCACCATAACCATCATCATGGCGTAGGCTGCTTGCTCGAAGGCTTCCTCCAGCGTCTTACCGAATCTGCGTATCCCTACATCCGCTTCATTAGGTATTTCCCTCTTTCTCTGTAATGGACATTATACTGTTTCTAAATCTAGTGAAGGCCTCACACTGTAATGCTATTTGGCAGCAGCGTACAACTCTGCTACTTTAGGCCAATTAACAATGTTCCAAAAAGCAGCAATATAATCAGGTCGGCGGTTTTGATAATTGAGATAGTATGCATGTTCCCAAACATCAAGACCTAAAATAGGTGTTTTTCTTTCCATCAGAGGACTGTCTTGATTAGGACTGCTCATTACTTCAAGTTTGCCACTATTTACTACTAGCCATGCCCAGCCAGAACCAAAACGTGTAGCACCAGCATTCGAAAATTCCTCTTTGAATTTTTCAAAGCTGTTGAAAGTGTTGTTAATAGCATCAGCAAGTTCACCACTAGGCACACCACCACCATCTGGGCTCATAACTTGCCAAAAAAGGTTGTGGTTAGCATAGCCACCACCATTATTACGTACTGCTGCTGAAAGGTTATCTACACCCTTAGCAAGAATATCTTCGATACTCATATTTTCCATATCGGTGCCTTTTACAGCAGCTTCTAGTTTACTAGCGTAAGCTGCATGGTGTTTGCCATGATGAATTTCCATGGTACGAGCATCGATATGTGGTTCTAAAGCATTGTGTGCATAGGGTAAGTTTGGTAAGGGAAAAGCCATTATTAATTCCAATCCTTTCTCAACTAACAAACATTAAATTATGCTTGTTACAAGCTACTATAGTAGTATCTTATCTTAAAGAGTTTGCATAGACATTTCTGCACAGAGGTTTGTTTTTCTGCTTCCTGAAAGGGCAACTCTTAATGTGCATTGGCTTATGATAACAAAAGGTTTTACTATTATTCAACACATGCTTACTTCGAAACAGAAAATCCTTGTAATTGGGCTTTGGTTAACAATTATAGTTGCATTTTGGTGGTATGCTCGAGCATCAGATCAAAGCCTAACAACACTTGCTAACAATTATCTTAATTTTTTAGCTAAGCACCCTTTAAGTCCCATTGTTATGTTTTTGATTTTTATGGTTCGTCCTTTACTGTTGTTGCCAACCACTATATTAATTGTTGCTATGGGGTTTCTATATGGTGTGTTTTGGGGCAGCGTTTATGGGCAAATAGCTATTTCAGCCTCGAGCAGTCTTGGCTACATAATTGGCCGTTACTTTAGTAAAGGGATCAATGAAGATAAGTATTCCCAATTTTTAAAAAATGTACGTAAGAACAGCTTTGAAAGCATACTGCTTAGCCGTCTTATCTTTCTACCGGGAGATCTAGTTAATTATGGGGCGGGGTTTCTAAAAATTAACTACTTGAGCTTTTTACTAGGTACATTAATAGGGGGTGCGCCGGGAATGCTAATAGCCATTTTCGCTGGTGCTTCTATAGAGGGTGAATTTGCTGTTGGCGAGATTATTATCCGTAAGGATTATTTACTTATCTCCACAGCCATTTTACTCTTAAATTTAATATTGTTTTGGTGGTTGCGTGTAAGTCGCCAAACTAAACTATGATTTTGGGGAAAAAGTTTCTGTTTGGAAATCACTTGTTTGATCAGTTGGTATAGGTGTAGCAGAGGTAGTAGTTTTATCTGGCTTTGCTATTTCTGGAATAATTCTTACTTGAGTAATGCGTAAGCCACTGACTGCCTCAACCCTTAGGCAAGCTCCTTCAATGTCTAAAGTTTCACCTACTTGAGCTGCTCTTATCAAGCGTCCAAAAATATAGCCGCCAATGGTATCCTCTTCAGCCTCACCAAAGTTAAAGTTATAGATTTCTTCAAGGTCCTCTAGCTGGGTACCTCCATTTACTATTAATTCACCTGTAGCTAACTCAGTTATTTCTGGGGTTTCATCTTCATCAAATTCATCCCGGATTTCTCCTACTAGTTCCTCGAGCAAATCTTCTAAAGTTAAAACGCCTGCCATACCGCCAAATTCATCTACTACTACAGCAAAGTGTGATTGCTCGCCTTGCAATTTTTGTAGAAGTGTATTTGCCTCTGCTGTTTCAGGTACAAAAGTAACCTCACGCTTAAGTGAGTGTAAGTCACTTAGATTATCTTCAGCAAAAACTAAATCTTTCACATGCAAGTAACCTATTACACTATCAGGATTGGCTTCACATAAAGGGAAACGTGTATGCCCACTTTCTTTCATTTTCTGAAGTGCTTCTAATAAGCTATCTTCACTAGAAATCCAGACCACATCAGGCCTAGGCACCATCATTTCTTTAGCCAATGTTTCACTAAAATCTATAACATTTTGAAAAAGCTTTTGTTCGTGCTGGTTAATGTTACTATTAGATTCAAAAAAATAACGTAATTTTTCAGACTGAGAAACTGTGCCCTTTTCCTTAATACCAAAGATTCTAAAGCCTAACTTATAAAGCTGTACGGTTAACCTAGTAAATGGATAAACAAATTTATGCCAAGTGTTTAATATAGGATTAAGACGAAATAGCACTATAGTAGCAGCACTCTCTGCATAGGCTTTAAGTGATTGGCGAAAGGCAGCATAAATAAGAGTAAGCAATGAGAGGCTCAGACCAAAGCTAACAATCCTCAGTAATATAGAAGGCGGCCAAGGCGCAATTAATAATAAAGTTTTTTCTAAAGTAGGTATGCTGAGGAAAGCAAAACTAAGGGTGCTAAGACTTTGTCCTAGTTGAGCACTGGCTAGGTATAAAATTTGTGATGATGGATTCCCATCTTTAGGAAGTGCGGAAAGAGCTGAAACACACATGGTAAAAAAGGCGTTGAGTGCAAGAGCACCCAATCCTAAAAGGGCAATCAACAAATTGGGAGGTTCCACATATCTATTTTACACAAGCTTTGCCAATTGCTCAAAATTGATTTTAAATATTAAGCAGGGTAAAAGTTTTAGCCTAATTTTTTCATGCTACCTATTGCTTCTGGCAAAATTTCTACAATTACTCCTAAAGCAATCTCAACATGTTCTTTTTTGTCAGGCAAATTAATGATTAAAGTCTTCCGGCGCATGCCACAAGTTATGCGCATTAATGCAGCTTTGCTATCTTTAGCTATAGTTGCAGAGCGCATCAGCTGTACCAAACCTTTTACTTGACGCTCAATCACTTCTTGGGTAGCCTCTAAAACACGATCTCGTGGTTCTAGGCCTGTACCACCAGTAGTAAGTACTAAATCTACAGGATTTACATCGGCCCACATGCGTAACTTTGAACGTATCTGAGCTGACTCACGCGGTAAAAGCTGATAGTCTACTTCTGTGTATGGGCCTTCACGTAAAAGTTGGCGAATAGTGCTAAGAACATCGTTAACTTCAGCAAAGGTGCCATTTTTAGCTTTATCATTAACTACTAATATAGCTGTGTGAATCATAAACTGTAGCATAGCAATTAAAAGTTGAAGACCATGCTGTACAACTCACATTTAAGCTCTTATCAGGCCCATTCATCCTTTAATTCACGTTGCATTAAATTATCAATAGCCTGTTGGGGGGACTTATTTTTAAAGATTACTTTATAAACCTCACTGGCTATAGGAAGCTCTATTCCTTTAGCTCGAGCATAAGTAACAACTGCTTTAGTTGTTGGTAAACCTTCAGTAGTCATATTACTAGCTTCTATCTCAGCTAGACTCGTACCTTTAGCAAACATTTCTCCTGCTTGATGGTTACGTGAGCTTGGACTATTACAAGTGGCAATCATGTCACCTAAGCCTGATAGGCCAAAGAGTGTTTCACTTCTTGCCCCCATGTGCTTAGCAAATTTAATCATTTCTGCTAGGCCTCTGGTAATAATCGCAGCTTTGGCGTTATCGCCTATTCTAAGACCATCACACATACCAGCTGCTAAAGCTATAATGTTCTTTATAGCTCCACCAAGCTCGACTCCTATTAGATCATTACTACTATAAACACGAAATTTTGCTTGGTGAAGCCAACGTTGTACTGCCTTGGCAAGACCTTCATTTTCCGAAGCTACTGTAGCAGCTGCGGGTAAGTCTTGAGCAATTTCAGAGACCAAATTAGGGCCTGAGAGGGCAGCTAGGTTTGCCTGCGGTTGATATTCAGCTAAAATTTCAGAAAAGCGTTTTAGGGTACCTATTTCTAAACCTTTGCTGGCACAAATAAGTGCTGGAACTTTAGGAAGATAGGACATTACACTACGTAAACCTTTACCGGGCACAGCAATAAAAGCAGCTATACGATCTTGCATTATTTCATTTAAGTTACTGCTTATTTGCAAATTTTTAGGTAAGGGTACTCCAGCAAGATATTGTTTGTTTTCTCTATCGTTTAAAAGATTCTTGGCAGAATCCTCACGTCTTGCCCACAACCCAACTTGATTACCATTACGAGTAAGCAAAACAGCAAGCATAGTTCCCCAAGCCCCTGCACCAATAACAGCTAGTGGGATATTATTATTGACTGAAAGGTAGTCAAGTGTATTTATAAGACTTCACCTCATAAAAATGCTTTTCCTTGCAAATAGAATTGTAAAGATTATTTCGCTCACTGATGTTATTGCTCTTGAACACGTTTAGCAAATTACTTGTCATGAAACCTACTTTTGGTAGAAACATTCCACCAATTGCTAAAAACGCCAAAGCGTTTATTATGAAACAGTTTAACATATTGTCAATAGATTTTCCCAAAGTTAACATTAGGAGGCTTAGCTGTTTTCATATTTCATATTATGGAGAAGTATTCAATGAAGACTATATTTAATAACATTTCACCAAGGTGTTTAGTAACTATCGTAAACTTTATATGATGCTAAAGGTAAAATTCCTCATTAAAATTACTGTAGTAGTTAATGTATTTCAGAATTTACTTATTAAGAAAAAAATTAAGGAAGTAAGCTCTTGCATATTCTGAGGTATTGTAGTAGCATGTGTATATGACGGTTGTTGCTGGCCTGTGACAATTCTGTCACGTATTTGAGTTAAAATGTCCACACAGGTTATAGAAGATTTCTACAGCATCTGTGAATTTTCTAAGTGAAGTAGTTATTATTTGTAGTTCTATAGAAAGGAACTAAAATTATGAAGAAATTCCTAGTCCTAATATTTTTACTTCTAGGCATAGGTTTTGTCTATGCAGCATCTTCATCTGATGAAGGCGTACTATCTGAAGGCCCAGAAACATGTATAGATATTAATACTGCTACTTTCGATGAGCTTCAAGATATAGCTCACATAGGTATCGATGAAGCTATTAACATTTTAAGATTCAGGCGGGCAGTAAATTTTCGCTTCATTGAAGATCTCACCTATATTTCTGGCATAAATGTTAATGAATTAGGAGACATAAAGACCGAAGGTCTAGCTTGTGTCCCTTCTTCTGGCCTTTAAATTCCTTAGATTCTTATACCTTAAGAAGCCCACTTCAAGTGGGCTTTTTTCTTTATAGTTTTAGCCATGAAATATAAGTTCCACTCATTAATACAGTAGTGTAGAGCAGAAAGCAAATTACTTGCATACACATTTGTAAACAAATATGATAGCAGGTTTTAAAGCTATAGAAAATAAAAAGAAAAAAACCTCAAAAACTTTTAATAAGCTTAGGAAAAAGCTCGAGCGCCAAACAGCTCAAGCCATAACTAGTTACGGTATGATTGAGCATGGTGACAGAGTAATGATTTGCGTCTCAGGGGGAAAAGATTCTTACACTATGCTTGATGTACTCTTAAATTTACATAAGAGGGCACCCATTGATTTTGAACTTATTGCTATGAACTTAGATCAAAAGCAGCCAAATTTCCCCAAAGAGATCTTGCCTAATTACCTAAAATCATTAGGGGTAGCTTTCAAAATTGTTGAACAAGATACTTACAGTGTGGTAGAGGCTAAAATCCCCGAGAATAAAACTATGTGTTCACTTTGCTCGCGTTTGCGCCGAGGCGCTATTTACACCACTGCTAAAGAATTAAAGGCTAATAAAATTGCCTTAGGGCATCATCGTGATGATATTGTTGAAACCTTTTTCTTAAACATGTTTTTTGGCGGGCGTTTAAAGGCTATGCCTCCAAAACTTATTACTGATGAAGGGTCTCATATTGTTATTCGCCCACTGGCTTACTGTAAAGAAAAAGATATTGCTCGGTATGCTCGAGCTAAAGGATTCCCTATAATTCCTTGTAATTTATGTGGTTCTCAAGAAAATTTGCAGCGTAAAAAAATTAAAATCATGCTCAAAGCATGGGAACATGAAGACTCAAAACGAGTTGACAACATTTTTCGTTCCTTAGGGTACATAACCCCCTCACATCTTATGGATACGGAGTTATACAATTTCAAAGCATTAGGTTTGTCCAGCGAAGCTATTGGTAGGTTCAAGCATTGAATTAAATGTAGAATTTAGATCATTTAAAGCTTGTAGGAAGTTGTCGTAACGCTCTTGAGGGTTTTTTGCTAAAGCTTTATCTAAAATACTTTGCAACTCATCACGAAGGGGACTTTTAGGTAAATGTAGAGCTAACCTTTGAGGCTCCTTATTCATAATGTCAAACATTACCTTTATGCCCTTAGTATTAAAAGCAGGTTGCCCAGTGAGCATTTCAAAAAGAGTCAATCCCCATGCCCAAATATCTACCTTAAAATGAGCTGGCTTTCCCTCAATCTGTTCAGGAGCCATAAATCGCATAGTCCCTACAATCATACCTGTTTTAGTAAGTACATCGCTGCCTAGTTTAGCTACTCCAAAATCAAGAATTTTTACTACACCTTCATTAGTTATAAAAATATTAGCAGGTTTAACATCACGGTGTATTATTCCCTGCTCATGAGCACAGTGTAAACCTTGGGCAATTTGTATAGCGTAGTTAAGTGATTCATGAAAGGAAAGAGCTTTTTCTTTTATTCTCTTTTCTAGGGTTTGCCCTTTATAAAGCGGCATAACCATGTACATTTGCCCTAATTCCGTTCCTCCTGCTTTAAGTAATGTGGCAATATTGGGATGCTCCAAAGAAGCTTCTGCCTTAATTTCATGTAAAAAGCGTTGCCTTAGATAGCTATTACTAGCAGCACCTTCATTTAGAACCTTAATTGCTACTTTAGTATTTAATTCAATATCTAGCCCCACATATACTGTTCCTACACTGCCCATCTCAAGCTGTTCAAGGATTTTAAATCCTTCGATGGTTTGCCCTAACATTGGGTCATACATAATATCTAAAAATCAACACTCTTAAGGCTTTACTTGTCATAAGAACAAGCTTATGATTAACTAAGTTTATTGGTACAATGTACCTTAGATCATTAGATCAATATTACCTTATTTTCATTTTTATGCAACAGTACATGACATTGGAAATTTTTAAGGAGAAACTTTATGGCAAAAGATGGCCCTCGCATAAAAATTAAGCTCGAGAGCATTGAAGGCACAGGTTACTTTTACACCACAACTAAAAATCGTCGCAATTCTACTGGAAAATTGGAACTAAAAAAATATGACCCTGTTGCTCGTAAACATGTTATCTTTAAGGAAGCAAAGATTTAATTATAAATTGATACTATAAAGATTTTTATCAGTGAATAACACCTCCTAAAGTGTTATAGTTGGAAACAAGGTATCTTGTACAACTAGTTAAACTAGGTTGCCTGATACTGCTGTTGAACTTTATCTACTGGACTTTTTGATAGATTTGATTGATAAGTGCCTACTAGGTACGTTGAACGTGTTGATGTTAATGCAACTTTTAACATAACTTTAATATCGTTTAACATAGTTCGATTGCATGCAGAACAGGATGCTTGCAAAGGGAACACTGGTCCTGTCCTCAAAGCTAGGATAATCCTAGAACCCCTCACCATTTATGCGTGGGAGTATGTCAGAAATGTAATGAGCAATGGTTTATCTAAATATCATAAAATATGTTAAAATTTCAGATTAGGATTTGTGCTTTATTTAAGCTCATTCTGATTAATTTGAAATAACTAAGGAAAAAAGTTATGTCTATAACTAAAGAGAAAAAAGTAGAAATTATGGCTGAATATGGTAACAAGGAAGGTGACACAGGGTCAACTGAAGTTCAAGTGGCTTTACTTACTGAAAGAATTAGTAATTTGAGCCAGCATCTACAAAAAAATAAGAAAGACTTTCATAGTTTACGAGGTTTGCTGAAAATGGTTGGACGTCGTAAACGTCTTTTAAAATATCTAGAGAACAATAATTATGAGGGTTATAAAACTCTTATTGGTCAACTAGGCTTACGTCGTTAAACTGACTAC
Organism: Trueperaceae bacterium; assembly: GCA_965223585.1. Lineage (GTDB taxonomy): Bacteria > Deinococcota > Deinococci > Deinococcales > Trueperaceae > CBDCVN01. Next base: position 131,680 of record CBDCWW010000009.1, read on the forward strand.
AAGTTTGTGAGGCGTTTGCTTAAATACAAAAAAGAGACTTGATTATTAAGGAAGTGAGGTCTGCATGGCTTCACTTCCTTTTTTGTATTTACAACCCACGATTTGATTTTGAACATTTTACTTAGTAGCTTGAAGAACTCTTCATTGAATTATATTCCCTTTGCTCCACTCCCTTCGCTATGCCATAGGGCTGACAATGCATTTTTGCCACAAAAACTTGAAATCTACCCATCAAGAATTTTGTAGTGAATTTGCTAGTAATTATTTTGTTGGTACAATCTTTATCCTAATTGTTAAAATTTATTCATTGTTTATAGTATTGAGATAACTTTACATGTATATAGATATCCAGATAAATCCGTGCCTTATCAACGGGAGGAATGTCATCCTGAGTGTAGCTAAGGATCTAAAGTTATGCTGTTTGAGATTCTTCGTCACTATAGTTCCTCAAAATGACATGCGAACAAAAGGGGTTTATTTTAGGGAAAAAACTTTTCTGGAGAACTATAGCCATAAATTTCTATACAAATTGGAGAATGTTCAATGATACCAGAAGCTAAGCGCTACAGCACCCTATTAGGCGGGCAAGAGCTTATAATAGAGACAGGTAAGTATGCTAAACAAGCCTCAGGTAGTGTTACTGTAAGATACGGTGATAATCTTTTGCTTGTCACAGTACAAATGAGTGAGAATGCTATCTCTAACGACTTCTTACCACTTTCCGTAGATTATGAAGAGAGGCACTATGCCATAGGTAAAATCCCCGGTAGTTTTATGCGCCGTGAGAGCAGGCCGGGTACACAAGCTATTTTAAATGCTCGTATAATAGATAGACAAATCAGACCACTTTTTCCTAAAGGTTTGCGACATGAGATACAAGTTATAGTTACTGTTTTAAGTGTAGATAAAGTAAGTGATCCTGCTCCTATAGCAGCTATTGGTGTTTCGGCTGCTTTGACTATTAGCAATATCCCTTGGGAAGGGCCTACAGCTTGTGTTAATGTTGGTTATATTGACGATAAATATGTTATTAATCCTAGTTATGAAGCTTTAGAAAAAACACGTTTAGAGCTCACTATAGCTGTTTTAGAAGATGCTGTACTTATGGTTGAAGCAGGTGCAGATGAATTAGAGGAAAACATTGTAATTGGGGCCATTGAGTTTGCTCGCAGAGAAATGCAAAGTGTTATTAAGCTAATTGAGCAAATGAAGGTAGAGGTTGGCACAGAAAAAGTAATCTTAGAGCTTCCAACAGAATCTAGTTTTGAAAGTACTGATGAAGTATACAAAGAACTCTTGGCAGCAGGCTTACGTGAAGCGCTTTTAGTGCAAGGTAAACACGAGCAAAAACAGGCCAGTGATGATCTATACAACTCCCTTGTAGAGAAGCATGTCCCAGATACTGAAATTGAGGGGGCACTTGAGCAGATCACCAAACTAAAAGAGGCCTTTAAAAAAGCTGAACAAAGCGAGCTTAGACGGATGATTCTAGAAGAGGATTTGCGTTGTGATAAACGTAAGCCTAGCGATATCCGTCCTATATGGATTGAAACAGGCGTAATACCTAAGGCACATGGCTCGGCAGTGTTTACCCGTGGTGAGACTCAAGTTTTGAGTGTAACAACTTTAGGAACAGGCCGGGACAACATGCTAATTGATGATCTGGGAATTGATATAACAGAAGAGTTCATGTTGCACTATAACTTCCCCCCTTTCTCAACAGGAGAAGCTAAGCGTTTGCGTGGAGTATCTCGCCGTGAGCTTGGTCATGGTAACTTAGCTAGAAGAGCTTTAGAAAGAATGATACCTACCCAAGAAGAGTTTCCTTATGTTGTTCGAGTGGTAGCCGAAACCTTGGAATCAAATGGCTCGAGTTCTATGGCCACAGTATGTAGTAGTAGTTTGAGTTTAATGGATGCAGGTGTACCTATGCGCAAAGCTGTAGCAGGTATTGCTATGGGCTTAGTTAAAGAGGAAGAAAATTATAAAGTCCTAAGTGATATTTTGGGCACTGAAGATGCTTTAGGTGACATGGACTTTAAGGTTACAGGTACTACAAAGGGTATAACTGCCTTACAGATGGACATTAAGATTAAAGGGATAACTTCAGAGATTATGCTCGAGGCACTAGCCCAAGCTCGTGAAGGTAGACTGCATATTTTAGCATTAATGAATCAAGTACTTGATAAACCACACCCTAATATTTCGCCTTATGCACCTAGAATTTTACAATTACAAATACCTAACGATAAGATTGGGGCAGTAATTGGGCCGGGAGGTAAACAAGTCCGTGAATTTGAAGCTTTAGGAGCACGGGTTGATATTGAAGATAATGGCTTAATTAGAATTTATAGCGAGGATGCTAAAGTAGCAGAAGATATAAAACATCAAATAGAGATGCTTACTGCCTCAGTACAAATTGGGGTAATTTATGAAGGTACAGTTGTTAAAATTACTGACTTTGGTGCTTTTATTAATATATTGCCTAATACCGATGGCCTCCTACACATTTCACAAATAGCACCTGAGCGAGTTAATCGTGTGCAGGACTATTTACAATTAGGAGATAAATTAAAAGTTAAAGTTAAATCTATTGATGAGCGTACTAGTAAAATTGACTTGTTACGACCCGAGCTAGAGGGGTTAATTGCCCCTCGCCCTTCACGTCAAAGTTCTAGTTCTAGTAGACCTAGTAAATATAAAGGCGGCAGACGCTAACCGTTTTCCTTCCTAGCGGTTATATCAAAGGAAGGCTACTTTTGATAGTTGTTAAACATCAGTAGTACCAAAGGAGTTTCATGGCACGAAATAAGAAGCAAGATAATACTAATGCTAGCTCTAATAACAAAGGCAAACAACTAAATGTTATTCCCATTGGTGGCATGGGAGAAATTGGCAAAAATATGTTTGTCTTTGAATACAATCAAGAGTTATTGCTTATTGATGGGGGACTTGCTTTTCCTAATGCAGATATGCTTGGTGTGGATATTTTGGTCCCCAAAATTGATTGGGTGGTGGAAAACGCTAATCGTATAGTAGGTTGGATTTTAACTCATGGTCATGAAGATCACATAGGTGGCCTTCCTTATATGCTTAAGCTCTTACCTAGAATTCCTATGTATGGTGCAAAACTAACTTTAGGTTTACTTAGAGGTAAGTTCGATGAATTTAAATTGACTGAAAGTGATGTAGATTTACGAGAAGTTTCCCCTGATGATCGCATAAAGGTAAGTAAATACTTTACAGTAGATTTTTTCCGTATGACCCACTCCATACCTGATAACTCTGGGTTAATTATTCATACACCTATAGGTCGAGTGGTTCACAGTGGCGACTTTAAACTTGACCACAACCCTGCTGATGGCAAGACTAGCCATTTACATAAACTTGCTCAAGCCGGTGAAGAAGGAGTTTTGTTGCTGATCTCTGATTCAACAAATGCTGAGCGCACTGGCTACACTATTAGTGAACGTGATGTAAAAGAGGCTATTGATGAGCTTGTTGCCAATGCTAAGGGCCGCGTAATAGTAACTACTTTTAGTTCGCATATACACCGTGTCCAAAATGTTATTCGCATAGCTGAGAAATACAATAGGCGTATAGTAGTTGAGGGACGTTCTATGATTAAAACGATTGGCATTGCTAGTGAGCTAGGTTACCTAGAAATCAATAGGTCACTTGATGACATTGATAATATGGGAAATTTGGCTGATGATAAAGTACTTTTTCTATGTACAGGATCACAAGGTCAACCTATGGCAGTGATGTCTCGTCTAGCTTCTGGATCACACAATAAAATCACTTTAAAATCTGGTGATACCATTATTATTTCCTCTAACCCAATTCCTGGTAATGAAGAGGCTGTTGGCAGGGTAATTAATCAGCTATACGCTAAAGGCGTTAATGTTTTCTATCCTCCTAATTATCGTGTGCACGCTTCGGGTCATGCTAGCCAGGAAGAACTTAAGCTAATGCTAGACCTAACTCGTCCTAAATACTTCTTGCCTTGGCATGGTGAAGTTAGACATCAAGTTAATCATGCTAAGCTTGCTCAAACTATGTCACACCCACCTGAAAAAAGCATAGTTGTTGAAAATGGTGATGTCTTGAGCGTTACTCGAGACACTTTTGAAAGGTCAGGAAATATAGATGTGGGCGTTATCTACTTGGATAATGTTACAGAAGTAAGCGAACCTATGATTCGTGATAGGCAAGCTCTATCTAATGAGGGAGTAGTGGTAATTATGGTAATTGTTAGTCGTCAACCAGTAGTTGAAGTGATTAGTCGTGGTGTTACCAAAAATTCCAAACAAGTTCACAAAGAAATAGAACGCATTGCCTTAGAAAATTTAAATCGAGGAGTCAAAGAAAAACGCCGCTTGAGTGACATTCGTGATGATATATTTTACCCTGTGCGTAGATACGTACGCAAAGCCACAGGGCAAAATCCTGTCATTGTGCCTACACTGATAGAAGGCTAACATTAGGGTTTTAAAATAGGACTACTCGTAAAATAAAGTAAGACTACTCGTTAACTTCGTCTAAAAACTCCTTTAACCTTTCTAAATCAACAGCAATAGGGGCTCGGCGGCGGCGGACGGCCCCAAACTCTAGAAGCCTTGCAAGGCAATGGCTCACAGTTTCTCTAGTGGCTCCGATCATTTTAGCTAGATCCTGTTGAGTTAAATTGAGATCAATGATTGTACCCTTATCTCCCTCAACACCAAATTCATTAGCTAATCTAAGCAAGAGGTTGGCTAAACGTCCGGGTGCATCAAAGGCACCAAGCTCAGCAAACCAAGCTTGTGATTGCCACAACTTTGTTGACATAACTTGGATAAATTTCATAGCTATACTAGTATGTTGCGACAGAAGTCTTTGGAAGTCATGTTCAGGTAATACTATAAGAGTAGTATCCATAACTGCCTCTGCTTGATTAGGACGACGCTCACTAGGTAATAATAAAAGTTCTCCAAACACATCGTACTGACCCAAAAGTGCTAATATCATCTCCTTCCCATTGGGAAAGTACATAGAGATTTTTACCATTCCATCGCGAATAAAATAAAGAGCATCAGCAGGATCTTCCATATAATAAATGATGTCCCCTGACTTAAAGCGTTTGTAGGGGGTTATTCGTGAAAGTTGCTCGAGCTCTTCCTCGGAAAGGTCCTCAAAGAGTTGTGTATTCTTCAAGTGCCAAACTAAACTAGGATATTCTTGAGTTGTCATCAATTATACAGTGTAACCTATAAATTATTTAATAGTGTAATTTTTTATTGCTTTTGCCAAATAGCCTTCGCAGCACGCAAATAAATTTGCCTACAATTCCTTTAAATTTAAAGTGCACTTTGAAATGCACCATTTGTTTATCACTAAGCACCTATGCAAAAGAAAATATGAGCTTCTAGATGCCCATTAGATTTGCATCTATGTGGAACAACTTCTTTAGGAGAAGGTTTTAGGTTTGCCCCTACTTGTGCCGTTGTCTGTGATGCTATAACAATGGCTTTACCATTTAGACTAGCACTGTAGCTGTCACAACCGTTAAAACTAATTTGCAAGCGATCATTGTTTAGAGTATAAAGTACTGCCCCAGCAATAGGTGTTTCATTACAACTACTACTAATAACTAAATTGGGATCAGTTTTTACACCCAAGATGAAGTTATCATTGTTGTCACTATAAGATACTTGGCCATCAAAAGTTAGCGTACCACTACTGAAAGGGTCTTTCCCTCCATTTGAAACAAAAGTAGCCTTTCTTAAAAGGTAATTGGCTGTAAAAGCCTTACTACCTGTTGATGTAAGCTTGTAATCTAAATCAACTGTATAGGTGTTCCCTGATTTAGTAGCTGCTATATCAAAGTCAAAAGTTAGATTAACTTCTTTATTACCATTTGAAAAAATCCAATTAAGCGTAGGCTGAGTAAATGTGCGTAGGCCATTACTAAGTTCCTGAAGGACTACAATTCCTAGTAAGCTCAACTCTAATTTCCCAATGCTAATACTACAGTTAAAAGCAAGAGTGGTAATGGTGCTTATTTTAGATAAAGTTATGCACTTATCATTTTGCTGTAAATCAAGTAAGTTCAAACCTGAAAACACATCAAGGAAACCATTAGGGTCACCAAAACTCTTTGTAAGGAAAGTTATATTCTCGAGCAGTGTGGGTGCTAGTTTTTCTGCTTGGGCTTGACTAAGTCCTGTTTGATTATTGTTACCGTTGTTACCATTGTTGTTATTACTATTACTAGTAGTACATGAAGCTAAAAATAAAAATATAATCAGGATTGAGTGCTTATAAGAATTTCTCATATCAAAAAGTCCTTCCTCTTAGCTTCTAGGTAAGGATTAAGCTTCTATATAGTGAGTTTATTCTCTATAAAAGCCTATTAGAAGTTTACTATTTATTAAAGTGAGAAGCTAAAAGCTTTGCCACAAATCTAAACATAAAATCTTTGAAACTTTCTATGAGAATTAAATTTGCCTTAGCAATCACAAACTTGTTGGAATCCTTACAAATTAGTATGCCCCCAGTACTGTTTACCAAAGCACCAAAACTTAAAGTTCCTACATAGTTACACCACTTAATTGGTGTAAAAGGGGTAGTGCTTATGTATTCCTTCCTTTCATTTTACTTGAGGGCTTTCCTTGTCCCAAAACCACTTCAACTTTGCGCACTCCTTTTGTAAAGAGTGGAGTTTTGTTGCCTTTTATTTCTTTGCCATCAACCTTAAATAAAACTACCCCTTTGGAAACATGTTGGGGGTTTTTTACTTCTATTTCATATAATGCTCCACGGAACTTACGTCTAGCGGTAAAACCATCCCAGCTTTTAGGAATACAGGGATCTATAATTAAGCCATCCATAGCAGGCCTAATACCTAAAATCCACTGAGTACCTGCAATATAGGTCCAAGAAGCTGTTCCAGATAGCCAAGCATTACGAGCTAATCCAAACTGTGGGTGCTCATCGCCAAGGATATTTTGTGGATAACAGTAGGGTTCAGACTCAAAAATGTCTAACTTGTCATTTTTAGAAGCAGGGTTAATTTGATTATAGTACTCAAAAGCACGGTCACCATTGTCTACTATAGTCTCAGCAATCATTACCCAAGGATTGGCGTGTAAAAAAATTCCTCCATTTTCCTTAGCACCGGGAGGATAAGTGGAAACACCACCTAGGCGAGGCTCAAATCCATCATAACCTGGGTAAGATAGTTTAATGCCTTTTCTTGTATTCAGCTTTTCATAAACGGCCTCTAATGCTTGTTGGGCGCGTTCCTCAGTAGCAAATCCTGAGATTACTGGCCAAGATTGGCCATTAGTATAAATTTGCCCCGCCTCGTTTTGTTTTGAGCCAATAGGTTCACCATTTTCATCAAAGTAGCGTAAGTACCAGTTACCATCCCAGCCATGCTGATTAACAGTTTTTTGCATTTCAGAGTAGTAATTTTCTAGTGTAGCCTGATAGTCAGTATTTTCTATAGCCTTACATATAGCAATCATTTCTATTAGAGCCTTGCCATAAAGATTAGCTACCATTAGTGACTCTGCCCCGGTAGGCAGATTCACTGTGTCATTCCAATCAGCAAATCCTAATAAAGGTAGATTATGTGCCCCAAGATTATTACGGGTAAATTCAATGGCACGCACTAAATGCTCCCAAACAGTACCTGTTTCTTTAGGAATACCTTCTTCTTTTTGGTAAAAGGTTATTTCTTTGTTGAGGAAGTCAAAATTACCAGTTTCTTTTAGGTATTGGGAAACTGTTTGTATTATCCACAAGTGGTCATCACCATAGTAGTTAGGGCGGTCTGGTTCTTCTCGAGAATCACCCTCATTAGCTTCCATAGTAGCAGGGTAAAACTGATGCATGGCGGAGCCATCAGGTTTTTGCACTGAAAGCAAGCATTCAGCTAGTTCCCTAGACTCTTCAGGCATATGTGCCATTACTCCTAGTAAATCTTGTGAAGAGTCACGGAAGCCAATACCCCTAGCCCCATAGCCTAATTGATATAGTGAGAGATAACGAGACCAATTTTTAGTGGTATGGCACTGTCTAGGATTATGGATATTAAGCATAGAATTCATAGCAGCATCAGGGGTATTTACTACTATAGTACTTAGGTAACCACTCCAAAACTTAGCCAAGTTATCAAAAGCTGCATCAACATTGGTATGATTGCGGTATTTCTCAATGGAATCAAAAGCTTTTTCGATGTTCTCCTGCTGAGTTAGCTGTGTTATAGTTCGCTCCATTGTGTTCGGTGACAGCTCACCAAGATGAATCATCAAAGCAGCAATATTATCACCACGAATTGCTTCAGAATTGCTTAGTTCTTCATTTTCTAGAGCTAAAGGATGAGCCCATGAACCATACTCATTGTTACCTAAAAATTTGCGGCGGTCACCATCAAAAGAAGAAACTACTCGGTCACAGGTTACCAAGTTAACAGAGTACTTTTTCTTCATAAAAGCATATTGCTCTAAAATTACATGCCCGGCAGGATCTTTGTGTGCTTTTAAAGTCATTGTTTGGGGAACCCAATCAGCATTGACTAATTGTTTGAGGGCATCGAAATGAGTGAACTCATATACAGGTATTACATCAACTTTTAATTTCTGGCTTGAAATATTAGTTATTTTGATGTCTTGTAGTAGAGTTTCTTCTTCAGCAGGTACGAAGTAAGTGATTTCTGAGCGAATGCCATGTGCCTCGGCAATGAAGGTACTATAAGATAGACCCACATGACTCTCAAATTTATCAAGCTTTTTAAGTGTTGGAGTATAGAAGGGTGAAAATATTTTTTTTGCACCTGCTTCATTTGTAACTTTAATGTAAACTGTTGCGCCTTTGAAGTCAGAGCTAGGCATCTGAGCTATGTACTTAGTAATGCGGTTTAGAGCAGGGTCGCCCTTACAAATTAATACGCCCCCTGTACTGTCTACTAAACCACCAAAATTTAAAGTTCCTACATAGTTACACCACTTAATTGGCGTGAAAGGGGTGGTAGTTATATATTCCTTTTTATCATCATCAAAGTAACCGTAGTTCAAGGATTTATCCTCCAAGGTTTATATTTTCACAAGTTAACATATAAAATCAGTAGGGTATTTATTGAGTTTGACATTACTCCTGTAAATAAAAATCATTAATTCCCACTGAGAATCTACAAGGCTATAGCCTTATGATAATTAACTCCATTACTCTGTTAGACTGATGCTCTAAGTCCTTACTTTTTGGCATAATGGTGTGTCAGACGTCTTTTGCTTAATAGCCTTGAGCATTTTTGGTTGCGCCCTAATTAATACCTATAATTAAAGATTACCATCACAGATGGTAAGTGCGACGCTATTTTACAGTAGAGTATTTCAAAAGGCAAGTGCTGTCCTACAAAAAACATTTTCTACAGTTCAAGGGCAATTAAGAGTAAAGAATAAACTTTCTTCTTATTTAAAAATTTAGCACCTGAGGCATAAATTAGAACTTTCTAACAGTAAATGTATTGAGTGAAACGTTTTAGCTACCTGTCCCAACTATACATTTTTAATGAACAAGTTTCTAAAGAGTTTCAAGCTAGTGCTGATTACCTTTTTTAGAAGGGTTTTAAATATTAGAAAATTATTAATAGGGCAAGATTGCGTCTTGACAGGCTAAATAACTTTGCTTTATTTTGCAGTTAATAGGTGGTTAAGTTTTTAATCTATTAAGTTTATTAATTTAAGGTGAGTTGTAAATTTCATATAGAGTGAGTTATTATACATTTTAAGTAAAAGTTGGTTTGTAGGTATTTAAGTCTAAACTTCATTATTTCAAATGTTGGACTATTGAGGTTTTTATTTAATCGATCTATCTGCTCTAAATAAGGATTTGAGTAGGGTAGAGGTAATCCAAAGATCCTAAATTATGTGTTTTCATTGTAATCTTTCTATTAACTTGGCGAAATTTAGCACATCAATCTACTTAAATAAGGAACAACTCTAATCTATTCAAATTGAGGAAAGCTGGCTTTACAAAACCAAAGCAAAGAACTTGAGTATATTTATTAGGACTTAAACTCTTTTTTGGCCAACCACTATAATTTCTTTTAAGGACATATTTTTATGGAAAATCCCCCTCTAGTGCTTGTTGGTAGTAACCAAGTAATTGATCTAAATAGTATGGAAATCTACCTACTAAGTAAGAATTACCTTGTGTCTTTAGCACAAGATCAAGATGGAGTTTTTTCTTTTTTAAAAGATATAACCCCTAATTTGATTATACTTGATGAAAAATTACCTCCTTTAGGAGTGGGTAATGTTCTTGACAAAATTCGTCATGTTAAAAGACTTAAAAAGGTTCCTGCTGTTGTATTAAGTGAAAGAGTGAGTGAAAGGTTGGAAAACGATGCTTTGTATTACAATGCTGAAGTGCTAATGAAACCCTTTAGAGAAAAGGGTTTTTTATTCTTAGTTAACAAACTTTTAACTTCAGAGCAGGATGCTGATTGCTTTACTATAAAACAAATTTCTGCAACTAATAAAAATCTTAGGCTCAATGGGTCAAATGTAAAAGCTTTACTTGCAATTCCAAATCCTTACATGAGTCACTTACTGCACGGGGTTTTGCCTTACTATTTTAAAGTAATTAAGTTTCAAAATGCATTAGCAATAGAGAGACAATTAGCATATGAACCTACTTCAATCCAAATAGCAATAAGTGATTTTACCTCAATTAATGCTTTACAGAAGTTACAATTAAAGTACTTTCACAAAAAATATAATATTCCTTTTATCTTACTTGTCTCTAGTGGGGATGTTTCAGAGGCAAAACGATTATTTCAAGAAGATTTGTGTATATTTTTACAAAAGCCTTTTAATGCCTTGAAATTACTTAAGGTTATACAAGAATCTTCTGAAAAATATAATCTTCAATCTTCTGAAAAATATAATCTTCAATCTTCTGAAAAATATAATATTCCTAATTCAAAAGTCCTTTGTGTTTAATTGCTTTAGAAAGGATTCTTAAAAACTTAATTATGGATAAGAGTCAAGGTTTTAGCATTATTCAACTAATAGTAGTTTTAGCCATTGTAGGTATTTTAGTAGGAATTGCTGCCTCTAGTTTTCCGCGTGGTGATATTGAGCTAAAGCAAGCAGCAAGAAGTTTTGCCATTAGTGTGCAAAAAGCTCGAAGTGAGGCTATACGAAAGAATAAATTTGTAGGGATTATTGTTCCTACAAACAATAGTTTTAGTATTTTTGTTGATGAAAATAGCAATACTAACTATGACTCAGCAACTGACACGATTGTTTCTCTAATCAATTTTGCAATAGATTATCCTAGTGTATCAATAACAAAGAGTAGTAGCAACAAAATAATCTTTAATCCAAGAGGCTTTGCTAGGGTAGGAATTGCTCAAACAATAAAGTTTAGTAGTTTTAGAAGTAGCTCTACTGTAAATGTTGACATAGGTTCACAAGGAGAGACAAAAGTTAACTAAACTTTAAACCTTAAGATTTCACTTTAAATTTTTAGAAGTTGTAGGAGAAGGTACCATTATGAAAAGAAAGTCAATAACTCTAAACTTTTATCAAGTTGAGACAGGTCTTTGTGGCCAAAAAGGTTTGTCATTAGTTGAACTAGTTGTAACTCTCGCTATTATTTCAGTGAGCTTCTTAACTATGTTTGCAGCGCAGATGTCTAGTTTTACTAGTTTGGACAAGTCTTTAGAACTTAAGGACGCAAAAACCTTTGCTACTAGAATTTTAGAAGATAAATATCGTGAGCTTATCTATAAGATTCTGGAGGATACAGACCCTGAAGCTAAATTCAATAGCTATGTTGATAACTGCAAAGGTAAAGCCCTTTCTGATGTCACAAGTAATGATACTACTTATGGTTGCTACGGTGTTGATAAATACGATAATTATAAGGTAGCTTGGCGTTTAGAAAGTGGGAAAGATTCAGTTGTTCCTATAGGCTTAGAAGGAACAGTTCTTTTAGAGTTAAGAGTTTATTGGGAAGAAAATAATCAGCAGCATTCTTTTAGTTTGGCAAATTACCTAAGCTGTACTTATGTAGTTAGAGATGATTTAAACACCATTTGTCCTACACCAAGGGACCCTGTAGCACCATGAACAAAGCAATTAGAAATTCTAGCAAGACAAATATCCAAGCAGGTTCTACATTAGTTGAACTTATAGTCTCTGCTGCTATTTTAGGTTCTATATTAGCTATAATTAGTGCTTTTTTAACCTCCTCACTCCATTTAAATGAGTTAAATCTTGCACGTAGCGAGTTACGTCAAAATCTTAGTTTAGCTATGGAACTTATTACCGCTGAGCTTAATAGTGCAGGCTCAACAGGGGTAAGTTCAGATGCTGGTGCAGGCATTGAAGGTGTTTTAGGCACTTGTAATTTATCTGATGTCGATGCCCCTGATGCTGACGCTACTAAGGATAGGTCTTCTTTTAAGTTGGATTCAGCTACTCCTCAGCTTAATGCATTCACAATTAGATATTGTGATCCCTATACTACTCCAAGAAGAGCTATGGCAGTTTCTTATAAGCTCCAGCAAGATAACAATTTATGGACCCTTTATCGCAATGAACGTACAGTAGGTACAGCAGGTACATTTGAACCAATTGTTGCTGGTATTAGATGGCTCGAGCTTGAATTTCAATGTAAACCCCCTAATTCTGTATGTAATCCTGCCCCTACTAGTCCACTCTTTGACTATCATGAAATTCTAGCTATTACTGTAAAGATAGCTGCCCAAACTACCTATAAGGTTAAAAATGCTCCTCAAAGCGAATACTCCTTTGGCCTAGGAAATGATGCTAAATCCATAAAAGGTGAAGATGGTTATCTTTATGACTATGCTGAACAGGTAATTCGCCCTATTAGCTTTGTTCAAACTATATTTTAAGAAAGGGCTTAACTATGAAAACCAAAAATCAAGGTTTTGCATTAATTGTTGCATTAATGGTTGTGCTAATAGTAAGTACTTTGATTGCGGGTTTGCTATTTAATGTAAACACTAGTTTGAATGTAATAGGCAACGATCTAAAGGCAGCCTATGCTAAATCTTTTGCTGAAGTTGGCCTGAATAAATACCAAACTATTTTACAACAAACCTACAACTTCTATAAGGAAGGAGACCGCTGGAAGGAATATGAAAATGCGCTTACTGCTGAACAACTAGAGTTAGTAAAATGTGGCTACTTTACTGCCATAGGATTGGATTTAGATAGAATTCGTGATGGGGAGACTATAAATCCTAATACAGGAGAAAAATACCGTACAGGAAACTCAAGCTTTGACCTTCCAGTTAATGGTTTTAAGGATGAATCCTATGCTTTACCTGACGGTGTAAAAGGTGGCTATGTGGTGAGGCTTTCTGGTGATGGTTTAATTATAGAATCACAAGGCTATTTGGGTGAGAGCTTAAATAATGCTACAGCTAAAGCTACTGCAAGGGTTTCTTTTCAAGTGCAAAGTGCTGGTAGTGCTTGGCAAAATGCTGTGTTTGCGGATAAAGAAGCTATAGGTAACAATAATATAAATGGTAGTACTGCCATTTATGGTTCTGTGCACATTACAGGCAACAGTAATCCTGCGTTAACGCTTAGTGGTAGTGCAGGTGTTTTTAATGACTATTCAGGAGAGGGTTCTAGTAATTCAAACTCAAACATTATTGATGAGATGAATGCAATTGCAGGGCCGGGCCAACAGAATGTAAACTTATGTGCAGAGGTTAAAATCAAACAGGGAGAGTTGCATTTTGGCAGTGGTGGAGCTACCGTAGGAACAGCGTCTTCACCTATTATAGCAACCTATTTGGGAGGTGGCACTAATGATGAAGATCAAATTCATGCAGGAGGTATGTTTAACTATACCAATTCGCTTGATGTGGAGTTCCCTTTACTAGCTGAAACCTATCCTAATGAATACAATAATAATATTATTGATGAATTCAATAATGTTATTGAATATGAAATTATTAATTTAGGTGGGGCATACTGTGACAAATTCCAGACGGGACAAGGGCAGAATATTAATGTACAATTTCCCCCTCCGGGAGCTAATCAAAATGCTGATCCGCCTTATACAGGTTGTCTTTCAGAGGCAGGTATTGGTAGTCAATTACAGCAAGGTGGAATTGGCTGGTTGCCTGATGCACTTGCTTGTAATTTGACAAATATTCAAGATGCTATAAATGGCATAGTGACTAATAGTTCAGGTAATGCTACTGGAGATGGGTATTTGTGTGTTGCCGGAAGTAATGTTGTTATTAACACTGGGGCAATGCCCTTAGAAATTAAGTACCCCGGTGGTAACAATAAAACTGTTTACTATGAGGGGAAGGCTTCAGTTCGCACTGGTTCAGAAATTTGTACAGATCCTACAGCAGCTCCACCATGTACTAGAAGAGATATTGAAATTAGAGAAAACTTTATACCACGCAACCCCGGTGCTGCTCCATATTTCCCTGAAGATAGTATTATTAGTCTAGTAGCAAATGGCGATGTTTTATTTGCACCTAAAGGTGGTGGTGGCAGCACTTCTAATCTAGAAGTGGCTGCAGCCGTTTATGCGCAGGGCACAGCGATTTTTAGTAAGCAAACTCTTGTAGTAGGTTCAGTGTTAGCAGACTCGTTTAATGCTACTAACCAAGTACCCAAAATTGCCTATGAACCACGTGTTCCAGACAACATTCCTAATGGATCACCTGGGGCAGGTGCAACTCTAAATCAAAATATTATAGCGAGTGCTTATGAATATAGATGATTTAAAGGCTCTTTATGGATTCCTAGCGCTTACTCAAATCTCGAGCAGAGCTAATAATAAACTCCACAAATTACTTTATATTAGGGTGTTTGAATAACAAACTTTATATTTATCAGTCTCAAGATTAATAGATTTGTATGTGTTGGGCGGGAAACTCTTCTATTAATTTTGTGAGTAGTTAAACATAAGTTTTTTGTGAGAAAGATAAGGCATTATGTGTATGTAGGGTGCAAGTTTGGAGCTTGCCTTACAGGAATTATTTTATATATATAGGATAGGAGCACTGTCTATAAGTGTCCTTATAGGGATTCATTAAGATAATGATAATAAAGATTTTAACATTATTTCTCTTTAAAACAAACATAATATGAGAAATATAATACGATTAAAGATTATTTGGGTAACACTCGTTCAATTCTTAAATTTAATGGGTTTTACTATGCCAATTATGCGAAGAATTACTTCTTACTCGTGCGAAATTTACCCTAATAGCTATATGAGTGCTATGTTAAGATTTTGTTTAATTAGCTAAGGAGGGCGTAATTATGGTTTCATTGCGCGAGCGATTCTCACGCTTTACCAAGCCCCATGTAGAAGCTGTTGGTTTAGAGATTGGCACAAGTGCCTTAAAAGTAGTAGATCTTCGTCCGGGTTCCCCTCCTACCTTAGAGGCTATGGGCATCCGCCCTATGGTTCCTGGACTTATTCAAGAAGATCAGGTAGTTGACCCTGAAGGGTTGGCTGAAGAAATTAAGGAGCTCTATAAAGACGCAAAGATAAATATAAAGAAAAGACCTTATGTTATTACAGCGGTAAGTAATAGTTTAGCTATTACTCGTAACATTTTTATGCCTAAGATGGGCTTAGAAGAACTTGGCGAGGCAGTTAGGTGGGAAGCTGACCGCTATATCCCTTACCCTATTGAAGAAGTGACTTTTGATTACTATCCTCTTGATCATCCTGATGATATTGAAGATGATGGTCAAATAGAAGTTGTCATTGCAGCAGCACGTTTAGATCTTGTAGAGCAACAAATTAATTATCTAAGACTTGCTGGGCTCGAGCCAGTAGTTATAGAGGTAAAACCTTTTTCTTTGCTACGCTCTCTCAAAGGTTCTCTTTTAGGTGAGAAGCTTAACAAAACTACTCTTTTGGGTTCATCCTATACTGAAGATAACGAAATTGGAATTGTGCTAGAGATAGCAGCCTCGAATACTACGATTACCTTGGTACGTGGTGAGCGGGTACTTATGAACCGTAACATTAATGTTTCGGGAGATGACTTTACAGCAGCTATTCAGCGCACTTTTGGTCTTGATTTTGATAGTGCTGAGGAAGTAAAGATAAGCTATGGAACAGCAACTATTCCCACAGAAGAGGATGAAGACTTGTTGAACTTTGATTCTGAAAGTGAACAGTATAGTCCCGGTCGTGTTTATGAGGCTATAAGGCCTGTCTTAGTTGATTTAACTACTGAGATTAGGCGTAGTTTAGAGTTCTTCCGCGTTCAGGCTGGAGATGCCAATATAAATCGTATGATGATTACAGGTGGAAGTGCTAAGTTACCCGGTTTAGCAGAAGCCATAGGAGACTCTTTGGGTTTGCGTGTAGAACTAGGTAATCCTTGGCTAACTGTTCTTATGGAAGATAGTAACTTTGACCAGAAGGAACTTAGTGCTTTGGGAGCTGAACTTAGTGTTCCACTCGGATTAGCATTGCGTGGTGTGAATCTTGATTGATATTAACCTTTTACCAAAAACAGCAAAGCGCCCGATTAGTTCGAAGTATTTGCGCTTTGCTACTGCAGCCCTTGTAGTAGTAACTCTGTTGACTATAGGAGTTTTGCAAACATGGTCTAGCTTACAAGAAGTTAACTTAAAAAAGCAAAAAAATGAACTTGCTCTAGAGTTTAGAGATTTGCAACATATTCTTGATGAGCAAAATGCCTTACTTAAACGTCAAAAGGACCTGCTTGCCTTACTTAAAGTTCGCGATGACGTTAAAAAAGGGACTATTACTTGGTCGCAAGAACTTGCTTTCATGCTAGAAACTTTGCCTCCCCCCGCAGGAAATGGTAGACCCTCTATTGCCTTCAGTAACTTATCTATAAGTGCTGTAGGGGACAAAAGTCGTAATGCTGCTGCCTACGAGGGATTACCAGTAAATGCTGAAATGCAGGTTTCAGGTTTGGCTCGAGATGCTGAAGTGCTAGCAGACTATGTACAAGCTTTGCAGGAGACAGATCAACTTGGTGTTTCATTTAGTAATGCTTCTTTAGATCAAGAAGCTGGTTTTTATAACTTTAACTTAGCTGTTGGAGTTGTGACGGGAGAGCGAAATGGCAATTAGTGAAAGAAAGGGTTTTCTTAGTGGTTTTAAGTTAGAACCCTATCAAATAGCTATTATAATCATTGTTGCTACAGTTTTATTAGGATTAGCATGGTGGTACCTTCTTTTTCAGCCAACTAGGGAACGTATTGGTCAACTAAAAACGGATATTCAAACACTTGAAGATAAAATTGTTCAAGCAAAAAGAATAGAGAAAAAGTTGCCTGAGTTAAGAGCAGAAGTAGCTAAGCTTGACCTCGAGCGCGAGGAATTTCTAAGTGAACTTCCGAAAGAAAATGAAATAGCTCAACTTCTTGATCGCTTGCGTGTTTCTGCTAATACTGCAAATGTTACTCTGAATCAGATTAATAATAATGGCTCACCTCGTCAGACCGTAGCTAATGTTAGGCAATTTAATTTTAGTGTGAATACTGAGGGTGCTTACTTCGACACTATAAATTTTTTAGAAGAACTTGAATCTTTTAGGCGCTTTACAAAAATAAGAGAAGTTGACTTTTCGATTCAAGATACCCAAAGTGAAGACCCTTTGCTCAGTACCAACTATGGTTTTACAGTGTATACCTTTACGGGAAATGATCCGGGGCCTAGGAAAGTACAATGAAAACATCTACACATTTAGGTATATCTCAAGAATTTCGCTTCATCATAGCAATTTTTATTTTTTCGGTTGGAGGATGGGTGTGGTTTAATTTCTTTACCCAGCCTAAAGATGAAAATGCTTTTGCTTTTAAGTTGTTTAGAGTTGGGCAGAATGACAACTATGCTCAACCTATCAGTTTGTTAGATCCTAAAGCTAACTTAGCAATGGGTAGTGTATTTAATAATTTTTCGCCAGAGTCTTATTCTTCATTAGATGTTACTTCGCTTTCTCAATCAGAGGGTATTCAGTTTGTACAGGCTGATATTTCAAACTCAGAAGAAAATACAAGTGATGTTTATGTTTTGTCCTCTTTAACTTCAAATGAAGGAAATCAGGTGTCGTTAGCCGAGGATAATGCTGATCAAGACGTTACTCTTGTAATGCCGCCACGAGTTGCTCGTGAGATTGAAGTGCTCAAGCTCCCCTTCCTTGTTACTGAGCCTCCTGCTCCTGAAGTGGTGGATGAAGATTCTATTAGTTATGCTGCTAGACCACAGCGTAGCTCAATTAATCCTTTTGCCCCTATAGTTGTGGCTGAAGCTCCTCCTCCTCCTTCTCGATCAACACCACCGACAACGCAAGTACCTACTGCTACAGCGTCTAGGCTAGCGACTTCATCGGCTCCTCCAGTATCAACCACTAGGGTGGTTCCTGATGCTACTGCTCGTCCTATTGTTCAGCTTCCTCCTGAGGTAGTGCCTCCTACGCCAAGACCTACGGCACCACCTTCTTCTCAAGCCTCAATTAGACATTTGCCTCAGGCCTTACCTCAAGGTACCTTACCAGTAGCTCCTACGTTACTATCACGTCCAACCCGTCCAGTTGTTGAAGTTGTAACGGCTGGAGTTCCTACAACAGTGACTACTCCTGCTGAACTTTCTAAGGTAGACATTACCAAAATTGTTAGAGCAACTACTCCATCAGCAGAGCCTGTAAATGCTCCTCCTGCTTATCTTGCCCTATCAAATGAAACTCCTACTGTATCCACTACAGATAATAATGTTGAAGTAAGTACAGCTAACGTAACAGAGGGTAGTGAACAAATAGAAATAGCACCTATAGGTTTAAACACAGCGCTATCTCGTAACTTTGATCAGTCTGTACACCCAACACCTCCTCAACTATCTACAGCTGTACCCGGCATTACAGCTCTAAGTCGCTACCTGCGTGATGCAAACCTAAGCTTCACAGGAGCAGTTCTTGGTCCTGTAAGTCTTGCAGTTTTTAGTGCCAATGAACAATCTTTTTCCGTACAGTTAGGACAGAACCTCCCAGATACAGATATTGTCTTAACAAGTGTTAACAACCATGAAGTTGAACTTACTCAAGGTAATGAGTCACAGTTTCTTACCTTAGATCTCAGGCGGTAATTTATGAAAAAAGTTTCCTTATTTCTCGTAGCATGTTTTATACTAAGTTTAGTAATTTCTCAAGAAGAGGCAAGTACTGTAAAAGGTGCTTCAACCGAACTTGCGCCATTACCTGATGACCCAAGGTTTGATGAAGCAGTTACTTTTAGCACAGGTTTATCAGGCGCACCCTTGCCTGCGATGATAGAAGCACTTGCACAAGCAGTGGGTTTAAGTGTTATAGCATCTGATATACCCAATAATGAAGTTACTTATAATTTTGGAGAAAAACCTTTTAGGCAGATTTGGAAAGTAGTTCTTTCTCTAAATGGGCTTGATTACGTTTTGCAAGATAATGATGTAGTGGTGGTTGGCACTGTGGAAAGTATTTTGCGCTATCATCAACGTGAACCCATTGTGAATCCTGCGGTTGTACAGCAATTTTATAAAGTTTCTGATAATACAGAGGAGTTTGCTACTGCTTTGCGTGCAGCTGATCCTAGTATTGTAGTAGAGTCTATACCCAATATTAATACTATTTCTGTGCGTGGTACACAAGAACAACAAAATGCTGTAGAAGCTATTCTTTTTGATCTTGATCCAGCTCCACCTGAACCAGAGCAAGATCCACCAAAGATACAGCGTATCTATCGTCTTTCTAATGCTAAGGCAGAGGACATTGCTAAAATACTTCAAGACACTGCTTTGCTAACACCACCTGCTGAAGAAAATAACGAGGATAATAATGGTTTAGTGGTGGAAGAAAGTGAGAATAGTCGTGTTACTAGAGCAGTAGACCGAGTTATCACTACTGTTGCTTCTACACCAGAATCAAAAGAGCCTCCAAAGCTTGATTTTGTTATAGTAGCTGATACTCGCACTAACAGTTTGGTTATTAATGCTACTGCTGAGCAACATGAACAATTTGCAGAACTGCTTCCTAAATTAGATATTCCGCAAAAACAAGTTAATGTACAAGTTCGTATTCAAGAGATTAATAAAGAATCTGCTAAAAATTTGGGTATTGATTTAAATGCAGGTTTTGGCACTTTCTCAGCACAGTTTTTAAACACAGGACTTAACTTTGTTTTCAATGCTCAAAAAGCTATTTCAGGGCTTAATATAGGTGCGGTACTTGATACTTTAGAGAGACAAGGGTTTTCTCGAAAAGTTGATGATGCCAACGTTACAGTGCTGAACAATGAAAAGGGAAGTATTCAATCAGGTGGTACTATATTTATCAGCTTAGTATCTGGGGGTGTAACACTTGAGAGAACAATACCCTATGGCGTGCAGTTAGATTTTGAACCACAGATTACTAGTACGGGTTTAGTGAACTTAGATATTGAAGCTAAAGTAGAAGCAACGATAGGAGCGGTTGAAGACCCAACACTTTTAAATATTTCCACTAAACGAGTTACTTCTACTGTTACACTCGAGCCCGGCCAAACCATCCTCTTAGGTGGCCTTTTCCAAAACTCCTTTGATAAAACAACTAGGGGAGTGCCTATATTGAGCAGCATTCCTCTCATTGGAGGGGCGTTTAAGCATACTAGTGTAGAGGAAAGAGATGCTGAACTTTTGCTGATTGTAACTGCAAACATTATTGAATAAAATCTCTTTCTATCTAGAATTTTTTATTAATAGCCAGTGTGTAATTTGCACTGGCTAAATTTTTATACATATTGCTTGATTCTCTGGCGAGGTTTACCTACCTAAACCCATCATTATATAAATTAGGACTACCAGATTAAATTGCCATTACTTAGTTGCGTTAGTTGTGGCTGGCAATAGCTTAGCTAATTCTTTAAACTTATCTAAATTTAGACTTTCAGCTCGAGCCATTCTACTAACCCCAATTTGCTCCAGAGCTTTTTCAATGATATTAGATTCATAATTAACCATAAGAAGATTTTTCCTTAAAGTTTTACGACGATGTTTGAATGATTTATAGATGAGATCGAAGACTGCTTGCTCAACTTTGGCTTCAGCTATAATATCTAAACGCACAATACTACTAATTACTTTAGGCTCAGGGAAAAAACTAGTTGGCTTGACATGGCGAATAATACTAGTTTTGGCAAAATGTTGAGCTACTAAACTAAATGAACCAAAAGCTTTCTCGCTAGGCTTAGCACAAAGTTTTTCAGCTACTTCTTTTTGCACTAAGCAAACTAATCGTTTAAAACGTCTTGATTCTAAAGATCGTAAGATCATAGCTGTAGCTATATTGTAAGGTAAATTAGCGACTAACAAGCTATTTGCTGGAATGTTTTGCAAATTAAATTGTAAACCATCAGTACAAATAAGCTCTACATTATTAAATTCCCCCAAAGTATTTTTAAGTATAGGCAGCAGTCGTTTATCAAGTTCTAAGCTTATTACTTTATGGGCTTTTTTTGCTAAGCATTGAGTGAGTACCCCTAAACCAGAGCCAACTTCTAGTACATTATCGTTTAATTGAACTTCAGCAGCATCTACTATGACTTTAAGCATATAAGCATCAACTAAAAAATTTTGACCTAAGGATTTATTAGCTTTTAAACCATAGTGATTGAATAAAGCCCTTACTTGTTTTACAGAGGTGGTTTTTAACAATGATGATTGTGGGATTAATAAGAATTTATAGAAACAAGTAAAATTGCTAACTATGCACTTTACATTTTTCGCAAAAACTTTTTTCCACTTTTTTAGCGTTCCTTAGGTGTAAATTTCTCCTTAATTTCGCTGGCAGCTTCTTTGAAAGATATGCCTTTCACCACTGCAATTTCGCTAGCTAACATATCTCTGGAACGTTCCATAATTTCTCTTTCTGTATCTGCCAAGCCTTTCTCAAGATCACGCTGAGTAAGTGTACCTAGTAGATTGGCAAGCTGGAAAGCTTCTCCCTCAGCTAAGATTTCTAATTCGAAACGATGACGAGGCGGCCATTGAAGGGGTAAATCCATGTTAGGAGAAAGCATTGTGTCAAAGAGTTTCTCAATATCATCTTTTTTTATGGCATGCCGTAAGTTAACTTCATCACTTTTATCTAAAGGAACCAAAACATCCATATCGCCACGGATAAAGCTCAGCTTAAGGTATTTGTGGGTTTTCCCTAAAACTTCTCGAGTAGTTATTTCGTCAATGCGTCCCCCACCTTGTGACGGATAGACTACGGTGTCACCAACTTGAAATGTCACAAATTCGTCCTCCTGTAAATATAGACCTGTTAGTAGTAGTTTTAACTCACTACCATTCTCAAGAAATCATAACATGTCGATTACTGTTAATGAATTTTATGTTTTAAATGCTTTTATGTTGTACTGCTTAATTATCGTGTGTACTTTACAAAAACAAATTTTATTAAAAACTTTTTAAGTCTTATTTGTTTCAAAAATCTGAAAAAATATAAGTTAGAATTATAGATATTGAGTAAGATTTAGAAAGGATATGTAATTGTATCATATTTGCTTACTTCCCGGAGACGGTATTGGCTTAGAAGTAGTTCCTGCTACAAAAAAAGTGCTTGAAGCTACTGGCTTAAGCTTTACCTTTACACAAGCTCGAGCAGGTTGGGAAACCTTTCAAAAGACTGGTACTAGTGTTCCTGAAGAGACTATTGCAGCAGTAAAGGCGGCAGATGCTACCTTAGCAGGTGCTTTTACTAGCCCTAAAGAACATGTAAAGGGACACTTTGGAGCAATTCGTTTCTTAAGGCGTGAACTTGACCTTTTTGCTAATATACGCCCTGCTAAAACACGCCCAGTGAAAGATTCTTTTGAAAATGTAGATTTGCTAATGGTGCGTGAAAATACCGAGGGGCTTTATGTAGCCAACGAACGTAGCTATGGTGATGTAGCAATTGCTGATTCAGTGATTACCCGCTCTGCCAGTGAGCGGATTGCTAAGGTGGCTTTTGAGCATGCTCAAAGACGTCATAAAAAACTTGCTATTGTTCACAAAGCTAATGTTCTACCGCTTACTTCAGGTCTCTTCTTAAAAACAGCACTTGAAGTAGCTAAAGACTATCAAGATGTAAACACCACTGATGTTATTGTAGATGCAGCTGCTATGAAATTGGTACGCTCACCTGAGGATTTTGATGTTTTGGTAACTACTAACCTTTTTGGTGATATCTTAAGTGATTTAATGGCTGGTCTAGTGGGTGGTTTAGGTTTAGCCCCGAGTGCTAACATTGGTAGCAATTATGCTGTTTTTGAACCCGTGCATGGTAGCGCCCCTGACATTGCGGGTCAAGGTATTGCTAATCCTACAGCAACTATTCTAACAGCAGCTATGATGCTCGAGCATTTAGGTGAAATTGATACTGCAAATAGCCTTGACATAGCTATTAATACTGTCTTGCAAAAAGGGCCTCTAACTCCAGATTTAGGTGGAAAGGCCGGCACAGAGGAATTCACCAATGCAGTAATAAAAACTTTGTCTTAAATGAGGATGATTAGTGTACGCTCTTAAACAAGCCTTTCGTGCTATTCGTTATAATTGGATTGCTAGTATGTCAACTATTACTACCATGATTCTGTCCTTGACCATACTAGCTGGTTTTAGTCTTTTAGGCTTAAATTTAAATCTTATTTTAGGGGAACTTAAAAGTGAACTCGAGCTTGCTGCCTATCTTACTCCTGAAGCTAATTCACATAGCATTTTAGCACAAATCCACTCTTGGCCAGAAGTTGCCTATAGCGAACTTATTTTGCCGGATGCTGCCCTAAATGCACTTATGGGTGATGTGAGCTATTTAAAACAGGTGGCAAACTTAGTAAACAATCCTTTGCCACCTACTATTGAAATGCGCCTCCATGATCCAGCCGATACATTTATTGTGGCATCACGTTTAAAACAATTACCTGATGTTCTTAGTGTTGAGGATGGCTCTGAAGCTGCGAATACCTTTTTAGCCATTCGAGATGCCTTTCGCTGGATAGGGTGGGTTATTATTATTGTACTTTTGACTGCTGCTTTATTTGCAATGGTTAATACCATTCGAGTAGCTATCAATACTCGTAAAGATGAAATTGAAGTCATGCGCTTAGTTGGAGCGACACGCTCTTTTATAAGAGCCCCTTTCTTAATAGAAGGTGTTCTTTTGGGCTTTATTAGTGCATTAGTAAGTATTACTTTAATGTTTCTCAGTTACCATTTTAGTGTAGTACGTGTCTCTGAGTATGTGCCACTCATTCCTTTTTTGCGTGATCCCGAGGTACTGACCCAAGTTGGCTTGCTTCTTCTTTGCCTTGCCCTTATTGTAGGTTTCATAGGCAGCACTATATCTGTATCTCAGTACTTGCAAGAAGAAATATGAAGTTTGTGCAAGAGTTTAAGAATCTTTTTGTGAACAATTCTGGAGTAGTTAGTCCCTATGGGTAGTTAGTAGCCAGTAGTCAGTAGCCAGCACAGTAAATCCCTACTGACTACTAGCTACAGACTTATAGCTACTGTGTTTAACTTCCAAATGGAAGTTCACAAAATGTATTCCTAGATGACTAGTAATCAAAATGCGACTTTCCGCTACAGACATTTACACCTTTCAAGCCCTAGGATATTTAGGAATGCAACCTTTGGGCAAGTGGGTTAGTAGTGACAACATTAGCCTTGCTACTAAGGTTGCTCGTCCTTATTTAGTGCGAATTTTAGCAACTCTTTCACATAAAAATATCATTGCCTCTAAAAAAGGTACTGGTGGGGGGTATGCTTTAGCTAGACCTGCTGAAGAGATTAACTTAAAAGAAGTGATGCGTGTAATAGATGGACCTGTCGCACCCCTTTCTTGTGTTAGTTTAAATTGGCATGAAAGTTGTATAGAAGAAAGCCGTTGTCATGCTAGAGGGAATCTTTGGGAAAGAGTACGTGATGCTATGCTAGCGGTTTTAGAAGAGGTGACGGTTGCTGATCTCGCCAAGGATTTTAATCAAGGAATTAATTATTATCGTTGTCTCGAGCACCTGTTAAAAGCAAGCACTTGAGATTTTTATGGGTATCAGTTTTTTGCAAAAACAACCTCAACCTAAAGTAATCATATCTAGCAAGGAGTTAGGATGGATCTGCTCGTTACTTTCCAGAAAGTGGGGATTGCTCTGGGGCTGGGGTTACTGGTGGGTTTGCAGCGTGAGTATGCTGTTTCGCAGCTAGCGGGCATTCGCACCTTTCCTGTGATTACTGTGTTTGGGACGATCTGTGCTTTGCTAGGCCAACAGTTCGGTGGGTGGATTATTGGCCTAGGTATCTTGGCCCTAGCTGCTTTGGTGGTGGTCGGCAACGTTGCGAAGATGCGGGCGGGAGTTAGTGATCCCGGGTTAACCACTGAGGTAGCGGTTCTGCTGATGTACGGCTTGGGTGCTTACCTAATTGTTGGACCTACACCTGTGGCAGTAGCCATCGGCGGGGGCTTGGCGGTGTTGCTCTCATGGAAGGAACCACTACATGGTTTCGTCCAGAGAATTGGCCCAACCGATATTAAAGCCATCATGCAGTTCGTGCTTATTACATTGGTCATCCTTCCTGTCCTACCCGATCAGACCTACGGTTTCTATGAGGCATTTAATCCCTATAGGAGCTGGCTGATGGTGGTGCTCATCGTTGGGATCAGTCTAGGGGGCTACGTGGCCTACAAGCTATTCGGTCAGTTGACTGGGGCACTGCTGAGCGGTGTGTTGGGCGGGATGATCTCGAGCACAGCTACCACGGTGAGCTACTCCCGCCGGGCTAGCACTGCCCCAGACAGCGCCGTGCTGGTGGCAACTATTATTTTGATTGCCTCAACAATTGCACTTGTGCGGGTCATTGCTGAGATAGCTGTGGTAGCTCCGGGCACCCTGCAGCAGATGGCACCACCTTTAGCAGTGATGTGGATGTGGATGGCGCTGCTGTCAATTGGGATGTATCTGCGGGGTCGTCAGGAGTTAGGTGAGATGCCATCTCAAAGCAATCCAGCGGAACTAAGGTCGGCGCTCCTTTTCGGTGGCCTGTATGCGCTGGTGACACTAGCAATTACTGTGGCCCAGGATCTATTTGGAACCAGTGGGCTCTATGGGGTGGCCATACTATCGGGTGCACATGACCTAGACGCTATCACGCTCTCGACGGCCCAGTTAGTGGATCAGGGGCAAGTGGAGCCAGTTATCGGTTGGCGCATCATTCTTACAGCAGCCCTGTCTAATCTAGTCGTCAAATTGGTGATTGCTGGCCTGCTAGGTTCGCGCCAGCTTTTTGCATGGTTGATGTTGTTGTACGGTGCTGCCTTTGCTGGTGGAATTGCGCTGCTGTTGCTATGGCCAGTCTAGCCAATCAGATTGAATATCATTGATAATTTGGACATTATATAATTGTAAATCAAATTTTGAATCTAAGGTTGAAAAATGACTATAGGTGTACTTTTAAATTTACTTTCAGAACAAACAGCTTCTTCTTCTTCGCTTGATCCTCTTATTGCTATTGTTTTTGTTATAGCTGTGGGTGCAGGAGCACAATGGCTTGCATGGCGAGTAAATATTCCTTCAATTCTAACCCTGCTAGCTGCTGGGTTTTTGATAGGGCCAGTTTTTAAAATTATACAACCTACTATTGGAGGAGACTTCCTTTTTCCAGCTGTGTCTTTAGCTGTTGGCCTAATCCTTTTTGAAGGTGGCCTTACACTACGCTTACCTGAAGTTAAAGAAACACGCAGAGTAGTTTTGAATCTAGTTACTATTGGGTCAATTATTACTTGGATTGGTGCAACGGCAGCAGCTCACTATATTGCTGGTATATCTTGGGAATTAGCTTTTCTATTTGGTGCTTTAGTTATTGTTACTGGACCAACAGTTATTGGTCCTCTACTAAAAAATATACGACCTAAAGCTACTGTGGCCAACATTCTAAAATGGGAAGGTATTCTCATTGATCCTATAGGTGCATTGGTGGCAGTGATGGTTTTTGAGTTCATAATACTGAGCCATAATCAAGAGCCACTCCAGCAAACTATATGGCTTTTTGGCTCCTTTGTTGTAGTGGGTACAGTAGTAGGTATATTGGGAGGAGGTTTTTTAATTTACCTTTTACGTAAGCGCCTTATTCCTAATTACCTTACTAATTTAATGGCTTTAGCTACAGTTTTTGCTGTTTTTGCTTTATCAAACACCTTAGCTGATGAATCAGGCCTTTTAGCTACTACAGTCATGGGGCTATTTATGGCTAATGTGAAATTACCTATGCTAGAAGGTATCTTAAGTTTCAAAGCAGATTTAACCATTTTAGCTATATCGCTATTATTTATTATTTTAGCGGCTAGGATTGAATTAGATACTTTGCAGCAGGTACTTACTCTAAAGAACTTCTTGCTAATTGCTGCACTTATGCTTATAGTTCGTCCTTTAAATATTTTTGCTAGTACTATTGGCTCAAAGTTGTCGGTGAACGAAAAACTTTTTCTATCTTGGTTAGCCCCTCGAGGCATTGTAGCAGCTGCTGTCACTTCACTATTTGCTTCTGGGCTGATTAATAAGGGTATTGTAGGTGCAGAGCTTTTAGTGCCCCTAGTTTTTTTAGTAATTGTTTGCACAGTAGTGCTAAACAGCCTCACAGCCAAACCTATTGGGTGGTTACTTGGGGTAGTAGAACCTGATCCACAAGGCTTTCTTATTTTAGGTTCTCATAGTGTAGCAAGGAAAATAGCTCACTTTTTACAAGATGAGGGGTTTCGAGTTTTAGTAGCTGATACTAATTGGTCTAATATTGCTTCGGCTCGAGTAGAAGGACTAGAAACATATTATGGCAATCCTCTTTCTGATCAAAGTGAAGATGAATTAAGGCTTTCAGGTATAGGTAAGCTTTTAGCGCTTACTTCTAATGATGAGGCCAATGCCCTAACTGCTATAACATATGCTAAAGAATTTGGTTCTGAGCAGGTTTATCAACTTAAGCCTAGTCGTGCAGATAGTGAGAGAGTGGGTTTAAGAGAAGAAGCAAGGGGACGTTCTATTTTTCATGAGGGAACAACCTATGTTGAGTTGCGTAATCTTTTTCGGCGTGGTGGTGAGTTAAAGAAAACACAAATTACCGAAAATTTCACTTTTAAAGATTTTGAGCAAGAGTATGGAAATGATTACTTACCTATGTTTGTTGTCAGAGACAAAAAGATTTTTGTAGTTAGCGAAAAGGGGTTCGAGCCAGAAGCAAATGATTTTCTAATTAGTTTAATAATGCCTAAAGATAAGACCATAAAAAGGACTATTACACGCACCTTCTTTGCATAAGTATAAGAGTATACAATTATCCCGTGGCACTTTTCACAAGGTGGTAAGAGGTGCTCATACTAAGATTAAGATTATGAGATGCCAGTGTGTAGGGTCTTTTGAGACTTAATTTATTGCCTTACACAAGCACCTTAGTTTAGCATCAGGAGGTGTGCATGATAAAAGAAAAAATCATTGTTTTAGTTATAGTAGGGTTTGTCCTGTCCTGTGTATCGGCACAAACTTTTTCATCCCAAGAGGTGGAACGGTTACGTCAGATAATAGTGCAGGCCCCTAATGATGCAGGTGCTTGGGCGAATCTAGGCCAAGTTTATCTTGAGGGCTATAGTTTAGACCCAACTCGCAAAGATTATCTGAATTTGGCCTATGACAGTTTTTGGGAAGCGGTTAGAATTGACTACCGCTTGTTTGAAGGTCATTTTGGTTTAGGTTTAGTGGAATTTGAAAGAGGTGATTACCAAGCTGCCCTCTTTGCCTTTAACCAACTTACAGAGATATATCCTGATCGCTTTGATGGGCATTTTAATAAGGCTGTAACCTTAGCTCGTTTGCGCTCACCTAAAGAGTCTGCTGAGGTTTTTCGCCAAGCTATTGCCGAGGCTGACCCTGAGGCAAGCGATCTGGAAAAGATAGAAGCATATTTAGGTTTGGCAGGACAGCTAAAGATTCTTCAGAATCATGGTGCTGTAGTTGAGGCTTACGGTGGAGCTTTGGAGCTTAATGAAAATGATCCTGAGCTGCTCTTTTTACATAGCGAGGCACTGTATTTTGCTGGTAAAGGATTATCTGCTTTAGCCAATTTGGCTGATCTTGAAAGTGCTTCTGAAGACTCGCGTTACAGCACACTTATAGCTGATATATATGTCCAAGCAGAGCAATTTGATTATGCAAAGCGCTCTTTGGAAAGAGCCCGTCTTAGAGCTAGTGAAATGGGTGATAGACAGGCAGAGGCTGAAATACTTTTAAAGCAAGGGTTGCTCGAGCGTAGTTTAGGGCAAGAAACAGAAGCTGCTAGAGCTTTTCAAATAGCTACTACAGTTGATCCTTCTTCTTGGCAGGCCTTTTATCAGCTAGGTTTAAGCTATTTAGATAGTGCACAACCTGAAAATGCTTTAAATACATTCTTAAATGCCTTGGCTCTGGAAAATAAAAGTGGTGAGCTTCATTTTGCTTTAGCTACAGTGTATGATCAGCTTAATCATATAACAGAAGCAGGTCGTCATGCTGATTTGGCTTTGCAATATTTGCCAGAAAATTCAGGTTTTCTTTTTAAGACAAAGCTGATTAAGGGACGTAATCTTTATAGGCTAGGTGATTACCTAGCGGCTAAAGAAGCTTTAGAAGAACTTGCTGAAGTAAAAGATAATGATGCTGAGTTGCAGCTTTGGCTAGGCTTAACAGCGTATCAGCTAGAAAACTATGATGAGGCTACAGCCCATTATGAACAGTCGGTTCGTTTGGATGAGAGCCGTGAGGCCCAAGTTAATTTGGGCGCTGCTTATCTAGCAGCACAAAGATATGCTGATGCTGAGATAGTTTATGAAGTACTAGTTGAGGAAAATGAGTATGACTTTGAGTCACATTATAACCTTGGCTGGGCACTCTTGTTACAAAGTAAGTTTGAGGAAGCTCAAGAGGCATGGCAAAAGTCCTTCGAACTGGGTCATCAGCCAGCACAAGAAGCATTGAGTGAATACTTTTAAAAGATAGCGAGAAGATATTATGGATTGGATAAGACGTAATTGGCCTGACTTACTTATAGGTGTTGCACTTTTTTCTGTAATTACAGGGATTGTTGCTACTCTTTTAAGTGGTGGTACTATTTTACCCACATCTAGTACTGATGCAAACAATGATTTTAGACCTAGCACTGAGCCTAGTCCATCTTACTTAAGTTCTGTAACTAATGAACTTACAAATGTGTCGTATAGGAATTCAGAAGCAAGTCCAGTTAGTACAGATGATTCAAATGTTATTGTAGTAAGGCAAAATCAAAGGACTACTACTAATTCACCCCAGAGTGCTTTGTCAACTAGTACTAGTAGAAGTGAGGTTATTAATGATAATGTAGCTTCAAACTCAATTAGTGTAATTCCCACTGCAGAACCTCGAGCAACCCCCACTAACCTGACTACAGACTTGCCTGATTCTTCACCAGAAGTGGGCAATTTAGCAAATAATGACTCAAAAATTTATAAGATTTCTGTAGGAGCATTTGGTGAGTCTGCTAATGCTAGGAGATTGGTTGCTGAAATAGATAATATGGGTTATAAAGCAGGGATAGAACAAAGCGGTAATTTTTCAGTAGTTTATGTAGGACCTTTCCCAAATAGGCAGCAAGCTGACAATGTAGCTTCACAACTTAAGGCCTCAAACTATGAAGCCAGTATTTATGCAGAGAATACTAGTACTAGTCAGTCAGCAACAAGCCAGCCTACTCAAACTCAACCTACTACAAATATTGCAACAAATCAAGTTGCAGCTACACCTCGCTCAACGTTTACGCCTAGCGTTACTTCCTCAGGAAATTCTTATTTGCAAGTAGGTGCCTATCGTTCAGGCGAACTTTCTACTCCACAAAGTAATCAGCTTGCAAAACTTGGTTTTAGAGTAATGGAATATAAGGAAAATGGTTTTGTAAAACTCTTGTTAGGTCCCTATGACTTAAACGAGGTGGAGACAGTAAAAGCGCAACTGACAGCACAAGGTATTGATAGTTTTCCTCGTAGTATAACGCAGTAATTTAATTCAAAGGCCTTGTTAAATGTCTACCATCCCTACAGCAACTATTAGCCGTCTGGTAACTTATTTGCGTATTCTGACGCAGCTTGAAAATCAAGGTATTAAAAAAACCTCTTCAGAGCATCTTGCTGATGAGGCACAAGTTTCTGCTTTTCAAGTGCGTAAAGATCTTTCTTACTTTGGGCGCTTTGGTACTAGAGGGACTGGTTATACAGTACCAACATTGCAGCGTGAGTTGCGTCGTATTTTAGGTCTCACAAGAGGCTGGAGTGCTGTTATTGTAGGCATGGGTCGTTTAGGACAAGCTTTGACTCATTATTCTAATTTTGATGATTATGACTTTAAGTTAAAAGCTTGTTTTGATATAGATCTTGCAAAAGTTGGCCAAGTATTAGCAGGGTTTACTGTTTACCACCCTGATGATTTGCCAAACATAGTTAAAGAAAAAGGTATTGACATAGGATTTATAACTGTTCCCAAAGAAGCTGCTCAAAGTGCAGCTGATAATTTAGTAAGGGCTGGCATTAAAGGTATCTTAAATTTTGCTCCTGCTAGGATAGAAGTTTCTAGTGATGTTCATGTTGAACATGTAGATTTCTTAGTCAGCCTAAAACGTCTTTTCTTTTATATTTTAAATCCACAGCTCAAGGAGGAGCTAACGGCATGAATGTGATTATGCGCAGTTTTTTAGCGTTCTTTTCGACAGTGGTCATTTTGACACTGTCAGCTTGTGATAATTTTTCTGTAGTACCAATAGTTGATATTACTGCAAACTTTCAGCCTTCTGTTCTCGGTTTCGAAGTGAATAATAATGGCACGATAGTTATTACTTCTCATGTATTAACTTTTGTGGCTAGACCGGGTTCTATTGGTGCACGCATTGATGGTTATGATGTAGAGTATCTTGACCCTGCAGGTAATGTTATCCTTCCAGGAGATGGAACTTTGTTTAGTAGTGGTTCTTTAGGGGTTATTGTTCCCCCGGGTCTTGCTTGTCCAACAGATGGTGATCCAATCGTTGATTGCAATATAAACACTCCCGGAGTTGTTTGGGCAAGTTCCAGCAGCGAGCCAGTAAGTAATTTTTTCACTTTGCCCGGTAATGTGGCTATAGAAGTATTACGGCAGAATTATACAGGTGCTCGAGCTATTTTCCATTTCAGGGCAACTACAGACCTTAACCAAGAGATTGAGATAGATACTGAGCCTGTAGCTATTGCGTTTCCTGTGAAGGGCGGGTAGGCTCATGACTATTGAAAAGACTAAGCCAAAGAGGTTTTTAATAAGAGTGGTTGCTATGCTAGTTTTGGTATTGCCTTTGCTGTTCGCTTGTGATGAGCAAAATGAAAACGACTTAGATGATTCACCCTCTGTAGGTTTTGTGAGTATTGGCAAGTTTGTTTTAAGTAATCTTAGTACTAGCCAGACTGAAAACGTTTTTGTCCCTTCAGAGGATGTTGATGTTATGGTTAGAGCCTCTGACAATAGTGGCGTAGAACGAGTCACTCTTTTTCTTAATGGTACACAAGTAGCCAGCATAAGCAATGCACCTTACAATTTTGAGGTTGATTTTCCTAATGCTGGTGAAGCTACTCTCGAAGTTGAAGCAGTAGATGATGATGGCAATAAGAGTGCACGTGTTAGTCAAAAGGTTATGGTAGATAACCAAAAACCTAGCTTAAACGTAGAATTGTTTGTGAATTCTAATCTTGTAGATACCTCTCAATCCCCCCTACCTCCCGTCGATTTAGATGACTCTGTTATTATAAGAGCAACTCCAAATGATGAGTCTTCAGGTATTGCTGATACTGCTGTTGAACTTATGATTCAGGGGGTAGTAGTAACAAATCCAAACAATTTGGGTCAACAAACTTATCAATTGAATCAAATAGTTGACTTTAACAGGATTAATGTTATTGATATAAGCTTAAAAGCAATTGATGCAGCTGGTAATGAAAGCGATCCTTTAAGCTTTTCTCTTACTGTTAAGGACCGGCAAGATGGGCCTGATCTTGAGTTACCAACTGTGAGCCTTGACACTGATGGTATTGAACCGGGGCCTATTAAGAGTTCTAGCTGTACACTACCTGCTTGTTTTGAGGGAACAATAAGTATCCCAGCGCGAGTCGAAGATGAAACGGGCACAGCCAGAGTGACTTTGATTGTGGAAAGTGAAGCTTTAGGGAAATCTCCTATAGCAACAGTGACTAGTTTCCCTTATGTCTTTACTCTAAATACATCAGAGTATCCAAACAATGATAAGCTTACTCTTACTGCTCAGGTTGTAAGTGATGCGGGACAAGGTAATGATTCTTCTCCTGTAAGTATAGAAGTTTTTAATGAATTACAAATACCTTTCCTTTCAATTAACTCTCCTTCATCAGGCGAAGAAGTAAGTGATGTAGTCACTGTAGGTGTTTCAGTTAATGGGCTTGCCGATAGCCTTTATACTCTTGATATTGATGGTGATGGTAAGGTAAATAATCAAGAGGGATTTTTCATAGAGATAGTTGACTTTACAGGGGCGACTGTTGCTGAGGAATATCTCAATGAGCTAGCTGTACCTAAGCCCGTTGCAGCTGAAATAAGTGGTAGTTATGAAACACCTGAGGGTTTTGATACTACAAAGTTAGCTAATGATAATTATATTTTAAAAGTCTCTTTACCTGTAAGATTAAAAAGTAATGTTGCGGCAACGCCATTAGTGCTGAAGCGTAGTATTGGTGTTTCTACTGGAAATGATAATAAAGTTCCTCCCTCGCTACTTATTCTTTCACCTACTAATCCAAATACTGATAATAATCCACAAGGTGATGTTTTAACCATTAGAGATCCTGAGAATGCCTTTGTAATAGTTCAGGCTACTGATAATACTGGGCTCGAGTTTATTGAAATGCGTTTATTTACAGGTGAAACTGATGGTGATGCAACTCCTTCAAGATATGTGCATTCTGTTGCTGGGTTGGTTGGTGAAATAGCAGCCTTGCCGATAAATTATAATGCTAATACTAGTGATAATACCCTACCAAACGGTAATGATTACACTATACGTATAGTAGCACAAGACATTGATAGTAACCGCACCTTTCAGGACGTAACAGTTAATTTACAACGAAAAAGAGGCGAAGATGCACCATATACACTTACTCAGATTAGTCCTGGGTCTCAAGTCTGTGATTCCAATACTCCTCCTAATTGTAGATTTGTAGTTCAGAATATTGTGGCACCTAATATTCCATTTAGCTTTGAAGTTAGTCCAGTTAATGGTGATGAGAAATTTGATTATTTCTACCTTGCCCCTAGTGCTTCTGTTCATAAACCTTTGGTTGGTACAACAGGTTTGGAAAGTCCTACAGTAGGAACTGCCTTTGTTGAAGAAGGGCTTTACTCCTTCATAGCACAAGTTACTCAGCCTGACGGTAGCATTTATATTACTAATTCAGCAGCTATTTCAATTAAGAAATAAATGTAGTTTTAGTCAACCTAACCACTTTTTAAAAATAACATTCCCCCTTCCAAACTAGGAGGGGGGTTATTTTTTATATACTTAGGCGTGTTTAAGATTATAGACATTGAACTTGGTAAATTTGAAAAAAGATTATCTGCTGAGCTGCACTCTTCTGTGGCTTTTATAGATGCTATAGGAGACAATCTAGTAAGTGCTGGTGGCAAGAGGTTACGGCCTAGTCTAGCCTTTTTGGCAGGCAAAATGCTTGATGCTCCACCTGAAGCAGCTATGAATGTAGCATTAGCAGTAGAACTTCTGCACTCAGCTTCACTTTTACATGATGATCTTATTGATGATGCTGATACAAGGCGTGGACATGAGGCTGCCTTTCGGCGCTACGGTAATATTGTTAGTGTGATGTCTGGCGATTTTATGCTAGCTAAGGTCCTAGCACTTTTGGCAGTTTCTAAGAGCCCTGACTTTACAATGCTCATGTCACAAACAGCAGCTGATATTTGTGAAGCTGAGGTTTTGCAGTTCCAAATGGCAAGTTTAGAGACTTATTCTTTTGAAAATTACCAAACAATAATTACAGGCAAAACAGCAGTGCTTTTAGCAGCAGCTTTAGAGGGGGTAGCAATTCTGTCCGAGGCTAGTCAAGAACAGCGTGAAGCTTTAAGCCATTTTGGGCTTTACTACGGGCGTGCCTTTCAAATGCAAGATGATTATCTTGACTTATTAGGTGATGCTCAAGAGTTAGGTAAACCTGTAGGAGGGGACTTGCGTGAGGGTAAGGCTACTTTTGCTGTACTTAAACTCATCCTTGATGAAGATGTAGAGGAAGCTAAAAATATTTTGCGCCGTCACGCTAAGAATGATGGTGATGTTGAAAAGATACAAGAACTAGTGCGAGTTTATAAGGTAGATGAGTTAACGCAGAACGAAATAATACAAAATGCTAGGCAAGCTATAAAGACTTTAGGAAATTTCCCCCAATCAGAAGCTAAAGATGCTTTAATAAGCTTAGCACAAAGAGAAATAAATAGAAGTGGATAAGCTTTTCACTACCTCAAATTTACCCAAAGCTACTTATTTAGCTGCATTTGTTAAAGATATTTAGAAATATAAACCTAAATGAAATAAGGCACATGGTTAAACCATGTGCCTTCATGATAGATGCCCAACCTAGTCTTATTCGTAAGGTTTTAGATATTGTGCAGGTTCAGCTTTACAATCAGTATCTGCTCTTTGAACGCGGACTCCACTACCTGCTACTGCAATTTGAGCTACTTCTACACAGTTCTTAGCGTCGAACTCTACCTCAGCTCGTATGGTTTCAATAGTGGTATTTCTTTGACTACTAGAAATAACCCGAACATTTACAGGAATGTAGACACCTTCTCTGACCATTCTGGGAGCATAAACATTGACACGAACAGTATAAGTTCCCGGATCACTAATAGGTGAAAACCATATTTCTGAACCGGGGCCAATTTGGGTATCTTGCACCAGTTCGCCCGGCTTACCAGCATAGCTCCTAGCATGTCCTCCTAAAGGAGCGCCGTAGCGATTTCCTGAAGGGTCAATAACAGTAAGATCAATATCTGCTGGATGTTCCCACGCTGCTACGATTAGTAATGGAGTTAGGTTTGATTGCCCAAGTTGTAGCTCTAATTCACTGATGTACTGTTGACTTCGAGATAGCAAAGCTTGGGTTTCACTAAGTTGTTGCTCTACACTAGCTAGTTGGCTTTCATTACTTGTAGAAGTGCTAATCTGTGTTAGGCTAGCTTCTAACTCGAGCTTCTGCTGAGACACTTCTGCTAGCTGTGCTTCAAGTTGACTAGTACTTGCTTGTAAAGCAGAAAGGTTACTTTTTGCCTCATCTAAATTACTCTGGGCACTTTGTGTTTGCTCAGTAGCTAGAGCATAATCACTTTGCAACCTTGCTAATTCACTTTCTAGCTGTGCTATTCTTTGTGAATCTGGTTTAACTTCTTCTAGTTGATTGATCAAACGTGCCAACTCAGATTTGTTTGCTTCTGCCTCTTGTAAAACTTGGCTTAGCCTACTTTCTGCTTCTTGTCTTTGTTGAGTAAGTGTGTCTATCTCTTGCTGTAAAGTGGCAACCTGATTTTCAAATTGCTGATTTTTTGTTTGTGATTCTGTTAGAGCGTCCTCTATGTCGTTTAATTTATTAAGATCATTATTCCTTTGTGCAGATTTAGCCTCTAAATTGCTTTTTTGTTGCTCTAACTGGGTAACTTGAGTTTGAAGTTGTTCATTTTGTGTCTGGGCTTTTGTTAGCTCATCTTGCAAGCTAGAAGTTTGCGCCTTTTGGGCATTAAGTTGATTTTGGGCTTGCTCAAGCTCCCTAGCTAAGTTAGTTTTTTGCTCTTCTAAATTGCTAGATTGCCTTTCTAATGCTCTTCTTTGCTCTAAAGCAGCTTCTAAAGAACTTTGTACATTCCCATGTTTGTTTTGGGTTATCTCGAGATCATTTTGTGTTTGTCTAAGGTTTTCTTGCAAGCTTTGGAGCTTTATTTCTGCTTGAGCTACTTCGTCTTGCAAGTCGATTTTTTGCTCTGCTAGGTTATCCACTTGATTTTCTAGCGTTGCTAGCTTTTCTTTTTTGTCTTCAAAAGCAGCTTCTAGCTCAAGAGTTTGAGTGCTTATTGTGGCAAGGCTTTGGTTTTGTTGTGCTATTGTATCTTTATTTACTCTGGCAACTTTTAATTCTGCAAGAGCCTCTTCAAGCTGTGAGCTTAATTCCGTAGTTTTAGCTTCTAAATTGTTCACCTCAGCGCTTAGCTCAGCTTTTTGCTCTTCAAGATTATCACTGTGTTCACGTAAGGCAATTACTTCATCTTCTAATTTAGCCTTTTGTGTTTCAAGTTCACTAAATGATCTTTGTAGTGTTGCTAAATCTTCTTGTGCTTCTTGTATTTTAACAAGATTTTGGGTTTCAGTTAGCTCTGCTTCTAAGCTTGCCACTTGATTTTCTAAGTTTGAAACATTGTTTTGTAAGCTGTCCACTTGTGCTCTTAAATCTTTATTAGCTTCTTTTGCCTCTAACAAGGCTGTTTCGTTAGTTTCGGCCTCTGCCAAAGTTTGCTCGAGTTGCTTTTCCAACTCGATACTTTCTTCTTTCAGCTTATCAGCTTCTTCTTGTAATTTTTCGTTTTGGGCTAAAGCTGCTTGGAGCTTGGCTTCAAGTTCAGTAAGTTTAGCTTTGTTTAACTCAAGTTCTGCTATAGTTTCATTAAGCAGATTTTCTAACTCAACTTCTTTTACTTCGTCAATTTCAACTTCGGTATTTAAATTAGCTTTCTGCGCTTCTAGCTCTGATATCTGCTCATTTAAAGCTTCATTCTCAGTAAGTAGGTTAGTTAAGTCAGTCATTAATTTTTCAAGCTCGAGTTCAGCATTGTCTATGTCAGTATTAATAGCTGCTACTGCTACTTGAGGTTTGTCTTGATTATTGTAATAGGGACTCACTATGGCAGTGATAATCAGAAATGCTCCTAAAGCTCCTGTCACCACATCAAGCATTGCTACACTAAAAAACTCTATTTCACGCCTGTGAGCACTTGGCTTCATGCTGCAACACCAACTTGCTTCATGTCACTTCCATCTTTGTCTAGAAGAGGATCAAGGCGATTAACCATATTGTTAAGTACATAACTCCCTGCCTTATTAAGGGCGTCTTCTTCAGCTGACAGTACAAGATTGTAACAAAGATTAAGCAAAGCACTTAGCACTAAAGCCACTAAAGTGGTATTGAAAGCTACACCAAGAGATCCAATTACTTGCTCTAGATTTACATCCGTAGGATTTATGCCCATAATTGCAAAAGAAATGCCTAATACAGTACCAATGAAGCCAATAGTGGGAATAACCCAAATGAGATAACGCAGGAAAGTATAGCGTATATCTAGTTTGTGAGCTAAGAAGTCAATTTGCCCTTTTAAAGCTGCTAAAGTTTGTTCTATAGATTGACTGTTTAAAAAGCGTTTAATACACAAATCAATAAGTACTAGTACAAATCCTTGCTCTTGACTTCTTATGTTACCAATTCCTCTTCTTACTTTGGCTAGATTAAAGCTATCTAGAACGCTACGTTTATCACTCGGTAAGTAATTACCATTAAGTAACAACCTCTCTTTTTCTGTAGATAGCCAGCGGTAGAAAGCTTCGCCTAAACCTGCAAAGAAAATAAGTATAGTTAAAGTTTGTATAGTATATGGATAACTAGGTAATGCTAGACTTAGCTTTTCAATATCGAAGCCATTGCCAACAGGGGTTTTACCTAAGATGATGGTAGCTAGATAATTAAGCTGAGGTATGGAAACTAAGAGGCGCTCGAGCCACAAAATGCTTAGGATACCCATTACTAGAAATAAAAGGATTACTAGTAAATGTAAAACAGGAGGATATGGTCTATAAATAGTTTTCCTTAACCAAGCTTCACAATCGGCATGAACAAGTTTGCGGTGACAAAGCTTACAAGGTTCACCTAGGGTAACCACAAGACCTATGTCACAAAATTCTTTTTGCTTAAGCATTAAATTGCGTTTTGACTGCGGATCTTTTGACATCTTGGTTATTATGGATGTAACCGTAGTTTGGTGCTAACAAAAAGCTAACAAGATAACTGCAAATGTAAGAATTGAAATAATTCAATTAATGACCCCCTAATTACTTTTAACCATCGTTTGTGAGGCTGTTTTCTTAAATTTATTTCAGGACCACTAGAAAGCTGAGTGGCAATCTTTATAGCTACTTCACTTACTAACAATGTATGTGCAAGAGTATTCAGTTTGAGTACATGAATTACCTTTACAATAGTAACAATTACGAGTTAAAATTTCTACAGGACATTTATTGGTCTGAAGAACATTGATAATTTGGTGATCAGCTAAACATCTGTAAAATAAAAATGTAGCTTTAAAATACTTTCTCATTAAAACTCTATTGAAGAATTAATTGTTAAGGAAATTTATTACTTTATGGCAAAGCGTAAAGCCAGAAAACAGCGTAAACAACAACCTCAGAGACAAGATAAACAGAAGCAACAAAATAAATTGCCACAAGATGCTGCTGAAGCTCTTCAACAAAGCCTAATTGCTCTTAGGCGTGATAGTGTTGAACAAGTAGGCATATTGGTAGCTCGAGCACTCGAGCTAAAACCAACTCCCCAGCAGCAGGATGCTGCTAAGAATATTCTTGTTGAGGCTTACTTTAGAGCAGCAGTGAGTAATCCTGAAAAAAGGCTTGAGTTTTTAAACGAGGCTATTAATATTAACCCCAAAATAGCAAAAGTGCGTCACTATCGTGCTTTGGCTTTATGGCGAGATTATCTTGAAAATAGTACTAATTCTTTAGAAAAAACTTTTAAGGCAATTTTAGCTGATTTAGATGCTGCCTATGAACTTGATCCTAAGCGTGAGGGTATTGCTTACTTGCAAAGTCTTATTAGGTTGGCTTTTCAGGGCGAAGAGTTAGACTATGAGCATTTAAGTAAAGATCAACAAGCTATTCTAGCTAATGCTGAGCAATTCCTTGAGAAAGCTGATAAACAGACTTACTTGGATAATGGTGCTTTTCCCAGCGAGCTGTGGCAATTACTCGCTAGTATGCAACTGAATGGTGAATTTTCTCCTACACAGGAATTACAAAAACTTAGTCAAAGTTTACGTAAGGTCGGGAGTATTAGCCAGCGTGTTCGAGGAATTATTAATTATTACTTAGGTGTTGCTGAGGCTAGGCAAGGCAATCTGGCTCGAGCTTCATCTACGTGGCTTGATACAAAACGTTTCAATTATAATTCAGCTCATTTAAATCACAATTTGAGTCAAAGCAAATTTGAGCAAGCTTTTGAAGCTATGGATGAGGGTAAATGGGCACAAGCTATTAAGCTTGTTTTACCTCTGGTTACAGATGAGCGAATTGATGCTAAGACACAACGGTATATTTCAGAAGTTTTAGTTTATGCTCACAGTAGTATAGCTTATGAGGCAGCACAAGCGGGTAATTGGTCTCAAGCTAAGCAGCAATGGCAAAAGGCCATGGATTATAGTAATCAACGTCATATTGCTCAAAACCTTGCTCTGACAGAAGAGGCTTTGAATAACTGGGGTGAAGCTGCCTTGGCTTGGCGTGAATTGCTAAAAAGACGTCCTCGCAAGGAAAGTAATCCTGAGTACCTGACTAATAGACAAGTAATGGTTTTGTGGCAGCATGCTGCTGAGTGTCACCTTAAAGACCCTGACGATTATGAATATGAAGAGTCAATTCATTGTTTAAAGAAAGCA
Source organism: Trueperaceae bacterium (assembly GCA_965223585.1). Lineage (GTDB taxonomy): Bacteria > Deinococcota > Deinococci > Deinococcales > Trueperaceae > CBDCVN01. The sequence continues at coordinate 172,533 of CBDCWW010000009.1, forward strand.
GTGCAGTACGCCGATGCAGAGGATGAACTAAAACTTCGGCAAAGAATTGTGGATATTCTTCAGCTAGCAGAGCGCTATGATGCCAGTGAAAATGAGTTAAAGCGTATTTTAGAACTTGACCCAGAAAATATGCAGGCACTTTTAAAGCTGGCTACCTTTTATGAAGAAAAGGATAGCTGGTGGAAGAATAGTCCCTTGCCTCTTTGGAAGCGTGCTTACCAACTAGATCCTAAGAACCAAGAAGCTAAGGATGGTTTGGCTAAGGCTTATACTAAAAAACTACAGCGTTCTTCACCTAAAGAAATAGGAAAGATTTTGGCTGAGGCCTTAGAAATTTTACCCAACCACCCTCAGTTATTAGTTTTTAAAGCTGAAGAGGCTTATTACAAAAAAGACCTCGAGAGTGCTATAGATTTTTTGGGGCAGGCTTATGAGGCTGCTCCTGAAGATCAGTCAATTTTAACTATGGTTTTAGGTAAATTGGTTTTGCTTGATGCCAAGAAAAACCTTAAGGTTTTATTGCCAAATGTGCGTCAAGTTCCTAGTATTTCACCTATATTTTGGATTCATTTAGCAGATGATGTTCATGAACAAGCTATTGGTGAACAGGATATGCCTACTGGTCGTTTGCTTAGTTTATTTGGTAGGCAACATGCTCTTTCTTATCGAGATTTAGAGGAGAATCATTTATTTTGGATAAAGACTTTTCTTGATGAAGGCATTGCTTTAGCACAAAAGCGTGAACAAGCTAATCAGCATTTGGGTGAGGGTCCTATTCAAAGTAAGATAGATGCTTTCCTTTTTGCCTATGAAAGTGCTGATGCTACAAAAGATGAAGAACTCATAAATTATTATAAAGAGCGTATAACTAATGAATTTGCAGATATTGGTCTTTTAGAGTACGCAGAAGCTTTTACTCTTTTTGATGAAGCAGATGATCCAAGCATTAACCAACAAGTACAAGAACTTTTAAAAACTGCTCAACGTAAAGCGAAGAAAGATAATCATAAAGAATTAATAGAAGCAGCTAAGAAGTTAAAGGCTAAGCTGAATAGCCCTTTGAGGCATGCTAGAATACCTAGAGAGGTTGAGAGGTTTTTAGAGGAGTTCAACGATTAAAGTTTTTTTAAGATATTATTGGGGTTATTGTGAAACGTCCTAGAGATCCAACAGAAAAACCTATAGACCCTTACAAGGTTTTAAAGCTTGCCCGTGATGCTGGTCAAAATGACATTAAAAAGGCCTATTTTAAATTAGTGCGTGAGCATCCTCCTGAAACAGACCAAGAAAAGTTTCGGGAAATTAGAGTTGCTTATGAGATCTTGCGCAGCCCAGAAAGGCGAGCTGAGACTGATCTTTTCTTATTACAAGCACCGACCCCATTAGCTAAATACAGTCAACAAGATTTTGACCTCGAGGTAAAAGATGAGGATATAATAGCTCTTGCTTTTGAGCTTGGGGTGACCAACGTATCTTGGTCAAAAGAGTTCGAGGAACCTGATTTGTCAGGAATTTAAATTTAGAGGTTTATATTTCTATAAATACAAGATACAAAGCTTACCTAAACAGATTAAGTTTTAAGCCAGAAACCCCATGGACTAAGCCTCCAAAATTCTTCCTCACTTGGTCTAATTTGTCTTCAAACATAGTGAAGCGATAATGAGGGATAGGAGAATTTAGAAGGATCCTTTTGGAGCAAACAAAATGAGTATTTCTTCAGAGTTACAAGCCCATTTATTAAGATTAAGTCAGCAGGTTAAAAATCAACAAGAAAACATGCAGGTACTTGCTAAGGATGTGCAAGCTAGCCGAGATATGTTAGAGAGTGTACTTAGGCATCTGACAGCTAATCAAAAACCTCAGTTCGAAAATGATTTTATTGAGAAGCATATTGAGCTTAATGAGAAGCTCGAGCACAATGAAAATCAGCTTACAGAGCTTGATGGGCGTTTCAGTGAGCACCTAAGAACTTTACAAAATAAGGTAGATATAGTAACAGAGCAGCTAAGCTCTTTTACCAACCAGATGAGGCATTTAAGTTCTTCTGAGGAGATAGAGAACTTAAGTAGTAAGTTAACTAACTTGCCTACAGCACTAGTGCAAAAAAGCTACTTTGATGAATCTTTCAAAGATCTAGAAAAGCGCCTAACTAAATTTACCCGCACTCAGTTTAAAGCCAATAGCTTAAGTGAAAACCAAGCTAAACAGATAGAGCAGACTCTTGATACTTTGCGAGATGTAGTTACTCACCGTGATGCTCGTGAGGAAAGTTTCTTTGAGGAAATTCGTCAAGAACAGGAAAATATTTATCAAGATGCTAAGGGAGAGTTAGCTATTACTTTCTTGTCTATCTTAGATGGCATAGAAGCTGCTTTAAACAGCGGTGAACACTTTCTTGAAAGAGAAAAACCTTCTTTTGATTTACCTAAAGATGTCGCTGATGCTCTTATGCCTCAACCTCCTAAATCACCAGACTCTGACACTAAAGGGAAAGGTTTTTTTGCACGTCGCACTGATGAAGCTTATCAAAGAGATTATCGAAAGTATAAAGAGGAAGAAAAATCATTTAAAAGCCTTGTAGATTTGCGAAATAACTTAGAAACTTTGTACGATCAAAGTGTACGAGCCATTGTAGATGCTGAGCGTGAGCAAAATGAGAAAGCGCTTTTGGGGTGGCTCGAGGGTTTAAGGCTTGTGTGTGAACGTTTTATAAACCTTTTAAAGCAAGAAGACATTGTTGCTATTGATCCTAAAGGTCAAGCCTTTGATCCGCATCTGCACCTTGGCCTTGAAGCAGTAGATAGTGAGGATGTAACCCATGATACGGTCATAAGTGTAATACGTAAGGGTTATAGGCATGGTGAAAGAATTTTGCGTGAGGCAGAGGTGGTGGTTGCTCGAGCTAAAAGAGATTTAACAGTAATGGAAGATAGCCTAGATTCAGAGCTAGGAAAAGAACACTTAGATGTTTTAGAACCTCAGGGTGGTACAAAAGATGATTTAGATTATGCTGACTCAGGAATTCCATCCTCAGGATTTGCTAGCGATCAGCAGAGCGAGGTTGAGAAGTTAAACAAGACTTTAGATTTAGAATCTACATTTGATGCGGAGTATCCCGTAGAAGACCTTGTAGAGGATACTACTTTAGAGGGTTCACCCAAGGACTTTGATAGGAAGCAACAACTTGATAGTGAGCAACAAAGTGAAATTACAAGCTCAGCAGAACTTTTTGAGCCTAATTCAGAAGCACTGGTAGTTGAAGATTCCACCCCTAAGGAGTTAAGTGGCTTTGCTAAAGAAGACATAGACAGTCAAAGACAAGATAAGCTTGAGGACTTAGTAGAAACCTTAACCCCAAAACTTCTCATAGAAGGTGATGCTTCTGAGTTTTCAGTGACAGAGTTTGATGGTGAACAAAGCGCTGTGGAAAATGAGGTGGTTTTAGAATCTATCCCAGACCCCGATTTTCTTATAGAAGATTCTAAAGAGATTGATGTACAGAATGAAACAGAGCCTCTAAGGAGTGTTCCAGACTCGTCTGAGAATACCTATGAGGGTGAGCCTATTCAAAATACTACTAATGATCAAGAGGTTGAACTTGACCAGTTGTCCCTAGAAGAGCGCTCAACTTTAATGGCAGAAGAAGCTGAACAAATATTAAGAGAAAGCTTTTGGGAAGGGCCTGCTGGAAACACTTTAGAGGAGGTGCAGGAAGTTCCTTTGACTGTGCCCGAGTCTGCTCGAGAGCAAGCCTTAGAAGAAATTTCTTGGCAGTCTTCCCCTGAAGATGCTCGAAGTAGTTTTTCGCAAGAAGATTCGTCAATAATTTCAGAAGGTGAGAAACAAACTGCAGATCAAGAAGATTCACCAAAGAAAAATACTTTGAAGACAGCTTTAGAGTTAATGGAAGAAAGGTTTAGCTTAAAAGAGAAGGTTGAGATAGAGTCAGAAAATAAAGAGTAAGCAAAACAGGGTAAATAAGGTGAAGTTATGTTGGCCCTTCATGAATTCCTTTTGCTTTGTTTCACTCACTACTTTTTACCCCTTCGATATGCTTTAGGCTAGGACAGGCTGGGGCAAGTAAAGGTAAACCCAAGATTGTTCTGGCGTACTATAGAGTGCTATGCTTTATAAAAGTGATTAAGCAAACTACTAATTTTAAGGAGATAGTTTTAATATGGCTGAGAAAATATTAGGTATTGATTTAGGAACTACTAATTCTGCTGTGGCAGTTATTGAAGATGGTAAACCAGTGCTTATTCCAGTTGATGGCAAACCCACCATGCCTTCAGTAGTAGGAATATCTAATGGTGAGCTGTTAGTGGGCACGCCTGCACGTAACCAATGGGTAGTTTCACCTGAAAATACCATTCAGTCCATTAAGCGTAAGATGGGCACTAGAGAACAAGTAAAAATGGGTGGAAAAAAATATAAACCCCAAGAAATTTCTGCTTTTATTCTTAAAAAGCTTAAGGAAGTGGCAGAGGCTGCTAAGGGTGAGAAGTTTGAACGGACTGTAATTACAGTGCCTGCTTATTTTAATGAGGTTCAGCGTCAAGCTACTTTAGAAGCAGGGGAAATTGCTGGTTTTAAAGTTGAACGCATTATCAATGAGCCAACTGCTGCTGCATTAGCTTATGGTATGGATAAAGTCGAAGATTTAAGAGTACTTGCCTATGACCTTGGTGGTGGTACTTTTGATGTTTCTGTGATTGATCTTAGCGAGGGGGTAGTTGATGTACGTTCTACTGCTGGTGATAATCATCTAGGTGGTGATGATATTGACCGTTTATTAGCTGAGATGTTGGCAGAAGAATTTTCTCAAGAACATGGCATTGACTTAAAAAAGCAGAGTCAAGCTTGGGCGCGATTGATTCGTGCTTCTGAGGAGGCTAAGATAGCTCTTTCTGATAACTCTTATACTAAAGTAGCCTTAGAATTTTTGGCTGAAAAAGATGGAGCCCCTTTAAATTTAGACCGTGAAGTTAATCGCTATGAATTAGAGGAGCTATCTGCAGAGCTCATAGAGCGTACTTTAAGCCTTATAGATAAAGCTTTAAAAGACGCTGAGCTTGAAGTTGATGATATTGACCATGTGCTTTTGGTAGGTGGTTCTACACGTATGCCTGCTATTTGGGAGGCAACTCGGGCAAAATTAAAACAAGATCCCCGCCGAGAGATTGATCCTGATGCAGTAGTAGCACTTGGTGCAGCAGTACAGGGAGGCATTATTTCTGGTGATGAAGTTGATGCTATTTTGGTTGATGTTACTCCTCTTTCTTTAGGCGTAGAGACAGCACATATTGTCAGGGGAAATTTGCGTACGGATCAATTTGATCCACTTATTGATCGTAATAGCACTATCCCGATTCGAAAGAGTAAGGTCTATAGTACTTTATACCCCGGACAGGACAAGATTCATATACAAGTTTATCAAGGAGAAGAACGTATAGCTTCCAAAAATACTTTGTTAGGGGATTTTATGGTAGAAAATCTAACCCCTAATCGTCGTGATGGTACAACTGATGTAACAGTTGATTTTCAACTAGATGTTAGCGGTATTTTAGAGGTGACTGTGCAGCAGAAAGGTCAGAAGAAAAAGACCTCAGAGACTTTAAGAGCTACTCGTCAACGTATGAGTACAGATGAACTTAATGAAAGTCGAGCTAAGCTCGAGCTAGCAAGTGCAAGTCAAGAAGGTATAGAAATTGATGAAGAAACTCAGGCGCTTATAGAAAGAGCAAAAGAAGCTCTTGATAGTCCTGAATTAACTGGTGATCTTGCTAGTTCCATAGCAGGAGCTATGGTAGAGGTACGTCAAGCAGCCAAAGAAGGTGATGAGGAGCGTATGGAGCAAGGCAGTGATGATTTGGCTGATTTGTTACTAGAGATAGAGGAATAAGTAATAATTGGCGTTTTACCGTTAAGCATTTTATAGACACCCATGCAAAAATAATATGCTTGTAGGGGTGGGTTCTGAATCTACTCCTACCTTTACATAACCAGTAGTCCGCAACCGTGATAAAGGATTCTCAATAACATGCCTATAATTAAGATTCATAGTAATGATCAATTTGTTCTGCACACAAACTTGATGAATAATCAAAGTATATTTGGGGTCAACTTTTAGTTTTTTTCTACATTTTGCGGAGTACTGATAACACCTTATGCTTCTCACAAAAACTTATGTGTGCCTATTTGTGGAAATTTACTTATCTTAAAAATGTAAGAAAACTTATGTTAATTTATCAAGTGCTTCATTTATTTCTCTAAGGAATGAGAGGAGTGAATTTAGTATAAATAAGGGATTTTGTTACTGAAAGCTATGTGCAAAACATAAAGTATTTTTTAAGATAAGCTTAAAAAATACATAGTTAGCATTTGTTAACATACAAGCGGTATGGTTTTTAGAGTTGTAAATGATTTTAGGAGAGAGGATAATGAGGTTATTAAAGTGTTTATCTAAAGTTTTATTGTTGATAGCAGTATTTTTCACTGTTGTCAATGCTGCTTGGTCACAAACACCCAATATAGAAGAAGGTGTTGAGTTTAGGCTCTTTGCTCTTGATTTGCTTACTCCTAGAGGTATGGCTCGAGTTAGTGCAAATCAGTTAGTTTTTGACACACTTGGTGTGCCACTACAAAGCGGTGAGCAATTAAGCCTTATAATTAGTGACCCTGTTTCAGGTGAGTTACTTAGTTATGATGCCTTGGTAGGACCTAATGTTAGGGATTTACTAGTTAATATTCCAGGTGCTGGTTATGTTTCACTTAAAGATACTTTATTACAGCAAAATGTGAGACTAGCACTACCTACAGGAACCCCCCAATATTAGGCTTATCCTAAATAAGTAAATAAGGTTTAAAATAGGGTATCGGCAATCAATAATTTAGGTCCTTTGTGACCATCAAAATTCTACTATTCATTTAGCAAGATTAGCAAGTAACTTTTAGTAAAGGAATAAATCTATATATAGTACGCCAGAAAAATTCCCCCTATAAAGCAGAAATCCACTTCTGTAAAGTATGTGTCATACTGAGGAGTGTAGCAACAAATTTATTTGCACTCAGAATGACATTTTTTATTTTTGCTAAGGCAAGATGTTTGGAAAGATATGTTAATTAAAATGATGTTGTCCAGAAATAAGGGATTTTTAAATCAAAGATAATGTGCCTACTCAAAGTTTTTCCTAATTGTATAGTCAAGATTTTATATGTATTGTGTTCAAAGCAAGGCTTGTGAAAGTTTGGTTAACCTGTTTATGAACAGGCCTAAGGAAGTTTTAAACAAAGTTGCTAAAAATTTGTCTCTCAACTTTTTCTTTCGTTCCAAAACTCAGCTTGGTAACGAAATTATCATATACTCAAGGAGATGATTATGGGAATTACTATAAGTCAAATTATTTCATGGATCATAGTGGGTTTTCTAGCAGGCTCACTTATAGGGATGATTTTAAAAGGCAGCAAAAGGGGATTTGGACTCTGGGGTAATTTAGCAATAGGTCTTGTTGGGGCTATTATTGGTGGCTTAATATTTTCTTTTCTTAAAATTGACTTTGGCCTTTCAGACATAACTATTTCTGCTGCTGATGTAGTGCATGCCCTTATTGGAGCTTTTATTTTTGTTATTATACTTAGCTTTGTCAGAAGGCGTAATTAGATAGAATGTTGAGAAGCTTTATAATTGACATTGAATAAACCTTCACGTGTAGCTTACCAAGGTATCCCCGGTGCTTATAGTGAGCAGGCTAGCTTACAATTTGACTCTAAATGTGAACCTGTTGGCTATTCTAGTTTTAAAACAGCCTTTGAAGCAATTCTTACAGGTGAATGTGATTATGCTTGTTTAGCCATTGAGAATAGCCTCGCAGGCTCTATTAATGAAACTTATGATTTACTTACTGATTCAACTTTACATGTTGTAGCGGAACAAATCGTACATGTACATCATAATCTGATGGCTCAAAAGGGTGTGTTAATGGAAGATGTAAAGCGTGTTCACAGTCATTATCAAGCTTTGGCACAATGTCAAGGCTTCATAGCTGAACATGACTTTGAAGTAATTACTGAATTTGATACTGCTGGTGCAGCAAAGATTATTGCTGAAAAAGATACTAAGATTGAAGCTGCTATTGCTAGTGATCTCGCAGCAGAAATTTATGATCTAAATATTCTAGCAAGACATATTGAAGATGAAAAATTTAACTATACACGTTTTTTCATTCTTGGTGAAGGAGAGGCAAATTATACTGAAGGAGTAAAACATAAAAGCAGCTTGATTTTGGCCACACGTCACCACCCGGGGGCTCTAGTAGATTGCTTAGAGCTTTTTCGTGATTATAAGATTAACATGACTAAGCTCGAGTCACGGCCAAGACGTGATAAGCCTTGGAGCTATCTCTTCTACATAGACATTGAAGGCCATATAGATGATGATAATATATCTGTAGCCCTTACAAAACTTATGCGCCGTGCTGCTTTTATTAAATTTTTAGGTTCCTATCCTGCAGCACCTATGCCTTTCATAAAATAAGCAGTGTTAGTTATTTGCACCAAAAATTCTAGTTTCAGGTTTAAAGGCTGCCCATGCAAACCATAAGGTATTGTCATGAACTATAGGTTTTAGACTTTGACCAGCTAGTTCGCCAGAAATTGCATTACCTAATAAGTTCCATGTGCTACCTGTTTCTTCATCTATAAAAGCTTCTCCATTCCACATAAAAGTAAGGGTCTGATCTGCAATATTGCGACTAAAGACGCCTACTGCACCTACATCTTGACCATTAGAAATGCGACTGGAATCGAGTGCACTATTAGTACCTTCTGACCAAAACAGAGTAATAGGTTCATTATTAACACTATCGTTTACTACTCTAGCTTCATTAAGTACTACAAAAGGATAGGCTGCTACATCATCACCTCTATCAATGCTAATAATACGCTCTTTAGGAGCTAAGCGCCCATCTACTACACCACGGAAGAGGAAAGCTGGACTGTCCACATCATCGTAGCCAACATAGGGGTTACGACCATAATCCCGCCTGAAGCCTGTATCGTTTGAAAGTACTTGGGCATTGGGAAACGCCTCACGAAACTCAGAGAAACCTACTATTTGAGCAGGAATACGTAGTAAAGAAGTTTCATTGAGGGTACCTACTACAGCATCACCTAGAAGTTGTGACCACAAAGTGCTGGTGTGGGTATCAAACATAAGCATGTTTGAGTTATAAAGCATTCCCGAAACACCAAAAGTCACTTCCAATCCTTGCAGTTCTTCAACTATTTTACCTTCTTGATCAGTATAGGCATTTAAGAAGGCGTCATCGAGTGATTTGAGTTGGGCATCAGGATTTAAATTTGCTATTTCAGCTTGTTGTGTTGGAGTGAGAGGAATGCGTCGATCAAAAGCTAAAGCGCTGTTACATAAAGGGCAAAATGTTACAGCTACAGGCACACCACCTACAATATCGTTAGTAATTTCGTGCCAAGTAAGAATCTGTAAAGGATAGGCTTTGGCTTCATTATTAATGACTAGAACAATAACTGGCTCTTTTTCACCAAGCCAAGAAGTAGCTTCTTGTTGAGAAACAAACTTTGGCTCACTTGAAGCACTTGCTGCCCCTTGCCAGTCACCACTAAAGCCTAGTGCAGGTATACCTTGTGGTGGTGGGCCACCGCTTAATACTTCGTTTAGGGGAATACTAGCACGACTGCCATCAGTGCCTATACTTCGCATGGCAGAAGGGAGCCTTTGGGAAAAGGTAAAACTGAAAGAAAGTATAAGAAGAATAGTAAAAGTAATTTGTTTCATATTTCGTCTCCATTCTGCTGATACCATAGCTCAATACTGTATAAGAACGAAGTAAAGAGTTGTACGTAAGTTATGCAAGTAATAGAATAGTAATTTTAAACTCTTATTATAAAACTTATGACGTGACAATACTGATAGACGCTATCTTTATTGAGATTTAATAATTCTGTATAAGAACTAGTTGAGAAGACTTATATGTATTTGACTTTTAAGGAGTAACTGTGACCACTCTTTCCATAGGCGATAAACGTTTAGGGGCGATCCTTTTAGATAATGGTTATGTAAGTGATGAAAATCTACAAGAAGCGATAGAGCAGCAAGTAGATATTGGTGGCAAACTTTCTGAGGCTCTAGTTAGCATGGGTGTCATTTCTGAACACCGTATTGCCAGAGCAATTGAAGAAAATATGGGTATTCCACTTGTTAATTTACCTAGAGTTAATATCATGCCTGAAGCTCTTGCCAAGGTACCTAGTGATATTGCTCAAGACCTCGAGGTTTTACCTTTTGCCCTTGATGATAATCGTATTAGGGTAGCTTTTACAGACCCTTTAGATTCTTTAGCAATAGAAGAAATTGAAGATGAAACTCAATGTGTTGTGGAACCCTACAAAGCTTTAGCTAATGAATTCCAATGGGCACTGGCTACTTATTATCCTGAACTTGGTTTAGAAGCACCTGATAATGTTGTGCAGGATACAACTGATCGTTTTGGCCTGCTTGCAGTTGAAAAAGGTTTTTTAACGCAAGGACAGCTTGAAGAGTCGACAGAAGAGCAAACTCGTACCGGGGGACTTTTGGGGCGTATTCTAGTTAACAAAAATTTCTTAACTCAAGAGCAAATCGCCCAATTGTTGGCTGAACAAAACGGTTTACCCTATGTAGAAAGCTTAGCTGATGCAGCGGTTTCCGAAAAATTTTCTTCACAGATGCTGCGTTTAGATGCTCTGCAATTCAATTCTGTTCCCTATAAGGAAGAAAACGGTAAACTATTTATTGCTACTGCAGATCCCCGTCAAAGAAGTGAAATTGAAGCTATTATGCAACGTTCAGTGACATTTGTATGTAGTCCAGAACATGAAGTTAGAGAGCTTATTGAAAAATTATATGCTGACGATAAGGGACGTTTAGGGGAAACTCTTCTGAAGAGCAAAAAGCTCAAACGTGAGCAGCTCAGGCGTGCCCTTGATGAACAAAACAAATTGGGCAGGGTTAAGCCTTTAGGGGAAGTTCTTATTGATTTGGGTTATGTTGAACAAGAAGATATTGAGATAGCTTTGAATCGTCAGAGAAGTGGTGGTGGTAAGCTCGAGGATACCTTAGTACAGTCAGGCAAGATCAGCCCTGATATGTTGGCTCGTAGCCTTGCTATGCAATTAGGCTATGAGTTCATAGATGGTGACGCTGCTCAAATAGATCCTTTTGTAGTTACTCTTATTCCCGAAACAACTGTGAGGCGTTATACAATTATACCAGTTCGTTTAGAGGGTGATAACGGCAATGTCTTAGTAGTAGCAATGAAAGATCCTCGTCATGTTTTTGCTCTTGATGATCTTAAACTCTTAACAGGTAAAGAAATTAAACCTGCTGTAGCAACTGAAGAAACTTTAAACTCACTCATCAATCGTTTTTACAAGTCAGGGGCAGATATTGGTGATCTTGCCAAAGAGCTAGTTGAAGAAGTTGGTGGCAATATAGAAGAGGAAATCATTGATGATTCACTTGATGATAATGTTTTAGTTAAAGTTGTTAACAACATAATTCGTGAAGCTATTATCAACGATATTTCTGATATTCATATAGAACCCACCCCTGAAAAGATATTAGTGAGGGTACGTAAAGACGGTATTCTGACAGAATACATGAGCTTCCCAAAAGCTGCAGGACCTTCACTTGTTGCTAGAATTAAAATTATTGGCAATTTAAACATTGCTGAAAAACGTGTGCCACAAGATGGGCGGGTGCGTTTTAAAGATAAGAATGCTAATGCTGATTTGCGACTTTCTACCTTGCCCACTGTTTATGGTGAAAAAGCAGTTATGCGGGTATTAAAAAGAGCTGATAGCATACCTGAAGTTGAAGATCTTGGCTTTGCTGATTATAATTATCAACGTTTTACTGATGTTATTGATAAGCCTTATGGTATGTTCTTAATAACAGGGCCTACAGGCTCAGGTAAATCTTTTACTACTTTTAGTATCTTAAAACGTGTGGCTAAGCCTGAGGTTAATGTCACTACTATTGAAGATCCTGTCGAATATGAAATTCCGGGTATAAATCAATCCCAAGTTAACAACAAAGCAGGTATGAACTTTGCTGTAGCTCTGAGATCCTTTCTTAGGCAAGACCCTGATGTTATTATGGTTGGTGAGATCCGTGATACTGAAACTGCAGAAATAGCAATAGAGGCTGCCCTCACAGGCCACTTGCTAATAGCAACTCTACACACTAATGATGCTCCCGGTGCTACCACTCGTTTAGCAGAAATGGGAGTAGAACCATTTAATATTTCTGCTTCGCTTTTAGGTGTACTTGCACAAAGGTTGGTTAGACGTATCTGCAAAAATTGTAAAATAGAGTATACCCCTGACCCTGATGTATTACGTCGTCTTACTCTTAAAGAAGAAAAGGTTGCTGGTAAGAAACTTTATCGTGGTGTAGGTTGTGAAAAATGTAATGGCAGTGGCTATAGGGGGCGTATGGCCATTCATGAACTCCTAATTAATCAAGGGGAGGTGCAAAATGCTATTGTGAAAGGATTATCTGCCTCTGAGGTTAAAGATTGCGCTATAAAGCAAGGTATGGTAACACTTAGGCAAGATGGTATACAAAAGGCTTTTGAGGGAAACACTACCTTAGAAGAAGTACTTTCAAAAACAGCTTAGCTAGTAAGGAGCTATATTTATGGATGAACAAGATGCTTCTCAAATTGACATTGTTGATTTACTTAAGCTTACTGTAGAGCGTAAGGCATCTGACCTTATTCTTACAGTAGGTTTGCCACCTATGTTACGTATTGATGGTGAGTGGCGTCCAACTGAGTTTGCTAAACTAGATCCTGAGGCAACTCGTCGCATGCTTTACTCTATCATGGATGAAAAGAAACAGAGAGATTTTGAAGAAACTAGAGAACAAGATTTCTCTTTTGGTTTAGTAGGACAAGGACGTTTTCGTGTAAATGCTTATTTTCAACGCGGTTCTGTAGGTGGAGTGTTAAGAACTATCCCTGAAAGTGTACTTAGCTTTGAACAAATGGGTTTACCACAAGCAGTAGCAGACCTTTCTAAATTACCTCGTGGGCTGGTATTGGTTACAGGCCCTACAGGTTCAGGGAAGTCAACCACTTTAGCAGCACTAATTGATAAAATAAATAATGAATTTCCCAAGCATATTGTAACTATTGAAGATCCCATTGAGTTCTTTCACAAGCATAAAACTTCAGTAGTTAACCAACGTGAAATTGGCGAAGATACTAAAGGCTTTCAAAATGCTTTACGAGCAGTATTACGTCAGGCACCAGATGTGATTTTAGTGGGTGAGATGCGCGATCATGAAACTATTGGTGCTGCTGTTACAGCTGCTGAAACAGGTCACTTAGTTATGGGTACTTTGCACACTAACTCTGCACCAGAAGCAGTTGATCGTATAATTGATGTTTTTCCTGAAGCCCAGCAAGAACAGGTGCGTGTACAATTAGCAAATAATTTGCAAGCGATTTTAACTCAGCAGCTATTGCCACGTGCTGAAGGTAAAGGACGTATTTTAGGTTATGAATTCATGTTAGCAACGCCTGCTGTTCGCAACCTTATTCGTGAAGCAAAAACTCACCAGATTCTTTCCCAGATTCAAATGGGTGGTGAACATGGTATGATTACTATGGATGCTAATTTAGCAGAGCTTCACCTGCAGCGTAAAATCACTTATGAGGTTGGTATTGAACGTTCTGTGGATATGAAAGAATTTGCTCGTTTAGTTGATACTGGAGGTATGGCAGGACAAGCAGAGCAAATACCTACAGGTCGTCAACAATCAAGACAATCCCCTCGCTCACAACAAAGTCAACCTCCTCAACGTGGGCAGCAGATGAATAGCATTGGGCGTGGTAGTAGGCGGTAGCTAAATAGCGATGCGATGTACTATTGCGTGTAGAGATGCAAGATCTTGCATCTCTACACTGGATTTTTGCTAGTGTTTTATTAAATACCTCTCATAACAATTCCAATAAAGTACCTCTGAAAAAACCATCTATTTCCATCACATACATAATTCATGAGATTTGAAGGTAAAAAACAGAAATCAACTTAGGGAGATTAGCTTCTTAGGAAAAGGTAAAAACTCATATACTTTTAGTTGATATGGGTAGGCCTTATAAAACACTAAAGTTGCAACATACTGTTAAAGAACTGAAAACTCACTATCAAAAATGTCGTGATGCTGTTGAGAGTAGACGCACACAGGTTATCTGGCTACTTGCGGAAGGGAAAAAACATCACGAAGTAAAGATACTAACGGCATACTCAGATTGGAGTGTGCGGGACATTATTGCCAGATATAACAAAAAAGGATTACAAGGGCTTAAAAGTCAGTATGGGGGTAGTTGCGGGGCTCCAACAATGTTAAGCAAACAAGAACAGTTATTGCTTGATAAAGCTTTGGAAAGTGATCCCATTGATGGAGGGAGATGGAATGGGCGGAAAGTGGTGGCATGGATAAAAGAAAATCTAGACAAAGAAATCAGCTTAAGTAGTTGCTATAATTACTTACACAAATTAAATTTTGGCCTAAAGCATCCTCGCCCTAGGCATAAACTGGCAAACCTTGCAGAGCAAGAAGAGTTCAAAAAAATCGTTTACCTGAACGATTAATTCAGGTGAGGCAAAATTACCCAAAGGTTGAACTGTGGGCATTTGATGAACACCGCCTAGGATTAAAACCAATCATAAAACGTAAATGGACAAAAAAAGGGATAACTCCTATAGCAACAGTGCATCATCGTTATGAGTGGTTATATCTATATGCATTTGTATTTCCTCAGACAGGGAAAACACATTGGTACATAATGCCAAGAGTAGGAGTAGATATATATGACATAGTGATAAAAGAGTTTGCGGCAGATGTAAGAGCATCAAAGAATAAAGGAATAATAGTGGTACTAGATCAAGCGGGATGGCACAGCAAAAAGGAATTACCAGCAGGGATAGAATTAGAATTTCTACCAAGCTACTCACCAGAGTTGCAACCAGCAGAAAGGTTGTGGGAACTTACGGATGATCCTTTAGTAAATAAATATTTTGAAACAATTGATGATTTAGAAGCGGCTCTAAAAAAGAGTTGTGAAGATTTAATGCAAAAACCCGATTTAATTAGCCAGCAAACGCTATTTCACTGGTGGCCAATTTTTTAGAGTAAAAGAGGTTCTTTATTGGAATTGTTATCAATAGTTATTGTTGTACTACACCTGATAATAGAAGATCAAGCGTGCCTTTGTAAAGGTATGCTAATGTTTTGATTAGCTTCTGCTAAACCACTACCTATGGTAGTGGTGCAATTAGGGGTTTTACCAGTCGAGTAGTAAAGTTGGGTAAAAATGTACCTCCCTAGAAGGTGAAATTCTGGAGGTACACATGAATAATAATAAAAGATTTAAGAAGTTGTCACATTCTATATACGAATGTAAGTATCACGTGGTGTTTTGTCCAAAGTATAGATATAAGATATTGAAAGGAGAGATAGGAGATTACGTAAGTAATGCTGTTTATCAGTTGCTAGGATACAAGGACGGAGTAGAAGTAATGGAATTAAATGTACAGGAGGATCATGTTCATCTGGTGATGTCTGTAGCGCCAAAGTATAGCTTGTCAGACATAATGGGATACTTGAAAGGGAAGTTAGTGTTAAGAATGTTTGAGAGATACGAACAGTTAGGGAAGCGGTATTGGGGAAGGCATTTGTGGAGTAGAGGGTATTGCATAAGTACAGTAGGATTGGATGAAGAAAAGATAAGGAAGTATGTGAAATGGCAAGAGAAAAAGGAGAAAGAGAAGGAACAGGAAGAGGAATAAATGTAGGTTAGGGAAAGGAGGGTTAAGGTAGATGTAACATGCCACCTTCTAGGGGCAATAAAATAAGCCACCACCTCAGGTGGTGGTATCTTGACTAACACTGGAATTACGCAGGTTCTAATTACTCGTCTAGATAAAGGTCTTTGCCAACCACATATCAGAAGATGTGTCTCTGATGCAAAATCGTTTTTACAGCTTCCTGCACAGTAATCTTGCTCACCTCAAAATGCCTCTAAAAACTTTTTGGGGTAATTCCACACTTATACTTTTTGTCAGATAATACCTCAATCTGTCTGGAAAAGAGTTTACGCCCTAAGAGAATAAATTACTCCTGCACACATCTTTACAAAGGTATATTGAGAAATATTTTGTTTGTGAAGGATTTTTTAAGGGGTGCGTAATTCCAGTTAACATAAATCATATCAATTGAATTCCAACAAAAGATTCACAAGGATTTATGTCTAGGTGCTTGTTACTCAATTAACTCACTTGAAAATATCTTAAAATAATTATATGCACTTAGGAAAATTACTCTTATTTTATCTAACTTTATTATTTAACATGACTTCAGCACAAGTTCTAAATTCTTCAGGAGCTGTATTGAAAGTCTTTAGTAATGTTGCTGAGGCTAGGATTTTTATTGATAGTCAAGATTATGGGAGTATGTTAAATGGGGAGATAACGATTAATAACCTATCTTTAGGCCAGCACCAACTTTTGCTCCTAGCTGAAGGTTATGATACATTTGTTAGTACTTTTGAGCTGCAAGCCAACAATTCTTTGGAAGTAACAGTAACTCTTGGTGAGCTTATAATCCTAACTCCAGAAAATGCTGCTAAGAGTAATCTAACCATTAAAAGTGAGCTAGATAGTGGCAAGGTATTTATAAATGGTTACTACTATGGTGGCATTACAAATGGTGAAAAGCGTATAATAAACTTAAATGCTGGTACGCATCGTCTTACTGTAGTGGCCCCAGATTATCAGCCCTACGTTGCTGAAGTAAAATTACCTGAAGGAGAAATTGTATTAAACTTAAACTTTAATTGAAGGAAGAATCTTACCTTGCAATATATTTACCTTGTTTTGGGTCCACCGGGTGCTGGTAAAACTACACATGGGAAAAATTTGATGCGTTGGCTTAATATAAAAAAACGCTATCACGTAGCATGGTATGTACGTACTAATGGTAAAAACAAGTTTGAAATCCAAAAAAGACGAGGTAGCTTTATTGCTAATGTTAGCAAAGAGTTTCTAGAATTTGTTAAGTGGCATGCTGAGGGAAAAGATTGTGTAATCGATGGTTTTCCTAGAACTCTTGAACAAGCTAAGATACTGACAAGAACCTTTACCAAAGATCAAATTGTTTTGTTACAAATAACTACCAGCGCTCCTGACTTTGAAATTTGGTCTCTGAAAAGACAGGCTAGCCGAGCTTTGAGACGTAATAGAGTGCCAGACCAAAGACTTTATAAAGCTAAGATAAAACGTTTTCTTAGGTATGAAGCTCGAGCAATTTCATGGCTTAAAACAGTACTCCCAGAAAAACAAGTTTACGAAATTGATTGTTATGAACCTGTAGAGATTTCTACAGCACAACTTAAAGAGACCCTCAAGCGGCGTGGCTATGAAATATGAACATCTAGGCGTTATAATTTCTATATGCAAACCCCTAGTGTAGCAAAATTGATAGATGGTCTTTATACCCTTGATAGGTTGGAGGGAGATTATGCAGTTCTTGAAATGCCTAATGGTCAAGACATTATAGATCTTCCTAAAAAACTCTTGCCAGAGAATACAAAAGAAGGAGACATACTTAGACTTACTGTAAAGGTAAATGAAAGCACTCGAGAAATTATTATGCGTTTTGAAGTTGATGAGCAAGAAACTAAGGATAGACTTCAGAAAGCAGAAGATCTTAGAAAAAAACTCAAAAAACAAAATGCTGACACAGGTGGTGATATTGATTTATGAATGTGCCTAGACAGTATTTCACTATGCTCCTACTATTTGTAACCTTTACTCAAGCGCAAACTCTTGAAATTCACATAATTGATGTTGGGCAGGGAGATGCTGTTTTTATTCGTGGTACTGGTGAGCAGACTGTAATGTATGATGGTGGTTGGCGTGGACGTGGTGCTCTTGAATACTTAAATAACTTAGGTATCGAGGAACTGTCTTTAGTTATTGCTTCACATCCAGATGCTGATCATGTAGGTGGACTAATTGAGATTATAAATAATTATTCTCCGCGCTTTTTTATGGACAATCAAATGCCTCATACTACACAAACTTATGTTAGATTACTGGAAGCTGTTGAAAGAAGTGGTAGTACTTACCTCGAGCCCACAAAACGGCGTATAGGTTTGGGTGAGGCTGCTATGCATATAATTCCTCCACCTCACAACAATGATTTTGATAATAACAATAATTCTATAGGCCTTGTGGTAGAGTACGGTGATTTTAAGATGACCCTTACAGGTGACGCAGAAGCAGAAGAGTTTCATTGGTGGTTAGTGAATGGCTACGGAGAATATTTTTATAATACTGATGTTCACCGTGCTTCTCACCATGGTTCTCGTAATGGTGATGTGAACACTGTGTTAAACTTGCTTAATCCAGAAGCGGTTATTATTTCTGCAGGTAAGGATAATAGATATGGTCATCCTCATCTTGAAACTCTAAATCGCTATGAAAGAATAGGCGCAAGGATATATCGTACAGATAAAAATGGTAACATTATTATTAAGGTAAAACCTACTGGTGAATATAGAATAATAACTAGTTATCGACCAATGCGCCCTTTAGGTATTACCAGTACACTGGTACAAAACACAAGTGGTGTGCAAGTTCTTTGTATACTTTATAATCCTGATGAAGATAATGAACTTGTTCTCTTGCAAGCTACAAAAGCTGTTAGTACAGAGCAGTGGTATATACTTAATAACGCTGATGAATATTTAGGTTTACCTCCTAAAATCCTTGAGGCAGGTCAAATGAGTATAGTTGCTTCCAATTCCTTTTGGGATGATGATAGCGATACAGCTTATCTCTATAGCGCTGAAGATCAGCTTGTTGATAAACTTAGCTATATTGGTGCTGATGGACAAATTTGTAAAGAGTTTTAAGACATTTTTAAGAGTGCTCGAGCTTGAAATGTGTGGCGAAGCTCGAGCACACCCAACCATATTAACAGTTGTTAAATAATTTACAAGATGCTTTTATTAGTTGCTTTTATGCAAAATATTTTGGAATTAAACATCAACAGAGCGTTTTGGCTTTACTGTTGTAGAAAAGAGGTATGGCATGCAACATCCTAAAAGTTTTCTTATTAAGCGCTGCCAAGCACTAAATTTAGGTAAGCCTAGTTTCAATACTAAACCTACAGGACCAGCACACGAACCAACTTTTATTAGTGATGTTATTATTCAGAATGAAGTGTATGGTACAGGTCAAGGAGGCAACAAGCGTGATGCAGAAAAACATGCTAGTGAAGAGGCCTTAGCTTTGCTAAATCGCCAGACCCCTTGGATTAAAGAACCTTCATTAGAAGGTAATTCTTCATTAAGAAATGATACTTCATTGGAGAATGATGTTCCTAGGCTTACTTACCTGTCTGAAGAGACCTTTGAAGGGCCTTGGCCAATTTTTGCTGAGGTGTTAGCTGCTAGTTTGACAGCAGCTAATAGTCGAGTGGACAATCGTTTAAAGGGAGAAAAAGCTATTGTTGAGATTCAGAGTTTAGCGTTAAAGCTTTATAAGGGTAGTCTTGAGTCCTTAGGCGAAATTGTGGAAATGGAAGAGTAGATCAAATTAATTTTAACAGAAAGGAAATGTTGAAACAACCTACTAAAGTAGTGGGTATCAACAGACCCATAAAGAGACTATGAAAAACGAATATGGTGCAGGTATAACTGCCTTAGGTGCATATGCTCCTGCCAGAGTTATAGAGAATGCTGAGTTTGAGGAATTTTTAGACACTAGTGATGAGTGGATTGTTAGCCGTACAGGCATTAAGCGTAGACATGTTGCAGCAGAACATGAATTTACTTCACATATGGCAATCAAGGGCGTTGAAGATCTGTTATTAAGACATGGTGAAGGGGCGCTCGAGGGGGTAGACATGGTTATTGTAGCTACTAATACTCCCGATGCACTTTTTCCTTCTACTGCTGCTATAGTACAAAATCAATTTGGACTTAAAGCAGGAGCTTTTGATCTCTTAGCAGCTTGCCCCGGTTGGATGTATGCTCTTTCTGTAGCTCAGGCTTATGTTGAATCTAATCAATTGAATAAGATATTAGTGATCGGCTCCGAAGTAGTTACTAAACTTATAGATTGGCAAGATCGTTCAACAGCAGTACTTTTTGGTGATGGTGCTGGTGTAGCTGTAGTTGAAAGGGTTTCTAAACCCTATGGTTTAAAATCAATGGTTTTAGGTGCTGATGGATCTGGGGGTAGACTCCTTACCATTGGTGCTGTAGCAAAGTGTTTGCCAGATGGTAAGCCTTTGAGTAAGAAACTTTACATGAATGGTCGTGAAGTTTTTAAGTTTGCTGTTAGAGTTATGGACACCGCCACAATTGAAGCTATTGAAAAGGCAGGCCTAACTCCTGACGATATTTCACTGTTTGTGCCACACCAAGCTAATTTGCGGATTATAAATGCGGCACGTGAGCGTTTGGGCTTACCTGAAGAGCGTGTGGTTGTTACGGTAGATGAGTATGGTAACAATTCTACAGCTAGTATTCCCTTAGCTCTGCGACATGCTTTGGATTCTGGGCGTGTTCAAGAGGGTGATAATTTGCTATTTGTTTCCTTTGGTGCTGGGCTTACATGGTCAGCTAGTGTTATGACATGGGGAGGGAAATGGCATCAGAGTTAATGTGTTTGTAACGGCATAGAAGTGAACATTATTTACTATGAAATAAGAATTAGGTGATAAGGAGATAGCGAGATAAGGAGCAGAGTTTCTTGGAACAAAATGTTCAGGGGCAGACCGTAGTTAGTATAGCAGCCCTTTTTCCCGGACAAGGTTCACAGGCCATTGGTATGGCAAAGGATTTTTATGAAAATAGTCCTGCTGCTAAAGCTGTTTTAGATGAGGCTGAGCAAGCTCTGCCTGGCCTCTTAGAAATAATGTGGCAAGGCCCTGAAGAAGTTTTAAAGCTGACTGTTAATCAACAGCCTGCTTTGGTAGCTGCTGGTGCGGCTGCTTTTGCTGCATATAATGAAGCGAATAAGCCAGAGCCAAGTTACACAGCTGGTCATAGCTTAGGTGAATTTACTGCCTATGTTGCAGCAGGGTCATTAACTGTAGCTCAAGCTGTAAAGTTAGTACGTAAGCGAGGGCGATACATGCAAGAGGCAGTTCCTGAAGGTGTGGGAGCAATGGCAGCAGTGATGAAAGTAAATAAAGATACTGTTGTTCAGATTTGTAATGAGACACAAGGAGTAGTAGAGGTAGCCAACTTTAATAGTGAGGCACAAACTGTTATTTCTGGTGCTACTAAAGCTGTTAATGAGGCTAGTGAACGTTTGAAAGAATCTGGGGCAAAAGTTGTACCTTTAGCTGTTTCTGCTCCTTTTCACTGCTCACTTATGCAAGGAGCTGCTGATAAATTTGCTCGAGACTTAGCACAAGCAGAGTTTATGCCCATAAGAATTCCTATAGTAGCTAATGTGAGTGCTGATCTTGTAAGTGAAGCAAGCGAATCAGCTAGTCTTTTGACAAAGCAGGTGACTAGTAGTGTGCGTTGGACCGAATCAGTGCAAAAATTGAGTGATTTGGGAGTTACACATTTTGTTGAATTTGGTTCTGGAAGAGTCTTAACGGGATTAGTAAAGCGTATTATTAAAGAAGCATCTGCAACAGCTATTTACAACATGGATACGTTAAGCAAATTTGCAGGTAACTAATTCTACTGGGTTTTGTGTGTTTACATTCAATTTATGAGTAGTTTTGAGTAGGTCTGTAAGAATGGTGCAGCCTATTTGAGTATTCAATAGTTGCTTTACCTATTTAAGCCAAAAAGAATTTAGGAACGTTCCATCAGCGGATAGTGGATAGTGAGTTTCAGGGAATAGATAACGTGATATAAATGAAATCAAGGTTTAGTAGTGATTTGAAACGCATTCTACATTATATGGAGAATATAGCAGATACAGAAGAGTGTAACTAGCAAGTAAAGAGGTAAATTTAATGAAGACAGTTTTAGTTACAGGTTCGAGTCGTGGTTTAGGTAAAGCTATGGCTTTAGAATTTGGAAAAAAAGGTTACTATGTTGGGGTACACTATGTAAATTCAGCCACCCCCGCACAGGAAGTAGTTCAAGAAATCCTTGATGGTGGAGGTAAGGCCGCTTTATTTCAAGCAAATATTGCAACTAGTGAAGCTTGCACAGGCCTTATCAAAAAAGTCCAAAATGAACTTGGTAGCCTTGAGGTTTTGATAAATAATGCTGGCATTACTAAAGATGGTCTAGCTATGCGCATGAAAAACGAAGATTGGCAGGGGGTTATTGATACTAACCTTTCAAGTGCTTTTTATCTAAGCAAAACTGCTTTAAGAGGTATGGTTTCTAAAAAATGGGGAAGGATTATTAATATTACTTCAGTAGTAGGCTTAATAGGTAATATAGGACAGGCAAATTATGTAAGTGCTAAAGCGGGCCTTATTGGTTTAACCAAAGCCTTAGCTAGGGAATATGCTAGCAAAGGTATTACTGTGAATGCAGTTGCCCCCGGTTTTATAGAATCAGATATGACAGCTAATTTACCAGCAAACTTAAAAGATAGTTACTTGGAGAGCATTCCTACACGGCGTTTTGGTCAACCAGAGGAAATTGCCAAAGTGACGGCCTTTTTAGCTAGTGAGGATGCTGCTTATGTAAACGGGCAAATTATAGCTGTTGATGGTGGAATGAGCATGCGCTAAGATAATGGATAGAGTAGGATACCTTATATTTTAAGGCTATATGTTGAAGCAATAAATTTTATAAGCTATACTGACAACAGTGCTAGCAGGTCTAGCAAAACTCTAAGTATGTCTGAAACAAGATTTCAACAATGGTATGTAGCATTTGCTCATTTGTTTATAGTTGTTGTGGTAAAAGCTTTATTAAACACTAATGTGTAGGAAAAATAATTATCTCACTTTATATGAGTGGGGGTTGTTTTCCGACTTGTGTTGTGTCACTTTCTACTATTGATTAGTGGTAGAGAGATCCCCTGAATTTATTCATGGGAATTTCAGAGAAAAGGTAATAGATAATAATTATGGAAATTTTAGCAAGAATTAAAGAAGTAGCAGCGGATAAACTTGATGTTGATGTTGAGGATATTAGTTTGGAAAAATCTTTTGTTGATGATCTAGGAGCTGATTCTCTTGATGTAGTGGAGCTAATCATGGGTCTAGAAGATGAATTTGGCTTAGAGATCAGTGATGAAGAAGCTGAAAAGATTATTACAGTTGGCGACGCTGTTAATTTTATAGAGTCAAAATAATTATGAGGCGCATTGTTATCACTGGTTTGGGACCTGTCACTAGCATAGGCATAGGTGCTGAAGCTTTTTTGAAAGCTCAACAGGAAGCCAAAAATGGTATTCGCACTATTGAAACCTTTGATACTAAAGCAGAAGGCTTAAATGTACACATAGCCAGTGAGGTTGATGTTGATGTAATACAGTATATTGATCGTAAGGAAGCAAGGCGTATTGATAGGTACATACACCTTGCTATTATAGGAGCAGAATTAGCGATACAAGATGCAGGCTTGACTCCTGAAGAAATTGCAGGGGAACATGCTGGTGCTTGTGTTGGCACTGGCATAGGCGGCATTGACACTTGGGAAGCACAATCAAAAATACGCTTTGAACGTGGGGTGTCTCGAGTAAGCCCATTTTTTATCCCGATGCTTATTGCTAACATGGCAAGTGGGCATGTCGCCATGCGTTATGGTCTTTTAGGTCCTAATAGTACTGTGGTTACAGCTTGTGCTACAGGTTCTGGGGCAATAGGTGATGCTTATAGAATTATTCAGCGAGAAGAAGCTGATATTATGATCACAGGAGGTAGCGAAGCACCAATAAGCCCTATGGGTGTTGGTGGTTTTGCTGTTATGAAAGCGCTTTCTACTCGCAATGATAGTCCTGAAACAGCGAGCCGGCCCTTTACAGCTTCACGTGATGGATTTGTTGCGGGTGAAGGTGCTGGTATTCTGGTTTTGGAAGAGCTAGAACATGCTAAGAAGCGTGGGGCTAAAATATATGCTGAGATAGTTGGCTATGCTACTAGTGCGGATGCACATCACATAACAGCTCCTGCCCCCGGTGGTGTAGGAGCTGTGCGTTGTGTGAACTGGGCACTAAAGTCTGCTGGCATTAGCTCAAACAACATTGGCTATATTAATGGGCATGGAACTAGCACACCTGCTAATGATCTAAATGAAACCTTGGCTTATAAGACAATCTTTGGTGATAGAGAGGCTGTACCACCTATTTCAAGCACTAAGTCCATGGTAGGACACTTACTAGGTGCAGCTGGCGGTGTTGAAGCTATTGCTACGATACAAGGTATACATTCTGGTGTACTTCCACCTACGCGCAATTACATTGATCCAGACCCTGAGCTTGATCTAGATTACATTCCTAATGAGGCAAGAGAACAACAAGTGGAGTATGCTCTTTCTACTAACTTTGCTTTTGGTGGGCAGAATGCTGCGCTTATATTTAAGCGCTACAATTGATAAATCCCCTCACCTTTAGGTGAGGGTGATTATTGTATTTTTGCTTCCCTTACAATTAGGGATAACTATGCGTAGAGCAGTTATTACTGGTTTAGGGCCAGTTACTCCCATTGGCATTGGTGCAGGTGCCTTTTACCAAGCACAGCTCAAGGGCAGAAGTGGAGTGCACCATATCACTAGCTTTGATCCTGCTGATTTGTATTCCCGAATTGCTGGAGAGGTAAGGCTAGACCTCGAGCAGTGGTTAGAACCTTTAGAAATTCGTTGGAAGGATCGTTTTACTCAGCTAGCTACTGTAGCAACTATGCTTGCTCTTAAAGACAGTGGTCTGGAACTAGAAAGAGAGGACCCCTCAAAAATTGGCGTTATTGTAGGTAGTGGTTTTGGGGGAGTAGATACTTTAGAACAGCAAACAAAGATTCGTTGGTCTAAAGGACCACATCGTTTGGGACCAATGGCATTACCCAACTACCTTGTCAATGCTGCTTCAACTCATATAGCTATTAAGTTTGGACTGATGGGGCCTAATACTACAATTGCTACTGCTTGCTCTACTGGTAATGATGCGATTGCTTTAGCTTACCGTGCTATTCAACATGGTGAAGCTGATGTCATTCTTACTGGGGGTAGTGAAGCACCGTTAACTCCTGCAGGGGTAGGTTTCTTTACTGCACTAAGGGCACTTTCGCATAGGAATAATGAACCCAAGAAAGCTAGTCGCCCCTTTAGCCAGAGTAGGGATGGTTTTGTTATTGCTGAGGGGGCAGGGGTTTTAGTTCTTGAGGAATATGAAAGGGCTCGAGCTAGAGGAGCCAGAATATATGCTGAGATTATTGGTTTTGGTCGCAGCTGCGACGCTCATCATCCTACTCAACCTCATCCTGAAGGTAAAGGAGCTGTATTGGCTATTAAGGCAGCACTTTTAGCTGCTCAGCTCGAGCCCAAGCAAGTGAATTACATCAATGCACATGGGACTTCAACCCAACAAAATGACTTGGTTGAAACTATCGCTATTAAGCAGGTATTTGGAGATCATGCTTACCGTTTAGCAGTTTCTGCTACTAAGTCAATGATTGGGCATAGTTTAGGTGCTGCTGGTGCTATTGAAGCTATTGCTACTGCTCAAGCTATTCACACTTCTACTATGTTCCCAACAATTAATCTTGATGATCCTGACCCTGAGCTTGACTTGGATTATGTTAGTAATACTGCTCGTCAAACTCAGATTAACTATGCCTTGTCTAATGCTTTTGCTTTTGGCGGGCAGAATTGTGTGTTGGTGTTTAGGTCAATCTAACTTAGGGTCAAAGTAGGTACTGGGGGTTTGATCCTGAGAATTGAGATCACTGCCTTGTTTTTTGATTTGCTCGAGCTATGAGAAATTTTATTCTTTCTACTTTTGAGAGCTTTTGAATTGTCATTATAAAGCCTGTTGGCTATTCTTTAATAACAGTGTTAGCAAAGCTAGCATAATTTTAATTAAAGAGGTAAATCCCGTGAACTTAGTTTTTACAAAACAGTGGGCTTCTATAATTTTGACACTATTAGTGTTAGTTGCGTGCAACATAAATAGCAGCGTAAATACTAAAGAACCTCTACAACCTTCAGAGTTAGAGTCATTAGCTCTTAAAAAAGATTACAACACTAGACAGTTTGGTACATCTGCTAACGATAGGGTATCTAGTATAACAATCAATGGTAATAGGAATAGTGTATATGTAGCAGGTCATACTTTTGGTAATTTGAGGGGTGATAATTTAGGCAGGACTGATGCTTTTGTTCGCAAGTATAGCATTAATGGTAGAAAGTTGTGGACTAGACAGTTTGGAACAAACAGTATTGACTTTATATCTGCCATAGCAGCTAATTCTCATTACTATGCACAACCGCATTTAGGGGAGGTCTATGTAGCAGGTAATACCTTTGGAAGTTTGCAAGGTGATAATTTGGGTCGTAGAGATGTTTTCATCCGTAAGTATAGTGCTGATGGTAGTGAGCTGTGGACTAGACAGTTTGGAACGAAACATAGTGATTTTCTATCTGACATAACAGTTGATTTTAAGGAAAATAGTTATGTAGTAGGCTATACCTTTGGTGATTTGAAAGGTACTAATTTAGGTGAGGCTGATGCTTTTATCCGCAAATATGACATTAATGGTAACAAGTTGTGGACTAAGCAATTTGGCACTAGTGGTAATGATTCCCTACATGGTATAGAAATTGATCCTAGTGGCAATATATTTGTTATAGGTACTACTACAGGTAGTTTGCAAGGTGATAATTTAGGTAATAGAGATGCTTTTATCCGTAAGTATAGTGCTGATGGTAGTGAGCTGTGGACTAGACAGTTTGGAACGAGACGTAATGATTATGCTAGGGGAATAACGACTGATTCTTCTCCTTATGATGGAACTCATCTTGCTGATAAGGTATATGTAGTGGGTCATACCTTTGGAAATTTAGCAGCACGAAATAAAGGCAAGGCTGATGCCTTTATTCGTTTGTATGATGCTAGTGATGGTAGTGTGCTGTGGACTGATCAATTCGGTGAAAGTGATTCAGATTATGCAAATGGCGTAGGATTCAGTCGCATGATGCAGGATGTGTATGTGGTAGGTAATATTAAGGGTAGTTTGGAGAGGGGAGTCGATGCATTCATTCGCAGGTACAATTCTATGGGTGATGTGGAATTAATTAAACAGTTTGGTACTAGCAAAAACGACTATATAAAAGGTATCAAAGTAAATGATGATCAAGTGTATGTAGCAGGTCATACCAATGGTGATTTGGGAGGTACTAATTTAGGGTTAAGTGATGCTTTTATGAGTAACTATACTGATAACTTTCGTAGAAGACGCTTAAAGAATGATGCTGAAGCTAAATACTATTTGAAGGAAGCTGTTACTTTCCAAGAGATTTATCAAGTAGATTACAGCTCATATACTGCTTCTGAAGGAGAGCTGGTGGCCATAGGTTTAAGGCCCCCACCTACACACGTTGGCTTTAGTGTTATAGCTGCAACTTCTACAGGCTATTTGAGCTTACCCCCAAAATTTAGACAAAAAACCCCGGCGAAATTAAGGTCCATTAAAGATGTAAAATATCTAGAATATGGAGATATAAATGAGCCAGACAAAAGGAATAAGAAAAACATATAAGAAAGAATTCAAAGCTAAAGTTGCAGCAGCAGCCATAGCTGGGGAGAAAAATCTTGCAGAATTAGCAAGTCAATATGGTGTACACACCACTCAAATTAAAGAATGGAAAAAAGCTGGATCAGAGGCATTGAATGAAAGATTTTCACTACTAAGAGGCAGAAAAGCAAGACTACAAGAACGTAGAGAGGCTGCACTATACGAACAGATCGGTAAGTTGAAAATGGAATTAGATTTTTTGTCCAAAGGGCTCAAAAACTGAGCCAAGAGGAACGTATGTTGATAGTTGACCCAAAGCACCCTCAATTGAGCATTACTAAACAATGTGAGTTACTGAACCTGAATCGTAGTAGTTATTACTATCGACCTACAGGAATCAGTGATCTCAATGAAAAGTTGATGCAAAGGATAGATGAGTTATATACAGATCATCCTTTTCTAGGCTATCGTAAGATAACAGCAATGCTCAATGGAGAAAGCTATAAAGTCAATCACAAAAGAGTATATCGTTTGATGTGCCTGATGGGTTTGCAAGCAATTTATGCCAAGCCCAAATTAAGTAAACCAAAGGAAGGACACAAAATTTACCCATACCTTCTGAAAAACAAAATCATAAACAAACCAAATCAGGTATGGGCTAGTGATATCACCTATATACGTTTACAAGGAGGGTATTGCTATCTGGTAGTAGTAATGGATTGGTATAGCCGTTATGTAGTCTCATGGGAAGTTTCAAGTAACATGAAAGCAACGTTCTGTATAGAAGCATTAGAAGAGGCATTGGAAGGAGAGAAGCCAGAGATATTCAATACAGATCAAGGTAGTCAGTACACGAGTTATGAGTTTACAGATATATTGAAGGCAAATGAAATAGCAATCAGCATGGATGGAAGAGGTTCATACATGGATAATATATTTACAGAAAGGTTGTGGAGAACTGTAAAATATGAAGAGGTATACCTTAAGGAGTACAAAAATATTGAGCAAGGAAGGGAAGAAATAGGAAAGTACTTGCAATTTTATAATAGTGAACGTCCACATCAATCATTGCAGTACAAAACACCTGAGTTAGTTTACAGAAAGGAAAAACTAAGCCAATAACAACAGAGCAAACTGTTATCGAGCTTACAAACAATGTAATCTCAGTTTGTTATTATTTTAGTAGGTCTTAATTAACCTTAATTTTTTGTCCGATCAATTGGGTTCACCTCAATTGTATGACTGCAAGACATTTGATTGGCACTGGTGTAACCTTTGGTGCTACTTCTTCTGGCGGTATAGTTAGAGAGGCTTGTTCTGCTGCGAATTAATCTACTAAGAGTAACTTAGAAAAATTATAGTCTGTGAGTCAATCCCACAGGCTATGAACCAAGTGCTTTTAGTTTTTCGACTAAGAGTTTTCGTTGATTAAGCCCTCCTCAAACTCATTTCGTTCAATATAAATTTGCTTTATTAGCAGTTTAGACCCATATAAAACGGATTTTCTAAGTAGAGTAGGATAAGTGGATTCCATACAAATAAGATACTAACTCATTTGATGGCTTTGCAGGACATGCAAATAAAAGGGCAGGTTTTTATAACCTGCCCTTACAAGGCTTTAACTAAGAGTATTTACAACAATAATTATGGAGTTTCAAAAGAGAGTTTATACTTAGAATTACCTGCTGGGGCAGCACGATTATTATCAGTGGTGACTCTTACTATAACTGCCTGTGTTGGAGAGATAGTTAGTATTTGCTTGGTAGTGCTACCTGCCTGTGCTTTTAAAGGGTTAGGTGTCAAAGAAAGAAAGTTACCATTCAAGTCAAAAATTTCTGCTTTAACATCAATAGTAGTATTACTAGTAAGTTGCAAGGCTATGCTAGAAATGTTGCCATTGCTTTGATAGCAATCTATGTCCTCTACTGCCTCCAAAGCTCCCTCGAACTCTTGATCAATGGGTACAGGAATAATAGCACTATTATCAAGTACTCCACAATCATTATTTTCTGGTTCCTCTTCATCTTGATAAGGTTCACTATAGCTATATAACTCATATTCAGCAGATGTTCCAGCTATTTTAAGTTCAACTTTTAAAAATACTGTGCCGACTCCTTTTTCAGTAATAATACAAGGGCCACGACAAATTTTATTAATACTAATTCCTTCGCTACTTAGGCTCGAGCTACCGAACCCAGAATTAATACGGCCAAAGAAGTCAGGTCCATCACTTTCACGCACTGGACCTCTCTGGCTATTGTAAAGAGTCAATTCGATGGCACGATCTGATATAATTTCAAAGTAAACTAAATCTCCACTTAAACCACTAGGCACATTTACCTGAATAAAATCTCTAGTATTACCTGAGTCAAGTGTTCCACTAGCACGAACTTTTTGATTATCACTATCAATAGTATTAACAGTCTCTCCGGGATTATCCAAAGAGTCAAGTATTTCATTTACTGTATCACAACCAGTTAGAACAATAAGTGCAATAAAAATAAGTCCAATGAATACTTTTTTCATAACAACTCCTAAACAGGGTTTATTTTTGAGCTTATGATGCTCAATGCATATTATATGATGAATAATAGTTCTAAAGCCTTAATCATTTACGAGAATCACTCGAGCGCCATCAAAAAGGGATAAAGATCTGGACTGCCCGCATAAACTTCAATTTCTAAATCTTCAAAATCCTCTTTAAGACTACTAACCAAATAGTTTACTCTATCTGCTTCTAGAGCACTGCTATAAAAAAGTGTACCCACTTCTACCTCATTAGCAACATCTGCTAACAT
Organism: Trueperaceae bacterium; assembly: GCA_965223585.1. Classification (GTDB taxonomy): domain Bacteria; phylum Deinococcota; class Deinococci; order Deinococcales; family Trueperaceae; genus CBDCVN01. Next base: position 203,085 of record CBDCWW010000009.1, read on the forward strand.
AGCTTTTAAACAAGCTTCGGGGTTTTCTTCTGAAACCTTAAGCTCACCATTAACTAAACCTATAAATTGTCCTTCTTTTACTTCTATATTATTTAAATTAACGCTACGGATGGCTGTGGTCACTTCTAAAGTGAGGGCACTTTCTGCTGCTTCGTTTAAGTCGTTGCAGAGTGCCTTGGCATCAGCATTACTATCAAATATAACTGCTGCGGCTAGACCTTGACCAAGGGTACGTGTAGGCACAACATATATAGTTTTATCTGTTACAATTTCTCTTACTTTTTGTGCTGTTAGAATAATATTTTTGTTGTTGGGTAAAATAATAACATTATCAGCAGGTATGCTACGCACTGCATCGGCAATATCTTCTACGCTAGGATTATTGGTCTGCCCTCCGCCAACTACTCTTGCGCCAAGATTGCGGAATGCTTTGGTAATGCCATAGCCATTACTGACTGCTACAAGACCATTTTTAGGAGTAACTATATTTTTTACATCGACATTGTCTAAAATTTCTGAGTGCTGCTCACTCATGTCGTCAACTTTTGAAGCAACTATTTTACCCTGCTTGGCCACTAGTGCCAAAAGTTTTTCTGGCTCTTCTGTATGAATATGGCCTTTGACAAAACCTTCTGCCCCTACTATTAAAAGAGAGTCTCCATAGGGGGCAACCATTTCCTGAATTTCAGAGGCGGTTTTCTGAGTATGACTAATTAAAAACTCTGTACAAAAACCAAATTCTTCTTTTGCAAATTGTGTTTGTGCTCGTTGGGTAACTTTAGGTGGAGGTGGCAATTCTTTACCTTCAAAAAAGGCCACAATGCCTTCTAAAATCCTCAAGTAACCTAAGCCACCAGCATCAACTACACCTGCTTGCTTTAAAACAGGAAGCAGGTCTGGCGTCTCTGCTAAGGCTTGCTTGGCTTCTTGATAGGCTTTTTCTAGTACTCCTAAAGTGTCTGAAAAGCTATCTTTTTCCACCCCTTCAGCGCTACGGCGCACTACTGTAAGGATGGTACCTTCTACAGGTTTTGCAACTGACTTATAAGCACCTTCGGTGGCACTTCTAAGTGCTGCTACGCAAATAGGCACATCAACATTGGTTTTTCCCTTGAATATTTCAGCAAAACCTTTTAGAACCTGACTTAAAATGACTCCCGAATTACCTCTTGCTCCCATAAGTGAACCTAGTGATAGAGCTTGGGCAAATTCATCCATATTATTGATAGATTTTTCACTTAGATGACGTCGCACCGATTGCATTGTGAGGTGCATGTTTGTGCCAGTATCTCCATCAGGGACAGGGTAAACATTTAGAGCATTTACTTCATCTATGTAAATGCCTAACCAATCAGTAGCATAGATAAAAGCCTTTGTGAGATCACTAGGTGTTAGTTCTTTTGCTCGAGTATTGCTATTATTCAAAGCGTCTTCCTTACAATTATATTGTAACATTGTATTGCCAGCTTGGGCAAAATTTACCTTCGATTCTCTGTGACTAGGAATTAAAACATAGTGAAGGGTGCTCAAAACAACTTTCACACTGTTGCTTATAAGCCTGCTCTAACAAATTGCTCACATTTTGGTTACTAAGTAATTAACGTAAAGCTACGGCTTAGAATTTACTCTCATCTTATATCTGAAGAGGCAAATGCCTTTTTGGTTATAGATTTAATTAGTTAAGAAGTTTATTGTACATAAACTTTAGGTGGGAACAATAAAGTTAAGGAGTACATTAAAATAATGAAACAAGTAGCTGCTGTAGATCAAAACGAACAAGCCTTATTTATTCCCCAAGAAACTGATAAATCAAACTCACAACAAGATAAAAACGCCCAACATGCAAAAATTCGCATACAAATGAATAAAATGCTTACCCAGATGGTAAAGCTTGGTGCTTCTGATATTCATTTGCAAGCAGGTGGCCCACCTTTTGTAAGAGTTAATGGCACTATTCAGCCCTTAGCTAACACAACAGATTTGACTCCTGAGCAAACTGAGCACATTGCCTTAGCAATGATGGTTCCAACACAGCAAGAGCTGTTTATGCATGGACATGAAATTGATTTTGCTATAACCATACCTAAAGTAGCTCGTTTTCGCTGTAACGCTTTTAGACAACGCGGTGCGGTAGGCATGGCTATGCGCATAATACATGACCAAATCCCAACTTTTAAAACTCTTGGTTTACCTAGTGATGTGGTTATAAATTTTGCTGGTCAGCCACGCGGCTTAGTTTTAGTTACAGGGGCAACAGGCTCAGGTAAATCTACCACTCTAGCAGCAATTATTGATTATATCAATCAGAACTTTCCCCGTCATATAATCACTATTGAGGACCCCATTGAGATTTTACATAAAAACAAGCGCTCTTTAGTAGTACAGCGCGAAATAGGTCAGGACACTGCTACTTTTGCTAATGGAGTGAAGTATGCTATGCGTCAAGACCCTGATGTTTTAATGATAGGGGAGATGCGTGATAAAGAAACTGTTGAAGCTGCTATCACTGCTGCCCAAACAGGACATTTGGTATTTAGTACTCTGCATACCTTAGATGCAATGCGCACTATTAATCGCATAGTTGATCTTTTCCCTCCACATGAGCGTACACACATACGTACTATTTTTGCTGAATCGCTTTTAGGCATATTGAGTCAGCGTTTGTTGCCTCGAGCTGATAAAGCAGGACGTGTACTTACTCTAGAGGTTCTGGTAAATACCCCCCTCATACGCGATTATGTAAAAGATTCTGCCAAAACTCCTTTGGTCAAAGAGGCTCTTTTAGAAGATAACATACGTGGTATGCACACCTTTGATCAGCACTTAGTTGAACTTCACGTGGCTGAGAAGATTAGCTATAAAGATGCGCTCTCGGCTGCTACTAGCCAACAAGAATTTAGGCTTATGCTTAGCAAGCGTACAGGCAAAAGTTTTAACTACTGGGAATCTGAAGGAGCGAACTAAGGAAGCAAAGAACTAGGGATTGTGTCCTTGTAAAACTACTTTTGTCCAATCCTCGAGCCAATCAGCAAGATTTTCTTCTATAGTGTCTGCTGGTAAATGGGCTATTTCATCCTCTTGGGGGACTTGACTGTAAGCAAATACCTCAGGTAACTTAGCCTTTTGATTAATGGGGTAAACAAACATATTAAGAGGGATATCTTCTTGAAAATTAATGCTTAGCATATAATCTATAAAAGCTTTTGCAGCTTCGGGTTGCTTTGTGTTTTTCAATATACCCACTGCCTCAATCTGACGGTAAACACAAGATTCACAAAAAAGATTAGCAGTTGGGGCATCTTCAAGTTTTTTTTCTGCAAAAACAACTTCAGCAGCTGGTGAGCTAGCATAGCTTAGTACAATAGGCCTATCGCCATCATAACGTGTGAAGGCAGTGTAATAAGCTTCTGTCCAGCCCTCAGTAATTAAAAGATCATTATCTCTTAAATCTGCCCAATAATTTAGCCAGTCTTCATCAAATTTAGCAATAGTAGCTAGCATGAAAGCAAGGCCGGGACTACTGCTAACAGGGTTTTCAACCACTGTTAATCCTCTATATGTTTCTTCAGTAAGCTGTGAAATGTCTGTAGGAAACACCAAGCTATTTTCCTGAAACCACTTTTTATCAAGGTTAAAATTAACAAAGCCTACATCTATAGGTGTTGCAAAACCTTTGAAATCTGAGGTATATGATGGGAGTATGTTCCCTAGCAACTCACTTTCATAAGGTTCAAAAATGTCTTCTTTAATTGCTTTAGCAATAAGACTATTGTCAACACCATAAAGTAAATCTGCAAGCGGACGCTTTTTAGTTAGAATTGCTCTGTTAACAGTTTCTCCAGCATCACCACCTTCTAAGAAGCGTATCTCTATGCCAGTTTGCTCAGTAAAATTAGCTATGACCTCTTTAGAAATATTAAAAGAGTTATGAGTTAAAACTGTAATAGTTTGGGTAAAAGCTAGAGAAGTAAGAAAAAGAAGCAAAAAAAGATAAAAAACTTTAAACATTAAATACCTTTCTGTCATTTTCAATGGGGTTATAGAGCCTGAAAGGTTTAAACAGAAAGGTGTGCAAATAATAATTTCTATGCCACACTCCCTACGCTGGTACAAACCAGTTCAGGTTCCAAGGGTATTTTCTCAGCGTGTAATTACACGCACCCCTGATGACAGGTTTATCTTAACATTTAAAAACTGATAATTTATAGAAAGTTGCTAAGTTGATCTATCCTTACTTGTACACAATGTTGTATAGCGCTCCAGAAAAGTTTTTCCCTATTTATCTGTACACCTATAGCCTTTTTGCAAAATCTTGAATTTATTTATTAGGATTACGACTTGGTGTAACATATACTGTTTTTTGCTGCGAAAAGTGAACAGCGCCTAAGGGCATTCCTTTAACTTTCCAAACATTTTTCTTAAAGGTGTAATCTACAGCAACATTGTCAGATTCACTTGCTTTTGAGTATGCTGCTGCTAGCTGTGCAGCAAAAAGAATAGTTTCAAAAGGCACTTCTTTTTTTTGAGCCTGAATAATAACATGTGAGCCAGTATAGCCTTGGACATGTAACCAAACATCTTGGCTTTTAGCTACTCTAAAAGTTATGTAATCATTCCCTTTAGAGTTGCGCCCCACTAAAACATCATACCCTTGGGGGCTTTTATGACGCATAAAGGGCTCAGCACGGAATTGTTCTTTGGGTTTATTTATATAAACTTTACTAAGCTCTTCAATTTCTTTAAGGCTAAGCTCATCTAGTGAGGCAATGATTTGCTCAATTTTAGCAAGCTCTTTAAAGAGCTTATCTTCTCGAGCTTCAGCCTGAACTTTACGGCTTTCTAATTTTTTAGCACGCTTATATATTGCCTCTGCATTTTCTACTGCACTAAGTTTGGGATTAAGTGTAAGTGTAATAGGTTGTCCTGTAAAGTCCATAATCTGAACAGAATCAACATTAGGAGATACCTGTTTTTGATGTGCTAATAATAAATTTGCTTGATTGCGCAACCCATCAGCTTCTTTAGCTGCTTGGCGACTGTGCTCTACATCCTCGAGGCGTTTTTCTGTAAGAGTAAGTTCTTTTTTAAGAGCCTCTTTTAACTTCTGTAACTTTACAGCTCGAGCTTCTTGCTTTTGCAAAGTTTTAATGTCAGGTAAGCCTAAAGCTTGTTTTATAAGTTTGCTAGGGTGTTTGCTAAGTTCTCTTAGAACAGGGATCAACCTAGTTATATCTTCTTCTGTCAATTTATGGTTAGTACTTATGCCAAGTTTGATGGCTAAAGTACGTGTCAGGTCAGGGCCAATGCCATCAACAAGTTTGCGCAAGATCTTAAGTTGCTGACCAAGAAGTGCTTCTTGGAGAATGTTGTCATTTGCAGTTCTAGGGTCAAGTTTTTCATAGGGAGGAGGAGGAGAATAAATCAAACCTGAATGTATTTGTCTATGCCTATTTATTTCAGAACTTACGGTTCTTGCTGCGCCAAGAATTACTTCATTTGGATCCGTTAAAATCAAGTTACAATTTCGTCCAGTGAGTTCAGCTATAAGTACTGCAGGTTCCGTTTTAACAAAATCTTTCTGGGCAGCAAAGTAGAGTTTAATGACTCTATCAAGCTTTACTTGCTCTACAGCTTCTAAATCACCCGACGCTTTTGAGACTAGCAAGTCCTGAAAACCACTGTGAGTTTTTTCTACACTAGGAAAATTCTGCTGATAGGCAATTCTAGCATTAGGTGGGCGATTGTAAAGCCAAATTGCTCCTTCTGATAAAGGTAAAACAAAAGTGTAATTATCAGGAAAACGCCACCCTAGCCTCTTTGAGGGTAAAAGTGGTGTCAACTTAGCTAGCTCTTCGGCAATGAGTAAACCTTCCACAATTTTCTGATTCTAACTTTTTGGATAAAAAGAAGCTAGATAACGCTAGTTGTTTGAGGATGTGCCGTAATATTTTTATGTATGCTTGGCGTGCTTTTGAACTAATAAGTGTCGAGGATTATTTAGAGGGCGAAAAGAAAGCTAGCTGTAAACACGAATTTATTCATGGAAAAGTCTATGCTATGGCTGGGGCAAGCGAGGCTCATAATCGGATTGCTGGTAATGTATTTGCCCAGATTCTATTTCTAGCTTGATACAGAAAGCAAATTTTTTGTATTATTTATAAAACATTATCTGAGAGTGAGTGATTTATGCAGCGCACAAGAAAAGAACTTGAACAGATGACCCCTGAGGAGTTGGTTGAGCGAGTGCTCGAGATGCAAGACATTCTACGTGAAAGTCTGTTAGTGCGCAACTCCATGCAGAAACTGATCAATGAGCTACTTACTTTAAAAAGTGAAGAAGTTGCTTATTATGCAAGCTTAACCCCTGAAGATCAGGAGCAGATTGCTCTAAAAGAAGCTTGGGCCGAAGCACGTCACGCTGTGGCAAACCCCTCGGGCTTTATAAATACATTACGAAGCGTCAATTGATGTAAATTATAGCATTCAGTGACTGAAAAACTACCCCTCAGGTTTAGACCAAATAATTTTACTGCCACTGAATTGAAAAAGCTATTTGGAGAATTGCAGTTTATTTTTGATGAAGCTACTAAGTTAATCTGAGTTTACTTCTGTTAGTAAAGGGGTAACTGCTTTAGTATCTTCTTCGCCTGTACGAATGCGGTAGACTTTTTCTACAGGAATAACAAAGATTTTACCGTCTCCTACTTCTCCTGTTCTAGCTCCTGCCATTATTGCTTCTACGGTTCTATCAACAAATTCATCGGAAACGCCAATGTCAAGCTTTACTTTTTCACTTAACTCCATTTTTACGGTCATTCCTCTATAAGTTTCAACCTTCTCAGCTTCTCCACCATGTCCCTGTACTTTGGAAACAGTGATGCCATGAATTTCATTATTGAAGAGGCTTTCTAATACGTCACTAAGTTTTTCTTTGCGTATAATGGCGTTAATTAGTTTCATGATTCACTCCCTGAGGGTTTGGCTATAAAAGCTCGAGCAGTTTTACTAGTAGTAGCTGCAATTAGTATAGCTCCTTCACCGTCTGTGTAGGCTTCTTCACCGTGCATAGCTATGTCTAGACCTTGAGCCTCGAGTGTTTCGTAAGCACGCAAGGGGGAAAATATCCTTACTACTCCTGCTATAATCAGTGTCCCCAAAGCACTATAAGCTATAGCAATGCCAACTGCTGTTGCTTGGGTTATAAATTGGCTCAAGCTTGCGTCAACGTCACCACCCCAATTACTACTAATAAACACTCCTGTCAAAAGTGCTCCGGTAATACCTCCTAAACCATGCGCTCCGAAAACATCTAATGAGTCATCTAGTCCAATACGAGTGCGCCAAGTAATAAAGAAATAAGAAGGGAAAGTAGCAATTATGCCAATTAATATAGCCGAAATAGGCGAAACAAGTCCGGCTGCAGGTGTAATAGCAACAAGTCCTACTACAACTGCTGTAGCCAAACCTACAGCAGTAGCTTTACCTATACGTAAGTAGTCTAAGATTGACCACATTACAATTGCTGCTGCGGGAGCCAAAAGAGTATTAGTCATAGCTAGTGCAGCAATCCCGTTGGCAGCATAAGCGCTACCACCATTAAAGCCAAACCAACCAAACCACAATATTCCTGCTCCTAGGAGTGTAAAAGGTACTTGGTGTGGGAGCATAGCTTTAGAACCAAAGTCCTTACGTCTACCCAAAAGCAGTGCCAAGACTAATGCTGCGATTGCTGCATTAATGTGGACTACAGTGCCACCTGCAAAGTCAAAAGCTTTGTTGCCGAGTATGTTTTCGAAAAGACCACCACCCCAAACCCATTTAGCCATAGGGGCGTAAATAACTACACTCCAGATTGTAATAAAAAGCATATAGGCACTAAAGCGCATCCTTTCTACAATGGCACCTGAAATAAGTGCAGCGGTAATGATGGCAAAGGTGCCTTGAAAAGCAAAATCTAGTATTAGGGGAATACCTTCACCATCAGTACCTATGTTTTTCATCATGAAGTATTGAAGTCCACCGAAAAACCTATTACCTTCAGCATAGGCAAGGCTATAACCAATGATTGTCCAAGTTATAGCTACAATGCCAAGGGCGATAAAGCTCATCATCATGGTATTTAGTACGTTCTTGCGACGGACCAAACCACCATAAAAGAAGGCAAGACCAACAACCATAAAGAAAACAAAACTTGTTGACACCAAAAGCCAAGCTGTATCAGCAGCGTTTATACTTGTTTCTTCTTGGGCAAGAGCTAAACTGGAAAAAAGCAGTAAAAATAGGGTTTTACATAACATACCTAACTCCTTAATTTGCATAATGTAAACTTTTCTTTTAACAATATGCAAATTTTATACTTTTTATTCTACTTTTTATCTAAAATATGGTCAAGTGTTACATTTTTATTTAACATTGAGCAAGAGTAGGTTGCTCGAGATATCTGAACTTTGCTTTTATGATTAAGTGATAAACTATGATTCAACAATGGTAAACAGCAAATGTTAACAACAAGTACAAAATCAGGGAAATCACAAAAATCAAACTGATCACAGTTCAGACAATATTTTTATGAAATGAGATAAAGGGATGACAGAAGCACAAAAACAAAAAAGTTAAAGAAAGAACCAGCCCTAGAGCAGAGTGAAGGATAGCAGAAGCTAAAGAAAAAAACTAACTACACTGGATTTACGCAATTGTGGGTTTGGGAAAATACCTGAAGAGGTTTTTGAACTTACCTACCTAGAACACCTACTTTTAGGAGCAGAAGAAAAAAAAGAGCAAGGACAAACTGTTTATTAGGTTTCAGATAGTTCTGAAATTTAATCAAAGCATTAGTGTTTTTTTGTAAAACAAAAGTTAAAGTAATAGTTTTGTCACCAAGATTAATTAATACTGTTAGTAGAGGTTGTGATGAAGATAGCAACGGATTAATCTTAAAAAGACCCTGACCCAAGCTACCTAAGTCCAAAACTGACCTAGAAAATTAGGCAAACCTCACAGAAAGGTATAATTAAGATGAACCAAGGATACAGAGTACCTAGAAACGACTTTGAAGTTATTGAAAAATTTGATTCTTACGATGATGATGATTTAGCAGTAAAAATGGTTGAGTTTTACCAAGAACAAAGAGACAGAGGCATATCTTTGGAAGATGCATATCTTAAAACCCTACAGGTTTGTAATACATCGCAAGGGAGTCTTAACTTAATTAATTCTAGTATGGGTAGTCAAATAACTTCTCAGTATGCGTTTTGATTTATAGAAGTAAATAAATTAATGTTATTTAGGCAAATTGATTTTGCATAGGCATTTGAGGTATTGAAACTAAATGTTCTAGATTTGGGGTTTCATCTTTTATCGCCTTGCAGATAATATTGTGAGTTGCGTTAATGTGTTCAGCAAACCAAGCTTTTGCATATTCATACAGCACTTCTAATAACTCTACATAATTGCCTTCTTTTTCAACCTTATCTTTTAATCCCTGATAGATAACAGGGAATTTGTTATTTACATCTTTTACCTGCTCACTAAATTGCTCCACATTTCTAGCTAGCCAATCCTCTTCATAAGAGATGTGAGCTTTTATGTAGCTACCCAAAATCATTACAGCCCTTTTTACTTTTTTAAAGTCCGGCTTGTCCTGATTAACTAATTTTCTTAAATTACCAATACAGACTACTATTTTTTGATGTTCTCTATCAATTTCATTTATTGTTGTTAGGTGTTCATGATTCAATAAAGCCTTCATACCTTTAAGAATAATGAAACAGAGTAGTTTTTCATAAATATATCATTACTAAAATAGATAATTTCGTTAGATTAAAATGTAGAAGCGTCACCTTAGAAATTGTAATTCTTGTTATACCTGAGTATGCTAATGAATTTAGCCACTTAAACCAATTGCAAGCAGTTATTCTTTAATTTAGACTCAGGCAGAAAATTTGTTTAAAGGGATGTTACTGTTAGGCATTGTTTACTAATTCAGCACTAAAACAATATCTTTACTTCCTTTGTAAGCAACAGGGTATAAATCGTCTGTGATCTGGCTAAGTTGTACTGTTAAAGCAGCAGGGTTACGACTAGCCCCTGCACCTTCGTAGCCTTCAAAGTAAAATTGGCTGGTAAGCAGTTCTTTACCCTCGAGCTTGACCTTAAAGTGAATATGGCGTGGTCTAGGCTGGTACCGGCCGGGAAGAATGGTTCTAAATGAGTAGCTACCATCTTCTGCTGTAATAGATTCTCCATAAAACTGGAAGTTTAGGTCTCTACTAGATGTCGATGGGTCGTTTGGATGCATATAAGCGCCACTGCTATCAGTTTGCCAAATTTCTACTACTGCACCTAAAATGGGCTGCCCTTTGCTATCTAAGACTTTGCCACTCAACAAAAGCAAGTCACCTATTGCTAAATTGCTCGAGCTACTCACAATTGTTAAATCATTATCTCGATCGTCTAACTTCTCTACAGGGTAGTAAGGACCTTCTTGTTGGCTTGGGGTAAAGACTTGGGCGTTTACATAAGTAATTAATAATAAGGTGCTCAGAATGGATATATTTATTTTGTTCATAAACAAAGTCATTTAGAATGACCTCCTTGAAGATTATTTGCTCGAGTTTATTCCGAACAAAAAAAGAATAATGAGCAATTGCTTAGGGTTACATAAGGTTGTAGCAAATCTTTATGGAAAAGATGATAATAGTGGCATGAGAAGCTCAATACTACTGATTTCAGTCATTACATGTGCTTTTTCGTTATTGCTTACAAGCCATGGCCAACGTAGTCAGAGTCCTACAGAAAATAGACCCCGTACTCAACTAAACAAATACTACAATTATGTACATTTTCAACCAGAATGGAACAGCTATCCTAGAAACATCCTATTTGACGTAACTACACAGTGGCTAAGGGATAAGGATGACTCATCTATATCAGAGCAGGATATTCCACGTCAGGGAGGAGCACAAAAAAGGATAAATCAACTACAATATCTCGAGGGCAAGGGATATCTCGAGGTAAAATACGACTATATTGATTGTTCTTACCAGTGGATACACTATGCACGATACGGAACAGACATGGTAGTTTCCCAATTAGATTATATGTCAGGGAAACAAACTGAGCCTGACAATTTCACGTCGTTTGCCAAAATATCAGGTCCTAAAAGAGATGATTTGTCTGAATTAAGGATAGATGGTGGGTATTCTCAATTCATTCCAATTTGCACATCAAAAGACCAAGCATCATTTGATTACGGTGTAAGAGTTGACGATAAGGATATGTACTTTGATGTGTATGTTGTGCCCTCAGTTCAAGAACGGCACAATTTTCACTACAAAAATGCTGCCTTTACTCACTATATGGATGAGGAATGCTTTGGCAAAAATTATCAAAGTTATAGTGGGACATGCACTGTGGACAAAGATGGAGGACTGCTAATAGTGGTTCCAGATAAACTGCATAGGTCATTGACTCGAGTCACAGTAAAGTTAAAAGAGAACTAGTTAAACGTATGAGCTAATAATCTTAATTTCACCAACAATATTATCATTGAGTTCCTCTAAATCCTCAGCAGGAATCCACCACTCTGTATTATTTGAGCCTCCAACTTTATGTATTTCGTATCTGTCCATAAAAGACTTATTAACTTCGAAACATGTTACATAGCCAGCACCGCTTTCTTTTACATTCCATTTGGAAGCAATTTCTATAGCATACTCTTCATTTGTTACTGGATAGAAAATAGGTTGCTCAGGTAGTCTAGGAGGCCACCTCTTAAAACCCGATTCTTTTACAAGTTCAAGCTCTTTAGGTCCTGTAGGCCTATATAGTGTGACAGTCTCTTTCATAACAATTTTCCTATGGCCTCATAAGGAGATAACTAGTACACTTTTGAGTTCAACGTTGTCCAATAGGACAAAAATAGTTGATGTGTACCGATTATTTAAGGACCTTAAGCATAAATTAGTCGCCCTTTTGGTTCTGGAATAGGGCGTCCCATATCTTTAGATGCATCTATCCACTCTTGAATTATTATTTCTGCATTTGACACTGCCTCTTTATATTATAAGACTTACCATCTGCCATGCAACCCGGTAACTCAGGTACTTCGGCTACAAATGATTTGTCTTCTTCACACCAATAAATTATTATTTCGTATTTACTCGACATCTTGATCACTTAAGAGATAAGTTCCATTTGTTGCAAGTGGAAGTAAATGAAGGAGCAAACACTACAATATTAGGTGGAAAATGGTTCTCCAGATCTAATTCTTACAGTATTAACTGATATAACACTAAAGTAAAGGCTCCAACCATTTCCTCAGAGTGATTCATAAGAGCAGAAGAAACTATAGCAGCTTTTTCATAAGCAGTCATTCAGCAAGCCAAACGTAATAGTATAACACCTTATATGAATCATTTTTTGACGAAAAATCAATTCTCCAAAGTCTTTATCCATAGTAATCAGTAGGGCATCTAAGTCATTAGCCTGTTTTAGAATGGCCTCATCTGTTATGCTTGGGCTGAGTTCTGCAATGTAAAGTATATTGTAATTTTCTTGACGTAAACGCTCTACAATTCCTTTATCTACTCCTTCATCAACAACAAACTTCATACTGCTTTAGACACAGGATAAATTACATCAGCTCTTAGTGCTTGGGCAGCAAAATCCATTGCAGAGTATATAGCTTCTTTTGTTAATCTTGGGTGCGCCTCCAAAATTTGTTCAAGAGATTCTCCTGCTGCAAAATTTTTCAAGAATAGACTCAACGGTAATACGTGTTCCTTTAATGACAGGCTTACCCATCATAATGTTGGTGTCAGACTCTATATATGTTGTATACATAAATTTATCCTTATCTAAGACATTAATTATAAAGGCCTAGCAGAAAAAGCTCAGCATGCATTTTGCAACAGGTATAGGATTAAAAAAATTAAACCAAAGTATTTATCTAAGGGGACATTTCCTCGATTATGGTGGACTCGAGGTATTGAGTTCGCAAGAGCTCCGCAAAAATGACGACTTCATTAAAGGTTTCTGATGGACCACAATGCTTCCCATTGCCATTGGTGCTCCCTATTTATTTTTAGAGACATCCAACAACCTTTGCAACAACACAAATCCCTTCTAAAGCATTATTACTTTCCAACTTTTTAAGAGATTCTTTATATCGAGAAAGTTCATCAAGATTTTCCCCTGATAAATCGGAATCAAAAGCAAAAATAACATCGTAAAGGTTTTCTGGATAGTTTGGTCAACTGTTCCCGTTCCTTCTTCATTCCAACTTCCAGATAAAAATTCCAAACTGGATAAGAGGGCAGAGTTCTTCAAAGAAGATTTTAATTCTGTAGCTGTTAATAATACCCACGCCAAAGTGAGTCATATTACCAACTCACGCTAACACATTTCAAAAAACTGATTCAGTACGACACAATTGCTAAATAGTTGAAACGAGGGCACCATACATAAAGTATAGTACCCATGCAAGAAATACAATATATTTTACAATGCCTTAGCCCAGCTCTTGATAAAACAACCCTAAATCAGCTAACAACAATTGTTTTAGCAATGCTATCTATGACTGGTCGTGTCACGATGCTTGGTATCTCTCGATGGACTTTTGGTCTTAGTGGTAGTTATCGTACGGTACAACGTTTCTTTAGCACCAATATTTGCTGGCTATACCTCAACTGGTACTTATTTCGTAACCATGTTTATGACCCTGATGATACCTACTTACTAGCAGGTGATGAAGTAGTAATTACTAAATCAGGTAAAGAGACTTTTGGAATTGATAGATTCTTCAAGTTCTCTTTTTAATCGTGTAGTGAGGAGTATTTGCTTCTTTAGTTTATCACTGGTTAGTGTTAAAGACCGCACTGCTTACCCAATACTTAATAAGCAAATTGTACGTACTGATCAAGAAGAAGGCAATGAACCAGAGCAAAAGGAGTCTCAAGACAAGAACAATACGGGGCAGGAAGAAGCTAAAAGAGAAACACAAGATAAATCACAAGATAACAGTAAGGGTAAGGCAAAAAAGAGCAAAAGCAATAATCATAAACAACAAAAGCAGAAAAATAAAAAGAAGGCAGGACGTCCAAAAGGTAGCAAAAATAAAGACAAAGTCAATGTGAAACTTACCAGTACATCTAGTATTTATAAAAACGATGATAATGCTAGTTCTGAACATATTCTTACTAAGAATGGGTATTCAGTATTTATTACTAGATGGGGCCTTTGGCGATAACAACAGCTTACAAATGGCAAGAATGTGTGGACTGTTCTTAATTAGCAAATTAAGAGTTGACTCAGCATTGTACTTTCTCTATGAAGGGAAGCAAAATAAACGAGGAAGGAAACGCAAATATGGAGAAAAGATAGATTACAAGAAGATACCTAAGGAATATCTTGAGAGTAGCACAGTAGATCTAAAAAAGAAGATTCGTACAGATATCTATCAAATGACAATGTTACACAAGGAATTTGGACAGTCTTTGAATGTAGTAGTAATAGTTAAAACCAGTATAGTAACAGGAGAAAGTAAGCATGTAATCTTATTCAGCAGTGATCTGAACATATCATACGAAAAATTAATAGACTACTACAGTTTACGTTTCCAAATAGAATTTACCTTCAGAGACGCTAAGCAATATTGGGGATTAGAAGATTTTATGAACATAAAGGAACAGCAGATAAACAATGCAGCAAACCTAGCAATGTTTATGGTGCTATTCTCAAAAGTGCTGTTAAAAAAACTAAGGTCTCAGCATCCTAATTGGAGTGTTTTGGATCTTAAAGCACACTTTAGGTCGTTCAGGTACGTACTTGAAATATTAAAACTATTTCCCAGAAACCTTGATCCTATTTTAATTCGACAACTCCTGAACAATGTTCCCAATTTGGGGAGCTATTCATGATTCATAAATAGCAAAGTGAATTGTTTTGGAGTTGCCTTTTTATAGAACTGGGCTCCTAATACCTCAGTTTTCAAATAAGTTTAACTTTCCATAAAGCGCTTCTGTTTTGTGATTGAGAATGTCATAGGTATTGTGTTAATTTACTTTTTACTTCAATGGTTGCTAAACAAGATTCACATGGATAAATTCCAAAACCATCTTTAGAATAAATTATTGGCGGAATTACATCTTTTGCATAGATAATTATGTCTGTTTCAGCAGAAAGATTTCCATTACTATCAGTAATTTTTCCAGTACCCACTTCAAAATTGTGAGTAAGCCAAGGTTTAATTAAACGCTGTACAGCTATCTCACGTAGTCTGCCACGTAGATATTTATGATCCATATTACTAGCTGCTTTAGCTTCGTTAACAGCTCCTACTATTGCTATCTTAAGATTATCTTGAAAAAAGGGATTCATTTATAATTGCAGTCTAGCCACCAATAAACGACATCATCTTACGCAAACGCTCACCAGTTTCACTTACTTTATGTGCAGAAGTGTTCTTACGACCTGCTTTTAGACGAGGTTGTCCTACTTGGTTCTCTAACAAAAAGTCTTTAGCAAATTCTCCTGATTGAATTTCGGCCAGAACACGTTTCATTTCAGATTTAGTTCTTTCGGTAATAATGCGTGGCCCTGTTCTATAGTCACCATACTCAGCAGTGTTACTAATTGAGTAACGCATACGCTCTAAACCGCCTTCATAAATCAAGTCCACAATTAATTTCATCTCATGTAAACACTCAAAATAGGCAATCTCAGGGTCGTAGCCTGCTTCTGTTAAGGTTTCAAAACCTGCTTGCATAAGGGCAGTTACGCCTCCACAAAGTACGGCCTGTTCACCAAAAAGATCAGTTTCTGTTTCTTCTCTGAAGCTTGTTTCTAAAACTCCTGCCCTTGTGCCTCCTATAGCTTTAGCATAAGCAAGGGCCGTATCTTTGGCGTGACCACTAGCATCTTGATGAATAGCTAGTAAACAGGGTACCCCAGCACCCTCAGTGTAAACACGGCGCACTAAATGACCGGGGCCTTTAGGGGCAACCATAAAAACATCTACATTATTAGGAGGTACAATTTGTCCAAAGTGAATGTTAAAGCCGTGGGCAAATAATAAAGAATTACCCTCTTCAAGATTAGGGGCTATTTCTTCACGATAAACTTTACTTTGTACCTCGTCAGGTAAAAGAACCATGATAAGGTCAGCAGCTTTTGCTGCCTCAGCAACATTCATAACCTTAAGACCAGACTTTTCAGCCTCAGCACGACTACTAGAATCTTCACGTAAACCCACCACAACATTCATACCACTATCTTTTGAGTTAAGTGCGTGGGCATGACCTTGGGAACCAAAGCCTAGCACTGCTATAGTCTTGCCTTGTAAGTGTTCTAAGTTTGCGTCACTATCATAATAAATATTTGCCATTTCAAAAATCTCCTCTAAGGTTTGTAAAAGCTTAGCTAAACACAAAAGAATACAGCAATTTGCCTTTTAAAGCGTAGAGTTGTAAAGGTTTAACAGGTCTTTTCACAATACATTGATAAGTGGATTTCATCCTAAAGTAATTAACCTTGTGTTATCTTAACACTGTTTGCTTACTGCAAACAAATCAATGAATCTATAATGCTTTTGTACAAGCATACCCTGAGGAGATAGCAGTATGAAAAGTTTTTCTTTCGTCCTTTTCATTGTCGCCCTTTTGTTTTCAGCAAATTCTTTTGCTCAAGATTTGCCTAGCCATGTTGATATTCGTGAGGCTTTGCAGGCTACTGTCATAGAGGATAATGGTGGTCTTGCCTTGAATATGTGGGCAACTATTGTTGACAGAGATGGTGTAGTACAAGCAGTGGTATTTTCTGGTGAAGATCGTGGAGATCAGTGGCCGGGCAGCCGTGTTATTTCAGCTCAAAAAGCCAATACTGCCAATGCTTTTAGCTTGCCAGCTTTAGCCCTATCAACAGCTAACCTTTTTTCTGCAGTACAGCCCGGTGGTAGCTTGTTTGGTTTGCAGTTTAGCAACCCTGTTGATACCTCTGTAGCTTATGGCGGTGACTCAGAAGCTATAGGTACAGAGAGTGATCCCATGGTAGGCCAAAAAATTGGTGGTGTAAATGTCTTTGGTGGTGGTTTGGCTCTTTATGATGCTGGTGGTGTGCTTGTTGGAGCTGTTGGGGTAAGTGGCGATACTTCTTGTGCAGACCACAACATTGCTTGGAAATTACGTGATGCTCTTGGCCTTGACAATGTACCCGGAGGGGTTAGCGCTAGTGGAGATGACAACATCATTTATGACATTGAAGATGGCGTAAGTGCTGGTGGTTTTGGGCATCCTGAGTGTAGTCCAGAAGCTACTGATATTGGTCGTGATTTGCCCTCGAGCAACCCCATAGGTGAGTAAGTAAATGTCTAAATTTTGATTTGTGTGATGGAGTAATGGGCCATCAGGAAAATCTAGTAAATCATATAAATTACAGTTCAGACAATTTTTCTGGATGATGCTTTAACCAATAACGCTTTAAACCTGCCACAGTCATTTCATCGCTGCTAATCACTTGGTGGCGATGAATGATATCTGAACTAGCTTTATCAGCTTCAAATTCTGCTAGGCTAAGTGCTCTAATGCGTTTAGCTAAATTAGCATCATCTTCATCAGATTGCATTCCTGCTAAAATTACCTCAGCCCAAGTTCCATTGGCTTCTTTAACTTTAGAAAAGTGCTCTTTGGCATTAGTTACTTCATCAAAATGAGTTAACATTAGTCTGTCTGGTTTAAACTTTGCCATCTTAGTTAGGCTGTCTTCCCAAGCTTCTAAATTGACTTCTGGTGGAGGTAGGGCTGGGCGTATTATGCTCGAGCCCATAACTTTAACCCCAGCAGCATCACCAGTAAACATAATTCCTTCATCAAAGAGATAACACACATGGTGTGAAGCATGTCCGGGAGTATAAATAACTTTAATATCGTGACCTAAAAGATTTAAGTTATCTCCATCTTTTACTGCTGTGAGTTGTTTTGAAGCAACAGGTAGCATTTCACCCCAATCAGACATTTTTTCTTGGTAAATGCGTTTAGCACTAGCTATTAGTTTACTAGGGTCCAGCAAGTGTTTTACTCCTACTTGGTGGATATAAACCCTTGCTCCATAGAGTGAACTAAGTACCCCTGCTGCACCAGCATGGTCTAAGTGAATGTGAGTAACAAGTATATCACTTAACTTTTCTAGATTAAAGCCAGCTTGGTTAATACCTTGTTCTACATTACTTAAAGTAGAAGCGGGCCCTGTTTCAACAAGTAGAAAGGCTCCATCTTTAGCTTTGCTAGGTACTAAGAAAACACCTATTGTACCAGTATAGCCATTATGCTTTGAGTCGATTAGATAGACACCATCAAAGTCTTGTACCTGTGGGATCTTAACCATTAATGAAACGATCAAGCCTTTCTCTGGCAACTCGTTCATTTGTGCCGTCAGGGGCTACTTCAACGCTTAGCTCGAGCAACTGAAGATAGAAGTTTTCATACTTAGCTCGTTGTTCTCCTACCCAAGGCAAATCAAAACTAGGCATGAATTCACCCTTATAAGCTTGTAAAGCTTTATCAATTTCATGGAACTCTCTTTTTTCTAAGGCCTTTTGAGCTTTAGTTTGGAATTCCTTGGCATCTAGTTTATAAGAGCAAGTTAGTTGTAAGCTTATTAGCCCTTGACTGACCTCGAGATTAGCAAAAGGAGAAACCACTTTGCGCAGTCGCAAGTTAAGCACGTGCACAGTATTATCCACAACAGGTTCCCACCACAAATCCTTTTTGATTTGTTCTATAGGGATACTCTTATTGCTATGCAAGAAATACAGAAAAGCTGCTGCTGCTTTCTTGACGTTCCACTTAATTTGCTCTTTACTGTAGAGAGCTTTGAAGCCACCTAAACTTTGGATAACAAGCATTGTGTTTGTGCTAACGTTTTCATCTTCAACTTGCTGAATTTCAGCTGTTCGCAAAAGGCGCATACTTACTGCCTTACGCAAATCTTTTGCTAAGAAAGGCTTAGTTATATAATCATCTGCTCCTTGAAGCATACCTTTGCGAAAGTATGTTTTATCATCAAGGGCGGTTAAGTATAAAAAAGGAACACTAATTAAATTAGGAATAGAGCGTACAGCTTCATGCAATTCAAAGCCTGTTAACTCTGGCATCATAACATCAGAGATAATAAGATCAGGCCTTGCCCCTTTCCTTAGAGCAGTTAAAGCTTCTTTAGGGTCAGAAAAAGGCTTTATAGTATATTCCTTTTGTAAGATGCCATTGACTAGCTCGAGCACTTGCCTGTCATCGTCAATGACAACTATTGTTTTAGCCATGGTTTATTATATAACAAGCATTTAGACATAAATCCTTACGATCTTTGTTGAAATTCAATTAGGAGCTATAGTTATGACCTTAGAAAATATTACAGAACAAATCTTTTCACTCACAGATGAACTCGAGCAACTAGAGCCTATTACTCCTCAAGCAAAAAATCAGTTTCAGCAAAAAATCAGTTTAGATTGGACTTATCACTCAAACGCAATTGAAGGCAATCGCTTGACATTTGGTGAAACAAAATCATTTCTTTTTAGAGGGGTAACTGCTGAAGGGAAACCATTTCGACATTATATAGACATAAAAGGTCACTCAGAAGCCGTGAAAAGAGTTTTTGAGTACAGTGAGGATAAAACACCTCTTAGTGAAATGTTAATTCGAGAACTTCATGAGGTGGCTCTTGTTGAGCCTTATCGTGTATCATCGCAAACTCTAGATGGAACACCAACCACTAAATTAGTTGAGTTAGGTAAATATAAGACTCAGCCTAATCACGTTTTAACAAGCACAGGCATGATCCATTATTATGCTTCACCTGAAGAAACACCTGCAAAGATGGGAGAGTTGATTGATTGGTACCGCCTAAAAAAAGAAAAAGGGAAATTGTCCCCTTTATTACTTGCTACAGGATTTCATTACAAGTTTGTTGCGATTCATCCTTTTGATGATGGCAATGGACGAGTAGCTAGACTTTTGATGAACTACATTTTTATGGAGTTTGATCTACCGCCTGTAGTTATACCAGTTGAAAAGAAGGAAAAGTATCTTACTGTTTTAGAGAAAGCTGATTCAGGAGATTTGGAAGCATTAACAGTTTTGATAGGCGAGGAATTAGTAAATTCATTGAGGCTTTATGTTCGGGTGGCTCGAGGGGAAAATATAGATGAGCCTGAAGATTTAGACAAGAAGCTAGCTTTGCTGCAAAGTAAATTAGAGTCTAAGCGTACTCTACCTCATACTCCTCAAACTCAGCAACTAGTTAGAATTCTTAAATCATTCTTATACAAACTAACTGAGCAACTTGAAAAGTTTGGAGATTTCTTTAGCAGTGTTGAGTGGGAATTTCAGGGAAAAACAAGGGAAGTTAGTGGATTATTTCTTTATCTAATGCAGATTTCTGGAGAAATGGAAGAAATTATTGAGCTGGTTGTTTCTGACCTAAAACTAGAGCACAAGCAGGGGAGAGGTGAGTTTAGATTCATTATAAATTTCTTAGGCTTAAAACCTGAAAGGATGACTGATTTAAGATTCACGTCAGTGATTATCTTTTCTAATTCATCTTTTCAAGTCAGCCCTACTTTACTTCTAAGAGAAAGTTCTTCGTCTAACTTTTCTGAAAGGGGCAAATGGTCTAAAGAACCTTTAGTTTGTGAATATCCTAATGATTTAGAAGATAATAAGGTTAACGAGTTTTTGGCTAGGATAACAGACTTTATCTATCATGAAATAGATTCTCGCCTCTGAACCTTACACAGCTAAAGCAGTGAACTTCCTTTTTGTAAGTTTTCATGGTTAAGTGGCTCTAAAGCTCTTCCTAAAGCCTCAACCACACCGTTCTCTTCTACATCACTCACACTAGTATATAGATTTTTAAGTTCTGGTACGGCACCGCCCATAACTATAGGATGTCCAACAACTTCCAACATAGATTTGTCTCCCAAACTGTCTCCCACAGCCATAGCTTCAATTAACTCTATGCCAAATAATTTGGCTAATGCTGCTACAGCACTGCCTTTAGACACCCCTGCCCTAGTCAAGCTAATAAAATAAGTATTTGGCAAAGCAGGTGAGGTGGCTTTGCCTACCTGAAGCCCTTCTGGTTTAAGATCTAGAACTTTATCTGCTTCCTCAAAAGGAACTACCCACTGAGCCCTCACTACAGGTTCAGTTTCAGCAACCTCGGTCAAGTCACGTACTATAGGTACAACCCCTATCATTTTAGCGTGTGCCTCACTAAGATGTGTTTTACGCTCAACAAAGACCTCATTAGGGGTATAAACTTCTAAGGTCAGGTTATGCTCTCTTGAATAATCAATTATTTTCTTACTAACAGATTCCTGTAAGGCAAGGGCCTTAACAACTTTACCATTGGGGAAACAAGTAAGAGACCCATTTTGAAAAATGTGGGGACTATTTTCATCTAAACGCATAGCAATTTGTTTAGCTATGCCTGCACAGGGACGCCCTGTACAAATAACTAATTTTATGCCTGCTTCTTTGGCTTTTTCTAAAGCTTGCCAAACAGGTTCTTTTACTTGACCGCTCGAGCCCACCAAAGTACCATCTAGATCAAGAAATACTATCGGTAGCATTTTTTACTCAACAACCTTAAGATTGAGTTCTTGAAGTTGTTCATCATTCAGCTCAGCAGGTGCATTAGTTAAAGGATCAACCCCACGTTGGTTTTTAGGAAAGGCTATAACATCGCGGATGCTACTCGAGCCAGAGAGCAACATAAGTAATCTATCTAACCCCCAAGCTATACCACCGTGTGGTGGTGCACCATAACTAAGCGCTTCTAGGAAAAAGCCAAAACGCTCGTTTGCTTCGGTTTCACTAAAGCCAAGGGCTTTAAACATTTTTTCTTGAACATCTAAATTATGGATACGCAATGAGCCACCGCCTATTTCATTACCATTTAGTACTAAGTCATAAGCCCAAGCGCGTGCCTTGCTGGGGTCAGTTTCAAGGTATGGCAAGTCTTCGTCTCTAGGACGGGTGAAAGGGTGATGCATGTAGGTAAAAGTTTTGGTTTCTGGATCTTGCTCGAGCAAAGGAAAATCAACTACCCAAACAAAAGATAAAGTGTCTTGGTCAATAAGCTGTAGATCATTTCCTAATTTTACACGTACTGCTCCTAAAGATTCACAAGTGACTTCCCAAGCATCAGCTACTATAAGCAGAATATCTCCTTGGTCAGTTGTAAGTTCAAGTAACTTGCTTACCTCATTTGTACTCAAGAATTTGGCTATAGGTCCACTAAACCCTTCATCAGCATGTTTAAGCCAAGCCATGCCTTTGGCACCATAAAGCTTAGCGTGTTTCTCAAGTTTATCAAGAGTTTTTCGTGTTAGGGCTTGAGATTTATCAGCAGGTATGTGTAGCGCCTTTATGCTCCCTTTATTAGCAAGTACACTGGCAAAACCCCTGAACTCAGTGTTAGCAAAAACATCACTAATGTCTAAAAGTTTTAATTCAAAACGCACATCAGGTTTGTCTGAACCATAAGTATTCATTGCTTCTAAATAAGAGAGGCGAGGAAAAGAAGTTGAAATATCTTGTCCAGTAGCTACCTTAACAACATGTTGCATTAAGCCTTCATTTAAGCTAATGATGTCATCTTGGCTTGCAAAAGACATTTCTATATCAAGCTGAGTAAAATCAGGTTGACGGTCAGCACGCAAGTCTTCATCTCGAAAACAGCGGGCAATTTGGAAATATTTGTCAAAGCCTGACATCATCAACATTTGTTTAAAAAGCTGAGGGGATTGCGGTAAGGCGTAAAAGTGCCCTGCATTTAAGCGCGAGGGTACCACGTAGTCTCGAGCACCTTCTGGAGTAGAAAGTGTCAGCATTGGAGTTTCAACCTGCACAAAACCTTGAGTATCAAGGTAATCCCAAATAGCTTTACTTACTTTATGCCTCATTATAAAAGGCATAGCAGCTTCAGCACGGCGCAGATCAAGATATCTGTGTTTTAAACGTAATTCCTCACTAACTTCATTAGCATCAATACTGCCATCAACTAAAAAAGGTGGCGTTTTAGCCTCAGATAAAATTGTTAGTGAGCTAACTATAATCTCAATGTCACCTGTTGCTAATTTATTAGTGCGCTGATTTTCTGGGCGTAAATTGACCTTACCCTCAACCTCTAAAATATACTCACTACGCACTTGCTCAGCCTTTTGAAACACTTCAGTATTATCAGGTTCACAAGCAATTTGAACCATGCCTTCACGATCACGTAAATCTATAAAGATAAGACCACCTAAATCACGACGGCGGTTTACCCAACCTTGTAAGGTGACAACCTCACTCACATGGGCGCTTGATAACTGCCCACAATAATAAGTTCTTTTCATAAATAACTTTCCTAAGTCTTTTATGTATAGTATAAATACAGATTAGCTCTTAGACAATCCAAAATATAGAGACAAATAGTTAAGAAATCATCCAATTAGTATAGAGGCAAACTTATGTGCCTGCTTTACCTAAGTGCCTCATTCTGGTTTTGTGGATTGGCATTTGCTTGACCATTGTTAGAATCTGCTTCAATTAATGTAGTTTGATTAAGCAATCCTGCAAGCATCTGAGGATGAGAAAATGCTTCCATAGGCAGTAATACAATAGTCTTATTTTCATTTGTAACCAAGGCCTGTAAAGAATTAAGTGATCTTTGTATAACAAAAGCTTCTGAGACACTTTCATTAAGTTTTTTCTCTACCAGAACTTGAGTTTCAGCCTCAATTAAATCCACTTCCTGTTTTTTGAGTGCTACTTCTTTAGCAGCTTCTGCTTGTGTAAGAGCAACAAGCTTGTCATTCTCTGCTTGTTTTATAGCAATTTCGCGCTGTTTTGCAACTTCCTGTGCTTTAACAATTATTTCAGGTGGTCGTACATCAGCAAGGCCAAACTCGAGAATCTTTATTGGCGTTAAAGCTAATTTATTAGACACTGCTTCCTTTAACTCTAAACTAATTTCTCCACGCTTTTCCATTACCTCGCGAATAGAATATTTAACAAGTGTTGAACGAACGGTTTCTCTAATAATAGGTTGACCATATACGTTGTATACCTTGTTAAAGGGGATAATGCTTGTTCGACCATCTGTTTTATTAGCTGTAATACGACTAAATATTTGCTCAACATTATCTTGGTCATCAGAAACAGTTAGTGTTCCCCGAACATCAAACTCAAGGTTCAAGTCATCCTCTGGCATATAAAGATTCATAGTCTCTGTTACGGATTGATCGGATGCTTCAACTAAAATTAAATTGTCACAAGCCTGCCAGAAAAAGCAATAATCCAGCCTAAATTTACTTGGGGTAAGAAGTGTATCTTCAAGGCCATTGGATCCAGATATTTTGCCAACATATGCTGGTGGAACTTCTTTTTGAGGGCCAACACAGCTACTTAGTAAAGTAAATATACTTAAGCAACCTAATGAAACTACCAGCTTCTGTGATTTCATAAGAGGTCTCCTATAAAGACATTGTAAAGAACTGTTTTTTAAGTGTTTTTCTGATTTTGCACATTACGTACAAGCTGCCTAACTAATCGGCGTGGTAAAAATCGTGAGATAATGGTAACGAGCTTTTAGCTAAGACTCGGTATAACTATAGTTTTGCCAAAAGTTCAGCAAAGTCATAACCAATGCTACTAGAAGCTCCTGTTACTAATGCTGTTTTGCTAGCCATCATCCTCACAAGACTTTTTTAGGTCATCTAAATCTTTTTCTACCAGTTTGCGTACAGAATTCATCATTGCTTTTGAAAAAATGCTCATCACTTTAGCAAACAAAGTTACAGGAGTTGCTTCGAAAGTCATTATAATTTTAGTAGACTCACCTTCAGCTAAGAAATCAAAACTCGAAAGATAGTTAACCCCATTGGAATTAGCTTTCAGTTGATATCTGCTTTGGGGTTCAAAGATTACAACCTCCATAGTCTCTGAAGCTTTTCTTCCAAAAAATATTCTTGTTTCCTTAAACCTTGTTCCTTTACCTACAGGACCCTCAGTCAACATTTCTACTTCAACGATTCCAGAGATTACTTCAGCAGCATTTTCAAAATCTGCTGCCCTAGCAAAAACAATGTCTCGAGGAGCATTTATAATCTTTTCAATTTTTGTAGAAGCCACAATATTACCTCCAATTATTTATAGGAGTGACTTTTGCCAATAGGCAGTATCAATATACTTGCCAAACTTAAATCCCATGCGGTGTAGAATTCCTACTTTCCTAAATTCTAATTTTTCATGCAACCGTTCACTAACTGCATTAGGAAGGGCAATTACAGCTATTATTTCAGAGATGCTCGAGCCCTGAGCTGAATAAAGTAATTGCCTATACAATTTTTCACCAATGCCTTGACCTTGAAATTTTGAGTCTATATAAATAGATGATTCAGCAACGTGGTTATAAGCACAACGGTGACGGTATTGGTCTAAATAAGCATAGCCTGCTATTTGATTATCCTGTTCATAGACTAGGTATGAGTGGGCTCGAGAAATTTTTGTAACACGAGACTTCATTTCAGGAACAGATACTTTGTCGCACTCAAATGTGAAGGCAGTGTTTTGCACATATTCATTATAGATCTTGCAAATTCTCTCTAAGTCTGATTCATTGACTAATCTAATTGACATTTTAAAGTTATCCTGTGGACAAGTTAATTGTAGAGAATTTTGGTTGTCTAAAACTTAAAGGAGGGCAGGGTTGAAAATTATCCTTACCTAGCATTAAAGAATTTACTGCTGGCCTACATAATAATGGGAAAATCTGAATATAAAAAGTGATACACATACAAATTGACATAGCTAACTATTTCTATCATTAATTTATGTAATATGATTGATGAATAGTCCTTTTTTGCAGGAAGTGAGGGGAGAAGGCTGTAAATAGCCACTTGTATAGTTTTTCACTCTACCTGATAAAAACCCTGAAAATTCTAAATCCTATGAGGCTTTTAACCCTTTTTAGAAAAATGCCCAAAAATCCCTACAAAGTATGTCAGTAAAATTCCTACATAACTTGTCAGAATTTTACTGATTAATCAGCAAAAGTAATTACCTAGAATTATCCTAATTATGAGTAGCAAAGGCCCTTAAGAATATCACTAAAGATATAGGAAATCCATTAAGGAAGTTAGGTTGGAATCTTAAGACCCTTTTACTTTATCTACTCTGTTTAATTAAGGAGTGTTTTATGTATCGCACTAATTTGATGCTGATTTACCTATTTGTTTTTTTCTTAGCAGCTTGTACCAAAACAAATCCAGCACCTACCCCATTCACAGAGCCTGATCCTACTGAAGACCCTGTGTTTTCTACTCTTGATTTCGCAACACCAGCGAATGATTTGGGGAGAGGCGTAGCTATTAATGGCAGTGATCTTTATGTGGTGGGTGACACAAGGGGTGACCTCGATGGCATTAATCAAGGGAGTAGTGATGGAATCTTAAGGCGTTACAATGGTTTAAAGCTTTGGGGTCTACAGTTTGGGACTAGGTCTCTCGATGTAGCTCTCAAGGTTGATACAGACAGTAATGGCAATGTCTATGTAGTGGGTTACACACAAGGTCCACTTGGATTTAAGGTAGGAAATCGAGATACTTTTTTAGCAAAGTTCAACAAGGATGGAGAACTCTTATGGGGTAAGCAGTTTGGTACTAAAAACCAAGATTTTGCCATTGATTTAGCTATCGATAGTATTAATCGGATATATGTCCTCAGTGATGAAGGCACTAATAACTTTGTGATAAGAAAGTTTAATACTGGAGGTTCTCTATTAAGGACAAAGTCTGTTACCTCAAACGACCGCCCCGATCTTGAACCTATAGCCCTCGCAACAGACAGTTTAAATAACGTGATTGTCTTAACAGAGTGGGATAACAGTGGCAATGCTCAAGGCACTGATATCAGGCTTTTTAAGTATGCAAACGATCTGAGCCAGATTTGGCAAAAGCCTTACAGTACAGCCAATGATGACTTTGCCTACGATGTCACTACAGATAGCAATAGCAACATTTACTTTACGGTTAGGATAGATGCTGTAAACGAAGGGGCACACTTTGTTAAAAAGCGTGCAAGTGGATCTACACGTTACTCAAGACGTTTGGAGTATAGTGCTACAAGTTTTGATACAGACCCTAAAAGCATCACTAGTGACAGCAATGATAATATCTACATAGTTGGTGACACAGGTGGTTCTTTTCCTAGTTTTAGCAATGCAGGAGGAGATGACATAGTAGTCTTTAAGTACAACAATAGTGGCACTCAGCAGTGGGTTAGTCAGTTTGACGATGGGAATTACGGTTCAGCAGATGATGATTTTGCTTTTGACATTGCTGTTAATGGTTCAGTCTATATAACAGGGTACACATTTGGCAACCTGCTAACAGGTACTGGAATAAGCTATGGTAATGCTGATGCCTATGTTGCTCAACTTGATAGAAGCAACGGAAATATCCTAGGGGTTGATCAGTAAGGCTAAAAAATAGCCTTACTCCAACTGTAATAATCAGCCCATGTATCTACAATAGGCACTGGTTTATTGATGGGAGCCTATTGATTGTTTTTGCCTCAGCTCGAGCGCTAAAGGTGTGCAGAAATGCTACTTTTCTTCAGCTCGAGCAAATTCATTTACTTCGCTTTTTTTATCTATGTTGGATGAATGCTCTTTAGGCAGGTTTTCTACTTTAGGCTTTGAGCATGAGGTCTTAAACCCTCGAGTAGGCATATTTTAATTTATACATTAGAGATATTCAGAAAAATGTAAGATAAACATAACAATTTTGACACCAATAACAATTAATAATATTAGACGTAAGGTTGTGATGAAGTCGGGGGAAACTTACAGAAAGGTATACTGAAAATGAGCCAAGGATACAAAGCACCCCAAAACGACTTTGAAGTTATTGAACATTTTGATTCTTATGAGGATGATGATTTAGCAGTAGAAATGGTTGATTTTTATGGGGAACAAAGAGCAAGGGGCATACCTTTAGAAGAAGCGTATCTTAAAACCCTACAGACCCATGACACTTCACAAAAGTTCCTTAGTTTGGTTGACTCTAACACGGACAGACAAGCAGAAGCTCTTCATTATGTGTTTTAATCCGTCGTGATTGTATGTAAATTTGGTGAAATATAAATATCTAGTATCAGACAAAAAAACTAATGTACTGCCTTCCATTTTCAGTTAGGCAAGTAGTTTATCACTCGGCTCCTATGGTTATTCCTTCTTGGTGGTTGAAAACCAAGTCTGTAAAATTAAAAGAATATTGAGAGGTTTTTATATGTCAAAAATAGCAATTGTTGATGATTCTGTAGCAGCAGTTAATTTATTAGAAAGCATTCTTAAGGATGAAGGTCATTCTATATTACCGTGCACAAAAACCGATGACTTAGAGAGTAAAGTATCTAGTTTTTCACCTGATATAATCTTTCTCGATATAGTAATGCCAGATCGTAGTGGTTATGATGTTCTACGTTCTTTTAAAAAGGATAATGAGCTCAAAGATATACCTGTTATTTTTACCAGCACAAAACAGGAACCTACTGATGTCAAATGGGGATTAAAACAGGGTGCAGTTGATTACATTACTAAACCTTTCACAAAAGCGCGTGTCATTTCAACAATATCCTCTTGCTTATCAAGAGACTAGCTAGGAAAGCGGTTGCATTAAATCCCAACTTTTGGGTAAAAGTTAGGGTAAACTTTGCTTCTCAAAAAGTTGCATTGAAACAGGGTTAAAGGGTGGGTTTTTGCCTTTTTAGGCAACACTTGAAAATCTAGGCACTAATTCTTTCAAAATTATTCACAAAAACTTTTACACTCCTGCTTATTAATCATTCCCGCTAGAAAGCACAGCCAAAAAAGCTTCTTGAGGCACTTCAACACGCCCAAGTTGCTTCATACGTGCCTTACCTTTCTTTTGCTTTTCTAAAAGTTTTCTCTTACGAGTTATATCACCACCGTAGCACTTGGCAAGTACGTCTTTGCGAAAAGCTCGCACAGTAGCCCTTGCTAAAATCTTCCCCCCAATAGCTGCTTGTATAGGTACCACAAACATTTGTCTAGGGATTACCTCAGCCATTTTGTCAACTATCTTGCGCCCCATAGCATAGGCTTTATCGCGATGGGCAATTATAGCTAAGGCATCTACCTTCTCATTATTAACAAGCACATCAATCTTCACAAGCTTACCCTCACGATACTCCAAAGGTTCATAATCCATACTAGCGTAGCCTCTTGAAAGGCTTTTCATTTTGTCATGGAAATCATAAAGGATTTCTCCAAATGGGATCTCGTAACTAAGCTCTACCCGCTGTCCATGGTAAACCATGTTTTTCATTTCTCCCCGTCTTTCTTGTAGCATACCCATTATGTTACCCACATAGTCTTCAGGCACATAAACGGTAAGACTTACCCAAGGTTCTTTTACATAGGCAATTTTGTCAGGTGAGGGAAGTTCAGCAGGGTTTTGAATTTTGCTTACTGCACCATCAGTTGAAGTTATTTCATAAACTACAGCAGGGGCGGTAGCTATAAGTGTAAGATCAAACTCTCTTTCTAGGCGGGCTTGAACAATATCTGCATGCAAAAGACCTAAAAACCCACAACGAAAACCAAAACCAAGTGCCTGAGAGGTCTCAGGTTCAAAAGTAAAAGCAGCATCGTTTAAAGAAAGCTTTTCTAGAGCCTCACGCAATTTTTGATAGTCTTCAGAATCTGTAGGATAAAGTCCAGAAAACACCACTGGCAAAGAAGGTTTGAATCCCTCTATAACTTCATTGGTAGGATTGTTGACCGAGGTAATAGTGTCCCCCACTTGAGTGTCTTCTATATTTTTTATACTAGCAGTAAGCCAACCAACCTCACCTGCTTTAAGCTCATCTGATAGGGCTAAGCTAGGCTCAAAAAAACCCACCTTGTCAACTTCAAATGTTTTGCCTGTACTAGCAATTTTAATTATATCTCCCTTTTTGAGATTGCCATCAAAGACACGAATAAAAGGAATGACTCCTTGGTAACTATCATAGAAAGCATCGAAAATAAGGCAGCGTAAAGGAGCATTAATGTCTCCTTTAGGAGCAGGAAGATGTTCTATTATACCTTCTAATACAGCCTCTACATTATGACCTGTTTTAGCTGAAACAGGCACAGCATTGTCAGCAGGTATACCAATAACTTCTTCTAACTCTTCTTTAGCAGCTTCTACATTGGCATTTGGCAAGTCAATTTTGTTAATTACAGGTAAAACTTCTAAATCATTATCTATAGCCAAATAAGCATTTTGGATGGTTTGAGCTTCTACGCCTTGACTAGCGTCAACTAATAAGAGGGCTCCTTCACAAGCTCTTAGGCTACGAGAAACTTCATAGTTAAAATCGACGTGCCCGGGGGTGTCAATGAGATTAAGCATATAATTATTACCATCTTTAGCCTTATAAAACAAACGTACTGGTGTAGCTTTTATAGTAATACCACGCTCTTGCTCTAGGTCCAAGGTATCTAAGCGTTGATTACGTTGGTCACGCTCATTAACATTTTGAGTTAACTCTAAAACTCTGTCTGCTAAGGTTGATTTACCGTGGTCAACATGTGCAATTATGGAAAAATTACGTATCTTCAATATTATTGTATTATAAGCAATGTTGTAAAAGTTTTTGTGAATACTTCTTGCCTCATTTATTCTATAGATCGTGCTTTTGGTAAACCCAATGATAAGAAAACCATCATGGTAAATTCTTTGAAAGAAGTATAGTTTAAACAAATGACTTTTCATGATATGTTAGCGCAATTCGTTTCAATGGGAGCTTCAGATGTTCACCTTCATGCTGGGCTTTACCCTCTTGCTCGCATTAATGGTCGCTTAACACCAGTAAGTGAGACAAAATTAAATCCTAAAGTTACTGAGGCACTTGTTGATATAATGTGTAATGAGCGCCAGAAAGCTATATTTGCTGAAAAACATCAAATTGACTTTGCTTATGGTGTACCTGACCTTTCACGTTTTCGTGTAAACCTTTTTAGGCAAAGAGGTAGTGTTAGTGCGGTATTAAGAGTGGTTAATTCTGATGAGGAGCAACTCAAAGTAGTTAACCTGCCTCAAGAAATTATTGAGTACTTTCGTGATAAAGAAAAAGGATTGGTTTTAGTAACAGGTCCTACAGGCTCAGGCAAATCAACTACCCTTGCAAAAGTAATAGACGAAATTAACAAAGTACATAGCAAAATGGTTATCACCGTTGAAGATCCTATAGAGTACATTCACCGCTCTAAAAGCTCTGCTATTGTACAGCGTGAAATTGGTGTAGATGCTGATACCTTTAGCGAGGCACTCATATCTGCTATGCGTCAAGACCCTGATGTGATTATGATTGGTGAGATTCGTGACTATGCTACTGTAGAGGCGGCTATTTCAGCAGCACAAACGGGTCACTTAGTATTTAGCACCTTGCATACTATAGATACTGTGCGTACAGTCAATAGGGTTTTAGACCTTTACCCGCCACATGAACGTGACACGGCTCGTATTTTGTTTGCAGAGTCCTTAATTGGTGTTGTTTCACAGCGTCTTTTACCAAGGGCTTCTGGTGAAGGTCGAATAGCAGCAATGGAAATTCTTAAAGGTACTTTACGTGTCAAGGATTTAATACGTGATGAAAAACGTACTAATGAAATTTACGAAGCTATAAAAGATTCTAGAACTGATGGCATGTTGCTCTTTGATGATTCTTTAGCCCAGCTTTATGAAGAAGATATAATTGATTACCGAACAGGCTTTGAAGCGGCCACTAGTCAACAAGCTTTCAAAATGAAAGCAACTCAAATTGATAACAAACGTGGGCGTGATAAGCCTGCCACTGGCTTAACTCAATTTACTCAGTTTAACTAACTCAACTTTTTTGAAGATATCCTTTACCTTAACTATCTTCAAAATTAAAGAAGAATAGGGCTCCTTGGTTTTGATTGAGTCCTATTTTGCATTATTTCTTAGCCTGCGTAATTTCAGTATTGTAATTCATTGTCGCCCCCTGAAAAATCAAAGCACCACCCCCAAGTGAAGGTAAAAACATAGACTTAACTCAGCTAGTAATATACCAACTTTTCCCAATACCACCTCTAGCGCACAGAAAACATTAACAAGTTAATAGATATTATGAACAAAGACCTGCTTTCACAATACTTTCTTATCTTGCTATTAAGCCTTTGCCACAGCAATAAATAACTACAGCTAAGCTTTCCACAGCGATTTTAAGATATAAATATATTTCTATAACAGAGTAATAATACTCATCTCTGGAGATAGGCAAACAAGTGGTATTGAGATAATGATTACTGGAAAGAAACAACCAATAAAAATTGTAGTGGTAGAAGATGAGCTGTTTTACAATAGCATTATCAGTAAAGCCTTAACCCAAGAAGGTGACATTCAAGTCTTAGGCAGCTATACTAGTGTACAGCAAGCGAGTAAAGAAATTCCCCTGCTACAACCAGATGTTGCTCTTATAGATATAGAGTTAGGTAGTGAAATTAATGGCATTGACTTAGCCTTAGAATTGCGAGATGAGCTTAATAATTTAGGTATAGTTTTACTTTCTAATCATATTAAAATTAGCTTTGCCAATATTCTTGCTAGAGAAAAGCTTAAGGGATGGGCATATTTGCTTAAAAAATCTTTGGAAGATATTACTACTTTGCACCGAGCAATTTTTAGTGTTATGCAAGGTGAGATAGTTCTGGATGAAAAACTTGTTCAGAAACTGAGTGATGCTAATACTACTGATGTACTTACACCAAGGCAGCAAGAAATTTTAGGACTGGTTTCACAAGGCTACATTAATTTAGCCATTGCTGAGAAGCTTAATCTATCAAGAAGGTCGGTAGAAAACCAGTTGAATGATATTTACGATAAGCTCGAGATAAAAAATAAAGGCATAAATCCACGTGTGAAAGCTGTACTTATGTATTTAGAAAATCAAATTTAGCAGGGTGTATGGCTCTACCTTATAAACAATGTATCAACAGGCATAGTCCAACCAGAAACAGCAGGTTCAGCCTCAGCAAATTCCCCTCTATGATAGATTGTAGGTTTATGAGGGTGGTCAACCCGGTAAACACTAACAACATTATCGCTAAGCAAATCCACATCCCAAACCACTAATGTACCAGCAGCAAAGTAATCAGCACGCTTTTCGTTAATGGCTTTTTCAGCTTTAGCACCATAGTCACCTTCACTACGTACCTCTACAGCAAATAAGGGAGCCCCCTCAATGAATTTCATAGTTAATGGATGCTTATGGAAAGCTGCATCAGGACTAAATGACTTACGGTTAGGTAAGTCAACTATAAACCCCACATTATCACCAGCAGCATGCCCTTGAACTGTCTTTTCTATATGAGCAAATAGGCTGACAGTGATTTTCATGGCTGCATAGTCGGGTAATCCACCTGTAGGAGACAACGCTACAATTTCCCCATTAATGAGTTCAGCCTTAGCGTTTTCTGGGATATGATATAGATCCTCCACTGTAGCATAGGTAGTGTGTTTATTATCAACATCAACTTGCATTCACTTATTGTATTGTTTGTTAGAGGCACACTGCAAATATATTGCATCAACACCCTAGGATAGTTACTTCGTATTTTAGCTCTCGTAAATCACTAATTTGTCTCTGGCTCACTCTGGTTAACACTATATCCTGTATTGATCTCACAATATATATCGCTTTGCCAACTGATAGGATTATTCTTGATATATTCTGATATTTTCCTGTAGGCTTGTTCATTACGGATAATGTGATCATGAAAACGTCTTTGCCATTTGAAATTGGTGGTGTTTTTGTGTATTTCAAATTTTGTATGTCCTTTGTACCACCTAATGATTGTTGATACGGATTTGTTCAACATTGGATTTTTGTCACCTGTAATACCACCTTTTACCCCCACCACCGTAGAGACACAATTAATTGCGTCTCTACCAACATCAATTGCAAATTTGTTATTTCCAACATCAATTACAGGTTTACAATTACCAACGTCGATTGCGGATTTGTTATCCCCAACATCAATTGCGGGTTTGCCATTGCCATCATCATAATAAAGGCAATTGCACTTGCAACGTGGTTCCCTGATTAATTTTACTAGTGATCTTCCAAGAACCCTTAACTAGACTTACACGGTCATCTATACTGTGTAAACCAAGATGAGGCTGCATCTTATCCTCATCAAAACCAGAACCGTTATCTGAAACCTCAAAAAGTAAATCGTTTTCCTGACAAGAAAGAAGAATTTTGACTAAAGAAGCCTCAGCATGTTTCTTTATATTCAGGAGTGCTTCTTCTAATACACGATAAACTGTCAAACGTATCTCCTCAGGAATTTTTTTGTTTCTAGGACTGTCAAGCTTAGCTACTGTTTCATCATACGACCATTTGATTTTGAAAGGAGCACTTAACTCTTCTAGAAAAGACTCTATGGCAGGTATAAGCCCGGTTCTCACAATAGTGGGATGCAGTAGATAACTAACTTGAGATAGGTCTTGCTCTTGTATTTGCTCGAGCACACCACAAACTCGCTCTACTTCTTTCTTTACCTCTTCTTCAGGAAGTTTTTTTATGCTTGACTTTAGCTCGAGCTTAGCTGACAAAAGTTTACTTTGCACAGTAGAGTGCAAGCGTTCAGCAAGGCCGCGACGCCTTTCTTCATCAATCTGTACTAGACGTTTTCTGGATAGCTCGAGCTGAGTAACTTTATCTTTAACTTCAGATAAAAGCGAGGCATTTTGTAGTGAGATAGCTGCTTGAGTTGAAAGTAAGGTTAACAACTCCACCCTATCTTCACTAAATGCCCCTACTGCTAGGTTATTTTCTAGGTATACTACCCCAACTAAATTTCCTTGATACATTAGTGGTAAAGACATTACTGATTTAGGTTTATTTAGCTTTATATAGGAATCTTGTTGATAGTCTGATTCACTAGCGTTAGATAACACTATGTGTTCTCGAGTTCTGATGACAAAGCGAATTAGGCTTATTGGCAAATTATTCTTTGCATCTTCAAGAGGTATATTTTCTAAGGAAACTTCTTTATCTACACTACAGTAAGCCACTACTGTCCAAGCTTCTTCATTTTGTGGTAGCAATAAAAAACTCTGGTGCGCACCAGCGTTTTCTAACAATATTTTCATCAGTTGACTTATGAGAGTATTTAATTCAAGTTCACTAGAAAGAGTATGGGATGCTCTTATTAGGCTGGCCATGTCAAGCTCGCTGTGTTTGGTTTTAGAGCTTTCATAGGCGTTAGTGCTTTTTGTGGTAAATGAGCTTATATTGAAATTAAGAGGTTCTATAAGTAACTCGGGGTAGTTTTCTTTTAGGTGTGTAAGTTTAGCAGTAGCACCCCAACGAGCGTAAGCGCCATAGGACTGACGCATGTAGTGTCCTGCTAGTTCTTCGTCTTCCTTTCTCAGAAAATATCTAGCAGTAAGTTCTAGGGCTATAGCTTCTTCATTTACATAGTTATTTTCCCTAGCACCTTTAATTGCTTTCTTATAGTGATACCAAGCTTTGCTATCCTTGCCTAATAACCTATACTTTTCTGCCTCAACTAAATGCCATTTGTGCAAGTAATTCATAGGGCCATGTTTAGCCCAAAACTCCATTTTCTTCTGA
Source organism: Trueperaceae bacterium (assembly GCA_965223585.1). GTDB lineage: Bacteria > Deinococcota > Deinococci > Deinococcales > Trueperaceae > CBDCVN01. The sequence continues at coordinate 238,799 of CBDCWW010000009.1, forward strand.
TTCTTAACTACTTGAGTAAGAAGCTTGCGTTGCCTAGTTTTTTCAAACATAGCAAGCTTTGCTAAAGAAGAATAAAAATTCCCAGCAGCAAAACCAACTATACTAGGCATAGCTTCCATAGTCTCTTCCACACTTTTAGCAAAGACTATAGCTTTACTATACTTATCAAATATGTAAGCAAGTTTTAGCTTTATGAGATACAAACAAAACATAGAAAAGGGGGATTCTTCTAAGGATAGATTTATTTCATCAAAGATACTCCCTTTTAAAGTGAAAATCTCATCTGGATCACTCAAAAGATTCAAGGTGACTTGCCCAACGATGTTAAAAGGATGGGAAATAGCATTTCGTGAAGATAGATTGGATTTTACTATAGTTTTACTTATTGATTGAAAATAATGCTCTAATTCATCAAGAGGTTCCCCCCCCAAGAATTTAAAGTAATGCTCTGTACTCAAAGACACAATAGCATAGTCAAAGTAACCTCTTTGCAATGCATCATTGTAGTTTTGTTCAAGTTTTAATGCTGCTTGCTTAGAATGTTCTTTCCAAGGAGCTACAGAAGTGTAAAAAATATGCTTGGTAACATTAGGATTAATTTCACTGTATGGAGGTATTAAATTTAAATCCAAGGCTAATTTGGCAAGCTCCTGACCCATTTCTATCTTATTCAACTTTGTAAGTAAAACCCATGCCATAGCAATGTATGGCAGAGCTGAATAATGACCGTATTTGAGCTGCTTAATAATCTGTACTTGCAGTAACATTACTATCAGGAAATGAGACGCCTTTAAACCACAGGGCTCATGTAAGGCATCACAAACTTTTAGTATAGCTACGATTTTAGGATCACTGGCTTGAGGTAAATCAACTAGCTTGGGAATATTTTTGCCCTTAAGAAAAAGATAAATTCTCAAAAGGGCTGTTAGTACATGAAAGTGATTAGGCCGTGCAGGCAAGTTACAGTCTAGTTCTTTTAATATACTTAGGCCATTATCGATAGCTTGCTGTAATTTATCTTGTTTTGACAAAGCGGAAATTTTTGTTATGTAAATATTAACCTTGTCCAAGGTGGTTTTAGCACTCCTAACCGTAACATCAAACAAAGAATCAAAGAGCTTGTAATTTTCATCTACATTAGCAACTTCAGCAGCCTCTTCATGAGTAGTTAGACTTAATTCATAGCGCCTGCTCCAGCAATCTTCCCCTAAAAGTTTTAAGGCTGTACGTAAATAGGCCAAAGCTAATTTGTAAGCAGCAGAAGTCCTAGCTCGTTTCCCAGCTTTTAGATTAAGCTCGGCTAACTTATCTTTTTCTTGCTGAGAGATTAGTAATTCTAAACCAGCATTCATCTGATCCACAATGCTAAAGATATTAGTTTCTAGCTTTTCTTCAGAAGTTGCTGCTAGCAAATGCTTACCAATATCTAAATGTATTGCTGGTTTGGTATCTTCAGGAATGAGATTGTAAGCAGCTTGCTGTACACGGTCATGGGCAAAGATGTACAGTTCCTTGCGCCTTAGTAGTAAATCTTGTTCCAATGCAATTTGCAAATCTTCTAGGATTTGCTCTTGGCTTTGCTCGCTAACCACAGATAATGTAGTTAGGTCAAAAGTAGATCCTATGCAAGCAGCTTTTGTTAGCAACTCTTTGGTGTTTTGGTGTAACGCCTTTATCTTACCTAGCATTAGCTCTACTATGTTGTCTGTATAACCCTGTGATTCTATTTGTTCAACATCCCATCGCCAACTACCATTTTTAAAGTAAAGGGCTTCTTTTACATAAAGCTCTTTTAAAAACTCACCTATAAAATAAGGATTACCTTGAGTGTGTTTCTCCAACAGCTTTGCTAGTGATTTAACTCCCTTTGTATACAAAGCATTTGTTAGCATCTTCTCTAGATCCTTGGTTTCTAAAGGTTTTAAATCAACAACATGAATTATGGCTCCATTTTCTTTCATCTTTTTTAAGGTGTCATTAAGCTTGTGCGTAGAACTAACTTCGTTATCTCTATAAGCCCCTATGAATAGTAAAGACTTATCATCACTTCGTAGGTAAATTTCTTCTATAAGTTCTAAAGAAGCATAATCTGCCCACTGTAAATCATCTAAGAATATTGTTAGATGATGTTTTGGTGTAGCTAATGCACTAACAAAGTTCTGAAAAACCAGATTAAAACGATTCTTTGTTTGTTCAGGTGGTAACCTTGTTGCTTTTGATTGTTCTCCTATCACCTTCTCTAAGCTTGGTACTATTTCAGTAATGACTCCTGCATTGTTGCCCAACACTTCTAGTAGCTTTTTCTTCCAGTTCGCTAGTTCTTCTGCACTCTCACTTAGAAACTGTCTAATGAGTTCCTCAAAAGCTTTTACAAAACCAATATACGGTATATCCCTTTGTAATTGGTCAAACTTACCACTGATAAAATATCCTTTGCTTTCTGTTATTGGTTTATATACTTCTTGTACTAGGGTTGTTTTTCCTACTCCTGCATATCCTGCCACTACTAGTACTTCTGCTTGTCCTGTTTGGTTTACATTTTCAAATGAATTTAGTAGTTTTTGGATTTCTTTTTCTCTACCATATAACTTTTGGGGCAAACGAAGTTTGTTTGGCACATCGTTTTCAGCTATAGTAAATGCACTAATGTTCTTTGTTGCCTGCCATTTTTGAAAGCATCTTTCCAAGTCTCTCTTTAACCCTAGTGAAGATTGGTATCTATCTTCAGCATTTTTAGCTAGGAGCTTTAAGACTATCTTAGACAATATGACTGGCAGGTCTGAATTGATTTGATGAGGTGGTAAAGATTCTTTAGCAATATGAGCATGGACAAAGCATATTTCCTCTTCCTCCTCAAAAGGAAGCTGACCAGTAAGTAGGTGATAAAGTGTTGCCCCAAAAGAATAGAGATCACTACGGTAATCAACAGCACGATTCATTCGTCCTGTTTGTTCTGGAGATATATAGGGCAAAGTACCTTCCAGAACATTTGGGCTTTTGAACTCTACTAACTCTCTGCTTAGGGTGGTAGACATGTTAAAGTCAATGATCTTTACTTCACCACTTACCTCGTTCCAAACAATATTACTGGGGTTTATATCTTTATGAATTATGTTTTGCTGGTGCAATATTGCTAAGGCCTCGCAAACTTTTATAGCAATATCTAAAGCAATATCTAAAGGCAAGGTTTTCTTTGCCAGTACTTGTGCTAGGGATGTTCCTCCAAAATCCTCGAGCATTAGCGCTGTACGCCCTGCTACTATTGAAATGCCATAGCTTTTTATTATTCCTTCATGGTCAAGTTTAGCTAAGATGTTGTGTTCTTGTTTAAGTTGTGCTAGTTCATGAATGCTGGGCTCATCTAGTGCCATTAGTTTCAATACAACTGGCTTATTATTTTTTTGCTTGCCTCGGTAAACTTGGCTACGGTTACTTTGGTAGATTAGCTCGAGCTTTTGTAGGTCCAGTTTCTCCATGATATAAAGTGCCTACCTTACTATAATCACTTTACTCTATAGGCTATTACTTTGGAGGATGGCAACCTGTAACAACCTATTGTATGGTTCAAATCGGCTAAAATTCCAAATAGGTTACTAATCTACGATTTGTGTCCAGCATCAAATGCCAATCCAGCACACCTATAAGTTCCTTATCTATCATTTAAGCAGCCTCGAGTTCTTTCTCGAGCTGTTGCCTCCTATCCATATCCGCATAAAAACCATCTAAATCAATAAGCTCTTCATGAGTCCCTTGCTCAACAACTTTGCCTTGCTCTAGAACTATTATTTTATCGCTATGTTTAAAACCTGAGATTCTGTGACCAATAACAACAGTGGTACAACCTTTAGAAACTTTAGCCAATCCCTCTAAAATACTGGCTTCTGTCTGAGTATCTACGGCACTTAAAGCATCGTCTAAAATCAGAATGTCTGGGTCACGGATAATAGCTCTTGCCATTGCTGTGCGCTGCCTTTGTCCCCCAGAGAGAGTTACCCCACGCTCCCCTAAAGGAGTTTCATATTGCTGGGGAAAATCCTCTATATCTCTTGCTAATTGAACTAACTTTGCTACTTCTTTGACTTGTTTAAACACAGCATCGGGGTTATCTTTGGGAATACCAAAAGCAATGTTTTCAGTAATAGTATCTGAAAACAAAAAAGGTTCTTGAGGTACTAAACCAATGTGACGACGTAAAACCTCTATAGGATATTTCTTTATATCTACACCATCAATAAAAATATGACCATATGTAGGCTCTATTACCCTAGAAATCAAATTAGCTATCATGGTTTTACCAGAACCTGTTCGTCCAGTTATGCCCAAGTTTTCACCTGCTGCTACTTTAAAAGAGACATTTTCCAAAGCAGCTACTGCACCAAACTTAAGGCTGACGTTTTGAAATTCTATATCACCTTTAACTTCAGTTAGGCTGTAATCAGTATTTTCATTATCTGTTATGTCTGTTGTAACTGCCAAAAGCTCTTTTAAACGCTCCCAAGAGGTATGACCCCGCTGTAGAATACTAGCAATCCAACCTATACCAATCATAGGCCACTGTATATTTTCAAAAAGGATTACAAAATCTATAAACTCACCAATAGTTAAATTACCACCCAAACCCATAACATAACGACCACCTATTAAAAGCAGTAGCGAAATAGTTATACCAAAAAAAAGTTCCATCAAGGGGAAAAGTGGACCCTCAGCTCTAGTTAAGGAAAGATTACGGCGTATAAACTCATCATTTAAGCCTCTGAAAGTTGCTAGTTCTCTATTTTCAATACCAAAACCTTTTACAACCCGTACACCACTAAAGTTCTCCTGTGCCATAGCCGATACATTAGAAAGCTGCTCTTGTACCTTTTGATATCGGTTATGTACTGTACGCAAAAGTGCAAAAAAGGTAAAGCCTATAGCTGGAATTATTAGTAGTGTAAGTAAGCTTAGGACTAGGTTAAGCTGAAACATTCTGTAAAGCGTAAAAATAAGGAACAGTAGAATATTAGTACCCATAAAGGAACCCACCCCTACCATCATGCGCACGGCACTTAAATCGGCAGTTAGGCGCGCCATCATGTCCCCTACACGATGGTTATCATAGTAATTGGCGTCTAATTTGGTGAAATTGTTGAAAATATCGCGGCGAATGTCAAACTGAATTTCCCAGCTAGCATTTAAAATAGTACGCCTTACTACCACCAATCCAAAAGCAGATAATGCCACTACGGCAAGTAAGGCGAGTATAAAAGGTAAAATAGTTGCTAGGTCCGTATTGCCTTGGCTAATTGCATCAACAGTTTTACCAATAAAAAGTGGTGGCAGAGTAGCTGCATAGGTTGAAACTACTAAAGCAATAAAACCAATAATGAATTTACTCGGATAGTGTTTGCTGTAATTGTAAAGATCTTTTATCGTTTTAAACATGTCTTTTTCCTAATTCCTAACCTTATTACTATCTCTTCCCTTGATGGGAAAGCTAGGAGGGCTCTTAGGGATAGATTTTCGCACAAAATCTCTAAAGTCCTGGCCTAGAAGTAGGGTGCGCCGCGCGCACCATTAAGCATAAAAAAATCCTTCATTAACATATATCTGAAAAAACTTACCCTTGTAAGAGTTGGGAGGGAGTGCGCTCAATGGTTCTTGAGCAATCTCAACTATGTTCAACCCTCACCCCAACCCTTTCCCAAAGCTTGGGAGGGGGAGGAAGATTCACCTCTAAGGAGAAGGAGTCATTCTAGATATTTTGTGAACATCTGTCCTAAACGTGCAACACCTTCATTAATTTGTTCTTTTGTTGCAATAGAATAACTTAAGCGAAAGGTGTTTTTACCACCACCATTGGCATAAAAAGGCTCACCGGGCACATAAGCTACCTTTTGCTCTACAGCTTTATCAAGTAGTGCTGTAGAGTCGTTGCCTTCAGGTAAGGTTACCCATAGGAACATACCACCTTGAGGATGTGTCCAATTAATCGCGCTGGGAAAGTGCTCTTGCATGGCTGCTAGCATAAAATCACGTTGATTGTGATAATAAGCCTGTACCTTTTTCATATGTTCAGTCATGAAATCATTTTTCGTGGCTTCGTGGGCAATGTATTGTGTGAAAGTAGAGGTATGTAAATCGCTGGCTTGTTTTGTCCTTACTAATAGCTCTAGTACCTCGAACTCAGCAACCACCCATCCTAAACGAAACCCCGGCACCATAGTTTTAGAAAAAGTGCCAACATAAATCACCTGCTGTGGAGCCAGTTCGAAAAGACTTGGTAATTCCTCGCCTTCAAAACGCAATTTCCCGTAGGGATCATCTTCAAAAATAGCTACATCATATTTCTGGGCCAGATCAACTAAAGCTTGGCGGCGTGCTAGGCTCATCGTTATGCCAGTAGGATTATCAAAGTTTGGAGTAATATAAACAAGTTTAGGGCCTTGTGACAAAGCTAACTCTAATGATTCAGGTTGCATTCCCTCTTCATCACAAGTAACAGAAATATAGTTTATTTCGTAGGCATCAAAAGCCCTTAATGCCCCCATGTAAGTAGGCGAAGCCACTACTATTTTGTCATTGGGATCAAGAAGAATTTTACCTACTAGATCTAAAGCTTGCTGTGAGCCAGAAACAATTTGGATTTGCTCAGGACTCACGTTTGACATTTGACTAGCAATCCATTTTCGCAAAGGTGGATAACCTTCGGTAGTGCTGTATTGCAAAGCTTTGGTAGCACTTTCTTGTAAAACCTTATTAGTGGCTTTTTGCAAGTGTTCCACCGGAAAAAGGTTAGGGGCAGGTAAACCACCTGCAAAGGAAATAACTTCTGGTTTTTGAGTGAGTTTTAAAATCTCACGAATTGTTGAGGGCTTCATTCCGTAAGTGCGTTTAGAAAAGTGTTTAGACCAGTTCATAATAACTTTCTAGTAGTAGTTTTGATAGTGCAGCAATTTCTCCTTGCAATATCGAGTGGTAAGCTTTAACTGGTAACATTATTACCTTACCTTGCTCGTCCAGTTCTATTTTAAAGGGTAAATTCTGTAAATCTGGACGATTGCATAATTCTAACCAGTTCATATAATAATGATAACTATAAAGAGTGTTTTAAGGAAGGAGACCAAAGTGAAAGCAAATTTTAGTGAGATAATCTGCATCATTGATCGTTCTGGATCAATGCACTCTATCAAAAGTGATGCTATAGGAGGTTTTAATACTTTTCTCGAGGAACAAAAAAAGTTACCCGGTGAGGCCACACTCAGCCTAGTTCTCTTTGACAACGAATACATCCTTTTACATGATTGCCGACCTTTACCAGAAGTAGTACCTTTAGATGAAACTAGTTATCAACCTAGAGGATCAACGGCTTTACTTGATGCTGTAGGGAAAACTATAGATGATGTAGGGGCACGGCTAGCTAAAACCCCAGAATCAGAAAGACCCTCTAAAGTAATAGTTGCTATTTTGACTGATGGATTAGAAAACGCCAGTAGAAAATACTCACATGATAAGGTTGCCAGCATGATAAAACATCAGCAAGAAGCTTACAGCTGGGAATTTTTCTTTTTAGGTGCAAATATGGATGCTGTGAATGTAGCAGGTTCTATGAACATTGATGCTGATAGGGCTGTTCAGTTTGAAGCCACAGCTGCAGGAACAGTAGCTGCCTATCAGGACATGAGTCGTTTCGTTAGCAAGTCAAGAGGAAAGGCTTAAATCTCCCTTCTTCACTAACATATAGGGCAAACTGGATGATGAGCTTCCTCAATCAAGCTTTAAATCTTGTAAGGTTTCCATGTTCATCTATGTGAAACTTACCTGCCTCGAGCGCTTCAACATAATCCTTCATAAATCCTCTAAATGAAGATGCAATAACTTTCCAAGACACACATTCCCAATCAACTTCAATAACTTGACCAGCATTCCCTCCGGGTGCTGGGGAAAAATCTAGAGCCCAAAAAATATCACCGTTAAAATCCATTATGGGAATCCATTGTTTTAGAAAGCCAAATGGTTTTACTGGTCCTTCTACAAACCCGATGCCTTCTTTGATTAGCTCTGGCTCGAGTTCTGTATTACCAAGTTCTTTACTTACCTTCCAGCGCTCTTCCCATATTGATATTATTTGGTTGGTTGGCAAGTATGTTCCACGATCAGCAAAAATATTACTGTACCAGTGACCATATTCCCCATTATGGATCATTAGACTTTGCTGAAAGTCATCTGGAAGCTTTAAAGAAAGTTTCTCTTCAAGAAACACTATCTCTTCTTTAGTTGCTGGTTCTTGGAGATCTGATAACATTTCAGGAAAATTATTATTTGCCCAGCTCCTTAATCTATTCCACAAACCTATAATTTCCATTCCTAAATAACTATACATTGTGATGGTGCAAAGATTGATGAAATTGGTGGTTCCACAACAACTTATCAAGATACAACAGTGTCAACTCAAGAAATATAAGGTTGATACTGAGGATGGTCTTAAACTAGTTTTTTTCTTCCACCTGAGCACTTAATCACAGCTAAAGTACACTTTTTGTGGATTAAAAAATAATCTTGTTTATTTTAAAATAGCAATTGGTATCAATTTTCATTAATTATAAGTGCTTGTATAATTAAATTATAGAACAATTAAGGTTTGTTAATTCTCCCAATAATATTACTGCTCTAAGGTTGCTTAATTTAGGAAGGTGTAATAAACTTAACAAAGTTGTTTTTGCTTAATCAAGGTGAGAAGTTTTTTAAACAACCTTTATACTTTATAAATTTACTTCAATAAAAATAAATATGACAATCACAACACTAACACAACCATTTATGACAGGAGGGAATGCTGAATCCATATGCTTACTAGCTTGACTTGATTTTGATGTCCACTTTGTGATGTCCACAAACATTCCTAGAATATCACCTTTATAATAAGCATAAAAACACTCTCAAGGAGATTAAGGTTATGAAATCTACTTTTGTATATTTATTGTTTACAGCATTAATACTAGTTGCTTGTACACAAACACAACAACCAAAGGAAATAACACCTACAACAGATACTGAAGGTAGTCTAATTACAGATATAGATATAGATACTGCTATCTTAGAGTTAGCCGACAAAGAAGAGTTAATAGAGGGCACAGAGGGTGCCACTATTCCTGATGGTGAAGAGACAGAACTTAATGATGATGGTTATGCAGGTTTATCTACTCAACTTGTTTTGCCAAACACTTTTGGTTTTGTCTACTATATTAAATTTGCTAATGACAGTGAACCTTGGGAGCTTTGGTGCATTAACCAAGCTACTGATAGTAGAACAAGAATCTACAAGGGTAATCGGAAAATTGATTCAGTAGCAGGAAATTCTTCTTGTACAATCGTAGTTTTCTCTATGTTCTTGCAAAGTCGAAATAGCCATGAAATTTATCGCCTTGTTGTTGGAGACCACCTATCTCGATTAACTAACAATAATGCTGATGATATTGATGTTTCTCAAAACGCAGGTTCTAATATAGTTGTGTGGGCAAGAGTCAAAAATGGTAAATCTACAATCCGTTACAGAACATATAGTGACTTAAACACTTTTGTAGAGACAGCATTGACTCACTCAAACTCACAAGTACAGCCAAGCATAGATGGAGATGGCAAAAATATAGCGCTTATTAGGGTTAGTAGTAAAATGATAGTGGCTCTCTATAACATAGATACTCAAATCTATACTATTGTTTATGCGCGTTCTAAAGATTTAGAGAATCCTAGCTCTGGAAAAGATCAAGTAGCTTGGTTACAAAATGGCTCACCGGACAAAGTAAAAGTAAAGAACTTAACCACAGGAAACATAAAAACTGTACTAACTAATAATTTTGAGATAGAGCATCCTCACCTAGCCAACAATGCGTTATGGTTAACCTATGGTATAATTGTAAACGGTAGCTTTGATGTGTTTGTGAAAAACATAACCACAGGAGTTTCAGTGCAAGGAGTGTTTGCCACTGCACCAAGAGAGCACTTCGGCATGTTTTGGCAACTCCCGCTAGCAGTAGTCCAGACATTTGATGTGTACCAAGATGCTAATAATCCTAGCCTCTATCACGCTGACTCTATTAATAGCTTGTCAACCTATACCGGCACGCTCAAGGAAGTGGTAGAAAACGCTGTTATTGAACTGGACTCGGGTATTGGAGGCACAATTGCCTTTCGGGCTGGCAAGTTTAACCTAGGCTCAAACTTTTTCCATATTCGTGAGGTAGATAACATAACGTTTGAAGGTCAGGGCATGGGTGTAACTATAGTGAAAAATAATTCCTATGCTGCGGCTGACACTGAGGTCTTCAATTTCGGTGATAGTAATAACATTACCATTAGAAACTTAACAATTAAGGCTAGAGGATCAGCTCGTTCTACTAGTGATGCTATTGACAATGATGCTGGTAGCAATTGGCTTGTTGAGAATGTTGAAATAGCTGCGTCACGTAGCCGTGGTTTAGTTTTTGATGGCAAAGATCTAGGAAAAGTAGCTAATAATAATATTATTCGCAACTGCATTATTAATGGTGTTAAACGTCATGGAGTGGAGTTTATAGCCTCAAGTAACAATCGTATAGAGAATTGCGAGATTACTAATGTTGGTGGAAGAGGCATTAGCATTGTAAAATCATCTCCTAGTGCGGGGCAACCCAATAAAAAATCTACCTTTAATGTGATTAGGAATAATACCATAAGTAACCCAACTGATGATGCTATTAGGGTTAATGGTAGTAAACGTAATACAATCCAAGGGAACACTCTAGAAAATGGCTTGAATGATGGAATCGAAATTGGAACTACCCATGGAATCTCTTGTAATAATAATATTGTGAGAGACAATACAGTAACTGGCAATGCTAGGTACGGTCTTAGCATTTCTAATTCAGAGTGCGAAAAAACAGTAGTGGGGAACAACAATAATTTCACTGGTAACACCCTTGGAGAGATTAATGATCTAGGTACTGGTACAATTTTTGAGTAAGATTTACACCTACCATCTTGAACTTTCAGAAGTCTTACAGGTTCAGGTTTTTGTCACTTTTCTATGAATAGTTTGTATTGTAAGCAGATAAGTATAAGTGCTTGAGAGAAAAATAAAGTGTTATGTTCAAATAGGAGCAGGTTAGGAGTCTATATCTACAAGAATCATCTCCATATTAAGTGTAAATCTGACAAACACATCAACATTGACATTATTTTAGATAGTGTTTTAGCTCGAGTTTCTCATCAAAATCATTTAGTTCCATTAATTCTATAATTTCTCGAGGAGACTAAAGTCATGAAGTCGATGTTTGCCCACATACTATTTCTATCTTTGCTACTAATTGCTTGTACCCAAGTAGAACAACCAAAGTCAACAACTCCAACAACAGATAGTCTACTTACAGATATAGATATAGATGCTGCTATACTAGAACTAGCTGGCAGCCAAGAGTTGATAGAGGGCACAGAAGGTGCCACTATTCCTGATGGTGAGGTAATAGAACTTAATGATGATGGTTATGTGGGCTTGTCTACTCAACTTGTTTTGGATGACACTGAGGGTACTGTTTCCTATATTAAAGTTGATCCTAATGACGCTAACCCTTGGGAGCTTTGGTGTATTGATCAAGCTACTGATAGTAGAACTTTAATTTACAAGGGTAATAGGGAAATTAATTCAGTAGCAGCAGATCCTGATTGTAAGATCATAGTTTTCTCTATGTTTAAACGACGTGACTATGAAATTTATCGTCTTGTTGTCGGGGGCGCTCTTTCTCGATTAACCAGCAATGATTTTGATGACGTAGATGTTTCTCAAAACGCAGGTGCTCATATAGTTGTCTGGAAAAGTGTTCAAAACGGGACAGACGCAATTTTTTATAGGGTATATAGTAACTTAACAAACTTTTTGGAAACAGCACTGGTGCACGAGAGGCCTCAAGTACAACCAAGCATAGATGGAAATGGTGAAAATATAATTTTCATCAGAGAGCTAACTAATGGTAGAGATAGAGTGATACTCTATAATATAACTACTCAAATCTATACAAGGATTAGAACTAGCTCTAAGTCTCTAGAGCACCCCAGCTTTGGAAATAATAAAGCAGCTTGGTTAAAACGCAGCGGTGGAAAAGATAAAGTAGTAGTAAAGGACTTAACTACAGGAACGGTTACAACTGTACTAAGGAGATCTAAGATACAGCATCCACACCTAGCTATTAATGGAATATGGTTAACCTATGGCATAGAGGTAAACGGTAGTTTTGATGTATTTGTGAAAAATTTAGAGACAGGAGAAAAGGTGCAAGGTGTGTTTGCTATTGCACCAAGAGAGCACTTTGGTATGTTTTGGCAACTGCCAATTTCAGTAAAGCAAACATTTGATGTGTACATAGATAATAATGATTCCAATCTTTACCATGCTGACTCCCTTAATAGCCTCTCGTCTTACACTGGTACACTCAAGCAAGTAGTAGAAGATGCTGTTGATGAATTAGAAGATTTGGCCGTCGGAGGTACTATTGCTTTTCGAGCTGGGGTGTTTGATCTAGGCTCAGACTTTTTTCATATTCGTGATACAAATGATTTAACATTTAAAGGTGAAGGTATTGATGTTACCTATATAATGAACAGCTCTAATGCCTCAGATGACACTGAACCCTTCAATTTTGGTCGCAGTGATAACATTACCATTAGAGATTTAACAGTTTCAGCTGGAGGTTCTCCTCGTAGTACTAGCGACACTATTGACTTCGATGCTGGTAACAATTGTCTTATTGAAAATGTCAAAGTAGACCAATCACGTGGTCGTGGCATTGTTTATGATGGTAAAGAGCAAACAGCTGATAATAACATTATTCGTAACTGTGTTATTGAGGGTGTTCCAAATAACGGAATTGAGATTTTAGCCTCGAGCAATAACATCATAGAAGATTGCGAGATTACTAATGTTGGTGGAAAAGGAATTAACATCACAAAATCATCATCATCTTCTGGTAATCAACCGTCAAATGACAATATTATAAGAGATAACAACATAAGCAACACAGATGATGAAGGTATTAAAGTCAATGGTGGCAACCGTAACCAAATTAAGAACAATACTGTGGAAGATAGTTCTGATGATGGAATCCAAATTGGGGCTACTAATGGTGTTGCTTGTGATGACAATATTGTGAGAAACAATACAGCAACCAGTAATACTAGGCATGGCCTTAACATTTCTAATTCAGAGTGCAATGAAACAGTGGTGGGAAACAACAATGATTTTACTGGTAACACTCTTGGAGAAATTAAGGATCTAGGCACAGACACAATTTTTGAGTAATTGGGCAAGCTCACACCATGGCATTGGTTTGGTGCGATTCATTTATAATAGTTTGCATTGTAAGCTCGAGCACTTGCTCTAGCACTTCATCAAAATCATTTAACTCTATAATAGTTACTTCTTGCTGCTTAGCTTGAGCAGTAATAAACTCTTGTATTACCCGGATTTCTTGAAAATGCTCCATATATTTTTTGAAATTGCGGCGTTGCTCTGTTTGTAATCCACGCACCTCAAAATTTTTACGGTGCTTTTCTTCATCAGATTGTACTAAAACTATTTCTATAATATTAGTATCTTTTAAAGCCTTTAAATCTAAGAGTCCCGGTACTAGGTGGACTCCTTCTAAGACAGCAGAAAGACCCTCTTGAGTGTAACGTTCTAAAATAGCAGAGATTGCTTTATTGACTTGTTTTGTTTGTACATTGAAGGCCCTAAGAACACGCTTGGGTTTAACCTTTGTATCCTCACCGGGCAAGCGTTCAGCATGCCAAGCGGAAAAACTCGAGCTATGTAACAAAGGACTAAGAGCAGGGTTTATCAGTGAACGTAAGGCTTGCCTAATAACATCTGACGACACTATGTGCTGTATATTGAAACGATAAGAAAGCTCGGCTGCTAAAGTAGATTTGCCTACACCAGTGGCTCCACCTATGAGTATAAACAAAGGTTTCTGAGGCTCTTTTAAGGCGTGCATAAGCTCATAGCGTCTAGCAAAAGTTTCCCCTGCTTGTTCAAAAAGGAGTTCCTTGAGCATATCTCTAATGAGAGCTGTACTTACCTCTTTTTTCGAGAGTTGCCACAATTTTTGCTCTAGTTCTCGAGCTAGCCTATGAGCTAAACCTAATTGCAAACCTATAGCCACTAGTGAACGCGCCAAAATGCTATGAGAATATGGGAAACTACGCCCCACTTTATCAATTACTTGTAACTCTTCAATATCAGGGTGATTATCATCGAAACTTAAACGTGCCTCGCTGCCTAGAAGCTTTTCTATATTTACAGAAATCTGCTTTAAGAGCTGTTCTGTAGAGATTTTTTTAATGCCTTGACTGCGCAAGCTTTTCTCTACTTCTATAGCAACAGCATGAGCATCTTTAAAAGAAAGCTGGCGTTCTAAAGACTTTGCCAATTTACGCTTTGAAAAAGTATTTATAACCTTCTTGCTGGTAACTTTGATAGGTACAAAAACAGGTGTTTGCCCTAGAAAACGTTGTGCTATGTCATCATCTAATTCTTCCTTTAAAATCCCTGCAAGATAAGCCATAAACTTATCAAGGTCGACCTTCTTATTTTTAAACTGTTTCTGGGTACGCTGTGTTAAAAGCATGGCCTCATCTGTGGGTATATTTAAGCCTTGTAGGCTTTCAACTAATAACCCGGGAGAAAAGCTTAAATCTTTACCTTCATAGTTTATCTGCAGCTTATTATTTTTCATGTGTTTTTGATGGCTCGAGCCTCTACTGCTTCACGCAAGGCTATCTCAGGATTTACTCCCTTAGATCTTGCATAATCTACAACACTTAAAAGTAACATACCAATGTCATCTGCTTCTAGAGATTGTAAGATGGCTTCTTTAGAGCCCAATAACCAATCTAACTTTTTGCCCAGCTCAAAAGATCGCATAAGGGCTGGTAAGCTACGTGGCACCTTTTCAGCAGGGTGTTTATCTTTGTCTAATTTTTCTGTAGCTTTTATAATTTGCCAATTAGTAACCACTTCCTCAGCGCTATTAACACTTACATTATCAAAAACATGAGGGTGACGGCGAATCAGCTTATCTACAATACTATTTTCAATGTCCTCGTAGTTAAAACTACTAGTTTCTTCAGCAATAACTGTATGAAAAGCTATTTGTAAAAGGACATCGCCTAACTCTTCAACGACCTCTGAGGTATTACCAAAAGAGATAGCATCTACCACTTCACAAGCTTCTTCTATTAAATAAGGCCTAAGTGATTCGTGGGTTTGTTCTTTATCCCAAAGACAACCATCGGGGGCACGTAAACGCCGCATAATGTTAAGTAATTTCTCCATAAATTTACACAAGCTTAAATAAACTTGCTAAATGATTATAATAAACTTAGCTTTAAAATAAAGATACCTCGCTATAAACAGCGAGGTAGTTAAGAAAAATCGCTTTAAATTATTTATAGAATTATCTGTTGTATCTGCTCGAGCCTCGAGTCTGGATGTTCTCTGCAGACATGTTTTTAATGTTTGTAGTCTCGAGTACTACACCAAGTTGCTCTAAGAAGCCTAGTTGGTTATAATCTTTAACTTCTTTGATTATTTTGTCTCCCTCAAATGCGTAAACACTAGTGCCATGAAGTTCAATTGCTTGCCAAGTTGGTGCAATTCCTAGTATTTCGCCATCATGGGTGCCTTCTAAAACCCATTCCACTTCTACTTTGTCACCATTTATAGATAAATTTTCTATGATGAAACTTAAGTCAGAGAAAGCCTCTACGTAAGTATTATGCAGTGATTTTATAGCTTCTGCACCTTCAAAAACCCCATCGGGTGAGACCAAAACCGCTTCAGAAGCCAATACTTTGTCAGCCACTTCAATATTGCTTCTATTCCAAAACTCGACTATATACTGTCTTACTCTAGATTCATTGGAGACATGGCTTTGGGTAAAACCAAACGAAGTAATTGTCACAAGAAGTATTAATGTATTTATAAGTATAGCTAATTTATTGTTTTTCATGGGTGTAACTCCTTTTCTATTTGGTGTTCTAAGCTCAAAGCTTTGATGGATTTGCTTTGAAAATAAATAGCCCCTAAAAATTCTTTCTAGTATCTCGACAAAAAAGTTTTGATATGTGATTTCATATTATGAAATTCGAGGATAAAGCCTCTTTAATTTGTCCCTTGCAGTTTTAATAGTGAAACTCCAATCTATAGTGGCTTTACTAGCATTACGCTCTTTTTGCCATGCATTAATTTCTTTCTTAAGAAGTCCCATACTTCCTAAACGCCTGTCTAAACATTGTTCATTTAGTACTGAAATCTCTACCTCAGCCATATTCAACCAACTGCTATGTTTTGGTGTGTAATGGAATTCTAGCTTTCTAGTCAGCTCTCTTGCTTCCTCTGCACTAAAGGTTTCATAAAATGATGCTGGAGTGTGGGTGTTGAGATTATCAAAGACTATTCTGATCGTGTCGGCATCCTTAAAGTGTGTTTCCACTAAATCCTTCATGATATAAGCAAAATCCTGTTTTGTACGCCGTTTGGTAACCTTCACATAACGCCAACCTGCTAATGGTTGTAAACATATGAATATATTGCAAGTCCCTTCTCTACGGTATTCATAATCATAGCGTTCTGGTTGACCTTTTCTTGCTGGCAATGGTTTACGAACCTCACTAATCAGTTGATAAGGGAACTCATCAAAACATATTACAGGTCGATTTTTCTGGTAGTCCTCAGCATACAAGTCCAAAATATCTTCCATACGCCAAACAAAATCAGATCCTACTACTGTGGGAATGCACCACTTCTGGCGTACCCAAGGCTTCAAGTTATTTTTTTTAGCACCAGCCTCACACTCTCGTAAGAAATGCTTTCCAACTTAGTCAGAGTCACCAAACGATCAGTCAACAGTTTTAGTGTCCAACGCCTACGTCCATCAGGAGGAACACTTTGTGCAATTGTTGTTAGAATAGCTTCAACCTTGTCATTTAATTTGGGTACTCTACCAGAACGTGTTTTTTCACCTAAAGCAAATTCCAGATTCCCAACCACAAACTTTTGTCTTGTGCGTACTATAGTTGGAATACTGGTGTGTAAAGTAGCAGCTATTTCCTCATCTGTTTTTTCCATGTCTGCCAGTAACAAAATGTTAGCTCGCTTAATTTTACGAGCATTGTGTTGCCCTTTTTGAGTTAATTCGACTAGATCAGTTTTTTCGGCCTTTGTTAATTCAACAATGTAGGTTTTTGCCATACCTTACTCTATATCTCGATAGATGGGTGTTATTTTGTAAGCTTTACATATCAAAACTTTTTTGTCGAAGTACTAGTTTTTTGCGATGCATTTTAACGAGCCTGTATCCTTTCCTTAAATTCAGTAGTTTGTAGCAAGGGTTCACTAAAGGCGTAAACCATACCTTGATCAATTTTTCCGTTAACATCAGCAGAATGTGCTCCCACAATAATGGTTTCGCCACTAATAGCTACAGCATTACCAAAATTATCCCCCTTTGCGCCGTCTTCAGCAGTTAGTTTGAAAAACTGCTCCCAGCCATTAAACCTCTTTTCAAAAATGTAAGTAGAGCCCTGAAAAAATCCGTCTAAACCAACATCATCAAGATATGCCCCTACAACAATCTTGTCACCGCTTATATCCACTGAACTACCAAAATGATCCCCTCCTTTACCATCTTTGGCAATTAACTTAGCAACCTGTTGCCACTCACTACCCCAACCCCACTCATTATCTTGCAGTCTGAAAACGTAAACAGCACCTTGAGATACTTGATTGCCATAATTATAACCTTCTGCTCCTACAACTATGATGTCTCCACTTATAGCTATAGAATGACCAAAGCTAGAGCTAGCCTTTGCATCTTCAGCAATAAGTGTAGCAATATGGACCCAATTATTCCCCTGTTTTTCATATACATATGCCGCACCTTGGGCATCTTTCCCATTCACTTCATAGAGCTTATCCCCTACAATAGCTATGTTATTATCGATAGCTACGGCACCACCAAAACTATCAAATGTTTTAGTTGCACTTGCTTTAAGCTTGGCAGTTTGTTGCCAAGTACCTGCTTGTTTAGTAAAAATATAGGCAGCCCCTCTAGCAATCTGATCACCTTTAGTATTCATGCCCTGTGCCCCAACTATAATTGTATTACCACTTATAGCTATAGAACTTCCAAAAAGATCACCTGCTTGCCCATCCTCAGCAATAAGTTTAGCTACTTGTTGCCAAGTACCTTTTTCTTCAAACACGTATGCAACACCCTGCGCAGCATTATTGTCAACATCAGTCCATTGTAATCCTACAACAGCAACGTTATTATCTATAGCTGCTGATATGTTGGATTGATCAGAAAAATTACTATTGTCTAAGAAAAGTCCAGCAACTTGTTTCCAAAGGTTATTTTCTCTTTGGAAAATGTAGAGACAGCTTTGATCTTCACTATCAAGATGTGCTCCTACAATGGCTTGATCAAAACTTATATCTATTGCTGAACCAAAAGAAACTGTTGAAGTATAACTGCCTTCAAATTTGTGCAAAGTCAAGTAATGATCACTCTGTGTATAAGACAAAAACCCTGAAAGCAAACAAATTAAACAAATAGAAATCCTCATAATGTGCAACCTCCTAATCACACTCACCCATTAGGCTTTCAGCCTTTAAAATTCGCTTTATATAATTGAATATCTTTAAACAGTTTACTGTTTAGGTCTAAATTTACGAACTAGCAGTTTAGCTAAAGTTAAGAGGATACGTGAATCCGGTTACTTATTTGTACCCTCTAAAAATCCATTTTCTTTATAAACTGCACCAAATCTTTAACTACTTCCTTATACCTTTCATGAAAAACAAACCTTACCAATTACTTTAATCCCGAACTAATTTTTCTCCTAAACCCTAAGACCAACTTAGAAACATTACCTACTTTATCCCAAAAGTGCTGGACCTCCTTATTTTTGAAAATGCACCCTAGAACCTTATGGAGCATTACCCCTGTTACCCTAAAACATTACCTTTTTACCTTTAGAAACATAAACTCTAAAACTTTATGAGTTTATATGCATTGCCCAACCTTATTACCTTTACCTAGTCAAATACCTCCTTTTGTACATAACAACAATAAAAAAGCAACCGTGAATAAAGCGTGAAATAGCTGAATAAATAAGCTAAGATATCTTTCCCACAAGGGATTGCTTGATTTCACGTTCATTTCACACCCTGTTTTTTAAGATGTTTTCTAGTTAAGGAGGTAAGCCTTATGAAAACATAATGCACAAAATTATTAA
The DNA here is from genome assembly GCA_965223585.1 of Trueperaceae bacterium. Classification (GTDB taxonomy): domain Bacteria; phylum Deinococcota; class Deinococci; order Deinococcales; family Trueperaceae; genus CBDCVN01. Next base: position 258,107 of record CBDCWW010000009.1, read on the forward strand.
TAGATTCTTGGTTAGCTTAAAATAGAAAAATTTGAATACTCTCCTAATATCTCTGATAATTAAGAAATCCATTTATAGTAATTTTTATTAAAAGCACATTTAAGCGTACTGAGAGAAATAATTTTATTGACAATTGTTGATATTGATGATGTTGCTTGTACATATCAAAAATATAAGTGCTACAATATTTTTTGATATAGTATGTTAGATGTAACATCAAACCTTCAACTTCAACTTTTAGGTATTCCCAAACTCTATTGGGAAGGGAAGCTATTGGCAACACCGACTCCAAAGTTATTAGCAATGCTTTGTTATTTAGCAGTTCATGAAGATCCTGTAACACGTCAAGAATTAGCTGAACTTTTTTGGGAGGCGGGTAGAGCGGAAAGTGTTCGCTCAGCGCTTTATAGCCTAAAAAAAATGCCCCATGCTGAAAAGTGGCTAGAAACTGATAGGTATTTTGTGAGTATACAGGCCCAAAGTGATGTTAGAAGCTTTAAGCAAGCTATGCAAAGGAAGCACTATGCTGAAGCCTTGGGCATTTGGCAAAAGCGATCTGAGGAGGATAAAACTTTCTTAAAGGCGTTGGAATTGCGTGGAGCTGAAAATTTTAAATCTTGGCTCGAGCAAGAACGCCAAAGCCTACAGGACATGTATTTAGAAGCACTACAAGCTAGACTTGTTCAATTGCGAGAAGCTAATGATGTAGAGAGCGCACTTGACATAGCTCACCAGCTATTAAAAGAAAACTCTTTGGATGAAGATGCCCATAAAGCAGTGATGCTTTTAGAACACTTGCGTGGCAATACAGATGTTGCTCTAGAGCAGTTTGAAACTTATCGCCAAATCCTAAAAGCGGAGCTTGACCTCGAGCCCTCAGAGGAAATGCTTGATTTTTTGGGGCAGCTCGAGCAAGGTGGCAATGTACAAGCTAAAAGTGCACAGTGGTTAAAACAGCCTAAAGATGCGCAGGATATACCCAGTTTACCCCAGAAACTAATTGGGCGAGATGCTTTACTGGCTGAAGTATCAACACTCTTACTAAATAAAAAAGTTTTACTTCATGGTTTTGCTGGCACAGGTAAAACGGCACTAGCAGCCACAGTAGCAGCGCAGTTTGTGCAAGAGGGCCAATCTGTAGTATGGCTAAGAGTAGGTAGCGATGATCTAGGTAGCCTCCTTGATGCTCTGGCACGCCCTTTTGGGGCACAGAAAGAACTAAGTCAAAGTACAGAGGTGGCTAAACCAAGCATTCTCAAAAAGTTTTTGCAAAGGCACAGTATTGATTTGTTGGTATTAGACGATGTTTGGAATGCCTATGCTTTAAGTAAGCTACTTGAAACGGTTCCTGAAAGTACTGCATTGTTAGTAACTTCAAGGCAACGTTATTCTCGGCTTAAGCGGGTGGATATAGGGCAGTTAAAACGTGAAGATTCACTAACTCTGCTAGGGTTTTTTGCCCAGCAAGAATTTAGTAAAGATGCCTATGCCAATGAGCTTTGTGAACATCTTGCCGATCATGCTTTTGCTTTACGTATAGCAGGTGTTAACTTAATTTCAGAGACTCCTGAAAAACTTTTAAAAGATATCCGTGAGTTCCCACATAGTTTAAAGCTGCCTGCTGAATTTGCAGAGGCAAATCGGGAAAGTGTGGCAAGTTTACTCGAGGTAAGTTTAGAAAGTTTAAGTGACAGAGCTTATGAAGCATTTTTAGCTATGGGAACACTTTTTACCCCTAGCTGCACTCCCGAATTACTAAATTTTTGTTTACAGCGTGAAGTAGGTATAATAGAAGATGCTCTAATGGAGCTAGCGCAAAGGGCACTAGCAGATAGAGTAGTTGAAGCAGGTAGCGATGTAATTACTTATCGCCTGCACGATCTTGCTTTTAGTTTTGCTAAAGCTAATAAAAATTTAAGGCGTGCTACTTTACTAAAAGCTTGTTTTGGATTTACTAGGAAGTATTACGAGCACTTTGAGGAAATGGAGGCAGAGATTGGCAATGTACTAGGCAGTTTAGAAACTGCTAAGGATCAGGGGCAGAATAATGTACTTATTGATTTAATGTATTTGCTTACTACAGAAGGGAATGCATACTATGCGGCTAGGGGACATACCCCCAGATCTTTAAAACTTTTAGAGATCACTGTGAAAATTGCCCAACAAGAAGGGCAACTAGACAAGGCACACTATCTTAGTACTAAGTTAGGGAATGCCTTTAGGGAATTACTTGGTGATTTTAAACGTGCTTTGGAGTTTTATGAGTTGGCTTTGGAGTTGGCTAGGGCTACTAAAAACACTTCACGTGAAGCCATTTTGCTTGCTCTTATAGGCATGACTCGTTTTGAAGGTGGCTTAGGGAAGGAGGATGATTATTTTGATAAAGCCTATGACCTTGCTGATGGTCTAAATGACGATCTTGCGCTTAGTCATGTTTTGCAGAATATGGGCTATATTGCTGGGGTAAAGGGTAACTATGCCCAAGCAAAACCACTTTGTGTGAAAGCAGTAGAAGTTGCTGAGCGTTTGCAAGGAAGTGCTAGTATAGCAAAAGCACGAGCTGAGCACTACCTTTTTTACTCTTTGCTAAATTTAGGGGATGCCATAGGCAAACTAGGGGACTTTGAAAATGCTCTTGTAAAACTTCAGGAAGCATTTGAGTTGGCCAAAAAATCGGACAACCAACTTTGGGAAGCCTATGCCTTACAAGAAATGGCAGGAGTGTATCATAATACTGGACAAAAAGACATAGCTAAAGAATATTATCTTAAAGCTATAGATTTCTATGAGAGCAACAATGCTCATGCAAAATTAAACACTATAGTATTTTTCATGCAATCTGAAGGATATTTTTAGTAAGTTTTTTTACAGCCTAGGATAGACTTTAATTAATAAATAACTAAGGAGAAAAAATCATGTCTAAATGTTGCCGTTGGGTAATTATTATTTTAATTCTTGTTGCAGTTGCTTTAGCTGCTGGTTTACTATACCTTAACAAGAAAATTGATGGGATTGACAAGAAAATAGATCCTACAACTGGTATAGAAGAAATAGCTCCTGAACTTAAAGGTTTAAGTGTAGACAAATTAATTGATGTAGAAGCTGGCAGCTGTGGTGTTAGTGGCTTTGATATTCCGGGTGAAGGACAAGGTGCTGGAGGTACGGGTGGCTTTGCCTTAGTTGGTGAAGGACAAGGTGCTGGGGGTGGTTTTACTACAGTTGCAATAGGGGATGTTACTTCTCCTGCAAATGTAATCTCTACACTTGACCCACACAGCCTTGCAGAGTTAACTAACCTTAATGAATCTGTAGCTATCCTTGTAGTTGACATTTTTGATGGTGAATTTAATGAAGCTACTCGTGAAATCCAAAATAGCAAATATACTCTTGACGACGAAATATTTACCCTAGATCTGGCATCTTTGTCTCCAGACCCTGCCACTCGTGAACAAGCTTTGAGAGATAGGGTAGACGATGTTTCCCATGGTGCTCTAGTTCTAAACCACACCATAGCTTTAATACAAGCTACTGGTAAGTACGAAATGGATGACTCAGAGCTAGTGACTAAAGGTAGAGTCAGATTTACAGAGAAGAGTACAGAGCAAGCTCAACGGCAAGCTGATCCTGTAGATCCTGAACAAGATATTGACCCTGCAAACCCTCAACAACAAGATACTGTAGATCCTCAGCAAGGACCTACTGTAGAGGAATATCAGCAACAACAAGTAAGCAACCCCAAAGAAATTTTAGTGTGGTCGCTAGATATTGGTAATTTAAGTACTACAGCAGAGTTGAAAAACCTTAGTCGTGCAATCAACAATACATTTAACGAGCTAGATAGTTATAGTAACCAAGGAATTAATGAAATTGTCTTGAACATGAGTTTTTCTTTGGTACCTTGTAATACTCTGGAAGACTTTTTAGCCAATAAAGATAGGTTTCCTACGCTAGAGAGTTACATAGAAGCTGTTGCTGTGGAAAATAGACACATTAGAGGGGATTTCCCCGGCTTAAGCGACATTCAATGGCAAACAGAGTTAACCAAGCTAATTCTTACTGCACCTAGCCAAGATGTACTTTACCTTTTTGATTTCATTGGTTCTAAAGCACGTAGAAAAGGTGAGAATGTCAATATTATTTACGCAGCAGCAGCAGGGAACTACTCTCTTCCTTATTCACTATATCCAGCTGCATGGCCAGAGGTAATTAGTGTTAGTGCTAACGACATAGAAGACAATAGCCAAGTGGGATTCTCTAACAAGGGTAAAATCTCAGCCCACGGTGATTGGTATTTCCTCCCAAATCCTGTAGGAGAGAATCTTGACCCAAATCCTGCAAGAAACAATCTTGATAACCAAAAAATAGCCTATGCTGGTACTTCTTTTGCAGCACCTGTTGTTTCGGTGTTCACAGCATTAGATTTAGCAAGAGGTGACAACAATTATAAATGTGCTAGGGAGCATCAAAAATTCCACTATAATTTCTACAAATTACCCAAGCTACTTCAAGCCAGAGGTACTAGTAATGTTGGTATCTATGATACTAATAGTGGCAATGTACCTTTAGAAACAGCTGTAGGAGAAGCTTGTAATTAACCTTGTTTAGCCTTGTGCCCAGATAAAAGTTTGGGCACATTTACCTTTAACGTCTTGCATCAAGGGTAGGGGGTGTTTGGTTGGTGGTCACAATCAAATGTGCCACCAACCGTTTAATGTGGTAATCACACCACAGTTATAATTTGTTAAATCAAATGGAAATGGATATTTGGTTGGTGACAAAAACCAAATATAGTTGGTGGTTGTTGAAATGTGACTAAAGATGGTAAAAAACCAAATGCAATTAACAACGATGGTAGAGACGCGATTACAAACATGGGACTATGGTGCTAACGGCGCATATTTTAATCACCATCTGCACAGAAAACAAATATAATTATTTTGGCAAAATTAAAAATAGCCTTATGCTGCTGTCTGAAATGGGGATGTTAGCAAATATAAGAATATATTAGGAATAATCTTGCTAAATGGCAGAATGATAGGTTTTGTAAATGATTTGTTGGCTATTGTGGTGCTATTGCGGCGTTAAATAATGTGATTGGTGATTATCAAAACGTAATTGACCGTGGCAAAAACCAAATGTATGATTAATGTTTGTGGCTTGTCCTTGCGTGCATCTAAACACCAATGGCAATAATTACGGATATTTATGACCTTCTTAACTACTAGTTTCCTATGGCTCCTTCTTGGTATTCCTGTAGTAATACTTCTGCATTTTTTGCGCACAAAACGCCAAGAAAAACAAGTCTCAGCAATCTTTTTATGGCAAGAAGCTAAAAATTTAGTAAAACAGCGCAGGCGTTTTACTAGTACTTGGTTACTATTGCTGCAAATACTTCTTATAGCTCTCCTTGCCTTTGCATTGGCTAAACCAAGATTAACAGTAAAAGCTTTAGATCGTGTTTTTATAATAGATGCTTCAGCAAGTATGACAACACAAAGTAGTGAAGGGCAGCGATTAGCTCGAGCAATCATAGAAGCAGAAAGATTATTGAAAGGTACAGGCCAAGTTGCCTTAGTAAGAGTAGGCCTAGATGCTACTGTAGTACAAGAACTCACCAATGATCATTTTAAGTTAAGGCAAGCTTTACTAAATTTAAAAGCTGCTGATAGATCTGCTGATATTAGTAGAGGTGTTGATTTAGCTAAGTCTATAGCTCCACAGGCCGAGTTACATCTTTTTAGTGATAGTTTGCCGCAGAAGCTCGAGGTCAATTTTCATCCTATTACTGACGATGCTCAAAATATAGGCATTACAAATTTTGAGTTGCGAGGTAACCAAGCGTTTGTTGCAGTACTGAGCACTAGTAATCGCCCTCACGAGGTGACTTTAAATATTCTGCATAAAGATAAAATTATTGCTCAAAGTAATCTTTTGGTGCCTGCCCAAAACCAAACACATGTCTCACTGCCTATAGAAGGTGAAGAAGGTGTTTACCACGCTTATTTGGAAGTTCTTGAATGGGATGGACTTAAGCTTGACAACGAAGTGTTTTTAGAGCATAAACAACTACGGGTGCTAATAAGTCCACCTGAAACTTTTATTGAAAGAGCACTTAGTGCCATTCCTAATCTTAAAGTACGTGCTTCTGGACGCGTTAATGGTGTTTATGATGTATTAGTAACATCAAATAACTTACCTGCTGATTTACAAAGTTTGGAAGCAGGTAAGTATTTTTTCTATGCAAAAGGAAATTCCAATCCTAGTCAAACTATAGTTGATTGGGACAGTACTCATCCACTACTACGCTTTGTAGATTTGACAGGTACTAATGTTAATCCTACTAATTTTAAACCAGAAGGTGACTGGCAAATTCTAGCTCGTACAGAGGATCTTAATCCAGTTATACTTTACGCCAACAGAGATGAAACAACCGTTATTGCCTTAAATTTCCATCCTAGCCAAGGTAATCTTAGGCGTCGTAATGCTTTTCCTATTTTTATGGCTAATGTTATGCGGGAGTTTGAGCAGGACAAGCAATTGCCTCTAGGAACACCACTATCTGCAGAAAACGTGTTATTTAATGGCAATAGCACTGAAACTAAACGAGCCTATGAAACGGGCATTTACAATTTAGATGGAGTGAATTACAGTGTAAATTTACTAAGTACAACAGAATCACGCTTAGCCTCAATTGATCCAAATCCTGTTGAGGGTAAGTTAAACCAAAATGCTTTTACAGAAAATGAGTGGCCTTTGGAGTTTTGGTTACTTGTTTTTGCTTTAGGGTTTTTGGTGCTCGAGTGGTTATGGTGGTCAAAGCTATAGCTACATAAGAACATAGGCAAATTTTTGTGTTGACCAAACCCTGAAGGCTCTTTCAAACATTACTTTTAGTGATGTGATGTAGATTTTCTGCATAAAGTATCCACATCCATAGTGCAGTGCACCAAGTTCAGAATCTCTTAATAACATAGAAGTCACTTTGCTATAATCAGCTATGACAATTTTTAGAATGAGAATAACGATATTTTCTAAGTGGAAACTAGTTATTTACCTTAGCAACTTGTTACTAAGCCTAGCTATACTAGTTGCCTGCAACCAAGCAGGAGAAACCTCAATCCTTACATCTGAAACAGATTCAACACCCGCACTATACAGCGGTGAAGACTTAAGTAATGCTGTAGCAGCAAAGATTACTTCATTTACTGAGCTCGAGGGTGAAGACTTAAGTAAAGAAGAAATAAATATAAACCTTCTTGACTTAGAAGAAAATTTATTTGAAGAAACTAGTAACTTGACTACTCAAGATACTCTGCCTACAGGAAGTGGGATTGCTGCCTATTACAGAACTGATGGAAATACCTATCAAATACAGACACGTGATCAAGCTACTAATGTAAAAACAAATATCTATAGTTCAATATATGAAGTGCAATCTGTAGCAGTAAACAGTAGTGGAAGCCTTGTTGTTGCTAGTATTAAGAATCCTGCGAATGGTTTCTTTGACATTTATGTTTTTGATGATGGAAAGCCAATGCTTAATCTTAGTAACACTAATGATAGAGATGAGCTTGATGTATCAGTAACAGCAGATGGAACAAAGATAGTCTGGGCTGGACCTGCTAGAAATGGTAGAATAAAAGTTCAAATCTGTGGTTACGATTCAGCCACACAAAGTTGTGCTAAGAGTACACTAGGAAATACGAATGCAAAAGATCAAAGGCAACCTAGTATAACTAGTAATGGTAAATACATTGCTTTAATAAGGGATATAGGTGGTGGTAAACGGCGTATTTTTCTTTATGATGTTATGAATAATACTTACATTAGAGTTTTTACAAGCGTTAATGAGGTGAGATATCCTAGTGCTAGTGATGATGGTAAGTATTTAATGTTCTTAGAAGTAGAAGGTACAGAGCGCAAAGTTAGGATCAAAAACAGGGATACTAATGAGATTGCTAATGAGCTTACTAGCAAATCTATTAAAAAAGCTCATATGCAATCTAGTGGTAATTACTATATTTTTGACAGCTTTACTACTGGTCACCAAAGGGTTTTTACTGCAAACATTGATACTAATGAGAGGGCTCGAGCTGATGGTGGTAGATGGGATTATGGTGGAGAGTTTTGGCAACAGTGTAATGTCCAAACATGTAGTAACTTTTCTATGATGTCCACAGATTGTGATGCAGCTAGTAGTGTAGGAGACACCTGTACTATAATGGTACAGTTCTTAGGATCTAATGCTGAGTTTAAGGGCTTTGAATTTACTATTATGTTCGCAAATGGTAAGTTCGAATTAGTTGTATTAAGTGCTACGACCTCACTAGCAGGTTGGACAGCTACGAATTCTACTAGTAAGGTCTCAGCCTTTGGTCCTGTTACTCAAGCCCCTACAAAAATCGTATCCCTCACAATAAGGCGTACAGGAACTGGATCAGATGTTGTAAATCTTGATAATGTTTTTGTATTAGGGGATGGTACTAATTTAAGCAATGTTTCAGGTTCAACTTATGTATTGAATTAAGCTGGTTTGTAGGTAATTTTTGACACTATGTATATTACCAAGAATCTTCAATTTATTCTCACTTGCTTTAAGCTTGCTCTCACTTACTCTAGAGAAGAGCAAAGAGAACAAAGTGACGTAAATGCAAAATACAATGAAGGGCTACCCAAACCTCCGAGGTTTTCAGAGCCTCGGAGGTTTTTTAGGGAAAGGTCAATTAACAAGCTTATCTATCACACTTCTATCCTCTAAAGTACTAACATCGCCAGTAATATCCTCCCCAGCAGCAATATTTTTAAGCAAACGGCGCATAATCTTACCGCTACGGGTTTTAGGTAATCCATCAGCAAAACGAATTTCTTTAGGCTTAGCTATAGCACCAATTTCTTTTTTAACATGTTCTAAAAGAGCTTGTCGCAATTCATCACTACCTTCTTTACCACCTTCTAAAATAACAAAAGCAACAATGGCTTCGCCTGTAAGGTCATCGGGGCGACCTACTACCGCAGCTTCAGCAACATCAGCATGGGAAACTAACGCTGACTCTACTTCCATAGTACCTAAACGATGACCACTTACATTAACCACATCATCCACACGTCCCATAATCCAAAAGTAGCCTTCTTCATCTTGCCTAGCACCATCGCCAGCAAAATAAACATGGGGAATATCAGACCAGTATTGTTTCTTGTAACGTTTATCATCACCCCAAACTGTTCGCAGCATTGAAGGCCAAGGGCTCTTGATAGCTAGAAATCCTCCTGTATTGGCTGGTTGTTCTGTACCATCGGGAAGCATAATGGCAGCTTCAACTCCAAAGAAAGGGAAACCCGCACTACCGGGCTTAGCATCGTGCACACCGGGCAAAGTAGTTAGCATAATGCCACCAGTTTCTGTTTGCCACCAAGTATCTACTATAGGACAGTTTTCTCCACCAATAACTTGGTAGTACCACATCCAAGCCTCGGGATTAATAGGTTCACCTACTGTTCCCAACAAACGTAAGCTAGAAAGGTCATGCTTTTTAGGGTGCTCATCACCCCATTTCATGAAGGCCCGAATAGCTGTAGGAGCAGTATAAAAAATACTAACTTTGTGTTTTTCTACAATATCCCAAAATCTATCTTCTGCAGGATAGTTGGGGACACCCTCGTACATAACTTGAGTAACACCATTTAGCATAGGACCATAGACTATATAAGAATGACCGGTAATCCAGCCCACATCAGCAGTACACCAGAAAGTGTCTTTATCTTGCATATCAAAGATATACTTGTTTGTTAAATAAGTGTAAGTCTGGTAACCACTTACTGTATGGAGAATGCCTTTAGGCTTACCAGTTGAACCACTAGTATAAAGAACAAAGTGAGGGTGCTCAGAATCTAGTGGTATGGCTTCACATTCAGTAGGTTGATTTTCCATAAGTTCGTGTGCCCATTCATCACGACCATCTTGCCAGTTAATTTCATTGCCACCACGTTTAACTATAAAAACAGTTTCCACAGTGCTGCATTTCTTTAGAGCCTCATCAACATTTGGTTTTAAAGGGAAAACCTTACCACGGCGATAACCACCATCAGCAGTAATCACTGCTTTAGCAGTAGTGTCATTAATACGATCAGCCAGAGCATTAGCACTAAAGCCACCAAAAACCACGCTGTGAACAGCCCCAATTCGGGCACAAGCCTGCATAGCCACAGCAGCTTCGGGAATCATAGGCATGTAAATTGCTACCCTGTCTCCTTTACCAATGCCTTTGCTTTTTAGCATATTGGCAAACTGGCAAACCTTGTCTTTCATCTGATTATAGGTAAGCCTTATACTGTCGCCATTTTCACCTTCCCAGATAATAGCTGTTTTTTCACCTTTACCCTGAGCAATTTGGTGTTCTAAGCAATTGTAACTAATATTAGTCTGCCCACCTAAAAACCATTTAGCAAAAGGCTCATTCCACTCTACAAGCTTGTCCCATTGTTTAAACCAGTGTAATTCACTGGTGACACTGCCCCAAAAAGCTTCAGGATCATCAAGTGATTGGCGGTAAAGGCGCTCATACTCTTCTTTAGTATTGATTTTAGCCTTGGCCTTGAAGCTTTCAGATGGGCTAAAACGACGATCTTCATGTAAAAATGATTCTATATTGTTAGACATAAAAGTATCTCCAAGCTGCTTTTGATGTCATAATTTTATTATGTTTTGTAAAGGCTTTACAAGTTTAGGTTAAACTTTATTAAGGAGAACTATGACTGAGAAACTACCAGAGCTATACATTGCTACCGATGTAGAAGCCGATGGTCCTATCCCCGGTCCCTATAGCATGCTTTCTTTTGGAATGGCGGTAGTTGGTAAGCCTGACTTAAAATTCTACACAGAGCTAAAACCTATATCCGATAAGTTTGTCCGAAAAGCACTAGAAGTATCTGGGCTTGATAGAGATAAGTTAATACAAGAAGCTCCAAAAGCACAAGAAGCTATGGAGAAATCTGCTAGGTGGATAAATGACCTAAGAAAGATAGGCCGTCCTGTTTTTCTTGCTGGCCCCGCTGTTTGGGATGGCATGTTTATACATTGGTATTTTGTAAGATTCCTTGGTAAAAGCCCATTTGGTAACACAGGGTCTGGTATTGACTTAAGAAGTTACTGGATGGGGTATAAAGGATGTGAATGGGTAGAGACAAGAAAAGGTAAGATAAAGTATGCTTTAGAATTGCAAGGGTTACCACATACTCACCATGCTGGTGAAGATGCAGCAGAACTAGCTGCTGTTTTTGAAGCAATTTTGGATAATCAACGAAAAACAACTCTCTAGAAGAAAGGAAGTAAAATGCACCTTTTTGTACCTAAAGAAACTTTAGAAGGGGAGACTCGAGCACCCCTAACACCTGAAGCTGCTCAAGATCTTAAAGAACTCGAGCTAAACATAAACATAGAGCAAGGTTTAGGGGAAAGTATAAACTTTGCTGATAGCGATTATGAAGCCTTTGGTGTAAATGTAGTTCAAAAAGACTTTTTAGCTGAAGCTAATGTTATCTTGCGTTTAAATAAACCAGAACTAGAAGAAGTTAGTGAACTTAAAGAAGATGCTGTTCATATTAGTTTGCTGGATCCCTTCCAAAATCTTGACTTAGTTAAAGCTTTAGCTGAGGCAAAGGTAAGTGCCTTCTGCATGGAGCTTATTCCCCGTAGTAGCTATGCTCAGAAAATGGACGTACTCTCGAGCCAAGCCAGTTTAGCAGGCTATGTGGCAGTGATTCTGGCTGCTGAACGCATCAATAAGGTATTACCTATGATGAGTACACCTGCAGGCACTATTCCTCCTGCCAAGGTGTTAATAATAGGAGCTGGAGTAGCAGGTTTGCAAGCCATAGCAACTGCTAAGCGTTTAGGGGCAAGAGTGGATGCATATGATACCCGCCCAGTGGTAGAAGAACAAGTTAAATCACTTGGTGCTAAATTTTTAAAAATTGATGTGGGTTCAACAGGGCAAACTAAACAAGGTTATGCTAAGGCCCTTACGGAAGACCAATTGGAAAAACAACGTCAGCAAATGTCTAAGTTCTGTGCAAGTGCTGATATTATCATTACTACTGCTCAGCTTTTTGGGAAACCTGCTCCCCAAATAATCACAGAGGAAATGTTAACGAACATGAATCCCGGCAGTGTAATAATTGATCTGGCTGCTTCAACAGGTGGCAATGTAGCAGGCAGCAAACCTGATGAAGAGGTAATAGTAAATGGAGTAAAAATTATAGGGCTTACTAATCTACCTGCTAGTGTGGCTAAAGATGCTAGTGAAATGTATGCTAACAATGCAGTCAATCTAATTAAACACGTTTGGGATAGCCAAACTAAAACAATCAAGCTTGACTTAGAAGATGAAATTGTAGATAGTGCTTTACTAACCCATGAAGGACAAGTGCGCAACGATAATATCCTTGAAGCAAGCAAGAAATAAGCATGCGTTTCTTTAACACGGCTAGACCTATTGATTATGAAGACCACACGACAGTCACAAAAACCTCGAAGGTTTCCAAAACCTCCGAGGTTTGGGCTACTCAAAGAGTGACAATAGAAATAAGACTACTACATAAATCAATAGAGAGTATCGCAGCGCATTTTAAGTATGCCAGTTTTTATATCGCAATGTGCTCAGGTACAATAAACCATTCATGATATAAAATAGCCACAAAAAAATCTTCCCCAAGGACCTTATCGCACACTGCTACAAAACCTGCTTGAAAATGCTCATGGGCTGATTGTTCTACATAGGTAGTGTCTTTTAGAAAAATAGTCAATGTTTTCTCTGCTTTATCAATTGTGCACCTGAGTACTGTAATGTTCTTATGGCGCTCTATTATCTAAGGGCAATAAAACATGTTTTTCACCAATCTTTATAAATTCTGGATTGTAATATTTGATCACAGAACTCCAATGTTCTGGACCTTCATGTTTTTCAATAATTCGGTCGTATCTGTAAGATTTTATCTTCTCAAGGGCACTTTTTGAAAGGTTAGCAATTTGCATGATTATTTATGGTGTTGTTTACTAGCTTTACTTTCTTGACCGGTAGGTATAGTAATCTGAACGTGGTGAATTGCTTTTATCATTACTTTATAGCCTAACTTGTTTGCAAGACAAGCCAATTTAAGTACTCAGAATTACCGCTCTCAATAGGAAAAACTATAATTGCAGGTACATCATAACTATGCAAATCCTTAACTTTTTTTATAAGCTCATCTACAAGAGAAGCTCTTGTTTTAGCTATTAGTATTGCTTCTTCATCGGTCTGAAGCTCATCTTGCCAATAATATATTGAAGTCATTTGAGGCAAAATATTGACGCAAGCAGCCAAACGTTCCTCTACTAAAACTTTGCCAATATGCTTAGCTTGTTCAATATCCTTAGTGGTTATGTAAACAATTTTTGTGTCTGCTACCATTTTGAATAGGCTCGCCCATAAAGTAATTGCGTTAAACTTAACACTTAAGCCCATTTAAATTATAGAATGTTTTTTTGCGAATAGTTAGATTTTTTAATTATTAGCTATTTAACTCTTGATTTTAAGCACCTAGACATAAATATCAAGGAAGCAGGTTGCCTTGCAAAACATAATAATTCGTGGTGCACGTGAGCACAATTTAAAAAATATTGACTTAGAACTACCTCGCAACAAATTTATTGTTTTTACGGGTGTTTCTGGCTCAGGTAAATCAACCCTAGCCTTTGATACCATCTACGCAGAAGGTCAGCGCCGCTATGTAGAAAGCTTATCAGCTTATGCTAGGCAGTTTTTAGGGGTCATGGACAAGCCAGATGTAGATAGCATTGAAGGTTTAAGTCCTGCTATCTCTATAGACCAAAAAACCACTAGCCACAACCCCCGCTCTACTGTTGGCACTGTAACAGAGATACACGATTACTTACGCCTTTTATTTGCTCGAGCAGGCAAACCCCATTGCCCAACTTGTGGTAAACCAATTGAACGTCAGTCTGCTAGCGAGATTGTTGACAAACTCTTAAACGATCATAATGATGCTAAAGCAATGATTTTAGCTCCTATAGTGCGTCAGCGCAAAGGAGAGTATAAAAAGCTTTTTAGTGATTTAAAAAAAGAAGGCTTTGCACGTGTGCGTATAGATGGCAAGGTAATGACTCTTGATGAAGCTATGGAGGGTACGCTCGAGCGCTATGAAAGACACGATGTTGATGTAGTAGTAGACCGTATCAAAATAACGCTAGAAGATAGGGTACGTATTGCTGAATCTATCGAGTTAGCTTTAAGTAAAGGAGAGGGTTTGCTGCGTGTTTTCTTACCAGATAAAAACATAGATGAACTTTTAAGTGAGAAGTTTGCTTGTCCAGAACATGGTACCTTTCTAGAAGAATTAGAACCACGTGTTTTTTCCTTCAACTCCCCCTATGGTGCTTGTAGTCATTGCAATGGCCTTGGTTATTTACAACAATTTACTGAAGAGCTTATAGTTCCTAGTCCTGATCTATCTATTTCTGAAGGAGCTATAATCCCTTGGCAGGGTAAGGATGCTAAAATTTATTATTGGGATAGACTTAAAGCTTTGTCTGAACATCTTGATTTTGCTTTGGAAACACCTTGGCAAGATTTAACAACTGAAATTAAAGAAGCTATTCTTAATGGCATTGATGATTCTATAGAAGTTACTTATACTCGTAATGGGCGTGATGTTATGCGCTTCAAAACTGAATTTGAAGGTGTTATTCCTAATCTCGAGCGCCGTTTGCAAGAAACCACCTCAGATTATGCCCGTGAAAAAATTGAAGCCTTTATGTCTAGGGTGACTTGCCCTCACTGTCAAGGTACTCGTTACCGCAAAGAGGTTTTGGCTGTTACTATAGCTAATAAAAATATTGGTGAGATACTTGGTATGACTGTTTTGGAAGGACGGAAATTCTTTGCCAGTATGGAACTCGACAGCACTCAAGCAAAAATAGCCCGTCCTATTCTAAGGGAAGTTGATGCTAGACTAGGATTTTTAGAAAGTGTAGGGCTTGACTATCTTACTCTAGATCGTAGTGCCAACACTCTTTCTGGTGGTGAGGCGCAACGTATACGTCTAGCTACACAAGTAGGATCAGGGCTTACAGGAGTACTCTATGTACTAGATGAACCTTCTATTGGCTTGCATCCTAGAGACAATCTTCGCTTGCTCAAAACCTTGTTTCATTTACGTGATCTTGGTAATACTCTTATCGTAGTGGAGCACGATGAAGAAACCATGCGAGCTAGTGACTTTATTGTAGATCTTGGCCTTGGTGCGGGCGTTCACGGTGGTGAAATAATAGCAGCTGCAACACCAAAAGAATTAGCCAAGCACAAAAAATCTCTAACAGCAGCTTATTTACGCCAAGAAAAGTATATAGCAGTGCCAAAAAAGCGTCGCAAAGGAAATGGTAAAAAGCTTAAGATTATTGGGGCTTGCGAGCACAACCTTAAAAATATTGATGTGACTCTACCTCTAGGAAAACTTCTTTGTATTACTGGCGCTTCTGGTTCAGGTAAATCCACACTAGTGCACCGGATTTTACATGCTGCTCTAGCTAAGAAACTTCACCGGGCTAAAGCAACAGCGGGCAAACATACAAAAATTGCTGGCATTGATAATGTTGACAAGGTTATTGAAATAGATCAAGGTCCTATAGGAAGGACACCTCGTTCTAACCCTGCCACCTATACAGGAATTTTTACAGATATTCGTGATCTTTATACTAGAGCTCCTGAGTCAAGGAAAAGAGGCTATAAAGCTGGGCGTTTTAGCTTTAATGTCAAAGGTGGACGTTGTGAGGCTTGTAAAGGTGATGGCACAGTTAAAGTAGAGATGTACTTTTTGCCAGACATTTATGTGCCCTGTGAAGTTTGTAAAGGTAAACGCTACAACAAGGAAACCTTAGAGGTTAAGATTAAGGGTAAATCTATTTCTGAGGTTTTAGATATGACTGTAGATGAGGGGCTTGAATTTTTTGAAAATATTCCCAATGTGGCTCGTAAGCTTCAGCTTATGCAAGATGTGGGCCTAGGATACATCAAAATTGGTCAATCTTCTCCAACTCTTTCAGGCGGTGAAGCACAACGCGTTAAACTTGCTTCAGAACTAGGCAAGCGCTCAACGGGCAAAACACTGTACATTTTGGATGAACCTACTACTGGTCTGCACTTTGATGATGTTAAAAAGCTTTTAAATGTCTTACATCGTTTAGTAGATGGTGGCAACACTTTAGTGGTTATAGAACATAACATAGATGTTATAAAAACTGCTGATTGGGTTATTGACCTTGGCCCTGATGGCGGTGTGCGAGGTGGAGAAATTATTGCAGAAGGCACGCCTGAGGAAGTAGCTTTAATGCCTAGTTCCTCAACTGGACAATTTTTGGCAAAGGTTCCTGAAATTTTAACCTCGAGTCAAAAAGATATAGTGGAGATAACTTAATGAAACGGATGTATACTCCTCCTCCTCCCAAAAATATTTTTATGGGTTTGTTTTTATGTTTCTTTGCTGCAGTAATAATAGTTTCTCCTTTACCTATACTTTACCGCAGTATGCTTACTCTCTTCACAGCTTATCTTGCCGCTAGTTATGGTGGCATGCCTTTTGCTTACATTGTAGTTGTTCTAGTGCCTCCTCTAGGTCTTTTAAAACAAGATGATAGCTGGCTCATTTTCCTGCCTATGATTATTAGCTCGGGGCTTTTGGCTATGCTGGGGCTCGAGTACTCGTGGCGTTACGCGGCCCTCCTAATATCACCTTTTCTGTATATTTTACCTCAACTTTTTGTCTGGAAGGTTTCCGAACATAGACTCTTTGAAATTGCAATACCTTGGCAACCAAGTGCCACTAGGTGGTTAATTATCCACGCCTTTGTAGCAGGAGCAGGTGTACTAACTATGCTTTTTTTAGACAGAAAGAGGCAAAAGTCATTTAAACGCTTAGAAACCACGACTCGAGCTAAACGTAAACCTTCATTCAACTAGTACATGCTTGATTAGTCACAGTTATAAAGGCAAAAATATAACTTGATTTTTGACTTCTTCTGGCTCTACTAAGGTAGAAATTAATTCGAGATCCTCAACACATTGCCCTACAGTCACTCGTAATTGATGCCCATAAACAATCCCACTGAAGCTTATGTTGTCCTGTTGGCGTTTGGCAGCTTCGACAAGGAGATCGTCATCCTGAGTAAACAATAGGCGTTCTAGTTCAGTAGCTCTATCTAAAAGTTCAGGATCATCTAAAGTGCTTGCATTGTCCTCATAAGCAGTGAGGACATCTATGTCAAGTAAGCGTAAGCCAGTGGCTATAGCCTTTTTCACGTGCTGATCAAAGTAAAACTTTAAAGGCACTATCTAACAGTTTTTTTTATGCGATTAACAAAGGCAGGTACAGGGGTTTGCTGTTGCAACTTATCTGCCTTAGCAAGGCGTTGCTGAATATCTTTATCTAGAGCTTCTTTATGATCCCAATAATAAGCAAGAGCAGAATAAATTTGCCCCAGTGACAAATAAGGATGCTGTGATTGAATCTCCTCAGGGCTCGAGTCACTCGATAGGTAAGTAGAAACAAGCTCAACAACTTTCATGTTAGTACCTTTAATAAAAACAATATTTGCTTCATTTAAAGCAATGTGCTCATAGTTTGTTGCTACTAATACCATGCATTTAGTATAGCATAAGCATAGATCTGATTCTAAAGCTTTGCTTGGCTGAGCAAGCTGTGTGTCTAGGGAATGATATTCTAGCATTATAATGTTCGAACTTGTTAACTGTTTGTTAGTGCGTGTAGAGCCGCAAAGTCTTGCAGCTCTACGAGTTTTGAATTGCCTCGGGTGAATTCATCAAATAAGATTGGGCCATACATGTTAATACATCTTACCTGCTAAGAGAGCTTTATTAAGGTTCTATTGTTAGAATTTGCGTTTGCTCTGCTAAAACTTGTACTTCCATCACATATGGCTCAGTAGTAAGTATACGTAACCTATAGCTACCTGTTGGCAACTCTAATTCCTCACCATCAACTGTACCTGTTGCCACAATCTCTCCTGTATTATCAAGCACTTCAAAAGTGATTTCAGGAGGTGTTGTAGCTGCTTGGGTTAGTGAAAGCTCGAGTTCCTCCGCAGAATTAGCATCAAAGTACTGCCCACCACCAAGCTCAGCCCATTGTTTGAAGCGCTCCCTAGCCACTTCCTTATCCTCTGCCTCAAAGTCAAAGCCTATAATGTTTAAAACGACATCTATATCCTGTTCACGTAAAGCGTTGATTTCTGCTTCTACATCACCGTCACAAGATTCCTCACCATCAGTAATTAGAATGACTGTTTTAGGACCACTAGCCTCAGCTAGATCACTAGCTACTTGTTTAATTGAGTCAGCAAGAGGTGTGCCTGCATAGGGCTTGGGTTCTATACCTACAATTATGTTACTAACACTTTCAGCATCCAAAGGACTTAAAGGCACTTCTAAATCTGTACGGCAAGTGTTTTCTTCTCGATTACCAAAAACTCTTAATGCAAAAGGAATCTCTGCTGGCAAGATGTCAGTTACTAGGTTGCTAAGCACTTCATTGGCTATAACATACCTAAAACGATCGTCTAGTTTACGCCACATACTACCCGAAGAGTCAAGAATAACTTCAACTGCTGGAGCATTAGCTGCTTGCTCAGCGGCTTGGGCAGCCTGCTCTTCTTCAGAAAGTTGCCTTCTAATAACTTTTAGCCTTCCGGGGCCACGTTCAACATAGCTTGCTTCTGCTAAAACTTTATAGCCTTTGGGACGACGTAGGTGGCAAGTGGCTCTGGCAAAGCCCACATCTAATTGACCAGTCGTACCAACATTTTGGTAAATCCCATGATTAACGTCTGCCCAGCTTTGCATTAAGTCTTGGGCATAATCTGTTCCGGAAGTAGAAACTTCAAAGGTGAAAACTCTAGGCTTGACCTCTGCAAAAGCTTGCCACATTTCTGCGGTAAAGCCATAGCCTCCTGATTCAGCATCGGTAATGAGTAGTATTGCTCTAGTACCAATTTGCTTGCCTAGAACCTCAGTAGTCTTTAAAAGAGTGGGTTGGGAATCACTCGAGCCATGCCTACGATCATAACTACCAATCCCTGCCATTACTTCTGCAGGGTTACCAGAAAATTCTGGTAGAATGAAATAAGGTCCTCCGCTATCAAAAACAGCTAAGCTGACTACTTCACGACCTTCTTGGATGTCTTCAGCAAAACTAGTAAGAGCAGAATAAGTGGTATTCCTATAAGGTCCCATACTACCACTATTATCCCAAGCAAACACTACTGAACGTGGTGGTTCTTGTAGCTCGAGATAATAATCACCTTCACTAACAGTTGCCTGTAAAGTTATGCTCTCTGCACTTTCCTCTAAAATTTCTATTGGGACTGCCTCGCCTTCAACATTCTCAAGAGCATATTGATAATTAATAGTAGGATCGCCATCAAGCTTTAACGTCAGCAAATTCTGCCCTTCAGAAACAGTGATTTTATACCAGTCTATATCCTTATCTATTTCTACGGTGCCACTTACCACACCACCTAGTTCAAGGGGCTGAGCAGTTTCACGACTAGAATTTTCACTTTCGTCACTTATAGCCTCAGTGCTCTCTGGAGGGTTTAGGCTTTCATAAATGGCAGCACGGCTGTAGTGACCCCACTCAGCCAAGATAGAGCGGTAATCCCCATCACTTTCCCTTTCAAAAATACGCAAGGACTCGGGTAAATTGTAGCTGCCTTTGGGTTCTAAATCATTTGCTTTAAAACGTACATAACGTGCCCAAATAGGCTCATCTAATGTTAAAGGTGTTACTGCAGGAATTTCCTCTTCACTAGTTACCTCACCACGTTCAAGCTTCCAAGTAGTTAAAGGTTCCCAAGGACCTGCTGGGCTATCAAGACTAACTTCAATGTCTATCTCACCCAAGCGTTTGTCAACCTCACTATTAAAATGATCGAGCCATTCAAAACTCTCTATTTGTGCAGCACGGTTGTGGTGAAAACCTACCACCCAAGAAAATTCTGTTTGCTCAGCTTCTAAACGAATGTTAGTACGATCACCGCTTTCTCCTTCAGGACGCTCAGTTAAAATGGGGCTACCTGAACGTATAAGTGGCGAAGACCAAACCACATTGCCGCCCAAGCTAGGATCAGCAAGGTTAATCTTTTCTAAAGGATTATCATTACTTAAGAGTTTCCACTCACCCAAGTAAAAATAGTCTTGGCTTTCTTCTCGATGGTTACTCAAAAAACGTAATTGAGCATAGTGAGCTTTAACGGGCTCAGAAAAGATGAAAGCTTGCTCTACCCGTACAGCCTTTAATTGCCCTTGGTAAGCCAATTCATAGCTTTCTCCATCTAGCGAGGTCAGAACTTCAAAATCCTTAAGTTGTAGCCATGCTGTAGCTCTCGAGCGAGGGTGTAAAAGCACCCCTGTTAGCGTCACAGGTTTATCACCAGCTAGCTCAACAAAAACGCTTTGGTCCAATTTCTTATACGCACCAGTAGCAGGTGAAACACGTTCATCAAAAAGCTGCTCATCTCTACTAGAAGAGTTTTCTCCCTCAACTATTTTGGCTCCAAAGCTGGCTGATGCTACATTATAACTACCTAAAAGTTCTTTAGGTAAGGCCCAAGCCTGAAAGGTGCCTATAGGGGGTGCTTCACAAAGAGGCTGTAAGTTTTGC
This sequence comes from Trueperaceae bacterium, assembly GCA_965223585.1. Taxonomy (GTDB): domain Bacteria; phylum Deinococcota; class Deinococci; order Deinococcales; family Trueperaceae; genus CBDCVN01. The sequence continues at coordinate 278,834 of CBDCWW010000009.1, forward strand.
GTTACACTGTGCTTATTTAAACCATCACTGGTAGCCATGTTTATTAATATGGGTTGGTCATCTCTAACATCTGGCATAACTTCCAGATCAATTGGAATTTCTAGTGACTGATTGGCTTTTAGGGTAACAGTTTCTTCAGGGTTACTTATGCTGACTCGAGCATCACTAGCCAACGCACTTAGTTCTACCTCTTGTTTTTTCTTAGTAGGATTTTTAAGGGTAAGGGTAGCTTGTACATGTTGACCTTCGTGCCAGTAGGCAGCTATTTCTTTTTGGTCTAGCTCGAGCGCTAGCTCGAGATCACTCTCTTGTTTTCTAGGCTTAAGCGTACCCCCATAATCAAAAGTTAAATCATAAGGACGTTTTCCGCTAATGCGTATAGCCATTTGCTGATTAACGGGCACACTAAATTGCCAAAGATTATTTTCTTCTTTAAAAGTAGGATAGCTAAGCCAAGCATCTGCATCTAAATTATAGATAGAAAGTTGTAAATCTTCACTGTCCTCAGCTCTAATACTAAGAGGCACGGCTAGCTTAACTCCAGAAATAGTATTCTCATTTAAAGAAGAATTAGGAATCGCTTCTTTTAAATTGCATTCTCCCATTTCTTCCTCGTTCTTAGGCTTAGTAAACATCCATGCTAGGCACTCTGCTTCTTCCTCACAGGTAATAAAGCAAGCGCTTGGATTTTCTGCTTCAAAGGAACGGTAATCTCTACCATGCCTGCTTATATTTACCTCAAAGTTGTCAGTAGCTTTTTTACTGATCTTATCAATTGCTGGTAAAAGGAACCAATCATGGTCATTATACTGACCAACTTTCCCTGTTAGCTCGAGGCTTTCTGGTAAAGGTCTTGCCCATATAGCATTATCATTAGGCTCTAAATCTGTGGGTAAATTAAGAGAGTCTAGTTGGCTAAGCTTAAGCTGATAATAACCATAACTAGGAGTAGTTGCTCTTATATTTACAAAATAATCACCTGCTAAAAGCCAACGCTCCATAACAGCAGGTTCCCCCTGCTCAAAACTAATGGTGCGGGGTACGTCAGTTGTATCAAAAAATATGAGGCCATCCTCAGCAGGAATAGCTTCTAAACGGATGTACTGATCATTTTGTAGTGAAAAACGGTAATAATCATGATCGCTAGTATTACCAACCACTCCTACATAGTTTTGACCAAAACGCAAGGGCATGGCCCTTGTATCATCATCATTAGGCTCACGCTCTAGAATCCCGGCTGGTCTTGGGTATTGGCGAGTAATGTCCTCTTCAGCTACTTCATCAACCTGTTCAGCCTCAGTATCTTCAGCTTCTTGCTCTATATTACCTTCGGCAGCTTCTAGAGCTTCGAAAGTGGCAGGGCCGAGGGAAAGTATTCTTAAAGCGTATTGTGTGTCTTGACCATCTACTTCTATAAAGTGCTTACCGGGTAGCAAAACGAGATTATCCAAGCGAGCACTGCGCTCACCACTAGCTACACCTAAATACTGAATTTTACTGCCACCATTATCATAAACGGTAAGGTCATTTAAGTCTTCCCCTAATAGTTGAATGCGGAAAGTTTGTGGCGTGTCAACCTCGAAACTAAAAAAGTCAAAGTCACGTCCTTGCATCTCACCACGTACTTGCAATTTTTCATCAAGTGCTGTGGCATAGGACTGTACATTGTTAGGCTCAATTTCATGACCATCTTCAACAGGATCACCTTCTACAAAGCTTATGTTATAAGGAGCATCCTCTTTAGAACCTTGAAGGCGTAAGTAATATTCATCTGCTTTGAAATACAGGTTACCTAGATCTAAATTTTCACCCTCTCGAGCAATAACTGCCACATCATCACTATCCCACAAATCGACCCTAGCATACTCTGCTAAACCTAGCTTAAGCTCATAAAAACCTCCTTGTTCAATGCGAAAGTGGAAATCATCTTTCTCACCTTGACGAAGGAGTCCAGCAATACCACCTTGAACATCAAACACATTGGCTTGTTCTTCACGATCATTAGGTTCTAATTCTTGGCCTTCTGTTTTAATACCTTGAGCACTAGCTTGCAAGGCATAGCGAGTTAAATCTTCACTTGCAGGGCCCAGCACAAAAGTATAACTACCTGCTTCTAAACCAATATCATATAAAGTCAAATGGCTATTTTCATCAACTGACTCAGTAAAAACATTTTCACCATCACTAGCAAAAAGCTTAACGGTTAATTCTTGACCCACTTGAGTTTGGGCACTAATTTTCCAGAGTTTAGCAGCATCTTCTTCGGTAAGTGTCCATTTATAGTAATCCACACTACCTTCCAAATTCCCTGAGAAGCCAAAGGGACCTGTTTTTTCTCGAGCTTCTTCACTACTATCGTTAGGTTCATAGTCAAAATTGCCGGGTAAGCTAGGGTCAACTTCATGTATATTTACTGTATAGGAACCTTTACCAGCAATGCCAAGATGATAATTACCCTCAGTTAATATTTGAGGAAAGGTTGCATTTATTTTTTCTGTTGCCTCGAGCTTAAAAAGATCTTCTTTACCTATAACATCTATGCCATTTTCAGCAAAGCTTAGCTTAAGGAGTTGCAGGCTAACTAGCTCAGCTTCCTTGGGATCAATTTCAAAAACCACTCGTCTACTGCGAAGATCATCGTTAGTAACTGTCCAAGCAAAAAAGTCTTGATCTGAGTCTTCAAAGGTGCCAATAATGCAGCCCATACCAGTAAAAACAGTTGCTTCGGGAGGGGTGTTGTTGGGCTCGAGTTCTTCAGTACAACGCTGTGCTAATACAAAGCTACTAAAAATTATTAAGGTTAATGCCAGAAAGGTTAGCTTTTTGATTAAATTTGACATGTTTCCTCCTTAAAATTATTATATAGTGTACTCACAAAAGTCTCTGGTTACTCTCGAATGCAGTTAAGGGTAGTCAAAACCTAGGAATTAATACTAACAGGAGCAGAGGCAGAATATTTAGGTGTTACAGGGCAATAAGGTAACCAAGCTGGACATAACTACACAGAACCCAAATTCAAAATTATAAACACTAAAAATCATACAAAAAAGCAATTTTAGCCTTTTTTCAAGGAAGGTAAATATATTTCATAAGGCAAACGTTAGTGAAAAGGTAGACAAAATGAAAACAAAAGTAGTAAGATGAGGTGTAGATTTTGGTTAGTTTCCTACCGATAGTAGAAGTAATGATTATCGGTACCTCATGCTCAGAGGCGGATCAGATAATGTTCTACTACAGAGTATTATCAACAAATATCAAAGGAGTTTATTTATGAAGCTCAGTTTTTATCTATCTATCTATCTATCTATCTATTCTACTAGTAATAGGAGGATGTAACGAAGTAGTTACACCAGAAGAAACAGAAGGACTAAGGAATGATGAAATAAAGAGTCCAATTGTAGCTTTGGCAACAAGTGAAGATGATATTCCTGGTATAGAGATACTAATAAGTAAAGTAGAAGGATTAGACATACCTAAAGGAACAAAGAATTCATTGAGGAAAAAGCTAGAGGGTGCGATAAAGAACTTAAAAAAGGGAGATATAGTAGAGGTAATTGAAAAGATGGAGTCGTTCAAAGATGAGGTGGAAGCACAAAGCGGAAAGAAAATAGAAGAGGGAGATGCAGAGTGCCTAATAGACATGGCAGAAATAATAATTGCAGGTAACCAAGCACCCACAATCACTAGTCCAGCAGCAGTAGAAGTATTTGAGAACCAGACCAATGCCATTGATGTGCAATCCGCTGATGATAATGATTCAGAAGGAGTAGGAGGAGGGCTCACCTATAGCAAAACAGGAGGAGCAGACGAAGACCTATTCAATCTCGATACAAGTACAGGTGTGTTAACGTTTATGAGTGCACCAGACTATGAAAACCCAGAGGATGCTGGCGAAGATAACATGTACAACGTGCAAGTCACAGTAGCAGATTCAGGTCTATTAACAGCCGTACAAGATATTAAGATTACAGTAACAGATGTAAATGAAAACACTGCACCAGAGATAATAAGTGCAGCCGCAGTAGAAGCAGAGGAACGTCAGACAGGAGTAACAGATGTGGATTCCACTGATGATAATGATTTAGAAGGAGCAGGACTAACCTATAGCATCACAGGAGGAGCTGATCAAACCCTTTTCACGATTACTGTTTTTGGCATATTAGTGTTTAACGAACCACCTGACTTTGAAAACCCGGGAGATGATGGCACAGATAATGTTTACAACGTACAAGTCACAGTAGAAGATTCAGGTGGACTAACAGATGTTCAAGACATTGTGGTAACAGTTACAAATGTGTTAATGGTAGAAGTGCCAGCAGGAACTTTTCAAATGGGAGAAGCGGGGAATGATGGTGGAGAACAAGATGTTCCAGCATTTGAGATAGATGAAACAGAGGTAACACAAGCAGCATATAATGAATGTGTGAGTGATAGTGGATGTACTGCGCCTATTGGTGGCCTCTCTAACCCAGGCGACAATAATCCAGTAGAAGGCGTGAGTTGGTTTCAAGCAGTAGAGTACTGTCAGTGGCGAGGAGCAAGGTTACCAACGGAGAGGGAGTGGGAGTATGCAGCAAGAGGGCAAAGCACTCCTCCAGCATATCCTTCGGTATATCCTTGGGGAGATACTTTTGTTGCTGGAAATGTAAATTATTTTGGCAGTGGTATTGGCACAACAACACCTGTGGGTAATTAGGATCGTCGGCGAAATAACTTGAGCATTTCAAAATTATTGGGGAACAGCAGTGTAATTCCAAGATGGTAAAAAATCATCAAAAACAATGGGCATTGCCTGTTTGAAATTTTCATCAGCTTTTTGCCCTTTCTTATAGTGCTTATCTATGACATTTACAAAAACCTTAAGTCCTGTTTTAGTTTCTGTTCTAGATATAAGCATCTTGAGGATTTCCACGGAATCTAGTATAACTCCTTGGCAAGCACGAGTTACATGAGGGAATAAACGATGTTCTATAGGATTATACTTGGAACTATAGGGTGGATAATGTGCTATACGTATGGATAAACCAAGGTCATTGGCAAGATTTTGTAGTGCTTCTTTGAATATGTAGTGTCGAGAATTATTGCTACCTCCACAGTCACACAATATTAGCAATTTTTTGCTGTGAGCATAGAGTTTAATTGCGTGATTTTGCCACCATAAACGAACACAGTCACAAGCAAACTCGCTGGTGTCATGACTGGTATTAATGGTTATGTAGCCAAGATTATACCTTAAATCATAAATGCCATGAGGAATAGCTATTGCCTCAGCCAAAGAGTAGAAATCATGATCATAAACTTTTATTGCTTGTTGGCTATACACTTTACCGTTTCTATACAAAGCACCTATAGGCTCTTTTTTTTACTGTCCATGCTAATAACTGGTTGTCTAGCAGTTTGATAATCTTCTTTTAATTTAGCAATATTCTTGAATTGATCATCACGATCTATGCACTCCTTAGCACTCATCACTTTCTTTGCCTTACGTTTACGAAATTTGTGTTTTTCAAGCAGTTGAACCACCAGTTTTTCACTTATCTGAAAGCCTTGCTCTTTTAGAAACTGAGTTAATTCACGCTGGTTTAAATAGGTCCATTTGATCTTTTGATCCATGGGTGAGCCAGCAGTATATTGATCAATAATTTGCAAGAAAGCTAACTCAAGCTCTTGGTTATTTTCAATGACAGACTTACGTCCTCCACCTTCTTGGCGAATTCTAGTTTGGGACAAGATTTGCTCATCGTCAAGCTCTGCTAATCCTATTTTTATGGTATTAGGGCTACACTTTAGCAACTGACTGACATATGTTATTCCACCATGACCTAGCTTCTCCGCTTCTACAGCAGCATAGCGTCGTCTATCTTTTTCAGATAAAGATTCATAATACCTTTGCATATGTTTTTCAACTTGCTCACTATATGGGTTCATTACCCATATGATAATTGATTCTCAAATAATCAACTTATATCGCCGGTCATCCTACCCAGCAGGAGCATCATGGGTAGGAGCAGTAGACATGTCAGGTAATGTGTGGGAGTGGACTAGTTCTGAGTTTTTTGGTTATCCATACGATCCAACAGATGGAAGAGAGATTACTGATATAACTTCAGCGATTTTCCCCGTGCTGCGCGGCGGTTCGTTCGGCAATGACTCTCTCAGTGTGCGTGCTGCCTTCCGCAACGGCTCCGATGCCGACGTTGCCTTCATCAATGTTGGTTTCCGTTGCGCCCGCTCATAGCTCTGTTTTCTGGTTCTCTGAATTCTGGACTCTGAGCCCTGCTTTTCTGAATGACGTTAGTTAGGGGGGATTAATTTGTTTGGTAGGGAAGTGGTTTTAGAAAAACGCGGAGCGTCGGAAAATTTTTTCAACGGTTGGCAGGGGCACGTTGCAGTGTGCCCCTGCTGAACAAGGTTAGTGGCTTGTTTTATTATCAACAACAAGAATAAAACCAAGGAACCTAAAAACATGAAGACCTATAAAAACCTCTACAACGAAATAAGCAGCTTCGAAAACCTTTACGAAGCATGGCGAAAAGCACGTAGAGGTAAACGCCATACCAAAAATGCAGCAACATTCGAACAAAATCTAGATAAACAACTCCTAAAACTTCATGAAGAACTAAGCACAGAAAGCTGGCAAGCAGGTGGTTACCGTAGTTTTACTATCCATGAACCAAAACGACGTAAAATAAGCGCAGCTCCTTTTGGTGACAGAGTTGTACATCACGCACTTGTCCGCATAATAGAACCGCTATATGAACGTAAATTTATCTTCGATAGCTACGCAAGCCGTGTAGGTAAAGGTACACACAAAGCTCTAGACCGCTGTACCACATTTATGAAACGCTACAAATATGTTTTACCTTGTGATATTGAACAATTCTTTCCTGCAATAGACCATACTGTCTTGAAAACTATTCTAGCTCGTAACATCGTTTGTGACTCTACTATAAACCTATGTAACAAAATTATAGATAGTGGCACAGGTATTTTAGCAGAAATGTATACCCTGCGCTGGTTCCACGGTGACAATCTTTTTACTGCTAACAGAGCACGTGGTTTGCCTATTGGTAATTTAACCAGTCAATTCTGGGCAAATGTCTATATGAATGAACTAGACCAATTTATTAAACATAACTTGCGTTGTAAAGGGTATTTGCGCTATGTAGATGATTTTTTGCTCTTTGCTGACGATAAACTCACTCTGCATCAGTGGCGTGACAAAATAATTACTTTCCTAGCTTCCTTACGCCTAACAATCCATTCTTTTCGTGCACAACCTCGTTCTGTTCAACAAGGTTTAACTTTTCTAGGTTTTAGAATGTACCCTAGTCACCGTTTACTCAAACGCAGTAGGGGCATTGCATACAGAAGGCACTTAAAGAATTTATACAAGGGCTTTAAAAATGATCATATTACTCGTGAACAATTAAATGCAAGCGTCATGTCATGGCTCGGGCATATTAAACATGGTGATACATGGGTTTTAGGTAAGAGTGTTTTGGGCGAAGCAATGACTTAGTGCCAAGCCAATCCCCTATCTTTACAAAAACTGAATCTTTCATGCTGTGGCTTTTCCAGCATACAAAGAAGTTTCCTCGTGAGGAACGCTTTAGACTAGCTGCACGCATTGAATCAGTAGCATTTACATTTCACGAAAGCCTCCTCTACGCAGCAAAAACAAAAGACTTAAGCAAATATTTGCCTAAAGCAGATGCAGAGCTAGATATGCTAAGAGCTTACCTGCGCTTTTCTTTGGAATTAACATACACCACACCTAAACAATATCAATACGCTGCTGGACTAATGACCGAGTTAGGTAAATTATTGGGTGCTTGGCTGAAACAATCATAGCTATAATCATACTAGGGGCTTCGGAGAGCGCGTGCTGCGCGGCGGTTCGTTCAACAATAACTCTAACAATGTGCGTGCTGCCATCCGCAACAACAACAATGCCGACAATGCCAACAACAATATTGGTTTCCGTTGCGCCCGACCTTGCACCGCTGTGAGTCAATTGTTCACGGATAATTGAGCGGCGTAAGAGTGCCGAATGCTCCTGCCCAGACAAGCGGGCAAATATAAAATTGCACCATCTGTTCTAGTAGCTTGCGAACGTTCAGGTGGTGTTTTAATCTAGGTTATAGAAGATCTAGGATTTTGAAAAGTGAAATGGAGAACAAAAATTTTAACCGTTAAAAGCTCAAGAATTTAATACAGGAAATGCATTTTTCTTGTATTTAATAAACATCATGAAATATAACCCAAACATACACCACCGCCGATCAATACGTTTACAGGGCTATGATTATTCACAAGAGGGATTATATTTTATTACGATCTGCACCCAAAATAAATTATGTTTGTTTGGAAAAATTGAAGATGGGAACATGCAGTTAAACGTTGCCGGAAACATGATTAGACAACAGTGGTTAGGGTTGGTGCATCGTTTTAATAAGATCAAATTACATGAATTTGTCGTCATGCCAAACCATTTCCACGGAATCATAGAATTGGTAGGGGTACCCCTTGTGGGTACCCAAAACGACGACAATCCCCATTTTGCAAATCAACCAGAAACGGAACAATCACAAATGGGGCAATTACCAATAATCGGGCAACAAAACGTAGGGGTACCCCTTGTGGGTACCCCAAACGACGACAATCCCCATTTCGTAGAACAACCACAAACGCCACAACCACAAACACCACAATCACAAACACGGCAATCGCAAACGGGGCAATTATCAATTGTATTAGGGCAACCACAAGGGATTGCCCCTACAACCAACATTCAAAATGCGAAAAATCGACCAAAAATTGAACGACCACAAACGGAACAATCGCAAACGGGGCAATTATCAATTATGGGGCAACCACAAGGAATTGCCCCCACGGTTACGGTTGGTGATGTGGTTGGGGCATTTAAATCATTGTCTGCCAATGAATATATCAAAAACGTTAAACAAAACAATTGGCAACCATTCAATAAAAAATTGTGGCAACGCAATTATTACGAACACATCATTCGTAATGAAAAGTCCTATCAGTGTATATCTGAATACATTATTAATAACGCCAAAAAATGGGCAGATGATTGCTATCACGTTTAAATATAGGAATGTTGAACAGTTTTTGCAGGCAGTAAGGGTACTCATCAAAAACAGATTGCTAAATTTTTTATAGCATTATGGTAGGGGCACGCTGCAGCGTGCCCCTACGGGGATATTGCGCCCTTTTTTGCTTTGCATTTGACCTGAAAACATCTATCTTTGGATTTACGGTTAAGTTTGACAAACCTAAATCATTATCAACCGCTTCTCTGTTAACTGTTTGCAGGAAAGCAAAAGTATAGATTCTAACGAGATGATGACTTGGCTTTATTCCCATCATGGGTATATTACTTTTAATGATGGCTTGCTATGGAATATAAGGAAATCATTTGGATTGGCTCATCTCTAAAAGACCTAAAAGATCTTCCTGATGAGGTACGAAAGGACATAGGGTTTGTGTTATGGAATATACAGCAAAGGAGTTAGCAAAAAATGAGTGATATAGATACTAAAGCCACCCTTAGTTCAGGCAATGTGTTTGCTGATATGGACATCCCTAACCCTGAAGAATTCATGCTCAAAGCAAAGCTTGCTCTTATAATTACAAAAACTATTGAAAGGCGTGGTTGGACACAACAACATGCTGCTGAGATTCTAGGTATAAAGCAACCTAAAGTTTCATATTTGAAACATGGGAGTGGTCTAGATCATTTTTCTGTTGAGAGATTACTAGAGTTTATTAGCAAACTTGGGCGGGAAATTGTGATTATGGTTTCTCGCCAGCAAGGAGACTTGCCTCCTGAAAAAGTTGTTATTCCCCCTATTTTAGAAGCACAACAAAGTAAGCAAACTAGTATATGAGCTAAGCACAGCAATATAAATCAGAAGCTTTCTCAGCTATACATGAAATTATAGATTCCTTATATCAAGCAGGTACAATTAATAAGAAAACATAGTCTTGATGAGACATGCCTCGAGCCAATTACAAAAGTTAAGAGCAAATGGTTATGATGTTTTAGTTTTTATTTATTCTTTTATTCTATCCTGCTATTCACTATTCGTCAAGATCATGCAAGGATTGGGTGCTTCTGTACTAAAGCTCCTCAATTTCTTCAATACTCAAGCCTGTTGTATTAGCTATTATTTGTATGTCTACACCCGTTTGCTTAAGATTTTTTGCTATTTCATAAGAACGTTCATCACGCCCTTCTTCATGTCCTTCACCCCTAATCTTTTGTAAAAAAGGACTATTCATTAAATAATCTTCTTTTTCTAACTGCTCTTGAATCATTTTTACTAACCTCTCATCATGTAACAACACTAGAAACAATTCTAAAAGCCTTGTTCTATCTTTATTATCAGCATTTTTCTTTATCTTGTCTACTGCTTCAAATGCCTCTTCCTCTGGCTTTTTACGCTTTGCCAATGCTGATAATGCCCACATAGCTGGACTGTCTGTTTTTTAAAATTCACTAGCCTCTACTTCTTCAAGCCTTATTGCTTTGTAAACCCATCTGACCCCACCTATACTATGTTCCCCTGTATCATCTTTACCTTTGTTATTTAAGTATAAGACAACACTTTGTATAGGCTTCTTTAGATTTTCGCTTATCCTTGACATGTAATTGAGCATTCGCCACTTCATCACCTCAGTGTCGTCACCAGCTTCAAATTCAACGTGGAATACTATTTCTTTACCACTGGCGAACGTTACTGTAAATACTTGATCTGACCTTATAGCGCTAACAGGTAGTTCTATATCGCTTTGTTCAATGCTTTGTATAGGTTCTTCCATTAGCCATTCTGCAAAAGCCTTAGGAAAACCTTTAAATAGTCTCTTTAGCGGATTGTCTGTTTCGGCCACAGGTTATTATACAGGCTATGGGAAAGCTCAGAGGTGTTTTTTAAAGTAAACATCATGAGTTGTTTAATCTTTATAGAATAGGAGGTTTTGGGTTAGCTCGAGTACGAAATAAAAAACAAATCCTGACATTTTTAGAGTGTTGACTCGAGTGATGTTTTTAAAGTTTAGTTCTGTAGTTGTTCTACTTCCTCGACATTCAAACCTGTAAGCCTTGCTGTGCGTTCTACATCCATACCTTCTCGCCTCATGTTTCTAGCTATTTCGTGACGTTCTTCTTCACGTCCTTTATCCTTCATCCTTCTGATAAAAGGAGTGTCTAAGGGAAAATCCTGTATCAATTCGTTCTCTATCATTTCTGACAATCTCTCATCTTCTATTAGTGCTACTAGTATAGATAATAACTCAGTCTTAAGTCCATTCTATCAATGTTGATCAGTCTGCTCGAGCAACTCATCAAGCAAAGCCTCTTCTTCAGCAGAAGGGTTAATTCATCAAGATCATGCAAGGATTGGGTGCTTCTGCACTAAAGCTCCTCAATTTCTTCAATACTCAAGCCTGTTATATTAGCTATTAAAGGTAGGGATTTTAAAAACAGCGAAACGTCCAAAATTTTTTTCAAAGGTTGGTAGGGGCACGCTGCAGCGTGCCCCTACGGGGATGCTACACCCTTTTGTGCTTTGCGAATATGTTAGATCCCCACGGAAATGCCATGCCTATAATTATGTAACGCCCTTTTCTACTTTACAAACGCCAGCACATAGTTCTGTTTTCTGAATTCAGTCAATTACTACACCTGTAGCTGTAAAACTTATGCGCTCTGGCTTTGTACCCACTAAGCCCTCGAGCACTCCACCTGCAACTTCACGAAAAATAGCTAGGCCTTCAGTTTCATTATGTTGAATCATAAGATCTGTGCCTATTAGTAGCAAGCCGCCTAAACTAGCTGCAAATTCATAAAGGACTTGCTTATCTTGGTCAGTAAACAATAAAAAGTCTGGACTACTATTAAAGAAACCCTGTAGGTGTTGCCTCACAGCGTCATACTCTGCTTGGCCCAAACCATCGTAACTATCATAGTAAATGCTATAGCTGGCATTGACTAAAAAAGAAAAAGCCCGCTCAACATCATAAACCTCACCGCCAAATTCACTAGCTCTGGTTTCAAAAAATGACAAGCCATTGTAGAGTAGCTCTTCAAAGAAGGCTTGCTCGTCTGGGCTCGAGGCAAAAGCTTGAGCAAGTAGTGGTGGTACTAGCCGATCTGATACAGGCGTGAAGCTGGTTATAGCAGTTTCAAATTCAGAAGTAGTTGGGTTTATACTAGTTTCTGGTGGTGACTGAGTAGTTCCTGCTATGGCTTGATCAGCTAGCATTTGTGCAGTTAACATGTTAGAAGTCAACATACTAGTAAGCTGCATAGATTGCATGTTGTTCATAATGGTGGTGTCAAGCGTAGCTGAAATCATGTTGTTCCATGTGTAACCAGTGTGAGGATTAGTAAACTGTGCTTGAACCAGTACTGTAAAAATAAATAGCAAGGCAATGGGGAAAGTTTTTCTATAGTGTTTTATAAGCATAGTTAAAATCCTTTATTTAAACTTAAAATTTATAGTGGTCCAGAAAAATCTTGGGTTTACCCTCGCCTGCCCCAGCCTGTATTAGAGCATGGCGAAGGGAATGCAGTGAAGAGCTGCCCCAAACCTCGGAGGTTCCGCAAGAAAAACTTTTATGGATATCATCAATAGAAGCTGTTTAGCATAGCCTTATTCTTCTCTAAGAACATAACCTACTCCACGTACAGTGTGAATTAGTCTACGCTCTCCTTCGCCCTCGAGCTTTCTACGCAAATAGCCCACATACACATCTACAACATTACTGCCTCCTGTATATTCAGGCCAAACTTTTTCTTCTATTTCAAAACGGTTAAAGACCTTACCGGGGTTGCGGGCAAACAGTTCCAAAAGTTCAAATTCTTTAGCAGATAAATCTACTCTACGACCATCACGAAAAACTTCACGCCCATCTAAATTCATTACCAAATCAGCTACACGCACTTCACCTGTAACAGCTGGGTTTACACGGCGCAAATGAGCACGCACGCGTGCTAGAAGCTCTTCTATAGAGAACGGTTTTACTAGATAATCATCTGCACCAGCATCTAAGCCAACTACTTTGTCATCTATATTATCTTTTGCAGTAAGGATAATAATTGGCGTATTGCTAGTCTTGCGAATACGTCTTGCTACTTCTAAACCATCTAGTACAGGCAACATAAGGTCAAGAATAACAAGATCAGGATTTAGTTCCCGAAATTTTGAGAGGCCTGTTACACCATCATAAGTTACTACTGTTTCATAGTTTTCTGCTTGTAATTCTAAATCTATAAACTTAGCGATTTCTTTTTCATCTTCTACAATAAGAACAAGGGGTTTTCTATCCATATGTCTAATTATGAGAGAAAAAAGATGAGAGATTTAATGAGAGCATGGTTTTTTACGGAGAATTCTATAATTTATTTCTCATAATCCTTGCTACCAGCCCTCTATGTCCTAGATTAACACCCTAAGAAAAGGCATATTCGATTCATTAGAGGTTCTTCGCAAATCCTCTAAAAAATTTTGTCGGTATTTTTTGACTTTTTCTTTATCAACTCCAATTTTTCTTGCAAAAGCCAACTAAATTGCTTTATACAATAATTATTTGATGCCCGATTTGCGTATACCTAAAAGCCTTCATAGAGACCTTTCCCAAAAAGCTAATGAAGAAGGTGTTAGCTTAAATCAATACGCATTAAATGTGCTGAGTCGCCATTTTTAATTGTTAGGTACATCAAGCACTAGAATGGTCTGAAATGAAAGTACTTATGCTTATCAACTTAGAATACTTGCTCCGACATAAGTTTTAAGTACACTAGGTACATTCACTGTGCCATCTTCATTTTGATGGTTTTCCATTATTGCTGCGATAACCCGTACCATACCAAAAGCACTGCCATTTAATGTATGCACTAATTCAGGTTTCCCCTTGCCTTGTTTACCTCCTTCTCTAAAGCGGGTTTGCAAACGCCTAGCTTGAAAATCAGTAATGTTACTACAACTTGAAACCTCTAACCAACGTTTTTGTCCTGCACTCCACAGCTCGAGATCATACTTTTTAGCCTGAGTGAAACCCATGTCGCCACTGCACATAAGCAAGCGACGATATGGCAAGCCAAGTTCTTCAAGTAATTCTTCTGAAGTTTTTGTCATCTCCTCGAGCGCTTCATAACTTTGCTCAGGGAGTACAAACTGCACCATTTCTACTTTGTCAAACTGATGCACGCGGTTAACTCCTCTAACATGTGCTCCGTAACTACCTGCCTCTCGGCGAAAACATGGACTATAAGTAGTGTATTTTAAGGGAAGCTGGTTAGCATCTAAAATTTCATTGCGGTGAACACCTGCTAGGATTACTTCTGAGGTGGGAATCAAATAAAAATCATCGGTAAGGTTATACATCTGCCCTTCTTTATCAGGTAGTTGCCCCGTTGCAGTAGCACTTTCTGTATTTACTAGCAGTGGTCCACTATGCTCTAGGTATCCCTTACTTACTAAACTATCTAAACAATATTGAATAAGTGACCTTAACAATCTAGCACCATAACCTTTAAAAATAGGAAAGCCCGCTCCAGTTGTTTTTACCCCGGCCTCAAAATCAATCCAGTTTCTATTGTTAGCAAGTTCCCAGTGTGGCTTAGGCTCAAAATCAAAAGCAGGTTTTTCACCCCATTCTTTTACGACAACATTATCATGCTCACTTTCACCATAAGGCACACTTTCATGAGGGATATTGGGAATTTCTAGCATTAAACCTTGAAGTTTAGTTTCTAAACTACGGCTTTCTTCTTCTAAACGCTTAACTTCATCACTTAGATTACCCATTTCACGAATTAGTTCCTCAGCAGGTTCGCCTTGTCGTTTTAGTTGACCAATTTTCTTACTTTGAGAATTGCGCTCAGCTTGTTTTTGCTCTAGGTCATTACGTAAAAGCCTAAACTCTTCGTCTACTAAAAGAAGTTCATCTAATTTTTTAGCATCTTCTTCTAATTGCTTGTCTTTCATAACTTTACGAACTACATTAGGATTCTCACGAATAAAGCGTAAATCTAACATAAGAAACTATAATAACCTAAGCGTAAGTCGTAAATTTTTATAGGAATTTTTGCTGGAATTCAAAATATAGATGTCCAGATAAATTATTGCCTTATTCAAAGTAAGTAATGCCATCCTGAGCGCTTCGCTATGCTTCCTTCATTGCATTCTAGGACAGGCTAGGGCAAGCTATGTGAAGGATCTCTCATGCGTTAATGCCCTCAGAGATTCTTCAAGTTTACCCTTGTAAGGGTTATACTCCTCAGAATGACATGTTCACAGATGGGGTTTTTATCTAGGGAAAAAACTTTTCTGGAGCACTATAGAAGTTAGTAGGGTTTCACTATGTTATCTACTAACTACTAAATTTTAGCTTCCTATAGGCACTAATTACTCTAAAAGCATTCACAAAAACTTTCATACTCCTACTAATACCCACGCCAAAGTGAGTCATATTACCAACTCACGCTAACACATTTCAAAAAACTGATTCAGTACGACACAATTGCTAAATAGTTGAAACGAGGGCACCATACATAAAGTATAGTACCCATGCAAGAAATACAATATATTTTACAATGCCTTAGCCCAGCTCTTGATAAAACAACCCTAAATCAGCTAACAACAATTGTTTTAGCAATGCTATCTATGACTGGTCGTGTCACGATGCTTGGTATCTCTCGATGGACTTTTGGTCTTAGTGGTAGTTATCGTACGGTACAACGTTTCTTTAGCACCAATATTTGCTGGCTATACCTCAACTGGTACTTATTTCGTAACCATGTTTATGACCCTGATGATACCTACTTACTAGCAGGTGATGAAGTAGTAATTACTAAATCAGGTAAAGAGACTTTTGGAATTGATAGATTCTTCAGTTCTCTTTTTAATCGTGTAGTGAGGAGTATTTGCTTCTTTAGTTTATCACTGGTTAGTGTTAAAGACCGCACTGCTTACCCAATACTTAATAAGCAAATTGTACGTACTGATCAAGAAGAAGGCAATGAACCAGAGCAAAAGGAGTCTCAAGACAAGAACAATACGGGGCAGGAAGAAGCTAAAAGAGAAACACAAGATAAATCACAAGATAACAGTAAGGGTAAGGCAAAAAAGAGCAAAAGCAATAATCATAAACAACAAAAGCAGAAAAATAAAAAGAAGGCAGGACGTCCAAAAGGTAGCAAAAATAAAGACAAAGTCAATGTGAAACTACCAGTACATCTAGTATTTATAAAAACGATGATAATGCTAGTTCTGAACATATTCTTACTAAGAATGGGTATTCAGTATTTATTACTAGATGGGGCCTTTGGCGATAACAACAGCTTACAAATGGCAAGAATGTGTGGACTGTTCTTAATTAGCAAATTAAGAGTTGACTCAGCATTGTACTTTCTCTATGAAGGGAAGCAAAATAAACGAGGAAGGAAACGCAAATATGGAGAAAAGATAGATTACAAGAAGATACCTAAGGAATATCTTGAGAGTAGCACAGTAGATCTAAAAAAGAAGATTCGTACAGATATCTATCAAATGACAATGTTACACAAGGAATTTGGACAGTCTTTGAATGTAGTAGTAATAGTTAAAACCAGTATAGTAACAGGAGAAAGTAAGCATGTAATCTTATTCAGCAGTGATCTGAACATATCATACGAAAAATTAATAGACTACTACAGTTTACGTTTCCAAATA
The DNA here is from genome assembly GCA_965223585.1 of Trueperaceae bacterium. Classification (GTDB taxonomy): domain Bacteria; phylum Deinococcota; class Deinococci; order Deinococcales; family Trueperaceae; genus CBDCVN01. The sequence goes on from CBDCWW010000009.1 coordinate 295,576, forward strand.
GAATTTACCTTCAGAGACGCTAAGCAATATTGGGGATTAGAAGATTTTATGAACATAAAGGAACAGCAGATAAACAATGCAGCAAACCTAGCAATGTTTATGGTGCTATTCTCAAAAGTGCTGTTAAAAAAACTAAGGTCTCAGCATCCTAATTGGAGTGTTTTGGATCTTAAAGCACACTTTAGGTCGTTCAGGTACGTACTTGAAATATTAAAACTATTTCCCAGAAACCTTGATCCTATTTTAATTCGACAACTCCTGAACAATGTTCCCAATTTGGGAGCTATTCATGATTCATAAATAGCAAAGTGAATTGTTTTGGAGTTGCCTTTTTATAGAACTGGGCTCCTAATACCTCAGTTTTCAAATAAGTTTAACTTTCCATAAAGCGCTTCTGTTTTGTGATTGAGAATGTCATAGGTATTGTCCTACTTAAGCTATTTTCTCATTAAAAGTAAACCACTTTGGGTTGGTAAGGAATGACCAAAGAGGGTAGTGTTTTTTAGCTTGAGTTCCACTCCCAATCCCAACACATCCACATACTGCCCTTCTAAACTATCACCATTTGAAATTTCAAAATTACAATCTACATTTTCCCCTATATTTAAAATACCTATAAAGCTTTCTACATCTAGCTGACGAGCATAGATGTAAACATCATCTTTAGCATATAGAGTTTTAAAACTTCCTTCTCTCAATGCAGCATACTTATGTCTAAGTTGGATCAGTTTTTTAATAAAGTCACGCAAATTGTGGTTCCAAGTAAATTCTCTACCCCAAGGCATGCTCTGGCGACAATCAGGATCATGATTGCCAGAAAGTCCTAACTCATCACCATAGTAAAGGCATGGAGCACCTACAAAACTGAATAGGAACAAATAAGCCATGCGCAAGGCATCTTCATCTCCGTTTAAAACTGTGAGTGCTCGAGGCGTATCATGACTACCCAACAAATTGAGTTGTACACTAGTTATTGCAGGGTTGTACTTGCTCAAAAGAGTATCCATTTGACCAGCAAATTCCAAGGCACTAAGTTCAGGTATACTTACATAGCCACATTTACCAATTTGCTCATGATTTAGCTCTTTTCCTACGAAACCAAATACTGCCCTTGTAAGGGGATAATTCATTACAGCGTCAAACTGATCACCTTTCAAATAACGCTCAGCATCATGCCACATTTCACCTACTATGTAGCACTCTGGATTAATCTCGTGGCAACGGCGGCGAAATTCCTGCCAGAAAGCGTCATCATCTATTTCATTAGGTACATCTAAACGCCAGCCATCAATGCCAAACTGAAGCCAGAATTCTGCTACTGAAAACAAAAATTCACGCACTTCAGGATTGGCAGTATTAAACTTTGGTAACGCTGCTAATCCCCACCAAGCTTTGTAACCAAGATCTTTTTCTATATAAGCATTTAAAGGGAATTTATGAATATGAAACCAATCACGGTAGGGACTGTGCTCTTGATTTTCTAAAACATCGTGGAATTGAAAGAAGCCTCTGCTCGAGTGGTTAAAAACACCATCAAGAACAACCTTCATGTTTCTTTTATGGCACTGATCAAGTAAAGAGGTTAATGCTTCATTACCTCCTAGTAAAGGGTCCACCTTATAATAGTCATAAGTGTGGTAGCGGTGATTAGAAGCAGATCGAAAGATGGGATTAAAGTAAAGGGCAGTTATACCTAACTCTTGCAGATAATCTAGTTTTTCAATAACACCATATAAATCACCACCTTTATAACCATGTACAGTAGGAGGGCTTTCCCATGCTTCAAGACGGCTAGGTTTTTTTACCTCGTTGCTTTTTGCAAATCTATCAGGGAATATTTGGTAGAATATAGTGTGCTTAACCCAATTGGGCGTGTTTACTTCTTTCATAGAAGTTACTATAACCAATTATTTACTTTTCTAACATAAGCACCTAGGCATAAATTTTGGTGGGACAGAAAAATCTTGTGTTGGTTCAAGTCTTGGAAGTTTCAATAATAGATCTATAAGGCAACATATAAGTTTTAATAGATTCAATGGAAAGTATGGCGTAGGATAATAATTGTGGAAACTAGTATACAGGGTAACCTTATAGATACAAATCTAAGCATGCTTTTGGCAATGATTCGCTCGAGTTCAAAAACTGGCATATTAAAGTTAAAATATCCTGACCCACGCTATAATACTAATTACACATTTTTTGAAGGCATGGCCGGGCAGGTGCAAACTCTATTTGCAGCCAAAATAAGCTCAATTATGAGAGGTTATGGTGTGCCTGAAGAAGTACTCGAGCACCTCCGTGCGCAAAAGCGTAATGGTACTGGTAGCAAGTTGATGATTACTTTAGAAGATGGTAATCAGGCCTTATCAAGTGACCTTATAGCACAGGCTTTTAAAAGGCGTATGTTGATGTCTCTAGTTCCCATACTGCAACGTACTGATGGGCACTTTAAGTTAAATTTACATAAGCGAGTTACCTTAACCACCAAAAAGGGAGTAGATCCTGATTCAATGAGTTTAGAAGTTAGTAGAAGGCTTGACGAATTAATGCACTACAAAAAAGACATAACTCGTTTAGGTCCCGATGACGTTTTTGTTGTAGAAGAAGGGAAGCTTGGCCTCTCCATACACATGCAAAAAACTCTTAGTACCTACGAGATAAAGTTAATTTCAGTTCTTTCTGAACCTATAACGCTTTTAAGGGCATTGGTTAAAGCACGGCTATCATGGGATGAGCTTTTAAAAACTATAGCTACTTTACAAGAAAAAGAAATCATCAAACATGTTTTCTCTAATAGTAAGCTTATTGCCTCAAAGCTAAAAAAGGGTAAGCAGCAAGAGCAAATTGATGAATTTGCTACTATTTTTGATGAGGATATTGTAGCCAATGGCCATCCTCCTGTGGGAGGAAATATCGACTTAAAAACAGCAGTGCGAGGCCTGTTTCGTAATCCTTTCAAGTAAGCATGTAAACACCTATCCACCATTTAGGTTTACTGATTTTTAAATTCTTTGCAGCATTTTTTGCTTGAATCGCATCTTTTGCTAAAACAAAGCAAGTTGACCCTGAGCCTGACATAAGTACTGTCCCAAAGTCACTCTCCTGCAAAATTTTTAATACACTACCAATTTCTGGATAAAGCTTTATAACACCTGTTTGTAAAGCGTTAAATAGCTCAAGATTTATCCCTAGCTTTAAATTTTGTAAGAGTTTATCTAATTTTAGAGGAGGGCTGAAATTTTGTAAATTTTCATATGCCTCTTTTGCACTTACAGCAATATGGGGATTGACAAGTATAAGCGGAATCTTTGGAAGGTTAATAGTTTCTAGTTTTTCACCTTTACCCCTAGCTCTTGCTGCTGACAAATTCCGAACGAAAAAAGGTACATCTGCACCAAGTTCTTCAGCCAAGGACAAAAGATTTATAGAAGCAGGATAAAGTTGCTTAAGGCCTCGCAAAACGGCCGCTGCATTAGAGGAGCCGCCACCTAAGCCAGCAGCTATGGGGATCTGTTTTTTTAAAGTTATACTTATACCTTGTTTTATGCCTGTAGTTTGTAGATATAACTCCGCTGCTCTATAAGCAAGGTTTTTATTATCAGTTGGCAAGTTGCCATTAATGATTTTTAGAGTGATACCTTTTTTTTGGGGCTCGAGCCAAATTTCATCAAACAATGATATACGAGCCATGAGAGTATCTATTTCATGAAAATCGTCTTCACGTTTGGCGACTACGTGAAGAGCTAGATTAACTTTAGCATGGGCCTTTATTAGCATATCAACACTTAGTCAGGATAAATTTCAGATATAGTTTCGCTTAGGCATTTTAAACTTTTGGAAATCATTATGCATTTTAAAGCATAATCATTCATTATTACATGAAAGGCACTGCCCCTTGTATCTTCTTTATTTAAAGCCATTGCTCCAATTAAATATTATTAAAATTGATTCAAACTATTATCAAGCTTGATCTTTTGTTATCAGGTGTAGTACAATAATACCTAATGAAATGTTTAATAGACACCTTTCAGAAAGTAGCACCTGCGGTGTTGAACCAAGGTGTAGAGGATGCTGTAGTGTATCCATCATCGTATTTGAGGGGTAAACCCTAATTGCAATTTTTATAAAACAATTAGGAGCTATAATTACTTGGTCATATGTTACTTAAGTGATTCTAGGGATAAAATCCTTTTTGCTTCATTCTCAACTTAAAACCTAGTTTGAACATGTTAACCTTAGCAACCTAAGGTTTAATCTAAGCCGTGACAAAAGTATTATGAAAATAAGTAAAAAACACCTTCTGAATTTTTGGAATGTTCCACTCTACTGGTTTTATGAAAGGCGACTTTTAAAGGCTGTGAGCAGTGAGCCCTTACCTAAGCATCTTGGTATGATCTTAGATGGCAATAGACGCTTTGCTCGTTTATCTGGCTTAGCTATAAGCAAAGGGCATGAGTTAGGAGCCAATAAGGCTGAAGAAGTACTAGATTGGTGTTTAGAGCTAAACATTAAGCATGTCACTATGTGGATTTTCAGTACTGAAAATAAAGGTCGTTCCCCTCAAGAGGTAAATGATCTTTTCGAACTCTTTAAAGAACAAGCCTTGCGGATGGCAAAAGATCCGCGCCTACATCGCAATAAAATTAAGGTAAAAATAATTGGTGATATTCAACACTTTCCAACTAGTGTTCAAAAAGCTTTTTATAATTTAGAGCATGTGACTAAAGATTATGATCAGTCTTGGTTGAACATTGCTGTAGGTTATGGTGGGCGTGAAGAAATTACTAACGCTGTACGTAAACTTTTAAAGGAAAAAATTAAAAAGGGCGAAGACCTAACAAAATTAGCAGAAACACTAACTAGTAAAGAGATAGAAAAACATCTTTATACTGCTGGAGTTCCTGACCCCGATTTTGTTATACGTACCAGTGGTGAAATACGTTTAAGCGGTTTCTTACTATGGCAGGCAGCCTATAGTGAGTACTACTTTTGCGATGTTTTTTGGCCTAGATTTCGTAAGCTTGATTTTTTACGAGCCCTGCGTGATTTTCAGGCAAGAGAAAGACGCTTCGGGAGATGATTTCTTAGGAAACACTTCTTATAGACTTGGCTAGTAGTGTTGGCTCTGAGAGTTCTGAGAGTTCATTAAAATCAAGTTTAAAAGGCACGATCTCGGCATGTTGAATGTAACGTTGCTCACCAATAATACTAGCAATTAGCACAGCATGTGCTACTACAACTACTTTAGATAAATGTTCATAGCGTTTAAGTGCCCTTAAAGCCCTTTCTCGCACCTCTTCTAAGCTTTCCCATGTGCGCTTCTCTGGAGGCGGTATGCGGTTAGAATTTGAGAAGTTATTTGTAGTTGTGGTTTTTCCATTAGGAGTAAAATTGTCTTCAAAAGGCATAACCCCTGTATAGTGCACAAACTCTTCGCATGCTTGCTTTAAAGTTTTATCATCTACATCTGCCAAAGAATCTTTGTTAGGAAGCCATTCATGTAAATCATATTCTACATAGATAGATTTGTTAAGCTTACGGTTTATTAAAGCAGCTGATTCCAAGGCTCGAGCATAACTACTACAAAGAATAGCATCTGCCTCTTGTAGACGATAATCATTAGCAATGGCATCAACTTGCACACGACCTATGGAAGTTAGTGGGGCAAAAGAGCGAGCCCAACCACGCACACCACGGTCATCAAGAATTTGCCAATCAGTTTCGCCGTGCCTTACAAACAGTATGTCCACAAATCTTTTCCTAAGTCACATTTATGTGATAGTTTCTTACAAATTACACTGTATTTTTACTTTAAATACAGCGCTCCTTTAGAACAATATTTGATGCTTTGCCTTTGTCCTGTGGGAACTTTCACAGGAAAATTTTCATAAATTTCATGAATTTTGCATTAGAAATGCATCTACTTCAATTTCAACTAACATATCCTTTTGCAAAAGAGCGTTTACCACTACTAAAGTGGCAACAGGATAAACATTAAGAAAAACTTCACTATGTGCTTTCATAACTAAATTACTATCCGCAATTCTAGTTATATAAATGCGTGAACGTACAACGTCTCTTAAAGTTGCACCCGCACTTTTCAATGCTTTCTCTATATTTTTTAAGCTTTGCACACTTTGTAAATAGGCATCTCCTAAACCAACTATATTGCCCTTAATATCTGTAGCAGTTGTGCCAGCAACAAAAACTTGTTGGCCTACTCTAACAGCTCTAGAATAGCTGGCAATAGATTCCCAAGGAACGCCTGAAAAGAAATTCTCGCGCTTCATAGTATTATTATTGCTAGGAAAACAATATTCAAGATTAACTATTTCCACATAGTTCTTCAGATGTATTCTTTTGAATAAATTGTATATATGTGTAAAATCTTACTCTAAAATATGCTAGAAATCAGGTGCCCTCACGAAATCTTCAGACTTCTCTAATTTCAAAGCTTTTGTTGAATGCAACTGGTCTAGTTTTAGATTGTTTTTGCAAAAAAAGAAGAAAGCATCCCTTGCTGAACTTATTTATCATAAATCGTAAAATTAAATTAGATATAGTTATGCCCATGAAAAGACCAAATTATTTGGTAGTGATTGGTATTTAGATGAAGCTTTGCATTTTAGATTTTGATTCAACCCTTATAGATGGTGAAACTGTAGATATTCTTGCAGATTATTATGGCAATGGTGAAGAAATTAAACAAATAACATACCAAGCTATGGCAGGAAAGCTCGATTTTTTTGAGTCTTTAATTAAGCGTGTTGAACTCCTCAAAGGTTTACCTTATAAAAAGGCTATAAGTGTATGCAAAACTCTTCCTCTTATGCCGGGGGCTAAGGAGGTCGTGCCAGCCCTAAAACAAAGAGGTTATGTAGTGGTTATTTTTTCTGGTGGCTTTCGTGAGGCTACAAAACATTTTAGTAAAATTCTAGGTGCTGATGCTGATTTTGCTAATTTTTTACACACTAAAAATGGCGTGCTTACAGGGCAAGTAGGAGGAGAAATGATGACTAGTAATGCCAAAGGTGATTTGCTTAAGCGTTTGCAAAAGCTTTTGGGAAGTAGCAAAGAAGAAACTATGGTGGTGGGTGATGGTGCTAATGATCTTTCTATGTTTCAATATAGTAATAAAAAAATTGCTTTTTGTGCTAAAGAAATACTTAGACAAGCAGCAGATCATTGCATTGTTAATAAAGATTTGACCGAAATTTTAGAATTTGCATAATTAAGCAATAGGATTATCTGCATAACTTATCCAATCGCTCCAAGAGCCACTATAAAGCTTAACATTAGCAAACCCTGCTTCTTTCATAGCAATTATGTCATGGTTAGCAGTAACGCCTGAACCGCAGTAAACAATAATTTCTTTAGCACCCTCGAGCTTGCTATAAAGCTCCTTTAGTGCTTCTTTAGATTTAAACTTCCGTTCTATTAAGTTTTCACTAAAAGGGATATTAACTGCATTAGGAATATGCCCTGCTTTATTATCTATAGGTTCAACTTCACCACTATAGCGTTTTGCTTCACGAGCATCTACAATTGCTGCTTTAGGGTTAGAAATAGCTGTTATTACTTCTTTTACGCTTACTAGCATCTCATGGCGAAAATTGACCACAAACTTTCCTTTTGATGGCTTAGGTAAATCTGTTTCAATGGGATACATAGCATCTGTCCAAGTCCTAAAACCACCATCTAAAATCTTTACATCATTGTGCCCTAAGTACTTCAGCATCCACCAAAAACGTCCTGCAAAAGCACCAGATACATCATCATAAACAACAATGGAGCTATGATTACTAATACCTGAATTTTCCAATTTTCTGACAAAAGTTTCCCAATCAGGTAAAGGGTGTCGACCCCCATGCTCCCTAACTTCACTAGACAAATCTTTATCTAAATCAAAAAAGATAGCCTTAGGCAAATGCGCTTTTTGGTACTCTTGCCAACCTTTTTTAGAATCTTTTAAGTCAAAACGGATATCTACAGTAACCAGATTAGTATCATCTAGTTTCTTGAAAAGATTTGGAGCACTTATCAAATTAGACATAAGCTTAAAGATACCTTAAAATCTCGAGCCAATTTTGAACAATAGATAAATAAAATAATAGTTGACTAATTAGCTTATTAAACTAAAACAACGTCTAAAGTAATTAATGTCCATGAAGCCAAAACTCATCTATCATGTTTGTTGAACAATATGAAAAAAGGAGAAGACATTATTCTAGCTAAGTCAGGTAAGCCTTATGCCAGACTTGTACCTTTTGAAGAAACTGAACGTCCACTTGGTGTATTTTACAAGAATACCTTTTTGAAGAAGCTTGTGAACGTTTAAATGCAGCTATGCTTGAAGAAACTAATGAAGAAATTATAGAAGCTTGGGAAGGCAAGCATAGTGTTAACCTGTTGTTGTAGGCAAAGAAGTTACTCCTGTAAAGCTATTAACCTCTGTTATGAAGCGATTAAATAGATAACTAGCATCATGCGGTCCCGGGCTAGCTTCAGGGTGGTATTGAACACTAAATACAGGGTAGCGCACGTGCTTCATGCCCTCAAGAGTGTCATCATTTAGATTTATGTGGGTGGCTTCAAATTGCTGATTAGGTATCGAATTAACATCTACAGCATAGTTGTGGTTTTGACTAGTAATTTCCACCTCACCAGTGAGTAGGTTTTTTACAGGTGTATTCGCTCCATGATGACCATGTTTAAGCTTATAAGTTTTGCCGCCCACGGCCAATCCTAAAATTTGGTGTCCCAAACAAATCCCGTAAGTAGGCAATAAACCGAGCATTTGCCAAGCAGTATTGTGGGCATAGCGGGGGCCATCGGGATCTCCGGGGCCATTAGAAAGTACTAAACCTTTAGGATCAAGAGCCATAATTTGTGCTGGTGAGGTTTGTGCAGGAACTACAACAACTTCTGCCCCAGCAAGCTCGAGCTTATAAACTATAGAATGTTTAATGCCAAAGTCCATTACTACCACTCGGGGGTAATCTCTAAAGCTAGGTCTTGCATAAGGTAACAAGGTAGTAACTTCAGGAGTCATATCACGCCCATCAATATCTAAATGGTTTTTAGCCTGTTGTATTAAATCTTTTTCTAAAGCTTCATCACTCTTAGTTTTACCATGATAAATAACACCTTTTAATACACCAGAACTACGTAAATGTCTTGTTAAGGCCCTAGTATCAACACCTTCTATGCCAACAATCTCGTGCTGCTCCATAAAACTTTGCAGGTCTTGATTAGCACGATAATTACTAGGATGGCGACTAAACTCACGCACAATAAAACCTTTGGCGTAGGGTTTATTAGATTCCATGTCGTAAACACTTACTCCATAGTTACCTATGTGTGGATAGGTCATAGTAACGATTTGGCCATTATAACTAGGGTCGGTCAGTATTTCTTGGTAGCCGGTCATGGAGGTATTAAAAACTATTTCGCCTATAGACTTGCCGTTATAGCCAAAAGTGTAGCCATAGTAAATATTACCGTTTTCAAGGGCTAGGGTAGCGGGAGGTTTTTGCAAAAGTGACATATATTTCCTTTTAGTAAGTTTGGGTGCTTCTGGTGTGTAATTCTTACCCAAGGTAGTTAGTAGTTAGCATAACAAAACTCTATGGGCTGCTAGCTACTTTGCTTATGATCATCAAGCCACCTTTTAAACTTCCTATTTTCTTGGTTTTGTACCAGTTTTCTTAAAAAAGGTAAAAAGCGCTCGAGCAACAAAGTAATTCTAAAAAGACGAGAAGGGTAAATCGACATTTTATCTTGCTGAATACCTTTAATGATTTTCCTAGCTACATGTTCAGGTTCTTGTAATGGCCAAGCTACAGGTATATTCTCTCCAGCAACCTCAAAGAATCTAGTACGTGTGGCTATAGGATAAACTAAAGTGAGCGAACTTGGATCAGGAAGCTCAAAACGGTAAGCTTCAGCAAATCTATGCAAAGCTGCTTTCGTTGAACTGTAAATTGCATAACCGGGTAGTGCCATTAAGCTCATTGCAGAAGCAGTAACAACAACTTTATAAGCTTGGTCATGGTTAATACTCTTCATTTTTTTAGCTGTATAGATAGGGGAGAACACGTTAATGCTATATATCCTATCAATTTCTCCCCAGTTGGGTTCTGCTATTTTGCCATAGTAGGAAAACCCTGCATTAGCTATAAATAAATCTATCCCTCCCATCACGTTTATAGAGTAATGAAATAACTCGTCTATACTTTTTTGACTTGACATATCCCCAGCAAAGATAACTATTTCAGCTTTAGGGAAGAGAATATTCTCTACAGCAGATTTTAATCGCTCCTTATCTATATCTACAGCTACAATCTTAGTAGAAAAATTAGCCAGTTCCGCTAATAAAGCCCTTCCTATACCAGAACCTGCACCAGTAAGGATTATCTGCCTATTTGAGATTTCCATTTTAATTGCTATTAACCAAAAGTCTAGCTTCAGGAAAGACCATATTAAACCTTTCCAACTTTAGCACAGCTAGTGGTTGATAGTTAGTTATGTCAGGAAAGTACTTTCTGTTTACATTAGCTTTTAGCAAAGAAGCTCGTTTTAGGAAACCTCTAGCTCGAGGAGTAACTAAATGTACTTTCCCTGTATCTTCCTCCACCTGAGCTAATGTCCGCCAACTAGAGGGGATGAAAGCAGTTGTTACTGGTATACTAACAACGCTGGCCTTAAAAGTAAAATTTGCTATTTCGTTTTCTTTGTGGGAAACTCTAACTTGCTCTACAGAACCTTCTTTAGATACCTCAAAGGTAGCTATTTCTTTAGGAATATTCCAATTAAGTTTTCCATTAACTACCCTGTCCCAAGTAGAAACATAAATCTTAGTGATAGTATAAAACAACTTGCTAGCAAAGCAAAATCGTCCGGGTAAGAACAACAATTCTCTATAAGGGCCTATTTCAGAGGAAGAGTAATCTATCAGCATAACTGCACCTATACCTCCTTGAAAATTTTCTTGTAAAGTAGGTAAAAGAAAGCCTTGGTCTTTTACAAATGAGGAAGCGAATCTAAAGAATAGTACAAAGGCCGTGCCTTTTAGATGCCAAGGAGGTTTTTGTCTTCGAATATCACTAGGCATACGCATAAAAGCAAGGTACCATCAATTAACAACTGTTCATATGTTTTTACGAATACTTCTGAGTTCCATCAATGGAATCTAAGGTCTTTGGGTAACCAAAAGCCTCAAAATCTAAACTATATATTTTAACTACTTTCTCAACTAAACTATCATCATAAAAATTCTTGTGCTTTGGGAAAGCGTCTTTTGGTTTGTACCTTTTATCTGCAAAATTTCCTTGAGCATCAGTATCTTTTTTACTACGGGTGTGTAGCGATTTGCGAAATTCTTCAAGAGGAGCATGTTTAAGGCCCAATTGTTTTTCCACTTTTTTTAATTCCTCATAGCTGTTTTCTAAGTGAACTATATGGGTTTTTTCAATGATATTATACTCTATTAAAGGGTGTAGTTGCAAAGCATGATGTAAATTACATTTCCTTATATCAAGAGAGTTTAAGTACCCTACAAACTCCCTAAAAGTAAAGGTTGATTCAGAGTCAACCTTACGATTTAAAAATTCTGTTAAATTAGCATTCTCGTAACTGCGATTAATAGCATGAGCATAGGAGCTTACAGCTCTGACAAAGGGGTCTCTGACTAAGTATACGGCATTAGCATCACCTATATATTTTAGGCTATTGTTATAGCCCCTAGATTTAAAAAAGACCTTGGCTTTAAATGTATGCAACCATTCACCATCATAAAAGCTAGCGGCCTTCAAGAAATCTATTTGATAAAAGAACCATTTAAGTCCAAAGGTTGATCCACTTCTACCAGAAAAAAGAAGTGCTAAATTCATGGGCTTGTAATAGAGAGGTTTAGGATAAGTTCTAGCAACTTTTTCGATTTCATCTTCTTTTAAATCTTTTGCTGAGGTGACTTTATAAAGATTAGTATAGCCTATCACTTCTGAGGTGTTGTCAGAAAAAGTAGCAACTATATCAAACAATTGTTTGTTTTGCAAAGCTGCTGTTTTAAAGCTAAGAGACCACATTGCTTTGGAGCTGTGCTGAATTTCAGCATGTTTTTGACCTAATTGTGGAGAATCAATTTCTAATTGTTTATCAACACTTATATTGTCACTTAAACCTATATCTACTAATATTTTATCTTTTATTAGAGTTACACCATCTAAATTTACCTCGCTTAAAGCAACTTGTTTGGCTCCAATATAATTGTGTAAGGTTTGTAAATGGGCTAATTTATTTGCTTCTGCTTTGACTAAGTACATAAGCTGATTTTTCTACTGTGTCTCAAGTATGTTTACCTTGGCATTATTACGCAGGTCTAGGGGTAAAGGATAGATAACTTGAGTGCCTTCTTCAATACCCTCTATGGCAGCTCGAGCACTGGCTTCAGCTAGAAGGCTAATTTCTGTGCGTTTAGTACGTTCTTCTTCTACTACAAAGACATAGTTTTGACCACCTTCAGCAACAATAGCTCCAGAAGGTAAAAGGAGCCCAGAAGCTAAGTTGACTTCATAGGTAAGTTGCGCTACGCTTCCAGCAGGAATAGGAACCTCATTTGCTTTCAATTCTGCCACTAAATCAACAAGTCGTTGCCCGCTAGGAGCAGAACTCGAGCGCACAATCTCAGCAGGGTAATCTGTGCCAGCATAGCTAAAAGTCACTTCCTTTTGTGCTAACAAGCTTTGGGCATCCTGTGGCGGTACCGAAAAACGCCCTAGCTGCTTGTCTATGCTGATTAAGCGAAAAACAGCAACACCAACATTAACAGATTCACCTTCCTCTACTAATAATTCAGCTATCTCACCTGCAAAAGGGGCAGTGATACTAGCCTCAGCTAAATCTTGATGGGCTTGCTCTAGCTGTACTTGAGCTTGTTGGAACTGCACTTCTAATAGTGCTATGTCCTCACCTTCTGCACGCTGAGAGCGTGCTAAGGCATCTTGGGCTTGTAAAAAAGTAGCTTGAGCTTGTTTGTACTGTGCTTCAAGATTAAGTAAATCAATTTGGGCGATGCCACCAACTTCAAAAAGAGCTTGGGCTTCCTCATACTTCTTCTTAGCCACTGCTAAATTCCTATCAGCGCTCTGTACCTCTACTGCCAATTGTTGATTACTTTCATTAGTAGAGAGCCTAGCTTTTTCCAAGTTAATCTGGGCTGATTGTAAGGATAGTTCAGCATTACGTACTTGTCTTCTTAAATTGGCGTCATCAAGTTTTATAACTGCTTCTTTTGCCGATACTCTTGCCCCTTCACGTTTTAAGATAGTCTCTACTTGACCACTTGTCTTTGAAGACACTTGACTATCTTGGCTAGGTTCAATAGTTACAGAAGTGCTTCTTGTGGCTGTTAGGTCGCCAGCTCGAGCTACTACCACCCGAACTTGCCTCACAGGTTCCTTTGGCACATTGTTGTTAGTAGTCTCTTGTGTATTATTAACTTCTGTATCTTGCGGTTCCTGAGTGTTTCTAGGTCTACAGGCAGCTAAAGGTACTATGAGTAAGATGATCAAAAACGTGCTGGGAGTGAAAAGACTTCTCATTCTTAATAGGGGCTCCAAATAGTTTCCGATTTTAGCATAGAATTTCCTTAGGACTTTTCTACTTCAAGCATAACTTTATGGTTACCTTTTTTAGTTGTACCAATTAGTTCAACTACACGGAAACGGCCTAAGCCCTCGGCATAGATTTCATCTCCTAATTCAGCGCTACTAGCTTTACCTGCTGGTTTTCCCTGTAAACTAACTTTGTGGTTAGCAATACCTTTGGCAAAGTAGTTACGTGAAACCCCAAAGGCTTTTGCGCCAAGAACATCCACTCTTAGCGAAGGCACAATAACTTGCTGAGCCTTACTTTTGCGTCCAGAAAGATCTGTAGGGGAAACCTCTTGAGCGCCTCTAAGTTCTAACAGTTTATTCTTGACACTACTTAAAAGTACAACCGCCGAACCTTCTTGAAGATTAATAATGTCGCCTATGCTTGCTGGTTTAAAGCCAAAACTATTAATTCGATCAATAAGTTCATCTTTATTAACACCTTCAAAGTACACAGCACTTAAGCTAGCAGTAGCTTTAGGTATATGGTTAGGGAACGCAGTCAGTACACGCCTGTTAGCACCTGAAAAGCCACCATCAAGCTCAACATTTATGTCTTGTGCTCTTAATTTAGCAGCAAGGTCAGCAGCTTCATTAGGTTCTAGGAAGTTTGTGCTAAAAACTTTACCTCCGTGAACAGCTTTAACGAGATTATTTAAGTAATCATCCATAATCAACACTATAAGACCATAAATACTCTTTATGTTTTTGACTCTAGCTTCTTTACTTGTTCCACACAACTTTTGAGTACTAGCAAGAAAATCTACAAACCTCAATAGCACAAAATTATAGAGTGGAATAACAAAATGTGCTTTTTTGAAAGCAAAACACCCTAGCAAAATTGATATTCTTCTTAGAAACAGATAGCCCACGGACAAGCAATTCATTCAAGCCGTTAATATTTAAAGCTACAAAAATACATTTGTGGTATTAAATCGTGATACAATTTGGGGCAAATGTCAGAGTCAAAATCAGGTGATGTTATCCTGACCAGAGGGGAAGGCTCGCACGGCGAAGCTTGACGGAGGTGTTTCAGGTTCTTCTAATGTGCCGCCCGAGGTAGAGTGGCTTGTCAACCTTACAAACATTGGCACAAAAAAGAAGTACCGTTAGCGAATTGGTGATTTTGTGCAGTTTGCAAGAGTTGATAAGCGGTGTTAGTTGAGAATTGGAAAAATTATGTGAGGTGAACCCAAGTTTCTAAAATAACAGTACCAGTCATAAACGAGAGAATCATTTTAGCAATTGAAGAACGTGTTAATGTAATTAGATATGCTAAAAGTGTTGCTGTTGAACTTGGACCTGATGTGAGTTGGCGTGACTTATTGCCTTCCGAATTCTTTGGCAATCGAGTGACTGCACAGGAAGTTAAAGGCGATCTTAATGTTTACGGGAATAACATTGTTCAGCAAAGAAATTAGGTTCAATATTGAACCTAGATGGTGCATTCAATAAGGGAGAGAGTTTGAATAACTATAAAGATAAATGGTGGTATCCACTTTGGGAGTTTTTTGTACATATCTTTGTGGGAGTAGCAATTTTTAGCGTTATTGCGGTAGTAGCAGTGGGGCTTAATTTATGGATTCACAAATTGCATGAAGCCCACGTCAGTGGCTTTATTATTAGAACACTAACGTTTGTGGAGTATGTATTATTCTTTGGAGATGTATTCCTCTTCTTGACGTATTTTGTAATTACCTCAATCAAAGCTTTTGTCAGAATGGTTGGTTTAGAGGAGAAGGGACGAAAATGGTTCCCTTTCTTAAACTAACAGCTAAAATAATACTATCTGCTGTAGATCTTTACTTCAAGCCTTTGCATTGGTTGGTCTGGTTTTATGAGTTTCTTAGCATGAAGATATCCTCAGCATTAAGTGATCTATCTGGTTTCATATTGCGTCCTATCCTCTCTCAGCAACAGCTGTCAAGAGAATTAAAACCAAAATATGAAGTTGGTGGTCGTCTCACATTAAATTCAGGACAATTTAGAGAATTATCTAAAGCTATTTTGAGTGCATTTCCACGCCGACAATCTTTAGCTAAAATGGTCCAGCTTGAGCTAAACAAAAATATGGAGTTTATCACTTCAGGTGCGAGTTTAAAAGAAACCGTTTTTATGCTTATCGAAGTAGCAGATAAAGAAGAATGGTTGGAGGATTTAATCATCGCTGCTGTACGATACAATCACGATGATCATCACTTAAGGAAGGTTGCCAAGGAATTAATGCCCTATTATTTTGAGTCTGAGGAACAGAGTGAAGACTAAAGTGGGGTGTGATAACAATTCCAATAAAGAACCTCTTTTACTCTAAAAAATTGGCCACCAGTGAAATAGCGTTTGCTGGCTAATTAAATCGGGTTTTTGCATTAAATCTTCACAACTCTTTTTTAGAGCCGCTTCTAAATCATCAATTGTTTCAAAATATTTATTTACTAAAGGATCATCCGTAAGTTCCCACAACCTTTCTGCTGGTTGCAACTCTGGTGAGTAGCTTGGTAGAAATTCTAATTCTATCCCTGCTGGTAATTCCTTTTTGCTGTGCCATCCCGCTTGATCTAGTACCACTATTATTCCTTTATTCTTTGATGCTCTTACATCTGCCGCAAACTCTTTTATCACTATGTCATATATATCTACTCCTACTCTTGGCATTATGTACCAATGTGTTTTCCCTGTCTGAGGAAATACAAATGCATATAGATATAACCACTCATAACGATGATGCACTGTTGCTATAGGAGTTATCCCTTTTTTTGTCCATTTACGTTTTATGATTGGTTTTAATCCTAGGCGGTGTTCATCAAATGCCCACAGTTCAACCTTTGGGTAATTTTGCCTCACCTGAATTAATCGTTCAGGTAAACGATTTTTTTGAACTCTTCTTGCTCTGCAAGGTTTGCCAGTTTATGCCTAGGGCGAGGATGCTTTAGGCCAAAATTTAATTTGTGTAAGTAATTATAGCAACTACTTAAGCTGATTTCTTTGTCTAGATTTTCTTTTATCCATGCCACCACTTTCCGCCCATTCCATCTCCCTCCATCAATGGGATCACTTTCCAAAGCTTTATCAAGCAATAACTGTTCTTGTTTGCTTAACATTGTTGGAGCCCCGCAACTACCCCCATACTGACTTTTAAGCCCTTGTAATCCTTTTTTGTTATATCTGGCAATAATGTCCCGCACACTCCAATCTGAGTATGCCGTTAGTATCTTTACTTCGTGATGTTTTTTCCCTTCCGCAAGTAGCCAGATAACCTGTGTGCGTCTACTCTCAACAGCATCACGACATTTTTGATAGTGAGTTTTCAGTTCTTTAACAGTATGTTGCAACTTTAGTGTTTTATAAGGCCTACCCATATCAACTAAAAGTATATGAGTTTTTACCTTTTCCTAAGAAGCTAATCTCCCTAAGTTGATTTCTGTTTTTTACCTTCAAATCTCATGAATTATGTATGTGATGGAAATAGATGGTTTTTTCAGAGGTACTTTATTGGAATTGTTATGACAATCATGTAATGAACTGGAAAGCTTAAATCGTACATCCAAGATGAAGATCAATAAGTGGTTCAAGTCGGTTGAGCTGCTTCTTCGTTAATGTTGGATCAACAACTAAACCATGACCAAGCGTATGTCTGTACCCTGTATTCACCATCGCTATAACTTGATCTTCGTCGTATAGCTGATCCCAACGAATTTCCCCTGGAATGATACGTCTATATATTTCCCAGAAGAATTCATCTAGTCTCAAAAATAATCTAGGGTGAGCCTCATGCTGAGGTTGTTTTTCTTCATCTTGTTTATGCACCATATATGCATATGCTCCTAAAAACCCATCTACGACTGAAATTCCTGCTGTTAATTCAGATGCGGCTTCAGCAAAAAGTTGACATGAGGGCGGGTAGCCAAGATCCTTAATAAGTTCTCTAGCTTTTTTCTTATTGGGTGTCACATCTTGATCATATATTATGCCATATGCTGTTTCTGAACGAATAGAAAAATGGTGGTTGATTTGTTCTAAACATCTATGAAATGCAGATACCTTGTCATTTCCACGGGTAACACTTACAAGAAACTCATCTCCGACTCCATGAGACAAAACCAGATCTTGTTTGATTTTGGCATTAAGGTCACGATCACCAGTATTTATAGTCCATTTAATTTCAGTTTCATTATTTAGATTATACTTCTCCCGAATTGCATCGGTGTTGAATATATGCATTAAGTCAGAGCAAACGTACACGCCATATAAAAGGCATTTTTCACCATCCAAATACACTTGTGATTCATCCACGAATGCAATTTTCATACTTCGATATCTAGTAGCTCAAGTTCAAAAGTAAAAAGGGCTTTGGTAAAACAATTTTAAAATTATAAGTCCTTCTTACATTCTAAACAGAATGAGTTTTCCTCCTTGTGTATCACTTGGGAAACCTCCATCTTGGAGGACTTAGTAATTATCAACTTTACCATTTACTGATCCTTGCACTTCTAAAGAGTTTAATCTTGATAAAATATGTGATACTGGTGGCGAACCCTCCAAAAAAGTCATAATAAGGAATGTTAAGGGTCACTGAATCAACCGAGATACCAGATGAAACTAAACGCATAGCAAAAGCAGCTTTTCCTGAAGGAAATATAATTATGGAGCTAAGAGATGCATTTGGCACTCTGTAGCATTTTTCTTTTTGACCTGATACAAATACAGTAAATGCTCTTATGAAACGGGATTTTCGATCTCTCATAAAATCATATTAAAGTCTTACAAACAGTAAAAATGTTTCTTACTGGTGATTTATCTAAAATGAAAACATACTTTTGCATTTATAAGAAATTAAAGTTGTGAATATTTGAATAAATATTTATTGTAACATCCTTCCATAGGTGGGTGATTTGAATAACCACAGTGCCTGAACCAAGCTTGAGCATCATTGGCATTAACTGTTTCCAGAGCTTTCTTAACTGAAGAATTAAACTTCTTTTTGTCCCAAGCCTCTAATGTACGTAGATGGGACTTTACCTTTGACCAACAATGCTCTATAGGATTGAACTCAGGGCTATATGGTGGCAAGTAGATCAGTTTAGCGCCTCTGCCTTCTATTAACTCACGTACCTTTTTTACAATATGTGCTGGTGAATTATCCATCAAAACTATTTGCCCTACTTTCAATACTGGACATAATACTTCTTCTAGAAATACTGTAAACACTTTTCCTGTTATACCTCCATCCACACAGAAATTAGCAATTACCCCCTCTAGAGTAATTGCTCCTATCAAATTTGCAAACTTATGCTTCTTGCTTGGTACAGAACTATATGCCCTTTCCCCTCTCTTTGAGCGAGCATAAATTCTAGTCATGTTTAGATACAGACCTGTTTCATCAATAAATACAAGCCTATTTGCTTTAATTGCTTTCTGCAAACGTAAAAATGCTTTGCGTTTGACTACAATGTCTTCTCGATCTTGCTCTTTGGCACGTAAAGTCTTTTTTTATAGGTCAGACCAATCTTTTTGATTGCCCTCCACATACTAGCAGTGCTAACTTTGGTTTTAGTCTTTTTTTCAAAGGCTGTACAGAATTCAATTAAAGTCATGTCTGCTTTGTTTTGTAGCAAAGTTTTTACTAGTAACAATTGCTTAGCGGCTACAGCAGGTTTACGACCAGCAACATACTCTTTAGGGAGCAAATTACCCTGTTGTTGGTAAAGCTTAAGGTACTGATGAACAGTGGTTGGGCTAACCAAAAAACGTTGTGCTATTTCACGTATAGAACCTTCGCCATCTAGGTAAGATTGAACAATGCGTTGTCGCAAATCCAAGGAATAACTTGCCATAAGGAAAAAGGATAACTCAGATTAGCTTATCGGGACAATAAGAAGTAATTCTGTAGATTTATTGATTAAGACGATTAAAAAAGAGGAATATTTTCAGAAGGGGGATTTTTATTAGAAAAAATTCTAATGTAGCGTCAATGCTAAACGATGTTTTTAGTTATTACCAGCACAACATAAACCAAGGGTAGGTTTTACGGAAAGCTGCTCCCCACGATAAATCCAAGGACATTCTTATAGGCATAAAAATGAGAATATTTGCGTTTTAGGAAATTCAATGAAAACACCAACAAACCCCTTATAGAACAATTATAAGGGTGGTTTCAGTATAGGAGAGAATTACTCAAATTTTTTCTAAAATTGTTCAAATCAGGGGTTTTGCCGATACTTGTACCAGATCAAATAGAAAAACGCTATGTATGAGGATAAAGACTTTATAAGTTTGTTTCCTAATAATGGTCAGCCTGCTTATGCACCATGGCGACTCGCTTTAATCACAGTTTTCCAATCTTTGGAGAACTTATCTGATCGCCAAGCAGCAGATGCTGTGAGAGGAAGGCTGGATTGGAAATATGCTTTAAGCCTTGAATTAGAAGATGCTGGTTTTGATAGATCTATCTTGTCTGAATTCAGGAGCAGGCTTATTGAAAATAATGCTGAGCAAATCCTGCTTGATAAGATGCTGGAAAGTCTCAAAGAAAAAGGCTTGCTCAAAGTTAGCAAACAACGAACTGATTCTACACATGTTGTTGCTGCTGTGAGAAATCTAAGAAGACTTGAGCTTGCAGGAGAAAGTATTCGTGCTGCTCTGAATGCTATTGCTACAGTTGAACCTGATTGGCTTCGGGCTGTCATTAAAGTTGAATGGTTTGAACGCTATAGTCATCGCATTGAGGAATATAGTTTTCCAAAGGGCAGGCAAGCTCAGCGAGATTATGGTTTAGCTGTAGCTACAGATGGCTTCGATTTGCTTGACCTGATAGACCATGAGAGTACGCCAAAAGCTTTAAAAGAGCTGAAGATAGTTTCAATTTTTAAAGATGTTTGGGAACAGAATTTTGAGCGAAAGAATGGCAAGGTACGTTGGTTAACATCCTCAGAACTTAAACCTTCAGGGGAACGTACTCACTCACCGTATGATCCAGAAGCTTGTTATGCTACTAAGCGTCAGACAGAATGGACAGGTTACAAAGTCCATTTAACAGAAACCTGTGAGGTTGGCAGTCCTCGTATCATTACCCATGTTGAAACAACACCTGCTACTCAGCAAGATGTTTCTACTACTGCGAGCATACAACAAGCCTTAGCAAATAAAGACTGCTCACCTGAAATACATATTGTAGATAAAGGTTACACTGATGCAGATTTACTTGCTTCAAGTCAAGCAAATCACGACATTAAGCTTGTTGGGCCTGTCAGAGAAAATCTAAGTTGGCAAGCCAAAGCTGGACAGGGTTTCAGCAATAAAGACTTTTCAATTGATTGGGATAAAAAGCAAGCTACTTGTCCAGAAGGCAAGGTGTCCTATCCTTGGAAAGAACGTGTTAATGAATTCGGTACAAACATCATTCTAGTACAATTTAGACCTAAAGATTGTCAGCCTTGCCCCTCAAGATCTTTGTGTACAAAAGCTAAGAAAGCAGGTCGTAGGATTCACCTACAACCCAGAAAAGCTCAGGAAGCACTTGATGCCATGAGAGGCTTTATGGCATCTGAGGAAAGTAAAGCTCTGTATAAAAAGAGGGCTGGTATTGAAGGTACCTTATCCCAAGGGGTAAGGAAAATGGGACTTAGACATACACGCTATCAGGGATTAGGAAAGGCAACTTTAAAGCATATTGCAATAGCTACAGCTATTAATATCACTAGGGCTGTTAACTGGTTAAGAGGAGATCTGCCAGCAACTTCAAGGATTTCACCCTTTGCTCGTTTAGCTCCTCAAACTTAGGGGTTCGCCACCAGTATCAAATATGTTATCAGGATTAAACTAAATTTGTTTTAGAAGAGTTCATCTAGTCAGGAAGTGGTTGAATTTAAAAGAAATAGAGACGAATGTATGTACTTAGGTGCCTAATACTAGCTAGGCTGTTGTTTCTGCCACGGTTATTCGGTCGTGATGAGTTCAGTGCAGCAAGGATTAAGAAAAGACTTTATGATGTCAGGCAAACCACAATTTAAAAGTGTATTTCCATATCAAGACAATGTGCTTGCCTTGCCAGTTGTTGATCTCGATACTGCCTCTCAGTGGTATTCCAAATCTTTTGGGATGGTGGAAGTTGAACGGTGGGATAACCCAAGCCCTACCGTTATTCTTGAGAGAGATGGCATCCAAATCGGATTCTCAATAAACGGTGGGGGTGCTACTCAAGATGGTGCAGCCATACTGGTCTCAGACATTCACCTTATAAAGAAAGAACTTGAAGCAAATGGTGTTGAGATTGGGAATTGGCGGGTTGACGAACGGGATGGTCAAAAGCTTCAAGTCTTCTTCGTTGTTGCACCAGATGGACTTTGCTTTTACTTTCACCAACCGATTTAAGGCAAGCTCGAGTATATTTGTAACTCCATGACCATCTCAAGAACCTCTGTTTGTGAGATGGTTTTTGCTCAGACATAGTATACGCAGGGGAGGGGGCTTTTCTGTCTCAAAACTCGTCTTAATATAAAGATTCCTTACTACTCTTTAAAACTCCGAGTCCTGTGCTTTGAGGTAAGGTAAGGCAGTGATGTGGTCATTACTTTTTTACTTGATCCGAACATGAGTTTACTCAAATAGACTTGTCTGAAAGTCCCCTCCCTGAAACGGATTAATTTTTGAGTTTGTGTTTTGGCGCATAGGATAGGTGGAAGCCTTCTTCATGCCAACTAGCTTAGCACGCCTTTCATTAGCTACAACTTCCTGATCAGCTAATTTTTTAGTAACTATTAGAGCAAAATAGTCATTTTTCTGCAAGCTTTCTGGAGTTTCAATGTCAACCTCAGGAAAATTTTCCTTCAAGCAAATGGAGAGGTTATGGGCATACTTATATTTACCCCTTAGTTTAGCCAGCAAAATATCACTTTTGCGCCTCACAGGGGCAAAGCTCACTTTAAGATTCACGATTTTAGCATTATGGATTACATACTCGCGAATACGTGAAGCTAATTGTTCCTTTTCTTTTAAAATCAGCCAGTTCTCAAAATAATTTTCACTATGCTCAATCAAATCGGGTTCCTATCTTACAGTAGTAGTTTGAATGAACTGTCCCAGACACTCTAAAACATTTGCAAATAAATTATTACAAATGTTACTTTATTCTAAACCAACTTCTCTTAACGAAGTCTTAAAATTATAATAATCTTTTATGACTAACTAGAAGTTAAGACCTAGTAGTCCATCAAGAAAGTTTTGATAAGTGCTTATATAGTGATGCAGATTTGTTTCAACGAAATCTACTTATCAAAATTTATTTGACGAGGTACTAGTCTATATTTGCCTAAAATAAAATCTGACTTTTCCAAAAAATTTAAATTTAGTTAGCTTAAAATTTTAAGCTTACATATTTTCTGGAAACAAAGTATTATACAAGTCCTGTGGAGTAACTGGTTGGATTGGAGCCTTTAATTCTACTCCTATGGTATTTCTAAGCTTAGCACGCCTTTCCTTAATTATAACCTCTTGATCAGCTAATTTTTGAGTAATTATTAGGGTAAAATAGTCATCTAATTGTAAGCTTTTGGGAATCTCTATATCAACCTCTGGAAGAAGGTCTACTAAACAGCTAGCCATAGCACAAGCATACTGGTGTTTGCCTCTTAGTTTAACAAACAACACATCACTTTTGCGCCTTACAGGGGCAAAAGTTGCTGTAAGGTTAAGGGTTTCAGCAGTACGAACTATAGTATTACGAATACTTAAAACGAGTTTGTCCTGTTCTTCTGAGGTCATCAGATTCTCCAAATAAGTTTCACTGTGCCTGATCAGGTTAGCTCCTGCCTTTTAGTTATAAATTCTTCAACAAACTTGCCTAAGGCACTCTAAAACATCTGCAATTATCAATTTTGCAAATGCTAGCTTAGAATAAGCTAGGTTTACTTAACAGAATCTTAAAAATACAAAAACCTTTCCATAATTGGTCGGAAACTTAAATTTAACTAACCAAAACGTCTAGAATCTTCCTTTTGTAGGCATAAGCTTTATTCCTTCTTCTACGAGTGATTTGTTGATGGCTCGAGCAACAACCACGGCATTAGGGTTATCTCCATGAATACAAAGCGTATCTATCTCTAATTCTATAATCCCCCCATCTAGAGTTAATACTTTGCCTTCTGTCACCATTTGTACTGCTCGCTTTGCTGCCTCTTTAGAATCATTAATCACAGCCCCATTAATATTGCGTGGTGCTAGCTTGCCATTAGCAAGGTAGGCTCTTTCAGGAAAAGCTTCTGAAACGATCTTTATGCCTACTTCTTGAGCTGCTGCTAGCATTACTTTTCCCCCGCTACCACCTAAAATAATTAGTGGTATTGCTGGTACAAGGTCATTTACTGCACTTGCTACAGCCTTGGCAATTTCCTTATCGTGAGCCATCTTGATATACAAAGCCCCATGAGGCTTTACGTGGTTAAGTTCCAACCCCTCGGTTTTCAAAAAAGCTAAAAGTGCTCCTATTTGATAAAGGGTATCGGCGTAAACTTCATCTGGGCTAATGTTTATATCACGCCTACCAAAACCCACTTTGTCAGGGAAACCGGGATGAGCACCGATAGCAACTTTTTTCTCTTTAGCCAGTTTTACTGATCGCTTTATAGTTAAAGGGTCGCTAGCATGAAAACCACAGGCTAGATTAGCTGAAGTAAGGAAATTAAAAAGCTCCTCATCGTTGCCTAGTGACCAAGGACCAAAAGATTCACCTAAATCAGCATTGATATCAATTGAGAGCATTCAACAAGCGCAACTCATGAGCCTGAATTTGGTTGGGGCTTAGAATAACTCCTCTCACCCAAATTTCTTTATTTACCAAACTAGTAAGTGCAACATCATTTATTATTTTAGTACTATCAGCAAGGCTAATTTGAATGCGCTGCTCTTCATTTAGAGCGATTAATTTATTAGGGGTTGTTGATAAAACAGTGGCTTTAAAAGCAGTTTCTGGTAAATTATCGCTACAGGTAGGAGCACAAGCTCCTAAAGTTATAACTATAGTAATCACTACTAAGGTATTGAGATGAAGCATTTGATGATTACTTTAACACTTTATTCTGAGTGTCATTTATGCTCATTAACACTCAATCTCTTTTAGCTACTTGTTCTAAAGGCCCACCCTAAGACCTTTGTCCTAGGGTGGTTGATTCCTCTTCTTTTCTTACAATGAGTAGTTTATTTAGAGGGTGTTAAGTAGGCGTAAATTCATCTTTCTAGACATTACTTCCCCAGCAAGATTAATCACTAATATTCTTTCTGCTTCTAAAGCAGAAGATTAGCTACTCTATACTTTTACAGGATAAAATTTATTATGGCAAGAATAGTAATAAGGAATAGTAAATTAATAGACTGTTACGGCGAGAAAAATGGCGATATATACCTTAAAGATGGCCTTATTGAAGGCATTAATTTAGGGGAAGAAGTAGACGAAAGCTTTGATGCTACAGGCAAATTAGTAACTCCTGCTTTCATTGATCTTCATGCCCACCTACGTGAGCCCGGCCAAGAAGTCAAAGAAGATTTAACAAGTGGATTAACTGCTGCAGCTGCTGGAGGATTTGGCACAGTTGTTAGTATGGCTA
Organism: Trueperaceae bacterium; assembly: GCA_965223585.1. Lineage (GTDB taxonomy): Bacteria > Deinococcota > Deinococci > Deinococcales > Trueperaceae > CBDCVN01. Next base: position 320,822 of record CBDCWW010000009.1, read on the forward strand.
ATACTACTCCTCCAATAGATGATCCCAAAGTAGTAGCAGAACTTGTTGCTAAAGCTGAAAAGTTTGGTCAAGCACGCCTTAGGCCTGCTGCTACCCTAAGTAAGGGTTTACAAGGTAAAGCACTAACTGATTTTGCAGCACTAAAAGCAGCAGGGGTAGTAATGATTACTGATGATGGCATACCTGTAACAGATTCTCACCTTATGCGCCGAGCTTGTGAGTATGCTAGTGAGTTAGATTTAGTGATACAAACCCATTCAGAGGAGCCAAGCCTAAGAGCTAATGGGGTTATGAATGAAAGTAAGGTAAGTCATCAGCTAGGTTTACCAGGAAACCCTGTATCTGCTGAAGCAATCATGATTTACCGAGATTGTGAGATTGCTATGTTTACAGGGGCAAGGGTGCATATAGCACATGTCACTAGTAAAAGAGGGATGCAAGTGGTGGAATGGTTTAAAGACCAAGGTGCAAATGTAACAGTTGAAGTTACACCCCACCACTTGACGCTTACAGACGAAGTTTTAAGAAGCTTTGACCCTATTTATAAAGTCGCACCACCATTACGTAGTGAAGAAGATAGGCAATATCTAATAGAGGCCGTAAAGAGTGGTTTAGTAGATAACATAGGTACTGATCACGCCCCGCATACCAAAGCTGAAAAAGAACAAGATATGCTTAGTGCTCCTTTTGGCATAGCGAATATAGAGGTGGCTTTCCCACTTCTTTACACTAACTTAGTGGTTAGCAGTCAAATAACTTTAGAAGATCTTTTAAGCCTCTTTCAGCTTAAGCCTGCGAGGATAATGAACTGGGAAATTCCAACCCTAGAAGCAGGTAAGCCTGCTGATATTGTAGTGCTTGATCTTGAAACAGAGCGCCCTGTTAGCGCACGTGATTTTAAAAGCAAGGCGAAATTTAGTCCTTGGGAAGGTTCTTTGCTTAAAGGATGGCCTGTGGCAACTTTCGTACGGGGCAAGCGAGCATTCTGAACAACTTTTATATTTTTTTAGTTAAAATCAATCTGTGAATACACATACACTCCCGCACAACCTTGAAGCAGAGCAGAGTGTTTTAGGCAGCATTTTACTTGATAACGCAGTATTCTCTTATATAGAGGGTAAACTAGTTGCTAAACATTTCTACAAAGAAGCTCACCGTAAGATTTTTAGAGCCATTGAACATTTATTCCAGCACAATGAACCTGTTGACTTAGTTACCCTAACTGAAGAATTACGACAATCAGGGGACTTAGAAAGTGTTGGCAGCGTTGCCTATCTAATTGGTTTAGCCGAGGAGGTGCCTACTGCTGCTTATGCTGAAAATTATGCCAATATAGTAGCAGAAAAAGCCTTACTACGTGAACTAATTAGTACTTGTGGGCAAATTATGCAAAACTCCTATGATCAAGCCTTACCTTTAGCACAAATTCTAGATAAGGCTGAAGCTAGTATCTTTGAACTTTCTAGCAGTAAAGGTTCAAATAATCTAATAAACATGTCAACCTTAGTAGGCGAGGCCTTTGAAGACATTTATCAAAAAATGTATCAGCCCAACACCACATCGGGGCTAAAAACAGGATTTTCTTCTTTGGATAGTATAACTTCAGGTTTACAAGAGGGCAGTTTAAATGTGTTAGCGGCTAGACCTTCTATGGGTAAAACTGCATTAGCTCTTACTATTTGTCAGCACGTAGCCTTAAATGAAGGGAAGGCTGTAGGTGTTTTTTCTTTAGAAATGTCATCAGTACAGTTAGTTAACCGTATGATTTGCAGCACGGGATTGGTAGATATGAACCGTGTAAGAAACGGAGATTTACCCTTTGAAAGCTTTACTAGATTAGGTTATGCTGCTGCTAAGCTAGCTGAGGCAGAGATTTTTATTGATGATACTGCTGTTATGAATGTGATGGAGCTACGTTCTAAAGCACGTAAGCTCATGTCAAATCACAACTTGGGTTTAATCATCATAGACTATTTACAACTAATGAGTGGTGGAGGTAAAGGTGGTGGCGGAGAGAATCGTCAACAGGAAATCTCTAATATTTCTAGGAGCTTAAAAGCACTTGCTAGGGAGCTTGATATTCCTGTTCTTGCTTTGAGTCAACTTTCTCGAGCAGTAGAATCACGTCCTAATAAAAGGCCTATGCTCTCTGACCTAAGAGAATCGGGCAGCATCGAGCAGGACGCTGATTTGGTAATGTTTATTTATCGTGATGAATATTATGACAAGCAATCTGAGAAAAAGGGGATTGCTGAGATCATCATTAGTAAGCAGCGAAATGGTCCCACAGGAAGCATTGAGCTTATGTTTCATAGCAATCATGTAAGCTTCCATGAACTTGACAGGTCTACTATTAGCACTAGTGGCATTGATGGCTGAGTGTATATAAAATTTAGGTTCTATTGTGGTGTCCCACAAACGATTTAAGCACTTAAAGCTAAATCTATTGAAGACTCCTCGCCCAAAGCTTCATTAACAACTATTAAAGATTGACTATCCCCTGCTAATTGCTCATTAGCATTTAGTAGTTCTATGCCATAGACTGTACCATCTGATGATAAATCTACATTTACTGCTTCACTAACACGCACTGTTGATACCTTTTCAGTGTGTTCTTTTATTTGAATGTAAGCTATATTAAACCTTGGATCATAAGTTATTTTCATAATTTACTCCTAAAAATAGCGAGCTATGGTAGTAATTGCCAGCAATTCATCTGGACCTGTTTGCACTGCAATAACCTCTACTTCTTTATAAGAATAGAATTTGTCTTGCCAATGAGCATTAAAGTCAAAAGTATACTTGAAACTTAAGCGGCCAAATTTGGTAGGTGTTTTTACGCCTTCTTCAAGTGTTTGCAGTACCTCAGTCTCACTTACTCCCCTTTCAGATAGCCGAGCTTTAGCATGGGGGTGTATTACAATTTCCACAGTTCTTTAAGTGCTAGACAAGCCTCGAGCGCCACCGTAACCATATTAGTAACAGCCTCTTGCAAGGCTGTGGGTTCTACAAATTTAGGTTCGCCAATATAATTTGATGCTACCAGAATGCAACCTGTTTCTACTTGGCGCAATTTACCCAGCAAGAAAAGGGCTGAAGCTTCCATTTCAGCAGCTAAAATGCCCTGTTGCTCGAGTCGGGGCACATCTTCTTTAGAAGTAGCATAAAAAGCATCTTCTGTTTGAATAAGTCCCACATGTGTTTTATAATTTAAAGTCTCAGCAGCATCAACTAATGCTCTAGTTATCTCAAATGAAGCACTTGGAGAATACTCTTCACCTTTTAAGTACATCTTGGTAGTGCCCTCTTTAGCCACAGACGAAGTAGCTATAATTAAGTCAGTAGGCTTGATTTTGTGATTTATAATACCAGAAGTACCTACTCTCACAAGCACCTTTGCCCCTAAGCGAACAAGTTCCTCTACTACTATAGCCAAACTAGGACAACCCATACCTGTGGCTTGCACGCTAATGGATGTATCTTTGTAGAAACCAGTATAGCCTAATAATTGACGGTAGGTGTTATAGCATTTAGGGTTTTCTAGGAAGGTTTTAGCTATGAAGCGCGAGCGGTTAGGATCTCCGGGTAAAAGAACTAAAGGAGCTATATCGCCTTTCTCAGCTTGAATATGGAGTTGGCTCATTTAAACTCACTGCAAAGACTCACGTAATTGATCAATGTCTATTTCACCATCTTTGGGTGCTTCATAAACCTCGCTGTGTTTTATAAGCAAGTTATCGCTCATAAAAACCCCTTCTTCAAACTTACCTTCTACTACTACACCTGTACCCTCTCTAAAGAGGTCTGGCTGCGGTCCTAAATGGCTAACAGGATAGCTTTCTATACTGTCTGAAATGATAAAGTGAAGGCGTAAATTTTCATTATCGGGTTTAACACTGCCTTCTTCAACTATACCTGCTAAGCGTATACGTCTGTTTACATACTCACTCGAGTTCTGTGCATACTCACTTGGCAAAATGAAGTAAATTAATGAAGAGCTTAAGGCTTGATAAATAAGAAAAGCTGCTATGCCTAAAACGATGGCACCAGCTACACTATAAATTAAACGCTTGATGATTTTTCTCCTAACTGTTTACTGCTTAACGCCTACTAGTGATATCAGGAAGGTTACGATATAGATGTGCAACATCTAGACCATAACCATACACAAAAGCATCTTCAATCTCAAAACCCAAATAATCAATAGGTACTGTTACCTGACGACGAGATGGTTTAGAAAGTAAGGAAGCCACCTTGACCGATAAAGGTTCACGCCCTTTAATATAGTTAAGCAAATACTGCATAGTCAGACCTGTGTCTACTATGTCTTCTACTAAGATAACGTGTTTGTCTTTTAAAGAACTTGCTAGGTCTTTGGTTAAGCGCACTTCTCCACTGGTTTGGGTTCTCGAGCCATAACTAGAAACCGACAAAAAATCTAAGCTTAGCGGTAAATCTATTGCTCGCACTAAATCTGCCATAAAGATAAATGCGCCGTTTAGCACACAAACGAGGTGCAATTTTTTCCCCTGATAATCTTTTGTTATATCTTTGCCTAGGGCTTTTACTCGAGCTTCTATCTCATCTTGGCTTATTTGTACAGGACCATCGCTAATAAATTCCACAATTATGGGAGCAATTATAACTGAAAGTGGGTTAAAAGAGAAGGGTAAGGGGGTAGATACATAGGTCTACCCCTACACGGTGATTTTTGTATTGTTTGTGTAGGGGCAAACCTGTATGTTTGCCCTAGTGTAGTATGTACAGTTTAGTTTGTTCTACTATATAGAGTGGAGTCAGTTGGTTTTTATGGTAGTTAATGATTTAGGATTTTTAGACTACAAAGAAGCTTGGCAAATACAGTTAGAAACCCACAAAGCAGTAGCTGAAGAACGCCAACCCCCAACATTATTGCTAGTAGAGCATCCCCCAGTAATTACCTTTGGCAAAAAAGCCAAAGAACGCAAACACTTGCTGGCTAGTGAGGAAGAGTTAAAACAACAAGGTTTTACCCTTTATGATGTAGAGCGTGGTGGTGATGTTACCTACCATGGCCCCGGGCAACTTGTTGGATACCCTATTTTTAAAGTAGGTAGACGGGTTAGGGATTTTTTGAGGGGGCTCGAGCAAACCATTATACACACCCTTGCTGAGTACAACATAGAAAGTGAAGGTAGTGAGGGCTATGCAGGAGTTTGGGTTGGCGATAAAAAAATAGCTGCTATTGGTGTGGCCATCAAACGCAATGTTTCCTTTCACGGTTTTGCCCTTAATGTTCACTCTAACCTAGATCACTTTAATACTATAATTCCTTGTGGTTTAGCAAATAAGGAAGTAACTAGCTTGTCTAAGCTTCTAGGGCGACAAATAGCACTAGCAGAAGTAAAACCCAAGATAATAAATTCTTTTAGAGAAGTTTTTAATTAGATGTGATCTAAGCATTGCCCACCCATAATGGCATTTAGAATTTAGCGACGGTAATTGTTGTCAGGGTAAACGTGGTAATAATAGCTGTTGTTATTGTTGTGGCGATTGTTGTGATAATTATAATTTCTGTTGTAATGCCGATCGTAGTAGTGATCATTGTAATCATAATTATAATGGCGCTTCATTTGTTGATGGTTACGTTTGGGATAGTAGTAGTAATAGTCTTTGTGGGGTACATAATAGCTACGAGTGTTATGGTGATACTTGTAGGGGTAGTAACTAGAGCGGTTGTGGTCGTAATAATAATCATAGGAACGGTTATAGTGGTAGTTATTAGAATGATTATAGTGGTAGTTGTAATCCTTAGAATAGTGGTGATCAGGATGACCAATTTTAATCCGAAAACGTATGTACCCCTCACTCATGGCTGTGTTTGCTAGGGCAAGTAAAAATACAATGGAAATGAAAATAAACGCTCTCATAAGCAATCTCCTTACTATAAGGGTTCCATTATACTGTGTTAGATTATGTATTTGTGTAATCTAACCTACGGACTTCTAGGTACGTAACAGCGTAAAATGTCTGCCTTGACACTAATATTACTAATATTATACTCACCTAATAAAGCAGGCAATACTACTGATTCACCAACCGCCAATTTTGTTTCGTGGGTTTGGGTTTGTAAGAGTACTTCACCTTTAGTGAGGGTAAGGATGTCTAGGCTCGAGCTATCAGTACTTTCCTCTTGTTTTTCTGACACCTGCCAATGTTCCATAGCAAAAGCCTCACAACTTACTAGTAGGGTTTTGTTTTCACTTATGCATTGGGGTAAAACTTTAGATCTTTCACCAGCAGCCAAATCAAAAACATCCAAGGCTTTATTGACATGTAATTCTCTTAATTTGCCATCAGCCCCACGCCGTTGGTAGTCATAAACACGGTAAGTAAGATCACTAGATTGTTGAATTTCAAAAAGGAAAATGCCTGCTCCTATAGCATGTAAAGTGCCTGCAGGGTTAAAAATGACATCACCTGCTTTTACAGGTACAAAGTTAACATAGTTTTCTAGGGTGCCTTGCTCAATAGCTTTACGCACTATGTCCTTACTGACGTTTTGTTTAAAGCCCCAAATAATCTGGGCATTTTCTTCGGCCTCGAGCACATACCAAGCCTCTGTTTTACCTAAGTGCCCTGTATGAGCTTCAACTCGTTTAGCATAGGCATCATCTGGGTGAACTTGGATAGACAACTTATCAGCTGCATCAATGAATTTAGCTAAAAGTGGTACCGTATACCCATAAATTCTAAAGCTCTGAGTTCCTAGTAAATCTTCACCAAAGCTTTTAGCAATTTCAGCAAGAGTTTTACCTGCTAGCTGACCATTTACTATTTTGTTATTATGATAAACTTGCCAAGATTCGCCTAAAGGTTCTGGCTCATCAAAAGGTTCAGAAAGGCTTAAAAAGCTTTCTAGTTTTTTTCCACCCCAAAGTCTAGAACTAAGGTGGCGTGTAAGTTTAAGTGGATATAGACTAGTCATTAATTTATTAGTATATTTAACATATCAGACTTCTTCTTTTAGATTTTTACAGCAGGCCTTGGTAAAAGTCTGCTAGCTAAGGTTGGGAACTTGTTTATCGGGAAGAATCATGAGAATTCAGTAAATCCTAGTTAGTGCAGGCTTTCTTTTCTGTGGTTGATCCCCCTAGCCCCCCTTATTAAGGGGGAAATAGAGAAAGTCCCCATTAACAAGAGGAATTTAGGGGATCCTCTCCAACTACCAATAACCTCTATGGAATATAAACCACAAATAACAAAGTAACAGTTTCACCAACATCTAGCTCCAAACCATTCTGACCTGCCTCAGGTTCAGTAGTGGGATCATCACTAGTATCAATTACCATTACATGTCTTACTGAACTTGCTGAACTTGTGCAGGTTCCCGCTGTTAGACTTGCATCTCCTACTCCACTTATTGTCGCACTTGTTGAACACCTTACCTCTAGTGTTCCATTTGTTGTACCTGTAGTACTTGCTGTAGCTGCTACAAACTCTGATGGTGTTAATACTTCATCTAGTATCTTCACTTCATCTATTATTCCACTGGTTGAATCATTGCTCGCTACTATCTTATAGATTAAGTAACTTCCCGGATCTGCACTTTCTACTGTTGTATATAACCCTCCTCCTGTATCACATGCTCCCACACTTGTGTATGTTGTTCCACATACCTTTACTGATTTATCTACACTAAAGTCATTTGGTCCTGCTAGTGGTGGTACAAAGTCTACTGGGGTTGGATCGCTATCATTCGTTGGATCACCATCACCATTTCCATCTGGTATCCCTCCATTATCTGAGTCATCTGTTACTACCGTGCCACTCGGTGCGCTCCCTGATGCTGTTCCTTGATTGTTAAATGTCCCGAATTCACTCGCTGGCACTGTTGCAGGATCTATGGTGTTGTAGGTTACTTCTACGGTAAAGCTTATTGTCGCATTCTCTCCCGGGTCTAGTTTTTCTACTCCTGTTAGTAAGTTTATGTCGCTGTCTCCATCGTAACTTGCGTTCGCTTGTAAGTCACTCGTGGTAGTTACTGTAGGTCCTGTCACTATTGAAAAGCTGCTTATCTCACTAGCATTAAATACTGTTGTTAGATCATCTATTACTTGTACATTACTAAGCGGTACATCTCCTGAGTTTTCTACATACATTTCAAAGAGAACTTGGTATACAGGATCTGTATTGGTACCTTGATTATTACTTATTGACCTTGCTGCTTTTGCTAACCCTATTTCTTCTGTACTTGGTATTGTTATACACGTAGGCTCTTGTTCACTTGGGCTTCCATCCCCGTTACTGTCAGGATTACTTCCATCTGTTGAAATATCACTTATTTCTCCGGCATCAAGACTGTCATCACTTGGATTAATACTGTCTATAAAACCAGTAGCACTATTACAAAACTCTGTCTGTCCATTAGGATTAAAGTTTACTTTAAATTCCAAACTGCCACTTTCTCCTATATTCAAGGAGTTACTATTACCAAAAAGTAACTCGTCATCACTAGGGGTTGTACCGTTTGGATCACCGTTAAAAGCAGGGTTGATTGTAAAGTCATTACTGAATATACTTCCCCCCACCACACAATAGCTAGTCGTTGGGCTACTACAGTCTACAGCTCCAAATACTGCTACTAAATCATCATTTATCTGTAGATTGTCTATAGCCACGTTACCCATATTCTCTAGAGTTAGAGTATAGGTTACATTGAATGTGCCGTTTCCTTGGGCTGTTAGGTTACTGGCTGCTTTTGCTACTCCTAACTCTGGTTGGCTAGTGAATTGTATTGGAGTTGGATCATTATTCCCTGTTTCATTGGCTATATTGTTGCCATCTGGGTCTGGGTCTGTTCCGTTGTGAGATGCATCTACTACTGCTCCTGTATCTCCACTACTACAGGTACTACTTGGATCTCCTGCGCTAGTAGGGTTTCCATTTGCTTCTGCACAGGCTTGATTATAGTATGTCTTGGTTGGATCATCTGGGATTACTCTTATTACAAAGCCTAAGCTTTTGTTTTCCCCTACTGCTAAGGTATTATTAGCTCCACTTGTTGCTAGTAAATTTATGTCTGTATCTCCATTAAAGCTACTGTTTACATCTAAGGGTCCGTTTATTACTGTTGGTGCTGTTGTTATTGTGTAGCTCGCAGGATTTGGGAATGTTTGCTTTAGGTCATCATTTACTTGTAGGGCTGTTAAGACTGTATCACCTAGGTTTTCTAAGGTAATAGTAAAAGCTACATTATATGACCCATCTAGATTATCTGTTACATTGCCTACTGTTTTTGCTACTCCTAGTGAGGTCTCTGTGCTTATTGTTAGTTGGTAGTCTTCTACTTCTCCATCTGGTAATGAGCCTATTGGTGATGGGCTTAGATTTAGACTACTATCTGTGCTTATTCTGAATCTTGCATATGTGTCTCCTGCTACTAGTCCACTTAGGTTTAGCCAGCTTAGGTTTACTGTACTGGCCCCTCCATTAGGTACTACTGCTACGTTTGATTGCTCGCCTGTATCTGTAAAATCTCCATTCCCATTAAAGTCTATCCAGCCTACTAGGTAGGCTGTTTTTCCTGTGCTATTGACGACGGGCACGTTCGATAATGTGTAGCTGGTAGAGGTTGTGCTAAGAGGACTAAAACTTATACCACCTTCATCTGCTCCATTACCCGGTGTGCTGGCTGCATCATCATCGCTAGCATTTCCAGTATCATCTGTACCTTCTACAAATCCATCTGTATCTGAGTCAGGAACCGTAGGGCCAATATAAATGCCACTGTCAATTAAGTGACTAGGTCCACCATTTGCCTTCAAGGTTTGATAATCCCCTGTGCCTGTACCGTTACTAGTATCAGGAGCATCACCGTAGTCTGTTTCACAACCAATGTGTTCAACCACTACATAATCCTGTGTGCCTATAGCCTCTATTACTACAGTGTCTATAGCACTACCAAAAGTAAACTGTGCTCCTGCTTGATTACTCCCATCACCATCATAGATTTCATTAGAGTTTGTGCCAGAAACAACCACGCCATTCTCTAAAGAGGTAAAGCTAGGATATACAGGTGTTCCTGAAATGCCTCCTAGATAGCCTGTGATCCGTGTGGTTTCTATATCTAGTAAATCAAATACTCTAAAAAGTTGTCCTGTTACTGATGAGTCAAAGCTTACTGTGGTAGTAGCTGATCCACCTCCCCTAGTCACCCGGAGTTTTGGTCCTGACAACTCAGTCCATACAGGACGGCCCGAAGCAAATGAGCTAGCATTAGTATTTGTCCAAGTAGCTACAACTCCTAAAGCATTAGTGCTAGTTGCAACCAAGGTTTCATTAACAGGCACCCCTCCATCCCAAGCATTAAATGTGCTGTTAACATTGCATGTATGGGAAGCTAAGTCAATAATATTAAGTTCATAATCTTCTACTTCACCATCACTAGCTGTTCCTGTAGGATTATCAACCTCAGTAGCTGTTGAAGCGGTTCTAAAGCGAGCATAAGTTGTTCCAGCACTTAAGGATGCGGGGAAATTACTATTTGTACTACTCCACTCTAAAGTAGCTGTGCCACTACTACATGTTGCTGAAGCTCGTTCATCTGCTTCAAATCCATTTGTACCATCAAAATCTATCCAGCCTGCTACTGTGCCTGTTCCTGCACAAATTACATCAAGTGTATAACTAGTATCTGATGTGGCTAAAGTAGGTAGATCAGCAAAAGCATCCTCATCATCAGTTCCATCCGTATCATCACCATCTGCACCTACACCTGCATCACCACCAAGTTGGGTGTCACTTTCACTATCTGGTACTGTTGAACCTAAATAAACTGTTGGTGTGGCAGGAACAATGTGACTAGCATCACCATAGGCATCAGGAGCATCACCATAATCAGAACTCAAGTTAGAGTTAGTAAAGGTACAGGTTATAGCTGTGTCATTTGGATCAACTACCAAAGTACCAGTTAAAGCACCACTTGTATAAGTTAGTGCTCCATTATTCCCTGAACAAGCTAAGCCTATATTATAATCTCCTGCACTTCCTGAAGTGAATGTTTCTGTTAATTTTGCTGTATCTCCAGCAAACACTGTTAGTGTATCTGTGTCTGTGTCTGTGTCATTTGCTGTATTTGCCGTTGAACCATGAGTTATATCATCTGAACCATCATTAGTACCATCTGCCGTTACATTCACTGCATTACCGATATTTGCATTCACCCAAGTCTTTTCTAGGGTTATTGCTGCACTCTTTCTACTATTGGTGTAGGTACAAGTAATAGCAGTATCTGAGGCATCTATTAGCAACCCATCACTAGGATCTGTATCTGTTGCTCCTGTACACGCTAACGTTGCTGTGTAGTTTGAGGAACTTCCTATATCAAAAGTTTCGTTGAAAGTTAGTGTTTCTCCTGCAAATACTGTGAAAGTACTCCCTGCTGTATCTGTTTCGCTTGCTGTATTGGCTATAGGGCTGAAGTTGCCATTATTTGTCCCACCTGTAGTAGTTATAGTAACCTTATCATTAAGGTTAGCATCTACCCATGTCTTTGCTAGGGTTATTACCACTTCTTTTTTGTTAGTGAAGGTACAAGTAATGTCTTCCCCTGCTGCAAGTGTGATGTTTACTGTATCATCACCACTCTCAAAGTTATTTGTTCCTCCACTTGCTCCTGTGTAAGTGATAGTACTGCTAGTAGCTCCTGTACAACTAAGATTGCTTAGATCCCAGCCTGATGTACTACCCTCAGTTATGCTGTAGCTTCCTGTACTTAAATTACTAAAGATGTGAGTGTTGCTATTGGTTCCTTCTGCATCATCATCTAGTGTGAAGCCACTTATGCCTGTACCTGTACCAGTAAAGCTAAAGTCTTGGGCATCATTGGGTACAGCATCTTTTATTATGGTTAGTGAACCTTGTTTAGTATTCTCAAAGGTACAAGTAATATCTTCACCTGCTGCAAGGGTGATGTTTACTGTATCATCACCACTCTCAAAGTTATTTGTTCCTCCACTTGCTCCTGTGTAAGTGATAGTACTGCTAGTGGCTCCTGTACAACTAAGATTGCTTAAATCCCAGCCTGATGTACTACCCTCAGTTATGCTGTAGCTTCCTGTACTTAAGTTACTAAAGGTGTGAGTGTTGCTATTGGTTCCTTCTGCATCATCATCTAGTGTGAAGCCACTTATTCCTGTACCTGTACCAGTAAAGCTAAAGTCTTGAGCATCATTGGGTACAGCATCTTTTATTATGGTTAGTGAACCTTGTTTAGTATTCTCAAAGGTACAAGTAATATCTTCACCTGCTGCAAGGGTGATGTTTACTGTATCATCACCACTCTCAAAGTTATTTGTTCCTCCACTTGCTCCTGTGTAAGTGATAGTACTGCTGGTAGCTCCTGTACAACTAAGATTGCTTAAATCCCAGCCTGATGTACTACCCTCAGTTATGCTGTAGCTTCCTGTACTTAAGTTACTAAAGGTGTGAGTGTTGCTATTGGTTCCTTCTGCATCATCATCTAGTGTGAAGCCACTTATTCCTGTACCTGTACCAGTAAAGCTAAAGTCTTGAGCATTATTGGGTACTGCATCTTTTACTATTGTCAAGGAACCTTGTTTTGTATTTTCAAAGGTACAAGTAATATCTTCACCTGCTGCAAGGGTGATGTTTACTGTATCATCACCACTCTCAAAGTTATTTGTTCCTCCACTTGCTCCTGTGTAAGTGATAGTACTGCTAGTGGCTCCTGTACAACTAAGATTGCTTAAATCCCAGCCTGATGTACTACCCTCAGTTATGCTGTAGCTTCCTGTACTTAAGTTACTAAAGGTGTGAGTGTTGCTATTGGTTCCTTCTGCATCATCATCTAGTGTGAAGCCACTTATTCCTGTACCTGTACCAGTAAAGCTAAAGTCTTGAGCATCATTGGGTACAGCATCTTTTATTATGGTTAGTGAACCTTGTTTAGTATTCTCAAAGGTACAGGTTATATCTTCACCTGCTGCAAGTGTAATGTTTACTGTATCATCACCACTCTCAAAGTTATTTGTTCCTCCACTTGCCCCTGTGTAAGTGATAGTACTGCTGGTAGCTCCTGTACAACTAAGGTTGCTTAGATCCCAGCCTGATGTACTACCCTCAGTTATGCTGTAGCTTCCTGTACTCAAATTACTAAAGGTTTGTGTGTTGCTGTTAGTGACATCAGAGTCATCATCTAGTGTGAAGCCACTTATTCCTGTACCTGTACCAGTAAAGCTAAAGTCTTGGGCATCATTGGGTACTGCATCTTTTATTATGGTTAGTGAACCTTGTTTAGTATTCTCAAAGGTACAGGTTATATCTTCACCTGCTGCAAGTGTAATGTTTACTGTATCATCACCACTCTCAAAGTTATTTGTTCCTCCACTTGCTCCTGTGTAAGTGATAGTACTGCTAGTGGCTCCTGTACAACTAAGATTGCTTAAATCCCAGCCTGATGTACTACCCTCAGTTATGCTGTAGCTTCCTGTACTTAAGTTACTAAAGGTGTGAGTGTTGCTATTGGTTCCTTCTGCATCATCATCTAGTGTGAAGCCACTTATTCCTGTACCTGTACCAGTAAAGCTAAAGTCTTGAGCATCATTGGGTACAGCATCTTTTATTATGGTTAGTGAACCTTGTTTAGTATTTTCAAAGGTACAAGTAATATCTTCACCTGCTGCAAGGGTGATGTTTACTGTATCATCACCACTCTCAAAGTTATTTGTTCCTCCACTTGCCCCTGTGTAAGTGATAGTACTGCTGGTAGCTCCTGTACAACTAAGATTGCTTAGATCCCAGCCTGATGTACTACCCTCAGTTATGCTGTAGCTTCCTGTACTCAAATTACTAAAGGTTTGTGTATTACTATTGGTACCATCTGCATCATCATCTAGTGTGAAGCCACTTATCCCTGTACCCGTACCAGTAAAGCTAAAGTCTTGAGCATCATTGGGTACAGCATCTTTTATTATGGTTAGTGAACCTTGTTTAGTATTCTCAAAGGTACAGGTTATATCTTCACCTGCTGCAAGGGTGATGTTTACTGTATCATCACCACTCTCAAAGTTGTTTGTTCCTCCACTTGCTCCTGTGTAGGTAATAGTACTGCTTGTGTTCCCTGTACAACTAAGGTTACTTAGATCCCAGCCTGATGTGCTGCCCTCAGTTATGCTGTAGCTTCCTATGCTTAGGTTACTAAAGATTTGTGTGTTGCTATTGGTTCCATTTGCATCATCATCTAGTGTAAAACCACTTATTCCTGTACCTGTACCTGTAAAGCTAAAGTCCTGTGCATCATCTGGTACTGCGTCTTTTATTATAGTGAGTGAACCTTGTTTTGTATTCTCAAATGTACAGGTTATATCTTCGCCTGCTGCAAGGGTGATGTTTACTGTATCATCACCACTCTCAAAGTTGTTTGTTCCTCCACTTGCTCCTGTGTAGGTGATAGTACTGCTGGTGTCCCCTGTACAACTAAGATTACTTAGATCCCAGCCTGATGTGTTGCCCTCAGTTATGCTGTAGCTTCCAGCACTCAGATTATTGAATGTTTGTGTATTGCTATTGGTTCCATCTGCATCATCATCTAGGGTAAAACCACTTATTCCTGTACCTGTGCCTGTAAAAGTAAAATCCTGTGCATCATCTGGTACTGCATCTTTCACAATAGTGAGTGAACCTAGTTTAGTATTCTCGAATGTACAAGTAATGTCCTCACCTGCTGCAAGCGTAAGGTTTACTGTATTATCTCCACTCTCAAAACCATTTGTTCCTCCACTAGCTCCTGTATAAGTAATAGTACTGCTTGTGTCCCCTGTACAACTAAGGTCGCTTAGATCCCAACCTGAAGTACTTCCTTCAGTTATAGAGTAGCTTCCTATGCTTAGGTTACTAAAGGTTTGTGTGTTGCTATTGGTACCATCTGCATCATCATCTAGTGTAAAACCACTTATTCCTGTTCCTGTGCCTGTAAAAGTAAAGTCCTGTGCATTATTTGGTACTGCATCTTTTATTATGGTTAGTGAGCCATTTTTAGTATTGGTAAAGGTGCAGACAATATTTTCACCCTCTGCCAAATCTATACTTAATTGGCGGCTTACTAAATTTGTTGTAATGACACTACTTGTACTACCACTACAAGAAATATCTGTTAGGGACCAATCTGTACCGGGGTCTCCTTCAGTTACTGTATAGGTTACAACTGGTGTTAACTCTCTAAAAACCTTTGTGTTTGAATTAGTAGCATCACTATCGTCGTCTAAAGTGAAAGTTGTGCCAGAATCCAAATTTGCTGAAGGGGTAAAAGTAAAATCAGTTGCATCGTTAGGGTTAGCATCTTTTATAACGGTAATGCTGCCTTTGGTTAAATCACTAGTGGTATTATCAGTATTAGACTGAACCGATACAGTTTCTCCTGCACAAACACCCACAGTAAACCCACCTTCAACTTCACCTTCAGCATTAGCATTATTTACAATTTCTTTAGCTGTAACATCAGCAGCAGTCACAGTATAGTTGCCTACACAAGTTGTAGATGCGCCTACAGCTAAAGTTGAGTCATTACAAGTTACTGTAGGTATTTTATTATCCACTACAACAACATTATCAATACCCACTTGACCTGTATTTTCTATTGTAAAATGATAAGTTAAAATATCGCCTGCTGAAACTTTTCCATCACTATCATTGTCGGTTAAATCGTCAGGTATGGTTACGGACTTATCAAGAGTCATTTCTGCGTCAATAGTGGTTATATTTAAAGTGTAAGTTTCCGTGCGGCACTTTGAAGATGTACCGGGGCCCGCTGTACTTGCCACACAATGTGGTGGTTGTGCGTTTTGATTCCAAAATAAAGTAGAAGTGACCTCTATTTCAGTTTCTAGGTGAGAGCCTGAACAAGCTACAGAAGTAGGGAATTCAATATCAAAGGCAGTTGTATCTGAATCATTGCCACTTATGGAACTTGTTATATCACCACAGAGATCATTACCGCTTTCTTCATCAGAAAAAACGCCACCATCAGTAGTACTGTAAACAGTTGTGGTGCATTGTGTGGAAGTGGCAGACTCAGCTGTAGTTACCCCAACATCATAGCGAGTAGTATTCGAAAAGAGATTGAATTGCACTGTGACAGGTACAGTCCTACCCATAACACAACAAGTTGGTGCAGAAGGAGCACTCACACCATTGGGAACTATACCCATCTCTTTAGCAGTACAACCTGTTACATTTGGACAAGTTCCTGTCACTGTTGTTTCTGCCCCAGCATAATTCAATAAAGTAAAAACTAATCCTAATACCAAATAGCACTTTAGCCAAATCTTATTGCACAGTTTCATTTCAACACTACCTCTATTCATCTGCGCCTAATTCTTCTAGGTAACCCTCAATACCTTTGCGGAAACCATCTAATTCCTTAAAACCTCGAGAAACCTTACCTCTTCCATTTATTAGTGTTATAAAGGTTGGTGTACTTGTCACAAGGCCTTGACCATCAAAAATATCTAACAGTACTTTTTGTAGACTGGCTCGAGCCCCAAAACAACTAGCAAATTCTGCTAAATTTAAATCTTCTACCTGAACAGCTAGACGCAATATTGCATCATCAACTTCCTCTACCAACCATAATTCTTGAGATTCAAATAGTAAGTCATGCATTGCCCAGAACTCGTTTTGTTCTGCTGCGCATTCAGCAGCAGCAGCAGCAACGGGTGCTTGTGGATGTATACCAAGTGGAAAATGTTTAAAGACCCACATTACCTTGCCAGTCTCAATAAACTCTTCATTAAGAGTTGGCTGAACTTCTAGGGCATGTTGAGCACAAAAAGGGCATTGGAAATCACTAAATTCTACTACTACTAGAGGAGCATCAGGATCACCTAAAAAGACATCGTCAGCCATAGTAAAACCGGGCTTATCTGGATTAGGCTTCAACCCCTCTTTATTGGCCCAATAAGGTAATTCTGGGGGTGGGGGTTCTTCTGGTTTAGGGGGTAGTTCTCCTTTAGTAAGAGATTCTATAACAATTTGAAATTTTTCCAGTGGCTGTGCACCAATAATATTGTAGCTAAGATCATCTTTAGCAGTTAAATGGAAACTAGGTGTACCATTAAACCCCATTCCCCTAGCTTCATTAAAGCCTTGTTCTACTATTTCTTGGTAAGTTGATTTTTTAATGCATCTACGGTAAGGACCAAGCTTTGCTCCAATTTTTTTAACTAGTCCTGCTAAAAAACTACTTGGGTCTGGCATAACTGCCCACTCGGATTGGCGTTCAAAGAGTAAGTCATGCATTTGCCAGTAGTAAGCAATGTTCTGTTCAGAAACACACCATGCAGCTTCATGACCAAAGTGAGCTGTAGCATGTAAAGAAGGAATGGCAAAGTCTCTAAAAACAAGTTTTAGCTGACCCGTGGCAATGTATTGCTCGAGTAGCTCTGGATATGTGTCTCGAGTGTGGCGGCCACAAAACGGACAAAGATAGTCACTATACTCCCACATTGTTACTGGTGCATTGGCTTCTCCTATGAAAGGGTAACCTTCTTCAGTAAAGCCTACTTGAACGCCATTTAATACTTGTTTTTCTTCATTCGCTAAGGCGCTAGAGAGTAAAGCCAGTAAACATAGGCTTAGATTAAACATTTTTGCTAAGACATTTGTTCTTATTGAAGTAATTTCTTTTTTGAAAAGAGTTTTCATAACTATCCTAACTTAGTTACCTTAAAATTTGTGGTCTTGCTATAACAAACTGTGGTAGTCCATTCCGAACAAATACAGGAAGATTCTCTTGACCAACATAACAAGTACTAGGTTGTTGTACTTTTATTGTCCAGATAGGCTCGAGGGAAAGCAAGCTTGTTAATATTTTTAGTTCGAGATATAGTTTATTCACAAATTCCAAATATTTAAAGTTCAAGAAAATAAGATAAACATAGCAGGACTCCCTAGTGAAATTAGTATAAATACTAATGATTTACAGAATTATTACAACGATTGTTTAGACTTACTCAATACAAACACCTTACTCACAAGCAATCAATAGTTTTATTATCAACTGTATTGTTTCTGCTTGCATAAGATCATCTAACTCCAAAAAATCCCTGAAATACCTGTATAATTATTGTCCTAGTCAGTTTTCACTAGGCTTAACTCTGCTTATCTTCATCTCAAGTCAGCAGTAATATAGCTTAATAGCAACTCTCGTAAAATAATAAAAAAAACAAATGCCGATTTGCCTTACAAAAACTGTTTTTAACATTCTTAACATAAATTAAAAAGACTATAGAATCGCCTTTCTGTAGTGTACCCACCGTAGTATATAAGTTTATAAAGTGCTTACCAAGTTTTAATTTTCACTTAAAACTTATGCTGCCTCAGGAAATACTGCTGTAACTTCTACTTCAAAACTGTAGCGTTAACAGGCTAAGTTTTCACCAGCCTCTTGGGGCTAGTAGTTGCTCCTCTGGCAAGGTATCAATATTAATGCCTACCATTGCATCACCAAGTTTACGAGAAGTCTCAGCTAGAATCTTAGGATTATTATAGTGAGTGACAGACTTGACAATTGCTTCAGCACGTCTAGCAGGGTTACCTGATTTAAATATGCCAGAACCTACAAAAATGCCATCTACTCCTAGTTGCATCATTAGTGCTGCATCTGCAGGAGTAGCTATACCGCCAGCTGCAAAGTTTACTACTGGTAATTTGCCGTGTTCGTGTATGTAAAGGACTAATTCATAAGGTGCTTGTAGGTCTCGAGCTATAGTCATCAGTTCATCACGTGGGGCTGCTTGCACTTTTTTTATGTCGCCTAAAATTTGCCTAGCATGTCTTACTGCTTCAACTACATTGCCAGTACCTGCTTCTCCTTTAGTGCGAATCATGGTAGCACCTTCACCAATACGTCTAAGTGCTTCCCCTAAATTACGGGCTCCACAAACAAAAGGTACTTTAAAGGAATTCTTATCTATGTGGAAGTTCTCGTCAGCAGGTGTTAGGACCTCAGATTCATCAATAAAATCAACACCAAGGGCTTCTAGAATTTGCGCCTCTACGAAGTGCCCAATTCGAGCTTTGGCCATAACAGGAATAGAAACAGCCTTAATAATACCCTCAATTAAGTCAGGGTCACTCATGCGTGCTACGCCACCTTGAGCACGGATATCAGCAGGCACACGTTCTAATGCCATTACAGCAGCTGCGCCAGCATCTTCAGCTATTTTTGCTTGTTCAGGCGTGACTACGTCCATAATCACACCCCCTTTAAACATCTCGGCAAAACCAGTTTTCACACGTAAAGTGCCTATCATAGTGCCTTGATTTAATTCATTAGTATTATTATCAATATTGTTTACATTTTCAGACATATTAAAACTTTACCATTTCAGCCATATTTTTCCACCTGAGCAATCTAATAACGTTTTGGTATAAAGGTCTGATCAGCCATTGGAGGACGTACGTAGCCCTTTTTATCTTGTAGTGCCGGTAACTCAATATTCTTTGGTATAAGATCTTCATAAGGAATCGTACTTAGTAAGTGTGCTATACAGTTAAGACGAGCACGCTTTTTATCATCCCCATCTACTACCCACCAAGGTACCTGCTTAATGTCAGTGTGGGCAAACATTTCATCTTTGGCTTTGGAGTACTCTTGCCAACGCACTCGAGACTCGAGATCCATAGGGCTCAGTTTCCAATGTTTGGTAGGGTTTTTTATACGTGCTTTAAAACGCCTTTCCTGTTCATCATCACTGACAGAGAACCAGTATTTAATGAGTATTATGCCGCTTCTAACCAACATACGCTCAAATTCGGGACAAGAACGCAAAAATTCACGATACTCCTCTTCGCTGCAGAAATTCATAACACGTTCAACACCAGCGCGATTGTACCAACTGCGGTCAAAAAGCATCATCTCGCCTGCAGCAGGTAAATGAGCTACGTAGCGCTGAAAATACCATTGAGTTCTCTCACGTTCAGTAGGTTTTCCTAAGGCAACGACGTGGCATACACGTGGGTTAAGGGGTTGAGTTATACGCTTGATGACTCCACCTTTACCAGCAGCATCTCTACCTTCAAAAATAATAACGACTTTAAGACCTTTTTTAACAATCCATTCTTGAAGTTTGACCAGTTCAATTTGGAGTTTAGCCAGTTCTTTTTCATACTTGAAGGGTTTTTGCTTCATTGTTATCCCGAAACAACCTGTTCAATACCAGAAATCTGAATTACACGCAGAAGGTCTGTTTTTGTTACAACACCAAGCATTTGCTCTTGGTTATCTACCACAACAAGCATGTCAACGCCCGGTTGACTGAGGCGTTTTAATGCCTCGAGCGCACCAGCATTAACAGGAATAGTACTAGGGGGCAGCATGACTTCAGTGATTTTGCCTTCATCATCAAGGTTTCGGACTTGTCGCAAGGTTATTATGCCTAGCAGTTGCTCTTCGTTTATTACAGGATAGGCTAAGTGTTTTTTGGCTAGCATGAACTCGAGTAGTTCCTCTACAGACATATTTGGAGAAACAGAGCTTATTTCTGAGGTCATTAGTTTACTAACTGAAAGGTTCTCTAAAGTCTCTGATAAGAAAGCATAGGTAGCCTCACTCTGAACTGCTATGAAGATAAAAAAGGCTATAGCTACTAGCAGTAGATTGAATGACAGAAGACCAGAAATACCTAGAATAATCGCAATCAAACGGCTGATGTTGGCACTAATTCGTGTTGCTTGAAGGTAAGGTAAGCGTAGTGCTAAAAGTGAGCGCAAGACCCGTCCGCCATCAAGAGGTAAAGCAGGCAGAAGATTAAATACAGCTAAGACAACATTTGTAATTGCTAAGTAACTGAGTACAAAGAGTGATGCATCGCTCCAAGCTAATCCTTGCCTAAGTAACTCAAACAGACCTGCCAAGAGCAGGCTAGTAATGGGTCCAACTATAGCTATAATCGCTTCTGCTCCACGTTTGCGAGGTATATCTTCAAGTTGTGCCACTCCTCCTAGAAACCACAAGGTGATGTCTTTAGTTTTGACATTGAAGGCTTTTGCAGTAACAGCGTGGCCCAATTCGTGAATCACCACGCTAACAAAAAGCCCTACTGCAGCTATAAGGCCTAGAAGGTAAGGGGTAAAGCCCTTTTGAAAGTTTGCTGGATCAATATCCAAACCAAATAGGGCAATATAAGCAGGGATTTGTGAGCCTATAAGCCAAGCAAAAAGTGGCAGGACAAGCAGAAATGATATGTCAAGCTTTAAGGGGATGCCTAAGAGTTTGAAGGGTAAATTTATAGCATTTCGAAACATGCCTTAGTGTACTATTATCTGAACTGTGATTCATCTGATTTAAGGATTTCTCTGATTTTCGATTTTTCTTTGAAGTTTCAAAATTGCTGTCTAACATTGAAAGATAAGATGTCATGCTGAGTGTAGCGAAGCATCTCACGACGTGATGAAGTGTTTTGGATGTTTTTCGGCGTGGTGGAGATTCTTCGCTTTGCGTTGCGGAGTGAAGTTGGCCCTTGTTTGCCCTTGTAAAGGTAAGAGGCTCAGAATGACATGTGTCAGTTAAGGTTTAGGATGCCGTTTGCGTGTACGATGTCATGCTGAGTGAAATTGAATTTCGCGAAGCATCTCACGGCGTAATGAAGTGTTTTGGGTATTTTTCGGGGTGGTGGAGATTCTTCGTTGTGCTGAAGTCGGTCCTTGTTTGCCCTCGTAAAGGTAAGAGCTCAGAATGATATAGTTTAGGGTTTCAGTATAGCATTAATTCTGATCGTACCAATCAGTACTTAGATCTTGCCATGTTGGATTTTTTGCCTCTATGAGTTCTACCTTCTTTTTGCGCAACCAGCCTTTTAGTTGTTTCTCACGGGTTATGGCTGATTTTACATCTGTTGTTTCTTCAAAATACACTAAGCGCTTTGTTCTATACTTTGTTGTGAATGCTGACCCTTTGCCTTCTTTGTGTTGCCATACACGTTTTTCTAAGCTGTTGGTCGCTCCTATGTAAAGAACTTTTGTTTTGTTGCTCATGATGTAAACATAGTAGTGATTCATTTCAAGGAGTTATGTTACCTGACAACGTGATGAGGTGTTGAGTTATCGCATATGTCATGCTGGGCGGAATTTAATGTAGCGAAGCATCTCACGGCGTGATGAAGTGTTTTGGGTGTTTTTCGGCGTGGTGGAGATTCTTCGCTGTGCGTTGCGAAGTGGAGTTGGCCCTTGTTTGCCCTTGCAAGAGTAAAAGGCTCAGAATGACATGGTTGGGTAGTTGGGTTAGGGACCTTTTGGGTACTGTGGGCAGGTTTTTTTGTAGGGCCTGTTGCCTAAATAACTTTGCCATTCTTTTTGAGTAAAGTTACGCCCAGCAATACGGCAAAGCCTTTCTACCCAAGACTCTTCATCTAAATCCCAAATAAGTATAGTGTTGCCCCAACGATTGCCTAGGTTATATTTACCGCTAGAGACCACTTGAGAACTGTCAGGAGAGAAGGCTACACTCAAAACAGCAGCACTATGGCCTCGCCAAGCGTCTCCTATAGCCTCGCCAGTTTTAGCATCCCACAAGCGCACAGTGCTGTCGTTACTACCAGAAACGACCTGAGAACCATCAGGAGAAAAGGCTATGCTTCTAACAGCAGCACTATGTCCTTGCCAAGGTTCACCTATAGCCTTGCCAGTGTTAGCATCCCACAAACGCACAGTGTAGTCAGTACTACCAGAAACAACCTGAGAACCGTCAGGAGAGAAGGCAACACTCAAGACAGCATCACTATCACTACTATTCCCTTGCCAAGCATCTCCTATAGCCTTGCCAGTGCTAGCATCCCACAAACGCAGGGTGTTGTCCCTACTACCGGAAATCACCTGAGAACCGTCAGGAGAGAAGGCTACGCTCAAGACTCCATTACCATGTCCTTGCCAAGCGTCTCCTATAGCCTCACCAGTGTTAGCATTCCACAAACGCAGGGTGTTGTCCCTGCTACCAGAAACGACCTGAGAACCATCAGGAGAGAAAGCTACGCTCAAGACTTTATTACCATGTCCTTGCCAAGCGTCTCCTATAGCCTCGCCAGTGTTAACATCCCACAAACGCAGGGTGTTGTCCCCGCTACCAAAAACGACCTGAGAACCGTCAGGAGAGAAGGCTACGCTCAAGACTCCATTACCATGTCCTTGCCAAGCGTCTCCTATAGCCTTGCCAGTTCTAGCATCCCACAAACGCACAGTGTAGTCAGTACTACCAGAAATAACCTGAGAACCGTCAAGAGAAAAGGCTACACTCAAAACAGCAGCATCATGGCCTTGCCAAGGTTCACCGATGGTCTCGCCAGTTTTAGCATCCCACAAACGCACAGTGTTGTCCCTGCTACCGGAAACAACCTGAGAACCGTCAGGAGAGAAAGCTACGCTCCTAACAGCAGCACTATGTCCTTGCCAAGGTTCACCGATGGTCTTGCCAGTTTTAGCATCCCACAAACGCACAGTGCTGTCCCTACTACCGGAAATTACCTGAGAACTATCAGGAGAAAAGGCTATGCTTCTAACAGCAGCACTATGGCCTTGCCAAGGTTCACCTATGGCCTCACCAGTTTTAACATTCCACAAACGCACAGTGTTGTCAGTACTGCCAGAAACAACCTGAGAACCGTCAGGAGAGAAAGCCACACTCAAAACATCATCACTATCACTACTACTTCCTTGCCAAGCATCTCCTATAGCCTTGCCAGTGCTAGCATCCCACAGGCGCACGGTGTTGTCCTTACTACCAGAAACAACCTGAGAGCCGTCAGGAGAGAAGACTGCGCTCATAACGGCAGCACTATGTCCTTGCCAAGGTTCACCGATAGTCTCGCCAGTTTTAGCATCCCACAAACGCACGGTGCTGTCCAAACTACCAGAAACGACCTGAGCACCATCAGGAGAGAAAGCTACGCTCCTAACATCCTTACTATGGCCCTGCCAAACATCTCCTATAGCCTCGCCAGTTTTAGCATCCCACAAACACAGGGTGTTGTCCCTACTGCCAGAAACGACCTGAGCACCGTCAGGAGAGAAGGCTACGCTCAAGATTTCATCACCATGTCCTTGCCAAGCCTCTCCTATAGCCTTGCCAGTTTTAACATCCCACAAACGCAGGGTGTTGTCCCTACTACTAGAAACAACCTGAGAACCGTCAGGAGAGAAGGCTACACTCCAAACCTCATCACTATGTCCTTGCCAAGTGGATCTAATATAGTCAAGGCTCTGTAGGGTGCGCAAAACACTGCTAGAGTTTCCCTCATACTGTTGCAGCATGTTGTTAGCTTGCATGGCTAATAGTGCAGCAGTGTCAGCACCATCAGCAAGACTAGGATTCTGTGCCACTAGCAGTGCTTGTGTTGCCAACTGACGAGCTAGTGCTATTTTAGCTTGCTCTTTTGTCTCAAACCAAGAGAACGTGGCCAAACATGCCAAAATAAGAGCAATAACAGCAAAAGCACTTACACCAAATATAATTCTCCGTTGTTGCCGCCTTTCTTTGTAAATTTCTTCTTTTGCGTGGGCAGTACCAGCTCGAATAAAATCTTGCTCAGTCTCCTCAAGTTGCTCTTGGTGGCTTTGTAGGTACTCTTCTGCTTGTAGAAGCTGCCTACCCCTCAAAAGCAAACTATTGTCTAATAACAATTCCAATAAAGAACCTCTTTTACTCTAAAAAATTGGCCACCAGTGAAATAGCGTTTGCTGGCTAATTAAATCGGGTTTTTGCATTAAATCTTCACAACTCTTTTTTAGAGCCGCTTCTAAATCATCAATTGTTTCAAAATATTTATTTACTAAAGGATCATCCGTAAGTTCCCACAACCTTTCTGCTGGTTGCAACTCTGGTGAGTAGCTTGGTAGAAATTCTAATTCTATCCCTGCTGGTAATTCCTTTTTGCTGTGCCATCCCGCTTGATCTAGTACCACTATTATTCCTTTATTCTTTGATGCTCTTACATCTGCCGCAAACTCTTTTATCACTATGTCATATATATCTACTCCTACTCTTGGCATTATGTACCAATGTGTTTTCCCTGTCTGAGGAAATACAAATGCATATAGATATAACCACTCATAACGATGATGCACTGTTGCTATAGGAGTTATCCCTTTTTTTGTCCATTTACGTTTTATGATTGGTTTTAATCCTAGGCGGTGTTCATCAAATGCCCACAGTTCAACCTTTGGGTAATTTTGCCTCACCTGAATTAATCGTTCAGGTAAACGATTTTTTTGAACTCTTCTTGCTCTGCAAGGTTTGCCAGTTTATGCCTAGGGCGAGGATGCTTTAGGCCAAAATTTAATTTGTGTAAGTAATTATAGCAACTACTTAAGCTGATTTCTTTGTCTAGATTTTCTTTTATCCATGCCACCACTTTCCGCCCATTCCATCTCCCTCCATCAATGGGATCACTTTCCAAAGCTTTATCAAGCAATAACTGTTCTTGTTTGCTTAACATTGTTGGAGCCCCGCAACTACCCCCATACTGACTTTTAAGCCCTTGTAATCCTTTTTTGTTATATCTGGCAATAATGTCCCGCACACTCCAATCTGAGTATGCCGTTAGTATCTTTACTTCGTGATGTTTTTTCCCTTCCGCAAGTAGCCAGATAACCTGTGTGCGTCTACTCTCAACAGCATCACGACATTTTTGATAGTGAGTTTTCAGTTCTTTAACAGTATGTTGCAACTTTAGTGTTTTATAAGGCCTACCCATATCAACTAAAAGTATATGAGTTTTTACCTTTTCCTAAGAAGCTAATCTCCCTAAGTTGATTTCTGTTTTTTACCTTCAAATCTCATGAATTATGTATGTGATGGAAATAGATGGTTTTTTCAGAGGTACTTTATTGGAATTGTTATAAGCTACTTTTTTGCCACTCTTCCACCGTAGGACGCAAGCGATTCTGCCATATCCTAAAATCCCTATCAGTATCTACCCACTCCCTAAGCTGCGGCCAACTCCGAATCAAAGTCTCATGAATAACTTCAACTGTTTCTTCTTGAGTATCCTCAGCTAGGTTTGTTGTTACTAGCCTTTCACTAGCTAGCCTAGTAACCAAGTCCCAATTTTGCTCCTTTATCTGTTTCTTAGTGCCAACTCGTCTTGTATCCTCTGTACCTTCCCCCGGCCTTACTAGTTGAGTAAAAACATGTTTTAACCTATCACGCTCTTCTGGAGTATAGTTATTAAAAACATCTTCAGCATAACGGGCCAAAGCACCCGCAACCTCACCAATAGCTTGATAACCTTCATGGGTTAGTTTACGCTTCTTTTGCCTGTCCCAAAGCGAAGTAAGTGCAAATTCTAATAATGGCAAACGACCAGTAACGTCCCTTTCGCCTGTACCAGTAAGTACATCATCTAAAATAGCATTGGTCAAGCCTACCTCTAATTTAACACCCTGCTTTTCAGCGGGCTTTTCTATAACTTCACACAATTCCTCACGGCTCATAGCTGTAAGCATTAGCGTGGCTTCACTAAGCTCTTGCCCAAACTCAGCATGACTTAAAGAATGATTTATAAAATCCGAACGCATAGTCAAAAGCAACTTGAAGCGTGGTAAGGCTTTCTGTATTACCTCGACAATATGTCCTAAAAATTTGTGCTGTAAATCTTTGCTGTTTGTTAGGGTAAAGAGCTCTTCAAATTGGTCAATAATTAGCAGTAAAGATTTATCATGTTTACCTAGAATATTTTCTATTACATCAACTAATCGAAGCTTATTGCCATCATCTTGAAAGTCCTTGGTATAATGTTTAACTTCTTTTATCTTTTCCCTTTCACTAAGTTTACCTTCTGAATAATCAATAAGTGCACCAGCTAATTTTTTAAAAGGTTCTCCGTGTGGTCTAAAACTAATTATAAGCCATTCTTCTTTACTTAACTGTGGTACCAAACCAGCAAAAACTACCGAAGACTTACCACTACCACTATTACCCACCAAAGCTACCAAGGGTTTGTCATTAATTGCTTTAAAAAGCTTTTCTGTAAACCTTCCACGACCAAAGAAGTAATCCTTGTCTTTTTCACGAAAAGCAGCTAAGCCTTTATAGGGGCAGGGGGGAATCTCTACCTCTCTTTCTAATAGTAGAGTTTCTATGTCATGAACTAACGGTTCAAAATGCTTTGATTGCAAACTTGACAAACTGGCAGCTTGGATACTGCCAAATCCAAGAGGAGGTTCAATTAAGTCAAACAGGATTGGGATCAAAATACCACGCTTTTGACCTATAGTTGCTTCATCAATAACCCAATTTGACTTTATTGAGTGATGTGACCAAGCTACAATCATGCAGCCAGCATATTTGAGAGCTTCGCTAATTTTATTGCGCCAATCCTGACCAGTTCTTATATATTGATCCCAAAATACAGACCAACCCTTATCTTCAAGAACATGAACAAGTAGCTCAATACGTGCTTTATCCTCATGAGCATAACTTATAAAGATATCAAACGTCTCATCCTCGAGGGCTATTTGCTTTTGCTGAATTTTATCTTTAAATGCTAGTAATTCTGGACTGCTAGGGCTATCTTTTAGGGCAGCTTCAATGAGATTTTCTACCCAGCCTTGAGCCAGAGCTGTTTTTACTAGTTCAAAAGCATCATCCTGCAAGTTTTCTGTTGCAGAAATGGTTGGTAAGTCTTTCTCAACACCCAACTTAAGCATCTGTGCTAATTCCTGCTTGCTAGGAAAGGCTTTGATAAGTGCTAAAACTAGTTCTTTGTGTTGCTCTCCAGTTAACTCCATAGGAGATATTATACTACAGGGTAAACACATAGTCTTGTCCCTACATAAGCGAAACAAAAACCAACCCTGTAGGGGTAGATCTATGTGTTTACCCTTCTCCTACGTAATTCTCATTCTGAAGCTCTGCTTCGGAATGCATACACAAGACGCTCTGCGTTGTTTTACATGACGCAGAGCGTCTAGGATATGGGTTCAAGTAGAATTTGGGAACCAGTGAAGGGTATTTTTGAATACTGTTGCGCTATAATAATGATAGTGGTTCAGAAAAATCTTGTATTTACCCTTTCCTGTCCTAGCCTGTCCTCGAAGTTCTCCTAGAACCTAGTGAAGGACGCAGTGAAGGAAGTATAGCGAAGGGAATGTGGCGAAGAACTAACCCAAACCTCCAAGGTTTCGCGGGGAAAACTTGTATGGACACCTAAGGGGAAGTTTATTTGAAGGAAATCCCCCTAAATACCCTTATTAAGGGACTAGGGGGGACTTAATTAGAGTAAGGGTTTTATCCGTCAAAACTGATTTGACGAAGTAGTAGATTCTATCTAAAAACGCTATAGTTTTGTGTCAGTAAAACTCCTACAACCCTTGTAGGAAACTTGCCGATGTAACACTTATCCTAACCAGTTAAGATAGACTGTAAGAGTAAAAGTGGACCAAACAGGTTTCGAGGAGGAATGATATAGTGAATACAAAACTGCAGGAGCTAGTTCAGCAACAACCTACCAGACCAGTTACTTTATTCAAGCTGGCTTGGCGCAGCCTGTGGCGACATAAAACCCGTACAACATTACTAATTCTGGTAGTAGCCTATACTACTTTTACAGTAGCTTTTGTGTGGAGCTTTAATGATGGAGCAAATGATTCAGCGGTTAGAGCACACGCTAACTACCTTGTGGCACCAGTACAGGTTTCTACTCGAGAATGGTTCATCGACCCTGATCCTGAGAATGCTATACCTAGCTTCGAATTCTTAGAAGAGTTGTCACAACTTCCTCGAGTAACAGCAGTATCCCCCAGACTAGAGTTTCAGGCCTTGATTAGTTCAGCCTACACTGCCGAGGGTGCTTTGGTTAAAGGCGTTGACCCAGAAGGGGAGACCCTAGTTAGCAAGTTGGCTGAAGGCGTTGGCGAAGGGCGTTGGTTGCAGGGCTCTGGCGAGGTGGTTTTAGGTTACAAGTTAGCTGAACGTATTGATGCTCGCATTGGTGAGCGCATAGTGTTGGACACTGCTTCACAAGCTGGACCACAAGCAGCAGGGCTTAAGGTAGTAGGTCTTATGAAGGCCTTTATTCCTAGCATAGATGAGGGGGCAGTACTTATTAGTTTGGAGGAAGCTCGAGCACTCACAGGAGTGCAAACTGCTACCACCATTGCTTTAGCATCACCTTGGGGTAGAGAAGCTGCTTTAGCCAAAGATGCACAGGGAGTTTTACCAGAAGGCTTACGTGCTGATGGTGTCTGGGAGCTTTTGGGTGCACTTAAAGTAGACATTGAACAAGAAGACCAATTTATGGTATTTTTTGGTTTACTATTCAGTTTGGTGGGTGCTTTTGCAGTGGCTAGCGCTGTTCTGGTCAGTGTAATTGAACGCACTCGAGAATTTGGCATAATTTCTGCTTTAGGACTTTCACCTCGAGCACTCGCCCTGATGGTCACCCTAGAATCAGTTTTTACAGCTATTTTGGGCTGGTTAGCGGGGCTTGTTGTCGGTTACGGACTTATCTGGTATTTTGCTACTCACAATGTATTGGGAGAACTTTTTCAGGAAGTGCTTGCAGCTTTTCCAGCAATCGGGATGACCTCGGAAATCTACGCTGCTTTAGATCCAATATACGCGCTTTATGCCACAGCTACAGTAGCTTTTGCAGCCCTCTTTGCAATTTTAGTTCCTGCTCGGCGAGTTCTTAGGCTTAAGCCTAGCGAGGCTATGAAAATAGATTAACCATTACTTCAAAGGAAATTAATATGGAAGAAATTCGAATCTGCTCTCAATCCAAAATCTCTAAGAGCCCTGCTGAGGTTTTATGGGCATCAATCGTAGGGGTTCAAAATCTTGAACCCCTACACCACGTGCTCCATGACAGGCGTTTTCATTCATCATATGGTGTTTTATAAATAACGTGGGAATAATCAGGCACGTTAACTTGCACGTTTAGCAGCTTTTCTTTAGTGATTTCAATCAAAAATACATTCAAGAGAGCTGAGAATTACTGATTATAAATTTTCCTTATCTGGAGAGCATAACTTGTCTTTGTCTTGGTTAAATTCCCCCTACCCCACTTTGAAAAATTGGGGTAATAGCAAGTCAAGTCCCCCTTTTTCAAAGGGGGACTTAGGGGGATTTCACACCGAGATCCAACCTTATGTCAAAAAGACAACTAACCTTTTAATATCTGGAGGTGAACAATGCTGAGCTTAGCTTGGCGTAACATCTGGCGGCAAAAAGGCCGCAGCTTGATAACTGCTATAGTAGTGACTTTTGTAGTGACCTTTACTCTGTTCTATTTTGGCCTTTTAGAGGCTATGAAAAACGGTATGTTTCAAAGGCTTACTGAATTAAGTGGTCATATATCAATACGAGTAGATAATTGGCGTGACCAACGTGAGTTTGAAGATCTTTTAATTGATGATGCGACTAATAAACAAATGCTGTTGGAGCAAATTATTTCGGAACAAACTGCTTTGGATCAGACTGTACAGGGTGTAGAAATAAAGGCGGTGCTTGAAGTACCTGCACTGTTGTTTGGCGAGGATCGCTCGAGAGGTATTCAGCTCTTGGGCATAAACTCTCCTGCTAGTGAAAGAGAACGGTTTACTCAAGACCACATAATTGAAGGCCGCTTACCAAACCCAGAAGCCCTAGAAGAAATTGCTTTAGGTCAAGCTCTTGCCCAAGCTCTTAAGGTTAAGTTAGGAGAAGTCGCCTATACCTTTGCACCGGGAACTGAGGGTGTAGGAGCAATGGCTTTTCAAGTAGTGGGTATACTTGATTTGCCAGAACAGTCTTTGGAAGCTCACTTCGCTTACCTATCCCTTTCTGCTGCACAAGAATTAGCAGCTCCAGATGCAGTAACTAACTTTGAGATTTATTTGCCAGAGCTGCGGCGACTAATAGATGAGGTAAATATAGAACCGCTCAAGAAAGAAATTGTTTCAGTGCTGGGCGATAATTTAGCAATAGAGAATTGGCGTGAGGCTAATCCTGCAATGTCTAGTTACATTAACATCATGGACCCTATCATCATTATTTTTGACGCACTGTTTTTTGTGCTAGCTGGTTTCTTGGTGGTGAATACTATTTATTTGAGTGTGCTCGAGCGCATCCGTGAATTTGGTGTAATTATCTCAGTAGGGGCCACTTATTTGCAAGTAATTGGTATGGTGCTTTTGGAGAGTCTTGTGCTTGTTACCACTGGAGGGGTGTTTGGTTTTGCTGCGGGTTTGGCTATTGTGTGGCGTCTTAGTCAAGGCTTTTCCCTTCCCGGGGCAGAATCTTATGCCGAGTTTGGTTTGCCCTTACAAATGTATGCCAGTATTTCATTGGAGCAAGTCCTGATTACGCTAGCTTTTACTGTGGGAACAGCGCTTTTGGCAGCTCTGTGGCCAGCTTGGCAAGCGGGACGATTACAACCAATTGAAGCTATGAAATTTGTTGCTTAGGAGGATGCATATGGAACCCATCTTAAGAACCGAAAATCTAACCAAAATCTACAAGCTAGGTAATGTTGAAACAGCAGCCTTACGCGGTGTGGATTTTGAAGTCCATCAAGGTGAATTTACTGCTATAGTAGGGCCTTCGGGTAGTGGTAAGAGTACTCTTTTACATTTACTAGGCGGATTGGACAAGCCAACCTTAGGCAAAATCTGGCTAGAAGATAAGCGTGTTGATAGGCTTAGATCAATCCAACTAGCTGGCCTGCGGCTCAAGTACATTGGTTTCGTTTTTCAAGCCTATAACCTGATCCATGTGCTCACTGCTCTTGAAAACGCAGCCTTCGTGCTACAACTTCAAGGTGTAAAGCGCAAGGAACGTGAGCAGCGAGGGATGGAAGCCCTTAGTGAACTAGGTATAGCTGAGCTTGCTAATAGGCGGCCCAAACAACTTTCTGGTGGACAACAGCAGCGAGTAGCAGTGGCTAGAGCAATTGCATCCGAGCCAAAACTAATTTTGGCAGATGAGCCCACTGCCAACCTAGATTCCAAAACGGGCCTTTTGCTAATTGAGCTTATGAAACACCTCAATCAGATACACGGGGTGACTTTCCTTTTCAGCACCCACGACCCCCGACTGTTAGAACATATACAGCGAATTGTAACGCTCGAGGATGGGCAAATAACAAAAGATGAGGTGCGGGAAACTGAGGCTATAGCCTGATTTAGTAATTTGTAAATATAGATGTCAAGATAAGTTCTCGCTTTATAAACGCAAGGAATGTCATCCTGAACGTAGTGAAGGATCTCTCATGCGTTAATGCCCTTAGAGATTCTTCGTCGCTATGCTCCTCAGAATGACATGCTCACATATGGGCTTTCTCTAGGAAAAAGCTTTTCTGGAGCACTATATGAAACAAATGGAGGTAACATGAAAAATTTATACTCACTTTTAGTAATTTTACTTTTAGCAGGATTCTTGACTGCATGCAGTACTTCAGGAAAAGTAGGTGGCATACCTAATGTACCTTCACCCGGTGGGGAACTAGGTGCTACACCGGGTGGGGTGCAAGATATGGGGTTGGCTCGAGAACTAGTAAAAAATGGTACTGTACCCCCTAAAGAAGCTTTCACAGTTGAAGGCATGTTTTCTGAATACGACTTACCTTTAGAAGGGAAAGCTTGCAAGGAGCTTTTATGTTTACGTGGTGCCTTGGGCATTGCCCCAACACTCAATGAAGAACCTTCTGCATGGGTGCAGGTGGGTTTGTCGTCTAGTTTAGATATAGAACGTTTTGAGCGACCTAGCCTAAGCCTTGTTTTAGTTATAGATGTTTCTGGTTCAATGGGTTGGGAGTATCAAACGGTATATGAAGAGTATCAAACTCCTCTAAAAGTAGCAAAGTCACTCATAAATAAGCTTATTCCCGAATTAAATGTGCAAGACGAGGTTGCTATTGTGACTTATGGCAGCCGTGCTCACACCAATCTGGGTTTTACTTCTGGTCATAAACATGAAGATGCTAGGGGTGTTATTGATGGGTTAGAAGCTGGTGGCTCCACAGCTATGGAAGATGGTTTGCGCTTAGCTTATGAATTAATGAGTGAAGCTAGTGATAGGACTACTGAAAAACGTTTGCTGCTTTTTACCGATGTACAGCCCAATGTAGGTGCTACCACTGCAACAGAGTTTGAACGTTTAGTGCAAACTGGTGCCAATGACGGCACAAGCATAACCGTTTTTGGTGTAGGTATAGGTCTAGGTCCTGATATTTTTGAAACAATGAGTAAAGTACGTGGTGGTAATGCCTTTAGTCTTTTTGGTTCTGAAGAAATCAATAAAATTATAAAAGAAGACTGGCCATTTCTAGTTAGTCCTGTTGCTTACGATTTGTCCTTACGCTTATTACCTAGTAAGGATTTTCGTGTTGCTGAAGGCTATGGGTTTCCTACTACTGGTGATAAAGCTGAACTTAATGTAAGTACTGTTTTCTTTAGTCGTCGTCGTGGGGCACTATTGGTGCGCCTTAGTAAGCAAAGTCGTGACTTTGAAAATCTGAGTGTACAAGGTTTACTTAGTTACGAGACGCTGGATAGGAAGCTAAAGAGCCAAAATATTGACTTAAGCTATGATGGGCAACCACTAAAAAATGGTCACTACTATGAACAACCTAGTGTGGGTAAAACTGTAGCTTTAGGTTTACTAGTAAGCAATATGCGCAAGGCTGCTGAGATGTATAGAACAAGACGTGAAGAAGCTGTTTCTCTTATGCTAGATGCTTTAAAGCGTTTTCGTGCAGATGCTGAAAATTATCCAGAATTAAGCCAAGAGGTATCCTTTGCCCAAGCGCTTTACGAGCTTATGCGTTCTGGCGCAAAACAAGGCACACTTTATGGGCAGTAAAATAGGCAAGTCTGTAATTTTATTTGCTAGTGAACAATATACATATACACAAGGCTGCTAAAATTTATAGACTAAGACGTGAAGAAGCTGCTTCTCTTATGCTAGATAGTTTTCCATCTTATAGTACTTCAGTTTAAGGATTAACTTTTTTCTCATTATCACTCTTGCCTAGGTCTTTCTATTCTAGGAGCTGCTTCGTTAACATTTATAGCATTTTTCTTTTTGACCTGATACAAATACAGTAAATGCTCTTATGAAACGGGATTTTCGATCTCTCATAAAATCATATTAAAGTCTTACAAACAGTAAAAATGTTTCTTACTGGTGATTTATCTAAAATGAAAACATACTTTTGCATTTATAAGAAATTAAAGTTGTGAATATTTGAATAAATATTTATTGTAACATCCTTCCATAGGTGGGTGATTTGAATAACCACAGTGCCTGAACCAAGCTTGAGCATCATTGGCATTAACTGTTTCCAGAGCTTTCTTAACTGAAGAATTAAACTTCTTTTTGTCCCAAGCCTCTAATGTACGTAGATGGGACTTTACCTTTGACCAACAATGCTCTATAGGATTGAACTCAGGGCTATATGGTGGCAAGTAGATCAGTTTAGCGCCTCTGCCTTCTATTAACTCACGTACCTTTTTTACAATATGTGCTGGTGAATTATCCATCAAAACTATTTGCCCTACTTTCAATACTGGACATAATACTTCTTCTAGAAATACTGTAAACACTTTTCCTGTTATACCTCCATCCACACAGAAATTAGCAATTACCCCCTCTAGAGTAATTGCTCCTATCAAATTTGCAAACTTATGCTTCTTGCTTGGTACAGAACTATATGCCCTTTCCCCTCTCTTTGAGCGAGCATAAATTCTAGTCATGTTTAGATACAGACCTGTTTCATCAATAAATACAAGCCTATTTGCTTTAATTGCTTTCTGCAAACGTAAAAATGCTTTGCGTTTGACTACAATGTCTTCTCGATCTTGCTCTTTGGCACGTAAAGTCTTTTTTTATAGGTCAGACCAATCTTTTTGATTGCCCTCCACATACTAGCAGTGCTAACTTTGGTTTTAGTCTTTTTTTCAAAGGCTGTACAGAATTCAATTAAAGTCATGTCTGCTTTGTTTTGTAGCAAAGTTTTTACTAGTAACAATTGCTTAGCGGCTACAGCAGGTTTACGACCAGCAACATACTCTTTAGGGAGCAAATTACCCTGTTGTTGGTAAAGCTTAAGGTACTGATGAACAGTGGTTGGGCTAACCAAAAAACGTTGTGCTATTTCACGTATAGAACCTTCGCCATCTAGGTAAGATTGAACAATGCGTTGTCGCAAATCCAAGGAATAGCTTGCCATAAGGAAAAAGGATAACTCAGATTAGCTTATCGGGACAATAAGAAGTAATTCTGTAGATTTATTGATTAAGACGATTAAAAAAGAGGAATATTTTCAGAAGGGGGATTTTTATTAGAAAAAATTCTAATGTAGCGTCAATGCTAAACGATGTTTTTAGTTATTACCAGCACAACATAAACCAAGGGTAGGTTTTACGGAAAGCTGCTCCCCACGATAAATCCAAGGACATTCTTATAGGCATAAAAATGAGAATATTTGCGTTTTAGGAAATTCAATGAAAACACCAACAAACCCCTTATAGAACAATTATAAGGGTGGTTTCAGTATAGGAGAGAATTACTCAAATTTTTTCTAAAATTGTTCAAATCAGGGGTTTTGCCGATACTTGTACCAGATCAAATAGAAAAACGCTATATAGAACGTCCTCCCATATCTATTTGCCACAAAAAAGAACCAGATCCATCTCTATGGTTTCCCGGATCTGTTACACTCCACATGCCCTCTAGAGTTGCTATAGTTTCCCCATTATTAGTTGTAATTTCAAATTTAACATCAGTTAGATCTCCTTCTCGCCTCACACCTCTTTCTGTTTCTCCCCAAGTGCCATTACCTAACGCAAGACCTGAAGGAAGAAGAGAATGTCTGATATTAATATTAATATCCCCTAGATTTGACCCATATGTTCCTGTATAGGTCCCATTAAATTCAGACCACGTATAATTTCCCTTTAATTTAACTCACCTAATCCCCTACAAGTGAAGTTAATCTCACCCCAGTCGCGCCCAGACCATTTACCATCTAGTTTGCCAAGTTCACACATTTCAGCAAATGTCTCTCCCCCAGCATTTTCACCTTCAATTTCGGTGTCTGTTCCTCCTGTGTTTTCTCCTTCTGTGTTTCCATCTTGAGATTGAAATGTTTGCAAAAATTCTCGCAAGTCATCACAGGCAAGCAAATTTATTGAAGAATCTAAACATGCAATAAAAAGTCTATAAGTTAGACTCGAGGCCAAAATCGTTTTGTTCTATTGCTTCGACTTCTTTATTTTGTAGCCATTCAAGAAGTTCTGCTCCGACAGGTCCGAAGGCTGAGGTGTCCATATTTCCCAAGGCTGAAGAAACTTGTTCAGCTTCTTCGGCAGAATAAGCTCCTCTAGGCGTGTGCACAGCCTCTTCAATAAAGCTCTGCCAAGCATCTAGAGACGATCCTTGAGACGGCACCGATGCAAACGTGATGTTTAATATCATTGCTAGATATATAAACAACCCCAAATAGAGTTTTTTCATTATATTTCCATCCTTTCATACTCTATCGCCTCACTTAAGGAGCTATCAGGAAATGACTTGCTCATTTATGCTATGACCCTCAAAGTGAGTTGTAACATTATAACATTGTAAACACAATTCAGGGAAAAATACATACAGTTGCCTCACGATTATTTTAGCCTCTATCATTGATTAGCAAGTTCAGGAAATATATCGTGTTGTTAGCATTGTTTTATGCAGTGAATACATGTTAAATCAATCTTGACATCTTAGGGCAAAATGTAGGGGCAGACCTAAGTGTCTGACCTTTCCTGCTTGAGGAGGTCTCGAGAAGCTCGAGCAATTCCTAAAAAGATTTTATAGCATTAAAGTGTCTTACGAAAACGCAATGTAGCAATCAAGAACATCACAATTACAAGGATACCAAGTGCTATTAAATCGATTTGTAAGCTGACAAAACCCTCACCACGAAGCATAACACCACGTGCAACCTTTATAAAGTATCGCAAAGGCACTGCATAAGATAGCGTTTGAAAAAACAAGTTCATACCGTCAATAGAAAAAATTAACCCAGAAAGAAATATGCTTGGAAAAAGATAGGCAATTGTGCCAAACATTGCTTGAAGTTGGGTGTAAGTAAACGCAGAAATAACAATGCCAATACCTAATGAAACAAGTACAAAAAGTAAGGTAGACAATACTAATAACCAAATCTCACCATCAAATGGTAAGTTAAAAACCGGTATAGCAACGATAATGATAGCAGCAGCAACTATAAGCCCTAACAGAAAGTAAGGAATAACTTTGCCTAACACTACAGCAAGAGGTTTAACAGGTGTGGCGATAAGCATTTCTAGTGTGCCGGATTCTCGCTCGCGGACAATTGCTAAGGTTGTAAGCATACAAGCAAGCGTTGTAATAATAAGCCCAATAAATCCGGGGATAAAATAAACGACCTCTCGACTATTAGGATTATAAAGTACATTAAGGTTAACTTTCACAGGTACAGGCACATCAAAATGAGAACCCACGAAAGAACGACCTGCTAGTAATCTAATTCCAATCTTTTCTGCGGCTATCAAAACGCCCCTACGGATTCTACTGCCAAGACTTGGGTCAGATCCATCTAAATGCAAAGCAATTTCTATAGTTTTATTTCCCCTTGCTTGTTCTAAGGCTCCTGCAGGAATGCTCAAGGCTGCATGCACTTGTCCAGTCTGCACTAAGTTTAGAGCTTCCTCAAAAGTCATTACTGGAAGAATCCTAAATATTGATGTTTCCTTTAGCTCATTAATAAAAGCTTCACTAATTCGATCATTTGATGCATCATAAACCACTAGAGGTAAACTCTGCGCAGGTTTATCTAGTACAAAACCAACTAAGAAAAGAATTACTAAAGGGAAAATTAGAGAAAGACTCAATAAGATAGGATCGTGCTTTAAATGCCAAAACTCTTTACGTGTTACTGCACGCATCTGTTGCCAAAAAACAGTATTATTTTTTGTTACTTCAACTGCTTCCTTTTGCTTATTATTCACTCTTGATTTTCCTTCTGGGTGAACATAATAAAAGCATCTTCTAAATCAGGTGAAACAGCCTTTAAAGAAGCGTCAAGAATTTTTCCAACATTTAATGGTTGTTTTGTAGCAAGCTTCACGCTGTTACCGCGTAGCCACACATCTTGGACGTTTGGTAATTGCTTAGCAGCATGAAATCCAGCCAAAGGATCTTTGGGCTCAAATAAGTAAAAATAGCCTGCTGTACTTTCTATAAGGGTTTTAGGGGTGCCATATGCTAGCAACTTACCTGCAGAAAGCATACCCACATAATGACAATATTCAGCCTCTGCCATATAGTGTGTACTTACAAAAACGGTAATACCTTCGGCATTAAGTGAGTAAATCAAGTCCCATAATTCCATTCTGCCAACAGGATCAAGATTGGCTGTTGGTTCATCTAGAAAGATGATGGTTGGTTCATGTACAATAGCAGTGGCTATTAGAAGTCGCTGACGCCAACCGCCTGAGAGTTGTTTTGCTGGGACCTTTCGCAATGCCATTAAACTAAGACGATCTAAGACCTGTTCAACAGCTGCTTTTGCACGCTTAGCTTCGAAGTAAAGTTCAGCAATAAAAAGTAGGTTTTCCTCAACACTCAGGTCAGTATAAATACTTACTCCTTGACCTGCATAGCCAATATGTGCCTTAACTTTATCGGGTTGATCAAGTCCAATGCCAGCAACCATTGCCGTGCCACTTGTAGGTGCGATTATACCACAGAGCATTCGGATGGTTGTAGTTTTACCTGAACCATTGGGCCCTACATAGCCAAATACAATACCTGAAGGCACATTAAAAGTGAGTTTATCAACTGCTGTAACGCTAAGTCTACCTTGACGGAAAATCTTGCTGAGGTTAGAGGTTTCAATTGCGTTCATTAGTATCTAATGTTCTGAGTTTTGCTAGAATATACGACACACTAACAATTTGAATGTTATGTTTCAAGCTTATTTTACACTTTCTTAATTCTAACAGATTTTGTGCTACTGACGGTTTTCTTTATATAAAATTGAATTCCAGAAAGAAAACTCCTAAAGCTCTTTCACAAAAAAGTGATTAGGGAAATCACGATGCAGGATGCCTACATTAACATCACATTTGCCTTGGTAGGTGCTTGTCTAATAACAGTATGTCAGAAAAAATCCTACACAGCATGTCAGAGTATTACTGATGAGTTAGGAAGAGTGATCGCCTAGAATAAAATAACTCTGAGTAGTAAATACTTTTAATCAACTACTTCTAGAGGGAGGAGACTTATGAAAATTTTAAATGGTGTTTTGGTTGTTGGACTGATATTAACTTTATCTAGCTGTGGCCTATTTGATTCTGGATCTGATTCTGGGTCTGACCAAAAAGATTCTAATCCAAGAAAGGGTTCTGGTGAAATAAAAAGCTATAATGGTGGTAATACCCACGCCAAAGTGAGTCATATTACCAACTCACGCTAACACATTTCAAAAAACTGATTCAGTACGACACAATTGCTAAATAGTTGAAACGAGGGCACCATACATAAAGTATAGTACCCATGCAAGAAATACAATATATTTTACAATGCCTTAGCCCAGCTCTTGATAAAACAACCCTAAATCAGCTAACAACAATTGTTTTAGCAATGCTATCTATGACTGGTCGTGTCACGATGCTTGGTATCTCTCGATGGACTTTTGGTCTTAGTGGTAGTTATCGTACGGTACAACGTTTCTTTAGCACCAATATTTGCTGGCTATACCTCAACTGGTACTTATTTCGTAACCATGTTTATGACCCTGATGATACCTACTTACTAGCAGGTGATGAAGTAGTAATTACTAAATCAGGTAAAGAGACTTTTGGAATTGATAGATTCTTCAGTTCTCTTTTTAATCGTGTAGTGAGGAGTATTTGCTTCTTTAGTTTATCACTGGTTAGTGTTAAAGACCGCACTGCTTACCCAATACTTAATAAGCAAATTGTACGTACTGATCAAGAAGAAGGCAATGAACCAGAGCAAAAGGAGTCTCAAGACAAGAACAATACGGGGCAGGAAGAAGCTAAAAGAGAAACACAAGATAAATCACAAGATAACAGTAAGGGTAAGGCAAAAAAGAGCAAAAGCAATAATCATAAACAACAAAAGCAGAAAAATAAAAAGAAGGCAGGACGTCCAAAAGGTAGCAAAAATAAAGACAAAGTCAATGTGAAACTACCAGTACATCTAGTATTTATAAAAACGATGATAATGCTAGTTCTGAACATATTCTTACTAAGAATGGGTATTCAGTATTTATTACTAGATGGGGCCTTTGGCGATAACAACAGCTTACAAATGGCAAGAATGTGTGGACTGTTCTTAATTAGCAAATTAAGAGTTGACTCAGCATTGTACTTTCTCTATGAAGGGAAGCAAAATAAACGAGGAAGGAAACGCAAATATGGAGAAAAGATAGATTACAAGAAGATACCTAAGGAATATCTTGAGAGTAGCACAGTAGATCTAAAAAAGAAGATTCGTACAGATATCTATCAAATGACAATGTTACACAAGGAATTTGGACAGTCTTTGAATGTAGTAGTAATAGTTAAAACCAGTATAGTAACAGGAGAAAGTAAGCATGTAATCTTATTCAGCAGTGATCTGAACATATCATACGAAAAATTAATAGACTACTACAGTTTACGTTTCCAAATAGAATTTACCTTCAGAGACGCTAAGCAATATTGGGGATTAGAAGATTTTATGAACATAAAGGAACAGCAGATAAACAATGCAGCAAACCTAGCAATGTTTATGGTGCTATTCTCAAAAGTGCTGTTAAAAAAACTAAGGTCTCAGCATCCTAATTGGAGTGTTTTGGATCTTAAAGCACACTTTAGGTCGTTCAGGTACGTACTTGAAATATTAAAACTATTTCCCAGAAACCTTGATCCTATTTTAATTCGACAACTCCTGAACAATGTTCCCAATTTGGGAGCTATTCATGATTCATAAATAGCAAAGTGAATTGTTTTGGAGTTGCCTTTTTATAGAACTGGGCTCCTAATACCTCAGTTTTCAAATAAGTCTGGAATTACGCACCCCTTAAAGAATCAGTTCCAGACAGGATATTTCTCATATGCCTTTGTGAAGATGTGTTCAGGAATAGTTTATCCTCTTAAAATGTAAACACTGTTCCAAACAGATTTAGGTATAATCTGAAGGAAAGTATAAGTGTAAAATTACCTCAAAAAGTTTTAAGAGGCATTTTGAGGTGGGTAAAATCACTGTGCAGAAAACCATAAAAATGATTTTGCTTCAGGGACACATCTTTTGGTGCGTGACTGATAAAAACCTTTATCCAGACGAATCATTAAAACTTGCGTAATTCCAGATAAGTTTAACTTTCCATAAAGCGCTTCTGTTTTGTGATTGAGAATGTCATAGGTATTGGGTGGGGCACAAGATTTATTTGCTCCTAATTTAGAGATTGACGATAACGTAAGCAGTTTAGCTATTGGTCATAAGGTGGGTACTATAGATAGCAATGGTAAATTTGAATTTGAGTTACCTGAAACCTTAACCCCTCAAGAGACAGTAACAGAGTTGTTTGTTCTTAATGAGTGTAGTAGTTTAGAAATAAGTAATGGGGATGCAAAAGGGAGTACTGTAGGGTATCTTGAGGTAGGTGTTGATACTGGCATTCTTATGCAAGCCTCTTCACAGGAAGCGGTATTTAGGATTTTTGCACTTATTTTTGGTGCTAGGCTAAAAAAAGGTGATAGCTCTATATTCCGTTATTATTTAGATGCCGATGTTAGCATAAAAGGGGAATGTGAAGAGGTTGGTAATGATAACATAGCAAATTATGACCTTAATCTTAAGAAAGGTTGGAATTTTGTTTTGTTTACAGTAACAGAATTTATAAGTTTAGAGAATTTTACAGCTGAGTTCGAGACCAAAGACACCACCAATCTGGAATGGTTCTTTTTTCGACCTTTTGACGTTTTTGGTGTGCAAGAAACAGATTAGTATAAATATTGTAAATTCAGGCCCTTAAAACACATCCAGAGCCAAATACATTGGTTAAATTCATGTTTGTCAAACGATTACAACTCCTAGTGTTTGGCTTACTAAGCCTTCTAGTAGGTACTTTAGTTTATCTATTTACCCGCCCACCACATAGCACTTACTTCCTGCCAGAGGAATTAACCTTTTACCAACACATTCCCAAGAGTTTATTAACTCTAACAGGTAGTTTGCCATCATTTTGCCATATTGTTGGGTTTTCCCTTTTAGTATTAGCCCTTCAACCTAGCTCAAAGTACATAAGCATAACTTGCTTATTTTGGTTGTTGGTGAATGTTCTATTTGAGTTAAGCCAGCATTCACACTTTGCTGGCCAACTTGCTAGCATTAACTTACCCTTCTTAGGTTCTATAAAGAATTATGCTAAGCATGGAATATTTGATCTAGGAGACATTCTTGCTGCTATTTTAGGTGGTATTGTTGCTTACACGCTTGCAAAATCTATAATTGAGGAGTAGAAACATGAAAAGATCTCACATTTATATTATAAACGGTTTGCTATTGAGCATTGTTATCGCAATAGGACTTTTGAGTATATTGGCTACTAGTTCATTTTTTTCACCACCATTTTATTCCCTATATACTCATCCATCCATTGTATGTAAGGGTAGTGAAACCACACTGATATGGGAAAATGCCAGCACAGAAGATGCCTCAAGGGTTACCCTTAGTGCTTCTCCACTCGAGAACCTAAGTCCAAAACTAGATCGAAAAAAAGTTGAGCTTACTGGTCGATTAAAAGTACAGGTTTTAGGGGAAGTCACTGTTAGTTTGGATGCTCGGCCTAAAAATGGTATATATCAAGACCAAGTGACAATTAATCTTGTTCCTCAAGAAGTATGTCAATCTTTCTCATTCAATCCAATGGGATTTTATGAAGGCACAATTGAAATTAGTTCCCCTCAAGAAGAAACTTTAGAGAAGTGGATTGACATTATCTGGTCAGACTCCTTCAAACAATTAAGTGTAGAAATGGGCTCCAGATTTGATTCTAGGCTTGACCCTGTAGAGTTAACATTAATTTGTGATGATCTTACTGAAAATAAAGAACTTAGCTGTACAGTACCTAGTAGTGATGTTATTACTTTAGCAGGAAAGTTTACTGATAGTGGATTTGAAGGTAATTACAAGGAAAAAGGAACAGACCCTCAAGAAGGCACCTTTAACTTTTTGAAACAATAAGCGGCAAAACCACCTTGCACAAGGGGGGCTTGCTGCTTGTATCTTTATTGTCTCATACCTTAATAATCTCAAATCCTGTGTCTTGCAAGCTTGCAGGATGTATTGTCTTAAACTATCCTGAGAATGGTTGAATAAAAGTAAATTAGGAGGAGTATAAAATGAATAAGATAAATAAAGAAAACGATAAGAGCACATGGGTCATTGGTGGAACAACACTTATTGGTATAGGTATTGGATTCATTTTCCTTTTCCTTAAGCAATCAAGCCTATTATTTGTTGCATCTATACTCATAGGAATAGGAGTTGGTCTTGTGATAACTCCTTTAATTTCCAGAGAAAAAGATAAATAGAACTATTAAAGAGGCATTTAGATGGTTAAAGATGGATTTCAATAACAGGCAATAAGTAAAGTCAAGAAGAGTAAAGCGGTCTTGGAATAGAAAAAAGGAGAAAATACGATGACTAGCAAAGAAAAAATGAACACCTACAGAAAGACTGCAATTATTGTGGGTGTACTGTTTATAATTGCGACTGTGGCATCTAGTCTAGGCGTTTTTATTTTAAGCCCTATTCTAGATGCTCCGAACTATCTTATTAGCGTTTCTGCAAGTGAAAATCAAGTAATAAGGGCAGCACTCTTTATGTTAATTGATGCTGTTGCAGTTGTTGGCATCGCAATTATGATGTATCCAATCTTGAAAAAGCTTAATGAAGCCTTAGCTCTTGGGTACGTTGCTGCTAGGACTATCGAGGGCGTACTCTTTATTGTTTATGCAGTCATCCTACTATTACTACTCACATTAAGTCAGGAATTTGTAAAAGCAGGAACTCCAGATGCTT
This sequence comes from Trueperaceae bacterium, assembly GCA_965223585.1. Taxonomy (GTDB): domain Bacteria; phylum Deinococcota; class Deinococci; order Deinococcales; family Trueperaceae; genus CBDCVN01. The sequence goes on from CBDCWW010000009.1 coordinate 364,914, forward strand.
CCTATTTTCAAACAGGAGGCACTTTATTACTAGCAGCAGCTGATTGGGCTTTTTCACTTGGGTTAAGACTCGCTTTTGGCCTATCTGCACTAATCTTAAACTATTTGTTATATCAATCAAAACTCATTCCTAGGTGGTTATCAGGCTGGGGTTTTGTTGGAGCTACATTGGTGTTTGCATTACTTTTGCTAGAGTTTTTCAGCATTAATCTATCAGAGATTTTGGATTTTCCAATAGCCTTGCAAGAAATGGTTTTCGCAGTATGGCTTATAGTTAAAGGATTCAATTCAGTTGCGAGTGTTCCCGATTCTGCTAAAGCAGATATAGCTGAAGTTTAAATGACTAAATGCAATTAGGAGAATATTCATGAAAGCGATTGTATATGAAAAATACGGCCCACCAGAAGTCCTTCATCTCAAAGAAGTAGAGAAACCTACACCTAAGGACAATGAGGTACTGATACGAATATATGCGACGACAGTAACTAAATACGACTGTTGGATGCGGAGTTGTACAGCCCCTCCCGGATTCTGGCTTCCCATGCGAATAGCATTAGGTATCAGAAAACCAAAGAAACCTATACTGGGAACCGAGCTAGCTGGGGAAATTGAAGTGGTAGGCAAAGATGTAACCCGATTTAAGAAAGGTGACCAAGTTTTTGGATACTGCGGGATGAATTTAGGTGCTTATGCTGAGTACATATGTCTGTCTGAAGGAAGGGTAGCAATAAAACCAGACAATATCACCTATGAGGAAGCTGCTGCTGTCCTTCAGGGGGCCTTAACTGCACTATATTTCCTTAGAAAAGGCAATATCCAGAGCGGACAAAAAGTCCTTATCTTTGGAGCTTCCGGAGGGGTCGGTAATTTTGCCCTGCAACTTGCCAAGTACTTCGGGGCAGAAGTTACAGGGGTATGCAGTACCAAGAAATTAGAATTTGTGAAATCTCTGGGAGCAGATAAGGTAATTGATTACACTAAAGAGGATTTCACTAAAAATGGTCAGACCTATGACATTATTTTTGACACAGTAGGCAAGACTTCAATTTCACGTGGTAAAAAATCGCTAAAGAAAACGGGATACTATCTTTTTACTACTTTTGGGTTGCCAAAGCTTTTTCAAATACTATGGTTTAAACTGACCAGTGGTAAGAAAGAATTTTCTGGGCTCTTAAAAGAAACAATTGAGGATATAATCTTCCTCAAAGAGCTTATTGAGGAAGGAAAGATAAGAACTGTTATTGATAGATGCTATCCATTAGAGCAGGCTGCCGAGGCCCATAACTATGTTGAAAAAGGGCACAAAAAGGGAAATGTAGTCATAACTGTGGAGCATGACAACAAAACCCAACAAATTAGGAGGAATTGAAATGATGAACTGTTACAGATGGAAGTTATCGTTACTAGTACTAATTATGCTGCTACTCAATGCAGTTAGTTTGATAGTAGGGCAGGAAGAAATAGAACGATCCGGTTTGCGCCCCGATGCACCTGAGTATGCAATACGTGGTCCTCACTGGGTCGGCTACAGACCGATTGTTATTGGAGAAGGTACCGATCAGCAATTGCTTGCTGACTTTTGGTATCCAGCTCTTAATCCGGAAGGGGCAGCAGAAGAAATAACCTATGAGATCACCATAAAAAATCCCGATTTGGAGAGCGGTGTTATGTCAGTTGTTTATGGTCATGCCCTCTTGGAAGCACCGATTGATAACTCTATAGGGCCATATCCATTGGTAGTCTTCTCACACGGATTTTCCCTGAATCCAGAATGGTACAGCACCTTACCTGAACACTATGCATCTCATGGGTTCATTGTTCTTGCTCCTGAACATGTAGAGCAGGAGTGGAGTGAGAGTGCGTTAGCATCAATTGACCGACTGTGCGATATCAAGCAGACACTGGATTATGCCGAGGAGATCACGGCATCAGGCGGAGACTTGGCAGGGCAGATCGATATGGAGAACGTGGCAGTGGTAGGCCACTCGTACGGCGGATACACAGCGCTGGCCATGGGCGGAGCACAGTATGACCTAGAGGCCTTCAATAAGCGCTGTGCAGAACTCCCCCCTGACGATCCAAAGGGCTTCCTTTGTATGCCTCTGGTGGGTAAGGAAGCAGACATGGCTGCTCGAGCCGGACTAGACTCCGTGCCTGAGGGTTTGTGGCCTTCGTTTGGTGATTCTCGAGTAACAGCGATTGTCCCAATTGCGGGCGATGCATTCCTGTTTGATAAGGCTGGCTTGTCCAAAATCACAATTCCCATGATGGCTATAGGGGGAACTGCAGACACTGGCACACCATACGACTGGGGTAGCAAGCCGTCGTACGATTATGTGTCGAGCGAGCGAAAGGCGCTGGTGACTTTCATCGGGGCTGAGCACATGTTTGTGACTACCCCATGTGAGAACATGCCTTGGACTGTTGACCTCCCTTTCTATGCAATGATCTGTCTAGATCCAGTCTGGGACAAGCAACGTGCGCTGGATCTAATTCACCACTTCTCCACAGCATTTCTACTAGCTGAACTGAAGGCTGATACTGATGCAGCAGCAGCCCTTGCGCCGGATTCTGTGGATTTCCCGGGCATAGAGTACGAGACTATGGGGTTCGAATAATAAACACAGAAAGGGAAATGTTGTCATAACTGTGGAACATAGCAAAAAAACGAGCTAAGCAGCTGAAAAAAACAATTTAAATACCAAAAAAGGAGTTAATAATGAATACGTACCGAAAAACAGCAATAATTGTAGGTGCATTGTTTATAATTGCAACTGCTTTTCTTTTTATTGGGGAAGCTTTTTACAAGCCTATTCTGAGTTCTCCAGATTACCTAGATATTGTTTATCCAAACAGGGCAATTGTGATAATTGGGGTACTGCTCGAGTTCGTAATCGTTCTTGCAATGCCTTTAATACCAGTTTTCTTTTTTCCCGTCTTAAAAAAATACAATGAAGCCTTGGCTCTTGGTTATATCGTTTTCAGATCGCTCGAGGCTGTGGTCTTAATAAGTGTTGCTGAAATCAATAAGCTGTCACTGATTGGCGTAAGTCAAGATTACTTAAATAACGAAGGGGTGGATGCTGCTTATTTTCAATACCTAGGCAACTCAATTCAGGCAGAGAATTATTGGGGTGATACAGCAGGACTGATTTACAATATCATTTTTGCTATAGGAGCCTTGATGCTTTATTCTGTACTATACGAATCAAAACTCATTCCACGATTTATATCGGCTTGGGGTTTTATTGCTGCTATATTTTTGCTAATAGGTGCTATGCTATTTACATTTATTGACATCCATCCAGCAATAGAGATCTTAATAGTTTCGCCAATTGCTGTACAGGAAATGGTTATGGCGGTATGGTTGATAGTAAAGGGATTCAATCCGTCTGCTATTGCTTCTGAGTCTGCTAATACAGATATAAATGAAGCAATGAGTCCATGAATTATTTAGGGCTCCACAAACAATATCACTTTGATCAAGACAATGAGTGTATTGGCTTAGTTACTGTTCTTAAAGAGAAATTTGAGATACAAAGCGCTCCGAGGAGGAAACAAATAATTGGCAAACAAATTTTGAAATATGTATAAATGCTATTAAATGTTGCAGGTCAAATTGCAAATGAGGAATGGTTGAAAACTGCACAGATGCGTCCAACTATTTCATTAGGTGTGTTTGTGGTCATGCCTAACCATATTCACGGGATTATCGACATTAGTTAGATGCCGAATTAATTAGGAGGAACTGAAATGACAAGCCGTACCGCTGATACATCAATACGCAAAGCTGCAATAGTTGCGGGGTTTGGATTGCTAATCATGACCATATTTGCAGTCTTCGCTGATTCTTTTGTTTTCCAGAAACTTATTGTGCCGGAAGATGCAACAACAACAGCCAATAATATTATGGCTAATGAGATGCAATTCCGTATTGGCATTTGTAGTTTCCTAATAGTAATTATATGTGATGTGCTGGTGGCTTGGGCACTTTATGTTTTTCTCAGGCCAGTAAACAAGAGTCTTTCCTTGCTTGCGGGGTGGTTCAGGTTGGTGTATTCGACTATTTTTGCAGTTGCCTTGGTCAACTACTTAAGTATCTTTCAGCTTTTAAGTGGTGCTGACTACTTGGCAGTATTTAATATAGATCAGTTACATGCTCGAGTAATGCTACATCTAAATACGTTTAGTTATGGATGGGCTATTGGGTATGTGTTTTTTGGCTTTCATCTTGCGCTCCTTGGCTATTTGGTTTTCAAATCAAACTACATTCCCAGAGTTCTGGGCCTCCTGTTGATAGTTGCAGGTTTAGGCTGGTTAATAGATAGTTTCACTATATTTCTTTTGCCCAACTACGATGCAGATATTGGTATGTTTACGGGTATTTTTGAAGCATTATTTATGTTGTGGCTTTTGTTTAAAGGTGTAAAGGTTCAGCTGCGAGATAAGCCAGCCCGCTGATCCGAGTCATTGCTCAGTAAAGCCTGTTCATCGGCTACAACAGGTATGGAGTGATGCCAAACGAACTCGAGCCCGAAAACTAAAATTTTAAGTAAGAAATGGAGAAAAAATGGATTTAGATAAAAATACTCCCAGACTCTTAGGAGCAGCATTCCTTCTTCAAGCAGTTGCATCTGCGGTCAGTGGACTTTTTCTTGCACCCGTTGATCTGCTAAAATTATCTGTACCTAATATATCTGATGTCATGACCAATATTGCAAATAATGCCTTGCAAATGCGGGTAAGCATTGTGGGTGAGATGATCACTACTATTGGAATAGTTCTCCTAGGCAGCCTGCTTTTTATAACCTTAAGAAAACAGAACGGGAAAATAGCCCTTGTGGCCTTGGGACTATATCTAATAGAAGCAGCGCTCCTTGCTGTCAGGGAAATATCAGTTTTTTCTCTCTTGCGTATAAGTCAAGAATCTGTAATAGAGGGGCACCCCGCCTATTTGCAGACCTTGGGGAATCTGTTCTATGAATCCCAGAGTTTCGGATACTCACTACATACGTTGGTCTTTGCCCTTGGGGCAATAATGTTTTATTACCTATTCTTCAAATCAGGATATATCCCACGGCTTTTGTCTCTCTGGGGCCTCATAGCAGTCACTATGGCATTCATAGGAGAACTGTTTACTCTATTAGGCTATGATGTTCCGCTGTTTGTATTCCTCCCAAACTTGCCATTTGAATTAACAATCGGAGTATGGCTTATGGTCAAGGGCATAAGAGGTGCTCGAGTAACTGAATAAATTGCAAACAGAAAAAGCTCTACGCATAAGTAAACCTTTCTGAACATAGCTGGTCAAAACAAGTTTGGAGGTAACTCATGAAAGCGGCCGTCCAGTACAAATACGGATCACTGGATCTTCTTCAACTGAGAGAGGTAGAAAAACCTACCCCCAAGGATAATGAAGTACTGATAAGAATACATGCGGCAGCAGTAACACTATCGGACAGCATGATGCGAAAGGGTGAGCCATTTATTGGAAGATTTTTTACTGGTCTTATAAGACCAAGAAAGACTATACAAGGGTCTGAGTTTGCTGGAGAGATTGAAGCAGTAGGCAAAGATGTAAAGCGATTTAAAGAGGGTGATAAAGTTTTTGGATCTACCGGGTCCAGTTTTGGTTGTTATGCCGAGTTCGTATGTATGCCTGAAGAGGGGTTTCTAGCAATAAAACCATCCAATATGACTTATGAGGAAGCTGCCCCTGTCTGTGGGGCATTAGCAGCATGGAATTTTCTTGTAGATAAGGCAAATATTCAGAGCGGGCAAAAAGTCCTTATCAGTGGCGCTTCTGGAAGTATAGGTACAGCTGCAGTGCAGCTCGCCAAATACTTTGGGGCAGAAGTCATCGGGGTATGCAGCACCACGAATTTAGAACTGGTGAAATCTCTGGGAGCCGATAAGGTAATTGATTACACCAAAGAGGATTTTACCAAAAGGGGTGAAACCTATGACATTATTTTTGACGCAGAAAGCAAAAGTTCATTTCCACGCTGTAAAGGCTCGCTAACGCAAGAAGGTGCCTATCTTAAAACCTTCCCTACGCTACCAATTCTCCTTCAAATGTTATGGACTTCAAAGATCGGCAGTAAGAAAGCAATTTTTTCGGCCACAGGCCTTCGACCAGTTCCAGAACGTCTAATTTTCCTTAAAGAGCTTAAAGAGCTTATTGAGGCAGGAAAGATTAAAACGGTCATTGATAGAAGCTATCCGTTGGAGCAAATTGCCGAGGCTTATAGGCATGCTGAAAGAGGGCACAAAAGGGGAAATGTGGTCATTACTGTGGAACATAATAACAAAACTGAGTTAAGCAACTCAAAAAACAATTTAAATAGAGTTGTTCCTTTTAAGCAAATTGATGTGCTAAGCCTTACTAAATGAATAGCAATATTACGATGAACACGTGCAATTTGAAATCTTTGGGTTGCCTCTACTATACTTAAATCCTTATTTAGGGACAACTCTAATATATACCATCATTGTTAGTTTCAAAGCTTAGTACAAGAGGTCCTAATTTAGAGACCATACCAACTGAGGGCAAGCTTACCTTAATCTCATTATAAGAGATCTTAAAGTTTCCAGCTAAATCCGGGATATCTTTGGTGAAGTTTGCTGTAAAGGCTTGTACATAAAAATAGTAAGTAGCACCTGTTTTTAAATCAAGGTCTTCAAAAGTAATTTGATTTGAAGTGATAATCTCTTCTACTAATAAACTTTCAGAGTCAAAGAGTCCTACAAGAAAAGATTTCGCCCCATTAGGTTTTGACCAAGATGCTGTGAGCTTACCTTTACTAACTTCTCCTAATGTGATTTCAGCTGGCTCAAGTTTAGTGATTGCATTTGCATTAACTGAAAAGGCTTCCTGAAAAGATTGACCATTAAGTGTTGCTTTAACAGAGTAGGTTCCAAGGAGTAATGTTGTAAGATCAGGGGTTATCCATATCCAAGTCCAACCTTTGGAGAAATTGTCTGCTTCAAAAACATAGAGAAAAGGTTGATTGTTGTTCCAACCCTTTGGACCATTAATAGTAACCCTCAGTTCTCCAAAGGTATCTTCAGCAATATTTAAGTTCATAGCCAAAGCTGTTCCAACAATACCAAGATCGGGTTCGCTATAGCTTCCTATGGTAAGTATAGCTTCCCCTTTATTTGATGACCCTGAAGTGCTACAGCTCACTAAAATTAGCATCATAGTTACTGACCATAAATACAAATGAGTTTTTAACTGCCATTTTCTTAGCATGATAATTTTTTCCTTTCTAATACTGGCTACTTCCTTTAGGAAGTGTTTACTAACTAATATCCTATCTACTACTTTCTTTTAGCGCATCAGTAAATCTCTGACATTTTATGTGGGATTTTTTCCTACATTGTAGGAAAAAATTTTCTTTCTATAGAATTTGCTTGATTCTAAGTCCTATTCTAAATGCTCCAAAAAGCGTATCTTAAGGCAGAAAGGAGATCTAAATGAAAGCAATTGTATATGAGAGATATGGTCCACCAGATGTTCTTCAGCTCAAAGAGGTAGAGAAACCAATACCCAAGGACAATGAAGTCTTGATCAAAATTCATGCGGTAGCCACAAATGCTGTTGACTGGCGTTGTATGAGATGTGACCCGTTCTTTATCCGCTTTGACACTGGGCTTCTAAAACCCAAAAACACGATACTTGGCGGTGACATTGCAGGGCGGGTTGAAACGGTTGGCAGAAACGTCACACAGTTTCAGCCCGGTGATGAGGTATTCGGGGAAATATACTCAGGCGGTTTTGGCGGTTTTGCCGAGTATGTTGCTGTTACTGAAAATGTAGCACTAGTGTTGAAGCCGACCAATCTATCGTTTGAGGAAGCAGCAGCTGTCCCGACTGTGGCTTTAACTGCTCTGCAGGGTCTGCGCGATCATGGGCATATTCAGCCCGAGCAAAAGGTTTTGATCAATGGTGCCTCTGGCGGCGTGGGGACGTTTGCGGTGCAGATTGCCAAAACGTTTGGGGCTGAAGTCACCGGTGTGTGCAGCACAGGCAACTTGGACATGGTGCGCTTGATTGGGGCAGACCATGTGATTGATTATACGAAAGAAGATTTCACTCAAAATGGGCAGCATTATGACCTGATTTTTGATGCCGTGGGAAATCGTTCGGCTTCGGATTATAAGCGTGCATTAAGCCCCAACGGAATTTGTGTTATTGCTGGATTTACAAACACGTTTCATTTGTTGTTCCAAGTTTTGCTCCTAGGATCATGGGTATCAATGACTGGGCATAAAAAAATCGGTACCATGGGTTCGGCTAAATCTAATAAAGAAGACCTGATCTTTATGAAAGAGCTTCTTGAGGCTGGCAAAGTTGTACCAGTTATCGATAGGTGTTACCCATTAAGTGAGACGGCTGAGGCTATTGGGTATCTTGAAGAAGGACACGCTCGAGGTAAAGTAGTCATCACTGTTGCCAATAACAACAAAACCTGACAAATTAGGAGGAATTGAAATGACAAACCATACCACCAAAACATCACCACTTGTTTATGCAAGGGTCGCAGGGGTTCTGTATCTAATGTTGGCCCCACTTGGTGTCTTCGGTATACTTTATGTTCCCTCCACTCTTATTGCGCCCGGAGATGCTGCAACAACAGCCAGTAATATCATTGCTTCTGAGGGACTATTCCGTCTCAGCATTGTAAGCGCTCTAGTCACCCAGCTAGTCAATTTATTGCTGGTTCTAGTTTTATACAAGCTACTCAAACCCGTTAACAAAAACCATGCTGTGCTTATGGTTATACTCTTTCTGGTCAGTGTCCCTATTACAATGCTCAATGAACTCAACCAATTTGCTGCCCTACTACTATTGAGCGGTGCTGACCACTTGACAGTATTTACAGCAGATCAGTTGCAAGCTCTGGTACTCCTATTTCTTGATTTGCACGAACATGGAATTCTTATCACCGGTATATTTTGGGGTCTTTGGCTATTTCCCATGGGTTATTTAGTTTTCAAGTCGGGCTACATTCCTAGAATTATAGGCGTCTTGTTGATGATTGGATGCTTTGGCTACCTGATAGATTCTTTTATGGCTTTTCTTTTTCCTAACTTCGGTGTGAGCATTGCCCAGTTTACGTTTGTCGGGGAAGTGTTATTGCCCTTGTGGCTTTTGATTAGAGGTGTAAATGTCGAACGGTGGGAAAAACGTGTTCTTGAATCTGCCTGAATATAACCCATGCCGAAGGGTTAGGGATTTCTAAGGAGGAATTCTTATGAAAGCAATTATATACTCAAAATACGGACCACCAGAGGTTCTTCAGTTAGGAGAGGTAGAAAAACCTACTCCCAAGGACAGTGAAGCACTGATAAAGATATATGCGACAACGGTAAGGACAGGGGACTGGCGCATGCGGAAGGCTGACCCATTTGCTGCAAGAATTTACAATGGTCTCTTTAGACCAAAAAGAAAGATACTAGGGTTTGAGCTAGCAGGAGAAATTGAAGCAGTAGGCAAAGACGTAAAGCGATTTGAGAAAGGTGACCAAGTTTTTGCAACCTGTGGTTTGGACTTTGGTGCTCATGCCGAGTACAAATGCCTGTCTGAAAACGCGGTGCTGGCAATAAAACCGTCCAATATGACCTATGAGGAAGCTGCCGCTGTTCCTTCTGGGGCATTGGCTGCATTGGTTCTCCTTAGAGATAAGGGGAATATTCAAGGTGGGCAAAAAGTCCTTATTTACGGCGCTTCTGGCAGTGTAGGTACGTTTGCCGTACAACTTGCCAAATACTTTGGAGCACAGGTTACCGGGGTATGCAGTACCACGAATCTAGAGTTGGTGAAATCTTTGAGAGCTGATAAGGTAATTGATTACACTAAAGAGGACTTTACTGCAGGTGGAGAGCTTTATGACTTAATCTTTGATGCTGTTTGGAAGATCTCAAAATCAAAGTGCAAGAAAGCACTAGCCCCAGACGGAAAATTCGTGTCAATTACACAGGGGTATAAGGAAAGTGCAGAAGATTTAATTTCCCTCAGAGAGCTTATTGAGGCGGGGAAGATAAAAGCAGTCATAGATAGACGTTATCCCTTGGAAGAAATAGTCGAGGCCCACAGGTATGTCGAAAAAGGGCACAAAAAGGGAAATGTTGTTATAACTGTGGAACATGGCAATAAAACCCAATAAGGCAAAGGTATAGGGCAACTTATAGGAAATCTATAAGTTCTTGCTTTATCAACGCGAAGAATGTCATCCTGAACCCTTCATTGCGCCCTAGGGCAAGCTACGTGAAGGATCTTACTGCGTTACGCCGTGAGATACATTCGTCGCTAAGCTCCTCAGTATGACATATGCCTTACAGGAGCACATTTGCCATTTTGAAAAAGACTTTTCTGGCCAATTATAAATGCTATTCAATAAAACTCATCAATATCGTTCAGAAAAAGGAGAAAATACCATGACTAACAAAGGAAAAATAAATACCCACAGAAAGACCGCAATTATTGTGGGTGTATTATTTATATTTGTATTTCCAAAGGTTGTCTATGTTGATTCTTATAAGAAAACAGAAAGCTTTTTTAAAAAACTGATGTTTTGAGGTACATTCAGGAAAGGGAACAATATACTGAACAACCACAAGTAGTGTTTCACTCAACCCAATAATTAATCACCTCAAACTCTTGACCTCCAACTTCTTGTGTGTAAGTAAACATTCCAAAGCTATACTGGTTTTGGCCAAAGTTTGCTGCATCAACACTACCAATTCTACCTACATAGCTTGTGCTACGCCCACTAGTAATGCCAAAGCTTGCTTCAACGCCTACGCCAACACTAAAACCACCTAAAGCAGGGCCTGAGGTTACATCAACAGATGTTTCGTACTCAATGCCCAAGGAGCCGCCAACCCGAATCTCATCAGATACTGTAAGGCTTAGCTCGGTTTCACCTGATCCCTGACCTACACTTTTAGGACCATTTTGATAAAGAGGGGCTAGCAAACCAGCATCACGAAGAATCTGATCCTTCTTACTTTTACTAGGATAACTAGCAACATCGCCAGCACTATGCTCAAAAACCCTATTATCAATCTTGATATTTTCATCAGTTACGGTTGCATTATAAAACTCTCTTTGTGCTATTAGTGTGATAGGTTCACGTGGCATGGAAACAACTAACTTTTTCCCCATTAGTTCGGGATCTGGATGCGATAGAATCGTGTAGGTATATTGATCATAAGGAATGGTTGTGAAAATAACAGAGTCCTCTAGGGCTCCTGTGGTGTAGATTACAGTTTTCTCTAGGGTATAAGAGCCACCTACAGAAAGTGAGGCTGTTTTCGTTACGGTTTGTTTGAAGTCCGCACCAACCTCACCAACAAAGGGAATATTCGCACCTGTTTTTACACCAACATAAGAGCTTGCTTTAACAGAAACCGTCAATTCGGCATCTACCCCAGTACTTGTGCTTTTACCAAATGATGTAGTACAGATTTGCCAGTTCTGACCAATGGTTTTGCTGCAAGGGGGTGCTGCTAGTGCTGCAACAATGAGAGGTTCAGTAAAAACTAACTGGTATTCGGCTTCTGAGTAACTAAGGACAGGTCCATCAACATCTATGTTCACAGGAACAAGGATAGGTTTAATATTGGTTTGAGCATTATAGAAATTCGTTTCTATCTTTGTAAAACGAGCAAAACCAGCGCCTTCAACCATTGATAGACCAAAAATACGAACGTCTTCTCGCCACTGTGCATAGGTCAAAATATCCTCACGACCATCATTTGTTACATCTGCTGCGACGATATGTGTGGTTGTGCTGGTAAAATATGGGCTTTCAGCGTCCCTATTGGGATGAAGAATTTCATCATCTGGGATTTGATAAACTTGATTCCAAATTCCACCTTCACTAAAGTCTTCAAACACATACTGATTGCCTTGAATTTCCTTAACACCATCTCCATCTAAATCTAGTGTGTTCACATGAACAAAGCGTATACGCCACCCAGCATAGGCTGGGCATTTTCTAAAAAACCCGTCTATATGTTTACCACCTAATGCCTTATGGTTATGTTCAGCATCATCCAATGCTACAAAAAGAGCGCTAAAGCCATCACAAGAGCCTTTAAATTCTGTAAGTCCCCCAAAGACAATTTCTGCAAGGCCATCGGCATCAATGTCACCTAGTGAAACGTCTGAAACTTGTGCAGTGTAAAGTGTACCATCTCGACCTTGTACATCACCACTTTTAAGCTCGGCATAGCTACTTTTTGCATCATCAAAAATAAAGTATCGGGCTGCGCCTATTAGATTACTACTTCCTGTCAGTTCATTCAGCACTACCACAAGTTCATTAGGACTGTCATAGTCTAAATTACCTGTAGCAAGTTCAGCTGAGCGTCTTGCATCTGTCAAAACAGTTGTGAGTGATTTTGTATCCACAACTTTCAAGTCACCTGACTGATTCTCCACAAGCAGCAGTTCACTTTTATCTGCGTAGCTAAGGACAACAGCAAGTTCATCAGCACCATCACCTGTAAAGTCACCTGCTGTAACCGCCACATCTAAAACACCTTCGCCTGCACTTATGTTGTCTTCAGAAAGTGTGTCTGTAACACTATCATCGGCTTGGCGTTTAATCAAGCGAGCCTTTACAATTCTGTCATCAAGGTCAAGGTAAACTGCAACTAGTTCTTCAAAGCCGTCTCCATCAATATCAGCAGCGGTAGCGTCACGAATGGTTTGATTGTTATTACTTTGTGCACCAGAGCTTTGTGTGTCAGTAACCCAAGCATGATTAGCATTATCAAAACTTTTAATCACAGCTGTTTGCCCCTCATTAATACTGCCATCATTCTGCGAGATCTCCACACCTGTTTTTTCAACGAGTGTGAGTTTGTTACTGCCTTTAAGTTCTGCCCCGATCAGAAACAGCTCTTTTGAAGGGTTAGCGCTACTTTCATTACTAAACTCGTCTGCACTACCAAAAGAAGCTGATGAACCTAAAGGACTAAAATTGTCAGGTAATTCTTCTTGATTTGGGTCAACACGTTTACCGGGGTTAGTATCAACGCCTAAGTCATTAAGTGCTTCCCCTAGATCACTGTTTAGGTTTGCATTAGTGCTTGGGTTTGAATTACTATTTATGATGTAAATTGCTAATAAAACTATAAGCAAGATGCTTACAGACAGACTAATCACGATTTTCATAGTTTCCTTCTTTCTTTAAGATTGCTTACATAATTAAACACGATTATTCTCTCTGGATAAGGTAGGTATTGAATTAACACCTAATTTAATTTTAGGGAAAAGTTATCAGTGGACTATCAGTGGTGAACAGATGGCTTATCAATATTAGCAGGATAGCACTGAAGGACAATTATTTGCTAATGGTTTTGTTTGGAGTTGATGTTAGGTGCTCAAAAAAATCCATATCCTGAACCCGCAGTGACCCACATTACTATGTTATTTAATGGGTGTAATTCTTAATGTAACTGAAAGGTTATTTTACTTGTTAGCAACTTTATTTTTAAGATAAATAATCAGTACTCCGCAAAATAGGTAGATAACATAAAAAACGAGGAAATAGCTGTGAGCCAGCTACATGAAAAAGAGTCAACAAAGTCATAAATTAAAGGGTAGTGAATTCCTTAAGGAGACTATTGTGACTCTAGCAAATCTTAACTCACCTTCTTGCTTAGAAGCAAATGATATTCATCAACAAGCTAGCCAAGTTATTGATCAGAACTTTGATTTCGATTCCTCTGGTAGTTCCTACTCAACTCAAGATATTTCTGACACCTTACTAGCTGCTGCTACTAGAAATATTTCTATAGAGCAAGCCTGTAAAGACCTCAAAGATGCTCCTTCCCCTAATACTGTACGTAATTTCATCAAAGATGCTTTACCTGAAGAAAATAGAGCTTTAGAAGCACAACTCAATAATGCAATGAGAAATAACCTTCCTAAGAATCTCTTCAAAACACCTTTGCGTTGTGCAATAGACATTACTGAGGTCAATTACTATGGTGATAGAGCTGATGAATCTGTGCGTGGAGGTAAAGCTCAAAAGGGTACTACTAAGTTCCACTGCTACGCTACTTTATATGTGGTCAAGAAAAATCGTCGCTACACCTTAGCAATTACCCTTATGGATAAAGATGAAAAGGTATTGGATGTACTGAAGCGCTTGTTAGCTGAAGCTGATGAAATAGGGTTGAGAATCAAGCGTTTGCTATTGGACAGGGGCTTTGATAATAATGCTGTGATAAAGTACTTACAAAGTTTAGACTTTCCTTGTGTAGTACCACTGGTAAGAAGAGGCAAGAAAGTTCGTGATTTGTTGAATACAAAACAGAGCTATTAATACCCACGCCAAAGTGAGTCATATTACCAACTCACGCTAACACATTTCAAAAAACTGATTCAGTACGACACAATTGCTAAATAGTTGAAACGAGGGCACCATACATAAAGTATAGTACCCATGCAAGAAATACAATATATTTTACAATGCCTTAGCCCAGCTCTTGATAAAACAACCCTAAATCAGCTAACAACAATTGTTTTAGCAATGCTATCTATGACTGGTCGTGTCACGATGCTTGGTATCTCTCGATGGACTTTTGGTCTTAGTGGTAGTTATCGTACGGTACAACGTTTCTTTAGCACCAATATTTGCTGGCTATACCTCAACTGGTACTTATTTCGTAACCATGTTTATGACCCTGATGATACCTACTTACTAGCAGGTGATGAAGTAGTAATTACTAAATCAGGTAAAGAGACTTTTGGAATTGATAGATTCTTCAGTTCTCTTTTTAATCGTGTAGTGAGGAGTATTTGCTTCTTTAGTTTATCACTGGTTAGTGTTAAAGACCGCACTGCTTACCCAATACTTAATAAGCAAATTGTACGTACTGATCAAGAAGAAGGCAATGAACCAGAGCAAAAGGAGTCTCAAGACAAGAACAATACGGGGCAGGAAGAAGCTAAAAGAGAAACACAAGATAAATCACAAGATAACAGTAAGGGTAAGGCAAAAAAGAGCAAAAGCAATAATCATAAACAACAAAAGCAGAAAAATAAAAAGAAGGCAGGACGTCCAAAAGGTAGCAAAAATAAAGACAAAGTCAATGTGAAACTACCAGTACATCTAGTATTTATAAAAACGATGATAATGCTAGTTCTGAACATATTCTTACTAAGAATGGGTATTCAGTATTTATTACTAGATGGGGCCTTTGGCGATAACAACAGCTTACAAATGGCAAGAATGTGTGGACTGTTCTTAATTAGCAAATTAAGAGTTGACTCAGCATTGTACTTTCTCTATGAAGGGAAGCAAAATAAACGAGGAAGGAAACGCAAATATGGAGAAAAGATAGATTACAAGAAGATACCTAAGGAATATCTTGAGAGTAGCACAGTAGATCTAAAAAAGAAGATTCGTACAGATATCTATCAAATGACAATGTTACACAAGGAATTTGGACAGTCTTTGAATGTAGTAGTAATAGTTAAAACCAGTATAGTAACAGGAGAAAGTAAGCATGTAATCTTATTCAGCAGTGATCTGAACATATCATACGAAAAATTAATAGACTACTACAGTTTACGTTTCCAAATAGAATTTACCTTCAGAGACGCTAAGCAATATTGGGGATTAGAAGATTTTATGAACATAAAGGAACAGCAGATAAACAATGCAGCAAACCTAGCAATGTTTATGGTGCTATTCTCAAAAGTGCTGTTAAAAAAACTAAGGTCTCAGCATCCTAATTGGAGTGTTTTGGATCTTAAAGCACACTTTAGGTCGTTCAGGTACGTACTTGAAATATTAAAACTATTTCCCAGAAACCTTGATCCTATTTTAATTCGACAACTCCTGAACAATGTTCCCAATTTGGGAGCTATTCATGATTCATAAATAGCAAAGTGAATTGTTTTGGAGTTGCCTTTTTATAGAACTGGGCTCCTAATACCTCAGTTTTCAAATAAGTTTAACTTTCCATAAAGCGCTTCTGTTTTGTGATTGAGAATGTCATAGGTATTGAGCTATGAAACAGAGTTCAGTCGTAACAGTGATAAGTATGGGGAAGTTAAGTTTAAGGTATATGTAGCATGTAAGTACAGCAAGGGAAGATATGGAAAGAAAGGGATACAAACATTTGCATATATAGTTACAGGAAAGCTAAAGATGCCACCTCTACAAGTATATGAGGAGTATCGTAAACGTTTTGGGATAGAATCAAGTTATAGAATGGTTAATAAGGTAAGGATCAGGACTTGTACGAAGCTAGCGATAGTACGTTTATTCTATATGGGCTTAGGGTTTATGTTATTGAATTTATGGACATATTTAAAATGGGTGTATTTGCACTTGAGGCAACGAGGGCCTAGGGTAGTGTTGTGTGAGTTGTTTACTTTAGAAACCTTTTCCATATGGCTATGGGAAGTGGTTAAAGAACGTCTAGGTCTTCGTAAGTCCATCCCCTTGCCTGTTCGAGTTTGATTGCGGAGTACTGATAATGGATTAAGCAGATATGACTATACACCTAGAAAGACCTAAAGTACAAAAGTCATAAATAGAAAACTTGACTTTTGTTTTATGAGGTGTGATAATTTAATTGTTAAGACTTATTTTTAAATGAGATGTTGTGTGGTAAATGATTTATAAGATTCGGTTAAGGATTATGCACCCATAAAGGTGTAATTTAATGCGTCTTTTAGGACATCTAATAGTAGTTAGACCTTTACCAACAAATGACAATGAGAAATAACATGAACTCAAGATTTTCTGAAGATTTTCTTATTTATAATGATGGCAATGATTTCTCAGTTGGCTCTAGAGGTGCTACAAAAAAATACAGCACAGACGAACTTATAGCAAATAAAAAATTTTTATCTGTTGGTGAGTTTTTTTCTTTAGAGTTATTTACGGACAACTCCATTAATGCTCGTGTGGTTGTAGGTCCATTAACTGAACAGGAAGAGTCTGAATGGGTTGGTCATGTTCGCTCAACGCTAGATTTGAGCTGTGGCGAACTTGGCGTTTCTTCTGCATTAGTGATGTTTGATGATGATCCGGATGAAACAGCATTCCGATTTATAAATGTGCCTCCTAACAGATATCAAATTGACGTATATTCTTACTTTCCATCTTTCACTATGGTAGCTGAGGACTTAACTGCTGAGTTAATGAAATGTAAATCTGTTCCTATTGCTCAATGGTTCAGAGAAACACGACCTGATGAAGATTTCCCTCAGTGGCTTATTCACCAATGCCTTGAGTCTTATGATTATGATCCAGATAATGATGAATATTGGGAAAAGCAAGCAGAGGAAATGGATGAAGAGCAATGGGATGAATTGAATGAAAAAGCAGGCAAGTTTGTTGAGTTCTTAATTCAGTTATCACCCCTTAAAGAAGAGCCTCAAATTCCCAATTTATATAAAAGTGGAGCTTGCAAGTGGAATTCCCGATTGCTTAAAAAATGCCCAATAGGTCTATACTCAGAAGACATTGAGAGTGACTTGATCTGAAAAAAAATAGCTTGATACTGAACTTTTTTGAACCAGTTAATCTAAGATTAAGTAAAGTCAGTGTACAGGTCACTTAGGCACAGACTCTAAGCTGTGTGTGTGGTGGCCTTGTTGCATATTCTCGGAGCAAGTCTTAAAATAGCAACAGGCTTAGTTGTAATCGGAGTTTGCGTTGGTGAAGGTATTGTCTAACATACCGCTCCAGTCGGACGCTCACACGAGTGGCCAAATTAAGTCTAGAACTTAGTTAAATGGGAGGTGCGCAGAAGTGAGCGCCCCTGAGCTTTGTGCTGTTAGGCATAACGTGGAATCATGAGAGTTGCAATTCCTGTCCTCCGAATATTCGACGTCTCGAAAGCACTTGAATTCTACGTGGATTGGTTAGGCTTCGAGGTAGATTGGGCACACCCAAATCTCGAGGAATCACCCGTCTACATCCAGATTGCACGAGACCAAGTTGTCCTTCATCTATCCGAACACTATGGGGATTGCTGTCCGGGTTCACTGGTGAATATCTATACGCCAAATTTGGAAGGATACTTGGAAGAACTCAAAAGCCAGCCATACACCTACTACAATCCCAGTATTGATGTTACTCCGTGGAACCTCAAGCAGATTATGATCACCGATCCATTCGGTAACCGCTTGAACTTCAATGAGCGTACATCAGAAGATGCCCAGTAGTAACCAAGTGTTGCCGCTAAAATGTCGCTTAATCGGGCCTCCGCAAGCGCAGCTTGCTCTGGCCCGTTAGCTCTACGTTAGGCTCTTTGAGCATAAAGACAAGGGCAACTTATCGAGCAATTGAAGGTTTGCAATTACACCATTTCGTGCTTTACTGGATTTGTTGAATAGGAGATAGTGGTATGATTCCTAAATCAATATTGGTGTTCGTGGGCGTGGTACAACTGCTCGCAGGCGGTTGGGCTGGAGTCATAGCTTTTGAGGACACTACGCTTCCAATTAGTACTTTGGGCATGATGGGCATGTTGGGTTCTCTATTTCATTGAGGCTCCAGAGGGGTGCCTAGCCTATGATAGATTTGATTTTGATTTGCCACTCGGTTTTCTAGGCACCTTTGCTAACAGGCTTTTCTTGGTACGCTACATGCGTAGATTTCTCGAGGAACGCAACGCAGTAATCAAGCGTGTGGCACAATCCGAGGAATGGAAGCATTACATTGGTAATGTCAATTAACAACAGCACTCAGTAAAAGGCACAACAGAATTACTAGTAAACCTAGACAGAGAGCCGTATTTACACTCATATGGGTAAACCGTGATTGTGGTTATCTGTTTGCCATTTTTTCCGTGATATGCGTGCGTGACTGGAATGTTATTTTTAACAAAACCCCGCATTTCTTCAGTTTTGCATACTGAATCAAAAATCTGTGGGCGCATATTGCTTTCAATAACCCACGAATCCAGATCTTCAGCAGCATGGATTACTACAGGGACTACTTATCAAACATTTGGACTAATTATAATTTAATATGTAATTAACTATGCGCTCGAGGATACTAAAAATATGAGAGAAAAAGTAAGTACAAATAAAACTAAAGTGAAAGTAGGGGTATGGTTGCTAACTACAATTCTTGTCTGCTTAACTGTAGCAGCTTTTACTAAACCTGTTCCCACCACAAAGGTCTATCTTCGTCTGGAAACAGAAGTTTTTCTTGATGCAGAAGTGCGTCAGCACCTCGAGCATGCAGCAATAGAATTGCTGCAAAGCTCCAACTTCAATTCTGTATATCACTCAGACCTTTTAAGGAAGACTACCCCAAATGTTCAGTACGCTTATCGACAACAGGTATCGGGTGATTTCCTGTTAGTCACATTCAATTCACCAAAAAGTATAAAAACTATTGGTGGGACAGTAGAAGCATATGAAATTATCATAGGATTTGGGGAGGAGTATGCAGATTCGTTATTCACAATCGATTCAGTAGGTCGAGTTGTTCAACATGAAAAGTATGCTGGAGACATTGCAATCAAATTGCTAAAGTTGGTAAAGAAAGTCGCAAAAAACCATAGTAATGATATGAACACGGACTTAAGAAAAGAATTCTAGAACACTTTTACACTCCTGCTTAGCTCTTTACAAATGTTGAACTTGTCCTGTCTCTAAAGATTTGTTAGCAGCAATAGCAAGCATCAAGGCCTGCTTGCCATCTTCACCTGTTACTTCAGGCTCTAACTCTCCTGAAAGCACTTTTATAAATTCATCTAGTTCAGCAGCATAGGTATTGGCATGGCGCTCGAGAAAAAAGCTCGGAGGTTTCTGGCTTATAATACCATCCTCAGTACTTTTCACTACGATGTTATCAACCATGTTGTGAGCTTGTAGCATACCCTTTTCACCATGCACCTCAATTCTCTGGTCATGTCCATAGCTAGACCGGCGGCTATTAGTTATTACTGCAAGTTGCCCTTTAGCGAATTCTAAAGTAACTACAGCAGTGTCAATATCTCCTACTTCACCTATAGCTTTGTCGACTAAGCAGCTACCGCTAGCACTAATCTTTACAGGAGTTTCTCCTACTAACCAACAAGCCATATCTAGGTCGTGAACTGTCATATCTTTAAAAAGACCACCAGAAACCTTAATGTAAGTTATAGAAGTAGGCATACGAGCACATGAGGTCAGGGTCACAAGCTCAACTTTTCCTATTTCCCCAGCATCCAAAGCAGTTTTAAGGGTTCGAAAATTACTATCAAAACGGCGATTAAAACCTACAAACAATTTGCAATTGTGCTCTGATACTACATTTAAACACTGATTAACCCGCTCTAGGCTCAAATCTATAGGCTTCTCACAGAAGATAGTTTTGGAGGCTCGAGCACTTGCCTCAATAAGATCAGCATGGGTATCGGTAACACTACAGATAAACACTCCCTTGATGCTCCCATCAGCAAAAACCTCATCTGCACTTAAAACTTTACTGGCGTATTTTTCAGCTAGAGCCCTAGCTGCAGGCTCGTAAACATCGACAATAGCAGCTAGTTGACAACGTGGATTTTGAGCAATGTTGTAGGCATGAATCTTGCCAATACGCCCTGCGCCAAAAAGAGCAATCTTGTGCATTTTGTATTATCCTAACTTGAGTAACAATTTTATTATGCAACCAAGAGCGCTCAGCCATGTGTTGGCCATGCCCTGTGCTCATCATCAATTACAAATACATGTCTATGACGGTTTCCCTCAGCCTGATATTCTTGTAAATGCGGATGATCTGTCGGCAGGTTTGAGTGTTTATGCACTAACTCCTTGAGATCATCAGTTGGCCAAAGAGAAACTGCCATGCCTGCTCCAACAAAGGCAAGAATTCCAAGGATTGCCATGGCAACAGGTAAGCCGAATACTTCGCCTGCCCACCCTGCAATCGGATAGGTCAAGAGCCAACAGGCATGTGAGAGAGCAAACTGTGCTGCAAAGATTGCTGGCCTATCTTCTGCATGTGCTGAGCGCCTTATTAAACGGCCAGAGGGTGTAAGAATTGCTGAATAAAGAGTGCCGCTCACTGCCCAAGCAAGTAGAAAAACTTCCCAAGGTGCTAAGCCGTTTGTCAAGACGTAGAGTGCATAACCAACAGTCAATCCAGCAAGAAGAAACGCCGCCACAATCATAAGCAAACGGTCGGGGATAGCAGTAAGCAGCTGAGGCAAAGCGAGGGCAGCAAACATAGAGCCACCACCAAATGCTGCTAGTGCATAGGCAACATGGGTTTCTGTTGCACCATACCCTGCTTGCACAATTACAACGGTGTTGACGAGTACAAAGGCACCTGCTGCCGCCGCTGCTAAATTTAGGGCGAGCAGGCCGCGCAATCGCGGTGTTGCAAGGTAAATTCGAACTCCCCTTGTCAATCTCTCCACAAACGAGCGCGATTTCCCACGGCGATTTTGTGTTGGGATGATTGTCAGCGCCACAAGTGCAGCAGATCCGACAAATCCAAGCACTGTACCACCAAACAGCCAATGATAGCTTACGATTGTCAGTAAAATACCTGCTAATGTAGGGCTTATTAAGTTTTCAAGATCGTAAGCCAAGCGAGAGAGCGACAAGGCTTTAGTATAGTCTTCTTCATTGGTCAGAACATCAGGAATCACAGCCTGAAATGCGGGTGTGAATGTTGCCGATGCCGCTTGAAGAACGAAGATCAGAACATAGATTTGCCACACAGAATCAATGAACGGCAGAAACAAAGCCACTGAAGCCCGCACAAGGTCAGCACCAATCAACACGGCCTTGCGTGGGAATCTGTCAGAAACTGCGTTGGCAACTGGGGCAAGACCAACATATGCTATCATCTTTATTGCAAATGCGGTTCCAAGAACCGCGCCTGCCTTATCTTTAGCCAGATCAAAAGCTAGCAGGCCAAGTGCAACGGTCAAAAGCCCTGTTCCCAGCAAGGCAATAACTTGTGCTGAGAACAGGCGCGCATAAACCGGATGTTTCAGAACATTGGTCATGCGAAGAGCATAACACGCAAGTACCGTGGGTGGATAATCACCTCATACTCTGCCTAAAGCTAATGAATTCTTTTTGACTCGAGCCAATTACCTGAATAAACAGCACTTCCCATTACTACAGCATGGTAAGGGTTTAAACTAACTACGTCCTCTGAAGGGAAAACATCACTAGCAAGTTTATGAAATGTCACCTATAGTCATAGCAATCTATTTAGTGGAGTCATAGCGGCTAGCATAAGCAAATAGAATCTTTTCAGACAAGATAATACCTCCATTACTTTAAGGTTTGCTTATCTATGTCACCTCACAAAAAGTAAGTGTCTTACTTATATACACTTACCAATTAGAGTTTAAATTACTTTTCTATTTGTTAACATCCGTAATTTTCTGACAAACCATGTCATATTTTTTCTGACATAGAAATTAGAGCTACTTGCCCCTACTCTTAATTACCGAGGGTGTTTACATAAATAGCAAAACCGATTATTTGTGTAAATGGCAAAAAATTACGCCTAATTCATCAAGCACTAAGGAGGAGTATGGAACAGGATAATGCCAGACAAATAGACTGGTGTACTACATCGCTTTAATTAGTTAATTGCTATGAGGAACGGCTTTAGCTAAAACATTAACATTTCTTCATAAAAATGAAGGTTAAAATAGTAATCTTATAACTAAGATATTTAATAGTATTAGGTAGAAGTAATGATGAAGATAGAAAGTGTTAACACCAAAAGATTCAAACACAAACTATCTAGGTGTATAAAACTCGCCTAGTGGGCTAGGCAAATCCCACAGAAAGGTATGTATGATTAAAATGAACCAAGGACACAGAGTACCTAAAACTGACTTTGAAGTTATCGAAAGGTTTGATTCTTGTGAGGACAATGATCTAGCAGTGAAAATGGTTGAGTTTTACCAAGAACAAAGAGATAGAAATGTATCCTTAGAGGACGCATATCTTAAGACTCTGCAGGATTATAGTACTCCACAACAGTCTCTTAGACTAGTCAATCATAGAATGGATGGTCAAGTAACATCACAATATGTGTTTTGATTGCACATTTGACTGCTACTCTCTGCAGAATTTAAAGATTTTATTCGTGGATTTTTAAGTACCTTATATTCGTGTAAGGAAAATGATCACTTTCTATACCTGTTTTTTTTGTGGAGGGTCTAATGACTCCAGAAGAACAAGACAAACTTGTTTTACGCATTCGTGAATATATAATCCGCACCGCCGAAACTATTGATCTTAAAGCAACTTTTACGCCTGTGAGACGTAAAAGTGACCTATTGATTGTTAGGTTAAGCGGCAAATACCAACATGCTCATACTATGGCTACCTATTTAGCAGAACTTTTTCCTGAGATTGATATTGAGATTCCCAAAAGCCTACAATTAGGCAACTATCTTAGTTTAATGGTTACCCAAAAATTGGCTAGTCAAGAGATTATGGCTAAAGAAAGACGTGTTAAGCTTATTAGTGTTGCGGAAGAAGGGTCAGAGACTCCAAATCAACTAATTACTGCAGGCGAATTGTATGATACTTTAGAAACATCATGTATTTTAGTCAATTGAGAGACGACTTTTTTCTTGGGGTTGATAGTAAAAACACAAAAATAGATCTAAACTTTAGTCTGTTTAAAAACTTCTAAACGTTTAAGGGTATGGTAATTAGACTAAATAAACTTTACTAAAAGCTCTTTTAGAAAGCATGAATCTTAGTTGTAAGGCTACGACCATAAAAAATCTATCAGCCTGCTTTAAGAAGTTTGTGATTAGAGCTTTTATAGAGTTAAATACATCTCTGAATGGCCTTTTGAAAAACCTTAGATTTTATAGTCTAAGGTTTTATTTTTTGGTAGTCCTACAGAAGTAGTGATGATCTTAGATTGATAAGCTTGCATTATAATGATGAATAAAGTACCAAATTGCTCCAATGTGGTTTTCTAAACTCTTAGAAAAGGATAAAGCTTTCCTAACTAGACGAGAGATTCGTTGCCTCAAAGTGCAATTGAGACGCTCAACATAACCAGTTTTACCAGTCTCTTTACCAGCAGCACGATGGCGTTTAGATGGAATTACACCTTTATATGAATCCCAAAAATCCGTGTAGCAAACAGCACATTGTCTATAAACTGGGGGCAGAGAATCCCATAGTGCCTGAGCACTCTTACGGCTCCTATCTCCAATATAAAGGCCTATTACTTCACGAGTTTTTGCATCAATGGCAAGCCAAACCCATTGCTTATTACCCTTATTATCAACAAATGACCACAATTCATCCATTTGTACAATTAACTTCCCCTTTTTCTTCTTTACCACCTTGAGTTTACGTGGGGTAGAAGCATATTTCTTCTTGACATAATTATAAAGCCAACTTGGAGAAACTCCTGTAACACGACAAATGCCAGCTAGGGATATTCTTTCAAGTAACATCTTATCAATTAATGCTTTTGCTGCTTCTGAGATACGTTTATTCTTAGGGTTCAACAAATTGTCTGCCACAATCTTTACAGTCAAATTTTTGCTTTTTATTATGTGTGCTACCATTCTTCACAATTCTTTTAGATCCACATCTTGGACAAGTCATATCAACTATCTTATTTGTTTTGTCTAGACTTGGCATAAGTCAATCATCACTACATGTATAGGATTACCGTGCGCCGTATGCGAAGCCACTCGAGAACTGCAGGTGCTAGTGTTGACTTTGATCCTTACAAAGTTGCTGAAGATAGCTTTGCTATGCTTGAGCACCGTGCTCGTAAAACAAACGTTGAGTTAAGGCTCGAGCCAAGTAAAACAGGATTAAATCTTCATGGTGATCCCGCTCGTTTTAATCAGGTTATTTCTAACTTACTGGTTAATGCTATGGATGCTACTGAGGAAAGATCAGGTGGTGGAGCACTGGTCAAGCTTCGTTTTGAGAAGCAGGATGACCAAATTGTAATGTTGGTTGAAGACAATGGTCATGGCATTCCTGAAGATATCTTGCCAAAAATCTTTGAACCTATGTTCACCACTAAAGAAATTGGCAAAGGCACTGGTTTAGGACTTTCCATTATCCACAATATTGTTACAGGTGGTTTTCATGGAGAGGTTGATGTTTCAACTGTGGAGGGAAAAGGTACAACATTTAAGTTGACATTGCCAATTACTGAAAAGTAAAACTATGTTAATCAATCAGCGCTGATGAATGAGTTTAGTTAGGCTAGGTGATAAAATTCATTAATGTACATATGCATAACTTTACTCAATTCTAATAAAGTTGCAAAGGTTTCTATCTATAGTGTTAGTAGTGAGACTCGGAGGTTACTGGTGAAACAAAACCCATCAGATAAAGGCATTGTTCTAGTCGCAGTTATCCTAGTGAGTGCTGTTGTTTTGCTTGGCGTACTGCTCACCGCATCGATTTCCTCGCTTGGTACTCGCTTGGGTGTTGCTGATGAGCGCGTCGCCTACCAAGCACTTTTGGTAGCTGAGGGTGGTATTAATACCTTTGAACAGCGTATTGATATGCTTACTCCAGATGAGCTATATCTCAATACCCTTGATCAAAGTAATTTAAATAGCTGGTTGACCACAACAACAGATCCTCTGGGTCAATACTTAAGCGACTTAACAATTGATGGACACACTACCACACTAACAATTACTGCAGTTAATCAGGCCTCTTCAATTGCTACTCTAGCTTCAACAAGCACTGTAGGAGATGGTAGCAAAAGCGTTCTTGTAGATATGTACCTGAGCCGTGGTGATTGGTCGCCAACAGTTCCTGCAGCTTTGACTTCTTTCGTCCCCATTACAATTAACGGAAATGCCAGCGTGGCTGGTCAAGGTGGCAGCGGTTTCAATGGCAAGGTTTCAGCTACTACAACAACATCAGGTATTACTTTGCCTGCAAACACAAGCTCTACGCCACCCTTTAACTTGATGGTTGCTAACACATCGCTGTTGCACACAGGCAGTTATCTTGAGATTGATAGTTATACCTATAAAGTCATAGCAAAGGAAAGCGATAACTTGACATTACGACCCTTAGACCCAGTAGGCATTAGCTCACGCACTATTGCTAACGGATCTACAGTTAACCTTATTCTTTCAGCACCCGCCACGGAAGTTCCTGACCCTGTAACTAGTAGCAGTACACAGTTCACTGTTTCAGATGCTTCGTCGTTCATGATAAATGACACTATTTATACAGGAAGCTTTACAGGCACGGTTACCATCCTGAACCAAGACACTGACACGATAACTGTCACTTGGACTGGTTTCGGACCAACTATTAGTAGTCCGTTGGCTGAAGGAACACCGATCCGCCGTGATGTTCTTGGTGCTGCTTCAGCAGACACAATTGACAGCGGCAATGATTCCATTCAGAGAATTTTTAGTGGTGAATCCCCCAACGATACTACCCTAGTGCCTTCACCTTATGGCAGTACCAATGATTTATTTGAGCAAACCTTTGGTATGACTGAAACGGAACTGCTTAGCCTACCTAATGTAACGACCATTACCACACCAACCACTAATGTTAGTGGCATTACTTATCTCAATGGTAATTGGCTATCGAGTGGTGTCAAGCTATGTGGCTCTGGAGTCCTAATCATTACAGGAGATGCTAGATTCACTGATACTTGCGCTGCAGGTTTTAGTGGAATCATTTACTCAAAAGGTGAGTTTGATAGTTATGGAAATGCTGCTATCAAGGGTGCGGTAGTTACTGAAGGTAGTTCGACGACAGTTCTGAATGGTACAGCAACGCTTTACAAAATCGAGTATGATCCCAAAGCTTTACTTGAAGCAGGACTTTTTCTTGCTCCATGGGATTTAAACACAATTGCAAGTACTTGGAGGCAAAAGTGACACGTCAGGGGTTAAGTTTGACAGAAACATTGTTGTTGCTTGCAGTAATCGGTATTCTTATAGGGTTTGCCACACCAAACTTTTTGCGCTGGCGCGCAGCCACTACAGTTAAACAAGCTGCTGTGCAACTTGCTACAGATATTGATAATGAGCGGACTACAGTGCGGCGTACCAATGTGGCAAGCACCGTCTTGTTGAATGCAGGTACAGATAGCTACACCATTGATGGTGTGAGCAAAACATTGCCAAGCAATGTAGATTTGCAAACTAGCACTGCCACACTGACTTTCGAGCCCCCCTATGGTACAACTGACACCACAACAAACTTGCGTAGTTTTACTGTGAGTTGGCAAAATGATAACTCTATTACTCGCGTGGTGCGTGTGGTTGGCATTACTGGAAAGGTGATTGTACAATGACGAAACATGTTGGCTTTTCTCTGATTGAAATCATAGTTGCGATAGCAATTCTTGGCATCGTATCGACAGCTGTTTTAACCTTTCTGCCCTCAGTAACAAATGTTAACCAAAATACGAAAACAGACCAAGACATCACAATTGTAGCCAAGCGTTTTATGGAAGAGGTGCGTGCAGCTTGGTTAGATGGAACCAATGGTCAGATTTATTTTGATAGTGGTACACTAAGCGATGGGACTACTGCGGTGGACACCTATCAACCAAACTACAGTACTGATGCACCAAATTGTACAGCTAGCGTCAGTGATCCAGATGCTGGCACCTATACACCCATTCAACGCAAGCAAGTAAGTCTAAGCTGCACTGAAGATGATGGAACCTCTACTACCTTTACGCTCGAGTTTGGACGACCAAAATGAAGCACCAAGGAATCTCAATGATCGAGGTACTAATAGCCATATTAATCCTTGGGACGGTATTAACTGCCTTGTTGCGCCTCACTGTTGGTAGCCTTACCTTTTCAGCAATATCTGTTAGTACTGCTGAGCGTTTGCAAGAACTCAATGATGCAACATCTTATGTTGCAGATAACCTTCGACGTGCCAAGGGAGTAGAGACTAGCCTTACTGTAAATGGACAGAATTGTGATATTACTTCGTATAATTGTTTAGCAGTGGTTATACCTGCTTCACAGAGTGGCAGCACTATTGACACAGAGTTGTTGCTTGTTTATAGGCTCGAGCCACGTTCATCACTTGGCACGAATTATAAAGTGCCAGATAGCTGGGCTGATGCCAATACGTTGGTGTTAATGGAGTACCGCAAGGAACTTTGTGGTGGTAGTACAGGACTCAGTTGTCCACAGGCTGTAGGCAGTTCGGTAACAGGACTAACACCCTATTTTGTGGTTGATCAGTTAGCAACTACTAGCGATGTACCAGACCCACTTAATTATGATGGCACGAAAACTTTTACATTGCGCTTCCAAGTGAAGGACCAAGCAAGTAGTAATATACTTTATACACCGCAGGATGGTCCTTCTGAACTCAAGATTACGCGGCGTAATTAAAGGTTGTTCTGGCGCTGTGTGATTTTGGGCTGCTCCCCAAAATCCAAACAAAAAATTAAGAGGGAGTTGAGGTATATAGAGATATGTCAAACGTCTGGAACTTGGAGATCCAGCCACCTCACTCAATCCTCTTTCCTTTCATCTTCCCAAAAACTTGAGGGCAAAAGCAATCTAATCAGCCAAAATAAACCACCAATAGATAAAACCAATAATATCAACTCTAAAAATAGTATCATGTTAGCCTTCCTGACAGCAATTTCCATCAGCTCACCTTAAATCAACCTTGCATAAAACGTGCTTGACAAATCAGACACATAGAATGGGGCAAGGAAAGGGGCCTTTAAAGGTACGTTTTATTTAATCAATGATACCTGCTTTCTACATTAAAAACTCTTAAAAGGTCTTAGTTAAAAAATGAAGCCTTGGACTAAAGTAGTTAAGATTTCTTAAAAAAGATTGATTTATAAAATTCTACAATTACAAAATAATGAATTATGTTTTAGCAACTTATTAGTAATAAGGATAAAAAGCGTAGTGTTTGTTGCATGTATTCCTTTTCTAAGTAATGTCTCCAATAACTCTAATAGATTATTTTAGGTCTGTGAAGTTAAAGAGGACAGACCTGTAATTACCATGTTTAGTAAAGTGAATCCACAAAATTTTTGTGTACTACTTATACATGACTTTCAATAAATTTACCATAGGCTACTTAACCCAATCAAGAATTTACAGTAATATTACAGGAGAATTAACAAACCTTTAATATCTTATCATGGTTTTTCTTAGCTATTTTGGTGTAACAGTTTCTTGAAATCTTTTGCATCCTACAATCAGGGTGGGCAAACAAGCGTTTCTATAAGACTTTTTCATGCCTTGTGGGAAAATGACCAGCATTAGGTTTTAGTTTCTGATTGGTCACAGAAAAATTATCTAATTTTTGAGATCTTGTTAAGAAGAATTGATTTATCATAAGGAAGCATTTGCGATAATTTATTTTGCAGATGTTTTAGAGTGTATAGGAAGGTTTATTTAAAAATTAATAAGCATAGTAAAAATTATTTGGAGGACCTGATGATTCCAAAAGAACAAGAACAACTAGTTTTATATATTCGTAAGTATATAACCCGTACTGTTAAAACTATTAATCTTAAAGCCAGCTTTACCCGTGGAAGACGCAAAAGTGACCTGCTACTTGTTAAACTAAGAGGCGAGCGTGAGTATGCTCAGGCTATTACTGCTTCCTTGGCAGAAGTGCTTTCTGAGGTTGATATTGAAACTCCAAAAAGCTTGCAAAAAGATGACTATCTTACCCTAATAGTTACTCAAAAATTAGCTGATCAAGAGATTGTGGTTAAAGAAAGGCGTGCTAGGCTAATTAGTAACATAGAAAAAGAATTAGGAATCCCAGATAAGCTAACTAATCCAGAAGATTTGGATGGTACTTTGCAAGCGTTAGAATCAAGCATGAGGTATGTTGACCAGTTACGAGGGAACGGATAATTGCTTAATTTAGTGTTAGCTTAATGACGTAGGCAACCTAAAGCCTCATATGTTTTAGATCATGTCCTAAAAACCTACAAACTCTTTTCCGTATACATTTCACCCCAATCATGAATTGATTGAAAAGTAGGTCCGAGTGCTTTTGCTATATCCGTGCAAACGTACTCAACTCTTGGAGGGATTTCAGGGTAATGCTGTCTGTTTACTAGGCCATCATTTTCTAGCTGCCTGAGTTTTTCTGTAAGCATCTTTTGAGATATACTGGGAATGTGGCGTTTAAGCTCATTAAAGCGTTTAGGCTTATCCTTTAGGTGCCATAAAATTTCAATTTTCCACTTGCCACTAAAAAGTTCAAAGGTTGGAGTAATTGGACAAGTGGGCTGAGAAGATTTTGGTGTTTTTTTATTAGCCATAAATTTCCTTTCATCGTTTAGTCACTATAGGTGACTAGGTCACTACATAGTGCCTAGTTGACTTTGCATACTTATAATTTTATAACTAAAGTTATAAATCTTGTGTTAGTTCAAGGTTTTGAAAAGTGGAGGAGATAGATATGAAAAACATACTATCAGCCATATCTGTTATCGTTCTTAGCCTTTTTCTGCTTGTTATTCTTCCGGCGTTCTCAGACGGAGAGAGAGAAAAGCTTCGGGAACAAATTAATTCGCTAACTGCTGAATTGTGGAGATACCAAGCTGAAGAAGCCCGCATCAAGCATAATCTATCCCTTATGACCAAGGCCGATGTTTCTATGAATGCCAGAGATTGGGAAGGTTTTAACGAGGTACATTCAGATGACGTTGCTGTTACATCACCTGATGCACCAATTCCCAGTGAAAACAAAGAGGTTCACCTAGCTGCTGTACAAAGTTTTGTGAACGCTTTTCCAGACCACAAAATAGAGCAGCCTTATGTTGTATTGATTGGACAAGGTGATTACATTTGTGCAGTTCACCAAAATGGGGGAACATTCACTGAACCTTGGCATTTACCCGGTACTGATACCGTTATTCCTCCCAACGGCAAAAAATACACTATGAAAATGGTGACGATTGCTAAGGCTGAAGGTGACAAATTGACTGAAGAAATGATCATTTATGACATGGCTGACATGATGAGACAACTTGAGCTAACATTTGAATGAAAATCATAGTTATAGGTGCAAATGGCCTAATAAAAAGTACTGTATATAGAGTCTTTGCAATTTATAGCAGCATAAAACATATAAGGAGAAAAATATGTCAGATAAAAGCTTTATAGACGAACTCAAACAGGCTACCAAAGCTGCGTGGTGGATCATACTTATTCAGGGTATAATTATGCTAATTCTAGGACTTATGCTTTTGGGCCATCCAGATAAAACTCTAGTTGTACTGATCACACTTTTAGGTATATTTTGGTTGATTAATGGCATTCTTGATATTGTTGCTGGTATCACAGGACGTACGGGTAACTCAAAGGCTTGGGTTATTTTTGGTGGCATTATCATGGCGTTGGCAGGATTAGTAGTACTTAATCAACCACTACTTGCAGGCAAGATAACTACAGCCTTTTTAGCTTCAATAATTGCCATAGCAATTATTGCTAATGGTTTTTTTCAAATCTTTGCTGGGCGTGTCACAGGTATCTCAGATGCTGGACTAGCTAGAGAATGGTCGTTTAGTAGCTTATTAATTGGTATCCTTTATATTATTGGTGGTGTCCTCTTATTAACACACCCTGCTTGGGCAGTTGTAACTTTCTTAACCCTTGTGAGTATCTGGGCACTTCTTGCTGGAATTGCTCAAATAGTGGCTTCTTTTCGAGTACGTAGTGTCATTCAAGAAATCACAACATAATTTCTTGTTTTATGCGACGTTACAGTCAACATTGCAACATAAAGTTAAAAGAAAGAATTAAAGGATGAACCAATCTAGTAAAGAGCAAAGATCACCCATGCACGACTCAGTTGAGCCCCGTGTATACCCAATGAATTATATAATCGGAATAATTAATACTAAAGAAGACGTTGACAATGCTGTGAAGTCTTTACACGAAGCAGGTTTTGCTGAAGATGCTATTGATCTATTTACGGGTGAAGAATTTGTAAGACAAATTGATCCCAGCGGTGAATATCACGGTCTAAAATGGCGCATCATTCGTGCTCTTCAACACCTTGGGGGAGAGGGTGAAATTTACGATCGTTTTAAAGAAGCCATGCTAGCTGGCTACTATACTATTTCTGTGCCGGGTAAGGAGTTAGAGACTCGGGAACAAGCCAAGAAAATTCTAAAAGAGCACAACGCTTATGACCTCCATTTCTTTGGTAAGGGTGCGATTGAGGATTTATAGAGAATATGCACTAAGGACTGCCCAACAAATTATGGTCATCTGGCCAGATTTTTTCACTGGCTAAGTACTATACCTCTACTTTTTAACAAGATGATTAAACATTTAGTGTATTACTAAAATAAATAGGAAAACTTTTATTATAAAGTTGACAGGGTCGCCAAATCGTAATTATACTTT
>CBDCWW010000010.1:0-127099 GCA_965223585.1 Trueperaceae bacterium
TATGGATGACCCACAAACCTATGGTTATCTCACTGAAGCTGGCTTGGCTAAGTCATGTGAAGAAGACATCTTGAAGCAGTTAATAGATCTTAGAAAACATGCCTTTGAATATATCCAGCGAGATGGTTTTGTAGCTGAGGACGAGTTTTTCTATGTCGAGCAAAATGCCAAGCTGGTCAAAGATGCTGAAGAGTATTATAGGTCCCTTTACTGGGGAGAGCCATCCTCTTGGAATCTACGTGATGCGCATATGATGGGAACCCTTGAAGATCTTGCTATTCACTTAGGGAAGCGGCTTAAAGAGCCAGCAAAGTTGGTGGTATGGGCACATAACTCACATATTGGGGATGCTCGAGCAACAGCAATGTCCAAAAGAGGAGAGTTAAATATAGGGCAGTTAGCAAGGGAAAAATATAATGACGAAGCTTTTTTAATAGGGTTTTCAACCTATGATGGGACAGTCACTGCTGCCTCGGATTGGGACGCTCCTATGGAACGTAAAACCGTTCTTCCTGCCTTGCCCAAAAGTCACTCTGATTTATTCCACCGTACAGGGAAAAAGAATTTTGTGCTTAACCTGCGGAATAATGAAATTATAAATTCTTTACAAGAACCACTACTACAACGTTTTATTGGTGTTATCTACCGCCCCGATACCGAACGTATGAGTCACTATTATCGTGCTATATTGCCAAAACAGTTCGATGCCATTATTCATATTGATAAAACAACTGCGGTAGAGCCTCTAAAAGTAACACCTCACTGGCATCGTGGTGAGTTAGATGAAACCTATCCGTTTGGTCTGTGACCTAGCATTATTATTACAGCACAATGTTGCGAAGTATGCTCAAGTTTAATAAAAGAACCACTTGGGCTAAACCTAATTTGGCCTTTTCTTATGTCAATTAGTCTGTTTTGTCTTTACTGTCAGTTAATCCCCCCTAGCCCCCCTTATTAAGGGGGGAATATGGGAAGTCCCCCTTAGTAAGGGGGATTTAGGGGGATTTGCCCACAAAGCTCAGCCTCATTTAACTTTGGACTATAATGCAAAGACTTATCTGGACAACTATAAAACAGCAAGAGTTTTTGTGAATACCTTTTAGTATTCTCGAGTTAGGATCCCTTAACTTTTTCTAAAATAGCTTCTACTTCAGTTGCTACCAAGTTGTCTAAGAGTGATAACTCAAAGCCTGTCGATTTCTGTAAGGCCATAAGATAATGCTCTAAGTAACTTTCAGCAGTAAGAGCTTGCACTGTTGCTGCCAGCCTTTCAAAAGCCTCCATAACTTTTCCTATTTCTCCTTCTGGAAGTTTACCTGTTAGCTCATTACGTAAGGTTGTTAGTATCCAGCCCCACATAGCTATCATCATAGTGTTTTTTACTTTACGCTTGACATGGATCAGTCCTACTAATGTTTGCCAAACCCAGTAACTATTATCAAAAGGCCCCTTAATTGTACGTTGCCACCATTTTCGTAAAGTTTCTTCACGATCTGGGCGTTCTCCCTCTACGAAAATTGAAGCTGTCTTAGAATGATCAAACAAAGTATTATAGAAACCTTGAACAAGATTTTCTTCAAGACCAAGCAAAAGTTCTTGATTTGCTGCAATAATATCATAATCTTTTGCGGTAAATACAGTACTTGGGGGCATTTGTGAGATAAACTCTTCTGTAAATTTTTCTAAAGCAACCATGTTGCAAATTGTAGCTAGAAATGATTGTTATTGTAAAGGTTCTATAGTCCTAATGGGGAAAATTAGACATTTTGAGGTGAGCACAAATTTCCTGTCTCTGATTTTGAGGGACGCTCAATACGGCTAAGTATATGTTTCTATTACCCAGCAGAATGAATTGAGAAGGAAGTATTTGCCATACCGCCTTGATATGCTTTGCTACACCAAATCCCACTCAGCATAGCAAATCATGCTATTTTATTAGTTATGTATGCTCACAAGGAACTTAACTATCTTAGTATTGAACAGTACCTTGAAAACGAAAAAACTTCTGAAATTAAATATGAACCTCGAATGCTAGACATTTAGGCAAAAAGGAAAAGTAAAAGATTGTGAGCAGCAATCTTGCGGCACACACTGGCACGAATGCTCCAGAATGAGTTAAGTTGCTGTAACATTAGATTCCTACAACGCACTAATGAAGAAAAAACTGTCTCTATGCACTTCCTTGCCTTGGCAAAGGACTCACTCCAAAATGATGGTGTCTTAGCATTCTTCTTCGGTGGTATGTATATACCACAACCCACATAGGCTTTATCTCCTACTACAACATTTAA
Organism: Trueperaceae bacterium; assembly: GCA_965223585.1. Lineage (GTDB taxonomy): Bacteria > Deinococcota > Deinococci > Deinococcales > Trueperaceae > CBDCVN01. The sequence continues at coordinate 2,292 of CBDCWW010000010.1, forward strand.
GTCATCATAGCGCTCATCCAACATACACTTTCCTACTGTGGCATCATGAACATTCGCTGGCACAATGGCAAAACGACAAATGTATCCCAAGGGATTTGCTAATGCATGAAGTTTAAAGCCATAGAACATCTTCTTACTGTCTGATCCTCCATATCCAGAGGTGGCTTCACTCATTTCACGATCACGTTGGTAGCGTGAGCCTTGACAAATCGGCAAGGGTTTAGAGTCTATAGCATATACACCCACATGTTGAGCTATCAACAAGGCAAGATCAGCATAAACACGTTCAAAATTACGTTGAATACGGTAGAATCGAGAAAGGCTAGGCAATGTTGGAAAGAGGAAAGCATATCGCCATTTAACAGTCAAAAACCATGCACCTTGGTTACTCTGTTGCAACATTTCACCAACTAAGACAATGGTAAGCAATTCACTGTAGGTACCTTTCTAGTTACTTTTTTCAGGTAAGGTGAATTTGCCTGTTTCTACGGCATCTTTGAGATAATCATCTACTAAAACGAACACGATAATAAAAATATCGATTATACTAGTTGCTGAGAGAAGGTCTGTGAGCCTCATAACTCTTATCTTCTCTCTTTCTCTTTATTTTTGCAACTAGCATTCGAGGTTATGAGTACATTCATGGCCCTATCTATGCCATGGCTGGTGCTAGCGATGAACACAACGGCATAGCAGTAAACCTTGTAGCCGAACTTGCTAATGCTAGTCGGAAGCATGGTTGTCGCATTTACATGAGCGATATGAAAGTTAGAGCAGCATCAAATGTCTTTTACTATCCCGATGTTATGGTAGTATGCCAAAAAGACAATAATCAGTAGTCCGCAATCGTGATAAAGGATTCTCAATAAGATGCCTATAGCTAAAATTTGTAGTAATAATAATTCGTTCTACAAACAAATTTGGTGAGCGATTAGGGTCCATTTTAGATCAACTCTTCAGTTTTTTCTCCATTTTGCGGAGTACTGATAATAGGTACTATAAAGAAAATCCTTGTCTAATAGTAGAAATACTTTCTTCTTCAACAGCAACCACTGACCAAAGAGAAAAGCTACAAGCTAAACATGCCTAGCTTGCAAAGCTACATACTAGGGCGTGTTGACATTTGAAATGATAAGCAGAGATAATAGAGTCAGAAGCGAGGATTTAAGAGATAAGTAAGCTAACCAGCAGAAAAAGTCATATGGTAATGGGTATTCATAATGCTATGTCGACTATTAGCATTAAAGAAGAACAGTGGATCAAGCAATATGCTTTCCTAAAAGCATTTCCCTCAATTAATGTCAATAATGAAGAGTCGTGTCTGAAATTTATTCAAGCTATCCTTTGGATAGCGAGAAGTGGTGCTCAGTGGCGTCTCTTACCTGAGTCTTATGGCAATTGGAATAGCGTTTACAAACGCTTTGCTCGTTGGGATGATAAAGGAGTTTGGGAAGCTATGTTTAATCACTTTGCTGATGATCCTGATATGGAAAGTGTGATGCTTGATGCAACTATTGTTCGTGCTCACCCTTGTGCAGCAGGTGCACCTAAAAAAGAGGGCGGACAAGAAAAGCAAGAGCTGGGCAGGAGTAAAGGAGGATTTAGCAGCAAGGTACATGTAGCAGTAGATGGATTAGGAAATCCGTTAAGATTTAGGTTAACAGGAGGGGAAAGACATGAGATGACAAAGGCGGAAGAATTAATAGAGGGCCTTGACATGGAAAATGCCATAGCAGATAAGGCATACGATTCAGATGACTTCATAAAAGGATTAAAGGAAAAGGGAATAGAGGTTGTGATTCCACCAAGGTCAAATCGTAAGGAAAAGAGGAGTTACGATAAAGAATTATACAGAGAAAGACATCTAGTAGAGTGTTTCATCAACAAAATTAAGCACTTTCGTCGTGTATTCAGTCGTTTTGATAAGCTAGCTCGTCGCTATCTTGCTTTCTTACACTTTGCATCTACTTTTATCCTTGCTCGTTGAAATGTCAACACGCCCTAGTAGATAGCTGTAAACGCCATGTGATTGCTTATCACCGTGAGGGTAATGGTTGGCAGAATATACTTACCAAATAACAGATAAAATAAACTTTGCTTGCCCAGAAACTAGGGTGTGTTGACAAGCAAAGTCAGAAATTGCACGCTTAAGATATGAAAGTTAGATTAACAGATGATCAATGGCAAAAGATCTTATTTTTTCTTAAGGGTCATAAGGTAGTGTGTATGTTTAGGAAATTTAGGATTGGTGATGAGGAGCAATGTAGAAGGTTTATTGAAGCAGTTCTTTGGGTAACAAGAAGTGGTGCTCAGTGGCGCTTATTGCCTGAAGAGTATGGAAAATGGAACAGTGTTTTTAAACGTTTTGACCGCTGGGCTAAACAAGGGATTTGGCAAGCCATGTTTGAATACTTCGCTGAGGATGCTGACATGGAAAGTATAATGATATACTAAAAACGGCTTAAAACTGAACATTTGAGAGGCTCAGAAAGTGGAGGGCTAGACAAGCAGGTAGAAGATAAGTCACTAATCTGAGCATGATCAATATAAACTTTGAACCTGAAGAGATAGAAGTCCTCAATTATGAAAGATACCATCACCCTCACCCTAAAGTCCAACAAAGAATGCATGCTCTATATCTAAAATCCCATGGATTCAGCCACCAATGGATAATGATAGTTTGCGGAATCAGATCAAGAACTACCCTTTGTACTTGGTTAAGGCTTTATCAGAGTGGTGGTATTGATGCACTTAAGCATTTTAATTACCAAGGGCAAACAAGTGATCTTGATAGTCATACCGATACCCTCAAGGCATACTTTGAGAAAAATCCTCCACGTGGCATAAATGAAGCTGTTAGTGTTATAGAAGAGCTTACAGGTATAAAACGTAGTCCTACACAAGTAAGAATATTCCTTAAGAAAATTGGCTTTAAACGTCTTAAAGTGGGTTGTGCACCTGGAAAAGAACTTAACGAGAAGAAAGTTGAAGAACAAAAGACCTTTCATGATGAAGAACTAGAGCCTCGTCTTGAAGAAGCAAAACAGGGAAAGAGACAGATGTTTTTTGTTGATGCTTCACATTTTGTGCATGGGCACTTCCTAACGGTATTATGGTGTTTGAACAGGCTTTTTATACCAAGTGCTAGTGGGAGAAAACGTTTTAATGTGCTAGCAGCACTCAATGCTGTAACAAAGGAAGTAATAACTTTTTGCAACAACACAACTATCAATACTGAGAGTGTTTGTGAGCTGCTAGACAAGATCAAAGCAGCGTGTGGAGAAGGTATACCAATCACTCTTGTTATGGACAATGCAAGGTATCAAAGAAATGCTAGGGTGATGGCCTATGCAGAATCTTTAGGTATAGAGTTACTATTCTTACCCTCTTATTCACCGAATCTGAACTTAATAGAGAGGCTATGGAAGTTTGTGAAGAAAGAGTGTTTATATGGTAAATACTATGCCACCTTTGATGAATTCAAAGCTGCTATTGAGACTTGTTTATCTGAAGCTGATACAAGACACAAGAACAAGCTTCGCACCTTGCTTAATCTCAAATTTCAGCTTTTTGAAAATGTCCAATTCTTAGCCGTTTAAAGTATAGACAGCACCATTGTAAGGGCTCATTCTTGTGCAGCTGGAGGCAATGGAGGTAATGAAGAGCAGGAGTTGGGTAGAAGCAAAGAAGGGTACAGCACAAAGTTACATTGTGCTACTGATGCTTTAGGCAATCCCCTAAAGCTAATATTGATTCCCGGGCAACGTAATGATGTTACCCAAGCAGAAGAACTACTAGATGATTTAGAGGGTGAAAGGGTAATAGGAGGCAAAGGATATGATGCCCAAGTGGTGCTAGATAAAGTAGAAGAGATGGGAGCAGAAGCAGTAATAACAATTCCAATAAAGTACCTCTGAAAAAACCATCTATTTCCATCACATACATAATTCATGAGATTTGAAGGTAAAAAACAGAAATCAACTTAGGGAGATTAGCTTCTTAGGAAAAGGTAAAAACTCATATACTTTTAGTTGATATGGGTAGGCCTTATAAAACACTAAAGTTGCAACATACTGTTAAAGAACTGAAAACTCACTATCAAAAATGTCGTGATGCTGTTGAGAGTAGACGCACACAGGTTATCTGGCTACTTGCGGAAGGGAAAAAACATCACGAAGTAAAGATACTAACGGCATACTCAGATTGGAGTGTGCGGGACATTATTGCCAGATATAACAAAAAAGGATTACAAGGGCTTAAAAGTCAGTATGGGGGTAGTTGCGGGGCTCCAACAATGTTAAGCAAACAAGAACAGTTATTGCTTGATAAAGCTTTGGAAAGTGATCCCATTGATGGAGGGAGATGGAATGGGCGGAAAGTGGTGGCATGGATAAAAGAAAATCTAGACAAAGAAATCAGCTTAAGTAGTTGCTATAATTACTGGAATTACGCAGGAGGGAAAATAAAGTAAAATAGGGCTCAATCAAAACCAAGGAGCCCTAAGATGAGTCTAACACAAAGGATAGTTAAAGCACTAGAAGCCATATTGAAAGCAGTTGAGGCAAGTGGTTCTTCAGCCATGGCAGATGGAATGGACTGTGCACACGATACTATCTATAGAGCATTGTTAATAGACTCGATTTTAGCAAAGGTAAGTGAGATAGCCATAGGCTTAAAAATGCTGGTAGGTGGACTTGAAGGGGGCTACTTGGTTCTTGATGATACAGTAATAGCCAGATCAGGAAGGGGAAAAATGTGGCTACCGAAATTACGAGATGGCAATGGACACTATTGCTATGGTTTCGGGATAGTGCTGCTGATCTGGACAGATGGTAAAGTGCGAATACCGTTAAAGATCAAACTTTACTTTGGAGAGGTAAGTAAGCAAGAACTAGCATTGGAGCTATTAGCATGGGCAAAAGAAAAAGGGCTAAAACCTGATTATGTACTATTTGACTCATGGTACGGTTCAAAGAAGATTCTGAAGCAGATACATGCCTACGGTTGGTCGTTTGTGACGCGATTAAAGAGGAACAGAGTGCTGCGAGGAAAGCAGTTGAAAAGGCATAGAGGACCCTACTGGACAAAAGTAGGAAAGCTAAGAGGAATGGACTTTGAAGTGAAGATAGTGAGGAGAGGGAAGAAATACTATGTGACAAACGATTTAGAGCTAGAGGACAAAGAGATAATAGGGCATTATAAGGTGAGACAGGGAATAGAAGAGGTGATAAGAGGGCTAAAGCAAGAGCTAGGGTGGCAAGGATTCAGATATAGAACAGAACAAACAATAGGAGGGCATTTAGGGTTAGGAGTAGTAGCTTATGGGCTTATAGAGGTAGCTCGTAGAGAGAGCAAGCAATCATTTTACAGATACCGTAGGGGACTAATCTCTGGTCGCATTGACCCACCTCTAGACCTTCTGGACTCGCTTCCTCAAGCTGCGTAATTCCAGTAATTACTTACACAAATTAAATTTTGGCCTAAAGCATCCTCGCCCTAGGCATAAACTGGCAAACCTTGCAGAGCAAGAAGAGTTCAAAAAAATCGTTTACCTGAACGATTAATTCAGGTGAGGCAAAATTACCCAAAGGTTGAACTGTGGGCATTTGATGAACACCGCCTAGGATTAAAACCAATCATAAAACGTAAATGGACAAAAAAAGGGATAACTCCTATAGCAACAGTGCATCATCGTTATGAGTGGTTATATCTATATGCATTTGTATTTCCTCAGACAGGGAAAACACATTGGTACATAATGCCAAGAGTAGGAGTAGATATATATGACATAGTGATAAAAGAGTTTGCGGCAGATGTAAGAGCATCAAAGAATAAAGGAATAATAGTGGTACTAGATCAAGCGGGATGGCACAGCAAAAAGGAATTACCAGCAGGGATAGAATTAGAATTTCTACCAAGCTACTCACCAGAGTTGCAACCAGCAGAAAGGTTGTGGGAACTTACGGATGATCCTTTAGTAAATAAATATTTTGAAACAATTGATGATTTAGAAGCGGCTCTAAAAAAGAGTTGTGAAGATTTAATGCAAAAACCCGATTTAATTAGCCAGCAAACGCTATTTCACTGGTGGCCAATTTTTTAGAGTAAAAGAGGTTCTTTATTGGAATTGTTATAATACCTCCGAAAGCCAATAGGAAAGAGCAGCGGGAGTATGACAAGGAATTTTACAAAGAAAGACATCTGATAGAGATTTTTTTCAATAAGATCAAACATTATAGACGAGTTTTCTCTAGTTTTGAGAAATTAGCCCGTAACTATTTAGCGTTTTGCCAGTTTACAGCGGTACTTATATGGTTACGCTAAAATTACTTCAAGTATCGTTTTTGATTTGTCATTTTTAGTATCCACACACCCTAGTATCTCGACAAAAAAGTTTTGATGGGTGATTTCATATTATGAAGATTTTGGATAAAGTCTTTTTAGTTTGTTCCTAGCGGCATTAATAGTAAAACCCCAATCTATAGTTGCTTTGCTAGCATTACGTTCTTTTTGCCATGCCTTAATCTCTTTCTTAAGAAGCCCTATACTGCCTAAGCGCCTATCTAAACATTGCTCATGTAGCACTGAAATCTCCACCTCAGCCATATTCAACCAACTACTATGTTTTGGAGTGTAATGGAACTCTAACTTTCTAGTTAGCTTTCTTGCTTCCTCTGCACTAAATGTTTCATAAAACGATGCTGGTGTGTGGGTGTTGAGGTTATCAAAGACTATTCTGATCCTGTTAGCACTCTTAAAATGTGTTTCCACTAAATCCTTCATGATATAAGCAAAATCCTCTTTTGTACGCCGTTTGGTTACCTTTACATAGCGCCAACCTGCTAATGGTTGTAAGCATATGAATATGTTGCATGTCCCTTCTCTACGGTATTCATAATCATAGCGTTCTGGTTGTCCTTCCCTTACTGGCAAGGGTTTGTATGCCTCACTAATCAGCTGATATGGAAACTCATCAAAACATATTACAGGTTGATTCTTCTGATACCTTTCAGAATACAAGTCCAAAATATCTTCCATACGCCAAACAAAATCAGATCCTATGACTGTGGGAATGCACCACTTCTGACGTACCCAAGGTCTCAAATTATTTTTTTTAGCATTAGTCTTACACTTTCACAAGAAATGTTCTCCAATTTTGTCAGAGCTACCAAACGATCAGTCAACAGTTGAAGCGTCCAACGTCTACGTCCATCAGGAGGAACACTTTGTGCAATGGTTGTCAAGATAACTTCAATCTTGTCATTTAATTTGGGCACTCTGCCAGAACGAGATTTTTCACCTAAGGCAAAATCCAGATTGCCAGCCACAAATTTTTGTCTTGTACGTTCCACAGTAGGAATACTGGTGTGCAAGGTATCAGCTATTTCTTTATCAGTTTTACCCATGTCAGCCAGCAACAAAATATTTGCTCGTTTGATTTTACGTGCACCAGATTGCCCTTTACTAGTTAACTCAACTAACTCTCTCTTTTCTACTTGTGTCAGATCAACAACGTAAGTTTTCGCCATAAGCATTACCTTATCTTTTCAAAAGAGGTCAAATTCACCAAAGTTTACCCATCAAAACTTTTTTGTCGAAGTACTAGGCTTAGCTTTGCAGACATTTATCAAAATCTTTTGTGAAACTTATTTTATAGCCGTTTTAACTTGTTTTGAAGGTGTTTAGTATAATTTTATAAAACAACATGTAAAGATCAAGAGCAGTCCGTAGACGTGCTGCTAGAGCTTCTTTGCTTACAGTCATAGTTTTATGTTAACCTAAAGCTATTATAGGTGATTGAGTAGAATAATTATCTCAACTCGAGCCAAATGTAAAATGAAAATTTCTTGCGTAGGGAAAATATTAAATCTAAAACTTTAATTGTAAATGCTGATGATCTTGGCTTGTCAGAGGGAATTAATCAAGGCATTCTTGAGGCGCATCAACAAGGCATAGTAACTTCAACAACTGCTATGGTCAACATGCCAGATGCTCGAGCAGGGATAAAGCTAATTCAAAAGCAGGCTCCTAGAATGGGCATTGGCTTACACGTTAACTTGACATATGGCAAACCAATTTTGGCTGCAAGCCTAGTGCCAAGCCTAGTGCAAACTGATGGACGCTTTGTAGCTGTTCAACGTGGCTTGCTCTCGCCGCGTAGGTGGCGATTTGAAGAGGTAGAAGCCGAAGTAAGAGCGCAATTTGAACGTTTTGTCCAGTTAGCAGGGAGATTGCCTGATCACCTTGACTCTCACCAGATGATAGACTCTCTAAGTTTGGTTTGCCGAAAAGTAGTTATTAAATTAGCAACTGAATATGGTTTACCTACACGCAAAAATGGTCAACCCCTAATTGATAAACTCCAACAAGAAGTTGCTAATACTGGACAAATAGGAAAAGCTGTAGCCCCCAGTATTTTTAAACTGTGGCCAAAACTGAAATGTGCACAGACTCTAAACCAAACTGCACTGCAACCAGACTCTATTGAAATAGGCTTCTTCAAAAAAAATGCTTCTTTGGAAAATTTACTGAGAATTTTAGGGCAATTGCCAAACGGCATAACAGAAATAATGTGTCACCCGGGCTACCTAGGTGGAAAAACAGACGCCTACCGAATGCGTGAAACTGAATTGGCTGTGCTAACTGATAAGAAAGTGCACCAAAAGGTTGAAGATGCTAACATAACCTTAACATCGTTTGATCATTTTTCTAGCTCACTTACAGCTTAGCTTTCTTTTCTATCACTTTATCTTCTTGCTTAATGATGTTAGCAATAAGTTCAGTAGTGTGTTCAACAAAACTCTGCCCATCAGAAGTTTGTTGCTTGGTATCCATATAAGAGCCCGGACCAGTGTGCACCATTGGGCCTGTAGACATGAAAGTAACCTTGCCTTGTCGCTTTGCTTGATTCCAAGTTGAATTAGCAAAGATGGGCCAACGCCCCGGAGAAAGTATTGGCCCTAGTTTGTGAATGTTGTCTTTGTTCCCTGTTAAGTGGTAAAGATGTTTCAATTGTAAAAGTCCAGAATCCGAACTAATTGTGCCACCAAGTGAAATAACAGTAATAGAAGCATCAAGAACTTCCTTGAGATAAGGTGCTGCCCCCAAAGCAATTTGCCCTCCCCCACTGTAACCAATAAGTATAATTGGAACACCACTTCTTAGTTGGTAGCCACACTCCAAAAGATCATCTAAAATTACTTGTGCTTCACCTTGATTATAAATTGGTCCGTAGCGCTTATCAGCCGAGACTAGCACCTGAAGCAAATTGCGAAAGTTAATGGTAAAGCCAATGGGATCACCTCTTTTCTTGAGCTTGCGCCGCAAGGCATAGCGCCAAAAAGTTGATAGAGGACGTCCTTCTAAAAGGCCCTTATTAGTCACCGAATAGGGCATTACCTCTCCTAGGATAGCGGCTTCAGGAAGGCTTGTTTTGAGCAATTTGAGAAAGTTATCAGCATATTTATAGTTGTCACCTCCCACTTTAGCAACACCGTCTAAAAAAACTACATATTGTTTTTTAGATTTCAGGCCAGCAGCCTCACTGAGTGTTGAGTCTTCTTCCATTGAAGTGTCAAGGTCATCGCCCAACCAACCTGCCCACCAACCTAGTGCCTCGAGTGGAGCTAGCATCATAGCAATGAAAAAACCAACTAGCCCAATACCCACCAGTGAGAGAATGTGGCTAAGTACTTCATTCACATTTTGCTCCTATCTTGCTCTACACCTTCATGTAAGGTTTTTTTGAGCTGGGCTGTCTCGGCCTTTAAGAGTTGCTCGAGTTTCTGCCTATCAGTCACTACTGGTACACCTGCTGCCCTGTGTCTAAGTCTGCGGGCCAAGAAAACTAAGGGTCGTCCAATAGTGCTTTGCAGAAGTTGCCAGACAAACCAACCTAATACACTTGTAAGCAGTGCTTGCCATCTAGCAAAGTCAAATGCTACTTCAACTCCGACTAAAACTGCTAGAAAGCTCCACAATTGTAATAATATCCATATAGGATTACCAAAATGAGGTGTTATTACCAAGAAACCGAAAAGCATGGGGGCATAGCCTAGACCTACTGCTCGAGCCACTATCCTAAGGGACACATCCCCACCAAAAACAAATCGCCCCACCAACCACACACTTAATGCCCAGAAAAAGAAGGTAAAAGTGAATATAGCAGCACTCATCAGTAAGCTAAGCACAAAGCGCCTACGCTTTACACGGTTTATAAAGAGTATCACACTCTGCCCTATTGCTTCTGAAAGGCCAGCTAAGAAAACTACCCAAAAGGCAATAAAGTTAGGAGTAGGCAATGCTATAATCAACCGGAATGCGGTCTCTTCAAAACGTAGTGCTCCTCCCACTAGTTGCCAAAATGTATCCATCAGCCTGCTAATCTATTCCTTCGTTTACTACTTGAAGGATTAATTAAGATAAAAAGAAGATGCTATAAAAGTAATCATGCATCTCTTGTATTATATTAGCATTGAAGATTCGGCACCAATACCACATTTATGAAGTAATAATGTACTATTGCATTTTTATTTTCCTATTTGTGTTACCCAACATTATTCTATTCTTATTACAGCGCAGTTTTGCTAAAAAGGACACTTAATATCGTAAAAGGATCTTTAGCATAAACCTAATTTGACTATTTGTGTGTCAATTAGCCTGCTGTACTTGCACCGTGGGTTAACCCACCATTTCCTCTTAATAAGAGGGGAAATGGAAAGTCCCCCTTAACAAGGGGGATTTAGGGGGATTTGCTCTAAGAAGCTCATCCTCATTAAACTTTGTGCTGCAATGCTCTAAACCCTATGTAGAAAATAGACTCATTACAAACCTAAAGAAATTAAGCTTGGTATAGATATACTTCTCTGCTTCATACCAAAATTCCGTATAAGTGAATAGTTTTAGAAGACCTATAGAGTGGTGAAATCACCAGATTGTTGATCATTATTTGCTTCAACAGTTAAAGTAAAAGTGCCAGAAGAAGCATCTGTATAAATGGCTTGGTAAACAAAAGTATTGCCAGAATTGGCCTCAACAAGCGAAGCCTTAGCTGTATTGCTTGCAACCTTCTCGTATGTGTAAACGCCTGTACTGTCAATAACATTTACATCATCACCATCAATAGTATACGTGTTGTTCCGTGTAAAAGTTACAATAGCTGTACCAGAATCTGCCAGATTACCTGTACCTGAGCGAATTATAACACTATAAGATGTACCACCAATATTTTTAGGAGCAAGGTCAGAGCTACTTGCACAAGCTGATAAAAACAATAAGCTGATTAATAGCAAAGCTGAAAATAATGTTTTCATTTAGTTTTCCTTTCAAAAATATATAGTATTTTCCTTAACTAAAAGGTTTTTTATACGTCACCTAAGACACTTTCCCAAATTTTCTTAACTAATGGTCAGAATCTAAGAAAATGCCTAATTGTAATAAGCTTAGAAGCAACTACTTTTTGATACTTCTTCCTAAACTAGTTTTATAATTGACTTATTCATAAGTTTCCTCCTCTTGAAAAATATAGCCTACTTAAAAGCATTTACTACTACTCAAAACTATCTTAATTCTAGGCAATCAATTTCCCTAAATAATCAGTAATATTCTGACACGCTTTGTAGGAATTTTTCTGACATAGTATTATTAACTAAGCACCAACAAGAATCAATAGGGTTTAGCCCAGTCCTAAACTTATAGGGCTATTCAGTAAAATCAACCATGACTTCCTTTGGTGAGAGCTTATGCCAAGACCTTGTTGCAGCATCAACAACTAGGGGGGTGGTTGAAGCAAGGCTAAAAAGTAAGCCTGCGTTACAAATATCTCCTGCCAAATCCCAATCGGAGAACCAACCAGTATCGTTACTGTTTCCATTGTCATCAATAAGAGATTCTATACAAACAGCGGTTGTGAGGCCACCAATGATTGCTAATGGAATCGCATCAAGGATAATTGAAGTAGTGTCAGCATGACTTTTGACTAGCACCACCCTCTCTTGTGTACCATAACGCAATTTTAGTTCGTGCGTACCACTCCGCTTTAGAGTGATTTTTATGGGGGTTTTACCCATAAACTCACCTTCCAGAAAAACTTCTGCACCTTCTGGTCTAGAATTCACTAGAACATTTTGTGAAGGACCATGGGCAACTAGTGCACATGAGCTTAAAGAAATTGCCAGTAAAACTAAAAGAGAAATAATTGAATAGTTAAGCAACCTTGTGGTTAAAAGCTGCAAGAACTCTGTACCTAAAGACACCTTTTTCATAATCAACTCCTTTCTAGTATGTACCAACTGGGTCGTACTATATAGCAAAAGTAGAGACTTCGAGAATGACTCCGATTGATAATTAATCGGAGTCAAAGTGGATTGTTAACGTGTTTTGTCTAGGTAAGTTATGTTGCCAGGGCTGATTTAACTCCACTTTTCTCTTACTGTAGCCTTATGGCTGGGGCTTCATGGGCCAAGGGAGCACCATAGTGTAGGGTGGACAGGCTTTTTCAAGCTCACTTTCACTAACGCCTTCCCGGTGTAAGCAGAATTCAAGTCGGGTGCGCATAGTCACGGGAAAACTATTGCTGGGCCCGCATGGAATGCCTAAACAAGAAGCCCAATATTGGCTGGGCATTTCAAAAGAGAACCCGTAAGCTCCATCATCACTGGTTACAGACTGTGCTTCCTTACGTGAAATGTACCAGATGTCTGTACCCATAAAGTCATCAGGGTCATCAACCTCTATGGATTGGGGTGATTGTGAAAGGTCCAAGGCTGCCTCAATTATGCCCTTAAGAGCACTTCCAATGGCAAACATGCAACCAGTACCACCTGAACCAACACAGGTTTTAACTGCACCAAAAACTGCACCACCAATTGCAAAGGCAGCGCCAATCTCACTGGCCTGTTTTGCTGGGGTGATGGTGGTGGTCCAATCGCGTTCCATCAGGGTGACTGTCATGATCAAGCCAAGATCCCGATCAATTTCATCATTGATTTTAGAAAGCCCCCCCGGAAAAACGGTAAGTCCATATTTCTTCAAATCTTTTAATGCTTGTTCGGTAATAGGAGGTCTGTGGCCGCTAGGATCATCGTCAGGTTCAGTATTATCCACATTCTGCTGTTTCACATCCACACGTTCCCCACAACACCAACTGCTCGACCAGTGGATAGGCATACCCTGTAGCTGACCATTGACAAACGAAAAGTAAAGGTAAGGTTCTTCGCCAAAATCAAAGGGATCGTTTCCTTCGCCCGGGAAGGTAATGATGTTATAGGGGTACTTATCTGACTTACGCGTAAACTTGTAGCCGGAATAAGCGTAAGGCCCAGTATTATTAAGCACCGTCATCTTCATCCAGCGGAGACGGTACTTGTAAGGGCAACCTGTGGGAGGTTTGACAGCGTTGTCTCCGGGAATAGGTTGGTCACCCCAGTTTAGATCACAGTTATCCTCGACGGTGTCTTCCCAATAATCACCATCAGCGTCTGGACAGCCATCAGTGAAAACCGCACCTTGATGATGGATGTTCGGACACTTATCAAGGCTATCAGGAACCCCGTCATTATCAGTATCTACAAAGCTCTGCGCTTTTGGAACAAAGGTTGAGCACGATTTATTGGATAGTTCTGATTCAATGCGTTCAGGAGGCTGACCAACAAGACTGAAGGGGGCTGTAGTGTAAGCACTTACTTGATAACAGTACTGCTCATCTTTGCTCTGTGGAGCCTGAAGAGTGTCAACATAGCTGTTTACATTAGCACCCACCTTTGTGTATTCCTGTAGTGGCACCCCCGCTAGAGTATAAGGACTGGCTCTGTAAATAATAAAGCCCTGTTCGTTGCTTGAATTATCTTGCCAAGACAACTGAATACGGTAGGTTTCTGAACCCGATATGTCAGGGTCTGGGAACGTCGAGATGTTTTTGGTGGCTAGCGCACTTGGTGCAGCAGGTGTTTCTCCCCCAGCAGGCTGCCCAGCCAGCATGGGGTTGGCTAGGCTAAGACGTGCATTAATTTGCTCGAGATCAAGTGACATGCTCGGTGCTGCTGTTAAGCTAAGGGTCTGTGCATCATAGCGCTGTAGTTTTGTTGCCTCTGGTAAGTCATGGTAATTAACAAGAACACGCTCAAAGAAAGCAAGGCTTTCAGGGTTTTCGTCAAGAATCGCTGCAATCTGATGGTCAACAGCAGTTTTATTTGGAACGTCCTCGAAGTAACGTTCTAGATAGTACATGATGGTCGGTAGTATCACTGCTGCAACTTCATCTCGTGTTCGCTCAGGCTCGAGCCGCCCCTCTTCCGCCAAATAGTAAAGTGGGAGGTCTTCGCGAGCATCTTGCGGTGTTGGTCGTTCGCCACCCGCAAGAACCACAACTCCTCGGCCCCTACTGTTATTCTCCTTGTTTGCCTCAACAATGTCATTGCCCGGATCAATGATTGCTGTCAGGTGGTGTTCACCTGATGGTAGCGGTAACAAGTCAATAACAAGCTCCTGTGCTTGCCCCGGATCCAATCCCTCAATGACACCTTCACCCAGAAAGCGTTCATCGGCAGCAAAGATAGCTACTAGGGTGCCGCCAACTGGCACTCGGCTACTATTCTCAACAACGACAAATGCCGCTAAAGGTTCACCTTCGATAAACTGTTCCTCCAAGGCGAATTCAACCAGCACCAAATCCACTAAGCCTTCTGGCGGAGATCCTAGAGTTCCGGGCCCTCTAGGTCCCTCGGGAGGCTGTTCAAAAATATCCCAAAACACACTACCTTCGTACACTCCGGGAGGAATGTCTAGATAAGACACCACATTAAAATTCTTTACGTAGCCCGGCCTGTGTGCCTCTGCACTTATAGAAATAGCACCCTGTGGATCAATCACCGTGACGTGGTAGTAGGGGAATCTGCGCTCGTGTAGTTCCCACTCGAGCACAAACCCTCCATTACGATCCGTATTCGTCTGTGCTAGTAGTTCTTTGGGACCGCTTTCTGGCCACTCATCTTCATCACCAAAGAGTTGCACGGTAACACCAGCAATAGGATGTTGACGGTTTGGAGGCTCACCTTCATAAACTTGACCAGTAAAAACATAAACTTGTGCTGTAGCAAATCCACCTATAACAATTAAGACAAGCATAATCAGCAAGCCTCGGCAAGCTAAATTAACTTTAAATAAATTTGTAATCATTCCGATACTTTCCTTTCTTTTTTCATACCCAAGTGATAAATACTTGTGAATTTCTATTGGAGTTCAAATTAGTAGCTAGAAGCCAGTAGCTAGTAGTCAGTAGGGCTTTACTATGCTGGCTACTGACTACTTGGTTACTAACTACCTATAGGCACTAACTACTCCAAAATTACTCACAAAAACTCTCACATCCCTGCCGAGCAATCTCATGGGAAAATCTCACCAACAAACCAAGTACTGGCTGAAATCCAACCATTCTTATAGCCTCCCCAACCCTGATTGACATAGAAAGAACGATTGTATTCAACATCTTCAATGCACCAATTGAAGAAACACCATTTGCTCACGACTCGAGATCGCCAAGCATAACCATAAGCTAGGGGGTAGTGAGTGAACCAACCTGTGCCAATTATGGCAGGGGTTTTACGATCTCGAATAGAGCTAATGGCATCATCACGCAAACCTGACCATGTAATACCAAAAGTACTGTAATCAGTTTCCAGCTTGGTACCAGTACGATTCTTGAAGTAGTCTTCGGCATCATCCATATTCCAAGGATAAGTTCCTGACCTGTCATACCAACAAAAACTATTAATGTCCTGACGTATTTCTAAGGTTATGTTATTAATGCCTTGAGTCTGTGTGCTAGGGGCGTCAGCGTCTGGTGCAGGATAGGCACCACCATTCTTCCGATAAAGACCCCAACGCGGTTTCCAGTAGTTATTACCATTCCAAGCCTGATGATCAGCCCAACCAAATAGCATTGCCCAAGCAGTCGCACCACAACCACTCGGACAAAGCCCTCCAGTGGCTGGAATATTAATTTGCTTATAAGCACGCTGATCTTGATGCTTTCCAGCAAAGTAGAAGTGCCAAGATCCCCAACTGCCGGGGTTATAGTAAGTAGCTAGATTCCAAAGGCTTATACCAGAATTTAGGTAATATAGGTGTTCAGGAAGATTTTTTTCCAAAAAAGTACTTGAGGTTTGAATTGCCAAGGGTTTTTCTAGTGAACCGTACCATGTTCCATCTGTTTGTTTTTGGGTGCTCTCAAAAGCAGTTGGAGATGCTACAAAGAATTTGAGTGTTTCAGTTATACCATTGTCATAGGTAAGAACAATGTCTAAATCAACCTTACCTTCAGGAGGCATTCTGTTAGCAATGACCTCGAGCACAGGTGGGAGTCGTTCCTGCTCTAGCAACCTCACTTCTGTAAACCTTGTACCCTCACCAGAAGTATTGAAGCGCACATTTGGGAAGAGTAAAGCTAGGCGGTAGGCTTCACCCAACAATAGTCCCTCACCACTTTCTCGCACGATTTGCTCAATTTCCCAATCTATACTCGCTTCACGTTGCCAATCTTCAAGTAGCACATGATACGTTTCAACATACTCTGTTTTTAATTGCTGCCAAGATGACCAAGGCTCAAATTCAATGGGAGCAATTTCAGGCCCGCTGACCTCAGTATGGTAAGTAACATCCTGAGCTTGAGCATCGTCAGGTATCTCAGTGATTGGTTCCACCCTTACAGTAGTTAGCATGGATTCATCGTGCTCGAGCCAAGCAGGATTCATACCTATCACCTTGAAAATTGGTGTTCCAATGCTGGCTACCTGCTCACCCTGCACATCTTCAGCAACGTAATACAAGGTATCTAGTTTGTAAAATTTTGAGGCTACTTTGCCTGCTGCTTGGGCTTGGCGCTCTAAATCATAGCTAACTGGTTCACCAGTAAAATCCCAGTGTGGTATAGGAAAGTCATGGTCACCATTGGAGACTATAACAAAGCCTGCGGGTTCAATTTCGACCTCAAAATAAGCAATACCCTCAACATCAGGGCGATATAAGGGGCGCACACGCTCACCTAAACGAGCAAGCTCCCACCCGGGTGCTAATTCTGTACCCCGCATTTCCTCAACAAGTTGTGCAACACGCCTATGAAGATCTAAAGGTAGATTTAATTGCATGGGTTCTACTGGTATGACCGCTAAGGGGCCAACTTCTTCCCTACGCATCACTATTAAATTGTGACTAGCTTGATTATTCTCTTTGTTTCTTTCTGGGATTATCTCTTCTGGGTCTAGTACAATTGTAACTTGATGTTCACCCGGTGGCAGTGCTTCTAATGGTAATTCCTTACCTACCACAGCACCCGGCTCTACTATTTCAATAAAACTTTCGCCCAGCAGCTGACGCCCATTGGCAAGTACTACAATTGTGAGGCCCTCAACAGTAACAGGGCTGTCATTAATCAGTTCAATAAATGCTCTGGCAGTTTCTCCTTCGGTTACTAGCTCACTCACTTCAGAATGTAAGAGCACCAGTTCAGCTCTCTCTTCAGGTATTAGCCCGCCCGGGTAGCCATGACTGTCAGGAGGATCAACTCTTGGTTGCTCGAGCCATTTCCAAAATAAAATCCCCTCATACATGCTTGAACCAATATCCTCAAAAGACACAACATTAAGGTTTTTGACATAGCCCGGCCTGTTTGCTTCTGCACCTGTAGAAATAGCACCCGGTGGATCAACTGCTGTGACATGGTAGTAAGGAAAGCCACGCTCATGTATTTCCCACTCAAGTACAAACTCTCCATTATGATTAGTAGTTGTCTGTGTTAGCAACGCTTTGGGGCCACTTTCTGGCCACTCATCTTCATCACCAAAGAGTTGTACGACAACACCCGCCATAGGGTGTTGCCGGTTTGGAGGTTCGCCTTCATAAATTTGACCAGTAAAAATATAAACTTGTGCTGTAGCAAATCCACCTGTAACAATTAAGGCAAATATAATCAGCAGGTTTCGATATGCAGCTAGCAGAGCTGCAGGCACTGTTCTCTGACAACTGTGGATAATTATTTTAGACCTCCAAGTGGTTAATAAGCAATGTGTTTAGAACATCAAAATCAAGTGTGCAAATACATTTACGTCATAGAAGCAATCTTGATTTATCTGCAGTTAAGGGAAGCAGTACCTTGCAATTATTGCAAGAATAATCCGTCAACTCTTTCATCTGCGAATCCATTTAGATCACCATCCCAGAAAGCACTAAAGCTGCCACTGGTGTTGTCGCCAAGGCTGGTAGGGGAAAAGATAAATATGTCGTCTGCATCACCACTAAGACCAGTTACCGAGAAATCTTCCCTTTTCGTGGTAATGTAGAGGTTAAGATTGTCAGGATTAGTGTGATCAATCCAAAGTCCATAAAGGTCCTCTCTATCTCCACTTAAGTTGACATCTGGACCATCAAAATACATAGACCAAGTGCCAGCTGTTTCTTCGCCTAGGCCGTCAGGGTCAGGAGTAAAGATTGCAAAGTCTGAATCCCTTCCTGATGCACCTGATACACTCCAGCCACTTCTAAAGCTAAGGATCAAATTACCTTCTGGAGTTACATGAAGAGCATTTATACCTTCTCTAGCACTTAAATCAACATCTGAACCATCAAAGTACCATTCAAAACTGCCACTAGTGCTTGTTCCCAAGCTACTAGGTATAAACCTAATAATATCTGATGCCCTGACAGTGTCAAAGCCGGAAACACTTATTTCTTCTTCCTTAAAGCTGAGTAACAGACTGTCATCATCTAGGATGTGAAAAGCATTTAGGTCTGCAGATGAAAAACCTACGTCAGAGCCATCAAAGTAAAGTGACCAACTATCTGAAGGCACATCATAAGCCAAGATGTCTTCATCTTTGAAGGCTACTCCATCAGCATTGCCGCTCGAGGTCGAGCTGACATAGATTGTCACAGCTTTGACAGTATGTACGAAGATATCCCGAGAGTTGTTTGTATCACCAGACACTAAATTATTGGCGTTGGATGAGAAGGTAACAATGCTACCATCAGCACTGATTAAATGTTCCCTAGTAAAGCTTTCCCTGTTACCTTGATTACCCAGACTATCTATGGAGACACGTTGGGTCATGCCAGTTTCACGATCATGAATGAAAACATCTGAAGCATCATTGGTATCTCTTGGCACCAGATTGGAAGACTGAGAATCAAATACTACAAAGCGACCATCATCACTAATTGCAGGGTTACCGCTACCCTTATTGGCTTGGTTGCCAAAACCATCAACCGAAACCCGCTCAGTCACACCAGTCTCGCGATCATGCACAAACACATCATCAAAATTATTCGTGTCTCCTACAACTAGATTGGAAGATGTTGACCAGAAAGTCACGTATCGACCATCAGCACTTATGTCTGGTGCCATGCCAGCAAAGCAGCAAAAATTACCAGTGCCAGCGTTACCCTGATTACCATTACTATCAACTGAGACTCGCTCAGTCATACCAGTTTCGCGATCATGCACAAACACATCACGAAGACCATTACTGTCATTTGGCACTAGATTGGAAGCAAAGGAAGTGAACGCCACAAAACGACCATCTGCGCTCATAATAGGAGCCCCGAACAAGCCACTAAGAGAGTTTGCTTGATTGCCAAAGCTATCGACCGAGACCCTTTCAGTTGTGTCAAGTTCAAGATCATGTACAAAGATATCTCGCGTGTTATTCGTGTCGTTAGGCACCAGATTAGACGCTTCAGATTGAAATGACACAAAACGCCCATCAGCATTAATGGAGGGTACACGGTCACTGAGTGCATTCCCTTGATTACCATTACTATCAACAGAGGCTAATTCAATGCTACCAGTATCACGATCAAACACAAAAACATCTTCTACACCATTGGTATCATTGGGAACTAGGTTACTATTGCTCGAGATAAAGACCACGAATTGTCCGTTGGCACTTATACTAGGCCAACCTGCTGGAGCAATTCGCTCAGTGGTTCCCGTATCACGATCGTGCACAAAAACATCTCGACCAGAAGTATCACCCGTTACGAGATTGCTAGCATCTGACGTAAAAGCAATAAAACGACCATCTGCACTGATGGTGGATGAAAAACTAGAAGCATTGGCCTGATCGCCATTGCTGTTAATTGAAACTCGTTCAGTACTACCGGGAATACTTGCGGTAGTGGGGGTAGAGAGTTTGGTGTTGGGGGTAGTTTGACCGCCACAGGCAACCAGCACCAGCAAAACTAATAAACCTAAAAAGACGAGTTGATGCTTAAGTTTAGGCTTCATGGTAACTCCTTAATTAATAAGTTGAGATTTTAGCAGGTGATATTTTTACAAGGATGCCAAAGGGTTCGAAAATAGATTAATTTTTACCAACACATGAACCCTCAATCACACAACTCACTTTTTTATTAGTTGTTGTGACAGGCTATAGCTTGCAAGAAACGTGCACCAAGCTAACTAACGGTAGATTAATCTTATTTCTAGTAAGAGTCATCCGTAAATTTCTTACAAACTTTGTAGTACTTTTTCCTACATATGCTCAGGTTGAGTGCCTAGACATAATTATGTGAATTTTTGTTGGAGTTGAAACTGGTAGTTAAGCATCTGGGCATAAGCATTTGTGAATTTCCATTTGGAATCTTGATTTAATCCCCCTAACCCCTTAATAAGGAAACAGAAAGTCCCTTAATAAGAGGGGGATTCACCCTCTGCAACTCAGCCTCGCTGAACTTTGCACTGTAATAATATAGCTATAGCCTATTGATTAACTGTGACAATAAGCTGTGGTGCAAAACTAGCTGTTCCTTCCTTAGAATTGTAGTAGGCTCCATCAGCAATTGATGAACTGATCTTGATACTTACTGCCCCATCACCACTAACTAGTGAGGTAACATCAACTTCGTACCAGTTGCCAGAGCGAACTGTGCCAAGAGAGGCAAAAGAATACCCTTTTGGTGCATTGCTGACTTGTGCAACTAAGCAGTGCGATCTATCTGAGAAAATTCGACTAAGTCATTAATCCACTCCTCTAGATCTTTTGCATCTTTAATCAAAGGAGTCTTCAAAACGAGCCATTGAAAAGGTTCAAACTCCTCATCTGGAACTGCTTCAAGCGCAGCTAGCAATCTTTCTTTTTGAGAGGCAAGTAACTCAAAACTTTTAATCTTTGAGCTAAGTTTCTCTTTTTCCAAGCAACCAAAAAAGTGCTAAGCCATGAATAGCACCCACCACTGCACCAGCAGCAGCGAGGCTAAGAAATAATGTCAAAACAATGGTGGGCAAACTACTCCCCTCTGAAAGACTGCCAGCAGCAATAAAAATAATAACCATGCCAAAAGCCCATGCTAAGGCATTAGCTGGTATCCACCATAGAGCCTTTTGAGAGTAGTTACGTAAAACCCACCATTGTGGTGTAGCTAAAACTGGACCCAATACAAATCCCATTAATGCTGCAAGAGATAATGTAGTCAAGTTATCCAACGTTGGCGGAGCACTGGCATTATTAGTCTCATTTAAATTCATTAAACCACTAGGAATAACCCCTAGTATCCAAGCAATACCTGCTCCAAGAGCTGTCATAGTTACCCAAGCTCGAGCACTAAAACCCAAAATAGCTCTGCGCAACACCCACCACTGAGCAACCCCCACTATTACTCCTTCTAAGAAGGTTCCTGCCACTATCATAACTAAAGCCCCAAACAAAATACCTAGATCACCCTCAAATTTTGGGCTCAAAAATATAATCAGCAAAGCACTTAACCCTAGACCTATAATTTCTGCAATGGTATTTGCACCTACCCAAGCTAAATAAAGCTTGCCACCCCAATGAGATGACGGTACCACATTAGATTTACTTAATGCCACATCACTTCCTAAGGTCCTTCCTGCTCAATAATACGTGCCACAGCTGACATCTCTAATCCCAAAAGATACATAACATCATCAAGGCTAAAAAATCCTGAAAGTCTACCGTAAGAATCTACTATAGGAAAACGTCTAACAGCATATTGCTTCATGGTCTCGAGTGCTTCAAAAAGGCCCAATCCTTCATCTAAGGTAACTGGTTCAGGAGTCATAACCTTACCAACCTGTGTTGCTTTAACATCAAGACCTTGACTTATAGCTCTAACTACAATGTCACGATCAGTAAGAACGCCTATGGGTTTTTCTTCTTCAACAACCACTACACAACCTACATTTTTTTCTTCCATAACTTTAGCTGCTTTTTCTATACTTGCGTTAGCCTCTAAACTTACTACTTCAAAACGGGCAAAATTTAATAAACTCACAAAATCTTCCTTTCAAAAATTACTTTTATAAAAAACTCTTTCTTTAATTATAAGTATGAGGAGGCACACTGCTAGGTATATGTAGAGCCAACTCTGTAAAACCATGAGCATTCTTTTGGGGAGACTTGGTAATAGAAGGGTTTATGCGATTTATACTATCTGTTTCTGTCGCTTGCCAAGCCGTCAAAACTTCTGCTACTCCCATAGCATGAGCTATGCAGCCACGTGGATTAAAAGGAGCGTCTCCATCAAAAACTTCACTAATGTTACCTAAGCCTTGATTAGACAAATGCTCCTCAAAAGGCACTAAGAAAGAACGTGCTAACTTTGCATCTTTATAAACTCGGTAGTGAGCCTTTACAAAAGGCCCAATTAGCCAACTCCAAACAGTACCTTGGCCATAGGTGGCGGCACGCTTTTGCTGACCACCATCATAACAACCTACATAGTTAGGTTCATCGCTAGCTAGGCTCCGCAGTCCATAGGAAGTAAGTAATTTGCGAGCACAAACATCTACTATGGCCTTTTGTTGCTTTTCTAAAAGAGGGCTGTGGTTAAGTGAAACAGCTAAAAGTTGATAAGGGCGTAACCTAGCATCGTGTCCATTTGGACCGTCTAGAACATCAAAGCAAAAAGCTTTGTCTTTTTGCCAAAAACGCTTAAAGCCTTGTTTTATCTTTTCTGCTAGCTCGAGATAAGTAGCTGCAGGTTCACCTAGCTCAGATGCAAACTTAGCCACGCTGAGCACAGCATTAAACCATAAAGCATTCAAATCTACAGGCTTGCCTACACGCTTATCACCTTCATTAGTCTTTTCTATTGATAAGAGATTGTCTCTAGGATCCATTTGAACATGATTTTGGTTGTTATCCATACAGCTTTGTAGAATGTTCTCAGTAGTAGAGAAAAGCTCTGCTATAAGTGATTTATCTCCTGTAGTTTCTAAGTAAGCACGTAGAGCTTCTATATAGTAAAGCTTAGACTCAGGTGTTTGATTATCATCACTTGTAATAGAAGTGTGTTGTGATTCCACATCTTGATTATTTAAGCGACTTCCAAATGATCTAAGCATACTATCAGCCTCTTTGAAGCGCCCTGTAGTTAAGGCAAGCCCCGGCAAGCTCATAATGAAACTTTGGCTTCTATCGCCAGTCCAAGGATAACCTGCCATAATGGAGTAAGCCTCATTTCCTTCTATTGGTTTGCTACGCACAATAAACTGATCAGCTGAAAGCATTAGCTGCTTCATCCAACTAGGTGAAGTAAAGTGCTGCTGACCACAGTAGAGCAGTTCTTCTTCATAAGCACGCCTATCTTCATAAGCTGATATGCCATCAAGATTGAGGTTAGTTAGAGGTTCTGCAGTAGCCACAATGGTCAAGGACTGACCGGGTTCAAGAACTTTTTCAAGTTTCCCTCCATAAAGGTGATCATCCATAGCATCAAATCCACGACGACCTTCAAGGCTAAGATAAAAGTTCCTATACCACACGTGGCGGGCACTCAACTCAGCATCTTGAGAGAGAAGATAAAAGGGAGTAGCGTCTTCAAAAGCTGTTACTTTAAGGCCTTTATCAATGGTTTGAACATCCATTTGCCAGTTGTCTGCGTGAGTATTGTGGTCGTGTTCACGATAGTTTATGAGTAGTTTGCCAGAGAACTTCAAAGGTAAGCTACCACGAAGGAAATCATAGCGTATATAGGCTGTGTTTTGACCATGCTGCAACCAAATTCGCTTTTCTAAGAGGGCATCCGCAAAACTAAAGGTCCATACCGGTGTAGTGCCTTCAAGGCGAAAACGCTCTATATTCTGAAAACCATAAGGCTCCCCTACTCCCCCTACCCAATGATTGGTATGCAAGGGGTAGTATTTTTCATCGTATTCTACAGATTCATCTAACTTACTTAACAACAACTTACGTTCTAGAGGTGGGTTAAGTGCTGCTATAAGCAAGCCATGATAACGACGTCTCAGTTGTCCTGAAATACTGCCTGAGGCATAACCTCCTATACCATTGGTGACTAACCACTCTGTAGAACCAGATTCTGCTAAATTGCTACATACTTCTCGACCAAAGCTAATCATAATGATCCTCCTTTCAAAAAGATCAGGTAAAGCTATTCTGGGGGTGGGTGTACTACTAGGTGGGGAATCTGAGACCTACGTAAAACATTTTCTGTAACAGAACCAAGCATAAAACGATCTAAACCCTTGCGACCGTGTGAGCCTATAACAGTAAGGTCATGATCAGCTTCTTCATCAAGAATTGCTTTTACTGGGGTAATATCCTTGTCTATGAACTTACTTTCGTAGCCAACTCCACTTTCTCGAGCCAATTCTTCAGCTTCTGCCAAAGCTTTTTTATCAAGACTACGCAAATCCTCTACTAAACTACTTTTATAAGACAATTTTTCCAAACCTGAATAAGCAATAGAGGTAGGTATTTCAAAAACGGTAAGGAAAGTCACCTTTGCATCAAAGGCTTTAGCAAGCTTGAGTCCCTCCTTAACAGCTTGCTTACTGCAATTACTGCCATCAATAGGTATAAGAATGTGTTTATACATAGATCTCCTTATCTTTCTCTGAAAGGGTTGATGTTAAACATGAATAAAAAATCAAGCTGGGCTTTCAGAGCAACGTATTACCAAGTGGGGTTTTTGAGATTTACGCAGAACACTTTCTGTAACAGAACCAAGGAGAAAACGGTCAAATCCCTTACGACCATGTGAACCTATAACAATAAGATCATAATCATCTTCTTCTTCTAGGATTGCTTTTACCGGATTAGAATCTTCAATTAGTTTAGTTGTATAACTTACACTACTTTCTTTTGCCCAAACCTCAGCTTCTTCAAGGGTCTTAAGTGCATATTTGCGTAAGTCTTCTAGTAGGCTCGAGTGGTAAGACACTCCTTCCAAAGAAGCATATATAGCAGGGGGAGGACTTTCTGCGACACAAAGGAAAGTAACCTTTGCATCAAAGGCTTTAGCCAATTTAATCCCTTCTTTAACTGCTTGCTCACTACAATTGCTGCCGTCAGTAGGTATAAGAATGTTTTTGTACATAAGTTAAGTCTCCTTGGTCATTAAGATAAAAAACCCACACTACATTTTATAAGGTAATCCTGCTGATAGCCAACTTTTAAAACCGCCACGCAAATTTTGAACGTTAGTATAGCCAAGAGTTTTTAAGTAGAGCAGGCTAAAATTGCCACGATTACCGCTAGCGCAGTAGGTAATAATAGGTGCATCTAAATCTTCAGGAAGTTTGTCTAGATTGGCACTAATTTCAGTTACAGGTAAAAGCACTGCACCTTCAATGTATCCAAAGTTATCCCACTCCGCCTGAGTACGTACATCAAGGATAAGAGGTTTCACTTCTCTCATCTGGATAATTGCCTCTTGAGGGGCGATTTGCAAGTATCCTTGTTGGCTAGCCTCAGCAATTATGTTAGCCATAACATCTGCTGCAGGTGTTGTTTCTGGACCCTTAGCTAATATGTTGGGAGAAAGGTTAAGAACTAGAAAAATTATAAACCATTTCATTTTAAAGCCTCCTTAAAATTCTCGAGCACTTAATTCGTAATTACTAGGTTATGAGGGTTTCCCGGTAACAAATCGAGGATTATAGTGTCCGGTGCACTACCACTAGCAGCGGTTAAAGTTAGTTCATTACCAATTTTATTAACTCTGTAACAACTATCAGATCGGCTTCCTTTAGAATTTAGCCAAGTCACACAGTAAATCCCATTGTTTGTCACCGACCACTTACCTACAAGTTCATCTTCTTGACCTTGTTTAGAAACTTTAGCGTAAAAATTTCCGTCACCATCCCATATATTTGCCCACTCCATATCATCAGTTTTTATATAACCAGTATGTCCTACAAACAATGCTTTTATCTGCTGCTCATTAAGCAACCCCTGCATAGGACCTTGCCCTTGTGTACCTTGCATCATGCCTTGGTGCCTACCTTGACCTGAACAATGAGGGCAAGCGGTATCTCCTCCTTGCATAGAACAATGGGGGCAAGCGGCTGTACTGCCATCAGGTGGAGAACCTTGACCTGAACAATGGGGGCAAGCGGTATCTCCTCCTTGCATACAACAACAACCCTTAGAACCCTTCTGTCCAGCTTGGCCTTGATGTTTACCTTGCTGCATACAACCCATAGAACCCTGCTGCATATGTTGAGAACCTTGGCCTGAACAGTGAGGACAAGTAGTATCTCCTTCTTGCATAGAACAATGAGGGCAAGCTGCTGCACTGCCATCAGCTTGAGAACCTTGACCTGAACAATGGGGGCAAGCAGTGTCTCCTCCTTGCATACAACAACAACCCATGGAACCCTGTTGTCCAGCTTGGCCTTGATGTTTACCTTGCCCCATACAACCCATAGAACCTTGCATATGTTGGGAGCCCTGACCTGAACAGTGGAGGCAAGCAGTATCCCCTCCTTGCATGGAACAATTAGGGCAAGCGACTGTACTGCCATCAGGTGGAGAGCCTTGACCTGAACAATGGGGACAAGCGGCATTACCATTAAGTGGAGAACCCTGTAAACCTTGCTTCATGCCCTGCATATAAGGTTCCTTATCTATCCCTTTAAAAACTGCCATGGCCTCAGGATGACTCTGCATAAAAGCATGCATATCCTCTTTAAAAGCATTATGTTCATCGATAAGAGGAGTGTATTCATCTACTGTGGCTTCTCTAGCAAGAGTATCAGCAGCATCAGCAGTTTCCCCTTGATCTAAAGCATTTTGATACACTTCTACAGCCTTTAAGTGAAGGGTTTTCAATTGTTCGTCAAGCGTTTCACGCCTTGCTTGTAAAGCTTCTGCCTCACTTTTTGCTTCTGGGGGCAAAACATCTAGAATCTGAGTAAACATTTTTTGGTGGTGATCTTGCATTTTTTGATAAGCTTCGTCTGGTGCAAGAATATCTAGCTGAGCTATCACGAATGTAAAACACACCGCTAATAACGTAAAAACTATTAATTTAAGTTGCTTCTTCATAAAGTTAACCTTTCTCTGTAATGAAAATATGAACCTTGATTCCTCTAAGCTGCCTGTGTAACAACAAACTAAAAAATAGCAATCCATGCCTGATAGATAAGGAGTATTCCTAGAACCGTCAATATTATTCCTGCTCCTCTTATAATGGTTCGTAAGTTTTGCTCTGACCAACCAGAAAACTTTTTCATTATCTGAGGAAACACTAGATAAACAGCACCTTTAACTACTAGTAACCATCCAAAAAGAGTAATGATTATGCGCCAGAAAGGAGTCCATAAATTATGGTTAATGACTATGGCTAGACCAATTACTAAAAGTAATATAGCTGTTAGCAAACGATAAGGGTAAGGGACATTAGAACTAATACCTTTTTGAGCTATTTGAGTCCACTGACTTGGCAGGATGAGATAGGAAACCCCTAGAGTAAAAATAACTATGGATACTATTTGTGAAACTATTTCTGTCATTTTTTCCACCTCATCTTTATCTAGAGTTTAAAATTTGCAGGCCTTAAAAGAATCAGTCAGATTCCTACACAACTTGTAGTACTTTTTCTGACAAGATTGGGCATTGAGTATAGCAGATTCTCCTTGAACCCTTTCTTTAGTGGGGAAATACTATAATTGCAAATTAAAAGACACCCTTCCAAGCGGCGAAAGAGAAATATAGGACTAAGAAACTGCTATGGGAAAGAGTAAGACACTTATTTTACACATTACCATTTGACAGCATGGAAGACATATACAGAGCTATAGTGCATGGTTTCAGGGTAACGAAGTACGAGATATTTGATACATCCTAGGAATAAAGCAACACTACAGAAAGCGCTGTAGAAAGCTCAAAAAACAATAAGCGCCACTTAGAAATCTCTTATAGAAGTGGTGCTGGGTGTTTCTACACTCTTTGGAAGAGGTTATGATTCATAAATGTTTCATGCTAGTGGTTTTCTCTCATTTTCAAGGCTTTTAAAGTCAACTTGATTGTCAATTTTTCTAAAATGAGGTATCTTTACTCAAGATAAAGTAGAAAACTTAGTGCGAGCAGCAAATGCTATATCTAAAACAAGCCTATGCATACTCTTTATAATCTAAACCCTAGGAATCCAGCATGAGTTTCAACGATTTTTTCTTCTTAAAAAGAAACAACTCCAGCAAATTAAGGCTAATAGACGTTAGGATAAGATTTAATGTGTGCTAGACCAATCCAAGATGCAAAGTTTGTAGATGTGTTTAATTGATTCATATTGTGTTCTAATATGAAGCAACCTTGTGCATCTGAAGCAATATCTTCAAAATGTATCATACCCGAGTCCTTTAAGCAACTTGCTTCTGTATCATTGATCTTGACACTACAGTTTTTGAGATCAGATTCATGCACAACCTTATTTTTTTTAACCTCGTCTAAAATTGGAAATACAGCTGATCCAACGTATACAGAATTTTTACTATTTTTAGGTAAACCACATATCTGAAATTGGTAACTTGCATTACTTTCAGAAACTAGCCAATTCTCATATGGTCCGAAAGTACCTTTATTAAGAAAATTACGTTCATCCAGCTTAACTTTATTTAAGGGGATATGCTCGCCAGAAGTTTTAAATTTATTCTTCTCTAGGTTTATAATGCGACCTTTCCCTAAAGTATAAAGATTATTGATAAAACTACTGCCCCCAAAGTAAAATGATAAAGGGATTAAGAATGCTAGCAAAATTATTAATAAGCTTGATCCAAATGCCTTCATAAGATTTTTTCGTTTATCAAATAACTTGTTTCTCTGAAAACATAAATCTAATGGTATGAACATAATTGGTAAACCAAGGAAGTAAATTGGGAACAAGTATCTTGCTTGAACCTCACCAACAAGGAGAAGGGCTAAGGCAAATATACCTAGAAACAAAACAGGGAAGCAAAACTCTATGAATCTATGTGCTAGTTCCTTGAAAAACACCAACAGATAAAAGGGAATACTTAACGTTCCAATTAGGACCAAGAACATGAGCACAACCTTATACACTAAACTAACACTACTATAGCCACCCATTATACTTTTGACAAGTCGGTTGCCCCATAAATCCCCATCCCGATCATAAAAATAAAATCTTGCTACACCAATAGAAAATAGACGATGAGCTTTAGTTTTGTAACTTTCTATTCTATGCAAAGGCTGGTCAGCCCAATCAGCTAAGAGAAGAGCCCTAGAAATTTTGGCCAATTTTTGTCCTTCATAATTTCTCCCAACAACTGGTCTAACTCGAAAGTTTTTGTACGCCCAGCTCCCTGTAGTATGGCTATGTGCAAAAGATATTTGATTTAAAGCCTTCCAGCGTTTATTAATACATTGGTCATAATATGGTTGAGTCTTGCCCAAAAAGACTGCAAGAACTAGTATTAGTAGAGCTATACTGCCAACTATCTTAAATAAACTAGGCTTTCCTAAATTTTGAAGAAAGAAGGCTCTATAAAATACAGTAAGGGTGAGCAAAAGAGCAATAAATATCAATAAGAATGATTGCGGGAAACGTTGGAATTCTAGTATCAAAATAGAACCAGAGATAAGTAAAATCCCACAGACATTCAATATCAAGTAACTCCATATTCTTTCTAATTCTAAACTTTTAGACCAAAGAAAAGTTCCCCAGAACAATATAATCAAATAAAACAAACCTGCAATATCATGACTTGGCACACCAGAGGCAGCAGTCACTTCTGGGGCAAAGTTAGCAAAGAGCACTGCAGCTTGCGAAATTTTTCTGCCAAATAATCTACCACAAATGAATAACAATGTAATGCTTGCAAAAAATATTATTATAGAGTTGCCAACAGCATAACTATAACCATTATCCCCAAAAATATAAGATAGTACAAAGAAATATGGCAAGCTTCTACATTTGTAAAAGTTATCAAAAGCTATTAATGAGGGCTCATGCGCAAAATTTTGCGCATGAGCCCAGTAAATGCCAAAATCATTAAAAGCGTCAGGGCTTAAGAAGGTAAACCAAGCTATTCTAAAAAAAGCGAAAACAAGAAGTAATATAAAGAATCCACTTCTAGAGAATAACGGCCTTTTTGATAGGGCTGTTAAAACTATATAGGTAATTATTAAGAGAGCAAAAATCACTCCTAAGAAACTGAAAGACTGTGTATTTTGGTTTAGATCAATAAATAGCTTATAACCTGCAGGGATAGCTAAACCATATAGAGATATAGAGACAAAAAATAATATAAGAACTCGCCCAGCTAACCAACTAACTTTCTCAGTTTTCATGGCCTTCTCCTTTAAAAAAGTAATATGCTCAAAAGTATCTGTTACCCAAAACTATCCTATTCTAGGTGGTTACTTTCCCCTGATTAGTCAGCAATAGTCTGACATACCTTGTCAGAAAGCTTACTCATCAGTAATCAGTAAGCTGTGGGATTGTCATACTCGATATCAACTATCTCTAACTTTATGTATGAAAAATCCCCTGAAGTCAGTTTCCAAAGGCCATTACCTTTTGAAGGTAGCATAAACCCTTCAAACTCAGCATATTCATAAATTGGTGTTTCCCAATCAGAAAGAACTAATGTACCGTTATTGTCACGGTGTCTTTTAGCAGTAAAATTAACTATTTTGCCTTCTTCATCAAAGTGAAAATTCGCTGAGACGCTCATATTCCAAGCTTTTAGGGTGGCTCGAGCCACCAGATCATCAATACTTTTCCAAGTAATATTGTCACTTAAATATGCAGCAGGAAACCACATCATCTCATTTAAATAGCGGAGCAAGCTAGCTTCATCAGCTTCTTTACCTTTAAGATTACCTATAGTAATAAAAGGCGGGATTTTAACAAGAACATTACCCTTACCGTTAATAAGACTATCTCTAGCTATGATTTTCAGGAAAGGCAAAGGCTTTACTTGCCCAAACCACAGAAAGCTTTCTGGAGCAGTAATATAATATTCTTCAGCTACTAAGGGCATCCATTTTTGTTTGGGATCAGTCCTAAAGAAGCCTGTTTGTTTGAGCCTGACACTTTGGGGGATTTTTTTGCCTATCACTCGAGAATATTTCAAGTACTGCTGTACAATTTCAGGTAAGTGAGCTAAGTCTTCTTCAGTTATAGCAGGTGATGAGTTATTGCTTTGTACTGTTTTTAGAAATTTGGCTATGTCATTTTTATTTGGCCCCAGCATTGTAATATAGAAAAATATAATCAGAGCAACGATTATGACATTAGCAATGGTTCCATACTTTGCATCCCCCCAGCTCAAAAAGATAAGGGTTTGAGAAAGCACCACCCCTAATGTTGCTACTATCCACCACCAATCTCTTTGTAATAAGAAGGCTCCCAATGCAACGATGAAAAGCAAGGTTGCAAGTAGCCATAAAACTCCTATAGGCTTGGGAATATTTTGTGTTAGCTCATTAATTTCGGCGATTTCAAAGGCTTTAACAAAACCCATGAGGTGAATAATGCCGTGAAAGAACAAGATTAATGCAAATACTATTCTCATCATAAGTAGTAGCTTACCTTTTGTTTAGAATAACCAACAAAATAACTCCCCGCTAACTCGTTCCCAATGCTCTGCACCTGTCCTCGCCTGCCCTCGTAAGAATAAGGATGGAAATACATACCTTGAACACTCTGCGTTCAGTTCACAGGACGCAGAGCCTCTGGGTATTGCTTTCCCAATGTTTTATAGGTGTTTGTATTCGTATAGTGCATGAAAATATGTAAGGATGTGTTGGTGCGTGTAGAGACGCAATTAATTACGTCTCTAAGACGGAGGGATTGGTGGTGTTATATTGATCAGTGCAATACAACAACAAAGTAAATAAATACCTCTACCTCTAATTACCAGCTCATAACTTTAACGTTTGGATCAAACATTAGAGGTATAGTCAAATCAGGAGTCCCTATAGTAGTGCCCTCGAGCAAATCCTCATCAGCAATACCTGCTTTTTCTTTACAGACAGGGCAAACTAGAACTGTTGCACCATTTTCTATAAGGCCAGCTAGCATTTCATGTGGGGTTTGCTCTGCCATAGAGTGTGTGTCGTGAGAAATAGCAGTAGAAGCCACACGTACGCCTCTTACATTAAGGAATATAGTTACATCGTTTCCTTCTTCCAGTACTCGACCAGCAAAACCTAATGCCATACCTGCAGACCAAGTATCATCAGTGGTTAAATTGACAAGCAAACTAGTGCTTGACTCACTTGCACTTTCTTCTGTGCCTTCCACAGCAGCTAATGATAATGTTGTAGTAGCAGCTACTACCTCGCCATCATAGGTGTAGTAATTGTGGTCATTAGAATTTAAGGTGACACGCAATTCATTTTCGCCTTCAGCCAAGAATTTTGAACTAACGTTGAACCATGGACTATAGACTCGAGCAATCTTCTCACCATTCAAGTAAAGGTGAGCATGTCCTTCACCCTCAACATGTTCTGTATTAACCTTTTCAGGGGTAAAGGTGAGTCCTGTAATAATATGGATATTAAAACCGTCTACTGGGTCTTCTGTAACCTCTACCTCTACACTCATTTCCTCAGAGGATTCTACAGTGTCGTGTTGCATTTCCATCTGGCCATGGTCCATGTCTTCCATATCCATACCCATATCTTCATCTTGGGCATTTACTGAAACAAAGGCCAAGCCAACTAGTAGTAAAAATATATTTAAAAATTTCATGTTTTATCTCCTTATTAGTGTCAAGTAGTTATTACTACAATGTGAAGTTCAATAGGGCTGAATTTCGGAGGGTTAATCCCCCTAAATCCCCCTTAATAAGGGGGACTTCTTTGTTCCCCCCTTAACAAGGGGGGCTAGGGGGGATTTGTCCACAGTTAAAAGATTAATTATGTTTTTAGCAACATTGCGTTGTAACATTATTCTGAACTATCTAAATTTACATAGGGCTGCGGTCTAGGTGTAGCCTCTGTACTAGCAGGCAGTATAGGATAGGTAACAACGGGGTTCTCTCCTGTAAGCGTACCCAAGAAAACCACTATTTTTGATGTTTCCTCATCCGTTAAAGTTACGCCTGATTGCGTTTCAGCAATAATGCGCACTGCCTCATCAAGGCTATCTACAGCACCTGAATGGAAGTAAGGGCCAGTGAGAGCCACATTACGTAGCGAAGGTGACTTAAAAACGTATTCATCCGACTCTTCACCTGTTATCTTGGCACGACCAAGGTCTTCTGGTGGGCGTATGGTCTCATTAGGATCTTGAACAATGCCGAAACGCTGATAGGAGCTGCCTCCTATAGCCACACCGTTGTGGCAACTTACACAGTTTTTATCAATAAACAGCTCTAGACCTTCTTTTTCTTCTTTATTGAGCGCTCTCTCATCACCTAAAAGATATTGGTCAAAACGAGAATTTGGAGTAATTAAAGTAACCTCAAAAGCCTCAAGGGCCTTAGCCATGCTTTCAAAGGTAATCTGATCTTCAGAAAAGATTTCACTAAAGTGTTCCTTGTATTCAGGAATGCTGTTTACTACTTCGGCAGCCCGTTCGAGGGTACTATTCATTTCTGAGCCGCCTTGTATAGGAAACTGAGCTTGTTCAAAAAGATCTTCAGCTCTACCATCCCAGAACTGTGCTACATGAAAACCAGTGTTAAACACTGTAGGTGTATTGCGTGGTCCTTTTTGCCAACCGTGTCCTATAGAGGTTTGTTGCAAGTCTATGCCTACTAAACCAAGATTGTGGCATGTGTTGCAGCTAATCAAACCAGAGCTTGATAAGCGAGGATCAAACCATAGCATTTTGCCTAGCTCTACTTTCTCTGGCGTAATTGGGTTGTGCTCGAGTTCAAGCGCTTCAGGAATAGGTTCAAAAAGCTTTTGAGCCTTGAGCATAAGTCTATCTGGTTTACTCTCGGCTATGACAATAAGAGTTAAACCTCCTATAAGGAATAGCAGCAGCAAGGAAAGAATTTTCGTTAAAAAGTTAAAATGAAACATAGCACCATCCTTAATTGAGAATAGAGTGCTTCACCCTATAAATTATGCTTTCAGTCATCATCGTGATCTTCGTCTTCCGATTCACTCTCGCCACAATTTGGTTGAAAACCCATAGAAATACATAGGCCTTCAGCAAGCTCGAGCTTTTCTGCCTCACTTAACTTAGCCTCAGGATGCCAAAGTAAATAGTCCGGCAGCGGCATAGAGCCATCCATGACAGTTTCAGCAGACTCTGCTGCTTCTTCTTGCTCTCTTAGTCCCCATTCAGAAAAGTTCAAAGCCTCGCGACCTTCTTCAATATCCTTTTGAATAATGTCACCTATAATAGGCAGATCGCTATACCACGGCAAATCAACCTCATTGCTGTGGCAATCAAAACAGGCTCGCTTAGCTAGCTCTCGAGTCCTAGGACTATTCCAATTAGGCTCAGATGTAGTATCTGATGTAATAGAGGATTGTGAAAACACTATACTCACTGTAATAGCGCAAATAAGTCCTGAAATTAAAATGCTAACCCATAGCAAACATTTATTCATTGCAAAGATCCTTTATTACAAAGTGTGTGTCCCCGCCCGACACACAACGATCAACTAGCTTAGTAACTCAGGATCTTAGTGTCAGGATCCATAACTAGAGGAATAGTTACATCAGGGCTTCCTTTAGTAGTTCCTTCAAGCAAATCCTCATCGGCAATACCTGCTTTTTCCTGACAAACAGGGCAAACTATAACCGTTGCACCATTTTCTATAAGGCCCGCAAGCATGTCATGTGGGGTTTGCTCAGTCATAGAGTGTGTGTCGTGAGAAATTACTGTAGATGCTATACGTACACCTCTTACATTGAGGAATATAGCAACATCATTTCCCTCTTCCAACACTCGACCAGCGAAACCTAGTGCCATACCTGCGGTCCAAGTATCATCAGTGGTTAGGTTGATGAGTAAGCGACCTGAGGCTTCTTCAGCTACACTTTCTTCTGCATCATCTGCAACTTCTTCGGTTGTACTTTCTTCTGCAACAGCAGGAACATCCTCTGTGCTTTCATCTTGAGCATTAACTGTAAAAAAGGCCAAACTAATTATTAGTAAGAATATGCCTAAAAATTTCATGTGTTATCTCCTTTGAAATGTGAAATGTTAAAATTTAGGGAAAGGCCTGTTTAGTAGGTAAAACTATATAATTTGGTGGTGCACGGCTATATGTGGCGCGGTTGGGCAGATAGCACAAAACTACGCTTGACCACAACAAAATAATGCAAGTACAAGCTGCCAAACAAAATTTTAGAAGTACTATAGGACTGGGGAAAAAGCTAAAAATAGTAATTGGATTGTGAAAGTGCTCGAGGCTATCCCCAGCATGCCTATGAGCAAAATCGTATTTTACAGCCAAACATGGCAAAGCAAAAAGCGCACTGGTAAGCACAAAAACCAAGAAGGCTGTTACAGTTAGTTTAGGCTTTTGCTTAAAATTATTTGGCATAATATCTTTCTGTTAAAGATGAGCTTGAGGTATTAGGAGGTATTAGATAGAGCACTTAGAGTCTTCTTTTGAGTGAACATGCTTATTTGAGCATGTCTACAAATAATCTTATCTAGAGTTTAAAATTTGCAGATCATGAAAGAATCAGTAAGATTCCTACATAATTTGTAAGACTTTTTCTGACATGAAACTACACATTAAGTAAGAGGTTAGATTGTTATCTGGGTTCTATACGCGACAATTGCAAATAATTAATTTTTGAACCTCTAGAAAGCAGATAAGAATTTACCTAGAACACTAAAAATCAAGCACTAAGCAGGAGTGTAAAAGTCTTTATGAATACTACTGGAGTAATTAGTGCCTCAAGGAGGTTAGAATTTAGAAGTTAGTAGGTAGCATAATGAAGCCCTACTAGCTTCTAACCACTATCTACTAACTACCAACTCAAGCTCCAACAAAGACCAACCAATATTTATACCTAGGGGCTTATGAAGGACGCTGACTGTTCGTGCCAAAGACATAACTTTGATTTATATGCAGCTGTAGGGAACCGAACTGTGGAGTTATCTCTTCCTTTGGTGAATCTTGGATTTCATCCAACCTATATACAGTATGGCAACCAACACATTGCCCCATAATTCCAGCCAAACTCTGAATTGTTTCCTCAGAAGTTTGCCCTTCCTCTACTGCTGCTGCAAGAACATCAAATGCTTCGTGGGTTGACATGCGAAGCTGAAGAAAATCTGTGGGTAATTGCGAGCTAAGTTCAGGATCCATATCTGCTGCCATTACAAGGCCAGACTTTCTAGCGGCCTCCACAATTGCAATTGTATCGTCATTGGCAATACCATTTACTATTCCATGGATTGAATCAAGCATTGTCCGCATTTCCTCGAGAACCATATCTCGGTGTGGTGCTGAAAGTTCAATTCGTTGCCGATTCCGACTATCAGTAGAAGGTTGGGAAAATACTATGCCTACAGTTATGAGTGAAGCAAATACTAAAATACTGAGAACTACTAGTAAGCTTTTATTTTTCATATCAAAACTCCTCACCTTAAAAAAGTGTACATATGAACGTCATTAATCATGAATTAAAGGTATTCTGTAGATGAATCTTCTTTTGGGTGAATGTACTTATTTAAACACCTCTACAAATAACTTTGTCTAAAGTTTAAAATTTTCAGGCTATAAAAAAGTCGGTAAGATTCCCACACAACTTGTAGGACTTTTTCTGACAAAAGGCTATATTATTACAAGCTAATGATACAGACCTGTATGTATCACACTTCGCCAGTTTGATAAGGAGTCGCAAATGAAGATTACAGTTCTTGGCACCGGCATGGTCGGGCAAACTCTCAGAGCAAAACTCTCTGAGTTGGGACACGATGTCATGATTGGCACGCGGGATGTGGCAACAACCCTAGCCCGTACTGACAAAGATGCCTTCGGCAACCCAGCCTTTAGCGAATGGCACAAGGGACACCCAAAATATAAAGTTAGGTACCTTTGCTGAAGCTACTACGCATGGTGAACTTGTCGTCAATGCCACAGGTGGTGGGGTGTCGCTCGAGGCCCTAAAGCTTGCAGGTGAAGCCAACCTTAATGGCAAAATCCTCATCGACGTTGCTAACCCACTCGACTTTTCACAGGGTATGCCACCGACTCTGTCAGTTTCGAACACTGACTCCTTAAACGACCACACAGGCGGCCAAAGTAAGTGTAGAATTAGCTTAGGATAACGTATCAAGAAGTGGTTGTCCCTGAGTTTAGTAAGTTAGGCGAAAACTTTCTATGGATTCTCATTTCTATTTCTTCATTGCATTAGCCTTCATTTTCGTTCATGAAATGGACGCCATTCGACAACATGAATGGCGAATGTTTCCACTGACTTCTTGGCTAAAGGAAAAAACTAGCTTCCTTATCTTTATGGGGCTCCACGTGCCACTATATGTACTTCTTTTATGGAACCTTTACACTCCAAATGGATTAAATAAAGGTTTAATCCAAGGGCTAGACATCTTCTTTATCATCCATGTAGTTCTTCATTTGCTGTTTCTCAAGCATCCTAAAAATGAATTTAACTCAATTTTTTCTTGGATTATCATTCTTGGTGCTGGCGTTGCAGGCTTTATAGATCTTTTTGCAAGTTTTTAACTTTTTAACCTACCTACTGCTGCTCAACTAAGATTCTAGAGGGGCTAGGTGCTGTTGGTGTGCTCTTTGGGCTGCGACCCATCGGTGTCCTTGACGCTACAAAGGTTATTTTTCTTTGCTTCCAAGCCATGCTCAAGAAATACTGGAAGCATTAGTCAAATGAGTGTTTTGGCAGCTTATTGTTAATTTATCAGCTTTTGCATAGACACTTAGCTAATAACAACATGTCAGAAAAAGTCCTACATAGCTTGTCAGAGTTTTACCGATTATCTAGGAAAAAGTAAGCATTTTAAAATAGTATAGTTCTAGGTAGCAAATGCTTTTAAACCTACTACTTTTTCAATAAGGAGGAAACTCAGGAATAAGCTAAGTTGTAAAACTAAAATCTTAAACTCTTTCTATATTTATTGTTTGGTTTGGTTAGAACATATTTTATGTTTAAAAGAAGAGAATGGCAAGGAGGTTTTGGTCTAATGTTCTTCACGCTCTTGTTAGTCACATTTCTTATTGCTCTAGGAGTCTCGTTCACCGTAGTCTGGCTGTTCGATCGCCCGATTGGTGCCATACTCGGACGCATTGTTGCCGAAGAGCTGAGTGGAGCATGGCATCGGTACATTAAGTTTGCAGCATATGTTGTAGGAATCTCTGGAGGTGTTCGGATCCACGAACTAGAGCGGTACATCTCAGCGCCTGATAAGGACACGGAAATCCTAGTGCTTTCTGCAGAACGGTGGACATTGGAGGTGTACCGGACAGTGATCCAAACGTTGCAGAGCATCGCTTGGATGTTCTTGGTGGTCTTTGTTGTGGCTCTTCTGGCCTATGTTCTTGTTCGGGGTTTCGAGCTGAAACACAGTATCCCCGCCAAAGAGAGTGGCGGTGAAGGTGGCCTCTAACCAGTCGCCGCACTGGATATGCCTGTGCTGCACGCCTGCACGCTGGTGATCTCCAAGTGTGGAATTAGCTTAGGGGGAAGGTGTTTAGAAACGAGCACTCCTGAGTTCGGTTCTGTTAGACGCCAGAAGGAGAATAAAAATGACAGTTGAAATTATTCGTGACGTTCTAGCTTGGTGCTCTGTAATTAACATAGGGTTGCTGCTGTTTTGGGTATTATTTTTAACGCTAGCCCACAATTTTGTATATCGAATTCATGGAAAATGGGGCAAGTTGTCGGTGGAGAGTTTTGACGCAACTCATTACGCAGGCATGTTATTCTTCAAGATATGTATATTCCTGTTTAATATTGTCCCCTATTTGGCATTACGTATTGTCGGATGATATTTAAGCGCTCTAGCAAACGTTCACAAACTGTAAACTTGTGCTGATGAGCTTTAACATTAGGTGGCGACAGTTCCACTAACAAAGGAGACATTCTATGTTAAGTGTAAGATTTGATCAATTTGGTAAACCGACCGACGTTTTGCACGTTGAGGAACAGCCAAAGCCAACTCCCGGAAACGGTGAAGTTCTTGTACGGATGCAGGCGCGACCGATTCATCCGTCAGATTTGCTCATGGTGCGTGGTCTTTATGGTTCCCTGCCTATGCTCCCATCCACGCCGGGCGGGGAAGGCATGGGCATCATTGAAGCAGTCGGTCCCCAAGTACAGAGTTGGCAGGTCGGTCAGCGCGTGATCCCATTTGGTGGCACATCAGGCACATGGCAGGAGTGCCTAATTGCCAAGGCAAATCAAATGCTCCCGATCCCCGACACCGTCTCTAACGAGGCTGCCGCACAATTTATCATCAATCTGTCCACGCCTTGGGTGATGACCACCAAAGTGTTGAATCTTGAGCCCGGCCAGTGGTTACTGCAAACAGCGGCTGGTTCAACCGTTGGGCGGATTGTGTTGCAAATTGCAAAGCTGCGCGGTTTCAAGACCATAAACGTTGTGCGGCGGCGTGCCCAAGTCGAGGAGTTGAAAGCGCTTGGCGCAGATGAAGTTATTTGCACAGCGGATGAGGATCTAGTTGCTCGAGTGATGGAAATTACCGAAAACACTGGCGTGCCAGCCGCCATAGACTCAGTGGGTGGCCAAGTCGGTGCTGGTGTGGCTCGCTCACTTGGTAGGCATGGTGTGATGCTCTCTTATGGTTGTCTCTCAGAGGAACCCATCCCCTTGGATGTCCGTCAGTTAATTTTCCGGGGGTGCACGACCGTGCAAGGTTTTTGGCTGATAGATTGGTTCCGTAGCACACCGATCGAAAAGCAGCAAGCTGTCTCAGCCGAGTTGCTCGAACTGATGGCTGCTGGCAAAATCGAGCCATCAGTCGAAGCCAAGTACCCGTTGAAGGATGTTTTGAAGGCAGTACAACATGCAGAACGCTCTGGCAGACAAGGAAAAGTCCTGTTGATTGACTAAGGAGGAATTTGTTGAGAGATACCTTGTTGCTGAAGAGCTTCTAAAAGAAACAGCTAGAGTTTTTAGTCGTGCGGCAGCACAAAGCCAGCTAGATCTGAGTTAAAAATGGCTTGGCACTGATGTTGAAAGCGCTCTGCCAGAATTGATTTATTCAGAAGGAGAAACACAATGAACAAGAAAAGCTTAAATATCCGCTATCTACTTTTACTAGGAGCATTATTGCTTCTAGTGGTCGGTTGCACGACAGTATCCACCAGTGGTGATTACACCCTAGATAGTGGACAGACATTACGAGGTAACCTAGTGATCACCTCTGGCAATGCCACATTGGAAGAGGATTCTCGCGTGACTGGCGATGTGCTCATGACCAGCGGCAACCTCCGAGCCGATGGGGAAATAAAAGGTAATATTATTCTCTTTTCAGGCGAAGTCTCGCTTGGTCCCGCAGCGATTGTCTACGGCGACATCAAGGGAACGTCCGGTGAAGTCCAGCAGGCGGAGGGAGCGCAAGTCCGAGGTCAGATTTCAACGAACCAATCCAGTTTCAGGATCGGTTGGGGATTCTTTGTCAGCCTATTTATTTTGATTTTCGTATTGCCATTGGTATTGATTGGTGGACTTATCTTTCTGGTAGTTGTTCTTCGCCGAGGACGCAGCACCAGCTCAGCCACCCAGCCACAGACATCAGCACCCTCAGAAGATCCTATCCAAAAATTGAAGCAACTCAAAGCACTATTGGATAAGGAGTTGATCACTGAAGCTGAATATGAGGCTAAAAAGGCCGAGATTCTAGCTGATATTTGAATGCCAGTGCTAAGGAAGGCCAGAATAGAATTATAGGACACTGCGCAGCAGCACAGATTAAGCTTTTATACTAACTACTAAGGAAAAATGTCATGAAAAATCAGGAAGCTTATCAGAGAGCTAAAAAGAGATTAGAAGCAAAGTTTGGATTTTACACTCATCTATCAATCTATATAGTGGTAAATCTTTTGCTCATAATCATTAATCTAAGTACATCTACCCAATACTTATGGTTCAAGTGGCCACTCATTGGATGGGGTATTGGTGTGTTTTTTCATGCTTTAGGAGTCTTCGTTTTTTCTGGAAGATCAGTTATCACAGAAGAGATGATTGAAAAAGAAATGACGAAAGAAGCTTTAAAAAGCTCAAATCAGTGAATTGGCAATGGCACGTTGGCTAGAGATTGAAGAGAATGTAAGGGCATGATGATAAAGCGTTTGAGCAGTTGGATAGCTGCAATGAACGACTATTTTGCCACACTCCATAGTAACTGGTGAGTTTTGTCGTTAGCCACATAACTAGAAAAGAGGAGAAGTCAATATGCGATCTAGAAACAATTATCGAACAGTAATAATCGGAGCTGGCCTTGGAGGATTATGTTGTGGTGCCTATCTAGCCAAGCGAGGTATACCTGTTACCATCATCGAACAGCACGACAAACCGGGCGGATATGCGACCTCATTCAT
The DNA here is from genome assembly GCA_965223585.1 of Trueperaceae bacterium. Classification (GTDB taxonomy): domain Bacteria; phylum Deinococcota; class Deinococci; order Deinococcales; family Trueperaceae; genus CBDCVN01. The sequence goes on from CBDCWW010000010.1 coordinate 44,032, forward strand.
CAGTAAGGCAAACAGCAAATTTACCTTTGAGGTTTCCCTCCATGGAACCTCAATTCATGACAATGCAGCAGAACGTATTCTGGAAGATCTTGGCGTACTTAGTAAGCTTCAATTGGTTGAACTACCAGATGTCTATCGTTTGAAAACCCCAGATTTGGATATCGCTGTTCCTCAGAAAGATCCTGAAGCATATATTAATCTTTTGACTAAACACTTTCCTGCTGAAAAGGATGGAATCCAACAATTTGTCCAATATATAGTTGGTCTTGCCGAAGAGGTTGACAGATTACATATGAAAAAAGGGAGGTTCTTCAAGCCTATTTTCCCGATTCAGTACCAAAAGATGTGGAGTGCAAGAAATAAAACCTTAGCTGACCTCTTAAATAGGTATGTTAAGGATCCAAGTCTTAAAGATATCCTTGCAGCTCTATGGGACTATTATGGATTGCCTCCATCCAAGCTTTCTGGTTTTTACTATGCAAATGCTACCGGAACATATCTTAAAAACGGATCTTATTATATTAAACCACGTGCCCAAGATTTAAGTTACGCGCTTGCTGAAGTAATTGAAAATTCAGGAGGGCGAATCATTTATGGAACTTCTGCAGAAAAGATTTTGATCAAAAATGGTGGTGTGAGTGGTGTTTTGCTTCCTGAAGGAAGAGTTCTACCTGCCAAGGCTGTGGTAAGTAATGCCAGTGCCATAACGACGTTTAAGAAGCTGTTACCCCCCAAAGCTTTGCCAGCTGAGTATTTAAAGCGTCTTAAAAATTATCGGCCGAGTCTTTCCTCTTTCATCGTGTGGCTTGGCTTGAACACTGAGTTAAGAGGCAAAATAAAAGGGTACAGCATCCATGTCTCATCAGGTCATGGCGCTGAAGCTGACTATCAATCTTGTTTGAAAGGTGATATTGAGCATGGCCTTTTCAGTGTGACTATCTATGACAATGCTTTTGAGGGCTATTCAAGCCCCGGAACTTCCACCCTGATGCTTCTTTTTCTGTGTGGTTATACACCTTGGCAAAAGTATGAACGTGATTATAAAGCAGGTAATAAGAGAAACTATTATAAAGAAAAGGATCGATGGACAGATATTCTGATCCGCCGAGCTGAAAAAGAGGTGATTCCTGATCTCTCATCCATGATAGAAGTCAAGGAGGCATCTACTCCCCTTACAAATTGGAGTATTACTGGTAATACTGAAGGGGCCATTTATGGTTTTGAGCAGTCCGTGGAAAATGCTTACATGAAAAGGATAAGTAATGAAACCCCTATCAAAGGATTATATTTGGCAGGTGCATGGGGGTATCCGGGTGGCGGATACACAGGGGCACTTAAGAGTGGACAGTTGGCCTTTGAAAAGTTGATGAAATCTTGGGGTGGCTAACCAGTCACTTAAGCTGACTATGAAAACTTTGCTACTTATCACAGCAGTTTAGCTAAAATGTTAAGTGGGATGCGTAACTGATAGAGTGGAGAAAAGATATGAAGCTTCTGGTAGCACTCGACTTTTCTGAGTCCATGGAAAAGATTGTAAAAAAGGCCGAAGAAATCGCCAAAGCACTTTCAGCAAAAGTGTGGCTCTTACATGTCGCAGAGCCCGAACCGGACTTCGTTGGATGGGGAGTGGGTCCACAATCAGTTCGAGATTCCCTTTCAAAAAGATTTCATAGCGAGCACTCTCAGATTCAAGAAATTGCAGATCGGTTGCGCAAAGCAGGTCTAGATGCAACGGCCCTTCTTGTGCAAGGTGCAACAGTAGAAACAATTCTGAGAAAGACTTCGGAACTCGAGGCAGATATGATTATTTTAGGTTCTCATGGGCGAGGTGCGATGCATCAACTTCTAGTAGGTAGTGTTAGTGAAGGGGTCATACACAAATCTGAATGTCCAGTTCTTGTTATCCCAACACATGAACGCACCTAATCACCTACTGCAAGAGAGTTCTTCTAAACTTCAGAAAGGACTTAGAGCATGTCTAAATTAGTTTTAGAGGCGTCTATGCTGCTGAGTTTAAGTCTTTGGACTGCAATACTAAGAAGGAATAGATGAATAAGAGCATAAAGTTAATTCTTTTCTGGACCCCGAGAGTTCTGTGTATTCTTTTCGCAATGTTTTTGAGTTTGTTTGCCTTAGATGTGTTTAGTGAAGGTTATGGCTTTTGGGAAACGATTCTTGCTTTGCTAATTCATTTAGTTCCTGTATACATTGTTATTATTGTCTTAGTTATAGCATGGCGTTGGGAGTGGGTTGGTGCGGTTCTGTTCACCGCTTTGGCATTGTTCTATCTATTTCAGAGCTGGGGACAGTTCCATTGGAGTGCTTATTTGACAATTTCCGGTCCCTTGATCTTACTGGGTGTCCTTTTTCTATTCAACTGGATATACAGAGCACAGCTACGAGCGCGATAGTCGCAGTCTATCAATGCAAACGATGTTGACTCAGACACTTCAAAATCTAGAAGGATTTAGCACGTCTGCTGCCCCATAGCGACAGGAAGCTGCTAAACTGCAAAGGTAATTTATGAAGTTCTATCTTCAAACTCACTTAGCTTGTAAACCTGAATCAGCGTGGCATGAGGTTAAGAAACCATCGCTTTTAATGGAAGTGGCTAAGCCAGTCGTTAAATTCAAACCTGTATCCCCTGCAGTGCTTCCTTCCACATGGCCTAACGGGAAAAGTATTCAACTCAAGTCGTATCTTTTCGGGTTTATTCCACTTGGCCTAAGGACAGTGTATTTTGAGCGAATTGATGATGAGCGTATGGAAATACAGACCCGTGAACATGACGCACTTATACACAAGTGGGACCACCTTATTTCTATCAAACGGACAGAAGGTGGGCAGACTCTTTATTCCGACAGCCTCGAGCTTGATGCGGGTCTATTCACTTTGCCCGTTTGGCTGTTTGCGCACTATTTCTACCGTCACCGTCAAAGGCGTTGGCGAAAGCTGTCTAAAAGGTTGAGAATGATTTAGAAATGTTGCCAGAGACACTGATTCAACTTGTCAAAAACTCAGGAAGGTGCTTATGGAAATTACAAGTCTAATTGTTAGGATGAACTTCTGCATACCAAATTAAAGATTCGTCAGCTCTTGCATAGGTGCTTGATTAATAACAGTATGTCAGAAAAAGTCCTACATCACCTGTCAGAATTTTACTGTTGTGCAAAAAAATGACATCTGGTTAAATGTTTTTGTATTAATGGTTGCTGTAACAAATACAGTTATTGTTGCTTAAGTTAGTTAAAATGATCTTTAGTAGAATCATCTACCAATATGTAACTTTTTTCCAGTGGACCAAAGGCTGTCTTGTAGCTAGAAGACATTTCATAGGAGACAAGTATGAAAAAAGCCCTGTTGATTTTTATTTGTTTATTCATTTGTTGGGCAGTATTGAACCCTGTTTACTCTGAAGATATGGAACAAGTTGTAAATAGCATTAATTCTTTTGCCTTTGATTTATACGGTGAGCTTACTAAAGAAGAAGGCAATATATTCTTTTCACCATATAGCATATCTTCTGCTCTGGCTATGACCTATGCAGGAGCAAGAGGTAATACAGAAAAGCAAATGCAAGAAGCACTGTATTTTGATCTTGGTCAAGACATTCATCCTTACTTTTCAGAATTGCAAAGTAGTTTAGATACCTCAGAAGAAGACAAGGGCTATGAACTATATATTGCCAATGCGCTTTGGGGACAAAAGGACTATCCCTTTTTGGATGAGTTCATTGACTTAAATGAAATGATTTATGGGGCAGGTTTAAATCTAGTTGATTTTAGAGATGAAGAAGCTAGGGAAGAGGCAAGATTAGCTATAAATAATTGGACAGAAGAAAAAACTAATCAAAAAATTCAAGAGTTGATCAAAGAAGGAGTTCTTGATGATTTAACTCGTCTTGTGCTTACAAATGCAATATATTTCAAGGGAAACTGGGCAAGTCAATTTGAAGTTGAGAACACTACAGACAAACCATTTTATGTATCCTCTGATGTTACTAAAGATGTTCCTACAATGTATCAAAAATCTATTTTCAAATACACTGAGGATTCAGATGCACAGCTAATTGATTTGCCATATGTTGAGGAAGATTTATCTATGCTTATAATCCTACCAAAAGAGAGGTTTGGATTAAAAGATATCGAGGATAAGATCACTGTTGAAAATGTAAATAATTGGCTATTAACTACCTACGAGCAAGAAGTAGAAGTATATCTTCCGAAATTCAAGGTAGAAGCTAGTTTTAAGCTTAATGAAAATCTCCAATCTCTTGGGATGGTTGATGCTTTTGATATGAGTGCTGACTTTTCGGGAATAGACGGTGGAAAGTCGCTTTATATTTCTGATGTTATTCACAAAGCTTTTATTGATGTAAATGAAGAGGGAACAGAAGCTGCTGCTGCGACAGCGGTAATCATAGGACTTGAATCAATAATGGAAATTCCTATTTTTCAAGCCGATCATCCCTTTATTTACTTAATAAGAGATAATAATTCAGGAAGCATTTTGTTTATGGGAAGATTAGTTGACCCAACTGCATAATGGCTCAGGGTCAGGACTGCAACCCTAACCGCTTCCACAAAAGAATACAATTTGAAGTGTAATTTTATCATCTCAATTCGCATACCCTGCAGCGTTTAGTTATTCCTATTTACCAAAGCACCTACCATGATTTTTTGGCTCCTACAATCTAGGTGTTGGGTAACCCTATCCGCTGCCTCCAAGTTGCTACTTCTTCAGGCGACAGCGTCTTTATAAATTTAACTTCTGCTGGGGCAGCTTTCAAAGCTGGTCCAAAAAAACCAGCATCCCACACTCGACTCCCCAAAATCGGAGGCCACAGCAACATGACCTGTTCTCCAGCAAATTGAACCGATTCCCGCTGTGGAACCTCTGTTCACCGAAAATCGACGCCATAAGGTTAGGAGGGCCGCTAACTGGCTGACCATAGTGCCACCAAGCATTGTCTGAACATTCCACAAAATTTTCGCCACGTGCCACAGCAAGAACCTTGGAAGACACCTCTTGTGTACCCGGCATTGTCTCTGGTAAGGCAGCTTGCAGGAGTGTAAAAAGATGGAAGCAATTGCTGATATTCTGGTATTCCACTTTGGCTCCAACTGGATGTTCACCATGTAAAATGATAAGTGTTCCACTCACTTTGCGAAGCAATTCTAATACCCACATTGGACCGGACGAGTACCATTCGACGCGCTCCAGTTCAGCCACTGCGTCAGCATTTCTCTGCACAGCCTGCAAGGATTGCGAGTCTCGTGACAAGTGGGCAACAAGGCCTTGTCCCAATAAATCCAAGCCTAGCGCTAGTTCAGCGTCAATTTCGTCCTCACTGAAGTCTTCATCGTTAGTTTTTACCTGACCAGTAAAGCGTAAGAAGCAATCTAGTAAGGGTTGAATTTGTGGAGACGGTATCCATACCCTGTTCTACACTAGCGCCTAGCCAGACTGCAATAATTCCAGCACCACTAGCTGAGGTTACATCTGCCAGTGCTGTAGCAATTTGGGATAGTTTTTGCCCCGCATCAAATTCATCGAGACCTGCAAAATTGTTGATTGCTTCAAGAAGCTGTTGTGACGGTTCTTGGCCAAGGTGTGTGTTAGCGGCACTAACCACTCTTTTGATTGCTGTTCTCAATACATCATTATTCATCATATAAGTCTTGTAGTTAGTTGGACCTAACTAGTATTAGATTCCTAAAAGGGTGCATGACTACATACATTGTACAACATCAAACAGTGTGCCTTCACAAACTTTCCAGTAAGCTCGAGCTTTTGAAGTGTTATAGGGCTTGTTCTAAGTGCTCGAGCAAAGTTTGTCAGAAAAAATCCTACATCACTAGTCAGAATTTTACTGATGTGCTGAAAAGCAGTAAAAACTAAGCTAATTCTAGGCGTTAAGCGTTGAAGGGGAGTGCATTTAGAAGTACATATCCTGAGCTTAACCACATTAGGTTTGTTGTCTACGTTTCCTTGCAGTAGTAATCAATGCACTAAATCATGTACTGAGGTGTCAAACCCATAATGAGAGGAAAAGATGAGGAAATCAATTTTATTATTAGCTTTAAGTTTACTTTTTTTAGCTAGTTGTCAATCTACAAAAAATCCGCAGAACAATGGTCAATCTAGCAAGGAGCATATAACTGACACCATCCCCTTTACTGATGTACCACCAGACATAGCACCAGCTGTTGGAGAGGTTAAGATATTGCAGCGCAGTACCCTAAATAACCAAGGTGCTCCACAAACTAGTGCAAACCTAAGTCCAAACACCATAATAGGAGAGTTAGGGAAACTATCAGTAAGTCAGTCTGGAGAAAATCAGTGGCATAGTTTTACGTTTACCAAGCACTTTCGAAATCCTGTAGTAGTGATGCAACCATTGTCGTACAATGGAGGAGATCCAGCATTAATAAGGCTAAGAAACGTAACAGGTACAGGCTTTGAGTTTCAGATAGATGAATGGGATTACCTAAACGGTGCACATCCCAAAGAAATAGTGTCCTATATAGCTATGGAAACAGGCCTGTGGATAAATGGTTTAGTTTATGAGGTAGGAAAAGTACAAACAAATCACAGATTTGAGGATGTTACCTTGAAATATCCCTTTTCTCCTAGTGCAACAGTGCTAACTCAAGTACAGACTCTTAATGGAGGATCAGCAGTAACAAACCAGACAAGAACCCATAACAGGAGGGTTTAGGGTAAAGGTACAAGAAGAAGAAGCAAGTGGCAGCCATACTCGAGAAGAAATAGGTTACATAGCAGTGTTGCCGGGGGAAGGACCATTTGGTAAATTTCAAGTACTAAGTGGAGAAACAGATACAGTAGTAAACCACAACTGGCACACCATAAACTATAGCTACAATGCCCCAACCTTTGGGGGAAAGTATTTTGTTGGGAATATGCAAACCTACTTAGGGTCAGACACAGCAACAGTGCGCTACCGAAGGCTAGACCATAACAGTGTACAAGTAAGAGTAGAGGAAGAAAAGTCAGCAGATACAGAAACTAACCACCCTAATGAATCTGTAGGGTATTTGCTACTAAGACAAGCAGGGTTTGATGAAAGTAAGTTAACAGCTTTTGATGGGGCAGCTTTTGAGCGTTTTGGCACATCTGTAGCCATATCAGGAGATACTGTGGTGGTAGGTGCTTACGTTGATGATGATAACGGCAATAATTCAGGTTCAGCCTACATATATGAGCGCAATGCTAGGGGTAAGTTGGTACTGGTTGAGAAGATAGTAGCTTCTGATGGAGCAGCTGGTGACCATTTCGGCTACTCTGTAGCCATATCAGGAGATACTGTGGTGGTAGGGGCTAACCTTGATGATGATAACGGCAGTAGTTCAGGTTCAGCCTATATATTTGATCGCAATGAGGGTGGTCCCGATAACTGGGGTGAGGTCACAAAAATAGTAGCCTCTGATGGGGCAATTAGTGACCAGTTTGGCAAGTCTGTAGCCATATCAGAAAATACTGTGGTGGTAGGGGCTTTCGAAGATGATGATAACGGTAATCGTTCAGGTTCAGCCTATATATTTGAGCGCAATGAGGGTGGCCCCGATAACTGGGGTGAGGTCACGAAAATACTACCCTCTAATGGGGCAGCTGAGGACCGGTTCGGCGTCTCTGTAGCCATATCAGGAGATACTGTAGTGGTAGGGGCCTACCGAAGTGATGCTAGGGGTAGTGATTCAGGTTCAGCCTATATATTTGAGCGTAATAATGATGGCCCCAATAACTGGGGTTGCTCAGGATACTAACAGCCTCTGATGGGGGAATTAGTAGTCCAATTGGTGACCGCTTTGGCATATCTGTAGCCATATTAGGAGATACTGTGGTGATAGGGGCTTATAGAGATGATGATAATGGCAGTAATTCAGGTTCAGCCTATATATTTGATCGCAATAATAGTGGCCTCAATAAATGGGGGCAAGTCAAAAAAATACTACCCTCTGATGGGGCTTATGATGACGAATTTGGCCACTCTGTAGCCGTATCAGGAAATACTGTGGTGGTAGGGGCTTACCTTGATGATGATAGCGGCAGTAATTCAGGTTCAGGCTATCTATTTGATCGCAATGATGGTGGTGGCAACAATTGGGGACAGGTAAATAAAATACTAGCCTCTGATGGGGCTGCTGGTGACCAGTTTGGCATCTCTGTAGCCATATCAGGAGATACTGTGGTGGTAGGAGCTAACCTTGATGATGATAACGACAGTAGTTCAGGTTCAGCCTATATATATGAATAAGTTGGTTTGTAGATAACTTTTGATACCCACTACTAGGCCTTGCTTAGTAATCTGGTGCACTTAAAAATTTAGAACAGTAACAAGCTTGGGGGGCTCTTCATATCCTGTGTCCAAGACTCTATAAGCTTATAGAAAGTGGCTTTTGAGCGACAAGCACTTTGCGTAGCTGCTTGACACAAGGTCAGGGCATATATAAAGGATGTCAGAAAAAGTCCTACATCATTTGTCAGAGTTTTACTGATGTGCTAGAGAATAGTAAAAAACTAAGCTAATTCTAGGCGTTAAGTGTTGAAGGTGAGTGCATTTAGAAGTGCATATCCTGAGCTTAACCACATTAGGTTTGTTGTCTACATTTCTTTGCAGTAGTAAGTAGTGCACTAAACCATGTGCTGAGGTGTCAAACCCGTAATGAGAGGAAAAGATGAGGAAATCAATTTTATTATTAGCTTTAGGTTTATTTCTTTTAGCTAGTTGTCAAGCTACAAAAACCCCACAGAACAATGGTCAATCTAGCAAGGAGCATATAACTGACACCATCCCCTTTACTAATGTACCACCAGACATAGCACCAGCAATTGGAGAGGTTAAGATATTGCAGCGCAGTACCCTAAATAACCAAGGTGCTCCACAAACTAGTGCAGGCCTAAGCCCAAACGCCATAATAGGAGAGCTAGGGAAGCTTTCAGTGAGTCAATCTGGGGAAAATCAGTGGCACAGTCTTACATTTGCTGAACCCTTTCAAGATCCTGTAGTAATTATGCAACCATTGTCATATAATGGAGGAGATCCAGCAGTAATAAGACTAAGAAATGTAACAGGTACAGGGTTTGAGTTTCAGATAGACGAATGGGATTACCTAAATGGTGCACACGGTGCAGAAGTAGTGTCCTATATAGCTATGGAAACAGGCCTGTTGATAAATGGTTTAGTTTATGAGGTAGGAAAAGTACAAACAAATCACAGATTTGAGGATGTCACCTTGAAATATCCTTTTTCTCCTAGTGCAACAGTGCTAACTCAAGTACAAACTCTTAATGGAGAATCAGCAGTAACAACCAGACAAGAACCAATAACAGGAGGGTTTAGGGTAAAGGTACAAGAAGAAGAAGCAAGTGGCAGCCATACTCAAGAAGAAATAGGTTACATAGCAGTATTGTCGGGGGAAGGGCCATTTGGTAAGTTTAGAGTACTAAGTGGAGAAACCAGCCCAGTAGTAAGCCACAATTGGCACACAATAAACTATGATTATAGCGCCCCAACTTTTGGGGAGGCGTATTTTGTAGGGAATATGCAAACCTACTTAGGGTCAGACCCAGCGGCAGTGCGCTACCGGAACCTAGATTCTGATAGTGTACAAGTAAGAGTAGAGGAAGAAAAGTCAGCAGATACAGAGACTAACCACCCTAATGAATCTGTAGGGTATTTACTAATAAGACAAGCAGGGTTTGATGAAAGTAAGTTAACAGCTTTTGATGGGACAGCTAATGACTGGTTTGGTCGCCCTGTAGCCATATCAGGAGATACTGTGGTGGTAGGGGCTGAGCGTGATGATGATAAGGGCAGTAATTCAGGTTCAGCCTACATATATAAGCGCATTGCTAGTGGTAAGTGGGTACTGGCAAAGAAAATACTAGCCTCTGATGGAGCAGCCAATGACTGGTTTGGCAGATCTGTAGCCATATCAGGAGATACTGTGGTGGTAGGGGCTGAAGGTAATGATGTTAAAGGTAATGATTCAGGTTCAATCTACATATTTGATCGCAATGAGGATGGTTCCGATAACTGGGGTGAGGTTACGAGAATAGTAGCCTCTGATGGTGCAGCTCTTGAAGGGTTTGGCCGCTCTGTAGCCATATCAGGAGATACTGTAGTGGTAGGCGCTGAGTTTGATGATGATAACGGCAGTAGTTCAGGTTCAGCCTACATATATGAGTATGAGCACGGTGGTGCTATAGGTAAGTGGGTACTGGTAAAGAAAATACTAGCCTTTGGTGGAGCAGCTAATGACAATTTTGGCTCGTCTGTAGCCATATCAGGAGATACTGTGGTGGTAGGGGCTCAGTTTAATGATTCAGGTTCAGCCTACATATTTGATCGCAATGAGGGCCGTCCCAATAACTGGGGTGAGGTCACGAAAATACTGGCCTCTGATGGTGCAGCTGGTGACAGGTTTGGTCGCTCTGTAGCCATATCAGGAGATACTGTGGTGGTAGGTGCTTACCTTGATGATGATAAAGGCAGTAATTCAGGTTCAGCCTATATATATGATCGCAATAATGGTGGTCCCCATAACTGGGGCGAGGTCGAGAAAATACTAGCCTCTGATGGTGCAGCTGGTGACAGTTTTGGCCTCTCTGTAGCCATATCAGGGGATATCGTGATTATAGGAGCCAGTGAAGATGATGATAAAGGTAATGATTCAGGTTCAGCCTACACATTCGATCGCAACGAGGGTGGTCTCGACAACTGGGGTGAGGTTAAGAAAATACTAGCCTCTGATGGTGCAGCTGGTGACAGTTTTGGCTGCTCTGTAGCCATATCAGGAAATACTGTGGTGGTGGGGGCTTACCGTGATGATGATAACGGCAGTGCTTCAGGTTCAGTCTATATATTTGAGTAGGTGCATCTACTAAATGCACCTACTGAGCTTAACCACATTAGGTTGTTGTCTACATTTCCTTGCAGTAACAAGCAATGCACTAAATCATGTGCTGAGGTGTCAAACCTGTAATGAAAGGAAAAGATGAGGAAATCAATTTTATGGTTAGTTTTAAGTTTACTTCTTTTAGCTAGTTGTCAATCTACAAAAACCCCGCAGAACGAGGGTCAATCTAGCAAGGAGCATATAACTGACCCTATCCCCTTTACAGATATACCACCAGACATAGCACCAGCTGTTAGTGAGATTAAGATTTTACAACGTAGCACCTTGAATAATAAGGGTATACAAACCAGTGCTAGTCTAAGCCCGAATGACATAATAGGAGAGCTAGGGAAAATCTCAGTGAGTCAATCTGGGAAAAATCAATGGCACAATCTTACATTTGCTGAACCCTTTCAAGATCCCGTAGTAATTATGCAACCATTGTCATATAATGCAGGAGATCCAGCATTAATAAGACTAAGAAGTGTAACAGGTACAGGGTTTGAGTTTCAAATAGACGAATGGGATTACTTAAATGGTAAGCACGGTACAGAAGTAGTGTCCTATATAGCTATGGAAACAGGCCTGTGGATAAATGGTTTAGTTTATGAGGTAGGAAAAGTACAAACAAATCACAGATTTGAGGATGTCACCTTGAAGTATCCTTTTTCTCCTAGTGCAACAGTGCTAACCCAAGTACAGACTCTTAATGGAGAATCAGCAGTAACAACCAGACAAGAACCAATAACAGGAGGGTTTAGGGTAAAGGTACAAGAAGAAGAAGCAAGTGGCAGCCATACTCAAGAAGAAATAGGTTACATAGCAATATTGTCGGGGGAAGGGCCATTTGGTAAGTTTAGAGTACTAAGTGGAGAAACAAGCCCAGTAGTAAGCCACAATTGGCACACAATAAACTATGATTATAGCGCCCCAACTTTTGGGGAGGCGTATTTTGTAGGGAATATGCAAACCTACTTAGGGGCAGACCCAACGGCAGTGCGCTACCGGAACCTAGATTCTGATAGTGTACAAGTAAGAGTAGAGGAAGAAAAGTCAGCAGATACAGAGACTAACCACCCCAATGAATCTGTAGGGTATTTACTACTAAGACAAGCAGGGTTTGATGAAAGTAAGTTAACAGCTTTTGATGGGGCAGCTGATGACTGGTTTGGCCGCTCTGTAGCCATATCAGGAGATACTGTGGTGGTAGGAGCTTTCCTTGATGATGATAAAGGTAGTAGATCAGGTTCGGCCTACATATATGAACGCAGTGCTATAGGTAAGTGGGTACTGGTAAAGAAAATCCTAGCCTCTGATGGTGCAGCTGGTGACAGGTTTGGCGCCTCTGTAGCCATATCAGGAGATACTGTGGTGGTAGGGGCTGAGTTTAATGATGTTAAAGGTAATGATTCAGGTTCAATCTACATATTTGATCGCAATGAGGATGGTTCCGACAACTGGGGGCAGGTCACGAGAATAGTAGCCTCTGATGGTGCAGCTGGTGACAGGTTTGGCGCCTCTGTAGCCATATCAGGAGATACTGTAGTGGTAGGCGCTCGATTCGATGATGATAACGGCATTGGTTCAGGTTCAGCCTACATATATGAGTATGAGCACGGTGGTGCTATAGGTAAGTGGGTACTGGTAAAGAAAATACTAGCCTCTGATGGTGCAGCTGATGACTTCTTTGGCACATCTGTAGCCATATCAGGAGACACTGTGGTGGTAGGAGCTCATAGAGATGATGATAACGGCACTGAATCAGGTTCAGCCTATATATTTGATCGCAATGAGGGCCGTCCCAATAACTGGGGTGAGGTCGAGAAAATACTAGCCTCTGATGGTGCAGCTCGTGACAGGTTTGGTCGCTCTGTAGCCATATCAGAAGATACTGTGGTGGTAAGCTCAGATGATAACAGCACTTCTTCAGGTTCAGCCTATACATTTGATCGCAATAATGGTGGTCCCCATAACTGGGGCGAAGTCGAGAAAATACTAGCCTCTGATGGTGCAGCTGATGACTTCTTTGGCACATCTGTAGCCATATCAGGGGATATCGTGATTATAGGAGCCAGTGCAGATGATGATAAAGGTAATAATTCGGGTTCAGCCTACACATTTGATCGCAACGAGGGTGGTCCCGACAACTGGGGTGAGGTTACGAAAATACTAGCCTCTGATGGTGCAGCTGGTGACAGTTTTGGCTCGTCTGTAGCCATATCAGGAAATACTGTGGTGGTAGGAGCTCGATTCGATGATGATAACGGCTTTTTTACAGGTTCAGCCTATATATTTGAGTAGGTGCACCTACTAACGGAAAAAGATATTTCTTTTCATTTGAGAAACGTGTTTAAGCGGTGACATGAAGACTGAGTGGCTTGAATTAAAGCTTATAAGCAGGAGTGTAAAAGTTTTTGTGAATAACTCAGGAGTAATCAGTGCCTATAGGTAGTTAGTAACCAGAAGTCAGTAGCCAGCATAGTAAATCCCTACTGACTACCAGCTACTGGATTCTAGCTACTACTTTAAATTCCAAACGGAAATTCATAAGTATTTATGCATGGATCCTTATTGGAACAGTAACAAGCTTATTCTTGACATGAAACAGAGGCTCAAAAAAAGTTAGAATCAGCAAAGGAGAAATCGATGAGAAAAAAAGTAGGTTTGTGGATTGATCATAGAGAAGCTATTATTGTGGCTATTACAGACAAAGGAGAAGAAATAAAGCTGATACCATCGGAGGTTGAAAGTCAGCCCCGCCGTTCTGGTGATTCACCTCTTAAAGGTCCTTATGATGTACAGCAGGTACCAGCAGATAGTAGACGCCTTAGAGCATTTACGGAACATCTCAATGGTTACTATGATTCAGTAATTGCATCTATTGGTGATGCAAAATCAATTCTAATATTTGGTCCGGGTGAGGCAAAGACCGAGTTAAAAAAACGCCTTGAAAAAAACCACCTTGGTGAGAACATTGTAGGCGTTGAAACAGCCGACAAGATGACAGATAATCAGATAGCAGCGAAAGTTCGACAACACTTTGCTAAGTAGGAGTATAGCTGTTATATAGTACTTCAGAAAATTTTTTCTCTAGGGAAAACCCCCTCTGTGAGCATGTCATTCTGAGGAGTATAACCCTTACGAGGGTAAACTTGAAGAATCTCTAAGGGCATTAACGCATGGGAGATCCTTCGCTGCGCTCAGGATGACATTCCTTGCGTTGATAAAGAAAATATTTATATGGACATCCATAACAACACAGTCTCGTAATGCTCTGAGATAGTATTACTTGGTTAGTGCTAGTGATTGTCTTGTCTTTCTGTAAAGTAACCAAGTAGACAATGGCCCTAAAGCAAAGTTTATGTAGTAGGTTAACAGCCTCCATAAAAGTATAGGACTTGCCAATAGTATTGCCTCAACTTGCCTTGTCCTAAGACTCCAACCAATGGCTATCTCTACAAAACCCGAACCACCGGGGGTAGGCATGATGCTGCTTAGTAGATTGATAATGTTCAATGAAGTAAGGATGTTAAGCAGTAAAGTGTGAACATCAAAGAGGACAAGTAATCCCCAAAGTAAGGTTGAGCGTGACAGCCATCCCAGCATTGTGAGTAGCTGAAGGCTAAGGCGTTGGAGTACAGATATATCACTAAAACGGGTTACGCTTTGTTGATAGTCTCGAGCAATATGTAAAGTGCGCTTCTCAAAATGCTTAGTCAAAGCTCTGAACAACGGCAAATTACCAAAGCGTGATAGCAAAGGCCTACTCAGCTTCAGTAAAAAGCTTAGTGTTATACCTAGAAGAAATAACAAGATGCTTAGTGCAAGCACTAAGTATGAGACAGTGGGTGGCAAACTAAGCATCCCTGTACTGAAAACATAAAGGACGCTGAGGGGTACTAGAAATGCGAAATAAGCGAGATCAAGTAATATTAGCTGTGCCACAAGGCCAATTCCAGCTCCTAAAGGTAGACCCAACTTTTGCAGTGCAAGGATAAGTACTGGAACACCACCCAGCTTGCCCGGCATTATCAAAGCTCCAAAGTTAGTTGAAAGCTGAACCATGAAACTTGTTAAAATAGATAGTTGAAGACCTTGATAGGCACAAAGGAGCTTGAGGCGCAATACAGGAAAAAACCAATAGGTTAAGAGTATAATGAGACAGAAAGCAATTATGCTAGGCTCGAGATTCCTAAGGTGATAGGTCTCAGCAGAAAGCAGTGCTGGACCCACCAACCAGTATAAAGCTAGCAACCCCAAACCAAAACTAAGACTTAGCACAGTAAGACTTCGCCACAAAGCTTTGTGGCTTAAAAGTTTGCTAATCATACAGTAATATTTTCAATACTGCTTTGTCCCTTAACCTCCAAAGCATTAATCCCATACCAAGAGCCATGATAAGGGTACAAGGGAATGCTGAGCCAATGCCTAGTGGTATGATAGCAAGCAGAAAAATTACCCCGCCAAGAACACCTAGTGACAATAGGGGTCTACCTATTGTAAGGAAAGTAGCAATAGTAAACTGACCAATAGCAATTAGAATCACTATTAGTACAGTATATTCACTAAAAAAGCCATATATAAAATCTCTATAAACATCAAGTACAGCAAGTTCCCCAAACTCCACATATGAGTTAGGGTCTCTTAGGACAAAGATAGTGTTTACAATGCTTGCTGCAAAAAAAATCAGTGCGAACGCAAAGCGTGCAATGTATGGCCAAAACCAAGCGATTATTAGAAGAACCACTGCTATTAAGTTTGATACGGTATAAGGGCCAACATATTCAGAAGGAATCATACATCTCACCTCACTTATCTAAATACAGCTTAGCAAAGCAATGTTTATCATGCATCCTTAGAAATCCCACAACTTTCGTAGTATTTTTACCGACAGACATCTTGTTAACACCTAGGCAAAGGTAATTGAGGTGCATAGATAAATCTATACTAAAAACGGGTTAGAATCGGACATTTTCATAGATGTTATATTTATTCTAAATTTCATCCAGACACTAAGTTTCCCTAAGAAACTTAGTGTCTTTAGGTCCCAAATTAATCTGTGATAAAGATATATCTCTTATTGTCAGAAAAAGTCCTACATAGCTTGTCAGAGTTTTACTGACTAGTTAGAAAAAGTGATCAACTAAACTAGAGTAGCCAGTAGTTCTAGGGGGCAAATGCTTTTAAATCTACTAATTTAAACAAGGAGGAAACTCATGAATAAATTAAATGGTAAAACCAAAACCTTAAGCATTCTCTCTATTCTATTATTTTGTTTCTTGGCCACAATAGCATATGGTCAAGAATTTAAACTCCCTCGAGGTGGAGAACCCATGAGCAATATTGATCTTCCGGGATCAGATATTGCCCACTTCATATGGGGTGCTCCTGCAGCAGGAATGTTGGATCTTCGACAAAATCAATGTTCTGAAGCCTGTTGGCAAAACAAGGATTGTGTGGCATGGACTTATGTAAGGCCTAACACAATCCAAGGCCCAGAGGGTAACTGCTGGCTAAAAAACAGTGTGCCAGAAAAGGTAGTTAACAATTGTTGCGTATCTGGTACGATAGGTGAAGCAAACACAGATAGACTAGGTGGCGATTACACTCATTTTGACAATATTATGGGGCTTGATGTAACTCCTCAGCTTTGCCAAACAACCTGTCAAAACGAGACTCAATGCAAAGCATGGACGTTTGTAAAACCGAACACAATCCAAGGTCCCAAAGGCGTGTGTTGGCTAAAAGACACTATACCACCACCAGTAGAGAGTAATTGCTGCATATCTGGTTATTTCGAAATACAGATCATTAGATAATCCACTGATGAGGGGGTGATGCAAAGACTTGAAAAAGGGAAGGTCTTTTATGGCTGGTGGATGACCTTGCTTTAAGAGAAAATTACCAACTGAATTCAAAACTAAGGAGAAATTGAATTATGCGTATAAACAAATTGTTTTTTGTAGTTATCGTTGTTTTTTCTATAATGGGTGTATTATCCATGGGAGCAATCGCTTCTTGGGGATTGGCTGGAGATATCCCTGTTGCAGGAGACTTTAATCGTGACGGGAGCGGTGATAGAGCAGTTTTCCGCCCTTCCAACAACACTTGGTACTTTGATTATGATTTTGATGATATCACAAACGACAGGATTAGCCCTTGGGCCTTAAGAGGCGATCTGCCAATTGCTGGAGACTTTGACAGAGATGGTCATCGAGATGATATTGCTGTTTTTCGTCCATCCAATCGCACTTGGTACTATGATTTTGATCATGATGGCACCACTGATGAGAGAGTTGATCCTTGGGCTATAGATGGCGATCTGCCAATTGCAGGGGATTTTGATAGAGATGGCCAATATGATGATGTAGCAGTTTTTCGTTCATCTGATCGTACTTGGTACTATGATTTTGACCATGATGGCACCACTGATGAGAGATTTAGTCCTTGGGCTATAGATGGCGATTTGCCATTTGCAGGGGATTTTGATAGAGATGGTCAATACGATGATGTAGGAGTTACTCGAGCGTCAAATACTACAAAGTATGTTGACCTTGACCACAACGGTTCTACCGATGGCACAGGATCAGCTAGTACAGGCGAAGAAAATTGTTACCCAGTAGTAATATCCAGATCTTGGGGAGATACCATAGATATCTTCTGTAACGGTACTTGGTGGGCTCCAGATCCAGATAGTCAGTATTGATATTGAAAATCGAATGCTAAGATATTTGCCTAACAAGGGGGGCTAAGACATCCTAGCGAATAGCATTTTGAAAGTGGCCTAACCTAATCATTAAGCCCATCAAGAGGACTAAAATTCTTAATTTATGATAGGAGTGATTTTATGAAGATGTCTTTTATTTTTTTATTAGCAATTCTGACTACTGCTGTTTTTGCTCAATATGAGTATGGTGTAGACCGACCCGGATCAGATATTAGGAGTTTTGCACTTCCTGAAAACGGCTCACCAGAAATGTGTAGAAGTGCTTGTGAAGGAGAAGCAGCTTGCAAGGCTTTCACCTTTGTTAGGAAAGGATACCAAGGTCCCAACCCTGTATGTTGGCTGAAGAGCGATCGTCCAAATCCTATTGATCACTTTTGCTGTGTGTCAGGAATAGTTTCTAGTTATGGTGATTTTGAGTACGGTACTAATCGTCCGGGTGGCGACTATAGAAACTTTGACCTTGCACAACCCAATCCTGAGGATTGCCAGATTGAATGTCAGAATGATGGTAGATGTCAGGCTTGGACTTTTGTGCATCCCGGTTACCAAGGACCCCAAGCACGGTGTTGGCTCAAAGATCAAGTACCTGATGCTATAAGCAATGATTGTTGTGTGTCAGGAATAGTTTCTACTTACAGTGATATTGAGTATGGTATTGATCGTCAAGGTAGTGACTACAGAAACTTTGACCTTGCGCAACCCAATCCCGAACTTTGCCAAATTGAATGTCAAAATGACAGTAGATGTCAAGCTTGGACTTTTGTAAATCCCGGTTATCAAGGACCTCAAGCACGGTGTTGGCTTAAGGACCAAGTTCCTGATGCTACAAGAAATGATTGTTGTGTTTCTGGTATTGTTCCCTAGCTAACCTGATCTTATTTATTCTCTTTTAAAAGCAAAGATACTGGAGAAATAATGGTTACACAGAAAACCTTACAGAAAGACTCAAAACATAACAGTCTGGTACACATCCCACTAGATGATTTGCTGCTGGAAGGCAATCTTACTGTTCCTGAAGGGGCAAAGGGTTTGGTGATATTTGCTCATGGTAGCGGCAGCAGCCGTCACAGCCCGCGCAACCGCTATGTTGCTGAAGTACTGAATGATCAAAAACTAGCTACATTGCTGATCGACCTGCTTTCACAGAAAGAAGAAGAAATTGATTTGCGAACGCAGCATCTCCGTTTTGATATTCCCATGCTGGCACAACGGTTGGTGGGTATTGCTAATTGGGTGGAAAGCAATCCTAATATCAAACATCTAAAGATTGGCTATTTTGGCTCGAGCACTGGCGGTGGTGCAGCATTGATTGCCGCTGCTAAAAAACCAGAGCATATTGCTGCTGTTGTGTCGCGTGGAGGCAGGCCAGATTTAGCTGGGGAATACCTGCCCCAAGTTAAAGCTCCCACTTTGCTGATCGTTGGCGAACGTGATCCGCAGGTCATTGCGCTTAATAAACAGGCATTGGCACATCTGAACGACCTGTCCAAGCTGAATATCATCCCGCATGCCACACATCTTTTTGAGGAACCGGGAACTTTAGAGGATGTTGCACATCTTGCAGCAGAATGGTTTAAGAAGTATTTAGAGTAGATTATATTGTTTTCAAACCAAGAAGCCTAGCCAGAGAAAAGCAATAGTTCTTTTATTCAAGCTCGAGAAAAGAAACTACTAGCTTGGTTGAAATCAGCTTCAAATCAGTGATGTGATTTATATTGCCTTAGTGGGAACGAGCATCACTGGAATTTCGGATGATCTTCTACAGGATCATATCTAAGGAGCAAGTTATGATAGGTGTTATTAAGCGCCATCCAGTCAGAAGCTACTTTGCTTTGGCCTTTACCATTTCTTGGATCGGCAGCCTGATCGTGGGTGGTGCAAAATTACTCCGAGGAGAGTCTTTAAATCCAAATGATCTTTGGCTCATGGGCCTGTTCATGGTAGCCGGACCCAGTGTGGCAGGCATCCTCATGACCTATCTTACTGAGGGAAAAAAGGGTCTTCAGGATTTGCTTTCCCGAATGACAAAATGGCAAGTGGGTGTACGCTGGTACAGTGCGCTACTAATTTTCCCGTTTTTTGTTTTGCTTGTATTACTAACCTTCGCCAAGCTAGTCTCTCCAGAATTTACCCCTACCTTCTTTGCCATTGGCATCTTGATGGGTCTTTTTGCTGGCTTCATTGAGGAGATCGGTTGGATGGGCTTTGCGTTTCCTAAAATGCAAGTGAAATACAGTATCTTAAGTGCCACACTTTATCTGGGGTTCTTACATGCACTGTGGCATATTATGGCAAGCTTTCTAGGAAGCTTTGCAATCTTTGGTGAGTATTGGTTACCCTATTTTCTTGGATTTTCCCTGTTTGTCATAGCCTTGCGTGTCCTTATAGTATGGGTTTACATTAACACTAGAAGCCTTTTATTAGCCCAGCTTATGCACGCTAGTTCGACAGGATTTTTATCTATTCTTGTACCCATGACTATGGCACCCGTCTATTGGACTATTTTTTATTCTGTTTATGCTCTTGTTTTGTGTGCTATTGCTGCGCTTGTCATATCAAGGTATGGTAAAACTTTGGTGCAACATTCTAATAAAGAAAGTCAAGCGTAAGATAATGGTAAGGCTTTCATTCCTGTTAAAACTGTTGAGTATTCTCATTCTTATCGACTTTACCATTGCTGTTTATCTACTCATTATCCGCCCTTGGCAGCTGCACTGGGGTGCTACTGCTGAGGAAGTAGCTCGAACCATGCTGAGTGATGAACTTGTACTCGAGCCAACTTTCCGAGCCACTAGGGCTGTTACTATCAAAGGTAGCCCAGCAGACATCTGGCCTTGGCTGGTACAGATGGGCTATGGCCGGGCTGGCTTTTACGGCTATGATCTAATTGAAAATCTTGGCAGTGAACGGGGCTTAAGAAGTGCCGAGCGTATCCTTCCTGAACTGCAAGCATTAGCAGTGGGTGACACCGTGCCCATTAGTGCCATCTCAACTTTGATTATTCAAGATATGGAACCCAACGAATTCCTTGTTTGGGTCGATGGTTCAACCCCTCCCAGCATTGCATTTGCTTGGGTTTTAGCTCCTGTTGACAAAAGCCATACCCGCCTAATCAATCGTGTCCGCTTTCGACATCATTGGAATGAGCCTTGGATCATCATCGACCTGTTTACGGATTTCGCTGACCACGTTGCAGTGCGAAAAGTTCTACTGGGTATTAAGGATCGGGTGGAAGGCAGGGTTGAACCGATGATCATTCAAAATATTGAAATAGCACTTTGGACAGTGGCTTTCATAGCATTTATCATTGCCCTTATCTTAGTCTTTACCCATAAATCATGGTGGCGCAATTGGTTGCTTGCGCTGGCAGCTGCAACCATCCTGCTCATTACCCTGTATGTGCACCCACCACTTTGGCTTGGGATTTTCTTAGAAGTGCTACTCCTTACTGGCCTAGTTTGGTCATACCGAACCTCGCCAAGCCTTGGGAAGGCAGTGTCTTCATAGGCTTTAGCCAAACCTTTAGCACCTTCTAACTAGCTTGGAGGATTTTATCAACCCTGCCTTAAGGAAACTTTTGATTTTCCTTATTAAGCTTTTTCACAGCCTGATTTACCTCTTAATGAGTGGGTGTGTCGGCTATCTGAAAAGGATACCTCTAGATTTTTAGAGCAAGACCTACACGCTAACAAGAAAGGCTTTTGAGAACATGCCGATACTCAAAGAAATCACTAGAGAAATTTTAAGAGGAAATCTCGACTTTGAATCCTTCTCGCCTCCTAATTTTTATCTTAATTGCAAATTCCGCTTTGCTCGCATGACTAGAGATGCAATCAAAGTTTATCAACTTAGGAAAGTGCGAAACATCATTAACTACGCATTACGATATTCTGCTTTTTTTGCAGAACACTATCGCGACCTTGATGTTAATCGTGTGTGGTCATTACCGACAGTTAACAAGGAACTCATGATGAAAAACCTAAGTACTTACAACACAATTGGTTTGACTCGTCGAGAGATTCTAGATTTCTGCTTAGAAATCGAACGTAGCCGAGACTTCTCAAAGCGCCTTAAGGATGTCAATATCGGAATGTCATCTGGAACCAGTGGTAACAAGGGCGTTGAAATCACAACACGTCGTGAAGAAGCCTATTTGAAAACTGCCTTATTTGCGCGTTTTCCGCTACCCAAAGCAAAATTAAACCTAGCCTTTATCTTGCGGGTAAGCACGCCAGCCTTCCAGATTAACAGGTTTGGGCACCACCTAACCTACATTAACCAAATGAACCCCCTAGAAGAAATATGCGCTCAGCTTGAGAGCCTAGAGCCCAATGTTATTTCAGCACCAACATCTATGTTACGTTTACTAGCAGATCAAGTGGAACAGGGTAAACTATCTGTCAACCTAAAAGAAGTTGTTTCCTATGCAGAAGTTCTTTATCCTGAAGACAAAAACTATTTCAGTCAAGTTTTCAACTGTCCAGTTTTTGAAATCTATAAAGCAACTGAAGGTGCCATAGCATTATCCTGTCGTCTAGGGAGCCTGCATATCAATGAGGATCTTATTGCTGTAGAATTATTTGATGAGAACGGAGCGCCTACCCAAGTTGGCAAACCCTCGCACCGTATGTTGGTCACTGATCTCCACAAAACATCGCAACCCATCCTACGCTATGAATTAGATGATGTGCTAACGATAAGCCCTGAACCCTGTCCGTGTGGATCATCTTTCCGAGTAATACAGCAAATCCAAGGACGAGCTGATGATCTGTTTTGTGGTGTACGCGCAGACAGTGGGCAAGATCAATTTATCTTCCCTGATTACATCCGCCGTGCCATTATCGTGTTGTCCGACACGATTAAGGATTATCAGGTCATTCAAACAGACCTTGATGCAGTGAGCGTGCACCTCTTGGTTTCAGAAAAAGCTAACATAGACGAGCTTGCTGATTTAGTAAAGGCAAGCATTCAAAAGGTCTTTACAGCGCATGGTTGTTGCCCGCCAGAGGTCGAAGTCGACTTTTTACCCCCTATACCCAATGCTAATTCATCAAAGTTAATCCGCATTCATCGCGCCTTTGATAGGTCTTAAGGAGGAACTATGAAACGTCTCATGGCTTTAGACCTTGTGCGAGGTGTGGGTATTAGCTTAATGGTTTTTTTACACGCTACAACTTTCCACTATGAAGCGATTACTAGTCTTGACTTTGATAACCCTCCTCTTATCATAACGGTGGTTGGTTTCTTGCTTATGTGGGCAGGGCTATTTGCCATTACTTCTGCTACTGCTTACACTTTTTCTTCAGGTTTACGGTTGCATAATGGCACAATTTCAAAGGGGCAACTTCTCAGGAACTTTTTAATTGCTGGCATTTATTTGCTAGTCTTACATTATCTATACTTTTTGGCCTTAGCTCCACAGCTTCTTGATCTGGTTAATGGCGATCACCAATATGCTTTGCTACCGGGCTTACTAGTACAAGGTAGTTTCCCACTGTTATATCCAGATCGCATATACTATGCGACAACTCTTTCTATGATTGCTTGGAATCTACTGCTTATAGGTCCTATTATTTACTTGCTGTCACGGTATTTGCCAAAATTTGATCGGGTGGGTGCTTGGCTAGCTGGTCTCGGAACACTCGTTATGATTCTCTCGTTGGCACGCATTCCCCTTTATCCACTAGCGCTCAAGGCTATAGATGAAGGTGACTTTCTTTCTTCTCTTTTTTTGGGGTTCCTTGTTAATAAAAACAACCCTATTTTGCCTTACCTTGCCTTTGGTTTGTTTGGTGGCTGGCTTGGCTTATCCTTAGTGAAAGGTGTATCGGCTCGAGCGTTACACCCCGTTGGCATAGCAGGTTTTCTCTGGTTAATAGCTGGACTAGGAGGAATCTTGCTTTTGCCCACCACCATGTTAGAAAGAGAAATAGATCTATTTTGGTATTTCCTAACAGCCTTACAGCTTGGTTTATTCCTTATTATAGTTGTCACTACACTTTTCCTAATAGATGTTAAAAGTTTTAGCCTAAAGGTGCTCGAGCCTTTGGCTTATCCTTTTCGTATTATGGGGTTGTCCTCTTTAACAGTGTTTCTACTTGAGACACCCCTTTCAGAATTACTCGCAAAGCTTGTTAGCATTTTCCTACCTAGTTGGCAACTTAGCCTAAACTGGTGCTTTGCTTTTGGTGCAGTGAATGCTTTGCTTTGGATTGCAATCATGATTGTTTGGTCAAGGTCTAATTTCAAGTACTCTGTTGAATGGCTCACCATGAGAATTTATGCAGAGCTTAAACGACCCTCCAATAAATTGCCAAAGCTCCAAAATTACCCTAAATCCTCTGAGAAAGCAAACCTTTAAGCCTAGCGCCCCTTGTAATATTGTGGCGATATTGCAGCAGCATGTGAGACAGTGAAAGGCAAACTTTGAACGTTCACAAAGCCTTCAACTGGGTTCAGCGACTCAACTTAAACCAAGCTAGAGCCACCAATTTGCGCTTAGCATGGCGTAATCTTTGGCGGTATCCAAGAAGAACTATTCTTCTAGTGGTAGTAGTTGCTTACACAACAGCCACCACTATTTTTTACTGGAGCTGTGTCGATGGTTACGTTGAGTCTGTCCTAGCATCCCATGCTCGCTATATCGCTGAACCTGTTCTCATAACGAAAAAACAATGGTTCTATGATCGTGATCCTAGTCATACTCTGACCGATCTTACTTTTGTTAAGACCTTGCTCGAGCAAAAACCTATCAGGGCTGCTGCTCCTAGACTCGAGCTTCCTGTTCGTATTCGTTCAGCTTATGCTTCTGAAAGTCAGATTGCGCGCGGGGTTGACCCCTATGCAGAGCAAGCACTTAGCAACTTACCGCAAAAGGTGTTTGAGGGGCAGTGGCTAAGCGAACCCGGCAAAGTTCTCCTTGGACACAAGCTAGCAGAGCGCCTAGATGCTAGACTTGGCGAGCGAATAATCCTCGATACAGCTAGCTTGGAACAGCCACAGGCTCGAGCCCTTCGTGTAGTAGGCCTCATTAAAGCTGGCATTGATTTAGTTGACCAAAATGCCGTGCTAATTCATATTGATGATGCAAGAGCCTTAACTGAGGTTTCGTCAGCAACAAGCATTGCTTTGATGGTTGCTCGAGGTAGTGAAACCGCAGTTGCAAAATTAATCACCCCCTTACTTCCCGAGGGTGTTGCAGCCTATGGTGTTTGGGACATTGTTGGTCCTATAAAGACTGACCTTATTGGTGCAAAACTCTCAGCTATTCCTGTTGGGGTACTGTTAAACATTTTTGCCATTATTACTGTGGTCAGCACAGTGTTGGTCAGTGTGTTTGAACGCAAAAAGGAATTTGCAGTAATGCAAGCACTTGGTTACTTACCTCATCGCCTAGCAAATATGGTTGTACTCGAGTCACTCTTGGCCACATTTTTGGGCTGGCTCTTCGGTTTATCTTTAGGTTATGGGGTTGCTTGGATGTTTGCAACGCACAATATTTTGGGGCGTCTTTTTGCTGTTTCTGGTCGAGTTTGGCCTTCGACAGGGATAGCAGAAGAGTTGTACGCAGCTGTGCATCCCATTTACAGCCTTTATGCCCTCACTATTGTTATCTTAGTTGTTCTGTTTTGTATCCTTTTAACTGCTCCATATGTTCGAAATATTAAGATTTCTGAAGTTATTCGTAGCCTATGAAAAATGCCTTTCTTACAACGTTAACTTGATTGGGCAACAATGATCCCACTAGCTTGGAAAAATATCTGGCGACAAAAACGACGCACTCTTTTTGCAGTTTTTGCTGTGGCAATTGCCTCCATCTTGACACCTTTACTCTTTGGCTTTTTAGCTGCGTGGCAAAATGGTATGTTTGAACATTTGACGGCCAGAACAGGTCACTTAATGGTGCATGTTGAGCATTGGCAGGATGTAAGGCAATTTGAAAAACTGCTTATTCCTAATGAGAATGTTGTAGCGAAGCGCATTACAGAGACCTTAAACAATATTAAGAATGTTCAGGTGGCTACTTTATTGGAGGTTCCTGCCCTCTTAGCAGGGGAGTCAAAATTTCGAACTGTACAGCTTACAGGCTTAGATCAACCCAGTGCCCTTGATGAGCCATTAAATCAAAGGTTGATTGCTGGACGCTTACCAAACCCCAATACCTTAGAAGAGATCGTTTTGGGAGACTCGTTAGCAGAAGCACTCGAGGTTAGTTTAGGGGATACAGTTTATACTTACTTAGCACAATCAATTGGTGAGCGAATAATCCTCGATACAGCTAGCTTGGAACAGCCACATGCTCGAGCCCTTCGTGTAGTAGGCCTCATTAAAGCTGGTATTGATCTAGTTGACCAAAATGCCGTGCTAATTCATATTGATGATGCGAGAGCCTTAACTGAGGTTTCGTCAGCAACAAGCATTGCTTTGATGGTTGCTCGAGGTAGTGAAAGCATAGCTGCAAAGTTAATCGCACCCTTACTTCCTGAGGGGGTTGCGGCTTACGGTGTTTGGGACATTGTTGGTCCTATAAAGACTGACCTTATTGGCGCAAAACTATCAGCCATTCCTGTTGGGGTACTGTTAAACATTTTCGCCATCATTACCGTGGTTAGCACGGTGTTAGTTAGTGTGTTTGAACGCAAAAAGGAGTTTGCAGTAATGCAAGCACTTGGTTACTTACCTCATCGCCTAGCAAATATGGTTGTACTCGAGTCACTCTTGGCCACGTTTTTGGGTTGGCTCTTCGGTTTATCTTTAGGGTATGGGGTTGCATGGATGTTTGCAACGCACAATATTTTGGGGCGTCTTTTTGCTGTTTCAGGTCGAGTTTGGCCTTCGACAGGGATAGCAGAAGAGTTGTACGCAGCTGTGCATCCCATTTACAGTCTTTATGCCCTCACTATTGTTATCTTAGTTGTTCTGTTTTGTATCCTTTTAACTGCTCCATATGTTCGAAATATTAAGATTTCTGAAGTTATTCGTAGCCTATGAAAAACGCCTTTCTTACGACGTTAACTTGATTAGGCAAAAATGATCCCACTAGCTTGGAAAAATATCTGGCGGCAAAAACGACGCACTCTTTTTGCAGTTTTTGCTGTGGCAATTGCCTCCATCTTGACACCTTTACTCTTTGGCTTTTTAGCTGCGTGGCAAAATGGTATGTTTGAACATTTGACGGCCAGAACAGGTCATTTAATGGTACATGTTGCACATTGGCAGGATATAAGACAATTCGAAAAACTGCTTATTCCCGATGAGAATGTTGTAGCGAAGCGCATTACAGAGACCTTAAATAATATTCAGAATGTTCAGGTGGCTACTTTATTGGAGGTTCCTGCGCTCTTAGCAGGGGAGTCAAGATTTCGAATTGTACAGCTTACAGGCTTAGATCAACCCAGTGCCCTTGATGAGCCATTAAATCAAAGGTTGATTGCTGGACGCTTACCAAACCCCAATACCTTAGAAGAGATCGTTTTGGGAGACTCGTTAGCAGAAGCTCTCGAGGTTAGTTTAGGGGATACAGTTTATACTTACCTAGCACAATCAAAAGGAACAGGAGCGGCTGCTTTTAAGGTTGTTGGTTTACTCAGTATCACCGAGACCTCAACTGAAGCTAGAAGCGCATACATATCCCTCTTAGCAGCACAGGATTTAGCTGCACCTAATGAAGCTACTGCCTTCAAACTCTTTTTCACAGACTTGAATAGAATGGACCATAAGCAGTTATCTGAGCTTCAACAAAAACTTGATGACCATCTAGCCTCAGACCTTTCTGTGACAAATTGGCAGCAAGCTAATCCAGATCTTGCAACTGTTCTTGATTTACTCGAGCCCGTTTTTCTCTTTTTATCTATTATCTTTTATGGTCTTGCTGGTTTGCTTGTGGTCAACACAATTTACTTGAGCTTAATTGAGCGCGTTCGTGAGTTCGGTCTTATGCTTGCCCTAGGGGCTGGTCGCACAAAAATCATAAAACTTGTTTTTATGGAAACAGCTTTTGTAGTTTTTATAGGAGCAATAATAGGTGGAATTATTTGTTGGCTAATCCTCTTTCGTTTGAGCCAAGGTTTCAGCCTACCTTTTGGTCTTGCCCAGATTTATGCCCAGTTTGGTTTACCCACAGTACTCTATGCTAATCTTTCGTTAGACAAAATCCTCATGAACTTGTCTTTTGTTGTTGCTACTGCTTTGTTGGCAGCTTTATGGCCTGCTTGGGTTTCTGGTCGACTCGAGCCTGCTAATGCCATGCGTTTTACTGGCTAAAGCCTCAAACTATCCTCAATAACATATTGTTATAAAAATTTAATTACCTGTTTATTCAATTTAGCACTTCTTTAACATAGCATTTAGTCCAAGGAGAGTGTATGAAAATCATTTTTTTTGTTTTTATAATTACTTTTGATCCACCAAAGTGGAAAGATGCAGTTTTAGAACTCGCAACCCCACAAAAAACTCTTCAAATCACGATATGGTATTTCTGACAATCACAAAATTCAAACTGTAACTATTTTGCTAATTAAGCAGTTTGCTTCAGGAGAACATCAATGTCAATTGTAGAACTTAACAACGTTAAAAAGACTTACCCATTAGGAAAAACAGAAGTACAAGCTGTCAAAGGTGTGTCCTTTGAAATCAAAAAGGGTGATTTTGTCTCCATTGCAGGTCCATCAGGGTCTGGTAAATCAACAATTCTGAACATGATAGGTTGCATAGACACCCCTACATCAGGAAGCGTTTATATAAATGGTGTCGAAACTACAGACCTGTCTGATAAAAAAATTACTAGGCTCAGACACCAAGTTCTGGGGTTTATATTTCAATCATTTAATTTAATACCTGTACTAAATGTCTTTGAAAATATAGAGTTCCCCTTGCTGTTAGGTAAAAGTAGCCTGTCTAAGAAAGATAAAAATAGTTGGATTAACTATCTTATTGAAGAAGTTGGTTTAACTAAATGGAAAAGCCATAAACCTAATGAGTTATCAGGTGGGCAGAGACAGCGAGTTGCTATTGCAAGGGCGCTAGCAACAAAACCAAGCATTGTTATGGCTGATGAACCTACTGCAAATCTTGATTCCACTACAGGTGAAGCCATTATTAATCTGATGAAGAAGATGAATCGGGAACTTGAAACAACATTTATCTTTAGTACTCATGACCCTGAAATTGTCAAAATTGCAGATCAAGTCATTAAATTGCAAGATGGTTTGATTGTAGAAAACTATAAGGCAGATATAGCATTGCAAGAGGCAGTTGCATGATCCTGCTAAAAATTGCTTTTCGTAACTTACGTGAGCATAGAACCAAGACGCTTATTATTGGAACCTTAATTGCCTTGGGGATTGCCTTTCTTGTGGTAGGGAGCTCTGTTATGGAGACTATCACAAAAGGAATGAGAGATACCTACAGCGAAAGCTTCACAGGTGATTTGATTCTAAGGAATGCTACTGATGAAGATGTTTTTTTTATAAGTGGGTTTAGAGGAACTACACCACCACTGGAAAACTATGCTGAAATTGTTGCCTATTTAGAGCAGCAGGATTCTGTAGAAGATTTTACTCCACTTGTAACAGGATCTGCCTCTATTAATAATGAAGAAGAAAGCCTTTCATTTGCTTTTTTGTGGGGGATTCAACCAACAGATTATCGTGAGATGTTCTCAGACACCTTTGTTATAACTGCTGGCGAAGACCTAAAAGATAATAAAGAAGGTATTGTACTCTCACAACAAGTGGTAGATGATGTTTTTAAAGAAACTGCACAACAGCTTAAGCCCGGAGACACAGTTTTACTTTCAGGCCAAAATGACGCCACTGGGACGAAAATACGGGAAGTTACCATTCAAGGAATTGGTCATTTTAAAAACAATGCAGGATTTCTGGGCAATGTTTCATTTGTAGATATAAGTACCTTACGCACTCTCTATGGTCTGACTGCTGTAAAAGAAGCTCTCAGCAATGAAACAGTTACAGATATTTCCTTTGCAGAAGATTTACTTTTTGGTGGGGGCTCTTTGGTTACTGATGTAACTGAAAACACAGCTAACAATACAAACTCTTCAATTGACTTTGAGAATATTCTTGGTGATACCTCAATAAGGGATCAGTATTTGCTTTTAGATAATGATGCATGGCATTTTATTTTGCTAAAAGTTGCTGAAGGTTATTCCACAGCTGATTTAAGTAATCAATTATCGTCAAACAAAGAAATTTTGGGCGATGAATTGTTAGTAGAAAACTGGCGTTGGGGAGCTGGATTTCCTGCAGAAATAGCCTATAGCATTCGAAATATCTTATATGGTGCGATATTGGTTATTGCCATAGTTGCAGTTATTATCATTATGAATACACTGGTTATTTCAGTTACAGAAAGAATTCCTGAAATAGGTACTGTAAGAGCAATCGGAGGACAACGCTTTTTTGTAAGGGCAATGATTACTCTTGAAGTCCTCATGATTACCATAGTTTTTGGCCTTATTGGCATTGCAATTGGCATTGCAATAATCGGAGTGCTTAACACCATAGGACTCACAGCGTCAAATGTATTCTTCCAGATACTGTTTGGTGGTGCTACTCTAAAACCTATTTTGTCAGTTACATCACTTATAAACTCCCTATTCATAGTAGTTTTCATTGGCATTCTAGCAAGCCTTTATCCAGTTTCTGTTGCATTAGGCATTACGCCAGTGCAAGCGATGCAGAAGAAGTAAGGAGAAGATTTATAATTATGCAGTCAATAAGAATTGCCTTTAAGAATGTTTTAGGACAAATGAATAGAACACTGCTTTTAGGAGGAGCAATTGCTTTTGGTTTCTTTGTATTTACTATTATAAATGGTTTTACCAACGGTTTAATACGCACCGTTGAAGAAAATTTTTCCAACACCTTTGGAGGACACATTTATGTGTCTGGCACAGAGGTAAGCAGCAGAGGAAACGAGATATTTATAATCAGAAAGCCTCAAACTATATACGAAGCCTTACCTATAATAGAAGATCAAGTTCTTTCTTACAATACACGTTCATCTGCAAACACAAGTCTGATTTTTGGGAATGCCGAAGAAAATCAAAACTTGATTGGAGTTGATTTCAATCAGGAGAAGGAATTTTTAGATAGCCTTAATTTTGTTGAGGGTAATGCCAATGATTTTCTAGCTAATGAGTTAGGTGTACTCTTGCCAGAAGATACTTTTGAGGACCTTGGTATTGAAGTAGGTGAGAGTGTAATTATCAAAACAACTACTATCAACGGTCAACAAAATGTTGGAGATGGAATAGTTGTTGGCAGCATTGTAAGCGAAGAGAGTTTTGGAACCTCATCAGGCTATATCCACATTGCTACGCTTAACAATTTGCTGGATATGAGTTCAGATCAATTTCAAACACTTAACATATATCTAAAAGACATCGGTGTTATTGAAAGTGCTACAGATGTTTTACATAAGGAACTTTCATCTCTTGCAGAAACTGAACCTAGAGATAGTGATGATGGTGAAGACCGTATGCAAAACCACATAATGCGTATGATGGGTTTCAGTCAGTTGAACAGCGTGGATGAATCTGAAAGATGGTCTGGGACTAAATTTAGTTTATCTACCCTCAATGACAGGATGGATAACGTTATGGCACTGATAAGTATCATGGACATCATTGGTTTAGTTATCTTCTTTGTCATACTTAGCATCATTATGGTGGGTGTCATGAATTCCTATCGGATGGTTATGCTGGAAAGAACAGCAGAAATCGGAACCATGCGAGCTATGGGCATACAAAAGGGAGGAGTTCGCGATATATTTATTGGCGAAGCCTTCTTCATCGCTCTAGGAGGAGCAATTGTTGGTTTAGTGTTATCCTTTCTCTTCATGGCTGGAGTAAGCCTATATGAATTTAGCTCGAGTCATTTCACACTCTTTCTGCGCCAAGGACACTTACAGTTTGCCATAGCAGCTTCTGAAATAGTTGGCAATATCCTTACACTTTGTCTAGTAAGTATTGCCTCAGTTTACCTGCCTGCACGGGCTGCTGCGAATCTAAAGCCAGCAGAGGCCCTTCGGACAAGTTACTAGTTTTTAAGGATTTAGCAATGAAACGAATTATTATTACACTTATAGGAATAGGGTGTTTTTTTTGCGTAGCAAACTCACAAAGTCAAGATTTTGAGCAAATTCTACAACTTATTGACACTCGCAGCAATTTCCAAGGTGACCTTGCTACAACAGTATCTTTAGAAATAAAAGACCCAGACGAAGGCGATGATTCAAGAACAGCACAGATGTTTCGCAGAGATGCTGAAGATACTTTTCTCATACTTATCCAGAAACCTGCTGTTGAATTGGGACAGGGGTATTTACTAATAGATAATAGCCTGTGGTTTTATGATCCCGAAAGTCGTCGATTCACTCATACATCTATGAGTGAGAGCTTTGAAAATAGTGGTGCCAGACATTCTGATTTTGGTAGTTCTACTCTAGCTGAAGATTATGATGTGCTCTCAACAACAGAAGCAAAATTAGGTAACTTCGATGTTTGGGTGCTCGAGCTAGAGGCAGTGCATTCAGAGGTGACTTATCCTTTTAGAACAATTTATGTCACTAAAAACAACAATCTTCTCTTAAAAAGTGACGATTATAGTCTGACAAAGCGTTTGTTAAGAACATCTTATTATCCAAGCTATGCAAAAGCAGGTGATAGTTACATTGCAGAAAAAATGATATTTGTTGATGCTTTAGTAGAAAATAAATCTACCAGCATCACCCTATCTAACATCTCCACCGCAAAAATTCCAGATTCCGTATTTACTAAGGCATATGTAGAACGTGTCAATAGATAGTAAATCTTTATGAAAGTCATTTTTTTTATGAGCATATTGCTTTTTGTCTTCGCATGGTCGCAGGAAAGCAGTTTAGACGAGGAGCTTTTTGGTGGAGGAGACTCAACTGGAGATGAGGAATCTATTGTTTCTGAAGTGGAAGATGACCCGGAATCTAATCTTGCCGATGAACTTTTGGCAAGCGAGAAAATAGCTATCGGCGGTACTCTTACTATAGATGGTGAGGTTAGCCTCGATCTCGATTCCGATAGTGAAGATTCCCTTTCGAGTGGTTTCACAGACTTCAAAGCTCGCTTATACCTTGATGCTAGACCAAATAGTGACCTGAGAGCATTTGTTAAAGGTGATATTGTTTATGACACTTCAGATGGAGTGTCATTTGACCTAAGAGAAATGTTTGCTGATGTAGGTATTAGTGATACTGTTTTCTTGAGAGCAGGTAAGCAAACCATCAATTGGGGGGTGGGGTTCTTTTTTAGCCCTGCCAACATTATTAATCTAGAAAACATAGACCCTGAAGACCCTAAAGAAGAATTAGCAGGCCCAGTTGCTTTTAAAGCACAATTACCTTTAGGAACTAGTAATTTATCGGGCTATCTACTTTTAGATGAAATTGAAGAGGATAATCCTGTTGCATTTGCTTCACGTTATGAGTTTTTACTAGATTCAATGGAAATTACTGTAGGAGGAGTTTATCAATATGATAATCCTTGGTCAGTTATGGTGACTGGCACACGTAATTTTGGTGATATTGGCTTTTTTGCTGAAGCTGTACTTGAAGGGAATAGTAATAAGGTTTTTTTGGTTGAAGACTCGAGCAAACCTTCAGGAATAGGCACAGAAACAAGACCTGATAAATTGTTCCTCTCTGGTACAATTGGTGGTAACTATAGCTATACTACAGATGACGATATGTTTTCAGTTGCACTCACTGCTCAATACTTTTACAATGGTTTAGGATACTCTGATTCCAGTCTCTATACTAAAAATCCAGCTGCCTTAACCACACTTATAGAACAGGGCGCTTTAAGTTTTAGTGATCTTCGAGAGCGAGGTCAGCATTACGGTGCTGCAAGAGTAAGTTTTAACAATATTGTAGACACAGATTTGACCCCGTCATTACTATGGATAGGCAATTTGAACGATGGATCAGGCATAGTTGATATTAGTTTGCGATACAGCGGTATAGATAACCTAACTCCAAGTATTAGCTATAAATATAACTATGGTGTAGAAGGATCAGAATACAGTAATAGTGGTTCTGGACACAGCCTAACTGCGGGTCTTGCCATAAATGCAGTTTTTTAAGGTGAATATAAAAATATGAAAGCCAGCGTTCTAGTTATAGAAGATGAGGTTGAGTTGGGTGACCTCATCGCTATGTATTTAGAAAAAGAAGGTATAGAGGTGCGTACCTGTACTAGTGCTGAAGAAGCTGAAGAATTACTTTCACTTGCCGAGTTTGACCTTATAACATTAGACATCAATTTACCGGGTAAGGATGGGTTCGAATTCCTACAAAATTTTCGTCGTGAACACCATGTGCCAGTAATGATTATCTCTGCTCGAGAAGCAGATGAAGACATCATTTTGGGTCTAGGAATTGGTGCAGATGAATTTGTAAGTAAGCCTTTTGCACCTCGAGTCCTAGTTGCTAGAATCAGAGCTATGCTTAGGCGGCATAAACAACCTGCCAACAAAAGAAGTATGATAAAGTTCCTTAGCTACACTTTAGATGTAGATGCTTTTCTTTTAAAGAAAGATGATGAAAGAATCACTCTCTCTGGCAAGGAGTTTGAGGTACTAAGTTATCTTGCTCAACATGCTGGTCGCACCTTTAGTAGTGATGAGATTTACGAGGCAGTCTGGGGTAACAGTTATGGTGACTTAACCGCTGTTGGTGTATATATTCAGCGTCTTCGGAAAAAAATAGAGCCTAACCCAAAACATCCCACAGTTATTGAAACAGTTTTTGGAAAAGGTTACAGATTTAACGAAGACCTTCTTCAGAGGTAAGAGTGAACCTAAAAACGCAATTCACACTTTTAATAGTAGGGATTTTCATAATTCCTTTATTAGTTGCATCAGGAATTATGGCTTTTCAGTTTTGGTCTATAAGGAATTCAGGGAATGGCTTTCGTGTGTTTCCAACAATAATTCAAATGATTAAAAATACTTCTCCTGAAGATTTTCTAAATGGCAAATTTGATGCGTTGTCTGTACCAGAAAGTATGGGGCTAACAGTAGTAGATAAAACAAACAATACTATAATTTTTTCAACCCAAGCCACATCTGATACTTTGTTAAGCAAGGAAGAATACTTGCTATCTCGAGCATTGGCAGACGGACTAGAAGATTTTAGCTTGTTTAATATTTCAACTGACCAGAAGCAATTTCAATATTTGATTAGCTATCCTAGAGTTTTTAGAGGTTCTACCAACATTCATCCTCAAGCATATATTTTAGCCATTTTTACTACCCTTCCCTTTATCATAATGCTTTTTCTAGCTATTGTTTTTTCACTGCTTATCATTAAAAGTATCAATAATAAAATAAGGAACTTGGAATATGCCACTACTCAAATCTCGTCTGGAAATCTTGGGTTTGAAATCCAAAGCAAAGGAAGTGATCAATTTGCTTCACTTGCTCATTCCCTTGATGAAATGCGTAAACAATTGAAAGATGAATATGTGCGAAGGTCTCGGTTTCTAATGAGCATTTCGCATGATCTTAAAACTCCTTTAGCATCAATCGATGGATATATTGATGCTCTATTAGAAGGTTTTGGAGATAGTGAAAGTAAGCGAGATAAATTCCTTAAAATTATGAAGGAAAAATCTGTAACTCTTAATAAGCGGATTTCATCCCTTATAGATTTTGCCAAACTTACAACTTCTGAGTGGAATTTGAAATTGAAATCTACTTCTCTGAAGGGGTTTGTAGAAGATTTTATAGATCTGTACACTACCGAAGCAGAAATGCAGGGCTTCCAAATTGATAGAAAAATATCAATTCCAAAAGAAGTTGAATTCCCTATGGATGAGCAACTAATATCTCGTGCTCTGGAAAATATTCTAAGCAATGCAATGAAGTTCTCAGATGAGAGAAAGCATATTGTTTTTAGTTTAGTGCAGACAAATGAAGCAGAATTACAAATACAGATTCAAAATTATGGTCTAGGTATAGCAAAAGAACATCTGGATCTAGTTTTTGAGCCTTTTTTCCGAGAATCCTCAGGCAGAAATGAACTTGGAACTGGTTTGGGTCTTGCCTCAGCGAAGTATATCATTGAGGCTCATGGCTGGAGTATTTCGGCCTCATCAGAGCTAGGAGAAATTACCAGCTTTATAATTCGTATTCCAAGATTGATGTGATTTTATTTTATACGGTGGAAACTTTGGTAGTTTTGTAGGAGTAATCTTGAGGTTCAGGTAGTGGCCTCAAGTACTGTCAGATCGTTTCTTCCTATAGGTTCTTTGAATAGAAACCATTTGGGTGGTGCAAACGTGAGAGTTGAAATGCTAGAGTTGCGATGAGCAGTACAAGAGCAGCCCCAACACGCAAACCTACCGCCACCCTTTTTAGCATGACTGTATGTCCAACAATCTCGGCACTAAGCACAGCGACTATAAACGTAGTAATGTCAAGAATGAGGTAGTTAGTACCTAAAACTGCTGTGTAGCTGTAGAACACCACCACAATCAACACTGGGGACAGCAAGCAGCGAAAAGTTGTGGCAAGCAGCCAACCCGGTGGCCTGCCATAGAATCGATACTGGATTGGAGCGAGAAAGAGCGCCGGCCAGAAAGCCAATTTCATATGTTCCCAAGTGCTTTCATTTGTCGCAGCCAATACTGCTACCAAGGGTCTACGACCAGTCCACTCCCAAGCAAAGTGAAGGATAGAACCTGCCGTCACTACTGTCATTGTACTCACTATGATGCGAGGCCACGTGCTAGAGTTTGTATTGGTGTTTTTCATGGTAACTTGGCAACACAAAGGTCCATATGAGATGAGATTGAAGTAATGGGATAGTTAGAGATTCATGTAAGTTATTGTTAATTGTAATACTGTTGCAAATGATACCCATAACACATAAGGAGTATTCACATATGTCACCCAAGGGACATACGTATATATAACATAGAGTGCCCACAAAAGAGTCCCGAGAACAAGAAGAATATCTATTGAGGCAAGTAGGTTATTTTTTAGGCCAAATTGTAGCGGAGTAAACGCCAAATTAAAAATAAGGTTAAGAATGAAAGGTAATAAAACTACAAAAGGTATAACTCCTTTGAAATATAAGTAGGCGACATAACCAAAAGAGATGAATATGATTGCATACAGGACACTCCATACAGGACCAAAGATCCAAGAGGGTGGTGCCCACTCTGGCTTAATAAGTTTTTGATACCAATCATACGTTGACATATATTCAATATAGCAATAAATCCCCTGCACTAATTCATCTCTATAAACTTTATTTCAAATATAATGCAGCATTAAGAATGCGTGAGTGCTCTGCGAACAAACTGGGATTCTTGCCCAACTCTTAATTTACTTATTCACAGGTAGAAGGAACAGTGTAAGTAAAAATTACAGTCATAAACTACAATTAACATAGTAATGAAATATAAAGCAACAAAGCCTCTAGTAAAACTTAGTTCTTCCAAAAATCCTGTAACTTAGGGGAATGTATCTAAAAGTGATCTTCCCTGAGCTTAGTAAGGTTAAGTAAATGGATAAAATCACATGACGAATCTCATGCTCTGGCTGATGCGTGGCTTGGCAGTTGGACACCTCGCTTGTGGCTTAATTTTTGTTCTTGTCGCCTTGCACATCATACGCTCGTCCTTTGCTGTCCTAACCTACATGTCGACTGGCACTGTCTGGTCCAACTTGTCTATGACGATATTCCTAACCATACAACATTCCTTGCCCTTTGTGCTGCTTGGCGGGTGGATGCTCATCCTCGGCAACCGTATCTGGAAAGGTACTCGCCCTGTTCGCACAATACTTCTTGTGACCCATGGCATCCTGCTCGTGATTGGCAGTCTTTCCGTCGTAATTGGCGTCTACGCTGTGCGCGGTGCCGAGATCAGCATAGCTCGGGGT
Organism: Trueperaceae bacterium; assembly: GCA_965223585.1. GTDB lineage: Bacteria > Deinococcota > Deinococci > Deinococcales > Trueperaceae > CBDCVN01. The sequence continues at coordinate 81,624 of CBDCWW010000010.1, forward strand.
GGCGGTCTCCTCAGCCCCCTTGCTTGGGTGCCGCTAATCTTCGGCATTGTCCTAGTAACCTTGGCCTTGCCCTCTATAGTCCTCGCTTTATACAGCAAAGTCCTTGCCTCCTGCGATTAGGCTTAATTGTCATAAACATTGCTTTGACCGGATACTTCACTACTTTGCAATTGCTTAATTGTGTCCTTAACGAGGTTAAATTTTAGTTCAAACTCTTATTTAATACGTTCATTTTGCTTTCTCTCATCATACTGGAGCTTTTCTTTAAAAAAGGGCAAGCTGTGTAAAGTGGATTGACATTCATTAGGGAGTTCACCTTCTTCGTCAAATCTTGATAAAGCTATAGGATAGTTTCGCTTAAAAAAACGGTGCTAGAGCTTTTTTTGAAGTGTTATACTGTGAGCATGAATAAGTATCTAACAGGAGCTGTTTTGCTTATCGCTATCGTAGGGGTTGGAAGTTATTTGATGTATAGGTCTGCGTCTATAGTGCGTGGGTCTGGCAACATTATAACTGAAGCTCGAGATGTTGCAGGCTTCAATCGGATTGAGTTAAGTGGCAGAGGAAACTTGCTCATTGATCAATCTGGGGACGAATCATTAAATATTGAGGCTGAGGATAATATAATCGATAGAATTGAAACAGTAGTTGAGGGCAACACTCTTAAGATTCGATTTAAGAGGGAGTGGTCGATTCGACAACTCTGGCCAACTAAAGACATAAATTATCATCTTACTGTCGCTGACATAGAGCATATTGGTATTTCTGGCTCTGGCTATATTGAGACGGAGAATATCTCTACAGACGAACTAACAATTGGCATTAACGGTTCAGGCAAGGGTTCTTTGGGTGTAAGCGTAAAGAAGCTTGATCTCAATGTATCTGGCTCGGGAAGGTTTGTATTTAAAGGAACAGCAGAAGAACAAAAAGTTAATATAAATGGTTCTGGTAACTATGATGCAAAGGATCTTGCCTCAAAGAAAGCTGAATTTCGCACCAGTGGTTCCGGTAAGGGAATTATAAACGCATCTGATGAATTGAGTGTAAATATCAGTGGAAGCGGGAATGTACGATACATCGGTTCGCCTGTCATTAGCCAAAAAATTTCTGGCTCTGGCAGCATCTCTCAATACAAAGAGTAAAAACCACCTAAAATGGTCTATATAAAAAATGCGCCTGACTAATCAGGCGCTAAAGGGGGTAAAAGGGGGGCAATGCTAGATGCTCTAGTATATTAGCACTCAAGTAACTTGATGTCAAGCCTGTAGGATTATGGCCTTAGAGATGCTAGCAAAGCGTTTATTGGTTTATTCTAAATAGTGTTAGTGCCCTCCATGAAACTTTATTGAGTACCTATGACCACTGCCAACTGTTATAACGTCAAGTTGATTAACCCAATCTGGTACGGCGTCAAGATTCCTAATCGTTGGAATTAGCATTAGAGTCATTAACAGCTTTTTTCTCTGCTAGTGGTGGCTGCGGTACAATCAACATTGCTATCACATATGCGATTACACCGGGTGCCACACCAGTAAAAAGCGTCAAAAATACATAGGCCAAGCGCAAAATCGTTGGGTCTACTCCAGCATACTCACCCAATCCCCCAAGCACTCCAGCAAATACACTATTGTCACGACTTTTGTAAAGTTTTTTTTCTATATCCATACGGTCTATTTTAACATTTCAAGCAAAGTGTATTATCAGGTTGTGTTTTTGTTTTGTGATTAACAATGGTGAAGGCATTGATGGTTAAGTAGAAGAACCAAGAAGAAGGTAGTCTGGCTTTTGCTCTCAAAGGTGCAGTGTTGATAAATAACTGGCGGAGATAGTCTATCTAAAAAAATGCGCCTGACTAATCAGGCGCTAAAGGGGGTAAAAGGGGGGCAATGCTAGATGCTCTAACATGTTAGCACTCAGATAATCTTATGTCAAGTCTATAAGATTATAAGATGATGAGATTAGGGATACTAACAAAGTACTTATCAGTTTATCCAAAATTACATTAGTACCACCTATGAAAGCGATTTTTCTGTAATAGAAATTGATCAGTCACAGGATGCAGTAGGGTCAGGCAAAAGTATAGAATAGTTAACAGTGTACTGCTAGCTCGCTGAAAAAGACTCAATCTGCTTGAAAATGACACTTTCGAGGCCAAACAAAGTCTTACTGAAATGCGAGTCATGTCTTTGCTGAAAGAAGATTACCCAAAGTATTTTTTAAGTAGTGGACGGAACAGCATAAGACAAAGACTTAGTAGAAAGCAGGTGAACCGTGAATACGTCTATATCTAAACTAGCTTGGCGCAATTTGTGGCGGCATAAACGTCGTACCCAGCTTTTATTAGCTGTAGTAGCCTATGCAACCATTGCCATTATTTTCTTTTGGGGTTTTTATGATGGTTTTATAAATACTCTTTTAAGTGGTCAAGCTCGCTACTTAAGTGCTCCCATTATGGTGCAAACCGAAGCCCACTATCAAGACCCTGATCCTGAGAATAGTTTATTGGCACTTGATTTTAAGGATATACTGGTAAATTTTGAAAATGTGAAAGGAGCTGCTCCCAGACTTGAATTTCCTGCACTCATACGTTCACCATATCGCGCTATGGGTGCACAGGTACGTGGCATTGATCCTAGCCTCGAGCCCCAAGTAAGTGCTCTACCTGAAAATATTAGTGAAGGGCGGTTACTTGCAGCCCCCGGTGAACTTGTTATAGGTATAGGCCTTGCTGAAGAGGTTGACGTGCGTGTGGGTGAGCGACTTGCACTAGACGTACAATCCTTGGCTGGCTCTCAGGGCATAGGCTTACGAGTGCTTGGGCTTATTAGAAGCAATATCAAGGTTGTAGACGACACAATAGTACTAATTCATCTTGAGGATGCTCGCAGTTTAACAGGAGTAGAAACTGCCACAAGTTTAGCACTTGATGTCAATCAAGGTGATGAAAAAGCAGTTGCCAAGGCTCTTAACAATTCATCTATATTACCCCAAGGCGTTTTGGCCTATAGTATTTCCGACCTGCTTAGTGGAATTATGGCAGGTATTGAGACCAAGCGGCTGTCAATGATACCTATTGTTGTCCTTATAGCTATCTTTGCAGCAATCACAGTAATGAGTACTGTGGTTGTAAGTGTGATTGAGCGTACTAGGGAGTTTGGTGTTATTACCTCATTAGGATTGTATCAAGGACAAATTGCACGTATGGTGACTCTAGAAGCTACTTACACCACCTTGCTAGGGTTTTTAATTGGTGGAGTTTTAGGTTATGGACTTAATTGGATTTTCAGTGCTTTTAATATTATGGGACCGCTTATTAAGAGCTATTACGGTCGAATGTTGCAAGGTCTTGCCCTAAGTGATCATTTCATTTTAGCAGCTCAGCTAAGTTACCTTGCTTGGGCAGCTATAACCATCATTATTGCAGCAGTACTAGCAATTGGTGTGCCGGGACGGCGTGTAAGGAACCTTAACCCTTCAGAAGCAATGAGAGCGACTTAGCAAGAGTCAGCTAGTGGAAGGAAATTATTCTAAATTTGAACTGCCGATTTCTAGAAAGGAATAATCATGCAACAAATTCAATTAGCAACTAAGCCACTCATTTGGGGAAAAAGTAAATGTTAGCTCTAGCTTGGCGAAACCTATGGCGACAAGGACGGCGTAGCCTTATCACCCTTTCAGCTGTAGCAATTGTTGTCTTTATGGCAATTATGATTTATAGTCTTGGTGGTGCAATTAAGAATAGCCTTTATCAAGATTTAACTGAGCAGGTTGGTCATATTCAAATCCATGCTGCCGATTATCGTGATGCTCGAGACTTTAGTGCAGGATTACTATATAATGCTACTGACTTACGTGCTAGCGTTGAGAAGGTTGCTCCTGATGCTGTAGTGGTCGGCTCGCTACAGATTCCTGCGCTCTTAGCAGGTGAAGACCGTTCACGTGGCCTAGCCATAAGTGGGCAGGATTGGCCTGACATTTTACGGGAAGATTTTGTAGCAGATAATCTTGCTGAGGGTAATTTTATTGCTGCTGATGACCTTACCAGCATAATGCTGGGTCAATCATTAGCGACTTCGCTTAAGGTTAATCTTGGCGATGAAGTTTATGTTTATGCACCCGAAACTGAGGGTTATGGTGCAGCAGCTTACACTTTAAGGGGATTACTTGACTTTGATGATCCTAACCAAGAAATCAATGCAGTTTATGTGTCACTCGCCGCTGCTCAAGAACTAGCTGCCCCAAACGCTGTGAGTCGCCTCGAGCTACACTACCCAACTATAGTTACAGTTGACCAAGATACTCTCACACACGAAGATGCCAATTCCCTCAGTAAAAGCTTGGGGCAAAATTATGAGATAGAGGTTTGGCAAGAGCTTGACCCCGGTCTAGCAGGAGTACTCAACTTTATTATGCCTATTATGATGGTTATGTCGCTTATTTTCTTTTTGCTAGCAGGTTTACTGGTTCTAAATACAGTCTACCTTAGTACACTCGAGCGTATACGTGAGTTTGGTGTCATTATCAGCCTTGGTGCACTTGGACGACAAGTTATGCAAATGATTACCTTAGAAAGTGTGATTATGTGTGTTACAGGTGCAGCCATTGGTACAACACTTGGCCTAGGATTGATTGCTATGCTTTCAGATGGTTTTACCTACCCCGGAATGGAGAAATTGTTTGCTGAGGTAGGCATGAATCCTATCATGTACCCAACTATTGAATTGTGGCAAGTACTTTTTGCAGTAGGTTTTGCTATTGTTACAGCTATCCTTGCTGCCCTATGGCCTGCTTTGTTAGCTGCAAACATCGAGCCTGCAGAGGCAATGCGTTACACCGCATAAAGGAAAAAAGTATTTTAATAGGTCTCTTTGGTTAATCCTTCCTAATTGCCCTTAAGGGAAGAACATTGAAAGTCCCCCTTAATAAGGGGGATTTAGGGGGATTTCCCCTACAAGCCCGGCCTAATTTAATTCTGCGCTGTAAGTACTATCTGAAAGGAAAAAATGCCTCTCTTTGAAGTTAAAAATCTAAAAAAGGTTTACCAAGTAGGCGAAGTTACCACCCAAGCTCTGCAAGGTGTAGATTTGGTTATTGAACCGGGCGAATTTACTGCCCTTTCTGGGCCTTCGGGAAGTGGAAAAAGTACACTACTACACCTTATGGGTGGACTCAATCATCCAAGTGAGGGTGAGATTTACCTCGAGGGCAAGCGTGTTGACCAGCTTGGTAAAAAAGAAGGTGCAAAGGTACGCCTTAAGAAACTTGGTTTTGTGTTCCAAGCATTTAACCTCATTCCAGTGTTGACTGCTTTAGAAAATGCTGCTTTTGTGCTCGAGTTACAAGGAGCTGGGAAAAAGGAACGTGAGGCAAAAGCCCTAGAGTCGCTTAAAGCACTTGGTATGGAAGAATTTGCTAACCGCCGTCCTAATCAACTTTCGGGTGGGCAGCAACAGCGTGTTGCTTTAGCTCGAGCTTTTGCTGCTGATCCAAAAATCATTCTTGCTGATGAACCTACTGCCAACTTAGATAGTGAAACAGGCAATCAACTTATTAAATTGATGAAGCAACTCAACGAGGAAAAAGGTGTAACCTTTGTTTTTTCAACTCACGATCCACGCTTGTTGGAACATGTTAAACGTATTGTTAGATTAGAAGATGGCAAGGTTGTAGAGCAGGAAACACCCCTTGCTGCTTAGAATGCAACTTCTGTAATTTTGGGCGGTTTGTCCTATGCTACTTTCCATTTATTTGAGTTTTGGGTAGTTTATGGAACGCTCGAGGCTGCTATTGTCTCAATCTTATTTGTGTATTTGCAGTTTACTGGCACAGGCATGATTAAAGCTTTCATGACACTGCTTAGCGGTAATGCCTAGACACACTTGTGGGGCTATCATGTGATTGCGCCATGTTTTTTTGTGCACCTCTGGATGGACGCTGCTTTGATTGTTACTGCTTTTGGTATTCTATAAGATTTGACTTTGGCGTTGTGGTAGAAACAGGTTATTTACTTGGGATGTAGCTGTGGGAACAACAATATTAATAAAGTGTGATTAGGCTAGCTAAGTCACACTTTAACCCTGTAAAAGGTAATTTATTTGTCTCGTAAATAGTAATGACGATTCACACCATCATATTTTCCAGAATCCATACAACACCGTTTAAAAATACCTCCCTGAACCACAAGGGCAAAGGTCTCTACGTCCAAGCTTTTCGATAAGCTCTTTGTCACCTCTAACAACTCTTAAACCACATCTAACTTTAGTTTCTGAAGGGAAACCTTTACGACGCTTACTCATTACTTCAAAAGGAAGCCAATTCGTCGTGATCTTTTAATTTTCTTGGCATGAGAAACCTCCACAATGTTAGCAAGCAAAAAGCTCACATAAAACTTGGGTTAATCTTAAAAACATAGAATAACCCAAGTGCTTGATGCTTATTTAAAGTCACTTTAGAAATTAGGTTGAGAATTGACTGATCACACCAGCTCAATAATGAGCTTTTAGCAAGATAGCAAAATCAATGCCTTACTGTCAAAAATAGTGCGTATTAGGCAGACATTTTAAAATAAGGTGTTGACAAAAACTAATATTATTAGTATATTAACTACTATGATTAATTTAAATAGAGACTCAAAACTAACAAGCAAGGAAATTGATATAAAAAATGCAAGAATTATTGAGAACAAACTCAAATGAACTACAAGGCAGAGCAGTCTCTTTTTTTACACTCAAAACTAATGGTATTAGCTTTGAAACTCGAGCAAAAACAAGAAAGGAAAACTCTATGAAAACTCAAATACTTTCACGACCCGAAGGCAATCTCGCTTATGACGATACAGGAAGCACAGGAGAAGTTGTTATTTTAGCCCCCGGTGCAGGCGACATTCGCAGTGAATATCGTTTTTTAGCTCCTAAACTTTCTGAAGCAGGTTATCGTGTAGTAACATTTGATCTACGTGGTCACGGTGAATCAGACTCTAGCTTTTCAAATTATGGAGTTTCAGATACCGCCAGCGATATTCTTGCACTGATAGATCATTTAGATGCTGGAGCAGCTACTGTTATTGGTACATCGTTTTCACCTGCAGCAGCACTATGGGCTGCTGCTGAGGCCCCTGAGAAAATCAGGAAGCTTGTTCTTATTAGTGCCCACCTTGAGGACTCGAGCCCCTTTCAAAACTTTCTCCTCAATTCCCTGTTGCGTGGCCCTTGGAAAGCACGTCTTTGGGAGATGTTCTATAAGTCTTGGTATCCAAGTCAAAAGCCTGCTGATATAGAGGCCTACAGTCGTCACCTTAGAGCTAGCATTGCCCCTGCGAACAAAGCGAAAGCTGCAAGAGCAACGCTGACAGCCTCAAGGGACGGTCTTGATGAACGACTTGTTAAGGTTAAGTTACCTTCACTTGTCATTATGGGTAGTAAGGACAGCCATTTCAAAAATCCTGAGGAAGAAGCTGAGTTTATAGCAAGCAAAGTTTCAGATCAAATTCAAATGATAGATGGAGCAGGACACTATCCCCATGCTGAAATGCCTGATAAAGTAACCCCTTTGATACTCGAGTTCTTAAAAGAGACCAACTGAGTGGCACGTCCCGGCCTAACTGAAGCAAAGGTCATTGATGCTGCTATCAATATAGCTGATAAAGAAGGTATAGAAGCACTTTCAGTGGCCGCCCTTGCCAAACACTTTAAGGTCAAACCTCCTTCACTTTACAATCACATAAGTAATCTGGAAAGCTTGCAACGTGCTATGGCATTAAGAGGCATTCAGGAATTAACAGTTGTTAGCCAAAAGGCTGCAATGGGGCGTGCTGGTTTTGATGCTCTTAAGGCTGTGGCCTTAGCCTATCGTGATTTTGCCAAGAGTCATCCCGGACTTTATGCACTTACGCAACGATCTTATGAAAACATTGACGAAGAGCTTAAGCAAGCAGGTCGAGAAGCTGTAGAGGTCTTTTTAATTATTTTGCGAGCATATAATCTTAACGAAGAAGAAGCTCTGCACGCAGTTCGTTGTATTCGTAGTAGTTTGCATGGTTTTGTGTTGCTCGAGACCAATGGGGGTTTTGGAATGCCACTTAAGGTAGAAGAAAGCTTTAATAAGCTTTTGGATATGCTGGATTGTAGTTTGCGCTAGGACTTGGTTCGCTGCTTTAAATTACAAAGATACTAAAGCGATTACTAATGTTAATTAGAGGTGAGTCAGGTCTATTCTGTGTTTCTTAGGCTTTTTGCTAGTTCTAACGGATTCTCGAGCCCAGAAAAGTTAATCTATAACTTGGTTAGGCTTAGTTGCAGCACTAACCACGTGTGTGACTAGTTTAGCTAAGCACCGCAACGAATTTGGTGGTTCACCTTTACCCTTTCTGATCTAGTGCTTGATCAATAAATACTTCTGCCATTTTCTTAGCTGTTTTAGTGATTTCTTTATTATCACACACATGGGCGTTAACAATAGCACCTTCGACTAGCAGGTTGAGTTGCTCTGAAAGTTCACTAGGGTTTTTTACTCCCGCTTTTTCAGCTAATTCACGCACATATTCAAACATCAATCTTTTATGTTCTTTACTAATAATATGGCAAGGGTCATCCTGATTAGCAAATTCAGCAGAAGCATTAATAAACATACAACCACAGAAATCTTTATCATTAAACCACTCATTCAATACATCAAAGACAGCAATAAGTTGACCTCTTGGTTCTTTTGCTAAACGTTCTACAGAACGCATAAAATTATTACGGAACATTTCATCGCGTTTACGTAACACTGCTAGGATCAACTCATCTTTGGACTTGAAGTGATTATAGAGTGTTTTCTTAGACACTCCTGCTTCCTGAATAATCTTTTCTACCCCCGTTGCATGAAATCCGTGCTTATAAAACAAGTCTAGTGCGATATTAGTAATATGATCTCTTTTTGATGGTATTGGCATATCCATTATATTATAGGCTAAATGTATACCGATATGTTTATGATATGACAGTTAATACATTTATATTTTCTTATATAATGTCCAGATAAACATTTACTTTACCAATGCGAGCAATGTCATCCTGAACCCTTCACTGTGCTCTAAGGCAAGCTATGTGAAGGGTTCTTCATGCGTTAATGCCTTTAGAGATTCTTCGTCGCTATGCTCCTCAGAATGACAGGGTAACAGAGAGGGACTTCCCTTTAGAGGGGAAATTTTCTAGAAAACTGCAACAAAATAGTTGCCACCTAAAAGTCGACCTAGTAGCAATATTGGGAAGTGAATTTTTTCTAAAATTAAAGGGTTGACAAGATACACCGATCGGTGTATCTTAATTTTAAGAGAAACCGATCGGTTTTCTTTTTGAATCATCTACCAGAACTACCCGCACTCTTTGCGCAAGGTTGAATGACTATGTAATTCAACTCGAGTGTTAGCAAGTTCTGTTTTTCCGACAGGCACAAACCCCCTAGGCCTTCTACTTAGGGTGGTTTAGGAAAGGAAATAACCATGACTATTCTAAGTAAACCATTCAAGAGAGTTTCTACGTTTAGAGAAATACTTGCAGTAACTGTAACTACAATTGTTTTATCCACTTCAATGATAAGCAATGCAATTGCAACACCACAAACTCAAACCCAACATAAAGTAATTAATGTAAACAACTTAGACATTTTCTATAGAGAAGCAGGGCCGAAGGACGCACCTACCATAGTGCTCCTGCATGGTTTCCCCACCTCTTCACATATGTTTAGGAATCTTATTCCAATGCTTGCAGATCAGTACCATGTCATTGCGCCAGATTACCCGGGCTATGGCAATAGTGACATGCCAGCCATAGACGCATTTGACTACAGTTTTGATAACCTTTCTAATACAGTAGACAAATTTTTAGAGAAAATAGATGCTAAGACCTACACACTTTATGTAATGGATTATGGTGCACCTATTGGTTTCAGGATTGCTGCGAAGCATCCAGAAAGAGTAACAGGCCTAATTATTCAAAATGGCAATGCCTATGAGGAAGGCTTACTTGAATTTTGGGATCCTATTAGAACTTATTGGGAAGAGAAAACTCCTGAGAATGCCAAAATGCTTAGTGATGCACTACTAACAATTGGAGCAACCAAATGGCAATATACTAATGGTGCACGTAGTCATAAAACCACCACCAGAGGTGGTGGCTTGTTTTGTTAACCCCTAGAAGGGGTATCGGACGCTAGTGCCCGATACTACTCAAATAGGCTCCTCTGTTGTGCCTCTAATGCTCTTTCCTTCTGCTCTTGCCAACGTATATACTTCCTTATCTTTTGTTCATCTAACCCTACTGTGCTTACACAATATCCTCTACTCCATAAGCTCTTTTGCGGATATCCTCTTAACTTCCTTCCATACATCTTTAGCATGTTTATTGCTGACTTTCCCTTGATAAAGCCCATTATCCCTGACACGGAATATTTTGGTGGGATTGATACCAACATGTGTACATGATCCTTTCTTATGTTCAGTTCTAACACCTCTACTCTATCTTTTTCTCTACACAACTTGTATATTATCTGCTTCAAGGATTCCTCTACTCCATCCTTCAGCACTCTAAAACGATACTTTGGACAAAAAACTACGTGATACTCACAACTGTAAATTGAGTGTGACAACTTTTTGTATCTGCTATTCTTGGGCATGTATTTCCCTTTCTTTAACCTTCTAGGGAAATACATCATTGCTTAACTAGTAGAACTTTTTACTAGACCACTACCAGAGGTAGTGGTTTCCACCAATGATAATGAAGCAGCTATCAGTCCAGATAATTGGATAATTGACCAATCATTGCTTGATCGTCCGGGCAATAAGGAGATCCAATTGGAGCTGTTCTATTCATATAAAACAAACCTTCCTCTTTACCCTGAATGGCAGGAATATTTCCGCACACACCAGCCCCCTGCATTACTAGTTTGGGGAAAGAATGACTACATCTTTCCTGAGGAAGGTGCGCACCCTTATAAGCAGGATCTAAAAAATCTGGATTTCCACATTTTGGATACAGGGCACTTTGCTTTGGAAGAAGATGGCTATGTGATTGCTGATCTCATTCGGCGTTTTATGCAAAACAATGTAAATGAATAAATTTAGTTGTGTCCTACTGTTACAGTGCAAAGTTTAACGAAACTAAATTGCAGGAAAGAAAATCCCCCTTTTTAAGGGGGACTTTCTGTTTCCCTCTTTAATAAGGGGTGCTAGGGGGAGATTAAGCTAAAGATTTAGTGACATCGAGGTAAACCCAAAAGTTACCCCAACTTCTCTATAAAAGTTGGGATTGGAATATTTATGAGGTAACCCATAATCCTTTATCTTTTAGCTGCCAAGGCCATACCAAAAGAATCACCATGTTCAACTGTACCTTTAATGCCACTGCTATTCTGATGCCAGAAATCATCTGCTACACTGGTTAACCCAGAATTTGATCCATAAATTACATTGACTGCACCCTCACCGAATGACGACCCTTCATCATTAATGATTTCATTTGGCACTCCTATAGCTAGATCATCTTTCTTATCGCCATTAAAATCGCCAGCGGCTAACGAATCACCAAATTGATCACCGGATTCAGCTGAACCTCTAATCCCTGGAGAGTTCTGGTGCCACAGTTGATTATCACTTGCTGTAATGCCTGTAGAGGATCCATAAAGAACATTTACCGCACCAGCGGCGTCCACCGACCCAACATCTTCACGTGGTGCCCCCACAGCAAGATCACAAGCACCATCACCATTAAAATCTCCGGAGGTAAGTGTTCTACCAAATCGGTCATCCGATTCAACAGTGCCCGCAATACCAACGCTATCTTGATGCCAAAGGCTATTACCAGCAGAAGTAACTCCACTATTAGAACCGTACAGAACATGGACTACTCCAGCATTGCTAACAGCACCTATATCTTCAAGGTGAGCACCTATAGCTAAGTCGTCTTTGCCATCATAGTTGTAATCACAAGCAGTTAATGCCCAACCGAAGTGGTCACCTTTTTCTGTAGCATCTAAGATTCCACCAAATCCCTGCCGAAACCTATCAGAATTGGTAAGGCTAAGGCCATTTGTGTCACCATAGAGAACATCAACTATTCCTGAGTTACTCTGGTCATCAACCTCTTCCTCAGGAGTACCTATTGCCAAATCATCTTTCCCATCACCATTAAAATCTCCAGAGGTAAGTGTGCTACCAAACAGATCCAATTTTTCTATATCGGAACGAGTTGAAATCATACCTTGATGAAAAAAGAGGTCTGCTATCCTCATATTGAGACCCTTATTTGAACCGTAGAAAACATGGACAGCGCCAGCGTTTGTAGTTCTTCCTATATTCTCATCAGGAACCCCTACAGCCAAGTCATCCTTACCATCATTGTTAAAATCCCCCACGGCTAGTGAGTGTCCGAAGCTGTCACCAAGTTCTGATCCCGATGGATCACCCGTCCCTTTGTCCTGAGTCAAAAAGTAATCAGCTCGCTTGCCTAAGCCACTATTGTAGCCATAAATAATGTGAACAGCCCCAGCCCATGCTAGGGTGCCGACCTCCTCATTAGGAACCCCTATAGCTAAATCGTCTTTGCCGTTGCCATCAAAGTCTCCAATAGCTAGTGACCAACCAAAACGGTCAAGAACCTCAGCACTATCTACTATGCCAGCACTATCTTGGTGCCATATTTGATCATTAGCAGAAGTCAAACCTGTGTAAGAGCCATAAATTACATTGACTGCACCAGCATCTCTTAATTCCCCAACGTCTTCATACGGTACCCCTATAGCTAGGTCATCTTTAGCATCTCTGTTAAAGTCTTGGAAACCTATTAAGGTTTCTTCTGGGTTAACTGTTGGAGTACTTGTGTTTTTCTGACAAGCACTAAGCAAAAGTCCTAAAAATATAAGGAGAATTATACGGCATTTGTATTGTAGTTTCACGTTTCTACTCCTTGTAAATTGGAAGATCAAACAAAATAAAATGCTTAGTCAAGATACCACCACCTGAGGTGGTGGCTTATTTTATTGCCCCTAGAAGGTGGCATGTTACATCTACCTTAACCCTCCTTTCCCTAACCTACATTTATTCCTCTTCCTGTTCCTTCTCTTTCTCCTTTTTCTCTTGCCATTTCACATACTTCCTTATCTTTTCTTCATCCAATCCTACTGTACTTATGCAATACCCTCTACTCCACAAATGCCTTCCCCAATACCGCTTCCCTAACTGTTCGTATCTCTCAAACATTCTTAACGCTAACTTCCCTTTCAAGTATCCCATTATGTCTGACAAGCTATACTTTGGCGCTACAGACATCACCAGATGAACATGATCCTCCTGTACATTTAATTCCATTACTTCTACTCCGTCCTTGTATCCTAGCAACTGATAAACAGCATTATTTACGTAATCTCCTATCTCTCCTTTCAATATCTTATATCTATACTTTGGACAAAACACCACGTGATACTTACATTCGTATATAGAATGTGACAACTTCTTAAATCTTTTATTATTATTCATGTGTACCTCCAGAATTTCACCTTCTAGGGAGGTACATTTTTACCCAACTTTACTACTCGACTGGTAAAACCCCTAATTGCACCACTACCATAGGTAGTGGTTTAGCAGAAGCTAATAAATTTGGTGAGCAAAGCGTTTGCTACTCAAAACCATTCTAGATGACTGCTTTTGCTAAATAATCAGTAAAATTCTGACAAGCTATGTAGGATTTTTTCTGACATAAGAGTGTCGCCTCACCTCATAAATTGACATCCCTGAAAGGTATTAAGAAAACAGCCTAGGTATGCAGTAAACAGACTTCTTAACACTATTGGCAAAGGTGTTAGATTTGAGTTTTACAGATAGAGCTCTAATCCCAACTTTTGTGTAAAAGTTGGGCAAATCCACAATCTCCAAAAATCTAGGTTGAGATAGGATTAGAGGGATGTTTTGAATCTAATAGAAAAGCATCTGAAAATTTGTTTCCCCAACTATTGCTTTATATGACCAGAAAAGTTAGGATTCAAACTGTTTAGAAAGTTGAGGTGGTGACAACATCACGCACAGGTTAGTGCTCTTGTAAGGATTGCTTGAAACTCTCAAAAGAGCTGTGTCGTACTAAATCACGACCTTCTTCGATGTCCTTAATCGCTTGCCGTGTTTCAGCGTTAGGAATGCGTAAATCAAAAGGAATACCTTGGTTTAGTTCAACCTGATGGTAAAACATACGCACAGCCTCACTAGGCTTAATACCCAGTTTGGCAAAGACGGCCTCTGCTGCAATCTTGGTTTTTGGATTAATTCGTACTTGTATCTGGTCTGTTTTATTCATACTTGCCTCTTGCTTTAGTGTAATGCAAACACATTACATTTACAACAGAAATCAGGAAAATCACCCTAAGGCTTACTCTAATTGTCAGGGTTTTTTCCTAACATAAATTCCAGTAAGCCTTTCTAATAGGAAACTAATGGAGAGACCTAAAAGATTTTAAATATTTTCTATGGTGGGCAGAACTATGATACCATTATGGGTGGTAGTTGAGGCAGGGATAGCCTTACCAAATTAACATTAGGAGTAAAGTCATGACAGAAATACAACCAGAGAAATGTGCAGTAATTGTAGTGGATATGGCTCGAGATTTTATTGAACCGGGTGGATTCATTGCTGACGCTGGAGGTGCAGACTACCAAGCCAAGGCAAAGGCAATAATTGGGCCTTTAGCACAACTGCTCGATGCGGCTCGAGAGGTTGGTGTCACGGTGGTTTATTCGACAGATCGACACACACCTGAGGATTCTGAACTCAAAAAATGGCCGCCACATTCAATGGAAGGAACCAAATGGTCTGAAATCGTAACTGAGCTAAAGCCCCAGCCGGGTGACCTTGATTTATCAAAGACGACATACAGCGGTTTCCAAAGCTCGGACATAGATGCACAGCTTAGAGCGCGTGGAATTGAATCCCTTTATATAACTGGGCTTCATACCGACTGTTGTTGCCGGCACACGTCGGGAGATGCCTTTCAAAAAGGTTTTGATTTGGTGTGGGTTACAGACGCTCTTCAGGCGTTTACAGACGAAGCGCATGAGAGCGGTTTAGACTACTACAAAGCATGGTACGCAACTGAGCCTGAGCGGCAATTCAAAACGGCTAACGAGGTTATAAAAAGTTGGTCTAAGGCCACAGCTGCTGTCGCTGCGGCATAGCATAGCTTCGCTTCATACAGGGGGGCAATTGAGTATAGAATTAGCTTCAGCAAGGCGCAAATAATATTACAGTATGTCAGAAAAAGTCCTACATAATGTGTCAGAGTTTTACCGATTAGTCAGGAAGAAGTAATAATCTAGAATAGAATAGTTCTAGGTAGCAAATGCTTTTAAGCAACTACTCTTTCAAAAGGAGTAAATCCGTGAATAAGTTAAGTGGTAAAACTAAACAATTTCTTAAAGACTCTCTGGGCTGGGGTTTTATTCTCTGGCTCATCGGCTACGGTCTTGGCATTATTCTTTTCCCAATTGTGCCAATTCCCTTAATTGGCTGGATCATTATGCCGGTTGGAGTAGCTATAACGCTTTGGGTATTATTTAAGAAAGTAAAAGGAGATTCGTTTCAGTATTTTGCTCTGCTCGCAGTAGTTTGGGTGCTAATAGCTATTGTTTTTGATTATTTTTTCCTTGTTAAGGCTTTCCAACCAGAAGATGGATACTACAAGCTGGATGTATATCTATATTATGCTTTGACTTTTGTTCTCCCTCTTGTGGTCGGTTGGTACAAAAAAAGATCTGCAAATGCATCTTAGGATAAATAGGTCTTCTAAAAAGGCCTTAACGTACTAGCGCTGTATAGGGCATAAACTATTTAATGCTCGAGTTCAATACAAAAGGAGATCAAAATACAAGAACTATCACTACTTTCACAAATCAGCCTATACGTGCTACTAACACTGATGGGTCTACTTACCCTAATCATTTGGGGTTGGCAAATAATGGTACTTCAGGGTAAAGCAATAAAGAATGCCGATGGATCAACAGACGATTGGCACGAGCAGAAGATCTTTTACGGTATGGCTTTTGCTGACATATTTCTGGCCTGCCCTGCCTGCATTGCAGCTATTGTTCTTATATTTATAAGCCCCCGTTGGGGCTACTACCTGCTGATTTGGATCAGTTTTTGGTTTGTTTGGGCAAATATTATGACAACGGCAACCAGCCTACGGTTTGAGAAACCTAAATTCACTCTGATGTGGTTTATATCATTCCCTTTTGGTGCACTTGTCGGATTAGCAACAGTTGTGTGGACAGTAGTCCACTTTGACACCATTTACCTTCCGTGAATACCTATCAGGAGGAGCAAGTGTGAATATTGTCTGGGGTGTAGTTCTAATTATTTTTACCCTGATTGTGTGCTGGCTGGGGCAAATTATCACTACCATAGCACCAACACTGGCTAGACGCTTAGGGATCACCGAGTCTGAAGCTGATGTAGATCCAGCATTTTTTGCAGATGGTCGTGGCGAGGCCATTTGGGATGCGCTAATACTCTGGACACTTCCAGTTGCAGGCGTATTGCTTATTTTTAAAAACCCGTGGTGGGCCTACTTTGGACTGGTTGGTGGCGGTATGTACCTATACTTTGCTGGGCGCGGCATAGCTCAACGTCTGGTCATGCAACGTCGTGGCATTCGGATTGGCAAACCATCACTACTGAAGGTGTACTATGTAGTGCTTGTGCTTTGGGGCCTGATTGCTTTGGTTACAATTGTGATGGCGGTGGTGGCATTACCTTTATGATTGACCATGATTATTGGACATTAGCAAAAATTATTGTGGTAGGAGCTTAATATGAAATTTACAAAAGCCATGCTTGATAAACCTCGCCCAAATAGCATTAGAAATGTTGTTTTACCTAGGCGTCAAAACTACTTTTCTTCTCCTAGTGATTGGCGTGATGAAGTACTTTATTTTCTACTAGTAGATCGTTTTAGTGATGGTAAAGAAGCTTCTCGTCCACTGCTTAATAGGCAAAACCCTGCTGCTACCCGCCCTAAATCTTGGCAATGGAGTAGCTGGGCTCATTCTGGGGCTCATCGTTGGCAGGGCGGTAATCTTGTTGGGGTAAAGTCCAAGCTCAGTTATCTTAAAACCCTTGGAATTACTACTATTTGGTTAAGTCCTGTATTTAAGCAGCGTGGGCACTTAGGGACCTACCATGGCTATGGCATTCAAGATTTTTTGGAAGTTGACCCTCGCTTTGGTACTAGGCAAGATTTGGTTGATCTGGTAAGTGCTGCACATGATGAGGGATTGCGCATTGTCCTTGACATTATCTTTAATCATTCAGGATCTAACTGGGTCTATGAAAATGGTGGCAGAACCCCTCCTTTTAAACAGTGGCCAGATCACTATGAAAATATTATTTGGCTTGATAGTGAAGGGCAAGAAATAGTTGGAGTTCAAGGAGGGGACGATGGCGTTTGGCCAGTGGAGTTACAAGATAAAGAACGCTATACCCGGGCTGGAAGTGGTGGACTTGGCTCTGGTAACATAGATGATCCCATAGCTGAACATAAACGCAGTGATTTTTTTGACTTGCGAGACTTTAGACTTGATGACGGAACTACTTTAAATAACTTAGCACTATGTTATCAATACTGGATAGCTTTAACAGATTGTGATGGTTTTCGTATAGATACACTTAAACATGTATCCCTTGAAGAAGCTCGTAATTTCTGTGGTGCAATTAAAGAGCTTGCTGTTAATTTAGGCAAACATGACTTTTTCTTGCTTGGTGAGGTAGCTGGTGGAGACTTTGAGCAGGATCGTTACCTCGATGTTCTCCAGAGTAATTTAAATGCTGCTCTTGATATAGGAGGTATGCGAATTACCCTAAATAAAGTGGCTAAAGGCCTCAAGCCTCCAACAGCTTACTTTAACGGTTTCAATGCTGGAAACGCAATTATGGGTTCACACCGTAACCTTGGGGAACGACATGTGTCAATCCTAGATGACCATGATCATGTTGTTGGTGAAAAAATCCGTTTCTCTAGTGAGGCAGCTTCCGAGCATCAAATAGTAGCAGGCGTAGCCTTGCAGCTTTTTAGTCTTGGTATTACTTGTATTTACTATGGGACAGAGCAAGCTTTAGCTGGACCTGAACCTTCTGAAAGAAAGTGGTTACCTGCTTGGAAAGGCAGAGAAGATTTTGCTGATCGTTACTTACGTGAAGCAATGTTTGGTCCTGAACACCCTAAACAAGAAGGTACAGACAGTTTGCTGTCAGGAATTGACGGCCAAGATCAAAATCTTCCCGGTTTTGGTCCTTTTGGCACTGCTGGACATCACTGCTTCGACTCTAAGAATCCTACTTACCTTCGTATTGCAGCTATGACAGAGTTACGCAAACAATACCCAGCTTTGCGCTATGGCCGCCAGTACCTGCGCCAAACTTCTTTTTTAGGGAAACCCTTTGACTTCCATGGTCCGGGAGAGCTTATGGCTTGGTCACGGATTTTAGCTGACGAGGAATTTGTTTGTGTTCTTAACACTCATGGTACTGATAGTCGTGGTGGAGATATTTTAGTTGACGTTAACCTTAATCCGTCTGGAAGCGCTATGGTTGTTATTTTGAATACTATAGAATCTGTGCAAGCTTCTACCAGTATTCACCCAGTAGGTTCAAAGTCGCTCATTAAGAGAACAAGTGATGGAACAGCATATATAGAGGTTAGAAACCTTGGGCCTTCGGAGGTTTTGGTTATGTTGGGTGAAGCAAATATAGGGCGAAATTAGAGGTTTGCATAACATGACTTAATTATTTTCTTTACCCTTATAAGAATACTTTCCAGTTACACCGACTTCTTCAATAATAATGCCCTCATCATCAAAAGCTAATGTCCATTTGCCCTTAGTTGAATATCCAATAAGCTCATATTGTGATCATTTTTGCACTAGTTTTTGCGCTGATCTACATCCGTTTTAAAAACTAGATGCGTGAAGCTCGAGCTTTGCAAAAGTGGTAATGTATAGTTGCTCGAGTTGAGCCAGTAGTGAGCCTGAACACCTGCTTGAACACTAACCTACTGTATCTAAGAATACTGTATCTAAGAAGTAATTCAGGAGAAGTTGTTGCATGAAGATTGTCAGAGAATCAAGAAAACCCCCGTTATGGGACTTGGCATCACGCACATCCTTCAGAACCAAGGTGCATCATGACAACATTTTCTTATGGGACGGCCTATGAAAATAGCTCTTCTTACGCTTGGCACGCGGGGTGACACTCAACCTTTTATCGCTTTGGGTAAGGCGCTTAAAGCACGTGGCCACCAAGTTGTGTTGGGCGCACCAGAGAACTTCCAAACTTGGATCGAAGAACATGGTCTCGCCTATCGCTCAATCGGGGTCGATATGCAGGCTTTCGTTCAGTCCTTGGAAGCACGCAAGGTTATGGCTGGCAACGTATTCGCCATGGCCCGAATGTGGCGTCGAACCATCGTCCCGTTAACCCGCAAGTCTTTGGAAGCAATTTGGGAGACTGCGCGTGATGCCGATGTCATCGTTTATCATCCGAAGACTGCTGGGGCGACCGACGTGAGTGAAGCGACCGGGGCCTCTCTCTTCCAAGCCGCCCCCTTCCCCATCTTCCCAACCAAGGCCTTCCCGCTGTTTGTGTTTCCCGGCACCTACAGCCCATGGCTCAATCGACTCACCTACGAGGTTCTCATCTTCTCACGGTTGCTCTTCTTGCCCACCGTAAACGACTGGCGCAACAACATGTTGGGGCTTAAGAAAGTATCGCTGTTCAGTCAGGCACGCACTGCCAAACAGCAAAGCTCAGGGCAATTATGTGCCGTCTCACCAACCGTTGTGCCTAGCTATCCCGCCACCGACTCAGAAAATATTCAGACGACCGGCTATTGGTTTCTCGATGAGGGTCACGATTGGCAACCTGATGCCACACTAACGCAGTTCCTCAAAGACGGCGATCCGCCGGTCTACATTGGGTTCGGCTCCATGACAGTGAAGGATCCCATCAGGCTCGCGGAGACCATAGTTGAAGGTGTGCGCCACGCCGGAGTGCGCGCCATCCTAGCGACTGGGTGGGGTGCGATGGGAAAGATCAATGTTCCTGAGACAATGCACGTCATTGGAGGAGCTCCCCATAACGCACTCTTCAAGCATGTCTCGGCCGTCGTTCATCATGGTGGAGCGGGTACGACCGCTGCTGGTCTTCGGGCCGGGTTACCGGCGTTGATATGTCCGCTAACGGTTGATCAGCCGTTCTGGGGCCGCCGGGTCCATGCGCTGGGATGCGGGCCCAAACCACAACCGTTGAAGCGTCTGCGGTCAGGCCAGTTTGCGGAAGGACTGGTGGACTTGATCGAGACGAAGCGATATCGCACCTGCGCTGAGGAGGTAGCTAGGGCTATCACAAAAGAAGAGGGGACCTCTCGAGCGGTCGAGATAATAGAGGCAGTGAGAAAATGACTTGAGTGAGCCTACTTCTCCCCTGCCACATGCTCACATGTGGGGAGTTGCATGGCCTCACTTAATATCTTCTAAGCTCCATGTAATAAACAAAGTGTTTGCATCATCGCATTTGAGCAGCTCTTTGTTTAATTATTATGTCAGAAAAAATCCTACATCATTTGTCAGAGTTTTACTGATTTTCCAGCAAAAAATGATCACCTAGAATAGGATAGCTCTAGGTAGCTTTTAAGCACACTATTCTTTGGAAAGGTGTTTGATAATGTTAAAACAAATTTTACTTTATGTCGGTGCTGCTCTACCCATTATTTGGGGAATTGCACATCTTTTCCCAACCAGATCAGTTGTGCAAGGATTTGGTAAGATTTCAGTAGATAATCGCCGGATTATCACTATGGAATGGATTGTCGAAGGTGTTGCTTTGATCTTTATCGGGGTATTGGTGGCTGCTGTAACCATAGTGGCTGAGCATCAGGTTACTTCACTTATTGTGTACTTGCTAAGTGCTATAACTTTGCTCATTTTGGCCTTAGTATCGCTCTTTACGGGTTTCAAGATTAACTTTTTCCCATTCAAGCTGTGTCCTGTGCTTTTCACAACTTCTGCTATTCTAATCACCATAGGGGCTTTAGGCTTTTAAAGTAAGGGCTTGAAATGTCAAGTATGCGAAAAGTAGTGTTGTTTGTCTTGCTTGCCTATGGTTGGTCATGGTTCTTTTGGATACCATCTGCACTAATGGCTAAAGGACTCTTGGTGCCTACTTCACTCGAGAGCTTCTTCAACTTCGCCTTTAAATTAGGGGGATGGGGTCCTTTACTGGCTGCTTTTCTTGTGACATATTTGGATTTGAAAAAGGAAGGCGTAATTGATCTGCTAAGGCGGGGAGTGAAGTACCGATTTGGATTGATATGGTATCTAGTAGCCCTATTTCTTTTTCCCATCCTTATAGGTGGCTCATTGTTTTTAGCTGCCCTCACTGGGGAACCTCTGCCTGAGTTGGAAGTGCTTGCTGAGCCAATCACAATTCCCATTTCTTTCCTAGTTGTCTTTTTCATGACGGGCCCATTGCAGGAAGAGTTTGGTTGGCGTGGATTTGTCCAAGAACGTCTTCAGAGTCGGTGGAATGCCCTCACCACGAGTATAGTTGTTGGTACAATGTGGGGCCTTTGGCATTTGCCTCTCTTTTTTGTTCCAGAGATGGGGTTCTACTATGAGCGACCGATCTTAGGTTTGATACTGTCAACAATACTTGTGTCAATCCCCATAGCATGGATTTACAATAATACTGGTCGAAGTGTTCTGGCTGCTATGTTAATGCATGCTTCATTCAATTGGTCACACTTCCTATTTCCAACTCTTAATTCAGATCGAGCAAGTTTGATTTTGTTTTTGCTCGAGGCATTCATAGCAGTGATTATTGTTTTGATTTGGGGTTCTAAGACATTGACTAGGGGACCTCAAAAATAGCAGTATGTCAGAAAAAGTCCTACATAATATGTCAGATTATTACTGACTAGTTGGAAAAAAGTAATCGCTTAGAATAAATAGGATAGCCCTAGGTTTTATCTTAGTTGCCCACACTCAAATGAAAGGAGTGCTCTATGAAATCAGAAAATAGCTCAAGACCCATTCGGGTTGACAATCAAACAGGTGGTATTCTTTGGTGCATTGGTTGGTTATTCACAATTGCATTTGCAAAGCTTGTTTGGTGGCAAGCTCTCTTGGCAATTGTGATTTGGCCATATTATCTTGGGGTGGCTGTCAGGTAGTAAGCAAATTAGACCTTGATCCATAGCCCCATAACATGATTAGGAAATACCCCTTAACTTCCTACTTTATTTTTGCGACACTGTTCACCTCTGTTCTCCTTTTACCACTAATCCTTTTTAGTCAAGGTCTGAGCACTTGGGCAGTGTCACAAGATTGGCATTGGGTGGGTGCGCTAGGGCCTATTATGGCGGCTTGCATTGTCGTAGCTTCACTCTACGGAAGCTCTGGCCTAACTAATTACTTAACAAGCCTATTTGACACAAGATTCTCACTTTTACTCTTTTTCGTAGCCATTCTTCCTCTACTACTCTTTCTGATTGTTCAACCCCTCTTGCTGCTTCTAGAAAGGGAACAAGTCAATATCTTAGGAGAGCTTTCTTTTGGCTGGTGGTTAAGTACTTTAATTTCATCTCTAGCTTATGGCATAGGAGAAGAGGCAGGTTGGCGGGGGTTTGCTTTGCCACGATTGCAAGCACGTTTCACAGCCTTAACAGCTGTCATCATATTGACCGTGTTTCACGCCCTGTGGCATCTGCCTTTTTTCTTTTATCGACTCGAGTTTGGCCTAGTAGGTACTGTGGGCTTCTTTATCGGTATGCTGGCAGGAGCCATTTGTATTTCTTTTTTGTACAATCAGTCAGGCGGCAAGACTTTGTTACCCATTCTTTGGCACACAACTTGGAATGTAGTAAGCTTGCTCACTTTTGCCACCATTCCCGAGACAGCTTACATTATCAGTACGTTGTTTATAGTTATAGCAGTGGTCATCATCGTTGTCTTCAAACCAAAAAACTTAGCAAGGAAAGAATTGTATGCTATTAGGGATAGCCATTCTTTGACAGCACCAAAAACTTTAATTGGAACGAAAGGATAAAAAAGTCATATGTTAAGCCTCATAAGGGAATACCCGCTCACAGCTTTTTTTGCCTTTGCAATCGCTATTTCGTGGTTACTCTGGCTGCCTAGAGTGGCAGGGCAGTATGGCTGGATTGGGCCAGTTTCTCCTTACTGGCACTTTGTTGGCAGCCTTGGCCCCATGTTAGGAGCGCTTATTGTGGCTGGCGTGGTTTATGGGCGAGGAGGGCTCGAGCGCCTCTGGCAAGGTATGGTAAAGTGGCGGGTCAGCCTTGGCTGGTGGGGAATTGCAGTATTAGGACCTGTTGTGGTCATGCTGCTTGCCATTGTAATTATACGTTTGATGGGGAACCCTTGGCCTGAATGGAGGTTGTTAGGCAAAGTTGCTGAGTTTCCGCAGCTAGGCTTTATCGCCCTTTTGATTGCCGAAACTATTTTCTACGGCTACGGTGAAGAGGTTGGCTGGCGTGGCTTTGCACTGCCTTATTTGCAAAAGAGCTACAGTGCCTTGTGGTCATCGGTGCTGCTAAGCATAGTCTGGTTCCTGTGGCACACTCCTCTGTTCCTAGTCAATGAAAGCTACCGCCAGATGAATCTGCTTATGCTTCTAGGGTTCTACTTCAGCATTTTGACAGGTGCTATACTAATGACTTGGCTTTACAATGGTACAAAAGGCAGTTTGCTGCTATTGGCATTGTTCCACGCTCTTTTAGACATCACCATGATCAACGAAGCTTTGAATCTTCAGGCGGTTAACCTCATGGGCATGCTGATTACTTTCTGGGGTCTGGCAGCGATCTGGCTGATTATAAAACAAGTAAAAGTCATTTGGGATATTAAGCCAACACACATCGAATCAAAGCGAGGATCTGATCTGCGCGCTCACGGCTAACAATATTTGATCCATCATTAGGGCAGAAAATAAGGAGTATAGTATGAGAAAGCTTGCTAAGCGCTATCCACTCAGAAGCTACTTTGCTTTGGCCTTTACCATTTCTTGGGTCAGCAGCCTAATGGCGTGGGGTGCAAATTTCTTCCGAGGAGAATCATTCGAACTAAACGATCTTTTTCTCGTCGGCATGCTTATGCTAGCCGGACCCAGACGGTACAGCTTTGGTGCGACATTCTATAAAAAAAGTTAAGGCAGTCTAAAAAATAATGAAGAGTATAAGACACTCTCAACACTTCTTAACTCAAGATCTTCTTACGATCTCGCAGGGCACCAAAAGGTTTGAGGCTCTGGCAGTTATTGTAATGGTGTTAATGTTTACTGCTTTCCCACTGCTTCCCTACAGCAGCGTGATTGGCATAGGTATTTGCATTGTGCTTGTGACTGTAGTTAGTTGGTTCAAGCGTTGGTCAATAGGTGTATCTGTTGGCATGTTTTGCATGGTATGCATTGCGCTTGTCTTGTTGAAGGTGCCCTTTTCCCAACTCTGGCTGAGCCTTGCCCTTAGCATACAAGTGTTGGTAATAAGAGTTGTGCCTTGGTTGCGTGGAAATGATGCTTGGTTGCGTGTTGGCTCACTGGGAAAAGACATGTGGTTACTGACAGCAATTTCAGGACTCATGGCTGCCATTGCACTAATAGCTTGGTTTTTACTCCTGCAGCCTAATATCGATGACCTTATAGAGAGCCTCCTACCTGACCTAAACCTCGGCTTACTAATTGTGGCTGCTTTACTGTTTTCTATAGTTAATGCAGCAGTGGAGGAAGGTGCATATCGTGGCGTGATTATGGATGCCTTAGACAGGTCACTTGGAGCAGGCATTGCAGCGCTTATAATCCAAGCTGTGGCTTTTGGAACATTCCACATTAGAGGTTTTCCACGAGGCTGGTTAGGCGTTGGCCTTGCTTGTATTTATGGTTTGATGATGGGCATTATACGCAGGCGCACTGAAGGCATGCTGGCACCGTGGATCGCGCATGTTTTTATTGATGTAGTGATTATGGGCATCGTTATACTCAGTCTAGGCAGCGGCTTGCTTTAACTGTGCCTTTACCACCTTCTGACTAGCTTGGAGGATTCTATGACCTACAAACGTGTTTTAGTACCTCGTTTTGGTGGTGCTGACATTCTAACCATTGTTGAGGAAGAAGTAACCAAACCTCGAGCAACTGAGGTGCGCATCAAGGTACTGGCAGCAGGCATTTCATTTGCAGATGTGCTGGTTCGGGAAGGGCTTCATCCCGTGAGGCCACGACCACCTTTTACACCGGGTTGGGATGTCGTGGGTGTGGTGGACGAACTTGGTGCTGGCGTTAGTGGTCTGACACTCGGACAGATGATCGCTGCCTTGCCAGTCATCGGTGGCTATGCGGAAACGATTTGCTTACCTGCTGCTGAACTAATACCTGTTCCTGAAGGCGTTGATCCTTGCGAGGCAGTCTGTCTAGTGCTCAATTATATGACGGCCTACCAAATGCTGCACCGCAGTGCACATGTTAAATTCGGCGAAAGTATCTTGATTCATGGTGCGGCAGGTGGGGTAGGCACTGCACTTCTTCAACTGGGACAGCTTGCGGGTTTAAAAATGTATGGTACTGCCTCGAGTCAAAAGCACGAACTCATCAAGCGCTACGGGGCAACGCCAATTGATTACCGAAAAGAGGATTTTGTCGAGCGTATCCACACTTTGACAGAAAAGGGCGTGGATGCCGTGTTTGATGGTATTGGTGGCGCACAGTTGCGTCGCTCTTACCAAGCTCTTAGGCGTAATGGTCGCTTAATCGTGTTTGGTCATGCTGCTAACCTTGTTTATAAAGCACGCAATCCACTTATAACTCTGTCCACATTGTTAAATACAGCAGCAATCTTCTTGTGGAGCCTTAATATAGAGCAAAAGCGTGTCAAGCTCTACAGCATTCAAACTCTCAAAAAACAGCATCCTGAGTGGTTTAGAGAAGATCTAAGCAAGTTGCTGAAGCTGCTGGCAGCGGGTGAAATCAAGCCTATTATTGCTGAATGCTTGTCACTTGATGAGGTAGCTCGAGCTCATAAGATGCTCGAGTCAGCATCAGTGAAAGGCAAACTGGTTCTTCAATACGGTCTATTTTAACATTTCAGGCAAGGTGTATTATCAGATTGTGCTTTTGCCTTTGTGATTAACAACGTTGGAAGCATTGAAAACAAAGTATCCGCATTAATGATTGAGTATTGATTTTTCAGTACTATTGCTTAGACAATTAGTTGAATGTCTGCTTAATAAGTCATAACAATTCTAATAAAGTACAGTTTTATGGACTAGCACTAGCTTAATCATCAATAAAAACGATAAAAAATATCCAAACATAAATCTATCTAGGCCTAATGTGAGAGGTCTATTATTTAAAAACTCATCCAAAACAACCAACCTCCCAAAATGAGGAGGAGAATGGCTTCAATTGTTTGATGGCTTTTGAACAGTTGCGCTTGTTTATGGATATACTCCGGAAAACCAATTTTCATAACTCCCTTGATTAACGTGGACCAACCTAAAATAGTAATAGCAATTCTCCAATCAGCAACCCAAACATTATGTAAAATTACAGTAACTAATCCCAAGAGTAGCGTGATATAGCCAGTAGATATAACAAAAGCTTTATCTTCAGTCATCTCTATAACCCTGCCCAAATACTTTGCTCCAAGAAAAAGTAGGCCAAAAATTAGAAAGAAACTGCCTAAAAATCTTGCAAAAAAGATCGAAATTTCCATAGTATTTTATCCACTCACACTATTTTAAGTGAATTTGCCAGTATAAAAAGCATTTGTCACTCAAAATTATTCTAGGTGATTACTTTCACTGATTAATCGGTAAAACTCTGACAAGTTATGTAGGACTTTCTCTGACATACCATTAATCAAGCTTCTATGCAAAAACCTACTGACGTTCATCCTCTTTTAAAGATAAAAAGAAAAATTATAGCATTCTCCTAAACAAACTGGTACAGTTATGGGAAATAGATTTGTGGAATAGTGTTTTTAGCCCTCTCGCCGCCAGTGTTTTTCTCTTATCAAAGAATATTTAGGAACTGCTAATTTATGATATGCAGCCCCTCGTTTTCTTCAGTTCTTGAATATCGCCTTTTCAGAGCTTCTTCATCGCCGTACTCAGCAAAATGTGCTTCGTGTGCTGCCTGCACATATCCACGATCTTCCAGATGTGCGACCGCACAAAAATAATTCTCAGTTCGACCAGCAACCACCGATGCATAGCGCAACCATCCGTTTACATAACCGCAGTAAGCACATCCTAGTTTCTCATACCAAGTTAGATAAGGCAGTTTAGTCCGGTCAAAAATGCGTATATACTTTTTTCGTTCAACGGTCCTAATTCCATATATAGGAAAGAATACCCTGTGACATATCTCTAGAACAATGTCAGAAAATAGTATCGGAACAATCGCTATCCAGATAAACGGTGCCCCAATTACCCAACGTATAATTAAAGGAAACTTATTTTTCTCGTGTTTTATTATAGCCATTGGCGAATCCTCCCAAACTAATCGAAAATAACCATCCAAGGCCGCTACTTACATTGAAGCTCGAGCTAATTAGGCTGAACGATATTGTGATTTCTATTTAACTACTTATTTCCGAACAAGTTTAACTTCAACATTATTTACAAGGGTTTCGCCCTTACCTTCAACAATTCTATTACCTAGTGCAATAGAATATAAGTAAAAAGAATTTCTATCTTTTATGTGTTCGTTGTTTTCAACCAAATAATCCACCACATAATCTGTGAATGGTTTAACATTAAGGGTTTCATTGTATGAGCATATATTACCTTGTGATTTATCTTTACAAAGGGGTTTTGTACCCGTGTCATCCTCAATAATAAAAGTAAACAAATCCCATTGATCTTGAGGGGTTGTTATATGTGATTTGTAGATACGATACTCTTGCTCTTCGTGACTAAAAATTGCGTCAGGCTGATAGCTTTCTATGTAGTTTTCAAAACTTAGATCTTGACGATCAAATTTTTCTTTTCCATTTATATTAAGCTTATTTCCCTCAGGAGAGTCCTTATTTGTGTCAAGGATGATGAGCACTTCCGTCTTGGCTTTACTTTTATCACTTTCCTCAATATTAATAAGCCAAAGATCAACTACTAAACTATATGTATTGAGAAGAGATAAATCAAATACCGTCTCTAAATTATATAAAAGGGGTATCTTATCTATAACACTTAGTGCAGTGGGTAAACAACTATTAATTGATTCATCCAATAAAGGTTTAGGCTCAAACAACACATGAGGAAAAGCATCATATTCATTAAGAAACTCGCCATTTTTATGTCCAAGAAACCATTCACTGATGTTACCAAGTACATCGTCACCAAATACATCTTGTCCTTCCCACTCCCAACCATAAGACTTTTCGTTAACCTTTACATTTTGCCTTAAGAGGAAGGGACCCTGTTCACTTTTCTTAAAATCTATTATCTTACCAGCTTCGAAGATGTAGGTTGATTTACCAGACTTACCCTCAAAACGACCTTGATATTCTCCATCAAGATCGTATGTTCCAGCCAATTCACACTTTGAACTTTGACTTTGTTCTTGGGAATTAATGCTGTTTAGTTGTAGAACAAACAACCACAGAACTGAAAAAATGATTTTCCAAATAGTAAAATTATTTTGCACTATCAAAGACTCCATATATCAAGCCACGCCCAGTAAGGGTAGCGTCACAATTTTTTCTATGCCCATGTAGTTTATTTTAACATGTGAAAAACTATGAAGCTGAAAGATGCAATGACCTCAAGCTAAGTCGCATTTTAGCGGGGTTGGGCAAATCTCCCTTTGTCACTTTTTAGATGACAAACGAGGGAATCCAACCTTACACTGTAATGTTACTGCGACGTTACCAAAGCAAAAGAATACTTATCTAAAGCGCAAGGAGGCAAGGAATAAGAAGCCATCACAATCAACACCTTGCGGTTTTTATAAGGAGAAAAAAATGGAAGCCATATCACAATTTAATCAAGTTATCAATAAAAAAAATTCTGCTGCCTATCTTTTGCAGCTTTTTGTAAACTATTTGATAATTGAAGTCCGCAAACCGAATATCTTTCTTGTACCTGCACGTGTTTTTCTAGGCATCGGTTGGTTACGTGCTGCCATTGAAAAAGGGGTTTCAGGAACGTGGTTTACTGGCTCTGAAGTTGAGGCATTTTTACTTGAACACCTCCCCACAATGTCATTTCCCTTTTTTAAAAGTTTGACTACTAACGTTTTTCTGCCACAAGCTGAATTTTTTGCTTTAATTGTTTTTATAGCTCAGGTATTAGTAAGTTTATCACTTATCTTTGGAGTATTTACAAGACCTGCACTATTAGGCGGTATGTTTATGAACATAAGCTTTTTGCTGGCAGGTGCAGTAAATCCTAGCACTTTCTATCTGGTGATTCAGATGCTACTTTTCAACATGAATGCAGGTGAAGTGCTCAGCCTCGATACCTTGAAAAAGCAAGTCCCACTTAAACCACTGATTCACATAAACAGACGTATGTTCCTTGTGTGTGCCTTTGGCTTACTACTTTTAGCAAGCTTGGCTTTTCCTTATATTCAAGACTTTAGTCCTGAAGGAGCAATTGAAGATACTGCAGCTGTAACAGTGGTACTGCTCAGCATGCTTAGTTCATTCTTGTTAATTACTTATTTACGTCTAGGCCAGAAACTAGGCTAGCTATTTTATCTACAGCAATATGTCAGGAAAAGTCCTACATAACTTATCAGAGTTTTACCGATTAGCTAGAAAAAGTGAACAAATAAAATTAAGGTGCTTTAGGCAGCAAGTTTTTTTAAGCACACTACTTCTTTGGAAGGAGAACGTCATGCAAGATAAAAACATACTGATAACAGGTGGGACCTCTGGTATGGGTAAAGCAACGGCTGAGCACCTTGCCCAAATGGGTGCACAACTCCTATTAATGAGTCGCAACTCTGAAAAAGGGGAAGCGGCTGCAAGCGAGATTCGCCGCACTAGCGGCAATGACAAAGTCACTTTTGTAAAGGCTGACCTGTCGCTCTTGAGTGAAATGCGACAAGCTGCAGACAATGTCCGACAAAGATTTGATAGGCTCGATGTTCTAATACACGCTGCAGGCGGTTCCTTTCCTCCAGAGCGTGCGCTAACCAGTGAAGGCCTCGAGCTAAACTTTGCTGTCCAGTACCTAGCCCGCTTTGTCCTAACCAATGAACTGCTTGAATTGTTAAAGGCAACCCCCGCACCACAGGTGCTAAGTCTTGCTGGAGGTTCTACCATCTCGGGTCAGGTAGATTTTGACAACCTCCAAGGCGAAAAAAAATACAATAAATTTGGATCAATAGCCAACTCTTCACGACTAAATGACCTACTCACACTCGAGCAGATAGCCCACTACCCTGAAATCACCTTCTATAATTATGGCCCGGGGTTAGTGCGAACTGCGACTATCATGATATCTTCGTTTGCGCGCCTATTCTTCAACACTGTAGGACGCCCCTTCACTAGGTCAGCCGAACGAGCAGCCAAGGACATGGTGATGCTCCTAACAGGTGACTATCCCAGTGGTTTTTACGGGCGTTCTCTAAAACGCAATGAACCCTCAGAAACAGCAGATACTGCCTCGTGTGAAAGGCTTTGGAAGTACAGTGAAACCCTAGTTGAACAGATCAAATAACCACTTATTCATCAGACAGATTTATAATGATGGGATTTTCTCTTAGTTTATTGGACACACCATGATTATTCTCCAAGACAAAGTCGACATAAACACCTCAACTGAGGCTGTATTCGAGTGGCTCGAGCACTTCTGTGAGCATTATCGTGAGTGGCATCCCAGTCATGTGTCGTGTTGCTACCTGCGTGGTAGCGGGTTACAAGTCAGCACAATTATCCAAATCGAAGAAACTTTGCATGGGAAACTGCATAGATTGCGCCTCCTAGTCACAGAAGTCATTCCCGGCACTCGCGTAGCGTACCGCATTGCTCCCGGGATGAAGGGTGCCTTCGAGGTAAAGTCAAAAGCTAGCAAGATCTGCTTTGTAGCCACTATCACCATAGGAATCAGATTTCCCCTACTCGAAGGCCTCATTGATGCGTTACTCTGGAGGGTTTTGGCATCTAGGCTCGCAGCTCTACAAGAGCATATGGCTGAAGAAGGCAAAAACCTTAAGCGTCTTTTGGAACAGCCTTCAGAATCCCCTAAATAAATTTAGGGGAACATTAACTTAAACATTATAAAAGGGGGAGGTCAGGAAGAAGGAGAAGAGAAATTAAAAACAAAGTTGTTTGATTACATATTAGTTATTGGGCAGGCGCTATTGTCAATTTGTACGCAGCTTTCCGATGGATGTTCCCGCAAGTGTTCCCGGGTTCAAGTACTGACGTTGGTTACAACTTGGGTATGAAATGGGGAGTAGCCCTTATGCTGGGCTGGGTAGCTCTCTTGATTTGGGCAGATAGGAAACCTGTAGAACGCAAGGACATCCTTTTACTGACGATCTTTCCAGTCATTACAGGTCTTTTGATCACAACTGTCGTTGCCTTCACCGCTAGTTTTATCTCGACTTCAACGCTGACCTTCAACTTGGTCATAATGATAATTTTGATTGGGTTAATGGGATTCAGCTATCTGAATGCCCGAAAGAGTTAAAGTGATCATTCCATTGGTCTGCCGGGGAGCATGGTTTTATGCAAAAAAAATCCTATATAGCATGTCAGATTTTTACTGACTAGTTGCAAAAAAGTAATCGTCTAGAATGTATAGGATAGCTCTAAGTTTTAGCTTAGTAGTCCACACTCAAATTGTTTATGAAATCAGAAAATAGTTCAAGACCCATTCGAGTCGACAGTCAAACAGGTAGTATTCTTTGGTTTATTGGTTTGTTATTCACAATTGCATTTGCAAAACTTGTTTGGTGGCAAGCTCTCTTAGCAATTGTGATCTGGCCATATTATCTTGGGGTGGCTGTCAGGTATAAGGCAAACTAAACCTTTGCAAACCCCTGCCATATAAATTCGCTGATGCTCTTAGAGTTGCAATTCAGCATAGGGCAAACCGGTTCAGTATAACATATGCTAAAAACGGGGAAGAATTGGACATTTGTGAAATAGTGCTTGGAAAAACCTTGAAGGTCTTGAAGACCTTCAAGGTTTGGGCAACACTTCATTGCATTCAAGGGTAAACCGAAAATTTATATGTCCATTTTTAAACCATAAGCAGTATAGAAAATAACTAAGGGTGCTTGGTTAGGCTTTATTATTATGCTCCAAAGTTACAACCACGCTTCCCTTTTTATGCCCCGCTTCAACATACCTATGAGCCTCAGCAGTTTGTTCTAAAGGATAGCACCTATCAATCACCGTTTTTATCGCCCCCTTCTCAGCAAGATCTTTAATGACCATGAGGCCTTCTATCTTTTCGTTTGACAACGCACAGATAACTTTCTTACTGCTAAATACTGAAGTCCATAGCATCTGAACAAGCTGCCTTGTCTTAAAACTGGCTAAAAGGTAGCGCCCATTAGGTGTTAAAGAGTTTTTACAACGCAAAAACGACGATTTACCTAAAATATCAAAGATCAAGTCATAGGTCTCACCGCTTTGGGTAAAATCCTCTTTGGTGTAATCAATAACTTTATCCGCACCTAAAGCTTTCACTAGCTCTACTCTTGGAGTACTGCATACCCCTGTCACATTTGCACCATAGTGTTTGGCAAGCTGTACAGCTGCTGACCCTATCCCTCCTGACGCACCATTGATAAGGACCTTTTGACCGGGTTGAATGTTCACTTTTCTGAGGAGATTAAGTGCGGTTAGTGCTCCATAAGGCACAGCAGCAGCTTCGGCGTAGCTCATATTGGTGGGTTTGAGTGCTACTAAGCCATCTTCAGGCATACATAGATACTCGGCATTCGCACCCATTTTAGAACCGCGATAGGCAAAAACTTGGTCACTTACTTTAAACTTCGTAACATCTTTGCCTACAGCTTCAATTTCCCCGGCTAGCTCACCACCCAAGATTGTTTTGTTTTTCCTTGGTTTGTTAAAGCCGAACTCGAGCCTTGCAGGAAGCCATAGGGGTGTAGGCATAGAAAAGGTGCGAGGCGTGAATTTTCTTTTGATGTCTCTAACAGTAATATCCCCAAAGTTTACGGGTGTTGCACGTACTCTTATCAGGATTTCATTGTCCTTCGGGGTGGGTTTAGCGATCTCTTTGAGTTTAAGGACATCGGGTGACCCATATTCGGTAAATACAATTGCTTTCATGTTTTTCCTCAACTTTCTTTAACTTGTTTTATGAATTCATCCTCGGGCTCAAAAGAAAAAACCTCTTCTAGTGGCAAGCTAAAAACATAAGCAATGCGAAATGCCAAATCTAGTGTTGGAGAGTATCTTCCTTTTTCAATAGCGACAATGGTTTGCCGTGTTACCCCCACTTTGTCTGCCAATTGCTGTTGGGTCATTTCATCAAAGTGAAAGCGCAATTTCCGCACATTGTTGCTCACTCGGTGTTTACTATCTTTTTTACCCATACTAAAAACCTCTGCGATAAAAGTAGATCTGTGAGGCACTTCCAACAAGCTGTGCTAAAAAGAGCGAGACAAGAAGTATGTGAAACATTGTTGACAATGGTTGCTTGATGACCAGTGCTGCCATCGCCAGCAAAAAGCCCGTGCCAAACATGTAAAAGGTATTCCGTGTTGCACGAAGTTCGATAAGCTTGTCAAATTCATCGGTGATATCGGGAGCTTCTTCCTTGGTTGCGATGGTGTTAATGATGCTGAAAAAGATGTACATGATGATACTGACAACAACTTGTATAGGAATCAAGACTAAAAAGGCAATTCCCCAAAAGCGTAAGAATGTTGTTAAATCTGTGCTGCTTGCTTGATCCATTTGCAATAGAAAGGTGTAGTAGAACCAAGCCACAACTAAGGTGACTAGAAAATAAACAATTGCTCGTTTTTCTTGAAATGACATAATTCCTCCATTCAATGGTTTATGACTTGCTGATACACCGAATACTCCACTTCTTTATTGTGGTTGTAAGGTGCGACAGATTGCTTTAAAGATTCCTCTTGTGATGACTTGATGTTCTTAGCTGGCAAAGGGCGGTAGTCAACAGGAGTACCCTCTATTCGGAAAATGAAAACTCCTACAGCAGACCAGAACTGCTCGAGTTTAGTAAGTACTTTGTTATTTGTGAGTTTCATTATCACCAAACCTAGTTCGTGTTTTTGTTGTTGTAAAGGTGCATGGTTAGTGGCGCAAAGATTGCAATAAGCACAGTGCAAGACACCAATACGGACACAATCTGCATGGTCGTTGCCTGTCCATGCATCAAACTGCGTACTGCCGTGGCAGTAAGGCTAACAGGATTGATATTCACCAAGGGTTGCAAGAATGCTGGCATGGTCGTGGGATCAACAAACACGTTGCTGATGAAGTTCAGTGGGAACGAAATAAGGGAAGTCAGCATTGAAACCGACTTTGGATCATTCATCAGTAAGCCGACTGCCGTCCAAATCCATGACAAGCTAAAGGCAAAGACCAGCACCAGCAGTAGAGACCACAAAACACCACTAAGGCTAGCTTCTGGACGAAAGCCCAAACTTAGACCTAGCACTAAGACGACCAAGAACGCTGTTGTGTACCGCACCATATCGCCCAATAGTGCACCGACAAGCACTGCAGGTCGCCAAAAGGGGAGTGAGCGAAAACGGTCAAAGATACCGTTAGAAATGTCTGCATTGAGTCCAATTGCTGTGTACATGGTAATCATCACAACAGTCATGACAAGAATGCCCGGAATGAGTGGCTGTAAATAATCCTTGACGGAACCAGCTAGCGCCCCACCAAAGATATAGCTAAACATCAGGGTCAGCAAAATCGGAAACAACGTGACATCAATGAATTGTGAAGGTACATGTTTGAGTTTGAGGAGGGAGCGCCAACCAAGGCTTAGGGATGCTGACCAGGCACTTGGACGGGCAGGATTTCCTTGGGTTTTGGTCATAGAAGTTAACACTTGCTTATCAACGATGTTGGGCAGGGTGACATCTAGTGCAGTATGGATGTTACTCATACTATAAGATCCTTTCTGGTGTTTATGTTATTGTTTGTTACCTCTCCTGTGAGGGCAAGGAATACGTCATCAAGACTGGGTTGCTCGAGCGCAAACTCTGCTAAACCGACCTCTGCCTGTGATAGTGCCGTAATGGTGTTTGCCAATCTTTCAGAGTCGGAAACCTGTGCTGAAAGTGTTGTAGGATCGGGTTCACGTTGGGCTGCTATACCCAGTGTCTGTAAGACAATCTGCTCAGCTAACGTCCGCTCGTCAGCATGATTCAAGCGTAGTCTTAAAACACCTGAGCCAACCGACGCTTTGAGCTGGCTGGGCATACCATCGGCAATAATTGTGCCGTGGTCGATGATGACAATGCGGTCAGCAAGCTCATCGGCTTCTTCTAAATACTGCGTGGTTAGCAGCACTGTGGTGCCTGCCGAGCGTAGGTTGCGAATAACATCCCATATATAACGGCGACTTCTAGGATCAAGCCCTGTAGTTGGTTCATCGAGAAAGAGCAGGTCAGGTGACACTATTAGACTTGCTGCAATATCAAGGCGACGTCGCATTCCACCTGAGTAGTGCTTGACTTGGCGCTTGGCCGCATCTGTTAGACCAAAAGCCTGAAGTAAGCCAGATGCTCGAGTCCTAGCATTTACCCATCCATAGCCCAGTAACCGTGCCACCAACATCAAATTTTCCAGTCCTGATAGTTCATCATCAACAGAGGCAAATTGCCCCGTCAAACTCACCCGACGACGTACTGCATCTGCATCTGTAATCACGTCATGTCCAAAAATCCGTACTATACCTGTGTTAAAACGGAGCAAGGTTGCTAGAATACGGACCGTGGTGGTCTTGCCAGCACCGTTTGGACCTAGCAAGGCAAGCAAACTTCCACGTTTCACCGCTAAGTTGATGCCCTTCAAAACATTAACCCTGCCGTAGGATTTGTGTAAGTCAGAAACTTCAATGGCATTCATGACTTTCCTCCATACTTGTTTGATGCTTTGTTGCCTTGTGCCATTGTGATGACGATTTTGTCTCGAGCGCATTTTGTCTCGAGATAGCTAGAGTGTTTTCCTTGAGAGGACATGTTTTCTCCTTGATGTATATATTTGCTTACCTTAAGTAAGCTTATTCATACATAGAGTAATATAAAATATACTTAATGTCAAGTAATCTTTACATTTGATATACAAAACAAGCCTCTGACGCCTTTCCTGAATGTTTAAATATACTCCAGAAAAGTTTTTTGCCTAGAGAGAAACCCCCTCTGTGAGCATGTCATTCTGAGGATCTTGGTTCTTACAGGATAAACTACGAAGAATCTCTAAGGGCATTAACGCACGAGAGATCCTTCGCATAATTTACCCTAGAGCAATTGATGTATTGGAAGTTGTAATTATTTATGCTGACTTTCTTTCAAGACAACGTTTACTAATAATTCCTGATACTTCTCTTTTTCTTCTATCATTGGGAAGTGTGCTGAGTTTTCAAAAATGATAAGTTTTTTGCCTTTTTCGGCGTTTAGACTATTATAAAAATCTTTAACAAGAACAGTAGGCGTAATCATGTCATATTTACCTACAAAAAAGTAGATGGGGGCTTTTATGGAATGTATTTCATTTGTGAGGTTAACGTTTTGTATCTCCTCCCACCTAGCCTTCACAGTAAAATTCAATCCTTTCCCTCTCATCGTGTTAATTCCTTCTGATAGAGAATACTCAGGTGAAGTCAAATAGTTTAGCCAGAAACCTACCATTTGTTTAATAGGATTATCACGGATGAATCCTCCATATCGACCAATATACCTAGCTTTTTCAAACTCTTTTTTTGGTGTTTCATAGGGTGGAGGTCCCACTGCTTTTATTTTCTCTTGTATTTTCATGTCTCCAAATTTTTCAGCTTCTTCAACAACATAATTAAACGACT
The DNA here is from genome assembly GCA_965223585.1 of Trueperaceae bacterium. Lineage (GTDB taxonomy): Bacteria > Deinococcota > Deinococci > Deinococcales > Trueperaceae > CBDCVN01. Next base: position 118,699 of record CBDCWW010000010.1, read on the forward strand.
GCCTTTGTTGTTCACAGTCGTTAATAACCTGTGACACACCTACATAAGCATGTACTTTTTCTGGGTATCTATGTGCCGTTTTAATGCCAATCGGTGTTCCACCTGAGTGGGCAACAAGAAAAACTTTTTGGGTGTTAAATCTGTTTCGCAAATAATCAATTAACGCATTACAATCTTCAACCATTCGATCAAAAGTCATTGAGTGAACTGGGATATCACGATGATATGACTTGCCTGCGCCTCGTTGATCCCAATGAACGACTGTAAAGTGTTTAATTAACTCAGCATCTAACTTGCGTGAGCTTGACATGGCTGCCACTGGTTCGCCGGGGCCGCCATGCAAGAATAGTAAAACTGGATTGCTTTGATCTATACCTCTGATAAATATCCATTGTTTCAAACCGCCTAGCGGTATCTCCTCTAATGAGCTTATGCCATTCAAGGCTTTAATCTTAGTTGAATTTTTCAAATAGGTTTTGTAGGCAAGTAAACCAATAAAAACAAGTGCTAAAAACCCAGCTAAAACAGTCGCTGCCCATCCAAGAATTGTTAAAAAGATTGTCATCCTTTTGTTATGGGTATATTAAAATGCCTCCTAAACTCTCCCAGCCTCCCCAACTAGAACCATTCCACCACCTATGCCACATAGCATTGTCTGTACCTCTTGCAAAACAGTCTATTCTATTTGCACTCCAAGATGTACACTCTGGTGACGAAGTAATTATCCCTCCTAAACTCTCCCAACCTCCCCAGCTAGAACCATTCCACCACTTATGCCACATAGCATTGTCTGTACCCCTTGCAAAACAGTCTATTCTATTTGCACTCCAAGATGTACACTCTGGTGATGAAGTAATTACCCCTCCTAAACTTTCCCAACCTCCCCAACTGGAACCATCCCACCACTTGTGCCACATAGCGTTGTCTGTACCCCTTGCAAAACAGTCTATTCTATTTGCACTCCAAGATGTACACTCTGGTGACGAAGTAATTACCCCTCCTAAACTCTCCCAGCCTCCCCAGCTAGAACCATTCCACCACTTATGCCACATAGCATTGTCTGTACCCCTTGCAAAACAGTCTATCCTATTTGCACTCCAAGATGTACACTCTGGTGGTGATGTTAAAATACCTCCTAAGCTTTCCCAACCTCCCCAGCTAGAACCATTCCACCACTTATGCCACATAGCATTGTCTGTACCTCTTGCAAAACAGTCTATTCTATCAGCACTCCAAGAAATACACTCCGGTGGTGAGGTAATTATCCCTCCTAAGCTCTCCCAACCTCCCCAACTAGAACCATTCCACCATCTATGCCACATAGCGTTGTCTGTACCCCTTACAAAACAGTCTATTCTATTTGCACTCCAAGATGTACACTCTGGTGGCGATGTTAAAATACCTCCTAAACTTTCCCAACCTCCCCAATTAGAACCATTCCACCACTTATGCCACATAGCTTTATCTTGTCCCGGACCAAAGCAATCTATACGGTTAGCACTCCAAGAAACACAGCTAAGTAAAGGTGTAGCGTCATCTTCTTGGGCAACTTCCTCACTACTTACACCTACTATGCCTCCTAAACTCTCCCAGCCTCCCCAGCTAGAACCATTCCACCACTTGTGCCACATAGCATTGTCTGTGCCCCTTACAAAACAGTCTATCCTATTAGCACTCCAAGAAGTACACTCTGGTGGCGATGTTAAAACACCTCCTAAGCTTTCCCAACCTCCCCAACTAGAACCATTCCACCACTTGTGCCACATAGCATTGTCTGTACCCCTTGCAAAACAGTCTATTCTATTTGCACTCCAAGATATACATTCTGGTGGCGATGTAATTACCCCTCCTAAACTCTCCCAACCTCCCCAGCTAGAACCATTCCACCACTTATGCCACATAGCATTGTCTGTACCTCTTGCAAAACAGTCTATTCTATTTGCACTCCAAGAAGTACACTCTGGTGACGAAGTAATTACCCCTCCTAAACTCTCCCAACCTCCCCAACTAGAACCATTCCACCACTTATGCCACATAGCGTTGTCTGTACCCCTTACAAAACAGTCTATTCTATTTGCACTCCAAGATGTACATTCTGGTGGCGATGTTAAAACACCTCCTAAACTCTCCCAACCTCCCCAACTAGAACCATTCCACCACTTATGCCACATAGCATTGTCTGTACCCCTTACAAAACAGTCTATTCTATTTGCACTCCAAGATGTACATTCTGGTGGCGATGTTAAAACACCTCCTAAGCTTTCCCAACCTCCCCAACTAGAGCCATTCCACCACTTATGCCACATAGCATTGTCTGTACCCCTTGCAAAACAGTCTATTCTATTTGCACTCCAAGATGTACACTCTGGTGGCGATGTTAAAACACCTCCTAAACTTTCCCAACCTCCCCAACTGGAACCATTCCACCACTTGTGCCACATAGCTTTATCTTGTCCTAGACCAAAGCAATCTATCCTATTAGCACTCCAAGAAACACAACTAAGTAAAGACGTAGTGTCGTCTTCTTGGGCTTCCACACTGCCTACACCTACTATGCCTAAAACTACAATAGTAAACATATACAGAAAAAACTTAATGTTAAACTTGAACATTCCTATTCTCCATTTCTATATTTGAAAGGCACTTTTTCCAACCTTGCAGGCTGGTTGACACTAAAAAGCTGATATTAGATACCTAAACAGGTGAATATACTTCTACTTCTCGCAAACAAAAAGCACTTCCCACTTCCTAACCAAACAAAGTATTAGATAAGTAGGGAGCTTAAGATTTAGTTCTATCACTTAACTTATTCAGGGGTTTACTCCTTCTGAGAAAGTAACAATACTTAAAAAACTTGCTGCCTAGCACCCTAATTCTAGGCAATTACTTTTTCCTAGTTAGTCAGTAATATTCTGACACTCCATGTAGGACTTTTTCCTACATACCGTCACCAGCTAAGGTAACTTTTAGGAATAAGTGGCTTAATATCTTCAGAGCCATCCAAAATGGTATTCCCTTTGGTTATGAATCTGGTGAAACCCCTGTTAGAACCCCTAGGGAAAAACCTATTAATTGGAAAGTAATTGAACTAATTAAATCCTTTGATATCCCTAATAATATCTATATACTTTAAATTTCTTTCATGAAGCAGATCTTCTTGAGATTCTACGCTTTGAATGTTTCTTAATTAATTCTTATTCAGCCCAATCTTTTGAGCCCCTGATAATACTAATTCTTTATACCATCCAAAAGGTTTTGTATCTCTAGTATAAGCTTTTAAGGCTTGGTAAGCATACACACTTACTATACTAGAATTAAGAAGGACTTGTACCACGACTCTTTTGTAACCCTTTTCTTGAGCATCAAGTCTAGATAGTTCCTTTGAGCTAACTAAATATACACTACCCCAAACTGTATAATCCTCACATTTTATTATATTAGCTTTGCCTGAATTATCTTTACCTAGCTTGTTAAATGTTAATTTATGATCATAAAGTTTGCCTACACCTACAAATTCAGGGTTAGTTAAACGATATTCCATATATTTAGGATGAAGATTTGATCCGTATCCAAAGTAATAATTATCTGTCATTTTGTTTTTGGGGAATGATGCTTATTTTCATAATCAGTCCCAATAGTCCTAGCACACAAAGCCATGCAAAAAAATTGCCAGCTCGAGAATAAACAGTCTTTATACCCTGCTTAGGAGTATCAGCAATCATAATCCTGTCTTCGGTAGTAAAATCATTCATTTGCGACAAAGTGTTGCCATGATAATCGACTGCCGTAGATAACCCATGATAATCGGCACGAATCATAGAAAAACCATTCTCTATTGCTCTGAAACTAGCCATTCTTGCAGCTAAAGGGGTAATTGTCTCCCAATTATGATTTGGAATTAAGATTATATCAACATTAGCTTTGCCTGCTTGACGAACGAAATCTGGAGAATGAGTATCTTGACAAATTATGGAAGCAAGCTTTCCATAACCCGAATCCTGAATAAGAACCTTACCATCGCCTAAAATATGACTATCACCGGGCGTTAAATGATTTTTTAAATACTCTGATATATTACCTGAGGGATCAATTAAAACTGCCTTATTTTCATCAACAGACCTATCTTCTGAAAGCATATACATAGCCATTAACAAATAGACATTTTCCTGCACTGCAAATTCACGACCTTGTTCTATAAATTCTGCTTCATCTTCTTGATATACAGCTAGACCATTTTCTTGCCAAACAATTATTTTTGCACCTACGTTTACTGCCTGTTTGCTATTTTGAAGAAATTCATCAAGAGACCTATTGAACAATTCTTGAAGACAAGGAGTATCACCTTTACATTTTTTAGCCTCAACGTCCATATCAAATGATCTAGTAATAGTAGCAACACGAACTGTATCTAAATCTGCAGGCAAGAAAGTCAGATACACGCCACCGAACAGTAATATGGTAATAAAAATACCAATATAGAGAGAAATGCCTTTCCGAATTTTTGGCAATGAGAATTCTTGTTCCCAAACCCAATTGACAACTGCTGCAAACCATGTAATCAAAAAACTTATACCCCACATCCCAGTAATGGATACAAGCTGTATCAAAGGAAGATTATCATGTTGGGTATAGGCAAGTGAAAACCAGCTACCTGTAAAATCCCATGAAGAAAGAGTCAAGATACCACCACCTGAGGTGGTGGCTTATTTTATTGCCCCTAGAAGGTGGCATGTTACATCTACCTTAACCCTCCTTTCCCTAACCTACATTTATTCCTCTTCCTGTTCCTTCTCTTTCTCCTTTTTCTCTTGCCATTTCACATACTTCCTTATCTTTTCTTCATCCAATCCTACTGTACTTATGCAATACCCTCTACTCCACAAATGCCTTCCCCAATACCGCTTCCCTAACTGTTCGTATCTCTCAAACATTCTTAACGCTAACTTCCCTTTCAAGTATCCCATTATGTCTGACAAGCTATACTTTGGCGCTACAGACATCACCAGATGAACATGATCCTCCTGTACATTTAATTCCATTACTTCTACTCCGTCCTTGTATCCTAGCAACTGATAAACAGCATTACTTACGTAATCTCCTATCTCTCCTTTCAATATCTTATATCTATACTTTGGACAAAACACCACGTGATACTTACATTCGTATATAGAATGTGACAACTTCTTAAATCTTTTATTATTATTCATGTGTACCTCCAGAATTTCACCTTCTAGGGAGGTACATTTTTACCCAACTTTACTACTCGACTGGTAAAACCCCTAATTGCACCACTACCATAGGTAGTGGTTTAGCAGAAGCTAATAAATTCTATTGTTACCCATGTTAATGGAAAGACTAACGTGGAAAGAAAATCTTTAATTCTAGGAGTCATAAGCCTGTCAGCAAGAAAAGGTAGAAAAAAAACAATCCCGTAAAACAAACCAAAGCCATTACCTATAAGCCCTAGGTCTGGTAATATGCCATAGAGCACAATTATCCATGCTGCAAAATATACAGGTACAAAAAGTAGCAGTCCTTTAAGTTTAGTTTGGGTGCGTAGAAAGCGTATTAAAAAGACTGGAGCAAGCCATGTTGCAAGTGGAATAACTTTATGTATTCCATTTGAGAAAATAAGAAATATAAATCCAACGACCAGCCAAAGATATGACCAGTGTTCTGATTTTATTTTAAAAAATTCTTTTTTTATTTTTTTATCCTTCATAATTTGTAACTTCATACCCCGATTTCTACATTAGACATCTTGCCATCCAATTCAGCAATTAGGTCATGTCCTAGGAAAGGAACCTCTATCTGCCTTTTCTCAAGCTCCTTTTGAAGGGTGGTGATAAAAAGTCCCTGACCATCTTTTAGGCACTGTCGAGTAATTGTATTCATACACTCGACGGTAATCAACTCGACATTAACGTTGGCGATCAGGTCAAATGATTTACACACCTCTAACGTCTTCACAACACCACAAGAAGGAGAACCGTCAATTCCTACAACTCCAATTACAGAATAACCTGAGGCAATATAGTCCCTTATCTGCTTTGCAGTCTGCTTTGCTAATCGCTGATAAATGAACTTAGTGTATATGAGCATCAATGGAAGAAGGATGCGATAAAGCTGATACATTAGCGTTCCCTTTGTCCCATAGGTCACCAATAATAGTCTTTTCATAACACCTCCCCAAGCATGTTGCTCTGGGCAAGGCATTTGTACCATCCCTACTTCTTTAGCTAAACATTGCTCAATAATTTCTCGCACACAACCACCTGTACATGCTCCTCCCAAGTATCGAGTGTTCTCATTGAGAATGCAATGTGAAAGGAAAACAACTTTCTTACTGCGGCTGTCCTCAAGACGTTGAGTTAGCGTGTATAACTTTCCCATCTGTACCTCATTAAGATCTTAGTTAAATCATCCGATTTATACATGAGTTTCTTCTTTTAAAAGAGCAGTATGCTTAGAAGCATTTACTACTTAGAGTAATCCTACTCTAAGCTTCTAAGCGACCTCTTTTTTCCTCAATAATTAGCAATGCTCTGACATGTTGTGTAGGGCTTTTTCTAATATACTATAAATTAAACCCCACTAAATCTGGGGATTCTTACAAAGCATCTTAGAAGGGATATAAAGCTTTTTGCTGCTAAGATTGATGCTAAACTTCTTACATCCATTAATGTTTATCTAGCACCCGAGGTAAAAAGTAAACTATTACTCCTTGTTTAGTGGTGGGCCCACCACCTGCATATTATACTTATCAGACAATTCTTGCATAGTTTCCGGGCTAGGCCAGTCATCAGCTTGTAGGTATTCATCTAATATATAGAAAAATTCTCCTAAGTTATATGCTGGAAGAACAATAAATGATAAACGTCCGGGGGTATCTCCAAGGTTACTGAAGGCGTGTATAGTATTGGGTGGAACAATAACTATATCATCTACACTAGCTTTTATTAAGGAATCCCCTGCCAAAAACTCAAATTCACCCTCGAGAATACGAAAGATTTCAATTTGATCGTTATGAATATGGCGAGGCGGTCCAGAACCGGATTGAGCAATTATTTCAAATAATTCAAACACCCCATCTGTTTCTGTAGAAGTAATTTTCACTATAGAATCAACACCAGCACCTATAGAAATTTGGTCACCTTGTTCACTAGGGACATAAATAGGTGTCTCAGGAAAATTCTCCAAAATATTACTACTTGATACTGTGGGTGAAGTCTCCTCAGCTATAGTACCCCCAGCCACGTTTAACAATAGCATCAGCAGTTTCAGGCTTCACACAAGAGGCTTCAGAGGTATTTTCTTTAACTACTAAAACAAATCCTTCTTCACACATTGCAGAAGTGACATCATGAGCTGTAACTAAAGATAGCAAGTTGATAATTATTACCAAGACTGAAAAAAATGTAGAAAAAATGTACACAGCTTCCTCCTTAAGTTTGCCAGTTAAACATCTAGGGGTTTGAAGTCCAACAGTAAGGACAGTTTAGTATCTCTAAACTGTCCTTAGCATACATTTTCGTTCCATTGGACTTCAGCCCCCAATTACTACCCAAAGCAGAAATAATTTATTCACTAGGTAAAGGAGGTGGCGCGAGTTCTTGTTCCACCATCTCAAACTCTATCTCTACTTTAAAATCATCATCAACAGTAAATACACCAGCCCAGCTTGGTGGATTAAAACCAAAGTCGGTCATGCGTAAATCTGCTGCCATTACTCCTGTAATGCTATCACTGCCTATGGTAGCAGTAACATCAAAAGTTGTAGGCTGAGTTACTTCACGAATAGCAAGATCGCCTTGCATGGTAAAATTGATTTCCTCGCCTAATTCGTAGCTCTCTGGGACATTTTCAATGGAGGTAGCTGTTAAGGTGGCAAAGGGATATTTAGAGGACTCGAGCCACTCCTTGCGCAACTCCTCATCTCTTTCCTCTTCATCAGAAGTAAGTGACTCTATTTGTACTATAAAGCGATTGGGGCCAAGTGGTTCAGACAAATCATCAGGGTTTAAAAATCATTTGTCCACTAATGTTGGTGGTGCTACCAGACCTTTCATGGCGACCTACTGTTACCCCTAGTTGCTCGAGCGCACCCGGAAGAAACTCTTCTTGGGTAAAGTAAGAAGCCTTTGAGCTTTCAGGGACTATATTAAAGAGGCGTACGCCCAAACCTTCTTCTGCTTCTTCTGGTGCTGCTACTAATAACTCTTGAGGTATGCCTAGCTTTTCTATTATATTTTCATCACTGGCAATGCTTTCATCCCAAGCGTCACGCTTATCCATAACAAACTCTACTTCAATTTGAAAATCATCTTCTACCTCAAAAATACCTGCCCAGTTTGGAGGATTAAAACCGAAGTCAGTCATGCGTGCATTTGCCACCATTACC
>CBDCWW010000011.1:0-39329 GCA_965223585.1 Trueperaceae bacterium
TCAACAGCACTGACTCGAATATAACCCACACGTTGTCCAGCCACAGCTATCTCCTTTCTTAAGAAATGTCAGGAAAGAGTCTATGACTATTTGACAAAAGTGTCAAGAAATACTAAATCAAACCCTAATCTGACATGAATGACAGGGAGCATCTGACATCAAGCTAGGGTATACCTCAACTTGACAACTTCTAGTTTACTAACACACAGTAATGATGAACCTTTTTGCTCGTGCCGTTAGGCTTAAGTTTCTATAATAGCTAACTAGACAGGACAGAGAATGGGGACATTTATGTTAAAGTGACAACAACCCAAGGCTGTTAAAATAAACCATGAACCAGAAGTTTGCAGATGCTTTTGAGTATCGTACAAAGAAAGGGATGTTATGCCCGAAGGAAACACAAAAAAGATAAAGATACTAATCCTTGCAGCTAATCCCCAAGACACTACCCGTCTACAACTATATGAAGAAGCACATGGCATTGATGAAGCACTGAGAAAAACTGATTTTAGAGACTACATTGAACTCTTTCCAAAGTGGGCAGTACGTGTTGATGATATAGGATGCGTATGCTAATGAATTCGGCCACTCAAAATAATTAAAAACGAGCACGCCTGCTAATGGAAAGTAGCCAAAAAAAGCAAAAACAAACACGTCGGAGCGAAGCGACGCAAGTAGAATAATTATGACTCAGAATGTGGCTTGGAAGTCAAGTTATTTTTAGTTTTCCGAAGGCTTTCACCATTTAGCTCAACACGATAAGAATTGTGAATGACACGATCTAAAATAGCGTCAGCTAGAGTAGGATCAGCAAGGTTGTCATACCAAAGATCAACAGGTAACTGACTAGCAATAAGAGTAGAACCTCTTTCATAACGATCATCAAGCAACTCAAGAAGAATACGTCTTTGCTCAGCATTAGGAGTATCTAATCCCCAATCATCAAGAATAAGCAAATTAACTTTGACAAGCTTAGCAAGAGTTTTAAGGTAACGACCATCACCTTTAGTGATGAGTAATTCCTGCAACAAACGAGATGACTGAGCATAGTGAGCAGTAAGATTATTTCTACAAGCTTGATGAGCTAGTGCAGAAGCAATATAAGTTTTTCCGACTCCAGTAGGGCCAGTAATAATCAAATTATTATGTTCTTTTATCCATTCACAAGTAGCTAGATCACGCATAAGTGAAGCATCCAAATTCCTTGGATGCTTGTAATCAATGTTTTCAAGAGTAGCTTCTTGCCTGAGCTTAGCGTTCTTAAGATGCCGATCAAATCGCTTATTATCTCGATTGAGCATTTCTCTATCAACCAATAAAGCTAAACGTTGTTCAAAATTCAATTCTTTAGCATTCTTGAGTTCTAGCTGTTCTTGTAAAGCTAAAACCATACCATCAAGTTTCATACTACGGAGTTTATCTAGAGTGGGATTAATTAACATGACTTAGCCTCTTCAAACTTTTGAGGATTGTCTTGTTGGTAGTAACCTGCCCCTCGAACATTTTGATGGTGTGGCAAGATTTCTACTACTTTATCTTTTTTATCATCAGGTAAAGGTTCTTTATCAAGATTTTCTTTCAGTATTGATTTGATAGATTTGTAGCTATAAGACCTTAGAAAACAAGCCCGCCTACATGCGGCTTCTAAACGTTGGTCACTATAAGCTTTACCTAATCGCATAATACCAAAACAGGAACGGAATCCTTGCTCAACATGTGCTCTACTGCTTAAAATATGTTCGACAACTTTGGCTGTATGCTCACCAGTTTTTTGTGCCCAGCTAATAAGTCTTTCAGGTGACCACTCATTTTGCTTCTGATGAGACTTGGGCATGTGTTCTTTTATGGTTGTGTGCTTACCTTTGTATCTTGGTGTTTGAGGTACAAGTTGGTGTGAGGCAATACGTTTAGACTTGAAGAAAACTTCTACTGTATTGTCAGTAATGCGAATATCTACTTTCTGTCTTACATAATTGTGAGGAACACTATAATAATGCCTTTCCACTTCTATGTGGTAATCAACGTTTACTTTTGCCTTCTTCCACTCTGCTAATACATAAGGTTCTATTGGTAAGGGATGCAAAGCATCTTTCTCTATTTCCTCAAAAACACTTTTCCTACTACCTGCTAACTTTTGAAAAGGTTTATTATTCAATTTTTCCAACAAATCCTTGATTGCCTTATTCGCTTCATACAGATTGAAGAAGATTCTATTGCGTAAGGGAGCTAGAATGCTTTGCTCCACTATTTGTACTCCCACTTCAACTTTTGCCTTATCTTTAGGCTTCCTCACTCTTGTTGGTATGATAGCTACACCATAATGTTCAGCAAAGTCAGCGTAGGAAACATTTAGTTCTGGCTCATAGTAATTTGCACTCTTTACTCCTGATTTTAGATTATCTGGAACTATTACCTCTGGTACTCCTCCGAAGAATTCTAGTGCTCTAACATGTGATGCCAGCCAATCTTTTACCTTTTGACTCCAAGTTGCTTCTGCATAGGTATAGTTACTTGCTCCCAAGGTTGCTACAAATATCTGTGCTGGTTTAATTTCTCCTGTTGCTGGATCGGTTATCCCCATAGTCATCCCTGCATAATCTACAAACAGCTTTTCTCCAGCTTTGTGGTGTTGACGCATACTTACGTTCTTTTTATTGCACCACTGTCTATATTTCAAGGTATAGCTGCTGTAACTATAACCATTAGGATTCCCAAGTTTGTATTCTTGCCACAGTAGATTTAGAGTTACACCTTTCCGTTTAAGTTCCTGATGAACTTTCACCCAATTAGGCATACCTTCTTTATTCTCTTCATCACTAGAAGGTGGATATAGCATTTTATCCAATTGCTCATCATCTATATCTTTTGACAAAGGCCATGAAAGTCCTGCTACCTTTGCCCTTCCTATATAGCTATTAATGGTACTTCTACTGATCTGACAACTTTTAGCTATGTCACGCTCACTTAAGCCTAAGCTCTTTAAACGCAATACTTCTCGAATTTTCCGCATGGAAACTCGCCTTCTTGACATGCTTAACCTCCTTGGGTTAAACACATCATCGTAGATTCTTGTATCGCTTTGCTCAGGTTGTTTTTTACTTTGTTTTGGTGGCCGAGTAACTTTAGCGCAGGTGGCCGAGTAGCTTTAGCGTGGGTGGCCGAGTAACTTTAGCGCAGGTGGCCGAGTAACTTTAGCGCAGGTGGCCGAGTAACTTTAGCGCGGGTGGCCGAGTAACTTTAGCGCGGGTGGCCGATTTGGAGTAGCATATGCATAGGACAACACCTACTACGCTACAGACCAGACATAGTTCACTTTAGTGGCCATGGCAGCAGTAGAGGAGAACTCTACTTTGTAACTGACTCAGGACACACTGATGGGATTAGAAATGATGAAGCTGAAAATGAAGAAGGTACTAGAGAAAGAAAAGATAGAGGAGCATCAACCCCTAAACCCCTTGACGATAGTGCTATAGCAAGTCTGTTTAGCCTAGGGGATATTAAGTGTGTAGTTCTAAACGCCTGCTACACAGAAATGCAAGCACACGCCATCAACAAACGCATACCCTGTGTGGTTGGTATACCTAAGACAATCGCAGATGAGTCAGCTATACCCTTTGTAAAGGCGTTTTATAGGGGGTTGGGTTATGGTAGTGATGCAAAGACTGCTTTTGATTTAGGATTTAATCAAATTCACGTGGCTAGTTTGGCCGGGAAGGATATTCCAAAGATTCTAGGTAATTGCACTTTTAATGAGTTACTTTCAAGCCCAAAAAGCACTGTTGGTTTTTTTCAACCTTCTTGGCAAGTGATTCCAATTAGTCAACCAACTCTAAATTGCGCTGTTGTAAAAGTTTATTTTGGAACTGATCGAGAATCAACAGGTGTAGACCCAAAAGGCTGCTTAACTTATGGTTCAAAAAGAGGGCAATTAAGTTTAGGCTTTTCTGAAGTAAGTATTCCTAGAGATCACAGGATGGGGAAAATAGAAAGGCCCTCAGTATTACGATTCCAATTCAGGGAAAACCCAGAAAAACACCTTGTACTACTCAAAGTAGAACAACTTGAAGAAGAAAACTTTTTTAATGATGTACAAAATCAGGCCGCCCAAAACAACAAGGAAGCCTTAGTTTTTGTACATGGTTATAATGTGAGATTTGAAGAAGCAGCCCGTAGAACAGCTCAATTAAAATATGATCTAGGTTTTCCCGGACCAGCCCTGTTTTTTAGTTGGCCTTCAAAAGGCTCCCTTATTGATTACTCAAAAGATGAGGCTAATATTGAGTGGAGCACGCCACATATAGCTGAGTTTCTTCAAAAACTTGCTAAAGGAATGAACTTAGACACTATTCATATTATTGGTCACAGCATGGGAACACGAGGCATCTCTAGGGCAATTTCGTCTTTAGATCAAACCGACGAAAGAAATAAGATTAAAGAAATTATTCTTGCATCACCAGATATAGATGCCGATGTATTTGTTGAACAAATAATGCCAAGATTAGTCACCCCTCAATCACAAATTACTATTTATTCTTCTTCAAAAGATAATGCACTTTTGCTGTCAAGATATATTCATGGAGATGAAAGGTTAGGTGGCGGCCAAATCGTTTATGATGAATACATAGATTTTATAGATGCTACTAACGTTAAAAATGACTTTTTAGGGCATTCTTATTTTGGAAACAACAACTCAGTGCTTTCTGATATTTACTACTTAATAGTAAAAGGTCTAGATGTAAGTGATCGTTTCTTAGAAAAAATAATTCCACCTTCTGACTCTGACTCACCTGGCATTTATTATCGTTTTCGTAGATAGGACCAGCGGGAGCCTTTGATCCAAAACCTACGGTTTCGAGCTTAAATGTTGTCTGGAATGGTAAATATACTCTTGGAAATTTTTGTTCACTCAAAAAACTATGTGTTTTACTAAAAACCCCTTTTCCTGTTTTTTAGTTGATATATTTATATCAAAATATCAAGCGTTTTCAGTGTGTATATTTAGCTCAAAAAAACGAACGGTTTTGAATTTATTTGTGAATTTGAAACCGTACCTTTTCGGGCAAATACCTCCATTTATCTCGCAAAGTGACAGTTGAGGCAAAGGAAATTAAGTGCCTCAAGCTGTCTATAAAATCGATTAGTAGGCAGCATTGTCTACTAAATAGCAAAAAACGATATAAGAGACACTCTATATCAAACTAATTTAACTGTCTACAAACTTATAAGTTTGTAGACAGTGACAAATAGATTCTCTTCTGATTTGCGCATCAGAAAACCTTACTAGTATTGAGTTTAAAAACAGAGGAGAGTTGGGCTTTAGGATTTAACTAGAGTGTTCCTGTAATAGTATTTCTAAATTATTGCGCACCTTGATAGTATGTGGATGCTCCTTACCTAACTTTTCCTCCAATATATCCACTTTTCTGCGATATAAAGATTCAACCTCTTCATGTTTCCCTTGGTTTTGAAGCAGTAAAGCAAGATTATTTAAGCTTACTGCTAAATCAGGATCTTCAATCCCTAATGTCTCTTCGTTTATTGTCAAAACCCTGCGGTATAAAGACTCAGCTTCTTCACATTTCTCTTGGTCTTTAAGTAATGCAGCAAGATTATTAAGACCAGTAGCCACAGCCACGTTAGGGTGATTGGTTCCTATTGCCTTTTCCCATATCTTTATAGCCCTACGGTACAAAGGCTCAGCTTCTTCATATTTCCCTTGGTTTTGAAGCAGTAAAGCAAGATTATTTAAGCTTACTGCTAAATCAGGATGATCAGATTCTAATATCTTTTCTCTTATATCCAAGGCCCTACGGTATAAGAACTCAGCTTCTTCATATTTCCCTTGGTTACAAAGTAATGCAGCAAGGTTATTAAGGCTTTGAGATACATCAGGGTGATCAGATTCTAATATCTTTTCTCTTATGTCCAAGGCTCTACGGTATAAGAACTCAGCTTCTTCATGCTTCTTTTCTTGGGTATAAAATAGGAAAGCAAGATCATTTAAGCTTACTGCTAAATCAGGATGATCAGCTTCTAATACCTTTTCTCTTATGTCCAAGGCTCTACGGTATAAGAACTCAGCTTCTTCATACTTCTTTTGGGTTTTAAGTAATGAAGCCAGATTACCAAGAGTGGTAGCTACATCAGAGTGGGGTAAAACTACATAAAAGTCAAAAAAGTGTCATAGGAATTTTTATGCAAGGATTTCCTTCAAATTCACCTACAAATGGCTTCCTTTGTTATTTAGATAGAATTAATCATCATCTTTGATGATGTAACAAGATGGGCTATTTTGAGTCGCTGTAAACACAAAACGTTCCTAGTGCGTTTATGGTTATCTATTCTGTAAAGTTTAAATGGGCGTCATCTTAGATGATTATTATCTATAAAAACGCCTGACTAAACTAGACAATTATTGTTCAATAAAATTGAAATCGAGGTTTTCTTAAACACCAGATATTAGCTCTAAAATTTACTGTAAATTTTGGGGGTGAAAAATCAGTATAAATCCTTTACTATTCAAGCATTTACCCAAAAGCCTGTGACACTTTTACTACTTTTATGTAGTTTTACCCAGAGTGGTCAGCTCCTAATGCCTTTTCCCTTAACTCTAATGCCTCTCGAAATAAATGCTCTGCTTCTTTATATTTCCCTTTAGCCTTAAGCAGCATAGCAAAATTAGAGATACCAATAGCTAGAGAAGGAGCATCTAATGTTTTTTTTCCTACTTCGGACCACCTACGAAATAAGGATTCAGCTTCTTCATATTTCCCTTGGTTATAAAGCAGTGCAGCAAGATTATTAAGGCTTTGAGATACATCAGGGTGATCAGATTCTAATATCTTTTCTCTTATGTCCAAGACCCTACGGTATAAGAACTCAGCTTCTTCATATTTTTCTTGGATTCTAAGCAGTTCAGCTAGGTTATTTAGGGTTGTTGATACTGTAGGATGTTCTGCTCCTAATACCTTTTCCCGTATTTCCAAAACCCTACGATGTAAAGCCTCCGCCTTTGCATACTTCCCTTGAGCCTGAAGCAATAAAGCAAGATTGTCGAGGTCAGAAGCTACATTGGGATGATCTTTTCCTAATGCCTTTTCTCTTATATCCAAGGCCCTACGGTATAAGGACTCAACTTCTTCATATTTCCCTTGGCCTCTAAGAATAAGAAGAAAAGCAAGATTATCTAGACTAATAGCAAAATCAAGATGCTCTACCCCTAGTATCTTCTCCTCTATCTTTAAAATTTTACGACATAAAGGTTCAGCCTCTTCATACTTCCCTTGGTCTTTAAGCAATGTAGCAAGGTTATGGAGGACAGCAACTAAATTATCGTGGTTAGCCTCTACTGCCTTTTCCCATATCTTCACAGCCCTACGAAATAAAGGTTCAGCTTCTTCATACTTTTCTTGATAGTAAAATACTACAGCAAGACCATTTAAGTTGTTGACTACAGCAGGGTGGTCAGTTCCTAGTGCCTTTTCCCATATCCCCAAATATCTGCAGTATAAAGATTCCGCTTCTTTATATTTACCTTGTTCTTTAAGCACTTCAGCAAGGTCATTGAGACTATTTGCTACATCAGGATCCTCAGCTCCTAAGACCTTTTCACCTATCCTAAAGACTTGGCGAAATAAAGGCTCAGCTTCTTCATATTTCCCTTGGGTCTTAAGCAATGAAGCCAAGCCCTCAAGATTAGCAATTACAGAAGGGTGTTCAATATCTAATTTTTCACCTATCTCAACACCCCTACGAAATAAAGGTTCAGCCTCTTCATATTTCCCTTGATCTCCAAGCAGTGAAGCCATAATATATAGACCATGAGCTATTTCAGGATGTTCAGCTCTTAACACTTTTTCACCTATCTCAATACCCTTGGAACATAAAACTTCTGCCTCTTCATATTTCCCTAATTTACGAATTACCCCAGCAAGATTATTGAGGCTCATTACTAAGTCAAGATGTTCAGTATCCAGTGCTTTTTCTCTTATCTCCAAAGCCCTACGAAATAAAGGTTCAGCCTCTTCATATTTTCCTTGAACAAAAAGCAATCCACCAAGATTATTAAAACTTTCAGATATACTAGGATGGTCAGCATCCAGTGTCTTTTCCCTTATTTCTAGAGCCCTATCATACAAAAGCCTTGTTTCCTCATATTTCTTTTGCTCCTGAAGGAGTAAACCAAGACTATTGAGCGTAGCTGCCACATCTGTGTGCTCAGTCCCTAGCGCTCTCTTTTTGAGCTTCAGAACCTTGCGTAACAAGGGTTCTGCTTTTTCATATTTTCTTTGTAATCTAAGTACTTCAGCAAGATTGTATAAACTTTCAACTACATGGGGATGATCAGCTTCTAATATTTTTTCTCTTATGAACAATGATTTCTCTAAGTATTTTTGACCCTGTGAGTAAAGAGCTTTCCTTTCAGAGTAGTGTGCTAATTTGTTAAGTAGGTTAGCTAGGGTTTCATCTTCAATTGCGTGAGTAACTATATGCTCGGCATGTGGGCTAAGCCTCCCAACTAGTTCTTGTTCTTTCCAATTTTGTAAATCATTAGGTAAGGCTTCATAAATAAGTTCAACAGTGGCACTTATCCACTTTTGTTGTTGCTCTGATGCTAGTAAGTCACGGATCACTGTTTGTACCAAGCGGTGAATGGAAATATCGTTGTTGATTTTGTCAATAAGAGAATAACTGCGGAGTGCTTTTACAGCTCGATTCCTCTTTATTGGGTTTGTCAATGTTTCAGCAAGGGTTATAGGTAGATAAGCAGAGTATTCTTGTATTATATCGAAGGGTATCTTGTAAGGTTTCAGAAAAGCGCATAGAGTCAATAACTCCTTTGCCCCTTCTATCCCTTCTATCTTTTCCATAGCTGTAAGCCATGTGGTCGCTACAGTGTATTTTTCCTTATCCTCTCCCTTATCCTTACCCGCCTGTTTTTCGATGTAATGAAGGGGAGCCTCTTCATTTTCCCAGAGTTGTCTGCGCTTAGTTCTGAATAGTTCTAAATATGTTTCAATATTTGTACAGTTCTCAATGATGTAAGCAACCGCTTGTGCCAAAGCAAGAGGCAGCCCCCCCAAATCCCTTGCAAGTTCACCTGCCTTCCCTCTTTGTTCAAGAGAGAGGTTGAGTGATTTGTCTAAAAACTCCAGTGATTCTTCCTGAGTCCATATCTTTACTTGCAAGAGTGCAATTCCTCTCCAATGCGGATACCGAGAGGTGATGATAGTGTGTCCTGTTTTCCCACTGGGAACGTAATCATGAATAGCTTTTGGATTGGGGGCATTGTCAAAAACCAATAGCCAGTTTTCGTGGGTGTTAAGCCAGTTTTCCGTTAAGGCTATTTGTTCTTTAATATCATGAGAAGAGGTTAGTCCTAGTACTAAAGCAAGCCCCCCATAATCACTCATAAGGGTCGCTTCTTCTTCAGCACGTAACCACCATATCACCTTGTATTGTTTTTGATATTCGTAAGTGTATCTTAGAGCAATTTGAGTTTTACCTACCCCTCCCAGACCATAAATAGCTTGGGTAATAACTGCATTTTTGCCTCCATTAAGATTAGCAACAAGGGCCTCTAAAAGCTCTACACGCCCTGTGAAATCAAGATTTTCATTAAAAGGGATTTTTTTCGCTTTATTTTTCCCTATGCAAATTTGTTGAGATTTTTTGTTAGATCCTTCTACATGGTAACCAGCCAAGCTTCTAAACTCTTTGTACTTTTCCTCAGTTAAATCCAAGCATTTACTCCATTCTTTTATTTCTGATTCTGTGAAAGGAGTCTCTCCCGAAATTTTTCTACTTACTTTGGACTCACTAACACCCTTTTCAGGATCAAAAGCACCCAAACATATAGATAAGTCTTTTTGAAACAGACCTTTTTCAGTCAATTCTCTCTTTAAAAATCCTGTAAGCTGCTTCCTTTTTTCTGGGCCTTTCATAACTTTACTCTACCAAACCACTTTCAATACAAGTTGCAGGCTTATGCAATTTATTGCATAGATGAGCAACACTTTGTTTTCTTTAAGTTTTAAGGTTTGAATTACAAGGCAGGTGATACCTTGAAAAGAACCCCCTATAGCTGAAGAGACAGCATTCAAGGGAGAAGCTCCCATCCTCTTCTGATCATTCCAGTGAACCTAGAAGTGGACCAGAAGCCTTGTTACGCGCAGAGATGCGCAAAGTTTTTGTTCGCAAGGTAACAAATCTTGAGATTGGATCATTAATATGGGAAAAATTCGGTGTTTAGGTAAAAAGTTTCTATTATTCTTCTGGAACGGACTCAGAAAAAGAGAGGCTGTTAATATAATTTTGATTATGTTATCTATTTACCTTCAAGTATCCTTCGTTATACATCTTCAAATCAATTATATATGTATCCACTAAGGCTTTCCAAGTTGACATTATCATCCAAAGACAAAACTACCACAAAATTATAAACACTTCTCTAAAATGAGGGTGGCAAAGTATAGTAAGGGAATCCTTTAAGGTTCCCTTTTTTATTAGGCAAAAATGTATCTCTAAGAGCCTACATTCAAAGCGAATAAATTACAAACCACCATTTGTAGTTTATAAGGATAAACACAGACAATGGTTGTCCTTTATACTAATAAAGCCTAACCCACTGAGGTAAAAGCATTTATTCCTGATAGTCAAAAGGGTTCTCTTGTGACTACTTTCCAAAGTTCTCACAGAAAATAAACACGCCAAAAGTTTAGAGTAACTCAACCTTTATTGCCTATGGTAAAAATCCTAGCTTTAACATAGACTTACTAATAAATTCCTGCTATAAATGGAAAAGTAAAGTTAGGGAAATAATTATGGTCTTACGTGAACAACTTCATAAGCATATAGAGTATAGAGCATCTTAATTAAGGATCGGTACAGAATCTATTTATCTAGCTTGTTAAAAGGCTGTCACTTTGTGGTCAGGTAAGAAAGTGACAATAAAAGGCAGAAGAGAAAAAATCTAAAAGTGAGCATACTATTTGACCTTATATTTAAAGAGGGTAAGTGGCAGACTCAGATCTACCAGTAAGCCAAAAAGAAGCCTTCGATTTTTCAATTGATTCCATTGAGAAATGGGAAATTTCTAAAGTCCGTTACGCAGTGCAGTCAGATGCAGTACTTTTAAGTCCTCATGCAGAAGACCAGTCTTTTGAGCGCAACTTTGACATTGATGATTGTTATCATATTCTAAACTATGGAAAAGCTAAAACTAAAGATCGCCCTTATAATGAACAAGGTAGGGCAGAGGGTATAAGCTTTGAAGGAAAACTAAAAGACGGAAGACCCTTCCTAGTGAAGGTGGGTTGGTGGAGAGGTCACTATCAAATAGTAACTGCCCACGAGAAAAAATAACTATGACTGTACCTGTTGAGCAAAACGAAACTTATACCTACACCTCATCCAATGGTGTTGTATTTGTAATCACTGACGTACCTGCTTTAGTTTTTGAAGATAATCAAGGTAATAAAGAGGTTTGTCTAAAACCTGCTTCTAGTAGAGTTGTTAATAAATACATAAGAGAAGGACTTAAATTATATACTGAACCAAATGTTCATTCTGTTTCCTTTGAAGAGGCAAAGCAAGGCTTACTTATAGATATGCAAGTACGTTTTGTAGGACAGGAAATTGGTTTGAATAATTCGTCATTAGATACATGGCGAAATTTAACATTCCTTCTTCAAAAAAGTTATGATTTAATAAAAAACGTTTATAAAAAAACGGAAGGTGTTTCAAAAGTTTCTTATCCTACTGTTACTGTTGGAGCAGGCAGCCTTATATTTGGCTTAAAAGGACACCATAAACCCCCACTTTTTGAAAATGGTTTGGATTTAGACAATCTAATTACGGACGAAATTCGAATATTACAATTACTAATTGATGGTCACGCACTAGCCAATGGAGAGAAATTTGAAAATGAACTACTTTTAAGCCATCCTCAAATTCAATTAGAGGTAATGAAGGCTGTTCAAAAACTTTCTCCTACAGGTGAAGATAAAATTGAAAAGGTTCAATTAATACCTAAAAGCAGACTCTTTGAAAGAGATGAAATGGTAACATTTACACCTAATACCCACTATAGAGCAAAGCGATTAATAGGAGAAATGGGGTCAAAGAAGACTACCTCTAGAGATGTGTTAATTGTTGGTCAAATTGAGGTATTGAGCCGTAAGGGGAAAATGACAATTACCAATTTAGAATATAATTACCCTGAGTTTAAAAATCACATCACAACTGCGGTTTTCCCATCCGATATCTGGGAGGAGCTAGCCTCATTTTTTCAGCAAAAAGGCAAGCGGTTATTGTTTAAAGCAACTGAATATAAGATGGTAACTGGTAGTTGGTCAAGTAAACCATTTATCAACTCTGTAGAGGAAGCTCCTTCTCAAGACAAAGTTAAGCAAGCTGCCAATGAGAAAATAATGCTGAGTTAATTTATCCTTACAAGAGATTGAGCAAAAACCCTACAACAAAGCCAAGGTGACTTTTATAGAAAAGTTCGGTAATTCTAGGGTTTACCCTAAATGACATGCCCCTGCCCTACTCTAAAACTCAATACTAGAGAGGCTTCCTACTCAAGAAATTAGAGGGGAGTCTATTTGTCAGTAGATCAATCAGATTTAAAATCCCACAAAAACACCCAACATGATTGAGATTATGATAGGTTACAGTCATCAAACCAGAATTGAAAGTAACCCCCTAGATCAATTATGAGCCTTCCCGAAAAACAAGATAAAGCCTACCAGCAATGGCTTGTTGAAATTAAAGAGCGTGTCCAGACTTCGCAGATCAGGGCAATACGTACTGTTAATAATGAATTGGTATCCCTTTACTGGCAAATCGGCAAAAGTATTCTAGAGAAGCAGGAACAGCTTGGCTGGGGTGCAAAGGTTATTGAGCAGCTATCCAAGGACTTACGCAAAATATTCCCTGATATGAAGGGGTTTTCAAGGACAAATCTGCTTTACATGCGGAGTTTTGCAGAAAATTACCCCGAAGAGGAAAAAGTCCAGCAGCTTGCTGGACAATTGCCTTGGTTTCATAATTGTGTCCTTCTGGACAAGGTAAAAGATGAGGCGCAACGCACATGGTACTGCCAGCAAGCTATCGAATACGGGTGGAGCCGCAATATTCTGGTACACCACATCGAAACAAGGCTTTTTGAAAGACAGGGTAAAGCCGATGTGAATTTTGCTGATACCCTACCCTCTTCACAATCCGATTTAGCTCGTGAATTGCTCAAAGACCCCTACAACTTTGATTTCCTGACTATCAGCAAAGATGCACATGAAAGGGAAGTTGAAAGAGGATTACTGGATAATATCCGTGATTTCATGCTAGAGCTTGGTGTAGGCTTTGCCTTTGTAGGTAATCAATATCAATTAGATGTTGGCGGAGATGACTATTATATAGATTTGCTTTTTTATCATCTGAAGCTACGTTGCTATGTGGTTATTGATTTGAAAACAGGGAAATTTAAGCCTGAATATGCAGGGAAGATGAATTTCTATTTGTCAGCCGTAGACGATATGCTCAAGCACGAGAACGATAACCCAAGCATCGGATTGGTATTGTGTCGTGATAAAAACGGTATAGCAGTCGAATATAGTCTGAAAGACATTAATAAGCCAATGGGTGTATCAGGCTACAGCCTCACAGAGTCCCTGCCAGAGAACTTTAAAGGAAGCCTACCTACCATAGAAGAAATCGAGCAAGGGGTAGAGCAGCTTACTTTATTTGAAGATGATGACGAATAGGGGTGTTCTATTACCTCTCTCGTAATTTGTTAAAGGCTTACTGAGACTGCGTATTAGATGTCAAGGTACAGCTTGACATTTGCCGAGTGTCAATGTAACACTTAACGCATGCAAAAAACATTTGGTACTCTGGTTCGGCAGCTTCGTTTGAAGAAGGGATATTCCCTGCGAGGGTTTGCGAAGATGACGGATGTGAGTGCCAGTTTCCTTTCCGAGATGGAACGTGGAAAATTTGCTCCTCCCAGTGAAGAAAAAATCATCCTAATGGCTGAAAAGCTTGGTCAAAACAAAGATGAAATGCTTGCTCTGGCTGGAAAAGTATCCTCTGACGTGATTGAGATTATCTTGCAGCGTCCAAAGGAAAATGCAGCACTTGTGAGACAGCTTAACCATGCCTCAGTCGCAAAAATAAAATCCTATAAAGAGGGTCTTGCCCCTACTGAGAGTTTGGAATTTTACCCATTGGAAACCATCAGCAAAGAAAACCATACAGCCGTTGTTGGGGAGAGTGGTTCGGGAAAGTCCCTGCTAACCAAATATCTGATTCATTCCTATTTTAATGATGCAGACGTTGGGGTCTATGATAGTGATGCTGCTCCTAAAGATTGGGGAGATATGAATGTCATTGGGCGAAAAGGGGATTATGTGGCTATTGCGCAGGGTATGGCAGATGATCTGGAAACATTGCAACACCGAACAGTCCTACATGGTGAAGGTCATGACTGTGGTGGTGAAATAGTAAGGGTGATAGAGGAATACCCAAGTACCGCAGCAGAATTGGCGGAAATGCTGGATATAGAAGAAATCCCGAAAGATATAGGTTTGCTCTGGTTACGAAAGCTTCTGAGGCGAGGCCGAAAATACCGCATGAAGGTCTTTGCCGTTGCTCAGGAATTTGAAGTCAATGCTTGGAAAATTGCAGGAGAAGGAGGCTTAAGACGCGCCTTCACTGTGCTTTACCTTGGTTCAACTGCTTACCAAGCCCTTTCACTCATGAAAAATAAAACGGAAAGAGAACAACTAAGAGCATTCTTTGATAGTGTCTCCTACCCTTGCTTGGTTGATGTAAAAGGAAGAATCTATCCCGCTAAGATTCCTGATCTGTCCGAGTTTATACAGGAAAGTAAGAAAAGATTGGCATGAGGTAAAGCAAGAGAAAGCATCAAAGTTTGCCCTCTTTTACCCCTTGTTTTAATTCCCTGTTGATGGAAACTATTATAGTGTTATGATGTTATAGTGTTATTTATCTTTAGTGTTAAAGTATTATAGTGTTATAGAGTCATTTTACTATAGTATTAAAATGTTATAGTGCTATAATACTATAGTGTTTTATCACTACAGTATTATAGGGGTTTAGCACTATAGAGTTATGACACTATGGTATAATAAGGTATATTATGAAGGTTATTTCCCTTATATCTCAAAAAGGTGGTTCAGGTAAGAGTACCTTACTTTGCAATCTTGCTGTGGCTGCCAAGGCGATTTCAGGTAAGCGTGTGTTGATTGCTGATGCAGACCCCCAAGAAACCCTTTTTGGATGGTGGGAAGAGAGGGAAGATAAGAATATAGAGTGTATTCAAGTAGATGCCTCAGATATTGAAAGAACACCAGACGTAGCATCTGAGCACGATTTTGATTATCTTTTTATTGATACGGCAGGCCGTGCTGCTGAAATTAACGCTGCTGTTATTCGTATGTCTGATCTTTGCATTGTACCCTGCCGACCTACTGTTCCAGACCTTAAGGCCCAACAGATCACAGCAGAAATGGTCAAGTCTGTAGATAAATCAGGCGTGTTTGTCATGACGCAAACTTCTACTCGTGGCACTCGGGCTATTGAGTCTAGGCAAGCACTAGAGGCTCTGGATTTTCCTGTTTGTGATAAAAGCATAGGCTATCTCATGGCTTATCAGGATTCTTTTGCTGAGGGGCTTGGTGTGTTGGAATTTGAACCTAACGGGTTAGCAGCTTTAGAAATTCGCGGTGTTTGGAAATGGCTTCAGCCCTATTTGGAGGTGAAATAAAATGGCTCGAAGAAAATTAGATAGCGTCTTTGCAAAAGCTGAAACCCTAAAAGAGGACGAAGAAACAATTCCCGTTTCTAATGGAGATGGGATTGATGAAATAGTAAAGCCTCGAAAGAAGGAGAAGCCAAAAGGTACAGTAAAAGTAAAGCACGCCAGAGTGGGGGTTTATTTGCCGAGCCAAGAGGTAGCCCGAGCAGTAAAACGCCTCGCTACTGAGGAAGATAAGCGCCCCAATACACTTTACTTGGAAGCATTGGTTTTGCTTTTTAAAAATAGGGGATTGCCACTCCCAAAAGAGCTTAAGGATTTTGTTGAGTAGTACTATAACACTATAGTGTTATAGTACTAAAAGCTGCTTTATGTAGCAATTACTTCCTCTGGAATTTACATTCCAAGGGCAGCAATTACCCGCTCGATGACTTCGGGTTCAACATCCTGATATTTTTGTTGAGAGCGAATGTAGCTTTCCTTGTTATCAAGATGAGGGGGCAGATCAAATGAAATCCCTAGTCTTTTCATGGACGCATCCCGTTCCTGAATAAAAAACATAGTTGTTTCATCCCAACCATGTACATCAAGGAACTGGATAGAAAACTTCCTGCCGTTTTGTTTTATATCCTCTTTGATTTGCTCTTGCTGCCAGTTGTCAAGCTGTTGCCATTGCTCCTGTTTATACGCCTGACAGGCTTTTATGTATTCCTTGCCAATGGATTCCAGTAGTTGAGCAACCTGTTTACTGCGTTCCTCGGCAGCAAACTCTTTCCATGCCTCTTTCTCAACAAGGTAGCTAATCAGGCCACCCATATTTTTAATCTCTTTGCCTGATTTTTCCCCCGCCTGTTCTTGTTCTTTTGCTAGCTTCAGTACGTATCGTACCTCTTGCTCACCAATTTGTTTTATGAGTTCCAATCCATTCCCTGCATAATCCATTGTTGCTAGTTCCTTTAGTAGCTTTTCATGCTGTGAAGGGGTTTCTCTTTCAGATGTATCTAATTGCAGGAAACGCAAGGTGCGGGGCATATCCAATGGTAATTGGGGTTGATTGCCCTTGGGAAGGTTTTCTTTCACCACAAAATCTAGGGCAATAACTTTATTGCCCTTCTTTACCGTCAGGTAGGTGAATTTTAGAGGAGTTTTCTTGACTAGGTTCTTTTTTGCTGGTTCTAGTATTTTGGTTTTGAAGTTGGAAAAGTTAGGGTAGCTATTCTCTACTCCCAGAGACTTTTTTAGATCGTCTAAGGGAATCCTAATTTTCGATTTTTGAAGCCTTTGGCTCTTATGATAAAGGATTTCAAATATGCGAATGGAATGATAGCTGGGGAGGTTGGCGACATGCTCAAGGGGGACACTAGCAAATTGCTTTTTTAATTCGAGTAAGAGAGGGTGTAGTTCATCGTGAATCTTGAGTTCGAGTTCCGCTTCACCTGTTTTTGAATCCTCTTTGGGAATATACTCAGCTCGTGCTACCCAGTGAAACTTGACCCATCGCTCTTTTTTCGACTTCGTTTTTGGTGCTTCTACATGTAGCACACGAGACATTAGCTTCGTACAGGTTTTATCTAAGACTCTGTAAATGTTGGTTCTATCTATCTCTAGTAGTTCCCCTATTTGTTTTACAGGAATACGATAGGTGTGAAATTTGGTGTGATCTTGTCTTACCATTGAGAACAACAAGAGCAATAAGCGCTTTTCCTGTAGTGTCATCTCATAAGCAGCGTACACAAGGCTGTTGGCTTGTGTAACGATTAACTGGTTGGTATTTACAGACTCAAGTTCCATTTAGAATGGCTTTACTTACTGATGAATTTTGAGGTTTTGGTGAAGAACTCATTTCTGTATAGAAGATTATACGCATAATTGCAACCATTTTCAAGATGGTTGCAATATGACCGTAAATTTGTTGCAGTAAAAATCAAAACGATGTCAAGGAGGTAAATAGTAGATAAGGTGCTATTGTATCATTGTTTTTTGGACTTCTGTGTTTTGTGGAGACAGCCGTTTTTTGGCTGTGGGACATGACCGTAAATTTGTTGCAGTATGACCGTAAATTTGTTGCAGTATGACCGTAAATTTGTTGCAGTATGACCGTAAATTTGTTGCAGTAAAAAAAGTTATCCACAGGCTCTAACACCGTGTGGCAGCGGAGTATCGCAAATATGAGAAAATCCCCTAAACAATAAAAACAATAAAAACAATAAAACAACAAACAATGCGCGTGCGAATTTAAAGCAGTCATTCCAACAATTCCGTTGAATTTACACTAGGCGGTACTTTTGAATTTGAGAAAACCTGAAAGAGTAAGGAATTTGGCGGTACAATTTTTGTAAAATTACATCAGGAACATCAAAGCTTGCTCCCTTTTACCCTTTTAAAGATTTTTCTTTGTTGGAAAAAACCAAAAATGAGAAGCTAAAAACTGTATTTGAAATGACAGACAGTGTTTTTAAAGCTATCCTTGGCGCTTTTGATTTCTGAAGTGAGAAGTGGAGAGTCTGTTAGCTTTTTGCTATCACCTGAGAATGCCGATAGGGAGGAGTAATTGCTTGGCAGGAATAGGATTGCGGTTGTAGGGCGATAAGAGCACTCCTGAGAGGCCAAAACATTTTTCAGGTAGGTAGCACCAAAAAAACTCAAACAGGGCATTCCTGACGTATCCTACGGCGAAATAGAGGGTGTTTGAATGAGCTATCACCCCCATTTCCCCAAATGCCTCTGAGACTTTGTTTTACCCTTCATCAAGGATGTGTATCCCTAATTTATCACTGGCAGGCTAAGGTTTTTATGCTCGAAGCACTAATTTCCCCTTTGCTATAGACCTTTCTATTTTTCTAATCTTTGCACAGTACGTACCTGCCTTTACTTTCTTAATCCAAGATCAAGACCTAATCTCCTGTAAGCCTTTCTCAGATGGGTAATCTGAATGCCTCGTTCTGGCTATGCGTCAAGAAAAATTTCCCCTGATCGGCTTCGCCAATCATTCCTCGCAAAACAAATTTATTCTGGACACGCCAGAAAAGGTCATTCCGCTGCTACCCATCGAAAGGGCTACAGGGTGTAGTCCTGAAAATTAAGAAAGGAAGGTCAAAATGACTGTTATCGCAAATCTAAAAAAGCTGGAAAATGGCTCCTTTGAGGGGAAAATTAAGACTGCTATGCTCAACTGCCACTTAAAAATACAACCCATCAGTGACGTTGCAGACAGTGATAAACATCCTCACTATCGAGTTAAAATCGGCAGTTATGAAGCAGGAGCGGGGTGGAATAGGGTGAGTGAAAACCAAAACCCCTACATTTCCCTTCAGGTGGATGATCCTATCTTTCCTAATCCAATCTATGCCAACCTGATTGAAAAGAACGGAGAATATTTACTCCTCTGGCAGCGTAGAAGCTAAACTAGCTACCTAGAGCCCCTGTTTACTCCAAGCAGGGGCTCTTAATAATCCCAATACTCCAAAAACTAGATCGGAAATTCAGAAAAGGGCGAAGCCAAAAGCCCCGCCCCAAACTCTTTACAGCCATAGGGCTCTTCAGCCATAACTGCCTGACTAAACTAACCTCTTAATTCCCAACAGGCAAGTCTAAAAATTCACCAAACTCTTTTCCAAATACTTGCGGGGGTTTGGGGGCAGCCAGCCCCCAAGGGAGCTTCAGAGAAGCTCCTACTTACCCACTATCCAAAAAATCCCCATTCTAGAGTTTAATCTTGTAAATCACGGTTTTGTCTTCAGGCAGATCATCAGGTAATTCTCCTGCCTCCCTGATATTCCTGATTCGATGCTCAAGTAAGCCTTTGTAGAGTGGGAGCAGATTACGCCCCTCAATGGTGATTGGAGATAATCCCGTAAAACCGATTTGCACCTCAGCAGCAGACTCAAAGCCTACATAGTTGAGATAAGGATAACCCCAAGAATGCCGTTTGCCATTCCTAAGTATAAATTCAAGCATAATAGCTTGCCGACTGTCACGTGTAGGAGTGAAAAAGGAGTTGTCATCCTCTGGTTTCTTGCTCTTGTTGCGGTGTTTTTCTAATAATTCGATAGTAGGACTGTCTGTCATAGTGTTTCCTCCAATGGTTTTTTAATTAATCCTTTCACTAACGCTCAGGAACCAAATCATCCCTGTCTCGTAATCTTTCCTGCCAACTTTCCTTGGTCTCAGAAACTTTATCCAGAAAGCGGTTTTTAATCCCCCGAAAGTAACTGGCATAGGCTTTTGCCGTCTCTTTCAGACGGGTGTTGAACAAACTGCGTTCAGTAGCGGAATTTTGTGGAGTGCTGAGCAATTCGGTAGCAGAAAGCCTCTCCCCTGAGCCCGTCACAGCTTGCTTAAGCTGCTCTTTGTCATCGGTAAATATCTCCACACCCTTCTTACCTCTCGACACAGACACGTAAAACTGCTCACGGGAGGCAGCCCGCAGGCTGTCAGCTGACTGCATAATCAAAACTCGATCCACGGTTTTGCCTTGTGCAGCGTGAGAAGTGGAAATATACCCCTGTGTGAAATTCCCATAATCCTTCGGCATGACCCACCCATTGGCTAATTTAACATCTCCATTTCGAGTAAACCCTGTAACTTCATGCACAGTGCCGTTGTTGAAACGATGCCGTTTTCCCTTCTCATTGGGCAAACTAAAGCCATTACGAGTAATCCGTAATTGCTCCCCTCTGGCAACAGACAAGGTTTCTGTCTCAAAAAGCTCAAATTTATGCCTTTCTTGCAGATTTAAAGCCTTATCCTCTCCACTTTTCTCAACTAGCACCTGTCCTTGCTCATTCACTCCCGACACCGTAAGCTTTTCCCCTGCCTTAAACCCCTTGGAATGCTTAGAAAACTGCACCACACGCCCCTTTTGATAATGGGCACCCTGACTTTTCTGCGCTTCTGTAAGATTTAGGTTGCGTTGAGTGGTGTATACTCTGTCTTGTCCCTGCAAAATACCTCGTTGTCTCTGGGAGGCTCTGAGATCATCGAGAAGAGCTTTACCCTCCTTATGGGTAGGAGAGATAACCAAAACCTTCTCTCGTGCCCTCACGGCTCTTTCGTAGCCTTTCAGCAGCATGTTTGATCTTTGACCCCGATCATTTATTTCATGAATCGAACCCATATTTTCCAAAAGTTCAAACCCTTTTTCAGTATTTCCCGTGCTGAAATGTTCTACCGCCTGTTTGTAATTCCCTTGCTGCCTCTGAATCTCCTTCACCTCGGCAATATTCAACCCCGCTTCACTCTGTAACATTCGAAAAGCATCGCCTCTCTCGACAGAATGATGTTGCCGACTATCACCCGAAAGCACCACACGGGAATTCTGCTTCTCGGCAACCTGCATAAGTTTTCGCATGTCCTTGCTGGAAAGTAATCCTGCTTCGTCTACCCACAACACCCCGTCCTTGACATGTTCCTGCATTTTTTCATCTACCAATAAACGCTGCACAGTCTCGGCATTCTCAAACCCTTCCTGTCTAAGTACCCCACGAGACGCTTCAGAAGAAGGCGCAAACGTAAAAACATTCTTTCCATTGGCTTCAATCCCAGCAACACATTCTTGCATCAAGGTAGTTTTGCCAACCCCCGCACCCCCACGAATGGCAGTCACCCTGTCAGGTGAATTCCAAACGTGATGAATAGCATTACGCTGTTGCTCATTCAAAAAATCCCGCTCAATCTTCCTATCCATCTTACCCAAGGGCTTACAAACCCCTTTGCCATCACGAACGAAATCGAGCATTTCCCGTTCTTCCTGTAACACCTTACTGGAAGTAACAAACTGCCGACCATCCCGTTTACCTTTCAAAACCTCACCACGGTTTGCCAATTCCTGTTTCATCGCTTCAGGTGTAACTTTCCCTACCCCCTCTCGCAATGCGGCTTCCAGCAAACGCTTTTCGCTAACCACAGATCTACGTTCGAGCTTATGAGCAAGAGCAAAATCCAAAGCTTCCCTTGTGGCCTGTCCTACTGCCTGCCTCTCAACCCCTTTTTGTCCAACAGCCCCAGCACGCAGGGCAGAAAACTCCTGCTTCTCCTCTCTCGTTAACCGACTAGCCCACTCTGCACGCAAATCATCCCGACTAATGCTCTTGTTTTTGCCTGTACGAGTTCTAGCACCCAAGCCATCCTTCAGTGCATCGTTCACAATGCCCTTTTCTTTGGCAACCCGTTCAATTTCCTCAGTACGGCGGGAAAATTTATCAATCACTTCTCGTCCAATGCCCTTAACTTCCCAACCCAAAGACTTTCCCGCTGCCTGCTTCTCAATGTCATAACCCAATTCATGCAAACTGCGAGCAAGGCGAGCATGGTAGCTAGCTTCAAAATAGGGAGCATCCCGCTTCGCTTCCCGAAATTGCCCTGCTTTCCATTTGCCCTCTACAGCGTCAAAAGACGTGTTGAACACATAGCAGTGAGTATGCAAATGAGGATCAGTAACCCCATCCACAGGGCGAGAAGTGGAATGAGTGAATTCACCCCAAACCATGTTACCTGTTGTCCTATCCTCATTTTTGCCACCCACACGAACACGCACCATCATTTCTTTCTCAATATCCTGCATGGTACTGTGTACAGCCTGTTTGTGCTTCTCTAAAACCCTTCCATCCCCTGTAAGCTCATAAAGCAACGTCACAGACTTGGGAGCATTGAAGGTGAAGTCATACCCTACAGTTCGGTCAGGATTGTCCCGACTTGTCAATTTTTTGCCGTTAGTCGGATTGCAGTTATGCACTAATGCTTCGAAGTCTTTCTGCTTAATCTCACCCTCTAATTCCAAAAATTCAGCCCCTTTACCGTGCCATCTTCCCAAGCTTTTTTGCTTCTCGGAATAGTAACTTTCTTTCTCTAAACTGCTGGTGTAATAGCTGCTGGCAGCCTTAGTGCTTTTGCTTTGATGTATCCGTAACAAGAGCTAACTAACCTCCTAAATTTCCACAAGATTTGAACATGGAAACCAACAAAATTTTTTCCGTTCTTGAGTAATTCGCAAATCAAATGTAAAGTTTTCAGACATCTTCCCTTAGCTAGGCTAAGGCCTAAATTAAGGGCAATGAAACAGACTTTCTCAATCGTGTCTATAAGAGAAATAAAAAAGAATAAAAAGAGAGCGAAATCAGAATAAAGATAGAGCAAAAAGAGAATAGGAATGTAATTAAATCAGAATGTTCTAACTGCTAAAAAAGAATTAAAACACTTTGAAAACAATAAAAAACAAATTCAAACTCTTTTGAAAATACCTTTAAAGATAATTTAAAATTCCTGCTAAAACTAATTAATTTTTCTGCTATACTTCTGCTATTGAAGAATTATCATAGAATTAAAAAGATTCTATAGAAGAAGGAGAAGACTTCATGGCAGGAATGAAAGATTATATTCAACAGTTAGAGCAGGGAAGTGACCAAGCCAAAGCGGAGAAAATACATTTCAATTTGCGTCTGGACTCACTGGACGCTTTCAAGATAGATACCTTGGCACAAAGATACGGCAAAAAGAAAAGTGCTTTTGCTGCCGACATCCTGAAAATAGCTATTACCGATGCTTGGCAAGCTGCGGAATTAGGTGAGATAGAAAACTCAGAGGAACTACAAAAGCAGTTCCAGAGTTTTCTGAGAGCAACTAAAAAGATATCGCAGAACAAGAAGAAAGAGTCATCTGTGTAGGCATTTTGGACTAGACTACCTATTAACAACCTGTTAACACTTAAAGGAGATAAAGGAGAGCAAGCTATGAGCGATAAAGGTAGAAGCCCCTCGCATATCGTCTGGTACGTCCGTGAGATTGAAGGGCGTGATGACTTATGGACGAGGGTTGGTGCAGCATGGCAGCATAAAAGTGGCAAGGGATTCAATATGACCTTGGAATATATGCCAATGGTTACAGGTAAATACGTCATCCTTGAAAGAAAAGAACAGCCTGACGGAAATGTTGCACAGGGTATCGAGTAGCAAGCTTATTCCCTGCCTCTATCCTGTTCCTTACCTTTCTCAGGCTGTTGTTGACCTTTCTGTGTTTCAGAGGGTTTAACAGCAACAGGATTAGCCTGTTTTTGTATCCCTTGTTGATTTTGTGAAAGAGAAGGTTTTGCTGCTAGGGGATTGGCCTGCTTGGGATAAGAAGGTGCTGTATTAGGATTGGTGACACTGCTACGGGAATTAGGATTTAACCCTGCTGCGGGTGCTCTATGACCTTCCTTAGAGGGTATGGCATGAGCAGGTGAGCTAGAGGGGGTTTGTAACTGACTAGCTGAAACTTCTTTTGCTTCCTGTCCTTTGTTTTGCTCTACTGCTGGCTTACTTTGTTGAAGCTGTTGCTTTGCTTCTGATTTTGCAGTTCCTAAGTCTCGATTTTGTCTGAGTGTTTCGGTTACTTGATTTAAACGGTTTTTTGCTTCGGGGCTTAATTTATCTATTTGCTTGCTCACGAAAATCACCGCCTTTCAGCATGTGAGCCTAAGAATTAAGAGATTGAGGGTTTCTGTAAGGATTATCTAGCTAGAAGAAGGTGAATGACAGGATTGCCATTTCAATTCTATACATCGTTGATCGAAAGCATGATCTTCTTCTTCAACTTCAGCAAGCCACTTTTCAACACGAGCTATCCAGAATTTAAACTCATTACGTTTCTGTTCGGTTAGATCGGTGCGCTCAAGTGTTCTAAGAGCATCATCCCGTTCAGCTTTCATTTCTTCTATGGCTGTTCGAGATACGGCAGGATTACCATTGTGATTCGCAGGACTGCGTTCCACATAGTTGAAATAGGGGTCTAAATTAAAGGCAATCGTGCTCATAAGGATTATAGATAGCAGGATTGCCTACAATTGCCAGTATTTAGGCCAGTGAATAAAAAAACTTAATAGAACTGTAACAAATCAGGAGATAGTTAAGTCCTCAGCTATCAAGAAGATCACCGTAATCCTTCTTAGGACGTGGCTTGGTTTTTCTTTTAGGTTTGGATTTAACATCCTGCACTTGATGGGGAGTTTCTTCCTGTTGCGGTTTTTGCTCCTCTTGCATTCTTTGAGTTTCACGCTTGGCCTGCTCACGTGCCTTTTTAATACCTTCCTGTTGCTGAAGGTAAA
Organism: Trueperaceae bacterium; assembly: GCA_965223585.1. GTDB lineage: Bacteria > Deinococcota > Deinococci > Deinococcales > Trueperaceae > CBDCVN01. The sequence goes on from CBDCWW010000011.1 coordinate 24,861, forward strand.
CTGCTTTCAACTGTACATCTTGTGCAGCGTAATTTTGCTCCTCAAGGGCACTCATACTTAAAGCTAGAAGAATACTGAAGCTCACAGCTCCAATAAAAAGCCACCAACCGAGTACAGGAAAAATCTGCATAACCAAAAGAGCAATTGCACCTGAGATTAACATGGTTAAACGATGAGCTAGATTTTTTTGGAGTCCTAGAAACATTAAAAAGGGATAGCCAAAAGATTTACTAAATTGTAATCTACCTTTTCTTTTCTCCCTCTTTGTGTAGAAGCGCTGGGCTATCGCAACTACAAACACTACAAAATAAAATAACCACAATATCTCTGCTTCATTAGTAAAAGGAGCTACTATAGCAAGCATAAGTCCTCCTGCTATCATGGTAGCTATTGTTCTACGTAGAGAGATTTCGTATTCACCGATATGAAAATGACTTAAAACCAAAGTGGGTAGGATGAAAAAACCAAAGAACCGTTGCAGATATTTGGTGAAAAGATACTCTATTGGCATCAAGCTGTTTAGCTGCCCTTTTTTTATGTTCTGAATGCCTTCTTCTATGAATGAACTATCTAATTTATCCATTATAATTTTCCTTTCATATTGTTTTTGTTGTTGAAAGCGACTGTCAGATAGGTTTTCTCGCTGGCAGCCCACTTGCGTCCGTTCTGGAATACTATTGCTTCAGTAGTCCAGTTTGGAGGTCCACCCTTAGTTAATTTAGTAAATCGTTGTGCAGGTACTTCATATTCAAAAACCTTACTGATACTATTTCCAAAACTCGCACCTGAACTGCCTGCTGTATCATTGCTGCCCTGAATTTCCTGCCAGCTCTTTCCTATCACAGATGCAAAATACTCATTCGTTTGTGGGTCGGAGTTTGCGTGCATGATTTTTGTGCCGAAATTTCCGATAAGTGAATCCACACGGGCTTTTGCACCTTCTCCACCCATCCTTGCATAGAGGTTTGGTAGATTAGGTGTTATGTAGACAGTGCAAACTCGTGAGCTACGTGCGGTAGCTAGGAATTGATAATCATACTCAGAGACGAACTCCTGAGCCTCGTCCGCATATAAAAACACGGGAGGCAAGTCATTAGCCGTAGCTGAATCTCTCTCCATAGCTTTCTGAAACATGTACTTCCACATGATTTGTGCAGCACGACCTGCGTCGCCAAATTCACGCACAGGAAGGTCTAAAATGATGAGCTTGCCTTCTCTACTCATTTCAGGAACTACCGTGGTTTTATCGCAGAATAGTTGCCTAAAAGGCCTTCTTGTAAACATATCTGCCAAGCTGGTGAACTGACTAACAATCGAACTCCTCAGTCTGTCGCCAAATTGAGGATATTCTTGCATGAAATATGTGCCAGCAGCCTTGAAATCGAGCCACTGCCATTGACCATCAGGTGATCTTTGCTCGACTTCTTCCTGCATGGCATGTCCTTCATTAATAAGCTTGTTAACTAGGCTTTCTGTTTGCCACTCTTCCAAGAAGGTTTGCTCAATGCTGGTAGGTGCTGCCTGAATCACCTCCTGTAGCATGATTACAGAAACTTCGCCCAAAACAGTGTGTAGTAAGGTGATAGCATTGCGAAGTAGTTGTTGCATGGCCATTAACCAGTATGCGTTCTCACCCTGCCCTAGTTTTCCACCTTGCAGGGCTTCTGAAACACTAGTGAAGAGGCGCACTACATTTTCTGTATAGCCTGCCCCACGGCCTTGACGCTTCATTTCGTAACGAAGAAAATTATAACTATGTTGACCTAATTCGTTAATCAGGATAGCATCTTGCTCTCGGCCTGCATTGCGTATCCATTCAAGCCACACAGATGTTTCTTCAGGTTTGGCAGTGAGAATAGTTCCTCCCTGACCTGATTTTAGAAGGCTATTTGCTACCAGAAAAGCGCTACCTGTACTTTTTCCGCTGCCAATGCCGCCTGTGACGATTAATCCTTCTGCTAATTGCCTGAGAGAAACGAAATCCTGCTCATGGGACGATAACTGAAAAAGAGGAAAGTCTAATTCATACAAATGTATGTTCCTTTCTGGAGAAGCGCCTGCTTTCTCGTCAGGACTGCCCGAAAGATTGGATAAATCAGGAAATGAAAAAGAATTTCCCAAGCCTGCTATCATCAACACTAGAATCATGGCTAGGGTTATCAAAAGGCGGCTTGTAGATTCCGTCACAGTGGCATTCTTACCGCCAAGCTGTCCTTTAGGGCTTGCATTTGAGGATGCAGACACTTTTGCTCCTTTGCTAAAAATCAAAAAAACAGGTGCTGCGAAAATGCAACACCTGTAATCACAAGACATAAAATCAGCGCTTATCCTTATTCAAAAAGGAAGCGCCACCTAATACAATCATCGCCACTCTTATGCCAAGATTTAGTCCAGTTGTTAGAAGCGTATCCTTAAAGGAAATCTGACCACACTGACCACATTGATAAGAGTTTTTGAAAGCACTGCCCTGACCTTCTAACTTAATAAGATGATTACTGCCACAAATGGGGCATGAGCGGTTAAACATGAAAGTGTTCCTTTCTGATCGAACAAGATGTTTATGTAAGTTACTGAGTGAACAAGATTGCTATTGCCAATACAGCCGTGCCAGTTACAAAAATGCTCAGGAAAAGCCTTGCTATAAATAAATAGATGTCAGAGTTTTTCTGGAGCTCTTTTTTCTTACGGCTTGTAATGACATAGCGCTTGTGCCGTCGGATTATTTTCTCCTCTCTTGTGTAAAATATGATTTCAAGGTAAGCCGCTTGTAGCGGGGCAAGACTTTTGTTAATCTGATTACTTGAAAGGCTGTTTGTGTTGCTTTGCCTTGTTTTTAGCCTTTCCACGAATTAAAAAATCTCCTTCCATAAATAATGTCTTAGCTTGTTCAAAGCTTTGTTATTGCAAAGACTTTTGCAGTATGCCTTGTGCTGTAACCGCCTTTCCAGACCGTGCGACGTAGATAAACTATTACTGCGAAAACGTAGATGAAGCGTAAACTCAGAAAAAGGTTTCTAAAACAGCTTTTTGCTGACAATGCGCTGTAAATGCTGTATATATGGAGTTGATAACAACAAATAGGTTGATGATGGACAATTCACTGGAGGGTACAGAAGAAGACCGAAGGTTGCATAAGCATATGAAGGTTGAAAGAGAAGGGGTAAAACTTGATAGGAAAGAAATTGAACAGATAGTCCGTGATATGGGCTATAAAGCTGTGCCTGATTTTGTCAGACTTAGTAGCAAACAATATAATGTAGGCAGAGGATATTTAGGGGTGCCGCCTCTAAGCACTGCTGTTGCTACCTTTGCTCATGACTACCACAATAATTCGCCCTATCCACCCTATTCCGTTACCTGTGACGGTGTTGTTTGTGATGATGTAGATGACCCAACTTATTTTGAAGCCTCTAAAACAGGAACTGCTCATTTTAAAGATGATCCAGCGCACAAAAGAGCAGTAGAGCTTTTACGGATGAAGGAATCAGGAAGAGGGAATCACTCAAAACCTAGTCATACAGAATGGGTAGCCAGAGCTTATGCAGAAGAAAGGGGCATTAAACCTGACTCCCATGAAGCAATTTTATGGGCTAGACAGGAAGTTGAAGCAGTTATGAGTGCTATTGACAAAGCGATTGTAGAGAAAGGAGGACACCCCCCTTTAAATAAGAAGGTGCAAATTTAGCTATTGAAGCCGTCAAGAAAATGCTTTGTTGACTGTTTTTTGAGAGAATCTAATGATTTATAAATGATTGTAATAGTCTCAGCAGGTTTTTCAACTGTAGCGAAGTAATGCTGGCAAACCTCCTCACATCTTTCAAAATCGTGATGGATAAGTAATAACTTTAAATAAAGCTCTGTTAATTGTGCATGAAAGGGATAAGCCTGAATAAGCCCTTCAAGCTGATTTGCAGTTGTCTCACAATAATCTTTGTTTTGGATAAGTGGCATGGTTATGGTGTGCATTGCTTTAGAAGCAACCGTAAGGAATTTCTGTTTCACTTCCTTAAAGCCATGAAAAAAGGATAGCTTTTCAGGCAATTGACCAAGATATTGTGAAATAGAAGAATACTTGCCTTGTTCAGCAAGTTGCCAGATAATGTCAATATTACTCATAGCATTGGCTAGACTCATTTCATTGGTTGCTTTATCAGTTAATAATTCGCCTAGCATGGACCAAGGTCTTTTTCTCAACTGTCTCTGCAATGGCTGTAAATAATTAGTACGAAAGGTATCAAGAAAATGCTTTTCTTCTCTTTGGTCTACTACTGCTCTAGCGATGTGGAGGCGATTACGATTAGGGGTTACTAAACTAAATGCTAGTGTCTTTGCCCATTTGTAATTTAGAGGCAGGTGAAAGACCCCATCCTTATTATGTATAGAGACCTCTCTATCTATGTGAATCCAAATTTTTCTACTTTCTTTAGAGTGCTGCATAACTTTTTCTCCTAGAACATGAATTCAGATAGCTATCTTAAAGGCATATTAGAACGAGAAAACCTCGCATTACTATGATTTGAAAATCGGGGAATCTCGCAATTCCCTCGTATATCCTCCTGATCTGTTAAAATAGGTTATGAGACTTCAAACCTTGGGCGAGCTTCATTTAGAAGTCGAAGGGAAAGAAAAGTGTGCGTCAGGGAAGTGGGATAAGTTTATTTTGAGTTACATGGCAGTAGGAGAAGAGTCTTCCTATAGTGCCCAACATCTTTCAAATTTCATGTTTTTGAGAGAAAAACAAGACCGAGAGGATAGCTTAAAAGACCCAAAAGATGAGATTTATCGAGCTATTCATCGTCTTGGTAAATGTCTCTCCAAAGATGTAATTGGTGGTGGGGATAAAAACCCATACCTATTCATCCGTGGCCTACTAGATGTTGATGTTTTAAATTTTAGAGACGCTTTAGAAGAAGGTAGGTGGGAAGATGCCCAGAATCTTTACACAGGAGAATTTCTTGCTGGTCAAGACGAGCAGATTGCAAAATCTGGTGATGAGTTCGAAAAATGGGTCGAACAACAACGAGACACACTAGAGCGACAATTTGAGTCTGCTAAAACACTATATTTAGCACAAGAAGAAGGTTGTAATGGCAACTTTTCAAAAGCTAGTGAGTTAGCAAAAGAGGCTTACGAGGAAGTAGGTATAGAAAGAATAAGCAAGAAGGGCTTGGTATTAATATATAGCTTACTAGCCCTTGAAAATGATTCTCTAGCAGCAACAGTGCAAACTGAAGCCAAAAAGAAACGTAGCATTCTTTTAAGTATCCCTCATGACCAAGATATAGCTAAGGCAGAATTTCAGGAAAAATGGCAGGGTTCTCGGAAGAATGTTAGATCTGATTTGTCCAATAAAGGAACTGATGCTACACATAAGGCATGGAGAGTACTCTATGATGAAAATCCCAATTTTACAGGACGTAAAGAGCTTTTAAAAAAATTAGCTGCTAACCTTAAAAAGAAAAAAAACACAGCAATTCCCCAAGTTATTCATGGTTTAGGAGGGGTGGGTAAGACTCAGATTGCTGTAAGTTACACCTATAAATATCAAAAGAAATATAAATTAGTATGGTGGATAAGAAGTGAAGAAGAAACAATTCTTGCTATTGATTATGGAAAACTGGCTCTAGAGTTATCTCTGACAACTTCTGTTAAAGTGGAAGAGCAAATAAAGGCAATTCAGAACTGGCTTAACACCCATGATAAGTGGTTATTGGTTTTTGATAACGCTACTGATCCAAAAATCATTCATCGCTATGTTCCCAACAAGCACTTAGGGCACATTATTATTACCTCTCGTAACCCTAATTGGGGGGATATAGCAACACCTTTACAGGTAAGAATCTGGACAGAAAAAGAGTCACTGAGCTTTTTGACAAATCGATTAAGTTTTTCTTTAAATGAAAAGCAGAAAATTAATGCGAAAGAGTTAGGAGAGGAATTAGGGTGTCTACCCCTCGCACTAGCACAAGCTGCTGCCTATATCGACAATAACGATCAGGACATTGAGGCATATCTTCAATTATTCAGAACACAGCGTCAAGAACTTTGGGAAGATGAAGAAGCCCCTATTCACTACCCAAGAAAGCAACTCAGTGATGATGAGAAAGAAGATAGAGCAGAGTATACTGTAGCAACTACATGGCTCATTGCTATGGAAAAGGTAAGACAAACAGAAGGAGCAAAAGACCTTCTTGATCTATGTGCTTTTCTTGCACCTGACGCAATACCCCTTGATATAATACAAGAGCACTCTGAACATCTACCTGAACCACTTGCTGGAATACTGATAGACCCAATCAAGCAAAATAGAGTGATTAAGATACTTCGTAGATACTCTCTCATTGATAAGGCAGCTAGCGATATTTTTATACATCGTTTGGTGCAGGTAGTAATCCGTGATTTGCTGACATCGGACCAGCAGCAAAAATGGATAGGTATTACTACAAAGATGATTAGGGAAACTTTACCCCTTAACCCACTAGAGAAAAAAACACGGGAAGTGGCTGGGAGACTAATTTCCCATGCTGAACATATAGCAAAACAAGCAATTGAAAATGAATCCTTAGCTGATTTACTTAATCGTTTAGGAAGATGCTTTCAAAACAATGCGCTTTACTTACAAGGACAAGTATATTTAGAACGAGCCCTGTCCATAAAAGAAAAAATATTTGGACCTGAGCATCCTGAGGTAGCTATTAGTCTCAATAACCTTGCTTTATTGTTTCAAGAACAAGGGAGATATGAAGAAGCAGAACTTTTATACTATAGGGCTTTGGATATAAAGGAAGAAGAGCACTCTGATATATCTACTAGCCTGAATAACTTTGCCTCGTTGCTCTATCTACAAGGGAAATACGAAGAAGCAGAACCTTTATATTGTAAGGCTCTGAAAATAAGTGAAAAGGTATTAGGGGCAGGTCACCCTAAAGTGGCTACTAGCCTAGATAACCTTGCTTTATTATTTCAAAAGCAAGGGAAATATAAAGAAGCAGAACCTTTATGTCGCAGGGCACTAGAGATAAGGGAGGAGAAATTAAGTGCTGAGCATCCTAAGATAGCTACTAGCCTCAATAACCTTGCCTCATTGCTCTATTTGCAAGGGAAATATAAAGAAGCAGAACCTTTATACCGTAGGACTTTATCCATAACAGAAGATGTATTAGGAATGGAGCATCCTGAGGTAGCTACTAGCCTCAATAACCTTGCTTTATTACTTCAAGGACAAGGGAGGTATGAAGAGGCAGAACCTTTATGCCGTAGGGCTCTATATGTAAAGGAAAAGGTGTTAGGGGTAGAGCATTCTGAGGTAGCTACTAGCCTCAGTAACCTTGTCTTATTGCTTAGAGAACAAGGAAGGTATAAAGAAGCAGAACCTTTGTGCCGTAGGGCTCTATATATAAAGAAAAAGGCATTAGGGGTAGAGCATCCTGAGGTAGCTATTATCTTTCATAACCTTGCCTTACTGCTTCATCTCCAAGAGAGATATGAAGAAGCAGAACCTTTATACCGAAGGGCTTTGGATATAGGAGAGAAAGTATTAGGAATAGAGCATCCTGAGGTAGCTACTAGCCTAGATAATCTTGCTTTATTGCTTCAAAAACAAGGGAGATATGAAGAAGCAGAACCTTTATGTCGTAGAGCTATGAAGATAAGGGAAAATATATTAGGGGTAGAGCATCCTGGGGTAGCTACCAGCCTCAATAACCTTGCTTTATTGCTTCAAAAACGAAAGAAATATGAAGAGGCAGAGTTTTTATTCCGCAGGGCTTTGGAGATATTAGAAAAGACATTAGGAACTGAGCATCCGTATGTAGCTACCAATCTCCATAACCTTTCTTTGCTGCTTCAAGAACAAGAGAGATATGAAGAAGCAGGATTTTAGGTCATAGGGTTCTGAATGTAGGAGAGAAAATTGTAGAGGCAGAGTACCAAACTAGTAACACCTTCAGCCATAAAGAAGAAGCTTATAATCAAGTCTCCCCAAATATAGTATTTTCCTATGTAGATGATCCAAAAGAAGCTATACAGATTATAGTAGTTAAGTTAGATGAGGAAAACTAAAGCACACAAGTCAACTATTTCCTCCATCAAAAACGGTCATTTGTGATGAACGAAACGCACCACCCGTAAAACCCTGTTCTACAAGCACTCTCAAATCATCAAAAACCCATGTCAAAACTGCATGGTTGTTTTTTGTGTTTCTCCTGTTGGTTTTTCCTAACCGTAGAATCTAGTCATTCAGGTGATTCTATCAATGTTCTGCCCGCTTAAACGTGTGGAACATGACAGAATCACTATCTGAATGACTTCTCGCTTCTCCGTTGAAAAAACAACCAATGGAGAAAGCACATGAACAACGATAACAAGCGCATTGCCAAACTTAATGACCTTTGCCGTACAACACTTGGTATTGGAAATAAATTCTTTCGTACACAGGGAATTATCAGCCTTTCTGAAGAAGACCAGTCAGCAATCCGTGAGAAATTAGAACGCTATAATGATTTCACTGAAGACAATGGCCCCTATAGTGAGCATGATTTCGGTTCCTTTGAGCATAATGGTCAACGCATTTTCTGGAAGATCGACTATTACGCTCCTGACATGCAGCATGGGAGTGAAGACCCTTCCGACCCCAAACAAACCATACGAATATTAACGGTCATGCTAGCAGAGGAATATTAAAGCATACAGGCTGTTCTACCAATTAGGGCAGCCTGTTTTTTACCCCAACTTCTCTATAAAAGTTGGGGTTGGAGCTTGTCGTAAACATACAACCACATAGGATTAAATTATTACCTACCTATAGATAATTAATAGGGCTTAGCAAAAATCAATTAATAACTTCCAAATGCTACAACACCAGTCTGATTAATGTACCCTGGTGAGAGACTATTTGACTCCCTCCAACTCCCATCCCCATTGGAGAATAGGACAGGCGTTGTACCCCAAGCATTTTCTGAATGTGGACGATGGAAAGCCATATCTGTTTTCCCATCACCATCATAATCATCAGGAAGAGCTACAACACCAGTTTGATTAATGTACCCTGGTGAGAGACTATTTGACTCCCTCCAACTCCCATCTCCATTAGAGAATAGGACGGGCGTTGTGCCCCAAGCATTTTCTGAATGTGGACGATGGAAAGCCATATCTGTTTTTCCATCACCATCATAATCACCAGGAAGAGCTATGACACTAGGCCTATTAACATATGCTGGCGAGGGATTATTTGCTTCTCTCCAACTGCCATCTCCATTAGAGAATATGATAGGTGTTGAAGCCCAAGCACCATCTGAATGTGGACGATGGAAAGCTATATCTGTTTTTCCATCACCATCATAATCACCAGGAAGAGCTATGACACTAGGTCTGTTAATATACTCTGGTGAGGGATTATTTGCTTCTCTCCAACTGCCATCTCCATTAGAGAATATGATAGGTGTTGAAGCCCAAGCACCATCTGAATGTGGACGATGGAAAGCCATATCTGTTTTTCCATCACCATCATAATCACCAGGAAGAGCTATGACACTAGGTCTGTTAATATACTCTGGTGAGGGATTATTTGCTTCTCTCCAACTGCCATCTCCATTAGAGAATATGATAGGTGTTGAAGCCCAAGCACCATCTGAATGTGGACGATGGAAAGCCATATCTGTTTTTCCATCACCATCATAATCACCAGGAAGAGCTATGACACTAGGCCTATTAACATATGCTGGCGAGGGATTATTTGCTTCTCTCCAACTGCCATTTCCATTAGAGAATAAAACAGGTGTTGAAGCCCAAGCACCATCTGAATGTGGACGATGGAAAGCCATATCTGTTTTTCCATCACCATCATAATCACCAGGAAGAGCTATGACACTAGGCCTATTAACATATGCTGGCGAGGGATTATTTGCTTCTCTCCAACTGCCATCTCCATTAGAGAATATGATAGGTGTTGAAGCCCAAGCACCATCTGAATGTGGACGATGGAAAGCTATATCCGCTTTTCCATCAGCATTAAAATCTGTTACAGCAAGAGATTCTTTCTCTATAGAAGGCTCAACCTTCAACCTAACTGCCGTATCACAAATATTTTGGTCAACCGTAAATTCAGGTGCAGCCCCATAAACACAGGCCATACCATTCTTATCTAGGTCAGTCAAAGTTAAACTCAGATCCCCTTGACCATTACATTGCGGATAGTGCATAACTGAGAAAGCATCATAGTCAGTAACGCCTCGCCAATTAATATCCTCAAAGCAGCTCCCAGCTTCAGGTCTAGTGTGTTCGTGACGAGCTCCAAGTGTGTGACCTAATTCATGTCTAAGAATACCTACAAGTTGCAAATTTCCATTTAGACTGAGTTCAAACGAGGTTTCGTCAATAAGTATATTCCTTTGTGCACGAGGAAAATCGGGGAAAAACGCCCTAGCTAAATAAGGTTGTGAACTAATAGGTTGAACATCAAAAACAACTTCTAAATTTGTTGCTGTACAATTATTATCTTCACTAGCTACGTGGATAAAATCAATGTCGGCAGCAGCTTCCCACGCCTCAGCAGCATCCATCATACTCGCAACTACAAGATCGTAACGCTCTCCAAAAATTGTACTCACACAATAAGTGAGTGCGTTTTTTCTTTCACTACCCCACACTGTATCTAAGTCACCTGCCCGACCAATGATTAGATCATGGGAAAAAGAACTAAACATAAGACTCTGATCTAAGGACTGTGTAGACGAGGAATCAACTCCACTGATCTTCCGATCGAAAAACTCTCGCAACAATCTCTCATTAGCTATCGGGGTATCTCCATTTACTATATATACACCCCACAAAGACGGTTCCTTGTACACTACTCTCTTAAATTCTTCAAAACTACGGTCTTTAAACTGTAAAAGAGCCTCTTCAGCTGCCAAGTCTAAAAACTCTTTAGCCTCTTCAACAGTAAAAGGAGTTCCTTGAGCAAAACTATTTTGAGGAATTATCAAAACAAAAAGAGAAACCACCAACAACAAAGAAATTAAAACTATTCTAGTCACTAAAAGCAAACCTCCTAAAATCACTTTAACTTATTTTGCTTAAACCATCGATTTGGCTAGCTAAACTTACTTGCAAAGTACTAACCGCTAATCCTAGCCCACGAGGTGTATTTAAAGGGAAATGCACATAACACCCACAATCCCAACTATTATCTAAAAGTTGGGGAGCCATCGGCTCCCTTGACCTTGGCTTCCAGTAAGGGATGTAGAGATGTTTTTCGGTGATTTTAGGAGAGGGCGGAAATCAAACCGCCCAAGTTTTGCTTGTGACAAGAGAAAAGTTGGGGAAAGATAACTGCCCTAGATTGAAAACTACAGGCCTAATTTGCCTACTAAATTCCCTTCATTTTTCTAAGGGCTTTGCCCTCACGCCCGCAAGGGTAAAGGCGCTCCGCTTCCGCTTTTCCAAGAATTTTCCCCTGCCTTCGGCATTCCTCGCAACCGCTACGCTCCAAAATTCTTAAAAAACCGCCCTGTGCGGTTGTTACCCCACTCTCGGCGAGAGCCAAGGTTGCATGTGCAACCCATTTTTAACTTAAAAGGAGTAAGGGCGATGAAAATAACAGATGCAGCCAGTATTTTAGGACTCAATGGAGATATTACCCCTGAACAGGTCAAGACAGCTTTTCGGTTAACTGCAAAGAAGTATCATCCTGATATTAACCCAGCAGGTGCAGAAATGATGAAGGTGGTCAATGCTGCGTTTGAAACCCTGAAGGACTACACAGGAAGAGTTGAAGCAGAGCAGAACGAAAGCACTTATCCCGAAGCCTTAAACAATGCTCTAATGGCTATTATTGCCCTCTCAGGAATTCATATTGAGATATGCGGTGTATGGGTTTGGGTAACGGGTGATACCTATACTCATAAAGCCATCCTGAAAGAAAACGGCTTTAGATTCGCTTCTAAAAAGAAAGCATGGCATTTCCGTCCTGAAAACTGGAAAAGCCGTAGCCGTGGGCAAACATCACTAGATGAAATCCGAAATAAATACGGTTCAATTACACCTGCCATGCAAGGCCGTAACCAGTTGACCTGTAGGGGTGCATCATGAACCGCTTACATGAAATAGCAATGGGATGTGTTCCCTTCTTAAATGGCAAGTGGCGTTATTTAAAGAATGAAGCATGGACAGAATATCGTCAAAGGGCTGTTCTGCAAGATGATACGGAACATGGCAGACGGATAATAGTATCAGACTATTATGGAGGGGAAGGACGTTTACAGGTTACAGGCTCTTTCCCCAACCGATACTCTAACAACCTGAAAATCACCCTTGGCATGTCCCGTTCAATCCCCTCAATATCTGCGGACATCAACCGTCGTTTCCTGTCCGAATATTTGAAGGAGTGGAAGAAGGCAAAAACACTTCACCAGCAACATCTGGATAGAGAAGAAAACTTACGTATTCGTGTAGAATTACTTAAACAGATTGAGTGGCGATAGGTAGGGCCTTGCGGCCTTTCCCTCGCCCCAAACGGAGCGTGCGACTTTCACCGCACTCCGCTTTCCAAGTCCATCGCATGTACTGAGTATGGGAAGACTCATCTTTCGATGCCAAGGTGCACTAACAGTCTTACAACTGTTATCATCTGCTTTCCTTGGTTTATCTCTTTTCATACCTTTCCTTACCATTTTCTCTGGTAGTCCTTCACCTTGTCCTTGCCATTACGGCTAGGCTTTTGGCTACTACGCTACCTCCGTCCTCTATATCACCTGCTGGCATTTTCGCATCCTAAAGGAATTTGTGATATAGAGTTCCCTAATTCCGAAAGAGGATATTATAGCACCCCTTAGCTGCCTGCTTTACGCCGAGTGGAGTTTAGAAACAGTCTTTAATGAGAAGGAAGTCATTAAAGCAACCACTTTCCCGTTTTGGGCAGAGCGTATCAGCCAGTTTCGCTCTTCACGCATAACGACGCTATAAGTCTTAGGTAAGACTAGGACACAGGTTTCTCTCGTCAGCATAGGGTACAGGGCTCGCTTCCTTCCCCCTGGACTGGCTCGAAGGTCGGATTCTTTGTCAGTGGGCTTCCCACCCTAGGATGTGCCACATCCTAACGCAGGCCACTCAGCCCTCATATCACTGTTCAAATATGTCTCTCAATAAGAAATACCTTCTTTCGTTAGTAGGCGCACTCCTTCTATGCGTCCGAACTGGAACAGCAAGAACAGTGTTGCAACAGATTACTTCCTGAGCAACGGTAAATTGCAACTGTCACCTTATGACGATACTGCTCGTTTGGATGTCAGGTTAAGCATCGAGCAACTTGTAAGGGTGTTATACTTGTTGAAGAAATGACCTCCTTCGGTTTTCCAGCTTTTGGACAAAAGCTGGAAAACAACTCCTGTCATTAAACTTTCATAACTAATCGCTTAACAGAAGCCAAAAACAACACTATTCTCCCTACCGAGTTTTGACAATGCACGCAAGGAATTCAAACGTTGCGTTTTGCGGTGTCTGAGATGGGGTTCCTATCGTGTATAATCCTGCAAGGCTCAGGATTGAGAGGGATTTGATGGATAATCCCGACAACTTCAAGGAGTGGTTTCTAAAGAATCTGAGTGAAGAAGCCTCAGATATAGCAGCACACGGTGCGGATTCTGGTTGGCCTCACATAACCTATACCAAGGATTGTGTGAAGCTCTACGACAAATATCAGGAGAATATTTGGGAAATGCTAAATGAGGATGTAGAAGATATGGGGTATAAAAACCCTATAGAACTCATTGCCACTTTTACTCGCATAGACATGGCATTCAGTGACGAAGGCCTAAAGAATTTGTTAGTATGGTACGCCTGTGAGCGTGTCGCAAATCAACTAGAAGAGAGGGCTACTTCTGACTGAATAGCAGGCTACCCTACCCATCGGGGTAGCCAGTTTCTTTCTCAAGCAATTTTTTACAGGATTTAGGCTTGTCGTAAATACTGGTATAGCGTTTCTCGACTGATACCAAACTCTTTGGCGAGATCGGTTTTGCGTTCTCCTTGCCTCACACGCTCCTGAATCAAGGTGGCTTGCTCAGTGGATAAGGCAGGTTTTCGCCCACGATATGCACCTCGTTTCTTTGCTAAAGCAATACCTTCTTTTTGGCGCTCCTTCAGAAGCGCACGCTCAAACTCGGCAAATGCACCAACCACAGAAAGCAATAGCACCGCCATAGGGGAATCCTCACCACTGAACACCAACCCTTCTTTGACAAACTCAACCCGTACCCCTTTATTCGTTAGTTCTGTAACCAACTGGCGTAAATCATTCAGATTACGAGCAAGCCGATCCATGCTGTGTACCAGAAGTGTGTCCCCCTCACGAATGAAAGAAAGCAGAGCAGTCAATTCAGGACGCTTCACATCCTTGGCAGATGCTTTATCTATAAAGGTACGGTCAAGCTGAATACCCTCCAGCTGACGTTCAGGATTCTGGTCAACAGCACT
>CBDCWW010000012.1:0-183964 GCA_965223585.1 Trueperaceae bacterium
TAATTCCTAATGAAGAGTATGGAGGAACTGAGTTTGATTTTTCAGCGCTAGAAACCTCTGAAGAAGAGGAGAAAACTCCAGAGATAACAATAACTCCTAATAAGGAGATTGAAGAAACTGAGTTTGAGTCTTCAGAATTAGAAGACAAAGAAGAAGATACTGAGGAAACTTCTAGTGAAGAAGGTGCTGAAGAAGGAGAAGAAGCAGAGATAAACGAGGAAGAAGTTGAGGATGAAAACTCTACTACCAAGCCTAAATCCAAAAAGAAGAAGAAAGAATAAGGAATGCCTCGAGCACTACTAAGTGTCTACGATAAAACTAACCTTGTACCTTTCGCCAAATCCTTAGTAGAGCTTGGTTACGAGCTTGTTTCTACTGGGGGGACTTTTCAAACGCTTTCTGATGCAAATATTAGTGCTACTCGAGTGACAGACATTACTGAGTTCCCTGAAATGCTAGCAGGCCGTGTTAAAACCTTGCATCCACGTATTCATGCAGGAATTTTAGCTAAGCGTGATGAAAAACAATTAGAGGAACTAAAGGCACATAACATAGCTCCTATAGACTTAGTCGTGGTGAATCTTTACCCTTTCCGTGAAGTTGTTGGTAGTGCTACAGTGACTTTAGAAACTGCCCTTGAAAATATTGATATAGGCGGCCCTACTATGCTAAGGGCAGCAGCAAAAAACTTTCCTTACGTTACAGTTGTTATAGACCCTAAAGATTATGAAGAAGTTATTGAAGGGTTTAAAAATGAGCTTGATTTTGAGCATCATTTTGAGCATCGTCGTAAGCTGGCAGCCAAAGCTTTTGCCCATGCTGCTGCTTATGATGCAGCCATTACAAGATATTTGGCAGGTGCTGAACTTCCAAATGAAACTGCCTTAGAGATTAATAAAATAACTGACTTGCGCTATGGAGAAAATCCTCATCAAAAGGCTTCACTTTGGCGTTTGGGCAACGAAAAGGGAGCAGTTCTTGATGCTGAAGTTCTACAAGGCAAAGCTATGTCTTTTAATAACTATCAAGATGCTGATGCTGCTCAGAATTTACTTGCTGAGTTAGGAGATAAGCCAGCAGTAGTAGCAGTGAAACATGCTAATCCTTGTGGGGGTAGCAGTTGCTGATGACATTCTACTAGCCTTTCAGCAAGCCTTTGATGCAGATCCTGTAAGCATCTTTGGTGGCATAGTAGCAATTAACAAAACTGTAGATGGAACCTTAGCTAAACAGATGAGTAAGACTTTTTTAGAGATTGTTCTTGCTCCTGATTTTACACCTGAAGCTCGAGAGATATTTGCTAAAAAAAAGAATTTGCGTTTGCTTAAAGTTCAAAATATTGATGTCGCAAATTTGGACATTCGCCGCATTCGTGGTGGTTTACTCATACAAGAATTTGACAAAGGTGTTTTAGCTGATAATGATAGCTCTAAGGTAGTTACTAAACGTAGCCCTACTGATCAAGAGTGGCAAGATATGTCCTTTGCTTGGAAAGTTTGTAAGCATACTAAATCCAATGCCATTGTACTTGCTAAAAATGGTGTCACTACTGGCATTGGTGTAGGGCAAGTTTCACGTATTTGGGCAGCAGAGCAAGCTATTGAACATGCTGGAGATAAGGCTAATGACTCTGCTTTAGCTAGCGACGCCTTTTTCCCTTTTGATGACGTGGTGCGCGAAGCTGCTAAAGCAGGTGTGACTAGTGTCATTGCTCCCGGTGGTTCTAAGCGGGATGCCCAAGTAATTTCTGCTTGTAATGAATTAAATCTAGCAATGGTTTTTACTGGTATGCGACATTTTAGACACTAAGATTGTTACAAAAATATGAGGTTTAACTCGAAACTATAACAAACCTGTCTCAATTGATCCTTTTGCACGATTAAATGTGCTTTTAGCAATGTTGCGCTGTAATAATAGTTTAATCTTTTAATTGTTGTACTAATTGGCGAAACCAAGCTTCCTTAATAGCTGGTTCA
Source organism: Trueperaceae bacterium (assembly GCA_965223585.1). Taxonomy (GTDB): domain Bacteria; phylum Deinococcota; class Deinococci; order Deinococcales; family Trueperaceae; genus CBDCVN01. The sequence goes on from CBDCWW010000012.1 coordinate 1,977, forward strand.
GTTATTAAATGCTTTGCCAAGCTTAACTTAGAATCTTTCTCGCATCCTCTTAGATAAATACTGTAAGCCAAACGCAAAGCTGCTAGGTTACTAGCCTTTTTAGGTGGTTGAGCCATTGACTCGTCAGTCCAGCGCCAAGGTGGATTAGACTGTGCAACCTTTTGCTGTGAGTTGCCCAAATAACCCCACAAACGCCATGGTATTGAAACATTCTTTATACAGCTAGATTGAAATTGCTTTGCCCACTTAACATTCTGCTGCCAACGCCACGTATTAGGGCTGTTTTTTGTTCTCTCTGTTATGCCAACAAAACGAAGTTTTCTTTTTAGAGCTGTTTCGTCTAGCTTGGTTTCTCGAGCCCAGTGAAGTAGCAAGTCAATTAATACGCCAAATGTGGATCCTGAAGCAACAAGGTCTATGAAAGCAACCGGACGAGACCTATGTATGATTTGGCTAGGAGACATACTAAGCTCAGTTAATTGCTCACGAACTGCTGTTATTGCTCCAGACAATTCACGATCTATTTCTTCAACTGAATTAAATCGCAATGATAAATTTAATAGGCTACAACGCTTATACCAAGATGTTTTCTCTAAAATCCCACTCAGATAGTCGAAAATGCTTTCTGGAGACCTACCAATAAAAACCAAATCTGAATTATCACAAAAAGCCAAGATCCTTGAACAACAGATTTCAAGATCACCAATAAACTCTGGGTAGGATTCAGCTACTTGTCCGTATGAAACAAGTTGGCCAAGCTGTTCGCGCTTAGTTATATTCCAACGAAAGGGAATCATATTATACAGTGCCTAGAAATATGTAAAGCTGCATTGGTGCGTGTAGAGAGGCAAAATTCTCTATGTATATTTTAGGACAAATGTGCACAATTTTCTGCCTTCAATTATTATTAAATTTCCAACTATATCTTTACTTGCGCTGTTCCTTCTACCAGTGAATCAATAAATTAAGAGTTGGGCAAAGACTCCAAGTTGCTAGCGGAACACTCACGCATTCTTAATGCAGCATTATATTTGAAATAAAGGTTATAGAGATCCACACTAGCACAGGGGGTTTATTGCTATACGGTATCTTGACTTAACTCTGATAAACATTAAAGATCCTCAAGCTGCTTTTCTAAACTAAGCTGTAAAGGGCCTAATACTTGGTCTGCACAGTTAAAGAAATGTTCAATCTTTTGTGCTTTTTCATTATCTTGCTGCTGTTTATAAACTAATCTTAATTGTTTACTCAAGCGTTTAACTGAGGAAAATTGTTGTTGTGATAATTTTATTTTAAGCTGATTCTTTAATATGGCCTCATATTTGGATTGATATGTTTCTACCTCTGGTGTAGCACCATTTGATTCAAAAATCTCTAAGGCTGTTTGCATTAATTTAGGACTTTGTCTAAGACGAGCTAGCTCTGCTAAGGCATACGCCTGACTAATTCTACGTCCTGACTTAAGGGAACTATTTATAGCTTGTTGTAAATGAACTTTGGCACTCTCAATATTACTTTTATCAATATAAAGCTCACCTAAATTAATATGGAGTATAGCTATTTGATGCAAAGCCTTGTCAAACAGCTGCTCACTTCCCAGCAAGCTAAGTGCTTCTAGGTAACATTTCTCAGCCTCATCAAGCTTATCCCACTCAAAATACGTAAGGCCGAGATTTAGGAGCACTTGTGCTTTTTGGAAAGCATTAGCTTTGTACTCATCAAGTAGTTCTATTGCCTCATCATAAATAGCCTTAATCTCTTCAAAAGGTAAGCCCGCTTGAGCAACAGCATTAGCCAAATTATTAAGCGTTCCTATATAACGTAGTTTCTCATCAAGTAATTGCCAGTAGGTAGCAGTTTGCCTCCAAAGTGAAGCAGCCTCTTCAGAATTGCCCACATTATAAGCAACATTCCCTAAACAGTTTAATGCTAATGCCTTTCCCCAATATCCCTCTTCACTATCATCAGCTTGCTCTAAAGCCACTTGTGAAAGCTCTTGTGCTTCTTGTTGCCTACCTAGGCGCATTAGCAATATCGCCTTGAGTGCCAGAAGTTTAGGTGTATTTTCAAAATTAATACCCTCAAATAGTCTAAGAGCCTCTTGAAAATAGGCCATTCTTTCAAAAGCATAGATCTCTAAAAAACGCACCTCCAAATCAGGGTCTACATCTAGCCGCTCTTCAGCTTCACGAATGTCTTTGAGTACTTTGGCAACTTCTTGGAAATCTTGCTCCTCAGCAAGTTGCCGAGCCCTAATAAGATATACAATTTTAGCTTTTTGCAGGTATCCAAGCCCACCAAAAGTTTTATCGTGTTTGTATATTCTCTGGTACACACTAAAGGCATCATCTTTTAAAGTGACTGAAGCTAAGTCAAGCAGTAAGGGCAAAAGCAAAGCAGGGTGGTCATCTAGATAATTCTGAGCAACATCTAGAGCTAGAACTTCTGATCCTCCACCTACTAGCTTGACTAAAACCAATTCTTCTAGTGCCTTTGATGCCTCTTTGGCAGATACTTTTAGGGCTACTCGAGCTACCCCAAAATCAGCTTTCTCTTGCAGTGACAATATCAAAAATAGTTTAAGAGCTTCTTCAGATAAGTCTGCTTCCTCTAAAAATTCATCTACTGCCTTGCTGGTTTTAGCTGCTAGAGGACTACCCCCAGCTAGTAATAGTGAAGTTATTTGTGAAAGCATAGCTGGTTCTAATGGTGGTGCTGCTGGTAGATCGTGGGCAAGCTCTGCAGAATAACGTACCTTCTCAAAATCTTCTTTTTCCAAAGCGCATTTTGCCAACTCAATCAAGGTCTTTTGAGCCATCTGAGCGAATCTTTCACGCATGTTCATTATCCAGAGATAAAGAGTGTCAAAGGCGTGAAATTTGAAGGCATGCTCTATATCATGTAAAAAAGCCCCTTGATAAAGTGACCAAGCTTGTTCGTATTCACCAGTTTTAAAAGCCTTTAAAAACTCATTAGAGTCACAAGGGATAGGAGTTTGGATTTCACCTTTATTTTCACCATTCTCTATAGAGTCTTTACCAACATACTTGCGTATTTGTGAAAGAGTGGTTGAAAGATTATGTAAGTCTCTACGCTCACCTTTGTTAGTTTTTTCTTCTTTTAGCCCTTCCCAAAAAAGCTCTGCCAGTTGATGACGCTTTCTTGCCCCCTCTAAAGCTAAATAGGTTAGTAGTAGTAGGTGTTTAGTTCTAGTAAATTCACAATCTACTATTTGCAACTGCCCCAAGGTGACAAGCCGCATTATCATAAATCCAACTCTAGCACAAAACCACTTATTTATTAGGGGGTTATTAGGGGCATGCTTTTATTCTTTTTATCAGGTTTTCAGAAGGCGCATAGCCAAGGCGAAAACCCTCAATACAAATTTAGGAAGGAATATAATGATCAAAAACCATAATCAAAGGGTTCAAATTTCTGAAAGTGTGCAACAAATTCAACCTACTGCAAAGGAAAATGAAAATTCTGGACTTGGTCAAGAGGTCAAGAGTGTTCAGGATGAGCAGGAGGTTCAATCTAAGAGAGAGACTTTAAGACCCTTTAAGCCTTTTTTCTTCTCTATAATATTCATAGGCATTTTGGTAATGCCTTTCATGTAATAGACTTGTTCAGAAATAAGCTTGTGTATATTATGAAGTGTACTATCGTTAGATTTGAAATTAACAGAATGCGCAATGTGACAGTTAAATCTTGGTAAATGTACAAGTTTCTTGCCTAATGAATTAACTGTTTGGTGCATTATTTTGTTTCCGAACAACTCTAATGATGAAGCAATGGCTCTAACAGGGCTAAGGTCCAAAATACCATTACTTGTATAGGACTACCAAGAAATCCTCAGGACTGTGATAAATAGTGTCACAGCGCTGATATATTTCACACATACTAAGGCATTCCCTGCCAAGATTTGTATCACTAACAAAGTAATCACAAAACTAGTTCAGAAGAGTGTTATGAAAAAACAACACCAGATTTTTCTGGCTAACTATATTTGTGTTAACCGTGGATTTTCATCTCTCCATGCAAATCTTACTGAGAATCCTTTATCAAGATTGCGGCTACTGATATTGTTTAACGGCAACGTCTAAAGACACTAAAATGTTAGAATAAACTTGTGGATTTATCTAATTTGAGACGAGACTACAAGCTTGGAGCCCTAAAGAAAAAGCAGCTTCATCCTGATCCATTACAACAGTTTGAACATTGGCTCGAGCACGCCATTAAAACAAGTACTAATTCAATTGAACCCTATGCTATGACTTTAGCAACTTGTGACAAGCAAAGCAGGGTTTCCGCTCGAACCGTTATATTAAGAAGCTTTGACAAAAAGGGGCTAGTTTTTTATACCAATTATGAAAGCCTAAAAGCTAAACAGATAAGTGAAAATCCTTATGTAGCCTTGTGCTTTTATTGGCACTGGCTCGAGCGTCAAGTAAGAATTGAGGGCAAAATAAGTAAGACCTCTCGTGAAGTTTCAGAAGCATACTTTAAAAGTCGCCCCTATGAAAATCAGATTGCCGCTTGGGCTTCTAAGCAAAGTGCTACGGTCGAAAACTGTGAAGTGCTTGAAACAAATTTTGCAAGATTAAAGCAGAAGTACCCTAACCAAGTACCCTTACCCGATTTTTGGGGAGGCTATTGTGTGGAGCCAGAAAGTTTTGAATTTTGGCAAGGTCGCTTAGGTCGCTTGCATGATAGATTTCTTTATAGCAAGCAAGATAAAGAGTGGTATATAATACGTCTTTGCCCATAGCATTCAAGCAAAACAACAAAGGCTGGATCTTCGCCACTTTATAGTCAAAAGCATTTATTCTTCAATATTTAAACCACTCAATTACCTGTGAACATTCTTAGCAAGCAGATCCTTGAGCTCTTTAATGCCTCTATTTGTTAATGCCGAGACAATAATAGCTTCATGACGCTCAGCTAGCTCTAGCAAATTAGCGGTAGCGATATCACATTTATTTAATACTACTAGAGAAGGTACTTTAATGCCTAACTTATCTAGTATATGACTTACTGCCTTGATTTTTTCGTTAACATCTAGGCTCGAACCATCAACAACATGCAAAAGAATATCAGCATCATCAAGTTCTTCTAAAGTAGCTCTAAAAGCATTAAAAAGTTCATCAGGTAAGTCACGGATAAAACCTACGGTATCAGTATAAAGCACCTTACCACCATATTCACCTAGATTAGGTAACCAACCTTCACGAGTTGTAGGTCTTAGGGTAGCAAAAAGCTTGTCTTCACTTAGGATATTACTTTTCGAAAGGACATTAAACAAAGTAGACTTGCCAGCATTAGTATAGCCAATCAGAGCAATTTTAGGGACTAGAGACTTATTGCGATTTTTGCGTGTCTGAGCACGATGACTACTAATATCATCTACTTCTTTTTCTAAAGTGGTTATTCGTTTACGAATGCGACGCCTATCTATTTCTAGCTTGGTCTCACCCGGACCCAGTGTACCAATTCCCCCAGCTAAACGACTTAAGGCTTGCCCCCTACCAACAAGCCGAGTTACTTGATAATGAAGTTGCGCTAATTCAACTTGCACTCTGGCCTCACGCCCCTTGGCATGCCTAGCAAAAATATCCAAAATGAGCCCTGTACGGTCAAGTACTTTTAATTTAGTTTCCTTTTCAACTTCTCTAAGTTGGGCAGGGTTTAACTCACGGTCAAAAATTATTAAGTCGGCATCTTCGTGATAAGCTTTGCTTAAAAGCTCTAGCAATTTACCCCGACCAATTAAGGTTCTAGGGTCAGGATGTAAACGTTGTTGCTTACTTTTATATACTATTTCTGCACCAGCAGTGCGAGTTAGCTCTGCTAATTCAGCTAACCTAGCATCACTCTCAAAATAGGACTCTCCAGTATTAAGGCCAATTAGTACTGCTCGCTCACTTCCACCTTTTATTTCACGGAGATTAGCTGAACGTGCTAGTTCTTGCTCGAGCGCCCTAGTCATCTCCAAAATGTTTAGGCTTTCCACCTCTTTTATACCCAAAGGTTTTTCAATAATCCAATCTTCTTCTTCAGCAGTAAGAGGCGCAATCTGAGCAAGATGAACGTGACCGATTTCTGTGTGCCCCGCAGTGTTTAATTTGACCTCTACTGCTAATATAGCATCTAAACGATTAAGAAATAGCGTTGACAAGTCACTATTCGAAAGGCCACTTGGTTTTAAATGGCTATGAATTAACCTAAGCCCATAAAGCCTTGCCTCGGCTTCACCATGCCATTCTGGAATTGGTGTTTCTTGAGCATCACCCACAGCAACAGTAATAACTCGACCACGACGATCAAGCAAGACAGAAACACTTTTATCAATTTCTAAACTAATGTCTCCTAATGCCCTTGCAAATCCTAAATTTACAGGAACTTCAGGAGGTAATCTTCGGCGATATAAATTGCTCAGGCGCTTAATCTGATTATTTTTAAGTCCTGAGAGTTTACCGTGTACTTTTTCTATAGCTAAGTCCTTTTATAAAAAGTTTAAATCTTACAGATTTGTTTGTCTACCCTACTATAGACTGTCTTGCAATGTTAAGGACTTAACGCCTTATTTTAACACCTTTTTAACAAGTCGTTTCTAAACTTCCATAATTCAAGCTTTACCAAGGTAAAGCTACATGGAGGTCTTAAATGACATGTGAAAATAGTACAAAGATAGATATTTCAACTCTAAAAACTCAACAAACCGATAAAAATGAGGTGGATTTAATGATAATAAGCAGCCATGCAAGAACAATCATGCTTTCTAATATGCTTGCTGAATTCCCACGCTTGTTGAAATCAAAGCCAAGCTCTTCACGAAAAAGATTTGAGGATGCTCATAACAGAATCTTTGCTTTTCATAGAGATTTATAATTAGGGCTTTTGGAATAGAGGCCAAGTGGAGTTTTTGATTCATGGTTCACTATCTCCCTAGGTACAATTAGAATGCTGACAAGTTTCCAATCAATCACAACCCTTATAGCAACTAAGATTGCATATGTAGTAGCATTTAATAGACCGTCGCAAGATATGGGGGTGAAAGCAAAAAATCCTAAGCATAGCCACGATTTTTTGCGCAAGTCTTCATTGGGACTCGCCTTAGTGTGCCTTATAGTTATGACGCCATTTTCTATCAACAATTTCATACAGGGGCGCTATCTTCTAGGTGCAGGCTCTCTAGTCATCATAATTATTTTCGCACTTAATGCTTGGACAATTACTTGTCGTAATCAATATTACACAACACTAATATTACTGGGTCTTGTGCCAGCAATCCTCTTCTTTTTGGCTCTTTGCCTACAAAAGCAAGGGACTATTGGTGTTTTATGGTGTTATCCTGCCACAGTTGCTTTCTATTTCATGCTTCCTGAACGAAAGGCGTGGATAGCCAATACAGCCCTTCTTATCATAACTTTGCCTGTGGCATGGAGTATCATTGATAATGCTCTAGCAATAAGGATGATAGCGACACTTCTGATGGTGAGCATCTTTGCAGCCATTTTCATACGCCTTATTACTGAACAGCAGAATAAGTTGCAAGCACAGGCTATAACCGACCCTCTCACTGGACTTCTCAATCGAACCCTGCTTGACACTCTGCTCGAGCAGGCAGTCGAGCAAAGTAAACGCACTGGTGTACCCATGACACTTATCGCTCTTGATATTGATCATTTTAAGGCGATAAACGATACCTTTGGTCACCATGCTGGAGACACAGTGCTGTGTAGTATCAGTAATTTGTTGAAAGGACGTATTCGTCAGGTCGATAAGGTGTTTCGTTTGGGTGGGGAGGAATTCCTCGTTTTACTCTACGGTACTAATGTTGAGAATGGTCGTCTTGTTGCCGAGGAACTGCGCAGCTTGATTGAGTCACTTACACTTCTTCCTGATCATCCTGTAACTGTTAGCATCGGTGTTGTTACCCTTCAATTAGAGGAGGGCTGGACAGAGTGGGTGAAACGGAGCGATGAAAATCTCTATCTTGCTAAATCCGGTGGTCGCAATCAAGTCGTGGCCTAATTTTGGTAGTTTTCATGGAAATCTTATGGCATAGTAAAACCAATATCAAAGACTTAACATTGTGTGTTAACACCTTTTTAACAAATTATTCCTAAGCTTTGAATTAATTCAAGCTTTACCTTGGTAAGGCTTTACAGAGGCTTTAAATGATATATAAAAATGATACAAAAATGGATCCTTCAATATCTAAAATCAATAGGATGACCGGCGATATAAGTTGATTATTTGAGAATCAATTATCATATGGGTAATGAACCCATATAGTGAGCAAGTTGAAAAACATATGCAAAGGTATTATGAATCTTTATCTGAAAAAGATAGACGACGCTATGCTGCTGTAGAAGCGGAGAAGCTAGGTCATGGTGGAATAACATATGTCAGTCAGTTGCTAAAGTGTAGCCCTAATACCATAAAAATAGGATTAGCAGAGCTTGACGATGAGCAAATCTTGTCCCAAACTAGAATTCGCCAAGAAGGTGGAGGACGTAAGTCTGTCATTGAAAATAACCAAGAGCTTGAGTTAGCTTTCTTGCAAATTATTGATCAATATACTGCTGGCTCACCCATGGATCAAAAGATCAAATGGACCTATTTAAACCAGCGTGAATTAACTCAGTTTCTAAAAGAGCAAGGCTTTCAGATAAGTGAAAAACTGGTGGTTCAACTGCTTGAAAAACACAAATTTCGTAAACGTAAGGCAAAGAAAGTGATGAGTGCTAAGGAGTGCATAGATCGTGATGATCAATTCAAGAATATTGCTAAATTAAAAGAAGATTATCAAACTGCTAGACAACCAGTTATTAGCATGGACAGTAAAAAAAAGAGCCTATAGGTGCTTTGTATAGAAACGGTAAAGTGTATAGCCAACAAGCAATAAAAGTTTATGATCATGATTTCTACTCTTTGGCTGAGGCAATAGCTATTCCTCATGGCATTTATGATTTAAGGTATAATCTTGGCTACATAACCATTAATACCAGTCATGACACCAGCGAGTTTGCTTGTGACTGTGTTCGTTTATGGTGGCAAAATCACGCAATTAAACTCTATGCTCACAGCAAAAAATTGCTAATATTGTGTGACTGTGGAGGTAGCAATAATTCTCGACACTACATATTCAAAGAAGCACTACAAAATCTTGCCAATGACCTTGGTTTATCCATACGTATAGCACATTATCCACCCTATAGTTCCAAGTATAATCCTATAGAACATCGTTTATTCCCTCATGTAACTCGTGCTTGCCAAGGAGTTATACTAGATTCCGTGGAAATCCTCAAGATGCTTATATCTAGAACAGAAACTAAAACAGGACTTAAGGTTTTTGTAAATGTCATAGATAAGCACTATAAGAAAGGGCAAAAAGCTGATGAAAATTTCAAACAGGCAATGCCCATTGTTTTTGATGATTTTTTACCATCTTGGAATTACACTGCTGTTCCCCAATAATTTTGAAATGCTCAAGTTATTTCGCCGACGATCCTAAAGAAGTAGGTCTAATGATAATTGGTTCCCATGCAAGAAAAATTGTACTTTCCAACATTCTCGCTGAATTTCCACACCAATCAAAAACAAACCACTCACTAGGAAGGCTCGAAACTTCTCCTGATAGAGTCTTTGCTTTTCACAAAGATTTATAGCTAACTAGAGATGTTACTTAAACTATAAGTTCTAACACAAATAACTTTGCGCTTGTGTAACTTGTTTAAGCTTGTCTATAAAATGTCAAATTATGAGTTTATTTAGCAAAATAATAAAATCACTAATAGCTTTAAGGCACTCTTTAGCCATAAAAATCACACTTGCTATAGTCTTGGTAAGCTTACTCAGTTTGTTACTTGTAAATGTGCTGGCACGCACTACCATTACTTTAGATGCTTTCGCTAAAATTAGTAGTGAGATACGTATGCATACTCTTAGAGACGCTATTATAGCTTTTTATTTAGAAAACGGAAGTTTAGAGGGGCTTCATAGTTTTAGGCAGTTGCAAGGAGATCCTAGGCTTCCTAAAGGTAGGATAAGGCCCAATGGGAAACCTATAAATAGTATCATGCCTAGCAGAGGCCCTAGAAACCATGGACCTCCACCAATGCATGGCTTTGTTAATGCAGAAGGTATTTTGCAAACGGAGTTTGCTGGCATTAACGTTGGTGAAAAGCTTGATAACAAATGGATTGCTTTGGGAGTACCTGTTATGGTTGAGGGTGTTCATCTAGGCACAATAATTCCTATAAAAAAGTCTGATAAACCTAAAACTGATGATCATATACCAATACCTATTAAGGCAGAGCATAAAATCCTTTCGAGTTTGATTGTTCGTACGTTAACTCAAACTTCATTACTAGCTTTGATGTTAGCCTTGATTGTTGGGGTGCTTTTTTCACGAACACTTACTCAACCTTTACGCAAGCTTACGCAAACAAGTCGTTTGCTTGCAAAAGGTAATAACTTAGGGCAAACTGTTGCTATAAGAGGCAAAGATGAAGTTGGTGAACTTGCAAGGGCTTTTAATCAAATGAGTACTGACTTGGCAGAAGCAAACAATAGGCGTAAACAAATGACAGCAGATATCGCCCACGACTTACGTACACCTTTAACTGTTATGTCTGGTTATATTCAGGCTTTACAAAAGGGTAAGCTCGAGCCAAATACCAAGCGTTTTGAAACACTTTTCGATGAGATTAAGCTTCTACAAAATCTTGTTGAAGACCTAAGGCTTTTATCTTTAACCGAGGAAGGCAAACTAAAATTAGTATTAGAAAATACTGAAGTTGAAAAGCTACTTAAAAATGTAATGGCTTCTTTTGAGCATACTGCTGAGCAAAGTGATATTGATATTAGACTTGAGATCGAGCCTAATCTACCTGCTATTAAAGTCGATATTGAGCGCATGCGTCAGGTTCTAGGTAATCTAATAAGCAATGCACTTCGACATACTCCTAAGGGAGGGATAATTTGCCTTGTAGCTAGGCGTAGTGCTAATGATGTTTTGCCTCGAGGTAAAAGATACTGGTGAGGGTGTACCTGCAGATAAGTTGCCACATTTATTTGAACGGTTTTATACAGCAGATGAAAGCTTCATATCAAAAACAGGTAACACTGGTTTAGGACTTGCAATTGCTAAGTCAATTGTTAACTTGCATGGTGGTAATATTTCGGCAAGTAGCCTCAAGGGGCAAGGCACTACCATCAGTATTTGTTTAGTAACTCTTTAAAATATGGTAAGAGAACCTTTGATGATGAAAATGCCATACTCTAACTGGTGGGTAAATAGCTGGGGGCAATTTTGTAACAAAGGGATAAGTCATGTTCGTCAAGGTCTCATTAATCGTGAGAAGGCGATTGTGACAAATCAGTTTGTTGCTCTTGCTATAGCTATAACATTTGCTTATATAATTTTCTATCTTATTTATGATCCAATCTACACAGCTCCATTGCTTTTTATTAGTGCTGTAGCCATTTTAGCTTATCTGATAATTTTGTTTTTGAATCATAAAGGATTTGGGTTTATAGCTAGCCTATTGGCACTTATAGTGCCTTGCATTCAACTCGCTACAGTTTCCTATTTACTTAGCAGTAGAGCAGGAGTACATAGCTATCTTTTGTGTGGTGGTGTGCTTTCATTTCTTATGTTTACAGATAAAACAGCGATTGAATAAAGGGCATCTTTATAGTAGCTCCCACAGGACTTTTCCTTGTTGTACAGTTCTTTTTCACCTTTGATAGAGCTGCCCTTGTTTTCCCAAAAAATATCTTGAATACAATGTACATTTTAAATGTTTTTGGATTGTCATTACTACTTTACATAGCCTCTCGTTTGTTTCATTTGCAATTAATTAGGCAAAGAAGCCAAGTTTCTGCAGTTGACAAGCAATATAAGCAAATGACAGCAGATATTGCCCATGATCTAAGAACGCCTCTTGCAGTGGTATCAGGTTACATTCAAGCTTTAAAAAAGGGTAAGCTAAAACCAACTGCTGAGCGCTTTGAAGTCCTTCATAATGAAGTGCAGCTTTTACAAAATATGGTTGAAGATTTACGTTTTTTGGCATTAGCAGATTCAGGGGATTTACGTTTGGCTTTACAGAAGAATAACTGCTGAATCACTATTTTTGTCTATAATGAGCACTTTTGAACGCAAAGCTAAGCAACGTGAGGTCGAGCTTAAACTTGAACTCGAGCCCAATTTACCATTAATTAAAGTTGACGTTGAGCTTATGCAACAGGACTTAGCTAAATTAGTTACCAATGCTCTTAATTACACACCAAAAGGAGGAGTTATTTGCCTAAGGGCTAAACTTAGTAGTAAAAGTGTTGTGCTCGAGGTAAAAGACACAGGCAAAGGTGTAACTGCAGATAAATTACCACATTTATTTAAGCGCTTTTATCGTGCAGATGAAAGCAGGAATACCGAGAGTGGTGGCACGGGGTTAGGGCTTGCAATTGCTAAATCAATTGTTGAATTACATGGTGGTGAAATTTCTGCTAGTAGCATTGAAGGTCAAGGTATGACAATCAGTATTTTTCTAGATGCTTACTGAGGATTAAATGTATGAAAACAATTTTAATTGTTGATGACAAGCTTAGTCTTACTAGAATGCTTCAAGATTACTTAAGTAGTGAAGGTTATAATACAATCGTGGCAGATAATGGTTGTAATGCTCTTTATACTGCTCGCCACACTAAACCAGATCTAATTCTTTTAGACATTATGATGCCTGAAATGGATGGTTATGAATTCATGCAAGTTTACCGTCAAGAGGCCGAGATTCCTGTCATTATGCTAACTGCTAAGGAAGAAAAAGATAGTGCTATAAAAGGTTTAGAGCTTGGTGCAGACGATTACGTAACAAAGCCTTTTGATATAGATGAACTGAGTGCTCGCATTGAAGCTGTGATGAGACGTTATGAAAAAGGCCCGCAAGTGGTTCGTATCTTACGTTTGGGTGAACTCGAGCTTGACCCAGAAATGCACTTATTCAAAAAGAATGGTAGAGCTATCGAGCTAACAACTTATGAGTATGCACTAATTAAGTACCTTTTAGAGTACCCGGGTCGTATTTTTTCACGCACAGAACTTTTAGATAAACTTGAAGTGCGAGGGAAACAAAGTGGTGAACGAACTGTAGATGTACATATCCGTAAGCTTAGAATCAAGATTGAGGATGATCCAGCAACACCCACTTATCTTGAAACTGTATTTGGTAGGGGTTATAGACTTAACCGTAGGATAAACAGATAAAAGTATCTGCTAAAGATTCTGTTTAGGAACTAGGCAAGTGCACACTGAAGGTTGTGCCAAAACCCAACTTACTTTCAGCTGTGACAAAACCTTTATGTAATTCTACTAGTGATTTGGTTATTGCCAACCCTAAGCCTGAATGTAAATCATTTGTCTGTGAGCGATTCAGGTCAGCACGGTAAAAACGCTCAAAAATATGTGGTAAGTTTTCAGCTGAAATACCTTCACCTGTATCTTGGACTTGTAAAAGCACACCATTAGTTGCTCGAGTAACAATTAACTTGATACTACCGTTGCATGGTGTATGCCGTAAGGCATTGTTGATTAAATTGTTAAGAACTTGCCGTAGCCGTTCACGATCAGCTTTTAAGCTTAATGGTGCTTTGTCTATGTCAAGTGATAGTTTGATGTTATTAGCTTCAGCAGCAGGCTGAAAAGCATGCAGGACACTTGTCAAGAAGTCCTCGAGGACAATCTCTTCACATTTAAGTTGGATCTGGTCAGTATCTGCAAGGGAAAGCAAGCGTAAATCCTCAACAAGTTTCTTCAAAAGTAAAGTTTCCTCTTGCAACGTTTTAAAGTTCTGAGGCAAAGGCTTAATGGCACCCTTAAGGAAAGAGTCTAAGTAACCTGATAGCACTGAAAGTGGTGTTGCAAGGTCATGTACTACATCTGCTGTCATTTGACGGCGATAACGATTAGCCTCTGCAAGCTCTTGACTCATCTGATTAAAAGCCTGTGTAAGCTTTCCTACTTCATCCTGGCTCTTTACGGGTACAGTTTCACCCAAAGCACCTTGGGCTAGTGTTTTACTGGCTTTAGTCAAGCGTCGCAGTGGTTTTGTTAGAGATTGCGCCATGAATAGGCCCAAGCCTAGGGCTAAAATCAGGGCCAGACCACCTGCCATTGGTAAAGTTCTATATAAACTACTTAGGAATGCTTGTTCTTCAGGGTTTTTGTGATCCACATTTACAACTCGAATTACTGTACCAGCTAGCTGCCCATCTACCATTAGGTCCTTCTGCTGTGAGTATTTATGTAGGTTAACAATCTGCCCGACTTGCGTGCCCATTACTGGGATGATTATACGCCTTTCAGCATCAACTAGGCCCATCCGTAAAGGGATTTTACTGGCAGGATCATCAGCAAGAGAAACAATGCTTGCTGCGCTTGGTGGAGGTGGCACTGGGGAAGTGGGCGCTGAAGGAGGCACTTTAGGGGACTTTACTGTTTCAGGTGTAGGTAAAGCATTTGGGGGTATGTTTGATGCTGCAGTTGGTGGAGGTGGACGCAACCTTAGAGGGGTGCTTGGTGCTGGAACTGCTGCCTCGATACCCTGCCATGTTCCACGCAATTGATAGTATTCTAGTGCTCGAGCAGCATACCTTTCAAGGCGATCACTGCCAACACTTAAACGAAAGGATTTCAAAGCAACATTGACGCTTAAAATGGCAAGAAGTGCCAAACCTAATAAGCTTGCTAACCCAAAGCCCAACAGGAGCTTGAGTCGAAGTGAAGACCTTAGCCAGTTCATAAGATTGACCCATAAGCTTTTTTATAAACTGCCTCGAGCCATTTCAAATTATCAGGGTATAACTCGAGGTTATTAAAAAAATTACGAGATTGAATCAGATTGAATTTATTATGAGTAGAGTTGTTCCTTATTAATAATAATTGTTTCCTAGCAGGATCTTAGAGAATATAATCATAGCTCAATAGTTCCTAGAGTATAAAAAGGTTCCATAAACCAGCGCAAATGCCTATCACATCATCAAACATCCCCTTCACTCTATTTCTAAACTTATGCACCAGAATTCGATATCTTTTTATTCCTCCTATGGCATGCTCTACTCTTATTCGTACTCTACTTAAGACTCTATTTTCTGCCTTTTGCTTTTCTGTTAGTTGTGGATTAGGGTTGTTCTTACTCTTCCTTGGCTTCTTATGCGGTATTTCTATTTCCCCTCCCTGATAATCCTTTTTGATCCCTTTGTAACCTAGGTCTAATCCTGCTTTTATTCCTTCTAACCACCGTTCACCTTTCCTAAACTCTTGTTTGAACATCCCGTAATCATGATTTCTTCCTGTAAATGTCCTTCCTACATACAATACCTCTCTATCTAACTTACTAAATACTGTGTTTTTAACCGTGTGTGCCTTTTTCTTCCCACTATAAAACTCTTTTTGCTTCTCATTATCTGTAGGACGATTATGGGCCCTTTCTGTTGCATCTATTAGTATTTGCCCTACTTCCTCCCATTGCCTTTCTAAGTTCTTCAGCACTCCCATATTCTCTATCGGGTAGTACTCCCAAATGCTTCAAAGTTTTTTGCAGTATTGGCAAAAGCTTATGTAAATTCTCACAAGCTTTTGAACGATCCATGTTGAAAGTTGCTCCTAAAACATCAAAAGTTGGATAGTTTTTGAGATAGAATAAGACGAAAAAAAGCTTGTCAGTATAAGTTGGAAGCTTACCTTTTCTACCTCCACCCGGTTTGCGCTGCCTTGATCCTTCTTCTTTGCCTTTCTCATATTCTTCTTGTTGCTGCTGCTCAAATATTTTCCTAAATGCTTCTAAAAGTTCTAAAAACTTATCTTTGTCTAACCCTAGTAAAGCTCTTATCTGTCGGTCGTTATCTAGGTTAATAGTCATATTCTCATTGTAGCACACTATTCTGCTTAAATAGGAACAACTCTAGTAGTTAAAATAGAGCACATGATCTGTTCATAGTTTAGAATCTATTCTTTGCTATCAAGTTAGATTTTGTTACACAAAACCTTCAAGATTTGACATTTTTACTTGCTCTAGAGCAAAACAAGGTTACCTTTACAGGGTATTTTTGGTAATTTACAGCTTGTTGCAATCTCCCTTAAAGCCTTGTGTTAGACAAACGTCTAAAATTACCAAAGCTTTTAACCTAGCAATTAGGTAGAATCAGATACGTATGTATTCCAAAACGTTCTATATAAATTTGATATATAATTCTAGTAGTGTCAAACACCTCAAATGCTTACCAAGCTAACCCCTTAACCCAAGTTGATATTAAATCCATAGGCACTCTTCACAAGCAGCTTGAACGAGCTAGATTATGGCTGCCTTTGGGTATAGTCGCTGTAGTATTTTTACACCAGTTAGTTGTTGTACCTTTAGGTGATGAGCGCTGGCAATTTTGGACACAATTGCTTTTTTACAGTATTTTAGGTCCTACAGTAACTTTTCTAACGCTTGCTTGGATAGCTTTTCAGGTGCGTGAGCGTGAAATAGCTCAAAAAGAACTTAAGCGACTCTATGAGGAACTGCAGGCTAGTCATGAGCTTTTGCGTACTATTCAAACAGTTACTGAAAAATTTGCCTCAACCACAGATTTAGAGGGAGCACTTGCAGTTGCTAGCCAAAGCATTACAGAGGTAACAAACGCTAAGGGAATTGCTATTTTGATTGGTGAAGGCGATCTTGGAGTAACCCATAGCTTTGGCTTAAGCCAGAAAACAATAGATGATGCAGTAAAACGGAATCTAGCTTTACTTAAAGGTAAAGAAAACTCCCTTGAGAAAAACGCTAAACAAACTGTCTTAAGTGCACCTATTGTTTGGGGGGGAAAGCTTAAAGGAAGCATTCAGGCCTATTATGAAGTACCTCCTAGTCCTGAAGCTCATAAAAGTTTTAGCATACTAAGTTCAGAGTTCTCAGCTATAGCAGAAGCCATTCACAGTCGTACTCGTGACCTCTTAACTATTTTTGAAGCAGATCGTAGTATTAGAGCAGAGGGAAATTTAGAAAATTTGCTAGCTACTTTGTTAACCCAAATGATGACAAGGGTTGAAACCAATATAGGAGGAGTTTATCTAACCAATGAAGAAAGTTTTTTACAGCTAAGGATCCACAGAGGCTTGAAGCAACTTCCTAATTCACCTTCTCTACGCATAGGTGAGGGGCTTATAGGTAAAGTAGCAAAGTCTGCTAAGCCTTGTATAATTGCTGAACTTAGTAAAGGAGAATGTGGCAGCTTTCTAAGTGCCAAAAGTGCGGTATTTTTACCCTTGCTTATAAAGAAAGAGCTTTTGGGAGTAGTAGTTCTTGCCCACACAGAAAGCAACCATTTTTGTGGGGTAAACTTGTCTTTTTTAGACCTTTTAGCAGGACAGGTAAGCTTAGCTGTAAGAAACGCTAAAGCCTACCTTCATTCTGAAGAGCTTGCTATAGCTGAAGAAAGAGCCCGCATTGCTCGAGAAATTCATGACGGCGTTGCCCAGACGCTAGCCTTTAGTGCTCTAAAGCTAGATCTTGTTTCAAAACTTATAACCCAAGAGAAACTAACAAAATCCCAAATGGAGCTTTCTCAGGCTAGAGGTACTATTAGAGAAACCATTAAAGAGGTTCGTCGTAGCATTTTTGCATTACGACCAATAGACTTAGAACGCCATGGCTTTATAGAGACATTACGCCGATATGTTTATGACTATGGAGAGCAAAATGATGTCCAAGTTGAACTTGATATTCAATTAATGCCTCGACTCACCGTAAAATCTGAGGTAATACTCTTTCGCATTTTCCAAGAATCAATGCACAATGTGGCTAAACATGCCAAAGCTAGCAAAGTACTTGTTTATGGCGGAACAGCTAAAAATAATCATGCCTTCATTGAAGTTATTGACAATGGTCAAGGCTTTAATGTTAAGGCTGTTACAGACCGTGTAACTAGTGCAGGAGGACTAGGGCTTAAACAAATGCGTGAGCGCATTGAGGATAGGGGTGGATGTTTTGAAATTAGCTCGAGTTTAGGAAAAGGAACAAAAGTATTTGCCTCACTTGCCGAGTAGCTAAATAGCTACTACTACTGAATTTCCTCCTTTGTTCTTTGCTTGACGCACAGCAGTCAAGGCAAGATGAAGCAGTTCTTGAGCATTAGCAACTCGTTTGTTAGAAACAACCACTCCTATGGATATAGCAGGAAAGTGAAGTAGTTTTTTCTTATTATTGGTAAATGTTAAGTTTTGTGTTACTTTATGGACTTGTTCAGCCCGCTCCCTAGCAATTTCTAAAGGACAATTAGGCATAATGATAACAAACTCATCACCACCATAACGACAAATTAAGTCAGCTTTACGAAAAGAATCTTGTAATAAAGATACAAATGCACACAGTGCTTTATCGCCCACATCATAGCCATGCTTTTCATTAATAGTTTTAAAGTGATCAATGTCAATTAAAAGGGCGCTAATGGGTTTTTTAGTACGTTTAATTTGTCTTAGTTCACGCTCTAAACTCTCTACCATAAAACGAGTGTTAAATAAATCAGTTAAAGGATCACGAAGAACTTTTTCTAAAAGAAGTAAGTGTGAAAATGCTAGAGCCATTTGTTGGCTTATGGCTTGAATAAGCTTAAAGTCACGTTCATTTAAAGCTTTGCTGACTTTTTTCTCAAAGCCCAAATGCAATAATCCAAAAAACTCATTATAGATTTTTAATGGCAAGCAGAGTAAGGTGTGGGGAACCTCCTCTTCTGGTAAGCTACAGCAGTTTTCTGGCTCATGATTTCTGGTTTGTACATGTAAGGGTGAAATCTGTTTATTAGCTCTACAAGAACCTTTGTCAATAGCGGGAGGATGAAAATTTTGCCCCCATGAGCTAACGCATTTACTGACACTACTTGGTGACTGCATTAAATAAATAGCACCAGAAATTACTTTAAAGTGCTTTTTCCAAAAATCCTGAATGAATTCGTAGGCTTCTTCTAAACTATGGCTGTCATACAAAGTGTTTACTACTTCTAGCAACAATTTAACTTCACGATTACTAGCTTCAAGTTCACCTAGATGTCTAGCTAAGATAAAATTACTTTCTTCTAAAGATTCTTGGGCATGTCTTATTTCGCTAACATCAGTAGCAATGCTGCCAAGCCCATAAACTTTACCCTTGCCATCTTTTAAGGGAAAACGGCTAGTCAAAGTAACTTTCTCTTCATCATCAAACTGCAAAACTTCTTCTATGTTTATGGCTTTCCCAAGTTCAAGCACTTGCTTTTCAATTTCCTCGGTTTTGCGAGCAACTTGTTCGGAATACAGTTCTCTATCAGTCTTGCCAATTATTTCTTTGCGACTTAAGTGGTTTAAGCTTTCAAATAGATGATTAACTAAGATATAGCGCCCTTCTAGGTCTTTAAAAAATATTATTG
The DNA here is from genome assembly GCA_965223585.1 of Trueperaceae bacterium. GTDB lineage: Bacteria > Deinococcota > Deinococci > Deinococcales > Trueperaceae > CBDCVN01. Next base: position 21,429 of record CBDCWW010000012.1, read on the forward strand.
AGGGTGCATTATCAAGGACTATTTGTAGTTCTTCAGTAACGTGCAAATGCTCTGAACTTGGGTTTACCTCTTGTTTAGAGATTAGGTCTTGCTGATAATTCTTTTGATTATTATTAGCCATATGATTCAATCTTTGCCAGTATAGCAATATAAAAGGCAGCTATGTGAAAGGCAAAAAACTTAGTTTAATTCATAAGAAGAGCTTGAGTAAAGAATTACAAGAGAGATTTGCGTTTTGAGCTAGGACTTGGATAATGTGTCAGTTAAAAACTCGAGCGCCTTCTCAAAAACAGTAATTGCCTGCTCATATTCATCTAAGTCAAGGTGTTCTATGGGCGTATGATCAAGACTAGAGTCCCCCGGTCCATAAGCTATTGTAGGCACATTCCAATGTGGAGCTACTACATTCATGTCACTAGTCCCTGTCTTAAGTTTAAAGCGTGGTTTACCGCCTTGCTGACGGATGGCATTGCGAAAAGCTCGAGAAAGCACACTATCTTTATTAGCACGATAAGGTTGTTCCCTATGTGTGCTTACTTCTAGTTGTACATCCTTATTGACTAAAAGTTTTAACAAACTCTTTTCAATTTCATCAGGTGGGTGATTAGGGGGTAAACGAAAAGCTATAAATGCGTGACATACTTGCTTAAGTCCATTATTGGTAGAGTTTACATTTTGTAAAGACATTTGCACTTTATTAAAGATACCTTGGACATCTTCGCTAAGTTGTTTTTTCCATGCTTGTAGCTTTTGCCAAATAGCTATAATTTCTTCTACTGCAGTGGCCTCTTCAGCAGCACTATGAAAGTTATCTTTTTCTACAGTTAATGTAATGTTTAATCTACCTTTATAGCCTAGTGTAATTCCATCCCAACCACTAGGTTCACCAATGATAAGTGCATCTGGTTTAGGATAATTTGCAAGGACAAAACGTGCTCCTTTGCTTGAAGCAGCTTCTTCCTCCACAGCTCCAATAATTATTAGGTTAATATCTTGACGTTTTTGCCAAAAGTTTATAGTAGCAATTAGGGCCGTACAGATAGATCCCTTAGCGTCTACACTACCACGCCCGTAAAGCTTATTGTCTTTAATTTCTATAGGGATGTTGCCAGCTACTGTGTCAATGTGGCCAAGGAACATTATTTGCTGGTTGCTCGAGCCTATAAATTTAACTACCACATTTCCAATATCATCAACAAAAGTTTCCGAGGCATAGGGCCTTACCGTTTCAGAAATATACTGTGCTACCTTACCTTCTTCTCCTGAAAGGCTAGGAATTGTGATGACCTGCTTTAGAAATTCCTTAGAGTTCAAGCTCATGGCTTTTATAGTACTTCAGAAAGGTCATCTTAAACAGGGATTACTTCTGCAAAGCATAATCTTATTAAAGGCTAAAATAGAATTGATAATAAATGTGTAGGGGTCCAAAATTTTGAACCCCTACTAAATGAGGGTCTATAAATTAATTTCTGTAGTTAAAGCTTGAAAGTGTTGGCAACTAGAAAACTAATCTCCTCCGGCAAACTGCAGTAAAAGTGTTAATATATACCAAAAGAGCAGTGCTACTGAGGCAAAAAGTGCTAATGAAGCAGCCACATATTGATTAGTGTTGTAATGACGTATAATGTTAGAAGTTTCGTAAAGAATAGCTGCTGAAGCAAAAATAATCATTGCTCCTGAGAAAATAAGCCCTAGGCTAAAACCAATGAATATGCTAGCTACTATAAGCCCTATAGCTATGAAACCTCCTATACGTAGGAAGCCTCCTAGAAAGGTAAAATCTTTACCTGTTGTAAAAGCTGTATAGGTTAGGCCTACGAAAAGTATCAAGGTAAGAATAGCTGCTGTTGATATGGTGTCAGGAGCAAACATGCTAGCTATTAATAAAAGTGGTAGGAATATTATGGCCTCAGCAAGAGTAAAAATTCCTAGAGCTACGTATTGTGTTTGCTTTGAAGTTGAAGTCAATGCCCATTTATGTGCAAAGTGTGAGGCAAACATAAAAGCACCCATGACCAAAAGCCAATTAAAGCCACGGGTCATTGTTGAAGCGAGTTGTATAGCAAACGGTGAATTGAGCAAAAAGTATTCAATAAAAACGAATGCTAGTATTGCAAAAGCAAGGTGAGTATAAGTATTACGAATAAAGTCCTGACGCACTTCCGCATCGGCTTGTGCTACTACTGTTGGGTACGTATGCATAAATATAAAATTTCTCCAAAAATGAGTTTATAAATCTAATTTCTCTATCTTGAGCACCAAAAGACTCTTTAAAGACCTCAATCCTAGTGTTACTACTTAAAAAATCTCGTAGACATACAATGAACCTGAATCTTTACCATTGTCATCATCTACCCTAGCACCTGCTATTACAGTGTTTCCGCTTATTGCAACAGGGTCGCTAAAGAAATCTCGAGCTTCTCCATCACTAGCAGCAAATTTTTTGACAAGCTGCCAATTTGTACCGTTTCCTTGAGAACGCATAAATATATAAGCTGAGCCTGAGTAAGAGCCATTGGTACTATCTCCAGATGCTCCCACAACTAGTTTATTGCCGCTTATTCCTACAGATATACCAAAAGAATCACCGTCTCCAGCACCACTTGCTATGAGTTTTCCAGCTGATACCCAATTACTACTTTCTGCGCTACGCTCAAAAACATAAACTGAGCCCGAGTCAATACCATTATCATTATCATTTCCCCAAGAACCTACTACAATTGTATCTTTGTCAATATCAACAGCATATCCAAAAGAGTCATTTGCTTTACCATCTTTAGCTAAGAGCTTCTTGGTTTGTTCCCAACTTTCCTCATTACGTTCAAAAACATAGGCAGAACCTGCCCCATCACCTTTGTCATCATCGCCCCAAGCACCTACTACTAATGCGTCTTCCTCTAAAGCTAGGTCTATACCAAAAGAATCAGCAATGCTGCCATCACTAGCTGTAAGCTTTTGTTTTTGCTGCCATTTTCCTTCACCACGCTCAAAAATATACGCTGAACCTGAAATAAGGCCTTTATCATTATCTAAAGGTGCTCCCACTGCTATTACATTCTCGCTTACAGCAACGGAGTAACCAAAAAAGTCGTTTGCGGCACTATCTCTAGCAATAAGCTTTTGGGTTTCTATCCAGTTATTCACCCTTTCATCATGCTCAAAGACGTAGGCTATACCTGAATCACTACCTTGAACATCACTACCATTAGCACCAATTACTATAGTATTTCCCTTTACTGCTACAGAGTTGCCAAAGTGATCATTAGCTGAGCCATCACTTGCAGTAAGTTTCTTAGTAAAAAGCCATCCTATAGGAGTACGTTCAAAGACATAAGCTGCCCCTGCACCCATAGCCTTTTCATCATTACCACTAGCACCAACTACCATAATATCACCATCAGTAGCTATGGCCCCAGCAAAAGAATCCTGTGCCTTTCCTTCAGAAGCAACTACTTTAGCTATATTATTAAAGGTGGTTTTTGCTAAGCCAAGGTAATTATTCGAATCAGCTTTCAAAAAATCTATTTGTTGAGCACAAGCAGTTATAATTAGTAACAAACTAAATAATAGAAGTTTTAGTAAACGACAGATGTTGACCATAAAATCTCTCCTCAAATTTGATTCTTAAGGTAAGAATTTGTGAGAATCATTAGTAAATAGCAAATCTAGCTATTAATACTTTTAATGTGCTAACATAAGCTTGAGGTGATGTTCATATCACCTTAACTACCTAAATAAGTTCCCTAACTAGCTAGGTGAACTAGATGTAGGGTTAAAAGCTCTACTGGGTGATTTTTATGATGATTTTACTTATTCAAGAGATGATTGCTTTAGAAGGGCTTGGTTTTTAATAAATGTTCCAGAAAATATCATCTCAATACCTATGGAGGTGGAAATTGAAGCTATAATTTAATGATAATTAGGTAAAGGGAAGTCTTTATTTCAAAAATTTAGGAGGAAAAATGCACGACACAGAAGCTCTTAGGGATAGTAAGCATATACCAATTTCCAATAAGCAGTCTTTAACTGAATTTGATTTGGAAGAACCATCTTATGGGGAACTTGGTGGAGAAAATGAGAGTCAAGCAGATGAGGATGGCATAGAGATAGTTGAGGGTACAGCAGAGACTAGAGAAGTTGTTGAAGCAAAAGAAGAAGATGTTTTTGATGAAAATCTGGCTTTGCCAGCTTACGATGCTTACATGGCTAGGGCTCAAGGTACAAGCAGTTTAGAGCAAGCATCGGCTCAAGAGGTTGTGATTGGTAGGGATACTCGTACCAAAATAGAGGGAATTGAACGCTATCCTTGGCGTTGTATTTGCTCTTTACAAATGTTGTCCGCAGACGGTCAGTATTTTATTGGTACGGGCTGGTTAGTAGGCCCTCGCACAGTAATTACTGCTGGGCACTGTGTTTTTCTGCACAACCACGGAGGATGGCCTCGAAGTATTACGGTCATACCCGGTCGCAATGGTGCACGAAAACCTTTTAAAGCTACTAGATCTCAAGAATTTTGGAGTGTAAGAGGATGGGTAGACCATAGTGAACGCTCATATGATTATGGTGCTATTATTTTGCCAGAGGATTACCCTATAGGTAACCAAATAGGTTATTTTGGTTATCTTGCCTACGACAATTCATCACTTTCAGGTAAATTAGCTAACCTATCAGGTTATCCCGGGGACAAGCCTTCTGGAACACAATGGTGGGGTGTACAGCGATTTAAAGAAGTTACTGGAACCACACTAGTATACGATATAGATACATTTGGTGGTCAGAGTGGTGCTCCTGTTTGGAGAGTCATTAATGGAAAGCGCTATGCTGTAGGCATTCATACTAATGGTTATCTTACAGGTAACTCTGCAACTCGTATTACTCGTCCTGTATTCAACAACATTACTATGTGGAAAAACCAAGTTCAGTAATAAGCACTTAGATTAGCAATATGCCTAGTGAAAATACTGGAGATATTGTTGGGCGTGTTATGACTGTTGGGGGGGAACCTATTAAATTTGCAGCAGTTATGATTACAGGGGATAGTCCTGAACATCAGGATATCGCTGTGTTAACTTCTGAAGATGGTAGTTATGTTTATAAAAATCTTAAGCCGGGTAAATATACCCTTATGGTTAATAGCGAAAAGTATAGCCTAAAGACTTCACAAGTTATGGTTTCTAATGGTAAAGTAACTCGGCTCAACTTTATTTTGGAACCCTAGGGAAATTGTTTTAAAAACAGGTATAGGTTTACATACTGGCACAATCTGCAAGGTGTATTTGCATCTTGTAGAAGGGGAGGTGAATTTTTATTCTACTGGAAAGTATATTCCTGCCAACCTTGAATCTGTTGTTAGCAGCAAGCGTAGGGTAATTTTAGGACAGGGGAACGAGCATATTGCTACAGTTGAACACTTGCTAGCAGCGCTTTATATAACTGGTTGGTGGCGTAATTTAGTTATTGAAGTCAAAGGGGGAGAAGTTCCTATCTTAGACGGTTCGGCTGAACCTTGGCTCGAGCTTATAGCAAACCTAGGCACACCACCGCCAAAGCCTAAAACTTACCAGCTTTCAAAAAGTACTAACTTCCGCTGGCAAAAAAGCTTTATTCAATTAGATCCTTCAGAACAAAATAGTCTTTGTGTTTCTATAGATTACCCTCATCCTGCTATTAATTCACAAAATTGGTGTGGTAAGCCTACACAGTATTCAGAATTGCTTAGAGCACGCACTTTTGGGTTCGCTGATGAATTAAAAACGCTTCACCAACAAGGCTTAGCTTTAGGGAAAAAACATGATAACTGCTTGGTCTTTGACAATAAAAATCCTCTGATGCCTTTGCGGTTTATAAATGAACCTGCTCGCCATAAAGCCCTAGACGCCCTAGGAGACATGTTTTTGTTAGGAAAACCTCATCAAGGGAAACTGAGCATTCACAGAGGTTCACACACTGCTCATATTGCATTTCTAAAAAAGATCAAACAAGAGGATCAAAGTTTCTGTGAGTAAGAGTGATTAGTGCCTATAGTCAAAATCCAGTAGTCAGCATAGCAAATCCCTACTGACTACTAGTACTAGCTACTGGATTCTAGCTACTCTTTAAATTCTAGGTATTTAGATGCTTAGTTTCCTAAATAGTCTAGAGGGTTTACTGCATAACCGTTAACTCGTAACTCAAAGTGTAAGTGAGGTCCTGTGGATATACCTGTACTACCTACTAAACCAAGTTGTTCGCCTTGTCTAACACGTTGAGATTGACTCACAAGGATTTGGCTCATGTGAGCATAACGAGTTTGAGTGCCATCATCATGATTTACATAAATAGCATAGCCATAACCACCTAACCAACCTGCTTTTGCTACTACACCACCTTTAGTTGCAAGTATAGGAGTACCTGTAGCAGCGGCAATGTCTATGCCAGCATGGAAATTACTGCCATTTATAACAAGGTCTCTTCTACCAAAGTAAGAAGTGAGACGACCACGTATGTTTAGGGGCCAAGCATAAGATTGTTGTTTGCTTTCAATTTGCCTATAGCTTGCTAGTAGGCTAGGGGCTTTTTGTAAGAGCCTCAGTTGCTGAGTCTGTAGCATCTCACGTCTACTTTGGCCAGTACTTACTGAACTTCCTTGGGGGGCAACGCTTGCACTTAGGACCATAGGGATAAATATTTTTCTCCCTTGCAACACCTTTGTATCTTCTATGTCATTAGATTTGGCTAACTCACTTGGTGCTAAATTATATCTTAAAGAAAGGCTTAATAAGCTTTCATTTGTTTGCAAGGTAACAATTCTACCAGTGCGGGGTGGTATTCGCAGAAATGCTCCTTGTACAGGATTACCCACAAGCTCAGGATTTGCACTGCGTAAAGTTTCCTCATTTAAATTGTATCGTCTAGAAAGGCTAAATAAACTCTCGCCTTGGTTTACTACATGCACCTTAAAGCTATTAGGATATCCAGCAAGGACAGCAGCATTTTCTACAATACTTGCCCCTCCTGTTTCAACTGGTAAGTAAAGTTGTTGTCCTACACTGATAGTTGTACTTTGTAAACTATTGAGATGCTGCAGTTCAGCTATTGTAGTACCATAACCAACAGCAATTTCCCATAGTGTGTCTCCACTTTTAACTGTATGAGTAGAATAATTTTGTCCCCAAGCAAAGGATACGCTAAAAAATAAAATAATTAGTAAATGTAACATTTAGAATTGAATTCTACTCAAGATTTCCCTTGTTTGCAGCGATAATTTTCCTGTTTTAAAGATCTAGGTATGAATTTGTGAATTTTTTATGGGAGTCATTACCCTCCACTTAATGAACTTAAAAACGCCTCATTACTTTTAGTACGGCTTAAGCGGGAGAGAAGCATTTCCATAGCTTCTGAAGGGTCCATCTCGCTAATAACCTTTCTAAGCAACCACATTTTAGCTAAGGTTTCCTCGTCCAGAAGTAAATCCTCACGTCTAGTACCAGATTTAAGTATGTCTATAGCAGGGAAAATTCTCTTTTCTTCTAAACGACGACTTAAGTGCAATTCCATGTTACCTGTACCCTTAAACTCTTCAAAAATTACATCGTCCATGCGTGAACCCGTTTCAACAAGTGCTGTGGCAAGTATACTTAAAGATCCACCACCACGAATATTACGAGCAGCACCTAAAAAGCGCTTTGGCCAGTGCAAAGCACTTGAGTCCAATCCTCCAGAAAGTGTACGCCCTGTTGGTGGGGTAACTAGGTTGTTAGCTCGAGCCAAGCGTGTTATAGAATCTAGCAAAATCATTACATGGCCACCATCTTCTACAATTCGCCTCGAGCGTTCATGGACAAACTCAGCTACACGAATGTGGTTTGTAGGTGGCTCATCAAAAGTGCTAGCTACCACCTCTACACCTGAAACCGACTCTCTAAAATCTGTTACCTCTTCTGGGCGCTCATCCACTAAAAGTACGATGACTTTTATATCTGACTCATTTGTTATAACTGCATTAGCTACAGCCTTTAGTAAGGTAGTTTTACCCGCCTTAGGAGGGGCAACAATGAGTCCACGCTGGCCACGACCGATAGGAGCAAGTAGATCTATAACTCGAGCTGAAATTTCTTTTTGAGTTGTCTCGAGCTTTATGTGCTGCTCTGGAAAGGTAGGAACAAGGTCATCAAAACGGGGGCGCAATGAGGCTTTTTGAGGATCTATGCCATTAACAGACTCTACTCTAATAAGGGTGCCATAACGCTCGTTCTCACGGGGGTGTCTGGTCTTGCCCATAATTTGGTCGCCTGTGCGTAGTTTAAATTGCTTTATTAAGCCTGCTGAAACGATGACTGAACGAGTTTTATCTTGAAAAAGTGACTCTTGTAAAAAACCATAGCCATCACTAGAAATTTCTAGATAACCCTTAACTAGCTTCAAACCTTCACTTTCAGCTATACGAGCTAGGATTGCCTCTGCTAGGTCAGCCTTTTCCATTTCACGATAATCATCTAGGCCAACCTCTTTAGCCAATAATTGAAGCTCAGGTAATATTTTTTCTTGTAGCTCTTTAAAACTAATACTTGACTTGCGACTACTACGTGAACGTCTGAAAGAACGCTTAGAGCTACTTTTTGAGTTTGTTTTAGTAGATTTATTTGTATCAGATTCTTTAGAGTCTTTGGCTTCTAGTTTCTCATCAGATTGTGTATCTTCTTGAGCCTCTTTTTCTTCTTCTTGGGCTTGATCACTGCTTTCGGTTTCATCCAAGGTATCCTCATTATTGTGAGTTTCTTCTTTACTAGATTTCTTACGTGTGCGTTTCGTTGTACGCTTTGACTTTGATTCAGTACTGACAGCCATTTATTCTCCTTAATTTTATAAATTGCTTATTTGAACACCACTGCAAAATGTTTATCCTAATTAGTAAGGCTCCTAAATTGTCAAAATTGGTTAGACTCAAACACCTAATTTATTTGGATAATTAAACTATCCTCTAAAGGTACGCCTAGAGTTAGTTGGCAAAAACATCATTGATTTAGCAAATAGGTAAGGCAAAAAACTCACACTTAGTTTTGCTATGTTTTAGGGTGTTTTATTGCCTAAAAACATAAAGTACAAAATATGTTTTAAGTAAGAGCACAGCAGTCTTATTGGGCAAGGCTTAATTCTATTAGCTATAACAACTGCTGCTATTAGGCTTTAGTATATGCAGGTTTGCTTAAAAATGTAAAGCCTGTTTAATAAAGAGATCTTACAATAAGGGTAATATTGACAGTGAGGAACTGTTAACATTTAGTAAGCAGATCTTAAATCATGATTTGATGAGTGTTTGTGTGCAATGTAATACATATGCTGGCTACTATACTCAACTTCAAATGGAAATTCACAAGTATTTATACATAGCTGCTTAAAAGCTGATAAATTTACTTCATGATTTGTCAGCCTATCCTTTTAAACAACAGCATCTAGATAGTCCCCCCAAATACTCTTTAGGGGATTTTATTACCTTCTTCTACTAGTTAAATCACTACCTTAGAATAAAAGGTTTAAAGGTGAACTGTTTTACTTGTTCAGCTTGTGAATACACACCCACACCTTTATCTTCACCCAAAAGACTTATTTGACCCCATATCCAAGCTGTACCATCATTCTTTATAGCAAGACTATACTCTCCCTCAGCTGAATGTGAATCAGTAATTATATCACTGACTCCACTAAGAGGCTGTCCTGAAATATCTAGTACTCTAATAGCATATGGTACCTCACTAATAGAAGTATCACCTATACCTACTTGACCACCATAATTACTTCCCCACGCCCAAACTGTACCGTCTTGTGCTAAAGCAAGGCTATGATAGCTACCAGCCACAACCTTTTCTACATTGTTTAGAGGATTGCCTGCCTGATCAACAACTTGTACTGCATAGGGCTTAAATCCCCCAGCAGTACCTTCACCCAATTCTCCATCATAGTTACTACCCCAAGCCCATACAGTGCCATCACTTTTAATTGCCAGTGTATGACGCCAAGCAGCACTAAGGTCAGTAATGCTGGTTAGTGGTTGATTTGAACTGTCCACTACTTGTTGTGCATAGGGACTATACCAAGTGCTACTTTGATAGCCTAATTGGCCCCTATTGTTATTGCCCCAAGCCCACACAGTACCATCAGTTTTAAGGGCTATGCTGAAAGATGCTCGAGCTAATATACGATCAACATTAGTTAATGGTTGATCTAATGCTTCTAGAGTTTGTACAGGAGTAGATTGATCTACTGTAGTACCATCACCTAATTGACCTGACCCATTACTTCCCCAAGCCCATACAGTATCATTTTCCTTAAGAATTAAGTTGTGAGGGGCATAGCCAATGCCACCACCATAACCTATAGCAACATCTATGATTTTGCTTTCATTTGTTGCAGGAGCTGGTAGTTCTTGGCTTGCCCCTCCAACAGAAAAACGCCATAATTCACCATCTGTCCTTAAAGCTAAGCCTATATTATTCCAACCTTCAGCATCTATCTTAACAATGCTATCTAGTGGTTGGCTTAAGTCATTAACAACTTGCTTTGGATATGCTTCATTTCCTCCCTCAATCAAATTTCTTCCCCAAACCCAAAGAGTTTGATCATTCTTAATAGCTGAAGACCAAGCAAATTCAATATTCATATGATCAACTTCTCCAAAAGGTTGTCCTGAAGCAGTACTTACTTCAGTAGGAGTAACTAGGAATTTGGTTGTTCCATTGCCCAGCTGGGCGTATCTATTGTCACCCCACATGAGCACAGTGCCATTTGCTCTAATTAGAGCCGTACTGTAACCTGCTGCTCCTGCCACAATGTCTGTAAGTGGTGTACTACTATCAACATCCAGTAGTCTTGTAGGATGAAGTGTATCTTGAATAAGAAAGTCACTTATAAAGTATTCATTGGGATTATTACCCCACACCCAAACACTATTATCAGCTTGTATTAGTATACTACGACCATTTCCAGCAGCAAAGGCTGCTCTTTCTGACTTAAGGTCTAAAGTAATGGCTGAGTTTGTTTCACTAACAACCTGCACTACATGGTAACTACGTGTTGCGGTACCATCACCAAGTTCACCATGATCATTAGAACCCCAAGACCACAAGGTACCATTTTCTTTAATTAACAAGTTATGGCTAGAGCCAGCTTGTATGCCTACAACATTTTGTACAGGGTTACCTGCCTCATCAATGACTTGTACAGGATTAGCTTGGTTAGTAGAATTACCATTACCTAATTTGCCGTCTGTGTTGTTGCCCCAAGCCCATACAAAGCCGACCTCTTTATTGTTATTTAAATCTGCTTCAACCCGCAAGGCTAAACTATGGCTTTGACCAGCAGCTATAGCCACTACATTATTAATATCAACACCAAGTGCATCAACAACCTTTTTCGCTACACGCACAGAGGAAGTAGAACTACCTAAAGTTCCATTTCCTAATTTGCCGTATTCATTGCTACCCCAAGCCCAAACAGTACCATCAGCCTTAAGGGCTAAACTATGGTTAGAACCTGCTGCCACTTGAATCACATTATTTAAGGGCTGTCCCCCGGTTTCAATTACCTGCACTGCACGGTCACGATCTGTTGTAGTGTTATTACCTAACTGCCCCCGATTATTATAGCCCCAAGCCCAAACAGTACCATCTGCTTTAAGAGCTAGGCTATGACTACTACCTGCAGCAATGCTTACAAAACCACTAAGAGAATTACCTGAAGTATCAAGGATTTGTACAGGAGAAACATGAGTATTGCTGCTACCAGCTAAAATTATGTCATGTCTTAAGTAACCCCAGTTCCAAACAGTGCCATCAACTTTTAAAGCAAGGCTGTTACTACTCCGAGCAGAGACTTGCATTACATTACTAAATGGTGAACCTGATGAGTCTAGAACTTCTACAGGATATAATTTTTCTTTAGTAGTACCATCACCTAGTGGACCAAAACGATTACCGCCTAAAGTTGCAACTGTACTATCACTTTGGATAAAGAGAGTATGACCTGATCCAGCAGCTAAAGTGGAATTGTCAAATACTTTAATGGGTTGTAATGAAACAGTAGCTTCTAAATCCAGTACTTGACTTTCCTGCTCACCTACTGCAGGTAGTGTTACTAGAAGATTCTTAGGAGTGTCATTACCTATTTGATAGCTTAAAGTAACACTTTCTTGTTCATAGGTACGTTCAGGACAAGTGTACTCACTAGCACTGTTGGTGGTAGTGTCACATATAGTTACTCCCTCTAAAGAAATGTTAACTGGTATGTCTATAAATATTGTACTAGGATTGTTAGGGTCAATAACCTTTCCAGAGAAGCCAAAAATTCGTTTATTGACACTTAAATCTTTAGTAAGAGTCGCTAGTTCATTAGCTGTAAGGGGTATAGTAGCAGTAAAGTTATCCTCTAGTGCTGCACTGCCATAAGTGACCTGCAAGCTAAGATTTGCTTCAGTCAAAGAGCTAGGTGTTATGAACGACCACTCATAGTCACCATTAACATCACTACTGGTTTGACCTGTATCATCACCAGTTATCTCAATAGTTGCATTTGCTATAGGATTACTCTGATCGTCAGCGATTTTACCATTTATTTGCCCTGTAGTGGCAGTTAGTCCAAGGTCAACTGTGAGTGTGTTTGCTTCACCCACAGCAGGCAAGTCTGCATATGGAATACTAACGCTACCACTATCACTACCCCAAGCCCCTGTAGCAACGTAATCTAGTTCTAATGGACTTCCTTCTACAACTTTTTGAGCACAATTGTAGTTACCTGTATTGTCACTAGTAACATCACAGAAAGTATTGCTACTGTCATTGGTAAAGGTAAAGGTAACTTGGCTATCTGAAATTATTGCACCAGCAGCAAAGGAGCTATGTAATTGGCCTTGTAAACCAACTTTCCTTTGGTCGAATAGTAAGTCCTGTGTAACTGTATTGAGAGTCTGCGCTGTAAGAGCAATGTCAATATCCTTAGTTTGAACAAGATCTAAGGAGCCATAGGTTATTTCTAAAGTTGGAGATGCTGTAGTAGTAGTGCTGGTGTAGAGTAGCTGGGGTAAGTTATATTGCCCTTGGGGATCGGTCGTTGCTGTTATATTTCTACCTACTACTTTTACTTGGGCATTAGCTAAAGCACTAGCATTATCATCGTATAAAGTACCGCTAAGGTTTAAACCTGTTATGGGTATCTCTAGTATACTAGCAGCACCATCAATTCTAGTTTCAGTATTGAAGTTACCAGCAGGCACTTGACCTGTTAGTTCATGGCTACCCCAATCAGGATGAGTAAGCTGATAGGTAATATCTAAAGCTTCTTCACTAGTAAGGTCAATCTCACAGTGGTAGAAGTTCTGCCCTGCTGGCATATCTATAGTACATAGCGTACCACTGTCACTAGCAATAATTAATCGGTAATCGCGAAGAATCTGGTTGGTATCCCATATGGGTACAGCCTTACCATCAAAGACTACTTGACGTCTATCTAGTGTTATAGGCAAGGTAATAGTAATATTGAGATCTTGCAAGTTATTGGCAGCTACATTAAAAGGTGTGGTTTCTACTGAGGTTTCTACATTGTTAATAGCATTATTAAAACGAGCTTTATAAGCTAAGTCGCCACTAGTAGTTCCTACAGGCAAGTAAACTAACAATAAAGCTTCTCCTGTAGCTGCTGTATTATTTGTAGTAGCAACAGGTTGTTCAATTATGACTTCAGCATTGCCTACAGGCAGGTTGGTATTATCAACTACATTGGCTATTATTTTTAGCATGTTGGGATTTATCTCTAGATTATGCTGCAAAAGGTTAACAGTTCCATCGTGTGATTCTTCTAGGTTAAAAGTATTGCTGATAGCTGGGGTAATTAGTTGACTAGATTGCCTGAATTCATAAGCCACTTCTAGTTGTGGTTGGTAGGCTATGGCAGATTCAGGGCAACTATAAGAACCTAGAGGAGTTAGCTCTGTACTGCAAAGTTCATCAGCACTACTACTGTCTTTAATAGTGATAGTTAAACCATCAAGTGGTGCTGTAGGTAGTGTTTGATTATCTACTCCCCCACTGAAAGTTACTAGGCTGTATTCAGGGTCTGCTTCTATACTTAGGTTAAAGTCTTTAGTTATGTTGGTTACTTCGCCTGTGATTGCTGTGTAGTTTTGGATTACTGTTATATTTTCTGAGTCTAGTATTTGATGGTGGGAAAGACTATAGATTAGGCTACCATTTAGATTACTATCAGAAACACCTTTGAAAACACTATATCTACCTTGAGCATCAGTTTTTATCCCTGCTGCTGGGAATGGTCCACTAATACCTAAATCTGCGTTAGCAACAGGGTTGCCTAAAACATCTAGAACTTGTCCTTGTAGATTTAAAGTAGCAGGGTTAAGTTCAAATTGGTTTACGTTGTAAGTGCTAATTTCACCTAATGGAGGAATATCGCTACTGGTTATATTTAGTTCCATTGAGGTCATAGGGCCATAGCCATCTATTGAGGCTGTGGCTGTGAAGGGTAAGTCATCAACTAATGTGACTGTACAGGTGAAATTACCTCCTATGCCTGTATTTCTAGTACATTGATCACGTAGAATCTCGCCTTGGGCTAGTATAGTCACTTCTACTCCGGGTATGCCTTCACCATTAACTAGGGCATTTACTACTCTTCCCTCAAATTTTATCCTACGATCTACAAATACTGGTCTTTCAACATCTAAAGGAGTGCTAGCAGTTTCTGTTTCTGCTGGTGCTGTGCTTTGGGCTATAGTATTGTCTCCTGTTAGGGCTACATCTAGGATGCAGGCTTCTAGTATTACAGGGTCGGTTATTCCTGTTGCCAAGCAGATAGTTTCTGCTGCTTGTCTTTCGCTAGCGCTTAAGTCTTCTACCTCTATAGGTCTATCTGGGTAGCTTCTATCTGTAAAGGTCTCTGTATCTTCTCCTAGTAGGTAATCAAACAAAGATTCTTCTTGAGTTATACGCCAGCTTTCTCCATAAACATTGTACAAGTCATCAAATTCTATTGGTTGAGTTATTACAGTACCGTCTCTGGTAGTTATATCGTCATTTTGTTGGTTGTTATAGTTGCCTAGCAAACCTATAATGTTATTTTGATAAGTACTTGGTACTAGGGCTTTATAGATATTTAGGTGAGTGTTTAATAGGCTTACTTCTACTTGTGGGTAGTCACTATCTACTGGTGGCCACACTATGTTGTATACATCTGCTCCATGTATTCCTACGCTTTGGTCATAGGTTACTCTACCGCCACTGGGCAAGTCATGGCTTTCACCATCATTGATTGTTACTGGGTTTCCTTCTATCCATAGAGGTACTGCTTCACCGTGATAGACTGCTACTCTATCTCCTGCTACTTGCATTGCTATTGCTTTATATACCGAGAAAGGATCATCCGAGTTTGGAAGTGGGCTTTGTCTTACTTGTACTCTCATGTACTCATCTTCAGTTTCAAACAGTATGAATTCCCCTACTGCTTGGAAATCGTAGGCTACTTCGTCGAATGTTACTATGTGGGGGTCGCCGTAGCTTTCGCCTTCTTTACATCTGGGTTTGGGACAGGGAGGAGGGTCACAATCTGGTGGTGGACCTTCTATTCGCTGATCGACAATGAAGTTACCACTTTGTGTTTCAGTTGTACCATCTTTATAAGTGGCTGTAACAATAGTGGTGTAAGTGCCTGCAGCAAGTTGGCTTGCTATGGCTTGGAAAATCCATGTACTACCAGATTTTGAGGCGCTGCCACCTACTACTCCAGAGACTCCTACACTTGCAACCAAGTCATTAGGATCAGATACGCTCACTTGGACAGTAACGTCGGGCTTTATTTCCTCTTGTGTTTTACAAAAAATTTTTATAATGTGGGTTCCAGCAGTTGCTCCACCACTGGGATTTATACTTATACCACCATTACCACCATCACCATCACAGTCTGGGCTATCACTTGCTTGGATTGTAAAGCTTCCTTGAGCTGCTGTTGTTGTAGTATTCCCATCTTGATCTGTTATAGAGGTATTTCCATTTAAAGTATAATTGCCCTCTCCAAGGTCAACACTTGCATTTACCATGGCTGCATTGTTAGCTGTAGCGCTTACTGATCCATCTATATCTATATTTATGATATCAGCTAGCACTCCTGATAGTAGTTCTCCTTTAAGATCTACATTTATTTTCTTTGTTTCTGCTGGGCATCCTTCACCACCAACAAACCCAATAACAGGGCTACCACTTGTTGGTAATTTTGTGCCATTTGCTGTTAATTCCATGCCACAAGCATTATTCTTGACTTTAAATTTGCGTTCTTCTGTTACTTGTTGACCAGGATTTCTTTCGCCGTCATCCATTGTGACAGTTACTTTTATTATATATTCACCATCACTAAGTAAGAGAGGCCCTGAATCATATTCAAGTTCTCTAGCAAGAGCTTGCGAATTGTCAACAGTTTTGGTAATACCTGTAGGTATAGTCACATCATAGCCATAAATCCCTTTTCCTTTTAAGCTAACTAGTACTCTACAAGAGCTTGGCTGACTAATTGTATGTAAAGCAGGATCTTCATCTGTCTCATGAGAAAGAGGGTTGGGAAGACCTTCTACGCTTGGCTCAATATCAATAACACGCACACGGATGGGATTACGGAATATATCATCGTCAGTAGCATTATCTTTCTTGATAGGGTGATTAGCAGCCCAAACAGGTATTTTAGCTGTACTCCCTTGTTGATTAGTTTGTACTTCACGTTCTAGCCACAGATCTAGAGGTGTATCAAGTACAGTACTTACTAAACTTTTTACATCTGCGCTATCTATATGGAAATTCAGGGTGGCTGTGGAGCCAGAAGTAACAGTCACTTGCTGTGTAGTTGTTTCTAGCTTACTAGTTTCTATTGGCAAAAAACGAGAGCGGACGTGTGCTTGACGTGATGAGGTAGGTTTATTATCATCTCGGAATTCTAGTAACACAGAGGGAACATCTTGAGAAAAAATTGTCAAACCAGGATAAACAACATTTACTTCAACATCTATATCTTCTTCAGAATTAATTGTAACCATGTGCTTAATGTCATGGTCATTTGTGGCAACTCCTCCCCATGCATCAGCTTCATCATCATATAAACGCTGCTCAGTATTAACGCCAACTTGGTTTTGCTTTATAAGAAAGCTACTTGCCATTTGCAAATCTTCAAGTAAAGTACTAGACTTGTAGATATGATGGCTGTCTGATAAATAATTAAAGTCTCCATCAGGATCATTAGGGTTTTGCCACCACTGGCTATAACCTGTATTACTGGTAATACCCTCTACACATGAACCATTTTTACCATTAGCTTGAGGTGCAGGGATAACATACGTATCCACCACACTATAACCATCACCATACCCCCCCAGTGGTTCTGGGAGGGCTGGATGGTGAAGATCATCAGGG
The DNA here is from genome assembly GCA_965223585.1 of Trueperaceae bacterium. Taxonomy (GTDB): domain Bacteria; phylum Deinococcota; class Deinococci; order Deinococcales; family Trueperaceae; genus CBDCVN01. The sequence continues at coordinate 38,861 of CBDCWW010000012.1, forward strand.
CCTGATAAATGCCAGTGTATATGAGGGGCAGTTCCCTTACCCGTAATACTCATCAGACCAAGTACTTGGCCCTGCTCAACAAAATCATCCTTTTTAACTGGAATACTCTTGTACAAGAAATGTGTATATTTAGTGTAATAAACATTATCATTACGATCTGTATGCTCAATGACAATATAGTTACCATAATTGCCATCATTATGACCATCAGCTTTTTTCTCAATAGTAACAGTGTCTCTAAGTTCTTTAACTGTTCCTGCAGCAACGGCAAGAGCAGGTAAGCCTTCTTCTGCTGTACCACTACGGTTAAAATCTAATGCAAAGCAAGTAGTATAGTGAATATGCCCGTTGAAACCTCGAGTACCTTCCTCTCCTGTGTAGCCTTTACTAATAGCCAATTTTATACCTGACTCATAAGGCAAATCAAGATCTAGAGTATCTATCTCCACTGCTATTGCTGTACTAGTACTTTGTTGTGCTTGAAGTTGCGAGAAAGAATTACTATTAATAGGATAGTAAATCCAAATCAGCTCATCGCCTAACCAATCTAGAAAAAATCTACCGCTGTTTGGGTCACCAATAATTTTTTCTGCTAGTCCTCTGTCCAAATTATCTATGTCTACATTGCGTTCACTAGTGCGCATCCTATACAAAAGACCAAGTTCCTCTGGTTCTTCTGAGAAATCATCATCTCCACTAGCAAATAATGGTGAGATAATTAACCCTAGTTCAGAGGCGTCATCATTAAACGCTGCTTCATCTAAGAACTGACCATCTTTTAGCTTAACTAAAATTTCTGACTTAGCTGTTAGAGTATCAAATAAAACGATTACGTTCTCAGCCTCATGAAAATTAGCATCAGAAGCTAGGTTACCACTAAACACTACCCAACGCCCATCCTTTGATAAGGTTATCCCTTGTTGTATCAACATTCCTGTGGATTTACCAAAGGACACAGTACTGCCAGTATTGAGATTAACTAAATGATATTCCCTAGAAGAAAAGTTAGTAGGTATACCATCATGATCAAGGTGGCGTTCATTGTAAAGCACCATAGAGTGATCGAATGTTACAGCTTCTATACGACCTATGCTAATAGCCTCAGCAAAACCAAGTAGTTCCTCCACATCAAATTCAAAAACTCTCTTTTGGGTAGCCCAAAGTGATCTAGCCCTTAGAGTTTGAGGGTCATCCCAATCTATTTCAGGAGCAGGCTCATTATATGTTTTCTGAGCAGCAACTCCTATACCATTAATATCACTATTTCCCAAGCTAGAAACTGTCAATTTTACAAAATAATTACCAGCACGTGTATAAGTGTGTTCTATCTGTACACCTTCACCTGTAGTACCATCTCCAAAATCCCACTGATAAGTAAGGTTTGTACCTATAGACTCACTTGCATTGAATTCTATAGTTAATGGAGTATTGCCTGATAGTGGTGCAGCTGTAAATATTGCCTGAGGTGGTACTTGCACTTCCACTACAACACCATCAGCTACAGCCTGCACTTCTTCTGAAGCACAAGCAACCAAACCTATGTTAACTGGATCAACTAAACTTAAAATTAATGTCGTAACAAAAGCCCAGTTCAAATCTGCATCACGCTCATATACAAGAACATTATTCTCCTCTCTTGTAATCTTGTAGCACACTGGGGTGCTTATCCCTTGCTGCCCCTGTACTGTCTGAACTGTTCCTGTATCGTCTACATATTCCACCTCCGTTCCATCACTAGTTAGTTTTACCGAAACATATACCGAAGGGTCATTACTATCTTCCAACAACAATCCTGCACCAGCCTCTGGATCATCACTGGTTAAACTTTGTATACAAGCTTGGGCAATAAAGTCACCATCGTGGCTTTGGTAAATGTACTGGCTAGTTACACCCTCCCCTGTTCCCTGTACTGTTAAATTCACGCTATTGGTATTAGGATCATAAACAGCACTACCACTACCATCTCCTCGAGTCTCTTGTGACCAAGCCCCTGTAGTAGGTATATCTAAATTACTACCAAATGCAACATAACCTATCACCTCATCATGTGGGTTGTGGTTGCTGCTATCTGGTGGCTGAATTAGCACCTCTACTCCTTCTGTGTCTAAGTTTCGGTAACGCAAAGCAGTTGTCTGATTCCCCTTGTTATCATCATAGGTTTGTACGCCAGCTAAAAATATAACACTATCCACTATTGGTGTTATTGCTTGTGTACTAAGCTCTTCAGGAAGAGCAAGACTTTGGGGAAAAGTAAGGCTGTGCCAAGTGTTTGTCAGTACATTATCTGTTAAGCCTGCTACATAGCTTGTATCACCTAATTCATTATTACCTTGTTCTACGACTATGTAGCCTACTGTTTCAGTAGCATCTGTGCCTTCTGTATTGTCATCTCGTTGTAAGCGTACTTCAAAACCACCTGCTACATTTATATTCTTTTGGCGAGTGATGGTTACTAAAGGGTTATTAGAGCTTTGTGGTTGACTAAGCACTATAGGAGTATCTGTATAGCTATGGGAAAAACTTATAGAACTGAATTGGTGACTAGCTTCTAGCAAGCCTGCTTCAATCTTTACACCACTTTCAAGTTGGTGACTACCTGCTTCTATTACTAGGTAGCTTAGCTCTTCTGTTAAGTGTTGACCATCTGCCCATTCTGCTAGTTTTAGTTCAAAGCTGTTTGTGTTTACATTACGCAACCTTACTGCAGTAGCTTCTCCATCGTTAAAGGAAGGTGGTTGGGCAATAACTACAGGTTTAGCATAATTACCTAAAAGGTTAATAGTGTACCATTCATCAGCAGTGGCCTGATCTATGGCTACTTTGCCAACTTCAGCAAATAGAAATCCTGTACCTGTGTTTGCAGTGTACAAGGGGTTTTGTGATTTTAGTTCGACTGGATTGGTGGTAAGAACAGGAGCTGGTGACTCAGATTTACTGCGAAAGCAAGCAACAAAAGCAAAAATAACTGCTGTAAAAATAACTAAAAAATATAAAGTCCTATTAAAATATAACATCTAAGTCCTTCCTTACTTGAACAAATAGATGCCCTTACCTTCTTAAAGAAAATAACCTTGGTACGCTCAAAAGTACCTTTTATTTGTAGAAGCAACCATAAAGGCACATCCCCAGAGCAGTACTACTTTGGCAGTAACTAATGGAAGCGAGTTACCAAGATATAGAAATATACCTATGGAAATTTGATTAGGTGCTGTTTCTAATCTTACCCATAAACCTCCTAATGTTTAGATCCCTTAATATTTTTAATGTTTTTATTGAGTAATGCAATCTAGTTAAAAAGTAACACGACCTTCATGTGTCAATCATGAGAAATCTTATTTGTTTCTTCATAATTCCTTATGGTTCCTAAACCAAAAGAGCCTACATCCCTTTTCCTAGCTATGGTTTTGAGTTTTATTTGGAGAATTAGCTTCTTTTTTATTCCTCAATTTTATGAATAAAACCCTGACTGGCAAAGACTTACATAACCTGAAAGGGTTTGGGTTATTTTCTCAGAGGGTTTACAGGATGCAGCCTAGGGTATTGCGCTCTTAAGCAGGGTCTAGAAAAAGTAAATCCTGCTCCCAAGGGTAACAACTTTCCAAAAAGCTTTAGGAAAACTATAGTGCCTAGTTTCTTGTCAGCCATGAACTAATACCAGAGGGGTCTTACCCTCTGGTATTGCTAAATCGCTACTACCACTTGGTGGATTTTCTACATCGCTATTGCATGATGAGAGTGGATCAGACTCACTAGGAACTTTAAAAATACCTAAGTTACCTTCGTAACGCTGATCTGTTGCCAGCTCATTTTCTCCAACGATCAAACCTGAATGTGATTGTAGGGCAAAGAATTGCTGTTCTAATTGATCAAAAGACCCCGTAGGCCCGGGTATTATAAAATCTGAGGTGTCAACAGGTAATACAGAAATCTTTAAAATCCCAGATAACGGTGCTTCAGTAACATTCTTAGCAAGTCGTATATCTGCTGCATGTACCAAAATGGGTCCCCCTAGAACATGAGCCCTCAACCCAACATAGCTAACATCATTACCAAAAGTAATCACCACTTCAGAAGCAGCATCTGCTAGTAATCGCTCGTCTTCCCCTGGAAAACTTGGGGCAAAGATAACTACTGAGTAATCATCACTATCTAAGTTAATAGCTGACATAGGTATTTCAATCTGAGTCTTATAACCAATTGGCTTGAAACTATCATCGTAGCTAGGATTTTTGTCATCAATAACCTTCAAAGTAACTTCAGCTTCAGATTTTAAAGCATCTCTATAAATACCCCCATAATAATCACATCCAGCACGAGCACTACAAGAACTGTACAAACCATTCTTTATTTTTATTCCCCCACCTGTATACTGACCATCAATGACTTCTGTTCCCATTACTTTACTAGCTTTTGCAATAACATCCTCGTTAGAAGCATCTGTTTCTAACTCAATATCCTCAACAACAACCTGCACTTCTTCAGAAGCACAAGCAACCAAACCAACATTAACTAGATCAACCAAACTTAAAACTATAGTAGTCACTAAAACCCAATTCAAACCATCATCAGATTCATATACAAGAACACTGTCTTCCTTTCTTTCGAGTTTGTAGCACACGGGGGTGCTGTTCTGCTGCCCCTGTACCGTCTGTACAGTGCCTGTATCGTCTACATACTCCACCTCCGTTCCATTACTAGTTAGCTTTACCGAAACATATATCAAGGGGTCACTACTATCTTCTAACAACAATCCTGCACTAGCCTCTGGATCATCACTGGTTAAACTTTGTACAAGTTTAGCATAATTACTTCAGCCTCATTTACTTTCTTTGGTATTTGCTTTAGGAGGTACAGGGGCAATGTAACCAATAAAGAGTAGCAAAACTCCTACAGCAATAAAGGAAATTACTCTTGCCAAAGTATCCGCTTGTGATAGGTCTACTAAAAACAACTTGGTAACTGTTAAAGCTAGTAAAATTGCACCAATCAACCACGGCAAGCGCACTTTAAGACGGGCAGCAACAACCATAGCAACAAGCGCAAAGCTTGTCCAGAAAATAGAAAGGGCGCTCTGCACAATATTAGAAGCATAAAGGGCAGAAAAATTGTAAGGTATTTCTAGTAAGTGATGGGCGCTACGCAAAACCACCACACTAGGCCAAGAAATACTGGCAATAATAAGGGCTATAGTTAAGGTATTCTTCTGTGAGGCAAACAAGTTAAATTTAAGGCGGCATTTTCTCACCCACCAGATAAGTACCATCAAACTAAAAGCCTGAGTTATATCAAGCGGGTTTAAGAAGGGTATATAGCTTAGAGGTGTTGCAACAGCACTATTAATATTGGCTGACATTAGCCAAAACCATAGCAATATGCTTAAAGGGGTTAGGGCTAAAGTAAATAGCCTTTCTTTATAAGGTTTTAGCCAAGGTAAATTTCTAAAACCTTCTGAAATTAATAAAGCTGCCATAATAGCCATAGCACTTCCCCAACTTACTAGCGACCAAGTATTAGTGTTAGCTAATGTTTGCTGCAAGAACTCAGTAAGTACCCTTGCTAAAAGGTAAGTAATCAGCCAGAGGCTTAGGCTGTGTGCAAAAGCAAAATATTGAAAGAGCTTTTCTGCAGCAGGCAAACTAAGCGCCTGTTTTAAGAGCCAGTAATAAACTAAAAAAGCCAAAGGCCATGCTAACGTGCTCCAGCCTGCTAGCAAGGACTCTGAAGGGAGTTGTACTAGTGCTACAATAAGAATCGGTACTAATAAGAGTCCCATGCCCTGTAAAGTGGACCATTTAAGCCACTTACCAAAGAAGTGGCAGCCAAGGGCTATTAACGTTAGCAAGCCAACTAAAACAGGTAAGGCATAAGTTTGTGAGGAATAGTTATTGTTTGTTTGGACAAAAGCTATTATTGTCAACCACGAAATACCTATGATTAAGGCTGCATTAGCAATAGTCTGTAGCAGAGTTCTATTTGAGCTTTTAGTAGCTTGACTCGAGCCTTCACCAGAAGCAAAACTAATCTTAGCTAAGTAAGCACTAAAGAGATGGCTAACGCTCAATGTTAAAGCAGAAAAAGTGTAGTCACCTATGTTTTCACTTAACAAGAGCTGCAAAGTCCATGCAGCACTACTTAAAGCAACTAACACTAGAACCATTGAGGATAAAAATGGGGTTTTGAGAGACTCATTTAAACGCAAGTACCATGTAAAAAGCACTATGAAAACTAGGCCTTGTGCAACATTAGGCAAACTAAGGTAGGTAAGCTCTAGTCCATAATCATCAAATATTCTCAACCATAGATAGACTGCAATAGGCGTCAAGCCCCAAGTAAGGTAAGTTAATTGATAGTTTCTAAACCAGTTTAGTTTTCTTACGTGCTGGTTGCTGACAAGAAGCATTATTATGCTGAGTGCAAGGTAAGCACCAATGCTCGAGAGTTGGTTGAAAGGTTGGGGCAAAGTGATTTTTGTTAGCCAGTGGGGTAGCTCGAGCACAAAAAGCCAAGCAATCAGCCAAAGATTAGCTGCATGTGAAAGCCTTAGACTGCCCTGCCACCATTTCCTATTATCATCTAATCTTGCGCAAAATGTTAAAGCAGCTCTATGTGATAAGATGGCCAGAGACCAAGCCAACCAACCAAAATTTATCGAAGGAGGTGCAGAGTAGGCTTGGGCTACAGCAGCAGGTACCAACAAAAAGTAGAAAAGTAGCGTGGGACGACGCAGGGTTGACCAACTAAGCTTAGAGCTAAATAGCAAGCAAGCTAAAGTAGTTATAGCAAAGAAACCTAGAAAAATTTGTAATTTGTAAGCCTCGGGGTAGATTTGCTGGTCAAAAATATGTTGAGCACCTGCTATTAACCACCAAACAAGTCCATAGCCTAAGAAAAAAGGACTAAGTTTGGTTTCCCATTTAAAGGCAAGAAAACGGGGTTTATTATTTGCTTGTTCCCTAGCAGAGTACAATAAATAAGCACTTATAATCCCTGAGAGTGCTAGTATTGCTGCCCCAAAAGCTAGAATTTGGTTTGAATATGCTTGACCTGTAAGGACATCTACTCCCCACCAAATTGCTGCCACTGCTGTGAGTTGTATTAATATACCTGAAAGACGCATCCAAAGACTATTTTGGCGCAGACCCACCCATAACAGACCTACTCCTTCTAAAGCCCATCCCGTACTTGCCCAAGAGGCTCCTAGCGCCAAAGGGATTGTTATGGTTACAAAGGCAAGGCCAATAGCTAAGAAAGCCTCGCTTAACAAGCGCATGCTTTTAGAGCCTAGCCAAGATAGCAAGCCTGCTAAAGCTAGGTAAAAGGCAGCACTGATAGAACTGCTTAGGGTTATGCTCGAGCGGTCTCCTTGTAACAAAGCTGCTTGTAATGAAAAAGCAATTACTGGCAAACCAAAAACCACCATACCATCTACCAGGCCTTTGAGCTGTGGTGGTTGGCGGCTAGCATAAAGTATGGCAATAGCTATATAGAGTAAGGTAAATGCTATCAAGAAAGGCTCTGTACTATAGAAAAGCTCTGGTTTATAGTTGAGCCCTCCCCAAGTTGCTCCAATAGCAAAGGTAAAGAAAAATCCAATTAAGTTAAGCCAGCGCCATGCTTTAAACCATGCGATAATAGCTATACCAATATTCAACACTAAATAATAAGAAAAGAGTAGCACTTGCAAATCGGTATTAAGAGTAATTAAAACAGGCGACAAGAATCCACCAAGGGTAGCCAATACTGCTAGAGAAGGAGAGTTTTGTACTACTGCCAAGGTAGCTGCTAAAATGCCTAGCAAAATAAGCAGGCTAAAAGCGATAGCTGGTGGCAAGAGTCTAAGGCCAGCAAAAAGGCTTAGATAAAATACACCTATGCCACCGCCTTGTAAAATTAGGCTGTAGACACGTCTACTATGTCGTAGAGCCCAGCCAAAACCTATTAGTGCTACACCAGTAAGAGCAGCAGTTAAGATTCCTAGTTGCAGGCTTTGCCTTGCTGCATACTGAATTAAAAATCCCAAACCAATTAGCAGCAGTAGTGCCCCTATACGAGCTAAAGAATTCCCCTCGCTAAAGAAAGCAATGATAAGCCTAAGTATTTTTATGAATAAATTAGGTCTAGAAGGCTTAACAATCCTTTCCTGACTTGTTGTAATAGGATCAGTAGTACTACTTGCTGCAGATTGTGTTTCTTCAGCTACTTGTTCAGTAGCAATATCTTCTACAGGCTTTACAGGGATTTCAGGTGTTTTAGGAGCATCACTTGCACTAATTTTGATACTTGGTAATGGTTGTTCACTAGTGCCTGTGGCTTCAGAAGGTAAGATTGTTTTGAGAAAAGGACCTTCTAACACTAAAGTATCCTTAACCTTTGACTTCTCAGTAGCAATGCTAGTTTCGGATTCTATATTTAGGTATGCCTCGAGCTTCTGCAACCTTGCCTTAATCTCTTGCTGTTCATCAAAGATTCTATTTAGATAGGGTTGAATTTGCTCTATATTCTGTTGGCTAAGAGCTAGGGATTTAGAGGTAGGAGATGATGGAGAAGTACCTAAATCACGCTCTAACTGCTCTAAACGATAGCTATTCTCTAAACGGTCTAAACGCTTTTCTGCTTCTTTAAGAGCCCGTCCTGTTAAAACTCTGTAGCGTACATCAAATATAACGCCAGCTACAAACCCTACAAGGCCCCCTATACCTGCCCCTATTCCTCCTACCTCTATAGGGTCAACATTTAGCGTAGCTCCTATTATGGAGGTTAAAATAAAACCGCATCCTGCTCCTAATAAAATCCAAACTATTAACATCAGCTAGTCTCCTAAAAGAAGTTTTCCATAGTCATTAGTAGGATCACGAAAGATGGAATGAATATGATTTGCTTGACCAACTGTATTTATGTCTACCTCATAGCCAAATTCTATTAGCAGAGCAGGGCTTTGGACACGGTAGTAAACAACACCCCCATGAATAGCAATACCACTCCATGTAAAATAAGTATCTTCTAGATTTGCTTTTACCTCAGCCATTTTATTGGTAGCAAAGGGCTCTTTTAAGTTATTAACCCATTCCTCAATAAATTTAAATAGTAGGGCTTTTTGCCCAGCTGTTAAATCAGCAGCAGGAATGCCTGCTACATCAGGCACAAAGTTATCTTTACCGGGACCAGCTACCATATCCCTAGTAGCCGGATCAAGCATAGCCACTTTTTTCTGCTCTATGCTTAAGGCGTCCATCAATGCAGATGCTTTGTCTTGTTCATCTCCTAAAGGACGAAGTACAAAAAATTCACTGGTATATTCAGCAGGTTCTATACCAATAAAAATAGGTGTTAAACTCACTTGGTCACCAACAAGAACCGTATTTAAAGATAAGTGGTGTCCATCAAACTGCCATCCCCAAGGCTCACTTTCTGAAGGAGTGCCAAAAATGGTAATAAAATATTTAGCTGAGCCCCTAACAGCACTATCATCTGCAATGTCCTCTGAAGCAATAGTGCTAATAGCCTTTTTGTAGCCTCTTTCGCTTAAAGCATTTTTAAGTAGGGTAAAAACCAATGATAGCTGTGTGTTGTCCAGCTCTTCAATAAGTACACCATGATGTGGGTCTTCGCCTACAGGAGCACTTGTCCACTCCTGCCACTTAGGACTATCGAAAGTTAGGTTTGCTCGAGCATATAAATCACTATCTAGTGAGTCTAGAAATGCCTGTGCTACTTCAGCGGATGTTCTAGTAGCATCTTGAGCTTGACAAACTACTGCCAAAAAACTTACCAAAAGAGTTATTAAACACAAAAAACTTTTTTTCATAAATTACTCCAAAAGAATTTAGGTTTATTTTTAATTGAGCCCTTTACAATTACATAAACATCTTGATAAGTTCTTATTTCCTCTATCGTAAGATGTCATTTTGAGTGAAACGAAGAATCTTTAATATGTTAATGCTGTAGAAATATATTCTCCGCTATGCTTATCAGTATGACATATGCGTTAAGGCAGATAACTTTTATTAAAGCAAATCTTTCTAGTGCACTATGAATACAAACAACTATTGTGCAGTAAGTATAAGAGCAGTGTAAGAGATTTTCTCTGACTTTTTTGTTTGCTCGAGTAAAAATTCTAGCGAGGAGTGTAGTGATTTATTATGTATTCATCCAGCATTTTATTAAACTCTTTGGCAATGTTAGGTCCTTGTAAAGTAGTTACTAGCTTTCCATCACTATAAACAGGAGCTTTAGGGTTTTCACCTGTACCGGGTAAGGAAATGCCAATATTAGCATGCTTTGATTCACCCGGACCGTTTACTATACAGCCCATAACAGCAACGCTTAGGTTTTCTACACCCGGGTACTGCTCTTTCCAAATAGGCATTTGAGTCTTTAAGTAGTCTTGGATGTCTCGGGCCATTTCTTGAAAAAGTGTGCTAGTAGTTCGCCCACACCCCGGACAAGCTGTAACACTAGGAGAAAAACTGCGCAAAGATAAAGCTTGCAAAATTTCTTGAGCGACTTCCACTTCTTTACTTCTAACTGCTCCCGGTTCAGGTGTTAGTGAAACACGAATGGTATCACCAATGCCCTCTGATAGTAAAGGCGCTAGAGCTGCGGTACTACTAACAATGCCTTTAGCACCCATGCCAGCTTCTGTAAGGCCTAGGTGTAAGGGATAATTACACCGTTTAGCTAATTCTCTATAAACATCCCACAAATCAATAACTTTTGAAACCTTGGCACTTATTATTATTTTATCGCTACCCAAACCATAAGACTCTGCAGTCTCAGCAGAAAGTAACGCTGACTGTAGCATGGCTTCAATTAATACAGCTCGAGCTTCTAAGGGCTCCGAGCGTTTAGCATTTTCGTCCATTAATTTAGTAAGTAACTGCTGATCCAAAGAGCCCCAGTTAACACCTATGCGTACAGGCTTATCAAACTCTAGGGCTATTTCAATAATGGTGCGAAAGTTTTTATCTTGATGTTTTCCCCCAACATTACCGGGGTTTATACGGTATTTGTCTAAAATCTCAGCAGTTTTAGGAAACTCGTGTAAAAGAATATGTCCGTTATAGTGAAAATCACCAACTATAGGAATATTTATGCCTAGATCTATAAGCCTACTATGTATTTCAGGTACAGTTTTTGCAGCCTCTTTAGTATTAACAGTAATACGTACAATCTCGCTGCCTGCTTTGGCAAGTTCTTCTACCTGCTCAGCAGTTGCTTTAGCATTGGCAGTATCAGTATTAGTCATAGACTGCACTACAATAGGATGTTCACTACCTATAGGAACATTACTTATCCAAACAGTGTGGGTTTTATGTCTTGGGAAGTGGTGAGTTGCCTTCACATATTAAGTTTAACTGAAAAGCTTATTAGACACCTAGACATAAAGCATTTACCAATACTTTACATAAGGCCAAATTTCAGCCGAAATCCCCCTAAAAACTCCCTTAGAGGATTTGTGAGTTCTTTCCCTTAAAGAGGAGGTCCGAAGGGCAGAGGGGTTATAAAGCAATTTGGTTTTAGTTTAAAATAAAGGCTATGAATGTGCTAAAACAAATCCAAAAAAACTTCACAATATTTCTAGCAGGAATTGCAACAGGAACTCTAATTACTTTGGTTAATAAGTGGCTTTCAGTAGTGCTGCTACTAATTGTTGCATTTATACTATTTGGCTGGCCACTCTTGCGCGCAAGAATGAAAAAAGCTAGGGAAAGTGAAGGTTAAAAGCTAAACTGCCCAAAACTCGAGCTCTTCAACCCTAAAATCTAAAAGGCTCTGCTTTGCAAAAGCAATGAGGCCATCACGATCAGGTAGCTCGAGGTAGTAGCGAAAATTACCTAAATAACGCTGCATTATTGCAAATGGTATATTCAAACGCTTTGCTTCAAGCTTGCTTACTGCCGCTAAATGTCCTAAACCTTTCACTCTAGCTGCCCGTAGCTTACTAACAAGCACCTCTGAAGGGGGGCTATCTTTATGGGAGGCCCACACCGCAAAGGTAAAAGGTAATCTAGTAATCTGATACCACTTTTCACCTAAGTCAGTAATAAACGGCTGCTTGCCATTAAACTTACGCTTCTGAGCTGCTTCAACAAGAGCACTATCACCTATCAATAAAGCCGCGTCACAGCTATTTAACATAGAATCTAAGTTAGGTTCCATAACTACAAGCTCAGCACTTAAACCTGTAGCTGTCAAAAGTATTTTAAGAAGCTGCACACTTGTAGCAGAGTGAGCACTTAAGGCTATGCGTTTACCTTCTAAATTTTCCCAAGACTGCCAATGGAAAAGAATAACACTGTAAACAGCTCCCAAAGTAGCAATTGAAAAATCTGGTAAGGCCTTAAGCTGATCACGATGCCGCAGAAACTCAATACTGGAAATAAGAGTTAGGTTCACCTTACCTTCCAAAAGCATTTTATTGAGCTTAGTTGGCACCCCATAAATAAACTCACAGTCTTGCCAAGGAGTTAACTCAAAATACAAAGGGGCAACATTAGCATATTTAACAATGCCCAAACGCTCGAGCATTCAATTTGTCCCAAAGACTTTAAGCTCGTTATATAAAGCATCTCTTTTGACTGCTATTTTATTAGTAGTCTGAATAAGTCTTACTAGTTGATTCTCTGTTAATCCCTGTTCTGTAATAGCCCCTGAAGCATGAGCAATCCTTTCATCCTTAATAGTCCCATCAATATCGCTTACACCACTAGATAATGCTATTTGGGTAAGCTCTGGCGTTATCATTACCCAGTACCCTTTAATATGGGGAAAATTATCAAGCATAATACGAGCAATCGCTAAATTGCGCAGGTCATCTAAACCAGTAGTAAATTCTACTTTATTAAGCTCTTTAGCTAGGGGATTATTATCTGGTTGGAAGGCCAGAGGAATAAAAGAGAAAAATCCACCAGTAGCATCTTGCAACTCACGCAATCGTAGTATATGGTCTAAGCGATCTTCTAAACTTTCTATGTGTCCATAAAGCATGGTTGCATTAGTAGGGATTCCTAGTTCGTGAGCAGTACTATGAATCTCTAGCCATCCTTCAGCGGTAACTTTGGCCTTGGCAATTTTTACCCTCACGTGCTCAGCAAATATTTCTGCTCCACCACCGGGCATAGCCACTAATCCAGCTTCTTTAAGCTCGGAAAGAATTTCATGATAGGTTTTTCTAGGACGGGTTATTTTACTAAAATGGTGAACTTCTGCTGCTGTCCATGCCTTAACTTGTATTCCTGAGTAGCGTGTTGTAAGCCCGTGAACAAGATCGAGGTAGTATTGCCACTCTCTTTTGGGGTGATGCCCTGAAGCAATATGAACTTCTGTTAAATCAGGATGATAGTGCTTATCTACGAAATCCCAAACATCCTCTAAATCATAGTCCCATACACCTTCTTCACCAAACTTGCGCTGAAAACCGCAAAAAGTGCAGCCCACATAGCAAATATTGGTCTGTGAAAGCCTAAGTGAGTGTACAAAATAAGCTTTCTTACCCACCTTACGTTCACACACTATGTTAGCTAACCTAGCTAGTGTAGGAAAGTCATGAGTTCTAAAAAGAATCATACCCTCAGCAAAGTTAAGGCGCTTACCTTCTAAAATTTTTTCTGCTAAGGGTTCTAATTGTTGGTCACGTATTTTTAAATCTTGTAAAGAATTCACTTCGCTAAAAGCAATGGGCGTACTCATACTGTGCAAGTATAGCAAGCATTATTAGCCTAATACAGGTATTTGAGTTACCTTACTATTTTCTATAAGGACATTTTGATACCTCGTTAGAAAAATCTAGTATGGCAAACCCCACTCTCACATGTTTCACGTGAAACGTCATTAGTTTTGCCTGATTGAGACTTGAAGTGATAGCTAGACTATCCTATTTTTTAATTTGAAAAAGAAAGAAAGTTTATATTTAGGGCCAATAAGTTAGACAAATCACATACTAAGAGGTAATAGCAAAAATTTCCTCTTTTATAAAACGTTCGGTAATTACAAGCAGTACTATTCCCGGTATAGAAGCCAGTAGAGCAATGGCTGCACTAATAGGATCAAGTGCGCTACCACTACTTAGTTTTGAAAAGAGTAAAGTAGATAAAGTATCAATGCTACCACGTCCTATAAAGAAAGTGAGCAAGAAAACATTGCTAGAGACAAGAAAAGCGAAGAGGCTCCCTGCCATCATTCCCGGTAGTATCATAGGCAATGTAATTTGCCAAAGAGTTCTTAAAGTTCCTGCTCCAAGCACTCGAGCTTGCTCTTCATAATCTCGACCTAATCCCTGAAATACAGAGGTAAGAACCCTTACTGTATAAGGAATAGTAGGAATTAAATGAGCTATAATGATGCCAAAATAACTTCCAGCTAAATTTAATTGAATAAAGGTAATCAAAATCCCTAAACCTACAGCTATTTCTGGCACAATTAAAGGAGTTAACAAGAAAAACTCTATAAAGCTTTTACCCCAAAACTTTTCTCGAGCTATTACCCTTGCAGCAGGCAAGCAAACAATAAGGCAAATCACTGTCACTATAAGAGCAATAATAATGGTATTTACAATGGCTTCCAGCACTTGTGAGTGTGGTGAAAAAACATAATCCCATGCTAGGGGTAATCTAGCACTGGCTCGAGCTTGCCACCACCATTTAGTAGGCCATAAATTTGGCCAGTGCCAGCGAAAAGCAAAAGAAGCAATGATTAATGGCACAAAAGAACCTATTACAGCAATACTTATGCAACTCAGATAAAAGCGTTCAAAAGGTGTCAATTTCATAAATAGTGCTCTATAAACAACATGAAGGTTATGGTTTTCCCCTTAAAGATTCAAAGTGTCTGTAAAAGCTTAAATATAGTAAGAGCATTAAACTTGAAATCAAACTTATGAAAATGACTATCGCCATGGCTCGTAAGCGCCTTGAGTAATCAGCGTCATCAAAAGCTCGCCAAGCTTCTACTGGCAAAGTGTTTGGAAACCCTCCGCCAAGTATAAAAGGCACCTCGAAAGAACTAAAGTTAAAAGCAAAAACTATGACCGTAGCTGAAACAATGCCGGGTAATAACTGTGGCAAGGTAACATACCAAAATGTTTGCCAGCGGCTCGAGCCCAAAGTTGCCGCAGCTTCTTCACTTTCAAGTCCTATACCTATTAACACAGAATAAATAATAAGAGTGCTAAAAGGAATTTGCTTCCATAGGTAAACCAGCATAATACCCCAGCCAGCATGAGAATAAAGGATTCGTGGGAATTGTCTAGTAGATTCAATAATACCTATAGAATAAAGAAAACGTGCTATTAAGCCTCCATTAGCAAATAAAATAATAGTGAGAGACACACCCACCAAATAGGGAATCATTAATGGTAATTTGTAAATGTAAGAAAAGATTTTCTTGCCCCAAAAACTTTTACGCAAAAGTAAGGCTAAATAAATGCTTAAAGCTATACCAACGGTTGTTGGTACCAATGAGTAATAGAAAGTATAAAAAACTGAGCGCCAAAAGCTTGGCAAACCAAAAAGCTCACGGTAATAGCGTAGTGTTGGAAAATCATTTATGCCATAAATAGGAGCGTAGCCAAAGCTTTGTAAAAGCGCTACAATTAATGAGCCTAAAAAAAGGACTATCAAGATAGTTACTGCTGGCATTAGCATTAAAAATATATACAACTTGTGTCGCCACATCATTTTCACTCAGATTTTAGGAATGCCACACGTTTCTAACAATCTTAATCCTATTTCATAATTACTTTTCTAATTTAGCAAGTATAGTAGCAACTTAACACATTTTTGATGTTTATCACACTTATTTCATACATTTTTGAGTTGATTAGCTATAGTAGCAAAGGGAGCTGGCAAGTTTAAAACATTGTGCTCTTGCGCTTTATTTAAGGAGATAACTAGTGCTAAACTTTTTGCCTTTAAAAATTTTTCATGCCTTTATATCAATTGTAATAATATCTGTAACATTTAGCTTAGACGTAAATTCACCAAAAACTCTTTATGTTGATTCATACAGACAGCCCTGTCCAGAAAACTCTAACACTTATTGTTTGCGAGTTAGAGAAAATAAGCATAATCAATGGATACCATTAGCACTACAAATTGAAGGATTTAATTATCAAGAAGGGGTAAATTATGAGCTGCTTGTTTACAAGGAAGTTCCAAGTGGAAAAATAGTGCTTGTAGAAATAGTAAATCAAGAAGTTATACCTATCCTAAAACCAGAACAAGATGGAGCTCTTGAAATTGAAGCAAAGATTGAGCCTATTGATAACACACAAACTATTAAAGATGAAAATGTAGCAGAAAAATCTACCGATAGGAACCTTTCATCCAAAGATACTGATAATGCTGAAGTAACTCGTCAACCAACGCAGCCAGCAGTAAACATAATTTCTGACACAGGTTTTTCACTTACAGGTGTTAGCTGGCAACTTAAAAATATAGAGGTAGAAAGTAGATTAGTAACTCCTATTGAAAAAAGCAAATATACTCTCAATTTAAAAGCGGATGGCTCACTAACAACAACAGCAGATTGTTATACGGGTTCAGGCGACTATGCTTTTAATAGTGAAAAAATAAGCCTCGACATAAATTATTCTAATGAAGCTTGTGAAGCAGAGTCTCTTGCTGAAATTTATAGAGAAGGGCTCGAGCAAACTTCCTCTTACATAATCGAAGACAACAAACTTCACTTTCTTTATGGGGAAAATAGCTTAATGACTTTTACAGCTATACCCCTTGTAGAAACTGCTGTTTCTGAGACAACCAAAGAAACTAATGATTCATCTGGTCCTAAGCTCGAGCCTACTATAGAAAACAATTTATGGCTGCTAAATAGCATTGATAAGGGTGATCAAACAAAAGAGATCGAAGGGAACTATAGTATAAGATTAAGTGACGATAACTTGCTAAAAGTATACACAGACTGTTATCAAGGTAGTGGCAATTATTCTCTCGAGGGAAGCTACATTAGCTTTGAATTTTCTATTGAACATAAAGCCTGTTCTCCGGAGAGTTTATCTGAAGAATTTGCTGATCAGCTAAAAGACGCTGAGGTATATAGTTTACAGGGTAATAAACTATACATTCGTACAAAAACTAGCGGTGATGTAATGGTCTTTTTACAAAATGATGCTCCTGAAGACAGCCCTATATCAGAAAACAGCTCTATATCAACAGAGCCACCAGTTCAGCCCACTAAAGAAACTGAGTTTAAAACCATCAAAATTGAGGCACTTGCTATAAAAAGCCTTGTACCTACTAACTGGTCTATAGTTACTAAACATCCCTTTTTTAATAATGTCTGGGCTACAGGACCATTTAACTATATTGGTTTTGAGAGCCTTAAGGGGACTAACGACTTAGAAATTCTAAGTCAAAATTTAAAACTATCTTCTGATGCTTTGGCAAAAGAAGCAATCATAGAAACTTTTGGCAATTATAGATGGCGTTTATATTTAGATAAAGGTCCTGTTATTAGCCTTGCTATAGCAACCACAGTTGAAAAGGACAATGTTTATGCTATTACTATCCTAGGAACGGAGGAGGCTTTTTCAGAAATTGTACAAACGGTGCTTAAGAATTTTGAAGTTTTAAAGTAGTTATTAGTAAGCTAGAAAAACCTTGGGTTGCGCAAACCTATAAGGTAGAATTAACTAAATCATGGTGAAGTCTCATAATTGCATAGAAGAATTGTTTCGCAGGTTAGATTTAGAAAGGTAATTATGAAAATAATTTTGCTTCTTCTGCTTTATACATTTTTATTTGCTCAAGCCCAAGATGTGCATGAACTTACTACTGAATTTGAGTTAGATAATGGCCTAAGAGTTGTTATGGTTAAACAAGGTTTTGCACCAACTATTAGTTTTAACTTAATGTTTGATGTAGGTGGTATGGACGAACCTGATGGTTTAGGTGGTTTGGCTCATATGGTTGAGCACATGGCTTTTAAAGGTACCCAAACCATAGGCAGCAATGACCTACCAGCTGAACTTGAAGCTCTTGAAAAAATTGAGGAACTCACCACTAAGTTAGATCAAGCTGAAGAAAGTGGTGCAAGCGAAAAGAAATTAGAAAGACTTAGGCAACAATTATCAGAAAGTCGGGAACATGCTAAAAGTTTAGCTTCTCCTAACATTTTTGATACGCTCTTTGATAGTAATGGTGCAGTTGGTTTAAATGCTACCACAGGATATGATCGTACTTCTTTTGTAGTTTCTTTACCTGCTAATCGCTTAGAGTTCTATGCAAGGGTTTACGCTGATGTTTTACTCGAGCCAGTCTTCCGTGGCTTTTATGAAGAGAGTGATGTAGTACATGAAGAACGTCGTCAACGTGAAGCAGACGACCCTCGAGGCTTCTTATTTGAACGCTTTTTAGGTACTGCTTTTGAGGTTCACCCTTATGGCAGGCCGCTTATAGGTTCTGATGAAGAAATAGATGATTACCGTGCTAGTGAGGCCGAAAACTTTTTTGAGCTTTATTACCTTCCTAATCGCGCTGTTCTAGTGCTAGTTGGTGATGTTGAACCTGAGCGTGACATTGAAATAATAAATCGCTATTTTGGAGCTGTGCCTTGGGAACCAGAAATTGCTGTTAGCATTCCTAAAGAGCCTAAGCAACTAGAAGAGCGTCGCCTAACAGTTAATTACGATGCTGAGCCGCAAATGGTAATAGGTTTTCACAAACCCACTTATCCTGCTAGGGACGCTTATATACTAGATGTTATAGATGCTATTTTGACATCAGGACGTACGTCTAGACTCTATAAGCGCCTTGTTACTGAAGAACAACTAGCTCTAAGTATAGTAACTAGCTCAGGTTTTCCAGCCATACGTGACCCTAATCAGTTTGTAGTATATACTTTGCCACGTTTCCCAAATACCAATGAAGACCTTGAAGTTGTTATTTATGAAGAACTCGAGCGACTAAAAACAGAGCCCGTAAGTGAAAATGAACTTACTAAGGTAAAGAACCAAGTGCGTGCTAGTTTTATACGCGCTTTGGGCTCGAGCAGTGGTCTTGCTTCCCAATTAGCTTTTTATGAGCTTTTCTTAGGTGGCTGGGAAAATATCGCTAGCTACGCTGATATTATAGAAGGCATAACAACTGAAGAAATTAAGACTGTTGCAAACCGTTATTTTGTACCAGAGAATCGTACCGTAGGATACTTATTGCCCTTAAAAGAAACAGCTGAGGAATGAACAAATTGAAGCACTTTCTTATAGCGTTAGGCTGCAATATTGCTAATCCTAGTTTGGGAGATGGGTTTCAAAACTATCTTTGCTGTATGAAAAAATTATGTTTTATCTTGCTTTATACCTTTTCGCTTGCTGTAGCTCAAAATTTACATGAGGTCACCACTGAGTTTGAGCTTGATAATGGCCTAAGGGTTATTATGGTTAAGCAAGGCTTTGCTCCAGTAATTAGCTTTAACTTAATGTTTGATGTAGGTGGCATGGATGAACCTGAAGGCCTAGGTGGTTTAGCTCATATGGTTGAGCACATGGCTTTTCAAGGCACTTATACTATAGGTAGTAAAGATATAGTAGCTGAACTTGCAGCCCTTAGAGAAGTCGAATTGCTCACAGCCATGCTAGCGCAAGCCGAGAACAGTGGTGCTAGAAATAAAGAAATAAAAAAGCTGAGGAATAAGCTTGCCCAAAGCCGTGAGCATGCTAAGAGTTTGGGTTCCCCTAATGCATTTTCTAAACTTTTTGATAGCAATGGAGCAGTAGGTTTAAATGCCTCTACAGGATATGATTACACTTCTTATGTAGTTTCTTTGCCTGCCAATCGGTTAGAACTTTATGCAAGGGCTTATGCTGATGTTTTGCTCGAGCCAGTTTTTCGCAATTTTTATGAAGAACGTGATGTAGTACTTGAGGAAAGGCGTCAAAGAAGCGAGGATGAACCTTGGCGCTTTTTATCTGAAAGGTTTTTAGCAACAGCCTTTGAAGTCCATCCTTATGGCAGATCAGTTATTGGTTCTGCTGAAGAGATTAAAAATTATCGTAGTACTGAAGCAGAAGCCTTTTTTAAACTTTATTATCACCCTAACCGAGCTGTTTTAGTATTAGTTGGTGATGTCGAGCCTAGCCGTGACATTGAAATAATAAAGCGTTATTTTGGACAGATTCCCCGTGGCCCAGAAATTCGTTCTAGAATTCCAGAAGAACCTAAGCAGCTATCAGAGCGGCGCATAACAGTTCACTACGATGCCGAGCCGCAAATGGTAATAGGTTTTCACAAACCTTCATACCCTGCTCGAGATGATGCTGTATTAGATGTTATAGATGCTATTTTAACATCGGGGCGCACTTCTAGATTTTACAAACGTCTTGTTACTAAAGAACAATTAGCCTTAGAGGTAAAGGCTACTGAAGTTTACCCTGCTTCACGTGACCCTAATCTGTTTATGATACGTGCTACTCCACGCTTCCCAAACACCAATGAAGATTTAGAAGCTATTATTTATGAAGAGCTAGAAAAATTAAAAGTGGAGCTTGTGACTGAGAGAGAACTCCTCAAAGTAAAAAATCAAGTTCGGGCTGATTTTATCTATGATTTGAACTCAAGCGACGACCTTGCAGATTTAATAGCCGTTTACGAGCTTTTTGCTGGCGGTTGGGAAAATATTGCAGGTTACAATGATATTATTGAAGAAATAACTGCCGAAGAAATTATGACTGTTGCAAACACTTATTTTGTGCCAGAAAACCGTACTGTAGGATATTTGTTGCCTTTAGAAGAAATTGAGGAGGTCCAGTAATGATTGAGAAATTAGTAGTTGGTAGTCAGAAGTCAGTATTTAGTAGACAGGAATTAGGAATCAAAAATAATTACTTTACTTTTTGGTTGATTACTATTTTAAGTGTATTATGCTTTGCCTTTGCTGAAGGCCCTGCTGATTGGCCTGATCCATTTGAAATGGAGTTTGAGACTCTCACACCAGAAACACTTACACCCCAACGAACTGAGTTAGATAATGGTTTAGTAGTTTATTTATTAGAAGACCACTCATTGCCAATAGTTGATGGAGCAATTTATGTGCGAGCACCAAGTATTTATGATCCTGAAGATAAGATTGGTTTAGCAGACTTAACAGCTAGCCTCTTGCGAGAGGGTGGTGCAGGAGGTAAAAGTACTGAAGAAATTGATGAGGCTTTAGAATTTTTAGCTGCCTCAGTAGAATCTTCTGCTAATCCTAATTACAGTTCAGTAAGTTTTTCTAGCTTAGTTGAAAATGTAGAAGAGGTTTTACCCATCTTTGTGGATGTGTTAGTTCATCCTGACTTTGATGAAGAGCGACTTGAATTGGAGCGAGGTAAAGCTTTAGAAGGTATCCGCCGTCAGAATGACAATCCTGTAGATATAGCTGTACGAGAATTCTTTTACTATGTTGTAGAAGGGCATCCAAGTGGTTGGTATGCTACAGAGGAAACCATAAACAGTATAACTAGAGATGACTTAGTAGAGTTTCATAAGAACTACTTTGTGCCTAATGAAGCATATATTGCTATTAGTGGTGACTTTGATAGTGAAAAGATGCTAACACTTCTTGAAGAAGCTTTTGCTGATTGTTGGGAACCTAAAGAAGTAGAGGTTCCTGAAATCCCAGAGTTCAACAATAATCCCGAACCTAAGATTTACTTTGCACCCAAAGAAGTTGCCCAAAGCACCATCCTAATTGGACATCCCACTAGCATAGCCTATAGTCCCAAATATAATGACTTAACTGTGGCTAACGGCATACTAGGCGGTGAAGGTTTTAGTAGTCGCCTTACTACTGAAGTTCGTACCCAACGTGGTCTTGCTTATTCTGTAGGTAGTGCATTAAGTCAAGGTTTTGATTATCCGGGTATATTTTATGCCTACTCAATTTCCCGTGGTGATGTTACTGGTGAAGTGCTCGAGGCCCTTCTAAGCGAAATAGAGCTTTTGCAAACAGAGGGCATAACTGAAGAAGAATTAATCCAGCAAAAGAATACAATTTTAAATAGAGCAGTATTTCGTTTTACCTCAGCAAATGCAATTGTTACTCGAGCAGCACGGACAGATTTACTTGGTCTCGAGCCCGGTTATTACGATAAGTACATCGAGCGTGTGCAAGAGCTTAGTATTGAAGACGTTCAAACTGCTGCCAAAAGTCAATTAAGCCTTGAAGAAGCAGTAATTTTAGTAGTAGGCAACCCTGAAATCTTTGATAAACCTTTAGAGGAATTTGGTGAGATTATTACCATAGAATTAGATTAGTAGAGTTTTTTGCAAAATCGGATATTTTTCTAAATCCCAACTTGAACTAACTAGTTGGGATTTGTGTTGCTTAAATAAAGTCACAAAAACGTACCTTACACTTTACTTCCAATCTAATACCCCTTTACGCAAAATATAAACATATCCTATAGCCAAAACTCCTACAAAAATGAATGCTTGCACTAGCAAAAACTCTGGAGCAGCTTTAAATTTAATGGCTAAAGGATAGAAAAATGCTGTTTCAATATCAAAAATAATAAAAAGCATCGCCACTAAGTAAAAATGCACAGGAAAACGTTCTCTAGCTGAGCCTTCCGCTGGATTACCAGACTCGTAAGCAGATAACTTAGTTTCATGACCTTTTTTTGGACCTAGTATGCCACCAACAAACAGGGCTAATGTACCTATTAGCCCTGCAGCTAAAAACATCATTAATACGTGGGTATACATAAGGATGGATTATAGCATCTATTCATCCCATTTCATTTCTGATCCTTCAATAACCTCGCCAATACAAAAAGCTTGGGGCAGCATTTGCAAAGCAGCATTAAGTTGCACTTCTGGCACAATGACAACCATACCAACACCCATATTAAACACTCTGTACATTTCCGAATCGCTTACTTCTCCTTTTTCTTGAATGTACTTAAAAAGGCTAGGTACTGACCAGCTATTACGTTCTATACAAACAGTTAAATGATTGGGTAATACCCTTGGCAGGTTTTCTGTAAGTCCTCCACCAGTTATGTGTGCAAGGGCTTGTACTGCTATACTTGCTTCTTTTAAGGCTACTAGTTCAGGATAATAGTTTTGGTGGGGCTCGAGCAAAACCTCACCCAAATTCCCTACCCCCTCAATATCACTATCAAGAGGTACATCAGCAAAAACCTTACGGATAAGTGAATAACCATTGGTATGTGCTCCAGAAGAAGGCAAACCAATTAGCTTATCACCTACGCTTAGGGTACCTTTAGGATAAAGTTGAGTTTTATCAACCACTCCTACTATTGTGCCTACTAGATCAAATTCATTTTCTTGGTACACACTTGGCATTTCTGCTGTTTCACCCCCTAGTAGTGCACAGCCTATATTTTTACAAGCCTCAGAAATGCCTGTTACTATCTCGGCAACCATTTTTGGCTTAAGTTCACTGCTAGCTACATAATCTAGAAAAAAGAGAGGTTTAACACCTTGACCAGCACAAACAATGTCATTAAAGCAGTGATTTACTATGTCTTGACCAATGCTTTTAAAATTACCTGCTTGAGTAGCTAATTTTACTTTTGTTCCTACACCATCAGTTGAGGCTACTATGGCAGGGTTATTTGGTAAGTTAGCTAAGTCAAAAAGTCCTGCAAAGGCTCCTACGCCAGCCAAGACATTTTCATTATGCGTGCTTTTTACAGCTTCTTTTATAAGCTCAACTGTTTCTTTACCTGCATCTATAGATACTCCTGATTGTTGGTATTGGCTTGTACTCATAATAATGCCTTTTGGCCAATATCCTTGCGGTAATGCATATCCTCAAAGTGGATGTTTTCTATAGCTTGATATGCTTTTTGCAAAGCACCCTTTAGATTATCAGCTATACCTACTACATTTAAGACCCGCCCACCGGATGTAACAACTTGCCCATCTTGCAAGCTGGTCCCTGCATGGAAAATAAGCGCTTCTTTAGTGTCTAAACCCTTAATCACTTTGCCTTTTTCATAAGCTTCAGGGTAACCCCCGGAGGCTAGAACTACTGTAGCAGCAGAGCCTTGTTGCCAAGCCACATTAAGGCTACTTAGTGTGCCACTAAGGCTACTTTCAATAATGTCAAGCAAATCTGTTTTAAGCAGTGGTAAAATAACCTGTGCTTCAGGGTCACCAAATCGACAATTAAATTCTAAGTTTTTAGGGCCACTGTCAGTAAGCATAATGCCAGCATAAAGTATTCCTACATAGGGCATACCCTCTGCCTTAAGACCATTTACAGCAGGCTGGATTATACGTTCAGTAATTTCTTGTAAAAGCTCTTTAGTTATTAAGGGTGCTGGAGCATATGCTCCCATGCCCCCTGTATTTAAGCCCTTATCACCATCAAGGACTCTTTTATGATCTTGAGCTGGAGGCATTACTTTTATATTTTGCCCATCACAAAAAACTAATACTGAGGCTTCTTGTCCCTCTAAACGTTCTTCTATTATTACTTCTTTGCCTGCTGTTCCAAACTTTTTTTCTAGCATAATTGCTCTTAGAGCAGCTTCAGCTTCTGCTAAGTTTTCAGGTAAGATGACTCCTTTACCGGCAGCTAAGCCACTAGCTTTTATAACTGGTAGTTTATTTAGAGTTTTTAAGTAATTTAATGAATCATCAAAATCAGTAAAAGTCTTTGAGCTTGCAGCAGGAATATTATGACGTTCCATGAAGCTTTTGGCAAAGTTTTTGCTAGCTTCAATTTGTGCTGCTGCTTTACTAGGGCCCCAAATTTTTAAGCCAGCAGCTTGGAAGTCATCAACTATGCCTTCAGCTAGAGGTACTTCGGGGCCTACAATTGTAAGGTCTATGTTTTGCTCTTTGGCAAACTCGAGGTGATTTTGAACAGAAATGTTCTCGCACTTATTTTCTTTGGCTGTTCCACCGTTACCGGGGGCAACATAAATCTTAGTTACTTTGGGAGATTTAGCTAGTTTCCAGCTAAGGGCGTGTTCACGCCCTCCTGAACCTATGATTAAAAGTTTCAATTTTTCCTTTCAGTTTCACTCACTCTTTTGCCCAAACCTTGAACAGATCTAAGTTGGCATCATCCCAACCTCTTTCCACTCTAGCTTCTTTGAGAGCTTCTTCAGATGTCTGGGCACTAGCTTGACCAAAAACTCCCAAATATTTTTGCAGAGTTTCACTTACATCAGGCTTTTTCACTTGTGAGACAACACCATTTTGTATTTCTATGTGAATATCATTTACTTTCATTTGCATAAATTAGTTTACTAGTAGATCACCTTGCTGCACAAATCAAATAGGTTTCTTAACTAGAGTTCTAAATAGATTACTAGCTTACGATTTATGTCTAGTATAAAATGCCAATCTAACACAGTTATAAATTCTTTTAGATATTCCTTAGGTATTGTAAAAACACCTTGTGGCTGCGCTTTAGAAGGCTGGGCCAATGAGTCTTTTAGATCGACTTCAAAATCATAAACCTGCTCTACATTTGAAGTAACTGGTACTACTGTCACGTACTTGTAATGAGGGTTATCACTAGCAGCATTGGTAGAAACAATTACCACTAGTCTTTTCTTTGGTTGTTGCTCGAGAGGAATAGTAGGACCTTGGTACCAGTAAACCTCACCCCTTTTCATCAACAAACCAAGACTTCTCTAAAGCTTGAAGTGTTGAATCTACAAAGGCTTTATCTTCTTTAGCTTCTTCTGGCGTTTGTTCAAATGCTGCCCTAGTAAATTCTTGTTTTAGCTCTTCTTGCTCGAGCATCTTTAAAGCAGAAAGGACTACCTGTGAATTGCTCTTAAGTTTATACTTTTCTCTATAGTTACTTAAGAAATTTATACTATCTGATGGTAAGGATACTGTTAAGCGTTCTACATTCATTACGATATATAGTAACACTATTCATAAGATAAAGCATAAAAATAGTTATTTATTATTCATAAAATAATTATGACTTAACGTAATCAATAGGACTAAATAACTTACAAGGGGTATTTATAACCCTTTCCAGATAAAATGATTTGTGTAAACACTCAATTAGATTGTCCCTCAATAGTCTGTCTTTCTTAAGATCATTAGTTACTAGAGTTGTTCGGAAATAAATAATTCACATAATCAAGAAATTCCAAAGCCCACCACAAACAGCAATAACGCTATCTATAAACCCTGCTTTGCGATTCCGAAAGGCATGCACTAATATATTAAAGCGTTTCATTCCTCCTATTGCATGTTCAACATATACCCTTGCTTTACTTAGTGCTTTGTTCCTTGCTTTTTCTGCTTTTGTTAATTGAGGGTTAGGATTCTTTTTACTCTTCCTCGGCTTCTTGTACGGTATCTCTGCTTCTATTCCATAGTCCTTGTTTATCCCTTGATATCCTGAGTCTAGCTTCGCTCTTTTACCTTCTCCTTTTAGCCATCCCTCCTCAGGTGGGAATTCTTCTTTGAACATCCCATAATCATGCCTTCGCCCAGCAAATGTCTTTCCTACATAGATTATTATCCTTTCTCCTGTTGCTATCACTGTGTTTTTTACTGTGTGTCGCTTCTTCTTTCCACTATATAGCTCTTTTTGCTCTTCATCTTTACTAGGTCGTCTATGCTTCCTCTCTGTAGCATCTATTAATATTTTTCGTGCTTCTTCAAGTGCTTCTTTTAATTCTTCTGGTGTACTGAATTCTCGTTTAGGCAACATCCCTAATTTTGCCAACGCTGCAGAGAGAATTGGCAGTAGTTTGTGTACCCAGTAATGTGCACTAGAACGAGCCATATCAAACTTTTCTGCTAATTCATCAAGGGTAGGATAGCTTTTGAGGTAGTAAAGGATAAATTCAAGCTTATGTTTAGCAGAGGAAAGTTTACTTTTTCTTCCCCCACCAAGAGATCGTTCCCTTTTTCCATTAGCCTGTTGTTCTTCATAATCTTTCTGACTTTGCTCTTCGTAGGCTTGTTCAAAGGTTGATGCTAACTCATCAATCTTTTCTTCAGGCAAGCCTGTCAAAGCTCTCACTTGTCTGTCACTTCTTGTATTAAAAGCTGCCATGGTGACTGCTATTTTAGCATGCCTCTCTATTTCCGAACAACTCTACTAAGGAAAGTACTATAACCTACAAAATTCAACCTTTTGTAACTTCAGGCTGAAATACTATAAATTAAAAACTATTCTCCTTCAAGGTATTGAGGGCAAGTTTTTTCATAAGGTCTGTCACCTAATAAATCTTTCCACTCTGTTTTAGTGAAATTGCGCCCAGCAATACGGCACAACCTTTTAATCCAAGATTCTTCATCTACATCCCAAATAAGTATGTTGTGATCCCAGCGATATATGGGAGCATCACCACCAGCTACAACAATACTTTTGCCATCTGGAGAAAAAGCTACACCACTAGTACTAATATGACTTTCCCAAGCATCACCAATAGCTTTGCCAGTTTCGACATCCCACAAACGTACAGTCCTATCACCATTTTTACCTACAGAAATAACATACCTACTATCTGGAGAAAAAGCCACATCACCAACCGCACCACTATGTCCTTGCCATGGTTTACCAATAATTTTGCCAGTTTCAACATCCCAAAGGGTCACGGTTTTGTCATCACTACCAGAAACAACACTCTTGCCATTTGGGGAAAAGGCGACACTATTAATACCATAGCTATACTTTCTAACACTGTTACTATGTTTTTGCCATGGCTGACCAACAACCTCTCCATTTTCCACGTCCCAAAGGGATAAATTATTGTCAGCATTGCCAGCAACAACATATTTGCTATCTGGAGAAAAAGCTAAATCCCTAACATGACTAGAATGCCCTTGCCAAGGCTGACCAATAGTTCTGCCTGTTTCAACATCCCAAAGACGTATAGTATCATCAAAGCTATTAGAAACAACCTTAGTACCATCTGGAGAAAAAGCCACGCTTAAAACATTATCACTATGCCCTTTCAGAGCGTCACCTATGGCTTCACCTGTTTCTGTATCCCAAAGTCTAACAGTATCATCCCAGCTGCCAGAGACTACCTTTGTGCCATCTGGTGAGAAAGCTATGCTATAAACCCAAAACCTATGCCCTTGCCAAGCCTTACCTATAGCTTTACCTGTTTCTGTATCCCAAAGGCGTATAGTATTATCAGCACTACCAGAAACAATTTGCTTGCCATTTGGGGAAAAGGCTACACTCCAAATACCTTGACTATGTCCTTGCCATGGCTGATCAATAACTTTGCCTGTTTCAGTATCCCAAAGACGTATAGTGTTATCAGCATTGCCAGAAGCAATTCTTTTACCATCTGGAGAAAAATCTACACTCAAAACCAAACCATTATACTTTTGCAATGGTTGCCCAATAGTTCTACCAGTTTTAACATCCCAAAGGCGTAAAGTCGCATCATGACCACCAGAAACAGCCCTATTGCCATTTGGAGAAAAAGCTACGCTCGCCACTTTACCCCTATGCCCTTGCCATGATTGACCAATAGCTTTGCCAGTTTCAACATCCCAAAGGCGTATGGTCTTATCATGACTACTAGAGATAACATGTTTGCCATCTGGAGAAAAAACTACAGTTGTGACAGGGCCACTATGCTCTTGCCAAGGTTGACCAATAGCTTTACCAGCTTCAACATTCCAAAGGCGTATGGTTCTATCATAACTACTAGAAACAACCTTATTACCATCTGGGGAAAAAGCCACGCTTAAAACATCGTTACTATGCCCTTGCCAAGGTTGACCAATAGAGTTGCCAGTCTCAGCATCCCAAAGGCGTACAGTTTCATCATCACTACCAGAAACAACATACCTGCCATCTGGAGAAAAGGCTACACTATTAACAGGTTTACTATGTCCTTGCCAAGGTTGACCAATATAATCACCGATTTCAACGTCCCAAAGGCACAAAGCCTTATCATCACTACCAGAAATAACATACTTGCCATTTGGAGAAAAGGCTAAGCTATTAACATTGCTTTTATGTCCTTGCCAAGGTTGACCAATAGCTTTGCCAGTTTTAGCGTCCCAAAGGCGCACAGTGTCATCAAGGCCACCAGAGACAACATATTGGCTATCGGGGGAAAAAGCCACACTATAAACCCATCCAGTATGTCCTTGCCAAGCTTGCCCAATAGTTTTATAAGCTTCAATGTTCCAAAGATATATGGTGTTACTATCACCATCTCTACTAGAACGCTTGCCATAAGTACTAGAAATAATGTACTTGCTATTTGGGAGAAAAGCTACACTATTAACATTTCCATTAGATCCTTGCCACGGTTGCCCAATGGCTCTGCCAATTTCAGCATCCCAAAGACGCAGGGTGTTATCATAACTACCAGAAACAACAAATTTACCATCTGAGGAAAAAGAAATACTACTAATAGAATCTTCATGCCCTTGCCATGGTTGTCCAATAACCTTACCAGTTTTAGCATCCCAAAGAAGTAGGGTACCATTATCACTACCAGAAACAACATGTTTACCGTTTGGGGAAAAGGTTGCACTTACAACAGCACTACTATGTCCTTGCCACGGTTGACCAATAACCTCACCATTTTCAACATTCCAAAGGCGTAGGGTGTTATCTCTGCTGCCGGAAACAACTTTAGTACCATCTGGGGAAAAAGTTACGATTAAAACATTATCACTATGTCCTTGCCATGGCTGACCAATAGTTTTGCCAGTCTCAACATCCCAAAGGTGCAAGGTTTCATCACTACTACCAGAAATAACATACTTACCATTTGGAGAAAAATCTACACTATTAATAATCCAACTATGTCCTTGCCACGGTTGACCAATAGCTTTACCTGTCTCAACATCCCAAAGGTGTAAGAAGGTACCTTCATAATTATGGTTACCAAAAATCACTCTCTTGCCATTTGGGGAAAAGTCTACACTTGAAATCCAGCTACTAGGCCCTTGCCAAGGCTGACCAATAATTTCCCCCTTTTCGAAGTTCCAAAGACGCACAATGTTATCATCATCAACAAAAAGAATGTGTTTGTTATCAGAGGAAAGGATCATCCTCCTGACCAAGCCACTATGTATTTGCCATGTTGCCTCGAGATTTGGAAAAGTTTGCAGTACACGAAGTGCTGCACTTAAACTTTCAGAGTCTTTTTTAACCTTGACACTTTGAACAGCTAGTAATGCAGCAAAATCAATAAAGCCATCAACACTGCTGGGGGCTTTGGCAGCTAGTATAGCTTTTGTACTTAGATGGCGTGATAGTGCTCGAGTTGCAACTTCTTCAGCTTCTTGCCGTGCTAGTACCGCTTTCCTTGCATTTACTACAAACAATGCAGCAAAACCAGCTAAAACAAACACTATCAAGGCAGCTACACTTATAATCAGGATAATATTTCTTTGCTGGTGAATCTTTTTTTCTAACAACCTTTCTCCTTTTTAAGATTGACCTGATTTACTTTTGGTTTACTCGAATTAGCAAAATCGTTATGTTAAACTCATAATATGTCTATAGAACGTACCTTTGCAATGGTTAAACCTGATGGTGTGAGACGCAATCTTACCAGCGAAATTATTTCACGTATAGAAGCTAAGGGTTTTAGAATTATTGGTCTAAAACTTATGCAAATTAGCCGTGAGATGGCAGAAACACACTACAACGAGCACAAAGAAAGGCCCTTTTTTAAAGACTTAGTAGATTTTATTACTAGTGGCCCTGTAGTTGCTATGGTTTTAGAAGGAGAAAATGCTATTGCCCAATGGCGTAAAATGATGGGAACTACTAATCCAGCTGAAGCTGACTTTGGCACCATTCGTGGTGATTTTGCTACTATCATAGATGAAAATATAGTTCATGGATCAGATGCTCCTGCTACTGCTGCAAGGGAAATTGATATCTTTTTTGAATCTAAAGAATTAGTAACTTAGCTTTGCTT
The DNA here is from genome assembly GCA_965223585.1 of Trueperaceae bacterium. Taxonomy (GTDB): domain Bacteria; phylum Deinococcota; class Deinococci; order Deinococcales; family Trueperaceae; genus CBDCVN01. Next base: position 69,717 of record CBDCWW010000012.1, read on the forward strand.
ACAGGCTATGAAAACAAGCAATAATTATAGTGAATGGATAGGCTTACTTCATTTGACTTGTGCCAAACTATGATTCGTGCTAGAACTGCTTGCTATAGGAGAACCATTATCAGTACTCCGCAAAATAAGTGTATAACATAAAAAAGGGAAAAATAGCTGTGAGGTAGCTACATGAAAAAGAGTCAACAAAGTCATAAATTAAAGGATAGTGAATTCCTTAAGGAGACTATTGTGACTCTAGTAAATCTTAACTCACCCTCTTGCTTAGAAGCAAATGATGTTCATCAACAAGCTAGTGAAATTATTGATCAGAAATTTGATTTCGATGCCTCTGGTAGTTCCTACTCAACTCAAGATATTTCTGATGTCATACTAGCTGCTGCTACTAGAAATATTTCTATAGAACAAGCCTGTAAAGACCTCAAAGGTGCTCCTTCCCCTAATACTGTACGTAATTTCATCAAAGATGCTTTGCCTGAAGAGACTAGAGATTTAGAAGCACAGCTCAATGGTGCCATGAGAGATAACCTTCCTAAAAACCTCTTCAAAACACCTTTGCGTTGTGCAATCGACATTACTGAGATCAATTACTATGGTGATAGAGCTGATGAATCTGTGCGTGGAGGTAAAGCTCAAAAGGGTACTACTAAGTTCCACTGCTACGCTACTTTATATGTTATCAAGAAGAATCGCCGCTACACCTTAGCAATTACCCTTATGGATAAAGATGAAAAGGTATTGGATGTACTGAAGCGCTTGTTAGCTGAAGCTGATGATATAGGGTTGAGAATCAAGCGTTTGCTATTGGACAGGGGCTTTGATAATAATTCTGTGATAAAGCACCTACAAAGTTTAGACTTTCCTTGTGTAGTACCACTGGTAAGAAGAGGCAAGAAAGTTCGTGATTTGTTGAATACAAAACAGAGCTATGAAACAGAGTTCAGTCGTAACAGTGATAAGTATGGGGAAGTTAAGTTTAAGGTATATATAGCATGTAAGTACAGCAAGGGGAAATATGGAAAGCGGGGGATACAAACATTTGCATACATAGTTACCGGAAAACTAAAGATGCCACCATTGCAAGTATACGAGGAGTATCGTAAACGTTTTGGGATAGAATCAAGTTATCGAATGGTTAATAAGGTGAGAATCAGGACTTGTACGAAGTTAGCGATAGTACGTTTATTTTATATGGGTTTAGGGTTTATGTTATTGAATTTATGGACATATTTAAAATGGGTGTATTTGCACTTGAGGCAAAGAGGACCTAGGGTAGTGTTATGTGAATTGTTTCCTTTAGAAACCTTTTCCATATGGTTATGGGAAGTGGTTAAAGAACGTCTAGGTCTTCGCAAATCCATCCCCTTACCTGTTCGTATTTGATTGCGGAGTACTGATTATCAGTTTCATTCCTAGTCAATATCACATCAGTAAACTTGCTTACCCAATAATTAGTCCTATCTAGATAAGCAAACTCGGCTTCTTTTCCAGAAAGATCATAAGCACCTTCATAATCATTGTAGATCTGACCTTGGGTAAACTTAGAAGTGGCGGGTTCTATCTGGGTTCCTTCGTGCCACTCATTAAACGAAGTAATTGTTATCCACTCTGACCCAGAGTTAATAGCAGCTTGCCACAACATATCATAGTAAGCACCGTTTTCTCGAGCAGTAAAACGGTTTTTACTAGGAACAGCTTTGGTTTCATTATAACCGGGCCCTACACTTGGAGCAAAAATACCGTTGCTTGTTTTAGATCTTTTTGCAAATGCAGTAAAAGAATCTTTACTAACACCATGAACTCCATAGGTGTAAATCCCATCAAAGTGACCATCTTCTATAGGGTTTTTTGTTGCTCCTAATGAGATAACAATAGCATCATTTGCTGTTCCTCTAATACTATCAAGCATATGCCGCCACTCGCTAAAAGATGCTATGGGACCAACATTAAATACATAAAAGACACCTCGAGCTTCTGTTGAGGGACCATACTTAGTAGGTCTACTAACCCTGTAAAAGGCAGGATGGTTGCCATACTTACTATAAATATAGCTAATGTCATCTTTAAGTTTTTGAACAGAACTATTTTTGTAGGGCTCGAGTATAAAAGCAGCTTTTAGACCATGAGCATTTGCAGCATCTAGAACCTGTAAGGTGCGATGATCTTCCCAAGAATCTTGCCCCCACCAGCTTATGATAATAACTCCTATACCAGCATTTTTGACCCAGCGCATATGCTGATCAACTACTTGTTGATTACTAGAGCTATAGGCTCCTAAAGAAGGATAACTATTTGAGCCTATGTTGTCAGGAAGTGACTCATGTTCCTTTAGAGCTTGTTGCCAATGACGCCAACCACTACCACTTATGTTTGGTTTACCCAAATCAAAATCAGGGTTGCCATACCATGGGTAGTAAAAAATGTGAACACGGTCAGAAAAAGGAGTTCTAGGCTCCTCAGGCTCAGGTTTGCGTTCAGGCTCTGGCTCAGGTTCGGGCTTTGGCTCAGGTTCAGATTCGGGCTCTGATTCAGATTCCGGCTCGGATTTCTGTTCAGGGGTTGCTTCTGTTATAGGAGGGGTTGATTTTTCAATAGGTGGAGGCGTATACTGACACCCATTCATAAATAGTAATGTAATTAGAAAAAAGACTAATAAGAGATGCTTCTTATATTGAGAAAGAAAAGGCCTGAGCATTTATCTAGCTTAAAGATAAGCAGAAGGTAATAGTTAGAACGATAAATACTTATAATAGATATCTTTTCCCTTACGATAATTGTTTATAATCAAATAAACTGTGTCAAAAAGGCGTCCACCCTCTTTTTTGAAGGAGCTTCTTACTTAAATTACATTATCTGATAGAGAATTTATTTGAGGAAGTGTGAATTTATGCTAGGTTTGCAGGAAGGCTTTATTATGTATAATGAAAGTTTTAATTAAATCATTTTCTGAATATCTACTTTCATTACTTAATTTATTGTTAGGATAATGTATATTTTTTGACACCCTCCCCTTGTGTGCTCAAAGGACCTTTTATAATTCCCCCTACACTATTACAATCTTTGTTATCAAAGCTACCAACTTCTAAAAATTCATGTTATGCTCATAGCCACTTGACATAAGATAATATTCCTATGGTGATGAATTTTGTTTTTGAAGCTATTTACCAAGCCATTTTTAGTTTTTGGAAGAACTCAAAGGCCTTTAAAGCAAAAAACCTATTAATCTTTTTAATGCTGCTGAGTTTTTTTCTAACTTCTTGTACTCCTACTACAAGCAATGCACCTAGAGTAAAAGTAGAAGAATTAAATCGACCCTCGAGCTTTTACCCACATCAAACTGGACTAACTTGGCAATATTTGCCTGATGGTGATAGTTTAGATTCTGATAGAGCAACTAAGCGTATTCAAGGACCCAAGGTAATAGGTGGTAAACACTACATTGCCACGCATTTGTTAGGACATGGACTTGATATCACCTCTTATAGAAAGTATCAAGATAATGGTGTATTTTTAGCTCGAGAAGAAGGCCCCGGCTATGTGCTTAGCCTAGACCCTCCTATAAAGGAGTGGCCTGCCCAAGGTGAATTAAGAGTTGGTGCTATTTGGCGGGGTGAGAGCAAAACAACAGTACGTTTTACGGATGCACCAGCTAGTAAGAACACTGTGAATTTCACCACTGAATATACTTATACAGTTGTGGATAGGCGTGTTGTTCGTCTTAATGTTGGTGAGTTTAACGTATATGTAGTTAATTTAGAAAGTCGCAAGTTAAGTGAAGAAAATGAATTGCAAGAAACACTACATAGTGAAATTTGGTTTGCGCCTTTTGTTGGAGAAATACGTAATCAACTTGATTTTGTATTGGTAGGGGGAAATTTCTCTAAAAAATGAGATCTTTCAAATAAAGGGACTATTTTGACAGTTTTGTCATTTTAAAATAGTTAGAATTTCTTATAAGTATTGTAGATTCCTCCTTTCTTTTCTACGCCTGCTGTAAAGCAGGCTTTTTTAATTATATACTTTCAGTGGGTAAGAATTGGACACTTATAGAACAGTGCTTGGAAAAATCTTGAAGATCTCGAAGATTTTCAACGTTTGGGCAGCTAAGAATTTTGCAAGCTATAGGTCCATCTTTAACCCGCATAAAGCATATGATTTGGCATAGGAGAATTATGTATAGAATTGAAAAAGACACCATTGGAGAGATTAAAGTACCTAAGGATAAATACTGGGGTGCCCAAACTCAACGCTCACTAGAAAATTTTAAAATTGGCGAGCAGAAAATGCCTCGAGAAATTATTTATGCTTTTGCTATCTTAAAAAAAGCTGCTGCTCTTATTAATGCTGAGTTAACCAATTTTTCTCGAGACAAAGCTACTGCTATTGCCGAAGTTTGCGATGAAATCTTAGCAGGTAAACTTGATGATCATTTTCCTCTAGTGGTGTGGCAAACTGGTTCAGGCACACAATCAAATATGAATGTTAACGAAGTAATTGCCAATAGAGCTATAGAAATCTCAGGTGGTGATCTAGGTAGCAAAAATCCTATTCACCCCAATGATGATGTAAATAAATCTCAATCATCAAACGATACTTTCCCAACAGCCATGCATATAGCTGCCTATAAGATGCTTGTAGAGCATACCCTACCCAAACTTCAACTTTTAAAGGAAAGCTTTGCCCAAAAAGCCAAAGATTTTAAGGAAGTAGTAAAAATCGGTCGCACTCATTTAATGGATGCTACTCCTTTAACATTAGGACAAGAATTTTCAGGCTATGAAACACAACTTGAATACAGTATAAAAACTATTCAAGGTAGCTTAAAACACCTCTCTGAAGTTGCCTTAGGTGGTACAGCAGTAGGTACAGGACTAAATACGCCCAAAGGCTTTGCTGAAAAAGTAGCAGAAAAAATAGCTGAGTTTTCAGGACATCCCTTTGTAACAGCAAAAAACAAATTTGAAGCTTTATCGGCTCACGATGCCATAGTGGAATCCTCAGGAACACTTAAACGTGCAGCAGTAAGTTTAATGACTATTGCTAATAACATTCGATTACTGGCTTCAGGGCCACGTTGTGGCATTGGAGAAATTATTATTCCTGCCAACGAACCGGGATCATCAATTATGCCCGGTAAAGTTAATCCAACTCAAGCTGAAGCTGTTACTATGGTATGTGCTCAAATTATAGGTAATGATACTGCTATTTCAGTAGCAGGCAGCCACGGCCACTTTCAACTCAATGTATTTAAGCCTGTTATGGTTTATAATCTACTTACTTCTGCTCGTCTTTTAGGTGATGCTTGCCAATCATTTAATGATAATTGTGTGATTGGTATTGTGCCTAACCACCCTCGCATTAAAGAACTGCTCAATAAATCTCTTATGCTAGTCACAGCTTTAAATACTCATCCTCATATTGGTTACTACAAAGCTGCTGAAATTGCTCAAAAGGCTCACATTGAAGGTACTACCCTTAAAGAAGCCACTACTGCCCTTGGTTACCTAAGCGCAGAGGAATTTGATCAAATTGTAGTACCAGAAAAGATGGTAGGTAATTAACATTAGGCAAAATAAAAATGCGCCTGTCTAAATAAATGTTAAAGGGGGGCAATGCTAGATGCATTATTAGGCTAGCATATAAATTAAAAGATGTCTAGTACCTGTTTAAGACTTATATAAATTTATTACTCATGGTGGATTCCAAGGGCCTAGGATATTAGAACCTCATATGTGTTAGACTCCTTTTTCTAATGTGGGATTTCTGTTATATTCTTCTGATTGCCCTTTAGGGATGCTGAGATATTGCCAACGATTTCCCAAAAACGCCCTTGCAAGAAGAGTAATTTGACCAACATGATAAGATGTATGGGCAAGAGATCGATTTAGAGCTTCTGTTACAGAAAGAGGGGTCTTGCGAATAAAAACTTGACTATCAAGGTCACTATCTGAAAGATTGTCTAAAGTTTCAAACAAAACACACCAACCTTCTTCCCAGATCTTCAGAAGTCCAGATCTATCTAAACCCTTGTCCAAAAATTCTTGCTCCCGGTCTCTCCAAGGCTTTTCACCATCAGAAGACAGAAAATCAGTAAATCTTGATTTGAGATTGCCTGAAATATGCCCAACAATAATAGAGACCGAGTTCCCCTCTGAATCAAGGCATTTTGTTAGGTCATCGTCGCTGATTTGCTCAATGGCTCCCTCCGCAATTTTCTTATATCTTCGGTACTCTGTTTTTATTGATTCAAGGTATGTCATGTTTACTTCGCTTCAAGCCAGTTGTCACCAACACCAACATCAGCAAGCAAAGGCACCTTTAGTTCATAGGCATCTTGCATAACATCTTTAACAATCTTGGTAGCCCCTGCTATTTTATCTTTAGGTACCTCAATGACAAGTTCGTCGTGAACTTGTAAAAGCATCTGAGCTTCAAACGCTTTTAGTTCAGGAGCTAGTTTTACCATGGCAATTTTCATTATGTCCGCAGCAGCACCTTGAATAGGCATATTATAGGCAGTGCGCTCAGCATATTCACGCAGATTACGATTTTTATGGTTTATATCTGGTATAAAACGCCTGCGGCCTAAAAGAGTTTCAACAAAACCTTGCTGCCTAGCTGCCTCCAGAGTGCTATCAATGTAGTTCTTTACCTGCGAATAGCCTGAAAAGTAGTTTTTGATAAAACCACTGGCTTCCCCAAAAGGAATCTCAAACTCACGGCTTAGTCTATGAGCACTCATACCATAGAGCACACCAAAATTAATAGTCTTGGCTAGGCGACGCATATCTGGTGAAACACTATTAATGTCTAAGCCATAAAGTTGTGCTGCCGTGCGAGTATGAATATCTTCACCTTGCTTAAAAGCCTCTATTAGGGCAGCTTCTTCAGAAATATGGGCTAATATGCGTAACTCTATTTGGGAGTAATCAGCTACTAGTAGTTCATAGCCTTCTTTAGCGACAAATCCTCTACGTATTTGGCGGCCTATCTCAGTGCGTATAGGAATATTTTGCAAGTTAGGGTTAATGCTAGCTAGCCTGCCAGTTACTGCTGTAGTTTGGCTGAAAGTAGTATGGATTCTACCTGTTTTAGGGTTAATAAGCTTTGGTAAAGGATCAAGATAAGTGCTCTTTAACTTGGCAAGCTCACGATACTCTAAGATAATTCCTACTACTTCGTGCTTGTCTTTTAGTTGCTCGAGCACCCCAACAGCAGTAGACCGTTTTCCAGTAGTAGTCTTTTTACCAGCTTGTAAACCTAGCTTATCAAACAAAAGTTCGGCCAGCTGATCGCGTGAGTTTAAGTTTAATAAGGGATTATCAGCAATATCACGTACACGAGTTTCTAGTGCAGTAATTTGCCTTGCTAACTGTTCCGATAGATCTTGCAAGACATTTACATCTAAACTAATGCCAGTGGCTTCCATATCTACTAGCACATTTGCCAAGGGCTTTTCCATATCTTCATAAAGAGCTTTTTGTTTATCTGAAAATTTTGGTGGCAGAATTTTCAGCAGTTCTGCTGTTACTGTTGCTCGACTAATTGCAGAATCGCCCCACTGTCCCACACCATATTGATTTGCTAATCCTTCAGCATCGCTTACTGTAGCGTCAATAACATAGGCCATTAATAATGGGTCGTCTCCTATTTGGGGTTTTAGGTTTAATGCCCTAGCAAAAACAGCCAAAGCCTTGGCATTGCAGCTATTAATGTTGCCAACAGCTTTTAAATATTCTTGTGCCTTTTCGCTAGGTACTTTTGCAACTTTGTTGTCCCCAGCTACTGCAAGCTCCATTAATGAAGCAGTCAGTGGATTACTGCTAGAAAGTACATAGCCTAAACTACCTTCAAGGAAGTCCTCAGACCAAACCACCTCTTCATAAGGGTTTTTCGTTGTGTTCAAGCCTAAATCACGCAAGATTGTAACAAGCTCAAATTCTTTTAATTTCTCTATTAGAACTTCTTCTTGCATTGCTCGATTAGCCCAATTTTTGGGATCTATGGCAATATCGGCATCAGTAACAATGACAGAAAGCTCTTTTGAAAAACGTACGTCTTCCAAGCTAGCCTTAATCTTTTTAGCAGCGCTAACTGGTTTGATTTCTGCTAAGTTATCAAGAATATAATCAAGGCTACCGTAGGACTGTATTAGCTTGGCTGCTGTCTTAGCACCAATACCTTTAGCACCGGGAATATTGTCTGAACTGTCACCTGTTAGAGCGCGGTAATCAATCCATTGCTCAACACTAATGCCAAATTCCTCTAAGACTTTCTTAGCATTGTAGTGAACACTTTTTACAGGATTATACACAGTAATTTGTTCATTTATTAGTTGGAAAGCGTCTCTATCTGTGCTGATAATTTCTACGTTATAGCCCTGTTCAGCACAACATTTGGCAATGGTTCCGAAAAGGTCATCTGCTTCTAAACCCGCTACTTCAATCTGATGCAAGCCCATTAAACCTACCAGTTCTTTAATAACGCTAATCTGGCTAATTAACTCTTTAGGTGTTGGTTCTCTTGCAGCTTTATAGTCAGTGAACTGTTCATGGCGAAAAGTTTTAGCTGGGGCGTCAAAGGTAACAACTGTGGCATCATTTTCACCCTCTTCTTTAAGAATGGCTATTAGTGAGCGCATAAAGCCAAATATGGCATTTGTTGGTTGGCCTTTGCTAGTACTCAAGCCTTTAACAGCATAATAGCTGCGAAAAGCTAGATTATGTCCATCAATAAGTACTATCTTATGAATATTGTTTTGTTTGCTTTCAGTTATGGTTTTGTCTTTATTAGCAAAAAGATTATCTTGAGTGGTCATTACTAATTCTACCTAATTGCTGGTTTCAAAACTTTGGTAATCTTAGAGGTTTGTGTGACTCAAAGCTTTAAGGGAAGTTGCAACAAGCTGTAAATTACTAAAAATAACAAAATCTCAAAAAATTAATTGTGTCTCTGACATAGAATTTTCTTAGCTAAGCGAAGCGGTGGAATCAGGAACGAAGGAAGTTGATCATCAAAGAGTTGATTATGGTGCTGCCTCATTTCTTATAGCTTCTATTATACTTGACATTTTGGTACACTCACCCAAAACATGATTGCTTTGCTCGTCTATAAACCCACCTCTTTTGTGAACACAAATAAGTTCACCAGTGTTTGCGTCAAAGACAGGTGATCCACTAGCGCCACCACCAGAAACATGTAAATACTCTAAGGTCTTTTCAGTTGATTTAAGAAAACGATGAAAGCCTAGAAAAAAACCTTCCTGACCAGTCCAGCCCAATGTGGACAGTACAACTATATCATCAGGCTTAAATTCAGTTTTTAGTGTCTCAATTGCTATAGCACCATGTGGTATTTCTCCTTTAAAACGAAATATTGCCACATTCAGATCATCCGCACCAGATGAAAAAATTAGGTAATTGGGTTTCTATTAAAGTTTTGCTAATATTTGCTGACTCAAAGTAGTAAATCCTTTTAAGTACGTAGGGTCTAATCCTTTTATATGAGGGTCAGCACCTGCTATAAAATCATAATCTAATTGAATACTCTGACGAGAAGCTACATTTTCAAAAATATTCATTCCCAAAGCACTATTCAACTCTACTATGCCATCATCGTAGTGAACCCCTGCCAAATCTTTGCTATGTATCCCAAAAAGGTGGTAGGTGTGTCTACTATTTATATCCTTATGGTTTTGATTCAAAGCAGCAAGGTCTTGACTAAACATATGTAAAGACATTGAAGTTATATCTGGTGTAGTTACCCAAGGAAGTATACCTTCGTGGGGAGTACATATAGTAATTAGGGCTTTACATGGAAAGCCCTCGGCAATCATTTGCCGAGCAACTAAACCACCAGTGCTATAACCTATTAAAATAGTTGTTTCCAGATCAAGGTTAAGGTGAGCTAAGCCTCTACTAATGTCTTTAGCATTATCTTTAAAGGATTTGAAATGACTTTCATAGCTTGGGGATATAAAATCCCACCCTACTGCTTCTGGCAGTTTGTATAGTGCATCCCTTAAGCGGTGCGTACTTACATCTTTATTATTCCATCCGTGCAGTAGAATACAACACTTTTGCTTGGTTTGGTTAGGAGCGTTTTTCCGTAAAATGCTGCCACTAGGCACATAAGCATTTATAGGCCACACTTCATTTACATAGAAAGAATCTGCTTTAGATGTTGCAATGTCCTGATATAAAGCAGAGTCATCATCTTGCTGGGCATTTACAAAATGGTTGAAAAAACTAAGACTTGTTACACTTGCCAAGCTAGTTTTAAGGAATTGGCGTCTTGAAATTGGTTTGTCTAGTTTGTAAAATTTACGCATTTTTTCTAATAATTATCAACATTTAGAGGGTGTAAATCAACTTTAGCATCTGCTATAAGTATATCATTATCAAGAGTGTTTCTAAAATTGTACACTAATATCTTGTAGTGAAAGTAATAGAAGAGCAAATAGAAGCTGCCAAAAATTGGCTGTCCAACTATACAAACATACTAGGAACTGAACATTCTGATTTAGTTACTAGCCTCAATGACTTTGCTTTACTACCTAAAGACCAAGGGAAATATGAGGAAGCATGTCACTCTCATGTAGACTTTTGTTTTTGAGCATACCAATACCTTACTAGGTTGAAACAGCAGCAACAGCTTTGAATAAAGAATTCTGCAAAAGGACAAAGTTCTAAGCTCGAGCCTTCTTCTATACTATTGTAAACTTACAACATATCACTATGAACAAAAACTCCTCACTAACTCAAGCAAATACTAAAAATAGAAGGGCACTCACTCAAGCAGCGCTTTGCCGTAACAAATCCTCCCAATTTTCTGGCAGTTGTTCACCAACCTCGTCAAATTGCTTACAACTTTGCTGATAAATCCTTTCAATTGCTGTTTTATTGCTAGTGGCCTGCAAAGCATTCAGACAAAACACTAATATCTCTAACTCATAAGGGTTGGCTTGAAGCAAAAACTCCACTAAACGAGTAACCTCTTTTGGCCCCTCTTTAAGTTTCTTTATATGTAAACGTAATTCATGGTAGAGGGCGTCACTGGTGCTCGAGCTCCAACTCTCATCAAGATCCTGCAAATAAGAGCCTCGCCAAAGATCAGCCTTGCCTGAACTCAAAAAATCCTCGGCATCTGAATCAACATCTCCAAGGGCATAGCCATTATTAGTACGTGTTATAGCCGCCGAACCAAGATTTGAGCGTAATCTATAGATAAGCTGCTTTAAAGCAGATGTAGCACGTTTCTCATCCATGTCTGAATAGAGATTATCAAGTAAATCGAGCTGAGAAACCTCACTGCGTCCAGCAATTCTGGCCTCGAGCAGTAAAGCTAAAAGAAATTTACCCCTTTGAGTCTTATAATTAAATGGCTCACCATTAAGTTCAATCTGTATTGGCCCAAGCACTCTAAGATAAATAGGGGAGACCGTTTTAGTTGTTTCTGGTGCTTCAACGAGCTGCGGAAAGTAACGATAAGTAATATTTAACCAGTTCGAATTACCTATGCTTTCAAAATGTGTTAGGCGATTAGCAGCACTAGCAGCATCACCTTTTATACGATCTATTTCTAGGGCTAAACGGTGTGAGAATGGTTCATGATCAAGGCTCTTCATGTCACTAACAGCTTTAGTAAGATTTTCTATTGCTAGCTCTTGCTGACCAAGTTTCTCAAATGCTAAGCCACGAACCCATGTACCAATAGCTTTAAGATGAGCTTCACCCAAATCATTGGCAATAGCTTGCATCTCTTCAACTAGCTTAAGTGCCCTTTCAGCTTGACCATGCTCTGCTTCAGCTCTACTAACGAAATAAAGCGCTTCTGCTAATAGAGGAGGGCTCTGAGTACGCCTAGCATACATTTCAGCAGTACTTGCATGTCTTAGGGATAAGGCTGCCCCATAAGGAGGTGCCCAGTCTAAATAAAGCTGTACTAAAGTTTGCTCCACTATAACTAGCCAACGAATGTTGTTGCTACGCTCGAGCACATCACGACTCTCTATCAACAGCTCTTCAGCATTTTCAAACTTGCCAACTTCTATTAGATAACTGCCAAGATTGACTTGTCCTTCAGTGTATTTACGACCATTGCCTTGCTTGCCAACTATTTGCAGATATGCTTCAAGATCAGCTATGGCTTCATGAAAGTGACCTAAGCGATAAAGCACCAAAGAGCGATTTGAAAGTGAGGTGGCAAGCTCTTGCTGCATAGAGTTGTAAATCGTTGTATTTAGCGTAACAGCGTTATAAGTCTCTAAAACAGAATTAAAACTATGTAGAGCAGCGTCAAAATCACCTTCTGTAAGAGGGATAATGGCGTAATTGCTTAATAGAAAAGCCTTGTCCAATGGTGCTAGATCTGGAGCATTCATAGCATCTTTGAAAAATGCTTTGGCTTCTACAAACATTCCTAATTGAGTTAAGCTTCTACCTATATGAACACAGGTAGCTATACTTGCTAGTGAATGGATTTCTGGGTGCTCGAGCCACAATTCCCATGCTCCACTATAATCATAACGATTAACTCGTACTGCTATAAGAGTTTCTAGCCAATCTGGCTCCGATAGTTTTTCTGGTGGCAAGCTTTGTAACAGTTGCTCAGCCTCTTCTCCTTGGCCTAGTGAAGAGAGCAGCGATGCTCTCAGAAATACAGCCTCAACATTGTTTGGGTTAGCTATTAGTGCTAGCTGAGCCATCTTAGCTGCCTCAGACACATTAGTACTACTTAACAGTTTAGCTGCTTCGAGCGCTAAATCTGCCTGTTCAGAACCTTTAGCATAGCTTGCAGCTCGAGCTAAAAAACTGGCCACCTCAAGTTCATTGCCCAAAGCTCGAGCAGACTCAGCAGCTCGTTTTAATATTTGCTGGGCATCATGTGAGTCAAGTTCAGCCTTTTCTACAAAAAAAGCAGCCTCTTTGGGCTGATCAGCTTTAAGTAAGTCTATAGCCTTACGGGCCAATTGGTTACATTGCACCTGTGGTACTTCACGCTGAGCTACTTCTTGCATAAGAGAATGGGCAAATTTGTTTGCTATTAAGATGCCTTGGTTTTCTAGTTTTAACCTTGATTCTTGAAATGTTTTGGGCTCGAGCCCAGTAATTTCTGCCCAGAGATTATCTGGTGCATCACTTGGCAGTAAAGCTTTAGCTGCTAAAGCAACTTGTACCTTGGAGGAAGTAGTAGCACTACGAAGTAGTTGAGCAATAAGAGCTTCAACACTAGTAGGCATAAATTCGCCTGCGGGTGGTCGCCAACGCCAACGCTGTCCATCACTCCAAAGGTGACCTAGCCGCGTTAGATAACGGAAATATTCAAGTGTAAAGAGTGGATTGCCTTGTGAACGTTCATAGATCCAAGCATGAGCTGCTTTAGGCAAAATGCTCTGTGCTTCAGCATCAATTAATTTAGCAGTTTCTTCTGTAGTCAATGGTTCTAATCGGTAAGATTCAAAACCCTCTAGAGGTTCTATATGACTACTAGTTATTAGAGCAACCCCACGACTATTGCTAATTGCCTTGGCTAATTTGGCCCATAGGGAGATTCCTTCAGGCGAGGCTTTGTGTAAGTCCTCTATGTAAAGAACAAAAGGTGCTAATGCTACTAGCAGGGCTACTAAGGTATCAACAGCAGTTAAATTATCTACTGACTTATTGGAGGAAATGTGACCAAGAGAATTTTCAACCCATAAAGGTAAGCGTTTTGGTTGTGGTAATTTTGGAATTATCTCAGTAATACTTACCGTAGACAAAACCTTACTATTTTGACAAGGCATTTCACTAAGTAATTGTCTTATTAACCAGCTTTGACCCACGCCAACTTCTCCCCATATACCTAACAGCATGTTCCCCCGCTTAGAAATCACTTTGCTAAAACGCTTCTTTAATTCTGTTATTAGCTCTGCTCGAGGCATCCTTGTTTGATTCTAACTTATTTCTAAGACTAAACTTTGCATCCTACAATAACCTAGTAAAACTTTAAGAACTAGCGGCTTTTTTAACCCTACATATTACTGGAAGGCATTTTTTAAACGATTAGAGATGTCTAATTTAGGAAAAAGTTTTTCATATAAAGCTTCTGATTTTAGAGTAGCTTCTGAAGTTATCTCTGATTCACACTGTCTTCTCAAATATGGGTCTGTTATTAAATGAAAAGTAAGCTCATCGCCTAATCCAGAAAGCTTGTTTTCGATATTTTCTTCAGGGATTCTAAGAGTTTCTGAAAGAAATCTCTTCATTGCTGGAACATCAATATGATCAAACGTTTCAGTAATGCGTTCAATTCCTCCTCCACATTTTGCAGGCTCACTTTTAAGATGTTGCATTTCTATGTAAGAAGATGAAGAGCGTGTTGTCCTTGTATTAGGTAATTTATAATTCAAGACTGCCTCTGCATTAACAATTCCTGCTCCAAACTCACCATTATCTCTAGCATTCTCTGGAAAGGGTGTCGCGGTCTCTACAAGAATCTTTCTGAATAAAGCTGTTAGAGTAAGCTCTCCTTGACAATGATTAATTAAATTCTGTCGTCCATGCTTAGCCAACCATAAAGCTGCTACTCCAGCAACTGAGGCAACAGCAAAAGATGTTCCATTACCTTTATTTCCAACAACAAGTTCTTGATCATTATCAATAATAGCTCGCCAGACTTTTTCTGCCGGTCCAGAAATATCTACCTCTGGACCTCTGCTAGACCAAGTCCAAGGGTGGCATTTCGAAGTGCAGCCACCCACTGCTATGACCTCAGTATATTTTGCCGGCCATACCGTATTCCTTAGGAAATTCCCTGATGCTGCAAGAACAATTATATTGTTCTCAGTTGCTTTTTTTATAATTCTATGAAGGCTTCTGTCGCGAATTATACCTCCAAGGCTCATGGAAATAATAGAAACAGCTTCTGTTGGATTTTCCTTATTGTGTTTTATACAATGCTCAATAGCTTTTCTAAGCCTTCTATTACTAGACCAAAAAAGAATTGGGCTATTAAGCCTCATAACTCTTAGAGGAATTAATTGTGCTTCGGGAGCAACACCAGTAATTGAATTTCTTTGGATATTTCTGTTATCACTACTGACAATAACAGTACCTGTACCCAATCCATGATTCCCAGAGTCAGTCTCAGCATGTTTATCTTCATTTACAAAGTCGTATTGAAGCTCTCTATCAATTTTTGAAAGTGGTTCTGTTAGCTCTCTATGACGCCGATAACCTGTGTCAGGATGAGCTATTCTGATTCCCTCACCGAGGATTTTGCTTTGATTAGTACCTCCAGTTGCGTTCCAAGCATTTTCTGCTTTAATAAATCTGATACTCCAATCTGGTTCTGTTGGATCAAAAACCTTACATTCATCAGTTTCAGCTAAAGTAGCTTCCTCATTTGTCAAATGGCTTTCTAGCTGCTCTTTCATCCAGTCAGGTGCATTTCCAAATGAGGTGACCTCAGAGAGTACAGGCTGAACTATTTCAAATAGGGGTGTTGCATCAACAATGTCAGGTAATTCTTGTAGCTCATATGCGATATCCCAAGCCTGTTGTATGGAAACCTTTATGTTTTTTGGAGGAAGAATCTCTACTGTAGGTGACTCCAATAGAGATACTATTGCTATTTTCCACTCAAACCTCCTTTCTAACTTAAACTTCTTAGCAGGAACCTGAAAGTAGAAACTTGCCATAATTTCTAAGTCTTTTTTAAGTGAATTAGTGTTTCTTGCAACAGTGGGTCCAAATTCGATTGTAAATCCTTCAAATATAGGTTGGGTTTCTTCATTCATAGCCCTAAGTTTATCTTTAAAGCCTGTTAAATGCGAGTTTTTCTTTGTGTTGAGCTAGTGTTACCGTGGCGTTACCAAAGAACAACATACTCACTATTAAGCGCAAGGAGGAAGGAAATAGGTGTAGACACGATAATGGGTGGTGGTGAGGCAGATATTCTAGTGGGTGGCCCAGAAAACTTCCGCACAGGCAAAGATCCTAATACAGGTGAGCAACGTGGTTCAAACAGCGATGTACTCTTAGGTGAAGATGGTAATGATATCAATATCTGGTCACCGGGAGATGGTAGTAACGCTTTCTTAGGTGGTAAAGGCCATGATAGCATGATTTTTGCCCCACTGATTCATCCCAATAAGGATAAAAATCAAGTCCCTAGCACCTCTAACTTTAATAGTCGTGAAATAGTAAAAGTAAATATAGATGGACTACCACAGTTTAGTTGCTCTATAGAAATAGTACCTGCACTTGCTGGACTTTTACACTATCAATTTATTGTCCGCTTTGCTGTAAATGGTGATGTGAAAGTTACTGTACGTTTAGCTGATGTTGAAAGGGTGCTTTGCCCTAGTGCTAATGTAGGTAAAGTTCAAGTAGCTAATCTAACTTCTAATCAACCTACTACTTTTGTGGAAAGGAACTTAGGTCATTTTTCTAACAGTTTGTTAGGGGCAATAATCCAAGCTCCTTAAGCAATTGCTCAAAGTTTGCAAAAATATTAAGTGTGATTTATATAGATGTAATCCCTAAACTTTAATCAAAGTAAGGAAATAATGCTAGACAGCCAATCACTAAGTAAGGTTGGCTGTTTAACTATTATGGTGCCTGAAAAGTCTTGGGATGGATAAAAAGTTTTATGGGTTATTACTAGGTATATGATAAACCATGTCCAGCACAACAACTTTACGCTTTCTTAACGTCACTTAATTACTATCTTATTCATATTCAGGCATAAGTCAGAATAAATAACTTCAAGAAAGGCATTAAAATCCAAAGCGCTTTCAAAGCATTAATGAGCTTGCTAAACTCACTTCATAATTAAGGATAAAAAATCATGTCAGATAAAAGCAAAACCGCCCAAGGGCAAAAACAAAACTTGAAAGGAATTAGAAACATGTTTAAGAAATTTGGTTTACTTATAATTATAGCTACACTAGTAGCCATTATTAGCAGTTGTTCCTCTACTGTAAAATCTCCAATAGAGAACCCTTCGACAAGCACTCCCTATCTCTTCTCCCATACAGAAGATGAAATCCAACTTTCGACACAAAGTTTACAATTATTAAGCTCTTTAAAAACACAAGCTGGGGTTACCAACTTGAAAAAAGTCAAGGTACAGCTAGATCTGTTAAAAACTGACAAGACAATCAACTTTAACGTTTTACCCGATGTAGATATACTACTTAGTAAAGATAGTGTTGACGAGCGTACTACAGATGACTACACTTGGTTTGCTAAAGATGAAGATGGCCAAAATGATGTCATTCTTGTAGTACAAGGAGATGACGTTGTGGGTACTATTCATTCAGGTAAAAATATGTACCGCATTCAGCCTATTGGTGATGATCTTCATGCAGTAATGATTATGGATACTAGCCAGTTAAAAGATCACCCACCAGAAAATGATGAACTAGAAGGCCAAGCACATGAAGAAGAAAATGAAGCAACCTTCACTACCCTTGCTTTAGCTGACTCAGAAGACTTGCAACCAAATTTTGGTCAAGATGAAGAACTTATCCAGCCAATGCCTGAAGATGAAAGTCTGGAGCTATCATCTACAGAAGTCGAAACACTGAGCGAGGAATTAGAAGATCTAAACCCAACTTTCCAAGATCTTGTTGAAACACAGGGAAATGATCTCAGAACTCAAGACACTGGTCTTATCATAGATGTGATAGTAGCTTACACTGCTGCAGCAAAAGCCCAAGCAGGCAATATAAATGCGCTTATCCAGCTCGCTATTGATGAAACAAATATGTCCTATCAAAATAGTGGTGTTACTCCCCGTGTACGCTTAGTTCACAGGTATCAAACGAATTATAATGAGTCTGGTAGCATGGGTACTGATCTTTCTCGCTTTCGTGGTAATGGTGATGGACACATGGATGAAATTCATGGATTGCGTAGTCAAAAGCGTGCTGACGTTGCTATTTTAATCACTAATTCTGGAGGATATTGTGGTTTAGCAACTACTGTTAAAGCTAGTTCTGCTCAAGCTTTTGCAGTAGTACATCAAAACTGCGCTACTGGTTACTACAGCTTTGGTCATGAGATAGGTCACCTTCAGGGTGCACATCACAATCCTCAAGTGGCTACAAATTCAGCTTTTTCTTATGGACATGGTTTCTACAACACAACTGCTAACTGGCGCACTGTAATGTCTTATGACTGCCCGGGTGGTTGCACACGCAAGCCTTACTGGTCAAACCCATATCGCTCTTATGGTAGTTCAGCAATGGGAACCACTACTGTAAGTCATAATGTGCGTGTTCTTAATAAAACTGCTTATAGTGTAGCCAACTTCCTTGGAGGAGGAAAGTCAGATTATATCTGGTGGGGTAAAACTAACAAAACTTTCACTAGTACCAATACAAAAGTTGTAGGTTTATACACCCCCATTAGTGGTGACTTCAATGGTGATGGCGAAGGAGACATATTTTGGTATCGTCCCGGTAAGGCCAAAGATTATATTTGGTGGGGCAAAACTGATAAAACATTCTTAGGCACTAGTACAAATGTTTATGGTACTTACACTCCAATTAGTGGTGACTTTAATGGTGATGGTCGTAGTGATATCCTTTGGTATCGCCCCGGCAGTGGCAAAGATTATATCTGGTGGGGTAACTTTAATAAGACCTTTACTAGCAGTAATACCAAAGTAAATGGTACCTACGAACCTTTTAGCGGTGACTTTAATGGTGATGGTAGAGATGATGTCTTCTGGTATCGTCCGGGTAAATGGAAAGATTATATCTGGTGGGGTAATTTTAATAAGACTTTTACTAGCACCAGTTTAAATGTCTCAGGTTCCTACACCCCTATAAGTGGTGACTTCAATGGTGATGGTGAAGGAGATATCTTCTGGTACCGCTTAGGTAGTCTTAAAGATTATATCTGGTGGGGTAAAACTAACAAGACTTTCTCAAGCACTAGCACAAATGTTTATGGCACTTACAATCCCATTAGTGGTGATTTCAATGGTGATGGTAGAGGAGACATATTCTGGTATCGTGCAGGAGGACTTTCAGACCCTATTTGGTGGGGTAATCTAAATAATACCTTCAGCGGCTCTAGTACTAACGTACGTGGTGACTATAAGCCAATCAGTGGTGATTTTAATGGTGATGGTGAGGGAGATATCTTCTGGTATCGTCCGGGTAAATAGTGATTTACCGTTACTTATAATTTTCTAGAAAAATCTAGATAGCCCAAACCTCGGGACCTTTGAAGGTTTCGAGGTTTTCTTATGAGGAGCTCTCTACCTGATCTTTCCTCATAGAAGTTGAGCAGGCACAAAATCTAATAGAACCAGATTATGTAAGTGCCTTGTAAAATACAAAAAACCTTGAGGATCGTTAACGATCCTCAAGGTTTTTCCTTTCTAAAGTGATTAGTTTAAAACTCTAAGCTAAGTAGATGTTAATAAATAAGCCACTCGAGCAAATTGCTTCAGACATAACACAGAGGTTAGCTTCTCAATCAAATGAGCAAGTTATTTCTTAACAGCCTCTAAAGAAGAATTTGTTATTGCCTAAGGTTTACTTCTTCTTTTTCTTTAATTTCTTTGAAGTGCTAATTGCTTCCTTAAGCTGCTTGCCTGATCTAAAGGCAGGATAAGGGCCACCTTTAATCTTAATCTTTTTGCTTGTGCCGGGCACAACTCCATTACGGTCTTTACGTACTCTTACTTCAAAAGTACCAAAACCAGTAATGACAACCTTTTCGCCATTGGCGAGCTGATTCTTGATAGACTCGAAAATGACATTTACTGCCTCAGATGCTCGAGCCTTGGTCAAGTCCGTTTCCGCTGCTAAATTTGCTGCTAGTTCTGTTTTTGTCATGAACTTTATCTTAAACAGTTTGTAAACGTAATGTAAAGAGGGTAATCTTATAAAAGCATCGTTTCAAGAATAATTTAGCCAAAACCTTTCTCGCAAAATCACTTTCTGGAACAGGATTTTACACCTCTATGTGCAAAATTAATCATTAAGAAATGATTAAGAAAAAAGCCATATTTCTCATCATAATTTTATCTCGTGAAGAGGCGGGGATTTTACTTATAACCAAACTCATATAGCGTACGCCAGCATTACCTGTCCTAGAAATGTTTTTTAACAATTAAACCCTTTAGGCAGTCTGTTATAAAGTACATTGCTATTATCAGTATGTTCTTTCTGGGACAGGATTTCTGGACTTGCGCTTGCTCTAAGGCACTTTTGCTTTAAAAGCAAAAATCGATGGTTTTTATAAGACTTAAGAATCTAGTCCCACTAGAGATCCACGATTGATACGAGTGCTTTTGTCCGTCTCACAAAGCTCTTCATCTTTGCTTGCGTTCAGTTTATTTTTTTTCCTGAGCCACAGGGTTTAGATTAAACTAAAAGGTTAGTGCGTGGCTTGAACTGCACTTTAAGGAACTGCTGTGCTTTCAGCATGGCAACATCAAGTACTTTAACTAAACTAAAAGGTTAGTGTGGCTTGAACCACTAATATTAATGATAAGCTAAAAGGGTGTTTGACACTTTCCCTTTTGAAACCTTCCGTAAAGGACAAAAGGAAGCAATTGAAAAAGCGCACCTTGCTTTTAAAAGAGGTACTCGCTTTGTAGTGCTCGAGGCACCCACAGGCGCTGGTAAGTCTGCAATCGCTGTTACTCTAGCTAGACAAGCTAGTAGCGCCTACATTCTAACCGCCCAAAAAATCTTGCAGCAACAGTATATTCGTGATTTTCCTGAAATGTCTCTTATGAAAGGTAGGAGCAATTACCCTTGCCTTGTAGTTCCTACTACACATGCTGCTGCTGCGCCGTGTATTATTGGTCGTAAGTTTCCACAGTGTGATGAGTGTCCTTATTTTGTGCAAAAAGACATTTCCATGCGTGCTCACAACACCATAATGAACTATGCTTACTATCTAGCAGAATTAAACTATGCAGGGGGGTTTCAACCAAGGGAGCTTTTAATTTTAGATGAAGCCCATAATGCCGAATCTGCACTGATGAGCTTTATACAAATTCAATTAACTGATAGCAACCTTATGCGTGTGGGCATAACTGAAGCTATTCCTAGTTTTGTCGAAAATGAGGCACAGTATTTTGAGTTTGCTCAAGACTTAGTGAGTGTTGTTAGTGATCGCGGCAAAGAGATTGATGAGTTCCTAAAGGAAAAAGATCTTCCTGAAGATGTGGCACTCGAGCACATGCAAAACAAGCAGTGGTGTGATAATCAATTAAGGAAACTAAGGCAACTTCACTATAGCCGTGAAGAGTTTGATGTTGAGTGGGTAGTGGAAAAGCGTTTGACTAGAGAGGGTCAGAGCTTAGTCTTTAAGCCAGTAACAGTAGCTCCTTTTGCAGAAGATTATTTATTTAATTTTGGAGAAAGAATTCTAATGCTTTCTGCTACTATCTTAGATCCTATTACTTATTTACGTAGTTTAGGAATTGCTAAAACAGAAGCTCAAATTATAAAAATAGACTCAGATTTTCCAGCAGAGCGCCGTCCTATCTTTGCAAAGCCAGTAGCACGACTAACAAGGCACTATTTAGAAAAAGACTTGCCCAAGCTAGTAGCAGAGATTAGTGCCATTATGGATAAGCATCCTAATGAAAAGGGCATAATTCATACCCACACATACAAAATAGCTAAATATCTTAAAGATAACTTGCCTAAGAAACACAAAGAAAGAATAGTTACTCATATGAATGCTGAGGAACGGGATGTGGCTCTTGAAAAACATGCTAGAGGACCTAGGCCGACTGCACTACTTTCCCCAAGTATGACTGAGGGCATAGACTTAGCTGACAATTTAAGTCGCTGGCAAGTTATTTGCAAAGTACCCTATCCCTATTTAGGCGACCCTCAGGTGGCAAGGCGTAAACAACTAGATCCTGCTTGGTATGGCTGGCGTACAGCTTTGAAAATAGTGCAGGCCTACGGTAGGAGCATCCGCAGCAATGATGATTTTGCCGATACTTATATTTTAGATGCTGATTTTGAAGTTTTTGTAAAAAGACAAAAAAAGTCTTTGCCTCTTTGGTTTTTGGAAGCCATTCAATGATTTATATTATTACAACGCAAGATTCAGCGAGGTTAAGCTTTAGAGGCCCAGACCTCAGAGAGTTCTTAATCAGTTTCTATTGACACAATTTTTCAAACTTATCATTTGCAAAAAGAGACTTTGGAATTGCTCGAGCAATATAGCTTGGTGGGTTGAAGAAGGAGAGCTATAGTAACTTAAGGAATCCACTATAATTCTAGAAAACTATGCATTAAAGTATCTTTTAACTTTTCAAAACTTGGTATTCTTTGAAATATGTCAAAGTTTATCAGTGTTATTATGGCAGGCGGTAGTGGACAACGTTTTTGGCCACTCTCTACACCAGAAAAACCCAAACAATTTTTAGATTTAGAAGGTACAGGTAGTAGTTTGTTACAAGCTACTTTTGAGAGGTTACGCCCCCTAGTAGAAAAGGATGAACATGTATTTGTTGTAACGGGTGAACGTTACGATGATCTGATTCGTGAACAGTTGCCTGACTTACCCTGCGAAAATATCATTTTAGAACCAGTAGGTCGCGATACTGCACCAGCTATAGCACTAACTGCTCTTCACTTAAAAAAGCGTTTTGGCAACGCACTTATGGGGCTTTTTACCTCCGATCACCGTGTGGGTAAGGTAAATGCCTTTCAACAAACAGTTCGTGAGGCTATAGCCTTAACTAGGGCAACTGACGGACTTACTACTATTGGTATTAAGCCTCATTATCCCTCTACTGGATTTGGCTATATTCAAGCTGGTGAAAAAGTAGCAGTAACATCTGAAGCTTATAAAGTAGCAAGATTTGTTGAAAAACCTAGCGAAGCTATAGCAGAACAATATTTAGCAGATGGTGGGTATTATTGGAATAATGGTATCTTTTTGTGGCATGTTGACACTATCTTGGGTGAATTTGCCAAATACACTCCTAGTATGATTAGTCAGCTAGAGAGTGCTTTTGCAGAAGGTAAAATGGCTGAGGTTTTTCCTGAAGTACAGAAAATTAGCATTGATTATGCTGTTTTAGAAAAAACTGATAAGGCGTATGTAGTACCTGCAGATTATGACTGGGATGATTTAGGAGATTGGGGAGCTCTCGAACGCCTTCATAAAGAGAGTGATACGGGTGGTCCTAACACAGTTGTTGGCAAACATATTGATTTAGATGCTTTTGGCAATATCATTTTCACTACTCACGATGATGACGTTATAGTTACTTTGGGCGTAAAGGATTTAGTAGTAGTAAAGCGGGGCCACACAGTGCTTTTAGTGGATAAATCTAGAACTCAAGACATTAAAAAATTACTTAAAGATGATAGGCTCGAGAATGTGGTCTTCGAAAAGTAAGGATAGATCCCGTTTTGCCTTTATAAAAGCAAGATTTTAGCAAAGTCAAAAACTGTAACAGAGATGAAACAAACAAATCTTACTCTTGTTTTAGTAAGCACAAACTAAGTGTTTGCTAAAGGTAAGTACTTTTGTATTTACCAGCTCAAGCTAAAAATAAACCAAGATAGTCTTTGAGCTTTAGAGGAGTAAATCATGAAAGTCCTAAACGCATTTAAAGTAGACTTAAGCCATAAGTATTTCATCATTGCTGTTGTAGTAAGCATAATTCTTTTATCATCTTGTTGTCCTTCTAGGGGGTACTTAAATCCTTATGAGGTACAAAATTTGCTTACAGGAGAACTAGAAGTTTCTGAGCTATCTGCTCGATAGGAGTACAATTACTAAGTTTTTCATTCTTTGTCTAAGTAAAAGTGCTAAACCAAAGCGCTAAAACACCCTCTCCAAGTAAGGCAGCACGTTTGCCTAATGCCTCAAAATAGCTAGCATCAGTAAGCGCTTCTGGCTCGAGTCCAGCATCAAATTCAGTCACCCAAGTAAATTGGTCCTCTAATTCAGATATTTCCTTCATGCCTTCAAGCCATAAGGGAACATTTTGGGGCTCGAGCCAAATAACAATACGTATGTCCCAATCAGATGGGCCAGGAGGAAAGCTACTCGCATTATCAAAGTAAACAATATGATAGTGAGCATCTTTGATAGGGCTAGGAAAGTTCAGGTATGTATCTAAAAAGTGAATGCGCTCTTCAGAACTAGAAAAAGCTGTACTAGTTGTGTCAGTGCTACGATCAGGTAATGTCTCTCGCTGAGCATGCACCTGCAAACTTAGGTAAAGTGCTAATAGTATGAGTAGTATACATAAAAAGCTTGATCTCATAAGGCTTATCTCACTTTCTTATTGCCATATTATATTTCCAATATTAAGCTCATATAACACAATATCTAGCTGAGTATATTGATTACTTAGAAAGAATTGTCAGAGACACGATTAACGATAATCAAAGCTAGATATTGAATATTGAAAGGGCAAATTTTTTACACAAAAATCCCCAACATATGCCCTAGAAGTAGGGTGCGCAGTGCGCACCATTTTAGTAAAATTCTTCGTGAACAATGTTTGAGAAATGCTTACTCTTATAGGCCCTTGATCAGGGGGTTTATGGGATTTACCCTCCGAAGCTCAGCCTTATTTGACCTTGTGTTGTGGCAATAAAAATCTTAAAACATGATCTTAGTAAGGACAAAAACTATAGTTTATACTTAAGCTATGACTAACAAAGTTGTCATTCCCGGCGGAAGTGGCTTTATAGGTTCTTCACTAGCTAATTATCTTGTTACTAAAGGCTATGAGGTGATTATTCTTACCCGTAAACCAAGTAGAACCCAAG
The DNA here is from genome assembly GCA_965223585.1 of Trueperaceae bacterium. Lineage (GTDB taxonomy): Bacteria > Deinococcota > Deinococci > Deinococcales > Trueperaceae > CBDCVN01. The sequence goes on from CBDCWW010000012.1 coordinate 94,486, forward strand.
GGCCAATTCAAGATATTTATTGGGATGGCAAGACTTTGGGGGAATGGGCTCGAGCATTTGAGGGTGCTAAGGCTGTAGTGAATTTAACTGGTCGTAGTGTTAACTGTTTTCCTACCGCAAAAAATAGACGCGAGATCATTGAATCAAGAGTTAATTCAGTCAATGCTGTAGAGCAAGCTATAAGCCAATCTAGTACACCACCAAGTGTTTTGATTCAAGCTAGTTCACTAGCTATTTATGGTGATACTGGAGATATATGTACAGAAGAAACCCCACATGGAGAAGGGGTTTCTGTAAATGTATGTGAACTTTGGGAGGGAGCGCTCGAGCAAACAAACTTACCCAATACTAGAAAAGTGGTGCTTCGGATAGGCTTTGTTCTTGGAAATAGCGGGGGTGCGCTGGAACCATTAGCAAATCTAACAAAACGCTTTTTGGGTGGGCAAATTGCTAATGGACAACAATATATAAGCTGGCTACACATTGAAGATTTAAACAGAATGGTATTATGGGCAATAGAGTCAGATAAAGTTAAAGGTGCATTTAATGCTACAAACCCAAACCCTGTAACCAATGCTGAATTTATGCGAACTCTTCGCTTGGTTCTTGGTCGTCCTTGGAGTCCACCAATACCTGCATGGGCTGTACGAATTAGTGCAGTTTTTATGCGAACAGACGCTAGCCTTGCTTTAACAGGCAGAAAATGTGTTCCGGAAAGAGCACAAGCTATGGGATTCAACTTTAACCACACAGACCTCCAAAAAACATTACAAGACATTATGGTCTCTGGCACCGCTTAATTGATTGTTAAAATTAAGGTTTTGGGAAATGTTAGAATGATTGTTTCAAGTTTCTTCTATATCTTGACAAGGACTAGTTTTTATGAGGATTTCTAACCAAGACGCTGATCTATTTTTTGAACTTACTTGGTCACTACAATTTTTTGTAAATCAAAAGCTCAAAATTCTTCCAGACATTAAAGATTTGCAAGCCTATATTGATTGCGATTTCAAAGAAAAGATGCAGGTGCGTAACGCACTTTATGAAAATATTGACTTAATTGATGAATTTACTAAAGAGAATCCTGATAATTTCTCAGAAGACAAGTTAGCAATAATTACTCAGTGGAAAAATTTCTTGGCTGGTACTTTTTACATTGAGCGCTTTCTCAAAAAGCATGCTATTTTTATCTCTCATAAGGACAATAATGTGTATGCTGTTCTGGCGCTCTACAGCCCATTTGAAGAAATGATTGACTCAAGGTCACTTCCCACTTTGGTAAAAACAGTTCTTCTACCTTTTAAGGGTAAAATTGTTTATGATGGCCTCTTTGAGCCTTACAAACTTATTTTTGGTCGTGGAATTTCCTCAGACTTAAAAGAAATTTACATGGCTGCTAAGCAAAATAAGCGGATCATCTATAGTTTTTCTACCAATTTACAGTCTTCAGAAACTAATGAGTACCAAGGAAGCATTAAAGAGCTATATCCAGAAATTGAAGAAATAGTAGCAAAAGCAAAGAAGCTACGTGCAAAATCCAATTTGCCAGCAATTATTAGTCCTACATTCTCTCTTGCTAGAGCAAGCTTAGAGTTTACCCAAACTGTTGCTTCAAACCCTGATAACTTAGACTTGCTGTGGAAAACTCTAAAAAAGGTTGAACGTGCTCTTAGCAAAGTGGAAAATACCTTAAATAGATCAGAAAGCCTTTGATGAATAAATCTTTTAAAAAAGGGATACTATGTTGCAATAACTTTAGGAGATATTTGGAGGTTTGGTGTTTTGGAAAGAGATAAAAAATTATTCAGAAAAGATATGGGCGTTTATACATTGCCATCATATTTAGAACCCCTTTTTCCTATTTTATTAGGTATATTAAGCTATAGGAGGCGGTAATGAATATTCATTACTTACAACACGTACCTTTTGAAGGCCCTGCTAAAATTGGTGAGTGGGCACTGGATAATAAGCATAACCTTACTAGCACTAAGCTTTATGAAAACATTGCTTTGCCACCAGTAGAGAGTATTGATTGGCTTGTAGTTATGGGTGGACCTATGAATATCTATGAAGAAAAGGACTATCCATGGTTAGTACAAGAAAAGAAGTTTATTAATGAGGCGATTGAAGCAGGCAAAACAGTATTAGGTGTTTGTTTAGGTGCACAGCTAATTGCTGATGTGTTAGGGGCAAAAGTTTATAGAGGCCAACACAAAGAAATTGGTTGGTTACCTATAGAGCTTACTTATGAGGCTAAAAACTCAGGGCTGTTTGGGTCTTTACCAGAGCAGTTTACAGTTTTTCACTGGCACGGTGACACATTCGATTTACCAGCAGGGGCAATACAGCTAGCTAAAAGTAAAGGCTGTGAACAGCAAGCCTTTTTGTATGGTGACCATGTACTTGGTCTACAGTTTCATCTTGAATCAACTGTAGAAAGTGTACAGAAGCTTGTAAAACATTGTAAAAGCGATATTTCTGAGGGTGAATATGTTCAAAAAGCTGAGACAATGCTTTCAGAGAGTCAGAATTATGTCCAAGGTTTACATGAGGCTTTGGAGCTTGTGCTCGATAAATTGTCAAGGCAAGCATGATTTCGGCATAATGAAACAATTTAAAAGGGTAGCAGTCATAGGTACTAGCTGTTCTGGTAAAACAACTTTTGCTAAAAGTTTATCTAAACAACTTAATGCTGACCATATTGAACTAGATTCTCTTTATTGGAGACCTAATTGGGTACCAGAAAACGTGAATACTTTCCGTGCCACTGTTGAAAATGCTACCAACGGTCAAAAGTGGGTTGCAGATGGAAATTATAGTAAAGCTCGCGACATTGTTTGGTGCAAGGCTGAGGCAATAATCTGGTTAAATTACCCTTTCCCCACTGTATTTAAAAGAGCAATATTTCGTACAGTAAGGCGAGTTTTTACTAGGGAGGAACTTTACTCAAATAATAGAGAAACCTTTGCTAAAGCATTTTTAAGCACTGACTCAATACTTTGGTGGGTAATTAAAACACATCACCGCAGGTGCAGAGAATACCCCATACTATTCAAAGAAACTAAATTTGCACATCTACAAATTGTTCAATTGCTTTCTCCTAAAGAGACAGCAAATTTTTTAAGTTCCTACCCAAAATAATAAGATTAGTTAGCTGTAGCCAACCAGCGCTTTATAAGATAGATTCCTAAGCGACTTAGTGGTAACAAAATTAGCCCTAAAATAAGGCCAAAAATAAGGGCTATAAGAGTTCTTTGCAATGATATTAGCAATGGAGTATGATAGTGACTAAAGCTATTTAGAATAGTGGCTTGTGCTACTACCCCCCCGGTTAAAAGTACTCCCTGAATCCAAATCGACCAATCTTTGTTTAAAAGTCCTAAAACACCAAGAGGGTGGCCTATTAATTCTTTAAAGCGGGGTCTTACAAAGTATTCAGATAAAAGATTGCGGAATGTAAGTTCTAGTCCACTTGCACCAATAATCGGGAAGTTACCACGTCTAAAAAATACTAATACAAGAGCAATACAACCTGCAATTACTATGACCACGTCGCCCAAGCGAATGCGGTAATTCCAAAAGTCCACTATATAACCAGCTACAGAACGGTAGCGCAGGGCATAGTGTAGTAAAAATAAAAAAGGAGGCACTATAAGAGTAGCTGCAACACCTGCAAAAGGTTCAGCCGCTAGCATCGAATTTCTATCGCTCCCTACAGCAGCTAAAAGCAAGGCCCCTGCTATACTAATTAGCGTAGCTATAAAAAAACTATAGAAACGTTGTGGTAAAAGTCCGTAGCCAAGTACAGGAAAGGTTAAAGCTGTCACCAAAGCTAGAGCGTCCCAATTTAATCCCTTGCCTGCAAAAACAGCTAAGCCTAACAAACCTAGGGCAACAAAAATCCCCCAATTAATTGGATACATCATTACTAAAAGTAGTAAACCAGCAATAATACCAACTGTACTTAAATAGCGTAGAAGGAGGTCAGTGTCATATTCAAGCGGCTTCACTTTTCCTATGACAAAACCATCTCTTTCTAAAGCTTTTTTGACATCAGAAACTAGCTTTTCAGTGTTTGTAAACATATCCCCCACATGTTCTTTAGTATAAGGCCTTAGATAAAGGAGTCTTGCCCCACGTTCATTGGCAGCTAATAAAAATTTATCTACTACTACTTCAGGTTCTAGAGTATTTAACCATTCTTCACTAATGCTAAAAAGTCTTACTGCTGGCACATTACCTAAAATTTGTTTTATGCCATCTTGCTCTGCACCCTCAATAAGAGCAGTTAGATAGCTCTGGGAAGTACTAATAGTGTCATCTAAGGCATTAGGATTACCAGTAATATCAATACCTTCATGAATAAGATAGCTTGCTTCTTTTGGAAAATCTTGGCCTACATTTGTCATGTTTGGAACATTGCGGGGGCGGTAAGCAATATCCCAACCTGACTGTTGCCAAGCTTTCAATGTTTCCTGAGAAAAACCTGTTGGGTAATTACGTAAGTCGCCTTGAAACATATACCACTGTTGCCCATTAAAGTCCACTTGTTTAGGCACAATAGGGTACTTAGCCAGCATAAAACTTAAAGCCCCTTCTCTAAACTCTGTTATTAAAGTACTGTTGGCAGAGATATTGAGTTCTTTTAAGTTCAGACCTCGAGTTAAAGCTATTTGTAAAGCCTCGTCACCTAAAAGTAATGCTGCTTCACCACGACTCGCTAGATCTTTCACAGTATCTTCATAGAGGGCTATACCATTTAAACCTAGCTTACGATATTGCTCAGCAACTTCTAAAGTAGTTGTATTTAAAATATCAGCCTGCTCTTTTAGTGCTTGCTCATCCATCAAAAGTGTTACTGTGCGGCTACTACCTTCAATCCCTATACGTTTAATAGCAAGAATAGTAGCAGGAATTAGGCTTAAAGCAACTATTATAAAGAGAATTATTTTTAAAGCTTTTTGCACAGTTCTAAAATATAAATGCTCACAGACACTGACCTCACTCCTTTTTAGTTCCTGTCCAATTTACACTTCCTAAAACATCTTCTACAGTCAAAGGACTTCCTTCAGTCCAGCGTCCTGAAAAGGAATTCTCAGATGTGAGCCAAAAAATGAAGTCACCCGTTCGGTTACTATTAGAATGGTTCCATTTCCCTATAAGTATACATTGATTATCATAACTCTCGACAGTGCCTGAAACAGAATGTTTTGCTGTATTGTAGGTCCCACTCACACTATAATCAGAGCCAGTTAAATCCATTTGATTATAACTGGTAGACCAAGATCCTATCCAATTTCGCGCTAAACAAGCGGTGCTCATATTGCCTATAGATTGTGGCACACCTTCGGTGTTTAAATAAGACTGAGTTGCTTTTTGCATTTCTGCAAGTTCCCTACATGCATTCCAAGTTAAGCAAGAATAAAAAGCTCTATAGCGATCACCTTGATCAAAATCCTCATTTGCATATGCTTCAGCTGCTTTGTTGTTTAACCAAAGTTGAAGTGCAGGTTTAGTGGCACTTCCCATAGCACTTAGTGCCGAGTATACATCTACTAGAGGAAATCGTCCCCCTACACCTTCAGGAAACACAACTGCTCTGCTATATTGTTCCCCTAGTACTATAGTGACAGTTGCTTCAATAAACTTTTCCCAATCACCCTCTAGCCAACCTGATGGAGGCGTTTGTGCCGTAGAGACCATACTTATAAGTAAGCTAAGGATCAGAAATATTTTCTTCACAGTGTCACATCCTTTCTAAAGGGTAGAACTTAAAATACAATTTTCCTACAGACAGCTCAACTAAACAACCACTTTTCTAGTTTATCACAAACTTTACGATACTCTCACTTTTAGAAACATAATTGTTCAAATATAAGCATCTTTAGTCACCCAGAAAAATTCTTCCCAAATATAGAAACTCAGTTCTGTAAGACGTAATCCTAACTAAGAGTAAAGCATTGCTAATAATTGAGGTTAGTAGGCTACATTAATTCATGCCGTTTGAGTTCTGATTCTACTGCTTTAAGGACCAATTTCTTTGCATCATCAAGAGTGGTGTTCTCTAAAGCTGCACCTGCTGCTGCATGGTGTCCACCACCACCAAATTCTGAACATATTGCTCGAGCAGATACCTCACCTCGGCTACGTAAAGAAATTTTGGTGTTTTTTCCTTGCTCCTTGAAAAAGAGTGCTACATGCGTACCTTCAGCATAGCGTATGAGCCCTATATAATCACTGGAGTCATCACCTATCTCACCTACTTCATTTCGCATCGCTTGAGTAATTTCAGCCATAACTGCAAGTCCCCCCAAAGGAAAACTCACGCTAGACATTACTTTTCCAAGCATTTTGAAGTAATCACGATGACGCCATTGCAAGCGGTCAGTTAATTCAGCATAAGCTACTCCATACTCTATGAGATCAGCTACATCTCTGAGTGCTTCAGGATTAGTGTTAGCAAAACGCAGGTTGCCCGTATCAGTAATTATTCCTATTAAGCAAGGAGTCGCAATATCTTCTGTCCATTTTATATTTAAGGCATCAATAACATCTTTTACTAACTGACAAGCAGAAGCTTTACTTGGCTCTATGCAAACAATGTCACCAACCTGACCATCGTTACTAGGATGATGATCAATATTGATTATGAAATTAGCCTCTTCTATTGGTGCACCTTCAGCTCGAGCAATTTCCGTATCCAAAACCAATAACAAATATTTCTTAGGAGGAGTTTTTACAAAAGGGCTTATTTCGTTTTCATGTACCAAAAATGATAAGTATTGAGGCAATTTCATAGGTAATATAGTTTTCTTACCTAAACTATCTAATGCTCGCTTCAAAGCAAGCGTACTACCTAATGCATCGCCATCAGGATCAACATGAGAAATTAGTATTATGGTATCTTGCCAGCTTTCCAGCTTATGGGCAATATTTTGGGTAGTGGTTTGATAATCTTTTTGACTAGGCTTATTTACAGTAAGTTGAGACAAAGTTTTCCTTATAGGCATTTTAGGAACCGCTAGGAAAAGGTGCCATATTATACGTTGCTTTAAAACGGTTTTCTATATGGAGTTTTTCAAGTAAACTACTAATAGAGCTTTCAATTTTATCACGATTCTTAATAGCAAGATACCACCCCGGCCTACCTAAGAAGTACTTTCTATTTCCTTTAGCAACTTGTTCAGGAGGACGCACTAAATCTTCTGCAGGAATGGCATCTGAATAGCCGAATTGTACAGCAATAGCTGCAAGCAAATAATAGTAGGCTGAACGAGAACTGATTTCTAATAAGGTATCGTCAAAATAGACTTTCAAGCCACCTTTAAGGTTCCCCACAACTTTGCAATGACGCTCTATGTCTTGAGGAGTAATGTCTGAAAGGGGTTTTATCATAGGTACATAGCCTTGTCTTATATCTTCAATATAATGATCTAAAACCTCCTGCATACCCTCAGTTTTGAGCATCAAACGCTCTTTAGCATTTATAAAACCAGAGCTGTATAGTGTTCGTAAAATTTCTTGAATATTACCTTGTTGTACAGCTTTTACACCAGAAGTATTAGTCAATTGGTAAAGCTTCTTAAGTAACATATCTTCTAGCAGAAGAGACTTAGCTAGCATGAAACGACGCTCGAGAGAGTCATTTTGAGTGTTGAAAAGTTGAGACATTACCTCATGAAAAACACTACTGTAAAGGCTAAAGCTAAAGCTATTTTCTTTAGGAGAACCTTGATTAAAGTCAATAAGTTGCCAGTCACTACCATTAGTACGTACACCCCAAGAGCCACCTTCAGGAAAGGTGCTACTAGCAAGACTATCTTTAAAATCTTGTCCTACCCCCCATACATCAATATTCACTTTACCTTTAGATAATACTAAATTATAGCGTAAGTATTTGCTATGGGTTTCAATTTGTCTTAGATACTTGGGGTTCCATATCTCCTGCTTGAATGAATAAAGTAAAGGTAAAACGGATGCTTGAGCTACAGCAGCTGCATCAAGTGTAGGCTCTACCATTAAGTAGTATTTAATTTTTTGCACTATTGCACTAAGTTTATTTTCAGGTACAAAGTTGCTAAAAGTTTCAGAGGTTTGCAGATCTTGCTCTGATTTAGTAGTAGTAGTTTGACTTGCTTCTACTTCAATTGTTGCATGTGGTTGTAATATAGTTTGTACCTCCTGTTTATTTCTTTAATATATTACCTATTATTACAATGCAACATTGCTGAAAAATGTCATTAATGTTCATTTGTGTTTCCAAAAGCCCTAGTTAGTTATTTTAAATCTTGCAATTTTATTGCTCGTAGGGCTTTTGGAAGAAGGATGTCCGATTCTTACTTTACCTACATTTGGGTTAGTTACTTATTATTTTTAAGCTATAATCTAGGTTGATGAAACGTTTTTCTCTACTTTTTGTATTTATTTTATTACTGAGTTTTCAAGTAGGCCAGTCAGAAACACCTGAGCAAACTCAATTAATTGATGCTCTTGGTTTAGATTTTGCTGAAACGCGAGTTATGGGAGTATATGAGCGGGTATCCCCCTCAGTAGTAAGTATAACTACTCAATTTCTAGTACGTGGATTTTTTGATATTTACCCCGAGGAAGGAGCAGGTTCAGGATTCATAATTGATGACCAAGGACATATTGTCACTAATTATCATGTAGTTGATGGAGCTACTTCCATTAATGTTAGCTTGGCTGATGGACGAGAGCTTCCTGCAAAACGAGTAGGTATAGACCCTCGTAATGATGTGGCTTTACTTAAGGTAGATGTACCTGCTGGAACACTTGAAGCAGTAGAGTTAGGTAGCTCGAGCACTCTAAAAGTAGGCCAAAGGGCTATAGCTATAGGCAATCCCTTTGGACAATTTGGACAAACACTAACTACAGGTGTGGTCAGCGCTTTAAATCGTAGTCTTAAAGGTCCAGATGGACGTGAAATCACAGGTATGATTCAAACAGATGCTGCAATCAATAGAGGTAATTCCGGAGGGCCATTACTAGATAGTTCAGGCAAAGTAATTGGTATTAATACTGCTATTTTTAGTCCTAGTGGCACAAGTAGTGGTGTCGGATTTGCTGTACCTGTTAGTACTTTAAAACGTTTATTGCCTGATCTTTTAAAATTTGGGCGTTACCGCCATCCTTGGTTGGGTGTTGTAACTTTTTATTACGTCACACCTGGCTTGGCAAAACGTCTTGATTTAAATACAGATTCAGGAGTGTTAATAGTAGAACTACATAGGAATAGTCCTTTGAAACGACTTGGAGTAAAGGAAGCTAGTAGCATAGTACTACTTGATAGACAACGTGTATATACTGGCGGTGATATTTTAATCGCTGTAGATAACCTTAACATTGAAAGCTATAATGATTTAAGTAATTTGCTCGAGAACAACTATCAAGTAGGTGATGAAGTAACCCTTACCTTAGTAAGGGGGCGGGAGTTGATTAATGTTCGCGTTACCCTTACTGCAGAACCTGATTAAAATCTAATTTAGCAATTTAGCTCTATACCGCACGAGAGTTCACGAGTTACTGAAGTAATCACTGTTAGCATTGGCATGGCATGGCAACTTTAAAGCCTATACAAAACTCGCGCCCTAAACAACTTATTAAAGCTGATGATGAGGCTCTTTATCAAGCCAAGGCTCAAGGGAAAGATAGAGTTGTGCAATATTCTAAGGGTGCTTCCTAGAGAACATAGAGTCTTTAATAACAGACAAAAGAAGCAAGTCGTTTGAAAGATAATCACTTAATGCAAAACTAATTTGAGGATGTTGCTTCCTAGCATTTTCTATCTCTTCTGGTAAGTCTTCTTTAACATGTCTACCAAGCTGCAGAAAATAAGGTACAGCACTAATATGTGTAACACCTTGCACTAGCAAATTATCAATTCCTTTAGAAATGTTTGGAGAGTTTATCTCCATAAAGCAAAGTTCAGCTAATGTTACTTCAGTTTTTGTTCTTAGGGAAGCTAAAATTTGCCAAATGGATTCATTTGCTTCTGCTCGAGGTGTGCCATGAGCCATTAGAAGCAATCCATTTTTCTTGTGCTTTTTCTTTGGGAGTGTAGTTACAAAGCTTTGATAAGCCATTTCTACAAAGTTTTGATGGTAGCCAAATGCTTTGCCAATTTGGATGTCCAAATTAGGGTAATCTTGTTTAATTTCAGCAACTTGTTGAGGTAAAGCTTGGTCCACATAATAACCCTGAATTAGAAAGTAAGGTTGTATAAAGATTTTATTTACTCCTTTAACCCTATAGCTTTCTACTACTTCAGCTAAAGTAGGTGAACTAAAGTTTAAAAAGGCAGCTTCAGCCATTATATTTTCAGAGCACAGTAATTTTGCTAAGCGCATCATAGTTAGCCCAGAATCCTGCCTCAGACTACCATGGCCAAGCAAAATGAGTAAAAATGAAGATGGGTTTAGTTTATTAGTGAAATATTTACTTTTGTTTATGATAACCTCTTAAAAAGTCATTTAGGAATAAGTATAAAGTTATGACCTCAAATTATTATCAGCTTTTAGAAATTTCTCCAAATGCTAATTTAGATGTCATCAAAGCAGCTTACCGTAAACTTGCTAAAAAATTCCACCCCGATCTTAATCCTAATAATTCTTATGCAGCAGAATACTTTAAACGCATTAATGAGGCTTATAAGGTGCTCTCTGATCCCATTAAACGCCATAACTATGATGTACTCTATATTATAAGGGCACCTAAAACAAGCTTTTCAACTCCCCAGCAAACTTTTTTTGGCTCTTCTATAAAAACAGCCCCTTCCACTTCTTTTGATCCTTTTAAGGCAAAAAATTATACTACTGTTAGAGTTGCCTTTACTAAGAGTGAAAGGGCTTCTAAATCACATTTTAAGCACCCTAAAATTCACTGGCGTGAATTGCCACGTTCCCACTACTTGATTTTAAGTAGCTTAACTGTGCTTATTTTGTTTTTAGGCTCATCAGAGCAACTAACCTTTAATGCAAGCTGTATTTTCCTTTTAGTACATGTTTTTGTCTCGAGTGCTTGGATTAGCCGCATGATTGTAAATATAGGATCAAGAAATAATGTTGCGACTTTCTCGGAAATATTACTAATTCATTTATTTGCTTTAATAATTTCTGCAATACTGAGCGTGCCCTTACTATTTTTTATATGGTTTCTTGTTGACCTAATACCCGTTTCCACAATTAAAATGGGTAAGTTATGGAGCTAACTTTTAACTCCATTTGGGCCGTGTTGTAAATATTGTGCTCTTTCAAAGCGCCACTTATCATCTTTTAAAGGATCATAAACATCCTCAATAGTTGTAGATGTTTCTTTAAGATTCACATCTAGCGCAACACGATTATCAAAAACAAAACATTCACCCTCCCAATCTTTTTCTGAGTCAGACATTTTTTCAAAGTAATTAAGAATGCCACCAGCAAGTTGGTAAACTTCAGTATTTAGATCAAGTAGCCAAGAGCTAGTTTTTTCACAACGTATCCCCCCTGTACAATACATGGCAATACGTTTTCCTTCTTTCTGCCAGCTAGGCAAATTTTTTTTCATAAACTCAGGAAAGTCACGAAAGTTGTTCACCTCTGGGTTAATGGCTCCCTTAAAATGTCCAAGGCGGTATTCAAAATCGTTACGATTGTCAATTACCACAACATCCTCTTGCTTAATAAGCTTTTGCCAATCTTCAGGTGAAGTATTTATACCTGTTTTTACTGTAGCATCAACACCTGCTATATCTAAAGGTACAATTTCAGGCTTATACTTAATTTTTAGGTGATGAAAAGGTATTGTCTTACACTCAGAACGCTTGTAATCTATTCCTGAAAACTTTCCAAAAAGGCGGAGATCTTCAATTAGGTCCTTGCGAAAGGCATTAAGTTGATCTTTGCTGCCAGCTAACATACCATTAATGCCCTCATGAGCAACCAATATGCTTCCTTGCAAGTCTTGGGTAATATCCTTTAGTACTTCTATTACCGCATAAGGATCATCAAGACGAACAAAATGATAAAAAGCATCATGCCACAAAGCATTATTTTTAGTTACAAGATTACTATTTAAGTTTGAAGCACTCATAATAAAATTATAAGCAGGATTATTATTACAGTGCAATGTTCGCCCACTAATTAATTGGCTCCCAAGACCTATTCGGGAATTTCTGCCTGAGACACCCTGCACCACATAAAACAACACAGAGCATTTTGGGTATGTATTCCGAATCTAAGCTTCGGAACGAGAGTGGAAATGTAAAGGCTCGAACTCCAATAAAAGCTCGAGCCTACTAAAAGTAAATTATAATTGAAACTTTAGATGATCTGTCTAAAAATTCATTAGAAATGCTGCACTGAAAATTCTATTTACGTGCAGCTAATGCAAAACCAAAGCGATCACCTGCTTCTAAATTATCTAATACATTATCAATACCTTGATGCCAAAACTCACTATCTATTGTAGTAAGGCCATCAAAAGAACCATACAGTAAGCTAACTGCACCAGCATCTGCAAAACCATCAACTTCTTCAAAAGGAATGCCAATAGCAAGGTCATCTATAAAATCACCATCAAAATCACCGCTAGTTAATGCATTGCCAAATCTATCACCACTTTCAGATACGTCTAGCATACTCGGTATACTTTGATAGAAAACTCTTCTTACATTAACTCCAGTATTTTTTACTCCGTCAACAGAGCCATAAAACACCGTAACCATTCCAGCTTGTGATTGACCATTTACCTTTTCATTAGGACTACCTGCTACAAGATCATAAAAACCGTCACCATCGTAGTCACCAGAAGTAAGTACTTGACCAAATCGATCATTACGTTCAATAAAGAGTTGATTCAAAACCGTACTACTTTTAGCTGTAATACCACCCTCAGAACCATAAAGAACTTGCACTATACCTCCATTAGTGGCCACATTTACATTAAGATCTTCAGAAGGTACCCCTATAGCCAAGTCATCTATAAGATCACCATTAAAATCATCAGCTGTAAGTGCGCTACCAAATTGATCTAATGTTTCTGCTTGATCCTGTACGTCAATGCTATCTTGATGCCAAAGGGTGCTGCCAATTTCGCTTAATCCGCTTGGAGAACCATTTAAGATTATAACTGCACCAGCACTGGAAAAACGATTAACATTTTTATTAGGAATGCCAATAGCTAAGTCATCAGTTCCATCTTCATTAAAATCACCTACGGCTAGTGCCCTACCAAATCTATCTCCCGATTCGTTAGAGGTAAGGCCTATTTTCCCTTGGTGCCAAAGTTGGTCTCCTCTTGCTGTTAAACCTGTATTAGAACCATAAAGGATATGCACAGCACCCGAAATAATACTGCCAATAGACTCGCCAGTAGCACTAATAGCTAAATCATCTATAAGATCATTATTAAAGTCTCCGACTGCTAGCACAGCCCCAAATCTATCGGATTCCTCTGCAGTGTCTTTAATCCCTCTAGTGTTTTGAGTCCATATTTGATTGTCTCTTGCTCTAAGCCCATTACGAAAACCATAGAGCACATTTACTGCACCATGCTGTCTATCACTAATGCTAGAGAGGCTTTCCCCATACACACCAACTGCCAAATCATCCCTGCCATTACCATCAAAATCTCCAATAGCTAGAGCTGAACCAAAGTACTCAGACTCTTCTGATCGACCTTTAATCTCAGGGCTATCTTGGTTCCAAAACTCATTTCCAACCGCTGTTAGACCTGAGTTTTCTCCAGTATTCCCAAACAAGATATTTACTGCACCAGCTTGCTCAATATTAACAATACTCTCATTAGGTACGCCAATAACAAGGTCATCTGTACGACCCCTATCTATACTTGTAGGAATTAGAGTTGAATCCGTTGTTTCTTCAACAAGATTTTCTTGGGGGATTGTGCTTTGTTGCCCACAAGCTGCTAACAAAAGTATTGTCATTAAAAGAATACTTAAAAGTAAAGAATGTAGATTAAGCATTGTGCTTCCAATTTGCACTACTTTTCTACTGTTAATTAAAAAAATGAATTTATTGATGAACATAATTAGTTCCTTTCTGAAATAAGAAATAGTACTAACTATTTCTTTACGCTAGTTAGCATAGAAAGTGAACGTCAATTTACTGGTAAAAAAACGGCAATTTTTGTTTATCCCTTCTGGCAAGGGGCTAATCAAGTATAGTTGTCTGAACTGTGATTAAGCTGATTTTGGGATTTCTCTGATTTTTTAATGCCAGCAGTTAAGTTTTGAAACTAGGGTAAAAATGGAAAGGCACCTAGCATTAATAAAAGCCCTATTTACCTGCAGCTAATGTAAAACTAAACCAAGGAAGTATCCTTTACTTAGAAATCTTACTCCGGCTCGCAACCACTACAGGGTGGGGGAGGTGGATCATCGGGCGGGAGTTAGAAAGTAGTAAGCGACCCTAGCTCTCGTTCAATAAGGTACATTGGACTAAACCAAAAAACACTATGATTATTACTCCCTCCCCATAAAATCCCATGAAGGGTAACATTGCCAGATGAACTCCATTTAAATACAGGTGAACCACTGTCTCCCGAGTCTGACATTTTGTGGCTACCACTTAATCTAGCTACTTTGCTTTGGCACAATAAAGTAACATTAGAGCTACCTACGTCAACAGTTCTACAAGTACCAGTTACTCTTCCATAAGTCCAACCTGTAGTACGTCCTATTTTGTCAAGAATAGTACCGTACACAGGATTGTCTTCGCTAGTAATTCTTAGAGTTGGCCTGCTACTGCTAATAGTCAATGAACCCGTGTTCCAAGAGGTAGGGCGGGCAATTAGCCCCATGCTATAAGATGAGCCATTGTACTTCACAAAAGCACTATCACTAAAACGACACCTCCTATTAGGAGGACAACTTCCTCCAGTAAAGTATGATGGGTCCGCAATCTCATCTCCTACTTGATTACTGCCGAAAAGAGGATCGTTAGGTTGATGAAAGTCAGTGCCTTCACTACCACCTTGATTTTTTGTACAATGAGAATTAGTAACAAAACCTGCTACACCATTTCGGCGAGCATTAAAGCCTAGTGTACACAATCCATAAGCAAATACGCCAGTATCGGACTCAACTTGTAAACCACCACGTAAAGGACGAATCTTGCTTCGCAGTGAAGCGGTCAATTGAACTGGTTCTGTTTCTTCAAAAATTACTGCCCCGAGGGGAACACCTTGCTTGGTTAACTCAGCTTCTATCTGTGCTACAGAAGCAGTAACCTCATGACCAATCCGTACCCTATTATTAGCTTCATCCAAATCTGTGAAGACAACTCCGGGTACATTAAAGACATTATTAGCTCTTAAACGCCAGTCAGCAAGTTGTACAACGTCATACTGAGCTTTAAGTATTTTTAACTCAGCAACCTTTGGTAAGGCTTGGCCTTGCAAATCATCGCGCCGACCAGCTCCTTGGCTTAAAAGCTCACTCCCAAAAACTGAAGTAATGGCACTTTCAACTTGCACTTTCTGAGCTGCTAAAGCTTGTGGGTTTAACCCTTCTTTAGCATCCACTAGATAAACATTAAGATCTCCATTATCATCAAAAAACATACCACCAAAACCGGGCATTCCTTTATTAACTTCAACCAACTTGTCATCTAAGGTCACTGGGATACTTTCCTCAGTGTTGCTTATAGATGATTCTACTGGTGGTCTATCTGATATGGAGCAAGCAGCTACTATAATAACTAAAATAACGATTGAAAAACTTCTTACTTGTTTAGACATTGTTTTGTCCTTCCTGTATAGAATTTAGAGCCACTATGCTTCCCATTTGAAAGATTGACTTTCTATAGTTAATTGAGTGAATTAACATTCTTATGAGCATAATTAACTCCTTTCTGAAAGAAATAGTTAGTGCTATTTCTTTACGCTAGTTAGCATAGAAAGTGAACGGCAATTTATCGTAAAAAAAACGGTAATTTTTTATTTAAGCTTTGCTGGCAGGAGCTAATGAAGTTTGGTATAGTATGAAAAATGTAAAGGCTCGAGCTCCTTGGAGCTCGAGCCTTTACAGCAATCTATTATTAACAAAAACCTACTTGCGTGCAGCTAATGCAAAACCAAAATTATCATTGACTTCTACTTCATCTAATACAGGAATAGAATCTTGATGAGAATCTTGATGAGAATCTTGATGAGAATCTTGATGCCAAAACTGAGTTACCAGCAAGTCAAGGCCAATGCCAGAACGACCGTATAGTACATGAACTGCACCAGCACGTGAGGAGCTTGAAAGCTTTTCAAAAGGAACACCTATAGCAAGGTCATCTGTACGATCACCGTTAAAGTCGCCACTAGTTAGTGCAGAACCAAATCTATCACCTGTTTCAGCTTTATCTCCTATACCATTTGGTTCCTGATGGAATTCCTCAAAACCACCACTTACTATACCTCCACTAGAACCATGATAAACCTTGACAACTCCAGCTCTTGGTATGTCGTCTACAGATTTATTAGGCGCACCTACAGCAAGGTCGTAAAAACCGTCTTTATTGTAGTCGCCAGAAGTAAGGGTTTGACCAAAGGCATCAAGGGTTCCAGCAAAGTTACCTTGAGACAAATAATCATTGCCTGTAGCTGTAATGCCATTAGCAGAGCCATAAAGGATTTGTACTATGCCTTCATGAAAAATCTTTGGCTCGAGCTTTTCAAAAGGTACACCTATAGCCAAGTCATCTTTGCCATCACCATTAAAATCATTGGCTGTAAGTGCACTACCAAAGTTGTCTCCTGCATCTGACTGATCTTGTACACCAGCTGTGTTTTGGTACCAAGTGGTACTACCTACTTCTGTTAATCCTGAACCAGAGCCATTTAAGACTATAACTATGCCAGCATTGCTGTTACCGCCAATGTCTTTTTTAGGAACACCAATAGCTAAGTCATCTTTGCCATCATCATTAAAGTCACCTACAGTTAGTGCACTACCAAACTCATCATCTGGTAAGTTAACGCTAGGGCCTATGTTACCTTGGTGCCAAAATTGATCTCTTCTTCTTGTTAAGCCTGTATCAGAACCGTAAAGGATATGTACAGCACCTGTATTTAAGCTAAAGCTACCAATACTCTCATTAGGGGCACTAATAGCTAAATCATCTTTACCATCACCATTAAAGTCTCCAACTGCTAGTACATCTCCAAATCGATCATCTTTTTCAGCAGTGTCTGCAATTCCTCTGCTGTTTTGAGTCCATAATTGATCACCCCTTGCTCTAAGTCCACCACGAAAGCCATAAATTACGTTTACTGCACCAGCATTTGTGGCGCTAGAAAGGGTTTCACCGGGGGCACCAATTGCTACATCATCCCTACCATCACCATCAAAATCTCCAACGGCTAAAGCGCTACCAAATTCGTCAAAAGATTCTGCTTGGCCTTTAATGCCGGGGCTATCTTGGTTCCAAAACTCATTGCCGTTAGCTGTTACGCCTCCCGCGCTACCAAACAAGACATTTACTGCACCAGTTTCAATACTAGCATTAAGACTCTCACGACGTACGCCAATAACAAGGTCATCTGTAGTACCACTATCTATGCTTGTAGGAATTATAGTTGAATCTGTCTCTCCAGCAGTATTTTCTTGAGGCACTGTACTTTGTTGCCCACAGGCTGCTAACAAAACTGCTGCCATTAAAAGAATACTTAAAAGTAAAGAACGTGGCTTAAACATTCTTATGCTTTCCATTTGCAATACTTTTCCACTAGTAGTTAAAAGAATGAATTTATTTATGAACATGATTATTTCCTTTCTGAAGTAAGAAATAGTTAGTGCTATTTCTTTACGGTAGTAGCATAGAAAGTGAACGTCAATTTACTGGTAAAAAAACGGTAATTTTTATTCTTCAAACAATAATTTTCCATTTTCCTTTTCTGGCAAGGGGTTAGTCAAGGGTGGTGGCTTAGCTTGAACCCTTCCGAGCACAAAATTCCCCAATGCACTTCTAAATAGTGATCTGGTCTTGATGATAATAGATGCCCAGATAAATTTCTGCTATCAAATTGTAAGATGTCATTCTAAGTGTAACGAAGCATCTTTCATGCGTTACATTGCCTGAGATTCTTCGTCGTTATACTCCTCAAAATGACATTGTTCACAGCAGGGGTTTACCTCTAGAGAAAACTTTTTCTGGCACACTGTAAATGATGGGCAAAAGGTATTAACTTAAGGTTTGAACGATGAGCAATTAGATGCTTTGGGCAAGTCTCTATTAGATTTTAGTTTTGTTGAGGATTTGATGGAGTGGCTCGAGCATCACCAAATTTAGATAGGTTTGCTCGAGGCAAAGAAACCACAAAAATTAGCCCAATTATGGTTCAAACAATATAGTGCTCAACAAAAAAATCCCCCTGCTATATTGCAGAGGGGCTAAATGCTGTAGAATATGCCTTAGCTACAAACTAATCTACTCAAATACATAGAAGGTTCTTTACTTCTCGTGTATTGGTGGGTCATCAGGATCCCCTCCTCCTCCAGAGCCACCTCTTTTTTTGAATTCCTCTTTATAGATAAGTTGAACTGCATTAATATCACCTTGACTTAGGTAATTTATTAGCTTCTGCTAAACCACTACCTATGGTAGTGGTGCAATTAGGGGTTTTACCAGTCGAGTAGTAAAGTTGGGTAAAAATGTACCTCCCTAGAAGGTGAAATTCTGGAGGTACACATGAATAATAATAAAAGATTTAAGAAGTTGTCACATTCTATATACGAATGTAAGTATCACGTGGTGTTTTGTCCAAAGTATAGATATAAGATATTGAAAGGAGAGATAGGAGATTACGTAAGTAATGCTGTTTATCAGTTGCTAGGATACAAGGACGGAGTAGAAGTAATGGAATTAAATGTACAGGAGGATCATGTTCATCTGGTGATGTCTGTAGCGCCAAAGTATAGCTTGTCAGACATAATGGGATACTTGAAAGGGAAGTTAGCGTTAAGAATGTTTGAGAGATACGAACAGTTAGGGAAGCGGTATTGGGGAAGGCATTTGTGGAGTAGAGGGTATTGCATAAGTACAGTAGGATTGGATGAAGAAAAGATAAGGAAGTATGTGAAATGGCAAGAGAAAAAGGAGAAAGAGAAGGAACAGGAAGAGGAATAAATGTAGGTTAGGGAAAGGAGGGTTAAGGTAGATGTAACATGCCACCTTCTAGGGGCAATAAAATAAGCCACCACCTCAGGTGGTGGTATCTTGACTTGCCCTATAGGTTCACCCGGTGGCTTAGTTATGATGGTTGGTCCCACACAAATATTGCTAGCATCCTTCTTGCAAGAATGAAAAGCACCATAGTGCATAATTGAACCAAAGTCGTAAGAACCTATATCAAAGGCATGACTTACTTGATTGAAGTCACTTTTTCTAGCAGGCTCTATGTTATCCCACATAATAGTAACATGGCTATCACGGTCCCCTCGAGAGTGCTCATGATGGAGTCCAACAGCATGACCTATTTCGTGAATAAGTAACCCCCTAGAACAACTACCACTAGAAGTAAGCTTGATTTCTTGCCTACCACCTGTACGACCTATTGAGGAAAAACACACGTTTGCTGAACTTCCACGTACAAATTCAATATAATCACTTTGTGAGGTTCTTGCTACAAACTTAATATCTGTTTTAGATTCCCAGTGACTTATAGCGCTTTGGATATTTGTTCTACCAGCTGATGTTACATCGCTTTTGATCTTAAAAGGAATAACTCCTGCTGGCCAACGATAATGGCAGTTCCAGAACCAAAAAGTAAAACAGCCTGTATTAGTAGCAACGCCTTGAGACTCGAGCTCACTTTTGATGAGATTACCTTCAACATCCACTTTACCAAGAATCACGTCACCTTCAAACATGGCATAGTCGCCAACAATTTCATAGGTAACTTTTTGGGGTTCCTCAAAGCCCGGCAAGATGATCTCTACTTTACGTAAATTATCAAGACTTGCTTGGGACTCTTTAACAGGGGCCCGTGAATTTTGGCAAGCAGCTAAAAAAACTAATGAAACTATAAATAAGAACGTATATTTTAACATTTTAAATCTCCTTAGTATTCTAGTCCCCTATAGGAACTAGAATTTGAAATAGCTGTTGCTATTTCTTACATTGTTTAGCTTAAAAATTGAAGTGGTAAAGTATCGTATTCAAATCGTAAAAAAATCGGTAAAATTTACTAGTAATCACCTAGGCATCAGCCTTTGTGGGGTTTTATTGGAGTTCAATTAGAGCACTATATTGTTTGAACCATGATTGGGCTAATTTTTGTGAGTTCTTTGATTTTTACTTATAGACGTCAGATAAGTCTTTACTTTATCAACGCAAGGAATGTTATCCTCTATCAAAATGGCATTCTATTTTTTAGGCTTAAGGTAAACAAAAATTACTTCTTTGTATACTTCATCCCCCACCTTAAAACTCTCAGGATCGCTACACTGCCCTGTAATAATGAATCTACAATTACTTAGCCGCTCTTTTGCATCATAGGCATCTGTTTCTTCAGTACAAACTCTGTCTTGCAAAATGGGGTCAGCATTTTCTTCTGCTGTACGGTCTCCAAGACAAGTATAAGCTACTGGATTTTCAGCAAATAGATTGCCAAAGAAACCACCTTCAAAGATGCTGAATCCTTCAATCTCTTCAGGAGTTGTCTCTAGACTTTTTGATGGAACTTCAATTCCTTCAGGTGCACGCATAGAAATCTGCACAGTCTTACCAAAGAAATTAGTCCGTGCTAGCATACAAGCTGATACCCAGCGCTCTTCTTCACCTACTAACCCTCTATCAATCCACTGAGGGGCTAAACCTATACTACCCTCAAAGCTGTATTCTTCCCCCTCAACAGTAGTGTAAACTTCAGTTTCTTCAGCTAAAGCACAACTAGCTAAATATTTGAGTTGTTCTCGCTTAGTGGGGTTATCGGCAAGGCTACTAGGAATTTCTACACGACCAGTACTGTAACCAGCTTCTTCAGGTTTTTCTGTGTAGCCTCGAGCAAGGAAAATTAATGCGACAAGTAAGAGAAAATAAAAGCTTTTGCTAAACATAGATTCCTTCCAAGACAAAAAGATTGCTAGGTTTTTAGTCTAACAATCTTTTGAATTTAATTAATAGGAGCTTACTTCTTAAGTGCTTGTTGTCCAATAGTACTAAAATCTAAGCCTTGGGCTCGAGAATCAACATTGTAGCCATTATCTGGTAGGCCATTTACAGTTAGGGCATTTACAGTTAGGGCATTAAAATTTATGCCATTAACACCTTCTCTTGCTACTGCTGTTGGAGCAAGTAAACTAATGAGTAAAATACTACCACTGAAAACAAATCTCTTAAATAATTTCATAATTACTTATCCTTTCTCAACTTGCTTTTTACAAGTTTGAAGTAAGAAATAGCATTCACTACTTCTTTATTTAGCTTAAAAACCAAGCGGCAAATTATCGTAAATGAAACGTAAAAAGAACGGTAAAATTGATGTTAAACACCTAGGCATCAATATTTGTGGGGGCTTACCAAAATAATTATTACTAGAATTTGCTAGAATACAAACATGGAAAAGGAACTAAACCAACCTTTGCTACAAATAAACTTGCTAGGTAACCCAGAGGTAAAACTAGGAGAAGAAACTCCCATACAACTACCCAAAAAAGCTCTAGCACTGCTGGTTTATATAGCTATAGAACGACAAATGGTAAAGCGCTCTAAGCTAGTGCTGTTATTTTGGAGCTATATGGTAGATGAATCTGCTAGGGGTAACTTACGTATGGCATTATCAAAACTAAAAAAAGCTCTAGGAGAACACCTACAAGTTACCAGACAAGAAGTAGGCCTTGATTGGGAAAGGCCAATCTTAATAGATGCTTTTGAACTAGAAACAGCATTAACCAGCAAAGCAGTTGATTTAGAAAAAATTGATGCAGCCATAACTCGCTATAAAGGAGGCTTCCTAACAGATCTTGAATTCAAAGATACTCCTGAATTTGATGCTTGGTGTCAGGAACAACAAGAACGCTTGCAACAACTTGCTATGGAAGCCCTAAATAAGCTGATTGAAGACTCTAAAGAGAAAAAGAGCTTTGATCGAGCTGTAAAATACGCACAACAAATGCTAAACCTAGATCAGCGACAAGAAGAATCACATTATAGACTAATTTATCTCTACGGGTTGCAAGGGAAACGTACAGCAGCGCTAAAGCAATACGAGAGGTATAAAGAATTACTAGCAGAGACTCTAGAAGTAGAACCCAGTGAAGCAATAGAGAAACTGATTGTCCAGATACAATCAGGAGAATTAGAACAGCCAAATGAGACTTCAAATATACAAAGATCAGCAACTAGTGCTATAACTATACCAGACTTACCTACAAACCTTACACCCCCAGCATTCTTGTCACAGAAAGAGAGTATAATAAAAGAAACAGAAACATTATTTATAGGTAGAGCAGAAGAGCTAAACCAATTACAAAAAGCCCTAAGCTCAATAGCGGAAAATAAAGGACAAGTAAGGTTGGTTTTGGGTAGTGCAGGACAAGGCAAATCATATCTACTACAGAAATTTGCTGAACAAGCACTAGCAACAAAAGAAAATTTACTAGTACTAACAGGCTACTGTGACCAACAATCAGGAGTAGGTGACCCCTACTTACCATGTAGGCATATGCTACTAATGCTATTAGGAGATGTTGAATCTCAATGGCAAGGGGGATTAATAAGTACAGCCCATGCCAAGCGCCTGTGGGGAGCAATGAGAGAGACAGTACCAGAAGTGGCAAAACATGCTCCTGATCTAATCAAGAGCTTTGTAACCGGAATGCCTTTAATAGAAAGATTAGTAGTAGCAGGCTTAGACAAAGAATCATGGTTTGAAGAGGTTGCACAGCTAGCAAATGAAAAACCTTTGGGGACATTAGAGCAAAGCAGAATAATTTCTTTGTACACTAGTGCCTTACAAGCAATAGCAAAGACAAGACCCATTTTACTAATACTAGAAGACATCCATTGGATAGACGCTTCCTCAGCAGCACTGTTTAACTACTTGAGTAGGAATGTAAGAGGAAGTCAAATCTTACTAATAGGAAGCTATAGACCAAGTGATGTGCTAACAAACACTGAACACCCTATTTTAGAGATCAGCAAGGAACTAAATCGTCTATACGGAGATATAGAAATCAACTTAGAAGAACAAAAGGTAGAGAAGGAACAAGAATTTGTAAATGCCTATCTTGACAGTCAACCAAACAAGTTGGACAAAAACTTTAGAGAAACTTTTTTTAAACATACACAAGGACACGCATTATTTACAGCAGAACTTTTAAGCACAATGAAAGAAAGAGAAGATGTCTATCAGCAAGAGGGTAAATGGTTAGCCAAAGACAATATAAATTGGCAAACCTTACCAGAAAAAGTAGAAGGAGTAATAGAGGTAAGAATAAACCGCTTACCTAAGGAACAACGTGAATTACTAAGTGTAGCTAGTGTACAAGGGGAAACATTTGTAGGTGAAGCAGTAGCACAAGTACAAAAGCAAAACGAGCGAGAAGTCATTCGTGCATTCAGTAATGAAATAGACAAGAGGCATAGACTAGTACAGTCGGAGCGAATGGAGCGCCTTGGTCAACAAAGATTATCTCACTACCGTTTTAGACATAATCTATTTCAGCAATATGTTTATAGCAACCTGACTGAGACAGAACGAACTTATTTACATGAAGACATAGCTTTAGCACTAGAAGAAATATATGGTAAGAAGGTCAAGAAAATAGCACCACAATTGGCATGGCATTTTGAGCAAGCAGGTAATATAGAGAAAACTTTTGAGTATTTGCTATTAGCTGGGCAACAAGCACAAGCGCTAGGTTCTAACAAAGAGGCTATTATCCACTATGAACGTGGTTTAGCTCTTATTAATCAACTACCAACTACTTCAGAACTCCTACCCATAGAACTAAGCTTACAGGCTGGTTTAGGTATGTCACTATTACCTGTTGAAGGCTTCCAATCTGAAAGAGTAAGGATTGCCTTAGAGCGTGCTCTAGAACTATGTCGTCAAGTTGGAGGAACTAATCCCCAATTGATGACTATTTATGCAGGTTTAGCTAATTACGCTTTTTTCAACAGTAATTTTTCAATGCAAACTTCTTTGGACTGGTCAAAAGAGTTTAAGGCAATAGCTGACAAGCAAGAAGACTTGGCACATCTGGCTACAGTAGGAGCTTTATTAATGTCAGCTCATTGCTTCCTTGGTAATAATGATGAGGCTATAGAGGTAGGGTACACAACTCTTAATTACATCAATTTCGATCAGGCTAGCCACGAGAATATGATTCGCTACTATGTCCATGATCAACGTGTAACACTAATACCCATGCTGTCTTGGGCGCTCTATTTTAAGGGCAAGTTAAAGGAAGTTAGAGCCTTAATAGCTAAAAATCCGCCATCCTATTTTACACATTCAGCAAGCAGAGCGATTTTTCTAGGTGCAAGCCTTCCTATTCGCCAGTTTATGAATGATTTTGCTCATTTAAAATCTATAGCTGAGCAACTTTTAAAAATAGCAAATGAATATGGCTATGCTTTTTACAAAGCACTGGGACTTATCAACCATGGCTGGGCTATGGCAAAACAGGGGCAAGTAGAGGCAGGCCTTGTGGAAATGCAGCAGGGCATAGCTATTACTAGAATGGCAGGCGGAATAATTCTAGGCCCATGCTCACTAGCAATGCTGGCTGAAGGCTTATGGCTAATAGGCAAGCAAGACGAGGCTTTAGAGACGCTAGAAGAAGCATTTACTTATAGCCAAAAAAGGGATGAGCTTTTTTATATATCTCAACTTAATTGTTTAAAAGGCAAATGGTTACAGGAATTAGGTGCAGAGACTACCGAGATTGAACAGTACTTTAAGCAAGCCATAGATAGTGCTAGGAAACAAGGTGCTTGTTTGCTCGAGCTAAAAGCAGCCTTATCCCTAGCAAAATACTTGCAAGCAAACAGTAAACAAGAAGAGGCATGTTCTCTACTAACAAAATTATTAGAGCGCATAGCTCCTCTAATAGATGTAGAGGATATACCTGAGTACACGGAAGCAAAAGAAATCCTTATTGCTTTAACCTAAAAATTATGCTAGAAGTTCTTATAAAGGTTCCTAAATCCTATTGATGAAGTATTGTATCTCGAGAACACCATATTACAAAAAGGGATATTTGTTAACACATGCCTGAAAGACTATATTTTATAGAGCCCTTAAAAACCTCCTAACTGAAAACTACGCACAGTAGATTGTCTTGCAATCAACAATGCCTGTGCAAAATCCTCGGTAATATCATCAATGTGTTCTAAACCTACAGAAACTCGTATCGTACTAGCCTCTACACCAGCAGCCTTTAACCCTTCTTCATCAAGCTGAGAGTGTGTAGTGCTCGCAGGATGAGTAACACTTGTTTTGGCATCGCCTAAATTAACTAAGCGTGAGGCAAGCTTTACATTATTTAAAAAGGCTTTACCTGCATCTCGACCACCCTCTATTTCAAAAGTAAGTATGCTACCAGCGCCTTTAG
This sequence comes from Trueperaceae bacterium, assembly GCA_965223585.1. GTDB lineage: Bacteria > Deinococcota > Deinococci > Deinococcales > Trueperaceae > CBDCVN01. The sequence goes on from CBDCWW010000012.1 coordinate 120,056, forward strand.
AAAAGTCTTTCTTAGCACGCTCATAGTAAGGGTTTGAAGGTAAACTAGGGTGGTGAACGTTAAAAACTCCTTGTTGCTCAGTAAGCCACTGGGCTAGCTTTTCAGTGTTTTCTATGTGCCTATCCGCTCTAAAAGAAAGTGTTTCTAAACCTTGTAAGAACAAGAAGGCGTTTTGGGGTGACATTGAGGGGCCAAGGTCTCTTAAGCCTTCTACTCGAGCACGAATAATAAAAGCAATATTACCAAAAGGCCCATCCTTGCCAAATACATCTGTGAGTACTACACCATGATAGCTAGGGTTAGGCTCACTAAAACCCGGGTAACGACCATTGGCCCAATCAAAACTTCCTGAATCTACAATAAGCCCACCAATACCAGTACCGTGACCATTAATCCATTTAGTAGCTGAGTGAACAATGATGTCTGCACCATGCTCAAAAGGACGGTAAAGATAGCCTCCCATAGCTGAGGTATTATCTACTATCACTGCAACACCGCGCTCATGGGCAACTTTGACTATAGCATCAAGATCTGGTAATGCTAATGATGGGTTAGGAATAGATTCTAAGAATATTGCTTTAGTTCTATCATCTATTAAGTCAGCAAACTCTTGGGGATCATCTGCTGGTGAAGTGAAGTTAACCTTTACTCCTAAGCGAGGCAAGGTAACTTTAAACATATTGATGCTACCCCCATAGAGATTAGGTGAAGATATAATGTTATCACCAGCATCAGCTAGGTTGGTAATAGTTAAAAATTGTGCTGCATGCCCAGAAGCTACTGCTAGAGCAGCCACCCCTCCTTCCAAAGCAGCGATTCGCTTTTCTAGAACATCACAAGTAGGGTTCATGATGCGACTATAAATGTTGCCAAATTCCTGCAAGGCAAATAGTCTAGCAGCATGGTCAGCATCATCGAAAGTAAAAGCAGTAGTTTGGTAAATAGGTACTGCCCGTGACTTGGTTGTTGCTTCAACCTCTTCTTGACCAGCGTGAATCTGCAAAGTTTCAAAACGGTAACTCATAAAATTCCATCCTTTCTAAGAGTTAATTGCATTGCTAATGCTTATTCTCTCAAATTTTATGCCTAAAGACAATAGTTAAGCAGGAGTGTAACAGGTATACTATTTCTTTAGCTAAAGCACAACTACCTAAATATTTGAGTTGTTCTCGTTTAGTTAGGCTATCAGCAAGACCACTAGGGATTTCTATGCAGCCAGTACTGTAGTTAATCACTTCAGGTTCTTTTGCATAGCTTTGAACAAGGAAAAATTAATATACCTAATAAGAGAAAGTCAAAGTTTTTGCTAAACAAGTATTCCTTCCAAAGTTCAAAGATTGCTAGGTTTTCAGTCTAACAATCTTTGAATTTCACTAAGAGGATTTACTTCTTAAGTTTAAGTGCTTGTTGTCCGATAGTACTAAAATTTAAACCTTGGGTTTGAGAATCAATGTTGTAGCCATTATCTTGCATACCATTCAGATTTACACCGTTCGTGCTTAGGCTATTTAGACGTATGCCATTCATCCATACTCCATTTAGGCATACACCCTTCATCCATACTCTATTTAGACATACACCATTCATCCATATGCCGTTAGAACCTTTACTTGCTATTGTTGTTGAAGCAAGAAAACCAATGAATAAAACACTGCTAATAAAAACAAACTTCTTAAATGGTTTCATAATATTTATCCTTTCTGAACTTGCCGTCTGCAAGTCTAGAGCAAGAAATAGTGGGTGCTATTTCTTTACACTTATGTAAATGGTAATTTAGTTTGGCTGGCAACCATCACATGGTGGGGGAAGTGGGTCATCAGGTGGGGGTTGGGAAGTAACTATAGTAGTAAGCTGTCCTAGTTCTTGCTCAATTAGATGCATTGGACTAAACAAAAAAACACTGTTATTATTACTCTCTCCCCATAAAATTCCATAAAGGCTTACGTTTCCAGATGAACTCCATTTGAATACTGGTGAACCACTATCTCCTGAATCTACCATTTTATGACTACCACTCAATCTAATCACCCTAGTTTGGCATAACAACAAAATATTAGTGTCAGCTACTGGGGTATGTAAACAAGAACCAGCCACCTTCCCATAAGTCCAACCTGTAGTACGTCCTATTTTGTCAAGAATGGTACCATCAACAATAGGAGCATTATTATTGTTTTCACTAGTGATTTTTAGAACTGATTTGCTACTGCTAATAGTCAATGAACCAGTGTTCCAAGAGGTGGGGCGGGCAATGAATCCCATAGTAAAAGTTGAGCCATTGTACTTCACAAAAGCACTATCACTAAAACGGCATCTAAAATTAGGGGGACAACCGAATAGTCCTGTGAAGTATGGGGGGTCCACAATCTCGTCCCCTACTTTATTACTGCCAAAACGAGGATCATTAGGCTGATGAAAGTCAGTACTCTCACTACCACCTTGAGTTTTTGTACAATGAGAATTAGTAACAAAACCTGCTACACCATTTCGGAGAGCATTAAAACCTAGGGTACAAAATAAAGAAGCAAATACACCAGTATCGGACTCAACTTGTAATCCACCACGTAAAGGACGAATCTTGCTTCGCAGTGAAGCAGTTAATTTAACTGGTTCTGTTTCTTCAAAAATTACTGCCTCGAGCGGAACACCTTGTTTAGTTAACTCAGTTTCTATTTGTGCTCGAGAAGCAGTAGATGTGTAACCAATCCTTACTCGATTACTAGACTCGTCTAGGTCTGTAAAAACAACTCCCGGCACGTCAAATGTCTTGTTTGCACTTGTGCGCCAGTCAGCAAGCTGTGCAACATCATACTGAGCTTTAAGTATCTTTAACTCAGCAGCCTTTGGTAGAGCTTGACCTTGCAAATTATCACGCTGAACAGCTCCTTGGCTTAAAAGCTCACTCCCAAAAACTGAAGTAATGGCACTTTCAACTTGCACTTTCTGAACTGCTAAAGCTTGTGGGTTTAACCCTTCTTTAGCATCCACTAGATAAACATTAAGATCTCCATTATCATCAAAAAACATACCACCAAAACCGGGCATTCCTTTATTAACTTCAACCAACTTGTCATCTAAGGTCACTGGGATACTTTCCTCAGTGTTGTTTATAGATGACCCTACTGGTGGCCTATCTGATATAGAGCAAGCAGCTACTATAATAACTAAAATAACGATTGAAAAACTTCTTATTTGTTTAGACATTGTTTTGTCCTTTCTGAAAGAAATGGTCAGTGCTATTTCTTTACGCTATTTAGCTTAAAAACTAAGCGGTAGTTAATCGGCAAGTTATCGTTAAAAAATCGGCAGTTTTTGTTTGATCTATGCTGGAGGGGTAATCACGAGCAAGTGGTGATTTATTTAATTAGAAAAATGTCTGAACTGTGATTCGTGTGATTATAAATATTAACTATGGCTTAGTAGTGCCAGAAGTAAATCCAAATATTTAAAAATTAAATAACATTCAATAAGAAAATCCCCTACTATATAAATTCTGCGAGGTTGTAGGGGTTCAAGTTTTTGAACCCTTCTGAGCACAAATTTCCCCAATGAGCTTCGCAACAAGGGTAAAAATTTAAAAGGCTCGAGCTCCAAGAAGCTCGAGCCCCTTAAAAACATAAAAGCACCTAGCATTAACAGAAACTCTATTTACGTGAAGCTAATGCAGAGCCAAAATAGTCAGATTCTTCTGGAGTGTCTTTTACATAATCTTGATGCCAAAACTGATTAAATGCAGCAGTAATACCTTCATCAGAACCATATAACACATTAACTGCGCCAACATCTCTAAGTAGTGTGTTAATGGTAAGAGCTTCATCAGGAACACCTATAGCAAGGTCATCTTTACCATCACCATTAAAGTCACCACTAGCTAGTGCAGCGCCAAATCGGTCACCTTCTTCAGATGCGTCTTGTATACCCACTGTATTCTGATCAAAAAACTGACCTAGGGCTGATGGACCGTAAATCATGCCATAATAAACTACAACTCGTCCAGCTCGTGGTATATTCCCTACAGATTGATCAGGAGCACCCACTGCAAGGTCGTAAAATTTGTCACCATTGTAGTTACCAGAAGTAAGGACTTTACCAAATCTATCGTTAATGTCACCTGAGCCATATAAGCCATAATTTCCTCTAGCTGTAATGCCATTATCAGAGCCAAGAAGGATGTGTACCATGCCTTCATCAGTCTCGATATTTGAGTTAAAATCTTCATAGGGTACACCTACAGCCAAATCATCTTTACCATCTCCATTAAAATCATTTGCTGCTAGTGTAAAACCAAATAAGTCAAAATATTCTGCCTCATTATAGACATCAGCACTATCTTGGTGCCAAAGGGTACTACCTACTGCTGTTAATCCTGAAGGAGAACCTTGTAAGATTATAACTATACCAGCATTTCGAACATCATTAAGATCTTTATTAGGAACACTAATAGCTAAGTCATCTTTACCATCTCCATTAAAGTCACCTGCAGTTAGGGCACTGCCAAATGAATCTCCCACTTCGTTAGTTGTAAGGCCTATGTTACCTTGGTGCCAGAGCTGATCTCCTCTTGCTGTTAGACCTATATTAGAACCATAAAGGATATGTACAGCACCAGAGGTGGCGTAAAGATTTCCAATATCTTCAGAGGGAGTACCAATGGCTAGGTCGTCTTTACTATCACCATTAAAATCACCAACAGCTAAAACTTCTCCGAAATTGTCCCCTAACTCTGCTAAACCTCTAATTCCCCTAGTATTTTCAGTCCATATTTGATTGTCTCTTGCCTTAAGTCCACCACGAAAACCATAAAGTACATTTACTGCACCAGCATCTTCAATACTAGAGACTACATTATTAGGTACACCAATTGCTACATCATCTCTTCTATCACCATCAAAATCTCCAATAGCTAAAGTGTTACCAAAATAATCATTGTGTTCTGCCCGACCCCTAATATTTCGGCTACCTTGGTGCCAAAACTCATTTCCGTAATTGCTTAAGCCTAAAGAAGTCCCGAACAAAACATTAATTGCCCCAGCATCACCAATATCACCAATGCCCTCACCCGGTACACCAATGACAAGATCATCTGTACGACCCCTATCTATGCTTTGGGCCAGAGGTGAATCTGACTCTTCAACAATATTTTCTTGAGGTACTGTACTTTGTTGCCCACAAGCTGTTAAAAGAAGTCCTACCACCAAAAGAATACTTAAAAGCAAAGAGCTTAGATTAAACATTTTTATACTTCCTACTTGCAATACTTTTCCACTACTCATTAAAAAAATAAATAAATTTATGAACATGGTTAGTTCCTTTCTAAAACAAGAAATAGTTGGTGCTATTTCTTCATGCTATTTAGCTTAAGAACCAACTGGCAGTTTATCGGCAAGTTATCGTTAAAAAATCGGCAGTTTTTGTTTGGGCTTTCTAGAGAGGTGATTCAAACAAGTTACAGTTCAAATAATTGAAGATGTCATAAAGAATCTAGAGCATTTATCTTTCCAAAATAGAGTTTCTAAACGAAGCAAGGCTCGAGCTTTTTGAAGCTCGAGCCTAACAAAGCCAAACTACAACTTAAACGTTTAGAAGGATTGCACTCCTTCAACTTCAGCAAATTGAATCAAAGGATCGGTAAAAGTGTAAACTATCCCTTGATCTACCTTGCCATTAACATCAGCAGAATGTGCTCCTATAATAATAGCTTCATTACTAATAGCAACAGAATTACCAAAATTATCTCCTTTAGTACCATCTTTTGCTGTTAGTTTGGCAATCTGTTCCCATGCTCCCAAACTTTCCTCAAAAATGTAAGTAGAACCTTGAAAATAACCATCTGCATCAATATTGTCAAGATATGCTCCTACAACAACTCTATCACCATTTATATCTACTGAGCTACCAAAATGATCCCCTCCCTCACCATCTTTTGCTATTAACTTGGCAACTTGTTCCCACTTTGTGCTAAGCCAATCATCTTGTGCCTTGAAAACATAAGCTGCTCCTTGAGATGTCTGGTTACCATAAGCATAACTTTCAGCTCCTACAACTATAGTTTCCCCATCTATGGCTACAGCACTACCAAACTTGTCACCAGACTTTCCGTCTTTAGCAATAAGGGTATTGGCAAGTCCCCACTGGCCTCCTTGTCTTTTGTATACATATGCAGAACCTCGAGCAGATTTTCCATCTACTTCATTACCTTTGGCTGCAATAACAGCAATATCATCATCTATAGCTACAGCATTACCAAAATCATCAAAGGCTTTGCCTGCACTTACTTGTAGCTTAGCTGTTTGTTGCCAGTTGTTGCCTTGTTTAGTAAAAACATAAGCAGCTCCTTTAGCAACACCACTATCTGTTTTAGAGCGTTGTGCACCAACTATAATGGTATTACCACTTATGGCTACCGAACTGCCAAAGAGGTCTTCTGCTTGGCCATCATCGGGGGTAAGCCTAGCTACTTGTTGCCAAGAACCTTTCTCTTCAAAGACATAAACAATACCCTGTGCAGCATTATCATTGACATCATTCCAAGGCAATCCTACTACAGCAGTATTATTGTCTATAGCTGCTGATATACTTGATTGGTCAAAAAAGTTACTATTTTCTAAGAAAAGTTCAGTAGCTTGTTTCCAGAAATCATTTTCTTTCTGAAAGATATACAAAACACTTTGATCTTTACCATCAAGGTTAGCTCCCACAATAGCTTTATTAAAGCTTATGTCTACAACCGAACCAAAAGAAGCTATCGAGGCATCACTGCCCCTAAGCTTATACAAAGTTGAATATTGATCACTTTGTGCTTGAGAAAAACTGCCTAATAGTAAAACGAATAGTAAGAAAATGTATTTTAACATTTTTAAATCTCCTTAAGATTATGTAGTTCCAATAGGAACTTTAATTACTTTAGAAGGATGATCGGCAATTTATCGCTAAAAAAACGGCAGCTTATCGTCAAAAGAAAGTGATTTTATTATTTTTTTCTGTAGAGTGACCAGAGATAAAGATGAATGTATCTCACGGTGTAATGCAGTAAGACCCTCTGGGTAATTTACTCTCGCCTGCCCTAGGGCGTAGCGAAGAGATTTGAATATCTATATAGCAAAAAGGAAAAATAGTTAGAGCCAGAAAAATCTGGCTCTAACTGCATAATTGCCCTAGGTGTACTTCCTATATTAATATCAAAGTTCTTTATTTCATGTGTATTGGTGGGAGATCAGAATCTTCTCCTCCTCCAGAGCCGACTCTCTCTTGGAACTCCTTTTTGTATATCTGTTGAATTGCATTAACGTCACCTTGGCTTGGATAAGAGCTTCCTATAGCTATACCTGCAGGCTTAGTAATAATAGTTGGTCCTACACAATTGCCTGTACTGTTCCTTTTGCAAGCAGCGTTTGCACCATAGTGCATAACAGACCTAAAATCGTAAACACCAATGTCTGAAGCATTACTTACACGCTTTTTGAAAGCCCCCTCTCTTTCAGGTTTAATGTTATCCCACATAATAGTTACATGCTTATCACGGTCTTCACGTGATTGTTCATGGTGAAGTCCCAGAGCATGACCAATTTCGTGTCTAAGTCCTCGCCCATCACAAGAACCATTAGACTTAAGCCTAATGGTTTGTCGACCACCTACACGACCTATGCTAGAAAAGCATGCATCTGGACTACTTCCTCTTACAAATTCAATATAATCTTTTTGTGTAGTCCTTTCTACAAACTTAATGTCTGTTAAGTATTCCCAGCCACGCATTGCAGCTTTAATGTCTGCCGGAACAGCACCTGCTAAGTTATCCTCATCGATTACATAAGGAACAATACCAAGTGGCCAACGGTAGTGACAATCCCAGAACCAAAAAGTAAAACAACCTACATCAGTAGCAATAGCTTGAGGCCCTAACTCACTCTGGATGAGATTACCTTTAGAATCTACTTCACCAAGAATTATGTCACCTTCAAATATTGCATAGTCACCAACTATTTCATAAGTGACTTTTTGGGCTTCAGAAGAGCCGGGTAAGGTGATCTCTACTTCACGTAAATTACCAAGACTTGTTTGGGGTTCTTTAACAGGAGCCTGTGAATTTTGGCAAGCAACCATAAAAACTATTGAAAGTACCATTAGTATGGCAATTAGACTTTTAAGTTTTGCCATCATCAAAAAATCTCCTTGAAATTTTGAATTAGACTTAACTTCTATTTGTGAGGCTCCCTCACAAACCTTGACTTGATAAGACTTGTTTTTCATAAACTTTTTCCTTTCATAAAGTTTGGGTTAGAAACCCTTTGACCTTGATTAGCGGTCACTAAGCAACACTAATTTGTTGCAATATTTAGCTTAAGAACTAAGCGGCAAATTATAGTAAGCAAAACGCAAAAAAATCGGCAGTTTTTGGTTTAATCTTTTCTGGAGGGGTAATTGTAAACAAATTAGAGTTCAAGAAATGAAGATAGAAAGATGCCTGAATTGTGATTAGTGTGACAAAGTATGATTTGACAGTGCCAAAAGCAAATCTAAGTATTTAAGAGAAAATCAAAGAAATAACAAAAATCAGCTTAATCACAGTTCAGACAATATAGTGCTCAACACAAAAATCCCCCCTACTATAAATTCTGCGAGGTTGTAGGAGCCTGCCCTAGAACATAGTGAAGGGTTCAAGTTCTTAGGTCCTTCTGAACACAAATCTCCCCAATGAGCTTTGGAGCAAGGGTAAAAATTTAAAGGCACCTAGCATTAACAGAAACTCTATTTACGTGCAGCTAATGCAAAGCCAAAACGATCATTTCTTTCCCTGTCATCTAGTACAGCACCAGCATAACCTTGATACCAAAACTGATTGAATGCAACAGTAATACCTTCAGCAGAACCATACAATACATTAACTGCACCAGCACTGTAAATTGTGCCATTGCCAAAACCCTCCCGAGGAACACCTATAGCAAGGTCATCTTTACCATCACCATTAAAGTCACCACTAGCTAGTGCAGTGCCAAACTTATCGCCTAGTTCAGCTACATCTTGTACACCCGATGTATTTTGATCAAAAAACTGACCTGGAGCTGATGGACCGTAAACAAAGCCATAAAAAACCCCAACTCGTCCAGCTTGTGGTATATCTCCTACAGATTGCTCAGGAGAACCCACTGCAAGGTCATAAAATCTGTCACCATCGTAGTTACCAGAAGTAAGAACTTCACCAAATCTATAGTTAATATTACCTGAGCCATATAAACCATAATTTCCTCTAGCTGTAATGCCATTATCAGAGCCTAGAAAGATGTGTACCATACCTCCATTAGTATTAAGACTTGAGCCAAGATCTTCTTGAGGTACACCTATAGCCAAATCATCTTTACCATCACCATTAAAATCATTAGATGTCAGTGCACTACCAAATACGTCTAAATATTCTGCCTCATTAGATACATCAGCAATATCTTGATGCCAAAGAGTGCTACCTACTGTTGTTAATCCTGACTCAGAACCCTGCAAAATTACAACCATACCAGCACGTTTAATATCATTAATTTGCTTTAAAGGAATGCCAATAGCTAAGTCATCTTTACCATCTCCATTAAAGTCACCTGCAGTTAGAGCACTGCCAAACACATCTAACGATTCGTTAGTTGTAAGGCCTATGTTGCCTTGGTGCCAGAGCTGGTTTCCTCTTGCTCTTAGACCTATATTAGAACCATAAAGTATATGTACAGCACCAGAGTTATAAATATTTCCAATATCTTCCAAGGGAGTACCAATAGCTAGGTCGTCTTTACCATCACCATTAAAATCACCAACAGCTAAAACTTCTCCGAAATAATCACCTTCCTCTGCTACACCTCTAATCCCTTTAGTATTTTCAGTCCATATTTGGTTGTCTCTTGAGCTAAGCCCACCACGAAAACCATAAAGCACATTTACCGCACCAGCTTCGTCAATACCAGAGAAGTCTTCCTGACTCACACCAATTGCTAGATCATCCCTTCTATCGCCATCAAAATCTCCAATGGCTAGAGTCTCACCAAAAACATCATCTATTTCTGCCCGACCTTTAACTCTGCGGCTATCTTGGTTCCAAAACTCATTTCCGTTAGTTGTCAAACCTTCAGGAGCGCCAAACAAAACATTAACTGCACCAGCGCTAGAAATATCACCAATACTCTCACCCGGCACACCAATGACAAGATCATCTGTACGACCCCTATCTATGCTTGTAGGAGTCAGAGTTGGATCTGCCTCTTCAACTATACTTTCTTGAGGTACTGTACCTTGTTGTCCACAAGCTGTTAACAGAAGTCCTACTATCAAGATAATACTTAAAAGTAAAGAGCTTAGATTAAACATTTTTATACTTCCTACTTGCAATACTTTTCCACTGGTAATTAAAAAAATAAACCTATTTATGAACATGGTTAGTTCCTTTCTGAATTAAGAAATAGTTAGTGCTATTTCTTTACACTTTTTAGCTTAAGAATCAAGCGGCAGCTAATAGGCAAGTTATCGTAAAAAAATCGGCAGTTTTTGTTTATCTTTTGCTGAGAACGCAGAGCGTTTTGGATATACTTTTTGAAACTGAGCTTTGTAACAAGAAGGCAAAATAAAAATCCCTCTACTATGTTGCAGAGGGACTAAATATTTTAAGATATACTTTTAATTGTAAAGCAATTTACTCAAATATGTAGGTTGAACCTGAGCTAGCACCGTTATCATCATCTCCACCAGCTCCTACTACTACAGTACTTCCTGATATGGCTACAGGATGACCAAAGTAGTCAGCAGTTGCTCCATCAGAGGCTACTATTTTCTTAGCTTGCTCCCATTTGTTGCCACCATTATTGGGCTTAAATATATAGATTGAGCCTGAATTAGTGCCATTATCATCATCTCGGTCAGCTCCTACCACCACCGTATTTCCTGATACTGCTACAGAATCACCAAATTCGTCACCAGCAGCTCCATCAGAGGCAAGTAATTTTATAACCTGCCCCCATTTGTTGCTGCCACTTTGGTTACGCTCAAATATATAGACAGAACCTGAACCACTGCCACTGTCATCATCTCTGTAAGCCCCTACTACTATAGTATTTCCTGATACAGCTACAGAGTTACCAAAATTATCACCAGCTACTCCATCAGAGACTAGTAGTTTCTTGACCTGCCCCCAACGGTTTCTGTCACCTTGGTTGCGCTCAAATATATAAGCTGAACCTGAATCAGTACCTTTATCATCAGTTTCCCAAGCCCCTACCACTACAGTATCTCCTGATATAGCTACAGAGCGACCAAATTCGTCACCAGCAGCTCCATCAGAGGCTAATAGCTTCTTGGCTTCACCCCAATTATCGATACCATCCTTATTGCGCTCAAATACATAGGCTGCACCTGAGTTAAGTCCCTTATCATCATCTTTATAAGCTGCTCCTACCACTACAGTATCTCCTGATATAGCTACAGAGCGACCAAAACTGTCATTGGATGCTCTATCAGAGGCTAGTAGTTTCTTGACCTGCCCCCAGCGGTCATTGCCACCTTGGTTGCGCTCAAATATATAGGCTAAACCCGGATAACTGCTGCCATCACCACCCAAGTAAACCCCGATCACCACAGTATTTCCTGATATAGCTACAGAATGACCAAAGAGTCTATCTTCCTCATCAGGGTTTTGTATTTTCTTGACTAGTACCCACTTACCCTTAGCATTGCGCTCGTATATGTAGGCTGCACCTGCATCAGCGCCTTTATCATCATTTTTATAGGCACCTACAACCATAGTATCTCTATCTATAGCTACAGAGCCGCCAAAGTAGTCGTAATCTGCTCCGTCAAAAGCAGTTATCTTACTTTCATCAAACACTACTTGCCTTAGAATCAAATACCCTACAGACTCATTAGGGTGGTTGGTTTCTCTATCTGCTGACTGCTCTTCTTCTACTCTTACTTGTACACTACCATCAGTTAGACCTCTGTAGCGCAAGCTTGCTGTATCTTCTCCTGCATAAGTCTGCATTCCTGCTAAAAAGTAACTATCCCCAAATACATCTGCTGTAAAACCATATCTTAGTGTTCTAAAGTTGTGGCTTACTATGTTGCCTGTTTTGGCACTCAAGGCTTGAAATTTACCAAAAGGCCCTTCACCAGGTAGGATAGCAATGTAACCAATATCTTCTAAAGGGTGAGTACCATCTGCTCCTTCTTCCTCTTGTACTTTTACCCTAAACCCTCCTGTTGCTACTTGTTGCCTTGTGGTTACTGCAGCAGGATCGTTTCTACTCTGTACTTGAGTTAGTATGACTGCTCCCTGAGCGGTATAATTTACAGAAGGATTTAAAGTAACTTTTTTAAACCTATGATTAGTTTTTACCTTACCAACCTCATATACTAATCCATTTGTCCACAACCCTGATTCCATCACTAAGTAAGTAACTATCTCTTTGCCATGAGCACCATCAAGATAATCCCACTCATCTATTTGAAATTCAAAGCCTTGACTTGTTACATTCCTTATCCTTATCACTGCTGGATCTCCACTGTTATACGATAAAGGTTGCATTATCACTACTGGATTCCTAAACTCATTTAGGAAACTTATTTTGTGCCACCTATTAGGGTTACCTTGTCTGACAAATACTTTACCTACTTCACCAATAATGTCATTAGTCTCTATAGCTGCACTAGTCGATAACTGATTTCCATTACTCATAGCACTACGCTGCAGAAATACCACTTCACTAACATCTGGAACTACATCTGGTGGTACATCAGTAAAAGGAGCTTTATCTGTAATTATCTCTTCTTGACCTGTTTGAACATCAGGAATCTCTTTGCTTGGACTACCAACATTCTGACAACCAAATAACATTATTAAAACTACTAATATGGAAAAATATTTAAACATTTTAATCACTCCTAAGATTTCTAGTTCCTACTGGAACTTTAACTAAGATAGGATAGTGATCGGCAGCTAACCGGCAAGTTATCGTTAAAAAAACGGCAGTTTTACCCAGTCTTTTCTGGAAGTCAATAACAAGAGGCCAAAGTATTAAATGATAAATTTGCTAGAATGAAATGATGGAGAATAAAACAAGCCAAGCTCTACTACACATCAACTTATTAGGAACTCCAGAGGTGTGTTTTGAAAATGGCACTCCTTTACAAATACCCAAAAAGCTGCTAGCACTATTAGCTCATATAGCTATTGAAAAGAAAGCTGTACAAAGGGCTAAGCTAATATTACTGTTTTGGAGTGATGTAACTGATGATCTAGCACGCAGTAGTTTACGTACAGGATTGTCAGAGCTAAAAAAGATATTAGGGGAATATATAAAACCAAGTAGACATACAGTAAGCCTTGATTGGGAAAAACCAATTCAAGTAGATGCTTTAGAGTTAGAGGCAGCACTTGGTAAGGAACTAATTGATTTAGAGAAGTTAGACCAAGCCATTACCTCTTATAGGGGGAACTTTCTAGCAGGTTTAGAAATAAAAGATGCCCCAGAATTTGATGATTGGTGCCTAAGCCAACAAGAACACTATCAACAAATTGCTTTTGAGGCGTTTGATAAGCTCATAGGGAGTGAGGAAGATAAAAAAGATTATAGCAGTGCTTTAAAATATGCACAGGGCATGTTGAGCCTAGATCAATTGCGAGAGGAATCGCATTATAAGCTTATTTATTTACAGGCCAAGCAAGGAAATAGAGCAGCAGCACTACAGCAGTATGAAAAATGCCGGCAAATACTAGCAGAAAATCTAGCAATAGAACCAAGTGAAGCAATAGAAAATTTAATTGCCCAAATCAAATCAGGAGAGTTAGGGCAACTAAGTCAATCTTCAGCGGTACATATTCCAGCAACTGAAATAAGTAATATTCCTAGCTCATTACCTACAAACCTTACTCCGCCAGCATTCTTAGCAGAGGAAGAGAGTTCAGTCAGAGAAACATTATTTGTAGGTAGAAAAGCAGAACTAGACCAATTGCATAAAGCGCTAAGATTAGTAGGTGAAAACAAAGGACAAGTGAGATTGGTACTAGGCAATGCAGGCCAAGGGAAGTCATACTTACTACAACAATTTACAGATAAGGCACTAGAAGCAAATCCAGAGCTACTAGTGCTAACAGGCTATTGTGATCAACAATCAGGAATAGGAGATCCATATTTACCGTTTAGACACATATTGTTACTACTTTTGGGAGATGTAGAAGCACAGTGGCATGGAGGGTTAATAAGTACAGGACATGCAAAGCGCTTGTGGGAAGCTATGGGAGAAACAGTGCCCCAGATAGCAAAATATGCCCCTGATTTAATTACTAATTTTTTGATAGATGCGCCATTAATTGAAAGGCTAGTAGTAGCAGGTTTAGAGAAAGAGCCTTGGTTTGATAAGGTTGTAAACTTAACAAGTGAAAAACCTTTGGGAGCATTAGAACAAACCAAAATAATTTCTTTGTATGTTAGTGCCTTGCAAGCTATTGCAAAAATTAGACCAGTTCTACTTATCTTAGAAGATACCCACTGGATAGATTCTTCTTCAGCAGCATTATTTAACTATTTGAGCAGACATGTAGCAAGAAATCGAATTTTATTAATAGGATCTTACAGATCAAGCGATGTATCAATAAGTGAATCTCACCCTATGCTGGAAATCAGCAGAGAGTTACATCGTTTATATGGAGCTATAGACATCAATTTAGAAGATCAAAAGGTAGATGATGAGCGTGAGTTTGTAAATGCCTATCTTGATAGCGAAGCAAATGAGCTAGATAGTAATTTTAGAGAGGTTTTTTTTAAACATACCCAAGGACACGCTTTGTTTACTGCCGAGTTGCTGAGTGCCATGAAAGATAGGGGAGATCTTTATCAGCAAGGTGGTAAGTGGCTTGCCAAGGACACTATAGATTGGCATACTTTGCCAGCTAAAGTAGAAGGGGTTATAGAGGTAAGAATTGGCCATTTGCCTAATGAACAACGTGAATTACTAAGTGTAGCAAGTGTGCAAGGCGAGGCGTTTATAGGTGAGGCAGTAGCGCAAGTGCAAAAGCAAGATGAGCGAGAGGTTATTCGGGCATTTAGTAACGAGATAGACAAAAGGCATAGACTAGTACAATCGGAACGAATGGAGCGCCTTGGTAAGCAACGACTATCTCACTACCGTTTTCGACATAACCTTTTTCAACAATATGTTTATAGCAATTTAGCTGAAACTGAACGCACTTACTTACATGAAGACATAGCTTTTATCCTAGAAGATATTTATGGTGAGAAAGCCAAGGACATAGCACCACAACTAGCTTGGCACTTTGAGCAAGCTGGTAATATTGAAAAGACTTTGGAGTATTTGCTAGTTGCAGGACAACAAGCACAGACATTAGGTTCAAATAAAGAAGCTATTGCCCATTATGAACGTGGTTTAGCTCTTATTAATCAATTGCCTAAAGCAGCAGAATTAACATCTATAGAATTAGGTTTTCAAGCTGGGTTAGGTATGGCACTTTTACCTGTTGAGGGCAACCAATCTGCAAGAGTGCGGGTTGCTTTAGAGCGTGCTTTGGAATTATGTCATCAAGCTGGGGAAACAAATCCCCAACTGATAACAGCTTATGAAGATTTAACTCATCATACTGCTTCTAGTAGTAATTTATCACTACAAACTTGTTTAGATTGGTCAAGTGAACTTAAGGCAATACCTGATAAACAAAAAGAGTTGGCACATCTAGCCACAGCAGACACTTTATTAATATCAGCCTATTTTTTTCTTGGCCATAACGATAAGGTGGTAGAGCTAGGGTATTCATTTCTTAGTGAGGGTAATGTTGATGAATCTAACAATAAGAATATGATTTGCCATTACACTCATGACCAACGTGTAATACTAGTACCTATATTGTCTTGGGCGCTTTGTTTTAAGGGCAAACTGAAGGAGGCTAAAACACTGATAACCAAAGAACCACTGCCTGACTATAGAAATGCAGCAGGTAGGGCAATGTTTCTAGCGCTATCTGTTCCTAGCTACCAATTTATGCATGATTTTACTAGCTTGAAAGCTATGACTGATGAACTTTTAAAATTAGCAAACGAGAAAGGCTATTCTTTTTGGGAATCATGGGGCCTTGTTAGTCATGGCTGGGCTCGAGCACAACTAGGCGAAGTGGAAGCAGGTATTGTTGAAATACAGCAGGGTCTAAACGCTGTTAAAGTGTCAGGAGGCCTGCCTATAACTTCATATTTACTAGCAATGTTGGCTGAAGGCTTAATGCTAAAATATGAATACAATAAGGCTTTAAATGTTTTGGAGGAAGCATTTGAGCATAGCAAGAAAAAGGGTGAGTTCTTTTATCTATCTCAACTTAATCAACTAAAGGGTAAGTGCTTACAAAAACTAGGGGCAGAAACTACAGAGGTTGAGCAGTACTTTAGGCAAGCTATGGTTGTAGCTAAGAAACAAGGTGCTTGTATGCTCGAGCTACAAGCCACCCTATCCCTAGCAAAATACTGGCAGGCTAAGGGTAAACTAGAAAAGGCTCACTCACTACTAAAAGAACTATTGGAACGTATAACTCCTATAGTAGACATAGGCAACATACCTGAGCATGTAGAAGCACAAGAGATGCTCGCTGGCTTAGCCTAAACAGATTCAATATTGCAAGTAAAAATTTTTGCTAAGCAAGGATTCCTTCCAAAGTTCAAAGATTGCTAGATTTTCAGTCTAACAATCTCTGAATTTAACTAAGAGGAGTTACTTCTTAAGTGCTTGTTGTCCAATAGCACTAGAATCTAAACCTTGGGTTTAAGATCAACATTGTAGCCGTTATCTTGCATGCCATTCGGATCTATACCGTTCGTGCTTAGGCTATTCATGATTCATGCGTACGCCATTCATCCATACGCCGTTAGAACCTTTACTTGCTATTGCTGTTGAAGCAAGAAAACCAATGAATAAAATACTGCTAATAAAAACGAACTTCTTAAGTGATTTCATAATATCTATCCTTTCTGAACTTGCTGTCTGCAAGTCTAGAGCAAGAAATAGTGGGTGCTATTTCTTTACGCTGTTTAGCTTAAAAACCAAGCGGCAGATTATTGGCAAGTTATCGTTCAAAAAATGGCAGTTTTTGTTTAGGTTGTCTGCTCAAGTAATTGCAAGCAACTTACAGTTCAGACAGATAATGCTCAACAAAAAAAATCCCCCTACTATAAATCCTATGAGGTTGTAGGGGTTTACCCTCGAAGGCAATGAAGGGTTCAAGTTTTTGAACCCCTCTGAGCACAAATTTCCCCAATGAGCTTCGCAACAAGGGGAAAACTTAAAGGCTCGAGCTTCTTGGAGCTCGAGCCTTTAAAACATAAAAGCACCTAGCATTAACAGAAGCTCTATTTACGTGAAGCTAATGCAGAGCCAAAATAGTCATCTGTTTCTGGAGTATCTGTTAAATAGCCTTGATGCCAAAACTGATTAAATGCGGCAGTAATACCTTCATCAGAGCCATACAACACATTAATTGCGCCAGCATTACGAAGTGTGTTATTGGTAAGATCTTCATGAGGAACACCTATAGCTAGGTCATCTTTACCATCACCATTAAAGTCACCGCTAGCTAGTGCAGCGCCAAATCGGTCATCTTTTTCAGATGCGTCTTGTACTCCCAGTGTATTCTGATCAAAGAACTGGCCTGGGGCTGATGAACCGTAAACAGAGCCATAAAAAATTACAGCTCGTCCAGCGCCTGATATATTCCCTACAGATTGATGAGGAGCACCCACTGCAAGGTCGTAAAATCTGTCACCATCGTAGTTACCAGAAGTAAGAACTTCACCAAATCTATCGTTAATGTCACCTGAGCCATATAAGCCATAATTTCCTCTAGCTGTAATGCCATTATCAGAACCAAGAAGGATGTGTACCATACCCTCATTGCCATCATTAGTATCACTATTTGAGTAAATACCTTCATAGGGTACACCTACAGCCAAATCATCTTTACCGTCTCCATTAAAATCATTAGCTGCTAGTGTAAAACCAAATAAGTCAAAATATTCTGCCTCATTATAGACACCAGCACTATCTTGGTGCCAAAGGGTACTACCTACTGCTGTTAATCCTGAAGGAGAACCTTGTAAGATTATAACTGCACCAGCACGAGAATCATTAATACCCTTGTAAGGAACACCAATAGCTAGGTCGTCTTTATCATCGCCATTAAAGTCACCTGCAGCTAGAGCCCTGCCAAACATATCTCCCGACTCGTTAGTTGTAAGGCCTATGTTGCCTTGGTGCCAAAGCTGGTCTCCTCTTGCTGTTAGACCTATATTAGAACCATAAAGGACATGTACAGCACCAGTCTTACGAATATTTCCAATATCTTCAGAGGGAGTACCAATGACTAGGTCGTCTTTACCATCACCATTAAAATCACCGACAGCTAACGCTTTTCCGAAAAGATCATCTCTCTCTGCTACACCTCTAATCCCTCGAGTATTTTCAGTCCATATTTGGTTGTCTCTTGCTCTAAGCCCACCACGAAAACCATAAAGCACATTTACTACACCAGCATTTTCAATACTAGAGAGGTTTCCTCTAGGTACACCAATTGCTACATCATCTCTTCTATCACCATCAAAATCTCCAATAGCTAAAGCTTCACCAAAATAATCATAAGGCTCTGCCCGACCTTTAATGTTTCGGCTATCTTGACTCCAAAACTCACTTTCGTCATTGCTTAAGCCTAAAGAAATCCCAGTCCCAAACAAGACATTAACTGCGCCAGCATCTTCAATATTACCAATACCCTCTCCTAGTACACCAATGACAAGATCATCTGTACGACCTCTATCTATGCTTGTAGAGGTTAGAGTTGAATCTTCTTCAGCAATATTTTCTTGAGGTACTGTACCTTGCTGCCCACAAGCCGTTAACAGAAGTCCTACCATCAAAAGAATGCTTAAAAGTAAAGAGCTTAGATTAAACATTTTTATACTTCCTACTTGCAATACTTTTCCACTACTCATTAAAAAAATAAATTTATTTATAAACATGATTATTTCCTTTCTGAAACAAGAAATAGTTGGTACTATTTCTTTACACTATTTAGCTTAAGAACCAAGCGGCAGTTTATCGGCAAGTTATCATTAAAAAATCGGCAGTTTTTGATTTATGTTTTCTGGAGGGGGAATTGAAGCTGTAAAAATGTCTGAACTTTGATTTGTGTGATTATAAAGATTGACTATGATTTAGTAGTGTCAGAAGCAAATTCAAAGATTTAAAATCAAATAACACTCAATAAGAAAATCCCCTTACTATAAATCCTACGAGGTTGTAGGGGTTCAAAAATTTGAACCCTGCTGAGCACAAATTTCCCCAATGAGCTTCGGAACAAGGATAAAAATTTAAATGGCTCGAGTTCCAAGAAGCTCGAGCCCCCAAAACATAAAAGCACCTAGCATTAGCAGAAAATCTATTTACGTGAAGCTAATGCAGAGCCAAAATAGTCATGTTGTTCTGGAGTATCTATTACATTACCTTGATACCAAAACTGATTAAATGCAGCAGTAATACCTTCATCAGAACCATACAGCACATTAACTGCGCCAACATCTCTAAGTAGTGTGTTATTGGTAAGATCTTCCTCAGGAACACCTATAGCAAGGTCATCTTTACCATCACCATTAAAATCACCACTAGCTAGTGCAGCGCCAAATCTGTCGCCTTGTTCAGCTAGGTCTTGTACTCCCAGTGTATTCTGATCAAAGAACTGACCTAGGGCTGATGGACCGTAAACAAAGCCATAAAAAACCCCAACCCGTCCAGCGTGTAATATATTTCCTACAGATTGCTCAGGAGAACCCACTACAAGGTCATAAAATCTGTCACCATCGTAGTTACCAGAAGTAAGAACTTCACCAAAGTAATAGCTAATGTTACCTGAGTTATATAAGGCACTATTTCCTATAGCTGTAATGCCATTATCAGAACCAAGAAGGATGTTTACCATGCCCTCACTACCGTTACTTGAGCCAAGATCTTCATAAGGCACGCCTACAGCCAAATCATCTTTACCATCTCCATTAAAATCATTGGCTGTAAGTGAGTAGCCAAATGCATCGCTTCTTTCTGATTCACCGTATATACCAGCACTATCTTGATGCCAAAGAGTACTACCTACTGTTGTTAATCCTGATTCAGAGCCTTGTAAGATTATAACTATACCAGCATGTCGAACATCATTAAGATCTTTATAAGGAACACCAATAGCTAGGTCATCTTTACCATCTCCATTAAAGTCACCTGCAGTTAGAGCACTGCCAAACAAATCTCCCCCTTCGTTAGTTGTAAGGCCTATCTTACCTTGGTGCCAGAGCTGGTCTCCACTTGCTGTTAGACCTATATTAGAACCATAAAGGATATGTACAGCACCAGAACCATTCAGATTTCCAATACCTTCTTTAGGAGTACCAATGGCTAGATCGTCTTTACCATCACCATTAAAATCACCAACAGCTAACACTTCTCCGAAATGATCAAAATCCTCTGCTACGCCTTTAATCCCTTTAGTATTTTCAGTCCATATTTGGTTGTCTCTTGCTCTAAAACCTCCACGAAAACCATAAAGCACATTTACTGCACCAGCATCTTCAATACTAGAGAGATTTCCTCTAGGTACACCAATTGCTACATCATCTCTTCTATCACCATCAAAATCTCCAATAGCTAAAGTTTTACCAAAAAAATCAAAAGATTCTACCCGACCCTTAATATTTCGACTATCTTGGTGCCAAAACTCATTTCCTTCATTGCTTAAGCCTGAAGAAGCACCAAACAAGACATTAATTGCACCAGCATTTTCAATATTACCAATTCCCTCTCCTGGTACACCAATGACAAGATCATCTGTAAGACCCCTATCTATGCTTGTAGGAGTCAAAGTTGGGTCCTCCTCTTTAACAATATTTTCTTGAGGTACTGTGCTTTGTTGCCCACAAGCTGTCAAAAGAAGTCCTACAATTAAAAAAATACTTAAAAGTAAAGAGTGTAGATTAAGCATTTTTATCCTTCCTACTTGCAATACTTTTCTACTACTCATTAAAAAAATAAACTTATTTATAAACATAGTTAGTTCCTTTCTAAAACAAGAAATAGTTAGTGCTATTTCTTTACGCTATTTAGCTTAAGAACCTAGTGGCAGTTTATCGGCAAGTCATCATTAAAAAATCGGCAGTTTTTTGTTTAGCCCCTTCTGTAAGAGTACCAATAGAAAGTTAAGTTAAGAAATATATAGATTTGCTAAAATGAAACAATGGAGAAGAAAACAAGCCAAACTCTACTGCACATCAATTTGTTAGGGACTCCAGAGGTGTGTTTTGAAGATGGCACTCCTTTGCAGGTACCCAAAAAGCTACTAGCGCTATTAGCTCATATAGCTATTGAAAAGAAAGCTGTACAAAGAACCGAGCTAATATTACTATTTTGGAGTGATGTAACTGATGATCTAGCACGGAGTAGTTTACGTACAGGACTATCAGAGCTAAAAAAGATATTAGGAGAATATATAAAACCAAGTAGACATACAGTAAGCCTTAATTGGGAGAAACCAATTCAAGTAGATGCATTAGAGCTAGATACAGCGCTTAGTAAAGAACCAATTGATTTAGAGAAGCTATCTGAAGCCGTATCGTTTTATAGGGGGAATTTTCTAGCAGGTTTAGAGATAAAAGATACTCCAGAATTTGATGATTGGTGCCAAAGCCAACGAGAACACTATCAACAAATTGCCTTTGAAGGCTTTGATAAGCTAATAAGAAGTGCAGAAGACAAGAAAGACTACAGCACTGCTCTAAAACATGCACAGAACAGGTTAAATCTAGATCAGTTACAAGAGAAATCCCACTATAAACTAATTTACCTATATGCGAAGCAAGGGAATCGGGCAGCAGCACTACAACAGTATGAGAAATGCCAACAAATACTAGCAGAAACACTAAACATAAGACCAAGTGAAGCAATAGAAAACTTGATTGCACAAATTGAATCAGGAGAATTAGGACAGCTAGGTCAAGTCTTAGCAATACAGAATCCATCAACTAAAATAAGTAATACTACTAGTTTAGACTTACCTACAAACCTTACTCCTCCAGCATTCTTAACAGAGGAAGAGAGTTCAGCCAGAGAAACACTATTTGTAGGCAGAAAAGCAGAACTAAGCCAACTGCAAGAAGCACTAGACTCAATAGCTGAAAATAAAGGACAAGTAAGGTTAGTGCTAGGTAATACAGGTCAAGGGAAATCATATTTATTACAAAAGTTTGTCGATCAAGTATTAACAGAAAAACCAGAGCTACTAGTACTAACGGGCTATTGTAATCAACAATCAGGAATAGGAGATCCATATTTACCATTTAGACACATCTTGCTACTACTTTTAGGAGATGTGGAAGCACAGTGGCATGGAGGGCTGATAAGTACAGGGCATGCAAAGCGCTTGTGGGAAGCCATGGGAGAAACAGTACCACAGGTAGCGAAACATGCGCCTGACTTGATCACTAATTTTTTAGCAGATGCACCATTAATAGAAAGGCTAGTGCTAGCAGGTTTAGAGAAAGAGCCATGGTTTGAAAAGGTTGTAAACTTAGCAAGCGA
Organism: Trueperaceae bacterium; assembly: GCA_965223585.1. Taxonomy (GTDB): domain Bacteria; phylum Deinococcota; class Deinococci; order Deinococcales; family Trueperaceae; genus CBDCVN01. Next base: position 142,679 of record CBDCWW010000012.1, read on the forward strand.
AAAACCCTTGGGCACATTAGAGCAAACTAGAATAGTTTCTTTGTATGCTCGAGTTTTAGAAGCTATAGCAAAAATTAGGCCAATTCTACTGATCCTAGAAGATACTCACTGGATAGACGCTTCCTCAGCAGCACTATTTAACTATTTGAGCAGGCGTGTAGCCACTAACCGTATCTTACTAATAGGCAGCTATAGACATAGTGACGTACTAGCAAATGATAATCATCCTATTTTAGCCATTAGTACAGAATTGCAGCGTCTTTATGGTGATATAGAAATTAATCTAGAAGAGCAAAAAGTAGAGAATGAACATGAGTTTGTAAATGAGTATCTTGACAGTGAGCCAAACCAATTAGATGATCATTTTAGAGCAGTTTTCTATAAGCATACCCAAGGGCACGCATTATTTACAGCAGAACTACTGAGTACTATGAAAGATAGGGGAGACTTATATCAACAAGAAGGTAAGTGGTTGGCGAAGGATAATATAGACTGGCAAACGCTACCAGCGAAAGTAGAGGGGGTGATAGAGGTAAGGATAGGACGATTACCTGAGGAGCAGCGTGAGTTGTTGAGCGTGGCGAGTGTACAAGGCGAGGCATTTATAGGTGAAGCAGTAGCCCAAGTACAAAAGCAGGATGAGCGAGAGGTTATAAGGACGTTGAGTGGTGAAATAGATAAGAGACATCGACTAGTGAGATCAGAGAGGTTAGAACATCTAGGTAAACAGAAGCTCTCGTATTATCGTTTTCGACATAATCTTTTTCAGCAGTATGTCTATAGCAACTTAACAGAAACGGAAAGGGCATATTTACATGAAGATATTGCCCTAGCATTGGAAACAATATATGGTAAGAAAGCCAAGGAAATAGCACCACAATTAGCATGGCATTTTGAGCAGGCAAGCAACTTTGATAAGGTGTTTGAGTACTTGCTAGCAGCGGGACAACAAGCACAGATGCTGGGTTCTAACAAGGAAGCAATAATTCATTATGAGCGTGGTTTAGCCCTTATCAATCAAATGACTGTTACTCCAGAGCGAATTTTTGTAGAGTTAGGTTTACAGGCTGGTTTAGGTACAGCACTTTTGACTGTTGAGGGTTTTCAATCTGAGAGAGTGCGGATTGCTTTGGAGTGTGCTTTGGAGTTATGTCGTCAGATTGGAGGCACAAACTCACAATTAATGACTATTTATGCAGGCCTAGCTTTTTATGCTCTTGTCAACAGTGATTTATCAATACAAACTTTTTTAGAGTGGTCAAATGAATTTAAGGCAATAGCAGATCAGCAAGAAGATTCTGCACATTTAGTCGTAGTAGGAACTTTATTGACAACAGCTCACTTCTTCCTAGGTGATAGTGACAAAGCTATAGAGGTAGGGCGTTCAGCTCTAAGTTATCTAAATTTTGATCAGGCTAGTCATGAAAATATGATTCGCCATTACAGCTATGACCAAAGCTTAACACTAATACCAATGCTGTCTTGGGTACTTTGTTTTAAGGGCAAACTAAAGGAAGCTAAAATGCTAATGGCTAAAGAACCACCAGCTAGTTTTAGACATGCAGCAAGCAGAGCAGTTTTTCTAGGCACATGCACTAATATTTATATGTTTATGAATGACTTTGTTAGGTTAAAATCCATGACAGAGGAACTTTTGAAAATAGCAGATGAATATGGCTATGCTTTTTGGCAGGCATGGGGGTTGCTCAATCATGGTTGGGCTATAGCACAACTAGGGCAAGTACAGGCGGGTTTTGCTGAAATGAAGCAAGGTATAGCCATGGCTAGAACGGCAGGAGGACTAATTACAGGTCCCTGTTCATTAGTTATGTTAGCTGAAGGTTTATGGTTAATGAACAAACACGATGAAGCTTTGGGTACGTTGGAAGAAGCAGTTACTTATAGTGAGAAAAGAGGCGAGCCTTTTTATCTGTCTAGAATTCATTGCTTAAAGGGTGAGTGGTTGCAAGAACTAAGAGCAGAAGCTGTTGAGGTTGAACAGCACTTTAGGCAGGCTATTGCTGTAGCTAAAGAGCAAGGTGTTCCTATGCTCGAGCTAAAAGCAGCCTTATCGCTAGCAAAGTACTGGCAGACTAGAAATAAACAAGAAGGGATGCATTCATTACTAACAGAGCTATTAGAGCGCATAACTCCTATCGTAGATGTAGACGACATTCCTGAACATGCAGAGGCAGGTAGAATTCTGACCGAACTTCAATTATAGTGCTTCAGAAAAGTCTTTTCTCAAAGTGAGCGTACTTTTCTGTAAAGCATATGTCATACTGAGGAGCATAGCGACGAATGTATCTCACGGCGTAACACAGTAAGATCCCTCACGTAGTTTACCCTCGGAAAGGCTCAGGATGACATTCTTTGTGTTGATAAGGCACGAGTTTATTTGAACATCTATACATAGCTAAAAGTAAAGAATAGTTAGAACCAGAAAAACCTGATTCTAACTGCATAATTGCTCCCTAGGCATGAAATACACCCTACAATAATATCAAGAGCCTTTATTTCACATGTATTGGTGGATCGTCAGGATCTTCTCCTCCTCCAGAGCCACCTCTTTTTTCGAACTCCTTTTTGTATATCTGTTGAATTGCATTAACGTCACCTTGGCTTGGATAAGAACTTCCTATAGCTATGCCTGCAGGCTTAGTGATAATAGTTGGTCCTACACAATTGCCTGTACTGTTCCTTTTGCAAGCAGTGTTTGCACCATAGTGCATAACAGACCTAAAATCGTAAACACCAATGTCTGTAGCATTACTTACACGCTTTTTGAAACTACCCTCGCTTCCAGGTTTAATGTTATCCCACATAATAGTTACATGCTTATCACGGTCTTCACGTGATTGTTCATGGTGAAGCCCCAAAGCATGACCAATTTCGTGTCTAAGTCCTCGCCCATCACAAGAACCATTAGACTTAAGCCTAATGGTTTGTCGACCACCTACACGACCTATACTAGAAGAGCATGTGTCTGGACTACTTCCTCGTACAAATGCAACATAATCTTTTTGTGTAGTCCTTTCTACAAACTTAATGTCTGTTAAGTATTCCCAGCCACGCATTGCAGCTCTAATATCTGCCGGAGCGTCACCTGCTAAGTTATCCTCATCGATTACATAAGGAACAATACCAAGTGACCAACGGTAGTGACAATCCCAGAACCAAAACTTAAAACAACCTACATCAGTAGCAATACCTTCAGGCTCTAACTCACTTTTGATGAGATTGCCTTCAGAATCTACTTCACCAAGAATTATGTCACCTTCAAATATAGCATAGTCACCGACTATCTCATAAGTAACTTTTTGGGCTTCAGTAGAACCGGGTAAGGTGATCTCTACTTCACGTAAATTACCAAGACTTGTTTGAGGTTCTCTAACAGGAACCTGTGAGTTTTGGCAAGCAGCCATAAAAACTATTGAAAGTACCATTAGCATGGCAATTAGACTTTTAAATTTTGTCATCATTGAAAACTCTCCTTGAAATTTTGAATTAAACTTAATTCCTGTTTGTGAAGCTCCCTCACAAACCCTGACTTGATAAGACTTGTTTTTCATAAACTTTTTCCTTTCATAAAGTTTGGGCTAGAAGCCCTTTGACCTTAACTAGAGGTCACTAAGCAACATTAATTTGTTGCAACATTTAGCTTAAGAACTAAGCGGCAAATTATCGTAAGCAAAGCGCTAAAAAATCGGCAGTTTTTGATTAGCCTCTTTGGAAGGGGTAATTACATGATGGGATGTAATTTATGGGCATAATGGGGATGCATCGCACGGAAACAGCATGGCACATTACATGCGGGTAGGGGCGTATTGCAATATGCAATACGCCCCTACGTGCAACAAACCAGCCTAAAATGCCCTCAGCGAAACACACCCTACACACAAGAAAACAACACATCACTTTACATGGATTGCAGGGAATGCCTGTGTGGCAAGGGGATCGCAAATCAGACAATGTAGTGCTCAATATAAAAGTCCCCCTGTTATATTGCAGAGGGACTAAATGTTGTAAGCTATGCTTTAACTACAAATTAGCTTACTCAAATATGTAAGCTGAACCGCTATCATCATCCCCATCAGCTCCTACCACCATAGTAACTCCTGATGTAGCTACAGATCTACCAAAGTAATCACGAAAAGCCCCATCACTGGCTAGTATTTTCTTGATCTGTCCCCAGTTGTTGCTACCACCATTGTTACGCTTAAGTACATAAACTGAACCTGACCCATCATCGTTATCATCATCACCTGTAGCTCCTACTACCACAGTATCTTCTAATATGGCTATAGAGCTGCCAAAGTAGTCACCAGCTACTCCATCAGAAGCTAGTATTTCCTTAACCTGCCCCCAATTATCGTTACCGCCATTATTGCGCTCAAATACATAGACTGAACCTGAGTTAGTACCTTTATCATCATCTTGATCAGCCCCTACTACTACAGTATTTCCTGATATGGCTACAGACTCACCAAAGTTGTTATCGATTGATCCATCAGAGGCTAGTAGTTTCTTGATTTGCCCCCAACTATTGTTACCACCCTCATTACGCTCAAATATATAGGCTGATTCACGATATCCTCCTATCACCACAGTATCCCCTGATATGGCTACAGAGCTACCAAAGAAGCCCTCACCTCCAAATAACCCGTCAGGTGCTGGGATTTTCTTAACCTCTTCCCACTTATTGTTTCCACCACTATTGCGCTCAAATATATAAGCTGCACCTGCATATAAGCCCTGATCACTATCTCCTGTAGCTCCTATCACCACAGTATCCTCTGATATGGCTACAGAGCTACCAAATAAGCCCTCGTATGACCCATCAGAGGCTGATATTTTCTGAATCTGCCCCCACTTGTTGTTGCCCCCTTGGTTACGCTCATATATGTATACTGAACCTGAATCACCACCTCTATCATCATCTAAAAGAGCCCCTATTACCAAAATATTTCCCGATATGGCCACAGAGTTACCAAAATAGTCAAGAGTTACTCCATCAGAGGGTAGTACCTTCTTGACCAGTACCCACTTACCTTTAGAATTGCGTTCATATAAGTAAGCTGAACCTGACCTATCACCGTTATCATCATCTTGGTCGGCCCCAACCACTACAGTATCTCCTGATATGGCTACAGAATTGCCAAATAAAGCATCAACTTCTCCATCAAAAGCAGTGATCTTATTTTCATCAAAATCTACCTGTCTTAGTAACAAGTATCCTACAGATTCATTAGGGTGATTAGTCTCTGTATCTGCTGACTTCTCTTCTTCTACCCTTACTTGTACACCATTGTTAGTTAGCCTTTTGTAACGTAAACCAGCAGTATCTTTTCCCGCATAAGTCTGCATACCAGCTAGAAAGTAGCTATCACCAAAAGTAGGAGCTGCAAAACTATAGTTTATAGTCCGAAAATTATGACTTACTACAGGGGTTGTCTTTTTACTTAGAGCTTGAAACTTACCAAAAGGCCCCTCGCCGGGTAAAATTACAATGTAACCAATATCTTCCAAAGAATGAGTACCATCTGCTCTTTCTTCCTCTTGCACTTTTACCCTAAACCCTCCTGTTGCTACTTGCTGCCTTGTGATTACTGCAGCAGGATCATTTCTGCTCTGTACTTGGGTTAGTATAACTGCTCCTACTGGGAAAGGGTACTTTAGGTTTACCTTTTTAAAGTTGTGGTTAGCTTTAACCTTACCAACTTCATAAACTAGGCCATTAATCCATAGACCTGATTCCATAACTAAATAAGTAACAGTTTCTGTACCATGAGCCCCATTGAGATAGTCCCACTCATCTATCTGAAACTCAAAGTCTAGAGTTGTAACATTCCTAATTCTTATAACCGCAGGATCACCACTGCTATAGGACATAGGCTGCATAATGACTACAGGATTTCTAAACTCACTTAGAAAGGTCATTTTGTGCCATCGATTACGATTGGCTTGCCTGATAGAAAGTTTACCAACTTCACCAATAACCTTGCTGGGGCCTATACCAGCAGTAGGTGATAGCTGGCTGTCATCACTCATAGTGCTGCGTTGCAGGATTACTACTTCACTAGTATCAGGAGCTAAATCTGGTGGAACATCAGTAAAGGGAACGTTATCTGTAATAACTTCTTCAGGGCTTATTTGAACATCTGGAAGATTTTTATCTGGACTACTAGCATTCTGACAACCAAATAACATTATTGAAATTATTAATAAGAAAGTATATTTAAACATTTTAATCACTCCTAAGGTTTCTAGTTCCTACTGGAACTTTCATCACAATAGAATAGTGATCGGTAGCTTATCGGCAAGTTATCGTTAAAAAATCGGCAGTTTTTTTGTAGTCTTTCCTGCTTGAGTAAAAAAGCAAAAAGCCCCCTGTTATATTGCAGAGGGACTGAATCTTGTAAATTATGCCTTAACGACAAACCAACTTACTCAAATATGTAGGCTGAGCCCGGACCATCACCTTTATCCTCATTGTCATAAGCCCCTACTAACATGGTACCTTCTGATACAGCTACAGCCCGACCAAAGTCACTAGCCATTACTCCATCAGGAGCTAGTACTTTCTTGACTTGCCCCCAGTTGTTATTACCACCATAATTGCGCTCAAATACATAGGCAGAGCCTGAGTCACTACCGTTATCATCGTTTCCAGCAGCACCCACCAATAAGATGTCTCTTGATATGGTTACAGGCCAGCTAAACCTGTCAGAAGCTGCTCCATCAGAGGCTAGTACTTTCTTGACTTGTCCCCAGTTGTTACTACCACCGTAGTTGCGCTCAAATATATAAGCTGAACCTGAATTATCACCATTATCATCATCTCCGTAAGCACCTACCACTAATGTATTTCCTGATATGGTTACAGAGTTGCCAAAGACATCACCAGTTACTCCATCAGAGGCTACTATTTTCTTGACTTCGCCCCAATTATTGCTGCCACCATTATTGCGCTCGTATATATAGGCTGAACCTGAAACATTACCATTTCTTTCAGCCCCTACTACTACAACACTTCCTGATATGGCTACAGAGCGACCAAACTCGTCACCAGATACTCCATCAGAGGCTAGTATTTTTGTAACCTTTCCCCACTGATTGCTACCACCTATATTGCGCTCAAATATATAAGCTGAGCCTGATTGATCGCCATTATCATCATCTCGGTGAGCCCCGACTACCACAGTATCTTTTGATATAGCTACAGAGTAACCGAAGCTGTCACTAGCTGATCCATCAGGGGCTAATATTTTAACTTGCCCCCACTGGTTGCTGCCACCATTATTGCGCTCAAATATATAAGCTAAACCTGAGAAACTGTCAAAGATAGCCCCTACCACCACAGTATCTCCTGATATACTCACAGAATATCCAAATTTGTCGCCAGCTTTTCCATTAGAGGCTCGTATTTTCTGGACTAGCACCCACTTACCCTTAGCATTGCGCTCGTATATGTAGGCTGAACCTGAATCAGTACCTATATCATCATCTTTAAGAGCTCCTACCACCATAGTATTTCCATCTATAGCTACAGAGAAACCAAAGTAGTCTTCAGCTGCCCCATCAAAGGCAGTTAACGTACTTTCATCAAAATCTACCTGCCTTAATAACAAGTACCCCACAGACTCATTAGGGTGGTTAGTTTCATTGCCTGCAGACTTCTCTTCTTCTACTCTTACTTGTACACTATTGTTAGTTAATCTCCTATAACGCAAACTAGCAGTATCTGTGCCAGCATAAGTCTGCATACCAGCTAGGAAGTAACTATCACCAAAAGTAGGAGCTGTAAAGCTATAGTTAATAGTTCGAAAGTTATGACTTACTACATTAGCAGTTTTGGCGCTTAAAGCTTGGAACTTGCCAAAGGGACCTTCATCGGGTAGGGTGGCAATGTAACCAATATCTTCTAGAGGATGAGTGCCATCTGCTCCTTCTTCCTCTTGCACTTTTACTCTAAACCCTCCTGTTGCCTGCTGCTGTCTAGTAGTTACAGCAGCAGGATCGTTTCTACTCTGTACTTGAGTTAGTATAACTGCTCCAGAAGGGAAAGGATACTTTAGATTTACCCTCTTAAATTTATGGTCAGCTTTAACCTTACCAACTTCATAAACTAAACCATTGGTCCACAGACCTGATTCCATGACTAAATAAGTAACAGTTTCTTTACCATGAGCACCGTTAAGATAGTCCCACTCATCTATCTGAAACTCAAAGTCTAGAGTTGTAACATTCCTAATTCTTATAACTGCAGGGTCACCACTGTTATAGGACATAGGTTGCATAATGACTACAGGATTTCTAAACTCATTTAGGAAGGTAATTTTATGCCATCGGTTACGGGTAGCTTGCCTAATAGAAAGCCTACCAATTTCACCAATAATTTTGTTAAGGCCTATACCACCAGCAGTAGCTGAGAGTTGATTATTACTCATAGCACTACGTTGTAGGATTACTACTTCACTAGTATCAGGGGCTAAGTCTGGTGGCACATCAGTAAAGGGAATATTATCTGTAATAACCTCTTCAGGACTTACCTGAATATCTGGAAGATTTTTATCTGGACTACTAACACTTTGACAACCGAACAATATGATTGAAATTATTAAAAAGAAAGAATATTTAAACATTTGGATAACTCCTAAGATTTCTAGTTCCTAGTGGAACTTTAATTAGGATAGAAAAGTTATCGGTAGTTAATCGGCAAGTTATCGTTAAAAAATCGGCAGTTTTTTGTTTGGGGTTTTCTGCTCGAGTAAAAAAGAGCAAAATAAAAGCCCCTCTGCTTCATTGCAAAGGGACTGAATTTTGTAGAGTGTGCTTTAGCTGCAAAGCAACTTACTCAAATATATAAGCTGAACCTGAACCATCACCTTTATCATCATCTCCGTAAGCCTCTACCACCACAGTATCTCCTGATATAGCTACAGACTGGCTAAAGTAGTCACCACCTGCCCCATCAGAGGCTAGAATCTTCTTGATCTCTCCCCAGTTGTTGTTACCACCATTATTGCGCTCAAATATGTAGGCTGAACCTGAAGCACTGCCATTGTCATCATCTAAGTAAGCCCCAACCACCACAGTATTTCCTGATATGGCTACAGAACAACCAAAGTTGTCACTAGCTGCTCCATCAAAGGCTAGAATTTTCTTAACCTCTCCCCAGTTATTACTACCACCATTATTGCGCTCATATATGTAGGCTGAACCTGAACCAAAGCCGTTATCATAATCCCTTCTAGCCCCTACCACCACAGTATTACCTGATATGGCTACAGAGCGGCCAAAGTGCTTATATTTATCCTCTTCTCCATCAGAAGCTAGTAGTTTCATAACTTCTCCCCAGTCATTGCTGCCACCTTGGTTACGTTGGTATATATAGGCTGAATCTGAAATAACGCCATTATCCTCATCTCCATAAGTCCCAACCACCACAGTATCTCCTGATATAGCTACAGAGTAACCAAATTTGTCATCTTCTTCTCCATCAGAAGCTAGTAATTTAGTGACCCGCCCCCAGTTGTCACTGCCACCTATGTTGCGTTCAAAAATATAGGCTGAACCTGCACTAATACCGTTATTGTTGCTATCTTGGCTAGCTCCAACCACCATAGTATCTCCTGATATAGATACAGACTTGCCAAATTTGTCACCACTTCCTCCATCAGAGGGTAGTATTTTCTTGACCTGTCCCCAATTGTTGCTACCACCATTATTGCGCTCAAATATATAAGCTGAACCTGAAGAATTACCATTATCATCATCAAAGACAGCACCTACCACCACAGTATTTCCTGATATAGCTACAGATGTGCCAAATCGGTCAGCAGCCGCTCCATCAGAGGCTTGTATTTTCTTAACCAGTAACCAATTGTCATTAGCATTACGTTCATATATGTAGACTGAACCTGAATTAGTGCCGTTATCATCATCCCCTCCAGCTCCTACTACCATAGTATCTCCATCTATAGCTACAGAGTCGCCAAAGTAGTCTTGATCTGCCCCATCAAAAGCAGTTATTTTACTTTCATCAAAATCTACTTGTCTTAGTAACAAGTATCCCACAGACTCATTAGGGTGGTTAGTTTCATTGTCTGCAGATTTCTCTTCTTCTACTCTTACTTGGAAACTACTATTAGTTAACCTTCTGTAACGCAAACTAGCAGTATCTGTTCCTGCATAAGTCTGTATTCCAGCTAGAAAGTAACTGTCACCAAAAGTAGGAGCTGTAAAACTATAGTTGATAGTCCGAAAGTTATGGCTTACTACACTAGCTGTCTTTTTACTTAAAGCTTGAAATTTACCAAATGGCCCTTCTCCCGGTAAAATAACAACGTAACCAACTTCTTCTAAAGGATGAGTACCATCTGCTTTTTCTTCCTCTTGCACTTTTACTCTAAACCCTCCTGTTGCTACTTGCTGCCTTGTGGTTACTGCAGCAGAATCATTTCTACTCTGTACTTGCGTTAGTATCACTGCTCCTGCTGGAAAAGGATACTTTAGATTTACCTTCTTAAAGTTGTGATTAGCTTTAATCTTACCAACTTCGTAGACTAGACCATTAATCCACAAGCCAGATTCCATTACTAAATAAGTGACTGTTTCTGTACCATGAGCACCGTTAAGATAATCCCACTCATCTATCTGAAACTCAAAGTCTAGAGTTGTAACATTCCTGATTCTTATAACAGCAGGATCACCACTGTTGTAGGACATAGGTTGCATGATGACTACAGGATTTCTAAACTCGCTTAGGAAGGTAATTTTGTGCCAACGATTACGAGAAGCTTGTCTAATAGAGAGCTTACCAACTTCACTAATAATCTTGCTGGGGCCTATGCCAGCAGTAGGTGATAGGCTGTTATCACTCATAGTACTGCGTTGTAGGATTACTACTTCACTAACATCTGGAACTACATCTGGTGGAAGATCAGTAAAGGGAACGTTATCTGTAATGACTTCTTCAGGGCTTACCTGAATATCAGGAAGATTTTTATCAGGACTACTAACATTTTGACAACCAAATAACATGATTGAAATTATTAAAAAGAAAGAATATTTAAACATTTGAATCACTCCTAAGATTTCTGGTTCCTAGTGGAACTTTAATTAGGATAGAAAAGTTATCGGTAGTTAATCGGCAAGTTATCATTAAAAAATCGGCAGTTTTTGCTTGATCTTTTCTGTAGGGGTATTAACAGGAAGTCAACCTAAGAAATAATAGATTTGCTAGAATTAAACAATGGAGAATAAAGCAAGCCAAACTCTACTGCACATAGAATTATTAGGAACTCCTAAGGTGCGTTTTGGAGAAGGCGCTCCTTTACAAATACCTAAAAAGCTATTAGCACTATTAGCTTATATAGCTATTGAAAAGAAAGCTGTACAAAGGACTAAGCTAATAGTGTTATTTTGGAGTGATGTAGCTAATGATTTAGCACGCAATAGTTTACGTACAGGACTATCAGAGCTAAAAAAGATATTAGGGGAATATATAAAACCAAGTAGACATACAGTAGGTCTAAATTGGGAGAAACCAATTCAAGTAGATGCATTAGAGTTAGAAACAGCACTTAGCAAAGAACCACTAGATTTAGAGAAGCTAGACAAGGCCATTGCCTCTTATAGGGGGAATTTTCTAGCAGGTTTAGAGGTAAAAGATGCCCCGGAGTTTGATGATTGGTACCAAAGTCAACAAGAACACTATCAACAAATTGCCTTTGAAGGCTTTGATAAGCTAATAAGAAATGCAGAAGACAAGCAAGATTATGGTGCCGCTCTGAAACATGCACAGAACATGTTAAATTTAGATCAATTGAGAGAAGAATCCCATTACAAACTTATTTACCTATATGCAAAGCAAGGGAATCGAGCAGCAGCACTGCAGCAGTACGAAAAATGTCAGCAAATACTATCAGAAAATTTAAGGATTGAGCCCAGTGAAGCAATAGAAAACTTGATAGACCAGATAAAATCAGGAGAGCTAGGGCAGCTTAGCCAAGACCCGGAAGTTAAGAATCCAGTAACTGAGTCTAGCACAAGATCAAACTTGCCTAAAAATCTTACTCCCCCAACATTCCTAGCAGAGGAAGGAAATATAGCAAGACAAACATTATTTGTAGGCAGAAAAGAAGAGCTAAATCAATTGCAGGAAGCACTAGACACTATAGGTAAAAACAAAGGGCAAGTAAGGCTGGTATTAGGCAATGCAGGACAAGGGAAATCATATCTACTACAAAAATTTACAGATAAGGCACTAGAAGCAAATCCAGAGCTACTAGTGCTAACAGGCTATTGTGATCAGCAATCAGGAATAGGAGATCCGTATTTACCATTTAGACATATATTGCTACTGCTTTTAGGAGATGTGGAAGCACAGTGGCATGGAGGACTAATAAGTACAGCCCATGCAAAGCGTTTGTGGGAAGCTATGGGAGAAACTGTACCACAGGTAGCCAAACATGCACCTGACTTGATCACTAATTTTTTAACAGATGTGCCATTAATAGAAAGACTAGTGCTAGCAGGTTTAGAAAAAGAGCCATGGTTTGAAAAGGTTGCAAATTTAGTCAACACAAAACCTTTGGGAACATTAGAGCAAACCAGAATAATTTCTTTGTATGCTAGTACCTTACAAGCAATTGCAAGAGTTAGACCAATTTTACTTATTTTAGAAGATTTACATTGGGTAGATGCTTCTTCGGCAACATTATTTAACTATTTAAGTAGGTATATTGCTAGTAGTCGTATTTTACTAGTAGGGAGTTATAGAGCTAGTGATGTGTTAACAAATGACTTACCACACCCTATGTTGGAAATAGGTAGAGAGTTACATCGTCTTTATGGGGATATAGAGATAAACTTAGAAGAGCAAAAAGTAGAAGCTGAACGTGAGTTTGTAAATGCTTATCTTGATAGTGAACCAAACCAGCTAAATGACAATTTTAGAGAGATTTTTTTCAGGCATACACAAGGACATGCATTATTTACTGCTGAACTACTTAGTACAATGAAAGATAGAGGGGATCTGTATCAGGAAGATGAAAAATGGTTAGCTAAGGACAATATAGATTGGCAAACTTTGCCAGCTAAAGTAGAAGGGGTTATAAAAGTAAGGATTGGACGTTTGCCTAATGAGCAGCGTGAGTTGCTAAGTGTGGCAAGTGTACAAGGAGAAGCATTTATAGGCGAGGCAGTGGCACAAGTGCAAAAGCAGAATGAGCGTGAAGTTATTCGTGCCTTTAGTGGTGAAATGGATAAGCGGCATGGACTAGTAAAATCAGACCGAATGGAGCGCTTAGGTAAACAACGACTATCTCATTACCGTTTTCGACACAACCTTTTTCAGCAATATGTTTATAGTAACTTAACTGAAGCTGAACGGACTTATTTACATGAAGATATAGCTTTTGCCCTAGAAGAGATGTATGGTAAGAAAGCCAAGGACATAGCACCACAACTAGCTTGGCACTTTGAACAAGCAGGTAATATTGAGAAGACTTTTGAGTATTTGCTAGCAGCAGGACAACAAGCGCAGATGTTGGGTTCTAATAGAGAAGCTGTTATCCACTACGAGCGTGGTTTAGCTCTTATTAATCAACTTACTGTTACTCCAGAGCGCATCCCTGTAGAGTTAGGTCTTCAAGCTGGTTTAGGTATGGCACTATTACCTGTTGAGGGCTTTCAATCTGAAAGAGTACGGATTGCTTTAGAGCGTGCTTTGGAATTATGTCGTCAAATTGGAGGAACAAACTCCCAATTAATGACCATCTATGCAGGTCTAGCTCATTATGCTCTTTCCAACAATAGCTTATCAATTCAGACTTTTTTTGAGTTGTCGAGTGAATATAAAGCTATAGCTGATCAACAAGAAGATTTAGGGCATAGAGCTACAGCAATAGCCTTATTTATGTCAGCCCACTTTTTTCTAGGCAATATAAATAAGACCATAGAACTAGGCCGTTTAGTGCTTAGCTATCTCAATTTTGATCAAGCTAGCCATGAAAATATGGTTCGTCATTATACCCAAGATCACCGTGTAGTCCTAGCCTCAATGTTGTCTTGGGCGTTTTGTTATAAAGGTAAATTAAAAGAAGCTAGAGAGCTAATGGCTAATCAACCAGTGCCGCATTTAGAAAATGCTGCTAGCAGGGCATTTTTTCTAGGTGCATCGGCCCCTATTTATCAATTTCTAAATGATTTTACTCACTTAAAATATTTAGGCGAGGAGCTTCTAAAGATAGCAGATGAATATGGCTATGCTTTTTGGAAAGCATGGGGCCTTCTTTGTCATGGCAGGGCTATGGCTCAACTAGGAGAAACAGAAACAGGTATTACTGAAATGCAGCAAGGTATAACCATTTCTAAAATGGCAGGAGGGCTCATTTTGGGTTCATGTGCACTAACGATGTTAGCTGAAGGTTTGTGGTTAGGGGGTAGACACAATGAAGCTTTAGATGCTATAGAAGAAGTTCTTGCCTATAGCAAGAAAAAAGGTGAGTCCTTTCTCTTATCTCAAATTAATCGTTTAAAGGGTGAGTGGACCCAAGAGTTAGGAGCAGAAACTGCTGAGGTTGAGCAGTGCTTTAGACAAGCTATAGCTGTGGCTAAAGAGCAAGATGCCCCTATGTTGGAATTGCAAGCAACCTTATCACTAGCAAAATACTGGCAAGCTAATGGTAGACAAGAAGAGACGCAATCACTACTAAAAGAGTTATTAGAACGTATAACTCCTATAGTAGATGTAGATGAAATTCCTGAGTATACAGGAGCAACTGAAATCCTTACTGCATTAGTTTAGTAAAAGCTGCATTGGTTTAGTAAAACAAGTATAAATAACCAAACAGCTTGATTGCTCATTTTCATTGATTAATCACAGCTCAGACAATTGAAGGTGGCAAGAAAACCAACTTTTATACCTTTTCTCATTAGTGATCTAATCGTTGATAGGTTTCGTGCCAAGTACGCTGTCCACACTTTGAACAACGCACTAGCCTTTGTGGATTACCTTTAGCTTTCCACCTAACACCACCCATTTCCCAAATTGATTGCTCAAAACCACAAGTACACTGCATCATCCAACTAAGTGATTCAGCTCGCATGCTTTCTGCCCAAGGGCGAGGTAGGATTACTATAAAAAATCTTTGTATTAAAGTCATTATCAGTTACTCCTTACTAAAAATGCAATTTGCTTTGACATTATTTTCTTGTAAGCAACTAAATTAAGCGCTGCCAGTTATTGAGCTGGCAGCACTATTGCTTAAAAATGGTGTGTTTTACTACTTAGAAGCAAAACTAGTAGCCTGAACTCCATTCTAAAGTAGTAAATACATCATCTGTACCATCACCATTAAAGTCTCCAAAAGCAAACCCTGTGGTTCTAGTGTAAGGCGGTATTTTGGTATAGTGGGCCCTATTGATTGGTTTCCATTCACTGGTACCACCATATGAAACATACCATCTTTTACTTTCTGCACAAAATATATCAGTCCTGCCATCACCATTAAAATCGGCAAACTCTAATTCTGAAAGGGCATGTGTAGAAGTATTTATATTCTTCCATTGACCTTGGCCACCAGAAGATATATACCAAGTTCCTCCCGATGTTCTAAAAATATCGGTTTTACCATCTCCATCAAAGTCCCCAAAAGCAAGGTTTTCAAGAGCAATACCTGAATAGCCTAGTACCTCCCAGCGGCTACTCCCACCAGAAGATATATACCAGATTCCACCTGATGTTCTAAAAACGTCCGTCTTACCATCTCCATTGAAATCACCAAAACGAAGGCTATTAATACCTATGCCTGAACGGTTTAATTCTTCCCAGCTACCAGTACCACCGTAAGACACATACCACTTATTCTGCCCAGTGTGAGCACGAAAGACGTCAGTCTTACCATCACCATTGAAGTCACCAAAACGAAGATTATCAAGTCCGATGCTTGAGTGGTTTAATACTTCCCAGTTATCAGTACCACTGTAAGATACCAACCAGTCATTCCGCCGAGCTTGAAAGATATCAGTTTTACCATCACCATCGAAATCACCTAAGGCAAGATCAGGTAATTTGCGACTAGAATCGAGAAGTGATTCTAAAGGCTCTAAAGACGCGCTGCCATTAACATTAGAGTATGAGACCATCCAACTTTTGGAATAAAGCCAGTTAACAGCGTTCTTATCTCCAGTACTTAATCGATTACTTTGTCCTATATAATTACCATTAGGATCGTTGCCAATTACTTGTATAGTGGGCCCTATACAACCGCCCATATTGTCCTTTTTACATAAAGCATATTTATCGTAGTGCATAATGGAAAGATAGTCATATGGGCCCACATCTAAACCATCCTTAACATGCCGCTCAAATTGATGCTTCTTACTCCGCAGAACATTATCCCAAATAATTTCAACGTAGTTATTTCTATCTTGACGGCTTTGTTCATGCCATAAGCCAATTGCATGGCCTATCTCGTGCATCAACGATCTTCTATCACAATCTCCAGATGAGGTAAGTTTAATTTTTTGCATGCCACCTTGTCTACCAATCCAAGAAGAGCAAGTATTCTTACTAGACCCTTTAACAAATTTAACATAGTCGTCGTGCCTAGACTGTTTAGGAACAAAGCGAATACTTGTTCCGTATTCCCATTCAGTCATAGCGTCTTGAATGTTTCGTTGACCAAGCATTGTCACACTAGGGTCAATAACATAAGGAATAACACCACCGGGCCAGCGGTAGTCTTTTTCACTTGTCCACCAACACCACCAGCCACATTTCTTATCATGGAAAACAGCCTGTGGGTTTAGGCGTAAATTTTCTAGCTCCTCAGCTTTACCAAGTATTATGTCGCCCTCGAGTATAGCTAAATCACCAATAACCTCGTAAGTAACTGTTGTTTCCCTCTCAGAGGTATTAAAGGTGATAGAACGAATATCGCTGTTCTGAATGTTTTCTTCCGTTTCTTCTACAGTCTCTTCTACCTTAGGCAAAGGATTAGAGGTACCACAAGCTGCTAAGAAAAATATTAATCCAATAATTAAAAAAATGTTTTTGTTCATAAGAAATCTCCTAAAGGAAAGAAATAGTGAGTGCTATTTCTTTACACTATTTAGCTTAAAAACCAAGCGGCAAACTACCGTAAGTAAAACGTGAAAAAAACGGCAAAAATTGATAGTGAGCACCTAGGAATAGGCATAAATCTTATGATGTTTGCAAACTTATTCTAGGACAAATTTATTATGACAAAAGCTAGTCTAAATTTGCTAGAATAGAAGTATGGAAAAGGAACAAAACCAACCTCTACTACACATTAACTTGCTGGGTAATCCAGAGATAAGGGTTGGAGATGGTGCTCCTTTGCAACTACCAAAAAAGACACTAGCACTGTTGGTGTATATAGCTATAGAAAGGCAAATGGTAAAACGTTCTAAGCTAATACTGTTATTTTGGAGTGATGTGCCAGATGAATCTGCACGAAGTAGCTTACGTACAGGGTTATCAGGGCTGAAAAAAGCTCTAGGGAATTATATGCAAGCAACAAGGGAGGCAATAGGCCTAGATTGGGAAAAACCAATTATAGTAGATGCTTTTGAGCTAGACACGGTTTTGACAAGCGAATCAGTTGACTTAAAAAAAGCAGATGCAGCCATAGCTCGGTACAGAGGGGATTTTCTAAAAGACTTTGAGCTTAAAGACGCTCCTGAATTTGATTCTTGGTGCTTAGAGCAACAAGAACATTTTCAGCAACTAGCGTTTGAAGCGTTCAATAAACTAATTGAAGACTCAGAGCAGAAGAAGAGCTACGAACGAGCAGTGCAATACGCACAGCAAATGTTAAACCTAGATCAAGGTCACGAGGAATCACATTATAAACTAATTTACCTTTATGGCAAACAAGGAAACCGAGCTGCAGCTTTACAGCAATACGAAAAATGTAGGCAAATACTAGCAGAGATTTTAGACATAGAGCCAAGTGAAGCAATAGAAGGTTTAATAAAGCAGGTAAAATCAGGGGAGTTAGTACAAGTAAACGAATCCTCAAAAATTAGCTCAACAAATGAGATTAGTACAAGATTAAAGTTGCCTACAAATTTAATTCCCCCTGCTTTTTTAACAGAGGAAGAAGGTGAATCAAGAGAAACATTATTTGTAGGTAGAACAAAAGAGCTAAATCAATTACAAGAAGCACTAGATTCTATAGCTGAAAATAAAGGTCAAGTAAGGCTGGTGCTAGGGAATACGGGGCAAGGCAAATCATATCTGCTACAAAAATTTGTTGATCAGGCGCTAGCAGCAAAACCAGAGCTACTAATACTAACAGGTTATTGTGAACAACAATCAGGAGCAGGAGACCCCTATTTACCCTTTAGACATATATTGTTACTGCTTCTAGGAGATGTAGAAGCTGAGTGGCACGGAGGCCTAGTTAGTACTGCACACGCAAAGCGTTTGTGGGAAGCCATGGGAGAAACTGTCCCACAAGTGGTAAAACATGCACCTGATCTAATCAAGAGTTTTTTAACCGGAATGCCTTTAATAGAAAGGTTAGTAGTAGCAGGCTTAGATAAAGAACCTTGGTTTGAAGAGGTTTTGCAGCTAGCCAGTGAAAAGCCTTTGGGGATGCTCGAGCAAGTCAGAATCATTTCCCTATATGCTAGAGTGTTGGAGGCCATTGCAAAAATCAGACCTATTTTACTTATCCTAGAAGATGCTCATTGGATAGACTCCTCCTCAGCAACTCTTTTTAACTATTTAAGTAGGCGTGTAGCAACTAAACGTATTTTACTGATAGGAAGCTATAGACCTAGTGAGGTGTTAGCAAATAAGACGCACCCTATTTTGGAAATTAGTCAGGAGCTAAATCGTCTATATGGGGATATAAAGATTAATTTAGAAGATCAAAAGGTAGAAACTGAACGTGAATTTGTAAATGCCTATCTTGACAGTGAACCTAACGAGCTAGACCAAAACTTTAGAGAGGCTTTTTTTAAGCGCACACAAGGATATGCACTATTTACCTCTGAGCTGCTGAATGCAATAAAAGATAGAGGCGATCTCTACCAGCAAGAAGGTAAATGGTTTGCCAGCGATAATATAGATTGGCAGACCCTGCCAGCAAAAGTAGAGGGGGTTATAGAGATGCGGATTAGTCGCTTGCCTGATAGACAGCGTGAATTACTAAGTGTAGCCAGTGTACAAGGGGAAGCATTTATAGGAGAAGCAGTAGCCCAAGTACAAAAACAGAACGAACGTGATGTTATTCGCACTTTTAGTGGTGAAATAGATAAGAGGCATAGGTTGGTAAAATCGGAACGAATGGAACGTCTAGGTAAACAAAGGCTATCACACTACCGTTTTCGACATAACCTTTTTCAACAATATGTGTATAGCCACTTAGCAGAAAGTGAACGTGCTTATTTACATGAAGACATTGCTCTAGCACTCGAGGAAATGTATGGTAAGAAAGCTAAGAAAATAGCACCACAACTAGCATGGCATTTTGAACAAGCAGGTAATCTTGAAAAGACCTTTGAGTACTTGCTATTAGCTGGGCAACAGGCACAAGCATTGGGTTCTAATAGGGAAGCTATTATTGACTATGAGCGTGGTTTGGCTCTTATGGGTCAACTAACTATTACCCAAGCAATTATGTCTAACGAATTAGGTTTTCAGGCTGGCTTAGGTATGGCACTTTTACCTGTTGAGGGCTTTCAATCTGAAAGAGTATCGACTGCTTTAGAACGTGCCTTAGAATTATGCCGTCAAGTTGGAGGAACAAACTCCCAATTGATGACTATTTATGCAGGTTTAGCTCATTATGCTCTTGCTAATGGTAATTTATCAATCGAGACTTTTTTAAAGTGGTCAAGTGAATATAAAGCAATAGCTGATCAGCAAGAAGATTTAGGGCATAGAGCTACAGCAATATCCTTATTTATGTCAGCCCATTTTTTCCTTGGTCACATAAATAAAACTATAGAGTTAGGTCGTTTAGCACTTAGCCACCTCAATTTTGATCAAGCTAGCCATGAAAATATGATTCGTCATTATACCCAAGATCACCGTGTAGTACTAGCACCAATGTTGTCTTGGGCACTTTGTTATAAGGGTAAGTTAAAGGAAGCTAAAGCCCTAATGGCTAACCAACCAGTGCCTTATTTGAAACATGCAGCAAGCAGAGCATTCTTTCTAGGTACAGCTGCTCCTATTTATCAATGTATAAATGATTTTACTCACCTAAAGACGTTAAGTGAGGAGCTTTTAAAAATAGCAGATGAATATGGCTATTTCTTTTGGAAAACATTCGGACTTACCTATCATGGTTGGGCTTTAACACAACTAGGAGAGGTAGAAAAAGGTATTGCTGAAATGAGACAAGGTATAAACGGTGCTAAAATGGCAGGAGGACTTACTTTGGGTTCATGTGCTTTAACTATGTTAGCCGAAGGTTTATGGTTAGGTGGTAAATACAATGAAGCTTTAGATGCACTAGAAGAAGTGTTTACATACAGCAAGGAAAAAGGCGAGTCTTTTTTTCTGTCTCAGATCAACCGCCTAAAAGGTGAGTGGATACAAAAATTAGGAGCAGAAGCTGCTGAAGTTGAGCAATGCTTTAGACAAGCCATAGCTGTGGCTAAAGAACAAGATGCTCCTATGTTAGAGTTACAAGCAGCCTTATCACTAGCAAAATACTGGCAGGTTAGCGATAAACAAGAAGAAATACACTCACTACTGACAGAGCTATTAGAGTGCATAACTCCTATAGTAGATTTAGAAGAAATTCCTGAGTATGCAGAAGCAAGTAAAGTTCTTGCTGGACTTAGATTATAGTTAACAACTTTGAATTTTAGCTGTTACTGCTATTTTGGATATATGTAGGTTGGTAGATTGAATCTAAATCTACACTAAAGAATTTGAAAATTTTGGGATGTATGGTTGGTAGGGAAATCACTCTCCCTACCACCACTGCAACAGCAAAAAGGCCTTCTTACTGATCTACTCCTAGAATATTTCCATTGTTCTTATTGAGTTTTGCAACATAGGCATCAAAACCACCATAGCTTGTAGCACTACCTGTTAATAGGTTGCCTAGCGTGCTTCCTGTAATGTAAACTTCATCATTAACAATGATATCTTCAACAAGATCATGATTTGCCGAGCCATAATTCCCATTGTCAAACTGATTAATCCACAACTGGGTACCACTACTACTGTATTTGAAAACCACAATGTCTCTTAAACCAGCATTGCTAAAACCAGAAAAAGAACCAGATGTGTTACCAGCAATGTAGATGTTATCATTACTGTCCGTAGTAACACTTTTGGGGCCAGTATTAAAACTTGTGGCGTTATGCTCTAAGCGTCTTGTATAAAGCGTAGCTCCATTTGCATTCTTCTTGACAAAGTGCCCCCCTTGGCTTAAAGCGTTTGTAAAAAGCGTGAAGTAAATTTTGTTGTTACTGTCAGTGGTAATGTCATAGGCATTATCAGTGTTATCCGTGCCATAATTTTTTCGCCAGATCTGATTCAGATTGCTTGTGTACTTCAAAAGCATGATATCGTAGCCTCGATTAGCACCACTATTATCCCAGTCTGCTAAAATAATCAAGTTATTCGAACTATCTATTGTAAAAGCCCTAGGACCAAAATTTGGGTGGTTGTTTAAAGTAACAGACTTAGTTTTAAGTAGGGTACCTGCAGTATTAAACTTTCTTATCACAAAACTGTTAGCACTCTCTTGACTAAGCACATATATCCGGTTGTTACTATCAATGGCCAGATCAATGGCAGAATCATTATACTTCTCACCGAACTGTCTTATCCACATGTGTTCCCCATCTTTATTAAACTTTGCTAGGAAAGTATCAGTATATCCTATTTGAAATCCAAGCGGACCAGAGGTTTTGCCCATCACATAAACATTACTATTACTGTCCGTGACAACTTTGCGGGCCTCATCGTAAGATCTAGTCCCAAATTGTATGCTCCAGAGTTTGCCGCCATTATAACGCCTTAAAATTCCATCAAAACTCCCTTGGTTTGTGCTATCAAGATTACCCCGTGTTCCACCTACTACATAAAGATCGTTACCATTAAGAGCCAAATCGTACCCTTTATCATCTTGTGGAGTAGCGAAGTCGAGAGTAGAAAACACAGGGTCTTCAGCAGGGTTAGGTTCTGTGTATGGGGTAGGTGGCAAATTTGTTTGAGAACAAGCAGCTAGGAAAGTCCCAATAATAGCAGCTAAGATGAAGTTTCTGATAGTGTTTATTTGCACATTGAGGGTTTTACCAAGTGTAGCGATTAAGAGATGAATGTTGTTTTGTATGTTCATAATTCTTTATCCTTATCTGAATTTGCTTTTTGTAAATTTGAAGTAAGAAATAGTACTAACTATTTCTTTACACTGTTTAGCTTAAAAACCAAGCGGCAAACTACCGTAAGTAAAACGTGAAAAAAACGGCAAAAATTGATGGTAAGCACCTAGGCATAGGCATAAATCTATATAGGCTTTTTCTGGAATTTAAGTGGTTGGTCTAAGTTAACTTATGACAAAGGCTAGCCTAAATTTGCTAGAATTAAAGTATGGAAAAGGAACAAAACCAACCCCTATTACACATTAATTTGTTGGGGAGTCCTAAGGTGAGTTTTGGAGATGGTGATCCTGTACAAATACCCAAAAAGGTGCTAGCACTATTGGCCTATGTAGCTATTGAAAAGCAAGCTATAAAACGCTCTAAGTTAATATTGTTATTTTGGAGCGATGTGACTGATGAGCTAGCTCGTAATAGCTTACGTACAGGACTCTCAGAGCTAAAAAAAGTATTAGGGGATTATATACAGTCTACTAGACAAACAGTAAACCTTAATTGGGAGCAACCAATTTTGGTAGATGCATTAGAGCTGGAAGCAGCTAACACTGACGAGCCACTTAATTTAAAGAGGCTAGCTAAAGCCACCTCTTTGTATAGAGGGGATTTCCTAGCAGATTTGGAAATAAAAGATGCACCAGAATTTGATGATTGGCTCCTAAGCCAGCAAGAGCACTATCAAAAAATTGCTTTTGAAGCCTTTGATAAGCTAATAAAAATTGCTGAAGATAAAGAAGACTATATCAGTGCTCTAAACTACGCACAGAACATGCTTAATCTTGATCAGCTACAAGAAGAGTCACATTATAAACTTATATACTTATATGCCAAACAAGGTAACCGTGCAACAGCCTTACAACAATATGAAAAGTGTAGACAAACACTAGCAGAAGCTTTAGAAATAGAGCCTAGTGAAGCAATAGAAAACTTGATAGAGCAAATAAAATCAGGAGAGCTAGGGCAGCTAAACAAAGCCTCAGAGGCCAGCTCAGCAAATGAATTTAATGCAAGGCTAAAGCTGCCTACAAACCTCACCCCCCCCGCTTTTTTAACAGAGCAGGAGAGTGGAACAAGAGAAACATTATTTGTAGGTAGAGTAGAAGAGCTAAACCAATTGCAAAAAGCACTAGACTCTATAGCTGAAAACAAGGGACAAGTAAGGTTGGTCTTAGGTAATACAGGACAAGGTAAATCATATCTATTGCAAAAATTTGCTGAGCAGGCGCTAGAGGCAAAAGAAGACCTATTAATACTAACAGGCTACTGTGACCAACAATCAGGAATAGGAGACCCTTATTTACCCTTTAGGCATATATTGTTACTGCTTTTAGGAGATGTAGAAGCTCAATGGCAAGGGGGGTTAATTAGTACAACACATGCAAAGCTTTTGTGGAAAGCTATGGAGGAAACAGTACCAGAAGTAGCAAAGCATGCCCCTGATCTAATCAGTAGTTTTTTAACTGGAATGCCATTAATTGAAAGGTTAATGGTAGCAGGTTTAGACAAAGAGCCTTGGTTTGAAGAGGTTGTGCGCCTAGCTAGCGAGAAGCCTTTGGGGATGCTCGAGCAAACCCGAATAATCTCTTTATATGCCGGTGTCTTAGAAGCCATAGCAAAAATTAGACCGATTCTACTTATCCTAGAAGATACTCACTGGATAGATTCTTCCTCAGCGACCCTTTTTAATTACTTGAGCAGGCGTGTAGCCACTAACCGTATTTTCCTTGTAGGAAGTTATAGACCTAGTGACGTGTTAGCAAATGAGAGTCATCCTATTCTTGCCATTAGTAAGGAATTACAACGTCTTTACGGCGGCATATCAATAAACTTAAACGAGCAAAAAGTAGAAGCTGAACTTAGTTTTGTAAATGCTTATCTTGATAGTGAGCCTAATGAGCTAAATGATAGTTTCCGTGAAGCCTTTTTTAAGCGCACACAAGGACACGCACTCTTTACTACTGAGCTATTGCAAACTATGAAAGAAAGGGGGGATGTTTATAAACAAGATGGTAAATGGTTTGCGAGGGATAATATAGACTGGCAAACTCTGCCAGCTAAAGTAGAAGGGGTTATAGAGGTGCGCATCAGTCGTTTGCCTAATGAACAGCGTGAATTACTAGGTATTGCCAGCGTACAAGGTGAAACATTTATAGGAGAAGCTGTTGCACAAGTACAAAAACAAAATGAACGTGAGGTTATTCGGGCTTTAAGTAGTGAAATAGATAAGCAACATCAACTAGTGCAATCAGAGAAAATGGAACTGCTTGGCAAAAGAAGGCTATCTCACTATCGTTTTAGACATAATCTTTTTCAACAATATGTTTATAACAACCTAGCCGAAACTGAACGCATTTATTTACATGAAGATATAGCACTGGCGCTCGAGGAAATGTACGGTGAGAAAGCCAAGAAAATAGCACCACAATTAGCTTGGCATTTTGAACAAGCTGGCAATCTTGAAAAGACCTTTGAATATTTGCTCTTAGCTGGACAACAAGCGCAAGCATTGGGTTCTAATAAAGAAGCTATTATCCACTATGAGCGTGGTCTGGCTCTTATGGGTCAGTTAACTATTACTCAGGCAATTACCTCTACTGAGTTAGGTTTTCAAGCGGGTTTAGGCATGGCACTATTGCCTGTTGAAGGCTTTCAATCTGAACGAGTATCTACTGCTTTAGAACGTGCCTTAGAGCTCTGCCGTCAAGTTGGGGGAACAAACTCCCAATTAATGACCATTTACGCAGGCCTAGCCCATTATGCTCTTGCCAATAGTAATTTATCAATGGAGACCTTTTTAGAATGGTCAAGTGAATATAAAGCTATAGCCGATCAGCAAGAAGATTTAGGGCACAGGGCTACAGCAATAGCCTTAACAATGTCAGCTTATTTCTTTCTGGGCGATATAAATAAAACTATAGAACTAGGTCGTTTAGTACTTAGCTACCTCAACTTCGATCAAGCAAGCCATGAAAATATGGTTCGTCATTACACTCAAGACCACCGTGTAGTGTTAGCTTCAATGCTATCTTGGGCACTTTGCTACAAAGGTCAGTTAAAGGAAGCTAAAGAATTAATGGCTAACCAACCAGTACCCCATTTGAAGCATGCAGCAAGCAGGGCATTCTTTCTAGGTGCAGCTGCACCTATTTATCAGTGTATGAATGATTTTACCCACTTAAAAACTTTAAGTGAAGAGCTTTTAAAAATAGCTGATGAATATGGCTACTTTTTCTGGACGACTTTTGGGCTTGCCTATCATGGCTGGGCTTTAGCAAAACTAGGAGAAACAGAAAGAGGCATTGCTGAAATAAAGCAAGGTATCAATGGTGCCAAAATGGCAGGAGGGCTTACCTTAGGCTCATGTGCTTTAACAATGTTAGCTGAAAGTTTGTGGTTAGGGGGTAAGCATAAAGAGGCCCTGGACGCCTTAGAAGATGTATTTACCTACAGCAAGCAAAAAGGTGAGTCTTTTTTTGCATCTCAAATAAATCGCCTAAAAGGTGAGTGGACTCAAAAATTAGGGGCAGAAGCTGCTGAAGTTGAGCAATGTTTTAGGAAAGCTATAGAGGTGGCTAAAGAGCAAGAAGCTCCTATGTTGGAGTTGAAAGCAGTTTTATCTCTAGCAAAACATTGGCAAGCTAACGGTCAATTAGAAGAGGTGCACTCACTACTAACAGAACTTCTAGAACGTATAACTCCTATAGTAGATGTAGAAGAGATTCCCGAGTATGCAGAAGCGAGTAAGATTCTTGCTGCACTTGAGATATAGTTCTCCAGAAAAGCTTTTCCCCTAAAACAAAACTCTTTCTGTGGGCATGTCATTCTGAGGAATATAACAAGAGTTTGACATGGTCAATCAAAAGTTGTCCCAGAAACAAATATCAAGAGTGAAATTGAGAATCACTCGGTCACCATCGTATAAACAAGTCACTGCAAGAATTCTACTTCCTATGGCTTAAAATTGAAATTTACCTCTGATTATTTGAACACCATATAAAGCCATATCCGTGGATTGTTTGACTTCCTTAATTTAGAAGAAGCTCAAATTTTACTTACTAGAAGCAAGAATTTTAGAAAGGCGATGGTGACCGATATGACCTCCTTGTTGCCTCTTGATAACACTGTTCCCAACAGTGTTAATTTTTTATGTCAAACTCTTGATATAACAGTCCCAGAAGCAAACCCAAAGGTTTAGAAAATCAAAGGAATAACAAAAATTAGTTTAATCACAGTTCAGATAATATAGTGCTCAACATAAAAATCCCCCTACTATGCTGTAGAGGGACTAAATTTTGTAGAGTATTTTTTAGCTGTAAAGCAATTTACTCAAATACATAGGCTGAATCTGAATTACTTCCTTTATCATTATCTTCAAAAATTCCTATCGCCTTAGTATTTCTATCTATACCAACAGGACCACCAAATAGGTCATTGGTTGTCACCAAAACTTAATTCTGCTTGCCTTAAAATCAAATACCCTATAGATTCATTAGGGTGGCTAGTTTCTCTATCTGCTGACTGCTCTTCCTCTACTCTTACTTGTACACTACTATCTGTTAGACGTTTGTAGCGTAAGCTTGCTGTGTCTTCTCCTTCATAACTCTGCATTCCTGCTAGAAAATAACTATCTCCAAATGTCTCTGCTGTAAAGCTATAGTTTATTGTTCTAAAGTTATGGCTTACTATGTTTCCGGTCTTAGCACTTAAGGCTTGAAACTTACCAAATGGCCCTTCTCCGGGTAGAATAACTATATAACCAATATCCTCTACAGGATGAGTACCATCTGCTTTCTCTTCTTCTTGTACCTTTACTCTAAATCCTCCTGTTGCTACTTGTTGTCTTGTTGTTACCGCAGCAGAATTATTTCTACTCTGTGCTTGGGTCAGTATCACTGCTCCTGTTGGAAATGGATACTTTAGATTTACCTTCTTAAAGTTGTGGTTTGTTCTTACCTTACCTACTTCATACACTAGACCATTTATCCACAACCCTGATTCCATTACTAAATAGGTAACTGCTTCTTTACCATGAGCACCATCTAGATAATCCCACTCATCTACTTGAAATTCAAACTCTTGACTTGTTACATTCCTTATTCTTATCACTGCTGGATCTCCATTGTTGTACGATAAGGGTTGCATTATTACTACTGGGTTTCTAAACTTATTTAGAAAAGTTATTTTATGCCATTGGTTTGATCTACCTTGTCTGACAAATACTTTACCTACTTCACCAATAATCTTGTTAGTCTCTATTCCTGCACTAGATGATAACTGGCTTTCACTACTCACAGCACTACGTTGCAGGATTACCACTTCACTAACATCTGGAACTACATCTGGTGGCACATCTGTAAAGGGAATGGTATCGGTAATGACCTCTTCAGGACTTACCTGAGCGGTTGGAACTTCTTGGTCAGGACTACTAACGTTCTGACAACCAAATAAAACTACTGAAACTACTAATACGAATATATACTTTAACATTTTAAATCTCCTTAGATTTCTAGTTCCTGTTGGAACCATAATTCGAAATAGTTGGTGCTATTTCTTATGTTGTTTATCTTAAAAATAGTATCGGTAAAGTATCGTATACAAATCGTAAAAAAATCGGTAAAATTTGCCGAAAACCACTTAGGCAATACATTCAAGAGAATTAAGAATAGTAAGATATCTGAACTTTATAAAAATCCCCCTACTGCAAATTCTACGGACTGGTAGGGGTTCAAAAACTTGAACCCTTCCAAGCACAAAATCCCCTAATGCACTTCTAAACAGTGATGAGCAATTAGATGCTTTGGGTAAGGCTCTATTAGATTTTAATGCTATTGAGGATTTGATAGGGTGGCTCGAGCACCCCAAATTTAGATAGCTCGAGGCAAAGAAATCATAAAAATCGGCTGAGGCACAGTTCAAATAACCAAGGTAAGCAAAATATCCGATCTGTAATTTGTGTGATGATGACCAACCATGATTTAATAGTGTCAGAAGCAAATCTAAGGCTTAAAGAGAAAATCAAAGCAATCAACTTAATCACAAGTCAGACAATAAGTACTCAAAATAAAAAATCCCTCTACTACATTGCAGAGGGATCAAATATTATAGCCTACGTGTTAATAGTAAAGCAATTTACTCAAATACATAGGCTGAACCTGAATTAAAGACTTTATCATCATCATTATAGGCACCTACTACTACAGTATTTCCTGATACGGCCACAGAGTTACCAAATCTTTTATCATAACCAGTTCCCTCATCAGAGGGTAATAGTCTCTTGACTTGCCCCCATTGGTTAGTACCACCTTTATTACGCTGATACACGTAGACTGATTCTGTATTGGCCTCATCAGACTCACTTGGTCTATTCCCTACCAACACAATGTCTCCTGATATAGCTACAGACTTACCAAAGTCATCATAATCTAACCCATCAGAGGCTACTACTCTCTTAACTTGTCCCCACTCGTTACTGCCACCATTATTACGCTCAAATATATAGGCTGCACCCATACTAGTGCCATTATTGTCATCTCCGTAAGCCCCTACCACTAAAGTATTTCCTGATATAGCTACAGATTCGCCAAAGGAGTCCTTAGCAACCCCATCAAGGGCTAGGATCTTCTTAACCTCCTCCCATTTGTTAGTACCACCATTATTGCGCTCAAATATATAGGCTGCACCTGAACCACTGCCATTATCGTCATCTCCTTTAGATCCTACCAGCACTATATTTCCTGATATAGCCACAGAGAAACCAAATGAGTCCTCAGCTGCCCCATCAGAAGCTAGTAGTTTCCCGACTTCACCCCAATTGTCATTACCATCCTTATTGCGCTCAAATACATAGGCTGCTCCTGAATTATTGCCATTGTCATCATCTGATGCCCCCACTACTACAGCATCTCCTGATATACCTACAGAGCGACCAAATCGGTCCTCAGCTGTTCCATCAGAAGGTATTATTTCCTTGATCTTTCCCCATTTGTTGATACCATCTTTATTGCGCCCAAAGATGTGAACTGAACCTGAATTATTGCCATTGTCATCATCTTGAACTGCCCCGACCACTACAGTATCTCCTGATATGGCTACTGAACTACCAAACAGGTCAAAGTCTTTTCCATCAAAGGCTACTATTTTCTGTACCCTTACCCACTTACCCTTAGCATCTCGCTCATATATGTAGACTGCACCTGCATTAGTGCCTTTATCATCATCCAAACGAGCTCCTACAACCATAGTATCTCCATCTATAGCTACAGAGTGACCAAAGTTGTCACCAAATTCCCCATCAAAAGCAATGATCTTATCTTCATCAAAATCTGCTTGTCTTAGTAACAAGTACCCTATAGACTCATTAGGATGACTAGTTTCTGCGTCTGCTGACTGCTCTTCCTCTACTCTTACTTGTACACTACTATCGGTTAATTTTCTGTAGCGCAAGCTTGCTGTATCTGTTCCTGCATAAGTCTGTATTCCCGCTAGAAAGTAACTATCTCCAAATGTATCTATCATAAAACTATAGTTTATTGTTCTAAAGTTGTGGCTTACTATGTTTCCTGTCTTGGCACTTAAAGCCTGAAATTTACCAAATGGCCCTTCTCCGGGTAAAATAACTATATAACCAATATCTTCTACAGGATGGGTACCATCTGCTTTCTCTTCTTCTTGTACCTTTACTCTAAATCCTCCTGTTGCTACTTGTTGCCTTGTTGTTACCGCAGCAGAATCATTTCTACTCTGTACTTGTGTTAATATCACTGCTCCACTTGGGAAAGGATAATTTAGCGTTACTTTCTTAAAGTTGTGGTCTGCTCTTACCTTGCCTACTTCGTACACTAGACCATTTGTCCACAACCCTGATTCCATTACTAAATATGTAACTACTTCTTTACCATGAACACCATCTAGATAATCCCACTCATCTACTTGAAATTCAAAGTCTTGACTTGTTACATTCTTTATTCTTATTACTGCCGGGTCACCACTATTGTACGATAAAGGTTGCATTATTACTACTGGATTTCTAAATTTATTTAGAAAAGTTATTTTATGCCATTGGTTTGATCTACCTTGTCTGACAAATACTTTACCTACTTCACCAATAATGTCATTACTCTCTATCGCTGCACTAGTTGACATTTGACTTTCATTGCTCATAGCGCTACGTTGCAGAATTACCACTTCACTAGCATCTGGTGCTATATCTGGTGGTACATCTGTAAAAGGAACGGTATCAGTAATGACTTCTTCTGGATCTGGTTGAGCATCTGGAACTTCTTGGTTAGGGCTACCAACATTCTGACAACCAAACAACACTACTAAAACTATTACTATAGAAAAATACTTTAACATTTTAAATCTCCTTAGATTTATAGTTCCTGCTGGAACCATAATTCGAAATAGCTAGTGCTATCTCTTATGTTGTTTAGCTTAAAAATTGTAGCGGTAAAGTATCGTTTTCAAATCGTAAAAAAATCGGTAAAATTTACCGAAAATCACTGAAGCAATACATTTAAGAGAATTGAAATAGCAAGTATCTGAACTTTGATTTGTGTGATTACAACAATGGACTATGATTTGATAGTGCCAGAGGCAAACATAAAGGTTTGGAGAAATCAAAGAAGCCATAAAGATTAGCTCAATCACAGTTCAGATAACTACAGCTAGCAAAATGTTTGAACCTTGATTCGTGTAATTACAATGATGGGTCTAATAGTGGAAGGGTTCAAAATTTTGTTGTGACGTGAAAGCTGTTTAAGTCATAGTTTTACTCATTTCACTAAGGAGGTGAAGATAAAACCAATCATTCCGTTGATTGTAGCCTATCAACACATGCGTAAGGAGCAATCCTTGGGTATGAAGCTGTTGAGACAAGCGTCCGTGCATCATGCCGCACCTGAACTGTGAGGGAAAGGTGTTGACTGCAAGCATCATGTGGTCTAGTGACGTCGGCTTGGCAATAAGACCAACATATGTGAACTGTTGTAACCATCGTCATGAGCAACAAGCCAAAGATGCTGAGAGGCTTGGACCAAAAGGTAAGTGGTCAGGTTCGTATCTATCAAAATGGAGACGACACGGACGAAGCACCATCGGTGGATAGACAGGGTCTAAGTTGCCGAGTGATTTAAACGGAACACGATAAGCCCATAGTTCTCCTTCTGGGAAAGTGAACCGCAAGGTAAACCGATAGGACTGTGGGTATAGGAAAGTGGAGAAAGCGAAAGCCTGTTTGTAATGGATAGGATAGGGCTGGTAATCCCCACCAGAAATACCCAACTCGAAAGAGAGCAGACTTCCACTAGGCTTCTTATGGCGAGAGAGTTTGACGAACCTTTGTAGGAAGGAAAGCAAATGAATGTTGTGAATACAATATGTGCACCATCCTGCTGCATGGAGCACTGGCACAGTATAAACTGGAGAAAGTGTTACAAAGCAGTAAAGAGGTTGCAAGCACGCATTGCTAAGGCAATACGGGAAGGACGCTGGAACAAAGCGAGAGCCTTGCAATGGCTACTAACCCACTCATTTTATGGCAAAGTATTAGCAATAAGACGAGTAACAGAGAATCGAGGCAAGAGTACTGCAGGTGTTGATGGAGAAAAATGGTCAACACCACAAGCCAAATACAAAGCAATAGCGAGGTTAAAGCGAAGAGGCTACAAACCTAAGCCAGCAAGACGGGTATATATACCCAAGGCAGAAGGTAAACGTCGTCCTTTAGGAATACCAAGTATGGTGGACAGAGCAATGAAAAGCCTACACCGATTGGGATTAGAGCCCATAGCAGAGACAAAAGCGGATAAGAGTTCATATGGATTTCAGTCAGAAAGGAGTACTGCCGACGCCATAGAACACTGCTTTAAGCAACTTAGTCGACAAGACTCAGCCCAATGGGTGCTAGAAGGCGACATAAAAAGCTGCTTCGAAGAGATATCGCATATATGGCTTGAAGACCACATACCAATGGATAAAACCATACTAAGGAAGTGGTTAAAAGCTGGATTTATAGATAAGAAGAGCTTTCACCCAACAAGTGAGGGAGTACCACAAGGTTCTCCTATATCACCGATATTGACCAATATGACATTAGATGGACTGGAGGAAAAGCTGAAAGAAAACTTCAAGAGAAAAGAAGTTAGAAGCAAATACACCAGTCCAAAAGTAAATATGGTCAGATACGCTGATGACTTTGTTGTAACAGGTTGTTCCAAAGAAATACTTGAACAGGAGGTAAAACCTCTAATAGAAGAATTTCTAAAGGAAAGAGGCTTGAGAATATCACAGTCGAAGACCAAAATAACACACATCAGTGAAGGGTTTAACTTTCTAGGTCAGAATCTACGTAAATATCAAGGCAAATTGATTATAAAACCCTCACAGGCAAATATAAGAAGTTTCCTTGAGAAAATACGGAGATTAATAAGACAGCATAGACAGAGCAAACAAGTAGACTTGATAAAGAGCCTAAACCCAAGAATAAGGGGATGGGCTAACTATCATCGACACGTATGCTCAAAAGAGAGCTTTGCATCTATAGACAGTGTAATTTGGAAAATGCTATGGCGTTGGTCAACAAGGAGGCATCCCAATAAATCAGCCCAATGGGTGAAGGAGAAATACTTTCACAGCATAGGGAAAGAAAATTGGGTATTTGCCACCTATATTGAAAACACAACTAAAGAAGGAGAACAAAGGCTAATACGTCTTTATCAGGCAAGCAAAACACCTATCAGAAGGCATATCAAAATAAAAGCTGAAGTAAATCCTTATGACCCTGCTTGGGAAACTTACTTTGAGGCTCACCTTAAAAGAACCATGACCCAGACTGTACAAGGTCGTAAGAACCTACAAAACCTCTGGCATAGCCAAGAGGGCAAATGTTTGGTATGTAATCAAATTATTTCTAAAGAAAATGGTTGGCATGTCCACCATATCTCAGAAAAAGCGAAAGGTGGGAGTGACTTTGTTTCTAATTTAGTTATGTTACATCCCAATTGTCATATGCAAGTGCATAGTCAAGGTTTAATTGTTGTAAAGCCGGTTTCTACTCAACTAAGTAGGGGCTTTCAAGAGGCTTGAGCTGTATGAAGCGAAAGTTTCACGTACAGTTCTTAGGGAAGGGAGTGATGGCAACATCACTTCCTTACCCGGCAACCCTTCATTGCATTCTAGGGCAGGCCCATACAAATTAGATTTGATGACAGGTTTTTCCTGAATCTAGGACGGAGAAAAGTTAAAGCAGTCACAAAAATCAGCTTAATTACAGTTCAGACAATAAGTGCTCAAAATAAAAATCCCCCTGCTATACCACAGAGGGAGTAAATGTTGTAGAGGATGCTTTAGTCGTAAAACAATTTACTCAAGTACATACACAGAACCTGAATTTCTGCCATTATCATCATCAAAGGCAGCTCCTACTAACACCATATGTTCTGATATAGCTACAGAATTACCAAAGGTGGCGCTATCAGAGGGTAGTATTTTCTTGAATTGCCCCCATTGGTTAGTGCCGCCATTATTACGCTGATATACGTAGGTTAGACCTGAACTAATGCCATCAACATCAAGGAATGCATTCCCAACCACAATAGTATCTCCTGATATGGCTACAGAGTTACCAAAGTGACTAAAATTGTAAAGCTCTACTTTATCAGAGGGTAATGTTTCCTTGATCTGCCCCCACTTATTGCTGCCACCGTGGTTGCGTTCATATATATAGGCTGAACCCACACTAATATCATTATTCCAACGAGAGGAGGCTCCGACCACCACTGTATTTCCTGATATAGCTACTGAGCTGCCAAATAAATCACCAGCTTCCCCATCAGAGGCTATTATTTTCTCAACCTCTTCCCACTTGTTAGTGCCACCATTATTTCGATCAAATATATAGGCTGCACCTAAGAAACCATTATTTTTATGAGCACCTACCACTACAGTATCTCCTGATATGGCTACAGAAACACCAAAGAAGTCACCAATTCTCCTATCAGAAGCTAGTAACTTCTTGACCTGCTCCCATTTGAATCTACTACCACTATCATTAGGCTCAAATATATAGGCTAAGCCTGAAGTAGCGCCTTGAGGAACCCCAACCACCACAGTATCTCCTGATATGGCTACAGAGAGACCAAATTGGTCCTCATCAGCTCTATCAACAACTATTAGATTCTGGACCTTTCCCCAATTGTTAGTGCCACCATTATTGCGATCAAATATATAGGCTGTACCTGATTTGATACCACTAAAAAAATGATTGGGAGCCCCAACCACCACTGTGTTTCCTGATATGGCTACAGACCAGCCAAATAAGTCACCAGCACTCTCATCAAAGCCTGTTATTTTCTTGACCTTTACCCACTTACCCTTAGCA
The DNA here is from genome assembly GCA_965223585.1 of Trueperaceae bacterium. GTDB lineage: Bacteria > Deinococcota > Deinococci > Deinococcales > Trueperaceae > CBDCVN01. The sequence continues at coordinate 177,444 of CBDCWW010000012.1, forward strand.
CCTCGCTCGTATATGTAGGCTGCACCTGCATCAGTGCCTTTATCATCATCATAGGGAGAGCCTACCACCATAGTATTTCCATCTATAGCTACAGAGTGACCAAATTGGTCACCGGCTTCCCCATCAGAAGCAGTGATCTTATCTTCATCAAAATCAAAATCTACCTGTCTTAGTAATAGGTATCCCACAGACTCATTAGGATGATTAGTTTCTGTGTCTGCTGACTTCTCCTCCTCTACTCTTACTTGTACACTACCATTAGTTAGACGTTTGTAGCGCAAGCTTGCTGTATCTGCTCCTGCATAACTCTGTATTCCCGCTAGAAAGTAACTATCCCCAAATGTCTCTGCTGTAAAACTATAGTTTATGGTTCTAAAATTGTGGCTCACTATGTTTCCTGTCTTGGCACTTAAGGCTTGGAACTTACCAAATAACCCCTCGCCAGGTAGAATAACTATATAACCAATGTCTTCTACAGGATGAGTACCATCTGCTTTCTCTTCTTCTTGTACCTTTACTCTAAATCCTCCTGTTGCTAACTGCTGCCTTGTGGTTACTGCAGCTGCATCATTTCTACTCTGTGCTTGGGTTAATATCACTGCTCCTGTTGGAAATGGATAATTTAGATTTACTTTCTTAAAGTTGTGGTCTGCTCTTACCTTACCAACTTCGTACACTAGACCATTTGTCCAAAGTCCTGATTCCATTACTAAATAAGTAACACTTTCTTCGCCATGAGCACCATCGAGATAATTCCACTCATCTATTTGAAATTCAAAATCTAGAGTTGTAACATTCTTAATTCTTATTACTGCTGGATCACCAAAATTATAAGACAAAGGTTGCATTATTACTACTGGGTTTCTAAATTCGTTTAGAAAACTTATTTTGTGCCACCTATTAGATTTACCTTGTCTGACAAGTAGCTTGCCTACTTCACCAATAATCTTGTTAGTTTCTATACCTGCACTAGTTGAAACTTGACTTTCATCACTCACAGTACTACGTTGCAGAATTACTACTTCATTAGCAGCTGGTGTTACATCTGGAGGTACATCTATAAAGGGAGTTTTATCAGTAATGACTTCTTTTAGATCTGGTTGAACATCTGGAACTTCTTGGTTAGGATTACTAACATTCTGACAACCAAACAACACTACTAAAACTATTAATATGGAAAAATACTTTAACATTTTAAATCTCCTTAGTTTTCTAGTTCCTTTTGGAACTATGGTTTGAAATAGCTGGTGCTATTTCTTATGTTGTTTAGCTTAAAAATTGTAGTGGTAAAGTATCGTATACAAATCGTAAAAAAATCGGTAAAATTTACTGAAAACCACTTAGGCAGCACAGTTAAGAGAATTAAAAATAGCAAAGTATTTGGACCTTGGCTTGTGCGATTATAGTCATAAAACCACCACCAGAGGTGGTGGCTTGTTTTGTTAACCCCTAGAAGGGGTATCGGACGCTAGTGCCCGATACTACTCAAATAGGCTCCTCTGTTGTGCCTCTAATGCTCTTTCCTTCTGCTCTTGCCAACGTATATACTTCCTTATCTTTTGTTCATCTAACCCTACTGTGCTTACACAATATCCTCTACTCCATAAGCTCTTTTGCGGATATCCTCTTAACTTCCTTCCATACATCTTTAGCATGTTTATTGCTGACTTTCCCTTGATAAAGCCCATTATCCCTGACACGGAATATTTTGGTGGGATTGATACCAACATGTGTACATGATCCTTTCTTATGTTCAGTTCTAACACCTCTACTCTATCTTTTTCTCTACACAACTTGTATATTATCTGCTTCAAGGATTCCTCTACTCCATCCTTCAGCACTCTAAAACGATACTTTGGACAAAAAACTACGTGATACTCACAACTGTAAATTGAGTGTGACAACTTTTTGTATCTGCTATTCTTGGGCATGTATTTCCCTTTCTTTAACCTTCTAGGGAAATACATCATTGCTTAACTAGTAGAACTTTTTACTAGACCACTACCAGAGGTAGTGGTTTCCACCAATGATAATGATTGGCTATGATTTGATAATCCCAGAGACGAATCTAAAGACTTAAAAATCAAAGAAATCACAAAAATCAGCTTAATCACAATTCAGACAACATAGCACTCAACAAAAAAATCCTCCTGCTGCAAACTCTACAGACTGGTAGGGGTTTACCCTCGAATGCAATTAAGGGTTCAAGTTTTTGAACCCTTCTGAGCACAAATTGCTCCTAATACTCTTCTAAAAAGGAATATAACCTTGACAGCTGCGTATGCTAATGAATTCGACTACTCAAACTAACTAAAAGCGACTAGCTGCGCTAATCCAAATCGGCTATCTGCGCTAATTGAAAACGGCTACCTCTGCTAATCGAAAGCGACAGTCCAAAATAAGTCAAACAAACACGTCGAAGCGAAGCGACGCAAGTAGAATAATTATGACTTAGAAGATGACTGAGAAGTCAAGTTATTTTTGGTTTTCCGAAGGCTTTCACCACTTAGTTCAACACGATAAGAATTGTGGATGACACGATCTAAAATAGCATCAGCTAGAGTAGGATCAGCAAGGTTGTCATACCAAAGATCAACAGGTAACTGACTAGCAATAAGAGTAGAACCTCTTTCATAACGATCATCAAGCAACTCAAGAAGAATACGCCTTTGCTCAGCATTAGGAGTATCTAATCCCCAATCATCAAGAATAAGCAAATTAACCTTGACAAGCTTAGCAAGAGTCTTAAGGTAACGACCATCACCTTTAGTGATGAGCAATTCCTGCAACAAACGAGATGATTGAGCATAGTGAGCATTAAGGTTATTTCTACAAGCTTGGTGAGCAAGTGCAGAAGCAATATAAGTTTTACCAACCCCAGTAGGGCCAGTAACAATCAAATTATTGTATTCTTTTATCCATTCACAAGTAGCTAAATCACGCATAAGTGAAGCATCCAAATTCCTTGGATGCTTGTAATCAATGTTTTCAAGAGTAGCTTCTTGCCTGAGCTTAGCGTTCTTAAGATGCCGATCAAATCGCTTGTTGTCTCGATTGAGCACTTCTCTATCGACTAATAAAGCTAAACGCTCTTCAAAACCTAACTCTTTGGCATTCTTAAGTTCTAGTTGCTCTTGTAAAGCCAGAGCCATACCATCAAGCTTCATACTGCGGAGTTTGTCTAGTGTGGGATTAATTAGCATGACTAACCTCCTCGTTGTTGTATTGGTCTTGTTGATAGTAGCTTGCCCCTCGAACGTTTCGATGGTGTGACCTAGTTGCTGATGATTTATTGTCCTTGTTTGCTTCATCTGGCAAAGGTTCTTTATCAAGATTCTTTTTCAGTATTGATTCTATAGATTTGTAGCTATAGGATCTCAGAAAACAAGCCCGCCTACATGCGGCCTCTAAACGTTGGTCACTGTAGGTTTTGCCTAATCGCACGATACCTAAACAGGAACGATATCCTTGTTCAACATGAGCTCTACTACTTAAAATGTGCTCTACAAACTTAGCTGTATGCTCACCAGTTTTCTGGGCCCAGCTAATCAATCTTTCAGGTGACCACTCACCTTGCTTTTGATGGGGCTTAGGCATATGTTCTTTAATAGTTGTATGTCTACCTTTATGCCTTGGCGTTTGAGGTACAAGTTGATGTGAGGCAATACGTTGAGACTTGAAGAAAACCTCTAAAGTATCTTCAGTGACGCGAATGTCCACTTTTTGTCTCACATAATTGTGAGGGACACTGTAATAATGACCCTCAACTTCTACGTGGTAATCAATGTTTACCTTGGCCTTCTTCCATGCTGCCAATTCATAAGGCTCTGCTGGTAAGGGATGTAAGGTGTCTTTTTCTATTTCCTCAAAAACACTTTTCCTACTACCTGCTAACTTTTGAAAAGGTTTGCTGTTCAGTTTTTCCAAAAGTTCCTTGATTGCTTTATTTGCCTCCCTTAAGCTAAAGAACGTTCGGTTGCGCAAGGGAGCTAGGATACTTTGCTCTACAATCTGTACCCCTACTTCAACTTTTGATTTGTCCTTGGGTTTCCTTACTCTTGCTGGGATAATAGCAACACCATAGTGCTCAGCAAAATCAGCATAGGATACATTTAGTTCTGGTTCATAGTAGTTTGCACTTTTTACTCCTGATTTTAAGTTATCTGGAACTATTATCTCTGGTACTCCTCCTAAGAACTCCAGTGCTCTACGGTGTGAACCTAGCCAATCCTTAGTTTTTTGACTCCATGTTGCTTCTGTATAGGTGTAGTTGCTTGCACCCAATGTTGCTACAAACACCTGTGCTTGCTTGATTTCTCCTGTTGATCTATCAGTTATTCCTATGGTCATTCCAGCATAATCTACGAACAGCTTTTCTCCAGCTTTATGGTGTTGACGCATGCTTACGTTCTTTTTGTTGCACCATTGTCTATATTTCAAAGTGTAGCTGCTGTAGCTGTAACTATCAGGGTTCTCAAGTTTGTATTCTTGCCACAGAAGATTGAGGGTTACACCTTTACGTTTAAGCTCTTGATGAACCTTATTCCAATCAGGTATACCCTTTTTGTTATCTTCATCAACAACAGGTGGGTAGAGCATTTTATCCAGTTGCTCATCATCTAAATCTTTAGGTAAAGGCCATGAAAGTCCTGCTACCTTTGCTCTTCCTATATAGCCATTGATTGTACTTCTACTAATCTGGCAGCTTTTGGCTATTTGGTAGTCACTTAAACCTAAGTTCCACTTTAGCCGCAATACTTCACGGATTTTCCTCATGGAAATCCTCTTTCTTGGCATACTTAACCTCCTTGGGTTAAACATGCCATCGTAGATTCTTGTATCGCTTTGCTGTGGCTGTTTTATTACTTAATTTGGGTATGTCGATTTCGATTAGCGCAGGGGGTCGATTTCGATTAGCGCACTATGTCGAATAACTTTAGCGCAAGTAGTCGATTTCGATTAGCGCGGGTAGTCGAATAACTTTAGCGCGGGTAGTCGATTTCAATTAGCGCAGGGGGTCGATTTCCGTTAAAATATGCAACAGCTATACTTTTTCCTACCATGTTGGTTGAACTTCAGAGCAAACAGGCAAAACAAAAACCCCCTTGCTATATTGCAAAGAGGCTAAGTATTATAGAGTATACTTTAGATACAAACTAATTTCTACTCAAATACATACGCTGCACCTGAACTATCACCATCTCTTTGAGCCCCTACTACTACAATGCCTTCTGATATAGCTACAGACCAACCAAACAGATTATTGGTTACTCCATCGGAAGGTAGTATTTTCTTAACTTGCCCCCAATTGTTGTTGCTGCCCATATTGCGCTCAAATATATATGAGCTACTAACTTCATGAGCCCCTACCACAATAGTATCTCCTGATACACCTACAGAGATGCCAAACTTGTTATCAGCTGCACCATCAGAAGCTAATATTTTCTTAGTCTGCCCCCAATCGTTGTTACCACCATTATTGCGCTCAAATATGTAGGCTGAGCCTGAAGAGGTGCCTCTTGGGTTATCTAAGAAAGCCCCTGCTACTACAGTATTTCCCGATATATCTACAGAGTAACCAAAGTAGTCAATAGGTGTTCCATCAGAGGCTAGGATTTTCTTGACCTGCCCCCACTTATCATTACCATCTTTATTACGGTCAAATATATAGGCTGAACCTGAAGAAAGGCCGTTGTCATCATCTAAGTAAGCTCCTACTACTATAGTATTTTCTGATATAGCTACAGAGTAACCAAAGCTTTCACCAGCTTCTCCATCAGAGGCTAGTATTTTCTTGACCTCACCCCATTTGAATCTACCAATATTATTATTAGGTTCAAATACATAAGCTGAACCTGAAGAATTCCCATTGTCATCGTCTCCAACAGCCCCTATCAACACGGTATTTCCTGATATGGCTACAGAAGTACCAAATAAGTCATTAGCAGCTCTATCCGAGGCTGCTAGCTTCTCGGCCCCCTCCCAGTCGTTGCCACCATCTTTGTTACGCTCAAATATATAGGCTGCACCTGATTTGATGCCATTAATAGTATGTTGGTAAGCCCCAACCACCACAATATCTCCTGATATAGCTACAGAAGTACCAAATTGGTCACCAGCTACCCCATCAAAGCCTGTTATTTTCTTAACCATTACCCATTTGCCTATAACATTTCGCTCATATATGTAGGCTGCACCTGCATTACTGCCTCTTTCATCATCTTCAGGAGCCCCAACCACCATAGTACTCCCATCTATAGCTACAGATTCACCAAGCTTGTCATCAGCCGCCCCATCAGAAGCAGTGATTTTATCTTTATCAAAATCTGCTTGCCTTAGTAACAGGTATCCTACAGACTCATTAGGATGGCTAGTTTCTCTATCTGCTGACTGCTCTTCTTCTACTCTTACTTGTACACTACTATCTGTTAATTTTCTGTAGCGTAGTCCTGCTGTATCTGTTCCTCTGTAACTCTGCATACCTGCTAGAAAATAACTATCCCCAAATGTTGGAGCTTCAA
>CBDCWW010000013.1:0-77335 GCA_965223585.1 Trueperaceae bacterium
CTTGAAGCGTTCACAAGCAACAAGTGCTTTAAATTGTGGGCAGTTAACCGTTTATCTTTACAATCACAGAGTTGTAGAAAATGGTCAACTTATTGATATGTCCCCTATGGAAGTAAAAGTACTTATAGCTCTAATTAAAAAATGTCAACAAGTTGTTTCTAAAGAAGATCTTCATTTAGCCATTTATCCTAACCCTAATCCTGATGTTACACCTCCTTTAAGTATTGTTGAAACTTACATTTCTGCTTTAAGAAAAAAGCTCAATTTAGTTAATATTGAAACAGTTCGTGGGTTAGGTTACAAACTCACTAGCAAAGAAGCTTAAAGCTAATGCGATTGCGTATAGACAGTATTTATACTGTTTTTATAGTTTTTAGCATTTCTATATTGTCGCTTGGAATATCCTATCTAACTATCTTTACAACTTCTTACAGAGAAATAAACAAAGCTACAGAAAGTTTTGGGGTAAAGTATGATACCTTCTCTACGTTCTTTGAAAGTTTTAGTAAAGAGTTAAGCTATGTGGAATCTCAGCATAAAAGGGCCAAAGCAGGATATTTTTTCCCAAACGGGCAACCCTTGGCTAACATAGAACCTATTCCCTTTGCTAAGAGGGTTCATATAGAGTGGTATGATTTTTTAGAAGCTCGCTGGCTAAAGTCTGTGCCAATTACTATAGGTGATAAAGAACAAGGTACTATCCGTGTAACCTACCCAGTGCCATTACGCCAAATAACTCTATCACTGATGCCTTTTATTACCTTTAGTCTTTTATTGTCTTGGTTAACCTTATGGTACACTGCTAATCCTTTACATAAATTAATAAGACGTGCACAAGCTATTGACCCTAAAACTCCTGAACCAAGTCTTTTAAATGTCAAAGGCCCTTTTGAAATTCGCCAACTTAGTTTAAGTTTACGCCAAGCGCTTATTACCATTAAAGACTATCAAGAATCTATAGAAGAACAATATCAAGGGGAAAGGGAACGCTACAAGTGGTTCCATCACGAATTAACTCAGCCTAATGCTTTAGCAGTAGGAACATTACAATTAGCTTCAGATGGCTCACCCTTGCTTAGTGAAGACGTTGCTACCCTACAGAGCTGCCTAGAAGAAACCAGCTTTATTTTGAGTGCTTTAGCCAACTATTTAGGGCTTAGTGATTTAATTATTGATAACCCTGAAGTTTTTGACTTGAAAGAAATATGCCTAACTGTAGCAAAGATTTACCCGGGTGTGGAACTTGACTTAGCAGCAGATTCAGCTTTTGTCAAAGGAAGTGAGTTTTTCATTCGTAGAGTTTTACACAATCTTTTATATAACTCTCGTAGAGTTGTAAACAACAATGAAGATATAAAACTCACTTTAAAGGTTGGTAACCAAATAGCTTGCTTACAAGTTTCAGATAAAGGACCCGGCATTCCTGAAGATGTTAGGCCTCTTCTTTTTAAGGGTGAGATAAAAACAGAGCGTAAAAAAGGAGGTAGGGGCATAGGGCTTTGGTATGTTAAACGGCTTATTGACCTTCAGAAAGGTGCTATAGATGTTACCTCTAATGAAGATGGTGGGGCACGCTTTACAATCAAATTACCGTTAAATTTAGAATAGTTTTAATCAGTCAGAAGGGCAAACACACAGGCCTGCCCTGATAAAGATTTGCCTCAACAAAAATGAATTTTCTAGTATAACCTTCATGCTAGCAACTAGAAAAACCCAAAATGCTTGTATCAGATAGCATAAGATTAAGCAAAACATCATTTATATGCCAATGGCTGCTACAGGTATTTTTTCATGAATGTATCTTCTTAAGCACTGACCGTAGCAGTTGGCGCACTAGGAGCACCATTACTATCACCCTGTGAACGTAACCACTGCCAAGTATAAATAGCTATCATTACCGCAAGGCCTATGATGTCACTACTCCAACTTGGTTGAATAAGCATAAAGGCAGTTATTAGTAAAAGAACGCGCTGGAACCAACTTAAGCGCTTCAAGGCAAACCCTTGCGTTGCTGCTGAGAAAGCAAACATCCCAATAAGTGCACTTATAAACACATGTATACCTTCTGCCCATGAATTTACGCCTATAAGCAGGAGCTTGGTGTTAAAGATGAACATAAAGGGTAAAATAGCTGTTCGGATGTCATATAAGAACCCTTGAATACCAGTTTTTATTGGGTCAGTGCGGGCTATAGCTGCTGCCGCATAAGCTGCTAGACCCACCGGAGGCGTATCATCAGCTAAAATGCCAAAGAAAAACACAAACATATGCGCAGCAATTAAAGGTATTTCATAACCGAACCCACTGCCAATACCAACAATAATAGGCGCTGTCAAGGTAGCCATAACAATGTAATTGGCTGTTGTAGGCAAACCTAAGCCTAATATTAGGCTAGCAATAGCAGTTAGTAGCAGTACAATACTAAATTGTGTCAAATTGCTAAAAGCTTCAGGGTTTGTGCTAAAGAAGCTTGAAATAGGGTTTGCCAAGAACTCAAGCCCCCTAGCACCAAGTGAATCTATGGTTGGTTGTATTGTTTCACCTAGGCCATTCAGAGTGCTTATGATTGGTGCTGCCAGAAACATAATACCCTTAGTCATGCTAGCGCTTAGTCTTTCAATTATTTCTGTTAAGCGCAAGCCTAAACCCGTAAAGTTAACTGTACCTACTACAATGCCAGCGGTAGCTACAGCCACAGCAATACCTATCATATTGCGAGCACCTGATTCTAAACCTTCGACAATGTTGTTTAAGCCTTTACTAATGCCAGAATCAATCTCCTCACCCCTTTCAATACTTTTAATGGGTTCTTGTAAAAACATCACCATAATAAGCATGACAATGGCATACATAACAGCAAAGCCCGGGGATACGCGCACCACTACCAAAAAATATATAAGTACTGCTAGAGGAGCAATATAGTGAATGCCACTAACAAAAGTTTTAAACCTTGGTGGTAAATCTTTTCTAGCAATACCCTTAAGGCCTAGCTTCAATGCTTCTAGGTGAACTATATAAAAAAGGGCAATGTATGCAATCATTGCTGGCACTATTGCTGCTCTTACTACATCAAAGTACTTAATGCCAACATATTCGGCTATTAAAAAAGCTGCTGCACCCATTACTGGTGGCATAATCTGACCATTAGTTGAAACCGCTACCTCTGTAGCAGCAGCTTTATGAGGGGGGTAACCAGTACGTTTCATCAAAGGAATAGTAAAAGTACCTGTAGTCACTACATTGGCTAATGAAGATCCCGAAACCATTCCAGTCATACCAGAGGCTACAACTGAAGCTTTAGCAGGGCCACCGCGTAAACCGCCTAAAAAGGAGTTGGCTACATCTATAAAGTATTTACCTGCACCTGCTTTATCAAGCATGGCTCCAAAAAGCACAAATAAGAAGACAAATTGTGCCGAAACTCCTAAGGCTACCCCAAAAACCCCTTCGGATGTCATAAACATTTGGTTAATTACTCGAGCTAGGGACTGCCCCTTATGCGCAATAAGATCAGGTAATGGAATAAAGCTTAGAGCACCTTGAGGACCACTCATAGCATAAATAAGGCACAATACACCTATAACTGTTAAAGCGGGGCCAAGGCTGCGCCTTGTTGCTTCTAGTAGCAGTACTAAGAAAACACTGCCAACTACTATATCTACCTGACTAGCAAGCCGTTGCGTTTCTTGAATAGAAACATGATTCACAACTAAGTAAAGAGTACAAACGGTAGCTAGCCTAGCAAAAAGATAGTCATACCAAGGTAATATATTAGAGCGCAAACCTTTTCTTATGGGGAAAACCATAAAGACTAGAGCCATCGCAAAAGCAAGGTGCACAACTCTATAAACAGATGCTGGTAAGATAAGCCAACTAGCAATAGAGAGCTGGAATATTGACCACCCCACAGCTAGGGAAAAAACCACTAGACGCATATAGCCTTGTGTTTCACGCCCACCTGTTTCAGCCTCTTCAACCATACGCATAGCTTCAGTAGTACCATCATCACTAGTTGCTCGTAGGGGTTGATCTTTAACTCCTATGGGGTTGCGACTACTGCTAAATGGAAGACTAATAGCAGCAAAAAGCGCAAAAAGCGTACTAATAACTGTTAAAACAGCAACAATCCAAAATCCTTCTCCTAAAGAAATGTTAAGCCAACCATTGGGTTCTTGAAACCACTGTTTATCTAAAGCAAAATAGAAAGCTACCAAAAGTCCACTTGCTGCTAATCCCTCTAACAAGGCACAGATATACTTGCGAGCTATACTCATGAAGAAGCCTAGAGCTAGACTTATAGTAGCTGCAATCAGTAACCAGTTGCGATAACTATTACTATTCGGTAAATTTGCCCCAAAGATTACGTTACGTCCATAGACATAGCCTAATAACTTTTGTTCAGAAGCAGCACAGCCAGCTAGCTCTACGGCAGGATCTTCATTCTCTTCACAATTTTGGGTAGCTCCTGCTAGCTCTATATGAGCTATAAGACCATTCTTATCAAGAAGGCTCTCCCCGCTTCCTTCAGTCACTTTAACTTTTACTGTTGCTATTGCACAAAACTCATATTCATCACAGATTTGATACTCAAATTTATCTTCTCCCACAAAGTTTTCTTCAGGAGTATAGGTTATTTCGCTATTTTTACGACTAAATTTAAGTTGGCCGTGACTTGCTTCTTGCAAGTCATTGCTACTCCTAGCGATAACTAAACTAGCAAGATCAAGTTCTGCACTGCCAGCAGTATCATTTTTTAAAATAGCTGAAAAGGCAACAATTACTGGAGTATCTAAAGTAGTTGTTATGCTATCATCTGTTGCTACAGGGGGAAATACTTTGACCGCTGCGAAGGGTAGTAGGGCAAAAGCAAATAATGTTAGCAAGAAAAGAAGTGAAGGGACAAGCCTATTTTGCATTTAAATACCTTTCTTAAAAAAATAAGTTGCCCCTAAATTTACTTTTATAAAGTACTTTCCTTAGTACCTTGACAAATAAATTTTGATAAGTAAGAATCCTCATCTTAGTTAAATCCCTCTTAGCCTCCCTTATTAAAGAGGAAATGTAGGACACCCCCTTAATAAGGAATTTCTCTCAAGTAAAGTTCTTTTCTCATGCCTCACAAAACAAATCCTGATGGGTAGATTCCCCAAATCAAACAAACAAGAAACATTCCCATAGGATATGATATAGGCATCGTTGGTAATTTCCCAGTTATCTTTGATAATGGCTTGCTTAACAATTTTATAGATGTTATCTCTTTGAGGCACGAGATGAATTATAGCATATAAAAAAAAGCCTCCCTTAAGCTCGAGGGAGGCTTTAAAATTACTCAGCAATTTAACAATTAGAGTAACGGCTTACTTACTCACCTTCTTCAGCAGCAGCAGCTGCTGCTTCAGCCTCTGCTTTAGCTGCTTCTGCTTCTGCAGCTGCTGCCTCAGCCTCTGCTTTAGCTGCTTCTGCTGCTGCCTCTGCTTCTGCGGCTGCCTCTGCTGCGGCTGCTGCTTTAGCAGCAGCTTCTGCGGCTGCTGCTTCGGCGGCTGCTATTGCGGCTGCTGCTTCCTCTTCAGCTACTGCTTCAGTTGCTACTTCAGCACTTTCTTCTAACACTTCAATCTTTTCCAAATCACAATCTGAAGCTTGTAGATAGGCTTGTCTAGCACCTTCATGTAAAGGGGCTCCAAGGCCACTTAAAAAGTCGTCACAAGTTAAGCGAGATAAAGCAGGGTGAATATTTTGAAAGTCTTCAAGGTTGTTCAAAATCCCCTCTACAACTTTAAAGACAGCATCCGTTTCAAGATCAGTAGTAGTGGTAAATAGAGCTTTTACTCCAAAAACCGTAATGTCCTCATCCACGCCATTGTAAGTACCACCGGGAATGACAGCAAAGGCATAGTAGGGAAATTCTTCTACTAAGGCCTCTAGTTCAGGATCATCAAGAGTCACAATGTTAACATCCGTCGTTGTAGCAACGTCTTGAACAGCTGCACCACCTATACCTACTGTATAAAAGAAGCAATCAATACGTCCATCGCGCAAAAGATCAGGAGCCTCAGCAGCCTTTACTGACTCAGCCTCAAAGTCATCTAAAGACATCTCAAAAGCTTCCAACATGGCCATAACAGTATTACGCATACCTGAACCGGGGTTACCAATATTGACTTTCTTACCTGCTATATCTCTAAAGCTTTCTACTTCTGAATCTATATTACAAACTAAGTGCATAGGCTCTGGGTGTAAACCCATAACTGTACGAAGTTTATCTACACTACCTTCTTCAAAAGCACTTTGACCATTATAGGCTTGGTAAACAACATCTGATTGTGCTACAGAAAAATCAAGCTGACCTTCATTCATAGCTTTAATGTTGAAAACTGAGCCTCCTGTGGATTCTACAGTTAAACGCAAGCCAGTGTTCATCACACCATTCACAATGCGAGCAACTGAACCACCTACAGGATAGTAAACTCCTGTTACTCCACCTGTGCCAATCGTAAGGAAACGACGTTGAGCAAAGGCTAATGCTAGCGTAGCTACTAAAGCAACTACCAGAAATATTGTAAGTGACTTTTTCATATACTTCATGTCCTTTCTTAAATTTTTCTGTCTAAAATAGTAACCTCTCTAAATATTAGAAATAACACAACTTAGGGACTTTATTCAACTTTGTTTGGTTAGCCCTTATGAACAAGCGCCCTATAGGAATAGCAAGTACCCTTTATGCCCTTAAATCACTAAAAATCCCGCTGTAAATTTTGAGGGCTTACCCTTCACCTATCCTAGCCTGCCCTAAAGCAAAGCTAAGGGAGCACATACATGACTTAGAGCATTTGAAAAGCTTGGATGTTTGCTGCAATGTTATCTTGACTATTGAAAATGGCACTACCAGCAACAAGCACACTTGCCCCTGCTTTTAGAGCATATTTACCAGTTCTTAAGTTAATGCCACCATCTACTTCTAGTTCACAATCTGGTTTGGTTTCCTCAATGTACCTACGCAAGCGTTCTATGCGATCTAAACTTAGTTCAATAAATTCTTGCCCTCCAAAACCGGGGTTTACAGTCATGAGTAGTGCTATATCAAGCATGGGCAAGGCTTCTTTAAAAACATCAAGTGGTGTTAAAGGATTAATTGCTAAACCTGCCTTGCAGCCCAAAGTTTTTATATCTTCTAATACTCGGTGTAGGTGAGGAGTAGCTTCAGCATGAATTATAATATTATCTGCTCCAACGTGAACAAAATCTTTAATATAGCGCTCGGGCTTAACTATCATTAAATGAACATCCAGAGGTAAGCTTACGCTACGCCGGCAAGCCTCAACAATTAAAGGACCAATGGTAATATTAGGAACAAACTGCCCGTCCATTACATCAATATGAATGTAATCAGCTTTTGCAGCCTCGCAAGCCTTGGCTTCTTTTGCTAAGTGAGCAAAGTCAGCAGATAAAATTGAAGGAGCTATTTTGTATTGCATAGGCTTATTCCTTAGGGTTAGTGGCCCACACAGTTAGGTCGGTTACAAAGCCTCTGTCTTCTAACTCGAGCACACTCCTAATAGCATAAGCAATATCCTCAGGTTGCAGCTTCCCAACTCCTGTATTAGGTCCAAACCCTGCTACATCTTTAAAATTAGTCACTACTTCACTAGGATTAACTTGCATTACACGGATATTACTTCTTCTTAACTCTGCACGCCAACATTCAGTCATAGCTTTAAGTGCAAATTTACTTGCTGCATAAGCTGTTCCACCAGCGTAGCCTTTGTGACTGGCAGTTGAACCAACATTGACAATATTGCCTATATTTTGTGAAATAAAATATTTAGCACTTTCACGCCCTACCATCATGGCTCCTGTGAGATTAGTAGCCATCATTTGTTTAAACTGCTCAGTATCTATCTCAACTAAAGGAGCAAAATATCCATAAGCTGCATTATTAATGAGTACGTTGTAACCACCAAGTTCATTAATAATTGTCTTAACCATTCTAGTTACATCGTTTTCATTGCTAACGTCTGCTTGAACAGCAAACACACCTAGTTCTCGTGCAACTTTATTCAAATTTTGCTGATTTCTGCCACAAATAGCTACTTGAGCTCCTGCATCTTTAAGCGAGCGGGCTGTTTCTAAACCAATACCTGAGCTGCCTCCGGTAACTAATACTTTAGCAGTTGTTAAATCCACGATCTTTTCTCCTAGTTCAAAATAAACTTACTACAACATTTGTTACAAATTCTATCAGATTGCTTGACTGCAACAAAAGTATAGTTCTCCAGAAAAATCTTTTCCCTAGCTTATTAACTTTATGTTGCTATATGAAGGCCTTAAGCAACCCTAATTACCCATACCGAAGAAAATGTGAATCTCTATGTGCTTGTAGGAATGAGTTTGAACCCTGCCCCTACTGAGATACTTTATCTTTCACAAAAGCTTATGACTATAAGCTTAGTTTTTAAAAATGCACGTTTATACCTGCCCTACCATGAAAATCAGTCTCAAAACTAGGTGTTAATTGAAAAGAAGGGCCTAATTCCATGTACAATCCCATATTTTCTAGGCCAAGCTCTCTAAGACGATGTTCAATCCCTAATGTTAAATTAGCATGCAAAGAATTATCTTTTTGTGAATCACCAGTTAGCTTTAGAAGTGCACCTAAACCACCATAAACATTGAAATCAGGTGTCAAAGTTATATCAGAAGCATCTATTAAAGCATCTAGCAGCAAATTAATTGCACCGTCGTCAGTTGCTGCTACTGCTGCACGAAGAGATATATCACCAAAAACTTCTTTAGCACCAACCCCCACCATAAAATTAAACGGATAGCCAACCGAACCAGTTACCCAAAGGCCTTTTTGATCATCTTGTGCCAAGGAACTACCTATAAACACAATTAAAATAGTAAGTAAAAATCTTTTAAGCATATTTCAACTCCTCAAAAATTATAATTATACCCAAAATACAACTTTAGAGAATATCAAGTAATTTAAGGAGTCTTAATTTAAGTTTTCGCCATTATGGCGTTAGGTACTTATGAGTAAGAAGCACCTATTAAAAAGAAGATGTGAATTTCTATGTGCTTGTAGGGATTTATAAGGGTAGGCTTTTCTCAAACATTTACTCACAAAGGACTCTTTTATCAAAATGGTGCGCACGGCGCACCCTACTTCTAGGACGCATTTTCTGGCATTTTCACACAAAAAACCACCCCTAAGAGGCTTGTAGGGGGGTAAAACCCTCCCCTACTGGAATATGACACTTTATCTCTCACAAAAACTTATGACTATCAGATTGCCATTTTACTTACTATAGTGATAGGAACAATAACAAATGGGCGTAAGTGCAAATGAAATTTGGAGGATTACTTTAAGGGAGCTCATTTAATGCTTCACTAGCAAGTGTGTAGTTGGGCTCGAGCTCCAAAGCTTGTGTATAGGCATCCCTAGCTGCATTTACCTCTCCTTTAATTTGATAAACTTGCCCTAGCCAGAAAAAGCCTACAGGATCATCAGCTAGCAAAAGTGCTCCCTTCTGTGCTTCACGTACAGCATCATCTAAACGCCCCTGAGCTAGGTAAACTCTTGCTAGATAAATATAAAGCGTAGGAAATGAAATACTTTCATCCAACTCAAGAGCTTCTTTTAACCAAGGTTCTGCTCCTGCTTCATTACCACACTCAAAAGTGGCAATAGCAAGATTAGAAAGTGCTGATAAAGAACTTCTATTAAGGTTTGCTCCTTGAGTTATTTCATAAAGAGCTTCTTCACAGTTATCTTGTAAGAAATACATTTCTCCGACTAAGTTATGGGCTTCGAAACTAAGAGGATTTAACATTACTCCACGACGGAAAGAAGTTAAAGCTAATTGATCCTCTTCAAGTGCACGATAAGCACGACCTAGATTAATGTGTATTTGAGAAGATTCTACGCGTTGTAAATCTGCTGAATCAACAAGATTAATAGCATTTTCAAGTGCTAGACGAGATCCTTCAAAATCTTCTTTGTGATAAAGGACAACTCCTTTCATGTTAAGCACTCTTGGATTAGCTGCCCCTACAGATTCAGCTTGACCCACAACGGCAAAAGCTTTATCCAAATTATCTGCATAGAAAATAGGATCACTTGTATATTGATTTAAATAAGCAATAGATAGTTGAACGTACGCCCCTATATTAGTAGAATCTGCATCTATAACTTTTTGAAACTCTTCTATTCCTAGAGAAGTAGCACCTTGACAAACTAATGCTCTACCTTTGCCAAGCATTGCAGTGGTGTTTGTAGGCTCGAGCTTAAGAGCTTCTTGAAAAATATACTGAGCCAACTCACAATCACCTCTAGTAAAATATAGTTGCCCCTGATGTATTAGTTCTTGAGGACTGCGTTCCTCTTGCGCCTCTTGTGCCCATACTATTACCAAAACTAAACAAAGAGCAGTGTTTAAAATAATTTGCAAACTGCGTCTTATCACAATAATCCTCCAGCTACAGCATCATAAATACTTAAAATCTTGATCATAAAAAGTTTCTTCAAATTTTTTATTGATAGTAGAGTCTTTTTTGAGCTAAGCACTTTAAAATTAAGACAAAAAATTATAGCCTTATTGAGCATAAGCTCTATAATGACTAGAAAATGTGAGATGGACGTGTGCAATCAAATTAATGTGACAAGGTCACCACACATGAATGATATGCAACATCCTATTTGAATTATAGCTGATGCCAAATTATATCATTGTTAGAAACTGCTTGAATTTCACATACAAAAGTAATGTTGGAGAGTTCATAAAATTAAATAATTTATAGGCTTACTTCAATTTTATATAGGTAGAAACCTTGTCATTATGCTAACATTTTAGGAGTGTATACTTTACATATACATAGTTTAAGAATTTTTAGTAATCTGATGGTCTTAATTTTAAGGTCGTTTGGATAATCTTGTTAATTTCATTTTGGGATAAAATTCATGATACCAGAAGTTCACATTTTAATGGGTTCAAAATCCGATTTGCCCCATGTTAATAAAATCATTAGTGCTCTTACAAATTTTGATTTAAGTTATAAGGCTTATATTGCTTCAGCTCATAAAAGTGTTGACCATCTTTTAGAGCTTATTCGTGAAATTGAAAGGACTTCTTCCGCTAAAGTTTATATTACTGTAGCAGGTCGTAGTAACGCTCTTTCAGGCATGGTTGACGCAAATGTAGTTGCTCCTGTTATTGCATGCCCACCCTATAGTGATAGTTTTAATGGGGTGGACATTTTCTCGAGTATACGTATGCCTAGTGGTGTTGCACCTACTTTAGTGCTCGAGCCTATTAATGCAGCGCTCCTTGCTGCTAAAATTATGGGTAAGTATGAAAAGGTAAAGAATTTTCAAAACTTGCAAACGCAAAAAATTATGAAAGACCATAACGAGCTGTCCTAATGGAAAATAATAAACCTCAGGATAAATGTGGTGTTTTTGGTATTTACGCTACTAATGAAGAAGTTGCTCGCTTAACTTTTTTTGGCCTTCATGCTTTGCAACATCGTGGTCAAGAAAGTGCTGGCATTGCTACTAGTGATGGTCGCTTAGCTCATATCTATAAGGCTATGGGATTAGTAAGTCAGGTTTTTAACGAAGAAAACCTTTCTACTTTGCCGGGACATCTAGCTATTGGCCATACTCGTTACTCAACAACTGGTTCATCTAAGCTACGTAATGCCCAACCTTTACTGATAGAAACACTACTAGGCCCTTTAGGTATAGCACACAACGGTAATCTTACTAATATACCTATTCTAAGACGTGAACTTTTACAAAAAGGAGTAGGGCTTGCCACCTCTTCCGATACAGAAGTTATAGTACAACTCTTAGCGGGTGGTCAAGGTGATTGGATTACACGCTTGAAAGCACTTCTGGAGCAGGCAGAAGGCGCTTATGCTCTGACAATACTCACTCGAGATGCTCTCTATGGCATACGTGACCCTTGGGGTTTCAGACCCCTTTGTATAGGCGACTATAAAGGTAAAGGGTTTGTCTTGGCTTCAGAATCTTGTGCGCTAGCTACCATTGGTGCAACCCTGATTGATGAGGTGAAACCCGGGGAAATTATTCGTATTGATAGTAATGGCCTTCATCGTGAACAAGGGATTACACATAAGGAAAGTTTGTGTACCTTTGAACATATATACTTTGCTCGTCCTGATAGTTTGTTTCGTGGTAAAGTCATCCACCAAATTCGTCAACGGCTTGGACGTATGCTTGCTCAAGAAGCACCTGCTGATGCTGATGTAGTTATCAGTGTACCAGATAGTGGCACTCCTGCTGCTATTGGTTATGCACAAGAAATGAACTTACCTTTTACCGAGGGGTTAACCAAAAATCGTTATATAGCTCGCACGTTCATTCAACCTAGCGATGAATTGCGCAAAAATAGCGTGAGCCTGAAGTTCAACCCTTTACCTGATAATCTAAAAGGTAAACGTGTTGTAGTAGTAGATGATTCTATTGTACGGGGTAACACCGTAGGACCACTTGTAAGCATGATTCGAGATGGTGGTGCAAAAGAAGTTCATGTACGCATTTCTTCACCACCCATTAAGTATCCTTGTTTCATGGGAGTAGATATGGCAGCTCAAAAAGAATTAATTGCTTTTAATTATTCTATACAAGAAATTTGCGAGCATGTTGGTGCAGATAGTCTTGCATACCTCACTGCTAAGAGCATGATGAAAGTTATTACTGAATTTAAAGATGTAGATAATAATACAGGTTGTGATACAGGTTATTGTAATGCTTGTTTTACTGGAAAGTATCCTTTAGACCTTGATATGAACTTGGTAAAAGGAGGACTCGAACAAGCCTTTGGCAGCTAAGATTTACCCTGCTAATGCAAGGAGAAGTTTGATGAAATTAGCTATCTTTGGGGTAGGAAAAATGGGGGGAGCAATAATAGCCAAAGTATTACAAGAAGGTACTCTTAAGGCTACTGACATTGGTATATATGATGTGAGCCAAGCTCGCCTAGATGAATTACAAGAAAGCTTTGGCATAAAAATCCTCAACACAGAAAACATGTATCAAGCTAAAAGAGCCCTTATAGCAGTAAAGCCACAATCTTTTACTGAAATCACTCCCCTAATTACAGGTAAATACCAAACTTATATTTCTATTATGGCAGGAGTTGCTGCTGAAACTATAGCTACTAATGTTACTAGTCGTAGAGTAATTAGGGTAATGCCCAATTTAGGTGCTAGTGTAGGGCAAAGTGCCACAGCCCTTAGCCATTTGCCCAATACCCCTAAAGAAGATGTACAATTTGCTCGAGAACTTTTTCAAGCTATTGGGGAAGTTTATCCTTTACCTGAAGATATGATTAATGCATTTACTGGTTTGGCAGGCTCAGGACCTGCCTTTGCTGCCATCTTTGCTGAAGCCTTAGCTGATGGTGGCGTAAGTGTAGGTTTATCACGGGATTTAGCTAAAAGCTTAGCAAGGCAGGTTTTGTATGCTAGTGCTAAACTTTTAGAAGAAAAAAATCCTGCTGATTTAAAAGATGAGGTCTCGAGCCCCGGAGGCACCACTATAGCTGGTGTGGCAGCTTTAGAAAGTAATGGCCTACGTCATGCTGCCATTAGAGCAGTGCAAGAAGCTACTAAGCGAGCAAATGAATTAAGCCGAGAATAAGCAATGAAACAATCATTTTTTTACATAACAATAATTACCATGGTGTTCGCAGCACTATTAATAGGTGTTGTTTGGGGGAAAGAGGAGTTTTTCCCTCATAGTGACGGGCTTAGCTGGACATATGGCAATGGGGAAACACAAACACTTTCTGGTCCACATGAAGTAGATGGTGCAAATGTAATGATATTGGCCCATATTGTTGAGGGGGAACTTGTTTCTGAAGATTATTTGATCTATAGTGAAGCAGGAGTTCAGAGCCTAGGTACAAGCACCGTGGGCGGGGACTTGCTACAATATGACCCACCTCTACTTATTTATCAAGGTGCTAGATTAAGTGTAGGGCAAGCATGGCAAAGTGATACAGAGCTATTAGGATTAGAAATCAGCCTACAATCAGAAGTTACTGGTATCCAAGGTATAGAAACACCTGTGGGGAAATTCAATGCTTTAGTAATTCGCCAGAGCACTATTACTAATACAGGTGGAAGGACTACCCTATATCTTTACTTTGTGCCTGCTATAGGAGTAGTGCGTTTTGTGCAGAGTGATGGCACAGTTGTAAATTTAGTTGATAAGAATTTTTAAGGTAAAGAACTTTTAAGGTAAATGGCTGTTAAATTAATCGCTAATTTTATCTTTTAGCAGCCAACGCCCAGCCAAAGTTATCGTTTGCTTCAGCTATTTCTTCAACACCAGATTTATCTTGATGCCAAATATCATCTCCTAGAGCAGATAGTCCAGTAATAGACCCATAAATCACACTCACTGCACCAGCATTCTTCACACCACCGCTCAAATTTTTATAGGGCACACCTATAGCTAAGTCATCTTTTTTATCCCCATTAAAATCACCAGCAGCTAGTGACCAACCAAAACGATCATTAGTTTGGACAGAACTTTTAATCCCGGCAATGTTTTGATGCCACAATTGATTACCAGTTGCTACAATGCCTGTAGAGGATCCATAAAGAACATTGACTACACCACCCTTTTTTTGACCTGAAATCCTCTCATGAGGTGCTCCCACTGCCAGATCACAAGCACCATCACCATTAAAATCTCCAGAGGTAAGTGCCTGACCAAATGAATCGTCTTCTTCAACAGAGTCGAGAATACCATTTTTATTTTGATGCCAAAGCTGATTGCCAACAGTAGCAATGCCATTATTAGAGCCGTACAGTACATGAATTGCTCCTGCATCCTCAACATTACCTATATCCTCAAGATGAGCACCTATGGCCAAGTCCGCTCTGCCATCATAGTTATAGTCACAGGCAGTTAATGTGTAACCAAAATGATCACCCGCTTCAGTGGTACCCAGAATTCCGCCAGCGCCTTGGCGAAACCCAGCAGAGGGAAGACCAGCATTAAGGCCGCTTTTATCACCATAGATAACATCAACTATGCCTGAGTTAACTTGTACGAAATCCTCAAAGGGAGTACCCACTGCTAAATCATCTTTACCATCACCATTAAAGTCAGCAGAGGTTAAAGACCAGCCAAATTTATCATTACTTTCATTAGAAGAAATATTTGAAACTGTGGTCTGATCAAGGAATAGGTCCGTCTTGTCCATGTTAAGGCCATTAGGGTCTGAGCCATAGAAAATTTGTATGGCCCCTACATCTGGAAGCCCCCCTAAATCCTCATAAGGGATTCCTACGGCCAAGTCATCTTTACCATCATCATTAAAATCTCCTACTGCTAGAGAGTACCCGAACTGGTCACCTGTTTCTGCGAAGTCATCCACTCCTGCAGAATCTTGATGTAACCACATATCTTTTTGCTCAGTTAAGCGGTTGTCATAGCCATAGATAATATGAACAGAACCAGCATCAACTGTAGCAGCCTCATCCTCAAAAGGCATTCCTACAGCTAAATCATTTTTGCCATTGCCATCAAAGTCTCCAATAGCTAGTGAGTAGCCAAATTGGTCATCTGGCTCTGCAGAAGATCCTGATATGCCAGCTTCATCCTGATGCCATATTTGATCAGCTGCAGAGGTCAGGTCTGTATAGGAGCCATAAATTACATTAACTGCACCAGCATCTGCATCTCCATTAACATCTTCTTTTGGTACTCCTATAGCTAGGTCATCTTTAGCATCTCTGTTAAAGTCTTCGGAGCCTACCAAGGTTTCTTCTGCATTGCCTGTAGGGATACTTCTGTTTTGCTGACAAGCACTAAGCAAAAGCCCTAAAAATATAAAGAAGATGACTAAAAACCATTTATATTGTAGCTTCACAACTCCACTCCTTTAACAGTTGAAAAGTTAAACAGAATAATATTAAGGTAGGATTCCTAAAGTGCCCTAAGTGTAGTGCACAACTATGAAATCTTAACTCTCTTAGCTTAAATTATCGATGTTTTGAAAACACCTAATTAATATTTTAAAATCTTGCTATGGTTCAGGTCAACTTTGTTTTAAATCTCTTAGTTCGTTTAAATGCATTTCTAATTTAGCCCAAAAATTGAGTAGCCATATAATACTTTAGAATCAGCTTTCTTAAGTAATCCAACCAACTTCAAACATTTTGGAAAGTGCTACAATTAATCTTATGCAATCTCACTCACTTAATCAAAATTATGAGAAAAGCTCATCAAGCCTGATTAGATTTTTATATACTATGGCAAATCTTTTAAAAATTTTGCTACAAAAAATTTTATACAAGGAGTGTACACTTTTATGAGCATAAAATTTTATAGATATCTTCCTTTTTTACTGGGCATAGCAATAGTAGCGCTAGCAGGAATGCTACTAGCTTCAGGGCAAGAAAGTGATTCTCAAATCACTATTATTAATGAAGCCTATGCTTTTACCCAAAATGAGCAAAATACCATTGATATAGTAGAAAAATATGGCCCTAGTGTAGTAGCAGTAAGTGTAGAAGTTGAAGGGGAAGCTATAAGTAGTGAGAATTTAGAAGAATTGTTTGAAGATATCCCTCCAGAGTTTCGCCCTTTCTTTAAATTTGAAATGCCCGATATACCTGATCGCCGAGAAGGTTCTGGTAGTGGTTTTGTTATAAACGAATCTGGTCAAATAGTAACCAACTACCATGTAGTAGAGGGTGCTCTTAAAGAAGGCACTGTTGAAATGCTAAAGGGTGCTGCAATAAGTGTTATTTTTTCTGGGAGTGAAGATGAATTTCCTGTAAAAGTTATAGGCACTAACTCTTCGTATGACCTTGCACTTTTAGAGCTTAAAAAATCTAAGAATTTACCTAAAGGTATTGAACCTATTCCCTTAAGTAACTCTGATGAAATTAGGGTTGGACAAAAGGTAATTGCTATAGGTAACCCCTTTGGCTTAGATTCAACTGTAACTACAGGCATTGTTTCTGCAGTAGGTCGCGATGTGCCTTCAATAGGTCGCTTAAATGTACCTATGGTTCAAACAGACGCTGCTATTAATCCCGGTAATTCAGGTGGACCATTGTTAAATTCACAAGGTGAGCTTATAGGCATCAACACAGCTATTATCCCCGGTAACGGAGGCGGCGGTGAACGAGGCTTTTTAGGTATAGGTTTTGCTGTACCTAGTAATCGCTTAAGCGATAACTTAGAAATTTTATTAGCTGGTGGTTTTAACGATGTATTTAGTACTCGTCCACGCATTGGTATCGGCATTATGGATGTACGAGCCTACCCTGAAGCAGTGCGCGAGTCTTTAAAGCTACCTGAGCGCGGTGTAATGGTTACCGGTGTAGAAGAGGATGGACCCGCTGATAAAGCAGGAATACAAGGCCCTGATTTTGAAGTTATGGTTGATGGTTCACCTGCACCAGCAGGTGGCGATGTAATCGTAGCCATAGATGGTGAAGAAATAACTAGCGCTTCACAGATACAAGACATTGTGTTTAACCATGAGCCTAATGACAAGGTAATAGTTGAAGTTGTACGTGATGGTAAAACTGTTAAACTTCCTGTAGTGCTCGAGGTAGTGCCACTTAAAAAAGAAACTGAAGAAGAAGAAACTAAAGAAGAAGCTGAGGAAGAATAGGTACAGTACCTAAAGTCCTTGTCACAGAAAGTACAATCGTGAGTATGGAGTGGTCCAAAACAACTAATGAATACCTCGAGTTTTTAAGCAAATGGTCAAATGACCTCCCAGAAATTAATCTTGGTAGCTTAAACTCTAAAAAAACTGCTTTTGCTAGTGTTGATGTTATCGAAGGGTTTCATAGGTTGGGCCCACTAGCTAGTCCTAGGGTGGCTGAAATTATTCCTCATATTGTCACACTAGTTGAAAAGTTAAGCGCTTTTGGCATTCCTGAGGAACACATAATGTTTATTCAAGATTGTCACCCAAAAGATGCTCAAGAGTTCGAGGCTTATCCACCTCATTGCCTTGAAGGTTCAGAGGAAGCTGAAGCAGTTAAGGAACTAAGGCAGTTGCCCAAGTGGGAAAGCTACCAGCACAGCTATAAAAACAGCGTTGCTTGTCATACTAGCCTAGCTTTTAATGATTGGCTTGATAAACTTCAGGTCAATACTATCATTGCTGTAGGGGATGTAACTGATATTTGTTTATACACACTAGCTATGCATTTACAGGTGCGTAACTTGGCAAATAGTTTAAGACAGCGCATTATTGTGCCAGAAAATTGCGTCCAAACATGGGATGCACCTGACCACCCCGGTGACTTATACCATTTACTATTTTTACACCAAATGGCTCGAAATGGCATTGAAGTTGTTAGCTCTATTGTATAGCAGAGAATTAAGGTAGGGATAGGTTTGAAACTTGCCCCTACTTCAATGATTAATACTCCTCATCATCATAGTCATCATCATAGTCATCATCTTCACTGAATTGAGTGTAGCCCACGGTTAATTCTCTAAAAGAATGCTTTCCTTCACTAGCTAGAAACTCAGATTGTGCATTTATTTCTACAGTGTTAGCTTTAAATGGCTCTAAATTAAACTCAAAAATACGGCTATTACCACTTAAACTTTCACCTAGAATAGCTATGTCTATTTGTAAACTTCCCTCGCTAGTTTTTTCAAGGAGGGCTGTTCTACTTTTATTGCGACGTAAGCTATCAGGTACAAATTTAAAACGATTTTCATCCCATGTTAATAATGTGCGAAAAGCTTGAAGATTTCTAGCATCTTCTATCTCCACGCGAACAGTAAAGGACTCACGTACTTCAGTTTCCGGGACTATCACTACTAGTTGGGCTGGTGGGGCTTCTGTCACCCTCAAATTGAATTGTTGAAATGTTTTAGACAAATTAGCATCGGAAACAGTGATAGTAAATTCATAGTCTCCTTCAGTACTTGCTATCCCAAAAATCCTACCACTATCATCTAACTGTAGGCCATCAGGCATTTGGCCTTCCTCGAGCTCAAAATGGTAGGGCCTTAAACCACCTGTCACTTGTAAACTAAAGTTATAATTCTCCTCAAGGTGTGCCTCATCTAAAGGGCGAGTCAAGATTTGCAATACTTCGCCTGGGTTTTCAAATTCACTACAGCTACTTAGTAAAAAGACTAGAAAAATCAAATACTTAAACTTCATAAGTTTAAGCTTAGCAATATTGTTTTGAGAAAGTTTAATTGATGCATATGATATTGCTTAATACTATATAGCATTTAAAATAAAAAATTAGTTAAACTATTGAAGTGACTGGAACTCTTGGGTTATTTTCCCTTCTAGACGTTATCCAACTGCTTATCTCTTCATCAAGAACAGGGTGTTTAAGCATTAAGCATCCTGATAATGAGGCTAATCTTTACTTCTTAAATGGTAAACTCGTTCACGCTCAATTTGGCAATTTACAAGGCGAAGAAGCTGTTATAGAACTATTTAAAGATGAGCAAGGTGCCTTTGAGTTTATAGTTGGATCCAAAACCCCCGACACCACCGTTAATAGTAGCACTGAGAATCTATTGCTCATGGCTATTCGTGCTGCAGATGAAAGTAATAAAAATTCCTCAATAACTCAACTTTCTGAAACAGCAGTGCCTATTTTCGCTAGTGATGCACCTGATGCAGGTAATTTAACTCTTTACGCTAAAGAAATTTCTATTTTAAGGCTTATTGACAGTAGTAGTAATGTAAGTCAAATTGCTGATGCGGCTCATATGGATATTAAAGAAGTTAAAAAAGTTATAGCAAGGCTTATGCGTATTGGAGCTTTGAGCTTGCGCACAAAAAAACCTAGGGTGGCACGCCTTGTTACCCAGCTCACCCAAACTCCCTTACCACCTAACACAGTTGGTATCGAGCGAAAAATCATTAATAATTGGCAAAAAGTTTTAAATGTCTTACCAACTCATGTAGCTTGTAAGCGACCAAGCGGTAGGGTAATCGTTTTTGAAACTAAGGCCTTTGATAATATAGGTCCCTATATCTTAATGACACAAGACACTTTCTTTCGTAAAGAATTATCAGCAAATACTACACTATTAGTGAGACCTATAGACAGCTAGATGTTGCTCGAGCAAAGTCTAAACCCTAGCTCTAGCAACAATACCAGTCCATTGCTAACTTGGCAACGTTATAATTTTCCTATTAACTGGCCTTTACATTTTGGTGTTGATAAGCTCGAGCTTCACTTAGAAATTGGTTTTGGTGATGGACGCTACACCATATATCGTGCTCTTGAAAAACCTAAAGCACAATTTGTAGGACTAGAAATCTCCAACACTAGCATTAGAAGAGCCTTAAAACGTATACGTAGTGAAGGTGTTCAAAATGTTTATATTCTCAGAGTAGCAGCAGAGTTTGCAGTGCGCAATCTTTTTTCAGATAGTAGCCTAAAAAGTATTACTATAAACTTTCCTGACCCTTGGCCAAAAAAGAAGCACCAGAAAAATCGTTTGCTACAAAGTTCTTTTTTCAGTCTGGCTGCTAGCCGTTTAAAAACAAATGGGGAAATTTATTTAGCAACTGATCATTTTGAGTACTTCAACTTCGCTCGAGCTGAAGCTGAAGCTACTGGTCTTTACACTTTAAAGGAAGCCAAACCACCAAACGCTGTTTTCCAAACCAAATATGCACTCAAGTGGAAAAAGCAAGGTAAACCCCTTTACTACCAAGTCTTTGAACATCAAAATGCACCTGCATTGAACTACCCTATTCTAATAAGAGATGAAAAAATGCCACATGCTATCTTAGAAGGCAAATTACCCTCAGAAACCCCCTTTGAAAAACAAATTTTTCCCTATGCTGAGGGACACATAATTTTACACGAAGTGAGCAAAAGTTGGGGAATAAATGAAAAAGGAAAGCTTTTGCTAAGAGTAACTATTGATGAGCCTGATTTGCGCCAGCAAGTTCTGGTGGCAGTGAAAGAACGCAAGGATAATGACATTCTAGTAAGGCTGGAATCTTTTGGTGATCCTATAATTACTAAAACCATGCGTGGAGCAATACATGGTGTTACAGAATGGTTATTGTCTTTACAACAGGGATTAAAAGTGATTAAGCGAGATTATTAATATTATTTTATGCTCGAGGTAATTCAAACAGCAGATCAAAGCTACACTCTTTACAGCAAAACTTATAAAGAAAGCTTTCATTCACAAAAGGGGGCTTTAGCAGAAGCTAAGCATGTCTTTTTAAAAGGGGCAGGTATATATGATCAAATCAAACAAAAAAAAGATATCTGTGTTTTAGAAGTTGGCTTTGGCACAGGCTTAAACTTCTTTCTTACAGCAGACACCTGTATTACTGCTGATGTAAAGCTTATTTATACTGCTTTAGAGAAAAACTTACTTGATTCTGAAGTAATAAAACAACTTGGTTATGAGCAATTTTTAGCCCAGCCAAAAATCCTAAGTTATTTTCTAGCGTGGCGAGAAAGCTTACCGAAGAACTTAATTGCTGGCAACTATCTATTTGCCCTTGAAAATTTACAACTGAACCTTTATGTGGGAGAGGCAACTAAACATAAGCTAGGCCATGATCTTTACAATGCCATTTATCTTGATGCCTTTTCACCCAGCGTCAATCCTGAACTTTGGTCAGCTAGCTTTTTGCAAAATTTGTACCAAGCCCTTGCCCCTGCAGGTAAGTTAAGTAGTTATTGTGTCAAGGGTGAGGTTAGAAGATGTATGCACAATTTAGGCTTTAAAGTTGAAAAACGCTCTGGTCCACCCGGCGGTAAAAGAGAGGTATTAGTGGCAAGTTGTAAATAAAAGACAAAGGGCAAGTGCTTAGAATCACAACCTAAAAACAATTTCTACTCAAAATCATTTTCAAAAAAAATTCCTGCCATTATTTTACTACTTTCTTAATAATGGCAGGAAACATTTTTACTTAATCTAAACTAAAGCTTTAAAGCTAACTACCACATCCTCCTGATTCCTCCTCATGTACCTCTTCAGCACTGGCACCTTCAGTGTTAGTGCTGGTGCTGTTACTAGTGCTAAGCTCTTCAGTGCTTTCTTTAGCTGCTACTTCACTATCAGTAATCTCCTTGGGGCCTTCTAATACTTTATCATCCAAAGCTGCAACATCTTCATCTTCACTTTCCGTAGCACCTCCAGTAAAAGCGTCAAGTGTTACCAGCTCCTGATCAACAGTTACCTCATCACCTTCACTAACATGCACCTCATTAACAGTGGCTGTTAGCGGTGAAGTAATTCGGAAATTACCTCTATCAAAAGCAAGCCTGAGCAATAATTGCCCTTCTTGTACAGAATCCCCTGTAGATACTAGCACTTCTCTAACTGTTATTGATCCAATATCTGTTTCAGGGTCTAGAAAATTAATACTATCTAATATAGTTACAGGTACTTTACCTTTTTCAGTAGCTTCTCCTACTTCAGTACTTTCTTCTTCAATACCTTCTTCAATTACTTCTTCTTCAGCCGCGGCATCTGTAGTAGCCTCGACAGGCCCCATAGAAATAGTCACTTGTTCTTGACCAGCTACTCCATCACCTTCGGCTGCTGCTTCTTCTTCAGCGTCCTCTTCAGCAACTTCTTCTTCAGCCGCTTCTTCTTCGGCTGCTGCTTCCTCAACACCTTCCTCGGCTGGTTCTTCTTCGACTGCTGCATCTTCTTCAACTACTTCTTCTTCAGCTGTGGCTTCTTCCACAGCCTCCTCTTCGACTTCTTCTTCAGCTGCCTCTTCCTCAGCGCCCTCTTCAGCTGCTGTATCTTCCTCAACACCCTCTTCGGCTAGTTCTTCTTCAGTGCCTTCTTCAGTTGGTTCTTCTTCCTCAAACCCTTCTTCAGTTGCCTCTTCTTCAGCACCTTCTTCGGCTGCTGCTTCTTCCTCAGCACCCTCTTCGGCTACTGCGTCTTCATCAGTGCCTTCTTCAGTTGGTTCTTCTTCCTCAACCCCTTCTTCAGTTGCCTCTTCTTCAGCACCTTCTTCGGCCGCCTCTTCTTCAGCGTCTTCTTCAGCTACTGCATCTTCTTCAGCACCTTCTTCGACTGCTTCTTCCTCTGCATCTTCTTCAGTTGCTGCATCTTCTTCAGCACCTTCTTCAGCTACTGCATCTTCCTCTGCATCTTCTTCAGCACCTTCTTCGGCTGCTGCGTCTTCCTCAGCATCTTCTTCGGCTACTGCGTCTTCTTCAGCTGCTGCATCTTCCTCAACACCTTCTTCGGCTGCTGCATCTTCCTCAGCATCTTCTTCAGTGCCTTCTTCGGCTGCTGCGTCTTCCTCAGCGTCTTCCTCAACACTTTCCTCGGCTACTGTGTCTTCTTCAGCACCTTCCTCAGCTGCTGCATCCTCTTCAGCTGGTTCTTCCTCAACGCCTTCTTCGGCTACCTCTTCTTCAGCACTTTCTTCAGCTACTTCTTCCTCAGCTGCTTCTTCCTCAGTGCCTTCTTCGGCTGCCTCTTCTTCAGCTGCCTCTTCTTCAGCGCCTTCTTCAGCTGCTGATTCCTCTTCCTCAGCACCTTCTTCAGCTGGTTCTTCTTCAACGCCTTCCTCGGCTACCTCTTCTTCAGCTACTTCTTCCTCAGCACCTTCTTCAGCTGCCTCTTCTTCAGCTGCTGGTTCCTCTTCTTCAGCTACTTCCTCAGCTACTTCTTCTTCAGTACTTTCTTCGACATCTTCTTCCTCAGCTGCTGGTTCTTCTTCAGCGCCTTCTTCAGCACCTTCCTCAGCTACTTCTTCTTCAGTACTTTCTTCGGCAACTTCTTCAGCAACTTCTTCAGCTACTTCTTCAGCTGCTTCTTCCTCAGCTGCTGGTTCTTCTTCAGCTGCTTCTTCCTCAGCACCTTCTTCGGCTGCCTCTTCTTCAGCGCCTTCTTCAGCTGCTGATTCCTCTTCCTCAGCACCTTCTTCAGCTGGTTCTTCTTCAGCGCCTTCCTCGGCTACCTCTTCTTCAGCTACCTCTTCCTCAGTTGCTGGTTCTTCTTCAGCACCTTCTTCAGCAACTTCTTCTTCAGTACTTTCTTCGGCAACTTCTTCAGCAACTTCTTCAGCTGCTTCTTCCTCAGCACCTTCTTCAGCTGCCTCTTCTTCAGCGCCTTCTTCAGCTGCTGATTCCTCTTCCTCAGCACCTTCTTCAGCACCTTCTTCGGCTACCTCTTCTTCAGCGCCTTCTTCAGCTGCTGATTCCTCTTCCTCAGCACCTTCTTCAGCACCTTCTTCGGCTACCTCTTCTTCAGCGCCTTCTTCAGCTGCTGATTCCTCTTCCTCAGCACCTTCTTCAGCTGGTTCTTCTTCAGCGCCTTCCTCGGCTGGTTCTTCTTCAGCTACCTCTTCTTCGGCACCTTCTTCAGTTGCTGGTTCCTCTTCTTCAGCACCTTCCTCAGCTACTTCTTCTTCAGTACTTTCTTCGGCATCTTCTTCCTCAGCTGCTGGTTCTTCAGCACCTTCTTCAGCACCTTCCTCAGCTACTTCTTCTTCAGTACTTTCTTCGGCAACTTCTTCAGCTGCTTCTTCCTCAGCTGCTGGTTCTTCTTCAGCTACTTCTTCAGCGCCTTCTTCAGCTGCTGATTCCTCTTCTTCAGCACCTTCTTCAGCTGGTTCTTCTTCAGCGCCTTCCTCGGCTACCTCTTCTTCAGCTACTTCTTCCTCAGTGCCTTCTTCGGCTACCTCTTCTTCAGCTACTTCTTCCTCAGTTGCTGATTCTTCTTCAGCACCTTCTTCAGCAACTTCTTCTTCAGTACTTTCTTCGGCAACTTCTTCAGCAACTTCTTCAGCTGCTTCTTCCTCAGCACCTTCTTCGGCTGCCTCTTCTTCAGCGCCTTCTTCAGCTGCTGATTCCTCTTCCTCAGCACCTTCTTCAGCTGGTTCTTCTTCAGCACCTTCTTCGGCTGCCTCTTCTTCAGCGCCTTCTTCAGCTGCTGATTCCTCTTCCTCAGCACCTTCTTCAGCTGGTTCTTCTTCAGCGCCTTCCTCGGCTGGTTCTTCTTCAGCTACCTCTTCTTCGGCACCTTCTTCAGTTGCTGGTTCCTCTTCTTCAGCACCTTCCTCAGCTACTTCTTCTTCAGTACTTTCTTCGGCATCTTCTTCCTCAGCTGCTGGTTCTTCAGCACCTTCTTCAGCACCTTCCTCAGCTACTTCTTCTTCAGTACTTTCTTCGGCAACTTCTTCAGCTGCTTCTTCCTCAGCTGCTGGTTCTTCTTCAGCTACTTCTTCAGCGCCTTCTTCAGCTGCTGATTCCTCTTCCTCAGCACCTTCTTCAGCTGGTTCTTCTTCAGCGCCTTCCTCGGCTGGTTCTTCTTCAGCCACCTCTTCTTCGGCACCTTCTTCAGCTGCTGGTTCCTCTTCTTCAGCACCTTCCTCAGCTACTTCTTCTTCAGTACTTTCTTCGGCATCTTCTTCCTCAGCTGCTGGTTCTTCAGCACCTTCTTCAGCACCTTCCTCAGCTACTTCTTCAGTACTTTCTTCGGCAACTTCTTCAGCTACTTCTTCAGCGCCTTCTTCAGCTGCTGATTCCTCTTCCTCAGCACCTTCTTCAGCTGGTTCTTCTTCAGCGCCTTCCTCGGCTGATTCTTCTTCAGCTACCTCTTCTTCGGCACCTTCCTCGGCTGGTTCTTCTTCAGCCACCTCTTCTTCAGCGCCTTCTTCAACTGCTGGCTCCTCTTCTTCAGCACCTTCTTCTTCAGCTGCTGGTTCCTCAGCGCCTTCTTCGGCTGCCTCTTCTTCAGCGCCTTCTTCAGCTGCTGATTCCTCTTCCTCAGCGCCTTCTTCGGCTGCCTCTTCTTCAGCTGCTGGTTCCTCAGTGCCTTCTTCAGCTGCTTCTTCCTCAGCTGCTGGTTCTTCTTCAGCACCTTCCTCAGCAACTTCTTCTTCAGTACTTTCTTCGGCAACTTCTTCAGCTGCTTCTTCCTCAGCTGCTGGTTCTTCTTCAGCTGCTTCTTCCTCAGCTGCTGGTTCTTCTTCAGCTGCTTCTTCCTCAGCGCCTTCTTCAGCTGCTGATTCCTCTTCCTCAGCACCTTCTTCAGCTGGTTCTTCTTCAGCGCCTTCCTCGGCTGGTTCTTCTTCAGCTACCTCTTCTTCGGCACCTTCTTCAGCTGCTGGTTCCTCTTCCTCAGCACCTTCTTCTTCAGCTGCTACTTCTTCAGTACTTTCTTCGGCTACTTCTTCCTCAGCTGCTGGTTCTTCTTCAGCTGCTTCTTCCTCAGCGCCTTCTTCGGCTGCATCTTCTTCAGTGCCTTCTTCAGCTACTGCATCTTCTTCGGCTACTGCGTCTTCTTCAGCATCTTCCTCAGCTGCTGCATCTTCTTCAGCTGCTGCATCTTCCTCAACACCTTCTTCGGTTGCTGCATCTTCCTCAGCTGCTGCATCTTCCTCAACATCTTCTTCGGCTACTGCGTCTTCTTCAGCGTCCTCCTCAACACCTTCCTCGGCTGCTGCATCTTCCTCAGCATCTTCTTCAGTTTCCTCTTTACCTTCAGCTTCAAATTCCTCAAGAGCCCCAAAACACTTTACTCCATGTTGCACTATACAAAGTAGTTCAGGAGAAGCACTAGACCCCACACCAACCTTGACTGCTGCCTTATCTAACCATTCAATGGCCTTAGGATTTAGCTCTACCCTACTTAAGCCTTCAGGTGTAGGGGACAAGGAAAGAAATAATTTGGTCCCATCAGTTATAACTCCAACTGACAAAAATATGCCTCTGTCTGGAGCTAATTCTATACTTTTACCATTAACAGGAACAATTGGGGAACCAGAATCCTCATCACCATTGTTTACAAAAACTAAGGTACCTTTTGAGCGATTAACACCAAAGTAAATACCATTACTATCCTCATCACCAAGCCACAAGTATGCTAATTCCCCTTCGCTAACATCATCTCCTTCACCTTCAGTTTCACCATCACCTTCAGGCTGACTAGGAAAGCTGGCCTGAAATTCGAATCGTCCATCGGCTAACAAATCAAATGAATCTCCATGAACAATCAAATCTTGACTGTCCACAACAATTCCTTCAACTTCTTCAACCTCAGAGCCCTCGGCGACTTCTTCATCTCCAGGCTCAGCAGCTTCTTCCACTGCTTTTTCATCTTCTTCAGATTCTTCTTCAGATTCTTCTTCAGATTCTTCTTCAGCACCTTCTTCAACAGCTTCCTCAACTGCTGCATCCTCTTCGGCCGCCTCTTCCTCAGCACCTTCCTCGGCTGGTTCTTCTTCAGTTTCCTCAGCAACTTCTTCTACTGCTTCTTCAGTTTCCTCAGCAGCTTCTTCTACTGCTTCTTCATCTTCTTCAGCACCTTCTTCGGCAGCTTCCTCAACTGCTGCATCCTCTTCAGCCACCTCTTCTTCAGCACCTTCCTCGGCTGGTTCTTCTTCAGTTTCCTCAGTAACTTCTTCTACTACTTCTTCAGTTTCCTCAGCAGCTTCTTCTACTGCTTCTTCATCTTCTTCAGCTAGTTCTTCTTCAGCACCTTCTTCGACAGCTTCCTCAACTGCTGCATCCTCTTCAGCCACCTCTTCCTCAGCACCTTCCTCGGCTGGTTCTTCTTCAGTTTCCTCAGTAACTTCTTCTACTACTTCTTCAGTTTCCTCAGCAGCTTCTTCTACTGCTTCTTCATCTTCTTCAGCTAGTTCTTCTTCAGCACCTTCCTCAGCCACTGCATCCTTCTCGGCTGCCTCTTCCTCAACACCTTCTTCGGCTGGTTCCTCTTCAGTTTCCTCAGCACTTTCTTCTACAGCCTCTTCAATTTCTTCAGTTTGAACAACCTTTATTTCTGACTGACCTTTTAGAAAAGCTATTGCTTTGTCTATCTGTTTATCAGTAGGAATATGTACTTGTTCACTAGTAGGAGTTAATTCTGCTCGAGCTAACCCCGACTGCAGAAAAAGTACTGTTTGAACAACCTGCTCCCCTAAACTAGTAGGAGTTTTACTAGCTAAATTATAAGAGCCACTTAAAGCAGTTTCTACTTCATCAAGACCTCTATTTGCTACTGCTGCTATAGCATCCTCAATGGGTATAAGTACCCTATCCGCAGCTTCAACTGGACCACTAGAATTTAAAAACTCAGTTGCTTCAGCAAGAGTAGCTTGATACTGTGAAGTATCAGGATTAACATATTGTCCACTTTTTCCCCAGCTTGCACTTAATAAAAGACTAAATAATAAGATAATACCTAAAACTACAGTCACTATAAAACCACTGCGAATTGTACTTGACTCAATTAAATACTGACGGTCAGCCTCTAACTTAGAAGTTTTTGCTTCTGCCATTAGTGAACTCCTTGTGTTTATGAATTAACCTCGAGTTATAAGGGTGGTTAAGTATAGCTTTGTTCTTAAAAAGACTTCACAAAAAATCAAAACCAAACACCACTTATAACCAATTAAGGTTGTAAGATCACCCTAAAAGTGTAACATAAAATTGGCTTTTTAATTCAAGTATGTTTACAGAAGCCCTATACTCAATTTTTAAATCATCTTAATTTATTTCTAACTTAAAAGTCTTTACAGATAAAGATGAAGGGGTTTATATCAATGTAAAGTTAAACTACCCTTACCATCATAATCTTCAAAAAAGCTCATAAAAATATCATTATCTATATTTAGTTAAATCAATCCCCTCCTATTAAATACCACCATCAAATCAGTATCACTTGATGATTAAATCAGGAGTCAGTCAAGGCTTTTCTCAGAAAACCTCCGACGTTTTGGAAACCTTGGAGGTATGTATTTTGACTACCCTTCACCGCATTCCCCTCACTCTGCTTCTTTGATTGCTTATTCTTCAGCACCTTCTTCAGCCGCTACTTCTCCAACACCTTATTCAGTTACTGAAACACCTTCAACTTCAAGCTTTGCAAGCTCCTGATCAAAAGTTACAACATCTCCTTCACTAACATACACTTTAGTAACAGTCCCCGTTAATGGTGAAACAATATCCTGAGCAAAACTCATCCTAAACAATGTTTGCCCCTCTTGTACAGAATCTCCTGCAATTACTAGTGCTTCCCTTACTTTTATTTCAACATCTGTACTAGGAGAGAAAAATCTAGAGTTATTTCGTATAGTTAGAGATACTTCACCTTCAGCTTGAACAGCTCTTATTTCTGATTGATCTTTTAGAGAAGCTGTTATTTCATCTATCCCTTTATTAGCAACTACTTCTATAGCATTATCAATAGGAATACGTACTCGTTCGCTAGTAGGAGTTAATTCTGCTTCAGCTAAACCTGACAAAAGAAAAAGTACCATCTTAGCAACTTGCTCCCCTAAACTAATACTAGTAGGAGTTTGATTAGCTAGGCTATTTGAGCTACTTAAGGCAGTTTCTACTTCATCAAGACCCCTACTTGCTACTGCTGTTATAGCATCCTCAATAGGTATAAGCACCCTATCTGCAGCTCCAGCTGGGCCGCTGGAACTTAAAAACTCAGTCGCCTCAGCAAGAGTAGCTTGGTACTGTGAAGTATCAGGATTAACATATTGTCCACTTTTTCCCCAGCTCGCACTTAATAGAAGGCTAAACAATAAAACAATACCTAAAACTACAGCCATTATAAAGCCACTGCGAATTGTACTTGATTCGATTAAATACTGACGGTCAGCTTCTAACCTAGAAGTTTTTGCTTCTGACATTAGTGAACTCCTTATATCTACAAATTAACCTTTTCAACTAAATATATAAGGTTAATGTTTTTATTAGCTATTTGGTATGGTGCCCCAACCACGCAAGGTTAGCTGCAAAGCTGTCTCTGGTGTAACACAGGCAAGTTTAGAGTTTGAATTTTTTATAATTAAAACTAGACCCTCAGCGCAATTTGTTGGGAGTGCTTGTCCAACTCGAAGAATGCTTGTACTAGGCTCAGGAGATAACGTGCCCCAGCCAATATCTAGTAGTTTTTTAGCTACTGGGGCTTCTAAACAAGCAGGTTCTGAATTACCTTTCTTTATAACTAGTACTAGGTCACCACTACAGTTATTTGCTCTAATTAGAGGATTAATGGTATTGTCTACAGGTTCAACAAATTCTTGGGCAACTGCTGAAAAAATCCCTAAAAATAAAAAGCTTATTAGGAAAAGTATGAAAGGGATTAGGTTATTAATTTTCATTTTACAAATTTCTCCTTACCTAAATACCACTATTGATTCAGTATAGCTTATATAGTTGAGTCTTATAGGTGTCAATCAACACTACTCCAAAAAACCTCCAAGGTTGTGGAAACCTCAAAGGTTTGGGCTACCCTTTACACTGTCATTCTAGGATTCTAGAGCAAACTCAAGTTTTTTCTATTGAAAATCTTTGTTACGATAAACCTCTTCCCCCTCTAATAAAGTTAAAAGAACTTGTGTATCAGATATTTCGTGAACAGGTATCTCAAATAGGTTTTGGTCTAGAACAACTAGGTCAGCATATTTGCCTACCTCTATAGAGCCAATAACATCTTCTTGTTGCATCAAATAAGCACCATTGATAGTATAGGCAGCAAGAATAGCTTCTAAATCAAGATTTTGATCAGGATTTGCTGATGGTGCATCAGGAGAATCGTCAAAAGGATCTTGGCGTCTAAGTGCTACTTCTATAGCAGGCAAAGGTTCATGGGTTGTTACTGGCCAGTCACTACCTGCTACTAGAGTAGCACCTGACTCATGAAGGTTGCGAAATGGAAATGCTTGTTGTGCTCTTTCTTCACCAAGTACAGGTATAACTAATGGATCAAACCACTCTTCATCTGGATAACCCCAATACAATTGAAAATTAGGTATGACATCCAAATTTTTGAAACGTGGAATGTCATCAGGATTGACTAAGATCAAGTGTGCCATTGTATGCCTTGTATCCTCTAATTGATTAGTATTTCTAGCAGTTTCAAAGGCGTCTAGGGTCATACGTGCAGCTCTGTCACCATTTATGTGTGTGTGGATTTGGAAGCCAGCTTGCTCGAGCTGAGTAAACAAATCAGCTAATCGTTCTGCTTCAAAAGTGAGAAGGCCTTTATTATCCGTGATTTCACCATCTTCATCATAGTATGGCTCGAGTAATGCGCCGGTACCGTTTTCCACTGTACCATCGATAAGGAATTTGACTTGGTTGGTGTTTACCCTCGAGTTAGGATCGTTGCTAAACCTACCAATCAACTCCTCTACCATTAGGTCATCTTCTTCATTAGATCTAAACCACAAAGCTAGATCCATTCTAAGATTTAGTTCTCCTTCAGCATCAAGTTCACGATAGAACTCATCATAGTCTTCAGCTAAGGCTTGCGCTTCTACCATTGAGGTAATGCCAGCACTACTTAACATAGCAAATGCTTCTTTAGCAGCTTCCAGCATTGCAACCCTTTCTACTTGTATAGCTTGTATAGCTACGTCTGGCACAAGATTCATAGCAGTATGGTGTAACAAACCTGTGGGTTCACCCTCTTCATCACGTTCAATAATACCGCCGTCTGGATCAGGCGTATCTTTGTCAATACCAGCATTTTCTAGCACTATGCTATTGACCCAAACCGCATGACCATTACCATCCATGAAAGTAGCAGGCTTATCAGGCACTAGTTCATCAAGTTGATGACGGTTAGGCATATCACCTTCTTCAAAGGCATCTAACCAAAATCCTAGGCCAATAACAACTTCTCTATCTTGTTGCTCCTCGGCGCATTGTTCTATGTAATCAAGATATTCTTCTTTGCCATAAGTATCAAAAAGATCACAACCCATTATGCCAAGAGCCATATCTAGAGGATGTGCATGGGCATCATGAAAGCCCGGCATTAACATTTTACCAGTTAGATCTGTTACCTGAGTATCTTCACCTATAAAATCTTGTACTCCTTCATTATCACCAACATAGGTTATTTTGCCATCTTGAATCGCCACTGCTTCTGCCCAAGGGTCACTTTCATCTACTGTATAAACAGCACCACTCAAAAACACTTTTTCGGCTTGAACAACATCTGAATTTACTTCTGAGTCTTCTTCATTAGAATCTAAGGTTGTTTGTAAATTTTCTTCATTAACACCTGTATCGTTTTCTAAGCTTGTTTCATTAACCTCAACACTTGTTTCTAGGTTTTCTTCGTCAACTTCTATATTTTCCTCTGAACCTGCTTCTTCAATGCTTGCATCAGTTTCTAAATTTGCTTCCTCGATATCTGTTTCTGAGTTTACTTCTTCAGTTTCATAGTTATAGACTTCTTCTCCCTCTAGTAAAGTTAGTAAGACTTGCGTATCAGATATTTTGTGAACAGGTATTTCAAATAGGTTTTGATCTAGAACAACTAAATCTGCATGCTTACCTACTTCTATAGAGCCTGTAACATCTTCTTGCTGCATAAAGTAGGCACCATTGATAGTATAGGCAACTAGCATGGTTTCCAAATCAAGACCTTCTTCTGGGTTTAATGAACGGGCATCAGGAGAATCATCGGTAGGATCTTGACGCCTTATAGCTACTTCAATAGCTAGTAAAGGCTCATGGGTACTAACTGGCCAATCACTACTTGCCACTATCCTAGTCCCTGCCTCGTCAAGACTGCGAAATGGGTACATTTTATTAGCTCGCTCAATGCCAATTTTTGGTGCAATGAGTTCATCGAGCCAGCCTTCTTCCAATTCTGGAAAACCCCAAAATCCTTGTATGTTAGCTATAATATCTAACTCTTTCAACCGTGGGATGTCATCAGGATCAACTAAAGATAAATGTGTCAATGTGTGCCTTCTGTCACCCATGTCGTTAGCATCTCTAGCAGCTTCAAAAGCGTTTAAAGCCACATGAGTAGCTTTATCACCATCAACATGCATGTGTATCTGGAAACCAGCTTTCTCAAACTCTGTTACTAAATTATTGAGCCTGTCTGGTTCAAAGTACTGATCTCCAAAATTATCAGTAAGTTCTCCATCTTTATAGTAGGGTTCAAATAATAAACCCGTTTCATTTCCTGTGTAACCATCAATATAGAATTTTACCTGACTAAAATTAACTCTCGAGCTTGGGCTCTTAGTAGATCTACTTATTAAATCTGCAATTTGTTCTTCATCATCTTTATTAGGATCAACCCACAAAGCAGCATCTACCCTAAGGTTTAACTTTCCAGATTCAGCAAGGCTAATATATATTTTATCATAGCTTTCATCTATTGCCTGAGCATCTACTACTGAAGTAACACCAGCGCTACTTAACATAGCTAATGCCCGTCTCACTCCTTCTTGTCCTTCTAGTTCTTCTAGCTGCCAAAGTTCATCTGGTACCAGAACCCAAGCCTCACCAATTAGCAAACCTGTAGGTTCACCATTTTCATCCCTTTCAATAATGCCACCTTCTGGGTCAGGGGTATCTTTGTCTATGTTGGAAAGCTCAAGCGTTTTACTATTTATCCAAAAAGAGTGCCCATCAACATCCATAAACCAAGCAGGCTTATCAGGTGATATTTTATCAAGGTCATAACGATTGGGTCTGTCATCTTCAGGAAAGTTGCCTAGCCAATATCCCACACCAGTAAGGCTTTTTTTATCTTCTTGTTCCTCAGCACATTGCTCTATTTGCTTTAAGTAATCCTCCTTGCTGCTATAACCCTCAAAAAGGTCACACCTCATTAAAGTAAGAGACATACCATAGGGATGTGCATGGTTATCATGAAAGCCCGGTAATAACATTTTACCAGTTAGATCTGTTACCTGAGTATCTTCACCAATAAAATCTTGTGCCCCCTCGTCATCACCAACATAAGTTATTTTGCCATCTTGAATCGCTACTGCCTCTGCCCAAGGGTTGTTTTCATCTACTGTGTAAACAACACCGCTTAAAAATACTCTATCAGCTTTGGTGCTACTATCTGTTTCAGAAGTAGCTTCTACACTAGTTTCTGAACCTGTCTCGGTCTTGACTTCTGTAACTTCCATAGGTGCAATGCCCCAACCACGGTATATGAGCTTTGTTACACTTTCTGGTTTTACACAAACTAGTTCAGAGCTTGCTGCTTTTGTAATAGGTACTAAACCTTCAGCACAATCGTTAGAACTACTTACCTCGCTAGAAATACTATCGGCAGGCACTTCCTGCTCTTGAGCAACTGCTAAACAAACAAGAAAGACACTAAACAAACAAAGTACGAAGTGGGTAAAAGCTTTATTGGCTTTCATCAAATTGTTCTCCTTTTAGAACAAAATAAAGATACAAATGACAAATGACGAACAGTTATTTAAAGTTATTGATATAAGAAGTTTTCCCTCCTTAAAATGGCATAAACTTACGAAAAGCTATAGTATCATCTATTGTGTTAGAAAGTTAACTCTAGACAATAAAATATAAGGGTTGCAAGTTGCGCCAAATATTTGAGTTATTAGGGCTAAAATTTGGACTTGAATTAGTATTTAACTGGCAAGTTATGTGTTTTGTTAGCTATAGGGTTCACAACCAGCAAGTATTGTGATTGCATATTATCTGAACTGTGATTTAGCTGATTTTGGGATTTCCCTGATTTTTCTGCTTCAGATTCTGAGTTGTACTCAATACAACCCAGATATTTGTTTCCATTACCAAGCAGTAAGACCAAGAGAAAACATTTGGCATACTGCTTTGCTTATGTTAAGTTGCACATAATTAATGAAGGCGGTTAAAACCGACCAAAGTTATTCCGCCTTCATTGAAATCCAAAGCAATGAAAGGATTCGGATCAGTAATTTCCGATCCCACAGGGTTTTTGACTATAGCTTGAGTAAGGACACCTCATTTTACAAAAATTGACGAGTAACTTCATCCAAAAGCATTTAAAAATGAGAGAAAATATCCAGCATGAGTTGTTTGTGAAATGTACTTGTTTCCAGAAGGCATAAAAATACCTAGCACCACTTCTATGAGAGATTTTCAAATGGCACCTCTGTGTTTTAGTTTTTCTACAGTTTTTCCTGCAGTACTACTCTACTTCTATGACGTGTCATAAAGGATTTCATAGCCTGTTACTCTGAAACCATGTGTTATTGCCCTGTAGATATCCTCCATACACTCAAAGGGCAAAGTGTAAAACAAATGCCTTACCCTTTCCCATAGTAGTTTTTTAGTCCTACATTTTGCTTTTGCTGCTTTAAACACTGGACATGCTAATTGTAGTACTTGATCCACTAGGAATGCTTGCATCATCAGTATCGTGAAATTGACTGACAGATTCTTTTTTCCATGCCCATAATTATGCTCTGCTTTGTACCCTTGGTTCTTTAGTGTATTTAGTGTCTCATTCTCCATTTTCCATCTTGCCCTCCCTGCTCGCATTATCTCTTCTACATTTTCTTCATTTATCTCCATATCTGTTACCCACGTAAAATACTGCGTCTTCTTTTCACTCCTTTCCCAATACTCCAACACATTCACCCTGACATCTTCATTTGAGGCATTTATTGCTATATCATTGCTGTAGTGAAAATGGTGTTCTACTCCCGTTTCTCCTTCTACTACCTTATGAGTATGACTTTCACCTGACTCTTTTCTTTTTTCCAATTCCTCAAATAGTTTCTTGTGGTTACTTTGTTTTGCACCTATTATGTAACTCATCCCTTGCTTTTCTAACTCCCTTAAGTTAGGTCCCGTAGAGTGTAATCCATCCTCTAAAATTATTACTTTGAGTTTGGGGTGATCTTTTCTTATGTCTTCTACTAATCTCTTTCCTGCATTACGCTCACAATCATTCTTTGTTTCTCCATCTTGTTTTATTATTGCCTCTACACCTATTGGTATTACTTCTGCCTTGTCTGGATGTACTATTACTGCTCCCATTAACTGATGAGAATAACTTACTTCTCCATTTTTGTGTTTGCGCTCTAAACATCCTGGACAACTTATCTCTTTTGACTTGAAATACTGTGTTCCATCTAGGGACACTAAGTAATATCCATCTAGGTAAGTGTATTCTTTCAGTAACCCTCCCCTTTGCACCTCTTTGAAAACTACCTTAAATCCCTTTTTTATTTCCTCTGGGTCAACTTCATCTATTACTTCCCTCATCCTTGTATCACTAGGAATTTCCTCTATCCCATACACCCTTTCTAAATTTTTCCTTTCTTCTCCATCTTGTCTTCTTTGGTCAAAGCGTAATAGGGAACCATCTTTTAGAGCAAACATAGCAAAACCTGACATCAGTACATCTTCAACAGATATATCAACCTCATTTGGTCGATGATCCTCTATCTCTGCATAGGTTTCTCTTAGTTTTTTATATAGGGCTGTGGCACATAAGTCTTTTCGAGACTTCATAACTGATTTTACCCTTGCTATTAGGAGTTATCAACTGATGCGTTAACTTTGCAAAAGTTTATGAGAGACTACATGCCTCTGACAGCTTTTTCAAGTGGATCGGGAACTGCTGGATTCGGATGGATTCTAACACAATTACTCAACTTCATTTTCCTACACAACCCATCTCTCAACTATAAAAGAAAGGTAAGTACAGCAAGCAATGAATAACATTGATATTTTCAACTTTAAAGGGCAAGAAATTAGGATATTTATTATTAACGGTGAGATTTGGGCAGTTGCTAAAGATGTTGCTTTGCTATTGGGGTATGTTGACACAATAAATGCTATCAAACAACATTGTAAAAATGCTTGTTCTGTAAGTGATTCATTCAAGGGTGGTGATTCACCACCCTTTGACTTACACCCTCAGACACAGTTAATTAATGAGGCCGATATAAATCGTCTTATCTTTAGTTCTAAGTTACCACAGGCTGAAACTATTCGTGACTGGTGGTTTGAAGAAGTCCTGCCCACAATTCGTAAAACTGGTAGCTACTCCATTGATCCGTCATTAGCACAAAATACTTTACAAGAAGAATTTGCTCGGGCTGAAAAGTTTTTCAAGGATAGTAAAGTATACAAAGAATCACTCGAGCTAGCCAAGCTATTTTTTGAAGACAACCAAGCAAAAATAACAGCTAATGATGCCACTAAACGGATTACTGGTACAGATATACTCGAGCTAATGGGAGCGACTCACCTAATACCCAAACCCATAAACAAAGACGAGTTACTCACCGCTACAGAATTGGGAAAAAGGTTAAATCTTTCTACACGTAGAACTAATGCTTTGCTCGCGTTAGTAGGCTTCCAAACTAGTCATAGAGACCAAAAAGGCCGCTTGTACTGGGAACTAACAGAAAAAGGGGAAAAATATGGTATTTATTTAGACACTGGTAAAAAACAATCTGATGGCAAGCCAATAAGGCAAATTAAGTGGCATAGTGAGACTATTAAGCAACTTAAGGCAGTCTGGTAAAAATTGTCCCTCAATGTTTTCTAGTGCACTATATTGCAAAGTGAGGTTTAAAACTTCAGAGCACCATCTAAATCAGGTGTCTTCACAATGTTATAAAGACTGTCACGTTGTTTAGGTTGAAAACCTGCATCCTGTATTTGCCTCATTATCTCTTTTTCAGTAATGTAACTATTTTTAGCACCAGCTTGAGAAACAACATTTTCCTCGAGCATAGTTGAACCAAAATCATTAGCTCCAAAAAAAAGAGCAGTTTGAGCTACTTTGAAACCCATAGTTGGCCAAGAGGCTTGATGGTTTGGAATATTCAAGTAAATACGGCCCAAAGCTAGATTTTGCAAGTACTCATGAGCACTTGCACTTGGCACTTTACCATCAATACGTACCCCTTCAGTTTGCAAGGTCCAACTTATAAAAGCACTAAAGGCATTGCCATAAGCAGATAAAGATTTGTCTTGCAAATCACGAACACGTTCAAAATGCTCAATGCGCTCTTCGTAAGTCTCACCAAAACCAATTACCATAGTTGCACTAGTATAAAGCCCTAAAGAATGCGCTTCGCCCATTATTCTTAGCCAATCATCGGTAGAAATTCTAGCTGGGGCTATATGTTTTGCCTTACGCACTCTGTCAACAAGTATTTCACCACCCCCTCCGGGCAAACCATCCAAACCGGCTTTTTGTAGCTCTTTTAAAACCTCTAAGCTAGTCATGCCTGTAAGCTTACTCATTCCCTTAATTTCTTCGGGACTAAACGCATCAATGGATATTGTAGGGTGGTTGGTTTTAATATGTTTTAACAAGTCTAAATACCAAGAAAAAGGTAAGTACGGGTTTACTCCACCTTGCATTAAAACCCTAGTACCTCCAACATTTTCTAGTTCTGTTATCTTTTCACTAATTTCTCTATAACTAAGCACATAGCTATCGGCTTGACGTCTCGTCCTATAAAACCCACAAAAGGCACAACCCACATTGCAAACATTGGAATAGTTTATGTTACGATCAATAAGGTAA
Organism: Trueperaceae bacterium; assembly: GCA_965223585.1. Lineage (GTDB taxonomy): Bacteria > Deinococcota > Deinococci > Deinococcales > Trueperaceae > CBDCVN01. Next base: position 38,288 of record CBDCWW010000013.1, read on the forward strand.
GTAACAGTTTCTGGGTCATTGCATTCCATTCTTAAATCATGAGCCATACTAGCTAAATCAAATAGTGGGAGCTTATAAAGCTCCAAAGCTTCATTGGGTAATAAATTTTTATCGTAAGAAATCTCTTTAATTAATCCCATAGTTATATAATTTTAGCATGGTTAACTAAAAAGAAACTCCTAGATTCATCTATACTTTAACTATAGCTATTAGGACAAGTGGATGAATCTTTAATATGAGGTGAATTTTGACTAAGTACTGTTTTCTGATGGGTTTACTATACTTTAGCAAACAAGTTTAAAATCGTTTTCATACTATTACTCAAACTAGCCAAATTCACTCATTTTTCTAATCATCCAAATCACTTATCATCTTTTACTAATTTTACCTGTGGATAACCCTGTGGATAACTTTTTCTCCTCTCTCATTTTTACAGTAATTTATAATCTTTCACAGAATTTACTAATCTTTACCTGTGGATAACCCTGTGGATAACCCTGTGGATAACCTGTGGATAATCCTGTGGATAACTTTTTTTCTGATTAGCCTGTGGATAGCCTGTGGATAACTAGGGGGGGCTTGTGGATAACTTGGCGACTTATACACAAAGTTATCCACAAGCACTTTGCATCAGGGACGGAGTTAAAGTGAGTTATCCACACAATCCACAGGCCCTACTATTATAGACTTTGTTTATAAAAATTTTATTTTTTTCGAACCCCGTACTTCAAAAGAGGAAAGGTTGATCATGAGAACTCATATTCCCAAGAAAATGTTAGCTAACATTTTAAGTCATTTAGAAAGAGTTATACCTAGTAAGACCAACAGTTCTGGACTTAATTTGCTTAGTATAAAGTTTGGTGAAGGTAATCTTACCCTTACAGGTAGCAATTTAGATATAGATATTCAGGCTAGTGTGAATGCTGAAGTACAGGATTCAGGGTTGATAATTTTACCTGCCCAAGTTTTTGGACAAGTAGTACGTTCTTTGCCCGGAGAATCCGTTGAACTTAGTGTTGAAGATAACGAGCTAAATGTAACCTCGAGCAATTACACCACTAAATTACAATTATCAAACACTGAAGATAATGCAGAAATAAATTTTCCGCAGAGTTATAAAGGTTCTGTAGAGGGAAAAATGTTTGCTAAAGCTCTTTCACAAGTACGCTATGCAGCTGCTGTAGCAGATTATCAAGCAATTTTTCGAGGAGTTAAACTAGAATTAGGTGATGCTAAAACTCGTACAATTGCCACTGATGGTTTTCGTTTAGCTTATTACAATATTGATGAACCTACAGGCTTACAAGGTGACATTGTAATTCCTGCTCGTAGCGTTGAAGAGCTTACCAGAGTACTTGGCGAAGAAGAAGTTTTGCTCGAGCTTAGTGATAGCCAACTTTCAGTACAAACAGGTTACTACACACTAAACATAAAACTTATGGAAGGGCAGTTTCCTGATTATGAGAAGGTAATCCCCTCAAAATTTTTAGTGTCTATTACTCTAGACAGCAAAACTTTTCTAGAAACCGTTTCAAGAGTGGCTGTTATGGCTGATAAAACCACTAATAATCGCATAGACATGCTTGTTAAAGATGGTAGCATACAAATAAACGCTGAAGGAAGTTATGGGCGATCTCAGGAGATTCTAGAGGTGTCACAAGAAGGAACCGAACCACAGATTGCTTTAGCTTATAACTCCAAATATTTAGAGGATGCCCTAAAAAGTGTTGAGGGCGAAGTGCGTTTCTCGTTTTCAGGTACAACTAGCCCTAGTTTACTTAGCACTAGTCGTGATCCCAATTACTTAGCAATGATAGTTCCACTTAGAACAGGGTAATATTATTCAATCAGAAAACTAACTGCTAAAGTTACTTCTACAGCTAGTTGACCAGTTGATACAGGAACACTTTCAGCCACAGCACTCATAACCTCAAATCTTGGTGAAGCAACAGGGGAATCAAAACCTGTTTGTTCGCTTATGCTCATTACTCCAACAATGCTTGCTTCTGCTAACTCAGCAAGTTGTTCAGCTTTTTCTCGAGCATTTAGCATAGCTTTTTCTCGAGCTTGTTTTTCAAGTTCACTGTCGTCAGAGAAAGTATAGCGAATATTATTAACACCATTTGCACCTGCATTTATGCTCTCAGTTAATACTTTCCCTACACTCTCAATATCACGAACTGTCACTCCTAAAACATGGTTAACCTGATACCCCTCAACTGTAGGATTACCTTCTAAGTCATAGCGTTGCTGGGGCCAAACATTAAAGCTAGAAGTTCTTATGTCTTCTTCAGCCACATTCAATGACTTAAGCACCTTTTTTACCTTGACAATAACAGAATTGGCTTCATTAGTGGCCTTACCTAAATCGGTGTCTTGAATGTCTATACTAACATTTAGCATAGCAACATCGGGTTCTGCATAAACAGTACCTTGACCAGTAACACTTATGGTTTTTGATAATTCTTGTGCTAGGGTATTAGATGATAAAAACATGATTAAGCAGATTACTCCAAGAAAGTATTTTAACTTCATTTCAGAACTCCTAGAAAATTTAAAGTGACATCCTGAAGATACTTGATTAAGGATGTCCTAGGAATTTATCTTGTAAGCTTTTTTTAGTGAGTATGATTACAGCAAGCTGAATAATTCATCAAGTAGGTGTGTTTCATTCCTGCAAATCGCCTGACCTCTAATTTGGCTACATTATTATCTTGTCTTTGAAATGCACCTTATTATTACGTTGTACCATCACAATTGGCTTAGTGGTGTGTTTCCGATTCTTTCTCTTGGATAAAACACTTATCTTCATTAATCTTATTAATCTTATAGTGTTCCTCCACTTGAACACACCCTACTTTTAAATGCAGCGTTCCTGATTTTCCCTTGGATAAAACACTTATTTTCATTAATCTATGGTGTTCAAGTGGAACGCACCCGTACTATTCTTAAATACAGATTGTTTAAACTTGAAAATGAAATTGAGTTAGAATTAAACATTTAAATGAAATGAGGATTGAATGACAATAATTGAAGCTATCAAGGCACTTACACTTTTTGACTCACGCGGCAATCCCACAGTAGGTGCAAAAGTGGTTTTGAGCAGTGGTGTAGAGGCAAGCGCTTTAGTACCTTCAGGTGCTTCTACAGGAGAGCATGAGGCGGTAGAACTTAGAGACAATGGTGAAAGGCTTATGGGTAAGGGGGTTAACCAAGCTGTAAAAAATGTCAATGAAATTATTGCTCCAGAACTAGTTGGCTTAGATGCTTTTGAACAACCTCTTATTGATGCTAAAATGCTTGCTTTAGATGGAACTCCAAATAAGGGAAAGCTAGGTGCAAACGCTATTTTAGCAGTTTCTTTGGCCTGCGCTAGAGCAGTAGCAAAAACCTTAGATATACCTCTTTATCGCTACTTAGGTGGTGTGGGAGCTAAAATTTTGCCTGTACCTATGATGAATGTTATCAATGGTGGCAGTCATGCAGACAATAAAGTAGATATGCAAGAATTTATGCTTGCTCCAGTAGGATTTGATAATTTTTCTGAGGCTTTTTATGCTGGTGTTGAGACTTTTCATAACCTCAAAAAAGTACTTTCTAGCAAGGGTTATAATACCAATGTTGGCGATGAAGGCGGCTTTGCTCCTGATTTACAATCTAATGAGCAAGCAATTGAAGTAATACTCGAGGCAATTGAAAAAGCTGGCTATAAGGTGGGTGAAGAGATTTGCTTGGCACTTGACCCAGCCTCGAGTGAATTTTTTGTAGATGGAAATTACAACTTAAAAGCTGAGAATAAAGTCCTAAACAGTGATGAAATGATAGTTTATTGGAAAGATTGGGTAAGCAAATATCCTATTATTTCAATTGAAGACGGGCTTGCTGAAGATGATTGGGCAGCTTGGGCTAAACTTACTTTGGAAATAGGCAATAAGTGTCAATTGGTAGGTGACGATCTTTTTGTAACCAATGTTGCTAGATTACAACGTGGCATTAATGAAGGTGTTGGTAACGCTATTTTAGTTAAAGTGAACCAAATTGGTAGTTTAACTGAGTCTTTAGATACCATAGAACTTGCGAAACAAGCCAGTTATCGCAACATGATCAGCCACCGTAGTGGAGAAACTGAAGATGCTTTTATAGCAGATCTAGCAGTAGCAGTTAATGCAGGGCAGATTAAGACTGGTTCGGCAAGTCGTAGTGATAGGATGGCAAAATATAACCGTTTATTAGCTATTGAAGCTGAATTAGGTTCTTCAGCACAATTTTTGGGCAAAAAGGCGTTTGCGCAGTAATGTTGCGCCGCACTAAAATTGTTGCTACCTTGGGGCCTGCTACAAATACTCCTGAAAAAATTGAGAAGCTTATTCTAGCTGGTGTAAATGTTTTTAGGCTTAACTTTTCCCACGGTGAACAGCACCACCATAAAGAAAACTTTACTAATATTCGCAAAATAAGTAAAAAGCTAGGTTACCCTGTAGCTATTTTACAAGATTTACAAGGGCCTAAAATCCGCACAGCAACTTTTACTGAGGGTAAGATAAATTTAAAAAAAGGAGAACCTTTTAAACTTACTTGTGCTGACAATAGCCCCGGTGACATAAACCGAGTAGGGGTAACTTACAACGATTTATACAAAGATGTTAATGTAGGTGACGACCTTTTACTTGATGACGGTCGCCTAAAACTTAAGGTCATTGATATTAACCAAAATGAGCAAGTAATTTTTACAGAAGTAGTTTTAGGAGGGATTCTTTCTAATAATAAAGGCATTAACATTCCTAATGCAGACTTGAGTATTCCAGCACTTACTGACAAAGATCTATCTGATTTGGAATATGGTGTTGCGTTAGGAGTAGACTGGGTAGCTGTTAGCTTTGTACGTAATCGTGAGGATGTACTTCTAGCTCGAACTCACCTAGAAAAAGCTAATTCTGCAGCAAAACTCATGGCTAAAATTGAGAAACCTAGCGCTGTAGAGCGTTTTGATGAAATTCTAGCTGAAGTAGATGGTGTCATGGTAGCGCGTGGTGACTTGGGAGTAGAATTACCCCCAGAAGAAGTTCCTCCTATTCAGAAATATCTTATTAAGGCCTGTATTCAAGCAAGTAAACCAGTTGTAACTGCTACTCAGATGCTTGAGTCAATGATAAATAGTCCTACTCCTACTCGAGCTGAGGCTAGTGATGTTGCTAATGCTATTTATGATGGTACTGATGCAGTTATGCTTTCAGGAGAAACAGCCACTGGTAAATACCCTGTCGAAGCAGTAGAAATGATGGACCGTATTGCCCTAACAGTTGAAACTAATCTTACATACCCGAATAGTAAGCGTAGACACCCTGATAAAGCTATACAAGATGTTGTGCCTTTAGCCGCATGTGATATGGCACATCATCTTAATGCTAGGTTAATAGTAACTTTTACTGGCAGTGGTGCTACTGCACTACGGGTTTCTAGTTATCGCCCTTCTTCACCTGTATTGGCAGTAACCCCTAGCGAGCACACCTATTGTCAAATGGCTGTGTTTTGGGGAGTTATTCCAGCAATAAGTGAAAATATTAACAATACTGACGAGATGGTCACTGTAGCTAATCAAGAAATTAAAAATGCATTTGGATCTCAAGTAAATAAGGGAGACCATTACATATCAATAGCAGGTGTCCCTTTTGGTCAAAGTGGTACTACTAATCTTTTAAGAGTGGAAAAAGTAAAGTGAAGAGACTTTGGTTAGTTACTTTATTTTTACTTGGCTGCAGTTTTGCTCAGGATGCTTTAAGGTTACGTTTTTACACAAATTGGTTTGCTGAAGCAGCTCATGGTGGATTTTATGCTGCTGTTAAAGATGGTTTATATACTGAAAATAATTTGAATGTAGAACTTATTCAAGGTGGTCCGGGAATTAATGGGGTAGCCCTTCTAGCTTCTAATCGTGCTGAAATAATTATGCTTGCAGGGGGACAAGTGGTTTTGGCTAGAGAAGAAGGTATCCCAGTAGTTGCTGTTTTTGCTACCTACCAAACCTCGCCACTAGGACTTATGTTTCATTCTGAAGAGCCACTAAATGATTTTAGTGAATTAGCAGGCCGTAGTGTATCAGTTTTCCCCGGTGCAACTTATTGGGCTTACATTGAAAAAAAGTATGATTTAGAAGGTAAAGTGCAGACCCTTAATTATAGTGGGCAGCTTGCTCAGTGGCTTAATAATAAGAAACTTGTTACACAAGGTTATGTTACAGCAGAACCTTTTTTGGCTAGACAAGAAGGTGCTCACCCTCAAAACTTATTAATTGCTGACTCGGGCTTTAATCCTTATAGTGGTGTATTAGTAACAAATGAAGATTTCTTAAAAGAAAATAACAAAGCAATAAATGATTTTTTAGAGGCTACTCGAGAAGGTTGGAAACGTTTTTTGCTTTCTCCACTTGATTATATAGATGTACTTAAAGCTGATAATAGCACTATTACAACTGAAATGATTTTGTGGTCTAATGAGCAACAATTACCACTTATACTAAATCAAGATGCTATGGTTGGTGGAATTGGAAGCATGAAAGTAGAACGCTGGGAAGAACTTATAAATCAGCTAAAAGAGATAAATATTGTAAAAGGTGAAATTAGTGGGAGTGATATTTTACCATAATCTATGTGGGTAATTAGTAAGCTTAAGTTGCATTATGTTCCTGCTACACACATTAAGTATATATCTCTAGCAATATTACTAAATATTTATAGAGGCAATTCAATTTGGGAAAGATAACAGACAACTCATAATATTAATAATTATGATATAGTGTACGTTACTTATGTGTTTTGTCAAAGAAAAATTAGCAATTTACTGACAAATCATTAAAGTTATGGGGATTTGGATAAATTATGCCTAACAATACCTACAAGCACGTCCAAAGTAAATTATCTACCATGGTCTCAACTAGAGCAGTGAAGCGCATTTTAAAAAGCTCTTTAAAAGATAAGGGGTTAACACCAGATAATGTTGATGTGGCTAGTATGATCAAGATCTTAAAGGGACCTGTTTTTAAAGAGTTTCAGCTAATTTTGCCTCGTGATGGCTTAAAGAAGAACTTGAGCCAACTTATGTCTGAATTAAAGACACCTGCATCTAGTACAAAAGCAAGCAATTTTGCTAACACTAAAACTGAAAAAGATCATGGTACTAAAACTTCTAGTGGGAGTATTTTCACGGACACACTGTCTGAGTTTTGGTTTGAAGAAGAAAACTATACAGATACAGATATAAGACCTGAGAAAAAGGAGGAGAAAAAAAGCTTGCCTGTAAAGGACGAGCATAAGGCTGTTGTAAAAAATAAGCCACCTGCTGTTCTTCCTCCACTTAATGAAAGTCAATTGGAAGACATTGTCATGCAATTTGCCCAGCTCGAGCACGTGAAACTAGTTGCTGCTGTTCGCCAGAAGGGTGAAGTAGTGGTTTCACGTGGTTCAGGAATTGATCTGGGAGTTTTTTCGCGAGTAGGTCTTATGGGATTAAAGCTCTTACAAAGAGGTGGAAATCTTAAGTCGTATTACTTGTCACATAGTTCCGGAGAACTATTTTTACTTATTTTGGGGCAGGATATAATTGTAGTTATGGGAACATCTGAATTAAATGTTGGAGCAGTTTTTGCAAATATGTCAGCAATTAAGGAGAAATTATGAATGGCCTGATGAATACCTTGTTGTATGTCACAGTGATTGTCTTACTTGGTCATTTCGCTTTTGTACAGGAAGAGGTAACGGATGATGCAACAAGTGAGGATTTAAGATTAAACCTGTACCAAGAAATTATCGATATTTTAGATGAAAGTGTAGATTTACTTACTTCTGAACCAGAAAAAAGTGAAGAAAGTCTTATATTAGCCCAAGAAACTTTTGAGCGTTTGTCTCAGGGAGGATTTGGTAGTAGTGCTGTGACAAGTGGTGTTATAGCTACTTTTGAAAATGCTCTTACTGCTGTTACAAATCGTAGTGAAGCTGATTTGGCTATACAAACTACAGTCATTAAAGGTGGTTTACAACGCCTTTTGTATGAAGTTGCTGCTGATGAGGCTAGCGAAGGAAACTTAGGCCTTGCTAAAAACTATTTTAGTGAGGTTGTTCAGAGTATGGGAGGGGAGGAAGAAGATGTTAATAAGATAAAAGAAAGTCAAGATCCTTTGTTAATTCAAATTGTATTAGATGATGTTGCTGCAAAAGGTATGCAGGCTAACTTACAAGATGCCACTAGTGCTTTGGAAAGTGAGGACATTACGGAGGCATATCAATCTATTGCTCAGGCTTATAGTAATTATGTTCCTGTACAAGATTCACCACGTATATCTGAAGCTACACCAACTGCTTTTTTAGGTGCTATTAATGCACTTGTTAATGAAGACCCTGAAGCAGCTAGCACATTACAGACCCTAAATGACAACGTAGATAACTTTGCTAAAGCTGCTGAATCTGATTTAGAGCAAGCTTTAACATCATCTACAACTCCTGAATCTGCTACTTCAGAAGAGTTAGTACCGGAAGAAGAAATACCAGAAGAGTCAACAGAAGAACCAGTAGCAGAAGCATCGCCTGCATTATCAGAAGAAGAGTCAGTAACGCCTTTGCCAGCAGCAACTTTAGAAGAGCCAGCAACAGCACTACCACTGACTCCAGAAGTTGTAGAAGAATCCTCTTCACCTTCTCCTCCCATAGTAGTTTCTCCTCCTGTAACTAGTGCACCTGTACCAGCTGCTCAGGGTACAGTAGCACCTCAAACTTTAATAGTGCCTGTAGCAGAGCCACTTTCTTCTGATGCTGAGTCACCTAGCGGCGGGGAAACACAGCCAGCTTCATTGGCTGGTAGCAAAGTATCTGAAGAAGAGCTTAACTTGCTCTATGCTAATGCTGCTCAAGCAACTGTTGCTATCGAAACTGGAGAGCAAGATCAGGCAAGGGAGTTTATTGGGAGTTTTGAAGAGAATTATAAAAGTTTTTTTGAACCCTCCGTATCTTCTGAAGATCCAAAGTTTGCTGAAATGACTAATAAGTTAATTACTGGCTTGAAAAGCGCCCCTGCTTTGCGATTGCAAGATAGCGTGGTACTAATGGGCCATGTAGATGCTATAAGATCTTTGTTGGAAGACAAGAAAATATCAAGTACTCATGGAGCTATTGTCACCACCAGCATATTTTGGGCTGGTATTTTACGGCTCATTGTTATGATTGCTGTGGCTGTCTTAGCTTTTATCCCTCTTTACCTTCTTAACCTTGCTTTTGGTGGAGGCAATCGTAATTGGCAGTGGGTGGGGTTTGCTCTTTTTCTATTGCTTTTACCTGTTATTTATGAGGGACTTAGTTTCGCAGGAACACTAATTGCTGACCTAACGGGTATTGAAGCTTTTGGTATTCTCTCTAACTTTTCCTTTTTCCAAAATGTCATAGCTCAGCTTGTATGGGTAGTGATTACTGTTATGGCGATAATATTTTCTTCTATAGGACTATATGGTATTTGTGTACAATTTGGTCTTATTGGTCAAGGAAAAGAGATCAATACTAGTGTTTTTGATAAAGAATCTAGTGTGACTGTAAGTGATTTAGGTGATGACACTATTGTTGATTGGGACGAAGAGTTTTAGAATCTTTGATTGTTTAATTTAATTAGTATAAACCTCTGATGTTTCTAAAACATTGGAGGTTTTTTATGCAAAGACCTATACTTTTATTTGTTTCCAGTGTCCCATACGGAAGCGTGTTAGATAAACAAATCCTAAACCCCCAAGGTAAATTAATGCTCCTAACCAAGCACCTAGAACTCCCCATTGCAATGGAAAGGCAAAAAGCCAGGCTAAGGGTAAGAAAATCCCCCAGCCAAAAACTATTTTTGTCCACATAGTAAAAGTAGTGTCGCCTGCTCCATTAAGTGCTCCACCTAATACTATAGCTAGTGCATCAAAAACTTGATATAAAGCTACTAAACGTAAGACAGCCACACCAGTGGCAACTATAAAAGCTTCCTTAGTAAAAATACTTATCAATAAACTTGGAGCAATTAAGTAACTCAGTCCAATAAGCCCCATGACAAACATAGCTAGATAAGTAGCACGGTAACCTACTTTTTCGGCCAACTCAGGGTTTTTGGCCCCTAAGTGTTGAGCAACTAGGCTCGAGCCAGCCATAGCAATAGCAATGCCCATTGTAAAAGATAAGCTCATGTACTGCAGGGCGATTTGGTTAGCAGCTAAGGTATCTGTGCTTATACGTCCTAGGAGAGCAAAGAAAGTGCTAAAAGAAGAAACCTCTATAAAATCTCCTAATCCCATAGGTAAACCAATTTTTAATGTTTGTTTTAATTCTTGCTCAGAGGCTATATGAAAACGACCCGTGGCATAGTGAGCCCTATGGATAGGATGCCAAAGTATAACAGCACTAGCCAGAGCGTTAATAGCATTGGCAATTACAGAAGCATAAGCGGCTCCTTCAACACCGAGCAAAGGAAAACCCCAATTGCCTAGAACTAGGAGCCAATCAAGCAAAACATTGATTAGTACTGTTATCCATGCTAACCACATGGGTGTTTTGGAATCTCCACGACCTACTAAGAAACCCCAAACCACAGCACTAAACATTATTAATGGCACTTCAAAACAGCGAATACGTAAGTAGTTTGTTCCAAGCTGTCTGACTAAATCATTGTCTCGAGGAGCAGCAAAGCTAAAAATTAACTCGAATAAAGAGGGTAAAAATAATATAGATAATGACAGTAATGTTATTAGCGATAGTACATTCCATACTACTCGCCCTATTTGTTCATAATCTTTTGCACCATAAGCCCTACCCACAAAAACCACACTGCTACTGGCAGTACTGCGAAAAAGTAGCATGACTGCAAAGTAAATAACACTAGCAAGGCCTACAGCAGCGAGGGCTTCGGTACTAATTTTAGAAACAAAAAAGGTGTCAGCAACGCCTAAGAGGACTAAGGATAAATTTTGCAGGATAAGAGGCACAGCTAAAACTGTAACCTCACGCATAATGCCTGTGTGCATAAATAGCCTGCCCCTAATTCTCATAGTAAAATATGACTATAGGTGGGATACTTTTCTGCTAACAAATACTATTGATAAATGTGGTGTTTGCTATGTACTAGTAAGCTCTTAATAAGCTTTACTTACGTTTGACATGCTGGGCACAATCCATAGAAGGTAAGATCATGATTGGTAATAGCAAAACCGCCGGGTAATGAAGTGTCAGTTAATTTGACAATAGGACAATTTACCTCGAGATCATAAACAGTTTCACAAGCTTGACAGCAAAAGTGATGGTGGTGGTCATTACGTTTAAGCTCATAACGAGCACTCTCACTGGGAATATGTACAGCTACAATTTGGTTTTCTTGTTCGAGTAGCTTAAGAGTACGGTAAACCGTAGCAAGGCCAAGACGAGGTTGTGTTTTTTTGGTATGCTCGAGCACTTCTTGAGGAGTAAGTGGCCCTGTTGCCTTTGAAAAACTTTCAATAATGGCTTTTCTTTGTACTGTTTGTCGTTTCACTAACAATCCTGCTCTTAAAAATCGATCACATAATAATAATTACATTATGCTAACAGCTAGTCAATATAGAGTGATTTGATAAGCCACTAATAAGTGCTTATCACACTATAGAAAGATAGTGTGTCAGAGATTTTTGCCAAAGTAGAAAAACATTTTTGTAAAGTATGTCGTATGCTGTAAGGTGTCGCGATGAATGTGTTTGCATAGTCTAATGAACAAAAAGCTCTTTACTGTATTCAGAGTGACATTACTCATGATTGATAAGGCAAAGATTTATAAGATGGCCTATGTTTACCGAAACTGTTTTATAATTGATCTGTGAGTTAAAAGCACAGGAAAACTTGTGAAGAAAATACTCTTACTTTTTACAGCTTCATTTATTTTCTGTCTATCTAATACCTTTGCTCAAAAGATTATTACTACTATTCACCCGTACTATAGCTTAGTAGAGCAGATTGCTCCTGAAGCTGAAGTGATTCGCTTATTGCCTGTGGGGCTTTCATCTCATTCACTAGACCCTACTCCTAGCATAGTTGCTGATTTAGCTACAGCTGACTTTGTTGTTTTAAACGGAATTATAGATGAATGGGTACACGATGCAGTTAGGACAACAAATCCAAAAGCTAAAGTAATAGAAATTTTTGAACTAGTAGTTACTAAGCCAATTCGAGCAGGTGATCGTGGCAATTACAATTCCCAAGACTCTGGTGAATATAAGGCCAACAATAAACAAAGCTCTAAAGCAGAAGTTATTGATCCTTATAGTAGTGGAAGCAGCAGGATTAACCCCCACATTTGGCTTGACCCTATTTTAATGATGAGCGCTACATTGATTATTGCTGATCAACTTGCACAAATTGATCAGGCAAATGCCAATAACTATCTAGCTAATGCTCAAGAGCTTAATGAGAGCCTGTTAAACTTAAATAAAGAACTTGAAGAAATGCTAAGACCTGTAAGAGGTACTGCTTTTGTACCACTTCATGATGCTTGGCGCTATTTTGCTAGACGTTACCATTTAAATCTTGTAATAGAAATTCAACCTTTACAAGGCCAACCGTTTACAGCTATTCATCTAAGCAATGTTTTGAAAGAAATTGAAAAGGTTGAGGTTAAGGCTCTTTTTAGTGAGGTACAATTACCCCGTCACACTTCTGAAGTAATTCTTGAGCTAACTAAAATCAAAAAATTGGCTTTCCTAGATTCTATAGGTGGAGGAGCTGAAACTAAGAACTATCAAGAATTTTTACATTATAATGCTAGGATCATTTTAGAGACATTAAAATAGTATTTCCACTATGTCTTATGCTATTTTTTGTGCCCACCTTATTCTACTCCTTGTACGATGTAGGTTGCGTTTATTTATTGTAAAACTTGTTGAAATTGAGGAAAGTCATGAAGTTGCAAGCTACAAAATCTTTAGTTACATTTCTTTTGTTTTGCCTTTTAAGTTTGAGTCAAGCGCATTGGGCTGATTTAGCTGTAGCAGAGGTTAATATATATGAAGTTGGGGTTTTTATGGTGCTGACTTTTCCTACAGAGATTATGAATCAATTAAGTGATGATAATTTAGATGAAGATTTGCAGCTCGAGGCGTTTTTCAGTAAACATATTGTTCTGTCTGATGAAAAAGGCAATAAAGCTCAAACAGCCTTAATTGATTTAGAAAACGAAGATACTCATAGCATTGCTTCACTACGTTATAGCTGGCCTGAACCAGTGACTGATATAAAAATGCATTATGGTTTATTTTTGCCGAATGTCCCCACAGCCAGTATGTTAGCTACTATTATTCAAGGTGAGCAGACCAGCACTGTAACTTTTACTCCAGAAAATCGTGATGTCACTCTAAATACTAAAAAACGATCATGGGTCCAACAAGTAAAGGCTTTTGGCTTGCTTGGGATAAAGCATATTTTGACAGGCTATGACCACTTGTTGTTTCTAGTAGCCTTGCTTATGCTTAGTGGTGGTATTGGCTATTTAATAAAAATAGTTAGTGCTTTTACTGTAGCTCATTCTATAACACTCTCATTGGCAGTTTTAGGAATAGTAAATTTACCAGCACAGATCGTAGAAAGTATTATTGCCCTTAGCATAGCTTTTATAGCAGTTGAGAATTTATGGCGTAAAGAAAAGGCTTTAAGGCTACGTTGGTTAATAGTATTTGGGTTTGGCTTATTACATGGATTAGGTTTTGCAGGTATATTACAAGAGATGCCTATCCCTCGCTCTGAATTAGCCCTTTCCCTTATTAGTTTCAATTTGGGTGTAGAGATAGGCCAAATTGCCATAGTGACAGTGACTTTTTTACTACTGCAACTTATTAAGAAACAACCTTGGGAAGTTTATATGCGTTATTGGATTTCTATTGGTGTGGCAGCTATGGGAATATTTTGGTTTTTCGAAAGGATATTCCCACTTTTTTAAAAGGACTTTTAGAGGACTTAAAGAGAAAATTGCTTTCATAAATGGTATCTACACAGTTTTGCGTGAATTGATTAATGCTTTATTAGAAGGGTGGACATAGTGGACACAAAATTCGGTAGAATCAGATTTAGGGAGGAAGTATGAAATATATAAAAACCTTATTTTTGCTTACTTTATTAACATTAAATTCATTTGGTTTAACAAGCCAGACCACACTAAATCAAACTATAATAAATCCATATCTACCAACAGGAGGCTTTGTTGGCCAGATAAAAGATTCAGAAATTTTTATTGCTATTGTTACTACTAATAGTGAAACCATAGCTTATATTTGCGATGGGGTAAAGGTAGCAGAATGGTTCCGTGGCTCTATGGCTGAAAGCGGTTGGCTCGAGCTAACCTCAAAAAAGGGTTGGAAACTTAGGGCAAGTATGAGTACTTCTAACGCCATAGGCTCACTTATTCTAGAAGATAGTAAACGAATGTTTTTTATAGCTAGGCCTATAGAAGGCAAAGCTGGTCTCTACCGTGCTGAGAAAACTATGGAAAATATTAAATATGTAGGAGGATGGATTGTAAATGCAAAGGGTGAACAAAGGGGTGCAGTAGTTGGCGGCGGCACATTCCAAGCTGTACCAAATATTAATATGGAAAATTTTCAGACAGAAGTAGTAGAGCTGGGAAATTTTGCTACACAACTCATAACACCTAGCTATTTTGATGGTGCTGTCAAACCTTAATGTAATGATTCAGCTTTAGTTTAAGGGTTTAAGAGCTTTTCTATAGCTTTTACGGCAAGGGCTAGAACATAATAACCTGTGCTAGCTGATTAGTTAATTGTTCGCTGCCCTCTTGAGGCTCAAGGCTAACCAGAAGTGACTCATAATTATCCTGCCATGACACCTCAAATATGCTATTTTTTGATAACCCTAGAGGAAAGCAAGTATCATTCATCTCCCCCCATGTTTGATATACTTGCCCCGGAGGCGGTGGTTCAGCTAAGACAAAAAGTGCACGATGGTCTGGACGAAGAAACAAGCTACCTATTTGCTTATTATCTACTGATTGAATAGGAATGGCCTGTGCTTCTGCATTTGCAAGCCAACTAGTTACCATTTGCTTTTCATGAACCATATCCACATGGGCTTTATATTGATAGCCTCCCCACCAGAAGGCTCCTAAAGCCAAAACACCTAAGACAGCTATAGAGCCTTTATAAGCAAAATTGGGAAGGCTAAAGATATTGCTTAAACGCTCCATAAAAGTAATGGTAGGTAAGTTGCTTTTATTTGTAGCTTGGGTTTGAAGTTGTTCTTTTACGGCAAGATTTTCATGTGTATTTATAGCTGACTGATGGATTTGTTGTTTTAAGCTATCCCAACTATTTGATGATGGAGATACTTTAGGTAATGATTCTACCATGCCAACAAACATCGCATTGTACTTTTGCAGCTCGGCTTGACAGGTTTCACAGTTATCAAGAAATGCTTCTACTTTAGCTTCTTGTTCTTGCTCGAGCAACCCCAAAACATAATCAGGAATGAGATCTTTTATGTTTTTCATGCATGCTCCAAGTAGCGCCTCATACGCAATAGAGCTTGACGGATACGAGTCTTGACAGTGCCTAAAGGTAGACCCATACTATTAGCCAATTCCCTGTGGCTATAACCACAAAAAAAGGCTTGTCTTACAAGGTCCCTATCTTCTTCTCGCAAGTGATCAAGGGCCTTTGCTATTACAATTTGGTCTACAGGGTCTGCTTTGTTTTCTTTATGCACAATGTCTTCAATCGTCTCGGTTTGCCAAGATTCATCAACTTGTGGTCTAACCTGTTTAGCACGAAGGCGTGAAATACACTCATTACGTGCTATGGTATAGATATAGGCACGAACTGAACCACGACGGGGCTTGTAGCCATCAGCTTTTTTAAAAAGCTTTAAGAAGGTGTCTTGTAAAACTTCTTCTGCCTCTTCTTTACTCTTTAGCATTTGAAAAGCTAATGAAAAGATGTTGACCTTAAGGCACTCATAAAGTTCCTCGAGTGCTTTTTCATCTCCTTGTTGCAAACGACTGAGAAGTGCTTGCTCGTCATTGGCAATCATTATACTTCCTATAGTAACTTGCTTGATGCTGATAGCTTTCCATTAGACAATACTACTAAATTATTAGACTTTAAATGAAGCCATCATAACTTGGAAATTTGAAATGGTTTGGGATAAAAAATACCCCAAACTCATAAGTGCTGCACAAAATACATCCTAAAGCCAAGGGGTTAACTACTACACAATATTGTTAGTTAATAGCCACTAGCTGAATTATTTGCTTCAATAGGTACAATTACTACACTAACTACACGATTATTTGTGCTAGGACGAGGATCTTCTAAAACTACTAAACCATTTTCATCATCGCCAGTATTGGGGCCACTTTGACGTGGTGCTTGGTTAGGACCAGTCCCCGGTTCTTCATCTACTTCTGTGCCAGAATCCCAGAGGGAAACTTGATCAGATACATTACCAGCAGTGGGGTTGCCATCTTCATCAAAAAGGGCAATACCTTGACCGCTAGGACTGTAGAAAAGGTCGTTGGACTGTACAAACATAGTAGCAAAGTTCAAATAGTCACCGGGGCGAGCACTAAAAGTAAAGCTATAAATATCTCCGGGGAGAGCTGGACCGGGTTGGTCAGCTCCTAAAGGAGTATTAAACACTCCGCTACTCTCAAAATTGGTTGCTAATGAAGCATCTAAAGCAGCAGGGTTACCATCTTCAGCTAGTGCCTCGAGCCCTTCACCTCTATCAGTGTGACCAGCAGTAAAAAGAGGGCCAGGATCTTGATGAACAACCCACACACCCGGTGCAAGTGGCACTGGCACACTACCATTAGAGGTATTGAGTGTTTCAGCGGTAGAACTATTTAGAATAAAGGCCTGAAACATTACAGCATCGCTAGATGACATCATAGAATCTGATTCCATCATAGAGTCCTCCATCATAGAATCTGGTTGGGCATTACTGTAAGAGAGTACTAGTGCTATAGTAGTGATGCTGAGTATAAAAGCTTTGAAAACTTTGCTAATCATTTTTAAGTCCTTTCTAAAACTTAAAACTTAGGAAGCCAGAATCTTAACCTAACTTTGTGCTTGTAGGTTTTTTACTTCCTTATAAAAAGTTACGCTTAATTTACTAAAGTGGATTGATTTGGGTGGGTACATGAAAATTTTTGTGAAGAATTATGGTGTAATCATTTACTGGAAGTCACTAAGGACTACTAACTAGTGCTGTTTTTGAATTGGAGGTAGGCTTAAAATTGTCTCTTAAACACTTAAAACTTAGTAAAGAAATTGAATCCATCCTAATTTCAAATCATCCTTGGATTTACCGTAATCACCTACCTAAACATGACCTTACAAATTCTCAATGGCTTCAGCTCGAGGCCGGCAAAACTAGTACTATTGGCCTTTATGATTCTGAAAGCCCTATTGCGATCAGACTATTTGGTAGTAACAACCAAGTACCAGACCGTAATTTTGTACATAAACGAGTTAAACAAGCACTCGAGCTAAGACAAAAAATCCCTGTTAGCACCAATGCTTACCGGCTAATTTATGGTGAAGGGGACTTTTTGCCGGGCATTACGGTTGATAGATATGAACGCTATGCTGTGCTTAAGACTTATTGCTCGAGTGTTGAAACGTTAGTGCCAGATGTGGTTTGGTCATTGAAAGAAGAACTTAGGTTAAAAGGCATCCTTAAAAAGACGAAGGAAGAAATTAAAGCTTTATGGGGAGAATTACCGCCACCAGAAATTACTGTTAGCGAGAATTATATTAATATGCTTGCTAATCTTTATGATGGACAAAAAACAGGGCTTTTTCTAGACCAGCGTGAGAACCATGCCTTTGTAGAAAAACATTGCGATGGTAAAACCGTTCTTGACCTGTTTAGTTATACGGGGGCTTTTTCCCTTTATGCTGCTAGAGGGGGTGCAAGGCGCATTACTAGTGTTGATAATGCTCCAGCAGCAAATGAAGATAACAAAAAGAATTTTGCTCTAAATGGTTTTAACCCTAAAAGACAAGAAGTTATAACTGCAGATTGTTTTGAGCTACTAGAGGAATATGTTAAACAGGGAAAAACCTTTGATGTAGTTGTGCTTGACCCGCCTTCTTTGGCTCGAGCAAAAAAGAGTAAATATGTTGCACTACGTGCCTATCAAAAACTAAATATGATGGCCTTGCAGTGTGTAGGTAGCGGCGGTCTTCTTGCTACAGCAAGTTGCACTTCACAGGTTTCCCCTGCTGATTTTAAAAGTATGCTGGCAGAAGCAGCACTTGAAGCAAATGTTTATGCTCAGATTATTCATGAGACAGGACATGCACTAGATCATCCTGTGCCTGTTAGTTTTCCTGAGGGTAGGTATCTTAAGTTTTTGGTTGCTCGAGTTTTATGAGGGGGATGCTGTTAGAAGTTTTTAGTTCTATTTTAGGGGTTTGTTAGGTGTGTTTTTGGCATTCTACTAGTTGCCGTTGCAAAGAAAACGGTAATTAAGAAGGAGATAAGGTCAATGAATTCTACAAACAAGCTAATGTGTGTTCTAGCTCATCCTGATGATGAATCTTTGGGGTTTGGTGGAGCGATAGCCAAATATGCTGCTCGAGGCGTTGATGTTTCTCTTGTTATGGCCACTCGAGGCCAAAAAGGCTGGAAAGGCAAAAAAGAAGATTATCCCGGCCCTGAAGCTTTAGGAAATCTCCGTACTGAGGAATTACTAGCTGCTAGTCGCATTTTAGGTATAAAGCAAGTGCAATTCTTAGATTATATGGATGGAGAACTAGACCAAGTTGAAGCACAGGAAATTGTCAGAAAGATTGCTGGGCAGATTCGTAATATAAAGCCTCAAATTGTCCTGAGTTTTGGGCCAGATGGGAGCTATGGTCATCCAGACCACATTGCTATTTCTCAATTTACTAGTGCAGCAACTGTGCAGGCAGCAAGCCCACAATACCAAATAAACTCCTTAGCACCTCACTGCATCAGTAAATTGTACTATTTTGCTGAAGATAGAGATCTTGTTAGTAAATATCATGAAGTTTTTGGTGAACTTAGCATGCAAATTGAGGGAATCAAGAGGCGATTTGCAGGTTGGGAAGAATGGGCTATTACTAGCAGAATTGATGTTTCGGCCTATATTAATACTGTAAAAAAGGCTATTATCTGCCACAAATCTCAATTGCGTAATTACGAAGCACTTTTGGAACTACCCGAAGCTAGGTGGCAAGATGTTTTTGCTGAGCAAAGTTTTTATCGTGCTTATAGCTTAGTTAATGGTGGTAGGGAGGTAGAGACAGATCTATTTACAGGTCTTGGAGAAAAATCCTATAAACCTCATTAACTTTGCTTTATTTAGCCCTATTTTGTAACACTTAAGTTTTCAACTCAACTTTTAACTTTTGTAATGCTGCTTGATAAGCTTCTTGGCTTATAGGAGGTAAAGGCACAGCAATTTCTACTCGTAAGTCTTTAGCTTTTACTAACAACTCAGTAGCTAATTCAAGCTCTTCTGTAGCAATTTTTAGATAGGCTAAAGCTTCGTAACATTGAGTTAAACCTAGCTTATCACCAATCTCTTCACGCAGATTTAAGCTGCTATTGATAAACTCTAAAGCCAGATCATAATCTTTATGGACATAAGCTAATTTACTTTGGCTTAAATGTGTGCGAGCTATGCCCCACTTGTAACCATCTATAGCTTGCCAATGATTTATAGCCTTATTAAGGCAAGCTTTAGCAGCTACGGAATCCCCTTGCTCAAGCCTTATATCAGCTAGTAAAGTTGCTGCTAAAGCAGGGACTTCTTGGTTGCTAGACTTGTAAAATATCTCTAAACTTTCACAGGCATTGTCAGCAGCTTGTGCTAGATTACCTTGTTCAAAAAAGCTTTCCCCTTGTATAAACTTAGCCCAGCTAGCGACTAATTTGTCTTCAAAGTACTCGAGTGTCTCAAAAGCCCTTGTAAGTAACTTAACACCTTCTTTATAGTTACCTAAAGTATTTTCTATCCAAGCCAAATTAATAGCAGTAAGGATTATCCCACGTTTGTCTTCTATTTCTTGTCTAATTTTTAGACTTTCTTTAAAAAATGGTTTAGCTTTGAGTAACTCTCCTTTAAAGAGAGCCCCCCAAGCTAAGTTATTTAAAGATAGTGCTTCACCTCGTTTGTTTTCTAAAAATTTATGCTTTTCTAAAGCCTCTTCAGAAAGCTCTTGTCCTTTGGTGGTATAGCCACAATGAAAACTAACCCAGCTCAAATTATTTAGAGTGTTGGCTAAAACTAGCTCATCATCAAAATCTCGAGCAATAGCTAAGCTTTCTTCAAAAACAGGTCTTGCTCTATCAAAGTTACCTATGGTAAACATTAAAGTACCTAACCCATTAAGAGCTTTAACTCGAGTCATTGTTTTGACTTGGGCTTTAGGATGGTTTAGTAAACTCTCTAGGTGAAAACTACCTTCACGTATGTGACCACGTACCATCCAAAAACGCCAAATAGCAACAGCTAACTTTAAACCTAACTCAACTTTACCCTTATCTTTTGCCCAAAAGATTGCTGCACGTAAATTATCATGCTCCTCAGCTAGTCTAGTAAACCATTCAATTTGCTTGGCTCCAGTAAGCTCTGGTTCTGCTTGTTCAGCGAGAGCAAGATAATAATTAAGATGAGCCTCTTGTAAAGTTTCAAGCTCCTTTGCTTCTTTTAAACAGTTTAAGGCATATTCACGTATAGTCTCGAGCATAAAAAAACGCATTTCACCAGATGCTTGTTCCTCAGAATATATTAAGCTCTTATTAACTAACTCTGTTACACCATCAAAAATATCTAGTCCTCGGCAAACGCTTTCAGCTGCCTCTAAGTTAAAACCTCCTACAAAAATAGCTAAGCGTCTAAAAAGAACTTGCTCAGTTTCAGTTAAAAGGCTATGACTCCAATCAATAGTTGCTTGCAGTGTTCTATGGCGACTAGGAAAATCTTTTGCTCCGCCTTTAAGGATCTCGAGTCGTTTATCTAAACGTTTTAATAGTGCCTTAGGACTTAACATTTTGATTCGTGCAGAGGCTAGGTAAATAGCAAGGGGTAAGCCATCTAAAGCACAGCATATTTCAGCAATTGCCCTAGCATTTTCTTCATTCAAATTGAAACTAGGCTTAGTGTTTTTAGCATTTTCAACAAATAAAGCAATAGCAGGATAATTTAATAAATCATTAGTAGCAGGCAATTTCTGCAGATCAGGCAAGTCTAGAGGTTCAAGGGGGTATTCTTTTTCTAAACTTAGATGTAATGGAACACGACTAGTGACCAACAATTTTAGCTTAGGGCAGCTTTGCAAAAGTTCACCCAGTATTGAAGTAGCTGCTGTTACCTGCTCAAAATTATCAAGTACTAGTAAGATTTGCTTATCTTTTAAAAAAGACTTAGCACTATCAATAACGGGATTCTTCGGATTTTCAGCAATCTCTAAGTTTTGGGCTATACTCGAGGTCACTAAGTCAGGATCATTAATAGCTGCTAGAGGAACAAAGTAGAGCCCATCTTTAAAATATTCCTTTTCTAATAGTTGTTTAGCAGCTTGTAAAACCAAAGAAGTTTTTCCCACCCCTCCTGTACCAACTACTGTCAACAATCGGCAATCTTTTTGAGTAAGCAAGCCTAGCATTTCTGCTAATTCCCTTTGGCGACCCATAAACAAAGGAGGCAGGGGTGGCAAATTATTGCTAGGGTTTTGCTGCTCTTTTTCACTAATTGGCTTGACCTTTTGAGAAGTCACAAGAGTAATGCCATATTCTTGCAGTTCTTTTTTGATCTTATGGATTTCTGGACTGTTGCTTGCTAGGAGCAAATTATAGCAACGTTCCAAATCTTCAACTTCTAAATTGGGTGCTCCAGCAAGATTATAAGCTAGCTCGGTATACTTAGCAGCAATGGTGTATCCTCTCTCACTTGCTTTTTTCTCTGCAAACTTTAAAATAGCTTGGCGAGTTAAGTGGGCTAAGTGCTCCCGTTTTGCATATACCCATTCTTCAAGTTCAGTACTCCAATTGCTAAGATAAAAACCTTCTAGAAACGCTCCCTGATAGAGCTTACAAACATTCTCTATATCTCCTTGTGCCATAGCAGTTTCTAAAGCCTTAACATCGGTATCAATAAGGGTGCTTAATCGCTCAGAACTAGCTTCAATTATTTGAGGTACGTCACGTCGTAATTGAGCTAGAGCTACACTTAAGCTCTTCATGTGATCAGAGGCCTCTGGCCAGAAAAGTTCAGCTATGTGACGCCTTTCTTGAGGGCCTTCTATAGCCAAATAGCACAATAAAAGTAGTGGCTTAGGGCGACTAAAGCTTGTTTCTTGTAGCTCGAGTTTACCTAAAGCACGTAAGAGCATGAAAATAGTTTACCAAATTCAACCAAGCGGTGAAATCACTTAGCAAACAAAAGCAAACATGTACTTATACTTACAGGGACTAGCAGGCTTTCTTTGTTAAGGGTGCTGTTAGAAGTTGTTAGTTTTATTTTAGGGGCTTGTTAGTTGTCCTTTTAGCATCCTATTAATTAATTAGCTTCTGCTAAACCACTACCTATGGTAGTGGTGCAATTAGGGGTTTTACCAGTCGAGTAGTAAAGTTGGGTAAAAATGTACCTCCCTAGAAGGTGAAATTCTGGAGGTACACATGAATAATAATAAAAGATTTAAGAAGTTGTCACATTCTATATACGAATGTAAGTATCACGTGGTGTTTTGTCCAAAGTATAGATATAAGATATTGAAAGGAGAGATAGGAGATTACGTAAGTAATGCTGTTTATCAGTTGCTAGGATACAAGGACGGAGTAGAAGTAATGGAATTAAATGTACAGGAGGATCATGTTCATCTGGTGATGTCTGTAGCGCCAAAGTATAGCTTGTCAGACATAATGGGATACTTGAAAGGGAAGTTAGCGTTAAGAATGTTTGAGAGATACGAACAGTTAGGGAAGCGGTATTGGGGAAGGCATTTGTGGAGTAGAGGGTATTGCATAAGTACAGTAGGATTGGATGAAGAAAAGATAAGGAAGTATGTGAAATGGCAAGAGAAAAAGGAGAAAGAGAAGGAACAGGAAGAGGAATAAATGTAGGTTAGGGAAAGGAGGGTTAAGGTAGATGTAACATGCCACCTTCTAGGGGCAATAAAATAAGCCACCACCTCAGGTGGTGGTATCTTGACTACTGTTCAAGTAAAACGGTAATTAATTCTTAAGTAGCAAAGGAGATAATTTGATCTTTCATAGCGTTTTTCTATTTGATCTGGTACAAGTATCGGCAAAACCCCTGATTTGAACAATTTTAGAAAAAATTTGAGTAATTCTCTCCTATACTGAAACCACCCTTATAATTGTTCTATAAGGGGTTTGTTGGTGTTTTCATTGAATTTCCTAAAACGCAAATATTCTCATTTTTATGCCTATAAGAATGTCCTTGGATTTATCGTGGGGAGCAGCTTTCCGTAAAACCTACCCTTGGTTTATGTTGTGCTGGTAATAACTAAAAACATCGTTTAGCATTGACGCTACATTAGAATTTTTTCTAATAAAAATCCCCCTTCTGAAAATATTCCTCTTTTTTAATCGTCTTAATCAATAAATCTACAGAATTACTTCTTATTGTCCCGATAAGCTAATCTGAGTTATCCTTTTTCCTTATGGCAAGTTATTCCTTGGATTTGCGACAACGCATTGTTCAATCTTACCTAGATGGCGAAGGTTCTATACGTGAAATAGCACAACGTTTTTTGGTTAGCCCAACCACTGTTCATCAGTACCTTAAGCTTTACCAACAACAGGGTAATTTGCTCCCTAAAGAGTATGTTGCTGGTCGTAAACCTGCTGTAGCCGCTAAGCAATTGTTAC
Organism: Trueperaceae bacterium; assembly: GCA_965223585.1. GTDB lineage: Bacteria > Deinococcota > Deinococci > Deinococcales > Trueperaceae > CBDCVN01. The sequence continues at coordinate 62,194 of CBDCWW010000013.1, forward strand.
TAGTAAAAACTTTGCTACAAAACAAAGCAGACATGACTTTAATTGAATTCTGTACAGCCTTTGAAAAAAAGACTAAAACCAAAGTTAGCACTGCTAGTATGTGGAGGGCAATCAAAAAGATTGGTCTGACCTATAAAAAAAGACTTTACGTGCCAAAGAGCAAGATCGAGAAGACATTGTAGTCAAACGCAAAGCATTTTTACGTTTGCAGAAAGCAATTAAAGCAAATAGGCTTGTATTTATTGATGAAACAGGTCTGTATCTAAACATGACTAGAATTTATGCTCGCTCAAAGAGAGGGGAAAGGGCATATAGTTCTGTACCAAGCAAGAAGCATAAGTTTGCAAATTTGATAGGAGCAATTACTCTAGAGGGGGTAATTGCTAATTTCTGTGTGGATGGAGGTATAACAGGAAAAGTGTTTACAGTATTTCTAGAAGAAGTATTATGTCCAGTATTGAAAGTAGGGCAAATAGTTTTGATGGATAATTCACCAGCACATATTGTAAAAAAGGTACGTGAGTTAATAGAAGGCAGAGGCGCTAAACTGATCTACTTGCCACCATATAGCCCTGAGTTCAATCCTATAGAGCATTGTTGGTCAAAGGTAAAGTCCCATCTACGTACATTAGAGGCTTGGGACAAAAAGAAGTTTAATTCTTCAGTTAAGAAAGCTCTGGAAACAGTTAATGCCAATGATGCTCAAGCTTGGTTCAGGCACTGTGGTTATTCAAATCACCCACCTATGGAAGGATGTTACAATAAATATTTATTCAAATATTCACAACTTTAATTTCTTATAAATGCAAAAGTATGTTTTCATTTTAGATAAATCACCAGTAAGAAACATTTTTACTGTTTGTAAGACTTTAATATGATTTTATGAGAGATCGAAAATCCCGTTTCATAAGAGCATTTACTGTATTTGTATCAGGTCAAAAAGAAAAATGCTACATTGAAGTGTTACCTTAGTGTTACCAAAACATAGGCATACTTATTTCAAGCGCAAGGAGGCAGGAAAGAATTTAAAAAACTGCCAAAATCTAACCCTTGTTGCTTAAATCAAGGAAAAAATTAATTTGCCTAAAAAAGAAAGATCGCAAGGAGATAAGATAATGAAAAAGTTATTAGGTTTAAGTATTTTGGTTTTGTCAGTAGTTTTTGCAGTGACAGGTATTGCTCAGAACTCCAATTCTGATGGAGACACACAAACTCTCCGTTTTGATGTAGCTGAGGATATGTCTAGATTTGCCTTTGATGAGGCCCCCGTATTTGAAGATGGTATGCCTGCCCACGGTAATACTTTTGTTACTCAAGGTTATATCTATGAGTACGGCACACTTAATGGCAGCAATGGTGTGCTTGCTGATGGCAGCTCTGAATTCCCTGATAAAGTTCTTGGCGAGTGGACTTGTAGAGGAGTCTTTGTAGGTGATGCCGCACATACTGAAACAGGAGCTTGGGTTATTACAACACAACTTTACAACTTTGGTGAGGAACTTGGTCAAAACACCCTTGTTACTGAAGGCTATGAAATTGCTGATGTAGACGTTGCCATAAAGCGAGCTATTACTGGTGGTACTGGTGAGTACGCTCGAGCCAAAGGCGAAGCTGACCAAACTTTCCTTGGTTTCAACGCTAGTGAGGGCGTAAACCTACGCTTTGAAGTAATGGTCTCAGAATAAGGTTCACTCACAGCTAAAGTAATTAGTGGGCAGAGGTTTCTAGCCTCGCCCACACAAATTTAATATGACTAGAAAGGTTAATAATGATTAGCAAAATAGAAAGAGTAAATTTGCAGAGGCATTACAATTTGATAGAAAAAGTATGTGGTTGCATTGGTTTATTAGTTTTTGGATTGAATGCTTGGCCTGTTCCTGAAAAATACACTGATTTCCCAGAGTACTTACATAATCTAAACAATCCGAGGAGATAGAATAATGACAAAATATAGAAATAATCTACCGCAAATATCAGATGACTTGTTCCTTACAGATGGTGGCATTGAAACCACCCTAATTTTTCATGATGGTTTTGAGTTACCTCACTTCGCTGCTTTTAATTTACTGAAGCATGACAAAGGCTACGAGGCTTTAAGTAGGTACTTCAGTACTTATAGCTCTATTGCCAAAAACTATGGTGTAGGCTTTATCCTTGAAAGTGTTACTTGGCGCACTAGTTCCGACTGGGGTACAAAACTTGGCTACTCTGCTGAAGAGCTGGCAGAAAGCAACCATATGGCCATTGAGTTACTTAATGACATAAGAACAGAATATGAAGATAAGGCTACTAGAATGGTCATTAGTGGTTGTATTGGACCAAGAGGAGATGGTTACAATCCTGCTGACTTCATGACTGAACAAGAGGCTAAAAGCTATCACAGAACACAAATTGAAACATTCAGTAAGTCCAATGCTGACATGGTTAGTGCTCTTACTATGACTTACACTGAAGAAGCTATAGGAATTGTACAAGCAGCTAAGTCAGTAGATATGCCAGTGGTTATATCCTTTACTGTTGAAACAGACGGTAAATTGCCAAGTGGACAGTCACTTAAGGAAGCAATAGAAAAAGTTGATGAAGCTACCAATAACGGTCCAGCATATTACATGATTAATTGTGCCCATCCTACCCATTTTAAAGATGCCCTAGCTGCGAGTGAGCCATGGCTGCAACGAATTCGGGGTGTTAGAGCCAATGCTTCAACCAAAAGCCATGCTGAGCTTGATGAAGCTGAGGAGCTTGATGATGGGAACCCAGTAGAGTTGGGAAGTCAATATAGGGAACTCAAGGATATGTTGAGTAATTTGAATGTTATAGGTGGCTGCTGTGGGACAGATCATAGGCACATTGAGGAAATCTGCAAAGCAAGTGTGGCAGCTGTTTAGTAATGATTATAAATATACTGACACTGCCCTCTTTCAATTGCGAAAGAATGCAATTTTGGTTAAAGACTTTAGAAGTGAGGCCATAATTAGAGTATCTAAAAGGCTGTTTGAGAAGTGCTCTACTTAAGCCAAGCAAAAAATTGACGTTTTTTTGACGATAAATTGCCGATCACTTTTTATGCTGATAAAAGTTTCGAATTGGAACTACAAAACTCTAAGGAGAGAAAGAAAAACCATGAATCAAGAACGAGCTTACTCAGTTCAAAAAGAAAGAATTAAAACAGAAGCTGCCTTATTTACTATGTCCTATTTAGAGACTTTCTATAGAGGAGCACCTAAAACTAATAAGTCTAGAATAGATCTTACATCATTCAATCAAACTAACAGAAAGGAGAAACAAACTATGAAATCTACTAGACCTTCAATAGTCATTAACTCATTTGCTTGCCTTTGCCCTGCTTGTGCTAATTGTGATAATGAGTGACTTGGCAAACCCTTTATATTATCACTTGAGCTTATTCAGCTCAAAAACAAACTTGGTTATGTTACAGCAGAAAGGATTTCTTTTACCTCTTTGTACTCAGGAATGCTATCAGTGTCTATTTCAGAAGATATACGTTCTAAAAGCTCTGCTAGTAGGGAGTGTATCTCTTTTTGTTTACCATTAGTTTGCCAGTATTTTGCTAGGGATAGGGTGGCTTGTAGCTCGAGCATACAAGCCCCTTGTTTTTTAGCCACAGTTATAGCTTCCTTAAGATACTTTTCAACCTCTGTAGTTTCTGCTCCTAATTCCTGTAACCACTCGCCCTTTAAACGATTGAGCTGAGATAGATAGCAAAGTTCATCTTTTTTCTTACTTTGGATAAAAGCATCCTCGAGCCTAGCTAAAGCTTCATCTTTTTGACCTACTAGCCATAGACTTTCCGCTAACGTTGCTAGGGTATATGTACCCGCAATTAATCCTCCTGCCATACGCTGAGCAGCTATGCCTTGTTGCATCTGAGCTATACCATTAGTAACTTCTCCTAACCTGAATAGTGCCCAACCATGATAAATGAGACCCCATGCTGCCCAGTAAGAATAGCCATGCTCATCTGCTATTTGTAAAAGTTCCTCTGATTTAAGTTTTATTTCATTAGTATTTTCCATAAACTGGTGTGTAACTAGGCACATGCCTAGAAACATTGCTCGGCTAGCTGCATGTTTAAAATTGGGAATAGGTTCTGAAGCAATTAGTGCTTTGGCTTCATTTACCTTACCTCTATACCAAAGTGCCCAAGAAAGTATTGGTGCTATTGCTACACGTTGATCATAAGTGTAATAACGAATCATGTTTTCGTGACTTTCTTGATCAAAGCTGATTTGTTTAAGGGCTGAACATCCTACTTCTATAGCTTTATCATTATTACCTAGAACAAAATGTGCAGTTATAAGTGGTGTTGCTGCTACTTCAAGATGTATAGAGTCCTCTTGTTTAGCAGCAATAGCTTCAAATTCACTAGCCCATTCTAAGAAAACCTTGTGTGAGAAACCATCTTTGGCAAAGGCATAGTGAGATAAACCAAAATAGATTGGCATAAGCTGGGGTTTTGCTCCAATTTGCCGGCATAGTTCTAAGGCACGCTCTAAAGCAATTCTTACTCTTTCAGATTGGTAGCCCTTAACAGGTAAAAGTGCCATGCCCAAACCAGCCTGAAAACCTAGTTCCGCAGGCACTAATTCTGGTATAGGAGTAAGTTGATTTACAATAGCTATCCCACGCTCATAATGATCAATAGCCTCTTTGTTAGAACCTAGTGCCTGTGCTTGTTGCCCAGCTAATAACAAATACTCAAAAGTCTTCTCTATATTACTAGCTTCCTCAAAATGCCATGCCAATTGTGGTGCAATGTTTTTGGCTTTCTCACCATACATATCTTCTAGTGTTAAGGCTATGTCTTCATGCAAATAAGCTCGTTCTGTTTCAGCTAGGTTACTATAGATATATTGTTGGAAAAGATTATGTCTAAAACGGTAGTGAGATAATCTTTGTTGACCAAGGCGCTCCATTCGCTCCGACTGTACTAGTCTATGCCTCTTGTCTATTTCATTACTGAATGCACGAATGACTTCTCGCTCGTTTTGCTTTTGTACTTGTGCTACTGCTTCACCTACAAATGTTTCCCCTTGTACACTAGCTACACTTAGTAATTCACGTTGTTCCTTAGGTAAGCGGTTTATTCTTACCTCTATTACTCCTTCTACTTTTTCTGGTAAGGTTTGCCAATTTATATTGTCTTTGGCTAGCCATTTACCCTCTTGCTGATAGACATCTTCTCTTTCTTTCATTGTGCGTAAAAGTTCTGCTGTAAATAATGCGTGTCCTTGTGTATGTTTAAAAAAAGTTTCTCTAAAGTTTTTGTTTAGCTCGTTTGGTTGACTGTCAAGATAGGCATTTACAAATTCTTGTTCCTTCTCTACCTTTTGTTCTTCTAGATTAATCTCTATATCTCCGTACAGACGATGTAGTTCCTTGCTAATATCTAAAATAGGGTGTTGTGTGTTACTTGCTAGCACATCACTCGATCTATAGCTGCCTATTAGTAGAATTTTACTTCCTTGTACATTCCTACTCAAGTAGTTGAATAATGCTGCTGAGGAAGCGTCGATCCAATGCACATCTTCTAGTATTAGTAAGATAGGTCTTATCTTTGCTATTGCTTGTAAGGCACTAGTGTACAAAGAAATTATTCTGCTTTGCTCTAATGTCCCCAAAGGTTTTTCATTTGCTAGCTGTGCAACCTCTTCAAACCATGATTCTTTGTCTAAACCTGCTACTACTAATCTTTCTATTAAAGGCATTCCGGTTACAAAGCTCTTGATTAGATCAGGAGCATGTTTTGCCACTTCTGGTACTGTCTTTCTCATTGCTCCCCACAGGCGCTTGGCATGGGCTGTACTTATTAATCCCCCTTGCCATTGAGATTCAACATCTCCTAATAGCATTAGTAGCATATGTCTAAATGGTAAGTAGGGGTCACCTACCCCTGATTGTGGGTCGCAGTAACCTGTTAGTACCAGTAAATCTTCCTTTACCTCTAGTGCCTGTTGTGCAAATTTCTGTAGTAGATATGATTTGCCTTGTCCTGCACTACCCAAAACCAACCTTACTTGTCCTTTATTTTTCGCTATTGAGCTTAGGGCTTTTTGTAATTGGTTTAGCTCTTTTTCTCTACCTACAAATAGCGTTTCCCTAGTTTTACTTTCTTCTGCTAGGAATGTTGGAGGAGTTAGGTTTGTTGGTAAGTTTGGTATGGGTATATTACTTACTGGACTTTGTATTTCTGAAGCTTTGTTTGACTTGCCTAATTCTCCTGATTGTATTTGAACAATCAAACTTTCTATTGCTTCACTTGGTTCTATTGCTAGTGTCTCTGCTAGTATCTCCTTATATTTCTCGTACTGCTTTAGCGCTGCTGCACGGTTCTCTTGCAAACCATAGAGATAAATTAGTTTATAATGTGACTCCTCTTGCCCTTGGTCTAGGTTTAGCATTTGTTGCGCATATTTTACAGCTTGAGCAAAGTTCTTTTTCTCTTTAGAGTCTTCAATCAGCTTATTTAAGGCTTCCATAGCAAGTTGTTGCAAGCGTTCTTGTTGTTCCTGACACCAAGCATCAAATTCAGGAGTATCTTTGAATTCAAGACCTGTTAGAAAACCTCCTTTGTAGCGAGATATGGCAGTATCCACCTTCTCTAAATCAACTACTTTGCTGGTCAATGTTATTTCTAGTTCAAAGGTATCTATTAAGATGGGCTTTTCCCAATCAAGGCCTACTTCTTGTCTGGTAACTTGTAGGTGTTCTCCTAGAGCTTTTTTTAGTTTTGATAATGCCATACGTAAGTTACCCCTAGCAGATTCATCTACCATATAGCTCCAAAATAACAGCACTAGCTTAGAGCGCTTTACCATTTGTCGTTCTATAGCTATATAAACCAGCAGTGCTAGAGCTTTTTTGGGTAGTTGTATGGGAGTTTCTTCTCCTAGTTTTACCTCTGGGTTACCTAGCAAGTTTATTTGTAGCAAAGGTTGGTTTAGTTCCTTTTCCATGTTTGTACTCTAGCAAATTCTAGACTGGTTTTTGCTATAGTAATATAGCGTAAGGTTTAACAAGGCTGAACTGTAGAAGGTAAATTCCCCTTAATGAAAAAAATTGGGCAGCATTACCAAGAGGAAATGAGTAGAGCGTCTGTAAAAACTACAGCATCCCAAACACCCACAATAAAAAAGCCTGTGAGTTGCATTCTCACAGGCTCTCAAAGGACTTATTTTGAGAAGTTAGTAGAAGGGAGTTTATGGCTTTCTTGAGGGGTTTTTCCTAGTTTCTTGAGAAATTCATTGTTTGATGCTCTTAGAACGGTCTTTCTTCGTTCATGCTTATAGCTTAAACAAAGGGGCGTTAAGAGAGCGTAAATAGCTTTTCTGCACAGGCTAATCTCTTTGTGAAACCTTTTTCTTAGCTCGAGCAAAAAAGAACAGAGACAACTTAAGTTATCCCTGTCATGCCTTAAGCATAAAGGCTTATATTAACCGCATCTCTTAATATAACAAAGCTGTTTGAAGCTAAGGCAAGCATGTGTTTTGTGGTATGTAACTAAACTATATATTGAGAAGCTGTTTGACTACTCATATTAGGATTAAATGATCTAGGGGTTTCTTGTGAAGTACTATAAATCTGTAGGGTTTTAAGATATGATTCTTCCAAAGGTATATTTCTAGCTCTTTGCTCTTGGTAAAACTCAACCATTTTTATTGCTAAATCATCATCATCGTAAGAGTCAAATTTCTCAATAATTTCAAAGTCATTTCTGGGCACTTTGTATCCTTGGTTCATTCTAATTACACCTTTCTGGGAACTTTGCTTAGCTCCACAACAACTTCTGTATGATATCTACATAACATTACTAATTAATTTCAGTGAAACTATTACTTTAACTTTAATTTATAAAGAAGTAATTATGTTTTTTAAAACTTCCTTCAGACACGTGGCATGTAGCTAGCTGAGTTAGGGACTATAGATACAACCTCTACTTCTGGTCTTGCGTGTTCTTTATGAGCTTCAGCGCTCTCATAAGAATAAGAAAATAGCCTGAAACAATCATTTCAGACTAACCTAATTAAAGCAGCTAAGCTCAACGGAGACACCCAAACCTTAGGCTAAGGGTTCAAGTCCTTCTACACCTGCCAAAGAAAATCTGTCAGAGTAGAGGTAAGGCGGTTCCTCTCTAGTTTAATTAGAGGGGTGCAAGCTCGAGCACAAATCCATTTTATAAGTACTCTACAGAAAATTGTGCTCTAAGAACAAAACATCAAATAAGCACCTATGCAAAAGAAGGTATAAATTTTCAAAACCTGTTATAGTCCCATTTCCACAGGAATATAGGACTAATATTTGCATATTTTTCACATAAATTTTTGCATACCTGCTTAACACAATATCCCAAACCAACTCCAATGCAATAAAAAAAGTCTGCGGGTCGCACTCCCACAGACTATTCAAACAAGCTGCATTTTAATTCAAGTGGTTTGTAGTAGGTTTTTGATGATGTCAAAGATGACTTTAAGGGCTTTTTTCCTAGTTCCTGCTGAACCAGCCATAACAAGAGTGTTGTTGTGGCTAACAAAGAAGTTGTAGTGGTTGTGTTGTTTATGTATAGAGAAGTTCATTAGTTCACTGTTTCCAAGGGACTTTTCTTCATCCCATACTTATAGTTTAGTTTAAATAAAGCGCTGTTAAGAAAGCGTAAAGTTGCCCTCCTGTACAGGCTAGTCCGCAAAATTTTAAACAAAGTTTTTTGCTCGATAGGTAATGTAACATAGCTTAAGAAACACTATGGGACTATTAGCAATCTAATGGCTCAATAAACCTGAGTTTTTTGTTTAGGTTTTTACCTGAGTGTATAGAAGTACAAGAGATCCTTCACGTAGTTTACCCTTGCCTGCCCTCGGTAAGGGTTCAGGATGACATTCTTTGTGTTGATAAAACAAAGACTTATTTTGACATCTATAGTTATTTTAGCAAGGGCCCACAAATATTGATGCCTAGGTGATTATTGGTAAATTTTGCCGATTTTTTTACGATTTGAAAACGATACTTTACCGCTACAATTTTTAAGCTAAACATCCTAAGGAAATAGCATTAACTATTTCCAATTATAGTTCCCAAAAGGAACTGAATAACTTAAGGAGATTTAAAAATGTTGAAATACATTCTTTCATTATTCGTTTTACTGCTAGGCAGTTTTTCTCAAGCACAAAGTGATCAATTTTCTACTTTGTATAAGCTTAGGGGCAGTGATGCCTCGATAGCTTCCTTCGGCTCGGTTGTAGACATAAGCTTTGATAAAGCTATTGTGGGAGCTAACCTTGATGGTAAAGATCAAAGTGTTTTGTATATCTTTCAGAAAGAAAATGATTTCTGGAAACAAGCTACTGAACTTTTCTTAGAAAATAGTAACTTTTTTGACCAGTCAAGTATATCAGCAGCTATAGACAATAATACTGCTGTAGTAGGATTGCCTTGGAATGATGTCAATGATAATGCTGCACAGGGTATTGTTTATGTCTTTGAAGAGAAAGGTTCTTGGCAACAAGTAGCTAGGCTTACCCCCGATGATGGCCAAGCAGAAGACCTCTTTGGCAGTTCGGTAGCCATAAGTGGTAATACCATTATAGTTGGTGCACAACGCTCTAAAACAGATAGTGGTGTTGCTAAAGGAGCTGCTTATGTTTTTACTAAACAAGGCAACAACTGGCAACAAACAGCTAAGCTACAAGTAAGTGCAGGCAAAGCCTTTGATGATTTTGGTAATGCTGTAGCAATAGATGGTGATATTGCTGTCGTTGCAGCCAAAGGTAATGAAGTAGATGGAAAAGCTGCTCGAGGCTCTGCATATGTATACAAAAGACAAGGAGGCAAGTGGGGACTTGCCAATGCCCTTATTGCTGAAGACGGAAAGTCTGGTGACAAGTTTGGTAGTGCTGTAGCAATAGATGGAGAAACTATAGTTGTAGGAGCTGAAAGTTATGCTTATGGTAACCAGACATCTCAAGGAGCAGCTTATGTTTTCAAGGCACAAGATGATTGGCTTAGCACAAAGTGGGAACAAGTTGCCAAGTTAATAGCAAAAGATGGTGAGGGAGGGGATCATTTTGGTAGCTCAGTAGATATAAATGGTGATAGAGTTGTTGTAGGAGCATATCTTGACAATATTGATGCAGATGGTTATTTTCAAGGTTCTACTTATATTTTCGAGGAAAGCTTGGGAACTTGGGAACAGATTGCCAAGCTAACAGCGAAAGATGGCACCAAAGGAGATAACTTTGGTAATTCTGTTGCTATTAGTAATGAAGCTATTATTGTAGGAGCACATTCTGCTGATTTTAATGGCAAAGTAGATCAAGGGATAGTTTATACTTTTACCGATCCTTTGATTCAATTTGCTGAAGTTGAAGGAACGAAATCCTTTTAGAGACGTTCAAGTTGTAATTTAATTTTGTAAGGCTCGAGTTCTTTTTGGTGCTCGAGCCTTACCATTTTTATCCTTGTTCCGAAGCAGGGTTTCGGAACAAGTGTGATGGTAGTTTTACTATGGCCTTGCTCTGTATATAGATGCTCAGGTAAATATTTGCCATATAAACGCAAGGGACGTCTACCTTTCTATTTTTAACCATCTTAACCAAGGTGCCTAGCTGATCACTAGTACCATTACAAATAATTTTGATGGATAAAAAATCTTTGAATTTTACTAAAGAAACCCCTTCCAAGATTTCTCTATAAGTTTGTAACATTTACAAATCACCCATCAAAACTTTTTTGTCGAGGTACTAGTAAAATTTACCGATTTTTTTACGATTTGTATACGATACTTTACCGATACTATTTTTAAGCTAAACAACATAAGAAATAGCACTAGCTATTTCAAATTATGCTTCCAGAAGGAAGCTATAAATCTAAGGAGATTTAAAATGTTAAAGTATATTTCAATATTAATAGTTTTGGTAGCGTTGTTTGGTTGTCAGAATGTTAGTAGTCCTAACCAAAAAGTTCCAGATGTCCAATCAGATGCAGAAGAAACCATTACCGATACCATTCCCTTTACAGATGTGCCACCAGACGTAGCACCAGATGTTAGCGAAGTGGTTATCCTACAACGTAGTGCTATAACTAATGAAGGTCTAGTTTCAAATAGTGCAGTTATAGAGACTAATGACATTATTGGTGAAGTAGGTAAAGTATCTATTAGTCAAGGTGATTCTAATGTTACGGCATTGGGCAAAATAAGCTTCCTAAATAAATTTAGAAATCCAGTAGTAATTATAAAGCCTTTATCGTATAACAATGGTGATCCAGCAGTAATAAGAATAAAAAGTGTATCAAGTCAAAGTTTTGACTTTTATATAGATGAGTGGGATTATCTTAACGGTACTCATGGAAAAGAAGTAGTTACCTATTTAGTAATGGAATCAGGACTGTGGGCAAATGGTCTAGTGTACGAAGTAGGTAAGATAAAAGCAGATCACAACTTTAAAAAGGTAACACTAAATTATCCTTTCCCTAGCGGAGCAGTGATTTTGACCCAAGTACAGAGTAGAAATGATGCAGCTGCAGTAACCACAAGGCAGCAGTTAGTAAAAGGAGGGTTTGAAGTAAAGGTACAAGAAGAAGAGAGAGCAGATGGTATTCATCTTGAGGAAGAAATTGGTTATATAGCTATTCTACCCGGCGAAGGTGCCTTTGGTAAATTCCAAGCGTTAAGTGCGAAGACAGGGAACATAGTAAGTCACAACTTTAGAACACTAAGGTATAGCTTTACAGCAGAGACATTTGGAGAAAGTTACTTTCTAGCAGGAATGCAGAGTTATGCAGGAGAAGATACAGCAAGCTTGCGCTACAGAGATTTAACGAATGGTAGTGTACAAGTAAGAGTAGAGGAAGAGCAGTCAGCAGACGCAGAAACTAGCCATCCTAATGAGTCTGTGGGATACCTATTACTAAGACAAGCAGATTTTGATGAGGATAAGATCATTGCTTTTGATGTGGAAGCTGGTGACAGGTTTGGTCACTCTGTAGCCATAGATGGAGATACTATGGTTGTAGGATCTCCATATGATGATGATATAGGTGCTAATACAGGTGCAGCCTACATATACGAGCGAGATGCTAAGGGTAAGTGGGAATTTGTTAAGAAAATAACAATTCTTGGAGGATTTTCTTTTGATGAATTTGGTAGTTCTGTAGCAATATCAGGAGACACAGTGGTGGTTGGGGTTCCCAATGGTGTTGTTAGGAGTATCAAAACAGGTTTAGTCTATATATTTGAGCGCAATAATGGTGGTAGAAACGAGTGGGGACTTGTTAAGGGAATAGTTGCCTCAGATAGAGCTGTCGATGACAACTTTGGTATTTCTGTAGGTATATCAAGAGATACTATAGTGGTGGGGGCTATAGGAGATGATGATAAAGGCACTGATTCAGGTTCAGCCTATATATTTGAGCGCAATAAGGATGGTAGCAATAATTGGGGTGAAGTCAAGAATCTACTAGCCTCTGATGGGGCAGCTAATGACAGCTTTGGCTGGTCTGTAGCTATATCTGGAGATACTATAGTGGTAGGAGCTATAGGAGATGATGATAAAGGTTCTAGTTCAGGCTCAGCCTATGTATTTGAGCGCACTAACAATTGGGGAGAGGAGAAAATAATGGCCTCTAATGGGAGTGATGCTGACCGCTTTGGTCAATCTGTAGCCATATCAGGAAGTACAGTGGTAGTAGGAGCTGTTTCTCGTTCGGGTAATGATATTATTGTGGGTTCAGCTTATATATTTGAACGTGACCATGGTGGCAACAATGAGTGGGGACAAGTCAAGGAAACATTACCCTCTGATAAAGTAGAGCTTTACAAATTTAGTCGCTTTGGTAACTCTGTAGCCATATCAGGAGATACTATTGTGGTTGGGAGTGTATTTCTTGATACTGATGCTATTGAGTCAGGCCTAGCCTACATATATCAGCGTAATAATGGCGGTGCTAATCAATGGGGGCAATTCAAGAAAATAATACCCTCTGATAAGGTTGCTTTTGGTAATTCTGTAGCCATATCAGGATATAATGTAGTAGTAGGAGCTACAGTTGATGATGCTAATGGTAGCAATTCAGGTTCAGCCTATGTATTTGAGTAAACTGCTTTACTATTAAAGTATAAGCTATAGCATTTGATCCCTCTGCTATGTAGCAGGGGGATTTTTTATTTTGAGTACTTACTGTCTGAACTGTGATTAAGCTGATTTTTGTGATTTCTTTGATTAGCTTCTGCTAAACCACTACCTATGGTAGTGGTGCAATTAGGGGTTTTACCAGTCGAGTAGTAAAGTTGGGTAAAAATGTACCTCCCTAGAAGGTGAAATTCTGGAGGTACACATGAATAATAATAAAAGATTTAAGAAGTTGTCACATTCTATATACGAATGTAAGTATCACGTGGTGTTTTGTCCAAAGTATAGATATAAGATATTGAAAGGAGAGATAGGAGATTACGTAAGTAATGCTGTTTATCAGTTGCTAGGATACAAGGACGGAGTAGAAGTAATGGAATTAAATGTACAGGAGGATCATGTTCATCTGGTGATGTCTGTAGCGCCAAAGTATAGCTTGTCAGACATAATGGGATACTTGAAAGGGAAGTTAGCGTTAAGAATGTTTGAGAGATACGAACAGTTAGGGAAGCGGTATTGGGGAAGGCATTTGTGGAGTAGAGGGTATTGCATAAGTACAGTAGGATTGGATGAAGAAAAGATAAGGAAGTATGTGAAATGGCAAGAGAAAAAGGAGAAAGAGAAGGAACAGGAAGAGGAATAAATGTAGGTTAGGGAAAGGAGGGTTAAGGTAGATGTAACATGCCACCTTCTAGGGGCAATAAAATAAGCCACCACCTCAGGTGGTGGTATCTTGACTTTTAAGTCTTTAGATTCGTCTCTGGGACTATCAAATCATAGCCAATCATTATAATCGCACAAGCCAAGGTCCAAATACTTTGCTATTTTTAATTCTCTTAACTGTGCTGCCTAAGTGGTTTTCAGTAAATTTTGCCGATTTTTTTACGATTCATATACGATACTTTACCGCTACAATTTCTAAGCTAAACAACATAAGAAATAGCACCAGCTATTTCAAATTATGGTTCCAAAAGGAAGCTATAAATCTAAGGAGATTTAAAATGTTAAAGTATATTTCAATATTAATAGTTTTAGTAGTGTTGTTTGGTTGTCAGAATGTTAGTAGTCCTAACCAAAAAGTTCCAGATGTCCAATCAGATGCAGAAGAAACCATTACCGATACCATTCCCTTTACAGATGTGCCACCAGACGTAGCACCAGATGTTAGTGAAGTGGTAATTCTACAACGTAGTGCTATAACTAATGAAGGTCTAGTTTCAAATAGTACAGCTATAGAGACTAATGACATTATTGGTGAAGTAGGTAAAGTATCTATTAGTCAAGGTAATTCTAATGTTACGTCCTTGCGCAAAATAACCTTCCTAAATAAATTTAGAAATCCAGTAGTAATTATAAAGCCTTTATCGTATAATAATGGTGATCCAGCAGTAATAAGAATAAGAAGTGTATCAAGTCAAAGTTTTGACTTTTATATAGATGAGTGGGACTATCTTAATGGTACTCATGGTAAAGAAGTAGTTACCTATTTAGTAATGGAATCAGGACTGTGGACAAATGGTCTAGTGTACGAAGTAGGTAAGATAAAAGCAGATCACAACTTTAAAAAGGTAACACTAAATTATCCTTTCCCTAGCGGAGCAGTGATTTTGACCCAAGTACAGAGTAGAAATGATGCAGCTGCAGTAACCACAAGGCAGCAGTTAGTAAAAGGAGGGTTTGAAGTAAAGGTACAAGAAGAAGAGAGAGCAGATGGTATTCATCTTGAGGAAGAAATTGGTTATATAGCTATTCTACCCGGCGAAGGTGCCTTTGGTAAATTCCAAGCGTTAAGTGCGAAGACAGGGAACATAGTAAGTCACAACTTTAGAACACTAAGGTATAGCTTTACAGCAGAGACATTTGGAGAAAGTTACTTTCTAGCAGGAATGCAGAGTTATGCAGGAGAAGATACAGCAAGCTTGCGCTACAGAGATTTAACGAATGGTAGTGTACAAGTAAGAGTAGAGGAAGAGCAGTCAGCAGACGCAGAAACTAGCCAT
>CBDCWW010000014.1:0-574818 GCA_965223585.1 Trueperaceae bacterium
GATTGCTGCACTTGGTTTTATGGTTATTACTATAGGGCTTATTGGCACCTTATTAGTGGCAAATATTTCCAATAAACGCCTTACTGCTTATAACAAGCAAAGTATACAAGCACAATTTGCAGCAGAAGCAGCTATAGATCAGGCAGTAGTTACATTTTGGCATGCAGCTTCAAGAAGTATTGAAACTGTTGAAGGCACAAGTTATAAAAAGAGTGTTGAA
Organism: Trueperaceae bacterium; assembly: GCA_965223585.1. GTDB lineage: Bacteria > Deinococcota > Deinococci > Deinococcales > Trueperaceae > CBDCVN01. The sequence goes on from CBDCWW010000014.1 coordinate 221, forward strand.
GATTACCGTAATTACTGGGATAACTTAAGTACTCCTTTAGAATCTGCTGTTGATGGTGGTGGCGTCCCTATTTTTGGTACTCCTGTTAACTTAACTGGTAGTTTAGCTAATGGTGCTAACTATCAAGTAGCGGTAAGTCGTAAAGATGTGGGCTCTAAAAGTACTTTACAAATGATTGCCACTAGCCATTTAGGCAGTGAAACTACTAGGCAGTTGCAACAAGACTTTAGTGTAGAGTTTCCACCTTTTGAGCTTGATTTTGCCCTACTTACCGATGTAGTAAATTGTACTTTTTGTCACTCAGCTTTTGTGTCCATAGAATCAGCCTATGATCCAACTTATGGCAACCTTGGTGCTGATAACCTTGTTGACCTTACAAATCAAAGCAACCGCAAAAATGCAGCAGCTGGTACTGAGCGTGTTCGTGTGGCAGCAATTAAACAAATGCTAGTTCAAACTGGTTGGGACTATGTCAATACTCTTATTGGCGGTACTATCTATACCCGCGGCACACAAAATGTAATGTGTGACATTGGGGACTCTTCTTGTAAGTTAAATATATTTGGACCTAGCTACCAAGTTTCAAGTGGTGACGTAACACCTCTTGTTGCTAATGCACCTTATCAACCCTTTGTAGATGAGCCTAAAAACCCTACTAACAATTCAGAAGAAATTCTCAAATGTACTCCAAACCTAGGTGATGGTAATGCTGGTTGTGAGCAAGCTAATGCTCGAGGTTATACAAACTACCCAATTGTCCAACAAGGACAAGCAATGCCTATTGATGGAATTGTACCTGATGTAAAGTTCTTTCCAAGCCTTGTTCCTGATATAGATGGTAATCGTTTAATTAATAACAATGAATGGTCTGCTGCTGTTCAGGATGTTTCCCTTGGTAGTATAAATGATGCAGCAAGTCTATTACTATCACCTACTGATGTGGATGGTAATGTACAAGCTGGAGGTACAGATACTTTTACTTTCAGCAATGTAGCAGCTAGTAATATTGATGGTTTAGAAAGCTACAGCTCGTTAACTCCTTCTAGTAATAGGGGCATAGAAGGTAATCTTATTTTAATAGGTACTGATACTAATCCCATAAAACTTGATGGCAAAGTCTACGTTGATGGCGATGTAGTTATTACTGGTTATATTGACCCCGGTAGTGATGGAGTTTTGGTAGCAAGACGTAACCTTTATATTGTAGGTGACCTGCTTTATGATTGTAATGATGTTACTGGTGGAAGAGGCTGTGATTATACTGATCTAAGCAATTTACCCCGCCTAGCTATGGCAGCAGGAGGAGTTCTGGTAGTTGCAGATTACACTTATGTTTCTGCTACTAATGCTGCTAGGGACAATGAATTTTTGAATATAGCGGGTGGTTTTACCAATAGTGCTATTTTTGCTGAAGTTATGAATTTTAACCAAACTCAACTAGGTGTAGGCCTTCCTTCACCGGGTGTAAATCCTCCTCGCTTTTATGCTTGGCAATATAGAGATACCTACGTTAGTGACTATTCTAATTTGCCAGTCTGTACAGATGCTGGTGAATGCCGTGGCTATTATACTGCTACTCAACGTGCTTTGACTGCTGCTGAGATAAACGGTGAAGCCATCCTTCCTCTTTCACCTTACAAACACTGGCTTGCCCCAGAAGTCACACGTACTGATGTTACTAAAACTGACCAAGAAAAAGCCACTGCTGCAGAGGGTATGATTCGTGATCTTTGGCTAGAGTTTGTAGAAAACAATTCTGCTGGTCGTCCTCAAGACGCAGCACCAGATATTTCAGGCAGAAGACCCTTACGTATAGATGGCCTTTTATATAGCAATAATGCTGTATTCTCTTTCTTGCCAACAGATTTAGAAACACACGGGAGTTTGATCCTCAACGGTAGTATCATTGCTTATGAAACAGGCTTACTCATTTATGGCAACGGACATCATACTGGTTCTTGTGACTTTAACCAATCAACAAACCTATTTACAGTTAACGACTCGAGTTGTGTGGGGTTGCAAATACAATACGACCAACGCTTACCTTCACTTTTAGAAGTTCGTGATACTGTACCTGAACTGCATAGTCTAAGCTTTGAGTGGCAAAGTGTAGCACCATAACTTACCAAACTGTTTAACAAGTCAAATCTTTAAAATACACATCTACCACCCAGACCTTGAAGGTTCTCAAAACCCTCAAGGTCTAACTAATTTATTAGCCCTACAAAATTCCCTTGAGGTACAAAACATCTGCTCGAATGGGCATAAAATAAATATTCCCCCCTATAAGTTTGCAAAACTCAAAAGCTTCTTTAGCAAAATCTCGGTTCCACTCTAAAGTCAGTTCAAAATTTCTTGGAAAAATAGCATTGTTGCGAGTCTGCCAGTATCTTTGTGAACGCTTGCTGGTAACTGTAGTTACTCCCCAAAATATTTCTACTTCACCAAGCAGCTCAGCATAAATTTCCATTAAGCGAATATCAAAAAATGGCTGAGTAAATAGTCCCGCTGCACCAACTTCAAGTTTCTGTTTAACATAGGCCACTTCTTTTACAAAACTTTTCCTATAGGGGTCAAGTGCTGCATATACCTTAACATCTGGTAGTTCTTTTTTAATCTTTTGTATAAAACTTAAGATGTCAGTCGGATAGATGCGTTTTGAAAGATCAGCAGGTTTATCACCTGTAATGGCAACAACTTCACTTATACCTAATTCTTTTAAAGAAGAAATAAAAGGTAAAGGATAATTTAAATCATAATCAATGGCTCTTAAATGAGGGATACTCTGCGAGTAGTAATTTTTAGCCAGAGCACAAGCTTCTATACTACGTAAGTCAAATCTTAAAAGATCAGGAATATTGATAGTGTTTACACTATTAAGGTTAGCCTTAACTACTTCAAGCTCCTTTAAAAGCCCTTCTTTACTGCGGGGGACAAGCTCTATAGAAATTCTCAATTAAACTCTACTACCAACTTGCCCTTCTGGTTTAGCTACCTCACTACTTAAGCCAGCCTCCTCAAGGCTTTTATTATATGCTTCCCAAATTTCAAAATCGTCAGGATCTATTTCAAGTAAGCGTTTATAGCCTTGTGCCCTTTCTCGAGCAGGCAAAGATTTATCTATCCCCTTAACAAGTGCTGCCTTAACTCTTGCAGTCAATATGTCACGCTTATGTACCACCCAATCATCCTGATAGCTTGGCAATAGAGGCCCCTTGTATAGTTTATCAATACGGCGCAAATCATTTGCTTCCAGAGCATCTTCTAGTTCATATAAATCACAGTAGGTATTATCTTTTAAACTAAGTTCCATAGTTTTGTTGGTGATATGCCAATTGGCCCAACCTTCACTCCAACGCTTTGCTCTTGAAAGTACACTACGAAAACCACTTAAAGTAATTTCTTTCCACAATTCTGCCATAACATCAGTACGACGCTTTATTTCTCCTTTACCTTGTAAAATAAGGTAGTAGGTAAGTTGTTCTGCTCCACGATCTGGAGCTTTATGTAAAACGTCACCACAACGAACATTTTGAGTACCTATAAGATTAATGGTTACTTGACCTTGCTTACTTAGGTCCTTATTACGGCTAAGAACAAGTTTAATTTCTTGTACTAGCTGCTGCTGAGTAAAAGGTTTACTTAGATAACCATCTGCCCCCAAATCCATGCCTACACGGTAATCGTCATATTCCCCTAAGGCCGTTACATAAATAAAAGGAATGCGCAACCACTTAGGATTATCACGTACCTTTTTGTGAAAAGCATAGCCATCTTCACCGGGCATCATCACATCACACAAAATGACGCTTGGATTTAGATCTTTTTCGAGTAGCTCAAAAGCCTTCTTTGCACTATTAGCAGTTACTACTTTGACTTTAAACTTTGCTAACTGTACTTCAAATAAATTTAATAAACGCTCATCATCATCAACACAAAGAATAATAAGCTCTTCTGATAACACTTTGCTATACCTCACTAACAACTTAGTTTTGAAAGTTAGTTGCTCACAATAAAGTGAGTCTATTCTTTCAGTTTTTAAACCTTAAAACCCAATATAAAAAGATTAAGATTAGCCTTATAATTCAATAGTTATTCTAAAGGCTTACCTAAGTATCTATTAGGTTAAGTGTAGCATAAAGAAAGAATATCAAAGCAATTTAGGTTGATTTAGAGCTTTTGCAACAGGTGCAAAAGTGCGTCTGTGTAAGTCACAAGGACCAAAATTATAAAGTGAGTCAATATGGTCTTTAGTACCGTAGCCTTTGTGCTTAGCAAAATTATAGTGAGGGTACCTAGTACTAGCAGCTAGCATTATAGAATCCCGCTCTGTCTTTGCTAAGATACTAGCTGCTGCAACTTGAAAACTTATCTGATCTGCTTTAGGTACTCCAATAAGAGGAAAGGTTGTTTCAAGTTTAAGATAATCTGTAATCAAGCCTTTTATAACAATGCTTTCAATTAACTTAGCCAGTGCCCGTTTTGCTGCAAGATAAGTAGCATTTAAGACATTAAACTTATCAACTTCTGCAGCACTAGCAATTCCTATTTTCCAAGCAAGGGCACAACTTTTCACCTCCTGTGCTAGAGATATGCGGGCTTTACTACTTATTTGTTTAGAATCCTTAAAAGGATAGTTTTGTTTATATGGTAAAATAACTACACCAACAACCACTGGCCCAGCCAAAGCACCTCTTCCTGCTTCATCAAGACCTGCTAAAGGACTATAGCCTGCTTGCCATAAAATTTGCTCTAATTGCCAAGATGGCATATTTAATTTACTAAAGTTACATCACTATCAGTTTCTTCATTGCTTTCGGGTAAACGAATAAAAAATGTGCTACCTCTACCTACTTTAGATTCTATCCAAATATCACCTTTATGCTTTTCTACAGCCATTTTGCAAAAGGTTAACCCCATACCAGTGTCATAATGGCTACGGGTAGTATATTGGGATTGCTCAAAAACATTAAAAATACGTCTTTGATCGGCTTCAGGAATCCCCTCACCATTGTCACGAACACTAATCATAAAATTATCTTTTTCTTTCCATGCCCTAAAATCAATATAACCACTTTGCCTAGTATGTTTTACAGCATTAGAAAATAAGTTACTAAAAACACGTCTAAGCAAGCTAGGATCAGCATATAAGTTCTTAGCTTCAGGAGTAATTATAAAATCAAAATTACGTTCCTCGAGATTGCTAGTAGCGTCACGCAGAGCATCACGAGCAAGAACATCTATATTTTCTATCCATTCAGGATGATATGGCATGCGTCCCTCACGCATACGCCTTACATCTAAAATATTACTGGCCAAACTCAATAAATGTTGAGATTCACTTTTAGCAAGGGTAAGCAACTCTAATATGCTAGCATCTTTATTTGTAGCACTAAGCACTTCAATACTGTGATCAAGTAAACCCATCACGCTTGAAATAGGGCTTTTTAAATCATGAACTAGCATATGAGTTAGATCTTCTTTAACCTTCTCATCTTTTTCCACCTCTTGCTCAAAATCCCGCAAGCGCTTTAGCTCACTAAGCAAAGTTTTATTGTTATGTTGTTTTGCTAAAAAGTTTTCTAGGTAAACCTTTAAAAGCCCAGATTGAATAGGTAGGTCAAGGCAAAGATCTGCCCCAGAAGTAATTCTTGCAAGGTGATCCTTAGGTTCTTCTAACCCCAAGCAAATAACAGGAGTGTTAACAAGGGTATCTCTGCGTCTAAGTAGTGCAATAAGGTCATGACCAGTTGTACTGGTAATTAAATTATCATCAATAACTATAGCTTGAGGAATAGAGGAACGCAGATGAAAGAGTAGTTTCTCAGGAGTAGTAATTACTACACTTTCTAACCCTAAGATCTCAGCAATAGGGATAGTATTTTGAGAAAGAGTCTTGCTAGCAGTGGCAATAAGCAAGTAAGGTTTTGCCATATTCAACATAGCAATGCTAGTTTGGTAAATAAACTGTGGCAAGTTCTGTGTTTGAGCGAGCCAGAATTACTCTACCTTTTTCCAAAGGATAAATTATATAGTCATAAAAAGCTTTGGGTGAAGCGTTATGTCTAGTAACAACCAAACCCTCGAGCTCTTCACTTTCTTCAAGAGTTTGACTTAGATCAGCATCAATATTTCCAAGTCGCATAGCTTGATAAGTGTCGCCCGGAAAACTACGCTTACGAATACTCAAATAGGTACCACCAAAGTTAAGGCTCAGAGGTTTCTTGCCAAGGCCATAAACATTAACTTGATCTTTGTTAATACTATAGTCTTCTATCAAGGTAAAAATTTGCTTATTTAATGAATTCATATAATTATATAAGTATTTAGTTAAACCTTTAATAAGTCTTTCAGAAGCAGTAGGAATATAAATTTGGGCTGAACTTTTTAAAAGCTGTAACAAAGCTTCTTTTGGCTTTGTTGCCTGCTGAAATAAATTAGATACTTCCCTTACAGCTTGCCCAGCAGCTTCTTTAGAAGCTGCTACAGCAATACCCGTAATACCTTCTAAAATATTACCTATTGCATCACGGTGTCTGGGTTCTAAAATAAATTGTACAGCAAGCCCTTCCGCTACAAGCTCTGAAAGAGCTCTAAACTCATCTTGTATTCTTACAAACAAGTAATTATCTCCAAGGAAAGTTTCTACTTTTTTATTGCGCAGCTTAATTTTAAGACAGGGATCAAGTGGCAGCTCGAGCCCATCAGCATAAAAACTACGTTCTTTACCTGCTGCAATAACAGCAAATTCTAAATTTGCCAATTTGAAGCGGGTTGATCCCTTTAAATGTATTGTAAGGTTTCTAGCGTCTTTGATAGGCGAATCTAAGCTTAGGGTAGGATTTTCTCCTAAGAAAACACCTCCTTGTAGTTTTGGTGTGCTGGCATTCCCACCTATTTCCTTAGGCAAATAAGATGCAAATATATCGAAGACATCTTGAGCAGCTATTCTATAAGCAGCTATATCGTGCTTAAGCAATTCACGCTGTGCATCTTCAAATTTAATTGCTTCTTTTAATTGTTCCTCGAGCCTATTTTTTTCTGCATATTTAGCAGACTCACCTATCTGATCACGTTCTAGCTCATCAAGAGCTATCTGGATCTGCCTGCTACTTAATCCTTGTCTATCTATCATACCCATTTTCCCAGCATATGGATCTTTAGCAATGTGTAAGGACATAAGTCTTAAATAAGGCAAAATCTCTTTTTGTTTAATGGCCAAGTCTTTATAAGGGCTGCGCTTAGCTTTAAAGGTAAGCATAACTTCAACGACATTTAATAAGAGCTCGCTAATACCTTCAACATTATTTAAAGGCAAAAATGGATGATCATACTCTGGCACTGCTTCAATAACTTTAAAGAATTTTCCCGTAACATCCTGAGTAAAATGTGAGTCTTTGGCATAAAGCTCTAAGTTACGTAAAAGTCCATAAAGTAAACGTACTGTACGTCTACTTGGCTCACCTCTATAGGCATTGGCAAGACAACGAAAGTTATCTCTTAGATCTGACCACCAAACCTTCTGAGCCAAATGTCGCAAAGAGGTTTGCTCTTCCTGCTCAGATTTACTTAAAGGTGGTAAAGGAGTAGCTGCTTCTTTCTTATTGAAACCTAAAGACGTTTTGCCAATACCAAAATCAGACATACTTATATTAGTAAAAGAGTTTACTACTTCCCCTTGGGGGTTTTTAGCCTCTATTTTTTTGTCTTTATTATCAGAAGTCAGAATCATTGACCCTAAATTATCAATCATAGGGTTAGTTGCTTCTGCAAAATCTTTAGCAGAGTTATTGGTACTACCCTGTTGATCTGTAGAAATATGGCTATCGTCAGGTGAGTAAGAAATCTCTTGCCCAGCAGCATAACGTTCCAAAGAGCGATTCACTCTATCAAAACGTAATTGTTGACTAGAAGAAAGAGTTCGCTGCTTTAGAATATTAGTCAATTCTAAAATACTTGCCATTCCCCCACTAAAAGGACGTTTAGCAAGCAAATCCTTAGCCTTATATTCCAACAACTCTAAGGCAATATCCTTGAGCTTAATCATGAAAATTATTATAAGCTAAATGTGTGTGTGAAATGCTTCAAAATTTCAAGGTAAACTTTGACACAGTGAATACATCTTTTCAACATCAGTTAATTTAACTCGAGGACAATTCTGAAGTTTGCCTTTTTCACGCTCGAGTCCATCCAAATACTGCCAATCAGCAAAGGTAAAATACTTAATACCCCTATTATTAAGCAGTTGCTCGATAGCCTGCTCAACTGGCTTAGCTGCTGGCTTAAGCCTAGACATATCCTCTAAAAGATTGGCAACTGTTTCTACTGCATCAGGCTTATTGGTACCAATAAGTCCAGTAGGTCCACGTTTAATCCAGCCTGTACAGTACTCTCCTAGAATGATCTCATTATCAAGTGACAGCAAACGACCTGCCTTATTAGGAATTAATCCCTTTTTTTCATCAAAAGGCACATCAGATAAAGCTACTCCTCTATAACCTACTGAGCGTAATATCATGCCTACTTCCAAAGTCGTATACTGACCAGTGCCCACTGCACTTAAGTAGCCTTGGTTTTCTTTTAGGTGGTTTTGCTCGAGCATAAGTCCTGTAACCCTCTTCTCTCCTAAGATTTTTGTAGGAGAGAGCAAAAACTTTAAATGCAAACGACGTGAATTACCTTTTGGTTGCTGCAATGCTGCTTGATGTAATAACTCAAAATTTCTCTTAGCTTGTGAATTACTCTCCAAGCTTGCTTGACTAAAGGGATCTAACTCTAAATCTTTAGGGTCAACAATAAGATCAACATCGACCAAGTTAATTAGCTCTTGCAACTCTTTAGGAGTAAATTTAGCTTGTGTGGGACCACGGCGAGCTATCATATATATGTCTCTGATGCGACTTTGCTTAAGTACTTTAAGCGCCTCAACATTTATATCGGTATTAACTAACTCCTCAGGATTTTTAGCTAAGATACGGCATACATCAACAGCTACATTACCCATACCAATAACTGCTACACTTTCAATATCGAGGTTAGGTTTTAAATTAACAAAATCAGGATGAGCATTGTACCAAGCCACAAACTCTGTAGCAGACAAACTCCCCTCTGAATCCTCGCCGGGAACATTAAGATTGCGATCAGCACTAGCTCCTACCGCATAAATAATAGCATTATAATATTCTTTTAGGTCAGCATGGAAAATATCTTGTCCAAAAGTTACATTACCAAAATAATTAATCCGAGAGTCGCTTAAGATTTTATCGTAAAATTTTGTTACTGTTTTAATTTTTTGATGATCTGGCGCAACTCCATAGCGCACTAAACCATAAGGCGCTGGTACAGCATTAAATACGTCTACAGAAACATGGATTTCTTGTTGCTTAATTAAAGATTCTGCAGCATATAGGCCCGAAGCCCCAGCTCCAACAATCACTACTCTTAAAGGTCGATCTTTTGTTCCTATCACTAATTCTATCTCCTTGAATAACAGTAACTTAAAGCACACAAGCCTTTGTTTAATTACAAGTGGTATAATTACTTATTTAGGTTAAATAATAAGCAATAGCAAGCACAAAAGCCAAAGCTCATGGAAGCCATCTTATCTCACTTTCAAATGAAAGTGAGAAATCTTTTAGTGAAACACTAGCAGAGTAAGCAACATTTCCTCTTTGATAAACTATTAGCATTGTATCTTCATCAAAAAGTTGATGTCCTACAAAAACATCAACACCACTAAGAATCTTTTTATACTCCTGACCATCAGGCTTAGAAAGGGCAACCACCATAACATCTTCGTTAGTTAGGCGTTTGTCATTATTAGTATCTTCTTCTACTACTTTATAAAGAATAGCTTTAACCTCGAGCTCTGGGGCATCACTATTTTCCTCAACAAGCAGATTAGCGTCTAGTATTAAATATTCATTAGTTGGAAATAGCCAATGTTTTTCATTATTTCCCCTTTTTATAAAAAGGTAATTACGAATAGAGTCTGTAGATTTGTTGTAGTAGCTTTGTGAATAACTTTGATTGGAGTACAGAGGAACCATAACATAAGGACTACCTGTAATATTCTGCATATAGCCCAATTCCCATCTTTCATCAACAGTTTGTTCCTCTTGTAAATTCACTATATCTCTAGTAGTTCTGTCTCTAATTACATCTTGGAACATTTGGTAACCTGCAAAACCTAACATCCCTATAGCTAGTAAACCAGCAACCATAAATACAAGGCTATTAAACCTCCATACCAGCCTAAAAAATTTATTTTCTTCCATAAAAGTCAACTCCTAATTGTTTCTTGCGTGTAATATCTAGTTATAGATGCTCAGATAAGTACTTGTCTTGTCAAAGTGAGAGACGTCATCCTGAGAGTAGCGAAGGATCTCCCATATGCTGAAGAATCCAATTGTTGCTTTTGGGAAAAAATCTTTCTGGTGCACTATATCCTGCTTTGCATGTTCTTAAAAGCACTAGGGGTTATTCGAGCTTTCCAAGCTAAAACAATTCGCCTAGCATTTTCATTTGGTGGTTTTGTAGAATTCACTTCAAAATCATACTTACAAAAGGCATGAACTATCTGAAAGTGATCATAGGTTTCGCCAATTGTTCTGTCTCCTCGTTTGCGCTCTCGATGCTCGAGTTCTTCCAAAGGGCAATGAACCCCTACGAAAAACACGTCAAAAGAACTTAGCAACTCAATAAGCTGCTTCATCCATAAATCAAATTCAATTACATGATCAACTATGAGATTGTTTCCAGCACTAGCTATGGCAGGTATACAAAGGTGAAAAGCATCAAAAAAACGCAGACGCATAACAGGCCAAGCAAAATCACCACCTTCATCTCGGCGATTAGGTAAAACTTGCGCTTCTATAAATTGGTCAGATGAAATATGCCAAAATGGCTCATCAATGACCTGTTGAATAGCTTTTGCAAGAGTGGATTTTCCAGCACTGGATGCACCATTCAAAAGAATAATTTTACCTTTTTTCAACTAAACGATCTCTATTTCCCAAGCTATGAAGGGTTCAAGTTTTTGAGCTTGAGCAAGTGTCAAGTTAAGCAAAATACTCAGTCCAACAAGAAATACGTTATGCCACATAATAAAATACCCCAACTAATTTTCAAGAATGCTCTTTCTCTATAAGGTTTTTAATGAATTGACTATACTCATCTTTCATTGGCAATTCCATATCTACTTTGATCTGTCTTCTCATTGTAAAAACAACTTCCTCCGTTTTTGGATTCAAAGCTTCTTTTTGATAGGACTCCCAGTAAACTCCTATGCCGCGCTTTTGCCAATTGGGGAGATCATTAAAATTAATCCCAGCCCGCTGATAAAGAAGCTCGTTTTTATCAGCAACAGAAAGTCTGTGTAATTTTTTAGTTGCAGATCTAGCTCCTTCACCTTCTTTGCGCAATGTCCAGTAACAGTGCGCATTCAATGCATTGCGGTGAGCATCTTCGTGCCTCCAGCGAAAATAGTCGATTACTAGATTAACGGTTGGCAATTGTGAAATGCGGCAATCAAAAACAGCAACACTACCAAGTAAGAGAGAAAATTTTGCGCTTGCCTCTCCAGCAAGGATTGAATTAAACTTCCTTATTTTACGAGCAAAATTGTTTTCCTCTATGTGAAAGAGTAAAGATATTTCGTCACTTTGAGTATAGCCGTAGATTACACGGAAGCCACAGCCCATCAAATGTTTTACAGTAGCCACCATATAATCCCGAAATTTAGTGTCGTAAGGAGCTTCAAATTTATGCACATCTTTAGTTAGGCGTGTAAAACTACGTCCATCTATTCGGGCCACCATAAAAATTTCGGGTAAAACACACAAATCATGAGCTGTTTCAAAGATTCTGAGTTGTTTGTCAAGGTCGTCAAACTTCATTAACCCATTCCTCTACAGTAAATTGACCTCCCTGTGCAATCTGAACATAATGCAGTTCATCAAAACCTTCATTATATTGTGGCACCACTAATCGCGCATAAGTTCCTCTAATTCCCTTTTCAGGGATCTTTTGTTTACCTTCCCTGTCCTCATTTCTAAGAATTGAATCGGCCACCTTTGATTGAAAGTAATAGCCTATAACTTGGAAACTATGTCGTTTTGCTGGTACTATATAGCGTTTTCTGTCTTCAACTTTTGGGTTAGTGTTATCTATAACGAAAGGTTGTTTAATATCTAGGCAGGTCTCGAGCAAATGCTTTTCACGGTATCTGGTTTTAAGCATATCTAAGTTAATGCGAACATGAGAAAGGAAGAAGTGCTGTAAGTAAAATGTTGATTTACCACTTGCCTGAATTCCTATAAATATTACTGCTTGCACTATCAATTACTTATTTTACTTTGAGGATTATCAAAAGCACTTTGTTTTGAAAGCTCTTGAAGTTCTTTGGCTTCAACCCAATAGCGCTCACTGCACCAATGGCAAACAACTTCTGCACCACCATCCTGCCTAATCATATCCTCTCTTTCTTGTTCATCCAAAGTACTTAAGGCACCTAATACCCTTTCTAAACTACAACGACAAGAAAAGTCTACTGGTAAAGCATCATCAGTTAAGATTTTTAGCTCTAATCCCCAACAAAGCTCTTCCATTATCTCTAAAAGAGTTTTATGTCTCATAGCATCCGTCAGTTGTCCAAAGTGCCTAACATTAGCCTCTAAAATAGTTAATGCCGACTCTTCCGCCTCAGGCAAAGCCTGTAAAATTACACCACCTGCTCTTACTACTTCTTCTTCTAAATATACTCCTAGCAACACTGCTGAGTTAATTTGTTCAGATTGGGCCAAATACATAGTGGTGTCCTCAGCAATTTCACCTGAAACAAGATCAACACTACCCGTATACATTTCCCCATCAGGTGCAAGCGAGCGAATAACTTCAAAATCACCTTTCCCTACAGCTTTACCTACGTCTAATTTACCATTTGCTTTCAAAGGTAAGTCTATCTTAGAGTTCTTTACATAGCCCCTCACTACTCCATCTAAACCCGCCTCAGTAACTATGCCTCCAATAGGCCCATCACCGAGCACACGTAGAGTAAGACGATCTCTAGAATTCTTTAACAGTACATGAGTAAGTAATAAACTAGCAGTAAGTGTACGTCCTAAAGCTGCTGTTGCTGTAGGAACTGTTCCATGACGTTTCTGAGCCTCTTTAACTATTTTTGTAGTATCGGCTGCTACTACACGAATGCTGCCATTGGCAGCAAGACCACGAAGAATAAATGACACATTAACCTCTTTTGGAAAATTTTGACCATAAAATCAGGTCAATTTAGCTTTTAAAGCCTCTAAGGTAGCAGTTGGTACCAGTTTACTCACATCCCCATTATAATGAGCAAGTTCTTTTATGTTAGTACTAGAAAGAAAAGACCAAGTCGCTGCTGTCATAATAAAAGTTGTCTCGGCTTCAGCATTTAGTTGGCGATTCAAATGCGCCATCTGTAATTCATACTCAAAGTCTGAAATAGCTCGCAGACCTCTAACAATTACATTAGCTTTCTTTTGGGTTAAGTAATTAGCCAGCAAACCTTCAAATTGGTCAGTTGAAACATTACTGATATCCTTAGTCACTGCTTGGACTATAGCAAGTCTTTCTTCTATATTAAAGAGTTGTTTCTTAAGAGAGTTATTTAAAACAGCTACAGTCAAATGGTCATAAATCTTGCTAGCACGGTAAATAATATCTAAATGACCGTTATGGAGAGGGTCAAAACTACCGGGATAGACTGCATGAACCATGAGTATTAGTCTACCTATTTTTTATAGCTTATTCTATCTTTGCCAATCTTAATATCCGAAAAGCTCCTTGTGTCACAATGAGGAAAACAATTGCACCAATAATTAGGTCAGGTACACTCGAGCCTAACCAATTAACTAAAACTCCTGCTAAAATCACACCTAGATTAATAATGATATCGTTGTTGGTAAAAATCACGCTGGCTTTCATATGAGCCTCTTGACTTTTCGAGCGTTGTAGCAAGTATAAACTAGCGCTGTTAGCTATTAGGGCAAAAATAGATACAATAATCATAACCCTGAAGTCAGGTAAAGACTCGAGTCCAATAAACCTACGAATCACTTCTATAAGGCCTAGTACTGCTAGAGTAAGTTGAAAATAACCACTCCACTTAGCAATAGCTTTCTTACGCCTTACAGTGCTGCCCACTGCGAGCAAACTCAAACCATAAACAAGTGCATCTGCTAACATATCTAGGCTGTCAGCTACTAAACCTATAGACCCTGAGAAAAAGCCTGTGGTTACTTCTATAACAAAGAAAGTAAGATTTATAAGCAATACTGTCCATAATAAGTTGTGCTGGGTTAATTGCTCAGGTAAAGCTTCGTCTGTTTGTGTGGTTTCTAGTGAGCTCGAGCCAAGATTGAGCTGTTTAAGGGCAATCTCAATGGTAGCTAAGTTTCCCTCATGATAGACCGTTACTTTGCGTTTTGGGGTATTAAACTTAAGCGCTTTTACTGCATCCACACCCTCGAGTTTCATCCGCACAAGATTCTCTTCAGCAGGACAGTCCATTTTAGGAATTTTGAAAAGTGACTTATCCATACGTATGAATTCTGATGGTGTTCCCAACAACTGCGGATAAATAAATTGGAGAAAGTAGTGTAATGAAAGCAAGTAAATAATATAGACTACTAAAATAATCATTACTCTAAAGTGGATTTCTCGAACTTATAGCTTTGTTGATACTATAATTCCCCCAGTTATTCAACACTTTTCCCACCCTTTACTAAATTCATCTACAACTTACCCTTGATTTAAACACCCTTGCTTTTATTTAGCCTAACCACCCTTGCTGTCTCCAAGGTGGGACTGGCTTCATCAGCACCTCCTCCAAACTCCATACCTTACTTGTTAATCCTGCTGACATTCCAGGCGTTTGCTTTTCCCATTTCCGATTCCCTCCTGTTGTTAGCTCTTTTCGTAAACTGCTGTGTGGTAAGCAAAAGTTGTAGTATAGCTGAAACAATGCTAATTCTGCAATTAGCCCTTTTTCTCTCTTTGCCAAACTCTGCACTTTCCTTCCTAATGCTGCTACATGCTGCCTCAAACTTAAGTTGAATCTTTCTATGTAAGCTGTGTTTATTACGTTCCCTACACTTACTGCTAATGCCCTCTCAATTGCCTCTTTCGTACCATACACTACCCTCTGTTTTACACTTACCATTCTCCTTCCTATACGTTTCTTCACCACTTGGGCATATCTCAATCCTGCTACAGCACAAAATCTTGGTTTTGGTGATCTACCTTTTTTATGTTTCCTAGCTATCTTTATCCATTCTCCATAGTGCCTCAATAATGCACTTGCATATGCATCTAAACCATCACTAGTAAATAATGGTATGCATTCTGGTGCTAGTATTAGTGTTAGACCATGTATTAGTAGTTGGGCATTCCCTTCACTTCTATCTCCTACTACGAAATTCAGCCACAACTTATGCTCTGCATCAAATGCACACCATACCCACCTTGCTCTTGCACTTCGTGTCTCTCCTGCTTCCTTACTTCCTACTAAACTCCACAATTCATCAAGTTGCACCTGTTTTAATTCTAAATCATTCAGTAAGTAATTATTCACTGCCTCTGCATGTTTTGAGGCTTCTTCCAACCATCTACTGATTGTTTCTACCTTAACTTTAAATATTCGTGATGCTGCCTGTAACCCTACTCCTTCTGCTAAAGCTGTTATCACCTGCCATATAGTCTTAGCACTTGTCTTTTTTCGATAAAATATCGTTCCTTGTGTTTCCATAAAGCACCTATTACAGGCTTTACACTTCAATTGTCTTGCTTTTCCCCTATTTGGTCGTCCATTAGCTATTATGTTTGCTAGGTTTAGCCACCCATAGTATTCACAGCCTTCATTAGGGCAATAGTGGTTGGTAGTATCTATTTGTCTTGGTCTTCCCCTACTTTCCTTCATTTTCGTTGGCCTTTTCGGAGTTTCTGCAGCTCCTGCTTCTTCTTCACAACCCATACAACTAGGTGCTTTAGTAGGTGCTTTCTTCAGTTTCTCTTCTTCTGTTAGTTCTTGTTGTTGTTTAGTATCTGGTTTTGGTATCTCTTTGTTACTTTTGCGTTTGCTCTTCCGACAGCCATTTGACCTACTCAGCAATCTAATTTCAACAAACAGACAGTGGAAAATCACTTGGTAGAAAATAAGTGGTGAATATGGCGTTATTAAAGGTTTTATGCTTGGGTTGAGTTCATCAGATAACACGCTTGCACTAGTGGTGTGCTCACCAGTATCATTAACATCGTTTGTTACAGGAGTATATGAGATAAAGCTTGTAAATGAGAACAAAAAGCTTACTGACAACAGTCTAATTAATTGCATAACTATTGTCTAACCCATATACTCCTCCTTTTTCTTGTTTTGACTTATTTATCCGCAGTTAAGGGGGAGAGTACCTGAATTTTGGCAAAAACCAATATACGCTATAAATACCTTGATTTCGTACAGAAAGAAATATGGAAAACATGACTAAGTTAAGGAAGCACAAATGGAAGAATTATTAAAATCTGCAGCAGAGCAGGCAATTAATTATTTAAAAGGATTAGATAC
This sequence comes from Trueperaceae bacterium, assembly GCA_965223585.1. Lineage (GTDB taxonomy): Bacteria > Deinococcota > Deinococci > Deinococcales > Trueperaceae > CBDCVN01. The sequence goes on from CBDCWW010000014.1 coordinate 16,821, forward strand.
TCGTAACGTAACACCAACTGATGATGCTCTTGCAGAACTTACTCGCCTTGATGGAAATATGCCAGAAGACCCTGTGGACCCAAAACTTGTTCTGCAAATGCTTGATGAGATTGTTTCGCCAGCATCAATGGCTATGGCAGGGCCTAGATTTTTTGGTTTTGTTATAGGTGGCTCCTTACCAGTTGCCTTGGCTACTAATTGGCTAACTAATGCATGGGACCAAAATACTGCTTTACAGCAAGTAACTCCCGCTACAGCCCTTATAGAACAAATAGCTCTAAAATGGTTGCTAGAAATTTTAAATTTACCCTTAGAAAGTGCTGGTGCTTTTGTAACTGGCGCTACGGTTGCAAACTTCACAGCCCTAGCTGCTGCTAGACACTCCCTTCTAAAGCAAGCTGGCTGGAATGTTGAAGCTGATGGGCTATTTGGTGCTCCACCTATTACTGTTATTGTCAGCCAAGAAGCACACCCTACCCTTTTTAAATCATTAGGACTTTTAGGCCTTGGCAGAAACAGAGTGTTGAAAGTACCAGTAGATTCACAAGGACGCATGCGCTTAGATGCGCTGCCACCGATTTCAGAATCACCTACCATAATTTGTACACAGGCTGGCAATGTTAATACAGGTGCTTTTGATCCTATAGGTGATATTTGCTCTATAGCTCAAGATACTGGTGCTTGGGTTCATGTAGATGGTGCTTTTGGTTTGTGGGCAGCTGTCCATCCTGTAAAGAAGCTTTTGGTAAGTGGTATAGAAAAGGCAGATTCATGGGCTACAGATGCCCATAAATGGCTTAATGTACCCTATGACAGTGGGTTAGCTTTTGTACGCGATGCTGATGCTTTACGAGCAGCTATGTCTATTACCGCTGAGTATCTGCCTACAGAGTCTCTTTATAGGAACCCATCTGATTATACACCTGAACTTTCGCGGCGTGCTCGAGGTGTCGAGGTATGGGCTACATTACACTCTTTAGGAAAAAAAGGCTTATCTGAACTCATAGAACGCTGTTGTAACCATGCTAAACATTTTGCTGAAGAACTTAGCAGTGCTGGATATGAAATCTTAAACGAGGTAGTTTTAAATCAGGTTTTAGTTTCATTTGGAGAAGCAGAAATAACAAATCGCATTATTGCTGAAATCCAGAAAGATGGTACATGTTGGTGCGGGGGTACTGTTTGGCAAGGACACACAGCTATGCGCATTAGTGTTTCTTCTTGGGCTACCACAGAAACAGATGTTGAGCGTAGTTTAGAGGCAATTCTAAGCATTGCAAAGAAAAATACATTGACAAGTAAGTAAAGCCTATAGGACAATAGATTCATGCATGAAATAATTGAAAAAACCATTAATCATGATCACCTTGCTACTATACTTAGTCGACTAGCTTTAAATCATGAATTCCCTAAGCCCGATTTATGTGTAGTGCAACTTGATGAGAGTACTAATATGCTAATAATTTCTTATGGGCCAGATTCAGAGGAAAAAGGTGAGGCCTCGAGCCTAAAACTTCGAGCTGCTTGGGGAGCTAAGAATTTAACTCCTAAAGCTATTAATGCTTTCAACAGGAAATTCCGCTTTGTTAAGGCTTATCTCGATCAGGAAGGCGATCCTGTTTTAGAAAATGATTTACTTGTTGAAGGCTCGAGCCTAATTTGTGTTCAAAGCACTATCAAAAAGTTTATTGAAAAGGTAACCACTTTTGAAACTTTTATGGCTTTAGCTGAAGATTTTGATATGAACATAAATTGATTCTTATAAAAAAATACGCTAAGATGAGCATATGCGTGCTATCGCTATAATTTTGCTTTTAATCTCTGCTGGTTTTGTGGTTCTGTGGCAACTTAATGTCATCAACTTCCAAACCAGTCCTGGGACTCGTCCAAGTCGTGCCTCACAAGATCTTTTTGAAGCTATAGAAACAGGTGACTTTGCTGTCATAAAGGAAAAGATTAATCCAGATAGCGTTTCTGCTCAAGACAAAGATGGCTTAACTCCACTAATGCATGTAGCTATAGATAATCAGGATCCTATGATAATAACTGAATTTTTGTCTGTAGGGGTTGATCTTAACGCTCAAGACAACTTGGGGAGAACAGCACTTATGCATGCAGCAGGGAATAATCGCAATCCTGAAATTGTACTTACTTTACTTAATGCTGGTGCTGACCCTACTATAAGTGATAATGAAGGTAAAACAGTTTATAATTATGCTGGTGATAACAGCATTTTGCGTCGTTCAAGACTTTATCAACGCCTTGAAAGTCTATCTTCTTCCCAATTTGATCATCGTTGGCCAAGTGGCTACACTGTGCCAATAGAAGGTGCTAGATTTACCTCCCGAAAGAACCATCTTCCCAACCAACCACGTGTCTATCGCAACGGTGTGCACCAAGGCTTTGATTTTTTCAGCAGAGTAATAACCATCCCTATTGACTATGGCACCCCTGTAAGGGCCGTAGCAAATGGAAAAATTGTCAGAGCTGATCACGATTATGTAGAAATGACTAAAGAAGAGTATGATGCTATCATTGCAGATGCCAGAACACAATTAACGACTCCAGAAAGATCTTTGGACAAACTACGAGGCAGGCAAGTTTGGGTTGAGTACGCAGGTGGCTACGTGTCTCGTTATGCCCACTTGCAAAGCATTCCCAGCAACTTGCAAGTAGATGATGATGTGAGGCTAGGACAAGTTGTAGGTTACATCGGTAACTCAGGCACAATAGAAGCAGCACAAAATACTCAAGATGAACCCCACCTTCACTTTGAAATCTGGGATGCTGAAGGTTTCATGGGTGAAAATCTTGCTGCTGAGCAAATATATGGTCTTATAGCACAGGTTTTTGGTGAAGAGGTTTTGCCACTTGATTATATTGATTAGTAAAAAATGCTATCAGAAGGTCTCAACTTAAGATCTAAACTGATCTAACTCACTTCTGCCAACTGTTTTTTAGATGGTGCAGAAATACCTGCTGGATTGGGTGTTGCTATAATTTCAGTATAAACAGCAGGTGCAAGGGCATAGCCTTCTTGGTTAAATTTTGTTAGTAGGACTCGAGCTTCTTTATGCAAAGTATCTTTTGGATTAAGCACAGAATTATCACATTGCTATCAAGGCTAATCATCCCTGCCTCTAAGCTCATTAACATAAGCCTTGGCATCATTTTTAGTAAGTTAATACTGCTTACATCAATACGTCAAAAACTATAAATATTGATAATTTCTTGGATATTGACTAAATGCTAAGACTCTGCGTAAAATGTCAAAGCTGCAATAGCAGCGAATGTATCTTATAGTGAGATATGTTTAGTGGGCATAGCTCAGTTGGTTAGAGCACCGGATTGTGGTTCCGGGGGTCATGGGTTCGAATCCCATTGTCCACCCCATTTTTTCTGTTAATTGTGCGAGGATGGCGGAATTGGTAGACGCGCCAGATTTAGGATCTGGTACCTTAGGGTGTGTGGGTTCAAGTCCCATTCCTCGCACCAATAAATTTGTAGAGAGTTTAAGAAGAATTACTCAGGTTGCTAAATAAATTCACCTGATAGATACAGAAAGTTTTAATGTGCTTCTAAAGCAACTCAACACAACTCGTATAGGAACCGTCCTTGTTATTTCTGGAATACTTTTATTAGTTTTCAGGATGACAGGTTCTTTATGGGGGATTATTAGTAGCTTATGGCCTATGATTTTAGTTGCCGTTGGGTATTATCAACTTAAAATTGGTGGTAATATACGACAAGCCCGCATATTCATGATTGTAGGAGGGCTTTTATTACTCTTTACCTTAAACTTATTTAAACTCATTAGTATTCTTGGACCTGTTGTGCTTATTCTTACTGGAGCTTACTTGCTTACTAGAGGTAGCAAAGGGATAACTAGTTTAATGCTAGGGGGATTTAAGAAAACTGCCAGTAATGCTTTTCAGGGGACAGTAAAGGGTTTGAGAAATGTTTTTAGAAACACCACTAGTCAAGAAGAAAACTTCTCACAAACCACTAGTAACCCTGATGTCCTCTACTAATGCATTCTTCAGGTCAAATTCCTATGTTGCTACTAATCTTAGTAGAGGTTCGGGAAAATGTGTTCTAGGTGATTTAGATATTGATTTGCGTCAAGTCAAACCCACAGAGGATATTATTTACCTGTCAGTAACCTGTAACTTTGGTTACGTTAGTATAAAAATACCCCTAGATTGGCGGGTGGAAACAGTCAATAAGAAATTTTTAGGTGATGTAATTGACTACACTCAAAAAGAAGATAGTGCAAAACACAACCCTCAAACTTAACACTCATTGCTTTTTTGGTGACATAAGCATTCGTAATTAAGGATTGACGAATAGACCTATATCACCTTATACTAGCTAAGCTATTTCCGAGCCAGGGATGGCGGAATTGGTAGACGCTGCAGACTTAAAATCTGTTGCCTGTAAAGGCGTGTGGGTTCAAGTCCCACTCTCGGCACCAACTTAAATACAAGGCAATTCTGAAACCACATGGTTGCAAATCTGATTCTTACCATTGAGTTTAGCTTTATAAAGCGCTTCATCAGCAAAACTAAGAAGCTGTTCATACTCAGTTGCATTTAAATCAACGGCAAGTCCCATACTCATGGTAACTGTTAGATCTGGATTAACCTCATGCCAAGGATGAGATTCAATAGCAAGGGCGAATTTTCCTCACAAGCTATATAAGCACTTTCAATAGCAATTTCTGGAAAGGCAATCACAAACTCTTCACCACCATAACGTGCTACTATATCTCCACTGCGGGTATGACTTTCCAAAATCTGCCCTATGCGCCTAAGTACTTCATCTCCAACTGCGTGTGAGAAAGTATCATTAATTATCTTAAAGTTATCAATATCACCAATCATAATGCTTAGGGCAAAACCATAACGCTGAGCATTAGCAAGTGCTCGAGCAACATGTTCATTAAAATAACGGCGATTATAAAGTTTTGTAAGTTCGTCACGGATGCTCATTTCCTTAAGCTTCTCAGCTTGTTTTTCAAGCATGGTGTGTGCATTTTGTAGCTCGGTTACTCTTTGCTCGAGGTCACTGTAAGCTTTTGATAGATTCTGGCTCATTTGGTTAAATGCAATACCTAATTGTCCTAGCTCATCCGTATCATGGACAGGAAGTCTCTGCTCTAAATTGCCTGCTGCAATAGCTTTTGCTGCTACTGTAAGCCTACGTACAGGTAAACTTAAACGATAACCAAAAAGGAGTCCTAGCCCCAAAGCTAATAATGAAGCCCCACCAAGACCATAGAATAAGGCTGTTTGTAAAGCTTTTATATACCCACTATCTATACTATCAAAGTAATTGTTGCCTTCTGCTACAAGCTAAAACAGCAACCTCGCCATTTATACTAATTGATTGAGCTTTCCTTAACCAATTATTTGGAGCAGTTTTCCCTTCTTCTTGTTCATTTGGTGTTTGTAGAATAACCCCTTCAGGACTTAATAAGGTGAAGCCAGAAGGTGGAAGTTGACTTTTCGGAATTCTACTTTCTGCATTAACAGCTTTTTGATCTGTAGAATTAGAAGAGGATTCAAATGATGTGTCTAAGGCAGAGGGAATCTCACCTAAATTACGGTGAATGAAATCTGCAAAGTGCTCAGTAAGACGTGCCTTTTCATAAGAACCATAAACTTCAATGTAGTCCCCAACATCATGTACAAATCTTGTAAACGCCTGCTGTTTAGCTATACTTTGGCTAATAACTATATGGCGAGTTAAAAACCAATTACCAATAGCGCTGATGCTAACCCAGTTAGCAATAAAGCTAAAGTAACATGATTTCTGAGCGACATATCTATACATTATCTATTAAAATGCTTACAGCAATAAGCGAGAAAGCCCACAGCTTTACTCTTCATTGCGCTCTAGGGCAGGATTGTAGGATGAAAGCGTTTTTTGGTGTGGTTTTTTATACAGGGCAGGATATCAGTATATGGACATGTCCAGTGAGCTCATGGAGATGTCCTATTAGAGAATTTGTGAAGTGGGAATCCCATGCGGTTTTAGTCATGGGAGTGTCAAAAGAAGATAAGAAATTTCATGAGATATTTCTTTTTGAGAAACTAAACCTAATTTTCTGCAATGCTAGTTAGCGCTGGTACATTAATAGTGTATTGTCCACGTGTGCCTTGTAAAACGCCTTCATCTCTAAGCTCTGCTATTGTCACAGAAACACTAACTCTTGTAGCTTTAATCATAGCAGCAAGCTCTTCATGCTTTAAGTTGGTATTTAGGTTTGCCCACATATCATCTCTAGTTTGCCCAAAGCGCTCGACTTGTTCTAAAAATACTTTTGCTAAACGAGTTTTGATAGGAGCATAAGACCCAGAAAGTTGTTCACGACAATGTGAAAGATAGCTAATCATTATTTGAGAAAAAGTAAGGGCAATACTGGGATTTCTTTGAACCATTTCTAAAAATGACTGACGACTAATGGAGTAGGTTGTAGTATTGTTTAGAGCAACTGCATCTACTTGGTAAACAGCATTATCTTGTAAAAATGTTTCACCAATAAAATCATTTGGCCCACAGATAGCTAAAATGCGTTCAACACCACTTGATGTATGGGCAATAAGCTTAACTTGTCCTTCAGCAATAATATGTAGATCTGTTGCCAAGTCACCTGCATGAAAGATAACGCTACCCTTTTCATAAAGTTTATTAGGCCATAGCTGATGGGAATTAGCCATATTCTGGGAACTTACTAAATTAGAAAAATCAGTGTTTTGAACTGTCCAAGTTTGCATAAAATCTCCTATCAGAAGTTATTTCAAAATTATGCCCCTTCTTAAGAAGATACGCAGGATTTATATGTTTGGATTCAAAATGTGATAGTGTGCTCTACAATACCAGCATCCTTACTTTGGTGACAATTCTGTGTAACGCACAGTATTTTGAATATTCTTATGTTCAAGATAATGTTATATAGCACGAGTGTCATGTCCATATGTTTGGTTGTTAATCCTAAGGCTGAATATAATTTAAGGTTAGGTGTTACTGTAGTGTTACCAGATTACAAGCATACTTACTTTAAACACAAGGAAGACAGAAAATAACAAACTGTTCAAATCAAAACCTTGTAGCTTAAATCAAAGTTTTAAGAAAGATTTATTTTATGAAAAACAACAATATTCAAAAACAAAGAAAAATCTGGTTTCTTCTCCTAAATAATTTTCGGGCTACCATACTTTTACTTGCATTAGGTTTTGCATTAAATGTGGCTTTTACAACCTCTCCAAATACAACACAAAAAACTCGCAATATAGGAGGAATTGAAGTTATAGAAATGGCCATTGATGGAGTGCCCCGTCTTTTTATTAGGGTAGGAGGTACCACTGAAGAGCCCCTTTTTCAGGAAGTTATAGAATTTATCGAGAATGGAGAGACCCAACTTATTGTGCTTGAAGGACTTATTGTGCTTGACGAATTAAATCTAACGAGTCCAACAAATGTGAGTCCTGTGGCACCTCCTCTAAATACAACGCAAGGAACTCGCAATATAGGAGGAATTGAAGTTATAGAAATGACCATTGATGGAGTGCCCCGTCTTTTTATTAGGGCAGGAGGTACTACTGAAGAGCCCCTTTTTCAGGAAGTTGTAGAATTTATCGAGAATGGAGAGACCCAACTTATTGCGCTTGGCGGACTTATTGTGCTTGATGAATTTGTTATACCAGATCCAGTTGAAAATCCTGTTTCCTCTATTGTTAAACTACCAATCAGTGCAACGGTAATGTATGATGCTGAGAGAGCCTACTTTTTCAAGGGTGATGAGTATATTCGTTACAGTGTTAGTGAGAATCGTGTTCCTGAAGGATATCCTCAAAAAATCCAAGGGAATTGGCATAATTGGCCTAGTAACTTTGTAGATATCGATGCAGCAGTAATGTATGATGCTGAGAGAGCCTACTTTTTCAAGGGTGATGAGTATATTCGTTACAATGTTGGTGAGAATCGTGTTCCTGATGGATATCCTCAAAAAATCCAAGGGAATTGGCATAATTGGCCTAGTAACTTTGTAGATATCGATGCAGCAGTAATGTATGATGCTGAGAGAGCCTACTTTTTCAAGGGTGATGAGTATATTCGTTACAATGTTGGTGAGAATCGTGTTCCTGATGGATATCCTCAAAAAATCCAAGGGAATTGGCATAATTGGCCTAGTCACTTTGTAAATATCGATGCAGCAGTAATGTACAATGCTGAGTCAGCCTACTTTTTCAAGGGTGATGAGTATATTCGTTACAGTGTTAGTGAGAATCGTGTTCCTGATGGATATCCTAAAAAAATCCAAGGGGATTGGCATGGCTTTGTAAGGTAGGTAGTGCGCTAATTAGTGTCGCAATTAAGACAAGTGTTACTTTTCGCTAATTGATTGTCACACCCTAAGTTATAAGTGACAAATATCAAGTAAGTTAAAGAACTTTATTAAAAGGGGCAGGGCTATCTAAACGCCCCACTACTCATTGTTAATAGTGGGGCAATTTATTTTCTAATGTAGTATTCATTGTATGAAGAACGATTTTTCGCTCCCTTTTTTATTGTTGAGGAAAACTGTGTTGGATAATATATCGTTAAGATTGATTGCGCAATACCATAAGTCGAATTTCGGTCATGTCTTCTATAGCAAAACGAATACCCTCACGTCCTAGACCACTATCTTTAACACCACCATAGGGCATATGATCAACTCGCCAAGAAGGTATGTCGCCAATTATTACTCCACCTACTTCAAGCACATCCCAAGCCTTGTGGGCTTTATAAATATCTTTAGTGAAAATGCCTGCTTGCAAGCCAAAGGTGCTGTCATTAATGTCAGCTAGAGCAACGTCAAAATCACTAAACTTAGAAAGTACGGCTACAGGGCCAAAGGCCTCATTACAAACTACATTTTCACTTTTGGCAACATTTTCTAATAAGGTGGCTTCTAACATAGCACCCTCACGTTTCCCACCACATAAGAGAGTGCCTCCATTACCTACTGCTGAGTTAATCCAACTTTCTAGGCGAATAGCCTCTTTTTCGGAAATCATAGGGCCTATAAAGGTTTCTTCTTGTTTAGGATCACCCACTATTAGTTTTTCTGTAGCTGATACTAATTTGTTGCGAAAATCATTGTAGATAGCTTCATGAATTATTATGCGTTGCACACCTATGCAACTTTGACCTGATTGATAAAAAGCTCCTATAACGATTCGCTCTACAGCATCATCTAGATCAGCGTCTTCATCTACTATTACAGCTGCATTTCCACCTAGCTCGAGCACAACCTTCTTCTTACCAGATTTCGCTTTTAAAGCCCAGCCTACTTCTGGAGAACCTGTAAAACTTAGTAATTTAAGTCTTTCATCTGTAGTAAAAAGATCAGCAGCATCTCGCCGACAGGGCAAGATCGAAAAAGCGCCCTCTGGCAAATCTGTTTCTGCTAGAACCTCACCTATAATAAGCGCTCCTATAGGAGTTAAACTAGCAGGCTTAAGCACGAAAGGGCAGCCGGCAGCAATAGCAGGAGCAACTTTATGGGCCGCAAGGTTTAATGGGAAATTAAAAGGGCTTATAAATGAGCATGGTCCAATAGGCACACGTTTCCACATGCCAAAGTAGGGTTTAGCCCTTGCGCTTATGTCCATGGGTAAGACTTCACCATAAATTCTTACTGACTCTTCTGCAGCAATGCGAAAGGTGTCTATTAGACGTGAAACCTCTCCTCGTGAATCTCGAATGGGCTTGCCTGCTTCAACACACAGTGCCAAAGCAAGTTCTTCGTATCGTTCAGTGAAACGACTAACACAATGGTTTAGAACTGCTTGGCGTTCATAAGCTGGCATTGCTCGCATAGACTCTTGAGCTTTCACCGCTGCAGCAATAGCTTTATCAATAGTGACAGGGTCAGCCATAGCTACTTTGGTAACTGTTTCGCCACTGTATTTATCAGTAACAGTTAAATCGTAGTTGGGGGCTTCAGGTTTATTAGCTAAGTAGTAAGGGTAATTTTGATTCATGTGTTACCTTTCATCGTTTTTAGGAATTACACTAGCAAGCTTTTTTCCTTAATTTGATGATTAAGAATAGGATCATTTTCTGAATAGTCCATAGGGCAATCAATAAGATGAATTCCTTTACTATTTAAACATTTTTCTAAAAGTGGATTTAAACTCTCAGCATTTTCTACTTTATGTCCACTAGCACCATAACTTTCAGCATACCTAACAAAATCTGGATTGCCAAAATCTAAGCCAAAACTAGTAAAGTTCATATTGTCCTGCTTCCACTTGATCATGCCATAAGCGTTGTCACGTAAAATCAGCACCACTAGGTCTAATTTGAGGCGCACAGCAGTTTCTAGCTCTTGAGAGTTCATCATAAATCCACCATCACCACAAATAGCCATTACTTTTCTATTAGGATGGACTAATTTAGCAGCCATAGCCGAGGGAAGCCCTGCACCCATACTAGCTAGGGCATTATCTAACAGCACAGTATTAGATTCATGCGCTTTATAGTTCCTAGCAAACCAAATTTTATAAACACCGTTATCTAAAGCAATTATGCCATTAGAGGGCATGACCTTGCGCACCTCTGCTACTAATCTTTGAGGATATATGGGAAAACGGCTATCTTCTATGCCTTCTAGTAAATGGGCTTCTGTATGTTCTTTAACCTTCATGAAATATGAAAAATCCCAAGTATTTTGCTTAAGAATACGTTCCTTAATCTGCCAAATACTATTAGCGATGTCACCTACTACCTCAACTTGAGGGAAGTAAACAGGATCTACAGCAGCAGACGAAAAATTAACATGGATTACTTTGACACCACCTTGGGACATGAAAAAGGGTGGTTTTTCTACAACGTCGTGACCTACATTGATGATTAAATCTGCCGCTGAAATAGCACGGTGAATAAAGTCGTTGGCTGAAAGGGCAGCGTTGCCCATAAAGAATTCGTGACGCTCATCAATAACCCCTTTACCCATTTGAGTACTTAAAAAGGGGATTCCTGTCTTATCAATTAATTGATATAGCATTCTTGAAGTACGCTGACGGTTAGCACCTGCGCCAATTAACAGTAGAGGATGTTTACATTCTTCTATCATTTCAACAGCATGTCTTACAGCTTTTTCTTCTGCTATAGGTCTACGGCTTTGACTTGCTAAAACTATGTCTTGGTCAGTTTGCTCAGCAGCAATATCCTCAGGAAGCTCTAGGTGAACTGCCCCGGGTCTTTCTTGTTGGGCTAAACGAAATGCTTCACGGACTCGAGAAGGAATATTATTACCACTAACTATTTGCTGAGTGTACTTTGTTAGTGGACGCATCATATCAACTACATTAATGATTTGAAACTGACCTTGCTTACTAGTTTTAATGGGTTTCTGACCAGTAATCATAAGTATTGGCAAACCACCTAGTTGGGCATAAGCTGCTGCTGTAACCAAATTGGTGGCACCGGGACCAAGTGTTGACATGCAAACTCCAGCTTTACCTGTTAAACGACCATAGGTAGCAGCCATAAAGCCTGCTGCTTGTTCATGGCGAGTTAGAATTAGTTGGATGCTCGAGTCTTTTAAAGAGTTAAGTAAATCAAGATTTTCTTCACCCGGAATACCAAAAATATACTCAACCCCTTCTGCTTCTAGGGCTTTTACAAATAAGTCTGAGGCTTTCATAGTACTCCATAAGCAGTCATAGCTTCTGCCACTTTTACAAAACCACCAATATTTGCACCCTTAATATAATTGATGTGATCACTCTCTTGACCGTATTCTACACATTGCTCATGAATCTTGTGCATGATTTCTTGTAGTTGCTTATCAACTTCTTCTCGAGTCCAAGTAAGGCGCATAGCATTTTGAGTCATTTCTAAGCCAGAAATAGCTACACCACCAGCATTAGCAGCTTTACTAGGAGCATACATTATTTTCGCTTTTTCAAAAAGTTTAATACCTGCCAGAACAGTAGGCATATTAGCTCCTTCAGAAACCAATTTGCAGCCATTATTCAGTAAGCTTTGAGCATCCTCTTCAGTTATTTCATTTTGAGTGGCACATGGAAAAGCAGCGTCACAAGCTATACTCCAAGGTCTAGCACCCTCTTGGTACTGGCAACCGTATTCCTTAGCATATTCAGCAAGGCTGCCGCGACGCTCTGTTTTTAAGTTGACAATATAGGCTAATTTTTCTTTATTAAGACCTTCTGGATCATATACAAATCCACCTCTATCTGAAAGAGTTACCACTTTTCCGCCTAATTGTAAAATTTTCTCAGCAGTGTATTGGGCAACGTTACCAGACCCAGAAACTACACAAGTTTTACCCTCTAGGTCTTCACCACGTTTAGCAAGCATCTCCTTAGCAAAATAAACACAGCCATAGCCTGTGGCTTCTGTACGTATTAAGCTTCCACCAAAGGCAAGTCCTTTGCCTGTTAGTGCTCCAGTAAATTCATTAGTAAGTCGCTTATATTGACCGAACAAGTAGCTAACCTCACGTGCTCCTACACCTATATCACCTGCAGGCACATCTAAATCTTTGCCTATGTGTCTGTGTAATTCCATCATAAGGGCTTGGCAAAAGCGCATGACCTCTCCATCAGATTTACCCTTAGGGTTAAAGTCTGATCCACCTTTGGCACCACCTATAGGTAGGGTAGTTAAGCTATTTTTAAAAGTTTGTTCGAAACCAAGAAATTTAAGTATGCTTAGACTAACTGATTTATCAAAGCGCAAACCACCTTTATAGGGTCCTATAGCATTATTAAACTGTACACGGTAACCACGGTTAACTCTGACATTACCTTCATCATCCTCCCAACAAATGCGAAAGATAATAATACGGTCAGGTTCAGTCATACGCTCTAAAATGCCAGCTTTTAAGTATTTAGGATTAACATTTATAAAAGGGATGACTTTTTCAGCAACCTCACAGACAGCTTGATGAAATTCTTCCTGTCCCGGGTTACGGCGAATAAGACCGTTCATGAATTGATCTAGTTGCAGACTCATAAAATAGCTCCAAGTTCTACAGAAAAATTAATCTTTGCTTGCCTCCTATACTTTACATTAACGCTAGCAATACTTTAACCATTGTTAATCGCAAAACAAAAACATATAAATGTGAATCTAATTCAATAATTAGTTAAGATGATTCTTTATAGAAGCTGCCCCAATCGGCAATTTTTCTTAGTAAAGGTTCAAGAGTTCGGCCCAGATCAGTAAGAGAATATTCAACTTTGGGTGGTACCACTGGATAAACCTCTCTGTGAACAAGTCCATCAGACTCAAGTTCGCGTAGTTGTAATGTCAACATACGCTGGGTGATGTTTGTGACACTACGTTGAAGTTCATTAAAGCGTTTGGGACTATCAATAAGTCGATATAAAACAACTACTTTCCACTTACCACCTACTAATTGCAGAAAAGTTTCGACATTACATTCGGGAAGATTTGAATTCATACCTGACATTTTCAACTCCAATACACAATAGTATATTATTAGATAGTATAAAACATTTTTGTGCGTACTTGTCAAATTTAAATGTATCTACTATATTGATATTTGTTGATGCTTTTAAGCGTCTAGAAAACTTTAAGGAGCACTATTATGGCAAATATTAATCCACTTAGTTACGAAGAAGCCCCTGTTGAGAGTCAAACTATCTTTGAACACCTTAAGAAAAAGCTTGGTAAAGTTCCTAATCTTTACGCTACTGTTGGTTATTCTCCAAAAGCTTTAAGTGGTGTTTTAAGTTTTGGTCAAACCCTCTCAGAAGGTGAGTTTAATGGTAAGGAAGTTGAAGCTATTGCCTTAGCTATAGGACAAGCTAATGGCTGTGATTACTGCCTCTCTGCACATACAACACTTGGTAAGCTTAATGGTCTTACTGAGTTGGAAACCCTCGAGTTGCGCCAAGGACGTAGTAGTGATCCTAAGCTTTCTGTTTTAGCCAATTTAGCTCAGGAAATTATAGAATCTCGAGGTCATCCTGCACAAACAACTCTCGAGGCCTTCTTTGCTGTTGGCTATAGTAAAGCAGCTCTAGCAGAGCTTATAGGTTTAGTGGCCCTAAATACTTTTACTAACTACTTTAACCACATTGTACAAACTGATAATGATTTCCCTCAAGCACCAGAATTATTGCTAGCTGCTTAATATTTTTTGCTGTTTCCCTTTTTCTTTTAGGGGATGCATTTAAAACTCTAAAAACTCATAATGCTTAGCAAAACAGGAAACTAAATATGAAAACTATCCTTGAAGTCAACTTAATTGTTGGCTTCTTAAATATTTTGGAATTTGGTGACTAATTATGGAAACTGTAACTGTTTATTTTGATTACCTTTGTCCTTACGCTTATCGTGCTATGGAACTATCTACTATGCTCACTGAGCCTTTAAAGCTCGAGTTCAATTGGAGTAATTACAGCCTTCATCAAGGTAATTATCAAGGAAATGGTTGGTTTCTTTGGGAAAACAAGCTAAACCTAAATGATAAAGATGGAGGTAAAGGTTTGCTGCCCTTTTTAGCATCATATGCTGTGCGCAAGCAGAGTGAAAGTAGCTTTGGGCTTTATCGCCTTATGCTTATGCGAGCTTATCATCGAGATGGAAAGCCCTACAGCATAAACACCATTATGGATGTGGCAGAGCAAGTTGGCTTGGATCTAGATTTACTCGAGCGTGAGCTTGACACTGAAATAACCCGCAAGATGCTTGCCAAAGATCACCAACATGCAATTAAAAAACAGGTTTTTGCTAGCCCTACTTTTGAATTTAAAAATAATAATCTCTCTTACTTTCGCTTTTCAGAGGTTCCTGCAAGCCAAGATAAAGCCATTAATTTTTTTCTTGACTACAAAAATATATTAGAGCGCTATCCATACATACAAAGCATTCGCAGACCTAATGTAACACAAACTCTTATTGGTAGGACTGCAAATGGAAATCAAGTTAGGCAAGCAAACACGTGAAATTTATACCCTTGCATTTCAAAACTTTTTCACCCTAATTAAGTGCCACTAACTACAAATAACAATGTACTTCCCAGAACTAACACTGTAGCCCACAAAGCAGGCCAATAATGTGGTTGAATAACTTGCTCTAGTGGATTATCTAAAAAACGCTTATTGACAAAGTAAAAGAAAAGCCCTAAGGCAGCACCATAAAGTAGATGGCCGATAAAAGAAGGATAAGCAGCCAATACTGTGGTTAGTGACCAATTCACCGGTTGTCTAAGCAAGAGAGCAAAAAGGGTTAAACCTCCCCAAACCCACCAGAAAAAGCCATAAGTTAACCCCCAAGCTAAAGCAGCACTGCTATTTCTGGCTTCTTTGTGAAAGAATAGGCCAAATCCACTACCAATAATAATGGCAATGATTAAGTGAATGACAAAACCTACCCCTGCCGAACGTGCTCCCAATAAACTTGCTACACTGGGCAAAGCTTGTGCATCTACCATAACTATGGTGAAGATAAGACCTCCTACAATGCCACCTAGTTGACCAATAAGAGAACCCCGCACACTACGAGTGCCAACACCTTCACGGTTTCTATTTAGTGGGTCAGAGTCTACAAAGAGAAATTTCCATAAGTTATTTAGCCAAGCATAAACTAGCCCTAGCAAAGAACCATAAAGCATATGGGCAATCAGTGAAGGGAAGGCATTTCTAGCACCTTCTAAAGACCACATAGGAGAATTGCCTAGAAAAAGTGGCATTAGCGTCAAAGGCCCTGCAAACCACCATAAAATGCCATAGTTCAAACCCAAGATAGAGCTAGCTCCTACTGAGTGTAAATGCTTGTAAAACAAAAAGCCAAAACTGATGCCTATGACAGTACCAATGATATAGTGAAGTAAATGTCCTAGCACTCCAAGGTTTGAGCCTATTAGGCTAGCCACCAATGGGAAAAAGTCAGCATTTTTTATACCCCAGAGGAACACGAAGCTTCCTAAAAGCCCGCCTATACCACCTACAATAAGAGCTTGGATCAAAGGCGGTACTACTTCTTGGGCTCGAGGTTGCCTAGGATTAGGGCTAATTTCTACAGGAGAATTAGAGCGAATAATAACTTTTCTTACCAAAAAACTTAGGACACCAAACAGAGCACCAAAAACTAGTATATATGCCGCTAAAGAGCCAAAAGAATCTTGTAGAAAAGCTAATGTCCAAACTTGTTCTTGTTGTTTTATTACTGGGATAAACATTAAGTGAAAAAGCAACCACCAAAGTAAACCAAAAGCCTCACCCCAAAGAAAAGCTTCACCAAAGGTTTCTAGCCTTGGCAGAATAAATAGGCCAAATGCTAATCCTAAGAGGATAATGCTTGATAGCTGCTCGAGCAAATTCTGATCTAAAGGAACCAATGCTCTGAGTCCTAGAAGCAAAAGTAAACTCATGCCAAGGCTTATAAGAGAGTAGCGATAATCAATCTTGTGCATTTTAGGCATCCTTAGCATTAGCTCTTTGTGAAAGGACTTGACTTGGAGTTAAATCAGAAGTCTCTACAATGTCAGCAGGGAAAAACACATCAAGGAACCAGTCTAGACCTACTCGTAATTGCTTTTCAAAGGTAGGTAATTTAGCTAAATAAATGGCCCGCCACATCAGCCAAGCAAATAAGCCTGAGAAACGTTTACCAAAAACCTCAGCCACTGCAAGTTGATGTCCTAAAGCTGCAAGACTGCCTAACATCTTAAACTCAAAAGTTGTAAGTGGTTTGCCCTTAAAGGTAGCAGCTAAGTTCTTACCAAGAACTTTACCTTGGCGCACTGCATACTGAGCAGTAGGAGGGCAATTTTTCCCGGTAACTAAATCAGGGATTTCAGCACAATCGCCTGCTGCCCATAAATTCTTACCTTCAACTTGTAATTCAGAGGTTACTGGAATTTGACCACGCTTATTTAGGGGCAGCTCTAAACTTTCTAGTACAGGATTGGGTCGGCTACCCGCTGTCCAGATAAAAGTATCTGTTTCAATAAAAGTATCTCCTAAGTGGACTTTGCCTTCTTCTGCACCTGTTACACGTGTATTTAAGATAAACTCTACTCCACGTTCTTCGAGTTTCCTTTGAGCATATCTACCTAAGGTTTCTGAAAGTTCAGGCAGGATTCTGTCTCGAGTGTGAACTAGAATAAGGCGTAAGTCTTCGGGAGGAATATTAGGATAGCGATATAACATGCCCCTAGCAAAGTCATTAATAGCTCCAATTAGTTCTACTCCAGCAAAGCCTCCTCCTGCTACTGCAAAAGTGACCATACGCTGACGAGTTTTAGGATCTTGCTCAAAATCTGCCCTTTCAAAGCTTTCAATTATTTGATTACGTAAGAGCACCGCATCATCAAGTGATTTAAAGGTAAATGAGTTTTTTGCTAGGCCTGCATTACCATAAAAATTAGGAGTCGCACCCAGAGTCAATGCTAGCTGGTCAAATTGTAAACTACGTTCACCAAAACGCCCCTCGGCAGCAAGCTTTACTTGTTGCTTATCAAGATCTACCCCCTCTACTGTGCCTTGTACCACATGCACGCGTTTAAAAAAGTTTCTTAAAGGAGGACTAATGTTTTGTGGGTTGACAGCACTAGACGAAACTTCTGAGAGCATAGGAGTGTGAACCATATAGTTTTGTTTGCTTACTAGAGTAATACTAATGGTGGGATCGTCTTTGAGTTCTTGCTCGAGCACCTGTGCTGCAGTTACTCCTGCATAGCCTCCTCCAAGAATAACTACTCGTTTGTTAATAGGGGGTGCTTCTCGCTTTGATGGTTTAGCCTTAGAGGTTAGCCACCAGCGCTGGCTTAAACCACAGAAAAGCCCCATTAAAGTCCCTTGCAAAAGATAAGCAAAAAGATAAGGTAGTGCTAATGAAGCTTCTTCTATATACCACAAGTTGCCTTTACCTTGTATCATAGGGTATAAGCTTAAAGTTAATACTATCCAAGCAAATAGACTAAAACTTAGGCCAGTTAGTATGTGTTCACTGGGGTGTTGTTTAACACTCACTAGACTTATATAGACTAAGCCCAGAAGCCCACCTGTAGCGAATAATTGCCAAGAATCAATGTTCAATTCAGTGAATTGTATTAAGAGTAGCACTAACAGTGCTGCTAATATGCCAAAAGAAACACCTAAAAAACAGCGCTTAATAAGCTTTATCATTTAAAGTCTCCTACTTATTGCTTGTAGCATTAAAGTATAAAAAACCCACACAAATTTATTTTGTCTTAAAGCAATGAGTTTGTAGGTTGTATTGTTGACAAGGAAATTATTTTGACGCTGCTAGGTTTTCTGCTTATAAACCTTTATGAGTTGTTATTGTAGGTCGATTAGAAGCCAAGTACCCATGCAAAAAAATGTGAGTTCCTATGTGCTTGTAGAGGCAGGTTTAAAACCTGCCTCTACCGAGATATGGCATTTATATTTCACAGAAGCCTATAACTATAGATGTCCAGATAAATATTTGTTTCGTCCACACGAGGAATGTCATCCTGAACCCTTCACTGTGCTCTAGGGCAAGCTACATGAAGGACCCCCATGCGTTAACGTCCTCAGAGATTCTTCGTCGCCATGCTCCTCAGAATGACATGCTCACAGAGGGAATTTCTCTCTAGGGAAAAACTTTTCTGGAGGACTATATGTGTAGACTAAGTTAATTACAGAGCCTATCTGATTTCTGCGCTAGCAGTGGGGAAACTGCTTAAGTTTAGGCTAAGGTCATAAACAGTATGATCTATAGCATTGGCAGGAACATCACCAGCAAGAGGTTTAAGAGTGAATGGAGCAGTGCTATCATCAGGTTCTGGTTCAATTGAAACAACTATTGTTTGGCTACTTAGATCTGTGGGGAAAGTTAAGCCAGTAGGTGCGTTTTGCAAGTAATCTTCACCGGGGAAAGGTGGTCCAGCTTGTGGGCCACTAAATGGTGCAGACTCGTCAGCAGCATTAAGCACAGTGAATTTCCCACTGGTAACAGGAGTGCCATTTATAACTGTCCAGCCTTCATACTTCCAACCATTAGGTAAAGTAGGTAGGTTTAAGCCAGCACCGGGACCTGCTGCAGGATCAAGAAACCACACACCACTTAGCTCATTAGTGTTATCACCATTTGTAGGAGTTGCTAAGATATATTTGCCACTAGCGTTAGCAAAGCTACCCAAGATTGCTTCAACTGTTAGGTTAGCTGCATTACCTGTAACATCACCAGCTAGAATTTTTGTATCTGCAGGTATAGTGTCATTATCCCCAGCTGGCTCAATGGTAATTACAATTCTGCTGGCAGTGCTTAGGTCTTGACTGACATCAAAATCACCATTAGAGATTTCATTGCCTGATGCATCAACAATATTCCCATTGTTGACATTAAATTTACCAGTGGTTACAGGGTTACCACCAATTATGGCCCAGCCCTCATAAAGTAGGCCACCTGATAGGGGCTCGAGACCATTAATGGCAAGGCGAAGTGTCCTAAGTTCATCACTAGTGCAAGCACTTAGCCCTAGTGTAAGAAATGTACTGATAAGTACAAATAAAGCTACAAATTTTTTCATAAAGTTAACTCCATTCAGGTGATATTTCAAGCAAAGTTATGCCCTTTTAAAAAGATACGCAGGATTTAGATGTTTGGATTTAAAATGAGTTGATATTATTCAATAAGGCTAAGTTTAAGCTTCCTATCGAGACATCTCAGCAACAGTATAAATTATTGAGAAATTGTTGCTTTAGAAAACACTACATGAAACGGCTTACAATAAATCACGACACTTTTAAATTGAGCCAAATCAATATCAGCAGGAATATCATAGTTTTGATTGCCTTTATTGCCTTTCAGGGAACCTAAATCTACATAATCATCACCTATGTTTCTGCGACCAGCTGGGTCGGGGTTGCTCGATAGTATTACGTGTAGACCGGGTCCATTTGTGACTGTAAAATCCTCAAAACGTAGAATACGACTTTTATCAGCTAATTCGTAGAAAGTGGCTTTGCCTGACCCCTTGTGGAAAAAGTCAGCATTGGTAAATTCTCCTTGCCCTAAGATTGCAGGTCCGGGCATAGCATCATCTATTGCCTTATCTGGCATTAGTGCTGCCAATTCTTGTAAACGGTTTTCTACTGCTAATCTATCAGTATCGTTTAAATTCTCGAGCTGCCCCATAGCTTCTGCGATAATGCTGTCTAGTTCCTCAGACGATAGTTGTGCTGCTTCCATTACAGTGGGTAAATCTATAGGAAGATCTTGAGCATGGCTTACAGATAATGATGCAAAGCACCAAATAACAATAAGAGCAAATTTACTGGCTTTAGACTTTAGGTTATAAATCATAATGTTTTGTTCCTTTCTAAAGAACTGTACTTGTACTTACATTAGGAGGGCGTATGCTATACGCCCCTACAAGATATTACAAAAAATGTTTATTCCTTACTTGCTTCAAGTATATGATTGCCATTATGGCTAATGTTATTTTTCAAACTCTTCAGTACATGTTTTCCAACACACTCACCTTGTTTTACTCCGTTTAAAACACTTACCTTGTAGTGTACTCCACCATAGAAGCGTGACATGGCATTCGCAGCGGCAGCTTCTTTAAAAGAATCAAAAGTGCGCGAAGACCACATATCATCTACCCAGCCATATTGATCGTCAAAAGTAAGCTCTCCTAGAAACACTGTTAACACTTCAGCAGCAGCACCACCTGCTACTGAGTGACCTGAAGGATAATCAGGGAAGTTTGGAGTATCGAGTACTGGTTGCCAATCAGGATCAATGTAACGGTTTATATATGTATTGGGACGTATTAGTAAATCTTCATACTTTGTAGACCAAGCCGAGATAAAGGCGTCTCCAAGTGTAATACTAAGGATAGCATAAAGCTCTGCTGCCTTATTAAGCTCTAGATCAAGTTTATCGGTCATACTAGTGGCAATCATAAGCCAGTGCCCTGCATGAGTACCCGTATCACTAGGCATATCATCCCAGAACATAGCTAAACTACGCTGATCCTCGCTCAAATCAAAACTTTGGTTATATACCTCTAAGGCTGCTTGGTAAAAAGCCGAGTCTGGATCAGTACTAAATTCTAGCTCGAGCATAACCTTGCAATCACTAGCAGCACCTAAGGTAAAGGGACGAAGGTTTCCCCAATAAGGATCAATAGGGTCACGCCCAGCAGCTCGAGGCACCCAAAGTGAGGGTGAACCTGTAGGTGCTGTATAGTTCATATCTCGAATTTCATCGTAATTGTCATCTGCTGCCCAAGAAAGGATAGCCTCTGCTATTTTCTCTCCATAGATTAGGGAATTGGTAACTACCTCTGCCCCTACAACCTCTGTGCGTGATTCAATAAATTCTTGTCTTAGGGTTGCAACCTTTTTCGAAGTGCCTCTTCGACTCGCAGTGAATTTTAAGGCAGTATCAGAAGAAGCAGCCATAAGCTCATTAATTACTTTTGATACGGCAGCATTGGCTACAGAAGGCCAGTCATAGTTCATACCTGCTTCACCTTGTGGCATAGTAGGCATATCAGTTAATTGACTACTGAGTGATGCTTTTCCTGTCATTCCGGGCACTATAGCTTCATAAAGAGTAATACCTGCATATGCATAGATTCTAGCAGCAGTAGGTGGATAAAACCCCTCACCATCAATACGGTTGTAAAGAAGTTTTATCCATTCTGATGCTACTGTGACATCAGAAATAGAGCTTTGTGAAGGTACAGTTTGCACTTGAGCGTTTGCACTTAAGTAGAGCGCAAAGGTAAGTAGAGCAAAGATTTTTAGAGATTGTTTAATCATAAATCCATCTCCTATTATTTATGTCAGAGCAATACTAGATTGCTCTGACATGACTTTGGAAGGAAACTAGAGGAAGCGGAAAACAATTGGGCAGTTAACAATTATGCCTACAGAGCCATAAGGTTCACCACCCGGACCTGTAACCCAACCTTGTTCAACAAAACCAAGTATTTGAAACTCTTCAATCAGGCGTGAGCGGTAACCATTATCAATAGCTGCTTGGGTCCATTCACCTAAATTCATATCCCATAGAGGACTGTAATCAGTTGCAATAGTAGGAATGCCACCAAGAATATTTAAAGGTGAGCGTCCATCGGCAATAGCACTGTTTAAACCTTGACGCTGAGGGTTATCACCACCAGTGGGTCCATTAGTAAAAACGAAGATGCGCTCAACAGCACTAAAGGCACTGTCATCACGGCCTACAGTAATGTCGTCTAAACCCGGTGCTAAAGTTGCACCCTCGAGCGAAGCAGCAAGCGGATGATTAGACTCCGTACTCAAGTAGAGAACAGGACGTGCAAAACTAAAGCCAGAGGTGAGTTCAAGTGTTACTGTTCCTTCTCTAGGACATATGCTAACAACCTTATCGTGAACAAGACTATAATCAGGATAGCCATGACAAAAAGCATTAAGTCTATCTGCGCCAACATTAAAGGCTACTATTGGAGCATTATAGATAAAGCCACCTGCATTTTCTACACGTACCAAAGGACTATAATTTTCATCACCAACTGACCCCGGCTGAAAATCACTAGGGGGGAAAAAGTTAGGGGCGTCTCCGGGCACTACTCTTCGCTCAGGTTGGAAGTCAACTGTACCACTCATAAAGGTAAGGCTCGAGTCGGCTTCTAAACGAGCAGTACGTGCACCACGCCCTACATTACCATAAGTCAGTTTAGCAGAAACATTGAGCCCCAAAGCTTCAGCGTTATCTTTGTCATTAGTATCAGTTAAAACGTACCAAACACTTTCTCCTGTTTCCATTTGGCCTTGGTAAAGAGGTAAGGTTATAGTACCCTCGTCTAAATCTACAGGCCCTGATTTTAAGAGCTGAAAGGGACCAATTAACTCGGGCTGAACATCTGATGGGGCAGGACCGAAATAGGTTAGAGGGATGTCAGCGCCAATAGAAGGTGGTGCAGGAGCAACATCATCATCATCACCATCTTGGGCTGTGGCTAATGGGATAGCCAAGAAAATTGTTATAACAAAGATAAACAAGTTTGTATGAATGAAGGCTTTTGGACTTAGGGTCATTAAATTTCTCCTTAAAGTTATGGGTTTTGCCCTTAAAAATTTTTAGATTAAGGTGCCTTGGGCATTTTTAAATACTAGCTGTCCTATGCTATGCAATTTTTCTTGCTAACATTTATAGCACCTAACCGCAGGCCAGATATCACTACTTGTTTCTTGGTAAAGAAATCCTTTTAGTGACGTCTAAATCTATTATTTGTTTGAATTCATTTTAAATTTACATGTTTTCACCTCTTTAAAGTAAACTACTAGACTAAAGTACTCCTTGAAAACTAAACCTCCTTCTCTATATTAGTTGTACCCTCCATACAAAGATACGTAGGATATTCATTCTTGGATTTAAAACTTTATGGTCAAATTTAGAATCTTGGTATTTTTAAGATGATCCTAGTATCTTATTAGCCACTGATAGACTAAAGTTGTACCATTACTTCACCATTACAAAGCTTTGTAATGATAGACTTTAAGCTGTTCCTATGAAGGTAAAGTCGCCTTGATTTGAATTTCTTATTAGGAGGCATCTATGCATATAAATACTTGTGAATCTCCCTTTAGAGTTTAGCATAGTAGCTAGAAGCTATTAGATAGTAGTCTGTAGTAATTTACTGTGCTGACTACTACTTTCTGACTACTATCTACCTATAGGCACTAATTACTCCAAAAGCTTACCCTAAAATACAATGAAGGGCATTCACAAAAGCTTTTACATACCTGCTTAACTATCTAGATAACTATCAAAGTAGATCGCATGACAAGTATATCCCCCGGGATTCTTTTTGAGATAATCTTGGTGGTAACTTTCAGCAGGCCAAAAATGGGTGAAAGGTTCTAAAGTAGTAACTACTGGATCACGCCACCGTTTTGATTTATCAACAATCTCAATCATTTCTTCAGCAACTCTTTTTTCCTCTTCATTCTTATAAAAAATTGCTGATCGGTAGGAAGTCCCTATATCATTTCCTTGTTGGTTAAGTGTAGTTGGGTTATGAATTTGGAAGAAGAAATTAAGTAGTTGTTTATAGCTAATTTCTTCTGGATTATAGGTGATTTCTACAGCTTCAGCGTGACCGGGGTGATTTTGATAGGTAGGGTTATCATTTTGCCCACCTGTATATCCAGCTTCTGTATCAATAACCCCCGGCAAGCTTCGAATTAAATCTTCCAAACCCCAAAAACATCCACCAGCCAACACGGCAATGTCTCTTTGCTTGTTCATTTATAATTCCTTACTTTTTTTCAAGTCAAGACTAATGCTGTTAATACAATAGCGGTCACAATCTTTACCATCATCACGCTTAGGACCATCTGGAAACACATGACCAAGATGTGCATCACAATTTTTACATCTCACCTCTGTCCGAACCATGCCATGACTATTATCAGCATGTAGGGTCACAGCATCTTGTAAAACAGGATCAGTGAAAGATGGCCACCCAGATTTACTATCGAATTTAGTTTCTGAAGAAAAAAGTGGAGCATCACATACTGCACAATGATAAATACCATCATCATGGGTATTCACATATTTGCCTAAAAAACGATGTTCTGTACCACTCTCTCGAGCAACCCGATACAGTTCTGGATTTTCACGTTTTAGTACTTCATCTGATTTCATAATAGTAATTCCTTTCAAAAACGAATTGGCATCTTATCCATTGGCTCGAGTTAAAACATGTTTGATTCATCGTCTTACTTTACAATAGAACTATCCCTAAACTAGGTTTGACATATAACATTTGTGTCTGTGACGCTATGATTCTCTTAGATAGTGCACAAATCTTTATGAAGTAATAGCCAACTAGCAAAAACTTGTAATTATAAGCCTTGAGGTAATTCTGAAGAAATGAAGCTGCTTTTGGCTTGAATTTCTTATTGAGTTTTTTTGAAAGGCGCTTAGCTGGTAAAAACGCAAGGAATGTCATCCTAAGTGCAGCGAATGATCTCTCATGTGTTAATGCCCCTAGAGATTCTTCGTCACTATGTTCCTCAGAATGACATGCTCACAGAGGGGGTTTTCTTAGAGAAGAAAACTTTTCTGGAGAACTGTATTATTCAGGATTACTTAATTTAGTGTAGGATAAGCTTCTACATAGATCCAATCCGTATCTTTTGCAGGTATGTGGCAACCTAAGCAATCAGCTTTGTAGTCAGTGCTTACATTCTCATCCATATTGTCTGGCTTAAATAAAGCCCAACCCCAACCATCACCCCAATTCTTATTATCAGCGAATCTGCCTTTACTATCCTTTACCATGACAAACCATTGTTTAATGGATTCTGTAGAATAATTAACACCTTTTCCAGTAGAGTAATCCCCAGCCTCTGAAGCTCTAAGTTCCTTAACTAAAATAGCTCCATCTGGGAATTTACCTGTCTCTCTATACTGTTCCACACTTGCTTGATCAGTGTACACGTCATGGAATCCACTTGCACCACCTTCTGGAACAAACCAAGAGCCAAGGTGCGACATAGTTTTACGGAAATCTTTAGGTAAAGAAATCTTTCCCTCATTGTCAACGTAAGGGGAAAAGTCAACTTCTTTAGCATCACTTTGGCTTTGTCCATAAAAAACTAGTGCCAATATTAATGCTAGTGCAATTGTTATTGAAAAAATAACTACTAAGCCTTTATTCATAAGTATCTTCTCCTAAATTTATTGATGAATATATGTGCCCTGAATGAAACAGGACACAATTTAAAGCCTTATCTAGAAGGCTATTAGGAAATGCTATAGCGTTGCAGAACTTTAAAGTATGCATCTTCTAAAGGTACATTGCTCTTTCTTAATTCTTGATAAAGCTCAATCATTTTTACTGTTAAATCATCATCCTCATAAGAATCAAACTTTTCAATAACTTCAAAATCACTTTGAGGTATTTTGCCGCTTTGATTCATTAAAGCAATTTTTACTCTTTAAATGCTCTTAAGACTGGGTAGTACTGAGTAAAGACAAAATCTTCAGCTGCAGTAGCTTGGTGACAAGCATTGCAAGATGCTGTTGGGAAAGCATTTGCTGTGCCTGTAAGTGGGTAGCTATGCCCAAAGCTAAAGTATGCCCAATTACCGGGCTCATCTGGAAAGCGCTCAGCATCTTTTATGGTTGCTTCTAGTCCAAGAAATTCACCCATGAAATAGCCATTGCCACTTACAGCCTGTTGGGAACCCACACTGACTAGTTCTTTAACCAAAATTGTGCCATCTGGAAAACTACCATTTTCCTTGTAATATTCAACATTGTCTGGATGAATGTAGACATTGTGGAATTCGGGAAAAGCAGCTTCAGGTGGATTAAGGTCATTTGGAGTTATTGGAGTTCCAATATACAACCACTCTCTATAGCCTTCAGGACGAATCAAACTCCCATCCTCGTCAAATGCATAGAGTTCTTCACTGTCAGTACCTGAACCTTGTGCAAATAAACTAGGCGCTAGTGCCATGAATAAAACAGCTATAGAAATAAGAACCATAAAAAGCCATTTAGCTTTTCTTACCATCATTAAAACCACTTCCTTAAATTAAATTGCAGCAAAAATATATTTTCATCAGTTATTCCCAAATCAATTTGTAATCAGGGTTTTTAAGGATTACTCCTAAGTAAAAAATATTGTAGAAAATATCTTTACTGCACAAGATAAAATTTAGCAGTTTTATACTAAAAAGTCAATAATTTTAATAACTATAAAATATAAACACCTTAATTATCCTTGCATAGCTAATTTTTGTTATCTTTAATTGTACAATCAGATTTTTTGTACTAAATAGTAGAAAATCATTTCAATAAGCGGCTTGTTCAGAAATAAGCTTGTGTACATCATGAAATGCATAATTGTTCAATTTAAAATTGACAGAATGCATGATACGACAACCAAACTTTGATAAACGTATTGGTTTCTTGTCTAATGAATTAACTATTTGGTGCATTATTTTGTTTCCGAACAACTCTAAGCTATAAAAATATGCTATTTTTAACATAGTATGCTAGAAGGTTCTTTTCCCTAAATGGAAGATATTTATATGTCATACTGAGAAGCTTGACGACGAGTGTACCTCACGGTGTAACACTATAAGTCCTTCAGGTAGTTTATCCTCTAAAAGACTCAGGAATGAATTCCTTGTGTTGGTTGATAAGCTACAAATTGATCTGAACATCTATACTAAATTATTATTTTGAACTAGACAGTATTACTTGAAAAGTTTGGAAATAGGTTATGGCACGACCACGTAAATTTAACAGAGAAGATGTGCTCGCTAAAGCAATGGAAACCTTTTGGGAAAAAGGATTCCAAGCAACAACCCTTGATGATCTCGTTAAAGCCACTGGCCTAGAAAGACCTAGCCTTTACAATACCTTTGGTAATAAACGGCAACTTTACCTCGAGGCCATTGATCATTATGGTTTAGAAGAATATAGCGCTATTGTAAAGATGTTACACCGTGTTACTGCAGAAGAGTCTGCACTAGTAGCTGTTAGAGCTTTATTTGAAATAGTAGTTGAAAAGGTAGAAAAACACAAGGATCACCGTGGGTGTTTCTTATTTAACACTTCTGTAGAACAAGCACCACATGACCCATCTGTAAAAACCTTAATTCACAAGTATTCTGATCTTTTACGAAAAGCCTTAAAAAATATTCTACAGGAAGATACATCAATAGGACCTTACCTAAATAAGGAGGATACTATTGCTTTAGCAGATCATTTCACTGCTACTCTTATGGGTCTTTATACTTTTGCTAAAGCAGGCTATAAAGCTAAAACTTTACGCAATGTGGCTAGAATGGCTTTGCAACCTTTAACAAATCCAGAGTTACTAGGTTCAGTTAACCCTTCATTAGAAAAAGATTGAGAAATGCTGTTAAAAATAAAGTAAGATTATAAGGTGCGCTGGATCTAAATTTTATGCACCATTTTATTTATGAATAGCTTTAAAATGCTGATTGGAGGCATTACTCACAAAGATAATTGTTTAAGTGATCTATAACTTTTCATTGCATAGTTAAAAAAATGCAAAATTTAAGGAATACATACTACCAAATATATAAGTTAAAATAATTTTTACTGTTTTTTATTGTTTCTGGAGTTTTATTTATGACTTTGGCTTCCGAGAGCTCTTCATGGAGCTACAAAGGGGAAACAGGTCCCGACAATTGGGGAAGACTTAAAAAAGACTATGTACTTTGCTGTGAAGGCACAAAGCAATCCCCTATTGACATAAACAACTTTCTAGTAAGTAATATAGATGATATAAAGTTTAACTACTCACCTAGTGCTATAAATATCCTAAATGATGGACATACTGTACAAATCAACTACGATAGTGGTAGCAGTATAACAATAGGTGATAAAAGGTATCAACTAATGCAGTTTCACTTTCATGCTCCTAGTGAACATGCTATAGATGGTAAATTGGCAGAAGCTGAAGTGCATTTTGTTCATGCTCATAAAACAGATGATGGGCAAACAGAACTAGCAGTCATAGGAGTTATGGTCCACGAAGGCGAAGAAAATTTAGCTTTTAAGGATATTATTGCCAATTTGCCTAAGTACGCAGGGGATGAACTTTCTATTGAAGCTTCAGTAAATGCTGAAGACTTGATGCACAGTAATAGACAAGTATACCGCTATGAAGGCTCACTTACTACACCACCCTGTAGTGAAGGTGTTAATTGGAATGTAATGGTTAAACCTATTGATATGTCACGTGAGCAATTAGATGCTCTTAGTAAAGTTCTACATAACAATAATCGACCTTTGCAAGCTCTTAACGGACGTGAGATTCATTTTAACGGTAGGTAATTAAAACTACCTTAAGCGTCTCATAAAAGCTCAAGATAGTCTGGATATATGGGGAAGCTCATTTTATTCAGACATTTTTATTATTTTTTTATTGCTTCTTGTGTAACATGGGGATGTTTTGGTTATGCGCAGTCATGGAAAGAAGCTAAGGCTAAAGTAGAAGAACTTATAGAGTTAGGTCAGTATACCTTTGTAGCACAATTTGAAGGACCAGAACTTGTCAAGACCTTTCCTCAAAGAGCAAGCGCTCATTATCTTTATAGTTATGCTCTTTACTTGACAGGTGACTTTCCTAAAGCCAAAAGTGAACTTAGTGAGGCCTTATCACTCGTAAAGTACATACCTGCTAATTATTTGTGGCTCAATGGAGTTTTAGAGGCAGCTATGCATAATACTGATAGGGCAATAGCTTTACTTGAAAAGGCTTATAAACTCGAGCCAAGTTATATCATAGCCATGGACATGGGACGTGTGGCATGGCAAAAGGGTGATTATGGTAAGGCCTTAGAAGCTTACCAACTTGCAACTAAATTTCCCGAAGCAATTGAAAAGCCTTGGTCTTACATAAATCAAGCCAAATTACTTAGTTACCAAGGTAATTACTCAGAGGCCACCAAAGTTTTAAAAAACCTTCTTGATTTGCAAGAAGATAGAGAGAACTTACCTTTTGTTTATGAGGAGGTATTTTATTTACTGGGTCAAGCACATGAAAGGCTTGGAGATATTGAGAATGCTCGAGCCAACTACGAAGCAGTTCTTGCTATAAATCCTGATCATTCTTTGACATTAAATGCTTTAACGCAACTTGCTAATGCTAGTAGTCAGTGAAAGATAATAGCTCTAAAACAACTATTGATCATCAACGTCGCCGCCTAAACAATTGGCTTTGGCGCATTCCTGTATTAGTAGCTCTTACTAGTTTGATTTGGTTTATTCAAAAAGCTTATAGGACTCATTTTAAAAAAATCAAACCTAAAAAAATAGCTGAGTTTACCCAGCAAGAACCTGTTATCATAGCTCCTGTAAATGATTTTGATATTTGGAACGTAGCTGAATTTACATTAGGGAGTGTAACATCTATAGCCTTGTGTGTGCCTGAAGCTGTAAATGGCGGCATAACTGTAAAAAGCAAGCATTTTATAGCATTTAGTCGCATTTGCACACATTTAGGCTGTCCCGTAGATTTTAATAGCGACATTGAAGCCATTGCACTAGCTTCTAATCACCGTGTTAGCAATCCCGTTTTAATTTGTCATTGTCACTTAAGTCTCTTTGATATCCTTAAAGCTGGTAGGGTAATTAGTGGACCAGCAGTAGAACCTTTGCCAAGGATACAACTTAAAGTTGAGGATGATCAACTTGTAGCTATAGGAATAGAATAATCATTTAGCTATAAAAATTTATTTTTGGTGCTCAATGCTTAGAAGTGCAAGGGAGTATAAATGTGTGGTAGAGACGCAAGATTTGCGTCTCTACCTTTAGTATTGCTGCTGTACTGTTTTAAATTACCTAGCCGTCTGTGCTCGTTTTGCCTTTGGTGTAGACTGCATTGTGCGCTGACGCTGTCTAAACCACACTACTGTAGGGGCAAGAATAAAAATTGATGAATATGTACCTACAGCAATACCTATAAGCAATGTAGTGCTAAAGTCACGTAAAACGCTACCGCCTAAAAAGAAAAGAGCTAGTACCGGCAAAAGGGTTGTACCTGAAGTTACTAGTGTACGAGAAAGTGTTTGATTAACTGAAATGTCCACTAACCGTTGGTAATCAAAACCTCTGATTTTCTTAAAGTTTTCTCTGATGCGGTCAGAAATGATGATAGAGTCATTTAGTGAATAACCAACAACAAATAAAATGGCTGCCAAAACAGGAATGCTAAACTCTGCTCCGAGTACGTTGTTAACACCTAAAACAAGTCCTACATCATGGACAACTGCTACAATAGCAGCAATAGCTATAATCCAATTAGGCCAGAAACGCCACCCTACATAAGCTAAAATTAAACCAATAGCAACTAGCATGGCTATAAAAGCAGCATTACGCAACTCTTCACCAACTGCTGGCCCTACAAAGTCAGCTTGTAAAAGATCAGCTCCTAAGGTACTAGCTAACTCATTAGGGAATTGGCTACTTTCCTCGCTATCAGGAACTAGGGGAACACGCACTGAGATAAGCTTGCCTTTAATAGTATTATCAAAAACCTCCTGAATAATAGCAGTATCTCCACTTATTCCCTCAGCAGCTAAGGTGTTAATAGCATCTCGTACAGTTTCTATATTAGTATCTTCAGTAACCTTGTAAAGAACATTGCTACCACCTGTAAAATCTGTTGATGGATTTACACCACGGGTAAAAATAAGATAGGCAGAACCTAATATTAAAAGTCCTGAAAGACTTAGAATTAAAGGGGCTTTACTAACAAATCTAAGATTCTCAAAACCTTTGGGATTAATTAGTAAGGGTCTTCTTATGCGTAAGGTTAGCACTTCTAATATAAAGGGTACTACCACAGTATTTACAAAAACAGCTGAGATAATCCCAATAGCTAACGTTACAGCAAAACCACGTACAGGACCACTAGTATATTGATAGAGTGCCGCTGCTGCTAGAAGAGTAGTTACGTTAGCATCAATAATAGCAGATAGTGAGTTTTGGAAACCATTCCGCATGGAAAGTCTTAGGCCTTTACCTGAACGTAATTCTTCTTTTATGCGCTCAAAAGATATCACATTACCATCTACAGCAGCACCAATAGTGAGCACTAGACCTGCTAAACCCGGAAGGGTAAGAACAGCATTCAAACCTGCTAGGGCACCAAAAACAAAGAGCATAACTAGGGCTAAACCAACTGTTAACACAAAGCCAAAAAGAGGACCATAATAAATTAAAATTATAAGAACAACAGCTCCACCACCAATTAAAGCAGCACGTTTACCTGCTTCTATAGAGTCTTCACCAAGAGTAGGGCCAATAGCACGGATTTCTTGAACCTCTAGGCTTATCGGTAAACTACCACTACGTAAAACAAGAGCTAAGTCACTAGCCTCTTCTAAGTCTGCCATGCCTTCTATTTGACCGTTAGTGCTAATAACACCACTTAACCTTGGAGCACTCATTACACTACCATCAAGCACTATAGCCATACGTCTATTTAAATTATCACCCGTAAAGCGTGCAAACTCACCAGAATATTGTTGCTTGACATCAAAAAGTACTATAGCTCCACCAACGGTGGTATTGCCAACTCGGTTAAAGTCGGCCCTTGCATTAGACAGAATATCTCCAGTAAAGGCAACAGGTTCTAAATCTGCTTCCGTCATAGAGGTAGCTGCTTTACCTGAGGCTTCTGGTTTTACTAGGCGGAACTCTAAGACTGCCTGTTGCCCTATCAAATCAAGGGCACGCTGCTGATCAAAAGTGGCCTCAACATTAAGCAGTTCTGCACCTAATTCTTCAGCTAGACTTTCAGCGAAAAAGTTACTTTCACTAACACCAACATTTGCTTGTACAGAGATTGTTTTACTCTCAGCAGTTTCTTCACCTTCTTCTATAGTGGTATCCAAGCCACTAATATTAGAAAAGCCCAAGTTATCAATAGCAGTTCGCACTGCAGCAATGTCAACATCTTTATCAACCTTATAAGACATTGTTGCATTACTAGTAGCCAATCCGGGCAATTCTACTATAATGCGTCTATCACCACTAGTTTGAATAACAGGCTCAGCTACACCAAACTCATTTACACGATTTTCAATAACACTACGTGCTGCAATTAAGTCTTCTCTATCAGGACTCTCTTCTTCAGCTTGTAAGACTACTCGCAAACCGCCTTGTAAATCAAGCCCTAGCTTTAAGGGAGCATCATTACTCCAAGGTTGCCAAATGTAAGCCAATGAGGCCAGAATAGCTAAAAGTACAATAAAAGCAGTAAAAGAACGCTTGTCCATTTAAAATCTCCTTGTTTTTTCCAAAAAGTTAGTAGAATTCACAAACAACTTAGATTCTAACAAATAGCTTATTGATTCTGGCATTAAGTTAAGCAATGTAAATTATAATCTAGCAAAACTAACAACCAGAAGCCAATGCTTAAGTTTTCAAGTTTTGGGTTAAATTTTCAAGTTTATTTTGACTTAATTTGACAGAAACACGCTTGCATCATAAAATTTACACTGAAAACTCCCTCTCAATTCGCTTAAATTTGTTTGTAGTTGAAAATCACTACAGAAAAGGTGATAGCATGCAAATTTGCATACCTGAATTATTCTTATGTTAATTTACACAAAATAATTTATGAATGAAAACACCTGTCATAGAGCACGTGTTGTAGGGGTTCAAAATTTTGAACCCTTATGATTGATGCCCGCAAAATCTCATTAGGGCTTTCAGGGATTTGAGAACGCATTCGAATTCCTGTATGTTTTGAGCAAATCAAAAGATTCTTTTAAGCACTTATAAAAAAGAGTAATGTGAATTTCTATGTGCCTGTAGGGGCAGGTTTGAAACCTACCCCTACTTATGTATCTTTCTTACAAAAACTTATACCTACCTGCTGCGCACTGTTAACATTTGTTAGAATTAAATCTAACATGACTGATACCCACTGTCACCTAGATTATTGCCAGAATTTAGAGCAAGCAGTTGATTCAACCCTTACAATGATATCCATAGGTACCAATTTAAAGCGTTCTAAAACAACCTTAAAAATTGCTGAACGCTATGACAATGTCTTTGTAGCTATTGGCATACACCCCACAGATGCTGATGAAGCTACTGATCCTAATATACGCACTGAAATTGAGGAGCTGGCTCGACATCCTAAGGTTGTAGGCATAGGAGAAACAGGTTTTGACTTTTATTGGGATAAAACTACTGCTGATGTGCAACGCAAAAGCTTTTTATGGCAAGCAGAACTGGCTAGTAAATTAGAAAAACCACTTATCTTGCATGTTCGTGATAAACAAAACTCTGAAAAGGCTTCACTAGAAACAAAGCACATGCTCGAGGAAGTTGGTTATAGCAAAGGCATATTACATTGTTGCAATGGTCATAAAGCACTAGTTGAAACAGGACTAGAGCTTGGTTGGTATGTTTCTTTTGCTGGTAATTTAACTTATAAAAAGGCTACCCTGATTCAAGATGTTGCCAAAGAGCTTTCTAAAGATCGCATTTTACTTGAAACTGATAGCCCTTTCTTGACACCCATACCCAAGCGTGGTGAGAAAAATATACCTGCTAATGTTCACTACACTGCCAGATTTCTAGCTGAACTTCGCAATGAAAGTTTTGAAGAAGTTGAAAGCTACACCGATAAAAATGCCAAGATAGTTTATGGTCTAACCAAGTTAATTACACCAGCTCTAAACACTTGAGCAACAAAGCTATGAATCCTTATCCTTACAAGGGTAGACAAGGACAGGTCTTTGTGTCGATAGGCTTGTTTTCTGGTACTTTATACTGTAAAATGAAGCATGCAGGCAAGGGTAAGTAAATAATGTAAAAACTCTGCTAAACAAACAAAGTGCGCAGAGCAACTTAGACGTTTTGAGTTCTTTAAAGGTTAGACCCCTAAAGGGCACAAGTAAAGAATTAAGTGCCTTTCCGATTTTGTTTATGAAAACAAAAGTTAAACATCATTAAGCATAGTTTTACAAGAAGTGATTAAAGCTATGCCCAGTAAGCAAACCATCCAGAAAACAAGTACTAGTCATATTGAACAGCTCGAGCACCCAGAAATAAAAAATCAAAATGTTGATGATAAAGAGTTGTTGAGGCAAGTCGCACTCTTATCACAATCAGAACTATTTGAAGCATCTTGGTATCTTCATAAAAATAAAGATGTAGCAAAATCAGACATTAGTCCTATGCTTCATTATCTGCTCTATGGAGCCAAGCAAGGACTTAACCCTAGCCAAAGATTTGATACTAACTTCTACCTAAAAAGTAACCCCGATGTAGAAGCTTCAGGTGTAAACCCCCTTATTCACTATTTGCACTCTGGTGCTGCTGAGGGAAGATTTCCCAAGAAACCTTCCAAAATAGGTACTTTAAATATGTATTTAAAAGACCTATTTAAACGTCCTAATCTCTACTTAAGCAAATTACCAAGACTATTTACTTACTGGCAAAAATATGGCACAAAGGGAATAAGTCACTTACTAACTGACAAGCTTACCCAAAAGCATTACCAAAAAAACATAGATATAGACTATGAAGGATGGGTAGAAAGTTTTGACACTCTAACTGATAGTGATTACCAGACAATTCAAAAGCACATAGAAACTTTTGCCAAAAAACCTTTGATATCTGTACTTATGCCTATCTATAACACATCAGAATTATGGCTACGGTGTGCTATAGAGTCTGTCCTTAAGCAACTCTATCCTTATTGGGAACTTTGTATTGCCGATGACGCTTCAACCAAAAAGCATGTGCGGGAAATACTAGAGGAATATCAACAAAAAGATGAACGTATCAAGGTTGTTTTTAGAGACAACAATGGACATATTTCTGCAGCCTCTAATAGTGCTTTAGATATCGCTAAAGGGGATTGGATAGCCCTCTTAGATCATGATGATGAATTGACAAAACACGCTTTATACCTAGTAGCACATGAAATAAATCAGTATCCAGAAGCTATGTTCATTTATAGCGATGAAGATAAAATAGATAAAGAGGGTAGGCGTTATGATCCTTACTTTAAGCCTGACTGGAACCCTGATTTATTTTTGTCCTATAACTATGTAACTCACTTAGCTGTTTATGAAGCCAAACTTCTAAAGGAGTTAGGTGGGTTTCGTGAAGGCTATGAAGGTAGTCAGGATTATGACCTAGCCTTGCGCTTTACTGAAAAATTAGCCTTAAATAATATAAGGCACATCTCACATATACTCTATCATTGGCGTAGCATAGCTGGTTCAGCAGCCATGGGGCACAATGCTAAAGATTATGCAGCCAAAGCAGGGCTTAGAGCAATTAGAGATCATTTAGAGCGTTTAGACATAAAAGCAGAGGCAAACCTTATACCTCACCTAGGCACGATGTTAAGAGTTAGCTATGCCTTGCCAAAACCTGAACCATTAGTAAGCATCATTATCCCCACACATAATCATTATGAAATGCTCAAAGCTTGTCTGGAAAGTATTTGGGGAAATACCAATTATCCTAATTATGAAATCATAATTGCTAATAATCAAAGCTCAGAGGCTGAAGTTTTAGACTATTTTGAGAAGCTTTCTAGAGAAGAAAAAGCTAAAATTTTACACTATAAGCAACCTTTTAACTATTCAGGTATTAATAACTTTGCAGCTCGAGCTGCAAATGGAGATGTTCTATGCTTCCTTAATAATGATATAAAAGTTATAAGTGAAGAGTGGCTTACAGAAATGGTTTCTCACGCTTTACGCTCGGAGATTGGTGCAGTAGGTGCTAAACTTTTATACCCTGATGACACCATCCAGCACGGCGGCATTTTACTTGGAATAGGTGGTGTAGCAGGGCATGCCCATAAATATTTTCATGCAAGTGATAATGGCTATTTTTGTCGTGCTAGCCTAACTCAAAATTTTTCCGCTGTAACTGCTGCTTGTTTAGTTGTAGAGAAGAAGCTTTATAATGAAGTTGGCGGCTTCGATGAAAAAAACTTAACTATTGCTTTCAATGATGTCGATTTCTGTTTACGTCTTTATGAGGCTGGTTACCGTAACCTTTGGACACCATATGCCCTTTTGTACCACCATGAATCAAAAACCCGTGGTTATGAGGACACTCCAGAAAAGCATAAGAGATTTCAAAAGGAAGTAAAGTATATGCAAAAGCGTTGGGGTAAAATCTTATATAATGATCCTGCTTATAATCCTAATTTAACACTGAAATCAGAGGGGCTTTCTTTAGGAAAAAAACCTAGAATCAACAAACCTTGGCTAGTAAAAGCCTATAATTCGTAACCTATCTCTTCTAGCTCTGAAGCTATTTTAGACTTAAAAACATCAAGTACCTGTAGTACTAACTGTTCTAGGCATGGCTAGAACAGTAAATTATATTCATCAAGAGTTTGAACTGATTTTTAAGGGCCGTCCTAGCTTTAAATATACATGCTAACACAAGGAAACATCCGGTCAAAGCAAGGTAATTCAAATTAAGCCCCTCAGAAACAGGTGTTTCTTGGGCTCTATCAAATTGGTAGTATTTCAGAGGTTGCGTGCTAGAACTAATGTTTGAGTATGAAAGGGAAGCATAATTTATCATGGTTTTATGCACCTTGCAATTGCTTTGTACGAGGGCATAAATCAAATTGGCTATGAACGTCGCTTTGACCAGATACTCTACCACCTTTGAGTTGTTTAAATATGTTCTAAACAAGGTTATTTTTTTAGTTCAAACTCTTGTTACACAGCTCGATTGGTTACAAAAGCCCTGAAACCTTTGAAGCTAATCAGCAGAATAATTTGGAGTTATTAGCTATTTAGTCTATACTTTGAGTGTCCACCAAAAAGGACCAACTCCATTTTGACCCCATTCAAAAGGCAGGCCTTTATTACGCTCTGAAGTTATTAACTGGGCTGTTCTAGTTAAGTATGTTAAGTACCTTACCTCAAAAGGATATCTACGTTCAAAAACAATATCTTGGGAGCTTGCAAGAATTTGCATCAGTAGTGTAGAGCCTGAACATCCAAAAGTACGTACCAGAATGGGTATAATCATTTTTTGTCTTCCAAATAGTATTGCTCGTTTTCACTATAGCCAAATCTACTCATAGCATTACCACAAATAGCTCTAAATTGCTTGATTTGCTCGCTAGTCCAGCCCCTATCAAATATGGATTTTGCTTTCTCCATAACACTTTCTCTCGTTTTCTCAGGCTGTGCAGTCGTAAGAGTATTTTGCAAAGTGACTGTTTGCTCAGATGTGAGGTGTAGAAAATTGCTTATGATGGCAGCAACTTCAGCTGATCGCATTTGAACATCATACTGATCTACTTCTAGATATTTTTTAGGAGGTAGCTGATCTTTAAAGTTGTACCAATACTCAAGGGTGTGCCTCCACTCTTGACAATGATTCTGAAAATCAACATTTGGAAATTTTTTTAATCTCGAGCTAACATTTTCTATACCCCGACGCTTGGCAAAAATGAATTTTGCTTGTGGCCACATTTCCCGAATATATTTTATTGCCTTTATCATGGCTATACCGGGTGTTTTATCAACAAAACCTTTAGATCCAAAAAATTCTTTATAGTAGTTCTTAATAATGTTTTGTAGCTGAGCTTTAATAAGATAATCATCAAGTTGACTTAGCATCATTGCTTCAATTTGTACTGCTGGCGATTGAGCAAAATACTTTTGAGCGTTGGGCAGTAAGTCATGCAGCAAAGGAATTAAATGATTTTCAGCAAAGCATTCATATACTAAAGCCTTGCGAAGGGCAATGCCTAAAATAGAGGTACCGCTTCTCGGTGACCCAACTACAAAAATAGCCTTGCTCACATCATAGTCCTCAACAAAACATAATACTGCTAGATTCTGCTCTTTATTACCCATATTAGCAACTAGATATAGTGAAAAGTCATTACCTGAGAGTAATGGGGAAATTTCTTTGTAAGTAATAGTAACCTTAATCCTTGCTTTTTCAGCAGGATAGTTAGAAAACTGCTCCTTCAAACGAGGGCTGGGCAAAAATCTAGTTACTTTTTTGAAAAGTTTTTTACCTCCAGAGAAAAGGTAAATATTAAGCGAGTCAATATTTATCGTTTTATTAAAAACCCAACCAAGAATATGCAAATCTTTATCGGCAAAATTGTGATACCCACTATTATCCTTAAAGTTAAAAAGTAGCTCTTGATCTTGACTTTCACTTAGAAGGCGAGTCTGTATAATTCTATATCTCTTCATAGATACTTGTAAGAATCCACATAAAAAATTTGCCTCCCATTTTTAATCTAGAACAACTGTCCCTTTACCAAATACATTTTCATAAATTTGTATATCCTCACAATATCTTTCTCTCACTTTTTTCTCGAGTTCAGAAGTATACAAGTGCTTGGCTTCAGGAAAAGGCCTTAGTGAGCGTAGCTCTTTTGGATATAAATCACAAAAATTTTTGCCATGTTTACCATCTATTTCCTTTGCATAAAGGGTTCGATGTTTCTTATTTATGTCACGCTCTATACTTATTTTAAATTTTTCCTCAAGATATAAGATACCTGATTCTAAATTTTCAAACTGAATATAATAATCATACTGCATCTTGCCTATAAAACTGCTTTGTGACCTCCAATGTTGATTAAGGTTTTCATCTTCTTCTAAAGCTAAATACTCTACAAATTGCCTAAAGGTAATGCCTCTCTCTAGGTTAGAGGGTAGGCTTAACTTTTTTTGAGCTTCTTTTATTAGATTTTGTACAAAAACCTCTGAACCTCTTACTATCTTGTTAAAATAAGTTGATACAAGACGTTTAAGAGGGTTCCTTAGAACAACAAACTTAAAGTAGTCCTTATACTCTAATTTTTCTAAGTTCGAAATTCTGAGTAAATGTTCGTGCACATGTACTTGTGTTACAGAAGTCATACTCGAGATGATGTCACTATAATTCGAATTTTTAAGGATAAAGTATTTAAACAAGGTGCAGGCGTTTTTAGGAATATAACAATAAATTATAGAGAGCTTGTCAGCAACCAAGTGATGCTTTAGCGGATTAGAATAAAATTTACCTAGTTTAAGAAAGCCTAATTTTTTCAGTTTATGAATATCAGTATTGAAACCTGAACTAGATTGAGGCTTTCGATTAGAAAAATTATATAAGTACTTAAAAAATTTAAAAAATTTTTCATTATCAAATTCCCCGTTGTATACACAAATATCAAAAATAATTTCTTGAAAGGATTTATTAGTTAGCTTTTTACTTATTGAGCCCAACAAAACTTCATCGCCATTTTTAAACTTAGCAATAATATCAGCTTTGGAATTTAAGACTTTAATTGGTAAATCAGAAATTCTCCATTTTGCGTTTTTACTATGTTTTACTTGAGGATAATTTAAATGAATATTTGGAGAACTTAAACCTATACTAGCCTTCCCTACCTGTCTATTTGCAACTTTAATTTGAATAGAATCAACCTGAGCTTTTTTATGAAGAACCACGCCATGAAAATGTAGGTTATCATCAAGAATATAGCCTGCGTTTTTAATCTCAACAAAAGCTAGCTTCAGGATGTCAGGTGGCAGATTTTTGTTACTATCAAAAATAACTTGATCTATCATGAAGCTTTATTCTTGTCGATAAACTGGTATAGCTCAAGATGACAAACAGAGCTTTCTTTTACAGAGAAAACCTCACCCATATTATCAATTAATCTCTGATACAAATTAGTATCATTTGTAGCCTTAATAATAGTATCTCTCAAACTTACAGCTTTTCCAGCTCTAAAGTGCAAACCATTAATATTATTCGTAACCTTTTCAGCCATACCACCAATATCACTACAAATAATAGGGCGACCAAACTTAAAAGCTTCTTGAATAACTAAAGGAGAATTTTCCCACCATATTGAAGGTACAATAATCCAGTCTATATCTTGCATCAAAGTTGGTAATTCATCAGGCTGATAAGGACCATGAATAGTTACTTGCTTATTTAACATTTTAAGTAGCTTTTTAATTTTATTTTGAAAAGCCTTTTCTTGGACTTCTAGCCCCGAACCATGGATATCAAGACGAATTTTCTTTCGCTCTTTTTTTGACATTAGAGCAATAGCTTCAAGAAGTACATCTAACCCTTTAAACTGAGTAATTTGACCAAAGTATGCCAAGCGACCATGGATTTCATTTCCTTCACCACTTCTGGGGGGTAATTTGGGAGCAGTAACTTGACCATTTTCTAAAAAAACAATTTTTTGTTCAGGAACGCCCCAAGCGATGTATCTATCACGCAAGAAATTACTAGGGCTAATAAAAAGATCTACCACATTGAAAAAAGATTGAATATATAATTTCCGTAAAAGAAAATCCTGCGGGCTAATTTCAGGGAAACACACATGACAATCAGCAGGCGTGGCTTGATAACAAAGTTTGCCTGAATCTTTTTTAATCATCTGACCAAAATGGTGGCAAATAGCGAGGTACTCATGCAAGGTCAAAATAACCTTGGTGTTTTGATTATAATTTTTGACAGCACGAAACATTTCTAGACCAAGTGTCACATAGTGATGAAAATGAACGATTGTAGGCTTAAAAGAGTTAAGCAACTGATCAAAATTAAACCATATTAACCTTTGATTATTTTGGCTGAACTTAAAATAATCTGGTGAGTCAGAGTAAAATAATACTTCATCGTTTGCCCTTACTCCAAAAGGGGTGCTTACATGACTAGCCTTATCAAGGTTATGCCTAGCTAAAAAAAGTACTTCACAATCTTCTCTTTCCTTAAGAGTTTTGAATAAGTTGTAAGCTGCTATTTCTGCCCCTCCCTTAGAAAAATCAGGGTGTCCGTGGGCAACAATCATTATCTTCTCTTTTTGCAATTTATTCACCACTTTGGCCTTGAAGGTTCTCTATGACATCATTCCACTTTTTTGTATGTTGCCAGCAATTATAAATGGTAAGTTTTGACTTCCAATTCTCATCACTAAATTTTGATTGCGATTGCCTCTCGAGATGATAAAGTTCAACATCAGGCAAGTAGTAGTTTTTGTACCCTTTTTCAATGAGCTTTAAACATAAATCGCTATCTTCAAAATCACCTAAGATATAATCCTCACTCAAGCCACCAACGCCCATATAAGTTTCTTTACTAATTAAAAGGCAAGCAGCTGTAATAGTAGTCATTTCCTTTAAACCCTTGGCACTCTCAACATTAGCTAAACCTTTACCTAAATGCTCATTCATCCACATGTTGTCTAGAAGGGGAAGGCGCACAAAAGTCATGCCAGCATGTTGAATAGACTCATCCTCGTATAAAAGCTTACAACCCAAAGCACCCATGTTTTCTTCCTCATAAGCTCTTTCTAGCTTTTCCAACCAACCTGTTGTTTTTGGCATAACATCTGAGTTTAGCAAAAGCAGTAATTCACCCTTAGCTAACTTCGCCCCCCAATTATTAGCTCCTGCGTAGCCTAGGTTTTGACCAGCGTGTGCTAGCTTAAAACCCATTTGGTAAATTGGCTGGATTAAACTACAAAACTGTAAAAGTGGTTCTTGGATTTTAGGATCATCATTAATATAGATTATCTCGCAATATTTCATATAAGGATCGTTAACAAACTGGCTCAGTTGGTATTCAACAAAATCATATCTGCCATAAAGTGGGATCAAAATAGATGTTTTAGGATTATCAGGTACCTCTCCAAAAGAAAGGATATTAGGATCAATTTCAAGTCTGTTTCTATGTGACCAAAGCGCTTGGGCAGCAGGCCCAATATGATCGTTGAGTAGGGTTTGTAAATTCTGGCTGATAGGTGAGAATAAAGAAAATAGTTCCTGGGTAGCCGCAAGTGGATTGCTTAGCCAATCTTTTGTCTCGCACGCAATCTTACGCCTATTTTTTCCAGAAACTAACACAAGATTAAGATCTTTTTCACTTTGGGATTTCTTTAAAGGTACTAAACAGATAAAACCTATCTTAAGATTACGAGCAAATGCTAATCCTGAATTGTCAATAACATCTTGTCGATTATACCAGAAAGTCTCTTGTAAAAAAGATTTGTGGTCATCACTCGAGCTAAGGATTAAATCCTGTAAATTTTCACGAGGCATTAACCAACCACTTATAAAGTAGCCCGTAGCAGGTATCCAAGCTAAACAATCAACCGCTACATGTAAAATCTCACCTTCACTAGGTAATATCTCAAACAAACCTTTTAGAGCATCTGTGTTTCCTCGAAGTGCTTTTTCCACATTACTTCCCCATGTTGGCCAATTATCCTGAATAAAATCTATACTTTTTTCTTTAGCATCAAGAACATATTTTAGAGAGAAAACTTTCTTTGAATCCGCAAATAAGGATATTTTTAAGGCTTGATCTTCTTTTAGTGTTTCAGTATCTTTAACAGTCAGGATTATCCCATGTTCATGGTGATCCTTAATACCAAGATGCTCTGAAACATCTTTGCGCTCAAAACGAGCAAACTCTTCTTTAGGTAGGTCACATTTAACCTTCCCAGCTTGGACAACAGCATTTGTTACTACATTATCTAAATCTAATAACCAGCCTATTATTATGAGCTGGTTGTTTGTGAGGTAAGTTATATCAACATGTAAGTGCAGCTTCATTGGAGTTATTCTATAATTAGGAAGTATGCATTAGCAATCTCATTTTGACACTTCCCACACAGTAGCTCGAGCAAAGCCTTCGCTAACTTGCTGAAGTTGAAGGTGTAGATTACCAGACTATATATTAAGCAGTTTTTACTCGAAGGCACCTGTCAAAAAGAGGTGGGCAAAGGGTTGTTAAGGGGTTCTAGCTTAAAGAAACAGTAATAACGGTAGGTAGTAAAAAGTGATTCTTGCTCGAGCACACTATCAAGAACAAAGTGAAACAGATATATGAGAACCTACCCTACAAAGCTCCATCTCAGTTTACTTTTAAGGCAAAGATTTATCTGGCCACCTATAAAAGGAAGCCAAGATTCTTTGCTATACTCGAGCCATGTCTTTGACCTTGCACCCCAAACCTTTACCCCTTAGTACAGGCGCTGATGGAACAATGCGAATAGCAAATACGCAGATCACCTTAGATACAATCATTTACAATTCCAAAAGTGGTGCTAGT
Organism: Trueperaceae bacterium; assembly: GCA_965223585.1. GTDB lineage: Bacteria > Deinococcota > Deinococci > Deinococcales > Trueperaceae > CBDCVN01. The sequence continues at coordinate 60,450 of CBDCWW010000014.1, forward strand.
GCTGAAGAAATAAGCTTGCGTTTTCCCGTAGCCAAGCTAGCTGACATTTATGCTGCAATAACCTGCTACTTACGCCATCAGGATGAGATTGGAACCCATCTGCATAAGCGTCGCGTCAAGAGAAAGCAAAAGCCATTCAGCAAGGAATTGAACAGCGCTTTGACATTAGCGGCATTCTTGAAAGACTTTTAGCTCGACAACGCTAAGCATGATTCGCTTTTGCTGCCGATGAAAACTTAATATATAGTATTCTAAGAGCAATTTGGCGAATCGAGCTGAGTTTAGACTGTAGGTCAACCTGAATTTCTATCAAAGAAGGTGAAGCAGCTGCTCGAGCAACCTAGAAACACACCTTTAGACATTGTTTATGAACAAACACTCTAAAAGAAGTCACATTACAAACTTAGAGGAACTCGAGCAAGAACTAAAAAAATTCTCACAAAAACACACTGCTTCTCTAAGTCTTCTCAATGAATTTCTTATACTTACAGACTCTAATCTTTTTGATAGTGCTTGGTACCAACAAAATTATAATTTAAACTCTAATGCTGATCTAGTACTTCATTACCTACTTTATGGTGCTGAACAAGGATATAACCCTAGTCAACATTTTGATACTAAATTTTATTTACAAAAGTACCCAGATGTATTAGCTAGGGGTATAAACCCACTAGTTCATTACCTTCGGCAAGGTGCGTTGGAAGGAAGATACCCAAAACCACCTTCTAGACAACATGTTTGGGGTCTTTATTTTAGAGACATTATCAGCCGCCCCAGTCTATATTTTAAAAAGATTTTACAGTTGCTAACTCGCTTGAAAAGAGGTAATTTAAGAGGGCAATTATTAAGCAACGTTACTAACAGACACATTTACAAGGAAGTAGCTCATGTTAACTATGAACAGTGGGTAAAAGATTATGATAGCCTAACAGATGATGACCGCAAGAACATCAGTAATCATATAAAGACCTTTGCTCAAAAACCATATATATCAATAGTTATTTTTATGACTAGTAGATCACAGAAGTGGCTCGAGCACTCCATTAATTCTGTTATTAAACAGATTTATCCTTATTGGGAACTTTATCTAGTTTACTATACTAAAAGGGCTAACATACAACCCCTTAAAGGAAATAATCATCGAGTCAAAGCTGTCTTTGCCAGTAACTTCCAAGCTGCATTTAACAAAACTCTAGCAACTATTGAGGGAAGTCATATAATATTTCTAGGTCTTGGTGATGAGCTGGCTGAACATGCTTTACATATGGTTGCTCATGAGATTAATGGTAATCCTGAAGCTAAGTTTATTTATAGTGATGAAGACACCTTGAATAAAAAAGGTAAACGTACTAATGCTCACTTTAAGCCTGATTGGAACCCCGACTTATTTTTGTCTTACCCCTTAACTAACAACTTAGGGGTTTATAGAATTAAAGATTTAAAGGATTTGGCTAGAGAAAATTTGGGTAGTGCTTGGCATTATTACCTCAGTCTACGCCTCACAACTAATATTAGTACTAAGCAAATAAGGCATATACCTTATATTCTTTATCATAGACGCAACATTAATCAGCAAAGTGACCTAACTTTAAACAATCAACAAATTTTGCAAGAATGCCTAAATGACCTAGGCCTGTCAGCGAAAGTAGAGCTTATTCCCAATCATGGCTTTAGATTACACTATGAGTTACCTGAATCTGCACCACTAGTAAGCATAATTGTATATGTAGAGCAAACTGACGTTCTAGCAAGATGCATAAAAAGCATTATTACTACAAGCTACTCAAATTATGAGATCATTATAATTTTACCAAACGAAGTAACTAATGAGAAAGCTCTTATAATCCTTCAGAAAAGCTTTTTTCTAAATGAAGATAACGCATTAGAAGTACTCTATTGTTCGAAAAGCCCTTATGAAGAGGGGCTTAAGCTAAGAAACTTTAGTGGTGTCAGGATGGTAGGACACAATGGACACAGTGTTTCCGCTAAGAATTTAGCTGTAAAAGAAGCTGCGGGAGAAATAGTTTGTTTTTTTAATGAACACTTAGAAGTTATCAGTAAGGGGTGGCTTACTGAAATGGTTTCTCATGCTTGCCGCCCTGATATTGCTGCTGTAGGAGCAAGATTATTGTACCCTAACAGTACAGTAGAGCATGCTGGCATAATCTTGGGTATAAGCGATATAGCAGGCTCACCACATAAGCACTTCCACACTAAAAACAAAGGCTACTTTAATAGGGCTAGTCTGATTCAAAACTTTTCTGCAGTTTCTGGTGACTGCTTGGTATTAAAAAAGAGCCTTTTTCAAGAGGTTGGTGGCCTAGACGAAAAATTACCGTTAATCTTTAATGACATAAACCTTTGCTTACGTCTTTCTCAGCTCGGTTATCGTAACTTATGGACGCCGTACGCATTATTTTATCACCATAAACCTGAGAGTAGCTATCGAAATATATCCAAGCAGCATAAGCATTTTGAAAACGAAGCTGCATACTTAAGGTCCCTCTGGGGAAATAAACTTGTTAATGATCCTGCTTACAACCCTAATCTGACAATCTCATCAGAGAATTTCCAACTGCGCTTTCCTGTAACTTCTATAAGGCCTTATAATAGAGCAAGGAATAATATTCTTAAGTTTATAGTGATTGGGCATCCTCATAGTGGTACTACAGCTGTCTCAGATGTATTTAGACAAGTACCCGGACTTTTTTCTGGTTTTGAGTGTGGACTTTTAATGCATGATAAGCCAGCAGATTTCTTCGACACTGAAGCAAGGCACCACCGTGTATATTATCAAAGCTTAAAAACTTCTTGGTCACTAACAGATGATGATGTACATTATATTTGTGACACTTCTTCTTGGCAAGAAGTCTACTTAAGATTAAGAGAAAGAAGCACTAGGATAAAAGATAAAAGTGTTGCTTTATTTGACAAAACTCCACATTATACACTTTACTTAAACAAAATCCTTGATAGGATTGAAGATAGTGTAAAAATCATTTTCCTTCTTAAGGATATTAGGGCTCAGTATTGGTCTTATAAGAGAAGAGGCTTACTAGGTGCTGCTTCAAACTTCTTAGGAACATTTTCCAATGAATTTGCAGAAGAGTTACTTAGGTTAAAAAATGCTGGTAGGATTTATTTGCTCCAATATGAGGATGCTTGCTTACAAAGTGAACTCGAGTTTAAAAAAGTGTTTGATTTTCTAGAATTGGACTTTAATGATGATTTTTTAAGTTTTAATTCTAGATATAAGCCTGAGTATGGTAAAGGCATTGAAAGTAAGTACATACTTGCTCACAAGCAGCATTTGACAAAAGAAGATTACCAGCAAATACGTGCCTTAACAGAGCATCCTCTTTTCTACTACGATATAGATGAGTCTAAATTTACAGCAGAAGACCCTTATAGAGATATGGCTCGAGTGGTTATAGACTCTCCTAAAGAGGTACCTGCAAAAGATGTATTCCCATTGATTGGTTGGATAGCCAGTTCTTCAGAAGTAGAAGCTGTTTGGGTAGAATCAAATGGTTCTAGAACTGAGCTAAATCTTGTAGAGCGTTTTGATCCTATGCATGCCCACCAAAAAATATACTCTTATGTGAAGGGCTTTCGAGGAAGGCTAGAAAAAAGTATACTAGAAGGAAATAGATTAAACATTAATTACCAAATAAATTCAAAAGCATTTTCCCAAATTATAGAGCTTGATAAATGACATTTATTATAAAAAAACGTATTCCTTATGGTGTTGCCGGTTATGGCTGCATGAATGGTATAAGCAGGCATGCAAAAATTGATGTGAAAAATATGCAAGTGTTAAACCTATGCTCCTGTAGAAATAGGACTAGAGCAGGTTTTAAAAATTCATATTTTCTTTTGCATAGGTGCTTATTACTTAGGAGCTACTTGTGTTAAATGACGGGTTTGTTATACGTAATTGGGATGAAAAACCAGTAGAGCCAAGACAAGTAATTATTATGGGTTTACCTAGAGGGGGAACTACCATGGCAACAAGTATGGTAAAAAATGCAGGCATTTTTGTAGGAGAAAATTTACCAATAACTTTAGAAGATAGAGAAATAGCACGTATCCTTACCCCTTGGCAAGTAGATAAAAAAGCTTTCTTTAAACTAGCAGACCAACGAGACAAAGAGTATAAGGTGTGGGGGTTTAAATTTATTTATAGGATCCACTTTTCACTACTGGAGAGTTTAAAAAATCCCTATTATGTCATAGTCTTTCGCGATCTTTGTTCTGTAGCTCTTCGCAACCATATGAGTGCTGGAGCAGATTACTTAGCTAGTATGAAGGCTAACCTTGGACTACAAAGAAGTATCATTGACTTTATTGAGCAAACAGAGCATCCCACTTTTTTGTTTTCTTATGAAAAGGCTTTACTTATGCCTAGAAAAACTTCTAAGGCTATGTTGAGATTTTTGCATCTTCCTGAAACAAGAAAGATGATAAATGCTATGGCAAAGGATATAACACCATCTCAAAAAGATTATGTTCAGCATATGAAAAAACATGCTAATAGAGCAAAAGTTAGCATAGTTGCTCGAGCATTTAAGGGGTATGTAGACCAAGCAATCAACAAATCTATAAAAGGTTGGATTTTTTTAGATGACGATCCTGATAAAGAGGTAGAACTCGAGCTTTATTCTGCTGAAAAACTTATAGCAAGGAAAGTTGCTGATTTAGAACGTAAAGGTGTTGCTGAGAAGTTTTCCTCTAGTGGGAAGCACGGGTTTCATTTTGAGCTTCCTCGAAATAGCCAATTAGTAGACTATCAATTATTTGCTGTTGCTAAAGGGATCCGCGAGGAATTTGCTGTGATTAAAATTGAAAAACCTAGCTAATCGTAGAGAAGAATCCTCATCGGGATGGGTCTGTGCGTTAGCCTTTCCAAATCAAAATTACACCACCTGAATCTGCGACAGAAATACAGGTTAGGGTAATTACGTAGGAGAAGGGTAAACACACAGGTTTACCCCACAGGGGTGATATTAATATGAACACTTGCTTCTGTAGAATGCAAATTTTTGTTGCCAATGCATCCTTATAAATAACATGGTAGCCTAGAAAACGTGTTTTGGTTCAACATTTTAATTGTCGCAGCTTGTGGTGCATTCTTAAGTATTGCACTTCCCCCCATTAATTTGTGGTTTTTTGCTCTTTGTATAGTACCCCTTTTTGTATTTGTGTCATGTAGTGAGCGTTTGAAAGATGCTTTCTGGTACGGGTTCTTTTTTGCCTTATCTTTCTTTAGCCTTTACTTGCTTTGGTTACCCTCTAGCTTTAGTGAGCTATTTGGACCTGCTTTTTGGGTTACATACCCACCTATGCTTTTTGTTCTTGGCTGTATGTGGGGTATTGTGACTTGGTCAAGTCGCTTCCTAGCTGGACGTGGAATTTTAAATCTATGGTTACTTCCTGCTCTTTGGGTACTTATGGAGTGGGCTAGAACACAGGGCATTTTCGCCTTTCCATGGGGGACTTTGGGTTATATGTGGCTAGAGACGCCAGTTGCCCAGCTTGCTGATATAGCAGGAGTTTATGGGCTCAGTTTACTAACATTAACTCTTGTAGCAATACTATCATCACCTTTTGTGAATAGGAAACCTAAGTATAGCAACTTTGGAGATAAACCGAGTCTTATTCCCTGGCGATCTTTACTAGCAACCCTTATTTTACTTGCTGGAGCCTTTAGCTACGGTAGTTTACGCATTAATAGCTCTTTTGAACCCGATAAAGTAGCATTACTAGTACAAGGTAATGCTGATCCATTGGGACGAGCACTTGGGACAGAAAATGATTTAGAAGTATATACTCGCTTAACAACTTCTGTCTTTGAGGAAACCTCTTTAGATAAAAATGTTGATTTAGTTATTTGGCCTGAGGGCACCATATTAAATGGTAATCTTGCTGAACCGTCTAGCAGTGAATTTATTAGGAGGCGTATACAGGAAAGTGCTAAAGAAGCCATTGTGGTAACTGGTGGAGGGGCTTATGAACAAGGTAATAACTTTAATAGCGCCTTTAGCTTGGCCAAAGCTGAAGTAATTGATCGCTATGATAAGGTGTACTTAGTACCTTTTGGAGAGGCTTTCCCATTTATAGAACCACTTAAATTTGTTTACAAAGAGGTTTTCAGTTGGTTTGGGTTACCCTTACTGTCTAGTCGTACTCCCGGCAAAGAAGTAAAGCCACTTGAAACTCCTTTGGGCAATATGGCTACTTACATTTGCTATGAATCTGTTTTCCCTCATGTTCCTCGTGCTATGGTGAAAAAAGGTGCAGAGGTACTTATAAACATTAGTAATGATTCGTGGTTTGGCAAAGGAAGTGGTTCTGAGCAACACTTTTTAATGGGCAGTATGCGCGCAATTGAAACAAAGCGTTATCTTCTAAGAGTAGGTAATGATGGCATAACTGCCTTAGTTGATCCAATGGGTAGAGTCATAACACCGTTACCTCGAGGTGAAGAAGGAACCTTACTAGTAGATTTTAGTTTAAGAGATGATCTAACTCCCTATGTGCGTTATGGGGATTTACTTATGGTAGTACTTCTTATTCATACAGTCATTGTTGCTGCTTTTGGGATAGTTTCAAGGTTATCTATCTAGGCATTTAGGATATGGGTAAATTTTTGATGGAACTTAAATCAGTAGCTAGAAGCCAGTAGCTAGTAGTCGGTAGGGACTTATTATGCTGGCTACTGACTACCTATAGGCACTAATTACTCTAGCAGTTTGCCCTAGAACGCATTGAAGGGGTGCGCCTACTAACGAAAGAAGGTATTTCTTATTGAGAGACATATTTGAACAGTGATATGAGGGCTGAGTGGCCTGCGTTAGGATGTGGCACATCCTAGGGTGGGAAGCCCACTGACAAAGAATCCGACCTTCGAGCCAGTCCAGGGGGAAGGAAGCGAGCCCTGTACCCTATGCTGACGAGAGAAACCTGTGTCCTAGTCTTACCTAAGACTTATAGCGTCGTTATGCGTGAAGAGCGAAACTGGCTGATACGCTCTGCCCAAAACGGGAAAGTGGTTGCTTTAATGACTTCCTTCTCATTAAAGACTGTTTCTAAACTCCACTCGGCGTAAAGCAGGCAGCTAAGGGGTGCTATAATATCCTCTTTCGGAATTAGGGAACTCTATATCACAAATTCCTTTAGGATGCGAAAATGCCAGCAGGTGATATAGAGGACGGAGGTAGCGTAGTAGCCAAAAGCCTAGCCGTAATGGCAAGGACAAGGTGAAGGACTACCAGAGAAAATGGTAAGGAAAGGTATGAAAAGAGATAAACCAAGGAAAGCAGATGATAACAGTTGTAAGACTGTTAGTGCACCTTGGCATCGAAAGATGAGTCTTCCCATACTCAGTACATGCGATGGACTTGGAAAGCGGAGTGCGGTGAAAGTCGCACGCTCCGTTTGGGGCGAGGGAAAGGCCGCAAGGCCCTACCTATCGCCACTGTTCACGAAAACTCTTACCCCTACTTAAGCATTGACTATTTTTTGCACAATTGTACGCAGAACCTTTTCATAAGTTAGAGAAGAATAATAACTATTGAGCCAGTCTTGTCCTTTTAACTGTTTAAGTTGGTGCACTGTAATGCCTTCATCATTAGCAATGTGCCGTAAACTTTGGTCGAACTCTTCTTTGGTTAGAGTAATTCCTTGTTCTCTGATAAGTGTTTCTACCACTAAATCCCTTTTAGTTTGTTTGTTCGCTTCTGCTTCAAGGTCTTGTACAAATTCATCGTATTTATTTTCTTTTTTAAGTTGAACTAAATACTCTTCAAGGGTTTTTTCCTGCTCACTCAGCTCATGGGTAAATTCATCTAGTAAGAACTTTTTATGATGCTCTGTAAGTGCCTTTGGAAGTCTAGTCTGAGTTTTAGCAATAAGTTTTTCAAGTAACTCATCTATTTGCATTTGTAAACCTTCTTCATCAAGGTCTTCTTGTAAGCTATTACGAATTTTTCTTTCTGTTTCTGCCCAAGAATCAAAGCCTAGGGTTCTAGCAAAGTCCTCGTCAGGTTTAGGTAACTCACAGGCTTTTATTTCCTTAACAATTACTTCGGAGCTAGAGGTATCAGCAAACAAGTTAGAGTTGCTTAAATCTTCTAGGAACTCAGGAGGCAAGGTAATATTGAAAACCTCATCAATATTCCTACCTTTTAGCTGTTGGCTAACTTCAGGTGGTGCAGTATATAAATCAATAGGCAAAATATTCTCCGCAGGATCACTTACCCACTGTAAATAAATTAAATCCTTTTCTTGAGCTGGCAGATCATCAACAGGCACATAAACAGCGTTTTGCATGCTCAATTCTGCAAGTCTTTGGCCCATCATATCTTCAGTGACTTGTTCAATTTTTGTTTCTATAACGATGTCTTGAAGCTTAGGTAGGGTAACTTGAGGGTAAAGCTCAGCTCCTAAACTAAAAACATATTCCTTTCCTTCTATAGGTTGTTCTTTACTGACCTGAACATGAATAAGAGTAATCTGGTGCTTCTCGAGCACTTTCGGCGTGTAGTAATTGACTAAAGCATTATAGACTTCTTCTTGTAAAGCTTTCTGACCACCAATTTCTTTTAGCACTACCTGTCTAGGAATCTTGCTAGGTTTATAACCCGGGATTCTTACTTGACTAGCAATATTTTGGTAAATGGCATGAAAGGTTCTATTTACTATTTCGATGGGTATAGTTACTTTTATTTGTGCTCGAGTCTCGTCTTGCTCAATGATTTGACTAGTAAATTCTTCTCGCATAAGTGATTCTACCTTTCTAACCTAAAAATCTCTAATTCATTTAAGAATCTTTATAGGATGTGTGGGTAACTGATAACGTAACAATACGCCAAGTTATAGGATAATAGTTATTTAGACTGCCATTTGTGGCCTTTAACCATCCTAGATTGACTCCCTTATAATTAGCTAACAGCCAACCCCTTTTAATAGGGGGTATTAGCTCGAGCACTTCTTTTTGCAAGTAACAAAGAGCATCTTTATAGTTCAGATTTAGAGTAGGTAAACTATCATCAATTAGTATGCTCAAGGCTAACTCATGACTGGGAACAAAATTATTATACATTTTCCCCAAGTATAAACCTCTTTTTAAAGTGCGCAATTTGCCTTTTTGTAGAAAGTCAATATTTTTAGGCTGTAGGTAGATTTTATTTTCTTGTTGTACAATTTCGCATCCTGCAGTGTGCTTTAGAAAACCCTGTAAATTTTTAGGAGTTTTGTTACTTTCTTTTGGGAATTTTGAGTTTATTGAAAAGTTTCCCTTTCTTCTTAAACGAGTTAAGAAAAGTCCCTCCCCTTTAAACTTATGAGGATAGCAATGATAGGCTGCATGGTCCACACCAGCAATATTCACAGAAGTAGCCCCAAATTTTTCTAGGCCTTCTTTAGGATAAATCTCAATTTCTGGAAAAGACTTAAGCAGCCATAGAACTATTTCTTCATTCTCTTCAGAAGCGTAAGTACAAGTGCTGTATATGAGTGTCCCACCTTTTTTAAGACAAGGTAAAGAATCAGCAATGATTTTCTTCTGGCGTGATGCACAGATTTTGATATTGGTAGTTGACCATTGAGAAACAGCTTGGTCATCTTTACGAAAAAGCCCTTCTCCTGAGCAAGGTGCATCTATTACTAGAACATCTACATTATCTTTTAATCTAGCAAAGGCCTTAGGGGGACTATTTGTCACAATACAACGAGGGTTACCCCAACGACTCAAGTTTTCACTTAAGATTTTAGCTCTTTTGAAAACTATATCATTAGCTATGAGCAGGCTATTTTCAGACATAGCTGCAGCAAGTAGAGTACTTTTGCCACCCGGAGCAGCACATAAGTCAAGTATGGTTAAATCACTTTCAAAATCAATGAGATTATAAAGCAACATAGAACTTGCTTCTTGTACATAGTAACCACCAGCATGAAAGTAAGGATCAGCAACAAAAGCAGGGCGCTTACTTAAAAAAAAGCCATCTGGATGCCAAGCTATTGGCAAGGCTTTTTCAAAAGGAAGATTACAAAGCTTGCTACGATTTAAACGTAAAGATGTAACAGGAGGGGCCTGTAAAGCCTGAAGAAAATCAGCATAATCACCACCTAGCTGATTTTGCATTCGAAGTATAAAAGCTTTGGGTAAAGTTTTCAAAATAAGCACTTAGTATCAGTACTCCGCAAAATAGGTAGATAACATAAAAAACGAGGAAATAGCTGTGAGCCAGCTACATGAAAAAGAGTCAACAAAGTCATAAATTAAAGGGTAGTGAATTCCTTAAGGAGACTATTGTGACTCTAGCAAATCTTAACTCACCTTCTTGCTTAGAAGCAAATGATATTCATCAACAAGCTAGCCAAGTTATTGATCAGAACTTTGATTTCGATTCCTCTGGTAGTTCCTACTCAACTCAAGATATTTCTGACACCTTACTAGCTGCTGCTACTAGAAATATTTCTATAGAGCAAGCCTGTAAAGACCTCAAAGATGCTCCTTCCCCTAATACTGTACGTAATTTCATCAAAGATGCTTTACCTGAAGAAAATAGAGCTTTAGAAGCACAACTCAATAATGCAATGAGAAATAACCTTCCTAAGAATCTCTTCAAAACACCTTTGCGTTGTGCAATAGACATTACTGAGGTCAATTACTATGGTGATAGAGCTGATGAATCTGTGCGTGGAGGTAAAGCTCAAAAGGGTACTACTAAGTTCCACTGCTACGCTACTTTATATGTGGTCAAGAAAAATCGTCGCTACACCTTAGCAATTACCCTTATGGATAAAGATGAAAAGGTATTGGATGTACTGAAGCGCTTGTTAGCTGAAGCTGATGAAATAGGGTTGAGAATCAAGCGTTTGCTATTGGACAGGGGCTTTGATAATAATGCTGTGATAAAGTACTTACAAAGTTTAGACTTTCCTTGTGTAGTACCACTGGTAAGAAGAGGCAAGAAAGTTCGTGATTTGTTGAATACAAAACAGAGCTATGAAACAGAGTTCAGTCGTAACAGTGATAAGTATGGGGAAGTTAAGTTTAAGGTATATGTAGCATGTAAGTACAGCAAGGGAAGATATGGAAAGAAAGGGATTCAAACATTTGCATATATAGTTACAGGAAAGCTAAAGATGCCACCTCTACAAGTATATGAGGAGTATCGTAAACGTTTTGGGATAGAATCAAGTTATAGAATGCAATACCTATGACATTCTCAATCACAAAACAGAAGCGCTTTATGGAAAGTTAAACTTATTTGAAAACTGAGGTATTAGGAGCCCAGTTCTATAAAAAGGCAACTCCAAAACAATTCACTTTGCTATTTATGAATCATGAATAGCTCCCAAATTGGGAACATTGTTCAGGAGTTGTCGAATTAAAATAGGATCAAGGTTTCTGGGAAATAGTTTTAATATTTCAAGTACGTACCTGAACGACCTAAAGTGTGCTTTAAGATCCAAAACACTCCAATTAGGATGCTGAGACCTTAGTTTTTTTAACAGCACTTTTGAGAATAGCACCATAAACATTGCTAGGTTTGCTGCATTGTTTATCTGCTGTTCCTTTATGTTCATAAAATCTTCTAATCCCCAATATTGCTTAGCGTCTCTGAAGGTAAATTCTATTTGGAAACGTAAACTGTAGTAGTCTATTAATTTTTCGTATGATATGTTCAGATCACTGCTGAATAAGATTACATGCTTACTTTCTCCTGTTACTATACTGGTTTTAACTATTACTACTACATTCAAAGACTGTCCAAATTCCTTGTGTAACATTGTCATTTGATAGATATCTGTACGAATCTTCTTTTTTAGATCTACTGTGCTACTCTCAAGATATTCCTTAGGTATCTTCTTGTAATCTATCTTTTCTCCATATTTGCGTTTCCTTCCTCGTTTATTTTGCTTCCCTTCATAGAGAAAGTACAATGCTGAGTCAACTCTTAATTTGCTAATTAAGAACAGTCCACACATTCTTGCCATTTGTAAGCTGTTGTTATCGCCAAAGGCCCCATCTAGTAATAAATACTGAATACCCATTCTTAGTAAGAATATGTTCAGAACTAGCATTATCATCGTTTTTATAAATACTAGATGTACTGGTAGTTTCACATTGACTTTGTCTTTATTTTTGCTACCTTTTGGACGTCCTGCCTTCTTTTTATTTTTCTGCTTTTGTTGTTTATGATTATTGCTTTTGCTCTTTTTTGCCTTACCCTTACTGTTATCTTGTGATTTATCTTGTGTTTCTCTTTTAGCTTCTTCCTGCCCCGTATTGTTCTTGTCTTGAGACTCCTTTTGCTCTGGTTCATTGCCTTCTTCTTGATCAGTACGTACAATTTGCTTATTAAGTATTGGGTAAGCAGTGCGGTCTTTAACACTAACCAGTGATAAACTAAAGAAGCAAATACTCCTCACTACACGATTAAAAAGAGAACTGAAGAATCTATCAATTCCAAAAGTCTCTTTACCTGATTTAGTAATTACTACTTCATCACCTGCTAGTAAGTAGGTATCATCAGGGTCATAAACATGGTTACGAAATAAGTACCAGTTGAGGTATAGCCAGCAAATATTGGTGCTAAAGAAACGTTGTACCGTACGATAACTACCACTAAGACCAAAAGTCCATCGAGAGATACCAAGCATCGTGACACGACCAGTCATAGATAGCATTGCTAAAACAATTGTTGTTAGCTGATTTAGGGTTGTTTTATCAAGAGCTGGGCTAAGGCATTGTAAAATATATTGTATTTCTTGCATGGGTACTATACTTTATGTATGGTGCCCTCGTTTCAACTATTTAGCAATTGTGTCGTACTGAATCAGTTTTTTGAAATGTGTTAGCGTGAGTTGGTAATATGACTCACTTTGGCGTGGGTATTAAGAATGGTTAATAAGGTAAGGATCAGGACTTGTACGAAGCTAGCGATAGTACGTTTATTCTATATGGGCTTAGGGTTTATGTTATTGAATTTATGGACATATTTAAAATGGGTGTATTTGCACTTGAGGCAACGAGGGCCTAGGGTAGTGTTGTGTGAGTTGTTTACTTTAGAAACCTTTTCCATATGGCTATGGGAAGTGGTTAAAGAACGTCTAGGTCTTCGTAAGTCCATCCCCTTGCCTGTTCGAGTTTGATTGCGGAGTACTGAGTATATAACTAAACGCCAAAATTGTCTCTTGATTCTGTAAATTAGATTTGTCCCACCCCTGAAAACCTCAGGCTAAAAATTAATCCTAAAAATTTACCCCATAGATATAGATGTCCAGATAAATTCTTTCCCTAAAGTAGGGAAAATAATGCCATGATAATCCCAATAATAACCCAAAGGAGATTGATCATGGCAAATAATGATAACAAACAAAAACTAGAAGAACTAAAAATACTACGTCGTCGGTATAAAAAGGGAAACAATGCTGATGCCTTACTACGCACTCAAGCCCTTATAGCTCTGTACTCAGGCAAAGATATTAAGCTTGTAGCAGAGATGTTTGGCGTTTCAGTAAAAACAGTAAGAAACTGGCGAAAAAAGTTTGAAAAATCGCTTAGTTTAGAAGATGAACAAAGAACTGGTAGACAACCTAAACTTTCTAAAGAGCAACTGGAGCTAATCAAGAAGGTAATCACAGAGTTTAATCAACAAGTTTGGATTGCTAGAAAGGTCTTTATCCTTATCGAAAGCCTTTTTGGAATATGTTTTTCAGTAAAGTATCTACCAGAGCTTCTAAGGAAACTAGGATTAAGTTTTAATAAAGCAGTACATTTGTTGTATAGAAAGAATGAAGAGAAGAGGCGAAAGTGGATACAAGAAACACTACCAAAGCTGTACGAAGACCAGATAAAAGCAGGGTGGAGGATATTTTACCAAGATGAAGTAGGGTTCCAAACGCAGGGGACACTAACGAGCACATGGGGGCTGGTAGGAGAAAAAGTAGAGATCAAGAACTATGGCAGACATGGAAGAGTGAACTTGATAGGGGCATTAGAGTTAGGGACAGGAGAGTTCCATGGGGTGCTAACAAAGTTTAAGGTAAATGCGCAGAGGTTTAGAAGGTTTATCTGTCATATGAAAAGGGAGATGAGGGAAGCAAAAATAATGCTTATATGTGACAATGCACCATTTCACAGGGCAAAGTGGTTACAAGAGTGGGCAAAGAGGAACTCAAAATGGTTGAGGTTAGAATTTCTACCAGGATATTCACCAGACTTCAATCCAATAGAACGTTTATGGAAGTACATAAAGAAGGAATACATACACAATAAATGCTGGGGAACGCAAGCAGACCTAAAGAAGCATTTAGAGGTGGTGGTACAGGAGATACCAATGAAAGTAGAGGAAACCAAGGGAGTAATGAAGAAAGAGATAAAAAGGTTGAGGGAGGCATTTGAGTTTTATAAAACACCAGTGCCAGAAGAGCTAATGATTTGAGTAGTGGTTTAGGGGGAAAGTAAGCAAGTTTGGCATAAGTTTATAGTTCATTTAGCAAAGAAGATTACATTGGGCAGTAGGTATTTTATTGCTTAAAAAGCATTGATTTTTGGTAGTTTTTCCTATTTTCTTCCTCTTTTGGAAAAAAGGGAAAAGATTTTTCTGGGTAACTATAAGTCAATCTATGGGGGTTCCTACTAGGTTGAAGGGATCTTTATTAAGCAAACATGCTAAAATTTATCTGTATAGCACGAGTTATTTTCTAGTTCTGGCTGGGGTTCACCTATAATGCCTATGCCAATCATATTCCCTTTACAGCTATTATTAACAGCTATGCCACCTGAATTTCCAATATAAGCAATTCCAGCTGTTCTGTTATTATTTAAAATATTTTGCTCAATTCTTGGTTTCGCCGCATCCCTAACACCTATACCAACACCATTTCCCCTACTAGTATTACCCACAACCTCACCACTTGCATCTCCAAAATAAACAATGCCACCACCTTCATTATTATTTAAGATGTTTTGCTCGAGCCTTAATCGTGCTTCATCTGCAACATCTACACCATGCAAGCCATTATTCTCAAAAATACTATTTTTAACTACACCTTGTGCTTGCCCCGTAACCCATAAACCATCCCCTCCTTTTTTCTCATCATCATCCCAAACCCCATTAGCAAAGCGACAATCTTCAATGTCCATTTTCCCTTTACTGACACGCACAACATCTGCCCAACTATCACCAGTATGCTCAAAGCTTATCCCACTAGCTACAAATTTGCCCTCTCCTTCAAATTTCAATACATGTCCTTTTGCTGAAGAAATTATAAAGGTTTTATTTTTCCCTGCACCAATAAGCTCTACATCATTACTCAATGTTAAAGGCTCGGTTAAGGTATACACCCCTGCTGCTATTTCCACTGCCCCTCCCTGTTTAGCATGCCGCACTAACTTCTGAACGGTATCTACTTTTATGACTTTCGTAGTATTACTACTGCTAAATTGACCTTCAGCAACTGATGTAATATTACGAGCATTGTTAGATTCGCTCGCTGGTAGATATCCAGCGGACGGTGCACATCCAAAGAAAAGAATTAATACTGATATCATTATTATAGAGATAGGTAATTTCCTTAACATACTTATGAAGTATAATTAAAGTTGTCACAGTAACGTCAGTTTGCCATTACGATATTGTTAACTTTATTTACGCTACTTAAAGTTTTCTGACAAATCACTTAACAAGAAACAAATCTAAACAAACCCACAAATCCCTCGTTTAGAGGCTAACTTAAACTGTAGCATGTAATTTACATCTTCACTTTGAGTGGCTAGCTTTTCTAGATTTTGCCAATTTCTCGAGCGAAAAGCACGCAGACCCTGCTCAATCAACTTATAGCGTTTTTCTGAAATACCCTGCCTCTGTAAACCTGTTTTATTAAGGTGGTAATGCTTAGCGCGGTTACCATTAGCCATGCTAAAAGGCAAAACATCTTGTGAGACACAGCTTTGTAAACCCACCATAGCATAAGCACCAATACGTACAAACTGATGTACTGTAATATTACTACTCAAAAAAGCATAATCCTCTATATCAACGTGTCCTGCTAATTGAGTAAGTGTTGTTATCGTCACTTCTCTGCCTATTTGTACATTGTGAGAGACATGGGCATAGGACATTATCAAGCTACCTTCTCCTATACAGGTAGCTTTATTTTCACCGCTAGCTCGGTGAATACTAGCAAAGTCACGCACTTCTACATTATTTGCAATTTCTACATAGCTATCTTCTCCCTTGAAACCTTTATCCATAGGCTTACTACCTATAGAAGCATAAGGTCCAAGATGGCAATTAGCCCCTATCTTTGTCCCTGAAAGCAAAACTGTACCTGCCAAAAGCTCTGTGCCGCTACCTACTTTAACTAGTTTCTCAATAACTACAAAAGGATGAACTATAACATCATCAGCAAGCTCAGCTTCAGGGTGCACAGCAGATGTAGGGTGAATAATAGGCATAAGCTGTTTATCCAAACATTTTAGCATACTAGATCACACACAGGGTCTAGAACAAGTAACTGCCTACTAGCCAATGGCTTCTAGCTACTAATTTGGATTTCCAACAAAAACCCACAAGCATTTCATTTATGCCTAGTGACTCAAGCAATTTGCTAAGATATCTTTATGAAACATTTATGTATTATGATGGCTACTTTAGGAAGTTACACCCTTGCACAATTACCTTTAAAGGTTTTTATTAATGATGAAATAGTAAAGTGGGAAATAGTTGAGCCAGAAACCGAATCAGCAAATGAGGGGGTTGTAAATGTGCTTTTTGAGGGTGGCAAAATTGAAATTAATCTTGCTGACTACAGTACATGGGATTATGCTCACGTTTTGGGATTAAGATACCAAAGAGTAACTGAAAATACTTATACCTTTCACACAACAGTACGTCACCGTGACGAAGGTTGGGATCATTATGCAAATGTTTGGCGGGTAGTAACTGCTGACGATAGTAGTGAGGTTAGCAATGGTGAGCGTATTCTGTTGCATCCCCATGACAACGAACAACCTTTTACTCGTTCACAAGCTGGTGTTACTGCTAAAGGAACTATACGCATAGAAGCAGCAGACAACATACATGGTTTAGGAGGTAGTGCTATTTATTTAGACTTAGACAGTGAATTTATTAAAGCTAATGGACAACTCAAAGTGCATTTTGAAATAGAAGATAATCCTTAAAAACTGCAAATGAGCATACGTAGTTTTATAGCTTTACCTTTATCCAAAGAGATTGATGAACAGCTAATAGGCATTCAAAATGAGCTTAAAAAACATAGTCCCGAAAAAGGTGTGCGTTGGGCAAGCAAGGAGCAGCTTCATCTTACTTTAGATTTTCTAGGTGAGATTTCGCCTAAAGAGATTGAAAAGGTTAAGAAGCACTTGCAGGAAGCTTGTAAAAGTATAGCTAGCTTTGAACTAAAATTAGACAGGGTTGGTAATTTTGGCAAGCCCCCACATATTTTATGGATAGGGCTTTCAGGGGACTTAAAGGCACTAGCAAAACTGCATAAAAAAGTTCTTTGGAGTAACGACAAGCATTTTAAGCCTCACATTACGTTAGCGCGGTTAAAAAGGACTGCAAATTCTAGGGAGTTAATAGCGTTCTTGAAGACTGTAAGTGTACCTAGTATTACTTGGCAAGCGTCTGAGGTTTATTTGTTTAAGAGTGAGCTTTTGCCACGGGGAGCACATTATACGCCTTTGTTGAAGGTGCCTTTGCGGGAAAAGTGAAGTGCAGATATCGGCATGTCTTACAATCATCTCACAACGTAATGAAGTGTTGTGTTACCTCATATGTCATGCTGAGCGGAATTTAATGTAGCGAAGCATCTCATGACATGGCTAGATTGTGTGTTACTTATGGATGCTTTTCGGGGTGGTGGAGATTCTTCGTTTTACGTTGCGAAGCGAAGTTGACCCTTGTTTGCCCTCGTAGAGGTAAGGGCTCAGAATGACATGGGTGGTTAGGGGTATGGAATTATAGGGTAGGATTCAAAGTAATTTCAAGATAAGATGTCATGTTGAGCGTAGGGAAACATCTCACGGTGTGGTGAGGTTGTGTGTTACTTCTGGGTACATTTCATGGTGGTGGGAATCCTTTGCGTATTCTACCTTCATAAGTTTTCAGGGCGACATGTTTGGTTAGGGATTTGGGGTGACATTAGCTTTGATAATACCAATCTGTACTTAGGTCTTGCCATGTCGGATTTTTTGCCTCTATGAGTTCTACCTTCTTTCTGCGTAACCAACCTTTTATTTGTTTCTCACGGATTATGGCTGATTTTACATCTGTTGTTTCTTCAAAATACACCAAGCGCTTTACTCTATACTTTTTTGTGAATGCTGATCCTTTGTCTTCTTTGTGTTGCCATACACGCTTTTCTAAGTTGTTGGTTATGCCTATGTAAAGGACTTTTGTTTTGCTGCTCATTATGTAGACGTAGTAGTGCTTCACTTTGGGAAATTATTTTATCTGATGGTGAGCTTAAGTGTTGCATTGCCTCATATGTCATGCTGAGCGGAATTTAATGTAGCGAAGCTTCTCACGGCGTAATGAAGTGTTTTGGGTGCTTTTCGGGGTGGTGGAGATTCTTCGTTGTGCGTTGCGTAGCGAAGTTGGCCCCTGCTTGCCCTCGTAAAGGTAAGGGCTCAGAATGACATTGGTGGTTAGGGGTTTGGAATTATGGGGTAGGGTTCAGTGTAACTTCAAGATAAGATGTCATGTTGAGTGGAACAAAGCATTTTGCGGAGTGGTTAGGTGTTGTGTTACCTCATATGTCATGCTGAGTGAAATTGAATTTCGCGAAGCATCTCGTGACGTGGTAAGGTTTTGTGTTACTTATGGATGCTTTTCGAGGTGGTGGAGATTCTTCGTTGTGCGTTGCGAAGTGAAGCTGGCCCTTGTTTGCCCTCGTAAAGGTAAGGGCTCAGAATGACATGTGTTAGTTAAGATTTAGGGGGCTATTTGCGTCTATGATGTCATGCTGAGTGAAATTGAATTTCGCAAAGCATCTCGTGACATGGTAAGGTTTTGTGTTGCTCTTGGCTAGCTTTCGAGGTGGTGGAGATTCTTCGTTGTGCGTTGCGAGGTGAAGTTGGTCCTTGTTTGCCCTCTTAAAGGTAAGGGCTCAGAATGACATATATGTGTGAGTGGGTTAGGGGCCAGCAGGGTATTGGGGGCAGGTTTTTTCGTAGGGTCTGTCACCTAGATACTTTTCCCATTCTTTTTGGGTGAAGTTACGACCAGCAATACGGCAAAGCCTTTCTAACCAAGAGTTTTCATCTACATCCCAAAGAAGAATCATGTTGTCCCAACTGTTGTTGGGGTCATCTGTACTACCTGTTACTACTTTCTTGCCATCTGGTGAAAAAGCTACCGATGCCACACTAGCAGTGTGTCTTTGCCATCTCTCACCAATAGGAGTACTTGTTTCCACATCCCATAGCCTTAAGGTTGTGTCTGAACTAGAGGGGCTAAAGAAACTACTACCAGCAACTGATACCACCCTAGAACCGTCAGGAGAAAAGGCTACGCTCAAAACATCATCACTATGTCCTTGCCAAGCTTCTCCTATTGCCTCGCCAGTTTTTGCATCCCACAACCGCACTGTATTGTCACTACTGCCAGAAACCACCTGTGTGCCGTCTGGAGAAAAGGCTACGCTCCTAACATCATCACTATGTCCTTGCCAAGCTTCTCCTATTGCCTCGCCAGTTTTTGCATCCCACAACCGCACTGTATTGTCACTACTGCCAGAAACCACCTGTGTGCCGTCTGGAGAAAAGGCTACGCTCCAAACAGCAGAACTATGTCCTTGCCAAGCTTCTCCTATTGGCTCGCCAGTTTTTGCGTCCCACAACCGCACTGTATTGTCACTACTGCCAGAAACCACCTGTGTGCCATCTGGAGAAAAGGCTACGCTCAAAACATCATCACTATGTCCTTGCCAAGCTTCACCAATTGCCTCGCCAGTTTTTGCATCCCACAACCGCACTGTATTGTCACTACTGCCAAAAACCACCTGTGTGCCGTCTGGAGAAAAGGCTACGCTCAAAACACCATCACTATGTCCTTGCCAAGCTTCTCCTATTGCCTCGCCAGTTTTTGCATCCCACAACCGCACTGTATTGTCACTACTGCCAGAAACCACCTGTGTGCCGTCTGGAGAAAAGGCTACGCTCAAAACACCATCACTATGTCCTTGCCAAGCTTCTCCTATTGCCTCGCCAGTTTTTGCATCCCACAACCGCACTGTATTGTCACTACTGCCAGAAACCACCTGTGTGCCGTCTGGAGAAAAGGCTACGCTCCTAACAGTAGAACTATGATCTTGCCAAGCTTCTCCTATAGTTTGGCCAGTTTTTGCATCCCACAACCGCACTGTATTGTCACTACTGCCAGAAACCACCTGTGTGCCGTCTGGAGAAAAGGCTACGCTCTCAACACCATCACTATGTCCTTGCCAAGCTTCTCCTATTGCCTCGCCAGTTTTTGCATCCCACAACCGCACTGTATTGTCACTACTGCCAGAAACCACCTGTGTGCCGTCTGGAGAAAAGGCTACGCTCCTAACAGTAGAACTATGATCTTGCCAAGCTTCTCCTATAGTTTGGCCAGTTTTTGCATCCCACAACCGCACTGTATTGTCACTACTGCCAGAAACCACCTGTGTGCCGTCTGGAGAAAAGGCTACGCTCTCAACACCATCACTATGTCCTTGCCAAGCTTCTCCTATTGCCTCGCCAGTTTTTGCATCCCACAACCGCACTGTATTGTCACTACTGCCAGAAACCACCTGTGTGCCGTCTGGAGAAAAGGCTACGCTCTCAACACCATCACTATGTCCTTGCCAAGCTTCTCCTATTGCCTCGCCAGTTTTTGCGTCCCACAACCGCACTGTATTGTCACTACTGCCAGAAACCACCTGTGTGCCGTCAGGAGAAAAGGCTACGCTCCAAACAGCAGAACTATGTCCTTGCCAAGCTTCTCCTATTGGCTCGCCAGTTTTTGCGTCCCACAACCGCACTGTATTGTCCCTACTGCCAGAAACCACCTGTGTGCCATCTGGAGAAAAGGCTACGCTCCTAACATCATCACTATGTCCTTGCCAAGCTTCTCCTATTGCCTCGCCAGTTTTTGCATCCCACAACCGCACTGTATTGTCACTACTGCCAGAAACCACCTGTGTGCCGTCTGGAGAAAAGGCTACGCTCCAAACAGCAGAACTATGTCCTTGCCAAGCTTCTCCTATTGGCTCGCCAGTTTTTGCGTCCCACAACCGCACTGTATTGTCACTACTGCCAGAAACCACCTGTGTGCCATCTGGAGAAAAGGCTACGCTCAAAACATCATCACTATGTCCTTGCCAAGCTTCACCAATTGCCTCGCCAGTTTTTGCATCCCACAACCGCACTGTATTGTCACTACTGCCAAAAACCACCTGTGTGCCGTCTGGAGAAAAGGCTACGCTCAAAACATCATCACTATGACCTTGCCAAGTTGCATTAAGATGAGGGAGGTTTTGAAGTGTGCGAAGCACACCGCCAGCGCTTTCAGAATCTTTCTTTACTTTGTAAGCCTGTGAAGCAAGTAAAGCTGCAACATCAGCATAACCATTTGCAGAGTCAATATTTTGTATTTCTAGCACCGATTGTACAATTAACTGACTAACCAAAGCATCCTTCTCAGCCTCTTGAGCACGTTTTATAAGACGGTTTTGAGTAAGCATAAAAGTAGCTATAAAAATAGCAGCAAAAACAACCAAAACAATTCCACCACCCCACAACATTTTGCGACCCAACCTACGACTTTCTTCATACTTTTTTTGCCAAGACAAAATAGCCTTGGCAAGTGCATCATGAAAAATTTCGTACCTTTCCCCTACTGTTGACCGTAAAATACGCACATTACTGGACAACTTAGCCAAAACAGGCTTAATTTTTGCTTCTTTTTCCTCAAGCGTGCCTTTCAAATTTAAATACTCAGCAAGATCCACTGGTCTATGAGCAATTTTTGTACCAGAAGGGGTTACTAAATGGTAAAATATCTTAGCGCACATAGCAGCTTCTTTTTTAGAAAATCCCCTCATAACACGGTCAAGGTGGGATTTAGCTATAGCTTCAGCACCACCTAAATCTTCAAAAGTTTTTAGCCTTATTATATGTGATTTATTAACCTCTTCATTCCACAAGCGAGTCATCACTAGTTGTAGATAAGGTGTTTCAATCTCTTTTTCTTTAGAGGGGTCAGGTTCGCTACTTTCTGTAATCTTGCCCTTGCCTTCTCCTTCCATTTCCCTTATACGAGTGCTTTCAACTTCTGCTATAATTCTTTTGACTAGAGGTTTCTCTATAGAAAAGTCTTCGCTGTACAATTTGCTGTACTGCTCAAGAGGTTTTTCAATCGCTTCTTTAGCAGCAGCTTCATTTAAGTGTTCTAAACGCAAGTAGTTATCTAGCAGAATACGTATATTTCCTTTAAAGCGATCAAGCTTGGCAAGACCATCTTCCCGTAGGGCTATAAGAAAATTAGCCCTAAGCTTAGAGTCATTTACTGCTTTTGGAAATTGGTTAAAAAAACTATCTTCTGCCTTTTTTTCTTTTTCAATGAGGTTATAAAGAAAGTATTCCTCGAACTGGTCAAGGATAACAAGCAGTTGTATTTTATCCTTCTCTGTGCACTCTCTTATAAAGTCATCTAGGGGAAGCTCTTGCAGCGAGGAGTCTAAAGAAATAGAAGAACTTACAGCTTCTAATATGGAGCTTTTTAAAGCCTTTATGGGTTCTCCATGCCAAGTACTAAACACAATTGGGAAAAATTTAGTTCTAGCAGCTTTCTTTTCTCGCTCTTGGATTTTGTTCAATACACCAGCTTGGAGTACAGAACTTTTACCTACACCACTAGGACCATAGCGTTTTTCTATTTGATCTGGTACAAGTATCGGCAAAACCCCTGATTTGAACAATTTTAGAAAAAATTTGAGTAATTCTCTCCTATACTGAAACCACCCTTATAATTGTTCTATAAGGGGTTTGTTGGTGTTTTCATTGAATTTCCTAAAACGCAAATATTCTCATTTTTATGCCTATAAGAATGTCCTTGGATTTATCGTGGGGAGCAGCTTTCCGTAAAACCTACCCTTGGTTTATGTTGTGCTGGTAATAACTAAAAACATCGTTTAGCATTGACGCTACATTAGAATTTTTTCTAATAAAAATCCCCCTTCTGAAAATATTCCTCTTTTTTAATCGTCTTAATCAATAAATCTACAGAATTACTTCTTATTGTCCCGATAAGCTAATCTGAGTTATCCTTTTTCCTTATGGCAAGTTATTCCTTGGATTTGCGACAACGCATTGTTCAATCTTACCTAGATGGCGAAGGTTCTATACGTGAAATAGCACAACGTTTTTTGGTTAGCCCAACCACTGTTCATCAGTACCTTAAGCTTTACCAACAACAGGGTAATTTGCTCCCTAAAGAGTATGTTGCTGGTCGTAAACCTGCTGTAGCCGCTAAGCAATTGTTACTAGTAAAAACTTTGCTACAAAACAAAGCAGACATGACTTTAATTGAATTCTGTACAGCCTTTGAAAAAAAGACTAAAACCAAAGTTAGCACTGCTAGTATGTGGAGGGCAATCAAAAAGATTGGTCTGACCTATAAAAAAAGACTTTACGTGCCAAAGAGCAAGATCGAGAAGACATTGTAGTCAAACGCAAAGCATTTTTACGTTTGCAGAAAGCAATTAAAGCAAATAGGCTTGTATTTATTGATGAAACAGGTCTGTATCTAAACATGACTAGAATTTATGCTCGCTCAAAGAGAGGGGAAAGGGCATATAGTTCTGTACCAAGCAAGAAGCATAAGTTTGCAAATTTGATAGGAGCAATTACTCTAGAGGGGGTAATTGCTAATTTCTGTGTGGATGGAGGTATAACAGGAAAAGTGTTTACAGTATTTCTAGAAGAAGTATTATGTCCAGTATTGAAAGTAGGGCAAATAGTTTTGATGGATAATTCACCAGCACATATTGTAAAAAAGGTACGTGAGTTAATAGAAGGCAGAGGCGCTAAACTGATCTACTTGCCACCATATAGCCCTGAGTTCAATCCTATAGAGCATTGTTGGTCAAAGGTAAAGTCCCATCTACGTACATTAGAGGCTTGGGACAAAAAGAAGTTTAATTCTTCAGTTAAGAAAGCTCTGGAAACAGTTAATGCCAATGATGCTCAAGCTTGGTTCAGGCACTGTGGTTATTCAAATCACCCACCTATGGAAGGATGTTACAATAAATATTTATTCAAATATTCACAACTTTAATTTCTTATAAATGCAAAAGTATGTTTTCATTTTAGATAAATCACCAGTAAGAAACATTTTTACTGTTTGTAAGACTTTAATATGATTTTATGAGAGATCGAAAATCCCGTTTCATAAGAGCATTTACTGTATTTGTATCAGGTCAAAAAGAAAAATGCTACATAGAGTATAGTGAGTTTATAAGCTATTAAATTGGCAATGATTATGTCAATGTCATCATCTCGGCCAAAGAAAAACTGAGCATCTTCTTCTTCGTAAGGAACTAATCCCTTATAAGGCATTACCTTTGGTTTTTCAGAGGAGTTGTTTTGGGTCATACTGCATCCGCTTTAGGCAACTTATTTATTTCTTCAATTAAACTAGCAATGTACCTATTAAGCTTTAGGTTAATGATGTCTACATCATAGGGATTCCAAAATTTTTCTTCTTCTGCTTCAATGTCTGCTTGAATAACCCAAGATGAATAATCAACTTGATCTCCCCAAATACGGCGAAAAATATTACGAACACTCCAATTTCTTAAATCCATACCCAAAGATAAAAAACCGTTTTGTTTTAACTCAGCTAGTACTGGTGAAGGAATTTGTTCGGCAATGCCACCATAAGCCAAATTATCCAAGTGGTAATCTTCAGTAATAATGTAGCTACTTTCCTCTTTTCCCTCCTCAGTAATTATATGATGATTGGTCATGCCATTAACTTTTATAATAAGGGGTTTCTCATAAGGCTTTAGGAGGTATTTATTGGGCTTGTCTATTATA
The DNA here is from genome assembly GCA_965223585.1 of Trueperaceae bacterium. Taxonomy (GTDB): domain Bacteria; phylum Deinococcota; class Deinococci; order Deinococcales; family Trueperaceae; genus CBDCVN01. The sequence goes on from CBDCWW010000014.1 coordinate 85,555, forward strand.
TTTGTATCTGACCAACCTTCTTTGCTATCAAAACAAACATGAGCAAATTTACCTCCATGTTCTTTTAGAGGTAAAGTATAGAGAAGATCAAAACTTTTCTTAGCTCCTACAAAGGCTTGTTCAAGCACACAATCATAGTTAGTAGTAAAAATAATGGGGTGCTTCGGTTCAAAGGCTTTTTCATCTAGTTGCTTTGATAAATTAACCAATAAATGGTGTATCGGCCTAGAACTATAGCTTTGCTTATAAATTTTGTCTAACTGGTTATGAAGAGTATTAGGTTTATGTTTTCTATTAGCAAGGAATTCTTGTGCTGCCCTTGCTAGATTAATATTACTCTCAATATCTTTACCAGCAAGGTAAGTTGCTAACTCTTGATAGCTAGGTGAGTATAAGTATTTATGTTTAGACTGCCACTTAGCATTAGGCGGGCGTTGCTCAGAGTTTATACCTAAACCAAGAAAAAAAACTACTTTACCATCTAATAGTGATCCAACAACTTCTTTAAAATGGTCCTTGTATTCCTCCATAGAGGGTGTTTCTTCTTTTTTTAATAATTCTTCAGCTCGAGCAATAAACTCAAAAACTTCTCCCTGATAGTTACCAGCAATCCCACAAACTTTATAAAAGTAGTCTAAAGCCTCTTCATAACAACCTTTATCAAAATGAGCTTTGCCTTCCTCAAAAAATTCCGTAAGTTTTTCTGATTGTTTTTTTGCTTCTTCTTTTTCTAGCCCCTTAGGATCGTCGGCGAAATAACTTGAGCATTTCAAAATTATTGGGGAACAGCAGTGTAATTCCAAGATGGTAAAAAATCATCAAAAACAATGGGCATTGCCTGTTTGAAATTTTCATCAGCTTTTTGCCCTTTCTTATAGTGCTTATCTATGACATTTACAAAAACCTTAAGTCCTGTTTTAGTTTCTGTTCTAGATATAAGCATCTTGAGGATTTCCACGGAATCTAGTATAACTCCTTGGCAAGCACGAGTTACATGAGGGAATAAACGATGTTCTATAGGATTATACTTGGAACTATAGGGTGGATAATGTGCTATACGTATGGATAAACCAAGGTCATTGGCAAGATTTTGTAGTGCTTCTTTGAATATGTAGTGTCGAGAATTATTGCTACCTCCACAGTCACACAATATTAGCAATTTTTTGCTGTGAGCATAGAGTTTAATTGCGTGATTTTGCCACCATAAACGAACACAGTCACAAGCAAACTCGCTGGTGTCATGACTGGTATTAATGGTTATGTAGCCAAGATTATACCTTAAATCATAAATGCCATGAGGAATAGCTATTGCCTCAGCCAAAGAGTAGAAATCATGATCATAAACTTTTATTGCTTGTTGGCTATACACTTTACCGTTTCTATACAAAGCACCTATAGGCTCTTTTTTTTACTGTCCATGCTAATAACTGGTTGTCTAGCAGTTTGATAATCTTCTTTTAATTTAGCAATATTCTTGAATTGATCATCACGATCTATGCACTCCTTAGCACTCATCACTTTCTTTGCCTTACGTTTACGAAATTTGTGTTTTTCAAGCAGTTGAACCACCAGTTTTTCACTTATCTGAAAGCCTTGCTCTTTTAGAAACTGAGTTAATTCACGCTGGTTTAAATAGGTCCATTTGATCTTTTGATCCATGGGTGAGCCAGCAGTATATTGATCAATAATTTGCAAGAAAGCTAACTCAAGCTCTTGGTTATTTTCAATGACAGACTTACGTCCTCCACCTTCTTGGCGAATTCTAGTTTGGGACAAGATTTGCTCATCGTCAAGCTCTGCTAATCCTATTTTTATGGTATTAGGGCTACACTTTAGCAACTGACTGACATATGTTATTCCACCATGACCTAGCTTCTCCGCTTCTACAGCAGCATAGCGTCGTCTATCTTTTTCAGATAAAGATTCATAATACCTTTGCATATGTTTTTCAACTTGCTCACTATATGGGTTCATTACCCATATGATAATTGATTCTCAAATAATCAACTTATATCGCCGGTCATCCTATCAGTTGCTGTTTCACTTAATATGGCTTCTATGTCAGGAACCAGTTGTTCATAATGCTCTGGTTGCAAGCTTGGCAAGCTAGTAGTTTGGATATTGCGAAATCCAAGAGGAGGTTTGGCTGAATCTAACAAAATTGGGATCAAAACGCCACGCCCTTTGCCTTCTTCTGCTTCTTGATTAACCCAATTTGATTCTATCGAGTTACATGACCAAGCTACAATCACGCAGTCAGCATTGTCAAGAGCTGCATTAATTTCTTTGCGCCAATCATTACCGGTTCGTATATATTGATCCCAAAACACAGACCAGCCCTTACTTTCAAGAAAACGGACAAGTGGTTGGATTTGCTCCTGATCCTCTCGAGCATAACTTATAAAGATATCAACCTTTTTACTCATATTGTTGTAACCCTTTATGAAGCCTTAATACATCTACTTGCAGTACCCAAAATCAAATCCTGAACAACTATAATAATTCATACTTTAAGAAACCTTGTTAAACCCACTCAAAATCTTCTCCATAAACCATATTGAGTGTCTCACTCTATGCTAGCACACAGTTTACACAAACCGCAAACACACTAGCAGTCTAAAGTGCATCCCAATTTTAACTAGTTCTAACGCTTACCTTGACAAGTCAAATAACAGCAAGTCTCCCTTAACAAGGGGGATTTAGGGGATTTACCCCACGAAACCATCTTATTTTAAAAACTTTCTTGCAAGTTCTATACCATTATAGTCTATTGAATGAGCAAGGTTAGGCAAAATATGAGACTCTACCACTATTCCTTTTTCCCTAATTTTCTCTGCAGCCAATTTGGTAGCTTTCGCTGGAACCACTTCATCATTTTGGCCATGTATTAAGCAAAATTTGGTGTTAGTTTTATGCAGCTCGTCAGCGACTAGTGTGCCACTATAGCCTATAACTGTTCTACACTTTAACTCTCTGGCCAATGTAGAATGTAATGCGACCATCGTCCCCTGCGAAAAGCCTATCAATATCAGATTTTCATGCGATAAACCACTTTTAAGCAATACATCATCAATAAATTCCTTTAGAATATCAGAGGCTCTATTGAGTCCTGCAAGCATCTTTGCAGCATCTCTAGAGAAAAAGTCACTCCCTAAATCTATACCCTTAAGGCTAAACCATTGGTAACTATCAGTATAGAAACCCTCCATTCCAAACGGAATCATGTCATATTTTTCTGGAGCATCTACAGAGATAAACCATGTGTTGGGCAATGCATCCATAAATTCGGGTGCTAGCGATATCAAGTCGCTACTATTGCTTCCCACACCATGCAGGAATATCGCTAGATTAGTAGGGTTATTTTTATTACCGACTTCTTTATAATTTAACATCTCATCATAATTCACCACATTTCACAGGGTTTCAACGGTGATCCGACATTCGGACCCCCCTTTTAACAATTTTTGAAATAAATTTGAAAATAACTAGGGCCAAGCAAGGCTAGAAGTGATTTTAATTCACTTTTAAGATTCATAGTTAATACCTCAACTTCATCAGTAACGATAAACAAAAGGTGTACATCTATAAAAAGCTCAAATACCCATTTGGCAGTAGGTCTATAGGTGGGTTTACCTTTCTGATTAGGCAAACTTTGATTATGCCTAGAAAGGACTAATCTGATTCGATGTTCCAAAGCTGAGTAAACTAATAAACAGCAAGTCATCACCATCAGTAAGGCCATTATCCTTTCCTCTTTCTTAAGGTACAATGTCGAGGCTAAAAACATTGGATCCTTGAGAAATCTAAATCCTTTTTCAACCTTCACCTGTCCTTTATAGGTACTTAATACCTCCACATCACTCAACACCTCACTATCCAGTTCATTCGTTGCTATGATAAATACTGCCTCTCCCTTTTTTGCTTTATTACCTTTGCCTATATCAGCAACTATTGCTCCACTTATCTGATATGTGTATCCTGTTGGTTTGGAATCTTTTGCTGGACGACCTGCTTTTGCATAGTGCTCTTTCTTTATTACCTTGCCATTGTGCATTTCCAACACTTTCAAGCTATTCTTGAAGTCTTCCATTGCTACTTTTGCATCTGCCTCGCAATGAAAACTTTGTTTGCCTAGCTTCTTAAATGCCTTCTCTTCTTCCTGACTTATCTTCAGCAATTCCCTCTCTGCCCTCTTGTCCCTACTTTTCTTTGACACTTCCGAATATATTATCAGCCATCTTTGTTCTACACCTCCATACTCACTTACTACACTACTATATTTATATCCCTTCACCAATGGTTTCATCTTGCTTAGGTCTACTTCTGCTATTCGCTCCCTTGCCTCCTTCAATATTGCTGGTACTCGCATTATCCATTTCAAACCTGCTTCTTGATGTGCTTCCAGACTATCCTTAGTGTATCCTGCACTGTCTTTCACCAATATACTTATGCCAACTGCTTCTAATTGCTTTATATGTCTGCTTATAGTCTCTTTTAGCACTATCTTATCATTGGCATTTCCACTTAGTGGCAACATGGCTAGTGGTAAATTTGCTTCATGCTCAATTATCAACTCTAAACCTATTTGATTTAATTCTGGTCTGTTATCTCGACTGTAACCCTTGGTAATCTTCACTACTTGTGTATCTGTGTCTATTTCACTCTTACTGTTGTAATCCCCATCTGTATGGAAGCTAGTTGTGTCCTCATGTCCTATTTTGGGGTTAAGCCCTAAGTGCTTGACTGCTTGACCTGATATCAAACTATACAGCTCTGTCACTCCATATCTATATAACTTCTCTAGAGCTTTGCCTAAGGTGTCCTCATTGAGTTTATTCGCTCTAATTCCCTTCCCTATAAGTTCTTCTGTAGGCTTGTTCTCAAAAAAATGTGTTGCTAGATACAATCTTCTATTGGCAAAACCTAATCCATTTAATATCATTGCCTTCACTGCTTGACCTATTGTTACCTGACGTTGTTCAAAGTCTTGCTTAATCTCTTGATCTATTATCTCAACTATTTTTAACTCATCTATCATTCCTGCTACTAAACCTAAATGTTCTATTGTTTTTGTTTCATACTTTTTTTCCATCCCACAATAATAATTTTATTCTAAATTTTCTAGGGAGGGGGTCGGAATATCGGGTGATGTAAATACTCGAGATTTCTGCTAAACTTTTCAACTGATGAATGGCTAAACTAATAAGGAGTATTTTTGGGGATTAATCATCACCCAAATATTGTCTAAATTGGCAGAAAATGTGGTATTGTGGGCTTTAGAAAGTATGTACCTATTCTTCTACCAAGTACCACCTAAATTGATTGGGTTACTGGCAACTTACAAATGCCAAGCATCCGAAAAAAAAGATGATAGGCTCGGACTTGCTGCCTGTCTAAAAGCATTGCGAAAGGATGATGTGCTTGCAACACTTTCCTTACATCACTGACTACGTCAATGAAATCTTTACCCGCGAGAAAACACGCTTAGACTACATTTTTCTTCGACCAGTACTTATTGTTCTGTACTTCTTTCTTCGCATTGTCTTAGTCCCTCTAAAATTTCTGTTTCACCGCAAGGTTTGGGGTTTTGAAAAAAAACTCATTGATGGTGTTATAGCCTTTGGTATAAAGTATTTTGCTGCTCACGACGCACTCAACTTACTTATTCGCCATGTACAAATCGAGCCACTACTCTATCGCTACATACTTTCAGGAACCCCTGAGCGAAGAGATGGAACAGGTGAGAAACTTAAAGGTATTGATGGAGATTTTAGTGTCAATTCAATTCAAGATGTTGTTGCACACGGTCTTACTATCTGTCATGACGATCTCTCCTACGAAGTTATGGAGCGTTTTGACAAAGATGCTTTTTTGGAGAACATCGAATTCTACCGCAGTAGCCGACCTGAGGACATTGAGCAATTTGGGAATAAGGTGTTGGAACAGAATCGCAAGCATTCCTTGCAGATCTTTGGATGCACTAACGTGGTCATCTTTATTGTTGTCACCATTACCCTATTTGGTGACATCCACACTCTAGTTCGTGCACTCAATTCCTTCGATTCTGACTCCTTGCTGCTATGGTGCTTAAAAAATGTTTGTGCTGAGGATAAGCAGGCAATGATTGATCTTGATTTTTATTTACAGTCAAGCAGCAACCGCAGCCACTACAACAACAGTCCATTCTTATCTGACCCAAATCAATACCTGTATCACCATATTGCCTTTGACGAGTTCGCTTACAAATTATTGCGAAAAAATCCAGAGGCATCGTAACAAACTACTATAAACGAGGTTAAGATGACCGATTGTTATATCACAAGCACGGGCTCGTACCTGCCCGGTGATCCTATTGACAATAAAAGTATTGCTCAGTATTTGGGAAAGCTAATAGGGGAATCACAAATTAAACGGAAGATCCTTGCCTTCAATGGCATCCGCAGTAGGCATTATGCTCTCGACAAAAACCAGAATGCAACGCACTCTACCTACGAGCTTGCAGCTGAGGCGGTCAAAGATTGCTTACCGCACACTCAAAATACACTTGCTGTCAACTATCTATCTGCTGGCTCAACCCACACACCACTCCTTGCACCGGGGCTTTCTTCGCTTTTACATGACGAATTGAGCAAACAAGATATTGTGGCTCATTCACTCGAGATCAATTCTAATTCAGGTATTTGCTCTTCAGGAGCGCAAGCCTTTGTCAATGCCAGCCGTGCCGTAAAATCTGGGGATGCTAACATAGCAATCTGCGTTGGGGTTGAGCAACCTTCTGTAGGCCTTAAATCAAAAGCCTTTCGACCCACTTATGACCTCCCTACCATCTTTAAGAATGTCAGAAAATCCAAGTGGTTTATGTCAACTTTCCTCCGTTTTATGTTATCAGATGGGGCAGGGGCTTTCCTACTCGAGCAACAACCAAGCCAACAAAGTCTTTCATTAAAAGTGGATTGGACCTATTCGCGTTCGTTTGCCAATGAAGCACCACTCTGCATGCAACTGCCAAGCAAACCACCGCTCGTGTTGCGCCAAGATGTCAACATCCTGTCAAAGTATATGGTACCGCTATCAAAGCGGGTACTTAAAGATGCGCTTAGTAAGAATGGAGAAATGCTTGATAATTACACTGTGGTTTTACCTCATATGTCCTCGTATTACTTTGAGCCTTCTGTTAAGAACACTATTGCTAAACTTTCATCAAAGCAAAGTGTGCCCTATTGGACAAACCTCCGGACAGCAGGTAATACAGGTGCAGCCAGTATTTATATAATGCTAGATGAATACTTAAAAACCCAAGCAGTAAAAGCAGGTGACCGCATGTTGCTCTTTGTACCTGAGTCAGGTCAATTCAACTACGTCATCATAAGCCTTACGGTGATTGGATGAATATTGCTGTTGTAGGGGCCGGTAGTAGTGGATTGGTTACATTAAAATACCTACTCGACACCTATCCTGCTTCGGATGTAGTCTGTTTTGAGAAAAGCCACTCTGTTCGTGGCTGTTGGGGTGATCAGCGAGCAGATTTTGTTTCCACCTCGACCAAATACACCACTCAGTTTTCCTGTTTCCGCAAGTGGCAGCCAGATGTAACATCTGAACAGGACTTTGAAGAATTTTATCGTGGCTCTGAATTTGGTAATTATTTGGAAGCATTTGCAGAACACTTCGAACTCAAGGAGCACATTCGCTTTGGTATCACATTGCAACGACTCGAGCAAATTGAAGATAAATGGAACCTCCTGCTCTTAGAAAATGGGGAAGAAAACAGGCAGGCGTTCGATGCCGTGTTTCTATGCACAGGGCTTGTGAATAAAAAAATCCCTCTAGAGTCTACCCATATTCCCATTGCGGAAAACCCTGAAACAATCCGTAATGCAACAATTGTTGTGGTCGGCGGAGGCGAGTCCGCCACCGATATTGCCAATCACCTAGCAAAACCAGAGCACAACAATATGGTTTTTCTTTCCCTGCGTTCTGGAGTTCGAGTCAGCCCACGCTACCACCCTATACGAGGCGTGCCTTCAGACTTTTTACGCAATAGACTTTTGCTTTCTTTTAATAAGAAAATGCGTAATTGGGTAGGAGAACACTTTGTGACCTTTCGAATCCGCTTTAATCAGCTCCTAGCCAAATTATTTCCACATCAGCATGCCAATCATGATCCTGACGATCAGATGCAGACACTGAGAAGAGAATGGGATCTTAAACTCAAAGCTCGAGCCAAAGGCGGGCTTTTCAACGTCTTCCACAACAAAAGTGATGATTTTCTAGATGCTGTAGCAAAGAAACGTCTGGCAATCATAGGCCCGCCAACAGATAAACAGTGGGATGAGTATTTCAACTTTGATAAGTCAACGACGCACCGTATTTCACCCGATGTGTTGGTGCCATCTACTGGTTATCACTCCCAATTATCAGATTTATCCTGTGGCACAATCCACTTAAAAGATTTCTACCAAGGCTGTGTTCATGTTGGCAAGAACAAGCTGTTTCTTATTGGCTTTGCTCGACCCATTATCGGCAACATCCCATCAATCAGTGAAATGCAAGCACGGTATGCCATTGGTGTGCTCTCTGGAAAATATAGCCTTCCAACTGATTTACAAGCAAAACAAGATGAAGCTTGGCATTCACTGTGCAAGGAGTACAGCTCGATTGACACAAACAACGTCTATCCTGTAGAACAATTCCCTTATTGTGATGTTTTAGCAAAAGAGATGGGCGTTATGCCATCACTAGCAAATATTCGGTCCCTTACAACGTGGTTAAAAATCATGCTCGTCCCTGCGAGTACTACCCACTATGTAGATGAGTACTTTGATAGGCAGATGCTCGAGCGACAAAAGGTCTATACCCCTTCTGTTCTAGTCGCACTAATGTTCCTTGTTCGTTTTCTGGAATTTCCTTGGCAATGCCTAAAACGTGTTACAGGTAAAACTTTAGGTGCAAGGTGATTAATAGCCCCCAAAAACTTAATGTGGCTACAATTGCTTTATTCAGAAATTTTATCTCCTGTGTTGCAGGAAGTCCATTTACCAAGAGTTTGATATAAAAATTTAACACCTGTTGGGACAGCAACAACCTTTACCTAGGGGATAAAAATCTTGGACCACAAACTTTATTGTGCATAGACTCTAATGAGATTTCGCTGTAATATTGAACATGAATTAAATTAGTTTGGAGAGATTGTGACATTTGAAATTAATAGTTTTAGGACTTTTGTAGGAATTTTATTATTATTTACAGCTATTTGCTATGGTGAATCCGAAGTTCAGAGCATATGTGAAGACTGGGCAGGGATAACTGATGGCGAATATATCTTCTCAAACAATGTTTGGGGCAAAGAGGATATCGTTGAAAGTAAACAGTGTTTGCTGACAAGTGGTGAGGAAGGGGAACTCGAGCACGGTTGGCAATGGCAGTGGCCTGAAGAAGAAGAGGCAAGAATTAAAGCTTACCCTGAAGTAATTTACGGCTACAAACCTTGGAGTCTGAGTTCTTCTACTCCTAATTTACCTGTTAAAATAGCTAATCTTAAAAATCTAACAGTAGCCTACGAAGTAGATACAGAGGCTACGGGCAATTATAATCTAATGCTCGATTTATGGTTAACAGACAGTGATACACCTAGTCCTAATGGCATTGCTCATGAAGTTACAATCTGGCTAGAAAGCTATGGCATTACCCCCAGAGGAGCACTCATAAGTAAAGCATTTATAGGTGGACAATCTTACCTTCGGTACTTAAGTTCAGAGAATAATATAAAATACACAGCCTTTGTTAGTGAAGTAGGACAACCTAAAGGTACTTTGGATTTAAAACCTTTTTTAGATTATTTAGTAAGGCGGGGCTATATTAACAAAAATCGCTATTTAGCCACCGTTGAGCTAGGTAATGAAATAGATAGTGGTGAGGGCACCACTTGGCTACGCAATTTTGAGATAACTATCAAGTAACAAGCCAATCATTTATGTTTCAAAAGAAAAAACAAATTATAGGAAGTATTGTCTTCACCCTACTGGCATTTACCTTGCTGCTTTTTGGCTACTTACAAATATCAAAGCTAAAAAATCATGAACAAGTGGTCTTGGCATCAGAAGGTCCAAACTATCCTTTCCCTCAGAACTTAAACTATGGCAGAAACACAATATTGCCTAACCAATATACTCGTGAACAGATGGATAATGATGTCAGGATGTTCTATGACCATTGGAAAGGTGAATATCTTGTACCTGCTGAGCAAGATGAGGAGGGTAATGCATTACTGCGTATCGCTTTTGGAAAAACAGGGAGTGACAATTACGATCTAACTGTATCAGAGGGACAAGGTTTTGGAATGATCATTGTGGTTATGATGGCTGGTCATGACCCCGATGCCAAAGCAATATTTGATGGACTATGGCGGTTTGTAAAACAACATCCTAGTAATATTGATAAGCGGTTAATGGCATGGCGAGTCCCAGAACATCAGGGCAGCTCTGCTTTTGATGGCAGTGCTGATATAGCCTACGCTTTACTGTTAGCAGACAGTCAATGGGGAAGTACCCAAGAATTTAACTATGCCAGTGAAGCACAAACTATGATAGAAGCAATTTACCAATCAAGCATAGGTCCTCACAGCAAACTTCCTATGCTTGGTGATTGGGTAGAGGCTGATGGCTCAGAATATAATCAATACACAAACCGCACCTCCGATTTTATGCTCGCAAACTTTCAAGCATTTCTTCAATTTACGCGAAACAAAAATTGGAAACAAGTTATAAACAAGTCTAGGAAAACAGCAGGAGTTCTACAAAGGAAATACAGCCCCACAGCAGGACTGTTCCCTGACTTTATTGAGCCAGTATCAGATTCAAATCATGTTCCAAGGCCAGCAGATACTTTGTTCCTAGAAGGAGAAAATGATGGCAATTACTCCTACAATGCTTGTCGTGTTCCACTCAGACTTGGCATAGATGCATTGCTAAACAAAAATAAGGCCTCAAGAAAAATAGTCAGGAAAGTTTCAAGTTGGGCAGAGCGTTATCATGAGGGGAATCCCCATAACATTAGTGCGGGATATACCTTGGATGGTAATCCTTTACCAGAAAGAAACTATTTTTCTACAGCATTTGTTGCACCTTTAGGTGTTGCAGCTATGACTTTACCCTCTCAGCAAGAATGGCTGAACGGCATTTACGATGCAATAAAGCAAGAGCATCAGAATTATTTTGAGGATACGTTGAATTTATTGTCTTTGTTAGTGATGACAGGTAACTTCTGGGATTAAACAAAGCAAGCATCGATAAAGTCATCGGCCATAAAAACTTTGCCTTTCCAACTACCACCAAGCTTCCTCAGCTCATTTTCTTTAATCTAAATCTTATTATGATTTAGTTTGGTCTGGCTTACAAGTTGTTTTGTTGTATAATATTTATAAGGTGGTCATGAATAACTTAGTTCACAAAGTCCAACTAAAACCCAAAAGGGAACGAGAGCCATTTTTAAACAAAGCTAGTGGAATAGGTAGACTCGCCTATAATTGGGACTAGGGCAGGGAAAAACTATTTGTGAACATGTTCGTGCACAAATATGATGACAACTGAAAGGAAAACTATGAAAAAGCTTCCTATTATTCTTATTACTATTTTTGTACTTGTTGGTTTAGGAGTAGGCTATTATTTTTGGCAAAATAGTCAAGGTCAAAATAACAATAATAGCTCCAATGGTTCCACAACAGGCCCTACTGAACAGGCAGAGGGCACTGAAACATCAGAGGAATCAACTGAACAAGAGTCTGAAGTTAAAATCTCCATAGGTGTTTACCCTAACCTAAATGAGCATATCGAAGCTATACTGCCAGAATTTAATGAAAAACACCCTAACATAGAAGTAGATTTGAAAGTCCTTTCCTTTGCAGATCACCACAATGCTCTTATTACAGCATTAGCTGCTGGTTCTGGTGCACCTGATGTAGCTGCGCTCGAGGTAGGTTTCATAGCTAAATTTGTTGCCGATGGTGGTTTAGTTAACCTTGCTGAGGAACCTTATAATGCTTTAGAGTTTAAAGACCAGTTAGCTGATTATGCTTTACAACAAAGCACTACAACTGATGAACGCATTTTAGCTATACCTGTTGACTTAGGCCCCGGAGCAATGTTCTGGCGGAGGGATATTTTTGATAATCTTGACATAAATATTGAAGATGTCATTAAAAGTTGGGATGACTATATTGAATTTGGTCGTCAAGTAACAAGGGATACTAATAATGAGGTCTTCTTAATAGCAGACGCTGCTGATGTATATCAAGTAATGATTCGTAGTGGCATTGAAGATGGCAATAGTATTTACTTTGGGCCAGATAATGAAGTCCTTGTCACTACTGAACGTTTTCATAACGCCTTGCAGGTTGCTAAAACTATTAGAGAAGAAGGTCTAGATGCTGAGATTGGTGCTTGGACTAATGAATGGTTTCAAGCTTTTAAAAGTGGCAAAGTGGCAACTCAGTTTTCTGGAGCATGGTTCCAAGATGTCCTAAGGAATAATGCCCCAGACACTTCAGGGCTTTGGGGTGCTTCTAATTTGCCTAATGAAGTTTACTCGACTTGGGGTGGTTCTTTCTATGCCATACCTGAGCAATCAAAGAATAAAGAAGCAGCTTGGGCATTAATTCAATTCTTAACTACTGAGAAGGAAATACAACTAGACGCTTTTAACAATATTGCAGCTTTTCCATCACTTAAATCTGCTTGGGAAGACCCCAAGTTTGAGGAACCTATAGATTTCCTTGGTGGGCAGCAAGCAAATAAGCTTTATGTAGAAGTAATTGGTAATGTTGATGGGGTAACTACACACGCAGCCAAAGCCTTTGCCGAAGAAACCATGAAAAACGCAATAGCAGACGTACTAAATGACGACCGTGATATTGGTGAAGCTTTAGCAGATGCTCAGCGTCGTATTGAAAGATTGATAAAATTAAGATTTGGAGGCTAGTAATTCTAACTCCATAAAATACATCTAGTAGTAAATTTACTCTACAAAAAATTTGTAATACAGCATAAAAATAGCGAGCTTTTAGCTCGCTATAAATCTATGGTTTCTTCCAAACTTAGCTGACGTTTATTTTCCTAGCTCGAGCTGCCTCAACCTTAGGAATGTTCAAGCTTAGAACACCATCTTTTACATTAGCCTTTATGTTTTCAGCATCGGCTTGATTAGGTAGTGTGACAGTACGTGTAAATTCACCTTTTTGGAAATTACTTACATGGTACTGGCGACTTTCGTCACTCTTTTCACTTTCCTTTTCATAACTACCTTTAACTGTTAGGTGGCGACCTTCAATGCTGATATCAATATCATCCTTGCTAAAACCGGGCACAGCAAGCTCTAAAACAAAGTTCTTGTCTGTTTCATAAAGGTTAGCAGGATAGTTATTTACTGTATCACCAGCAGCTTGAATAAAAGGGCTGATAACATCACTAAAGAAACGGTCAAAGTCACCAAAAGGGCTACCTTTAACTACATCTGTGTTTGGGGTGCGTCTACGAATTAAAGTCATTTAAAAATCCTTTCTAGATTTCATATTTAAGCCTACTTAGAGGCTTCAGTAATTAAGAGTATAAAATATGAGTCTAATCTTGTCAAGTTTTATACGATTAACTCATAAATAAATCTTCTAGCAAGTTACCAAAGTAATTTTAGGAAGCTATTAGATAGCAAGAGGGTTTGTGCTTGGCTCATGCCAAAGGCTACAAGGCATAGTACCCCTGCATGGAATGGTGCGTGCAGCGCACCCTACTGCAAAATCAGGGAAATCACACAATTATGCTACTGGATGCAGATTCAAACCAAGTTAGAGAACGAATTAAAAAATAGTCTCTTATAGGCATCAATCGTAGGGGTTTAAAATTTTAAACCCCTACAACACATGCTTGATGACAGGTGTTTCTATGTAGTTGTTTTGTGGTTGCCGTGCTTGAAAACATGCAAAGATGCATTAGCGCATGTAGAGACGCAAGATCTTGCGTCTCTACGATAGGAATCCCGTTAGTGTTTTATCGCTCCTTAAAACCCCAAAACTTATAATTTACATTCCATCTAGATTATCTACCTTGAAAAATAATGTTTCACCGTTGCTATCGTCAACACCGTCATTATCTGTAACTGCAAAACTGTTACCTGCTACATCAATGGCAAAGCCTTCAATTTTATCAACAACATAACCACCTGTAGCTTTTAGATCAGGAATAAAATCATGGACTTTTTCTTTAGTAACTAGTGGAAGCTCTTCGCCAAGTTTGCTGGGTTCTAAGTCAGCTATAGCAACTCTATAAAGCTTTTTAATTTTAGCAGCTTCACCAATCTGATTATCACGCTCAATGATATAAACATGATCCCCATGGGCCGTAATTCCAGAAAGGCCTACCCAACCTTTTTCTGCTTCATCTGTTGGGTAACGTACTGCACCCCACTCCTTTGTTTCTAGGTTATAAGAAACAAGTTTGACAATATTTTCAGGATCATCTTGCCATTGACGCTGAATAGCAATCCAAAGGGTATCCTCAACTAAGGTTACTCCTTCAGAAGCCCAACGCTTTTCAACTGCAAGGAGTTCTGCTGGAAATGGAACTTGTTCTTCAATTTCACCGTCTGCATTTACATGATAGAGGCCATGTGGGATCATTCTATCAAGGCGACCTTCTGAAGCGAGCCAAAAACCACCCTCGCCATCTGATGTAATTCCCTCGAGGTCTAAAAGTTGTGCATTAGTACTACCACGTGTCACACGTGTAGCAGCAGTGATTTTTGCAGGTTCTTGATTTGCATCAATGGTAAAAATAGTTGGTTGCATAACATAGAAGCTGTCATTAACTGCATACAAAATTCCGGGCTTTTCAGGATCTGCAGCAAGGCCAGACAAAGCACCAAAACCAATTGGGCGACCATTATCATCCATGCCAGAAATAATCATTGGATATGTTGCTTCATCTTCACCATAACTGTAAATTGTCACATGAGAGCGCACTCCACCATCTTCAATTAGATCAACTTCATTAGAAACAGCTAAAATATTGCGCTGTGGTATTGCTATCGCGCCTTCTGGCCCAATGGCTGTAGGTAAAAGCTGTATGAACTCGGGCTCGGCACCAGTGTCTTTATAAACACCAATTACAGAACCACGCTCAGAAAGTAGAAAGATGTAATTATCATCACCGAATTTTTTTACTTCCATGCCCTCTGGTTCAACACCCTTATTACCAGAGCGTCTTTCTGGATAGTGTCCAGCCATTGCCACTTGGTATTCAAAAGAAGGGCCAGACTCATAGAGTTCTTCACCATCTTTACTAAAAATTGTAAAACCTCGAGCACCACCTTCATAATCACCTTCATTAGCAACCACCACACGATCATTGTCTAGCCACTGGATTGCATCGGGTTCTCGAGCAATACCAAACAACTCACCATCAAAAGTTAAAGCACCCTCTTCTTCAACATCAACATTTTGCAGATCAACTGAACCAGCAGAAAAATGGCTTATCACGCTACCGTCATCACCATTGATAATGACAATATGATTGTTCTCTTGCAAAGTTACAGCGATTTCATTGTTCTCGTTTATATCAACAAATTCCGGTTCTGGATCGTCGCCAGCGACAGATGCAAGGCCTGTAACGTCTGCTGTGATCTGGCTATCACAAATTGGAACACCGTTTTCAAGCTGAAAAATTGCAACATTGCCAGCTGGCATTTGTGGAATGACACCATCGTTTAGATCTTCATCACGCTCATTTTCAATGGCAATAACAACAATAGAGCCGTCAAGTGATACAGCAGTTGAATCTGGCTGGCCGCCAAGATCACATTTAGTTTCTACAGATTTTGAAGCAAGGTCAATTACTGCGAGGTGCCCAGATGGCTCGGTGAAGCTTTCAGAGGTGTTGACAGCAACTAAAATTTTGCCACCAGTCACAGAAACTGCTTTTGGCTCGCCATCAAGCATAATCGTACCAGCGGGCTTTGGTGAAGCTGGGTCAGTAATATCAATCATGCCAACAGCACCAAGTGGGCTGTCAGAATAAACTAAGGTCATGCCATCTTCTGTAGCTGATATAATTTCTGCAGATGTTTCCGTTGCCTGATCAACATTAGCAGGTAAATTGGTATTGACTGGAAATGAAGCAATACGGTTAAAGAATTTATTTGCTGTAGGAATTTGTGCTTGGCTTAGTCCAGAGGCTACTAAGAATAGTATAAGGAGTAAGTATTTCATCTGTTTTTCCTTTCCAAAAACTGTCAATTTAACTAAGGTCATGCTGACATTACATTGTCATTATAATGTCAGCCAAATGTCATATCCTTGCACTTCGGCTCTGGAAAAGGTTTTATAGCTATAGTTGGCCAGAAAAACCTTGGACTTACACAAACCTCGGAGGTTTTAAAAACCTCCGAGGTTTCGCAGAAAAACTTTTATAGACATCTAGTACGTACTAGGTTAAATGCTGCAAAATCCAGCACTGTATAAGAGGTACTTGAAAACAATACTTCCCCTAACAAGTTCAATGATTAAAAAACAACAAAATTTAGAGTTAAAATCAATCATTGCATAGCCCTCAGTAGGGACAAATCCTCATTAAGGCAGCCCTTTGTGTTCGGGCTATATGTAGATGTCATACATACATAGACAAAATAGGAAACCACCTATACTCTAGTAAGTGCAACTCATGAAATTCTTTTGGAGGTTTCACATGAGAAATTATAGTTTTAAGCTTGTTCTAGTCTGCTTCTTACTTTTAATAAGTAGCGCTCAAGCCTTTTGTGGTTTTTATGTTTCTAAAGCAGATGCTGATCTTTTTAATGAGTCTTCTAAAGTTATTATCGCTCGAGAAGACAATAGAACCATCCTAACAATGGCAAACGATTTTAAAGGTGATGTCAGCGAATTTGCTTTAGTAGTACCTGTACCAACAGTTATGCAAGAAGGGCAAATTCAAGTAGGCGATAACGCTATTATTGATAGAATTGACGCTTACAGTGCACCTAGGCTAGTAGAATATTTCGATAGTGATCCCTGTATGCGTTATGATGTTCGAAAGCTCGAGAGTAATTCAGAAGCTCCTACTAGTTCTGTGGGAGAAAGTATAGGACGTGAAAGTGCACTAGGAGTAACCATAGAAGCTTCTTTTAGCGTGGGTGAGTATGATATCTTGATTTTAAGTGCAGAAGAATCAGACGGCTTAGAAACTTGGCTAGTAGAAAATGATTACAACATACCTGAAGGCGCTGCACAAGCTTTTAATAGCTATATCAAGCAAGGTATGAAGTTCTTTGTTGCTAAAGTTAATTTAGAAACCTTTGAAGAAAGTGGGCAAGTATTTTTACGTCCTTTGCTTATGGCCTTTGAATCAGATGACTTTATGCTTCCCATTCAACTAGGTACTATTAATGCTAATGGTCCACAGGATTTAGTTATTTTTATGCTTTCTCCCAAAGGTAGAGTAGAAACTAGTAACTACCGCATGGCTAATATTCCTAGTGATGTCAATATTCCTGAGTTTGTTGAAGATGATTTTGGTAACTTCTATTTAGATATGTTTGCTCACGGTTATGAAAGAGAAGATAGAGACGCTGTTTTCTTAGAATATGCGTGGGATATGGCTTGGTGTGACCCTTGTGCTGCTGACCCATTATCAGAAGAAGAACTAAAAAGAGCTGGGGTATTTTGGCTAGATAATAGTGCAAACTTTGGTGCTCCTAATGTTTATTTAACTCGTATGCACTTACGCTATACTAGTGAAACACACCCAGAAGACTTAATGTTTGAAGTAACAAATAATCGTGAAAATTTCCAAGGGCGCTATATTTTACAAAGACCTTTTGAAGGAGCAATTACTTGTGAAGCAGGTAAAGAATACCTTAATAGTGTAAGAGAAAGGCAAGACAAAGAAGCGCAAACGCTAGCAAATTTAACAGGTTGGGACATCACTGATATCAGAGCAGAAATCACACCTTATGACCCTGAAGAGAATGTGCCTTCTTGGTGGGAAGAAACTTTTGATCAGTCAAGATAAGCTTATCCTCTGCCTCTTTTACATTACTGCAACTGTCCTGTAACTCAAATCAATTAATATCAACTAAACCTAAGAACAGCAAAGTTTTAATTTTTCTGTCCTGCTTAGGTTTTTAATATACATTTCCCGCTTTGATGCCAGACTGCGCGTTTCACAGTTTTCTTGATACATAAGAACAAAAGGTCCTCGGCCTTTGGTATACTTGGCACCTTTCCCTGTCTCATGAGCAATAATTCGGTTTGACAAATCATTGGTGATTCCTGTATACAGGCTTTCATCCTTACATTTCAAAATATAAACGACCCAGCTCATTTTCAAACACCTGCGTAACATCAAAGACCTATGATAGAACACTCGAGGTGAAACCTCAATATGATGTAATCGTTATTGGAGCAGGTGCAGCCGGTATAATGTGTGCCATAGAAGCAGGCAAACGTGGAAGGCGTGTCTGGCTTATTGATCACTCAAAAAAAATTGCAGAGAAAATTAGAATTTCTGGAGGTGGGCGCTGTAATTTCACAAACATTCATGCCCGTCCTGAAAACTTCTTATCCAATAATAAGCATTTTTGTAAATCAGCGTTGACACAATATACGCAGCAGGATTTTATAGCTCTGGTTAAAAAACATGGCATTGCCTTTCATGAGAAAAAACTTGGCCAGCTTTTCTGTGATATCAGTTCACAACAAATCATAGACATGCTGCTGAGCGAATGCCGTGCAGCTGAGGTAATGCTGGAGATGGAAACCAGCGTTCAAAACGTTGAAATTCATGATGGGGGTTATAGTGTTAAAACTAACCGTGGGATACAGACTTGTTCATCACTTGTGATTGCAACAGGTGGACTGTCTATTCCAAAAATCGGTGCAACAAAATTTGGTTTTGAGATTGCAAAACAATTCGGCCTAAAAATTGTTGAAACACGCCCTGCTTTAGTCCCCCTTACATTCCAGATCGACCTACTCGAGCGTTGTAAAATGCTAAGTGGTCTATCGCTTGAAGCCGAAGTATCCTGTGGAAAAACAAGCTTTGTAGAAGGGCTGCTGTTTACGCATCGGGGTTTAAGTGGCCCATCAATTTTACAAATTTCATCTTATTGGCGTGAGGGCAAGGAGATCACAATTAATCTTGCTCCAAATGTTGATATGCTTGCATTCTTGAGGGAGCAGAAAAAAAGTCATCCCAAACAATATGTACAAACAGCACTTTCCGAACATATACCCAAACGTCTTGCACACAGCATTTGTGAAGAGCAAAATATTACAGAGCAGATAGCTGATCTGCCAAATATAAAGCTAGAAATACTTGCGAGAGCAGTCAATGACTGGCGCATAAAACCCAGTGGTACAGAAGGCTATCGTACAGCAGAAGTTACACTGGGCGGTGTAGACACAAATGAATTATCATCCAAAACTATGGAAGTCAAAAAGCAACCCGGCCTGTATTTCATTGGTGAAGTTGTTGATGTGACTGGTCAATTGGGCGGATTTAATTTCCAATGGGCTTGGTCATCAGGCTATGTTTCCGGTCAATATGCATAGAAGTGTATAAGATCACTAACTTTCATCTGTGTGAAATAAGTCTGATGGACATTGATTTGTTTACTTAGCACAAAAATTCCTTATAGATATCCAGATAAATATTTGCTTTATCAGCGTGAGGAATGTCATCCTGAACTCTTCCGAGGGTAAACTACGTGAAGGATCCCTCATGTGTTAACGGCATCTGAGATTCTTCGTCGTTTAGCCTTGCCTGCCCTAGAGTAAGGCGAAGGGTAAGGGCCTGTCCTTCAGAATAACATGCTCACAGAGGGTGTTTCTCGCTAGGGGAAAACTTTTCTGGAGCACTATACTTTGCTAGATCACATCTAGATTTCCAGATAAGTCCTTGCGTAATTAACGTGAGGAAAACCATCTTTGGGAAAGGACTTTTCTGTTGCACCATAGCAAAGCACATAATATACATCATATAAGACCAAAGTCCTAGTTTAGAATCAAACCAAGGTTCCAAGACATACTTCTTCTTATTTTCTACAGTAAGAGCTAAAGCGTTGACTATCTTCAACGCTAACAGCCCCAAAACTCTTATTTGAGTTATTTAACTGGAGGTTAATCATGAAAAGTGCCATTATTACAGGAGTTAGCCGTGGTTTAGGGCTTACCTTAGCTACATTCCTAGCTTCGCAAAACTATAATCTTATCCTAACTGCTCGAGATAAAAACTCTCTTAACAAAGCTACTGAAAGTCTTGTTCATGACTCGAGCCAAATTATCAGAATAGCTGGAGATATTACAGACGCTACACATCGTCAAACTGTGGCTAAAACTGCTAAATCACTAGGAGGAATTGAACTTTTGGTCAACAACGCCTCAGAGCTAGGCCCCTCTCCCCTACCCTATTTACAAGGCTATCCCTTAAAAGATTTTAGCTCAGTTTTAAATACCAATGTTGTTGCGCCACTTGGGCTTATTCAAACCGTATTGCCGTTTATAAATACAAACGGCCTAATTATTAATATTTCTAGTGACGCTGCTGTAGGTGGCTATGAAGGCTGGGGTGGTTATGGTGCTAGTAAAGCAGCACTTGACCTTGTTAGTAAAACCTTAGCTAATGAACTAGCAGATAGAAACATCGGTGCTGTAAGCGTTGACCCGGGTGATATGCGTACTAAAATGCATCAAGATGCTTTCCTAAATGAAGACATTTCTGATAAGCCCTTACCAGAAGTCACTTTGCCATTTTGGGCTTGGCTTTTAGGGCAAAGGGTTAAAGCTGTTTCAGGGCAACGTTTTCAGGCTCAAGGTAAACTTTGGGAGGTAACAAAATGAATATACAAGAACTAGACTTTAGCAGGCCAGCAAACTTGCAAGCCACATTACCACCAGAAATAAGAGGTCAAGGCCGTGATGATGTTAGGCTTTTAATCAGTACACTAAGAGGGCACCATCATAGTAAGTTTGTTAATCTCGCTAATTTCCTCGAGCAAGGTGACATCTTAGTAGTTAACAGAAGCGCTACCTTAGCTGCTAGCTTACCTGCCAAAGGCCACTTTGGCGATTTTATACTCAATTTATCAACTTGCTATAGTGAAAGACTATGGCTTGCTGAACCACGCTGGTCATTTGCTAAACCGGGTCCTTTACCCTTGCAGCCAAATGAAGCTATAACTGTTGCTGGCTCACCAACTAAACTGCTTGCTCCCTACCCCAATTTGCCTAGATTATGGTTTGTAAGTTTTGAAAAAGATGTTTCTGAGCTAATGGAGCAAGGCACACCTATACGCTATGGTTATGTACCTTCGGCCTTTGAACTTGACAACTATCAAACTATTTTTGCCGATAAGCCCGGTAGTGCAGAAATGCCTTCAGCAGCACGTCCTTTTAGTAATCGAGTACTAGAGATGCTAAAAAGTAAAGGCGTAAAATTTGCTTTCATTACCTTGCATACAGGAGTTAGTAGCCTCGAGCTAAACACAGAAAATATTGAAGAGCAAACACTTTATCCTGAACCATTCGAGGTTCCTTTAAAAACTGCTGAGGTTATTAATTTGGCTAGGACGCAAAATCAACGCATAATTGCTGTAGGCACCACTGTAGTACGCGCTCTAGAATCAGCTTGGAACGGTAAAGAAGTTCGTGCCAGCAAAGGTTTTACTCGCCTATATCTTCACCCCAAACAACCTACCCATGTTATAAATGGTCTCTTGACAGGATTCCACGACCCTAAAGCCAGTCACTTAGCTATGCTTTATGTTATAGCAGGAAAAGAACTTGTTATGGAAGGGTATCAAGAAGCTGTTGCTGAAGGTTACTTGTGGCATGAGTTCGGTGACAGCCATCTTTTGTTACCCTAGATTATTTCCAGAAACAGAACTTTTCTCAGCCAAGCAAAGCAATAGCATCAGGAATACAGATTATAAATAGCGCTAAATATCTTTACTAAGCGTGGCTATTCCTTCTCGTAAAGCATAAAGTGCTGCTTGAGTACGATTATTAAGCCTTAATTTAGAAAAGATTTCTGAAAGTCTATTACGAACAGTTTTCTCGCTCACTCCTAGCTTTTCAGCAATTTCTTGATTAGAATCTCCCCTTGCTAAAAGCTTCAATATAGTAGTTTCACGCTCAGTAAGCTCACTAATAGGATGTTCTGGCGTACTTGGCAATTCTTCTGTAACTTTCTTAAATTCAGCTAATACTGATGTTGCCATATCAGCACTCAATAATGTCTCTCCACTAGCTACTCGCCTTAGGGTACTTATAAGTTGATTTGCGTCAGCATCTTTAAGCATATACCCTCTTGCTCCTGCCTTTATAGCCTCAAAAACATAACGATCTTGACGGTACATAGTCAGAATAATAATTTTAGCCTCAGGAAACTCACTCAAGATAGTCTTAGTAGCAGCCACTCCATCAAGTGTAGGCATCTGTATATCCATAAGGATAATATCAGGTTTAGTTTCTAAAGCATACCGCACTGCTTCACGCCCTGTAGCAGCCTCTCCAATTATACGAATATCTTCTTCTATTTCTAAAAGGCTCTTTAGGCCTTGACGAAACATTGCATGATCGTCACAAAGTAGTAAACGAATTGTAGAGTGTATTTGTAGATTAGCCATCTCTTTAATATGTTAACCTAACTGAAATGTCTAACCAACCCCAGCGTATAAGTGAGTATATTGATGAAGTTTTTGCCAAAAACGGTATAAAGCGGGCAATCAAACGGGCAGAAGTAGCGATTTTATGGCCCAAGGTAGTAGGTAAAAAAGTCGCTAAATTTAGTTCTGCTAAAAGCTTTAACGCTGGTATCCTTATGGTTGAAGTCTCTGATAATGAAACAGTCACACATTTAACTATGCAACGTCAACACTTTTTAAAGTCTTATAAAGAAAAATTTGGCGTTAAAGATATTAAAGACATTCGTTTTCGTGTTGGGGCTTTGCCTACATTGCCTGAACAGGTGACTCGAGTACCTATAGCCATAGATGAAGAAGAACTATCAAAATTCACTAGGCATATTAGTGAACTTAATTTACCTGATGATTTAACTAAAGTCGTCTTCAACTTGGCTCAAGGTTTACTAAGGCAGAAGGCTGAGCGTAAAGCTCTAGGTTGGCAACCTTGTGAAGTTTGTGGGATTTTTAAAGAACCAGAAACAGAACTTTGCACACATTGTCAACGCTTTAGTACTTCTTTTGCTGTCAAAGAAGCTAGTGAAAAGCTTACTGTTAACCCTGAAATCCACTTGTCTTATTTAAATAGGGAGACTTTGCCTGTAGCACGCTATCTCGCTAAGAAACGCTTGTTGGAACAGATGCAAGAGTTATTGCCTTTTTCTTTGGCAAATTCAGATTATGTTGGGCAGCTCGAGCAAGCCGCTCGCTGTTATCTGGCCCACCATCTTAGCAAATCTTTAAAAGAAGTGACAAATAATGATTATTCTAACCTTCCTACCAAAGTTGCTAGAGTACTTGGCTATTTGGACTGAATAATTGGTACGTTGTAGGGAAGAGCTTTACACTAACTAAGAGCCAGTTTGGAATCTGGCTCTAGCTTGTGCTTATAGCAGGGGATAACTTGCTTCTGTTGCCTACAAGCCTTATCGCTGCTAAGAAGCCTACTAATAATTTTACTATAATGTCGGTGGCAATTACCTCGAGCATCCAAGAAACCGTAGCCCAAGGCTGACCATAAAAGGCAAAGACAGTAAAAATGATAGTATCCAGAGGAATACTCACTGCATTAGAAGCAGCCACACGAGTAATCCAGCTTTGCTTTATAAAACGCTGATAAACTTCCGTATCTGCAACTTCAGAAATAACGATAGCTGCAAAGCTTACTGCAACAAAACGCAAAGGAGTTTCTAGTGCAAGAGCTAGAGCAACATTGGCTATAGCTGCTATAAAAATCATTAAGTAAGCTTGACGGCGGCCATATTGATGGACTCTATCGCGTTGGGTAAAGGTTATGCCAAAAAACAGTGTGCCTACACTAATGAGCCCAATTTGTGGCAAAGGTAAAAAACTATCAAAGGTAAAATTAGCCAACAAAGTACAAACAATGTAAACAGTCATTGCTGTAAGCAGACCAGCATGTCTTTTAAAGACATGGGTATAAAAGTGTGCTAGAGACATAGCAGTAAAAGGAGCTATTATATACCACCATGCCCCTCCAATAGCATCAATACTTCCAGCAGGTGAGCTTAAAGTTATTCTATTTAGTACTAGTGCTACTAAAGCGTTTACAGCTAGGCTTATTGCTGCTACTAGCCAAAGGTTAGCACCTTGCTCTTTTAAGAGTTTTCCTAAAGGATAAATTAAGCCTGTAAACAAAGCTCCAAAAAGTATGACTACTGCTAAAGGCAATTGTGTAAAGGGGTTTCCTTCTTGGCTGAACTGGGATAAATACAGTAGTAAAAAGCAGCCTGCATTAGCAATCAAAGTGATTGAAATAAAGAATAGAACAGGTTTAATGGATACAGATTTCATATTAGACTTTCTCTAGCACTGTAAAAAGTTACAATGTGTAGGTAGCTGATCTAATAAATTAGCGAGTTTTGCTAAGTCCTTCGTTTGGGATGTCTTGACCTAAAACAATTTCATCAAAAAGCTCATATTTCATTTGTCTAACTCCTTTTATCTGGGTACATAGTTATTTATCTTTGCGCTTTTGCTCGAGCCAAGTATGAACAGCCTCAACATTATCTGGTGTGGTAACTATATAAAGATGGTCATCTTCTTGCAGGATAGTCTCACCAGTCGGGATTATTACTTGTGAACCACGTAACAATGCACCTATAAGACTTTGGGGAGGCGTACCTAAGTCTTTAATCTTGCCAGAGCAACAATAGTTAGGGTAGACGACTTCCATAACTTCAGCACGACCTTCTATGCTCGCTAAATGGTCTACATCGTCAAGCTCAAGCCAGTTAAGTACATCTTGAACTGCTGCACTACGGGGAGTAAGGAGCGAATCAATACCAACTTTCTCAAAAAGGCGGCGGTTCTTAGCTCTACCTATGCGAGTAATAACCTTGGGAATACCTAAGTGCTTACCTAAAAGTGATACTAAGAGGTTTTTGCTATCATCATCTGTAACTGCTACTAAAACATCCGTCTCATCTAATCTTTCTTGTTCCAAAAGTTCTAAATCTGTACCATCACCTTTTAAAACAAGTACCTTAGATAGGCGCTGAGCGAGTTTCTCGCAGCGAGGTTCATCTTGCTCCAAAACAGTTAAGCGTACTCCTCGATCGTACTGCAATTGCTCAGCGACCATAGATCCTACATTACCTCCACCAATAATGCTTATTTTGACTTTGCGTTGCCTAGGAGCAAAATGAGATTCAAGTGCCTTCATAGCACTAGTGATGCCCATAAATACTACCTTGTCACCAACTTGAAGCAGTGTGTTACCAGAAGGCACTTCAAAAACATCGTTGCGAATGGAACCCACCATCAATACACTTTGTGGTAATTTAGCTTCTAATAAAGACATACCTACATATGGATCGTCTTCTTCTAATTTATATTCAATTAGTTTAATTTTGCCACCAGCAAAAAAAGCTGTTTCTACTGCTCGAGGCACCCGAACAATATCCACAATTTGCTTAGCTAAAAGGCGTTGGGGCCAAAGCATACGGTCAATAACTAGTCCTACACTGTCCATTACCCCTTGTTCTGCAAAAGCTTGTAAATACCGTTGACGAGTCACAAATGCAAGAGTCTTCTTAGCTCCTAAGCCCTTAGCAGCTAGACTAGCTAGTACATTAATATCATCATTGGAAGTACAAGCAATAAAAGCATCTGCCTTATCAGCCTTGGCAACTTGTAAATCTTTAGGATCGGAGCCACTGCCTGCTAAAAACTGCACATCTAAACTAGAAAAACTATTAGCTTTTTCAGGATCAATGTCCAGTACAACTACGTTGTGTGAGTGTTGCAGAGCTTCGCTTAGAAGCACGCCTATCTCGCCACCACCAACAATAACTACATTCATCGAACATCTATTTTAGCAATTTGCCACACGGAATTAGGTCTATAATGGGATTCTTCAAAAGTATGAGTATCTATAGGGTACATAACCCTTGCAGGACCATAATCGCTTGAGAGATATTCACCATCTGCACGTAAAGCCATTATAATGGGATACTTGCGCAACTCTTCTATCGAGATAGTACGGCTAAAATTATCTAAAGCAATTATTTGAACTTCTTTAGCATCTTCTGCAACTTGCCATACATCAAGCAGGTCACTCCATAGAACACCTTTATAAACAACTTCACGCTTTTCGAAAGGATCCTCTTTTAGGTGAAGCTCAACTGTTCCAACACTCTCGAGTGTGGGTATGTCCATGACAATACTTTCATCTTCATTGGGATTACCAATGAGGCCAGTAATGGTCAAAATAGGATTACCTGAAGGTGTTGGTATACTATCTCCGGGTTTTAAAGTATTATTACCGTAACTAGCGTTTTTAAACTGCCAGAACAATAACAATACCCCAATTGCAAGTAACACTACAAATAAGATTATAAATAACCACTTTTTATTAGATAAATTTTCCATTAGCTATATAATAAACTAAACGCTATTCGCTCACAAATTGAAGAGTTGCAACATCATCTAAACATGTATGACAATTTAAAGCAGGGCAAGATTATCACTACCCATGTTGCTTCCGTTGTGGACATTCCTATTTCATTGATTCAAGCACGGATTGCTCAAGGGCTTACCCAAAAAGATCTGGCTGAAAAACTGGGAGTACGGGAACAGCAGGTGCAGCAAGATGAAAACGTACTTTATGAAACAGCTAGTCTGTGGCGCTTGATGAGTGTGGCAGAGATGTTGGGGCTTAAGCTCGAAGGAAAAACCACCCTGCTGCAGTAAACAAGTTAGAGCTTTTGCTGAATTAACCTGACCTTTTAGTTTGATTAAGCAAAGGCCACACGTGATAGAAACAGCAGGTTATTTAGGATAGCGAAGGACTTGATTCTCCTTTATCCTCAAAAACTTCTCCAAAAAAGGACAGAATGTGCTCTTCAGAACTAGTCATATTCCTATTTATAGTGCTCTGAAGGATTTTATGCAGCTCCTCACATTCAATAAAAAGAGGTTTTAGCACTTCTTTAGATAAAAGCTCACTACGCGCTATAATCTTGAGCCATACTTTAGTAACATTAAGAGCTTTTAAGGCAACTGTTAGGTTGCGTATGGCATTGTCGCTACCTTTAGCATAGCTTTGCGCTTCAGCATAAAGAGCAGCTGGTGACATACCACTGCGCAAAATTTGTTTGGCTATATGTTGCCCTTCAGTAGTTTTAGATATTTGCCTCGAGGTACTTATAATTTTTGAAGCAAAGTCAATCAAAAGTTCTTCTAGGTTAGATCCACTATTCATAGTTCAAGCTTATAACAATTTCTCGAGCAGACATGCAATAAATTTAGAAAGTAGTCAGTAACCAGTAATCAGCATACAAAACCCTACTGGCTAGTAACTACTGACTTCTAGCTAGTAGTCCACATTCCAAAAAATTCACAAAGATTTATCATTACTTACTTTAGTTCATTCTTTATGAAATGTGTGGATTAGGTTTTTCTGCATCAATTCTTAAATCCTTAATAGCCTTACTGACTAAAGATCTTGCCACTTCACCTTCTTGAGCTAGTGCATAAAGTGTAGCTACTGCAATGTGCCTAGCATCTACCTCAAAAAAATCACGTAATTCCTCCCTTGCTTCACTACGTCCAAAACCATCTGTACCTAAGCTATGCAAAGGCTTAAGTAAATGGCGAGCCAAAGCATCTGGTAAGATTTTTAAATAATCTGAAGCGGCTATAAAAACTCCTTTGGTATCTTTTAGCTGTGCTTGTAAATACGATTCTTTAGGCACTTCTTCAGGGTTTAATCGGTTCCATCTTTCAACTTGCAAAGCATCTTGATGAAGTTCTTTATAGCTTGTTATGTTCCAAATAGTAGCAGATACCCCATAGTTTTCTAGAATTGCTTGGGCTTTTACAGCCTCATTTAAGATAGCACCACTACCAAATATATTAGCCTTTAATTGAGTTTCTAACTTAGCAGGAAGCAATTTATATAGCCCTTTTATGACTCCTTCTTTTAGTTCCTCTCTACTTAAGTGTGTAGGCGCAGACAATTGTTGGTAATTTTCATTTTCAATAGTTAAGTAGTAAAAAAGTGTCTCCTGCTTCTCATACATTCTATATATACCTTCTTGTATAACGATGGCAAGGTCATAGGCAAAAGCAGCATCATAGCATTTGAGTGTAGGAATAGTATAGGCTAGCACATGTGAGTGACCATCTTGGTGTTGTAAACCTTCTCCAGCTAAAGTAGTGCGACCAGCTGTAGCACCTAATAAGAAACCGCGGCAGCGTATATCACCTGCTAACCACATTAAGTCTCCAACTCTTTGAAAACCAAACATTGAATAGTAAATAAAGAAAGGAATAGTGTTAATGCCACTAGTAGCATAAGCTGTACCAGCAGCTATAAAAGAAGCCATAGAGCCTGCTTCAGTAATACCCTCTTCTAAAATTTGTCCGTCTTTTGCCTCTCTATAGTAGAGTAAATTATCGCTATCAACAGGTTCATACTTTTGCCCTGAGTGAGCATAAATACCTATCTGTCTAAAAAGTGCTTCCATACCAAACGTGCGAGCTTCATCGGGAATAATGGGTACAATTAATTTGCCTATTTCCTTATCCCTAAGAAGCTTTCTTAAAATTTGTACAAAGGCCATAGTAGTTGAAACTTCACGGCTAGCACTACCTTGATAAAATTCCTCAAAGAATTTTTCATCGGGCGCTTTTAAAGGAGGAGCTAATTCTTTTCTAGAAGGTATACTACCTCCTAAAGTTTTACGCCTAGACATCATATACTGATATTCTTCAGTGCCTTTTTCAGGCCTATAAAAGGGGAAATCTCCTATTTCTTCATCACTAATTGGTATAGAAAATCTATCTCTAAAATAGCGCATTTCTTCTTCATTAAGTTTTTTCTGTTGGTGGGTTATGTTACGTCCCTCACCAGCTTCACCCATACCAAAACCTTTAACAGTACGCACTAAAATAACTGTGGGTTTGCTTTTAGTTTCTACAGCACGCTTGTAAGCAGCATAAATCTTAAAGGGGTCATGACCACCACGATTAAGTTCTTCAACGTCTTCATCGCTCAAATCAGCAATTAGGCTTTTGAGTTCTGGTGTATTAAAAAAGTGTTCACGCAACTCTGCTCCACCATAAGCAGCATAGCGTTGTGATTCACCATCAACTAGCTCATCAAAACGCTTAAGTAAAAGTCCTTTTTTATCCCTAGCTAATAATTTGTCCCAATGACTATCCCAACAAACTTTAATTACTTGCCAACCTGTTCCTTTAAAATCGGCCTCGAGTTCCTGAATAATCTTACCATTACCACGTACTGGGCCATCTAAACGTTGTAAATTGCAGTTAATTACCCAAATTAAATTATCTAGCTCTTCACGTACAGCTAAACCAGTAGCACCTAATGATTCAGGCTCATCCATTTCCCCATCACCTAAAAAAGCCCAAACTTTAGAATCGTTAGGTTCTTTTAAACCTCTATCTACCAAATATTGATTAAAGCGAGCTTGGTAAATAGACATAATAGGCCCTAGCCCCATAGAAACTGTGGGGAACTGCCAAAAATCAGGCATAAGCCAAGGGTGGGGATAACTTGACAAACCAGCATGATCTTTTTGTAGCTCGCGACGAAAATTACGTAGGTGTTCGACACCTAGGCGATGTTCTAAGTAAGCCCTAGCATATATTCCCGGTGCACTATGGCCTTGTACATATATGCAATCAGCATCTTTACCTGCTTCTGGGCCTTTAAAAAAGTGATTAAAACCTACATCATAAAGGGTAGCACTAGAAGCAAAGCTGGAAATATGCCCGCCTATGCCATCAGAGTTTTTATTGGCTCTAACCACCATAGCCATGGCATTCCAGCGTATGAGTCTATTAATGCGAAACTCCAACTCCACATTTCCCGGGTACTCAGGTTGGTTTTCTGGAGCAATAGTGTTGATATAAGGTGTATTGGCGCTAAAGGGAACATCTATACCCAAGTTGTAAGCGTGTTTTTCTAAATGACTAAGGAGTTCCTTAGCCCAATCAGCTCCGGCGCGCTCTACTACGTGGTCTAGTGACTCGAGCCATTCATTTATCTCTATTTTATGCAGCTCTGATTTTTCTTCAGCGCTTAATAGGGTTTCTTTTGCTGATGATTCAGACATTATATATTTATACCTTTCATGATCATGCCAATTTACCATGCTTTACAAAGGAAATATCAATTTTCAAAGATAATCCTAGTTTAAACATTGACAAAACTAGGAAGAAATACTATAATGCTCTTGTTGAGATATGAACTACCCATTAATAAAGTCATTGGGTTTCCTTAATTCATGATTCTAGTTTTCAATAAGGTAGAAAATCCATCCTTCTAATGGTCTACCACTCCAAAGGGATTTATACTTAGCCCTAGTTACTCTTATCTTATTGTAAATTAAAGCACATTGGATTAAGGCATTCTTATCCCGCTACCCTTTCCTAGCCTGCCCTAGCTTGTCCTTGAGTAAAGTGAAGGAAGTATAGAAAAGGGAAGAGAGTAGTGGATTTTCCTACTGTTTGTCATACAAATTAGACAAAAATCTTAACAGATAAGGAATAAAACTAGGAAATGGAGTTTAATATATGCCTAGAGCAAAAAAGTTACCTGCTGAAAAACAAGCGGCACCTGCAAAAGGTAGAGGCAGTGGTACAGGAACTAGACGTAAAAAGCCGGAAAGGACTAAAGCAAAAGAAGCGCCTGCAAAAGGTAGTGGTACAGGAGCTAGGGCTAAAAAGCCAGAGAGGGCTAAAGCAAAAGAAGTGCCTGCAAAAGGTCGGAGCAGCAGCGCAGGATCTACATCTAAAAAGCCAGAAAGGGCTAAAGCAAAGGGAACACCTCCCGAAGGCAAAGGCAGTGGTGTAGAAGGTAAACCTAGAAAGCCAAGAGCCAAGGCAAGAAGGCCTCTTACAGAAAGACAATCTAAGGCTTTGGAAAAAGGTAGAGGTAGTGGTGCAGGAGGTAGACCTAAAAAATCTGCAGAAGAAAGAAGGGTCACTAAAAGCATTACGCTAAGCGGTAAAGTAATAAGAGCTTTAAAGAAAGAGTTTAATGAGCACCAAAAGCGCAATCCAGAAAGCTCATTTAGTAGCTATGTAGAAGAGATAATAATAAAGCATATAAAACAATAACGCTAGAGGAAAAAACTTCCATTCAAGCCCATAATTGTTTTACGATAAAAGAATTTGTCTCTTATCAGAATGCCAAATAATTTGGTTAAGATTTTCTGATGAATAACCTTCCTTATTTTATCCGGCATGTGGTGCTACTACATTTCTTTTTTTCTGTAGGTACTGCGCAAATTTATAATCCTAGTGAGCGTTATTATTTTGTAGGAACACTAGGGGAAGACTTAAGAATCCAAATGGATTTAAGTTTAGAAGATACTCGAGTTGTAGGACAATATTACTATGAGCATATTGGTGAAGTTATTGACTTAGAAGGTAGTATCCCAGAGGAGCTAGACGAAGTTGTTATTTTAGATTTGCAGGAAAGTGTAAATGGTAGATTGTCTGGCAGTTGGAAAGGTGAGATTCGCTTACCTGATGGTTTTACTCTTGCATCAGAAGATGAGCCAGTGTTTTCCTTTATAGGCACTTGGCAAAACACTGATAGCACTAAAAATTTGCCCTTTGAGTTGCTTGGTGTTGCCGAGTACACATTTCTTCGCATTGATCAAGGAAGCACTATAGATACTGATACTGCCCTACCATTTTTTGTAGAACCTTCTCTAGAAAACTTAAATAATACCCTTTTTACAAAGGCTACAGAGCAACATCTAGAGTTTATTCAGCTAGGCCAACGAGAAATTTTAGAAGGCTACAGAGCAATAGGGTGGGGTTGGGATTCTACCTACAACATTGCCTATTATGACAAAGGTCTTGTCAGTATATTTGAAATGGCCTATACATTTTCAGGCGGTGCACATGGCAATCAACACTTTGCTCCCCATAACTACAGCATCAGTAATGGAGTAGCAACAGAGCTTAAGCTTGCTGATTTATTCAAAGAAAATAGTAATTACGTCACTATCCTAAGCAACTATATTTTAGACGATTTGCGTGAGCAGGAAGCTCCTTATGCTGTAGATGGCAGTCAATCAAATTTGACTTCAGAGGATCTCACAGTTTTTGCATTCTCGCCCAAGGGAATTTCTTTTGGTTTTGCTCCTTACATAATGGGACCTTATGTAGTAGGGTCTTTTGAAGTTACTGTACCTTTTAGTGCTTTGTCTAATGTCATTGATCCTGAAGGGTCGCTTGGGCGCTTTGCTAGTCCCTAGATTGACTGAAATTGAAGTTGTTATGCTTTGATTATGGAATATGCTACAAAATTTTTTATAGTTCTTGGCAGTATTAACAGTGCTTTGTCGGTAATTTTAGGTGCCTTTGGGGCGCATGTGTTAAAGGGGCGTTTTACAGAAGACTTAATGGCAACTTTCCATACGGGAACACAGTATCACTTTTTTCATTCTTTAGGTTTATTTGCTGTAGCCTTTGTTGCCTCTTTACTACCAAACTCACTTTTGACTCAATGGTCTGGGTGGCTAATGTTTGTAGGCATCATTATTTTTTCAGGAAGCTTGTACTTACTTTGCTTTACAGGTATTCGCTGGTTAGGTGCTATTACTCCACTTGGCGGAATCTCGTTTATTATAGCGTGGTTGCTTCTTGCTATAGTAGCCCTTAAAGCTTAGGGCGTTAATGGCTACAGAAATTGAGCGTAAATTTTTAGTTATCCCTGATAAATGGCCTAAAACAGTAGGTATGCTTTATAGGCAAGGCTATCTTTCTAGACACTCTGAACGTGTAGTTCGAGTGCGTTGCTTAGGTGAAAAGGCTTTTTTGACTATTAAAGGTAAAGTAGAGAACTATTCTAGATCAGAATTCGAGTATGAGATCCCAGTGGCAGATGCTGAGGTTTTGCTCGAGCTTTGCGAAAAGCCAATCATTGAGAAAACACGCTACAAATTAAATCATGAAGGCCATCTTTGGGAAATAGATGAATTTCATGGTGAAAATGCTGGACTTGTTATTGCTGAAATAGAACTTTTAGACGAAAAGGAAACTTTTATAAGTCCTGTATGGTTAGGGAAAGAAGTTACTGAAGATATGCGCTACTACAATTCTAATTTAATTGCTAATCCGTATTCCAATTGGGCTTAATTAAGGTTTTTATAGAGGCTGCTCGAGCGCTCATCCCATACAGAAATATCAGCTTGTTCATCAAGCACAGCTATTGTAAAAAACTTCTGAGCATAAAGTTCAGAAAATCTCATTTATAACTTTCAGCAATAGTTTTAAAATTTTTTAAAATCTCGAGCCCTACAACTTGGCTCTTTTCAGGGTGAAATTGAGTGGCGTGTATATGCCCTTGTGACACCACACTTTTAAAAGTTGTCTTGCCATACGTTGTTTTTGCACCAGCAATATTTTCATCATCAAAATCTACGTAGTAAGAGTTGGCAAAGTAAGCAAAAGAACCATCGGGAATATTCTCTAATAGTGGAGGTTTACCATAGCTGTAAAATTGATTCCAACCCATTTGAGGGATGCTTACACTTTTATCTTTAAAGCGCTTGACCTCACCTGCTAAAATGCCCAAACCCTTTACATCAGGAGCTTCTTCAGATGTGTTCATAAGCAGTTGTAAACCTACACAAATTCCCAAAAAGGGTTTCTTTGCCTCAATATGTGCCCTTACTACAGGCTCAAAGCCTGAAGCTAAAAAAGCCTTCATTACCTGCCCAAAGTGGCCCTGACCGGGTAAGACTAAAGAGTCAGCTTTTTCAGCTAAGCTTGGTTGAGATGAAACTAAGACTTCAAAGCCTGCTTTAACAAGTGCTTTGTGTACACTGTGTAAATTACCTGCTCCATAATCTATCAGTAATGTTTTCACTGATCTGCTGCAACATCTACTACCAGAGCTAACTCAACCTTGCCTAACACAATAAAATCACCACGCCTGAGCAAACGAGAGTTTAACACTTTTAAGGGTGTACCATTAACAGAAGTATTTAAACCTAAACTTTGGAGCTTTAAACCTTGATTAGAGAAAGTAAGTATCGCATGTTTTCCGGCGACACTATCATCTGAAATTACTACATCATTATTTTGTGCTTTGCCTATAGAAGCTCGCCTTTTTTTAGGTATGGGGTAATCTTGGTCATTCCCTCTAAATATCCAAGACATATCCTTAGCTTTTGACTCTTCGTGTCCACGTAGCTTAAAGATAAACTCAGTACCACCAAAGCGTAATCTATCACCTGAAGTTAGAGCAGCTTGCTCTTGCACAATGCCATTTACTTTCACCCCAGCACCACTATCTACAGCCGACCACAACCACTCGCCTTTTTCAGACTCAAATTGCCCTGCAACTTTGGGTAAATCTTTTTCTTGAAAAAGGCTTATATCATTTTTCCCAGTGCGTCCTACAGTAACAATTGGCTTAGCAAGAATATATTGTTTTCCTTCATAAGTACCTGTTGTAGTGCCTAAAAGCCAAGCATCTTTAAAAATCTCTTGGGTAAACATAATCATAAGCCCTATGGCAAAGCCTAGCACAGCAAAACCGTACAAGCGTAAATTAACAGCTGAACCTTCTGCGTTGGAGCTGAGAAGTG
This sequence comes from Trueperaceae bacterium, assembly GCA_965223585.1. Taxonomy (GTDB): domain Bacteria; phylum Deinococcota; class Deinococci; order Deinococcales; family Trueperaceae; genus CBDCVN01. The sequence goes on from CBDCWW010000014.1 coordinate 120,378, forward strand.
CCTCAAAAAGTACTCCACCTAACAAACCACCTATAAGTCCTCCTAATATTCCTCTTAGAGTTTTTATTCTCGAGCGATCAGACAAACCCAACATTCCCCCAATAGCTCCTCCTAAAATTGTCCAGCCTGCAGATCTCGAGCCTTCTGTAAAATTATGAAAAGACTCACCTAAAAAACCACCCAAAGAGCCTAATATCATTGCTCCAATAGGTATCCAAGGTATTCCTTGCCACCAACGGCTGCCTAGACTTAAAGTGTTCTCAGCAACTAGTAGGAATGTGCTTAAGAAAAGTGCTATTATGGCACTTAATATTAAAGCGTCTCTAAAAATATCTTTTTCACTAGTAGAGGTAGTGCCAAAGATGCCTTCAACTTTGATACTTTCTTCAATGATTGCCTGCGCTTCTGTAAAGGCTGCTAGAAATTCCCCTTGTTCTGTTTCTAATGTTTGTTCAGGGTTGTCTGTTACTTGCTCAAGAAACCTGAGGTTACTGTAGCCAGAAGCAATAGCAATTATATTGACATCAGCATTGCGAACATTTTCAGCTGCAGCAATTGTTGCTTCATGATCACCGACACGAGGTTGACCATCTGTAAAAAGAAGAACATGGAGTTTATCATCAGTTGACTCGTGCAAAAGACTAAGGGAGTCTTCTAGCGCCTGTGACATTATAGTATCTCCACCAGCTTCCAAGCCAGATATAGAATTAATGAGCGCCCCTCGGTCATTTGTAAAAGGCTGATGTATAGTGGTCCTTTTATTAAAGTCAATAAGTGCAATTTGATTTAATTCAAGATTTTCTTTCTCTACAAAGTTTATCGCTGCAGCTTTAACTTCAGCTAAGGGTTCACCCCTCATACTACTAGAAGTATCTAGCAACATAACAATAGCAGCAGTTGGTGGTGGTGGCGGCGGTGGTGGCTCTTCTTCTGGAGGCAAAAGTAATTGCCCTGCTGCAGCCCCCAAAACGCATGCAGCAGCACCTACAATGCCAAACAAGCCTAATTTAGGGGTTAAACTAACTATTTGTTGTAATATAGACATTTTTTACTTCCTGTTAGTACATATTTAGTATTTATAATTAAAAGATAAAGAGTTTTGAAGTTGCTTATGCTCTAAATACATATAAAAAAATAAATGTGAATTTCTATAGTTATTGTAAAAGTGAATTTAGGGCCTGCCCATACTGGTTTGAAATTTCATGATGCTCATAAATATTTATACCTACTTACTTATATGCCATTCACTAGCCAATAAACTAAAGATGTTCTGATCAACAAATTTGTTGTAAAGCCACTCTACCTGCCTAGCAACTCCCTCATGTGTAAAGCCCAGACAGTTTGGAATAGCACAACTCTTATTATTGCCAACAGCACAACGAATATCTATCCTATTCAACTTTAACTCTTTAAAGCCATAATCAATTAGTGCTTTACAAGATATTGTCATAATACCTTGACCTTGGGTAGATTGATTTAACCAGTATCCTATATAACCTATTCTATTTTCCCAATCAATACTGTCATAACTAATAACACCTACAAGTTTACCAATATGCCATATTCCCATATTAAGACTTTTACCTTCAACAAATTTCTCTTGTACATCTTTAATAAAGCTAAAAGAATCTTGAACTTTGGTGTTTGCATCCACCCAAGGTAACCATTGCCTCAAATACTGTCGATTGTGTTCAACAAGAGCAAAAAGATCTTTTGCATTGTTTAGCTCGAGTAAACATAAATCAATATTTTCATTTACCTTAATCTCTCTCAAAAATATATTACCCTTGTTACCAACTTCAAGTAACGAGGATTTATTTTTAATACTGGCCTTACGAATTTCTCCTGAGGAAATATCTAAGCGAAAGTTATTTTCGGGCAGCTCTCGGAACAAATCCTTAAGGTTTTTTGGCACATTAATATCTCTCAGGCCAATAAACTGCCCTTTTACTAGCCTTCCTGCCACCATAAAACAACAACCTGCTTGGCGCAATATCTCAAAGCTAGCCAGCATTTGTTCTTCACTGTCTTGATAAAAGCGGGTTTCAATTAACCTAATAGCAGTGTCAGCGCCTACAATAAAAGTACTTTTAGGAAAGATAGTAGTTTTGTCGCTAAAAAGTGGAGCTTGGGTAAGGTATAGGTTGGCTTTGCCTAAAAATTGACGGGTACGTTTTAAGGTTTCAACCAAATCAATATCTGCTTTTTCAGCATTGATGATGGGAAGCTCAAAATCAACGGGTTTTCCTAACTGCTTCTGTGCAACTTTGGCTAATTCCAAGTGTCCCTTATGCAAGGGATTAAAAGAGCCTGAGAGGATAGCTGTATTTTCCACTTTACTAATTGGCGTTAATGCGCCACCGATACTAACTTTGAGATGGCTATTTTTTTGTTCAGCAAAGTTCTTTAGTGTTTTAGAAGGCTCAAAGTGAATTTTAACTTCTTCTGCTGGCATCAGAGGCAAGCTAGGTGGTTCTAATGCACAGTATTCTGTTAAAGCTTTAAGTATTAATAAGCTAACTAGTTCCTCTTCAGCATCTCTATTTCGCATTCCTTTTTGTAAAACAAGCTCATAAAATACTACCCCTAAATTATCAGAGATAGCTACATAACAATTGTGTTGGCCTTGCTTTTGTTTGCTTGTAACTATACTAGCTGTGCAAGCTAAACCAAGTGAGGGTTTGTTACTTAAGTTTTCCAGCTTGGCAAGTTCATGGGCCCTACTAAAAGCCTTTTGGGCTAAAGCTTTAGCAACTTCTGTAGAGGAAAACCTTGAGGGAGTAAAGCTTAATAGACTTGTAAGGGATGCTTTTGCATAGCGGTCACAGGCTTCAAGTACAGTTTGTGAGGAGCCAGCTACACTGTGCAACCACGTTAAAAACAGGGTGCCTGCACCACTAAACTCGTAAACTAGCATGTGGGGCAAATTATGAATCTCTTGAATATTTTTTAAAGTTTGTGCTGTAACCATATGAGTTTGATCTATAATACACTAGATTTATGACAATAGCTGAAGAGAAAAATCTGCTTACCAAATAATACTTGGTTACGTCTAAATCAAAATCTCAATAGATAATTCAATTTGTTAATGTCAATGTTGCTCGAGCAGACATGGTCTTTAATTAGGGCTGCTGCTTAAGTTTATAATAGAAATTATAGCGAATTAATTTGCACATTTGATTCGCACTTATAACTATTAAGGAGGTAACATATTTTGTTACCTTTTAGCGTTTTTGCTGGCTTTATTTTGGCCCTTTTGGCTCCTTTTATTCATAACTACACGAAGAAACTAACAGGTTGGCTGTTAGCACTATTGCCCATGGGTTTGTTTATTTTCTTTGCTAGTCACTTCTCTGAAGTTACTCACGGCAAGACTATAACAACAAGCTTTGCTTGGCTAGCAGACTTTGGTGTCTATTGGTCGTTTTACATTGATGGCCTAAGCTTGCTTTTTGCCTTGCTTATTAGTGGCTTTGGTGTGTTGATAGTTGTTTACGCCGGTGGCTATCTTAAAGGTGATAAGCACTTAGGACGTTTCTATCTCTATTTGCTAGTGTTCATGGCATCCATGCTAGGCTTAGTTTTAGCTGGTAACTTAATTACTCTATTTGTTTTTTGGGAACTAACTAGTTTAAGCTCCTACTTCCTAATTGGTTACAAACATAGTAACCAAAGTTCTCGTAAAGCAGCATTGCAAGCCTTATTGGTAACTGGTTTAGGTGGCCTAGCTATGCTAGCTGGCTTCATCATAATAGGTCTGGTAGCAAACACCTTTGAGGTTACCAAGCTTTTAAATAACCCTGAAATAATGAAAGATAGTGGCTTTTATATTCCTGTATTTATTCTCCTAATACTAGCTGCTTTTACTAAATCTGCTCAATGGCCCTTTCACTACTGGTTGCCTAATGCTATGGAAGCACCGACCCCAGTCTCGGCTTATTTACACTCAGCGACAATGGTTAAAGCAGGGATTTACTTACTAGCACGCTTTAGTCCTTTAATGTCAGGTACTATGTTATGGGCATATGTGTTAGGGGTTTTTGGGGCAGTTACAGCAGTCACTGCTGCTTTCCTAGCACTTAAAAGTAATGATTTAAAACGGATACTTGCCTACTCAACAGTATTAGCATTAGGCACCCTAACCCTCCTTTTGGGAATAAATGCTGCTGTTGCTGCTATGGTTTTTCTACTAGCTCACTCTCTTTACAAAGGCGCTTTGTTTATGGCAGCAGGTTCTATCGATCACGAAGCTGGTAGCCGTGATATAAATGAGCTTTCAGGCTTGATGAAGTATATGCCTATAACTTTTGTAGCAGTACTACTCACAGGTATATCTATGGCAGGCTTGCCCTTGGCTTTAGGTTTTGTGGGAAAAGAACTCCTCTATAAAGCTGCACTTGATTGGCCTTTACTACTAGCTGTTATGCTAATTGCTAATATAGGACTTTTTGCTGTTTCTGGAGTGGTTATTATTAAACCATTTTTAGGGAAGTTAAGATCTTTCAAAGAAAAAGTTCATGAAGCTCCACTGAGTATGTTATTAGGTCCTGTCCTCTTAGCCATATTAGGAATTACCTTTGGCGTCTTTCCTCAGCTACTCAATCATTTTATAAGTGCAGCAAGCTCAGCAGTTTTAAACAAGGAATATGAGTCACACTTACATGTTTTCCCTGAAGCTTTTGATATTCCCTTGCTATTAAGCATAGTTACTATTGGTTTAGGCATAGCTGCTTATTTCCTTTGGCCAGTTATTTTTAAGGGACTTAATAAGTTAAACCACATTTTAGATGTTGGTCCTGCTCGTTGGTATGACTGGACTTTAAAGGCAATAAATGTAGTAGCTAAGACTACTACCAAACACTTACAAACTAGCAACTTGCGTCGTGATCTTTTGTTTATTTTCATCTTTACCACAGCACTTTTACTAATCACTATTTTCAGGTATGGCATTACAATTCCACAAAAACTTAACACAGTAGAATATTATGATTGGGTCTTGCCTTTACTCATGATATTTGGAGCGCTAAATGCTGTACGTGCTAAAACTCGTCTTACTGCTATTACCTCGTTAGGGGTTGTAGGTTTTAGTGTAGCACTTATTTTTATTGTTTTTGCAGCACCTGACTTAGCCATTACTCAATTCATGATTGAGACTTTAGTAGTTATAATAATGGCTTTAGTAATGGTGCATTTACCTGTTTTTCAACCTGAAGAGGCTAGCAAGAAGCTAGGACGGCTGCGCGATGCTACTATAGCAACTTTAGGTGGTCTCGCCATAACCTTACTTATGCTAGCTATTTTGACTGAGCCTTTTAATAACCGACTAAATAAGTACTTTGAGCATGAAAGTGTGCCCCAAGGACAAGGCCATAATATTGTTAATGTTATCTTGGTAGACTTTAGAGGTATTGATACTATGGGAGAAATCACCGTGTTAGCTATAGCTGCTGTTGGGATTTATGCTTTGCTAAAGTTTAAAAGAACTAAAAAAGAGGATAGTTGATGGATTCTGTTATTTTACGTACTGCTACTAGAGCACTAATAACACTACTAATATTACTTTCAATATGGCTTTTTTTAAGAGGTCATAATGCACCCGGAGGTGGCTTTATAGGTGGTCTAGTAGGTGCTACTGCTTTTGCGCTATACGCTATTGCTTATGGCGTAGAAAATGCTCGTAAGGCTTTGCCCTTCAAGCCAAACCTTATATTAGGCATAGGGCTTTTCACAGCTGTTTTTAGTGGTTGGCTATCACTACCTTTTTTTAAAAACTTTCTGACAGGACTGTGGCTAAAATTTAAGCTTTTTGGTGAAACTATCAAACTAGGTACACCTGTTTTATTTGACTTTGGTGTCTACCTAGTGGTTATTGGTGTAGCACTCACTATGATTTTGAGTTTAGAAGAAATCGAAGATTAATAATGGAAATCTTTCTCTCTATAACTGTAGGAATACTCTTTGCTACTGGCATCTATTTAATGCTTAGGCGTAACCTAATCAAGTTTATTTTCGGTTTTAGCTTAATTAGTAATGGTATCAATTTACTTATTTTCACTATGGGTCGGTTAGCTAGGGGCAACCCCCCAATAATTCCTGAACACTTAGAACATTTAGAAACTACTGTAGCTAACCCTTTACCACAAGCACTTATCCTCACAGCCATTGTAATCAGCTTTGGTTTTACAGCCTTTGCTTTGGTTTTGCTTTATAGCGCTTACAAAAAGGTTGGCACCTTAGATACAGATGCCTTGAAAGAAACTTTTATTCCTCAAGCTAAGGCTCAAAAATTGAATGAAGAAGATCAAGAAAGCAAATATGTAGCTCCTAAAATAAATGTAAACGGGGGTGAATTGTGAGCTTGTTTGTAAATTGGTTTGTAATTTTGCCTGTACTTATTCCCTTTACAGCAGCAGCATTACTTTTGATTTTTCGTTCTAGTATTTTCTGGCAACGTCTAATTAGCCTGCTTAGCTCAATTTTCTTATTACTAAGCACTCTTTTTCTACTTTTTATTGTTTTAAATAGTGGCATTCAAGTAGTGCAAATTGGTAGTTGGCCTGCACCTTTTGGCATTAGTTTTATAGCTGACCTTCTAAGTGCAATCATGGTAGTGATTACTGGGGTTGTAGCTTTAGCAGTAGGAATTTATTCTCGAGCCAACATAGACAAGTCTAGAGAGCATTATGGTTACCATCCTCTTTATCAAGTTCTTTGCGCAGCAATTTGCGGAGCTTTTTTAACTGGTGACCTTTTTAATCTCTATGTTTGGTTCGAGGTACTTTTAATTGCTTCTTTTGTACTGCTAGCACTTGGCTCAGAGAAAAAACAGCTAAAAGGTGCTCTTAACTATGTGCTAATTAATTTAATTGCCTCATCTTTTTTCCTAAGTGCTACAGGATTGCTCTATGGTTTAACAGGGGCGCTTAATATGGCTGATTTAGCTCTGCAAATTCCCAACGCACCTCAGCATTTAGTCACAGCAGTAGCCATGCTCTTCTTAGTAGCTTTTGGCATGAAAGCAGCTATCTTTCCTTTGTTTTTCTGGTTACCTGCCTCTTATCCTGCTCCACCAGTTGCTATATCAGCTTTTTTCGCTGGGATGCTTACCAAAGTAGGTGTTTATGCTTTAGTAAGGGTTTTTACTATGCTCTTTGTGCATGACACTGCCTATAGCCACACTATTTTGCTATACTTGGCTGCCATAACCATCTTAGTAGGTGTTTTTGGAGCCATAATTCAAGATAATGTACTTGAGATTCTATCCTTCCACGTCATTGCTCAAGTAGGCTATATGCTTGTTGGTCTAGCATTACTAAGCTACTCTGGCTTGCAGGCAACAGTGTTTTACTTTTTAGAAGACATAATTGTAGTAACTAGCTTGTTTTTAATAGGTGGCATTACTTATAAGTTTATGGGGAGTTTTTCAATTACACACTTGGGAGGATTTTATAAGCACAAACCCCTTTTATCAGTGCTGTTCTTGATTTGTGGTTTATCTATAGCAGGATTCCCACCTTTTTCTGGTTTTTGGGCTAAGCTCTTTATAATACAAGCAAGTTTGGAGTCAGAAGCTTACTTCATAACTTTTGTTTTGATAGTAGGTGCTTTAATTACTATTTTTTCAATAACTCGCATTTGGCAAGCAGTCTTTTGGACACCAGCAGAAGATGAAGAACCTTTACAAAAAAGGCTATCCTTGAAAAGACTTTACCTACCTGTTATAGCTTTAGCAATCTTGACTCTTACCATTAGTTTCTGGCCTAGTCCTTTTTACAACCTAGCTGGACGCACTGCCGAGCAACTTCTGCAACCTGAACAATACAGTGGTGCTGTATTGAAATGAATGAAATAAAGCATTTGTCAGAAGCTATAGGCAAGGCTAGGCGTCATTATAGTATTCCAGCCATTACTGTTACTGTGATGACTTCAAATAAGATACTATTCCAAAACATACAGGGAGTAAGAGTAAATGGCAAGCCAGATCAGGCTACACTCGAGGACTACTTTCACATTGGTTCCTGCTCAAAGTCTGTGCTTGCAATGATGGCAGCAAAGCTTATAGAGCAAAACAAGATAAAGTGGGAAACTAAGTTCTTTGATGTTTTCCCTGAACTCAAAAATGAAGCCAATAGTGCCTATTTTGGTATCACCTTGGAAAGGCTATTTCTTAGTAAGGCAGGCATTAAAGCTTATACGGACTTAGAAATTGATCCGCTTCCTGTGTATGATTCGTTGATTAGTGATCAAAGATTAGAATTTATAAAATACCTAATCGAACAACCTCCTTTCTCCAAAAAAAAGAATGGCAGTTTTCAACACCTTTACTCTAATGCCAGCTATACGATGGCTTCTGCAATGCTGGAAAGGGTCAAAAACAAAACATATGAGGATCTTGTTAAGCAAATACTAACAGATGATTTGGGCTTATCGGTGCATATTGGTTGGCCAAGTAGTCTTAGTGTAGATCAGCCTTGGGGGCATCTCATTACTAAGGACAATCTCGAGGCCTTTCCACCTGAACATGAATACAAAGTGCCCTATTTACTCACTCCTGCAGGGGATTTGAGCATGACTCCAAAGGATTATGCAACTTACACACAACTGCATTTACAAGGGCTGAGAGGTAAAGATGTTTACCTTTCTAGTGAATCCTACAATTATATTCATTTTAGCCATAAAGGTTTCTCAATTGGTGTTGCAAATGGTATTTTTGGAGGTAAGAGATTTTCAGGGTTTGATGGTTCTGCTGGAACATTTTTCTGTCGATCTATAATTGTTCCCGAATCGGATTTGGCTTTTGCTATTATGACAAACGCTGGTTCTGGCTCGAGTTCAATGAAAGTAGTGGATTGGCTAACCATACAAATCGTCAAAAAGTATTTCAATTGGTGGTGGAAATTCTGGCTATAGTTATAGAAAAGAAATTTTATAGATACTTTTGCTATTGAAGTTAAGCAAATACATAAGGCTATATGGTTCGAAGAAATAGTACTGAGTGAACACGCAGAAGAAAGGATAATTCTGACTTTTCTTGACAACATAGATTTAAAGAAACCTTGTCTTATAAAAACGAGAAATGTCATCCTGAAAGTAGCGAAGGATCTCCCATATGCTAAAGAATCTGATGGTTGCTTTTGGAAAAATTTTTTCTGGCGTACCCTACAACTCATCATGACTAATTATGCCCACAATGTATTTTTGTACAGGAAAGAGTAATATGATTGTATCAAAATTGGTGGAGATTGATAATGAGTGAATTTTTTGCCCTTAATTTTTTACTGGCCCTTGTTTGGTCAGCCATATCTGGAAAATTTACTGGCCTAAACCTAATGGTAGGTTTTGCATTAGGTAGCTTTGTGCTATTAATAACCAGAGAAGCACTTGGCAGTGGGGACTATCTCACTCGCCTTTGGCGCAGCCTTGGTTTTATCTTATTCTTTTTAAAAGAATTATTGCTATCTAGCCTTAGGGTTGCTTGGGAAGTTATAACTCCTGACCACAAAATCCATCCCGGTGTGGTAGGTATTGAATTAGATGAAGACACTACTGATTTTCAAGCCACCTTGCTAGCTAACACCATCACACTTACTCCCGGAACCTTAAGCCTTGATATTATTAGTGATAAAGAAAATCCTAATAAACGCATTCTTTATATTCATGCTATGTATATAAAAGATGTCAAACGCTTACGTAAAGATATAAAAGAAAATTTTGAGACTAGAGCTAAGGAAGTTTTAGATAATGCCTGAAAGTATATTAGTAGGGACAATAGTTTTTGGCTTTACAGCCCTCTCCATCGCATTTTTACTTGCCTTTATAAGGTTGGTACGCGGACCTAGTTTACCTGATAGAGTAGTATCGCTAGATGTAATTAGTGTTCTAGCCATTGCTTTTATTGCACTTTATAGTTTTGCTAACGATGAAGCAGTTTACTTAGATGCAGCCATAGCACTAGCTTTAGTCTCTTTTTTAGGTACTGTAGCTTTTGCCAGATATACCTTGTGGAGTGCAGAGCGGCAATTTAGTGGTGAGTCTACTGATACTAGTATTGCTGAAGAGGAAGCAGAGTTCTTATGAATACTATACTAGAAGCACTTTTCTTATTTTTAGGAACTTCTTTTATGTTAGTAGCTAGTCTTGGAGTACTACGCATGCCTGATTTGATGCTACGTATGCATGCAGCTACTAAAGCAGGTACCGTGGGCATAGGTTTTCTAATGCTAGCACTTGCAAATCATTTTGATATTCTTAGCGTAACTATTAAAGCTATTGCTATAAGTTTGTTTGTAATTGCTACAGCGCCGGTGGCTGCACACTTAATAGCTCGAGCTGCCTATGTAGCAGGAGTACCTCTATGGGACCGTACTAAGATAGATGATTTACGTAAACATTATGAAAGGGAAAAAAGACAACTAGAAAAAACAACTGGAGACTTATATGATCCAATTAGGCCTATACTTAGGAGAAGAGTAAAAAACTAAAACCTTATTTATGGCTGAACAGGGAGATGAGCAATAAGGCGCATATTGTCTTCTAGTTGTTCTAATTGAACATCTATATTATCAGGCTCAAAAGGAAAGTAACTTTTAATTACCTTTAAAAGCTCTTCTTTTAATTCCTCCATTTTGCCCGGAGAAATTTGGGCACGGTCATAAGTAAGAACAAGTTTAAGACGATCTTTGAGGGTATCTTTACTTTTTTTACCAGCAAATAGATTAAACATTATCTTCCTCCAAAAAGCCGCTTGATCCCAGATATCAAACCATTATTATTTTCGAAAGTCATAAAGGGTACCTTTTCTCCACTCAATCTTCTGGCAATATTTCTAAAGCCAATTCCAGCTTTGCTTTGACTATCTAGACTAGAAATGTTGCCTACATTGGTTGAAATCAACACCCTTTCGTCTTCAAGTACAATACCTATTAATTCTACTCCTAAAATTTCTAGAATATCTTCAATCTCGAGCATATCACCACTTTTAATCATTGCTGGACGAATTCTGTTGACAATAAGTCTTACCTCATAAATACCTCGAGCTTCAAGAAGGCCAATTATACGGTCAGCGTCTCTAACACTAGATATCTCAGGGTTGACAATCACCAAAGCACCATCGGCAGGACTGGCAGCAGTTTGAAACCCTGTTTCAATGCCTGCAGGGCTATCTATAATAACACGATTAAATCCTTGCTCTAAGAGATTTTTTACTACTGCCTGCATCTTTTCTTCATCAAGAACACTTTTGTCATGAGTCTGTGACGCTGCCAGTAAAAAAAGATTAGAAATGCGCTTGTCACGAATAAGTGCTTGTCTAAGTTTGCAACGCCCTTCGAAAACATCAATAAGATCAAAGACCACACGGCCTTCTAAACCCATAACTACATCTAGATTTCTTAAGCCCACATCTATATCAATTACAACAACTTTCTCACCAAGCCTAGCAAGGGCTGTACCCACATTAGCTGTTGTAGTGGTTTTGCCTACGCCTCCCTTACCCGAAGTAACAACTATTACTTTTGCATTCACTTAATTATTTACCTCTCTATAATAATAAAATAAATATTACTTTACTTTACATGTTTCATTAGTTAAGACAACAACACTCAAAAACTTATACACCCACAAGGCTTAAACATAACTTCTTATGATACGCCCTCTTAGAATCGTAACTTAACACTATAAATAAACTATACTTAACCCTCAATATATATTAGTAATATATACTAACTTGTTTAAGTAAGTCAAAAACACTTACTTAAGGTATAAAATATATTTGATGGTTCATAAAATGAGTTAAATGAGAGTTCTGTAAATGCATAGCGGCAAGCTATAACAAACACAAATCTCACTCAAAAGGTAATTTAGTGAATTACTTTACATTAGAGTTTTTCTGAAATAAAGCGGCGATAAATAAGAAACTGTGGACACCTATAATTTAGAGATAGAAAAAGCTGTAAGCATCCTCAAGAAAGCTGGTTTAGTAGCCTTCCCCACAGAAACTGTTTATGGCTTAGGAGCAGATGCTAGTAATCTTAAAGCAGTAAAAAAGATATTCCTAGTTAAAGAGCGCCCTGCTAACCATCCCCTTATAGTTCATATTTTCTCTCCACTAGATCTAGGGAAATGGGCTCGAGAAATTCCTGAAATTGCCTTTAAATTAGCTGAAAGCTTTTGGCCCGGGTCACTGACGCTTATTTTAAAAAAGCAGCCTTGGGTATTAAATGAGGTGACTGGTAAGCAGGACACAGTAGGGTTACGTGTACCAAGTCATGATGTAGCCTTAGCTTTGCTCAAAGTTTTTGGCGGTGGCATTGCTGCACCATCAGCCAATAAGTTTGGCTATGTTAGTCCTACCACTGCTGAGCACGTGTGGTCTGAGTTAGGTGAGACAGTGGATATGATTTTAGATGGTGGGGAGTGTCAAGTTGGCTTAGAGTCTACAATTCTAGACTTAAACTCTCCTAAACCAAGGCTGCTACGCCCCGGTAGTATTTCATTACAAGAGTTAGAAGATTGTATAAACCAACGAATAACCCAAGGGAAAGATGAACAAAAAGTCTCTGGGACATTAAAAAGCCACTATAAACCGAAAACCCCAACTTATCTAGTTGATAAAGCACCTTCAGATATTGAGGGAATAGCAGTGCTTTCCTATCGTATGCCCCCTATCAATATAAAGAATATTATTTGGAGAAGGTTACCTGATAATCCTAAAGGTTATGCTCAGAGACTTTATGCTACTCTAAGAGAGCTTGATAATGTAGGTGTTACCAATATTTTTATTGAAAAAACACCCAATACACCAACTTGGTGGGCTGTGAAAGATAGATTGCAACGTGCTACAGCATAGCAATGAGATTAATTGTTATAGTGTATTATCATGGCAGCCTTGTTGCAACTGCTAGGACAACCCCGCTTTTACAAAGAAGGAAAATGGTTAGATTTACCTCCTAAACAACCTTTGTTACTTTGTACCTACCTAGCTTGCTATGAAAATTGGATTGACCGTAGTGAAATTATAAATCTATTTTGGCCTGAAGAACAAGAAGTAAAAGGTAGGCATAACCTAAGCCAATTACTTTACCACTGTAAAAAGCAAGCATGGGCACAAGGTTTAGAAACAGAGCGTTTGCGTGTACGTTGGCTTATAAGTAGCGATGTACAGCAATTACACGAAGCCTTGGCTAATGGAAGTTGGTCTAAGGTGATAGAGCTTTATAAAGGTGAGTTACTTGAAAAAGTTCCTACTGGCGAGATGCTTGATTATGAAGAGTGGCTCAGTAGTGAGCGAGAGACTCTCTATAGAGCTTGGAAAGATGCGATTCTTAAGGAAATTGGCAATCTAGAGGCAAAGCAGCAATATCAAAGTGCTGCTGACCTTTTACAGCAAATACTGAAAAAAGATTTTCTTGATGAAAATGTGCTACAGCTCTATATGAGAAACTTGGCTCGAGCTGGTCAAAGGCAACAAGCTTTAAAAAGTTTTGCTGAATTTGAGCAGCAACTTAGGCAAGAGCTTGATATGGAACCGCTCGAACCTACAAAACGCTTAGCATCAGAAATCAGAAATAATGAGCTAGCAGAAGAGGTAAGTAGTACAGAAACAAAATTTGACTTAAACAAGCAAACCTCTCTAGAGGACAGCCCTAATCAAATAGTACAAAATTTACCCTCACAACTTACTACTTTTGTAGGTAGAGACAAAGAAATAACTGAGGTTATAAATCTACTGACAGATCCTAGTATAAGGCTGTTAACTCTGCTTGGAGCAGGTGGTATTGGCAAAACAAGCTTGGCTATTCAAACAGCTCGAAGTCTAGCACAGAATTTTGCTGATGGTGTTAGTTTTGTAAGTTTAGAAGCCCTTAATTCAATTGAGCTTATTATTCCTACTATAGCTGATGCCCTCAATTTAAATTTTTCAAATGACACTTCGCTAAAAGTTCAGTTACTAGAGTTTTTAAGCCAAAGGGAGTTACTGCTTATTTTAGATAACTTCGAGCACCTTATGGCAGGAGCAGAAATAGTTTTAGTTATGCTTGAAGCAGCACCAAAATGCAAAGTTCTAGTGACTTCTAGAGAGTCTTTAAGCTTTCAGGGTGAATACCTATATGAACTATCAGGACTTGATTATCCTCAAAATGTTAATGATTTACTCGAGGATTATGATGCTATAAGGCTTTTTGTAAGTTCAGCTAGGAGGGCTAAGCCTGATTTTAGTCTTGCAACAGACAAAGTATCTGTGGCACAGATTTGTAGGCTTTTGCAGGGTTTACCATTAGGAATAGAATTGGCAGCTGCTTGGTTACGCTTGCTGTCACCTGAAGAAATAGCCAAAGAAATCACTAAGAGCTTTGATCTACTGGAAACTACTTATAAAGACTTACCCAAGCGCCACCAAAGCTTAAGAGCAGTTTTTGAATACTCTTGGAACACGCTTTCTGAAAAGGAACAGGAAACCTTAAAACAACTTGCCGTTTTTCAAGGAGGTTTTAGCAAAGATGCTGCTCAAATAGTTACAGGAGCTAATATTCAATCACTATTAATACTGGTAAACAAGTCTCTATTAAAACATGTACCTTCTGGACGTTTTATAAGCTCAGCGGGGGTACAGCAATTCTCTGAACAAAAGTTAGCTGAAGAAGTCACAGATTATCGAACAGGTCTTAGCAAAAGACACTGTGAATATTTTTTGTCTTTAGCTGAGGAAGCTGAGCCCGAGCTAACGGGCAAGGGGCAAGAAAAGTGGCTTAAGAAACTAACGGCTGAACAAGATAACTTGCGAGCAGCACTTTCTTGGTCAATAGCTGAGCAAGAGGTAGAAATGGGTCTAAAACTTGGGGGTGCTTTATGGCGTTTTTGGTATATGCGTGGACACTTTATTGAAGGTCAGAAGTCCTTAACTGAGCTTTTAAAATTGCCTCAAGGAGCTGATGTTGCTATTAGAATAAAAGTACTTAGAGGTGCAGGGGTCTTTAGTGAGTATCAGAACAACCTAGCTCAAGCTCAAAGTTTTTATAGTGAGAGTCTCGAGCTAAGCCACAAAATAAATGACAAAAAAGCAGAGGCTAGAGCACTAAACAATCTTGCCAATGTGGCTTATAGACAAAGAGATTATTCGCAAGCTAGAACTCTTTATGAAAAGTGCCTGAATACCTTTAGAGCACTAACAGAGTCTTGGCAAGTAGCAGTAACATTAAGCAACTTGGGTCTTCTTAGCTATAAACAAAGTGATTATAACTCCTCTGAAACATTCTTGGCAGAGTCACTCGAATTATCACGGCAATCAGACAACAAGTGGATGATTGCTTCAAGCTTAAATAACTTGGGTAATGTTGCCCAAGCACAAGGGAGCTATTCTAAAGCTCTAAAGCTTTACCAAGAAAGCTTAGCTCTAGCCGAAGAATTAGGAGATCAGATGGGCATTGCCACTTTACTAACGGACTTAGGGAGCATTGCTCATAATCAGGGGGAATTAGAAAAAGCTAGGGAGTTTTTTGATAGAAGCCTTAAATTAAGGCATGAAATAGCCGATAAATCAGGTACTGCTATTACACTATTGGAATTAGCTCGTTTATCACAAGACCAGAAAAACTATACAGAAGCACATAATCTTTATATTGAGAGTTTCGGTATTTTAAAAAGCTTGGGTGATAAGCATATACTCACTCAAGCTTTGGAAGGTTACTCAGCATTAATGATTTTGCAAGATCAAGTAGATTTAGCCTTGCGCTTAGCTGGAGCCACTGATAATGCTCGTAAAGAAATGGGGGCTCCTCTTTCTACTACAGAGAGAAGTTATTTGGAACCCTATTTAGAAAGGGCTCGAGCAAAACTAGGAACTAAAGCAAACTCATATTTTACTAAGGGGCAAAATATGAGTTTGGAGGAGGCTTTGGGTTTGCTCGAGGCAAAGGTGCTGCTTATTTCAACACAGTAATCTTACCTGTCTTTTTATTAGCTAGATACTGCCAATCAACTTCAGTAATACGATCACAATACAACCCAGATCCTCCTGTTAGTGATCTTCTATTACTGCTGCTGGTAACCTTTTGGAAAACACCATCAGTTTGTACCTGTAATGATAAACCCCAGCCCCAGCATCCAGGATTCCAAAGTTTTATGTGGAAACGTACTTCATCATTTACAAAAAAACTCGAGTAGTTGTTCAGGACTATATCTTTAGACTTTTCTGTATAAAGATGTTCTAGATTGTCGCAATTTGATGGGATCTTAGGACTACAAACAGAAAAACCAACTCGACCATCAACATCACTTAAATGAACAATAATTTGCTTATCAGGTGTAGGTGTGGTCACAGATGTACAAGACTGCACATGAAAAGTAGTGGTGTCACCAATCTTAGCAATACTACCATCAAGATTTTTAACTACATAAGAAATAGGTACAGCAGTAGTAGCAAAAGCAGGTACAAAGAATTTGTTTAGGTCAGTTATGGCTGCTAATGCTGCATTTTGTGAGCCACCAAAGGCCATAAGCCTTTCACGACTATTTGTTAAAGTAGAGCGCTGTTTGTCTGTAATCTCAGCACTACCACTAAATGCACCATAAACGCCACTAACGGCTGCCTCGAGTTCTTGATAGCTACTTACTTGCTCACTGGTAAGAGTATAAAAAAGCATACGTCCGTAGGTAACTGATTTTACATACACAGGCAAATTATCATTGCCTATGCGCCCAGCAGCTTCTTCTGTTTCTAGATCTTCTTTAGTCACGGAGTTAGCAAAGAAGCTTGCGGGTTCACGTATAGAGTTTTCATCAAACGAAATAGTAAACATAGGCTGAAAAAACCTTACTATAATAGTATGGCTGTTTACTGTGCGACCTGTACCAAAGTTAAAATCAGCATCAATGCTATTAAAACCACTTTTATAACCTGCTGAAATTCCAATGCTAGTAAGAGACTGCTCAAAAGTATGTGCCTCTGCACGTTCGTAGGAGACCTTACCGGGTATAACATCAATTTCACCCAGTCTAGTATCAGCACGTCTAATAAGCTCAGAAATCTTCGTGCGCATATTGGCAGTAGTGGGGTTATCAATTTCTATACTGGGATTCTCAATATTTAGATCTATAGTTAAGGTTACTGGCGAACGTGCTAGGCGAACAGAATCAAAAACTCCTGTTGGTATTCCTTTACCCTGCAGTAAAGCACCGGGGTAAAGAGTGTCAGAGTTTATACCTGCAAAGATTATATCTTCGTAGTTATTTTGAATATTTTTTTCTTCAGTGGTGCAAGTATACTTTTTACCGTCAACATCAAAAGAACCTTTCAGCTTTTCAGGATCCCGTGAATCAGTAGACTGAGTAACAGGTGTTTGCCAGTCTGGCAAGCTATTCACATAAGTATTAATTTCACTTCGATCTTCTGGATTAGGTTTAGGATTAGGCTTGGGATTGGGATTAGGGGAACTGCTATTACTACAAGCAACTAAAGGTAACATTATAAAACTGATAAACAATACATAGATCAAGATTCTTGCTTTATTTAAGTCTTTCATTATTTCATTCCTCGAGCTTGTATAGATTTGCTATTTGCTCACAAGCTAAGGAAAATATACAGACTAACTATCAGTTGGCTATCAGTCTGTTATCAGTAAAGTTATTCTTTTACATTATACTGTTCACAACTTGATCTCTAATACTTTACTTACTATAGTCTTCCAGAAAAGTTCTTTCCCAAAACAGAAACCTAATCCTGTAAGACATAATCTTAATCGAAAGTAAACATTGCTAATAACCAGCGCATGTAAGGGTTCAAAATTTTGAACCCCTACAATCACGAAGAGGTAACATTTGGAGGGAAAGACTTTTATGGACATCTATAACTCGAAAATTATTCTGCTTTTTAGGACTTTTTTGGTAAAATAAGTTATCAGGTAAGACAAGGATATCAAGCTCCTAATATGCTCTAAAGTGTGGATAGCCACAGCTAAAGCGGAATGAGCCATCGAGTTTCTCATCTAAAATCAAGGTGCTAAATTTATTTTCTAAAGTAGAAGGGCAAAGCAAGTCAGGATTATCCCTATAACTTTGTAGGTATTCAGCATTAAAGACTGGTTTGCCTAAAGTGATGAATTTTGTTAGCTCTTGACACTCATCAAATTCGTGGCATTGCTCATTGGTAACAAAGTCAAAGTTATCAACTAGTTCTGATGCTTGTTCTATATTATTTGTAAAACCCACACCAAGCCCACGTTGATGAGCCTGATCTGCTAAAAAGTTATTGTAGATAGTTTGATTAGCAAGTGAGATTGGAAAACCTGTATCTCTTTTGTAACTATCCATATAATCAAGTTGGACACCATCACAGTTTTTATGTGTAGCTAACTTAAGTCGTCCTTGCATGATCTGCCTTACGTTTTCTGAGCGAATATCAATCCAAAATCCATTAGAAGAATTATCTAAGGGCTTACCTAAATTAATAGGGAAAAATTTATGTGCATCGGGTAATGAAGGCATATACTTCCCTGCTGAAAACTGACAAATAACTTTACGTTCTTTATTATGAAGCTTATTAATAAAAGCAGCAGAGCTGTCAAAAAGGTCAATAATGTAAACATCTACATCATAGTTAGTATTTATATTCCCCTCTAGTTGCCAATGCCAAGAGGCACCTACTTTAGGTTGATACCACAAATTAACAGTAACATCAGTATAAAGTTGGTCTAGTGGCTCTGGCCAACGCCCCTGTGTAGAGTCAGAAGCACTATATACACCACTACTAAGTATAGATGTACAACTGTTGAGTAGAAGAACGATAAAAACAATGCTTGACCAAAAGACTTTAATCATTAAATCTAATTCTACTGAATTATTTTACCTAAATATATTTCCCCTTTTACTTCTATACTTTTTGGAAGTCAAGATACCACCACCTGAGGTGGTGGCTTATTTTATTGCCCCTAGAAGGTGGCATGTTACATCTACCTTAACCCTCCTTTCCCTAACCTACATTTATTCCTCTTCCTGTTCCTTCTCTTTCTCCTTTTTCTCTTGCCATTTCACATACTTCCTTATCTTTTCTTCATCCAATCCTACTGTACTTATGCAATACCCTCTACTCCACAAATGCCTTCCCCAATACCACTTCCCTAACTGTTCGTATCTCTCAAACATTCTTAACGCTAACTTCCCTTTCAAGTATCCCATTATGTCTGACAAGCTATACTTTGGCGCTACAGACATCACCAGATGAACATGATCCTCCTGTACATTTAATTCCATTACTTCTACTCCGTCCTTGTATCCTAGCAACTGATAAACAGCATTATTTACGTAATCTCCTATCTCTCCTTTCAATATCTTATATCTATACTTTGGACAAAACACCACGTGATACTTACATTCGTATATAGAATGTGACAACTTCTTAAATCTTTTATTATTATTCATGTGTACCTCCAGAATTTCACCTTCTAGGGAGGTACATTTTTACCCAACTTTACTACTCGACTGGTAAAACCCCTAATTGCACCACTACCATAGGTAGTGGTTTAGCAGAAGCTAATTAAATTTGAACCTATTAAGTGTTAAAGGCTCGAGCAAAAGCTCGAGCCTTTAACACTCCCGAAACTTAGCTAAGTTCTCTATAATCACTTTGCAGGACTCTGAGGGGGATATGAAAGCTCAACAAGCCTTACCCAAACAACTTTAATAATACTAAAAGCACTGTGTTTGAACTTCAGTCCATGCTCTATCAGGCAAACGTTTAGGATTATTCAACATGGGCTTACCTTTAAAATTTCCTCTAGGCATATCTGTACAGGCAGTAGACCACTGGCCATTTGGATCTTCACATCTAACATGGTAAGTTTGCACATTATTCCAACAACCTTTATCGTGTGCACCTCGTTCATACCAACTAAAGGCACTTGGACTTTCGCACTGTACCTTAACTTCAGTCCATGCCCTATCAGGTAAACGTATAGGATCAATCAGCATAGGTTTACCTTTAAAACTCCCTCTAGGCATATCTGTACAGGCAGTAGACCACTGACCATTCGGATCTTCACACCTAACATGGTAAGTTTGCACATTGTCTGAACAACCTTTATCATGTGCACCTCGTTCATACCAACTAAAAGCACTTGGATTTTCGCACTGTACCTTAACTTCAGTCCATGCTCTATCAGGTAAACGTATAGGATCAACCAACATAGGTTTACCTTTAAAGTTCCCTCTAGGCATATCTGTACAGGCAGTAGACCACTGACCATTCGGATCTTCACATCTAACATGGTAAGTTTGCACATTATCTGAACAACCTTTGTCGTGTGCACCTCGTTCATACCAATTCAATGCAGCGGTTATACTATCTCCAAGGATAGTTATGCTGTCACCCACTCTCCATTGCCCTGGAGAAGCAGTTCCATCATCCCAGCGTCCATGTCCATCACCGACTGAACCACCATTTCTAGAGCGCCATAATATTGCCTGCGAGATGTGACCAGTCTCATCATTTCTTATTTGAATAGTTGTGCCGCCCCAATCTTCATTTCCAATGATTTTATCTACTTCTTCAACATTAAAATTAAAATACTTGCCGATATTCCCCTGAGAGTCATAAAACCACCACCAGAGGTGGTGGCTTGTTTTGTTAACCCCTAGAAGGGGTATCGGACGCTAGTGCCCGATACTACTCAAATAGGCTCCTCTGTTGTGCCTCTAATGCTCTTTCCTTCTGCTCTTGCCAACGTATATACTTCCTTATCTTTTGTTCATCTAACCCTACTGTGCTTACACAATATCCTCTACTCCATAAGCTCTTTTGCGGATATCCTCTTAACTTCCTTCCATACATCTTTAGCATGTTTATTGCTGACTTTCCCTTGATAAAGCCCATTATCCCTGACACGGAATATTTTGGTGGGATTGATACCAACATGTGTACATGATCCTTTCTTATGTTCAGTTCTAACACCTCTACTCTATCTTTTTCTCTACACAACTTGTATATTATCTGCTTCAAGGATTCCTCTACTCCATCCTTCAGCACTCTAAAACGATACTTTGGACAAAAAACTACGTGATACTCACAACTGTAAATTGAGTGTGACAACTTTTTGTATCTGCTATTCTTGGGCATGTATTTCCCTTTCTTTAACCTTCTAGGGAAATACATCATTGCTTAACTAGTAGAACTTTTTACTAGACCACTACCAGAGGTAGTGGTTTCCACCAATGATAATGATCAACACTCAATACTTCAAAAGTTCCTAAATCCTGAGCTTGTACACTAATAAATGGCGTACTTATAACTACCATAATGGTTGACAATACAAAGTTTCTAACATTAAAACTCAAAATTGAGTTGGTGTTAGATGCAAATAGTAAGTTTTTCATTATCTAACTCCTTAAGCTTGTATGAATTTGTTGTTCGCTCACAAGCTAAGGAAAAGTATACATTCTAGCTATCAGCCAGTTATCAGCAGAGTTGTTCTAATTATTTTTGTAAGTGTTTTAAGGCTCGAGCGCTTTGTTTTGGGTGCTCGAGCCAACTTCATCAAGTCAAAGCCAAGTTTAATTCATTTGGCTTTAAGGAAAGACTGTGGCCTTATCACCTACCATCCATTGTCCCGGAGCAGCAGTTCCATCATCCCAACGTCCATGCCCATCACCTACTGAACCTCCATTACTACTACGCCATAATATTGCTTTTGAAACTTTTCCAGTTCTATTATTTCTTACTTGAACGACTATACCACCCCATTCTGTATGCCCAAAGATAGCGTCTACTTCAGCAACACTAAAATTAAAGTATTTACCAATGTTTCCTTGAGCATGATCAACACTCTTTACATCAAAAACTCCTTTTCCAAGGATGGTTATGTTATCACCCGCTCTCCATTGCCATGGAGCAGCAGTTCCATCATCCCAACGCCCATGTCCATCACCTATTGAACCCCCATTGCTAGCACGCCATAATATTGCCTTTGCTACCTGACCAGTCTCCTCATTTCTTATTTGAACGTTTATACCATCCCAATTTGGATTACCGATAATTCCATCTACCTCGCTAATGTTAAAATTAAAATATTGACCAATGCTCCCCTGAGCATGATCAACACTCAATACTTTAAAGGTTCCTATATCCTGATCAGTAGTAGAATATATATTTTCAATAAGATTTTTTTCTGTACCGGGAATACTGTTGACACCAAGTGGCTCAGGCCAACGTCCCTGTGTAGAGTCAGAATCAGCATATACACCACCAGTAAGAATGGATGTAAAACTATTGAGTAGAAGAACAATAAAAACAATGTTTGGCCAAAATAATCTAATCATTAAATCTTATTTTAGCTAGTTCTAATGAATTTTATGTCTTCTTTACAATGACAAGAACCTAGCATTGAAATGCTAGACTCTGTCAAGTAGAATTTGGGTTTTGCCTCCCTTTTTGATATTTATAAATTAATTTTTTAGGACTCGAGTTTTTGCTCGAGCCCTAAGCCTAAATTTTATAGTTCTTTAATAAAGATAACTCACACGCTTGACATTATAGTAAAGTGTTGAGCTACAATCAGGACTGCTTTTACTACTGCGATCACCTTTACTTGAACCCTCAGTTACAGTAAATTTCCAAGTACCTACTTTATCGTCAGCACTTGGCCAATCGTCATCAAAAAGTGCACCCGAGATACTAATACCATCGTTATTTGCATAGTAAAGGTCTTTGGTGCTTGACCTATTGATGCTCACAAAAGTTCCTGCGTTTTTACCCTTCGCAGCACTCTCAGAAATGCGCCAAACCTCGGCACCGTCTATATTAAAGTTGCCATAAACCTCTACTTGGCCATCTCCACATGTGCCGTTAAGTTTAAATTCTTTTAAAGTCACTTGAATTCGCTCTCCTTTAGGTGTAGCGGCTCTAGGGTTACACTTTTGCACTTTGTACTCGGTTATGTCACCAACACTTGCAACATTGCCTTTAAGGTCACGTATTTCATAAGAAATAGGTACAGCTTGGGTAGCTTCTATAGGTACGAAGAACTTCTTTAAGTCTAAAATAGCTGCTTTGGATGCTTCTTGTGTACCTCCAAATGAAATAAGGGTTTCTTGACTGTTGGTAAGTATACTTCTATCTTCATCGGTATAATCTGCACCACCACTAAATGCCCCATAAGATCCACTCACAGCTGCCGATAAACGCTCAAAGCTTTCCACCTCGGTACTGGTCAACGAATACATAAGTATGCGACCATAGGTCACAGTTTTTACATAAACAGGTAGATTATTTGCCCCCATACGTCCTTGGGCTTCTTCTTGATCTAGATCTGCTTTTGTTACACTGCTAGCAAAAAGGTCTGCAGGTGTACCTATATTATCTTCGCTATAAGAAATTTTAAAGAGGGGTTCAACAAAATTCACCATTATGGTGTGACTGCTAGCTTTACGTTCACTACCAAAGTTAAACGAAGCATCTATTTTGGTTGTTAATTTATCGTCATAACCTGCTGATATACCTACTTCATTTAGTGATTGCTCATAGGAGTGAGCTTCTACACGATTAAAGAAAACATTGCCGGGTACAACATCAATTTCACCTAAGCGCGTATCGGCACGACGTATAAGTTCTGAAACAGCATCTCGCATAGTTGCAGTAGTAGGATTATCTACGGTTATGCTTGGGTCACTTATATTTAAATCTATAGTTATGGTTATGGGTGAGCGAGCTAAACGTACATCTCTTAATAATCCTTTTTCAATTTCATCACCTTGTAACAAGGAGCCCGGATAGAGTACATCTGTTGCTAACCCAGCTAGAAAGATGTCTTTATAGGTTGTTTTATTAGGGTCTAGCTCTTTTGTTTCAACAGTACAGTCATAGGTGGTATTGTCTTCTACAACAACTCCTTCTTTTAGATCACGTGTATCTACATTTTGTACAGTTGGCGTTTCCCATGCGGGTAAGGCATTAGCATAGGCGTTAATGGCTTGTTTGTCTGGATTAGGGTTAGGATTAGGATTAGGATTGGGATTAGGATTGGGGTGCTGTTTGTGTACTACAGGCAGTAAAAATTATACTAATAAAAAGGAGTGTTAGCCATACAAAGTGCTTTACTGTTAAACCTTGAACTGATTTTAAACTTTTAGAAAATATAGGGGCTTTACTTAAGTCTTTCATTATTCCATTCCTTAAGCTTGTATGGATTTGCTGTTTGCTCACAAGCTAAGGAAAAATATACAGATTAGCTATCAGTTGGCTATCAGTCAATTATCAGTTGTTTCTTAAATGCTCCCATATCAATTACAGGTATGCCCTGATCTAAAGCATCCATTATCTCAGTATAATTTACTGCCAGAAAGCCTGTAGCTAATCATGATAGCGACAAACTACAAACTCCCCGCTATTTATAGATGTCCAGATAAATATTTTCCTTATCAACACGAGAAATGTCATCCTGAGCGCAGCGAAGGATCTCCCATGCGTTAATGCCCTTAGAGATTCTTCGTCGTTATACTCCTCAGAATGACATGCTCACAGAGGGAGTTTTTCCCCTAGGAAAAAACTTTTCTGGAGTACTATAAGACTTTAATTATCATTAATGGAAACCACTACCAGAAGTAGTGGTCTAGTCAAAAGTTATATTGTGTTGACTTAAATTAATTTGGCATCAAGATTGATTTTGGTAGCAGCCAGTGCCTTGGATACTGGGCAACCTACTTTAGCTTCATTTGCATGCTTTTGAAAGGTGGCGTCATCTATATTAGGAACGTCTGCTTCTGAGCGTAATGTAATTTGGGTAATTACAAAATTGCCATCTACTTGCTCGAGCTGAACTTCAGCTTCTGAAGCAACAGAATTAGGAGTATAACCTGCTCCATCTAGAATATTAGCAAATGCCATTGAAAAACAACCTGCGTGTGCAGCTGCAATAAGTTCTTCAGGGTTGGTGCCTGTGCCATTTTCAAAGCGAGAGCTAAAGGAATATTGCCCTTCATAAGCCCCACTGCCAAGTTTGACATTACCTGAACCTGCAGTTAAATTACCATTCCACTTAGCTTGTGATTTACGTTTAATCATTTTTGACTCCTTTGATTAGTTTTGCTTTTGAGTGTGATTTCCGTTGCAATTTAGTTATCACTTAAGCAATTGTTAGAGTATAACTAATTGAATAATAGTTAAACAGCCTAACATATATTAAGATAGCTCTTGCTTTGTTGCAAGAGCATGGAAGAAATTCGAATTTACTCTCAAATCCATCATGTTGCTGCCACAGGTTTTATGAGCATCAATCGTAAGGGTTTAAGATTTTAAACCCCTACAATACGTGCCTGATGACAGGTACTTTCATTCATAAAATTATGTTGTATAAACGACGATAGAAAAAATAAATTATGCCAATTTGTGTATCTGAAAATTTTCTTTGGTGATTTTCAATTAGAAATAAATTTAAGCAAAGCAAAGGTACAAAGCTTTCATACCTATCGTTCACCGTTACCAAATCATAGTTAATCACTTAATCACAAAAATCAAAGTTCAGACATTAATGCAGAACATCCAAGGTACGTGTTGCCCAAGTAAAGCTTGGGAATAAGCTCTAAGAGTTGTGGAAGTTGGGTTTTAGAGTGCTAGATATGTTGTATAGTGAAGAACGCAATAATGTTTTATGAAGAAGAAGTATTAATCAAAAATTTTGACATGTACAATAAAGCTTGTGGCCAAGAGAATTTGGATGTTAAAATTCACCAAAAGATTAAAAATGCTCTTGATGTTAGAAATAACCTGCCAATAAGTTTAATAGGGATTTTGTCTGAATTAATAACAAATGAACCTCAATATTATTGGAATAAAGAGGTAATGATAGAGATATGTCAGCAACTATCAAATCTCTATCAAAAAGATGACGGGAAATTTTTAGAGGCATTTACCTTGTCCCAGGAGCACTTTTTTGCTGCACTAGATTCCTACTTGAGTATTATAGAAACATACAATGAGCTTCACGATGTGTCCTATGATGATGAGTTAAAAACAAGGCTGTATAGAAATACTCTATATACTCGAATATGTGAAGAATGCCTAATGAATTTTATCGATGTTTGCGAGATATTCTTGATGAATTTTCAGAGAAAAGCTACTCTAACTTAGCAACCTTAGGAGCTGTATTACCAGCCTTGCAAAAACAAGGCTTTCTCAAATCATCACATATTAACATTGATCTTAGAAATGCAATTAATCATGGAAATGTTGTAGTAAAAGGTAAAGAAGTATTTTTTAGCTACAAAAAGGGTCAAAATCATGTTACGCAGAGTTTGAAGATTTGGGAATATGATGATAAACTTCACAACATTTTAGATATAGGGAGTGGCATGTTAGCTGGCTTTAGCAAGTTCTTCATAGAAAACAGCTATTTTTTTAAATTACTTCTTTCGCAAAAACTAAGTGAGAATATTCAATTTGAATGGATAAAACTATTCTATAGAACGACCTCTACAAGGATTTTGTTTTTAGACAAAGCACTTATAGGCTTGAGCTTACCCCCAAAATTTAGACAAAAAACCCCGGCGAAATTAAGGTCCATTAAAGATGTAAAATATCTAGAATATGGAGATATAAATGAGCCAGACAAAAGGAATAAGAAAAACATATAAGAAAGAATTCAAAGCTAAAGTTGCAGCAGCAGCCATAGCTGGGGAGAAAAATCTTGCAGAATTAGCAAGTCAATATGGTGTACACACCACTCAAATTAAAGAATGGAAAAAAGCTGGATCAGAGGCATTGAATGAAAGATTTTCACTACTAAGAGGCAGAAAAGCAAGACTACAAGAACGTAGAGAGGCTGCACTATACGAACAGATCGGTAAGTTGAAAATGGAATTAGATTTTTTGTCCAAAGGGCTCAAAAACTGAGCCAAGAGGAACGTATGTTGATAGTTGACCCAAAGCACCCTCAATTGAGCATTACTAAACAATGTGAGTTACTGAACCTGAATCGTAGTAGTTATTACTATCGACCTACAGGAATCAGTGATCTCAATGAAAAGTTGATGCAAAGGATAGATGAGTTATATACAGATCATCCTTTTCTAGGCTATCGTAAGATAACAGCAATGCTCAATGGAGAAAGCTATAAAGTCAATCACAAAAGAGTATATCGTTTGATGTGCCTGATGGGTTTGCAAGCAATTTATGCCAAGCCCAAATTAAGTAAACCAAAGGAAGGACACAAAATTTACCCATACCTTCTGAAAAACAAAATCATAAACAAACCAAATCAGGTATGGGCTAGTGATATCACCTATATACGTTTACAAGGAGGGTATTGCTATCTGGTAGTAGTAATGGATTGGTATAGCCGTTATGTAGTCTCATGGGAAGTTTCAAGTAACATGAAAGCAACGTTCTGTATAGAAGCATTAGAAGAGGCATTGGAAGGAGAGAAGCCAGAGATATTCAATACAGATCAAGGTAGTCAGTACACGAGTTATGAGTTTACAGATATATTGAAGGCAAATGAAATAGCAATCAGCATGGATGGAAGAGGTTCATACATGGATAATATATTTACAGAAAGGTTGTGGAGAACTGTAAAATATGAAGAGGTATACCTTAAGGAGTACAAAAATATTGAGCAAGGAAGGGAAGAAATAGGAAAGTACTTGCAATTTTATAATAGTGAACGTCCACATCAATCATTGCAGTACAAAACACCTGAGTTAGTTTACAGAAAGGAAAAACTAAGCCAATAACAACAGAGCAAACTGTTATCGAGCTTACAAACAATGTAATCTCAGTTTGTTATTATTTTAGTAGGTCTTAATTAACCTTAATTTTTTGTCCGATCAATTGGGTTCACCTCAGCTCATCTCAAATAAATGTTATTCTTCAAACTTCACTTGAGGATCAAGGGGCATTGTTCTTTTCACTCATTGAGGTTTTAAGAGGAGTTTATTTAACCTTTCCACATTATGACAGATACTTAATAAGTTATAGACACAATAGAAGTGCAGAAGGTTTTATACGCTTGTCGCAAGAAGACCTAAAAGATGTGCTACAGGTAGACAACGCCACATTATTACAAAGAGCAAAAACCTCAGGTGAAATAATGGCATTAGGCATTCAGACAGATGAAGTAGACGAGCAAGCCTACAAATTTCATCTTTTTCCAAGGGTTAAAGGTTTTAATTGGTCAGTAAAAAAAATTCAAGATTGTAGTATTGAAAATCATAAAAGACTTAAAGGGAATTTAATTCTTGAACCAGAAATGAAAACAAGGGAGATCAAACAAATAATCAAAGAAGCAATTCAACAAGTGAAAAAGCTAAATACTCCCAAAAACCCTCGAGAAAATCTCCCATTTGGTGACTTAGAAGCTGATGCTGTGTTTTTAAATGTATTCTATAAAGTTGCTAAGCGAAAAAGCTTTGATTTGTTTCCTGGAAACCCATATTTTATTTGTATAGCACATTATTATAGTCATGAGAATGTCCCAAGGCTAAAGGATGGAAGCCTTCCAAAATCTCTTTGGATTCAATATAGAAAAGAATATTTAGATAATATTGATTTAGCTTGGAATCCAAACTTTAAAAGTAAAAAGTAAAAATGAGGTTGTTTCCTGACAACCACAGGTAAATTATTTCCTGCTGACACTTTTATGTTAACGAATGTTAATCGAGCTGAAGAAGTCATGATCACAAGGAGTAAACTAAGAAATGATTGAGGCTATACACAAAACACTTTTCCAGAAATCTTATTTGGTGGTAATTAAATGAATACAACCAACCCACAAGAACAAATCACAGCTCTCTTTCGTGAATCTGGCCCAGCCCACCACAAAGCCTATATTGAAACTAACGGAGCAGACCCAGACTGGCCTATTTGGTACGCTGCATACCTACACGAACGGCTCAGTAAGTTATTAAAAGGAAGCTTCACCAAAAGTGAGTTAGTGTGCTTGCTTATAGAAGCTGATAAGGAACATAAACAAAAAGCCAAGGGTACAGATTGGCCAAGTTATTACGCTCAGTTTTTCCTCGAGCGCTACAACTAAACTATAGTAAATCTACCTCTCAAGGCTGATAATCCTCATCACAACTAAAGCGATAGGAGTCATCAAGCTCTTCATCTAAAATCAAGGTGCTGAACTTACTTGCTAAAGCAGAAGGGCAAAGCAAGTCAGGGTTATCCTTATAACTTTGTAGGTACTCAGCATTAAACACTGGTTTGTCCATAACTATGAAATCTATAAGCTTTTCGCACTCATCAAATTCATGGCATTGCTCATTGAGAACAAAATCAAAACTATCAACTTGTTTTGCTGCTTGATCTATGTCATTTACAAAACCAGCACCAAGCCCACGCTCATGAGCTTGATCTGCTAAAAAGTCATTGTAGGCAATCTGATCAGCAAGTGAAATTGTGAAACCTGTATCTCTCCTGTAGGAATCTATATTATCAAGTAGGACGCCAACACAGTTGTTTTGTGCAGCTAGGTCAAGTCGTCCTTGCGTAATCTTCTTTACATTTTCTGAGTGGATATCAATCCAAAACTCATCAGGAGAACCATCAAGAGGTTTACCTAAATCGGTAGGGGAAAAGTCCTTGGCATCAGGTGATGAAGACGCATATTTCCCTACTGTAAACTGACAAATGACTTTGCGCCCTTCATTATTGAGTTGCTTAATAAAAGCAGAGGAGTTGTCAAAAAGGTCAATAATATAAGCATCTACATCATAGCTAGTATTTATATTGCCTACTAATTGCCAATGCCAAGTAGTACTTACTTTAGGTTTATACCACTGTTCTACAGTAATCTCTTCACTCTTACTAGCACTATTACCAGCACTATCTGTAGCTTGTAGTGAAATTGTGTATGTACCAGCTTCAGAATAAGTGTGTTCACTATTAATGTTCCCAAAATCAGCCTGAATTTTGGTGTTTTCACCATCGCCCCAATCAATATTAACTTCCTTTAGATCAGAGCTGCCATCAGGGTCAGTTATACTAGCTTTTAAAGAAGCCTCGAGTTTATCAGTAGTTATTTTAAACTTAGTTGAATCAATCTTTGGAGGGGAGTTAATGCTGCATTGCCGTAAATCATATTGAGTAGTGCGACTTACTAAAGCAGCTACATTACCATTTACAGTTCTTAACTCAAAAGCAATGGGCACCATGCTTGTTAATGGTGCAGCTATTTCAAAGTAAGCACTCAAGTCACCATTTTGAATGGTGCTAAAAATGGCATCGGCAGGTCCGCCAACGCCAAAAACCTCAATCTTACTTTCGGCTAACAATTGTTTTTGCTCATCTGACAGAGGCCCGCCAGTTATAGTGCTTTCTAAATCCCTTATGGTTGACTCGAGCAATTCCCCATCACTAGTCACCGAAAAAATTAGAATACGCCCATAGGTAACTGCAGAAACATAGGTGGGTGGGTTACTTTCTCCTATAATATCAGCGTTTTCTAATTGTAAAAGATCTGCCTCTGTGAAACTACCATTAATAAAAGCACTGCTGCCACTACGACCCTCAAAATCTACAGAAACAGTAAAGGCTTTTTGGATTACAGAGGCAGTTAGAGTAACCTCATTGGCTTGGGGAGTTACATTCAAGCTAGCTTGTGCTTGATCGCTCAGGTTTTCTAAAGCCAAACCAAGATCAAGAGCAGATTGTTTGTTGCTATGATTCTCTGCTACCTTAAAGCTTATAGTACTTCCTGATTCTAACCCTGCTTTGGTAGCAGCCTCAATTAATGTACCTATAGCGTTGTTTACAGCTGATTGACTAGGGCTATCAACCTTTTGAATGTTACCTTGTGTAAGTAGATCAATAGAAACAACAAATGGTGCACGTTTAGTAGCTTCTATAGGGATTTCAGCAAAAGAACTTAAGCCTTGCTGAATACTTTTACCTTGCAACAAGTTGCCAACCCAAAATAAAGCACTATTAGGTTGAAACGTGACAATATCTGGTGGAGTAGCAACAAGTTCAAATGGAGTAAATGTGCAAACATAAGTTACATTGTCAATTGTAAAACTTTGGTTAGTTGGTAGGCCAATTTGTTTATTTTGTGATGCGAGTGGTTCTGGCCAACGTCCTTGTGCAATATTAGGAGTGTTATTTGTACTGCTACCACTAGGTGTACAGCTAATAAGTATAAGAGCAATAAAAACAATGTTTGACCAAAAAAATTTAATCATTAGTCTGATTCTACATAAATACATGTCAATCTCTCAAAAAATTAAAGTAAGCTAAGACTAATTACATAGAGAAGGAGATATTCAAAATGACTTTAAAAAAATTTCTAGTTAGCTTGAGCTTGTTATTGTTAATCTTTTTTGGAAGCAGCCAATCTTCACCGGAAGCTTCTGGGAAAGATGGCGAGGTAGTAAACGTTACCCTTTACCGAGGACAGGCGCAAGTAACTCGGCGTGTGGCTTTACCAAAAGGGACTGGTAGCAAAGAAATAGTTGTTAGTAATTTGCCCCAAGCAATAATAAGTAGCAGCCTTTTTGCAGAAGGAGCTGCAGGGATAGAGGTACAAGCATTGCGTTACCGTGAACGCTACCTTGCACCTGAAGACTTTGATGATAGTGAGATAAGAAAACTTGATGAGGCTTTAGCTGAGAATCAGCAAGCTCTTGAGATGAATAATCAACTCCAAGCACTAGTTAAGCAACAGTTAAATTACATTAACTCACTCGAGGAATTCGTAGCACCCTCTGCTCAAGTCGAGCTAACCAAAGGAGTGCTCGATGTAGAGGCCCTAAAACAACTCACCCTTTTTAGTTTTGAGCAACGGCAAGACTTAATGACCAAACAAGTTGAGTTAAAGCAAGAGCAAGGTGAGTTAGACGCTATAAGAGAACAGCTACAAGAAGA
Source organism: Trueperaceae bacterium (assembly GCA_965223585.1). GTDB lineage: Bacteria > Deinococcota > Deinococci > Deinococcales > Trueperaceae > CBDCVN01. Next base: position 152,221 of record CBDCWW010000014.1, read on the forward strand.
GCGTCAAAAGCTTACTAACGAGCAACCTACCAGCCAACAAATGCGTGAAGCAGTAATCTTTTTCAACAAAAGTAAAGAGGAATCTAGCCATATATTTCTTAGTTACTTAGTAGCCAGTAGTGGTTGGCAACCTGCTTACAACTTTCGCGCTGATACTAAATCAAACGAAGTAACAGTAGAATACAATGCTTTAATCCAGCAAATTAGTGGTGAGGATTGGAATAATGTTAATTTAACCTTGTCAACTGCTACACCAAGTTTAAGTGCTTCTGGACCAGCATTAGGAACTTTTCCTGTTACTTTAACTCAGTCTACAGATGATGATGTAGTTAGTGATCTAGAACAGCAAGTGGCAGGTACAGCAAAGCTAGAAGCTCCTGCAGACTTTTCTAATGCTCCTCCTCACGGAGGTTTATCTATACCCCAAGACGCCTATGGTAACATTCTAAGTGCACAACAGTCTGCTAAGGATATGCTCGAGCAAACCACCAGCCTACAAGAAACCCTAGACCTTAGTTTTGCGCTAAACAGTGCTGCCAATGCAGTTTCTCTTTTGGAAGTACTCGCCAAGAATAAATCCCCTCAAGATAGTGTTCAAATTCAAGAAGAGCTAAGCTTAAATTACGACTTCAAAGACAAAGTAAGTATAGCTAGCAGGCGTGACCAACAGATTATTCGCATTAGTGAAAGTACTGTAGAGGCTAGTTTTTTTTATGTGGCTACACCTGTACTTACAGAACTTATCTATAGAGAAGCTGAACTTAAAAATAGTAGCGATGCTGACTTTTTGGCAGGTAGTGTAAGTACATACCTAGATGGCAAATTTGTAGGGCGCACTGAAATTGATGCTATAGCTAGAGGCCAAAGTTTCACCCTTGGTTTTGGAGCAGACCCCCAACTACGTGCTAGTCGCAGGCTTGTAGAGCGTGAGAAAGAAGTACAAGGTGGTAACCAGCTTATTAACTTGCACTATGAGCTTAGGTTAGAAAACTTTAGTGAAGAAGCTGTTAAAGTACGTCTATTAGACCGTTTACCGCTTTCTGACAACAGCTTGGCTATAAAGATAAGTTTAGGTGAAGTTAGTACACCTTTAAGCAAAGATGCTGCTTATAAGAGGCTCGAGCATCCCAAAGGCATCCTGCGCTGGGATGTTGGACTAGAAGCTGAAGCAAGTGGTGAAAAGGCTTTTTCCTTGGAGTACGATTATAGGCTCGAGTTTGACCGCAACTATCAACTAAGTACTCCAAGCCAAATTGGTGAACTGCAAGAGGAATTTGAGCGCTTTCAAAAAGAACGTATGATGAAACAATAAATTGTGGAAACAACTTTTGCTCTAAGCTGCCTTGGGTTAACCCGCAGCTATAAAACTGCTGATACTGTAATTGAAGTTCTTAAAGGAGTTGACTTAAAGCTCGAGCCTGCTCAAGTAGTAGCTATTTTAGGCCCCTCAGGTTCAGGCAAAACCACTCTTTTGCACCTCTTAGGTGGACTGGATAGTATGGACAATGGCGAAATCTATTGGGGGGAACTGGCCATTCACAAGTTAACTCAAAGTAGACTTACTAAAGAGCGAGCCAAGCATTTGGGTCTTGTTTTCCAGCAACATTACCTTTTAGAAGACTTAACAGTCATTGAGAACATAACTGTTACAGGCAGAATTCATAATCGAGTCAATCTAGAACGTGGTTACGAGGTTTTAGAAGAAGTTGGTTTAGGTGCTCGAGCTAATTTTTTACCACAGAAACTTTCAGGTGGGGAACGTCAGCGTGTTGCTGTAGCAAGAGCACTTTATGCTAAACCTAAAGTTATCTTGGCTGACGAACCTACAGGTAGCCTAGATAGGCACAGTGCTAAAAATGTTTATAAGCTTTTGGTAGAGCTTGCTAGGGAACAAGACACCGCTGTGCTTATGGTGACACACGATGAAGGTTTAGTACAAGATGTAGACGTACGTTATCACTTAAAAGATGGAATTTTACAGGTAAACTAGTGAAATGGACAACCGAGCAAGTTCTGGCTCTTGCCCCTGATAGCAGTTCCGTCAAAGCAGCTAAAAAACTCATCAGTTTAAGTAAATGGTCTAACTTGGGTAAAAACGAGCGTGCTATTTGGGGAGAGTGCAAGGGCAGTGGCAGCAAACCCTATCAAGTCCGTATTGATATAGAGGGACCTGCTTTTAAGTGTTCTTGTCCGAGTCGGAAATTTCCCTGTAAACACAGTATAGCCCTGTTTTTGCTTAGACTCGAGCAAGAAGCCGCTTTTAAAAAAGGTAACCCACCTGCTTGGGTAACTGAATGGCTCGAGGATCGCTCAAAGCGTGCTGAAAATAAAACCAAGAAAGCCGAGGTCAAGGCCAAAAAAGAGGCAGACCCAGTAGCTGCAGCCAAACGCGCTGAGAAACGTGAGGCTAATGTCCGAGCAGGTGTGCAGGAACTCGAGCTTTGGTTACAAGACCTTATGCGACAAGGATTAGCAAACCTGCAAGGCAAGCCATACAAGTTCTGGGATGATATGGCTAGTCATATGGTAGATGCCCAAGCACCCGGGCTGGCAAACAGATTACGTACTCTAGGTAGTTTATCAGCATTAGGGCAAAGGCATTCTGAAAGAGATAAGACTGAGATGTTGCTCGAGCAGCTTGGCTTGCTGCATCTACTCATTGAGGGATATAAGAGATTGGATAGCTTGGCACCTGACCTACAAGCTGATATAAAGACTCTTTTGGGTTGGACACAAGATCAAAAGACATTGCTCGAGCAATCAGGTTTAAAAGATCGCTGGCAAGTGCTAGGACAAGTTAGTACTGTAGAAAACAATCTTACAACTCAGCGTACTTGGCTACGTGGCGAGACAAGCGAGCATATAGCCCTAGTGCTGGACTTTGCTTATGGAGGGGCTCCCATTGAGTCAGGACTTATTCCTAACACTGTTTTTGATGGTGAGCTGGTCTTTTATGCAGGTCAGACCCCAAAACGTGCCCTGATTAAACAACGCCAAGATCTTGAGAAGTTAAATAGTTTTGAGGCGAAAGATAATATTTTAGCAGCTACAGAGGGCTATGTTCAGGCACTTGCTTGTTTGCCTTGGCTCGAGCGTTACCCGATGCTACTTAATCAGGTAACATTGATACCTGCATCTCGTCGTGATGGGAATTGGTACTTAGCAGATAATTCTCATAGATTAACACTTAATCCAGACCCAGCTTTTGCCTGTGGTTGGGAACTATTGGCGTTTAGCGGAGGACATCCTTCTACATTGTTTGGTGAGTGGGATGGTCAATACTATTTACCCCTCTCTGCCAGTATTGACGGTGAAACTTTGAGGTTGCAAACATGACAACTTGGTATAGCCTAAGAGCTGCTGCACTTCTAGGAACAGAACGCCAGTCCTATCAAAGTAAGCTTTTGCCTAGTGACGCTAGAAGCGAGGTACAAATACTGAGTGATGTTGCTGCACTGTGCTTGCAGCGCAAGGCGGGTCACCTACCCGATGCACATGAAGTGTCCGAAGCAATAGCACCTTCTCCAATTGATAAATTGCCAAGTGCGTCTTTGAGTTCACATTTACGCACCATGTTGGAAGATAGAGACTATGAAAAGTTGTTAAAGGAGTGGCTCGAGCAACTTCACCAAGCAAACAAGCGTTTGCCTGTAGCTACCCTGCCTGACATTCTAGACCATGGTTCTTATAACCCTGAACTACGCCCTGCTATCGCAAGCGTGTTGGGTAATCGGGGAAATTGGTTGGCACACTTTAAACCAAGCTGGCACTGGGTCAAATATTGTGATGATGCTTTAGCAAACATTTCTAGAGAAGAACTAGTTGAAAATATCTGGCCAAAAGTCAAAGCTGAAACTCGCATGGATTTGTTAGTTTATTTTGAAAAGAATTTTGAAAATGTTGACGAGACCTTTTTGGAAGTAGCTTTAAATGATGTAAACAAGTATGTGCGTGCCAAAGCGGCAAGTTTGCTTTCATGCTTGCCAAACTCAGATCTGAGTAAACGCATGTGCCAACGTACTGACACTCTGTTGCAGCTAAAAAAACAGGGGCGTAGTGTTAAACTTGAACTCGAGCTAATTAAAAATTTGAGTGAAGATTTAAAGAGTGATGGCATTTTGCAAGAGCAGAAAGTTGGTGAAGGTAAGAAAGCTAGCCTAACACGACAGGTGTTAGAATATGTTCCCCTTGATTATCTAACTAGTAGGCTCGAGCAGGACCCTAGCAAGCTTATTGACTTGGCTTCAAAAAGCGAAGACTGGGCTGGATTATTACTTGGAGCATGGCTTAAACGCACCTTACTAGAAAAAAATATCCAGTGGGCACAAATCTTTTTTGAGAAACGCTCAAAACTAAAAAAACATATTGATGAAGCAGAGCTTGCAGAGTTATTTCGCTTGTTACTAAATGGTGAGGAAAGAGAGCAGTATTTACTTAAGCAAGTTAAAAAACAAAGATCTCCACTTTATAAAACTGAACTTATGCTTTTGCTTAGTGCGCATGACAGTCCGTGGTCAAAAGTACTTACTGAAAGGGTGCTCGAGCATTTTGAACAAGATTTATTAAGCATAAAAAACTATACTCCCAAGTTTCAGCAGCTATACATTGAATGCATATACCACATGCACCCTACTACTGTGCAAGTACTCTTACAAGCTATTACTTTGCCGTTGGAAACAGCAAACTGGCTTGATAATATGCTGGCACAAATGCGTGATATAAGCGATATACGCTATGCTATCTATGAGGAGTTCTAGCATTCTAATGGCTAGCACAGTTAAAAAATGAGAGAGTGGATTTGCAAAAGTTCGTGAGGGTTTTAACTCTGTTAACACTGAATATATCGTTTAAGAGATTCTTTACGGATCATTAGTGTTTAAGCAATTGTTTCACAACTAACTCGAGCTCCAAAAAAGACTCCTCCTTAACCTCTGAAAGATCTACTGAAAGGCCTTTAGCCAATTTATCTAATTCACCAAGTGCTTCTTGTTGCATAGTTTGAGAAGTTTGTGGATGATTAGCTACCAAAGTTACCAGTTTAAAGGCAGTTTCTGGCTGGTTTTGCCGAGCAAAAATTCCAGCTAAATTCATTAAGTTCTCGAGCATAAGCGAAGTAGCATTCAATTCTAAGGCTATTTTAAGTGACTCGAGCCAAACACGCTTGGCCTCATCTAGGGTATTAAAGGCTTGTTTTTGATGTAGTTCCCCTATATCACCTAGTGTACAGGCAGTACCCCAACGGTTCCCAAGCTGACGGTAAATAGTCAAGCTTTTCTGGTACAAGTCCTCTGCACCACTGTAATTATTTAGTTGACAAGCTAGTTGACCTAACGTTCTTTTAGCATTGGCAATCTCAAGACGATTCCCCACTTTTTTGGCACATTCAAGAGTTTTACTAAAATTAGTTTCAGCTTCTGTAAAATCTTCAAGGGTCATAGCCAAATGGCCCAAACGTTTTAATGCTTGAGTTTCAACATAACTGTCCTCAAGTTCTCGAGCAGTCTCTAAACTCTTCTCAAAAAGCCTTTTTGCCTCAGAGTAATTACCTTGTTTTTCTGAAACTACCCCAAGATTACCTAAGGTAAGTCCAATCCCACGTAGATCATAATTATTAGAATAAATATCCAAGCTCTCTGTATAATAATGAGCTGCTTCTTCCAAATATCCTTGAGTAGCACTAGTATGACCAAGATTATAAAGAGCATTAGCAATACCCCAACTATCCCCAACATCATGGTAAATAGTAAGTGCCTTTTCAAAATATTCTTTAGCTTCTCCTAGTTGACCCAATGCTTTTACCGCTAAGCCTATATTATTAAGAATAAAAGCCTCCTCACTAGGGAAATCAATGGTATTGCTTTCTAGTTCAGAAAGGCTTTGCTCTAGAGCTTCATAAGCCTCTCGATTTAGACCCAAACGCAATAGACAGCGCCCTAAACGGGCTCTAGCTCTAAGTAATACAAATTTTTTCTTATTGGATTTCTTTTTACTGGCTGACAGAGTTTTTATAGCTTGATTAAAAGAGTCTACTCCTAGATTAAACCAAGCTCTAAGCTCGTACATTAGCCACATGCCTTCTAGTGAAATATTGAGCACTTCAGCATTACTATTTTCAATAGCCCAGCTCCACGATGCACGTATATCCTCAAAGGCAACACTGAGTTCTTTAAGGACAACCTTTTGTTGTCCTCCTTTTAAGTCTTTTTCACAGCTATGTAAAAACGAACTGTAGTAATGGCTGTGTGCTTTACTAACTTGCTCGAACTCTCCCCCATCTGCAAAAAGTTTTTCTGTGGCATATTGTTTTAAAAGTGGGTGTATTTTGTAATAATTTGAACCTTTGCTTAACAAGGATTTGTTGAGAAGGGCATTTAGCAAAGGCAAGCTTGCATCAGCAATCTGTTTGGCAGCATCTAAAGTAAAATTGCTTGAAAAAATTGAGAGCTTGGCATAAAGTTGTTTTTCTTGCTCACTTAAAAACTGCCACGAGTAATTAAACACTGCTTGAATACTACGGTGTCGCTCAGGAATATTTTTAAGCTGCGTACTTAATAGCTCTAGACTTTTCTTTAACTCACTGGCAATTTCTATATAACTTAGGGTTGTTACCCAAGAGGCTGCTAACTCGAGTGCTAGTGGCATGCCCTCAACTAATTGTGCAATGTTAGCAATAGCAGCAATATTTTCCTCATTCAATTCAAGGTCACAGCCTGTGCGCCTAGCACTTTGCACAAACAACTCTATTGCAGAAAATTCCTTTCCCCCCGCTATTGTAGGGACTTCTGGATAAGAAAGTCCTTTAACTTGCAATACCCACTCTTCTTTTAGATTTAAACGCTCCCTAGAAGTAACTAGTAGTTTTACATTTGGAGCATGGTAAATGAGTTCGCTTAGTAATTCAGCACCTTCTGACAAGTGTTCAAAGTTATCTATAACTAATAACAACTGTCTTTGACGTAAGTAATCAATAAGTTGATCTTTCGGATTACTTTTGGTTAGCGGTAAGGAAAGGGCATCAGCTACAACCCCAATTAAAAAGCTTGTTAAGCTCACAGGAGCTAAAGCAACAAAAAATACCCCATCATTAAAGGACTCGAGCTGCAAACGTGCAGCTTCTAAACTTAAATGAGTTTTGCCTATGCCACCAACGCCCCAAAGAGTAAGCAAACGGCAAGTAGGATTATTGAGATGTTCAGAAATAATTTTAAGCTCTTCCTCACGACCAATAAGTGGTAAGGATGCAGGGGGCAAGTTATTAGCAGCAAAAGATGGTAATGGTTGCTTAGATAAAAGTGCAACTTGCTTAGGAGGCAAATCCTTCACATCACGATGTAACTGCTCATAAAGCTCTTTGATTTCTTCCGGAGGTTCAACCTCCATTTCTTTGTTTAGAAAAGTTAAATAATGCTTGTAGTGTTCTTCTAAACGACTTTTATTTCTTTCTAGGGCATAGATTTTGAGCAGAGCTACTTGTGCAACCTCATGAAGAGGGTCTTTTGTGAGCAAACGTTGAAATGTTACAGTAGCAGCAGATATATTACCCTCATTAATTTGGACTTCACCAAGCTTTTCTAAAAGGCATACAATTTTGGTTTGTAAGCAGTCACGCGGCTCTACCGTCCACTCCTCATAAAGGTCTGCTGGCAGTAAATCGCCACTATACTCTGCTAAGGCTCGCTCGAGGTCACTAATCTCCTCTGTTTTAAGAGCCTTCTCAGTCAAGTCGCAAAAGGTATGAAAGTTAGTTGTCACTCCACCGAGAGCTTGCAAAGAAATTTCTTCTTTCAAACTAAGTAATTCTTCCGGGGAACTATTAGGATTTGCAGTAGACAGAGCCCGGCGAACCTGATGAACAGCTTTGTAAAGTTGGGCCTTGGCAGAAGATATAGACAAATCTGGCCATAAGTAATCTATAACTTGCTCACGATGCAAACGAAAATTTGATTGCAAGGCCAAGAGTTTCAATAATTGCTTGGCCTTTTTGCGACTGAAAGCCTCTTCTTCTATTTGATTAGGTCCTAACCAAACTGTAAACCCTCCTAGAAGATGTACAAATATAGCATCTTTTCCTATGTGTTCTTTGGTTATAGGCTCGAACATTAAAATCTTGAGTTCATCCAAACCTCGGAGGTTTCTTGAAAATTTTCATTGACAATCTATAACAGCACCTATTGAGCAAAGGCTATGGACATACTTAGTAAGGCTCTTGCTGTAGGGAAACTTCCTGCTTTGTTATTAAGAGTATAAGTAGTATGGTCACTAATGTTAGTAGGAATTGAACCTATTAAAGGTTTAAGAGTAAAGGGAGCTGGGCTATTATCTGGTTGTGGCTCAATAGAAACAGCAACCATTTGACCTGCTAGATTAAGGGGAAAGTTAAATCCTTCAGGAGCATTTTGCAAAAAGTCCTCACCGGGAAAAGAGTGTCCTGCTAGTACTCCACTAAAGTCTGCAGTAGCATCTTTAGTATTAGCATCAGCAAAGATTCCTGTGCTTACTGGAACAGCACCAATAATAGCCCACGCTTCATAAACCCAACCCGCTGGAAGGGCGGGTAAATTTAAACCAGCTTGATATTCACCTGTAGCAAGGTCAATAAACCATAATCCATTTAACTCATCATTCGCCACAGTATTTGTGGGAGTACTAAAAATGTAATTACCGCTAGCTGAAAGGAAATCATCACCTAAAGCAGTAGAAACACTCAGCTCAGCCACATTGTTCACTAACTGACCTGCTAGATATTTGGTTTCTGAAGGAGTACCATCGCTATCTCCAGCAGGTTCTATAGTAATCATAATAGTGCTAGCTTTGTTAAAACCATATGGCACAAGAAATTCACTATTGACAATAACAGTACCATCTAGATTTATTAACTCGTTATTATCCAAATTGAATTTTCCTAAGCTAATTGTTTGGTTTCCAACCATTAACCAGCTTTCATAATGAAAGCCATTTTCTAGGGGCTCGAGCCCCTCCACACTCAAATGTAAAGTATTTTGTGCGTTTACCAATGGCACAATCACCAGAATCAGTAATATCTTAATAACCACTGGAATTACGCAGGTTCTAATTACTCGTCTAGATAAAGGTCTTTGCCAACCACATATCAGAAGATGTGTCTCTGATGCAAAATCGTTTTTACAGCTTCCTGCACAGTAATCTTGCTCACCTCAAAATGCCTCTAAAAACTTTTTGGGGTAATTCCACACTTATACTTTTTGTCAGATAATACCTCAATCTGTCTGGAAAAGAGTTTACGCCCTAAGAGAATAAATTACTCCTGCACACATCTTTACAAAGGTATATTGAGAAATATTTTGTTTGTGAAGGATTTTTTAAGGGGTGCGTAATTCCAGTAACCAATATTTTAAACATAATTTCATCCTTTCTTTAAAGTTTTCTGATCCTAATCCTTAATTATACTGAAAACATGTTAGGATCAGGATATTGTTATTTATTCTATAGGATATAAATATACTAAGCTTCTTGAAGAAACTTAGTATCTCAAGGTTGTTAAAGTTATGGAGTTGGCGGAGTAAAAGTAAAGAAGCCTAGGCTTCCACCAGTAAAACTACTTACTGCTACAGTGCTAGGACCAACGAACTTTACGTAAGCAGGATTTTCACCTGTGTCAGCAGTACCTATCACAGTATCAGTAGCTAAATCAATAGCTTGAATCTTGTGATCATTCCAATTGGTAGTTAGTAAATACTTGCCATCACTGCTAACCGTTACCCCCACAGGACCACTACCCACTGCAATAGTCTTAAATACTGTCATATTAGTAGTATCAATAACATAGATTACGTTCTCAGCAAAGTCTGCTACATAAGCTGTATCTCCATTGGGAGATAGGGCCACTCCTCTAGGTTGCGTGCCAAAGTTTAGCTCCTTAAGCACAGCACCAGCACCGTTAACTATATCAACTTTGAATAAACCACGATGATTGTTACAGGTATCTGGACCTTCTTGTCCTACTACATAAGCTGTCGTTTCTGTTGCTATAACATTAAAGGGACAACTATTTTCATCGCCAGAGAGGGGTATATGCAGCTCTGAAAATCCTGTACCTTTAAAAACAATGAGCTTAGAGTTTTCAAAATCTACATAAGCATATTGCGTGTCTGAACCTGGGATAGGAGTCATGCCTGCAGGGGCACCGGGAAGAGATCTAATAGTAACAAGTCCTTGAAAGTTAGCAGGGATTATACAAAGCTTGCGTCCATCGAAACTACTAACGATAATTGCATCATAAGCTGGGTCAGGTGGAAGAGGCACAATATGGCGGAAGATGATACTGCGAGCACCACTAGTGCAACCAACAGGGGAAGGTGTAAAAGTATCTTCTACTATTGGGTTGTTAGGATCATCATAATTAATTCTTGTAATTGATCCCGTGTTAGAACTGAGACCAAAAACTGTCTTTGGGCTTATAGCTTGGCCACTAAGATTATTGGAGAGTTCACATTTACGGTCATCAAAATCGTTTTGACCTGTACATTCACCATCAAATTGCTCAATTTTAGAAACATTTGGAGACAATCCTAGAATCCTTAACACTTCTTCTGGAGAAGGTATATGTATAACATTCAAACAGACTTCCCCAACCTCATTATCTGAAAAGGCCCTATTTAGGATTTTCCCAGATTGATTTACACTACTTTCTCCCATACTATGAGCAAATCCTACAATTGCTAAGTCACAATACTGACCCTTTATGTGAGCAGATACCTTAAAGTCCCACTCATGTGATTCCCCAGATCCTAATGTGCTAATTAAGCCTGCTGGTAGTAGTGTCTCAAAACCATCGTCTCCGTTTATAGACTTTGTTCCTTTAGGAAGGACTGAAACCTTGTAATTGGAGTCAAATTTATCCAAAATATCTCTAACAAAAACATTATGCGCAGGTGCATTACCAACATTTGTTACCTTAATCACTAATGCTGCTTCTTCCGCTTCTTCCGCTTTGTCCGCTTCTATTATAGTATGTTTGGTGCCAATATTATTACCATCTTTATCAACAAAGTATTTTTCAACCTTTAGTCTAGCTGTAGGAGTTTTAGCGAACTGACCTTTCCTGATAGTACCACTAGGCTCAGCCTGTGTAGATAGTCCCCCCACAACTTGTGAAGACAAATCAGTATCAGTAATTCTTTTCTTGATTCCCTTCTCAAGATCTATAAGCCAAAGCTCACCACTTCTAACTACTAGCAACCATTTGCCATCATCACTTAAAGAAGGAGACCTTTTGATCACTTTGTTCCCAGTAATTCTTATTAATAAACTACCTTCTTTTATTTTAACTCTACCATCCCCTACTACAAAAGCTACCTTATTACCCCTTAGATCAGTACTAGGTTCCCGAAGGCGTTTTCTGTTACGATAAATAACTGTGTATTCTCTAGTATTCAAACTATACTTTTGTACAGAGTACTTACCGTTTATCCTCACAAAGACAATACAAAGTCCGCCACAACCTAAAGAAGGCTCCATCTGAGAACGCTTATGGTTTAAGAAAAATTGCTCAAAGGTGTCAGGGCCACTGTACTCTCGGTAATAAATTGTCTGATTGCGCTGCCAAACTATTATAGTGCTATCATCATTGATAGATAAATATATATCATCAAAATTATTTTTTGTTAAACGTATTACTTTTTCCCCATTGTACTTATACAATTCAAAGTCACTATTGGGATCAGTAGTTTCTCTTCTAGAAAAAACGATCACACTACCATCAGTGTTACAAGCTACAGAGTCTAGCTCAGCTTTACCAGCATAGATTCTTAAGAGGTTTTTAAGCTCGAGGTCCACTAACCAAATTTGCCAAGGTCTATTTGCATTTGGATTAAAAACTATAAAGCAACCCTTACCCGTTGCTCCGGGCAGATATTGAGTAGAAATCCCTGTTGATTCCGCTTCATGTAGGGTTAACTCTACCTCTTCACCATCAGGGATTTCTTCACCTTCTGTGCCAGTAACACTTATTGTATTAGAGGCTAGTTCTAGTACTGCATTGTCTATATCATCATCTGTAAATAATTCTTCTTCACTAATCTCTTCAGAAACTATGATTTCTGCGGGGACATTATTTACCTTATTACAGCTAGTGCTAAACAGTAATAGTAGGGCTAAGAGTATAAAGTAAGGTGTGAAAATTTTAAGCATTATTCTTCCTTTTCTGCCACTCAGGTGGCTCGAGCAAATTGTACTTAAGGGCTGTTGCTTTTATAACGCTATACAATCAAGCTTGGTAAGGAACAGTCTTACCAGTTACTCAAATTATTTAATAATATGACTTTTGTTTAATATCTCCTCTCTCCTTGGAATCAGAAAGACTGAATTTACTTAAAAATGCTAAAGGTATTCACTGCTCATTTAACAGTCCAAAAACTGCTCATTTTTTGCTCGAGCTTAGTAAAGCACTCCTAGAACTCCACATGCCAAATCATTGAACATGCACCCTGTATTAGTTTTGTGGTTGAAGGGGAAATTAATTAGAGTACTTGAGTCTATTTAAAGACTCGAGTACTCTTACAAGCATTTAGCAATATCACTTTTACTTAAAAACCGTAGGAACAAACCTTTAAATCATTCCTTGCTATAACTTAGCTTGTAAAAGCTGCTCTGCATTCATACCAGTAAGATAAGCTAAGAAAGAGGGCAGAATAGGTAGTACACAAGGCGAAAGGAATGAAAGAGATCCTGCTAGAAAAGCTATAAAAAAAGTTGGCTCAGCACTTTCGCCAAGCACACTTTCTAAAGATCCTAGACCAGAAAGATAAGGTGTGAAAAGTGTTATCCAATTAGCTAAAAGTACAACTCCTACCAGTATGAGTAATATACCGCCAACTTTCTCTATTATGCCTGCATATTTGTTTAATCTACGCCATGCTGTAAGTGTTTGAGCTGCCAAAAGAAAAGGCACCGCAAAGCCTAAAGCATAAAAAGCTAAAAGTAACCCTCCTTGAGCTGCATTACCACTAGTGCTAGCAATAGCTAATATGCCACCAAGTATAGGACCAATGCAAGGTGTCCAACCCGCACCAAAAGCTACCCCAACCACTGCAGAGCCAAGATAGCCACCGGGCTTACGTGCCATATGCAAACGAAATTCTCGTTGTAAAAAGGGAATTGGCAATACCCTTAACATTACAATGCCTAAAAAGATTAGAAAGACACCAGCAACTATACGAACAATGTTGCCATAATCAAAAAGGAAGTCGCTAACTAAACCTGCACTAAAACCTAGGGCAATAAAGACAGCACTTATGCCAAGAATAAAAGCTAAGCTGTGTGCAGTAATTTGCCAACGTACTTGTAAATTAGTTAAAGCCTGAGTACTCATTATTTAAAACTCCTTATTCTTGGTTTTGGGGAATCCATTTTATGCCAATGGTACGCAAATCTCTAATCATGTCTGACTGAAGGACTAGGCCTGTTTTTACAGCACGAATAATTCCTTGGGCATCTATATAAAAAGTAGTAGGCATGCCACGTATACGGTAAAGGCGTACTACATCTAAGGTTTCCTCGAGCTCAACCCCTTGCTCTTGCCAGTGCTGTGTTTGCTCTTTGGTAGGGTTAACACCAGAAGGCAAACTAATATTATTTTCCTCCAAGTACTCTATAGCCCTATCTGCTTTTTCGGCATTGTTTAATAGAAAAATATTAAGCTTAGGGTTGCTATTTGTAGTACCTTCATTGCTTACTAAAAGAATATCAGATTCAAGTAAAGTTGCTTGTGACTCCTGATTAACCTCTTCAAAAACTTTTTGAAAAAGTGGTAATTCCTCACGACAAGGCGGACACCAAGTCGCCCATGTATTTATTACTAGAGGCGTACCTAGTAGATCATCATTGAAGTTAACTACTTCACCTGCTTGGTTAATAAGAGTGAAATTAAGGGCACTATCACCAACTTGTTGTGATAGAGAACTGGATACAGAAATAAAAATTAAAAGGAGTAAAAATCTTTTCATACTTAGAGAATAAGGATAGATGGGGGGGGATTTTAGTATTAAAGTTTACAGGGTTGATTTATAGTCCAAGCAATAAGTATAACTATATGTACTCTATCTGAATGAAGTTACTACCATGAAAAAAATGACCATTAGTCTTTATAAGCAAATCTGTGAAGGTATTAATACTATTAAAGAGGGAAAATTAGTCGATTTGTTGAATCTTTAGTAAGGTCTTTTGTAATTGAAGAAAATTTAGAAACAGGATACCAAAAGATGTCTCAAGAAGAAGCAGATGAAATTGTGGCTTTTGAATAGGTAGAAAATACATTAGGACACTTTTTTTATGAATCGTAGTGAAATTTGGTTAATCAATTTTAAACCAGCTCCTGATGGTGAAGATTGATGCAATACATCAAGATAATTTTAGCTGGAATAATTGTTGGTTGCCCTGTTGGCTTTTTTCTAATCCCAGCCAGCTTTTCTCGTTTGTTTGGTAGATTACTTGGTCTTGCAGCTATTTTTACAAGTTTATTTGGCAAGACACTTAATTTAGACATTGAATCTCCAATTGTGGCTGTTCTTGTAGGTGTTGCTTTAGGCATTTCTGTTGGAATGGAAATACGTGTACATGTTAAGGATGAGGCGTCAGGCAAAAATTCCATTACCCCAGAGAGTTTACAAAATGCTGTAAATGAAGCTGTTAAAGAAGCAAATCAAAATCTTTTAGAGAAGCTAGCTAGTTTACAACTATCACCGCAAGATCAACAAGAAAAAGCTAAATCTGTTGAAGACCTTTTAGAACGTTTTCAAGAATCTGATGATTCTACTGATCAAAAGATCTTACAGCTAATTGCAGACGACAAACAGACGAAGCAACTACTTTGCAACAAAGTCAAGTTGATAAATACACTACGGATCCAAATTTGGACAAAGAAGAAGTTGTACAAAAACTTCTTGACTTTGCTTTATTAGAAACTTTTACACAACCCGAAAAATCTTTAGAGCACCTGCAAAGGGCTGTAGAACTGGACCCAAACAACCTAGAGGCCCTCAACGAACTTGGTTGGTTACAAAATCGCTTTGGCAAAATGGATGAAGTAATTGCAACTTTTGAAAAAGTACTTAGTCTAGCCAAACAAAGAAATGACGATACTTGGAAGATTGCAGCCCTTAGTAATTTGGGACACGCATACTTAAGTTTAGGGCAGTACGAAAAGGCTATTGAATGCTCTAAACAAGCTCTAGCTATAGCTAAGGAGATTAATGATAGACAGGGTGAAAGTAATGTTCTTGGCAATTTGGGAAATGCATCTTATAGTTTAGGACGGTACGAAAAGGCTATTGCATTCTTTGAACAAGCCTTAACAATAGCTAGAGAAATTAAAGATAGACAGGGTGAAGGCCTCTGGCTTGGTAACTTGGGGAATACGTATAATAGTTTAGGGCAGTATAAAAAGGCTATTAAATTCTTTGAGCAAGCTCTAGCCATAGCTAGGGAAATTAAAGATAGACAAAGTGAAGGCCTTTGGTTTGGTAACTTGGGGAATGCATATAATGGTTTAGGGCAGTATGAAAAGGCCATTGAATACTCTGAGAAGGCTCTAGCAACAGCTAAGCAAATCAAAGATCGGCAAAGTGAAAGTCGTTGGCTTGGTAATTTGGGGAACGCATATTTAAAACTAGAGCAGTATGACAAGTCTATTGAATACTCTGAACAAGCTTTAGCCATAGCTAGGGAGATTAAAAATAGACAAGGCGAAGGCCTTTGGCTTGGCAATTTGGGAAGTGCATGTTTAAGTTTAGAGCAGTATGACAAGTCTATCGAATACTCTGAACGAGCTCTGGCCATAGCTAGGGAGATTAAAGATAAGCAGAGTGAAGGTTTTTGGCTTGGTAATTTGGGAAATGCATATTACAATTTAGAGCAGTATGACAAGTCTATTGAATATTCTGAACAAGCTCTAGCCGTAGCTAGGGAGATTAAAGATAGGCAGAGTGAAGGTCTTTGGCTTGGTAATTTGGGGAATGCATCTTATAGTTTAGGGCAGAATGATAAAGCTAGGGAATTTTATGTACAATCGATAGCCATCCTTGAAGAAATCCATTCACCAAATGCTGAGATATTCAAGGAAAATCTGCAAAAATTATCTCACAGTAAGTAAGGTTCTATCTTAGGAAATATTTTGGCAGAAAGTTTTTTTTATTAAGTCAAACTTGAGCGCATTTATGTTTATTAGACAAAGATAAAAACATTGAAATATAGCTGAAGTAACTTCACATTTTAATGACTCAGATAAGTAAAGGGGGTTTTTCACATCACAAGGCGTCAGCCATGTTACAGCTCTAAAGACAAATTTCTTGTTTACTTATTTATTATGGAATGGGAACTCCCTGTTATAGCTTTACGCACTATGGTGGTTATGCCACGTACATTAGAAAACGTCGACGTTGGTAGGCCTAGGTCAAAACGGGCTTTACAAGAAGCCCAAGGTAGTGATAATCGTGTTTTGCTTTTAGCGCAACGCGATGCTCAAGTAGACGATCCTACTGGCGAGAATGATCTTTATAATATAGGTACTCTTGGCATTATTAAGCAAGTAATTCGCTTGCCAGATGACACATTGCAAGTCCTAGTTGAAGGTCGTGAACGGGTTTCAGTTGAACGTTATTATGTTGGGTCTTCTTTAAGGGCTAGGGTACGTACAGTACCTGAAACAAGAGGTGGCCACAATGATGAGGAAGTTCGTGACCTTGTTGAAAAGGTAAAGTCTGCCTTTGAACAGTACATTCAACAAAATAAAAGTTTACGTCTTGACTCTTTTCATATAGAAAACCTACGTGGTTTACGCGAACCCGGTTCTTTGGCTGATGTTATTAGCAAATATAGCACTTGGGAAGTCAAGGATAAACAATCAATTTTGGAAGAGGCCAATGTTTTTAAACGCCTCGAGTTAATTTATGGCTTTATAGGTCGTGATATAGAACGTTTTGATGCCGAGAAACAGATAAGCGCAAGAGTCAAAGAGCAAATGGATTCCAACCAGCGTGAGTATTATTTGCGTGAGCAAATGAAAGCAATCCAAAAAGAGTTAGGTAATGAAGAAAATATAAGTGAAGTTGAAGAGCTGAAAGCTCGAGTAGAAGAAAAAAATCTACCCGAAGAAGCTCACAAACGAGCTCTTAAAGAAATCGAGAGGCTCGAGAAAATGCCCGGTGGTTCTCCTGAGGCAACAGTTGTTCGTACCTACTTAGACGTTATTTTAGAGCTTCCTTGGAGTGAGTTAGATGATGAGCTTCTTGACATTAACCACAGTGAAGAAGTTTTAAATGAGGATCACTACGCCTTAAAAGAACCTAAAGAGCGTATCTTAGAATTTTTAGCTGTCAGGCAACTTATTCAAGATAAAGAGGATATTGACTATAAAGCACCAATCTTGTGTTTCGTAGGCCCTCCCGGTGTTGGTAAAACTTCATTAGGTAAATCTATAGCTAGAAGCTTGAATCGTAAATTCGTTCGTATGAGCTTAGGTGGTGTGCGTGATGAAGCAGAAATAAGAGGTCACCGCCGTACTTACATAGGTTCTTTGCCCGGGCGTATTGTACAAGGCATGAAAACTGCTGGTGCAGTAAACCCTGTCTTTTTGCTTGATGAAATTGACAAAATGACCATGGATTTTCGCGGCGATCCCTCTGCTGCTCTTTTAGAAGTACTTGACCCAGAGCAAAATGTGGGTTTCCAAGATCACTACTTAGAAATCCCTTATGACCTATCTAAGGTTATGTTTATCACTACTGCCAACAGTTTATCTCCTATCCCAAGACCACTTTTAGACCGTATGGAAGTTATTCAGATACCGGGCTATACTTTAAATGAAAAAATAGAGATTGCTCAACGCTACCGCTTGCCTAGGCAAATAAAAGATCATGGTTTAGAAGAGAAGATCTTGCTCGAGGAAAGTGCTATTCGTAAAATCATTACTGAGTATACACGCGAAGCAGGTGTGCGTAATTTAGACCGCACCATAGCTAAAGTAGCTCGTAAATCTGCCAAGGAATACTTAGATAAATCTTGGAAGGGTATTCTTAAACTTGATGAAGAAAAGGTACGTGAACTTCTTGGAGTACCACCCTATCGTGATAATCAAGCTGACAAAGAAGAGCAAGTAGGTTTAGCTCATGGTTTAGCATGGACTTCCGTAGGTGGAGTCACTCTCGACATCGAGGCCATTGCCGTTGCTGGTAAGGGTAAAGTAAATCTTACTGGTCAACTTGGCGATGTGATGAAAGAATCTGCACAAGCAGGCATTACTTACTTGCGCAAGCGCAGCGCAGACTTTAACATCCCGGGTGACTTCTATGAAAACACTGATTTACATGTTCATGTTTTAGAAGGAGCTACACCTAAAGATGGTCCTAGTGCTGGTATTGCTATGGCTACAGCAGTAGTAAGCGCCCTAACAGGCCGTCCCGTACGTGGCGATGTTGCCATGACAGGTGAAATAAGCTTGCGTGGTAGGGTCTTGCCCATTGGTGGTGTTAAACAAAAGCTTTTAGCAGCCCATCAAGCTGGCATAAAACATGTCGTTATCCCTAAAGCTAATGAGCCTAATTTAGAAGATGTGCCAGAAGAAATTTTAGCAGACTTGACGGTAACTACTGTTGAGGACTTCGATGAAGTTATAGAGCTTATGCTTTTAGAAAAGAATTCTAAGGATTCACCAGAAGATGCTTTTATGCCTCCGCCAAATGCAAGTGAGGATGCAAGTATAACAAATACCACCAATACAGTGTCTGTTTCTTGACAGTTTTGCATTGAGCAAAAAGTTTCTCACCTTGTAAGGTGCGCATAATGCGCACCTTTTTTTGGTTTGGTAGTCAACCAATAACATGGAGTGTTAGCAACCAACCGATAACACGGAATACCGATAACCAACCAATCTGCTAAAAGTGGGTAAAAAATGAACATTAGGGTGGTGAATTTGGTTTACTTTAACACTTATTTGAGTGAGTAAACCCAAGGGCTTTCTTTTAAGGCGTGCATATTACGTAATTCATAAAAATGAAAAACACCCTATATATTTTTTAACAATATAGGATATGCACTTTTTAGGTTATACAGCCGAAAGTTAAAAAGTTCTTTTCCCTACTTTGCTTTGCATATTACGATGGTTGTTTAATCTGGTGGTATCACCCTAGTTTGACCCCTTTATTTAGGGTATACTTAAGTTGTAAATAAAATCAATTTACTCTGTTTACTTTTAAGTACTCAAATATTTTTATGAGTGATTCTGAGATTATTATTAGTTATTTTTTGAATTGTCAAATTCCTAAGCAAATCGCTTTCCTTGAAATATTTTAGAGTGAGGAATAAATTAAAGTAAACGAAAATTTATAGACTAAAAACTACCAATTAATTTTCTAGTGTGAGTTAAAATAATAACATAATTACTGAATAATGTGCTGTTATTAGCATCTTAGTCTACAGTCGTGAACACATTCAGGTGGCTCAATGAATTTATCCCCAACGATTAAAGCTATCTTTACTCCACCCCAATTTGAAAGTACTGACAAAAATTACCGCACTTACTGGCTCCACAAAGTTCTACTTTCGTTTCTTTTGTTAAGTATAGCTTACTATATATTCTTAGCTGTAAGATTGCTTAGAGCAACCCCACAAATCCACATTTACCTTATTACTGCAATAGTAATAACCCTAGTACTTCTTTTTCTAATTCACAAAGGGTTCATTAACTTTGTAAACTGGTTTTTACTTAGCTTTCTCTTCACTTGTAGCGTTTGGGTGACTACAAATTTCTACCCAAGCACAATCAATACTGCTACCCTTGGGTTCTTTCTATTAGTTCCGCTTGCTTGGTTCCTTTTAGGTAAACAATATGCTCTACCTACTATTGCTGTCATTGCAATTGCTCTAGCAGCAATTAATTTCTCCAATAGCGGTAATATCAATTCCACCAACTATACAATCAACTGGTTTGATTGGCCTATATTTATCTGCATTATAGTTTTTGCCTACCTACTACAAAAGGCCAATATAGACCTTGTAACTAATAAATTAAAGGCTGAAGCAAATGAAAACTTAGTACAGTACAAAGAACAACTTAAACAACTAAAAAAAGAGCTAGAAGTACAAATTACTAAGCGAAAAAAAAGTGAACTTAAGTACCGATCATTATTTGAGAGTGATCAAATAGGCATAATTACAACCAGCCCAAAATTTTCTGTTAACGAAGTTAATCCTACTATGTGCTCTTGGCTTGGTTATAGCGAAGATGAAATGCGTCAAATGAGTATTGCTGATATTACTGTGCCTGAGGATGTAGAATTAAGTCAAGAGCTTGCCAGACAAGTATATCGGCAAGAGATCCCATCTTTTCAGTTGGAGAAAAAGTATAAGCGTAAAGATGATAATACTGTCAATGCTATAACTACTGTTGGAGCAATCTTTGATGAAGAAAGCAACTATGTTGAAAATATAGCTATAATTACTAATATAACTGGTAGGAGAAAGGCAGAAGAAAAGCTTATTGAGAGTGAAGTACGGTTTCGTACTATCTTTGAGCAAAGTGCCCTAGGCATGGTTTTGCTAGATATCAACAGCAAAAAACTTACTCAAGTTAATCAAGCTGTTTGTCAAATGTTTGGCTACAGTGTAGAAGAATTACAAGACTTAACCCTTGCCGACATTACACACCCTGATGATTTAGAAATAAATTTAGAATTTATTGAAGAACATTTAGAAGGTAAATTATCCGGGTACACCCTCGAGAAACGCTATATCAAAAAAGACGGTGGTATTATTTGGGGAAAAGTCAATGTTGTTGCTTTGCGGGATTTGCAAGATAACCCTACTGACTTTTTAGGGATTATAGAAGATATTACTGAGCAAAAACAAATACAAGCAGCCCTCTTAGAAGAGAAAAATTTACTACAAAGTCTTATTGATGCTATGCCAAACGGTGTTTTTCTTAAGGACTCCAAAGGTAACTACCAACTCTATAATAAGTTCCTAAAATCATTATCCCCACACTCTAATGAATCAATTTTGACAGACTACGATCTGTTTTCTGATGAAGAGCAAATTTTGGCTATAAAAGAAGAAGATCAGCAAGTAATTAGCAGTAGAAAAAGTGTGAGTAAGGAAACATGTATTAGCCGTGATGGTGAAGATTTTTGCCTTTATGTGACGAAAACCCCCTTTATAAACCATCAAGGTGAAGTAGTAGGTGTTATTGGTATTAGCCTTGATATTACTAAACAAAAGAAAGCCCAAGAAGAACTACGGCAGGAGCGTACCCTATTACGTAATTTAATAGATGCTATACCAAGCATTGTTGTTTTTCAAGACACCGAGAGTCGCTACCAGCTTTATAATAAAGCCTTAAAAGAGTTTCCTAGTTGTCCTGAAAAAATAGTTACAGATTATGATCTTTTTCCTGCAGAGGTGGCTAAAGTAAATCAGGAAGAAGACAAGCAAATACTTGCTAGTAAACAAAGTTTACATAAAAAAGTATGGGTCTCTATAAATAATGGTGATGGGGAAAAACATTTCATGGATGTGTTCAAGGCACCTTTTATTGATTCTAACGGCGAAGTTTTAGGCATTATTAGTACAGCACATGATATTACAGAACTCAAACAAGCTGAAGAAGCCCTGCAACATGAACAAGCCTTTTTATACAACTTAATAGATGCTGTGCCTGTTAATATACAGTTTAAAGATTGTGAAGGCAATTACATAGTTTATAACCAATCAACTAAAGATTTTCCTAATATTAGTGGCAAAAAAGTGGTCACAGATTATGACTTTTTCCCTGAAGGAACTGTAAAAGTTATTCGAGAAGAAGATCATTACATAATGGATACTAGGCAAAGGGTACATAAAGAAATATGGGTTCCTACATCTAGTGGTGAGAGTCGTCTAATGGATGTAAATAAAGCTCCTTTTATAACCCCTAATGGAGAGGTTTTAGGGGTTATTAGTATAGCTAATGATATCACTGAGTTCAAAAAAACCCAAGAAGCCTTGCAACGTGAGCGCGTCTTTTTAAACCATTTGATAGATACCATACCAAATGTGATCTTTTACCAAGACACAAAGAGTCACTACCAACTTCTCAATAAAGCTATGAGGGAATTCCCCGGCTTTCCTGAGGAATTAATTACTGGGACAGACTACGATCTTTTTCCTGCAGAGGTAGCTAAAGTAAATCAGGAAGAAGATAGATATGTGATCGCTAATAAACAAAGTTTACATAAGGAAGGTTGGGTTTCTATAAGAGGCGGCGAGAAACGCTTTATGGAAGTAGTAAAAACACCTTTTATTGACTCTAATGATGAGGTTGTAGGCATAATTGGTGTTGGTCACGATATAACCGAGTTAAAAGGCATACAAGAAGCTGTAGAGCAAGAACATGCTCTTTTACAAAACTTCATAGATGCTATACCTAGTATTGTTGTTTTTCAGGACACTGAAAGTCGCTATCAAATTTATAACAAGGCCTTAAAAGAATTTCATAATTGTTCAAATGAGGTATTTACAGATTATGATTTTTTCCCTGTAGAAATAGCTGAAAAAAATCAGAAAGAAAACAAACAGGTAATGGCTAGTAAACAAAGGTTACAGAAAAAGGTATGGTTCCCTATGCATAATGGGGAAGAACGTTTTTTGGACATAATCAAAATGCCTTTTATCACTCCTAATGGTGAAGTTTTAGGTGTTATTAGTGCAGCACATGATGTTACAGAACTTAAACAAACCCAAGAAGCTTTACAACGTGAACGTTCCTTTTTAAACCATTTAATAGATACTATACCAAGTATTATCTTCTACCAAGACACGGAAAGTCATTACCAGCTTCTTAATAAAACCATGAGGAACTTGCCCAACTTTCCCAAGAAGGTAACTACAGATTATGATCTTTTTCCAGAAGATGTGGCTAAAGCAAATCAAGAAGAAAATAAACAGGTAATTGCTAGTAAGCAAAGCTTACGTAAAGAAGGCTGGGTTTCTATGCTTGGTGGCGAGAAGCGCTTTATGGAAACAGTAAAAACACCTTTTATTGACTCTAGCGGTAAAGTTATAGGTATTATTGGTGTTGCTCACGATATAACAGCATTAAAACGTATACAAGAAAAGGCAGAACAAGAGCATGTCTTCTTAGAAAATCTAATAGATGCCATACCCACTGCTATACACTTTAAAGATACTGAAGGTCGTTATAAGCTTTATAACCAAACAACAAGGGACTTTCCTAATATCAGTGGCAAACCAGTAGTCACAGATGCTGATTTTTTTCCTGAAGAGATTGTCAAGGAAATTCGAGAAGAAGATCAGTACATAATGAATAATAGGCAAGACATACGTAAAGAAATATGGGTTTCTACTACTAGTGGTGAAAAGCGTTTAATGGATGTAATTAAGATACCTTTTATAGCCCCTGATGGTAAAGTTTTAGGGGTTATTAGTATAGCTAATGACATTACAGAACTAAAACAAATCCAAGAGGATTTGCAAAAAGAACGTGCCTTTTTACGTAATTTAATAGATGCTATACCTAGCATTGTTACTTTTCAGGATACTGAAAGTCATTATCAATTCTATAACAAGGCTTTAAAAGAATTTCCAAATTTTCCTAGTGGTGGAATAATTACAGATTATGATGCCTTCCCTGAAGAAGCTGCTAGAGCAAATGAAGAAGAAGACAAGCTTTTACTTTCTAATGGACAAAGCGTTCGTAAAGAACTTTGGGTTTCTATCAATGATGGTGAAAAGCGTTTTATGGATTTAGTCAAGACTCCTCTTACTGATCCTAATGGTGAGTCCTTAGGTATAATCAGTGTGGCACACGATATTACTGAACTACATGAGTACCGTACAAAGCTCGAGCAACTAGTAAAAGAGCGTACTGATGAACTAATTTTAAGTGAGACACGCTTTCGCACCCTTTTTGAAAAAGCCCCTATTGGCATAGCTTACAACCCACCCGGACAAAAACAAGGAAAAATAGGAATTAATAACCAATATCTTTGTAACCTTTTAGGGTATACCCAAAAAGAATTAGATAATTTGACAACGGCAGACATCACACATCCTGCAGATTTAACTAAGTCTATGGAGTACTTAGCTAGGGCCCAAAATCGACCATCAATTGCCCACACATTTAAGAAACGATATGTAAAGAAAAATGGTGACATAGTATGGGCAGAGGTAACATTATTAGGACAAGAGCTTGACAATAATGAAACACAAATGATTGTTACTGTAGAAGATATAACTGCTCGCAGAGAGGCTGAAACAAATTTACACAATAGACAAATGGAACTGCAATATACAGTTGCAGAGCTTAGAGAAGCCAAAGAAGCAGCTGAGTCTGCTAACAAAGCCAAAAGTGACTTTCTAGCAAATATGAGTCACGAGTTACGTACTCCTTTAAATGCTATCGTCGGTTTCAGCCAGCTATTGCAGAAAGACCCAATGCTTAGTGAAAAGCAACTCAAGCAAGTCAATATTATTGACCGTAGTAGCTACCATTTATTGGAACTCATCAATGACATCTTAGAACTTAGCAAAGTAGAAGCTGGAAAAGTTGATATTAACCTAGAGGACTTTGATCTGTTTTCTTTAATTGCTGATTTAGAATCATTTTTCCTAGCCAAAACGCAAGAAAAAAAGATAAGCTTTACTACTCAAGTTAGTCAAGAAGTCCCCAAATTTATTACAACTGACAAACGCAAATTACGCCAAGTATTACTAAATTTAGTTAGCAATGCTATAAAATTTACTAACAGAGGTGGTGTTTCACTTAAAGTAAACTCTAAACTACTTTCTGATACTACAGGTGAAATAGAAGACCAGCCAATAAGTTTATGCTTTGAAGTAAAGGATACAGGAGTTGGTATTGCTAAAGAAGAATTAGATAAGCTGTTTCAACCCTTTATGCAAACAGCTAGTGGCAGGAATAAACAAGAGGGTACAGGCTTAGGGTTAACTATTGTATCGCGTTATATAGATGTTCTGGGTGGGACAGTAGAAGTACAAAGTGTTGAAAAACAAGGCACTACCTTTACCATCAATTTGCCAGTGACCATAAGCGCTGAATTTTGTGAGATTAATACTCATAGTCAACATAGCATGCAGTCTACTATTATTGGCCTTGCCAATAATCAACCTAGCTATAGAATCCTCATTATAGAAGATAAGGATGAAAATCGTCGGTTACTGTGCGACACGTTAGAGCCACTTGGCTTTACAGTACAGATTGCTGAAAATGGTCAAAAAGGAATAATACTAGCCCAATCGTGGCAACCTAACTTAATACTGATGGACATGAAAATGCCTGTTATGGATGGCTATGAAGCAACTAGGCATATTAAAGCACATGCTAACGGTAAAGCTCCAATCATTATTGCTCTTACTGCTCAAGCATTTGAAGAAGATCGTCAAAATATCTTGGCTGCTGGCTGCGATGATTTTATAAGAAAACCTTTTATAAGGAATGAGTTACTACACACCCTAGCAAGACATTTAAAAATAGAATACCGCTATCTTGAAGATGAGGGGCAAGTAAAACAGATAGAATCAGGTATGGTGCTTTCTAAAGAAATTTTAGCAAATTTGCCTGCTGACTGGCTCGAGCAATTTGCTGAGGCCGTTCTTAAACTTGATGTCAGATCATTATTAAACCTAATCTCATTATTAGAGCCTATTGAAAAAAATCTAGCATCCTTTTTAGAGTCTTTGGCCAAGGCTTATGATTATGACTCATTGCAGAGTTTTATTGAAAAAACTAAATAATAACTCATAATCTTAATGATTTGATAACAAAGTCGTAAATTTTGCTGTAAAGTAATAAAAACTTCAGTGAAAAACCTCAATACTGGAAAGCAAATGGATGATAAACGACAAGCTGATATTCTAATTGTAGATGATGTACACGAAAATCTAAACCTGCTGTCAGAAATTCTAGAAGAACACAATTTTACCGTACGCCCAGCACCAAATGGGAAAGTAGCCCTTGCTTCAGCGCAAAGGGATCCGCCTGATCTAGTGCTTTTAGACGTTAACATGCCCAAGATAAATGGTTTTGATGTATGTAGGCACCTAAAAGCTGATGAACGAACTTGCAATGTACCAATTCTTTTTGTTAGTGCTTTAGGAGAAAGTTTTAATAAAGTAAAGGCCTTTGAAATCGGGGGCGAGGACTACATTACAAAACCCTTTAGTATAGAGGAAGTATTAGCACGAATAAATCATCATCTTAGTTTATCGCGTTTACAGAAGCAGCTTCTAGAAAAAAATGAAAGTCTTGCCAAAGAAATAATTGCCCGTAAAACTGTTGAAGCTGAGGTAAAGAAACTTAACGCTAAACTCGAGCAACTCGCACAACAAAGGCAAGAGGAAATGCTTGAACGCCTAGCTATTGTAGCTGAAAAGCGTGATGATGATACAGGTGAACACACTTTTCGCGTGGGCAACCTATCAGCAAAAATTGCTGCAGAGGTAGGCTTAAGTGAAAATGAAGTAACTATGTTACGCCAAGCAGCAAGGCTTCATGATATTGGTAAAGTAGCTGTTCCTGATAGTGTCTTACTAAAACCCGGCAAACTTACTAAAGAAGAATTTAATACTATGAAACGCCATACCATTGTAGGTGCAGAGATGTTAGCACAAAGCTCTACACCCATCTTGCGCATGGCAGAACAAATAGCTCACTCACATCATGAACGTTGGGATGGTAAAGGTTATCCTCAAGGGCTTAGAGGAGATGTTATACCTATCTTTGCTCGTATTGTCACAGTAGCAGATGTTTTTGATGCCTTAACTAGTAAGAGGCCTTACAAAAATGCTTGGATAGTTGAGGAAGCTATTATTGAAATAGAACGTTGTACTGGTTCTCAATTTGACCCTAAAGTAGTTGATGGATTTCTTAAAGTTGTATCGGGAAAGAAAATTTTATCTAGTATTTTTTAGTTTTTGAGCTTACCACCAATAATACTAAGTTAGTTCCTCAAAGTCTGCAACTCTTTTACCTGTAAGCCAAAAAATGATATGTTCATTAACATTTTCAATATGGTCACCTAAGCGCTCGAGGTAACGAACCACCCTTAGAAGTTCAATAGCCCTAGTAATTGTCTTTGGGTTCTCGAGCATGTAGGTTAAAAGCTCACGCTGAATCTGTTCATCTAAATCATCAACACTACTATCCATAGAGTGAGCCTCTTTTGCTAGCTCTACACTAGACTCAGTAAAAGCATTGATAGTTTTCTCTATCATAGTGTTGATAATAGTAAACATCTGCTCAGTATCATTATATTTTTTAAGAGGTGGCTCTTTAGCCAATTCAGTAGCAGCTTTAGCAACATGGACAGCATAATCACCAGCACGTTCAATATCAACAAGGGCCCAGTGGGCAGCTCCTAAAAAACGCAAGTCGGTAGCTGCAGGTTGATGGCGAGCAATTAGTGAGAGTATATTGTGCTCAAGTTCCTCTTGCAAAGCATTAACTTGCTTATCGTTTTCTATGCACTGCCTAGCAGCGTCTAAGTCAACTTTTATAAGGCTGCGTTTAGCTAAATCATTTGCTTCACGGACTAAACTTAGCATTCTAACTAGCAAAACATTAACTTTAGAAATTTCTTGCTCAAAAACAGTCATAAAATACTCCAAAAAGGGTGTCCTTAACTATAGCATAATGTTTTATGGCAGTTTTTTCTGTATCTGCTAACAAACGGATTTGGTTTAATTACTAACTTGTAAGTATTAGTGACGTATCCAACCTTCTGTCATTTGGCTGTGAGCAGGATTATGAGTGATAAAGTACAATATGCATATTAAAACTTCTAGGCTATGCTAAACTATATCAGGAGAACATTGAGAAACCACAGCATCATTGTGTTAAGTCTCTACTAATTTTGTCAAGGCTTTGTCAGGAGCTTTATTACAGTGCTAACATTGCTAAAATGTATTCTATGTCCATAGTAAAGGCCTTTTATAATATGCTTGCTAGTAAATAGCTAAAGGCAAAATCAAATTGTTGACTGGAATTACGCAGGAGGGAAAATAAAGTAAAATAGGGCTCAATCAAAACCAAGGAGCCCTAAGATGAGTCTAACACAAAGGATAGTTAAAGCACTAGAAGCCATATTGAAAGCAGTTGAGGCAAGTGGTTCTTCAGCCATGGCAGATGGAATGGACTGTGCACACGATACTATCTATAGAGCATTGTTAATAGACTCGATTTTAGCAAAGGTAAGTGAGATAGCCATAGGCTTAAAAATGCTGGTAGGTGGACTTGAAGGGGGCTACTTGGTTCTTGATGATACAGTAATAGCCAGATCAGGAAGGGGAAAAATGTGGCTACCGAAATTACGAGATGGCAATGGACACTATTGCTATGGTTTCGGGATAGTGCTGCTGATCTGGACAGATGGTAAAGTGCGAATACCGTTAAAGATCAAACTTTACTTTGGAGAGGTAAGTAAGCAAGAACTAGCATTGGAGCTATTAGCATGGGCAAAAGAAAAAGGGCTAAAACCTGATTATGTACTATTTGACTCATGGTACGGTTCAAAGAAGATTCTGAAGCAGATACATGCCTACGGTTGGTCGTTTGTGACGCGATTAAAGAGGAACAGAGTGCTGCGAGGAAAGCAGTTGAAAAGGCATAGAGGACCCTACTGGACAAAAGTAGGAAAGCTAAGAGGAATGGACTTTGAAGTGAAGATAGTGAGGAGAGGGAAGAAATACTATGTGACAAACGATTTAGAGCTAGAGGACAAAGAGATAATAGGGCATTATAAGGTGAGACAGGGAATAGAAGAGGTGATAAGAGGGCTAAAGCAAGAGCTAGGGTGGCAAGGATTCAGATATAGAACAGAACAAACAATAGGAGGGCATTTAGGGTTAGGAGTAGTAGCTTATGGGCTTATAGAGGTAGCTCGTAGAGAGAGCAAGCAATCATTTTACAGATACCGTAGGGGACTAATCTCTGGTCGCATTGACCCACCTCTAGACCTTCTGGACTCGCTTCCTCAAGCTGCGTAATTCCAGTGTTGATTAGCTTCATTATACTTACCTCGAGCAGCATAAACCTTAGCTGCCACCTCGTGTAAGTAAGCAGTGCGCCAAGGACTTTCTAGAACATCGTTAAGAACTTTCTCGGCATCTTGGAGTTGTCCTGCTTTAAGATAAGCCTCAATCAAGTAAATTTGCGCCTCACCATTAGGTCTTAGGGCATAATTTTTCTTAGCTAGAGCTAGGGTTTCCTCAGCACTACCAAAAGTAAGGTAATGCTGTAGGGCATGACCATAACTTGCTTCAGGGAATTTTGTAAGCTGCTCTTGGTAACGGGCTCGAGCCCTATTACTCCAAAACTTTGCTAACTCTTCATTTCCATTATCTAAAGCTATAAGAGCAAGTGCATCCATATATTCGGGATTTTCCGTCTCTAAAACAACACGCTCATAAATTTCAAGAGCTTCATCAATTTGCCCTTTAAGCCTATAAACCTCAGCTATATGCTCTTCAATTAGCCACCAGCCACTAAATACTTGATCAGCTTCTTCATAGTGTTTAAGCGCCTTGTCATAGTGCTTCTTATCTAGATCTAATAAACCCTGTTGCAAATAGAAAAAAGCCTTTACTTGAGGTTCAAATTCCTTAGTAAGTTGCACAGCCTCACTGATGAAATTATAAGCTAGTGTTAAGTTACCTGTTTTCCAATAATATATGGCTAAACGAAAAAAGTTACCAGCATTAGGTGTTAAAGCAAGTGCCTTTTGATAGCCGTCAAAAGCTGCTTCATATTCACCTTGCTGAAAAGCAACGTCTGCTCGTAAGCCTATGACCTCAGCATGCCGTTTGGTACTTAAGAGCAAGCTTTTTTCAACAATATCAAGATCAAAGGCAATAGCCTCAAGTCGATGTAGACTGTAGTTAAGTTTGGCACGGGTTAGGTGAGGTCCGCCAATAGATCCAGAAATAGCGAACGCTTGTTGAATTAGGTTTTCTGCTGCAGCGTAGTCTTCGTAATTACCTGTTAATTTTGCACGCTCGAGATAGGCCATAGCTGCTGACTCAGAAGCTGTCCATAGCTCAGGCATTTGCTCTGCTCGTTTGACTAAACTATTAATTCTTTCATCGAGTTTTGCTAGAGCACTGTCATAAGTGAATGTCTCAACACTACTTACTATGACAGGAATTTGCTTTTGAGTTTGTTTGTTTAAAAAGATAATAAGTGCTAAGAACAAGCTCGAAGCTAGGAAAAGGTACAAAATTTTCCTAATGTTTTCTGAAATATATTCAAATGTATTCATAAAACTTTATCTCGCTCCAGTGCTTTGCCTTTTAAACACGTTGTTATGTATAGGCTTCAAGCAAAGTGCTGTAAATTCCTAATATAATGTGCTACTTGCTTTAAGAAGCAGCACATTATAATTATATAGATGTTCAGATAAATTCTTATCAAAGCAAGGAATGTCATTCTGAGCCTTTACCCTTCACTATGCTCTAGGGCAGGCGAGGGTAAACTATACGAAGGTGCTCAAGTGCGTTACGCTGTCTGAGATTCTTCGTCACTATGTTCCTCAGAATGACATACTCACAGAGGGAATTTTACTGTAAGGAAAAACAAAATAACCTTTATGGAGAAGCATAGTCAAATGATTTTGAATTGCAGTGGTTTTCAACATAATTTCGCCTTTCCAAAAGCATTTTATGATTCGGAATAGAACCGCTTGTTTAAACGCATTCGACTATATAACTAGGAGGCTAATGTGGGGGAGCTAAATAGGGAAAGTCTGTTAAGAAAGCTTTGTCATTTGCAGTTGGGTTAAGTGGTAAATTAGCCAGAGTTGTTGCAGATTGTCCTTGAGCTGAAAGATCTAAAAGGATAACTGCTAGAGTTACATCTACAACAGGATCTGCTAATTTACGACCATTAGGGAAACCTGCAGCTGTTGTAGTATCAATGGTAACGGTATCAGGGACGACCAATGGTGCAGCTTGTGTTATACATTTACTGGTAGTGGCATTAAAAGGATCATTAGGATCTACATTGCAAGGTACCAGTCCAGCATTTGTTAAATCATCATCTAGAGCTGTATGAAGGCCACTTACGTTTGTGACTATCTCACCTGCAAAATCTAGATTGGCATCATCAGAAGGATCTGCTTTGTTGTAATCATCTTTGCTAGTAATGACAACTGTAGCAATAGCAGGCATACCCATACGGTCTACACGTGTATAGCTAGATGCTGGGTCTGTAGCAAAGACAAAAGCAAGATCAGTACAAGCTTGTACAGTACTATCAGGATCACAAGGATCTTCATCATTTGGGTCAGTAGTTTTTGAGGTACCGTCACCATCATTGTCTATAGTGTCAGTGCAAGCCTGTATAGTATCATCGGGATCACAAGGATCTTCATCATTTGGATCAGTAGTTTTTGAAGTACCGTCACCATCATTGTCTATAGTGTCAGTACAAGCTGGAACCTCATCACTAGGGACACAAGGATCATTATCATTAGGATCCTGTTCGCCTGCTGGAAAACCATCACCATCATCATCTCTAATAATGTCAATTTCTAACTTACGCTCTTCCCCCTCACTCTTAACTACGATTTCTACTTTACCTTCAGCTTTAGCTGTTAGTGTATTTTCTCTACCAGTTTCATTTGCTAATTCAGCTTCAGTTACATTAATGGCTGTTGTAGCTAAAGAATTAATTGACCACTCAACTGTAGCTTGACCTTGATCCTCTGGATCTGTCTCTTCAATCACTACTGTGAGAGCAAGAGTTTTACCTATAGCAAGTTCATCTACACCTCCAGCAGCATTGAGCTCAAACTTGTCTAGTGAAATGTTACTAGAGCTACAAGCTGCAAGTACCAGTAAAAATAAAACTCCTAGCAAAACTCCTAAATTTTTGCCAAATTTTCCCATAAATCTAATCCTTTCTTGTTAAACATAAAAATTCCAAATTACTTCAAGCCTTTTAGCCAAAAACCCAAACGATTTTCTACTTTTTGCTATAGTGATATGATAAATTAATACATAGCATAAAAAAATCATTTCCTACCCGTAGTAGCCCAGATATTGAGCTTGTTACCGTTTGAACTAGCAGCTGCCAAATCCATCTCTAAAACAATTGCTGTGGCATTAGAAGCTTTGAAAGAATCTCTATTAGAATCAAAAGAAAGATCACCTGTAGCAAGTGTTTGCTGGAAACCCTCAAAGTCAAAAAAGAAAGGATCATCTCTTAAGCCTGCGTAAACTTTAAGGTCATTAGTTGCCGATAACACTGTTTCAACAGCCCCTGATATGACCCCACTTGCACCGGGTAAATTTTTTACCTCTACACCCCAATTATTGTTTTTATTCTGACCAAAACGAACTTCAATACTTATATCTGCCTCATTGTCATCATCATTATCAATATGAACTTGATAGAGAACATCCTTATCATAATTACCTGTTTGATTCTCTGCAGGGGCAGCAAGGCCAGCAAAGGTTACAGCGGTAATTAGCTTATTACCCTCATGCCAAGCATATACATCAGCAATATCAGCAGCTTGATCTGCTGTTGCTCCCGGTGCTTCTGCGTGATCTGCTGCCATAACATATAACAAGCAAGAAAGCATAGAAATAAGAACTACTAGGGAAAGAAACTTGCTCTTAAAACTTATTTTCATACATCCTCCAAATTGATTCACTTTTTGCCTAAAAAAGACCTAAAAAGTGTTTAGAATCATTCCAATATAGTATATACACTACTTCTAAAAACTTGGATGTTTGTGAAGCTTAATCTACAATTCAAACAACACAATTGGCGTGCTAGTAGGTTTTACACTACCACCCTTTGATTCAACAGTCACACCAAAAATACTGTTTTTTGTTAAGGAATCTAGCCGCATAACACGACTTTCCCAAATGCCTAAAGATTTTGGTATGCCCTCAAAAATTTCCCACGCCTGATAGACCTGTGAAGATAATGGAGCTTCATTAAAAACCACCAACAAACTATTGTCACTGTGTTTTACTAAAGTGCCAATGATTTCATTGGCTTCACCTATAAGTGTTTGACTAATTGCACCTTCTTGTTGCTGAGCAGCCTTTAACTCATTGTTAATAAGGTAATTATTGTAGTTATCTTGCAAAAAACCAAACCAAAGAACAATAGCAACAATAGCCGCTGCTGCTAAACCAAGCCACCATCTATTGATTCCTTTATCAGAACTCTTGGCTGGGAACTGAATGATCTCTACTTCAGCTGTCTGAGGTTTATCTTCACTTTTCTCTAGTGAGCGTATACGCTTAAGCAAATTTTTCTCAGCATCTTCAGGTATAGCTTCAGTTTTTTCACTCATCACAATAGCTGTAAGTGCATTTAGATAGCCTTTTAACTCGAGTACGTCATCAGGATGTGTAAGAAGATGACGTCCAACCAGCAAAGCTTCTTCTTCGCTTAAGATACCAAGTGCATATGCAATTAAGTTATCTTGATCAATCATGGTCGTCACCTCCTTCGTTCTCAAGCAAGTTCCTTAGTTGGTTTAGTGCCTTTCTCAAACGACTTTTGACTGTTCCTAAAGGCTTATCTAATAATTCTGCAATCTGTTTGTGTGAGTAGCCTTTATAAAAGGCAAGTTCAATGAGTTCTCTTTCTGCTAGCTCGAGCTGTCCGACAGCATCTTGCATAGTAATACGTGTTAGATGATTAGGTGGAGCCTGAGAGCCATCCCATACCTCGAATGGTATGGTTTCTAGTTTTGTACCACGCAGCTTATTAAGAGCTGTGCGATGAGTAATAGTGACCAACCAAGTCTTGGCACTGGCTTTTGATCCATCGAAGCTTGTTGCTCCATTCCATGCTTTAACAAAGGCATCTTGGACACATTGATGCACTTCATCAGGGTCACTAAGCATCTTACGCACCATACCTGTTAGATAAGGTGCATAACGGCGATGCAACTCCACAAGAGCCTGTTCATCAGAAGCGGCCATACCTGAAATAAGTTGCTCATCAGGTAAATCCATCTTCTATCTAGTACCTACACATTTATGTGGTGTTTTGGATTTTTGGAGCATGTTCAAAGAATACTATAACTCTCAGCTAGATATAAATGCTTGTTAATTTTTTGGATCAGTAGGTATTAGGTAGTAGATAGTAGTTAGAAGTTAGTAGGATTTTACTATGCTATCTACTAGCTACTAAACTCTAACTTCCTACAGGCACTAATTACTCCAAAAGTATTCACAAAAACTTTTACCCTACTACTTCATAGGTTATCTTAAAGATATGCGTTTCCTTGGACTTGGTGGTACTAATGAAGTTGGTGCTTCTTGTTATCTTTACGAGCTTGGTGAAACTCGTTTGCTCATTGATGCTGGTATGCGCCCCACTATGATTGGCGAAGAATCTTTGCCTATGCTCGAGCTTCTAAAAGATCACCCTCCTGATCTAATGATATTAAGTCATGCCCACCTAGATCACGTTGGAGCTATTCCTCGAGTAAAAAAATATTTCCCTAACTTGCCTATTTATACTACTCGAGCTAGTAGACGTCTCGCCCTTGAAGTCCTAACTGACGCTGTAAAAGTTGCCAAAACCCAAGGTGCGATGGTATATGAACTTGGTGATGCCATACAGGCAGTGGCAAACATGCATATTATCAAGCCTTTTGAGCCATACAGTTTTACTGGAGGACAATTTAGTGTGTACCCAGCAGGGCACATCCTAGGTGCAGTGGGGATTCTTATTGAAACAGCTGAGGGAAAAATCTTTCACACTGGTGACTTTTCCAATATTACTACCCTTACTACTGAAGAAGCTTATCGCCCTCCTACACCTATTCCTGTTGATGCAGTAATTAGCGAAGCAACTTATGGTGACACCATCTTACCGGGGCGCAAAGAACAGATTCGGGAGCTTATTGAAGCAGTAAAAACTGTGATTGAAGATGGTGGGCGAGTGCTAATTCCTACTTTTGCATTGGGACGTGCACAAGAGCTTATCTTATTACTCTTAAACCATCAGTCTAATGGCAAACTACCTAAAGTACCTATTTATCTTGATGGCTTGGTGCGCAAGCTTACTACTACTTTTGATGAGCTTATGGAAGAAATGCCTAAAAAGTTACAGAACTTGGCTCAGAACTTAAAAAATTCTCCTTTTTTACAAGGTAATGTAGTGATGGTAAAAGATGCCAAACAACGTCAACGTATAATTGACTCTAATAAACCAGCTATAATCTTAGCAAGTTCAGGCATGCTTACCGGAGGACCAAGTCCTATTTATGCAAAGCAAGTTTTAAAAGAGATTAACTCTGCTCTTTTTGTAGTAGGCTACCAAGATGCAGAATCACCGGGACGCAGGCTTTTAGAGCTAGAGCGTGGAGGTGAAGTTCTATTGCCAAATCCAGCAGGGGAAGGTTTTGAACCAATACCTGCACTTTGCCAAGTGGCTCGTTACTATCTCTCAGCTCATGCTGACCGTGTTGGCATTATTGCGCATTTGTCACGGTATCCAAGCCACAGGGTAGTACTGATGCATGCAGAAGGAAACGCTCGCTATTCCCTGATGGAAGCGCTGAAAAAAGACACTTTTGTAGAGCTACCTAAAAATGGTGAATGGGTAGATTTATTGGCAGAGGTCACACTGCCACACCTAAAGAAATCAAATAGCCAAAATTCTGAGGAAGCTCAGCCCCCCTCACAGGCCCCCCCTACACAAACAGGCAAGATTAAACGTTTTAAAAATGAGGTGGATTTGGACGTTCAAGACTCCAAAGTAATTCTTAGTTTTGACAAAGACATTAGTCCCGAGGGACTTTTTGAAAATGGGCGTTATCGTATTAGTGTCACTAAGGGTTCGGTAATTAAAGCAGAACTTCGCCAAAAATTGGAACTACCAGAAGAAGGCTGATTCTAACGGATTCTGTGACTATTGAAAAAACTAGTCCTATTAGATTTTGTATTTTGCCAATTCCCATGAGGAAGATTTAAAGTTAGGAGAATTTTTATGAAAACACCTTCACGTATAGCAGTCACTGGAGCAGCAGGACAAATAGGTTATGCATTACTTTTCCGCATTGCTGCTGGAGACATGTTGGGTAAAGACCAGCCAATTATTTTACAACTGCTCGAGATCCCCCCAGCTATGAATGCTCTTAAAGGTGTAGTAATGGAACTTAACGATGCAGCTTTCCCTTTGTTACAAGGAATTATTGCCACAGATGATCCCAACGAGGCTTTCAGGGATACTAATTATGCACTTTTAGTTGGTTCTAAACCTAGAGGCAAAGGTATGGAACGTAAAGATTTACTCCAAGCTAATGGCCCTATTTTCACAACTCAAGGTAAGGCCCTTAATGATAACGCTAGTTGTGATGTAAAAGTTTTAGTAGTTGGTAACCCTGCTAATACCAATGCTCTTATTGCTATGAAAAGTGCTCCTGATCTACACCCCCAACAATTTAGCGCTATGACTAGACTTGACCACAACCGTGCTATGAGCCAAATAGCTGAAAAAACCAGTAACTTGGTTAAAGATATTAAGAAAATGATTATATGGGGTAATCATTCTTCAACTCAAGTTCCTGACATTTACCAAGCCCATGTAAACAATAAAGCAGTTAGCGAATTGGTAGAGGAATCGTGGGTAAAGAATGTATTCATCCCTACAGTACAAAAGCGTGGAGCAGCAATCATTGAAGCAAGAGGATCATCTAGTGCAGCTTCTGCAGCTTCTGCAGCAATTGATCACATGCAAAGTTGGGTTTTGGGCACTGATGAAGATGATTGGACTAGTATGGCTATTCCTACTGAAAGTAATCCTTATGGTATTGCCGAAGGGATTATTTACTCATTTCCAGTAAAAGTTAGCAATGGCCACGTAAGCATAGTTACAAGTTTAAATAATAATGCCTTCATTCAAGAAAGAATGAAGGTTAGTGAAATAGAGCTTTTAGAAGAGCGGTCTTTTGTTAAAGACCTTCTCTAAGGTGAGTTTTGCATATAGTATCTAGCATAGTTATTAAGCATTTCTTCACTAGTATTGGGTGTTGAGAAAGCAAATTGTAAGAGGGGAATAAGGAATGCTTGTGAAGCTAGTTCCATCAATGATTGTTGTTTGGGCGCACTATATGTATATGTGGTAGCTCGGCTAGCACTGGAGCTATTAAGATTGGCATCATAAGTAGGTGCAGTACTACTAGCTTCAGCTAAAGCTTTGCCTTGAATAGTATCTAGAGTATCAAGATTGCTATTGGATGCAGGTAAAACGTCAATATCACTGGCCTCAGCTAACACTCTGTTAGGGGTGGAATTAACATCATAGGTAGGTGTGTTAGTAATGGTGCTCTCTACTAAAACACTACTTTCAACATTGATAACCTCAGTAAAATCAAAGGAAGCTACTGATACCTTGTTTGCTGCTTCAATAAAAAGGTTCTGTGATTGTTGTGATTGCTCGAGATCAAGTTGTAAATTAGAATCAATAACTTCCTCTACTATACTTTGTTCCTCTGGTGTAGTAGGTGTTTGCACAAAAGTTTCACCAGAAGAATCTAGTACCTCAACTGTAACTTTACACCGTCCCCACTTTCTTGCTTTAGCAGTAGACGGCAACCACAAATCAACATGATTGTGTTTGCGTGGATGCATGGTGTCTTGTACTTCTAATGTCATTCCGGGGTCCCAACCACCACATGACCTAGCGTCTTCAATGGCTACCACACGCAATTTAGAACCATAGGGTAAATTGCTAGCTAGTAAATCACGACTTGCTGCTACTATACCTGAACGCACTCTTTGATTAGTTGAGGTTATAAAAGGTGTACTATCGGTTTGACTTCTAGTAGAGGAATAAGCTGTCATCGTAACAGAAAATTCCTCACCTACTACAACTTGAACTAAAGTTACTCCAAAAAAACACAAAAAAAAATACTTGGTAAAAATTTTAACCACATTAACTCCTGTATAGAAATTAGATCGTTCTATTTGGAAGTCTTCAAAATTAGATTTTGCTGCCCTTTAAAAATCTTATTTAAAAAAGCCTCACTAACATCTTACATTGTGAATAATTTTACTTTTCTTACATAATCACACTTCAATGTAAGAAAGTTCAAAGAATAACTTCAAAATTTATGATAATTATTTGTTTTTAAAGTGGATCTATGAGAGCAACCTCGAGTACATTAGGAATGTCTGCTGCTGGTCTTACTAAAAACTCAATTTGTAAATCATTTGGATCTCTAGGGGAAATACTAATCACCTCACCCACTAGAATTCCCCTAGGGAAAAGGCCACCACGGCTCTGGGTTTCTACTAAATCTCCTAAGTTCACCTCTTTATCCTTAGAGTAATCTATAACACGCACTAAATTGCCTATCTCCCCTACAGCAATGCCTTGTCCTCCCTTGTTACGAACTGTTACACCTACTCGAGATTCAGGATCAGTTATGGTTCGAACTATGGCACTGTGATTATTTACAGCTGCAACTATACCTACTAAGCCCTCAGGGACAGTTGCAGGCATATGCTTCACCACTCCTTCAACACTACCAGCACCTAGACTAAGACGAGACAAAAGCGATGAGGAATCAGTCCCTGTCACACTAGCAGTTATTTTAGCGCTAGGGGATTGGAATTCACGCACTCTCAAAATTTGTTGATAACGCTTTACTTGTAGCTCGAGTTGTCTATTAAGTGTTTGAAGTTCAGCAACCTCTCTTTTCAAGGAATCAATTTCACTAAGATAATTGTGCCTTGCTATAGAACTTTCTATAGCACCACGCAAATTGCTACTCACTTGAAATAAAAGTGTATGTGGTAAGGCTATAAGGTTGCCTAGTTGACTAGGTACTTTACCTATAAAAGACATTGAGAAAAGGGAGAATAAACTTAAAATTAAAAAAATGTACCATGCTTTTAAAAGATCAGACAAAACACACTCCTAACTTTTTGGCTGACTCAACTATGTGGGAAATACTTAATCCTACAATGTTAAAATAACAACCAGAAATTTCTTTAACTATACTAGCTCCAAGTCCTTGAATTGCGTAACCACCAGCCTTATCCATACCTTCACCAGTAGACACATATTGCGTTACCTCTTCGTAACTTAAATGTCTGAAGGTGACTATACTTTTTAAATTATTTAAAGTTTTTTTCTCTTTAAAGCTTAAGGTGTAACCCGTATATACTTCATGTGTTTGTCCCGAGAGCCTTTCAAGAAAGGAATAATTCTCTTGAGAATCCTTAGGCTTACCCAAAATATTTCCTTGAAAAACTACTATAGTATCAGCAGCTATAATTAAGCTATCAGGGTATTTTTTAGCAGCACACATCGCTTTACCATTGCTTAGGCGCTCTACTAAAGCTTGTGGCGTTTCATTTTCTTTTATACTTTCATCAATATCTGCAATAAATATTTTAAATTGTATTCCCAAATCACTGAGCAGCTTACGACGACGTGGTGAACCACTAGCCAGAACTATGTGTGGTGGTTTAGTCAACAACGTTATAGCCACGGAATAATTCTTTGTCCTCAATTATCTGGTTATATGTTTTTTGATTGATCGGCATGCAAATAAGTTTACTGTCTAATTTTACAAGCTCTTGCTTTTTCTTCTGAAATTCTCTAGTCTTGGGCTGAGGTGCTTTTTGAGCCATTCATATATAACACCTCATTTTACTTCCTTTTTCAATAGCACTGCAGACCATTAGAATCAGAAATGTATTATGGTAGGCAGCTATGAACATTATTGAACTATTAAAAGAGAAAACATTATCACAGCCTGATAAAATTGCCCTTATTCATGGTAAAGAGAAAATTTCTTTTGGAGGGCTCGAGCAAAAATCCAAATCATTAGCCACTTACTTCAAAGACAAAGGCCTTCAGAAGGGTGAAAGGGCACTGTTGTTTATCCCCCTAAGCCTTGATCTCTATAGCACTTTCCTAGCATTAGTACGCATAGGCATTACTGTTATTTTTATAGACTTGTCTGCCAAAAAAAAACATCTTAAAGAGTATTGCTCCTTAGCTAAGCCAGATATTTTTATTGGCTCACCCAAAGCACATCTACTTAGATTGCTAAAACCTATTAGAAACATAAAGCGCAAGTTTGCTACTGAATTCTGGATACCGAATAGTGAGCAGATTAGTTATCCACATCCTAAAGACACCAAACTATTAGATGTAGCTACTGCAGATGATGATCCTGCACTCATCACTTTTACTAGTGGCTCGAGTGGTTTACCAAAGGGAATATGCAGAACACATGGCTTTTTGATAAATCAGCATCGTGCTATTAGTAATTCACTTCCTTTCAAGCAAGAAGATATAGAGTTAAGCACTCTACCCGTTTTTATCCTCTCTAACCTAGCAAGTGGTACAACAACAGTTATTCCTAATTGTGATTTGCGAAACCCAGCAAGCATTAATGCTGAAC
This sequence comes from Trueperaceae bacterium, assembly GCA_965223585.1. Taxonomy (GTDB): domain Bacteria; phylum Deinococcota; class Deinococci; order Deinococcales; family Trueperaceae; genus CBDCVN01. The sequence goes on from CBDCWW010000014.1 coordinate 192,657, forward strand.
GTGTTATTCAAGAAGTTAAAGAGCACAACGTAAATCGAATACTTGCCTCTCCAGCTTTCTGTAAACGAATCAATGATCATCTTGCTAAAAAGAACCAGCACCTAGAAAATATCTACAAGTTGTATACAGGTGGTGGACCAGTATTCCCAAACCTACTAAGCCAGCTTGCAAGTACAATGCCCAATGCAAATATAGTTATTGTTTATGGCTCTACAGAGGCAGAGCCAATTGCCCATATAAGTATGAAAGAAATAGGCCAAAAAGATTATGCTGATATGCAACTTGGTAAAGGTCTTCTAGCAGGTGAGCCTGTACCAGAAATAGAATTGGCAATTATTCCTGATAGGTATGGTGACCCTATTAGTCCACTTTCCCAAGAAGAGTTTAAGGTACTGAGATTACTCACCAATGCTAGTGGTGAAATAGTAGTAACCGGAAATCATGTGCAAAAGTCCTACATTGGTGAAGATAGTCAAGGCATAAAATTTAAGGTGGGTGATACAACCTGGCATCGTACAGGTGATGCAGGTTATATAGACAAAACTGGCAGATTATGGTTACTTGGTCGCTGCTCTGCAAAAGTAAAGAATAATAGTAAAGTGATTTACCCTTTTAGTATAGAAACGGCTGCTATGTCATACCCAGCAGTAAATAGGGCCGCTTTTGTTGAGGTAAATGGACAAAGTATTCTTGCTATAGAGCCAAAAAATAATAAGGAAAGTAAGTACCTGTGCCAGAAAATACAGCAAGAGTTAACAAATGTGGATTTGGTTATTGCTGTAGAAAGAATTCCTGTTGATAAAAGGCATAATTCTAAGGTGCTGTATCAAGACTTGAAGGCAACTTTAGGGCATTAATAAGGGTTTTAGCGATACTCACTTTAAAAATCTTTTTGCATTATGAGATTAGGCCTGTTTTCTTTTAGGAAAAACCCTGTGATGTGATAGCAAACCTGTTTTTAAGGTTCAATTGAATCATGGCATTGTTGTTTTGTTCAACATGAGTTTCTAGTAGTTGAAAACGCAATCTATGAAGCCACTTATGTTGTTGATCCATCAGTTTGGCTGCAATACCCTGCTTACGAAAATCTGGGTCAACGCCGCCCAGCCAACTGTAATAACGATTATAAGCTGTTGCATAACCAGCTTTAAATCCAACTATGCGAGAGGCCTATTTCTTTGGTAAAGACTATAACATCAGGCATTTGCTCCAAACGCCATTTAAGTGAATTAAGCCAATCTTGACTTGCATTATCTCCGAAAAAAACTTTTGTTACACGCATGAATTCAGCAATGAAGGTGCTGGAAAACGGTGCCTCAAATAAGCTTGTAATCATTCAGTATCTAATACGATAGAAAATGTATGTTCTACTAAGGTAAAGATGTACTCGCTAGCCATTGATGGTCCAGTAAACTGGGATATTCCAGTCTTGAAAAGATTGCTATCTTCATCATAGATGCCTCTATGGATAGACCAAAGTAATCTATAAGGAGGAATAGTATCCGTTAGTCTTGCAGTATCTGTTACTTTAGCTTTTCTAAGCCGTCTCAAATCAGTACCTTCTGGTACAGGAATACCAATAACCAAATTGTAATGTTTGTTCTCTGAAGTAGGAAGAACACTCAAACGATAAACACGGCTTTTAAGGATATAACCTTCTTCCATAGGCAAATCTGTTAACACTTCGTCATAACGCTCTAGGGTAAATTGTACCGTCTCGTCTAAATGTGCAGCGAGACGGGGTTCATCAGCAAGAATAGTAATACCGTCAATGCCAACAACAAATTCACCGGGCTCTAAAGTCAAAATCTCAGGTGACCCTTGAGCCTCCACCACAACATCCTCAACAACTACCTGCACTTCTTCAGAAACACAAACAGCCAAACCAATGTGCACAGGATCAACCAAGCTTAAAGCAATAGTAGTAACTAAAACCCAATTCAAATCATCATCAGATTCATATAAACGAACACCATCTTCCTCTCTACAAAATTTGTAACACACTGTGAGGTGCTTATCCCTTGCTGTCCCTGTACCGTCTGCACAATACTTGTATTGTCTATGTATTTCACCTTAATTGGGATATTTCATTTCCACCAACGAATTTTACATTCAGGGAATGCCTCGGGAGCAATTTCTTCATCCTCACTAAAAACAAAAGTTTGGCGGTAACGAGCAAAAATCGGTTCTGGTTGGCGGTGAACTTCTAGGTAAATTTGAGCTATGTTCACTATCCAAAATTCAGGAATTCCTGCTTCTGCACATAGTGGCAGTTTTAGGTTCCTATCAGAATTTAAGGTAGTATCAGATATTTCAATCCATAACAAGACATCATCAAATGTGGGTAAGCGATCAAAATACTGATCTCCCGGGGGTTTTAAAATTACTATATCTGGTTGTGGCTCATTATTTGGGGGTAGTTGGACTGGAGATTGAGTATAAACCTTGGCTGAATTTTGCAAACAAGAAATGAGGCGCTCAGCTATTACTTGAACTATGTAAGCGTGTTTAGAACCAATTGGCATCAACTCGTAAATAATGCCTTGCAAAAGCTCATAGCGTTTTTCAGGCGAGAGGATTTTGTGCTCGAGCATCTTATAGTATTGCTCAATACTAAGCTCTGGATAACGCCAATTTCTGGCTAATATTGGCTGATGTTTAGCAAGTGGTTCAGAATGCTCACTAATGTCCATAATTGTTATTATACTGAAAACGAGTTAGAAATGGACATTTAATCATGCCAGCAAACCGCGAAAAAACTCAAAATATTATAAAGCGTTTATCAAGCAGTGTCCCTATTGAAGATGTAGCAAAGCGTCTTGCCCCAAAAACCAATAAGTCAAAACCTCGCTTGCGCCACAATAAAAATTTCGATAAAGACTTTATCCTGAAAAATTGGGGAATTCTAAAAGAGAATACAGAACTTACTAAAGAAGATGAGCAAATTATAGCTGACTCAGATTCACTAGCACATATAGAGCAATATTCAAACAATATCGAAAACTGTGTGGGAACTGTAAAGCTTCCCGTCGGTGTAGCTGGGCCACTTAGAATTAATGGCCTATTTGCACAGGATGATTATTATCTTCCTTTAGCCACAACTGAGGCTGCTTTAGTAGCTTCATATAGTAGGGGGGCTGCACTTATTACTAGTGCAGGTGGATGCACCACCATGATCCTGAATGACGGAATTACTCGCTCACCGGGATTTGTTTTCAAAAACCTTCTAGAAGTTAGCCAGTTTATCCTATGGGTTAACAAACAGTTCGATAAATTTTACGAGGTTGCCAGCTCAACTACCAGTCACGGTGAATTAGTTGATATGCGAACCACTGTAGAAGGCAACCATGTATATTTAAACTTCGACTTTTATACTGGTGATGCCTCTGGTCAAAATATGGCTACCATAGCCACAGAAGCTATTCTAAAGTACCTTGTTGATAATATGCCTATTAAGGCTAGCTACTCTTTTGTAGAGGCCAATTTTTCTGGCGATAAAAAGGCTTCTGCATTGTCCTATTTATCTGTAAGAGGTAAAAAGGTTACTGCCGAGGTATCTTTATCAAAAGATTTACTAAGGAGGTATTTGCACACCAACCCGGAAGCAATGGCTGATTACTGGCGTTTAGCAGCATTGGGCGGTGTGATGAGTGGGACTATGGGCGTGCAGGCTCATTATGCCAATGGTTTAACTGCACTCTACTTGGCAACAGGCCAAGATGTTGCTTGTGTATCTGAATCTAGTGTGGGCATTACTCGTTTAGAAATTACCCAAGATGGGGATTTATATGCCTCGGTGACATTGCCAAATGTGGTGGTTGGAACAGTTGGTGGAGGCACTAAACTTCCCTCTCAAACAGTTGGGTTAAAAATGCTTGGCTTGCAAGGTGCAGATAAGGTGTATGCCTTTGCTGAAGTGTGTGCTGGACTGTGCTTGGCAGGGGAGCTCTCTATTATGGGGTCAATGTGTGCAGGTGATTTTGCCTCAGCGCATGAGCGTTTAGCTCGAGGAACAAGAAAGTCCTAGAGTATTCTATTACCTGTCCCCTAAACGATAGAACGTAATTGGTTGGTTTTCTACCGCTACTAGAACATCAATTTTGTCGTGATCGTACCTTACACGAAAATTTTCTGGAGGAGTACTAGTGTATTTAACATGCTGCCCTTCTGGCATTAACACCTCAAACTCCTTTTGTTTAGGAAAAAACTGTAAGGTTCGTTTTATGGCATCAGTAATACTTAAACTGATATCATCTTCCTTTTCTTCAGCAGTTAAATCTTCAAGCTTATAAACTGGCACTAAGGTATTTACCTGCAAAGTCTCTATAGAGTCCTGCTCTGCATCAGACAAAGCCCTTAAATATACTGCTGAAGCTGGCTTACTATCAGGACGGAAAATAATAATAGGCTGACCAATTTTTTCTGCTATGGCAAGTTGCTTTTGTTCATTTTGTTGAGCAAGCTCCCGACCACTGTCTGCTACTATTAATGAGCATTGAGGAGAGTAAGCTAATTCCACCCCTTCATCAGCAAGCACTCGAATAGATTCACAATTTAGATTTCTATTTTTAAGAGTATCGTGTGCTAAGAAAATATTTCTTAGGTGCTGCACTACTGCCCGAGATAAAAGTAAGGTATGAACTTTAGGTTGTTCATCGACGTACTTTTGCAAGTACTCGAGTTCATTAGTAGGAATAAAAAAGTATCCTTGCCCAGTTTGCAGTAAAAATATGTTGACACCCCATTTTTCACGTTGCTGGAAAAGTTGTTCATTAGAAGGAATGTTTTTCCAAGTGACCATAGAAGAAACGTTAATTTTTAAGCTCGAGTCAGTGCTTGCCTCAAATTGAACACTGCGATTATTAGACTGAATGAAGAGTTTATCTTGCTTTACAAAGGGCCAATTGAAAATATTGTGGGCAACATTACTAGCATGGTTCAACCAATGGGCTCCAGTCCTGCCTACATCTAAGGAGTCAATTTCTGCAAAGCCTCCTCCTGAGTGAGTACCACTAGACCTTAATACTGCCGTGTCAACCCAATAGCTCGAGTTTTCTGTCAATAAATTTTTAAGCTGAGGTAAAGAACCAGCTATGTAGGGACCATTATCTATGTGAACTACCACATAGGGGGTTATTTTTACTTTATGATGTACAGCTGCTTGTTGCAAAATAAAATCGTCTTCAAACTTTTCAGCACTCCACAAAAAACTATCTGTAGAAAGCCCCACTAAAGCACCTTGATTATTGACTATTTTACGGTCTTTAGCTTCAGGACCTATAAACATCTTAAAAACAGGCTGATTTTGAGGAAGGCGATTATTAACTATATCCTCTACAATTATGGTGTAGTTTGCCTTGTAGTCTTGGGTATTGCTTCTTGGCTCGAGTTTTGCTAGAGCTGTTGCTGCTATAATAAAATAATTTTGGTTATTAGGATTAATCTGGTTTCTCTGCGACCAAGGAATTGTTTGGTAGCCTTGGTTAGGTATCCAATATTTAATTAAATTTGTATTTTGCTTTAGAGCTTCTGCTACTAAAGTTTGGTCGGGGTCACCAATTGGGTTTATTGTTGGTGGTATGGAGTTATTGTTGTTGATAGTTGCGGCATCAGCTGACAAGAAAGATGGTTTAGGACGAAGCCTTACATTTTGATTACTATTAACCTGAGCATCGCTAATCTGTCCAGCTACTGCAACCCCAGAAACAGGTTCTAAAAAGAAGAGAGCTACTATAAAACTGCGTTGAATTTCTTCGTTGGCACCATCTAATAAACCAATAAAAGCATTAAAAAAGGGTTGTTTTTGTACCTCTTCCCAAAAAGGATCTTGGTTAACCCAATGAGTATTTGACGTTGGGGTAGAAAAATCCTTGCTAGCAGTACCTTGACCCAATAAGGCATTTAAATCAGACACTAGTACATTTTCTATATGTAATTGATAATCTTTAGCTAGTGGGTTACCAGCAATTAACCAAGCCAACTGAATAGTCTGTGGTGAATTCACTACTGCTGCATACTCTTCTATCCAAATTTCAGCAACCTCAGGGGGTGCTCCCATTTTTTGCAACATAGCAGCAAGTGTTAACTCTACTTCAATAGGCTTGCGATAAATCCTAGCTCTGTTTCCAGTTATCTGAACCCCGTACTGATAATTCAACCTGTCAAGATAAGGTACTTTTTCAAAAACATCTTCAATGTAGTCATTGTAATCAAGGAGTACTGATTCATAAAATTCGTTGCTGATAAACCCCTCAGGTGTATTATTGTGGCTAATGATAATTGGTTGCGCAAAACCTACTACGCCTATGCCTCCGGGAGTTACTCCCGTTTGCAGTATGGGCGTGCTAGAAGTCATAAAGCGCGCCTCAGCTTCAGGTAGTAAGCCTATATTGTTAGTTGGAGAGAGCCAAGAGCCCCAAGTTTTTGCTCCTCCTAGTAAATAGAGCAAAGCAGTTTCAAGAACATCATATTCTTGGGAGGGGTGGGTTTGCTCGAGTGAATTTAAAGTTGCACTCTCAAAATCAACTAGTGAACCATCTTTATTGTAAATTTGTGAAAAGGCTGCCCCTAAAATAATTACCACAGAGTAAAAAAGGATTACTTTTGTCAAGATAACCAATCCAATCTTTATGAGGCATAAACTCTATTGGTGGCTGCAAACCACTTTTGGTATGAGGTTAACAGCTAGGTAAGTTTGAGGTTAATTAACCTGCTAAATGCTTGGCCATTTTATCACAATTAAGACTTATACTGTATGCGATTTTGCTTACAAAAGTACCACAATCCTCGTACAAATTGATGAAATATTGTAACAGTTCCGTAAAACTTTGGATAAATAATGGGGTAATGTATTGTTCTTAAAGGTTACCTTTCTAAAAACTTGTTTTACATGTTTGCAATGATTACTTAGCTCGTTTTGTTTGTTACCTAGTTTAATCCCCCTTAGCCCTCCTTATTAAAGGGGAATATGGAAAGTCTCCCTTAACAAGGGGGATTTAGGGGATTTGCTTTCTGTAACTCAACCTCATTAAATTTTGCGCTGTAATACTATAAAATGTCCATAAAAAGCTCTCTTTGTGAAACCTTGGAGATTTTGAAAACCTCTATGGTGATTGGCACAATCTATGGAAGCACAAAAACCCCTCCCCAAACAAAAAGGTTAGAGTAAAAAAACCTAACCTCATTTTAGCCTTTCTGAATGATATATTACTTACCTACCATCAAAGTGAATCTCACGTTCATTTAGGGATTGTAAGGGTCGGTTATTATTGTGTAGAACTTCACCAAGAGCATCAAGTTGCTCACGTGACATACTAATGGGCTCAGCTATTACATTCCAATTAACCCCTTCACTACATGGTGGTGTAGTTAGTGAACCTTCATAGCGGTACACTTGTTTATTGGCAGGCATTAAATCTTCAGCACTAACTGAAGCCTCAATAGAAAGTTCATCCCCTGCATTCTCAGGCAAATTGGCAATAACATCTTTAAAAGCTGAATTTTCTTCACCTTCATAAATCATGATTCCAATAACTGCTAATTCTGTTTTTCCATCATTTGTTTTATGCCCATGAACAAAATGAACTTCAGCGTCTGCTAACTCACCGTCTATAGCGTGTTCACTAGGTGCGTGAAAGTGAAATTGTAGTAACTGATACTCTCTATCACCTATTGTTACACTACTACCACTATCATAATTAACCTGTACTGTATGACCATTATTCAGAATGTTTAGAGCACTAGATGAATAATTAAACTCTATATCAGCTATATCACTTACTAAAACACTATTTATATAAATAGGGGATTGTTCTGTACCTTCTCCACAAAGTGCATAATCTTCTTTAAGTGTTCCCCAATTATCAGGGCCTGTTTCTCCTTCATAACTCCATGAAGAACCTTCAGCAGCCAAACCTACAAAAAAAGCTCCAGAAACAATAAAAACAACAAAAAACTGCCTCAACATAATATTTATTCCTTCCTAAAATTTATATTTAGTCTAATAATTGTTAGTCTTTTAACAATATATCTTGCTAGAAATTCTGAGACAACAAAGTACAAATTATTTTTGCTTAACATCTAAGATATACTTTTGAGTTGTCTCCAATGAGGTTTTAAAAGGAAGGTGGGGCACGACTAAGCGTTGCAGGATTAGGTGTGTACTGTAATATCCTACCTACATCTAAAATGGGGACAATGAACACTAATGGGCAAAAAACACCTACTCTAGCTGCATTTGATGTTTTAGCTGTAAAGTCTTCAATATTTTGAACATCTTCGAAAATTTCTTCTAAATAAATAGAAGCAAAGTTATGCAAAGCTATAAAGTTTGTAGAAAGCAATGAAAAGGCAAATAACAAAACAAAAAATATATTTAAGTCTACTTTAAGAGTCAGTTTCAAAGGTGCTTTCATAAAATTCTGTTTATAGATTCTGGGGGCGTACAAGCGCAGATTGAAGGAGCCCTTAATCCCTTATACCGTGTGACCCACCCGTTTTTTCTATGATCTTCTGATGGAAAAGAAGTACTTCTTTTCCCGTGACCCACAGCGGTTCTATATCTTGTGTCACTATGATAACCGTTCAAGGACTTTCTGACGCTTTTCTATAAAGGCATCCATCATTTTTTCAATCTCCGCACTTACTTCAGGCTCCTTTAACCTCGCGTACTTCTTGCATTCTGTTGCAGAAATCAGGACAACACTCTCCCTTCCATTACTCGTGACAGCTACAGGTTCCCGTTGTGCAATTTCCTTGAAAGCCCCAAAGTTTTTTGAAATTCAGAAGCAGTGACAGCTTTCATTGATGCAGTCCTCTCTTCAGGTACAGTCTATAAAAACATTATACGTAAATTACGTAATCTACGCAACTAAAACCTTCAAACCTCTACAAAACGGGTTCTGCCTTTTTAGATCATCACAAACCCTTATTGGTGCTGTGCTTCCATTAGGAAAAATCTCTGACATTTAGGATGAACCCTTGTTGTCAGGAAAACATTAACGCAATCTGTTACTTTGGACTCGCGGGGGCATTTGAATTACTATCCTAAACTGTAAGCCCCTTACTCTACTGCTCTTCCTGTTTTTCTCTCAAGGTAAAGCCATGAGGATTCTCGTTTGTCGGCAAGGAGAGTTTTTTTATTTCCTCTCTATCACAAAAGAAGTCCTCACTATTGGTTGTAGTCAGCAAGTAATATGCTAATTCCGCCCCCTTGTGGCTTGGGGCGCATCGCCAATAATCTCCTTTTTCACCCTTTACATCATAAACAGGTTGGATTTTCCAAACTAGGTCACTGGAAATAAATTGACCTGTTCTGATGGGGTAGAAAGCGTCTTTTCCATATACAAAAATAAACACATGTTTATTTTTGCACAAAGGAGCGGTAGTAGTGTACACATTTCAGCACTTTTGAGGGTTATTTTTACTGGCACGTCCGTGTTACACGTAATTAATTGTAATACCGTCTTGGTCTTGGTTAGGCTTTATTCTTGCAGGGAGTAAACCACAAACCCTCGTTTGCAATTTACACCCCTATTGAACAAATGCTTCACCTCAATGGGTTATTCATATAAAGCACAACCACTGCCTGTGTTTATCCGTACAGACTACATTCATTGTTTAGTTTCTTCAACTTTTCCACAAAGCTAGCATGGGATTTCAATGGGATAAGCTACAATCGGGAACCTCCTTTTCAAAAGAAGTCCTCTACCCTTCAAAGTTTAATTTTATAATAGTTACGACAGATAATACAAATAGTCATAATAAGTAATTTATAATTAACGATATTTCCCTATTATTTATTACAAGAATCTTAAAGAGTATTTAGCAAGCAATCTCGCTAATATTCTAGGAAAGGTTAGTTATAATTTTGAGAATTTTAGTTGCTTTATTATTAATAGGTTTCCTTATAGGTTGCGAGGAGTCTGGGGATTCAATAAGATCACATAATCATGATCATGAAGTTACTACATCGGTTACAAAGGATGTACCCGCAAATGAACGAGCTAAAGGTTTGGTTTTTGATGGTCTTATTCCTGGTAAGCCTGGTGAACCTTGCGCAGGAATTTTTCAGCTCGACAATCCTGCTGCCGATCGAGTTCCTTTTTGTACTCATGGGCCTGACCCTGCACCCATAGGTGTGGATGTGCGTGTAAGACAGGAGCCAAGTAGCCTAAGTGTTTCTAGTACAAATACTGTACCCTGTATAGGTGATGGGACTAGTGGCTACCGTGTACAGGCGATTTATGCTCGAGCCTCTGATAAGCCAGACAATTATGCTGCTGTTGAACCTCTTATTAAGGGTTGGGCTGCTGAAGTATCACAAATCTTCTTAGATAGCGCTGCTGAGGTAGGTGGTGAGCGCCACGTTCCTTTTGTAACCGATGCTAACTGTGAACTAGTAGTAGATAATGTAGTGCTCTCTCCTACTGGTGATGACACTTTCAGCAATACAAGATCAGAGATGAGAGACCTTGGTTACAATAATAGTAATCGGAAGTATTTGATTTGGATGGACGCAAATGTTTACTGTGGTATTGGTACCCTTTACGGAGACGACCGCCCAGGACAGGAAAACTACAACAACACTAACAGTAGCTATTCTCGTACTGATAATGGTTGCTGGGGTAGCAATGGTGGTCCTGTTGCTGCCCATGAGCTTACACATAACCTTGGCGGTGTTCAACGCTCTGCTCCAAATGCCACACCCGGTTACCATTGTACTGATGAATATGACCGCATGTGCTATAAAGATGCTAGTGACGTAGTAATGGATTATAATGCTTGTCCGGGTAGAGATGGTCGTCTTTTAGACTGTAATCATGATGACTATTATCATCCTAATCCGCCTGCAAACTCTTATTTAGATACACACTGGAACACTGCCGACAGTCAATTTCTTGTTCAATCCTTAGTTACAAACAATCAGGCACCTACTGTATATGCTGGTCTTAGTAAAGACTGGAATTACGCAGCTTGAGGAAGCGAGTCCAGAAGGTCTAGAGGTGGGTCAATGCGACCAGAGATTAGTCCCCTACGGTATCTGTAAAATGATTGCTTGCTCTCTCTACGAGCTACCTCTATAAGCCCATAAGCTACTACTCCTAACCCTAAATGCCCTCCTATTGTTTGTTCTGTTCTATATCTGAATCCTTGCCACCCTAGCTCTTGCTTTAGCCCTCTTATCACCTCTTCTATTCCCTGTCTCACCTTATAATGCCCTATTATCTCTTTGTCCTCTAGCTCTAAATCGTTTGTCACATAGTATTTCTTCCCTCTCCTCACTATCTTCACTTCAAAGTCCATTCCTCTTAGCTTTCCTACTTTTGTCCAGTAGGGTCCTCTATGCCTTTTCAACTGCTTTCCTCGCAGCACTCTGTTCCTCTTTAATCGCGTCACAAACGACCAACCGTAGGCATGTATCTGCTTCAGAATCTTCTTTGAACCGTACCATGAGTCAAATAGTACATAATCAGGTTTTAGCCCTTTTTCTTTTGCCCATGCTAATAGCTCCAATGCTAGTTCTTGCTTACTTACCTCTCCAAAGTAAAGTTTGATCTTTAACGGTATTCGCACTTTACCATCTGTCCAGATCAGCAGCACTATCCCGAAACCATAGCAATAGTGTCCATTGCCATCTCGTAATTTCGGTAGCCACATTTTTCCCCTTCCTGATCTGGCTATTACTGTATCATCAAGAACCAAGTAGCCCCCTTCAAGTCCACCTACCAGCATTTTTAAGCCTATGGCTATCTCACTTACCTTTGCTAAAATCGAGTCTATTAACAATGCTCTATAGATAGTATCGTGTGCACAGTCCATTCCATCTGCCATGGCTGAAGAACCACTTGCCTCAACTGCTTTCAATATGGCTTCTAGTGCTTTAACTATCCTTTGTGTTAGACTCATCTTAGGGCTCCTTGGTTTTGATTGAGCCCTATTTTACTTTATTTTCCCTCCTGCGTAATTCCAGTAAAGAAATAAAATTGCCAAATGCTGTAAATTTATCAGGTAGTGTTAATGATGATGGTCTACCCATAGCTGGTATCCTAACAACTACTTGGTCAAAGGTTTCTGGTCCGGGTGCTGTTACTTTTGCAGACTTTTCTTCACCATCAACAACAGCTACTTTCTCAGAAGTAGGAACTTACACCCTTGAATTACTTGCTAATGATTCTGAATTGTCCAGCTCAGATACCACAACTATAATAGTAAATGAGCCTGCTGGCCCTACTGAAGTAACTGAAACTTTTTCTTCAAGAATAAATCATAAACATCCCACACGTAGCTTTTCTGTAAATGTGGCTGAAGGTCCAACTACAGCAGCACTTACTTTTAATAGTGGTAAAGGGAAAAAAGGCGGTAATACAAGTCTGACATTAAAAGTTTACAACTCACAAAACCAACTAGTAGGTGAAGCTTTAGGAAGTAGTCCAGTTACAGTAAGTAATGATATGTTAGCTGGTAACTATACATATGAAGTAAGTGGAAGTAGAGTTTCCTTTACTTTGCAAATAACTTATCTGTCACCTTAAAAATACTGTCAGGTATTATTTAGTACAACTTCTACTTTGAGTATGTGTTCTGAAAGTCAGTTTTGGAACACATATTTTTGTAGGGGTTGGCTTTTTATTGTCTGAAGGGGAATCGCTTCCTACCATTACCTGCCGATCCTCTTTATATCTCCTAAACAATATTCCTCAGCACTTTTATAGTTCCTGTAGTTATCCTGGGTGTCCGCTATCTTATAAGTTTGTAGACATCAAATTTAAGCCTAAAACTGTGTCTTTTAAATCGTTTAATGCCATTTTTTAGACAATCGTGTCTAAGAATCGATTTTATAGACAATACTAAGCACTCAGCAATTCATCTTTCTAGATCAAGCTCCTGATTGCTTTATTAGTGAACTAAGTTTTAACTAGTTGTTTAAACACCTATAAACTCATGCTAGATTCAGCTAGACTGAGCTAGGATCACTTATGTCAAAACAGCATTTACTACAAAGGTTATGGATTTACCAAAGTGAAAGGTTTCCTGTTTTTAAGCATGGGATTCTAATTGCTTCTTTTAGCTTTTGTGCACTTTGCCTTTCCTCCTTACTACGCAGTAACGTTGCATGGCCAAGTTGGCAAGTAAGCATCACAGCCTTTATTTGCTTATTCCTTTTCTTCCTACAACTCCGTATTGCTGATGAATTTAAAGACTACGAAAACGATGCTAAATATAGACCTGAAAGGCCCGTGCCCCGTGGTCTAATTAGCCTTAATGAACTTAAATGGCTAGGAATTGTTGCTGCTATTATTCAACTGCTTTTAAGCTACTTATTATATCCACCACTAACTTTTGTACTTATTCTTGTCTGGGCTTACATGGCACTAATGAGTGTCGAGTTTTTTATACCAGCTTGGCTCAAAAAGCGTCCTCTTGCTTACCTTTGGACACATATGCTAATAATGCCATTAATTGACTTGTTTGCTACAGCATGTGATTGGTTGCGCTTAAGCCCCTTCCCTCCTGATGGACTAACTTGGTTTTTAGTAGTGAGCTTCTTTAATGGAGTAGTGATTGAGATTGGTCGTAAGACTTGGGCCCCAGAACAAGAGATTCAAGGAGTAGAAAGCTATAGTTCAGATTGGGGCATTCAGCGTGCTATTCTGGCATGGCTTGGAGCACTGGCAGCAGCATTTGTTTGCGCTTGTATAGTGGCTATGAGAATAGAATTCTTTTTTCCTGTGTTTATCGTGCTAGCTATACTTGCATTAATAGCAAGTTCATTAGCTTTACAATTTATACATAAACCAACTCCTAAGCTGGCTAAAAGCCTAGAAAACTTTTCAGGAATCTGGGTTATAGGACTTTATTTTATACTTGGTATTATACCTTTAGGACAGAAGTTATGGCTAGGATAAAGCATATATTAACAGCAAATGATAAAGCAGATCGAATGACAATGGGTGGTAAGGCTGCTGCATTGGCTGAACTTGCCACCAAATTTCCTATACCTGAGTGGTTTGTAGTTACACCACAAGCTTTTATTGATTGCCTTTCAGATGAGCAAAAAGAACTACTTGCCAATAATCAGCCTTTAGGAACAATACTTATAAATCATTCAGTATCAGAGGCTATTGAAAGTGCCTTATCTAGATTGAAGGTAAATGAGGAATCATTGTTTGCCGTACGTTCTTCGGCAACATCTGAAGATGGTGCAAGTGCTTCTTTTGCTGGTCAACTCGAGAGCTACCTAAACATCCCCTATAATGAAGTATTAAACAAAATCACTGCTGTATGGGACTCAGCTTTCACAGAACATGTTAAGCAATACCGTCAAACTTTTACTGGTGATAGTGAGAGTTTAATACCAGCTGTCATTGTACAGCGCATGGTTAATGCAGATATTGCGGGAGTTGCCTTTAGTGTTGACCCTGTTTCTGCTGACTACGATACCTGTGTGATTAATGCAGTGCACGGTTTGGCAGATAAGTTGGTAGCAGGCGAAGTTAATGGGGATATTTATTATACTGATCGTGAGGGCAATTTAAAAGAATCACAAATTATAGGTCAGTCTAGTACTTTAAATGAGGAAACTATTCACGAAATGGTTGCTTTACTAATAGGGCTAGAAAAGCACTTTAAGGCACCACAAGATATTGAATGGGCTATTGAAAATAACCAATTATTCCTTTTACAAGCTCGCCCAATTACCAGCCTAAAAGGCCCTTCTTTGTCAGGAAAACAGAGTATTATTTGGGATAATAGCAACATTGTAGAAAGTTACAGTGGTGTTACCTCGCCATTAACTTTTTCTTTTGCTCGCTATGTTTACGAGCATGTTTATATAGAGTTTTGTAAGCTAATGGGGGTTTCTCGTAAGAAAATAGCAGATGAAAGCAACACCTTTCAGAACATGCTGGGCTTTATTAATGGGCATGTCTATTATAATTTATTAAATTGGTACCGTGTCCTAGCACTGTTCCCCGGTTTTAAAATGAATCAAAAGTTTATGGAGCAGATGATGGGTGTAAAGGAGCCTTTACCAGAAGAAATTGTTAGTGCCATTGTTCCTAATAAACCAAGCTTGTTTGCAAAAGTTGCTGACGCTTTAAATTTTGCTAGAACAGTAATTAGTTTAATTGGAAATCAACTTACCTTACGGCTAAAAATAAAATTTTTCTACAAGCGCCTCAATGAAGCCTTGGCCTCGTCTAATCAAGGTTTGCAGGATTTGCCATTAGATAGTTTGGCTATGGAGTACCGTAAGCTCGAGCAAAAACTACTAAATAGCTGGGACGCCCCACTAGTGAACGATTTTCTCTGTATGATGGCTTTTGGTATATCTCGTAAACTGTTAGAAAAACATGCTGGTGAAAAGGGTCTAGCACTTCACAATGACATTATGATTGGTCAAGGTGACATAATTAGTGCTGAACCTGCAAGGCGCATACAAGCTATGGCCAAGATTGCAGCTAAAGATAGTGCTTTAGTAGAAGCTTTAGTCTCTGGGGACACTAATAGAGCCCTTGCAGCAATAGAGCATAATGCTGAGCTAAAAAGTTTATATGACTCCCATATTGAAAAATTTGGTGACCGCTGTTTGCAAGAGTTAAAACTAGAAAGTCCTACTTTGCATGATGATCCCTCGAGCTTACTAATGGCAATAGGCTATATGGCACAGAAACCCATTCCTAAGAAGGCTAAAGAAACCGAAATAGATCCACAAGTAAAACTGGCCTCTCTTAAGGTAAATTCGCTACAAAAGTTTTTTATAAACCGTAGTGTAAAATGGGCTAAGGCAAGAGTTCGTGATAGAGAGAATTTGCGTTTTGAGCGTACTCGTTTATTTGGACGGGTTAGGAAGATTTTCCTCGAGATGGGTAAACGTTTGCAGAATTTAAAGTATTTTGATTATGCTAGGGACATTTTTTTCTTAGAAGTACCAGAGATCATGGGCCTAGCTGAAGGCACTATTACCTCTTATGATCTTCATAGGTTGGTTGCCCTACGCAAAGAACAACAAGAGCATTTGAAATCATTGCCTTCTCCCCCTAATCGCCTTGAAACTAAGGGCGCTGCTTACCATTCCCTTAAATCAGGAGTAAGTACTTTCTATAGTAGTTTTGAAATTACTGCTGATGACTCAAAGAAACATAAGGGAATTGGTTGCTGTCCGGGTATTGTTAGAGCAAGTGTAAGGGTAATTAATGACCCTAGACAAGCAGAACTAAAAGCTGGAGAAATTATGGTGGCTCAGTTCACTGATCCGGGGTGGATTACCTTATTTGCTAATGCAGCTGGCATTCTGGTAGAAAGAGGGAGCCTTTTATCTCATTCAGCTATTGTGGCAAGGGAAATGAATATACCAGCTATTGTGGCTTTAGATGGGGTTATGTCATGGCTAAAAACTGGTGATGTTGTTGAAATGAATGGTGCAACAGGTGTTGTTATAAAATTATAGATTTTTCCGTGCTGCATATGCAAACTGAGTAAAATAAGACTGGAGAAATTGCTCTGGTGTCCCAAACGAGTTATCACAAAAAAAGAAATCCACTACTACCTCTCTAGCTCGAGCGATCTCCTTCAACTGAGGAAATGTTTTGCTACTTTCCAACGTTAGGTCAAAAAGCTCGAGCGCCCTCTCAAATGCCTTAATACAATATTCCTGATTATTCTTGTTTTTCCACCTTATTGCTCGCTCCACCTCGCTGCCAATATTTGCCATCTGTTCAACTAGCGATAGCTCATTCCATCGCCCCGATGCCATCCCCTGATGCTGCATACTCATCGACTAATCCTTTCTCTAACAATGTTATAGATAATTTTGCGAACCTCTTGATTTTCCACGTCTCGGCTCCTGTTTCCTTGAGAAGGTCTCATATTAATCATTGAGTCGAACTCAATCCATTCATCCTCGGGTAAATCTGGGTAAAGGTTAATCCCCCACAAGCTTTCCTGTTTCGACCCATCCTGTAGAAGCATTGCTTCCAAATCGGAGTCATAAAACCACCACCAGAGGTGGTGGCTTGTTTTGTTAACCCCTAGAAGGGGTATCGGACGCTAGTGCCCGATACTACTCAAATAGGCTCCTCTGTTGTGCCTCTAATGCTCTTTCCTTCTGCTCTTGCCAACGTATATACTTCCTTATCTTTTGTTCATCTAACCCTACTGTGCTTACACAATATCCTCTACTCCATAAGCTCTTTTGCGGATATCCTCTTAACTTCCTTCCATACATCTTTAGCATGTTTATTGCTGACTTTCCCTTGATAAAGCCCATTATCCCTGACACAGAATATTTTGGTGGGATTGATACCAACATGTGTACATGATCCTTTCTTATGTTCAGTTCTAACACCTCTACTCTATCTTTTTCTCTACACAACTTGTATACTATCTGCTTCAAGGATTCCTCTACTCCATCCTTCAGCACTCTAAAACGATACTTTGGACAAAAAACTACGTGATACTCACAACTGTAAATTGAGTGTGACAACTTTTTGTATCTGCTATTCTTGGGCATGTATTTCCCTTTCTTTAACCTTCTAGGGAAATACATCATTGCTTAACTAGTAGAACTTTTTACTAGACCACTACCAGAGGTAGTGGTTTCCACCAATGATAATGAAGTTCTGCATCAATTGCTAACTCCCCTTTTTCAATGTCAACAACTGCTTTTACAAAGTCTCCAAAGGCTGCTGCTGCTATCTGTTTCAACTCATCTAGAGACAGCACTTCATGAATTATTTTCATACCACTTGTTTCCTTCAAAGAAAAAGCTACTCACACAAATATGTCTTTGCTTCATTATAATTTCCATCCTAGCTCATGATAACCTGAAACTTGATGAAGGCCTCTTAGGCTCATACTGAAAGTTTTACCCAAATAGGCTCTAGCTCTGAGATGATTTCCCAAAGCAGTACCAAAATTCGTCAAATCGATAAGAGAACCTTATATTATTTTCTTGATAGCGGCCTTAGGAAAATCTATAGCTTCGGTTTTAAGTAATTCTTGCTTAACTCACTAAGCAGTTGCTAGGCTATGAACTGTGGTTGGAATACAGAAATCTAAAATTAGAAAAACAAATTTGTATGAGCTTTTCAAGGTCATTTTTTATAAACCTAAAACTTTAGTTGCTGTTCTTATTTATTTTGCTTTTTTAGGTGGCTCGAGCACCCAAAGCCAAGAAAGTCCAAACTATTACCAAGGGATTAAGAATCACCTACAAAACGAATACGGACTCCATGGAGGGTATTTTATCTCTCCTGAGAATGAAGATGAAGCTGTAGACACTTTCATAGCCTTGCAAAAATGGGTAAGTGATATCCATAAGTACCATATTGATGAATTTCCTTTTGATAAAGTCTTGAAAATTAGGATTGATAAAGGTATTCCTCAGTCATGGGAAATAAATACTAAGCTTCCCATAGACCATGTGAATAAAAATGATGCTATTCTTATTACTTTTTGGTTGCGTAATCTCTGGGCCCAAGCTGAAAAAGGTCTTGTAGTGGTTGACTTTGCAGGCAACAAAGTTCCTGTGGCACCCAAGCATAACGATTGGCAGCAATACTTTATTCGTATTAAAGCTAATATTGAAGGTGTAAATCAACTTTCTTTAGAATTAGGGGCGCAAGCACAAGAACTAGAAGTAGCAGGCCTTGCTGTTTTAAATTATGGCAACGAGAACCTAGATAACTTGCCTCAAACCGATATAATTAGCTATAGAAAGCCTAGTCCGGAGTGGTACCAAGCAGCAAATGAACGTATAACATGGCATCGTCAAGGCAAACTACAAATTCGTGTTGTAGATGGCAATGGTAATCCTATACCTAATGCAAATGTAGATCTGAACATGTTAAAACACTCTTTTGGTTTTGGTACAGCTGTGGCAGCGTGGCGACTAACCGATGAGAATTTTTTAGAAGACAATGAAATTTACCGTCAAAAAATCCTTGACCTTGATGGCAAGGGGCATGGTTTTAATTTAGCAGTGCTTGAAAATTGTCTAAAGTGGGGACTCTGGGAAACTAATGCAAGTTGTCCTACCAATTCTAAAAAGGCTATTAGTTGGCTATCACACCAAGGTATTTCTACCAGAGGGCATGCTATTATTTGGGAAGACTGGCAAAGCGAAAACAGTGGTGTTGTTCCCAAAGGGGTATGGCAGGCTATACAAGATAAAAACGGTGATTATTTGCGTGCTGCAAGCTTGGAACGTATTAGCAGCATTTTAGGTGAACCCGGTATACAGGGCAAGATTAAAGACTGGGACGTTTTAAATGAGTCAGTGCTAGACAATGCTTTCGCAGCTACAGTAGGCGAGGACATTCACAAGGAATGGTTTTCTCTTGCTAAATCAGTTGCTCCAGATGTAAGGCGTGTTATTAGTGATACTAATATTCTGGCTTGTGGAGGGCTATGCATAGGTGCACAAGAAAGATTTTATGGGATTATTTTTAATTTAGGCAATGATAATTTTGAGGGCATTGGCATGCAAAGTCATATTAATTATCCTTTAGGTTCTTTGGAACACATTTATGGTGTTTTAGACGGTTTTTCTCAAACTTTCCCCGGAAAAGATCTCATAATTACTGAGTTTGATATTAGTATAGGCAATGAGCAACTAGCTGCTGAGTACTTTAGAGATTTTCTCATTACTGCTTTCAGCCACCCAGCAGTCAGTGACTTTCTTATATGGGGTTTCTGGGATTTAGCCCATTGGTTAGGGGACGCACCACTTTTCCGGCAGGATTGGTCACTAAAACCAGCCGGAGAGGTGTTTATAGATCTTGTGTTTAACCAGTGGTGGACAAATGAGTTTGGTACTACAAACGAAAATGGTGAGTTTTTTGCTAATGGTTACTTAGGTGATTATGAGGTAGTAGTAAGTCATAACGACTTAGTAAAAACTCAAAGGATTACACTACATCAGGCAATGTCAACTGAAACTACAACTATGGTAACTGTTCAGCTACAGAATTAACACTATGCATTCATACACAGCAGTTATAATCCCTCCCAATCAACAAAACCCTGAAATCTGGGTTAAGGAGTTATTAGCTCCTTACAACTTAAATCTTGAAGTGGAAGCATACAAAGAGTACATAAATGAAAAAGAGCTTAAATATTTAAAGAGGCATCATAGAATTAGTAATATTGATGATTTAGTAAAAAAACTTAGTGAAAGTACACCCATATTTGCTGATGAAAAAGGGATTTATGAGCTATCCACTTTTAATAAGAATGGTCATTGGGATTATTGGATTGTTGGGGGAAACTGGGATAAACAAATAGCTCGAGGTGAACCCTCTGATATTCCCTTAAAATATAAAGATGAAGATTGGTATCAGTACTCAACAATTGTCAAAAAAACATGCTTAGATGGTTTTGCTATTATTGTAACACCTGATGGAGCATGGCATGACTGCTATGATTTTGGCTGGACTATGATTAAGCAAATAGAAGACCCCAACAAGAATAAGAAAGCTTGGGAAAATTGGCAAAAATATAAAGAAGATATTCTTTCAAAATACCTTAATCATGTGCTGTTAGCAATAGATGTACACAGCTAACCAATAACCACTTATGCCCTCTAAAACTACTAAACGAATTCCCTCCCTATTGTGTTGCCGACTACGGTCGGATGAAACACAATAACAGTTACTATGTGGACAAGACCCTCTGCTACATTTTGTTATAGTAACAAGTTAAAATAGTCTTGTGATTCTCTCTTTTTCTGGTGATCCTTTTTTAGCAGCTCGAGCATCAAAACAAGCCCTAAGAAAACAAGGCTTTAACCCCGAAGCTGTAACAGAACTTGGTGAAGGCATGCAAGCTACTGAAGTAAGTCAGTTAGCATCACAATCGGGACTATTTAGCCAAGTCGCTTTATTTTTGGATTTTGATGCTGCTTTTAAAGGGCAAGCAGGCATTAAACCTCGTAATGCAGTTCTAAAAACTTTAGAGAGCATACCTGAAAATGCTTTTATAGTGGTGCTTGATTTACAAGCTTCTGCTTCGCGCCAGAAAACTTATAACAAACTAGGTAAGCACGAGCACCTGCCTACTCCACGTTTTAGCGCTCTTACCAATTGGGTAAAAATTGAGTTAACTAATGCAGGTGTTAAATTTAAAAATGATGTCCCTCAAACTCTAGTTGATCTTTTCGGTGAAGACTTACCAGCAATTGCTTCCGAAGTCCGAAAACTAGCAATACTTGATGAAACAATGTCAAGCAAGCGTGTGCGTGAAGTAGTGAACCGTCTTGCTGCTAGAGATGCCTTTGATCTTATAGAAGCTTGCGCTAGTGGTGATACCAAAGTCGCCCTGCATACCTCCCATAATCTATTACTCCAAGGTGAAGCACCACAAAAAATTTTAGGTGCATTAGAGTGGCAGTATAATTTGGTAGCCAAGTGTGTAGCTATGCGTGAAAGCCGTGCTAAGCTTGATGCTGGTTTGGTAGCCAAAACTCTAAAGGTAAAACCTTTTGTAGCTAGGAAAGCTTTTAACTTAAGCGAAAAGCTAAATGAGGCAAAACTTAGAATACTTTTAACTACTTTGCTCGAGGCAGATATTAATATGAAAACTGGAAAAGACCCACAGTGGGCCTTAGAGTCTTTAGCGCTTAGGCTAACAGAATTTCATTCTAGTTAAGGACTAATCTATGAAGCGTGTTGTAATTGTTGGTGCTGGTATATCTGGCCTAGCCACTGCCTATCTTTTAAAAAAAGAACTGCCCATTGAAATAACTGTTATTGAAAAAGAATTACGTATAGGAGGCAAACTAGGCTCAACAAACGAAAATGGCTATGTAATCGATTGGGCAGCTAATGGTTTTCTAAATGATCCAAACACTCTAGGATTTATTAAAAGTTTAAATTTAGAAAACGAGTTACAAGAAGCTGCAAAGGTAGCCAAATATCGTTTTATATACACTAAAGGTAGCTTAAACAAAGTTCCTACTTCTCCACCAGCCCTTTTTAAAAGCAGCTTGCTCTCCCCTATTGAAAAAATACGTTTGTTAGGTGAACTTTTTTGTAAAGCCTCTGAAAAAGAAGAAACTGTATTTGATTTTTTAAAAAGGCGGTTTGGCAAGGGTTTTGCCGATGCTTTTGCAGGTATTTTTGTTTTGGGGATTACTGCTGGAGATGCCAAGGAACTTAGTCTAGATGCACTTTTCCCTAGTTTGCGCAAAATGGAAAAAGAAAGTGGTAGCCTAATCAAAGCCCTTATTCATAGGCAACGTCAGGCCAAAAAGAGTGGTAAGCCTAAAACTAGTCTTATGGGCTTTAAAGGAGGAATGCAAACACTTATTGATGCTTTGTATGGGGAACTCGAGCCCAACATAAAAAGTGCTTTAAGTGCTTATACTTTAACTCCCTTAGAAAAGGGCTATAGCCTTTCTCTGAGTTCAGGTGAATCGCTAGAAGCCGATGCGGTAATCTTTGCTACCCCTGCTTTTGTAAGTGCAGATATTTTAAAGCCTCTAATTTCTAGTAAGAGTATAAGTTTTTTGAACTCCATACCTTATGCTGATATGCAAGTTTTTGGACTAGGCTTTAACCGCAGCGATATACCAATAGCTCTAGATGGTTTTGGGTTTTTAGTGCCAAGAGGTGAAGACATACGTACTTTGGGAGTGCTGTATGGTTCTGCTATTTTCCCTGAGCAAGCACCTAAAGATAGCGTTATGTTGCGTGTGATTATGGGGGGAACTGTTGATCCAACTTTTGCAGATTTATCTAAAGAAGAAGCTCTTAAAGTAGTAAGAGATGAGCTTTATATTACTATGGGCATTACTGCCGAACCAGAATATGTTTTGCATGTGCCTTGGCCTAAGAGTATTCCCCAATACCAATTAGGACACCGCCAAAAAGTTGACGCTGTTATGCAAGAGGTTGAGGCTAAGAATATATTTTTAACAGGTAATGCCTACTATGGTGTAGGAGTGAATGACTGTATACGTGATGCACAGCGTGTAGTACAAACGTTAGTTAGAAACATTAATTGATATGTGCTAAGATAGTAATTGAGAGTAGTTGTTGTAGTCTTACCCAAGCCTCAATGAAAAAATTTATTACCAAAGAAAGTCCAGTTTATGGGAGATTCTAAAGAAAGTAAAGTAGACACAGACACCCTCATACAAAGTGCTTACAAGAACAAACCACTTAATACCACTTATGCACAATACCTAAGAACAACTACATCTAGGAATGAAATATATCTAGACTTTTTCCAGAGTGGACCAAACCTTGAAAACCTTGATGAAAATGCGGCTTTCCACGTGCAGCGAGTTATCTTGCCATCTGATATGTTACGTATTATGGCAGAAGGGCTTCTAGAAATGGCTGAGGGCTGGGAAAAAGAACATGTCACTCAATTATTAAGCGAGAAGGGTGAAGACAAATAATGCAAGGAATGACATTCGCAGGAACTGATAGTTTTACTAAGAATAACGCAGCCATATACAAATCTCCAGAAAGGGATATTTTAGACTTACATTCTGATTTAGCTTCACCTACCGCTAGTAATGAGCTACCAAAAGAACGCTTCAGCAGACTCTCTAAAGAATGGTATGAAAAGTCAAGATTTATGTCCTCTACAACAGAAATGTGTATGTTGAAATCATATCAAAAAATTATTGGTATGGGGTGGAATGCTGTGCCACTTATTCTCGAGGAGCTAAAGGTAAGACCTGCACATTGGTCTTGGGCTTTACAAGCAATCACTGATGAAAACCCTGTACCAAAAGAGTACTATGGCAAAGTTAAAAAGGTTGCTCAGTGTTGGGTAGATTGGGGAAAGCAACACAACATCATTAAATAATGGATGATTATATCATCGAAAAGTTCATTCAGGTTTTTCCAAATCTTGCTAACACTCACTTTGTAAAAACAAGTAATTTTTCAGAGGAATACAATTGCATAGCTTGGGCAGCAAAGGACACTGGAACTTGGTGGTGGCCATCTGATTCTGAGATAGATCCTTCAAAACACTATTGGCCTAAGGAGGTCCCTAAAGTAGTTACGGTGAACGCCTTTCAAAAAGCTTTTGAAACTCTAGGTTACCAAGTATGTAAAAGCAAAAATGGTTCTCTGAGGTATTGTGTGGTAGATCATAGAAATGTTAAAACACACGAGTGGCAAAGACTATAGAAGGAAATCAAGCAGATCGTGATAAATATAATGTGGTGACGAAACTACTTAGACTAGAAGATTTGGACGTTGTAAACCAAAAGTATGATGAAAAAGAGCAGACACACGAAATATATTGTGTAGCAAGATTTGATATAGCCTTATGTCCTGAGTGCTCACATATAAGCAGTAAAGTCCATGATTACCCCCAACAAAGGTGGATACATGATTCTCCTTTAAGAGGACAGAAAATGATACTGATCTTTGATAGCAGGCGGTTCAAATGTTGTTATTGTGGTACTGTCTTCACTCAGAAAGTGCGAGATGTAGCACCAGACTGTACCTATACGAATCGCCTCTATGAGGAAATAGCAAATCCAAAGCGTAAACAGGATGTATCAACAATATCTGAACTGTATGGAATAGGATATAAGGTAGTTGAAAGTATTTTTCACAAGGCAGGTGAAGCAAAATTGGAAAAGCGACGCCAGAATCCACTATTCGTAAGTCAACTGGGAGTCGACGAGATTTCCCAAAAAAAGGGCAGGGTGACTACATTCTAATACTAACTGATTTGACCAGACGCATTGTACTGGATGTTTTACCAAATCGTAAGAAAGTGACTTTAATTAGCTGGTTTGAATGCCCACCTGATGGTATTGATTTGAGTTGTCTAGCTTTTGTTGCAACTGATCTTTGGGCACACTATCGAGCTGCTGTACATGAAGTGTTCCCAAATGTGTCTGTTGTTGCAGATCGCTTCCATGTAGTACAAAACCTGCACTCAGTAATACATGAAGCAAGAAGAGGCTTCCAGAAAGGTGCTAAAGATGAAGAAGAGCGTGGTCAACTGAAGGGTTTACGATTTTTACTACTTAAAAATGAGGCTAAGTTGACGAATTCAGACAAGGAAAGATTAAAGGAGTTATCAAGTTTTCAACCAAGGCTTTTCCGTCTTTGGCAGTTACGTCAAGAGTTGCATGACTGGTATGAAAAGAATACATCAGCTGATGAAGCTTGTGCAGATCTAAAAAAGTGGAAGGCTGATGCTAAGAAGCTTGATATAAAGGATCTAGACAAGTTTTGTGATACCTTAACAACTTGGGAAGCTGAGATAACAAATTTTTTCCATCATAGAATTACTAGTGGATTTGTTGAAGGGATGAATAGCAAAATCCGTGTACTGAAACGTATTGCTTTTGGTATTCCAAATCTTGAACATTTTCGTTTACGAATTATCGCTTTCTGTGGTTGAACCACACAATACCTCAAAGAACCGCAAAAATTATGAAGTTGGCTATGAAAAGATTGCTATTTATGTAAAGAATGGTATCCCAACACATGCTGCTAGACAACTTGAAAATGGATTATGGACAAGTAAATGTGGAATAGGCGAAGATATAGAGCATAATTTAGAAGGCTTAGAAGGTGATCATTATGGTAAGGCTACTCACTTTATGAAACGAGCTTCCTAAGAATTTGGGCTAACGGCTTTTTGCTCTAAAAATACCGTGTAGTGCAAACACTAAAATAAGGAAGTTGATGTTGATTTTATTCTAATTAGAACGAAACATCTCATCATTACATGTATAGGACTACCCAACTCCTCTCTCACCTCGAGCCTCCCTAACCATGAAAAAGCCCTAACTCTGCCAGTTCATACTCCCCTTTATTATCATTCACAGTAATAAGTTCTTTAACTTTACCACCAGTTTCTTGGGCTACCATAACAGCAAGCTTGTTCATGCTATAGCGTTTAAAACCTGTAAAGCTATAAGCTGCTTTCTCTGCTCCATTTTCTTTAGTAAAGTAATGTAATGTGGGCACGTACACAGCATTAAAGTGCTGGCTTACTTTTAAGTCTTTGTCGTAACTAACATGAAGGCTATCAAGATATCCGTCACTATAAGCTTTAACGCTAGCTTCCTCTCCTTGAAGAACAATCAGTACTTGCGCTTTAGGTTGCTGCTCTTTTAAGCGCCGCAGATAATGGACAACTAGACGGCTAGCGTGTATTTGTGGCATGCCAAAACACAAAATCAATGGGCCATTTTCTAAAGCCTCTTCTAAGGATATTTTTTCGCCTTGCAAGGTAGTAATACTTAAGTTCTGATTTAAAGAGTTGCTTGCTAACATAAGGTTCTCTAGTTTACCTGAATTCCTAGTTTTTCCATATGAACACAAGCTAATAGGTTTTTCTTTTAGTTGAAATATTTCACAAAGCTTTCAAGCAAGAAGGTTTCCTCGAGAATAAATTAAAATTCCTAAAAAATCATAAAGATTACTTAAATCTTAATTCAAGTAACTAAAAATCCAATTTTCATAGCACATGTACTTTTATTAGACTTGTTCTGAAATAATCTTACTTAGCATCATGAGATGTACACTTACTCAATTCAAAGCTTGCAAAATGCATGATAAAGCGGCCAAATCTTGGTAAATGTCTCAATTTTTTGTTTAATGCATTAAGTATTTGGAACACTGTTTTCTTTCAGAACAACCCTATTAAGTGTCAGGATATGGGTTTCAACTGTAAAATATGTAAGACTGAATCATTCTATTATTTGCTAACTGGCAGATACAATTATCAGACCCTCTAATAAATTTGCCCTTGCAAAAAGCAATAGGCCTTTTGGGAGAGCAACCTAACAGTTGAATTACATTTATCCAACGATTTACTAAGAAAAATTAACCTCTCACAAACCTTTCATATACAAATACTCATTAGATTAATTAACCATGATAATCCCAATTACTCATTGGATTAGCAAATACTAAAGAGCCCCCTGCTCTTTTATTTAAAAGGAGTTGTTAATAATGACAACATTTGTATGGAAAGATGAGTACAGTACCGGCATAAAAGACATTGATGAGCAACACAAGAAACTATCTGGTTTCGTTGACCAGCTAGGAGAAGTGGCAGATCAAACTAACATAGACGCAAGAAAAGCCAAAAGGAAAATTGTTCTTTTAGGTGCATATACAAGAACCCACTTTGCTTATTTAGAGGAGTGGATGTTTAAAAACGGACACTATCTTAGTGAACAAGCCAAGAATGTAGACAGAGAGTTCCTCGAGTTTTATGAGACTTCCAGAAATCAGATAAACAAAGAAGTCACTAAAGAACTTTTAGAAAAGCTACACGAGACTATAAAAACATGGTTGGTTAACCATATAGATATGGTTAATAAAGCTATTTGTGAAGAGCCAAGCACCCCAGATTTTCATGAGTTACCTTTAAGTGTCCAAGTTCAAAGTAACCTGTTAGGTGTACAACAAAAATCTATGAGGGCATTTGCTTAATAATTACATTTACCTTAGATGGGGCTTTTATGTTCCTAGGCTTTAGCCTAGGAACACTATACTAGGATGCTCTAAGCCTAGAAAGCATGATGTTACGCAATTCTAACGTTAAGACTTGCAAAGCCAAACTTGGCGAAGCATAACTAGCTAGGGCTTTCTCACAATTTTCTAGAGCTACAACAGCAGCAGCATAAACATCTTTTGACTCTTGGCTTATTCTAGCACGCAAGAGTTCTGGCACAGAAAACACGCCTTCACTAAGCCAACGTTTTTCTAGTCCATCAGCTAGCTCAAAAGCGTTCTCAAGGCTTTTGGTTAAAGCCTTTATATAATCTTCTATTAAACCAAACACTTCCTGAAAAGCTGATTCATTATCCTTTGCTAAAGCAATATCACCATAGCGTCCTAAACGAGTAGCCGGATGCTTTAGGGAAAGGTCTTTATCAAATTTAACTGTGCCAAAGCGAACAGGTGTTGCTCGAGAAGCTATAGTAGGCAAGATAGCTTGTTGACTAGGAGCAATTAGAATTATGGTCACATAGCTTGGAGGCTCCTCTAAGAATTTCAAAAATGCATTAGCTGCACTTGCATTTAGAGCCTCTGCATGGTCAATTACTCCTACTCGTTTTTTGAAGTGAGGGCGTTTCTCTAACCAACTTCCTAGTGGATCATTGTTTCCACCCTCACGATGCACCAGATCGTCTATACGAAATTGAGGGCGTCTGCTTAACTTGCCAGTTTTCGTTTCTTGTTCAGGGGAAATCTCACGATAATCAGGATGACTATCTGTTAGAAAAACCTTACAACTTGCACACTTACCACATGGTTCCTCATTGGGTTTACCCTCAGATGAAATGAAGGGCTCTTGGCAATTCAGCCAAGCAGCAAACCATCTTGCTAGCAGTCGTCTACCCACACCCTCTTGGCCTGTAAAGAGCAAGGTTTGAGCTTGCAAATTCCTTAAGGCCAATTTAACATCATTATGACCGTAAACAGGTTTTAATAACACCGCTTAGGTTCCATACTTTAAACGTTCTGCAAGTTCTCGAGGATAATCCTGTTCAATCACCATACTCTGCACTTTCTCAATATCATATTCAACCCTATGTATTTCAATGACATCTGCCTCCTCATCAAAAATAGCGTAGCTAGAGTTAGGATTACCGTCACGAGGTTGCCCTACTGAACCGGGGTTAACAAAAAGCCTTGCTCTAGGTGGGATGCGGTAAATAAGCTTATTACTTCTGGAACTAACTGCTCGCCACATTTCACCTTTGGGTGTGGTAATACAAGCGTAAATGACAGCAATATGGGTGTGCCCTACAAAACAGATCCTCGAACTCATCAAATTGAGATTTTCTTGTGCTTCAGCAATACCTTTTAAGTAATCCCACTTTTCTTTAAGTGAACCATGTATAGCCTGCCAAGTCTCAGACACTTCTTGGGCTTTAAAGCTCCTTAGAAAAGACATTCCCTCAGCAGAAATCATTGAGCTATGTCTTTTAGCTATGTCACTAACTAAAACTCTTTGATCCAGCAAGGGGTCTTTTTTATCAGTAAATCTTAAAACAAGCTCATCGTGATTACCCAAAACACATACTTTGGTTTCAAGACCGCGTAAAGTGTTTAAAACTGCTGTAGGTTCAGTATAGTAACCTACAGCATCACCTAAAAAGATGACTTTTTTCCAACGTTTAGATTTAGCATGTTTTAGAACAGCATCTAGGGCAACTTTATTGGCATGGATATCACTAAGTATAAGATAGCGCATGAAGTATTAAAAAGTTAGTGCTTTGGTTCCAATCACTTTTCAATGTTATAACATATAACAGCATGGGATTAAGAGGAAGTTAATGTTTGTAAAACAAGGAATTCTATGAATGTAACAATAATTTTATACTTGCTAATTGGCATTATCATCTTTCACTTTCTATTTGCGCAAATCATTGAGCTTCTAAATCTCTTCTATCAACCTAAAACCTTACCTAAAGAAGTTAAAGATATCTATAATGAGGATGAGTATAAGAAATCTCGAGCATACCACAAAGCCACTACTCATTTTGGATTTGTAAGTAGTTCTCTTAGTCTCATTATTACTATTGCTGTTATTGTTACAGGTGCTTTAGGAATTTTTGATGATTGGTTGAGGCAATTTTTTAGTCTCGATTGGTTACGTGGGGTAATTTTTTTGTTGTCTATTGCATTTATTAGCGACTTAATCAGTCTTCCTTTAACTCTTTACCAAACCTTCAATATAGAGGCCCGTTTTGGCTTCAACAAAACTACTGTGCCTACATTCATACTTGATAAATTTAAAGCCTACCTCCTTGGTGCTATTATTGGTGGAGGGCTAGCTGGTATTTTACTTTGGTTAATAGGGTCTATGGGACAAAATTTTTGGCTCATTTTTTGGGTAATAGTCTCTGCTTTTAGCATTTTTATGGGCACCTTCTATAGCTCTTTAATACTACCACTTTTCAACAAACTTACCCCACTTGAAGAAGGTGAGCTCAAAAGTGAGCTTCAGTCTTATGCCCAGCAAGAAGGCTTTGGTCTCAAAGACATTTATGTCATGGATGGTTCAAAACGCTCTACTAAAGCCAATGCATTTTTTACAGGCCTTGGCAAAGTTAAAAAGATAGTTTTGTTTGATACTTTAATAGAAAAAATGAGCACCAGCGAAGTTGTTGCTGTGATAGCACATGAGGTAGGCCACTACAAAAAGCGCCATATTCCTATTGGTCTAAGTCTTTCAGTATTGCAAGTAGGTATCACCTTATTTTTACTGGCGCAAATTGTTTTTAGCCCCCAGATGTCAATGGCTTTAGGAGCATCACAGCTATCCTATCATCTAAACCTCATTGCTTTTGCCCTGCTATTTACCCCAATCTCATTGCTAATAAGCTTTTGGGGGAATGTCTTAAGCCGGGTCTTTGAATTTCAAGCTGACGCTTTCGCTTCTCGTAGCTCGAGCCCTGAAAGCATGATAAGTGCCCTTAAAAACCTTGCTAGTAATAACCTTGTCAACCTTATGCCACATCCACTTTATGTAAAAATGCACTACAGCCATCCCCCTATTGTCTCACGCATTAGAGCAATAATGAACTTAAAGTCCTGAATCTAGCCACTTAATGATATCTTCTAAGACAACTTCCTTCCCTAACTCATTTAAGATTTCATGGTAGTAGCCTTCGTATTTTTTAATGCTTTTATCCTTTGCCCCACAACGTTCATAAAATACCTCGCTCCCCTTAGGGTTAACTATTCCATCGGCACTGCCATGCATAATAAAAGTTGGCACTTTGATACTAGGAGCTTTCTCTAGCGAATATAAGCCAGCATCTAAAAGTTCTTTACCTAAGCGGGCTTTAACCTTACCTGAATAAACCAATGGATCATCGTCGTAAGCTTTAACTACTGCAGGATCACGAGATAAAAGTTGGCTATCTAAAATTTGTACAGGAAAATTTGGTAGTAAACTACTAATTATTCCTAGAAGCTTTAGAAATAAAGGAGAAGGTGGATTAGCGCTTTGCAAAAAAGGAGCGCTTAGTAAAAGACCATTAACTAGTTTAGGTGAGGTTAGGATTGCCTGCAAAGCTATAGCGCCTCCCATACTGTGGCCAAGCAAGAAAAGTTTTTTCTCAGAAGCTGCTTTAACTTGTTCTAGAAATAAGCACAGATCAGTAGCAAAGTTATCAAAACTTTTAATGTTTGCTTGAGCACCTTCGCTTTCACCATGCCCCCTATGATCTAATGCATAAACAGCAAAACCCTGCTCTACTAAAAATTCCGCAACATGCTTGTAACGCCCAGAATGCTCAGCATAGCCATGGGAAATTACTAAACTGGCCTTTGATCCCTTGCTAGGAAACCATACTCTATAAGAAAGGCTTACCTCCTGTTGATTATAAAACTTCGATATCCTCATGGTACTTTAAATAATAAATGATTGCACATTGTTTGTTTTTTATGCTAAAATTCCCTGCAAGCTTATTTCTATAAGCATCACTATGTGTTTTTCTTAGAGCAGGAGGATAAATTAGGATAAATTACCATTCGTTGCCTTTCTGCACGAGAAGATAGTGCATTATGTCATGTACAGCATTGTTTGTAGGCAATCGCACAAACTAATGTACATGAACAGCTTAGTCTAGAAAAAGGCATAAATTATTATTCAAGAAGAGCTAAAGTTTTTCCTAGTGAATTATCTTACCATTAAATAACGAATGCTATACAATACTTCTATGTTTAATACTAGATAAATCTAAATAAATGTTATTAGTATTGAGTATTATGTTGCAATAGGCGGGAGGGAGGATTCTCCCTCCTCTACTACAAAATACTCATAGTAATAAGATTTAAGGAGTCCAAAAGGGACTAATAGTTCTAAACACATCAAGTGATCTGGCAGAATCATAGGCTGCTAGATCACTTACAGTAGATGCAAACACTATATAGTGTCCATCAGCAGAAATTGAAATGTAACCATAGTAACCACCTTCAGGAGTATCTGCACTGACAAGCTCAACAGCCCCAGTGATAACATCTTTTAGGAAAATGTCAAAGCTGTTATTTGTGTAATCTACTCCTAGATCACCTGAACCATTTCCAAAAACCACATAACGCCCATCGGCAGTGATTACAGAGTTAAAACTACCCCCATGACTTTGAGTGCCATTAGCAGCCACATTAACCCGCTGAATAGCTCCAGTGATGACATCTTTTAGAAAGGTATCGCCAACATTATTTGTATCCTCTGGAACTAAATTATTTGCATTTGAGTCAAAGGTCACATAACGTCCGTCAGCAGAAACTGAAGATCTCTGGCTGTAACTATTACCTTGAGTACCATCAGCAGCTATGCTTATAACAATTCCAATAAAGTACCTCTGAAAAAACCATCTATTTCCATCACATACATAATTCATGAGATTTGAAGGTAAAAAACAGAAATCAACTTAGGGAGATTAGCTTCTTAGGAAAAGGTAAAAACTCATATACTTTTAGTTGATATGGGTAGGCCTTATAAAACACTAAAGTTGCAACATACTGTTAAAGAACTGAAAACTCACTATCAAAAATGTCGTGATGCTGTTGAAAGTAGACGCACACAGGTTATCTGGCTACTTGCGGAAGGGAAAAAACATCACGAAGTAAAGATACTAACGGCATACTCAGATTGGAGTGTG
Source organism: Trueperaceae bacterium (assembly GCA_965223585.1). Classification (GTDB taxonomy): domain Bacteria; phylum Deinococcota; class Deinococci; order Deinococcales; family Trueperaceae; genus CBDCVN01. Next base: position 225,280 of record CBDCWW010000014.1, read on the forward strand.
CGGGACATTATTGCCAGATATAACAAAAAAGGATTACAAGGGCTTAAAAGTCAGTATGGGGGTAGTTGCGGGGCTCCAACAATGTTAAGCAAACAAGAACAGTTATTGCTTGATAAAGCTTTGGAAAGTGATCCCATTGATGGAGGGAGATGGAATGGGCGGAAAGTGGTGGCATGGATAAAAGAAAATCTAGACAAAGAAATCAGCTTAAGTAGTTGCTATAATCAGTACTCCGCAAAATAAGTGTATAACATAAAAAAGGGAAAAATAGCTGTGAGGTAGCTACATGAAAAAGAGTCAACAAAGTCATAAATTAAAGGATAGTGAATTCCTTAAGGAGACTATTGTGACTCTAGTAAATCTTAACTCACCCTCTTGCTTAGAAGCAAATGATGTTCATCAACAAGCTAGTGAAATTATTGATCAGAAATTTGATTTCGATGCCTCTGGTAGTTCCTACTCAACTCAAGATATTTCTGATGTCATACTAGCTGCTGCTACTAGAAATATTTCTATAGAACAAGCCTGTAAAGACCTCAAAGGTGCTCCTTCCCCTAATACTGTACGTAATTTCATCAAAGATGCTTTGCCTGAAGAGACTAGAGATTTAGAAGCACAGCTCAATGGTGCCATGAGAGATAACCTTCCTAAAAACCTCTTCAAAACACCTTTGCGTTGTGCAATCGACATTACTGAGATCAATTACTATGGTGATAGAGCTGATGAATCTGTGCGTGGAGGTAAAGCTCAAAAGGGTACTACTAAGTTCCACTGCTACGCTACTTTATATGTTATCAAGAAGAATCGCCGCTACACCTTAGCAATTACCCTTATGGATAAAGATGAAAAGGTATTGGATGTACTGAAGCGCTTGTTAGCTGAAGCTGATGATATAGGGTTGAGAATCAAGCGTTTGCTATTGGACAGGGGCTTTGATAATAATTCTGTGATAAAGCACCTACAAAGTTTAGACTTTCCTTGTGTAGTACCACTGGTAAGAAGAGGCAAGAAAGTTCGTGATTTGTTGAATACAAAACAGAGCTATGAAACAGAGTTCAGTCGTAACAGTGATAAGTATGGGGAAGTTAAGTTTAAGGTATATATAGCATGTAAGTACAGCAAGGGGAAATATGGAAAGCGGGGGATACAAACATTTGCATACATAGTTACCGGAAAACTAAAGATGCCACCATTGCAAGTATACGAGGAGTATCGTAAACGTTTTGGGATAGAATCAAGTTATCGAATGGTTAATAAGGTGAGAATCAGGACTTGTACGAAGTTAGCGATAGTACGTTTATTTTATATGGGTTTAGGGTTTATGTTATTGAATTTATGGACATATTTAAAATGGGTGTATTTGCACTTGAGGCAAAGAGGACCTAGGGTAGTGTTATGTGAATTGTTTCCTTTAGAAACCTTTTCCATATGGTTATGGGAAGTGGTTAAAGAACGTCTAGGTCTTCGCAAATCCATCCCCTTACCTGTTCGTATTTGATTGCGGAGTACTGATAATTACTTACACAAATTAAATTTTGGCCTAAAGCATCCTCGCCCTAGGCATAAACTGGCAAACCTTGCAGAGCAAGAAGAGTTCAAAAAAATCGTTTACCTGAACGATTAATTCAGGTGAGGCAAAATTACCCAAAGGTTGAACTGTGGGCATTTGATGAACACCGCCTAGGATTAAAACCAATCATAAAACGTAAATGGACAAAAAAAGGGATAACTCCTATAGCAACAGTGCATCATCGTTATGAGTGGTTATATCTATATGCATTTGTATTTCCTCAGACAGGGAAAACACATTGGTACATAATGCCAAGAGTAGGAGTAGATATATATGACATAGTGATAAAAGAGTTTGCGGCAGATGTAAGAGCATCAAAGAATAAAGGAATAATAGTGGTACTAGATCAAGCGGGATGGCACAGCAAAAAGGAATTACCAGCAGGGATAGAATTAGAATTTCTACCAAGCTACTCACCAGAGTTGCAACCAGCAGAAAGGTTGTGGGAACTTACGGATGATCCTTTAGTAAATAAATATTTTGAAACAATTGATGATTTAGAAGCGGCTCTAAAAAAGAGTTGTGAAGATTTAATGCAAAAACCCGATTTAATTAGCCAGCAAACGCTATTTCACTGGTGGCCAATTTTTTAGAGTAAAAGAGGTTCTTTATTGGAATTGTTATTACAAGTTGAATGTCTCCAGTAGTAACATTTTTCAAGAAAATGTCAGTAGTGCCATTTGTGTCCCCTACAACCAAATTACTTGCATTTGAGTCAAACACTACATAGTTCCCATCAGCAGAAATTGAAAGATTTTCACCACTAGCACCAGCATTAGCTTGGGTACCATCAGCTGCTACATTGACACGTTGAATAGCTCCAGTAATGATATCTTTTAAGAAAACGTCCCATCCGCTATTTGTATCCTCTGGTACCAAGTTACTAGAATAAGATCCAAATGCTACATAGCGACCATCAGCAGAAATTGAAGGGTAAAAGCCACTACCTTGAGTGCCATCAGCAGCTATACTAACAAGTTGAATATCTCCAGTGACAACATCTTTTAAGAAAACATCCTTACTACTATTTGTGTCCCCTACGACTAAATTGTTTGCGCCAGATTCAAACACCACATACCGACCATCAGCAGAAATCGAAGGATCAACAGCACTACTATTACCCTGAGTGCCATCAGCAGCAACATTGACACGTTGAATAGCTCCAGTAGTAATATCTTTTAAGAAAATATCTTCTCTGTTATTTGTATCTTCTAAAACCAAGTTATTTGCGTCTGATGTAAATACTATATAGCGTCCATCAGCACTAATTGCTGGATAGTCACTATGATTATTACCCTTAGTCCCATCAGCCCTCTTGCTGACCAACTCAAAGAACGAAGCTCCACTTCCAACTACTTGCACAGTTGTAGATGCCGAAATAGTGTTATCTTGTACCAAGGTTGCTGTAATGGAGTGTGTACCAAGAGAAGCAGCTGTGTAAACCCCATTCTCATTAATGCTTCCACCAGTGGCAAACCATTCTACCTCAAGATCGGTGGTACTTAGCCAGCGAAAGGAAATAGTTTCATTAATGTTGACAGTAGCCCCTACAGGTTTTAGTTCTGGGTCCAGCACATTAATAGGAATAGAAACTTCTCTAGCTGGCTCCTCAACCAAATAAGCAGTCAACATGTACTTATTCGGTACATCCCCAGTTTCAAATGTAACAGAGTTACCATTTCTTAGTAGCGTTGCAGTGGGTGTAATAAGCCAGTCTACAGAAAAACCATCTGCTACGTCTGCATTGAATGTTTGACTATCTTGTAGGAACATTATACTTTGGTTTGGTGTAACAACCATAGGGTCTATTAACACAATGGTTGCTGAAACATTTTCTGAGGGGTCATCGACTAAACTTGCTGTAACTTGATATTCTGCTTTCCCTCCAGAAGCTGTAAAACTAGCTTCATGGCCATTAACAGTTAAGTTTGAAGAGTCAACATTTGACCCTGTTAAGTTCCAAGAAACTTCACTGGTTACCTCTGGTAACACTATAACCCTTACATTTACATTGACGGGATCACCTGTGAAGATAACTTGTAATGGATCAATTATAGATAGTTTATTTTCAAGTACACCTATTCCCAATGCCACGCCTATCCAAGCTGGGTTACCAGTGGCAGCTACATCAAAAGTGCAAGTTCTTAGTATCCAAGGATCACTTATTCCTGCATTTGTACATTCTTCACTTGCATCATTAACTGCTTGGGGACCAAAGCTGCTTAGATCAAGCAAATCTCTTGGGTAAGTGCGTGAAAATGGATCTGTGCCTCGAGTAAACAAAGACTGTGATGCTCCATAAAATAGACTCCAGCTATCCCTAAAAGTATCACCACCGAGGCCATCAAAATAGCTTTCGAAACTTTCTCCAAAATAAAGGTACTCTGGTCTGGAGTTGTCTAAGAGTATTCCATCTCGAGTGCGCAAGTCATCCCTTGGATCGTCATTACCGTTGCCCAAGAGACCTTCAAGGTTACCATAGTACTCGTTTGGTAAAAGAATGCTTATATCACTAATAAGAGGTACAAGTGGTGATGTCCGAGGGCCAAAACCACTAATCTTTATAGCTTTCCCGTCACTAGTAGTTATTTCAAAAGTATCGTAAGTATAAGAAAGATAGGAAGTAGTTCCCTTGGTAAGGGTGACTTCAGGAAATTCCACTGGAAAGTCAGTCAATTCCTGACCATCAGCATAGGCAGTGATGGTACCACCATGAGCCGAGTAAAACTCTAAATGTTCTCCATTGAGTGTCATTGCTACAGCATCTGCTACCGAGATGGCATCATCAGACTCAGGCCCTTGTACCCTAGCTATATAACGTACTTGTACTTCAAAGTCATCATCGAATAGGGTGGAACGACTCAAGACATAGTCACCAATAGCTTGGAAGTCATACCCCTTTCTATCATAGCAGTAATTTCCGATCCCACAGGGTTTTTGACTATAGCTTGAGTAAGGACACCTCATTTTACAAAAATTGACGAGTAACTTCATCCAAAAGCATTTAAAAATGAGAGAAAATATCCAGCATGAGTTGTTTGTGAAATGTACTTGTTTCCAGAAGGCATAAAAATACCTAGCACCACTTCTATGAGAGATTTTCAAATGGCACCTCTGTGTTTTAGTTTTTCTACAGTTTTTCCTGCAGTACTACTCTACTTCTATGACGTGTCATAAAGGATTTCATAGCCTGTTACTCTGAAACCATGTGTTATTGCCCTGTAGATATCCTCCATACACTCAAAGGGCAAAGTGTAAAACAAATGCCTTACCCTTTCCCATAGTAGTTTTTTAGTCCTACATTTTGCTTTTGCTGCTTTAAACACTGGACATGCTAATTGTAGTACTTGATTCCACTAGGAATGCTTGCATCATCAGTATCGTGAAATTGACTGACAGATTCTTTTTTCCATGCCCATAATTATGCTCTGCTTTGTACCCTTGGTTCTTTAGTGTATTTAGTGTCTCATTCTCCATTTTCCATCTTGCCCTCCCTGCTCGCATTATCTCTTCTACATTTTCTTCATTTATCTCCATATCTGTTACCCACGTAAAATACTGCGTCTTCTTTTCACTCCTTTCCCAATACTCCAACACATTCACCCTGACATCTTCATTTGAGGCATTTATTGCTATATCATTGCTGTAGTGAAAATGGTGTTCTACTCCCGTTTCTCCTTCTACTACCTTATGAGTATGACTTTCACCTGACTCTTTTCTTTTTTCCAATTCCTCAAATAGTTTCTTGTGGTTACTTTGTTTTGCACCTATTATGTAACTCATCCCTTGCTTTTCTAACTCCCTTAAGTTAGGTCCCGTAGAGTGTAATCCATCCTCTAAAATTATTACTTTGAGTTTGGGGTGATCTTTTCTTATGTCTTCTACTAATCTCTTTCCTGCATTACGCTCACAATCATTCTTTGTTTCTCCATCTTGTTTTATTATTGCCTCTACACCTATTGGTATTACTTCTGCCTTGTCTGGATGTACTATTACTGCTCCCATTAACTGATGAGAATAACTTACTTCTCCATTTTTGTGTTTGCGCTCTAAACATCCTGGACAACTTATCTCTTTTGACTTGAAATACTGTGTTCCATCTAGGGACACTAAGTAATATCCATCTAGGTAAGTGTATTCTTTCAGTAACCCTCCCCTTTGCACCTCTTTGAAAACTACCTTAAATCCCTTTTTTATTTCCTCTGGGTCAACTTCATCTATTACTTCCCTCATCCTTGTATCACTAGGAATTTCCTCTATCCCATACACCCTTTCTAAATTTTTCCTTTCTTCTCCATCTTGTCTTCTTTGGTCAAAGCGTAATAGGGAACCATCTTTTAGAGCAAACATAGCAAAACCTGACATCAGTACATCTTCAACAGATATATCAACCTCATTTGGTCGATGATCCTCTATCTCTGCATAGGTTTCTCTTAGTTTTTTATATAGGGCTGTGGCACATAAGTCTTTTCGAGACTTCATAACTGATTTTACCCTTGCTATTAGGAGTTATCAACTGATGCGTTAACTTTGCAAAAGTTTATGAGAGACTACATGCCTCTGACAGCTTTTTCAAGTGGATCGGGAACTGCTGCTATCATAGGTTCTTAAATGTGGTTCCCCATGACTATTTGCAGGACCTACAGGAGGACCCGTAGGACAAGCAGCTTCTTTTATTTCAAAACTTCCTTGGGCTGGTACAACAACAATATCACCTTTATCAGATGTTATAGTGGCAACACCTGTTAAAGTATAAGTCCCTTTTTCTAAACCTATAGTTGAGCTGACTGTAGCAGTATTTTCAGCCGTAGCAGTTACTACTCCACCTAATTCTATGCTATCTGCAATTGTTCCCGATACTATTTCTCCAGTAAAGCTCACAGGCATAGTCTTTTCTTCTTCTGGGCAACCTTCGCCACCAACAGTACCTATAATAGGATTACTACCTGATGAAACTTCTTTACCATTAGCTGTTAAAAGTAATTCTTCAAAAATTACTTTGACTTTTACAGTGGGTGCGTCAAAGGTGTTTAATTCAGATTGGTAACCTAGCTCTTCATTTAAGTTGGCTAGTACAGTACTATCTAGATCGTATACACCCGGAACTTGTAAGAGTCTTTTACTTTGTATTTCTTGTGGCAAGGGCAATGGTAGCTCAGTAAGCTCTGTTGTTTGCCCTGCAAAGGTTGTAGTAAGTTTAGCACCTTCTTTGGTTAGGGTCCAAAGTGCCTCTTCAGTTAGATTCTTTGTTGGTGACACTAAAATCTAGGCAAGTAACATCCTCGTTAGTGTTATATGTTTCAGAGTAGCCGTATTCATCTTCACATAATTCTGTTGTGCCTTGGTTTAGCTTAGGTACTCTAACTAGGTAGTAACCTTCTGGTTCTAGTTTCTCTGTTTGAACAACACTATCTTTAATTAGTAATGCTGTACCCTTAACAGTTATGTCAAATACTGGTGGGGCTGGGTCCCATAGGTCGTCACTACCCAGTTTTACTTCGAAGTTGTGTTCAAAGTTAAATACTGCTTCTCCTGTGCAGTCTTCTGCTTCGTAGGCTGTTGCTTTTAGGGTGTACATACCTACTGGTAGAGTATAGATTTGTCTTTCGTAATCAGCTACCATGTGGATCTCTTTCTAGTCCTCTTTTGTGGGTTCGACTTTGGGTTTCTCCTACTACTTCGCTTTTTACACAGGTTACTGAAAGAGTGTTTGGGTTGTTGTCTTGGGGGTAGTTGGCAAATAAGTAGTGGGGCCAAACTTCTATGTCTCCTGAACCTAGTAGGTCAGGTATTTCAGCAAATGTATAGTTGGGGTCACCCCATAAGTTGTCACTTTTTATGATATTATAGAATATTTCAAAATCATTTAGCAAAGGTGTGTCAGGATAATTTTCCTGATCTTCGTGCATTTCGATGGTTCTATTATGTTCTGTGGTAATAGTATTGCCATTTATATGAAAGGTAAACCCTTCATAGATTATCTGTATCTACTATATCCGTATCAAACAAAACTTCTGTATCGTTAAAATTTAGTTTTCCATCGTTGTTGTAGTCCCCATAGATTAAAGCTTCATCATTCTTAGGGTTTTCTGGAGAGCCATTTAAGTCTATGCTTATATTACTATCTGGGTTTTCTGATTCTCCTTGTAATAGCCAATCACGTACACGGCGAAAGTCTGACATATCAACTGTAGGTACTATTACTATGGCTTGGGTTTGTAAGCCAGTAGTGCTAATGCTTGAGCCAGTTTCTCCGTCTCCTATAGCATCGTTGCCATCTGCATCAGAGCCTTCAAAATCTGCTGTTAGGTGTATAACTACTAATTCTTCGTCAGGTAGTGAGTCAGCAATACCATTATTATCTGTGTCTGTTGTGGATTGGGTTTGGGAAGATGTAATGTACAAGCGTTGATTACCGTCTACACCACCATCATCTCAGCAGTTCCCGATCCACTTGAAAAAGCTGTCAGAGGCATGTAGTCTCTCATAAACTTTTGCAAAGTTAACGCATCAGTTGATAACTCCTAATAGCAAGGGTAAAATCAGTTATGAAGTCTCGAAAAGACTTATGTGCCACAGCCCTATATAAAAAACTAAGAGAAACCTATGCAGAGATAGAGGATCATCGACCAAATGAGGTTGATATATCTGTTGAAGATGTACTGATGTCAGGTTTTGCTATGTTTGCTCTAAAAGATGGTTCCCTATTACGCTTTGACCAAAGAAGACAAGATGGAGAAGAAAGGAAAAATTTAGAAAGGGTGTATGGGATAGAGGAAATTCCTAGTGATACAAGGATGAGGGAAGTAATAGATGAAGTTGACCCAGAGGAAATAAAAAAGGGATTTAAGGTAGTTTTCAAAGAGGTGCAAAGGGGAGGGTTACTGAAAGAATACACTTACCTAGATGGATATTACTTAGTGTCCCTAGATGGAACACAGTATTTCAAGTCAAAAGAGATAAGTTGTCCAGGATGTTTAGAGCGCAAACACAAAAATGGAGAAGTAAGTTATTCTCATCAGTTAATGGGAGCAGTAATAGTACATCCAGACAAGGCAGAAGTAATACCAATAGGTGTAGAGGCAATAATAAAACAAGATGGAGAAACAAAGAATGATTGTGAGCGTAATGCAGGAAAGAGATTAGTAGAAGACATAAGAAAAGATCACCCCAAACTCAAAGTAATAATTTTAGAGGATGGATTACACTCTACGGGACCTAACTTAAGGGAGTTAGAAAAGCAAGGGATGAGTTACATAATAGGTGCAAAACAAAGTAACCACAAGAAACTATTTGAGGAATTGGAAAAAAGAAAAGAGTCAGGTGAAAGTCATACTCATAAGGTAGTAGAAGGAGAAACGGGAGTAGAACACCATTTTCACTACAGCAATGATATAGCAATAAATGCCTCAAATGAAGATGTCAGGGTGAATGTGTTGGAGTATTGGGAAAGGAGTGAAAAGAAGACGCAGTATTTTACGTGGGTAACAGATATGGAGATAAATGAAGAAAATGTAGAAGAGATAATGCGAGCAGGGAGGGCAAGATGGAAAATGGAGAATGAGACACTAAATACACTAAAGAACCAAGGGTACAAAGCAGAGCATAATTATGGGCATGGAAAAAAGAATCTGTCAGTCAATTTCACGATACTGATGATGCAAGCATTCCTAGTGGATCAAGTACTACAATTAGCATGTCCAGTGTTTAAAGCAGCAAAAGCAAAATGTAGGACTAAAAAACTACTATGGGAAAGGGTAAGGCATTTGTTTTACACTTTGCCCTTTGAGTGTATGGAGGATATCTACAGGGCAATAACACATGGTTTCAGAGTAACAGGCTATGAAATCCTTTATGACACGTCATAGAAGTAGAGTAGTACTGCAGGAAAAACTGTAGAAAAACTAAAACACAGAGGTGCCATTTGAAAATCTCTCATAGAAGTGGTGCTAGGTATTTTTATGCCTTCTGGAAACAAGTACATTTCACAAACAACTCATGCTGGATATTTTCTCTCATTTTTAAATGCTTTTGGATGAAGTTACTCGTCAATTTTTGTAAAATGAGGTGTCCTTACTCAAGCTATAGTCAAAAACCCTGTGGGATCGGAAATTACTGCCATCATCTATATCTACTAATTTTGGAGTAGGATCCCATAATTCATCTCTACCAAGTTTGACTTCAAAATTTTTCTTAATATTAAACTTAGCTTCTCCTGTGCAATCTTCATTTTCAAAAGCTGTTGCTGTGAGAGTGTATTCACCTATAGGCAAAGTATAAACTTGTCGTTTATATTCTGCACTATTGGGATCGCTTACGCTTTTTTTCTGGTCACGACCTTGGTCTACTCCTCCAATTTTTACACACCCTATTCCATTAGCAAATAGATAATGGGGCCAAACTTCTATGTCACCTGAATCTAAAAGCCCTGCCAGACTATCAGGGGTATAATTTTCATCATTCCAAATAGCACCACCCCAAAGTTCTCCTTTGGCAGCTTCTACAAAAACTTGTAAGTCTGTTTTTGGTGAGCATCTTGTATCATTGGTGTTTTGGCAAGGGAAAAGTATAGTTGTGTTTCGGCTTATAATGCCATCACCATTAAAATCGGCTCTCGGATAAACATTTTCTTCAGGTGTATTTTGTGAGCCATCAACATTTACAATACCATCAAGGTTCAAGTCTTTTTTAGAATTTTCGTTTGAACCATTTAGGTTTGTAGTTTGGCCTTCAGCTTGTAGTAGTGCATCACGGAAACGGCGGAAATCTGACATATCAATTCTTTTATCACCTATGGGACCATATTGGTTGGCTTGGGGTTCTCCATAGATCTGAGTGAAGTTGCCCTCCGAGTCTTTGCATATTTGACCGTAGTCACTATCTGTTTTGAACACTAAAAGTTTGTTGTTTTCTAAGGTGTCGTAAATGCCATTATTGTCAGCATCATTTGTTGAGTCTGTGCACCAATCAGTTATAGAAGGATAGCCTGAATGCCCAATAAGTAGGATCGTCGGCGAAATAACTTGAGCATTTCAAAATTATTGGGGAACAGCAGTGTAATTCCAAGATGGTAAAAAATCATCAAAAACAATGGGCATTGCCTGTTTGAAATTTTCATCAGCTTTTTGCCCTTTCTTATAGTGCTTATCTATGACATTTACAAAAACCTTAAGTCCTGTTTTAGTTTCTGTTCTAGATATAAGCATCTTGAGGATTTCCACGGAATCTAGTATCAGTACTCCGCAAAATAAGTGTATAACATAAAAAAGGGAAAAATAGCTGTGAGGTAGCTACATGAAAAAGAGTCAACAAAGTCATAAATTAAAGGATAGTGAATTCCTTAAGGAGACTATTGTGACTCTAGTAAATCTTAACTCACCCTCTTGCTTAGAAGCAAATGATGTTCATCAACAAGCTAGTGAAATTATTGATCAGAAATTTGATTTCGATGCCTCTGGTAGTTCCTACTCAACTCAAGATATTTCTGATGTCATACTAGCTGCTGCTACTAGAAATATTTCTATAGAACAAGCCTGTAAAGACCTCAAAGGTGCTCCTTCCCCTAATACTGTACGTAATTTCATCAAAGATGCTTTGCCTGAAGAGACTAGAGATTTAGAAGCACAGCTCAATGGTGCCATGAGAGATAACCTTCCTAAAAACCTCTTCAAAACACCTTTGCGTTGTGCAATCGACATTACTGAGATCAATTACTATGGTGATAGAGCTGATGAATCTGTGCGTGGAGGTAAAGCTCAAAAGGGTACTACTAAGTTCCACTGCTACGCTACTTTATATGTTATCAAGAAGAATCGCCGCTACACCTTAGCAATTACCCTTATGGATAAAGATGAAAAGGTATTGGATGTACTGAAGCGCTTGTTAGCTGAAGCTGATGATATAGGGTTGAGAATCAAGCGTTTGCTATTGGACAGGGGCTTTGATAATAATTCTGTGATAAAGCACCTACAAAGTTTAGACTTTCCTTGTGTAGTACCACTGGTAAGAAGAGGCAAGAAAGTTCGTGATTTGTTGAATACAAAACAGAGCTATGAAACAGAGTTCAGTCGTAACAGTGATAAGTATGGGGAAGTTAAGTTTAACCGATATTCCGACCCCCTCCCTAGAAAATTTAGAATAAAATTATTATTGTGGGATGGAAAAAAAGTATGAAACAAAAACAATAGAACATTTAGGTTTAGTAGCAGGAATGATAGATGAGTTAAAAATAGTTGAGATAATAGATCAAGAGATTAAGCAAGACTTTGAACAACGTCAGGTAACAATAGGTCAAGCAGTGAAGGCAATGATATTAAATGGATTAGGTTTTGCCAATAGAAGATTGTATCTAGCAACACATTTTTTTGAGAACAAGCCTACAGAAGAACTTATAGGGAAGGGAATTAGAGCGAATAAACTCAATGAGGACACCTTAGGCAAAGCTCTAGAGAAGTTATATAGATATGGAGTGACAGAGCTGTATAGTTTGATATCAGGTCAAGCAGTCAAGCACTTAGGGCTTAACCCCAAAATAGGACATGAGGACACAACTAGCTTCCATACAGATGGGGATTACAACAGTAAGAGTGAAATAGACACAGATACACAAGTAGTGAAGATTACCAAGGGTTACAGTCGAGATAACAGACCAGAATTAAATCAAATAGGTTTAGAGTTGATAATTGAGCATGAAGCAAATTTACCACTAGCCATGTTGCCACTAAGTGGAAATGCCAATGATAAGATAGTGCTAAAAGAGACTATAAGCAGACATATAAAGCAATTAGAAGCAGTTGGCATAAGTATATTGGTGAAAGACAGTGCAGGATACACTAAGGATAGTCTGGAAGCACATCAAGAAGCAGGTTTGAAATGGATAATGCGAGTACCAGCAATATTGAAGGAGGCAAGGGAGCGAATAGCAGAAGTAGACCTAAGCAAGATGAAACCATTGGTGAAGGGATATAAATATAGTAGTGTAGTAAGTGAGTATGGAGGTGTAGAACAAAGATGGCTGATAATATATTCGGAAGTGTCAAAGAAAAGTAGGGACAAGAGGGCAGAGAGGGAATTGCTGAAGATAAGTCAGGAAGAAGAGAAGGCATTTAAGAAGCTAGGCAAACAAAGTTTTCATTGCGAGGCAGATGCAAAAGTAGCAATGGAAGACTTCAAGAATAGCTTGAAAGTGTTGGAAATGCACAATGGCAAGGTAATAAAGAAAGAGCACTATGCAAAAGCAGGTCGTCCAGCAAAAGATTCCAAACCAACAGGATACACATATCAGATAAGTGGAGCAATAGTTGCTGATATAGGCAAAGGTAATAAAGCAAAAAAGGGAGAGGCAGTATTTATCATAGCAACGAATGAACTGGATAGTGAGGTGTTGAGTGATGTGGAGGTATTAAGTACCTATAAAGGACAGGTGAAGGTTGAAAAAGGATTTAGATTTCTCAAGGATCCAATGTTTTTAGCCTCGACATTGTACCTTAAGAAAGAGGAAAGGATAATGGCCTTACTGATGGTGATGACTTGCTGTTTATTAGTTTACTCAGCTTTGGAACATCGAATCAGATTAGTCCTTTCTAGGCATAATCAAAGTTTGCCTAATCAGAAAGGTAAACCCACCTATAGACCTACTGCCAAATGGGTATTTGAGCTTTTTATAGATGTACACCTTTTGTTTATCGTTACTGATGAAGTTGAGGTATTAACTATGAATCTTAAAAGTGAATTAAAATCACTTCTAGCCTTGCTTGGCCCTAGTTATTTTCAAATTTATTTCAAAAATTGTTAAAAGGGGGGTCCGAATGTCGGTTTAAGGTATATATAGCATGTAAGTACAGCAAGGGGAAATATGGAAAGCGGGGGATACAAACATTTGCATACATAGTTACCGGAAAACTAAAGATGCCACCATTGCAAGTATACGAGGAGTATCGTAAACGTTTTGGGATAGAATCAAGTTATCGAATGGTTAATAAGGTGAGAATCAGGACTTGTACGAAGTTAGCGATAGTACGTTTATTTTATATGGGTTTAGGGTTTATGTTATTGAATTTATGGACATATTTAAAATGGGTGTATTTGCACTTGAGGCAAAGAGGACCTAGGGTAGTGTTATGTGAATTGTTTCCTTTAGAAACCTTTTCCATATGGTTATGGGAAGTGGTTAAAGAACGTCTAGGTCTTCGCAAATCCATCCCCTTACCTGTTCGTATTTGATTGCGGAGTACTGAGTATAACTCCTTGGCAAGCACGAGTTACATGAGGGAATAAACGATGTTCTATAGGATTATACTTGGAACTATAGGGTGGATAATGTGCTATACGTATGGATAAACCAAGGTCATTGGCAAGATTTTGTAGTGCTTCTTTGAATATGTAGTGTCGAGAATTATTGCTACCTCCACAGTCACACAATATTAGCAATTTTTTGCTGTGAGCATAGAGTTTAATTGCGTGATTTTGCCACCATAAACGAACACAGTCACAAGCAAACTCGCTGGTGTCATGACTGGTATTAATGGTTATGTAGCCAAGATTATACCTTAAATCATAAATGCCATGAGGAATAGCTATTGCCTCAGCCAAAGAGTAGAAATCATGATCATAAACTTTTATTGCTTGTTGGCTATACACTTTACCGTTTCTATACAAAGCACCTATAGGCTCTTTTTTTTACTGTCCATGCTAATAACTGGTTGTCTAGCAGTTTGATAATCTTCTTTTAATTTAGCAATATTCTTGAATTGATCATCACGATCTATGCACTCCTTAGCACTCATCACTTTCTTTGCCTTACGTTTACGAAATTTGTGTTTTTCAAGCAGTTGAACCACCAGTTTTTCACTTATCTGAAAGCCTTGCTCTTTTAGAAACTGAGTTAATTCACGCTGGTTTAAATAGGTCCATTTGATCTTTTGATCCATGGGTGAGCCAGCAGTATATTGATCAATAATTTGCAAGAAAGCTAACTCAAGCTCTTGGTTATTTTCAATGACAGACTTACGTCCTCCACCTTCTTGGCGAATTCTAGTTTGGGACAAGATTTGCTCATCGTCAAGCTCTGCTAATCCTATTTTTATGGTATTAGGGCTACACTTTAGCAACTGACTGACATATGTTATTCCACCATGACCTAGCTTCTCCGCTTCTACAGCAGCATAGCGTCGTCTATCTTTTTCAGATAAAGATTCATAATACCTTTGCATATGTTTTTCAACTTGCTCACTATATGGGTTCATTACCCATATGATAATTGATTCTCAAATAATCAACTTATATCGCCGGTCATCCTACCCTCTGGTTTCCATCAAGAGTATTGTCATCAATATCAAGTAAAGCTGTAAGGAAACGCCTATTGCCCCTGAATGAATCTATTGCCATTACTGAGGCAAAGGCATCCATGCGAGGTTTAACATCAATAATCTCATTATTGATCTCAACACTACCGATGACATCATTAACGGTGTTGTCCAAAATAATTTGCCTGACTTCTGAAGCAGTTAGGTTAGGGTCAAGGGAGAACATATAGCTGGCTAATCCTGAAACATGGGGTGCAGAAAGAGATGTACCTGTGTCTTCTTTATAGCCTATAGCTATTGTTGATTTAATATCTGTTCCAGGAGCAGAAATATCTCCTCCTATATTAGAGCCACCATCAAAAATAAAAACACCAAATAGTTCATAGCCAACGTATAGTTCCTTGTTCATATTAATATTTTCGACAACTATTATATTATTCTCAATATCTATCCCTGTTTGCGCAGTGTATTTAGGAATTTGAACTAAAGCAGCATTTGCTACTAGACTTCTAGCTGAGGCTAAAGCCCCATTATCATTACCTGCAGCAGGAACATATAAGGGAGGGCGAAAATTAATCACTCTTTGTTCTAATATCCCATTAGCATCATAGGTGTAGGTTGGCCAATCTGTAGGATTTGAACTTAGGTTTACCCCCCACAATGCTTGCATCATTCTAAGAAAATCTTGCCCCCAACCATCTACATATGAATAAAAAGCTGGTCTTACACCATTACTGTAATTTATTACTCTAATGAGTTGAGAATCCATTTCTGTTGCTTCAATGAAACGTTCTCTAACACCCGTGATACTTTGAGGCATAAAGGCTACAGAGGAAAATGGATTTATACCAGCTACACCAACTTCATTTCCGTATTTTGCACCCATAATTCCCAAAACCTGATTACCGTGATCTTTATCACGCTGGCTAAAACCAAACATAATAGCATTGGGTGGGGTCAAATTGATGACCCCACCCAGATCTGGGTGTAAAGCAATCTCAAAACCTTTCTCAGCAGCCACGGTAAAGGTAGTTACTCCTTCATTGTAAGCTAAAGCGTTAAGGTTCCACATTGTAGGAACTCTCGAAATTTCAGTTCCCCAGTTACCACCTTGCTCTGGTACATCCCAAGCATTTTCAGAGGTGGGATTTGGAACAGCGCTTGAAGGACCATCAAGAAACACTGGAACAGCGTTCCAAACCCTTGGTAAAAGATTTAATCCAGAAATGAACTCTTCAAGCTCCTCAAGGCTCTGTTCAGGTACACGCAAATATACTGTTAATCCGCCAAGCTGATATTGCTCAGCATCAGGATGTCCAGGGTCAGCACCTACAATTTCTCCTTGCAGATCAGCTATTAGCATATTTGCTTCACCAATGGTTACACTCGGCATAAATGTGACAAGAATTAATCTTATTGGGAAGTAGTAACCATCTATAATTATGAAGTCTTTTTCCAAATCCAAGTCATGATCATTAAAAAAGACTGGTAAAGCTTGTAAGGCAGGATCATTAGGGTCACCCTCTATCTGAATCATTGCATCCTCAGAAAAGGCTACCACTACTTGACTAGCAGTATCCTGACCATCATCATTCTCAACAGTCAAGGTAACATTGTAGTGCTCAGCCTCAGTAAAGGTATAACTAATCTGTTGTCCTGTAGCCGTTTCTCCATTACCAAAATCCCACGTATAAATTAGATTATCTCCCTCTGAAGTGCTAGCATCAAACTGTACTGTCAAGGACACTCTCCCGCTAGTAGGAGTAGTAGTAAAAGCTGCTTGTATACCATCGGGTGGACCTTGCGCCTCCACCACAACATCATCAACAACAGCCTGCACTTCCTCAGAAGCACAAGCAACCAAACCAACATTAACAGGATCAACTAAACTTAAAGCTATAGTAGTAATTATAGCATTTTTCTTTTTGACCTGATACAAATACAGTAAATGCTCTTATGAAACGGGATTTTCGATCTCTCATAAAATCATATTAAAGTCTTACAAACAGTAAAAATGTTTCTTACTGGTGATTTATCTAAAATGAAAACATACTTTTGCATTTATAAGAAATTAAAGTTGTGAATATTTGAATAAATATTTATTGTAACATCCTTCCATAGGTGGGTGATTTGAATAACCACAGTGCCTGAACCAAGCTTGAGCATCATTGGCATTAACTGTTTCCAGAGCTTTCTTAACTGAAGAATTAAACTTCTTTTTGTCCCAAGCCTCTAATGTACGTAGATGGGACTTTACCTTTGACCAACAATGCTCTATAGGATTGAACTCAGGGCTATATGGTGGCAAGTAGATCAGTTTAGCGCCTCTGCCTTCTATTAACTCACGTACCTTTTTTACAATATGTGCTGGTGAATTATCCATCAAAACTATTTGCCCTACTTTCAATACTGGACATAATACTTCTTCTAGAAATACTGTAAACACTTTTCCTGTTATACCTCCATCCACACAGAAATTAGCAATTACCCCCTCTAGAGTAATTGCTCCTATCAAATTTGCAAACTTATGCTTCTTGCTTGGTACAGAACTATATGCCCTTTCCCCTCTCTTTGAGCGAGCATAAATTCTAGTCATGTTTAGATACAGACCTGTTTCATCAATAAATACAAGCCTATTTGCTTTAATTGCTTTCTGCAAACGTAAAAATGCTTTGCGTTTGACTACAATGTCTTCTCGATCTTGCTCTTTGGCACGTAAAGTCTTTTTTTATAGGTCAGACCAATCTTTTTGATTGCCCTCCACATACTAGCAGTGCTAACTTTGGTTTTAGTCTTTTTTTCAAAGGCTGTACAGAATTCAATTAAAGTCATGTCTGCTTTGTTTTGTAGCAAAGTTTTTACTAGTAACAATTGCTTAGCGGCTACAGCAGGTTTACGACCAGCAACATACTCTTTAGGGAGCAAATTACCCTGTTGTTGGTAAAGCTTAAGGTACTGATGAACAGTGGTTGGGCTAACCAAAAAACGTTGTGCTATTTCACGTATAGAACCTTCGCCATCTAGGTAAGATTGAACAATGCGTTGTCGCAAATCCAAGGAATAACTTGCCATAAGGAAAAAGGATAACTCAGATTAGCTTATCGGGACAATAAGAAGTAATTCTGTAGATTTATTGATTAAGACGATTAAAAAAGAGGAATATTTTCAGAAGGGGGATTTTTATTAGAAAAAATTCTAATGTAGCGTCAATGCTAAACGATGTTTTTAGTTATTACCAGCACAACATAAACCAAGGGTAGGTTTTACGAAAAGCTGCTCCCCACGATAAATCCAAGGACATTCTTATAGGCATAAAAATGAGAATATTTGCGTTTTAGGAAATTCAATGAAAACACCAACAAACCCCTTATAGAACAATTATAAGGGTGGTTTCAGTATAGGAGAGAATTACTCAAATTTTTTCTAAAATTGTTCAAATCAGGGGTTTTGCCGATACTTGTACCAGATCAAATAGAAAAACGCTATAAAACCCAATTCAAACCATCATCAGATTCATATACAAGAACACTGTCTTCCTTTCTTTCGATTTTGTAGCACACTGGGGTGCTGTTCTGCTGCCCCGGTACCGTCTGTACTGTTCCTGTATCATTATCTACATATTCCACCTCCGTTCCATTACTAGTTAGTTTTACCGAAACATATATCAAAGGGTCACTGCTATCTTCTAACAAGAGCCCTGAACCAGCCTCTGGATCAGAAGTATCAATTTCTGGATCATAGCTAGTTAAACTTTGTACACAAGCTTGGGCAATAAAATCACCATCGTGGCTTTGGTAAATGTACTGGCTAGTTACACCCTCCCCTGTTCCCTGTACTGTTAAATCAACAGTATTGGTGTTGGGATCATAAACAGCACTACCACTGCCATTGCCTCTAGTCTCTTGTGACCAAGCCCCTGTAGTAGGTATATCTAAATTACTACCAAATGCAACATAACCTATTACCTCATCATGTGGGTTGTGGTTGCTGCTATCTGGCGGCTGAATTAGCACCTCTACTCCTTCTGTGTCTAAGTTTCGGTAACGCAAAGCAGTTGTCTGGTTCCCCTTATTGTCATCATAGGTTTGTACGCCAGCTAAAAATATAACACTATCCACTATTGGTGTTATTGCTTGTGTACTAAGCTCTTCAGGAGGAACAAGACTTTGGGGAAAAGTAAGGCTGTGCCAAGTGTTTGTCAGTACATTATCTGTTAAGCCTGCTACATAGCTTGTATCACCTAATTCATTATTACCTTGTTCTACGACTATGTAGCCTACTGTTTCAGTAGCATCTGTGCCTTCTGTATTGTCATCTCGTTGTAAGCGCACCTCAAAACCGCCTGCTACATTTACATCCTTTTGTCTAGTAATAGTTACTAAAGGGTTATTAGAGCTTTGTGGTTGACTAAGTACTATAGGAGTATCTGTATAGCTATGGGAAAAGCTTACAGGACCGAATTGGTGACTAGCTTCTAGTAAACCTGCTTCAATCTTTACGCCACTTTCAAGTTGGTGACTACCTGCTTCTATTACTAGGTAGCTTAGCTCTTCTGTTAAGTGTTGACCATCTGCCCATTCTGCTAGTTTTAGTTCAAAGCTGTTTGTGTTTACATTACGCAACCTTACTGCAGTAGCTTCTCCATCGTTAAAGGAAGGTGGTTGGGCAATAACTACAGGTTTAGCATAATTACCTAAAAGGTTAATAGTGTACCATTCATCAGCAGTAGCCTGATCTATGGCTACTTTGCCAACTTCAGCAAATAGAAATCCTGTACCTGTGTTTGCAGTGTACAAAGGGTTTTGTGATTTTAGTTCGACTGGATTGGTGGTAAGAACAGGAACTGGTGGCTCAGATTTACTGCGAAAGCAAGCAACAGAAGCAAAAATAACTGCTGTAAAAATAACTAAAAAATATAAAGTCCTATTAAAATTAATACCCACGCCAAAGTGAGTCATATTACCAACTCACGCTAACACATTTCAAAAAACTGATTCAGTACGACACAATTGCTAAATAGTTGAAACGAGGGCACCATACATAAAGTATAGTACCCATGCAAGAAATACAATATATTTTACAATGCCTTAGCCCAGCTCTTGATAAAACAACCCTAAATCAGCTAACAACAATTGTTTTAGCAATGCTATCTATGACTGGTCGTGTCACGATGCTTGGTATCTCTCGATGGACTTTTGGTCTTAGTGGTAGTTATCGTACGGTACAACGTTTCTTTAGCACCAATATTTGCTGGCTATACCTCAACTGGTACTTATTTCGTAACCATGTTTATGACCCTGATGATACCTACTTACTAGCAGGTGATGAAGTAGTAATTACTAAATCAGGTAAAGAGACTTTTGGAATTGATAGATTCTTCAGTTCTCTTTTTAATCGTGTAGTGAGGAGTATTTGCTTCTTTAGTTTATCACTGGTTAGTGTTAAAGACCGCACTGCTTACCCAATACTTAATAAGCAAATTGTACGTACTGATCAAGAAGAAGGCAATGAACCAGAGCAAAAGGAGTCTCAAGACAAGAACAATACGGGGCAGGAAGAAGCTAAAAGAGAAACACAAGATAAATCACAAGATAACAGTAAGGGTAAGGCAAAAAAGAGCAAAAGCAATAATCATAAACAACAAAAGCAGAAAAATAAAAAGAAGGCAGGACGTCCAAAAGGTAGCAAAAATAAAGACAAAGTCAATGTGAAACTACCAGTACATCTAGTATTTATAAAAACGATGATAATGCTAGTTCTGAACATATTCTTACTAAGAATGGGTATTCAGTATTTATTACTAGATGGGGCCTTTGGCGATAACAACAGCTTACAAATGGCAAGAATGTGTGGACTGTTCTTAATTAGCAAATTAAGAGTTGACTCAGCATTGTACTTTCTCTATGAAGGGAAGCAAAATAAACGAGGAAGGAAACGCAAATATGGAGAAAAGATAGATTACAAGAAGATACCTAAGGAATATCTTGAGAGTAGCACAGTAGATCTAAAAAAGAAGATTCGTACAGATATCTATCAAATGACAATGTTACACAAGGAATTTGGACAGTCTTTGAATGTAGTAGTAATAGTTAAAACCAGTATAGTAACAGGAGAAAGTAAGCATGTAATCTTATTCAGCAGTGATCTGAACATATCATACGAAAAATTAATAGACTACTACAGTTTACGTTTCCAAATAGAATTTACCTTCAGAGACGCTAAGCAATATTGGGGATTAGAAGATTTTATGAACATAAAGGAACAGCAGATAAACAATGCAGCAAACCTAGCAATGTTTATGGTGCTATTCTCAAAAGTGCTGTTAAAAAAACTAAGGTCTCAGCATCCTAATTGGAGTGTTTTGGATCTTAAAGCACACTTTAGGTCGTTCAGGTACGTACTTGAAATATTAAAACTATTTCCCAGAAACCTTGATCCTATTTTAATTCGACAACTCCTGAACAATGTTCCCAATTTGGGAGCTATTCATGATTCATAAATAGCAAAGTGAATTGTTTTGGAGTTGCCTTTTTATAGAACTGGGCTCCTAATACCTCAGTTTTCAAATAAGTTTAACTTTCCATAAAGCGCTTCTGTTTTGTGATTGAGAATGTCATAGGTATTGATTAAAATATAACATCTAAGTCCTTCCTTACTTGAACAAATAGATGCCCTTACCTTCTTAAAGAAAATAACCTTGGTACGCTCAAAAGTACCTTTTATTTGTAGAAGCAACCATAAAGGCACATCCCCAGAGCAGTACTACTTTGGCAGTAACTAATGAAAGCGAGTTACCAAGATATAGAAATATACCTATGGAAATTTGATTAGGTGCTGTTTCTAATCTTACCCATAAACCTCCTAATGTTTAGATCCCTTAATATTTTTAATGTTTTTATTGAGTAATGCAATCTAATTAAAAAGTAACATAATCTTCATGTGTCAATCATGAGAAATCTTATTTGTTTCTTCATAATTCCTTATGGTCCCTAAACCAAAAGAGCCTACATCCCTTTTCCTAATTATGGTTTTGAGTTTTATTTGGAGAATTAGCTTCTTTTTTATTCCTCAATTTTATGAATAAAACCCTGACTGGCAAAGACTTACATAACCTGAGATGGTTTGGGTTATTTTCTCAGAGGGTTTACAGGATGCAGCCTAGGGTATTGCGCTCTTAAGCAGGGTCTGGAAACAAGTAAATCCTGCTCCCAAGGGTAACAACTTTCCAAAAAGCTTTAGGAAAACTATAGTGCCTAGTTTCTTGTCAGCCATGTAACAAAACCAGAGGGGTTTTACCCTCTGATATTGCTAAGTTACTACTACCACTTGGTGAACCTTCTACATCACTACTGCACGATGAGAGCGGATCATAGCATTTTTCTTTTTGACCTGATACAAATACAGTAAATGCTCTTATGAAACGGGATTTTCGATCTCTCATAAAATCATATTAAAGTCTTACAAACAGTAAAAATGTTTCTTACTGGTGATTTATCTAAAATGAAAACATACTTTTGCATTTATAAGAAATTAAAGTTGTGAATATTTGAATAAATATTTATTGTAACATCCTTCCATAGGTGGGTGATTTGAATAACCACAGTGCCTGAACCAAGCTTGAGCATCATTGGCATTAACTGTTTCCAGAGCTTTCTTAACTGAAGAATTAAACTTCTTTTTGTCCCAAGCCTCTAATGTACGTAGATGGGACTTTACCTTTGACCAACAATGCTCTATAGGATTGAACTCAGGGCTATATGGTGGCAAGTAGATCAGTTTAGCGCCTCTGCCTTCTATTAACTCACGTACCTTTTTTACAATATGTGCTGGTGAATTATCCATCAAAACTATTTGCCCTACTTTCAATACTGGACATAATACTTCTTCTAGAAATACTGTAAACACTTTTCCTGTTATACCTCCATCCACACAGAAATTAGCAATTACCCCCTCTAGAGTAATTGCTCCTATCAAATTTGCAAACTTATGCTTCTTGCTTGGTACAGAACTATATGCCCTTTCCCCTCTCTTTGAGCGAGCATAAATTCTAGTCATGTTTAGATACAGACCTGTTTCATCAATAAATACAAGCCTATTTGCTTTAATTGCTTTCTGCAAACGTAAAAATGCTTTGCGTTTGACTACAATGTCTTCTCGATCTTGCTCTTTGGCACGTAAAGTCTTTTTTTATAGGTCAGACCAATCTTTTTGATTGCCCTCCACATACTAGCAGTGCTAACTTTGGTTTTAGTCTTTTTTTCAAAGGCTGTACAGAATTCAATTAAAGTCATGTCTGCTTTGTTTTGTAGCAAAGTTTTTACTAGTAACAATTGCTTAGCGGCTACAGCAGGTTTACGACCAGCAACATACTCTTTAGGGAGCAAATTACCCTGTTGTTGGTAAAGCTTAAGGTACTGATGAACAGTGGTTGGGCTAACCAAAAAACGTTGTGCTATTTCACGTATAGAACCTTCGCCATCTAGGTAAGATTGAACAATGCGTTGTCGCAAATCCAAGGAATAACTTGCCATAAGGAAAAAGGATAACTCAGATTAGCTTATCGGGACAATAAGAAGTAATTCTGTAGATTTATTGATTAAGACGATTAAAAAAGAGGAATATTTTCAGAAGGGGGATTTTTATTAGAAAAAATTCTAATGTAGCGTCAATGCTAAACGATGTTTTTAGTTATTACCAGCACAACATAAACCAAGGGTAGGTTTTACGAAAAGCTGCTCCCCACGATAAATCCAAGGACATTCTTATAGGCATAAAAATGAGAATATTTGCGTTTTAGGAAATTCAATGAAAACACCAACAAACCCCTTATAGAACAATTATAAGGGTGGTTTCAGTATAGGAGAGAATTACTCAAATTTTTTCTAAAATTGTTCAAATCAGGGGTTTTGCCGATACTTGTACCAGATCAAATAGAAAAACGCTACAGTTTCACTAGGAACTTTAAAAATACCTAAATTACCGTCATAACGTTGATCTGTTGTTGGTTCATTCTTTCCAATGGTCAACTCTGAATGTGACTGTAGGGCAAGGAACCCTTGTTCTAACTGTTCTAAGGATCCCGTAGGTCCGGGAATTATAAAATCTGAGGTATCAACAGGTAATACAGAAATTTTTAAGATCCCAGATAAAGGTGCCTCAGTAAAATTCCTAGCAAGTCGTATGTCTGCTGCATGTATTAGAACAGGTCTCCCTAAAAGATGAGCCCTCAAGTCAATATAGCTAACACCGTTACCAAAAGTAATAACTACTTCAGACAAGGCATTTGCTAGTAATCGTTCATCTTCCCCTGGAAAACTTGGGGCAAAGATAACTACAGAATAATCATCACTCTCTAAATTAACAGCCGACATAGGTATCTCAGCTTGAGTTTTATAGCCAATTGGCTTAAAACTATCGTCGTAACGAGGGGTTTTATCATCGATAATCTTTAAAGTTACTTCAGCTTCAGATTTTAAGGCATCTCTGTTAACACCTCCATAATAATCACATCCAGCACGAGCACTACAAGAACTGTATAAACCATTCTTTATTTTTATCCCCCCACCCGTATACTGACCGTCAATAACTTCTGTTCCCATTACTTTACTAGCCTGCTCAACAATAATTTCATCAGAGTTACTGGTTTCTAACTGAACTTCTTGGAAATCTGCTTGTACACTTTGCTGCTGGGTATCAACAGCCAAGCCTATGTGAACTGTACAGGCCAAGCTTAAAGCTAGCGTCGTAATAAGAGCCCAGTTCAAATCTTCATCATATTCATATACAAGAACATTGTTCTCCTCTCTTTCAAACTTGAGCACACTAGATTACTTGATTTTACACTCTTGCTTACAAGGAATCAACTTCAACAAAATCAAAAGCTCCTTCTGAATGGAAATAAAAATAGCAAGTCTCTGATGAAATGCAGCTAGTGATGTGCTTTTCCCCAGCAGGAACATACCAATATGACCCTCTTGTAAGAACTGGAGGGTTACCTTCCCCGGGAAAGGTGTTAGCCATTTCACCAGAAATCACCACGCCATAATACCCCTCATTGTGAATGTGAGGTGGTGATGATGAATTGGGCTTAAATGCACCAAGTGTACCATGGGCACCCATTTCGCGATTTCCCCAAACTGTTGCCATACTTACAAATGGAGCTATCTCCTTAAATTGAATGTTTTGTAATGGCTCAATAACTGCTTGAGTAGAGCGCTCCTTTGTAGGCTGGTCAATTGGTGTGAAATCAAAGGCATTGTTTGCATGAAAATAAAAGGTGCAAGGTTCTTCAGATACACAAGCTGTAACATGTTCCTCTCCTGCAGGAACATACCAATGGGATCCCGAGCCAAGCTTTGGTGAATTGGTTTCCGTCCCAAATGGATTAGTAAGAGTTCCGGAAAGGACTATTCCATGATAATCATAGGTATGGATATGTGGAGGGGAAGCTGCCCCAACTGGGAAAATACCTGATGTACCATGAGCACCAACATTACGATCTCCCCATGCACTGCCAAACTGTGCAGCTTTAAGTGATAGGAAGATAAATAAAGCTCTAGAAATTATTCATGAGAAACCCGAGGCTAATTGGACCTTGGTAAAACTAGCACAACAAATTGGTATGTCTCGAGCAGCTTTTGCCAAACGTTTTAAAGAGCTTTTAAATATGCCACCTATGCAATACATTACTGAACAGCGTATGCAAAAAGCTCGAGCTCTCCTAAAAAATACTCCTTTACCTTTAGCTCATATTTCTGAGCAGGTAGGCTACATTTCAGAAGCAGCTTTTAATCGTGCTTTTAAACGTCGTTTCAAACAAAATCCCGGTGCTATGCGTAGAGAGCTTAGGTTAGAAGGGAAGTAAATGCCTTACCATTAACTACTGGGTGTAAAGTCCGCTAGAATTAGATTACTTAAGCTTTTCACTTCTCCTACATGATAAGCAATATAACGCTTCAGTAATAACCAATGTTTATTTCTCTCAGTGAAATCTAACTCGAGCACTTGGCGCACAGTTTTTTGTTGCAGGGCTATTAATTCATTTATGGTTTGAGCAGATAGCTTTATACCTCTATCACATTCTTGGCAACTTAAACCACCAGCACTTACATCAAAAGTACTATAAAAATCTTTCTCAACAAGCTTTTTACCGCAACAGGTACAACGATTTAAACGCGGGGCTAAGCCTGCTTGTCCCAAGAGTTTCCAGCTAAAAATAATAGCAACTTTTTCAGGATCGGCATGTTGATCTAAACCACGCAAGCTACTAGTTAAATATTCATAACTTTCACCAGAATGAGTGTCTGGGGTAAGTTTATCTGTAAGCTCAGCTAAAATATGTGCATAGGGATAAATCTCTGGCTTAACCAGTCTAGGCAGTGCACCATTTAACTCCACTTGGGTAATAAACATAAGACTTTCTTCAGACCTTTTGTAATATTGTAAATTAACATCATGGAAAAGGCTAAGCTTCCCAATGTTGCCACCCAAGAGCTTACCCTTAACAGCTACACCATAGAATTTACTGTCTGGACTTAGAAGTGTCACCACCACATCGCCATTAGTCATGGCCTTGCGGCGAATGATTATCCCTTCTATAAGCTTGTAGCGTTTCATACTACTATTATATGATATTGAAAAAGCTTTTTAAAGCTGACTCTCGAGCACCTATAGTGCGCCAGAAAAAATTTTCCCCAAAAGTAACAAAACACTTCACCACGCTGTGAGATGCTTCGCGAAATTCAATTTCACTCAGCATGACATATGAGGAATACAACACTTCACCACGCTGTGAAATGACATCTTAATAAAAAAGAGGGCTTGGTATCACCCAAGCCCTCAAAAAGATACTTAGCAACAACCGCCACCGCAGGAGCAGTCTGGGTCATCGCAGTCACAAGAGTTATTAACAGCGAATAGAATCATGGTTCACCTCCTTCATCAGAGATTCCTTCGTCGACTAAGGTCATAGGGTTATTATTTGGTGCACAACACTGAGCAAAAGCTGCCATTATTGCCTGAAAACTATCTTGATTGAGTTCGTAATATATAAAACGACTACGCTTTCTAGTTGTGACCAAACCTGCTTGCACCAGAATCTTCATATGATGACTCACTGTTGGTTGTGTAAGCCCTAAGAAGCTTTCAACATCACAGGCACAAACACCATCATCATTGATGCAACAGGCTTTACTAGGTGCTTTAAGAAAATGAATGATTGCCAACCTGACAGGGTCACCCAGTGCCTTAAACTTGGGAACAAGATCATTCATAATTTCATCTTATTCTATTACATTGATATATGTCAATATATCAATGTAATACCCCCTCCTTAAAATTAAAATTTTCCGATATTTTTGAGTAAATCAACAGTTTAGAGTAAGCTTTTACTGATCAATCTCTTATGAGCAGCCAAATGGATAACCCCCAAGCTAAACTCGAGCAACACATAAAAGAACTTTCGACACTAAACGCTATTGGTGACATTCTTAACCAAGAAATAAATTTTGAAAAAGCTATTGGGCGAGCCCTTGAAAAGTTAATAGAACTTACCGGTCTTACAACAGGTTGGGTGTTTCTAACACGGCTTACTGAAGGTGATAGTCACCAAGCAGGTTTTCATCTGGTAACCACAGCAGGCTTACCACCAGCCTTAAACTGTGATAAAGCTAGACCACTAAGCGAGGGAAGATGTGATTGCCAATGGCTCTTTAAGAATAAAAGGCTTGATAAAGGTGTAAATATTGTGCATTGCTCTCGTCTTGAAAGTGCTCGAGGTGATAAAGCAGGTTTGGAAATTCATGCCAGTATGCCTTTATTAGGTCAGAGTGGTCCTGTAGGCATTTTAAATCTGGCTGCACCCGGACAAAATACATTTAATGAAGAAATATTACAATTTTTAACTACTGTAGGTAAGCAATTAGGTACAGCCTTTGAACGTTCACGTCTACAAGAACTTCATACTCAAGAGGCAAGCTACTTGGCTACACTTGAAGAGCGTCAGCGCTTGGCTACTGAAATGCACGACTCTGTAACACAACTTCTCTTTGCCACTGACTTATCTCTTAATATTGTTAAAGAAAGCCAAGACGAAGAACAACGCTATAAGAATCTCAATAAAGCTTCAGAGTTAGTGGGTGCTGCTCTTAATGAGCTAAAAGGGCTTATAGAAGTGTTGCGTCCAGCAGATCTCTCTAAAGGACTTCAGAGTGCACTATCGCGCCTAGCAAAACGTAGTAGTACTACTCTCAAAACAGACTTGTCTTTAGAAAAAATAGCGGTATCCGATGATATAGCCAAAGTACTTTATCGTATAGCTCAAGAGGCTATTCATAATACTTTAAAACATGCTCGAGCCTCGCAAATGTGGATAGTGCTCGAGCAAAAAAAAGAAAAACTAATCCTTAGGCTCGAAGACAATGGCAAAGGGTTAGAAAAAAACTATGTTGCAGGTATAGGTTTAAAAAGTATGTCACAAAGGGCTAAAAGCATAAAGGGAAACTTACACCTATTACCACGTCAAGGTGGCGGACTAAAAGTAGAAGTAGAAGTACCATGGGAAACATAGTTATTATTGATGATCATCCTATTGTACGTGAGGGTTTAAAAACCTTTCTAAGCCTTTCAGATCAATTAGAAGTAGTAGGCGAAGCTGGTACAGCTGATGAAGGCCTAGAGGTAGTTAAAGCCACCCAACCAGAGCTTGTCTTACTCGATTTGCAATTACCAGATTATTCTGGCCTTAAACTAATACCTAAGCTCCGCTCTCTAAGCTCTACTGTTAAAATAGTGGTACTAACTAGTTTTCTTGATGAAGAGTCTTTACGTGAAGCAATGCAACTAGGCGCAACAGGCTTTTTAGTCAAACACTCTGGACCCACTGCCCTAAGAGATGGAATTTTAGCAGCACTGCGTGGTGAAATTTCCCTTGACCCTGAAGCTATAAAAATTTTAGTTACTCCCCAGAATAATCCCTTAAAAGATTTAACACCGCGTGAGAAAGAAGTCTTAGCTCAGGTTGCTCAAGGCTTAAGTAATAAAGCTATTGCTAATAAATTAGGCATTAGCGAAAAGACGGTAAAGACCCATATGACTAGCATTTTGTCTAAGCTGAATCTTAAAGATAGGTTGCAAGTAGCGCTTTATGCTCGAGAAAACAAACTTATGCTATCTTAAAAAGCACCTAAGCATAAATAATTGTGAGTTTATCCTCGCCTACCCTAGAGCAAAGCGAAGGGACCAAAGGGAAGGGTCTTTGTTTGGAATTCCAACTAGTAGGTAGTAGTTAGAAATTAGCAGGGCTTTATTATGCTATCTACTAACTACTAAATTCTAAACCTATAGGCGCTAATTACTCCAAATGCTTGCCCTCGAGCGTAGTAAAGGGTATTCACAAAGACCTTTACCCCCTTACTCACCCCAATTCATCCAAGAACTATTTTCTTCATAGTCAACTATCACTTTTGTAGTGTTTGCGAATCTGTAAGTGCCAACAAGATTTGTTATTTCTTGCTCGAGCATAATTAGAGCGTCAGTGATTAAATCTTTTCGAAAACGTAGCTTCTTAAGATCGAAAACCATCTCCATACAAATAACCCTCCCTAGAACCCTTCCTAACTCAGTCAACTTTCGTTGGGGTAGTTGCAGATCAATACTAAAATTTAATGTCTCTCTGAACTTTTCTGCTGCTTGTGCTGTCAAGGAATAGTTTTTTAAGAATTGAAATAGATTTTTCTCTTTTGACTGCTTCATTAACTTAAGTATAGATTCAGCAGTTTGTATATAAAGAACATCGTTTGATCCTTCAAAAATTTGAAAGGGACGGCTATCCATAGTGGCGCGTCCTACAATGTGACTAAGCCGATAACCTTTTGCTCCCAACAATTGAAGTGCTGACTGGGAAACTTTTTGCATTAAGTCTGTCACAACACTTTTAATAGCATTGGCTTCAATCATCTTGAGTGACAAATCGTTTTTGATGTTTGCATGCTTACTAGTGTAAGCACACATAGCAGAACAAATTGTGAAGGCTGCTTGTAAATATGCTAAACGTTGTTGCACTTGATCAAAATTAAGTAAATTTTTACCACTAACAAAACGTCCTTTGCTGCTTTTTAAAGCTTCATCAAGCATGCGTTTTATAAATCCCACAGCCATGCCCGGAAACTGCATTCTACTGCGGTACAATGTGTCAAGCATCATTTTAATGCCTGTACTTTGGGGCTCAAGTTTTTGAACTTTAGGGACTTTTATATCAATTTTGTTAAGACCGTATGGAATTAGATAAAGTCCCAAATTGTCATATACCTCTTCAACTATAATTTTTTGATCTGTTTTACTAGCATCGCAAACGAAAAAATTTACATCACGTTTTAACTTGCCATCATCGCCTTGCTGACGGGCAGCAACTAGCCAAAAGTCTGCCCAGCCAGTGAGGCCACCCCAGTGCTTGATGCCTTGAACATTATAGTACTTGCCATTTTCAACAAAAGAAGTTTGCATGCTAAGTGCGCTAGTACCGTGCTCAGGCTCGGTTATCATAAGTCCGCCCATGCTTTTATCTTCTAGAAAACGCTTAAAAATAAAAGGTTTAATTTCTTTATGTCCATATTTAGCAACAGGCTGTAAAAATAGTGCCCAGTTGATACCAAAAGTGAGAGAAAGAGCTAATGACTCGTAAGAAGCTGCTGCCACTAGAGCCAAGTTTTCATCAATGTGTCCACCACGTCCACCATATTCCTTTGGAATGCCTACAGCTAAAGGATTACAAGACATAATTTCTTGCATTACAGGTGATGGTATTCCTCGCTCGAGGCTAAACTGATCAACATTGCCCAAACGATAGAATGCACAATGTAATTTAGCCTTAAATGTTTCTAGGAAAGTCGAAAAAGATTCAGATTGCAAGAGTTTACTCCTAACTAAAATTTTCAGTAAATAAATTTGTGATAAAATAACTCGTTTTCAAAACAGATGGTCCCTTGAAAGTGCTTTTCTCCAATTTTGCTAAGAACCTTTCTATAGAAATAATCCACTGATAGCAACGCTATCTGGCTTAGCAAAACAGGTAGAGTTAGAAAGAGAAGCCTTTGAGGCAGTAAATAAAATAAAACAGAATTCTGATAATAATGATAAGAAAAAGTTGCTAGGTATTCCTAGGTGTTGCCAAACAGAGTTTGGGAACAAGTAAAAATAAAGGTTTAAATACAATTTGGGAAATACTTTCCAACACTCCTGATTCTAACAGATTGCTTCACTGAAAAAATAGGACCCAAAATCCCCAAATAATAAATCTTATGTCGTAAGTAAATACCATGATATCCAAAAGAAAATGTAGCACAAATTGAAAATAGGTGCGCTTATTAATATTACAGCGCATTGTCACGAAGAATAACCACCAGATAGCCTAAAAGAGTATGCTTTCGATGCGAAACATAATTAGAGACAACTTTTTCTCAAGGCTTATTAAATTGGTAGCATTTCAGAAGTTACGTGCTGGAGCTAATCTTGAGCATGAATAGAGAGTATAATTTGTCTTAGTTTGGCGCAACCTGCCATTCTTTGTAAAACAGCATAAGTCTGATTGCCATAAACATCGCTTTGAACGGATACTCTAGCACCTTGTAGTTATTTAATGGCGTCTCCATAGGAGTTGAAATTTTAGTTCAAGCTCTTGAATCATCTAAAAACTCCCAAAATCTTATATTATGGGAATTGTGTTAAGTCACTATAAGCTGATATTCTTAAAAATTGCTGTTTCTTGTAACGTTTTTCAGCTCTTTTTCCAAATATAAGTTATAGAAAAAAGCTTGTGAAGTTTGTCTTACAGAAAGGTCAAGGTATGTTCAAATATATAATTATCATCGGAATTTTGATTGTGGCTATAAGTGTCATTCCCAACCAGAGTTACTCTACATCCGATGCACAGCTTTCCGAGCCTGACGGGTATCATGTTTTAGAGCTTTTTACATCCCAAAGTTGCTCCTCATGTCCAGCAGCAGATGCTTTTTTAGAAGAACTCGATAAAAATGAGAATATTATCGCGCTAAGTTGTAATGTCACATACTGGAATCATTTAAATTGGCAAGATACGCTCTCACAAGATTTCTGCACGGATAAGCAGAGACAATACAGCTACATCCAGAACAGAAATGGACTCGTTTTCACTCCCGAGCTTATGATTAACGGAGAAAAAAGCTTTATTGGTTCAAAACGTGGAAAAATTGTTGATTATCTGTCACATGATACAAACGCCGTTATGTCATTAAAACTAGAACTCAAAGACGAGGAAGTCACTGTAGCTGCCTTAAATGATAATACCCAATGGGATTCAGACAATATTGTAACTTTAATTGCATACGGTGATAAACACACACAATTTGTTCCTTCAGGTGAGAATCGTGGCAGAACGATACACTATTCTAACCCCGTCCTGAGCATGAAAAAAATTGCTCAAAATTGGAATGGTTCTTCGCCAATATCTTCATCCATAAATAGTGATACACCACCATCCGGCTATGTTGTTTTGGTGTCTAGTAAAAATGTGGGCGGAAAAATTTTGGGTGCTGGTAAGATCAAGCTTTAGATGTTTAGTCTAACGTTGTGGTAAAAGGGTAGCAGCGAGATTCATATATTGAATCACTGAACAAGAGAATATGCTCTATAGAGAGTAAAAGTCAACAAGTGACCCTAAAACTCGGATTGTTTTTAAAGTGGACTCCCCTTTTTACTCCTCATCCATATACCGATAGAAAGTTGCTCGGGATATTTTCAGTGTCTCGCAAATATCGGCTACACTATTATTGCTATCTTTACGCAACTCTTTAGCCATCCTAATTTTTGTGGGTAGAAACCCGAGCGTAGCCAATTAATATGGCTATATTGTTGCAAAACTCATGAGTAGTGTCTAGTTTTGAGATGTTGATTTCAAGACGAGTTTCGAGACAGAAAAACTCCCTACCCTGCTTATACTATGTTTGAGCAGAAAACTATCTCACAAACAGAGGTTTTTGAGACTGTCTAAATCAATCCTCTATCCTATATCGGATAAAGTTAATCTACTTGTGTGTGAATACCTAGTTAACTCTTCACAGATCGTGTATAGCGGTTGTTACGTTTCTTCCTCACCAACAGGCTCTCGCTCTGAAGTTGAAATATGCCCCATAGGATATGAGGGTGCTAGTCTGAGATAAAGAGGCTTTTCGTGTCGTAATATTCCAATCACATCATTGAATTGACTAGCAGTATAATGGAGGCGTATAAAGTTCTCTGGTCTTTCCTCATCAGGTGGAATAGGTGCTCCATCCTTGTGAAAGGTAAGGCTACCAACATATGTGCCCTTGTCATAGCACTCAATACTAAAAGTGGCATGGTTTGCAGACATGTAATGAATTGTGTAGCTGTCAAATTTTCTTTTGATGGTTGTCATACGGTATTTCTTCCTTTCTTTTTCCCTTCGGAATACGTTTGTGGTAACACATTATTTTGGTTTAGGTTTAGTCTCGATAACATATTTTATCAAGATTAAACTTTGGAACAATCAGAAGGCAAATTCTTTTAGAGATGTGGCATTATTATTTTGTCGATCTGTTCATCCGAGAATGCTAGTCTGCTGAGTAATTGAAGCGTGAATAGTGTCTCAACTTCCTTACAAAGTTTCCAAAGTTCCATTCCGCTTTTTGCTTCGTCTTTTAGCTTTTCGTTACGATGTGTCAAGTAATTTCTTGTGGAAAAAATATCCCCTATTAGATCTTCTCTCTTATCACTATTGCCAAAGTATTTTTTGAAAGGTTTAATCAGTCTCCTTATTCTTGTACTGAGGGTTAATTGGTTAGCGTACTCTAATGTTTTTGTAAGCCACTCTCTGCGGTTTTTAGGACATGCTTCAATTAATAATGATTTAGTTTCTTCATATTCGTCTTCTGGTATAGGGGGTTCATCGTTTGTTCTGCGATGTAAGCTCTCAAGACCCATGACAAGAAATAAGAATCTGATTTCAGGATAAGTTATTTTATCAGTTGTAGCAAGAAAGTATAAATTAAAAACTGATTCTAACTCCTCATAGTTTTCCAGCCAAGTAGCTAGAATGGTGTCTAGGGTGCTAGCTATAGCCCCATACTCAAAGAGCATTTTATCCTTGTAAATCTTTGGAGGTGAGTTTGGGTGAGGAAGACTTTCATAGTACATTTGGATTGGTGTAGATGACGACTTTTCCTCAGTTTTTTCAAGAGAATCAGATGAGTAAATGACTAGGTTTGTAAGAGCAACTGGTTGGTTGATAGCAAGGCACAGGAAATTGTTGATTCGAGACACATATTTACGTAATTCTTTTAAGTCCATTTGAATTTGATCTGTGGTTTCCAGTTTGATAAATGATTTTTGTGTTATTCTTGCTTCAAAAACATTTTTAGGTGCTAAGGGAAAGGGAAATGTTGACTCAAACACTATCGATAGTTCAAGACCTTGTTTTAACGTGTATACTTTTTCAGTAGGTTTTTTATATTGAATTGTCGTTGACGAATTTTGGAGATCATTAGTGATTGATATTCCGCTAATATCGAGCCACTGATCTAGCCCTTCATAAGAGAAAAATATTTGAGAGAACTTATGTGGTTCTTCTCTATCTAGGTGTGTACCTACCAGAACTAGATTAGCACCTAAAACATCCTTTGAAATGCCAGAGGAAGACCAATTTCGACCATTTTTATAGAAACACTCATCTAATGTAATGGGTCCCTTTTTAGTTAGGATCGTCGGCGAAATAACTTGAGCATTTCAAAATTATTGGGGAACAGCAGTGTAATTCCAAGATGGTAAAAAATCATCAAAAACAATGGGCATTGCCTGTTTGAAATTTTCATCAGCTTTTTGCCCTTTCTTATAGTGCTTATCTATGACATTTACAAAAACCTTAAGTCCTGTTTTAGTTTCTGTTCTAGATATAAGCATCTTGAGGATTTCCACGGAATCTAGTATCAGTACTCCGCAAAATAAGTGTATAACATAAAAAAGGGAAAAATAGCTGTGAGGTAGCTACATGAAAAAGAGTCAACAAAGTCATAAATTAAAGGATAGTGAATTCCTTAAGGAGACTATTGTGACTCTAGTAAATCTTAACTCACCCTCTTGCTTAGAAGCAAATGATGTTCATCAACAAGCTAGTGAAATTATTGATCAGAAATTTGATTTCGATGCCTCTGGTAGTTCCTACTCAACTCAAGATATTTCTGATGTCATACTAGCTGCTGCTACTAGAAATATTTCTATAGAACAAGCCTGTAAAGACCTCAAAGGTGCTCCTTCCCCTAATACTGTACGTAATTTCATCAAAGATGCTTTGCCTGAAGAGACTAGAGATTTAGAAGCACAGCTCAATGGTGCCATGAGAGATAACCTTCCTAAAAACCTCTTCAAAACACCTTTGCGTTGTGCAATCGACATTACTGAGATCAATTACTATGGTGATAGAGCTGATGAATCTGTGCGTGGAGGTAAAGCTCAAAAGGGTACTACTAAGTTCCACTGCTACGCTACTTTATATGTTATCAAGAAGAATCGCCGCTACACCTTAGCAATTACCCTTATGGATAAAGATGAAAAGGTATTGGATGTACTGAAGCGCTTGTTAGCTGAAGCTGATGATATAGGGTTGAGAATCAAGCGTTTGCTATTGGACAGGGGCTTTGATAATAATTCTGTGATAAAGCACCTACAAAGTTTAGACTTTCCTTGTGTAGTACCACTGGTAAGAAGAGGCAAGAAAGTTCGTGATTTGTTGAATACAAAACAGAGCTATGAAACAGAGTTCAGTCGTAACAGTGATAAGTATGGGGAAGTTAAGTTTAAGGTATATATAGCATGTAAGTACAGCAAGGGGAAATATGGAAAGCGGGGGATACAAACATTTGCATACATAGTTACCGGAAAACTAAAGATGCCACCATTGCAAGTATACGAGGAGTATCGTAAACGTTTTGGGATAGAATCAAGTTATCGAATGGTTAATAAGGTGAGAATCAGGACTTGTACGAAGTTAGCGATAGTACGTTTATTTTATATGGGTTTAGGGTTTATGTTATTGAATTTATGGACATATTTAAAATGGGTGTATTTGCACTTGAGGCAAAGAGGACCTAGGGTAGTGTTATGTGAATTGTTTCCTTTAGAAACCTTTTCCATATGGTTATGGGAAGTGGTTAAAGAACGTCTAGGTCTTCGCAAATCCATCCCCTTACCTGTTCGTATTTGATTGCGGAGTACTGAGTATAACTCCTTGGCAAGCACGAGTTACATGAGGGAATAAACGATGTTCTATAGGATTATACTTGGAACTATAGGGTGGATAATGTGCTATACGTATGGATAAACCAAGGTCATTGGCAAGATTTTGTAGTGCTTCTTTGAATATGTAGTGTCGAGAATTATTGCTACCTCCACAGTCACACAATATTAGCAATTTTTTGCTGTGAGCATAGAGTTTAATTGCGTGATTTTGCCACCATAAACGAACACAGTCACAAGCAAACTCGCTGGTGTCATGACTGGTATTAATGGTTATGTAGCCAAGATTATACCTTAAATCATAAATGCCATGAGGAATAGCTATTGCCTCAGCCAAAGAGTAGAAATCATGATCATAAACTTTTATTGCTTGTTGGCTATACACTTTACCGTTTCTATACAAAGCACCTATAGGCTCTTTTTTTTACTGTCCATGCTAATAACTGGTTGTCTAGCAGTTTGATAATCTTCTTTTAATTTAGCAATATTCTTGAATTGATCATCACGATCTATGCACTCCTTAGCACTCATCACTTTCTTTGCCTTACGTTTACGAAATTTGTGTTTTTCAAGCAGTTGAACCACCAGTTTTTCACTTATCTGAAAGCCTTGCTCTTTTAGAAACTGAGTTAATTCACGCTGGTTTAAATAGGTCCATTTGATCTTTTGATCCATGGGTGAGCCAGCAGTATATTGATCAATAATTTGCAAGAAAGCTAACTCAAGCTCTTGGTTATTTTCAATGACAGACTTACGTCCTCCACCTTCTTGGCGAATTCTAGTTTGGGACAAGATTTGCTCATCGTCAAGCTCTGCTAATCCTATTTTTATGGTATTAGGGCTACACTTTAGCAACTGACTGACATATGTTATTCCACCATGACCTAGCTTCTCCGCTTCTACAGCAGCATAGCGTCGTCTATCTTTTTCAGATAAAGATTCATAATACCTTTGCATATGTTTTTCAACTTGCTCACTATATGGGTTCATTACCCATATGATAATTGATTCTCAAATAATCAACTTATATCGCCGGTCATCCTATTCCATAGATTCGGGATACTTGGTCTGATTTTGGTACTATTCCCTTTCCAAGTAAACCATGTACTTCTAATTTAACGTCTACAGAGTCTGATATAAAAAGAGTTCCGGGCAACTGATTTTCTGGTTTTTCAGGTAACCACCAATAACCTTGTAGTTCAAGCGTTTCAGGCAATCTCATTTGAGGCACCTAATTGTAAAACTTTCGAAAAAAGACATTAGTTTGCATCTTTTCATCATTTATAGCCACCTTTCTTGCAGTGCATAGACTTACTATAAACTTTCAGAGAAATTCATTTCAACATACAGTTCTCTGTTTCCGTAAGTGGAATTAGAGAATGATTGTTTTGGTAAGATTTTTAAAACAGCAAATGTATTTTTGTTGTACTAATTTAACTTTTTTAAATAGGATTATTTATCATGTTAAAAACGGGGCATTTACTGAATAAAGTAACACCCAATCCCCAAATATTACCTACATGAATTTGACAAAGAAATTTGTGTACATATGCTAACTTAGGGTGATTTAGCAAGGTCACGTCTTTTGAAGGGGCCGAATTTTTGAATGTTACCTTGACAATCTTTTACTTCAATTGTTGCAGGAAACCATTTTTTAGGATAGTTTGTAATTATAAAAACCTCTTCTAATTGTACGTCACAGTTGTTACCAACCAAGCCAAATGGTATTTGATCATGCTTATTCGAAAGACTTACTGATGCTATTTTATCGGGGTCGTTTACAGAGACTTTAATCATCGGTTTTCCTTGAGGTGACGTAGCCACAACTTCAACAAGGCTATTATTACCCTCAGCATAAACTAGAGCTTGAAAAAGCAAGATAACAACGAAGATAAACTTATAAGTCATTTTTCATTCTCCCTAGTAATTAAGTTTGGATGTAAAAACACAACGTCATACATTATAGGGTTTGAAGGATGAGTAGGTTTAGAGACTCTGTAGTAAGCGATTTGCACAAGGTGGATAAGTAGGGAATGTAACTTAACAGCATAAGCTATACTTTACTCCCTAACTTCACTTTGCTAAGAAGGACTTTTCCTTAGGGCAAAATTCTAATTTTAAAGAGAAGCTAGAAGGGCTGACTTGACCATAGCGAATTCTAGTAGGTAGAAAACTATAATCAAAGCCCTCTTTAGTTATTTTGATATTCAAAATTCCCCCTTGCCGAGTTTTAGGAAAAGTTTGATCAAAAAGAAAGTTTCCTAGACTATAGGCTATTAAAACCCCATCAAGACATTCTATTGTTTGGACTATGTGTGGACCATGTCCTATTATGATATTGGCTCCTTTGTCAATAAGTGCTCGAGCAACCTCACGCTGCCTCGAAGAAACAGGGAAATACTCTACCCCCCAGTGTATACTGACTATCACTATATCTGCTTGATTTTCAGCCCTAGCCACAATTTCCAAATCTAAATCATTCCCCCAATCCACCAAAGCAACAAAAGCAAGAGTGATGGTTTCATTAGTTACTGTGTCTAGAGATACTGGTAGCAGCACTAACTCATTCTCTTCAAATGGTGTTATACTTGCTTCTCTTAAAACCTTGATACTCTCTTGTAAACCAAGCTCACCTGCGTCAAAAGCATGATTATTGGCAAGTGATAGTAGAGTAAAAGCATTTAGTGCCTGCACTGCTTCTAAAGGGGCACGTAAGTCATAGCTGTCACCCGTAAAAGGAGCAGTAGTCAAAGGAGATTCTAGATTTCCAAAAACGACATCTCCTTCAAGCTTATTTTCTACAGCAGAAAATGCCTTTTGCCAACGCCCAGCAAGTGATTTGACAACTCCACGCCCTAACATAATATCACCTACAAAAGTGAGGTGTATATCCTTAGCTTGAACCCAGCCAAAGCTTAACAAACAAAAAATAAATGACCAGTTCTTAAGGCTGCAAGTTTGTCGCAATTTCCTCAGATAATTGTAAGGCTAGATCTTCTAGGTCTCCCCTATCAACAGAATCCAAGCTAGTCACTTCTATACCAATAATTGCATTACGCACTTGTCTAACTATTACCGCAGCTTGTAAGTCGGCCTTCTCAACACAATTACTAACATTATTATCCCAATATTTAAGAGCACCTTCACCGCCTACAAAAACTTGAAAAGCAGCTTGATCTATAGGGTTAATATTCAAAGTGGATTCTAAATTAGCTCGTTCAGTATGCTGATCCAATAAGTACTGTTGGGCTAGCTCTGTATCTTTAAAAAGCACTACTTCACTAAAGATTTCACGTAAACCCCCGGGCGAGGTGCAAGGATCACTGGAACCATAAAGTTGTCGATAGCCTGTTATGCGACCACTTGCTTCAATTTCTTGATACTTAGCGTCATCACCTCTTGCTAAATCAAGGTTACTGACTTGGCGCTGCTTTAAAGCAGCTATACCCAAAGGTAAATTAGTGTCAGTGGGGAGCCATTGCCAAGTTTCTAGTTGCTCATTCTCTATTAAAGAAAACTCTTGGGCTAATGTTGCTTCCCAATCATCATCTGTATCTACAATAAAGGCATTTGTCCATGAAGGCCTATCTGGTAAATCACCCGTTTCAATTAACGCTTGCCAAGCTTCATCAGTAAGGCGCTCGTTTTCCAGAGCAAATTCATAGTAAGAAAACACTGCTCCTTTAGCAAGTTGCCATTTGTCTGTAGGGAGTTTATAGGCTTCAACACTTTGCGCTTCTTCATTCCAACGCTCCCCTTCACCTCCACTAGGAGTAATCACATAAATTTCAAATACCTGTCCTATTGCCTCATGCAATACATTACTCCCTCCTGTAGCCACATCTGTAACTAAAGCTGCCTGTTCCTTTTGCTCACTGATGCTTACATTGCCATAGTGTCCTGACTCGGTGTCTGTGCTTCGCAGAGTAAGAAATTCCATCCAACCACCCATAAACTCTAGGCGTTCATATTCTTCTAAAGTGATTTTCTCACCTTTTAACTCTTTAAGAGACATAGCTAAAAGGAAACTTACGCCATCCTCGAGTTCAAGTAAATTCTCAAGGTTAAGTTCCGTAAGCAAGTCTAAAGCTTCTAACCCTGCGTAAGTCATGCGCACAAGTGCTAGTAATTTGGTAAAGGCTAGTGGGTCAGCTTCTACATAATGTGCTGGGGTAAACCACTCTTCTGGCCCTCCCATCTCTGCCATCATTTGTTTACTGTAAAGTACAGTGTCATGCTTCAGTTCAGTGTAACTACCTAAAGCTGTATGCAAAGTTTTACGAGTCCAAGTGGGTTGCTGCATAAAATTTGGATAGCTTTTGTCCTTAACAGTGCTGAGTGCACGCAAAGAATCAAGCCAACCACTATAGAGTGTTTGTGTCCATGCTTCTGGGCTAAGTAAACCTACCTGCTCACGTAGCAAAGCTAGCTTCTCACTATAGTTTTCATAATCCACTTCACCCATATCTTCAAGAATCACATAGGCTTCTTCATTACCAAAAACTGCAAAAACATCTAAGGCCTTAGGTAAAAAACGCTGCTTTACTTCTCTATGTACCAAATGCTCAAAGATAAAGCTATCTAATACAAAGCGTTGCCCCATAAACCGCCAGCCCTTAGTTACTTGCTCTTGGTCATCTGTCTCAAGGATAACTAGTGAGTTAATTTCTGGAGCAGGCAGGGCCTTAGCAAGCTCTAGAAAAGACTCTAATTGGTTTTCATCAGCAAAGTGAATTGGGTTAGGGTTATTTCCCCAAACCCTTTTTATGAGTGGCATGTAATCCCAAAAGCTTAAATCATCAGACTTGCCCACCAAAAAAGCAGTAGGATCATAAATACTGGCCCACAGCTCATGAGCTGCTTGTGAATCCCCTGCCACATCAATTTGTGTAGTAGAAAGTAAGTAACTAAGTAATAAGGCAATCTTTGTTTTGGTGTGTTCAGGATCATTTTTAGGGTCATCCAACACAAAGTTAGTACGACCAAGCCACATCATAGTGCGAAAGTACCGTGGCAAAGTCTCCCCTTTAGTGTAGTGTCCACGCACTGTGTACTGTGAGTACGCGGTCATATATTCAAAAAGGGGTGAGAAGGTAATTGACTTGTGCTCATAAATAAGGTCTAGCTCTGCTTGCACATTTCCTGCAACATCTGCTTCTAACAAATCTAAATCTGGCTCTTTGCCCTGTATAAGCGCTTCTGCCACAGTAAGATAGGCCAGTGCACTCATAAAAGTATCTTGCATAGCCTCTTCTGCTAGGATTTCATTAGCCTGAGCGGTTAGTGCTTGTTTTAAACCAATAATTAGTGCTTCTAGGTTAGGGGCAAATTTTTCTTGCTCGAGATCACGCAGAAGCTTCCCAAAAACAAGATGGTATATATGATAAACAGCGTCAGTAGTAATATATAAAGGCATTTCCCGATAGCGCCCATTTTCATATACTTGATAAAACTCATCCCAACCATTGGGCACTACTACAAAACCGTTTTGTGAAAGAGCGGCAAGTTGTGCCTTACTTAAATCATAATCTGCTGAGTTGATAAGTTGTGATGTATCAAAAGGCAGATCAAAATCGTGCCCTTGGTAGCTCTCAGGCATATCAACAGGGGTTGGGATATAGAAAGTTTCGAAACCTCGAGCTTTAGTGGAAGCTTCTTGAGTGTGGGCAAAACTTATAATAAAAATTAGGAGCAAGCAACTTATCTTATACATAACTATTATCTTAACTCCTAACGCACTAAAATATACATTTGATGCTCATCCTTAGCTAAGGCTAGCCCTTGGAACGAACCCTGCTCACTACGCCAGCTAAGGATAAAACCAAAGCCATTCCAATCCCATATACTAA
The DNA here is from genome assembly GCA_965223585.1 of Trueperaceae bacterium. GTDB lineage: Bacteria > Deinococcota > Deinococci > Deinococcales > Trueperaceae > CBDCVN01. The sequence goes on from CBDCWW010000014.1 coordinate 267,282, forward strand.
AGTAGCTAGCTTCTCCTGTACGACCTTTATCGTAACTAGTCTCTAGAGCGATAAGTTCCTCATTGCCATCGGCATCAATGTCTGCTACAGCAATGTCCTTTATTGGTATAGGTAAAGCTGAACTAACCCAGATTTCTTTGTAGCTATGTAGGTTGGCTTGAATCACTGCAATATGGGCACTATCACCTAGTGAGTCACGAAAATCAAGCACTGGGCTTTTAGAGTATTTTGACCAACGCATAATTGGTAAATCGCGCCAAGGTCTCCAGATTAATAGTAAGCAACTAGGCTCATCTGTGACACTAGTAACTAATGCACGGCGTACATCCCATGAGCTAGGTAAAGTATTAAAAAGACAAGGTTCGTAATTGCTTATTTGGGGTTCAAAGGTTGTTTGAGATGTGGGTACTAGGCCTTTTTGAGTGTATTTGTAGGCTTGCCATTCTTGGGCACCTGCAAAAAACACCAAGGCTAAAGAGAATTCTATAAATAAATACCTTATGAGTACATTAAAATTGTGCCTCAAGTTATTTCCCTTGCTCTCACTCACTTTATTAAACATAATTATTTCAAGCTAAATTTAAGCTAGTACCTTGTCAAAACTAAAATAATTAGTTCACACAAACACCCAAGATTTCCAAGGCCTTGGAGATTTCTTGGAAATAATTTTCACTATACCTTCAATCTTCTAGCGTTTATGCAATTTTATAAAAATATCTTCTGTGGGCCGCAAAGTAATGTTAATTCTCACTTTTAAAGGAGCTTTATTAAGCACTTCAATTCGATAATGCTGTAATAGGCTTATTAAGATTAGCTTGGTTTCTAGTAAAGCAAGATCTCTACCTATGCAAAAGTGACCACCGCCGCCAAAAGGAAAGTAAGCAAATTGAGGTAGCGAGTTTATGAACTCTGGCGTCCATCTTTCAGGCTTAAAACTTTCAGGTTCTTCATAGTATTGTTTCTTGCGCTGTGTAACATAAGAAGTCATTATCATCTGAGTGTTTTTATTAGCTACAAAGCCTTTTATATAATCTCTACTCTGAGCAGTACGAGTTATTAAAGGAACAGAAGGATAAAGGCGCAAGGTTTCTTTAATGACCTTTTCAGTGTAAGAAAAATTCTTCAAATCCTCTAAAGTAACGGGATTATTATTTAAAATTCTATCAATTTCCTCGAGTATTTTAGCCTCAACCTCTGGACTTTTTCCTACTAAGTACAAAACGTATACAAGCAAAAGAGCAGTAGTCTCATGTCCAGCAAGCATGAGTGTTAATACTTCATCACGTAATTGTTTATCTGTCATGCCTTTACCCTCATCGTCTTGTAGCAATAGGAGCATACTCAACAAATCATTACCTTGCTTTTGAGCTTCTCGCTTCTCTCTAATAATTTGTGTGGTGACTTTTTCAAGGGCTATTTTACCTTTTAAGTAGTGTCTTTTTAAAAGACTAGGCCACCAAGGTCTTATAAGAGGGTTTTCAATGAGCCGCTCTAATTGTGGCACAACACTTTCAAAGCTATGTATTACTTGTTTAGCATCCTTACTCATTTCAAGGCCGAACAAACACTTAATAATAATTTTGAGTGTTAGTTGCATCATTTCATCTTGCAGTACCCTAACCTCACTATCTTTCCAAGAATCAACAAGGTGCCTACTGTAAAGAACTACTGTTTCAGCATAGTTAGCAATGTGCTCCTTGTGAAAAGCAGGTTGCATCATACGTCTTTGCTTTAACCAAAATTCACCTTCACTAGTAATTAGACCATTGCCGAAAATATCCTTAAGTATTCTATATCCTCTGTCACGTATATAGTTGCTGCTGTTTTTTATAAGAACCTGTTCTATAGCCTCAGTATCATTTAGCAGCCAAAGATTTACTTTGCCCACCTTAAATTTTACTATGTCACCCAATGCTTCACTACTTTGTAATAGAAAAGTTAAAGGCTCTTTAAGAAAGCCCCTAAGGTTACCTATAAAGGGATTACCTCTAGGTTGCGGTGGGGTTTTCGATTTAGGGAAAAGCACTAAGCCTTTTCCTCAGATTGGACGATATTCTGAACAAAAGATTCTCTCAACATAACACTTTATCTGTATTTCCATTCTTGATTCTACCATTTTGCTTAGCTAGTATCTTGTGGAGTTGGTCGGTTTTTGTGGACACTTAAAGTATAGACTAAGTAGTTGATAACTCCAAATTATTTTGCTGATTAGCTTCAAAGGTTTCAGGGCTTTTGTAACCAATCGAGCTGTGTAAGCGAAAACGATTGTAAATGAAAAAGGCAGAAAAATCGGTGGAAAATCATTGCTGAACTAGTAGAACTTTTTATTAGTCCACTACCAGAGGTAGTGGTTTCCACCAATGACAATGAATTTGCGAAAACTTAGTGAGGGCATCGTTTTTAGTATAAGATTTGGATTTGCTGTGGTAATAACATGAATTCTTCGTTTGTTAGCAACAATGTAGAGGAATAACGTTGGAGCGGTGCGCAAAGCGCACTCTACAGATACTTCCCTACAAGCAATTCTATGTGCGAGACCGGCTGAGCAGGATCAATGTTCCTAGACCTATAGCGCCAAATACTATTACATACAGCCAGAGAACATTCTGCCCAATAAAAAATCCGTAGCTGTTAGCAAGAACAATCCCTATAGCATAAACGAAAACAAGCTTGAGGACGACCAACTTCAGCTCGGGGTGCTTAAGGCTGTAAAAGGCAGCAAAGGCAAGTGTTAGGAGCATGACGCTGATAAGACGAGAGCAGAGCGTCATATCCGACCATGCCCAAAGCAGAGCGTTAGGTCCACTCGGGACTAAGAATAGCAACAGACCCCAAATCCCCATAACTAATCCAATCCCCAGCAACCACGTATTAACCCCAGTTAAGCCCTTTATCCTCTCTTCATCACTCCGTCCAACCTTCTGCTTTACTACTATCTGAGGTTGACTAAAGAGAAAAACCATTGCCAAGCCAACTAGCAGAAATACTGTCAGGAAAAAGGCTATCGAGATGGGTTGGAAGAAATCAAAGGCACTCAGGTGAAAAACAAAGATCGCTACGGCAAGGGGTAGTAAATACACAATCAACATCCAAAGGACAAGCCGTACTCGGTAGTAACTAGGGATGCGAAGGGTTGCAAGGCAGGCAATTCCAAAAGACCATCCTGCGCTGGCTAGCATCCTTCCTACTAAGGGCTCTAGGTCCCAAGCGAACGCTCGAGGATCATCAAACCACCACCCAAAACTGCCTATAAGGCCACCAAAAAGTGTACTAACAATGAGTGTCAATACCCCCTTTTCAGCTATGCTGCTGGCACGAGGAACGATCCAACGGAAGTAACCGAACATGATCGCAAGGATTAGGGTGGCAAGTCCTAAGATTTGCACAAGCAGGTCACGGTCAATTTGCTCAAAATTTCTTTGTAAAAACTCGTTATCCATTTTACTAGCTTCTTTCTTAGGTTTTTAGTATAGCAAATGTGCCTAGCCATTTTGGTGTTTGGCCTTGCCTTAATCCCCAAAATTTATACCTAGCGCCGTGCACACCCTTCAAAGCAAAAGCACATATTTTGCCATTTCCAAGTTGTTTTAGAACAAGAATTGGCAATAAGATTTAGGTTTGCTGTGATAAAAGCATGCATTCTTTGTTTGCTAATGGCTAGACAATGCAGGGGAATAACGTTGGAGCGGTGCGCAGAGCGCACCCTACGAAGCTAGGGTTTTACACCATACAGGCTTTCACAATTCTTATCTTACAGAGCTTGTAGAGTAACCTTTTTAGTTTTAAAACTATGTGAGGCTGGACTTAAGTAATGAGTTTCACCTTACCTGAGGTTGATCTTTCTAGGTATTGTACTTGTATAACCTCAAAGGTTACGTTGTTCATTGCTTTTCGTGCAAGGAGTTGCTGGAGTTTGTCCTGAATGCGTTGCAAAACCAAAGCTTTATCCTTCAGCTCGGTATCCAATAATGCTTTGAATGTAAAAGAGGTGTTGCTCGTCTTTTTAATTTGCAACCCTGATAAGCCCCGAACATAGAATTCTACAAAGGTTAGATTACTGATATTATCCTCGAGACCATGTTCGTTTATAAGCCGCAAATCTGACTCGGTTCGTCCTAGAACAGGCTTAATTTTCTTAAAGGCAAAGTCAATGCCAGCAGGGGGCAAGTAAGACTCAACAATATCATCAAATTTGTAACGGATCAGTGGTACAGTACGATTTAGGAGACTAGTAACAAGGATATGATCTTTGTGAATCTCAAAGATGTTCCAGTCCTCAAATAAGTAAAGAAATTCTGCATTTTGTCCCCAAGCAAGGGCCAAGGTTTCAATCGTCCCATAGATATCTATCAATGGACAAGCAAAGCAAGATTCAATCAGAGATCGATCTTCATTAGAGAGTGGTTCTCCTGAAGAAATCAGCATCTCTGGCCCAATGCGCAAAACCCCGGAGCGCTTAGCTATAGCTAATTCTTTGAGCATTGAGGTAAAAGAATGAATAGCTGAGGGTTGCATAGAATTTAGTGCCTTTATCGTTTCAGCTGTTGGTGCAGCAACATCAAGCACATGAGAACGATAAGGCGACCAAGGGCTCTCGAAATGCTGTGAGGATGCTAAGGTTAAACCCGGATAGTGCCCACCCGTCAGACCGATAAAAACCATGCGCCGACCCCAACTTGGTTGCAAAAATCTTAGCAACATGAATTTGCCCCTACGCCAATCCTCTAGGCTATAGGCCTGTACACTCCGAGTACCCGAAGTACCAGAGCTATGAAATACAACGTAGCGCCCCAGAAACAACTCCGTTGGGTCTTCTGAATAATCAAGAAAAGTCAAAAGATCATGGCGATTGACTTCCTTATTTGTAGAGATCTGATCAAAATGCTCGTTAAAAAGGGGCTTGGTAAGGACAGGGAAACTTTGTAAAGCAGGCTGTTTAGGATCTATACCCTGCTTATCCATTAGGTCTCGGTAATAACTTGAATACCTGTAAGCATGCTTAACCAAAGCTCGCCAGCGGCGCTGCTGCAAACGCTCGATTTGCTTCCTTGAAAAATGCTGAACCCTGAGAGCTTGTGCAATTGGAAAAATATCGCTAATAGCTTTAATGATGTTATATTTAGAGGCCATAGTATCGAAAGTCAACTTCTGGAAACTCAGAAGATGGGCCTTTTAACAAAGGAGAATCTAGGTTCTTAAAATAAGAGTCAAAAAAGGCAACAAGGTATGTATTAACAATAGTTACCATTCGCTTACCCTCGATAGGCCCAAGGTTTCCTGCTTTCTTAAGAGATGGTTTAAGTAATAACGTAAAGTCAGTGAAATCATTATGGACTGTTCCTCTAACGCCAACCTGATAAAAACTGTTTTCGAAATGTTCAAGCAAAAAATCAGCAACTCCTCGAGATTGATCGGAATAAAAAAACATAAAAGGCTGCTTTACACGACCGAGTAAAAAATCACCGTAAGGCACACCATCAAGATTGACACCAGCTTTGCAACGTGGATCAGTAACGCAAACCTGTACCGCTACTGATCCTCCTAAAGAGTGACCCCATACCCCTATTTTTTCAAGATTGAGCCGCCCAGAGAAGAGGTGATTGTCCGAATTATTGAGGCGCTCGAGTTCATCTAGCACAAAACTTGTATCAGCTGCCCATAGGCGAACACTTTCTTCTGCAATACTGTTTGGTTGAAGTAAGGCACTTAAAGCAACCTGTTTATCCACTGCATTTGGTGCTTCATAAAAAGCAGTAATAAGAGGTCTCATTTCAGTATAAAATGCTCGAATGCGCTCTTCGCTGCGAGGAAGACTTTCGCCATTTGGCCGATTTAGCAGTAAGGCTTCATAAGGATGAACAATGCTCAGGACAATATAACCATGACTAGCAAGCTCTTCCATCTGCGAGGTGTTTTGGGCAAAAAAGCCACGACCAAACCCATGAGAGAAAAGAAGAACGGGGTAAATGTCTAGCTTGGAGCTAAGGGGTGCATCTTGAAAGCTGTGGGTTTTCACCCTGCTGAGGTGATCAAAGAAGTAAAAGGGTAACTCGAGGCTTCTAGCCAACCTTCTGCCAATCTCCTGTGCTTGATCCCAGTAGGCATGGCGTGCTTTAAGTGTTGTGCTTTGGGCTGGATACCATACCCATGCATCAACATTGCGTACATCACTAGGATTTTTGGTAAATGGTTCAGGTCTTGATGTATCAACAAACTGGAGTTGAGTCAAGCCAATAGCATATTCCCCTGTTGGTACAGGTAATTGATAGATAGGTATGGACCAAGCTAACCAGCTAGAAAATGCTGTAACAAACAAGGCAACAGCTACAACAAGAAAAGCCACTCCTCTCCAGACTCTCCTTGGGAACCATTTCAGGCTTGTAACAAACGAAATTAAAGCAAGAATAGTTGCTAGGAGGTATGTTGGTATCAATTGCCAGCGCAACCCCTCAAACAACAGATGCAAGCTTAAAAGGATAAAGGGCAACACCAAAACCCCTTTTGACCATAGCCATTTCCCTCTCGGCAGCAAAAAAACATAAAATGCTGCTGGCACTAAGGTGCAAAGCATTAGACCTTCCAATAAACTCATGTTAATCCCTATAAGATTTTCCTATGAAATGTAATCTCAATTCTCTTGGGTGACAATGTTTATTAGTGTCCATAAAATAATAGCATTTTAGCATAGATAATGAGTCTTTAAAGAAGTTTGAGGGTTTACTTTCAGCTTTAAAAAAAATCTCCTAATATTCTCTAAAAATCACCCTTGGCCTCATAGGAAGTAGCCTTTGGGTTGTTTTATAGTAATAGGTACTTGGTTAAAAAGTATGTCAGAAAAAATCCTACATAACTTGTCAGAGTTTTACTGAATATTTAGCAAAAGCAATCATCTAGAATGTTTTTGAGTAGCAAATGCTCTTATTATTAAAAGACTTCACCAGAGGAGAAAATGAGGAAAAGTAATGGAATTCTTAATTGAAAAGCAAAGCGACAACTATAAATTTTGGGACTTATCCTTATCCAAATCTATCAAAACTTTTATCTACAGTCGTTTTTAATTTATGCTCACAACTCAACTCTAACACACGTATTAACTTAAATAGGAACAAGTCCACTATATCCCAAGATAAGGTGGTAGGATGACAAGTAGCCCAATCGCACCAAGTCTTAGTGAGCCTTCAACTAATAATTTAGCTCCACAGTTGCGAGAACCCATTGCAATTATTGGTATTGGTTGTCGCTTTCCCGGAAAGGTTTATTCCCCTGCTCAGTTTTGGACATTGCTGTGCGACGGTGTTGACACAATTAGCGAAATTCCAAGTGACCGATGGTCTATAGATGCGTATTATCATAGTAATCCGCAAGTACAAGGTCGCAGTTACTCCAAATGGGGAGGCTTTCTAAGCGGAGTTGATCGTTTCGATCCTGAAGTTTTTGGCATCTCACCTCGAGAAGCTAAAGTGCTCGATCCTCAACAACGCCTCATGCTGGAAGTAAGCCTAGAAGCCATTGAAGATTCTGGTCATCTCTTAAGCAACCTCCACAGCTCCCAAACAGGTGTGTTTATTGGTGTATCTACTGGGGATTATGCTCAGCTTCAAATCGATTCCCTATTCAGAGGTGAGCCCAACCCTCATACAGCAACAGGTATTGCCTTTAGCATCATTGCCAATCGGGTTTCCTACAACTTCAATTTCAAAGGGCCCAGCATGGTAGTAGATACTGCCTGTTCTTCCTCTTTAGTTGCTGTACACCATGCTTGTCGTAGTTTATGGAGTGGCGAGACTGAGCTTACCCTAGCAGGAGGGATCAACTTAGCCTTTATGCCTAGTAACTTTGTCGCTTTTAGCAACATGGGTATGCTCTCAAAAGACGGTCGTTGTAAAGCCTTTGATGCAAGTGCTAATGGCTTTGTTCGGGGAGAAGGGGCCGCTATGGTACTTTTGAAACCTTATTCTCGAGCCTTAGCTGATGGGGACCGAATTTATGCGCTTATAATGAATACAGGGGTAAACCAAGATGGTAAAACAAATGGCCTTCAGGTTCCTGATAGTGATGCTCAGGCAACACTTATTAAGCAGAGCTACCAACAAGTTGATCTCAACCCAAAAGACTTGAGTTATGTTGAAATGCATGGTACAGGCACCGCTGTGGGTGATCCTATAGAAGCTGGTGCTTTAGGGAATGTTCTTCAAGCTGTTGGTCTACGCGATCAAGCTTGTAGCATAGGTTCAGTTAAAACCAATATAGGTCACCTCGAGTCAGCAGCAGGCATTGCAGGCCTCGTTAAAACTGCCTTAATCCTTAAGCATGGCTTGATTCCACCCAGCCTTCATTTTCATACACCTAACCCTGCTATTGATTTCGTTGGCTTAGGCTTAGAAGTCCAAACCAAGCTAGGAACCCTCAAAACCGATGATAAGTTGGCCATTGCAGGTGTTAACTCCTTTGGGTTTGGGGGTACAAACTGCCATGCAGTGTTAAGGCAAGTAGAACAACCTAAACAACCTCGTCATAGCAAATCTAAAAGCACTAGCTTACCCAAATTGTTGCCCCTATCAGCCCAATCAAAAGAGCGCCTGCGTATCTTAGCAAATTCTTACCTGATTTACTTAGAAGCAGCTAAAGATGAAGATTTAGCTGATATTGTTTATAGCGCTGCATGTCACCGGGGGCATTTTGAGGAAAGATTATGTGTTGCTGGTTGGTCTCGACAAGACTTAAGAACTCAGTTGCAAACTTACCTATCTGAGCAAACTTCACCCAACTTAGTCAGTGCAACAGCCTTAAAGCAAAACTTCAAACTTGCTTTCATTTGCTCTGGACAGGGATCCCAATGGTGGGGTATGGGCCAGCAACTCTTTAATCAAAATAAGGAATACCGGTGTGTGCTTAATGCCTGTGATAAGTATACAAGGGAGTTAGCAGGCTGGTCATTACTTGATGAATTAAGCAAATCAGAACAAGACTCTCAATTAAATGACACCCGCTACGCTCAACCTGCCATTTGTGCTTTGCAGCTTGGGTTGGCTGCTGTCTTGCAATCCTATGGAATTAAACCAGACGTTGTCATCGGTCACAGTGTGGGTGAAATAGCAGCAGCTCAGATTGCTGGCGCTTTGAGTCTAGAAAGTGCTATGACTATTGCTATTCATAGGGGACAATTAATGGCTGAGCAGGCTGGTGGTAGGATGCTGGCTGTAGGACTTTCATGGAGTGAAGCAAAATCACTTTGTCAAAATTACGCAGCTGTCAGTATTGCAGCAGTAAACAGCCCAAATTCTGTTACTTTGGCTGGATCAAGTGAGCAGCTGAGCGATATTGCTAAACGCTATGAAAATGAAGTTTTCTGCCGCTTTTTAAAGGTTGATTATGCGTTTCACAGTGTAGATATGGAACCAGTACGCGAGCCCCTTATGGCTGCTCTTAAAACTGTCTCTGTAAACAAACTTAAGCTGCCCATGGTTTCTACAGTTACAGGAGACTATTTAGATTCAGCTGATCTTAACGCGGAGTACTGGTGGCACAATGTGCGGCAACCTGTTTTGTTTCAGCCTGCACTCGAGCTTATCCTTTCACAACCTTGTAGCCATTTTCTTGAACTAAGCCCCCATCCAACTTTGCTAGCAAATATTACTGAGACCATTAAAGCTGCACGAGCAAACACAAAAGTTATCCCTTCCTTAAAAAGGGATACAGATGATAGTTTAGCCCTTGTGATGGCACTTGCTTCTATGCACTGCACAGGTTATCCACTTGAATGGAAAAAAGTCCTTCCAAAAGGCCGTTTCATCTCTTTACCTACTTACCCTTGGCAGCGAAAGTCGTTTTGGAATGAAACCTTAAGCACCCGACTAGGAAGGCTTCCCGGGAAAGTACATCCCCTTTTGGGTGTTGCTGAACCTCCTCCTGACAAAGAGTGGAAAAGCAGTCTTGATCTGAATCGATTAGCCTACCTAAAAGAACATCGCCTTCAAGGTAAAGCTTTATTCCCAGCTTCAGGCTTTATAGAAACTTCTTTAGTGGTAAGCCGTGAAACTTTTGATATTGCCTGCCCTGTTCTTGAGAATATAGAGTTCAAAACTGCCTTTTTTATATCTGAAGACTTTCCACTTTCCAATTTGCTAACACGAGTAGATGAATTAAACAGGGATATCAAACTCTATAGCTGGGATTCTGGAAGTGCAGCTGCGCCTACTTTACACTGTAGCACTAGGGTGGGGAGTGAGGAGGCACTGCCTCCAGTCGATGGCTTCAACCCGGATAACATTATCAAGCGATGTGACGAATATTATCAAGGTTCTATTGCCTATGAGCTTAACGAAGAAACCGATCTCGATTACGGCTCTAGTTTCCATGCTGTAGATGAGTTCTGGCGGAATGCAACTGAGGCGATTGCCAAAATCATCCCTCAGGAAAATATTGTTGACGATGCAGAAGCGTACCTGCTACATCCTACCGTTCTAGATGCTTGCTTGCAAGTATTTTCTTTGAACCGACCCTTACAGAGCTGGCGCGAAAACCCAATTACTTTTGTGCCTGTCCGTGCTGATGAAGTGCGCTTTTATCAGCAACCCAAAAACTCTTTTCTTTGGGCACATGTTGTCAAACACAAAGACAGCTTGCGCCATTACCTAGGTGACTTGTTTATTTATGATGAAGTTGGTAAACCAGTCATGTGCATATTGGGCCTTGAATCAAGAGGTCTTGAAGCTAAGCGAAGTGCAAATGCTACACAAAATGAATGGCTTTACAAGCTCGAGTGGCAAATAGTGCCAAGCAAAAGCCTGCATGCAGATTTTTTACCCTCATTAAATAATCTCAATGACGCCATCAAGCGCTCACAGGGAATCTCGGCCACTGGCAGTGCTGCCAATTTGCATGAGGAGCTTACAAATGTTGCTACTGACTATCTTATTCATGCGCTCATTGAGTTGGGTATAAGCAATATAATTGGTCAGACTCTTCAACCCCATGCTCTAGCTAAAAAACTCAATATCAACCCTCCCGAATTGCTAATATCATGGAAAAGCCAGCTTCTAAAGCGTAACTTGATTTGTGAAGATGAAAATGGTTGGCAGATTAATGAGGTTACAGCAGAGGTATCTCGAGCAACACAATCTATCCGGAAAATGCTTTCAGAAGCACCCGCTTATGCTTCAGAACTTATCCTTAGCTCTCGGGCAGGCCGAAATTTAGCGAATGTCCTTAGGGGTGGCGAACCCATGGAGCTACTCGCGCCCGGAGGGAATAAAAGCTTCCTCGAGCATTTGTGGCGTGACGCCCCCTCTTTTAAGCTTCGTAATCAACTTGCTAGTCAGGTTGTTCAAGAGATACTTAATCAACTTCCCAAGGGTCGTGCCTTAAATATCCTCATCATTGGTTCTGACACAAGTGGTGTCACTGCCCGTATCCTCGAGTCCTTAAAAAGCACCTCCTTTTGCATTGTTACAGAAACCGATGCAGAAGCATTGGCGGCTCTTTCTTCCAGCTTTAAAACTCATCAAACTGTCCGTTACGAGTTACTTGATTTGAGTCAGGATCCTAGGGAGCAAGGTTTTAAGGAGCACAGCTTCGAATTGATTATTGCTGCTGGAGCACTTGTTTACAGTGTTGACCCTCAAAAATCCCTTTCCAACCTACAGACTTTACTTGCTTCTGAAGGCATCCTCATCCAATTTGATAGCAGTCAGGCTGCTCCTTGGTTGCAGCTTCTTCTTGGCTTAGCTTTCGGCCATGAACACTTCGCTTTACCTGCAAATATTCCAGAATTGTTAGACGAATCCTTTCCTGAAGTGACTGAACTAAGAATTCTGCCTGAATTATGGAGAAAGCTCGAGCCTGCAGAACTGGCAAATAACCGAATCTGGATTGCGCATCACTCCAGAGTTGAAAAGACGCTGACTGAACCTTCTCAAGAAGCAAACGTTGAAAAGGAACACTGGATCTTGCTGGCTGATCAACTAGGTATGGGTGAATGCCTACGCAAACAGCTTTTAAAGCAAGGCATTAGTTGTGATTTTATTCCTTCTAATCGTGGAGAAATGCTGGCTGAATCTCTTTTAAGCAGCCAACAAATTCCTTCAACCATCGTGTATTTCTGGGCACTTGATTGTACTGCAGCAGAAGACCTCAGTTTGGAAAGATTTATTCAGGATGAGCAGCTTACTTGCCATAGTGTCATTGAGCTAATTCGTACAATTGATGAGCACTGGACCAAGACACCCCCACGGTTAGTTTTTGTGACCCTTGGTGCACGCTCCATTGAAGGTGATCAAGGCTTAGTTTCGGTGGCGCAATCACCTATTTTCGGTATGATTGCCTCGGCAACAATCGAGTATCCGCACATCAACTTTCAAACGATTGATCTTAACTCTGAGGAAGACTTTGAAGTTCAAGCTCAACGGCTTTTTGATGAGATTGACACTGAACTTACAGAGAATGAGCTTGTCTTACGAGCAGATGACCAACGATTTGTCCCTAGGATACGTCAATTCAGTAAGCTTAAAAATAATCAAGGCTTGCAAGAAAAACCCTTAGCTAAGCAGCGATTTCAACTACAGTTCCCTAGACAAGGCTCAGTTGAAAACCTAGTCTATCAGGAAAGTATTGCTCCAGTTTTAAGTGCGGATCAAGTCGAAGTAAAAGTAATATCAGCTGGACTTAATTTCCGGGATGTACTCAAGGTACTTGGCCTTTATCCTACAGAAGGGAATGATTACTTGCAGCTTGGCGATGAGTGTGCTGGTGTTATAACTGCTGTTGGGGAAAACGTTAAGGCTTTCAAGCCCGGTGATGAAGTGATTGCCTTGGGGGCCTCGTGTTTTGCTTCGCACTTAGTTACTCATGAAGATCTCCTCATTCCTAAACCTAAACATCTTTCCTTCGAAGAAGCTGCAACGCTGCCTATTGCCTTCTTAACAGCTTTTTACTGCCTCCATGAAGTCGCACGGCTTAAACCAAATGAGCGCATCCTTATTCATGCAGCTGCTGGTGGGGTGGGGTTGGCCTCGGTTCAGCTAGCGCAAGCGATTGGTGCTCGAGTCTTTGCTACGGCCAGTCAGGGGAAACGTGATCTATTAGATCTTATGGCTGTCGGCAAGGTGATGAATTCAAGGTCTCTTGCTTTTGCTGAGGAGATTCGTAACTGTACTCAAGGAGCTGGGGTTAATGTTATTCTCAACTCTTTGTCAGGTGAGGCCTTACTAAAGAGTTTAGCTTTAATTGCACCTTATGGTCGTTTTGTGGAAATCGGAAAGCGTGACATCTTTCAAGACAGGCAAATTGGCTTGCGGACTCTGCGTAAGAATGCCTCATTTCATGCTGTAGATCTGAGTCAGCTTATGAACGATCAACCTAAACTAATTAAAGATCTTCAACAAACTATCACCCAGAAAATTCAGCAGAGTCAAATACGCCCCCTGCCTTACCGAGTATTTCCTGCCAGCCGAATAAGCGAAGCATTTCAAGCCATGATTAAAGGTAGTCATACTGGTAAATTAATTATCTCTATGAAAGATCCCCAGCTCCACGTTGTTCCTTTAGATAAAGAGGTTCAACTTCAGTCACAAGCTAGCTACCTTATCAGTGGAGGATTTGGTGGGTTTGGATTAGAGATTGCTCGTTCATTGCTTCGCAAAGGTGCTAGAAATCTGGTGTTGCTAGGCCGCCGAGGTGCTAATTCTGAACAGGCAAAAGCAGCCATGGATGAATTCAGCCGCATTAAAGATGCCCAAGTTCTACCAATGCAAGCAGATGTCAGCAAGGCTGATGAAGTGGAGGCAGTCATCAAACACATTGAGGCCAACCTACCTCCCTTGCGGGGCATCGTTCATGCGGCGATGGTTCTCGAGGATGAGCCCTTAGCAAAACTCAGCGCTAGGTCTTTGCGCCGCGTGATGGCCCCTAAGGTTGATGGTGTCTGGAATTTACATCATACTACAAAGCACCTTCCGCTTGACTTTTTCTTCCTCACATCTTCTATTGCCTCTTTACTAGGTAATGCCGGGCAGGCAAGCTACTCAGCAGCAAATGCATTTTTGGATCACTTTGCAGCATATCGTCATGCTTTGGGTTTACCTGCCTCAGCTATCAATTGGGGGCCTTTAGCTGAAGTGGGTGTGGTTGCCAATAACGCTGCCATTGGTAGACGTTTAGATTTTATTGGACTCAAGTCATTAAGCACACACCGTGCCATAGGTATTTTTGAGCGATTCCTAGGTAAACAAGAAAAACATCTTGCTGCATTTCATGTCGATATGAATGCTTGGCAGGCTGCCATGGGTTATCATAAGCTCCCTAGCAAATTTGAGGAACTTATAGTCACAGATACCACCGGAACACAGCAAAGTAATCAGGAGTTGCATAGTCTTGTGCTGAATGCAACTGGTGATACAAGCTTGCAACTAGTTGCTGATTACCTTTGTGACCAACTTGCCAAAGTAATCGGTATTCCACAAGAAAGGATAGACCGAACCTTAGCCTTGCAAAACATTGGGCTTGATTCACTTATGACAGTCGAATTGCATCATCGCCTTGAAACGGAGCTTGATATCACCATTCCGACTGCAGCATTTGCAAAAAATCCTAGTGTGCATGACTTAGCTAAGGTTGTTGTTGATGCACTTTATATAACCCAGCAGGTAGCTCAAGATTCTGCTACTAGCATCACTCAACCCCAATTGAGCACTCAAGCCCTGCAATTACTTAAATCGGGTAAAGAACAGTTACCTCCTTTATTTTGCTGTAATTCTGCAGATGGTGACCTTTTACTTTACAGAGATCTTGTCATGAACTTGCTTACTGAGCAAGAAATCTACGGTTTATATTTACCTTCTCAAGCAGAGAAAGTATTTGCTTCTGTTCAGGATATGGCTAAGGCTTACGTGGCGCTCATTAAGAACAGGCAACCTAAAGGTTCTGTCTATCTGTTGGGGTATTCTTTTGGCTCGATTGTAGCTACTGAACTGGCTTATCAGTTAGAGCAAGCAGGAACTCATGTGGCATTTTTAGGTTTAGTAGAACCCTCACTCGTTGCGGAAACTATGCAACTTGAAGTGCGAGTAGTACAGCATTACTTTGAGGAATGGATGAGTAGTACACCAGCCATTGCGAACCTTGCTAAGGATATTCCTACAAAGGAAAAACAGCGTTTACTTAACCACTTAGCAAGAACATTTATGGCTACCCCTGAAGAAGATCGCTCTAAAGCCATGATCGAATACTTCTTGAACAATGAATTTTTTGATGAAGCCTCTCCAGTAACAGAAATAGAAAATCGCCTCCGCACCTTTTTACATCATGTAAACCTAGCTTTAAAGCATCCTATTCGTACTCTTGAAACAACAGCTCAAATATGGATCACGCAAGCTACTGCTGCTAAATTGAAGGAGAATGACCTTCTTTTACATGCACCAGAAAATGCTAGTAGTCCAGAGGCGCTTGCAGGTCACCACTTTTCAATTATGACTCCACCTGAAGTTAACATTCTAGCTGAGCACATAGCAAAGGTTTTGCAGGCTACCCCAATGCAAGAGGAATAATAGGAGTTTGGTTTGTCGGAAATCATTATTAACAGCAGCCAATCCCTTACACCTCAGCCTCGCTATCAGAGTTTAGCTGAACTGCTGTTTACGCCTCAGCCTGATGAGGATCAGAACACTGCTTTGCTTATGGGTACACTGGCTCAGCAAGCTTGTGTTGTTTCTCTGGGTCGGCTCCGCTCGGTTGTGCTCGAGCTAATAAAGACATTCGAAGAAGCACACCTTGTACTGGGTGATACGGTTTGCCTGATGCGTTTACCTAGAACTAGTGAACTGACAGTAGCTGTCACTTATGCTGCATTAAGCTGTGCTGGCCTGCGGGTGTTGCTACCTATGTATCCTGAGCCTGCAGACTTTGCCACTTGGTTAAGGGCAACTAATAGCAAAGCTATTTTCTGGGATAGCAAAGAACTCCTGCATTATGGACATGAAAGCGATAAACAATCGTTTGAACGTCTATACGATGTGGCAAGGGCTAGTTCTATTAACCCTTTATGTCTTACTGATGATTTAGAACTTCCCACCCGTCTAACTAGACCCATCAAAAATTATTCTGTTCCAAAACTCTTTCAGAATGACCTAGATTCAGAGTGCTTAATCCTCACTACTTCTGGCAGTAGTGGTCACAGTAAACTTGTACGCTATACCCAAGCTGCTTTTTTGCGGTCTGCAAGCGCTTGGGAAAGTGCGGGACTGTTTAGCAAAGACAAGCAAGGTGGAAGGGCACTTTGTTTATTGTTTGCCCATTCCATGGGTATTCGTGCATTCTGGAATGCCATCTGGACGCAGCAAAGCCTTTGTCTTATTCCACCAGAATGGTACCTTGAGCATCCCGAGCGAGTCCGTAGCTTACTAATAAGCATGCAGCCTGAGCATGTAACGGGTGGACCTGCTGTTTACCGGACATTACTAGAACTCAGCCGAGTCTTTCCCAATTTAAAAGACAGCTGCTTTAGACACCTTCATACTGCTGTCTCTAGCGGAGCGACCTTTGATAAGTACTTAGCATGCAAGTTAAAAGACACCCTAGGCGTTCGTCTTGTTAATGCCTTTGGCATGACAGAAACCTTGCAAGTCCTTTCAGACCTTGTTGATGGGCCTTTCACAACAGGTCTTGGGAATTTGCTTCCGGGCGTTGAAGTAAAGCTGGAGCCCTTCGAGGATACCCCTTACCATCAGCTAAAAATCCGCAGTCCTTTTGCTTGTTCCGGTTATGTACCCTTAGAGCTTGATGATACCTCTTACCCAATTGATTCTTCTGGTTGGTTTCAGACTGGGGATGTAATTAAGAAAACGCCTGAAGGACTGCACTACATTGGCCGAGCACAGCAAGATTTCCTTAAAGATGGTTTTGGTGTGAAACTTCCCCGTAATCTACTGCTCAGTCATTATCATGCTCTTGATCAAGCAGTTACACATCTAGAGCCTTTTCCATTAAAGGAAAGTCCGGGGCTTGCTGCTTTAATCTTTATTAAACCGCTTGCTTATGGTTACGAGGAACGTATCAGTAGCGCTGGAGCCAGCAAAAATAATCAGCTACTTGATCATATTGGGTCTTTGCTAGAAGCGCGTCATGAACAACTTTTGGAACAGCTTGATGGCTTTGAGCTTCGGCATCACACTATTAGACGCTTTGCTTGCGTTTACGCAAGTGCTCCTTTAACAACCAAAGGAAATCTTGCACAGGCTGAAGTCAAGCACAGGTTCAATACTATCATCAAGCATTTAACAGAAAGCGACCTGAAGCGAGATGACATCTTTGAGCTGGATTTTGAAGCTTTACAAAGACCAGCGGTTACACGCCTAGTCCGGCCAAAGCAAGGTGAACTCCTAGCTCTTATGGGCCTAGACAAGCAGTATGAAGCAAGTCATGGTGATTACCTTTATTACAAGGAACAAGGTAAAAAGCACAGGGTAGTGGATTTTGTGGGTGGTTTCGGTGGTAACCTTTTGGGTCACCGCCATCCTGACTTAATCAAGGCAGCCAAGCAGTTTATTGACAGTGAAAGAGTATTTTTAAATGATCAGGGTTCAGCTCGGTTACATGAAGGGGAGTTGGCTAAACGACTAAGCAGCAAGCTTAGAGACTTAACCGCTAAACCTTTTGTAGTGCGTTTTGGCTCAACTGGAGCAGAAGTTGTAGAGATGGCACTTACCCATGCTTGGCTCGAGCAACGTAAGCGCATCCAAGAATTTGTAGATTCTCAAAGCCAAGCCTTTGTTAATGAGCAACCAACAATTATTGCGCAGCTTAGGCACTTAGCAGAACAATTTCTCAAGGAGCCTCCTGTCGTTCTTGCTTTTGAAGGTAGCTTTCACGGCCATAGTTTGGGAGCACGTTCAATTACCTTTAGAACAAGGAAAGAAACTACTTTTGATTCACTTATGAATCTCGAGTGTATCTTCTTGCCACTAGATAGTGATTTTGAATTGTCTGACCTATTAGCTAAATACGAGCAAAAGTTGCCAGCGCTTAGTTGGGATGGCCAGCAGATTAAACAACATGAAAAAAGTTTCTCTCGCATAATTGCAGCCATTGCAGAACCTATTCGTGGCGAGGGGGGCATTAAAGAAATACCTTTAAGTTTGCTCGAGCAGTTGAGCCTGCAAGTTTTTCCATTAATCCTCGATGAAATTCAGAGTGGTCTAGGTCGCAGTGGAAGCTTTCTAGCCTCAGAAGGTATATCAGCTAGCTACTATCTCTTTGCTAAAGCCTTAGGCGGAGGACTTGCTAAGATCAGTGCGTTGCTTATAGAAAAACACCGTTACCAAGATCGTTTTGATTCAGATTATGTAGGCACGTTCTCAGGAGATGCCTTTTCAGCAACTATTGCTACTAAGGTGCTCGAGGTAATTGAGCAAGATAATATACCAAAGAGAGCAAAAGAACGTGGAGAAGTTTTAAAGTTAAAGCTCGAGGCACTGCAACAAACCTATCCTGACATTATTGCTGCAGTAAGCGGTAGAGGTCTGATGTTGGGAATTAGCTTTGAGCCCAGCTTAGGGGCAGAATCGTTCCTGTTGCGCCTACTTTTTGACCGAGAGCGCATGGGGCTTTTTGCAGCAGCTTTTCTCCTTAATAATTGGGGGGTGCGGGTATTGCCTTCACTATCTGCTCTTAACAGCTTAAGGATTGAGCCAAGTGCCTATGTCGAAGATGAAGCTATTGAGCTGCTGATTAAAAGCTTAGAAGATTTTTGTGTGGGCCTGCGTCAGAGGGATTTTGAGCGTTTGGTTGCCTTCCTGCTAGCAAACAAACCCGAATCTAAAGAAATCAAGGATAAAACCTTACCTGTCTTGATCCCAAGGGTTGAAACCCCTGCACAAGATGCCTTGCGGGTTGCCTTTTTGTACCATTTCGTTCATCTGGAACAGGAAGTAGTTTTCTGTGAGCCCAACCTTGCCAGACTTTCACTTGATGCTAGACAAGAATTGTTTCATAAGCTGATGAACTTATTTGAATATCGTGCTAGTACCCTATTTGCCCGACATCTCTTTGATAAAAAAGTATGGTTTGCATCTATGCCCTTGCTGGTTGATGCTGCTAGTTTGGAAAAGATGCATAAAAGCAACCGAAGGACACTTATCATCCAACGTATTCAAGAAGCCGTTGATCATTGTGCCGAAATGGGTTGCCGGGTGGTAGGTCTTGGTGCTTACATCAGCATCCTTAGTAACAATGGAACTGCACTGAGGGTGCCAAAAGGCCTACAGCTTTCTAGTGGCAATACCTTTACGGTTGCATTAGGTATGCGTCGAATACACCGATTATGTCACCAACGTGGGCTCTACCCTGAAGCGAACACAACGCAATTAGCCATCGTTGGTGCTAGCGGGAACATCGGTTCGGCTCTTGCTTTCATGACTGTAGAGGGGTCTAATGCTTTCAGGAAAATTTGCTTGCTAGGACGTGATCAAAATCGGCTAGAAGCTATTCAGTTGCGACTCAAAGCAGCTGCCGAGGGGATGAAGGTGTTACCTGAAATTAGCATCTCGACTGACTTAAAGTCCTTACAAACCTGTAACGTTATCCTGCTTGCCACGAATACAACAGATACACTAATTTACCCTCATCACTTATCTAAAAAAGGACCGATCATAATTGCTGATTTGTCTGTTCCGACTGTAGTTTCCCCTTTAGTACGAACCCAACCACATGTACGAGTGGTACCTCTAGCAGGTACGGTAGTCGTGCCGGGATCAGATGATTTTGCCATGGCTGCTCACATACCCCAAGGTCGTGCTTTTGCCTGTGCTGTGGAAGCTATGCTTTTAGGACTCAACTTTGAGGAAGCAAAGGATATGCAACTTGTTGGTGAGATTAAAAGCAAAAATGTAAAAATCCTCGATGCCTTAGCAGCACGCTACGAATTCTATGATAGTGCTCTAAGGGCGGTAAGGACGGCAGATGAAGCCTCTTTATGATTTTGGCCTCTCGCAGGAAGACTACCGTAGTGAATGCAGAACCCTTGGTCTTCCGGGTGGGAAAATTCTGTCAGTAACAAGTGCTGGTGACATGGCTTTGTCCTTACTGGCAGCGGGTGCAGAAAGTGTTACTGCAGTGGACATAAATCCCAATCAAAACCATCTAGCGCAGCTTAAGTTAGCCTCGGTTCTGACACTTCCTAGGCTCGAGGCTATTTGCTTTTTAGGATTTTTACCTGCTTCCAAAAAAGAAAGACTAGATTGGTTTAGGGTAGTTCTTCCTGCTATGCCTGCTGAGAGTCAAGCATTCTGGTTAGAGCAAAAATTGGCTGTACAGGAAGGTGCTTTGTGGTTGGGGCAATTTGAGCGCTATTTGCGGCGTGTTTTAAGGTTACTGAAACCTTATTTGACTCCACGTTTTCAGCAGCTCGTGGCTTGCTCGAGTCTAGAAGAGCAAAAACAGGTCTTTAACCGATTATTCGACACCGTCTTGATTCGGACTGTGTTCCGAGTAGCTTTTAACCCAAAAGTTTATGCTAAACGTGGTGTCGATCCTCAAAGCTTGCGGTATCATGATCAAAAGATTTCTCTTGGCAAAGTATATTTTAAACGCTTTAGCAATATGTGCCAGAATAGTCTTGCTAGGGAAAACCACTATTTGCAAATGTTTACCCTTGGTAGAGTTCTTAATGTAGACTGCGTCCCACGTTACCTGCAAGCAGATGGGATTGAGGTGATAGAAAAGCAGCACAAAAACCTTTCTTTAGTCACTGCTGATATTAACCAGTTCCTACAAGAAATGCCCCCTGAAAGTTTCGATCGCTTCCATCTTTCTAATGTACCTGACTGGTTGAATCAGCCTTCCTTTGATGCTCTAATGCACACGATTGCCAGCCGTGCCAAGCGCCCCACTAAGCTCCTTTGGCGTTTTATTCATGTGAACCGTCCTTTGCCTTCTGACCTGAAACAAATCATTCAGCTTGATAGCACCTTGGGTCATGAATTAGAAATCAAAGACCGCTTTCCTATTTACTCACTAGTACCTGCTTTTATTCCAGCAGCTACATTTTAGGAGAAGGCTTGAGCAAGGAGATCAGGTTTCGCCTACTTAACAGTTCTGATGGGCCAGAGTTGCTTAAGCTCAACCAAGCTTGTCCCATTAAAGCTGACTTCAGCTTCTATTTTGAACGTGCTCCAGATTTTTTTCGCTGGCCTAGAGAGGTATTTGATGAGTTCCATTATATTGGAGCTTTCGATGCAGACAAGCTTGTTGGTTATGCCATGCTTGGCTTTTACGAAGGATGGATCGGTAGTGGGTGGGGGAAAGTTTTTTATTTGGGGGATGCTCGAGTATTACCAGCTTATAGAGGAAAACGAATTGTCCAAAGGATTTTTCGGAGCTTTGAAACCACTTTCTCCGAGCAAGCTAGACTAGGCTTCTTTGTTGTGAAAAAAGGTAACTTAGTAGCTAAAAGACTAGCTGAAACAGCCCGTTCGAAAACCTACGCTATAAACCGATTATGCGACATTAACGTATTCAATATTTTTCTTTTGGGTCGGCGTAGATTGATAAAATCGCCACATGTCCAGCGAGCCCAGCAAACTGATTTATCTGCTATCAAGGATTTTCTTTTAGAGAATTATCAAGGTCGGCTTTTTGCTCCCAAGATCACACCACAGCGAATCAAATCATCTGGATTAGTTGAGGGTCAGTTAGCTTTGGAGGATCACTATCTATATAAACAGTCAGGACGAATTTGTGCTGTGTTGGGCTTGTGGGATATGACGGCATTGCATCGCACGGTGGTATTAGGTTATCCGTTTGCTGCAAAGCTGCTGCGGTTAAGTTATCCATTGCTTCAATTGTTCTGGCCAAGAACTGCTCCTTTGCCTTCTTTGGGGGAAAGTTTTCGTGCGCTTACTGTTACGCATCTTGCGATTGAAGGAAATAATCTTGAGATCTTTCGTGATCTCCTTAGCACCGTTATTGCTGATCAGGTTGACAAAGGTTATCATATGATCCATATTGGTTTTAGTGAGGGTGATCAACTGCAGCAGGGTCTAGCTGGTTTGTTCTATCAGAAGTTTAGTTCTGAGTTATATCAATTAAATCCGCTTAGCTACCCTGAAGCACCTAGATTACTCCCTTATGTAAATCTTTCTATCCTTTAGGTCAACTTCTTGAATGAATATGCATATTTTACTAGAATTGTATGCATATGAGAACCACACTTGATCTACCTGAAAACTTACTAAGCGAGGCAATGAAGGTAACCCATACAGACACTAAAACAGGTTTATTGTGCTTGCTTTAAAGGAGTTGATAAGAAAATCAAAGATTACCAACCTTAAAAAGTACAAAGGGAAAATAGATTTGGATATTAATCTAGGGCGTGTTGACATTTGGAGGGTTTTGCCGTCTGAAAACCACGTTTCTAATTCAACATATTCTGTGAGCTTTACCCTTTTCTGACAGCATTACTCAATGTTTCTAAAGTGAAATGTCAACAGAACCTAGATGAAGTACGAGACCGCCAGTAAGATCTATTCGCTTCATAGGCACTTTCATTTATTAAATCAGATCATCAAAGTTGACTTGTATTGAGCCAAGTTACTAGCCTACTAAAGTAGGGGAAATCTAAGACCCATGAAGAGCCCTTGAAGGGTCTAATACACTTATGATTTCATCACTACTTAATCTGATACTATATTGGTCCTTGCTTAAGTTAAAAACTACCCTTACTCAAAATTTTTGATAAACTTTTAACCAATGCCAGCAGTAAAAGTAGTATCTAAGCTCAGAAAGTCTAAATTAACAAACAGTGATGCAACTTTATCTAGGTTTGATCAATTAAAATCTGACTCTAACTTTGGTGAAGTAGTTGCTCACTAAAGATTCACTCTAATTTAAGCTGCTGATGCGACGGACCTTACTTCATATATGCTAAACAAAAAAAACTTTAGGAGTTCCAATTTATAGTGAATAAAAATCAAATCTACTTAGGTAACCTTGCCAGTAAGCACAACAAAGAAGAAGTTATAGGTGAATACGTCACCCTACTAGGTGAGTCCTACTACTGCATAAGAAATTATGATAAGATGCCACCTTTTTTTATGAGCATAGTCAGTAGTTCTGACCATTGGTTATTTATCTCTAGTACAGGTGGTCTTTCTGCTGGGCGTAAAAATGCTGAATCAGCTTTATTCCCTTATTACACCGACGATAAAATAACTGAAAATAGTGAAAATACTGGTAGCAAAACTATACTATTAGTAAGTACTAATGAACGTTCTTATTTGTGGGAACCATTTTCTATGCAATATGTGGGTTTATATAACGTAGAAAGAAACCTATACAAAAACGTTTATGGTAACAAGGTGCTCTTTGAAGAAATCAATCACGATTTAGGTATTAGTTACCGCTATGCTTGGAATACTAGTGAGCAATACGGCTTTATAAAAACATCTTGGCTTATAAATAATGCTGACCAAGAGTTGTCAGTATCTTTATTAGATGGCTTGCAAAACATATTACCTTACGGTGCTAACACAGGATTACAAGGCAGCCTTAGTAATTTGCTAGATGCCTATAAGCGTAATGAATTGGAACCCCAAACAGGACTAGGCATTTTTGCCCTTAGTGCTGCACTGACAGACGTGGCAGAAGCTGCTGAGTCCTTAAAGGCTACAGTTGCTTATCAAGTTGGCCTTAGGGAACCCACCTATTTACTTTCCTCAGAGCAAATAGGTAGCTTTGAAAAAGGACTAGCTGTAGAGCAAGAAAGTGACATATGCGGTAAAAGGGGTGCTTATTTTGTACATACTGAACTCGAGCTACCCCCCAAAAAACAACATTCATGGAGCCTAATAGCCGAGATAAACCAAGACAGTACACAAGTTGCCAGCCTAGTTGATGCCCTTCAGGATAAAGATTCTTTTAAAACCAAAATAGAGCAAGACATCGAGCAAAGCAGTCAAGAGTTAAAAAACATTATTGCCAGTGCAGATGGTTTACAAGTTACAGGAGATGAGTTAGCTACAGCACACCACTATGCTAATGTTCTTTTTAATACTATGCGTGGAGGAATCTTTGCTGATGGCTATACTATCCAAAAAGCTGATCTACACAATTTTATTAAAGTCAGGAACATCAAACTACTTACTAGTAATAGTGGCTTTCTTGCAGAACTACCCGAAGAATTTAGTCACAGTAAGCTTCTTAGTAAGGTTTTAGAGAGTGGTTCTGCTGGACTCGAGCGCATCTGCTACCAATATTTACCACTCACTTTCAGCCGCAGACACGGAGACCCCAGCCGTCCTTGGAACCGTTTTTCTATCAATATAAAAAACCCTGACGGTAGTAAGAAACTAGATTATCAGGGCAACTGGCGAGATATTTTCCAAAATTGGGAGCCACTAGCCTATTCCTACCCGGAATTTATTGAAGGAATGATCTGCAAGTTCCTAAATGCTACTACTGCCGATGGTTACAATCCTTATAGAGTAATGCGTGCTGGTATTGAGTGGGAAGAACCTGAACCAGATAATCCTTTAGTTAATATTGGTTACTGGAGCGACCATCAAATTATTTACCTGCAAAAACTTATGGAAGTTTCCCTTAAATTTCATCCCGAAACCTTAACTAATCTGCTCAGCAAGAAAATATTCGCTCACGCCAATATTCCTTACAGAATTAAAAAATACGATGAACTGCTTAAAGACTGGTACAACACTATTGATTTTGATTGGCAGCTAGATGAAGAGATAAATTCTAAGGTAACAGAATTAGGCACAGACGCCAAACTCCTTTTAGATGCTAAAGGCAATGTTTTTCATGTTAACTTAACTGAAAAGCTATTAATTCTTCTTTTAGCTAAGCTGGCAAACTTTATACCTGAAGGTGGTATATGGATGAATACCCAACGTCCAGAATGGAACGATGCTAACAATGCCTTGGTTGGTAAGGGTATTTCAGTTGTTACTACTAGCTACTTGCGCCGCTACCTTGTATTTCTTCAGGAGCTTCTGAAAAATAGTGAGGAAATAGAAATCATTAAAGAAGTAAAAGGCTTCTTTGATGTGGTATTTAGCATTTTAGAAAAGTACAAAACAACTTTAACAAGCTCATTTAATGATAGTGAACGCCGCACAGTTATGGATGAATTAGGTCAAGCAGGTAGCGATTATCGTTGGCATTACTATGAGCAGGGTTTTTCAGGGGAGTTCACTCAATTAGATAAAAGCACCCTGCTGGACTTTTTGGAACTAGTACGGAAATACATCGAGCACACTTTACAGGCCAACAAACGAGATGATGATCTTTATCATTCCTATAATGTTTTAAAGCTTGGTGAAAACACTACTACTGTTGAGTATCTTTATGAGATGCTCGAGGGACAAGTAGCAGTCCTATCTTCTGGTTTCTTATCAAGTGAAGAGTCACTCAAAGTACTTAAAGCTTTACGCAACAGTAAAATGTACCGTCAAGACCAACACAGCTATATGCTTTACCCCAACAGGGATTTGCTGGGATTTCTAAATAAAAACAATTTGAGCCAAGAACAAGTGCAAGATTCTAAGCTCATTGCTAAACTTATTGAAAACCAAGATATTAGCCTTATTAGTAAGGATATAAAAGGTGTTTACCACTTTAATGGTAAATTTAAAAATGCTAAAGATGTCAAAAGTGCCTTAGCTAATTTAGGACAGCAAGAGGGCTATGCAGCTTTAGTAAAGCTAGAAGAGCAGAAAATATTAGCTCTATTTGAAGAAATATTTGACCAC
Organism: Trueperaceae bacterium; assembly: GCA_965223585.1. Lineage (GTDB taxonomy): Bacteria > Deinococcota > Deinococci > Deinococcales > Trueperaceae > CBDCVN01. The sequence goes on from CBDCWW010000014.1 coordinate 293,033, forward strand.
AGTTCGTTCACAGGTCGTTCAGGAACATTCTTTGCTTATGAAGGCTTAGGTAGTATTTATTGGCATATGGTTTCTAAACTTTTATTAGCAGTGCAAGAAAACTATTTAGAAGCCCTTACTAATGAGAACTCACAACCTCTTAAAGCTCTTTATGAAAGCTATTACGATGTTCGTAAGGGCATTGGCTTTAACAAGTCGCCTGACGTTTACGGTGCATTCCCTACCGACCCTTACTCACATACTCCTTATGGGCAGGGGGCCAAACAACCGGGTATGACAGGGCAAGTAAAAGAAGAAATCTTAACCCGCCTAGCTGAGTTGGGTTTGTTTGTTGAGGATGGCGAGTTGGTGTTTAATTTTGCTTTAACTCGTAGTAAAGAATGGCTGGAACAACCAACTAGCTTTAATTACGTTGATGTAAAGGGCAATGAACAAGTTATTGACTTGCCAGCAAATTCTTTTTCTTATACCTTTTGTCAAGTGCCTATAGTTTGTGTTCGTTCTGGTGAAGAGCATATTAAAATAAGTCTTGCTAATGGTGAAGTTGAAAACATTGCAGGAAATCGTTTAGAGGTAAAGTATGCTCAGCATATTTTTAAAAGGGATGATTCTATTAGACAATTACAGGTCAACCTTAGAGGGAACTCTTGAATACTTGTTGAGGCCACTTCTATTCCTCAACAAGATTTAACCCTTAACTACTTGACAAAATTCTATTAAGTCTTGCAGCGTTTTCAAGTGATCAGGTGTTTTTATTAGTCTTTCCCTTATTTGATCTAAAAAGTATGGTTCTGCTGCATCTCGAGGGAGGTTTTTACTATAGTTAATATTGCGTGAGGCCAACATCAACTTGCAATAATCATAATGATAATCCCCAACAGATCCGACAAAAGTTGGTGGTTTACCCATTAATTCTGGATCATTTTGATAAACATCAAAAAACTTTATACACTCACGAAGAGTTATGTCTTCAGGTTGGCGTTTGAAAACTTTTCTATTTCCAAGTAACCAACTTTCAATGCACTTATTTTGAACTATAATTTTTATTTCACATTTCCCAAGTGATAAGTCTAATTTATCTACTTTGTTATTTACCTCTTTCAAACGTTCTTCTACAGTTAATTCATCTGCATCAAGCACTAGTACTAAATAATCATAATTCCCCGAATCTTTTATGTCTGCAATTGAATTGGGTAATCCAACATCCAAAATTCTAGGAAAGCCACCAAGGCCTATTAAATAGTAGCTGTTGTAAGTCACATCATTGGGAGTGCTTACTTTTCTATAATTAGGAAGTAAGCTTTTAAGCCATTTAGGGTAGATTTTCCTTTCAGTTTTCCCTTCAACCAAAAAATATAAATTCAAACTTCAATTCCCTCAGTATATTCATCTAAGTTTATTAACTGTGTAAAAGCTTCATGCTTGGATTTACCTAAATTAAAATCATTGGCATCATGGGTTTTCACTACACCACCTTGTCTAGTTACTATTTTCCAGTTGTCGTAACTGATTTTGTTGATAATGTATGGATGGTGGCTAGTAAGTATAAATTGTAAATCACGTTTGTGGTTCAAGAGAATAGATGTCAAATCGTCAATGCAATTGATACCAAGACTATTTTCAAATTCATCAATTAAGAACACAGATCCATCTTCACAAAGATACAAATCACTTATTTGAAGTAATGTGCGTTGCATACCTGCTGAAATGTGGTCTTCATCAATCCAATCCTTAACCCCTTTCTCACGAATTTGAATTGCGCACCTGAACATGTCAGGGAAGCTCTCGTTTTCAATTGTTTTAATCCTCATATCTTCAACAAATGGAAATATATTCATAAAATGCTCTTTTATTTCAGCAAAAATTTGAGGATTAACCTTAGAACATAAAAACAATTGATGCCTTATAGGTTCACCACTACTGCGTATTAGCTCAATTGAATTGTTTAGCTCTATGAAATTACCACCTACAGAATATCTTTCTGATAAATATTTTCCCCTTGCCATACTTGAGTAATAATTTGAAACTACTTGTGTACTTATATAATCAACCAAAACTACTAATTCAAAAGCTTGCTCAATTACATAAATTTCTTCTTCTTCTCTGAGAAGGTAGACAACACTTTCTTCTTGGTGCAACTTTACTGTTTTTTTTCCCTTGAAGAAAATGTTTTGCTCATTACGTTCTACAATAAGAGTTTCATTTTCAATCAGCTTTTCCCAAACTATCTTTGGTTTATATTTATTGCCATTTTTCTCAATTAACCCAAACTCTGCAACTATGTTTTCTTCCCTATATTCATAATTTTCAAACTCTCCTTGCCACACAAACTTTTCGGAGTCTGATGCTTGAAACTCAATATGCCATTCAACACCGCTTAGTGATGCTCCATTTGCAATTCTTTTTATGTTTTGTATAGAGCGCAATATCTGCGTTTTCCCAACACCTGAAGCACCAACTAGTAAAGTAAGATTGCCAAAAGTAGTGGTTTCTAGCTTCCAGTTTCGGGATTTATCGTGGTATTTCAGAGATTTTATTTTCATTATGTAGGAGTCTTTCGGTATTGTGCGTAGTATAATTTAATAGAAAAATCCTTTCTCAAAGCAAAAGCACAATCCTGTAGGGTCCACATTATATAGTTCGCCAGAAAAGTTTTTCCAAAATGGTAAATGTGTTCTTGTAAGGCATATGTCATACCGAGGAGCTTAGAGACGAATGTATCTCACGGCGTAACGCAGTAAGAGTGGCGATAGGTAGGGCCTTGCGGCCTTTCCCTCGCCCCAAACGGAGCGTGCGACTTTCACCGCACTCCGCTTTCCAAGTCCATCGCATGTACTGAGTATGGGAAGACTCATCTTTCGATGCCAAGGTGCACTAACAGTCTTACAACTGTTATCATCTGCTTTCCTTGGTTTATCTCTTTTCATACCTTTCCTTACCATTTTCTCTGGTAGTCCTTCACCTTGTCCTTGCCATTACGGCTAGGCTTTTGGCTACTACGCTACCTCCGTCCTCTATATCACCTGCTGGCATTTTCGCATCCTAAAGGAATTTGTGATATAGAGTTCCCTAATTCCGAAAGAGGATATTATAGCACCCCTTAGCTGCCTGCTTTACGCCGAGTGGAGTTTAGAAACAGTCTTTAATGAGAAGGAAGTCATTAAAGCAACCACTTTCCCGTTTTGGGCAGAGCGTATCAGCCAGTTTCGCTCTTCACGCATAACGACGCTATAAGTCTTAGGTAAGACTAGGACACAGGTTTCTCTCGTCAGCATAGGGTACAGGGCTCGCTTCCTTCCCCCTGGACTGGCTCGAAGGTCGGATTCTTTGTCAGTGGGCTTCCCACCCTAGGATGTGCCACATCCTAACGCAGGCCACTCAGCCCTCATATCACTGTTCAAATATGTCTCTCAATAAGAAATACCTTCTTTCGTTAGTAGGCGCACTCCTTCACTGCGTTCAGGATGACATTCCTTGCGTTGGATAAGGCAATAACTTATCTGGACATCTATACTGAGGAACATAGCGATAAATGTATCTACATTACGTTAACGCATGATAGATTCTTCGCTGCACTCAGAATGACATATCTTGTTTTTATAAAGCAAGAACTTATCTGGACATCTATATTTTATCAAGTAAGTTGAGCAATAGTTAAGCACCTAGCTTCATGTAAGGCAAGTAAAGACAAAAGCGTGTTCCGCCATCATTAAGGTTGCTCGCATTAATGCTTCCACCATGCCAATCAGTAATACTTTTGACTAGAGCAAGTCCTAAGCCACTGCCATTACGGCGATGGCTGGCTTTTGCTTGATAGAAGCGTTCAAAAAGATGGGGTAGGGCTTTTTCAGGAATACCTGTGCCATTATCTTCTACTACTAACTCAACATTTTTGCTCTGTTTAACACTCAAGCATACTTTACCATTACTTGTGAACTTTAGAGAATTATCTAGAAGGTTACGAATAAGTAAACCCAACGCTATACGATCACCTTGTATATAAATGGGTATTTCAGGAAGGTTTAGCTCGAGTTCAACACCTTTCGCTATAAATAGTGGCCTAAGTTCTTCAGCTGTATCAAACGCCACTTCATCTATTGCTAGTTTTTCTGGATGTAATCCTTGCCCTGCTTCGGTGCGAGCTAAGAGTAAAAGTTTTTGGACCAAATTAAGAAGTTCACTGGTGGCTTGGTGGGCTTTGTTAAGTCGCTCTTGAGTATTAGTTTCTTTAGTTTGCTCGAGTGCTTGCTCGAGCCGCCCTTGTAAAACAGTTAGCGGTGTGCGCAGTTCGTGTGCAGCATTAGCGGTAAAGCGCCTTTCAGTCTCAATAACTTCACTTAAAGAAGCGAGTAAGGTATTAGTTGCTTTAGCCAAGCGCCAAAGCTCGTCTTTAGTATTGGGTTCAGGAAGAGCCTCGCGCCAAGCACGACGTTTCGCTAAGTCATAAGCAGCACGAGTCAGGTGATTTACTGGATGTAAAGCACGGCCTGCTAACAAGTAGCCCAATATAAAAGCTGAAACAAGCGTAAGTGGCACAATAAAAAGAAATAACCTATCAAAATGGCCTAAAGTTTCTATAAGTGTTCCCTTACTACGAATTAGCACAAGTTTTCTATCAAAAACTGGTAAGACAAGAATACGCCACTCATCCTTAGTAGAGAATCCAGCACCCAAGTTTTGCAGAAAATCATTTGTATTACTAGGAACTTTGCCAATATTATCAATAAGCTTTCCTGAACTATTAAAAAGTAGTATTATCAATTCGCTTGAAAGACTAAGTGAGTTTGCTTCAAAATCAAATCCTTCTTCTTCATGTTCATGTTCATGCTCTTCTTCTTCAAGATTAGCAATGATGAGCTGACTTGCCTCGGTTAGATTGCTATCTAATCCAGTTTGTAGGCTTTGTTGAAAGAGAAAATGAAGGCTAGTACCACTTACCCCTAGTACTAGTGCAACAAGAAGCGTATAGAAAAGAGCTAGTCGTAAACGAAGTGTCATCATTTATCCCTTAAAACTGTAACCAAGCCCCCTTACAGTTTCTATAGCGTCATCACCTAATTTGCGACGCAGATAGCGAATATAGGTGTCAACAGTGCGGGGGTCAATACTTAATTCACCTGACCAAACATGCTCTAGGAGTTTTTCACGTTTGTAATAACCACCATCATTAAGTGCAAAGAACTCTAGTAAAGCATATTCGCGTCCTGAAAGCATTACTTCTTTATTTTGCCAATAAACACGTTGTTGTGAGAGATTAAGTTTTAAACGGCCTATCTCAATAAGGTTATTTGCCTCACCTTTGGAACGCCTCAAAAGTGCTCGAGTCCGAGCACGCAGTTCTGTTAAATGAAATGGTTTCACAAGATAATCATCTGCCCCAAGCTCCAAACCTTTTACCCTATCATCTATACCGTCTCGAGCTGTCAGCATGAGTACAGGTACCTTATTACGGTGTCCGCGCAAGTGCTGCACAATGTCAAAACCATTCATGCCGGGTAAAATAATGTCTATAGCGTTTTTCTATTTGATCTGGTACAAGTATCGGCAAAACCCCTGATTTGAACAATTTTAGAAAAAATTTGAGTAATTCTCTCCTATACTGAAACCACCCTTATAATTGTTCTATAAGGGGTTTGTTGGTGTTTTCATTGAATTTCCTAAAACGCAAATATTCTCATTTTTATGCCTATAAGAATGTCCTTGGATTTATCGTGGGGAGCAGCTTTCCGTAAAACCTACCCTTGGTTTATGTTGTGCTGGTAATAACTAAAAACATCGTTTAGCATTGACGCTACATTAGAATTTTTTCTAATAAAAATCCCCCTTCTGAAAATATTCCTCTTTTTTAATCGTCTTAATCAATAAATCTACAGAATTACTTCTTATTGTCCCGATAAGCTAATCTGAGTTATCCTTTTTCCTTATGGCAAGTTATTCCTTGGATTTGCGACAACGCATTGTTCAATCTTACCTAGATGGCGAAGGTTCTATACGTGAAATAGCACAACGTTTTTTGGTTAGCCCAACCACTGTTCATCAGTACCTTAAGCTTTACCAACAACAGGGTAATTTGCTCCCTAAAGAGTATGTTGCTGGTCGTAAACCTGCTGTAGCCGCTAAGCAATTGTTACTAGTAAAAACTTTGCTACAAAACAAAGCAGACATGACTTTAATTGAATTCTGTACAGCCTTTGAAAAAAAGACTAAAACCAAAGTTAGCACTGCTAGTATGTGGAGGGCAATCAAAAAGATTGGTCTGACCTATAAAAAAAGACTTTACGTGCCAAAGAGCAAGATCGAGAAGACATTGTAGTCAAACGCAAAGCATTTTTACGTTTGCAGAAAGCAATTAAAGCAAATAGGCTTGTATTTATTGATGAAACAGGTCTGTATCTAAACATGACTAGAATTTATGCTCGCTCAAAGAGAGGGGAAAGGGCATATAGTTCTGTACCAAGCAAGAAGCATAAGTTTGCAAATTTGATAGGAGCAATTACTCTAGAGGGGGTAATTGCTAATTTCTGTGTGGATGGAGGTATAACAGGAAAAGTGTTTACAGTATTTCTAGAAGAAGTATTATGTCCAGTATTGAAAGTAGGGCAAATAGTTTTGATGGATAATTCACCAGCACATATTGTAAAAAAGGTACGTGAGTTAATAGAAGGCAGAGGCGCTAAACTGATCTACTTGCCACCATATAGCCCTGAGTTCAATCCTATAGAGCATTGTTGGTCAAAGGTAAAGTCCCATCTACGTACATTAGAGGCTTGGGACAAAAAGAAGTTTAATTCTTCAGTTAAGAAAGCTCTGGAAACAGTTAATGCCAATGATGCTCAAGCTTGGTTCAGGCACTGTGGTTATTCAAATCACCCACCTATGGAAGGATGTTACAATAAATATTTATTCAAATATTCACAACTTTAATTTCTTATAAATGCAAAAGTATGTTTTCATTTTAGATAAATCACCAGTAAGAAACATTTTTACTGTTTGTAAGACTTTAATATGATTTTATGAGAGATCGAAAATCCCGTTTCATAAGAGCATTTACTGTATTTGTATCAGGTCAAAAAGAAAAATGCTATAGTACCAAAAGGTCATAAGGAAAAGATTGACATAAGCTTAGAGCTTCATCACCACTTTGTGCCCAGTCAACTGCAAAACCTTGGTTTGCTAGGTCTTCTTTGACTAATTCACCAATATCTGTATCATCCTCAACAACTAAAATACGCATAGTTTAATCCTTAAAATGACATAAAGAAAGATGAGTACTAAAAGTTCAGAGGGGTTTTAATCCACTTAATACAATGGGTGAAATTAAATCTCACCCATATACAACTTAACCAAAGAGTGTAAAGAATGGTGGGAAAGTAAATAGCACACTTAAACCGATGCCGATCATGCATATTAGGGAAATGCGCTCGAGATTGACATCTTTTTTGCGCCAGACGCTGTGTAAGATTACCCAAATGACTAACCAAGTCACAGTGGCATAAGTTGATTTTCCTGAAAGTGTACCTACTGCTTTACTTATAATCAACTGGTCGTGTAAAACAGTGTTCAGTTCAGCCAAAATAATTAACAGGCCAAAGAAAGCGCTACCTATGGCAGCTGCAACAATTGCAGCTGCAGCTGCACCATTGGGTTTAAACTGTGCTTGAGCTTCGAAAGATTCTGTTTTGCTATTAAAGCTTGTCATAATTTATCACCATCTTTAAAGATCTAGAAAGGTATTAGGAGCTATCTTGTTAATTGCTGCACCAAGACCACCAGAAATAACAGCGGCAGCAAAAGCAACAACTAGCATTACCATAAGACTGCGCCTAAGTAACTGGTGCTTTATTAACTGGGAACCATAATAAAAAAGTACAAATGCTACTGCTGTAACTAGAATGGGTGTAAGCCAACCAACATGCTCTTTCCATTCCATTCCAAATTTGTGCCACTGGTTTATATCTGGATTTGCTAGTAGGTAAGAACGAGGGTAATCAAGCAAATCCGCTTCGTCTGAAGGTTTAGCTCGGTACCAAGCATAAACCTTCCAAGTACCACTGATCACTGTAGCCCATGCTGCTATTGCCATTGCCCAAAGTGTGATGAGTACACGTCTTAAACGTTTAAAGCTTAAAGCTCCTTTTGACAAATGATATAAGCCAAACATTCCTTCTAAGAAACCATGGATGAGAATTACGCCAACAACTAAGTGGAATAAAAGCCAGAATTCTCGAGCTGTAATTGCAAGACCCATTTTTTTATCCTTTCTTAAAACATTTTTCTAGATTTATATTTTTCTGGGGATGCTTTTTCATAGTTAGTTGCTGTCCTCATCACTGTCTTCTTCATTTACATCTTCATTACCATCATCTTCTTCATCACTATCTTCCTCATCGCTATCCTCTTCATCGCCTTCATTGCTATCACTATCCTCCTCATCACTATCCCCTTCATCACTATTTTCCTCATCGCTATCCTTGTCAGCATCACTTTCCTCGTCACCATCTTCCTTGTTGCCTTCATTGTTATTATCATCCTCCTCATTTGTACTATCCTCATTACTTTCACTGTTTCCTACACTGCCCTTCTCATTATTTATTTCTGTAGAATCCTTGCTACTTCCACCTTCACAGTTTTGACCTTTATCAAGGCCCTCATTTTGGCTATCTTTGTCTTCTCTATCAGTACTGTTAGCAACCTCATCGTTGTTACAAACAGCTGAATCTTGTGTATTAGTTTGGAGATTCGCTGCTAGCCCCTGAGCTTGACCACAAGCATTTATCCCTAAAAGAAGTATCATAAAAATGAACCCTGCAACAACTGCTTTGCTAACAAAAATTATTTTATTCATACAAAAGTCCTTCCGATCAAGGGTTTCCCGGGTTTCCCTTAATAGCAGAAGGATAGTAAGCAAATGTTGGAGGAATGTTGGAATTTATTGACGTACTCCCACCAATAAATCAGGGGGGATTCTGAGGGTTCAAAAAACCTTGTTCGGCCTAAGCCATCCAATAGCTAAAGCGCATGGGCTTTCTTTTTAAGCAGTCCCTCCGTAAGCAACAATTAAAAACCTCGGAGGTTTTAGAAACCTCCGAGGTTTGGAGTGTTTTTTTAAGTATTAAAAGAGATTATGCTGCTTGTGTCGTGCCTTTCCATGCACCCTTGAGCCTTGCTAACATTTCAATGCCTAGCCACAACAGACTTACCGTTAGAACAAGCACAAAAATAGATGCAATTTGCGCATATCCTTGCCATTCAGGTAAATGTTCTGCGTAACGACGGGGAACACTGTTGGCGCCAGAAAGGAAGAACATGACAACAAAGCCTGCTCCACCAATGCCATAAAGCCAAGCAGAAAATTTACTCATAAAGTTCTCTGAAGCTCCACTTAGTTCATAAATAAGATGGTACATAAAAGCCCAAGCAAAAGCTACCGCACCAAGCAAATAGTATGTGTGAAAATGAGCAGGAACCCACAGAGTATTATGCATCACTTGATTAACAGGAATGGTAGCATCAATAACTGCTGCTGCACCGCCAAAGGCCCAACCCCATAAGCCTATTGCCATTAGTATTGAAGGTACAGACCAGCGCAATCCTGAGCGGTAAATCATACCTAAACCACCTAGAATTGTTACTAAGAAAGCAGGTAATGCTACACCATAGGAACCAATTATCCCCAAGATTTGGAAGATATTAGATTGTGCAAAGTCTTGATATAGGTGATGGAAGTAAGGGAGTAATATCATGACAATAACTAGGTTTAAAGCTAACACCAATGGCCAACTAGTTTTCCAAGGGCGGCCTGTATACACAGGTAATATTGTGTAAACCAAACCAGCAGCTAGGTAGATATTTAGGTTCACCAGCGTGTGCCCAAAAAGGAAGAGGAAGTTCTTAGCAAAAAGAGCATCTACCATTTCTACTAGACCTGCAGCTTGAGCGAAAAGAGGTACTAGTAAAGCAGCACCTGCCAAAACAGTTATAATACCATCAATAGCTACTACCGCAGCCAGAATCTCAGATGGACGGGGTAAATTATCTTTGCCTTTATTACCCCCACTAAAAAGATAGGACCAAGCTAAAGCTTTACCTAAACTACCATTAACTTTTATAGTGGCATATAGAAGGTTAAAGCAATAAAGTAAAAATGCTACAGCTACAAAAAGGTAACCTGCATACATAGCTAAAGCAGCCCATAAATTCCAAGCTCCGTCCCCCGGCTCGTAAGGTAGTGGATGAAGAACTGTCCAACCAGCAGCAAATTTACCTAGCATAGTCGAAACAATTACAAAGCCTGCTCCTAGGAAGTAAATAATAAAAACAGTCCATAAAAGGCGACTGCTAAGCTTCATTGATTTGCTGGCTACAGCGGCAAAACCACCCATAGCTGCTAGTAAATTGCCTGCTACCATGCCGCTACCATGCAAAGTCATAACACTATAAAACCAGTCAGCAGGTAGTTTAAAGTTAATATTGAAATTAAACAAAGTCAGGGCAACTTCTCCGTGACTTAAGCGCATTAATAGCCCTAAAAGACCCATTAAAGCAAACACTGCAAAGCCCGTAATCATGTAGACCAAGGCAACACGTAAAATTCCACTATTATTACCGTTAAGAGTTTTTTCTTCTTGACTCACAACTTTCTCCTTATTCTACCGTTAGGTCTGCCTTCATAAGATGGTGAACATTACCACATAGCTCGAGACAAAGAATCTTATAAGTTCCTGCCTCATCGAATTGGTATATTAGGCGATTTTCATATCCCGGCATGGCTTGTACCTGAGTAAGCAATTGTCCTTGCTCATTATAAATACCAAAACCATGATTGACATCTACAGAAGTCACTACAAATTCTACTGGCTTGCCTACTGGAACGTTGGGGCTAGGATCAAAAAGCCACGCCCACTGCTGGGCTTGAACATTAACTGTATGCTCAGGCTCACCAATAGTACGTGCCCGCACCTGTGAATATGGTAGCAGGAACAAAGAACCTACAAAGGCAACTATAGCAAGTATCAACAAAGGATAAAACAAACCGCGGCGCAAACCAGCCACCTTGGGGGCTATATCTTCATAGGATGTGCTAGTGCGCGTGCTAACTAAAACCCAAAGCCATGCTATGGTCCACACAGCACCAAAGGCAATAAGAACATAAAAAACTATCTGAGGGTCCATGATTACTCCTTACTCATTAAGTCAATGTAGATTATAACCATTAATGTGACTTAACTTACAAGCTCATATTGTTTAGAACTTTCCCACACAACATTTCATAATTCTTTTGTCTCTATCGTTGGAAGCTCAAATTTAGAACTTAGTGTTGTTTTAACATAAAGGTACTTTTTAATCAAGAGTTCAATATATTCAGATTTCGAATTACATCCTTCAATGCACTGACTCTTATTCAAGCTTCTCAACTGCATGAGCAATGCTAAGTGACAAATGCTCTTGGTTTTCTTTAGTAGCAATCATAAAGCCAATAGGTTTACCTCTTACACAAGGTACACTAACAGCAGGAACTCCTAGGAAGTTAAATAACAAAGTATTTTGCAAACAAAGGCTGTTAGCACGGAAATATTCACTTTCTTCATCTAGAAAACTAATTCTTGGTGGTAGTATAGGAACAGTAGGTGCTAAGATAGCGTCAAACTTTTCATAGGCTTGCCAAAAACTTTTTCTTAGCTGTTTACGCTCGAGCAAAATCCTAACATAATCAACTGCCCTTTTATCCTTATTCATAGTAACTCGTGCTACCACCTTAGGATCTATATCATTGGGATATTTAGCTAGTAAATCTTCATAAAGCGCAAAGGACTCAAAACCTGCTAGATAGCCATATTGACTACTAATTTGTTGAACTTTAGCAAATTCAGGAACTTCTTTTTCAATAACTTCTGCCCCCAAATTACTTAGCTCTTTACAAGTATGATCAAAAGCATCAGCTACTTCTTTATCTAAACCTTCTTGTACCACGGTGGTGGCTTTAAGTAGGTGTAGGCCTTTTACACCCTTGCTTCTAAAGCTTTTAAAGCCTCGAGCAGCTAAACCTTGCCAAAGAATAAAAGCATCTTCTACAGTATGTGTTATAGGTCCAATAGTATCTAGGGTAAATGATAAGGGCTGAATGCCTTCAGTAGGAATATCTCCATCAGTAGTCTTTAAGCCTACTAAGCCATTAAAAGTACTTGGAATGCGTACCGACCCACCTGTATCAGACCCTAATGCAGCACAAGCAAGATTTTTAGCTACTGCCACAGCAGAGCCTGATGATGAGCCACCGGGAATGCAGCCTTTAGCCAGAGTACTTTCAGGTGTACCATAGTGAGGGTTAATGCCTACACCAGAGAAAGCTAGCTCTGTCATATTGGTTTTGCCTAAGAAAACAGCCCCTGCTTCTGATAAACGTTTAGCTACAAGAGCATCCTTACCAGCTGGCAAATTGCTTTGAGCCAAGGCTTTACTACCAGCTGTAGTTACATCACCTTTGGTGCCAATAACATCTTTTAGTGCTAGAGGAATACCTTGTAAAGGACCTAAATCAATGCCTTGACTAAAAAGATCATCAGCATGTCTAGCTTGACTGAGAGCACGTTCTGATGTTACTTTTAGATATATTGCTTCATTATTTTCGTTTATAGATTCGAGATATGCTTCTGCTACTTCCTGAGCATTTAATGTGTTTTTGCGGTATGCTCGAGCCAACTCGGCGATATTTAAAGAACAAATTTCTTGTCGTGTCATTAGCCTATAAGTATTAGCATTTTTCTATGAGGTACATCCTACCAAAAAACTCAGTTAAATAGAATGCAAAAAAGGAAATATTTTTACTATAATCTTTTTTCTGGAAGGCGGTTTTTAATGTCAAAAACGGCATTTTTTATTTTTATTTTACTTTTTACCTTTGCTAATTCTCAAGAAGATTTTCAGTGGCAAGAACTTGGCGAAGCAACTTTTGCTACCTGTGCAGGCTGTCATCAAGCAACCGGAGAAGGACTTCCTAGTGTATTTCCTCCCTTAGCCAACCATTTACCCAATGTTGAAGTTAAAGAAGGAGGTCGTAGGTACCTTATTAATGTAGTACTTTTTGGTTTACAAGGTGAGATTCAAGCTTTAGGAGAAACTTATAATGGTGTTATGCCCTCTTGGGGAGATTCTCTTAGTGATGAGCAAGTTGCAGCCGTCCTTAATCATGAGTTGCACTCATGGGGAAACTCTGAACTTCTGCGTGAGGATTTTGCCCCTATAACTCCTGAAGAGGTAGCTACAGAACGTGCTTTGTCAAAGGTTGCTCAAGAAGTTTATGAATTACGTTCTCAACTTGGCCTAACAATTGAAGAATAGACTTGATGCAGAAATTCTTCTTTATTAAAGAAAGGAAATATATGTTAAGCAAAAGAATTAGTGGTTTAAGTGGAGTAAGTCTTTTACTTCTTAGGCTTGCACTTGTAATTGTCTTTCTCTTTCATGGGCTTCCTAAGGCATTGAATTGGACTATGGCTTCAGAAAAGTTTGTGAATATGGGGTTTGCAGCTTTTTGGGGTCCTGTGGTAGGAGTACTTGAGGTTGCTGCTGCAATACTGATTTTAATAGGCCTTTGGACAACCTTTGCTAGTTTAGTTCTGGGAGTAATTATAGCAGTTGCCATAATTGGTGTACAAATACCCGGTGCTATGAAAGCTGCAGAAGCTGCAGGGCAAGCTTTCACCCTCACTGCGGGATTAGAAAGAGATTTGCTTATCCTTACAGGCATTTTAGTTTTGATGGCTTTTGGGGCAGGTGCATTATCTATTACAGGTAACTCTAAAGAATGATTTAAATCTCTTACTTCAAAACTCAGTTAAGCCAAATCTATCAGCTACTACTATTTCAACTCCATACTGTTCGGCCTTGTATATGAGTTGCCAGTGTGGTTATTCCTAAATCTATTGGCGGGTATATCATCCATAAAAACTAGTCCGCAATCAAGCTTAAGTGTTTTTGGTTCAAAGTTCGGATTTGAGCGCCGAAAGCTCCAGCACATCAAAAACTCTCAGAATCCTACCTCAAGAGCTTATCAGCTAAACTTGATGTGTTAGCTATTTCAGGCTCTTACCTTTGCAGCTCACTTTTCAAAGATCGGTTACAAACCATAAATTTTAAGGTATTATAAACTTTATGGCAAGTGGTCGCACTCACGACGTTATCAATTACAGCACTTTGACAGCAATATCAGGGGGCTATGTTTTTTTGCACCTAAATACTAACATATCCTTACCTTCAGAAAGCCTAGCAAGCTTTGTAGGGGGTTATTTAGTGGGGACTCTTTGGATTACGCCTGATTTAGACTTAGCTGAAAGAACTGAGATTAATGCTCGAGTCAAAAAACGCTGGGGAAAAATAGGATGGCTATGGAAACCTTATGGAAAGATGTTTAAGCACCGTGGTGTTTCCCATACATGGTTCTTAGGTCCTATGACAAGGCTTATTTATCTTGGCATATTAGTTATTGTTATTGGTTATCCTACCTTGTGGGGTTTAGCTTATTTTGGGATTTATGTAGATCTACCCCGTATAGAAATGTCTTGGGAAAAAATAGGTGTTTCCACCTTGTTTGGTTATTATTTTTCACAGTGGTTACATCTAATAGCTGATGGAGTACCTATATATTATGATATTACTGTGTGGTACAAATAAACTGGGATAGAATATTTACGATGAATCCCTGTCATATAACAATGACGCCATTCAAAATCTTTACTTTTATAAGGGCAGGCAAAGGTAAATTATTTAAGTTATAATCATTTTTAATGTTAACAGTTAAAAAGCTAGTTTATTCTAAAGCAATCCTAAAGGAGAAATCTATGAAAAAATCAGTTCTAGCACTTCTTATTTTATTTTACCTACCTTTTGTTAGCGCTCAAACATATGTTCAGCTTATCTTAGATGCAAGTGGTTCTATGTGGAACACCCTTGACGATGGGCGTTATCGCATTGTGGCGGCTAAAGAGGTTTTGACGAACTTTGTAGCTGGTTTACCCGAAGGTGATCTGAATGTGGGCTTGAGAATTTATGGTTCACAGAAAAATGCTGTGGAGGATGGAGCCTGTGAGGACAGCCAGCTTTTTGTGCCTATGCAGGGAATAGAGAAAGCTACCCTTACGCAGACTGTGCAAGATGCAGAAGCAATAGGAGCAACTCCTATTGCTTACTCACTCGAGCAAGCTGCCACAGATTTTCCAGAAGATGCCCAAAAACGCCTTATTGTGCTAGTAACAGATGGTGAAGAGTCTTGTGGTGGAGATTTACAAGCTATAGCTGCCCAACTTAGTCAGCAGGGTATAGAAATTGACTTAAAGATAATTGGGCTTGATCTTTCAAATGAAGCTGCTGAAAGCTTTCAGGGAATAGGCGAATTTGTTAATGCTGAAGACGCCAAGCAACTAGCCACAGCGCTTCAAGATGCTGTTGGAAAAGTTATTGAACCTCCTGAACCTATTGGTGAGGCCACACTAGAAGTACCCTCTGAGGTGCCTGCTGGGCAACCCTTTAACATCGGTTGGCAAGGCCCTGATGAACCTCAAGATTATATTACTATAGTGCCTAATGGTGCGCCAGATGGTGCTTACGGTACGGGTAATGGTATAGGTTATCGTTATACTAAGGATGGTTCTCCTCTTACAATTTATGCTCCTATTGAGCCCGGTCAATATGAAGTACGCTACCAGTCTGATCGAGTTGAAGGTGTGGCAGCTAGGTCCCCTATAACAGTTATAGAATCTGAAATTACTATTAGTGCACCCTTAGAGATTCCTGCCGGGCAACGCTTTGAAGTAAAGTGGACAGGCCCAGATGGTGACCGTGATTATCTTACTATTGTGCTTGCTGATGCACCTGATGGTAATTATGCCAGTTATAGCTATACCCGTGATGGTTCTCCCTTAAGTATACATGCACCCATAGCTCCCGGTAAGTACGAGATTCGCTATCAGTCTGATCGTGAAAGTGGTGTGTTTGCAAGACGAGCTATTAGTGTAGTACCAGCAGAAATTCGTCTGGCAGCTCCAAGACAAATACCAGCAGGAGAAAGGTTTGAAGTAAAGTGGACAGGCCCAAATGGTGATCGTGATTATATAACAATTGTACCTGCTGATGCGCCAGAAGGTCAGTATAAAGATTATAAGTATACTCGTGATGGTTCTCCTGTGACACTTAACGCTCCAGCAGAACCCGGAGCTTATGAGGTGCGCTATCAGTCAGATCGAGAAAGTGGAGTTTTTGCCAGTATACCTATAACCTTGACAGGTTTGGAAATCACTTTGCAAGCCCCTTCAGAAGTAGTGGCAGGAGAAAAGTTTGAAGTAAGTTGGACAGGTCCTGATGGTAAATCTGATTACATAACAATTGTACCTGCTGGTGCGCCTGAAGGAGCTTATAATAGCTACTTCTACACTTCAAATGCTAACCCCGGAACACTTACTGCTCCTGATGAGCCCGGGCAATATGAAATTCGCTACAGCACTGATCGTGGTGACAGCAAAGGGAAAAATTTTGCTAGTATACCTATTACTGTAAAGTAATGATCTAAAATTACTAGTGCTAGTGGGTTCCGTGTCTACTTTGCATGAGGTTGAATCTCTGAAGGAAGTCTCCTAAATCCCCCAAGGGGGACTTGCTATATATGTCTGTCCACAAAAGTTTTTTCTGCGAAACCTCAGAGGTTTGGGTCAACCCAAGATTTTTCCGACCCACTATGTTTTCAGTTGGATATCAGACCAACATCGCACTAAGTTTCTCTTATCCTCAATGGAATGCTGAAGGGGCCTAATTAAAAGCTGAAGCCTAACAGCAATACACTTGACCATGAGAAAGGAACCAACATGAAAGCACATAACTTTGACCACGTTATTGTTGGAACAGGACAAGCTACTGGAACCCTAATAGGCGGGTTACCTAAGGGTGAATCTCTTGCTATTATTGAAGGAGGTAAAATTGGTGGGACCTGCGTTAATGTTGGCTGCACCCCCACCAAAACCCTTGTGGCAAGTGCCAAGGTCGCCTATATTGCAAAACGTGCTGCTGAGTACGGTGTAATGACAGGAAATGTTCAGGTTGACTTTGCTAAGGTTATGGCACGAATGAATAAAATTCGTGGGAATAGCAGTAGTGGTATGGAAAAGTGGTTTAACTCCCTCGAGCAAGTAAACCTATTCCGAGGCTGGGCAAAATTTGAAGATGCTAAGACACTGCGCGTAAATGACGAACTCATTAAAGGCAAAAACATTTACCTAAATGTTGGAGGGCGCTCGAGGATATTACCCATCTACGGCCTAGACGAAGTGGATTGGTTGGACAATTCTGGTTTGCTCGAGCTGACTGAAGTACCTGAGCATCTAGTGGTGATTGGTGGTAGTTATATTGGGCTCGAGTTCAGCCAAATGTTCCGCCGCTTTGGTGCAAAGGTTACAATCATTGAAGCTGCCCCGCAAATTATGTCCCGTGAGGATGCTGATGTCGCAGTGGCAGCACAGCAGATTTTGCAAGATGAGGAAATCAACTTCGAGGTTGGCGTTAAGGTCTTGCGGGTTGAAAAAACAGCTACAGACAATGTTAATGTTGTTATAGAAAACGAACAGGGTGAAAAGGTTATAAGTGGCTCACACCTTCTTTTAGCTGTAGGACGTGTTCCCAATTCAGACAAGCTCAATCTTGAAGCAGCAAGTATTGAAACTGATGAGCGCGGGTTTATTAAAGTTGATGATCATCTACGCACTAACGTAGAAGGTGTCTTTGCTTTAGGAGATGTAAATGGCAAGGGAGCTTTTACTCACACCTCTGTTAATGATGCAGAAATCGTGCTCGATACTATGCGCGGTGGTACACGTAAACTTTCAGATCGCATTAGTATTTATGCTATGTTCATTGACCCTCCCTTGGGACGCGTTGGCATGACGGAAAAAGAGGCTGTAGAGAAAGGCTACAATGTGCTAAAAGCAACACGGGAAATGAAACGGATCAGTCGCGCTAAAGAGATGGGGGAAACAAAAGGCTTTGTCAAACTCTTGGTAGACGCCGATACCAACCTTATTTTGGGAGGGTCTATTTTAGGTGTAGGGGGCGATGAAATCATCAACATGTTTGCAGCTTTTATGTATAGCAAATTGCCGTGCCACAAGTATAGAAAAGTTATTCTAGTTCATCCAACTGTTTCTGAGCTTATGCCTTGGATTTTAGATGATCTTAAACCTGTTTCTTAATGTAGGCGTCTAGATAAGTTCTTGCTTTATAAATAACGAAAGATGTCATTCTGAGCCCTTACGAGGGTAAATTACGCAAAGAATCTCTCGTGCATTACGTCATTTAGATACATTCGTCGTTTACCCTCGTAAGGGCCTGCTCCTCTATATGACATATGACTTACAGAAGAGCATTTCCGCTTTGGTAAATGGTCTTTCTAACAAACTATAAATATAGGAGCAACTTAATGTTAATTTCTGGAGCAGCATGAATTTAGAGTACTGGTATATGTTTCCTGTAGCAATTATAGTGGCTACCACTGCCATGGCATCAGGTATTGGCGAGGCAACATTTCTTGCCCCCATCTTTCTATTGGTCTTACGCTTGCCGTTCTTACAGACCTACTCAAACCTACCTATAGGCAGCTATTGATGCTGTATTCCTGCTTCACAGAGGCTAGTTTCACCTTTTTCAACAATTCTGTTGTCGAAAAGGCCAGAGCTTTCCCCTCCACAGGCTGTCACCGTGGAACTCACGGCCATTACTGCTATTTTCTCTAAATTCTTTGCAGCATTTATGTCTCTGTCATGTTTTATACCACACTGAGGGCACGTCCAATGACGCAACCCTAGAGACATTTCTTCTAGTTTATGTTCACATTCTGAACATAGTTTACTTGAGGGATAGAATCTATCAGCTACTACTATTTCAACTCCATACTGTTCGGCCTTGTATGTGAGTTGCCTTCTAAATTCATGAAATCCCATATCTGCTATTGCTCGTGATAGTTTAGGATTTTTAATCATCCCTTTGACGTTCAAGTCTTCTATCACTACTACATTATACTTCTTTGTCAACTCTGTTGTTAGCTTATGCAACCCATCTTTTCTGATATTTGCTATTCGGGCATGTAGTTTTGCTACTTGTTGCCTTGCTTTTGCTCTATTCTTTGAACCTTTTTGTTTTCTTGATAGACTCTTTGACTCATGCTTCAAAAGACCTAGATTTTCTTTTAACGCCTTTGGTGTGTCTCTTTTCTCTCCTGTACTTAATGTTGCCAGTGTGGTTATTCCTAAATCTATTCCTACCACCTGCTTAGCTTGGTTTTCGCTTTTTTGAGGCGTTTCGGCTATGTCTACTGTTATTGCTACAAACCATCTGTTTGCTACACGAGAAATTGTTGCACTTATTATCTTCCCTTCATAACGTAATTCTTCTGTCATCTTCACCCAACCTAGGTTAGGTACTCTTATCAATTTGCCTTTTACCTTGAATTGGTCATTGCTCAATGTGAAACTATCATTTATGCCTCTTTTCTTAAATGTTGGTCTACCTGCTATTTTTTGAAAGTATCGTTTGTACGCTACTCCTAATTGTTTGATCGCCATTTGTGGCGCACACTTTGTTACTTCCAGCATCCAAGGATACTGCTCTCGCTTTATTGCGTTTAATTCCCTTCTTAATGCTGCTTCACTTGGCTTTAATCCTGATTTGTACTGCTCTTCCCACTTTGCTAATGCCCAGTTATATGCAAATCTTGCTACTCCACTTGCCTTTGCAAAGTACGTGACTTGCTTATTGTTTGGCACTAAGGCTATTTTGTGACTACGCAGCATCTGCTTCCTCTAGTGCCTTTTCTATTCCCTCTAGTAACTTCTTATTCTTTCGTGATCGTGAACCATAGAGTCTAGCACTGAATACTGTGATTATTTCTAAAACATCTTTAGCTAACTCTTCTTCAAACCTTGCATCATCACCTTTGTTGATTATTAGCACCTCTACTTGCTTTGCTTCACATATCGCAAAAACTAGTTCTGCTCCAAAGCGTAGTAGTCGATCTTTATGGGTTATTACTAAACGACCTACTTCCTCATTCAAGATTCCATTCAGAAGCTTATTTAGACCACGTTTATGGTAGTTCATACCTGAGCCAAGATCGCTTACTATCTCATATGCCCAACCTTTGGAAGCGCAATACATTTCCAGCACCTGTTTTTGCCTTTCCAGATCCTTCTTTTGGTCACGGCTTGACACTCGTGCATAAGCTATAGTCTTTCTATCATCTGCTCCAAAATTTCTGAACATATGAGGTTGTATTTTAGCTAAACTATAGCGCCTTTGCCCTCCCAAAGTACGCTCAGGGACAAGCTTACCCTCTTCCTCCCAGCGACGTAATGTTGACACAGACACGCCTAGAATTTTTGCGGTTTCACCTATTGGCATCAACCTATCCATATTGCTAATATACAGGTAGGTTTAGGTAGATTTCAAGTGAACTGTAAACACCCCTGAAGTTGCTAACCGAGTGTTGTGCTCAAAGTTGTTTTGGGGATGGGGCTGCTTGCAAGGGTTAGGTGAACTGAATGGCTACTTTTTACTTCAGCGCTGCCGTGTACCCAGCAAGGTATCTGTTGCAACAAGTGTGTTTATAGTTGCTATTACTGCATTAGTTGCTGCGAGCGGACATCTTTACAGCTTTGTCCAATCTGGGAGTGATGTTATTGAGCAAGTACTTAGTATAGTCACCTTTACTGTTCCCGGTGTCATTATTGGTGCACAGTTGGGTTCTAAAGTGGCTGCTAGTATTCCACAGAGGGTGCTCGAGTGCAGCCTAGGCATCTTATTTATTTTGATTGCTGTTCTAACCATTGGTGAAGTTGTCTTTGAATTTAGAGAGTAATGCTATAAGGTAATATTAATTAAATTTAAAAATTTTGCCTTATCCCTTAAAAATTCGCTAAACTATAGAGTTGTGGAATTAGATTATCATGTCTTCAATGCTTTGCCAGAAGGGCGTCTTGATGTTGTTTTAGCTAAATTACTGGATGTTAGCCGTACCTATGCTAAACATCTTATTGCTGAAGGTTACGTTCAGTTAAATGGTAAACCTGTTGAGAAAGCAGCCACTAAACTTTTAGGGGATGAGGTTATCTCAGCAGTTTTACCTCCCCCTAGAAAAGTCATTATAGAGCCTGAAGACATTCCTTTAACAATACTTTATGAAGATGATGACATGGTAGTTATCGATAAACCACCTAATCTTATAGCTCATCCTACTGCAAGCATACGCACAGGTACAGTAGTTAATGCTTTACTTGATAAAAGGAGTTTAGCAAAAGAGGAGTATTTTAAACCTAGTGATGATGACTATCGTCCGGGCATTGTGCATCGTTTAGATAAAGATACTTCTGGCGTTATGATTGTTGCTAAACGTAACAAGGCACACCGTCATATAGGAGATTCTTTCAGACAACGTTTAACAGAAAAGGAATACCTCGCTATTGTAGTGGGTGACTTCCCTAGTGATGTGGAAGTGGATGCTCCTATTGGACGTGATTTTAGTTATAGTTTAAAAATGATGATAGGTGGTAGTAATCCTAAAAGTGCTAGCACTTATTTTAAGCCCATTGCTAAAGTTAAACATCCTAGTTTTGGCACTCTTTCATTTGTCAAAGCTAAGCCTCACACTGGTAGAACCCATCAAATTCGAATTCACTTACTACACCTAGGTACACCTATTTGGGGAGATGAGCTTTATGGTAAACCTTCAAAGATAATGCTAAGGCAGGCTTTACATGCTTTTCGTCTTACCTTGCCGCATCCTAAGGACAATACCCCAATTACTTTTACAGCAGAACTACCCTTGGATATAACACAAGCTTGGCTCGAGGTAGGTGGCGAGTGTCCACCAAGTGAAGAACTTGCTTAGCCCTAACCTTTTTCAAGCCACTGATACATAACATACGCATCCACCAATCCCCTTTCCTTATGATTAAAAGCCTTGGGTAATTTTCCGATAACTTCAAAACCCATATTTTTCCAAAGTTCAAAGGCCCTAATATTAGTACTTACCACTAAGTTAAATTGCATGGCCTTAAAACCATGTTTTACAGCCTCGTTTAGAGAATGGGTACACATTTTTTGTCCAATTCCTTTGCCTCTAGCCCCAGAAAAAACCATGTAACCAGCATTGCACACATGAGAACCAAGGCCGGGTTGATTAGGTTTAAGGTGATACGTTCCTACTACTTCATTGTCATCTATAGCTACATAGGTCGCTGTAGGCATAATCATCCAAAATTTATAAGCTTCGTCCTTAGTTATTTCTGGAGAATTTGGATAAGTATTTCCTGCTCTAAATACTTCTTCAACAATTAACCAAACACCTTCCCAGTCTGTGTTTGTAGCTTGTCTAATTTCTAGCGCAAGTTCTTTCATGATAAGCTAGAGTACCATGAGTATGCCCGTTTCTCTTGAAAATATTGTTTCGGACTTTAAAAAAGCGCCTAAGCAGTTGCGTTTACAGTTACTTTTAGAGTACTCTAAGAAATTACCTCCTTTACCTCCTCATTTAGAAGGTAGTGATTTGCTCGAGCAAGTACATGAATGTCAAACTCCTTTCTTCTTGACTACCGAATTTTCAGGAGATAATGTGAGTTTATATTTTGATGCACCTGCGGAAGCTCCTACAACGCGCGGCTTTGCAGGTATTCTGTATGAGGGCTTAAATAACCTTAGTACTGAAGAAATTTTAAAAGTACCCAGTACTTTTTACTATGACTTACAACTTGGTGAAATCATTTCGCCTTTACGTTTGCGTGGCATGGAAGGTATTCTACGACGTTTGAAACGTCAGGTAAGTGAGCACTTAGAAAAGATCTCTTAGCGAAGTTGGGCACCTCTTTTGTACAATTGCTACCTAATCTAATTAGATGTTACAATTTAATAATCACATGAAAAATGTTATCTTTTGACTTATGAAACATATAGGACTCTTAGGTGCTGGCACAGTAGGATCAGCTTTCGCTGAACTAGTAAACAAAAACACTCAAGAAGCAAAAATCCATAAAGTTTTAGTACGTGACTTAAACAAGGCACGCCCTGAAGCTATTGATAAAACTGCTCTTACTAATGACCCTGAAGAGATGTTGGCAGAAACAGACATTTTAGTAGAGCTTATTGGAGGAACTAATTTAGCTGGTGACCTACTATTAGAAGCCTTAAAAACTGGTAAACGTATTATCACTGCTAATAAAGCAGTACTGGCAGAGCGTTGGGAAGAATTTAAACCTTTTATAGAAAAAGGTATGGTTTACTTTGAGGCTGCTGTAATGGCTGGCACACCTGCTATTGAACCACTTACAGGATCTTTAAGAGGTTCGCAACCTTTGGAAATGCACGCTATTTTAAATGGTACCTGTAATTACATTATTAGTCAGCTCGAGCAAGGTAAGACCTACGATATAGCCCTTAAAGAAGCCCAAGAACTGGGCTATGCAGAAGCTGACCCTAGCTTGGATGTAGGCGGTTTTGATGCTGCCCACAAGCTTACCATACTTGCACGCTTAAGCTTTGATCCTAATACCTCTTGGGAGGTTATTAAAGGTAATACTAAAGGAATTGAATCCTTAATACCTCAAATTGTGCAAGATGCTTTGCAAAAAGGTGGTTGCATTCGTTTAGTAGCCAGTGTCTATCCCGAAGCTGGGAAATGGCAAATGAAGGTACGCCCTGTTTTCTTGCCTAAAGATCATGTTCTATCTACTGCTGCTAGTAACCGCAATGCCATACACTTTAAAGGTGATGCTATTGGCGATATTCTGATTACTGGTGCAGGTGCAGGAGCAATGCCCACAGCTAGTGGGGTTTTTGCTGATCTTATTGCTGCTTTACAAGAACGTCGTGGACCAAGCTTGCTAACAGCAGCTGTGTCATTACCAGCTAGCTATCAAGCAGAAGTTTTGCGAGAACTCTAATTATTTACTCAATTAACATGACAAAAATACGAGTGTAAACTGTAGAAATGAAACTTTACACTAGCAAAGAAATGCAGCAAGCTGACTCTGCTGCGGTAAAAGCAGGAATGCCTTCACTATTGCTTATGGAAAATGCTGGAAGAACAGTAGCAGAAATTGTTCTAGGGTACACTCCTAAAACAGTACTTGTTCTTTGTGGTAAGGGAAACAATGGCGGTGATGGCTATGTTGTAGCCAGACATTTACATTTATCAGGGTGTAAAGTAGATGTTTTAGAGCTAGCTCAAAGCCCAAATTCTCAAGACAGCCAAAATATGCGTAGTGCTTATCTAGCACACAGTAGCACCCTTGCTCTCACGACTAGTTCATTGCAGGAAGCTTTAAAGGCAAGTCCACTTGTAATAGACGCACTTTTTGGTAGTGGTTTACATAAACCTTTGAATGAAGATTTAGCAAACTATGTGGAGATGGTTAACCAAAGTAATTGCCAAGTTATTAGTATAGATGTGCCTAGTGGGATTGATAGTGATGCTCCAAATATTATAGGGGCACACATTAAAGCAAGCGAGACAGTACAACTAGCAGGAGCAAAACTAGCCAGTGCTTTTTATCCTGCTAGATCAGCTTTTGGTAAAATACATTTTGCTAATATTGGTATTCCTGAAGCTATTCTCGAGCAAAACTCAAAAGTAGCACTGCTAGACCACAAAACAGTAAGAACCTTCCTAACAACAAGAGATCCCAGTACTCATAAATATGATGCTGGTACAGTACTAATCATTGGAGGTTCACAATGCTATGGAGGTGCAGCAGCATTAGCTTGCCATGCTGCCCTAAGAGGAGAAGCAGGCTTAGTAACCTTAGCTAGCAAAGAGAATTTTGCTAAGCAATCCGAAATTATCTTTGAATCCCTAGAATGGTCAGAAATGGTTAATACCTTAGCTGCTTTCCCTACTAAACGTGCTCAGGTACGCGTTATAGGCCCCGGTCTAGCTAAAGAAGCTCTCAATTATTTACCACAGCTTATTAAACAAAGTTCTGTCCCAACTGTATTAGACGCCTCTGCTTTAATGCCAACAGAAGCTTGCTTAGACGCCATAAAAGAACATAGTAATTGTGTACTAACGCCACATGTAGGTGAAGCAAGTAAACTTCTCAGTAAAAGCACTAAAAATGTACTGCAAAACCCTATAAAAGCTGCCTTAGAGTTATCTCAAACAGTAAAAGCTACTGTAGTGCTTAAGAGTGCTACAACAGTAATTGCTGCCCCTAAAGGTAGAGTTGCTGTAAGCACTAGAGGTCATAAAGGCATGGCTACTGGTGGTAGTGGTGACGCTTTGGCAGGTTTAATAGGGGCTTATCTTCATAATGGTAATAACTTTGAACGAAGTTGTGCTGCTGTTTATATTCACGGTTTAGCAGGTGAGATAGCCGCTAAGCGTTATAATGATGGGCTCTTGCCAAGCGATTTAATTAACTACATTCCTGAAGCTGTACAAAGCATTAAAGCATATGTACACTAAAAGTAATACAATATTCCGTAGGGATACGATGCATCTTGCCCCTACCACACACATAAAATATGCTCTAACAATGATAAGCTGTAAT
The DNA here is from genome assembly GCA_965223585.1 of Trueperaceae bacterium. Lineage (GTDB taxonomy): Bacteria > Deinococcota > Deinococci > Deinococcales > Trueperaceae > CBDCVN01. Next base: position 318,607 of record CBDCWW010000014.1, read on the forward strand.
AATATTAAAAAACAAAAAAAATGATTTCGATTCGTGTCCCTGCTACTAGCGCTAACTTAGGCCCCGGTTTTGATTGTCTTGGCTTGGCAGTATCGCTTTACCTTGAAGTAAAGCTCAGTCTTTCTGATAAAGACTCTTTCCTTTATAAGGGGCAAGGACATGTAGATAATACACCTAATAATCTTATTCACCAAGGCTTTCGTATGGCTTACCGTAGTGTGAAAAAGGTTGCTCCCAAAGTGTGCTTACAAGTTAATAATCCTATCCCTTTAGCGAGGGGTTTAGGTTCATCTTCAGCAGCACTAGTTGCTGGTTTTGCTCTTGCTGATAAACTATTAGACAATGAACTTGATAGAGAAGGAGTATTTCAACTTAGTGCTGAACTCGAGGGTCACCCTGACAACGTTGCTCCAGCAGTATTTGGTGGTTTTACTGTATCAGCACTGCAAGATAACGGTAAATATTTATCACAAAGCTTAGCCATCCCTCAAAGCTGGCAGTTTATATTTGCTGTGCCAGACTTTGAACTTTTAACTAGCGAAGCACGTGCTGTTTTGCCCGAAGATTACAAAAGACAGGATGTAGTTTTCACTAACAGTCGCACAGCATTGTGGACAACTGCAGTTGCCCTTGATAAACCAGAACTTTTAAGTGTAGCTTCACAAGACAAATTGCACGAACCTTACCGTGAACCCCTAATTAAGGGAATTCAAGCTTGTCGTGAACGTCTTAAACAAGCTGGAGCTATTGCTTGCTACCTCTCTGGAGCAGGACCCACTTTAGCTGCTTTAAGCCTAGACAATTCTACCACAGAACGCTGTAAAAAAGCTATGCAAACATTTGTAGGCCCTAATGGGCAAGTGCTAACTTTAGAACCTAGCAAGGGGTACTCTCTTGATAGATGATGATAAATTTAGTGGGAGTTCAAATTAGTAGCTAGAAGCCAGTAGCTAGTAGTCAGTAGGGATTTATCATGCTAGCTACTGGCTACTAACTACCTATAGGCACTAACTATCTTAAATTATTCATAGAAACTTTCACAAGTTTGCTTATTGGACTAACTTGCTAACTCGCCTATAATTGCGAACATTGGTAAGAACATACCTGCTACAATAAAACCAACTATTCCTCCTAAGAAAACTATTAGTACAGGCTCGAGTGCTGCTGTTAAACCCTCAACGGCTTCATCAACCTCACGCTCATAAAAAGCTGCAATTTTTTCTAGCATAGAATCTACAGCACCAGTTTCCTCCCCAATAGCTACCATAGAACTAACCAAAGGAGGAAAAACTTTGGGAGCTTCCTTCAAAGTTTCACTAAGCTGCTCGCCACGCTGCACAGCTCTCTTGGCCTCATCTAGAACATCTTCTACAATTACATTTCCTGCTGTACCTTTAGTAATTTCAATAGACTCTATAACATTCACTCCACTTTTTAAAAGTAGCCCAAAGGTACTAGAGAAACTAGCAATTGCAGCTTTTTGTACCAAGTTACCTATTACAGGCATGGTAAGTAACATATTATCAATAGCATGTCTACCAGAGTTAGTCCCATAAATGAGTCTTAAGCTAACAATAGAGCCAACTATAATAATAAGTAACATCCACCACTGATTTTTAAGAAAGTCACTTACAGCTATAAGAATTCTAGTGAGTAAAGGTAATTCCCCACCAAGTTCTACTAGAATCTGAGCAAATTGTGGTACTATGCCAGTAAGCAAGAAATAAGTTACACCTAGAGCAATAACTAAAACTACTGCAGGGTAAGTCATTGCACCACGGATTTTACCGCGCAAGGCAGCTTGTTTCTCTTGAAAAGTGGCAACACGTTCTAAGATACCATCTAAATTACCAGACACCTCACCAGCTCTTACTAAGTAAACATAAAGATCAGTAAAAATACGTGGAAATTTAGCTAATGAGTTTGATAGAGGTAAACCCGTCTCTACATCTTCACGAATTTTACGCAAAGCCTTCTTAAAACCTGCTTTATCTGCTTGCAGCTCTAGAATAGCCAGCGATTGTACAATGGGCAAACCAGCATTAATAACTGTAGCAAACTGACGACTAAAAAGAGTAACATCACGAAAATTAGGCTGCTCAAATGCTGCTGGCATTTTAATCTCAGCATTTATACCTGAATTTTTAGGCTTGCGAATCTCTGTTATATAATAACCTTTTTCACGCAAGCTGCGTGCCACATCACTACGAGAGGCAGCTTCCATTTGGGCTGCAATAGCTTTACCAGCAGAGTCTCTTACCGAGTATTCATAAACAGGCATTTGGGTCTCCTACTCACATATCTGTTAGAAATTCTAAAAATAATTTTTAAGAACTACCTTTGTTATCTTTACCACAATACAAAGGCTAATAAATTAAGTATAAGTAAGGAAAACTCGCAAGACTATTACAAATAGCATTCCTATAATGCTCCAGAAAAGTTTTTTCTCTAGAGAAAAAACCCATCTGTGAGCATGTCATTCTGAGGAGCATAGCGACGAAGAATCTCTGAAGGCATTAACGCATGAGAGATCCTTCGCCACGCTCAGGATGACATTCCTAGTGTTGATAAAACCAATATTTATATGGACATCTATAAGCAGGAGGTGAGAGTTTTTATATAAATATTTCTTGGTAGAAGAAGTCAGTAGCCAGTAGTCAAAATGAAAAGCCCTACTAGCTACTAACCTACCTTCAACGAAATTTACACATCTTTACACCTAAGTACTTATCAAATGTGAATTAATTGCTTTTCTGAATGAGATAAGCGTTTGCAACCTGCTTCTGTAATAACTACCAAATCCTCAATGCGCACTCCTGCTTTATCAGGAATGTACACCCCGGGCTCGACCGTAACAACCATACCTGTTTTTAATTCTTCCTCTATATAACGAGACATTTTAGGCTTTTCGTGTACTTCTAAACCTACACCATGACCAAGACCGTGTGGGAAATATTGCTCGAGTTCATACTTCTTAAGGACTTCGCGCACTTCAGCATCTACCTCTTTACCTGTTTTATCAGGCCCTATAATATTTAAAGCTAATTCTTGTGCCTCTAGAACTGCCTCATACATACTTTTAAGTTCATCACTAACCTCCCCCATAGCCACAGTGCGTGTCATATCACTAAAGTAACCAGCTACTTTGGCACCAAAGTCGAGAGTAACTAATTCACCTGCTGCTATAAGTTTTTGTGAGGCCGAGCCGTGAGGCATACCACTACGAACACCACTAGCTACTATTATCTCAAAAGCTTTATCCTCCGCACCCATTTTACGCATAAAGCGCTCTATTTCTAGGGCTACATCAACTTCACTCATACTAACTGTTAAATAATTTAAAATGTAATTAAAGGCATCATCTGTGATTTTGGCAGCTCGAGCTATAAGCTCTAATTCTTCTGGCGACTTGCATAAACGGTGCTTGGCAACAACATCTTTACTAGGAATAGGAGCAGCACGATTTTTCTCAGCCAAGTTATTAGTGAATCCTTGCACCTGATGGTAAGTAAGATGATCAGCTTCAAAAGCTATTTTGCGATCACCTAAGAATTCATTCATTAAAAACTTGAACCAGTCTGGCTCATTGTGAATGATTGTTTCTAAAGAGCTTTCGGCTTTGACTTGGGCAGTATAGCGCCCATCAGTAAGTAAAACAATCCTATCCTCAGTTATAAGAATTCTTCCATCTGCTGGACTTGAAAAACCAGATAGGTAACGTACATTGGCAGGAATAGTAACTAGTAAGGCGTTAACGTTTAGGTCTTGCTCGAGTTCTTGACGAACACTAGATAAAACTTTTTCTAAATTCATAATAAATAAAGATTCTTCATACCATAATTTATAGGGGTAGGTTTAAAATTTACCCCTACAGCAAAACAATCATTTGCGTGAAAAAATGAAATTGTAAGGTCACTGTTATTTTATGCTTGTTGACCTATTTCCACAAGAGCAATAAGCGAATCTATACTTAAACTAGCACTACCAACAAGCCCTCCTTGAATGTCTGGTTGGGCTAAAAGCTCAGCAGCATTACTAGGTTTCATGCTCCCTCCATAAAGAATAAACATCTCACTGGCAAGTTGTGGATAAATTTTCCTTAGTTCACTACGAATGGCAGCACACATCTCTTGTGCATCTGCTGAGGTAGCAGTTTTACCCGTACCAATAGCCCAAATTGGTTCATAGGCAATAACTAGCTCTGTAGATTTAGTTAAGATGACATCTTTAAGTGCAGCTTTGAGTTGGTTAAGTGTTACTTTCTTAGCTTCACCTGACTCACGCTGCTGTAAACTTTCCCCAATACAAAGAATGGGCACTAAATCTTGACTTTGGGCTGCTAAGACCTTTTGGCGCACAAGCTCATCATCTTCGCTGTGATGCTCTCGCCTTTCAGAATGACCAATTATAACGTAATGCACACCCAAATCTTTAAGCATGTTAGCTGAGATTTCTCCTGTATAGGCACCTTCTTGATATGAATTTACATCTTGAGCGCCTAAACGCACACAACTACCTGATAGTTTTTCTGTTATAATTGGTAAATGAGTGTAGGGGGCACAAATAGCAATTTCCACATTGTCATGAGGGGTTTTCTCTAAAGTTAAGAGAAATTCATGTATCCATACCTCAGCCTCACTAGGCAGTTTGTGCATTTTCCAATTGGCTGCAATTAGTGATCTCATAATATTCTTCCTAGATTCCTTAGAAGCTTTTTATTAGCTTAACATAGTTAGTCAGAAAAACCTTAGCTTGCTCACACCTTCAATTCTTTATAAATCTCTGAGGCTTTTGAGAAACAAACTTTTATTTGGTTTAAAATCAACCTCTATAGCAATTCTGAAACTTGCTCTTAAAACTAATTTGTAAAATCAAACCATAGCAGCAATTTTACTTGCAGCCTCACTACCCTCTAGGTTTACCAAGCCTACATTAGCATCACCACTAGCAATGAGTGCCAAAACACCTTTGTCAGCAATAGAATAAAGAAAAACCTGTGCTTCAGTACCAGAAACCTGAGTTTTAATCAAGGTCCCTGCAGAAAGGGTACTAGCAATACGTTTACCTAATCCTAAAGCTGCTGCTGCCATTGCAGCTACTCGGTTAACATCTTCACCACTAGAAAGAGACTGTGCCACAGCTAAACCATCAGCAGAGGCTATCAAAGCCCCCTTAATCTCAGGCACTGCTTTACGTAAGCCCTCGAGAATACCAGATAATTCTTGTTGTTTACTCATTTTTTATCCTCCGAATGTAAAAGTTTATTCACTGTGTTTTTGAATGTGCTCGAGCAAAGCAATTAAAGCATACACACTACTAGTAGTACTGGTAGCATTTAAACCAACTACCTGACCCTCATTGATTTCAAAGTAGTCAGCAATATCCTCAGGTTCCCACACTTTAGGCAAATCTTGCCGAGTAACTCCTATAACAAAGGGAATGGAAATGCGGCTAGTAATAAATTCTAGAATGTTACGAGCGTGTCCAAAGTCTTTAGGTTCAGTTCCTGAAACAAGTAAAATCAGTCCCAGTGCACCTTCACAAAGTACTTCCCACATAAAATCAAATCGGTCTTGTCCCGGGGTGCCAAATAGAAAAATGGGAATTTCATCTAGGGTAAGCATACCAAAATCCATGGCTACAGTAGTAGTTTCCTTGCCTATATCTTCTGTAGCTATTTCATCAGTATCAACAACAGGTATTTCAGAAAGACTTTTAATAAAAGTGGTTTTGCCTGCCCCAACAGGGCCTGCCATTACTATTTTAAGGGGATGAGAAGGTATTGCGTCCATTACTTATGCCTCGATAAAGCTTTGAGTAAACGATTAACAAGCCCCTTTTGATGTGCTGGAGACTTACTAGATTTTGTCTGATTAGCAGGTTCCTTGCTTTGAACTGGAATGCTTTGTGATTCAGAATCACTTGACTGCAACCAATCAATGATTTCTTTATAGCTCATGTTTTGAATACTCTGATTCAAATCCAAATCTTTTTTAGGCTCACTTGGGATAGAATTCTGTTCAAAAACCCTTACAGGAGATATTTTACCCAGAGAACGTAATTTATATAAGTTATACCTTACAACTTCTATGTTTAAAGAAAGGTTTGTAGCAATTTCCTCAGCACTACAACCCTTATCAAGTAAGGCAGAACAGTTTTGCCAAAAATTATAAAGTGCATCATCAACCCAAATATCAACCTGTCCTGCTCTTTTAAAGCGTGTCTTTGCATCAGGAAGGCGTTCACTTTGAACTTTCATTTCATCAATCTCTACGGTCGTTTGCAATAAAAGTTTATCGATGGGAATATTTAGGTTTTGCTCGAGCTGATCTTCAGGCAACCTTTTAAATTCAAATATACCTTGCTCAAAACTTAGGAGCTCAACCATAGCCTGACGAGCAAGCATTTCATTTGCTAATATTTGATTGTCAACCGATATAGCCTTTAGTGTTGCCTTATTAAGAAATAACTGATAGTTTTGCTTTTTAGGTAGTTCGGTAAGTTGAAGCTTTCCTGTACGTCTACCTAACATAGTCAAAAGTTCTGGCAAAGGCATTTCCTCTAAGGTTCCAAAAATCGCCACGTTAGTACCTTTATCATATATACAGCCTAAATCTACGAGTCATCCTGCAAGTTCTGATAATTATCTTTACAAAAATACTGTTTAAAGTCATGCTACAAATAATCTTTTCCGACTACGCAAAAATTACTAGCAACTTTGCACTGTAAATACTTTAACAGCCAAATTAATATTTCAGCTTTAGCTTTTATCACATACACTTAAAACCTATCTACCTTTCAATGCTTTAAGCAAATGGCTTACAAGTTTTCTATTGTGGCTAGGATTTGATGGTTGGGGGGAAAGAGGCTTTATTGTGCCTTGGGACTTCAATAATGGTTGAGGAGAGAGAGGTTTTATTGTATCTGGGGGCTTCGATGAAGGTTGTTGCTCTTCCTCGCTAAGACTCCTTATTATATCTTTATAGCTCAAGTTAGACATATCTTTTACAAGAGTACTTACTATGTCACCTTGCTTCTGAGGTTTTTTTATAGGGCTAGTCTTTAAAGAATTAGAGGAAAATTTACTTTCGAAACTGCGTAAAGGAGATATTTGACCAAGGGCACGCAATTTATAAATGTTAAGTTGAGCTGTCCTTAGGTCTACATTTAGCGTTTGAGCAATCTCCTCAGCACTACTACCTATATCAAATAAAACAACAGCGCTTTTCCAAAATGCTTTCAAAGAATTGCTTTGCCAAGATTCTAACTCTCGTTGCTTGGACTCAGAGGTTACAAATCGAGTCTGTGGTGCTGGTAAGCGGTTTTTATAAATTTGACCTGTACTAGTTGTATTGAGTAAGGGTTTAAGGGGTACATCAAAATTTTTTGGCAGTGCTTCTACAGGAATAGATTTAAAAGTATAATTGCCCTCTTTGGCTTTAGATAATTCAATAAATGCTTGTCTTATTAACTGCCCATTTCGCAAAACCTGCCCATCTACATGCATAGCTTTAAGTTTAGCTCTATCAAGATATAAATGATAGTCTCGTTTTTGAGACAATAGCACAATACTTAGCTTTCCTGTACGCCTTCCCAGAGTACGCAATAATTCTAGCAAAGGAATTTCTGTCAAAGTACCAAAGATAGCCACATCTACCTATCAACCGCCACACAATTTTGTAATTTCTGTACATTCATAATCTTGTCCTTTTTTTGACACTACATCTATGCAACCCTACCCTATATAATTAAGGTTACAGGCTCACTTAAAATATTTTCAATAAAAATTATGACCCTTTTCAGAAAAGGCACAATGTCTTCACAAGTTTTCCGATAATAATGATAATTATTTAAGCATATCTAAATTGTTTCTAATACAAAAACATTAGTTAGCATAGAGTATATTAAATATTATGGAATGCTTAGAGGTTGATTAGTGTCAATTACAAATATAGCAAAATGTAGAATAATATGGTTTTTAGAAGGCTCTCCTGTAGTATGTTAGCAGGGCTTTATTTGTTATGAATCTCAGAATTATTAGATATCTTAGCTATACTTTAAGTACCTTAATACTTCTACCTATATGGGCTTATCTAAAGTATACTGAACTTGACAAAATATTTTTACCCCTAATTTTACTAATTCATTTAATTGCCTTGGCTCTTTATCTTGTGCCAAAGGTTCGCTTTCAGTTCTGGCTCAGTTTCGGCCTTGTTACACAAGTACTTTACTATCTTAGTAAACTTGATTATCTTGCTAGCAAAGACACTTTACAGCCTAATGTAACTATACTTTTCTTAACTTGGGGACTTTTCCTTTTTATATGGCTACAATTAGCCTCTAGTACTAAGCCTGTTAGAGGCTTGCTCTTCTCAATTAGTTTTTATCTAGTAATTATATTTATCACCTTCAAAGATGCTATTACTATTCCCCTTACCTCTACCAATAGCCTAGTCACATTTTTAACAAGCTTTGCAAACGATCCTTGGCTCAATGCTCTTCTACTTATAAGCTTATTCAATTTGCTGCTTTGTTATATGTTTGCTTCTGTGCAGTTAAAAGAGGGTATGAGTTTATTTTTGGATATGCCTGTTTCTTACAATGCTTTGCATGATCCACTTACTCAACTACCAAATCGAATGCTTTTTCTAAGCCAACTTTCAAAAGCTTTAAAATCAAGACAATCCAAACATAAGATAGCGGTCCTTATAATTGATCTTGATCAGCTCAAGCCAATAAATGATACTTTAGGACATTTGGTGGGTGATGAAGTTCTTAAACAAGTAGCACAACGTCTGAGTAAAAGTTTGTTTTATAAAGACAGAAGTGTAATATCACGTTTAGGAGGAGATGAGTATGCTGTTTTTATAAAAGGTCTTCAAAACAAAGAAGAAGCTAAAAGACAAGCACAAAATATGGTTGATTGTTTACAAACCCCTTTTGAAATAGCTGGTCAGTCCTTAGTTGTGACTGCAAGCATCGGCCTAAGTCTTTCTTCTGAACACGGAGACAATAACCAAAGCCTACTTAGCAAAGCAGATAAGGCTATGTATCGCTCTAAGGCTCTAGGAAAAAATTGTTACCAAGTTTTTAGTTCTGAAATGGACGAGGGTACTGCTGAAAGGTTGGCTCTCAAGCAAAGCTTTAAAGAATCATTTGAGAGTGAGAAGCTCGAGCTAAACTACCAACCTATAATTGAGTTTTTGACTGAGAAAGTTATAAGGCTCGAGGTCCTTTTACGTTGGTATGATGAAGAGCTTGGACAAGTTCCACCTGATGAGTTCATTCCTATAGCTGAAGAAGCTGGGCTTATGATCCCTTTAGGCGAGTGGGTGCTTAGAAAAGCTAGTCAATCTTGTAAAGTTTGGCAACAGGCAGGTTACAGTGATATTGGTATAGCAATAAATGTATCTACCTTACAGTTAATGCAAGCAAATTTTGCCAACACTGTGACACAGGTTTTACAAGAAGAAGAACTTAAAGCTGAACATTTAACCATTGAAATAACTGAAAATTCTGTTATAAGGCCTCGAGCTGCAGAACAACTTAAAAAGTTAAGTGATTTAGGTGTCGAGATTTCTCTTGATGATTTCGGCATTGGTTATGCTTCTTTTGCCCAGTTAAAGCAATTAGAAGTGAGTTCTTTAAAAATTGACCAGTCCTTTATTGCTAAACTTGGCGATACTAAAACATCGTCTTACAGTGATAATTTCATCCGCACTGTTATCCAGTTTTGCAAGCTACAAGGAATTACTGTTACTGCTGAAGGGGTTGAAACGCAAACTCATCTTAACCTTTTGCGTCAATCTAGTTGTGATGAAGGTCAAGGTAATTTAATAAGTCAACCTTTACCTTTAGAAGCAATAAACAAATTTCTAGAAAACCCCAAGCAAAATTATGACCCTAGATTACCTATAGAATTTACTTCAATAACTCTAAATAAATTAAGCCATCTTTTGGGCTCGAGTAAATGACCTGCCCCTACAAAGAAATGCCCCTAACAAGATCATTTGCATACTGAGCTACTTTCATAGGAATATTTACACCTGTTGTAGTTACTGAATTACGGAACTCCATAGTATGATTTATTTCTACCACTAGAAGACCTCTATCAGACTCAATTAGGTCAACAGCAACCACACCACCATTGACACCCGCCCCCACCGCATTAGCAGCTTGCAAGGTAATATTTACAAGGTCATCGTTAAGAGGGCAATTAGTGGCACTTCCCCCCCTAGCAGTGTTAGTCACCCAATGTTTACTGTGTCTATAGATCGCTGCTATAACACTGTCGCCTACTACAAAAGCACGAATATCACGATCAGGTTTTTTCAAAAATTCTTGAATATAAAAAATTTTATGTTGGGGACCTCCTAAAACTTCTTTATGCTCTAGAACGGTTTCTAGTGCATCTATGTCATTTATTTTAGAGATCAGTCGGCCCCAAGAACCTACAGTCGGCTTCATGACAACAGGGAATCCGAAGTCTTCACAAAGCTTTAGAACTGTATCGTAATCAAAGGCTATACCTGTATGTGGTGTAGGCACATTTGCTTTAGTAAGGACAGCATTAGTAGCCAATTTATCGCCACACACCTCTATTACAGCCGACCTATTAATAGGTAAGACTCCAACAAAAGCCTCAAACATTCGACTTACTGCTAAACCACGTGATTGTGACAAGCAGCGCTCAATAATAACTTTTAAGTCAGCAAACTTATAAGGTTTTGAAAGGTCAAAGCTTAGGTGTGGGGCATAGATTTTTTCAAAGGGAATATTCGCTTGTTCAAAAGCAGCAAAGAGCATTTTTTCTTCGGGGCGAGGTCGGTCATAAACAATAGCTATCTGGGGATTGTTTTCTTTCACCCCCTTTATTCGCCCCAATCCTCTTCTTCTTCTGGAGCAGGCTCAAAGGTTAGAGGGTCAATCTTCACCACTTCTAGTTCTGTGCCATCATCAGCTACTACAAGTTCACCTAGTTCTAGGTTGTCTAAATCAACCTCTACTTCTCCCCACTCTGTCTCAATAGTCGTCATTCATTTATCTCCTTGTTTGGGCTCGAGCAAAAGCTCGGCAATAAAGCTATCCTACAATATCCAAAATCTTACCTTCAAAGTCAATAGGGATTGTCAGGAAATAGTTAGATTAGGCTATTGCATATTTTGCAGATATGGTGTAATTTATATATAGAGTGTAATTTACACATTATACTCTATATTAAGAAAACCAAGGAGGTTTCTATGTCAACTCGAGTTATCCCCGCACTAAATTTCGCTTTCGGTTTTTTACTTATTCTGGTAAGTTTTAATTACTCCCAAGCAAGCAGTTTAGATAATCTAGTCAGCCTAAATGATATAACCCGTGGAGAACTGCTTTTTCGCAGTACTGAACTAGCTGGTTACTTTGAACCTGCTACCCAGCTAGCTATAGATGTAAACATCGAAGTTACGGGTATGGTTGCTCGTAGCACAGTTAAGCAAACCTTTGAAAACACTGACGATAACTGGGTGGAAGGCATTTATGTTTTTCCCTTACCAGAAGATAGTGCTGTGGACACCTTGAAAATGCATATTGGTGAGCGCATTATTGAAGGTGAAATTCAAGAAAAAGAAGAGGCTAGAGCTACTTACGAAGCTGCTCGAGAAGCAGGCCAACGTGCAAGCTTAGTAGAGCAAGAACGCCCTAATATGTTTACTACTTCAGTGGCTAATATTGGCCCTAGAGAAACTATTATTATTGAAATTAGTTATTTAGAAATGCTTAATTATGATGCTGGAAAGTTTAGCATGCGTTTCCCCCTTGCCATTACACCAAGGTATATTCCCGGTGAGCGCCTTGAGGATGACCTAGAAACGAGTGGCACTGGTTGGTCTGCCGATACTACTCAGGTTCCCGATGCATCAAAGATTACTCCTCCAGTACTGCCACCCAGTGAGCCTTTGCGTAATCCAGTTACTTTAAAAGCTAGTGTAGATGCAGGGTTCTCTTTAAGAAGCTTGGAAAGTAGTTATCATACCATTAAAACTGAAACTACAGACAATTTAAATCTAGTAGAGCTTGACGGCCCAGTTCCTGCTGATAGAGACTTTGAGCTAGTGTGGGAACCAGATATTGACAGCCCCAAAGCAGCTATTTTTGAACAAACATGGTTAGGTGAATCATATGCACTTATTATGCTAACACCTCCGAAACTGCAGGATGTAAAAGCCGTGCCGCCTAGAGAAGTCATTCTTATCATTGATACCTCTGGCTCTATGTCAGGTGTTTCTATGACTCAGGCTAAAGAAGCCTTGAGATTGGCTTTAAAGCGCTTGCAACCACAAGATAGTTTTAATGTAATTGAATTTAATGATGAGGCTCGAGCTTTTTTTGAAAGAGCCAAACCAGCTACACCCTCTAACATAAGGAGTGCTTTACGAGAGGTAGAGAGATTAGAAGCAAATGGTGGTACAGAAATAGCTAGAGCGCTCAATTTGGCTTTGGATAATGAACCACCAGCAGGTCTTTTATCGCAAGTAGTGTTTATAACTGATGGCAGTGTAGGCAACGAGACTGAGCTTTTTGAGTTAATAATTAACAAGCTTGGTAATACTCGACTTTTCACGGTAGGGATTGGTTCAGCACCAAATGCTTACTTTATGCGTAAGGCTGCACAGTTTGGTAGGGGTACTTATACTTTTATAGGTGATGTAAGCGAGGTACAAGAAAAAATGCTTAGTCTATTTGAAAAGTTAGAAAACCCGGTACTCACTAAACTAGAATTGGAATTTCCTAGAGGAACAGAGTTTTACCCTAGGATTGTACCCGATCTTTATGTTGGTGAGCCAGTTTTAGTGGTTGGTAAGTTGCCTCGAGCAAACGGTAAAGTGCTGCTATCTGCTCAAGCCAATAATGAATTGTGGAGTAAAGAGCTTAATATAGTAGGCAAAGAACAAGCAGGTGTAGCCCAACTTTGGGCAAGACAAAAAATTGCTGCTTTAGAAGATAGTACTGTAGGCGAAAGTCGCCTGAATCGTGATGGGGTACGTGAAGATATTGTAAAAGTAGCCCTTAACTATCATTTAGTAAGTGATTACACTAGCTTAGTTGCTGTGGATAAGACGCCTGCTCGAACCCTCGATGAAAACTTAAACCAAGAAAACATACCCCAAAACTTGCCTGCTGGTCAAGATTACAATGCTATTTTTGGTGGTTATCCTAGTGGCGCGACCTCAGCACCATTAAATTTACTTTTAGGCATACTAGGACTACTACTAGCGGTAATAGGCTTAACTATAAGGTTCCGTCATGCTAAAAACGCTTTCTAAAAAGCTTAACAAGCAACTAATTTTAAGCTGCACTCTCATCTTTTTTGGTCTTGCTATAGCAGTTTTGCAGTTTGGCATGGGTACTTTTATCTATGCCAAAGCCTATCTTGCTAAAGGGCTTATTGCCCGTGCTTGGCAACAAACCATAACTACAAGTGAACCACATAAACCTTGGCCTTGGGCAGACACTTATCCCGTAGCACGTTTGCTAGTACCTTCTTTAGATATAGAGCAAATAGTTCTTTCTGGAGATACTGGGCGCACTCTAGCTTTTGGGCCGGGTTTTATGTTGGCTAGTAGTGCCTTTGATGAAGCCGGGGCTAGTGTTATAGGTGGACACCGCGACACTCACTTTAAATTTTTGCAGCACCTTCAATTAGACAATGAGATTTATTTAGAGCTGGCTAACGGTCAGAGCCATCTTTTTAAGGTTGCTAACCTAGAAATAGCTGATGTACGTAATTCACAATTGCGCTTAGATAATGTGGAGCCTGCACTAGTGCTTGTTACTTGTTATCCTTTTAATGTTATTGCTAGAACGGGAAATTTGCGCTATGTGGTTACAGCAATGTAAATACAAGCTAAGATTATTTCCCTAAGAACTTTAGGTCTTTTGGAAAGTTACTTGGAGACGATGACTAGTTCGAGCAAAAACCCTAGGGTAAATTATAAATGTCAATGCCGCGCTCTTTAAGCAGAACAGCTGCTTCTGCTTTAACCATCATAACTAAGTTAGCATAATCTTTTAGGATATTGGCTTCTTGTGTTTCTATCTCTGTTAATCCTTCAGCTTGCTGTTTTAAGACAAGTTCTTGCATACGCCCCGCTTTTTCTGGCTCTACAGTTTTCTGTGCAGCTTGTTGCAAGTGGTATCTAAAAAGCGAAGTTGCTTTAATTGCTCAGCTACATCTACAGGTAAGTTTGCTAAATCATCACTGGTATCAAGTGCATTAGTTATGACAGCAATAATTTCATCTTCAACAGAGCGATTAGTATTGGCAGCACGCTTTTGTACTTGTTGATAGAGTTTTGAGGGCAATTGAAGACTGACAGCTGACATGAGAGTATTATAGCACTAACCAAATTCTAACTAATTCTGTGGCTATTGAAAAAAGAGAGCAAATTGAGGTGTTATACATGATATGGACCAAGAAACACCTCAACATAAGAATAGAGAATGTCAAAGGGAAAAACAAGATCTTGAGCAGCGAGAAAGTAAACGAATTTGTATACCAATAGATCAGGAAACATATAATCAGATTATTGAAGACAAAGAATTATTCCGTGCCTATGTGGATGGATGTATAGAAAAGCATCCTGAAATATTTCCTACCAGCATAAAAGAGAGGTACAAATTAAATGGTTTCTGCGACGAATCAAAGAAAATGCCTGAAGTTAGAATTAGACGGATAAGTTCTAGAGGAATTAATGCACAAGGTAAGAGGGAATGTTACCAAATAGTACCAAGTTTTGTAATGCCATACATGACAGGATATACAGCAGAGGTAGAAAAAGTTTTGTTTCTACACTTCAAACACGAAGTAGCTTTTTCAGGATTGACATATGTGTTTGGAAGAGATGATATGTATTGGTTTAGAATGGCGGAACAGTTTGGGAAGAGTAGCATAGTAGGAACAACAACAAGAGACCCAGAGAAGCTCCCAAAAGACATAGTGGCAGACGAGAAACATACTAAGAGCAATGGAGAAAAGGTGTATGTAGCAACAACAGTAGGAGAGGAGTGTTTCTGGGGAGCATCAATGAGCAGCAAAGCAGAAGAAAAAAAGTTGACAGAAGCATACGAAGAGTTTAAAGAAGAAGCCCAAGAGGTAGCTGCTGAATATGAACCAGAGACAGTAAATACAGATGGATTTGGAAGTACCATAAAAGCATGGAGAAGTCTATTTGAAAAAGCAGTGCTGATAAGATGTTTTCTACATGGGTATTTAAAGATAAGAAGAGGAGCAAGGAAGTTAAGTATATTTGGGGAATTATCAAAGCTAGTATGGGAAGCATACCATCAAACAACATATGAAGGATTTATAGATAAGATAACGGTGTTGTACTTATGGTCAGAGAAAAACAGAGAGACACTAGGAGAAAGGGTATTTGAAGCAGTAAAGAAGTTATGTGATAGAGCACATGAGTATGCAAAGGCGTATAATCATCCGAACTGCAAAAGGACAAGCAATATGCTAGACAGGTTAATGCAAAGGATGGATAGATACTTGTTTATGACAAAGTATTTTCATGGACATTTGCAAACAGCAGAGATAGGAATAAGGGCATGGGCATTAGCACAAAACTTTTTACCGTATGGTCCTAGGGCAGGGCCAAGTAAAGAGTTCATATCACCTGTACATAGGTTAAATGGTAAAATTTACCACCAGAACTGGTTAGAGAATCTATTAGTTTCTTCCTCTTTAGGAGGGGCTATTGGCTAGCCACAGAATCCGTTAGAATTAGGCACTAACTACTCGTAAATAGCATATGCTTTTATTGTCAATGACCTTTGGTGCATTTGAATAGAGTGGTTGACTCGAGCAACCAAACCATAAACTCACCACCTATCAAACCCTGTTCCCTCGAGCACCCCAACCGTGTTATGACTATCACCATTTGCCATCTTCAGTTGTCTAAACTGTGATTTGTCTGATTTTGGGATTTCATAGTCTATCATTTAATCACACAAATCAAAATTCAGACTTTTAAACTGCATTCAAATAAGTAACGAGAAGGGAAGTATTTATGGAAAAGAAAATAATAGGTGTTATGGGAGATGGTAAAGAACCCCATATAGATTTAGCTAAACCTGTAGGAAAGGTTATCGCAGAACTAAGTTGTCACCTGCTTACTGGAGGTGGAGGTGGCGTGATGGAGGCTATCAGTAAGGCATTTAAACAAGAAAGAGAGAGGCTTCAAAAAGAATGCCAACAATATAATCCCGGTCTAATTATAGGGATTATTCGAGCTAAAGGGGAAGATCACTTAAAAGAGCAAAAGCAGCGAAGTTACAAAGAACGCACTATAAATAAGCATGTAGAACTGGCTATAAAAACACACCTCCCGTACAGTGGTGGTGATGAAATTGTAAGTCAACGTGATAATAAGGGGATAAAAAAGGGTAAGCATGAGCTAAGTCGCAACCATATAAATGTCCTTACAGCAAATGTAGTTATAGCTTTACCCGGAGGTGGTGGAACGGCTTCTGAAGTTGAACTAGCTATGGAGTACAAAAGACCTCTTATTCTCTACATTGGTAAGCAAACAATTAATGGTAAATCTGCAGAAAGTTGGCAAAATGAAAATCTAGACAGTGACAATTTTAGAATTGCCAAGAAAGAAAATGAGCTTAAAGATTTCATTATTAGAGTTGTTTCGAAATAAAATAGTGCTCCAAATACTTAACGCATTCAACAAAAAATTTGGGCACTTGCGAAGGCTTAGTCATTGTAGCGTGCATTTTGTAAGCTGTAAATTGAGTGATTGTATATATCATAATGTAGGCAAAATTATTCCAGAACAAGTCTATTGGATATGTAGAATAAACAGTCTTATAGGCTCGAGCAAAAAGTTAGCCTTATGATCATTCTCGAGCTGCCCAATCATATTTCCCATTCATTTAGCTTTCCTCAAGCACAAACTGACAACTTTCCTGTGTAAACAATCAATACTCTACCCTATAAGCAACTTGTTGAAAAGGCTCACCCTCATTATGTGGGCTGATCTGAATAGTTATTTTTTGACCTAGCTTCTTCAGAAAATCGAACAATTTATCAGTAGTGAAACGGCTAAAGTGACCATTCATTAAGTGTGATACTTCAGCTTGCTTTACACTCAATAAATCAGAAATTTCACGTTGTTTGAGGTCACTATCTTTCAAAAGTCGGATAATATGATAACCAATCATACCGCGAGTATGTAGCGCATCTGCATCTTTTAGGCCAAGGTCAGCAAAAATGTTGCCACTGCTTTCTTCAAATTCAATTTGTGTTGGTTTCTTGTTCATCTTTTGCTAGCTCCTGTGCTTCTTTGTATCGTTGTTTTATCAGGTCAACGTCTGGTTTTGGTGTAGCAATACCTTTCTTTGATTTCTTTTGAAAAGCATGTAGAACATAAATTTTATGTCCTAACTGTACTGCTAAAACTGTTCTGTAAGCTTCTTTATCATGCTTGAGGGCAATTTCTAGAACACCGCTACCTACTCCTTAAACTTTTTGGTATCCTTTGGCATTTCACCGTACTGGATAAGTTGAAGTTCATCACCTATCAACTTTTGTGCACTTTCAGGAAATGCTTGAATGTTCTTCTTGGAATTACCAAGCTATATAACAGGGCGTAAAATAGGTGGTTTTGTTATTTTCACAATAAATTAAGCCACCAGTCAGAAAATTTTATAGGAAATTTCCTATAAAGTCAACTTTTTACAAGCTTGACAATTACTTTGTCTCTTAGTAAGGCTAATAGCGCCATGAAAAACGTTGTTCACTAATGTAGTCAATGGCATCAACTTTTTAGCTCTTAAATTTATCCATCGAGGCAAATGAAGGGCACAACCCTTTTTTCAATTAAACCACAAAGCAAAACCTACAAAATTACCCCCAAAGACATTAACAAGCTGATCAAAAATACTTTCATCAACCAATTCACCTTGTTCAATATAGGGTGTTGCTGCACTGCCTTGTATCCATAAAACAAGGTCAAATGTTCTGGGTTTTAGAAAAACTTTACGCAAATTTATGCCTTGATCCTCACTTAAGCGCCAGTGTGGAATGAGCTTCTCCCCTGCCCACACAAAGTCCATTTCATCAATAAAATCAAGCCAAGCCCCAATCATTTCCTCGTCAACATTTACAGGAATAACACTTTGTTGATCAGGGTTAGGAATCCACTCTAAATCATTATCTTCTTCAGCAAGAATATAATCCCACATCTGTCTGGCTTGTACATTTAGTGCCTCAGCATGTTTAAGGGCAGCTTTCATGCGTTTAGGTTTTGAGAGTGGCATACGCAAAAGAAGATGCACAAATGCTATAGCATCCATTATGTTTTCATCAAGGCTCCAAAAAGATTCCTCTATCACAACACCATTATTTTCAAGAATGCTGTGAGGTGTAACAGGCTTAGGGAAAAACAGTTGTGCAGTACTTTCAAAAAGTAGTTCGTGATCATAAGCTAGAATTACTTCTAGCATAGCCATAAGCAAGTGCGCATAGCCGCGTAACCAATGAGCATCACCTTTGTCAAAACGTAGGGTAATGTCTGGAGAAATTTCTGCTCCCTCTTGTCCAAATGTTGCAGCTATACGGTTAAAATTTTGGTAAATACTCCAAAGATTTTCCTGCTCATCTTCAAGGTTATTCTTATTCGCATCAAAGTAGATTTTACTAAAGTGAAACAAGAAAGCCACATCATCTTGATTTAGCTTTGATAGTGTTTTTTCAGCTCGAGCTAAATCATCAATCATTTGCTTAAAAATTGTTTTGATGTCCGAGTAGCTAACTCTTTCAGGTGAGGGGTTCTCAACTACTGATAAGCGCAAGAAAGGAATGCCAAGATCCCTAGCAAAATCAGAGTTCAAACCATACCTGTACCAAGCTTGTCCTAAATTTTCAATAGCTTGCAAAAATTGCACTGTTCCCAAAGCAAAGATAGCATTTTCATCTTTAGGGTTTTCCTGTAAGTGTGCAAGCAACAGAGCTTCATTGGCGCTTAAGCTTAATACAACTCCTTCAGCATTAAGGCTAGGTATTTCTATAGCCCCTTGAGCTATACTTATGCTAGGTAAAAAGGCAAGAAAAATGGTGAAGATAATGTGTTTCAAAATTCCTCCTTACTTGAATAATTAATTATATCGTATTTTTCTAACCCTAGTTAGGAGGATGGTGAAAAAATTTAGTCTAGGAGGTCATCCTAATACTGCACCACTCAATTTGTCAAAACTCGAGGCTGGTGCAGTATCTGCTGAACACACTATTGCCACAAATCAGGCATCAGTTAATAGTCAGATTGACACTGCAAAATAATTTTAGGTCAGGTAGTCAAGTTTAGAGGCCATTAAGCAAAGTCACTAAATGAAATAGTTTTTCTAAAGTTCATTACAATAAATTTCAACAAACTAAATGCCAAGCTCATCAAAAAACTTTTGAACTTCTTCCAAAGACTTAAATTTATACTCCTTGCTTTGTATTCCCATTTTTGGCAAATCATAAAGCGATAAAGAATTAAGCTTTGTTAAGCTTCTAATACCCTTTAAGCTTTTGATATTAGCAAGCCCTAAAAGGAATAAAGAATTAAGCTGTGGTAGGTTTCCCAGACCCTCTAGGTTTTGGATATTATCTAGGTAGAAAAACCATAGAGAATTAAGCTGCGGTAAGTTTTTCAGCCCCTCGAGACTTTGAATATTATCTAGGCTGTCAAGTGTTAGAGACTCGAGCTGCGGTAAGTTTTCCAGTCCCTGTAAGCTTTGGATATGATCTAGATTACTAAGTGATAGGGTGTTGAGTTGCGGTAAGTTTTCTAGTCCCTGTAAGCTTTGGATGTTCTCAAGAAAACTAAGTGTTAGAGAGTCTAGCTGTGGGAAACTTTCTAGCCCTTCTAGGCTCTGGATATTGCCGAGAAAGCTAAGCGATAGAGATTTTAGTTGTGGCAAGAAGTTCAGTTCCTCTAGGCTCTGGATATTATCAAAAAGACTCAGCGATAAAGAATTGAGTTTTGGTAAGCCTTTAAGAGCCTCTAGGTTCTGGAGATTATTGAGTCTGGAAAGTTCTAGAAAATTGAGCTGAGGTAAGTTTTTTAGTGCTTCTAGGCTCTGGAGATTATTTAGGTGGCTAAGTATTAAAGAATCAAGTTTTGGTAAGCCTTTAAGGAAATTTAGATTATTAAGCTCATCATGATTAGCAATTTTTATTTGTTTAACTTTACCATCAAAATGTTCAAATAAATCTTCTGCAACATGGTGATATAACTCTAAAGATGCTGCAATTAAGGCATTAATAACAGGCTCGTAATCAGTAGAACTACTATCAGGCTGGTAATCTTTGTGACTTTTTAGTGCTTCTAGCGCCCTTTTATATTCTAGTTCAAAGGTTTGCTCATATTCATTGGCTTGAACACTACGCTTGACTGGTTTTATAGCAAGATCAGGGGAATTATTTATTGTTGCCTTACCTAGCTTATCAATCTCATTATCCATTTCAGGGTAGTTATTAAGTGACTTTTCTTTATCTGGTTTGTCAAAACTAGACGATAAGTAATCTAAGATAGTCCTTGCTTCAGGCGCTTCTATTATTTCAGGTGGAATATCTTTTATAGGATTATTACTAAGGCCTAGAAATCTTAGGTTAGAGAGTTTCGTTATTTCTAAGGGGAGGTTCTCGAGCTGATTTCCAATAAGCTGTAATTCTTCCAAATGAGGAAGTTGACCTATTTCTGGTGGTAGGCGCTTGAGTTGATTTGCACTTAGGTTTAGTGATTGTAGGTTAGGGAGCTGGGATATTTTTGGTAAGAGGTACTCGAGCTTATTTTCACTTAGGTCAAGAGATTGTATTTGAAAAAGTTCGGCTACTTTTCCAAGAAGGTACTTGAGCTTATTCTTACTAAGATGTAGCTCTTGCAATTCAGAAAGTTGACCTATTTCTAAGGGAAGGTGCTCGAGCTGATTTTCACTAAGGTATAACTTCCATAAATTAGAACATTGGCCTATTTCTGAGGGGAGGTGCTCGAGCTGATTTTTACTTAGATACAGCTCTTCTAAATTAGAAAGCTTGCCTATTTCTGGAGGGAGCTGCTTAAGCTTATTATCCTCAAGGGCTAGCCATCTCAAACTAGAGAGTTGGCCTATTTCTGATGGGAGGTGCTCGAGCCTGTTACTAGCAAGGCCTAGATATTGCAGGTTAGAGAGTCGAAATATCTCTGGGGGAAGGTGCTCTAGCTGTATATTGCTAAGAAGTAGTTGGTACAGATTAGAGAGTTGCCCTATTTCTGGTGGGAGGTGTTTGAACTGATTATTACTAAGGTTGAGTGATCTTAAATTAGAAAGTTGGCCTACTTCAGGTAACAAGTACTCAAGGTTGTTATTAGTAAGGCTAAATGATCGTAGGTTAGAGAGTTGGCCTATTTCTAGAGGGAGGTGTTTAAGCCGATTACAATTAAGTTCTAGTGACCGCAAATTAGAGAGCTGGCCTATTTCTGTTGGGAGCTGTTTAAGCTGATTAAAACTAAGACCTAGTGATTGCAAGTTAGAGAGTTGACCTATTTCTGGTGGGAGGTATTTGAGCTGATTGTAACTAAGGTTTAGCGATTGTAGGTTAAAGAGTTGGCCCATTTCTGGTGGGAGGTACTCAAGCTGGCAACTATTAAGGTCTAACGATTGCAGGTTAGAAAGTCGGCCCATTTCTAAAGGGAGGTGTTGGAGCTTATTACCTCTAAGATCTAGCAATTGCAGGTTAGAAAGTTGGCCTATTTCTGGCAGGAGGTACTCGAGCTTATTATTAGTAAGAGATAATTGTTGTAGCTTAGAGAGTTGGGCTATTTCTGGTGGAAGGTACTCAAGCTGGGAACGACTAAGGTCTAACGATTTTAGGTTAGAGAGCTGGCCTATTTCTGGCAGGAGGTGCTCGAGACTATTTCCCTTATTACCTCTAATCTCTAATACTTCTAGGTTAGAGAGTTGCCCTATTTCTGAGGGAAGCTGCTCGAGTTTATTAAAATTAAGGCTTAGTCTTTTCAGATTGGAAAGTGAAAATACTTCAGTAGGCACCTCTATTAAATCAAAGTAGCCCAAATTTAGCTCAGTCAATTGCTTGTCTTTTGCCTCGTTAATTCTATCTTTTGCTTTTTGAGGTACTTCTGAAAAAGACATGCTTTCACTTACTCCCCGTAGCAATCTTGAAATCTTTTGTTTAATCTTTTATGTAACATTGTGCAAAAATCATATCGTATTTTTGTTTGTTTAGTTAGGAAACATAGTGAAAGAATTCAGTCTAGAAGGTCACTCTAATATTGCACTACACAACTTACTAAAACTTGAAGGCTTGTGCGAAAGCGGAGCGGCTGCTAAACACACAATTGCAACAGGTCAAGTGTTAGTTGATGGTCAGGTTGAACTGCGAAAACGCTGTAAAATAATAGCTGGTCAGACAGTCGAGTTTAAAAATCAATTAATTAAAGTAACAGAGTAAACTTTGCCCAAAGGTTGTAAGTAGGTTAACCACTACTAAAGCATGGTTAGACTACTTAGAGATATAGCTGTCAGAAACAGAGCTAAGCAAAAGAAAGGAAGATAACCCTTATTAGAAAGCCCTCTACTTTTAACGTAAAGTTCATGAAATACATAGAAGATCAAAATACTCTTTATAAATATATTTGGAGCGTTTTTAATAGCATACTTGCTATAAAAAAAATTCCATATTGTCTACAAAAGCTTCATTAAAAGCAACGAATTGACAAACAACTGACGTAAAAATTACCTCAAATCAAACACTTTAGCTCTTAAAAATGATTTATTATTTATCTAGGGAGAAACAAATGTTTAAAATGCTAATAGCCTATATCACGTTTATTTTTACAATTTTACCATTGTCAAATGCACAGGATGAAGTTGTGCCCTTTTCTGAAGTGAAAGAAGCTGAAACAGGATGGTTAATTTGTGTGCCTGAACATAGCAGATATGAACTTGCAAATTACTTCCCTAGTAATGCCATCTTTCTCTGGACAGATACCAAAGGCACTGGTAAAAGCAATTGGTGCGTGGTTTGGAAGGATAACACGCTCGAGGTGATTACTAGTGGTATAAACATGCTGTTTAAGTCGTTAGCAGATGCTTTTAGACTGCCTCTACTATTTGATGGTAACAAGGCTGCAGTGGTTAGAGATACACCTATACATAATGGATTTGGTATAAGTGGCAAGAGAACTTTTAGTCGAAAGCCTAATGTTGCTACTCATAAAAGCTGCAAAAGTATTGAACACAGAGTTAATAATGATGTGTTAGGGAACTTTATTGACGATATGCTTAACTTCTGGTGCGTCGATGACTAGCAAAAGCAATTGATATCAGGAAACTAATTTTCACTGCCCAAGTAACTAAACAAAACATCATTCCAAGCAGGACTATATATATGGGTCAGCAAACTTTGGTTAATTTTTTCGCGGTAAGGGCTATCACTTTTAAGGGCAAAACCATAGCTTTGTGGTTCTAGAGTAAAACCAAGTACCTCGAGCTCATCTACAAAGTTCTGACTTATTAAATAGCGTAGTAGGGGCTTATCGTAAACAAAAGCGTCTAGTTTTTTATTGCTAAGTAGTCTAAGGCCAGTATTAACATTTGGCACAGCTCTAAAGTTAATGCGAGCCCCAGTTAAAAATTCGGCACTGCTCGAGCTACGAACAGTAGCAACTCTAGCCCTAGCCAAAGAATGCACGCTATTAATATTACCTTGAATTTCGTTTACTGTAAGCAACGAAGCTATAACAGCTGTTATGCTCGAGGCAATAATAAGTGAGGCAATCATCCAAAGGAGTGCTAAAACACGTCCAAAGAAACTAAGTGGGTGCCTATCATTTTTGCCTATTAAGATAACTAGTGACCACCATAAGCTCGAGATTACGCTAGCTCGAGCTACATTAAACTTCTCAGGATTCTTTTTCACCATTTGCCATTCAAAAAACCAAATAAGCAAGGTGAAGATTATTAGACAAAGCAAGACCACACTTAATACCCTAAGGAAATCACCTTGCAAGAATTGCCTAAAAACACTATAAAAGCCTTGCCCACTAGTCTTACTAGTAGCTACACCTAGGCCTGTGTGAAAGAAGCTATGGGTAAAATCAAATAGTGACTCACGTTTAACAGTGATGGTAAGTGCACCAATAGCAGCATCTAAACTTCCATCTCCTACACCATTTATAAGTCCTTCTAGGTCAAACTCCTTAAACTTATAAGCTAAGCCAACTTCATCAGCGATTTTCTGCCATAACCATACACTAATCCCTTCCCACTCACCAGCACTATTTTTGAATGAAAAAGGCGGTGCTTCTTTTATACCTACACTAAGCACCTTTGAAGTTGTATTTGTATTTCTAGGGGTATCCTCTTGTCCTCTTACAAAAACAGGATAAAACAAGATAATTAGTAACAACAGGCAAAGACGGTAAATAGTGGTACTTATTAACACAATCTTCCTCCTCCATTATCTTATTATCTACTTATGGGCGGAACTGCATATTTAATTTATGGCGATATAGAAACTGAACTCCTTCAGCCAAGACCTATTAAACAGAATTTCTTTGACAAACTTTTAACTCGTCAACGCTATCAAAAGCCAAAGCAATTTTCTTTGGGTGATGTTGTAATCACAGAACTGACTGCAAAAGAGTTAAAGCCCCTAAAAAACGACTTTCGTGACTTTCTAAAACTGAAAATGCCCAATCCGTGGGAAGCTACAAAAACTATCTATGAGTATCTTGATGTTGGTGTAATGGATGTTTATTTTCGTGGTGAGAAGCAGGGTGGCTCGAGCGAAAAATGGTATATACAAATAAGCTTTTCTGGTTGTGCTGGTATGGGTGAAGTATCGGCAAGTGTTGCTAGTCATTGGACTGATATCTGGTATAGAGCACGTCAGCAAGAATTAAAGAGGAAATACCTTGAACCTTTGGGTTTTCATCCAGAAGAACTAGTACACAAACTAGAATCAGAATCAATCTTTATACCGCTTTCAGAAGGTGGTTACGCAACTTATTTTAGAGAGCCACAAGAGTTTTATTTAAGTGAGCAAACAGAAAGATCTCACTTTGAAATTGATGTGGCTGCCACAGAAGAACTTCACGATGGAGGTTTGCAGCTGCTAAATGAATTATACATTCGTTACAAAGCACTTATGACTGATGGTAGGTGTAGGTGCCAGCTTTGTATGCCAAGTTTTAAGTAAAAGTTAACCTAAATACAAAATCCAATAGAACTATTACTTTGTCAAATAAAATTTATTTCATGTCTCTAAAAGGCAACCTCACAGGCATCTCTGTAACTTCCTCATGCTCTTTATGTTTGGCACTATCCAAACGCTTGCTATAAGTTTTTGATAAGGGTATAGCACTAACACCATGAGCAATAATGCTTAAAAATACTGTGATGACAACAACATTAACAATGCTATTTTGGCCAGCAACACTGCTTTCTTCTAAAAGTAGAAGCACGTAAAGTATGGAAGCAACACCTCTTGGACCAAACCAGCCTATAAATAAAACACTTCCAAAATTAAGGCCCAATCCTATAAGACTAAGGGCTACAGGTAAAATTCTAACAATGGTTAGGCTTAAAACCCCATAAATTAAAATAGTTGGGTTTAGGTGTTCTAAAGCAGGAACCAACATAATAGAACCAAAAAACATAAAGGTTAGCAAAGTTAAAAGCTGTCCTTCTGCCTCAGCAAATTCATATAGAGAATTGCAGATGTTTCTAGCAGTATTGCCCAAAGTCAAACCTGCACAAAAAGCTGCTATAAAACCATTACCGCCTACAAGCTCAGCAGCACTAAATGCTAGCAGTGCTAACCCTAGTCCAGATAACCGTATAAAAGCTGAACTAATATAATGATTACGCTCTGCCCAAGTAATTAGCTTACCCCCTAGATAAGCAACCGCCACACCTACTATAGGTCCCAAAACCAACTGAAAGCTAGCAAACTGTAGCCAAAAACCCACTTGCCCTTCCTCGGGCATACCTGCTAAAAAGATACACAGTAGTAAAAGTGGTAGTGCAAGACCATCATTTAAACCGCTTTCAACGTTTAGTGCTTGCCTAATACGTATTGGCACTATGGGTAAACTAACTACCGCTTGACCTAATGCTGCATCAGTAGGGGCAAGAATAACTGCTAAAATAGCTGCTTCCCAAAAACTAAACCCAAAGGGCATTAATAGCGCTAGTAAAGTTCCCAAGATTGCAGTTAGGGGTAAACCTATAGCCAGTAAACGTATGGGGATTATATGCTCTTTACGTAGTAGCTTTATGCTTATTCTCGAGGCGTCGCTAAAAAGTAAAAGAATGAGGGTAAGTTCAGCTACAAAGTGGAAGATTTCAAGGGCTAGATGGGCATCAATTAAAGCCAAGCCTCTTTCACTTAAAAGTAAGCCAAAAGCAGTAAAAGCCATTGGGGCACTAATAATTGTGTGCTGCAGACGTTGTGAAACAAGGCCATAGCCTAAAATAAAGGCAGCAATAATACTAAGAGTTATAAGTTCCATAGGTGATAGTACTCTAGAAGTTTTTCTAGATATGCTAAATGGTAGCATTAAATTTTTAAAAGTGTCTTAATGGGATTAAAAATACGGCTGGATATTAAATATCCAGCCAAGTATTTATCTTATTAGTCTACCTCTTAACCTTGCTTTGTTATAGATTAATAGTAGTCTATATGTAAAAGCGGTGCGCCACTAGAGTCGCCATCAAAGGATTCAGCTGTACGCTCACCAGTTCCAGAAATAATTAATACTAAGGCATTACCGCTTGTCCAACCGGGTCGATTTACAATTTCTTGTATAACAGAAGAAAGGTTAGGAGTTTTCTGGGCACTGCCCACTTCACCTTTGCTATTCCAATCTGGTGGTGACCAAGTGACCAAGGCTGTGCTAGTAGGTCTAGATGAAATATTAAAGCTGGTTGATTTAAACTCTGCAGCATTATCAGTAGTTTGTGCGCGAATCATGAGGCTAGTATTTCCAGAGTTTATTTCATCAGTTTTAAACTGAACATAGGCATTACTAATTGTGACTCCTTGTGGAATAGCTAGTTCAGCAAAACGTAAGCCTACAATCTGATCGCCACCAGCGTCAAAGACTAGCTCTAAATCACTGCTCGAGCGACTCACACTACCCGATACTCGTTCTTCAGCATCGTCATTACTATTTGCGATTCGACGCTCAATCATAGTGCTGACGACTACTCCTATAATAGTGGATTGGTCATTACCACCATTACTATCAGTTGCTGTGAGGGTAGCATTATAACTACCTGTGCTTGTATAGCTATGGGACTGACTATTAGTTGCCAAGCAGTCAGTGATGTTATAATCAGGCGCACCGTCACCATCTGCATCTAAACTACAACTTACAGGATCACCATCTATATCAGATATTGACCAAGAAAAAGTTACTGTTTGATTGAGTAAAACAGGGTTGGGATCAACTGTGAAGCTATCTATAGTTGGAAGATTATTTGTCCCCCCTGTTTGATAAGATACATGCAGCAAGGGTGCACCGGCTGCATCACCTTCATAAGATTCTGCAGTGCGCTCGCCTGTTCCAGTAATAATTAATGCTAGGGCATTACCACTTGTCCAGCCGGGTCGATTGATAACTTCTTGAATGACTGAGCTAAGGTCAGGAGTTTTTTGGGCAGCACCTGCTACACCTTTTATGTTCCAACTTGGTGGTGACCAAGTGACTGATGATGTTGTTGTAGGCCTAGATGAAATATTCAAGCTTTTTGATTTAAATTCAGAGGCGTTATCGGTGGCTTCTGCATGAATTACAAGGTTAGTATTTTCAGAATTTATTTCATCAGCTTTGAATTGAACATAAGCATCAGTAATAGTAGCTCCTGCAGGGATATTTGCTCCTGCAAAACGTAAGCCCACAGTTTGATTGCCTCCAGCATCAAAGACTAGTTCCAAGTCACTGCTAGAACGACTCACACTACCTGAGATCCGCTCTTCGGCATCATCGCTACCATTTGAAATTCTTACCTCAATTGTCTCTTCCCCAGTTGGAAGCGGAGGTAATTCGAAAACATAAGCAGAGCCTGAGCCTGAACCTTTATCATCATCTTTGTAGGCACTAACCAAAGCAGTATTACTACTAATTGCCACCGATAAGCCAAACATGTCGCCTTGTTCACCATCACTAGCTGTGAGTTTAGCTTGCTCTGTCCATATATTGCTAGCTCGAGTAAAAGAATACGCAGCACGTGCACTGGAATTATTACTTTCATTAGCAGCTCCCACCAATGCAAAGTCACCACTGATTGATACTGAAGTACCAAACATGTCATTATCCTGAGCATCACTGGCTATAAGTTTAGCTTCTTGTGTCCAGTTACCATTTGAGCGTGTATAAACATAGGCAGAACCAGCAGAGCCTACGTTTGGCACAAAGTTTTCTTTTGCACCAATGAGGGCAGTATCATTACTAATTGCCACTGACCAACCAAACCTGTCACCTGATGAGGCATCAGTGGGAATAATTTTAGCTTGCTCTGTCCAAATATTGCCAGAACGAGTGAAAGTATAAGCAGCACCAGTCACAGCACCACTAGAAGGAAAGTCAAGAATGGCTCCAATAATAACACTATCACCATCAATTGCTACTGACCAACCAAATTGCTTTTCTTCTCCCGGGTCACTACCTATAAGTTTAGTTTGCTCATTCCAGTTACTGCCAGAACGAGTAAAGATATAGGCAGAACCACTAAAAGGCCCAGCATGAAAGTCAGAACTAGCTCCAACGATAGCAGTGTCGCCACTAATCGCTACATCATTGCCAAATCCAGTATTTCCATTACCATCACTAGCAGTAAGTTTGTCCTGCTCTATCCAAGTACTGCCAGAGCGGGTAAAGATATAAGCTGCGCCAGCATCAGTACCTTTATCATCATCACTTGGAGCACTTATGATCACAGTGTCACCATCTATAGAAACAGAAGAACCAAATCTATCACCAGCCTCACCATCACTAGTAGTAAGTTTGGCTTGTTCTATCCAAGTATTACCAGAGCGGACAAAGATGTAGGCTGCACCAGCATTAGTGCCTTTATCATCCTCTAAAAAAGCTCCAACAATAGCTGTATCACCACTAATTGCCACAGATGAACCAAACAGATCGTTCTGCTCACCATCACTGGCAGTAAGTTTTTGCTCTGGTATTTGGGTATTAGACAAGTTAGTTTTAGGTTTTGGAGTTATTTGGGGCCGAGTTTGACTGCAAGCAAGCAGTGATAATAGCAATAATAAACTTATAAAATGAATCCTCTTATAGGAAAACACCATAGAACCTCCATCTACATCAAGGCTTACTCAAATAAACAGTTCTTACTTCAAGATCTTGGAAAACTTTTGGATTTTTATAAATAAAAATAATAACTGTAAAGCAAACAACTACAACCCTTTAATTATATAATTAATGATAGAAACATAAACTCTTCGAAATTGAACTATATAGTTAAGCCTTCCAAATATATTTCTCATGTAAGCCCCCTGCTTATATGCCTTTTAAATAAGCCTCAACGTGTTCAACAAAAAGTTCTTTTAGGTGCTTAACCACTTTACCGGGTTTACCATCTCCTACCACAATATCATCTATAGTATTAACAGGCATTGCTCCTTTGGTAACGCTAGTAATAAAGACTTCTTTAGCATCTGCTAACTCACTAAACAAAACTTCTCTTTCTTCAGCTTTAAAGTGCTGGCGAGCTAAATATAATATATGTTTGCGAGTAGTACCCTTAAGAATATTTTCGCTGGGAGTTACTACAGTATCATCATGCTTAACTAAAAAAATATTTGAGATTGCTGCTTCTAACAACTTACCATTGTAATGATAAAGTACATCTTTTGCTCTTGCTTGCTGTATGGCCTTGCTTAAAGAAACTGCCATAATATAATTGTTGGTTTTGGCTTCTGGGAAATCCCTTTGATAAGAATAGCTAATTAACTTGACTCCCTTTTCGTAAGAATCAGGATGATGCTCAATGACAGGTGTGGCTATTATTAGTAAATTTGGTTTGGTAGGAGTAAAACCATCATCAGAGTAACCACCTGTTAGAAATAACTGCAAGCCCATCTCCTCTAAATTATTTTTAGCCACTAGTTGAATTATATGCGACCTTAACTCTTCTCGGTTAAAGGGTAATTCTAAACCCAATATGCGAGCAGAGTTTTCAAAACGAGTTAGATGATCATCTAAAAAAAGTAGTTTACCTTTGAAAACACGCAGGTAGTCAAAAGCAGCGAAGCCCCGCCGCAAACCTAGGTCTGTAGGGTAGATTTTGGCCTCTTCTCGAGGAATAATATTGCCATTTATACTGTAAAAGTTACTCATTAAATTATATCTCCGTGACTTTATTTATAACACTAAACATTCTTCCATTTTAGTCTACTGATTTGTATGTATTTTGATATTTTTAGGTAGGATCTTTCATAACTTATTAGGAGAACAGATGAACTATTTCCATACCATAGTTAATAAATTGACTTCCCAAGATAATGTCTAAGCCTCGAGCGTTATTACTATGCGGAGGCAAATCTGGTGAACACGAGGTAAGCTTAAGCTCCGCCCGTTCAGTATTAGCAGCAGCTGGCGAAAGCTTTGAGATTACTCCATTAGTAATAACTACTTCAGGAGGATTTCTGTCTTTAGAAGAATCTCAAAAAGCTCTAGCTGATACTTCCACATCACCTATAGCTGAAGTAAAAGATCTAAGCAAACTCCCTACAGCTTCTTTTGACGTGGTTTTCCCATTGTTACACGGTCCCTATGGTGAGGATGGAGCCGTGCAAGGTTTACTAAAGCTCTTAAACATACCTTTTGTAGGTTCAGATGTGCTAGCTAGTGCTGTGGGTATGGATAAACTAATGATGAAGGCAGTATTTAAGGCTCAAAACTTACCGCAAGTACCTTACCAAGGAGTAAAACGGGATCTCTGGGAACGTGAACCTGAAAAGGTGCTTGATGACTTAGTTGAGCTTGGGTTTCCTGTATTTGTAAAACCTGCTAACTTGGGCTCGAGTGTAGGTATAAGCAAAGCCAAGAATAAAGATGGGTTAATCCTTGCCTTACAAGAAGCTGCCAAGCATGACCGCCGTATTATTGTAGAAAAAGGAATAAAAGCTAGGGAGCTTGAAGTAGCCATCTTAGGTAATGATAATCCTCAAGCTAGTGTGGTAGGCGAAATTAGTTTTAGCAGTGATTTTTATGATTATGAAACTAAATACACAAACGGACAAGCTAAACTAATAATTCCTGCTAATCTTCCTAAAGAACTTTCTGATAAGTGCCGTAGCATAGCCATAGCAGCTTTTGAAGCTATTGATGGAGCAGGTTTAGCAAGAGTAGATTTCTTTTATGAGGAAAGTGCTGATAAATTATATCTAAATGAAATTAATACTATGCCCGGCTTTACTACTACTAGCATGTATCCTAAGCTTTGGGAAGCATCAGGATTGCCTTATAATGCTTTAGTTGAAAGGTTGATAGAGCTTGCGCTCACAAAAAGGTAAAAGTTTGTTATTGATAAAAGGCTTCTAGTTCTGTTTCTATAGCAGGCTGAAAAAAGCCCATTTCTTGCATCCATTCATCATTATAGGCATGTGAAAGATAATACTGACCACCATCACAAATCAGCACAACTATAATTTTGTTTCTGTTGGTACTCTCTCCCTGCTGTTGAACAATCTTCATTGTTTGGTACAAAACTGCTCCAGCAGAATCACCCAAGAAAAGCCCATACCTGCTGGCCATAAAACGTACAGTATGAAACGTGGCACTATCAGGTACTTGAAAGTCCTTATCAATTATTGAGTAGTCAATATTTTTTGGTATTTTTGCTCCTGTTGGAAATCCCGGCCCTGATTGGTAATATACTTTTCCTGCTTTACCAAAACTTATAGAGCCTTCAGGTTCAACTGCATAGACTTGAGTGTTGGGATTATGATCTTTTAGCCTTTTAGCAACTCCACACAGTGAGCTTCCCGTCCCAACAGCTCCAATAAAAATATCTATTTCCCCTTTAGTATCTTGCAGTAGCTCTTCTCCTAAAGTGTGATAATAAAATTCAGGATTGACTGGGTTATCATACTGATCTAAACAAATGTAGTGCTCATTGGTTTGGCTAAGCTGTTTTGCAATACTTCGTCGAATATTAACACCTACCTGCCCTTTAGGCAAACTACTGGTATCGCAAAGATATAACTCTCCACCTAAAGCTTTAATTTTATCAATCTTTTCACCAGTTGCATGTGCATCAACAACAGCCATAAATTTATAGCCACGTTCTGCAGCAAGCATTGCCAATGCAATCCCTGTATTCCCAGAGGTAGACTCAACAATAGTCATTCCTTTTTTTAATATCCCTTTTCTTTCAGCATGAAGGACTAAGCCCAATGCAGAGCGGTCTTTTACACTTCCTCCGGGATTGAAAGTTTCCATTTTCCCCAAAACAAGCCAGTTCCTATAGTAAACAGGAATTTTAAGCATTGGTGTATGGCCAATAAGATCACTTATTTGTTCATAATAAGTCATGATCAGAAACTTTCTATTTCTAATTATATAGGATTTCTTCTGAGGTGGGGAAATAAGCTAGAATAGAATTTTATAGTGTAGGATAATAGGATAAGTTGTAGAAAAGTGTATTTAAAGTAAACACCCTAAACTTAATACTATTAGTCAAAATATTATGAATACAAACAGTAAAAAGATTATTGGAGTAGTTGGAGGGGTAGGACCATATGCTGGGATTGATCTTGTCAAGAAAATCTTTGATCAAACAAAAGCAACATGCGATCCAATACCTATGACATTCTCAATCACAAAACAGAAGCGCTTTATGGAAAGTTAAACTTATTTGAAAACTGAGGTATTAGGAGCCCAGTTCTATAAAAAGGCAACTCCAAAACAATTCACTTTGCTATTTATGAATCATGAATAGCTCCCAAATTGGGAACATTGTTCAGGAGTTGTCGAATTAAAATAGGATCAAGGTTTCTGGGAAATAGTTTTAATATTTCAAGTACGTACCTGAACGACCTAAAGTGTGCTTTAAGATCCAAAACACTCCAATTAGGATGCTGAGACCTTAGTTTTTTTAACAGCACTTTTGAGAATAGCACCATAAACATTGCTAGGTTTGCTGCATTGTTTATCTGCTGTTCCTTTATGTTCATAAAATCTTCTAATCCCCAATATTGCTTAGCGTCTCTGAAGGTAAATTCTATTTGGAAACGTAAACTGTAGTAGTCTATTAATTTTTCGTATGATATGTTCAGATCACTGCTGAATAAGATTACATGCTTACTTTCTCCTGTTACTATACTGGTTTTAACTATTACTACTACATTCAAAGACTGTCCAAATTCCTTGTGTAACATTGTCATTTGATAGATATCTGTACGAATCTTCTTTTTTAGATCTACTGTGCTACTCTCAAGATATTCCTTAGGTATCTTCTTGTAATCTATCTTTTCTCCATATTTGCGTTTCCTTCCTCGTTTATTTTGCTTCCCTTCATAGAGAAAGTACAATGCTGAGTCAACTCTTAATTTGCTAATTAAGAACAGTCCACACATTCTTGCCATTTGTAAGCTGTTGTTATCGCCAAAGGCCCCATCTAGTAATAAATACTGAATACCCATTCTTAGTAAGAATATGTTCAGAACTAGCATTATCATCGTTTTTATAAATACTAGATGTACTGGTAGTTTCACATTGACTTTGTCTTTATTTTTGCTACCTTTTGGACGTCCTGCCTTCTTTTTATTTTTCTGCTTTTGTTGTTTATGATTATTGCTTTTGCTCTTTTTTGCCTTACCCTTACTGTTATCTTGTGATTTATCTTGTGTTTCTCTTTTAGCTTCTTCCTGCCCCGTATTGTTCTTGTCTTGAGACTCCTTTTGCTCTGGTTCATTGCCTTCTTCTTGATCAGTACGTACAATTTGCTTATTAAGTATTGGGTAAGCAGTGCGGTCTTTAACACTAACCAGTGATAAACTAAAGAAGCAAATACTCCTCACTACACGATTAAAAAGAGAACTGAAGAATCTATCAATTCCAAAAGTCTCTTTACCTGATTTAGTAATTACTACTTCATCACCTGCTAGTAAGTAGGTATCATCAGGGTCATAAACATGGTTACGAAATAAGTACCAGTTGAGGTATAGCCAGCAAATATTGGTGCTAAAGAAACGTTGTACCGTACGATAACTACCACTAAGACCAAAAGTCCATCGAGAGATACCAAGCATCGTGACACGACCAGTCATAGATAGCATTGCTAAAACAATTGTTGTTAGCTGATTTAGGGTTGTTTTATCAAGAGCTGGGCTAAGGCATTGTAAAATATATTGTATTTCTTGCATGGGTACTATACTTTATGTATGGTGCCCTCGTTTCAACTATTTAGCAATTGTGTCGTACTGAATCAGTTTTTTGAAATGTGTTAGCGTGAGTTGGTAATATGACTCACTTTGGCGTGGGTATTAGCGATCAAGACCATTTACCTATAGCTATGCTGTCTATGCCTCATTCAATAGAAGATCGAACTAAATTTCTTTTAGGGAAACTTGATGTAAATCCTGCCATAGCCATATTAAAAATCATTAGCAACTTACATGAAAATGGAGCATCAATAATTGGTATACCCTGCAACACTGCTCATGCAGAATCAATATTCAGCGAAATTGTCAATAGAATACCAAAAGAAATAAAGCTGCTTCATATGATAAATGAGGTAGCCAAATATATTAAGGAGCACTACCCATCCGCAGTTAATGTGGGCATCTTATCCACAACTGGAACACTGTTCTCAAATGTTTATCCAAATTGTTTGTCTCAGCTTGGCTTAGTTGGAATTCAAGTTTCAAAAGAAATCCAAGAACTCCATATTCATCCTGCTATTTACAACACAACTTATGGGATAAAAGCGCAGTCAAACCCTGTTACAATACAAGCAAAGAAAGGTTTACATATA
Source organism: Trueperaceae bacterium (assembly GCA_965223585.1). GTDB lineage: Bacteria > Deinococcota > Deinococci > Deinococcales > Trueperaceae > CBDCVN01. The sequence goes on from CBDCWW010000014.1 coordinate 353,653, forward strand.
GGAATAGAATATTTACTTGAGCAAAGAGTAGATGCAATTATTTTAGGATGTACAGAAATCCCGCTTGCGCTAACAGACAAAGAAATCAATAGTATACCTTTGATTGATACAACTAAGGTTCTTGCTCGAGCATTAATTTTAGAGTCTTCACCTGAAGATTTACTAGAATAGTGTTCTCGTGTTTTGTGTTTTATACATTGTTTGCAAAACCAGTACTATATCTAATAAAGCTTGCTGGTAGCTCAGTAAAGTATTTTAACTTTTAAGTGTACCTCTCTGCTTAAGTTTTCTTTGCGCTTGTCACCAATGCCTGACGAACTTCCTGAAATTTTTGCTCTGCTAAAGCCAAATTATAATTGCTCTTCGTGTAAGTCTCACCAATAAGTGAAGGATTAGGTGCCAGACCAACTAGCTCCTCATTTGGATTTTCTAGTACATTCCCTAAGGCATCTAATAGTAGTTGATAAACAATAAACGAACATCTGGCTTTAACTTCAGAGATGTTTTTGTATTGGAAAGGGTTTTGTAATCTTTTCGCAGCAATGATATTTCCTGTATCTATTCCCTCATTAATGTAAAAGATTGAGCCTCCAGCTGATTTTATAAAGCAATCTACCCCCCCGTCTTGCAAAGACTGCTCTAATGCATCCCACCCTAAGGCATAAGGTAACACCGCTGTATGACACCCAATAATTCTACCTTGAGCCAGTTTCATCCAAAAGGGTTTTAGTATGGAAAGGCTTCGAATAAAGAAGCCTATCGATCCTTCCTGTTTAATTTTTTCTTTGATCCAATTTTCTACGTCAGGACTATTAATTTTCTCTGGTAAAAACTCTACGGGCAATGACCAGTGATTTGGAAAGTCAGCTATCCCATGGAGGCAAATCATTTCCTCTGCTGCTGGAGACTGTTGACCATACAAGCCCTCAAGCTCCTGTTTTATTTTTGTTGTCAAATAACGTTCTCCATGGTATTTTTGATGGAAACGGATTTTATCCTCAAAACTAGGTTTTGTTTCACCACGTATAACAAGTGCCTTCAAAGCACTTTCTTTTTGTACCTGTCCAAACCTTTTTAACAAATTTGAGATCAAATAACTATCTTTGAAAAAGGGTTCGCTAATCAAGAAGTATGAACAAGTCTTATTTAAATAAGTAGATTGCATAATGCATGTTTCCTATTTTCTTGCTTTGAAGCTTAACATTTTTTATCATTAGTACAAATCATAAAATGAGCCTTGTATTTCGCATTGGATGATACTTATTATGCATACCATGATACTGACCTTCTAAAGGACATAATGTTGCCTCCTTGTCCAGAATATATTGCCAGCTATGAGGACCTTAATCTGCTACAAGCAACCCCTTTCCCGGAAAGCCTCCCTTGACAATCTATGATCAATAGTAATTACACTAAGCACTTTTAACTATAAAAACCACTTTAAATATTGCATCAATCCTCCAAAAACATGTCAATCTAGACCTGCTAGACAATAAGGCAGGCTGCAAAGTAGTCTAGCAATATAATTGAAAGGTAAAGTTTACAATCGTAATTTTGATGACTCGAGTCAAGCAAAAGTTGAAGGGCAACTTGATTGGGTTTAGAAGCTCGAGGTAAAATTAATAGTGTTTCCCTATTCTAACCTTGTTTTCGCTATAGAGAATACTTAAGGAAGCTACCTAGTAAAAAATTTATAGTAAGGTATTCAATGTCTAAAATCCCTACAAAAAAATTTATAGCTAACTTATTTTTGTTTTTACTAAGTTATTGTATTTTAGATAGTGCCTTAGCACAAATTGATATTGACTTAGCTAAAGCTACTATCAACAATGTTTATCTGTGTGAGCTAAAACTTGAAGATACTATTTCCTTACTAGGGGAAGCTACAAGTGTAACAAATCGCAATAGCATTCTTGTAAATGAATATGCTCCTACCCAAGCCTACTATGCCAACGAGGGGCTTAATTTTATGTTTCATCCGCCCTACTATACAGATAATGAACAAAGCCTGTTATATGTCACTATTTCCCTCACAGATAACACTGTAAATAAAATTAATAAAACTAACGCCTTTTCTGGCAAGCTTTGGCCCAAAGTCAATCTTTCTTGGAGCATTTTAGAATCAAAACATTGGCTAGAAAATAATTTTTCATCTGGAAGTGAAATTACAATAACCTCTGCTGAAGAAATGAAAGAGTTATATACGGATCTGCCTGAATTGCATCAGGTACTATATTTTCGCAATCAGATTTACTATCATGGAGTGACTCAAGAATTTGATAGTCATAGCTTATCTCTTGCTCACCGCGAACATAGCAAAACTTTAGAGATGATTGTTATCGGCTGTGATCCATAACAAAGCCCTCGCGTTTTTCTTCCTCATAAAGACGTTCTTGCACAAAATTTTTTATTAGTATCTCACAAGCAGTTTGTTTACGCTCGGCCAATAGCTTTAGGCGTTTTAAGGTGTCTTTGTCTAAATGTAAAGTAATTCCATTAGACTGATTTTTTTTACAGGAAAGATTAAAGAATTCATCAGTTTCTTTAAGAATCCCGTTCCAAAACTCTTCACTCCAAGTATGTGTTTCCCAAAAACAAGCTTCCTCCAACCTGTTTTTAAAAGTAGGAATATCATTAGCATCATAAATAATCGTCAAACCGTCTTCAGTTCTTTTAGGTCTGTTTGTAACCATTTTTAGACACCCTCCATGACATTGTCATGACACTTATATACTACTGCTAGATTTATAGACATTTGTAAATGCTTTGTGTAATCACTTTAACTTTTAATTCAAAAAGAACAAAACATAGTAAGAAACAAAGTTTACCATAATATAAAATTTTAATCATTGGTTACTAGCTAGTTCTATGGGAGAATGTCCATAATGCAAATAATCAGTGACTTAGCACGTACCCTAATTGAAGAACATCCTATAGATACAGCAAGGATTTTAGCACGACTCAGTCCTACTGAAGCTTGGGCAACTCTTTTGCTCATAGAAGAACACTTTCGGGTAGAAATTGTTGAGAGCTTCCCTCCTGAATTTGCAGCCAAGGTGTTAAAAATAGCTGGGCTCAAGGCGAGCCTAGAATTAATACGGGAAATACCCTCTGAAATTACTACAGATATTTTTGAGCACTTGTCTGAAGACTTTAAAGCTAAGATTTTAGATCAATTGCCTAATTTGCACTCAGAGGAAATAGAGTCTCTAGCTGAGTATGAAGAAGACACAGCTGGTAGCATCATGTCACCAGATTTTGTGGCTTTGCGCAATAAAGCTAAAGTATCAGATGCTTTAACTCGTTTACGTCGTCTTGGTTTGGTAAATCAACCTGTTAACTATGTGTATGTAGTTGATGAGGAAGAAAAGCTTAAGGGTGTCTTAGTCATGCGTGATTTGGTATTGGCACCACTAAACAAGCTACTTGAAGATGTTATGTTAAGTGAACTCATTAAAGTTTACACAGATGATAAACTAGACTATGTAATAGACAAGCTAGTAGAGGAAAGGCTTCTAGCCCTTCCTGTGGTTGATCATAGTGAAAAACTCAAGGGAGTAGTTGAGGCCACTGATTTAGTGAAAGATCTGCAAGAAGAAGGCTTTGAAGACGCTCAGAAAATGTTTGGGGCTGGTTCAGATGAACATGCTAGCTCGAGCCCAATCTACACAATCCGTCGCCGCTTACCTTGGTTGCAAGTTAATCTGATCACAGCTTTTTTGGCAGCTACAGTAGTTGGCATCTTTGAGAGCATGATTGCCCAAATGACAATTCTAGCTGCCTTTTTACCTGTTGTAGCTGGTCAGGGTGGTAACGCTGGTGCTCAGGCTTTGGCAGTTATGCTCAGAGCTTTAGCGCTCGAGGAAGTCGATCCCCGTAAGCCAATGCGCGTGCTCCTTAAAGAAAGCCTAGTAGGGTTTATAAATGGTATGGCTGTAGGATTAAGTGCAGGCTTAATAGCAGCCATTTTTACTGGAAATTTAGCACTTGGTTTAGTTATTTTCTTGGCCATGATGGTCAATCTTATAGTAGCTGGCATAAGTGGTGCAGCTATTCCTATGTTGATGCAGCGCCTAGGGCAAGACCCAGCACAATCATCAAATATAATTCTAACTACTATTACAGATGTTATTGGCTTTGCAGCTTTCTTAGGTTTTGCGGTTCTGGCAAGGCCTTGGCTAATTAGTTAAAGATATACCAAAAATGGGTAAGAGCTAAACATTTTACTTTAAGGAACTTTACTCTACACCTTATCTTCTTATCTCATTTCATTACAGCTCTAATAAGAATATCCATTTTTATGCTGTAGAAAGTTGATTAATAAGGAGGTAATAAACGACGAAATCCATGGCAAAGGACAACTATCATAAAAAACAAGTTGCGTAAAGCTATGCCATAAGCAGGTAATCTTATTGGTTTAACAGGAGTACTAAACTTTATGTAGGAGTCAAGTTGTATAGCCAACGATTCCATCCAGTTAGCTGATCTAGGCCACTCACGTAAATTATTAAGCCAGCTAGCCGGAATACCTTCTTTACCAACTGAGGTGCCAACTATACCACCAACCATTGCTGCTGTTGAATCAGTATCTCCACCACACTTTATAACGGCTTTAATTGCTGAAGCGAAGTCTTGCTGATGTTTTAGCCAAGCATGAATGGCAACAGGTGCTGAGTGGTAGATGTAACCAGACACGCCCTTACTAAGCCCTAACCCCTCAGCAAATTCTAAGGTAGACTCTCTATTTTCAACGCTCTTAACAACTTTACTCACTAATGCTATGAGTTCACTGCCATTCATACCTAGAAGACTTTTAAGGTGATTTAAAAAATAACTACCAGAAACAATTTTATGCTTTCTAGCCATTTGTGCAGCTAGAGCTATAGCAAAAGCTCCATGTTCGGCCTTTGGATCAGTATGGGTAATGCTTGAAGAAGCCTTTACCAGTTGACGTAAAAGTTTAGAATCATCTATAGCTGCTCCAATAATAGCAGCTCGCATGGCTGGGCCATTGCCAGCAGAAAATATTCCACTTTTCTCAGGGCCAAATCCTAACCACAAACGTAAAATGGCACGCAAAGTACTAAAACCAATTCCTGCAGGTAAGCCCAATAACCAAAGTCGCAAATATCTAGCTAGTTCTTTTTGAAACTTTTCAGGATTATTTCCAGAAGCGATAAGCGCTTGTGCAACCATGCAAGTATGCTCAGTATCATCAGAAACCATACCATAGTTAAGGAAAAACTTGTGGTGGTTAGGTGGACCTAATAAACGGGAGGCGCGATAGCGAGGCAATCCCTCATAAGGTAAGCCAATGGCGTCACCAATGGCTGTACCAAGAATTGAACCAACAACATGTGATTGTGTCATGAGACATAGCAAATTGCGCTGTAATAGTAGAGAGGGCCAGCTGTTTAATCTTCTCTTTGCTCGAGCTTAGCCTTAATTCTTTTTAACACTGTTACTTCTTCGAGAGCACGTTGGTCAAGTACATCGCGGATACTACGAATTTGATAATTAATGCCGGGAATAACTAACTGTTCTAGGGCGTTTACACGGCGACTAGTCTTTTTTATTTCTTCGCCCACACGTCGTAATCTCGTTTCTGTAGCTGCAACTTGAATAAGAGCCTCAGTCAGTTTACGAAACTGCATAGCAGCATCTAAGGTACGTGCTCCAGTATTAATAGGGGAAAAAGGCAATTTATTGTCAAAGTCAGGCTTTTGTACTTGGGGAACCTTTACACCAAAAAGATTTTCTACTTTAATGTCAATCTCAAGCGGTTTGCCCTCTGCTAAGCTTAAACTTTCTACCGCTTCAGGTCCATCCCAAGCTTTGGCTAGAAAGAGGCTAAGATAGGCTTCTTGCGTAACAGCATTAAGTTCACGACGTGCCGCTAGAGAGACTTTAACAAGGTCAAAAAACTCTCCTATAAGTGCATCACGTTTACGCTTTAAAAGATCAGCACCACGGTTAGCAAGCTTTAATTGATCACGCCTTTGTAAAAGGTTAGAGCGGGTGGGGGCAATTTGTTCAGCCATAATTAAGTTTACCTTATTAGAATCCTTTCAATATAAAACTGCTTTATTCATTCAGCAATAGTACATTTATCCTTCTACTAAGCGCCTAGTCATAGGGTATTCATAAAAACTTCTAAACAACTACTTGATCATTCTTTTCGAGAGGTAACCAGTTGTATTGCCAATCAAAGTACTCGAGGCCTCTAAAAGCTTTTTTATAGTCATAGTGTGAATTTTCTTTGTAAGCATAGCCGGGGTAGTAATACTTTTTCCCTAGTTTCTTTGAATACTTAACAGATAACAATACCATCAAAATACCTAAACTACGCTTGCTTTCTAAAGTATCAAAGCATTGATAAACACTAGAGGTGCTAATTTTCCCCACGTCTAAAAAACTAATGCCCACCAAACGATTCTCTAGGTATAGACATAGGCTTTTACACTGGCAGGGTACATCTGCTGGTTGCATGGATACAAAAGTATAAATGGAATCAGGAATATTTTCCTTAAATCGCTCCTTGTGTTTTGCAAATAAAAGCTCAACCTCACTATTGACAAAAGCAGGTTTGAAACAGACTTTAAGATCGCAATTTTTCTTTAGCACTCGTTTTTGACTCTGGCTAGGCATAAAGGTTTCTAAGTCAATACGCAAAGGCTGTACATTAAAGTTTTTTGTTCCTTGCTTTGTGCTCGAGTAACGAAAAAAATAGCTACCAAAATGTCGCCAACCATGTTCCCATAGGTAATCCATAGAAGCTGAACTAATTTTGTCAAAATAAGCATACTCGTTTACCATGTGTTATTAGCTAATCTAATCACTACTGACTGCTAAAAAACCACAGAACCTCAAAGCTCTCATACCAAGCAGCAATAACAAGTAGCACTAGGGCAATAGGAATCATTAAGAAAAGTCTCTTTAAACCTTCACGATAGCCTTTCCAGCCTTGGCGAATGAGGGTGGCTAAAAAGATACCACCACCAGCAGTTATAAGTATATAGGCTAAAAGCTCAATAGCAATAACTGGTAGGTGCGCAACAACTGCTATAGGTGGCAAGTCTGCAAAAGGAATAGCTATATAAAAGAAGCGTGAAAAATTAAGGAGATAAGCAGGCAAAGCAAAAAGGCTAGCAGGAAGAAGTGTAGTCACAATAGCACCCATAGAAAAGTTCCAAAAACTAATAGCTGCAGCAATACGTGCTATGTCACCAGTTTCTAGCACCTCAACTATACCTATATCTGAAATTCCTGTGCTTAACATTTCAGTTATATAGGCGTGGCAAGCCTGTGGTAAATTATTACCAACTACCATACCTAAAACAAAAGCTGAATAAAGCCCTATAATCGTACCCAGAACTATCCTTCTATGTGCTCTTATCACTTCCACCCCTTTCATAAACCAGCTGCGAAACCATGATGGACGTAAGCAAAGATAAGCTAAATAAAAGCTAAAGAATAAAAACACCCAACCTGTTATAGGGTAATTTATTTGACTAAGTGGACTAGTACCACTGCTAGCAAAATCTAAACGTACACTTTGAGCTTCCCATTCATCATCTGTTTTGGCTAGTTGTACCTTAACCTGTCCCAAAATAGTTTCATTTGTCTTGGAAGCATAAGTATAAGTGTGAGTTGTTTCATCAGTTTCTATGACATTAACATCATCAAAGTTAACTTCTGTATTCTTAATCCAATTAGGCAACTGACCAAAGGCAGATAACTCTTGACATAAAGCTTCGGGATCTTCTTTAAAAAATTGAGAGAGTTCAAATTGTTCAGCACGTTTTAGCCAAGTTTTAACAGCCTCACTAGCAACAACTTCTGGAGAAGCTCCTGTAGCAAGCTGGGCTCCTGCATTTGTAAAAATTACGATTACGCTAACAATTTTCAATATTCGAAGGTAAAGGTTTTTAGTATTCATTATTTTAAGCATACTATGTTACTTGGTAAGGAAGAAACAAGGTTTATATAAAAAGATGCTGTCAGTATGTTTTTCTAACATCTATTTCACTTACAAGGTAAATCATAGGCACATCGAAATTATCTTTTGGCAATGTTTCTACTATAAGAGCTTTAGTAGTTATACCTACAAGTAAAGTATCTTTTCTTAAATTTGGCAAGAACCTATCATAAAAACCCATACCATAACCCAAGCGTGTACCCCGAATATCGAAGCAAAGACCGGGAACTAAAGCTATATCAATTATTTGGGGATCAATCTTCTTAGCAGTAGCCTGTGGTTGCAAATAACCAAAAGTATGCTTCTCTAAAGGACTATGCGTGCTGTGTACAGTCAAACACTTAGATTTCATCCAAGTCCTAGTAATGTAAAAGCTTTTTTTATTACCTATTGGCAAAGATTCTAAATCAGAAACATCAAATTCTGAATTAAATGCTTTATAAGTCAAGATGTTTTGGGCATTCTGAAAAATAGGCCACTGCATAAGCACTAGGCAAATCCTTTGGCTTAAGGTTTTAACATCCAAATGTTTACGTTGTTCTCTAGCCCATTCGCGCCACTTTGCTTTTTCATTAAACTGGGCAGGAATAGCTTCAATAGCCATTACATTTTTATTCTAACCCTTATATTGATAATTCTAAAGAAAGTTGAATAAGGAGAATCTCGAGCACATTTAAGCTACTCGAGATTCTCCTTTGCTACACTTGTCAGAATGATATGTGTAGAGTTATAGAGTTTACGGGGGAAATTTTCTAGGTACTACAGCTAAAACTAGTTTGCCTCACTACTCACTTAAAGGAGCGTAACCTGTTTCAGCAATAAGCCATTGATTATCATCAGAAGTATAGAATTCTATAAATGCAGCTAAAGCAGGGTTCTCATCCATGGCATTGTTATTAACATATATAAACAGTGGTCGACTTAAGGGTGTGTAGGTGCCATTATCAATGTTCTCTACAGAAGGTTCAACACAGCTGTTAGTATCACCACCTTGGGTTGCAGAATCATAGATTCTAACAGCTTTGAGTTTACTGCCTTCCTCGAGATAATAAGCAAAGCCAAAATAACCCATAGCATAGCGGTTTCCTTCAACACCTTGAACTAGTACAGTATCATCTTCTGATGGGAAGAAATCCGTGCGACTTGCACCACCTTCACCATTAATTGCCTCTGTAAAGTAGTCAAAGGTACCGCTGTCCACTCCGGGAGCAAAAAGAGCTACTTCTTGTTGCGGCCAATCGGGACTGAGATCACTCCATTTCTTTACAGTACTACCGGGTTCCCAAAGAAGGTTAAGTTGTTCAACAGTTAAACAATCTACCCAATCATTATCTGGATTTACGACAACAGTGAGTGCATCCCAAGCAACCTTGATTTCAGTAAACTCAATTCCGTTTGCTGCACATGTTTCTACTTCACTGCTTTTAATAGGGCGACTAGCGTCATTTATATGTGTTTCACCAACACAGAATTTCTTAAAACCTCCACCAGTGCCAGAAAAGGCTACGCTAACGTCATATTGTGGATTTTCTATATTAAATTCTTCAGAAATAGCTAGTGTGATAGGGTAAACAGTAGAAGAACCATCAACGCGAATATCTTGTGCAAAGATAAAACCTATAGATAAAACAATTATTAATATTATAAATCTTTTCATATAAGATGCTCCAATCAAGATAAATTGTAATTGTAATTTGTCATGAAATTGTAATGATAATAAACCCTATAGGGCAGGGAATATTTTTTCTTAATGCGTCTTATTATATAATGATTGAGGCTACTAAGAATATATTTTGCATGCGTGGTAAGGGAAAGATGCATTGTGTCCCTACAGGAGGGTAGAAGAATTCAATCCTGTAAGGTATAATCCTAGTTAAGAAATAAAATGTTCCTACTAATCTGCCTTAAGGGTTCAAGATTTTGAACCCCTACTATCACAAAATGGTTAAGATTTCACGGAAGAAACTTGATAGACCTCTAACAATCGTCAAAACACTCTCAACACTCCCATAAAATGTAGAGACGCAAGATCTTGCGTCTCTACCACACACTAATTCAGCCTTTTATATCCAAGCACTACTTAATAACTGAGGGGAATACTAAAACCAAACTCATTACCATTTTCCAGAGCCTTACCCCATGTTTCTCCATTCCAACTTTTAGTAATATTATGTACTATATAAAGTCCTAGGCCAGTACCTTTTGTGATGTTACTTTTACCCCTAGAATGTGGTTTAAATAGTTCATTTATAAACTCTGTTTCCAAAGGGATTCCACTATCTTGTACTTTAACTAGTACCTTCTCATGTTTATGGTTAGTTTCGGTTAGCAAGTTTACTGTGGAGTCAGGTGGCCCATACAAAGCTGCATTTTCCAATAGATTTATAAGTACCTGTATCAGTTTATCACTGTCTGCTTTTACAATTAATTCAGGTACATTGTAATTTACAGTTATATTATGACGTTTAAATGTTTCTTGTAAGATGCTAAGCGCCCTATTAATATGTTCTGGCAAATCTAAACGGCGCATTGTGGGGGGCTTTACATCCACAGTTAAATCTTCTATCAGACGAGTTAAACGCTCTATTTCACTTTTGGCCCTACCTAAAAAACGATCTCTTTGCTCGTCTGAAAGTTCATATTGAAAAGCTTCTATAGTAGAACGGATAGTTGTTATAGGTGTACGTAATTCATGTGAAATCACAGCTAAAAGCTCGGTGGCATTTTCTTGAGCCTTTCTTACTTCAGTTAAGTCTTGTAAAATTAACCCTGAAGGAATACCACAGGCTTGTAAAATCCGCCCTCTTGTTTCAATTTCTTGAACTTTGCCTTCTAAATAAGCTTGTTCAATTCTATGGTCACGTACTACTGTTATAAGTGGTGCTTCCAAAGCATTTTCGATGCTTATATCTAGAAACAGCGCTGCTGCACTGTTAATATGACTTACATGGCCATTCTCAACAAGTACTACACCTTCTTTTAAATTATTAAACCAATCACTATTTTCCCCCACGGTGCTACTCCTTTAGCCTTTTTCTATATTTACTAATCTATACCCTCTTCCTCTTACTGTCTCTATATAATCATTTCCTATTATTCCTCTAAGCTGCGCAATGTGTTGATCTACTGTTCTTTCTGTACCTATAAAATCTTCTCCCCAAACTCGGTCTAAGAGTTCAGAGCGGCTAAAAACACGTCCAACGTGCTTAACCAGAAAGTTTAAAAGTTCGAACTCACGTCTAGTAAGCTGTAGAGCTTCTCCTTTTAGAGTAATTATACCTTCTGGTTCATTTACAACTAATGAACCTACACTTTTCTCGCCCCCTACTTTACTGCGCCTTAGCAAAGCTCTGAGCCTAGCAACTAATTCTACAGTACTAAAGGGTTTTACTAAGTAGTCATCTGCTCCAGACTCGAGCCCCTCCACCTTATTACCCTCGCTAGCTTTGGCTGTAAGCATAAGTACTGGTAAAAGATCTCCTTTTTCTTGAGCACGCAAACGTTGTAACCATTCGATACCAGATTCATTAGGCAACATCCAATCAAGCACCACCACATCTGCTTTAGACACAAAAGGCCAAGCTGCTTCAGCAGTCGCAGCCTCAAAAGTACTAAAGCCATTTTTATTAAGATGAAAAGTTAAGATTTCTCGCACAGCATCATCATCTTCAATAACTAAAGCATAGTATTTCAATTTTTCTTCCTAGGCTCGAGTAAACCATATAAACAATTTTATTATTCTTTGTCAGCTTTTTGTCAGCTAAGCATTCTTCCCTTTCATAGAGCTTGCCGCATATAACTATAGCCTTTGAGCCTATAGTTTAACAGAGTCTAGCATTAGAGTTTTTCTCTTTCCATATTTAAGCCCACTTTTTAACTGTTCACATTTATCCCTAACTCTCTACTAACTCTTAGCAGAAAGATCCACTCGAGTCATCTAAGCACCTTAAAAATTAAGGCTATTCAAATAATTTCTGAAAGCGTATACTACGGGGTAAAATTTTAGATTAAGGTAGGTTTAATAATGAAGAAAATAGTTTTATCAGTTTTTTGGCTTATAGGTAGTTTGGTTATGGCACAACCTAGTGATTTGAGTGCCCTAGATTATGATTGGGACACATTCGGTAGTAGTTTTGGTCCCGTAACAATAATCCTTTCTATATTGGGGTATGTTTACTTTGCTGTTTGTCTGCAGACTATAGCAAATAAAACTAACACTGAAAATTCTTGGCTGGCATGGATTCCTATTGCCAACATATATCTTATGACGCAAATTGCTGGGAAACCCGGTTGGTGGTTGCTATTATTTTTTATCCCCATTGTGAACATCATTATAGCAGTCATTCTTTGGATGGGTATTGCTAAAGCACGTGACAAGGCTGAGTGGATAGGAATTACTATAATTTTGCCCATTATTAACATTATTGTGGTTGGGTATTTAGCTTTTTCTGAGTAAAATTTAGCTAGTTTAGTGGTTTCCTGTGCCTCTTTATATAAGGTTGAATGATAGAAATGAATCTTCGTTTGACCTTATATTTTTCTTTTTGTACTCGCCAAACCTCAGTGACAACCTCAGCAATGGCTCTACCATAGAAACTTTGCCACTCTTTGCTAAGAATTGGCTTTTGATTTTCTTTTAGCTCAGTTAAAGCAATAAAAGCTTGTAACACCCGTGGTAAATCAGTAATATGATTATGAATTAAATAGCGTGGTTCCCATATGGTAGCAAACTTAGCTTTGTAATTACGTAACCCTGACATTCTAAAGTGAAAATCTAGGTGATGAGTTAATTTGTAGAAAACTCTTTCTTCTAAAGAAGCTTTGTCACCTGCTGCTAGCTTCGTGATCGGGGCTGCTCCCATACTAAAATACTGAACCCCTTGTCTTTTTAAGTATTCAAAAAGTTCCAAAAAGAGGAAATCCATAAGGCCATTAGGGGCATCAACTTGGTAACGCATTAAGTCAATAGTGGCTGTTTTTGGTGCATAAGAGGGAATAATATTGACAAACCCTTGCATTTCCCCTTTGGCGTTAAAAGCTGCTAGCATAGCTGTATTGCGCACATATTCTGTTTCAAAGTTTCCTAGAACAAACTTACGCTCTTGCCTTCCTGTAGATAGCCATGAATTTGAGACCACTCGAGCATCCTCAACAAACTTCATAGGAACTGGCTTATCAAAGAACTGTATGTACATTCCCTCACGCTCCATACGATTAAGAGTATTACGAAAACTGGCTTTAGCCCTTGCAGAAAAAGATTTTAAGTTTACTATTGCCACTTCACTAGTTTTGAAGGGACGAAAACCTAGTGATTTATAGATATCAATATATCTGTGTGATACTTGATGAAATACAGGCCTCCATTTGTTTTTATGACAATAGGTAACAAATTCACAAATTGACCCAGCCATTGTTTCTGCTGGACCAGTTGGATCACCAAGTACCAAAGCTATTTTATGACTCACACCATAAGCCAAAAAGCTATTCCCTGACTTAGTAAAGAAGTAGTTTTTATCTGGTTGTAGTTTAAAGTAGTCCGTGCTCGAGCAACCATAACATTGCAACAACCTTGCTGCACTACTTCGCATATATGATTTATTCAAATTAGTAATAAAAAGTAATTGAACTTACTTAAACCTCTAGATTGGCCATCAACTCTTAGTTTTAACATTTCTCTATTTGTGCAAATTTACTACCTCCAAACAAGTCTAAAATATAAAATTGATTGTATGTTGCAATCGTTCACAAAAGTAATTAAAGAAACATTTCAGTTTAAATTTACCTCAAGAACAATTCTGGTGAGTTTTTTCCTGATTCTTGTTGCCATATCTATTTTTTCTTGGTTAGCTTTTCCACCAAAGGAAGAGTATGAACCTAGTAAAATTGTTTTTCACGTTATATTTTTTGTCCTGCTCTTAATTAGTTATACCTTTATAGCCAAGACTGGTCTTAAAACTCTACAAATTGGTTGGGGTTTGTATGCTTTTCATGAATATTATGAGGTTTTGGAAGAAACTTTGATTATACCTGAACCCATCATTCTTACTGTCTTTCCGGGGATGATTGGTCTGGGTATTATTAGCATTGGGTTTTATCTAGTACATAAACACCTAAAAGATAAACTTATCCAAAGCGAAAAGCAGCGCAATACCCTTCAAAGCAAGGCTCTTTCTTATAAAGCCCAAGCTAATCATGATGCTCTGACTGGCTTATTAAATCGTGCAGGATTGCTTAAGGGACTGCAACTTACTTGCCTTGATAGTGCCAATGCTGAAAAAGAAATTGCCGTTATATTTATTGACCTTAACAAATTCAAACCAATTAACGATAAATATGGACATAACGTAGGTGATGAGTTGCTTAAGAAAGTTGCCCAACGTTTTAAAAGAAGTGTTAGAGAGCATGATTTCGTTGGTCGCTGGGGAGGGGATGAATTTGTGATTGTTATAAATGCTCTTTCCGAAGGACAAAAGATTAATGTATTTACAGAAAGGCTTACTAAAGCTTTTAGTGTCCCTATAAAAATTAATAATATAAAGCATTTTGTTGGTGCTAGTATGGGATTAGCATTATTTCCAATGCACTCAACTAAGGCTGAGGAATTAATTGATTTAGCTGACAAAGCCATGTATAAAGCTAAACAAAAAGGTGGCCTTGTAGAGATAGTAATGAGTGACCTTGGTCCTACAATTACACAGCCCTCTCATCCTAAAGTAAGTATCGAAGCAATGGGTTAACTTAAATGTTTAAGTTAAGTGGCTATTAACAGTAGTCAACAATTTTTCAAGTGTAAGTGGTTTACTTAAATAATCGTCAAAACCATAATTTATTATTTTTGTTTTATCATCTTGCATTGTGTACGCTGTCACTGCAATAATAGGTATGCCTTGACAATTAGGATTTGCCTTTAAACTTTTCATAAGCTCAACACCACTCATTTCAGGCATTTGTATATCAGTAAGTATTAAATCTAGTTTAATACCAGCAACCATTTTTAAGGCACTTTTCCCACTTTCAGCAGTATAAACAATGTGTCCAGAAACGCTTAACATATCTCTAATAAGGCGTAGGTTTAGCTTATTATCGTCAATTATTAAGATGCTTGCCATAAATTATGCGAAGTTTCATCCAGATTAGTGGTGACCTCAGGGTTTTCACAATGCTTTGGTATTAAGAAGCAAAAGGTACTACCTACATTTATTTTGCTTTCCACCCAAATAGTACCACCATGTAATTCAACTAAGCGCTTACTCAAAGCTAGTCCTAGACCAGTTCCTTTGTGGCGACGAGTTAAAGAACTGTCCACTTGGGAAAACTCTTTGAAAAGATGGTCCAGATTTTCTTCGGTAATGCCTACACCTGTGTCTTTTACGCTAAACTCGAGCATATCCTCTTTATCATTTACTAACACTTCAATACTTCCTCCTACAGAGGTAAACTTGGCTGCATTAGATAAAAGGTTAAAAAGAATTTGTTTAATTTTTCTGCTATCTACATAAGCAAAGTCTAGCTCCTGAGCCATATTTATAGAGCAAGATATTCCTGCTTTTTGCATGTGTTCTTTCATAAGCTCTACAACACTTTGGACAAGTTCGTTTACATCATGTTCGCCTAAGTCTAATTCCATGTGCCCAGCCTCTATTTTCGAGAGGTCTAAAATATCATTAATCAGTGAAAGTAAGTGATTGCCAGAGTTAAATATATCCTTTGTATACTGTTTTTGCTTCTCGTTTAAAGGGCCATAAACTTCTTCCTCTAAAAGCTCAGAAAAACCTATGATTGATGTAAGAGGAGTACGTAGTTCATGGGACATGTTAGCCAAGAATTCACTTTTAAGCCTGTTTGCTCGCTCGAGTTCTGCATTTTTCTTTTCTATTTCTGTCTGCCTAAGCCTTAGCTCAGCTTCTAGATTAAATCTTTTTAAGACTACACCAATCTGTGTAGCAAAAACCTCAGCCATACCTACAGCTTCTATACCAAATACATCAGGACGCTCAAAGTTGTCCAAAGTCAAAAAGGCCACGTTACTACCATCAATGAGAACAGGTATACCTAATGAATCTTTTACAGCTAGTTGCCTTCCTGTAGAAGGATCATCTCTTCTATTATCTCCCAGAACATCTGCCTGTAAGCTTAAATCACTGAAGTGACTAGGTTTATTTTCACTATATACTAAAACAATATCATCACTACTTATAGAAATGTCCTTAAAGTCTGCAAAATTGTAGTTTACCACAGCTTCATAGTGGTAGTTTCCATCTTCCCCTCTTAGCAGCAAACTTCCAGCTTGAGAGTTAGGGATAACGCTTACAGCACGCCTTAGAAGCTGCCCGTAGAATTTATCACCTAAACCCTGTTGTAAAGTTTCACTAACAAAGTCTGAAAGGTTCTGTCTAAATGCTGCTAGGCGCATGAGTTCTTCGTGTTGAGCCTCCAAAACCGCATTTTTCTGTTTAAGAGAGAGGTTAGTTATGGCTATATCTTGCTCGAGCAAACTCAATCCATCATGCAAATCCTTCACTTGTCTATTTTCATTAAGCTGTAAACTCTGGTCATGAGCAATACCATTAATGCGTCTAGCCACACTACAAAACACCCTCATAAATAAAATCATACTGACAATACCAATGCCAAAATTAAAAATAGCTACATAATAGCTGTTACTGATTATTAGCAAAGTACCACCTAAAGCAAAGCTTATAAAAGCTATTAAGAGTACTAATAAACTCCTTACTTGAAAGGATAAGTTGTTCCATAAATTTACAAGATTCATTTCAATAGCCTGTTTCCTAAACATATATTAGCATGAATTTTGCTGTAGAAAGGGAATCATGAAGTCCAAAATAGTGAACTGTAGTTGAAGGTACCCTATTACTTTACTCAGAAAAATAGATTACAATAAATTTTGCGCTTAATACTAAGTTGTCAAAGGTCCTGAGATCTGACTATGAGTAAATATCTTTACTTTGGAAGAGTTGTTTTAAAACCTATTTTTGAGTTTGATAGAGAGGCTTGGAGGCGAATTCACAGTCACTTTCGTGATCAAGAAATAGCTTACTTGAATGGCAACAAACCTAGCCGTATGCCACTTTGGTTATTTAGATTTATTTTAAAATTTGATACCAAGAAAACTAACCGCAAAACATTTGGTATTTTCAATACTAATTCTACACCAGAAGAGTATATTGGCACTATAGAGCTTTATAACCTCACCCGTAGAACCGCAACTTTAGGCATAGTTATAGGCGAACGTAATTATTGGGGTAAGGGGTATGGACCTGAAGCCATAAATGCTATATTACGCTATGCCTTTGAAGTTCTAAATTTAGATAAAGTACGTTTAAATACCTTTGCTGACAATATTCGTGCACAAAATAGCTTTAAAAAAGTGGGATTTGTAGAGTTCAAACGTGTCAAAAACTTTAAAGGTAGAGTAAGTGTACTTATGGAAATACACGCTAGTGCTTGGAAAAGTCTTATAGAAAAATCCCCTGCATGGCATCTATGTTCACAAATGAATCAATACCAGCAAGGCAAGGCTCATGCATAAATTAGACACTTAGGTGCTTCTCAATAAAGTTAGTGTACATTTCACCTCTTCTATAAAATTCATTTTTGAGTACCTTTAGATGAAAAGGAATTGTGGTTTTTACACCATCTATTACAGTCTCTTTAAGGGCTCTTTCCATTCTGGCTATAGCCATTGCTCTAGTTGGTGCCCAAGCTATAATTTTGGCAATTAAACTATCATAGTTTGGCGGAATGCGATAGCCTTGATAAACATGTGAATCTATTCTTATACCCGGCCCACCGGGCCAATATACATCACCAAGAGTTCCTGCTGAAGGACGGAAATCACTATCAGGATCTTCAGCATTAATGCGAACTTCTATAGCATGTCCTTCTACTCTAACTTCTTTTTGTGCAAGGCTAAGGCTTTCCCCTGCTGCTATATGGAATTGTTCTTGCACTAAGTCAAAACGGGTAACCATTTCAGTCACAGGATGCTCAACTTGAATGCGGGTATTCATTTCACCAAAATAAAAGTTTCCTTCATCATCTACCAAGAATTCACAAGTTCCTGCACCACGATATTTAAGATGGGTTGCTAAACGTACTGCTGAGTTTGCAATCTTCTGGCGCAATCTGTTATCAAGCGTTGCGGGGGCTTCTTCTAAAACTTTTTGATAGCGGCGTTGGATAGAGCAATCGCGATCAAAAAAGTGGATGACATTACCCTCTCCATCACCAAAAATTTGTATTTCAACATGCCTAGGAGACTCTAAGTATTTTTCCATATAAACTTCAGAGTTACCAAAAGCTGCCTGAGCTTCCTTTTGAGCACTAGCCAATTGTTTGTCTAATTCAGCAGGACTATACACAATACGCATACCACGCCCACCGCCGCCTGCAGAAGCTTTAAGTATTACAGGATACTTAATTTCTTCAGCAAATGTTTTAGCTTCATCAGGAGAGCTAAGTGCATCTGAGCCGGGCACTACAGGTACTTTTGTTTCTTGGGCAAGTTTACGAGCACTAGCCTTATCACCTATTAAGCTTATTGTTGAAGGCGTAGGTCCAATAAACTTAATATTATGTTCTTCACACTTTTCAGCAAACTGTGCATTCTCTGCTAAAAAACCGTAGCCGGGATGAATTGCCTCTACTCCTGAAACAGTTGCTGCAGAAAGAAGGTTACGCACATTCAAATATGACTTAGGCGAGGGAGCTGGACCAATACAAATAGACTCATCTGCTAAAAGGACAGGCAAAGAGTTTTCATCAGCAGTTGAGTAAGCCACTACAGTTTTTATACCAAGCTCCTGAGCAGCACGAAGAATTCTTAAGGCAATTTCACCACGATTAGCAATCAGTATTTTTCTAAACATTTAGTAATTAACTTGGATCTAAGGTAAATAAAACCTGTCCATACTCTACAGGTTCCTCATTACGAACTAAAACTTCTACAACTTTACCTGAAACTTCAGCTTCTATTTCATTCATAAGCTTCATGGCTTCAATAATACATAGTACTGTGCCTGCACTAACTCTATCGCCCTCTTTAACATAAGGCGGGGCTTCTGGAGAAGGAGAATCATAAAAGGTACCCACAATAGGTGCTGTTATTTCAACTAACTTTGATTCTGACTTGCTTTGTTTACTAACATTCTCTTCTTGTACTTGAATTTCTTCTCGAGCATCAATTTGAATATCAACTTCATCAGTTGGTTCTACAGTTGGTAGGTTAGCCTTAGAAGTTACTACTATATCTTCTTTAGGACGTTTTATTTGCAGCTTATAATCACTTGTTTCAAGGGTTAGCTCACTAATTTCTGCTTTGGCAACAGCACCTAATAATTCCCCTAAATCTTTTATATCCATTGGTTACACCCGTCCAAGATACTCGCCTGAGCGCGTGTCAACTTTAATCGTTGTGCCGGTTTCTACAAAAAGAGGTACCTGTACACTGGCCCCTGTTTCCAAAGTAGCAGGTTTAGTTCCACCCGAGGCTGTATCGCCTTTGACGCCAGGTTCAGTATAGGTTATTGCTAGCTCAACTATATTGGGAAGAGTGATTTTAAGAGCTTTCCCTTCATAATAATCAACTTGAACTTCCATTGACTCTTTCAAAAACTTAGCAGATTCACCAATTTGTGACTTACCAAGGGTAGGTTGTTCATAAGTTTCTAAATCCATGAAAGTATAGGTTTCACCGTCGTTATAAAGATATTGCATCTTTTTATAATCAATAAAAATATCTTGAATTTTTTCGCTGTTATTAAAAGTCTTTTCAATAGTTGACCCTGTTTCCAGATTTTTAAATTTACAAACTATTTTTGCCCCGCCACGCCCCATTTTAACATGTTGATAATCTAAACATTCCCACAAGCCACCATCCATTTGTACCTTTGAACCATTTCGTAAATCATTTACACTAACCATACTTCCTCCAAAGGATTTAGACAAGATTGCCAATTAGGCAAATCAAGAAATTATGCTAGTTTAACACCTTAAAAGCACAGTCGCAAAGGCAAGCCTTACACTAGCAGCCCTGATTATTTTTGACTTTATAATTCTCCTAGCAACTAATGCCAGTTTGACTTAATCTCCTAATTTTCGCTACTGATCAAACAAGTCTATGTTGAATAATATTATATAAATGCTGCTATGACCATCGCTGCATTTATACAGAGTTGCTTAATGTAGACCAGATCAAAGCAGTCACACAGCCAAATGCCAACAAATAAACAAATACATAAAGCTTTCATTATACTTGCCAAGAACCAGAGCTAGGCAGGCAGGATATAAGGCTTTCTTTAACAAAGTCTATCGATAGTCAAAAACCTTATTAAATGCTATTCATCCAACCTATCAATATTTTCTGGCAACTCTCTTTTTGATTTTGACTGCTGATTGGGCCTTACCAACGAGCTGATCAATGAGTATAAGCCTATACCAGCCAAAATTACCACGAGCAATTCTAAAAGTACTAAAAGTAATCTCATATCAATTAGCCAACAATTCATTCTACCAGAAACCAGACCCTAAAAGCTTCTCAAGCTAACTTTTAAGGCTCTTGATGTGTTTCAAGGGCCATTATGTTTTCTTAAAAACACCTTTAATGCTTTTTATTGGATAGATTTAGACAAAAAATATCAGGGGTTTTTATCGAGGGAAACCACCAACGAAAAGGTCCATTTTCTCTACAGATATTGATAAAAAACAAGAATTACTGACAACGTATGGAAAATCTGCTAGGGTCAGGATTTGAAGATATTTATACTCTAATTATAAAAGAATAGGCTCTTCTCATGTTTAAACTTTGCAAAAACTAATCAGCTCGCCACTTTATATTACAACCTACACTAGGAAACTGTGGATCAGTCATTATTTCCCCAGCCAACACCTTATTCAAGGCAACACGCAAATCATTTCCTGTAGTAGGTATGCTATTACCGGGACGACTTTCATCTAAGCGACCTCTATAAACGAGTTCATGTTGACTATTAAATAAGAAAAAATCAGGTGTGCAAGCAGCGAGAAAAGTCTTAGCAACGTCTTGATCCTTGTCGTAGAGATAAGGGAAGTTAAAGTTTAAACGCTTAGCTTGAATTCTCAACTCATCAGGACTATCACTAGGATAACTTTCTGCATCATTTGCACAAATAGCGACTATACCCACTTTTCCAACATAATCTTTTCCTATTTTTGATAATTCTTTTTCAATATGTTTTACATAGGGGCAATGATTACAAATAAACATTACCAAAAGAGGTTTACCTTTGTAGTTACTCAGTGAGTAGCTTTGACCAGAAATTACATCATTTAAACAAAAATCAGGGGCTAAAATAGAAAGGTTGGGCATAGTTGAATACGTGAGTGCCATAAGAAAAATCTCCTTGATATCAATACCTATGACATTCTCAATCACAAAACAGAAGCGCTTTATGGAAAGTTAAACTTATTTGAAAACTGAGGTATTAGGAGCCCAGTTCTATAAAAAGGCAACTCCAAAACAATTCACTTTGCTATTTATGAATCATGAATAGCTCCCAAATTGGGAACATTGTTCAGGAGTTGTCGAATTAAAATAGGATCAAGGTTTCTGGGAAATAGTTTTAATATTTCAAGTACGTACCTGAACAACCTAAAGTGTGCTTTAAGATCCAAAACACTCCAATTAGGATGCTGAGACCTTAGTTTTTTTAACAGCACTTTTGAGAATAGCACCATAAACATTGCTAGGTTTGCTGCATTGTTTATCTGCTGTTCCTTTATGTTCATAAAATCTTCTAATCCCCAATATTGCTTAGCGTCTCTGAAGGTAAATTCTATTTGGAAACGTAAACTGTAGTAGTCTATTAATTTTTCGTATGATATGTTCAGATCACTGCTGAATAAGATTACATGCTTACTTTCTCCTGTTACTATACTGGTTTTAACTATTACTACTACATTCAAAGACTGTCCAAATTCCTTGTGTAACATTGTCATTTGATAGATATCTGTACGAATCTTCTTTTTTAGATCTACTGTGCTACTCTCAAGATATTCCTTAGGTATCTTCTTGTAATCTATCTTTTCTCCATATTTGCGTTTCCTTCCTCGTTTATTTTGCTTCCCTTCATAGAGAAAGTACAATGCTGAGTCAACTCTTAATTTGCTAATTAAGAACAGTCCACACATTCTTGCCATTTGTAAGCTGTTGTTATCGCCAAAGGCCCCATCTAGTAATAAATACTGAATACCCATTCTTAGTAAGAATATGTTCAGAACTAGCATTATCATCGTTTTTATAAATACTAGATGTACTGGTAGTTTCACATTGACTTTGTCTTTATTTTTGCTACCTTTTGGACGTCCTGCCTTCTTTTTATTTTTCTGCTTTTGTTGTTTATGATTATTGCTTTTGCTCTTTTTTGCCTTACCCTTACTGTTATCTTGTGATTTATCTTGTGTTTCTCTTTTAGCTTCTTCCTGCCCCGTATTGTTCTTGTCTTGAGACTCCTTTTGCTCTGGTTCATTGCCTTCTTCTTGATCAGTACGTACAATTTGCTTATTAAGTATTGGGTAAGCAGTGCGGTCTTTAACACTAACCAGTGATAAACTAAAGAAGCAAATACTCCTCACTACACGATTAAAAAGAGAACTGAAGAATCTATCAATTCCAAAAGTCTCTTTACCTGATTTAGTAATTACTACTTCATCACCTGCTAGTAAGTAGGTATCATCAGGGTCATAAACATGGTTACGAAATAAGTACCAGTTGAGGTATAGCCAGCAAATATTGGTGCTAAAGAAACGTTGTACCGTACGATAACTACCACTAAGACCAAAAGTCCATCGAGAGATACCAAGCATCGTGACACGACCAGTCATAGATAGCATTGCTAAAACAATTGTTGTTAGCTGATTTAGGGTTGTTTTATCAAGAGCTGGGCTAAGGCATTGTAAAATATATTGTATTTCTTGCATGGGTACTATACTTTATGTATGGTGCCCTCGTTTCAACTATTTAGCAATTGTGTCGTACTGAATCAGTTTTTTGAAATGTGTTAGCGTGAGTTGGTAATATGACTCACTTTGGCGTGGGTATTATGATATAATTGTTGCTTTAAAAGTCATAGCCTTTCTGAATTGTACCAAAATCTATTAAATATCAGGAGAAAACTCACTTTGATTTATTAACTATTGATAACGAATTTGACTCTGGTGGCTAACCCTATGAAGCAGTCATAATTATCGGGTGCTACTTTACTTAGTAGATGCCCCTATTTAAATAGGGCATCTACTGTTCCCATAACAATACTTAGGGATTCCGCCACCAGAACCATGAATTTCATCTATAATACCCCCCTACCCTTCTAACTGATGATAATGGTATTTATCAACCCTAAATCCTGCTAATTTTCAAAACCGCAAAAACTGATACTTTCCCTACTAATGCTTCTCTAAAAATCTGTAATTTGCAAGTTTGTTAACTAACATCTTAAAATACTTTTGTAAAGAGATACCTATATAATTCTTGAAATTGGTCAAAAAGCCCCAGATTTTAGCTTGGAATCTCATCTAGACACTGAGGTAAAACTTTCAAATTATCTAGGCAAGAAAAACGCAGCTTTAGTGTTTTACCCGCTTAATTTCTCGCCACCATGCAGTAGTCAGTTACCTGAGTACTCGAGCTGTATCAGCTATGGAAGCTTTAGATGCTGAAATTATTGCTGTAAACCGTGACAGTTTATATACCCATAAAGCTTGGGCTAAAAAGCTTGGTATAGCAATACCTTTAATGTCTGATATGACTGGTAAGGTTGCTAGGGATTATAGTGTTTACTTAGAAGACGTAGGTATTAGTACTAGAGCAGTTTTTATAATTGATAAAGAGGGCAATTTGCACTTTAAACATAGAGAGTGCCCCCCTGAATACACCTTGCACACTGATGACATAATTTCTGAGCTTAAAAAGCTTAGCGCATAGTTTAGAAAAATTTTAGGGGTGGACTCTAAATCGGCCTCAGGGACCAGCTTACAACTTGCTAAAGGGGTAGGTTTGAAACCTACCCCTTTTAGTTTAGTTTTAAATTATTGGCAGTACTTCTGAGGCTCATAGGTGACTCTAATACCTCGATTCACAAGTTCTGTTAGAGGATTAGTATCTTCTTGTGTTAAACAATTATCCTCTAAATATACCACACTTCTTTCTCGTAAACCAAAGTTAGGATTTGCCACTAGTGGACTGATGTCACTTATATGATTATTTTTAAGATGTACTAACTTCAAGTTTGGTAGTGTTGCAAGGGGGCTTATGTCTATGAGTTGATTACTATTGACCTGAACAAACTCTAAGTTTGGCATATTGTTTAAGGGTGAAAGATCGGTAAGTTGATTGCTGCTAATATTTAAGCGAGCAAGCTTGCGAAGGCTTGATAAAGGCCTTATACTCTCAATTTTATTACCCCAGACAGTAAGTCTTTCTAAGTTTGGTAGGTTAGAGACTGGGGATAAATCAGTAATTCCTGTACGAGCTAGACTTAATAAGGTAAGTTGCTGGGGGTGAGCAACATAGCTAATTACTTCATTAACATCATTGATGTCTAACCTGTCTAGGCCTAAACGAGTTAACTTAGGTAGCTGTCGTAATTGCCTTAGACCTTCTCTTGCAATAGGATTACCACCAATCTGTAGCTCTTCAAGGCTGGTTAACGCAGTAATGAGAAAAATATCAGTTATTTGATTGTTGTTAAGGATAAGAGTAGTAAGGTTTGTGCTAAATGCAATAGAACTAACAGACGCTATCTGATTATCACTTAGGTTTAAAACTCTTAAATTGGGAATATCTACTAAGGCATTTAGATCGCTAATTTGGTTTTTACTTAAGTCCAACTCTTCTAGATTAGTGGCATGCTCGAGCCCTTCAAGAGAACTAATATGCGCTTCTTTAGCAGTTAAGTTCTTAAGTGTAAGTATCTCCTGACAAGTTATAATTGATACATTTAAGTTAGCTTTTATAGCAGAAGCTAAGTTAAGGTCAACAATAGGAACAATGTTAGCAGGATTACTACAAAACGGAGTGACGGCTAATGCCTGCTGGCCAATAAATAGTATGAAAGCTATTAAAATTAATCTGATTTTACTCATTAAATTACCTCGATATGTATATTACTAGCAGTTACCTCAATATATATATTATTAAAAGAATGATTTCCTAACAAATTTTTCATAATTCCTAATTTTATATTTATATTCACCTTCATTACGCTACTTGCATGTTTTTCGCTAGACATTAAGTTCCGCTATCCTTTTTAGAAGTTCGGGTCTATTTTTTATTATGTTTGCTCCAAAAAGGCATTCCACTCATTCAAGCTTAATATTTCAATATCTTTAGTACTCACTAAACACCTTCCCACAAAGACACAAACCTTTCTACTGACCAACCAACCAAATCTGATACTTGACCATCACCAACTTCTACCACACGCAATTCACCATCACTACGATATGCTACATCAATAGAGAAAAAGTTGCTAGACAAATTAATAGCGCATTTCGTAACTATACTAGGAACTTCTTTATTATCACTAGAATATCCTTTGCCATTAAGAGCAAAATAGCGTTGCTCTGAGTCTTCATCTATTGCTTCAATTCGTCTAACACAAATGCCACCCTCAACCTGACCTCGAAACTTTTTCATTTCTTTAATAACTGTGGTGATTTGTTCAGGTGATTTTATATGACTTCCAGCAGAAGTTTTTAGGGATTTAACAAAATCTTTAATGAAAAAACCTTGCCAGCCCAACTTTTGCAAGTTTAGCTCAATGTTCTCGAGGTCAGTAAAACAAACGGTTTCAGGGGTAAATTTAGAAATATGTGGATACCAATTTGGAATATGATGAGTCGCCAAATACTGTTTAAGTGTTGTGAAGGGTTTTGCTTCAGCGTTAATAATAGCATTTATAAGTTGTTCATACTCTTGGCCTGAAAGCATCCAGCCTCTGTATAAAACAGTTTCCTTTTTAGGTAAAGATGGATAGAATTTGATACTTCCAAGTTTTAAATCCTCGAGCGAAACCAAAAAGGTCTCAAAGCCCAAAGTTTCAAACGCTTTGGCTTGTTCAGCAAACATATCATCAGGATTTTTCTTGTCAAAGTAGTCACTAGGAAATAGAATAACCATAAGAACCTTAAATTTTATACTTACAATTAAAGGAGAATATCATTTTATCTCAAACAGAAAATGCAATCACCCCCAACCAATCTAAACAAGCTTTTGAAGTAGGTATCTATTCATTTGCTGAACTCACTGCCGATCCTCTAACTGGAAAGTCAATTAGCCCTGCCCAACGACTACATGATCTCATTGAAACAATTGAATTAGCTGATCAAGTCGGCCTAGATGTTTTTGGACTAGGTGAACATCACCGCCCAGACTTTCTAGCCTCTGCCCCTGTTGTTATTCTTGCAGCTGCAGCAGCTCGCACTAAATCAATTCGTTTGAGTAGCACAGTCACTGTACTCAGCTCCGATGATCCAGTTCGGGTTTTTCAAGATTTTGCTACTCTTGATCTGCTTTCAAATGGTCGAGCAGAAATAATGGCTGGTCGTGGCTCTTTCATTGAATCTTTCCCGCTATTTGGATACAATTTGAATGACTACCATGAGTTGTTTGCTGAGAAACTTGAGCTGCTTTTGAAGTTGTTTGAATCTGAGCAAATTACTTGGTCAGGAAAGCACCGCCCTTCAATAGATAACTTAGGTGTTTACCCTCGCCCACTGCAGGAGAAAATTCCAGTATGGATTGCTGTTGGCGGTACTCCTGAATCAGTAGTGCGTGCAGCTACTTTAGGGTTGCCTATGGCACTAGCTATCATTGGTGGTATACCTGAGCGTTTTGCACCTTTGGCAGAACTTTATAAGGGAACAGTAAATCAAGCTGGGCATGATTTATCTGAGGTTAAGCTAAGCATAAACTCACACGGTTACATTGCAGATGATTCCCAACAAGCTGCAGATGATTTTTTCCCATCCTATGCAGAGGTAATGACTAGAATAGGTCGAGAGCGTGGCTGGCCCGGTATAACTAGACAACAATTTGAATCATCAAGATCATTGCAGGGTGCTAACTTCGTTGGTAATCCCGAAGAGGTCATTGAAAAGATTCTTTATCAACATGAGATCTTTGGCCATCAGCGATTTCTATAGCATTTTTCTTTTTGACCTGATACAAATACAGTAAATGCTCTTATGAAACGGGATTTTCGATCTCTCATAAAATCATATTAAAGTCTTACAAACAGTAAAAATGTTTCTTACTGGTGATTTATCTAAAATGAAAACATACTTTTGCATTTATAAGAAATTAAAGTTGTGAATATTTGAATAAATATTTATTGTAACATCCTTCCATAGGTGGGTGATTTGAATAACCACAGTGCCTGAACCAAGCTTGAGCATCATTGGCATTAACTGTTTCCAGAGCTTTCTTAACTGAAGAATTAAACTTCTTTTTGTCCCAAGCCTCTAATGTACGTAGATGGGACTTTACCTTTGACCAACAATGCTCTATAGGATTGAACTCAGGGCTATATGGTGGCAAGTAGATCAGTTTAGCGCCTCTGCCTTCTATTAACTCACGTACCTTTTTTACAATATGTGCTGGTGAATTATCCATCAAAACTATTTGCCCTACTTTCAATACTGGACATAATACTTCTTCTAGAAATACTGTAAACACTTTTCCTGTTATACCTCCATCCACACAGAAATTAGCAATTACCCCCTCTAGAGTAATTGCTCCTATCAAATTTGCAAACTTATGCTTCTTGCTTGGTACAGAACTATATGCCCTTTCCCCTCTCTTTGAGCGAGCATAAATTCTAGTCATGTTTAGATACAGACCTGTTTCATCAATAAATACAAGCCTATTTGCTTTAATTGCTTTCTGCAAACGTAAAAATGCTTTGCGTTTGACTACAATGTCTTCTCGATCTTGCTCTTTGGCACGTAAAGTCTTTTTTTATAGGTCAGACCAATCTTTTTGATTGCCCTCCACATACTAGCAGTGCTAACTTTGGTTTTAGTCTTTTTTTCAAAGGCTGTACAGAATTCAATTAAAGTCATGTCTGCTTTGTTTTGTAGCAAAGTTTTTACTAGTAACAATTGCTTAGCGGCTACAGCAGGTTTACGACCAGCAACATACTCTTTAGGGAGCAAATTACCCTGTTGTTGGTAAAGCTTAAGGTACTGATGAACAGTGGTTGGGCTAACCAAAAAACGTTGTGCTATTTCACGTATAGAACCTTCGCCATCTAGGTAAGATTGAACAATGCGTTGTCGCAAATCCAAGGAATAACTTGCCATAAGGAAAAAGGATAACTCAGATTAGCTTATCGGGACAATAAGAAGTAATTCTGTAGATTTATTGATTAAGACGATTAAAAAAGAGGAATATTTTCAGAAGGGGGATTTTTATTAGAAAAAATTCTAATGTAGCGTCAATGCTAAACGATGTTTTTAGTTATTACCAGCACAACATAAACCAAGGGTAGGTTTTACGAAAAGCTGCTCCCCACGATAAATCCAAGGACATTCTTATAGGCATAAAAATGAGAATATTTGCGTTTTAGGAAATTCAATGAAAACACCAACAAACCCCTTATAGAACAATTATAAGGGTGGTTTCAGTATAGGAGAGAATTACTCAAATTTTTTCTAAAATTGTTCAAATCAGGGGTTTTGCCGATACTTGTACCAGATCAAATAGAAAAACGCTATAATTCAAATAAGTGTTGGTACTATGCCACATCAGAAAGTCATGCACGCTATAGAGTTACTTGGCACAAAGGTTGCTCCAGTAGTCCGGAAGGAAATTGAACTTCGCAAAAACCAAAAAACTTTTACTTTAGAAACATAGACGTCCATAAAAGTTTGCCCACGAAACCTCGGAGGTTTCGTGGAGTCCAAGATTTTTCTAGCGAACTATAAAATATAGGCAATTTTACTGTCATAGTCATAAATGTTCAGATAGGTTTCCTAACTATGATTGTAACTTTCTTCTTTAATCAACAAATTATTGTCAAAGGTATCAGACTCTGTTAGTGGAAGGTCACTTTCCCCCGAGCTCATAGCTGCTGTTGCTCTAAGGCCTATTTCAACATCGAATTGAGAAAGCATAATAGCTACTTTTGTTCTAAAATGTGTCTCGACATCAAATTGGGAAAGCATAGTGTTGCTCATTTCCTCAAATAACTGATTTAAACTCACCTGACGATAATCAGCTAATTGTTTTAGTCTTTCATACTTATCTCTAGGGAGGTGAATTTCCATCACACTCATTCTTCTATATCCTCTCTAAGCTTCTAGGAGTTATTTTGGCGTTACTACTACTTTACTGTTTGCGAAAATCAACTCAAGGTTTCTTCAATTCGTTAAAAACACCTTACTCAAGAAAAAATTTATAACCAATAGTTTAATAAGCACCTTCAAAACATAGTTGCAGAAGTTTACGATTCTGGCTTTGAGGAAAAAGAATTGTAGCTAGGACATTGACAGCAGCAATTTTTTGCTCACTTACTATAATCTCTTTTAGAGGATAGCATATTGATTAGCAAAGTTATTTACAAATTAGCTTAATAGTTCAATCATAAAATTTGACTATATGCTACAAATCTTAGCTATATAAGATTAGATTTATTTTCAAGGTAATAATACCTGCTTTTTATATTCTGTCCAATGCATAACCATCAGTGATAGGCCACCAAGTATTGCGAATCCACTCACCAAAGGTAAAACAGTGCCATTATAACTTTGACCAATCAGTGTACCCAATGACACTGATATAAACGTTGAAAGCGACCCAACTACCCCTGCACCCACACCAGCAATATGCCCAAGGGGTTCCATTGCTAAAGAATTTAGGTTTCCAAACAAGATACCAACACAAAAAAAAGAAATCATAAAATAAGTCATCAGTATCCACAAAGGTGGATTGCCTTCTAGCACATATGCAACCACAAAAAAAATAACTGAAAGTCCACTAAGCTTTCGCAATGACCAACTGGTTAACAATCGCATATCATATCGTATAACCAGTCGGGCATTTGCATATGATGCCCCACCAATTGAAAGTGCAAGAATTGCAAAGTAAAGTGGAAACTGTGGACCCAAATTATACTGTCCTTGAAGTATTTGCTGTACAGAGTTCAAATAACCAAGAAAAGCACCAAACACTAATCCTGTGGCAGTAGTATAACCAAGTGCAATACGGTTGACACAAACCTCATGAACAGCTATTAGAACCCACCGCAATGAAAATCTCATTCTTTGGCTTACCATTAAAGTCTCTGGTTGACGTATCGCAAACCAGATCAAAACAATTACTGCCAGCAACATAAATGTGCCAAAAATCACACGCCAGTGAGCAACTATAAGTAGCACCTGTCCTAATGCTGGTGCAACAGCAGGAACTAATATGAATACTGTCATTACAAATGACATTACTCGAGCCATAGCCGAACCCTTATATTTATCTCTTATTAAAGCAACTGCTACTATGCGTGGGCCTGCAGCACCTATACCTTGTAAGAACCTTCCTATTAGCATTATTTTAAAATTAGTGGCAGCAACAGAGAATAGGCAACCTGTTATGAATAAGCCTATCCCTATATAAATTGCAGGTTTTCGACCTATACTGTCCGACAATGGTCCATAAACCAATTGACCAACTGCCATTCCTACAAACAATAGAGATATAACCAATTGGTTATTATTTTCTTGTTGTACACCTAGGCTTTTGCCGATTTCAGGCAATGCTGGGAGCATTGCATCAATAGACAGTGCAACAAGGGAAATCATTAATGCCATAAGTGCTACAAATTCAGCAAGTTGGGGCGTAGATTTACTTGGGTCTGTATTCACTCTTTACTATACATTTTCCTTGGGTAGTTCTTAAAATAGACTTTTGGATCTTGCAATTGCCTGAGTGCATCTTTTGCTATCCACTTAGCTGGTTTACTGCCCATTGCAAGTATCTCATTTCAAGGCTCTCGCTTCAAAACTTGCTTTACAAACTTATATTGTTAAATGAAACACTAACATCACCACAATCATCGTAAACAAACTTAAGAACATTACCTTTATTATCTGCATAGGTCTTGCTTCCTCCATTAAAGCCTATAGCACAAGTTTCGCTGTAATGTAGGTTATTAGCCACTGCACTTAAAGTGTAATTACCTGCTTCTCCTCGGAAGTTCTTACTCCCATTGTAGTTAAATGTGCCGCCAGCAAAAGGATCATTTTCATCATCAGGTGTGTAAGTAACAGTATAAGTATAGGTAATACCTCTTTCAAGGCCAATGAAACCCTTTGCTGCAAGGTTGAAGTTATAAGCTACGCTGTAGCTCGAGCTTTGCTTGGTAATGTTTACATCTAAATCAAGCTTTAGGTAGGAAGTTTGCCCTTGGCTATTAACTGCTCGGAGCTCAAATTCGTCTGTGTTTACATTGTAACCACTTTTTGGATCATTATCGTCCTTATCCTGTACCCGACTACTACCTGAAAGACTTAGACTAGAACCATTTTGATCATTGGTTACAGTACAATCAATGATATAAGACCCATTTACGGGCACACCATCATCATCTTTATCTACAGAAGGATTATTCTCACTGAAGCAATCTATGGCTTGGGGCAAGATATTAGCAGCATTGAACAAGGCAGCTAGTGGTGCAGGAACCTGAGCTTGATTTGTATCCAGTGTTTTGAATTCACTAGGTGAGGCAAACATAGCTACAAGATACTCATCGCCATCCAAAATCAGTTGTTTGAGGTTACGAGCAGATGCCCTCGTTAATCCGTCACTGGGGTCGGCATTTGTATTTTCACAACCAATCAAGAATCCAATTAGAATTAGTAAAATAAAACCTAGATATGTACTTTTCATGACCTTATTTCCTTTCATATTTTTCTTCTATTTCTTTGTGCTTTTCAAGGCTGCTAGAACAATTTAAATAACTCACAAAACTCCAAAATTCTCACCAATTAAGAAAATAAAATCTCTTTGCTTTCAGGCTATAAAAAACTAGATTAAAAGAGTGAGTGGGATTACTTCATTTCCTAAGCAAACTAGATCAGTGTGTTACAATTACTGTCCAAGATGAAAATCAAGACCTTCCACCACATAAAATTGTTATTGCTTCTGGCACATTAGAACAGGAAAACCAGCCTGTTACCTCATAATCCTCAAACTGACATATCCTCTTAATGATTTCTATCAAGGTCAATGTCACCACTCATGACTATCCCTATTAAGGAGTGAAATCTGCTAGAGGTTGAGGTTCCAATCTTCCAAACAATTCTAGACAGAATTCAGCGTTGCCTTTAGAAGGCAACTCCTTCTGATCACGTCCCTCTACCCTATAAAGAAGGGTGTTAGCAATACTCAATACACCTTGTAAAACAAAAACATCTCCTCCACTACCACCTTTTTCATTTTTTGCTAGATAAGAGAGTGTGTGGTAATCAGCAAGCTTTATTTGTTCAGTAAACTCTGCTGGAATCTCTACTTCTTTAAAGTTATTAAAAATTGCTATAGAGCACCTCTCCTCTTGCCGTCCTTTAGGGTTAAAATCAAACACCACTTCCTGCCCTTTATCTTCTAGTTCTATCGTTTCTGATAATGTAGTCCTAAGATTTAGAAATTGCACCCTTTTTTCTTCAGGACAAATATTATCAGCTTGGAAAGCAACTTTAGGTTTAAAAATAATTTCATCCTCAGGCCAAACAGCAGGAAAGGTGTAACCGGGCCCCTCAAGTAAGTCCTCATCTTCTAAGAGGCGCTTACCTGAGGCATCTAAGTAAATATAGTGTTCTAATTTTGTGCCATTAACGGCATTTGCTTTAATAAGAACAAATTGTAACTCACCATTTAAGCCATAATAGTGTTCTGCACTTACAAAAGAATCATCTGATCCTGCCTCATTACGATAATAGCGTACTACACTACTTTCATCTAAAGCCATTTGCCTTAAGGTGTCCACATAAGGCTGACAATAACTAAACTCTCTTTTTGAAATCATCAAACCATCATTAAATAGTAAGGTGAGTACCTCATCATAGGTAGCTCGAGCACTCTTAATCTCAGGTTCTAGTGATTGATTTAAAACCTTAGTTTGATAGGTTTCCTCTAAATAATCTTGATAATCACCATTATAGCACGGTTTTTTGGAGCTTTCTATTCGGTACTGAATAGCTTTTTCATCCTCTTTTGGTACGAAATAAATAGCTCTGGCTTCAATATAGCGTTCAAACTCTAGGGTACCACAATTGTCTAAATAAACCTCACCAAAATCCTCTGCAAAACGCAAAGAACCGTGTTCTATTTGCACAAGTGTAGCACTTTCTACAGTCATACCTTGACCTGTGCCACCTGCAGCTAGTAAAAGCTCCTCCAAGCCATCTCCATTGACATCAATAGTATTTACTATAGCGTTAGAGTTAACCCCCTCAGCCAAAATCACATTGCCACTTTCCTCTATTACTAAAGCTATTTCTTTGTAGAAAGGTATATTAAAGTTAGCCCCTTTATCATTCAAACCAATTAGATGAGCGCGTTGCTCACTTTCTGGTCTTGTAAATGACCCCGCAACAGAAACAAGGTTGGTAAGAACTATTTGTTGGGAATCTTCTTCAATAAAAGCTAATAACCCATTATGTAGAGTTGTAACTTCTTCTTTACCAAGCTTCAATTTTTCTAACCACTCAGATTGGTGAAAATCAAAGAGGAGCCTTTCTTGTTTAGCAATCGCCCAACTAAGGCTTATGCTTATTAGAACTATAAATAGGCATATAAAAGATAATCTAATAATGATTTCTTTTTTCATGCTTAAACTTTACTCACTTTTGCTGAGAAAAAGAAAATGTCTTGGCTAGAAGCTATTCAGGGTTAAATTGCTGGCATGAGCCTTGGTTGTACCAAAAATAGAAGAGTGGCTGTTGATTTGGAGTTAAGAGTGCTACACAATCGCCTTGGTTATGCCATATTCCTTTAGGATGGTTTGCATAGAGATATTGAGTACTGTTTTGGCCTTTGCCAGTATAGATTCGTATGGGTTCACTCGAGCGTAAATATAAACCCTGTGGGAACTCAAACACATCACCTAGCATGCTATAAAGTTTGTGGTAGCTCAAATCATATTCTGAAGAGTTAAAGTTAGGATTGAGCTCGAGTTCAACAAACTCATTATTTGGGCTACTGTCATCATTTACACCCCAATAACGTACCCTACGAATTATAACAGGAGTGTTGGTAACAAAATTTAATTTAAAATCACCCTCACCATATAGTTTAGGGGCATGTCCCTCTTCCCATAAAGCTATACTGATTGCTCCTTCCGGGTGGTTTTGCCAAGGATCAGCAAAATAAGGTTGCCAACCATAAGGGTCAACACGCACTCGCTCACCACCATCCTTAATGATGTGTAGTTCAAAATGTAAGTGAGGGCCTAAACTACAACCTGTATTGCCAGAAAGAGCAATTACTTGGCCCTGATTCACCAAGTCACCTTCATTAACATAAATATCATTTAAGTGAGCATATGTTGTGTAGTAAGTACTTCCATCAAATTTATGTTTTAAAGAAATAAGTTTGCCATCACTCACAGCATTGCCTAGAAAGGGGCAATCAGAATCCTCATAAGTGCCTGCAAAACTAACTATGCCTGCAGCAGCAGCAGAAATTTCAGTACCTTTAGGCAAACGCCAATCATAACCACCATGCCCATTTGAACCACCAAGCAATTCACCCCACCAAGACAACAAATAGGGGGCTTCATCAGCAAAAGCTAGGGGGTAGTTATGGTCAAATACGTTGCTAGCTGGATAATCTCCTTCAAACGGTTTTCTTAGGAAGGTAGTGGGGGGTTGGGCTCGAGCTTGTAACAACAAACTAAGGAACAGGACCAAGCAAATTTCTTTTTGATAAAAACTTACTTTTTGCAATTCATCCTTTTATAACATAAGTAGATACATAAGGGGGGATTTGCCCTTTGAAATCTGCCTAGTTTAACTTTGTGCTGTAATAATTAGGTGCTTAGCTAATTGGCACAAGTGATTCTTTGTGTTTATTACCATAATTAGGGCATATCTAGGATGTATATTATTCATTTGTTAGGATTTATTGTTATGTCTAAATTCTTGTATTTTATATGGCACTATAAAACACACTAGCTCGAGTGAAAATGCAGAGGTAACTAATGAAATTTCTCCTGTACATACTTGGCTTTGGACTCTTGTTCATGGCTGCTTTAATGGTTTGGTTTATAGTTTACGCTTTGATTTTACAAGAACCCATATGGGGTTTTTTAGCTAGTGCCATTGTTGCTTTGATTTTAGCCTTCCCACTTTTACGCTCTGGTTCGATTCAGTATGATCCTAAAAGGCGAGAGTCTTTCGCTGCTATTTTAGTTTTGTGGTTAGTTATTCCTATAGTTGGTGCCATACCTTTTTGGGTTAGTGGACATCTAACACCTTTAAATGCTCTTTTTGAATCCATGAGTGGTTTTACTGCCACAGGGTCAACGGTATTGCAAGACTTTGAAAGTTTCCCAAAAACACTTTTTATGTGGAGGGCATTGACCCAGTGGATAGGCGGTGTAGGGATTATTGTGCTCTTTATAGCTGTTTTCCCGCAACTAGCGATCGCTGGACGGCAACTCTTTTTTGCAGAAGCACCGGGTCCAACTGAAGAGCGTTTAACCCCTCGTTTGAGAAATACCTCTAATGCTGTACTGCTGGTTTATATAGGTCTAACTGTTTTGTGCGCTATCTCTTACAAAATAGCAGGTATGTCCCTTTATGATGCTATTGCTCATACATTCACTACCATATCAGCAGGTGGTTTTAGTCCTAATGGTCAAAGCTTTGCTGGATATAATTCTACTCTAGACTGGATTTGCATTTTTTTTATGTTCTTTGCAGGTGTAAACTTTGCCCTACAATACAGAGCAATCAATGGCAAGCCAAAAGCGTTATTAAACAACATAGAATTCCGTGCCTACGTAGCAATTGTTAGTTTAGCTAGCCTACTACTAAGTATAGGGCTTCTAAGCGAATATAGTATACTCGAGGCCCCAAGACACGCCATCTTTCAAACACTTGCCATTATAACGGGCACGGGTTATGCCTCAGCAGACTTTGCACAGTGGCCTCAAAAAGCTGACTCAATTCTTCTTATATTAATGTTCATAAGTGGCAGTGCGGGCAGTGCTGCTGGAGGAGTAAAGATAATACGCTGGCTGATGCTTACTCAAAATGTGCGTCGTGAAACAACTCTCTTCCTACACCCTCATGCAGTTATTCCTATTCGTTTAGGTAAGCAAATAGTAACTGATAAGATTATGCGCAGTGTTACTGCCTTTATTATGATTTATATTGGAATTTTTGCGTTAAGCACTGTAGCCTTAACATGGTTTGGAGCAGATTTCGTTACTGCCTTTAGTGCTTCTATTGCTTGCCTTGGCAACATAGGTCCCGGTTTAGCTTCTGTAGGACCTATGGAAAGCTTTGCTGAGCTTGCTGCCATTAGCCGAGGGTTACTGATTTTTGATATGTACGCAGGGCGTTTAGAAATAGTAACTGTCTTTATTATTTTTAGTAGTGATTTTTGGAGTACCTCAAGGCGAAAGGCAAGTTAGTTAAAAATCTATTTAATCAGCAAATTTGTTTATATTTTTGAGAGATACAAGAATTGAAAGTCTTAAAAAGGCTATAATTAGATTCCGAGAGTGAGAAATTATAGGAGATTATAAATGATCAAATGGTTAATAATACTTTTTCTAGGCAGTGTCTTTTTACAAAGCAACGTTCAGGCCTCAGAGAATACCCTAAGTGAGCCATCATTTAATAAACCTTTTTTGCTTGATGTTGGAAAAACTGCTGTACTTTCAGAAACAGTCTCATTGCATTTTGACAGTGTATCTAATGACTCTCGCTGTCCTAGAGACGTGCAATGTTTTTGGCCCGGTGAGGCCACACTTAATATGTCTTTAAAAATTAAAGAAGAGGAACAAAGCTTTGAACTCAAAGTTGGTGGATTCGACCAGTTGCTCGAGTCATCACAAAAAGTAGTAGAAGATATAGACATCCGTGTTTTGTGGCTTTCACAAGAGGGTAACTATTATGCTCTTTTTCTGGTTAACTCTTATGATGAAGGTGACTCCTCGGAAATGGAAACATTCTAGAGCACTTTATTTCCTAGTAGTGGCAACAACACTGCAAAAAGTCAATATGCTGATTGTTTAGCGCTTTGTCAAGTGCATTAAGAAGACTCTTAGCATTACGTAGTACGTAGTGAATGCAAGAGATGGGCAATATTTTCACCTTTTCCCTTGTCACACAAGGGTGCAGGGGCAATTTACATACTGGATCTGAGTAAACTAAGAATCGGGGTGAACCTATGCTATGTATTCACCCTCTGAAGTAGAACTATCTAATTTACGTCAGGGTAAATAGGTAAGGGCAGACCTAAGTGTCTGCCCTTATGGAGGTTGGAAGGAATTTAACGCGCAAAGGTAATTCCTAGGCAATCTCAGCAATGCTTAACCCTCACTCCAGCCCTCTCCCAAGATTTGGAGAGGGAGAAAAATCTACTCCTAATTTATGCCTAGGTGCTTATGAATTCACCTATAACTAAATTTTTAATAAAGAGGTTCCACCTCATCTGCTGGTTCACTAGGTGCCATTTCAATAGTAGGCATCTCATCACTAGGTGCCATTTCAATAGTAGACATTTCATCCGCCACTTCATCAGCTGGTGCTTCACCATAAGAAGCTAAAAACCATACGCCACTTGCACCCTGTCCATTAACATCACCTGCTGCTATATCAGCTGCGTAGGCGTAAAGCGGCTGACCATTATAAGTAAGTTGTAGCGTCCCATCATCACGAGTAATAGTACCTAGCTCACCCAAGAAACCCTCTTGCAGCGTAATCTCTACACTATCAACTAAATAGGGTGGCCAAATAGTGGCACAGTCAGCCAAACAAGCACTAATACCTGCTCCGGGCTGGTCCTGTGTAAATATGTATAAGCTATTACCCTCCAAGTCAGTTAAGTATGTACCCAATTCGAGGTTATCTTGAGTAGCCACATACTGATCAGAAGTACCTGCCCAAACTAAAGCCAAAAGCCCCAAAACAAATAAACTAAAACCTAATTTTTTCATACTATCTCCTTTTTTGAAGTTGATTAGTTATAGGCCTATAACTTCAGTTTTAAAGGTATAATGGCTTAAATTATAAATGCTTAGATCATAATGAGACTGGCTCATGTGACAGTGTATTCACCATACTCATGCTCTAAAAATAAACTTCACACTTTGGTTAGAATGCTTTGCCAAGAGCATTTTTATGAGGTGTTATAGTTCAAAAATAGAGTCAAGCAAGTACAAAACTAGAAACCATAACTATGTATAACTCACATACTCATAAAAGAGTTTTCCAAGGAAAAAGCCGTACTGAAAGCCGCAAACCCCTTACAATGCAAATTTTCATCATTAAGAAGATGTCTAGCGAACTGGAAATGACTCTTATATTCCTTCAGAATTAGATTCCATTATAAGTACAATTTTGCCCTGCGGTTTTGCCGACTCAATCAATCGATGAGCCTCAGCAGCATCTTCCAAACGCATCCTTTTCCAAACAGTTGGTTGCAGTTTTCCCTCTACAGTTAGGTTGAACAGAGTAGTCAAGTCTTCTTTAAACCAATCAGGATGTTTTTTGCGTAAGCCAGTAATGTTGTAAAAAGCGACCTTACGTTTACCTGAAAAGTAATTCCAACGCAAGCTATTAAGTTGAAAACTCAAAAATTCGCGGACTATTTGTGGCATTTGCGATTTGTCTGTGCCAATAGTGGCATTGTAAAAACCATATGTAACAAGCAACCCACCATCACGCAATGTTTGAAAAGAGCGCTTGAAATTACTGACACTGATTGCATCAAAAGCTGCATCAACCCCATCACCTGTTAGGTCAAGGGTTCGCTTGACAAAATCTTCGGATTTGTAATCAATTGGAGTAGTACCCATACTGCGCACAAAATCGTGCTTGGATTGGGATGCTGTACCTATTGTTTGTAGCTCGAGCAACCCACCCAATTGCAACAAGGCCATGCCAACTGCACCCCCTGCACCATGAACAAGAATACGCTGTCCACGCTGGATTTTAGCTATCCGGTGGAGCATCTGATAAGCAGTAACATAGCTAAGAATAAGGGTAACAGCCTCAGCCGGATCCAACCCATCAGGTACAGGCACCAAGTTTTTGGCAGGCAAACAGATATACTCGGTGTATGCCCCAAACACAGTCAGATCAGCTACCCGTTGCTCCTCTGTTAACTCTGTAACACCTGCTCCTAATTTATCAACGACACCAGCAAGATCGTAGCCGGGAGAGAATGGCGGTTTCTTGCGCAGATCAGGATAATTGCCTGTGCGCAACATCGTATCAGTAAAAGCTGCACTCGCAGCTAAAACTCGTACTCGCACTTCTCCTGCTTGTGGTTCTGGTAACGTGTCCTCTTCCACTAGCTGCAGCA
Source organism: Trueperaceae bacterium (assembly GCA_965223585.1). Lineage (GTDB taxonomy): Bacteria > Deinococcota > Deinococci > Deinococcales > Trueperaceae > CBDCVN01. The sequence goes on from CBDCWW010000014.1 coordinate 393,219, forward strand.
CATCTGGCCCACCATACTCTTTAACAACAATTCGTTTATAGCTCATAAAGTATCTCCTTAATTAAGCTAGGTATCGAGCTTTCTTACGTCTATGCCTGATGTGTTTTTTTGAATAAAGCTTGCCAATCTATTCAAATCTATCTGCTTGTCTCCATTTAGCTGTTTATATTTACCAGACTTTAAGAAAATGAATAAACTAGGTCCATCAAAAAATGACCCTTCTACTACTCTTATTTGGTCAATATCGTCTATATTTAACTTTAACCACTCAATAAAGCTACGCCTAATCATTATTTGATCATGACCTATTAAGCACCATTTAACCGTTCTCTTTGGGAAAACAAAGTCAAAAATAAGGCTTAGTAATACTAAAGAGGCAACCCAAAAAATCAAAAGATTCTCTTGAATGCTAATAACATTCAGGAGTTTTGCCTTACTAGTAATAGCATAAAGCTCTTTAAATAGAGCTACTGATAGTAAAATATATATGAGCATAATCAGGGCTCGAGCATAAAAACGGTGTACTTTCTTTGTTAATGCTGCCATAGGCTTGACTAAGGGAGCTTCTCTAATTCTACTGATACTAATCTCACCTCGGACGCAAGAAACTCGGTTGCTCGAGAGTAGGTAACATACATAATTCGTCCTTTGTCCTGTGAGTATTCAGGGTGGGCAAGGGCATCATAAGCTTAACCTCATTAGCCACTAACTTTACTAACAACAAAGTCAGCCAATTCTTCAAAAGCTTTCTTGCTTGGCAGCATGCTTTGTGGAATTGATAGTTTACCTTCAGAGTAGAAGATATTCAAGAATTTTTGCTTCTGAATTACTTGAACATTAAGATCAATAATGCCTGAGTAATTTATAGTGATTATTTTGTTGCTCACTCCACTTTTAGGTGCAGATATAGCTTCTTGAGTTGCTAATACTTCCCTTTTTGATGTAATACCTTTTACTAGGCCCAACACTCCAAATAAAGCAAGCAGAACAGATGCTCCAGCAAGGCACCAATAAAAAATAGTTGCTCCATTTTCTGAAAACTTAATAATTCCATTAAGAATTAAACCTCTATCATTTGTTGCTGCAACATAGCCAAGAACAGCAGCGCATGCCACAAAAAAAGCAATGCTTAGTATAAAAACAATAAGCTTAGGCTTATAGGGATATCTAACTTCTTGCACTTTCATTCCTCCAATAAAGCTAACGTAATTAAATTGAGGAAAGCAGTCTTACAATCCTCTTTAGGGTAAATTCTACCATGCTTTATAAGAAGAGTGTTTTAAACCTGTTCTCACAAGGATTATTTACCCTACTCGCCCCAAAGCTCTACGCCTGTCCTTGCTTGCCCTGATGAGGGTAAGGGTTAGAATGAATGCATACTCAAAACGCTCAGCGTTGTTTTACGTGACTCAGAATACCTCAGGTAGGTATTCCCAAGTAAAGCTGCTAAACCAGTGAGTGAGCGGGTTAACATTGCGCTGTAATATTAATTTGATTGAATATCAACCACAACATCCTGCTTATTGCTCATAATCGGTTCACTTAGCGTTGTTTCAAAGGCTTTAACATAAAAAGCTCGAGTACCATTTTCAGTAAAATCAACATTGACTTCAAAGGGTGGACTTGTTGGACTAGCTAACAACTGATCGTCATCATCACTATTAAGGTTGGTGTCTTCATAAAATTCAACCTTTGTAAAATTTGCTTGAGGGTGTGGTTCGAACTGCAACTTAAAAGCACCAACTTGAGTAATCGTTTCTGGTGTAATAAAAGTTCCATGGGGAACTATAATTTTAAACTCTTCGTTTTCAAATTTAGCACCTAAAGGCGTTGGAAAAGGAAAAGGACTAGAGTTGGTGGGAACTGCAAAACCAGTTGTAATCACTAGGCTAACAGAATGAGTGCCCGGTGGAATCTCTGAGCCAGCTTTCAACTCAAATTCTGTAAGGCCTAAAAGACGCTCCTGCTTACTAGTGCCGGGGATTGATAAAATTAGAAAGGTACAATCAGAAGTAGGAGTATTAGGAATACACCTTTCTAATAGGGTAGAAGAGAGGGCTAATTTGGCAGTTGCTTCACTAGTACAAATATCAGCATCAACAAATGTGTTAAGCTTCGTTATATCTAACCCACCTTTGCATTGGAAAAATACACCAAGAACAAACCTTCGGGAGTTGTTTAGATCTATAGAAAATTCTAAATCGGAAGCTTTCTCACCATCGATCAGAATGTCGTTTTGGGCTTCCCAGAAGATGCAACTGCACAGTGTAAGAACAAGCAACGTACAGCAGCTTAGTAACTTAATATTTGTTTTATTCATAGCTATCTCCTAATCCTCTACTTTCATCTCATCAGCAGGGCGTTTTTCTGTTGCAATTACGGCATCTGTAGGATCATAGGCCAAACTGATTTGGTTAAGGTTTTCTACTGGCTCTTCTAGCTTCCAAGCAGGAATACTTAAGTTTGTTGAACCCATGCAATTTGAGGTAGCATTGGCAGCAGCAAAATTTAGGGTGTATTCAGGATTTATTGTACCTTCAAGAGTAAATGCTATAGTTCCTCCACACTCGTCAGGTATAGATATGGGGGCACTTATTTTACCTGCATCATTTTCGCCTGCAATTGGGACAACAAAAAAGCCATCAGGTTTGGGTTTACCAACTTCAGAGACTCTATAACTTAGCTCTCCTGTAAGGCTACCATCATTTGCTTCAGATAATGTAACTGTGCCTTCAATTTCTTGTGCTGGAATAGCTGCACCCTGAAAAGTCCCTGTCATTTGAGTAGCCCCAGTGAAAGTGCGATTGTTTAAGCTAACATTGGGTAAGGGTGTAGGAAGTTGATTCCCCGGAGGGTTAGGATTGGGGTTGTTATTATTAGACTTTGTTTGACAAGCGACAAATAAAATGCTTGCTAGCAAGATATAAAAACAAATACGAAAGCTACGGTACATAATTTCCTCCTACTAGACATCACCAATGGCTTAACTTTGAAGTCTCTGAAAACTTTAAGATTTGCAGAAATATCTTATTGCCAAATTGAATAAATTATACTTCTTTTTGTAAAAATTACCTAATATAGTTAGCCAGAAAAATCTTGGACTCACCCAAACCTTGGAGGTTTTGAAAATCTCCGAGGTTTCGCAGAAAAAACTTTTATTGACACCCTTATTACAGCGCAAAGTTTAATAAGGCTGGATTGTGAAGGGTAAATCCCCCTAAATCCTCTACTTAACTAAGCTCAATCTTATCTATAAAACACCAAGCCCAACTTTCGCCTTTTTCTAAAGATTTAATAATAGGGTGACCTGTTGCTTTATAGTGCTTACTTGCATGTTTATTTTTTGATGAGTCGCAACAACCAACATGACCACAAGTCATGCAGATACGTAAATGTATCCAATTATCATTTATTGCAACACATTCGGGGCAAACTAAGTTTTCAGGAGCTTTGACTACTGCCACCATATTAGTGTGTTGACACTTCTCTGAGCTAATTTGAGTTTTTGATAAGTGGAGCATATTTTGCTCTGGTAAGCCAAAGGAGCTTTCTGATAATTCTTCAAGGTAGCTATCTATATTGCTAGGCTCGAGCTCAAAACGACTAAGTACATCCACAGTAACAAGCTTAAGAGCAGCTTGCTCAGCTGAAACTACTACGGACGCTCCTGCTTCTTTAAGTTCATTAGTTGCGGCTTGGTAAGGAGTACAAGCAATGATAGTTAAATCTGGATTCATACCCCGAGCTACACTAGTTACCCGATGGGCCATAGCTGGCTGATCATCTGGAATAACTAACATCTTAGCTCGAGTTATCCCTATAAGTGCTAGTATATAGTTCTTGCTGTAATCCCCCCTGACAACTTTTCTGTCTTTAGATTCAGCTTCTGAAGCACCCGTAGGACTGAGTGTAGCAATCACATAAGGAAGGCCTGCTTCATCCAATATAGTAGCAAGTTTTTGTGCTCCCATCCCATACCCAGCAATAATAACGTGGTCTTTAAGTGATTCAAAATTTTCCTCGAGCACCTGTGGGACTTCATCTTTCGCTGGTGTTTTAGGTAACATTTTTTTGTTTAGTTTTAGCTCGAGCCTACGTCCTAAACTAGCCAGAAAAGGAGTTATTCCCATAAGAACAACCGTGCAGGCAACAAAAGTTTGCGAACCCTGTTCACCTAACCCAACTGGACTTAAACCAACACTCTGTCCAGAACGCTCCAAAACAAATGAGAACTCTCCAATTTGAGAAAGTAGTAAACTAGCCGCTGCAGCAACTCCCAAAGGGTAATTTAAAGCCTTGACACTTAGCGTTGTAATGACAATTTTTATGAGCACGACAGCTAAAATCACCATTAATACTAGCGGTAAGTTCATCATCAAAAATTTGAGGTCAAGTAAAAGCCCCACTGAGATAAAAAAAGCAGCACTAAATAGGATTTGTAAGGGTAGAATTTCACTTAAGGCTTGCTGGCCAAAGCGACTTTCACTGACTAGCAGACCTGCCAAAAATGCGCCAAGTGATAGACTGACTCCTACAAGGCCAGTTAGGTAGGCTGTGCCAAAGCAAATAGCAATAATTGTAAGCAAAAATATTTCTGGCGAGCAGGTTCTGGCTACTGACTCGAGCAATTTAGGCATAACCCTTCTAGCTAGAATTAGCACTGCAGCAATAATACCTCCAGCCTTGACTAGTGCCCAAACTAACCCTAATGTTGAACCACTACCCTCTCCTAGCAAAGGAACTAATAAAACCATTGCCACGACTGCAAGATCCTGAAAAATAAGAACCCCTAATGATGCCTGTCCTGACTGAGTGTTTGTTTCCGCTCTATCAGCAAGCAATTTCATAACAATAGCAGTAGAGGATAATGCTACAAGGCAGCCTGTAAATACTGCGGCTTGCCAAGAAACACCAAAAGGAAGCAGCAGTAAAGTAACTGCAAGGGTAGTACCACCAACTTGTAAGCCTCCCCCAACAAATATAAGGCGGCTTATCCTAGCTAGTGTTTCTAGACTAAATTCAATGCCAATAGTAAAAAGTAATATAATCACCCCAACTTCTGCAGCAGCGTCAATAAGCTCTTTATCCTGTACCAGTCCTAGAGCATTAGGACCAATAATAACACCTGCCAGCAAAAAACCCACTATGGGTATTAAACCAACTAGCAGGCTTAGGTAAGCAATAACGGCACTAGCAATTATAAGGGCAGCAAGTTCAGTAAAAAAGTGAGGGGTCTCCCCTGCTGCCCAAACAAAACCCAAACTACAAAAGCAAAAAATGAATACACTATAGATTCTTGGATTAGTTAGCATTAGTTTATAATTAAAGCATAATATTCTCCCACTGGTCCCCAAGTCCTATCTAGTAATCTATACCAGAAACTTCCTTTTCTGTGTCACGGTTATTGGAGGATGAATGTGTTCCTATAAGGCATATGTCATACTGAGGAACAAACCCTTCTGAGGGTAAATGACGAATGTATCTCACGACGTAAAGCAGTAAAGTTCCTCACGTAGTTTACCCTAGGAGGGTTCAGGATAACATTCTTTGCGTTGATAAGATAAGGCAAGAGTTTATCTGGACATCTATAGTAAAAAGATGGGAATCATGTTTAATGATCGGATCTATAATTTAGAATAGCATTGGGGTAGATTCATGCTTGGAAGGATTCAAGTTTTTGAACCCCTACGAATATCGTTTCTTTACTGGTAGACTGTAATTAAGGAGTGGTAATAATTTACGATTCGAAACTTTTGCATTTGTCTCCTAACGCAGTCAAATCATAGTCCCTCATGATAATCACACGAATCAAAGTTCAGACGTTCTTTCTGCTCGAAAAAAGGTGCTAACATCTATTATGCAAACAATTAAACTCTTAGCGCTAATAATGATAGTACTTGTACTAGCAATAATTGCTCTTGCAAATACTGCCCCAAGTTTTCCAATGTTTAGGCTCATAAATCAATTACCCGGTACCGACAAGTTAGGGCACTTTCTAATTATGGGTACGTTGTCCTTTTTTGTAGTGCTGGCCTTCTCGTATAAAAGAGGGTATTGGCATTTAAGGCGCTCGCTTATTGTTATGGGTTTATTAGGTGTTGCCATTGGGCTAGAAGAACTTTCTCAATCTCTACTGCCAACTAGAACCATGTCACTAACAGATCTTTTGGCAAGTTGGGCAGGCTTATTGTTTTTTGGTATCCTTGCATTAGGTGTTTTAAAGATATTGTTCGTATCACTTTCTGCGCCAAAATGATTTAGTAGTTCCAGTAAGGTTATTAATTCGATAACTTTAGTTTAACGGCTTTAATTTCTTCGATTTACCCCTTTAGTAATAGCAAAAATAATGTTCCCTAGTGCTTTAGTTAACATATCCCCAGCCATAAAAATAGCAGCACTGCTCATAAACAGTAATATAAAGGCGGTAATTATTCTTATGTAAATTTCTATGTTCATAATTGTCCTGCTTTTTCGCAAATACCTTAATTAATAAGGTAATCTTAGAAGATTCATTTCTTTTTTGCAACACTTGAATTGAGCGTCCTATAAGAGATCCATAGGAATTGTATTACTCACCTATGCAAATGCTTCTGAGCACTAAGTAAACTTAGTTGAAAGGCCTAAACTACAAAATAGCTTTCTATGATCTTTAAGAAAATTTTAAGGAAAATTCTAAGAACAATATATGCGTTTTTCCCTCAACTTTTAAAAACTAATGACTCTTGGGCTAAGGATTACCTAGACCCCAAAGAATACCAGCTATATTTGAACATGGATGTGCGTGATCGTTATCATAGTTATTTAGTAGCAAAAAAACTTTTAAAAGACTATAAAGACATTTCTCAGGTGCTTATAAAGGCAGCTTTATTGCATGATGTTGGTAAGAGTATGTTACCATACAATCCTCTTGGACGTATTTTCTTACACTTCTATGCTCCTAAAAATATACCTAAAAACCCCCATTTCCGAGGCTTGAAAGGAGTTTGGCAACAACACATTCATCACCCTGCTTATGGTGCGGAAATGGTTAGGGCAATAGATGGCTGTGAACGCCTAGCAGAAATAATAGAAAAGCATCACCACCCCCAAAATGATAAGGAAGCAGAGATTTTACACAAAATAGATGGAAGATTCTAACCCTCTTTTTATTTCACCTGTAGCCCCTAGCGAAAAAAAGCAGAAAAATAACTTTTGGAACAGGCCCAGTAAAGATGAAAAGATCCTAAAGTGGCTTTTCAAAAGACAGCGTTTCTTAAACCCTACCCTAGAACGAACCCATAAACTTTTGGATTGGCTAGGCAAACCACAAAAAAGTTTTGCCAGTATCTTAGTAGGTGGTAGCAATGGTAAGGGTAGTACAACTAGTACACTTGCTTATATTTTACACAACTCTGGCAAGAAAACTGCTCGGTTTACTAGTCCACATCTAAGCTATTTTGCAGAACGTTTCTGGGTTTCGGGTGTGGCCTTACCCCAAAGGGAAGTCATTGCCCATTTAAAAGAAATAAAACCTTACGCAGAAGAAATAGGTGCAAGTTTTTTTGAAATTATTACTGCACTAGCTTGTAAACTGTTTGCTGAACATAAAGTTGAAATAGCAGTTATAGAAGTTGGCTTAGGTGGTAAGTATGACTCAACTAATAGCCTCGAGCCTATTTTAAGTATTATCACTAGTGTCGCACTCGAGCACACCAAAATTTTAGGAGACACCCTCACAGAAATTGCTGCTGATAAAGCCCACATCATGCGTCCTTCACGACCTTGTCTTACCGCAGCTAAAGGTGAAGCACTCATAGCTCTTAGAAAGCACGCTAAAAAAATTAAGGCTAAACTTATCACCTTAGAGGAAGTGCCTTTTGAGGTAAATGAGGTAACTTGGCAGGGAACTAGCTTTAATTTAGAGCCCAACTTTAAGCTGCATACACCACTTGTAGGCCATCATCAAGTAGAAAACGTTACTTTAGCAGCACTGGCAGCGCAAGAGCTAAAAGTTTCTAAAGAAGCTATTCAAAAAGGAGTTAGGAATACTCAGTGGTTTGGTAGGCTCGAGCCTATTAACTACAAAGACCGTACTTTTATACTAGATTGCGCACATAACCCTGCTGCTATACAGGCTTTAGCTAAAAGTTTACAAGACCTAAAAGTAAAAGAGGTGCTATTAATTTTTGGTGTTTCTAAGGAGAAAAATATTGCTGATATGGTTAGAGCACTTAAGCCCATTGTAAAAGAAGTTGTTCTTACCAATATAACCAAGAGCCCTCGAGCTGCTACACCTAAAGAGTTAAGCAAATTTTGGTTTATATCCAAGCACTTACGTGCTAACCCTGCAAAAGCCTTGGAGTGTGCTGTGGAAAATTCTAAAAAAGGCGAGCTTATATTGGTAACTGGCAGTATTTATTTAATTAGTGAAGTAAGAGGGTTGCTTTTACAGGAGAAAGCAGAGCCTTGGTTAAGATGGCAGTAAAACAGTAAATGAACTGATACTCTTTTTCATTTGGCTACCCTTTAGAAAACGGGTACCAAGCAAATGCAGGTTTTTCCATCTTGATTTGTAAAAGACTTAGCCCATCTCTATGTACATCTTTACCTGATGCCTTATCGGTAAAGATGCGGCTTTCCTTCACCCCTGCCTCTTTAAAAGCTTTCACCTGAGTATTGAGGGATTGTTTGTTGGTAGATGCTCGAGCATAACCAAACAGTCGCATAATTTGTCTCCTAAATCGATTAATAGACAGTACTGTCTACTAAGTAGCAAAAAACGATATAAGAGACACTCCAGATCAGGCTGATTTGGGTGTCTCCTATCTTATAAGTTTATAGACAGTTAGTGACCAGCAGCCAAGTAAATTCCTTCTCTTAGTGGAGGCTTTTCTTTCTTCGCATTACTCCAAAAAGCAACCCTACAGCAGATAGTCCGACAATTATAATTGCCCAACTTGTATTTTTAATATCTCGAAGATCCCTAATCACAGTTTCAAAATCATCATCTTCAAAATAGGCATCTACTTCAAGGATACCACGAACGTCACCTGCTTTCCAATCAGATTTTGGAGTTTGTGAATGACCATTGTGACACTCTACGCAAGCTTGTGTCATTATATCAGCTGTAGCATAGCGGAGTCGTTCACGACTATTTACATCACTGACAGGTTCAACTTCATAGTAAGGTTCTGTTGGATTTTTTTGCAATGCCTCCCAAGCCCTTTTAGAAAAATCGCTTTTTAAGCCACCAGATGCTTCACGCCAAGGAAAGGGAAAAGGGCTATAAAGCCGAACGTTAACATCACTGTCCTTAGCTATTTCTTCCGCTAGTAAAATTGTAAGGGTTGCTGGCAAAGGTACAGTATTATCTTTATTGATATAAGAATGGCTAACACCCATACCATTTTTCTTGACCTTACCAACTATTTCTTCAGTATAAACGTTCCTAACTTTTTTTATTGTTCCCATATAACCTTGAATCTTCTGAGTAGCAGCTATCTCAAACTGAGCCTTGGCAGTCTTATTAGCCAGCCACAAAACGACCCCTAAAGATAAAACTACTCCAGCTATTAGTGCTAATAAAAAATATTGAATATTTGGTTCTTTTTTAGACATGTTTTTACTCCTCTGTAAAACTTGGCAAAACTCAATAACTTAAGATCCTATTGAAATGTTTATTTAGTTTTGATTCCTAACTTTCAGTAGTACCTTGCTCCTGCTGCAGCTAAGAGAAGTAACGTGTTTATAATTTTACCTATTGATTTGTGTCCGGTCTATTATTTTTTTATGACAAAATACTCACTGTCCAAAATTAAAACGGTAACTCTGTATTATTTAAAAGTTAAGGAATTTCAGATGCCAAGCTTTTTTGTTTTGTGCATCGCATACGAACCCCCTCTGTGATAATTTCAATCTCAGACATAAGTCAGTAATTTCCGATCCCACAGGGTTTTTGACTATAGCTTGAGTAAGGACACCTCATTTTACAAAAATTGACGAGTAACTTCATCCAAAAGCATTTAAAAATGAGAGAAAATATCCAGCATGAGTTGTTTGTGAAATGTACTTGTTTCCAGAAGGCATAAAAATACCTAGCACCACTTCTATGAGAGATTTTCAAATGGCACCTCTGTGTTTTAGTTTTTCTACAGTTTTTCCTGCAGTACTACTCTACTTCTATGACGTGTCATAAAGGATTTCATAGCCTGTTACTCTGAAACCATGTGTTATTGCCCTGTAGATATCCTCCATACACTCAAAGGGCAAAGTGTAAAACAAATGCCTTACCCTTTCCCATAGTAGTTTTTTAGTCCTACATTTTGCTTTTGCTGCTTTAAACACTGGACATGCTAATTGTAGTACTTGATCCACTAGGAATGCTTGCATCATCAGTATCGTGAAATTGACTGACAGATTCTTTTTTCCATGCCCATAATTATGCTCTGCTTTGTACCCTTGGTTCTTTAGTGTATTTAGTGTCTCATTCTCCATTTTCCATCTTGCCCTCCCTGCTCGCATTATCTCTTCTACATTTTCTTCATTTATCTCCATATCTGTTACCCACGTAAAATACTGCGTCTTCTTTTCACTCCTTTCCCAATACTCCAACACATTCACCCTGACATCTTCATTTGAGGCATTTATTGCTATATCATTGCTGTAGTGAAAATGGTGTTCTACTCCCGTTTCTCCTTCTACTACCTTATGAGTATGACTTTCACCTGACTCTTTTCTTTTTTCCAATTCCTCAAATAGTTTCTTGTGGTTACTTTGTTTTGCACCTATTATGTAACTCATCCCTTGCTTTTCTAACTCCCTTAAGTTAGGTCCCGTAGAGTGTAATCCATCCTCTAAAATTATTACTTTGAGTTTGGGGTGATCTTTTCTTATGTCTTCTACTAATCTCTTTCCTGCATTACGCTCACAATCATTCTTTGTTTCTCCATCTTGTTTTATTATTGCCTCTACACCTATTGGTATTACTTCTGCCTTGTCTGGATGTACTATTACTGCTCCCATTAACTGATGAGAATAACTTACTTCTCCATTTTTGTGTTTGCGCTCTAAACATCCTGGACAACTTATCTCTTTTGACTTGAAATACTGTGTTCCATCTAGGGACACTAAGTAATATCCATCTAGGTAAGTGTATTCTTTCAGTAACCCTCCCCTTTGCACCTCTTTGAAAACTACCTTAAATCCCTTTTTTATTTCCTCTGGGTCAACTTCATCTATTACTTCCCTCATCCTTGTATCACTAGGAATTTCCTCTATCCCATACACCCTTTCTAAATTTTTCCTTTCTTCTCCATCTTGTCTTCTTTGGTCAAAGCGTAATAGGGAACCATCTTTTAGAGCAAACATAGCAAAACCTGACATCAGTACATCTTCAACAGATATATCAACCTCATTTGGTCGATGATCCTCTATCTCTGCATAGGTTTCTCTTAGTTTTTTATATAGGGCTGTGGCACATAAGTCTTTTCGAGACTTCATAACTGATTTTACCCTTGCTATTAGGAGTTATCAACTGATGCGTTAACTTTGCAAAAGTTTATGAGAGACTACATGCCTCTGACAGCTTTTTCAAGTGGATCGGGAACTGCTGGACATAAGTATATGCTTAAGGATATCCCTAAGCCTTCCTATGACCACATGTCCGGTCAACTGGAGGCTAGCACAGTCAATAGTTGAGTTGTCCACCTTCTACGTCCGTCAGGGGGAACACTTTGTGCAATGATTGTTACCCGTTATCACCCACCTGAGCATAGTGGCCAGCCTTCGTAGAAATAACATGAATACTGTTCGAGAAGAGCTCCACCAAGTCAGTTAGTAGGTTTTATCCTACATATTCAATGTTAACGGTATTTCGGATAGGAGTTCAGGATTGTCAGGTAAAGTAACAGCTTTGAACACAAAACCTAAACCCCTCAAGGAGCCATATTTTAATTCATATATTAGATATATTTAGAAAAGTGTAAGATAAACGTAACAGTTTCGACACTAATAACAATTAATAATATTAGATAAAGGTTGTAATGAAGTCGGGGAAACTTACAGAAAGGCATACTGAAAATGGACCAAGGATATAAAACACCCCAAAACGACTTTGAAGTTATTGAACATTTTGATTCTTATGAGGACGATAATTTAGCAGTAGAAATGGTTGATTTTTACGGAGAAAAAAGAGCTAAGGGTATACCTTTAGAGGAAGCATACCTTGAAACCTTACAGACCTATGACACTCCACAAAAATCCCTTAGCTCGACGGACTTTAACACGGACAGACAAACAACAAATCTTCATTATGTGCTTTGACCCTTTTTGGGTTTGCACACCAAGAATACCCTTACTTCTCTCTGTCTAACTATAGGATTCACCTTATAAAGACTAAATTAAAAAAATGTAAGGAAATGAAGCTATGTCATTTATATGGGACGATGACAAATACGCTACAGGAGTAAAAGAGATTGATGAACAGCATAAACAGCTGTTCAAAATCATTAATGAAATGGAGGAGGTAATTGAAAAACCTGAGCTGGGCACTTGGTAAGTGAAAAAACTAATAGTCTTTTTAGGTATTTATACAAAAAGGTTCAAAAAAGTGTACGGTTTTGAAAGATTGATAACAATTCCGGTTAATTACCTCTTTTATTTTTACTAAAGTATTCAAGCAAGAACGTGTGGGACACAATCAAACAATCTTTTTTCCTTAGCATATTACCGGAATTGGTATGACTAGTTAATGTAAGCATAAGTTTTATCGCCCAAAAATTCAGGAGTGCTCTGGCTAATCTTATCAACCACATTAGATTGCCCAGCCTTATAAAACTCGTTTCTAATTACCGTTAGAAGCTCATGTGTTGAAAAAGGTTTCCTTACGTAGCAACTGGCACCCAACTGCAATGCTTGTTGTTTAGTTGCTTCATCACTAAATGCTGATAGTATAATGATGGGCACACTACTAGATAAGCTTCTAATTTCCTTTAATAAAGTAAAGCCTGAACCATTAGGTAATTTTAAATCAAGAATAATTGTATCAAATAAGGCCAAACTTGTTTTGATAAGTTCTTGCGCTTCAACAAGGTCTGATAAAGCTCTAAAACCATATCCCTCATGTCTCAAAAAATTACTAAGTAGTGTGCGCATAGATAGACTACTATCTACAAAAAGAATTGATTTCTTAGTTTTCTTTCCAAGTACTTCAAAAAGAGAAGGGTCACTAACAATGGCTTCTTCAAAAATATGCGTGTTAATTTCTTTTGCTTTTTTGCGGAGCAATAAGTCTAGAGTTTTAAGTACTATCTCCTTACTAAGATAGCTGTTTAAATATCCATCAATTTTAAGAAGTGCTCCTTGGGACTTAATTAGTGGAGTCATTTTGGGACTAAACATAATTATAGGTGTGTCTTTTAGTCGATTTACACAGCGCATGCGGTTAGCAATGTCTAATCCACTTATATCAGTTAACTCAGTATCTAAAATAGCAATGTCGGGCACCGTTTGCTGTAGGTATTCTAATGTAATTCGACCATTACGCAAAGGAACACTTACATAGTTATCCTCATCTAAAGTTTTCTTGAAAAATTCTAAAGCTCTTGCATTATTCGTGGATAGAAGGATGACAGGATCATATTTTGGAAACATAAGTTCACCTTAAGCCTTTCATATTTTTTAATAGTAACTGCCAAGAATTTGCCATCATCGAAGTTAAGTCAATCTTTTGAATCTTGCTTATTACTGAGTTTGCCCAAATTCTCAAAATTAAAAAAATTAGTAGAAAACAGACTTATAATAGTAGCAGTAAGGTCACTAGGACACTTTTTGGTAAAAAATGCCTGATTCGTCAGGCATCTAGGAGCAATTATTGAAAACACTAAGAACACTTTAATACCACACAGCTTTCAGCCTGACGATTAGCTCACAAGTGGCATCCTAAATTTAAAGGTAATTCGCTATTCTGTTCCTGATACGTGATTACCGGATTAATTTCATCCAAGAACGTTTCCCAATTATCAACTGTATCTTCAGTAACAAAGTAGGGTTTTCTTCTTTTCTCGTAAAAGGGATGGGTTTTTTCTAGGGTATAAGGTTCAATAAGTGCAGCCATAAGGCCACGTCTATCAGGATTCCCTAAATGAAAAACATCAACTGAATATTGAGGAAATTCCTGAGATACTCTGAGATAAAATTCAAGGGCATTATCTTTTTCTGTATTCAAACTCATTACCAAAATATCATTTTCACGATTGCCTTTATCAAATTCAATTTCAATTTCATTTTCTTGGGCAAGAAAATTTATCTTTTCCTGCAAAGCTCTAGTCTGATGTGGAAGTATGGTTGGCATATTTAATCATTCCTTTTCTAAAAAGATTTAGGATTTTTGTTAGGATAAAAAATCCTTTGTCATTAAAAATTAAACAAATGCTGGACAGAGACAACTTACTCCCAAAGCTAGGTACAGAGGAAATTTGACTAAGGGAGTGTAGTTGATAAATGTTGAATCTTACAAGACGTCATGTTTCCTTTCCGCAGCATTTTCATTAGATATTAAGATAAAATCATTACCTAAATACTGCTATTTCGAAGTGTAGAATGAATACACTTACTAGATTCTGAATTCCTAAAAAGACGAGACTAGCAAGCAGATTACGCTAAATTTGCTCGAGCATTCTCGCTAATAGAAATCGACCACCCTTGCCTTGCTAATCAATTCGAGCACCTTTTTAGGCTTGAGGGGCTAGGTTACTGTAGACGTTATTCTCATTAATTCCTTGAACCGTAATATTTACGGTATTGAAAGACGGGATAATTCTTAGTGCAATTCAATAAAAGCAAAATTCTATAGGCTGGAGGCTCTTTAGGAAAGCTAAAATGGATTTCCAGCAAAAATTGTAACAGGCATGAAACAATAAGGCACTAACCTAAATTTTAGGTAAACAAATGTTTGCCACTTGGTGCTTCAGACAATTTCTAAAGTAATTAATCTAGCCTGACAGCACATGAATGGAGATAAGGATGTATAGTTTTCAATTACTTATAAGCCGGGTAAGTCCTAAAACCTTACTTGCTGAAACTTTAGTGAAAAGAGTTTTTAGTGTTTTTTGGCTACCTATTCTAGCTAGTTGTTATTCACTTCCTGAAAGGAGATATTTATGAAAACTTCATTGTTGATTCTAGTACTATCTGTAATTTTCATTTCTGCCTGTCAAAACTCACCTGTACCTATTACTGTTACTGAGTCTACAACAGTTCCCCCTGACAATCTAAATGAAGCTGAAGTTATTCTGCCCGGATCTGATAAATCCCAAACTATTGCAACACTTGTGAAGATAAGAATAAGAGTTAATTATCCACCTAACCATGTAGTTATTCGTCGCTCTAATGGTTCTAGTTTCAATTTCAATGAAGGATGGTCTAATATCCCCTACTATGGTTCTATAGGCACCTTCTTTGCTGATGTTACTGGAGATGGTAAAGCTGATGCCATTGTAGTTAATAATAATAGAGTTACTGTAAGACGCTCTACTGGTAGTGGGTTTAGTGCCAATGAAAGCTGGACTAATAACCCTTATTATGGTTCTAGAGGGACCTTCTTTGCTGATGTTACTGGAGATGGTAAAGCTGATGCTATTGTAGTTAATGATAATAGGGTTACTGTAAGACGCTCTACTGGTAGTGGGTTTAGTGCCAATGAAAGCTGGACTAATAACCCTTATTATGGTTCTAGAGGGACCTTCTTTGCTGATGTTACTGGAGATGGTAAAGCTGATGCTATTGTAGTTAATGATAATAGGGTTACTGTAAGACGCTCTACTGGTAGTGGGTTTAGTGCCAATGAAAGCTGGACTAATAACCCTTATTATGGTTCTAGAGGGACCTTCTTTGCTGATGTTACTGGAGATGGTAAAGCTGATGCTATTGTAGTTAATGATAATAGGGTTACTGTAAGACGCTCTACTGGTAGTGGGTTTAGTGCCAATGAAAGCTGGACTAATAACCCTTATTATGGTTCTAGAGGGACCTTCTTTGCTGATGTTACTGGAGATGGTAAAGCTGATGCCATTGTAGTTAATGATAATAGGGTTACTGTAAGACGCTCTACTGGTAGTGGGTTTAGTGCCAATGAAAGCTGGACTAGTAACCCTTATTATGGTTCTAGAGGTACCTTCTTTGCTGATGTTACTGGAGACAACAAAGCTGATGCGATAGTTGTAAACAACTAATTCTAAAGGCTTTATCAAAAGTTTGTAACAAAGCTTATAACTTGCTGTGATATAGTGTCAAAACATGACTTTGCGTAGTAACCATATTCTAAACCTAGTCATTGAAAACTACATTCGTTTAGCTCATCCCGTACCATCTTCTATGATAGCTAAGCAACTTAGGATCAGTAGTGCTACTGTTCGCAATGAATATGCTCTGCTTGAGCAAGAAGGCTATCTAGTGCAACCACACACCTCGGCTGGACGTATTCCTACTGCACTTGGCTATAGGCGCTACGCTCGTAAGTTCATTCCTCCTAGACGCTTACCAAAAGTACAAAGGCAATTCTTAGAGATGCGTTTACAAGGAATTCACGGTGATAACCTGTTGCAGCAAGTAGCACATGTAACTGCCGAACTTTCTGGTTACGCAGTGGTAGTACATTTACCAGCCGATGATAAAGTACGCACCTTAGAAATTCACTTCTCAAGGTTGCCAGATGCAAGGCTTTTAGCTTTAGTAGTCTTAGAAACAGGACTAATACGTCAACTGGCACTAAATGTTCATCCTTCGCCTGCAGAGGAAGCCCTACGTCAAGCAGAAGATAATGTCCAAGGTTTAGCTTTACCCTTAGATGAAATGCCCAAGGCCTTAAAAGGAGTATCAAAGCATACTACTGCAGAAGTAGCTCGTACCTTAGAGGCTTTAGCAGAGGCTTGGCCAAAACTTAGTCCTCCTCGTTTCTTTTCACGTGGCCTATCTAATCTCTTAGATGAACCTGAGTCTACTGACCCTAACTTTGTACGTTGTGCACTTAAGTATGTTGAGCAACCACCTGCCTTTTCTGAGGAAAGTGAAGGAGTTAGGGCAGATGTGAGCGATGGGCTTAGACTTGAGCTTGAGGATACCTTAGCACTCATCTCAGCAAGCTTGAGTTTTGGTACTAGCCTTATCTTGCTAGGGCCTATGCGTATGCGTTACCCTGAAACTTTAACTATTGCCAAAGGAGTTATGGAAATAGTTTCAGATAACTTTAACTTGAATTGAAAGCAAAATCATTTTCTCTTTATTTCTTGCACGCATGAATTTTAATTGGGGATGCTATGTTCATACCTTGGTCCATACCAGCAGCAAGCTTCTTTGCTTTAGGTACCATACTTGCTAAATTCAACCTGCCATGGTGGTCAAGCCTTTTATGGGTGCTCTGTTTTAGTTTACCACTGCTTAGACTTAAACACCTGCACCTTATTGTTTTACTTAGTTTACTAATTCCTTTAGGTTTTGGTCGTTACACATATTGGCAAAGTCAACCAAACCCTCTAAAAAATAAAATAGGACAAGAAACCACTCTTTCAGGAAAGAGTGATGGGCGTTATTTATATGTTGATAGTCCTAAAGCTAGTGTGGTGCTCTCACCATTAGGTAAGGTTGGGGCAGGAGAGGTCACTCTTAAAGGATGGCTTATTACTCCTACTGGTAAGCGTAATCCCGGTGGGTTTGATTACCAAGGTTATTTAAGGCGACGGAATGTTCATAGCCAACTCTTAATTAGTGAAGTCTTAGCAAATAAACCTGTTATCACTTTTAAGGAGCGTTTGCGACGGGGTGTGGTAATAGGTTTAGGTGAACGTAGTGCTGCACTAATGCAGGCTATGACCTTAGGGATTCGCAATGACCTAGGCGACTTACGTGAGATATTTGCGGCTTCGGGATTAGCGCACATTTTGGCCCTTTCAGGATTACATGTAGGCATTTTAATAACTGCCCTAGGCTTTGCCCTTATGCCACTAGGGCGTTTACGTTACCCTTTACTTATCTTCCTCGTTTTGGGTTTTATGTTTTTAGTAGGCGCTACTCCTAGTGTAGTGCGTGCTAGCCTGATGGTTACTGCTGCTTTATTATCACTTTGGCTTGGTAGTGGGCGTATTGAGCCTTGGCCTGCCCTTTCTCTAGCTGGCTTTCTTACATTAATTTGGAACCCGTCTTTACTATTTGATCTATCTTTCCAGCTTTCTTACCTTGCTGTAGGAGGTATTTTACTATTAGTTAATCCTCTTACCCAGCTTTTTTTAGGTGATAAGGTTACCCAATTAAAATGGTGGCACTGGAAAAACTTTGCAGTTATCAGCATGATTGTAAGTACCTCAGCACAGGCTCTTAACCTACCTTTAGTTCTAAGTAATTTTGGCAGCTTACCACTTTTTAGCCCTTTAGTAAATATATTTGCCATACCAATTGCCACCTTACTAGTGCCACTAGGTTTTTTGGCTGCTATTTTGGGTTTAGTCAGCCTAAGCCTAGCTAGGTTCATCAATCTTTTCACAAATTTATTCGCATACTTATTGCTACGTATAGCAGACTTAGGAGCAAATCTGCCCAATCTTTCTTGGGGTGAGATCTCTGCTATAGGCTATGCCTTTTATGGTATAGGGATAATTGCTGTTATTCTTTGGGTAAATCGCTTACTTGTCTCTTGGCGGGCTTTATTAATAATTTGCGTGTCTATACTTTGCTCTATGACAAGCAATTCTGAAACACGTCCACCCGAATTAGTTTATATAGATGTTGGACAAGGCGATAGTGCCTTAATCCGTTTACCTAAACGCATTGAAATCTTAATGGATGGTGGTGGCAGTCCTTTCTCTAAATTTGATGTTGGCGCAAGGACAGTAGTACCAACACTCAGAGCATTGGGAGTAGACGAATTAGAGTTGGTTATTGCCAGTCACCCAGACACAGATCATATTGAAGGTTTAGTAAGTGTTTTAGAGTTAATGCCAGTACAAAAACTTCTAATTGGTATTCCTAAAGAGAGCAAACCCCTTTTTGACAATTTAATAGCAGCAGCTAAAAGAAATCATGTGCCTATTTTGGAGGTAAGGCGTGGGGAAAGCTTACACATCGAGGGAGCTAGATTGGATTTTTTAAATCCTCCTCATCAGCCTTATGAATCAGACAATGATAACTCTGTTGCTTTTGTCCTAACTATTTATGATAAAACCAAACACTAAAGCCCTTTTCCTAGGTGACTTGTCAGTGGATGTAGAAAAAGACTTAGCCTTCCCTGATTGTAGACATTGTTATGGCAGGACACCATGGTTCACCACATTCTACTTCTGAAGAATTGTTGTTAGCTACACAACCGGAAAAAGCCATACTTTCTTATGGTCGTAACAATTATGGCCACCCTAGTCCTGAAGTAATAGAAAAATTAAAAGCTCATGGAGTAAATATCTTATCAACCCATGAGCATGGAGCAGTGAGGATAAGGCTTAAACCTTAAACAAGGCTTCTATTAGGAGGGAAACTATTTCTTCATAACAGCTTTCTTATAGTGGTTGAGGTAAGTAGTCTATTTTTGGTCTATCACTCATAACCCTATTAGCGATAATACAGCATGTCAAAGGGTGTGATGCAGTAGCTTCGTGTCTGAGGCACAACTTGAATTAAGGGTATTTACAGCTATCCCCACAGATTGGTAACAGAGGCCGCTCCTCGATTGTGCAAAGTAGTTCAAACCTTGCTGCTTTCATTCCTGCTCGAGATCACTTTTATTACCTAAATTCTTATAGACATTGTTAAGAAGACGTATTTCATCATAATTAAAGTTATCAGTAGCTAAAAAACCTTTATAGCCAAGTTGATCTAAAATAGCTTGATCATCAAAATTGATAATAGCTTCTTGTAAGGCCTGTTTTAAAGCCATTAGGCAAATCAGAGTTTATAACAATAGGTGAACCGGGAATTAAAGTACTTTTCCACAAATTTACTAGTTCTCCCTCATTGATAGTACCTTCTTTAAGAGCACGCTCTACTGTGTTAAAAGAAATAGCAGCACCATCAGCCTGCCCACCAACAATACTATTTAAGGCAATTATATGACTGCCTGCAAAAATGATTTGGGAAAAATAGTCTTCAGGTTGAACACCAAATTCCAAAATAAGGTTAATTTTGGGTATAAAGTAACCGCTTGTACTTTCTGGGTCAACAAATGCAAAAATCTTACCCTCTAATTCAGAAATATCAGTAAAGCCCTTATTCTTCATAGCCCAAATGCCACTGTAGTAGCCCTCACCAGTCTCAACATCATCAGGCAAAGCAATAGCTTCTACCTCAGCAATTTCTGTTGCTGAAACGTAACTTTTAGGCCCTAGCCAAGCAGCTTGTATATTATTGAAGGCAAGTGCAGCTATAATTTCTGAGTAGTCATTACCTTGAAAGGTATTTATTGATACATTTAATTCTTCACCTATATGGTCAAGGAAAGATTCCCAAGACTGCTCAACCCCAGATTCTTCAAAAGGGGTCAGTCCAAAATATAAGTTATCTGGCCAACCTTCTATGATTACATCATTTTGGGTAAAAGCTAGTATAGTTAAGTTTAATAACAACGCACCAAATATATAAGCAAGCTTTTTCATTGAACATACTCCATTGTTTGGATATATAGCCAAACTAATTATTTTTATTATATCCCATTATACTGAAGCTAGGCTGTGTTGATAGAGAAATACGAAAATCACATGCTTAGGATATGAAAGTTAGATTAACAGACTACCAAGGGCAAAAATATTATTTGTTCTAAAAGGCTACAAGATAGTATGTATGTGCAGGAAGTTTAGTATTGGTAATGAGGATCAGCGTAGAAAGTTTATCTAAGCAGTTCTTTGGGTAACTAAAAGTGGTACAGGCTCGAGTGCGAATTAGAATATCTCTACTTTTCCTTTTTGCTCAAACATCGGATTCAGTAGTCTTGTAGAAGTAGTAAAAGTATTAAACTTTTTAGGTGAATTGAAAGGTATTTATGCAATATATAAGGTTGTTTTTAGTAATTACGGTCAGCTTAATTTCTGGAGTGTGTGGTTTTAGCCAAGGTAAAACAAATACCAGTGGTGATTTGACGGTGACTAGTGGTGTAATGAGTGGTGACGTCACTAACAGCTCTGCAGTGGTGTGGTCACGTACTAATGCTCCTGCTACTATGCAAGTCGTTTACTCCGTCAATGCTGAATTAGAAAATAATAGCATCGTTGAAGGTGAAGCTATTGCTGAGACAGATTTTACCGCAAAGGTGCTTTTAGAAAACTTAGAAGCCGATACTACCTACTACTACCAAGTAACTTTTACCAATGGTGTTAACTCCTCAGAAAGTGCTCGAGGTTCATTTCAAACTGCCCTAACAGCCGATAAAGAAGCACCTATAAGTTTTATGCTGTTAGGTGATATAGCTGGTCAGCAATTTTGCCGTCATGTCAATGGAGGATACCCTATCATAGCTGCTATGCATGAACTTAAGCCTGATTTTGCTATTGGCAACGGTGACATGATTTATGCTGATAGTGATTGTCCTATCACTCCTAATATTGATTGGTCACAAGATAAAATTCTCTTTACTCCAAGGGGTAAGTGGGAAAATATAGAGGGAGATTTCCCAAATGTCTCTAGTGAGAATGTTGATTGGACAAACTTAGAAAATTTGCGAGAGGTGTATTGGAGACATTACCGTTATAACCTTGATGACAAAAATTATAGAAGCTTCCTCAGCGAAGTGTCTATGTACTCACAATGGGATGATCACGAAGTAATCAATGATTTTGGTGCTTCTTGGGATTATTGGAATAAAAATAATCAAGAGAGGGAAGGCTTTACCAACTTAGTGACTGCTGGACGTGATGCCTTTTTTCACTACTCCCCTATTGCTCCTAATGAAGAAGAGCCTAATCGTATTTACCGTCAATTTAATCGTGGCAGTGCCATGGACTTATTTATAATAGATGCTCGTTCTTATCGCAGCCGTAACGATCTAGAAGACACTAAGGATCTGTAATTTTATAACTGTCGTAACTTATGAAATTATGGGAACAGCACGGTAATTCCATCGAGGTAAAATTGCGTCAAAAAGGATTGAAATGTTGGCGCGAAACTCAGAAGTAGCTTTCCTGCCTTTGTTATAAGTCTTATCAATGATATTTACAGTTACGGTAAGACCTTTACTAGTACTAGTATTTGAAATTAACCTTCTGGCAAGTTCAATGTCGGTTAACATTACTCCTTTCATAGCCTTAGTGACATGGGGAAACAAACAATGCTCAATAGGATTGTATTTAGAGCAATAAGCTGGATAGTGAGCAATACGTATTTCAATACCTAACTGATTGACTAGCTTCTGGAGGTCTTCTTTAAAAATATAATGACGACTGTTGTTACTACCTCCACCATCGCATAGCCATAGTATAGAAGTTGCTTTAGGATACAGTTCTTTGCCATAGTCTTGCCACCAAGAAGCTACATTTTCGCAGGCAAATTCACTAGTATCTCGACTAGTACCTAAATATAGGTAGCCATGATTAAGTTTTAGATCATATATTCCGTAAGGGACTACTACTCCCTCAGCAAAACTCTGAAAATCATGGTCATAGCTTTCTAATGTTTCTTGAGTGTAAAGCTTACCTTCTCTATAAAATATGCCTAAAAACTCTTTCTTCTTTGTATCCACACTGACAACAGGATTTCTTTGTCTTTGGTATTTCTTCTTGAGTTGGGCAATCTTCTTAAACTGTTTGTTCCTTTCAACCACGTTCTTCATTGTGGTCTGCTTTTTTATTTTGCGTTGCCCAAAGGAATGTTCTTTTAATAATTGTTTTACCACAAAGGTGCTTACTTTCACTCCTTTTGCTTCCATACGTTTAGCTATTTCCCGTTGACTTAAATTAGTCCAATACACTCCTTCACGCATGGGATCTCCTGCCATTTGGTCTTTGATTACTTTGAGAAACATTTCATCCACACTAGTTTTTTTTATAGTAGGGCTTTCGACCACTACCTGAGCGTCTTATGCGCCTTTCACATTCACCATCCCTTGGTAAAGTCTTTAACTCTACTATTCCTCTTTGGATCGTTCTTATTGAGCATCCTAACAATTTACTGATATAGCTTTGTCCTCCATACCCCACTTTTATTGCTTCAACACTGGCATAGCGACGTCGGTCTTTTTCTGACAAGGTACTGTATATCTTCTTCATTTCTGCTTCGATGTTTTCTGAGTACTTGATCATAATTACCCTTGATTTTTGACCTTGTTATACCCTATTTTTAACCTTGCTATACCTTGTTCTTGGCAAGTTACGACACTTATTTAATTACACTTCCTAAGGAAAATGCCAAGACTCTTCTTGGTGCCGAGCAGCTCGAGTGGCTTAAAAATGGCCTAGTAAATTCTAAAGCCGCTTGGAAAATAGTCAGTTCTGATGTACCACTCTCCATACCAACAGGCTCAGCAGCTAACGAGTTTGGCCGTGATGGCTGGGCTAATGGCACCAGTAAAGATTTTTCAGCTAAGACTGGCTTTGAGCGTGAGCTTATGGATTTAATGAGCTTTTTAGATGAAAACAACGTTGACAACATTATATTCTTAACTATGGAGGTACATTTTGCCCAAAGCATTCGCTATGAATTTGATGCTGATAAGGATGGTGACAACTTAGTCATCTATGAATTTATCACTGGCCCTATTAGTGCAATAATGGCAACGCCAGCAATTATGTTTATACCCCCAAGACTCAAATTTGATCCAACTCTAAACCCTGAACCTATATTTGGATTGGCTGGTAAATTTAATTTTGGTTATTATCGCATAGAGCCTGCCGAAAATAATGAGCTAGTATTTATTTCTGATGTGCGTGGTGTCGATGGAGAAGTCTTTAAGGGTTCTTTAGTAGAGATTAGACCAAACCAATAGTACCTGACAAAAAAGAGATTTTCTTAGTGAGCTGACACACTATCATTGATCTTTTGAATAATGTCAACTAACTCCCCTGCTTGCTCATCAGGAAAGAGTCCTTCGATTCCTTCCTCATGCAAGTCAGTAAAAGGACGATCATAAAGAATCTTAGGTTCTATCACACCATTACGGCTTAAATGATCAATAATGAAGTTTACAAACTGAATCTGATCTGCTGTATGGTTTTGACCATTCAAGTACTTCCCAAAAGCTTCCTTAGCAGTACGCCTATCGAGCCCCACAAGCCGACGTATAAATAAGCTCAGATTCTCTTGCTTGCCATAAGCCTGCTCGAGCACCTCCCGAGACTCGAAAGCATTAGCAGCAAAAAGCAAGCCCTCGAGCTTCTCTAAATCAAGCTCGGTCAGTGGCAAACCCTTACGCACTTTGATAATCACATCATCATTACGGTGCTCACGCAAGAACTGCTCGACCTTCTTGCGGTACTGTGCTACATTCACCCCACCTGTAAGGTACGAAACTTCTACTTCACAAGCTTCGCCTAACTCGTCGGTGAAATTGCTGTAGATAATGTTTTTGCTTTTACTATCAACAAACTGAATCAGGCCACGTAGCGACAGACGTAGATGCTCGAGGTTAGGCAAGCTCACGTCTTGCCAATAAGCATCAGTCTGTACCTCTCGGATAAGTGGTAGGTGTGGTTTGATGGCAGGAATGTTGGGTTTACCCTCGAGGTTTTCTGCAAGTTCCATAACTCGAGCCTGATGTCTCTTGAAAAACGCTGCCCCCTCAGCAAGGGCAAGTTGCAATTGTAAAACCAGCGAGTCAAAACGCTTGGCACCTTCCTCATCTTCTTGTTTGTCTGAGGGCAAACCTGAAACGTGTTGGGCAAGGTTGTTGCGCTCGAGCACACTTAAACTATTCCAACGGTTCCGATCTTGGAAGGGCTCAACATATTGTCGTTTGGGTCTGACGATGAAGTTATCTAGTGGCATACCTGCTACATAAGCGTGAAGGTCATCAAGCATAGTGGTCTCGAGTTCCTGCAAATCTTCATCTAGCTCAAGCTTTGCTAGGTGTCCGAGTAGCTCGAGTCTAAACTTAAAAATGCGTTGACTTAGAGGTTCTAGTACTTGTGACTTCACACCCTTGGGGTTTTGGTTAAAGAACTCAAAGTTCTGGCAATAGTCAAAAACATTAAAATGTGTTTTGTCTTCTTCTGGCGCAAAAAGGTTAGGGCAAAGTCGTGTACCACGTCCCAGCATTTGGAAAAACTTGGTTTTAGAACGTACCATCTTAAAAAAGACTAGATTGATAACTTCAGGAATGTCTACGCCTGTATCTAGCATGTCTACACTGATGGCAATGAAGGGATCACTATTTTTCTTAGAAAAGTCTTCAATCAGGATTTCAGCTTTGGGTTCGTAGTTGTCAATTACCCTTCCAAACTCCCCATTGTAGTGTGGATAGTTGATATTAAAACGCTGCTCAATGAATTCAGCATGTTTATGGCTTTGGGCAAAGAGGATAGTTTTACCTAGCTTGTCTCCACCTGCCACTTTGATGCCTGTGGTCATCAGATTCTCTAAGACTTTGTCTACTGTATCTTGATTAAATAACCATCTGTTTAAATCCGTGGAACGTACTTCATCGGGAACATTTCCTTCGTTCCACTCGAGCAAGTCCCATTCTTCTTGTTCTTCAGGTGTTAGATCATCATATTTTATGCCGTCACGTAAGAATTTAGTTGGTACTTCGATGGGGTTAGGTGGCACTAGAAAGTTATCCTGTACAGCGTTGTCTAGTTCATAAGCATAGGTAGGCACACCACTCTCGAGTTCAAAGAGGTCATAGGTATTACGGTCTACCTCATCTTTAGGCGTAGCAGTGAGGCCAAGCAGTAAACTATCAAAATACTCAAAAATCGCCTTAAACTTTCTATAGACTGAGCGGTGCGCTTCATCAATGATGACCAAGTCAAAGTGCCCTACGCTAAAAAGCCGCTCGCCTTCATCCTTGCGCTCGTCAATCAGACCCATCATAGTGTGGTAGGTTGAAATCACCACTCGGCTCTCAGCAGCTTCTTTTTCAGTGAGTAGATTTATAGGGTTAGATGCAGGCAAGTGTTTTTTAAAGGCGTTCACTGCCTGTTTAACAAGTGTTTTGCGATCAGCCAAAAACAAAACTCGCTTGACCCAGTTGGCACGCATTAATACATCTACTAGTGCAATAGCAGTGCGCGTTTTACCCGTACCCGTTGCCATAACCAGCAAACCTTTACGATAGTTTTTAGTGAAATGTTCGGTGATGCGGCGAATGGCTTCTTCTTGATAGTAACGATTAACAATGTCCTGATTGATGCTCACACTAGCTAGATCTTTAGCAGTAGTACGCCGCTGCACAGCAAGCTGAAGCTCATCTTTGTTAAAAAATCCCTGTACTTCACGCTCAGGGTAACGTGTGTCATCCCAGAACCAAGTTGTGAAGCCATTAGTATAAAAGATCAAGGGTCGCTGTCCGTGCATAGCCTCCAAGCAGTCAGCATACTCTTTGGCTTGCTGTTTACCTTGTTTAGGGTCTCGGCTGGTTCGTTTGGCTTCTACAACAGCAAGGGGTAAGCCATCATCACCCCAAAGGACGTAATCGACAAAACCATTACCACGTGGCGTACTTTTCATGCCTGTGACAGGGTACTCAGGTACATTTTCACCTTGTGGATCCCAGCCTACTTCACGCAACAACATATCTATAAGGATTTCTCTGGTTTCAGCCTCGTTGCGGTTGTAGTCGTGAGTGTCCTTGATTTGAGCATTCTTAGCTTTTGTTTCAGTTACTTGTGCTTGTAGTGCCTCAAGCTTCTTCTTATAGTCTTCCAGAGCCTGCTCTTTTTCACGCATGGCTTCATCACGCTGTTTTAGCTCGGTTTCTAGTTTTTGCAATGCTGCTAGTGACTGGGCTTGTTGGTCTTCTGGTGAGAGGGGTACAAGCTTGGGGTCAAAGATTTGGGGTAATTTTTCTGAGTCATCACGACGGTAGGTGTGGGCTAACCAATAGAGCACCTGAAAGAGTTCCTTTAAGACCGTTGCGCCATCTTCAAGTTTTACTGAGTGTTTTCCATGCACAGCATGGTTACTGACTTTTCTAATCACATGGGCTTTGCGTGTGATGTAGCCGGGTACATTAGAGGTAAAACTCCGTTCATAAAGCATTGCAGAGAGGTTTTCTTCATAGGGACGTTTGAACACGCTATCATGGTCATAGAGCCAGTAGACGACAAGTTCTAAGGTACGCCGCCCATAAAAACAGGTTAAGCGAGGGTCATAACGGGCATAGGCTTCAGACTCTTTTGCAGACTTAGCAATGAAGGGGAATTCGTTTTCTAGGAATTTGAAGTTACTCATTGGTTTTTATTTCGGATTTTTTTATTTCGGATTTCGGATTTTTTTATTTCGGATTTCGGATTTCGGATGTTGGACTTCGGATGTTGGATTTTTTGGTTTGGGGTTTTGTTTGGTGGTTTTTGCTGTGGCGGTGAAGATGGCGGTTAGTTCGTTGGCTTCGGTTATTAGATCTTTTAGGCGTTCTTGGGGTAATAGTTTTGCTTCTTGGATTAGTTCTAACCAATAAACTGTCTCATCTGCTTCTTCTTCCACAATGCCAATTTTAGCAATAAATTCCTTTCGAGAGCGAGCCCGGCAAGCTGCTCGATAATTTGCACCTACAGAGGTTGCTGAACGCAATATCTGCCTACTCAACACATCTGCTGTTTTGTTTTTCGGTAGTGCATCTACCATGCGAATGATTCGGAGAGCGAATGTTTTGGTGCGAGCTTTGAGCTGTTCTTTCATGTTGCTTGATTTCGGATTGCTTGATTTCGGATTTCGGATTTTTTTATTTCGGATTTTAGATAGCCTATTTTATATCCCAAATCCGAAATTTCTAAATCGAAAATTTCTAAATCGAAAATTTCTAAAAATTTCTAAATCCAAGATACCTCACCCCAACGGCTCTGCCCCTTCGCTCAAAATTTGCAAGTAGGTTTGATAAGCCCAGATACGATTCCGCCCCTTGCCTGTAATTTCTTGTAAAATACCAAGGTTAACCAGTTCATCAATAGATTTGCGAATAGTTGGTAAGGAAATCTCTAAGTGCTCACGAATATCAGCCACAGAAAAAATAATGTCTTGCTTAGCTTTTTCATAAACATCTAAAGCTGATTGTGCGGCACGTCCTAGATTGCTTACTCTTATGGTATCTTGTTTAATAAGTTCTGTCAGGCGCACAGATGTATCAAAAGCTTGTTGTGCTGTGTCTAACATGCCCTGCAAGAAAAAGGAAATCCAGCCTTCCCAATCTTCTTCGGTACGGACACGTTGCAAAGCCTCGTAGTAAGCCTCACGGTGAGACTTGAAGTAAAGACTTAGATAAATGATTGGCTCATCCAAAAAACTATCGGCACAAAAGATCAAAGTGATAAGTAAGCGACCCAAGCGACCATTACCATCGAGAAAAGGGTGTATGGTTTCAAACTGAGCATGGGCCACAGCAGCCTTAATAAGTGGGGAGGTATAGCCAAAGTAATCATGAATAAAACGCTCAAAATTAGCGAGCAAGTCATCAATTACTTCAAAAGGCGGTGGTACAAAAACAGCTTTTGACGGTGTTGAGCCACCTAACCACACCTGAGACTTGCGAAATTCACCGGGCGCTTTATTGCTACCACGATTACCTTCAAGCAGTAGTTCATGCATTTCTTTAATCAGTCTTATAGACAGAGGGAAATCATCTTCCCGAATGCGTTTAAGACCATAATAGAGTGCTTTTATGTAATTAGAAACCTCTTTGACATCATCTAGGGGTACAGAAGGAACTTCATCACTTTCAAACAAAAGCAAATCAGAGAAAGATGACCGTGTGCCCTCAATCTGTGATGATAAAAGTGCTTCTTTACGCACATAGTTATAGATAAACAGCTTTGTATCCGGGACTTCACCAAGCACCCCAAAGACATCAAAACGCCCGAGCATACGGTTAATCTGTCCGATGAGTTTATTGTGTTCTGGACTTATAGTAATGGCTGGATTAGGAGGCAACACAGCAGGCACATAACAGGAGTAAGTCTCGCCTGCATTGGATCTTTCAACATAAGCACCCGCTCGAGTTGTAGGCAAATCAAACACGTTAAACCTCTTAAGTAAAGTTTAACGAAGAACCTTACTTAACAATTCTCAAAAGTAAGGATAATATGGTTAAGCTTACTTTACAAGTTTAAAACAAACTAGGTTGAGTGGGTTTGGTCTCGAGCTTGTCTAGCTTATCCAGAGTTTGAGGTGTGAGTTCGCCACGGAAGGCACGTTGTTGGAGAGAGTAGAAGAGCCTGTCCTGCATTATTAAATGAGCTTCTAATTGAGTCCTTTGCACTTGCAATTTTTGGGAAATAGCAACAAACTTATCTTGTTCTTCAATAGGAGGAACAGGTAAAAGTAACTCTTCTCCATATTGTTTTGCATTGATATTAGGTTGTGCAACTACCTTTTGTTTGTTGTTCACCCATAATTTATAAAAGATAGTTTTGGTGAAATTAAAAAGGAACTCTGACCGCATTATTTCTGACTTAGGTTGGAATTTTATTAGATAGCCAGCGTACACACAAAATCCATGATTTTCATTATATAAGTATGTTTTTCCAACTGTTGCTCCCGAACGCGCAAAGAGCACATCTCCTTCTATTAACTTGTATTTTTCCCAATCAACAGAATCAGTACTTGGAGACACTTTGTTACTGCTCAACTTACCATTATCATCAATGTCTGTTATCCGAATGTATCTTGGCTTCCCATATTTGAAATCAATTGCTGAAGCCCCAGAACCATATTGACCTTTAGTTTCACAAACATCATTGAGAGGCAGAATTCTCCACCCTTTCGGATTCATCACTGGATCACCGAACATGTCTAAGAATACACTTTGAAGCAAGTCGTCCAGTTTTTGAATGGCAGTGCGGCGTTTGGTGCGAAGTTCGTCTGCTTTGTCTAGAACTCGAGCTATTTGTTGTTGGTGCTCGAGGGGGGGAAGGGGTATCTTGAATTGACTAAATCGACTTTTATTTACAATTGGCAAAGTTGTTGATGATGAGGAATGTTTAAGCAAAGGTTTTATAGTTTTGCAATAG
Source organism: Trueperaceae bacterium (assembly GCA_965223585.1). Lineage (GTDB taxonomy): Bacteria > Deinococcota > Deinococci > Deinococcales > Trueperaceae > CBDCVN01. The sequence continues at coordinate 423,320 of CBDCWW010000014.1, forward strand.
TGATAAACATACCTTGGATATGCAATACTCTTATCAACGATTAGGGAATTTATCTGTTGATTAGTTGCGAGTTCAGCACCTGCATATCCTACTTTGCCAATAGTAGCGCCAATACAACAAACCATAACTGTTTCGGGTGGTAACAGACGAGCCTTAGAACCGCCCAATTTACTCAACATAATTTCTGTTCGAAGTATTGGAGTATTCACATCTAGCTCGCTAGGTGAAACAAATGGTATTTTACCACCATAATTCTCTTTTATCTTTGTCGAAGGTGTTGATCCTGTCACGACTTCTGCTATTTCACTAAAGGATAGTTTTTTCAATTGAGCTGGTAAACCCCTACAGTAAATAACATCCCCTTCAACTTTTGCATTCCTTTCTGTATTTCCTGCTCAAATCTCAACATCACAAAAACACCACAGGGTTCACCTTAAAATAGTCAGTCAACAACTTAACTTGCTCTGCTGTCAGCTTGCGCTTGCCTTTTAAAATTTGGCTCAAGTTGCTCTGGTAAATGCCTGTTACTTCTTCAATCTCTTTTTGTGTCACACTACTCTCTTCCATCATTAGTTAAGGTGTGCACATTCTACACCAAGGCCTGTTAATTTATTTCAAACTCCAAAACCCAAGCAGACCCTGTTATTATTCTTCTATACGAATGTCACGCCAACTTTTAGCTTCCACGAAAAGGCTTAGATGTCCAATATTGTCCGTGACAACAACAGCTCCAGCTTCCAGTGCTTGAGCTGCTAAGATAGCGTCACAATCTAATTCTTTGGGATCAGCAGTTGGACGCCCTTGCTTTCTAGCCTCAGCCCAAAGTTGAGCTGCTAAGAGCATGGCTGAGGTAGTAATAGGCAAATACTGCAACACTGCCTTGAGTTGATTTAGCCGCTTAATACCAACATGTTGTTCCGCTCGTAACAATTCACGATATAATTCATAATCTGCAATTTCAGACATTATTATGACTGAATCCGTTGCCAACAAACGGTTAAACCATTGTGCGAACTCGGGGTTTCTGCGTGGATGGGACACTTGGCCTAAGACTCCTGTATCGAGGAGGAACACATTAGTCACGAAATAGCTGTCTACTATTGGGACGGTTATTTTCTAAGGCACTTTTAAGGGACGACCATGTTTCTTCTTCATACCCAGATTCATCAGCCAGCCAAGTGCTCAAGAGTTCTTGTGTGGCAATGTTACGTTGTCGTTGAGTTTTGTTGTCATTATGTGCTACTATTTCCTCTTTCCGTAACACGTTTTCTTGCTTCACAGAAAGCAAAGCATCACCACCTATGTGTGTGGAATTTGGATTAGTTTGTGAATTTGTTGCCATAATGTATACTCCAAAAATTTTGCTCTATTTACTACAGTAGAATTTACACTAGAAGTGGTTATAAGATCATCAAATCCTTATTATACAAGATAAATCAATTTTTGCTTCACTCACCATCTCGCAGTGGCATAAAACGGTGTTAAGTCCTTCTCTATGGTTTTTAGAACATAAGGGTTTTTAATAGTACTAATCTCTGCTAGGTCAATTTCTCTACCAAGCAAATCTTCTAGCCCAAACAATAGGCCAAAATAGGCTTTAGCGTGGTTACCTGGGGGCAAGGTCTCAAACTCAACTATAAAATCTAGGTCACTTTCTGGTGAGAAGTCGCTTTCTCTTGCAGCTGAGCCAAAGACCTTAAGCAGTCTTACAAAATAACGTTCACAGAGTTTATGAATGTTTTCTTGATTTTGCTCGAGTAACTCAACCATAACCTTAGTTTAGCATTTGCCTGAGTTCTACCATACCCTGCTGTATCTCTTTTTCCAACACATCAAGCTCATCAAGAATCACCTGCGGTGGGTCATACTGAACCTCTTCATACTCAATCTCTTTGTAGTGGTTGATGCTTAGGTCATAGTCATTGCTTGCAATTTCATCTTTAGGTACTAAAAAACTCTGTTCAGTGCGTGCTCGGCTAGCTTCAACCTCTAAATTGTTCCATCTGTTTAAAATGTCAGGTAGGTTATTGTTTTCGTGTTTGTTGTCTAGCTTAGTACGCTTGTCGTCCAAGCTGTAACCATCCGCCTGCATATCATAAAACCAAACCTTCTCCGTACCACCCGAATTAGTCTTGGTGAAAATCACAATGGCAGTAGACACCCCTGCATAGGGCTTAAACACACCACTAGGCATACTAATGATGGCATCGAGCTTGTGATCCTCAACAAGGGTTTTTCTTAAAGTCTTGTGGGCTTTACTACTACCAAAGAGTACACCATCAGGCACTATCACAGCAGCACGTCCACCTGTTTTTAAGAGGCGCAAGAAGAGCGCAATAAAAAGCAGCTCAGTCTTTTTAGTCTTGACCATGCTCAATAGATCTTTAGCAGTACTTTCGTAATCAAGACTGCCCTTAAAAGGTGGATTGGCAAGAATAAGGCTGTATACTTCGGTGTCTTCACTGTGATCTTCGCTTAAGGAGTCTTTGTTCTCGATTATGGGATGGCTGATGCCGTGCAGCATCATATTCATACTGGCAACACGCAACATGGTGCTATCAAAGTCAAAACCGTGAAACATCTCGCCCTCGTAGTGTTTTTTTAAGATTGCATCATTAAAGATGTCGCTGCGGTGATTGCGATAAAGATACTCGGCTGTTGCTACTAAAAAGCCTGCTGTACCACAAGCAGGATCACATATCACGTCCTGCGGACTAGGTTTCATTAGATCAACCATTAGCTTGATGATATGTCTTGGTGTGCGGAACTGCCCATTTTGACCTGCTGTGGAGAGTTTACTCAATAGATACTCGTAGAGGTCACCCTTGGTATCACGGTCGTTCATGGGGATGTTCTCGAGCATATCAACAACCCTTGCCAGCAGCCCTGCCTTTTCAGGTGGCAATGTAAAACGGGCGTCTTTCATGTGGATGCTAAAGGCGCTTTCTTCTGTGCCCATATTTCGCAAGAAGGGAAAAACCTCTTCAGTAATGATCTGGTATTGCGTATTTGGCTCAGCATTTTTGAGCCGTGACCAGCGCAAGTGATCTTGTTCTGGATTAAAGACAGGATTTTCGATAGATTGCCCTAAGCGGTTGGCTTTCTTTTCCTCGAGGGTGTGAAGTTCGTCAAGACGCTTGATGAAAAGTAGGTAGGTAAGTTGCTCAATAACTTCTAAGGGGTTAGAAATGCCACCTGTCCAGAAAGCATCCCAAATGCGATCTACTTGGTTTCTTACTTCGCCTGTTAGCATTATTTCAGTATAGCAGTTGTTACAATCATAATGACCTCAAGTTTTTTGCTACGCTTTAATTTCTACTCTACCATTTCCCTAAGCATTGCCTTCTAAAGTAATACTATGAAGCAATACTTTTATCTTTGTCTAATGGTTTTGCTAAACCTTATTGCCTGCTCACAAGTAGAAGGTAATGTAAAGCCTACCCCTGTAGTAGAACCTATTCTTGCAACTAGTAGTGTACCAACTATTGACAATCTCTCTGGTCAGTTTGATAGTGCGATGGTTTGGCCGCTCTGTGGGCGCATTAGCGAGGATCCCCCAAGTGGCTGGGATGTAAGCCAAGGATGTCCAAGCGAGAGACAAGGTAATCCAAACTTTACCGATGGTCCTATTGCCTCAACCTATGGACCAAGACCTCTGGTCTCAGAAAATCATCGCTATGATTTTCATCGTGGTCTTGATTTAACCAGTCCTGTAGGCACTCCCGTTTTTGCAATTACTGATGGAGTTGTTCGTATTGCAGGAAACCACAGTAGTTATAGTGATCCAATGGTTCAAATCAGACACTATCGTCCAAATTCAAATAGCTGTTCAGGGCAAGGTTGCTATCATAGTAATTACATGCACCTTTCGGCTTGGACAGTTTCAGTAAATGAGAGTGTAACAAAAGGTCAACTGATTGGCTACACAGGTACCAGTCAAAGTGGTTATGCACACTTACACTTTGAAATCCGCAATTCTCCCGGTGGCCATGATGCCTATAGTGCTTGGCAACGTGATAGCATTCATCCACTTACTGCCTTACCACACCCTGACACATCAAATGCCACTAATATTTCTCTAAGCTTTGCAAATGTTGATCTCTCTACTCCCAGAAATCCTAAACCAACTCTTGTGATCAGCATGCCTAGTGGTGATGAACTTGATTTACGTCGTCTCGAGGTTGAAGTCTATAAACGCAAAGGTCAGCGGCTTATTGCTCAAGTGGGTGACCAGCCTGTAGGTAACACCCCTGAAGGTACTGGTTACTATGTTAATCCTTCATGGTTTGACTTTATGGACTGGAATCGCATGTATACTTATAAAAATAGCAGTAGCTATCCTTGGAATAGCTTTGAATGCAGTGGTACATATGAAAGTCCTTATTGCCAAGACCTACCTTCAAGCTACAATTCTAATATTCATATGGACGCTCAATCTCCAAATGATAGACATGTTGGTGAATTTAATGGCATAACTGTTTGGCCTGAACATCACAACGCTCAATCTAGTACATATAATTTGCAAGTACGTTTTAACAAACTTAAAGGCCCACTTAGAACAAGTGGTTTGTGCATACGCACTAGGGCACTAGACACAAACGGGCAAGGAACAAATTGGGTCACTTATGGCAATTGTAGACGTCTTTAATATCAGGAAACAAAATGCAAGGTAGCAACTATACTGAAAATGGGTTAAAAATGGACATCTCCAGTGTAGGTTTTATAATTTCATTCATAACAACTAATCATCCTGCATTTTTAGAGTATAACTTGATGAATCTGTCCCCTTATATCTCCATAAAATGTCTGACCTGTTGTGTGCAAATTGAAGTAAAGTTCTCCTTGCTGGGCAATATCAAACATACCTGCAACGGTTGATACCTTACTAGGTATAGGATTAGGTATGGCACACCCCCCTGTAAATGCAGCAACCAATCCTTTACCATGATTAGCAGTTTCCTTAATGGCATCGTTGGTTATTACCACTGAGAATATTCCATCAGAAAGATTCTCTTTAATATCGGTCACCAATGCAAAGTCAACAAGTATAGGCCCAAGAACACCGGGTCTACCACAATGAATATGGAACATATTGATAGTTTCAGTATCTGTACCTTCAATAGCTACATCTACATAGACCTTACTAAGATCCTTGCTAAAACGTAAAATGCCATGTCCTCTATGCCCATTTGCTTCTCTTTCAATTCTGCTAAGGGAAGCCGTTGTGGACTTAAAAGCTGCAGGCGTGAGTGCGGGCGTATTTTCTTCTTCATCAGGTTCTTGATGAGGACTTAAAAACGCTTCAAATGTCCAACCAATTTCTTGTCCTTCTGCTGGATTGAGTTCTGGTACAGGTGGTGTCTGAGCAAATGATGCTGACACAATCATAAACAAACAAACAAAAAGAATACCAAATAGGGATGGGAAATGAGTAACTTGATTTGATGTCATAAAGCTTTTCCTTTTTCTATTATGTTACAGCATGATAATTATGCTGCAATTAGTATCATATTAGGGACATTCTTAATTTGTCAACTTTTGTTAGCAAGATGATATTTTTGTTACACCTGTCTCAAAAGTGCTAGGATGCTAGACAATTATGGATAGAAGAAGTATGCGAACACGTAAATGGTTACAAGAAGCCTTAATTAGTTTACTCAAAGACAAGCCCTTCGAGGCCCTTACCGTACAAGAAATTACCGATAAAGCAGACACTGCACGCATGACCTTTTATCGTCATTTTCAGGATAAAGATGAGCTACTAAAAAGTTGTACTGAGCAGTTCCTCGAGCAAATTAAACCCCTTTTACAATCACCTTTGCTAGCTAAAGAAGCGGAAACAGGCACAATCAGTAGACAAAACCTGCAAAAGTTTTATGACTATGTGGCTAGTTATCATGACTACTTTAAAGCGCTCTTAACAGGTTCTGTAGGTGCAAGCGTACGAAATCAATTACGGCAGTTCGTTACACAGCTTGTTATGGAAGCGCTTGAAGGAGGTGGGTCACTTAAAACCATGTCTGCACCGCCAGAAATTGTGGCAACCTACATTGCTGAAGGTACGATTGGGTTGCTGATTTGGTGGCTCGAGAACGATGCAAAACACCCCACCGAACTTTTAGCTAAAACTGTAGTAGAATTGACAGAAGTTGGTGTTTTTGGATTAACTCGAATTGATCATCTAAACTAACCCACGCTAAACACCATAAAAGCCACGTTATGCCATATTTTCGTATACTAGTAAACAACACTAATATCTTGCAGTGGAAGTAATAAAAGAGCAAATGGAAGCTGCCAAAAACTGGCTATCCATCTATAAAGATTCCCTAGGAACTGAATACTCTGATTTAGTTGCTAGACTCAATGACTTTTCTTCACTTAAAGACCAAAGAAAATATGAGGAGGCTGAATCCCTATTACGCAAGGTTCTGGAGGTAAAAGAAAAGGTATTAGGAGCTGAGCATCTTGATGTAGCTACTAGCCTCAATAACCTTGCTGGACTACTTTACTCTGATGGAGAATATGAAGAAGCAGAATCTTTGTACCGTAGGGCTTTGGAAATATTTGAAAAGGTATTAGGAGCTAAGCATCTTGATGCAGCTGTTAGCTTTAATAATCTCGCTGTGCTGCTTCAAGATAAAGGTAAATACGAAGAAGCTGAACCTTTACTTCGCAAGGCTTGGGATATAAATGAAAGAATACTAGGAGCCGAGCATCTTCCTGTAGCTACTAATCTCAATAACCTAGCTTTAGCACTCCAATACCAAGGAAAGAATGAAGAGGCTGAATATTTATATCGCAGGGCTCTGGAGATAAGGGAAAAAAGATTGGGAACAGAGCATCTTTCTGTAGCTTTTAGTCTTAATGAACTTGCTTTATTACTCCAAGACCAAGAGAAGTATAAAGATGCTGAGTCCTTATCTCGCAGGGCTTTAGAGATAAGACAAAAACTATTAGGAGCCAAACATCGTTCTGTAGCTACTAACCTTAATGACCTTGCTTTTATACTTAAAGGGCAAGGAAAATATGAGGAAGCAGAGTCCTTATTTCGTAGGGCTTTGGAAATAAATAAACAGCTATTAGCGGCTGAGCATCCTGATATACGTAATGGACTCAAAGACCTTGCTTTGCTGCTTCAAACTCAAGGGAAATATGAAGAAGCAGAATCCTTATTTTGCGAAATTTTAAAGCTGAAGGAAAAGGTATCAGGAGCTGAACACTTTTCTGTAGCTGCTAGCCTCAATGACCTTGCTGAACTATTCAAAGAACAAGGGAAATACAAAGAAACTGAAGCTTTGTACCGTAGGGCAGTTAACATATTAGAGAAGGGATCACTTAATAAACACCCATACACTAACAAAGTACGCAATAATCTAGAAAAGCTATTAAAACAGCTAAACAATTAGCCTCTATTGTCTGTATTGTTTGGGGGTTACACCCAAAATACGTTTAAAACAGCGATTCAAATGGCTTTGGTCAAAGAAGCCTGCCTCGAGTGCCACCTGAGCAATAGGTTTACGGCTAAGTAAGGCCTTTTTTGCTTCTTGTATACGCACTTGCATTTGATAAGCATGTGGTGGCAGCCCTACAGTTCTACGAAAGGTGCGAATAAGATAATTAGCGCTTAAACCTACCATATTGGCTAGTTCACCAATAGATACATTTTCTCCATAGTGCTCACGCAAGTAATCTTTAACTGCTTTGATTGTTAGACGTTCCTTACCCTGCGCCTTATCAGGTTTATAGGTGGCAGCTCCCACTAAACCTTCTAAAAAGCGAAGTACTTCACCTTCACGTACTTCCTGAGGGGTATCCTTAAGAAAGTAGCTAAAAGTTTCTTGGAAACTATTAATCAGCTGGGGGTGCTTAAGAACTTCCTTATTGAATAAAGTATCTTCACCAATTACACGTTGCATAAGCTTTTTATCCACATACATAACTCGGTATTTCCAAGTGTGCCCTTTAAGTGCCCAACCTGCATGCACTGCTTCAGGGTTAATTAGTATGATATTTTTAGAATCTGCTCGCAGCATTTCCCCCTGACAGTAAACCTCTCCTATACCTTCTTCTGTTACACAAATTGTGTAGTTATCATGTATATGTTTAGGAAACTTGCGTTCGTAAATAAAAGCATCAAAAAGATCAAGTCCTTCAAGATCATTAGGACGCCAAAGACGAGTATATTCAGGATTATTATTCATTATTAAAAGGGCAAGAAACCTATGGCTTTAGTTATAGGATAACTGGCTCTATTCCTTTCTAAATATTTGTTTATTTACTATTGGCAAAAAACTTTACCAATCTAACTAATCCTTACCCTTATAAAGGCAGGAAAGGGTAAGTTCTTATTTATTTCATTCATGTCATTAACGCTTAGTAAAGTAATTTAGTCTTACCAGACGTTTGCTTGCATTTAAGGTCTTCTTCTAATGTTGATGACCCTGATTAGACTTTAGCTGATTCATGTTATTTTTTCAACAAAGAAAAGTTTTTCTTTGTTAGCTAAAGTAGACAAAAAACCTTGGAGGCTTTGAAAGCCTCCAAGGCTAGGACTATTTATAAATTTTAAAAATCTAAAAGATTATGACTAGAAACGAAGCCTTATGCCTGCACCCAACAACGCATAAGGGTTACCAAAAGGATCACTAGGGTCTGTGAAGTAGTAATCTACAGTAGCTTCAGCAAAAAGCCCCAAGAAACTGGCAAAGTCATACTCAACCCCTAGAAGCCCTCCTAAAAAGCTCGAGTCTACTGCATTAATAACATCGTCAGTATCACTGCCTCCACCAAATTGGTAGCCAAAACCAGCACCTAAATAACCTTTAAATTTATTACTTGAATCAAGGTCAAGTGTATAGGTAAAATGGCCTGCAGTAGTTACAGTATTATTATCAAAACCACCTTGACGACCATAATCGAGGAGCATACGCACACCAAAATTAGCAAAAAGATCGTCAATGCCTGCTGTTAAACGAACAATTGGGAATCTTTCAAAGTCTGTTAATAGTGCTGCACTTACATGAAAGTTATTATCATCACCCTTGTGTTGATTTTTACCTTCGCTGGAAGTGGGGGCTTGACGTGCAGGTGGTAGGGTAGTAGGGGTTTGACGTGCAGGTGGTAGAGTAGTAGTTCCCCTAGGTGGTTGTTGGGGCTGTAAATTTACTCCATTAGTTTGATTAGGTGGTCTTTGCGGGGTGCTGACACCAGCAGGGCCGGCGGGACCAACAGGGCCAGTTGCACCGGGAGGACCAGCAGAGCCAATAGGGCCAGCAGGACCAATGGGGCCAGTTGCACCGGGAGGACCAGCAGGGCCAACGGCGCCAGTAGTACCGGGGGGGCCAGCAGGACCGGGAGGGCCAGTAAAGCCTATAGGGCCAGCAGGGCCAATAGCACCGGGAGGACCAGCAGGGCCGGGAGGGCCGGGAGGACCAGCAGGACCGGGGGCACCTTGGATCTCACCTGAAGCTATTTGAGAGTGTAAAGCTTGAATTTCTCCTGACAATTCATCAATGCGCTGCCGCAAGGCTTGTATATCACCTACACCAGCTTTGTTATCCACTACTGCTCTAAGACCATCAGTTTCAATATTTAGGTCTTGGTATTGCTGATCTAATTCAGAAAGTGCATTTCGTAAGGAACCAAGATCTCCATAAATGGCAGCTACATCATTATTGTAAAGCGTGAGCAAACGAGCAATTATTATAGCTGATTCATAGCGAGTAAGGTTTTCACGACCATCAAAATTGCCGTCAGTACGTCCTACAATGATTCCCGCTCGAACTGCCATGTCAATTGCCTCTTCAGCATAAAAACCCGGAGGAACATCAGGAAAACGTATAGGAGCATCTTGAAGTGCTCCTGTAGGTAAATTACTATTGGGTGAATTGCCAGATGATGCCTGTGCCAAAGCCATATTAACAAAAAAGCTTATAAGTACAAACATCAGACACTTTTGAAGCATAGTTGTTTCCTTTCACATGGTTATAATAGTGGTTTTTTCTCCAACATCCATACAACCATGCTTGCATGAAATCTTTTTCAACGTCTATGTATAAGAGCACTCAGACAATACTAATTTTGCTCAAATTTATTAGTGAAGCTTGGCTTCTCCACCGGGTTGAAGCTCTGAAGATGCGATTACAATCTTACCATCCCCATCTCGCATTTCTACTCCAAATTTGGGGCTATACCATTGCCGAGCACGTTTACCTTGCTCATCTAAAAAAGCTTTATCAGCCTTTAAAGTTTGCAAGTTGTAAGTGGAAAGCTCAAAGTCTCCAATTGTGACTATAGCACTAACTGGGCAAGCCTCTACACAGGCAGCACAATACATACAATTAACTAAATCTATGTCAAAGAGTTCTAAAATAAAACCCTTACCTTCAGGATTACGTTTGCGCTCTATAGTAATAACTTGACTAGGACACACCTTTTCACAAGCGAGGCAAGACACACACCTATCTGAACCATCATCTTCAGTTATAAGTGCCAAAGATTGACATGACACTGGTGGAATGTCGGGCATTTCATAAGGATAAAGATTAGTAAGATTACCGTGTTCGGGAGCACTTTTTATCACTCCCATTCCCTTAGCAACACCTGTTAAATCCTTTATAGCTTTTTTTGTATCTTCTAGTATACCCAAATTACGATCTCCAATGAAACAACTGACAGCTAGTTCCTTCTAGCTTAAATTATCTAAAGTTGTCATTGCTTAACTCGAGCCAAACATATAAATTTTTAGTGTAGCGAGGAGAACCATGAATAGCCACTGCATAGAGCCACCTACAACAAGCTTTTACTGTACTAGTAACCGTCCTTCATAATGAAAGATTCTTAGATTATTGTAGTTACGTAACTGGTCTATACGACTTGACAAACTTGATTCACTATATATACCGCTAAATAAATCAGATCCATGAGAATAAGACCCATATCCCCCATGTCCATAGTGGGAAGATACTAAAATACCTATTAACTTGTGGTAGCCTCTAGGCTCAACAGCAAGTAGCTTATAGCGAGCTCCATGTTCTGGTATGCGGTAATTTCTACCGCTAGTAACAGGATAAGAGTAAGAAGATCTAGTATTATAGTTAGGCAAAAGTTGCCTAACACTACCATTAGGGTCAACTACAAAGAGATAGAGATTTCCATGATCAACAGCAGTTAAGTTTAGACGTACATTCTCTCCAACATAATAAGTACTTAAACCTGAGCGATAGTCAGAACCTCGATCAAAATTAATAGGGTAAGTAGAGTAATAATCGGGATAGTCAGGATAATTTGGATAGTCAGGATAATTTGGATAGTCAGGATAATCGGGGTAAACATCTACAGGTGGTGGGTTAGGTACAGTAACAATGGTTCTAGGATAAACAGTTGAAGGGTAATCTGAATTGTCTGGATAAGTGGGGTTTACAGGGGTAAGTACTACACCCTCGTCACCATAGGGTGGATAGTAATAGGGATCATTATAGTTAGGAGTAGGATTAGTATAGGTGTAGCCATCAGCTATTGCTGCACCAGTGAAAAGTAATAAAGAAATTATAAAACAAAATATAGTTTTCATAAAAATCCTTTCAGTTAATATATTAGAGGAATTTTTATTGTTTTCTATGAGCAATAATCCTTAACTATTTTCTCAGCAATTTACTTTAGTCTTAGACCTTGACAGCTTTAAGCTAGCCTGAATTGTCCATTAAAAGATGTAGCCCTTTGCATTTTATCCTTTCCCTTTACCTTTTCTCATTTCTAATTAATTTCATAATCTGAGTCATGTCAGAAAACACCTAAGGATCAAGCTCAAAACTAGCTTGAATATTTTGACCTACCACCACATCATTGCTATCAAGATAGTAGGTAATAATATTACCTTGTACTAGGTCACCATCTTTACTACTTTTAGCAGGGTTGCCAAGCAAAATAGCTAAACTAGCTTGCTCATCAAATTCTACAGTATCAGCCTCACTTACTCGTCCATCAGACTCAATAGTAACGTTACCTTTAAGGATTGTAAGGTCTTCATCAACATTAAAGTCCATATTATCCGAGTTACCAGAAAGAGCTGGAGAATCCCCCTCAGCTTCACGTTCTAAGTTCACTGGCCCTTCCATATTACCAACCCCTGTGGCATTATCGTATAAAAACTTACTGCCTGTAATGGTACTACGCCCTTCTTCTACAGTAACGTCTGCAGTAGTAGTTGCTTGGACATTCTCAGGGCACCGTGTACTATCTGTGAAATCTAGAGTACCACCAAACATTTCTAGTGTTTCCTCTTCACCCTCTAATTCTGAATCAGCCTCTCCGTCTTCTTCAGGCACTGAGTTTGATTCTTCCCCATTTGATTCTATAGATTGATCTAGTGCTATATCTTCTTCAGGGCTCAAGTTTACTTCTGATTCTGACTCGAGCCCTGACTCCATCACAGACTCTTCTATATCTGATTCTACCTCTGACTCTGGCTCAGGTTCTGGTTCTTTCTCCTCTTTTTTCTCAGGTTTTTTTATGAAGGCTATGCTCGAGACAATCCTAGTTTCATTAACCAATGTTTCAACAAAAGCAGGTGTTGGTGCAAAGAAAGTGCTTAAACGAATTTCCTCATCACATTTAGGATTTAGCAAAATTGTGCGGGCACCATCAGCACGGGTACCATTTTGAATAACTCGAATGGTCTTATCCTTACGCTCTATAGTAATTTGAGGGCGTGTATCACCTTGCTCTTGGCAAAAACTAAAACTTAACCAAGTGCTTCCCAACATTAAAGTTAATAAAAAATGTTTGATCCTTACATTCCTTGCCTAAACCTTCTTAACTTTATTCTAAGCCCTCTTCAAAGATTTCTTCTTCTAAACTCTCTACTTCTCCTTCTAAAGCTGTTTCTGGGGTTACTGCAGCCTCTTCTACAAATTCTTCTGAAGCTTCTAGCTCACTAGTTGGGACTTCTGCTGCTAATTCACTAGTCAACATAAATTCAGTAGACTCAAATTCAGGTGGTACAGAATCATCCAAGAGTTCAATAACATCAATGTCAGTTAGATGCTCAATCCTTGCCCCAGAAACGGTAACTCCTTCTGCAGAATTAACAGATACAGCAGGATTACCAATAATTTCTGCTCTAGAAGACTCATCATCAAAAAATATAGTGTCACCACTACTAGTTATATCTCCATCAATAAGAACAACACTACCCGTAGCAAAAAGCTTATCATCCTCGGTCAGTACCCGCATAACATCTGATTGAATAATAAGTTCGCCATCCTCATCTTGCCTTGTTGCCATTACTTGTCCTGTTTCACTGATAAGTTTGGCTAAGTCACGATCCTCTTCAAAAGTCATTTCATCAGCTTGGGCATTTTGTGAACCATTTATGAGAGTTACATTACCTTGACTAACGCTGACATCAGTATCCACATCGAAAGTAGCTGTTTCAGCAGTAATTTCTGCAGGGTCCTCACTACTTTCCTTAGGCTCTATTACAATATTTACTAAGCCAGTTTCTTCTCTAAGGACTCCAAGACCTGTTTGCTCACTATAAACAATTTCGCTACCTTTAGCTGTTAAACGTCCCCTAGTTACCCTAACGCCACTTGTAAAAATAGCATCCCTTTGCCCCTCAGCTTCACTAATTAATACACCTTCAGGAGCACTAAGTTGTGCACTTTGTCCATAAATACTCAAATTAGAAACAGTTGCAATCAAACCTTCGGGATTAGGGTGGCTATATTGATAAGGTCCGTAACGTAAATCGGGAGCATTGCGATTACCACCATCGTAGGTAATAGTAATGATGCGCTTACTGACATCAGTTTCTTGGGCTAAGCAAAAGATTAATAAAGATAAGGTTATAAAACCTATAAGACTTGAATTTAATTTTAACTCCATAATTAACTCCTTGAAATTTTTTGTAGTTTGCTCGAGTTTTGCCTATGTACTAAGTATTATAAAGCAAGAAAGTATAAATTGAAACACTTGCCAGACTTAATTTCCATAAAAACTACACTCCTAATATATTGTAATATTTTTTAAGGCTTTGTCCAAAAGTTCTATATATCTGATTCGTTTAATGTTCGTCAATAAAACTGTTGTGGCCTATAGTACCGGGGCCACCTGCCTCAAATTCAGTAAGATCAAAGTTCATCCGCACATTTTCATCACGGCTTTCGCTAATACCATCACCACGATATAGTAGAAGTGGTACTTCAAACTTACCAACATTTTGGTCAATAAGCACCTGTCTATACTCGCTTGCATGCATATCCAAATCCCAATTAGCATTATTGATATGCACATAAATGAGATCACCACGTAAGTTATCAGCTTGGTCAATGGTAACTCTATCCGACGTTAAAGTAAAATCAACCTCATCATTTACTACTCTTTTACCATCACTCAAATCGAAAAGTTCTGACTCACGTGTATCAGGCTCATATAGTATTTTTTGTGCTTTAAAACTCCATGTGGCTTCAGGATCAGCACTAGGATATAAAGTAAGTTTTGACTCACTTAGCTCAATAAAGGTATTAGGAAAAACCTTTACCTTTTCAGGACTAAAAGCTAAAGCAATAAGTAAAACTATAACAACAGTAAAAGCAACAAGGGCAAGCCTTAACATAACTATCAATTATTGCTTGGTTGTACTATGAGTAGGGTGACAAATCATTAATAGTGATAGAGTATTAAACGAATGCCTATTTGTAGGCCTTGAAGAAAAATACTATGAACCTCACTCAATTTGCCCTCTTATCACTTCTAAGTGCTTTATTCGCTTCGGCATTTCTTTTTATACGTTTGTTGGCACCAGTTTTTGGCCCCTTTATGCTTATGGATTTAAGGGTCTGGCTGGCAGCAGCTTTACTTTTTCTTTGGGCCTTCTTAAGCAAACAACCTCTCAACTTTAGCAAAGCTTGGTACAATTGGCTCCTGTTAGGTGCTCTTAATGCAGCAATTCCCTACACCCTTATTGCTTTTGCCGAGTTGCAAGTAAGCTCTGCACTAGCTGCTATTTTAATGTCTACTATTCCTCTCTTTACTGCTGTTGCGGCTTTCTTCTTTATGGAAGAATCCCTTACTGCTAGGAAAGTAACTGGTCTTTTGCTGGGCCTATTTGGAGTAGTGGTTTTAAGTGGCTGGAACCCGCAGGGGTTAGATTCTTCTAGCTTGCTCGCTATACTAGCACTTTTACTTTCAGCATTATCTTATGGACTAGGTGGAGTTTATGCAGCAATGCACTTCAAAAACACCTCGCCTTTAAGCATAACCATTGGCAACTTTCTAGCTGCTGGTATTTTGTTACTACCATTTGCTATTGCTAATCCACCCCAACAACAGCTTTCAACCTTTGCTATATTAACTCTGCTAGCAATGGTGCTTATACCTACAGCCATAGCCTTTACATTAGATTTTCATTTACTTAAAAAAGTTGGTCCTACACGCTTAAGCCTTATTGCTTATCTAATACCTGTGTTTGGGGCAATTTTTGGTAGGGTTTTTCTATCTGAAGAACTAAGTTTTGGGGTACTTTTAGGCTTTGTAATTATCCTGTTTAGTGTTGCTCTCGTTACTGAAACCAAGTAGCGGTATTGGAAAGCGCCTGCTGCAATTGGGTTTTAAATGTTAATAGGTAGTATAAAAATCCTAGATCTGCCTCCTAAAAGCACAAACCTCCGAGGTTTTGAAAACCTCGGAGGTTTCTTGGAAAAAAACTTTCTTAGACACCCATAGTTTTACGATTAATCCCAACAAGGGGTATATACAGAACTAGGGAAGTTCATAAAAATAAGAATTACCCTTACCTTCAATATATGGAGTAAATACTACAAGGTAAGTAATACCCTTACCATCTGAAGCAAACGCCACATTAGTGCCTAGTTGTTCACCTTCTTTGCCAACAGCAGCATGACCTGAAACATTGCCGTTTGATTCAAGTACATATGCACGACCTGTATTCTCTTGCCAACCCGGTGCACCTACCAGAATCTGTGCCTTTTCTTTGCTTGTGTAGCTAGCAATAGCAAAGCCAAAATGCTCACTTTCTTCTTGCCCTTGCTTATTCCACAGCTCTTTACCTGTGGTGCTAATAGCTCTTATTTCACCTTTTCCATCATTTGCCTCAGGTGCACCAATTAGTAAATCAGACAGACCATCGTTGTCAATGTCAACAGATTTAAGGGCGTAACCAAACTGTTCGCCTTTATTATGACCATTAGCTAACCTTTGCAAACCACCACTACTGTAAGCAATATAAACGTTACCCTTATTACTTTCAGCATAAGGGGCACCAATACCTAATTCTGGAGCACCATCTTTGTCAAGATCTTCTAGGGCAGTTAAAACAAGTCCAAAACCATCCTCGCCTTCACCACTAAAACTATTCTCAACTTCAAGATTACTATTGACTATGTAAACTGAGTCACCCCCTAAAGCACCTACTGCTAAAGTATTTTCATCTAGCAAAGTTAAGCTAGAACCTAACATTTCATCAGGAGAATTTCCTTCAAGGCGATTTATCTCCTCACCAGTACTTCCAGAAATTATTGTTATAGCCCCTGCTCTATCGTTAGCTAGAGGAGCTGCTATAACTATTTCGCCTATACCATCACCATCAATATCAGGTAAAATTTGTGCTGCGTAACCAAAACCATCTTCTTCACTAAAGCCATAATCATTTGCTCCAATAACTAGCAAAGGCTTGTTAAAGTCCTTATCGAAAATAGTTAAGAAAGGCAAAGGTGGTGGGCAATCAAACTCTCCACAAATAGAGCCAAGGTCAGGCATTACACCCTCAATAAATGCTCTAATTCTGGGGTCACCTAATCTAGGATCAAAAGTTATGAGGCGTCCCTTTCTATCCAATATAGGGTCAAGTGGCCTTACTGCACACCAGACATTGGGATCTAAATCATTAACATCAAATTTTCTATTGCAACCATCACCATCAGCGTCATTGTCACATACATCACCTATACCGTCACCGTCAAAATCATTTTGGTTAGTATTGGCGTGGTGCGGGCAATTATCAACACCATCATTAATAGTGTCATTATCACTATCAGGGTCACAAGGATCTGTACCAAGGGCAAGTTCATCCTCATTCAATAAGCCATCATTATCAGAATCGATGTGTGCATCAGGAGTAAAGACATCTAAGCAAGTGTTTCGATACTCTACACCATTGCTAATGCCATCCCCATCAAAATCTGTATTGGTGGTATTACAAGGTAAACTAGTAGCCCTTTGGGGAGCGCTCGAGTGATAGTTAGGATTACCATCAGCTAATTGACCGCTATAACTCTCACCCCAACTCCACAAGCTGCAATCTTCTAACAAGGCTAGTGAATAAAATGATCCTGTTGCCATAGTAGCGACATTACGAATAACGGGTATTTGAATAGGGGTCAAATGTAGATTTTGACTACCACCACCAAGTTGGCCTTCATCATTACTACCCCAACCCCAAAGGGTACCATCATTTTTGAGTGCTAGCACATGTCTGTAGGAACTAGTAATAGCCTTTACATCACTAAGGCCAATTGCTTGGACTGGGCTCGAGCGATAAACAGTAGTCCCATCACCAAGTTGACCTAGTGAATTTGCACCCCAAGACCAAACCGTACCATCTGCACGCAAAGCATTATAATGAAAGTGCTCAGGGTCTTCAGCATTAAAAGTCTGTCCTGTAGCAATGTCAATAACGCTATTTAAATTGGGCACTTGAGAAAGAGTATTTCCAGCACGCCATTGCCAAACTGTACCATCAGCTTTTAAAGCTAAGGAATTAAGTCGATTAGCTACCACAACCTCTACATTCGTAAGCGTATTTACTTGGACAGGCTGAAGGTTAAGATCAAAACCCCATTGCCACAAAGTGCCATCAGTTTTTATAGCTAAAGAATGATACCAACCTACAGCTATGGCTTTTACATTGCTTAGTCCTATTACTTGCACAGGAATAGATCTATGTTGCTTAGTGCCGTCACCAAGTTGTCCATAGTTATTATCACCCCAAGCCCATACCGTACCATCATTTTTAAGGATTAAAGAATGAGCATAACCTGCAGCAACAGCTTTTATGTTGCTTAAGTTAGGCAAGTGTGTTGGGCTAGGATAAATAGCATTAACTGTACCTAAGCCAAGAAGTCTTCCCAAACTATCAAAACCCCAGCCAAGTATCTTATTATTTTTGTCTACAAAAAGTGCATGATCCCAATTAGTACTAAGAAGGTTAGTTTGTTGAGCTGAGTTGAGGGTTGCATGATCTTTATCTTGAGGCTCATTACTTTGCTGTGGAGAACTAACCCCACAGCTAGTAACTAAGAACAAAACAACAATTAAGTTTAAAAGAGTTTGAATTCTCATTTGCTTCCTCCCTTCAAGGAACCCTTATTAAAAAAGCATTGTTAGGCTCACGGCTATTAGGAAAATTCCATGTAAATCCCGCTATTATTGCCTCGTGAGAGCTATTTACAGCTACGGATACTGCTCTATCCATAATTGCTGTGCCATATTGACTATTAGAAAGATTTTGTCCATGAGTGGTAAATTTGCTTAGAAAAGCATCTTCTTTACCAACATTAGTTTTGGCAAGATCACCATCTGT
Organism: Trueperaceae bacterium; assembly: GCA_965223585.1. Lineage (GTDB taxonomy): Bacteria > Deinococcota > Deinococci > Deinococcales > Trueperaceae > CBDCVN01. The sequence continues at coordinate 441,921 of CBDCWW010000014.1, forward strand.
CCAACCAGTTACATATACCTCACCAAAGCTATTAATAGCTACCCCTCGAGCTTCATCATTCCTAACAGTACCAAACTGTTTTGTCCATGTTACATAGCCTGAGGACATTTGATATTTACGCAAATAAGCATCTCGTCCACCAAGGTTTTGTTCACTAAGGCTGCCATTGGTGTCTCCCACTACGAATACACTGCCATAGTTATCAAATACTATGTCGTTAGCATTTGCAGTTCCACAGTTATTGCGGTTGGTGGTATATTGATCGGTCCAAATGATATTACCAGCAATATCGTATTTTCGTACAAAAGCACTAAAGCACTTAAGTCCTAAGTTCTTGAGTTCACCAGCAACACCAGCGACATAAGCATCACCAGAACCATCAACACTAACTGCATAAATAGAATCTAAACGAAGTGTTGAAACCTTCTTCTCCCAAATTTTCTGCCCACCCGAAGTGTATTTACGAATAAAAGCATCAGGATAACCATCAGCATCAGTTCCACCACTGCCTACCACATAAAAGAAACTATCATCTGGACTAATTGCTATATCACCAGCACCATAGTACTTTCCAACAAGACCAAATTGCCTAGTCCATATTTGGTTTCCATTAGCATCATACTTACGAACAAAAGCATCAGCTATAGTGCCACCGGGAACTGGTGAGGCTACTGCTCCATAGGTTACTCCAACCACATAAACGTTGCCATTTCCATCGACTGCTACAGAGTTAGCTGAGTCGTATTTGGCGCTACCAAACTGCTTGGCCCAGACGGTGTTGCCTGCAGCACTATACTTACAAACAAAAGCGTCTTTGTCACCAGCATTACGAGCGACAAAGTGCCCTTCTGTATAACCTACTATGTAGCTCATATCTGCTTCATCTACAAAGACCTCTCGAGCTACATCTGGCTTTGCAGTACCAAATTGTTTAATATCAGGCGAATTGATGAGTATAGGACCACGTAACCAAGGTGAGCAAGCCTCGTGAATCATTATGGTCTTAAACAATTTATACATTTCATCAAAAAGCTTTAGACCACGGTATTCAATTTCTAGTAGGGTTGCATGAAGAAAGATTACCTCTTCATCTTTTGAAGCGAAACTGAACTCTTTATCAGGCTTTACAGCCTTAGCCAATTTACTAAACTGGTTTATTAATTGCTCGTCCTTGTACTGCATTACTTTTGCTATGTAACCATCTAAAGATTCCTTTGAATCTAAATCCTTTTTTAGGGATATTTCTTCAGTAGTTATTTCTTCAGTATCAATTTGCTTGGGTGTGGTATTAGTAGAGCAAGCTGATATAAAAATTATGACTAATAAAAACAGTTGTTTAACAAGCTTATGAAACATTACTATCTCCTTTGCTCAGTATGAATTTGCTTGAATTTAAAAGCTTTCTGAGCTGGTAATATAAACACCTTCATTCAGTAAGCACTAAGCTAATGCCTACTAAAACAAGGTTATTAGCTACCTGTTTCATGCCTGTTACAGTTTTTAAACTAATGGAATAAGGTCTATGACCATGACTTCTACTCTTTGGCTGAGACAATGGATATTCCTCATTGTACTTACGATTTAAAATACAATTTTGGCTACATAACTATTAACACCAGTCATGACACCAGCGAGTTTGCTTGTGACTGTGTTCGTTTATTGTCTTTGATGACTTTTTGCCATCTTGGAATTATATACTAAAAACGGGTTAAAACTGAACATTTTTTATAGGAGAATCTTTGATGAATATTACTTGCTGTACATCTAAAGAACCTTTAGATGAAATGTCCAAAGCTAAGCCGTTTTTAGTATATTGCTGTTCCTAAATAACTTTAAAATGTTCAAGTTATTTCGTTGACGATCCTACAGAACTATACAGCTTTTAGAATTCACATTTTATATAGCTGCCTACTGATCTACTCCTAGTATAGTTCCGTCATCTTTATCAAGTTGTGCAACATAGGCATCCCAACCACCATAGCTTGTATTTCTACCTAGCAGGTTTCCTAACGTTTTTCCTGTAACGTAAACTGCATCGCCAACAGCAATATCTGAAACTATATCAGAATTTGTCGAACCATAATTCCTATTGCCAAACTGAGTAACCCACTGCTGGGTGCCACTACCGTCATACTTAAAAACCACAATATCATAACCGCCAGCATTGCTAAAACTAGGGAAAGAACCACCTGTGTTTCCAGCAATGTAGATATTATCATTACTGTCCGTGTTAATACTGCTGAGGATAGTATTATCAGAGGAAGAATCTTCCAAACGCTTTGTGTAAAGTATATTTCCATTTGCATTCTTCTTAACAAAGTGGCCTCCTGGATTTATGCCTATACCAGTTAGTTGTTTATCAAATGTAAAGTAAATGTTGTTGTTACTGTCAGTTGTGACATCATAGGCAAATTCATCATTGGACGTACCATAATCCTTTTGCCAGATCCCATTCAGATTACGGTTGTACTTGAAAAGCTTAATATCTTTTCCTTGAGGATGGTTATGCCAATCTGTTAGAACAAGCAGTCTGCTTGAGTTATCTATTGCCATAGCTCTAGGCATAAGAGACGGGTGGTTTCTTAAGGTTACAGACTTAGTTTTTAGTAAACTACCCCCACTACTAAATTTCCTAATTGTGAAATTGCTAGGACCTTCCCTATTGAGCACATATATTTGGTTATTACTATTAATAGCTAGATCAACAGCATAATCACTATTTTTAGTCCCAAACTGCCTTATCCACACACGCTCTCCATCTTTGTTGAATTTTACTAGGAAGGTATCCCAACTCTCCCCCACCTTAAATCCAAGTGGACCAGTGGTCTCACCCACTACATAGATATCACCATTACTGTCCATAGCAACTTTGAGAGCTTCATCCTGAGATCTAGTTCCAAACTGTACACCCCAGAGTTTACCCCCATTGTAACGTCGTAAGAACCCATCAGCAAATCCCTGGTTTGTACCATCAAGACTACCATGTGTGTAGCCCAGCACATAAAGATCGCTGCCGTTAACAGCTAGACCTGTCCCATAATCGCTTTCTGGTGTTGCAAAATCAAGGGTAGAAAATATGGGGTCTTCAGTAGGATTTGGCTCTGTAAGTGGTGTAGGTACCTGAATTGTTTTAGTACAAGCTCCCAATAGGGTAGCAAATAATATCAAAATTAATAAGTTCGTTAAGTTCATAATTTTCTCCTTTAACTTAGGGCAAATTTGCTTAAGTTAATAAGCTCTCTGAGCTAGTGTTTCTGTTTATTAAGCACAAGTTAAGTGCTTAATAAAATAAAGATATTGTTCACTTGTTTCATAGCTGTTACAGTTTTAGCTGCCCCAAATTTCAAACAATAAATTTGTTTTGCAGTCCAGCAATAAACTAGTTGCTACAAAAATAAAGTGATTTCAATATTATTGTAGTGTTCACACTATCCTTCCTGAGCTTTTTTTCTGCACAAAATATAAGCAGAACGTTTAAGTTCAGCTCTTTAGAACAAGAACACAACAATTCCATGCAGTTCTTGCAGGGCAAAGAATAGAGCAAATATAAAGGCTTGGCTTAGTCTTGTTGTAACAAGATTACTTTTCTAAACAGTTAAAAGTTACCTTCTGTAATATCGTAGAAATACGATTGGTCACTCGAGGAAGCAAAAGCCACAAGATAGGCTGTACCCTGACTACCTAAAGTCATTGCCACATTGCTGCCTAATTGAGCACCTTCTTGATTAGTAGAAGTATGACCTGAGACATTGCCATCTGACTCAAGTAAATATGCACGGCCTGCATTTTCCTGCCAACCCGGAGCACCTACTAAAATCTGTACTGTCTCCTCATTTGTATAGCTAGCAAGAGAAAATCCAAATTGCTCACCTTCTTCTCCCTGCTGACTCCATAACTCTTCACCTGTAAGGTTAATGGCTCTGATTTCACCTTTTCCTTCATTTGCCTCAGGTGCACCAATCAGTAAATCAGCTAAACCATCACTATCAACATCTGCAGCTGCAAGAGCATAACCAAATTGTTCACCTTGATTATTACCATTAGCTAATATCTGTAAATCACCACTGCTGTAGGCAATATAAACTCTACCTTTATTATCTTCTGCATAGGGTGCACCTATAGCTAATTCTGCTAGACCATCCCCATCTAGGTCTTCTAGAGCAACTAAGGCAAGTCCAAAGCCATCCTCAACTTCACCACTAAAACTATTTTCAACTTCAAGATTACTATTGACTATGTAAATTGAGTTACCACCTAAAGCACCTACTGCTAAAGTATTCTCGTTTAACAAGACTAGCCTAGAACCTAGCATTTCATCTGGGAAGTTTCCTTCCAGACGGTTAATTTCCTCACCAGTACTGCCAGAAATGATTGTTAAAACACCCGCTCTATCATTTGCTAGATGGGTTCCTATAGCTATGTCGCCTATACCATCACCATCTATATCAGGTAGAATGTGTGAGGAATAGCCAAAGCCATCTTCTTCGCTAAAACCGTAAGCATCTGCTGAAATGGTTAGTAATGACTCATTAAAATCCTCATCAAAAATATTTAGGAGAGTCAAAGGTGGTGGACAATCAACTTGCTCACAAAGTGGGTCATGGTCAGGTATTTTGCCTTCAATAAAACCTCGATTTCTAGGATCAGCTAATCTAGGATCCAAATTTATCAGATTTCCTTCTCTATTAAAGGCATAAGTAACGGATATTACTGAACACCCAACATTGGGGTCAAAGTCATTGGGGTCAAACGGTTTATTACAACCGTCACCATCAGCGTCATTGTCACAAACATTGCCTATACGATCACCATCAAAGTCAACTTGATTGGTATTAGCACTATTGGGACAGTTATCACTACCATCATTAACATTGTCACTATCAGTGTCAGGGTTACAAGGATCTGTACCAAGGGCAAGTTCATCTTCGTTTAATAAACCATCATTATCAAAATCAAGGTGTGCATCAGGAGTAAACACGTCTAAGCAAGAGGTTTGATACTCTGTAGTATTGCTGATTCCATCACCATCAAAGTCTGTATTGGTGGCATTACAGGGTAAAGTAGCAACTCTTTGAGGCACAGTTACAGTGTGGGTGCTGGAGTTACCATCTGCTAGTTGACCAATATCACCAGTTCCCCAACTCCACAAGGTGCAATCTTCTAGTAAAGCTAGTGAGTAAGTTGCTCCTGCTGCCATAGTAGCTACATTACGAATATTTGGTATTTGAACAGGGATTAAATATTGATTTTGAGTACCACCGATTCCAAGTTGACCAGCAGAATTATCACCCCAGCCCCAAAGGGTACCATCATTTTTTAGTGCTAGTGTGTGTCTAGGAGAAGCGTAAATAGCTTTGACATCACTAAGGCCAGTTGCTTGTACTGGTGTTGAACGATCGACAGTAACTCCATCACCAAGCTGCCCTAGAGAGTTATCCCCCCATGACCAAACAGTACCATCTGCACGTAAAGCACTATAGTGCTCCTTAGGATCACTATTCCCATAACCATAACCTCTTTGTCCTACAGAAATAGCAATAATATTACTTAAGTTAGGTATCTGATAAGGGGCAGGCCATTGAAAAACATTGTCATATTCGCGATCCGGGTCTAATTGCCAAACTGTACCATCAGCCTTTAAAGCTAAGGCGGCAAGTTGGGTAGCAGCCACAGCCTCCACACCTGTAATATTAGGCCTTTGTATGGGTACTGGAGAAGCAGGATTACAGCACCCCGCACCCCAGTCTAAGGTACCCCATTGCCACACAGTACCATCAGTTTTAACAGCTAAGGAGCTAAACCAACCTGCAGAAACATCCTTTACATTGCTTAATCCCACTGCTTGTACAGGATTAGTAGTAGAATTCCCCATTAACGACGTTGATGTACCATCACCAAGCTGCATATCATCTTGAAGTCCCCAACCCCACACTGTGCCATCATTTTTAAGAACATGAGCATGGAAGTGGTGTGTAGTAATAGATTCTACGTTATTTAGGTTAGGCAACTGTGTGGGGCTATAAGCATAGCCTAGAGAGGGGCCTAGGTAGACCTCATGATAAATGTCCCCCCAACCCCACACATTATTGTTTTTGTCTACAAAGAACCCTTTATGATCACTGGCAACAAGTATTTTAGGTTGTTGCACAGACTGTACCATTAGATCGTTGTCATTAGATTCATTAACTTGCTTGGTTATAGTGTTAGTAGAGCAAGCCGATAAAAAGATAATGCTTGCTAAAAGCAACCTTAGAACAGATTTAGAAAACATAATTTCCTCCTTCGCTCAGAATAAATTTGCTTAAGCTATTAAGCTTTCTGAGCTAGTGTTTCTGTTTACCAAGCACAAATCTAGTGCTTAATAAAATAAAGATATTACTTGCTTGTTTCATAGCTGTTACAGTTTTAGTTGCCCCAAATTTCAAACAATGAATTTGTTTTGCAGTGTATCAATAAACTAGTTACTATAAGTAATCTTAATATAAAGTTTTTGTAAATAATTTTGAAGGAATTAGCGCCTATAGGTAGTCAGTACCCAGCATAGTCAAGTCCTACTAGCTTCTAACTACTAACTTGAATTCCAACAAAAACTTACCTAGTGTTGCTTGGGTGCTTATTTTGCAGAGAATAGAAGATATAATTACCCAGAAAAATATTCCACCATAAAACTTTAGTACAATAGGGTTGTTCCGAAATAAAACAGTGTCTCAAATTCCTAACGCATTAAACAAGTTATTTGGACACTTGCCAAGATTTAGCTACAATATTATGCATTTTGCAAATTCTAAATTGAGTAATTGTGCATTATTAGATGTACGCAAAATTATTTCAGAACAAGTCTAATAACCATAGAGCCAATATGCAACCTAATGCAATGACAATATAAGCAAAAAGTGTAGTGTAGAGGTGCCCCAAACCCATTTGTGCTAATCTCTGATAAAAATGCTCTTTGTGCGCTACCCAAACCTTTTCCCTGCGTAAGAGGCGTTTGAGCAGTGTAATAGTAGCATCAAATATAAAAGGACTAAACACTATAATAGGAAACCACCAAGGCCAGAGATTATGATTGTAACCATATAAACCAAAGGCAGCAGCCAAGAACCCTAAAGGAATAGCACCTGCGTCGCCCATAAAAACTTTTGCTGGTGGAAAGTTAAAAATAAGAAATGCAAAAGTAGCAGTTACTATTACTAAATTTAAGAGTGAAAAGCTAACATCCCCACCTAAGTAAGCTGCTAAAGCATAGGCCCCAAAACCAAAGCAAGTCATGCCCCCAGCCAGACCATCTAAACCATCCATGAAGTTATATAAATTGGTCATCCAAACCACAAAAATTATCACTATAAAGCTAATTAACCATTTGTCAGAAGGGGTCTCATTCAAAATTACTATGCTAGCTGCTGTTAGATGAGCCATTAAACGATAAAATACTGGCAGGCCTTGCTTGTCATCTATTACTGATAAAACTGTTAGCACTACTGCCACAAGGATAATTAACCAAGGGGTAGTTTTATAAAGCCAAACACTCCCTAACAGTACCCCCACCATAATTGCTATCCCTCCTATTTTGGGCTTTGGCTTGGTATGAGAGGAACGTTCATTGGGAATGTCTAATAGGATTTGTGAAATCTGTTTGTCTAGTAACCACTTTAAAATAAAAAATGCTACTAAGCCAGATGTAAAAGGTGCTAGGTAAAGAATAGTCATTTTATTGCAACATAGGCAGCAAAGCATGAGTTTTTATGCAAGATGTCTACTTGTCGAAACCCAACTTTCCTTAAAAGTTCAATTTGGAAAGTCAAGCTTCGAGGTGAGTCTTCTTTATCTATGTACTCGAGAACCTTTTGGCAGTAATCTTTACCACCTATTGACTCGAGATATTCACCATAGTAAGACCACATTGATTCATGAACAGCTTCGCATTCATGAAATACCATGTCACTAACAAAGAAAGCTCCTTTAGGTGAAAGGATATTATAAATCTTCCTAAAAGCATATTCCCAGTCAGTCTTTTCACGAAGGTGGTGTAGTACAGCTGCAGCTACAATAATGTCGTAGTGATCTGGTTGTAAATCCAATTGACGAAAGTCTCCTTGAAAAATGCGGATATTTCCTGTATTTTCGCCCTCGAGCCTCAGCTTAGCCCTGTCTAACATTGATATACTAAGATCATTAAGATCACAATTAAGTCTGCCAAACTCTTGCAGGATCTTTATAGTATTGTTTCCTGCGCCACAACCAATATCAAGTAGGTTCTTGGCCTCTGGGCAAAGTTTTGGTGTTAGTTTTGCTATTAACTCCATCATAAGTGGAGCATCAATTACAGCTGCCTGTGCTATTTCAAGATCAGAGAAACGTTCTACATCAGCATCGAAACGTTCTTGTATTTCTGCTACTGTTGATTTTTGCTCGAGTGTTGTCTTCATTTTTTCTTAGGGAAAGCTCTTAGCTTGCTTAAAGATTATAGTGGACCAGAAAAATTTTGGATTGGCCCACACCTCGGAGGTTTTGAAAACCTCCGAGGTTTCGCGGAAAAACCTTTGTGGGCATCTAAACATATATATTATCAATTGGCTTGTTCTGTAGAAAACCATATTGTGAGAATTTACCGTATAAGGGTTCAAAACTTTGAACCCCTACGATTCCATATAATTTACAAATATTTATACCTAGACGCTTACTATTGTACCATTGATTCATAAACTAAAGTAATCCACTGATCAGGTTGAATCATACCGTTGCCCCAAGCAGCATCGAAATCTTTTGTAAGTTTAGCAGCAATAATGCTTTCTTTACTTTTCCCTCTATCAATCTGGTTTTGGACACTATCTCGTATTGCAACCAACATATCATGGTAGGCCTGTAAATCTGCTTTAGTTGCCATAGGTCCATGCCCCGGTATAACTTGGGTATCTTCATTAATCAGCTCGAGTACTCGAGCCACCCCAGCAATCATACCAGTCATACTTCCCTTAGCATCTATATCAATAAAGGGGTACATACCATTAAAAAATAAGTCACCCATGTGTATAACATTGGCTTTTGGAAAGTAAACCATACTATCGCCATCTGTATGGGCAACATCAGCATGGAAAATATTGATATCATCGTCATTCCAATGGAAAGTCATCTCGTCTGTAAAGGTGATAACTGGTAATGCAGCTTCTGGTGAAGGTGGAATAGTTGTGTCAAAGAAACTAATTACTTGTTCAGTGCTCATGCGCTCATAAACGTTCTTATGTGCCACAATTATTGTACCTGTCTTACTAAAATTTTCGTTGCCACCCACGTGATCAAAGTGATAGTGGGTATTAAGCAAGAAGCTAACAGGTTTATCCGTTACAGTAGAAATTGCCTTACTAATTTTTTCAGATAGTGGAGCAAATTGATCATCAATCAAAAAAGCTCCATCTTCACCTACAGATAAACCAATATTCCCACCAGCACCAAAAAGTACATAAATATTGTCAGTTAGCTGGGTGATCTGAATTTCAACATCAGACATATCATCTTGTTGGGCATAGCCTACAGTTATAAAAAAAGCTACCATGCCAATAAGTAAAAAGAACTTCTTCATTTAGTACTCCTAAAGTCCAGTTGGACCTTTATAATTCTGCCACAATAGGAAGCTATAGGGAAGACGATTAATATTAATAAGCTTTATAGACATAAACTATAGCTATGGAATTACTTGATTTTAAGGTATTGCTTACAGTAGCACGCTCAGGAAGTTTCTCACGTGCTGCTGCTGAACTTTCTCTAACTCAACCGTCAGTAAGTGCTCGCATTGCTGCACTCGAGCAAAAACTAAACACTAAACTCTTTAAGCGCTCCTCTCAAGGTGCTTTCTTAACTGAAGCTGGAAAGCGCTTGCTTCCCTACGCTGAGCGCTGCTTAGAACTAATCAATGAAGCCCATGAGATTGTGCTTCATGCAACTGCTGTACCTAGGGTAGTCATGGGATTTACCGCTACCTTAGCCGACTTATTTATAAGGCCATTAATTCTGGCTTTAGAGGGTAAGTCGCTAGAGGTCAACTTTCTTGTTGGTTACTCATGGGAACTTAGACAAAAATTGCTCAATGGAATTATTGATGTTGTTGTTGGGCAAACAGGTGGAACGCAAAGTGGGATAAAATCAGACTTTCTCTTCTATGACCCTATAATATGTGTTACAGCTGCAAAACATTCTTTAGCAAATAATAGAACTTTACATTTAGCTGATGTTGCTGCTGAGCGTCTAGTGCCTCTTGGTTGGGAAGCAGGTCCTAATGCTGATCAATTGCTCGAGCACTTATCACCTTATCGCCAAGTTGGAACAGCTTGGCACACTGTAAAATCTACTAGAATACTCAGGCAGCTAGTTCTTGAGGATAATTTTGTTTCCTTTTTACCTTATTCAGTTGTTAAGGAGGATGTTAAAGAAGGGCGAATTGTACAGCTCGAGCTTGAAGGTCTACCCAACTGGGAATTGAAAATTGCAGTTTCCTACCGTAATCGTAAACACTATCCTGAACATTTGCAGGTATTGCTCAGGGCTATTAAACAAGTGTCTAAAAATTTTGCTTTATAAACTCTCAGACAAATGTGATTTACCGTACCCTACACACCTGAATTGACAGAAAACATCAAGAGGCGTGCTATTGAAAAGATAGAATACCGTAACAGTAATTTCTCGAATTTTAAGATTCCCTAACAGTTAGACTTATGGAACCCCTCCTTAGAATAACAGAGCAATTAGCCTATCTCTTCTAGGGCTCGAGCTACCCCGGCAATAATACCAGTCAAACTTCCCTTAGCATCTATATCAATAAAGGGATACATGCCATTAAAAAATAAGTCGCCCATATGCACGACATTTGCTTTTGGGAAGTAAACAATGCTATCGCCATCTGTGTGGGCAACATCAGCATGAAAAATATTAATGTCATCATCATTCCAGTGAAAAGTCATCTCGTCTGTAAAGGTAATAACTGGTAGTGCAGCCTCAGGTGCAGGTGGAATAGTTGTATCAAAAAAGCTAATTACTTGCTCAGTGGTCATACGTTCATAAACGTTTTTATGTGCCACTATAATCGTACCTGACTCACCAAAGTTCTCATTGCCGCCTGTGTGATCAAAATGATAGTGAGTATTTAGCAAGAATCTAACAGGTTTATCCGTTACAGTAGCAATTGCCTCAGTAATTTTTTCAGAAAGTGGTGCAAACTGATCATCAATCAAAAAGGCTCCATCTTCACCTACAGATAAGCCAATATTGCCACCAGCACCAAAAAGCACATAAATATTGTCAGTTAGTTGAGTGGTCTGAATCTGAACATCAGACATGTCATCCTGTTGAGCATAGCTTACAATCAAACAAAAAACTACTGCACTAATAAGTAAAAATAATTTTCTCATATAGCCTCCTAAAGTCCAAATTGGACATTTACAATTCTGGCATAAAATAAGGCTATAGGGAAGATAACTATAGTGTTGACTTGAACTTTCAGGTTAGATTACATTAAAATTTAGTTATGACTAATTTAAATTACAAAGTCACCTCAACTTCAATAGAGGATTATCTCAAAGCTATCTGGCTCACAGCTAAAGATGAAGTCGCCTCGACCAATGCCCTTGCAGAGCAACTCGGCATTGCTGCTCCTTCTGTCTCTGCTATGCTTGGTAAGCTACAAAGCTTTGGTTTTGTTGAGCACCAAAGATATAAGGGCGTTCGCCTTACTGAAAGTGGTAACCGTCAGGCCCTTTGTTTACTACGTCGCCACCGACTTATAGAGACTTTTTTGCTCGAGCACCTAAACTACACATGGGATGAAATCCACGAGGAAGCAGAAAATCTTGAACATGCTGTTAGTGATCGTTTCACCCAGCGCTTAGCTAATTTCCTTGGGCATCCAACCCATGACCCTCACGGTGACCCTATCCCAGATGCTGATGGTACTTTGCCAGATACCCCTAATACACCTTTAACCGAGGTAGATGTTGGGCAAACTCTAAAAGTTTCCCGGCTTATGTCACAAGCTACTGAGGTACTAACTTATCTTGCTGACTTAGGTATTCAACCGGGTACTTTGCTCGAGGTCACACGTCGTGAACCCATTGGTGGCCTTGTTCATGTGAACTTTAAGGATAAGCAAGAAGTTCTTTCTAAAGAATTGGCTATATTATTACGAGGAGAGGTGGTAAAATGAAATCTAATAATCCTACACAGCGTGTTCTTTTGCGCAACGGTATATTAGGTGGTACAGGGTTACTTTTTGGTCAGCTTCTAAGTCCGTTTATAAAAGCACAGCAATCTTCTGGGTAGTGCTTCACAAGTAGTGATGAGTTGACATCAACTTTTTTAAAGGGTTAAGAAATCAACCACCCGTACGCACCACAAAACCCTTATGGTGAGCTTTTTCTTCAGGTTCAACATGAATAGTAGTAAAGCTTCCTGATACTACCTCATGAATTGCTACCTCAAGCTGATCACAAATGTCATGAGCTTCTGAAACAGGCATGTGACCGGGTACCACTAAGTGAAAGGTGACAAAGGTGTGGCGTCCTGCCCGGCGAGTTCGTAAATCATGAACCTCGAGCGCACCCTGCATAGCCTGTTCAATTGCCTGCTGAATTTGGCTTACCTCAGTATCAGGAAGCCCTTCATCAATAAGACCTCCAACTGAATCACGCAACAAGTGCCAACCTACCCAAAGGATATTGGCTGCAACAAGAAGTGCCAGCAGTGGATCAAGCCACCACCAACCAGTCAACCAAGCTAAACCCACACCTACCAATACTCCAACAGAAGTTACTACATCGGTCCATAAATGCATGCCATCGGCTAAAAGTGCAGGTGAACGCTCACGCCGACCAACCCACACTAGAAAAGCAGCTAGACCTGCATTAAGTGCAGAAGCAATGAGTGAGATTAATGCAGCTATTCCAAGACTTTTCAGTTCACTTGGTTGTTGAAAACGCTCCCAAGCTTGCCTGCCAATAAGTAATGCTGCTAGTACGATGAGTATACCCTCTAGTATTGCCGAAAGGTACTCAATCTTGCTATGCCCAAAGGGATGATCTGCATCTGGTGGTTTGGCAGCCTCGCGAATAGTAATAAGTACTGCAATGGCTGCTACTACGTTTACTATTGACTCGAGTGCATCCGACAAAAGTGCCACCGAACCACTAAGCCAATATGCAATCAGTTTTAAAACAAGAATAATAAGCCCAAGCCCAACAGCAAAATAAGGTGCTCGTGAAATAGTCATATTTTTTCTAAATTTACCCCTAGCAATATTCAAGCCTTACCCTAATTCTCTGGTCATTATGACACTTATGTTGCAGAAACAGGCTTTACTTTATACCCGTGGGAAATGTTAAACAGGCAAACGAATGGTAAACCTAGTGTTACCGGGCTCAGAAGTAAAACGAATAGTCCCATAATGCCTTCTACTGATAATACGATTGACAATATCTAAACCCATTCCCGTACCTTCATTAACACCTTTAGTAGTAAAAAAGGGCTCAAAAATCCTATCTTGGATATTTTGAGGGATACCGGGACCATTATCACCAATTTCTATGCAAATGGCCTTAGAAGTTTCATCGTGCCAAGTACGGATGCTAATTTTACCACCTTCTGGTAAAGCCTCTATGGCGTTGACAATAAGATTTGTCCAAACTTGATTAAGTTCACTACCATAGGCAGGCACTTTGGGCAACTCGCCCAATTCCTTTTCAATGGTGATAGCCTTTTTTCTTAGCTTGTGCTTGAGAATAATCAAAGTATTTTTAATACCTTCATGGACATCTACTTCTTCTTGCTCGAGCCCCCGATCCATATAGGTATATTCTTTCATAGCCTTAACAAGGTCAGAAATGCGGTTAGTACTCTCAACAAGCTCAAAAGCCAAAAGGCGCATCTCTACATCTCTATATAGCCAAGTAAGGAAGTCCTTAGTTCTTTCAGGAACAATTTGCTGGCCAAAGTTTTCAAGCAACTCCCTATTGTAACCAGCTGAAACAAGAGTAGCTGCTACTTCCCAAGGATCAACAATGTCTTGCTCTGTAAGCCAATCACCTAAGTCTTCTTCTAAGTCACCTCGAGTAAGGGCGTCAAGCTCAGGGTTTAAATTCAAAGCATCTTGGATAGGTTTAAAAGCATCATCTCTATCAGTAAGCTCTTTAAAAAATGTGGGTTTGAGTAAGGATGAAGAATGCTCATCAAATGCTTGCAGCACTTCAGATAAATTGTTGGCAGCTCTTTTTGCAGCAGCAGCAGGGTTATTTAGTTCATGGGCTAAGCCTGCGGACATAGTACCCAAGGAAATTAGTTTCTCTCGTTGAGCACCTAATCTTGTGAACTCTCGAGTACGGTCGAGCATAGTATTTACAAGTTTTTGCAAAGTTTCAGGAGCATGTTGATGCAGTTCAGGGAAAAGAGACTTGTCAAGCTCAGCAATGCGAGTTGGAACAAGTGCACGTATAGTGCCACCAAAGTGCTTCATACGTGAAAATGGTAGGAGTCCAGTTATGTCTCCTTTATTAACACGAAATTCTCCTATTTCCTTGCCATAATCATGGCGAACAAGTTGTAAAGTACCTTCTAATACAAATTGAAGAGTGTTCACCTCTTGACCTTGTCTAGAATAAAGCTCACCCTGATTGAGAATTTTTAGTTCACTGTGGGCAGCAAGCCACTCTTTTTCAGATTTAGGCACGCCTTGCAAGCTAGGAATAACATCAAGCTCGTGGGGATCTATGCGCTTTTTTGCCTCTAGTTCAGTGGGTTGTATCAAAATTGTTCCTTCCATATTTACGCACCAACTTCTGCTAAATACTGATGTATAAACTGCACAGCTATTGAGCCTTCACCAACTGCTGAAGCAACTCGTTTAACTGAACCATGCCTCACATCACCAGCTGCAAAGATTCCCGGGATGCTGGTCTCGAGCAAAAAGGGCTTTCTAGCTAAGGACCAAGTTTTAGGGGGTTTACTATCCTTAAAAGTTTCTAGGCCGGTGTAGATAAAGCCACGCTCATCTAGTAAAACCATTTCCTGAAGCCAGTTAGTTTTAGGGGCAGCACCAATAAATATAAAAAGAGCGCTAGTAGGCACCTTTTCCTGTCCTTCACCATTTTGAACAGTAATTTCTTCTAAGTGACTATTACCGTGCACTTCAGTAACTTGGGTTTTAAGGTGAACAACAATATTATCCACTAAATTAATCTGATTAACAAGATACTGTGACATTTTGGCTTCTATACTAGAACCACGCACCAAAAGATGGACTTTCTTAGCAAAATTTGCTAGGTACATAGCGGCTTGTCCTGCAGAGTTACCTGCCCCAACTATGTAAACCTCTTCATCTTTACAAGCTGCAGCTTCAGAAACAGAAGAACCATAGTAAACTCCTGCACCCGTTATAATCTCTATACCCGGAATATCAAGCTTGTGATATGAAACTCCTGTAGCAACTACTAATGCATGAGAGGTCAAAACAGAACCATCTTTTAAGGTTATAACCTTGTAATTGTCCTTTAGGTTAATGTTGGCTACTTCTTGAGGTGTTATTATCTCAGCACCAAACTTACGAGCTTGTGTTACTGCCCTCCTAGCCAAATCACCACCTGAAAGACCCACTGGGAAACCCAAATAATTTTCTATGCGGCTCGAGGTACCAGCCTGCCCACCGGGTGCCTCTTTATCTAGTAAGGCAACATCAAGTCCTTCTGAAGCACCGTACACTGCTGAAGCCAAACCAGCAGGTCCCGCCCCGACAATGATGAGGTCATAAAAACTACTATCTGCTTGGGTTTTTAGGCCTGCTTTTTCTGCTAGCTCGAGTGGCTGTGGTTTTGAAAGTTGGCTACCATCTTCAAAAATGGCTACAGGGAAATCATCACGGTTTAAGTTTGCTAGCTCAACAATTTCTAGGGCTGCCCTATCACGTTCAACATCTAACCAACGATAAGGAATTTGATTACGGGCTAGAAAATCCCTCAGAGTATGGGCCTGTGGGGACCAGCGATCTCCTACTAAACGAATGCCTGCAAAATCAGGCTGATAAGAAGCTTGCCAATCATCTAAAAGATCGTCTAGTACTGGGTATAGTTTCTCTTCAGGTGGATCCCAAGGTTTTAGTAAGTAGTAGTGAATTTTACTCTGATTAATAGCACTTATAGCTGCGTCAGTATCGGCATAGGCAGTTAGTAACGCTCGTTTAGCATCTGGGAATATATTGATTGCTTCTGAAAGAAAGCTGACACCATCCATTTGTGGCATGCGTTGATCGGCAATTAGTAATGCAACCGGGTCATTACGAATTTTAAAGGTTTTTAAAGCTTCAAGTGCTTCGGTCGCCGAGGTGGCTCGGGTCACGCGGTAATCACTAGCATATTGACGGCGCAAATCACGTGCCACAGCTTGTAATACTTGGGGGTCATCATCAACAGTTAGAATTATAGGCTTACTTGCCATAGTGCCTGATTCTAACTCTTTCTGCTTGGGGTTGCTCGAGCCACTTCAATAACTACGATATTTATGCCATGTATAGAAAAAATGTGGGAAAGATCACTTTCTAGGTGACTGCAAGAGGCAATTGGACCATTAAGTGCTTAAGTAGGATACTCCACACACAGGGCAGAAATATTTTGTCTCACAACATTTTCTTAATTTAGAATCTAGGCTCTAGGACTAAAAATGTGAAAAATTCGAACTTCCATAAACAAAGTAGTTTACGGTAAATTAACACCTGATCTTTAAGATTTATTTGGAGGTGCCTATGGGACGCACATTTATTTTACTAGGAATTATGTTGATTTTTGCAAGTCACACACAAGCACAAGATAGTGTTATGATGATTTGCACTCATCACAGGAATGAGCTGGCAGCACGTGGTTTTACTAATATTTTCCAGCAAGATGGTAAGTACTGTGTAGTAATTGCAGATAATAGCATGGAAGCATTTAATGATATTTCTGAGTGGTTTAACAGTGGCTTACAGTCACTATTAGCAACCCAAGAAAATGAAGAGCTCGAGCAATGGATCAAAAAACGTGAACAAGAAAAAGAGCAAGGTTTATTGGACGAATTCGTAAATTGGGCGACAGGAAAAAGTGAAGATACAGATAATCAGGCGAGTAAACAAACTTCTGATGAAAGCGTTGAAGAATGGGTTCAGCGACGTGAAAAAGAAAAAGAGGAAGGCCTATTAGATGAGTTTATAAATTGGGTGACAGGAGAAAACTTTAGTGGAGATGAGGATAGATATCAAGGACCACTAATTGAACAAACGCCTTAAGATGTAACAGAAAAATTTTGGACTTGTCTAAACCTCCGAGGTTTTGAAAACCTCGGAGGTTTTTTTACACCAATACTGTGGGGGCAAACCTGAGTGTCTACCTTGCCCTGCGTGAATAATAAAATTGTGTTTGGCATGGAATGGGTAGAGTTAGGATGTTTAGAACAACCAATGCAACATCAACTAATAAATAGCTTGAAAACTCAATCTACACACAGAGATTTCCTAAGGTGAATAAAACTATACAGTCAATCCAAATTAAAAAGTTATTTTTGCCCAAGCCTTTAGATTTAGTTACTCTTGTATAATGTCCTAAGTGTAAATAAGGAATTTTGAGGATTCATAAAGTAATTTCTTGTTCTAGGTAAATCAATTAAAGGAAAACATGATCATTTCACATAAATATAAATTCATATTTTTTAAGACAAATAAGACTGCAGGCACATCCATTGAAATTGCGTTATCAAAATTTTGTGGTTCAGACGATGTCATCACACCAATTCCTTTAGAGGATGAAGAGATCAGGCGACACCTTGGTTACAGAGGACCTCAAAACCATAAAGCTTCACTTGAAGATTATATTTTGCGAAAAAAGGCTAAGGTATTACTAGAAGAGGGAAATAGCTTTGAATTTAAGAGTCATATTTCTGCTAAGAGAGTTAAGAAACACATCAAGAAACAAATTTGGGATAGCTATTATAAATTCTGTTTTGAGAGAAATCCTTGGGATAGAGTTATATCTTTGTACTATTGGCGCTGTAAGTCTGAGCCACGCCCTACGATTTCAGAGTTTTTAGAATCGGGTGTTCCACTTATACTCAAACGTAGGGGCATTAAGATATATACAATTAATGGGCAGATCGCTGTGGATAAAGTTTGCCGATATGAAGCTATTAATGAAGAATTAGAGGCAATTCGAACACAAGTAGGAATTCCAGAAAAGCTGGATTTGCCACATGCAAAATCAAAGTCTAGAAAAAGCAAAAAAAGCTATCGTGGCCTTCTCGATGAAGAACAGCAAGCAAAAATTGCAGAATTATTTCAGGATGAGATCAGCATGTTTGGCTATGAATTCTAGCAGTTGTTTGTATGCTCAGTAGTCCTATACAAGTAATGATATGTTGAACCTTGCTTGGCCCTTTCAGAGCTATCGCTTCATCATTACATAAAGGGCACTACTAGGTCTTTATGGATGCCTGTAGGTAGGCGTGAACTCAGCCTCTTGTAACTTTGCATTGTAATGTTATATTAACAAAGGAATTGATTATTGCATGAAACCAAAACGTAGAAAAGTCGCAATTGTTAATGTATTTTTCCCTCCCCAATCTGTAGGTGGAGCTACTCGTATAGTAGCCGACAATATTGCTGTTTTACAAGAAGAGTACTCTGAAGATTTTGAGCTAGTAGCATTTACAACAGATGTTCACCACCAGCCCGCTTATCAAATGGATGTTTACACTTACAATGACATGAGAGTGTACAAGGTCTCGACTGTATTTCAGGAACACATGGACTGGCATTATAAGGACGAACGCATGAGGGAGATATTCTATCAATTTCTTGCCTTTGAGAAACCTGACGTAGTACATTTTCACTGTATACAAAGACTTACTGGTAGTGTGGTAGAAGTTACCAAGGAACAAAATATTCCATACTTGATAACAGTACATGATGCTTGGTGGATTTCAGATCATCAATTTCTAGTTGATGAAAAAGGGAAAGTGTATCCTGAAGGGCACACAGATGTACGTGATCTAGTTAATTTGCCAAAAAATATCACATTTCATCAATCTATTGAACGTCGCAATTATCTTAAAAGCTTATTAAATGCTTCCCAAAATGTTTTAGCAGTGTCAAACTCTTTTACTGAGTTATATAAAAAGAATAGCATTTCTAATGTTATTACCAATAAAAATGGCATTTCTTCTTACATTAAGTGGCAACCCAAACACACTGTAGCAAGCGAGAGAATTGTATGTGCCCACCTAGGCGGGATGTCAGTACATAAGGGGTATCCTTTATTTCAGGAGGCTATATTTCAAAGAAAGCCTAGTAATATAGAGATTTTAGTAGTAGATCATAGTCAAGAGGAAGGTTATAGGAATAAGGATTTTTGGGGAAATGTCCCTGTAACATATATTGGTCGTGTTTCACAAGAAAATATTGTAGATCTTTATACAAATATTGATGTTCTTTTTGCTCCTTCTATTTGGCCAGAAAGCTATGGGTTGGTTACTCGAGAAGCTGCTGCTTGTGGCTGCTGGGTAGTGGCATCAAACATTGGTGCAATAGGTGAAGATGTTATTCATGAAGAAACAGGTCTGCTTATTGAGGCTAATTCTATTACTGCTCTTGTTGAAGCTATAGAATGGGTAGACAGTCATAAAGAAAAGTGTAAAATGTTACCTAGGGAAACACCTATTCGCTATTCAAATGAACAAGTTGCAGAATTAGTGGAGTATTATTAAATTGGGTATTTGATTTTAGAGAATGGCTCAACAAGGTTAACAACTTGTTATCCATTGTCAACTACCCATCGCTAAAGCAATGAGCTTGTCCTTCCAACTCCCGTTAGGGCGGAGGACATTAGGCTGGTTGAAGCAGCCCTACTAGCATTCGCTAGCTGCACATACCGAAGTATGTACCAAATATTTACGAAGCACTCATTAACTGTTCGCTCTAAAAGAGTGTCCTTGTGCTTTATCGTCATAGAAAGGATTTTAACATAATCGTGACTAATCTGCAAGTTTTAGATTTCCTGAAGGGAAATCCCTTAAAACCCCTCCCACGGCTGACTGAAGCCGTGAGCTTCCTTTTGGGCAGGCGCTCATCGTGAAACTGGGAGTAAAATATAGGAACCATTAGGCTATTAGATGTTGTGACACTCACAGCCTCCTACACAAATAACCCACTAAACTGAAGAAATTAGAATGACTTTGACAATTTAATTTATTGATTTATAATGCTCAAGAAGACCTAGCAATACCCTGCATATTATGGTGCAGTCACCACAAACCATGCTTGGAAATTTTAAAGTTAGGAGCAGATATGGATAGACATTGAAAATTAATATATTAAAAAACCCTAGAAAAATTATTGGTATATTTACTTATCTGATTAAACAATTACAACTATTTTAGACATGGATATTAGGATTTATGAAAAATATAAAATTTGTTATATGCGGTTTAGAACATAGTGGTACCACTTTACTATCAGACATTTTCCGACAAATCCCCGAACTTGACTCTGGCTTCGAAGTTGGCGTGCTACTTGCTGATAGTCCACGTAAATTCAAAGAGACTCAACCCTTTTACAATAATATGCAAGGCGGTTGGGGAATAGGTAGGGAGTCATTAGATAATGCATGTGACACAGATGACTTCAATGAATTTTATCAAAGGCTTCAGCATGCTTCAGATATTTTAAGTAAGGATACAAAGCACCTTTTTGATAAAACCCCCAGATATTTTGTTAAGATAATCTCATGCTATAAAAAAATAAAAGTTCCCTTTATAATTATGTATAAAGACCCACGCTCTTTAGTATATTCTGATTTTAAGAGAGCTGCGCAAGGGACTTGTTTTCAGGAATGGTATGCAGAGTACAAGGAAGCCAAAATTAGTTACCTTCGTCAAAGCTATAGTAGGTATCTTGCTCTGAAGCGTACCAGTGATGCTGAGTTAAAGAAAGATGTTTTGTGCGTTAGTCTCGAGGAGGTTTGCTTAAACACCAGATCAACCCTTGACAAAATATTTCAGCATGTGGGTTATAATCTTGAATTGAGTTATTTGTTGCTGAAAGACCTAAGATATCCTCATACTAGAACTCCAGAAATTTCTTCAAGAATTCCTTTTGAGTATTTTGAAGGGCTAACTAGGCAACAAAGGACTGAAATTGAAAAGGATTTTGCTGAATTTGAGGATTGGTTTTATAATTGAGAGAGGTATGTTTGTAACGGTATAAAAATGAACATTTCTATAGAATTGCTAGGGTATCTGAAAGGGAGATGGGGAGGTAAGGAGCAGGGTGAAGTTTTTTGAAAAAATATGTTCATTTCTTACCCATTTTTGGTGCATGATACAAGATTACTATACTAGCTGGAGGTTGAGTAAACTATGGCTATGCAAACTTACAAAGCAATAATTAAGGGTGGTGTTTTAGAATGGCAAGAAGATCCTCCTTATAATTTGCCTATAGAGCAAATGGTTTATGTTACTATTTTGGATGATCAGCCTTCTAAGGTTTCTGAACAAACAGTACTAAACCGCCGTCAAATTCTTAAAGATACGTTCCAAAAGCTTAGTCAAAGAAATCCTTTTGCTGATATAGATGATGTTATATCTTGGCAACAAGAGCAACGCAAAGATAGAGTCTTGCCACACTGATAGAAATGATTCTTGACAGTAATATAATTATATATGCTGCAAAACCTGATTACCCTGAAATACAAAACTTTATTGTTGAGCATCTTCCGGCAGTTTCAGTAATTAGCTATGTTGAAGTCTTTGGCTACCCTAAGCTCTTAGAGGAAGATAAACAAATGCTAACTCAAATTTTTAGCCAACTTACACTCCTACCAGTATCGCAGGATGTCATAGAAGAGGCTACCAAACTACGTCAGCAAAAAAGTATGTCCTTGGGTGATGCTCTTATTGCTGCTACAGCCTTAGTACATAATCTTACCTTGGTGACACACAACGAGAAAGACTTTAAGTGGATAAGCAATTTAAGGCTTCTTAACCCTTTAGATTAAAATGGTTGAAACTTATTTAGAAAAAGATGACTGGTTACTCAATACACCCTTTTTGCAAAAGATTAAAGGACAAGCACATAAGGAAGGGCATGAGGAAGGACATGAGGAAGAGCGTGAGGAGGTTGCCAAAAATATGAAGCGGGAGGGAATGCCTGTGGAAGTTATAGCAAAACTGACTGGATTGAGTATAGAAGAAATTAGGGAATTATAGTTGTCCATATAGGTTAATTTTGAAGAGATACTAAGTTTCTTGGAGAAACTTAGTATCTGTACACCCTTTAGAATATATGAAAATGCCCAACGCTAACCCATTTTTAGTACTTCCAAAAGTGTTTGTTTTTAAGTTATTATTTAATAGCATGTACAAAGTAAGGTGATAATAAAGTAATGTTGTTGGAAAAGGATGAATTAAAGAAAGAAAAACTACATTTAGCTCTAGAAAAGGCCATAGCTTTTAAAAATGAAGGAAATATTGAGGAAGCTTTGGAAATACTAGAAGTTGCCGAAGAAGAGTTTGGAGAATATACTTGGATAGAAGATAATAGGGCACGTTGTTACTGGAATTTAAATCAATTTAAGCTAGCTTTAGCAACATGGGAAAAGGCTGTAGGATTAGCCTCTAAAAGCGATCCTTCTGAAACTCAGCTAATTGAAGATGCTATCAAGAAAATAAGAGAAAGAAAAGCTAATGAGATTATTAGTGCTATAGAGGATTTTGTGCAAAATGGTACAGGTGCTGCAGGATTTGACTTACAAAAACACCTTACCAATTTATGTCAAGTTGCATTTAGTGTTGAATACTATAAAGATCAGTTAATCAATTTAGCCAATTTTTATTTAGATAACAACCAACAAAAATCGGCGTTAACTATGTGGGAATGTTTAGCAGAAAATAATCCAGAAGCATGGGATATGCCATTTCTCCAAGCAGCAATAATAAGTCGTGATCTAGGGTTATATGAACATTCTTTAGAGATCCTTGATAAAGCCCTAGATAAGATCCCAAATAATCCTTGGATATACGATAACCAAGCTCGTGGTTATGTTGAGCTTCATCAATATAAAAAGGCGGTTGATAGTTGGGGGAAAGCTATAGAGAACTCAGAAGACATGGTACTAAAAGAGAAGTTTATTTCTATCAGAAGCAAATATGAACAACTCTTGCCTTTTAGAAAACCTGAAGAATATTTGCACCATCAACAGCAAGATCGTGCAGTAACATCTAAAGAAAAGCTACATTTAGCCCTAAAGGAATCTATAGCTTTTAGGCAAGAAGGAAATGTTGAAAAAGCCTTGGAAGTGCTAGAAGCTGTAGAAAAAGATTTTGGAGAATATGTTTGGATAGAAGATAATAGAGCACGTTGTTATTGGCAATTAGATCAATTTGAAAGTGCCTTAGCAACATGGGAAAAAGCCATCAAATTAGCTTCAGAGGACAATTATTCTGAAGCTCAACAAATTGAAGATTCTGTTCATGAAATAAGAGAAAGAAAAAGCAACGAAATTATTAGTGAGCTAGGAAATCTTGTACAAGATTATATAGATGGCGCGGACACTAAGCTACAGGAACACCTTAATCATCTAAATCAAGTTGCACTTAATGCTTGGAATCATAAAGATCAAATAGTTAGTTTAGCTGATTGGTATTTGGAGAATGAGAAGAAAAATCTAGCACTAATTACTTGGAAATGGCTTTTAGGAAATAGTGCGGAAGTGTGGGATGTGGCATTTCTTCAGGCAGCCAAAATAAGCCGAGAATTGGGACTATATGAGGAATCTATGAAAGTTATAGACAAAGCCTTAGATAAAATCCCAAATAATCCTTGGTTATATGATAGTCAAGCTCATTGTTTTTTGGCCACTTATCAATATGAAGAAGCTATTAATAGTTGGAAAAAAGCTATAGAATCTTCTGAAAGTAAGGAGCAAGCAGAAAAGTTTGCTTCTATAAAAAAAGAGAGATTTGACTCTGTTAAAAATGAGTTGCAAAAGCTTAGTAGTGAAAAAGAAAGGTTACTTGAAGAGAATAATATATTAAAGGCAGATATTCAGGCACATAAACAAAATATAGAAGATCGTTTTAGAGAACTTGCTACATTGACGAAAATGCTTGAGGATCAAAGACAAGAGCTAGAAGTTTTGTGGGGTAAGAACAATAAGGGGGAAATGTCTGCAAGTGAAATTGCCAAACAAAAAATGAATCAGCAACTTACTACAAGCCACGTGCAAGGTAACAAAACTGTAGAAAAGCTGCCAGCAGTAGAGGAGGAACTACAAGAAATGAAGCAAGAGAATGAATTATTACTTTTACAATTGCACCAAGTACAAGAAGAATTAGAACTCCTATATCTAAGTCAGCAGCAAAAAGGTGACGAAGCAATCAAATAAAAATATGGCTGAAAAGTAGAGCCTGATTTTAATTTTAGTTAATTTACTTATGAATAGATGTAAATATATTGATATATCATTACCTGTAAGTTCTAATCTGCCAATTTGGCCCAACAGCCCTAGCATAGAATTGCAACGTCATTTTGACCTAGACAAGGGAGACAAAGTAAATGATACCCTCATGTCTTTTAGTGTACATACAGGAACACATATTGATGCACCTTTGCACCATATCAAAGATGGCAAGAGTGTGGATTTAATATCACCAGATATTTTGATAGGTTCAGCTTATGTAGTTGATGTATCCAGTGTTGAAATCATTACACAAGATGTACTAGAAAAAGTATCTTTGCCTTCTGATACAAAGCGCTTATTGCTGCGCACCCGCAATTCAGAGTTTTGGCGTAAAGGAATTCAAAATTTTCAAAAAGATTTTGTTGCCCTAACTCCTGATGCAGCTCATTGGATTGTTAATAGAGGAATCCTTTTGGTGGGTATAGATTATTTGTCTGTTCAAGGTTTCTATGATGGACCAGAAACCCACTTGATACTCTTAGAGTCAGAGGTAGTGATTCTTGAAGGAATCAACTTAATCGAAGTTATTCAAGGTTTCTATAAGTTATATTGTTTGCCAATTAAACTTCAGGAGATAGAAGCAGCACCTGCAAGAGCTATATTGGAGAGGTTTTTTTGAACACTAAGGATTCTTTTTCCCCACTCATCTTGCTTAGGAATAGGTAGCTGCTTATAACATGATGAGGCTTGAGTAGGTTTTTTAGGTGATATTTAATCAAATTCAAGAGTATTGGCTGCAAGGGAAGTGGGGTTTGGTTTTAGAATCAAAGGATTTTCATAAACGCTTAGGAATAAGAAATAGAAAGAAACATAAAGCTTTACTTGCCTGTGCTAAAGTACATCTCTATGGTAATTCAACAGCTTATGAAGTTCTTGAGGCCATTCTTAATGAATCTGGTGGAAGTTCAGAAGAAAACTATTTTTCAAATCTTGTTTTAGCTACTAAATTTCAAGAGAAGGCCATAAAGAATCTTTTGGATGGAAAAACATGCTCTGCCATTAACCAAACCCGTAAAGCGGTCCAGCTAATAGCTAATACTAAAATCCAAAGATACATTAAGGCAAGGCTGAATGGTGAAGTCAAAAGGTTAAATCTTGGTTACAGTGTTTACTCAACAAGTGACTTTAAAATCAAAAAATTTATTTTTAGAAAACTACATGATAACCTTTACAGTTTGGGAAAAATAAAAGAAAACAGATGGAAACCTAGCTCAATTATACTTAAAATAGCATTCTTTTTAAATGAAGTGCCTCATGTTAATAAGAAAGGTATTTATATCCTTAAGCAGCTAACTACTGAAGGTGAATTCACTGTACAGCAAAAGCTTGACAAACAAATGTTGCATAAAGAACCCCTCTTAATTAGTAATGTGCAAAACTTACTAAAGCTATTTGATCATGCCCTAATGGAAAACAAGTATGAAGAAGCAAAAAGTTATTTAGAACTTTGCTTTGAGTCAAATTTTTGTTTTAGATTAATCAAGGAATTCCTATCTATGCGAATTCTTGAGAGTATTGCCTTGCATGAACTTGCTGTTGAAAACTATATTGCCTTTTCTTCAGCAATAAATCAGATTATGTCTCTACATGTACTTGCCTTGTTATCTAATGGAAATAGTGGTTGGTACTTGGACTTTGCTAATCACACATTTTATTATACATTTTTTGATCAAAAAGATAATTTAACAGATTGGGTCACCCTTTTCAATACCAATTCTAAGTTAAATGAATGTTCCAAACATGTTTTGCTACTGTTAGTTGGTAATTACTACAAATCAAAAGGTAATAAACTAAAAGCAACACATTGCTATTCACTATCTATATACCACAGTAGACAAAGCACAAATAGAATCCGACAATCTA
Organism: Trueperaceae bacterium; assembly: GCA_965223585.1. Classification (GTDB taxonomy): domain Bacteria; phylum Deinococcota; class Deinococci; order Deinococcales; family Trueperaceae; genus CBDCVN01. Next base: position 468,290 of record CBDCWW010000014.1, read on the forward strand.
TTAATGCGCTTATGAGTATTAATCAATACACACAAGCACTGGAGCTTTCATTAAACAAGTTTGTTCATTCTATGTCTGGCACTGAGAATGACAAGCATCAATTAAGAGGTGATTTGAATGTTGTTACTAGAAAATATAAGCCCTTAATCGAGCATGGACACCGCTTGTTGATAAGTATGATCAAAAACAATTGGAGCTTCATTAAGTGTAAAACTCAAAAACCTTTGGTTTTAATTGAAGTTGGCTCTACTCGAGAACTTACGGCTAACCAAGGATCCACAGAAAAGCTTGCCTATTTTTGCAATGATTACAACATACATTTCATTACTGTTGATATGGATCCTAACAATATTGCTAATGTAGAACCAGTGATAAAAAAAATAAACAGTAACTTTGAAGCGATCACGGCTAAGGGCGAAGAATTTTTAGCTTCTTATGATGGTGAATTTGATTTTGCTTTTCTTGATGCTTATGATTTTAATCATGGGAAGCATAGCGAGGATCGCCAAAAGCCCTATATAAAGGTTTTAGGAGAAAGGATTAATGATAAGGCTTGTCATGAAATGCATCTTTTGTGTGCAAAGGCACTAGCATTCAAGTTGCGCTCTTGGGGAATCATAGTTTTTGATGATGTGTGGTATAAGGACGGACATTGGAATGGCAAAGGAACTACAGGTGTTCCTTACCTCACCAATCAAGGGTTTGAAATCGTGCAATCTACAAATAATGCTGTTGCACTAGTGCGATCAAGGTCAGGTGTTGTTGAAAGTGCTTGATAAAAACAAACAAAGTGTGCAACAATCAAAACAAGAAAGTGAGTTTGAATTTTTAAAAAACCGCCACTTAGGTCAACGGATTGTTATAGTAGCAAATGGCCCATCCTTGAATGTAATGAACCTAAGCTTCCTTAAGCATGAAATAGTTATTGGTCTTAATAAAATTTTCTTAGGTTTTAGAAAATTTAGATTTTACCCCCGATACTATATAGCAGTAAACGAGAAAGTAATTAGGCAATCAGTAAATGAGATAAAAAATTTAACTAGCGTGAAGTTTCTGAGTAATAGATGCCCTGACCTGTTTAAGAGTGACGCCCTCACATATATTATAAACACAACACAACCACCATTTCCCTTTTGTCACGACATTAGCCTAGGTGTCCGAGAAGGGGGAACTGTTACATATGCAGCTTTACAAATTGCCTTCTACTTAGGTTTTCAGGAAGTGATCATAATTGGTATGGATCACAAATATGATTATTCAGGCGAGGTAAACCAAACATCTATTATAAAGGGTCCTGATCCAAACCATTTCTCAGAAGAATATTTTGGTTTTGGACAGCAGTGGGATAACCCTGATTTACCAAAGTCCGAAGAGTTCTATAGAATAGCAAAATTTGAATTTGAGCGTGTAGGCAGGCAAATATTAGATGCGACCTTAGAAGGTGCTTGTAATATTTTTGAAAAAGTAGATTATGCCACATATTTTGATCTTTGATTCTAAAATTATTTGTTATAGTTTGTTCACTTCTGATTATTGTTTTGGAAGTTATAGTTAATGCTAGTTAGCATTGTTATTCGTACACTTAATGAATCACAATATTTGGAAGATTTACTTAAAAGCATTATGAACCAAAAGGCACAAAAGATACTATCAGAAGTTATAGTTGTTGATTCTGGATCAACTGATGCCACTTTGGAAATTGCTGAGAGCTATTCATGTAAAGTTCTACATATTACTCGGCAAGAGTTTTCTTTTGGTCGATCGCTTAACATAGGATGTGAAACTGCACAAGGTGATATCATTGTTATGATAAGCGGTCATTGTGTTCCAACTGGTGACAATTGGTTAGAGCAATTGTGTTTGCCCCTAAGTACGGGTAAAGCTGACTACACTTATGGAAGACAAATTGGTGGTCAAAACAGTTTTTATAGTGAGAAAAGAATATTTTTAAAGTATTATCCAGAAGTTAGTAAAATTCCTCAAGAGGATTTCTATTGCAATAATGCAAATTCTGCTATTTTAAAAGAGACTTGGGAAAAGTACCGTTTTAACGAAGAACTTACAGGGCTCGAGGATATGGAACTAGCAAAAAGATTGGTTTTAGGTGGGGGAAAAGTTGCTTATGTGGCAGAAGCGTGTGTAAATCATTATCATCAGGAAAGTTGGTCTCAAGTTAAAAGGCGTTTTGAAAGGGAAGCAATAGCTTTGCAAAAAATTATGCCTGAGGTTCACTTGCGTAGCCGCGATATTGTTAGGTACATTATAACTAGCATCACTAAGGATTGGCGTAGTGCAAGTCGAGATGGTGTTTTACACAAGGAGTTTAATAAAATAGTTTTGTATAGATTTTGGCAATATAGAGGCTCCTACAAGGGAAATCATGAACACAGGCAGTTATCTCACAGACAGAAAGAAAAATATTTTTACCCTTATTAGAAGTGAGTTGTAATGAACAAATATCACATAGTTGCACTTTTACCCATGAAAGCAAATAGCCAGCGTGTAAAAGGCAAAAACTTTCGTGATTTCAATGGGAAACCGTTGTTTAAATGGATACTTGATACGCTTCTTTCAGTTGAAAAAATTGATAAGGTTATAATAAATACGGATGCTCGTGACATCCTAGCTAAAAATGATTTAGTAGATTCAGAACGCATTATTATACGAGATCGTAAAGCTGAAATATGTGGTGATTTGGTAAGCATGAATAAAATTTTAGCAGATGATGTAAAGAATGTTGCAGCTGACATTTACTTGATGACACATACTACTAGTCCTTTAATGAATACTAATACAATTTTAGGCGCATTAGAAACTTTCACAAAAAATAACTCTGAAGGTAAAGCAGACTCTTTATTCACAGTCAATAAAGTTAAAACGAGATTTTATCGTGAAGGTGGCAGCCCTGTTAACCATGACCCAAATAACTTAATTCCTACACAAGAACTAGAACCTTGGTATGAAGAAAACTCTAATCTATATATTTTCACCAAAGAAAGTTTTATGCAAACAAATGCCCGAATTGGCAAGCAACCTATAATGTATGAGAGTCCGCCCTTTGAGTCAATTGATATTGACGAACCTGCTGATTGGGACTTTGCTTTAGTGGCAGCGCGTTATTTAAAGGAACAAAAAGAGGTAAAGCAAGTAGCATGAAGATCTTAATTACCTGTCCACCAATGCTAGGGATGATTGATAGTTTCCGCCCAACTTTTGCAGAGAAGGACATTGGTATTACAACACCTAAGGTAACCCAAACCCTCACTGTTGAAGAGTTGAAAGTGCTTGTTCCTGAACACGATGGTTGGATTATTGGTGATGACCCAGCAACACGTGAAGTATTTGAAACAGGTAAGGCTGGTCTCTTAAAAGCTGCTGTTAAATGGGGAATTGGTATTGATAATGTTGACTTTGATGCTTGTAAAGATTTAGGTATTCCCATTACAAATACACCAAATATGTTTGGTGCTGAAGTTGCAGATGTTGCGGTTGCTTATACAATAGGTTTAGCAAGGCAGCTTTTTTTTATTGACCGCAATATAAAAACAAATATAGAGGCTTGGCCAAAGCCAGTAGGTATAAGTTTAGCTAATAAACAAGTAGGACTTATTGGTTTTGGTGATATAGGCCGCAATGTTGCAAAGCGTTTAATGGCCTGTGAGATGCATGTGACTGCTTATGACCCTAATGTCCAAAGTGATATAGGTGTTGAAGGTATAACACGTGCCGATTGGCCTAATGGTATAGAGGATATGGACTTTCTTATTTTTACTTGCGCTTTGAATTCTAAAACCTACCATATGTTAAATGCAGAGATTCTTGCAAAAGTAAAGTATGGTGTTTATGTTGTTAATGTTGCTAGGGGGCAAATTATTGACGAGGAAGCCTTGATAGAAGCATTATTAAGTCAGAAAGTACAAGCTGCAGCTTTAGATGTTTTTGAAGTTGAACCTTTACTAGCAAACTCTAAACTGCGAACCATGCCTCAGTGTATTTTTGGTTCCCATAATGGTTCTAATACTAAAGAAGCGGTAAAATGTGCAAGTTACAAAGCAATAGAGAAATTATTTAAGTTTTTAGGGATTCAAATTAATGGAATTGCCTAATAATTCTCTACAAATTAACTTTGGGATTTTTAATTTAACAGTTGATAGTCAGGATAAGGGAGGAACTTATTACAGAGATCCCAACTTTTTTGCTGAACTTAACACTCCTTTAAATCAATATATTGCTAAAGTACTAAAGCCTGAAGTTTGCATAGATATAGGAGCCAATTATGGTTTTACCAGTCTTATAACGCTTACTCATAATCCTATAGCAAAACTCATAGCAGTAGAAGCATCACCTAAATTACTTCCTTTCTTAAATTTTAATTTATCTCAAGGTAATTCATATTCCTGCCGAATTATCAATGCTGTGTGCAACTATTGCGATAACGAAGCCAGTCACTTTTGCTTAAATCCTCATGGTAGTCAGGATAATCGTGTTACTGGAGCTAGTTCATGGCAGAGAATATCAGTTCCCTCTATTTCTTTGGATGGTATTTTTCAAGAAATAGACTATTCCCAAAACGTTTATATTAAGATAGATACTCAGGGATCAGAAGAAAATATCTTTGAGGGTGCTAAAGTACTGAAGGAGAGGTCAAATTGGTTATTAAAAACAGAATTTGCTCCATTTTGGCTACGTACTCAAGGCACAGATCCTATAAATTTCCTCAAAAAGCTATGCGGAGGCTTTTTAGTTTATGAACTTCCAAAAAGATTTACTATGAAATGGTCATTACCCGGCCAACAAGAAAGGATATTAGAAGAAGATTGTGAAAGTTTTGTAGTGTACCTTGAGAAGCTTGTAGTTAACAAGAAAGGTGAACTTAGGGGCTGGTGTGACTTGTTATTATTGCCCAGTGATTACAAATATATGAAATTTGCTTACAATGTCTAGTAAGTCTTTTGCTTTAATAACAGGTACCTGTGGTGGTATTGGACAAGCACTAGTGAAGGGTTTTAACAATGCTGGGTATAGTGTTATTGCAACTGATATTAAGCCTTTAGTCGGTGATTTGCTATGTGAGAAATTTCTTGTAGCTGACTTACAGAAAATAGCAGAGGATGAAAGTTATGCAAATGAATTCTTCTCCAAGGTTCGTGCAATTATAGCTGGTGATGGTATTAAGGTGTTAGTTAATAATGCTGCAGAGCAAATACTTGGTGGTGTTACGCAGCTTTCTCGAAGTGATTGGTACAAAACATTGCACACCAATCTTCTCGCACCATTTTTTTTAATTCAAGCTTTTTTACCAGAACTTACTAAAGCACAGGGTAGTATTGTTAATATAAGCAGTATTCATGCAAAACTAACTAAGAAGAACTTTGTGGCTTATGCAACAAGTAAAGCTGCACTTAGTAGTTTGACAAGGAATTTGGCGGTTGATTTAGGAGGCAAGGTAAGAGTAAATGCGATTGAGCCTGCAGCTGTAGCAACAAGTATGCTTGAAGCTGGCTTTGATGGGAAAAAAGATATTTTGCAGCAACTAAATAACTTGCACCCAATGGGTAGAATTGCAAGGCCAGAAGAAGTTGCTGAAGCTGCTTTGTTTCTTGCTTCTAATAAAATTGGGTTTTTACATGGAACGTGTCTAGAGTTGGGCGGAGGTATTTTTAGCTTACTCCATGACTTGGATTCTTATGCAGATTTAGGAGTTGTGCATGATTAGGGAAATTGATATGTTATTACGATCTGGGTTTTATGACCAAGTAATTAGTTTATTAGAAGCTAAGAAGGGTAATAAACAATTCTCAATGTACTATTTGAAACTTTCTGAGGCATATGCTGGACTTGGTGATTTTGAAGCAATAAAAAAAATATATCACAGTTATTTAGAAAATTGTCCTTTAAGTTTAAGGGTAAAAAAGAATTCTTCTCAGATAGTCAGTACATTTTTGCCTCCTGCAAATAAAAACTTAAGTATTAGACTTCTCTTAAACGCCCTATATTTTGAGAATGCAAATGTTGATACCATTTTCCCAAGATTATCTGATCTAATTGAGAATCAAAATGGATTTTATAAATTCACTTATAACACGCCTTCCCTTGCTGCATTAGAAACACAAGTCAAAAATAGTGTAAGCAATAAGCGATTTTTGCTTTACACAGACTCAAGAGGAATATTTAAGCATAGAAAGTTTTTAGGAAATATTTTTTCAGAGAAACTCTACGAAAATTTTACATTTGATGTATTCAGTCAGCCACATAAATGGGCAACGCTTATAGATTTTTTTGATCTGGTTGCAAAGGGTATTTTTTCACCAAAAGAGTATGATTTAATATTTGTTTTTGCTGGTATTGTTGATTTTTCTCCTCGACACTCAAAACAGTTAACAGATCATCTATATGGTGATGCTTCTGAAAATTTGATGCATATAACTGCCAATAAAAAATATCTTTACCAAAGGAAAATAAATAACAAAAAACCCGTGTTGGACATGCTTTTTGGTGCAGATTATATGGAGAAACATATGGCATCCACCTTCAAAATTTACTTTGAAGGTGAACCTACAAATAACCTTTATGGTCTTGATGTATTAGATAAAGTTGCTGAAAAACTTAACGAGTATGAAAATTTGATTTGGATTAGTTGTTGTGATATACTGCAAGATTGGGACGGAGATTTTGTAAGAGGTAGGCCTCGTAATATTAAATTGAGTGAGTGTTATTCAAGATACCTTGTAAATAAAGTACACAAGGTAATTGATTTGCACAGTTGGAATGCAAAGGATATTAAAGCTTACACTAATGATAACATGCATTTAACTGAAGAGGGATCAAGTGTACTCTATAAGAAAATATTGATAGAAATTAATGAAAGGTTTACTCCTAATAAAAGAGAGTTAAGCCTTCCTTATAATGTTATTGTTACAGCTGCAGATAGCCAATTTTTTCCATCACTAATTAAACTACTGCAATCTATTTTTAAGTATGGTAGCGCCTATATTGATAAAATCTTGGTTTTTGATGTTGGTTTGAGTAGCTCACAGCTTACACTTATCAATTCTTTGAAAAATGTTGATATTTTTTCCTATCGTCAGGAAGACAAATTAGTATTAGATAATTTGAGGTTTGATTTTTATGCTCCAAAAACATATGGATTTAAGGCTTATGCATTAAAACATTGTCAATACTTTTTACCTGAACAAAAGCTGAGAAATAGCAATGTACTTTATGTCGATAGTGGAATTGAATTGACAAAGAGTATTAAACGAATATTTGATATAATAAACAGAGAACAGATATTTTGTGTGGATCATGCCGATTGCCATGATTATTATGGTGATGGCAGATTCATGCTACTCCATATTCTTTCTCCTAAGTTGTTTGGTCAAGGAGTAAATAACATTAAATTTGAATTACCTAGTTATGAAGCCTTAACAAAATATTATATTAAAGCTGGATTTTTTGGTTACAAAATTGATGGCAAACACCAGACCATTATAGATAAACACTATCAGCTTTCAATAAGCACGAGTGTTTTAGATTTGCCTAAAACGAAAAGGGAGAAAGAAGAATGGATGTGGTATCGTAATAATACGGAAGTAGGAAAATATTTAATAAGCAATAACATTCCATTCACTAATTTAGATTATCAAGGGGGAAGGCAAGATCAAACTTCATTGTCCTATGTTATTGCAACAAGCGATGTAAAAATATATAATTCGAAAGAGTTTAATTACACACAGTCTGGAACGTTTACCAAATTAAGATGGTTTCAAGGAATGAGTAAATCACTTTTGAGTAAGTATGATTTATTCGAACAGTCTATATCTGAATATTTAAAGAGTAAGAGAGTAACTACTTCTAATTCTAAAGCAAAAAATATAGAAAATTACCTACTTCATAAGTGGGATGAATTTGAAAGTGCAGGACAGGTAACTCAAGCAATTGAGCTACCAGAATCTAAAAATGCAAAGAAGTCTATGACAATCCTTCATAGAAATTCTTCATTAAACTCTGATTTATTTAAAGAGGCCGGAGGGCTATTAAATTTTTTGAATAATCAAAGGGATGACGTATTTGTCTTAATGGGTAATGGTCCTTCACTACGTGATATTGATTTTGCCTTGTTGAAAAACCATCATACATTTGGATTGAATGCAGCATATAGAGCATATTCAAGAATTGGGTTTTATCCTAAGTACTTTGGATGCTTTGATGCTCGTGTTTGCAGCCACCACAAACCATATTTTGAAGAATTGGTTCTGAATAGTCCAATTGAGAAGTTCTTCTTTATTAACTTTGATGAACAAAAAAAGGATATTTTCACAGATCCAAGAATTTTTAGCCATCCAAAGTTTCAAAAAATCAATTTTATTACAAGAACCCCTGAAGAAAAAGCACGAAAAGATATTATTGCACTATCTTTTGATCCTTTCTATGATATGTTAACTTCTGGTTCAAATGCAATTCAGTGTGGCATTTTAATGGGGTATAGAAAATTTGTCTTATTAGGGTGTGATGCGAATTATACTGAGGTAGTTGATGGGGCAAAACAGGAATCTGTTAAGTGGAAACTTGTTATGGAGAAAACGCCAAGAAAAAACCCTAATTATTGGTTTGATGATTACCAAGTTAAGGGGGATGTTTTTAATCTTCCTAACTTAGCAGGTACACAAATGCCTGCATGGATAAGATTAGCTGACACAATTAAGTACCTTTCTTTAAATGTGGAAATTATTAATTGCTCCCCCATTTCAAAAATAGAAGTGTTTAAAAAGATGCCCTTAAATGATGCCCTTAAGTATTTTGAGTATTAAATAGCTCCTTTGTTTAGACATACTTTTAAAAGAGTGAATAACTAAGTGTAAAGTATATGGTCGATAGGAAATAGATTGTCCATTTACCCTGTGTGTGGGGATTTAACCCCTTATTCTCACTGAAGGGTTTCAGCCTTTAGTTAAGAAAGATAACCTATTTGGAGTAAATATGAGTAAGTTAATTGATTTTATTGTGATAGGTTTTCCTAAATGTGGAACGACTCAGTTGGTAAAACAACTTGATAGACACGATAATATACATATACTGAGGAGAGATAAAAAGCAACACAATAATGAGTTTGAAATACATTTTTTCGATGATCCTCAGAAAAGCATTAACTGGCTTCACTCACTTGCCTCTAGGGAAAAATTTGTTCTAAACGGTTACAAGACCTCCAATTATATATTTAATAAAAATATCTTAAAGCAAATTAGAGGGTATAATGAAACTATAAAACCTATTGTGTGCATCAGGCTCATAAAACATAGCGCCTATTCTTGGTTTAAAATGCATAGAAATATTGCATCAAGTCCTAAAAGACATTTAAGGCATCCTATAAATAGAGATGAGTCAACTAGAAAAGAGTTATTAAATATGGATCTTAATTCCTATATTGAAAAATATAGACATTTTCTAGATTATTCTAATTATTTAGAATCTGCTATAGATGTATTTGGGGCTGAAAACATTTTTATTATTTATCAAGATGAATTAGCATTGAAACCAAAAGAACTTCTAGCAAGGTTGTGTACTCTGCTAGAGATTGATAATTTTAAGAATGATCAAATAGATTTTATAGAAGCAAGCTTAGTTCAAAAATGGCAAACATATAATGATCTTATAGATAGTCAACTCTCTACTAAGTCAAAAAATTTAATTCAAATTTATCAGAAAAATCTTGACTCTTTAGTGGCATCAATACCCTATAACTCTCTTTTATCAATGAAATTAGATGTTCAAGGAAAAAGATTAAATTGAATTTCTTAGTAACAGGAGGTTTAGGATACCTAGGTGCGCATGTTGCCCAATCAATATTAGCATCTAATGATCATGACGTAATATTATATGATAATTTATCAAATTCATCTTCTGTGGTTGCTAGTTGTCTAGAGAGTGTTTGTGGTAGAAAAGTAACCCTTGTTCAAGGGGATATCAGAAATTGTGTAACGTTAACTAATGTTTTCAAAGAACATAAAATTGATGGCGTTTTGCACTTTGCAGGCCTTAAGTCAGTGAGTGAAAGCGTTACAGATCCGTTAAAATATTATGAGAATAACGTTTATGGTACATTGGTTTTATGTCAAACGATGGCCTCATTTGGCATTCACAATTTGGTTTTTAGCTCTTCTGCAACAGTGTATGGCGTACCCAGTTGTGTACCTATAAGCGAAAGTGCTTCTACAGGTAAGCCAACTAACCCTTATGGAAGATCTAAGCTTATGGTTGAAGAAGCTTTGGAAGATCTAGCAAAATCAGATGATCGTTGGTCAATAGCGTTATTGCGGTACTTTAATCCTGTTGGTGCTCATAAAAGTGGTCTTATTGGTGAAGACCCTCGAGGTATACCAAATAATTTAGTACCCTATATTACACAAGTAGCGGGTGGAAAGTTAAAAAAATTAACTATTTTTGGTAATGATTATCCAACAAAAGATGGCACTGGAGTAAGAGACTATATTCATGTGATGGATTTGGCTTCAGGACACCTAAAGGCACTTAGTGTAATTGCTTCAAAGAAAGGTGTTCATGTTTGGAATTTGGGAACTGGTCAAGGTTATTCAGTATTGGATGTTATAAATACATTTGAAAAAGTTACAGGGAAAACTATTCCTTATGAATTTGCTGCACGAAGAGAAGGAGATGTTGCAGAGTGTTGGGCAGATCCAACAAAAGCAGAAACGGATTTAGGGTGGAAAGCAAAACGGGGACTTGATGAAATGCTGAGAGATTCTTGGCGCTGGCAAGTAAAAAATCCTTATGGTTACTAACAGGAAGCATGAGCTAAAATGGGGTAGGATAATTAATACATGAAAAAAGCCCTAATAACAGGAATAACCGGTCAAGATGGTGCATACCTTGCAGAATTACTTTTGGCAACAGGTGATAAACATATTCTGACAAATATACCTGCAAATAGTGCTTATGCTTTGTAAGTAAGTATATTTAGTTTAGTGGCAGCTTGGGTTGCTGCATTAGGTTTTTCGATGAGTTGGAATTATGAAAACAACATTCTGGTTTATGGTGAGTATTGGTCTAATATTAGCAATACAGAAAAACATGTTTTGAACAGGGTACAGAACTTATTACCCAATCATCCAGCAATTACCTACGTAGCTTACCCTTGGTCAATATTAATAGATACCCTTGGAAATTCGAGTTCACAAGCAGAAAACCTAGTAAGAAATCTCCAATTCCCCACAAATAGCGCAATAACTGTTTGCCAAGACGTTAACTGCCTTTCAATAATAGATTATTTTAAATTGCTAGGAATTTCAGATGTTTTTTGGAGTAATGCGACAAAAGGCAAATCCATAGTCTCTGACATAAAAATTCACCCCTTTCCCTTATATTCTGATCGTTGTGCAAACTACAGCTTAAATTTCGACTTTATTTGCCAAAGTCATGCTTTGAAAAAGAAATACTTCTTTTCATTTGTTGGCTCAGATAAGTTTGAAGGGCTTAATTGGATTTATGAGCTGGCTGGGATTGGAGGTGCATTTATAGCTAAGCAATGTGAGGACTATTGTAATGTTTTGCAGAACAGCCTCTTTAGTTTATGTCCTACCTTTTTCGGCGCAAATAATATTCATATTTGGGAATCTTTGTCTGTTGGTGCGATTCCTGTAATAATTTCAGATGATTTATGCTTGCCGGGTAATAGAGTACTTTGGGAAAATAGTTGTGTTTTTATCCCGATGGAAAAAGAAAAAATTCTTAATTTGCCTGATATCTTAAAACGTCTTAGAGATGACGAGAATCGTATTTTTGCAATGCAAGATGGTTGTAGACAACTTTGGCGTCTTTATGGAAATGATACTTTTATAAGCCCTATAATTGATTGGGCTCAAAAAACTATAGCTATTTATGAAAGCTCGAGATGAAATTAAAGGTTGCCCTTGTTGGACCTAGGAGTAATAGAACTCCTTTAGCATACGAACCTTATAGGAGACTATTTGAAAAATTCTTTGATTATGTGACATCTTCAGAAGCAGATATTCTAGTTTTTGCAATGAGCTTTGAGATAAAAGAGTTCTTCACTGCTAATCCTGATCAATTATCAAGTTTAACAGAGCATTCTGTCTGGCTTATTTCTGAAGAACCGCTTTGGGATACAGTATGGAACTATGAAGACCACACAAAAAAATTTTATAATTTAGTAATTAATGGAACTGCAATTCGAGTTAATCAAATTTCCCATTTTGTAAATTCTCCTTATAAAAATTTAGACTTCCCATACTTCCTTACAACTGATGATAAATTTTTTAAATATTATCTGCTTTTTTTTAATAGTCGCCTTGAAGTAAAACAGTTACCCCACCATAAAAAGCTTGGTGTTGGTTTACTCGAGTTTATGAATAATTACAGCAGGCCTGAGGTTATTAATAGCCATGGGAATTTAATTGGCTTAGGTGGATATAGGGTAAGACTAGCACAATATTTGAGGCATTTGGGAATGTTTCATGTGGTGGGTCAAGGTTGGGCAGGGGAAAAATATTTCCCACAGCCTACACGACAACAAGCAGTAGATTTTCATCTGCAGAAATTGACAGCGCTCGAGTCACAATTCGGATTTATGTTAGCTATAGAAAATACTTTACAAAAAAATTATGTTACAGAAAAGATATTTGATGCTTTTGCATCTGGGAGTATACCTATTTACTATGCAAATGATGACCATGATGTGTTTAAATACTTTAATAAAGGCACATTTTTTAACATGGTTAAAGAGAGAAGTTTTGAACATTTGGTGAATACAATCAATACACTTGACGAACAAACACAACTAGACATGCTATATGATGGGATCATAACTTGTAATCCCCTATTTAAAGACCTTACACTTGTTACAAGAACTAGAAAGAAGGTAGTTCACTCAATAGTCAGTTATATTTTGGAGCAAGTGAAGTAATGATTTTAGGAGATGCTTTTGATATCTTCTGAGAATATAAGGCTAGTAGAGGATTCAGGGCTTTTTAATGAGCAGTGGTACCTATTACAATATCCCGATGTAGCTAAATTAGAATTTGGGCCTGTAGAACACTATATTCGTTATGGTGCTACTTTAGGTCGTGATCCAAGTCCTAACTTCAGCACCACTGCTTACATGCAACGCTATCCAGATGTAAAAAAATCTGGAATCAATCCTCTTATCCACTATATAAAACACGGTCAAAAAAAGGGGCATATTGCAACTCCCATAAAACCTTCTGTTACTCAATCAGGTCAATTTTATAATAACTTTAGCCAATATTTAAAATCTTCTTTGCTTTCTCCATTAACTAAAGCTCCTTTTGCAGAAAAAGATAAAAGGAACTTTGCTTTCATGGACAATGTGTCTAGATGGTTAAGATCTAAGGCTGTTGAAGCTGACAAGCCACCACTTGTGTCAATCGTAATGCCAGTGCATAATAGGGAAAACCTAATCAGTCAAGCTATCACCTCTGTACTTTCACAAACCTATGAGAAATTTGAACTTATTGTCATTGATGACTTTAGTGACGATAAGACAATTGAAGTTGTGCGCTCTTTTACAGATAAGAGAGTTTCCTTAATTGATAATAGTCAAAAGGTAGGTGTTTCAGCAGCAAGGAATCAAGGATTGGCAATGGCGCAAGGTGATCTAATTGCGTATTTAGATTCAGATAACACATGGCTCAAGAACTTCTTATTATGCATGGTTGGAGCATTCCAAATGTTGCCAGATGCAAATGCCGCTTATTGTGGACAATACCTTTATAGGGGCAATAATCCCCATCCATCTGCTGTACGCTTTGGCTGCTATAACCCTTCTCTTCTAGCTAATCATAACTACATAGACTTGAATTGCTTTGTTCATACAAAAAAGATTTTAGATATTGTGGGAGGATTTGATGAAACAATGAAGCGCCTTGTAGATTGGGATCTAATTTGGCGCATTTCTCAATATGGAAAAATATATTCCGTGCCTGTTTTAGAGTCGAATTATTTTTATGATGCAGCGCAGAAAACAATTACAAAAACAGAAAATGTTGGACTAGCTATTAGAACACTTAAGGCTAAAATAGCAACCTTTCAACAAAAAAATAGACCAAAAGATACACTGAACAAGAAGGTCACAATTATTATACCCGGCTATGAAGCCATTGAAAATCTGAAATCATGTATTGATAGCTTACAAGATTATATAAATCACCCTTTAGTCGAAATTATCATAGTTGATAATGCTTCTAGTGTAGAAACAGTAAACTACCTCAGAGAACTAGAAGCAAACGGAATAAAAGTAATATACAATACTTATAGCTATGGATTTTCTTATGCGGTAAATCAGGGCATCACTGCTTCTGAGATAGATAATGACATTTTATTACTTAATAATGATGCTGTGCTTCTAAAGGGGGCCTTGGAAAATCTTCAGGCAGTAGCCCATAGCTATTCATCAATTGCAATTAGTGTACCTCAGCAAGTTCTTGAGAAAGGTAGTCCCACCATCAACCCTCACGTGCCCTATGCAGATAATGCTATATCTTGTGATGTCACGCTTTCAGCACACCATGATAATGTTGAACCTCTTTCCCTATTCCATAATGGAGAATCAGTAGAGTTAAACTTTGCTCCATTTTTTTGTGCTTACATTAAGCGTGATGTATGGGAAAAATGTGGTGGTCTTGATGCAGAGAAAGGTAAGCATTATCGTCCTGATCGTATTATGTGCGAATATGTTAGGCATATTTTGGGTATGAAAATTATTTATGCTCCTAAAGCGATAGTTTATCATCAGTACTCCGCAAAATGGAGAAAAAACTGAAGAGTTGATCTAAAATAGACTCTAATCGCTCACCAAATTTGTGTGTAGAACGAATTATTATTACTACAAATTTTAGCTATAGGCATCTTATTGAGAATCCTTTATCACGATTGCGGACTACTGATCATGCTTTACAAGCAGCAATCAAAGCTTTAGAGGCGAAAGCCAAAAACTCTTCTGAAAATACACTAATTTTCCCTGAGAATAAATGGCCTGAGGAGGTTGCACAAAGTTTATCCTTCAATAAGTCTGTGTGGGATTTTTAAGGTAATTGTGATTTTGATAAAGGTTGTGCAAGCGCTCACAAACGATGATCAAGTAGATGCTCGAGCTAGTACTTAAAATGGTTGAGGGCCTAAGCTCAATTTGTGAAGTGGTGTGTGCTCGAGCTTTTTGTAAGTTTATGGTGAAGTGGCTCAAGTTGTTGCTGCATTTGGGGTAGGCAAAAGGATGCTCGAGCTTCTTCCTGCCAGCTGATAGTGGAGTAACTTGAGCCCAGCAAAATAACCTCACTCACCTGAAATACCCTTCTCTCGCAAACGTTCTTTTAAACGTTGTAATTCATGCTCTGCAGCCTCCCTTAACTCCCTTTCCTGCTGGTTTAATTCCCTTTCCTCTTGTAATTGCTTTTCAGCAACATTTGCTCTTTCTTCAGCAACATCTGCTCTTGCCAAGGTAGTATAATAATCCCCTATAACCTTACCCTCTTTGTCAAAAATAAGTAATCCCTCTTCACCAACATCAAAAGACATGCCTAGCAAAGGGCTCTTCCAGTTAGAAACATTAGGTTTATGCACACTCTGTCCCCCTATAAATTGCCATACATCTAACTTTGGCTTATTATTATTAAACTTACTCTTTTTGTACTCTTCGATATCTGTCAGTTCTGTATAATCAGGGGTATACAGATAATACTCTTTTACCCCATGCTCTTCATAGAATTTAAGTTTGCTAATCATTTCCTTATCAGTGTTTCCCGGTGAAAGCACTTCAAAAACAACTTGTGGTGGCATATCATCATTCTGCCATTGCAAATAGGCAGCTTTATCGCTATTGGACCTACCAAAAACTACCAGAGCATCTGGGGCTATCCTTTTTCTGGGGTTACCCTTTACAGGATACCAAAGTAAATCACTGGCGATGAAGACATCATCCCTATCAGCAAAAGCTGTTTCAAGACTTTGATTTATGTAGGTAATCCAGTAAAAGTGAATTTTGTTTTCAGCCACAGGCTCTCCATCGCTATCAGGGTAACATATGCCATCTTCTACCCAACCTTCATAAGAGTATTCGTTGTCTAAGCACTTAGGGGAAGGGGTTTTTTCTAGGATTGAACTTGTTGTTGACATTTTGAGACTCCTTATTGTCGTGCAAGTAGAATAGATCAAGTAATTGCATTTTAGCACATAGTTTTTTGTTTTAGCTCGAGCACACCATTACATCCTCCTGTTGGTTTGGTTCTAGCTCTTTAAGCTTTTCCTGAAATAGCTGCTCGAGCCCTCACAAAGCAACTTCATTCATCTGAAACACCCATCTCTCGCAAACGCTCTTTTAAACGTTGTAATTCATGCTCTGCAGCCTCCCTTAACTCCCTTTCCTGCTGGTTTAATTCCCTTTCCTCTTGTAATTGCTTTTCAGCAACATCTGCCCTTGCTAAAGTAGTAGAGTAATCCCCTATGACCTTACCCTCTTTGTTAAAAAGTTGACATTTTGAGGCTCCTTATCGTTTTGTAAGTAGGATAAGTCAAGTCCCTACATTTTAGCACATAGTTTTATGTGTAGATCAAATACCCCAATACCCTATATATTTGCTGAGGGTGTTTTGCTCGAGCTCTTCGCATTAGTTCAACTAAATAGATGCTCGAGCTTTCTGTAAGTTTATGGTGGAGTGGCTCAAGTTTTTGCTGCATTTGGGAATTGGGAAAAGGGTGCTCGAGCTTTCTTAAAGCAGCTTAAGTTTGGCTTGCGTGCTCGAGCCAAGCTGTCAAATCCTCAACAACGTTAAACTCTAACAGAGCTTTACCTAAAGCATCAAGCTGATCCACACTCAAGCTCTCAATAAATGCTTTTTGTTCATCATTTACTTCTCCTAATTTATGAGTAAGTAAACTAATCACCATAGTTGCCTGCCCCCTATGTAATCCTTGCTCTAACCCTTGCTCTAATCCTTGTTCCATCCAACTAGTTACAATTTCCATTACATCCTCCTGTTGTTTTGGTTTTAGCTCTGTGAGCTGTTCTTGAAAATCTTTCTCTTCCTCTTCATCTAAACGCAAATATGTGTCTATAAATCCAGATATTAGTTGCATTCGTGCGGGGTCTAGTTTCAAAGTAGCTAGAAGCCGTAAACACTCTAGTTTTACTTTAGCACGTTCTTGTTTAGTTATTCCCATCTTTGCCATCAAAGCACTTGCTATCGGGTTAGGCTTGTTTACAAAATCTCGCCAATTCAACCTATTTAATTGAATCACCCGATAGCGAAAATCCAGTACTAACCTATCAGGAAAGCTTATTTTATGATTATCAGGCTCAGAGCGTTTTGGCGAATCTTGAGAGTAAAGCACAACAGGGTGAGGTGAACCCAATTGATCGGACAAAAAATTAAGGTTAATTAAGACCTACTAAAATAATAACAAACTGAGATTACATTGTTTGTAAGCTCGATAACAGTTTGCTCTGTTGTTATTGGCTTAGTTTTTCCTTTCTGTAAACTAACTCAGGTGTTTTGTACTGCAATGATTGATGTGGACGTTCACTATTATAAAATTGCAAGTACTTTCCTATTTCTTCCCTTCCTTGCTCAATATTTTTGTACTCCTTAAGGTATACCTCTTCATATTTTACAGTTCTCCACAACCTTTCTGTAAATATATTATCCATGTATGAACCTCTTCCATCCATGCTGATTGCTATTTCATTTGCCTTCAATATATCTGTAAACTCATAACTCGTGTACTGACTACCTTGATCTGTATTGAATATCTCTGGCTTCTCTCCTTCCAATGCCTCTTCTAATGCTTCTATACAGAACGTTGCTTTCATGTTACTTGAAACTTCCCATGAGACTACATAACGGCTATACCAATCCATTACTACTACCAGATAGCAATACCCTCCTTGTAAACGTATATAGGTGATATCACTAGCCCATACCTGATTTGGTTTGTTTATGATTTTGTTTTTCAGAAGGTATGGGTAAATTTTGTGTCCTTCCTTTGGTTTACTTAATTTGGGCTTGGCATAAATTGCTTGCAAACCCATCAGGCACATCAAACGATATACTCTTTTGTGATTGACTTTATAGCTTTCTCCATTGAGCATTGCTGTTATCTTACGATAGCCTAGAAAAGGATGATCTGTATATAACTCATCTATCCTTTGCATCAACTTTTCATTGAGATCACTGATTCCTGTAGGTCGATAGTAATAACTACTACGATTCAGGTTCAGTAACTCACATTGTTTAGTAATGCTCAATTGAGGGTGCTTTGGGTCAACTATCAACATACGTTCCTCTTGGCTCAGTTTTTGAGCCCTTTGGACAAAAAATCTAATTCCATTTTCAACTTACCGATCTGTTCGTATAGTGCAGCCTCTCTACGTTCTTGTAGTCTTGCTTTTCTGCCTCTTAGTAGTGAAAATCTTTCATTCAATGCCTCTGATCCAGCTTTTTTCCATTCTTTAATTTGAGTGGTGTGTACACCATATTGACTTGCTAATTCTGCAAGATTTTTCTCCCCAGCTATGGCTGCTGCTGCAACTTTAGCTTTGAATTCTTTCTTATATGTTTTTCTTATTCCTTTTGTCTGGCTCATTTATATCTCCATATTCTAGATATTTTACATCTTTAATGGACCTTAATTTCGCCGGGGTTTTTTGTCTAAATTTTGGGGGTAAGCTCAGGGTAAATGGGAAGGTCATGCTTTTCGTAAAGCCTAGCAAAATAGCGAAACATACGTTTGCTAAACCACTTTTCTGTTTCAGACTGGTGCTCAACGTGTATTAAAAAGCACGTTTTCTGACCCAGAAATTTTGCTTCAACAATAAGGTCGGTTTCATAACGTTTACCAGCAGTGACATCAGTAAACACCTCCTTATCAAGGAAATTCAAAGAGCTTGTGTCTAGATAAGACAACACTTCAGGTAAAAATAATTCAACAAAGTCAAGAAAGAAGGTAGAAAGCAACTCTTTAAAAAGTCGGTCATGGTCAATCATGATAATTAGGTTTATTGTACTGCTAAAATTAAGTAAGGTAAATCTTAAAATGCTCGAGTGTCCTTCAGCAACCCTAATTATTTGACTAAGGTGTTTTTTGCTCGAGCTTTCTGCATTCAACCAAATATATACTCGAGCTTTCTGTAAGTTTATGGTGGAGTGGCTCAGGTTTTTTGCTACATTTGGGATTGAGAAAAGGGTGCTCGAGCTCTCTTAAAGCAACTCAAGTTTGGTTTGAGTGCTCGAGTTAGAAAAGCTAATCAGCTTGAGTCATAAGAAGTTCTCTCCATTTGTGCTCGAGCCCTCATAAAGCAACTATTATTTAAGTTTGATTTGCGTGCTCAAGCCAAGCAATCAAATGCTAAAATCCAACAAAGCAATTAAGGTAACCTGTGATGTGAAGCGTGATTATATGCTCAAGTAACCCCTAGCAGCCTTAATTATTTGGTGGAAGTGTTTTGCTCAAGCTTTTTGTATTCATTCAACTAAACAGAACTATCTGCTAAACTATATTCATGGACTCTATATCTCAAGAACATAGACTTATAGATAAACTTCACAAGCTTCCCAAAGAAAAGCTTGTCGAAGTTGAAGACTTTATTGATTTTTTAAGTCATCGTTGGCAAGATAGGCAGCTTACTAAATTTGCCATGAAAGCATCTGAGGTGTCGTTTGCTGCTGTTTGGGATAATGCTGATGATGTTGAGTACTATGAAGTTAGCTAGGTGCGTTGCAAGAAAATGACACTAAGGCACTTCGTTCTGCATTGCATTTAGTCATAGGGTAAGTAACAGCATCCGAGCCCTTGTGAAGCACCTAAGTTTGGGGTGCGTGCTCGAGCTCTTTTGAAACACTTAAGTTTGGTTTTTGTGCTCGAGCCAAGCCACTAAACCCTCAACAACACTAAAATCCAACAAAGCTTTACCCAAAGCATCAAGTTAATCCATGCTCAAGCTCTCAATCAATGTGGCTTCTTTATATATCTTGAAGGATGGTTTGATATTCTCAAAGAATTATGATAAATTTAGACTAGTTTAAACTAGTTAGGAGATATTTATGCATCAAAATTGGAACCTGCAAGATGCAAAAGCCCGATTTTCAGAGTTGGTTAATAATGCTTTAGCTGGAGCACCTCAGGTTGTTAAGCGCCATGGAAAAAAAGCAGTAGTGGTTATTGCTTATAAAGATTACGCACATTTGCAAGCAGGTAATAAAAGCCTAAAAGATATGTTTAAGACAGCTCCTAAATTAGATGAAGAAGAATTGCCTTTAGATAGAACCAATAATTTGGTTATACCTACTACGTTTGGTTAAATGTACTTATTAGATACCAATGTTGTTTCAGAAGCTATTAAACCTAAACCAAATGTGAATGTAATGACATGGTTTGCTAAGCAAAAAGGTATAAATACTTATTTATCAACCCTTACACTAGGTGAAATACAACAAGGCATTACTCGTTCTCCTCAACCAGTACGTGCTCAAAAACTAGCTAATTGGTTTGAGCAAGAACTATTACCTCAATTTGAAGGGCGTATTTTGTCACTAGATCGAAAAGTTATGAAAACTTGGGGGATTATTACAGGAGAAGCGTTTAATAGGGGAAAACCCGTTAGCTATCCTGATTCGTTACTTGCAGCTACAGCTATAACACATAACTTAATTTTGGTTACTCGCAATATAAAAGATGTTCATACATTAGTCGTGAAAACACTTAACCCTTGGGAAATTACTTAGGCCCAATTGGGCTCGAGCATGTTTTCATCAGCAATACGTACCAGATACGAGGCTAGCACCTTTGCTTAAGCTTGATCTGTGTGCTCGAGCATCTCAAACAACCCTAAACTATTTAACAAGGATTTTTGCTCGAGCCTTCTGTAAATCCATGGTGGAGTGGACCAAAGCCCAATAACCCCAAATAGTTGAATACTCGAGTCTTTGTGAGGCACTTAAGTTTGGTTTTTGTGCTCGAGTCCTCACAAAACAATCCTTAAATAAATGCTTGAGCAGTACAATCATTAGCTACATGCTCTAGGGATATTCTTCTACGATTTTGGTATGCTAAATTTATATTATAGTTTGACGAGAGGAGAAAATCATGACCTTACTTAACTTGTCTCAAATAGAGGAGCATATTAATAAACTCCCTATAAGCGTTTAGCACAGCGGGTTAGAGAACATGTGCTAAAGCAAAGTATTCCTAATGATCAACTTTCTGTAATTGCTACTGATCCAGAAATTCAAAGCGAATTACACAAAATTGAAAAGGAGTTTTTAGTGACTGAGTTAGATGGTTTAGAAACTCTGTGATGGCAATTAAACGCGGTGAAATTTACTTCGTAAACCTTAATCCTGTGCAGGGCAAAGAACAGTCAGGAAAGCGTCCAGTACTAGTTCTATCTATTGATGCTATTAATCAACTCCCACTTGTTGTTACTGTATTTGTGGGTACTAAGGGCAAAAACGTTACACATAATTATCCGACTAATGTACGCCCCTCGCCTAGGAAAAGCATATGCTATACTCTATGCATGACGTTATTAACAACAAACTACGAGCATATTGCCTTAAACGAAGCAAATATCGCTCTTATTAAAGGTACTACCATGAAGGTCATTGAGCTTGTGTCTACTTACTTATCAAGTGGCTCGAGCTTTTTACATTCGTTCCGCCAAACAGACGATCGGAGAAAAATAATTTGGTATTAGAGCAAAAGCTATTCTTGAAACGCCATGAGTGAAATTCACCACTATACCAATGAAAATATTTCTCGAGCAATCATTAATGGTCTACAGCAACGAAAAATAGATATCCTCAGTGCTCCTGAAGCAAAAATGTTAGGTGCAAGTGATGAAGATCAGCTAGCATTTGCACTTGAAAATAAGCGAGTAATTTTCACCCAAGATGACGATTTTCTGCAATTATCTGCTTCTGGTGAAGTACGTGCTGGCATTGTCTATAGTTCGCAATAAAGGCCATTGGTGACATTATTTGCGGTTTAATGCTTATTTATGAAGTGCTCGAGTTCGAAGACGTGGTTGGTATAGTCAAGTCATAAAACCACCACCAGAGGTGGTGGCTTGTTTTGTCAACCCCTAGAAGGGGTATCGGATGCTAGTGCCCGATACTACTCAAATAGGCTCCTCTGTTGTGCCTCTAATGCTCTTTCCTTCTGCTCTTGCCAACGTATATACTTCCTTATCTTTTGTTCATCTAACCCTACTGTGCTTACACAATATCCTCTACTCCATAAGCTCTTTTGCGGATATCCTCTTAACTTCCTTCCATACATCTTTAGCATGTTTATTGCTGACTTTCCCTTGATAAAGCCCATTATCCCTGACACAGAATATTTTGGTGGGATTGATACCAACATGTGTACATGATCCTTTCTTATGTTCAGTTCTAACACCTCTACTCTATCTTTTTCTCTACACAACTTGTATATTATCTGCTTCAAGGATTCCTCTACTCCATCCTTCAGCACTCTAAAACGATACTTTGGACAAAAAACTACGTGATACTCACAACTGTAAATTGAGTGTGACAACTTTTTGTATCTGCTATTCTTGGGCATGTATTTCCCTTTCTTTAACCTTCTAGGGAAATACATCATTGCTTAACTAGTAGAACTTTTTACTAGACCACTACCAGAGGTAGTGGTTTCCACCAATGATAATGATATTTTATTACTTAACAATGATGCTGTGCTTATAAAAGGTGCTTTGGAAAACCTTCAGGCAGTAGCCCATAGTCATGAATCAATTGCAATTAGCATACCACAACAAATTCTTGAGAAAGGTAGCCCTACCATCAATACTCACGTTCCCTACGCAGATAATGCTATGGCTTGTGATGTCACGCTTTCAGCACACCATGATAATGTTGAACCTCTTTCCCTATTCCATAATGGAGAAACAGTAGAGTTAAACTTTACTCCATTTTTTTGTGCTTACATTAAGCGTAATGTATGGGAAAAATGTGGTGGCCTTGATGCAGAGAAAGATAGGCACTATCGTCCTGATCGTATTATGTGCGAATATGTTAGGCATATTTTGGGTATGAAAATTATTTATGCTCCTAAAGCGATAGTTTATCATCAGTACTCCGCAAAATGGAGAAAAAACTGAAGAGTTGATCTAAAATAGACTCTAATCGCTCACCAAATTTGTGTGTAGAACGAATTATTATTACTACAAATTTTAGCTATAGGCATCTTATTGAGAATCCTTTATCACGATTGCGGACTACTGATCATGCTTTACAAGCAGCAATCAAAGCTTTAGAGGCGAAAGCCAAAAACTCTTCTGAAAATACACTAATTTTCCCTGAGAATAAATGGCCTGAGGAGGTTGCACAAAGTTTATCCTTCAATAAGTCTGTGTGGGATTTTTAAGGTAATTGTGATTTTGATAAAGGTTGTGCAAGCGCTCACAAACGATGATCAAGTAGATGCTCGAGCTAGTACTTAAAATGGTTGAGGGCCTAAGCTCAATTTGTGAAGTGGTGTGTGCTCGAGCTTTTTGTAAGTTTATGGTGAAGTGGCCAAGTTGTTGCTGCATTTGGGGTAGGCAAAAGGATGCTCGAGCTTCTTCCTGCCAGCTGATAGTGGAGTAACTTGAGCCCAGCAAAATAACCTCACTCACCTGAAATACCCTTCTCTCGCAAACGTTCTTTTAAACGTTGTAATTCATGCTCTGCAGCCTCCCTTAACTCCCTTTCCTGCTGGTTTAATTCCCTTTCCTCTTGTAATTGCTTTTCAGCAACATTTGCCCTTGCTAAAGTGGTAGAGTAATCCCCTATGACCTTACCCTCTTTGTTAAAAATAAGTAGACCTTTCTCATCAACAGTAAAAGCCATGCCTAGTAAAGAACTTTTCCAGTTAGTAACATTAGGTTTGTGTTTGCGGTTTCCCTCTACAAATGTCCACACATCTAACCTTGGTTTACTGAACCTGCTTTTTTTGTGCTCTTCAATATCTGTGAGTTCTGTATAGTCAGGGGTATACAGATAATACTCCTTAACCCCATGTTCCTCATAAAAGTTGAGCTTCTTTACCATTTCCTTATCAGTATTTCCCGGTGAAAGCACCTCAAAAACAACTTGTGGCGGTATATTATCATTGCGCCATTGCAAATAAGAAGCTTTATAACCTTTAGACCGATCAAAAACTACCAAAGCGTCTGGAGCTAATCTCACATTTGGCTTACCCTTAACAGGATACCAAAGCAAGTCACTAGCTATGTAAACATCATCTCTATCAGCAAAAGCAGTTTGTAGACTTTGGTTTATGTAGGTAATCCAATAAAAGTGGATATCATTTTCGGCCACTGGTTGTCCATCACTTTCAGGGTAACATATGCCATCTTCTACCCAGCCTCTATAAGAGTGTTGATTATCTAAGTATTTAGGGGAAGGGGATTTTTCTAGAGTTAAGCTTGCTGTTGACATTTTGAGGCTCCTTATCGTTTTGTAAGTAGGATAAGTCAAGTCCCTACATTTTAGCACATAGTTTTATGTGTAGATCGAATACCCCAATACCCTATATATTTGCTGAGGCTGCTTTGCTCGAGCTCTTTGCATTAGTTCAACTAAATAGATGCACGAGCTTTCTGTAAGTTTTATGGTGAAGTGGCTTGGGGGTTTTATTGCTTTTGGGATTGAGAAAAGGGTGCTTGAGCCCTCGTAAAGTAAATGTGATTTAAGTTTGGCTTGCGTGCTCGAGCCAAGCCACCAAATCCTCAACAACGTTAAAATCCAACAGAGCTTTACCTAAAGCATCAAGCTGATCCACACTCAAGCTCTCAATCAATGCTTTTTGCTCATCATTTACTCCTCCTAACTTGTGGGTAAGTTGTCCTATTACCATAGTTGCTTGCCCCTGATGCATTCCTTGATGGATTCCTTGTTCTAATCCTTTTTCCATCCAACTAGTTACAATTTCCATTACATCCTCCTGTTGTTTTGGCTTTAGTTCCGTAAGCTCTTCTTGAAAATGCTTCTCTTCTTCTTCATTCAAACTCAGATAGGTGTCTATAAATCCAGATATTAGTTGCATTCGTGCAGGGTCTAGCTTCAAAGTAGCTAAAAGACGCAAACACTCGACTTTTACTTTAGCACGTTCTTGCTTAGCTATGCCCATCTTTGCCATCAAGGCGCTAGCTACAGGATTGGGCCTATTTACAAAATCTCGCCAGTTTAACCTGTTCAGTTGGATGACCCTGTAGCGAAAATCTAGCACTAACCTATCAGGAAAGCTAATTTTATGATTGTCAGGTTCAGGACGCTTGGGTGAATCTTGAGAATAGAGTACCACGGGGTAAATGGGCAGATCGTACTTTTCATAAAGCCTAGCAAAATAGCGAAACATACGTTTGCTAAAATCTTTTTCTGTTTCAGATTGATGTTCAACATGTATTAGAAAACACGTTTGTTGCTCAAGAAATTTTGCTTCAACAATAAGGTCAGTTTCGTAACGCTTACCAGCAGTAACATCAGTAAACACCTCCTTATCAAGGAAGTTCAAAGAGCTTGTGTCTAGATAAGGCAAAACTTCAGGTAGAAATAGCTCAACAAAGTCAAGAAAGAAGGTAGAAAGCAACTCTTTAAAAAGTCTGTCATGGTCAATCATGATAATTGGGCTTATTGTACTGCTAAAAGTAAGTAAGGTAAATCTTAAAGTGCTCGAGTGTCCTTCAGCAACCCTAATTATTTGACTAAGGTGTTTTTTGCTCGAGCTTTTACATTCGCTCAATCAAACAAGGGCTCGAGCTTAGTTGCTACATTGGGGTTGGCTAGGAAGGGTACTCGAGCCCTTGTGAGGCAGCTATTGCTTGAGTTTGATTTGAATGCTCGAGCAGTGCAATCATTAGCTACATGCTTGAGGGGTATTTTTCTACGATTTTGATATGCTAAATTTGTATTATAGTTTGACAAGAGGAGAAAATCATGACCTTACATACCCTGTCTCAAATAGAAGAACATATTAATAAACTCCCCTTCGGTAGTTTTTTGGTATAATTTTAGGTATGAAAATTAAAACAAGCATTACACTGGAGTCAAAACTTGTTGAGCAAATTGAGAAAGTGCGTTTTGAGTCGGAGTCGCGAAGTGCACTTTTTTCGGAAGCAATAAGACAACTCATCGTACAGCGTGAGCGTGCAAAGCGTGATGCTGCTGATGCGCGTATTTTGGCTGCAGTGGGGTCTGAATTGAATGTTGAAGCAAACAGTAATCTCGCTTTTGTCACAGATGTTTTTGATGATTTGGGTGTGGAACAACCTTGAAACGGGGCGAGCTTTATCGTGTTAAGCGTCCAAGGACACCAGATAATGACCCTAGAGCGTATCGAGTTTATGTGGTGGTGAGCCGTCAGGTGCTTATAAACTCAAATCATTCCACAGTTATTTGTGCACCTGTTTACTCAAGGTATGATGGCCTCAGTACACAGATTGAAGTTGGTGTTGATGAGGGTTTAAAACATGACTCGAGTATATATTGCGATGACTTGGTGAGCTTACCTAAACAGGTGTTAACGAATTATATAGGTAGGCTTGATGATGTCAATCTACAAATGTTAGATCAGGCATTGATAGTTGCCTTACAACTTGACATTAGTCATTGAGGCATTTGTTTTATATGAAAGAACCTCCTCAAGGCAACCATTAAATTGATGCTCGAGCTTTCTGTGAGTTTATGGTGGAGTTCAGGTAGTGTAAAATATCAATGAACACCGCCTGTCGCATTAAAATTCAGTGCTTGTTTCTACTTGGAGCCTAAAATCTTGATTAAAGCAAATAGAGTGTTATGATTCTATAGACTCACCTAATTGTGATTATAAGACTGTGTTTGCAATAATCCCCTTCAAATTGAAAAAATCATGGTTCTATTGGCTTATATTTTGCTTGCTTTATACTCATGGCTTGGCTTCAGCTCAAGAACCTCCAAAAGCAGTAACCGGAATCTTAGACCTAACAAGTTGGGACTTTGATCGTGATGGTGCTTTAAAGCTTGATGGTGAATGGGAGTTTTTTTGGCAAGAGCTACTTTAACCTGATGATATTCCTGAGGCCCCTAGCTATCTTGATGTCCCTAACGCATGGAACAACCATGCCTTTGAAAATGAAATACTTGGGCCTTCTGGTTATGCTACCTATAAACTAACTTTATTCATAAATCCCACAGAACAAATTTTGTCCTTACAAATTCCTTCTATTCGTTCAGCCTATAACATGTGGCTGAACGGCCAGCTCATATCTCGAGCTGGCGAAGTTGGCACAAGTCAATCAAGCTATAAGCCCTCAGTTATTAAAAAACCAGTGTTTATCAGTGCCAATATAGATAAGCTCGAGCTAGTTATACAAGTAGCCAATTTTCATTACAGACAAGGTGGTTTAAGGTCTTCATTTAGTCTAGGCTTGCCCTCTACAATAACACAACCTTTTTACCTTGATCTCATTAAAAATTATTTTCTAATGGGCTGCTTCTTGATTTTAGGCATTTACCATTTCGTTATTTTTGCTTTAAGACGTCATATTTATCCTGCTCTTGCTTTTGGTGTTCTTTGTCTAATGCTAGCAATTTGGATTATGCCTAGAAACTATCAATTTATGGTAGATGCCCTACCTTGGTTTAGTTATCCTTGGCAACTAAAAATAGAGTACATGAGCTTCTTTCTTATTGTTCCTACATTTTATATATTTTCACTTCTTCTTTATCCTAAAGAAGTTTCCAATTACTTTGCTTATAGTTTCATCTCTTGTGGGATATTTTGCTTCATAGTTACTTTATTTTTGCCCACAATTATTTCTTCTAGCATTATCCTAAGAGCTTATCAGTATGCTTCCTTTCCTGCAGGCATATATGTTGCTTATTATTCTATCTTAGCAATCTTGCGCCATCGAACTGGGGCAAAATGGTTTTTAATAGGCTCAGCACTATTTCTCCTTACTGGTCTAAATGACATCTTACATAGTCTCAATCTAATTGAGTCAATTGAGCTTACAGGTTATGGATTTTTACTCTTAATGCTTGCCCAAGCCATTATGCTTGCTTCTATATTCTCGAGAACCTTTGACCGAGTTGAGGCATTATCACAGCGTTTATTAAGTTTAGATAAGCTAAAAGATGAATTTCTAGCCAACACCTCTCACGAACTGAGAACGCCTCTCAATGGCATCATTGGCATTGCTGACTCACTTTTAGCAGGAGCAGCTGGCAGTATTAGTGATACTGTACAAAAAAACCTTCAACTTATTGTCTCGAGTGGACGACGCTTAGCTAGTATGGTGAATGATTTGCTTGACTTTTCCAAGCTACAAAATCAAGATCTCAGTTTAGAACGTCAGGCTATAGACCTTCACACACTAGCTGAGTTGATCCTAGCACTATTAAAACCTTTGACCGCTAATAAAAACCTCAAGCTTATCAATAAGATTCCTAAGCACTTGCCTGCTGTCTATGCTGATGAAAATCGCTTAAGGCAAGTCCTACATAATTTGCTTGGTAATGCCATTAAATTCACCGAAACAGGTGAGGTCGCACTTT
The DNA here is from genome assembly GCA_965223585.1 of Trueperaceae bacterium. Taxonomy (GTDB): domain Bacteria; phylum Deinococcota; class Deinococci; order Deinococcales; family Trueperaceae; genus CBDCVN01. The sequence continues at coordinate 496,867 of CBDCWW010000014.1, forward strand.
CTGCTGAAGTTAAAGGTTCATCAGTAACACTAGCTGTTACTGATACGGGTATTGGCATTGCCAAAGACCAGCAACACCTTATTTTTGATTCGTTTGCCCAAGGGGAAGCAAGTAACCAACGCAAATATGAGGGTACAGGTCTAGGATTAAGTATCACTAAGCAATTAGTAGAATTACATGAAGGAAAGATTTGGCTCGAGTCTGAACTAGGCCAAGGTTCAACCTTTTATGTCAGCCTACCACTTGCAGAACCTAACAAAGCTTTAGCAGAAAAACTTATTGTAAAAGATGCTGAGATAGACACAACTTATTTAGATCCAATTCCTTTTACCACCAAACTAGGAAATAACCAAGCACCCCTCACCATTACATCCGAAGAGGCTTTCCCAGAAGGTAAATTATTGCTCGTAGATGATGACCCCATCAATTTACAAGTCTTAGTAAATTATCTTAGTACCCAAGGATATACCCTCGCGCAAGCTAATCATGCTAAAGATGCCCTTGAGCTCATGCGTAAAGGGTTTAAACCTGATCTAGCCATTATTGATGTCATGATGCCAGATATGACAGGTATAGAACTTACCCAGCAACTTAGACACCGCTATCCTGCTAACGAGTTACCTATTTTAATGCTCACTGCGAAAGCACAAAGCGATGATGTTGTCATCTCTCTCGAGGCAGGTGCAAATGATTATCTAATAAAACCTGCTGAAAGAAAGGAGCTTTTAGCTCGTATAAAAACACACTTAAACATCAAGCAATTAACTGAAGAAAAATTACAGCTCGAGCAGGTTGCTTTTATGGATAACCTAACAGGAATTCCTAACCGCCGGCACTTACAAGCAGAAATGGAGCGATTATTAGACTCTAAATCAAAAGAATTCTGGCCCCTATCTATATTTTACATTGACCTAGACAAATTTAAGAAGATTAATGATACCTATGGTCATGATGTTGGTGACGCTGTTCTGATACATGTTGCAGATTGCCTCAAAAAAACCCTAAGGCACGGTGATATTGTTGCCCGTTTAGGCGGTGATGAGTTTATCGCCTTAGTCATTGAAGCTGATTTAGAAACAGCAAATCTGACCAAGCAACGCTTAATGGATATTTTATCTCAACCGTTTGATGCTTTAGGACACAAGTTAAGCATTCAAGTCAGTATTGGAATGGCTCTTTATCCTCAAGATGGACAAGATTCAGATGGCTTGCTCAAGATTGCTGACCAAGCTATGTACCGTGTTAAACAAACACAGGTAAGGGGAAATTATGTTTAATACCCATGTGTCACTTTGTCTGATAAATGAGCCTATTTTTGTGCGATAAATGGGCCTATATTTTGCGCGATAAATGAGCCTATCTATACATTGCCAATCACTAAACAATCTTTAGCAGCTTCAACAACTTCTTTAGTTATGCTACTCAGCTTATTGACATTCATGATGCGTTTTATCTGACTGAAAAGGCGATGGACAAGCCTGAAATTCCCGTTTGTGATTCTAATTATGGCTGCTACAGCTTCTGTATCAGAAAAATCCTTTCTGTGTAATTCGAGCCCGAGCTTTCTCCAGTGATGCTCCAAAATGAATAGCATCTCTTCTTTTCCTATTGGACGATATTCATGAGCAAAACCTATCCTCGAATACAATTGAGGATATCTTGTCAGACGTTTTTCCAGTCCAGGCATCCCAATCAGAATGATGCCCCAACCTCTTTCATCATATATAGCTCGCACTTGTTCAAAGGACTTTAACTGTAAACGATCCGCTTCATCAATGATTACAAGTATGCCCTGATCTTCCGTTGCGCTCGACTCTTCCCCTGATGCCTTCTTCTTCCCGTTGTGAAGAGAAGAAAATAGTTCGAATCGACAAGCTTCTAAATCCCTCTCTATTCGCCTTGCTGTGTTCCTAACAGGAGTAGTGTAGAATATGGATTGGGAAAATATAACTTGTCTGCTCATCTCAGCAACGTCTTTATCAGAGGTTTTCTTATTGAAAAACTTTTCAAAGCCATCTTGTTTGGAGTAATAGCTAGCAGAAAGCGTCTTCCCTACACCAGGAGTACCATGACAAATGCCAATATATTTCTCTCGATGACAGGCATTACAGAACTCTTCAAATCTACGATATTCCTTTGTTATGAGGAACTCAGATACAGCCATTGCCACATGTCTCAATCATTTTCATAGAGTTTAAGGTTGTGCCTTGGGGGCTGGGTTTTATTTTCACTTTCACTTTTTGGTTGGCCAGCTTGGTTGGTTCTTTCTCGGGGAACTTCTAATATTGTGTCTAATAAAGACTTTCTTTTCTCTATAGTTTCTCTGAGTTCACGTTTACGCCTCTGTCTGGCTTTAATAATCTCTTTTAAAGTGATAGTTTGACCAGCAAGTTCTTGACATACAGCACGACATAAAAATGAGCTTTTATAATAAATTCTGATCTCAGCTATGTCTCTAGGGTCATAGCGAATAGTAACTTCCTCACCTACATAAGCTGCTAGTGTTGGCTCAATATACAGAAAATTCTGAAAATGGATACCATCACGGTGAACCTTTCTGGAACGAGCAACCGTGAGCAAGAGCACGTCTAGTTGCTCTAGGGATTCAGGTAGCTGTGGAAGAAAACCATTACCAGTCCACCTTTCCAAGGGAGTCATGCCAATGCCACTGTGTGTCCTTTGATGGTATTCCTCTACAATGAATTTCTCAAACAGGGATGTGAATTCTTCTAGGGATAGTGTTCCTACTGAACTAGGTGCATTAGGTGGTGAATACCCTTGAAGATTCATTAGTAATAACTGGTCAACTGTCTGAAAAAATCTTTCTATACGTCCTTTTCCTCGGGGTTTATCTGGAGTTGAATGCTTAAGCTGGATTTTTAGATCAGCAGCAACCTGCTCAATGTGTTTGGACTTAAAATCCTTGCCGTTGTCAGAATAGAGTATGCTGGGAATGCCACATACCTGCCACTTAGGGCTGCTTTTCCTCCAAATTGCCTGCTTCAAAGACAAGGCTATATTAATGGCACAAGGAGTTTCAAAAGATAGATAGTATCCGCAAATGGCTCTACTGTAGTCATCTATGATTGTGGTTAACCAAGGTCTTCTCAACTGACCTTTTTCATCAACCAGAAGGATATCTAAAAGTGTATGGTCAGCTTGCCAAAGTTCATTAGGCACACTAGCTTCTCTGCGAAATACCAGTTCGTGTGTTTGATCGTATGCTTTGGTGCCTTCCTGTGCCAATTTAATTAGGGCTGGATCAATGTTTTTTACCACATCACGGACCACATAGTACGATGGTGCTTTAAGTTTTTTCTTTTCAGCAATTTCAGTGATCTTTCGATGAATGGAGGCAAGAGTTATTGGGGTTCTTCTTAAGACCAGAGCTTCTATTAGCTCTTCCAGTTCTTTGGTTAAAGAGTGCCTTGCATCTTTATCAGAACGTGGTTTTCTATCTAATCCAGCTAAACCTTTATCACGATAGACTTTAGCCCATCTTTTCAAAGTGCTTAAGCCTAGATTACGATGTTTCGCAATTTCAAAAAGGGATACTCTTCCTTCTAGATAAGGGAGAATGATTTTGTATCTTTCAAGTGCTGATTCTGTTTGCTGTTTACTCATAAGTGTCAAGTAACAAAAAATGATCGTTTTATTTAACTAATAATAATCCCGTCCTACAACTTTAAAAACCCTTTGGGTTCGGTTATATGAAGTGGTTATAATAATCAAAGTTACATAAAAGTATAACAGCATCCTTTAATTTAACTTTTAGTATGAAAATTGGATACGCACGAGTAAGTACTAAAGATCAACTTCTTGATCTTCAAATAAAGGCTCTCAAAAAAGAGGGCTGCAAACGGATTTACAGTGAACATATTGATGGGGCAAGGGTAGAGCGCACCGAACTCAAAAATATGATTAGCCAGCTTCGGGAAGGCGATACTGTTGTTGTCTGGAAGCTGGATCGTTTAGGAAGAAGTCTTCATGATTTAATTGCCCTAGTCTTTACATTTCAGGAGTTAGGTGTAGACTTCAAAAGCCTACAAGATAATGTTGATACGACTACACCAACAGGAAAACTCACCTTTCATTTGTTCGCAGCTCTGGCAGAGTTTGAGAAAGACATCATTAGCCAGAGAACAAAGGCAGGACTGGAAGCAGCTAGATTAAGGGGTCGAAAAGGTGGACGACCAAAGGGTCTTTCAAAACAGGCAAAAGATAAAGCAAGATTAGCAGAAAGTCTTTACAAAGAAAAGAACAGCTCGATCACTGAAATATGCGATCATCTTAATATTTCCAAACCTACCCTTTATAGATACCTTAGAAGTAGAGGTGTTTCCATAGGCACATAGTATGGCAGTTTTCGATAGGCCCATTTATCGCGCAAAAAACTGGCCCATTTATCAAACAAAGTGACACCTCAAGGGGGCAGAAAATCTTGACAAAGCTTTTGGTGTGCCAAATCACATTTTAATAAAGTGGCTGGAGACTCAAAGATAGCTGCTAAAAGGATAAACAACAAATTAACAGCACAGTCACTTAAAATATTTCTTCACTATACCTAGATAAAGGCTCTATATGGTATTCTTGATGCTTGCTGCCTCAACTATAAACAATTGACTCCTTGCTTTCAATACCTATGACATTCTCAATCACAAAACAGAAGCGCTTTATGGAAAGTTAAACTTATTTGAAAACTGAGGTATTAGGAGCCCAGTTCTATAAAAAGGCAACTCCAAAACAATTCACTTTGCTATTTATGAATCATGAATAGCTCCCAAATTGGGAACATTGTTCAGGAGTTGTCGAATTAAAATAGGATCAAGGTTTCTGGGAAATAGTTTTAATATTTCAAGTACGTACCTGAACGACCTAAAGTGTGCTTTAAGATCCAAAACACTCCAATTAGGATGCTGAGACCTTAGTTTTTTTAACAGCACTTTTGAGAATAGCACCATAAACATTGCTAGGTTTGCTGCATTGTTTATCTGCTGTTCCTTTATGTTCATAAAATCTTCTAATCCCCAATATTGCTTAGCGTCTCTGAAGGTAAATTCTATTTGGAAACGTAAACTGTAGTAGTCTATTAATTTTTCGTATGATATGTTCAGATCACTGCTGAATAAGATTACATGCTTACTTTCTCCTGTTACTATACTGGTTTTAACTATTACTACTACATTCAAAGACTGTCCAAATTCCTTGTGTAACATTGTCATTTGATAGATATCTGTACGAATCTTCTTTTTTAGATCTACTGTGCTACTCTCAAGATATTCCTTAGGTATCTTCTTGTAATCTATCTTTTCTCCATATTTGCGTTTCCTTCCTCGTTTATTTTGCTTCCCTTCATAGAGAAAGTACAATGCTGAGTCAACTCTTAATTTGCTAATTAAGAACAGTCCACACATTCTTGCCATTTGTAAGCTGTTGTTATCGCCAAAGGCCCCATCTAGTAATAAATACTGAATACCCATTCTTAGTAAGAATATGTTCAGAACTAGCATTATCATCGTTTTTATAAATACTAGATGTACTGGTAGTTTCACATTGACTTTGTCTTTATTTTTGCTACCTTTTGGACGTCCTGCCTTCTTTTTATTTTTCTGCTTTTGTTGTTTATGATTATTGCTTTTGCTCTTTTTTGCCTTACCCTTACTGTTATCTTGTGATTTATCTTGTGTTTCTCTTTTAGCTTCTTCCTGCCCCGTATTGTTCTTGTCTTGAGACTCCTTTTGCTCTGGTTCATTGCCTTCTTCTTGATCAGTACGTACAATTTGCTTATTAAGTATTGGGTAAGCAGTGCGGTCTTTAACACTAACCAGTGATAAACTAAAGAAGCAAATACTCCTCACTACACGATTAAAAAGAGAACTGAAGAATCTATCAATTCCAAAAGTCTCTTTACCTGATTTAGTAATTACTACTTCATCACCTGCTAGTAAGTAGGTATCATCAGGGTCATAAACATGGTTACGAAATAAGTACCAGTTGAGGTATAGCCAGCAAATATTGGTGCTAAAGAAACGTTGTACCGTACGATAACTACCACTAAGACCAAAAGTCCATCGAGAGATACCAAGCATCGTGACACGACCAGTCATAGATAGCATTGCTAAAACAATTGTTGTTAGCTGATTTAGGGTTGTTTTATCAAGAGCTGGGCTAAGGCATTGTAAAATATATTGTATTTCTTGCATGGGTACTATACTTTATGTATGGTGCCCTCGTTTCAACTATTTAGCAATTGTGTCGTACTGAATCAGTTTTTTGAAATGTGTTAGCGTGAGTTGGTAATATGACTCACTTTGGCGTGGGTATTATGCTTTAACTCATAAATATTTAGTATCCTATACTTTAAATTTTAAGGTGTTTTTAGGAGACACATTATGGCTATAAGCAAACATCTAGATGAGCTTGCTGGTAAAAAAGTAGAGCAGTGGGAAGTTGGACAAGCTGTTGAGAACCCTAACAATATCACATATCGTATTAGTGTAGATTACGACAGTGAAATCTCTTGGGTAAACAAATTTCGAGAATTCTTGAAAGATAAACAGGCTAGTGAAAGTACTGGTTTTGTAGTAGGTGCTTGGGAAGAACCTATGAGTACAGAACCTAACGACATAGTAGAAGCACTAGTAAAAGCAAAAGACAAACTTCCTAACTTAACAGCACTATTCTTTGGTGATATCACCTATGAAGAAAGCGAGATTTCTTGGATAGTTAATACTGATATTTCTCCTTTATTTGAGGCTTATCCTAAACTTGAATACTTTGGTGTTAGAGGAGGAAACCAGCTAAGTTTGGGTGACTTAAAGCATGAAAATCTCAAAACGCTGCTTATTCAAAGCGGTGGCTTGGATACTAGTGTTGTTAGACAAGTTGCCAATGCAGATTTACCCCAGCTTACACATCTAGAACTTTATCTAGGTGCAGAAGAATACGGTGCTAGCCATGAAGTGGCTGATCTCGAGCCCATATTACAAAACAAGGTATTTCCAAAACTAACTTATTTAGGCTTGCGCGATAGCGAACTATCTGATGAAATAGCCCTAGCAATAGTAAATTCACCTATCATAAACCGCCTTGAGGTTTTAGATTTATCTCTAGGTACCCTTACCGATAAAGGTGCTATAGCCGTTTTAAAAAGCCCTGCAGTTAAAAAACTGAAAAAACTTGACCTGCATTATCACTGGTGTTCAGATAAGATGACAAAAAGCTTAGAAGCTTTGGGCAATACAGACGTTAGTAAGCAACAAGACCCAGATGATGACTGGCGTTATGTCGCCATTGGTGAATAAAACACCTGACATATTAATATTTGCTCCACCACAAAGCCGTCGGGTAAAGGCTTATCAGCAAAGCTTAGCTAGTTATAATTTGCCACCAGCTAGGGTAATTGCTTACACTGATTACCTTCTTGGTAAAGTGTCTCTTCATAATGAAGTGCGCCAAGATACTATTATTCGTATTGAATCTTCGGGTGAAGATGTTGAAGCCGAAAAGCTTATCCTACTAGCAAATGACAATAAGAGTGAGGATTACCAATATCTATCACCAGCACAAATTATGGCACTAGAACTAGACAAAGGAGCTCTTATGCCTACAAGGCAATGGTTCTTGGGCTTTTGCAAAACTTTAAACCACATCAAACAAGAACTTAAAGCTTGTCCAAATCACAGGCTTATGAATAGCCCTGTTGATATTATGACTATGTTTGATAAGCATGCTACTCACACAAGGCTTGAACAAGCAGGCATTAGTGTTCCACCCAAACTTAATAAAGTTAATAACTTCGATGAGCTGCAAGAGGCAATGGGTGTGAAAGGTTGGAATAGAGTCTTTGTGAAAATGGCTCATGGCTCGAGCGCAACAGGCGTAGTAGCACTAGAAACAAATGGTCAACGCTGGCAGGCCACTACTACTGTGAAAATTATACAAGGTCACAATGGGGTGTTTGCTTATAACTCAAGAAAATTACTAAAATATACTGATCTAAACAGCATTCGCACATTAATAAATATCCTTTGCTCCCACCACATTCATGTTGAACGCTGGCTACCAAAAGCAAGTATTAACGGACATGTTTTTGATTTGCGAGTTGTAGTAATTGCAGGAAAGGCTAAACATGTACTTGTACGCTTAGCCAGTGGGCCCATTACAAATTTGCATCTGGGTAATAAACGTGGTGATTGGGATGCTGTTAGAAAACGCTTGGGTGAACAAGTTTGGCATTCTCTTAAAACAAATTGTGAAAATGCCTTGAAATGCTTTCCTAATAGTTTGTATGCAGGAGTGGATGTGCTAGTATCACCAAGCTTTACTAAACATGCAATCCTAGAATTGAATGCCTTTGGTGATTACCATAAAGGGGTCTTAAATGAGGGGTTAGATACATATGGTGCGCAACTAAAAGCATTAGGAGTTTTGATTTGATTGATGCTAGGGCCCTAGTAGGCAAAGCAACTATACTTTTTATAACCTTTGACAGCTTGCGTTTAGATGTAGCGCAACGTGCATTAGAAAGGGGCTTAACGCCAAATCTTGCAGAAGCTCTACCAAATAAATGTTGGGAAGCTAGACACACACCTGCGACTTTCACTTACCCTGCCCACCATGCATTCTTTACTGGCTTTTTACCAGCACCTATTAGTCCAAAACGTCATTTGAGGCTATTTGCATCTAGATTTGCAGGCAGTCAAACAATCTCAAAAAAAACCTTCCTTTTTAATGAAGCAACTTTACCTGAAGCTTTAGCAACAAGAGGTTATCATACAGTTTGCATTGGCGGAGTAGCTTTCTTTAACCTCAGGAGCAAGCTTGGTTCAGTTTTACCAAGCCTTTTTCAAGAAAAACACTGGCATCCTAGTTTTGGTGTTACTAGCCCTTATTCAACTAAAAATCAAATTATCTGTGCCCTAAATGTACTGAAGTCCTTGCCCCACTCAAAGTTGGTCTTTTTATTTATAAATGTTTCAGCTACTCATAGACCCTCGAGTATTTTCTTGGAAGGTGCAGAGAAAGACTCTATAGAAACCCAGATGGCAGCACTTGCCTATGCAGATTCACAGTTGCCTTTACTTTTTGAGGCTTTAGCTGAACGTGGGCCATACTTGTCCATCCTTTGCTCCGATCATGGTACAATGTTTGGTGAGGATGGCTATAAAGGCCACAGAATTGCTCACCCTGCTATCTGGAATGTTCCATATGCAGAGTGTTTGCAGAAATAGCTCCTTCAAGACACCTGTTATCAGTTTTGCCTAGCTAAGGCTTAATAATGAAGAAAATAATTCTCCTAAGTGGATTAATGGTTATTATAACTGCTTGTGACTTAATTGATTCCAAAGCTTGTACTCTTGAGTTTCGTTATTTCACTCTAAAGGTGCTGGATCCTCAAGGACAACCTGCTAATTCTGTTGCTATCACCATTTATTCTAAAAAGGACAACTTTCCTTTTGATCCTTGCAAAGACAGTTATTGTGAGGGCTTTGAAACTCAATCTGGTAGCTATATAATTTTCCATGATGGACTCGAGCTAAATAGCAAACCAGAAACTGTTATTGTTGAAGGGGAAAAAGATAACCTTAGTTTCTACTCAGAGCACTTATTTAGTCATGATGGGTGCCATATAAATAAGCTATCTGGCCCTAATTTAGTTACTCTTGCCTCCTAATTTGTCTAATATGCTATGAACATCTTGATTACGGGTACAACAAGTGGCATTGGTCTAGAGCTAGCCAAGCTTTATTCTGCCAAACAGCACGTAAAAATAATTTTACTAGGGCGCAAACCCTTAAAAGAGCTTGATGGGGATCTCTTTAATGCTAAAAATTACTGCCAAGTTGATCTTACTAACAGTAATTGTGTCAATATAGTACTGGACTTTTTGCAAGAGATCAATGTATCTCAGGTAAGTTTACTCATACATAATGCAGGCATTGGTTACTTTGGTCCTACCGAAGACCAAACAGATAAAAGCATAACAGAAGTTATAAAAACCAACCTCTACACACCATTAAGATTAACTCATGCCCTTATACCTTTTTTAAAGAGAGATAAGGGCAAAGTCGTTTTAATAAGCTCTGTAGCTGTATACTTGCCAACACCAGACTATGTTGTTTATACTGCCAGCAAAGCAGCACTTGATAGTTTTGCCCGAAACTTAAGAGCTGAGGGTGACGTCCGTGTACAAGTTATTCACCCCGGAGCAACAAAAACAAATATGGCTGTTAAAAGTGGTTTGCCTCTTGAAAAGATAAATGCCTCGAAATGGCCTAGTGCTGCAAAGGTTGCTAAGGGCATTAAATGTAACATAGAAGCTAATGACCTTGATGCTGCAATTAGCTTAACCAATAAAATACTAAGGCTTTTAGGGCACTATTTTGCATGGTTGCTAGATAGTGTTTTTCTTTGGAGAAAAAGAAAGCGAAGTGCCTAGGCACAATATACTTGTGAACTTCTGTTGGAATCAGGACCAGTAGGTAGTAGATAGTAGGATTTCATTATGCTATCTACTAAATTCTAACTACCTCTAGGCACTAATTACCCTAGAAGTATTCACAAAAACTTTTACCTCCTATTTACGAAACCTCAGCTTTAGTACGTTTAAAAAAGCCTTTAATGCGCTCCACTAATGATTCGTGTTCTTCAATTTCTTCACCCACCTCTGCTGCAAAAGTTTCTAGGGCTTCTTTAGCTTTGGGGCTTAGATTCTTAGGTACAACAACATTAGCAGTTACTACCAAGTCTCCCATGCCAAAACGCTGTAATCTCGGCATTCCTTTACTACGCAGTCTAAATTGTTTGTTGGGCTGTGTCCCTGCTGGTATAGTTAGAACTTCAGGACCATCCATAGTAGGGATTTCAAAAGCTGAACCCAAAGTAACTTGTGCTAAACCAAGGTTAAGTTTGTAGTGCAAGTCATCACCATCACGTGTGAAATGCTTGTGTGGTTTTAAATTGATAGAAACATATAAATCACCGGGGCTACCACCTTCTAAACCAACGTTGCCTTCGTTAGGAATGCGTACACGATAGCCTGAATCTATGCCTTTAGGAAGTTGTACTTCTACAGTTTCATGCACCTTACTGCGCCCGCTACCCACACATTTGCCACAAGGTGTAGTGATGATTTCCCCTGCACCACGGCACTGTGGGCAAGTACGTGAAGTAACCATAGCACCTAAAAATGATTGAGTTTGTTGGCGTATTTGACCTGCACCATTGCAACTAGGACAAGTTTGCTTACCTTCACTGCCGGGTTCAGAGCGTGAACCATTGCAACGGTCACAAGTAGTTAAGCGGTCAACTTTCACTTCAACAGTGGAGCCTTCTCTAGCTTGCTCGAGCGTAATAGTCAAATCAGCTTGTAAATCTTCACCTTGTAAGCCCTGTCTTGCCTGAGCGCCTGAAAAACCACCGCCAAAACCAAAACCCTGTCCCATAACAGAGTTAAAAAGATCAAAAATATCACCTGTGAAGGTAGCACCGGGGTCAGCAGTGCCAAAACGGTCATAACGACTGCGCTTCTCTGTATCAGAAAGAACGCCATAGGCTTCATTAATTTGCTTAAATTTTTCAGCAACTTCAGGATCATTAGCGTTTCTATCTGGATGATACTTCATTGCCAACTTACGATAAGCTGACTTAATTTCCTGTGCAGAAGCGCTTTTAGTTACTCCTAAAAGTTCATAATAATCTGTTGCCATAAAATCTATTATAACTAATCAAACCTGGAATTACGCAGGAGGGAAAATAAAGTAAAATAGGGCTCAATCAAAACCAAGGAGCCCTAAGATGAGTCTAACACAAAGGATAGTTAAAGCACTAGAAGCCATATTGAAAGCAGTTGAGGCAAGTGGTTCTTCAGCCATGGCAGATGGAATGGACTGTGCACACGATACTATCTATAGAGCATTGTTAATAGACTCGATTTTAGCAAAGGTAAGTGAGATAGCCATAGGCTTAAAAATGCTGGTAGGTGGACTTGAAGGGGGCTACTTGGTTCTTGATGATACAGTAATAGCCAGATCAGGAAGGGGAAAAATGTGGCTACCGAAATTACGAGATGGCAATGGACACTATTGCTATGGTTTCGGGATAGTGCTGCTGATCTGGACAGATGGTAAAGTGCGAATACCGTTAAAGATCAAACTTTACTTTGGAGAGGTAAGTAAGCAAGAACTAGCATTGGAGCTATTAGCATGGGCAAAAGAAAAAGGGCTAAAACCTGATTATGTACTATTTGACTCATGGTACGGTTCAAAGAAGATTCTGAAGCAGATACATGCCTACGGTTGGTCGTTTGTGACGCGATTAAAGAGGAACAGAGTGCTGCGAGGAAAGCAGTTGAAAAGGCATAGAGGACCCTACTGGACAAAAGTAGGAAAGCTAAGAGGAATGGACTTTGAAGTGAAGATAGTGAGGAGAGGGAAGAAATACTATGTGACAAACGATTTAGAGCTAGAGGACAAAGAGATAATAGGGCATTATAAGGTGAGACAGGGAATAGAAGAGGTGATAAGAGGGCTAAAGCAAGAGCTAGGGTGGCAAGGATTCAGATATAGAACAGAACAAACAATAGGAGGGCATTTAGGGTTAGGAGTAGTAGCTTATGGGCTTATAGAGGTAGCTCGTAGAGAGAGCAAGCAATCATTTTACAGATACCGTAGGGGACTAATCTCTGGTCGCATTGACCCACCTCTAGACCTTCTGGACTCGCTTCCTCAAGCTGCGTAATTCCAGTCAAACTATAAAATCTATATGATTGACACTCAAATTTGAGGACATAGAGATATCTAGATAAATTCTTTCCTTAATGTAGGGCAACTTAACACCACAAATCAAAAAAACGCTTTCACTTAATCAACATCTATAAACCCTTCTAGAGCAGCCATTTAACGCCATTTTAACACTACTTCCATTAATCTACATTTATGGAAAGAGAAGTTTAAGGTTAACCTGATTAACAAAGGTCTTTTTATAAAAGCCAAAAGTTCTTCTCATTCCATAAAACAACATGTTGTTTGTCTTAAGAAAGGAAAGAATTATGTATAAAACCTTTAAAGTAATTCTCTTTGGAATCTTAGGGCTTTTAGTCTTAAGTGCTTGCCAAAACACTACCCAACCCACACCTAAAGTTGCAACAGAGGTGGAAAATTTTGAGGAGCTAGAATTTGCCTTGGGTGAGAACCCACAGCTAGACTTCATTGATTCCAAAGAAGGACAAGTAGAAACTCAGGAAGTAAAAGATGGTGCCCACAAATTCGCCAACCTATGGGCACACAACGCCACTAGTCAAACCTTCTACACACCTAGTCTATCATATCAATATAACAGACGTATTGACTATATTCCGGGGCTAAGTACAAATACTTACCCTCTTCAAAATAATGTTGTTAGAAAGCTTGGTACAGGCTACTACTTAGCTGTCCTCAAAAACTTTAATGGTTATGGTGGTATAGCCCATGTAACTGCTTATGGTACGAAGAATTATTGTAAACCATACTTTTGGTTTCCTGTAAGCACTAACACCTATGTTTATGTAGTTTGCTATACGTCCAGTGGGGCTCGAGCAGACTCCAAGTTTAACCTCTTATTCTACAAAAACTCAAACACTCTAACCAAACATGGCCTTGCTTATGTTCTTTCACATAAGACAACCTCACATACACCCTCTTACTTCTATCAGTACAATTCTCGTGGTAGCTTCAATAGTGTTGCAAAATTAGGCGTAGGCTACTATGAAGTTACATTCCGTAGGATGAATAGAGATGCTAGTGAGCAGAACAAAGGAGGCACAGTTCTTGTAAGTGCTTATGGCTATAACTCTAATCGTTGTAAGGTTCGTAATTGGTATTCCTCAGGCACTAGCATAAAAGCTCGAGTTCTCTGTCGTAATTCTAATGGTGTGAATGTAGATACTCTTTTCACTGCAACATTTATGAGAGAGCCGGGTACTCTGGGCATCCCTCAAAACAACAAGTATGAACTAAAATCTCATTATGTTTGGAATAGCAATGCCAACTCTGCTCTTAATGTTTGGTTTACTCCTAGCCTCTTTTATCAGGCATACCATACTGCTTTACCTGCTCCAGCTCCCGCAAGCCGTATAAGAAGGACTGGTACAGGTCAGTATCAAGTATACATACCGGGATTAAAAGCTTCAAATAAAACCAATGTGCAAGTAACCGCCTATGGTTCTAGCATCTCACATTGTAATGTACGCAACTGGACTGGTGGTACCACACGTACCTATGTGAATGTATATTGCTTTAAACAAAATGGTAAATTTATCAATTCTAGCTTTACTTTGCACTACGAAACTAATGATCGATATAATTAATAGTTTTTAAAAACCAGCCTTTAAGTTTGGGAAGTTTAAGCTACTTCCCAAATTTTTTATTTAAGTAAGGCCTCTCTGTCTTTTTTCGTAGAACGTCGACGATTGGCAAGAAGATTATATCTCAAGCCAAAGACAATCCTAACTATAAAAACTTACTAGCTCAGCAGGAATACTAATTGAGAGTTTTGATATGGTAGTACGTTTATTCATACCTTATGGTGTACTCAAAAAGTTATCTGTAAAACTTAAATTTCAAGGAAGCTTGTTAGTATAAAGACATAATGCTAAAGAAACTGTTTACTCTAATTCTCTTTTGGGGTTTAATGCTTACCAACACCATGGCACAAGAATACTCTCTAGAAAGCTCAATAAGAGCCCCTGATTTTCCTAAAAATGTTGATTGGTTTAATACTGCTAGCCCTCTTAGCTTAGCTGATCTAAAAGGTAAAATGGTCCTACTAGATTTTTGGACCTATGGCTGCATTAACTGCATGCATGTAATTCCTGACTTAAAGAAACTTGAAGAAAAATACGCTGATGAGCTAGTAGTTATTGGTGTTCACTCAGCAAAATTTGATAACGAAGGTCAGAGCGAGAACATTCGTAATATTATCTTGCGTTATGAACTCGAGCACCCAGTAGTAAATGATAAAGACTTTGCTATTTGGCGAAGTTACACCGCTAGGGCGTGGCCCACTTTAGTTTTAATTAACCCTAATGCTCGAGTGATTACTGCCCGTCCTGGTGAAGGAGTTTTTGCTCATTTTGATCCTATTATTAGTGAGGCCATTGAGTATTTTGATGCCAAAGGGGAAATTAATAGAGAGCCAATTAATTTTGAACTAGAACAACGTAATGTAGATTCACAACTACTTTTCCCCGGTAAGGTACTAGCCGATGGGGCTGGCAATAGACTCTTCATTGCCGACTCTAATCATAACCGTATAGTAATAAGCGACCTTGAAGGCAATGTTTTAGAGGTAATAGGCAATGGTGAATCAGCCCTTGCCAATGGTAGTTTCTCTGAAACCAGTTTCTTTAGACCACAAGGCCTTACTCTAGCAAACGAAAACACACTTTACGTTGCCGATACTGAAAATCATGCTATAAGAAGAGTTGACCTTAGCAACCGAACGGTAGAAACAGTAGCTGGTATAGGTGAGCAAGTATATATGCGTTTTAAGAACAAACCTGCCAAAGAAGCAGGCTTAAACTCACCTTGGGATGTGCTTTACCACGAAGGGCTAGTATACATTGCTATGGCTGGACAGCACCAACTTTGGGTTTATGATCCTGTTAATGAGGAAGTGCATTTATATGCTGGAACAGGCCGTGAAGAACTTAAAGATGGCCCATTAGATAGTGCAGGTCTAAACCAACCAAGTGGATTAGCCACTAACGGAGAAAAACTATTCTTTGCAGATAGCGAAGCTAGCGCCATTCGTGCCATAAATTTATCTGGACCAAGCGAGATAGAAACAATTGTAGGAACAGGGCTTTTTGACTTTGGTGATGCAGATGGTGTTGGTGATCAAGTGCGCTTACAACATCCTCTAGGGGTAGTTCACCATCAGGGACTACTTTATGTAGCAGATACCTATAACAGTAAAATCAAACAATTGGCACCTGAAGGACGTGAAACTGTAAGGTTTGCTGGCAGTGAAGCAGGCCTACAAGACGATATGACTTTTAAAGCCAAATTTAATGAACCCGGTGGGCTTAGCATTGCTGGTAATAATTTGTATGTTGCAGATACTAACAACCACGCCATTCGTGTTATAGATTTAGATAGTAAAGAAGTTACCACTTTAATGCTATTAGACAGAGAAAGCAAGCTGACAAGGGAGAATTCCCCTTATGATATACCTTATGATATAAAAGTTGTTAGATTAGAGCCCCAAACAGTAAAAGCAGGACAAAGCAACATTCAACTTAATCTAAATTTCCCTAAGGGCTACAAAGTTAATGACGTAGCTCCCTTTACTATGCTTTGGCAAAGTAGTGATTCTACAGTCAACTTAAGTGAGGCTGCTGAACAAAGGATACTTGAGCCCAGCTTTCCACTAGAAATTCCTCTACAACTAAATAAGGGTAAGGCTATTCTTGCAGGTGAATTGCTTATCTACTACTGCGAGGTAGAAACAGCAGCGATTTGTTTAATTGATGAAGTGCGCCTAGAAGTACCCATAGAAGTACAAGATCTTGGTAATGATTACATTATGGCAAATTATGATGTGCCAGAGCTTGTTGATGATTATTGACTTTAGTTTTAGATCACTCGTATTGATGCCTCAACCGTTATTTGTACTGCTTTAACTACAGCCTCAAAAGACATGCTAGTAAAATCACCATCCTTGTTTAAAGTTTGATTGTGGACGTGAGGCAAGTGAAAAAAGCCTGCTTTTATAGGCAACTCCTTTGTAGCAATACAGTGCATTACGCTGTAAAACAACCTGTTACATAAATAAGTTCCTGCAGAATTTGAGATTTCTGCGGGAATGCTTGCTTTTATCAACTTTCTGACGATTTCATTAATTGGCAACGTTGAAAAGTAACCAACAGGAGCACCTTTAATAATTGGTTCGTCTTTTGGTTGATTACCTATATTGTCAGGAATCTTGAAGTCGTCAGTATTGATGGCAACACGTTCAGGGGTAAAGTGAAGGCGGCTATCGGCTTCTCCAAGCATAATTATCACATCAGGTTTTTGCTCGAGAATATAGCGAAAAGCTATTTCTACAGCTTGAAAGCGGCTTACAGGCAACTCAACTACTTTGATTTGTACTCTTTCAAATCTCATTGCTTTTATTGCTTTAACAACTTCAAGAGAGGAGTTTACAGTTTTTCCAGCAAATGGTTCGAAAGCTGTCAACAAAAGTTTCTTCATATGGTATAGATAAATTTATGTCCCCGTACCGTAAGATATCATCCTGAATATTTCCCCTTAAGAGGGCAGCAGGTAAACTACGCGAGGAATCTCTTATTACGTTAAGCTATGTACATTAGTCACTATGCTCCTAAGCATAACATATGTGCTACAGCAGTGAACTTCTGCTTTAGAAAAGCCTTTAATGCCCAATATCTCCTCATTAAAAACACTACTTGCTACTAGTTTTGCGCTTGTTGCCTTTGCAGCAAACTCTGTCTTCTGCCGATTAGCATTGGGAGAAATTTCTATTGATGCCTCGAGCTTTACAATAATAAGATTGCTTTCTGGTGCTGCAGTACTTTTATTAATACTAAAGCTATTTGGTAAAAAGACTCGCTCTGTATCCAAAGGTAGTTGGCAAGCCTCCGCCATGCTTTTTATTTATGCAGCCACTTTTTCTTTTGCTTATATTTCCCTAGAAACTGGAACTGGTGCTCTTATCTTATTTGGATCGGTACAACTCACAATGCTAACCATCACGGTAATTTCAGGAAATAGACTGCGACTATTAGAGTGGGTAGGGGTATTGATTGCCCTTGTGGGCTTTGTTTACTTAGTATTGCCTAAAGTAACAACCCCTTCTTTTAGTGGCTTTCTTCTTATGGCTACATCTGGTATAGCGTGGGGCAGTTATACGCTTATGGGCAGAAAATCAACAAGCCCACTATCCGATACTACCTACAACTTTACCCGCACTTTACCTCTTATTATCGTGCTAGGAATATTCTTTATCCAAAGTTCACACCTCTCCCAAACAGGTGTTATTTGGGCTGTTTCTTCTGGGGTCTTGGCCTCAGGGATTGGTTACACAATTTGGTATACAGCCCTTGGTGGTTTATCGGCAACTGTAGCTGCTATAGCACAACTGCTGGTCCCTGTTATTGCTGCTTTGGGAGGATTAGTATTTGTTTCTGAACCCATATCACTTAGGTTCCTGTTTTCCGCTGCTATGATTCTTGGAGGTATAGCATTAGTTATTCTGGGGAAATCAAAATAATGCTGACTTCCGCTAACTTTCCTTACCTAACTCTTCTTCTTCTTACGATAGTTGTCCCCAAAACGCTTTTGGAACTTCTCCACTCGACCCTCAGTATCTACAAACCTTTTTTCACCTGTAAAAAAGGGATGATTACCTGACCAAACCTCAACATTTATTTCAGGCTTTGTGCTAAAGGTTTCCATAACTACTTGGCTTTCACAAATAATTTTTGTGGGCATTATCTCTGGATGAATATCTTTTTTCATTAAACTTCCTTAAAGTCCTATCAAATAATTACAGTTCTTTAGCATACCAATCTAGAATAGGTTTTGCATCTATCTCAAAACGATACTCAAGCGAGCGCCAAAATCCTTCTGCAGAAGGATTTTCTCCATATATACTTGCAAGAACACGGCTTACGCGTCCTTTCAAGCGTTTTTCTAAACCCCTTACAACTTGTTTACCTAAACCATTTCTTTGCACCTTAGCAGAAATCATTAATAGATTTACTGTAGCATCTCCTTTATCAGGGTAATCCAGCTTATAATCTAGATAGCCTAAAACCTCTTTTCCAGTTTCTGCATGGATTATGTCTGTTTTTAAATCACTTTGCCCCTCATCAACTACCAGTTCAACGTAACGAGAAGGGTCTTTTGTAGCTATTTCTAATTCATCTTTTACCTCACCAAAAGTAGGCATTTCAATTGCTATAGAGTCAAAGTAGCAAGGGGTTTGCAAATAAATTTTATGTATCAGCTTTGCATCTGTTAATGTCGCAGGTTGTGTTAGTGATGAGTATGGAAGCTCTGAAGTCAAATTCATAATCACACCTAATTCATCTAAACTATATGTGCTCAAAGATAATCTTTTTAATTGATCAACCATAAGGAATCCTTAGTTATTATAACTTTTTAACATTTAATAAAGGCGTTATTGCATTACTTGTCCTTGTGTTGCTTAAAATTAAGTACTCACAAGGTTCAAGAAGAATACTTAATATTAGCACAAAGTATAAAGTTTTTACATTACTTGCACTTTACAAGCTTTATGCTTTGTCAAGCACAAAAAAGCCTTAAAAATTCATAAGATTAACTATATAAAATGCTTCACTTGCCAATAGTTGGTAGTTAGTCTACAATCTTCCAACGAAAAAAACCTAGAAAATGTGGGTTTTCTGACTTAGGATGCCAGTTCTTATCAGGGTGTCTACTTAGAGTATCTAAACTTAACAAACGCACTTCACCACCCTCGTCAGGGGTTAAACCCGTGTGATAAACAATCATATTTTTGCCTAGATAAATCATACTATGGTAACCAGAGCCTTCAGCAAGAGGGTGGGCAAAAAAGAGCATATCACCACGTTGAGCCTGCGATAGGTTACGCCCCAAAGGTACAGCAGCATGGTGCATAATTTCTTCGGCAGAAGCTAATCCTACAAGATGCCCTTCCCTTATATCATCCACTTGATAACTACCCGGGGATATACGAAAAACACTACGACTTAACTTAGGTAATGGGTAACTAAGTGTATGTACAGGAGATAGTTCTACAGATAAATAACTAAATTTATTATACCATTGTGGAGTTTTTGCTTTTAGCGCTTCTACAAAAGCGTAGCGTAAAAGTCCTGAGCAGTCTTGATATTCTATATCCCAATCAGGTGAAATACTTGTGTACTGTGCTTCGGCAATTGCAGCAAACCAATCAAGGAAGGCCTTACGTTCAGCTGTTGAAGTGATTTCAACTATATCGGGATAACCATCTAAATCACTATCTAGCTTATTATGACTGTCAAATTTTGCTGTAGCAAAAAAACTTATTAACAGGGCTATTAATAAAAAGGATACTTTTAAAACTTGAGCAATAAATTTAATGAGAGCTAAATGGACAACCATTTGAAAACATCATAAAATTAAACTGTAAAAACTAAAGTTGTTGAGGATACATTTTCAAGAGGTTGAAGACTACTTTAAAGTTAGGAGTAATCTTTGAGTCATTTGAAGATCTTTTAGAATTTACTGCCCTGATGTAATTACAAATTATTGAGCACTAGACTTGTTCTGGAATAAGCTCATGTAAATCCCACATATGTCAATTGTTTATTTTAGAGCTACCAAAATGCATAGTCTAGCAATAAAATCCTGATATAGACCTCGATCTTACACCTAATGAATTAAATTACTAAACACTCTTTACTGCAAGGCAACACTGTTAAAGTCTATACAAAACCACTTGGCAAGAGCGAGTTAATATAAATACTTATAAATATAGAGTTGCCCCTTTATAGGAAAACTGCTGTGTTAAGTCCTACTAAAATGAATCTCAACATCATGTTGAAACAAAGGATTTTAGCTTCTAGACTGTCTACACTATACCCAAACCTAACTTAGGAACAACTCTAAATGGGTATAAAGGATTAATTAAAACTAGATTGACAGAGGGTGCACAAGTAAGAATTAAGGAGAAAGAACCATGCCATTCACATGGACAGATGATAAATATGCTACAGGAGTAGAAGAGATTGATCAGCAACACAAGAGACTATTCAAACTCATTAACGAACTAGAAGAAGCAGTTGGAGAACCCGATTCTGAGTCAAACACCTTGAAAATAAAAAGAATAATAGTGTTTTTAGGCAGCTACACAAAAAGCCACTTTGGCTATGAAGAAGACTGTATGTTTAGAAATAAGTGCCCACTCTACAAGAAAAATGAAGATGCACACAAGAAATTTATTGGCTTTTATAAGGATATAAGAAAAGAGAGTGAGGAAAAAGGTATTAGCAAAGAGCTAGCAAAGAAGCTATATGACACCTCAGGAAACTGGTTAGTTAACCATATAGGGAAGATTGATACTCACCTACGAGACTGTATGTAAATTTAGCGAATTCAAAACCCTCGGAGAGCCTAAAAGCTTCCGAGGGTCATGCTACATAGCATTAAAGACTCTAACTTGTAATCCTTAATGTTTTGCTATGGAGATTGTAAAGGTATGACTATACCTGTCTTATCTTGTCCTACTCCTAGTTGCACTGTTACACTACCTACTAAATTACGACTTGCCCCATCTGCAACAGCTCCTACATTGTAACTGTCACCTTTTAATCCATTAAGGCTAAAATTCTCTGAAGTGCCTTGTATATTTAACTTAACTGTGTCAGTAGCAGTGTCATTTGTGGCTGCACCATTTGCAGTTACCACAGCATCATCATTTGGACCGGGCAGGCCAAGAGCCTTATCTGCTCGCACAATACCAGCACCATATCTAGGACCGTTTATATTATTATCAGTATAGGCATGGGCTTTAAGGTGATTTATAACTTGAGTAGCAGTAAAGTTAGGATTTTTTGACCAAACTAAAGCAGCTACACCTGTTACAACAGGAGTTGCTTGCGAGGTACCAAATTTTAAGCCATAGTTATTGCCGGGCATAGTACTTATCACTGCTTCAGAGGTTGTTCCTGCAGGACAGCTTACTCCGGGGACAACTTTAGAAATATCATAGTCACCACCAAAAGCAACAATATCAAGCTTGCCACTTTCAAAGTGAGAGAAGCAAGAAGGTTCAAGCTTGCTATTAATTGACCCTACACTCATCACTTCATCATAGCGAGCAGGATAAAGTAAAGTATTTTGTCCAAAATTACCTGCTGCAGCAATAATTAACACGCCTTCATTAGCTACTGCTTGTATAGCATCTTTTAAGGTCTGGCTATCTTGGTCCGTACCTAAACTCATATTGATAATATCTGCAGGATTGCTATTACTAACATTACCACTAATACCAGCAGCCCAACGTAAAGCTCTTGCTAAAGCATTTACAGTAGTAAAGCTACCGTTATGAAAAACTTTTCCGGGTAATATACGCATGTTTCCGCGATAGACTACACCTGCTATCCCTTGAGAATTATCACCTCTAGCTGCAATTATGCCTGTAACATGGGTACCATGATCATCGCCAATAAAGTCAGGACTAGGATCACTATCTTCTGTACAAACACCATTTTGTCTACCTCCACAGAAATCACGTCCCGGATAAAAAATATCTTTCAGGTCAGGATGGTCAATATCAATGCCTGAGTCAAGCACAGCAATTACTTTAGTAGTAGTAGTCTGCACATCCCAAGCCACCGGTAAGCCTGCTATAGGTACATGCCACTGCTGACGTAATTTGGCATCATTAGGTAAAGCTTGTGATTTAACTAGATAATTTGGCTCAGCGTACTCTACATCAGGATCCTTTTCAAGAACATCTGCTAAAGTATGTAAATCATCTTTATACTTGTCAGGAACGTCAACAACATCAGGCAAATCTGGATCGCCAGCTTGTAAGACTTTTAAGCCAAAAGCATTTTGCACTTTAACAGCTCTGTTTTTATAAAGACTTTGTAGAGCCTGAGTAGAAAGACCTTCTAAATCATCGCTACGATACTTTACTAGAAGCTGCCCTGGAACAAAATTATCTGGTTCTTCAAGAGGGGTAATTTGTAAGGCACTAATACTAGTAGTAGATAAAACAGGTACACTAAAATCAGCCAAGCGATTTTCTGTTCTTAAACTACCGCTTATACTAGCATCTTCAGAATCACTAGCTATAATATTTAGGCTTAAAGTAACACTATCTTCTTTACCACCACCAGTACCTTTTATAGGAATAGCATACTGACCGGGCACAGCATTTTGATCTACAGAAACAGTTACAGTTGATTCACTCTTATTGCTAGCTGGTGAAAAGCTTACATTTACACCATTAGGTTCATTACTAGCGCTAAAACTTACGTTGCTATCAAAGCCTCCAATGGCATTTACTATTACTTTACTGGTAGCACTCGAGCCTGTATTAATATTCAAACTAGTAGGATCAAGCGATAAACTAAAGTTAGCAGGTACGGTATCACCTTTTATAGTTAAAGGAATATCAACAGTCTTTGTAATATTTCCACCTGTACCACTAACTGTAATAACATGATCACCTGCTGGTGCACCCGGGTCAACAGCAATAGTAAGGGCACTATAGCTATCTGAACTACCCAGTGGATTGGGATTAAACTCAGTTACTCGTACATTACTGGGAGCTGAGTCAACTTTTAAAGTGACAGAACTATTAAAGCCACCTGTGCGAGTTATCAATAAAGGAGCACCACGTATAATTACATTATCCGGTACTGGGGGAATAGGATAGTTGGCAGTATCGTAATTAAGTTCAAAGTCACCTTCCTCCTGACCACCACCTAGCTGAGCTGACACTGCAAAACATTGCTCACCCACCTTGTAATCCACACATAGAACGCTTTTGTAAAGTCCTGCTTGCTGTGTTTCTAAGGGTTTTAGTGTCAAAGTAACAGGAGTAGATTCTCCACCTCTAGTCATGGCTTCCTTAGGGTTAATATTCAGCCATTCATTGATAGGAGAGCCATCGCGAGTATTTTGTTTGGTGGTGATTGTCCAACTTAATACTGAGGTAGGAGGACCACTATTGCTAATAGCGAAAGTGGCACTACCACTTTGAGTTAAAGATAAAGGTGTAATAGGTACAAAACCTTCACCTTCTTGAGCAGGACGAATAATACTAGTGACTTTAAGGTCTTGTTTTTCACCATCATTATAGTTAATTCTAAGAGTAGCACTATAACTACCGGGCCCAAGGTCTTTATTTAAACTTAAATTAACTTCTTGTGAATCTCCACCAAAAACATTGCCAATCACAGGATCTACACTAAACCAAGGGTCAAAGTCTCCACCATCAAGAGTAATATCCCTTAACTCTATATTCCAGTCAAAGTTAGTTAAAGGATCACCCTTATTAGCTATAGTGAAAGTAGACTGATCTTCTAAGTTAATAGGATCAGAAGGAATGACAGGATCAGGGTAGCGCACTTCTATTCTTACATCAAAAGTGCAAACAGGACAAGTCACTGTCTGATCAAAAACAACTTTAAGAATGGATCTATAGAGGCCCTCTTTTAATCCTTCTTTAGGCTCTAGATTCACTATACTTACAGGTTGCAAGCTAACATCTGAATTAGATTGCCCCTTAGCAACACCTTGATTAGGTGTTACATTAAACCAATCACCTTGTGTAGGATTACTACTATTGTTTGTTAGCTGAATAGACCAATTCACATCTTGGTTGGTTGGGTTTATTATCTCAAGGCTTGCAGCATTAACACGAACTTGAACTTCTGAGGTATTTGGGCCTATAGTCGCTGTCACATTAAAGCTTTTAGACCCACCTGTATAGCTAATGGTGATCTTAGCACTGTAGCTACCAGCAGTTAATCCGTTTATTAAGTCCAGAATGATCTTTTCAGTTTGTCCACCATCAAGACTACCATTCGATTTGCTCAAATTAAACCATTTTTGTATAGGTTGGCTATCACTAATATTAATGGCCCAAGTCATACTCGAGTCACTAGGACCATCATTACCTATATCAAAACTTGCTTGACTACCTGAAAAACTAATATCTACTGAGGGTACATTGGGAATAGGATCATTGCCCTTGCCTTTGCTCTTATTACAAGAGACAAGCCCCAACAAAGATAAAATCAAAAAAATATAGACAATTTTTTTCATGACCTTAAGTATATTTGTCACATTTTAGTAGTTAGTGTGAGTATGAGTAAAAATTTAGACATTACTTAGCTATTGCCTTTTTGTTAAAGCCTCTTATAAAATTTTAGGCTTTTCTAAACTACTGTGCTTTAATGTTTTGAAGCATATTGGTGATAATTATTGAAAAACTCTTAAACAGTGTTATTATCTTGAAGGTGTCTAACGTTATTCCTTTTGAAAAAATCCCATAGCAAGCAGATATGGATGTCAAACGGACGTTGAATTGTCAATACAGCAAACCCTTATGGAATAATTAACCTTATTATTGAAAGGATCTTCTCCAAAAAACTCTAGGCCGACCTATAACTGTTGATTTAGAAAAGAGTTTGCTGGTTATCTAAAATGTTTAGACAACATAATAAAGGATTTAATTATAAATAGGAGCTTAGAATTCTATGGACTATGTAAAACCGCTCGAGCTTATCTCATCTAGCCTAGAAGCAGCAGAGAAAAAAGCTACTTTAGCAATTCATGACTTACTAATCAGAGGCTTCCTATCAGGTGTATTTTTAGGTTACGCTACCTCTTTGGCAATGTTAGTTTCAGCACAAGGCCTGCCACCAATTGCAGGAGCAATAATATTCCCTGTTGGCTTTGTAATGCTAGTGCTTTTAGGTTTAGAACTAGCTACAGGCAGCTTTGCCATTTTGCCTCAAGGGTTACTAGCAGGCCGAGTCAAATTCAAAGGGCTCTTACATAACTGGAGTTGGGTATATTTAGGAAATTTGATAGGCTGCACTTTCTACGCTTTACTATTCTATATAGCAATCACCAACTTTGGCACTGCTGAGGGTGGCGCTATAGGTGAACAGGTGCGCTCAGTAGCTGAAAAGAAAACCTTGGTTTACAAAGATCTTGGCTTTGCTACTGGTTGGGGTACATCAATTATCAAAGCTATATTGGCTAATTGGATGGTAACAATCGGAACCATGTTAGCCTTTGTATCTAAATCCACCATTGGTAAGATTTTTGCTATGTGGTTACCAATTATGGTCTTTTTTGCCCATGGTTACGAGCACTCTATAGTTAATATGTTTGTTATCCCTGCTGGTATGATTTTTGGAGCACCTATTTCGGCAGGCGATTGGTGGTTGTGGAACCAAATTCCAGTTACCATAGGCAACATTATTAGTGGAGCTCTTTTTACTGGAGTACTACTCTACATCACTTATACCCCCAAGAAATAACTACTTAATATGCCACAAGCTTTTCTTAGCTTCTGGGACTTTCGCTTTGATGTAACTTTCTCCCTATTAATTCTTAGTACAACCTATGTGTTGGGTTGGCTTCGTTTACAAAAACACAGGCACCGTCAACAAGTTAACTGGCTACCTTTATTATTTTACTTATTAGGGCTTACAGTCATTGCTTTTGCACTAATGTCTCCTATAGATAGATTACAAGGACTGCTTTTTTATATGCATATGATACAGCACGAACTTTTAATCTATTTAGCTCCACCTCTTTTATTGTTAGGCAAGCCTTTTCCTTTTGTTCTTTGGGGCTTGCCTCGTCCTTTAAGAAAACTAGTAAGTAAGCTTTTTAGACACAATAGTTTTCTGAGGCGCACTTTAGCATTTATAAACATACCTGCAGTAGCTTTTTTATTGTCTACAGCAGTATTGTGGCTCTGGCATATACCAGCAGCTTATAATCTAGCACTACGCAATAACTTTGTTCATGGGCTCGAGCACATATCATTTTTCTTAGCTTTCCTTTTTTACTGGTGGCCACTCATAGGTTCTCCACCTCAGTCTCGTCGTTTACGTAGTAATGGCTCACGCGGGCTGTATTTGCTACTAGGAGCAATACCAACTGCATTACTTGGAGCTGTCCTAGCGCTTAGTGACAAGGTAATTTATACCTATTACCTTGGTGTACCCCATTCAAATGGATTAACAGCTTTGGCAGACCAACAAATTGGCGGAGCAATTATGTGGCTACCGGGACCACTTATTTATGGTCTAATAGCTATTCTTACAATGAAGGAAGAATAAAGGAGGTTTTATTCCAGCTACAAAAAAATTAAAGAAATCCATAAATCACATGAATCACAGTTCAGACAAATGAAAGATGGCTTGCTAAATTATCAAATGGAGGAATTCATAGAGGAATTATGATGGAGCTTTTTTCTTCAATACTTTCCACAATCTCTAGGTTGTGTTGACAGGGGATGAATCGCCAAACTTGTGAAGATGACTTAAAGCAAATTTCGTACCTATACTTATCAGTCCAATGTTGTGCTTTCAGCTGCGCAGGTAGGTACCGCATTGTCTGAAAATAGCTGTTATATGCGTCGTTTACTGTTCATTGATGGCTTTGGCTTTAGCTTGCCTATCCAAACTTATCCAAGTCAGGGCAAAAAACAGTAAAAACACTAAATCCGCCCACGCCAAAGGAACCCACATGGATGGAATGCCAGTCGTTGCCTTATACCCAAAAACCATAATACAGTACGATATTTTCAATCCACTACCATATAATATTAGCTCCCTGTTTCTTACTGGGTTCGCTGCAACTCTGAAGAGCATTGTAGCGAACACGAACAATAACAACGCAGGAAATTGAATGTATGCCATATGGTTTGGGAGTTCAACACCATAATGAGCGAATATCTCACTAGGAAATAATATAAATGCGATTCCCAAAATCCCATCGTAAAGGCCAGCTATAACATAAAATATTCTAATCCATTTTTCGTTCATTTTCTATCCTCCTGTGTAAGTACTCACCCCTTATAGCTTGACGTAATTGTTTATAAAAACTCTGTTTACGTTTCTTTGTTTCTCGCTCGCTATATAGCTCTTGAACCAACCAGCGAAAATTCTCCTCAAGCTCTGCTACTGTCATTCTTTCGGGCCAAAAATTGACATCAAACAAGGTACATAACTCCCATGCATTGTCTTTAATCAGCCGACCAGATCGCTGAAGTCGATTGTATAGTGGCGTGCCGGGGAAAGCCGTTTGAACCGTAATCTGAACCTCATGGAGCCCGCTCTCACGCACAAAATCAAGCACTTCTTGGAAACTTTCAGGACCAGTGCCATCCAAACCAAGAACAAAACAACCATTTACACTGATGCCATAACTCTGAATCTTGTTAACTGCTGAGAGGTAGAAGTCGTACTGTTTCGCCTTCCAATCCGACTTCCTCTCCACACCCCTAAGCCCAATCTGGGAGGCACTCTCAAGTCCTATTAATACTTGTGCACAACCACTGTCCCTCATCAACGCTAGTAGCTCATCATCTCGTGCGACGGAGACATCCGTTTCCGTAAACCATCGTATCTTTTCTGGTATCAAGGCACGCAGCAACTCCTTAGAATGTAGTTTGTTTACAAATGTGTTATCATCAGCAAATTCAATGAACGGCTTTCGCCATAAACCCTTGATACGTCGAATCTCAGCAATCACCTTATCGACAGGTTTAACTCGGTAAACTGGGGATAACCGTATTGACGCTGCGCAAAATTCACAATTAAAGGGACAGCCGCGCGTTGTCTGTACTGTAAGCCGATTATACCGCTCTGGGTCTAGCAATTCAAAACGGGGCATGGGCGCATCAGCAAAGTTGAAAGGTGTTTTACGAGAATCGTAAATTGGGCAAAGTTGGTTGCGTTTGAGATCACTTACAAGTCGGGGCCACACTGGTTCCCCTTCTCCTATAACAATACTATCTGCATGTCTCAGAGCCTCATTTGGCATCGCTGTAACATGCAACCCGCCGAGCAATACACGAGTACCGACTTCCCTGAAACGATCTGCTAACTTATAAGCCTCTTTGATTTGGGCCGAAAATGAGGAAATAGCAACAACATCATAATCGCTAGGTAAATCATCAACTTTTTCTATATCCTCTACCTCTATGTATTCCACATCAATATCTTTTGGGGTCATGCCAGCCAACGTAAGCAAACCAAGGCTTGGAAGAGAAGCTATGGTTTTATTGCGCTCAACAAACCCCGGTAGCGTCAAACCGAGCTGAGTGAGCTCCTTGTTATGGGCCCGCACACCGCTCATCGCAATAAGTCCAAGTTTCATGATAAGGGCCACCCAAGCAGAATCAGAATGACCCCAGCTAAAACACCTGCAACTGGCACTGGAAATAAGTGACGAAATGGTTTTCTCCATGCTGATAGGAAACAACATAGCGGCATTGTAATCACACCAATAAGAAACCCAAATGATGCAATACTAGTATGTGAAATCGGTAAAGTGATGACTTGCAGAGTTAATCCAAACATTAGATTAATGAAACCTATACCAAAGAACGAAATGTGGCCCAAGCGTAGCATTCTCCTCCGGAACGAACTGTAGCCACCTGCCCATTCTTCCTTGTGAAAGAAAAGACCAATCACTGCACCAGAAACAATACCTAGAAACATCGCACCCCATCCAATGAGTATATGTAGGTCACTAGTACTCATGTTTCTTGATATGAAAAGCGTCTAAATAATATTTAGACACCTAAACAGGTGTTTAATTACCATGCGCTTTACCATCCCTACACCTAAAAAGACAAATAAGATGCTTAAACTTAGGCTTCATGTTAACTCCTTTTAATAAATTACCAATCTAGCAGGTTATATTTTTACAAGGATGCCAAAAGGTTCAAAAACAAATTGATTGTTAACAACACACAATACTCTTCTATTAGTTTTTGTGACCAGTTATGGCTTGTAAGAAACATCCACCAGACTAGCTAATAGTAGACTAGCTTTATTTCTCTTAAGAGTCTGTCCGTAAATTTCTGACAAACTTTGTAGTATTTTTTCCTACAAATGCTCAGTAAGCCAGTTAGGATCAGTAGTATACTAAAAATGGGTAAGAAATGAACATGAAGTATCTTCTTTATACTAATACAAAGGTCATCCACTAGCACTCGAGGTTATTTGTAGCCTCGAAGCATACCTAAAAGCCAATCGCTTACTAGTAGACTGCCTCGAGCTAGCAACAGTAAGTAACCGAGAAAGCATTTTGGAAAGACTATTTCTACCTCCCTCTCAAACACAGTAAGTTTATCTAAGCTAAAAGGCACGGTAAAATAGAACCATGAGTGCATTTGACATCTTTGCTATTTTAATTACTTTAACAGCTATATTTGGCTATCTTAATGAACGATTTATCAAGCTACCAACACCTATTGGGGTAACTCTAGTAGCCCTATTATTTTCACTGGGGCTTTTGCTATTTAATAACGAAGCAGTGAACTTATGGGGCACTGATTTTCTAGAAAGCCTCAACTTTAACGAACTGGTTATGCAAGGAATGCTAAGTTTCCTTCTCTTCGCTGGCTCTTTGCATGTAGACTTAAACGATTTAAGGAAACAAAAGTGGATTATTCTTATCCTCGCTAGTTTAGGGGTAATTATCTCTACTTTTATCGTGGGTAGCTTAATTTACCTTATTCTTCCCCTTCTAGGATTACATTTACCTTATCTTTATGCCTTACTATTTGGAGCACTCATCTCCCCCACTGACCCTATAGCAGTCCTAGCACTACTTAGAAAAATAGGGGTACGCAAAAATATAGAAACACTCTTTACTGGAGAGTCGCTTTTTAATGATGGCGTAGGCATAGTTGTCTTTACCGTTATACTTGGTCTTTTAGGCACAGACGCTCATGGAGCAAGTATAGGCTTTGGTAGTACTATAACCTTATTTGCTCAAGAAGCCTTAGGTGGTTTACTTTTTGGCCTAGTAATAGGTTTAATAGCCTACTATATGCTGAGAGATGTTGAGGATTACACCATTGAAGTCCTTATTACCCTAGCGTTAGTAGCAGGCGGTTATGCTCTAGCCCTCACACTACATACCTCTGGCCCCTTAGCAATGGTAGTAGCAGGACTTTTTATAGGCAACCGCGGCAGAGACTTTGCTATGAGTGAAAAAATCCGTGAGCGCTTAGATACCTTTTGGGAAATGTTAGATGAAATTCTAAATGCAGTACTTTTTGTGCTAATAGGTTTAGAACTGCTAGCTATTACTTATTCTGTACCTTACATTTTAGCTACACTTATTGCCATTCCTGTAGTACTTGTTGCTAGGTTTATTTGTGTCGGTTTGCCCATTACCATTTTTCGTAGAATTAAAAACTTTCCCCCTTACACAGTGCGAGTTATGGTCTGGGGCGGCTTACGAGGGGGCATTTCTATAGCACTAGCACTCTCTCTTATGCATGGAACTGAACGTGATATTATTTTGACTATGACTTATGGAGTAGTAGTTTTTGCCATTTTAGTTCAGGGCCTAACAGTGGGCAGGCTAGCGAAGCGCATTCCCCAAGAGGCTTAACTATGGATCTTGTTCACAAAGGCTCTATAATGACAGGGGAGGAAATCAATGAAGCCCTAACAAACATTGCCAAGCAGATCATCAAACAAAACGAAGACCCTAAAAATCTAGCACTGATTGGTATACATACTAGGGGCATACCCATCGCTACTCGTTTAGCTGAAATTATAAAAGATCTTAGTGACACAAAACCACTTTTAGGGCAAATAGATATAACACTATACCGCGACGATTTAAGTGAGATAGCCTTGCAGCCAATTGTAAAGAAAAGTGAAGTACCTTTTGATGTTAGTGGCAAACGCATAGTACTTTGCGATGATGTATTGTATACAGGCAGAACCATAAGAGCTGCCCTAGATGCACTCATTGATTTAGGACGTCCCAATCGTATTCAACTAGCAGTGCTTATTGACAGAGGGCATCGTGAATTCCCTATTCAGGCAGATTACATAGGTCAAACTGTGTCTACAAATCGTCAAGATAACGTAAAGGTGAAGATCAAACCAACTGACGAGGAGGAAGGTGTCGACCTTTTTGAAAGGAAAGCCTAAGCTCTTAGAGAATAAATACCTATGGACTCTTGTTAGAAAGCAGGTAGAAGTTATAATGAAAGCACCTGTCATCAAACACGTGTTGTAAGGGTTCAAAATTTTGAACCCTTCACTACGTTCGAGGGTAAACCCATAAAACCTCAGCAGGACTCTTAAGGATTTGAAAACACATTTGAATTTCTTTTATATTATTGAGCAAGCCAAGAGTTTATACCCCACTTATGAAACATAAACACCTACTTGATTTATACGACTGGTCAAAAGAAGACGTTATAGCTCTCTTTGACACAGCAGACGCTATGGCAGAAATAATGCAGCGTACCATTAAGAAAGTCCCCGCTTTACAAGGTTTTACAGTGGGGACATTATTTTTTGAGAATTCAACAAGGACTAAGCTCTCTTTTGAGAGGGCAGCAAAAGTCCAAAGTGCAGATGTCCTCAACTTTGCGGCTGGTAGCTCGAGCCTCTCAAAAGGAGAGTCACTAAAAGATACGCTAAAAACTATTGACACAATGCAAATAGATGCTTATGTAGTGCGTCATATTGCTCCGGGAGTACCATACCAGCTTACCAATTGGACAGATGCTAGCATCATCAATGCTGGTGATGGTAGGCGTGCCCATCCTACTCAAGCCCTTTTAGACAGCTACACCTTCAGAAACGAGTTTCCCAACTTTGATAGTTTTGAGGGAAAGAAGTTAGCCATTATAGGGGATGTTCTCCATTCTAGAGTAGCTCGTAGCAACATTGCTTTGTGGACTAAACTTGGAGCAGAAGTAACTCTTTGTGGTCCTAAAACTCTTTTGCCAGACGAATTGAAGGGGCCGAAAGTTACACTTACACATAGTGTCTATGACGCAGCAGAAGGGGCTCATGTAGTAATGGCCTTACGTCTCCAAAAAGAACGTATGACAGAAGGTTTACTACCTTCCACAGCAGAATATCAAGCCTATTACCAGCTTAATGAAGAGGTGATGAAGCAAGCCCATGCTGAAGCACTAATAATGCACCCGGGCCCTATGAACCGTGATGTAGAAATTTCTGGTAGTTTAGCCGATAGTAAAAATAGTGTTATAGAAAAACAAGTAGCCAATGGCATACCTATTCGCATGGCAGTTTTTTATAAGCTTTTAATTGGAAAATAAGTTTTTACTCGAGCAATGCTAGGATATTAAAGTTAATTATTCCTTCATCATCTACAGTGTGCCCAAAAGCTTTAGGTCTTGTCATGTTAAAGTCACTCAACAGTACACTAAATTCACCTATAGCAGTTAGTCGATTTTCTTGTTGCTCGAGTTCCAGAGCCACAGTAATTTCTTTGTCCACCCATGCATACTTAAAGTTCCTGTGACATCAATTTTTAACACCTCATCCTGAGAAAGTTTCTCTAAAGAGGTTTTAGTACTATAGAAAGTAATCTCAGGGTATTTTTTAGATTCAAAAACCATTCTTCGACTATTGCAGTTTAAAAGCCAGTTACCTGCATCAAAACCATCAGGATGTACTATAACTTCTAAGTTAAAATCCCCAGCCAAACCATTTTCAGCTAACTGTAAAGTCAAGCTATGTACTGGAGCTTCCCCATGAAAAGTAATACGTTTCTCATTTCTACTGGCTGTGTAGTTAATAGTACTTTTCTCATCAAGTTGTCCATTTAACGTTTTTGCACTGAACGGTGAAGCTACTAGTAGTATAAAAATTAAGTAGGTGAGGACTTTACAAATCTTCATAGCAACTCCTTATTATGACTTTTTAAATCCAATCAATGGCTACTAAGGTTATCGTCATCGTCTCAAAAATAAAACCCCTAATCTCTTTCTATAAAGGGATTAGGGGAAATCAAGTGCAGAAAAATCAGAATTAGATTTTATTGTAGAGATGCATTGAAAAGCCAACCATTAGCTTGTTGGGCACCATGGCAACCTACGCAACCTGCTGGAGCACCTGCTGCTTCTACAGTGCCATCAGGCTTCATCTTTGCCCAGAACCAATCACCAGCATCTGGACTAGATCCCTCTTCCATCTTTACCATATAAGTTATAGCTGCTAAAGTGCGATCAGGCATATAGTTTTCTTTAACAATAATAGAACCTGCAGGTAAAGGATTGACCTTAGCTTGAATAGCATCATAGGCTATATTGTTGGCAAATGTACGCAAAACAGCACCATGGGGAGCTTGGCCTTCATAAAAACCAAGAGGAACACCGGGCTCATAGTGCCAAGTGTATCCATAGCTTTGATTATTTATCAGTTCTAAAAAATGACCAGCAAGTTCTTCGGGGGTAGGTTCTGAGCTACCCATCATCGCCATTTCCTCTTCTGCCATTTCCTCTTCCGCCATTTCCTCAGAACTCATCATTTCTTCTTCACCATGCATCATTTCATCTTCTGCCATCATCTCATCATCCCCCATCATTTCTTCTTCAGTCACCATCTCTTCTTCATTATTTACTGGTTCTGTGTAATCATCTTGTGCTCCAGAAAGACTAAATAACAAAGCAAACAAAGTAAAGATAAGTAGAAACTTTTTCATTAACTATCCTTTCAAAATATAATTTAAAAAACCTAGAACCTAGGCCATTTATGCATCTATAATTTATGCCTATACCTTAAGCTTTTTTAAGTAAAATAGACGACATGGAAGTTCCTTAACTCTTGTTAAACAACAAAACCCATAACTTTGCCTTTTGATATGCCACTATCATTAATACCCACGCCAAAGTGAGTCATATTACCAACTCACGCTAACACATTTCAAAAAACTGATTCAGTACGACACAATTGCTAAATAGTTGAAACGAGGGCACCATACATAAAGTATAGTACCCATGCAAGAAATACAATATATTTTACAATGCCTTAGCCCAGCTCTTGATAAAACAACCCTAAATCAGCTAACAACAATTGTTTTAGCAATGCTATCTATGACTGGTCGTGTCACGATGCTTGGTATCTCTCGATGGACTTTTGGTCTTAGTGGTAGTTATCGTACGGTACAACGTTTCTTTAGCACCAATATTTGCTGGCTATACCTCAACTGGTACTTATTTCGTAACCATGTTTATGACCCTGATGATACCTACTTACTAGCAGGTGATGAAGTAGTAATTACTAAATCAGGTAAAGAGACTTTTGGAATTGATAGATTCTTCAGTTCTCTTTTTAATCGTGTAGTGAGGAGTATTTGCTTCTTTAGTTTATCACTGGTTAGTGTTAAAGACCGCACTGCTTACCCAATACTTAATAAGCAAATTGTACGTACTGATCAAGAAGAAGGCAATGAACCAGAGCAAAAGGAGTCTCAAGACAAGAACAATACGGGGCAGGAAGAAGCTAAAAGAGAAACACAAGATAAATCACAAGATAACAGTAAGGGTAAGGCAAAAAAGAGCAAAAGCAATAATCATAAACAACAAAAGCAGAAAAATAAAAAGAAGGCAGGACGTCCAAAAGGTAGCAAAAATAAAGACAAAGTCAATGTGAAACTACCAGTACATCTAGTATTTATAAAAACGATGATAATGCTAGTTCTGAACATATTCTTACTAAGAATGGGTATTCAGTATTTATTACTAGATGGGGCCTTTGGCGATAACAACAGCTTACAAATGGCAAGAATGTGTGGACTGTTCTTAATTAGCAAATTAAGAGTTGACTCAGCATTGTACTTTCTCTATGAAGGGAAGCAAAATAAACGAGGAAGGAAACGCAAATATGGAGAAAAGATAGATTACA
This sequence comes from Trueperaceae bacterium, assembly GCA_965223585.1. Lineage (GTDB taxonomy): Bacteria > Deinococcota > Deinococci > Deinococcales > Trueperaceae > CBDCVN01. The sequence continues at coordinate 532,316 of CBDCWW010000014.1, forward strand.
AGAAGATACCTAAGGAATATCTTGAGAGTAGCACAGTAGATCTAAAAAAGAAGATTCGTACAGATATCTATCAAATGACAATGTTACACAAGGAATTTGGACAGTCTTTGAATGTAGTAGTAATAGTTAAAACCAGTATAGTAACAGGAGAAAGTAAGCATGTAATCTTATTCAGCAGTGATCTGAACATATCATACGAAAAATTAATAGACTACTACAGTTTACGTTTCCAAATAGAATTTACCTTCAGAGACGCTAAGCAATATTGGGGATTAGAAGATTTTATGAACATAAAGGAACAGCAGATAAACAATGCAGCAAACCTAGCAATGTTTATGGTGCTATTCTCAAAAGTGCTGTTAAAAAAACTAAGGTCTCAGCATCCTAATTGGAGTGTTTTGGATCTTAAAGCACACTTTAGGTCGTTCAGGTACGTACTTGAAATATTAAAACTATTTCCCAGAAACCTTGATCCTATTTTAATTCGACAACTCCTGAACAATGTTCCCAATTTGGGAGCTATTCATGATTCATAAATAGCAAAGTGAATTGTTTTGGAGTTGCCTTTTTATAGAACTGGGCTCCTAATACCTCAGTTTTCAAATAAGTTTAACTTTCCATAAAGCGCTTCTGTTTTGTGATTGAGAATGTCATAGGTATTGATCATATTAGGGATTTTTCGGGCAAATCAGTAAAATGACTGACTTAAAAAGAAAGTTGTTTAAACATAAAATTCAGAAGGAAGCTTGCGTTTCCACTATACTTACCTACTTTTCCTTTATTATGGTTCTATTATAAATTGCTTGATAATTCTATGAAATTGTGCTAAATTTTACTTAAGTTCCTTAGTAAGCATTGGGAGTAACTTGTATTTGTGAAATTATGGCACAGTACATCATCCCTTTGGCCTAGGTTAGGATGGAGAACATGGATGTCTTAGAAAATATTGCTCAAAACAAAGACCATAGTATTTTCAAAGAGGATACTTATTTACGAGTAGAGGGAGCACTCGAGCCCATAGTAACTCAACTTATATCAGGCTTAGGTGAAAATATAAATCGTGAAGGCTTACTAAGAACCCCACACCGCGTTGAGAAAGCCTTATTTTACCTTACTAATGGCTATGATAAGAATTTAGAAACTATAATAAACGGAGCACTTTTTAAATCTGAAGGCTCGGAAATGGTTATCGTTAAAGATATAGAGTTTTACTCACTTTGCGAACACCATATGTTGCCTTTTTTTGGTAAAGCACACATTGCCTATATTCCTTGTAAAACTATTTTAGGCTTGAGTAAGTTTGCCCGTATTGTAGATGTGTTTGCACGCCGTATGCAAGTCCAAGAGCGCCTGACTAGTCAAGTAGCGGACTCTTTAATTGAAGTACTAAACCCCCTAGGGGTTGCTGTTGTTACTGATGCTAGTCATCTATGTATGATGATGCGCGGAGTTGAGAAGCAAGGTTCCACCACACGCACTAGCGTCATGCGCGGCGTTTTTAAAGATGACTTTCGCACAAGACAAGAATTTTTAGAAGCACTGAAATAGCTAAAGCAGGAGTGTAAAAGTTGTGGTGAATAACCTAGGAGTAGCAAGTGCCTATAGGTAGCTAGAAGCCAGAAGTTAGTAGCCAACACAATGACCCTGCTGACTATTAGCTACTGGCTTCTAGCTATTATTTTAAATCCTAAGCGGAAATTCACAAGTATTTATACATAGATGCTTACTATACAAAGTCAATCAAAAAGTCATGTAAGTTGCTTTCGGGAACTTCGCTTTGGTCACCACTTTGTAAGTTCTTAAGTTGGTAAATGCCCCTTTCACGTTCTCTATCACCACGTAAAGCAGCAAAGGTGGCCCCAGAACGGTTAGCCTCTTTAAGTCCTTTGGTTGGGTTGCGTTTGGTATAAGCAAACTCTATATAGAAGCTCTGACGTAATTGTAAAGCTAGCTCAGTAACCTCAATTATAGCTTTTTCATCTAAAGGTACCAAAAAAAGTAAAGGAGAGTTAGGTTTAGGAAAGGTAACTTTATCTTCTTGCAAAGCATCTATAACTCGCTCGACTCCAAAAGCCCAACCTACACCCGGGGTTATAGAACCACCTAGATTCTCTACTAGACCATCATAGCGTCCACCACCACCTAAAGCTGATTGTGCCCCAATAGCATTATGGTGAACCTCGAAAGCAGTACGACTATAGTAATCAAGACCACGCACAATACTATCATCTACCAAGAATGGTATTCCCCAAGCATTTAAATAGCTCTTAACATTTTCAAAATGGACCTTAGCTTCCTCATTTAAAAACTCTAGTGGGCGCTTCAAGTCCTTAATGATTGCTTGATCAGTTTCTTCCTTGCTATCTAGAACCCTCATAGGATTAAGCTTTAAACGTCTTTGGCTTGTTTTACTTAGCTTGTTTTTTTTAACTTCAAGTTCGTTCTGTAAGTATTGATTGTAGCGAATGCGATCTTCAAGATCACCTACAGAACCAAGTTTAACCACCATATTCTTAATGCCACATGTTCTAAGGACTTCATGAAGCAAAACTATAGCTTCAGCATCAATAAGAGGGGTATCTAAACCCAAAAATTCACAGTTGACTTGATGAAACTGCCTAAACCTGCCACGTTGTGGCTTTTCAGCACGAAAAACTGGCCCTGTAGAGTATACTTTAATAGGAGAACGTTGTGTATGTAGGCCGTTTTCAATAAAAGATCTAATTACTCCAGCAGTAAATTCAGGTCTTAAGGTTAGCATTCTGCTACCAGCATCTGCAAAGGTATACATCTCATGCTGTACTACCAAGTCAGAAGATCCGCCAACAGATTTAGTAAATACCTCGCTATATTCAAAAACAGGTGGAGTTATCTCTTTCACACCAGCATTGTTTAAGACCTTCTTGGCAGTGTCAAAAACAAAGTGCCATTTAGATTGGTCTATTGGCAAGATATCAAAAGTACCTTTAACTGCTTGAAGCTTCATTATAATTTAGTATAAGTAACTGACAATACAGTGGTCAAAAAAATCTTGGGTTTACCCTCGCCCGCCCTAAAGTGAAGCGAAGGGAATACCGTAAAGGGCTGACCCAAACCTCGGAGGTTTCGCAGAACAAACCATGGACATCCATATCAAACCCCAAAATGCACATCCCTAACATTAAGGATGTGCACTTGTGCTTACGGAAACAAAGGTTAAAACTGCAACCTCTTGTTTTTAATTGACACTCCCACGGCTAAAACCTAGGGGTTCTCACTTCATAGATTTCCTAATGGAACATCTTCATGAGCTCACTGGGCATGTCCTGCCCTGTATAAGCAAATTATATTAAAAAGACGCTTTCATCCCACGACTAAAGCTGTGGGCTTTACCGCTTATTGTCGTAAATAAAGTAATTATTTAATTTCTAATTAGCAATAGAACAAACAAGTTTATTAACTTATTAATTCTTTAAGGAAGGTTAGCAGGCAAAGAATTACTAGCTGTGCCATCTACAACTACATAAGCGTAGCCAAATCCTGCGTCTGAAGGCACGTTATTAATAACAATTTTAGAAGGTGACCATGTATCAGGAACAACACGCACACCACCTTTACCGCTAATATCTGCACCTAGAATTACATAGCTTTCCTCACCTGCTCCTCTTTGACCATCACCAAAGTAACGACCTTGTAGAACTAAATCTCCATCAGCAGTTTGTGGTACTGTGACAGAGAGGAGTGTAGGCTTAATTTCCGTGCTTAATTCTGCTTTAGGTGCACAAGCACTAAGGAAAAGTACAAAACAAAAACAAGTTATTATAAATATGTGTTTCACATTCAAGCTCCTTAGATTTAACATAAGTTCTTCACTTATTAAAGTATAGAATAGCTAGCTCGAGAAACAACGTATAGGTTTTCATAATATTCACAGAATTACTGTCCTGCTTCTGCTTCTGCTCGCCTTTGTGCCTCGGTTAACGCTTCTTCTGGCGACATACGACCCTTGAGAGCTTTTTCCATAGCCTCTTGTAAAAAATCTTGCCAAATAGCATAAGCACCCACTTTAGGACGCTCGACCGCATACTCGAGCTGTTCTAAGCCCAGCCCACGAATTGGATCCTCAGAATACCAACTTTCCAGAAGTGGTAAAGCAGACTTACGGGCAGGCAAAAAGTAGGACTTTTTTACCCATGTAGTAATATTTTCAGGTTGCATTAGGAATTGCCAAAAGGCAAAAGCACCTAAACGTTCAGCCTCGCTAGAATCTTTCATTACTACTATTTGTGCACCTATTAAGGGTACTTCTCGACTAATTCCCATAGGAACAACAACTGCCCCGGGCTCAAAAGCAATACTATACCTTTGTCCTTGAGTCCAAAAAGCTAAGCTGGCAAGAGCCATCATGCCCCTAGTGCGAACAAAATCAACTAAAGCCACATCAATTTCAGCAATGCTGCGATTGGTAACATGCCTATCGTCTGTCATGCGCTTAAGCATAGTAAGAGCTTCAATAGCCTCGGGGCTATTGAAATTTGGTCTACCATCTTCAGTTACTATACGCCCACCCCTTGTAGTTACCATAGTTTCAAAGATAAAAGACATGCTCACATTAATATAGCCCTTGGTCTGACGGGTTGTTAGTTCTTTAGCTGCCTCTTCAAAATCTTCCCATGTTTGAGGGGGATCAACACCACGTTGCTTAAATAAAGAAGCATTGTAAAAAAGCACAGGTAAGGACATGTTCCAAGGCAAACCATAACGCTCACCGTTTACAATTCCATAGTTCCATAAAGCAGGGTAAATATCGTTAATAAACTCTTCGCTTAGAAAAGCAGTAAGATCACTCAAAGGTAGAGCAGCTTCTTCTTCAACAAGCTTAGCAAAAACAGTCACCTCGGCATCAAAAATGACTGGCCCTGTGCCATTGCTAACCGCTGTAATTAACTTAACCGATGCTTCCGGGTAAGTACCTGCATAAATAGGCTCAATAATATAGTTTGTTTGAGAGGTGTTGAAAGCTCGAGCAAATTCTTCAATTGTCTCAATATTGTCAACTTGAGAATGCCAAAAGGTAATATTAGTTTGTGCAAAAGTAAAAGACATAGCTAAAATGGCGAGAATCTCTAAGAATTTAATAGCTTTTTTCATGAATATGAACATAATATCCTTTAATTATAATCACCCTAGCTTTACAAAAAAAATCTTCATAAAAATGAAATTATCTTCCCATTAGTGCACAAAGCCCCCTGTATAAAGGCTAATAATTCAAGTGGTCTATGCTGAATTGTGCCTCAGTTGCTCATTGTTTAAGGGTTTGTGGCTTGATGTTGAAACTCTTTTAGGTGGTAATCTTGCCAAGGTTATAGAAACTTTTAGTAGAGGGTACAAAAAAAATTGATTGTGTCTAATTATAGCTATCCGAGGCCTTTTAATTTAAATTTCCCAAAGTGCTCAATAAGTAGTATGACCAAAGTTGTTAGTGCCATTAAGATCACTGCCAAAGCAAGCGCTGCACCATAGTTACTTACTCCCGGTTTGGAAAGGCGATCAAAGATAGCAACAGGCAAAGTAGCATATTCTGGGCGCAAAAGTACTAATGAAGCACCAAATTCCCCCAAAGATACTGTAAAAGCAAAACTGGCTGCTGCAATGAATGCAGGGGTTAAAAGTGGAAGTTCTATTTGAAAAATTATTCTAAGAGGGTTTGCACCTAAAACTTTTGCTGCTTCTAATAATTGTTCTTGCAACGCTCTCATGGTTGGTAATAGACTTCTGACTACAAAAGGAAATGCTAATAAGCTATGTGCTAAAACAATGCCCCATATACTACTAGCTAGGCTAGGGAAGGCAAGCAGGTAACCTAGGCCTAATGTTACTGAACTAGTAATTAGAGGAAAAAGGCTCAGATTATCTAGCCAATCCCACTTTACTCTAACTATGCTATAGGCAAAGGCAAAACCAACTAAAATAGAACAAGCTGTAGCCAAAACAGCAAATCTTAATGAATTAAAAAGTGCAGGGCCCAAACCTATAAAGCCTATAGAATTTGTTTCCTCTAAAAGGTAATAAAAATTGCGAAGGCTTAACTTACCTTCTACCCAAAATGCTTTAATCCACAAAGTTAATAGTGGTGCAAGAGTTAAACATGCAGCAATAAGCATATTCACCATCACGAGAAAAATCCAAAGACCTTCTACTTTTTTTAAGCTAGGAGTTTTGCCTACTTGGACAGCCAAACGCTTCTGCAAAAAAGTGTAAAGCCATGTCAAGACACCAACAACTAAAATCTGTAATAAAACTAAAACTGCTGCTTTGTCTAGCTGTAGTGACTTAGCACCCAAACGATAGATCTCTACTTCTAAAGTCGCAAAGCGTGTTTCTGGTGCTAGAATAAGAATAACACCAAAACTAGTAAAGCAAAAAATAAAACCCAAGCTTGCTGAAGCAAGCACAGCAGGAGCTGAAAGAGGTAGTATAACTTTTAGAAACCTTTGCTTTGCTGAAGCACCTAAAATAGCAGCAACCTCAATAAATTGGGAAGCCATATTCTCCAAGTAAGCACTAACTATACGCACAACTAGAATATAGTTATAAAAAATATGAGCTAATAGAATAATAGCAAGGCTGTTACGCAAATCCCAAGTAAGTAAACTTCTTGGTCCCAAGAGAACTAGAAAACCCATACCTGCCACTACAGTAGGTATTACAAAAGGAATAGTAAATAAGCTGCGTAAAAGGCGCTTACCTCTAAAGTCAAAAAAAGCAAAGCAAAAAGCACTTGGCAAAGCAAAAAGTAAAGTTAATAGAGTTGAAAGGACAGCTTGATAAACAGTAAACCATAAGCGCTGATGATAATAGTTGTTTCGAAAAATGTCAGCAAAAGAATCAAAATGACAAGTATAAATATTAGTAAACAATAGAATTGGATTATCAAGATCACAAAGACTGCGCACCAATATAGTAAGTAATGGGTAGAAGAAAAAAACTCCTAAAAACCCTATTGCTATTAGGCCTAACAAATATGCAAATGTAGTATCTCTCAGCGCAGCCACAAGAAAAGCACAACTACCAAAACAGCAAAAAAGAAGTATCGCCAGAGACTCCTTTGATGTTTTTTAATTTTAGAAGCATTTTTTAACTCCCTCTGACTAGCAACTTGAGCCTTTCTAAGAACCCTCACACTTTTATGGAGCTTACCTTGGCGACGATAAGCAATGCCTAGATTGTGTAAAGCATTAGAAAAATCACCATTTATAGCTAAAGCCTTTTCATAAGCATCAATGGCACTAGCAATATCACCTTTCTCTAATGATAGATTACCTTGATTAGTTAAAGCGCGATAATGCTTAGGGTCTAATTTTAAAGCCTCTTTAAAAGCATGTTCAGCCTTACTCTGTTCATTCAAAAAAATATAGGCTATGCCCCTTTGAGTTTCTACTTCTGCTTTACATGCATCTAAGTTAACTTTTTCTAAAGTTTCAAGCGCCTCTTTAGCTTGATAGTGGTCAAGAAAATTATTAGCCTCCTTAAGGATCTCAATGTTTTCTCGTAGGACTTGCCAATCCAAAAAATTAGGCCAATTGTGACAATCTATTAGCTCATCACTAGCTTGCTGCCAGAGCTTAGCTCGTAAGTGTTTTTGCACACCCATAAGGCTAATGAGTGCTTTTAGGATTACTTTGTCTTGGTTAGGTTGATCAATATAGCTCTCGTAGGCTTGGGAAATTCTACCCTGTTGAGCATGTTCAATCCAACGAGCTTTTTCAGTTGTCACAGCATCTAAAACTTTATTGAACTATAGAACTTAAACCTGATTTTGCCTCTAAAGCCCTTACTAAAGGATGGCTTTGCAACCTATCTCGAGGCAAAATTTGTGGTTGTTTTTCACCCTCAATTACAGCTTCTGTTAAGTTGACCTCTATGTCCTTAGGATGACCATTAATTCTTAAAAGCACTGTAAATGGATAACGCCTTACAATTATTATAAGGTTTTCTAAATTATTTAACTTCAAGTGTATATCTTGAGCAAACCAACCCAAAAAGAGTAGCCCCTTCCTATGAAAATGAAGTTCCTCATCACTTATAATTAAATGTGAACTCCGCCTTAACCTTAGAATTGACCCTACACTGTAAGGAATAGCCAAAAAAGCCAGCCAAGAAACAGTATAAAGCTGTATAATTTGTGGGAAATCCTTTTGCATTTCGGTAAAACTTACATTCAAATATTTAGGCAAAAAAACAAATAATAGCAAAGTAAGCCCCAGTTGCATTACAAGTGTAGTAAATGCAAAAAACCACAGAACCCCACTGACTATTCTAGGAGGTATAAAGCGGAAGTGCAAACCTTCAGTTTGGAACTGTTGTTTAGTTTGTTTCATCATACCTGATAATAACTACTGTTAGGTCATCTTTTATTTGCCAGCCCTTTAAACTTAACTTTAAACCCTCAAGGATCTCTTCTGGAGTTTGGCTCTTAATCAGTTCATGGGTAACTCTTTGCTCACCAAAAAGCTCGAGCTTTTTACCTTCTTGCTGTGCTTCTAAAAGCCCATCTGAATAAAGACAAATAATGTCACCTTGCTTAAGTTTCAAAAGTTTTGCCTGGCCACTTGATATAGGAAAAGCTCCTAAAGGATGAGTAGTAGGTTCTAGCTTTTCAATAGCACCTTCACTACGCCTTAAAAACACAGGTGTATGACCAAGATTGTAATAAATTATCTCGCCATTATCTTTAAGCTTTAGCACCACTAAAGTTGCAAACATTTCTACTTTATTAAGCTCTTGGTAAAGGGCATGGTCAAGAGCCGTAAGAAAATCAGATTGATTAGTAGCAGCCCTTAAAGCTGGAATAAACATGCTAGCAACAAAAGCTGCTGTCATTCCCTTACCACTCACATCACCAAGTATTAACCAGTTATCCACAGTAAAGTAGAAATCACCACCAAAATCCTTAGCAGGTTGCCAGTAGCTCGAGACATGGTAGCTATTTATGTCTGGCAAAGTAGCAGGGATTATGTTACGCCAGATAGCAGCAGTTAACTTGCGTTCGTGCTCGAGCAAATGTGCCTGCATTTTCTCATCCCGTAATTGAAATGCGCTAGCTGCTAGTGAAATTACTTCTGTAACAGAATCTGCTAATCTAAGATCATCTAGGCTAAATCCGCCAGATTTGCCCCAGAAAATTCCCCAACCCCGATTAAAGGGTATCATTAAAAGGCTAGTAGACTCATCTTGAGATGGTATATAGACCTCTGAAAAATGGCTCTTTTGTGGCGGAGCTAATTTTTTAAGCCAGTCAGGTACCTTATTGAGCCACTTATTATTTAAATTGAGCCCAACTGACTCTGCGCCTATAAAGCGACGCACCTCATCTAGAAGATGCATAAGATCACTTGGACGCAAGGATTCCGAGGTTTTAACAACAATCCGTTCTAAAAAAAGCTTACCCTCTATACAATCATCTAAAGCAGCCTCTAAGTCTGTGGTCTTTGCATCACTCATAATTTAGTTATAGCCAATTTACAGTTATGGGACCCTGTTCAGGATAAGTCGGTTCAGCAAGATGAAAACTCTCATAAAATAATTTCCTAGTTAAACGGCGCATAAACATGAGCACACTACGGGCTTGTGTTTCATAATGGGACATTGCTCTTAACTTATTTTCAAGATAAGCATTCATATCCAAGTAATGGGTAGGTGGCAAATGAAGTCTTTTTACCTCTTTGTAGTGCATAAAATCAGGACGTATGTCACCTGCGAAAGGCGTTTCTGTAGCATAGTAATAAAGACGCTTAGGTTTGTGATTACTTTTCTTTAAGGATTCCATCACTAACCTGTGAGTTATAACATGATCAGGATGTCCATTCGAACCATTAGGTGGAAAAGTAAGAATAACTTCTGGTTTAAGTTTTTCTAAAAGATCAATAATGTTTGGATGTACTTTCTCCTTTGGTACATCTCTTAATTCACCATCAGGAAAATCAAATAGGTACCTTCCTTGAACACCTAAAACATCAAGAGCAGCTTGCCATTCTTTTTCTCGAACTTTAGGTAAGTCTTCTTGAGTGCAAAGCCCTAGCGTACGCCCTGCACCACCACGTGTTAAACTAAGAACTGAAGTATACTTACCTGCTTCTGCCATCTTACTTAAAAGACCTCCTGCTGAAAAAACCTCATCATCAGGGTGCGGGACTATAAGCATTAAGTCGGTCATGAAGCAAGTCATTATATTATATTGTTTTATTATTAGGGTCAAATTGATTCTATGTTATAAAACACCTATCAAGAGTTCTATAGTGCTCTAGACAATTCTTCTTAAAGCAAAGGTTCCCTGCTTTTTGGATGCTCGTATCAGAAAAGCTTAATGTCTGTAAGGTAAAATCCAATTTAGTGGTCTTTAAGCAGTTCTTAAGCCAGAAAAGCTGATTAAAGGAGGTGATTTCCAGAAGTCTATCTCAAAGTTTGACCTAATAACCACTCCCCACGCATAAACGCGGGGGCTTCTACAGATCCTTCTTTTGTCCCTTACAAGGGCAAGCAAACAGGTTGATCCAATGTCTGTCAGCCCACAGGCAATTGTTGATATGTTGTGGTTTTTGCTTAGTTTCAAACACCTTGCATAAACAAGCAGGCCAAATTCCTTTTTCCTAAACGGTTGACACTTTTATAGAAATAGTGTCATAAATATAATTAATCTTTAATATATGGAGGTTTCATGAAATACTTGGCTTTAATTTTCCTTACTTTAACACTTATTTTGCCTAGTGCTTTTACTCAAGATGTAAGCACAAAACTTAAATTATCAGTAGACTTTGGTGAAGATGTTGATTCTACTACAGCAACAGTTACAAAACTGCTGGTAGCTGTAGGGGACTCTGTTAATGAAGGGCAAATATTACTCGAGCTTTCTACAGGCGAAAGTATTCAGGAAGTAGTTTCACCCCTATCAGCTAAAATTGCTGAACTACATATTACTGAAGGCGATGAGGTAACAGCTAATCAAGAACTAGTAACCATTGAATTTTCTACGGAAGTTGCTGAAGAAGGAGTGACTGCGGAAACTGAAGCTACTGAAGGGGTAATTGAAGAAGTCACAGGCATGGAAGCTGCTGAGGAAGAGGTAACTGAGGAAGTATCTGAAGAAGCTGAAACTGTTGAAGAAGAAATGACCGACGTTGCTGAAGAAGTTGTAGACACTACTGAAGAGGCAACTGAAGAAATCTCTGAAGAAGCTGAAACTGTTGAAGAAGAAATGACCGACGTTGCTGAAGAAACTGTAGATGCTACTGAGGAGGCAGCTGAAGAAATCTCTGAAGAAGCTGAAGCTGTTGAAGAGGAAGTGACCGACGTTGCTGAAGAAGCTGCAGATGCTACTGAAGAGGCAACTGAGGAAATCTCTGAAGAAGCTGAAGCTGTTGAAGAGGAAGTGACCGACGTTGCCGAAGAAGCTGCAGATGCTACTGAAGAGGCGACTGAAGAAATCTCTGAAGAAGCTGGAGCTGTTGAAGAGGAAGCGACCGACGTTGCTGAAGAGGCTGCAGATGCTACTGAAGAGGCAACTGAAGAAATCTCTGAAGAAGAGGCAGCTGAGGAAACCTCTGAGGAAGCAACTAACACAGATATTGAAGAAGCCAATGGCACTGTTACAACTATAGACGTGACAGAAGAAATAGTTGGCCTTGCTCCAGTAACTCCCGGCATTGAAGAAACAGAACAACTTGAAACTACTACTTTAGAAGATAAAGGGTCAATTGAAGAAATTGATAACCTAAAAACTTCAGAAACTAGTGAAGCAAATAGTCCAGAAATGCAATCCATAGCGGTTGAAGGTCTTGCTCAAATAACTCCTGCCGATGCAATTCTAACTTTAGGGTTTAAGCCCCAAACTCCTGAAGGCGATAGCTTGTGGCAAGACCTAGTAGCCCTTGATTGGAGTGGGGCCATTACTACTCTAAACAATCTGGGTTTATTTATGTCTGATGCTAACTTCTTTGAGTTCTTACCTTATGAAGCTGAACAACTTATGGAAGAATTACTCAATGGGATTGAGGAAGGTGTGGAAGCAAGTGAAGGATTAGAAGAAGCTATAAATGAGGTTTTTGAATTCTGCCCCGCCCTTGCTGAGGTAGATTGGGAGAATTTTTCACCTATAGGTAAAGAATCCCTTGTCACTGTAGGCATGAATCCTTTTAACCCTGAGCCTGCCATAACTATTATGATGTTAATGGGTGATGATCAAGCAGCCGCTGCACAAGAAATACAGCAAGCCTTCCTTGGTTGTGTAAAAGAAGAAATTGGCGAAGATATGCTCGAGCTAGAAGAAGAAGGCACTACTCTTTATGTGCTCGATGATGGCGGTGACTTTCCCGTAATTATTAGTAGTGTAGGGAACGCTCATTTCCTAAGCAGTAATGTAGACACTGCTAGAACAATAGTGCGTCTAGCCAATGGCACTGATGAACCTAGCCTTGCTTCTACAGATTTACAGCAAAGACGTAGTGCAGTATTAGCAGAAGGAGGTTTAAGCTTTAGTTTGGATTTGGCTGCTGCTGCTGAAGTTCTCTCAGCTTTTAAAGGTGCTATAGTACAAGATGAAATGACTGAATACCTATTTGATCGTGGTGTAGCTGCATTAAATACCTTAGGTGGCATGGCAAGCAATTTGAGCATTACTCCAGAAGGAATTCTTTCAGAATCTATGCTAGCAACCAATCCTGAAGGTGGCGATAGTGATCTAGCTGAGTTATTGCTTTGTGAAAGTTGCACAGTTAGTGTACCTGAATTTGCCCCACAAAGTAGTATATCTCTTTCTTCAAGCTCTCTTGTTATAGAAGAGTTTTTTGCTTACCTACAAACTTGGCTAGATGGTTTAGCTCCTTATATCGGAGAAATGAATATAAATGACTTGGCTATGACTGTAGGTATAGATTTAGATTTGCTGCTTGGCTGGTTAGGAAAAGAGGTTCAAGTGGTTTCACTCGAGCCCCTCAGCCAAAGACTATCAACTTTAATTTATCAACCTGCTTCGGCTTTTATCTTTCCTGTAGAAAGTGTTGAGGCAGCTGAAGAGGGCCGCGCTGCATGGGCTTCACTCTGGCCTATTATGAAGATGGGTCTCGAGCTTATGGATGATGAAGACTTCCCTAACAACATTTTTGATTATGCAGCTTCAGATACCTACAAATTCGAAGGAGTAACCATAGAGCGTTACCGCTTTAGCGTAAATGTTGATATTGCAGTGGCTTATATTGATAATAATCTTATCTTTGCTAGTCCACCTGATGCTATGCATACACTGATAAAAACTGCTAATGGTGATATTAAAAACATTTTGAAAAATAATAAGTTTAGTGCTGTTTATGAGGCATTACCTGAGTCAGCTAGCGGTTTTTCCTTTAGTAAAAGCGATGCACATACTAGAGCCTATGCAAACTTGCTTAACCTTTTTAGCCAACCTCTTGCTTTCTTTATTAAAGTTATGGTTGACGCAGCACTTGAAGAAACAGTAGGAACTGACTATAGCTTTGATGTAGAAGAAGAGCCTTTATTTACTAGCCCGTATGTTGAAGAAGATTTAAGTAATGTTGAAATCACTCCTTTTGATTTAGCAGCATCAGAAGGCATAAGTGGTAATTTGGTTTCTGTGGAAGAAAGCACTGATGATGAAGACTTGAGCATAGCTTACTATGAGTTAACAGGTTTTGATATTGGTGATACTGTCGCAGCCACACTAGCTAGTGAAGACTTTGACACATATCTTACCTTGATAGCAACCACTGAAGAAGGAAGAGAAGTCATTTTAGAAAATGATGATTTTGATGGCAGTTATAGTGAATCTCAAGTGGCTTTTACTGCTCAAGAAGGTGTACTAGAATATGTTGTGAAAGTTAGTAGTTATGAAGGTGCTGGTAACTATAGTTTAAGTGTTGATGTTGCCGAGGCTCCCTCTTTTGATTTCGAGTCCTTTGCTCCTTACCCTTCTGAATTTACAGACGAAGCAACTAATAGAGTTGCTGTCGGTGAAGCAGTAGAAGGTGAACTGCAAACCAATGAAACCGCTGTCTTAGCAGACTACTTTGAACTTGGCGGTTTAAATGTTGGCGACGAGGTTACTGTTAATTTATCTAGCACTGATTTTGATACTTACCTTTATATAATCGATGCTACTAATGAGTCTTACATAGCAGAAAATGATGATTTTGATAATAGTTATGAAGTTTCTCAGGTAAGTTTTACTGTCCAAGAAGGTACTACTTATTTGGTAAAAGCTACTAGTTTTGATGGTAGTGGTGAAGGAGACTACGAACTAACTATAAGTGCTTCAAGTGGTTCAGAAATTGCCGATACAGAAACATCAAATTTATACGAAGATACAGAAGAGCTTAGCCCTGAAGATATGCGAGAACTTGCACCAAATTTTGCTGAAATTCTAAACCTAACCGAAATAATTCCTCAGGCAATTTTAGTTCTAGCTGATCATCTGGGTTACAGCGATGGACACGTTGTTAACGAAGACAATAATATTTATAGTCGTTCCCTAATACGTATCATATGGTAGATAAAAAAGTTTTTATCTAGTTAAGAGTTTAGGCCAAAGAGAATGTGAGCTTTCGTCTATATTGTAGGGGCAGGTTTAAAGCCTGCCCCACTTGTACCTAAAAAGGACCTGTTAAACTCCTGTAGCTTAACAGGCTTTTTTACTTAGAACTAGCTCTAAATAGTAAAGTAGAGGCAACTCAAAGGTTTTAAGTTGCCCGTATTCATCATGATATTGTTGCTTACCTAGTAGGGCTTAACGCATCAAGTTGCTTAATGAGAAGCAAGTCTATTATGGACATTTAGTTCACGCTACCTCTTAGCAAAGTCGTTTTGGCAAAAACCTCTATAACATTTAATATTTTTACTGTCACTTTGCCATCAAGTCTAAAGGTAGTGTAATCACCATTAGCGAGACCAATAAGATCTTGAACAAATAACGCTCCGCCAAGGCCTAAAGGAATTTCTATATCTAGCACAAGAGTTTTTGTATCTTCTGAAGGTATGGCAAAGCTTCGAGAAAAATTACTATTTAAAGCAAAATTATCATTAACAAAAAAATCAAAATCAATGCTCGAAATTGATAAACTTGCTGCATTAGGGTTGTAAACATCTATGGGCAAGCGCAAAACCAATACACCTGAGCTAATTATAGGTGGGGCAAACCTAACTACTCTTAAACCTTCAGGATGAACTCTAAACTCAGGGGCTAAAATTACCGTTCCAACACCGGGTAGGCAACCTGAAAGCAAAACTATCAAAAAACTTGCTACAATAAAACAATTAAATTTCTTCTTCATAATTTATCTCCTTAAGATAATTTTAGTGCCACCACACTTTAAGATCAGGGTAGTGAAAACTAATAATAGCTTGAAATAAGAAATAATCCACTATTAAGTGAACAATAAGTACCCAAAGAAGCGCTCTAGAACGCTCATACATAGATCCTTGAGTGATAGCAAAAATGTATACTAAAAAAGGGCCAAAGCCCCTAAAAGCCATATCCCATAGCACACTAGTATAAATAACTGCTTGAGCAAAATTAGCAGGCCAAAAGCTAAAGAGGCTCCGGATAATTGCATAAGAAACATTTACAAAAAAGAGTTCGTCCCAAATTCCCACACTATTTATACCTAGAAAAAGCCTAAAGAGTTGTTCTCCTTCTGGTTCAGGGGGTTGTGTCCAGTTAAAAGGTACCTCAGGACTAAGTATTTGAAAGTAAAGTATAAATACTCCCCATGCTATAGGAATAGATAGAAGGGTGTAGATTATGTCTACTTTATCAACCTGCTTAGGAAAAAGGTTGAAAGTAATAATACCTTTACCCCACAAAATAAGGCTTGGTAAAACAATAGCAAGGAGAAAACAAGTACTAAGAATTAAAAAATGCCTATTACTTAAATCTGTATTAATAGGGGCAACAGTCAAAATAACTACAGAACTAGCTAGTGCAATATAGCACAAGCGATTGTTGGGAGGCTCCTTATTTAGAAAAAATAAAAAGCCTATTACTGGTATAATTCCTAACCAATAGCTTTCTAAGGCTATCCAGAGAATTGTTATTAAAAGTAAACAAAATAGAGGAAAAAACTTAGTTAGGTCTGAATGTACAGGCATAGTACTGTTACGTACTTTAACAAGAAGGAATTTTAAAACCAAGTCCTGTTAGTTTGGGTTCCAACAAGCATCAATTAGTGAATGTTAGCCATTTCCATGCAGCTAAAAGCTCTTTAGTACAAGGCTCTTCCCTTGCCTCTATTTTTTCCAAAAATTTCTAACTTCCATAATTTTACGAGATTTGTATTCCCATTAGCTTCTATTTTCTTATTTTAATTTCCGTAATTTATATATTTTGTTCTTTCCTAAACGTTTTCCAGATAGTTTTAGCAGGTATACGCTCGAGCACCCCACCCCGAAAAACTTCATAAAGTTCTAACTCATTCATATGCACATAGCCAATATGACAATCACAAAATTGACGGCTACAAGGTTTTGGTTTTAGCGCTGCTTTGAAATTAGCATCATAAATATTACCAAAAGGTTTCTCAATGAAGTGACAGCGGTGTATAGTACCTTCCCCATCTACACTAATAACTTTATGTCCTGTGCGACAAGCCTTGCCTCGAGAAAGATATTTGCCCATGTTTAGCTTGAATAATGGGTCAACCGCACTTAAGCTTTCTATATCTTCTTTTTTATAGTAACCTTTTGTCGCCCTATCATATGCATTGATCCAAAGATAAATTTCTTTAGGTAGTTCAGAACGAAGCAGCTCTATTTCAGGGATGCTTTTTCTTAGTCCTACTGCTCCAACACTAAAACGAATGCTATAACCTAATAACTCTTGACACTTTTGTAAAAAGCGTTCTCTGGTAACTTGACTAGGATGATAGGTTGCCCAGAAAGCTAACTTGGCTTTATTTGCCTCTACTACCCAATTCATATGGCAAGAAAGGTTGGTCTGAATAACTACCTTTTTTACATGAGATAAATGACTTAAATCTACAAGTGCTTGCTGATAGCGCTTATGAATCAGTGCTTCTCCCCAAGGAGTAAAGAATATAGAAACCACTAGTCCTGTTTGATCTTTTACCCAAGTAACAAATCTCTCTAGTGCTTTTTGGTCAATTTTGTGCTCTGCCTTAGTTTCCTGATGCTTGGCAAAAGGACAGTAAAAGCATGCATAGTTACAGCTTGAGAGCGGGCCTCGGTAAAGTATAGACAACTCCATAGATCCTTATTGCCATTCATAGGTGTCCATGCTAGCTCGCACTTTATCAGAGTAAAACCATGGTCCAATTACATCAGAACGCTCGAGCCCCAACTCAGTTAAGCTCAAGTAATCACCTGTTTGTACTACTAAACGCTGCTGCATAAGCTCAAATAATTCTGGATGATCTTCCAATACATAGCTCTTAAAAGTACTTTTATAAAGGTTTAAATCAAGCCCTTCAGCTCTTAAGAGTGATTTAAGAATAAACCTCCGCTTTTGCTCGTCAGCATCTAGTTCAAAACCATAAGAGGCAAATTCAAATGCTTCTATGGGCTGAGAAATATAATTTGCAAGGACACTTTTTATACTTTTTGCTCCTACAGCATATTCGTTAGAATAATGTAATCTTCCTGTATAAGATCTTGCCCCACAACCAAGGCCTACCATGCCATCATTTTGACAACAATATACAGGCGCAGAGGTGCTTTCTTTGGAAAACTTACGGAACATACGCATAGAGATTTGTTCATAGCCTTGCTCGAGCAGAAAATCTCGCCCAATTCGGTAGAGCTTTAAACGCTCATCATCCCAATTATAATCTTTACGTTCTAATCCTGTAAGAGGGCGCACGTATAAAGGGTAAAGATAACATTCTTCTGGTTCAAACATTAAAGCCAATTCAAGAGAGTTGAGCCATGTTTCAGGTGTTTGCTTGGGTAAACCATAAATTAAATCAATATTGAGTACAGGAAAATTGCAGTCTCGGATGTATTTTAGGGCTTGGTATACAGTTTCTGTCTTTTGTGAACGGCCTACTGCCTTAACTTCAGTTTCTATAAAGCTTTGCACCCCTATGCTAACTCGAGTAACATAATTATCTTTTAACACTCCTAGGCGTTCAGGAAGTGCTGTTGCTGGCGATGTCTCAACAGAAATAGGAATATTCTCAAGATCAATGCTATATAGATTTTTTGCAATGGTAAAGATTTCCTGTAAAGCATCTGGCTCCAAATACGTAGGTGTTCCTCCTCCAATAGCAAAACGTGCAAAAGTCACCTCATCAAGTGCATGTTGCACGCACTTAGCTTGATCTTTGAGGGTCTTTAGATAATTTTGCTCGAGCGTTTCCCCAGCCCCCATTGTAGTGAATAAATTACAAAAACCACATCTCATTTCACAAAATGGGATATGCATGTACAGGAAAAGTGAATCACGATTTTCAGTAGCCCAAAGTTTGCTCAAAGAAATGGGTGGCTCGAGCTTGCGATAAGCAGTCTTGTGAGGGTAAGCATAAGTGTATCCTTGATAAGGACTACCTTGTAACATCATCCTAACAATGCTTGGTCTATATCTGATTTAAGATCCTCTAAAGCCTCTAAACCTACACTCATTCTTATTAACTCTGGTGTTACCCCAGCTGTATAGCGTGCCTCCTCTGGTAAGCTAGAATGGGTAGTATCCCAAGGGCAAATCACTACTGTTTTGGCATCGCCGATATTAGCAAGGTGTGAAGCGATCTTTACTTTATCTAAAAAGCTTTGTGTAGTTTCTCTATCAGCAGTCTCAAAACTGAGTACTGCCCCAAAGCCGTTTTTAAGGTTTTTCTTCGCTGTCTGGTGGCAGTTATTAGAAGGCAAACCCGCATAATAGACACGTTTGATTTTAGGGTGTTGCTCGAGCCACTCTGCCAAGGCTAAAGCCGAGTCACAAGAACGTTGCACCCTTAAAGAAAGTGTTTCTAATCCTTGTAAAGCTAAAAAAGCTTCAAAAGGTGATGAGGTCATACCCATAACAAAGAGCCCTAAGTCCCATGCCCTTAAGCTAAAAGCCCTCTCCCCTGCCCTGCTTACATAAGTGCGCCCACGACTATCTTTAGTAGTAAAAGCAGAAAATTTGGGTAGTTTCCAATCAAAACGCCCTGCTTCTACAATTGCTCCACCAATAAATGTCCCATGCCCTCCTATCCACTTAGTAGCTGAATGGACTACTATGTCAGCTCCTAAGGTAAGGGGTTGGCAAAGGTAGCCTGCACAACCCCAAGTGTTATCAACTATCAAAGGAACTTTTTGCTCTTGGCACAACTCGGCAATAGCAGTGATATCTGGTACGCTACAACTAGGATTAGCAATTGTTTCACACCATACTGCTACAGTCTGTTCTTCAATAACCTCTGCTATAGCAGTAACGTTGGGTTCTACAATACTAAAGCGACAACCCCAAGGTGTAAGGATCTTATTGGCTACAGAAAATGTGCCTCCAAAAAGTTGATTAGAAAATATAACATGAGCACCCGGATAAGTTAGGGTTAAAAGAGTCGTGGTAGTGGCTGCTTGCCCAGAGCATAAGCCTACTCCAGCTTTACCTTTTTCAAGAGCTATTAATCTCTCTAAGAAGGCCTGCACAGTTGGATTATGCATACGACCATATTGGTTTTGATGGCTGCCTGTAACCTTGCCTGCAAAGGTATTAGCTGCGTGCTCTGCACTATCAAATACAAAGCTGCTAGTGGCGTAAATTGGGAAGGCTCGAGCACCCGAAGCAACATCAGGTTTTTCTTGACCAGCGTGAAGTTGTAAGGTATCGAAGTCTAAGTCGTTCATTGTATTAGTGTTGAAGCTTACGTCTAGTTGTGTATTTCTGAAAAGCTATGCCTAAAAAGATTGCTGAAATTCCTAGAGCACTAAGTATAAAGGGAAAAAGTAAGGAATCTTTAAAAACATTATAAGAAAGATAACCAAGGTAAATATAAATTCCTATTGCCCCAAAGACCATTACAACTCTCGCTCCAAAAATCATTATAGCTTGCCTTTCCAAAGCTATAGCTAAGCCTAAAAAGCCAAGATTCATCAGTAAGTAATAAGCATGTGACCAATCCCCTAATGTAAATTCTGAAGTGAGTATTCCCCAAAAAACAACTAAGCCCATTATTCCAAAAACCACTATAACTCGCCTTTGTAAAATTATGGCTAAACCTAAAAGGCCAAGGTTTACCAGCAAGTAATAAACATGTGGCCACTCCCATGATTTTGAAGTAATCGCCCCCCAAAAAGTGATTAAACCAAATAAGTAAAACCAGAAGGAGTAGGCCTTTAACTTTTTAGAGGCATCAAACAAATAGGCTAGTACTAGCATTGTTATACCAAAAACAATGGATACAATAATCCGTTCATCCCATGAAAAGTTAGGGCCGTATATTACGGCAGTAATGTCCATGGATAAGAACCATAAGGAGTAGGCTACTGGTGCTGCTAGAAAAGGAAAGGGAACAAATTTCATTGCCAACAAACCAACTAGCATTGTAGCCAATTCTATAATTACCCAACTACCCTTAATCCAACTGTAGTAATCCTGATAGCTGCCCGGGTCACCTTGGGGCCAGAAGCCTGTTATGCGCTCGAGTGCATAAACTCCCAAAGGCACCATACCTACAGCCATAGTGTACATAAGCCCACCGGGAACCTTTAACTCATTTCTAAAATAAAGTTGCCTGCCCAGCAAAATAAAAACTAATCCATAAACAATTGATACTGCTAGTAAACCCGTTCCGCCTAAAAATTCCCAAGCAGAGGTAACAAACCATGTCATAGCTCCAATTACTACCAGTGCACCAAGGTAATAAAGTACAACTGATATGTTAGACTTTGAATCTTTGTGTTTGCGTTGTTCTAAACCTGTTAATAAGGCTTCACATTGCTCTTCAGTTAGAATGTTTTCTTCTATAGCCCACTTCAATTTTGCTTTAGTTAGTTGCATGAGTAACTTCCTTACACCACTACACTCTACTACAATCTCGAACTCCATGTTTTTAAGCTATTGATTTCATGATATTTCTTGCTTATGAATTTTTATCGAGCAATAGTTACTTTATTCACTATATTTCCCGCTTGTGAATTTTTTATTGAGCATAATCCCATGTCAAACCGTAAGAAATGTTATAGTGCTTTTCTGATGCTTAGTAAGCTTAATGTACTCTTACAAACATCATAAACAATTTTCAGGAGGCTCTTTATGGCCGTTGCTAAAGTTACAGAAATTATTGCAGGTTCACCAGAAAGCTTCGAGGAAGCCATTAAAACTGGAATAAGTCGCGCCACTAAAACTCTCAAAAATGTCCAAGGCGCTTGGGTAAAAGAACAGCAAGTAATTATTGATGATGGCAAAGTAGTCGAATTTCGTGTGACTATAAAAGTCACCTTTATTTTAGAGGATTAATATCACAGCGCAGCATTGCTGAAAATAATTTTATGTGCGTGGCAGGGGCATGATGCATCATGTCTCTATGGAATCTTGGGAAATATTTTTACACTAGACTGTTTGTAAAAAGCTATTTAAAATAGCATCTGTTGGGATAAATCTTTGCAAATCAATAACATTGCGCTGTAATAATAATCACTACAAAATTACTCACAAAAACTTTTTCATCCCTGCTTATTAACATTTCTAGCATTTTGCACTTATCCGCAGTTAAGGAGGACTGTATCTAATTACCCATAGTAAAAACTCTACTATGTAGTTCCTCTACTCACCTAGACAATCAACAAAAAGCTTAAGTAACCTTAATTTTGAAGGGCTATTATTGGCCCAATACAAATTAGGAGATAAGTTATGTTAATTTTTTGCTTTTTGATAGTTTTTAGCCTGTTCACAACAGGGTTTGCTGAGGAGGTTGCCTTGGAAGATAAAACTCTTTCCCCTTACTTTTTTATCCAAAGTGATGATCCTAGTGTAGATCAATTGCCTTTAAAAAGTACCTCCGCTGAGGTAAATATTGCCGGAGTAATTGCCGATGTAAGTGTAAAACAAGTCTATAAAAATGAAGGTCAAAGCACCCTCGAGGCCATTTATGTATTTCCAGCTTCAACAAGGGCTGCTGTTTACAGTATGACTATGACTATAGGGGAAAGAACCATAGAGGCAGAGATTAAAGAAAAAGAAGAGGCTAGAGCAGAGTATGAACAAGCCAAAAGTGAAGGCCGTAGCGCCTCCCTTTTAGAACAAGACCGCCCCAACGTTTTTACTATGAATGTGGCTAACATCTTGCCAGAAGATGAAATTATTGTTGAGCTTCGCTATACAGAACTCTTAGTACCTAGTGAAAGTATATATGAATTTGCTTATCCTACAGTAGTAGGACCACGCTATAGCAATGAAGAAAGTGCAGAAGAGTTTAATGCTAATCCCTATACTGAAGAAGGTGAAGCACCTCTTTATGACTTTGATATTAGTGTAGAAATTAATGGTGGTGTGCCTTTACAAAATGTTGAGGTTACTACCCATAAAGCCAAGATAACTAATGTTAGTAAAACCCAAACCCGCATTGACTTACCTAAAAGTGAATCTGATGGAGGCAACCGAGACTTTATCTTGCAATATCAACTTGCTGGTGAAGCTACCCAGTCAGGTTTACTACTCTATGAAGGTGAAGAAGAAAACTTTTTTTTATTAATAAGTCAACCGCCTAAAGTTGTAAAAGTAGAACAAATACCTCCTAGAGAGTATCTTTTTATAGTTGACATTTCAGGTTCTATGCACGGTTTCCCTTTGGATACCACTAAGGTTTTGTTAAAAGACCTATTAGCTAATCTTAAAGAGACTGACAGGTTTAATATCCTTTTCTTTGCTGGCGGTTCAAGTGTTTTAGCTCGAGAATCTTTACCAGCAACACCCAGTAATCTAAAACGAGCAGTAGCTATGTTAGATAGTATGCAGGCTGGTGGTGGCACTGAACTTTTACCTGCCTTACAACGTGCTTTTGAGATGCCCTATGATGAAGATGCTTCACGGATTA
This sequence comes from Trueperaceae bacterium, assembly GCA_965223585.1. Classification (GTDB taxonomy): domain Bacteria; phylum Deinococcota; class Deinococci; order Deinococcales; family Trueperaceae; genus CBDCVN01. The sequence continues at coordinate 555,334 of CBDCWW010000014.1, forward strand.
TTGCTATTATCACTGATGGTTATGTAACAGTAGAAAAAGAGGCCTTTGATTTAGTTAGAGGGTCGCTAAATAATGCTAATGTATTTAGTTTTGGAATTGGCTCGAGTATAAACCGCTTTCTAATAGAAGGTCTAGCCAGAGTTGGTCTAGGTGAGCCTTTTGTATTAACTTCCCCTGCTACATCTGAAGAAGAAGCTAAGCGCTTTAGCAACTATATTGCTAACCCAGTACTAACCAACATAGAAGCTAACTTTGAAGACTTTGAAGTTTATGATGTAGAGCCACCTAGTATTCCTGATGTATTAGCAGAACGTCCAGTAATTATCTATGGCAAGTGGCGTGGTGAGCCTACTGGCACAATAACTATAACTGGTAACAGTGGTGAAGGTGATTATGAAGCAGTTTTTGATGTTGCAGATAGTCAACCACTAGCTGAAAACAGCGCTTTGCGTTATTTATGGGCACGTAATAAAATTGCTTTATTAGGTGATTACCAACAAGTAGGCAGTGATGAAAAAGCAGCTATTACAGAATTAGGACTTAAATACAATTTACTTACTGATTACACTTCATTCATAGCTGTTGATACTTTAGTAAGAGCCGAAGGTGAAGTGGAAACTGTACGCCAGCCATTACCTTTGCCTGAAGGTGTATCTAACCAAGCTTTACCAGCGCAATCTATGGGAAGATCTATGAGCTTTAATAGTATTGCAGCTCCACAAGTAGCAACAGGAGCGCCACCACCATCCTCGGCAAAACCTCAAGGTGGAGCCTACGGTCCTGCAACTTCTTTTCCTTATGCTGCTACTGATGAGGCTGAGGAAGCAGAGCCAGCTAATGAAGCTGTTCTTAACTTACCTACGCCTGCCATTCCTGAAAGTAAGGTAAAGGAAACAGGTTTAGAGAACAAGATTATTGTAAGTAACATTCAATCCGAGCAGTACGAAATAACTTCAGCTTTGTACAGCTTCTTACAACAAGACAAAGCCAGAAAACAATTAGCAGCATGTTTTAGCAGTGATGCGCCTTGGCTACAGCTAAACTTTAGTCTTACTTTAGATGAGTCAGGCAACATTACTAATTTAAGCATTGATTCTCCAGTAGGTGATGATTTTGAAGAGCAGGTTAAGAGCTGTGTAGAAAGTCAAATTCAGGCTTGGACATATCCTGCTGTAGGTGAGTTTTCTTTTACGCTGACTTTCTCACCCTAAATTTGATAAATAGAGAAATTTGGAGTCACCAAAGTCTTGGAGGTTTTGAAAACCTCCAAGGCTTTTTTTGTGACACTAATCTTAAGCCTCTAAGATATCGAGTTGGTGTCACTTTTAAAAGGATCAGCAACTTACCTTACGTAGGGGTTGCAATAACAGTCTCCATATCCTTAACGCTCTCATTATCCTTTAGAGGTGAAAAGTATATCAGATACACTAAAGCTGCTCCTGTAAGGACCCAGAATGGTAAGCCAAGCACTAAGAAAACCATTAACTGACTACCTATTAAACCATCCATTAAACCAACTGTAGATAGTCCTAAGATGATACCTACAACATTTGCAAATACCCACCAACCCGAACGAGAAACATATTTTCGTAACTGGTATCGTTGAAAAATACTTAAAAATAGAATAGAAAGGACAACTGGTATAGCATGCCCTAAAACCCCTTCAAACAACTCCTGAACTACCTCTTGAAGTAGGAAGGCATTTAATAGAAAGTACACTAATTGTACAATAAGAAACGAAGGCAAGATGGCCAAGAAAACACCAAACTGAGTAAACGTCGCCCAAGAAAAATCAATATCAGGTATTACTGACCGTAAGGCGAACCATTGTATTGCTCCAATTATGATGCCCCCACCGAACACAGTCAACCAAGCCATTGGCCCGGTCGCTGTCAACAGAGCACTAAATATAGAGATGCCAATAGCATTAACTAGAATCCAAGAGAGAAAAAAATTCACCCAAGATACTTTCGTTTCTTGTTTAACTGTCATAATTCCTCCTGGTAACATTAGATCTAAGAAGGGTATTTGTATTTTGGCAAACCCTTGGAGCCAAGAAACTTTTATCTTTAAATAGAATTACTTTCAAAATCATATATTCATCCTTTCTCTTCAGCCATTCTTATGTAAATAGCTTATTAAGAAGGCGTTAAGCCAGCGTAAATTCATTTTTCCAGATGACTCCACTAATGGTGTGATGTGACAATCATCAATTATAAAAAGCTTTGCGCAAAACCTTTATAGCTAATGTACATATTGGTAGGTAAGAATGACAGAATATTTAGTTAAATCTGCTTCCTTTCTATTGAAATTTGCCGTTTAATAGTTGTAAGCATGATTTTTTGTCGCACAGAGCTTTGGAACAAGTGTAGTGTTAGTTTTACTATGACCTTACGCTGTAATGTTAATCACAATAAGGAAATATAACGTCCACTGGGAAGCTTTTTTATGATGTTTTTTAGCTCGAGCAAAGTTAAAGCAGGCAAAATTTCCCCAGCTTCTTTTCCTGTGGCACTCACAATATCGTCTAGCAAAGATGATTCTTTCCCTTTGATTAGTAGAGCGATGCTCTTAGCTGGTTCTTGCAAGTCTTCCAAGGGTGATTTGTCAGTTTCTATAGCTTCTTCCCAATTAAACTCATTTAGGACGTCTTGAGCACTTTCTACTAAAACTGCACCTTGTTTTAATAAGTCCAGCACTCCTGCAGCACGACTATCTCCTGCACGACCCGGAACAGCAAAAACTGTGCGCCCTTCTTCCAGTGCATAGCTAGCAGTAATCATAGCTCCCGACTTTTTATTGCCCTCCACTACCACTACACCTCTTGCTAAACCACATATTATGCGGTTGCGTCCGGGGAAATTTTGAGCGTGTGGCTGGGTACCAATAGGATACTCACTTATAATTGCCCCACCACCTACTACTATCTTTTCAGCTAAAGCTTTGTGCTTATAAGGATAAATAACATCAACACCTGAACCTAGCACAGCTATAGTTTGTCCTCCTTTTATTTTAGTAGTGCCTTGATGAGCAGCACCATCTATTCCTAAAGCTAATCCAGAAACCACTATTACACCTGCTTTGGCTAACACTTCACCTAAACTGCGGCTAAAGTTTAAAGCGTACTCACTAGCATTGCGTGTACCTACTACAGCTATAGAACGCACTTTATCAAAACCTTTATTTAGTGTTTCAGGCAACTTCCCTTTGACATAAATTAGTGGTGGTGGGTCATAAATTTGCCTTAAACATTCTGGATAACTAGAATCACTTAAAGCTACTATGTCTATGCCTAGCTTTTTAGCTCGAGCTAACTCTTCATCAGCTTTCTTGGAAGCATTATTTTCCTGCAAAGCTTGTATAATACGTGGTCCAATGCCCTCAACTTCACGAAGTTCTTTAGTACTCGCAGCCAACACCTTTTCGGCGTCACCAAAATATTCAATAAGTGACTTAATCTTGCGAGCCCCTAATCCGGGCGTAAGACTTAAAATGAGAATGGCTTTTTTCATAGCTGTCCTACAAAGATGATTATTTTCACCGTTACTTAGAATCTTTTTTCTAATATGATAAACATATGAAACATATAGATAAAGCTACTGCACTTAACTTGTTTATAGCAAGAAATCAAATGAATAACAATACTGACTTGCGTGCTCTAGTAGAAGATATTTTGAACGAAGTACGTAATAAGGGTGATGAAGCTCTAAAAACCTTTGGTAAGCGTTTTGATAGTGTATCACTAGACAACTTTCTAGTGTCGAAGTCCGATATAGAGAAAGGTTATAAAGAAATCCCTGATGACCTTAGAGAAGCCATTAATCTATCTATTGGTAGAGTTTGTGAATTTTATCAACACCAGCCTAAAGAGGGCTTCTTACAACCTAAGGAAAGCTCCCTTTTAGGGCAAATTGTAAGACCTCTAGAGAGAGTGGCTTGTTATATACCCGGTGGAACTGCACCGCTTTTTAGCACTCTAATTATGACAGCTGTACCTGCCCAAGTAGCAGGAGTTAAGGAAATTGTCATTGCAACTCCTCCACAAAAAAATGGTAGTGTTGCCCCAGAAATTCTAGCCACAGCCTATATGCTAGGTATTGATACCATTTACCGTTTAGGTGGTGCTCAAGCTATTGCTGCTCTTGCCTATGGTACTGAAAGTATTCCTAAAGTAGATAAGATTGTTGGCCCGGGTAATATTTATGTGATCTTAGCTAAGCAAATGCTTTTCGGTGAAGTAGGTATAGAAGCACTGCCCGGCCCTACAGAAACACTGATTTTAGCTGATGAGTCAGCCAGCATAAAACATGTAGTTGCTGATCTATTAGCTCAAGCAGAACACCTTGCCGCACAACCCATTTTGGTAACCACTAGTCAAACACTAATTGATAAACTCACAGAAGAAGTAGAAAAGCAAATTAAAGACTTAAGTACAGCTAGGCATGCGAAAGAAGCTTTGGAAAAACGTGGCTATGTTGTTAAAGTAGATGATTTAGAAGAAGGTATGGAGGTTGCCAATGCCTATGCCCCTGAACACCTTTGTTTACTAGTTGAAGATCCTTGGGAGCTTCTTTCTTTAGTTAAACATGCTGGTGGGGTGTTTATAGGGGCAAACAGCATGGAAGCTCTAGGAGATTACATAGCAGGCCCAAGTCACGTAATGCCAACAGGAGGAACAGCAAGGTTTTCCAGTGCTATAAATATACGCGATTTTCAGAAGGTTATTCCTTTAGTAAGCTTCAATCAAGGAGCACTAATGGACATTGGTCCTGCAGCTGTGCATATGGCTCGAGCAGAAGGCTTAGAGGCACACGCAAGGGCAATTGAATCAAGACTATAGAAAAACAACACTCCTATCAATGTGTTCTCAAGCAGAGCTTGGGAACACATATTCTTAACTCAGGCACCCTTTGATTTTGGCGTACAGGACTCAAAGGTCTTAGCATACTATGTGCTAAAATACACCACCTACTAACTACAACACTCACTAAAAAACCTATTAGCCTTAGCTTCATATATTATTTCTTTTTCTACAAGGGGAAATCCATGAAAATTATCTTTACTATCTTATTTACTATACTTTTAGTATTTACTTTATCTACAATTAGAACTGCTATTGGCATTTGGTCTTATCCCATAGAGGCTTATGATTGCCACGCAGACATACTTCTAGTAATGGGTGCAGCCCAGTATGATGGTGTGCCCTCACCAGTATTTAAAAAGCGCCTAGACAAAGCTTTTGAGCTTTATCAGCAAAATTGTGCTAGCAGTATACTTGTTACAGGCGGCAAGCGTGACGGAGATCGTTTTACTGAAGGTGAATCTGGGGTTAGCTATCTACATTTTTCAGGTGTACCCAAAGAAAACTTACGGCCCGAAATTTACAGTTGTAGCAGCCACGAAAATTTAAGCTTTAGTAGGAATTTCTTGGTTGGGAAGAAAGTACTGATTGTTACAGATGATATGCATGCTTACCGTACTCAATGGTTGGCCAATCAACTTGGACTTAATGCCAAAGTAGCACCTGTAATAACTAAATACAAAAAGTGGCGCTATGCTTTGCGAGAACTCGCTATTATGACTATTTACAACTTAGAAAGAGTTAGTACTTCATTAAAAACAATAAATCTTTAGGAGATCCAACATTTCCCATGCGCCTAAAATAAAGTATCTTCTGTCCCCGTAAGATTTATTCCTAATAAAAACTTAAAGGCCTAGCAAAACGCTTTTTCCGAACCAAACGAATACCTTCCCATGCAGGTAATATGCCTTCTTCGCGTAGTTTTATGATTTCTAGTTGCCAGTAAAAGGCTTGAGCAATCTTTTCCACCTCTTCAACATAATCATTTGTTATCTGTTCATCCTTAAGTTGATTAATTCTGTTACCCCGTTTCCAAAATTGCCAACGGGGCTTATCTTTTTTGTTTTGGAGGAGAGGTACTCCTTCGTAAACATAGACCATCATACGCTGAACATAGCTACGGTAAGCTTGACGTAATTTTAATCTGTCTTTGTCATGGTAAGCTAGCATAACATTAGTAATGTCTAAAAACAGCATTGCCTGTTTTTTCTGTAAAGTAATTAACTCCCCTTCCAAAAGGCCATGTAATGTAGATTTGGTATTTTTCCAACCCTTTTTATCATATTTATCAGGGATTTTCAGTCCTAGATCTTGGTCAAGAATAGGAGCAGTATCTATAACACGAGTGAGTGCAAGGTCTAGGGCACGATCAAGGGAAAGGATGCGGTCAAGGACAAGGACACGATCACGAGCAATATCAAAAGCACGTGTGAGGGCAAGGTTGAGATCATTGGCAAGATCAAGGTTAAGTTCAAGAACTTGAGCTAGAACACGGTCTAAAATGAGGAAATGATTGGAATCAAAAATGTGGTCAAGGTCAAGATCTATGGGTAAGGGAATTGCAGTTTCTGTAATGCCCTTTAGCTTATTTAGTAACTCCTTGCTAAACCCTTTTTCTATTCTTCCACTATCTAGCCAAGGAAAAACAGCAACATCTTGTTGTATAGGATATTGCTTAATAAATTTAGCTTGTGGTAAATAATAGGTATATTTTGGGTATTTTTCATTTAACCACTTACAAAAAGCTTGTGCATCTTTATAACTCACACCTACAATTGGCAAGTGCTCCTCACCTTTTGGGAAACTAAACTCTTGCCAGTGGCTAGGCTGGTAATAGAATTGGCTTTTCCTTTTTTCATCTATGAAAAGCTGATATTCAGCACAGGTTATATAACTAGGATCTATTTCTAAAGTATTATTTATCTTTATAAAGCTGGAATGTAAGCGCTTTTGTAATTGTTCCTTGGCATTAGCAATAAATTCCTGACTTGACTCAGTCATGATTAGGGTGTCATTTGTTAATATATCATGTAGAGTCATTAAGTAGGTTTTCCTTTTGAAATAAAGCAACGCAACATCATTGTTACCATTTTACCAAATAAACGTTCTGTAATAAGTGGAAATCTGGTCACTTTAGAGTAAAAACTCAATACAACTATCATAAATCTGCAAAACTTTGTTGAGCAGTTGAAAAGATTATTATGTTTACAAACATAATAATCTGAATCTATAATCTTTTACATAGAGTTAAGGTTCTACTTTTGTCAAGAGAACATCCAGACTGGAGAATCACTATGAGAAACTTAATCAGCATTTTGATGTTTGCAATGGTTGGTTTATTTCTAATAGCATGCGATAGTACCCTATTGAATAAGTCAAATAATCCCAACCTTGAACAGCAAGAGGAATTAGATACCTATTTACATTGTGGCTTATTAAATGAAATTCCTTTAAGTACTTACCCTGTTAACTCCATCATTGATACTTCACAAGCATACGTAGTTGCAGGAGCATACTTAGAAAATAACGCTTGGCATGTTTCAGGAAAACTAACTTCTCGAGGTGCAAGCTATGCTAATGGTAACTCTTCAGAGTTAATACCTTTAAAAGTTAGAACATTAATAATGCCATTTAATCCCCTTCAAGGTGTTAGTTTTCGATTTAGGGACTATAGTTCACACATTAATCTTGAGGTTAATGGTAATTTGCTCGAGACAGATAACTTAATAAGTCTAGACGGTCACATTTTTGATAGTTGGTTTGACTCTATATCAGTAGAAATTATTTTTGACCCTATACAAGCCAGTAACGCCAATACAGGTACTGTAAAACTTGCTCCTTTAGAAGAAGGAACGATCACTTCTTTTGCTATTGGTGGACGCGCACTGGTCATTGATGATGTGTGTTTAGCTTACTGAAGCTTCTCCAAAAATAACCCTTTATGTTATGGTCTAACAGTTAATTTCTAAGTAATTCAAGGTAGCCTTCTCAAGTTCATTTAGCTTATCTTGAGAAAGTCTACCTATTGCTTGGCCAACAAGTTTGCCACGGTCTATAGTCGTAATTTGATGTGCTAAAGCTGCGCTTTCCTTTGGTAAATTCGCTTCACCTGAAGTTAAGATAACAGTTGTGCGACTTTTTTTAAGCCAACGTTCTGAACTTGTAATAGGAACAACTGTCAAGCTTTTCCACTGACTCACTTTATTAAAAGCATTGCTAGAAATAATAACACAAGGCCTTACACCTTGCTGCTCAGAACCTGATCTTGGCTCTAACTTAATGAAATAAATCTCTCCTCTCAAAATGTTACCATTCAGTTGAGGCAAGCAACTCTGTTGCGCTAGCATCAAATTCGTTTATAAAATCAGCACTATACTCGGCCATGGTTTCTGCATAAAGCCTCATATCATTAAAGATGATTTGTTGTTTTACTTGTTTTATGTATGCTTCGAGTGCTTGACGAACAATCTCAGTTCTATTTGTTTTCCTTGCTTTTACAACCGCAAGTAAATCTTTATACAAATCCTCATGGATTGAAATATGTAAACTTTTCATAACATATTTTTACACATGATTTAGTTGATAATCAAGTATAGAAATCTTACCCCAAATTAATTACTTTAGGAACTAAATCCCTCAGAAGAACTAATTATTTGCTGAGTGTATTTTGCTCGAGCTTTTTGAATCTGCTCAGCCGAACAGATGTACGAGCTTTCTGTATAGTGTAGTGGCTCGAGCTTATGCACTATAAACTTGTAGTAGGAAGCTAGACAAACAGGTAGAAGGTAAGTCATTATTACTCTAAGGATGACAAACATCAATTTTGAATCTAGAGATTTAGCAGTACTCAAATATGAAAGCTATCAATACTCTTATTATGAAGTACAGCAAAGGTTTTGTGGCTTGTTATTGTTGAGACTTGCTTACCTAAAGCTTATGAAAAGTACAAAGGCGAGTTCTGCATTTCTTTACTTAACCTTGGCCTTTAACTTTTTAAAATACCCAATCTGGGATTTTTTAAGGGATAAGTCTAGTTGCAGAGTTCTATGAAAAACATAAGATTTGTAATATGTGGTTTGGAGCATAGTGGCACCACTTTACTATCAGACATTTTTCGGCAAGTTCCTAAACTTGATTCTGGTTTTGAAGTGGGTGTGTTATTAGCTAATAGTCCAAGGAAGTTTAATGAAATACAGCCTTTTTATAATAACATGCAAGGTGGATGGAAAGTAGATAAAGAGTCATTGGCTGATATTTGTGACACAGATGACTTTAATGAATTTTATCAAAAGCTTCAAGATAATTCACTTGCTTTAAGCAAGGATACAAAACACATTTTTGATAAGACTCCTAGATATTTCAGTAAAATAAATTCATTCTATAGAAAGATAAAAGTTCCATTTGTAGCCACATACAAAGATCCACGCTCTTTAGTATACTCTGATTTTAAAAGAAGGCCAGTACGGGGCCATGTTTTTCGGGAATGGTATCCTGAATACAGAAAGCGCAAAATTAAGTACCTTCGCAAAGTCTATACAGGTAGTTATCTCACTTGGAAAAATTCTAGTGACGATATGACTAGAAAAAATATTTTATGTGTTAGCCTTGAGGATATTTGTTTAAATACTAGACTAACCCTTGAAAAGATATTTCAGCATGTAGGCTACAATTTTGAGTTAGACTATTTGTTACTGAAGAATCTACGGTATCGTCATACTAGAAGTCCAGAAATTTCTTCAAGAATTCCATTTGAGTATATTGAAGGATTTAACAAACAACAGCGAAGGAAAATTGAAAAGGATTTTGCTGAATTTGAAGATTGGTTCTATCACTAGTTGTGTATTTAGTGAGAAGCTAGTTTATGCTTTTCTAAAAGATTTATAATTAGTAGTAGGTATCTGATCATTTATAAAATAGTTACATAGAATCAACTTCTCATTCTCAATATTTATTGATATTTTGCTACTAAATAATTTTAATTTGGAGGTTATTTACAGTGAAGTCACAAACTTTATATGATGCCATTTCCCAAAGGCTCGGTAAACGACAGCTTAACAAATTAGTGCACATCTCTTTAAAAAATAAGTATATATATTTATCTGTACCAAAAGCTGCAAATAGTACAATCAAGGGAATATTACAGGAGGTCGAGCTAACAGGAAGTTATTTGAAAGCTCCACGTCGTCTACATAATCGCGCTACCTCACCTTTAATAGCTCCCTACCAATTGCCTGTTGACAACTTTACATCAATTATCAACTCAGGTGAGTTTTACAAGTTTACCCTTGTGAGGAATCCCTTTTCCAGACTTTTATCTTGCTACCTTGATAGAGTCAAGGCAAAAAACAGCACTGTCAGAAAGGAAATACTGGAGAAACTAAATAAAGATAATAATTACCAAATTCAGTTTGAGGAGTTCATTAATGTAATATTGGATATTGATCCTCAACAAATGAATATTCATTACAGGCCTCAAACTTTACTGACATGTTTTGACTTGATAAACTTTGATGAAATTCTAAAATTTGAGGAATTTCCAGAAAACTTTTCAGCATTGTTAAGCAAAGTATGTGGTGACGGCATTCAATTTGATTTAGAGAAAAACCTCTCACCAAAACGCACGAATGCTACAGATAAGGTTAATCAATATTTTGATAGACATTTAAAACGAAAGATTGCCCAAAAATATCAACAAGATTTTACTACTTTTGGTTACCTAGATTCTTTATAAAAATCTAAGCAAAATAGGTGTTTCTTTTTAGCTGTGGATAGTTTAAGCCTTGTTACATTATGGAGTAATTTAATGAAAAGACCTCGCAAAGATGCAAAAATGCTCGAGGAAGTATTATCTCAACGTAAAGCTAGTGATTATAAAGGAAAATCTCCAGATTTCCTTATCATTGGAGCTATGCGTTGTGGTACTACATCTCTTTATGATCATTTGGTTGACGCAGAAGATGTTTATGAAAGCTTAAAAAAGGAAATACATTACTTTAACTTCCTTTATAAAAAACTCTCTTTTCGAGAGTATAAAATGTACTTCCCAACTAAGGGAGACATCACTGTAAATAGTGGTGTTACAGGTGAGGCTTCAGCTACATATCTCATAAGTAAACAATCTCCTAGAAGAGTTGCTAGACACATTCCCCATGTAAAGTTAATAGTTATTTTGAGAGACCCCATAGATCGTGCAATATCTCACTATAGATTTGCTGTACATCGAGCGGGAGAGGGTTTGAGCTTACTTGATGCACTTAATCGCGAATTAGAACTCCATAAAGGGAAAAAAGATACTTTTATTGATGCTAATACTCGAGAAGGTGAATTTCGCCGTAGATCTTACCTAGCCAGAGGGCTTTATCACAAACAGTTAAAGCATTGGGAAAAGCATTTTTCTAAAAATCAGATGTTAATCTTGCAAACAAAAGAATTGGAAGAGGATTTACTGGTAACCATAAATAAAGCTAGGTCATTCATGGGGTTATCTCCAGTAGATAAGGTGCACGACTTTGGCATACGCAATAAGGGGAAAGAACCCTATACTCCTGAAAATGCTGCAATTGAACTGATGACAGATTTCTTCTATGAAGATAGTAAATCACTATTAGAAGATTATGGTATTGATTTTTTATATTAAAAGTGGTCAGAGTTGAGCATTTTCGTAGGTATCATATTCATGTTAAAGGGTATTCAGATACTAAGTTTCTTAGATAAACTTAGTATCTTTAGGTTAAAAGCTAACTTGCAAAAAGTAAATAAGAATCTAAGCTTGGGGAAATTTGTATTCCTAAACCTTTGGGAAGAGGGCAACCATATACTTTCCCAACACCTTTCTCAACAAATTATAAGTGGCTGTGTGGTGTAGTAAAGTGCAGGAGGATTTTTTAAATGAGTGAGAGCAAAACAGATAGTAATAGTGTAAATCTGAGGTTTTTCAGAGACCCTTACATTGTAGTGGCTCTTTTACTAATAGTAATAACACGCATAATCTTTTTTATAAAAAGTGGAAGCCATTTGCAAACTAGTGGAGATGAGGGTTTTTATTTTAGCAGAGCAAAAACCATACTTAATATTCTTCAGCAAGTATTTACTCTTGACTGGAACTCTATACCTAAAAGCTGGGATAGAGTGATCAATAACGGATGGTTTCTACCGGGTATGAGTACAATACTTATGCCCGTGCGAATTTTCACAGATTCTGTGGTGCTTGCTAGATTGTATATACTTGCTATTAACCTTGGTCTAGGTATTTTAATGCTCAGGAGAGTATTTTTTCTTTTAGGGAAAGAAAATGCTAGGTTGCTAGGTTTTTTAATGGCCTTTTTCCCTGCCTATATAGTTTTTTCTTTTACTTTCTGGGGTGAAACAGTTGCTGGGCATTTGGCAGTGCTGTTGGTTTTGCACATCTATAGTTATTTAAGTGCTTCAAGGAACGATTTTAGATTTACGTTAAGACACACTTTTCAAGCAGCCTTATTACTTAGTGCTATAATCTATGTTAGGCCGAATTTCATCTTACTAGCACCTGTAACAGTTATATGCTACTTCTTTGCTTTTCTTTATACTGGCAGTTTTTGGAAAGCGATTAGGGGTACTTTTTCCTATGGTGCTTTTATGGCTATTGTAACAATCGTTTTGTTAATGCCTTGGTCAGCTTCTGTATCTCAAAAGCACGGCGGATTTTATCTCTTAACTACTTCCTACGATATTGGTATTATCAAGAGGTATGCAGATGAGGACTTTAAGCAGCAAGTAAGACAAGAACACAGTAATACCTCTATTGCATTTTATAAGTACTATATGAAAAGGTCGAAAGAAGAGGGGAAAAGCTACGCAGAGGTTGTAAAAGAAGATCGAGATAGATTTCTATCAGAGGTAGCATTTGAACAATATTTTATTGAAGTAAAAAGGAATGTCCAAGATTATTTTTTTTCTGAGAATGGATTTCTATCAAGCTTTAAAGGGAAAACAGAAACCTCTGACATTGAAAGCTTGCGTAACTACTATATGATGTTGACATCACTCAACACCGTTTTTTGGTATACAATGCTTTTCATTACTCTTTTAGTACTTATACTCATAATTAATCCTTCAAAACAATTATTGTGGGTTCTATTTGCTCAGCTATTTTTCATAGCAGTTGCTGCACACCCATTTTACGGGGGAGGTCACGGTCGACATCACATTGGTTTACTATCACTTATGCTCTTGTTAGGATCTTTTGTGATGAGCCAAGGCGTTCAAAATGTCGTTGTCTCAAAAATTAAAATTAAAACTAGAGACATATCATCAGGTCTGAACTTACTTTTTCAAATCTTTCTTTCAGTCATTGTCATTTGTATTTTATTTTTGGCACCTCTATATCTGTTTGTGTTTTAAGTTGATATCTTCCACTAGGTTTAGTAATTACTAACAAGAACAATTATGAGGGAGAAATTATGCAATTTACATTTGTGACGGGGTTTATGCGTTCGGGAACCACACTTTTAGAAAAACTTCTGCATCAGCATCCTAACATTTGTATAGGTTCACAACCAATGCCCCTTTTGTTTGTAGAGATAAAGAGACGTTTTCTGCAAAAAATGGGTATTCAGGAAACCCTACCACTAGGGCATCTATTTGCAGAAGCGCGCTACAGCAGGAATGATTTGGATAAATTTCTTGATACTTATATAATTAGCAAAAATGACCTATGCGACATTTTTAAAAAAATGGAGGGCTATACGGGACAACTAACTCCAGAGATAAAGAATTATGCTGAAAAGTTAAATGCAGGTACCTTGTTTAATATGTACAAGGAGTTATGTGGATCTTTGCCCTATATTTATAACAAACAAAATCCTAATATACTTGGAGTAAAAGAAATAATGTGTGAAGAGTTTATTAGCTATTTTTTAGAGCAAAATATTAAAGTTCTACACATTATTCGTGATCCTCGAGCAGTATTCCAGTCAGCTTATTATGGGAAAGGGCAGAAATATGCGGGTAAAAAACGGCCTAGTTTATACTTTATTAGGCAATGGAGAAAGTCTGCATTAATAGCACTTTCTTTTCAAGAACACTCTAATTACAAGTTGGTGAAATATGAGGATCTTGTAAAAAACACTGTAGGTGTAATGAGTGATTTATACAAATTCCTTGGTGTATCTGCTGTTGATTCATCTTTTTTTCAAAACGAAATTATTGATCAGTATGGGAAGCCTTGGGCAGGAAACTCATCACGACAGGATGTGGCTAGTATTAACCAAGTTGAAGTTGATTATGAAACGGGTAAACTTTCAAAAGCTATAGAAAGTTACATTGAATCGCTATGCCTTTTTGAAATGAAGAAACTAGGTTATAGCTTGAATAAAACAGAACCTGATAAAAATTCAATAGTAGGTTTTGAAGAACCTTTTGAGATAACACGCTCAGATTTACCAAAAAACTATAGCACTATAGAAAAAAACAAGGTAGATGAATTAAAGAGAATTGATATGTTACTTGATAATAGTAAGGCAAACAGAAATATAATACCTCAATACTTTTATAGCAACAGAGCTTACTCAAAGCTAAAGTAGTTGTTACAAAGAAAGAAGCACACGAGAAAAAATGTAAGGCAGTAAGCCAGTGAAGAAAGAAATTGTTTTTGTGGTTGGGATGTCTCGAGCTGGAACGACTTTCTTATACCATAATTTGCAAAAACATCCGGATATTTTTGTTCCTGCAAAAAAGGAAATAGGTTACTTTGCACATCACTATGAAGAAGGCGAGCAATGGTACTTGAAATTTTTTGATGATGTGCAGGATGGTCAAGTTCCTTTTGATATTTGTGGAGTTTACTTTACAGATGATAATGCCCTAGCCCGAATTAAGAGCTTCAACCCTGATACAAAGGTTATTATTGGTGTACGAGATCCTTTTTTGCCTCTCACCAAGTCAAAAACCTATTTTGCTAGGATCTTATAATAGTGCTAATAAGTGATGTTATGGCTTATCAAGCTCTTAGAGAGTATAATTAATGCTGATTGCCTTTTTTCTAAAAATGGATACTTTCTCTTAGCTCTATGAATAAGGTTGATTACCAATGTAATGTGCCCAGCTCTAATTTTAAATCATTCTTAGGGCAAAACTTGAAAAGGCCTCATTCCATAGTCATTATTAGCGTTGTCACTATGTTAACTGCGTTCTGGGTAATTTATCTGGAATTAGTCACTACTAATGTTATTTGGGATGATAATTGGCACTTTTTAAACTACATAATAGCTTTTGTGAATAACGACTTAGGATTAAACGATTTGTTAAGGGCACAAAAGTCTGCACATGTCAACTTATTCTATAAAGTCAGTATATTGATCAATTACATATTCTTTGGTTGGAATACAAAAATTTTTGTACTAATAGGTCCTATAATCTGTGGTGTAGCTGCTTTACTCCTTAATTTTTGGCTTCTTTATAAAGTGCCAAAACTAAATAGTTATAGAGGGTGTTTGGAAATTAGTGTTCCTCTGAAGAATCTAGCAATTTAACTAAAATTTGAACTAAGTATAGCATTGTAGAAATGAAGTAGCTATACCTGATTTATGTCAGTATAGCTACTATGAAAACAAATCATAGACAAGCATACTCTACTGACATTACTGATGCACAATGGTTTATAATTGAAGCCTTCCTACTTAAAGTTTTGGCCAAAAATACTAAGCGAGGGCGTCCCATGAATCTTGATCTCCGTGAAATCGTAAATGCTATACGTTACCTCCTGCGCAATGGTTGTACTTGGCGTGATCTTCCACATGATTTTCCTGCCTATCAAAGCGTTCGTTATCACTTTGACAAATGGTGTAAATCAGGTTTATGGAAGGCTTTAAACAAGCATTTGCGTAGAAAACTCCGTGAGGAAGAAGGAAAACTTGCTGATTGCAGTGTAGGTATAGCTGATAGCCAATCAGTCAAAGGTAGTGTGCATGAAGAGAATGGTTATGATGGAGGAAAAAAGGTTAATGGGCGTAAACGTCATATATTGGTTGATACCATAGGATTATTGATAGTTGTAATTGTAACTACAGCAAATAGATCAGATAAGAAAGGGTTAGAAAAAATGCTGGGAGCAATAAAAGGAAGTATGCCAAGATTGAAGGTGATTAAGGCAGATCAAGGTTACGTCAGTGCGAGGTTAGAGAAGTGGGTGCTGGACGTATGTGGGTGGATATTAGAAGTAACAAAGAAACCAGAGGGGAAGGGCTTTCAAGTCATTCCACAAAGATGGGTAGTGGAGAGGACATTTGCATGGCTAGGAAACTATAGACGTTTAAGTAAAGACTATGAAGTATTAGCAGCAACAAGCGAAGCCTTTATCTACATGGCAATGTGTGATATTATGACCAAGCGTTTAGCGCATCAATCTACACCCAATTTTGCTTAATTGGTATTTTCCAAACACCCTCTAGAGTTTAAAATTCAAATATTACAAGAACATCAGTAAGATTCCTACAGAATTTGTAGGAATTTTTCTGACAACGCTGAAGAATGCTAAATTTTAGGCTGAGAATAATACTTTTTGTGACAACAATAGTGATTTTATCAAGATTTAGGCAATATTGAAAGGCGGGATAGTTTTGGAATTACTCGAGTCTTAAGTCAAGTCCCAAGCTTCTAAATCCAAATTACAGCTACCTCATTAATAACTTTATGTCAGTAAAACTCTGACAAACCTTGTAAGAATTTCTCTGATGAAATAGGTGTCTTAGAGCAAGTAAGATAAAGTTGAAACAAGGGTAGCCTTGTAGAGATCTCTCGGTGAATCTTTAGAATTTGACCTTAAGATTCAAACTCTAGAGATTAATTATTTGATAGGGAGTTATGACAACAAACTTAATTTCCAACATAATTTACTGGGCACTTATTATCCTACTGGCAGCTCTATCAGCCCTTATCATATTTTTGCCACAAGGTAATTTCTTGCCAATGCCCCAAGATTTGCCAGCGCCCAAACCCCTGCTAGCATTTGTGAACGCAGGAGTTGTGCTAGTAGTTTACGGTGTCCTAGGTTTTATTGGCTTGCAACTGGCAAGGCGCTTGGATTTTGCTGACATCTGGGACAAACAAGTCTCAAATGTTCAGCGCTTCATTATTCCTACTTCTGTTGGGCTGAGCACAGGTGCATTCTTTATTGTGGCAGACGCCATGTTCCAAGGTTTTCACTCACTTGGAAGTATACCACATCCACCCTTTCCCACTTCTATTGTTGCCTCGCTCAGTGCAGGTATTGGCGAGGAAGTTATCTTCAGATTATTCTTCATTCCTTTTTGGTTTTGGTTAGTGGCTCGAGTCCTTTTAAAAGGCAAACAACAAGAAGCTATTTTTTGGGGCGTGACCACTGTTTCAGCATTATTATTTGCAATAGGACACCTTCCCTCAACTATTTTGATCTTAGGACTCGAGTCTGCACGTGATGTGCCTGTGGCAATTTGGCTTGAGATGCTCTTACTAAACGGAGCCCTTTCGTTTTTGGCTGCCTATTCTTTAAGGAGAAATGGCTTTCTTGCAGCTGTAGGCATTCACTTTTGGACAAATGTTATCTGGCATGTTCTGTGGGGTCCTATTGGATGAGATAACTAGTACATCTAGTGTTGTCAGATAAAATCCTACAAAGTTTGTCAGAGTTTTACTGATGAATCAAGAGAAAGAAATGCTTAGACTAGAATATTTCTAGGTAGTAAACACTGCCTAAAAGACTTTGGTAAATATATCGAAGCATTAAGGTTTTTAAAACTATGAACTTTTACAAAGCTATGAGATTCCGTGACAGAAAAGATGCTGGCAAGCAATTGGCTGCAAAACTTTCTGTATATGCTGAGCGTAAAGATGTCGTCTTACTTGCTTTGCCTCGAGGTGGAGTACCTGTAGCATCTGAGATAGCAAAAGCACTACATTTGTCTTTAGATGTATTCTTGGTACGTAAGCTAGGGATACCTAGACATGAGGAAACAGCCATGGGAGCAATTGCTATTGGAGATGTAGTATTTATTGATCAAGACTTGGTTAACAGAGTAGGCATTCCCCAAAGGGCAATTGAGCAGGTCATTATAAAGGAGAAAAAAGAGCTAGAGCGCCGCAATATTATGTATCGCTCTGGTAAGCCCCCACTTGATTTAAAAAACAAAACTGTCATTCTTGTTGATGATGGTCTTGCAACTGGTTCAACCATGCATGCTGCTGTAGCTGCACTAAAAGAGCAAAATGTAGGCCAGATCATTGTAGCTGTTCCTGTAAGTTCAGATTCAGCATATAGAGAACTTTCACAGGAAGCTGACAAGGTCATTTGCTTATCTGTTCCTGAGGATTTTTATGCTGTGGGGCAGTGGTATGGTCATTTTCCTCAAACAAGTGATCAAGAAGTGTTGGACCTATTAAGTCAGGCAAGCCTTTATGAAGTTGGTAATAGCCATGCTAATTTTCAGAAGGTAGGTACAGCATAGTCATTAAACTTATGTTGAATACGTGAATTAGTTTATTTGGGCTGTACTGTCAGTTGATCCCCCCTAGCCCCCCTTAATAAGGGGGGAACAGTAAGTCCCCTTTAATAAGGGGGATTTAGGGGGATTTACCCTACGAAGCTCAGCCTTTTGTAATTAATATTGTGTCTTAATAATACTTCCCGCGATTTGACTTTGAGCATTCAAGCTAAGTTAGGTAAATACTATGGATCAAACGATAATTGAATCTATCAAAAACAATGCAGAGGTATTAGTTGGAGCTAAAAGTGATTATGATTCACTAATGCAGATGGTAGGTGATGCCCGTTTTGTTCTAATTGGCGAAGCTAGCCATGGAACTAAGGAATTTTACCATATACGCGCAGAAATCACTAAAAGGCTAATTACAGAAAAAGGTTTTACGGCAGTTGCTATTGAAGGGGACTGGCCAGATACTTATCATGTTAACCGTTATGTAAGTGCTCGTAATCATAGTGGTGGTGCTAGGCGAGCACTATCTAAATTTGAACGCTTTCCTACTTGGATGTGGCAGAATAAAGAAGTCCTGCGCTTTATTAAATGGCTAAGGACGCATAATGATTCTCATAGTGATAGGCACCCCGTTGGTTTTTATGGTCTTGATCTTTATAGTATGAGTACCTCTATTAATGCAGTTATTGCTTACTTAAAAACAATTAGTCCTGAAGCAGCAAAGCGTGCTCGTAATCGTTATAGTTGTCTTGATAGGTTTATGGATGACCCACAAACCTATGGTTATCTCACTGAAGCTGGCTTGGCTAAGTCATGTGAAGAAGACATCTTGAAGCAGTTAATAGATCTTAGAAAACATGCCTTTGAATATATCCAGCGAGATGGTTTTGTAGCTGAGGACGAGTTTTTCTATGTCGAGCAAAATGCCAAGCTGGTCAAAGATGCTGAAGAGTATTATAGGTCCCTTTACTGGGGAGAGCCATCCTCTTGGAATCTACGTGATGCGCATATGATGGGAACCCTTGAAGATCTTGCTATTCACTTAGGGAAGCGGCTTAAAGAGCCAGCAAAGTTGGTGGTATGGGCACATAACTCACATATTGGGGATGCTCGAGCAACAGCAATGTCCAAAAGAGGAGAGTTAAATATAGGGCAGTTAGCAAGGGAAAAATATAATGA
>CBDCWW010000015.1:0-314979 GCA_965223585.1 Trueperaceae bacterium
AAACATTATTTTAAGAATAAGCACTCGTCCATATAAAGAACCGATCAATATTTCGGAGCTATTAATATGCAAAGCACCAGCATAAATGCCTGTGGTGAAAAGTGCTGCTACGCTACCTAATCCAAGATAAGAGAGATTTTTTAATGCCTGTACTGAAGCAGGAGTTTTATTTTGCCAAAGGGGTAGTAATGCAAAGTAAAAAAGGGAACCTCCCCAAAAAGCAGCAGCGCTAAAGTGAACAAGGTCAGCTATCATAGGTATAGCACCGCCCATCGTTGTAGCATGTGATGTCCAACTAAAAGTGGCTAGGAGGGCTAAACTAATTGGCAAATAGATAGCACCTGTAAAAAATCGCCACCAGATATTAGTAATTTGACAAGCCAGAATTACAATACCTAACAGCAGAATGATTAGTTGAATGCGTAGTAAAATTGCGCTGCCGTGGCGGGTTGAACTTAAGTATTCAAGCAAAAGATCCTTATCTATAAATCCCAGTACTTTATTTATAGTAAATACTATGTCTAGATCGCTAGCAAGAAGAAGTAAAAATGCTCCCAGCACTGCTCCCACAAGCAAGTGCACTTTGGCTAAAGGTTTAGGGTAAATAAAATGTATAAATGCACCAGAACCAATAAGTAAAATAGCACCTAGGTAAAGAATAGCTTTCACAAGGGCTAACATCAATTAGTTCACTTTATTTCCTTTCTTACATTGACGCAGAGTCCATCAAGGATTTCTTATAAGAACAGTTTTTTAAATATATAATCAAAAAGGACTTTTTCTTTTGAGATGGTGCGCACAGTACACCCTACTAAGACTTACTCTGTTTCGTCTACCGTTTCAGACTCGAGCCCATCAACATCATTTCCAATCACTTCTGTCTCTTCTGTTTGCTCCTCAAGCTCGAGCCCACCAAGATCACCTTCAATAACCTCTGGTGCTTCTGCTGGGTTTGCATAAGTAAAAAAAGTAAAATCCCCAGTAGTATGTGTATCTATGGATAGTAACCTCCACATCACCACATAGGTACTGGGAACTAAGTCTTCTTTCAAATCCAAGGTAATGGTAGCACTTTGTTTTTCTTCGTTTAGGATGCCTGTGTCTAGACGTATTTCTTCATCACCACGCAGCATTAGTACTTCTTTCATTAGAGCCTTAGCAGCCAGCACAATATCGCGCTGGCTCATTTCAGGAGTAGTTTCTAGAGGGTACACCTTAAAAGTACTAAAGGTAATTTCTATAGGCTCACTCATTACTAAGGTTAATTCTTTGGGTTGCTCATAAACAGTACTACCACTTGCAGGAACACTATCTTGCAAGTAAGCATGGGCTAAAACAGGCATAGGGATTAGCCCTAATATACTTACCAAGAAACCACGAAGGTCCATCACTGATTAGGGACCTCAATCTGGAAGGTAGCGGTTTCACTGAAACCTCCCATAATGGTTATAAGAATGTTCCACCAACCGGGTAAAGAAAAGTCAATAGAGGCATTGTTAGCCATAGGGGTGAAACCCTCTTCATTGTATATATCCATAAAGTGATTGTGAGGAAGGTCAATATTTACACCATCTAAAGAGGTCATAACTCCTTGCATATTGCGCTCGAGCACAAAGCGCTTATGTAAATTATCGCCATTAGCAAATCCATAGACAAAAACCTCAGTCCTGCCACCATAAGCTAAGTTTGGAGCAGGAGTAAGAAAAAGTACAACTTCACTATCAAAATCACTCTTTTGCTTTTGAGCTAGTATTGCAGTTTCAAGCCAATCCCCTTCCTCTCCAACTGTAGCTAAAACTTTCCAAATCCCCTCTTCAAAAGAACCTAGTTCAAAAACAGCCCTATTACTCTCTATAGCCATAAACCTTTCTGTACCTGAAGGGCTTGTAACACTCATTTGAATGTATGCTGATTCTGCTGTACTTAAGGCTAGTTTAAAAAGACCACTAATATCTAGTAAGGGCTCGAGCATAATCATTCTCTCACCTACTTGAAAAACATTTGCACCTGTTGCAGCCATTTCCATATGGTCGTGATTATGTGAATCACCTTCGTCATGGCTGTGGTCATGCTCTTCTTCGTGCTTATGCTCTTCATCATAATGTTCTGGTTCCATCATGTCATGATGCTCTTCTTCGTGCTCCATCTCATGGTGGTCATCATAATGATCTGCACTGTGATCATGTTCTTGAGCTTCCATGTGCTCGTCATGGTCGTCCTTATGCTCATGACCTTCATCATGATATTCCGGCTCCATCATGTCATGATGCTCTTCTTCAGGTTCCATTTCGTGATGGTCATCATGCATTTCACTGTGATCATGCTCTGGAGCTTCCATGTGCTCATCATGTTGATATTCTGGCTCCATCATGTCATGGTGTTCTTCTTCAGGCTTCATTTCATGGTGGTCGTCATGCTCCATAGCAGGTTCATGATGCTCCATACGTTCTTCTTGATGCTCTATAGCCCCTTCTGGACTATAAACAAAGAATGTAAAACCCTTCTTAAACTTAAAATCAGGTGAATAAGTTTGCCATGTTACGACGTAAGTACCAGCAGGCAAGTTTTCTTTTAAACCTATTACTATATTATTACCTGACTCTGTAGATAGTAAGTCAGTTTCTGCTTCAGTAAAACCTATTATAGGCAAATCTAAAAGATCTCCTGCAAAAAATGCTCGAGCAACCTGATGAGGCCTAGCATCAGGTTTTATTTGAAACCCATACACTCTAAAACGACTTAAGTGTAGGTCAACGGCTTCACTCATAGTTAGATGAACTTCACTAGGCAATACCTGTACTGTACTGCCTTGTGCAGGGGTAGTTGACACAAGCTCAACTGTGGCTAAGGCAAAAACTAGCTGAAAAATTGCTAGAACGACTATAACTCGTATAAGGTTTTGTTTCATATTAATTCCTCCTAAATTAGAAAATTAATAAGGCTCATTTTATTTAGCCCTTGTAAATATTGATATAAAGCCCAAGCAAAAGCCAAGCTTCATTTAACTTAGACTCAACTAACTTAGCCGAGTAGGTTTGTTTAATTATTAGTTAGTTAAATTGTTATTTTTGGGGGTGCTCGAGCAAAATTGCTGTCTTTGAGCATCAAGTGTAAATGTTGACTTGTTTTAAGCAGAACTAGCAGCCAAGCTACTATCCAAAGAACAGTTATGATAATGGTTACAGCTTGTAAGGAAGAGCCCAACACTGCTTTAATGCTGTGAAAATGGTGCTGTGTATTCTCAGGATGATTGTGACCAAAGCTTTGCTCTTCAGCAAGCCAAGGTGCAAAAAGTAGAGCTAATAGCAGTAAAAGCACCACATAAAGAGTGAAACCTGTTCGCAGAATTTGCCCTATGTTTAATTGGTGAGTATTATGTTTTTGCACCAAAGTTGGCTTTCCTAATTACTATGAATAACCAAACCATTAAAACAAAGGTTGCTCAAGTAGGATTACAGGGCAAAGAGTAATTTGACCAGAGGAACATCCTCTAACACTTATTTTGCTCACAACTTTAATTTTACAATTTTTGGAGTTGAAAATCAATTAGCTAGCATAGCCACCAAAAAACTTGATGATTTAGCGGTTATAGTAGGAAAATGAATGTTTGCTGGATGTATACATGATGCATAGAAATAAGGGTATATTGGTGCTTGTAGAGACGCAAGATCCCTGTCCTTGAATGCAATGAAGGAGTGCGCCTACTAACGAAAGAAGGTATTTCTTATTGAGAGACATATTTGAACAGTGATATGAGGGCTGAGTGGCCTGCGTTAGGATGTGGCACATCCTAGGGTGGGAAGCCCACTGACAAAGAATCCGACCTTCGAGCCAGTCCAGGGGGAAGGAAGCGAGCCCTGTACCCTATGCTGACGAGAGAAACCTGTGTCCTAGTCTTACCTAAGACTTATAGCGTCGTTATGCGTGAAGAGCGAAACTGGCTGATACGCTCTGCCCAAAACGGGAAAGTGGTTGCTTTAATGACTTCCTTCTCATTAAAGACTGTTTCTAAACTCCACTCGGCGTAAAGCAGGCAGCTAAGGGGTGCTATAATATCCTCTTTCGGAATTAGGGAACTCTATATCACAAATTCCTTTAGGATGCGAAAATGCCAGCAGGTGATATAGAGGACGGAGGTAGCGTAGTAGCCAAAAGCCTAGCCGTAATGGCAAGGACAAGGTGAAGGACTACCAGAGAAAATGGTAAGGAAAGGTATGAAAAGAGATAAACCAAGGAAAGCAGATGATAACAGTTGTAAGACTGTTAGTGCACCTTGGCATCGAAAGATGAGTCTTCCCATACTCAGTACATGCGATGGACTTGGAAAGCGGAGTGCGGTGAAAGTCGCACGCTCCGTTTGGGGCGAGGGAAAGGCCGCAAGGCCCTACCTATCGCCACTTGCGTCTCTACGGTGTGTTTTGACATTATTTATTGACCAACAAATATTAATCAGGGGAATATGTTCTATTCATCAGCTGTTAAGCCTAATTGAGAGCGCAATTCATAGACTTCTTCAGCAGTCTTAGATTCTGCCCGCTCTGCAGCTACTTCCTCAGGGGTTATAGGTGTAAAGTCAGCACGCAACATGTCATCGTTACCCCATGAATGTAACTCATGATTCAATACTGCAGCTATTTCCTCATCACTTAGCATTGCGTTCCAAGGAGCCATGATTCCATTGTAGGTCTCTCCTAAGGTTTCAATTTGACCACTTAATCCATAAAGTACTACATTAATAATATATTTACGACCTCCTTCTTTAGCCTCTACATTGGGCAAATGATTAGCTAAAGCAGGATAGAAAGAAGGTAGCCCTTCACCAGTTGCTTGATGACAAGAAGCACAAATACCATAGGTAGTTTCTCCTAGATCTTGCCACTCGGAATCTGTACTAGCCGCAGCTACTACTGCTTCTTCAGCTACTTCCTCAACATCTTCAGCAGCCTCCTCAACAACTTCACTTGTCTCCTCAGCTACTTCTTCAGTTGCTTCTTCAACATCTGCAACAGCCTCTTCAGCTACTTCACCTGTCTCTTCGGCAACTTCTTCAGCGCCTGTAGCAGCTTCTTCAACTACTTCCTCGACATCTTCAGCAGCCTCCTCAACAACTTCACTTGTCTCCTCAACTACTTCTCCAGTTGCTTCTTCAACATCTGCAACAGCCTCTTCAGCTACTTCACCTGTCTCTTCGGCAACTTCTTCAGCACCTTCAGCAACTTCTTCAACTGCTTCTTCAACATCTGTAGCAACCTCCTCAGCTACTTCACTTGTCTCTTCAGCTACTTCTTCAGCTGCTGCCTCAGCATCCATGGCCATTTCTTCAGCAACTTCGCTTGCTGCCTCAACTTCTTCTGTAGCCATACTAGGCACAATATCCTCACCCGGTGTGACAATTTGCCAACCTAATGTGCTGAACCTTTCAGCTATGTCTGGAGTAACACAGGATGTATCAAGGAGTCTACCGTCACCTGGTTTAACAATTTGTACTAAGCCTTCACCACAAGGGCTTTGTTGCACATCTTGTGACATTATAGGAAAAACCGCTGCAGCCAATGCGGCTACAACAAAAACAAAAAAAGTACGCATGATTCTCTCTTTCTACTAGAATGTAAGTGCACTCTAGTGCTTTGTTCACTTGGAACAGAGGATAAATTATCACTCAAGGATATATAATATACTTAACAATTAAATCTAAGCAAATATAAATGTCCAGGTAAATTCTTGCCTTATCAATGGAAATAATGTCATCACTAAATACAGTGAAGGATCTCTTGTGCATTAACTTTGTCTGATGTTATTCGTCGTTAATACTGAATGACATGTCCACAGAGCGGGTTTCCCCTTAAGGAAAAACTTTTATGGGGCACTATAGCAACTAAAATAAACTACTAGTTAAGGCCATACAAAAACCAAATTTCATTGACTTGGACTAAATTTCCTTAACCTTTTTTCCAAGGTTCAAAAATTTCTTGAGCTACGGCGCGTCCTTTAGGTGTTAGCAACAACGCCTCACCCTGACGATTTACAAGCCCTTCATCTAGACTACGTAAGAGGGCACGTTGAACCTTGTTATTTTCCCAGCACAGATGTTCACGCAGTGCTCTCATAACATTTTCTTCTGCCTGCTTAGGACCACCTTCATGGTGATAAAGGTGAACAGCAAGTGCGCGACTTGCGTTTTCTTCACGTTGTTGAACACGCTTAATTTCTTGTGCAATCATTCCATAGCGAGGTCCAAATAAGAATGCTAGTAGCAAAAACACACCTGTCATGACTGCCATCATGCCACCAATAGACACATCCAGCGCAACTGCTAGGTAATAGCCCAAAACACTCGAGCCCACAGAAATAAACGAACTGTACAGCATAATCTTCCAAAGTCTGTCAGTAAGTAAATAAGCTGCTGCAGGTGGCACAATCACAAAGGCAATAAAAAGTACCGCACCTACTGCATCAAAAGCGGCGACGGCAGTGGCACTAGTAAAGGTAAGTAGTGCATAAAAGAGTACAACAGGTGTAAAGCCAAGCGCTTTGGCAAGTGCAGCATCAAAAGTAGCGAGCTTTAGTTCTTTATAAAAGAGGCTCACAAAGAGCAAATTTGCTAGCGTCATGACTGACATCCAAAGTAGCGCTTTAGGAATCATTAGATTACCAAGATTGATAGTATCCAGCCAAACAAAGCCAATTTCCCCTAGCAACACTGTATGTTGGTCAATGTGCACATCACGTGCAAATAGGTTAAGGAGTAATACCCCTATGGAAAAAAGTACTGGGAACACCAAGCCAATAGCAGCATCGTACTTAACACGGCGGCTAGCAGCTAGGGCTTCAGTTAGAAATACTGTGAGGACACCAGTTAGGGCTGCACCAATAATCTGTACAGGCCCACTTTGCTGATGCGTTATAAGCCAAACAATTACTATGCCAAAGACAATTGAGTGCCCAATAGCATCGGCCAGCATACTGTTTTTACGTAGCACTAAAAAGGTGCCAAGCAAACTTGCTGCAATACCTACAAGTGCACCTGTTGCTATAATAGTAAAGGGAATATTGTTAAAAAGGTCTGCTAACATTTTAAGCCTCCTGCAAGGTAAGTGACTCAAGAATATGCTTGGCCTCGAGCCTACCTTTATCAGTTAATGACCAGTGACTTCCCTCTTCAGGCATGTGCGTATTACGTGCCACGAAACCTTCTTTTTTGAGGCGCTCGAGCGTTCTTGTCATGTTACTTTGGTAATAGGTATTTATCATGCCCTCCTCAATTAGGTAATCAGGGTCGTGGTGCACCTTGGAAAGCTCATAGAGAGTGGTTAAGACCCGCTGGGTTTGCAACATGTGGCGATTACGGGCTCGTCGCAAAATTCCCCAAACAATTCCACGCTCGGGGGCAAACAGAAGTGATAGCAACACAAATGCCGAGATGCTCAAGATAATTAGAGGCCCCGTAGCCAAGTTGCGACCTGTAGCACTTATCAGTGCTCCCAGAATACCACCAACTGCACCCATTATGGCAGATAGCAACACCATACTTTCTAGATTATTGACCCACTGCCGTGCCGCTACAGCAGGCGCAATTACCATAGCTGCCATCAACACTACACCCACCATTTGCAATCCCACTACTACAGCAAGGGCAATCATTACTGTCATGAATACCTCGAGCGCCACTACAGGCAAACCTAGTGAAGTTGCAAAGACTGGATCAAAGGTAACAAGTTTAAGCTCTTTCCAAAGGGCAAATACCAATAGCAAGGCAATGCCAGTAATTGTGCCCATAACCCATAGGTCGCTACGCAATATGGTGGCTGCCTGACCAAATAAAAATGAATCCAATCCACCTTGAGAAGCATTGTTACCACCCTGAATGAAGGTAAGGAGCACAGTACCCAACGCAAAAAATATACTCAAGGCACTGCCCAAACCAGCGTCTGTTTTGAGGCGGCTGTGGCGAGTGAGTAGCAACATAAATAAAGCAGCTACTGTGCCTGAAATAAGCGCTCCTGCCAAAATGCTACCTAATTGCCTTGAGCCTGCTACAATAAAACCTAGACAAATCCCCGGTAAAGCAGCGTGCGAAAGGGTATCACCTAGAAGACTCTGTTGCCTTAATACAGCAAAGCTGCCTAGTACTCCACTGCTAATGCCTAAGAGTGCCGCTCCTATAGCAACGTTTTGAATAGTGTAATCACTTAAAAATTCTAGGATGCCAACCACTCAATTTCCTCTTTGCATTTCCTGTAGGCTTGCTTCTGGTTGCTGTACAAACGCATCGCTTTGTAAAAGCGCAATTTGCCCTCCGTAGGCAGCACGAAGATTTTCTGCTGTATAAACTTCTTTCACATGTCCTTGAGCAATAGTACGTACATTTAAAATAAGCATCCAATCAAAATAGGTAGTTACTGTTTGTAAGTCGTGGTGAACGACTATAACGGTTTTACCTTCGTTACGTAATTCGCGCAGGATATTTACAATTGCACGTTCGGTAGTAGCATCCACCCCTGCCATGGGTTCATCAAGAAAGTACACCTCAGCATCTTGCACCAGTGCTCTAGCTAAGAATACACGCTGTTGCTGCCCACCTGAGAGTTGACTGATTTGACGATTTGCAAAGTCTTGCATACCCACCATTTCTAAAGCTTTCATGGTTTGTTCACGTTCTTTGTTTCCCGGACGCTTAAACCAACCTAGCTGTCCATAAAGCCCCATGGTGACAACATCCAGAGCAGTGGTAGGAAAGTCCCAATCAACCGAGGAACGCTGAGGTACATAGCCTACCTTGCTCCGCTGCTCGGCATAGGGTTTGCCATGAATGTATATGTGCCCAGCGCTTTTTTTAACCATCCCCAAGATAGACTTTATCAAAGTGCTTTTACCTGCTCCATTAGGCCCTACAATAGCTGCCAAAACACCCGGTGGGACATCTAAATCTATATCCCAGAGTACAGGTTTGCTATGGTAACTAACGGTTAGGTCTTCAACATGAACAGCTAAATTAGGTTCATGAGGTGTGCTTGATGAGTGCATGTTTAATCCAGTTCCCACTCACTTGCCCAAGCTGAAAGCTCATCATGTAAAGGAGGTAAATTGCCACCTAGAGCTTCGGTGATATGCCTGGTATTGGTGTAGAGCATTCCAATGTAGGTGCCACCATAGGTACCTTCTTCACCCATTGCATCGGAGTAGAGCGCTTCACCAAGCTTAACTTCATGTCCTGCTTGCTTGGCTGCATCAACCACAGCTTGAACGGTGCGGGGGTTAATAGTGCTCTCGATGAATACTGCTGGGACGTTGCGCTCAGCAATAAGCTCTGCCATTGCACGTATATCAGCAATGCCAGCTTCGGACTCAGTAGAAACGCCTTGAATCCCAGCAACCTCTAAGCCATAAGCTCGACCATAATAGCCAAAAGCGTCGTGCGCTGTAACCATAAGGCGTTGCTTTTCAGGAATAGTGGCTATAGCCTCAGCAATCCAACAATGTAGTCCCTCGAGCTGAATCACATAAGCCTCTGCATTAGCACTAAAGGTCTCAGCGCAATCAGGATTAAGTTCACTTAAGCTAGTAGCAATTGTAGGGACAATTTTTGCCCAAAGACTCACATCCATCCAGAGGTGTGGGTCAATACTATAGAAGCCTTCCACACTGATGAGTTCAGTAGGTTCAATAGAGTTAGGGGACACTGCCACAGTGGGCTTGCGTTCAGCAAAGCGGTCTAGTACGTCGCCTAGTTGACCCTCGAGTGTATAGCCTGAGTAAAAAATTATGTCGGCATTACTAAAAGTCCGCACGTCTCTAGCACTGGCTTGATAAAGATGTGGGTCAACCCCTGCACCCATAATGGTGGTTACCTCTACACATTCACCACCAACATTTTTCACCACATCACCAATCATGCCAACTGTAACCACAACATTGGCAGGTTTTTGGGCTATGGTAAAGGCTAGAAAACTAAATAGGAAGGTTAAAAGTATTTTTTTCATTAGTATCTCCTTATATTATAATAATATTACACAAACAAAATAATTCGTCATACCTAAATTATCTCAAAAAGCCAGCCCCATGTCAAGTTTACACGCCTAGACGTAAATACCTAGGATTTAGAATTCAAATTAGTAGCTAGAAGCCAGAAGCTAGTAGTCAATAGGGGTTTGCTATGCTGACTACTGACTACCTATAAGGCATTAGTTATTCCTAAAGTTTTCACAAAATTTTACACCCCTTAATAATCAATACCTATGACATTCTCAATCACAAAACAGAAGCGCTTTATGGAAAGTTAAACTTATTTGAAAACTGAGGTATTAGGAGCCCAGTTCTATAAAAAGGCAACTCCAAAACAATTCACTTTGCTATTTATGAATCATGAATAGCTCCCAAATTGGGAACATTGTTCAGGAGTTGTCGAATTAAAATAGGATCAAGGTTTCTGGGAAATAGTTTTAATATTTCAAGTACGTACCTGAACGACCTAAAGTGTGCTTTAAGATCCAAAACACTCCAATTAGGATGCTGAGACCTTAGTTTTTTTAACAGCACTTTTGAGAATAGCACCATAAACATTGCTAGGTTTGCTGCATTGTTTATCTGCTGTTCCTTTATGTTCATAAAATCTTCTAATCCCCAATATTGCTTAGCGTCTCTGAAGGTAAATTCTATTTGGAAACGTAAACTGTAGTAGTCTATTAATTTTTCGTATGATATGTTCAGATCACTGCTGAATAAGATTACATGCTTACTTTCTCCTGTTACTATACTGGTTTTAACTATTACTACTACATTCAAAGACTGTCCAAATTCCTTGTGTAACATTGTCATTTGATAGATATCTGTACGAATCTTCTTTTTTAGATCTACTGTGCTACTCTCAAGATATTCCTTAGGTATCTTCTTGTAATCTATCTTTTCTCCATATTTGCGTTTCCTTCCTCGTTTATTTTGCTTCCCTTCATAGAGAAAGTACAATGCTGAGTCAACTCTTAATTTGCTAATTAAGAACAGTCCACACATTCTTGCCATTTGTAAGCTGTTGTTATCGCCAAAGGCCCCATCTAGTAATAAATACTGAATACCCATTCTTAGTAAGAATATGTTCAGAACTAGCATTATCATCGTTTTTATAAATACTAGATGTACTGGTAGTTTCACATTGACTTTGTCTTTATTTTTGCTACCTTTTGGACGTCCTGCCTTCTTTTTATTTTTCTGCTTTTGTTGTTTATGATTATTGCTTTTGCTCTTTTTTGCCTTACCCTTACTGTTATCTTGTGATTTATCTTGTGTTTCTCTTTTAGCTTCTTCCTGCCCCGTATTGTTCTTGTCTTGAGACTCCTTTTGCTCTGGTTCATTGCCTTCTTCTTGATCAGTACGTACAATTTGCTTATTAAGTATTGGGTAAGCAGTGCGGTCTTTAACACTAACCAGTGATAAACTAAAGAAGCAAATACTCCTCACTACACGATTAAAAAGAGAACTGAAGAATCTATCAATTCCAAAAGTCTCTTTACCTGATTTAGTAATTACTACTTCATCACCTGCTAGTAAGTAGGTATCATCAGGGTCATAAACATGGTTACGAAATAAGTACCAGTTGAGGTATAGCCAGCAAATATTGGTGCTAAAGAAACGTTGTACCGTACGATAACTACCACTAAGACCAAAAGTCCATCGAGAGATACCAAGCATCGTGACACGACCAGTCATAGATAGCATTGCTAAAACAATTGTTGTTAGCTGATTTAGGGTTGTTTTATCAAGAGCTGGGCTAAGGCATTGTAAAATATATTGTATTTCTTGCATGGGTACTATACTTTATGTATGGTGCCCTCGTTTCAACTATTTAGCAATTGTGTCGTACTGAATCAGTTTTTTGAAATGTGTTAGCGTGAGTTGGTAATATGACTCACTTTGGCGTGGGTATTAAATAATTAGATACAATTCCTTCAATTTTCTCAGCCAAGTCAGCTGACACTGCAAGCTCTTTACCCTCGAGCTTTAAACGCATTAACTTTCCAAAGGGCTCGAGCCCAACAAGCTCTACCACCACACCGGGTTTAATCCCCAAATCAAATAAGTAGCCCAGCACTTCGCTATCTTGACTACGAATGCGCGTTATTTCCAAGTGTTCAGCTAACTGAAGCTTTGTTAAAGGTTGGCCTGTGCGCTGTGGTAATTTACCATCTGCTGTAGGAATTGGGTCTCCATGTGGGTCAAATGTTGGCTGACCCAGCTTCTCAGCAAGACGCTCAGTAAAGCGGTCTGTCATGGTGTGCTCCATGAGTTCAGCTTCTTCATGCACTTCGTCCCAAGTATAATCAAGATAATCAATTAAAAAGGTTTCAATTAGTCGGTGTCGCCTCAGTAACCGTAAAGCCTCGCGGCGTCCCTGCTCGGTTAAGCTTGCTCCATAATAGGGTTCGTAACTCACTAGTTGGAGCTTGGCAAGTTTGCTTAACATACCTGTAACTGAAGGTGCAGTCACACCAAGGTGCTCAGCTAAGTCTTTGGTACTTACACTCTGATCTTCAGCAAGTATCCAAATGGCTTTAAGGTAATTACCTACAGAATCAGATAAGGAAAGTATAGATTTAGCCACACCTAATTGTAGCATTAGGAAACTAGTTTAACAATGACTTTTGACTTATAGTTACCCAGAAAAATCTTTTCCCTTTTTTCCAAAAGAGGAAGAAAATAGGAAAAACTACCAAAAATCAATGCTTTTTAAGCAATAAAATACCTACTGCCCAATGTAATCTTCTTTGCTAAATGAACTATAAACTTATGCCAAACTTGCTTACTTTCCCCCTAAACCACTACTCAAATCATTAGCTCTTCTGGCACTGGTGTTTTATAAAACTCAAATGCCTCCCTCAACCTTTTTATCTCTTTCTTCATTACTCCCTTGGTTTCCTCTACTTTCATTGGTATCTCCTGTACCACCACCTCTAAATGCTTCTTTAGGTCTGCTTGCGTTCCCCAGCATTTATTGTGTATGTATTCCTTCTTTATGTACTTCCATAAACGTTCTATTGGATTGAAGTCTGGTGAATATCCTGGTAGAAATTCTAACCTCAACCATTTTGAGTTCCTCTTTGCCCACTCTTGTAACCACTTTGCCCTGTGAAATGGTGCATTGTCACATATAAGCATTATTTTTGCTTCCCTCATCTCCCTTTTCATATGACAGATAAACCTTCTAAACCTCTGCGCATTTACCTTAAACTTTGTTAGCACCCCATGGAACTCTCCTGTCCCTAACTCTAATGCCCCTATCAAGTTCACTCTTCCATGTCTGCCATAGTTCTTGATCTCTACTTTTTCTCCTACCAGCCCCCATGTGCTCGTTAGTGTCCCCTGCGTTTGGAACCCTACTTCATCTTGGTAAAATATCCTCCACCCTGCTTTTATCTGGTCTTCGTACAGCTTTGGTAGTGTTTCTTGTATCCACTTTCGCCTCTTCTCTTCATTCTTTCTATACAACAAATGTACTGCTTTATTAAAACTTAATCCTAGTTTCCTTAGAAGCTCTGGTAGATACTTTACTGAAAAACATATTCCAAAAAGGCTTTCGATAAGGATAAAGACCTTTCTAGCAATCCAAACTTGTTGATTAAACTCTGTGATTACCTTCTTGATTAGCTCCAGTTGCTCTTTAGAAAGTTTAGGTTGTCTACCAGTTCTTTGTTCATCTTCTAAACTAAGCGATTTTTCAAACTTTTTTCGCCAGTTTCTTACTGTTTTTACTGAAACGCCAAACATCTCTGCTACAAGCTTAATATCTTTGCCTGAGTACAGAGCTATAAGGGCTTGAGTGCGTAGTAAGGCATCAGCATTGTTTCCCTTTTTATACCGACGACGTAGTATTTTTAGTTCTTCTAGTTTTTGTTTGTTATCATTATTTGCCATGATCAATCTCCTTTGGGTTATTATTGGGATTATCATGGCATTATTTTCCCTACTTTAGGGAAAGAATTTATCTGGACATCTATACCTCCATGACTAAAGCCAAAGGCTTACTTTTTAAGCAAGCTCACTATAATGCTCGCGCTTGGTGTATCACCTAGAGAAACGCTACTAATTGTGTGAAAGTAAGTGTGCGAGTGTGTTTACTGAATGATCATGTGCAAAATTATGACTAGAAAATAAAAAAGGTACGGAAAAATACCAAAGTAAGCAATAAGGTAGTAAAGATACTTATCCCTAATTTAGAAATAAGCTTTATATTTATCTTTACCACCCTAAAATTAACTTCTCCAAAAACTCAAATTTCCCAAAGCATGATTTACTAGCTAGTGATCGTGATCATGGTCATCGTGGTCATGACTGTCTTCATCTTCACTGTCTTCATCTTCGTCATAATCACTATCATTAACATTATTACTACTAAGTTGCGTTACCTCTTGCACAAGGGCATTAACCACTGCTTGTTTATTGGAGGCTTCAACTGGGGCTTGTCTAGCTAAAATTTTTGCAGAAAGAATTTGCAACTCACTATTACTGACACTATTCAGGTAGTTATTTAGCTCCCTTCGTTCTGAATTACCTAAACTTTGTTCAGTACTTTCAATACAGTAAGTAAGATCTTGTTTGTTAGCAATAGGGTTAGCAGTCACGCCTTTCACACAACCATTTATAGAGATAGCTTCTATTTTGTGAGTCTCTTTATGATCTTGGCGATCTACGGCAGGTGCACAAGCAGCAAAGATCAATAAAATAATAAGTAGTTTGTAGGCAGGTGATTTATAAATACTTGCTCTTAGGTAATGGAAAAACAATGTAATACGCATTTTTTGTCTCCTTAAATTTATTCAAATGGGTTACTAAAGCGGGGATCAGTAATGAATGACTCGTCTGTTAAACTTTCTAAAAAAGCTACAATGTCATCAATTTCCTGTTCATTAAGGGAAAAACCACTAAGAAAATTGCTTTTAAAGGGGTTTTTACTGCCTACCCCTGCATTTGGGCCAGATTTAATAGTGCGTCCTCCAGCAGAATAATGATCTACAATGACATCTCGTAAGGTTTCTATGCTGCCATTGTGCATATAAGGGGCTGTTAGAGCGATATTGCGTAGCGTTGGTGCTCTGAATCTCCCCATATCTTCAGGCTTAAGAGTAATTTCATTTATACCAGTGTTATCTGCAGGGTAAGCACCTTTACTATCAATGTTGTAAAGACCAGTATTGTGAAACTCAATCTCTGCAAAAGCTTTTCCTCGGAAATTTACACTTTGAGAAAAGTTAAAGCCACCATGGCAGTGGAAACACTCGAGCTTCTCACTAAAAAACATTTCCAATCCCCGCTTTGCTGAATCGGACAATGCACTTCTATCGCCTCTATTGAACTTGTCGTAGGCAGAGTTTCCGGAAATCAAAGTGCGCTGAAACGAAGCTAAAGCAAAAGTTAAGTTGGATAAAGTAAAAGGATTTTCTTCTTCAGGGAAGGCTTGTGTAAACAATTGCTGATATAAAGAATCATCTTTAAAAACTTGTAAAAGTTCTTGCTCTTTGCCTACTAGACCTAGCTCTACAGGAGTCTCACCAAACATTGGTATAAGTGCTTGTGTTTCAAGACGGAACAAGTTTGGGTTAGCCCAAGCCAATACGGAGTTGTAAGCAACATTTGCCAAACTCATACTGCTTCTTGGGTGTAATTCTCCAGTTACACCAACAGCTTGTGCTAAACTGTCTGTAAAAGCTTTGTCTTGTTCATGGCAAGATGCACAGGAAAAGGTGCCATCAATTGACATTCTAGTGTCATAGAATAAATGCCTACCTAGCTCAACTTTTTCATTAGACATAGGATTATCTTTTGGGACTCTAGGAATAGGGAACCCTTGAGGTAAGTTCCATTTGTAACCACTACTCGAACCTTTATCTGAAGTAGTACAACTAATTCCCAAAACGATAATGAGTAAAAATAATATTAAACGCATGGTTAAACACACCAATCTGCTAAGGAAGTCGTAAGTCGCTCATATAATGTCCAGATAAGTTTTTGTCTTACTTATTGTCATTTTATAGTGCAAGGCTAAAACAAGTGGAGTTTCGTAGAGTAAATCTCCCTTGCTAAGGGGAATAGTAAGTCCCCTTAACAAGGGGGCTAGGGAGGATCCCTACTTCTGGGAAACTTTTCTGGCAAACTATACTGAAAGAGGAACCTCCATTGCAACTAGGAAAAACTATAAACAGTTACTCAACAAAAAAGAATTTTTGACCTGTAGAGTCTTTACCACCAAAGGCAAGGCCTAAGTTATTAAAGACCCCTGCACAGTCAGGATCAATAGGTTTTGACATACAACCCGGGTCAGCAGGGTCAATGCTAGTACTTATATTTGATGATGCTACTAGCCTAGACAAATCAGCAACAATAGTGTCGCTCGAGGCATTAAAGTTAGATAGAATAATTTTGGAGCGATTTTCATTAGCACAATTAGTTGGAACATCTGTTGGGGCAGCCCCATTACAACCAGTACTACCAAGGTGAATACGCCATTCTTCAGTTGAACCAGCTGGACCTACCTGTAAATCAATGCGTACAAACTTGTAACCTGCATTCCACACCCAGAAAAGGCTTGTTAAATTTAAGGGAGATGCTGCAGTTGTATGATCTTGATGATTCATATCAAAAGGAACCCCCAGCTTAAACTTAATGCCAGTATAATTTCCCGAGGCAACTGTTCCTTTAACGCTCATATTAGTTTCTGAAGTGCCATTTGCACAGCCCCCAGCTCTGTTCTCAAAGTCTAGGAGGGCTACATTAGCTTTTTGCCACTTGTTATCTTCTGTTAGAGTAACTTTAGCTTCTGTACCATCAGCCTTCACTAAGACAAAGTCATGGGCATAAAACCGAAAGTCTAATAGCGTAGCTGTTGAGTTGCCTGTGCCGAGATTTGAAAAATTACTGCCACAAGAAAAGTCCAGAGCACCAACTTTTGCCTTAAAATTAATAGTCACGTTTTCCGTCTTAGAACCATCACTAGTGCAACTAACGAAAAGTAATATGCCTAGAAAAATACCTAATAGAGTGTATATTGCTTTGTTTTTCATAATTTTCTCCTTGAATATAAAACTAATTGCCTGTTGTCAATTAAGTGAGCCAGTGTAAAACCTCCTAAGATAAATTTGTAGTTAGTCACTAGCAGCAACTAACTACATTAATTAAGTGCTCGAGGCTGAGACTTTGGATAAGGATGTAATCTTGTTATGTAGCATACATTTTGCCTCGAGCTTTCTACTAAAACCAACTACCCAAGCAGTTAATAGCCAATTGAGCACGGTGTTAATAGCAATGGTAAATATAATTGTCGTCGTTGTCACAATTAATATAAGTCAGTATTGAAATATACTTGCTAGGAGTACAAATTTCTTATTTAATATATTCTTTCAAGTAAGATTAGCATTTTTAAGATAGATTTGTAGTTAGCCACTAGAAGCAGCTAACTACTTGA
This sequence comes from Trueperaceae bacterium, assembly GCA_965223585.1. Taxonomy (GTDB): domain Bacteria; phylum Deinococcota; class Deinococci; order Deinococcales; family Trueperaceae; genus CBDCVN01. The sequence goes on from CBDCWW010000015.1 coordinate 17,447, forward strand.
ATTAGATGCTCGAGGCAATAGATCTTAACAAGGACTCAATCTATTTTTTGTGTGACACAAGTCTTATCTCGAGCCTTCTACTAAAACCAATTGCTCAAATAGCCAGTTGAGCATGGTGTTAATAGCTAATGGTTACTATGGTCCTCACCAGCGTTATCGTAATAAACGTGAGCCACTCTTGAGACTGCACCTGTTAGAGGTACAACCTCCTGATTAACTGTTCCTCCACCTATCAATTCACTAAGTTTTAAAATTACTATGCCTTCATCATTAACAGTAAAGAAGTGGCTCTTGCTAATGCCATTTCTACGATCAAAGTGACGAGCGCCTTCTGGAACTGTCAATTTACCAATCTCAACACGGCGCATTAATTCCAGCTTGCCGTCGTCATGTAGTTTAATTAATAAAACGTCGTTGCCGTCTTCTCCATCACTTAAAGTAGTAGTGATGCCGTATTTTACGCCAGCTGACTCATACATTTTAATGTCGTAATGTGGGTGATCTCCAACAGTAAGTTGATCGGTTACGTTCAAGCCATCATTTACTCTAGTGTCAATTGAGCTAATAATATTGTTAGCACCATCAGTAAAGTAAAGAACATTGCCATAGGGTTGAGCTGCACGACCGGGCAAGTTTAAGTGATCAACTACTTGGTTTGTGGTTGTGTCAACAACAGCTTGACGTCCATTGGTATAGGTTTTGCCATCAACTGTAGCAGAACCACTGCATTGGAAGTAAACATACTTATTACCAACACCATAAGCTTTATCATGAGTACCACCAAAAGCTCGTCCATCACCTTCTGTATCAATTATTGGATTATCATTGTCATCTAAAACTTCACATAGGGTAATAGCATCACCTACTGTACGATTGCTGCGTTCTACGGGGAAAGCCGCAGGAACATCAGTGTTAGTAGCATAAGATTTAGTGCCTAAATCAGGATGGTATAGCAATTTACCGTGCCCAGTGTCGTTAAGGGCAGCAACAAAAGGCCCTTCTTTTACTAAGCTATGCACATTTATCACATAAAAAGCCCCTTCAACATCAGAATGAGTCCACACAAAGTCTTCGTGATTAGGATTAAACATGTGTGTAAGGCGGCCACCATCAATATCAACAGCTTGGAAACTATAGTCACTAGTTTCAAAAACTATTACCTGATTTATTTCTTCTCCATCTACATTGTATCTATTGTTAGCAAACACTCTCGAGCCACCCGGATTAGTTAGTGCATCACCCCAAGATACTTTTTCTAGACCATTGGTAATAGTTTTTATTACTTCAGCCGTATGTGGATTAATGACAACTACTTTCTTATCACCAAAGACAAAAAAAGCATCTACTCTTACAGCAACATTCTTAATAACTGAACCACCATCATTAGTAACGTTGATTGTGAAAGTTGTTGTTTTGTGTACTGTAACCTCTGTACTAGTTTTACCAGTTACCTCACCAACACCTTGATCTATAACAACTGAGCTAATGTTATCTCCCTCTATATCCTAAGAGAGCGTGACTTTATCGCCAGGGCCAACATGGTTACTACTAGCAGTAAAGCTTTTGATTTCTGCTTTTTCAGGAGGTTCTTGAGTAGGATCCACAACTGAGAAAAATGTTTGGCCTGTAGAGTCTTTGCCATCAAATGGTAAGCCAAAGTTATTAAATACGCCAATGCAGTCAGTGTCTGTCGGGCCAGACATACAGCCTTTGGCGCTATCAGGAACATTACTATCTACATCAGAGTTCATTAAAAGTTTTTTTACATCAGCTACTATGACCTTATCAGAAGCATTAAAATTATTCAAAGTAATTTCTGGACGATTTGGATTAGCACAACTAGTTGGAACATCGGTTCTAGAAGCTCCATTACAACCAGTGCTACCAAGATGAATAAACCAGCCATCAGGTTGCCCCTGTGTCTTTAAGTCAATGCGTACAAATTTATAACCTGCGTTCCATACCCAAAAAAGACTAGTTAGGTTCAGTGGTGAAGGTGCGCTTTCTGGCAGCTGGTGATTCATTTCAAAAGGAACCCCTAGCTTGAATTTGACACTAGTATAATCCCCTGCAGGGACAGTTCCTTTAATGCTTGTGTTGGTATCTGAATTACCGTTTGAGCAACTCCCAGTCCCATCTTCAAAATCTAGAAGTACTATGTTATCTTTTTGCCATTTACCATCTTGTGTTAGAGCAACTTTGGCTTCACTGCCATCAGCTTTTATCAAAGTAGCGTCGTGTACGTAAAATCTAAAGTCTGTTAATGTAGCTGTGGAATTGGTTGTACCTATATTTTGAAAACTTCTATTACAAGAGAAGTTTGTATTACCAACTTTTGCCTTAAAATCAATGCTAACGTTTATTGGTTCAACCTTAACTTCAATGGTGCCCTTATTTTCACCCTCACTATTTTTAACTGTAATAGTATAGGTTGTTGTCTTATTAACTTTAACCTTGTAGCTCGTTTTGCCAGTCACATCAATATTGCCGGGGTTTATAGTTATTGAATCAGGTTTCCCACTGACACTCCAAGTAAGAGTAACTTCATCACCAGAATTTACTGAGCTATTACTAGCTTTAAAGTTGTTAACTTCTGGCATTTTTTTGCTCGAGGTGCAAGCAACTAAAAAACCTACTAAAAGGGTGGTTAAGACTAATACTAATAAAATTTTTTTCATCGAAATGTTTTTCTCCTGAGTTTTATTTCACCGCTGATAAATGTTTTTTTCAAAACTTTGTCTCTTTATTGAAATTGCCTTAAAATACTTTTTAAGTGCTCGAGGCGTAGACTTAAGAGCGGATGTAATCTGAGTTTTTATGTGTGGCACACATTTTGCCTCGAGCACCCTATCAAATTTCTACTGCCTAGCTACCTCAGAATTAGCTGGGCAAATTTAATAGCTACATAAACTGGAGGAGATCTTATGTAGGTCTGACCTCTTAAGCTTGTATGGGCAATATTTTGGTATGCCAAATTAAAAGAGAAACTCCTTAATGTTCTTTCTTAGTTAAAAACGTGCTTGAGGGCGGGGATACGTGATAGTATTAACAAGTCAAGAGCAAGTACAGCTAAAAGAGTGATGCCTGCAAGTGGGAATGCCAATGAAACAAACAGCATGATGAATACAGCTCCTTTCCAAAGTGGCATGTCTTTGGGCATAGGTGGAGCAACTAGTCGGAATGCACCTTGAGGACGGCGCAACCACCACATAACCACGCCGGCAACTGATATAAAGATCATGGCTAAGCAGAAAAGAACATTTGCAGCAATGTTCCAACCACCCATTTCACCCATGTGCAAAGCAATACCTGCTGCCATACCTTTGGCTGCCAACGAATATTCTTGCCAGCCCACATCAGCTAGCTTTTTACCAGTGTACTGATCTATGTGTACTGTGCGATCTTTGCGTGCATCGGTAACATCACTACTCATAGTGTCAGCAGAAACAGTGTAAACACCCTCTGCACTGGTAGGTAAGCCTACTCGAAAAGTTGTAAAGCCATTATCTATGGCATATGCCATTACAGTATCTACATTTACAGGCAACCCTTTAGGAATACCTTCCACACCAGCCATTGAACCAGAAACGGGTAATGGAGTTTGCTCGAGTCCCCAAGGTACCTCTTCCAATGCACCAGTATTTAGTGAGGCATGGGTTTGATCAGATAGCGGTACATTGTCCCACTTTTCAGCAGGGAAAGTGCTCCAAGCCTGAGTCATTTGACCACCCCAGAAACCTGTCCAAGCTAGCCCTGAAATCATAAAGAAGACCATACCTAGAGATAGATAGAAGCTTAGGCTCGAGTGCAAATCTCGCCACAGTATACGTTTGCCTGATCTAAATCTGGGCCAAAGCGTGCCGTAGATGCCTTGTTTATTGCGTGGCCACCACAAGTAAAGCCCGGTAATGATAAGCAGTATTGCTAGACCAGCAGCTATTTCTATTAAGCGATCACCAGTGTCACCTAGCAAAAAAGTACCATGAATGTCGTTAGCAATATAGTTAGATGATTTTGTGGGGTCTGCATCTCCAATTATCTCACCTGTGTAAGGGTTAACACCAACAAGTAAATCTTTACCTTCCGAGGTAGTAATTGAAACTTGGGTACTACGATCAGCTCCCCTTGGTGGAATTAGTTCACTAATTTCAGCTTCTGGGTATGTGCTGCGGACTGACTCGAGCTGAACCCCTGCCGTAACAGTTTCCTCTCCCGGCTCAACAAACAGTACATTTTTGAACTGTATACTATCAAGCTGGTTGTGAAAAACCATGACCAAACCAGTTAGGGAAAGCATGATTATAAATGGAATAACAAATACACCAGAGTAAAAGTGCCAACGCCAAGTGGCTAGGTAAAATTTATTGGTTGTTTTAGGATCGGCTGGATTTTGTGCTTCTGTAGAAGTGTTCATAATTTTCTTCTCCTTTAATAGAAATTTGATCTCTCAACTCGTTCAGCTTGTTCCCAAGCTCTACTTGGGAATACATACCTTGGATGCTCTGCATCCTTAACATATAGAACATAGAATGCCTTGTTGTGTCTCCCTAGAGGGAAATTTAGAAATGAATTCTTAACTAAGTTAAAAAAGTATTTTATCAATTTGGCTAAACCTCAAATCCAATTCTTAAGAGTCCTGCTGAGATTTTATGGGCATCAATCGTAGGGGTTCAAAATTTTGAACCCTTACAACACATGCTCCATGACAAATGTTTTCATTCACCATTTATGTTGTGTAACTAATGTAGGGATGATCAGGTATATAAATTAAAAATATCCCTGAGCAAAACAAAGGCATCTTCTTAAGCTCCTGCTAAACCAAAAAACTCTTTTGTAGCAGGAATACGTTTTAATAAAAGCTGCTCTGTTAACCACAAGACAATTAAAGATGCACCCACTAGAGGAAAGAACACTGCTAAAACAAGAGTGATGATGGCAATACCTCTGGGTATCGCCACACCTTTAGGCATAGCTGGTGCTCCAAGCTTACCAACATTAGCAGGACGACGTTTCCACCACATAATGAACCCAGATATAGAAAGAAGACCTATACCAACCGCAGTTAAGCCAGTAATAATAAAGTTAACCCAGCCAAAAAGCTCTCCTTGGTGCAAACGTATCCCTACAGTTACAACCTGAGATAAGAATGGTCTATCTTGCCAATCCATTTCACGAAAGACCTCACCATTAACTGGGTTTATATGGATACTCTTTTGAGCACTGGGTTTATTGCGCAATTCACTATTTATGCCATAACTATGCCCCGGCTTTTTAGGCATACTGATGCTGTATGAACTTGGCAAATCCAATCCTTTAGCAATAGCATTAACTTCTGCTAATGAAAGACCAACTTGGCCTGCAGCTAAAGTAGCTCCTGTATCTAAGGTAGCACCACGAAGTGCTGGTGGAGTGCCTTGTCCTGTAGATTTACGTATTTGTGAAAAAGCACCGCCCCATACACTGGACCATTGCAAACCTGTAAACAGCAAGATCACTGCAAAAATAGTGGTGTAAACACCTATAACAGAGTGAAAGTCTTTCCAAAAAGTGCGACCACCTTGACGTGCTCGTATTAAGAAAGTACCCCACATCGTAAATTTAGGGCGTGGCCACCACAAAAATAATCCTGATATGAGGAGAATCATCATCCAAGAAGCTGTCAACTCCACTATAGTAGTGCCGAAACGTTCCATAAGAAGCTCGCCATGAAGTTTGCGAATCCTTCTAAAAATCATTTGGTCACGAACATGACTACCTAGGACCTCACCACTGTAAGGGTTAACGTAAACATAGGTGCGCCCCTCAGCCGTATTTAGCTCAATCTTAGCACTTTCATTGGGAGCTTGGCTTGGGGTGAATGCTCGAGCTGTAGATTCAGGAATAGCAGCCAAAGCAATAGCAAGTTGCTCATCCTCAGTAAGCATAGTTCCTTGTGGAGTTACGTTGTACAAGCTTTTATAAATTGCAGGTTCCACCTGTGGCCTAAACAAATAAATAATCCCTGTAACAACAAGAAAAAGGACTATCGGAATAGTAAGAAAACCAGCATAAAAGTGCCAGCGCCAAATAGAGTTGTACAATTTACGAGATTTAGTGTACTCATTTGAGTTTTCAGTTATTTCAGTAGTTTGATTTGACTCCATTAATTAATCTCTCCTTAAGATTTTTTAGTTAAGGGCAACTGCCCACAAGTAGAGCTTGATAACAAACCCTAAACTAGTAACACTTACCAGTTTTAATAAGTCCTAGAAAAGGTAATGTACTGTCAAAGCCTATTTATGATAGTGACTTTAGAAAGCTATAGCAGCAATTTAATTTTTATTATGAAATAATAAAAGAGCGTAGTTTATTGGGCTATAGTTCAAATTTTTTGTTTTGGGCTATGGCTCATCTTTTTGGTCTACATTTTCCTCACTTTCATTGTTAACACCATCATTGGAGGTGCCTTCAGTTTCGGAGTCACCTTCAGAGACTTCTTCTGTATCGCTCATAGATTCAGTTGATTCAGCCTCATCTTCGGTGCCTTCCTCCATGTCATCCATAGAGTCTTCTGTATCTTCAATTACTTCAGTTGATTCAGCATCCTCTTCAGACTCAGTTTCCTCAACTTCATCTTCAGAGTCTTCTATAATGTCATCCATGGCCTCTGTAGATTCTTCAGCTTCAACTTCTTCAGCTTCTACATCACCTTCAGAGTTTTCTTCTTCCTCTGAATCTTCTTCCATGTCCATATCATGATCTTGCATTTCCATGTCGTCCATAGATTCAGCCTCATCTTCAGGTACAGCTTCATCCATATCCTCCATAGAATCCATGTCATGACCTTCCATGCTCATCTGGTCTTCTTCAGCTTCTTCATCAGTTTCAGAACTGGCCACATTTACTATCACAGTAGCACTTACTGCTTTACCTCTATAGGTATAGTAACTGTGATTATTGCCTAGTAACTTAACGCGAATCTCGTTTTCGCCTTCATTAAAAAGACTGCCACCAAGATTGTACCAAGGGGTATAAGACCTAGCCAGCATTTTGCCATTTACAAAAATTTGGGCATAGCCTTTGCCATTAATATGAAGTGCACCGGGGTTGGCAGCTGAAAAGGCAAATCCAGTAGGCTGAATGTGAATATTGTAACCACCTAAAGTATCTTCATAAGCACTAAGCTCTACTGACATTTCTTCATCTGCACTAACAGTACCGTGAAGACCTACCTCAACAGTAACAGTATCCTCAACCAGCTCACCATTATAGGTATAAGGGCTATGATCATTACCATTTAAGCTAACTTTGATTTCATGCTCACCCTCGGACAAAGTATTGCCTAGGTGAAAACTGGTACCATAGACTCGAGCTATTTTCTCACCATCAATATAAATATGAGCATGGCCTTCACCATCAACATGTTGTTGGCCAGCGTTTTCAGGAGTAAAAGTAAGTCCATCTACTATTAATTGAATGCTGTAACCACTAAAAAGGTCTTTGTAAACATTTAACTTCACATTCATTTCTTGTGAAGCCTCTACAGAAGCATGCTGCATTTCCATGCCGTCCATGCCATGCTCCATAGCACCCATATCATGCACTTTTTCATCAGTTGATTCAGCATCATCTTCAGGTTCATTCTCAATAGCTTCCTCAGATTCAACTTCATCTTCAGATCCAGTCTCTTCGGCTTCTAATTCAGTTCCAGAACCCTCCTCAGAATCTTCTTCCGTTTCTTCTTCCGTTTCTTCTGTGTCTTCAGTTGATTCAACATCTTCTTCAGATTCAATTTCCTCAGACTCTAATTCAATTTCAGAATCAGAGTCTTCTTCCGCTTCGTTTATAGCTTCAATTGGTTCAGAATCATCTTCGGGTTCAGTTTCAGTAGATTCCTCAGATGATTCCTCAGCTTCAGAATCTTCCAAAGCATCCTCTGACATTTCTTCATCTTGCATAGCCTCATGTTGAGTTTTCTCCTCTGTATTTGCTTTATTGTCTTGAGCAAATGCCAGCAAAGAAGTTAAAGCTAACAAGTACAAAATAACTCTAAGTAATTTCATTAATTAAACCTCATTTACACATTTGGTAAAACCTTACCATGATAGAAGCAAAAAACTTTTGGCAACTAAGACTAGGTTTAATAAAGCTTTGCAGCTTATAAATCAACCCAGCAATTATCTATAACCTCTTTAGCAACTACCAACAATTACTAATTAGATTCCCACAAACTATAGGGAACAATGCTTGGATGCTAATAAAGTTAGGCAAAAACTTATGTATGCTTAGCAAAACCTAAAACTTTTATCTATAGCTATTGATAAAGCAAGAGTTGCTTTGAATATATTTTTATTTTTGAAAGGAAAATTTTAGTGTAAATAAGGCAGCGGCGGAGCACGACTGCGTGTAGCCCGATTGGGTAAGTGTGCTAGCAACACACTTATGTATGTAGTGACAAGAATAACCACTAGAAGACTTTCCTCACCACTTACAACTATATTTGGTAAAGAAGGGGTTAAAACAGCAGAGATATCGTGAAAATGTTGAGGAGTTTCTTCCTCATGATTGTGAGCGAATTCTTGCAAAGAAGCTATAAAAGGTGTAGCAAAAAGCCCTAATGTAAGCATTAGGATTAAAAAAATATTCAATCCTAACCTAAAAGTAAGCTTTAAATGAATTCTTGCCATCTTTAAATTAACTTCTAATATGTGTTCAAACTGTAATTCCTTGTAGATTAATAATAACTTGTTTAAAATTGTACATTTTAACTATAATAATAAGCAGCATAAAGTCTTTAGCAAAAAGAGTCAAGAGTTAGCAAAATATGAAATCTCATTATCATTGGTGGAAACCACTACCTCTGGTAGTGGTCTAGTAAAAAGTTCTACTAGTTAAGCAATGATGTATTTCCCTAGAAGGTTAAAGAAAGGGAAATACATGCCCAAGAATAGCAGATACAAAAAGTTGTCACACTCAATTTACAGTTGTGAGTATCACGTAGTTTTTTGTCCAAAGTATCGTTTTAGAGTGCTGAAGGATGGAGTAGAGGAATCCTTGAAGCAGATAATATACAAGTTGTGTAGAGAAAAAGATAGAGTAGAGGTGTTAGAACTGAACATAAGAAAGGATCATGTACACATGTTGGTATCAATCCCACCAAAATATTCCGTGTCAGGGATAATGGGCTTTATCAAGGGAAAGTCAGCAATAAACATGCTAAAGATGTATGGAAGGAAGTTAAGAGGATATCCGCAAAAGAGCTTATGGAGTAGAGGATATTGTGTAAGCACAGTAGGGTTAGATGAACAAAAGATAAGGAAGTATATACGTTGGCAAGAGCAGAAGGAAAGAGCATTAGAGGCACAACAGAGGAGCCTATTTGAGTAGTATCGGGCACTAGCGTCCGATACCCCTTCTAGGGGTTAACAAAACAAGCCACCACCTCTGGTGGTGGTTTTATGACTTGGCTAAGGTTAAGAAGATACTTTCAAATGGGTCTATGTAAACCCTAAATATACTAATTGTTCAACTAAAATTTACCAAAAAGCTTAATTTAACTGGTGAATTCTAAAATAAGTCTAAATTTTTGTACTTGATGAGCCAAATGTTCGGACCCACACTTGATCGGGCCTAAGCTGGATGATTGGTCTAAGTCCCTACATGGTGCAGGGAGCAGGATCCGAACCTGCATAGTTTAAGCGGGGTGTTTACAGCGCCTTAACCTCACCAATAGTCAGCACCCCTGCGTGGTGGAAGATTAGGGATTCGAACCCTAACGGCCTTGGGCCCAAACTGTTTTCAAGACAGACACCGCTAACCAGTAATCTTTCGGCTTAATCTTCCCTATGGCGGAAGGCATGAGAATCGAACTCACGTCGCTTTTACACGGACATGTTTAGCAAACATGCGCAACGAACCAACATTTGCCTACCTTCCGCATGGTGTGAGCCGAGGGATTTGAACCCTCACTGACTGGTTCCTAAGACCAGTGCCTCTACCATTGGGCTACACTCACAAACGAAAAAAGGCCTTCTTTAAGAAGGCCTTTTAGTATGCATTATTAAGTGCTATTTAATAGCGTAATGGCACACGAATCAGCCTACCTCTTGAATAGATGGTGTTCCCAACAACTGCGGATAAATAAATTGGAGAAAGTAGTGTAATGAAAGCAAGTAAATAATATAGACTACTAAAATAATCATTACTCTAAAGTGGATTTCTCGAACTTATAGCTTTGTTGATACTATAATTCCCCCAGTTATTCAACACTTTTCCCACCCTTTACTAAATTCATCTACAACTTACCCTTGATTTAAACACCCTTGCTTTTATTTAGCCTAACCACCCTTGCTGTCTCCAAGGTGGGACTGGCTTCATCAGCACCTCCTCCAAACTCCATACCTTACTTGTTAATCCTGCTGACATTCCAGGCGTTTGCTTTTCCCATTTCCGATTCCCTCCTGTTGTTAGCTCTTTTCGTAAACTGCTGTGTGGTAAGCAAAAGTTGTAGTATAGCTGAAACAATGCTAATTCTGCAATTAGCCCTTTTTCTCTCTTTGCCAAACTCTGCACTTTCCTTCCTAATGCTGCTACATGCTGCCTCAAACTTAAGTTGAATCTTTCTATGTAAGCTGTGTTTATTACGTTCCCTACACTTACTGCTAATGCCCTCTCAATTGCCTCTTTCGTACCATACACTACCCTCTGTTTTACACTTACCATTCTCCTTCCTATACGTTTCTTCACCACTTGGGCATATCTCAATCCTGCTACAGCACAAAATCTTGGTTTTGGTGATCTACCTTTTTTATGTTTCCTAGCTATCTTTATCCATTCTCCATAGTGCCTCAATAATGCACTTGCATATGCATCTAAACCATCACTAGTAAATAATGGTATGCATTCTGGTGCTAGTATTAGTGTTAGACCATGTATTAGTAGTTGGGCATTCCCTTCACTTCTATCTCCTACTACGAAATTCAGCCACAACTTATGCTCTGCATCAAATGCACACCATACCCACCTTGCTCTTGCACTTCGTGTCTCTCCTGCTTCCTTACTTCCTACTAAACTCCACAATTCATCAAGTTGCACCTGTTTTAATTCTAAATCATTCAGTAAGTAATTATTCACTGCCTCTGCATGTTTTGAGGCTTCTTCCAACCATCTACTGATTGTTTCTACCTTAACTTTAAATATTCGTGATGCTGCCTGTAACCCTACTCCTTCTGCTAAAGCTGTTATCACCTGCCATATAGTCTTAGCACTTGTCTTTTTTCGATAAAATATCGTTCCTTGTGTTTCCATAAAGCACCTATTACAGGCTTTACACTTCAATTGTCTTGCTTTTCCCCTATTTGGTCGTCCATTAGCTATTATGTTTGCTAGGTTTAGCCACCCATAGTATTCACAGCCTTCATTAGGGCAATAGTGGTTGGTAGTATCTATTTGTCTTGGTCTTCCCCTACTTTCCTTCATTTTCGTTGGCCTTTTCGGAGTTTCTGCAGCTCCTGCTTCTTCTTCACAACCCATACAACTAGGTGCTTTAGTAGGTGCTTTCTTCAGTTTCTCTTCTTCTGTTAGTTCTTGTTGTTGTTTAGTATCTGGTTTTGGTATCTCTTTGTTACTTTTGCGTTTGCTCTTCCGACAGCCATTTGACCTACTCAGCAATCTAATTTCAACAAACAGACAGTGGAAAATCACTTGGTAGAAAATAAGTGGTGAATATGGCGTTATTAAAGGTTTTATGCTTGGGTTGAGTTCATCAGATAACACGCTTGCACTAGTGGTGTGCTCACCAGTATCATTAACATCGTTTGTTACAGGAGTATATGAGATAAAGCTTGTAAATGAGAACAAAAAGCTTACTGACAACAGTCTAATTAATTGCATAACTATTGTCTAACCCATATACTCCTCCTTTTTCTTGTTTTGACTTATTTATCCGCAGTTAAGGGGGAGAGTACCCTTGAATAACTCAAGTGGGATAAATAATTGAGATTGAGTAGATGCGCAAACATTAGTTTCAAAGGCTAGCAGGATTGAAGTAATCTGTCAAGGTGTACAGATAAAAACACCCCCTAGTTAAATGATTTGCTTCTGACCTTCTCGAGCTGCCTTACAAATCTTTTCCACCCGCTTGGTTCTAGTTTCTGGTCGCTTACCACTCAAAATCCAGCGATAGAGCATTTTCTTTTTCGAAGGTGGAAATTCAGCAAAAGCTGTTTGCGCTGACTTATCTTGGGCCAGAGCTTGCTTGAGTTCACAAGGCATAGTTGGATTTTTTGGAATGCCGTGGTCGTGTGTTGGCTTTTTTGCCCCCTCTTGGTAAAACTTCAATCCTATAGGGGTCATTTTATCCTCTGCTATCATTTGCTGAGCATACCTCAGCGTGTTTTCGCTCCACTTGCTATTAGCATTGCGCCGAACAAAGAACCGAGCATATCGATCCTCATCTAACTTCTTGATGGTGGTATCAATCCAGCCAAAACAAATTGCTTCCTCGAGCAGTTCGCGGTGAGTTGGTGCAGGTTTACCGGTGTGGCGCTTGTACAAGACCAACTGAACTTTCTCTTTCTTATCGTGATTCTTTTCCAACCATTGACGGAATTCGGTGCGGGTAGAGATGTTTAGGCTTTTCACTTCCATATTCAATTAATTTTACTATCTAAGCAAGAACTTTAAGTAAGCAAAGGTGGGAAATCCTACTGTTTAGAGTTTGTCAGGATTTCTTGAGAGGTGTTCTTGAAAAATTATTAAAGCCTTTTTTAGAAAAGGCAGGTGAACTAATGAACTTTTCTATACATAAACAAAACAACGACTATGACTTTTTTATTAGTCATAACAAAGCTGTTATTATGACTGGTACAGTAAGAACTAGGGAACAAGCCCTTAAAATTATCTTTGACATTATTAAAACCTACTACCAGCAGCTTCAAATTAAAGCTTAGTTTGTTAAAAGCCTTTTGAATTAACTTGCAGGCTACTATATCTTTTGATGTGGGGAAGTGGGTAGGCTCGAGCCACCGAACAAATTCAGCTACAAATTATTACTGTCATGCATGTGGGCTTTAGATGCTTTATTAAGGGAGGGTTCAGTTAAGGTAAAACTACATTGTATAATGTAGATAAGAGTCCTGATGATAATGCCTATTTTTAGCCCGTGTTTGATATATTTTAAAGAAAGTTGTTCATGAAATACAAAAATCATGCTGTTGTTATTGGTGGCAGCACAGCTGGCTTGTGTGCAGCACAGGTCCTCAGTAAACATTTTGATAAAGTAACTGTGCTAGAAAGAGATAATTACCCTTCTGCATCGGCAACCTGCTCGGGTGTTCCTCAATCGCACCACTTACACGTTCTACTTACTGGCGGGGCTCGAGCTTTGGAAACACTTTTCCCCGGTTTTAATGAGGAATTAATAGCAGCAGGGATTACTTCCTTTGATTGGCTAGCTGATAGCAAGTTTAGGCTTTTTGGGCAGTGGTTACCACGTGAGCACTCAGGCTTGGTAGGTTATTCAGTCAGCCGACGGTGGCTCGAGCACTACTTAAAACAAAAATTAATAGCAAATCCTAAAGTAAATCTTATAGAAGGCATAAGGGTTACACATTTACTTACTGATATAGGTAGGATAATAGGGGTAGAAACCTCAAAAGGTCCATCTTTATCAGCCGATTGGGTAGTAGATGCCAGCGGACGTGATAGTCAAACCCCTACTTGGTTAGAAACCTTAGGCTATACCAAACCAGAAGAAACTGTGGTTAATTCATGCTTAGGCTATGCTAGTCGCCGATATAGTCCACCTGCTAATACTTTTTTTGATTGGCAAGTGATTCACCGTAGCACCCGTCTACCTGACGACTCTCGTACAGGCATAATTTTTACAGAAGAAGATGGAAATTGGGGAGTTACCTTAGTTGGTGCAAAAGGTGACTATCCTCCTACAGATGAAGTGGGTTTTGAAAATTTTATAAAATCCCTAGGGGCCGAATTTTCTGATCCTTTAGAAAGAGCTGAACCTCTTACCCGTATTTCTGGTTACCGCAAAACTGCTAATCTTCAAAAGCACTATGAACGTTTAAGTGATTGGCCAGATGGTTTTATAGTTACAGGAGAGGCTGCTTGTGCTTTCAATCCAGTTTATGGTCAAGGTATGTCTGCTGGTGCTTTGGCTGCTTTAGAGTTAGATGAGATTTTAACCTCTGCAAAAGGTAATTATTTAGGCAAAGCCAAGTTCTTCCAAGAACGTTTAGCCAAAGTTTTTGCTCCTATTTGGCTACTCGCGACTGGAGAAGATTTTCGCTGGATAGAAGAGGAGATTAAACAAACTCCTTTAGTACGTTTTTCTCATTGGTACTTCAGTCAGTTAGGTGAAGCTATGCCAGTTAGTCCTTATGTGACCAAGTCGTTCTTTGAAGTTGTTCAGCTCACTAAGCCATTATCTTCGCTATTCCATCTAGCAACTATAGTAAGGATAATTGGTCACAAGCTTACAAGAAAGAACTTTTCTAAGATGCTTAAATCAGATGCCTCTTTTACAATAGACACCCCTTGAATTTTATGTTTTACTTGGTCTTGGTATAATTTTGATGACTGTCAAAAATTAAGAATAATGTGCCTATGATCCAGTCTCATAATAAATTTCTCTAACGTCAGGAACACAAGACACCATCTCTTTTATGTGTTGGGCCTCTTGTTCACTATTGACATCTATACGAAATAATATGTGGGCGCTATTGCGATCATCTTTTACATCTGCATTAACCTTAAGAGCAGTTTTATTTATAGTATCGAGAGTAGCTAGAATATCCTTTAAAAGCCCAGATCTGTCATTTGCAATTACCTCAAAATCCACAGGGTAATCCTTACTATTAGGTGCTTGCCAAGAAGCAGTAAGGAAACGCTCGGGCTCTTTATCAAAAAGTTTTTGCAGATTAGCACAACCAGAACGGTGTACGGTAACACCTCTTCCTCTTGTTATATAACCAATAATTTCATCATTAAGCTTAGGAGAGCAGCATTTAGCAAATTTAGCAGGGATTTTTAAGCTCTCAATAAACACATTTGTTTCTCCATTAACTGTTGGTGCTCGAGAAACAGTTTGTTTTTTTATTGGTTCCTTACTCTCTGGAACCATTGCTGCAATAATTTGCTTAGCGGTAAGCCTTTCGTTAGCTAAAGCTAGAAATAACTCATCTGTATTTTCTGTGTTTATAAGTTCTTTTGTAGTTTGCTTGAGTAATTCTTTGCCCGTATATTTAACAATTGAAAGTTTATTGCGTCTTAGGGAATTTTTGAGCATTTGTTTGCCCTTTTCAAGCAAGACTTGTTTTTCCTTTTGCCTTAAGTAGTGCCGAATTTTTTGTTTAGCACTTTTGGTCTGAACAACATTAAGCCAATCCCTACTAGGACCATACTGAGGATTTCTTGTAGTCAGGATTTCTACTTGCTGACCATTTTCAAGCTTATAATTTAGTGAAACAAGAGCGCCATCTACTCGAGCGCCAATACAAGTGTGACCAACTTCAGTATGTATTTGGTAGGCAAGATCAATGGGAGTGCTACCACGTGGCAAATTAATGATTTTACCTTTGGGTGTAAAGCAAAACACTCTTTCAGCAAAAAGATCATTCTTAACAATTTCTACAAAAGAGTTAGCACTATTATCAGCAAGAGAATGGAAATCAAGAATGTGGTTTTTAAACCATTCAAAACGTTTAGCAACACCTTCTTGATCAGTCTTACCTTCTTTATAGGCCCAGTGTGCTGCTACACCATACTCTGCTACCTCGTGCATTTTAGACGTGCGGATTTGCACTTCCATAGGCTGACCTTGTAAACCTATTATTGTAGTATGTAGAGATTGGTAGCCATTTTGCTTAGGTACTCCTATATAATCTTTAAATCTACCCGGAATAGGTGTCCATAAACTATGCACAATTCCTAGAGTGTGATAGCAAACTGCTTTTTCTCTCTCTTGATCATTTAAAGTATCATCTGTTCTAGGCTCAACTATGGCTCTTAGAGCAATTAGATCAAAGATTTGCTTTAAGCTCTTTTTGTCTCTTTGCATTTTAAGGTAGATACTATATAAGTGTTTACATCTACCCGAGATCCTAGCCTTTATACCTTCTTGAGTAAGGCGATCTTGCAGCATTTCTTGAGAACGAGTAACTTGTTCTTGGCGCTCTAACCTATGATTGTAAACTTGGCTTTCTAGTTGAGAAAACTGCTCAGGATAAAGATAATAAAAGGCTAAATCTTCAAGTTCATTTTTGATGTGCTGTATACCTATTAGGGTTGCTAGTGGTGCAAAGATTTCTAAGGTTTCCCTAGCCTTAAGCTTTTGCTTAGCTTCGGTCATGTGCTCGAGTGTACGCATGTTGTGAAGCCTATCAGCAAGCTTCACTATAATTACTCTTACATCATTGACCATAGCTAAAAGCATTTGCCGCAGGTTTTCAGCTTGTGATACTTCACGACTTAGATTTTTAAGTTTAAGGGTACTAATCTTCGTTTCACCCTCAACAATAAGGCGGACATCTTTCCCAAAAGCATCCTCTATTTGAGCAAAGGTTACAGAGGTATCCTCAACAGTATCATGTAATAAGCCTGCTATAAGAGCGTCTGCATCAAGGTGCATACTAGCTAAGATTTTAGTTACTTCTATAGGGTGAATAATAAAAGGTTCACCAGAGTAGCGCTTCTGGTTTTTATGAGCCTCTTTAGCCATATCAAGAGCTAAAGCTAGACGTTGCTTGTCTTCTGGAGACAAGTAATTAGTGCTCTCTTGCAAACCATCCATTTACCTATTTTAAACCCAATTTATATTTCTCTTACTAGATGAAATCAACAATAATTTATAATGACCTATAAAATTCTCCTCGAGCATAGCAAGTAAAAACTCTATAGGTCAAGACTTCAGAGCCTTTAAAAAGACTCATTAGATTATTTTTATCACTTAGACAATACTTAACTAATCACTAAGTCCCATTACATAAACATGATTAGGGTCTGTCAACCAAATGTAATTTGTCTTTGAAAACAATTTTTCATTTGGATCATTACGTACTTGAATATATTTACCATTTTCACCACTATTAAGCAAACTAGTTATGTCTTCACGCCAAGTATCAAGATTACTATCATTGAGACCATACTTTTCAGAAACTAACTCTTTACCACTTTTGTCAAAAACTCTAACCCAAACCTGATCACCAGCTTGAGGAGTGAAGCCTTGTTGAATGAAGTTTCCTTTGCCAAGAATCCAATTTGGCTGACTTTCCTGAGTATTGTTCCTGCCATTACAAGACATGAAAATTACGTTTAGAACTAAGACAATAATCATAAAGAGTGTTCCCTTCATGTTCTTCTCCTTAAAAGAATTTATGTGATCCAAACTCACTTCTTGCAATCCTGACGATTGAAAACACATGTCTCAGCACCAACATGTGTTCCCATACCACCGTAATAAATACTTATAGTGTTACCGGGCTTAATAGTGGCACCACCCCAAGCATTGGGTGTAATAGTAGCAATATCATCACTAGCTATATTAATAGCCCCCCCAGCACCCCAAACAGTATCACTTACTGTTGCATCATCTGCTAACTTGAATTTTAATACCCAATTGTCAACCTTGGTAGAACCATTGTTAGTGATGTGAATAGCACCATTAAAGCCAGTATCCCAACTGTGTTGTGTGGAAAATACAATCTCTATGCTACTAGGGTCTACCGGATCAATTGGGTCAACTGGATCGATTGGATCGGTTGGATCAACTGGGTCAACTGGATCAGGACCATCTACTTCATCACCAAAAACAATGTCACTGCAATTATAGAAACCTTCACCACCTTGATCAATACGTTGCCAACGGGTAAAAAGAATAGCAGTATCACCCTTTGGGCGATTTGTCGGCAAATCAATCTCCATTTCATAATAATTTGGATATGCATCTGTTTTTACAGCAATGTTAGGAAATTCATTAATTAGTAGCAGATCACTCCACCTGAGCTGCTGATTATCAGGATTAAAACTAGGTTTACTAATGTAAATTTTCCAAAAGCTTGGGTTGTGAGGGGCAGTAGCCTCAAACTTAAGAGTAAATTTACCTCCGACCACTTGGGTTTTTTGCCACTTAGGATGGACTATGCTCATACCACTATAGCGTTCTCTACCAGCTGAGCACAAAAACCCATCAGGAACCTCTTTCTCTACAGCATTTTGCTTATTATAGCTTAAGGTGTTGGCAGAGTATTCGTTAACTTGTGTATAAAGTAAAGGAGTTTGGCTGGTTTGGTAGGCTGTCCGACAAGCAATATTAGGAATTCCACTGCCATCTTCTGGCCACCAGTGACCTGCTTGGCTAGCACAAATGTACTGACGAGCAGGTGGATTGGCAACCCAGCCATGAGCTAAAACTAGGTTAAAAACACTAAATACTATACTAGCTAACAAGAAAGCTATTCTTTTCATAAATCACCTCTAAGTTTAATAGAGTTGTTTCGAAATAAAATAGTGCTCCAAATACTTAACGCATTCAACAAAAAATTTGGGCACTTGCGAAGACTTAGTCATCGTAGTGTGCATTTTGTAAGCTGTAAATTGAGTGGTTGTATATATCATAATGTACACAGAATTATTCCAGAACAAGTCTAATATTAAATTTTTGTAAATCACGTTCCTAAGCTCTGCCTAGGAACGTGTGCCAAAACATTTATGAGCAAAGGTTCTCATAAAATACTTAGTAGAAAAAGATTAAAGTAATGTTGTTTAGCTCACAGTTTCTCGTTTTGCTTTAGCATGTTTTCAGAGCATGCTATTACAGATAAAAGACCAATGAACACTGCGGAAAACCCTATAAGAGTCAAAGTATTGATTTCTACGTTTAATACCCAAAGAAGAGGTAAGGCGCAAAATGCAATAGTGATTAGAGTTAAAGCAGATACATTTAGTAATATCCATTTCCATTTACTAGTTTTTTGTACTAAGGTAGACTGCTGAACGTCATTTTGAACCCAATTTGATTTAACATTAACTACTCCAGAATTCATATTTATTTCCTTCCTTGACCATTTGATAATTGATAAAAACTACTAATAATTAGTTACTGATCAATAGGCAAGCCACTAGGAACACGTCTTGGCGTTATCCGACGAGCAAGCGAGTGTATTGATCGGTCAGTAAGTGCTGACATAAAATCGTTTAGCTGTTCAGCATTTTCTCTAGTAAAGTTAACGGGCACAATAAGCTCATCACGCCGTTCGATAATGGCTTCAACATTACTATCAAGAACGCTATCTCTTAAGAGTGGTTCTATTTGAGTTTTGTCGAATTCATGTATTTTATCGGCATTGTTACTGTAATGAAAAATAAATTCAGTTAAATCCACAAATTGGCCTGCATGACCATAGGGTGCAGTAAACTCTACATTGCGAAGGGGTGTTGAACGGAACTTGTAACGGTCATCAGGATCACCCGTAACCTGTTCACGTCCAAAGTCATCATTACCTTCTGGTCCATCACCTTTACCATCACCTAGTTGTCGCAAGACAACATTGTGAAAGTCATTATCAGTTAGGGCTGCACCACTATGACACTCCGCACAGGGAGCATTAAGGTAGAACTTTGCACCTACAAGTTGTTTTTGATTGAGTTCCCAATACTGCCCTCGTAAAAAACGATCCCAAGGTGTGTCAGTTGCTGACATTCTTGACACCATAAAACCAGCCATGGCATTTGAAGCGTGTGCAAAGGTCATATCTTCAAATCTAGTTCCCGGATAAGCATATTCAAACATCTGCCGATATTGGGGAATTTCCCCAAGCCGTTTCATTAAAGCAGTCCAAACACCTTGAAAATCACCATCGGGAATGGCTGCGAGTTCATTCTCTTCTAAACCGACACCACGCATTTCTAAACGGTTTTCTACTGGGAAAAGTCCAAGGGCAGAAATAGCTCCAAATTCAAAAACATCAATCATATCCTGAGTTAGTTGCCCAGCTGCAGGTGTTCTAAATACCTCCTGTCCATTTTCTTCAATAACTTCAACACGACCATCCCAGAAAAGGTTATCTAATACATGCATGTTAAACAGTGGTGGTGCATGACGTGGTTCAAAAATGCTCTCAGGGTGGGTACGATCTTTACCTAGTCCTGAACCACCTTGGCCAATACTCAAATGTCGCTCGTCTCCAGTAGCTAGTCTTGGCAGGTGACAGGTCATGCAAGAAATGTCTTTATTACCGCTAATTATCTTATCGAACATAAGAAATTGGCCTAGCTTTACTAAAGGACGTCTGACTTGTGGTGGCCGTTGTAAGGCTGTAAATTCTTTTTCACGAGCTAACCAATAAACCTCAGAAATAAGACTTCCATGATGTTGGCTATCGAGATCATCTTCATCTACGGTAGTTTCATCTAAAGTAGTAATTGATTCACTTGTGTTACATGCCACCAGAAAAAGAAGTATTGTGATTAAAACAGTAAAGTTAATAAATTGACCAACTCTAGGTTTTTTTCCCTTGTCAAAGATTTGTTTTGCCATAGTTCTCCTTTTCCACCTAATAGGCAGAATCTCAACCTTGTATGGTTAAGGTTGAAATGTCCTAAGAGAAGCTTTTGCTTCTCTTAGTTTTGTACTAAGAAATTGTTATTTAACTTGAAGTTTCACTGATTGGCTTTGTATCCCATTTGAGAGGATTAACTCGAGCTCTCCCTCAAAAGCTGCCAAAATCGCTTCACCACCTGTAGCAATGCTAAGTACTTCTCCACTAGCAGCATCACGAATAATGACTGAGGGATAAGCAGCAGCGTCCCAACTAATACTGATACGCCCATCTTCAAGCACCTGTGCTACAGGTTCAGTAGCAACTTGTTGAACACTAACTGCAGTAGAGTGGCGTTCTGCTAGAACCTCACCAGCTTCACCTAGAGCTTGTGTTGAAAGTTCACTTTCATCAATAGAGCGTAGATTATTATCATCTTTACCACGTACAACTCTTAAAGTAGAGATTTTGTCAGCATCAGCTTGATTAAGTAGTAAAGTAAAGTTGAAATGCTGTAGTGGCTCGTCTAAATCAGGAACTTCTGTAACTGCAAAGGGAGTTTGGAAAAGGATATCTTGGTTACTGTCTAACCCCTCGAGCACATAAGGACCGGGTTCAGGAGGATTAGGAAGGGCAGTTATTTCAAAAGCAGGATCTAAAGTAACTTTATTACCTTGGATACTGCCGCTTATCAGTAGTAGAGCTTGCTCTTGGCTATTTTGTGATAACATAGCTGTTGCTACAAATGATTCTGCCTGACGGTACTTCAAGACTTCTTCAAAGGTATAATCACTAATCCAAGCAGGGTCACAATAAGTCATCAAATCCTTGTAATTGGCAGGGCTTTTTAGTGTATTGCTGCTTAGATCATAGCCCCAAATGCCAATTGTGTTGGGGTTATAGGGGTAATTTGGATCAGTCCCAGCAGGACCACCACAAGCTATATGCCTACGTCCCCAATTGTGCCCAAGTTCATGGGCAACAACACCGCTGCCACTAGGTAAGTGACTCCAAGAAACAGCAGCCTTCCCGGGGAGATAGCCTATACCTGCAATACCACTTCTATAGCGGGGATCAACGATACCATGATAGTAACGTCTTGAAGGAGCACCTTCAGTTATCCTTAAATTATTCATCTGACTAAGTAAGTTCCCCCAGCCGTTACCAGTGTTAAGATCGCCATTAAAGCTATAGGGATTGGCACGCACGGATATATTGACTCTGTTAAGTGGCATCATGGCTCGAGTTTGTTTGAGATAAGCATCCTTGTTAGCTGCAACATTAGGTGTTCTACCACTATAGTTTATGGGCACTAAGCGAATGTCAAATACTGGCGCAGGTCTAACCTCTATCCGTTTTGTACCACTTGCTGGAATGCGTACTGTGTTACCACTTTGAGTTTTTATTGTAAGGTAAACCTCTAGACCCTGCTTGATCCAATCACCAGAAATTTGAGCGTTGTAAGAACTGCTTAAGTTACCTTCATTTATAGAGGTTGGATAATTTGTAGGTCCAGATAACTTTATATTGCCAAGAGTTTGACCATTGCTCTGTGCAAAAAGACGCACTTCACTGTTTTGACTAGCTCCTGCTGCACTAGCAGTTACAAAGGCCCTGAAGAAACCGTTGCGACCAGCAGCTAAAGGGGTGCTGCCATCAAGTTTAGCAGCTGACTGAGTAATATAAAACTTAACGGTACCTGTAGGATTAGGTGGTGGTGGCGGTGGTGGTGAATTTCCTGTTTCAATCTTTAGCTGCCAAGAATTAAGCCTTCCAGTATCTTGCTGCCAGTAGTCATTAATGCGTAATGTCCAGTTTCCCTTAAGTGACTTACCTACTATACGGCTGAGTGGTCGGCTAGGTTGATAGTGCGATTGACTGTAGGCAGGGTTTGTGCGACTACAATCAGTATCTATATTGGGAGTTGCTTTATCGTCTAAAGTAAGCTTTATATCGTTTCCTGAACAGTTACCACGTCCGGGACGATTGACTAGCCTCACTCGAGTTCCACTAGTTTTGTGAATTAGAAAGATTTTTAAGTCACCTACCCAAGTATGATTTATATCCAAAACAACTTTGAGATCTTGAACTGTTCCAGAGTCAGAAATGCGGATAGTATCAGTAAGTGCCCGGCCAGCAACATTACGTCCCTGACTATCAGGGATAGGTGCATTTGGTGTGCTGCTATAGGTTTTTACTCGAGCAGCTTCATTTTCTTGAATTGAGTTATTCTGAGTTAAGTTGTCATTACTTTCTTGCTGATTACATGCTGCAAGTAACCCTATACACAAAGCAATCCACAAACCACGTTTGAACCATTTTGTCATTAATATCTCCTTTTTTAATTAATGTTAAGGCAAATGTTATGTAAACAGTTCGTTCTGTAGAAGTACCGATACTTGCCTTCTTCAGGCAAGAAAAGGTTGCCTCTCATAAGATCTTAGTAGATGAATGTGCTATACACCCTCATGTATAAGCGGATATCTAAAATTAAGGCTTAAAACATGTAAACTAGAAGCCTTATCCTTTGAAAGACAACCAAAAACAGCAACGAACTTGTGTACGAAACTAATAAATAAATTGAAGGTTTGTATTTAAACTTCTTTAATCTCCTCCTAACTTCCTCCTTAAAGGAAATGTTGGATTCTGAAGCTTCAGTACGAAGATTATTTAATGATTATTTGTTATGAGCTTGTTAATAGTTTGTTAATAGATAAAGGTAATGAATGAAAAAGTTATTAAAAGCGTAGGGGTTAGATTTACCATCGAGATGTAGCAATTTGATTTCTTAGACAGTTAATTATTCAGCTCAAGAGCTAGCTTATTAATCTCCCATAAAAGATGGATGATTAAAATGCTTCTCATTTAAAGTAAATCTACCTATAAAGTGCAGAAAAGTTTTTTTAGAATAGGAAACCTTTCCTGCAGTGCACATATAACACTTGACAAGCAAAGCAAAAAAATATACCAATTATGGCATAACTCATGAGAACCACTTAGCATAATTTGCTTTCATCTATGTTTACCTGTCCTCATAGGAACAATGGCTCAGAATGATGTTTTACGATAGGGTAGCAATTAGGAAAAAATAGTACCTTGCTAGTCTGAAATGATAGATATTAGTGTGTGGCATTGTGTTATGGATTTATCTATCAAGTAAATTTGCAAGATACTATGGGTGATAGTGATGAATTGTTGTGTGGTTTTTAATGTCATTGTGAACAAGGATTCTTGTTCAAGATATGTCACAATTTTTTCAAAACTATCAATAAAATTAATTGTAATCAATAGAAGTTTTCTTACTTCACCTCCTTCCTAAACACTACTTAGGTCTTTGGTAACTTAAACCCAAAGTGCTGATTAATTAAACACTCTAGACACTTATTTCCCTGAATGAATTCTGAATAAACCCTGAATGATTGTGATTGAAATGAGGTAAGAGTCTAAATTAAGCTTTAAAAGTTATGTTTGTATTCTAACAGGTGATATGCTGTTGTGATGGGCATAGTTTCTAATTAAAGGATTATTATGAGAGCTGCTCTTAGTAAAAATCAAAATTTGATAGTTCATTTCTAGTGAATGGTAAAGTGAATTTGTGTACCTTTTGATGTTTGGAACACTAAAAATAGAGGATGCTCACGCAACAAAAATTCCCCCTTCGCTTAACCTAATGCATTATCTGGTACTAGGCTATCTCATTATAGAGGGTAGTGTAAATCGGCAAGATTTAGCTAATATGTTATGGTGGGGTTTAAGAAAGACACATAACAAACGTGGTGAGCCTAGGACTCTAGATAATTTGTCACAGGCCCTAAAAAGACTCAAGGAATATGCAGAAGTTTCTCAGATGCGAGATTTCATTGTCAGTGATAGGAAAAGTGGCACCATAAGTTTAAATGAAAAACTTATTATCAAATGTGATATTTTAGAATTTCAAGAACTAATTGATAACAAGCAGTTTGCAAAGGCATTAACTTTTTATGAAGATAGAGGGCATTTTCTAGAGGGTGTTGAAGAGGAGTTTCAAAGGCTATTTCCTGAGCACTTTCAGAAAGATGATGGTATTGTTCCTTGGATTCTAGATAAACGCAGACATTATCATGACCTTTTTCTGAAAGCGAAAGTTTACTTATCTAAGGATGTTATCTATAGTTCTGGGTCTCATCAAGAGCAACTTGCTCCTAAGCACCTATCATCACTTTATGAAGCTAGTAAAAGTGAAAAGGAACGTAAAGATATATGTGCTTTGACAGAGCAAAGATTACTTTTCCTTGCTGGCAAATCTAAAGTAGCTGCTAAATCTTTTGAAATGCTTAAAATACTGACTTTACAAGAAGAACCAGACTCTCACGTTGCTCAAAAAGTCTTAGGCCTAAAACCTCGAGCAAAAGACGATACTTTGAGTGAACTTTATGGTGCTGGCTGGGTTGATATTGAAAAAGATGTTAACATAGTTGGCAAAAACATTTTACTAGCTTATCTTAATGAGCCAAAACATCGTTCTGAGAAGCTCAATATTCTGTTTAAGTTAACAGAATTTACACCTACGTTTTATATTTATAAAAGTATTTATGAGCACACACAAACCTTTGGGGGAATTGGGCATTTTAACAAAGCTAAGTTAGCCTATTTACAAGAAGCTAAAAAGCTTATAGATCGTAATCAAGCTCCTAGGAGCGCCATAATTCTTTCACAGCTAAAAAATGCTGAGAAGCTTTTAGGTGTTGATTCAGATGTTGAGGTAGACTTTTTGCTGGCCTATGCTTTAGAAAGGTCGGGAGAATATCCTAAAGCTCTAGAAATCTTAAATGAGTCAAGCTTAGAGAAATCAAAGCGAGCATTGTCACTACAGTCTAAACTTATGTGGCTTACTGGAGATGAACAAACGGCAGAGGCTTTGGCTTTAGAGGTACTTAAAACCAGTTTAGCTTCTCGAAAAGATAAAAAAGTTTTTTGGGCCTTAGCTGAAGCAGAGAATACCCTTGGAGATATTCACTTTAGAGGTCGCCAAGCTTATGATGAAGCCATAGGGTATTATCGTAGGGCAGCAGAATGGTGGTATCATGCTGATGAACATCACCGCTGGTATGGTGCTAAGAATAATGTTGCAGCATGTTATGATCGAGCTGAAGCATTTGATCAAGCTGCTCAGGAATATGAAAATATTGCTTTTAAAAGTAAAGATGTTACACAAAAAATTCGTGCTACTTTTAATATGGTTTCTATGTGGGCAGAGTATGAACTAAAGCCAGAAGCAGAAATAGAACAACGCTTTAACGAAGTCATTGACCTTATTAGTTCACAGAATGCTAAATCAGAATTAGCAGTGGCAGCAAGGCTTAATAGAGGGCTCTTTTATAAGGAGAGGAAACGTTTTGTGGAAGCTCGAGCAGACCTCCTTAAAGCAAAAGAAATGGCTACAGAAACACATCACGTTATTTACCAAGGAATTGCTTCTGCTGAAATTGCTTTGTTAGAGGGTGAATTAGAGTCCTTAGAAGTGGCACTTAACTTACTTACTGGTAATGAGGAGCAGCTTGAATACTTTGTCCCAAAGTGTCAAAGCTTATTTACTGAGCAGATAGAACAAGCAAAGTCTGAAGAGAACTTATTAAGGCTTAAGTATTTAGAGCAAAGATTTAATCAGTTTAGACATACTTATCAAGCTTATGTTGATAGTAAGAGCTAGGTATAAGTTTATGGTTCAGATAGTGCGTAGCAGATTTCTGTTGGGATTTGGATGCGTGATAGTTCTTTTATTGGTGGCTTGTAATTCCACTGTTGCTAATACTCAGGATCAAACGCTGCAAGCTACAAAAATCCTTTTTTCTCCTAATGATATTGTTACAGCTACTCTAGAAAGGTTTGAGAGTAACAGCTTTCTTAAAGGCAAAAAAGGTAAAGTTGTTTCTCATGGCGAAATTATTCGTGCTTATGCTGATGGTCCTGTAGAAGAACTAGCTCAAGGTGTTACAGGTTTAACAGGGGTAATGTGCTACATTCAGCATAATCCTAATAGTAGATTAGGTGTATGGCGTTTATGGCTTTATGACCTTATAGAGGAGGCTAAAACTCTTGTTTATGCTGATGTAAGGGAAATACAAGCAGTATCTTGCAGTGCTGATGGTCAAACTATAACTATGAGTATGAAGCCAACTAGTAATTTGGCTGATGATTTTGAAATTTATAAACTAGACTTAGCTAATAGATTAGTAAAACGATTAACCTATAATGATATTAGCGATCTTAATGTTACAATAAGTGCTGATGGAACAAAAATGGCATGGGAAGGTGAGCAAGATGGCAAGTCTGCTATATTTTATAGATTATATGACTCAGAAGGCTATAAACAAAGTGTTCTAGTTAATCCCCATCCACAAGTGCAGCCTAAAATCAGTGGTGATGGTAGGAATATAACTTTTATTCGCCAGCTTGCTAGTGGCTATAGCAAAGTAATGATTTATGATGTTACCCGAAATAGTTATGTAGAAGTTTTTCGAGGTTTGCTCGAGCAAGCAAACCCAAGCCTTTCTGATGATGGCAAGATATTAACTTGGGTAGAGCGTGGTAAGCTTAAAGAAATCTTAAAGGTAAAGCATTTAGTCACTGGCACCATTAGTAATTTAGCGGTTAGTAGCTCTATAAGTAATCCACAAGTTACTTTTGAGGGTAAATGGCTAAGCTACCAACTTAAGCAAGAAGGGAACTGGGTTACCCACATTCAGAATATAGAAACTCTGTCTAAATCACGCCAAGTATTTATTATGAAATTAATAGATGTATATGGTGTGCATTGGGCTCAGCCGCTGAAGGCTATTTCTGTAGCTGCTAATGAGCGTATTTCCTTACCATTACCTCAACCTAATCTAGAAGATGTTGAGCTAAGTGTAAGTAAAGGCTACACAACGAAAATTATAGAAACGACATCTCAAGAGGTTATTTTTGATTTAAGACCGGATCCTTCTTTGCCAGTAGATGCATTGATTAATGAAAAACTTAGGGTGATAGCTGAGACAAATAGCGGAGATATTTTAGCTGAGCAGTTTTACAATGTGAACACAAGTTTTGCTAGTACAGAGATTATTGTACAAGGTTATTCTAGGAAAGTATTAAGAACCAAACTCAAAGAAACCCCTTTTGTAGTAAAAGATTTTATAGCTACTCCCTCTGCTAAAGTTGCTGTACTTGGTGTTGGCAAGCAAACAACTAGTAAGGCTTTAGGTAATCTAAACAATATTATAGATTTAGATATAAAGAAGGATTCAACCAAAGATGCACAGGATGTGCTAGCAGGATTTAACTATTTATATATGCCTAATAATACTAGGGCCCAACCTAGTAGGTATGTGCGTTCATTAGACCCTGCTTGTGAGGTGCTTCCCCGCTTGAGAAAATATGCAAATGAGGAAAACTGGCAACTTGTATCTAATAATCCCTTTTCTTCCTTTTCTCTTCAAAAGCTTACAAAGGCCAATCTAGCTCACTCTCAAGGATGGTTTGGTGATGGAGTTGTAGTGGCTATTTTAGATAGTGGTGTTGATGAAAACGATGCTTCTGACTGTTATAATACTGCTATTAAAGAGCAGCATGGCACTAATATTCGAGACATTATACATTTATTGGCTCCTAATGCACAGTGGGTATCAAAACGTGTTTTTAGTCAAACTGGTAAAAACTTAAATGACGATCTGATCACCACTTTAGATTTAGTGGTAGCCATAACTGATATTGAAAGAGAATATCTAGCAAAGGGTCAAAAAGTCATTTTTAACATGAGCTTTAGTGGTCCAGCCCACCCACAGTATGGACCTGATGTAACTCTTTGGGGCATATTAAAAAGACTAGAAGAAATTTATGGAGATCACTTTCTTGTAGTTGCTTCAGCAGGAAATCATGGTCTTGACCCTGAGCAGCGTAGAGCAGTTTATTACCCTGCTGGCTTCTCGCAAACTTTTTATGGCACTACTATGACACTTCCATCTATAGCCAACATTATAGCTGTAGGTACAGCTGGGATTAGGCATGGTCAGCTACAAGCTGCGAGGCTAAATCCTGAGATAGAGGCTATTGATGTTTTAGGGTTAGGCATTAAGCTTTGTTTAGATAGCCAAAATGGTTTAGAGTGTGCTTCAGATAGTGCTCGAGAGCTTACCGGTACTTCCTATGCTGTACCTGTGGTAAGTGCTGTAGCAGCAATTCTATGGCAGCAGCAAGCTAGTACCCATGCTGCTGAGTTAAAAAGTTTAATACAAAATACAAGTCTAGCTGTAGCAAACTCATCAGTGGGCTTGGCTAGGGTAGAAATTGAAGCTAGTCAGAATAGCTCTATGCTCTCGAGCATGGAAATGGGTCAACAAATTTTGCCTGATAGCACTACTAATTTTGTTGAACTTTTGTTGGAAGAATCTTTAGAACAAGAATTTATCTTTGTTCCTAGTAGCCCAACTTCAGAGCTGCCTATTCTCCTTACACCTCTTGTACCCGGTGGAAGCACTACTTCCCCTTAGTGTCCATAAATAAATAACTGGTACACTTTTGGAGTTGGTCGCTTTTGGTGGACACTCAAAGTATAGACTAAACAGTTAATTACTCCAAATTATAGTTTCAAAGGTTTCAGGGCTTTTGTAATCAATCAAACTGTGTAAGCGAAAACGATTGTAAATGATGTTGATGTACTCAAAGATAGCGGTCCTAGCTCCTTCCCAAGTAATGAATGCAGTCCTATAAATCAATTCTTTTTTGAGGCTAGCAAAAAACGATTCAATAAAAGCATTATCAAGACATGCGCCTGTCGCAGTAAAACTGGTCCTGATATCTTGACTTTTGAGTTCACGCTCAAAAGCGTAACTAGTGTACTGAGAACCCCGATCACTGTAGTGAATTAGACCCTTGACTGAACCTCGTTGCTTAATTGCCATTCTCAGAGCTTTAATAATTAGGTCAGTCTCCATATTATCATCCATGGCGTAACCTACAGCTCTTCTAGAAAAAGCGTCTATGATAGCTGCCAAGTATAACCAGCCTTCTGTTGTTCTGACTTGCGTAATATCTGAATACCAAACTTGATTAATGCTGGTGATTTGGATTTGTTCCTTAATTAGCAGATTCTCTGTTGATTCAATTTCACGTTTAGCAGCTTTTTTACGTCGGTAATTCCTACCCAACTTCGCATAGATACCTTCTCGACGCATGAGGCGTTTAATCCGCCCCAAGGAACAACGTTTTCCTCTATTCAATAATTCTGCATGTATTCTAGGACTACCATAGGTTTGCCCACTTTGCTCGTAAATCTCTCGAATAGAGATTATAAGATCATCATTGG
The DNA here is from genome assembly GCA_965223585.1 of Trueperaceae bacterium. Taxonomy (GTDB): domain Bacteria; phylum Deinococcota; class Deinococci; order Deinococcales; family Trueperaceae; genus CBDCVN01. Next base: position 47,300 of record CBDCWW010000015.1, read on the forward strand.
CTTTTTGCTGTGCTGATGGTTCATGCTTGAAGTGAGCATAGTAGCCACTTTTAGCAACCTTTAAGTATTTACAAAGCAAGCTCACAGGATAATCTTCAGCATGCATCTTAATGAAATCATATTTCACTTGAGCTGTCTCGCAAAGTAGGCCGACGCCTTTTTTAGGATCTCTGCTTCTAGCTTCAACTGACGATTTTCCTCTCGTAAATGCCTCAATTCGGTTTCTTGAGGTGTTGGTTGGGCATGCTTCGTGCCTAGCACGAGACGTCCTTCTTCATATTGCTCTTTCCAGTGATACAAGTTCTTGGGGCTTATACCTAAACGCTCTGCAGCTTTGGCTACGCTGTAGCCTTCATCCAACACTAGACGCACTGCATCAAGTTTAAGCACCATCGTGTACTGTTGTCTCTTTGGTCTCTTTTCCATTCTGGACTCCTTAAGGTATTTTTCTCTACATTAAGTGTCCACTGTAACTGACCAAGACCAGACTTACTTTGGCAGAGGTATTGATCAATAGTAGTGATTTTTCAAAAGAAGCTGTTAAGTTCCTTCCTGCTTCCACAAAAAAACTACTCTAACTTTCCTGCGAATAAAAACAGCTTGAACTAAGCTTCTATTAACACACCTCCAACCAAGGTGTGCTCTAGTTCAAGAGAAAAGCCTGAGCAAACACTCAGACTTGTTCAGCCACTAGATTACTAATAATCCTATAGTTTTCCTTACTTGATGTTACACACTTACTCTCAAGCAATATTGAAAGGAATATTCAATGAAAAAGTCTTTAGCTTTAATAACCTTAATTTTAGGATTCGTTTTTGCTGCAGAGGCAACTCCTTTAAATTACCCTCCTACTTCAACAAATTCAGAAGTGACAGCTAATGAAACATGCATTGATCTTAATAATGCCAGCTTTGATGAACTACAGAGCATTACCCATGTAGGAATTGATGAAGCCATTGCTATTTTGAGACTTAGAAGAGTAGTAGATTTCCGCTTTACAGATGACCTTATCTACATTAGTGGTATAAACACCACTGAATTAGCAGAAATAAAGGCTGAAGGCTTAGCTTGCGTACCAGCAGTATAGCTTGCCTAGTAAAGCAGTTTACGCTCTCTTAACGCCCATTTACTTAAGCTATAAATATGAGATGAGGAAACCCTCTTAGAAACAGTGAACTATGAACTTCTCAATACACAAACAACACAAAAACTATGATTTTTTTGTTAGCCACAACAATACTATTGTTATGACTGGTTCAGCAGGAACTAGGAAACAAGCCCTTAAAGTAATTTTTGACATCATCAAAAACCTACTACAAACTACATGAATTAAAACCTGACTTCTCAAGAGCCTGTGGGAATGCAACCTACAGGCTTTTTTAGTACAACTTAAAAATCTAAATCTACCCTTAGAAAGAAACAAAACAATGAAAGAATTAAAAAGAAACAAATTCCTAGCAAGGCCTCTTTTGATCCAGATACGAAAAGGTCTTTTCTTCAAAGTTGGCTTTGTGGTTGTCGTTTTAATAATTCTAATAGGTACTCAATTAGGTCAGACAAGAGAAGATTCAGTTCAACGTATTAGGAGTGATGGTAATAGTGGACATTTAGTAGGCGATATAAAAGCTAGCAATCCTTGCCCTGTAGGAGAGGTGCTTGGAGAGTATGATAAACCAATTTATAATGAGGAAGGAGCGATTATTGATTGGGAAAAGGCTTGGATGTGCTTTCCAGAAGCCTTTGAACTAGTATCCTCATAACTCAAAATTAAATTATACTTTACAGCCTGTGAGTTAATCCCACAGGCTGTTTTGTTGTATTGTGGTTGGCTTGGGTATGCACGAGCTAACCAACATTTTAAACAAGTGTTACTGCAGTGTTACCAAGGTACAAGGATAATTATTTTTACCGCAAGGAAGTGGTAGATAAAAACCACCACAAATAAAACCTTGCAAGGAGAAAAATGATGAGTCACTTTCGTAACCTACTTTTAACCACTACCCTGCTTGTTCTTGTAAGTTCAGCTATGGTTAACGGTTATTACCAACCCCAGACAGATTATTCTTATGGTAATCAATATAGTCAGAGTAACTATGACTACCAAAGCTATCCACAGTGTAGCTATGTTCCCAATAATAGCAATTACCATTATGAAAATGGTTATTACTACTACTACAATGATCACTGCTATGTTGTTCACAGCGATTCTTACCTCCAATATGACTACCCTCAAAATACCCATCCTCAAAATACTTACCCTCAGTATGACTACAGTTACTAAATCCAAATTCTAAAACTGGTTAAAGGTGAGCAATGCTAGGTTTTTTATTGGGTAGCTGTTCGAGCAGCCTTAAGAATTTTGTAAATAGAAGCCTTATAGAACCTCTAAGGCATAATCCAAAATTTCTTAAAAGGCCTTGGCTAGCATAGTTAAGGCCTCATTTTTACTTGCAGAATTTTTGCTGCTATCCCTAAAAAACCCAAATGCCTGTGAGGAAGCTGAGGTAAGTAATCCTTAGCTCAGCAGTAGCGTTTTTTGCTGTAGGTGCTCGAGCCAAAACAAAAGCCAAGCAGTAAAACCCTTTGTTGTAAAGGGGATATTTGCTGCTTGTTAGGAAAGTGCTGAGGAGAAATACACCTAATATTACCATAAAAAAGCCTGCAAGGGAATCTCACAAGCTATTCATTTTATTTGTCTTTAAGCATTGGAGGCTAGTATACTTTCTATTTCCTGAAGTATAAACCTAGAAAACTCATCCTTAGTGGATTCTTTATAACTATCATGATTATCTGCTTTGACAATTACTTCAGCCATCATTTCCAATTCTTTATCACTAGCAGAGAGCAAGTAATCAGTAACTCCCTTGCGAACAGAACCAGTTAATTGTTGATCTGCATTAATAACGCAACGTGTAAATTGTCTATTATTGATAATTTCACCTTCAACAACTCTGTGAACACAATCATTAATTGTAGTATTAGTGGACCCTACATTTTTACTTTGAGCACTAGGAGCAAAAACAGCTAGCAAAACAATTAGAGAAACAAACCACTTACTAGTTCCTAATCGGCCTGCTCCTACTTTAGAAGGATTGCGTTTAAGTAAACCTAACTTATTAAAATTTTTTATAAAAGACATGTGTTTTTCCTTTCTGATAGGCAGATGGCTATCAATGTAAACTTTAGATGCTGATAATATTTATAAACATCAAATGATTTACTGACTCTATTTGGTGGTCAATTTATTTAATTTCTTAGGCACCCTTAAAGGTGATTATTTTCTCATGTCAAACTCTTGACTTAGTTCCAAAAGCCAATATTTAAAATATTGTTTATGTAGTTAGGTATCCTATTAGCTTAAGGATGTTTGCTACATAACAACCTCCCTAAGAGAAAGGAAAATGTTATGAATAGGTTTATAGGCTTAGGTGTATTAATATTGTTTGTGGCTGCAGGTTCAGTAGCTACTGCTGCAGAGCACCCAGCGTTTAGTTGTGTAAGAGGTGTTGTTGAAGGTTCTACCGATAGTCACCCTAGTACTTCGACAAAAAAGTTTTGATATGTAAAGCTTACAAAATAACACCCATCTATCGAGATATAGAGTAAGGTATGGCAAAAACCTACATTGTTGAATTAACAAAGGCCGAAAAAACTGATCTAGTCGAATTAACTCAAAAAGGGCAACACAATGCTCGTAAAATTAAGCGAGCTAACATTTTGTTACTGGCAGACATGGAAAAAACAGATGAGGAAATAGCTGCTACTTTACACACCAGTATTCCAACTATAGTACGCACAAGACAAAAGTTTGTGGTTGGGAATCTGGAATTTGCTTTAGGTGAAAAAACACGTTCTGGTAGAGTACCCAAATTAAATGACAAGGTTGAAGCTATTCTAACAACAATTGCACAAAGTGTTCCTCCTGATGGACGTAGGCGTTGGACACTAAAACTGTTGACTGATCGTTTGGTGACTCTGACTAAGTTGGAAAGCATTTCTTACGAGAGTGTGAGGCTGGTGCTAAAAAAAATAACTTGAAGCCTTGGGTACGCCAGAAGTGGTGCATTCCCACAGTAGTAGGATCTGATTTTGTTTGGCGTATGGAAGATATTTTGGACTTGTATGCTGAGGACTACCAGAAAAATCGACCTGTAATATGTTTTGATGAGTTCCCTTATCAACTGATTAGTGAGGTTCGTAAACCATTGCCAGCAAGAAAAGGTCAACCAGAACGCTATGATTATGAATACCGTAGAGAAGGGACTTGCAATATATTCATATGTTTACAACCATTAGCAGGTTGGCGTTATGTGAAGGTTACCAAACGGCGTACAAAACAGGATTTTGCTTATATCATGAAGGATTTAGTGGAAACACACTTTAAGGATGCCGACACGATCAGAATAGTCTTTGATAATCTCAACACCCACACTCCAGCATCATTTTATGAAACCTTTAGTGCAGAGGAAGCAAGAGAGCTGACTAGAAAGCTAGAATTCCATTACACACCAAAACATAGCAGTTGGTTGAATATGGCTGAGGTAGAGATTTCAGTACTAAATGAACAATGTTTAGACAGGCGTTTAGGAAGTATGGGACTTCTTAAGAAAGAAATTAATGCATGGCAAAAAGAGCGTAATGCTAGTAAAGCCACTATAGATTGGAGTTTCACTATTAAAACTGCAAGGGACAAATTAAAGAGGCTTTATCCTCGAATTTCATAATATGAAATCACATATCAAAACTTTTTTGTCGAGATACTAGTTTTAATAGCTGCGTTTTAGAAGCAGATCAGCCACTAAGTAACTTTCAACGTAGCACAATACAAAGATACTTAGCTAACCTTGATGAAGCCGAGCTAGAAAAAGTTGCTGTTAATGTTTTAGATGAAAACATTCCAGTAGGTCCAGTTAATAAGCAAGAAGTGATTTTTTCTGTTTTAAGCCAAGTTGAGCAAGTTAGTCAACCTTGTTCTGTTGACGGTGATAAAAGTGCTATATTTTGCCGTCAATATCGTCGATCGCTGCCTCAATGATGAGAGCAATCACTGCAGTCACCATACCATGACAATCATAAAGGTTACGAATGTGTTCAGTAACCTTTATTGACCAATACTTATGTACAAAGTATTGATCTAATCAAAAAATTTTCCCTCTTGAGCTCGAACCCTCCTCCCAACTACCCTAACCTCTAACTCCGAGTCAAGAGCATTAAAAATAGAAATACACCTACCAGTAAGCAAATTCCTTCTGCCAGACATTAGATCAGATAAGTACTGGTGAGGTAAATCCTTATCCTATGGCAATTTATCAGTTATCAGCCTAGCTGTCTAAACCTTTAGTGCCTCCTAACATAATCACAATAATTAATGTTATATTAACATTACTCTCACTGAGAAGCTTAATGGAGCCACAGTCGCATCTTCGCGACTTTACTATTATGTTTTTTGGCGCTTTTAAGGAAAGTGTAAGCTTTTCGTGAGTTCATGTTATCAAATATAAATATTATGTTAAGTAATCATAAAATAATACTTTTATTTAGAAATTTGTTGCCTGAATCAATAACCTCTTCCATTCACAAGGTATTCAAAAATATAATCCTAAAAGTTAGAACCAGAAAGGATTTGCAAAAAGCCTCAAGTAATCCACCAGCTAATGCTAAAAGAAATGCTTTCTTAGACGATTTAAGAAAAACTCTTTCGGGTTCTATAGGTGTCTTTACAACCTATGTTGAAAGACCTATAAGTCTCAGAGAGCATTTAAGTCTTATTTCCTGTATTTTGGTTAAAGCCCTTGTAACAGGAATCGTTTTATATACTTTGATTCTTGTGATCTTAGGGTTTGCTATGATGTTATCTTAAAGCTTGAGCATAGCACGCCCTTTTTAAACTTAGTAAAGTTGCAAATAACACCAAAATTTGTTTTACTAAAAGGCACATTTGGCAGCTATTGCTAGGTGCTAGGTAAGGGAATAGGGTATAACCCTTAAACAGAAGGAGGATGCTTTTGCTGAGCTGCTGAGCATTTTGAGGGGAATTAATTCAGAGAGTGAAAATACGGACTGCTAAGCATTTTCTTACCGTCTAATCTTGAATTTTGCTCCCACTTTATGCTTGTCCCTGATTTATTTTTTTGGCGCGCCCGAAAGCCGTCTTTCAACACCCTAAATATTAAGGTTTGAGGAATTAACGAGAATATCATTTACAGTAGGGTATGGAAAGCAAAATAGATTATGAATATAAGAGTGAAACTTTAGAACACTTGGGTTTAGTAGCATCAATGTTTGACGAGTTAGGTATAGGTGAAGTAGTTGACAGTCTAATTTCCCAAGACAAAGAGCAACGTAAAGTCACACTGGGCCAATCTTTAAAGGCGATGGTGCTCAATGGTCTAGGATTTGCAAACAGCCGTTTATACTTGTTAAGTCAATTCTTTGAAAACAAGCCTGTAGACAGGTTAATTGCACCCGATATAAAAGCTTCTGATCTCAAAGATCATGTTTTAGGTAGGGCTCTGGACAAGTTTCATGACTTTGGAGCAACAGAATTATATAGTGCCATTTCTGTACGAGCAGCTAGGGAGTTAGGGATTACTCCCAAAGAAGGTCACATGGATACTACTAGCTTCCATGTAGATGGAAACTTCAATAGTGATTGTGAAGAAGAAGAGAATGGTAACTTAAAGACGATTAACATCAAAAAGGGATACAGTCGTGATCATAGAAATGACCTTAATCAGGTAGTGCTGAACTTGATAATAGAGCATCAAGCAAAGATACCAATACTAATGGAACCACTAAGTGGAAATAGCAGTGACAAAGTAGTGTTTGAACAAGTAATAAAAGAGCATGTGTCAAGACTAAAAGTGGATCATGGTCTTAAATTGATAGTAGCAGACAGTGCAAGCTATACAAGTCAATGTCTAAAGGCTTACCAAGAGCAAAAAATATCTTGGGTCACAAATGTTCCCATGACTATTAAAAAAGCCGAAAAAGTACTGGAGCAAGTAAGTATCAAAGACTTGAAGCCACTAAAAGAAGGCTACACTTACACCTCGATGTGTACAGAATATGTAGGAATAAGGCAAAGATGGTTAATTATACACTCTCAGAAAGCATCTAAGCGAGTAAACAGAAGTGTATCAAACTATCTAACCAAACATTCTGATATAGAGTGTAAAGCTTGGGCAGAATTATGTAAGGAGTCATATAGTTGTGCTGAAGATGCACAAAAGGCATTGGAGAAGATTAAGAAAACTCTAAAAGTGACACAAGTTCAAGAGGAAAAGATTGTTGAAGAACTACATTACACTAAACGAGGGCGTCCAGCCAAAGGCACAAAACCTACAAAGGCAGAGTACAAGATCAATGGTGCACAGTTTATGCTAACCTCATTGCCACAGAAGTTAAAAGAGCAACGAGCTTGTTTTATTCTAGCTACTGATAAAGTGCTTGAAAAACATTTGAGTGACATGAAAGTGCTAGAAGCGTATAAGAATCAAAAATATGCAGAGCGAGGGTTTCGATTTCTGAAGGATCCGATGTTTTGTGCTTCTACAATCTACTTAAAGAAGGTATCACGAGTAATGGCATTGATGATGGTAATGACAGTGTGTTTATTGGTTTATGCTGCACTAGAGTATAAAATACGCAACACTCTCAAGGTTAACAAAGAAAGTTTACCAGATCAAAAAGGTAAGCCTACACAAACACCGACAGCACGTTGGGTGTTTAAGTTGTTTATGGATGTACACTTGTTGACCATTACTGGTGATTTTGTCAGAAAGGTTGTAGTTAATCTCAAGCCTGAAATTCGTAGGTTCTTAAAGCTGTTAGGCACTGATTATGTTGTTGTTTACTCTGATGAAGATAGTCCACAAAGCACCTAAGCTTGAAACTTGGAAAAATACTCAAACCTTAAATAATAGGGTGTCGAAAGACGGCGAAAGGATTCGAACCCTTGGCCTTCTGATCCGTAGGTGTAAGAGACAGGTTTTATGTGGTTTTACTAGGTATTATCTTATACCAATAAAGGCACTAGATCAGGATTTTTTGATCTTTACTTTTTATTTCATACCTTTTTTTGCTCAAGCAGATGAATTCTTAAAATCCTACTACATACAAGAGTTTAACTAATAATCCAAACTCAATGATTTTAATGTGTCTAGGATTGAAGCCTGACAAAGTTTTAAGCTCTCTTTAGGTTCTTAACTAATTGAATTAAAACTCTCTACAGTGTTTAGCTAAAGATCGGCGAATGCATTTAATATTTGCTCTACAGATAAAGGTGGGTCATTCTTGATTTCAGCAACCCACTCATGCTGAACAGTCTCAGCAATTTCGTTGTATCTACGAATCTTATCAGGTGGTATAGGGAGTTGTTTTGAGTGATCTCTAGATAGAACTCGCTTGAAGCAAGTCTCTAAATCAGCCCAAATACGTACCATTTTGATTTTATACTTGGCAACTAGTTTTAAGTAGAACTGGTCAAATTCAGGACCAGCACCTAAACTTTCAATCACAACTTTGTTATGTTTTTTAAAAGCGCTATCAATAGTGTTTTCAACTTGGTCCCATCCATTTTCGTCAGGCTGTAGGTTCAACCATATGTCTTCAACATATATAAAGTGTATGTCTGTGTGTTTATGCAGGACATCTCCAATATAGCTCTTACCTACCCCTTTTGGACCAATTAACATAATTAGACAATTTGACATTTTCTAAAAACTATTCTCTTTTTCTCCATTTTGAATGATCTCGAAGTAGGAAAATGAGTTTCATTGGCTGTTACTAAATGATCAAAGCACTGAGCAATGCTCCATTGATTTGCACTGGGTTTGGGTTGCCAGTTAAGTTGTGACAAGGATAAGCTAGCAAAATCTGTTTGCGTCTCACCAATTATCACATCTGCAGTGGAGGTTAATTCGAATACACCTTGAATATGAGGCATTTTTAACTACTTCTGACCCTAACCTCATATCTCAAACACCAACTTTTTATTATTAATTGGAACTTAGAGCAATTTCCTGTAAATGCTTGCTTGAGATACAAAATAATCACTTTTGTGTATGAATTTCCAATGCCTTTTATCTAAAGTAACTTCTGACATTCCTGATTTTTCACCTGTTCCAACATATATTTCTTTGAATCCTAGCTGTTTCGCTAATGTTTCGATTGCAGCTACAAGCTGCTCTCCTATTCCTTGTCTTCGATATGCAGGAGCTACAAGTAAACCTGCAAGCCACGGGAAATAATCAGGGTAAGTCATTACTGACTCCATTTTCAATGCGGCAGTGCCACAAATATTACCATTAAAGATAGCAACTTTTGCAATTGGCAGCTCAGTGCGATTAGCTGAGTTTTTGATATCAGCTTCAGCATCACCTAATCCTGCTGGGCCGTAATATGGTTCCCACTCAGACTCGAACATTTCTTTAAGGATGGGTAATGCTTCGGGGTGATCAGCTAAGAGTTCTATACTTAGGTTATCCATGCTTTGTAGTTCCAGTTAGTATTGAATATTCACACAGGTAGTAAATATTACTAACTACCAACTATAGTTTTGTAATTCAACGTTGGCAATATGTAAGCCATCCGTTAAAACTATATTACCTCAAATCATCTACAACAAAAAAGCCTGTGAGTTAATCCCACAGGCTATAATAAGGGTATGGTTTTTCTAAGTCGTTCTTAGGAGATTCTTTATAACGTCAAAAATCGTTTTAAGTGCTTGCTTTCTAGTTTCTGCTGTACCAGTCATAATTAGACTGCCACCATCGCTAAGAAAGAAGCTATAGTCATTGCTTTGTTTACTTATAGAGAACTTCATTGTTAACCTGACTCTTTAAAAACTTATCAATTCACCAATGGTATGCAAGCTAAGCCTTCAGCCTTTATTTCTGCTAATTCAGTGGTGTTTATACCACTAATATAGATAAGGTCATCTGTAAAGCGGAAATCTACTACTCTTCTAAGTCTCAAGATAGTTATGGCTTCATCAATTCCTACATGGGTAATGCTCTGTAGCATTTTTCTTTTTGACCTGATACAAATACAGTAAATGCTCTTATGAAACGGGATTTTCGATCTCTCATAAAATCATATTAAAGTCTTACAAACAGTAAAAATGTTTCTTACTGGTGATTTATCTAAAATGAAAACATACTTTTGCATTTATAAGAAATTAAAGTTGTGAATATTTGAATAAATATTTATTGTAACATCCTTCCATAGGTGGGTGATTTGAATAACCACAGTGCCTGAACCAAGCTTGAGCATCATTGGCATTAACTGTTTCCAGAGCTTTCTTAACTGAAGAATTAAACTTCTTTTTGTCCCAAGCCTCTAATGTACGTAGATGGGACTTTACCTTTGACCAACAATGCTCTATAGGATTGAACTCAGGGCTATATGGTGGCAAGTAGATCAGTTTAGCGCCTCTGCCTTCTATTAACTCACGTACCTTTTTTACAATATGTGCTGGTGAATTATCCATCAAAACTATTTGCCCTACTTTCAATACTGGACATAATACTTCTTCTAGAAATACTGTAAACACTTTTCCTGTTATACCTCCATCCACACAGAAATTAGCAATTACCCCCTCTAGAGTAATTGCTCCTATCAAATTTGCAAACTTATGCTTCTTGCTTGGTACAGAACTATATGCCCTTTCCCCTCTCTTTGAGCGAGCATAAATTCTAGTCATGTTTAGATACAGACCTGTTTCATCAATAAATACAAGCCTATTTGCTTTAATTGCTTTCTGCAAACGTAAAAATGCTTTGCGTTTGACTACAATGTCTTCTCGATCTTGCTCTTTGGCACGTAAAGTCTTTTTTTATAGGTCAGACCAATCTTTTTGATTGCCCTCCACATACTAGCAGTGCTAACTTTGGTTTTAGTCTTTTTTTCAAAGGCTGTACAGAATTCAATTAAAGTCATGTCTGCTTTGTTTTGTAGCAAAGTTTTTACTAGTAACAATTGCTTAGCGGCTACAGCAGGTTTACGACCAGCAACATACTCTTTAGGGAGCAAATTACCCTGTTGTTGGTAAAGCTTAAGGTACTGATGAACAGTGGTTGGGCTAACCAAAAAACGTTGTGCTATTTCACGTATAGAACCTTCGCCATCTAGGTAAGATTGAACAATGCGTTGTCGCAAATCCAAGGAATAACTTGCCATAAGGAAAAAGGATAACTCAGATTAGCTTATCGGGACAATAAGAAGTAATTCTGTAGATTTATTGATTAAGACGATTAAAAAAGAGGAATATTTTCAGAAGGGGGATTTTTATTAGAAAAAATTCTAATGTAGCGTCAATGCTAAACGATGTTTTTAGTTATTACCAGCACAACATAAACCAAGGGTAGGTTTTACGGAAAGCTGCTCCCCACGATAAATCCAAGGACATTCTTATAGGCATAAAAATGAGAATATTTGCGTTTTAGGAAATTCAATGAAAACACCAACAAACCCCTTATAGAACAATTATAAGGGTGGTTTCAGTATAGGAGAGAATTACTCAAATTTTTTCTAAAATTGTTCAAATCAGGGGTTTTGCCGATACTTGTACCAGATCAAATAGAAAAACGCTAAAGTTAGCCTAGCATAAAGAGGGTAAAACATATAGTATTCAAGCTGCTAGCAATAGACCCAAAAACCCTTCCCTATAGTGTGTTTTGCTTATCGTGATATTAACTAGCTCGAGCCTAAACCATATGCAAAGCTTGATTTTTAGGAATCAATATTGTCAGTGATGTCAGTTGAATTTCTAGACGTTCTAGAAAAATTTTTACTACCTTTTCTATATATTTTTTCAGACATGTCCTGATTACCAACTGACATTACTGACATCAAAATACTTTCTTCAGTCTTATTGTCAGTGATGTCAGTTAACTTTTTAGGGGTTTGAAGAAAATTTAGGTAATTTCTTTTGTATTTTTTTCAGATATGCCCATATAATCTACTGACAAAACTGCCAAAAGTTCCTTAACACATATACCTTAAAAAATAAGCTTGTTTAACTGGCTTTTGAAATTTTATAGTGGGGAAGGTGTGTTACATAAGGAAGGTGGTTGTAATTGAAGAGGTATAACTGTCATTATTAAATACAAGGGAATCTAGGATATGCTTCCACTCCACATAAGAAAAAGTTTGATTATATTAAAACATAGATTTGTTCTGAAATAATTTTTGTGCATCATGAGATGTGTAATTGCTCAATTCAAGTTTAACAAAGTGCATAATTCTGTAACTAAATCTTAGTAAGCGTTCCAAGTTTCTTGCTTAATGTGTTAAGAATTTGAGACACTATTTTATTTTGGAACAACCCTAATGACTATATATTAAATTGGGTTGATATTAGAAGACTATGTGGGCAAGAATAAGGTGTAATTATAGATGTTTTAAGTGCTCAATAGTAGTTATGGCAATAAGTATATAATCATGAACTAGCCTAAGGGTCTAAATCTACTAATAGGAAAGCAAGGAGGAACATGGTGGCAACTCGAAAATACGTATCTTTTGCAACAAGCAACCTTTACAATATTAACGAACCTAGGCTCCGGATCTACAGTGATACAAATGGCTGGAGTCAGGACGAATATGATAGGAAAGTTAAGTGGATTGCAGCCCAAATCAAGAATATCGATGCCGATGTATGGGGATTCCAAGAGCTTTGGCATCGAGAATCCCTAGTCAATGTGTTCGAGGAAGCAGGACTAAGCTCCAAATACGAACTCTTTGCACCAACGAGTCACAAGGGACAGCATATCATCTGTTCAGGCGCTGTCCGCAAAGAGATGTTAGTTGGTGAACCAGAGTGGATTTACAGCTTTCCAGAAAAGTTTAGGCTTGATAGCAGTGGTGATGATGCTCAGGCTCCTGACATTTCAGTAACTTTGACTGAGTTCTCACGGCCAGTGTTGCATTTCAGAATTAAACCACGGACCAGTGGAAAGGATATCTCTGTCTACGTTGTTCACTTTAAATCGAAAGCACCAACCAAACTTTTTCGTGAATCTTGGTACAAGAATGACAATGAGTTTTACAAGAAACACGCTGAGGGACTTGGTTCAGCTATCTCCACCATTCGTCGTACCGCTGAAGTAGCTGCTTTGCGGATGATCCTAACCGAAGCTATGAAAGGGAATGAACAACCAGTTGTGGTACTTGGTGACCTTAACGATGACCAAGGAAGCAACACACTTAATATTCTGACAGGGCAACCTAGGTACTTGCTTGGCTTATCATCTGGTGGCAGTGATGTTGATTTGTACTCAGCAGGAACTTTGCAAGAATATCGCAGCCAACGTGATGTGTATTACACACACATCTTTAATAATAGTCGAGAGTCGCTTGATCATATTCTGATTTCGCAAGAATTCTACGATAATTCAAGGAAGCGAATTTGGGCATTTGACGGCATGCAGGTTGTGAATGATCATTTAAATGAAGACAACCATAAGGAAACTGGTACCACTGACCACGGGATTGTCAAGGCAACGTTTAAGTACCAACCAGCTGGAAAGTAAGTCATTCACTGGTGTGTCAGTAATGTGAAAACAGGAGAACAAGATGATTGACTTAAGACACAAGAGAATTTTGCTTGTGAATAAAGGTAGATCCACATACTACTGGTTCTGGTGGTGCATTACAGAAGGGTAGTTATAGATAGAAGGGATATTTACTACTTAGACGACATGTCGGGAATTATTTTGGATTCTTTTTGGCGCAAGTTGAATAAAAAACCAATTAAGCTTCAGGAGCAAGTGGATTACTATAAAGAATACTGGGAGCAAGTGAACGACGAATAAACGCCTAAGACTACAATGTGGAGTATTTATAGTCTTAGAGCTAAGATTTGAGGTGTGCTCGAACCTACACTATTTGCAAAGCTTTTTTAGGAATCAACATTGTCAGTGATGTCAGTTGACTTCTTAGGCGTTTTTGAAAATTTTCCCCCATCTTTTTCTATATTTTTTTCAGATATGCCTACATTACTCACTGACAAAACTGACAAAAGGTACTATTTTTGACTTCTGTCAGTTTTGTCAGTTCATTTCTTAGGTGTTTCTAAAAAAATGACCAACTCCACCTCTATCAAAAGGCTATAGCCATATTCACAAAAACTCTAGGAGAAGAACATCCTAACACAAAAAAATAAAGCAACATTATCAAAACTTCCTAGACAAACAAAGCACCAATCCCACCTATGATGCCCATATAGAACTTAAATTGAGGAGTTTAACCATTATGGAATTAACAGATAAAGAATACAAAAGGCTAACAAAAGCACTCACTAAAGCTTTTCCTACAGCAGAAAAACTAGAAAAGCTTCTTAGACTTCAACTTGATAAGTCCCTTGCTGAAATTGCCAAAGAGGGAAACCTTAGCGATATGGTGTATAAGGTCATTAAAACTGCTGAGTTTGAGGGTTGGCTAGGAAGCCTTATCAATGGAGCTAAGAAAGAGAATCCTGATAGTCCTTTTTTGCGAGAGCTGAAGGAGCAACCTTCTGAGGAGGTAACTGGTAGGATTTTTGCAATACCGTATATAAAATATGCTGGTGTTTTGTTATGGGTATTGATTGTAGCTGCGTTAGGAGTAATCCTTCAAGACAGACTTATAAACATATCCAATACCTCTACAAACAATGAAAGTAGCAGAAGTATAGGTGGTGGCTTTGTAGATAACACTACAAATATTGAGCAGAATATAGAGCCAAGCACTAAAGATGTAAACAGCTATGTTGAAGCAGCTAAAAGAGTCTTCTCCGAAAAGGTTGAGGAATTTGAGCAAGATGTTCAGCAAAAAGAGCAATTAATTCACGGCTTAGAGGGTTTGGTTGAGCGCTTGCAAGAGTCAGATGATAAAATTAGTCAAAAGATATTACAATTAATAGCTGAAGGTAAGTTAGATGATGCAATCTCCCTCAAAGAAGAGCAGGTTACTGAGCGTGCAAATCAGTTAGGGATTGAACAAAAAGAATTGTCTCAGGAGTTTGTTGATCTTGCCTTGCTAGAAACTTTTACTCAACCTCAGAAGTCGTTGGAGCACTTACAAAAAGCAATCAGCCTTGATGATGAGAATTTAGAGGCTTTGAATCAGTCGGGTTGGTTACGATTAATACTAGGCAAACCCTATGAAGCGATCAAGTTTTTTGAGAAGATAGAAGAATTGGCTGAGAAAAAGGATGATAAAGGGTTATTAGTTCGTGGACTTGGCAGCTTAGGATTTGTTTATCTTGGACTAGGGCAGTACCAACAAGCAATAAACTACTTTGAGCAAGCCTTAGAAATCGCTTCAGAAATTGGTGATAGACAGAATGTGGGTAGCAATCTTGATGGTTTAGGGAGTGTCTATTTTAATTTAGGTCAATACCAACAGGCAATAAATTACTATAGGCAAGCCCTAGAAATCTTTTTAGAAGTTGGAGATAGGCAAGGAGAAGTTGATGGTCTTATTGGTTTAGGGGGTATTTACTTTAGTCTGGGTCAATATCAACAAGCAATAGACTACTATGAACAAGCTTTGGAAATTAGCTTAGAAATTGGTGATAGACAAAGAGAGGGTAATAGTCTTGGTAGTCTAGGGAATATCTACAGTAATCAAGGACACTACCAACAAGCAATAGACTACTATAAACAAGCTTTAGAAATCAGCTTAGAAGCTGGTGATAGGCAAGGAGAGGGTGCTTCTTTGAGTAATTTAGGTAAAGTTTATGATGATTTAGGTCAATATCAACAAGCAATAGATTACTATAAGCAAGCTTTAGAGATCACCTTAGAAATCGGTGATAGGCAAAAGGAAGGTACTATCCTTGGTAATTTGGGGGTTACTTATCTTAATATAGGCAAGCATCAACAGGCAATAAATTTCTATAATCAAGCTCTAGAAATTGCTTCAGAGATTGAGGATAGGCAAAATGAAGGTATGTGGCTTGGTAACTTAGGAACAGTTTACCTTAATCTAGGTCGGTACCAGAAAGCAATAAGTTATCATGAGCAAGCCCTAGAAATAGCCTTGGAGATTGGAGATAGACAGGGATCAGGTGTATGGCTTGCTAATTTAGGAATTGCTTCTAATCATTTAGGTCAAAAATTTACAGCAAAGGAGCATCTTAGAAAGGCTCTAATAATTCTTGAAGAAATAGGTTCCCCCTATGCTGATCCTGTTAGAGGCAAGCTAGAAGAACTCGAGTAATGAATAATCATCTCCAACTAGTTATCCATACCATCCTTCTAATTAACCAAACCATCCACAACCTTACTAATAAAGCTTCCAACTCAAGAAGCATAAATAATCTTAAATCCATCTAAGTCACCCTCTATAAGAAAAGTCAATCCTTAATCTCTATAAACACAGCATAATCATTAAACTCTCAGTCCAAAGCTCGAGCAAAACCCAAACAGCTCGAGACATCCTCCAAAAAATCTTAAATTTCGCCCTCTTTATTTTTTTGAAAATGCCTAAAAAGTGAACTGACAAAACCGACAAAAGATAGCAGTCTTTACTTCTGTCAGTTTTGTCAGTTAAGTTTTAAAGCATATCTAAAAAATTAAAGCAAATATTACCCTTTTGTCAGTTTTGTCGGTTAAGTTTTAGGGTATGTCTGAAAAAATTTTCTATCTGAGGTTAGAAGTTAACCCAAAAGCAACCAGTGTTAAAATCATTGAATGAGCATAAGAGTAATGAGGGCAAACTAATGAGCCATGAGCAAATAGATATAAGACAAGGCCTCGAGCAAGAACTAAACGAAACAATAAAAGAATTTAGTGGCAAAGCTATTCATGACCACTCTTTAAGAGAAGGACAATCACTAAAACATGCCTTTGAAGAGTTTATTGAGCTGACTTCTATTATCACTGCTAAAGCCCATGAGCAACACCTTACTGACTATGGTGATACAGTTAAGGTCACTGGACTAGCATTAAGCCACCTTTTGAGGCAAGAAATAACTCTTAACACCATAGCTACTGCTTTTGCTGTTTGGAGCCATAGAAAAAGAATGGTTGTTACTGGTTGGAGCTTAGAAGGCTTAGCAAAGGTAGGTGATGGTGAAACAAATCCAATAGAGCTAGGTAATATGATGGATAAGCTAAGCTCTGCTCAAAAAATAACTTTTCTAGGATTGCACCATGCTTACTACTTTTGTACTGAAATGATGACTGATGAGTCATTTGATCTTACAGCTGCTCAGAATAATTGGCTCGAGGTATTAAGCAAAGTACAAGCCAATGCAATTAAGGTGCTTTATATTAGGGGATTTCTTGATGCTTAGATGAAAGAGTTTGGGATGAAGAAGTCTGTTTTTATTACTCTACCCATAGCTTTAACTCTTCTAGGAACAACATTTTACCTTCTAAAGACTAATGTTCTTGCCCAGTCTTTTTAAAAGGTTACTGAGCAGGTAAAGCTAGAAATAAACTCTACTAAAATAAAAGAGAGCCTTAGCTATTATTTTTGTAGTGAGGCTTATAGAGATTTTGATGATGGCAATCATAAATTTCTATGTTCAAAGAATTACTGCTCAGTGCCAGAAGCCAAGAACATTATTGATAAAATAGTGTTGGAGTACGAAGGAAAAACAATAACTGATTGGGTAGAGTTAAAACCTAACTACTATCAACGTGATTATCAATTAGGAGCAAATAGAGTTACAGTTTTTGTTTTTGAGCGTATGGTTTTGCTATATACTCCAAAAACAGTTTTTCAAAAGGGCTATTACTATTTAGTACAGAAATTACCTTATTCTATAGGGCAGTTTCTTGAGTAGTTTTGGTTGTCAAGTCTATTAATAGCTCGAGCTAGGGAAGGGGAATTTTTTTGATTAGATCAACAGTTTGTACTCAAATATTTGTCAATAAAGGTTACTGAACACATTCGTAACCTTTATGATTGTCATGGTAATTGCAGTAATGCGGTAATTATCCTCATCATTGAGGTAGGGATCGACGATATTGACGGCAAAATATAGCACTTTTATCGCCATCAACAGAACAAGGTTGACTAACTTGCTCAACTTGATCTAAAACAGAAAAAATTACTTCTTGCTTGTTAACTGGGCCTACTGGAATATTTTCATCTAAAACATTAGCAGCAACCCTTTCTAGCTGGACTTCATCAAGATTATCCAAGTATCTTTGTATTGTGCTACGTTGAAAGTTACTTAGTGGCTGATCTGCTTCTAAAACACAGCTATTAAAACTAGGGTGGCTGTCAGTAGAACCCTCAACAACACCTCTTACACAACTAAACGCTGGATGCTCTACAGCTGTAGCTGCTGAACCTACGGCTAAAAGCAGCACTAATACACCTAAACCTATAAACTTATTCATAACATTTTCCTTTCTCTTGGGAAGATTGTTGTGTAGCAAATATCCTTAAGTTAAAAGGATATCTAACTACATAAACAGCATTTTACCTACTGGGTTTTGGAACTAAGTCAAGAGTTTGACATGGGAAGGTAATTACCTTTAAGAGTGTCTGAGGAACTAAACAAATTAACTACTAACTAGAATCAGTAAACCATTTGATGTTTACAAATATTATCAGCACCTAAAGTTTACCTTGATAGACGGAGAGCTATCAGAAAGGAAAAGCATATGTCTTTTATAAAAAGTTTTAGTAGGCTAGGTTTATTTGAACGTAATCTTTCTCAAGTAGGAGCTAGTAAGTGGTTTGTTTTCCTAATTGTTTTGCTAGCTGTTTTTGCTCCTAGTGCTCAAAGTAGAAATGTAGGTTACACTGATACTACCATTCATGATTGTGTTCACAGGGTTGTTGAAGGTGAAATCATCAATAATAGACGCTTTGCAAGCTGTGTTATTGATGCAAACCAAGAATTGACTGATTCTGTTCGCAAGGAAATTACTGATTACTTGTTCTCTGCTAGTGATAAAGAATTGGAAATGATGACTGAAGTAATTACCAGAATAGATAATCACGATAGCCATAAAGAATCTACTAAGGATGAGTTTTCTAGACTTATAACAATTCCAATAAAGTACCTCTGAAAAAACCATCTATTTCCATCACATACATAATTCATGAGATTTGAAGGTAAAAAACAGAAATCAACTTAGGGAGATTAGCTTCTTAGGAAAAGGTAAAAACTCATATACTTTTAGTTGATATGGGTAGGCCTTATAAAACACTAAAGTTGCAACATACTGTTAAAGAACTGAAAACTCACTATCAAAAATGTCGTGATGCTGTTGAGAGTAGACGCACACAGGTTATCTGGCTACTTGCGGAAGGGAAAAAACATCACGAAGTAAAGATACTAACGGCATACTCAGATTGGAGTGTGCGGGACATTATTGCCAGATATAACAAAAAAGGATTACAAGGGCTTAAAAGTCAGTATGGGGGTAGTTGCGGGGCTCCAACAATGTTAAGCAAACAAGAACAGTTATTGCTTGATAAAGCTTTGGAAAGTGATCCCATTGATGGAGGGAGATGGAATGGGCGGAAAGTGGTGGCATGGATAAAAGAAAATCTAGACAAAGAAATCAGCTTAAGTAGTTGCTATAATTACTTACACAAATTAAATTTTGGCCTAAAGCATCCTCGCCCTAGGCATAAACTGGCAAACCTTGCAGAGCAAGAAGAGTTCAAAAAAATCGTTTACCTGAACGATTAATTCAGGTGAGGCAAAATTACCCAAAGGTTGAACTGTGGGCATTTGATGAACACCGCCTAGGATTAAAACCAATCATAAAACGTAAATGGACAAAAAAAGGGATAACTCCTATAGCAACAGTGCATCATCGTTATGAGTGGTTATATCTATATGCATTTGTATTTCCTCAGACAGGGAAAACACATTGGTACATAATGCCAAGAGTAGGAGTAGATATATATGACATAGTGATAAAAGAGTTTGCGGCAGATGTAAGAGCATCAAAGAATAAAGGAATAATAGTGGTACTAGATCAAGCGGGATGGCACAGCAAAAAGGAATTACCAGCAGGGATAGAATTAGAATTTCTACCAAGCTACTCACCAGAGTTGCAACCAGCAGAAAGGTTGTGGGAACTTACGGATGATCCTTTAGTAAATAAATATTTTGAAACAATTGATGATTTAGAAGCGGCTCTAAAAAAGAGTTGTGAAGATTTAATGCAAAAACCCGATTTAATTAGCCAGCAAACGCTATTTCACTGGTGGCCAATTTTTTAGAGTAAAAGAGGTTCTTTATTGGAATTGTTATTATACTTCAGGAAATAGAGAGTATACTGGCCTCTGATGCTTAACTTAAGGACTAGTAAAACAAAAAGCCTGTGAGTTAATCCCACAAAGAAGTTTTGCTATAGCTGACAATGACTACAGTTCATTGCTTTGTTTGTATATAGCGAAATGCATTATCTAACCTTTTTTAGAAGTTGTTTAATCAATCTTAAGATGAAATCAAAGGTGAGGTAATCATCCTTACCAAATAGAGTTAAACAGAGCTTGGCTAGTATTACCATCAAGACTAGTAGAACTGTGAATTGAAGGAAGAGGGGCATCACAACACTTCGCCAAAATTCAGGTGACAAAACTCTTGCATAGTTTCTTTAAACATACTTTGGTATTTTTGAAGTTGGCTCGAGCTCGACAAAGTTAACCTTAAAATTTCCCTTAGCTATTTCTTAATAATGACTTTTCCTAGTTTTTCCCTAATGCTTCTATGAAATAATATTAGATTAAATAATTAGTAAATCCCTGACAGGGTTATCACACAGTAAACATATGAAATAGCAAGGAGATAAGTTTATGGATAAAGAAGAATCAAATACAGAGAAGTTAGTTACAGGAGGAAACAAAATTAAATCACGTGTCCAAGAACTCAATCATTTGATAGATGACTCAATTAATAAAAAGGATATGCAAAAAGCTATACTCCATGTAGATAAGCTCTTAGAACTAGAACCTTGGCAAGAGCGCGCACATAGACAGCGTATGTGGCTTTATTGGCAAACAGAAGAAATTGACAAAGCTTTGGAGCACTACCAGAAGTTTACTCAACAACTCGAGCATGAATTTAATGCTTCACCTGCTGAGGAAACTAAAAAACTTTATGAGGTACTTTTAGAGGACAAAAAGAACTCTTTCCAAGAATTAATCCTCCTCAAGAACAATTAAACAGCCTGTAGAATTAATCCCACAGGCTATTTCTAATTATTATCTATATGATTTATTTAGCAATTGTAGTTTCTTCCTTTTGATCTTCTAAAAACAACTCATACCCATTACGCTCGAGATAAAACTGAGTCAAGAAAATTCTGGAAAGGTTTATAGATGGCTTACCAGTTTGAGTAGTGTAGAACTCATCTACCTGCGTTTTCTTTACACACAAACTATTTAAGTATCCCTTGCTGTAGCTAATGATGTTGTCTAAAATAGCTAAGTCAAAGTTCTGTGCATATTCACGTAATGGTTTACTCTTTGCCTGATTGAGTATATTTAGGGCTTCTTTGAGTAAATGAATATCATGATTGATTTCTAGTAAACGTGCTCGAGCTAGTTTCTTAGTACGATTACTAGGCAACCTCTCTTTACTGGCTTTTACAGTAGCAACCGTATTGTACTCATTCTTAGCTATCTTCTCTAGTACCTCAGCTTCTAACCAGTCATTTCTACATCTTGAGTCTTTGTCTAATAGTTCTCTTGCTCGAGCACGTAAATCTTCATCCTCTTCAGCTTCAAAACATAAAGTCCTATCACCACGTATTACTGCTGTTCTAATGATGTACTTTTTCACTTGATTCTTCCTTTCCGATAGGGCTTAATAAGCCATACCTATTAATTCCTTGATTTGGTTGAAGATGATGTTAAGGGCTTCTTTCCTGCTTCCCACTGTGCCAGCAATGAGTACAGCCTTATTATGGCTAACAATAAAGCTGTAGTCATGGTTTTGTTTGTGTATAGCGAAGTGCATTAATTACCCTTTCTGAAAAGTTGTTTTAGTAACTTGAGAGTGTAGTTAAACGTGAGGCAATCCCTTCCTTCAAAGACTGTCAAATAGAGCTTGACTAGTGCTACCATGAGGGCTAGTAGCACTAGGAATTCAATGAGAAGCAGCACTTAAACTTCCCCAAAGTCTAAATGACTAAACCATTCTTGAACTTCTTCGTCTGTGGGTGGTTTGAGGTCTTTGACAAAGAAGCTAATGCCTTCTAACTCTTTGGTTAGGGCTATTGCATGATTAGATGCCTGTATGTAGTTGTTGAATGATGCCCATACATCTTTGCCTTGTGGGTTTATGCCTATGACTTGGTACTGTGCTGTGGTAGACTGCTGACTAATCATTTCTTACATCCTTAGTGGATTTGATTTCAGAGAGCCTTTAGTTCTTCAGGCCATCGGCTCTTTGACATCTTTATTGTAATGCAATATATTTTATTTGTCAAACTTTATTTGACAAAAGAATGATAATATATTATATTGATAATATGAACAGTATGACTGATAAAATCCGTGAAGAAGTACGATCATTATTTGCCCGTAAACAACTGAATCAAGGTGAAGTAGCAAAAGAGATAGGTGTGTCACGTGTTTATCTAAATTCTGTAATCAATGGTAAGCATGGTCATGTGCCTGATGTTTGGATATCACTCTTAAAATACTTAGGGCAAGAAATTATAATAGTCCCTGAAGACAAGGTTAGTGCCGTAAAAAGGGCATTGGTGGATTAATGAGCAGTCAAAAGCTCGAGCTAGTAGTAAAACCAAAGGAAGGTGATAATAATTAATGACATTCTGTGGCTAAATGTAGCGACAGGTAAGCCTATTGATACCAAGGATGCTTGTAAATCTATTTCTAAAAGCAAACGTCAGAAAGGAAGTTTAGAAATTGGCTAGGAAACGTGCAGATGGTGAAGGCTCTATCTATAAGCGTACTGTAAACCGTAAAGATGGTACTTCTTATATTCGTTGGGAAGCTGTTTATCAGCTTGGATATGATAGTAATGGCAAACGTAAGCGGATTACTCGTTATGCTAAAAGCCAAGCTGAGGCTCTTAACAAGCTAGAGGAGATTAAGAAAGAGGTAGCCAGTGGAGCAAGTACTAGTGAAAAGCGTACTTTATCAGAGTATTTTTCAGATTGGCTAAAAGATAAAGCTCTAACTGTTAAACCTCGTACAGTTGAGTTTTATGCTTACCACATCAATAAATATATGAATCCTGAGCTTGGAGGCGTAAAGGTGAAGAAGCTAACCACTCCTCAAATCAGAGCCTTTATGCGAACTACTCAAAAGCAAGCCAGTAAAGATGCCGCTAACAAATCACGTAAGGTTCTTAAGGCAGCTCTCGAGCAAGCTGTAAAAGATGAGTTATTAATTCGCAACCCTGCAACTGCGGTAGCTCCTTTTAAAATAGAAAAGAAGGTTAGAGATATTGAGTGGTCTAGTGCAGAAGTGATGGAGTTTCTTAATCATGCTCGAGCACACAGATTATTTGCAGCTTTTTACTTAGCTTTAAGCACAGGAATGAGGCATGGTGAGGTCTTAGGATTACGCTGGCAAGATATTGAAGGTGATACATTGTATGTAAAACAATCTCTTATACGCTTGGAAAGTGGTTGTGCAATAAGTACACCTAAGACTGCCCAAGGCATACGTCGAGTTAAACTAGACCCTGAAACAATATCAGTGCTTGAACAACATAAGCAACAGCAACAGGCAGAAGTTCATCAACTATGTGACTCTTGGGGGCCTACATCTTCAGAGTTTAATGACCTAGTATTTACCTCTGTGATTGGAAGAGAAATAGCCCCAAGGAACTTTGACAGAGTGTGGTACAACCTTCAAAAACAAGCAGGTGTCCGCAAAATATGCTTTCATGATTTAAGACACATGCACGTAAGCCTTCTTAATAAGAAAGGGGTTGATGCTAGAACAATAGCAGATCGTATTGGGCATACTGATCCAGCATTTACCATTCGCAGGTATGCACATGTCTTCGAAGAACAACGCCAAGCTGCTGCTATACCTTTACTAGAGCTACTATCCTCTAGGCAAGGTATGTCTAATTAAAACTTGTGGCTGTAGATTGGCTGTATTTAATGAAAAATAGCAAAAATAATTTAATACACAAAAGTTACTTTATACTTGTTTGTGACAAACTTTTTAAGTGGTGCGCCCGAAAGGATTCGAACCCTTGGCCTTCTGATCCGTAGTCAGACGCTCTATCCAGCTGAGCTACGGGCGCAAAATTTTCTGGCGGAGAGAGAGGGATTCGAACCCTCGATAGAGATTTTAACCCTATACTCCCTTAGCAGGGGAGCGCCTTCAGCCACTCGGCCACCTCTCCAAAAGAGGAACTAAAGCTGAAATTTGGCGGAGGGTGAGGGATTCGAACCCCCGAGGCGCTTGCACACCTAACGGTTTTCAAGACCGCCGCTTTCAACCGCTCAGCCAACCCTCCGCAACGAAGGTAGAGTATACAAGCTAAATGCCCTTGTGTCAATGTTCCTTAAGTTGGTTATCAACGGCCCATTTTACTTGCCGCCACAAGCCGTGTATAGCTGAAACTTCCCGCTCATTGAGCTGTGCTTTATCAAAAATACGTCGCATTAAACGCATGGCACTTTCTTCTCTTTGCTTATCAGTATACTTAATAAGGTGTAAAACTTTTAACAGCTTGGCATACATCCTTTCTACCTTTTCTCGAGTAGCAAGAGTGCTATCAAATTGTGGTTTTGTTAAAGCAACTTCGTTATCGGTAGAGAACCATTCGTAAACAACTATTTGCACAGCTTGGGCAAGATTAAGTGAAGCATATTCAGCAGTGGGGATTTGAATATAGCCTTGGCACAAATCTAAATCTTCATTGGAAAGACCCCAATCCTCACGGCCAAAAACTAGAGCTACTTTTTCTTTTTGGCTTAAAGGGCAGAAATTGCTTGCAGCCTTACGGGCAGTGTACGTTCCTCTGTCGTCTTTTCTTGCTCGAGCTGTAGTACCTAAAGAAAAGCTACAATCAGCTAGAGCATCCTTAAGGGTATTACAAACTACAGCATTATCAAGTACATCACTAGCGTGGGAAGCGAGTGCATAAGCTTTTGCTTCCAATTTATGTTTGGAGGATACTATATAAAGTTCATGAAACCCAAAATTTTTCATGGCTCTTGCGCTGCTACCAATATTAGCTGGCAACTTAGGGTTTACTAAAATTATACGTAGAGGCACATTTAGGAGTAGGGTGTAAGTTTGTGAATACCCTTCACTTTGTCTAAGGGTGAACCTTTGGAGTAATTATTACCTATAGGCAGTCAGTAGCCAGCATAGTAAAGCCCTACTGACTACTATTTTGAATTCCAATAAAAATTCACAAGTATTTATGCCTAGGCGCTTAGAACCTATTTTAAGCTAAAGCTTTTAAAGTAAGATTTTTAATATTTTTAGCTAGACGAGATTTTTTACGAGCAGCTGTGTTTTTGTGCAAAGTTGAGCCTTTGGCAGCTTTATCAATGATTTTTACTGCTACCCGTTGGTATTTATGAGCTGAGTCTGCATCGCCTTTTTCAGCAGCAGCAATAGCTTTTTTGCTAAATGTATGAATTTTACTTTTAAGAGAGCGGTTCTTCTCGCGGCGCTTATCTGATTGGCGCTTATATTTCATAGCAGATGGATTTCTTGCCATTTATCTTAAACTCCTTATCACTATAATCTTGTCTAAGTGACAAGCGTTATTAACGCTAGCACATATCATGTTATAAATGCTACTGTCACAAAAAAATTAAAACGATTTTCGAAGTGGAACATAAGTTGTAGAACAGGCTACCATGAATGAAATTACGAGTGTAAAAAGAAATTTGCCTTCTTCCAAATTACAGCAAAGGATTCTTAATGAAACTAAAAATATAGCTAGTAGCGATTATCAAAAGATTATTTATCTTGTAGAGAATGCTTGGGACTTGCGTGATAAAGATGCTCAACAGGCACTGGCTTTGAGCCAAAGTGCTGTAACAAAAATACCAAGCTTGCCTATAGAAAAGCCCACAACAAAAGGTTTACAAGCAGAGGTATTTAAAACATTAGGTTATTTATATAAACGTTTAGGCAGTTATGATTTGGGGCTTTTGTATGCTTTTAAATCACTCGAGTTATGCCGAGAACTCGAGCTTATTGAAGGATGTATAGTTAACCTGCAGACTCTAGGTTGGTGCTATACTCACCTTGGCAACTTCTCTGAAGGACTTAAACCTTTTCTAGAAGCTTTAGAGCTTTGTCAGCAAAAAGAAAGCTCTTATCTCAAGGCTCATACCTTATTAGGTTTAAGCACTCTTTATTATTATTTAGAAAGCTTTGAACAGGCGCTGAAATTTGAGGAAGAAACCCTAGAGTTATATAAAGTCTTAGATGATCCACAGGGAAAGTTTGTTTTACTTAATAGCCTTTCTAAAACACATTTTAAGCTTGGTCATTTAGATACTGCTCTAAATTATGCTCAGAAGAGCTTAGAGCTTAGTCAAAACTTACAAGAACTTGAGCTAGGCAGAGTCTTAAATACCTTAGGGTTAATTTATCGTGAAAAAGGGGACTTAAGAGAAGCCTTGCATTACTTTCAAGGAGCATTGGCACGTTTGAAGATAAAAGAGTCGAGGCAATTTGCAGCAGAAACTTTTTTAAATATTGGTAGTACTTACCTACAGCAAAATGAACTTGAAAGAGCCCTTCATTATTGCAAGAAAGCTTTGGAGAGTGCTGAGAGGGTAAATGCTAAAAATGATATGTTAGGTAGTCATTTGCAACTAGCAAAGACTTACAAACGGATGGGTGATTTTCAAAAGTCACTTTTTCACTATGAGAGTTATCATGATGCAGAGAAAGCAATTTTTAACGAAAAAGCTGATAACAAACTAAAGAGCCTACAAATTTTCCATGAAACAGAAAGAGTAAGGCAACAAACTGAGATTTACCGTTTGCAAAATGTGGAGCTAAAGGACGCTAAATTTAAGCTCGAGCAGAGAATGCAAGAACTTAAGCTCTTACACCAAAAAGTAAAAGAGCTTAGTATTCGCGATGGGCTTACAGACTTGTACAACCGCCGCTATCTTGATGAACAACTTAGCATTTTATTTTCTCGAGCAAGACGTTACAATCAACCTATAAGTGTGGCTATTATAGATGTTGATAACTTTAAAAAACTCAATGACACCTTTTCTCATCAAGTAGGTGATGAAGCTCTTAAATGTGTGGCAAATATTTTAGTAAATAGCTTACGTGAATCTGACCTTGCTGCACGCTATGGTGGTGAAGAATTTGTGCTGACCTTACCTGAAACAAATCTAGAACAAGCCTTAGTAGTTTGTGAACGTACACGTAGGCAAATAGCAAACTATGATTGGGGCAGCCTTAACTCTAATCTTGAAGTAACTGTTAGCGTTGGTGTAGCTGATGCGATAGAAGTAAAGGATCATGAAGAGCAATTACAGATAGCAGATAAACGTCTTTATATTGCTAAGCGCAGTGGTAAAAATAAGGTGGTTGCAGAATCCTAGTTAAACATTAAAGCCAAACATACGCATTTGCTTTTTGCCTTCCTCAGTCATTTTATCGGTAGTCCAAGGTGGTGTCCAAACAAACTCAACCGTAACCTTTTTTACCCCTTCAACATTCATACAAGCAAGTTCAGCATCAGCTTGAATCATATCTTGTACCGGACAACCCATACTAGTTAGGGTCATGTCAATTTCTACTTCACCCTTATCATTAATATCAAGTTCATAAATAAGTCCTAAATCGACAACATTTACAGGAATTTCAGGGTCTCTGACAACTTTGAGTGCTTCAAGTAATTCTTCTTTAGTGGGGATTTTCTTTGCCATAGTTAGTTTTTACCATAAAAATATCAATTAAATGCTTAGGATCTGTAATTTTATAACTGTCCAAACTTACAAAATTGTAGGAACAGCACGGTAATTCCATCGAGGTAAAATGGCATCAAAAAGGACTGATATATTGGCTCGAAACTCAGGAGAAGCTTTCCTGCCTTTATTATAGACTTTGTCAACAATGTCAACGCTTACAGTAAGACCTTTGCTAGTACTAGTGTTTAAAATTAACCGTTTGGCAAGCTCAATGTCTGTTAACATCACTCCTTTCATAGCCTTAGTAATATGGGGAAACAAACAATGCTCTATAGGATTGTATTTTGAACAATAAGATGGATAGTGAGCTATGCGTATTTCAATACCTAACTTATTCACTAGCTTTTGGAGGTCTTCTTTAAAAATATAATGACGACTGTTGTTGCTTCCCCCTCCATCACATAGCCATAGTATGGAAATTGCTTTAGGATACTCTCCTTTGCCATAGTCTTCCCACCAAGAAGCTACATTTTCGCAGGCAAATTCACTGGTATCTCGGCTGTTTCCTAAATATAGGTAGCCATGGTTGAGTTTTAAGTCATACACTCCGTAAGGAACTATCACCCCCTTAGCAAAGCTCTGAAAATCATGGTCATAGCTTTCTAGTGTTTCTTGAGTGTAAAGCTTCCCTTCTCTATAAAATATGCCTAAGAACTCCTTCTTCTTCGTATCCACACTGATAACAGGATTTCCTTGTTTTTGGTATTTTTTCTTGAGTTGGGTAATCTTCTTAAACTGTTTATTCCTTTCAGCTACATTCTTCATAGTAGTCTGTTTCTTTATCTTGCGCTGTCCAAAGGAATGTCCTTTTAGTAGTTGTTTTACCACGAAGGTGCTAACTTTCAGTCCTTTTTCTTCCATACGTCTAGCTATTTCCCTTTGGCTTAAATTAGTCCAATACACTCCCTCACGCATGGGATCTCCTGCCATTTGTTTCTTTGACTACTTTGAGAAACACCTCATCTACACTAGTTTTTTTTATGGTAGGGCTTTCGTCCACCACCTGAACGCCTTATGCGCTTTTCATGTTTGCCATCGTCTGGCAAATCCTTTAGCTCTGCTATTCCTCTTTGGATTGTCTTTATTGAACATCCTAATAATTTACTGATATAGCTTTGTCCTCCATAACCAAGTTTTATTGCTTCAAGACTGGCATAGCGACGTCGGTCTTTTTCCGACAAGGTACTGTATAGCTTTCTCATTTCTGCTTCAATGTTTTTTGAATACTTGACCATAATTACTCTTGATTTTTGACCTTATTATACCTCACTTTTGATCTTTCTACACCTTGTTTTGACAACTTTGGACACTTATTTAATTACAGATCCTTAGTAAGGAAAAAAAACAATAGCACTAACTATTTTTCTTTCATTCCAACGATTAAGAACTTGACCAGCAGCAAATAGACTAGTGCTGCTACCACTATCTAAGCGCATAGCCCTTTCTGCTCCAAGAGAAATAAAAAGTGGCACAAGCTCTTTAGCAGTCATAGAGTTGGCTGTTAATAGTAACACTGTCCCATCCGCTTTTACTCCTATGGCAGCTTGTAGGGTACGACCATTAACGATGTAAGTATTCTTAAAGGATTCTTTTGAAGGTTCATAGGCGCTTTTGCCATCAAAAACTAAAAGAGGGCCTGCCTCAACAGCGTAGCGTAGTTTTGTAAATATACTTGGAGTTATGTTAACCTCGAGCTGAGCGTAATCACCTACTTTAATACTAGTTAATTCCGAGAGTTTGGAACCAATTTCATAAGAAAGTACAAAACCCTCTTGGGGCACAATGCGTGGACCAACAGTATTCTCAATAACTCTGTTGTTGTAAACTACTAGAGTTCCTCTTTCAGAATTGCCAAAAGTCTCACCTGCCCTAGTATAAAGTGTAAGTAGACCACCTTCATAAGGGGCTTTGGTAGGGTAGCGCTTACCATTAATGTAGACGCTAGCTTGGTATTGCACTCTATCAATAATACTTTGGTTCCAATCGAAAGCTATACTTGCTCGGTTTCTAGAAGGTTCAGAAATTATTTCATGATCTAGGCGCAAAAACCCTATAGTTGTGGATGTTTTAGGATCAAAATAGCTAGCATTTATAGCGGCAAATCCCCCACGGGCTAATTCGCTGAGAGTTTGTGATACTTTTGGCTTGCCTACCACACGGAATTCGCCTGCATAGGGAGCGATTTCTAAAAGATGTATGGTGCTTAAGTTTTCCTCAGTAGGGTAAACAAAACGTCTATAGCGCACTCCTCTTTGTAAATCTGCTCTTCTTTCTGTAAGTCTTGAAAGTAATGTAGGAGTAAAAGAGTAGGGGTCTTCATTTGCTGGCCTTGTTAAAGCAAAAGGGGGTGTGGGGAAGGGTGGACGAGAGGGGGGAGAGGGAGGGGAAGGTAGTAAAGAAGGAAGCGTTGGAAGAGAAGGTAGAATAGAGGAAGATGAAGGAGGAGAACTATAGGGTAAAGGTGTTGTTTCTTGTTGAACAAAATGTTCGGACTCCTCTATAATTAAAGGAGTAAAATCAATTACAAGGCGTAAGGGGTTGTATAAACTAAACACACGGTAACGCATAGGTTGAGATGCTGCTAGGTTTAGGGTTGTGTGCTCGAGCCCAACAATAAACTCCAAAATAAATTCATCTGATTTAAGAGGTATGCCAAAGGGAATTAAAAGGGGAGGTAAACCTAAATTCAGTGCTTCATTAGTATTTAGTTCTCCTGTTTGAATATAGCGATTTAGGTGAACTTGCTTATCAATTTCAAATATTAATCTTAGGTTAGATTCTTGATTAAAAGTTACATTCCTAAGTTTTGGTAAGTTTAAACCTAAATAATCTAAAGCATTTTGACTTAGATAAACATTATTACCATCTATATAAATATGGTCTTGGAAATTACCTAGTAAAGGAATTTCACTTTGCCAACCTTTTGCTAGATCAAATTGTAAAGTTTTATTCTCATAGTTAATAGTTGCTTGCCCATTCTTGTAACTAAGTAACGATTGGGGTAGTAAGAAAAAGTTGCCTTGTGAGAAAGCTAGAACACCACTTGTTAAAAGTATAAGCACAAAACAAAACCTTACTAAAAACATATAATTGTAGAATACAACATGTTTATGGCAAAAAATTATCAAAGTAATCGCATTGCTACTTTCACTGAAACAGTATTTGCTACCTATAGTCGTTTAGCCAAGGAGTTAGATGCTGTAAATCTTGGGCAGGGTTTTCCTGACTTTGCGCCACCAGATTTTGTACTAGAAGCACTAAAAGACTCAGTAAATGCTAATCAGCAATATGCTCCACTTTCAGGAATTCCTAAGCTCTTGCGTGCTGCAGCAAAGAAGGCTTCTTCAAATCTAGGTCGTAAAATTGACCCCAACACAGAAGCTCTGATTCTAGTTGGTGCGACAGAAGCACTTTTTGCTAGTATTCAAGCTTTTGTTGATCCGGGTGATGAGGTAATTATTTTTGAGCCCTTTTATGATGCTTACCCAGCCGATACTATTATGGCAGGGGGGATAGCTAAGTATGTGCCACTACACCCACAAGCTAATGGACAGTGGGTTTTTGATCTAGCTGAGTTAAAGGCAGCTTTTAGCAACAAAACTAAGTTAATTATCCTAAACACTCCACACAACCCTACGGGCAAAGTTTTTACTGCTAAAGAGCTTGATGTTATAGTTGATTTAGCTGAAACTTATGATGCCCTTATTCTAAGTGACGAAGTTTATGAACATATAGCTTTTGAGTCTCACCTTTGTGTAGCTAGTCGTGAAGGGGCTTTTGAGCGCACTATTACTATCTCGAGCGTAGGCAAAACTTTCTCGGTTACGGGTTGGAAAATTGGTTGGTTAATTGCTCCTGCTCCTTTAGTCAAGGCTGTAAGTACAGCACACCAATGGATTCCCTTTGTAGTAGCAACACCTTTACAGATTGCTACTGCACAGGTGCTGACTGAAGCTGAAGGAAGTAGTTACTATCAAGAAGTAAGCAAAATGTACGAGGCTAAACGTGATTTATTGGTAGGTGCTTTAAAACAGACCCCTTTTAAACCTTTGAGTCCTCAAGGTAGCTACTTTGTAATGGCAGATAGTAGTGAACTTGATTATAAAGATGATGTAGAACTTTGTTTAGATTTACCCAAAAGGATTGGTGTAGTAGCTATACCACCAAGTGCTTTTTACAGTGAAGAGCATAAACATCTAGCTAAGAATCTAGTACGCTTTGCTTTTTGTAAGACTGATGAGGTTTTGCTCGAGGCAGCAAAACGCTTAAAAGAGTTGTGATAACTTCACAGATTTAATTAAGGCTTTAACTAAAAATGCATAGAAAGCAAATGCTATACTAATAGTAGCAGACTAGTAGACTTTCCAAATTTATTCATAACCTGTTCCTTTTAGATTTTTTTAGCAGTTCAGTATAAGTAAAAACTAATGAGACATTCCAGTGAAAAGTTACCAATCCGTCTTAATAGGACTACCATTTATGAAAGTCCTTGGTTCAATCTTTATCGGGATAAAGTTTCCATGCCAAATGGACACATTATTGAGCAATATCACTTCTTAGATTTTGATCGTGGTGCAGTTTTGATCATTGTTGAGGATAAAGAGGGACACATACTTATGGAGCGTGTGTCACGTTATCCAACAGGTTTGGTGACATGGGAACTCCCTGCGGGGAGTATTGAAAGTGAAGAATCTATTTTGGAAGCTGCTCAGCGAGAGGTCTGGGAAGAAACGGGATATGACACCTGTGATCACCAGCACATTTACACTTATCATCCAATGAATGGTATTTCAAATATGATTGCCTATGTTGTTCATTGCAAAGTGGGTCAAAGAGTTGGTCGGATTGATAAGGATGAAATTCAAGAGGTACAATGGTTCAATATAGAAGAATTACAAAATGCGATTCACAACAGAGAAATAACAGATGGCTTTGCAATAACTGGACTCCTTTTACATATGAGTCAGTTTGTTGTACGCTCTTAGCCTCGAGTTAGACCTTGACATAACAGATAAAATAAAATAGTTGTAAATTAAACCTTATCAGAAAGAGAGATTAAGTCAATTAGTTATCTTAAATCTTCTAAAAAGGTAATTTGGCTTTCCGAAAGAATACTAATTCCTGCAGAGGGCTCGAGCACAATATCCACTCCACTACTTGTTTGGTTAGCAGTTACATTAACAACTGTAGGAAAAGCCCCCAGAAAGTCACCTTCATCTATTTTTACATTATTATTTTCATCTGACCACGCTATAACAAAATTTTCCCCTGCTAAAGCCTCAAAGTTATAGTTGCTAATTACTCCTTGACTTACTTGGAAGCCACTGTCTTGAAAAACACCATTTGCATCTCTAACAAAAGCAGCTACAATCATAGGCCCTGAAAGTTTAACTTCTTCATCTTTAGGCTTAATAATACGTACAGGTAAGAAAAGAGTCTCTGTTGTTATGCCATCATTAACTTCAAAGCCTAATTCTAATTGATAAAAGCCTGTAGCACTCAGTAAGCTGCGATCAACTCTAAGGCGAATAGTTGTATCTTCTCCCACAGATAAATTTCCAGAATCGTTACCTACAGCACGAGAAATTACTCCTTGAGGTACTTTTGCAGGATTGTCTGGAGCCTCTTTGTAACCAAGCAGCTTATAACTTAAGCTTCTATCACCAGTATTTTTCAAACCCAAGTTTAGTTCATTAGTTTGACCACCAAAGTCAAGCAGTTGAGGATTAAAACTTAAGATTCCTTTGCCTTGGTCAAAATCTCCCTTTTGGACTGCTTGCAGGGCAGCCAAGGCATCAATAAGTCCTGCCCCACAGTCATTAGGAGGGCACTGACTGGCACTTAAAGGCCTAGCAGTCGATTTTAATACTGATAAGGCCTGTGCTGGCGTCAGATCTGATTTTAGGGCCTGCATTAGTGAGATAACACCTGCAATATGTGGGGTTGCCATAGAAGTACCTTGATAAAAGCTATAGTTAAAGTTGTTAGTACTATCTAAGATTGTACTAAGCACACCATCAGGCTGGCCATCATTGTTTACATCCACTCCGGGCCTAGTATCTCCCCCCGGAGCCATTACATCTATACGGGAACCAAAGTTAGAGTAGTGAGCACGGTTACCAAGTAAATCCGTTGCTCCTGTAGTGATCACCCCTCTACAACTTGCGGGCATAAAACCACCAGCATTTTGATTTTCATTGCCTGCAGCCACTACAACAGTTTTGCCTGCAGCAATAATTTGGTCATAAACTTCTTGTACAAAAGCAGGGCATAATCCGGGACCACCTAAACTTAAATTGAGGATACTAGCAGGATTAGGATTAACTATACTAGGATGTAACCCAGCAGCCCACAAAGAGCCTTCTAAAATGTCTGTTAAGCTACCACCACCAACCCCAAGTACTCTTACAGGTAAAATCTTAGCTTCCCAGTTGATTCCTGCGACTCCTTCAGTATTATTAGTGGTTGCAGCAATTGTCCCTGCCACATGCGAGCCGTGATAGGTAAGGTTGTCATCTCCTACATCAAAGGGATTAGCATCGCGTCCATCACCATCTTTTGACACATTTGGATTGGAAATAAAATCATAACCTGCTAAAATCTTACCAACAAAATCAGGGTGGGTTAAATTGGAATCGTTGGCATCAAATAAAATACCAGTATCAATTACTGCCACAATGGTACTAGCTAAACCCTTGGTGATGTCCCATGCATCAGATAAATTTATAGCGTTATAGTGCCATTGGAAATCAAAAAACTCGTCATTGGGTGTAGTAAAAGCTTTCCATATGTAATTAGGATGAACATAAAGGATGTCTTCACGTTTACTTAGCTCACTAGCTAGAGAAAGTGTAGCTTCTCCATCAAGATTTGAATTACTGTAAAGCTGGGTATTGCTATTAGCAAGATTACGAACATGAGAAATGCTATAGTTATCACTTTGTAAGTGTAGTTGTATTGAGCTAGGTTGAATCTCTGAATTTTTGAACTTAACAATAAGTTCACCCGGAACAAATTCAGCTTTAGGATGATGTTGCCAACTTAATTCACTAATAGAAAAGCCTTGCCATTTAGGCAATGCCTCAAAGTTAACTTGGGTCAGAGCATTTCCTCTAACACTAATTTGTCCAGAAATAGCTCCTTTATTTTCTCTAGGTGCCGTTACTATAATATTTTCACTTTTAGCACTTACATTGTTACTATTATCTGTTACTGTAAGCTGCACCAAAAAAGTATTAGCGTTTTGGTAAGAGTGGTTTGTTGTAACACCATTACCTGTTTGCCCATCACCAAAGTCCCAAGCATAGTTTGTAATTGAACCGTCAGGGTCGCTTGAACCACTGGCATCAAAATTTACAGTTAGATCTGTAATTGCTGTTGTAAAGCTAGCTATAGGGCTTTGGTTAGGTGTGGACTTTCCCCCATTGTTACAAGCAATGAATAAAAGGAGGAGTGAAAACCAATAAAGAGATAACCTTTTCATGAAAAATCCTCCTTGATAGTTTATAAGCCCCCATGCAAAAGAAAATGTGAATTCCTATGTGCTTGTAGGGGCAGGTTCGAAACCTGCCCCTACTGGGATATGGCACTTTATATCTCACAAAAACTTATGACTATCTGCTTACTAGTCCAACACAGAAATATCAAATCGGGAAATCTAAATGTTAGGCCACAACCAGCTAGCCAAAAACGCATCCAAATTAGATTGGTTTTTTGATAAAGTTTAGATGCTGTTATGATATTAAAAAAGACACCTCTTTTCAAAAGACATCTTGCATTAAATGCTAGAATGGTCAACTTTGCAGGTTGGGAAATGCCCTTACAATATCCAACAGGTATTCACAAGGAGCATATTGCTATAAGACAAGGCTGTGGAATTTTTGATGTAAGTCACATGGGTGAGATTCGTGTAAAAGGCGAGGATTCTGTGCGTTTCTTAGATTATGCTACGCTCAATGATCCTAATAAACTTAAAGCTGGACGCGGTCAGTATTCAATGCTGCCTAATAACAAAGGGGGGTTGATTGATGATATTTACATTTACTGTGAGGGTGAAAACAATTTTCTAATTGTTTGTAATGCTAGTAACATCCAAGTTGTAATAGAGCACTTTGAGTTTTTGGCGAAGGATTTTATATCAAAGGGCTACAAAGTTGTAGTAAATGATGAGTCCAGCCAATGGGCACTTCTTGCTTTGCAAGGCCCTAATGCTAAATTATTTATGAGCAGTGAAGTAGAATATAATATTGTTAAGTTGCGCAAAAACCGTTTAGTAGCGACAAGGTTTAATGATTATAGCGCTATTGTTGCCCGAACAGGCTACACTGGCGAAGATGGTTTTGAAATCTTTTGTAATCCAGAAAATGCTATGGATATCTGGACAACCTTAGTCAAGCTTGGTGCTGTGCCTTGTGGTTTAGGAGCTAGGGACACCTTGCGCCTCGAGGCTGGGTTTCCTCTTTATGGCCACGAGTTCACTGCTAATACTAATCCCTTATGTAGCCACTATGCTTGGGTGGTCAAGGACAAAGATTTTTATGGACGTAGTGCTATGTGGAATCCTTCTTGTAAACAGAGGCTTGTAGGTATACGCTTACAGAAGCGTGGTATTGCTAGACAAGGTTATAAGGTTTTAGATGATAGTGGTAATATTGTTGGTAAGGTTACTTCTGGTACTATATCACCCTTAACAAAAGACAGCATTGCACTAGCTTGGATAGATAAGGGTTATGCTAATGTTGGACAGAAACTAAGTATAGAAATTCGTAGTCAAGCTTTTCCTGCAACTATAAGTGAACTTCCCTTTTACTAATAAGCACAATGAATGATTTTAGTAATGCAGATAGTACTTTTGTTAATGTAACTCCGACTCAGACACCATTTTATTGACCATAAGTAAATCAAAATGGTGTTTGTAACAATAAAATGGGTGATTGATGGCAGTATTCTGTAATCGTGATCAAGAATTCTCAGTAAGATGCCTATAATATCAAGTTCGTCTAAAGTACAAACTTGATAAATGACCAAAGTTTCTTTGAGGTCAATTTTTTTCTCCATTTTGCAAAGTAGTGTGATACAGTAAAGTAGATACAAAGTGAATCAAGATAAGTTAACTATTAATGATTTCCTACATGCTAGCTTCAACAGACACAAAAAACATTAGAATTAATAATTTTGGATTAAGCCCCTATAATTTTCCTTAATAAGCAATTAGTGATACTAGCTCTTTACCTACAGAAGCATTAACTATTAGTGCAATTTTTTTGGCAATAACTTGAGCTTTTTCTTTTAACTCGTCTTCACTCGAGCAAGCACGAAGCTCCTCTATAAATCCTTGTGCCTTTTTTGCAGGTAATCTAGCAACTAAAACATTCTCGAGCTTTTCTTGTAATTCAGCTACTTTATTTTCATTGCTTACTTTTAATGAGGATTCTTTGGATAAACCTTCTGTCTTGGTTTTTTCAAGATGCTTTATATTAGCTTTAGCGTTTTCTCGCGAGGGGAACTGCTTAGCTAAACCTTCAGAAATAAGAGTGTTTATTATAGCTGTTTTCTTAGCAAATGAGGTAAAATGAGTAATTATGGCCTACTCAGTAGATTTAAGAAAAAGAGCAGTTGCAGCAGTTATAGAAAAAGGAAGAAACCAAGAAGAGGTAGCAGATACTTTTGATATAGGTTTAGCTACGCTCAGTCGCTGGTTAAAACAGCAAAGAGAGAAAGGACACCTTATACCTACTTCTCCTCCAGGTCCTCAAGCCAAAGTAACTCCAACTCTGTACCCTCAAGTAAGAAAACTTGTCAAAGATCATCCAGATGCTACCTTAGCTGAATATTGTCAGTTGTTTGAAGAAAGTACTGGTATCAAAATAGGAATTAGTGCTGTGTGGCGTACCTTAGCTCGTTTAAAGATTACCAAACTTACGTAAATCCTAAGCGTGATGAAGGTCAAAGATGGGCATGGGTTGCTGCTAGTAAAAAGCTTGATCCTAAGAAATTTGTCTTTGTGGATGAAAGTGCTACATGGCTGGATATGAAAAGGGAATATGCAAGATCTGAATTAGGTGAGAGGGCTTATGTAGGAGCAGACAAACGGACTGGGAAGCATTATAGTCTTTTGGCGTCTTTATCATTAGAGGGAGTAACAACATCACTGTTAGTCGATGGAAACACAACGGGAGAAGTGTTTGAGACTTACATAAAGGAGTGTTTAGCTCCAAGTTTGAGTGAAGGACAAATAGTGATGATGGATAATAGCAAGGTGCATTTGGGAGCAAAGGTAAGAGAAGATATAGAAGCTAGAGGAGCAAAGCTAATGTACTTGCCAACATATTCACCAGATTTATCGCCTATAGAGAATAGTTTTTCAAAGATCAAAGATATTTTAAGGAAGCTAGGTGGCAAGTGTTTGAAAAGTTTGTCAGCTGCTGTAAAGATAGCTACTATTAGTATTACCTTAAAGGATCTCAAAGGTTGGTTTAACTTGTGTGGCTATACACATCATTTTATATAGAAATGGCTATATGTTCATAATTTGAGACTGCTTTAACTTTGTTTTGCTAACCATTTCCTCAAAGGTTAGAGCCTCTTTACAAACACTGTAAATTCTTATTTCTTCATATGACAAATGTTTTGTTAATGTGGCAACTCGTTTATAATACATAATAATACCTTTCACAACTTCCTATTGAATACATATCAGGAATACCTCAAAGTTTGGGCAAACGCACCTTCCCATTCCAGAGTCCTTTGTTAGTCAAGAATTAGTTTAGATAGAAATTCCTCTTGCTCAAAACAAAGCGACAATACCTATTCGTTAGATTGTTATATATTTTATGTGATAAAATAATCACTTTAAGTTATCTAATATTAAAAAGTCGTTAGAATAAGTACTTTACATATCTCCAATTAACTTGTTATCAAGCTGTGTTTGAGTATACGTGCCTTGAGCACTCTGCATTACAATTCACAGAAAGCAAGCACTCAAGCCTTTTCTGACAGAATATTACACTCTAGATTTTTCTTAGAAACAAGTTAAGCTCCATTCTTAATCTACTTGCTGTACCTTCATAATATTACTGATTCCAGATAGTTTGTATTTTAGTAATAATTTATTTAATTTAAATAATATTTCATCTAATTTATCTAACGATTTGTAATATATTAGTCATATTCAATAACTTAAACTACTTCTATTGGTTTTTGGTTATGTTCAATAACCCTTTTCTGGAAAGGCTACTTTACAGTTTCAATAATGAAGGAATTAAATTATGCAACAAGATTTTACTCAAGCACACATTCTAATTGTTGATGATAAAAAGGCAAATGTAGTCATTCTAGAAAACTTGCTGAAGCATACTGGTATAAAAAAGATATCTAGCACAACTGATCCACGCCAAGTCACACCTTTAATAAAACAGCAAGAACCTGATCTGATTTTGCTAGACTTAACAATGCCCTATCTAGATGGTTTTGAAGTTATGGACGAACTCAAACAAGTGTTACCTACAAATAGTTATTTACCAATCATTGTTTTGACTGCTAGTGCAGATCCAGAGGTTAGGTATCGCGCACTAAGTGAAGGAGCTATGGATTTTCTTAATAAGCCTTTTGACAAAATTGAAGTGATAAAACGTGCACAAAATTTACTACACACACGCTTTTTACACAAAAAACAACAGAATTACAACATGATTTTGGAAGAAGCCGTACAAAAGCGTACACATGAGCTTGCCCTTATTAACAAGGCGTTGGCAAAAAGCAATCAGGCTCTTGAAGATGCTAACTTAGAAATTTTATCACGTTTGGCTAAGGCCGCAGAGTACCATGACGATGATTCTGAACAACATACTTTTCGAGTAGGACAAATTAGCTATTTTACGGCGTTACAACTAGGATTACCAAGTTCTTTTGCAAACTTAATTCTACGTGCTGCAAGACTACATGATATTGGTAAAATTAGTATACCTGAGAAGATTTTGCTCAAACCAGGTAAATTAGTAGCAGAGGAATGGACAATTATGCGTACACATACAACTGTGGGTGCAGAGATTTTGTCAGGAAGCGACTCTCCATTACTTAGAATGGCAGAAACTATTGCTCTAACCCATCATGAATGTTGGAATGGCAACGGTTATCCTAACAATCTTCAAGGAGAAAATATTCCTATTGAGGGACGTATTGTTGCTGTAGCAGATACTTATGATGCTCTAACTCATAAACGTCCCTATCAACAACCTTGGTCTCAAGAACAAGCCATTAAATTTTTGTTAGAAGAGAAAAATATATCTTTTGATGCTAAAGTTGTAGATGCTTTTTTAAGAGCTAATGATGAATTGCAAAAACATAAAACCTTTTTAGTAGATTCTAAAAGTACAGCAAAGTCTTATAGGGATTTTTACCTTTACAGCAAGTAAAGGGTAAGGTTTTTGTGGGCATTATTAGGTCCAACCTAAATGATTTTCTTTATGAGCTTAGGCCTGCTTTTTAGCAACATTGTGCTGTAGTACGAATGATAATTTTTATCTTTAGACTTAGCTATAAGAACTGTAACCTAATGCTTAGGATGAATACCACTACTCTAAAGAACTTAAGCAGGGGCTCGAGCCCAGAA
This sequence comes from Trueperaceae bacterium, assembly GCA_965223585.1. Lineage (GTDB taxonomy): Bacteria > Deinococcota > Deinococci > Deinococcales > Trueperaceae > CBDCVN01. The sequence goes on from CBDCWW010000015.1 coordinate 87,770, forward strand.
ACAAGTGACCTTGCTGCAAAAATCTGGCGTTCTATTGTTCGTGAAGGAATTCCAACAATTCCTCATTGCAAGAGTTGGGTTATTTCCCGTCCTGCTAAAGACGTCGGTGGGGACTTTCAGCTAAAATTTTTACCAGCCTAATAGCTGTTAGGTTAGGCGCAGATAGCTGGCTAAACTTTTTAAATATAGGCTACTTGCCCCTATTTATAAGCAAGTCATCGGGAGTTGTTACAGAACACAGAGCAAAAGTTCCACCCATGGGTATAGTCAGGAGGGAAACTCATCCAGTTGATGATATTTTGCTCGAGCTGGAAAAACACCTTATAAACTAACTGTAGGAGATAAAATTTTGAGGGTATTTTTATAAGAGAACCCAGATCACCTATAACGCCACTTGATCTCAATGTTGTTGCTCAAGCTTGAACCTATAATTGATGAATCAGGTGCTAGGTGCTCTGATAGATGATGGCACCCTTTTCAAGTTGATTATTAGGGGAAAAGAAGGAATTATTTTTGAACTTATAAAGCCTCTATAAAACGGTGCCTTGATTTGGAAGTTGCCCCCTTTGCCTAAAGAGTTCCAGGGAATTGAGATTCAGGTAGTAGGGAAGAGGAAAACTCTCATTTCTTCAAATACTTCTAATGGGAAGCTACAAAAAATAGAATAAGTCTTATGCGTAATAAAAAAGAAATTGATGGCTATAAAGGGGTGGAAGTGGAATTGCTTTCACACTATTAACCTCTCCAAACAGATAGAATTATTGTGAAAGGCTAAACCTTATTAGAAAGAGAGATACAAATGAATGCTCCTGATAATTTAAAATATGCCCACAGTCATGAATGGTTAAGGGACAATGGTGATGGTACTGTTACTATTGGTATTACTGAACATGCTCAAGATGAGCTTGGTGACGTCGTTTTCATTGAGTTGCCAGAGATTGGTCGTGAACTTAGTGCAAGTGATGTCTTTGGTGTAATTGAATCAGTCAAAGCTGCTTCAGACCTTTATGCACCTGTAAGTGGTGAGGTGATTGGAGTTAATGACTCGCTCGAGCAAACTCCAGAACTTGTTAATGAATCCCCATTTGAAAACGGCTGGATCATTAAAATGAAGATGAGTGACCCTACTCAGATAGATAAGCTCCTTAGCGCTGAAGGCTATAAAGAATCTGTTGAAGCTGAAGGTTAAGTGTGACTGAGGGTTTATTGGAAGAACTCGAGCAAAAAGACGATTTTATACACCGCCATATAGGTCCTAGTGAAAACGAAATAAAGGCTATGCTTAATGAGCTAGCGCTAGAATCACTTGATGAACTGATTGATAGTACCCTGCCTGAGTCTATTCATTGTGAGGACAGCCTTAATCTTGGCAATGGTAAGTCTGAACAAGAAGTACTAAAACACTTAAAAATAATTGCCCAGAAAAACAAGGTTTTAAAGACATTTATTGGTATGGGTTACCATGACACTAGCACGCCAAATGTTATTTTGCGCAATGTACTAGAAAACCCCGGCTGGTACACTGCCTATACTCCTTATCAAGCGGAAATCTCTCAAGGTCGTCTAGAAGCACTTTTAAATTTTCAACAGATGGTTATGGACCTAAGTGGCCTTGATTTTGCTAACGCTTCACTACTTGATGAAGCCACAGCTGCAGCTGAAGCTATGGCTATGTTAAGGCAAGCCAATAAAAACAAGCAGGAAAGTAAGAGTTTTTTTGTTGCTAATGATGTTCATCCTCAAACTCTTGATGTGATTAAGACTAGAGCTGAGTACTTGGGCTTTGAGATTGTAACTGGTGACCCCAAACTTATTTTACCTGATGCTTTTGGTGTACTAATTCAGTACCCTAGTACCACAGGTGAGCTTTGGGATATAGCGCCTACTATTAAAGAGGTCCATGAACAGGGAGCTTTGGTAGTAGTTGCTAGCGATCTATTGAGTCTTTGTTTACTTAAACCTCCGGGTGAAATGGGTGCAGATGTAGTTATTGGTAGTTCTCAGCGCTTTGGTGTGCCCATGGGTTTTGGTGGCCCACATGCTGCTTTTTTTGCTACTAGGGATGTTTATAAGCGTTTAACACCCGGTCGAGTTATTGGCATCTCAGTAGACAGCCGTGGCAACATGGCCCTGCGTATGGCTTTGCAAACAAGAGAACAGCACATTCGCCGTGAAAAAGCTACTTCAAACATTTGTACTGCTCAGGCACTGTTAGCAGAAGTTGCTGGTTTCTATGCTGTTTATCATGGTCCTAAAGGGCTAAAGACCATAGCTAGTCGAGTACATCGTTTGGCAAGTATTTTGGCTAAAGGATTAAAGCAAAAAGGCCTAGAACTTTTGCACAGTAGTTGGTTTGATACCATTACTGTAAAGGTTAATGGTAGACAATCAGAGATTTACCATAGGGCTCTTGAAAAGCAATGCAATCTAAGGTTGATTGATGATGACAAGCTTGGCATTAGCTTAGATGAAACTACTGCTGCAGAGGATATTTTATTGTTATGGCATATTTTTGTAGGGGATAATCATGGCCTAGATGTTGAACCACTTGATTTAGCAGCAAGAAATGAAAATGTGATTCCTGAAGGTCTTAATCGAACTAGTAAGTTTCTTACGTACCCAGTATTTAACAGCTATCAAAGTGAAACTAGTATGCTTCGCTACCTAAAACGCTTAGAAAACAAAGACTACTCGCTCACTCACGGCATGATTCCTTTGGGTTCTTGTACTATGAAACTAAACGCCACTACCGAAATGCTGCCTATTACTTGGCCTGAATTTGCTAATATTCATCCTTTTGTGCCTAGAGAACAAGCTCAAGGTTATCTCGAGCTTATTGCCGGGCTCGAGCAAATGCTAATAAAAATAACAGGTTATGTTGCCTTTTCTATGCAACCTAACTCTGGTGCACAGGGTGAGTATGCGGGCTTATTGGTTATTCGCCGTTATTATCAACATATAGGTGAGGGACACCGTAATATTTGTTTAATTCCTAGTTCAGCCCACGGCACTAATCCAGCTAGTGCTAATATGATGGGCCTTAAAATAGTGGTTATTAAAACTGATAAGGAAGGCAATATTGACTTTGAGGATTTAAAGGCCAAAGCCAAAACTCATGCCGCTAACCTTTGCTGTTTAATGATAACTTATCCAAGTACTCACGGGGTTTTTGAAGAAACTATTAAAGAGGTTTGTGATCTAATACATGCTTATGGTGGACAGGTTTATATGGATGGAGCCAATCTAAATGCTCAAGTGGGCATAACTAAACCTGCCTTGATTGGCTCTGATGTGTCACACTTAAACCTCCATAAAACCTTTTGTATTCCTCATGGGGGCGGAGGCCCCGGTATGGGACCAATTGGAGTTAAGGCTCATCTCGAGCCTTTTTTACCTAATCATGTGGTAAGCCCTATTGAGGGTGTAGCAAAAAATAGTGCTGTTGCTGCAGCACCTTTTGGTAGTGCCTTGATTTTAACTATCTCTTGGGCGTTTATTCAATTGATGGGTGATAAAGGACTTAAAAGGGCTACACAAGTTGCTATTTTGAATGCTAACTATATGGTTAAAAGGCTTAGGGAACACTACGATGTCTTATATTGTGGTCGCAATGATCGTGTTGCTCACGAATGTATTATAGATTTGCGCCCTATAAGAGAAAAAGCTGGTATTACAGAAGAAGATGTTGCCAAAAGACTCATGGATTATGGTTTTCATGCACCAACTATATCTTGGCCTGTACCCGGGACACTAATGATTGAGCCTACTGAGAGTGAATCAAAAGCTGAGCTTGACCGTTTTTGTGATGCGCTAATCAGTATTCATCAAGAGATTGCTGCTATTGAACTTGGTGAGATTGAGCTCGAGGATAGCGCTTTGCATAATGCCCCCCACACCTTAGCTGATATTGTAAATAATGATTGGCAACGACTTTACAGTCGTAAACAAGCAGTATGTCCATCAAAAGAAGCCCAGCAATTTAAATTCTGGCCTGCAGTAAACCGTGTTGATAACGTTTATGGTGATAGGAATTTTGTTTGTTCATGTCCACCTATGGAAGTCTATAATTAGTAATTGATTTCTAAAAGATACATAAAAGCTTATCATCTTATTAGCGAGCAATGGCCCTGTGATATAAGCACCTAAACATAAGTATTTGTGAATCTTTTTATGTTACTATAATCACTATGTCAGAAACAGATACTCAAACTTATGAAGGTAAAAATATTAAAGTTACCTATACATCTTCACTTTGCATGCATGCTGGAGAATGTGGAGGTAGTGGGTTAAGAGGTGTTTTTAGCAAAGAAACATGGATAACTCCTGATGGGGCAGGCGTTGAGCAACTAGTTGATGTAATAGAACGTTGTCCTTCAAGTGCATTAAAATACGAGCGTTTAGATGGGGCTCCTCAAGAAGCGCCTGAACTTAATAGCATTAGTCCACATCCTAATGGTGCTCTTCATCTACGTGGAGACATAAAACTTTCTGATGTTGAAGGTAATGTAATAGCTGAAGAAATACGTTTAGCTTTGTGTCGTTGCGGTCAGTCAGAAAATAAGCCTTTCTGTGATGGTAGCCATGCTAAAGCAGAGTTTAAAGATGAGGGCAAAATAGGGGAGAGTAATTTAGGAACTAAAGCTATGAATACCTTAGGTAAATTAGAAATTACTCCCAGTGCTAATGGGCCATTAATTTTTAAAGGTGATTTTGTTTTGCGTAGTGCTGATAATAGTAGTAGAGTTTATGGGGAAAAAGTTGCTTTGTGCCGTTGTGGTGCGTCACAAAATAAACCTTTCTGTGATGGCGCACATAAGGATATAGGCTTTAAAGGATAATTAGGTTAGTTAGGCCAATAATAAAAAAGTTTTATGCTTCTCTATAATCAAGTTCAAGAGGCTTTTGATTACATAAATAGTAAAGGTGGTTTCAAGCCTTCTCTTGCTATTATTCTAGGTTCTGGTTTGGGTCCTCTAGCAGATGAAATTGTAATAAAAGCAAGCTTGTCCTATAAGGAAATTCCTCATTTCTTTCCCTCTACTGCTCCCGGACACGAGGGAGAACTTATTTTAGGTGAGTTAGCAGGCTGTAATGTTGTTGCTATGAAAGGTCGTATGCATCTCTATGAAGGAATTAGTGCTGCAGAGGTTGCCTTTCCAGTAAGAGTTATGCATGCTTTGGGAGCTAAAAGTTTAGTGGTGAGTAATGCTTGTGGAGGCTTAAACCCTTCTTGGCAAGCAGGCAATCTTATGCTACATCTTGACTTTATTAACTTTACTGCTAACAATGCTTTAATGGGACCTAATGATGAGCGTTTTGGGCCACGTTTTCCGGTTATGTTTGATTGTTATGATACCCAGTATATTGAGATTGCTAGAGAGGCAGCAAAAGCTGGGAACATACAACTTTCTGAGGGAGTTTACCTAGCTATTAGTGGGCCTACTTATGCTACTCGAGCAGAGCTAAAAATGTTTCGTGCTTGGGGAGCAGATGTAATTGGTATGTCTAGTGTTCACGAAGTAGCTGTAGCTAGGCATCAAAATATGCGAGTAATAGGACTTTCTGTTATAACAGATATGGCTTTACCTGATGGAGAGAAGCATGCTACAGGTGATGAAGTAATAGAAGCTGCTAAGCACAGTGGAGAAAAATTTAGCAAGTTAGTGAAGGCTGTTTTGCCTAGATTAAAATAATATAAGGTGATAAATCTTGATAGAGTTTACGTTTTTGCGCTCAGCAGATACTCTTAAGTAGACACTTAGAAAAAATTAATGTCTTTTGAGAGAGTACAAAAACGCATATATGATGCTTGCAAACGTGTAGGGCGTGATCCTAGTGAAGTAACTTTGGTAGCAGTTACTAAGAATCATAGTGTTAATGAAATAGAAGACAAAATTTTACGCTTTGGTCATAGAATTTTGGGTGAAAATCGTGTGCAGGAATGGCGTAAGAAAAAGGAGCAACTATCTGATATACAGTGGCACATGATAGGCAACTTGCAAACTAACAAGGTTAAATATTGCAGGGATTTTTATGCTATTCATTCTTTAAGTAACACCCGCTTGGCAGATGAAATGCAAAGACAAGGACTTAAGCTTAAGCATAGCTTTAAGGTTTTTGTTGAAGTTAATGTAGTGGGGGAGAGCAGTAAGCAGGGTGCCCCTTTTGAAGAGGCTGAAGATTTGGTTGACTATGCAAAATCTCTTAGTTGCCTTGAAGTTTATGGACTGATGACAATGGCCCCTTATAATGAGGATCTTATGCTTGTTAGAAAAACTTTTCGAAAACTAAAACAACTTTGTGATAAACTGGCATTGAAAGAGTTGTCTATGGGTATGAGCAATGATTTTGAGGTGGCTATAGAAGAGGGTGCAACTTATATACGTGTTGGTTCAGCACTTTTTGAGGATTGAATCTGAGGAACTAAATGAAATTAAGCCCTCTTGATATAAAACACCAAGATTTTAAGCAGTCAATTAATGGTTACAACAAAACACAAGTACGTGACTTTTTAATAAGTGTTTCGGAAATGCTCGAGCAAAAAGTTGAAGAGGTTAGAGAATTACGGATACAGCTTGTTGAACGTGATGAAAAGATTAAAGATTTACAGGTTTCTGAGCTCGAGCTTAAGAAAGCAGCAATTTTAGCCGAGCGAATTAGTAGTGAGACTAAAGCGCAAGCTGAACGTGAGTCAGAACTAATTTTGCGTGAAGCTAGAGCGAAAAGTGCTGATATTATAAAAGGCGCTTCTGAAAGGGAAAAAGAAGCCCTAAGTCAAATTGATGAGTTGCTCAAAGAAGCTGAATCTGAGCGAGAAATTCTATTACTTGAGGCCAAATCTGAACGAGAAGAAATTAAAAGAGAGACAAATGCTATTAAAGAAAGAGCTTTGCAGGAAGCCGAATTAGTTAAAAAACAGGCTTTGCGTGAGGCTGAAGTGCAAAAACGCCGAACGGGACGTATAATTGAGAACTTGAAAAGACAGGTTGAAATTGAGGTAAAAAAGGCTCGCCAAGAAACTGTTCAGGATATAGAAAAATTCCGTGAAAAAGAGGTAAAGCAACTTAAAACTTTGCAAGATGATGTTCTTGGCTTAGATCAGGTGCGACAAATTTTTATTGAACAATTTCAAGCTCTACTTAAGGAGTTTGAGGGTAGAGTAGAGCGTTTCTCAGGACCTATTCCAGATATACATTTAGAGGAGCAAAAAAAGACAGTAGCTCAAGAAAATAGTAATTCAAGCAACAATGATAGAGGTGTATCTCTTTCTCCTAATTTACTAGCGGAAATTGAGAAAAAACTGTCTCAGCAAATACAGCTAATTAAGACAGAGGGTGATAGTGTTGATGATGTTTTACTTGAAGAGTTTAGTGATGATTTAGATGATGTTTGGGTTGAAGAAAGTGACGTATCTCCATAAGAGTATTTCCCAACATTCCTGTAGGGGTACGATGCGTTGTGCCTTCACCACACACATAAAATATATTTTTGGCAATTTTGCACTGTAATATTAGTTAAATAAACATAATTTGCAAAGTGATTATTTTTTAAGAAAAATACAATTACGGTAACAGTGTTCTGTAAAAGAGTTATGTTTTGATGAGTGCTGGATAAGCGAGCCATTAAGGTAATGAAATATTAAGAATTGATTAATGGCAGTAGCCTATAGTTTTGCTATCAACATATGAGGGTGTGTTGTGAGAAGACTTTTCTAGGAGCACTTTTAATGAGAGTATTAGTTAGATTGTTTCCCCTACTGAGTTTAATAATTTCCTCATGTACTTTGAATAGTAACTCTACAAAGTTTGAAGGTTTTTATCAAGGTACTATAAGTAGTCAAAACGCTGTTTCACCCTATACTTTAGATATTGTTATTGATGAATCAGGAAATTATTTGGGTACTTTGAACAATCTAGATGTAGAGAGCGAAATTATTATGCGTTGCCATTATGGTGAAGAGAAGAGTATGGGAGAGTGTGTGGCTATTAATATATTTAAATCGCAAGTATTTAAATTATATGGTAGTGCAACACAGCTAAAATATCAAGGCGATTTTGAGTACTTTGAGAAAGGTATAAAAGAATTTGAAGGTGATTTTATCTTTGTTCGATAAAGAATGATGGTTGAGGTCCTTGATGGAAAGAGTTTGTCTAGACCATAGATTAAAGGTGTTAACCAAAGTTTGATTTTGAAGATTTTATTCCAAGAAACTTGCTTCTTATCTTCTTTTACTACCGTTACACGATAAGATTGATTAATGTTACTACTGCTATGATCCAAAGATAGGGTGCAAACCAACGAAATTTGCCTCGGCGCAGTAAAGAAAAGAGCCACAAAAGGGCCAAATAGCCAGTAACGAATGATGTTGCCACCATTATAAGGAGGGGTATAAGCTCGAGTTCCACCTCTTTAAATTCTTTTACCCCTAGAAGAGTCACCCCTAAAGAAGCTACTACATATAGAAGAAAAGAAAATTTGGGGGCAAGACTAGCAGAGGCATTGCGCCACAGTAAAGTGGCAATAGTACTGCCTGAACGTGATATGCCCGGAATTACTGCTAAACCTTGAATAGTACCAGTAATTAGTGCATCTATAATAGTTAAGTCCTTTGCTCTTGACTTAAAGCCTGATTTAGGAGCAAACCATAAGATAAGTCCTGTTGCTATAAGAGCAAGAGATACATAAAGTGGTTGATTAAGTACTTCGAAGATTCTCTTTAAACCTAGACCAATGAAAACAGTAGGTACTGTACCTATAATAATTAAAGTTGTTAAGTGCCAACCTTCAGATTTGCGACCTTTGGCTGAGCGCAAACCTAATATGAAGCCTGTAAAGACTTGCCAAATGTCCTTATAAAGCATTGCTAACACTGCTAAAAATGTGCCGGTATTGGTAGCAATGTCTATATAAAGTGGTAAGCTGTTCCCCCAACCAAAATAATAGTTAGCTAAAACTAGATGTCCTGTGCTTGATATGGGTAAGAATTCTGTTAAGCCTTGTACTATACCTAGTACTGCTGCTTGAAGATAACTCATGTGTTAACTTGATTGTTTGTGTTGAGATTATTTTTGTGTAACAGAAGTTAAAAGCCGATGATTAGTAGTCCGTAGAGTTTCACTATGCTAGCTACTGACTAACTCTAAACATTAATGATGCTAGAGTCCTTGGTTCGCTCAAGAGTGTGGAAGAAATTCGAATATGCTCTCAAGCTCATCAAGATCCTGCCCACAGGTTTTATGGGCATCAATTGTAGGGGTTTAAAATCTTAAACCCCTACAGCATGTGCTTGATGACAGGTGTTTTCATTCGTAAGATGGCATTGTATAAACAGCTTGGAAGTAATCAGATATGTCAATTTGTGTGTCTGGAGATTTTCTCTGGTAGCTTTCAATTAGAAATACATTTAAGCGGACTGAGAGCTAGAGGTATTCACATTTGATAAGGTTGGTTTAACGTTTGCTGTATTGTGGCGCACGACGGGCTTTACGTAAGCCATATTTCTTGCGTTCTACAATTCGGGCGTCACGGGTTAAGTAGCCACCTTCTTTAAGCTTGCTACGGAAATCGGGATTGACTCGTAAGAGTGCTCGAGCAACCCCAAGCTTAATAGCATCTGCCTGACCACTAGGACCACCGCCTTTTACAGTAATATAGGCATCGTAGCGACCTGCTGTACTTGTAACTTTAAGTGGCTCGAGCGCTTGAACTCCTGCTAAAATGCCAAGAAAGTATTTTTGAAAGTCTTGGCCATTTACAGTATAGTGACCTTGACCGGGACGTAAAAAAACTCGTGCTACAGCGGTTTTGCGACGACCAGTTCCATAATATTGTTCCATTAAAACTTAATCTCCTCTGGTTTTTGAGCACTATGTGGATGTGCATCTCCATCATAAATTTTAAGCCTGCGAATTATTTTGCGCCCAAGGCGATTTTTAGGTAACATTCCCCATACTGCATGCTTGATTACACGCTCAGGGTGTTTTGCTAACATGTCTTTAGCTGGAATTTGTTTTAATCCTCCCTGATAGCCACTATAGCGTGTATAAACTTTTTGGTTTAGCTTGTCACCAGTAAAACTAACTTTACCAGCATTAATAACTATTACAAAGTCACCACAGAGCTGATTTGGGGTAAAATCAACTTTGTGTTTGCCACGTAAAACTCGAGCTATTTGGGTAGCAAGTCTTCCAACTCTTTGATTTTCAGCGTCAACTAATACCCAGTTGTTTTGTGGGTTTTTGGGGAAATAGGTTTTCATAATTTATCCTTTTAAATTATTATGAGTAAAATGCTATTAACAATTAATCAGCAAACCTGAGCAGTTTAGCACATCAAAGGTTTAGGGGTAAAGAGTAACTTTTGTAGGGGCAGGTTTCAAACCTGCCCCTACTCATTCAACCTTGCACTCTAATGTTATTTAGAAGTTAGTAAATAGGGCAAGTTAGTTTGATGATACTTTCCTTTGCTGTCATACCAAAAGATATATTCACCTGAGCCATTTGTGTCAGCTCGAGTTACTTTACCATTAATCTCACCTTCAAATATGACTGTGCCATCAAATGAATAAAGAGTAATGTGCATTTCCCCTCCAGTAAAGTCTTGAATTTGACGTCTTAAGCGGTTTTTTGTTTCACTGCGGCAACTAATCAATGTAAAAACAAGCATTAAAAACAAAACATATTTCAAATATGATTTCACAAGATAGCTATTAAAGCATATTTGTATTTTCTGAACAAATTAGATTGGAAATGCTACACATTTGGAAAAAAGTCAAAATTTGACACTCTCACACTCAAATAATATAAAATAGGCTTGTGGCTAGTACTCTACCTAATCCTTATAAGGTACTAGGAGTTAGTTCTTTAGCTAGTACAGAGGAAATTAAAACTGCCTATCGCAAATTGGCGATGAAATATCACCCTGATCGTAATCCAAATGATGAGTATGCTGAACAGCGTTTTAAAGAAGTAAATGAAGCATATGCTTCTATACGAGACATCAAGTCTAAAAGGCAATTTAATGATCAAGAGCCTAATAATGCTAGTGATCCATATGTACAATTTGATTTGCGAGATATTTTTGAGAAAGCTAATATTTCAAAACCTTCCCCTCGCTCATCTTACTTAGGTAATGCTATTTTTAGTGCACTCTTAAAAGGTATTAATAATTTAGCTACAGACTTTATGCGTCAGCAAGGTTTTGTGGCTGGCGAAGATTATTCTACTGCTTTACAAATAAGTTTAAATGAGGCAAGATATGGAATAATAAAGCGTTTGCGTGTGCCAAAAAGTAAGAAACGCATAGATGTTTCTGTACCTGCTGGTGTGTCTGACGGACAAAAGTTGCGCTTGCAAGGACAAGGGGGAATGGGGAATCCTCCGGGTGATCTTTATGTTACTCTTAATGTTAAATTTCCTAAAGGAGTGAGAGTTGATGGTAAGGATTTGCATACAAATTTAACTATTACACCTCTTGAAGCTAAGTATGGTTTAAAAAGTAAACTATTAGGGCTTAAGTTAGATTTACCTGCTGGTCTTCAAGATGGTCAGCGAGTTCGTATTACAGGTGGAGGATTAGCAGGTGGTGATTTACTAATTACCACTAGAATCAGAATTTGGCAAGGCCTGTGGCGTAGTACAAAAGATAAGTTTAAATATTGAGGAGGCTTTATGCCCAAACAGCAAGAGAGACAAGATAATGCTGAAGTAAAAGAGGTAGAGTCTGGGGATAAAGATAGGCCTCTTTATGTTATTAGTGTAGCAGCAGAACTTGTAGATATGCACCCACAGACCTTGCGCCTTTATGAACGTAAAGGTTTAATTGAGCCTAGTCGTAGCTCAGGGAAAACTCGCCTTTATTCTCAACGCGATATTGAACATCTGCAGGAGATTCGCCGCTTAACACAAGAACTAGGTGTTAATTTGGCAGGTGTAGAAGAAATAATTCGTTTGCGTCGTCAACTAGATGACACACAAAAAAGGTTAGAAGGGCGCATTGATAATATTCAAGAGAAAATAACTGAAAAAGTTTCTCAGTATAAAGCTCGAGCCCTAGAGCTAAATAAAAAAACAGCCTCTTCTGAAACAAATTAAAAATTTTGGTAGTTTGGTAGGCGCGGGCAGAATTGAACTGCCGACCTCTGCCGTGTCAAGACAGCGCTCTTCCACTGAGCTACGCGCCTATAGTGGAGGTGCTGGTCGGAATCGAACCGACGAATAAAGGTTTTGCAGACCTCTGCCTTACCACTTGGCTACAGCACCAGAACATCTCACATAATTACAACAATCTCACATAACTATTTGTGTGAGACAAGGCTGAGGATATCATGGCCTGACAACACTGTCAATTAGACTGTGTGTATGAGTGTTAAGTTCCTATATTAATATAATGAATGTGAATTCTAATATATCTGCTGGATTTGTACCTATTCGGAAATGATTGCTGTAGGAATAGATTCTCAACCACTCTTAGCCTTATAAGGTTTTAAATCTGCCCTAATTGCGCATGGGCGATTTATTTTTCTTACAAGTGCTTATGTCCGTCTGATTCCACTGTTACTTACCTAACAGCCTTGTTGTACTCTTCGCCAAAGTTATGATAAGAATTAAGCAAATTTCATTAAAAAGGTTAAATGGATTATTTCACTTTGTCAATGGAGTGAACTAGTGGTCTTTGCATATAAATTTTAGCTGGCATAATTTTAACTATAAATATGGAAAGTACTGACTTAACAGAAAGCATTTGGGAAACAAAGAGAGTTTGTTTATTCAATCTAGGTAGGACTTTTGCTGTCGATGAAGCCTTCCTTCGCGAAGTTGTCTTTATTGGGGATGTTACTCATGTACCCAGAGTTTCGAGTACTCTTTTAGGACTTATTGCTGCTAGAAGAGATATTGTGCCTCTTTTTGATATAAGTGCTTATTTAAGCACAGAAAAAACTAATTTTGAACAGGCTCTTATTATGGAGCACCAAGATAGAATGCTAGCTTTAGCTGTAGATTCTGTGGTTGGTCTTGAGGATGTGGAAGTTGAAAGGTCTAATCCAAGTGAGCAAGTTCCTTATCTTGGATACTTTTTTCACCAAGAGGAAAAGGTGCCTTTGTTTAACTTTGAGTCATATGTCAAGACTTTAGATATGACTGTCATATCTTAGTCAGTTTTCGTCTTTTAGAATTTCTTAGATATGGAGAGTATTTTATGGCCAAAATTGTTGTTATAGATGATTCGCAAGCTTCAATTGCTATGCTGGTTCCTGTTTTAGAAAAAGCCAATCATACTGTGACTTCTTATAATGATAGTAAGGACTTGGAGAATAAGATTGAGTCTGATCCACCTAACTTGGTGATTTCAGATATTGTTATGCCAGACCGCAATGGTTATGATGTTTTGCGCTCTTTAAAACGTAATGCAAAACTTAAAGATATCCCGGTTATACTTATGAGCACTAAAAGTGAAGAAACCGATGTTCGTTGGGGAATGCGTTTAGGAGCTATAGATTACGTTACTAAGCCTTTTAATGAAGAAGATATGTTAAAGGCAGTTAATAAAGCCCTTTCTAGTTCCTAGGATAATTTTATTTCTAGGCTAGGTAATAGTAAAAATAGTGAAGTGGAGTACTTAATTTCAAACCAAGCATCTAAGCGTAAATTTGTGAATTTTTATTGGAATCCAAATTAGTAGCTAGGGGCTATTAGTAGGCACTAATTACTCCAGAAACATTCACAAAAACTTTGGCGCTGCTGCTTATCCAATGCCAACTAAAGAAAGGTATGCCAAATGGCCAATCAAGACCTGAAAGAGTTATTATTAGTAGACGAATCGGAAAGCTCAGAAGGAGTAGAAGAGTTTAGTAGTATAGAAGAATTTGAGAAAGCCCAAGGAGTAGAAGAATTTAGCAGTCTAGAGGAATTTGAGAAGGCGCAGGGAACAGTTGAAGGAGTAGAAAAACTTGAGGGAAGGGGAAGTAGGCCCAAAAGGCTAGCAAATCCAAAAAATACGGTAGTGCTGTCAGCGCCAACACCACATGGAGAAGCCACAGGTAGTCTTAGTAGAAAGTTGCTTATAGGTGCTTTGTTAACAGCGCTTATACCTCTGATTATTGCTATTTCAGTGCTAGGGTTAATCTCGCAAAGAAGTTCAGAAGAAGCTATAGTGGGGGCTACTCAGCAACAGCTTGTTTCTGTTCGTGATGCTAAAAAGGCTCAAATTGAGGAAGCTTTTGATCTTTTTGCTGCACAAATTGTTAATCTAGCAGCTACAGCTGAAACAATTGAAACAATGAAGCATTTTGCGGTTGGGTTTGGCAACTTTATTTTTGAAGCCAACTCAGGTAGTCCTTTAAGCTTTGAAGAGATAGCCCAGCAAAAAGAAGCAGTTGCAGGTTATTACAACAGCGAGTATCTTAATGAGTTTCAAAGGATAAATAGTGAGACAAGTATTGATACTACCCCTCTTTTAGCACTTAATGATACTACTTTTGCCTTGCAGCACCAGTATATTGTAGATAACCCTTATCCTCTAGGAGATAAAGATGACTTGGAGGCTGCTGCCGATGGCTCGAGCTACAGCGAAGTGCACTATGTACACCATAACGCTTTTGAGAGATTTAAAGAGACCTTTGGGTATTATGATATATTCTTAGTTGAGCCTGAAAATGGTCACATTATCTATTCTGTTGAGAAAGAGATTGACTTTGCTACCTCTTTAGTTGATGGTCCTTATGCCAACACACCTATTGGTGAGGCTTTCCGCCTAGCTGTAGCCAGCCAAGAGCCTGTAGCTTACTTTGCAGATGCTGATTTTTATCCGCCCTCTTATAACTCTAATGAGATGTTTGTAGCTACCCCTATTTTTGAAACCACAAAGAAGGCCCAAGAGTTTGATGTTTCAGTTGAAAGTGGAGAATTTGCTGATGGCGAGTTAGTAGGCGTGCTTATTTTCCAAGTACCTTCAGAACGCTTAGATGCCATCATGACCAATAACAATGAGTGGATTAACTTTGGCCTTGGTGAAACAGGTGAGACTTATTTGGTAGGTCCTTCAAGATTAGCAGGTTTTGATTATACTCTTCGCTCTAACTCCCGCTTCTTTGTAGAGGATTTGCCCGGGTACTTGAATTCTATTACTAATGTAGGTGTTTCTGAAGAGGTAAAAAATAGTATAGTCGCTCACAGCACAGTTTCAGGGCGTCAGCCTATTGAAACTTCTGGGGTACGCAGTGCCTTGGCAGGTGAAATTGGTCAGGGGCTTTTCCCTGATTACCGTGGTTTAAATGTATACTCTGCTTTTACCCCTCTAGATATTTCAGGACTCAATTGGGCTCTAATGGCAGAAATGGGTCAGAGTGAGGTTTTGGCTCCTGTTAATAGTTTGAGGAGTACTTTCTTAAGGCTTAGCTTAGGATTTTTAGCGATTGCTGCTTTTATAATTATAATAGCCACACTACAGTTTGTAAGAGGAATTACTAACCCTGTTGCCAAAATGGTGGAGGTAGTTAGAAAAGTAGGCCAAGGGGACCTTTCTGAAACTGTACAAATTAATAGTAATGATGAAATTGGTTTGTTGGCTACTTCTTTTAACAACTCTATTGTAAAGTTGCGCGACTCTTTGCAAACTGAGCAAGAGCGTGACGAAGAGCGCCAAAGACGTGAGCAATTACAAAGTAATATTGGTGGATTCTTGGACATAATGATGGATGTAGCCAGTGGTGACCTAACCCAACGTGGTAAAGTCAGTGAGGATGTTTTAGGTAACGTTATTGATGCTACTAATGTCATGCTTGAAGAGATAGGGCATGTACTTAGAGAAGTACAAGAGACCGCCCAAGGGGTTGGTCAAAGTGCAACTGAAATGATTAAAACTACAGAAACTATTGCTGAGGATAGTAAAGCTCGAGTAACAAGAGCTAATCAGCTTGCCCAAGCAGTGCAAAAAGTTTCTGATTCTATAAACCAGATGGCTAAAAACGCTGACCAATCAGCTCAAACGGCAAAGCAAACTTTACAAGCCTCTCAGCAGGGTGGTGAAGCGGTGGAAAATACCCTTAAAGGTATGCAAGGTATTCGCCGTGAGGTGCAGAGTATTAGTAAGCGTATCAAAACTTTAGGTGATCGCTCACTAGAGATTTCAGAAATTGCCGATACGATTAATGACCTTTCTAGACAAACTAATCTCTTATCTCTAAACGCTGCTATTGAGGCGGCAGGTGCAGGTGAAGCAGGCGAACGTTTTGCTGTGGTAGCAAACGAGGTTCGTAAACTTGCTAGTGACTCCTCTGAATCTTCACAGCGAGTATCACAACTCATTAAAAATATTCAAGAGGAAGTCCAAGATGTTATCACCACTGTGGAAGATGGTATTCGTGAGGTGGAAGGTGGTTATAGAGTAGCTAATGAAGCAGGGGAAAGGCTTAAGGAAATTGGTCAAGCTGCTCAGGGTTCAGCGCAAGTGGCTGACTTGATAGCAAATGTGACTCGAGAGCAAGTTCAGCGTATTAGTGTTATTAACACTAATCTAAAGAATATGGCTACCGCAGGGACAGAATCACTTAAGATTGTGAATGAAGGTCGTGAGTCTGCTGAGCATTTGCAAAATAGTTCAAAAGTTCTTATTCAGAATTTAGAGCGTTTCCGCCTAGAGGCTTAATTATTTTAGATGAATTCTTAATTCGGAGGTAGCCTCGTGCCAGAAAATAGAAAAAAAGATAATATTATTCCCGATAGGAAAGAGGGCTTAAATGAAAGCCCTCTGGCCCCTATTAGCCAAAGTAAAGACACAAAAAAGTTTGTAGGCCTTAATCGAAAGTTACTATTACTAATTTTCCCCTTGCTTGTAGCAGGGTTTGTATTTGTTATCTTAGCTACTAATATACAGTTACGCTCTTCTTTGAGAAATCAATTGGAAACGGAGCGCTCTCTGGCTGCTAGGGGCATTGAAGAGCAAATTGCAGGGTTCTTCACTGACAAAATAAATCAGGTAAAAGTTGCGAGTCTCTCGAGTTTGATAGAGCAAGCTTTAATAGAGCGCAATGGCAGTTATTTAGGATCATTTGAAGAGATTATTGCTGGTGTAGAAGAGCTAGACAAAAAGTGGCGAGAAGAAACAAATGATCCAGAAAATAGCTCCTTTATACAAGACACTATTTCTAGCGAAGCAACTGTAAACATAACTGCAGCAGAGTTGCATACTTTCCTTAACTCTTTTCCTGAACACAGTGAGGTTTTTGTTACGGATGTATATGGCGCAACTTTAGGTTCAACAGCAGAGCTATCAGATTACTATCAAGCCGATGAAGGTTGGTGGCAAGCTGCTTGGAACGATGGCCAAGGAGCAGTTTTTGTTTCCCAACCAGAGTTTGATGCTAGTGCAGGAATTAATGCTTTGCTAATTTCTCTACCTATTTTAAATAATAATAATGAAATTATAGGGATAATTCGTTCAACTTTAAATGTTGATGCTGTATTTGAAATCGTTTCCAGTCTTAGTTTTGGTGATACTGGTCACGCTATTCTACTTAATCAAGATACTGCTGTAATAGCTGACCCTAAGCAAAGTGCTGAGTTGTCCTCAAAGGACTTAGAACCTGAACTACTCCAGCAATTCTTGAGTGAAAATCAAGGGGCGACTGTTTTCAGAGATGAACAAGGGGATGATTCATTTTTTAATTTTACCAGTTTAAATTTAGCTAGTGATCACCACGATGATCGTGCAACAGATGATTTTCCAACATTGATAGCTGAAGGTATTAATAAATTAGGCTGGACAATAGTAATGAGGCAAAAGGCTAGTGAAGCTTTTGGTGTTGTACGCAGTATCACATCTTGGAATGCTATTCTTGGAATAATAACAACCGCTCTTATTGTACTATTTACAGCTATATTTACCAGAAGGTTAATCTCACCCCTTACAAAGCTAACAGGAGTGGCACAAAAGATTTCTCAAGGTGACTTGTCTGAAACGACTGATGTGGCAACAAATGATGAAATTGGTGTTTTAGCAGGTGCTTTTAATGATGCTATTATTAACTTGAGAGCAGCAATTCAAGAGATTGAGCAACGTACCCAAGCAGCTGAAGAAAGCAGTGCAGATTTGCAGAAGAATATTATGGGTTTTCTTGATGTTATGATTGAGGTTTCAGAAGGAGACCTTACTAAGCGTGGGGAAGTAACTGAAGATGCATTGGGTAATGTTGTAGACGCTACTAACCTCATGGTTGAAGAAATTGGTATTTTGTTAGGAGATGTTCAAAATACTGCTGTGGATGTAGGTAAGGGAGCTAATGATATGATTAGCACCTCTGCTTTGATTGCTAAGAGTAATGAAACTAGGGTGGATACTGCTAACCGCTTGGCAGAAGGACTTAAGATAATTGCTAATAGTATGCAGACTGTTAGTAAAAATGTGGGTGAATCGTCACAAACAGCTAAGAATACTTTGCTTGCAGCAGAACAAGGTGGTAAAGCTGTAAAAGATACCCTAGAAGGTATGGATAACATTCGCCAGCAAGTAGATACTATTGCTACGCGTATGGGTGAGCTGAATGTTCGCTCTAGAGAAATTTCAGAAGTTACCGATGCTATTCACAATATTTCTTCACAGGTAAGTCTTTTGGCTTTGCATGCTTCACTTGAAGCTGCTGGAGCTGGTAAAGCTGGTGAACGCTTTTCTGTGGTGGCAACAGAAGTGGCTCAGCTTGCTGATGATTCTGCTAAACTTTCTGAGAAAGTCTCTCGACTTATTCAAGGTGTGCAAGGAGACATCACCGAGGTAACTAATTTAGTACAAGGAGGTAAAGGGGAAGTGGAAGGTGGGTACGAGCTTGCTACTGAGACTGGTGAACAACTAGAGGATATTGGTAGGATTGCTCAGCGTGCAGCAGAGCTTGCTCAGGAAGTAGATGAGCAAATAGCACAACAGGCCAAACGCTTAAATTCTATTAATAAAGGTTTACAAAATATGAGTGCAACAGGCTTGCAGTCACAAGAGGTTGTTGAGGAAGGCCGTAAATTTGCTGAGAGTTTGCGAGGCCGCTCTCAGATTTTGCTCGAGCGCTTAGGACGCTTTAGAATAGAAGAGGCGGCCTAAAATGGCATCAACAACTTTGCAAGGCACAACCCAAGAAGATAACTTACAACGGAATGATTTAATAGATACTTTTTTGTCAGAAATGTGGGAAACTCTAACGCAAGTTCAGAACTTGATTCAAGAGCTTCAGAGTGACTTTAGTGCTGAAAACTTGCAAGAGTTAGCCAACGTTTTTCACAAGATAAAGGGAACGGCAGCACTTTATCAATTTAAGCAAATTTCAAGTTTGGCTAGTCTAGTTGAGCGTTTTAGTGAAATGCAGCCAAATTTTGCCAAAGAAGGTAGGCAAAGCTTCTTTAGCTTTTTAGAGCAAACTGTTACCTGCTTGCGCACTGCTTTTGAAAGCATATCAGAAAAAGGAAAAGAAGCTAATCTTGGTTTGCAAATGACTTGGTTAGGTGGGTCGAAGCTTTTAAAAGAGACCTTGAGCCAAACAGACTTTGAGACTACTAAACAAACTTCGCAAGAAGTTGGTCAATTACCATTTATAGAAGAGTTAAAACTGTATGGCCAAAAGGAGCAAGAAACTCTCGAGTACTTTGTGCCTGAGGCTAGGGAGCACTTGGAGAGCCTTGAAAACACCCTGTTTGCCTTGAGGGAGGGGCAGGAAACGGATGAAAAAGAGGCTATCAATGAGCTTTTTAGGGCAGCTCATACTGTTAAAGGTGCTGCTTATATGGTTGAACTTAATCCTTTAGGAGATGTTTCCCATACATTAGAAGAGCTTATGGTGAGAGTCCGTGATGAAGGGATGACTTTTGATGAAAAAGTCAAGCAGGCCTTGAATGATGGTACAAAAGCTTTAGGTTTAATGCTTGATGTTACTTTGGGTGAAGATGTTGACCTTATGTCATCTTTAAGTGCTTTAAAGCTTAATCTTATTGAGCTGTTGGATGACCCAACTATATTACCTTTGGTATCAGTATCTGAATCAGACGAGGTTGACCAAGATACACAAAGTGATAGGGGAGAGCAGTCAGCTTTTCTTGCCTTAGTTGAAAAATTAAAGATTTATGGGCAAGAAGAAGAAGAGACCTTAAGCTACTTTATGCCTGAGGCCCTCGAGCACGTTGCTAGCATTGACCAAGCTTTAATGGTACTAGGAGATTCTGAAGAAGATTTCCCAGAGAATAGTGAGAAGCTCTTCCGAGCTGCTCACACTCTTAAAGGTGCAGCAGCTATGGTTGAACTCGAGCCTTTAGCAGAAGTAGCGCATGCACTTGAGGATCTTTCTAGTATAATACGTGAAGAACAAAATTCTTTTGATGAGCAAATGCAACAAAGTTTTTTTGAGGGTTCTCGAGTCCTTAAAGACATGTTGTCAGTTGTTGAAGGTGAAGACCAAGCTGTTGGTGAGAGTGAATTTAAATTACATTTAGAAAACTTCCAAAATTCACTTGAAGATTTATTGGATAACCCTCCACAGATTTTAAAACCTGAATCTGTGTCACAGGCAGCTGCAGAGAGAAGCCAAAAAGCAGAATCTTCCTCAACATCTTCACAAACTCAGGTGCAGAAGAGAAGCTCGAGCACTATTCGTGTAGGCGTAGATAAATTAGACAAGCTACTAGACTTAACAGGTAATCTTGTTAATTTAAGAGGTCGTGTAAGTCACCAAATGACTCAGTTTGCTGAAATAGCTAGTAGTTTGGATAGTAACCGTGTTAGGCTCGAGCGGGTAACTGAAGAGTTTGAAAGTCAGTATCTAAACCCTCAGCTCACTGATACCCAGTCATTAAATCAGAATAAAAATAAACCTGATCAGAGTTTACTAGCAACAACAGTAAGTGAGCGTTTTGCTGATTTAGAGTTTGATACCTACAATGACTTAAACATTCTTACTCGTAGTATTTCTGAGATGGCTAATGACATAAGTGAGTTGCAGCGCCAAATTGTTGGTCTGAAGCAAGGTCTAGATACTGAGGTGGAAAGTTTACAAACTCTTTCTCGTTCTTTGCGTACCCAAGTAAGCCGTGTACGCATGGTACCTATTGCTCAACTTTTTGCACGCCTAAGTCGCCTTTTAAGACAAAACGAAAATGAAGAAAATGCTAGTAAAGATTTTGTCTTAGAAGTTTCTGGGGAAGGTGTTGAGATTGATAATGCCATTTTAGAAGCTTTAGCTGACCCTCTCTTACACCTTGTGAAAAATTCTTTGATTCATGGTATTGAAGGCCGTGAAGAGCGTTTAAGCAAAGGTAAGGATCCACAGGGTAAATTGATTATGACTGCTTCTTATCGTGGTAACAGTGTAATCATTACAGTAGAAGATGATGGTGCAGGCATTAATGTAGAGGCAGTTAAGGCAAAAGCTGTAGAGCGTGGACTTTTAAGCGTTAAAGAAGCAGAGCAATTAAGCCCTAGTGAAGCAATGGAGCTTATTTTCCTAGCAGGCTTAAGTACAGCAGAAAAAGTCACTACTGAAGCAGGGCGAGGGGTAGGCATGGACGCAGTGGCTGACACCATACGAGAGTTAAAGGGTAGTGTTTCGCTTGATAGTGAAATAGACAAGGGGACGTGCTTTACTATAACCTTGCCTCTGACACTTATTATCTCTGAGGTTTTGCTTTTCAAAGTGGCAAGGGAAATTATGTCCTTTCCCATAGAGTCTATTTATGCTCTACAAAGTTTGGTCCCTCAAAAAGGTGAGGATGGCTATTATGTTAATTATGAGGGAAAAGAGCTTCCCATTTATGCTGCGCATGAACTGTTAGCCCTAGAGGAAAATTTCTTTGAGGGTGAGAAAGAAGTGTCAGTATTATTTTTGCGTGTAGGCAAAGAGCTATTAGCTGTTGCTATCGATGAATTTTTAGCCTTAGAAGAAGTAGTTATTAAGCCGCTCAATAACTTTTTACGACAGATCTATTATCTTTCAGGAACAACTGTTATTAGTACAGGTGAAGTAATACTTATGCTTGATCCCATTGGTTTGCAAAGCTTGGCTAAAGCAAGATTTGTAGGACGAAGATTAACTACAGTTGCAGCACCAAAAGTACAAACTAAACGCAGACTCTTGCTAGTAGACGACTCCTTGAGTGTACGTAAGGTACTTAGTAAGAAATTGACTCGCTTAGGCTTTGATATAGTAACTGCTAGTGATGGTCAGGAAGCTTTTGACATCTTGCTAAATGATTCTGATTTTGATGCAATTTTGACTGACCTTGAGATGCCACGTTTAAATGGTTATGAATTAGTTGAATCTGTAAGAAGACGTAGCGAAACAGCTGAAGTACCTGTTATAGTTATGACTACAAGAGCAAGACAAGAACATATGGATCTTGCTTTTGAATTAGGTGCCAATGATTATCTTACTAAGCCTGTTGATGAAACAAAACTTATGAAACGTCTAGAGGAATATTTGTGACAACCACTTCACATCCAAAGGTGCTATTAGTAATGCCTAGCAAATTAGGAGGGCCTTTTAAGAGACACCTTGAGGATGATGGTTTTGTTTGTACACTAGCTGAAAGTGGACTTTATGCCCTGACTATGCTCGAGCATCACACTCCTAATGTTATAGTTAGCGCTGACCAGCTTGAGGACATGGATGGGTTTGATCTGCTTGATATAGTCCACAGTGATGAGGCAAATAAAGAAATTGCTTTTGTGCTACTGCAAGATTATAGTAAGCCTGTAAATCGTTCTATAGCTGGTCCCTATTTCCCCTTGCCTCATAATGCTAGTCCCAAAGATTTGTTGACAGCCATTCGCTTGCGCCTAGGCATGGGTGCTCCTAGTGAACCAAAAAGATATGAAATTAAAGGTGCACAAATGCACGGTACTCTTGAGTCTTTTGACCTCTCGAGCATCATTACTACTGTAGCTGGTGCTTGTCAAGCTGGTCAGCTCTTTGTACGCGCTGATGGGGGCGATGGACTCTTGGCTTTTGTTGACAATGTTTTGATTCATGCTGAGTACCGTGATTTGATTGGCATGAGGGCTGTAATTGCTTTGTTTCATGATGTGCAAGGTCAACCGCACACTGAGTTTTTCTTTAGAAAAGATGTCAGGCCAGAGAAAGCTACTATGGACATGGAAATAAATCGTTTACTTCTAGCCGTAGCTGTAGAGTTAGATCATGAAGATAAAGATGAGAAGAAGCTTACGTTTTAATAAATATTTAGGTGTAAATGCGTGAATTTTTGTTGGAGTTCCAACTAGTAGATAGTAGTTAGTAGGGTTTCATTATGATTATGCTATCTACTAACTTTTAACTACCTCTAGATACTAAATTCCCCAAAAGTATTCAAGCAAACACTTACACTGTTATACATAGGAGATAGATATTAATGCCACAGGTTTTGGTAGTAGATGATAGCATTAGTGTACGCAAAGCTCTAGAGCGAATTTTAAAACCCAAAGGGGTGGAAGTACTCCCTGCTGAGAGTGCTAAAGCTGGGTTGGAGGTTTTAAAACAGCACAGGCCTACTCTTATAATTGCTGATGTTGTCATGCCTGAGATAGATGGCTTTGAATTTTGTAAGATGCTTAAAGGTGACCCAGACCTAAAAAGCATACCAGTATTACTTATTTCTGGCATAGTTAATCCCGAAACCAAGGCTCAGGCTCGTGACTATAAAGCAGTAGGTATAGTTAAGAAACCTTTTAAGCCTGACACGTTGCTTTATATAGTAGATTTGATTTTCAATAAGATCAAAAATATAAAGCAAACTGGGGAGCATCCGGCACCAAGACAGCAGCTAGAACAACAGCCGGCAAAACAACCAACTGTCAAAGATAAAGCTAAGTTTAATGATGTGGCTTTTAGAAAACAACTCGAGCGCTTACAAGTAGAATCAGGTTTAGAAGTTCTATGGTTATTTGACACTCAGGGTGAAATACTAACACAAATAGGTAAAGCCTCTGCTGGTGATTTTGAAGTTTTGGGTGTACAAGCTCGAGCTTTGCGCAAATCTGCTGGCGATATAAGCCAAAAATTGTCTTTTGATAACTTTCAAAGTATGCTTATTGAATATGGAAAAAAGTGTTTGCTAGTGCAAAACGCTACCCCTGAACACATTATAGTGGGTACTTTAAATGATATTAGTGCTTTTAGTGTAGCTAGGTATGTAATGCGTAAAAAGTTACCTGAAATCGTTAAAAACTTAACGTGAGGTTGATGGCTGGGGTACAGGGACTCGAACCCCAACTTACATCCTACCAAGATAAAACACTCTCGAGCCCACTAGCCTTACTGACACTGTGCTTCAAGATAACTAGCAAGCTCTTCATAATTTATTTGCTTAGTAGCAAGAGTAACAATAATATCTTCGTGGTTTGTCCCTTCCTGTGGTCTAAGAAAGAAGCCATTCTCTCTTAGGAATAAACCTGCTGTAGAAAAAGCTGTACGTTTGTTCCCATCTATAAATGGATGATTTTGTGCAATTCCTTCTGCATAGACTGCAGCACAATCAAAGACGCTACCATCTTCGTAAAAATATAGATTCTTTGGTCTCATGAGAGCAGATTGTAAAAGTCCTTCATCACGAATACCATGTGAGCCACCAAAACGACCTATCATCTTCTGTTGGATTAGCAAAGCTTGGTTGATCTCTAGCCAAACAGGCTCACTCACCTTTTGGCAAGTCCATCAAGAGCTTCAGCATGGGTTTCTATAAAGGAATCTACTTTCCTCTCAAAATCATCACTGACCACAACTGCATCAAATGGTAATCCTTTTCGCATAATAACCTGTTTGTAAAACATTCTGACTGCATCTGTAGGGGAAACACCAATTTGCCTAAAAATAGATTCTGCTTGTGTCTTAGTTTGTGCATCCATGCGTACATTAACCTGTTCAGTAAGCATAAAACTCCTCAATCGCTACCCGTATATCACAGTATATCATAAGCTTTACTATTGATAGTTAGCTCGAGCCACCCCAAACCACCCACAACAAAAAAGCCTGTGAGGCTCATTTAATTGCAATTAGATGAGCCCCTAATGGGAAACTTCAGTTAGCATGGACATAGACACTTATTCCAAAGCAGGCTTAAACTAGAGGGTAGACAGATTCGATTTTAGAATACTTTCAATTTCCTTTGGTTTATTAAGTATAAAATCTGCCTTAGAAAAGTCTTGACCTCTCATATTTTGGTTCGAAATTACAATGCACTTCATATCTGCGTTTTTTGCAGCAGCTAGGCCTACTGAAGAATCTTCAACAACTATACATTTATTAGGATTCATCTTTAATTTTTTAGCTGTAATCAAGTAAGGGTCTGGATTAGGCTTTCTTTTATTACAATCTTCAAGGGTTACTATCACATCAAAAACATTATTTAATTTAGTTCTTTCAAGAACAATTTTAGTACTATCTAGTCCTGCAGTTGTAGTCAAAGCTAATTTATACCCTTGTGTTTTTAGTCTATTAATTAAATAGACCATGTCCTCAAATATTTTAGCTGTTGGAAACATTTTGTAGAAATTGTATTTTTGATTTTGAATAAATTCATAAACTGAAAAAGTATATTTCTTTTTAAAATATTCAGTGTAGTCGATGGGGTGCTTTCCTATTATTTGTCTTTTATCTTCTTCAGAAATGGTAATTCCCATGTTTTTAAATGTTTTAATAACAGAAGAAATGTGTATTGGTTCTGAATCGATTATTACACCATCTCTATCAAACAAAACTGCTTTAATCATATTATTGTTTTTATAAACTCGATCCCAAGACGCAATTTCTTTAAGCTTTCAGCCTAATTCCTTTGTTGGCTTCGATGATCTCGAGCTTTATTTCAAGAAAGAGTTATGATTGTTTAATCTTTACAATAATTTAAATCTACCTTTTAAAACTGCTTCAAAACTTAGTTATTAAATTTCTTTTGTTTATTTTTCCCTATTAACAAGAAAAGGCCTTGTATTTGTTAGCTAGAAGTCTTTCTTTTACCTTCAAGGTCAAATTTACCGTCACTTTCTACTGATTCCCAGTTATGAGGCAAATAAGGGCTTTGGACATGGAAAGGTGGGTAGCCTTCATTTTTATGATAAAGATGTTTTGACATCCCTGTAAAACGACCACAAGACTCAAGGAGTAAATATGAAAAAGAATCATCACAATCGTAAACTCTGATGTTAACCCATTCTGGAACTTTACCATTACGCCACAACCGATTCGTTGCTTCTTCAAGTGTTAGTGGTCCAATAACTTTGCCTTCAGGAATAGAATCATTTGGGAACACCTCTTCGTCATCTTCGAGTGGATTGCCGTCATATGAACAGTTTGGGATTAATAAAACTTTAGAGATTTGAGGTAGTTCTTGATTGACTATCGGCCTTGTAAATTCTAAAGCTACACTATTTGCTTCTAAGAGGTTGTTCAAAAAAACTTGTTTTTCCAATAAATTAATCCAAATACGTTATATGCTGAGTGGTATCTTAAGTTCAGGGACAATCACTTTTCAATACACCCTTTTGAACCAACTCTACACTTGCTTTGGCAGTTTGACTTTTGGAGTTTGACTAGTGAAACCTCTTGCCAATCGTTCACATCCCATAGGTCTGAATTGCCGTAGAGCGGTGCATTGATTGATCCATTGTACAAAGAGTGGACTTGCAGTCGCTCCAGTTCTTCAAGCTTCAAATTGTAATTTACCTGATTTGTTTCAGTCTCAAATATTAGTACTCGATAGCAAGGAGGCTCAATTCGTAGCCGATTAAACATACCGTAAAGCCATTCTGGTCCTAAGTGAGGTACTATTACACGTACTAAGGAACCAACAGACAGCGTATTTGAATTAGTTGGATTGGCAAATGATGTTATGAGCCAGCTAAGAAATAGGATGAGGAAAAAAATTTTTCGAATGAGCATAGGATCCTTATTGATGACAACCTAACTGTACTAAGCTCAGGAGCTTTCTTCTAAATTGCTTTGTTAAGTTACTTTTCGTAATAGTCGCTTATTATGTCCTTAGCCTCTTTAATAGGTAGCACACTGAGATCTACTTGATTTAGAACTTTGATTGCCTCACTAGTCGAGCATCTAGCTGTTACATAAAAAATTTCCTTTTTCTTTTGTGGAGATTCAACAAAATGGCTATGCTTCTCATAAATGTTTATTATGTATTCCCAGATAGATATTTCATTATCAGGATCTTGATCCCTCCTGAAGCCATCTTCCCATTCATCATAGGTTTGTGGATATACTTCCGCCAAAGACCTCATAATGAACATTACTCTTTCTTTACGTACTCCCTCAAATGGGTCATGTTGATAATCATTAGGCTTCAACTTGTTACCGTCAGTCCACATTATCCTTCCATTAAGCTCAATTCTCACCATCTCAGGGCCAAGATTTTCTTGTGGTACAAGCCTAATAGATTTAGTATCAATATCGTAAACCTCAACATTTTCAGCCATACAAAACTGCCACAACTGGTTGCTGCAAGTAAAGAAACAATCCAAAATATCTCATATTAAACCTAATTTCAGCCGATGACCATGCACATTAGTGCATTAGATGAACGGCCTCATTAACTATATATTACATTTTCATTAGGGGCATGCCTATCGGATGTTTTTCGAAAGGGTGTGGGTGAAGGAGTTGGGTTATCCTGCCACCATTCACTTTCTGAGTTATAGAAGGCAGTGTTCATACCAATGAATGGATAAGTCGAAAAGTAGAATGAACCTAGGTCATCACCGTTACTAAAAAGGGAATTCTCCTGAAGTTTAACGTAGAGCTGAGTTAGCCCTATATCACTAGTGTAAAAAGCTAGATCGAAGGTAATAGTAGTATAGTGGAATTTAAATGAAATAATCTTATCCCCTATAGGAATTGCACGATAGAATCTATCATCATCGGAATAGTGGATCCCCTTCAAAACATCTTTACCCTTAAGGGCATTGATTACTTCATCCTCTGCAGATGAAAAAGGAATAAGGCTAGAAGGAATCAACAAATCATTCATTTTCTCTATAAGGATTGAACTACTAAAACGACTCTCACTTTCCCAAATTATTCCAGTGTGGTCTGGAACCCTGAATCGAGAATATAGAATATCTGTTGGCAAATCATCTGATTCATCCGTGTAATGAAGACCTAATTCTATCTTGTCCTATGGTTTCATAGGATTCATAGGAATCGTGATGGTAAGATAACCTCCTTCTGTAGTAGGATAAGCTGACTTTCCTGAAAAATCGAAATCTTTGAATGGTGTTCTAATCATTTTGTTTGACTAAGGTACCAAGCTTAGGGGTAAAAACGGAGTATGAATAGTCATGTAAAATATGACCTTGCTTGAATATTTGCGCAAGCCTCTAGCTTTAGCTATGGCTAGCAAATATTGTGCTTAGCACTTTTTTTGCACGCTCTTTGTAGCTCGAGGGTTTCAAGCAAGCTATGCTAAAACAAAAAATAATACCTCTTAGTAGATACCTCGAGGCAAGCCAATTAAGACAATCTAGTACCAAGTACTTGATTGTAAATACAAACTGTACTAACATTAATATACGTAGTCCAATGCGTCGAATTGTCAGAAATGTATGAATGGGATGAAGAAAAAAACTTAAGAACATTGAGAAGCACGGGATTAGTTTTGAAACAGCCCAAAAGATTTTTGCAGGTAAGGTTGTAACAAAGCTTGATGATCGCCACGACTACAAAGAAACTCGTTGTGTAAGTGTAGGAACTGTGGATAGTATAGCAATAATTGTTGTTGTGCATGTGGAGCTAAAAGAGAAAACACGTTTGGTTTCCGCACGTCCTGCAACTACAAAAGAACGAAAGGCTTATTATGAAAAGATACAGTAAACCAATGACACCACAGCAAATAGCAAATGTTAAGGATGAGGATATTGACCTCAGCGATATCCCTGAACTAGATGACAACTTTTGGGAAAGTGCTGTATTAGTTGAACCAGATACAACTGAGACCATCACCCTTCGTGTAAAGAAATCTGTCCTTAATCACTTTAAGAGTGGCGGTAAAGGTTATCAAACACGTATGAACGCAGTTCTTGAAAGCTATGTGCGTGCTCAAAATGATAAACATCTTTAGGGTGGTTAGAGCTGGACACCACAAGGAACTACTTTGTTAAGTGTAAAGCCCATCATATCATTACTCTTGCTGTCTAACCTATGAGATTCAGCAGCACGGTAGCATCCGTTAGAATGATTTGTTATGTACACCCATGCTCATTGACCGTCAACTTCCAGAGTGCTAAAAGCCTGCTCTATAGCAGAAGTAATTGAGGAAAAAGAAGGATCACTATTACCACTAGCATCCTCTACTCGTTCACCATTTACAAACACTGTTGGCGTGGAAACGACCCCGCTCTTCTCACCTATAGCCCGATCACTATTTACTCTACCAATGAAACGTTCTCTTTCTATGCAAGTTACAAGCTTTTTATATTTAATCGTATTAATAGACTTCGTTACAAATTTTGCTAGATTTTGGGTAGTATAATCAATTTGCCTTTGAGAGCGCATCAGTAAAGTTTTAAAGTCCCAAAAAGCATCATTATTCTGTTTATAGACACACTCTCCAGCCAATGCTACTAACGTAGAGGGAGGACCAAAAGCTCCTAAAGGAAAGTTAAAACTGGAATTACGCAGGAGGGAAAATAAAGTAAAATAGGGCTCAATCAAAACCAAGGAGCCCTAAGATGAGTCTAACACAAAGGATAGTTAAAGCACTAGAAGCCATATTGAAAGCAGTTGAGGCAAGTGGTTCTTCAGCCATGGCAGATGGAATGGACTGTGCACACGTATACTATCTATAGAGCATTGTTAATAGACTCGATTTTAGCAAAGGTAAGTGAGATAGCCATAGGCTTAAAAATGCTGGTAGGTGGACTTGAAGGGGGCTACTTGGTTCTTGATGATACAGTAATAGCCAGATCAGGAAGGGGAAAAATGTGGCTACCGAAATTACGAGATGGCAATGGACACTATTGCTATGGTTTCGGGATAGTGCTGCTGATCTGGACAGATGGTAAAGTGCGAATACCGTTAAAGATCAAACTTTACTTTGGAGAGGTAAGTAAGCAAGAACTAGCATTGGAGCTATTAGCATGGGCAAAAGAAAAAGGGCTAAAACCTGATTATGTACTATTTGACTCATGGTACGGTTCAAAGAAGATTCTGAAGCAGATACATGCCTACGGTTGGTCGTTTGTGACGCGATTAAAGAGGAACAGAGTGCTGCGAGGAAAGCAGTTGAAAAGGCATAGAGGACCCTACTGGACAAAAGTAGGAAAGCTAAGAGGAATGGACTTTGAAGTGAAGATAGTGAGGAGAGGGAAGAAATACTATGTGACAAACGATTTAGAGCTAGAGGACAAAGAGATAATAGGGCATTATAAGGTGAGACAGGGAATAGAAGAGGTGATAAGAGGGCTAAAGCAAGAGCTAGGGTGGCAAGGATTCAGATATAGAACAGAACAAACAATAGGAGGGCATTTAGGGTTAGGAGTAGTAGCTTATGGGCTTATAGAGGTAGCTCGTAGAGAGAGCAAGCAATCATTTTACAGATACCGTAGGGGACTAATCTCTGGTCGCATTGACCCACCTCTAGACCTTCTGGACTCGCTTCCTCAAGCTGCGTAATTCCAGTTAAAAAAGAAAAAGGCAACCTCTTCATTATCTTCATATGCTTGTATCAGCTGTGGTTGGACGTCTTCAGTAAATGTAGCACAATGAGGACACATGAAGTCTTGGAAAAACACTACTTTTACTGCAGCTTGTCGATTACCCCAAACAGGTTGATTCTTATAATCGTTTTCAGAAATTGTAACTTCTTCAGCATATGTAGAATTATCTCTAAATACATCTGACCAAGGATCAGTACTCTGTCCAATCGTGGTCATAATAAAGCAAAACCCTATAGTAATTACTAAATTAAAAAAAATTTTCAAAGTCTTTCCTCCTGAAAGTCTAACGGAATCGGGCTCAGGGGTGCTCACTTCTACGTACATTCCCTACAACTGAGCTCTAGACTTAATTAATTTGGCCAATTGCGTAAAGACTGCTTGAAATCTTCAATGGATTCGTGTCTTACTAAATCACGGTTTTCCTCTAAGCTAGATGTTATGCTCTTTGACAAGCCAGTTGAGTCTAAGTGAAAATCCTAACCTTTGGTTGAATATGCACACTATAGGCACACAAAATAAAGAACATTTGGTTTGTTTAAATAACTACCTTTAACTATATTGCTGTTAGGAGTGGTTTTTTGATGGCTGGGGTACAGGGACTCGAACCCCGACTTACGGAACCAAAATCCGCTGTCCTACCGGTTAGACGATACCCCATCAAGGTGGGTTAAGCGTTTATAAATAAACGCAAGGGGCATTTTAAACGCTTTTTAGTTGGTATGTCAAGCAATAATTATTTTAAAATATTTTGTACAATTGCCACACTACCACCTGCCTTGCCCATACGCATTTTGCCCATATCACTTGCTCTTTTATAAAGATCTTTGTTTTGCCAAAGTATTTTTAGTTTTTGTGCAATATCTTTGGGACAAGGTGATACTACAGTTAATGCATCAGCTAAAAGACGTTTTTGATTAGCAAGAAAAGCTTTTCTATACCATGGTAATAAAGGGAAAGCCACTATAGGTAACCCTAGAGATGCTGCTTGCTCATGGGCAGTTCCTGAAGTGCCTAATACGATGTTAGCACTGTTTAGAACAGCAGAAAATTGTTTTACAAGATAAATGTACTGATTTTGATTTTTGTAAATACTAATGTTTAAACTTTTATCTAACGAATGTTGCCAGCCTTTAATAATTGGTAATACCTCTTTTGACCAAGCAATGATTCCTGTAGCTTCAGGAAAATATTTAAGTGACTCTGCCATTATTTGCAGTGATTCTACAGCATATGAGCGACTACCGGGTAATAGTGCTATTACTGGGGAGGTCAAGGTCAAAGATATGTCTAAAAGATCACTGTCCAAGTCATCAAGCATAGGATTACCTAGGGCAAAGACTCTAGAAATTCCAAGTTTATTTAGCATTTCCGCTGTAGGTATATCACGTACGTACATTCTTGTAACTATTCTTTTGATTAAAAAACGCTCTATAAAACTATAGTTTTCCATAAAAAAACGGTTGGGATTACTTTTGTGCTTATGATAAGCTGAGATCAAGGTCTGTACGTAAAAAATCTTTTTAGTTTTTATTAATTGAGCTAGCAAGAGTGCATATATATCACCTACTACAAGGAGAATGTCTGTTTCCAACTGTTTTAAATCTTTTAGTTGCTTATAGGTCATTTGAAAAAAGCCTGCTTTTAGATCAAGCAAGAACAGCTTGAGGTCATGTAAAAGTAGACCTCCACTTGGCATAATTTGCCGTGGCCCTAAAATAGGAACTCCTAGATCCTCATACGAGGTTCCTTTATCTACTAAGGGATAAGCTTGAAGCTGGAATTTAGAGCTTTGCTCGAGGATTTCTTTTGCTAAAACTCTTCCTACTCTATCTTCACCGTGGCCGTTAGATAAGAATAGTAATTTTTTTAGGACTTGATTTTATTTTCAAGTGGCTTTAAAGTATATTGTTGCTACGGGGAGTAGCGCAGTCTGGTAGCGCACCTGGTTTGGGACCAGGTGGTCGCTGGTTCGAATCCAGTCTCCCCGACCATCCCACTTTGCGGGAGTAACTCAGTTGGTAGAGTGACAGCCTTCCAAGCTGTATGTCGCGGGTTCGACCCCCGTCTCCCGCTCCAAGTAACTCAAAAACTTATAAATTATCTTGCGCCAGTAGCTCAGTTGGATAGAGCAGTCGCCTTCTAAGCGATAGGCCGAGGGTTCGAATCCTTCCTGGCGCGCCAAAGTATTTTAATATATGTATCTAGGTCTATGTTTAATGTACAAGGTCTGTTTCTACTATATCACGGCTATTTTCAGGGTAGGGCTTAACCTCAGTGACAATACTTTGGGTCCATACATTTATGCCACGGGTGTTTCTATAAACAACCCTACCATCTGTACGGACTAGGTGTAAATGAAGCGCGTACACGGTGCAATCCTACTGGCGGAGCAGCTACGAATTCTACTCCCATATCAGGTGTTGGTATGATAGTGGTTCTGTGAGCTTGTATATAGATATTACGGCTTAGTGGATAAATAAGCCCATCAGGGTCAATAGCTGTAAGAGTTACATAGCCTGACTGATTTGTGCGTATACGAAATCTAATTACTGTTACTTGTATTATAAGTACCACCTCTACCATGATCAGGCTCAAAAAGAGTAATAACTTCGCCTGTTCTTACACCATATCGGCTCGAGGGTATATGAACTTCACAAGCACTTAAAATAAAAAGAGCAAGGCTCATAAAAATAATTAACAGCAAAGACTTTCTCATAAGTTTTCTCCAAGGACAACTGATGTATAGATGTTGTTTGAGTACTTTCTCAGTTAGTCACAATTGTAGTCTAACTTTAGCTAGGTGAAAATGCTTAAAAAACTGTAAATTACTTTACCTAAACTATTAATGTATTATATTTTGAGATATTAAATTTGAGAGATTCTAACACCTATAAATTATCCTTGAAACAATCAAAATCACCTGTATTAGTTGTAATGAGTTTTGTGACACGGTACTGTTATAGCGGTTGCTACAAGGCTAGCATCATGTATTTGTTTCCCCACTGTAGTTTTGGGTAGCTATAAGCTTCCTTAATTACTCAGATACAGAATGGTCCTTAGAAAGAAAGTGCATACGCTGGTTTATGGTAATTATATTATGTAGAGCATCAGCTAGACTTAGGCCAAGACCAATTAGTTAAATCTTTAAGAAAATGATAAATAAAGTTACTAATATAATGAATGACAAAGTTAAGATTATTTTATGATAAGTAATCGCCGTGCGTCCTATGACTATGAGCTTTTAGAAAGTTTTGAAGCAGGCATTGTGCTTACAGGTAGTGAAATAAAATCACTAAGGCAAGGTGGTGGCACTATTAGTGAGGCTTTTGCCCAAGTAAGAAACAATGAACTGTGGCTCGAGGGTATGCACATTCCCAAATATCAACAAGCTAGCTACAATAACCATGAACCTTTGCGCAAGCGCAAGCTACTGCTGCATAAGCGTCAAATAGCTGATATTCGCAAGGGGATAGAGCGTAAGGGTTTGACAATTGTACCTACCAAACTTTATTTCAAAGGGGGTTGGGCTAAGATTGTTATTGCTTTAGCTCGAGGTAAGAAAAAATATGATAAGCGGCAGGCAGAGGCGAAACGTGATGCTAAAAGGGAAATGGAAAGAGTGCTAAGAGTGAAAAATTTAAAATTTTTTGTTCTACTAATACTCGCTATTTCTTGGGGAGCAAGCTCAGCAAAGCCTTATTATTAATGGCTATTTAGTTGAAGGTTTAAATACTAATTTAATTACTGATACACCTTATATTCCTGCTGAACTTTATGCCAGTATTTTAGGAGCACGTTTTAGCTATAGTGAGCAAACACATTTGGCTAATCTAGAAATTGCTGGTAAACTACTAAGCATTCAAGTTTATGAAAGTGCTGCTAGAGCAGCTGAGAACACAAATGCTTTAAGTTTAAATGATCAGCCTTTTTATAGTATGGGAGGGATTTTAAGTAGTGGTATGGTATATTTGCCTGTGCGCCCAATTGCATTAGCTTTAGGCAGTAGTGTAGATTATTTGACAGAGACACAAGCAGTTGTAGTAGCTTCTAAGCCGAGCTAAACTTACTATTGAAAGACAAAGTAGTGCAGGTAGTCAATTTGAACGTTTTGTCAGTCAATCTTTCAGAAACTGTTCCTGTAGAAGAGGTAAAGAATGCTGCTCTAGGTGTTGCACGTTACCGTTTTGATCGGACAGATGTGGTAGGTGATCAACGTTTTGTAGGAGATTACTTTGAAGAACTTTTGGTAAGGCCTTCCTCAGGGACAAGTTGAAGTTCTTATTAATTTAGAAGATGGTAGTGATGTAGATATGTACACTGTTCCTAGTGATGGACAAGGCTTTAGCGTTATTCTTGATGTTTTACCAGCAGAAGTTAAAGCTCAAAGACAAGAAACACTTGGTCCGCAATCATCTACAACAACTACTCCTTTTAACAAAATTAGCCAGATTGTAATTGACCCCGGCCATGGTGGAACAGATACTGGCTACTTACTTTAGTAATTTTAGTGAAAGTGCTCTTACTTTAGACCTAGCTCAGGCATCTTAGAGATGCTCTAAGTGCTAGAGGCTATAATGGCGAGCTTACTCGTGAAAGTGATTTTGATGTGCCTTTGGAGACTCGTAATAATGTAGGTGTTGGTAGTGCACTTTTTATATCTCTTCATGCCGAGAATTTAGCAAGGGTCAGTTTAACCTTTATTACTTAGGAGATGCTGAAGGGCTAGAAAGCTTGGATCTTGCTATTCGTCAAAATGCTGAGACTGAATTAAATAGTTCCCAAACTGATAGTTTAAGAAGGCGTATCTTATTAAAATTAGTTCCCAATATTGAGCAAGGTAAACGTTTAGCTAGAGACTTTGCAACAATTTTTTCTGAGCAGGGTAATTACCGCCTTGCTCGCTTTGAAGCCGTGCCACTTTTTGTTCTATCAGGAGCAGCTGGAAGTGGGCTTTTGCTAGAATTTAGCTATGAAGATTTGCTTTCTCCTCAGTCCCTTGCTGAAACTTTAGCTGATACACTTATTTCTTTAGTAAAATAATTTTAAATGCGTTTCATCAACTTGCCAAACTTATTAGCATTACTTATCCTTTTTCTAGGCGTAGTTAGTTTTTCTGGTACATTGATTAGAAAAAATGCCCCTTTGAATATTGCTATAAATTCAGAAGAAGATTCTGAAGTTGATCAAGATACTAAATTGGAGCGTATAGAACTAGTAATTTTCAATCCTAACTCACAAGGACCTTTTAATTCTAGCACTGTTCGAAATATTGAACCTATAAGCTTGCAAATGCCAGCAAGTGATAATCGTCGTCTTGAAGTCATATTGTCAACTTTGCGTGAAGCTATGAGTTTAGATAAGGCCTGCCAAGGTTTAGAGGAAGGTCCTGTAAAGCAAAAAAAACCTTGTGGCCCCAAGTACTTCTTGTACCTCAGGCGTTTGTTACTAGTTTTGTAAGTGGTAAACCTATAGTTATTCTTAACTTTGGTCTTAGTTACCCCATAGAAGTTTCTGTAGGACAAGAACAGGCTTTATTAGATTCAATTAGAGAAACTTTAAATCGCAATGGTCTTAATGCAGGAGCCCAAATAACAAAGATACATATTCTTATTAATGGTGAAGCTAACCCTACTTTTTTAGGTCATGTAGCATTAGTGCCTGTACTAGATTAAGGCCTTGGTTGAATAATGACAAAAACGACCTCTTAAACAAAAGCGAAAGCAGATTCTTCAACAAAATCGGAAAGATTATTGAAGCAAGATATAGTCGCTTGTTGAGTCAGGTTTCTGATCCAGTTTTTTGTACAGGTGAAATCGGAAACATTATACATGTTAATTTACAAGCCTGTCAAAGCCTTGGCTATACTTATGAAGAGTTATGCCAGATTTCTTTATTTGATCTTGGTGATAGTAGCTTTGAAGATTTTTTACTATTAACTCGGCATCTTCGAGAAGGTGAACCTTTAATACAAGAAGATAATTATAGACGTAAAGATGGTAGTACTTTTCCTGTTGAAGCTAAGATCAATAAGCTTGATACTGGTGAGTTTTTAGTAGTTATTAGGGATATAAGCAAATATAAAGAAGTTCAAGAAGAATTGCAGACACTGATTTCTGCTATGCCTGATCTAATTATTGTTTTTGATAAGGAGGGACGATATTTAAAAGTAATTAGCAATGAGCAAAACAAATTCTATAGCGAAACAAGGACACGTGTTGGCAAAAGTATCTATGAATTTGCAGATGAAGAAACAGCTGATGGAATTGTAAAAGCTATTAGGCAATGTTTAGATGCTAGTGACATTATTACTCATGAATATACACAATTAGTAGATGAGCAAACTGCTTGGTTTAGTGCTCGTATATCTAAGCTAACAAACGAAAGTGTTATGTTTGTGACAAGAAGCATTACTACTCATAAAATAGCTGAAGCTACTATTGCTGAGAGTGAAGCTCGTTACCGTGCACTAGTTGAAAATGCTCCTGAGGCTATAATTGTTTTTGATCTTGAAACGTATGAAATAGTAGATGCTAATGAAAATGCAGCATATTTCTTTGGCTATAAACGCCAAGAGTTGTTAAAACTTACTTTAGCTCATATTTCCTCACCAATAAAAAGCACTGCTAATTCTGCAAATTTTGAAAAAATAGCTCAAACTATTAAAAAGGGTGAGGCCTTTTTAGAATGTTTTTTCTACACTTCTGAAGGGGGGAAAATAGCTTGTGAGTTGCGTTTAAACTATATGTCTTCCTCAAATCGTAGTTTAGTTCGTTGCAGTATTGTTGATATACGAGAACGTAAGAAACAGGAGAAAGCTTTAAGGATTTATGCCCATTATGCTGAGCTTACTACCAATATTTCCTCAATGTTTATAAATCTTTCAGCAAAGGAGTTAGATGATGGTATAAGACAAGCTTTGTCAGAAGTAGGCAGACATATACGTGTTGAACACACTCTTCTATTTCTTATTTAATGAAGATAGTACCTTTAGATGTACTCATGAGTGGAATAAGGAAGGTTTTTCATCACTAGAGTTACAAAATAACCTTTCTGATATAGCGGTCAAGCGTATTTTGGAGGGTAAGATAGTTAATGTTTCAAACGTTGAGGAGCTTAGTGATAAGTATGGTGCTGATAAACAGTTTTGGTTGAAACAGGGTTTGAAGTCTTTTTTGGGATTACCTTTTGCTTCTGGTAAAGGAGTTACTGGTTTTCTAGCCTTTATGTCAGTTTGGGAGCACAATTGGTCAGCAAAGAGAAATATTGTCTTTAAAAACCATAGGTGCTATTTTTGCTAATACTATTGAAAGACAACAAGCTGAGTATGAATTGGAAAAATATCGAGAGCACCTTGAAGAGTTAGTGGAAAAGCGGACAAATGAACTTTTACAAGCTTTAGAAAATTTGAAAAGTACCCAAGATGAATTAGTGCAATCGGAAAAAATGGCTGCTTTGGGACAACTAGTAGCAGGAATAGCTCATGAGGTAAATACACCTTTAGGAGCTATTCGTGCTGCTATAGAAAACATTACTCGAGCTTTTAAAGAGACAACACAAGCTTTACCCAATTTACTTCCTTGCCTTAGTGCAGATGAGCAGAGGCTTTTTTTTGAGTTAATTGATACTTCTTTACAAACTAATGAACAGACTGACTTCTCGAGAAGAAAGAAAGTTAAGGAAAAGCTTACAAAATGAATTAAGTGAAGAAGGCTTGGCTGAAGCTGATAACTTTGCTGATAAGCTTGTTAGTATGGGTATAACTGATATGCCCAAACTTAGACCATATTTGCCTTTATTTAATAGTACTAATAGTCAAGCTATTTTACAAGCGGCTTCAAACCTAGTTAGTCAACAGCTCTATAGTGATACTATTAGCGTTGCTACAGAAAGGGCCTCAAAGGTAGTTTTTGCTCTAAAACGTTATACTTACCAAGGTTATGGTGACGACAAAGCTCTAGCTAGTATTTGTGAAAGCATAGATATGGTTTTAACTCTTTACAATAACCAAATAAAACAAGGTGTTGAAATTGTAAAGCATTATCAAGACATACCAGCTATTTTATGCTACCCTGATGAACTGAATCAGGTGTGGACGAATCTTATTCACAATGCTTTACAAGCTATGAATTATAAGGGTAAGCTCGAGCTTACTGTCAAAAAAGAAGATGATTATATTGTCATTAGCATATGGGATAATGGTAAAGGTATTCCTGAAGAGATTAAATCCCGTATTTTTGAGCCCTTTTTTACCAGTAAACCTTTAGGAGAAGGCAGTGGCTTGGGTTTAAATATAGTCAAGAAAATAATAGAAAAACATGGTGGGGAGATAAGTGTTACTAGTAAACCTAATGACACTACTTTTTTGGTAAAGCTACCAGTCTAAGCTTCATCATCAAGGTTAGACATTGCTTCACGAAGTCCTTCAATATCCATTTTGGCATATATACTACTAGTGTTTACGTCACTATGACCTAAAACTTGGGCCACACGGTACAGATCTCTAGTTTTGCGGTAAAGGCGTGTGCCAGCAGTATGCCTAAGAATATGAGCTCCCTGATAACGCCCTGATACACCAACTTCTTGATAAAGTTTTTCTAGCTGTAGTCTGACAGTATTAGGATGCATGTTTCTGCCTTGACGAGCTTTCTTAACTTTTTTACCAATATTTACCAACACTGCTTTTTCTTCTAAATTTGCGTGTTTGGAGCGTTCTTTAAGCCAGCTACTAAGAGCAGCGTGGGTAGCATTAGTCATAGGAATAGTACGAGTTTTACCACCTTTAGCATTTTTAATGAAAATGAGTCCTGAGTTCATATCAATATCTTGCAGAGTTAAAGAGACTAGTTCACTTATGCGTAATCCTTGGTCACCCATAAGTCTAAGCATGGCATGAAAACGAAGGTTCGTAGGGCTTAAATCTTGTACATGCTGAATTAAACGTTGGTATTCTTCTATAGGTAAAGCAGGTCGTCGTTCATGACGAGGACGAGGATCAGTGGGGCTACGCACATCTTGAGCGGGCGATTTGGTTAGTGCCTCAGCCCAGATTAGTGCTTTGTAAAAGGCTCGGATACCTGAAAGGTATGCTGCTACGCTACCTGCTGCAAGCTCTTTGGGTTTTGAACCCTTAAGATGTCCCCCATCTTGTTGTAAAGTGGCTATATAGCGTTCAATATCATCGCGGGTAGCTTTTAGCAAAGGGATTCTAGGAGATTCTTTGTCATTGGGCCAACAGTGTTGGACCCAATCGCGTAAAGCGATAGTGTAATATGCAAGTGTATTTTCTGAAGTTTTTACACCTTTGCGCCCTCTATAAGCTATATAAGTGGTTAACAGACTTAAAAGTTTTTCGACGTCGCGTTCATGGCAGGCTTTTACTGACTCGAGCTTCCGCCGAGAAGGATCGTGCCAAGTAGTAGATAATACAATACTGGAAGACATTTAGGGAATCGCTTTTAAAATTGCTTGAACTAAATTCAAGACTAATAGAACAAAAATAGCTCCAAATAGCAAGATAAGACTCAATATTATAAGTAATGTAGTGACGCTTTGATTGAAAATAAGTATAC
This sequence comes from Trueperaceae bacterium, assembly GCA_965223585.1. Taxonomy (GTDB): domain Bacteria; phylum Deinococcota; class Deinococci; order Deinococcales; family Trueperaceae; genus CBDCVN01. The sequence continues at coordinate 128,017 of CBDCWW010000015.1, forward strand.
TGACAACTAAGTAACCTGCGACAAAAGCAATTATAAATATAATGAGTTGCATTAACCTGTTGCCAATAATTCCTCCGGGAGCTTTTGAGCGTAAGCGAATAGCAAAAACTAGGTTGTAAACCATCAATAAAAAGCCTAATGAGAGGGTAATTTTTACCATAGAATAATTATTCCCTTCTAATTACTAGTATAGTGACTGATTTTGTCTTAATAAGGCTAGCAAATCTTTACCTACTTGACTATTAGTCGTTAATTCTAATTTTATGGCTATATTGCGAGCTTTGTGTTTGAGCCTATCTATATTTGAGCAGCCTTTTAGTTCATCTATATAAGACTCAGCACTTTCAGCAAGCAAATTGGTAATAAGCACCTTCTCTAATTTAGAGTAAAGCTCAACGAAACTCTTATTAGCTTTGTGCTGAGAGGCTCTTGTAGAACCTTCTTCTAAGCTTTGAGCCTTTTCGTTATGAATTTCTGAAGTATCTATTATTTTGACAAACCCTTTGAGCACTAAGTTATCGAGAGCATTTACTATTTGTTTTTGATTTAAGCTTAATTTTAACTGGTCTAGGATTTCTTGGATGGTCACAAGATTGTGGCAAACTGAATGAACCTTTATTTCCGCAATTGGGAGAGAACCATTTAAAGGCAAGGGTTTTGTGGAAATCTTATAAGGCATTTTGATTCATATTAACTGTTTTGAGCTATAATTTTGTTAAAGATGTGATAGTAGTACTGTGAAAACCATCTTAGCTGTAGATGACAATATAAACATTACTGCCCTTCTAAGGGAATATTTAAGTGAGCAGAATTTTCGTGTGTTGCTTGCTGATAACGGTGTTAATGCTTTGTATCAAGCACGCCATGAGTGTCCTGATCTCATTTTGCTAGATATTATGATGCCACAAATGGATGGCTATGAGTTTATAAATACCTACCGAAAAGAAGCAGATACACCTATTATTTTGTTAACTGCTAAAATAACAGAAACAGATAAAGTAGTGGGTTTAGATTTGGGAGCAGATGACTACATCACTAAGCCTTTTGGTATGGCCGAACTTACTGCTCGTATTAAAGCAGTTTTAAGGCGCTATGAAAAGCCTGCATTGGAAGAAAGTGTTTTGCGTGTGGCTGAACTCGAGCTAAACCCCAAACAACACCTATTGAGATTCAAAGGTCAACACCTAGAGCTAACACCTTCAGAATTTGCTTTGCTGAAATTATTTATGGAACATCCTCAAAGAGTATTCTCTCGGTTGGATTTGCTCGAGCACTTACAAGATGAATCTCTTAAAGGTTCAGAACGCATTATTGATGTGCACATAGCCAACCTGCGTAAAAAATTAAAAGAACAGCCTAAAGATCCTAAATATATTGAAACAGTTTTTGGTTTAGGATACCGTTTCTGTGCCAAAGAAATTTAGTTCCCTTTATACCAAGTTAAGCCTTGCTGCTTTGCTAGTAGCGCTTACTAGTGCTTTGCTAGTAGCTTTCTTTGCACATTTTAGAACAGAACAGGCCTTTACACAGTTGCTTACTGAGCAGCATCGGGAAGTATTTATTGAAGAGATTGAGGCTTACTATAGGCAATATGGTACTTGGGAAGGTGTGGAATCCAATTTGCACCCGCCCCTCCCGCCTCCACTGCCACCTCCTACAACTAGGAGTCCTTCGGAACGCCCACCACCGCCACCACCTCCTACAGGTAGAGTTCCTCCGGGACGCCCTCCGCCCCCTCCACCTCCAAGAAATGGAAGCAATGGGCGACCCCGAAGACCACCTCGTAATGATGTTGATGTTCCTTTTGTCTTGATTGACCAAACGGGTCATGTAGTTATACCTGCTAGAGATTATCCTTTAGGAAAAATTATTTCTGAAAAGGAGTTAGCTAAGGGTTTAGCGGTAACTATATCAGATTTGCAGGTAGCTACAGTGCTTACTGTAGGACAGGTTGAAAGCCGCGATGATACTGAAGAAGCTTACTTAAAACGTACTAATAGGGTGCTTTTGCAAGCTACACTTGTAGGTTCGGCTTTAGCATTGTTACTAGGCATTGTGTTAGCCCGCAGACTCAGCCAACCTTTAAGGGAGTTGACATTAACAGCTCGAGAACTACCCAAAGGAAAGTTGGGAAAGCATGTAATAATACGTTCCAAAGATGAACTTGGTGAACTAGCCGATGCCTTTAACCAGATGAGCACAGAACTAGCTAAAGCCAACGAGCTGCGTAAGCAAATGACTGCCGATATTGCCCATGAGCTGCGCACACCCCTTACAATAATAACAGGTCATTTAGAAGGTTTGCGTGATGGTGTTTTAAAGCCTAGTGCTGAACGCTTTGTTTTATTGCATGAAGAGGCTAAGCAGCTCGAGCAACTAATTGAAGATTTACGGACTTTGTCACTTGCTGATGCAGGGCAGTTGCCTTTACATTTGCAGGAGATAGAAGTGAACCAACTATTGGAAAGTGTTTTGGCAGCATATCAACAACAAGCCTCCCAGCGAGATATCACACTAGTTCTAGATTTTGAAGAGGGTTTGCCTAATTTGCATTTAGACAAAAAGTGCATGTTGCAAGTGCTGAGTAACTTAGTCAGTAACGCTTTGCGCTATACTCCTAAAGGTGGCACTATTACTCTGGGCTCGAGACTTGCTGGTGACAAAGTAGAATTGTATGTTGCTGATAGCGGAGCAGGCATTGCTCAGGAAAAGCTTCCACACATTTTCGAGCGTTTTTTTAGAGCAGACACTTCAAGACAAAAGTACCAAGGAGAATCTGGGCTTGGTTTGGCTATAGTGAAGGCTTTGGTTAACATGCATGGTGGTGTGGTAAGCGCCAAAAGTATAGTTGAGAAAGGTACGACTATTACTGCTACTTTTCCTATTAGTTATGTTGATTGATTAGAAGCTACCAAACCATCTTTAGTTGGTTTACAGTTTCAACGTGCCACTTTATTTGTCTTATTGGGGTGCCATTGGCCTGTTTTCTACCACTATCAATATAGACCGCATAATTTTGCCCTACCTCAGTGAGCTCCCAATACAAACGATTCTTATCATCTCTGCGACGGATTTGAAAACCTACTAACTCGAGCAATGCATTAGTTCTACGTGTAGAAAGATTAAGCCTTTTCCCTAGTTCTGCAGGAGTTAGTAACTCGTCTGGGTTCTTTTCTATTAGGTAAGTAGCGCCCATTAGCTTTAGCACATCAATGTTAGTAATTTCTTTGGTGGCATTGTTAGCCGATATTTTGGCTTGGTTTTCTTCAAAGAATAGGCTAGCTAGCTCGAGAGCAGCTTTATACTCTGTTGCTAGTTGGACAAGACTGTATTTTTCTTGGGTAAGTTGCGGATGGATTTGAATTTGTAGTTGTTCTTCACAGGCAATAAAGTAGCGGCGAACTTCTTTTCCTATTTTGTTACGCTCGAGCATTGCAAATTCTTTGGCAAGGGATAAGGTTAGATTATATTCTTTACTAGGACGACCTCCAGTACTTTCGGTCAAAAAAGACCTAAAGTCTTTTCCCTCCCTAGCATCTGTTTCTTCTAACCTGCGCTTTATCCAATTCTTGAATTCTGTTTTAACTTCTAACGCATGGTGTAGAACACGGGCATCAATAGGAAACTCTTCATTAGCTTCTACAGGTAAAATATCTTGAAATTTTGCAAAATCATCCATTACAACTAACCTCCAAATATTCTTGGATTCTCTTACCTTAGAAATTAAATACTTCTAAACTGATATAATTCATCTTGAATCCTTCTCACATTGGATTTCGAAGGCTGTAACTCCACTGCTCTAAAGTTGGGATTACTTCCTTCGTGAATTGTATATTATAATTTCTTGAGTCACTACGTCAAGTTGTACTACTTATTTATAAACTGTTGGAATGCGTAGTTCTATTATAGGCATTGTAACTATTAATGCCACTTTCAATGATGTTAATCTTAACTGTATGAGCACCGTTAAATGGAAATTGGCAGAATTTTTAAAAGAGCGGAATATTTCTGCCTATCGTTTGGCTCAAACACTTGATAGGCATACTCGAGCTACCACCGTTTATGGCTTGGTAAAAAAGGGAGAAGACCTATCTCGTCTTGATCTCGAGACACTTGCCACTATTCTTGATGGGCTTTACCAAATAACAGGTGAACAACTAACACCTAATGACTTACTTGATTATCAGTTTGACAAAAATTAAGAGATTACCTCGTTACCAAGTTCTACTTGGTAACGGAATACCCGAACGCTCTGCGTTTTGTAAACCAGCTTAGTATAAAGCGTCCAAGATAGGCGTTGCCCAAGCTCTGCTTGGGAACGAGTCGAGATTGTCTATGTAGGTACCCCAAGTTCTTCAGCTATAGCCCTAAGTTCGGGGCTACCGGAATTATGTTCCCTAGCAGCTAATATAAGATCTTTTACCCATCCCTCAGCTTCTGCTGTTTCCATAACCTCAAAAGCAATTTCTGATAAATTGCTCCCTTGAGAGATATTATTCAGGGGCTTTTCAAGACCAAATCTTAGCATCTGGGCTAGGCTATTCCTATTAGGAAAAGCTGAAGTGAGGGCTTCAGTAAGTTGCTTAAACTGTTTTCCTGTTAGATTAATTGGTTCATCATGTGTGCCTTTGAATTCTGGGTCAATGCCATCTAGGAGGCTTTGTACACTCACTTGTTTTAGACTAGTGTCGCACAACACTTGTTTTATGCCACTTTCAATGTAACGATTTAAGCTATTGTGTGGGTAAAAGTTTGGTTCATTGCTAGTTTTACAAACAGAGCAATTACAGGGTACCATTTCTTTTAAAGCAAGGTTGGTAAAGTCATTATGGATTTCTTTAAAGGTATCCCGAATTTGTCTAAGTACATAAACTTTGTCTTGTCCCTCTAAACGAATGATTATTTTGCGTTTAAAGTGATCTTCTTTAACTAGAGCAAAAGTATTGTTGAAATCCAGCAAAACCCCGTAGCGCCACTGAAAACGCTCGCAAATGTCTTTATACCTTTCTACAATGAAACGGGTTAGCATTCCCTTGGGCATAAATTCATAGTGATACTCAAAGTGTAGGTTGTTAGCGTCTTTCCAAGGTAGGTTTTCTGGTTCATCCTTGGGTAAGCGGTGAGGAGCAAGATAAGACTTTTTCTTTCCTCTAAGGGGATAGCAAATTTTAAACTCTTGCATTAGTTCTATAAAGGCGTCTTCCCAACCATCATACTCTGTGTCTTGCCAAAGGCGGTCTAGGTCTGCATGGCTGAATTCACCGTTGTTTTTTATAACCTTTTCATCGTCAAGTACCTTGTAAACTCCATGTGTTACCCACTCATTGTTGAGGAAAACAACTTTCCTAAGTTTAAGGTTATCCTTAAAGTGCAGAAATACTCCTAAATCGTGAAAAAAGTCAGCTAAAAAGCCTGCACGTTCTGCATCCATCTCATATTTTTGGCAAACTTCTAAGTAAACTTTGTAATCAATCTGGGGTTTATCTTTCTTTTGTAAAACAGAAAGTTCTTCACGAACATCTGCCCAAGCCTTAGGCAGCTCTGTACCCACATGTGGCAGTAAATCGGGGTTTTTAACTATATTGGCGATAACGTCTTGCAAATCAAGAATGGTGTTTTTTCTATTGGGCTTACAACTGGTTCTTTGTAAGTTGCCTGCTATGTTATCAAAACGGCTTTTGTATTCTTTTACAGGAATGTCTTCTAAAGGTTGATCGGCTTTGTTTTGTACTAGCAGCACAGGGCTTTTATCACCCAGTAGCTTGATAATGTTAAGCCAATAATAAAAGTCATCGTGAGGGACTTCTTTGCGGGGTTCAGTTACTAGCAAATAAACAGAGCGCTTGCTCAAAAAGAACTGGTGAGTGGCGTGGTAAATTTCTTGACCACCAAAATCCCAAACGTTTAAGAGAAAGTCTTTTCCAAAGCCTGTTTTTTCTTTGGGAATAATCCAAGTTTGAACATTTATACCTTCAGTAGTGGATTCATCTTCTAGTTGATATTCAGCATCGGTAAGGGATTTCATAAGAGAGGTTTTGCCTACTCGCCCTTCACCAACTATCAGTAGCTTAGCTTCGTAAATACAATCTGTGGCTTCTTCTAACTCTTCAAAGTAATTAAAGATAGCTGGTATACCTCTGTTAACAATTTCAGGTGGTGGAGTAGTAATAGGGGCTTTATATAATGAAAGTATTTTCAACTTTCTCAAACGGACTATTTTCGCTGGCAGCTGGGATAGCTTATTGTTCTTGAGGTCAAGCGTAGTGAGGTTGTTTAGTTTGGTAATAGAGTCAGGCAGCTGGGATAGATTAGTGTTCATAAGGTAAAGCGTAGTGAGGTTGTTTAGTTTGGTAATAGAGTCAGGCAGCTGGGATAGCTTATTGTTCTTGAGGTCAAGCGTAGTGAGGTTGTTTAGTTTGGTAATAGAGTCAGGCAGCTGGGATAGCTTATTGTTCTTGAGGTCAAGCGTAGTGAGGTTGTTTAGTTTGGTAATAGAGTCAGGCAGCTGGGATAGATTAGTGTTCATAAGGTAAAGCGTAGTGAGGTTGTTTAGTTTGGTAATAGAGTCAGGCAGCTGGGATAGCTTATTGTTCTTGAGGTCAAGCGTAGTGAGGTTGTTTAGTTTGGTAATAGGGTCAAGCAGCTGGGATAGCTTATTGTGACTGAGGGAAAGCGTAGTGAGGTTGTTTAGTTTGGTAATAGAGTCAGGCAGCTGGGATAGATTATTGTCACTGAGGGAAAGCGTAGTGAGGTTGTTTAGTTTGGTAATAGAGTCAGGCAGCTGGGATAGATTATTGAAACTGAGGTCAAGCGTAGTGAGGTTGTTTAGTTTGGTAATAGAGTCAGGCAGCTGGGATAGATTATTGAAACTGAGGGAAAGCGTAGTGAGGTTGTTTAGTTTGGTAATAGAGTCAGGCAGCTGGGATAGATTATTGAAACTGAGGGAAAGCGTAGTGAGGTTGTTTAGTTTGGTAATAGAGTCAGGCAGCTGGGATAGCTTATTGTTCTTGAGGTCAAGCGTAGTGAGGTTGTTTAGTTTGGTAATAGAGTCAGGCAGCTGGGATAGATTAGTGTTCATAAGGTAAAGCGTAGTGAGGTTGTTTAGTTTGGTAATAGAGTCAGGCAGCTGGGATAGCTTATTGAAACTGAGGTCAAGCGTAGTAAGGTTACTCAGTGTAGTTATTTCTTCAGGGAAGATCCAAAGAGCATTGGAACTAAGATCTAGGGATTTAAGGGAGGCAAGCCCAACAGTCTTGTGAGGTAATTCACTAATGTAATTGCTATGAAAATAAACAGTTTGTCCTTGCTCTTTTTTTTCTTCTGCACCTAAAAGTAGGTGTTCTAAATGAGTAAGCTCAAAGACCTCTTCAGGTATTTCACCAAGCCCACAATTGCGCAAATCTAGTGTAGTTAGTTTTTTTTCTTTAGCTTCTGCTACTCTTTCTTTAACTTTTTGTTTCTGTGCTTCTGTCATACCTTTACCTCATTCCATAAAAATATTGTCTGAACTGTGATTCGCCTGATTTTTGTAATTTCCCTGATTTTTGTGCTTGCTTCCCACACTTGCTGTTTACCATTATCAAATCATAGTTTATCATTTAATCATAAAGATCAAGGTTCAGATATTTTCATTTGTCTGAACTGTGATTCGTCTGATTTTAGGGATTTTCTTGATTTTTCTTACTTCCTAATCCTGAAAGACACCCTTTATAGTTTTCCTTTATAAGATGAGGTCCAACCAAAAGCCTTGCGCCAACGCTGCGAAGGGTTAAATTTAAAGGCTGTACTGCGACCACGTTTATCTGAATAAAACGAACCAACATTTTGCAAAGTGACCGTTTCTCCCTTTTGGATATGCTGAAATATCTCTTCAAAAATAGCATCTAAAATTTCTTCAACTAATTCTTCATCTTCACCCTGCTTATCTGCCACTGCTGTTATAATATCTTTACGATTAAAGCGTTTTGTCATGTTCTTGTACTTCTAACCTATATAAGTCGCTCGAAAGTTTAGATAGATTTGAATATACTTTCAAGTCCCTAAAAATCCTATTGTAGCTTTTATGGGCATCAATTGTAGGGGTTCAAAATTTTGAACCCTTCCACAACAAAATCCTCCAGCATGGTTTTCAACAAAATAGTTGCCCACAAACCAAACCAAAACCAAAAAGTAATATCTATTGTTTCAATTGTCCGAGGGTTTAAAATTGGCATCACAAAATGGGGTTGCCAAAACACAGAAATTCATAATGTTTGGTAGAAAGGGTTTTATGAGCACATTATTACGAGATGAATGGTCATATTCTAAGATACCTGAATGTATCAATAATAACCTGCTGACGTGGCAGAAGGATAGGCATAACGTCTAATGATAGGAACTAAGTTTAGAATGGCATTGGGTAGATTTGTGCTCGGAAGGGTTTAAAAACTTGAACCCTTCACGGTGTTCGAGGGCAAGCCCCTACGATTGTATACAGTTCACAGTAGGTCTTTTAGAGCTTTGAGGCCTTATTCTGGTTTCTTTATATTTTCTACCGAACTAAGAGTTAGCAGCCTCAGAAAGGGCTTTGTGCAACCACTTGGGAACACGTACATTAAACTTTCTATAGTACTACTTACCAGTGGCGCATGTCGAAATATGTAGTTAGGCAAGAAAATCTGGGCTCACCCAAACCTAGGAGGTTTTCAAAACCTCCTAGGTTTCACGGACAAAACTTCTGTGGACAACTATAAAGCTGGATAAAATCTATCTTTACTACTTTGTATTCCTAATAACTTTTGGTCCTCTCTCACCACTACCATCTACAATGATTTGTAGAACTTGGCTAATTAAAGGTAAACGCATAAACCATCCCAAAATGGCAAAGAGCAGGTTTATATGCTCAAAAGCCCTTGCAATTGCCAAGACCCCATCCTCCTCAATACGCCCATCATCATGCGCATAGGCTACACGTTCCAAATCTCTACTAGGGTGATTTTCTGCAGAGTAAAAATTTATTCCTTTAGGGGATAACTTCCTAAGCCAACCTAGAGTTCCTTGGCAAATATCACAGGAGTCTGCAAAATACATTTTCCCTTCAGTGTGAATGTAGGGGTGCCATCTAGGAAGCCAGTTTTTAACATGTTGTTTATAGACTGACCAATCTTTAAAGCGCTCTTCTAGTTCAGCTTTATTGTGCCATCTAGCAAAACCTTCAGAGTAAATAACAATGGCAACTATAGGTAAAAGCATAAGCCAACTTTGAAATGCTATAGCTAAAGACGCAAACATTAGCACTGTTGAAATCTGTAAGGGATTTGCTACATAGGCATAAGGTCCAGTGGTTACTAAATATTTTGGTGGATCAAAAGGCAAGGGAGTGCCTTTTCCAACCTTAGCAAACTCAAATAGAGCTGCGTAACCTATTACAATGGCAAATGCAATACTGTTTATAAAAAGGGTAAATTGCCAGCCTTCAAGCTTTAAAAGAGCAAAGATATCCTTGTTTTCAAATAACAGTATTGCTGCTGGAATAATGAAAAGATTCCAGCCACCCCAAATGACTGACTGCATAAAAGCTCGCAAGCTAACAAGTTTTTGCCTAGCTGTTAAATGATAAATGAGCAAACTAGGCAATAAGCACGCTGCAATAAGCAGAAACTCGCCAAAAAGCCAATTATTACCTAAAGTAAATAAGTTTGAAAACTCGGGCATCACCCAAACATCAAATAAAACAACAAAGCCTATAGAAAAAAGGAAATGTACCCTTTGAAAAGCATAGGGTAGCAAACCTCCCCAGAAAAACGCCCAACCTAAAGTAAGGTCTACAGGTATGTTATAAAATGTATCTTCTGTTGCAGTATAGCTCCATAAGCCAAGCTCTACCGCTATTATGTTTAGTAAAAACAGGTAGGGTATATTCCATAATATTCCTAGTAAAACTCCTGTAGCTTGGTGAAGAGTAGGAGTTTTGAAAAAGAATGTTACCCCTATTCCAATAACAGGTAGTAATAGCGTGAGTACTCTTATTAACTGTGGGTCAAGGGATTGGATTAGCGACATTATCAATTAGCGTTTTAGCAGTTAAAGTAGCAGCATAATGCTGCAAAGGCCCAAAGTACCAAATAGGGTCAAGCTTGCGTTCGTAGCTTAGTTTCCAAGTTACTTTGGTGGTGTTCTTGGTTAGGGGCTCGAGCAAAACCTCAGAAGTTTGCCAAGCTAAATAATGACCCAAATAACTATCATCCTTGACTAAATCAAAACGCACATAATTATCTTTTACCTCTGTAACTTCAAAAACAGTATCACCTTTGTGGGCATTAAAGAAAATCCACTTGTTATAAATAAAATGCAGCTTCCTCACGTCTCCCACAGCTAAGCCACTGCCTTCACTAGTTGATGGCAATGGGAAAATACGTATAAATAGTGAGCGTGTCTTGTCAAATGATGGTGTCATTGCTAATTGTTGCTTAACTCCGTCAACATCAGAATTTATGACCTTTGAGTACTCGACTTGATTTTGACGGTTAAAACTTAATATCTCATGGGTGCCTTCAAAAGATAGCAATAATAGGACTGTAGAGAGTAAAGCAGTTTCTAACTTACTTGATTTTTGCCTATGGTAACGACCAACTGTATAAGCTACTGCTGCAGCAACACCGTAGAGGATTGGTGCAGCAAATAAAATGCATATGAAACCTTCTGCAAAAACCACTGCTGAAAGCAAAATTGCTATAGTTAAAGTTTTCATGACTATGCCCATAGCAGACTTAGCTTTAGGAGTTAGCGACATACCCAGAGCCATTAATAGCGGTAAGCCTATATACAAAGCAGCTGAACTGTCTAGATCATTCCCTCGTAATAAATAAAAAATTACTCCAGCTAAACCGACTACTAAGATAATAAAGAATAATTGCCACTGGCTAGTTGTTATTTGGGGTTTACTGGGTTCTGTTTCTTCATTCATAGTTGATACTCATTATATAGCTAGAAAATTTTCTTTAGGGCAGAAATTCTTTTATCACAACTCGAGCAGTTGTAATCCAGTAGTTTTGTTTAAACATAAACATGTAAGAATAGATGTAGAATAATTATAGTAATTATGGAGATTTTAGTGAGTAAGAGTAAGCTAAAAAAGCACATTGTGGCTTTATTTCACCAATATAGAGGTATTCTTTTTTTAATTTTATGTTTGTTACTACTAGGAAAAGAAGGCAACCTCTCAGGTGTTGAAGATACAAATAACCTTTCAGATGCAAGTATTACTAGTGAAAAGGAGGGGGGAAATACATCTACAGCAGGAAGAGGATCAAAAGAGGAATACTTCTGGACTACTGGTCAGGTTATAAGAATTAGGTTTGAGAACGGTGATTGGCCTTTACAAGAAACTGTTAGGGATTGGATAACTGAAGTAACAAAGCATGCAAACTTGCGTTTTTTATGGCATATGAACTATGGTCCCGATCACTCAAAATATCCTGCTGATGTAACTATAGATTTTGGTCAAGGCAGTGAAGAGTTAAAACATCTTATAGTTAGTGCTGTTGGAACAGAGGCTTATTTTTATCCTGAGGGAAACCCCACCATGAGACTGAATGGCGTAGCAACAGCTTTTAATGAAGTAGAAGAGGCTAGAAAACAAATCAGATTTTTGGAGTTTGGGAGTACTAGCAGTAGCAACAATAAATACTCGAGTTACACTGACAAAGAATATTTGAACAATACCATTATCCCTCACTATCTCAATACAGCTAAAGCACAGGTTAAGCATGAGGCTTTGCATATGTTGGGTTTCGTGCATGAGCAACACCATCCATACGCAAATATTCCTTGGAAAGCGGATGTTAACCTTAAGCTCGAGGCAAAAGACTTAATGATCATTAAGTATGATCCTACTTCCTTAGCTCACTACCCAACCCAACAATATGAACATCTTGTTGTACAGGGAGCACAATTAAATCAAGTGGGTTATAACGTAGAGCTATCAGAAGGTGATATAGAGCGTATTAAAATGCTTTACCCACCTGAAGAAATAGATCCTCCTGCTCCTCCCCAAGCATGGGTTGACGCTGGCCTTTTTTCTATGCCAGAAGTTATTGATTAGAAGTTAAGGGCGGACACAACGAAAACCAAGGCTATAATTACTATCTTCAACATCAAATTTTATACGATACGCTGCACGTACCCTGCTAGAAGTGTCATTGAAGGAACCGCCTCGCAACACAACATGTCCACTAATGTTACTTGCATCTTCAGTAACCTCCCTTCCATCTTTTGCATCATAGGGGTAATCTCTAAACAAAGAACTAGTCCACTCCCACACATTTCCAGACATATCCAATGCCCCCACCCACGAAACACCGTTAGGGTAACTACCTACTGATAAAGTTTTTCTACCAAGACTGCCACTATAATTTAACACATTACTATCAAAAGCATTATCCCAAGGGTATGCAAGACTATCAGGCCCACGGGCTGCATATTCCCACTCTACTTCTGTTGGTAAACGCGCCCCACGCCACTTGCAGTATACAAAGGCTTGATACCAAGTAACATAGTTTATGGGTTGATCTTCTGTCTCTGAAAATTTATTAGGCCCTTCAATAGCAGCAGTGCATTTACCATTAGCCACACAAGACTCATATGCACCCCTTGTCACTTCTGTTTCATCAATCCAAAATGGGCTAGTGAAGTGTTGAGTACTTACTGGCCTTTCATCAGAATCACCCTTCTCACTGCCCATTTCAAAACTGCCAGCAGGTACTTTTACCATTATTGTGCCATTAAAGCTATTTTTCACGAACAATGAATCAGTATTGCTATTCACTTTACCCCTATTCACAGGGGTATTTTCAAGGTCACTTAGAATAGCCAAAACTAAGAAAGTTAGAATTAATCCAATCAACAAAGCCATTCTTGAAATCAAGAGCCACTTGTGACTTTTAACTAAACCTATCAGAAGCACAGGGTATTCTAACAGGTAGAATTAGAAACTTATAATGTTAGGTAAAGGATTACAGCTTAATGTATTTTGCCTGACTTTATGAATACTTTTGTATTATAAGTTAAATTATGTAGCACTATTCTAGCTTGTTCAGTTTCTGTCATATCCTCAAAAGCTATTTCGTCAAATAAGTTTGTCCAATTGACGTTCTATAAGAATTTCTAAGGGTTGTTGGCTAATAACACCGTGAACAATTTTTGTGGGTTCTTTTAGTGCTTGTAGAGGAAGAATTTTCCCATAAGCTAATTTGCTTTGAATAATAAAAGGTTTTGTCTTGTTTTCGTCCTTACGTTGATATTTGCCTTCTATGTATAAGCTCGAGCCCAATATATCCATTTCTAAGAACACTATACTAAGATGCTCTACATCATCTACTGATAGCTTACAGAACGCAGCGCGTTTGAGGTATGTGTTCCCAAGCTCTGCTTGGGAACAGGTTGTTCACAAATTTACGCCTATCCTAGATGCTTATTTGGACTTAATCTACATAATTGTTTTGCAGGACTTAGCGGAGGTTAATCTAATGGTAAACCACTAGGAACGCTGTCTGGAATAAGCCTATTAAGATTACGAGTGTCATCATCTGTCAAAGCCTCCATGAAAGCAGTAAGCTCAGTTACGGTGTTTTCATCAAATTCTGCTTGCTCAATAAGAGGATCACGGTTCGCAATGATGTCATTGGTATTATCAAGAATAGTGTCTCTCAATAACTCCTCAATTTGAGATTCATCATAGTTTTGAATTTTTAAAGCATTTTCGCTGTAGTGATCTATAAAATCTGACAACTCCATAAATTGTCCAGCATGACCATAAGGAGCAGTAAGTTCTACATTGCGTAGTGGTGAAGAGCGAAACTGATAAAGGTTTGCAGGATCATCAGTTACGTTAAAACGACCAAAGTCATCCCTTCCTGAAGGTCCATTGCCTTGACCGGGGCCAAATTGGGCTAGTACTACATTATGGAAATCTTGATCGCTAAGGCTACTGCCACCATGACAAGTAACACATGGTAAATTCAAGAAGTTCTCAGCACCTCTAAGCTCTTGACGAGAGAGAGCCCTATCGTTACCACGAAGAAATTGATCCCAAGGAGTATTGGTAAAGGTAAGTTCTGACACAATAAAAGCACCCATAGCATTAGAAGCATGTGCAAAAGTCATATCTCTAAAATTTGTGCGAGGATAGGCAGTCTCAAACATTTCAACATAATCCTCTATGTTACTAAGGCGTTCCATAAGGGCTTGCCAAATTCCTTGAAAGTCATCATCAGCTATATTAGCAAGCTCGTTATCACCAACCTCTGCCCGCATTTCTTCGCGGCTAGTTACCGGGAACATCCCAATAACAGAAATAGCACCAAATTCAAATGTATCTATCATTTCTCGAGTTATTTGTGAACCTGCTGGAGTAATAACCTCCATCTCTTCCCGACCATGACGGTTTCTTGACCTCTTCACTTCTACTCGCCCATCCCAAAATAATTTATCCATCACATGCAGATTAAAAAGAGGAGGGGCGTTGCGTGGGATAAAGACATTATCAGGATGTACTCGGTCCAGACCCAAACCAGAAGCCCCCTGACCAATAGACAAGCTTCTAGCATCACCTGTACTTAGTGTGGGATGGTGGCAGGTCATACAGGAAATATCTCTGTTACCACTGAGTTCCTTATCGAATAGTAGGGCTTGTCCTAAATCTACGAGCTCTCTTCTTATAGACCTTGGAGGCTCGAGTGCAGTAACCTCGTTTTCTCTTATCAACTTACGAACTGTGCTAACTAGTGCTGAAATATCAGTTTCTTCCTCAGTAGGCTCAGGCTCAGATTCTTCGATTGAAGGTGCGGATGTTTCAGGTGTAAAGTTGCTACTGCAAGCAGCCATTACCAAGAAAACTGGTATGTAAATTGCTAATAAAAACCCTTGAGGGAATGACATTTCTTTTCTATACATAATTTATCCTTATCTAATAGAGTAAGAGATTACTAGGCACCTAGGCATAAATACTTGTGAATTTATATTTGGAATTTGAAATGTTAGTTAGAATCCAGTAGCTAGCAATCAGTAAGAGTTTATTATGCTAGCTACTGACTACTGGCTACTAACTACTTATAAGCACTAATAACTCCGAAGCTGTCACAAAAACTTCTACATCCTTTCTTAAAGCAATGAGTCAAAATCTATCTGAGCCTTTAAAAAGAGGTTGCTAACGGTAAAACTTCTATTAATTCAGTTAATGTAATGCCTAGCACTTGGGCAGCATGGACAGCAGATTGAAAATTAAAGTTTGTTGTTGATGGACCTATAGCAGTTTTCAGTGCTTTTACAGTGATTCCCAGCTTACTAGAAGCCTCAACAAAATCATCAAAATTGATAGAGCTGCTCTGATTAAATCCTCGAAATGGAGGGCCGGGTGGTGGCCCACCACCCGGCCGACGGGGTGGCAGTGGTAAAACCTCCATTAATTCTTCTACAGTAATACCTAAGATTTGGGCAGCAGCTTCAAAATCATGTGGCGGTGGGCCTAGAGCATTCCTCAATTCTTCTACAGTAATACCTAGTTTACTAGCAGCCTCATCAAAGTTAGGTGGTCCACCTCTGTGACCAAATTCTTGGGATGGAGGACCGGGTGGTGGCGGTGGCAAGACCTCCATTAGTTTTTCTACAGTAATACCTAAGGTTTGGGCAGCAGCTTCAAAATCATGTGGCGGTGGGCCTAGAGCATTCCTCAGTTCTTCTACAGTAATACCTAGTTTACTAGCAGCCTCATCAAAATTAGGTGGTCCACCTCTATGACCAAATTCTTGGGATGGGGGACTAGGTGGTGGTGGCGGTAGAACCCCCATTAGTTTTTCTACAGTAATACCTAAGGTTTGGGCAGCAGCTTCAAAATCATGTGGCGGTGGGCCTAGAGCGCTCCTCAGTTTTTCTACAGTAATACCTAGCTTACTAGCAGCCTCATCAAAATTAGGTGGTCCACCTCTATGACCAAATTCTTGAGGCGGCGAACCGTCTCTAGGGATAGATTCTTGAGGTGAAGAACCCTTTGGTGGACCACCAGCTAATAAAGCACTTATTCCCACCTCTCCTTTATAACAACCCATAAAGTAAGGAAAAGTGTTGGTAGCAAAGTAAACATAGCTTCCATCTGCTAACGTAGCACCATTGCATTCATCAAGATCACTAAGGCCTTCTACGTACTCGTGGGCATCCCAAGCATTTTGAATAGTAGTGCTATAAGCCTCTTCAACTTGACGATAGCTACTACTAACCTTTTTTATCTCTGTGCAATCTGCATCAGTACACATATAAGGAGCCAAAATGGGAAAACCATCTAAGGCATAGGCTACTACTAATGATGTATTACCTTCAGCATTAGTGAACAGGCAATCTGGCCTAGCATGAAAATGATAATCCCCGCGGGGAGCAGTGTGTCCATTGCAATAATCTAAGATATCGTCAAGATATGGATCACGAGAACCATGATGAGGAGCTTCAGTAGGACCAAATATAGGTAGGCCGTTTACTGCTATTGCTGAGGTTCCTGCTAGGGGTACTGCTGTAGTGTTGCTAGCAAAAGTAGGATTTAAGGGTAACTGCCATTTATAGTTTTGCTCGAGCAAATAATTAGGCGTAACTTCCACAAACTCAAAGTTAGGAATACCATTAGATTCGATTACCAAAGAATTCTCACTACAAGTTACTTTGAGCTTGGGCGCAGGATAAGCAGAATTTTCGGTGTTAGGAGTTGGCTCGAGGAAGTTATTAGCAGGACAATTTGTTTGTGTGGAGTCATTTAATTCCCCAGATTGCGCTAAGCCTGCAGGATTTATAGCCAAAGAAAAAATTGCTAAGAAGATGGCTAAAAATGTGTTTTTCATAAAAAAGTCCTTTCTGATTCCTACCGAAGGAATTATGAACTATGCTAAGGAAAAGTTGTTAAGAAGTTGTTCAGGTCTTATGTTAATTCAGTGAGATGTTGATAAGGAAGTTAAGGGACATTACTTTGCTTGATCAGAATAAGTTAAACTGGATTTGTGTATTTTATAAGTCCGTTTTTAGCGTTTGTGTCTGTTGCTTGGTACTATTCCAAGCAAATTTTTGTACTCAAGCCCTATAGCCTAATGCCAGAGTTTAAGATTTTAGCAATAAGTGAAGAAACTTTTACCTTATTGATGCCAAATTCAAAAGCTCAAGTAGTGAGTGCCTTTAAATTAAGTAAGGGTAATTTGCCAGTGCCAGTAACAGTTGATACTGTCATTATAAGTCTAATGGTGCTAGTCAGGTGCTACCTTCTAGACCCTAAGAATCACCTTTCACGAACTACGAACCTCTTACCCACATTCCACCACTTTCTAAGGTACACTCAATCACTTAAGTACCTAATGAGGACTGACTATGACTAAACCTGTAGTAAACCTTAATTTTGGTAAAAAGCTGGCATATGGCTTTGGTGACTTTGGCGTGGCGATGGTTGCTATGATCAAAGGCTTATTTCTACTTAATTTTTTGATTAATATTGCTGGCTTATCACCTGTTAGAGCGGGCTCTGTTCTTTTAATTAGCAAGCTTTGGGATGCTGTGAATGACCCACTGATTGGTTGGTTGAGTGATCGCACAAATAGTAAGTGGGGTCGCAGACGCCCTTGGCTATTAATTGGTTCAATTCCTTTTGCCATCGCCTATTTTCTGCAGTTTTTTGTGCCAGATTTGAGTGGAATTTCGCTTTTTGTCTACTATGTTTTAATAGCTATTTTGCTCGATGTTGGCTTTACCGCTGTAAACTTGCCTTATTCTGCTCTTACGGCTGAATTAAGTGAAGACTCCGATGAACGCACTGACCTTAATATGTACCGTTTTAGTTTTTCGGTATTGGGTGGGCTTATTGCTGCAGTTGTGTATAACGTGCTTGTGAACCAAGTGTTTGAAGCTAACAAGATTCAGGGCAATATGGTGCAAGGCGTCATTATTGGTGTGCTGATTATCTTGTCAAATGTTGTCGTTTTTGCTGCAACTAGTGAACGTGCTGTGGACGATAGCAAACAAGAAAAGCCTCTCCCTTTTTTTGAGGGCATAAAAATTGCGCTGAGCAGTAAACCATTTTTGTACGTTTTGATGATTTACATGTTTGCTTGGCTCGCCGTACAATTCGTACAATCTCTTTTACTGTTTTTCTACAGAGATTGGATTGGTGGTAATCCTGGGGAACCCTTCACCCTGCTTATTATGGGCTTGCAGCTTTCCATTTTCGTCTTTATTGTTTTCTGGGGGGTTATGAGCAGGCGTATCGGGCGGAAGCGGGTTTACTTTATTGGTGTGCCTTTCTGGATTGCTGTGCAAATTGTCCTTTTCTTTGTACAGCCCGGGCAAACCACCTTGGTCCTAGTTTTAGCTATTCTTGCAGGTATTGGCGTTAGTTTAGCGTTTTTAATCCCATGGAGTTTGCTACCTGATGTTGTGGATGACGATGAATTAAAAACAGGGCAACGGCGTGAAGGTGTGTTTTATGGTTTCTTTGTTTTTTTTCAGAAACTTGGCATTGCCATAGGTTTGTTTGTGCAGGGGCAGGTGCTCGAGTGGGCGGGCTACTTGCAAGCGGTTGATGGTGTGGTACCCGCACAGCCTGATTCTGCGCTGTTTGCTGTGCGTATCTTGACATCAGTTGTGCCCATTATCTTCTTAGTACTTAGCCTTATTGCTGTGGCACGAAATCCTATTACTGATAAGCGGTTAAATGAAATACAGGAGAAACTTGCACAAAAAAGAGCAACAACTTAGAAGTTGTTCAGATCTTATTTTAATTCAATGAGATTGTAAAAGGAAGTTAAAGGAATTTACTCTGCTTAGTTAGAATAAGATAAACTAGATTTATGTTTCTTGTAATTGTTTTATTTTTGATTTTGGTGTTTTTGGTTTTTGGCTGGCATTATTCCAATCAAATTTTGGTACCCAAACCCTATAGCCTAATGCCTGAGTTCAAGATTTTGGCAATAAGTGGAGAAACAGTTACTTTACCAATATTAAACTCAAAGGCTCAATTTGCTGATACTAAACGATTAGGAAAGTATAATTTACTTTGGGAAGATGGTTACTGCAGTCTTGGTGATATTCTTGAGGAAGATTCAGAAAAGGTAGTACGTGCTTTGGAATTAAGAAAGGGTAAATTGCCATTAGAAGGTGCCCCTGCTAGATTAGATAATTGGTACTATCGTGAAAACCCTTTTGACGATCACCAGATAACTTATGAAGATTTGAGCTTGACAGGTCCAACGGGAAGGGTAAAAGCATGGTGGCTTCCTCAAGGTGATACAGAAACTGCTATTATGATGCTACACGGCCGTCGCAGAGGTGAACTTTTGGAAACTTTGCGTATTATACCTACCTTATATAATGCTGGTTATCCAATATTAGCTATGAGTTACCGCAATCATAGTGGTAGCGACATGAGCCCTGATGGTTATTACCACTATGGTCTTACAGAGTGGGAGGATGCTATGGTGGGTATTGAGCTTTTAAATGAAAAAGGCATTAAAAACATAATTATTTATGCATTTTCCACGGGCTGTCAAGTTACTTTTGAGGTTTTGGAACGCCTAGAAGAAAATAAGGTGATTGCTTTAATTCTTGATTCTCCTATGGTGGACACTCGTAGTGTGATTAAACATTCTGCTAGGAATTCAGGTGCCCCTGAAATTCTAACCAAACTAGCATTACAAATATCAGGCTGGCGTTCAGGAGTCAATTGGCAAAAACTTGATAAGCGCAAAGTAGTATCTGAATATCATATTCCTATATTACTTATTGCTGGCACTGCAGACAGTACTGTTCCCATAGAATCAGTTGATGATTTTGCCAGTAATGTTACCGCACCACTAACTTATAAACGTATAGAAGAAGTTGAGCATGTTGAAGCTTGGAACAATGATCCTAAACTTTACGAAACTTGGGTGCTTGAGTTTCTGGCTCAGTTAAAGTAAATATAGATCTATACTAAATAAATAACAAACTTGCTGCCATAAAAACAGCATAAGCCATAAGAACAATACTAAAGCTTCCTACTAGCACATCTATATTTTTCCTTTCTGGCAATCCTTGGCGTACAAACCCCCACAAAAGACCTCCAATTATGCCACCAACATGACCCCATAGAGATACATTGGGAATAGCAAGGGAAAATATCACTATAATTCCTATCCACTGTAAAAGTGCACTGAGCAGACGAGTATCTCGGCGTTGTTTATCCAACCAAGCATCAGCAAGTAAAGCCCCACCTACCCCCAACACACCTCCAGAGGCACCAACTAGCACTAAGGTATCACCCTGCTGGGCTATAGAAGTGATGTAAGCGCCCATAAATGTACCCGTTACAAAAGCGGTTAACAAACTACCCCAATGTCTCCTAAGCTCATAAATCCTGCCAATATCAAAGAGTACCCAACTGTTCATGCCTATATGCAAAAATCCACCGTGGATGAAAGCATAGGATAAATATCGCCACCAAGCATCTCCTTTAGGCACACCATTTATATTTTGGATAAAACCAGCTATCAGAATAGCTGCATCACCATTGTAACGTTGCTCGAGCCATAATTGCAGAAAAAAAGCAATAACAATTGCCCCTAAAAGCCCAAAAGTTGCAAAAGGACGTTTTTCAAAACGCTTTAATTGAGGTATAGGCTCTCTATAAAAATTAAGTTTTTTAGCATAGTTAGGCCTTAAACCTTCGGGGGCAACTTTGTAAGCCTCCGTATACATTTTAGTAGCTATGTCAAAATGTTGGGCCTGTTCAGCAGCTTGTGCCAAGATTTCGTAAATCTGAACTGGATGTACATAAGGAATAGGTTGCTTCAATATTTCTTCTACCCGACCAAGGTTTCCTCGAGCTGCATAAAGCCTAGCCTTACTAAGCTCAACACAGCGATAGGCTATTGGCCCTTTCTCAGTTTCGAAGCGTGTTTGCATTGTTTGAAACTCATCTTCAGCAGCGTCAATTTCTTCTAGCTGAATAAATGCCTTTACCCGTGCTGCTAGTGCTAAAAAAGCATTGTCGCCATTAGAAGGTACAGGAAGGTCTAAAAGTTCTTGCCAACGCTCCTGTAGCCCATATGCTTGTAATAAAATAAGTTCATTTTCAGGTAAATCTTTAGCGAGTCTAAGCGCTTCAGTAATATTGATTTTTTGTAAGGCCACTTGTGCTAAAAGTCTATTTACAGTTTGTCTACCTCCTTTAGTCCAGTACAAAGCCTTAGCTATACTTTCTACTAAATGATAGTGCTCAGCTCGAGCCAACAAAGTAAGCAAAAAAGGCCCTGCTATAAAAATTAGTCCAGCTACCACACTAAAATACCAAAGTGTGCTGTCAACATTACCTCTAGACCACGATAGAATCACTACTGCTATTAATAGCCCTGTTGAAAGCATCATTTTTAGGGGGAATTCATTTTGCCAAGGAGCTACTTTTAAAGCTAAGCGACTGCCATATATTCCAGAAAGAGCTAATACAATTAAAAATAGAATACCTTCACTCATAATGTTATCCTAACTTTTATTGATAGCTTAACGTGCTAGGCTATAACTCATGTTGAGGTTTTTATCTGCTGGTGAGTCTCATGGACCTATTTTAACAGTAATGTTAGATGGTGTTCCCTCTGGATTAGAATTAGTGGCTAGTGAACATATTGATCCTTGGTTAAAAAGACGTCAAGGTGGTTATGGTAGGGGTCGCCGTATGGTTATAGAAAGTGACTCTGCTCAAATCGTAGCTGGTGTTAGAGCTGGTCGTACCACAGGTGCTCCTATAGCTATAGGCATAGAAAATCGTGATTGGAAAAATTGGACTAGTATAATGTCGGCTGAACCGGGCAATGAACCGCGTAAGAAAGCACTTACTAAAGCAAGACCCGGACATGTGGACTTAGCAGGTGGCATTAAATATGGTCATAAAGACTTAAGAAATGTTTTAGAACGTGCTAGTGCTCGTGAGACTGCTAGCCGAGTAGCAGCAGGTGCTATTGCTTTACGTATCTTAAATGATTGCGGGATTGAGGGTTGTGCTCGAGTTGTAAACCTAGCTGGTGTGGTTTGTGATGGTGGTATGGACTGGGACAATCTAGCTGCACTTGATGAAAGTCCCATTCGCAGTTTTGATGAGCAAGCTCGAGAAAGTATAATCAAACGAATTGATGATGCTAAAGCAAATGGGGACACACTAGGTGGAATTATTGAAGCACGATTTCGAGGCGTGCCTATTGGACTTGGTAGCCATACACAATGGGATAGAAAACTAGATGGGCGTTTAGCTCAGGCAGCTATGAGTATTCAAGCTATGAAGGGTGTAGAAATCGGTGATGGCTGGCAAGGTGCCCTCATACCGGGTTCTTCAGTACATGATGCTATTTATTATGATGACAATAAAGGTTATCATCGCCAAACAAACCGTTCAGGTGGTTTAGAGGCGGGTATTACCACTGGTGAAGAGCTAATAGTTCGCGCAGCTATGAAGCCTATTGCTACTTTAATGAAGCCCTTACCAACTATAGATGTGGTCAGCAAAGCCCCTGCTGATGCTGCTAGGGAACGTTCCGATACTACAGCTGTGCCAGCAGCTTCTATAGTACTACTTGCTATGACTGCTTTAGTATTAGCAGATTCTCTAATGGAAAAATTTGGTACCGATACTATAAGGGAGATTAAAGCTGGGCTTAAAGCACACAAGCAATATGTGAAAGAGTATTAGTACCAATGTCAAGGGCAAATCAAATAATTCAAAAACTCACTTTTCACTATCGCTATGCATCTCTTCAGCGCCCTGTTACATGGGTGGCCTTGATTGGGTTTATGGGGGCAGGTAAAAGTCGCATTGGTTTAGAGCTTTCAAGACGCCTTAGTTTAAACTTTGTAGATACCGACAAAATTATTGAGAGGGTTGCAGCTATGAGCATACCAAACATTTTTAAACTTTATGGTGAAACCACTTTCAGAAGTTATGAAACGGAAATTATTAGGCGCTGTACACGTCTCGATGAAGCAGTGATTTCTACAGGGGGAGGAGCAGTTGTTAAAGAAATTAATAGAAAAATGCTTAAAGCTAGGGGTCCAGTAGTTCTACTTACTGCTAGCCCTGAAACAACCTATAAACGCACTTGTAACAAGAGAAATCGCCCTTTACTTGATGTTGATAATCCTATAAAACGTATAGGTGAGTTGATAGCAGAGCGCCAAAAGTATTATCAAGATGCTGCAAGCTTTACAGTCTCTACAGATGAGCGTAAATCCTATGAGGTTGTTGAAGAGGTTGTCGATAAATTACGGCAATGGAAGCAAGAGTTTGATAACTCTAATCAAGTAACTAATGAATAAATTAATTGTCAAAGTAAATCCACCTTGTCCTATACTTTTTTCTTCAGGATTATTAAATAAGTTAGCTGAGCATATTCCTGAAAAAAAGCTAGCTATTATCACAGATAGCAATGTTGGCCCACTTTATGGAGAAGAACTTAAAGCAAGCTTAGAAAATACAAAACAAGTTAAGCTTTACACTGTAAAAGCAGGAGAGGAAAGTAAGTCACTAGGAAAGTTTGGGGAACTTTTAAGACAAATGATCTGTGATGGCTTTGACCGTAAAGGGGCTGTCTTGGCACTTGGTGGAGGTGTAGTTGGTGACTTGGCAGGCTTTGTGGCAGCAAGTTACTATAGGGGCATAGCTTTCTACCAGTGCCCCACAAGTTTGTTAGCTATGGTTGATGCTAGTATAGGCGGTAAAACAGGAGTTAATGTACCTGAAGGTAAAAACTTAGTGGGGGCTTTTTGGCAACCTAAGGGAGTCTTTATTGATGTAGATGTACTTAGAACCTTGCCTGAACAAGAATTTAAGCATGGGGCAGTAGAACTTTTTAAACATGGGCTTTTAGCAGATGAAAGCATTATAGACGATGTAAGTTCTGCAGAATTTCACCTTGCTGGTGACAGTGATTTTCTTATTGATTTGATTGCTCGAGCAGCCAAAGTAAAAGTAGATATAGTAAACCAAGATGAACGCGAAGCAGGTGTAAGGGCACATCTAAACTTAGGGCATACCTTGGCCCATGCGCTTGAGTCGTACACTAAACATGGTATTTCTCATGGCGAGGCAGTAGCTTATGGTCTAGTATTTGCTGCTAAGCTATCTGCCTTATATGGTTTTGCCGATGAAACTAAGCGGGTACTAGACTTTTGGCACTGGGTGAAGCCTAGGCCCTTAGCGGTTAAGACATTTGCAGAGTTAGTACCTCATATTAATAGAGACAAAAAGCATTATGGTGGCAAACAATATTGGATTCTACTAGAAAAACTAGGTAACCCAATCATTGTAAGTGATGTAAATTTAGAGTTTGAAAAAGCATGGCAATATCTTTTAGAGGTTTGTAAGCAGGGGTGAAAAGCTTATGCTATATTTTGCTAGCCTAGTAGGTAGCTTTGTTATACTATCAAACAACATGCGCACAGTAACAGTATTTCTTTTTGTTTTTTTTATACTAACCTTTACTTTTGCTACTCAAGAAATTGTGGCTCCAAGGGTACGGGTTCTCTATGATAATCCTGAAATGGCTGAATATGCCCAACAAGTTGCCTTTGAAGCTGAGAGGGCCTTAGATGTTCTAGTTCCTCTTTTCAAATTTCAACCGCGCACAATTACTTTTATTTTACAAGAAAATAGTGATTTTTATAATGCTAGGGAACTTTCTCTTCCCCATTTAAAGGTACTAGTACGTCCCCTCTTCCCTACTGAAGCCCACTTAGGACTCCGTGCCCAGAGTGACCTTTATCACTTAATTATTCATGAGCTTACTCATGGTGTTCAAACAACCTATACCTTAAGTAAACCTAACGAAGAAATAGTAAAGGCTAAAGAAAGTGGATTTCTAAGTCCCGGTGGGGTAGCTTCTTTACCACCAGCTTGGTTTTTAGAGGGCATAGCAGTATGGGTAGAGTCAACTTTTACTGAAGGTGGGCGTAACGGTGACGCTCTAACTACAGGTATTCTGGAAACACTTGCTTTAGATGACAAATTACCTACTTTAACAGAAGTTGGGTTGGCTACTTATAGTTCTTGGCCGGGAGGGGATGCTCGCTATCTTTTAGGTGGATCTTTTGTAGAGTATTTGGCAAATACTCATGGTTTTGAAGCAATTCTAGCTACCTTACAAAATTATAATCGGGGGGGGCTTATTGGTGGGTTTCTAAAAGACTTTTCTACTGCTTGGGAGCAGGCAAAAGGCTCGAGCTTAAACGACGAGTGGCTAGCATGGCAAGAAGCACTTAAAACTAAAGCACAAACTAGGGCTGAAGATTCTTATGAAGGGAAAATAATTAAAGGCAGTGGAAATTGGCGTACACGTAGCCCTGTTGTAAGCCCTGAGGGAACTAGATTAGCATGGGTAGCTTGGCCACACATTGTATTTGCTAATATTTATCAAGATGAAGAAGGAAATGTTAACCTTAGAGAATCTAAAAGGGTTATCAGTGAACGTGTTCCTAATAAACTTAACTGGCTTAATGAAGATACGCTAGTCTATACACGCTTTATACCAAGTGTGGGAGGGGATTTTTCAGAGCTTTTTAGTGTCGATGTAAATACAGGAAAAGAAGAACAACTTACCCCTAGTGGTACTAGAGTACGTTTACCAACAGTAACACCAAATGGATGTGTTTTATTGGTAAATGATATTGCGTTTAACTCGAGCTTACTAAAATGGTGTCAAGGAACACTAACCACCCTCTGGCAAGCACCTAAAGAAGTTCACATTTTGAGTAGCGCAGTAAATCAGCGAGGTCAAATAGCACTAAGCCTCTGGCAAAGGGGCTTTACCGATATAGCCCTACTAAATACAGTCACTGGCGAGCTTAATTACCTTAGTCAAGATGCCGCTCAAGATTTAGAGCCTACTTGGACTTCAGATAATGCCATTGTTTTTCGCTCTGATCGCCACATAGATCAGGGAGAACAAGGAGCTTTTGATCTCTATAAACTTGATATAAACACAAATACCTTAACTAGATTAACCCGTAGTTTTGGTGGCACTTTTCAACCTAATGTCTCTACTTGGGGAATTTGGCATAGCACTATGACAAGCAAAGGTTCTACAATTGCCCTCTTAGAAGACACTCTGTCTGAAGAAGTTAGTCTTGAACGTAGTAATCTTCCTGCTATTATAGAAAAGCAACAATTCCCAGTTCGCCCTTATAACCCCTTACCTAGTCTTGTTCCTTATGCAGTGGTACCTAGTCACCTTGACTTCGATATGGATGAACTCAATCTTTCTAGCATTGATTTTACTGTAGGAGCAACACTTTTAGCTGAAGACATAACTGAAAGACATCGCTATAATGTAAATGCAGGTTACAGCAACTTTCACCGTGGGCATCTTAACGGTGGATTTGGCTATGCAAGATATGCTTATACTTTCCAACCGTCAGTATTAGGAGCCTTCAGAGGCCCTAGGCTTAGTTTACAGCTTGGGTTATGGCCTCATAATGTACATCGTAGAACATATATTGATCGCAATGGTAACGTTTTTAAGGAAACTGCTTTGGGAGCAAAAGGTACCTTTGAATTCTTTGTACCCTTAGATAGGTGGGTAGGCTATAGTCGTTTAAGTGCAGGGCTTTTACATCTAGAGTCACTTGATGAATTTAGGTTTGATGGTAGAGCAAGCTTCCTTATTTCACAGCAACGCCGCGATAGATGGGGGCACGGTACTAGAGGGTTACGTTTTATAACGCATGGTATATGGAGTGCAGCACCTGATAGACCCTCTTATGGTGCTTGGGGAATTGTAAGCTACTATCAATCTTTAGCACCAATTAAGCTGCCCGGCACACTAGAACTTTATGCTCAAGGTGGTTATAGACCTAGTCAACCAATCCCCATAACAATTGACAGTGAATATAACGGCTTGGCAAGCCTAGGCTACCGCTATACCCAACCAATAAAATGGCGTTATGGTGATGGTCTTTATGCCTTAGAACGTATTAACTTTACACCACGTTTACGCTCTTGGGTTGATGATGATTTTAATGTAGGCGCAGACCTAAGTATTGGTTTAGATACTGTTATTAACTATATGGGAGCAGTGAGTTTTAGTGGTACTTTTGGTTATGCAGAGGACTTCTGGTACCGCTTTGGCGTAGGGCTATCTTTTTAATTAAGCACTCTTATATTACCACCTATCATTTCCATTGCCCGACCCATATAGCCTTGCAAAATAACTTGCCAAGTTTCATGCATTGGCATGTGTGAAAGTGCAGCTCTAGCATGTAAAGTAATCCTACTAGGTTCTTTAAAACCTTGTTTGACAAGAGTATCGGCAATCATAGTATGAGCTAGAAGCCAGTTTTTATCACCCTTTTGAGTTTCACTTAAGGCTTTTTCAAAGTGAGTTATAGCTTCGTCATATTGATAGCGAGCACAAGCAATTTGACCCAATAATAAACAAGACTTTAAGCCTTCACCTTGTTTCAAAGCCTCTTTGGCACAGTACTCAGCCTCAGTTAAATGCCCTAGATGATAGTTAATTTCACCTAAGTCAGTTAAAGCTTGAAAAGACATATTATAAGTATTATCTTTCACAACATCTTCTAGTAAACTTTTGGCCTCGAGATAATTTTTCTCAGACATTAGTGCAAAGGCATACTCGTGCTTTACAAAGCTTTTCATTGCCTTAGACTCCTTAATTGCTTTTCTAAAATAAGTGAATGCTTGCTTAGTTTTACCAATAAGCATACAGCTTTGTGCTAAAGACAGATATATTTCTAAAGTGTTTTCAAAATAGTCTGCTAAATTTTGTGCTGCTCCAAGTTCATTAAAAGCAGTTTCAAAGTCACCCTGCTTTAAAGCTATTTGTCCCTTTATAAGATAGAAGTGCGCTCTCTCAGATTTATTCAAAGCTCTAACTTCAATGTTGGTTAGGGCATTTAGAGAGTATAAGATTTGGTCTGCTTTTAACCAACAACTTGCTAAATTTAAAAACACTTGCTGAGACTCTAAGGCTTGGCCCAATTTCACAGCTTGCTCAAAAGCTTTTGTTGCTTCTACAAATTGTCCTAGAGATTGATAAGTTTCCCCTAAAAGTAGGTAGTGACGTGACTTTTGACGTTGAGATAAGTTTTCTACTACAACACTATCAAGTACTGCTAAGACTATGTTAAGTGAGCCAGTTGCAAAGAGTGCTCGAGCAGCATGGTAACGACTTAAGCCACTTTGAGTTTTAGCTACTTTGAGTGCTCCTTGGATAACTTCTGCTGAAGATCTACCTTCATAAGCAGAAAATTCCCAGTAAAGAGCTTGATAAAGGGGGTTATTTATAATACTTGGACTTGCTTGAGAGATTTCAGCTAAGTGGGAAAGGCCACGTTTAAGCCCATCTTTACCTTTAAGGGCTTGTAAGGTAGCTAGATAAAGGCCATGTTTAATTACTAGGTTGTCCTCGAGTGAATCATTGCCAAGTAGTTCTTGTGCTTTATGTTTTTGTAAAGGTGGGTTTTTACTTAGAGTTTCTGTTGTTATCTGTTCAGCTATCATAAAGTTCCCTTCGGCCTAGGTATTACCTAGTACCGTCATGTTGCTTGTAGCTTATCGAAGGGGTGTTATGGTGCTATCAGATAAAGGTTGCGAGGTGTTTCCAATATGTTTATGAAAAGAACTTGTTAATTAATCATTTGCGATGTAGGTGTTATTAATTACTAGGCAATGCTCCTTTGGCCCTTAAACGTTACCCGCACGAGTAGAGACGCAATTAATCGCGTCTCTACTTTAGACTAGTTACAGCAATCCTTATTCGGATCTATTACCTACATCTTGAACACGGTAGTAAAGAGTAGAAGAACATTTTTTGTTGCTTTGCCAAGTTTTGTAACCTGTTGATGCTACTGGTTTGATTTCAATGTTCCATTTGCCTACCCAATCATCAGGATTACCGTTGTCTTTGTCCTTCATTTTGCCAGTAATATTAATTGGGTGATCATCTCCATCATAACGTAACGTTTTTGTTATAGACTTATTGATTTCTAATTTTTCATTGTTACGTATTTCTACATTATTGTATGTGTAGAGCCTTGTTCCTTCAACGTCAAAATGGCCATACATATCTCCTGGCCCGGGAGTGTCACAATCACTATGTACTTTTACATACCTCAAGGTGATTTTTATTCTATCACCCACTTTTTGAAGGTTGTGAACTCTTAAATTCCCTAAATCCGTCTGAATATTTTGAATGGGGCTGAATGTACCACGAAGGTATGTACCATTTGACCTACTATAATTGTGACCTGCCCAATTGATGCCTTTAAGTCCACGTATATGACCAACGCCTGAAATGTAACGATAATCATATGCAGCAGAACCACTGTCGCCCTGCCATACCCACCCATGGGTATTATTAGTTGCTTTAACGCGGCTTTGGCATTTATAAAGAACGTCAAACCCTTCTACTTGTACAGGTACATCTACGCAGGTTGCATAGATTTCACCCATAGTTTTACCTGTAGTACGACCTACTTTCCATACATTTTCCCCACTTATAGGGTTGGATTTTAAATTTATGTACTTTGTGCCTGTCCTAAGAAGACTACCATATGATGTATTAGCAATGGCTCCTAATTGACTTGTAACATCATCATCAATCCTTATGAAAGCAGCATCTGCCCAGCGAAAGAAACCACCACCGTTTGGGTACATTGGTGCTTCAGCATATTCATACCCTACATAGCCAGCCGCTTGATAAAAACGTTTTCTAAGAAAACTAGCAATACTAAATTGGCTTCTGGTACAATGAGAATTGGTTACAAAGCCACGCACTCCTGATCTGATAGCGATAAACCCAAGGGTACAAGCACCACGTTGGTAAGCTTTTATTTCTAAACCTCCAACAAGTGGTCTTTGTAGGGAACGAAGATGTTCAGGTGGCAAGCCGTTTGTTAAGTTGCCTGTCGTTTCTAATGGTGATGCTAAAAACTTTGTTTCCTCATCAATTTCTACAACTAGAGCTTCTTCAGGAAGTTGTAAGGTACTGAGTTTACTATTAACTTCATTTGCTGCAGCTTGATCTTCAGCACCAATTGTAAGATTATTATTAACCTCATTAACATCTAGGGAAGTAACGCCTTTAATTTGCCACACTATTGGTTCTACTTGCTTTTTCCAATCCAACAACTGAATAAAGCTGTATCTAACAGGAACTAATTCCATACCTTTGCTAGGTTCAGAAAGGTTCTGAATACTCAACTCATCACCCTCAGTAAGAATTTTAAGATCTTCCTCACTAAGCAAATCATAAAGAATGTTACTATCAAATACTTCTGTAATTGCTTTTTCTGCTATTAAAGCTTGAGTTGCCAATGATTGAGGACTCAAATCATTGGTTGCAACAGCTACATTTAGTTTGCCATCTTTATAATAGAGACCAGCAAAGTTTTCCATATATTCACTAGCCATCAGGAACTCTTCATCTAGAGTCATAGGGGTTTGTTCACTACCTTCTTGAACCAAAGCAACATTATCACCATCACCTTCGTTACTAGGTATAGAAGTATTTTGACAGGCGTTCAGGATTAAAAATCCTAAAACTCCAAAGAGGATTGCTTTTAAAGTTTTGTACATTTCTCCTTACCTTTCTTTATCTAAAGTAATTTCTATGGCATAATATTTAAGTTCTTAATACATTCTTCAATGCTGCTAACATTTAGAAGCTGTTTCTTTTACGATACTTACAATTTCACTTTAGCTTCCAAATACTTACTAAATATAAATAAGTATACATTTACTCAAGGTTCTTTGTCAATATGCCTTTCGGGAAAATGAAAACTATTGTTGCAGAGAGCAAATAGCAGCAAGATGCGATTAATCACATCTCTACCATTCTGTCCATTTGGTGCATTTGGTTTCTTGGGTAGAATTGTCATAAATAAAAATGCCGTCTGGGTTAGTGTCTGTTGCTTTATTTGTTGTTGTGTCGCAACGCTGACCATCGTAGGTTCCGTTTGGGTAATACTTACGTATAAAAATATCCTGATCACCCAAATTATTGCCTTCGAAATCACCATCAGTGTGGCCAGTAACATAAATGCCTGTAGGATTAGCAATAACATGAATTGTCTCGTCTTGGTTACTACTGCCAAACTGATCAGTCCATTGCACATTACCGTCACTATCGTATTTGCGAATGAAGGCATCCTGACTACCCAAGTTATTACCTTTAAGGTTACCTTTAGTATTACCAACAATGTAAATGCCTGTAGAGTCTGAAGTTATGTGGGTTATTCTGTCACTTCCAGTGCCAAACTGCTTAGTCCACTTTACATTTCCACTAGAATCATATTTACGTATAAATGGGCTACTATTGCTCGAGCTACCAGCTCCAAGGTCACCAGCCAAGCCAGTAACATAAATTCCTGTGGAGTTTGCAATAATATTATCTGCAAAATCAATAACACTACTGCCAAACTGCTCAGTCCACTCTACATTACCATTAGCAGAGTTGTACTTACGTATATAAACATCTTGTCCACCAAAGTGGGCACCTGCAAGATCATCATCGGTTGTACCAAAGATATAAAGACTTTTGGACCAAATAACTTGATCCTTTATATGCTCATTACTACCGTCAGTACCGAATTGATCTTTCCACACCTGATTTTTATCACTATCATACTTGACTATGTAGGCATCATAATTACTGCCTATAGACGGGAAATCCTCAATTACACCAATCCTGCCGGCAATATATACACTTGTGGAGTCTGAAGTTACATGAGTTGCATCATCATCAACACTAGTATTGCCTGTTTTATCAAAGAGGTCATGATTCCAAACCTCCTTAAGGGGATTAGAGTATTTGGCTATCTTAGTAGAATCACCAAAGGAACCCGAGGTATTTCCTCCTATAACATAAGCAACATATATACCTGTGGAGTTTGAAACAATATGATTTGCATCATCATTAAATATTCTCCCAAACTGCTTAGTACTCTCAACATTACCATCAAAATTGTATTGGCGAGCATAACCATCAGTACCACCAATGCTACCAATACCGCCGGAAACAACATTACCGTTAGTTTCACCAATAACATAAATAGCTGTGGCATCTAAAATAACATGATTTATAGTATCAAATTCAAAGCTGCCAAACTGATCAGTCCACTCTTCAGCACCATCTGGGTTGTATTTGCGTATGTAGGCATCAGTGTTACCCAAAGGATCCTCAAGTGCACCTCTTCTAGTTGAGCCAACAATGTAGATACCCGTAAGGTTTGCAGCAGAGTGATTTGCAGAGTCGTCAAATCTAGTACCAAATTGGCGTGTCCCAAAAGGATGCTCTAACTTAAACTTTATTTCAACACTTTCACCAGCATTATCTCTAGCTCTTACCAATATCCCAATAGGATCAGCATTGATATCATTGCTAAATGTTCCTACTAAATCTCCTATACTTTCATTTAGGTTAAACCAAGAAGGTAAAGGAGTTCTTCCATCTTCTAAAGTAGCACTAAAACCTAAGTTATCGCCGTAAACCTTATCAGGGTCAGTAAAAAAGGCTGATGTTTCAAGAAATGCAAGTGTGTCAGGTTGTACGTAGTATACATAATCAGGGTCATTGGATGAGCTTTTATTTATATTCCTTGCCAAGCTACCCTCAGCAACAGCCTTATCCAAAGCATCCTGATCAACTACTGGTGAATCATTAGTATTAGTGACTAACAAGGTAAAACTTAGCTCTTTTTCAGCTTTTCCATCACTAGCTTTTAGTACGACCCCATGCTGCCCCACATCCTCATTCTTAGGTGTACCACTCAATTTAACTATGTTATTGCTAAAGCTAACATTAAGCCAGTCAGGCTTTTGTGAAGCACTTACTGAAAGTGCGTTAGGGAAATCATCTGGATCTTCTACCCTAATGTCTTGAGAGTATAGTGAATCTTCTGTAGCATTTATATTTGGTGAATCTATAAAACTAGGAGTTTGATTAATATCACTTACAACAATAGCTACAACCTGTTCTGTAGTTGCCTTACCATCAAATGCCCTTAAGACAACTTGGTAAGTTCCTCGATTATCAACACTTGGCGTGCCTTCAAGAGCAGCAATACCATCACCCTGATCTGTAAAGGCTAACCAATTACTTTTGCCAGTAGGAGGTATTACCTCTGCTGTTATTGCTAGCTCAGTAGGTCCATCTTCATCTATTGCTGTTATAGTTGCTTTATATGCCTTGTCTTCTGGTGCATCTGCCAAGGGTAGTTGTGTAAACTCAGGTGCTTTGTTCACATCTCCTACAACAATAGTTATAGTTTGTTCTGTAATAGCTTTCCCATCATCTGCTTTTAAAATAACTTGATATGAACCCCTATCTCTCTCTGTTGGCGTCCCTTCTAGTGTTGCAGTATTGTCCTTATTATCTGTAAACTTCAACCACTCAGCACTCTTACCTTGCGGTGGATTTATAGTGGCAGAAATCTTTACAGGTTTATCAGGCCCATCCCCATCACTTACTTTAACTGTACCAACATAGAGTTTATCTTCTGGAGCATCTGCCAATGGTATTTCTATAAATGCTGGCGCAAAGTTGGCATCGCTAACTACTAAGGTAAAGTTTTGTTTTGTTTCTACCTTGCTATCTGTTGCTACTAATACAATAAAGTGCGACCCCCTTTGTTCTTTAGTTACTTCATCACCACTTTTAAGTACTGCTTTACCCTCACCATCATCCTGCAAACTAAGCCATGTGGGAATAACACATTTACTAACAGAATCATCATCTGGACAAATTTGTAGAGTGTCTTCAGGATCATCATCCTTTACCTGTATTTGGTATTGGTAGGGGTTATCCTCTAAGGCATTGGTATTAGGCAAGCTCTCAAAAATAGGTGGGCTATTAGGTTTAGTAACTTCTAACATAAATTCTTGTGTAGTAGATGCTGCAGGATTGTGGTCATCTTCTACTAGCAGTATTACTTCATGTTCACCTATAACTTCTTCTCCAGCAGTGCCTTTCAAGATTCCCACACCTTTACCAAGATCCTCAAACTCGAGCCAATCAGGTTTTTTTACAGCTTTTATGACTAGCAAGTCACCTACATTGTTATCTGTTGCTTGTACTATATATCTATACTCTGCACCAGAAACCACTTTTTCTTCAGGTACGCTAGTAATTTCAGGAGTAGAATTTTCATTCTTCACTGTAATTTCAAAAGAGACCTCTTGCTCTAGAAAACCATCACTTAAACTAAGAACTATGATGTAATTACCCTCTTTAGTAAAGGTACCTATTAAGGTATTACATTCATCTATGCTAGGAAAACAGAGTAGTTCAGGAGGTATATTGAGACCTTTTATCGTAACCTTATCATCATCACTATCAAAAACTTCAATAGCTTGTTGGTAAGTTGTGCCTAGCTGTACACTGCTGTTTCTGGTGAACAGCTCTGGTGGGGAGTTCTCTTTCACTATAAGTTCAAAGCTTTGATAACTTTCAGAACCACCATTTTCAGCCATTAAGGTAACTAGGTGTGTCCCAACTTGTTCTGCTGTACCAACTAACTTAGTGATACCACTTCCTTCAGACTCGAGATTGAGCCAATCAGGCAAGCCTAAAGCTTTTACTGCTATCTGCTTACCAGTTTTAGGCACTATAGCTTTAACCTCATAGCTGTATTCTACATTTACTCTGGCATCTCTAATCGGTGAAGATATGAATATAGGTAACACATTTCCTGCACAGCCATCAAGAATGAAAACTAGGAAAGTTAGATAAATCAATAGATTAATAAGCTTAGACTTTAGAGACACTTTATTTCTCCTTATTATCTCTCAGATTCATAATGGATTCCTAGGAAGTTACTTTGACTAAACAACAACCAGCTAGGGAATTGTCTAATTTGTCTAGTAGTCAAAAAAATTTATTTCAAAATAAGATCAACAGTAAACTCTTTGCTTTCATCAATAAATTCATCTCGCCTTGCTAAAAGTGTGCCATTGCTATTTGCTCCTATAATGGTGTACTTAGGAAATACCTGAGCATTCAAAGCAGGTAAAAACAACTCATATTTACCATTACTATCAGTAAGTCCTATGCTGAAATCTAAGACAATTTCACTATTAAGAGAACCTATAACTGTTGCACCTGCAATAGGATCTCCACTAGAGTCAGTGACTGTGCCTGTAATTAGAGCCATACCTTTTATTAATTCACTGTCTTGATTAAAGCTAAAATCTTGCTCGATGTTTTGATTCTGCACAGTTTTAAAAGGTTCTTGGGAGTCTAAAGCAGCATTAATATCAAAGAAAGGTGTAAGGGGAAATGGTGCTCTATTATCAACTATGTAGGCTTCATCCATTATAGCAATAGCTAGTTTTTCTGCAGGAGCCAGCTTCATTATGGACATGTCCATAACACCATTACCATCCATACCTGCAGCTCCTGCAGCTGTAAGATCTTCTTGCTTAATACCTTGATCTTTATCAAGAGCTATGGATAATCCATAGTCATAAAGAAATTTCTCATCTTCATTAGGTGGCATCTGCCAAGTAAAGTTTGCTAGTAGGTGTGGGTTAACATTATCATCCCCACAGTTCTCTACAAAATTTGGTACGTTGTCCCCATCTGTGTCAGCTTCAAAGGCATTGTTATCTATAGGAGTAATTGTTGCAGCCTCTACGTTATCAGGGTTGCCAGTTTCAGGATTAAATCCTAGATCTCCTAAATCTACAACCTTGTTATTATCTTGCTGTGTACTGAGTTTGGCTTGCTCGAGGCTATTAGAATCTACAACTAGAAGCTGGTTGTCGTTTTCCCCTTCAATCTCATTCAGATTTGTAGGGTCAATTTCTAAGGGTTGCTTGCAAATAAGTTTACCATTAACTTCCTCAGCAAAAACCAAGGCAAGGTCTTGATCCTTTATATCCTCTTCTTGAAGTTCTAATCTAAAACTACCATTTGTAGGGTCAACATCTGTTTTAGCAATTACATTTCCTTGGCTATCAACAGCTAAAACTTTGTTATTCTGATTACTAAATAAAGAGCCTTGACCATTAGCAACAGCGATTACTTTAGAAAGCACTAGCGCATTCATACCACGAATGGGTGGTTCTAAATTTTGTTGGCTTATACCTTGACTTTCAAGCTGGGAGATAGCAATTTTGTTAATTTCCTCAACACTTAGGTCTTTTAATGCTGCAAATAAAGAGGGGGTAACTTGTGGATCTAATTTGGTGAGCTGTAAAGTATTCAAATCAATCTTAGGGGAATTTATAGTTCCTTCTACAGGAGGAATAGGTTGTGCATTACAATCAGTACAACTACCTCCACCATTACAAGCGATAAGAAATACTATAAAAATACTTGCTAGGGCTAACTTTTGAATTCTCATTTTTATACCTTTTAATTTGTGCACGTTTCCAGCTTGTAGCTCATAGAAACAGCAATTCTAGCTGTTTGAATTATAGCAGAAAATAATTAATTATCCTACTTAAGTCCATAGATTGACCTTTGGCCCAAGCAATTTCAAAATTTTCTGTAGACAAGTTTGCCTGAATTGTGTCTAAGGTTTCCTGAAGCCTTTGGCGCTCTGTTACTTCTATGGGTGCGTTGCTAGGTCTAAGTTGAGCTATAGCCCCTTTAATTATTCCAGCCGGTTCCCACTTTCCTTCGTTTGTGCTGAGGACAACACACTCTTCTAATACATCATATATAGCAGCAGAGCCAAGTTTTTGGAAGATTAAAATACTTTCCCTAAGATGATTTCTAGCTTCTTCAAAATTGCCTTGGCTTATATAAACAGCTCCAAGATAGTAGTTGGTCAAAGCGAGACTGTGTTCATCTATGCCTTCTAATAGTGTCTTAGCTTCGTTCAAGGTACTTTCAGCAAGTTCATTATTGGATTGTAAACGATCTACGTCTCCTAGACACAACTTACCTATAGCTAGCTTATGAACATTATTTTCCTCATTTGCAAGGTCAACGTATTTTGCATATACTTCTTTTGCTTTGTTAAGTTCACCTTGTCGTTTGTGGTTATGGCCTAAAAGTAGAAGTGTTTGACCCATCACTTTAGTATTTTCTAGACTAGAAGCTACCTGAAGGCTTTCCTCAAGCAGAGGTAAGGCAGCTTTATAATCTTCCTGTGCAGAATGCACTTCTCCTAAGCGACTAAGTGCATTAGCTATCATTTTTTTGTCATCAAAACTACGAAAAATACTTAGGCTTTTGATAAAACAATTATAAGCATCTTGCAGATAATTTAATCCTACAGCAAGATGGCCTGCTCCATACCAAGCAGGGCCACGAAACTTACTTTCATTGTTTACCTCTGGCAATGCTAATAAGCCTTTGAACCATTCATAACCTTCTTGTAAATAACCCTTTGCAGACCAAAAGCTTGTTAATGCTATTGCCAGTCCTAATCCCTTGGTAGTATGTTTATCATCTAAACTCCACTGTAAAGCAGCACGAAAGTTGTCTAGCTCGAGCTCTAATCGTTTCATTTCTTCTTTATTTAACTTGTTAACTCCTTCAGCTAAGCCCAAAAAATACTGAGTATGTGACCTTTGAAGCTCGAGCCACTCCTCAAAACTTTCCTGTAATTTTTCCTTAGCTAGTTGGTAAATAAGTACATGACGATCATATCGACCGCTATCTAAAACTCTTAAAAGTGATTTGTCTACGAGTTCTGCTAGCTTGTAGGAAGAGGCATTAACTACTGTTTCAGCAGCTTCTAGCTCAAAGCCACCATGAAATACTGAAAGTTGCCGCATAATGCGTTGCCCTTCTTTAGAAAGCAATTCCCAAGAATATTCAAATACAGCCCTTACATTACTGTGCCTTCCAGAAGCACTGTGTGAACGGTTCTTTAGGAAATCAAAAATGTTTTGCTCAATTTGCTCAGCAATCTTTGCAAGTGGCATTTGTTTAACCCATGCTGCAGCTAACTCTATACCTAAAGGCCATCCCTCAATTAATTGACAAATGTGTAATATAGCAGCCTTTTCTTCAAGACTAGGAGTAAAGTTGCGCCTAACTTTCTTGACCAAGGTCAAGAACAGATTTGTAGCCCCATAAAGCTCAAAGTCATCACTTATATCTTTAGGTAAAGCCAAACCTGAAACTTCAAGAGTAGTTTCTTCACCTAAATTGAGCACTTCTCTAGAAGTTATCAATAGTTTAAGGTTAGGGCACTGTTCTATAAGTTTAGTAATGTCGAGAGTGGCTTGTGCTATAAGATGCTCGAGGTTATCCAACACCAAAAGCATTTGCTTCTCACCTATATAGGCTATGATTTCCTCCCAAAGCTCTAAATTACCACTTAAAGATGCTCCTAGTGCCTGAGCTATGCTACTAGGTATGTGTGTAGCTGTAGTAAGTGCCTCAAGGGCTATAAAGAAAACCCCATCAGGGAAGCTATTTTTATCTAGCTGAACTTTAGCAGCATGCAAAGCTAGTTGAGTTTTGCCAATACCCCCTTGACCAACTAAGGTAACTAAGGGACAATCAAAGTCAGCTAAGTCTGTGCTAATGGTTTGCAAATAACCCTCGCGTCCTAGTAGTTTCTTTAAACGTTTAGGCAAGTTATTAGCTATAGTTGCAGAAGTTGCTTGCGTGTAAGTAACAGATCCTTCTAGCTTTGTTGGGGGTGATATTGGTAAGGTTTTAGAAGAAGTACTTGCCTCCAAAGCTTCCCAAGTTTGTAATAGTACGGTACTAGGCATCATTTGAGCAATACGTATATTCTTGCTTGCAAAAGCAGTAGCAACCATACCTACTACACCTTGAAGCTCTAAATCATAAACAGGTGCTCCACTAAAGCCACCCTTGATGAAATAACTGGCATTGTGGTTACCTTCCATTTGTATCCAGCCATTAGTTTGCCGCTCAAAAAGCCTACCATCAACCCAAATCCCCTCAGGAACGCCACTAGGAAAGCCGAATGTTTGAAATTGATGATTATACAAATTGCTTTGTGCTAGAAGCTTTACAGGTTTGCTTCTAGTTACAGGTGTTTCTAGCTCGAGCCCAGCAATATCATAAGCCCCTCTAATATCATTTTCTTGTAGAGTTTTCTTATTGCTATCAAGCCAAAATACTACTCTACCTTTAAGCTCTCCACAGTTTCCCTCAATAAAGGGGAGGTCAAGATTTACAATCTCAGTAGGTTTTTCTTTTGAATTAAAATCCTTTTCCAAAGCGGCATTGACTACATGTGCACAGGTGAGTACATATCTATCTGATACTAGAAAGCCTGTGCCAACGATGTCAGAGTCACCTTTCCTTAAGCGAGCAATTGCTAGAGAAAGAGGATGGAAGGAATCCAACTCCTTAAAAGATGCTTTGTTATTCTCTTCGCTACTGACAACTGAGCTAGTTTGATTTCCTTTAAAATCAATGTTGTTTGGTGCTGCTGTATTATCTAGAACTTTAGGGGTTTTCTGCTGAGATTTTTCTAGTACCTCAACTTGCACATTTTTAGGTTGCTCGACTAGGTCTATAGTTTCTTTTTTAAGCTCGAGCACCAAATCAGCTTTTGCTAGGCTTTCTGGACTATTACTATCTTTTTGGCTGACTTCATTTATATCTGCTAGGACTTCTTGAAAAGAACCATAACGTTCATGCCTTGACTTTGCTAACGCTTTCGTTAGTATTCCTTGCAAGAGCTGAACAGTTGTACTATCAGAAAGGTATTTATCTAAATGATCTAACTCTTTGTTTAAAATAGCAGGTATGATTTCTATACCTTTGGTTTCACCAAAGGGCAAATGTCCAGTAAGCATTTCAAAAAACACCACTCCCCAAGACCAGATATCTGTTTTAGCATCTAGAGGTTCACTTCTTAACTGTTCAGGTGAAATGTAACTAGGTGTGCCCATAAATCCTGCTGTTTGAGTAATATCGTTACCTATAACCTTAGCAAGGCCAAAATCAAGTATTTTAATGTTATCTTCAGTAGTAATAAAAATGTTGGCTGGTTTTATATCCCTATGAATTATGCCTGCTTTGTGTGCAAATTCTAGGCCATTGGCTATCTGAACAGCATAAGTTACTGCTTTTTTTATCTTTAAAGGGTTATCTTTCAATCTTTCTTGTAAGGTTTGGCCTCTATAAAAGGCCATAATGATGTAAAGCTGGTCTTTATCATCTTTTTCTATGTGATAGAGAGTGCCAATGTTAGGATGATCAAGCCGTGAGGCAGCTTCAGCTTCTTTTAGGAAACGCTTGTTTGCATCTTCTCGAGCTAGCATATTATCGTGCAAAACCTTAATAGCTACTTCCCTATTAAGATAGGCATCTTCTGCAAGGTAAACTACCCCCATTCCTCCAGCACCTAGCTCACTTTTGATTTTATAGTTGCCTATAGTTTGACCTATCACGACTATTAATTCTAGGGCATAACATAGCATAGAATCAATTTGGGGCGCATGGAGTGGGCCGTTATTGTTTCTCCCAACTGCAAAAGTTGTTAATGACATGACCAACATTAGTATTCGGGAATGATAGCTACTAAGACAAGGTTAAACCAGAATGCTTCCCAATCCACCTCTCTTTCTCGAGTCTGCTTTAACCAAGAATCAGGTTGCCTAAGCTTTAGACTTACCTGATTCTTCTCTATTTCCAAAGTAAGTGAATCACCTATAAACTCCCAAATCGTATTATCTTTGCCTACAAGCCGAACAGTCCAATTATCTTGTTTTAATGAGGCTAGTAACTCTTCTGCTTTTTTATCAGGTAAAAGTTCAAAAACTAGATTTAAGATGTTTCTATCATCCTCATCTTCTAAAATTTCTACTAGATCAGACTCAAAGACGACAAAGTGAACAGAATTAGGCTCTGTAAATATTTTTATATCAGGATTAACTTCTCCCACAGCAACATGGGTAAAGCCATAGCTTGCTTCTGGTAAATTAAATTCTAAAGGGTTAACTTTGCTTAAGAACTCTGGCTGAGCTACGTAGGTGTTTTGAGAATTATAAGACTTAGCTGGAGGTTTATTAGTTTCTTCTAGAACTTCATCACAAAAAGCCTGTATCTCAGGATTTAGCAATTCTACAGTTCCAAGCAACACTTTCTCCCGTTCATAGGTTGTTTGATAAGTTTCATAACGATGTGTAAATGCTGTCTGAGTGCTTATGTTATTTGCAAGCCCAGCAATCTTGGCTGCACAAACATAAAGAAGCCCATCAAAAGGATCGGCAATAAGCATAAGGTTTTGAGTAGGTTGTGCTGCCTCTAAAGCATTATTATATTCTCCCTGACTAAAGGCTAAGAGCATATCTGTTGCTTGCTTTAGCAAGTACAGACTAACCTTTTCTATTTGCTCAGCTTCTTCATCGCTTTTGGGCAAATTAGCATAGGCAACAGAGTTTTGGAATTTGTTCAGGACTCCTACATCCTTTTCATCCAGAGCTCCATTATTAATGACTCTTTCTAACAAGGATTTTAAACGGTCAAAATCACTCTCAAAGTACATTTATGCTTCCCCCCGTTTTTGTAGAAGGAAAATAACTTGAGTACGTACAGCGCTTTCAACAGCTTGAATACGATTCAACTCAGCCTTTATTGCCTCAACCCAAAATTCATTACCATGCAACTCAGGAAAATCCTCGCACTTTTCTAGCCACTCATCAAGAATCCTCACTACTTGAGGAAAAGTAGCACTGGTACCTAGGCAAGCTAATTCATAAGCACGACGCTCACCTCTACGGCTACGATCAAAAAATTCAGAAAAGTAAGTGGTATCTCTTTCAGAAATGTAACATTTCACTGGTTCCCAATACCTACCTCTAAGTGCAGTGTTAGTTTTCATTACTGGAGCAGCATCACTAACAAGAATATAAAATACTCCAAAGCTATAATCTTCAGGGTATTGTTGGTGTGTCTGGGCTAAATTTGTCACTATAGCATTAAGTAACCTTGTACCAGAAGGAGGTAAACAACCAAAAAGATATATAAATAATGGCTGCTCTTTTTTAGGCCATTGTTGGACAACTTTGTACCACGCTTCATTATAAAGGTCACGGATATCCTTAAAGAGAGTGGCAGCAATAGTGTGTTTAGCTCTATCCTGCGGTGGGTTAGGTAAATGGCAAAAGATTTCTCCTACACACATATTATCAATATTGATTTTATGAATAGCTCCATACTCTACTGCTAGCGAGCTTTTATTAACAAGATAATCTTTGATTGTTTCATCGGTAAGGGCTGCAACATGGCTTAAATTTGCTTCCTCGCTTACACTTGTCAAGAAACTTTGCCAAGTTTGTTGAAGCTGCTGCTGAATAATTTGCTTTACACCTTCTTGGTTAAAGCCTTGTTCTACATACCCATGTATATAATCAGCTACTACATCAAAAATACAGGCAAGCCACTTATGTGGAGATTTCTGAGGGCGGTAATTTGCTAACTTTCCAAGATTATGCTTATGAGCTACTTCTATAGTTTGTAGGACTTGAAAATATCTTCCTCGAGCCAAACTACCGCGTCCTTCACA
The DNA here is from genome assembly GCA_965223585.1 of Trueperaceae bacterium. Lineage (GTDB taxonomy): Bacteria > Deinococcota > Deinococci > Deinococcales > Trueperaceae > CBDCVN01. The sequence goes on from CBDCWW010000015.1 coordinate 170,506, forward strand.
GGCAAGTTTGTAGAAGTAATCAGTCAATTCTTCTATGTGGTTTTGATCCATACAGGCACTTCCTAAGCGCATCATATCTTAATTCTAAAGTAACAGATACTTAAGCAATAAAAAGTTAGAGTAACTTTGGAACTCTAACTTTTGCACGTCATTTTTGGGGCTGTTTTAAATTACTTAGGTAAGCATTTAAAAAGAAGAAAATGCTTGCCACCAAGGCAGTAAAAGGGTCACAAAAGAGTAAGCCCAGAGGTTCAAGGTGCTCAAAACGAGCAATGAATTCAATCAAAGAAAGGTGGAAACTTTTAAGTAGGTTAAGAGGTTCAAAGTGCTCAGAATGAGTAATAAATTCAGTCACAGAAAGGTGATAAGTAATGAAGCATTTTTTCAAAGCAACATTTTTACTAGGTTTTATTTTTATAGGATTAGTTCTATCAGCATGTGGTCAGTTAACACCTAATAGTGAAGTGACTACTGAAGTAAATAGTGAGGAGGAAATAGTAGAGACACCAGCAGCAGCTGAAATTCATTTAGATAATGGTAACCATATAGAATTCTTTACTGAAGAAGGTTTGCCAGATGCAGTGGTTTTGGAGTCAGCAGATAGTGACCGTGTCTCAGCTTTCAACGTTTTGAGTGATGAGTTGGGCATTCCAGTCCAAGACATCAGCTCCTTTGAAGTTTTTTGGGCCTTTTCAGAACTAGGTACAGCAGTACCAGAGTTTTTGGAGGTGGCTAGCACAGAACGTGAACAAGGTTGGGCTAGGGAATTAGTTTCAGAAGCTACTGGTGATGTGCACACAGCTCATGCTAATGTTGCTTGCGATAATGGGAATTTCTTGCTCGGTCTAATTAACAATTTAGTGACCACTAAGCCTATTATAGAGTTAGACAAGAAACCCAGCAGCTATAATGCTTTTAAGAGCTATCCTTGGAAAGGAAGTATTTGGTATAAATACAAAAAAACCCTAAGTCATGCTAATAAGTGGTATGCTCGAGTTTGTATACGCGCTGTACAAAATGTTGGCAATAATCATGTTGTTAATGGTATATACTATGGCCCTGTACTAAAATACCAGTATAGATTACACGGCACAACTAAGTGGAAAAATTCTTTTGTTCGGACTATACCTGCAAATAGCCTTAGATTATACTATATAAAGCGCACTTACAAACCACCCAAAACTGTGAATCGCAGGGTTTACATCACAAGAGCTAAAGGCTTAGACCAGTTTGATATTGCAAATGATGTAGTTCAAATTTTTCCTGTACCTTAAAGTAATTAGTAGGGACCTATAGTTTTTAAGTTCAACAAATAAGAAAACTTACCAACTTTTTATTTTCCTTGAGAGATTGAGCTCGAGCCCAGACAAGGGCTCGAGCTTTAATTTGTTAGCTTGAACTTTGATAACCAGCAAATTTAGTTGCAGAAAGGTGGAAAGCGATAAAGCACGTTCTCACACCTTACTAGGCTAGTATAGGTGTCCAATGTTCAGATAAATTAGTGCCTTAGTCAACACAAAGGATGTCATCCTTAGCCCTTACCTTTACGAGGGCAGGCGAGGGTAAACTCCGCAAAGGATCTCTGGTGCGTTAATACCATCTGAGATTCTTCGTTGTTTATCCTTGCCTGCCCTCACCTGTCCTTGTAAGGATAAGGGTAAGAACCAAACCCCTCAGAATGACATGTTCACAAAGGGGGTTCTATCTATGGGCGCTGGGAATTATAAAGGTCTAGGCAATAAAAGGCTAGAGCTCCAAAGCTCCTCTAACTTTTGCACAGCATTTTGGGGGCTGTTTTAAATTATTTAAGTAAGCACTTTGAAATGAAAGAAAGTGCTTACCACTAAGAATTTTGCTAATGGGAGATTGAGTTATGAGAGTCTTACCCGCAACAAAAAGGAGGTACAAGTATTTTGAGTAAATAGCAAAGTAGTTTTCATTCGTTAGAGCCTTGCTAGAAAAAAGCTCAGGCTAAGTTTAAATTCATTCATGACTAAAGATAAAAATTATGTCAGATAAAAGCATTCCCCCTCTAGGGCAGCAAAAGAAATGTAACTTGAAAGGAATTAGAAATAATGTATAAGAAATTTGTTTTACTCGTAGTTATAGTTACACTAGTAGCTATTATTAGCAGTTGTTCCTCTACTGTAAAATCTCCCATAGAGAGTACTTCAACAATCGCTCCCAACCTTTTTTCCCACGCAGAAGATGAAGTTCAACTTTCTACACAAAGCTTACAATTACTAAGCTCTTTAGAAACACAAGCTAGTGTTACTAAATTACAAAAAGTCAAAGTACAACTAGACCTTTTGACAACTGACCAGACTATCAACTTTAACGTCTTACCTGATGTAAACATACTACTTAGTAAAGACAGTATTGATGAACGTGCTGCAGACGACTATACTTGGTTTGCTAAAGATGAAGACGGTCAAAATGACATTATTCTTGTAGTTCAAGGAGATGATGTTGTAGGTACTATTCATTCAGGTAAAAATATGTATCGCATTCAGCCTGTTGGGGATGATCTCCATGCAGTAATGCTGGTGGATACAAGCCAGTTAAAAGATCATCCACCAGAGTATGAGGAACTCGAGCTAAAAAGCCAAACACAAGCAGATGACTCAATTTTTACCACCCTTGCTCTAACTAATGATTCAGAAGACTTGCAGCCAAACTTTAACCAAGATGAAGAACTTATCCAGCCAATACTTGAAGAAGAAGGGCTAGAACTGTTATCTGCAGAGGTTGAAACACTGAGCGGTGATCTAGAAGATTTAAATCCAACTTTTGAAGAACTTGTTGAAACACAAGGAAGTGACCTTAGCACTCAAGACACAGGTCTTATCATTGATGTGATAGTAGCTTACACTGCTGCAGCAAAGGCTCAAGCGGGTAATATAAATGCACTTATTCAGCTTGCGATTGATGAAACAAATATGTCTTATCAAAATAGTGGTGTTACTCCTCGTGTACGCTTAGTTCACAGGTATCAAACGAATTATAATGAGTCTGGTAGCATGGGTACTGATCTTTCTCGCTTTCGTGGTAATGGTGATGGACATATGGATGAAATTCATGGATTGCGTAGTCAAAAGCGTGCTGATGTTGCTATTTTAATCACTAATTCTGGGGGATATTGTGGCTTGGCTTCTGCTGTCAAGGCTAATTCGGCTAAAGCTTTTGCAGTAGTACATCAAAATTGCGCTACTGGTAATTACAGCTTTGGTCATGAAATAGGTCACCTTCAGGGCGCTCATCATAATCCTCAAATAGCTACAAATTCAACTTTTTCCTATGGACATGGCTTCTACAATAAGCCAGCTAAATGGCGTACCATAATGTCTTATGATTGTGACAATGATTCTAGCGTAACAACTTGTTCTCGTAAGCCTTATTGGTCAAACCCACGTCGCTCTTATGGCAATGATGCAATGGGTACCACTACTACAAGCCATAATGTTCGTGTTCTTAATGAAACTGCTTACTACATAGCTAACTTCCTTGGAGCAGGAAACAAAGATTATATCTGGTGGGGTAAAGCCAATAAGACCTTCACTAGCACTAATACAAAAGTGGTAGGTTTATACACTCCAATTAGTGGCGATTTCAATGGTGATGGCAAAGGAGACATATTCTGGTATCGTCCCGGTAAGGCCAAAGATCATATCTGGTGGGGTAAAGCTGACAAGACTTTCCTAAGCACTAGCACAAATGTTCATGGCACTTATACCCCAATTAGTGGTGACTTTAATGGTGATGGTCGTAGTGATATCTTTTGGTATCGCCCTGGCAGTGGCAAAGATTATATTTGGTGGGGTAAAGCTGATAAAACCTTTACTAGCAGTAACACTAAAGTAAATGGCACCTATGAACCCTTCAGTGGTGACTTCAATGGTGATGGTAAAGATGATGTTTTCTGGTATCGTCCGGGTAAGTGGAAAGACTATATCTGGTGGGGTAAAGCTAATAAAACCTTTGTCAGTACCAGTTTAAATGTTTCAGGTTCCTATACTCCAATAAGTGGCGACTTTAATGGTGATGGTGAAGGAGATATATTCTGGTATCGCTTAGGTAGTGCCAAAGATTATATCTGGTGGGGTAAAACTAACAAGACCTTCTCAAGCACTAGCACAAATGTTTATGGTACCTACAATCCCATCAGTGGCGACTTTAATGGTGATGGTGAAGGAGATATATTCTGGTACCGTGCAGGAGGACTTTCAGATCCTATTTGGTGGGGTAAAACAAACAAAACCTTTAGTAGCTCTACCACTAATGTTAATGGCGAGTATAGACCTATTAGTGGTGACTTTAATGGTAATGGTAAAGGAGATATATTCTGGTACCGTCCGGGTAAATAGTGATTTACCATCACTGATAGTTCTCTAAAAAAATCTAGATAGCTCAAACCTTGGAACTTTCGAAAGTTCCAAGGTTTTCTTATGTGGAGTGCACCCCGCCTGATTCTTTCTCATAGAAGCTGGGCAGACATAAAATCTGATAGAACCAGCAGTTCCCGATCCACTTGAAAAAGCTGTCAGAGGCATGTAGTCTCTCATAAACTTTTGCAAAGTTAACGCATCAGTTGATAACTCCTAATAGCAAGGGTAAAATCAGTTATGAAGTCTCGAAAAGACTTATGTGCCACAGCCCTATATAAAAAACTAAGAGAAACCTATGCAGAGATAGAGGATCATCGACCAAATGAGGTTGATATATCTGTTGAAGATGTACTGATGTCAGGTTTTGCTATGTTTGCTCTAAAAGATGGTTCCCTATTACGCTTTGACCAAAGAAGACAAGATGGAGAAGAAAGGAAAAATTTAGAAAGGGTGTATGGGATAGAGGAAATTCCTAGTGATACAAGGATGAGGGAAGTAATAGATGAAGTTGACCCAGAGGAAATAAAAAAGGGATTTAAGGTAGTTTTCAAAGAGGTGCAAAGGGGAGGGTTACTGAAAGAATACACTTACCTAGATGGATATTACTTAGTGTCCCTAGATGGAACACAGTATTTCAAGTCAAAAGAGATAAGTTGTCCAGGATGTTTAGAGCGCAAACACAAAAATGGAGAAGTAAGTTATTCTCATCAGTTAATGGGAGCAGTAATAGTACATCCAGACAAGGCAGAAGTAATACCAATAGGTGTAGAGGCAATAATAAAACAAGATGGAGAAACAAAGAATGATTGTGAGCGTAATGCAGGAAAGAGATTAGTAGAAGACATAAGAAAAGATCACCCCAAACTCAAAGTAATAATTTTAGAGGATGGATTACACTCTACGGGACCTAACTTAAGGGAGTTAGAAAAGCAAGGGATGAGTTACATAATAGGTGCAAAACAAAGTAACCACAAGAAACTATTTGAGGAATTGGAAAAAAGAAAAGAGTCAGGTGAAAGTCATACTCATAAGGTAGTAGAAGGAGAAACGGGAGTAGAACACCATTTTCACTACAGCAATGATATAGCAATAAATGCCTCAAATGAAGATGTCAGGGTGAATGTGTTGGAGTATTGGGAAAGGAGTGAAAAGAAGACGCAGTATTTTACGTGGGTAACAGATATGGAGATAAATGAAGAAAATGTAGAAGAGATAATGCGAGCAGGGAGGGCAAGATGGAAAATGGAGAATGAGACACTAAATACACTAAAGAACCAAGGGTACAAAGCAGAGCATAATTATGGGCATGGAAAAAAGAATCTGTCAGTCAATTTCACGATACTGATGATGCAAGCATTCCTAGTGGATCAAGTACTACAATTAGCATGTCCAGTGTTTAAAGCAGCAAAAGCAAAATGTAGGACTAAAAAACTACTATGGGAAAGGGTAAGGCATTTGTTTTACACTTTGCCCTTTGAGTGTATGGAGGATATCTACAGGGCAATAACACATGGTTTCAGAGTAACAGGCTATGAAATCCTTTATGACACGTCATAGAAGTAGAGTAGTACTGCAGGAAAAACTGTAGAAAAACTAAAACACAGAGGTGCCATTTGAAAATCTCTCATAGAAGTGGTGCTAGGTATTTTTATGCCTTCTGGAAACAAGTACATTTCACAAACAACTCATGCTGGATATTTTCTCTCATTTTTAAATGCTTTTGGATGAAGTTACTCGTCAATTTTTGTAAAATGAGGTGTCCTTACTCAAGCTATAGTCAAAAACCCTGTGGGATCGGAAATTACTGTGATAGAACTAGGCTTATTTCAATCCAAAATATTAACTTTCAGATGCTTTCTGGGATAACAAATACCTAGACAAGAAGAGGTTAGAGTTCTAGAGTTACTCTAACTTTTGCACAACATTTTTAGAGCTGTTTTAAATTACTTAAATAAGTACTGTCAAATAAAAGAACGTGCTTAATACTAAGGAACTTCGTTAATGGGAGATTAAGTTATGAGAGTCTTACCTGCAACAAAGAAGGAGGCAGAAGTTTTCCAAGAGAGTAAATAACTAAGTAATTTTCGCTAAAGGATATTTTCATCAAGGCTTTGTTACAGAAGAGTTTAAGTCAAGTCCCAAGTTTTCACAGAAAGGATAAAGATAAATGAGGAAACTAATTAAAAGTACATTCTTACTAAATCTAGCTGCTAGCAAAGATCTTTCAAATTCAATAAACCCTGAAAGGAATAAAATAATGAAACAACTGAAAATCAAAAAAAACCTTTTTTTACAAATGTTGCTTGGCCTAAGTATCTTTTTAGGAGCATGCTCGAGCACTACAGAAGCTCCTAAAGAAGCTGATCTAGAAACTCAAGATTTAAAAAGTATTACTAGTAATTATCTCTGTGAAGATAAGCCAGCTACTATAGTAGGTACTAACAGTAGTGAAGTTATAGTTGGCACAGCTGGCAACGACATTATTGTTGCTTTAGCAGGTGATGACATTATTTACGGTCGGGGTGGTTCAGACATTATTTGTGGTGGTAGAGGTAATGACACTATCTATGGGATGAATGGTAACGATATACTCTATGGCGAATCTGGAGTAGATAGAATCTATGGTCAAAACGGTTATGACTGGTTAAGTGGTGGTAACGAGAGGGATTACCTTTATGGTGGAGATTTAAGCGACACCCTTAATGGAAATAGAGGTAATGACGTGCTTTTGGGACAACGTGGTGCAGATGTTATTTACGGTCATTCTGGTCGTGATTTTTTAAGGGGTGGAGGTGGCAATGATCGCCTATTTGGTGGTAGTAATGATGACAGGTTACTAGGTGAAGCTGGTATAGATTTTCTAAATGGTGGTTTTGGTATAGATGTGTGCCTCACAGGGGAATTTCTTTCTAATTGCCCATAAGTTAGTACCAATTTTTGCCTTGCAAACATAAATAAGTGAGTATGAGTGGCTGAAGTAGTTTATTAAGCCACTCATAGCTATAAACACCTTTAGAATGGCTTGCCACACAAACTGGCACAAATGAAATATTGTTACAAATGGCCCTGATGTAATTATATTGTTCAATCAAAAATATAAGGAGTAATAACAATTCCGATTAATTCCCTCTTTTATTTTTACTAAAGTACGCTAGCAAGAACCTGTAGGACACAGGCAAATAACCTTTTTCTCTTGGCATATTACCGGAATTAGTATAATGACTTCACTTAATAGCAATTACACCTTCCATACCTTCTATATTATGGTTATCAACAGTACAATAATAAGGAAGTGATGAACCACTCTCCAAATCTGCATGGAAAGTAAAGGTAGCTGAATCACTAAACTCAATGTGTTTAGAGTGAAAAGATAAATCGGGTATAACAAGGTTGTGCTGCCGGACAGTATCATTAAGCAAAGTTATTTCTACTACTGCACCTTGGGGTACCTCGAGCACCGGATTTATCTGCCCCCTAATATTAGGGCTAACTCCCACAAACACCCGCTTCCTATCAAAAAAAGATGCTGCTAGAGTGAATTTTACATCTACATCTTCAGCTAGCATTTGTGACATGCTCTCATTTTGATGGTTGTGCATGTTAGCTTGGTTGTGCTCGTTGTGCTTAGGGTGATCTGAACTACTAGTTAAAGGTTTGCTGTGTTGGCTCGAGCCAAAGGAAAAGGTCCAAATTAACAAGAGGCTAAACAGCGTTAAAATGAATTTAGAAAATTTAAACATCACTCCTCATTATAATTTAAAAGGAAAGTTGTTGTTTAGTTTATTGTGTTGCACTTGCTTCAAGAAAAGTATCTATGTAATTGCTAAGCATTCCTACAGGAAGCGCTCCTTGAAATACTATACCTTCAATAAGGCTTTCCTCGTTTTGGAAACCTAGCACAAATACAGGGGTTCCTCTAGCTCCTGTATTAAGGGCTGCCTCGAGGTCTTCTGAAACTTCTTGTTCATAGTTTTTGGCTTCAAGACAGTCCAAAACAAGCTCTAAGTCAATTTCCATGCCACTAGCTAAGTTTATTAAGCTCTCCATATTTTTTCTTCCAGAAGAAGCATAGAGCTGATTAATGAGCACAAAATAGCTTTCATCATCAATTTGTTCGCGTGTACACTCAGCAGCTACAGCAGCTCCAAAGGAAAGGGCTCCTCCTACACTCACAAGGTCACGATAAACATAACGTAGTTGGTTTGTTTCTACATAAGTCTGGACTATTTCAGGTAGGGTTTCACTATGAAATCTAGCACAATAGGGGCAATTAAAGTCGCTAAACTCTACCAGAACTAAAGGCGTCTCCAAAGAGCCAATGTAAGGGTCATCAATAGTATCTACTTTTACAAACCTATGACGAGGAACACCTATTTGACTACTGATTCTATCCATATCAGGAGCTGTTAAGTCTTCTCGCTCACCAAAAGCTTCATGTAATTCATAGCCTGCCTCTTGCCATGCAATCATACCATCCGAAAGGTTCTTAACATTTGTATAACCAAGTTTGACAAGTGTTTCTGCTGCCGTTTCTGACATATCCCCACTCAGGCTATAGACAACAATCTCGTTGCTTTTATCTTTGGGTAGTGCAGGGAAATAGAGTTCAATTTCATTAAAAGGGATAAAGTTATCTGTGTTAACAATCTCCCCCTGATAAGGAGTATGGGTATTGATGAATAAGAAGTTACTCTTAGGCGTTTGCAACATACCGTGTAAATCATCAGGGCTTATATTTATATAGCTTGTTTTCTCTGTCTGGGCCTCCTCCTTCACCTCTTCTTCTATTTGAGTCTCTTCCTTAACTTCTTCTTTTTGAGCTTCCTCCTTTATCTCTTCCTTTGTCTGAGTTTCTTCCTGCGTATTTTCTTGTAGTGAAGTTTTATTATCTTCAGCAATCCCCCAAAAAAGCATATTTAAAGCTATCAATGTAAAAATAAGGTATTTCATAATTTTCTCTCTATTAGTAATGCAGTTATTATTTGATAATCTCAAATTCTTCAATACTAATTTTCCCCTTGTCATAATGCCTCTTGGCAATTTTTAAAGGGGGCATCTAATTATTTCAATTGGAAATATGACCTTTATTATAAATGCCCGGATAAATATGCCTGCTATTCTTCTTCTAAATTTACTAGACTTTCAGAAGGTTTAAGAGGAGTTGTCAAAGGCATAACCCCTGCAGCACGGCCGAATCGCATGGGTAGGTCAGCAAAGTCAAGTTTGGGATCTACAAGAGGCTGTACATCTCTGCCATTAAGCGAAGCTTCTGAAAAAATGTGTACTCTTACATTAGGGCGATTTGCTTCTTCAAACCGCTTGGCCAAGTAATGAGCAAATTGATGCATCATAAAAGGCCTTGTAGCCATTTTTTCGTACTGACGCTTAGTTATTATTCCTAAGTCAACTATTTCCTGAGCAGTAATTTGTTCAATTCTTCCCAAACTATCTCTTGCCAAAAAACGCAGCCTGCCCTCTTTATCTCGTAACATCATATGCCATGCAAAGCGATGACCTTCTTCTGTCCAATGAACATTAGAGGGATAAAGATAATGTCGTAAAGGTACCAGAATCTGTACTGCACACCATAGAACTAGTCCTATTCCAACAACTCTCATGCTCAAGGTTGGCACACTAATTTTTTTAATTATGGGTTTTTTAGTGCTAAGTTTACCTGCCAAGGCCCATATTAGCAATATCCCTGCGCTTGCAGCAATAAGCATAGGTACAGGTTCTATGTTTACAGTAATTCTTTTTACAAGATCTCTTTCAACAACAACTGTTTCTGTGCCTAATTCACACAAAACTGCTACAAAAGCTAAGCTAACAGCACTAATAACACTTAAAAGCCTCCAATGGTTAGCCCCACTTTTCATATTATTCCAAACAAGCTTAGGCCAAGCTGGATCAAAGTAAAGTGTAGTAGCAGCAATCATCAGCCAAGGGAAAATTCCAATGCTGAACATATAAGCATTATTAAAGTGAAAAAGCATCAGTGCAAAGAATGTTAAGAGACGTGTCCTTCGCCATAAAAGTAGCGGGAGAGCTAAAAGGTCAATTAGAAGTCCCCCATAGCTGTAAAAATAAACCATCCACTCTTTATCAAAGAACTGTCCTATCAAGGGAAAATCCATACGTTTCGCAAGGCGCATACGCATTGGCTCTCCCTGAAGCCAATCAAGATTAAGTTTAGCCACGCCCCCAAAAAAGTACGGCACAGCAATTTGAAAGCGCAAAAGCCACAATATCCAAGCAGGTGCAGTGTCACTTTCTAACTTAGGCCAAATCAGTAAATCTAATGCCCACTTACGATTTAAAGGCAAAAATATCATTAAGAAACTAACCAAAACCACTAAGTAAAAGTGATTAAGGTAATTAGCTTCGTCAAGTAAAAAGATATAGCTAAATCCTAGAAAGAAAAGAGTTATAGAGATGCGGTAAAAAAGTCCTAAGGTTATGAAAAGAGCTAGCAAGCCCAGCACTGCAACATGTATATACATACCCTGACCTGGCCACGGGTTTACCCATTCAAACAAGGGATAATGAAAATTAAATTCAGGTATAATCCAATAATTGGTAATCCAACGATTTTCAAAGTATTTGGTTGCTTCCCACATCATCACCATGCCAAAAATGATGCGAAAGTAAACTAGGCTGCTTATATCAACAGGGTTGAAAAGTTTTAGCCACCAAGAGTTTTTCATATGTTTATTTTACCTCATGTTATTTTTTGAATGGTTATCTCCAGTACCTTATCTTCTATTTCGGTACTTTCTAAATAACTTTCACTTAGTTTTTTCCCTAAAAGTAATTCCTTAGCTAGAACTTCTTGGGCAATGGCATCTTTATGCTTTTCTAGGGCCTCAGCAAGTTCACCATCAGTATCTAAACCAAGCTCAATATAATCAGAAACTTCTAAACCAGCATTCTTACGAGCATTCTGTACTACTCGAATAACATCCCTTGCTAAGCCTTCCTGTATTAACTCAGGGGTCAGAGTTATATTTAGGGCAGCTAAATAGCCACCTTCTTCAGCAGCAGCATAACCTTCTGGGCTTTTGGCCTCGAGCAAAAAGGCTTCAGGTTCAAAATCATACTTTTCCCCTACTAACTCAATAGCTGTCTCTTTACCCTCTCGCACATTAGCAGCAATCATTTTTCCATCTATTTTGGCAAGTTCACTTTTTAAAACAGGAATAAGCTTACCTAAACGTTTGCCTACTAGTGGTAGGTTAGGTTTAACATTGTAATCAACAAAATCAGCAGTTATGTCTAAATACTTTACTTGTTTGACGTTTAGCTCTTCTTTTATTTGTTGCTCGAGGCGCTTCAAACCTGTCAACTCTTCTTGAGTACTAACACGCACCAAAACCTCAGGCAAAGGTTGGCGCACTTTAACCTTAGAAGTTGCCCTTGCACTACGGCCTAGTTCTACTACTTGAATAAGTGCATTCATGTCTCTAAGTAAGCTTTCATCAATCAAGCTTTCATCATACTCAGGCCACTGAGTTAGGTGTACTGATTCAGGAACAGCATTATCAAGATTATATACTAAATTTCGATAGATATGCTCACTTATAAAAGGAGCCATAGGGGCTATAAGTTTAGTGACTCCTACTAAGACTTCATAAAGAGTTTTATAAGCAGCTAATTTATCTATATCACTACCAGATTTCCAAAAACGGCGGCGATTACGGCGTATATACCAGTTAGAAAGATCGCTTGTCACAAAATCTTGAACGTTGCGGCTCACAGAAGTGGGATCATAATTTTCCAATCCTAAAGTCACCTCTTTAATAAGCTTATTTAGTTTAGCGATAAGCCAGCGATCAATTTCAGGACGCTCACTAGCAGCTAAAACTTGTTTGAGCTCAGGCTTATCCAAGTTAGCGTATAAGACAAAAAACTTATAGCTTTCCCAAAATGTATTAAAAAAATCTCTAATAGTTTCGTCAACTAGATTTTGGCTAAAGCGCCGCGAGTTTCCCGGTGGTGCAGAGCTATAAAGATACCACCTGAGAGCATCAGCTCCTTGTTTATTGAGTACCATTTCGGGGTCAACAACGTTACCCTTAGACTTACTCATCTTTTCGCCTTTTTCATCAAGAATGTGCCCTAGACAAATAACATTCTTAAAAGAACTTTGATTGGGTGCTAGATTCGCTAAAGGACCAGCAGAAATTTCCTTGTTGCCCTCATAAGTTAAAAGGGTTGCAAGGGCATGAAGACTATAAAACCAACCCCTAGTTTGGTCAATTGCTTCACAAATATAGTCAGCAGGAAAATTAGCTTCAAAATGGCTTTTTTCTGTAGTAGTAGAATCTTCCCCCATATAGTGATATTGGGCATAAGGCATGGCTCCTGATTCAAACCACACATCTACTGTATAAGGTAAGCGCTTAAATAATTTGCCATCTTTCTCAAAAGTAACTTCATCTACATAAGGACGGTGTAATTCTAAATCAGTAAGGTCTTGCCCACTCAGTTCTGCTAATTCCTTGATACTACCTATGCAGTGTTGCTCTGAACCATCTTCACTCACCCAGATGGGCAAAGGACAACCCCAATAGCGCTCACGGCTCAACGCCCAATCAATATTATTTTCTAGCCACTTACCAAAACGTCCTTCACGAATATGCTCAGGTACCCAATTAATAGCATTATTATTACTAACTAACTTATCTCTAAGCTTACTGGTGCGAATGTACCAACTCTTTTTAGCATAGTTAATAAGGGGTGTACCATCACGCCAGTTAAAGGGGTAAGTGTGATAAATAGTGTCTTGGCGGTACAGTAGACCACGATCAATTAAGTCTTTAGCAATAGCCTTATCAGCATCTTTAAAGAATTGCTTGGTATAAGAGCCTTTACCACCCACTGGAATATCAATGGTGCGAACTTCTGGATAAACTTCCCCTAATAAGTCCACTGAAAATATAGTAGGTAGATTGTGAGCTTTACCAATTTCTAAATCACCATAGGCTGGAGCAACGTGCAAAACGCCAGTACCACTATCAGTGGTCACATGCTCATCAGCAATGACCCTATAACCTTTGTTCAAATCTTCATCTTCAGGTACATGTGCACGTAGGACGGGTTGATATTTAATCCCCACTAACTCACTGCCTTTAAAAGTCTTTATTAGCTTATGTTTATCCTCACCAAAAGCACTATCTGCTAGTGAAGTAAGCATAATATAAAGGTCTTTCTTATCTTCATTAGAGGTGCGTGGTGCCTCAAAAAGACCATAATCAGCCTCAGAATTGACAGCTAAGGCTGTATTAGCAGCTAAAGTCCAAGGGGTAGTTGTCCATGCTAATAAATATACTTGCTCATCTGCATTAGCTACTATCCCCTTTGCAACTAAGTCAGCCATCTTAACAGGAAACTTAGGGTAAACAGAAGGATCAGGTACATTTTCCTTATATCCTAAAGAAACTTCGTGACTTGCTAGGCTAGTATTATTTCTAGGACAGTGCCAAGTGGTTTTATAATCTTCACCTAGTAACCCCCGTTTCCAAAGCTCTTTCATTACCCACCAGCAACTTTCAATATACTCGTTGTTATAGGTAATATAAGGGTCATCTAAGTCAATCCAGTAACCCATGCGCTCAGTCATGTAGTTCCAGTCTTGAATATTTTCAAAAACCCATTCTTTAGCTAAGGCATTAAATTTATCTATGCCATATTCATCAATTTGAGATTTTTTAGTAAAGCCAAGTCGTTTTTCTATAGCTATTTCAACAGGTAAGCCATGAGTATCCCATCCACCTTTACGAACAACCCTATAGCCTTGCATAGTCTTAAAGCGTGGAAAGAGGTCTTTAAAAGCCCTTGCTAACACATGATGAATCCCGGGTTTACCGTTAGCGGTAGGGGGGCCTTCATAAAAAACATAATTGCCCTTGGGGGCATCTTTTGCTACAGATTTTCTGAAAACTTCTTTTTCTTGCCAAAATTTTAAAACTTCTTCTTCTAGCTTGACAAAGTTTGCTGGGGTTACTTCTTTGAACATCAAAACCTCTCTGGTTACAGAGTATAACAAGACAGCTTAACAAATAGGATAGTGTACACGGTGCACCCTACTAACTGGACACAGAGCATCTGGGTATGTATTCTCAAGCAGGAACTTGGGAACGAGTTCAAGAATTGCTAGACAGAGAGTATAACTACAGTTATACTTTAAAATATGAAAACAGCTATTTCAATACCTGACGATGTTTTTAAGTCTGCTGAAGAACTTGCTAAACGCCTAGATATATCTCGTAGTGAACTTTATGTCCGTGCATTGAAGGACTATCTTGATGTGCATTGTCAAGACCAACTTACTGAAGCAATTAATCTAGCTATAGAAGAAATTGGAGAAACGGCACTTGACCCTACTATTATGAGTATGCAGGTTCATTCTTTACCTAGGGAAGAATGGTAATTAAGCGTAATGAGGTTTGGTGGGCGGAGCTTCCTGATCCGCTTGCGTCTGAGCCCGGCTTTAAACACCCTGTGGCTGTAATGCAAGCTGATGAATATAATCGCAGTAATATTAGAACAGTTGTTGTTGTTCTTGTAACTTCGAATTTGTACCAAGCCAAGATGCCCGGTAATGTTTTTTTGGCTAAAGAAGATTCAGGTTTATCTAAAGATTCTGTTATTAACGTGACACAAATTGTAACAACAGATCGCTCGTTTTTAACAAAGCGTATAGGCCAACTTCCCTTAAGCATCATCCAACAAATAGAGCGTGGTATATTTCAGGTGCTAGCTTTGAGGTAAAGTATACATGGAAGTAAATCCAATAATTACTAAAGTTGGCGGAAGCACAAACATTGTAGGAACACATCTTAAGGTATTTTTCTCTGTATTAAGTGTCCACTGCAATTGACGAAGACCAATTTTATATTTATCCTCTTATCTAGACAGGAACATTCATCACTCTTACACCACCCAATTATCAATCATCCATGAAAAAATTGAACCACTGCAGGAAGGAATACAAGGTCAAGTACAACAAAATCCAGAAAACAGAGCTATGGGAGGGCACAACGAAAACCGTAATCGTCATTTTCAAAACTGGCATTGTGCCTGTTACGATAAGCAGAGCGGGCATTATCAGAACTAAGCTTAAACGATCCCCCTCGTAAAACAACTGCCTCACCAATGTCCGTTTTGTTTTCGATAAGGTTTCTACCATCATTGCTAACATATGGATAATCTTTATATAAAGAACTAGTCCACTCCCACACATTACCAGACATATCTAAAGCTCCTACCCAAGATGTAACATTAGGGTAACTTCCAACATTTGCAGTTTTATTACCTGAATTTTGAGAATGATGTAACTTACTCCCATCAAATTCATTACCCCAAGGGTACTTCCAGCTATCTGGACCTCTTGCTGCATACTCCCACTCTGCTTCAGTTGGTAATCTTGCTCCTCGCCAATTACAGTATGTTGCTGCTTGATAATAACTAACATCATTTATTGGTTGGTTTGGGCTGTTTGAGGAATTATTATTCGATTTAGGATCACACTCTTTTGCTTCTACACATTTTTCATATGCTCCTCTAGTTACTTCTGTTTTATCTATCCAAAATGGCTTATCAAAGTGTTGTATACTTGTAGGTGCTTCCTTTTCAAACCATTCTCTTTTACAATTACTACCACATAGCTCCAGTGCAAAGTCGATTTCTGCCTCACTACTCCCCATCTCAAAACTACCAGCAGGTACCAGCACCATTGTTGTACCCTTAAAATCGTGTTTCACCGATTCCCAATCATCATTGCCGTCACCAACAGACAATGTGGGAGGTAAACCTTCAGGCAAGCTACCACCAAACACTCCCTGATCAGAATCAGAATCTGATGAATTATTATTGTCACTTGGTGACGGTGGAACCACGAGATCACCATTTTCACTAGCACTTGAGCCAGGGTTGTTAAATAGGGGCTTGACAACAAACCAAAGTATCATTCCTATGACAATAATACCAATGAAACTACCTATCAACAATAAAATTGGTTTGAGTTTTTTACCCTGAGTTGATTGCTTCTGTAAAATTGGCTTAATTGTGTCTTGATTTTGAGGTTTTACATCTTGATTCTTTAATGTTTCTATTAAAACATTGTTGCTATCACTCTCTTCTTCTGCATCCTGAAAAAACTCTTTTAGCTTTTTCTCTATATCTTTCAAAGCAACGTTGTTAGGATTCTCTTCCCTTGCACCCTCAACAAGTTCTAATATCTTATCTTCAGCTTTAAACCCTTCAATAAGATTAAAAACCATATCCTTTAAATTACCCTCTTCAACTAAAGCTCCTAAATTTTCACTAAATTGAAATTGAATCATTTGCTTTAGTCTTGCTTCAGTAGGAAAAGCACTCATAAGTGCTTGAGTTAGCTCTTTGTATTGTTCACCAGTTATCATTATTCTCCCTGAAAGTGCTCATTTTAACCTGTGTCTAGCATATAACGCCAGAATAGTAGATAATAGCTAAAATCAACTCTAGGTTACCCTCGAGCTCACTGAAAAACTACAACTTCATCACTAGGAAAAGCCAAAGGTGCCAAAGCCTTCCCTGCTTGCAAATCAAACTGCTTATCATAAACCCCATTACTTGGTTCACGGTATACATGCACTAAATTTTCAGAGATATTTAATATCCAAACTTCCGGTATGCCTACCTCAACAAATATAGGTACCTTGCACTTAGTATCATGGTGGATAGTGCTGTGGCTCACTTCTATAATAAACAAAACATCTTCTGATTTAATAGGATGTTGGTGATAAAAGTCATCACGGTACTTCAGTAAAGCAATGTCTGGTAATGGCAATGACTGCTCACTTAACTGCACTGGATTTTGCACACTTACTATAGCTTTTTTAGGGCTAAAAAGTAGTGCCGTGAGCAAGTTCCTTAAACGGTTAACATGATAAACATGTTCTTCACCGGGTGGTGGCATAACAAAAATACCTCCCTCAATAAGTTCAACTTTTTCGTCTTCAGCAAAAAGACCTGATTCAGCCATAAGGTACAGCTCAGATGTTGTGAATTTGCGTTGTTTAGCACCTTGTAATGGTGCAACTCTACTTGACCTAGGAGGTAATTCAGATGTTAGTGATGTGGGCATAATTTTTCCCTCAATTAAAAAGTAACCTTGTCATACAACTCACTCAAGCGTATTTTGAAAGTTAAGGAGGTTAGCTCGAGCACCGCACCAGCTCCTTCATAATCCCCCTTAAGCAACCACTGCCCTTCTGAATTTTTAACAAAATGTTCAACCTGCAACGCAGTTTGGCTTATCAAAACATATTCCTTCAAACTCTCGAGTGAGCGGTACATTTTGAACTTTTCACCTCTATCATAGCCTTCAGTTGATTCAGATAGAACTTCTATAATAATACAAGGGTTGGTTATAGTATCATTACGTTCCAAGACAAAATCAGGCTCACCATCTACCACCATTACATCAGGATAAGTAAAGCGATTGTAGACTGGTAACCACAAACGCATATCACTCATAAAAACACGGTAGGGCTTCCCCCGAAAGGCAAGATTAAAAGAGGTGTATAAGTTACCCACTATTTGGTTATGATTCACTGATGCGCCTGCCATAGGAATAACCTCCCCATCATAATATTCACTTTTGAACTCAGCAGCTTCCTCTTGTTCTAAATAATCCTCAATACTTAAATGTGTCTGTTGGCTGTTAACTGCTAGCATTATTACATTTTACTACTTTTCAAAACCTATGCTAGAATATTGGCTGTGTACGCATCCAAAGCATTTGAGCTTGTTAGTATAGAAGACTATTTGGCTGAATCAAATGTACTGTGGGAAAATTTACAAGCAAAACAATAATGCCAACTACTTTGTTATTATTCATAATTATAGTTAATAAGTCCCTGTATCAAAGAATTAAAATTATGCAATAACTATTGTATTAAGGATTCTTGGAGGTTCTCTTAAAAATGGCTATAGAAGGAAAAGTACAAAAGATTTCCGGCCCTGCTGTTATAGCAGAAAATATGATGGGCGCACGTATGTTCGATATTGTGCGTGTGGGAAATGAAAAGCTTATAGGCGAAATAATACGCCTAGACGGCGATACTGCCTTTGTGCAAGTTTATGAAGATACTGCTGGTTTGGTAGTAGGAGAACCTGTTGTCTCAACAGAGTTGCCCCTAGCAGTTGAGCTTGGTCCCGGGATGTTAAATGGTATTTTTGATGGTATTCAGCGCCCTCTGGATAGAATTAAAGAAGCTTCTGGCACCTATATTAACCGTGGTATAGAAGTTTCTTCACTTTCTCGAGAAGCCAAATGGGCATTCACCCCTAGTGTAAGTGCAGGTGATGAAGTCAAAGGTGGAGACATTCTAGGTACAGTACCCGAATTCTCCTTTACTCACAAAATTTTGGTACCACCCGATAAACAAGGGAAAATCAAAAAGATTGTTGCAGGTGGCGAGTACACTGTTGATGACACTATCGCCACCCTAGAAGATGGTACTGAATTGCGCCTAGCTCACTTCTGGCCTGTTCGTCGTGGTCGTCCTGTTAATAAAAAACTTGACCCTATAACTCCTTTCTTGACAGGTATGCGCATCCTTGATGTGCTTTTTCCGCTCACTATGGGCGGAACTGCAGCTATTCCGGGTCCCTTCGGTTCAGGTAAAACAGTTACTCAGCAGTCGGTGGCTAAGTATGGCAACGCCGATATTGTGGTGTATGTAGGTTGTGGTGAGCGCGGGAACGAAATGACAGATGTGCTAGTAGAATTCCCCGAACTAGAAGACCCCAAAACTGGTGGTCCCCTCATGCACCGCACTGTGCTAATCGCTAACACCTCTAATATGCCTGTAGCAGCACGTGAAGCCTCTATTTATACAGGCATTACCTTGGCAGAGTACTTCCGCGATCAAGGTTATAGTGTCTCGCTAATGGCTGATTCAACTAGCCGTTGGGCAGAGGCTTTGCGGGAAATTGCTTCACGTTTGGAAGAAATGCCTGCCGAGGAAGGTTATCCACCTTATCTTGCTTCACGTCTAGCTAGTTTTTATGAGCGTGGTGGGCGGGTGACAACCTTGGCTGAAGAAGAAGGAGCAGTGTCTATTATAGGTGCAGTTTCGCCAGCAGGTGGTGACTTCTCTGAACCTGTTACCCAGTCAACTTTGCGAATTACAGGTTGCTTTTGGGCACTTGATGCTAGTCTAGCACGTCGTCGCCACTTCCCAGCTATTAACTGGGCACGTTCTTACTCTCTTTTTGGACCTATTTTGGATGATTGGTACAAAGATAATGTAGCCGAAGATTACACCGAGCTTCGTGATCAAGCTATTAACCTATTACAGCGTGAATCAGAGCTTCAAGAAGTAGTCCAATTAGTTGGGCCAGATGCCTTGCAAGACCAAGAGCGACTTGTTATTGAAGTAGGTCGTACCCTACGTACAGATTTTCTACAGCAAAACGGCTTTGATCCCATTGATGCTAGTTGCTCTATGCAAAAAGGTTATGGGCTTTTACAAATAATTCTTAAATTTAATGAAGAGGCTGAAAAGGCTCTTGCAGCAGGAGCAACAGTTGACGACATACTAACTGCACCAGCTGTAGAAAAGGTTAGTCGTGCTCGCTATGTTGCTGAAGATGAGTTTGAAGCTTATAAAAGTGATGTTATAAGTGAACTTGAAAGCGCCTTTGCGGTTACAGCCTAAGGAGTAATAATGAGTAAGCTACTAAAAAAAGAATACACAGAAGTCAATTACATCTCTGGTCCTTTGCTTTTTTTAAAAAATGCCCCTGACCTTGCCTACAATGCCATTGTAAGAATCGTCGATGGTAATGGGCGTGTTCGTGGTGGTCAAGTTATTGAAGTTTCTGATGAAGTAACTGTTTTGCAAGTTTTTGAAGAATCTTCTGGTATTGATTTGTCAAGCACCACGGTGAATTTAGAGCAAGATGTCGCCCGTCTAGGTGTTTCCAAAGACATGGTTGGTCGCCGCTTTGATGGACGGGGTCGCCCTATTGATGGGCTTCCAGATGTAATAGCAGATAAGCAACTTGCTATTGGTGGTGCACCTATTAACCCAGTTGCTAGGCAAAAACCTGAAGAGTTTATTCAAACAGGTGTATCCACCATTGACACTCTTATGACTCTAGTTCGTGGACAAAAGCTGCCAATCTTTTCTGGTGCAGGTATGCCTGCTAATGAACTAGCAGCACAAATTGCTAGGCAAGCAAGAGTTATTGGTGAAGATAGCGAGTTTGCTGTGGTCTTTGCGGCTATGGGTGTTACCCAGCGTGAGGTCACTTTCTTTACCCAAGAATTTGAACGTACTGGAGCCTTGGCTCGCTCTGTACTTTTCTTAAATAAGGCAGATGACCCTGCTGTTGAGCGTTTGTTAACCCCACGCATGGCTCTAACTGCCGCTGAGTACTTAGCTTTCGAGCATGACTATCACGTGCTAGTTATCTTGACTGATATGACCAATTACTGTGAAGCGCTTCGTGAAATTGGTGGTGCACGTGAGGAAATTCCCGGACGTCGTGGTTACCCGGGTTACATGTATACTGACCTTGCTTCTATTTATGAGCGTGCTGGAGTAGTAGAAGGTAAAAAGGGTTCTATTACCCAATTTCCCATACTAACTATGCCAGATGATGATGTTACCCATCCTATACCCGATCTAACAGGTTACATTACCGAAGGGCAAATATACTTGGCCCGTAATCTTCACACTGCTGGCTACTATCCACCCATTAACCCCGGCCCTAGCCTTTCTCGCCTTATGAATAACGGTATTGGCGAAGGCAAAACTCGTGACGATCATAAAAACGTAGCTGACCAACTACAAGCAGCCTATGCTAATGGCCTTGATTTGCGCCGTCTTGTAGCTATTACTGGTGAGGATGCTCTTACTGAAAACGATAAGCTTTATCTAAAGTTTGCTGATGAGTTCGAGAAGAACTTTATTGACCAAGGCCAAGTAGACAGGGGCATAGACGAGTCTCTATCTATTGCTTGGACAACACTATCATTATTGCCACAAAGTGAGCTTAGCCGCTTAAAACGTGAGCAAATAGATACATATTACGGGGCTAAAATGGAAGAGATGTGGGGAGCAGCAAAAGAAATTTAAGTTTACACGTGTTCTATTAAACCCTTTTACAACTACTAGAATTTCTCCCTCTCCCAAATTTTGGGAGAGGGTCGGGGTGAGGGTTAAACTTTGATACAAAATGCGTTACTAGCTGCCCAATTATGGCTAGCACAACAAAATCCTGATTTTTAACCAATCTTGGCATTCAGCAATTTTTTTAGTATAGCTGCTAATTGTTCTTTTTCTTTTGCAGACAATGTTGCTAAAAACCCTTCATTGACCCTACTAACAATTGCAAACAGTTTTGGACCAATTGCATGACCTTGATCTGTTAGGTAAATACGGTAACTTCGCCTTGACCGTTCATCTGTGCGACGTTCTACAAGTTCCTTTTTTTCAAGCGCATCTATATTCCGCGTTGTTGAATAGCCGGGCCTTGCTATTTTCTTGCCGATTCCTGCTTGGGTCAACCCTTCTTCGTCCAATAAAATCATTAGCACTGCAAATTGGCTCAGGTTCAAATCAAGCTGCTTTAACTCTTTATTCATGGTGGCATCAAGGCTCGAGGATAATACTTTCAACATCCGGCCAACACTAGTTTCCCTTACTATTTGGGCTTTTGGTTTGGCTTTCTTAAGTTTACTCATACTTTTACATAATGCCATAATCAACACAGTTCGCAACGATTGCATTTGCAATTATCGCAAATGTAATATACTATGTGAATTACTATATTTTACTTCATATAAGGAGAAGTTGAAATAATGAGCCAGTCTAGTAAAGAGCAAAGATCACCTATGTATGACTCAGTTGAGCCCCGCATATACCCAACTAACCGTATAATCGGAATAATTGATAGTAAAGAAGATGTTGATAATGCTGTAAAGTCCTTACAAGAAGCAGGCTTCGCTGAAGATGCTATTGTAGTTTTTACAGGTGAAGAAATAGTAAAACAAATCGATCTCGGGGGTGAGCATCATGGTCCAAAATGGCGCATTATTCGTGCTCTTCAGCACCTTGGGGAAGAGGGTGAGATTTTTGATCGTTTCAAAGAAGCTATGTTAGCTGGCCACTATACCATTTCTGTGCCCGGCAAAGAGCTAGAAACCCGTGGGGAAGCCAAGAAAATTCTAAAAGAGCACAAAGCTTATGACCTACATTTTTTTGGTAAGGGTGCTGTTGAGGATTTATAAGGAGTAAGTGTGAAAGACCGTCCAATAAATTATAGTCGTCCAGCCCAACTTTTTCATTGGCTAAGTGCTGTCCTCATCGTTGGTATTTGGGTCTTAGGAGCAGTTATGACAAAATTAGGCGATACCCCCTTGCAAACTCTACTTTATAGGACGCACATTGGAATAGGACTAATTATTTTATTAGTAACAGTCATAAGGGTTGTTTGGCTATTTATTGATACCCACCCTAAACCATTACCTATGGCGTCTTGGCGTCGTGTTGCTTTTGTATGGAATCATCGTTTGCTTTACATTGTTATTGCGCTACAACTAGTTAGTGGTGTAGCCATGCTATTGCTCAGCAGTCTTAGTATTATCCCAAATGCTATTACTCCAGACTTGATTCAAGATGTACCACCTAAAGATGCACATGGGATTTTGGCTAAGGTTTTCTTACTATTATTTCTCATGCATGTGGTTGGTGTTCTTAGTTATCAATTTAAGGAAGGCCAAACATTCCCTCGCATGGGTATAGGTAAATAGCTCGAGTAATTTTTAGGTCCTCGAGCACATAAGTTAAAAATCTGCGCTTAATTTTTTTGCCAGATAAAGTAGCTCTTCTTAATCCTTAACAACCTTCTTGAACTCTGCTGGTGGCATAGGTTTCCCAAAATAGTATCCTTGTGCCTTCTCACAACCTTGTTGCTTTAAAAGCTTAAGCTGATTTACACTTTCAACCCCTTCAGCTACTACACTCAAATTAAGTTGCCGTGCCAAAGAGAAAACAGCAGCGACTAAATTTGTATCAGCTTCATTGTCTGGTACACCTCTTAAAAATGAACGATCTATTTTAAGTTCTGTTACAGGTAAATGTTTTAAGTAACCAAGCGAGGAATAGCCTGTTCCAAAATCATCAATTGTAATGGTGAAACCAAGATCGGCAAGCTCTTGTAAGCGTTTTCCATGCTCCTTAACCCTATCCATCACAAGGCTTTCTGTCAATTCAAGGGTGATAAAATTGGAAACTACACTATATTCAGTAAGAATATTTCTAAAGAATAAAACCAAGTCTTCGTCTTGTAACTGCCTCGCAGAAATATTAAGTGATAAATAGATAGGCATCCCTTCCTCAAGCCAAACCTTTAATTGCCTTAGAGACTCTTTTACCAACCACTTGCCCATTGGAATAATAAGCCCTGTATCTTCTGCAAGGGAAATGAAATCTACAGGTGAAACTAATCCTCGTTCAGGATGTTCCCAACGCATAAGTGCTTCAGCGCCAATAATTTTTTGCTGACTTACAGAAAAAATAGGTTGGTAGAATACACGTAACTCATTCTGCTTGAGCGCATTCCTCAAGTCTTGCTCAAGTAGCAAGCACACTTTTTCTTTCGCAGCCACTTTCTGATCAAAAATAACGTATTGCCCCTTACCATTTTGTTTTGCCTGTCGAAGTGCTGAGTCAGCATTACGCAGCAAGACTTCTCCATTTGAGGATTCTGCTGTGGTTAGTGCTATTCCAATACTAAGATCAATATTTAGTATGTGGTTGTTTATAGTGTAAGGTTGCCTAATACAAGCCTGAATACGTTTGATAAACGTGAGCATGTTGTGCAGCAATTTAATATTTACTAGCAGCAATGCAAATTCATCACCGCTAAGTCGTGCTACAGTATCACCTGATCGCACAATATCATTAAGCCGTTTAGCAACTTCTATGAGCAATTTATCCCCGATATCATGTCCAAAAGTATCATTAACATATTTAAAACGATCAAGGTCCATGTAAAGAATCGCATGTGGGCCTTGATCTCTTGATATATTGTTTATGGCTTGCTCGAGGCGATCAAAAAACAATGCACGATTTGGGAGCTGTGTTAGGGAATCATGAAAGGCTTGATAAGTAAGCTTTTCTTCCTGCTCCTTTAACTTGGTTACATCACGAAAGGACCCCACAACAGAATAGGGAGGTTCCTCACCCAGTTGAAAAAGTGGTTTTACATTTGCTGAAATCCAGGTAAATTCATTATTGGGTTTATGAACCCCTATAAGTATCCCTCGTTGTGATTTTCCCGTTTGAGAGGCAACAACAATAGGCTCTTCTTCAGGAAGAAGCCGTGTGCCATCTTCCTGTGTTAGATACCAATCTGGATCTATACCCTCGGGGTTCTTAAGATCCTCGTCACTAAGCGAAAGTATACGTTTTGCACTTTCATTAAAGGCAATAATTTCTTTCCCACTTGACAGCATAACACCCTCTTCAAGAGACTCAATGAGTTCTTTATATCTAACTTCATTTTCTTTAAGGGCTCGCTCTGTACGTATTTGATCAGAATAGTCTTGAACATGCACAATTGCATACTTATATTGCAAATTCTTATCTCGGATAATAACTATATACAGTTTAACCCAAATAGTATGCCCATCCTTATGAATGCAGCGCCGGTCTAGTTGAAGCTTCTCTGATTCTTTGTTCGCTACTGCATTGGTCAAATAAGCTTGGCTAAATATCTTTTCATCAGGATGAGTTACATCAAGAACACTAAGTTGCAATAGCTCAGCTTCACTGTAACCAAGCATATTACAAAAAGCTGGATTAACCTCGAGAAAACGTCCTTCCGATGAAACCACCACCATACCGATACCTGCATTGACAAAACTTTTTCTAAAACGTTCCTCAGCTTCACGAAGGTCACGCTCAATCTGCCTAATATTGCTTACATCTCTACTTTGAGAAAGTAGAGCCACAACCTGACCATTTTCATCCTTTATGCTACGCACACTGAAGTCAATGGTTGTTACCTCCTCTTTATCATTGACAAAATTAATGTGCTGTTTAATAGTTTCACCAGCCGCTGCACGCTGTACCATATCCTTAAGTAAAATTTGCTGGTCTTTGGACTTTGACCATAGAAAAGCTTCCCAAACATATAAACCAACAATTTCAGTACGCAAAATTCTTTTTGTCTTAAGAATTACCTCGTTGACTTCTAAAATGATGCCCTCAAGAGTCATTAAAATCATAGAATCAACAGTAGTATCAAAAACTGTTGTAAAAAACTTCTTTATGTTCTGGACAGTCTCTCCTTGAATTGATTCCATATTTAACCCGATCTACACTAGATTTTTCTGGAACAATCTTGCCTACACATCATAGTTATTATTGTTCGATTAAGACCCCTCAAAAGTACTATATAAGTCTTGGTATGGGTAAAAAATTACAAAATTTAACTATGTCAAGAAAGAATCAGATATAATTGTGCAACAGTGCTTGGTTGACGTTCTTGAGACAACCAGCACTTGAGATTTTTAGTTAGCTGCATGCTAGAAACAGCAAAGAAAAAGGTCAAGTTAAGTATGCTACAAATGAAAAAATGAAAAAAGCTTATGTAATCGCTTACCCTGCTGGACATTCACTAAGCCCTGTAATGCACAATGCTGCTTTCCAGCATCTAGGGCTAAGTGCACATTATGAAGCTTTAGAAGTACCTCCAAATAAGTTAGTAAATGCTATAGAGGATTTGCGCTCTGAAAATGTTTATGGTGCTAATGTAACCATTCCCCATAAACTAGTTGTAATGCCTTTACTAGACAGATTAACTGAGGAAGCTCAAAATATAGGAGCAGTAAATACCATAATTAACAACAATGGCATTTTAATAGGTCACAACACTGACGCTACAGGATTCTTAAGGGCACTGAAAGAAGATGCTAACTTTGATCCCAAAGGGCATAAAGTGGTGATGCTTGGAGCGGGGGGGGCAGCTCGAGCTATCCTCTACGCACTATTAAAAGCACAGGTAAATAAAATAAGTATTTATAACCGTACTTTGAACAAAGTTCACAAGCTAGCCAATGATTTTGAAAAGCTGGGAGAAATAGAGATCGTAGATAAAGATCAATTAGCTGAGTTTACTAGGCAAGCAACTCTACTAGTAAACACCACCTCAGTAGGTATGGAGAAAAGTGGCGTTGATCCCCAAGAATCTCCTTTGCCTCAAGGTATTTTGCCACTCAAGGGGTTGGTATGTGACATTATTTATAAACCCAAGGAAACTCTATTATTAAGAAATGCTCAAAAAGCAGGCTTACAAACCCAAAATGGTTTACCCATGCTAGTTTACCAAGGTGCTGAGGCACTTTCTATTTGGACAGGCCAAAAAGCACCAATTAAAGTAATGAGTCTGGCCTTGAAAAAGTATCTAGGCTAGACTCATGTCCCTTTGCCTTATTTTTAGGCTCATTATGGATTCCAAGGGCCTAGATTATAGAAATAGGTGATTTAATCCATCTCAGACACTATTTTCTCCATAATAATTTCGAGCCTAATTTTATTGGTGTTTTTGACTCATAGGACATGGCTATCACTAATATTTAGGAATGCAGGCCCTTGGAACCCATCAAAAGCCTATGAGTTTTGATGACGTTGTGTACAAAGTTGTATACCCTAGCCTAATAGTGGTCCCAGAAAAATAAAAGAAGTTGCTTCAGAAACAACTTTTGCAGTATTAACCCATACAATGCTAGAATGTTCTTTGTGGTGAGGGGAATCTGGTCGCGGCCTTTTAATAGGCTGAGGAAAGTCCGAGCTCCACAGGGCAGGGTGCTAGGTAACGCCTAGGCACGTAAGGTGACGGCAAGTGCAACAGAAA
Source organism: Trueperaceae bacterium (assembly GCA_965223585.1). Classification (GTDB taxonomy): domain Bacteria; phylum Deinococcota; class Deinococci; order Deinococcales; family Trueperaceae; genus CBDCVN01. Next base: position 197,808 of record CBDCWW010000015.1, read on the forward strand.
GTAAACCGCCTCTTATTTTTTAGTTCTTTGAAGAGGTAAGGGTGAAACGGTGTGGTAAGAGCACACCAGTGAGTGTGGTGACACGCTCAGCTAGGTAAACCCCACCCGGTGCAAGGTCCGATAGGGAGAGAGGGGTAGCCCGCCCCGTTAAAATCTCCGGGTTGACCGCTCGAGCTGCTTGGCAACAAACAGCCTAGACAGATGACCAGACTAGACAGAACTCGGCTTACATCCCCTCCCACACTTATTAATGGCTGCTGTTTTGGCTGCTCTAACAACCTCAAACGATTAGGTTAAAGCCCACCATCAAACTGTTCTTACTTTGTTAAGTATAAGCACCTAGACTAAATGTGAACTTCCGCTTGAAATTTAAAGTGATAATTAAAAGCCAGTAGTCAGTAGGGGTTTATTATTTGACTACTGGTTTCTATTTACCTACAGGTTAAAGTTAACTTAGAGAATTTTACTAGTAGTCGCTTTTTTCCTTAGAGCTTAGTATATCTGCTATCTCACTAATTAAAAGGCTAGCAAACTCGTCCTTCGTAGAATCCATATAACGCTCAGAATCTCCTTCTACGACTACTTGAGTCATTTTTTGTAATTCGCTATCGGTAGCACTGAGTAAGTAATCATTAATTTCTTTACGAACAGCACTAGTTAATTGTTGGTTTGTATTATGAACACAATTTACAAAATGCCTGTTGCTAGTAATATTTTGCTCTGCAATTTCGTGAAGACAACCGTTAATAGTATTGTCATGATCTACTTCAGTTTTTTGAGTAGTAGGTGCACATGCAGCTAATAAAATAATAATGAGTATAGACCATTTACCAGCAGTTAAACTATTGGCAATGTTTTGTATAAAAGAGTGCTTATGCATATAATTTTCCTTTCTGCTAAAACCTCAACCTATCAGGGTAAAATTTAAACATAGAAGGCTATGAGATTTATATTAAATGATTTACGGAACAGACTTTATTCTTAGTAATTTACCTTTCTGCACAATCAAATTAAATGCTCTTTTTAGTCTTATTAGATTTAAATTTAACTCGAGTTCAAACGTGTAAGATTATCAGATGCCAACAATTTTAGCAAAGTATTTTTACCTTTTGGTTTTACTTAACTTAGGTATTGCCCAAACCGCCTCAACCTCACGCCTTTTTAATATTTCTTGGGAAGAAAGGAGACCTTTTAAGATAGGTCTTATTAAAAGCGAAAGAACAGTGTTAAGGGAATTACCCTTAGCAACTGTTTATCACATAGCTCTTGACCTCACAGATGTAGACCAAATAAGACTTAAGCAAGAGGTTCGTGTTTTTAATAAACAAAATATTCCTACTAAAGAATTGTACTTTTACCTTTTCCCTAACTTGTTAGGTGGTAAAATTGTGTTAAATAAACTCGAGCTAAATGGTCAAACTATAATTCCGACCTACGAAAATGAAAATACTTTGCTCCATATAAACCTTCTTGAGCCACTTGCTCCAAGTGAAGCAAGCACTGTCTATTTTGAACTGACCCTTGAATTACCTAAAGAAAATAAACACAACTATAATATTCTTACCTTTGATGAGGATATCCTTTCTTTAGCCCATATTTATCCAACTTTAGCTGTGCAAGATCCTGAGCTTGGCTGGGTAGTTTCTACCCCGTCTCCACAAGGAGATCTGCTTTTCGCTGAAAGTAGCTTCTTTTTACTACAAGTTACTTTGCCAAAAAACATGAAATTAGTAAGTAGCGGGCAAATTATTAAAAGAGAAAAGAAAGATAATAAAAAATTACTTACTATTGCTGCTGGTCCAGTAAGAGATATTTTTCTTGTGGCCAGTAAACATTTTCATGTACTTGAAGCCAAGCTTGGCAAGACTAAAGTATATAGTTATTATGTCCTTCCACCAAAAGCTAACAGTAAGCAAATACTTGATTACAATTTAAATTACACTTTAAAAGCCTTAGGAAGTTTTAATACCCGTTTTGGTCAGTATCCTTTTAAAGAGTTTGATCTTGTTCCTTTGCCTACATCGGCCCTAGGGGTAGAGTTCCCGGGTATCATTGGTGTAAGTACTGATATTTATAAAACAAGTAATAAAAACTTGCTTGAAAGTGTGATTGCCCATGAAGTAGGGCATCAATGGTTCTATAGTGTAATTGGCAATGACCAAACAAAGGAACCTTGGCTTGATGAAGTGTTGACTCAATATGCAACTTGGCTTTATTACAAGGATCAATATGGTCAGCAAGGTTACGAGGATTTTCGAAACTCTTTGGAAAGTCGCTGGAGAGCTGTAAATAATGTGAACCTTCCTATTGATGAGCCTGTTGAGTATTATACTAGTTATGAATACAGCGGTATAATTTATGGACTTGGAGCACTAGTTTTAGAAGACTTAGCTAAAGAAATGGGCAAAGTCACCTTTGATTGCTTCTTACAGGATTACTATCAAAATAATAAGTGGGGAATTGTTCGAGGTGAAGATTTTTTTGAGCTAGCTGAGCAGCATTGCAATTGTAAAATTTCTTTTCCTAGGCCACAAGAAAAAAATTGGTTTAGTTTTTAAAGAGGGTGATTAACAAGGTCTCTATTACTATTTCTTTTAATTACCTTTTTACCAAAATGTTATCTAAAAGGCTTAACAGCGAAAACCTCGAGCATTTATTTGTTATAAGATGATACTTCCATTTCGAACAGCTCGCATTAAAGCTGCTCCTACAAGAATGAGTATCCCGCACAAGATATTCATCCCAGACCAAAAGGCTCTATTTTGCTGCATTCCTCTCAGACGTTCAGCAGGAAGCGCTAAGAGAAAAGTAATAGAGAATAATCCAACTGCTCCAAGCATCTTGATCACGAAGCAAAAAATATATAGCCCTTTGTTGGAAACCAGTGGATAAATATCTAACCACTGGATAATCCCTGTTACAGCAATAACTGAAACCCCCGTCCATTTTATGTACGCATAGCGTTTTATCATACGGTCTAGAAAATTTTGTCTTTCTGGTTCTGGTAAGAATTTCAAGTTGGGCAACAATACAAACCTTGCGTAGGCAAGGCCACCCAAAGAGGTGCATGTTGCGGCAATGTGCAACACACGAAAAGTTATCTCTAATGATACAGACATTGGTTACTCGAAGTGATGATGTTTAGTTCTTGCCAAGTATTTTCCACGTATGAAGGTAACCAAAAATGTTAGGGCTCCAGAAATTGCCCCAGACAAATAATTTGGTAAACGCATTAACTCTGAGTATCCACGGAACAAAAATGCACTGCCTAAACCAAAACAAGCACCAATAAGAAATATAAGAATTATAAAAAGAGCAGACTTTTTCCAAGCATCAGGTGAAAAGTGACTTGTCCCTGCTGCAAAAACCCCTACCATTGCTCCGATTATGACAAGAAATACAGATACATCGAATGACGGAAAAAGGTAAACAAGCAAATAGATGATTGCGCCAAATATAAATGGCTCGAGCCAGTGTTCATCCCTACCATAATCAGTATCCTTGGCTTCAGATGGCGACTTCTTCTCAATCTCTTTATCATCCCGATAAAAGTAAGATAGGAAACCACCAACAGCAAATCCAATATATGCACCGTTAAGAATCCAAATGATAGAGTTGTCTTTGAGGAACGTAAACAGCATCCAAAGAATAGGTATCAAAAGCCCACCAGAAATCGTGCCCCAGACAAAGCCATAAATTAGACCTTTGTCCAGTTTTAAGAAGAAGAAAGCAAGACGGAGCACCACCACCTGAATAACTCCAGCTATAGAAGCTGACAATATAAGAGTAAAAGCAGAAGCTCCATACCCTAAGACAAGGGCTACGATGCAAAAAAATGCGTTCCAGCCAATTAGACTAGTTGCAATGCTTGATGGCCATGAACTTCTACGTTTAAATGTGGCTAGTAGGGTCATGTCTATCTCCAAATTTATGAATTTATCTTATGCCTTTGAGCTTCAATTTGCGCTAGGCACTTCCAGTTCATATCTATAGGTTGAATTGCTACATAACTTCTTAAACTACTAAAAGTGGGTTCATTAGTAAAAATGTTTGCGTAAAATATTCATTGCCTGCCTACTTTTTACATGCTCAGAGCATCCTCTATTGCGGCCTCAATAGAGGGAAAAGTGGGATCATTCCAACCATCACTATCTTCTACTCGTTCACCATTTACAAATACTGTTGGTGTGGAACTGACAAAAATGCTTTCCCCTATGGTGCGATCATTACTTACTTCTGTAGTAAACCGTTCCTCTTCAATACAAGTTTCTAGCTCACTAGTATCAACTGTAGGTACATAGGTTCCTGCCAAATTAGCTAGTCCCTGAGCAGTATAGTTAATTTGACCCTGCAAGTCCATAAGAACAGTTTTATAATCCCAAAAAGCAGTGTTATCTTGATCATATACACACTCACTTGCCAATGCTGCTGCTTCAGAAGGTGGACCAAAAACGCCTAGGGGGAAGTTAAAAAAGAAAAAGGCAACCTCTTCGTTATCTTTATATGTTTCCATAAGTTGTGGTTGAATATTTTCAGTAAATGAAGCACAATGAGGGCACATAAAGTCTTGAAAAAATGCTACCTTTACTGTAGCTTGTGGATTACCCCAAACAGGTTGATTTGTGTAATCAATTTCATAAGCACTTTCGCTAATAGGTGGTGGTATAAACTGACTACGAACAAATGTAGGTTCTATCAATGCTTCTCTTACCAAACTATAGTGTTTGCCTCTTGTAGTAAAATTGAGTGTATTCCCCTCTAAAATGGCTTCAAAAGGAAATTTTGAAGCATTCATAGTGAAGTTACCAATTAAAATACCTTCTTTTACCTTTGCTGTAGCAATATAGTTTGTTTCAACAAAAGTAAGTGTTCCAATATATCTACCTTGACTACCTTGTATTACAAAAGTAAGTTTAGCATTACTAAATTCACCTACCCAAGGATCAGAGCTTTGTCCAACCACAATTGTAATTATGGAAACCCCTATAATTATTGAATTCAAAAATAGTCTCAATTTGTTTTCTCCTTTAGATCAAGTATTAATAAGCTACAGGGATGCACGTTTTAAATTTTACCTCGAGCTACCAACTCTTTTAGGTGTAGCAAAACCTTTCTAATTATCAGGTTCGACCAATTCTAGCCAAGAAATCCTCTGCCGTAGGTGCAGTGTTCACTACATCTTCTTTAGTTAAACCTCCTTTACGAGCCACTTTTACACCAAAAGGCATAACACTATAACCTTCTATACGGTGAGCATCTGGATTAATAGAGAACTTACAGCCTAATTCTTTAGCTTTAATTACATAGCGCCAATCTAAATCTAGGCGGTGGGGATTGGCATTAATTTCAATTACCGTGTTTGAACTGGCACAAGCTTCAATAACAGCATCTATATCTACTTCATAAGCAGGCCTTCTTAAAAGTAAACGTCCTGTAGGATGAGCTAGGATATTAGTATAAGGATTATTTACTGCTTTTATTATCCGCTCAGTTTGCTCCTTGCGGCTTAAAGAAAAGTTTTGATGGACGCTAACTACCGTGTAGTCAAGCTCAGCTAAGACCTTATCTGGATAAGATAAGCTACCATCAACTAAAACATCTACCTCTATACCATGTAGTAAGCCAAATTCTCCATAAGCGTAGTCTAAACTTTGACGTATACGTTTTACTTCTAAAGCTTGGGCATAAACACGCTCAGCACTAAGCCCATTGGCAATTGCTAGAGCCGCACTGTGATCGGCTAATCCCAAATAACGGTAGCCCATTGCTTGGGCTCCTTTTATCATTTCATTTATATTATTCTCGCCATCTGACCATGTAGTGTGATTGTGTATAAGGCCATGAATGTCCTTATCTTTTATTAAATTACTAATAGCCTTAGGTGATTCGCTTTCCCTTAGCTCAGGAGGGATAAAAGGAAGTTCTAGATGCTTAAAAAGTAATTTTTCTTCGCTAGTATCAAGTACCTTTGTTTTGCTTTGTAAGCCTTTTTCAGCAGAAAGATTATAGCCCTTTCCCTCTGCATGTTTTAAGAGCATTTGGATATACTTAGAGTTGCCTGTCCAAAGCGCCAGAGCTGCCCCAAAACTATTAGGCTCGGCTATTACAAGTTCAAAAGGGTAGTTAAGGTAGTGAAATTTTAGTGTTGATTTTCCTGTTTCTACTTGTACTAATCCCTTTATCAGGTCTTCGACTTGAGTAAAACTTACATTGGTTAAAACAATGTCTATGCTATTTATTATTTCACAGCCTCGTCTCAAACGACCTGCTATTTCAATTTTAGCTTCTATAAGTTTGCGCTTTAATATGCCTATAAACTGTTCAGCTACAAGAGTAGCTTCATCAATACGAAACCACCCTTGGGACTCGAGCGCAAATTGTGCTGCTTTTAGAATACTCTCAGCACTTTTCTTACCGAATCCCTTTAAAGTAGCCAAAGTTCCTTCTTGGCTTGCTTGAACGAGTTTTTCTAAACTATCGACATCATTTTGCCAAAGATTGCGAATTTTTTTAGCCCCTAAACCTGACACAGAAAAGAGCTCTAAAACTCCTTGAGGGACTTGACCCTTAAGCTTTTCTAAAAGGGGTAGTTGGCTTGTTGTTCCTAGAGAATATATTTCTGTTGCTAGGCTTTTGCCAATGCCTTTGATTTGATCGAGTTGCTTTTTTTTATAAAGTAATAAAAAATTACCCTTAAAATTATCTAATTGCTGTGAGGCGTTTAAAAAGGCTTTAGCACGGAATGGGTCTTCATCTAGGAGTTCGAGTAAACTAGCTGTTTGTTTAAGTTGAAAAACTACTTGCTTTTTATCAAGCATGAATTCATCTTATTATGGTTGCCCCAAATTTTCCACATAGAGAAAGGAATTTGATCTATATGAGTACTGCACATATAGATGTTCAGATAAGTTCCCGCCATCAAATCTTAAGATGTCATTCTGAGCCCTTCCGAGGGTAAACTACGCGAAGAATTTCCCACGCATTAATGATTAATGTCGAGAGATACATTCGTCGTTTACCTTCGGAAGAGCTATGCTCCTACGTATGACATATGCGTTACAGGAATGTATTTCTGCTTTAGGAAAAGATTTTTCTGGTACACTATGAATGAAGAAGTGCTTAGAAAAACCTTGAAGGTCTTCAAGACCTTCAAGGTTTGAGTAACAAAAAGTTTAATTTTCTGCAAGATAACTACATGTCCGTTTTTAACCCATGTGTAGGATACTTGCTTATTAATTAATCTGCTGGCCTTGGCTCGAGCGGTTTCTGTTTCGCAGGGCGCTCAGCTTCAGCTCTACGAGCTTCTTCCTCTTTAGCCTTGGCCTCTTTCTCAGCTTTACGCAAAGACTCTTTTAAGAATCTTTCAGAATCTTTAACTTCATCTAAAATAAATTCAGTAATGTCCTCAGCGCTAGAACCTTCTTTAGACTTTTCAAAAGCGGTATGGATTATCTTGCCATCAATAGTTTCACGTTGTAAAAGTGCTTCAGCAATGCCTTCAACTGCCACCCAATTTTCTTCAATAACAGTTTCTGTAACTTGATAGGCATCTTTCAAAATGGCCTCAACTTGTTGCTCGAGCCGTCTTGCTGTTTCTTCACTAAAATCTTTGCGGCGGCTTATTTCTCCCCCTAAAAATACCGGGCCACTATCACTACCCCAAGCAACAAAATTGTCATCACCCATGCCATAATCAAGCACCATCTGTTTAGCAGTATCAGTAGCCTGCTTAAGGTCTGCCCTTGCACCTGTAGAAATTTTGCCTGTGAGTTTCTTTTCAGCGACTCTGCCACCAAAAGCAAAAACTAGTTGCTGAACAAGATAGTCTCTACTATGGGCAATTTGTTCTTTGTTTAAAGGAGCTACAAAACCACCTGCACCACCTCTTGGCATTATGGTAACTTTCCGCAAATCACCTAGATCTGGCTGTGCAGTAAAGGCTACTGCATGACCTGCTTCATGATAAGCCATAAGACTACGCTCTGAGTCACTAGGTACTAAACCACCTTGACGAAGACCCAAAACAATGCGGTCCAGTGCTTCACTGAAGTCAATCCAAGAGATTATTTTCTTATTGCCTCTAGCAGCAATGAGTGCTGCTTCATTGGTTAGATTTTTTAGATCTGCACCTGAGAACATAGGTGTAGAGGCAGCCAAACGCTCTAAGTCTACATCTTTAGATACAGATTTTTTGCGAGTGTGAACTTTTAGTATTTCTTCGCGCTCGAGCTGTGTAGGTAGACCTACTGTAACTTGACGGTCAAAGCGTCCCGGGCGCAAAAGCGCAGGATCTAAGATATCAGGACGGTTTGTTGCAGCAATAACAATAACAGAGGTATCTTTCTCGAAGCCATCCATCTCACCAAGTATTTGATTCAAGGTTTGTTCTCGCTCATCATGTCCACCACCAATACCTGCACCACGACGGCGTCCTATAGAGTCAAGCTCATCTATAAAAATGATAGCTGGCGAGGCCTTGCGAGCTTCCTCAAACAGACTACGTACTCGGCTTGCACCCACGCCTACAAACATTTCCATAAACTCTGAGGCACTTACTATTAAAAAGGGTACACCAGCTTCACCAGCAATAGCTCTTGCCAAAAGAGTTTTTCCTGTGCCGGGAGGACCTACTAACAAAGCTCCTTTAGGAATTTCTGCACCAATTTGATGATACTTCTTAGGATGCTTTAAAAAATCGACGACTTCTTTAAGCTCTTCTTTTGCTTCTTCATGACCAGCGACATCATCAAAATTAGTTTCAACTTTGTTTTCACGACCATAAGTTTTTGCTCGAGATTGACCAAATTGCATTACTTGTGAAGGTCCACCTTGAGCACGCATGAAAATAAACCAGAAAAATGCTATAAGAATCACTATAGGCAACAGGGAAAAAATTATGCTTAACCAAGGGGAAGGATTACGTCCTTGAACACCCACATTATTCTCACGCAGGATGGTTACTAGGTCATCATTCTTAACATATACAGTCTTGAATTTTTCAATAGTAGTTTCTTTTCCATTGGCAAGTAGCACACTCTGCTTAGGTTGATTAAGCTTTCCTTGAATAGCTTTTTCCTCTTCGATAATCACTGACTCAACAACACCTTCCTCAACAAGGTCTAGGAAGGTAGAATAGGCGATATCTCGACTTTGTGCTCCTTGACTGAACCTATTAAAGACAAAAATGCCAATAATGATAAGCATTACTAAAAGCCAAGGATTAAATGAACGTTTCAAAAGAGTCTCCAAATTTGGTCTTTATAAACTAGAAGGGTTAGCAATTGGTTTGCCTCCCAGAAAATAATAAACAACTTTCTTGAAAGAAGCAAATTTAAGGGATGCTAGCATCCCTTAATGAGAACTAACTTTGAACCTCTCCATAAATAAATTCAGGGATTCTTGGCTTTACTCCAGTAAGCTTTCAGGCTTACCTTTGTTTACCAAGTTAAGGGGGCGTCCATTGGCCCCATACCTATAAACCTATAAACATCTTTACCTATAACAAGCAAAGCAAAGGAATCTCAAACCTATAGGAACATCCTTTATTATGTTCAAGGACGAGTATGGCAAAAGGTGGATTTTGATTAGAGGAACATCCTCTAACACTTGTTTTGCTCATAATTTAATTTTACAAGAAATGGTGCTAAGAATCAAGTGCTACGTATACAAAAACCTGTCCTTGCCTGCCGTCGTAAGGGTAAGGATTCATCACCACTTGCCTTAGAAAATAGTGAAGGATAGATGAATATAGTGCTTTCTCTTTGTAAAGTAGAGTAAGCTCCAAACCGAAAATATCTACTTGAAAATATGATTTTTGGGAACAACTACTATTCCACGTTCTGTCACCATAAAACCTTGCCTAGTATCCTTGTCTAAATCGATTCCTATATGTGTATTTTGGGGAACCTCTACCCCTTTGTCAATAATAGCATTACGAATTGTACTATGACGACCTATATTGCAGCCATCAAAAATAACAGAGTTCTCAACAAGACTATAGCTATTTATACGCACACGCCTTGCTATAATTGAATTACGGACTGTTGCCCCAGAAATAATGACTCCACCTGCAATCATGCTATTAAATGCTTGCCCTCGCCTATAGCCTTCTTCATGTACAAATTTTGCAGGCGGTGAAAATTCTGAACTAGTAAGTAGAGGCCATTCATAATTAAAAATATCAAATTCAGGTTCAACAGCAACTAGGTCCATATTTGCTTCCCAATAACTATCAATAGTTCCTACATCACGCCAATAAGTATTAGGGCCTTCCTGACCGGGGATAGGATTGCTAGTAAAATCATAGGCTTGCAACTTATAATTTTTTTCTAATGCCATAGGCAACACATTTTTGCCAAAGTCATGTTCAGAAGACTCTATTTTTGCATCCATCTCGAGTAAGTTTTTTAAAGCCTCAATACTGAAAATATAGTTACCCATTGAAACTAGACCTAAAGCAGAGTTATTAGGCATAGGCTTAGGATCTTCGGGTTTTTCTTGAAAATCAGTGATTCTATAATTTTTATCAATTTGCAATACACCAAAGCGCTTACATTGTTCAATCGGAGTTGGATAAGTTGCAATTGTCACATCAGCATTAGTATCTAAATGCTTCTCTACCATATGGCGAATATCCATTTTGTAAATGTGATCACCACTAAAAATAGCTATCAAATCGGGGTTACGGTTTCTAATAAGATGAATGTTTTGATAAACAGCGTCAGCTGTCCCTCTATACCATTGCTGTCCCAAAGTCTGATAGTGGTACATTTGTGCTGGCGCTAAGGTAATAAAATAATCTTTTAGAAAACTTCCAAGACGCCAATTATGTTGAATATGCTCAATTAATGATTGGGCTTTGAATTGTGTTAAGATATAGATGCCAAATATCTCAGAATTAATCATGTTACTAATGGCAAAATCAATAATGCGGTACTTACTACCAAAAGGCACAGCAGGTTTGGTACGCTTATCTGTCAAGGGATAAAGGCGTGTTCCTTGACCCCCTGCTAAAATCATGCCGAGGATTTTAGGTTTTTTCATAATTAATTTTTCTCCTCGTCAATTAAGTCTTAAAAATAGGTCATTATAATTAACTTTATGCTTCATTAGTATCTAAGTTACATATTAAACAGCCACAAAGAGCTAGAGTTAGAATAAAAAAACCAATGCTATACTATTAAACCAAACTTAAGAAATTAATGTCCTTAAGCATCATTAATACTATTCTATCACAGAAAGGAAATGTGTGTGCAGTTGCTTGCACAACAAAACATAATTAGTGAACTCGTTACTTGGTTTAGATATTGTCAACTTGCCTACTATTGAAGGGCAGGCTTATAGAAGTAGACAGCTTGCTTTTTGGCTTTACAAAAAGGGTGCTTTTAATTTTGAGAGTATGAGCAACTTGCCAAAAAGCTGGCTTAGTGAGTTAAGTAAAAGGTATGTTATTAATCCATTTCTAAAGTATGAGAGTTTTGCATCTAAAGATAAAGCTGTGCGCTACCTTTTTACATTAGCTGATTATAAAAAGACAGAAGCAGTTTATATGCCTTACTCAAACCGTAATACCTTGTGTATATCTACTATGGTAGGTTGTCCTGCTGGCTGTACTTTTTGTGCCACAGGAGCGTATGGCTTTGGTAGAAACCTGACCTCTGCTGAAATTTTAGGACAGGTTATTGCTGTGGCAAGAGCGCAAAATATAAATCCAACAGATATTCGCAATGTTGTTTTTATGGGTATGGGAGAAGCATTATTAAACTACGAAAATGCTTTAGCAGCTATTCGCTTAATGTTACATCCGGAAGGATTTAATATGTCTCCACGCCGTATTACTTTATCCACAGTAGGTTTACCTAAAAAAATAAAACGTTTAGCTAGTGAAAATTTGCCCTTGGTATTGGCTGTAAGTTTGCATGCTCCTGATGAAAAGACACGGCATAGAATTATTCCTACAGCACATGCCCATAGCATAACTGACATTATGAGTGCTTTGAAGGTGTGGCAAGAAAAAATAGGTAGGCGTGTAACAATTGAATATACTATGCTGCAAGGAGTCAATGATCATTTATGGCAAGCCGAGCAACTTGCAGAACGATTAAAGCACTTACAGGCTCATATAAATCTTATCCCTTTTAATGCTTGGCCTAGCTCGAGCTTTACCTCAAGCACCCCCAAGCAAATTGTTGCTTTTCAAAGATCCTTAGAGCAGGCAGGATTGTCAGTTTCTGTACGTTTTAGTCGTGGTCAAGATGTAGGAGCAGCTTGTGGACAACTTACCCTAACTCGAGATGGAAAAGCATGTTAAAATTTGACGCTTGATAATGATTGTTCGCTTATTGCCATTTAATGTTATGTTATCTCAACACAAATCTACTAAGGCGGACAACTGCAAAATTTGTTAATTTTTATACTCTTTATTGAGTTGGTAGGAGAACTTTTGTGAAGTTTTTTACTATTCTTTTTCCCATTATTGCTGCTGGGGCTCTTTACTATGCATGGCTACTAGCAAAGAAAATTTTAAAGGCTGAAGAAGGCAGCGAGCGTATGCAAGAAATTGCTGATGCTATAAAGCAAGGTGCTATGGCTTATATGGATAGACAATATAAAACCATAGCCTATGTAGCTGCTGCTATTACTATTGTTTTTGTAATTGTAGCAATCGTCTTTACTGCTTTGGGCAACCCTAGTGGGCAAGCAGTTACATGGTGGTGGACAACCGTTGGTTTTGTGGTAGGAGCTATTTTCTCGGCTATAAGCGGCTATGTTGGTATGAATATAGCAGTGCGTGCTAATGTGCGTGTGGCGAATGCTGCCCAACCTGAAAAAGGAGGTCTTACCAGCGCCCTTGATCTTGCCTTTAATGGCGGTGCAGTGGCAGGTTTAGCGGTAGCGGGCTTAGCACTTTTGGGTGTTTCTGGTTTTTTCTTTCTCTTTTATGCTTTGTTTGGTTTACATAATCCTGTTGAACCCTTGGTAGGCTTTGCTTTTGGAGCTAGTTTGATTAGTTTGTTTGCTCGAGTAGGTGGTGGTATTTACACTAAGGCTGCTGATGTAGGAGCAGACCTAGTTGGGAAAGTTGAAGCAGGTATCCCTGAAGATGACCCTCGTAACCCTGCAGTCATTGCTGATAATGTAGGTGATAACGTAGGTGATTGTGCAGGCATGGGAGCTGACCTTTTCGAAACTTATGCTGTTACTGTTATTGGCGCAATTTTTCTTGGCTTCTTGTTACCCGGTGGCGAAGAGATAACTCGCTTGGTAATATATCCTCTTTTATTAGGCTCTTTAGCTATTGCTGCTAGTGTTGCAGGGGTAACTTGGCCTATAGAATTTGATGAAGGTAATAACATACGCGTTTTATTACCTCATGAGATCTATGTTTTATTACCTAGTTTTTTCAGTAAATACCTCTTTACAGTAAAAGCTAATGAGGACAACAGTATTATGCGTTTGCTTTATGTTCGAGTATTCATTAGTGCGGCACTAAGTGCACTGGGCTTTCTAATTTCTATGCTTTTCCTGATTGGTGTTAATTTTAGTGCTCTTGGAGCTAGTGGCAATGTGTTTAGCCTCTTTTTATGCTCGCTTATAGGTATAGCCGTTACTATTGGCATTATGTTCATCACAGAGTACTATACAGGTACAAGTTTTAAACCCGTAAGAAAAATAGCAAAATCATCTGAAACAGGTAGTGCTACAAACATAATTAGCGGTTTGGCTGTGGGTATGGAAAGTACTGCTATACCAGTAATTTTGTTAGTTATTGCCACATTTTTATCCTTTTCACTAGCTGGGCTTTATGGTATTGCTATTGCTGCTGTAGCCATGTTGAGTATTACTGGAATTGTTGTAGCTATGGATAGCTATGGACCTATTACTGACAATGCTGGTGGTATTGCCGAAATGAGTGAACTACCGGAAGAAACTCGTAAAAATACTGATGCTCTTGACGCAGTGGGTAATACTACTAAAGCTGTTACCAAAGGCTATGCTATTGGTTCAGCAGCTCTTGCAGCGCTGGTGCTCTTTTCGGACTATACCCACCGCTTAGATGCTTTTAATACTGAGCGAGGCTTGGAAAATTTTTCCTTTCTACTCAATGATCCTATTGTACTAATTGGTCTCTTTATTGGAGCTATGTTACCTTTCCTATTTTCTTCTTTCCTAATGGAGTCGGTAGGCAAAGCAGCAGGAGCAGTAATTGAAGAGGTGCGTCGTCAGTTCCGTGAAATTCCCGGTATCATGGAAGGTGAAGCCAAGCCAGATTATGCTAAGTCCGTTGATATTGTGACTGCTTCAGCACTACGTGAACTTGTAATCCCCGGGGTGCTCGCTGTAGCTGCTCCTTTAATAGTGGGGTTACTCTTTGGACCTCTTGCTCTTGGTGGATTACTAATTGGTGTTATTGGCAGTGGCCTTATGATGGCTCTTATGATGTCAAATGGTGGTGGAGCTTGGGATAATGCTAAGAAGTACATAGAAGATGGTAACCACGGTGGGAAAGGTAGTGATGCTCATGCAGCAGCGGTTGTGGGTGATACTGTTGGCGACCCTTACAAAGATACTGCCGGACCTTCTATAAATCCACTTATTAAGGTAATTAATACCGTGGCGCTTATTTTTGCTACTTTGATTGCTAGTATAGGTGGGATTTTTTAGCTTAGTTGTTTAAAAAGGGTTCACTGAATTTATGACTAAGCATTGGTGTAAAAGTTTTTGTGAGAAGCATAAGATGCTATATGAAGTAGGAGTGGGTTTCGAACCCACTCCTATAAACATTTGGTGACTCCTACTATTTTTCGTGAGTTATAAATGGCAAAAAAGTATTTACCTCCTAAAAGTACAGAAATGGCGGCTAGGTTTGATTGTAGGTGGATTGTACCCGACATTACCTGATAGTACCTTTACTTGAGTGCATGCTTTGATAAGTTAGCCAGTGATTTTATGGGTAATTCACTTAAAGCATTTGGTAACATAGATAATGCACTAGGATGTTCATCAGCAGCTTGTTCTATAAGTTCAAACATTTTTTCAAAAAGATCTTCGGGTATGTTCAGAGCAGGTGTTAAGCGAATTGTATTTAGATTGTTTAAACTAAAGCAAGAATATACGCCTGCTTTATAAAGTGCTCTCATAGCAAGACCTCCACCCAAAGTACGCAAAAGCTGGGTTCTCGCTAATGCTTTGGGTAAAACCGCTTGAATTTCCAAAGCAAAAAGCATGCCTTCTCCACGTACAGCTTTGAAAAACTTGGGGTAACGTTTTTGTAGAGTAAGTAAGTGATTAAGGCCTGCTTTGCCTAATTCTTTACTGCGAGGAACTAAATTATCTTCAAGGATTAATTCCAAGGTTTTTAGAGCTATAGCCATAGCCAAAGAACCACCACCAAAAGTAGTAGAGTGTTGTTTTGCAGCCGAGCCCTCAAAAGTGCGTTTCATAATCCATTTTCTAGCAAGTGTTGCCCCTATAGGAATAAGCCCGCCTCCTAAAGGTTTTGCTAGGGTGATAATATCTGGTTCCAGACCACCTGCTATGCTAGCGAAGTAGTTTCCTGTACGTCCTAGGCCTGTTTGAATTTCATCTGCAATAATTAAAACGCCATATGTTTCACGGATTTTATTTAGGGTAGGTAAGAACTCAGGTGGTGGCTTGATTACACCTGCTTCACCTTGGGTGGACTCGAGCACAATCGCAGTAACAGCATCTGCTGTAACTCTGCGTATAGTTTCTTCTACTGCATTAGCGTCACCATAGGGTAGAGTAAGTACATTTTGCAGCAGTGGACGAAAAGGTGCTTGATAAATTTCATTAGGGGTAACGCTAAGTGCCCCAAAAGTTTTACCATGATAGCCACCTATAAAGGTAATAAAGTATTTAGCTTTAGGCCGAGCTGCTCTAGCAAATTTAAGCGCTGCCTCAATAGCTTCTGCACCGCTATTAGAAAAAAATACTTGTGAGTCTTTGTGACTAGGGGCATAATTGCTTAGCAAGTGGATTAGGTTTGTCTCTAAAGCTGCTCGCCAAGCAGATAGTGATTGTTGTGGTAAACTTAGTTCTGCATCAGCTTCTAAAAAGTATTTAACAAATTCTACTAGAGGAGGGTATTTTTCACCTAATGGCAAAGCCGCATAGCCAGCTGCATGTATAAGTTCATGCCCCTTTTTGTCTTGTAATAGCCAAGGGCTTAGGGTTTTAAAAGGTCCTCCAATACCCATAGCTTCCTGCAAAAGTATGCGCTCGCTATTGCCATGCTTTAACTCTAAATCAAGCATCCTTTCAGGGTTAAGTTCTGTAAGTACTTCTTTTGTACTAATTAGTTCCATTTGTATATATAGTACTACAGTGCAATTTTACTAAAAGCCATACTCAAATCTTGAGCCCACTTAAATTTGTGTCTAGTTGAAGACTTTACAGAAAAGCTAATAAGCGTACAAATTGGAATACCTGATTGTTTGCACACTGTTTATAAAACACTATTTTGAAGAATAAAAACACCTGTCATAGAGCACGTGGTGTAGGGGTTTAAAATTTTAAACCCCTACGATTGATGCCTATAAAACCTCAGCAGGGCTCTTAGGGGTTTGGATTTGAGTGCACATTCAAATTTATTTACAATTTTTGAACAAAACAAGAGTGTAGTAATAGTAGGGTAGACTTGAAACCTGTCCTGCACAAATCACCTAAATATCAAGCTGTGCTAAGTGAGCGTTTTGCTCAATAAAAGCTCTTCGGGGCGGGACTTCACTACCCATAAGCATTTCAAAGGCTTCAGTAGCTTCAAAAGCATCTTCAATAGTGACTTTTTTCAAAATTCTTGTTTCAGGGTTCATAGTCGTGTGCCATAGCTCATCAGCATTCATTTCCCCTAAACCTTTGTAACGTTGTATATTAGCCTTGCGATTTTTATTGTCATTTAGGAGTTTTTGTAAGTCACCATCATTATAAATATAATTAGGAATTTTTTGTTTACCAAAAGTAACACCATAAAGTGGGGGTTGAGCTATGTAGAGATAGCCATGCTCAATTAGTGGACGCATGTAGCGATAAAAGAAGGTTAAGAGCAAAGTGCGGATGTGGCTACCATCAACATCGGCATCGGCCATAATAATGACACGGTGGTATCTTACGGCCTGTAGATCAAAATGATTATCTTCGCTAGCACCTGTACCCTCACCCTCTATACCTGCACCTATAGCTGCTACCATAGCGCGAATTTCAGCATTCTTTAAAATCTTGGTGATACCTGCTTTTTCAACATTTAAGACCTTACCACGTAAAGGTAAAATGGCTTGAAAACGACGTTCACGGCCACCTTTGGCACTGTTGTGAACAAAAACGCCACTAGCTAAAGCAAAATTGTGAGTGTCAGGTACTTCAAGATCATAAACATCTATGCTCTCTTCAAGATTTTGAGTATTGTTTATGTGACGAACATACTCGTTTTTTGTTTTTTCCACAGCCTTTCTTTCCTCAAGATAACTTTCTACATTCCAATCTTTAGCAAGATTCACCTCAGCTTGCTGATCTTGTTCTTGCCATGAAGTAGAAGCAGCATTCCAAACCCACAAGCTTTTAGTGTTTTCTCTATAGAAAAATGGCGTGGGCATAAGTAAATCATCATTTGTAAGTTCATGAGCAGGTTTATATTGACCACTAGCTAGCATAAAGAGGTGATCTGGAGTAGTAACTATTGTTTCACCATTATCTAAAGTAATTTTGATTACCTTGACACTAGTTTTGGTAACTCGAGCATTTAGTAATTGTCCTACATGCATAGCGCCATCAGGGCCTATTGTGTAACCAAGATGTGACTTACCTTCAGCTTGTTCCTGAACTAATTCTTTAAAACTTAAAGTACGCTTGTCAACCAATAAGATTTTAGTGTCACCCGAGAAACATCCACCTGCAGAAATACCTTCTACTATATAAAGTTCGCTAACACTGGGATCCTCTGATTGACAATCAGCTAATTTACCGGGCAAGTCATCATTTTCTAGAGGGTTGGAACGGCGGACTAGTTCTCGAGCTTTTCGAGCTGCTTCCCTAGCTTTAGCAGCGTTTACTGCCTTTTCAATGATAACTTTACCTATTTGGGGATTTTCCTCTAAAATCTCATTAAATTTCTCATAGACAACAGCATGGGTGGCACCTTGAGCTTCAGGATTAAGTAGCTTAACTTTTGCTTGAGATTCAAATTGGGGATCGCCTAATTTAATTGAGATAACACAATGAATACCTTCTAAAAAGTCATCTCCTGTAGGAGTGGGTTCACCTTTTTTAATTAGATTTTTGGCTTTAGCATAGTTATTAAGTGTTCTAGTATAAGCTGTTTTAAAACCAGTTAGAGGTGTACCCCCATCACGATTAGTAATCATGTTGGCATAACAAAGGATAATTTGCCCGTAACTAGTTGTATGCTGCAATCCCACCTCTACCTCAATATCCTCATTTGTTCCTTTGATAAGTAAAGGTTTGTCATAAAGGCGCTTTTCATCTTTAGCCAAGTTGTCAGCAAATGCTGCTACCCCTCCCTCCTCTTGAAAAACTTCATGCTTTGGCTCTACCCGCAAATCTCTAAAAATGATTTTTACCCCGCCAGTTAGGTAAGAAAGCTCTTTTAAGCGTTTACGGATACGACTAAAGTCAAAGGCTGTAATTTCTGTGAAGATGCTGTGATCAGGTAAAAAGGAGACTTTAGTACCAGACTGTCCCTCATAAGTGCCAATTACTTGTAAAGGTGCAGAAACATCGCCTTTACTAAAGGCAATTTTGTGAATCTTACCTCCACGTTTTACCTCAACTTCTAATAATTCAGAAAGTGCATTAACAACTGAAGCGCCAACTCCATGTAACCCTCCTGAAACTTTGTAAGCATTGCTGTCAAACTTACCACCAGCATGAAGTACTGTATAGATAACTTCAACAGCAGGCTTGCCCTCTTTTTTCATTATGTCTACAGGCACCCCACGACCATTATCTATAACTGAAGCCGAGCCATCAGGATGCAAGATAACTTCAACAGTATCGGCATAACCAGCTAGGCATTCGTCTATAGCATTATCAATAACCTCGGTTAAAAGTTGATGGTAGCCATCAACACCTGTGCCACCCTGCACGTACATGGCAGGACGTTTGCGTACAGCTTCTAAGCCTTCTAAAACTTGAATTTGTTCAGCGGTATAGTTGTCGCTCAAAACTTACTTCCTTACTTTTTCTAACCATTACTTATGAAAAATTATGTTGGGAATCAAATACTTTGACAATCCCTTACTATCTTACCATATTTCTTTTACATACCTGTTTATTTTTATAGGGCAAGTCATTTTGAAGGGAAGTTCCTTTCTCGATAAAAGATTCACAAGCAAGAAATATAGTGAATACAATAACTAATCAAGAATCCACAGTTAATCTAGATTAATTGACAAGAAAGACTAAAACGCTGGATTTGCCCCCTTAAAATAATCTTACTGATCTACCCCTACAATAGTACCGTTGTCCCTTCTAAGTTGTGCAACGTAGGCATCAGCAGCAGTGCCACCGCCAGCAGGTGTGGCAGCGCCTGTTAGCAGATTGCCAAATGTATATCCTGTAATGTAAACCGAATCATTAACAGCAATATCAAGAGCCCGATCGGTGCTTGCCGAGCCATAATTCCCAGAGCCAAACTGAGTAATCCATCGTTTAGTACCAGCACTACTATATTTGAAGACCACATTATCAAAACCGCCAGCATTAGTAAATCCAGAAAAGGAACCATCTGTATAGCCAGCAATATAGATGTTATTATTACTATCGTTGGTTATGCTTACAGGAAAAGTATCAAAACTTGTAGCACTGTGTTCTAAACGTCTAGAGTAAAGAGTAGCACCAGCAGAATTCTTTTTAACAAAGTGTGCCCCTTTGTTTGCAACAGTTATGCGAAGCGTGAAGTAAATATTGTTGTTGCTATCAGCAATGATGTCATGGGCAAGATCAGGATTAACTGTACTATAAGCCTTTTCCCAAAGTAGACTCAGATTGCTGTTGTACTTAAAAAGCCTGATATCTCTACCTTTAGAATTGCCACTATTATCCCAATCCGTTAAAACAGTCAATTTGTTTAAACTATCCACTGCCATAGCTACAGGTTTAAGATCTGGGCGGTTGTTTAATGTAACAGACTTAGTCTTAAGTAATTGACCAGTAGAACTGAACTTTCTAATGACAAAGTTGTTAATACCTTCATCACTAAGGACATATATACGGTCATTATTATCAATAGCTAAATCAATGCCCAAGTCAGAATTTTTAGTACCAAACTGCATACCCCAAAGTAACTCACCGTCTTTATTAAACTTTGCTAAGAAAGCATCAGAACCTCCTACTCGAAAACCGAGAGGACCAAATGTGATCCCCACAACATAAACATTACCATTACTGTCTGTAGCAGCCTTGTTAGGGTCATCCCAGCTTCTAGTCCCAAATTGTACTCCCCATAATTTTAAGCCATTGTAGCGCCGTAAAATCCCATCGGAATTCCCTAGGTTTGTGCCATCAAGATTCCCCTCTGTATAGCCCACCACATAAAGATTGCTGCCATGAAGAGCTAAACCGGTCCCTCGATCGTCCTGCGGAGTTGCGAAATCAAGAGTAGAAAAGGAAGGGTCTTTGGTAGGATCAGGTTCTGTGACAGGGAGGGGGACATGTACAATTTTAGTACAAGCAGCTAAGAAAAAGAAAAGGAAAGCA
Source organism: Trueperaceae bacterium (assembly GCA_965223585.1). GTDB lineage: Bacteria > Deinococcota > Deinococci > Deinococcales > Trueperaceae > CBDCVN01. Next base: position 218,541 of record CBDCWW010000015.1, read on the forward strand.
AAAAACACTAAACGAAACATAAAAAACCTCCTTAAAAGGTAAGGGGGCAAGTATAGCAAACATTTTCGAATTCTTACAGTTGAAAAGACAGTATTCAAGTATTCAGTGTAGAGGAAGATTTCAGAGGCTGATAGTTTTCCGAGCATTTTCTCGATAAAAGATTCACGAACAAGAAATATTGTGAATACGATAACTAATACCAAATACTATTCACAAAAACTTTCACACCTTTGCTTACCTTAAACCAAACTTAGTGAATTTTAGTCTTGGGCAAAAAATTTTTCTAAGGCTTCATATACTACTTCAGCACCAAAACCACGACGTACCAAGAAAGCATAGGCTTTTTGACGTTTCTTAAAACCATCACCTTTAAAGCGCCAAAGATTCTTCTCTAAAAGAGCTTTCACAGCATGAACTTGACTCTTGCTATCAAGCTCAGCTAAGTTCTGTTCAATAAACTTTTCAGCAATCCCTTTTCGCCTAAGCTCTTGCCTTAAAACTTGCGGACCTTTTTTATACTGACGGCTTGCTATGTACTGCTTAGCATAAAGACCATCATCAAGCAAGCTCAAGTCTTTTAACTTCAACATAAGTTTATCAGCAAGTGCTTTCTCCACACCCCTCTGATATAATTTTTGCCGCAACTGTTTTTCTGTATAGGCTTGTCTACTTAAAAGCAAAAGTAAATAATTCCAACTACGCTTTTCATCAAAGGGCTTGACATCCCCATGAATAGATTTAGGGGATGCTTGCTTTATAGACATGACTTACCATAAAACTGCACTGCATTAGATTTATAATGTACAAACTCTGATGTTATACTAAACCTTATGGAAATGGAACTTGACACCCTTGCCACTCCTAGCAAGGACCCTGACACTAATGAAGACATACAAAAAATTTTAACTTTGCGTGAACACGTCAACAAACTTAGTGAGCAGATTGGGCATGATGTTCCTAAAGTTGATCTATTGGAGTACGAAGATGCTTTTGAACTTATCATTGACTTACCCGGTGTTTCGCAAAAAAATCTTGAAATAGCAGTTCAGGGCAAGAATGTGACTATTGCAGGCATTCGTGAATCATTTGAACCTAAAGACAAAAACATAAAAATGCTTAAACAAGAACGTAATACTGGCTTAGTACAACGCACTATAACCTTACCTAGAGAGGCTAAGCGTGAAAATGCAACAGCACATTTACGTGAAGGGCTTTTAGTACTTTATATGCCAAAAGCAAAGTAAGTATACTTTCCAAAAGATACCTTATTCAGGTAGAATTAAGTTATATTAAATAAATTTTAATGTGCATTAAAAAAGATTGGTGTGAAAAGAAAAAATGAGTAAAAATTTTGATTTTGCCTTAAGTATTGGTGGAGCAGCTGGTCAAGGTATTGCTACACCGGGTAATATTCTAGCTCGCATACTTGTGCGTCGTGGACTACATTTTTACGCTTACAATGCTTATCAATCTATCATTCGTGGCGGGCACATTTTTCTTACTGTTCGCAGTAGTGACGAGCCTGTACATAGCCACGGTGATAAAATTGACCTTTTAGTTTGTTTGAACCAAGATACTATGAATAGGCATTTAAAACATATGGGAGCAGGTACAAAAGCTATTTATAATAGCGATACTATAAAACCTATTGAAGCTAATGAAAGTGCTGCGCTTTGCCCCATACCAGTAGCCAAACTTACTGATAACAGCAAAAATAAGCTAGTACAAAATACTATCTCTTTAGGAGTAATTACTTCCCTACTAGGTTTTGACTTCAATGTACTAGAAGATGCACTTAACTTACAATTTAAGCGTAAAGGGCAAGCTGTAGTTGATGAAAATGTCAGCGTTGCTCGAGCAGGCTATGATTTCACCAAAGAAAACTTTGAGCCTTTTCCCTTTGAGGTACCTAGCAAGCCCAAGTCGATGGCAGTTTGGACTGGTAATGATGCTTTAGCAATGGGTGGAGCTGCTGCAGGAGTTAAATTCTACTGTGCATACCCTATGAGTCCCTCTACAGGGGTATTACATTGGATGGCTAAAAATGCTCGAGAACTAGACATAATGGTACGTCAAGCTGAAAGTGAAATTGCTGTAGCTAACATGACCATAGGGGCTGGTTATACTGGAACCAGATCCATGTGTGCTACTTCTGGTGGAGGCTTTGCCCTAATGACTGAAGCTATTGGTATGGCCGCTATAATGGAAGTGCCCTGTGTCTTTATTACCGTACAACGTGCTGGACCTTCTACTGGTGTACCTACTAAAACAGAACAAGGTGATTTATGGCAAGTCTTAGGGGCAAGTCAAGGCGATTTTGAGCGCTTTATAGTTGCGCCTAAAAATGCTTTGGATGCTTTTAACACTTTGCCAGAAGTATTTAATCTAACTGACAAAGCTCAATGTCCAGCTATTGTAATTTCTGATTTGCTTATTTCAGAAGGGACTTTTAGTGTTAGTCCAGACGATATAAACATGCAACCTAAGGTTGAGAGGGGTGAACTTATAACTGAGTCTAAGCCTAGTGCTAACGGTGCTTTAGCTGATCCGGGCACTCGAGAAGGAAGTGGCTATAAAAGATTCTTAGATACTGAAACTGGTATTTCACCAAGAGCTATTCCCGGTTTAGCAGGTTATGCCCATGTCGCCGCTAGTGATGAGCATGATGAGGATGGAGTGCTTATAAGTGATGAGTTTACTAACCCCCACATACGCCGCAAGATGGTGGAAAAGCGTGCTCGCAAATTTGCACATGTAACCAAGGAGATTGCGCCTCCAGAGCTAGAAGGTCCTGAAGATGCTGAGGTAACTCTAGTAGGGTGGGGGTCAACCTATGGTGTTATCAAAGAAGCTGTAGAGCAACTTAAAGATCAAGGTGTTATTGCCAATCAATTAGCTATAAAGTGGATCTTGCCCTTTCATGGTGAAGAAGTCTCTAGTATTCTTTCTAAAGCTAAGCGTGTTATTGTAATAGAAAACAATTACTCAGGGCAGTTTGCTCGTTACATGAGAAGTGAAACTGGTATAAAGGCTGATGGTCACATACGCAAGTATGATGGTGAACCTTTTATGCCCCATCACATTGTTGAGGGTGTAAAAGAACAGCTGGCTGGTAAAACGAACCACTTTGTGCCTTATCAAGAATACGTTGTTTAGATAGGTGTGAAAGGGAATGCAGTGAAGGGCTGGGCCAAGCCTCGGAGGTTTTCAAAACCTCCGAGGTTTAACTGAAAAAACTTTTTTATAAACCCTAGGTAAACTAATGGTAGATATTGATAATGTAATAGTTTTCGAGCAACTCCAAGCTCTAGCCAAAGAGGCCTCACAGCGTTTTTTGGATTTAGCTCGAGCAGCCATAAACAAACAGGGGCATTTTAGTGTTGCACTCTCTGGTGGAAGCACACCAAAACAAATGTATAAAATGCTTGCTGAACCACCTCTTAAGAATGAAATTGACTGGAGTAAAGTACATATATTTTTTGGTGATGAGCGTTTCGTAAGCCCTGATGCTGCTGATAGTAATTACTTTATGGCTAAAGAAACGTTTCTTTCTAAAGTACCTATACCCTTAGATAAAATTTACCCTTTCCCCACGATTGATATTACTCCAGAAGAAGCAGCTAAAAAGTATGAGCAAACCTTAAAAAGCTTTTTTAAAGGTGAGCCAGAATTTGACTTGATTTTACTTGGTATGGGTTCCGATGGACACACTGCTTCACTGTTTCCTAATTACCCAGAAATGAGAACGTCTTCAGATCGCTTTGTATCAACAGTTTACAACGCCCCCAAACCTCCACCAACACGTTTAACTTTGACCTTGCGAACCATTAACCTTGCTCAGGACGTAATTTTTTTAGTAGCTGGTGAAAGCAAAGCAGATGCATTACATAGAGTGTTCTCTGATGATGAAACACTACCTGCACAAAAGATAAGTCCTATTAGAGGAAATTTACTTTGGTTAGTAGACAAAGCTGCTATGGGCAAGTAGCTACCTACCTATAGCCCTATAAGCAAAATTTGCCTTGTTCATATCGCTAGGGTCAAGAGCGTTCCGTCCATCTATTAGTACAGACTGGCGCATCTGTTTGCCTAACTGTACCCAGTTAAGAGCTTTGTATTGAGGCCACTCTGTTACAAGAATAGCACCATCTGCTCCTTCAAGGACATTCTCAACACTTTCCATTAAAACTACTCGAGAATCAAGAAGGCCATCTGCTTTGTCTAAAGCTACTGGATCATGTGCTCTTACTTTTGCACCCCGTAATAATAGTTCTTGTGCAATATCAAGACTTGGTGCATCTCGTAAGTCATCAGTTCCAGGTTTGAAGGTTAACCCTAGCAGGGCAATTTCTTTATTGTGCAGGTTGCCTAGAATTTCCTCGAGCTTCTCAATAACTAAAAAGCGCTGGGCATTGTTAACTTCAATTACAGCGTTCAGCAACTTAAAACTGTAACCACCCTTATTAGAAATATAAGCTAGTGCTCGGGTATCTTTAGGAAAACAACTTCCCCCATAACCTAAACCTGCTCTTAGAAACTGACTACCAATCCTTGGGTCATGCGAAAGTACTGCCATTACTTGCTCAACATCAGCACCTACAGTATCACAAACATTAGCAATCTCATTAGCAAATGAGATTTTAGTGGCTAAAAAAGCATTGGCTGCATACTTGGCAAGCTCTGCACTTTCGGAATTAGTGCTTAATAAAGGAACAGAACTAAGTTGCTGAGGACGTGGCAACACACTTGGAGCAAGAAAGCTTTGTTTCAAAATAGGAGTATAGAGTTGCTTTAACTTCTGTAAAGCAGTTTCATCATCACTACCAAGAACAATTCTTTCAGGATAAAGCGTGTCATGTAAGGCTCTTCCTTGTCTTAAGAACTCAGGATTGTTAACTATAGATGTCTTTGCATTAGGTCTTTGTTCTATAAGAACAGACTGAATTTCTTTAGCAGTCCCTACTGGCACTGTAGACTTAACCACTATAGTGGGCAAAGGTTCGGCACTGCACCTAATAAGATTATTTACGGCATCAAAAAGATAAGTTAAGTTAGCGTGGCCCGCAGGTGTAGCAGGAGTGCCTACTGCTAAGAATGCAACTTCAGCTTCAGCCAGAGCCTCACCATAACTAGTAGTGAATTTACAATGATCATTTGTTGCTTTAAGCAATTCACTAAGACTAGGTTCAAAAAAGGGAGCCTGGCCTTTTTGTAGCCCTTGGACTTTCTGCTCGTCAATATCAACAAAGGTAACATTGTGCCCTACATATGCTAGGGCTACCCCGGTACTTAGACCTACATAACCACAACCAATAACTGTAATTTTCATGCCAAATCCTTATTTAAGTTCTTTTCGCATAACTCGAGCAAACCCTCAGTAAAAGCTTTACGCTCAGAAAACAGTGTACTAATAAAAATATGCCTAGCTAATGTCAGCATTTTATAGACTTGCACTCTTGAGCGGAATTCTTCACCAGTAAGCTCTACATAAGCATTTTCCATTGCCACTTCTTGAGCATTAAGAGCGCAAACATCACCTATGCGTACAGCTAACTCTGTAAGATGACCAATGAAATTACCAATGTCCAGAGCAGGGTCACCCTTGGTATAAAGGTCTAAATCTAGTAGGTAAACTTTTGAGCCATCAAATAGCAATTGATCATGATAGAAGTCACGGTGGATGCCTTTAAAAGTTACTAAAGGAACATTCTCAGCAAGCCCTTCACAAGACTTCATCAGCTTCTTAAGTCTAAGAGTCCAAGCAGGATGAGTTTTTGCGACTTTATCAAGTCGATCATCTAAAATGGTTAACTCGTCAGCCATACTGTGTTCTCGATCTGTAGAAATATTAGTTTCATGGAGTTTGTGAATAGCCTTGGTAACTTTTTGGAGAAGAGCGATACTTAAAGGCTTAGTAATTAGTTGGTTAATGGGACAACCTTTGACTTGCTCCTGTAACCACATTTGTAACTCAGGAATTAGGCCAAGTGGCTTAGGTACAAGGATACCATCTTTGCTAGATTCATCAAAACCTGAGTTATAAAGCTCTTGCTGAAGGTTATAACTGTACTTATCAAGGCTGCGGGCTCGAGCTTTTCCCAAAACAGTAAGAGGTTCACTATTAGATTCAGATGTAAAAGTATAAGCAATTAAACAGCGCCGGCTAGCTTTGTAACGTTTTACCTCAATGGAGTCAAGTTTTACATTTTCTATTTCAAGTGAATTAGACAAAGCTTTAGCCATGAAGTTAGGGTTCAATGCCTCAGATAAAAAGGACATTTTAGGGTCATTGGTAATTTGGAACTTATCAGTTATGTGTTTCATATACATTAACAGTACGTGGAAATATGTAAGTATACATTCTGTGTGTGTAGAGGCACAAGATTTTGCCTCTCTAAAATGGGATTAGAATATTTTTTGCTAGCTGCTAGCTAGTTTTTGCTCAGCTCGAGCCACAATAAACTCCGTCTGCTCAGGCCAGTTGGGCAACCTGTTTCTAAAAAAATGTGGAGAGAGGCTTAAAAGACCCATGGCTATGTATGGTGCAATGTTAGATGGCAGAGATCCTGTAGTTTTTCTATAACCTTCAAGGAATGTTTCAGAGGCTAGGTTTACAAGAGGGGAAGGAAATAGATTTCTTAAGGCATCATACTCAAGATGGGCTATAAACAATCCTAAATCAAAAGCAGGGTCACCTAGAAAAGCTTCGTCAAAGTCAATGATGCCTACAGTATCTTGTTTAAGAAGCACTTGTTTACTATAGAAATCCCCATGTACAGCTGTAAGCTGTGATGATGTTTCAGGTAACATGTGAGATATACGCTTTGCTAGCGTGCAAATTCTAAGAGCTAGTTCAGGATGAACTGCTTTAAACCATGAGCTAAGTTCAAAGAGCTTGGCTAAATGACTTTTGCTAGTACGTTCTTGTAAGCTATCAGGACACTGGTTGTGTAAGTTAGCTAGTGCTGCACCAACTTGATGAAGTTGTAACACATCAAAGTCAGGTTCCAAGAATGCTTCTCTTAGTAAGTGTCCCTCGAGCCACTCAAATGTCAATGTGCCATATCTATGAGAGCCTCCTAAATTACGAGCAATACAGAGATTGCCTTTTGAGGAAAACGATTCTGCGTTTGCTTTTGCTCTTATTAAGCTTTCTTGGTTGTACATTTTTAGTGCTATGGTGCAATTTTCCCCTTCAAGTTTTGCTACAAAACGGCGTTCAGGTTTATAGACTAGTGGCTGAATGTTGATGTTCTTTTCTGAAAGGGCGTTTGGTAAGCTTTTTTTCAATAACCTATAATTAGTTTCCCCATTAATAAGTCTAGGTAAGTACTTAAGCTTACGATCAAAAGGATATTTATAAATAATTAGCGCTTTATCATTAATGACGCAACAGCTTTCGCCTTTTGGGTTTGACAGGCGTGCTTTCTCCAGTTTTGCTAATGCGTCTTTTCTATGTACCCTAGAGTAAACGTTATTAACACCTAATTTAGTATTTGCCTCATAACGTACTAAACAGCTAGTGTTGGGTTTGTAGCGGATATATGTTGGTTTAACAGAAGTTGGCTCGAGTTCAGGAAAGGCCTCTCCTAAATAATCAATAAATTGCTCTGGGTCTAGGACTACCCTAAGCCCGGGCAAAGCACTATCTTTTTTAACGATGTATTTGTCAGGTGTTTGTAGCACAAAGCTTCCCCAAATCTAATGCGTATGTATCACTTGCTACTGCTAATTGAGGATGAATATTTAGCGTTCTTTGCAGCAAAGTAGTGCCAAATCTTGGGCAACCCACTAGAAAAGCATAAGGATTTAGTTTAGTAGGCATAGGAATAAGTCCTTTCCTTTACTGCATTTGGTCTTGCCTGTGTTTCTAAGTAGTAAAGCTTAGCATAGAGCTTGTCTAAGCGCAGTAATTCTTCGTGAGTGCCTTGCTCGAGAATACGACCATGATCTAGGAAAATTATAAGATCTGCTCTCGCTGCGTGTCTTAGATTGTGTGTTACTAGGAAAGTAGTACTGTTTTGAGTAAGTTTTCCAAGAGCCTCAATAACTGCTTGCTCATTAGTTTCATCAAGGCCTGTTGTGGGTTCATCTAAAAGGACAATGGGGGCTTTTCTTATGGCTGCTCGAGCAATAGCAATACGCTGACGTTGGCCTGCTGAGAGTGTGAACCCACGCTCACTAACCTCTGTACTATAGCCCTCAGGAAATTTAACTATAAAATCATGAGCATTAGCTAGCCGTGCTGCAGCTTCTATATCTTCATCAGAAACTTTTGCGGCACCAAGGGTAATATTGTCACGAATGCTGCCAGCAAATAGCAAATTATCTTGCAAGACCACACTGATTTGTTGCCTTAGTGACTGGAGAGTATAATCACGAATGTCATGACCATCAATTAGAACACGCCCTGAAGAAGGCTCATATAAGCGTGAAATCAAACTAAGGAGAGTGGATTTGCCATTACCAGATGTGCCCACAATAGCAACCTGCTGTCTAGGCTTCACATCAAGTGATAGTTCATCAAGCACTAGCTGATCCTTTTCATAAGCAAAGCTGACCTTATCAAACTGCACTATGCCGTGAAAGGCAGGAGCAGTGATAGCATTGGGCCTGCTAACAATTTCGAGTTTCTTCTCAAAGACATCTAACACTCGTTCTCCTGCAGCAGCAGCTTTTGCAAGACGACTTGTATATTTAGCAAAATCTTGCATGGGTTTAAAGGCACCTTTTAGATAGGATAAAAACACCAACAAGCTGCCCGGTGTTAGTTGCCCAATAAGCACAAGGCGTGTACCATACCACAGTACTAATGCTGTTGATAAAGCAATCATAATCTGCACTGTTCCTTGCAAACGTGCTGCCAAACGTTTACCTTTAACACCTTCCTTAAGGCTCTTTTGGTTTTGAGAACTGAAAGCCTTAGAAAAAGCTTCTTCTAAAGAAAGTGCCTGTACAACTTTTATAGCACCCATTACCTCAGCAGTATTTGAGGCAATAGCACCCTCACGTTTTCTCTGTTTACGAGAGACATCACGGATTTTACGCCCGAGACGTACACTTGGTAGCCAATAAAGGGGCAGTGTTAAAAGCACTATTAATGTTAGCTTCCAGTGAAGCCAAAACATCATCCCAAGCATCAGAGTGAGAATAAGAGCACTACCAATGAGGGGCATCAGGGCGGTAACTGCTACATCTTTGAGCAGGCCAATGTCACCAATTACTCGAGTGATCAAATCACCACTTCTTGCCTTACTGTGAAAAGATAAGGATAGACACTGTAAGTGCTTATATAAATCCCCACGCACTTCAGTTAGTACTCGGTTACCTACTAAAGCAAAGCCAACCCGGTTATAGTAAGTCATTAGCGCTCGCAACCCAGTAATAAGAATAAGTCCAACAGCAGTAATTAAGAGTATTACAAAGGGATCTAGAGTTTTCAAGCTAGCCCAATTTGATGCTTCTTGGGTGCTACTTGGCATAATGATGAGGTCAAAGACAAATTTTAAAGGCCAAGGCTCGAGTGTGCGAAAAATAGCTGCAGCGAAAAGTGCCAAAAAAGAACCAGCAATAAGAAGGTAATACTTTCTGGTATAAGGCCAAAAGTACCTCAACATGCGCCATAAGCTAGGCACTGTTGCTTTTAGTGTTGTAGGCCGCGCCATTTAAGCAGCCACCTGTTGAGAAGTAAATTTTGCTAACTCAAGCATGCTTTCAGCAATAGCATCCCAACTATGATATGTTTGAGAAGTTTGCCTAGCCATCTGACCTAAGCGCTTTCCAAGTATAGGATCTTGAATAAGTTGCTCAAGGGCATTAGCAAGAGCTTGTAAATTTCCAGCTGGGTAAAGCAAACCATTCTCTTGATGTTTTATAATTTCAGAGATTTGTCCAATATTACTAGCAACAATAGGTAAACCTGCTGCCATATACTCGTAGATCTTTAGAGGTGAAAAGTAAAATTCCTCGAGTGCTGGGTAAGGTGCCACTGCTACATCCATGCTGGTTAGTAGGCTTGGAACTTTAGTAGAGTTAACTGCCCCTGTAAACATTATAGAGTTTTGCAAGTTGAATTCATAGCTGATATCTTCTAAACGCTTCCTTTCAGGACCTTCACCCACTATTAGCAATTCAGTATTAAGATACTTTTGTTGTAACTGCCTAAAAGCAGTAATTAAAATGTCAACACCATGCCAAGGCTTAAGTGTGCCAATAAAGCCCACCGTAAATATTTCAGGGTTTGTAGGAAAGCTAGGGGTGATCGAGGGAGCAAAACGTTCTACGTTGACACCATTTGGCACTACATGAATGTGCTTTTTAGTCTTGCAATAATCACCCACATAATTTGCTACCCCGTCAGATACAGCAACTACAGCAGTTGCTAAGTTAAAAACCTGCTTAGCTACTTGTTTAGCAGCATCTGGATGATGGAGGGTCCTATATTTTATTTGTTCTTCTATTAAGGGGGCATTAACTTCTAGTAGTGAAGGTATATTATGAGCCTGAGCAGTTTTTATGCCAGCATGGCTAAATAAAGAGTAACGTTCATAAATAAAATCAAAAGGACCTGCTTGCTCGAGTTTCTTGCCTAACACATCATTTAGATCAATGTCTGTTTGTTCTCGCTCCGCTGAGTTGCCCCTAGATGAATTGAGAAGCTGCCTAACAGGTAAATCATGCAAATCACTAGGAGGATCGTCACCTAAGTTTGTGGTGAAAAGCTCAATCTGAGCACCTTGTTTTCTAAAGGCACGAATTACCTCTTGAACATGAATGGAGCAGCCCTTTTGACCAAAGACAGGCACACCAAAATCCATAGAAATATAGGCTATACGCATTAAGCAAAAACCTCTTCCGCTACCTTAGCAGAGGCAAAGACTTCCCGAAGTTGTGAGGCATTTTTCTCAACATCAAATTCTTTTTCGATAAGAGTGCGTGCTTGGGTTGCTAACCTCACTTGTAATGCTGCGTCATCCAACAAATTCCCTAAAGCTTCTGCTAGAGCCTGAGGATTATATTGAGGTACTTGTAAACCAGTTTTGCCATGCTGCACTACCTCTGGGATACCTGTTACATCTGTTGAGACACAAGGGGTTCCCAGTGCCATTGCCTCTAGTAAAACTGTTGGTAGGCCATCGCGATTGCCATCTTGGCCTATGACACAGGGAGCTGCTAAGACACAGGCTTCTTGTACTTTAGCGATAACTTCATGTTGGGGTTTTGGTCCTAGCATTTTTACAACATTGTTTAAACCAAGAGACTCGAGCTGATTTTTTAATTCTTTTTCGAGTTCACCAACGCCAATGATCTCACACTGAAATTTGCGCTCACTTTTAGCAAGTATAGCGCAGGCATTTATAAGGTCAGCAAACCCTTTCTTTTCAACCAAACGACCTACAGCAATTATACGGGGTGGGCGGTTTGTTGGTGCTTTGAAGGGAAAGTGTTCAAGCTCCAAGCCATTATGAATTAGTTTGAGGTTGATTTCTGGGAAACGTTCTGCTAGATAATTTAGGTTGTAATCACTGATTGTCACTACAGTAGCAGCATTGTTGAACTTGATAGCTAAATCATTTGTTTCAGCATTTTCATGAAAAATATCCTTGGCGTGGGCAGTAATTGTGTAAGGCACTTCAGCAAAATGAGCTGCTAACCGCGTTACTGTTGCAGCAGAAGTAGCAAAGTGAGCGTGCAAGTGAGTGATGTTACGGCACTTGACTTCACTAGCTAACATAGCTGCTTGCCATACTTCTTTAACTTCCTCGTTTTCGGCTGCCCCTAACTTAGACCATAAACAAGGTATTTCTGCACTTAGTTCTTGTAAGGAGGTCCATAGAGCAGAGATTTTCTCGCTTTTTGTTGTCAGATAAGTCACAGGTGCATGCACACGAGAAATTATATTTTGAAAGTGAGTGTCTGCTGGAGGGTTTAGTGCAAATATTCCTAAGTCAAATCCTGCTGCCTCATGTGCTAGGATTTCATTTACTATAAAAGTCTCTGAGTAGCGTGGGTAGCGTTTGACTACATAACCTATGCGTTCAGGCAATTGCATGTTGGGATTCCTCCTCTACCAAGTCAAACATTGTCTTTACTTCCCAACAGAGTTGTTTTTGACCGTTAAAACTGATTTGCGTGTGAATATTGTTAGGTGTTTTGACTTCCTTGTTTAACCAATCTGCTAAATGTTTAGGGGAAAGATCATTAGGATGGAGTAGCTCGAGCACCCCTAGACTCTGCAACCTCTCAGCACGTACAAGTTGTTCTAACCGTGGTTTTACTCTAGGCACAACTAAAAGAGGCTTTTCAAAAGAAAGCGCCTCCATAACCGTGTTGTAACCACCCATCGAAATTACGCGCTCGACACGTTTAAGTAAATGTGTGGGTTCTGATAGGAACTCGAGTACTTGTATATCTGAACGCTTGGTAGCCAGTATTTGTAGACGCTTCTTGAAATCAGCAGGCATAAAGGGGCCAGTAATAAGTACTCCTGCCCAACCATCAGGCAAGGTAGTTCGCATAAAAGCTTCAGCTAATGCAGCACCATCTTGTCCCCCACCAACTTGACAAAGCACTATTGGCGAATTGGGTATTGAGATTTCTTTACTAAGCTCCTTATTAGGAGAATGACTGAGACGTGCCCTTTGGTCAAAATAACCTAAGTAGCTTACCCTTTTAGCAATGTTGTCAGAAAGTTCGTATGAGCTTACAACGTCAAATACCTGCTTATCTCCGTAAATCCAGATTGCATCATAAAAACGCTCAATTGCTTCTGCATTTTCCTGTTTTTGCCACTGCTTTTTAGTTTGTTCAGGAGAATCTAGAATATCTCTTAAACCAAGAATGCAACGGGTACGACCCCGTTTTCTAAGTTTTTTAAGTGCTCGTCTGAGTTCTCCATTAGTACCTTTGGGAACGTTATCTACTATTAGTAAGTCTGGCTTAAACACTTTGAGTGTAGCCCAAATGGTTTGGCCACGTAGCTTAGCAAAATCTTCGCTTGTCATGTCCAAATCCCGTGGGGCGTAGCAACCTTCAGTATCTTTATGCCAAGAGGGCAATGTTAAATAGTCAACTCTAGGGGGCTTAGCAAAGCGAGCGGACTCTACAGCCCCAGTAATTAGCAACAAATCAGCCGATATGCCTGCTTTAGCAAGTGTTTGAGCAATAAGTAAATTACGACGAGTGTGTCCTAAACCCATAGTATCATGCGAGTAGAGAGCAATTCGCAAGTGTTTTTGGTGATTTGCCGAAAGTATCTCATTTGCAATTAAACCTGCTGGTGGTGATCCTTTTGGGTATTCAGTGGAGTGTGTTAAGGTAATTGCTTCCATATCATCTTTCTGTCAGAGAATTGTCAGTTTGTTGAATCTAAACTTATAATTAGCGGCATTTTAGAACTAGGTGAAAAATCTAACTAAGTGAGGTGGCAGCTAATGTGCTGTGGGTCAGTATTGACATAGCATGTTAATGTAGTGTTAATGCTTATCCATAATTAGTCTAGGTCGAGAAGAACGTTTGGGAGACTTTCAAAACCGTACACTTTTTTGAATTGAGGAAACACCAAAGGGCAAGGGCGAAAGTCAACCAAGGGTAGATCAGATCGAAATAAAAAAGCCCCACATTGAGCTTCAAGGGTATTGCAAAATTACTTGAAACATGATTAATGCAGGGCATGAGTTATTCTCAAAAATCATATAACAGAATATTCGCTACACTCAAGCAGTTTGCACAAAAAAACATATCAGGTCAATCATCGAGGCGATTAATAGTTTTTGCCTTGATGATAACAGGGCTAGTTCGATCAGGAAAAATAGCGTTGGATGAAATGGCAGATAAGAGCACAAAACATAAAAATAGTAAAACAGAAAGCCGAACAAAGCGATTTAATCGTTGGTTGAGGAATAAAGCTGTCAATAAAGAAACGATGTACTTCCCTTACATCAAAGAAATACTAGCAGGGATAAGTAAAACAAGCTTAATATTCACAATAGATACAAGTAGTTTAGGGAAACATTGTGCAGTACTGATGATAAGTGTGATATACCAAGGAAGAGCATTACCAGTAATTTGGAAAGTAAGAGAAGGGAACAAAGGAAGCTTTAGTGAAGCAGAACATATAGCTTTACTAGAGGAGTTATACGAGTTAGTGCAAGAATTAGAAGAGGGTTTAGACAAGAAATTAGATGTGGTAGTAGTGGGTGACAGCGAGTTTGATGGAGTAGAGTTCCAAAAGAAATGTGAAGAGTACAAGTGGGAATATATACTAAGAGCAGCAAAAAACATCAATTGTTATGAGGAAGGAGAAAACGAGCCATTCAAACCAGAAGACATATTCCAAGAGGGAGGGCAAGTAAGTGTAGAAGGGATAGAGTACACGAATGAGAGGTATGGGCCAGTACAAATAATAGCGTGGTGGGGCAAAGAGTATAAAGAGCCAATATATTTAGTAACAAATGTGGAGTTAACAGAAGAGGCATGTGAGCTGTATAGAAAGAGGAGTTTGATAGAGACATTTTTTTCAGATGAGAAATCAAGAGGATTTAACATACACAAAACGCGAATAAAGAATCCCAAGAGGCTAGAAAAGCTTTTACTGGTAGCGTGTTTTGCATACATCTGGATAGTATATTTAGGATCTGTAGCAAGAAAAGAAGGGAAGGAGGGGCAATTTAGAAGGAAAGACAGAAGGGTACTGAGCCTATTTCAGTTAGGGAAGAAATACTTAGAGTATCTACTAGAATGTGCAATGCCTTTACCAGAAGGGCTATTAGAGCTACCAGAATTTTGGGAGGAAAGTGCATGGATTTAAAAGCCTAGTAATCTAAAAAACAAAGAAGTTAGCTTCAAAGCAGTGTTTGAAAGTCTCTCAGAAAAGCAGTGCTAGGTGAGGTCATATCCATATGAAGAAGTCATGACAAATAAAAGGCTCATAATAGACATTTTCTCTCATTTTTTGTTGGATTGAAGAGCAGGTTTTGCAAAAAAGTAACGAGCTAAATCAATAACTAAAATCAAATTTAGAAAACAGATAGAAATTGAGGTCTTTTTTGAGTATCTATAATTGCCTTGGGTACGCAATTCGTTTCCTGCAAAGGGTGAAGAGTGTACGGTTTTGAATGGGAGACTAGCAAAAGATGGGAAGGGAAATAGGACTAAAGTCCTAATTTAATTTCTGAATACTTGGACCTTAACCTTAGACTTTACTGCACAGCTAGCTCTTTATCTGCATGCCGTGATATTTTGTTTAGAAATTAACTCCTGAATAAGTGAATTCTTTATCTTCAAAGAGTATTTCATATTGCTCCTTCCAGTCACTATGAAACGCTAGAGCGTTAGCTTCTGGTGGGTTTACTAGGAAAGTAACTGTGTAACTGTCAGTAATTTCACCCGGCAATTTAATATTTCTGGAGTAATGCTGATTGTCAATTAGGTTAATAATAGGCATAAGGTCTACACTGAGTGTTTCTCCACTAGATCTGAACAAAACAGCTTCTGTAATGGGTAAAGATTAAATAACAGTTCTTCTTACAAAACTTCTTTAGAAGGTTCCAGAAGCAACCAATCTACGGATTCTTTTAACTGCTACAACTGAGCCTTTAGTAACATTAGGTACAGCTTGCCCAAGTTGGGTACTCCGTTTTAAGCGAGCCTCGCGTAGGTTAGTAACAATCATGGAGCCAACTCTTTTACCATCTACAAATACACGCAACCTCTTGCCAACTAACCTTCGAGGAATGTCTTCAATTTCTACCTCAAACTCACGATTACCACGATCGGTTTTGTACTTCGCCTTACCATTAACTGTTGGAAAAGCTGCACTACCATTAAGGGTGGTTCTAATTATTACAGCACTGTTTCGTAGAGTTTCTAACTCCTGTGGGTCTTTCAAGCTTGCTTGAGTACCACAACCAGCTACTAATATCATTAAAACACTAGCCAAAATAAGTATATGAATTTTCATTTCTGAACTTCCTTTCATAAATAGATTTACTTAGCATTATAAGAATGCTTCTTTTAACCTACAGGGCAGTATTACTGGAGCGTGTTAATGTGGCGTTAACGCCTAGCCGCAACTAAGTCCACAACGAGAAAAACGGTTCAGGTACGGCCAAAGGTCGGAGAGAAAGAGTAGGACTTTAGTCCTATTAAATATCTGAATAGTAAGACTTTAGTCTAAAGGATGTTTAAAAATTAGATATACTGTTTACTAGCTTACTTTATTAAAATCTTGCCTGTCATACCTGCTTCAGCATGACCAGCAATAGTACACTTTAAATCTGTAAACTCACCTGTTTGAATCGGCACAAACCACCATTCAGCTGTACCTTGAGGATAAACCTCAATCTCTCTAGTAGGACCTTTGATTTCAGCAATCGTTTGTCCCTCACTACTTAAAACCTGCACCTTGCGTGTAAAAACTGCCCTAGATAACCCTTCTGAAGAAAAATAGTGCTTTCGTTCACTAGGATTTACAAGAATTAATTTATAAAGCTTACCTGTTTCCAATTCTAAACTATCGGGGAAGAAACTAAGGTGGTCTTCTTCGTCACCTAATTGAACAGTAAGCTCAATAGGATCTTGTTTTGTTAAGTCCCCTTCACTGTGTCCGAAAGACAAGAGTGCAATTAAAATTGTCATCACTAAAATTAATAACTTGTTCATAAAAAAATTCCTTGTCAGAAGTGCTAGATAAATCTAGTACTGTAAGTAGGGTGAACGCCTACTTTCTCTAAGCTTACTTTGGACAAAGTGTTTTTAGTAATGGGAGAAGGTCGGAAGCAAGTTTAAAACTTAAGGCCTATTTCGATTAGACGTTAGTCCAAGTGACATTTATCCTGCTAAGGTGCATAATATAGTTTGTGAGACCTAAGATAAGGATGTTACTTAGTAATTACTGGGAACACCTCAATTTGGCACAGAAATTCAACTTGGTTAGCCTAATTATATTAATTGCAAGTATGTTGGGTATTGGTTGGTGGGTTAGTGAACAAATTAAAGCTAGCGTGATTCACCGCACAGCAGCAACAACGGCACTATACGTTGAGAATTTTATAGTAACTCAGTTACAAGAGCTCAGTGAGAACCCTTGGCTGTCAACAAAACGTGTAGAACAATTACAAATGCTCCTTGCAACAACTCCATTAGGTGATGAAATTGTTGACATAAAAATTTGGGGTCCGGGTGGGCGTGTAGTTTATGGTTCTGAAGCTGGGGCTGTTTTTCCCCTTAAAGAAGAACAAAGACGAGCTTGGCAAGGCGAGGTGACTTCTCACATTAGTAACCTCAAAGACCCGGAGAATGCACAGCAGCGTAAATCTTGGTCGCGGCTTATAGAGACTTATACACCAATGCGCCTTGAGGGTACTGATCGTGTTATTGCTGTAGCAGAATTTTATCAAACTGTAGATGCACTCGAGCAACAAATTGCCTTGGCACAAAGATGGAGCTGGCTAGTTGTGGCTGCCACTATGCTTACTACATATTTTTTACTTGCTGGTATAGTAAGGCATGGTAACGATACTATAGAACGCCAGCGACAAGAATTAGAAAACAAAGTTGACAACCTAAACACCTTATTACTAAAAAACCAAGAGTTACATGAAAGAGTTCGCCGAGCAACAAATCGAGCTACTACTCTCAATGAATCTTTCTTAAAGCGAATTAGCGCCGAGCTGCACGATGGTCCAGCACAAGATCTAAGTCTGTCAATGTTGCGTTTGGGTAATATGAGTAACAAATTCCCCTTAGAAGATAATCAGAGGCCATTTGAAACAGAAGTAGCTGTAATTCAGGATTCTCTAAATAATGCCCTTAAAGACATGCGTATCATTGCCACTGGCTTACGCCTACCAGAACTAGGTGATTTAACCTTAGTTGAAGTTGTGACACGGGTGGTACGCAATCATCAAAGAAAAACTGAAACTAGTGTTGAGCTATGCACAAAAAATCTGCCACTTCACCCTCCTCTTGCTATTAAAATAACTGTCTTTCGACTCATTCAAGAAGCTCTGATGAATGCCTACTTACATGCTGAAGGTATAGACCAAGAAGTAGTTGCAATCTGTGACACTGGTGAAATAACCCTTAAGATAATAGACAAAGGGCAAGGGTTTGATGTAAACAGTGTGATTTATAAGGAAGGACACCTAGGTCTTTTAGGTATGCGTGAACGTGTGGAAAGTTTAGAAGGTAAATTTGAGGTGTCAAGTAAGCATAAAGAAGGAACCACAGTTACTGCTCAGTTGCCAATTAATTTAGAGTGCTATGGCTAATAATGCTATTCGTGTAGTGGTGGTTGATGATCATCCTCTTTTTCGTGAGGGTGTCGTAAATACTTTAGAAACCAATTCTGACTTTGAAGTCGTTGGGCAAGGAGCTGGTGCAGAGGAGGCAGTTAATTTAGCAAAAGAGTTTTTGCCTGATATTATTTTACTAGATATTGCTATGCCCGGTGGTGGCATTAAGGCTGCACAGACTGTTTCTACGGCCTGTCCTATAACGAAAATTGTCATGCTAACAGTCTCGGAAGATGATGATGATGTTATGGCTGCACTGAAATCAGGGGCTCGAGGTTACATCTTAAAAGGAGTTGGTGGAGCACAGTTACAAAGTATACTTAAAGATATTTATCATGGGGAGATTTTCATTACTCCAGAATTAGCTGCAGGAGTACTCCTTGACTTAGCAACACCCAAAGAAGATATAGCTGTAAATGATGTAAAGAAAGTAAGCTCGCTAGAAGAACTCACTAAACGTGAGAGGCAAATTCTTGAATTGGTTGGGCAAGGTAAAACTAATAAAAGTATTGGTAAGCACCTAGGGATTACTGAGAAAACAGTAAAGCATTATATGAGCAATATTCTAGCAAAGCTACACGTCCGCAATCGTGTGGAGGCAGCTTTGCTAGCACACAAACTAAGCAAATAATTATAGTTGCTGTTTATTAATCATCATCTTCATCGTCTTCTTCATCCTCATCATGTTCTTCTTCACGTTCACCATGCTCACCACCCTCGCCATCTTCTATACCTAAAGTTTTTTGTAGGCCTTGGATAAGCTCGAGCTTCTCACTCTCACTTAATCTAGCTTCAGGATGCCAAGTTAAATATATATCTGGTGGCATAGAACCATCTTCAATAGTTTCAACAGATTCATCTGCTTCTTCTTGCTCTCTTAAACCCCATTCAGAGAAATTTAAATCCTCACGGCCTTTTTCAACATCTTCTTTAACCAGATCACCCACTATGGGTAAGTTGCTATACCAAGGCCAATTAACCTCATTACTGTGGCAGTCAAAGCAAGCACGCTTAGTTAACTCTCTAGTACGAGGGCTATCCCAATTTGGTTCAGAGACTTCTGAGCTAGATGGATTTTGGGCAATAACCGCACTTTCCATAATGATAAAGATAAGAACAGCAATAGCTAAAGCTAATAAAAGACTAAATTTTTTCATGACATCTCCTTACATTTTAAGGTGTAAATCTTAAGTTATAAGACTTACGACAACTTAAAAACTAGTTTCTAACCTAAAGGTAAATGCCAGATAAATGCCCATTTACCCCAAATTTATCTCTAAGTTATAAAATCAGAACAGGCTTATGATTATTAGGAGTTTGATTTTACTTATCTGCATAGCGTTCCCAATCATTTTTGCCGATGATAGCGATGATACTATAAATCGTTACACAGACGGCATTTGGATTGAGTTAAAGGGTATTGTAGATGGCTTCGATACAGAAGGAAAGACTTTAACTATAAAGGGTTTAAATATTGATATTAGTCAAGCTAAAGTTGAGGCTTGGCGACCTTTAAAAGCAGGCCATTTTATTGAAGCTGAGGGCTGGTTAATAACTAGCCAAAACCCTTTTGTTATGAAAGCTATAAAAATAGAACTCAAGGGAGTGGGCTATCATAATTAAATGCATATCCTACTGCTCGAGGACAACAAAGGCCTAGCTATACCGCTTGTAAAACTTTTTGAGCGTGAGGGGTATAAGATTACTTGGGCTAGTGACCTTGAAGCTGCTTATAATGCACTAGTAGAAATAGAACCAGAGGTGGCTGTTTTAGACGTTATGTTACCTGAAAGTGAGGATGGTGGCTTTGAGCTTGCTCAGCACATGCGTGAGGCAGGATTTCAAGGTAGAATTTTATTCCTCACAGCTAGAGACGAAGTAACTGATAGAATAAGAGGTCTAGACTTAGGTGGAGATGATTATCTTGTCAAGCCTTTTAGTATGCTCGAGCTGCTAGCCAGAGTACGTGCTTTACTAAGGCGTGACGCCCAAACCAAACAAAGCCATTTTGAAAAAGGGAACTTACGCATAGACTTTAACCTGCGGCAGGTGTGGTGGCAAGATAAACAAGTTGAGTTATCGGTAAAGGAGTTTGCAGTATTAGAACTTTTTACTCTCTACCCTAAGCGAGTCTTTAGTGCTGAAGAGCTTTTAGAAAAATTCTTTCCTAATACCAACACGGGTAATCGTATTGTTAGGGTATATGTACATCGCCTCAGGGAGAAACTTGATAAAGATGTGATAGTTACTGCCCAAGGAGGCTATCATCTAGGATGTGACTCATCATAAATAATCTAAGCTTGCGCAGTCGTATGGTGCTCGCTTTAGTACTAACGGTGGCTTTAGCAATTAGCTTTTCATTTTTATTAGGCTACAACAACTTTCGCCACTCTTTAGATATAGACCTAGCTGAAGATTTTAGGCAAATTACCCATGCTATAGAAATTTCTCTAACTTTTGAAGAGGGTCAACCAATCCTACGCTACAATCCTAATGACCCTATATTTCAATATGGCAATTTGCGCTTTAGAGTAGTTAAGGCTAACAAAGTTTATATAGAAGGAGGTGGGGAATTCCCATCTCCTGAAAAGCCTTGGCGTTTTACAAAATATGCTTTAGCAAATGGTTATTCATTGGAAATGGCTCTTGACCATAGTGGTCACGATGGGGAGTTAAAAGACTATATAAACAGCTTTTTTGTATCATTACCTATAGCAATTGTATTTACTGCACTAATAGTTTGGGTATTGATATCACAACTCTTGCGTCCTTTAAAAACTTTACAGCAAGCAACTTACGAACTTTCTAAGCAATCTTTTCCAAAGCCTATTCCAATACCTAGGGGTAATGATGAACTTAGTAAGCTAGCACAGAGTTTTAATGATATGGTTGAAGCTGTGCAAAAGGCACTCGAGCGAGAGCGCACCTTCACCCGTTATGTTTCACACGAACTCAGAACACCACTAAGCACCATAAAAGCCCAAGTAGAAGCACTACAGCTTGATTTAATGCCAGCTGAGCAAATTACACCCACCTTGCTACAGGCTACACAAGTGATGGAAAAAATATTAAATGGTTTGCTTGTACTAAATCGGCATAAGGAACCAGAGCTTGAAGCAGTTAGCATTAAGTATATACTTGATAGCATTTGCCATGAGCTTGATCTGGAAAACAAGGAACGTGTGAGTTTACCAGAAAGTGACCAGCTAGTTTTAGCTGATGAAGGGCTGCTGAAGCAAGTTTTAAGCAATTTAATTGGTAATGCTCTTAAATACAGTGGTGGAGTTGTTACAGTGTCATTATCTGCTAGTAATAGCAACGTGTCTACTAGCATTACTGATGAAGGGGGAGGAGTACCTGAAGAATTACTTTCTAAGCTCACAGAGCCATTTTTTCGCCTTAATAAAAAAGAAAAACAGGGCTCTGGTTTAGGGCTTGCCCTTGCTAAGCACATAGCAGTGTCACTAGGCGGAAATTTAGATCTTCGCAATACTGAAAAGGGGTTGGAAGCTCGGCTCGAGCTAACCCGTTTTTAAGCTTCTTTGTTATTTTAGCAATTCGCATTTTGATGCAAGTGCATTTTGGGGGTCAGCATCAATATTCTCTGCAAGCCATAAATGAAAGCTGTACCCAGCTCAGACGGGGAAGCAAACTTACCCAACAGAGAAAACTACACGGATATGTTTGACTGGGCCAATAGTTTGTTTTTAGATACTTTTGCCTAAAGCTTGTTAGAATAGTTGTAAGAAGCCATCAGTAGCTAAGCAATAGTTACCGTATCACCCTTGATAATTATGCGGCAGGCCTTGTGCCTGCCCTTTTTTTGTCAATACGAAATATTAACTGCTGATTAACTGCTATATTCTAGAGTGTCTTTGTAAGATTAATGCTTACTAAGTTGGAAGGATTTGCACATGTGTTTAAGTAGTAAGGCAAAGAATAGTTGCATAAAACAAGATTATAGCAAGGACCCTTGGCCTAGAGCTGCTGGTGTTAATAAGACTGATAAATATTCTTTAATTATTTAGGTAGTGAGGCATGGCAACTAACATTCTTATAGTTGAAGATGAAACAGTGTTAGCCCAGGGTTTACTTGGTTTACTTAAGCAAGAAGGATATAATGCTGTATGGGCAGATAGTATCGAGTCAGCTTGGGTAAAGCTTGATGACTTTGAACCTAGCCTTATTGTTCTTGATGTCATACTTCCTGAAGGGGAAAATGCCGGATTTGAATTTGCTCATGCTTTACGTGAGGTTAGTGTTGCCACTCCTATTTTATTTGTGACTGCTAGGGACAGTATAGAAGATCGTGTAGAAGGTTTAGATTTGGGTGGCGATGACTATTTGGTTAAGCCCTATAGTCTAGATGAGTTTATGGCTCGAGTAAGAGCCCTCCTAAGAAGAGAAGTGCAAACTAAACAAGCGAACTTTAAACGTGGACCCCTAGAAGTTGATTTACGCAAGCGTAAGGTTGCTTGGCAAAACCAAGAAGTGAAACTTTCTGAACGTGAATTTGCTGTGCTCGAGCAGTTTGCTCTTTATCCGGATAAAACCTTTTTAACTGAAGAACTACTTGAACATCTTTTCCCTAATGCTGATGGGTCTCGCATAGTTCGCGTTTATATTCATCATTTAAGGCAAAAACTTGGTGCAGAGGTCATAACTACAGCTTCAGGTGGTTATCGTCTAGGTATTTAGGTGTTTTTATATGAGCTTTTATTGGCGACTTTTTCTAGGTATAAGCTTGGTAGTGCTCATCACTGCAGGTGCCTATAGTACTTTAGGATATTTGAGTTTTAAGCGCACGCTGAACTCACAACTTAAACACGAGATGGAAGAATTTACTCGTGCCGCTCAAAGTTCACTAGACACTTCAGGGAAAAGGCCTATACTTAAACCTGACAAAGAAGCACTTAAAATCTTTGCAGCATACCGTAATTCACATTTTCAAGTGAGATACAATGAACGAGTTCTATTGGAATTTGGTGGTATTTTTCCAGAGGATGGTGATTGGTACAAAACTAAAGTGGCTTTGGGTAAAGGTTATATACTCGAGCTTGCCATTGATTTAAGTGAGCACGCTCAAGCGCTTAGCACCTATTTACGTACGAGTGTATTAGTAGTGCCTATAGTTCTTGGTATTGCTTTAGTCTTGAGCTTCTTATATCAACACTTTCTTTTACGCCCACTTAACAAACTAGAAAAGGCTATTTACCAACTTTCACGACAAGAAATTCCTAGACCTATTCCCTTACCTAGAGGTAATGATAAGTTGAGTCATTTAGCAAAAAGCTTTAACCGCATGACAACTTCACTAAAAAACTTTATTGAGCGTGAGCGTAGCTTCACTCGTTATGCATCACATGAACTGCGAACTCCCCTAAGTAGTCTTCGAATGCTTACTGAAGGTGTTGAGAGAGGTATTTTTACGCTTGAAGAGGCTCAACCTCAAATATATGATGCTTTGGAGCGTATAGAGAACGCCTTATCTGGGCTTTTGACTCTGACACGTTCGACAAAGTTGAGTCCTGAACCTGTATTGCTTGAAGTAATCATTAATAACCTTATCGAAGCCTTGCCCATTTCTGAGCATAAAAGAACTTATCTGGATAAACACAGTTCACCTATTGCTATTGGTCAAGAGGAGCTTATTGAACAGGTAATTAGTAATTTGTTGCATAATGCTTTAAAGTACAGTCAAGGGCAAGTGTGTATTACTCTTGAAGAAAGTGGTCAGGAAGCTATAATAAAGGTACGTGATTATGGTCAGGGTGTGCCAGAAGAAAGTTTGGCCAGATTAACTGAGCCCTTCTTTAGACTTAATAAAGGTCAAGGTGGTCTTGGCTTGGGTTTGGCTTTAGTTGAACATATAGTGCGTTCAATGAAAGGAAAACTTTCTCTTAACAATGCTTCACCGGGACTTAGAGCTACTATATGCTTACCGCTCATAAAGGAAGCTTTTGAGTAGTAGAACAAATTATGCTTAACGTATTTAAATTAATCAAATTCTTTATTTTATGCTTTTTAATATGTTTTTCTTGGCAACATGTTTATGGTTTAAGGGCTAGCAAAATAAGATCGACTCGGCTTACTCCTGAAATAGTTTTCTATGCTAGTAAGGGTGAGGATAAACAAGAAGACGACGAACCTGACGAGCCAGATGACAATGACTCAGATTCGAATGACGATAATAATAGTGGCTCAGGTTCAGATGATGACAATGACGATGATAATAGCGGTTCTGGTTCAAGTGATGATGAATCCGACGAACCGGATGAACCTGACGAATCCGATGAGCCAGATGAGCCAGATGACAATGACTCAGACTCGAATGACGATGATAATAGCGGTTCTGGTTCAAGTGATGATGAATCCGACGAACCGGATGAACCTGACGAATCCGATGAGCCAGATGAGCCAGATGACAATGACTCAGACTCAAATGACGATGATAATAGCGGTTCTGGTTCAAGTGATGATGAATCCGACGAACCAGACGAACCGGATGAACCTGACGAATCCGATGAGCCAGATGAGCCTGACGAGCCAGATGACAATGACTCAGACTTGAATGACGATGATAATAGTGGTTCTGGTTCAAATAATGATGAACCCGATGAGCCGGATGAACCTGATGAGCCAGATAACAAAGACTCAAATGACGATGATAATAGTGGTTCTGGCTCAAATAATGATGAACCTGACGAACCAAATAAGCTGGGTGGCAATGGTTCAGACTTAGATGGCAATAGAAATCGTGGTTCTGACTCAAATGAGGATGATAATAGAGATTCTGACCTAGGTGCTGAAAATAATAATAGAGGCGGCTCTAATGGCTATACTAATAGCTCTGGGGATGGCTATATTCCTGATGAACATCATTACTATGTTGGTCAAGTCAGTGCCAATGATGGAGAAAGCGTACTCATTGAAGGTGCACGTGTTGAAGGAGAATCTCCTTGGCTCGAGGTTGCTCGAGCTGGTATGTGGTTTGAAGCATTTGGGTATTGGGAAGAGGATGTATTTATTGCCGAAGAAGTTGATGTTTTATTACCCATAGAGTTTGCCTATTACAGGGGTCCTGCTGCTGTTTTAGGAAACCCTATTGCACGCCATTACAACTTTGTAGAGATTTGGACAAATAGCAATGCCAACATTGAAAGCATCCGCTCTACACCACAGGAAAATAATGAATTGCTATTAATAGCTTATTTTAATGGTACCGAGTTAGAAGCAGTTCCTAAGGGGTTGTTTTGGTTACCTTTCCCTAGTGGTCTCGAGCTAGGCTGGAATAAACTTACAGGTTACTTTGATGGCGAGAGAGTTATTTGGGAATCTATGGAGACTTTTCCTTAAAAATTGCTTTGTGTTGTACTAAACTAACTGCCCCTATAATTCCTGTTAGCAGAAGTATACCTACAAGATGAAAAGCTAGCACAAAGTCACTGAAGAGTATTTCCCCCACTTGGCTTGCTCCACCACCTGACAGGGCATTATTTATGACTTCTTTGCTTGGTAAAGAAGAAGGATTACGCAAAACTGAAATCACCAAAGCAAATACTGCTATAGCACCTGTTATATAGGTTGCTGTAGGTAACCAATGTAGTGAAAGTGGAGGTTTGTCTTTGGATACATTTAAAAGCATAATTACAAAAAGAAAAAGTACCATAATGGCACCTGCATAAACAATAACTTGAATAGCAGCTAGAAAGTGAGCCTCTAAAGTTACATAGGTAATAGCTAAGATAAGTAAAGTACCCACTAATGCTAATGCTGCGTGGATAGGTTGACGCAAGGTGATAACACCTATGGCCCCAACTATCATAAACAAAGCAAGTAACCAGAAAGTGACCATTAGTACTCTACACCTTCTAATTCCACACGATGCGTTGGTTTTGAACCAACTTTAACTTCTTTATTCAACTTTTCTGCTTCGCGACGTTGCCACTTACTACCTTTAGTACCAACCATCATATCTTCTTTACCATAAACAAAGTTATCGTATTTAAAGTCGGCTAGCTCGAATTCATGCCCTAGGACAATAGCTCCAGTAGGGCAAGCTTCTTCACACATACCACAAAAGATACAGCGCAACATGTTAATTTCATAAATTTTAGCATAGCGCTCACCTGCAGAAGTAGGATTGTCAGGATCATTCTCTGCTGCTTCAACATATATAGCATAAGCTGGACAAGCTGCAGCACAAAGGCTACAACCAATGCATTTTTCCAAATCAGTATCGGGATGGCGAAGTAGATGATGCCTACCTCTAAAACGAGGTTTAATCTCTACGGCCTCATTTGGATACTGGACTGTAACTGGCTTTTTAAACAAGTGGCTTAGGGTTACACCCATGCCTTCAGCAATATCAAGAACGCTCATTTCTTTCTCCAATCTAACGTTTATTTGGTTTGAGGTATGGCCTTTGGTTTTAGCTTTACCATTAAATTACTTTACCTTATAGAATGTAGTGGTGTAAAAGCTTTTGTAATAAACTTGGAGTAGTTAGTGCCTATAGATAACAAAGCCTTACTGAATAATAGCTACTGGCTTCTAGCTACTATTTTAAGTTCTAAACAGAGACTCACAAGTATCTATGCCTAGGTATCTAATACTCCGAACTTCCCATACGATCTATTGTAGTAAAGCAGTGGCTCTCCCTTTCCTAGAGCAATGTGCTCCACTTGGCCTATAAAAAGAGTGTGGTCACCAGCTTCGTGCCTAGCCACAACTTTGCAAATCATTTGTGCAATTGTACCGTTGATAACGGGAAAATCATTTAACTCAGTAAAAGACGGCTCGAGATCTTGAGGGTCAAAACCTGCAAAGTGATTACTAATATCACTTTGTGAAGCCTCTAAAATACTAACCCCATAAATATTTGTCTGCATAAGATTACGGTGTGTTTGAGTGTTTTTGTCTATGGACTCGAGTACTAAAGGTGGCTCTAAAGATGCCGAAATAAAGGCACTAGCGGTCATGCCATGGGTTTTTCCTTCATATCTGGTGGTAATAACTGTAACACCACTAGGAAATTGGCTCATGGCTTGCTTAAATAGTTCTAAATTAACCTTCATAAATTACCTCATCTGTTGTTTTCACACATTCATCTAGGTAGGTAGATCACTAACGTGTATTTGTGAACGAAAACGAATTTGCGAATTTCGGACGCTCTGCATATTACAAACCATCAGGTTCTAGTATTCATCTGCCCCTATATCAATAGCACCATTAATACGGCGCAGACCACTAAAAACATCGAACTCACCTAGGTAGGTATTAGTTAATAGGTTTTTACCATCAAAACTCTCAAGACCTTTATCAATAAGGGATAGTGGCGAAGATGATGTTAGAGCATGTTCAGTAGATAGTTGGGGGTTTATATAAACAGCAGTAATGTCTCCTAAACGCACAGTGTTAACAATGCACCTATCAAATTTAAAATACTTATAGTTCGCCCACTGGCAACCAACATCATTACTATTGCTACTATTAGTATGATAATAAGCATTGTTTCTAAACTGATTGTTGTTGACAGAAGCTGTAGATTCTGAGTTTGTTAAAAGAACATTGCCCCAACGTGAAGAATTTGCAAGGATTATGTTATTGACTACCCGACAATTATAAACGTTGTGTTCCATCCAAATCTCGCCTGCACCATCATGATCAGTATCACTAGAGCCAATGGGTTCAGCTTGGTCATTTTGATGAAACGTATTGTTTAGAATCCAACAACCATTTACACCATCATATGGAAGATCAGTTTTATCATCAGTACTAGAACCAAGCTTTAATCCTGTGGCAGAGCTACTGTGGGTAATGTTATTAGCAACAACAATGTTTTTTGCAGCTTTGCTACGATTTATTCCTTTATGCTCACTCGCAACACTAATACCAAGATTACAATGATGTACAATGTTGCGCCTTATGCGAATTTTCTGTCCTGCATCAACATAAATACAAGAAGCGCTCTCTTCATAAATTTTCCCATTGAAGTAAGCTTTATTTGCTGGAGTACCAGTAAGGAAACCACCTTCTTTAGAGCCACGTGTATCAACTTTGTATACTAAATTATCTTCAATCCAGCCATCACTAGCATAATAATTTCCATTTTCTTCATAACCAATAGCATCTATACCAATATTATTTACATTATAGATGGTGTTTTTTCTAATGTAGAACGTCTTAACATTACCATTGACAACTAAAGCCTCGCTAGCACCAAGAGCAAGATTATATATTCTATTACTTGTTACCCAAACATTCTCAATTTTCCCACCATTAGTTTCTTTGATGTGTATTCCATGTGCGTTACCACATGAATCACTATTGTTACGGCAACTTGAATGGTGCTTGGCAAATATATCGTGGATAATATTGTTTTCTATTTTAACACCATTTGAATTGCCTCTAAGGTTAATGCCTATAGGTGTTTTTTTATAAGACTTTGCTATGTACCCTCCAAGATTAAAGTGTTGAATGGTAACATAATCTGCGCCTTGGATATCAATTGCACCATTATTGAAGCTTCCACTAAATTTAAAGAAGGTAGGGTCAGAACTAAAACCATCATAGTAAATCCTTTGTTTATCGCTGATGCCAGAATGCTGCTTGGATAAAATGATCCTACTAGCAAATTCCCCTTTTAGGATAATAGTACTTCCATAAGGTATAGTATTTCCGATCTTATCAGGAATGTTTGACCATCTCCAAGGTGACGAAAGTGAACCATCTCCATCTGATACATTCTCAGAAGCATAGAAGGTGTTATTTTGAGATGAGCCATCAGAACTAAGCGAGCACCAATTGGCAAAAAGAGATTTTGAGCCTTCACTGTATAAACTAACCTCAGCAATTGTAGCCCCACTAGGGATTTGTTTTTGAATAGACTTAGTCCGCCAAGATGTTTGCGTCTGGGCAACTTTTTTGAAGAGACTAGAGATTTCGTTGCCTGCCGAGTTGTAGAAAGTAAATCCAATTTCTCCATAACCACCACCTCTAAGCTCTCGTTTTACCCGACATTTTAAAGTGGCAGTTTGACCAATTAGTTGACTAACACCTACCTCTTGATATAAGCAGGCGCTTTTCTTGATCTGGGCAAGGTATCCTGTTGAACCTGAATTAACTCCGTTATAAACCAGGACAGAGCCATTGCTTCCATTATCATCGCAATCACTATCTTTTGTCCAAGGCCCTAGTTCAAAACTATTGTGTTCTAATAATTCGTTCGGAGAGTTAGAAGACTTAAGCGAGCACCAGTTGACGAAA
Source organism: Trueperaceae bacterium (assembly GCA_965223585.1). Taxonomy (GTDB): domain Bacteria; phylum Deinococcota; class Deinococci; order Deinococcales; family Trueperaceae; genus CBDCVN01. The sequence goes on from CBDCWW010000015.1 coordinate 248,105, forward strand.
AGATTTTTTGATCCCTCACTGTATAAACTGACCTCAGCAATTGTAGTCCCATTAGGGATTTGTTTTTGAATAGATTTAGTACGCCAAGATGTTTGCGTTTGGGAAACTTCTTTGAAGAGACTAGAGATTTCGTTGCCTGCTGAATCGTAGAAGATAAGGCCCATTTCTCCATAACCACCACCTTCAGTTCCTCGTTTTACCCGACATTTTAAAGTGGCAGTTTGGCCAGTCAATTGACTAGCATCTACCTCTTGATATAAGCAGGCACTTTTCCTTACTCGAGCAAGGTATCCTGTTGAACCTGAATTAATTCCATTATAGATCAAGACAGAGCCATTGCTTCCATTATCATCACAATCACTATCTTTTGTCCAAGGCCCCAGTTCAAAACTATTGTGTTCTAATAGCTCTGTTACAACAAGAGTTGAAAGCTCGTGATCACCTTCTAAATCAGCTATATATTCTGAGTCATCTGTTTCTTCGATTAGTAGTTCTGATTCCTCGAGTTCTAACTCTGTTATTTCAACCTGAGTATCTGATTGATTTGACTGGAAACAAGCTGCCAAAACTATAAAAAGCAGATAACATGTAATTATTTTCCATAAATTTTGCCTCATCTTAAAACCTTCAAAGAGTTAAAACTGAATCTAAACAGCAACTGGTCTAACTTCTGCTTGGGCTTGAATAGTTTCTAGGGCTTTTCGCTCGAGCAACTTAATATCTTGCTCTTCAGCTGTAGCATCTTCCATACTAGGATGTGGAGCAACTTTCCAAAATTTAGGAAGGACATTTTCCCAATCGTTTAAAAGCCTTTTAGCCAAGGGGCTATAGGTGACTTGTGCATGGCGTTCAATCATACCTTTTAGGAGCTTTTCATCAATATCATGTTCAACAGGCTCTAAACCCACCATGCCCGGATTGTAGCGTTTTTCAAACATTCTTTCTTCATCAATTACATAAGCGATGCCGCCTGACATGCCAGCACCAAAGTTACGTCCTGTTTTGCCTAAAATGACTGCTACTCCACCTGTCATGTACTCACAGCCGTGATCTCCACACCCCTCAACTACTATGAAACCACCAGAATTGCGTACGCACAGGCGCTCACCAGCTTGACCTGAAGCATACAAAATCCCTCCTGTGGCTCCATACATTACTGTATTACCAATAATTACATTGGCTTCAGGAGCAAGGGTAGACTCTTTAGGTGGCCTTATGACAATTTCGCCACCATACATTCCCTTACCTACATAATCTTGGGCATCCCCCTCTAAAATAAGCCTCATTCCACGATTGTTCCATACTCCAAAACTTTGCCCGCTATTACCGGTAAAGTGTAACTCTATAGTACCTTCAGGCAAGCCCTTATCACCATGATGTTTAGCAATTTCACCAGAAAGCCTAGCCCCTATAGAACGAGCGCTATTAGTGATTCGGTAATCTTTATAAAAAGGAGTTCCTTGCTCTATAGCTAATTTGGTATCCTGCACTATCTGCTCATCAAGCAGTGGAATAAGCTCTAAGCGGTCATTACTAGGCATAACACATGAATGAGCCTTGCTCTTGGCCGGGTCAACTTCTTTGAAAATAACAGAAAGATCTATTTCAACATCTTTAGGATATGAAACATCTTTTCTAACATTTAATAAATCCACCCTACCAATAATTTCAGATAATCTGCGGTAACCCATTTCAGCCAAAATCATGCGAACTTGCTGTGCTACATAAAGCATAAAGTTAACTACATGTTCAGGCTTACCAACGTACTTGGCGCGTAGATCAGGGCGTTGTGTTGCCACACCAACAGGGCAAGTGTTTAAGTGGCACTGACGAATCATGGCACAACCTGCTGCCACAAGTGCAGTCGTACCAAATCCGTATTCCTCTGCCCCTAAAAGTGCTGCTATAATTACATCATGCCCCGTTTTTAAGCCTCCATCAACACGTAAGCGTATGCGTCCTCTTAAGTCATTTTCAACCAAAACTTGCTGAGTTTCAGCTAAACCTATTTCCCAAGGTATACCAGCATGTTTAATAGAGGATAGAGGAGAAGCGCCTGTACCACCATCGTGACCACTTATTTGTATGTTATCAGCATAGCCTTTAGCTACTCCTGCTGCTACAGTGCCGACACCATCTGTAGAAACAAGTTTGACACAAACACGTGCTTGTGGATTGATGCTTTTTAAATCAAAGATGAGCTGTGCTAGATCTTCTATAGAATAGATATCGTGGTGTGGTGGCGGTGAAATAAGAGTTACACCGGGTACACTGCGGCGAACTCGAGCAATCTCCTCATTAACTTTATGGCCGGGTAGTTGTCCACCCTCGCCGGGCTTAGCTCCTTGAGCCATCTTTATTTCAATTTCTTTAGCGCTCATTAGGTAGGTAGGAGTTACTCCAAAACGTCCCGAGGCAACTTGCTTAATAGCACTGTTGCCCCAATCACCTGTTTTAGGGGCCCAAGGGCCATAGCCATATTCCTTGGGATCTTGATCCTCAACATAAGGAGCAAAACGTTCTGGTGCTTCGCCTCCTTCACCTGAGTTACTCTTAGCACCGAGACTGTTCATAGCTATAGCAATAGTTTCGTGGGTTTCTCTTGACACTGAACCATGACTCATGGCTTGGGTAGTGAACTGTGTCACAATATCTTCAATAGGCTCTACTTCTTCTAAAGGTATTGGTTTTTTTGCTCGAGCATATTCCAGTAAATCACGTAAATTACTGGCAGGACGATCCTCAACAGCCTCTGCATACTCCTTAAAAGCTTCAAAGCTTTCTGTACGCACAGCTTTGTGAAGAGCTTTAAAAACTTGAGGGTTAAAGGCATGATATTCACCAGCCTTACGAAAGCGGTAAATACCTAGATCCTTAAGTTTAGGATCCTCACCAAAAGCATCAGCATGAAATGCCAATACATCCTTAGCTATTCCTTCTAGGGTCACACCACCAATAGCATTTGGTGTACCTATAAAGTACTTATCTACTACTTCTTGTGAAAGACCAATAGCTTCGAAAATTTGAGCAGCACGATAACTAGATATTGTAGAAATGCCCATTTTAGACATTATTTTAAGTAGGCCTGCTTCAGCAGCCTTTTTATAGTTTTTAACTGCTTGCTCGCTGTCAATGTCACTATTTTTAGCAGTTGTCGCTGCATTGCGAGCAGTAGCCAAAGCAAGGTAAGGGTGAATAAGAGCAGCGCCGTAGCCTATTAAACAAGCAAAGTGATGATCTTCTCTAGGTTCAGCAGTATCACAAACTATGGCTGCTTTGGTTCTTAGGCCTGCTTTTAATAGATAATGATGTACAGCAGCAGTTGCTAACAGCATAGGTATAGGTGCATTTTTAGCGTCTATGTTGCGGTCAGAAAGAATAATTATGCTAGCTCTATTGCGCACTGCTCTTACTGCCGCATCACAAATTGCATCGAGGGCGTTCTCGAGCCCAAACAAACCTTGTGAAAGTGGGAACGTTGCACATAAAGTGCGGGTACGAAGTTTAGCCTTCTCCTCGCGTAAGTAGGCAAGCTCAGCTTCATCTAAGATAAAGGATTTAAAACCTATAACATAAGCAGCATCCTCTTCTTCGTTTAAAATACTTTCCCTTGGACCTACTATTGTCCTAAGTGACATAACTAAATCTTCTCTTAAGGGATCAATAGGGGGGTTGGTAACTTGGGCAAAACGTTGCTTAAAGTAGCGATAAAGTTGCTGCGGATACTTAGAAAGTACTGCCAGCGGCGTATCATCCCCCATTGAGCCTACAGGAATCTTAGCTTCTAAAATCATTGGCTCAAAAATACGACTATAATCTTCTTTACTATAGCCAAAGACAGACTGATAGCGCAAAAGGTTGTTTTCATCCCAACCTCGCAAAGCCACCTCATGATCAGGATGTTCGTAATCGGCTACAGCTATAGTTTTGAGGCTTTTCAACCACTTACCATAAGGTTTACGCTTAGCATATTCAGCCTTGATTTCATCGTTGCGCATAAAGCGTTTTTCTAAGGTATCGACTGCTAAAATTTTGCCCGGGCCTAAACGCCCACGCTCAACTATATCTTCTTGAGGTACGCTCACAACGCCTGCTTCAGAACCAATAATTACTTTACCATCTTTAGTTAACCAGTAACGCTGTGGACGCAAACCATTTCTATCCAGAGCAGCTACTGCAAAGCGACCGTCACTAAACACCAGTGCAGCAGGACCATCCCAAGGTTCGGTGAGGCAAGCATGGTACTCATAGAATCTTTTTACTTCCTTACTCAATTCCACATTACCCTCATAAGCTTCAGGTACTAGCATCATAGCAGTATGTAAAGGATCACGCCCTGAAAGCATTAGTAACTCAAAGGCATTATCAATGGCTGCTGAATCACTACCACCGGGTTGAATGATAGGTAATAAGTCTTTTACATCTTTACCCCAAAGATCACTTTCCAAAACAGGTTCACGTGAGCGCATGAAATTTACATTGCCCTGAAGAGTATTAATCTCACCATTGTGTGCTAAAAACCTAAAAGGTTGTGCTAAAGACCAACTAGGAAAGGTATTCGTTGAGTAACGCTGATGAAAAAGTGCAATAGCTGTTTCATAATCATCTTGAGCTAGATCAAGATAAAACTCATCAATTTGCTCGCCAAGCATGAGTCCCTTGTAAACAATCGTTTGGTGAGAAAAGGAAGGAATATAAACATTTCCCAAGCCTGTTTCACGTATACGATTTTCTATACGTTTACGTTTCAAGTAGAGCCTGCGTTCAAACTCATCACCACTCAAGTCAGGGGGACGCTCAACAAAAATTTGCTTTAAAACAGGCAGTCGGCGACGAGCTATGTTACCCAAAACATTCTCGTTAACAGGAATATCGCGCCAAAGAAGTATTTTAAAAGTGCCTTCAATAACTTCGTTTATGGTCTCGAGAATTCTTGAAGTAGTTTCTTCATCTTTGTATTCTATAAAAAAGACTCCTACTGCCAAGTCTTGATCATCATTAAGCTGAATTCCCCTGTTAGCAAGAACACGTCTAAAAAACTTGTGAGGAATTTGTGTTAGTACACCTGCACCGTCACCTGTTAAACCATCTGCACTGACTGCACCTCTATGTGCTAGGTTGCAAAGTGCTCTAATAGCATCTTGTAAAATTTCGTGTGATTTTCGTCCGTTTTGATCAGCTATAAAACCAATACCACAAGCGTCACGTTCTTTAGGATAAGCTAGCGTACTGAAGTCAGAATAATGGCTCACAGTGTTTCTGTCCTTTCTTTATATAGAAAACTTTTAAGTTAAGTAGTTTTAAGTAGTTATTTTTTCAAATAACAGTTTCCTTTAGCAAAGTTATATACTAGAGCTTTCATCCTTTTAGAAAAGCTTTTTGAAATTTCTACGGTTTACAAATACACTATAAATAATGTGATTGAAAACCATCTTTGACAACTTCCTAATTATTTACTACTAGCATCTAGCACTCACAATAAATAGCATTATAGCATACTGTGGTTTTGTCCTTGCAGGATGTCTAAATTTGCTTAAAAAGGGATCTAGATGACAGGTAGAGTGTTTAAATTCTGAATACTTACTTGTCCCGCCAACATCCTTGCTGCACTGCGAAAGGCTTCAGCTTCAGGGCTATTAGGTTCAGCAGCAACTATTGGTTTGCCTTCATCACCACTTTCACGTAGCTTGCTTGTTATTGGTATTTGCTCGAGCAACACAAGCCGTTCCTTCTCGGCAAAGGCTGCTGTATTCCCCTGACCAAAAATGTGGTCCTGAGTACCATCTGGCAATTGATAGTAAGACATGTTCTCGATAATACCAAGCAAAGGTACATTAGTTTTGCGAAACATAGTATAGGAACGTTTAACATCAGCCAAAGCTACTGCTTGTGGTGTAGTTACCAATATAGCACCAGTTACAGACACCAACTGTGAAAGTGAGAGTTGCACATCGCCAGTTCCGGGAGGCAAATCAACTATTAAATAGTCAAGAGTTCCCCACAAAACCTGCTTTAGAAGTTGCGTAAGTGTGCCATGTAACATTGGCCCACGCCATGTTAAAGCCTGTTCTTCTTCCACTAAATTGGCAATAGAAATTACCTTAACACCATAGTTCTTTAAAGGTAGAATTTTCTTTTCATCATCAGCTAGCAGGCGCTTGCCTTCTACTTTAAACATTTTTGCTTGACTAGGACCATAAATATCAGCATCTAATAAGCCAACTTCAGCACCCTCGAGAGCTAAGCTAACTGCTAGATTAGTTGCAACTGTAGATTTGCCCACACCTCCTTTACCTGAACCTACTGCTATTATGTTCTTAACGCCGGGTAATTCTGCTTGCTCAGCACCCCTAACCTGTGCTGTAAAGTTAATTTGGATATTCTTGATGCCTTCTAGTTTACCCAAGGCAGTTCGTATATCCCCTTCTATTTTGCCTTTTAAAGGGCAAGCAGGGGTAGTCAGTTTTATATCTAAGTGAACATCATCATCAGTTATAACAACTTTTTCTACCATGCCAAGGCTTACTAGATCCTTATGTAATTCGGGATCATTTACTGTGCGAAGCGCATTTATAATTATATCTTCTGTAACCATGTATAATCTAAGTTTGCAATATTGTTTAGATTATAGCAAGAGGTCACATAATTAGGCACATAGATAAATTATTTGTGAGTCTTTGTTGCAATTCCAAGTTAGTAGCTAGAAGCCAATAGTTAGTAGTCAGTAGGGCTTTATTATACTAGCTAATGACTTACTGGCTACCTTTAGGAAAAATATTTACGTTGAATCAGTATTGCACGGCATGCAAGTTTTGAAGCTTTCCCGAAGAGTCTAGGTTACTGATTCTGGCATCAATAAGATGAAGTCCTTCCAACGTATTATTACTAATAGAAAAAACCTCTAAGTTACCAAGTGTAGCTAGAGAACTGATATCACTAACTTCAATACCACTTAGGTAAAGTATTTGCAAATTATTTAGCCCAGCTAGGGAACTCACATCATTAACTCGAGTATTGCCAAGAGAAAGTGTCTCTAAGCTATTAAGTTTAGCTAGGGAATTTAGATCATTAACTCTAGTACCCTTAAGGGAAATTAGTCGCAAATTATTTAATCTTGCTAATGAGCTTATATCATTGGCTGTAACTTCTTCTAGATAGAGTTCTTGCAAAGTACCCAATTCAGCTAAAGGCCTTACATCATTGACTTGAGTCTTGTTAAGATTAAGTATTTGTAAGTTATCTAATTTAGCTAGGCTGCTTACATCACTAATTAGGGTACGCTTAAGGAAAAGTTCTTCTAAGTTGTTTAATTTACCTAAAGGGGTTAAATCACTAACTTGCGTATTGCTCAGGAAAAGTCTTTGTAGGTTATCCAATTTAGTTAAAGGGCTTACATCATTGACTTGAGTACTGTTAAGATTAAGTACTTGTAAATTACTCAAACTGACTAGAGGACTTATATCTCTGACTTGTGTACTACCTAAACAAAGTGTATGTAAGCTACTTAATTCGGCTAGGGGGCTTACATCTCTGATTTTAGATCTATTAAGAACAAGTGTTTGTAAGCTACTCAATTCAACTAAAGGGCTTAAGTCACTAATTTGTATACCACTAAGATAAAGTGTTTGTAAGTGGTTTAATTTAGCTAGAGGAGCTAAATCATTAATTCGGTTATTCATATTCATAAGAATAAGATGTTCTAGATTACTTAGCTCAGCCAGAAAACTTAAATCATTAACTTGGACATTCTTGAGAATAAGTTTTTTTAAGTTACTTAATCTAGCTATAGGTAACTTGATAAAACCATCAACCTCTTCTCGCGATTTTAAGGTTATTTCCTCAACTTCCAAAAGATGCCCAACAGTTATTAATTCACCCGTTTCCATTCCCAAATAGCTTAAAAGAACATTCTTTACTGCAGTATTTTCTATACTGATATTTTGCTGATAGTTTTCAGCATAAGTTATAAGGGCTTTATATCTTTCTCTTGCAAATGAATTAAGTCTTCCTAGCGTGCCTTCAGAAATATTTCCTAAGGTTTGAAAAATACAATTATAGTCACGAGGTTGTTCTGTTTTGCATTTATCAGCTTCAACAAAAATAGCGTTCATTGCCTCGTTCTCTAAATGCTCTAATTTAGCTGCTTGACGCTCTAATTCTATTGCATGAGCAGTACGCCGAGACTTTGCTATAGAAGCAACGTTAATAAAAAGAGGAAGTAGCAAAAGGATAATTAAGACCTTGCTTGCTCGTTTAGGTGTAAGGAAAAAGAGAAGCCAGTTCTTTTCTTGAATAAACTCAATACGAGTACGCCAAGCCAACTTGACAGCTGACCATGACCATTGCCAAGGTCTTTTTAAATCATCACTTAGCTTCTCAAAATCACTCACCATCATGTCAATGTAGGCTTTATCTCGCCTTGGTGTTATGAGCTGTGCGAAGTAAGTCAGAGGGTTATGTTTCATTTGTTCATTTTAAAGTTTAAGTAAGGGCAAAAACTTTCCTAATAAGGAAAACTAGTAAGTGACTTGTTGAAATTTCTTGTTTAGTATTGCTCATGCTATAAGCTTGCTCGAGTAGGTCGCAAAAGAATTCTACACCTTTTGAGTTTAAAGTTACTGTATCATCATCTAAGTTAAAGACAAGAAAATCATACTTCCTCCACTCTTGGAAGTAGTCGTAAACACCGCTTCCAAAAAGTTCGACCAGTTTTTGCCTTGTATAAGGAGTTTTGTCACGATAATAAGAGTTTAAAAGGGGGCGAAATAGTTTTAAGCCAAGTGGTTTAAGAGCACGAAGAGCTACTTCATTTTTTATTGCTTGCTTAGACTTCTCAAAGTTTTCGATAGCCTGAGTTTCATCACCTATTTCCTTAAGAGCAAAGGATACAGCACCTTCACGTGCTCTTTCCATAAGCCTACTCTTAAATATAGGTTTAATGCTATAGTAGCGCCTTGAATTATCTGCTGAACTACGCCGTTCTAGGTAACCAAGCTCATCTGTCAAACGCTTGAGTGCCTCGCTAGCACGACCTTTACTTACCCCTAGCTCTTTATGAAGCTGACAGGGGTATGTCTCTCCATGTATAAGTAAATGCATAATAATTATTACTTCTACAGGTTCAGGTAAGCGAAAGCATTTTTTTCTCTTTAGCATCTTAGCCATAATAATTTATTATAGAGCTTTTTAATTAATTTATCTATTTAAGCGGAACCCTCTATAAATCAAGTGTGAAGAGGGGATTCCGCTTAAGATTTTATAAGTACTATTCGCAGGTAATCCAATTCTTTCAGCAAGTTGTGCTGTATTAAGCCATATCTCTTTTAGCTTATCACTAAGGATTTTCCAACTTATATGGGTTACAAAATTTACTCACGCTAAAGTATCAAGGCCATGCTTTTGCACAATGTTTAGTAAACGTAAAGCAGGTCCACTAGGTTTCTTAACACCACGCTCCCAATCAGACACAAGATTTTTGGACACATTAAGATATATAGCAAAGACAGGTTGTGAAACATGCTCACGCATACGCAAATCTCTTATGGCTTCTGGTCCCATCTCTATAATTGGCTCGAGACACGTTTCGTCAAAACTACGCATGGTCTTCTTATCTATAGCACCTATTCGATATAAAGAGTTTGCAGTCTCGTGTATAGCTGCAGAAGCCTCTGACTTATATTGTCGTGCTTTATTCATGGTTCAACCTCCACCAGCTCTCCAGTTTTAACTAATTCCTCAATTTGCTCACTAGTCAGTTCTAGTAATCCTTTAGCCAGCTTCTTAAAATTATCTTTGTCGCTCTTGCTTATATTTTCCTGCTCATTTTTAGCAAATCCAAAAACAAAAAATGCTTTATCAGCCTTCTTAAACACAATGATTGTCCTATAACCGCCTGACTTTCCCTCATTAGGACGTGCAATGCGTTGCTTAATCACGCTACCACCAAGGTCAGCATCAATAAGGCCTTTATCAGCTCTATCAATTGCGTCCTTTAGAGTTTCATCACTAATTTTCTCACGCTTGGCAAAACGGTTAAACCAAGCGTTTTTGAAAATCACACTAATAATCTATCATACATAGTGTTATACTTCATGAAAATTAAGATGTGACCACCATTAGCTCGAGGGTAGTGTACTTCATATAATGATGAAGTAATAGCTTAATAGGGACAAGGTTCAATACATCATTATTTGTATAGGACTACCAGCTTTCTAGGCTTGCAATGCGAGGATTTCTTGTGCCTCTGCATATTCAGGGATAAGATCAATATCTATTATAGGAGTAACTCTATCTAGCAGTTCTTTAAGTAATGAATGTGCTTCTTCTTTTTGGTTATTAGCTTGCCAATACTTTGCTAGGGATAGACTTGCTTGTAGCTCGAGCAGAGGAGCCTCTTGCTCTTTAGCCACATTTATAGCTTCCCTAAAACAGAATTCAACCTCAGCAGCTTTTGCCCCTAGTTTTTGCAGCCATTCACCTTTTATACAGTTTAGCTGGGACAAATAACAAAACTCGCCCTTTCTCTTGCTATAAGTAAAGCCTTCTTCCAGCATGTCTAAGGCATCATGGTGTCTGCCCATTAGCCAAATACCTTCAGCTGACATAGCGAATAGTAATGAACCAAACATAATGCACCCTGACATTTTAGTAATATCTATGCCTTGTTGCATTTCAGCAATACCTGCTTCTACTTCCCCTAATTGTGATATAGTCCAGCCATGAAAAACAAGCCCCATTGTTTTCCAAGCAGGCATACCATATTCCTCTGCTAGTTTTAAAAGCTCTTCAGAGGCAGATTTTAAACTAGTAAAGTCGCTAAGATATTGATAGCTGTAAAGGCTAGCAGTTAAAAAAATTGCTTTACTTGCTACATGTTGAAAATTAGGTAAAGGCTCTTTACCTAGCAGTGTTTTCATTTCCTTTAATTTACCTTTAGGATAAAGTGCCCAACATAGAGTTGGCCTTAGCAACACACGTGTGTCAATAGTATAATGGCGAATCATATTTTCATGTTTATCTTGATCCATAATGCTGTAAATAAGAATTGAACGACCCATTTCTAGAGCTTTATCATGATTGCCAATGTAAGCATAAATTAATGCTATAAAAGATTCTGCCGCCGCTAAATGTGTTAAATCTTTTTGCTGGGCGGCTATTTCTCTGAACTTTTCTAACCAATCTAGGCAAGTCTGAAGTGGTAAATCATTGTTAATAGAAGAACCTGATGCTAGACCTGCGTAAATAGCCATAAGTTCGTTATCTGTTCCACCAATTTGGTGACATAGTTCTAGAGCACGCTCTAAAGCAGTTTGCATTCGTGCAGACTTAAGCCCTTCAACAGTTAAAAGAGCTGTACCCAAGCCAGCTTGAAGGTTTAATTCTACCCTTAGGAATTCTGTAGTAACAGGAAGTTGATTAATAATAGTTAAACCCCGCTCAAAGTGAACAAGAGCTTCTTTGTTAGAGCCTAACACTTGTGCTTGCTGTCCAGCTAATAGTAAATACTCAAAAGTCTTTTCCACATTGCCAGCTTGCTCAAAGTGCCAAGCTAATTGTGGTGCTATGTTTTTAGCTCTTTCTCCATACATTGCCTCTAGTGTTAGGGCTATGTCTTCATGTAAATAAGTTCGCTCAGTTTCTGCTAGATTGTTATACACATATCTCTGAAAAAGATTATGTCGAAAACGATGATGGTGTTCCCAACAACTGCGGATAAATAAATTGGAGAAAGTAGTGTAATGAAAGCAAGTAAATAATATAGACTACTAAAATAATCATTACTCTAAAGTGGATTTCTCGAACTTATAGCTTTGTTGATACTATAATTCCCCCAGTTATTCAACACTTTTCCCACCCTTTACTAAATTCATCTACAACTTACCCTTGATTTAAACACCCTTGCTTTTATTTAGCCTAACCACCCTTGCTGTCTCCAAGGTGGGACTGGCTTCATCAGCACCTCCTCCAAACTCCATACCTTACTTGTTAATCCTGCTGACATTCCAGGCGTTTGCTTTTCCCATTTCCGATTCCCTCCTGTTGTTAGCTCTTTTCGTAAACTGCTGTGTGGTAAGCAAAAGTTGTAGTATAGCTGAAACAATGCTAATTCTGCAATTAGCCCTTTTTCTCTCTTTGCCAAACTCTGCACTTTCCTTCCTAATGCTGCTACATGCTGCCTCAAACTTAAGTTGAATCTTTCTATGTAAGCTGTGTTTATTACGTTCCCTACACTTACTGCTAATGCCCTCTCAATTGCCTCTTTCGTACCATACACTACCCTCTGTTTTACACTTACCATTCTCCTTCCTATACGTTTCTTCACCACTTGGGCATATCTCAATCCTGCTACAGCACAAAATCTTGGTTTTGGTGATCTACCTTTTTTATGTTTCCTAGCTATCTTTATCCATTCTCCATAGTGCCTCAATAATGCACTTGCATATGCATCTAAACCATCACTAGTAAATAATGGTATGCATTCTGGTGCTAGTATTAGTGTTAGACCATGTATTAGTAGTTGGGCATTCCCTTCACTTCTATCTCCTACTACGAAATTCAGCCACAACTTATGCTCTGCATCAAATGCACACCATACCCACCTTGCTCTTGCACTTCGTGTCTCTCCTGCTTCCTTACTTCCTACTAAACTCCACAATTCATCAAGTTGCACCTGTTTTAATTCTAAATCATTCAGTAAGTAATTATTCACTGCCTCTGCATGTTTTGAGGCTTCTTCCAACCATCTACTGATTGTTTCTACCTTAACTTTAAATATTCGTGATGCTGCCTGTAACCCTACTCCTTCTGCTAAAGCTGTTATCACCTGCCATATAGTCTTAGCACTTGTCTTTTTTCGATAAAATATCGTTCCTTGTGTTTCCATAAAGCACCTATTACAGGCTTTACACTTCAATTGTCTTGCTTTTCCCCTATTTGGTCGTCCATTAGCTATTATGTTTGCTAGGTTTAGCCACCCATAGTATTCACAGCCTTCATTAGGGCAATAGTGGTTGGTAGTATCTATTTGTCTTGGTCTTCCCCTACTTTCCTTCATTTTCGTTGGCCTTTTCGGAGTTTCTGCAGCTCCTGCTTCTTCTTCACAACCCATACAACTAGGTGCTTTAGTAGGTGCTTTCTTCAGTTTCTCTTCTTCTGTTAGTTCTTGTTGTTGTTTAGTATCTGGTTTTGGTATCTCTTTGTTACTTTTGCGTTTGCTCTTCCGACAGCCATTTGACCTACTCAGCAATCTAATTTCAACAAACAGACAGTGGAAAATCACTTGGTAGAAAATAAGTGGTGAATATGGCGTTATTAAAGGTTTTATGCTTGGGTTGAGTTCATCAGATAACACGCTTGCACTAGTGGTGTGCTCACCAGTATCATTAACATCGTTTGTTACAGGAGTATATGAGATAAAGCTTGTAAATGAGAACAAAAAGCTTACTGACAACAGTCTAATTAATTGCATAACTATTGTCTAACCCATATACTCCTCCTTTTTCTTGTTTTGACTTATTTATCCGCAGTTAAGGGGGAGAGTACCAAAACGATAATGAGATAACCTTTGTTTGTTAAGACGTTCTACTCGTTGTGATTGTACTAAACGGTGCCTTTTATCTATTTCACTACTCAGAGTACGAATAACATCCCGCTCATTTTGCTTCTGCACTTGGGCTATTGCTTCACCTATAAATGCCTCACCTTGGACACTAGCAACACTTAGTAATTCACGTTGTTCATTAAGCAAGCGACCCATCCGCACTTCTATAACCCCTTCTATTTTAGCTGGCAAAGCTTGCCAATCTATATCATCTTTAGCAAACCATTGACCTTCTTCCTGATAAAGATCTTCTCTATCTTTCAAAGTACTCAAAAGCTCTGCAGTAAATAATGCGTGTCCTTGAGTATGCTTAAAGAAAGTCTCCCTAAAATTTTTATCTAGTCCGTTTGGTTCACTATCAAGATAAGCATTCACAAACTCACGCTCATTCTCTACACTCTGCTGCTCTAAATCAATCTCTATATCTCCGTAGAGAAGATGTAACTCTCTATTTACTTCTAAGATAGGGTGCTGTGAATCATTTGCTAGCATATGGCTTGGCCTATAACTTCCAATTAGTAAAATACGACTTTTTGGTAATTGCCTACTCAAGTGATTAAATAATTCTGCTGAAGAGGCGTCTACCCAGTGCAAATCCTCTAAAATAAGTAAAATAGGTCTAATCTTTGCAATAGCTTGTAAGGCAGTAGTGTATAAAGAAATGATTCTAGTTTGCCCTAATGTTACTAAAGGTTTTTCACTAGCTAAATCTGAAATCTCTTCAAACCAAGGCTTTTTGTCTAAACCTGCTAACACTAATCTCTCAATTAATGGTGTTCCCGTTAAAAAGCTACTGATTAGATCAGGTGCATGTTTTGCCACCTGTGGTACTATGTCTTCCATTGCCTGCCACAAAAGTTTTGCATGGTCTGTACTTATCAACCCTCCACGCCACTCAGCCTCAACATCACCTAAAAGTAATAGCAAGATGTGCCTAAAAGGTAAATAAGGATCACCCATTCCTACTTGTTGATTACAATAGCCCGTCAACACTAACAAATCTGGATAGGCTTTTTGTGCTTCATTAGCAAACTTTCTTAATAAGTATGATTTTCCTTGACCTGCACTACCTAATACAAACTGTACTTGCCCCTTGCCAGCATAAACACTTTCTAACAAATTCGCCAAGTGGCTTAGCTCTTCTGCTCGTCCAAAAAATAATTCTTGTTTTACTGTAAGCGCTTCCTCTTTTAGAAAGTCAGGGAGCATAAGATCTTTAGAGGAAATTTGCAAACTGCTATCTAATAACAAAGGCTTATTAGGTTGTTCTAGCTCTCCTAATTTAATTTTAGCAACTAAACTTTCTATTGCCTCGCTTGGTTTAATTTCTAGAGTTTTTGCTAGTAACTCTTTACACTTTTCATATTGCTTTAAAGCTGCAGTACGGTTTCCCTGAAGGCCGTAAAGGTAAATAAGTTTATAATGTGATTCTTCGTGCCACTCATCTAGATTGAGCATTTGCCGTGCATATTGTACAGCACGATCATAGTCTTTCTTCTTTCCAGAATCTTCAATTAGTTTATTAAAGGCTTTAAAAGCAAGTTTCTGGAAGTGTTCCTGTTGCTCAGAACACCAAGAATTAAATTCAGGAGCATCTTTGAGTTCAAAACCTGCTAGGAAATCATCTCTGTAAAGAGCTATAGCTGCATCCAATTTCTTAAAATCAATAGGCTCGTTGTGCAAAGCTGCATCTAGCTCAAAGGCATCTACTAAAATTGGTTTTTCCCAATTAAGACCTAGCGCTTGTCTTGTAGATTGTACATAATCTCCTAAAGCTTTCCTGAGCCTTGACAATCCTGTACGCAAACTACTACTAGCAGATTCGTCTGTTAAATCACTCCAAAATAACAGTATTAACTTAGAGCGTTCCACCATTCGTTTTTCTATAGTTAAATATATTAATAGGGCTAATGTTTTCTTTGGCAGTTGTAATGTGTGAACATTTTCAAACCTTACCTCTGGATTGCCTAACAAGTTAATGTGTAGCAAAAACTGACCCATCTTCTTTTCCATGTTTTAATCATAGCAAATTTAGTGTAAAAATTGCGGTTTTGGTTACATTTTATTTGCGATAAAATTGCTGTTTAGTTTTAAACTAATTAGTATAAAGAAATAGCATTAGTTATTTCTGAAAAGAACAGATCATCTTTTTAATTTATAGGTTTTAGAACCAAGAAATGGGATTGTGGAAACAGGGTTCCGTTTAAGGTGACAAGCTGTAGTTTAAAAAGTATTGTAAGGAAAATTAGGGAGTGCACACTCTAAAATTCCCAAAGTAAAGAAGGGTTAAAAATGTTCAAATTGTGGGTAAGATTTATATTAGCTGTTTTCCTAGTTTCTACTATCTTAGTGGGCTGTCAAGGAGTAAATCAAGCAGATGGGGTAAACCAAGCAGGTAATGAAGAAGTAACAACAGATCCAATACCCTTTACAGACATACCACTCAATATACCGCCTGAAGAAGATGAAATAGACAATAATGATAGCGTGGTGGTAGTGGGTTCTCTAGACGAGTCAGAAAACTTATTTTTTGTAAGGAAGTACATTCGTCCTTAGTTTCTTAAGAACTTATAGGAAATGGGAAACAGCTCAAATGAATGTAAAAATGAGACTAATAGGAGCACCAAAGGTTTGCTATGGAAACGCTTGGCAAAATGTAGCTCTTCACAAACCTTACTTACTAATTTTCTATCTGGTCTATAAGAACACTTGGGTCTCTCGAGCAGAACTACTAGACCTATTCTACCCTGACTCTACTACAGAAAAAGCTAGGGTGAACTTGCGCAGTTTACTTAAACGGTTACGTAAAACACCCTTGGCTAGCAATTTGGAAGTAGAAAATGACCAATTACGCTTTTTAGCAGCTAGTGATGTCAAAAGCTTTCAGGAAGCAATTAGCAATAGAGATTGGCAAACTGCTATAGAGCTGTATAGGGGTGAATTCTTAAAGGGTTTTTGTGACACTAGCCTTGATGTGGAGACTTGGCTAGCACTCGAGCGCGAGAGTTTTAAAGAAGCCTATGAGCTTGCTGTTTTGAACTATGCTCGAGCCCTAGAAAAAAATAAACTCTTTGAAGAAGCTGCTCAATTGCTAGCTGTAACCTTGTCAGAAAGCCCTCTCAATGAGGAAATGGTACAAACTTATATGAGCTGTGCTTATCTTGCTGGGAAACGTCAGCAGGCGCTAAAGGTCTTTAGGAACTTTGAAATAGAGTTAAAAAGGGAGCTAGATGTTATCCCCTTGATAGAAACCCTTCAGTTAGCTCAACAAATAAAAGAAAACCCAAGCATAGCTTCAGAAGACAATTTGCGTTATGGGTCAGCTACAACGTTGTTGAGTACTTTTTTTAAAATAAAGCAAGAAAATTCAAAAAATCCCTTAATAACTCTATAGCTTACAAAATAGCTGTAGGCAAACTTAAAAGTCATTCATAAAACATGGAGGTTTTAAAGATGAAAGATATAATTTTCCGCCTTAGATACTTAGGAATCCTAAGCCTTTTACTAGTTTTGACAGCCTGTTCACAAAGTTCAAATCCATCTTTACCAGATGGGATTTTTGAAGTAGACATAAATTTAGATATTGATCTAAGAACTCTAGGTGTACTAAATGATGACGACAGTACAATAGGCGTTGATAAAGCTTGGCTAGGAGTCTTTTCGAAAGAAAACCCCAAACAAGAGCTGTTCTTTCAGTTTTCTAATAGCAAGGGCATAGTTGATAATAATAGGGGCAGTCGTATAGCTTTACAATCAATAGACAATAGAGTGAGATTATTGTTGCCAGAAGGTAAGTATCTCTTCAAGTTGTTTACTTCTGATCGGAATGCTAGAACTGATCCTAATGCCAAGCAACTATCCTTCGCTAGATCAATCCTTTTCCAAGACATAACTACTAATAAGACAGTAATCCTCGAA
The DNA here is from genome assembly GCA_965223585.1 of Trueperaceae bacterium. Classification (GTDB taxonomy): domain Bacteria; phylum Deinococcota; class Deinococci; order Deinococcales; family Trueperaceae; genus CBDCVN01. The sequence goes on from CBDCWW010000015.1 coordinate 265,623, forward strand.
CGTGAAGATATGAAGTTTTGCCTTCATAGAGTTACTATGCTCGAGTCATAAGTATAATTAAGCACCTAGGTATAAATTGTGAGTTTTGTAGGGATTCAAATTAGTAGCTAGAAGCTAGAGAATTTACTATGGATATAAAAATAAGGTTGCTAGGATCACCACAGGTTTGTTACGGAAGTACTTGGCAAAATATTGCCCTTCACAAACCTTATTTACTAACTTTTTATTTGGTCTATAGAAGCACTTGGGTTTCTCGAGCAGAACTACTAGAATTATTTTATCCTGACTCTACCACAAAAAAAGCTAGGGTAAATTTGCGTAGCCTACTTAAGCGGTTACGCAAAACACCTTTGGCTAACACTCTGGAAGTAGAAAACGATCAACTACGTTTTCTAGCAATTAGTGATGTCAAAAGCTTTCGAGAAGCAATAATTAATAAAGATTGGCAAACTGCTATAAAGCTTTATAGGGGCGAGTTTTTAAAAGGATTTTGCGACAATAGTTTGAATGTAGAAGCTTGGTTAGCACTCGAGCGTGAAAGTTTAAAAGAAGCTTATGAGCTTGCTGTTTTAAGGCTTACCCAATCGCTAAGAAAAACTAACCTTTGGTGAGCTTTGCTATAAACAAGAATTCTATTGCTCACAAGCTAAATTACTAAATCTTACTAGTAGACCCAAGAAAGTAAAACAATTAGCCCATGAAATGAAGGTATAAACTTCGCTTAGGGGCAAAGCTCGAGGGTACTTGAGGAATGTTTACAAGATGATCTTAAGGGTTCTTAATTTGGGGCAGTGCCTCTACAATCTTGTTTCCTTAGTAAACGTGTTTGTTGCCCACTGATTGATGCTTTGCCCACTTACCTCTGCTGCTTTGGCCACTGCTGCATGTACCTCTGGCGGAATGCGTAGCATTAGATTTCCAGAGTAGGCTTTTTGTGGTGGTCTATCCAAACGCTTACAGGTTTCCAAATAATCATTAACTGCTTCTTCCAAAGCAGTTTGCAACTCAGTTACCGATTCACCATGAAAACCAACTATATCCTGAATACCTGCAATATGACCAATAAAGCAACGATCTTCTTCACTATACTCAATGTGCGCTGTGTACCCTTTATAAGTCATTTTATTCATAAGTTACACCTGCCTGTTCAAGAAACCTTCGTGCATCACGAACTTGATACCGCTTAGCTTCTTTTTGAGGGTGGGGACGATGAAAAATAGCATGGAATGAATCATTATACATTTATCTTGGCAAGCAAATTCTAAGGTAAAGTTTCACCATTTGGAAGTAAACTATGTTTTGAAAAGGAGTTACTCGGTGTCAAACCAACTTTTTTTAGTCTTAATTTTTAGCTTAATCTTACTTTCTTCTTGTAACAGAAGGCCTGATGATGCCCTTGAACCGAATGACACTCCTGCTCAAGCTACTGCAATAACTGTGGGGGTTTCTATCGAGGCTCGAGCCAACCAAAGCAACCCCGATGTTTTCAAGATTGATGTCGCTGAGAATCAAACCTTGACCTTTGAATTAGAGTCTCTTGGTCTCGAGGAGTGCCCCAAGTTTATCCTCACGGGTCCAAACGGTGTGCTCTACGCTGATGCCCTTCCAACCAGCTGTCATCGTATGGTCTCTCCTGATATTCATGAAGAAGATGTTGACTTCGAGGTCATAGAGCGTTTTGGGTACCGCTTAAGAACAAAAGCCAAAGTAGCTGGTATTTACTACCTAACAATTATTGAAGGCTCTCAAGCAGACAATATTTTTCCCTTCAGTTGGGACTACCGTTTGAAGGCTATAGTTGAGTGAGGGTTTAAAAGCATAATAGGGGAGAGCTAGGTGCTTTTCTCTTCCTAGACAATTAATCCAATCCGTACCACGCTTGTGCCACGCCCCAAATCTTAAGCTGTTTAAGTGAGTACGTACTCGAGTCATTAAGAACAATGGTTATGAAAGGAAGTTTAAAATGCTCAAAGTAATATTTTCTAAGTGTAAAGTAGCTTTTTGTTTAAGTAGTTTATTACTAAGCCTAATTATCCTTGCTGCTTGCAAACAAGCAGGTGAGACCTCAATCCCTAAGCCTGATTTAGAATCAGAGCCTGCACTCTACAGTGGTGAAGACTTAACTAATGCTGTAGCAGCAAAGATTACTTCATTTACTGAGCTTGAGGGTGAAGACTTAAGTAAAGAAGAAATAAATATAAACCTTCTTGATTTAGAAGAAAATTTATTTGAAGAAACTAGTAACTTGACTACTCAAGATACTCTGCCTACAGGAAGTGGGATTGCTGCTTACTATAGAACTGATGGAAATACCTATCAAATATGGATACATAATCAGGCTATTGGTGGTAAAACACATATCTACAGTTCAGTAGATGAAGTGCAGTCTTTAGCAGTGAATAGTAGCGGTAGTCTTGTTGTTGCTAGCATTAAAAATCCTGCGAATGGTTTCTTTGACATTTATGTTTTTGATGATGGAAAACCAATGCTTAATCTTAGTAACACTAATGATAGAGATGAGCTTGATGTTTCAGTAACAGCAGATGGAACCAAGATAGTGTGGGCTGGGCCTGCTAGAAATGGTAGAATAAAAGTTCAAATCTGTGACTATGATTCAGCCACACAAAGTTGTGCTAAGAGTACACTAGGAAATGCGAATGCAAAAGATCAAAGGCAACCTAGTATAACTAGTAATGGTAAATACATTGCTTTAATAAGGGATATAGGTGGTGGTAAACGGCGTATTTTTCTTTATGATGTTATGAATAATACTTACATTAGAGTTTTTACAAGTGGTAATGAGGTGAGATATCCTAGTGCTAGTGATGATGGTAAGTATGTAATGTTCTTAGAAATAGAAGGTACAGAGCGCAAAGTTAAGATCAAAAACAGGGATACTAATGAGATTGCTAATGAGCTTACTAGCAAATCAATTAAAAAAGCTCATATGCAATCTAGTGGTAATTATAGTTACCCAGAAAAATCTTTTCCCTTTTTTCCAAAAGAGGAAGAAAATAGGAAAAACTACCAAAAATCAATGCTTTTTAAGCAATAAAATACCTACTGCCCAATGTAATCTTCTTTGCTAAATGAACTATAAACTTATGCCAAACTTGCTTACTTTCCCCCTAAACCACTACTCAAATCATTAGCTCTTCTGGCACTGGTGTTTTATAAAACTCAAATGCCTCCCTCAACCTTTTTATCTCTTTCTTCATTACTCCCTTGGTTTCCTCTACTTTCATTGGTATCTCCTGTACCACCACCTCTAAATGCTTCTTTAGGTCTGCTTGCGTTCCCCAGCATTTATTGTGTATGTATTCCTTCTTTATGTACTTCCATAAACGTTCTATTGGATTGAAGTCTGGTGAATATCCTGGTAGAAATTCTAACCTCAACCATTTTGAGTTCCTCTTTGCCCACTCTTGTAACCACTTTGCCCTGTGAAATGGTGCATTGTCACATATAAGCATTATTTTTGCTTCCCTCATCTCCCTTTTCATATGACAGATAAACCTTCTAAACCTCTGCGCATTTACCTTAAACTTTGTTAGCACCCCATGGAACTCTCCTGTCCCTAACTCTAATGCCCCTATCAAGTTCACTCTTCCATGTCTGCCATAGTTCTTGATCTCTACTTTTTCTCCTACCAGCCCCCATGTGCTCGTTAGTGTCCCCTGCGTTTGGAACCCTACTTCATCTTGGTAAAATATCCTCCACCCTGCTTTTATCTGGTCTTCGTACAGCTTTGGTAGTGTTTCTTGTATCCACTTTCGCCTCTTCTCTTCATTCTTTCTATACAACAAATGTACTGCTTTATTAAAACTTAATCCTAGTTTCCTTAGAAGCTCTGGTAGATACTTTACTGAAAAACATATTCCAAAAAGGCTTTCGATAAGGATAAAGACCTTTCTAGCAATCCAAACTTGTTGATTAAACTCTGTGATTACCTTCTTGATTAGCTCCAGTTGCTCTTTAGAAAGTTTAGGTTGTCTACCAGTTCTTTGTTCATCTTCTAAACTAAGCGATTTTTCAAACTTTTTTCGCCAGTTTCTTACTGTTTTTACTGAAACGCCAAACATCTCTGCTACAAGCTTAATATCTTTGCCTGAGTACAGAGCTATAAGGGCTTGAGTGCGTAGTAAGGCATCAGCATTGTTTCCCTTTTTATACCGACGACGTAGTATTTTTAGTTCTTCTAGTTTTTGTTTGTTATCATTATTTGCCATGATCAATCTCCTTTGGGTTATTATTGGGATTATCATGGCATTATTTTCCCTACTTTAGGGAAAGAATTTATCTGGACATCTATACTATATTTTTGATAGCTTTACTACTGGTCACCAAAGGGTTTTTACTGCAAACATTGATACTAATGAGAGGGCTCGAGTTGCTGCTGGTAAATGGGATTATGGTGGTGGGTTTTGGCAAAAAGAATGCTTAGTAAGCCTTCCAAGTAGCAACCTTGAAGCTGCGATTAGATCTGCTATAGGTAAGCCAACTGGAAATTTAACTTGTGATGATTTAAAGATGCTTACATCCCTTACTATAAACGATTACTCCACTAATCAGCTTGAAGGATTACAGTATGCTACTAATTTACAGGCGCTTTCCCTCACCTTCAATAATATAAGCGATATAAGCCCACTAAAAGGACTTACTAATTTGCAAGAGCTTGACCTCACCTTCAATAATATAAGCGATATAAGTTCACTACAAGGACTTACTAACTTGCAAACGCTTTCCCTCAACTCCAATAATATAAGTGATATAAGCCCACTACAAGGACTGACTAACTTGCAAGAGCTTGACCTCCATGGGAATAGCATAAGCGATATAAGCCCACTACAAGGGCTGACTAATTTGCAAACGCTTTTCCTACACCTCAATAATATAAGCGATATAAGTCCATTACAAGGACTGACTAATTTACATGAGCTTGACCTCCATGGGAATAGCATAAGCGATATAAGCCCACTACAAGGGCTGACTAATTTGCAAACGCTTTTCCTACACCTCAATAATATAAGCGATATAAGCCCACTACAAGGACTTATTAATTTGCAAAAGCTTGTGCTCGATTTCAATACTATAAGTGATGTAAGCTCACTACAAGGGCTGACTAATTTGCAAACGCTTTTCCTTGCTGAAAATAATATAAGTGATATTCAAGCTCTTGCGAATAATAGTGGGCTTGCCTTTGGAGATTTCTTAGATATAAATCGAAACTGCTTAGACTTATCTGCAGGATCAGATGATATAAATAATATTAACGCTCTTATAGGACGAGGAGTACATCTATCACAATACGGATCACAAGGAAATTGTTCACCTTAACTTTGCTAAATCTATAATAAGGCTAGCAAAACACATAACTAATAAAGCAAAAACCTCTTTACACAAGAGGTTTTTGCTTTGTGGCTTTTGGGATAAATAAAAAAGCAAATTATATTTTATCCATAACACTTACACCTATTATTTGTTGCAGATTTGCTTTCCTTCTAGTACTCTATAAAGCAAATATGATACGAGGTAAGCACTTAATTAAACATGGTTGGAAACCGGGTCCTGTTATTGGCATCGCTAAACAAGCTGCCGAGGCACTGCCTAAGGAAATGGATAGGGGAGAGGTTCTTGAGACTTTAGAGCATGTCCGCCAAAATCCTGAAGAATACGATGTTGATGGCAATCCCATGCAAGAACTAGCTCAGGCTTTTTTGGCCGAGCAAGTTAAAGAAAAGACAAAAATCCATGATGAGCCCATAACTGCACCCATTTGGGGTGAGGAAATTATTGATAAGCAGGCCATTTTTCAGTTAATGAATGCCATGCGCTTGCCAGTTACTGTAGGGGGTGCTCTAATGCCAGATGCACACGTTGGCTACGGAATTCCTATTGGTGGTGTGGTAGCACTAGAAAATGCTGTAGCTCCTTTTATGGTTGGTGTAGACATTGCTTGTCGCATGATGCTTAGTGTATTACCCATTAACCCGACTGAGGTTTTTGAGTCAGAGGGTGCTCGAGAAAACCTAAAGAATATTATGCGTAAAGAAACACGTTTTGGTGTAGGTGCAGAATTTGCTCGCTCGGGCCGCCGTAACCATGATGTTTTAGATGACTCTGATTGGGATGCTAACAAACTTTTACGTAATTTAAAAGATAAGGCTTGGGCGCAACTTGGTACTAGTGGCAGTGGCAATCACTTTATTGATGCAGGTATTTTAGAAATAGACACACAGGGTTCCGCAGTGCTTGGCATTGAAGAAGGACAGCATCTGACCATAATGACTCATTCAGGTAGTCGGGGGGTGGGGGCTAAAATTGCTCAGCAGTACTCGAGCTTAGCCCAAAAATTCACTGAGTTGCCCAAACAATTCAGGCACCTAGCTTGGCTTTCTTTAGATAGTGAAGCAGGGCAGGAATATTGGTTAGCTATGAACCTAGCAGGTCGCTTTGCTTCAGCTAATCATCACTGTATTCACAAAGCTGTAGCTAAACAACTGGGTGTAGAACCCTTATTTCAAATAGAGAACCATCATAATTTTGCTTGGGTTGAAAAATGGCAAGGTAAAGATGTGATTGTGCACCGCAAAGGAGCAACACCAGCACACGAAGGTACTCTAGGAATTATTCCGGGCTCGCAAGGACACAACTCATTTATTGTACAAGGCAAGGGTAACCAAGATTCTCTTAATAGTGCTAGCCACGGAGCTGGCCGAGTCATGAGTCGTACTGAAGCTAAGAACACTATTCCTAAACTCGATAGGGAGCGCTGGCTTAAAAAACGTGATATTGAATTGATGGCTGGTGGCATGGATGAAGCACCACAGGCCTATAAGAATATAGAGGAAGTACTAGCTTTACAAACAGATTTAGTGGAAGCTGTAGCTGTATTTAAGCCTCGCTTGGTGCTTATGTCTGGTGACGGTAAGTCAGAGGATTAATCTTATTTTATAATGCTGATTGAATACTAATTTCAAGTTCGCTGAAGGAAATGATGGGTTTTTGCTTGACTGACGAAAAAAACTTCACTTTACCAATTCTGACACCATTTGAAGAATTGCTAGTTGTCAGAACTTAAATAAAGGTTGAGTTTTGTTGTGTGAACTAAAGTGGCAATAGTTGGAGATATAGTTAATAAACTAGTAATTGGTAGTCAATTCTTTTGAGCTTTTAGCTTTTCTAGATAGCATTTTAACACTTTCTTTATGCTAGCTAGCCTATCCTATACGTTGGGGAAAAAGTGCTTAGTCATCTCGAGTTAAGGCTGGGATGTAAAACAATCGGCGATTTTACTTTCTAAATTTCTGGAGGAAAAAATGTTTAAAAATTCAAGATTAAATACTTTAAAATATCTAATCCTTTTACTATGTTTATTTCTGGCAGCTTGTCAGACATCTAAAAAAGGTGGGCCATCTAATCCACCTAACAGCCCTACTAATGTAACAATTCAAGCACAAGAATCTCAGGTAATTATTTCTTGGAATGCTGCTAATACTGCTACCTCGTACACCATTTATCTAGCTTCTGAAGCAGGAGTAAGCAAAAGTAATTATCAAAACAAAGCCAATAGTCAAAAAGTTGATAATGCTACTTCGCCTCATACCATATCAGGACTGACTAATGGAACAACTTATTATTTTGTAGTTACTGCTACAAACTCTAATGGAGAATCAACAGAGTCAAGTGAGGTATCTGCCACACCTGCAATTCAAAGTAACCAGTTTAACCCTACTCAAGATACTAATTTAGCAGCAGGAGACCATAACTTTGACTCCATCAACATTCCTAAAGGCGTTAAGGTAACTCTAGAAGGTGATTCTACTTTGAATGCAACAGGAGACATAGTTGTAGCTGGTACTCTAGAAAGTGACTGCGATACTATAAGCCTGCTTGGTAAAGGCGATATTGCTATTACTGGTGAGATTAATACTGAATGTAATAATCCAAATAAATCAGGAAACATCATAATAGAAACTACTGGAGACATTGATGTAGGTACTACTGACACTGAGGCAAAAATTGAAAGTTCAGGAGAAGTTATTATTAGAGATCCTACAGTAGAAGAGTGGGAATTTGATGTTCCACTTAATGCCAATACTCAGCTGGCTTCCCAACAAGGAGGAACCATTGCCCCTGTTTGCTCTGCAAGTTCAGATATAGTAACAGATAGTGCCAGTACTGATTTTCCAGCTGAAGTTAGGTTCTTTGGTAAGGGTGTTGACCCTGATCGTGGTCCAGTGACTTATTCTTGGGATTTTGATGATGGTGGCAGTTCAACTGAGCAGAATCCTATGCATACTTTTAATGCAGCAGGAGTCTATGATGTTAAATTAACTGTAACTGATAATGAAAATGAGACCTGCATGGCTACTTTAAGCTTGGTATTTGAGGATGATACAACTACCCCTAGAAGGCCTGCTGTATGGATAGAACCAGATACTTCACCCTTGCCACCTTTAATAGCTGTTGCTGGGCGAGCAGTAGACTTTCCTTCTCTTGTTGAAGATTTTCAAAGCAAGAACGAAGACCTAACCTACTCTTGGGACTTTGGCGATAGTACACAATCTTCAGAAGTTAGTCCCAGTCATGTTTATAACACAATAGGTCGTTACGATATTAGCCTGAGTGTAAGTGATCCAAGCAATAGAAAGTCAATTGCAACTGCATCAGTGTACGTAGTTGCTCTAGGTAATCCACCACCACCACCACCGGGCTTTACCTGTCCGCCACCACCAGTACCGCCCGGTTACAATTTCTTCAATGCAGCAGTAGCGGGTCGTAATAGAGTGGTTTTACTAAGGCCCGGCAATTATATATTTGGTCCCGGTGCTGTTTTGACTGGTTTGGATGGAAATAACGGTGCAGCTGGAGAAAACGGGGAAAACGGTACTTCCATAACAGTCTTGATAACTGGCAAACTAATTATTTGTGGTAGCACATTTATTACCGGTCATGGTGGTGATGGTGGTGATGAAACTGACACATCAGTGGCTCCAGCTACAGCTCGAGCCAAGGGCGGTCACGGTGGCAAATCAGGAAACCTAAGAATTACAGCTGGTGGCGGAGTAGAGTTTCAATTACCACGAACCACTGTAGACATTGGCGATGGTGGTTTTGGTGGCGATGCCAAAGCTACTGGAGGTGATGGTAAAGATGATTGCACTACTGCACAAAGAGGTGGGAGTGCTGATGCAAGAGGTGGCAACGGTGGTAAATCTGCTAAGTTTGTTACTGCTTTCAATGTTGTAGGCTTAGCTTTAGTTGATGTAATAGGTGGTAATGGTGGTGATGGTGGAACTGCTACAGCTATAGCTGGCAGAGGTGGCAAAGCTGATTGTCCCCAAAAAGCTACTGGTGGTAATGGTGGTAAGGCTAAAGCAGTAGGGGGAATTGGTGGCGAGGCTACACTTACAGGTGCTATTGGTTTCCCACCGCCTCCTGCTGGTAATTTTGAGGGTGGCAATGGTGGTGATGCTATTGCAACTGGTGGTAATGGTGGTGATGCCATTGCAAAGCCTGATCAACCTTGCCAGTCCACAGAAGCAACAGGAGGAAATGGAAGGAGAGCTGACTCTATAGCAGGTAAAGGAGCTGCAGGCTTTAATGCAAATGGCACGGATGGTGATGCTACTGCTACAGGTGGCAATGGTGGTGAAGCTACTGCTACAGGTGGTGATTGCAATGCCAACGATGGGGCTGATGGCGGTAATGCTGAAGCTACAGGTGGTGAGGCTGGTAATGCTAGGGCTACTAGAGGAGCTGTGTCAACTGCTAATGCAGGAAATGGTGGTAATGCTACTGCTACAGGTGGTAAAGGTGCTGACTGCGTTGATTGTGCCAAAGTTGATGGAGGAAATGGGGGTAGCGCTACTGCTACAGGCGGTAAAGGTGGCAATGCTTCAGGTGATGGCACAAACACAGACGGGAATGGTGGTAATGCCACCGCTAATGGGGGCATGGGTCGTACTGGAGACAATGGTTGTACTCTTCTTATTACTGGTCGGGGCGGTAATGGCGGTAAGGGTGGTGATGCTACTGCTAATGCTGGTACATCTAAGGGCAGTGGTCAAATTGGTCAAAGTGGTGGTAAAGCTGGTGATGGCGGTGATGGCAATGATGGCATCCCACCCAACCTGCCCGGTGATGGTGGAGCAGCTGGCATACCCAAAGGTAACCCAACTAAACCACAAGATGGTATTATGGGAGTTGGAGGAAACCCTTGCGCTCAACAAACCTTTAAGCTCAGCATTGATACCTCTGGCAGCGGTACAGGAATTGTAAACGTAGATCCTCCAATGCCTACCAATGGTTATCCTGTAGGAACTAAGGTAACACTTACAGCAGTACCTGATTCAGACTCTGCATTTGATGCATGGAGTGGAGATGCTTCAGGCAGCAATCCTGTTTTCATGCTAACTATGAATAGTAACAAATCAGTTGTTGCTAGGTTTGTTAAGACCTACGAACTTAAGGTTGAAGTTGAAGGTGAGGGAGAAGTAACTGTTGACCCTCAACCCAATGCTCCAAACAATCGTTATAAAGAAGGTACTCCCATCACCCTACTGGCAATCCCTGCAGAAGGCAATGAATTTAAGAGATGGGAAGGAGATTGTACTGGTGAGAATAGTGAAGGAAATAAATGCTTCCTTATTATGGATGGTGACAAAATGGTTAAAGCTGTTTTTGGCCCACCTTTTCCAGATGCTTGTCAACTACTACTCGATAACTTCAAAACTAGCATCTTCATTATTCAGGTAATTAACACCCTAAACATAATAGATCAAAGTGGGCATTTCCAAGCACTTTTAAATAACCCTGACGTTGATCCAAGGTTACGTCAATTACTTCTTCAATGGGTTATAGTTTTTGGTGTTTTGAATGGCTCAATTACTGTTGAAGCCCCCCTACCCTTTATTGGTGTGACAGGTGAATTTTTTGCTGAAGCACAGAGTATAGAGGTTTCACAAGTTAATGGTAGCTGCAAAGTTGCTGCAACGGGCATGGGTTCAATCCCTCCTCGTTTTGATAATGTTGAAGCACAGTTTAATGCCACCATTGACCCTAGTACAGGTATTATGAATGCAACATATGCATTGGGCACCAACGGAGTTTTCCCCGGAGGTCAACCTGCAACTGTAGAATTTGAAGCTCAGCTTGCAGCTCAAGAGCAATAATTCATTTAAGTTGCTTGTCTAGAAATAATGCAAGCAACATAGAGTTTAAAGCCCATAAATCTAAGTTTATGGGCTTTAAATTTTTAAAATATAGACTATTTACGATAACAAAATGTCAGTCACTTCTGTGGCTGGCCCAAGCCTTATCGCAACCATCAATGTTGAAGTTGGTTAGGTAAGACAAGCTTCTTGGGATGGTGGTGGTGCAAAAACTATAACTGTTAAATTCTGCTTTTTAGGTTCAGGTGGCAATATTGAAGATATAGCTAATGAGCTAGTAATTTACAGTCAGTGTTTTTGAGTCTTTAATCTTCTTGCTCAACCCTCAACCATTTTAACGCCTTCTTTACACTACTTAGCCTACCCTTACATTGGGAAGAAGTAGGCCAATTGTTTAGAACTAGGGCTAGGGTTTTGCACAAAGATCAGTGATTATACTTTTCAAATTTTAGGAGGAAAGAATGTTCAAAAATCCAAGATTAAATACTTTAAAATACTTAATCCTTCTAGTATTCGTATCTTTAGTTGCTTGTGAAACATCGAAAAAAGGTGGAGCACCTAGCAACCCTACTAATGTAACAATTCAGGCACAAGAATCTCAGGTAATTATTTCTTGGAGTGCTGTTAATGGTACTACTTCATACACAGTTTATCTAGCTTCTGAAGCAGGAGTGAACAAGAGTAATTATCAAAGTAAAGCTAATAGTCAAAAAGTTGATAACGCGACCTCGCCTCATACCATATCAGGATTGACTAATGGAACAGCTTACTACTTTGTAGTCACTGCTACAAACTCTAACGGTGAATCAACAGAATCAAGCGAGGTATCTGCCACACCTACAATTCAAAGTAATCAATTTAACCCTACTCAGGACACTAATTTAGCAGCAGGAGATTATAACTTTGACTCTATCAACATCCCTAAAGGTGTTAAAGTAACTTTAGAGGGTAATGTTGTCATTAATGTTACAGGTAACTTAAAAATTGATGGTGATGTGATTGCTGACTGTACCAAAGTCGAAATTCGTGTACAGGGAGACTTTGACTTAGATGGTTTAGTTACAAACATATGTACAGATCAGTCTGCAGAACCTGAAGACTTAAAAATTGTAGCTGATGGCAATTTAACCATTGGTTCAACTATTTCTGATGAAGAAGCTGTAACTACTGATGGCTTTTTAACAATTGTGGACTCAGCAACAGAGAATGACTCCTTAGAGCCATTTGTTGAATTCACTAGTTTGGAAAAAGCACTTGCAACTGCTCCATTGGTTAGTGCTAGTAATCTACAAACTCAACAAGGTGGAGGTGGTAGTGGAGTTGTAAATAAACCTGTAAGGGGTAAAAAAGGAGTTAATATTAGAAGGACAGAAAACCTAAATATGAACGTTGGTGCTAGCACTGCTGGTAATGGACAGGAAATCCCTGCAGGAGTTGCCGTTGACTGTGATAAAAGCAATACCATAGGTGGCAGGGGAGGGACTATTTTTCTTGCTTCACGGAATGGTACTTTAACTATTGCTGGTAACCTTACTGCAGGTAATGGTGGTAAGGGTGCTGATTGTACTGCTAACAACCCTGCTGGAGATGCAAGTGCAAAAGCTGGTCATGGTGGTAATGGTGGTAGCGTTCTTGTAGGTGGTCAAAATATTGTTTTTCAAGGAGCTATTACTTTAACACGTGGTAATGGTGGTGCTGGTGGTATAGCAACAGCAAAAGCAGGAGATGGACCTGCTCCTTGTGAAGATGGTTTTGACGCAGCAGTTCCCGATCCACTTGAAAAAGCTGTCAGAGGCATGTAGTCTCTCATAAACTTTTGCAAAGTTAACGCATCAGTTGATAACTCCTAATAGCAAGGGTAAAATCAGTTATGAAGTCTCGAAAAGACTTATGTGCCACAGCCCTATATAAAAAACTAAGAGAAACCTATGCAGAGATAGAGGATCATCGACCAAATGAGGTTGATATATCTGTTGAAGATGTACTGATGTCAGGTTTTGCTATGTTTGCTCTAAAAGATGGTTCCCTATTACGCTTTGACCAAAGAAGACAAGATGGAGAAGAAAGGAAAAATTTAGAAAGGGTGTATGGGATAGAGGAAATTCCTAGTGATACAAGGATGAGGGAAGTAATAGATGAAGTTGACCCAGAGGAAATAAAAAAGGGATTTAAGGTAGTTTTCAAAGAGGTGCAAAGGGGAGGGTTACTGAAAGAATACACTTACCTAGATGGATATTACTTAGTGTCCCTAGATGGAACACAGTATTTCAAGTCAAAAGAGATAAGTTGTCCAGGATGTTTAGAGCGCAAACACAAAAATGGAGAAGTAAGTTATTCTCATCAGTTAATGGGAGCAGTAATAGTACATCCAGACAAGGCAGAAGTAATACCAATAGGTGTAGAGGCAATAATAAAACAAGATGGAGAAACAAAGAATGATTGTGAGCGTAATGCAGGAAAGAGATTAGTAGAAGACATAAGAAAAGATCACCCCAAACTCAAAGTAATAATTTTAGAGGATGGATTACACTCTACGGGACCTAACTTAAGGGAGTTAGAAAAGCAAGGGATGAGTTACATAATAGGTGCAAAACAAAGTAACCACAAGAAACTATTTGAGGAATTGGAAAAAAGAAAAGAGTCAGGTGAAAGTCATACTCATAAGGTAGTAGAAGGAGAAACGGGAGTAGAACACCATTTTCACTACAGCAATGATATAGCAATAAATGCCTCAAATGAAGATGTCAGGGTGAATGTGTTGGAGTATTGGGAAAGGAGTGAAAAGAAGACGCAGTATTTTACGTGGGTAACAGATATGGAGATAAATGAAGAAAATGTAGAAGAGATAATGCGAGCAGGGAGGGCAAGATGGAAAATGGAGAATGAGACACTAAATACACTAAAGAACCAAGGGTACAAAGCAGAGCATAATTATGGGCATGGAAAAAAGAATCTGTCAGTCAATTTCACGATACTGATGATGCAAGCATTCCTAGTGGATCAAGTACTACAATTAGCATGTCCAGTGTTTAAAGCAGCAAAAGCAAAATGTAGGACTAAAAAACTACTATGGGAAAGGGTAAGGCATTTGTTTTACACTTTGCCCTTTGAGTGTATGGAGGATATCTACAGGGCAATAACACATGGTTTCAGAGTAACAGGCTATGAAATCCTTTATGACACGTCATAGAAGTAGAGTAGTACTGCAGGAAAAACTGTAGAAAAACTAAAACACAGAGGTGCCATTTGAAAATCTCTCATAGAAGTGGTGCTAGGTATTTTTATGCCTTCTGGAAACAAGTACATTTCACAAACAACTCATGCTGGATATTTTCTCTCATTTTTAAATGCTTTTGGATGAAGTTACTCGTCAATTTTTGTAAAATGAGGTGTCCTTACTCAAGCTATAGTCAAAAACCCTGTGGGATCGGAAATTACTGGTTTTGACGCTACCTCCCTTGGTGGTAATGGTGGCGATTCAGGCGGTATAGGCTACCTTTATTTTGTTCCCGGTGGCATAACTGGTGTTCCTATTGAAGATGGTGCCAATGGTGGTGTAGGTGGTGCTGCTAAAGCAACTGGTGGTAATGGTAGGGATTGCAATAATGGTAATGGTGGTGCTGGTGGTACAGCCACAGCCACAGGTGGCGAAGGTGGTGATGGTGCAACAGGTAAAATCTGGGCTCCTAATGGTCATAAGTCTGGTGATGGTGGTGAGGCAACTGCTACAGGTGGTAATGGCGGCAAAGGATCAGGTGTTTGTCGACCACCACCAGCAACATTACAAGGTAAAAAAGGTGGTCTGGGTGGTGCTGCAACTGCAACAGGAGGAGAACCGGGGCAAAAAGGCTTGAAGGGTAAAGGTCAAAAAGGCAAAGCCACTGCTAAAGGTGGTGATGGTGGTGATGGTGGTGATGGTATTGCGCCAGGTTCATTTGGTGATGGTGCTAAAGCAAATGAAGTCAAGGCTATGGGACAACCTCCAATTGAAATTGATGGAAAAGATGGAAAGGATGGTAAGCGTTGTACTTTTACAATAAGTATTGGTATTGTTGGCAATGACAAAGATGTAGAATTAGAACTAAACCCTCCAATGCCTGTTGGTGGTTATAAAGCTGGAACTAAGGTAAAAGTTACAATAAAACTTAAAGATGGTTCAGACTTTGTATTTTGTGAATGGACTAAAGGTGTTCCAGATGGTGATAAGAACAAATCTAGCATCGAAGTGATGGTGATGGATAGGGACATATCCCTTGTTGCCAAAGTTGTTAAGGCATATGAACTCGAGGTTAAAGTTGAAGGCGAGGGAAAAGTAACTGTTGATCCTCAACCCAACGCTCCAAACAAGCGCTATAAAGAAGGTACTGATATTACCTTAACAGCAAACCCTGCGCAAGGCAATGAGTTTAAAAAATGGGAAGGAGATTGTGCTGGTAGTGCAGGAAATACTTGCTCTCTTACTATGGACAGTGACAAAATGGCTAAAGCTATTTTTGGTCCACCTCTTGCAGGCGCTTGTCAGCTACTACTTGATAACTTTAGAGCTAGCATCTTCATTATTAAAGTAATCAACTCATTAGACATAATTGATCCAAGTTCGCATTTTCTAGAACTTCTTAATGACCCTGTTGAACCACAATTGCGTCAATTACTTATTCAAATGATTATATCTTTTATTATCATTAATGATTCAACCAATGTTGAGTTTCCCCTACCACTTATTGATGTGGCAGGTGGATTTGAGGCTACACAAGTTAATGGTAATTGTAAAATTGCTGCAATAGGTATAGGCCCACTTTTTGATCCTGAACCCAACGTTGAGGCACAGTTTGATGCCATCATCAACCCTAGTACAGGTATTATGAATGCAACATATGCTTTGGGTACTAATGGAACTATTGGAGGTCAACCTGCAACTGTAGAGTTTGAAGCTCAGCTTGCAGCTCAAAAGCAATAGTTCATGTAAACTACTTGTGTATCGAGCAATAAAAATAAATTGTAAAGCCCGTGAGCTTAGCTTGCGGGCTTTAACTTTGCTTTACAACATTGCAACGTCCATACACCTCAGTTATATCTTTTAATCTTCCCACGATGTCTTTAGGGATGTCTGTAAATTTAAAACGCCAAGACCAATTACCTGAAGCTTCACTAGGAGTATTCATGCGCGCTGTACTATCAAGACCCAAAATGTCTTGTAAGGTAGTTATTGCAAAAACAGCAGGTGAGCTGTAAGCTAATCGGATAAGGTCCCAAGAGATGCTTTTGCCATCTTTACCAAGATAACGACATACAAAATCCTTTTCCTGCTTAGAGACCTTTGCAAACCAACTTACTGTAGTGTCATTGTCATGAGTACCTGTATAAACAACACTATTAGGTAAGTAATTGTGTGGCAAATATGGATTACTAGGAACAGAAAAAGCAAATTGTAAAATTTTCATTCCTAATAACTGATTGTCATCGCGCAGCTTTTCTACCGCAGGAGTAATAACCCCTAAATCCTCTGCAATGATTGGTAAAGGTTCAATAAGCTCTTTTTTAACAGCATCAAAGAAATCTTGCCCCGGACCTTTAACCCAATTACCTTTTATAGCTGTAGGCTCTTTAGCAGGAATCTCCCAGTAGGCTTCTAAACCCCTAAAGTGATCTATACGCACTATGTCAAAAAGCTTAAAAGCCTGTTTTAATCGTTTTATCCACCAAGAAAACTCATGCTGTCTCATTACCTTCCAATTGTAAAGGGGATTACCCCAACGTTGCCCTATTTTACTAAAGTAATCTGGAGGCACACCTGCAACTACTGTAGGATTACCCTCATTATCAAGATAAAAAAGCTCTGGATTGGCCCAAGCATCGGCAGAATCAGCAGCTACAAAGATGGGGACATCACCTATAATATTAATACCCTTTTTATTAGCATAGTTTTTTACTGTTATCCATTGAGTAAAGAAAAGCCACTGCCAGTACTTATATTTCATTATGTTATTTGCTAATTTTTCTTGCCAAGCATTTAAAGCTTTGGGTACACGAGAGCGAATTTCTGTTTGCCAGTCTTGCCAAGCTTTGCTTTGATTAGCTTCTTTGTAAGCCATAAATAGAGCGTAGTCATTAAGCCAATAACTTGCACTTTTACAGAACTTAGCAAAATTTTGGGTTTGTTTTTCTGTGGCTCGAGCTTTAAAAAGCTCATAGGACTGATCTAAGACCCTTATTTTAGCAGATATAACTTGACCATAATTCACTTTTCGATCAGGAAATTTAGGAAAATCAGCAAGATGTTTTTCTGCTAGTAAACCTTCTTTAAGAAGTGATTCAAGGCTAATAAGGTAAGGATTACCAGCAAAAGCACTAAAACATTGATAGGGACTGTCACCGTAACCAGTGTGACCCAAAGGCATGACTTGCCAAAGGTGTTGACCAGATTGTGCTAGAAAATCAACCCACTTGAAAGCACTCCTACCTAATTCACCAATTCCATAAGGGCTTGGTAAAGAAGTAGGGTGTAAAATGATGCCTGCAGAACGTTGGAAATATGAGAGATTATGCAACTCTTGCCATTTCCCACTCAGCCTCTAAAGGCAAATGTAAGCTAAAGGTGGATCCCTCACCCAATTTACTCTCAACAACTATGTCTCCATTTAAAATTTTAGTGTAGCGTCGGCAAAGGGCTAACCCTAAACCATTACCCCCATAACTCCGTGTTTGCGTATTATCAAGTTGCATAAAAGAGGTGAATATATGTTCTAAATGCTCTTGGGCAACACCTATGCCGGTATCAGTGACACTAATTACAAATTCTTGTTCTAAACGTTTGGCGCTGAGGGTAATTTCACCGTTCTTGGTAAACTTATTGGCATTATCTAAAAGATGATAGATAATTTTTTGAAGCTTGTTCTGATCACTCTTTATCTTCCCTAGATTACTCTCTATTTCCATCTTAAAATTGTTACCTTTACGGGAAAAGTCTTTTATTATATTCATGACAGTAATTTCTAGAAAAGTTTTCAAATCAAAGTAGCTAGACTCTAGTTTGGCGGCATTTGCTTCTAAACGGGCGTACTCGAGCACTCTCTGTATCATTTCCTTTAAGCGATGACTTTGTTCTAAAACATCACCTAGATATTGCTTTTGCATGTCATTTAAAGGTCCAGCAACCTCCTCATATAAAAGCTCATTAAAACCAATTATGGCTGTTAGCGGAGTATTTAGTTCATGCCTCATATTGGCTAAAAAGTTATTTTGAACACTCTTGGCAAGTTCAGCAGCTTCTTTGGCTTGCCTTAAGGTTTCTTCAATTTCAGCTTGTTCAGTTATGTCAAACAAAACTAGAATTTGTCCTCGAGTATGATCACCTCGTTTTAAAGGTGAAGATTTAAGCTCAATCACACGATCTTTAAGCTTAAGCCTCTGAGGCTGGCCAGAATTTAAGGCAGTTACAGCTACTTCTTTGGAAACATCTTTAATATGCACACCAATTACACTGGCTTGATTCTCATCTAACATATTAGCAGCAGCACTGTTTATATCTAGCAGGCGTTGCCTATGATCTAACACTATAACTCCTTCATTCATTTGCTCCACAGCTAAACTACGTGCCACAGGCACAAGGTCAAAAAGTTTGTGACGGAACATGCCCCAAACAAGTGTTAAAATGCTTAGGATAAAAGCGAAAGGCGATAAATCGACTACACGAAAAGCACCCGTTAAGTAAGTAATGTTGCCAACCATTGGCAAAAGTAAACCAACCAATAAACTTCCTAGCTGTCCTTGGTATTTTGCAGGAGTGCGAAAAAGCCTAAACAGTAAAGTTGAAGTGCCAGCAGCCAGCAAAGCATAGGTGTAGCAGATGTTCAACCAAAACCAGAATCCATAATCAGTTTCAAAAGTCTGATAAGGACCTAGGCGTATATTTGACCAGATAAGTTCATGTTGCTCATTACTAAAAACTAAAGCAATGGTTATAAGGGGTAGCACAAAGAGTGTTAGATTTGTGATGCGGAATTTTTTGAGGATACCACTAAAGCTTAAGCAAAATAAAAACCAGCCCACAGGTAAAGTAGTTATGCCTAAGTATGATATTTTAGCCCAAATAAGTACAGAGGATAACTCTGAGCTTAATAGCTCGAATCCATAAGCAAAAGCCCAAAAGCCTGCAGCTAAAGTAGTAAAGGCCAGTGCTTTAGCCCCTGTGGCCTCACGACGTTGCCACAAGAAAACTGCTAGTATAGTGGCTGTAATAGCAGCTACAAAAAGTGGTAGAGAAAAAGAAGAAGGTTGCCACATAACTTAAGCGATCATTCTCTTATAAAGCAACATTAAGTAATGCCACTTAGTTAGGAATAATAGGACTATTTTTATCACAGATTTGTGACAGAACTATAAGTTCATTGATTGATCCAGAGCCATTCTCTTAAGGTTAAACCGCTTTCATGAATGTCCTTAGCCAAATCACGTCCCATATAGCGATAATGCCAAGGCTCATAAATATAACAAGTAATATCTTCTTTATCCTTAGAGTAGCTCAGCACAAAACCATAACGCCATGCATTTTCTAGCATCCAAGCTCCTGCTTTGGTTTCTGCCCAATCGTCTAATTCCCATGCAGGTGGTCCACTTGCACTGCGAAAATCAAGTGCTGTACCTAATTGATGCTCACTGTGCCCCGGTCTAGCACTGCTCTTTTTGGCAGCTTCTAATCCTTCTTTTTCGACCCAAGAATTAAATACCTGTGCTTGATAATCATAACTTCGGTAAGCTGACTGTATAGCAACAGGATGGCCTAATTTTGCCGCATCCTCTGCTAGCAACTTTAAATCTGCTATGACAAACCTGCGTACTTTGTAATTAGGAGATAATCCTGCTTCAGCAGTTGATGTTAAACCTGTAGGTATGTACTCTGCAGGTAGTTTGTAAATAGTGTCAAGCAAGCTCCACTGCCACTGGTTTAATGAAGTGTGAGGGGTAGGTTTGTCATCATAATGACATGGGGGTAACGGGGAAGTTTGAGCAAAAGATACTGCTATGCAATAAAATATTAATACAACTAAAAGTTTCAGGTTCATAATTTATAGAGATGTCCAGATAAAAATTCCTGCCATTTTATCGTAAGATGTCATTCTGAGTGAAACGAATAATCTCTCATGTACATACTGTGTTGGTATATTCATAGCTATATTTCTCTGTATGGCATATTGCGGTTAGTGCTAGTTATGATTACAAATGCACTTTGATCACTTTAAAGTTTTTATCCACTCTTATCACTTCTACACTTTGCCAGTATGCTAATTCTTTTTCGTAAGGCAAGCTTTTATTGGCAACTAAAGTAAGTGCTCCTCTAGGTTTTAGGTGCTTATGAGCTGCAGCAAAAAAGGCTCTTGGAACATCAAGTACATTCTTTTGTCCTACATGAAAAGGTGGGTTCATTAAAACTGCATCAAAAAGCTCTCTATTTAGAGCCGAATTAACATCGGAATGAAAAGTTTCTGTGTTTAGATCATAGGCCTTAGCATTTTGTTTAGTGCTATCTACAGCAAGAATATCATCATCCAATGCTGTAACATGAGCTTTTGCTTCTGCAAGCAACAAAGCAATCAAACCATAACCACAGCCCAAGTCTAGTACTTTCTTACCAGAATAATCACTTAAACTCAAACTATCTAAAAGTAAAGCTGTACCACCATCAAGTTTACCAGCAGAAAAAACACCTGCTTCAGCTTGTAAATTTAGTCCTGAAGTTTTGAAATTAATAGGAGAAATACCTAGTAAAGTATTTTCTTGCTTAGTGCATTTGAATA
Organism: Trueperaceae bacterium; assembly: GCA_965223585.1. Lineage (GTDB taxonomy): Bacteria > Deinococcota > Deinococci > Deinococcales > Trueperaceae > CBDCVN01. The sequence goes on from CBDCWW010000015.1 coordinate 286,594, forward strand.
AACGCCAGCCTTTATCTTTTGCAACCATTTCACCATTACCAAAAATAGTCAGAGCCAGCTTTTCGTAACGCTTGGCTCCTAAGCCCTTGTGCATAGCTACATAGGCTGTCCCACCTTTGATTAAGGCATTGTAAGTACCTTTAAGTTCATTCTCTGTGCGTAAGTTACCCTTGCTAGCACTGGGGAAAAGTAAGACTTTATCAGCGCTTTCAGGTTCTACTTGCCAAATGGCTTTGGCCTGCAGGCTTTTACATACTTTTTCGGCACAGTGCCAGAAAGCTTTAGAAGTAGTTAGAGTGGTTACTTGTTTAGCAGGGAGTGCAATTTCTAAAATCCCTAAGCTTTCTGTAGCATCTATTAAATGCTCAGCTTGCAAGTCAGCTTTAAAAAAAAGATAGGTAGCAGGGGGTAAATTAGGATGGAATGGCAAGCCAATCTTGCTGTAGTAATTGCCAAGGGGGCTTGCTGATTTCTGTACTTGATGGTAGTAACCTAGTGAGAATGGTTTGTAAGGTTCTATGATTTATTCTTTTTGGGATAGTAGTTGGTTGGGCTCGAGTCCAACTACAAACTTAGCTCCTGCCTTAGCCATTTCCTTAAAGGTTTCAAATTTCTTTAGCTTAAGCAGTTCAGGATTTTCTCTTAGTGCCTTGGCTTCATTTAAAGCTGACTCTAACTGCAACTTCAAGCGCTCTTTTTCAGCTTCGGCGGTCAAGAGGATTTTTTCTTTCTCGACTTGCATCTTATACAAAGCGGCCTCTTTTTCAGCAGCTTGATGGATCTGTTCAGCCTCAGCTTCTTTACGAGCTTGAATTAGCTTGGCCTCAGCGCGCCTTTCTGTTTCTAGTACTTGATTCATAATCTCACGCAGGTTACCGGGAAAAACAAGGTCTTTTACATCAGCACGAATAATCTCCACGCCATAACTTGCAGCAGCTCCTTTAACTTCATCTCGAACAGCATCTGAGATTTCATTGCGATCACTTAAAATAGCCTCTAGATTACGTGTGGCTAGGAAACGCCGAGCAGCAAGCTGTACATCTTCATATATCCGTTCCTCATAACTGGCGACATTGTGCACTGCAGAGGTTGGTTCATTTACACGAAAGTACACTAAAAGGCTAACTCGAATTGCTACTTTGTCTGCAGTTAAGATTTCTTGGCCTTTAATGGTTAAAGAGCGTTCACGCATATCCACAAAGGTTACTTGGCGAGCTATTTTTACCCAGCGTCTTTTAAATGTGTGCTTGCCTGCTTCTAGTAACTTGATAAATTTGCCATCTTCATAAAGCAGGCCAACGTATGCTTGGGGCACAATGATTTTCCTCAACTTTTTCTCCTAATTTAAAAAGTTAATGGTCGGGTGCCTACGCTAAGCCATGCGCAGGACGGGCTTACCTGGACAAGGGTGTCATATCTCATAAGAAGAGACCGATTGCAAAAGCCCGCTACTTCAAAACGGGCACCCGAAGTTATAGTTATAAGCTAATCACGTCTGATATACAAGTTCTCTAGAAAACCTAAAACCTTTAAGATCTTCATGCGCTTCAAGATTTGAGATATGTAAGATTTTTTTGATAATCTACTCCTACATAAACCTAGACTTTACTTCCTTAAAGAATAAACATATTATTCAGGCATTCGAGAGTATCACTTTTTACCTTCGCACTAATGGTTCCATCCGCATTATAACATCTTATGTTTTTTGAGTCAAAGAAACTTTTTCTATGATAATTGGCTATAAGAATCCCCTTTCTTTTTCCCTCTCTTCAAATTCTTACTAGAGAAAGATAAGGGCAGCAAAAGGCTTTATTTCTGTAGATTTATATCATTGGGTTTCAGCGGTATTATTGTTATAGTCAAAGCCATATGCATGTAATTCTTCCAGATGGCAAACAACTTGACCTACCCGAACAATCTACCTTTGGTGATGTTGCCCAAGCCATAGGCCCCGGTTTAGCCAAAGCTGCTTTAGGTGCTACCATTAACGGTCAGCTTACTGACTTAATGAGTAAAGCCCCTGATGGCGCAAAAGTTTCTATTTTGACCAAGAAAAACCCTGAAGTTATTAATCTAATGCGTCACACTCTTGCTCATGTAATGGCCCAAGCAGTCATGGAATATTTTTTGGAGCAAGGATACAAGCGTAGTGAAGTAAAAATGGGTATAGGTCCAGTTATTGAAAATGGTTTTTACTATGATTTTGATTTGCCCCATACCCTAGCTACTGAAGATTTGGCAGCAATAGAAGCTAAGATGCGTGCAATCATAAAGGCTGATTTGCCTCTTTCTAAGTATGAATTAGCTCGAGCCGAAGCCCTAAATCGTTATAGAGAAATTGGCGACCCCTACAAAGTAGAACTTATAGAGGACTTGCCAGAGGGTGAAGTAATTACCTTCTATGAACAAGGTGGCAAAGAAGGTTTCACAGACCTTTGCCGTGGACCACACGTACCCAGAACAGGCAATATTCCCAAACACTTTAAACTAATGAGTGTGGCTGGTGCTTACTGGCGTGGCGATGAGAGTCGTCAACAACTTCAGCGTATCTATGGTGTAGCTTTCCAAAGTAAAGAAGAGCTAGATAAGCATTTATGGCAATTAGAAGAGGCTAAAAAACGTGACCACCGAAAACTTGGTAAAGAACTAGACATTTTTGCGCTTGATGATGAAGTTGGTCCCGGCTTGCCTCTATGGTTGCCTCGCGGGGGAGTAATGATAGAAGAAATTGAGAAGCTCGCTAAAGAAATAGAAGATGCTGCTGGCTATAAGCGAGTACGTACCCCTCATTTAAGTAAAGAGGCACTCTTCTTACGCAGTGGACATTTGCCCTACTACGAAGAGGGCATGTACCCGCCAATGGAGTTTGAGGGTGTACGTTACTTTATGAAGCCTATGAACTGTCCCTTCCACCACAAGATTTATGCAGCACGTCCCCATAGCTATCGTGATCTACCTATTCGTCTAGCAGAATATGGTACCTGCTATCGTTATGAGGATTCTGGGGCATTGATGGGGCTTATGCGAGTACGTAGCTTGCAAATGAATGATGCCCATATTTACTGCACAGAAGAACAATTCGAATCTGAATTTATGGCAGTAATAGGCTTATACCTTAAATACTTTAAAATTCTTGATATTAAAGATTATGTTATGCGCTTAAGCAAGCATAGTAAAGAAGGTCTAGGCAAAAAGTATGTTGACAATGCTGAACTTTGGGTCAAGACTGAACACATGGTCAGGGAAGCTATGTTAAAAGGGAATGTCAATTTTGTAGAAGCAGAGGACGAGGCTGCATTTTATGGTCCTAAAATAGATGTACAAATCACTAGTGCCATTGGTAGAGAATTTACCCTTGCTACTAATCAGGTGGATTTTGCACAGCCACCACGTTTTGATCTTTACTATATAGATGAAAACAATGAAAAGAAAACACCATTATGTTTACACCGTGCTCCTCTCAGCACCCATGAGCGTTTAATTGGTTTTTTAATTGAACACTTTGCTGGAGACTTTCCTCTGTGGTTAGCACCTGAGCAAGTACGCATTGTACCTATAGCTGATCGACATTTAGAGTATTGTTACAATTTGCAAGAAACTTTTAAAAAAGAAGAGATTCGTACAGAAATAGATGCAAGTAGTGAACGGATGAATTACAAGGTACGCCAAGCCGAGCTTTACAAAATCCCCTATACACTTATTATAGGTGACAAAGAGCAAGAGGTATCTCGGATATCTTTTCGTAGCCGTAAAGAACCAGATAAAAATGGCGTTGATAAAACTGTTTTTATAAAACATCTCAAAAAGCATATCAAAGCAAGGTCTGTCTCTATAGAACCTATTGCTTAAGGAGTAATATATGGACTCGCTTCCTTTAATGCTTGGTAGTGGTATATTCTGGATGCTTACCTACGTACTTATAATTAGGCGAGGCTTTCTGGATAAAACCTATGGCATGCCATTTGTAGCGCTTTGTGCAAACCTATCTTGGGAATTTATCTTTGCTTTTATACACCCACATTCAGGTGTACAAAGGCCTGTTAACATTACTTGGTTTTTATTAGATGTGATTATACTGTTTCAGTTTCTGAAACATGGACGCCGCGAATTTCCTGATTTGTCTCTAGGCATGTTTTATTTAATGTTTGGAGTAACCCTAGCAACAAGTTTTTGTGCAGTTTTGTTCATAACCTACGAGTTTGCAGACTGGAGTGGGGCCTATGCAGCTTTCAGTCAAAATTTGTTAATGTCAATTCTTTTTGTAAATATGATTTATCAGAGAAGGTCTTTGTATGGTCAATCAGTTTTAATAGCACTTACAAAGATGGTAGGTACTGCTTTTGCTTCTCTAGCTTTTTTCCTTTATGTAGAAACTTTTCAAGGTTCAATTCTACTTTATTTTTTGTATATAGCTATTTTTATTTATGACCTATTGTACTTTTTATTGTGTATAGGGAGCAAACGATGAGTAGTAATATAATATTCCTATTAGAGAGGAAAACCCACTTACTAGTTATCGTGAGGTTGCTATAGCTAGTTGGCATCATCCTTGTGAGCCGCTAGTTACCCTTACGAGGACAGACAAGGGTAATAAGCAATAAGCGAAGCTATCTCCTAGATAAGTTCGCTTTGGCTCCTCAGCATGATGTATGCGTTATAAGAGTAGATTCCTCCTTTAGTGGGAAATTGTCTAGACACCTATAGCATTTAACGTTTTACCTTTACTCTATAAGTAAAAGTGGTTTCTTGACCAGGTTCAAAAGGTATTAATAAAGTCCAGCGTACAGCTTTGTAACGATTAGGGTCAATTATTACCTCTTCTGAATCACCATCATTACTAGTTATGGTATCCATTAGTGGCTGCTCACTAAAACTTTTGTTATCTACGGTAAACTCAGTTCGTACTTCCTCTGAAGAGGGTGTGGCTGAGCCATCTACATAAGTAAAGCCTTGAAGCATAGGCATCGTTAAGACCACAATTTCTTCTGGCAAGGTTATTTCCCCTTGGTTACTAGCAATCAGGCGATACTCTATAATTTGGCCGGGATATACTTTATTTAAGTTATCACTAAACTTTTCCACTTTAGTGCCATCTTCAGCAGTAACTTGACTGACCACATAGTATTCTATTTTAGTAGCAATAGGATCCTCTTGAATAGGATCATCTTGAGCTAGTGACAAACTAGCGAGAGCAGCAAGTAAAAAAATTATAGTTATTTTTTTCATAAAACCTCCATAAGCTATTCAATATCAACTTTAACTATCGTGCTCATAGAAGGGTGTTAGGTAGATGAGAGAGTGAATTTGTTTACTGCTAGGGATATGTACTGTTTAGTTTTTTAAGTTGTGACTATTCCCTCAATAACAACTTCTGTAAATTCTAAGGTTCCCCTCATACCTCCCAAATCTTGGGTAGGATTCTCTTTGAGTGCAGTTTGTACTGCTTTCTCAATAGCGTTAGCCGCACTACTCTCGTTTAAACCATATTTTAACATCATTGCTGCTGAAAGGATTGTACCAGTGGGATTGGCTTTGTTTTGACCTGCTATATCAGGAGCACTACCATGAACAGGCTCAAAGAGCCCTACTTTCCCTCCAAGGCTAGCAGAAGGTAGTACACCTAAAGAACCGGGGATTACAGCGGCAAGATCAGAAAGAATATCACCAAAGAGGTTACCTGTAACAACAGTATCAAACTGTTTAGGGTTGCTGGCAATTTGCATAGCAGCATTGTCTACATAGAGATGCTCGAGTTCCACATCTTTAAATTCAGTTTGATGGACTCCTTTCACAACATCTTGCCAGAACTGGCTAACGTCTAAAACATTAGCTTTGTCTACACTAGTCACTTTGCCACTACGCAACTTAGCTGTTTCAAAGGCAACTCGAGCAATCCTTTTCACTTCATATTTTTCATAAATCATAGTAGAAAGGCCTTGCGTGGGTTCATTAGATGAAGGCTTACCAAAGTAAATACCTCCTGTCAGCTCACGAACTATCATGAGGTCAGTTCCCCTAGCAATGTCATCTTTTAGAGGTGACAAGTGCTCCAAACCTTCGAAAACTTTCACAGGGCGCAAGTTAGCAAACACAGCCAAGTGTTTACGAATACCCAATATGCCTGATTCCACTCGTTTTTCTCGAGGTACTTTATTCCATGGGTGATCTCCTACAGGGCCTCCAGCTGAGCCCATTAATACGGCGTCAGCTTCACTGCAAGCAGCCTTAGTTTCTTCGGGTAATGGATAGCCATGTGAATCTAAAGCGTTACCACCAAAAGGTAAACGAGTATAATTTAGTTTAAAGTTAAAGCTCTGTGCAGCAAAATCAAGAACCTTAATGGCAGCATCAATTACCTCAGGGCCAATAAAGTCACCGGGGAGTACGGCTATATTATACGTTTTCATCCCTTCTATACTAACCCTTACTAGATAATTTATTATAGGTCTATGGCAAAATCTGAACACTCTATACAAAGTGTTTCCACCCAATTACTTGAATTACCTATGAAAAGCAACTTGCAATGGGGAAAAAATAGTCAATTAAGTTCTTTAGAGCATGTACTGGTTAAAGTGACCGCTGATAATGGTTTTTGGGGCATTGCTGAAGCCCCAGTGCGTCCTACTATTTATGGTGAAACAATTATAAGCATTGAGGCTATAGTTGCAGAACACTTTGCTCCTAAGCTTATGGGTATTTCATTAAATGACCAAAAGGCTATTCAAGAAGTTATTCATAGTATAAAGAACAATAATTGTGCCAAAGGAGCACTTGATATTGCTATATGTGAGGTCAGGGCGCAAGCTCGAGGGAAAAGCCTATTTGGACAATATTTGGGGAAGCAGAAAAGCGTTCGCGTTAGTTACATCTTGGGCATAAATGATTTGGAGTCTATGCTAGAAGAAGCCAAAGAAATATATGCTCAGGGAGTTAGTGTTTTTAAAATTAAAATTGGTAGAGAAGAAAAACAAGACGAGCAAATTATCCAAGCCCTTAGAGAAGAATTTGCTGATAAAGATGTAATTTTGTATGCTGATGCCAATGAAACATTAACTCCTGACAATGCTTTTGAAAGACTCGAGCACCTAGCCAAACTAGGTATTGCCTACATTGAAGAGCCTTTGCCTGTTCATCTTATTGAGGATAGGGCAAAACTAAAGGCTGCTCAAATTTTACCTATAATTGCTGATGATAGCTGTTTTACTCCTTCTGATCTAGAACGAGAATTAGCTTTTGATACTTTCGATATTTTAAATATTAAGCCTGCTCGCACAGGTTTCACGGAGTCTTTGGCTATGCTCGAGCAAGCGAGCAAGGCTGGCAAGGGAGTTATGATAGGCTCTCAAGCCTCGAGTGGATTAGGAACATTTCATAGTGCCCTTATTGCTTCACATAAAGAAGTAACACATCCTTGTGAGCTTAGTTTTCCCCTTAAACTCCTAGAGGATAGTCTTGGCAAAAGCTTTGTTTATAAGGAAGGATTTTTACATATTGATGACTTACGAAAAGCAATCATCTCCCACATCAACTCCTCCTCCTAGCTCTGTTACTGCTGTTGTTCTTGCTGGCAGTGACGAGAATGAGCCTCTTGCCAGACATTTTGGTGTTCCTAGTAAAGCACTCATACCTATAGAGGGTAAGCCTTTGGTTGGTTATGTATTAGAGGCCTTAAGAGCCAGCCAAAGTATAAAAGAAATTATTTATGTTGGTACAGAAGATAATCAGTTAAGTGAGCTTTTTGACTTTTCTTTAGGTTCAGGAAAGTTCATTGATAATTTAAATAAGGGTATAGAACTTGCTTTAAACACTGCCCCAAAACAAGATATTTTGGTAGTGAGCGCTGATTTACTTTGGCTTAGTGCTGAAGATATAGACACCTTTATTTCTAAATGTACTGATGCTACTGTTTACTACCCTGTAATTCCAAGAAATGTAGTTGAAAAAGAATTCCCTGAGCAAAAACGTACTTATGCCAAGCTTAAAGAAGGGGAATTTACTGGTGGTAGCATGATGCTTATTAAGGCTAGTGCTGTAGCTAAGCTTCTTCCCTTTGCCGAGAAAACTTACCAAGCCCGTAAAAACTTGCTGGCTTTAGCTAGGCTTATAGGTTTTGATATAACTCTTAGGTTTTTAACTAAGACACTGACTATAACTAGGCTAGAAAAGCATATTGGCAAACGACTTGGTGAACCTGTTAAGGCTGTGTTTGTTGCTCGAGCTGGTATAGCTATGGATGTTGATGAGTTGACTCATCTTGAAGAACGAATCTGATTCTATGATCTAGCTTTGTTGAGAAAGTTTATGTGTTTGGAACACAATCAAGAGTCTTGATTAAATTTAGGGCTCGAGTCAGATAAATTAGTTTGCTTTCTATATCATAAAGCACTGTCATGTGTTCATTATAGTTTGTGGCGTTTTTTTACATCTACTCATTCACTCTGTTAATCTTAGTGAGTTCTCAAACCCCACTAAGTTACTGCTACTGTGCTTCTTCGTTTCGCATTTCAGCCCCACAAAAGTTCTGAAGTTCCTATCAAAATGACTTTACCTCTAAAGCCTAAAACCTAGGAGCGATGACGGATTTAAAGTCCAGTTTGACATGCTCTAAACTTCTTCTTCATTTTTACAATTGACGAGTCAGAGTCACTAGCAAGTTGTCTAAACTTCCTTAGTAACCTTTTGGAACAATAATAACTTCTACTTTTAAGCCAACCTTATTCGTTCTATTTAGGTCATTCTCTAAACCTCTTGGATTTGCTATCAATCCTTTAGGGTCGTACACAAAACACACAAGATGTTTACAATTTTTATGTGACTCGTATCGTTGTATATCAATAATGAGCTGCTCGCCAAGTTGTTTCGCTTTAAGGGTTTCACGAGTCTTTTTGACTTCAATAACAATTTCTTCATCCTTAAGCAAAAAATCTACTCGAGAACACCTACCTGCATAACTGGGTGTCCACTCCTCATCACGAACATCATCAAAATATATTCTTAGGAGAGCGTGAAAAAGATCTTGTACATCGTATTCGTCATCAATGATCAGTGTCTTACGGTTATCGTGTCTTGTTTCTAGTTGCTTTGCAACAAGATGAAACCTTGAGCATAACTGATTGACAAGGATGGAAGGTTTTGCTCCTCCTTTTTTACCATCAATTATACTTTCCAATTCCTTTTTCTTTTGAACCCAAGGAAACTCTGAACCACAATTATCACAATGAGAAGGAACTGATGTCGACGAAAAACCAAAAACATTCTCTATGTAGTAATCACCTTTAATCGGCGAATCACATTTAGGACAAGTGTGAATGGTTTTCTCACCACATTCAGCACAAAAAGCTTTTCTGAACTGGGGATTTCGATTGTAACCATCAGTAATTTGATGACCGTTTAAACATACCTGCTGAGTGTCTTGATAACCCATCTAATAATATATTATATACAACCTTTTATGGAGCCTAATCAAAATACATAATAAACTAATCCACTAAAATAGAAAGATGAACAGTTTTCTGAATAAAATGTATAGTAAATAACCATGTGCCTTGCCATACCAGGAAAAATCACAGAATTTGTAGACAATGAACATTTCGCTACTGTCAACGTTTCAGGCGTACGCCGCAAAGTTAACATTGATTTACTAGCAGAAGAAACCCTTAGCATTAACGATTGGGTTCTTATCCATGTGGGCTTTGCTCTAAGCAAAATAAGTGCTAAAGAAGCTGCCGAGCAAATGCAACTTTTAGAAATGCTAGGTGAAGCAGATGAAGCTTTAGAAGAAGTGCAAGGTTACGGCATTATAGAGGAACCAGACGATGGAACTTGAGGATTTAGGTACCTGTACTCTTGATCAGGATGGTTGTAGTACCTGTGGTGATATGGTGGTACCTGTTCGAGTGCTCGAGCTAACCCCACCCAACGCCCTAGTTGAAGACAGACTAGGACAACAAACTGAGGTAGCAATTGACTTTTTAATGGTAAAACCTAATGATATTATCCTTGTACACATGGGCGTTGCTATTGCCAAGGCAGAAACACCATGAAATACGTTGACGAGTTTAGAAATCCTGACCTAATTAAAAAAACAGTAGCTGAAATTAAGCGCTTGGCTGATCCAAACCACCATTACCGCATTATGGAAGTTTGTGGTGGTCATACACATGCGATTTATAGGTTCGGCTTAAAGGACTTATTACCTGATAATATCGAGCTTGTTCATGGTCCCGGTTGCCCTGTTTGTGTCTTACCTATGGGGCGAGTAGATGATGGCCTAAACTTAACTGAAGATAGTAATGTTATTCTAACTGCTTTTGGCGACATGATGCGTGTACCGGGGCGCAACGGCACTGCACTTGAAATGAAAGCTAAGGGTAGAGATATTCGCATGGTTTATTCACCTTTAGATGCCCTCAAACTGGCAGAGAAAAATCCTGATAAGCACGTGGTTTTTTTTGCCATCGGTTTCGAAACTACTGCTCCTTCAACTGCTCTTACTTTGAGGCGTGCTCGAGCCCTAAACATAAAAAACTTTAGTGTCTTTAACAACCACGTCACCATTATTCCACCAATTCGTGCGATTCTTGACTCTCCAGATATGCGGTTAGACGCTTTCATTGGCCCCGGTCATGTTTCCACTGTTGTTGGCTGCCGTCCTTATGAATTTGTGGCTAAAAACTATAGCAAGCCCATTGTTATATCTGGCTTTGAGCCACTTGATCTATTACAAAGTATTTTTATGATTTTAAAGCAACTTACAAGGGGTGAGCATAAAGTTGAAAACCAATATGCAAGGGTTGTTCCGTGGGATGGTAATGTGGCTGCCCTTAAAGCAATGGCAGAAACCTTTACCCTAAGACCATACTTTGAGTGGCGTGGTCTTGGTTTCATTTCGCAATCTGCTTTAGCAATTAGTGATGCTTATGCTGATTGGGATAGTGAAAAGCGCTTTGAAATGAAGAGTGTAAGTGTGACTGACCCCAAAGCTGCACAGTGTGGCGAGGTTCTAAAAGGTGTGCTAAAACCATCACAGTGCAAGTTGTTTGGCAATGAGTGCAACCCTGAGCATCCTATTGGTGCATTGATGGTATCAAATGAAGGTGCTTGTGCAGCTTATTTTAATTACACTCTAGCTCAATCAAGAGCTTGAAATCTAAAGCTCAAATGAATATTCTTTATGGGATCATCACTTCCTGAAAACTTCCGGGTAAAGCAGCATTAATAGCTTGTGTAACTTCTGAAACAGCTTTTTGAATGCGTGGCCAACTAGTAGACGACAATACAACTATGGCTATGTTCCGCTTAACAAGGTTTTGCTGAAATAAGAGGTTTTGATCGGTGGTTACAAAAACTTCAAAACCATTTTGCTCTGCTACTGTTAACAATTCACCATTTTTCAAAGTACTCCAGCCTTGTTCAAAAGCTGTCTCTACTTGATGGGGATCTAGGAATTTGCGTAGTGGTACAGGCGTTCCTTGATCAAAAAGTATATACATTTAAGTAACTTGAAGTGTATCTAAGCTTTTTGCAGCGTGTTCAAGTACTTCTTGGACCTGTTCAGCGGTGACACCAGGAAACCACTCAATAAACTGAGTGACTTGTGCACCATTTTCAAGGTTCTCAAAAAGTGCAGTGACAGGGACCCGTGTACCACGAAACACCCAAGCACCACTGACACGTTGGGGATCACGCTCAATAGCAGAACAAGATGACCAATCTAACATAACCTGATTCTAACTTCTCTAGTGAATCAATTCAAAGTTAGTGTAATCAGTACTATGATTTTGCTGCCCTTCAGTTAATTCTACAAGAAAATTATATTTATTGTGCATAAGGTTTATTGCAATGCGCTTAAGTGCCTTAAAAAGAATTGGGCTAATGTGATAATTAGGCTCAGACACTTTATCGTCTAATTGTAGTCTAAAAATCGTCTAACTTTAAGAACACTACCCAAGCCTTGACATTTCGGTATAATTTTATGCCTTGGGGAATGTATTTTACCCACTCTTGAATAGGGAATTAGGCTTATTATGAAATCCAAGACAAAGTTGTTTTTTCATGACCAACAAATCGAAATGGCGCACGGTGCTGGTGGTAAGACAAGTAACCGTCTTGTTGAAGGCCTGATAGCACCAATACTTTTAGAAGGTGAGCAAAACTTAGAAGACTCGGCAATCCTTGATTTTACAGGAAAACTAGCCTTCACCAGTGATAGCTTTGTGGTAAAACCCTTGTCTTTTCCCGGCGGTTCAATTGGTGAATTAGCAGTTAATGGTACAGTGAATGACCTTGCAGTTTCAGGCGCAAAACCTCTGGCTTTAATGACCACCTTAATTCTAGAAGAAGGACTTAAAATTGAGATATTAGAACGTGAGCTGCATGCCATGGCAGCAGCAGCCGAACACGCAGGTGTACGGATTTTGGGTGGTGACACCAAAGTTGTCGAGCATGGCAAAGCTGATGGGCTTTACATTAGCTCTGCTGGAATTGGTTTACAAGATCCCAAAGTATCCTTAAACTCTAGCAGTATTCAAGCTGGGGACAAAGTGCTTATCTCAGGATCAATAGGCAACCATGGCATTACTATTTTGTTGGCTCGAGGTGAACTTGACCTAGAAGCCGATTTACAATCAGATACTCGCTCTGTGTGGCCACTGGTTTCAGCGCTTATTGAAGCTATTCCAGAAGGTTTAAAGTGGATGCGTGATCCTACTCGAGGTGGTGTTGCTTCTGTGCTTAATGAGTTGGCTCGAAATATCCAACTAGGCATCGAACTTGATGAAGAAGCCGTTCCCGTACAGCCAGCAGTGCGCGGTGCTTGCGAGATTTTAGGTTTAGATCCTTTGCATATTGCAAATGAAGGACAGTTTATTGCTATTGTAACTGGAAAGCAATCAGAAAAGGCCTTAGCAGCCCTAAGAGCTGTTACAGATGGTGAAGAAGCGTGCATAATTGGTACAATAACTGAAGCACATCCAAACATGGTTGTTACCAAAACTCCTTATGGAGGCATGCGGGTAGTGGATATGCTTGTCGGTAACCCATTACCCCGTATTTGTTGATATTAAGGCAAGGCTAAATCCTATAAATGTACGTTAATCAACTAAGAAAGGTGAAAAACGAGGGGATGTAATGTGCAACTTTCTAGAAACAATGAATCAAGCTACCACTACCACTAAAAGTGGTGGTGCTTTGATTGCTCTCAAGAACAAGTGTACGGAAGGTAAGCATAAATTGCTCTATATCTTGCCTATCTAGTGGTTTGGAGAAGAGGTAACCTTGGCCAAAGTCACAACCCATAGCACCTAGCAATTGTTGCTGCTCAGAAGTCTCTATACCTTCAGCAACCACAGTGAGACCAAGATTGTGACCTAAATTGGTAATGGTGCGGGTAATTTCATTACTCCCTTTATTGTTGCTCATGTTTGCAATAAAGGAACGGTCAATTTTCAAGGTATCAATAGGGAAGCATTGAATGTAGCTCAAGGAAGAGTAACCTGTGCCAAAGTCATCAATTTGTAAGTTTACACCCAAATCTCTCAAGTCTTGGAAAGCTTTTACTGTAGCTTTATCGCGATTCATAAGTACACCCTCGGTGATTTCTAGTTTCAAATGATTGCCATCAAGACCTGCTTTGCTTAGTATATTACTAACCTGTTGAACAAAATTGGTTTGGGCAAGTTGGTTAGCAGAAACATTTACTCCAATAGTAAGGTGTTTTTCAGGGAACTCAGCGTGCCAAATAGCTAACTGCTGACAGGCTTGAGTAAGCACCCAAGTACCAATTGGTATAATAAGTCCAGCTTCTTCAGCGATAGGGATAAATTCTCCCGGTGAAACCAAACCATGTTTTGGACTTTGCCAGCGCAAAAGGGCTTCAAAGCCTGTTATCTTACCACTGCTTAAGGATATGATGGGTTGATAGTGGAGTAAAAGCTCTTGGCGCTCAATTGCATTACGCAAATCACTTTCTAGTTGTAAGCGAGAGTCTACTTCAGCACGCATTTTAGTTTCAAAAACTGCATACTGTGCTTTGCCCAGAACTTTAGCACGATACATTGCAGTGTCAGCTGCTTGCAGCAGAGCTTCGGGATCATTAAAATCCTTACTATTGAGGGCAATGCCAATACTTGCAGATGTGGTTATTTCATGACCATTTAGAACAAAGGGTTTAGACAAGCTACTCTGAACTCTTTCAGCAATATCTATAGCCTCATTTAGATTGCGAATATTATCTAGTAAAATAGCAAATTCATCGCCACCAAAACGACTAACAATATTTTGGTTACTAAGATGAGCTATAGTGTCGCTAGCCCGCAGAGAATTTGTAAGCTTGGCAGCAACTGAGACAAGGAGTTGATCTCCAACATCATGACCAAGGCTATCGTTGATGAATTTAAAACGGTCTAGATCAATAAACATTAAAGCGAAAGTGCGACTTTTGTCTTGTGCATTATGATTGAGTGCATCTTTTAGACGCTCGGTAAGTAAAGTGCGATTGGGTAGTCCAGTCAGATTGTCGTGAAGCGCATCGTGTTTTAATTTTTCCTCCACTTGTTTACGCCTAGTGATGTCAGTCTGTGAGCCAGCCATTCGATAAATCCGCCCTTTGGTATCGCGTAGTGAGTACCCCCGACACAGTACCCACCGGTACGAACCATCTTGGTGACGCATACGATAGCTAATCTTAAAGTTTGATTTAGTAAGATTCTGATGATGAAGCTGAAGGGCGATCTTAACTCTATGAAGATCCTCAGGGTGAATGCGACTAAACCAGTCAAAACGGCCTAGGCTAAAGTCACTTTCACTGTAGCCAAGCATAGCTTTCCAGCGATCTGAAAAGTAAATATTATTAGTCTTGACGTTCCAATCCCACAAACCGTCATTGGCACCACGAGCAGCTAGCATATAGCGCTCCTCACTTTGCGTAAGCAACCCCTTTGATCGACGGCTTTCCATATACTGACGCTTAATAATGCGGTCAGCTCGTCCAACAATCAAAAAGAGAATTGCATAAAGGAGTGTCAAAACCAGAGTAACGTCAACAATAACGTTTCTTTGCTTATGTTTTATTTTTTGTATTAAGGGCGTCAAATCAGTATAAAGCTCGAAAACTCCTTCTACAGATTGGTCTGAGGTATCTAGTTGAATAGGAATATAACTTGATAAGACATCGCGATCCTCTATGACTTGTTCAAAGGCACTGAATTTGTCACGGTGGGTTAGTTCGCTAGCAACTTGACCAGCCCGCGCTGCTATGTAACCATTATTGGTACTTTTATCACCACCAATCTGGCTTGGATCAGTAGAGAAAACGGTCAATCCTTCAAGATTATAGACTTTAACCTTTACTACTGACAAACCTTTCATCTGTGCTAGGACAGCTTCTTGGAGCTCAGCTACTTTGTGATGAGCCCGTAACTCATCACTACTAAGCCCTGTTGCTGAAGTGACGAAAGGAGCAAATTGTGGCCATAGTGAATTTGCAAAGACTCGAGTTAAAGCAATGTTGTTGTTCTCTGCAAGGATAATAAGATCCTTAATAGCGATTTTATAATAAAATGTTGCTAGCAATACTGTTACAGTGATAAAGGCAACCAAACTTGTAATTGAGAAATAGCGAAGCAGTTTAAACATGTGTTTCCTAAAACTCTAAAGGGTAAGTAGTTATGTATAAATGCAGGTTAGTCATGTTCGCAATAGATTTAATAAAGAGACAGCGTGTGTAAATAGTCACGCTTCTTATATATTCGCTATTATAAAAGTTGATTTGTGTCATAATTCTGACAAAGTCTTACATTTTTATTCTTTATACTAATACTTTTATTTTTTACGCTAATACTTTTTATGTTAATATAGCTTAGTTTTAATTTTTCCTGATTTCTTGGCTAAAAGTGTATGGATTTAAGTTTATTGAAGTAAGTTTGCTAGAACGCAACGAAAAATCCCGCATTCTATTTGAGCAAGAGGCAAACAAACTTGCTAAATTGTCTCAGGAGATGTCTGAGCGTTTCTTACGTGGCGGCAGACTACTTGCCTTTGGTAAAGGTCCTTATACTACCGACGCACAGCATGTATCAGTTGAATTTGTACACCCTGTTATCGTAGGCAAAAGAGCACTTCCTGCACTTGATATATCGTTTGCCTTTAAATCTTGGCTTAAGACAATGGCACATCCTGATGATGTGGTTATGGGTTTTGCTGCACCTGAAGGTGATAGTGATATTGAAGAGGCGCTTATTCAGGCAAGAGCTAGAGGCGCACTAACCTTTGCTTTAACAGGCCCAAAAGCTGACTATGCATTGGATTTAACTGACCATCATCCTTTTATTCAACAGGAACTTATTGAAATTCTTTATCACACCCTTTGGGAAACTGTGCATGTATTTTTTGAACATCATGAAATGGGTCATGATGTGGGGGCCTCGAGCTTTTTATACCCATTCCTAGGTGAGGCTAAACAAGACACTTCGGCAGTGCTTTCTGATGTGGCCACATCTATCCAAACCAAAGCAAAAGATGATGAGGTTTTAAGGCAAAAAGTAGCAAAAAAATCAAGTGATGCTATTTCTGAAACCATAAGGCAGATACACCAAAGGCTTCGTGAAGGTGGCAAAATAATCACTTTTGGAAACGGTGGTTCTGCAACTGATGCCAATGATTTTGTTTTTGATTGCCTAATGCCACCTAAAGGTATGAAACCCATTCCAGCATTATCTCTTGCCATGGAAAGTGCAAACTTAAGTGCTATTGCCAACGATGTGGGAGCAGAGGTTATCTTTCTGCGGCAGCTCATTGCTCAAGCTAATAAAAAAGACATAGCCTTTGCTTTTTCAACCAGTGGCAGCTCTAAAAACATTGTGATGACTTTAATAGAAGCGCGTAAGCGGGGTTTGCTCACGGTTGCTTTACTTGGTTATGATGGAGGAGATATTGTTAGAGAAAATCTAGCAGACATTAGCATAGTGGTGCCCTCTGATTACATTCCCAGAATTCAAGAGGTACAAGCTAGTATTTATCATATTATTCGAGAGGGTTTAGATAGAATGTCTGAACATTGAAAGAGGTTTACGGCTCAAAACACTGCCAATACACAACAGAACTTTTAGCTGAACTCGAGTGGCAAAACCAAGACTTTATTTACTATGATGTTGAAGATGACACTGATGCTTGCAACCGAATGCTAGCGCTTACGCAAAACCAGTGCAACGTACCTATTCTAGTTGAGAATGGCAAAGTTAAACAAGTTGGTTACCAAGGGCGCAGTTGCATAGTGTGACAAAGGGTTTATTTATAAAGGTGAAGGGCATAGTACAAGGAGTTGGTTTTCGGCCTTTTGTTTTTCGTTTAGCACACATGCATAACTTAACAGGTTGGGTTTTAAATGCTGAAGAGGGTGTAGAAATTTGGCTTGAGGGCAAAGAAAGTAAGCTCGAGCTTTTCCTAAAAGAACTAAAAACAATCCCCCCCCCTGCTGCAAATATTTCTAGTTTAAAAGTAGAAGAGGTATTGCCCAAAGGCATTCTTGACTTCACTATTAGACCTAGTGAACAAAGTGGGCAACCCACTGTGCGTATTTCACCTGACTTAGTTGTTTGTGGTGCTTGCCTGAAAGAAATGAGAGATCCGAGCAACCGACGCTACCAGTATCCTTACATAAACTGTACGGATTGTGGACCTCGCTATTCTATTATTACGGCTTTACCCTATGACCGCCCACACACCACTATGAAAGGTTGGGGCTTATGTGAAGCTTGTCAAGCTGAGTACAATGATCCACTTGATAGGCGTTTTCATGCGCAACCAATTGCTTGTCCTGAATGCGGACCAAGTTATTTCTTAAGGGAGGGGGATACTTTTATTGAAGGTGGTTTTGCTATTGCTCAAGCAACTAATCTACTTAATTCTGGCAAAATTGTAGCTATAAAAGGTTTAGGTGGTTACCATTTGGCTTGTGATGCCCTTAATTCTAAAGCTGTAAAAGATTTGCGTGAGCGCAAGTTTCGCAAGGCAAAGGCCTTTGCTGTTATGGTTAGTGATCTAGAGACAGCAGATTCATTAGTTCATTTAACTAGCGAATTAAAGGACGCTCTCAGTTCAGTTGCACGTCCTATCGTACTTGCAAAAAGCAAACGTTTTCTTGAAGGTGTTACACCTAATAACAATGATCTAGGCATTATGCTAGCTTACACTCCTTTGCATTACCTGCTATTTGATGCTGGCGCTCCAAACATTTTAGTCTTGACTAGTGCCAACCGTTCTTCAGAGCCTATTGCCTATCAGGATAATGAAGCAACTTCACAACTCAAAGATATAACCGATGTATTTCTAATAGGTGAACGTCCCATTGCTAGACGCATTGATGACTCAGTGGTAAAAGCTTCACCTTTAGGTATTACTATAATTCGCCGTGCTAGGGGTTACGCGCCGAGTACTGTTGCCAGCTTTCCAAGCAAAGATCCTATCCTAGCTGTTGGTGCAGACCTCAAAAACAGCATTAGCTTAGTGGTAGATGGGCAAACCTTTGTTAGTCAGCACATTGGTGACCTAGAGCACTATGGTGCTTTTAAGGCTTTTCAAGAAACTATCACTGACTTGACTAATATGTACAACATCAAGTTTAAAGATACCATCATTGCCTATGATGTCCACCCAAACTATCAATCAACACAATATGCTCTTGGACTTCCTGCAAAAAAGCATGTGCCCGTGCAGCATCACCGAGCACACATTGCTTCTGTGTTAGCTGAGAAGCAAATCTGGGATACTCAAGTTCTGGGCATAGCACTTGATGGAACAGGCTACGGAGATGATGGTGCAATTTGGGGAGGAGAATTCTTTGTGGGTAGCTTGCAAACAGGTTTTGAACGTGTGGGACACTTGCAGTACGCCAAACTTGTCGGTGGTGATGCCGCTGCTAAACACCCTGTGCAAGCAGCAACGGGTTTCCTTACTGACTTAGAGGACTTACCTGATTTAACAGCAACTCCTTTCAATTTTGGAAAGCGGTATTTGAGAGCACTCGAGCTGTTAGAAAAGAACCTTCAAGTTCTCCCAACCACTTCGGTAGGACGCTTGTTTAACACAATTGCTGCCTTACTAGGCTTTACAAAAGAAATTAGTTTTGAAGGGCAAGCTGCTATGTGGCTCGAGCACTTAGCTACTAAGGAAAATTCCAATATTTATCCATTACCTTTTAAAGATAACTCACTTGACTTTAGGCCCTTACTAAAGTCGATTGTTCAAGCAAGGCTTAGTGGTACTGACAGGCATGAAATTGCCTTTTCTTTTCACCAGAGTTTGGCTAAAGGCTTACTAGTAGCAATTACAGATTTGTGTGAGAGATATAAGCTCAAAAAGGTTGTTTTAAGTGGTGGTGTTTTTCAAAACTCCTTACTTTTAGAACTCTTACACAAAGAACTTATAAAGACTAATTTTACTTGCTTGACCAATCAAAAAATACCACCTAATGATGGGGGGATTAGTTTGGGACAAGCTGCTTTATGTTGTTAGTAGCAATTTTTGCGCTCGAGTTTCCAAGGTATGAAAAACAAGCAAATCACAACTCCTCTATAAAAGTTGTGATTCGGACCTTAAATTGTATAAACTGCAATTATTTAACACTATGAGTAATTGTGTTAACTAGTCATCAAATTAGGATAAGGCTTTGTTCGTATAAAACACAACCACTGTCTGTATTTATCCGTACAAACTACACTTATTGCTTAGTTCCCTTCTTTTGCATTATCCAGCAGCTAATAAATTTAGCAGAAACAGCTACTTAGCTGTTTCTGCTACGATGCAACCTTGATCCCATAAATTTGGTTTCTTTAGAAGGGTAACTTCGGTATCTACAGTGCTTGTGCAGTTTTCCTCACAGTGTTTTAACTACGAATCAGGGCTATATGTCAGAAAAAGTCCTACATAACTTGTCAGATTTTTACTGGTTAGCTGAAAAAAAATAATTGCTTAGACTAAATTGGAAGGAGATATTATGAATGAAAATCACAATTCATTTATCATTAGGTTATTAGGTTTTGCAATAGCTCTTGTATTTGTGCTAGTAGCTTGTAGCGAAGTAGCTACACCTATTGAGGTAGATGCGCTTACTACACATCAGATGTATTGGATGCTGAACCACCTTCAAAACCCAGTAATTTAGGCTATAAAGATATTCAAGCATATAGTGTAACTCTCAGCTGGAATGCTTCAACTGATAATGTTGAGGTGGCGCATCCACATTGGCAATTTAGTAATTGACTACGAAAAGATTCATAAAGACGCACCCTTCCGAAGCCTAAAAAGGCTACTATCAGAATGGGAAAGAAACACAAGTGGCATTTACCAAGAATGACAGAAGAAAGTGGAAACAAAACCAGCCCTCTTGAACCGCAGAATTCACGTGAAAGCAATCGTTTAATGCCTAAGTCCAAATGAAAAGATTATCTTGTATGAAAACTGAGAAAGTTAGTTGGTTAGCTGGACGAGTTCTTATATTATTTTTTGTCTCTATATCTCTATATGGTTTAGCTATCCCTGCAGGTTATAAGCTGTTTATTGATCTAAACCAAAATACACAGTCTTTCAGTTTCTTAGGAGTGATTTTTGCTCTCTTAATAATTACCTATATAGTTTTAACAGCCCTATCAAAAAGGCCGTTATTCTCTAGAAGTGGATTCTTTATATTACTTCTTGTTTTCGCTTTTTTTAGAATAGCTTGGTTTACCTTCTTAAGCCCTGACGCTTTTAACGATTTTGGCATTTACTGGGCTCATGCGCAAAATTTTGCGCATAACCCCTCATTAATAGCTTTTGATAACTTTTACAAATGTAGAAGCTTGCCATATTTCTTTGTACTATCTTATATTTTTGGGGATAATGGTTATAGTTATGCTGTTGGCAACTCTATAATAATACTTTTTGCAAGCATTACATTGTTATTCATTTGTGGTAGATTATTTGGCAGAAAAATTTCGCAAGCTGCAGTGCTCTTTGCTAACTTTGCCCCAGAAGTGACTGCTGCCTCTGGTGTGCCAAGTCATGATATTGCAGGTTTGTTTTATTTGATTATATTGTTCTGGGGAACTTTTCTTTGGTCTAAAAGTTTAGAATTAGAAAGAATATGGAGTTACTTGATATTGAATGTCTGTGGGATTTTACTTATCTCTGGTTCTATTTTGATACTAGAATTCCAACGTTTCCCGCAATCATTCTTATTGATATTTATTGCTCTTTTGCTCACCCTTACTGTATTTTATAAAGCCTTCTTTCTTCAAAATTTAGGAAAGCCTAGTTTATTTAAGATAGTTGGCAGTATAGCTCTACTAATACTAGTTCTTGCAGTCTTTTTGGGCAAGACTCAACCATATTATGACCAATGTATTAATAAACGCTGGAAGGCTTTAAATCAAATATCTTTTGCACATAGCCATACTACAGGGAGCTGGGCGTACAAAAACTTTCGAGTTAGACCAGTTGTTGGGAGAAGTTATGAAGGACAAAAATTGGCCAAAATTTCTAGGGCTCTTCTCCTAGCTGATTGGGCTGACCAGCCTTTGCATAGAATAGAAAGTTACAAAACTAAAGCTCATCGTCTATTTTCTATTGGTGTAGCAAGATTTTATTTTTATGATTGGGATGGGGATTTATGGGGTAACCGACTTGTCAAAAGTATAATGGGTGGCTATAGTAGCGTTAGTTTAGTGTATAAGGTTGTGCTCATGTTCTTGGTCCTAACTGGAACGTTAAGTATTCCCTTTTATTTGTTGGTGTTTTTCAAGGAACTAGCACATAGATTCATAGAGTTTTGCTTCCCTGTTTTGTTTCTAGGTATATTTGCCTTAGCCCTTCTCCTTGTTAGTGAGGTTCAAGCAAGATACTTGTTCCCAATTTACTTCCTTGGTTTACCAATTATGTTCATACCATTAGGTTTGTGTTCTCAGAAAAACAAGTTATTTGATAAACGAAAAAATCTTATGAAGGCATTTGGATCAAGCTTATTAATAATTTTGCTAGCATTCTTAATCCCTTTATCATTTTACTTTGGGGGCAGTAGTTTTATCAATAATCTTTATACCTTAGGGAAAGGTCGCATTATAAATCTAGAGAAGAATAAATTTAAAACTTCTGGCGAGCATATCCCTTTAAATAAAGTTAAGCTGGATGAACGTAATTTTCTTAATAAAGGTACTTTCGGACCATATGAGAATTGGCTAGTTTCTGAAAGTAATGCAAGTTACCAATTTCAGATATGTGGTTTACCTAAAAATAGTAAAAATTCTGTATATGTTGTATCAGCTGTATTTCCAATTTTAGACGGGGTTAAAAAAAATAAGGTTGTGCATGAATCTGATCTCAAAAACTGTAGTGTCAAGATCAATGATACAGAAGCAAGTTGCTTAAAGGACTCGGGTATGATACATTTTGAAGATATTGCTTCAGATGCACAAGGTTGCTTCATATTAGAACACAATATGAATCAATTAAACACATCTACAAACTTTGCATCTTGGATTGGTCTAGCACACATTGAATCTTTTTCTAACATCTATTAGCCTTAATTTGCTGGAGTTGTTTCTTTTTAAGAAGAAAAAATCAATGTTGGATTTTTTCTTGCCCCAAGTCCTCGAGACAATTCACAGGCACTATTGCGTTTTCAATAAACAATGATGGTGGTGGAAGAAAACCAAGAACGCAATCAGGGTTCTCTTTTGCCTCAATTTCCATACTGAGATCATAATCTGTTATTTCCAACTCGATGGTCTCTATTTCAAAAATACAAAGGCCATCCTGATGCCTAATTATTACATTATTATTCAACGCTTTGGATTCCCTTTCAAATAACTTTATCTAAAGTTTAAAGTTTTATTATAAGAACATCGGTAAGATTCCTACATGGTTTGTAGGATTTTTTCTGACAACATTGAAAGGTGCTAAAATCTAGGCTAATAATTATGTCAAAAAGAGCAGATACTAACAGATCAGAAGCACAAGAATCACCTAGTGATAATTTAAGGTTGATGGGGCTAAGCAGTAAAGAAGCTGCTAAAAGATTTAAGCAATATGGACAAAACACTCTTCCTGAAGCTTCTAAGACACCACTATGGCTGCGATTTTTTAAGCAATTTCAAAATCCCTTAATTTATATTTTGCTTTTTGCGCTTGTTTTTGACTTTGGAGTTTGGTTTTTTGATAAAGCAGAAGGAATACCGCTTGAAGCTTTAGCTATATCTGCAATTTTACTATTAAATGCTGTATTAGGTGTATTTCAAGAATATCGTGCTGAGTCTGCACTAGACAAGCTTAAAAATTTAACTATTCCCCAAGTTTGGGTTTTTCGAGATAGCAAACTCACTCAAATCTCGAGCACAGAGTTAGTACCCGGCGATGTGGTGCGGCTCGAGGCTGGTAATAGAATACCTGCTGATGGATCTATACTACGCTCGGAGGGTTTCTTAGTAGATGAGTCTGTACTCACAGGTGAGTCACTACCTATTGATAAGAGTAAAGATAATGAAGTTTTCGCTGGTACACTGGCACAACGTGGGCAAGCCTACATAGAGATAACCCGAACAGGTCAAGCTAGTGCTACAGGGCAACTAGCTGAAATGCTACATGAAATTAAGTTAGGTGAAACCCCTCTTGAAAAACGCCTTAAGGTATTTGGCTCAGTGGTAGCTCGCTGGGTCATAGCCTTAGCTATATTGCTCGTTGTAGTTGGTTTGGCAATAGAAGGATCAAATCATTTTACTGAGATTTTCCTTTTTGCAGTCGCTTTGGCAGTTGCTGCAGTGCCTGAAGGTCTTCCTGCTGTACTTACCCTAACATTAGCACTAGGCACTGAGCGTATGGCTAAGCGCAAGGCTGTGGTACGCCGCCTTTCGGCTGTAGAAGCACTAGGTTCCGTTACTGTTATTGCTACAGATAAAACAGGTACAGTTACTGAAAATCAAATGTATGTTCGCACCTTGGATTCTACTGATAAGACTCGAGCCCTACAAACTATGGTGCTAGCTAGCGATGTAAGCCGTGATGCCGAAGTAGGTGACCCATTAGAACTAGCTCTACTGCACTATGCCGAGAAAGAGGGTTTAGATAGCGCTACATTAATACAAGGCTGTCCTCATAAGAGCGTACGTCCTTTTGATGCCCAGTGGAAATTTATGCGCACCACTGTTATGGAAAATGAAAAGGTGATAAGTTACCTTAAGGGTGCTCCTGAAGTAATTTTAGAACGAAGTATGATGAATGAAGCAGAACGGGATAGCTGGCAGGAAAAGATTACGGCTTATGGCTCTGAGGGTTACCGCACATTAGCACTAGCTTGGGCTGAAGGGGAGCAAGAAGAAAATCTTAATTTTTTGGGTTTGGTACTTTTGTGGGATCCACCTCGTCCTGAAGTGCTTGAGGCAGTAAAACAGGCCCAAGAAGCTGGTATACGTGTGCTTATGATTACAGGTGACCATCCTGCAACAGCTTTAGCAATAGCCCAAGAAGTTGGCATCTCTAGTAGCCGTGTGCTTACTGATGTTGATCTGGCAGCACTAGAACCCGGCACCCTAAGCTCCATAATAAAGGAAGTTAATGTTTTTGCTAGGGTTAAACCCGAGCACAAGTTAAAGATTGTTGAAGCTCTTAAGACTTCGGGGGAAGTTGTTGCTATGACTGGTGATGGCGTGAATGATGCACCTGCACTAAAGAACGCTGATGTTGGTGTGGCTATGGGCAAAAGAGGTAGTGATGTTGCTCGAGAAGTTGCTGATATAGTGCTACTAGATGATAACTTTGCAACTATTGTAGCTGCTGTCGAGGAAGGGCGTAGCATCTATAGCAACATTCAAAAATTCATACGTTTTCTTTTCACTACCAACCTTGCCGAAGTCCTAATTGTAGTCCTAGGTGTGTCAGCAGCCTTCCTATTAAATCTACGTGATATTGATGGTAGATTTTTACTACCTCTAACTGCTGCACAAATTCTCTGGATCAATCTAATAACTGATTCATTACCTGCTTTGGCACTAGCTATGGACAAAAACCCTGCTGCTATGAAGAATTCTCCACAAGCTGCCCAAGCAACTCTTTTAGATAAGACTTCAATAATTTTTATCGTTTTTAGTGGATCTTTGCTCACCTTACTGGTACTAGGAACACTAGGAGTACTACCTAACTTGGGATTTAGCACCGATCAGGCTCGTAGCGTAGGATTTATGATTTTAGTACTGGCACAGCTTCTCTATGCATTCTCAGCACGCAGGTTGAGTGGTGGTTCACCTATAAATCTTTACCTTATTGCCGCTATAGCAATTTGTTTTGGCTTACAATTCACTATCCTAGCAGTTCCAAGCCTTCGTGGCTTACTAGATATTGTGCCTTTTTCCTCTTTTGCTATGCTCTGGGTCATTGTTGGCACTCTGATAGCTTGGTTAATAAGCGACAGTTTCGGTCGTTTCTTGGTCAAATCATGAGATGCACCTATCACTATCACTTTAGCTATGTCATAAAATGACTTGACTTTAAAGTTCTCCTCAGAGTCATAATATTTTGGGCTGCTTTGCTACTCTGAAATGTTTGTTTTTGCCTATTTTGGATAGTCACCTTCAATTAGAAGAAATGATTGTTTTCAGTTTTTATAACTGGTCGCTTTCAGTTAGGTTGAGTTGGTTGGATTCATTAGCATAAGCAAAGGATATTTACTAGAATATGGCATATAGTTTGACCTTATCTAACAAAAACGATTTTAACAGCCTAAATACCTCACTGCTACAATTTTTTTGGCTTAGCCTAGCTTGTAGCACTATAACTGCTATATTATCTTATATTTTTGGCGTTCAACGTAGCCCTTTGCTTATGTTGAGCTTGCCATTCTTAGCAGCTATTACTGTATTAGCTCTCTTACTCTTGCGAAATAGACCAAGTTTTGTTACACCATTAGCAAGGTTAATTAGCCTAGTAGGCATGCTGGGTTCTTTAAGTACTTTTACTTACTTGCTTTACAATGAAAGAAGTGGCGTAAGCATGCTCGAGCATCACCTAGAGTTCGGTAGCCTTATTTTCTTTACTCCCTTGCTTTACATATGGCTACTTACTTCTTTTCACAATTATCGTGGAGTGGTGCTTACCCTTATCTTTTATGTTAGTTTTCTGTTCCTCAGCTTACCTTACTTTTTAGGTTTTAGCCCTCATAGTAAAGATGCTTTCTTATACGGCGAAGTAATAACTTTACTTTTTGTGAGTGCAGCTTACATTATGACTTTTGTAGGAGCAGCACGGCTAGTAGAGTCCCAAGCTCGTGATAAAGCTGATGCAACATTACGCTTAGCCTATCAAGATAACCTTACAGGTTTACCAAATCGAGTTTTTTTACAACAAAAGTTGCTGCAAATGATCAAAGAAACAAGTGGAAAGTTTTTTTATCTACTAATAATTGATTTAGACCGTTTTAAACCTATAAATAATAACTTTGGTGCAAATATTGGTGATCTATTTTTGCAAGAAGTTGCTAAACGTTTAAAAAATGTAGTACGTAATCAAGATATTTTGGCGCGCATAGCTGCCGATGAGTTTGCTATTATTCTTCAGGCTAAAAGCGGTTTTGATGTTGATGTCTTTTTTAAGCGTGTAAAGAAGGTTTTCCAAATGCCTTTTACAGTAGAGCGAGTTACTTTACCTATAACAGCCAGTATAGGTATGAGTGCTTTTCCTGAACATGGCAACAATGCTCAGATTCTACTTAGTAAAGCAGACATAGCTGTAAGACGGGCTAAGCTTTTAGGCAGGAATCGAATTCAAACTTATGATGAGAAATTAGGCAAAGAAGTAGAGCAACGCTTTATTTTAGAGCAAGAGTTACGCTTTTGCTTAGAGAAAAAAAGAGTAGAATTAGAGCTTTACTACCAACCCATTATAGAAGTAAGTTCAAAAAGAATAATTAGTTGTGAAGCATTGTTACGGTGGAATCATTCTAAGAAGGGAATGATTTTTCCCGATATTTTTGTTCCTATTGCTGAGGAGTCAGGGTTGATTACAGAACTGGGTGAATGGGTGTTGCATGAAGCTTGTAAACAACTTAAGGTATGGCATAAAGAAGGTTTTGAGTTATGTATAGCTGTTAATGTATCAGCAGCACAATTTGCCCAACCCAAGTTTCCTAATATAGTGCGAAAAGTTCTGGAAACGTATAAGTTAAAAGCATGTTCACTCGAGCTGGAAATGACTGAAAGTATGGTTATGGAAAGTGGTGCTGCAGGACCGCTGGAGGCCCTTAAAAAGTTAGGATGCACTATAGAGCTTGATGACTTTGGCACTGGATACTCTTCTCTAGCAGCATTACACAGTCTTAATTTAGATGGCTTAAAGATCGATAGATCTTTTATACAACGCTTACAAGAAGACTATAGTGAAAGTCAAGTAACAGTAAAAACAATTATAGCACTTGCTCGTTCTTTAGGCTTGCATATAGTGGCAGAAGGTGTAGAACAAGAACAGCAGTTCGATTTTTTGCACCAACTTAGTTGTGATAGAGTTCAAGGCTATTTATTTTCTAAGCCTGTACCTGCTAGTGATTTTCGACAACTTCTTTTAGAAAGCTATTATACTTGAATCTATGATCAAGCAACTTTATCTAGCCAAACCACGCGGTTTTTGTGCTGGGGTAGTAATGGCAATAAAAGCTGTAGAAGATGCTGCTGAAGCAATGAGTGCTTCAGATAAAGGAGAATTGACTGTTTATCACGCCATCGTTCACAATGATACTGTGCTTAAGCGCTTGGAAGAGGAACATAGTGTTCATTTTGTTGAAGATTTAGTAGAAATGAATGCTTTAAAAGAAAAGACCAAAAACCTTTCAGATACAGTAGTTTTTTCTGCACATGGTGTTAGTCCTGCAGTAAAAGCAAAGGCTGCAGAACTTGGCCTTGCTACTATTGATGCTACTTGCCCTTTAGTAACAAAGGTGCATAGTGAAGCTAAAAAGTATGCTCAGGAAGGATATCACATTTTACTTATTGGGGACTCGAGCAAACATCAAGAAGTGATTGGCACTTATGGTGAAGCACCTCAGAGCACCACAATTGTAAGTGTTATTGGTAATAGTAAAGAAGATTCTAGACTTGCTGATCCCTATACTGTGGTTGTACCCAATCCAAAAAAAGTAGTTGTCTTAACCCAAACTACCTTATCGGTAGATGACACTATGAAAACAATTGCTGTTTTAAAGGAACGATTTCCTAAACTTGTTGTGCCTGCTCGAGATGATCTTTGCTACGCTACAAAGAACCGTCAAGATGCTGTAAAAAATATAGGTTCTAAAGTTGACCTTTTCTTAGTAGTAACCAGTAATTACAGCTCAAATGGCATGCGTCTTTTAGAGCTTGCTAATAAGCTAACTGGCAA
>CBDCWW010000016.1:0-9257 GCA_965223585.1 Trueperaceae bacterium
AGCAATTGAGTCTGAGAAATCATTTTTTGATAGAGTAGATAATTCTGACCCTAGAGAAGGAATTTAGTGCTAGTAGTAAAGCAGGTCAAATGATTTATGATGTTTTATGCTCTGTAAAGAGGTAATTGCTGAAGAGGTAGTGGAACTTCTCAAAAAACAGCCCACACCACATGCATAATGGTTTTAGATAAAAAAGTCTTAAAAAAAACGCAAGAAGGACAACGGTTTTTGTATGGATATATTGCTGATCCTAATAGGGTTAAGTCTATTAGTTACTGGTGGTGAAGCTTTGTTACGAGGCAGTGTGGTGATTGCTGGAAAACTGGGCTTATCTACCTTGCTTGTCAGTATGGTAATTGTTGGCTTTGGTACTTCTGCACCCGAACTAATGGTTTCTGTCGCCTCTACCCTAAAAGGCGCTCCCAATATTGCCCTTGGCAATGTTGTTGGCTCCAATATTGCCAACATCCTGCTTATTCTTGGGCTTTCTGCCATTCTTACCCCAATTGCCTATACTAAAAAAGAGGTCAGACGGGATGCATTGGTAGTACTATTGGCAAGCTTCATTCTCATTGTGGTAAGCCTCAGTGGTGTTATTGAACGATTATCTGGCCTATTGTTGTTAATAGGACTTATAACTTATATGAGTTACTCCTACATAGCAGAGCGGAAAAATCCGACAAAAGACAAAATCTTTCAGAAACGTGTTGAAGAAGATATTGGCAACCCAACCATGAGTTTAGCCAAAGCATTCACCTTTTGTTTCTTGGGACTGTTATTTCTAGCAGGTGGTGCACATCTCTTTGTTGAGGGTGCAACCAGCCTTGCTGAAAAACTTGGCATTCCTAATGCGATTATTGGTTTGACGTTAGTTGCTGTGGGCACATCTTTACCAGAACTTGCCACTGCCCTTGTTGCAGCCTATCGCAAACACAGTGATGTTGTGATCGGCAATATTATGGGAAGCAACCTCTTTAATATTCTCGGCATATTAGGTGTGACAGCCATCATTTCTCCCATTCCGTTTGAAGGACGAATTGCCAATACTGATGTTTGGATTATGTTGGCGCTATCTATCGTTCTCTTACCTGTTATCTGGACAGGCCATAAAATTAGTAGGTTTGAAGGTGGAACGTTTCTAACTCTGTACCTAATTTACACTGTTTGGCTCTTTACATCAGGAATATAACTAACCCAAAAAATCTTACCAGAATCCTTGTGAGATAGCGCGCTTTGTTTGAGGCGTGACAATCATTACTCCTTAAGGGAAAAGGGATAACATGTCAGAATTTCTCTGACACATCCTGTAGGAAAACTACCTATTGTTATTTACATAGAAAAATAGTTAACCTATAAGCAGTGCAAAGTTCCTAGGCTTTATATTGCCTAAAATTAAATTACAAAAATCAGATTTTTTAAGAGTTAAACATGAATCTACAAACACTTTTCTTCCGTACGGTAGCCTTTACTAGGATCAGCAAGAACATTTGAAAAAAAATTACAGTCTCACTTCTTAAGCCTACTGATCCTACCTAGAAAAATTCTTAAACTTCACTTCAAAACTTATTCAACACTCAAGTTTATACACTTCACTTAGTTTTGTACTGACTACAGGTCAGTCGCAAATAAATTCAAATTTAAAGGAGTTAGGTATGAACCTAAAAGTATTTCTCTTCCGTACAGTAATCTTACTAGGATTTGCCATAATTTTTGGTAGTGCATTTGCCCAAACAGAGGACTGTACTATTACGTTTAGTGGCACCAGTGGAGTACAAACTCACCCATTTACTGCTTCATTAGAAGAAGGTCAATCTCAAGGCTTTAGTTTTGATGAAGAGGAGGGAATATCTACAAGCAGCTTCATTAAATCTACCGAGGGACCCTGCATTTTTGCTGTCTATAACGCTAATGGCTTTGAAGGCCGATTTGTTATAATCGGTACAGACCTTAAGAATCAAATTAGAATTGGCACAGGTGGATTCCTTTATAGAAGAGAATCAGACTCTAGAGATTTTTTTAATGACACAATTAAAGATTTAAATCCTCGAATTAAGAATAACACTGAACCTTATAAAGAAAACCCTGAGGCTTATTTGAGCGTTTATAGGACTATAGAGGGTGCTATTAATGGTGGTACTACTTGGAAAGCACGTTCGGTCATTATTGAGCGTGTTTCTACCGATTGCAGTATAAGACTAGGAGATGACTCTAAAAGTGATAGCAGTGGTTTGATTTACTATGGTAAAAAAGGTGACGTGTTTAATTCAATTCCTGCTATGGACTTTATTAAAGAAATTTCCGAAGGTTGCAAGTTTGAAGTTTACAACGTTACAGGATTTAGGACTCTTGATAATCTTAAAGAACCTAAAACCTATGCTACTCCCTATAAAAGAAGTGAGGACAGCAAGGGTAGGACAATAGGTTATAACGCACGCTCATTAAAAATTCTTCCCTAGTTATCTGCAACACTTCCCTTCATTAAGGGCATGCAGGAGGTCTTAAGGTTGGGGCTTTAGCAAAAAATGTAAAAGAAAAATTTCTAAATCAACTATATAGTTACAAGTCAGAATGGACAAGCTCTAAGTCTAATACATTCTTTATTAAAAAAGAAAGGATACGGAATTATGAAAAAAACACTCATAGTGTTTCTAGTCCTCACAGTAGTCGCATTAACCTTCGTTTTTGCTCAAAGCCGTCGTTATCTAGTCGCTGGCACAGGTGGAGTAACAGGAGTTTACTACCCTGTAGGAGGAGCAATTGCTCGTATTGTTAACGGTATAATGGCTAACACCCCCCACTCTGATTTGCGTTTGACTGTACTATCTACAGATGGCTCAGTTGATAATCTTGACGGTTTACAATCAAGAAATCTGGACTTCGGATTAGCACAATCAGACGCTGTTTACCAATCTTACAACGGTGTTGGTGCTTTTGAAGGCAGGCAGAATGAAGAGGTTCGTGTAATTATGGGTTTATACCCAGAACCTATGCACTTAGTTTGCAATACCAATGCAGGAGTAAGAAGCTTTGCAGACATTATAGGCAAAAGAGTCAATATCGGTAGCCCGGGCTCAGGTATGCAAAGCACTGTAATGACTATGTTAGACGCCTTTGGAATGACCCTAGATGATTTTACTGCTGAATCAGCCAGAGCTGTAGATGCCCCTGATCTACTGTATAATGGTAATATTGATTGCTTCTTCTATACTGTAGGTATAGGAGCAAATGCTATCACCAATACTGCTATCAATAACTCAATTAACATTGTACCCCTTGATGGCCCTAGGCTTAGAGAGTTAGTAGACGAATTCCCTCGCTATATTTTCACCACTATTCCTGCAGGAACCTATAATGGTGTGGATTATGATGTCACAACATTTGGTACAAAGGCTCTACTCATTACCACTAGCTCTGTTACACTCCCTGAGGGTTATGTTTACAGTGTAGTTAAGGGAATATTGGACAATGTTGCAAACTTCCAAAATGCCCACCCTGCTTTAGCTCAACTAACCTGTGCAGACTTCACAACAGGCTTTAGTGCTCCTTTACATAATGGTGCTAGAAGAGCTTATGAAGAAACTGCCAGATGCGTTTTACCTGAAGGTTTATAAGTACTAAAAAGGGTTGCAATGCTAGATTCATATTGAGTTTGTCTCTCAATGTTTTTTCAACACTTCTTTTCAACATTCTTTCAACGCCATAAAATTTATTATCAATCTGCCTTGGAAGTGGCTCATGTTACATCACTCTAGGAGGAAGGATACACACTATGAATTACATTTTACGAGGAATCATCCTCATCAGTTTTCTAGCTGGTTTTGGTTTTACTCAAAGTACTCAAAGCTATGAAATTATCCTAGAAACTCAGTCAATTGTTCTTAGTCCAAGAGCAATTGTTTACAATCCTCTACCAGCTTTTTCTGTAGATGTCAGTGTTGACAAAGACCCTACTGGCACTAAAACACCAACCTATTTCAAAGGTGATGAACTAAGAGTCAGCGTTAATGTCAGTGAAGATGCTTATGTTTACCTTTTTGAAATACAAGAAAATGGGGATATTGTACAACTTCTACCCAATAGACTTGATGGTGGTGAAGACAATTATGTGATAGCAGGCAGGACACGTTATTTCCCTTCTGGCATATCAAAATATACCTTTAATATTGATGGCCCCTAACGGTTTAGAAAAGATTCTAGCAATAGCCTCTCTACAACCTTTAGACTTTAATACTCTTACTAGATTTAGTGAGGGTTCTCTATTTGGACTTATCTATCAAAGCGAGAGCTCCTTTTCACAACGGATTTTTAACATTTTGAGCCGTTTACCCCAAGAATCATGGGTTTCAGACACAGCATTGTTTTATATAGGTGATCCACCAAAAGTTCCTAACTATGGCATACTAGAAATTGATAGCTTTCCTAGTCAAGCACTTGTTTATGTTGATGGTCAATACATAGGTCAAACCCCTGTTAATTTTGGAACATTTTCAGGCCTACACAGAATACTTGTTGGTAAAACTGGGTTTAACAGTGTAGAAACAACTGTAAATCTTAATGGTGGACAGCGTTTCAGCTACAGCCCTATCTTAGAACCTACCATAGTCAACAATATAGGCACTGCTGACTTCATAAGCTCTAAAGAAGGTGCTAATGTTTATGTTGCTGGTAACTACTTAGGCAAAACACCTCTTTATGGTATGACTTTCTTCCCCGGTAGTTATACCGCAAGGTTTGTCAGGCCCGGTTACGATGAGCAAACTAAAAAATTTGATGTAGTTGCCCAACAGAAAACTTCAGTTAATGTAGAGCTTATTGAAAATGTCCAAATTATAAGTGGTCGATTAGGTCTAAAAAACTATCCAGAAGCTACAGTTGAAAAGCTCTTTGAAGATGGTTCAAGTGTAGAAGCAACAATAGTTAGTGGAGCTTCACTTAACGATGTATATAACAACTTCCACAGCCAAATTCTTGCAGCTGGTTGGGTACGTAGTAGCTCTAGTATTCAACAAACCAACATTAATCAAACTAATGTTGCAGGTGTTGTTTTAGCAAGTTATCACCGTGGCAGTAGCTTCGTTGATTTAACTTTAGAAAAGCAAGCGGGAGGAAAGTACGGGCTCAGTCTAAGTTTTTTCAATTTTTAGACTCATCCTCCAGTGTCCATTAATGGACACTGGAAATTTATTCTTTTGGTTTTGCGTAGACTGGCACTAGCTAGGATTTAAGAAAGTTGGCGTAATATGATTCTTTTTAAACTGCTCTTGCTGATTTTCTTGTGTTTAGGCTTATTTTCCTTGGGTAAACTATTTTTTGAAAAGTTAGACTTTTCAAAAAAAGAGGATGAATCAGACTCTTGGGAAAAAGAGAGTGAGTCTGATTCTTGGAAAAAGGATAATGGGTCAGAATCTTGGAAAGTAGATAACGAGTGGGTTTCTAAGTTAGATTGATTTGCTTTTATCAGTGTTGGTCAAGAATAGAAGAAATCTTTTATGTTAAAGGAATAGAATAAAATTGTACAGTATCAATACCTCCAGTCTTCTGATTCTTTTTTATTATTTCAAAGCTTAAGACTTCAATGAAAAAAAGTGAACCACTGATAGAAAAATTACAATTTATTATTCAAATAGCAGCACGTATCCTAGCCATACTCATGGTGTTGGTAATTGTTATGGGTGTTGTGGATGTGGGATGGACTCTATATCAAAGACTCTCTTCTCCCCCATCCTACATCCTAACTATCTCCGATATGCTGGCGACTTTTGGTGCCTTCATGGCAGTACTAATTGCCATTGAGATATTCATAAATATCACCGTGTACCTACAGGAAGATGCCATCCATGTCAAGATTGTTATGGCTACAGCCTTAATGGCTATTGCACGAAAGGTGATTATTCTTGATCTGGAAAAGACTGAGCCAGAATATCTTTTTGGCATAGCAGCAATAGTACTTGTCCTTAGCATCGGCTATTGGCTGGTGATGAAATTACCACGCTTTGACCTTGAATTGGCTCGTGATAAGCGTAAGGAACAATAATCAGTAACCCGCAGTTGTGATAGAGGGCTCTCAATAAAATGCTTATAGCTAAGAAGTATAATAATTAAAGTTTTTACACTGAGGCACTGGCATAATGTAGTTTCCCAACACTGAAAGGATGATTTTGAGAAAAATAATATGCTTTTTACTAGCGATATGGGGTGTAGGAATTGCTCAGACTTATCAATATGGTCAGCTTCTTGAAGGTTTCATAGGTATAAAGGGAAATGTTTTTGTTATATGGAGAACTTCTGGTGAGGAATTTCGAGGTAGCTCCCAAGATGCTGATAATTCACAAAATTCCTTTATGAGCACTAATTTTAAAAAGCTAAATGGTGCTTATGGTCAGTTGCTTGAGGAACTAGGCACTGAAAACAATCCTGATATAGAAAACAATGAACTTGAGCTTAGGGATTACTTAGGTTCTCTTGGGTTGGGAATTATTATTTGCCCAAAAGGTAGGTAATACAACAGTTTATGAGTTTAAAAAGGCTATCAAAGAGTAAAGGCGAAACAAAGAACTGTCAATGACGGAATCACTTACTAGTATGTCTCAGAAAGCAGGTTTACCCCCGGGCTCACTTGTCCATGTTGGCGAAGTGCTCGAGCCCGAAACTTGGCTATCTATTATCGACTATAGCCAAGAAACCTTAAAGGAAAGGGTTGTTGACTCAGTGGAGCAACTTCTTCCTTATAAAGAAACAGACACAGTAACTTGGGTTAATGTTGAGGGATTAAAAAATATCAATCTAATCAGAGATATTGGACAGCTTTTTGAGATACATTCACTAGTACTTGAAGACATACTAAATACCAATCAGAGACCTAAAATCGAAGACCACGATGACTACTTATACATCGTCCTGAACAAGTTGCTATTAAAGGATGATGGCTTCTCTGTTTGTAACGAGCAGATCAGTATTCTAGTTTTGAAGGGTTTTGTCTTTACATTTAAAGAGCGAAGAGATGACTCACTACTACCTATAAAGCAGCGAATCCAAAAACAAAAGGGACCACTAAGAAAACTAGGAGTGGATAGGCTTTTACATGCAATTATAGACAAAATTGTAGATGAGTATTTTGCTATTCAAGATTCACTTGATGAAGTCATTGACTCAATTGAGGACAATTTATTAGCAAATCTTTCTACTGGGGAGCTCAAGGCCATTCAACAAGTCAGACATGGATTGACTAGCATGAGGAAATCCATCTCACCACTAAGAGATATGTTAAGAGTAATTCAGCACAGCGAGTTTTCACTAATTGCTAATGAAACAAAAGTTTATTTTAGAGATATTTATGACCATGTAATCCACTTGTCAGAAACTATAGAAACACACAAAGACATAGTAAGCAATTTACTGGACATTTACATACTAGGTGTTAGTAGCAAAACAAATGAAGTTACGAAGGTTCTGACAATATTTGCTTCTATTTTTATACCCTTAACTTTTATAGTTGGCATCTATGGTATGAATTTTGAGTACATGCCAGAGCTTAAGTGGAAATGGGCTTATCCACTACTGTGGGTCTTGCTTATTACAATACCAACAGCACTAATTATCTATTTCAAAAAGAAAAAATGGTTGTAACAAATTTATACTTACAAGGATTATAGTTTGAGGATGGTGTTTTTAACTTTATGGAATGGTTAGCATGGATATATGACCCCAATGCTTGGATTGCCCTTGTCACTCTAACAATTCTTGAAATTGTGCTGGGCATAGACAACATAATTTTCATTTCTATTTTGGCAGGTAAACTTCCTACTACACAGCAAGCTCGAGCTCGCAACATAGGCTTATTACTAGCAATGCTCACTCGCATACTATTACTTTTTTCAATAGCTTGGATTGTGCGCCTTACGGAACCCTTAATAGAAGTCTTTGGCAAAGGTATTTCAGGTCGTGACCTTATTTTGATGCTTGGAGGGTTATTTCTCCTTTATAAAGCTACGCACGAAATACACGAAAAACTCGAGGGTTCAGGAGAGTTGGCTATTCGTCATGCGACAGTAACCTTTTCAGGAGTAATTGTACAAATAATGTTACTAGACATAGTATTTTCGCTTGACTCAGTTATTACTGCTGTAGGTATGGCTAAACATTTGCCAGTTATGGTTCTTGCAGTGATGATTGCCATAGGAATTATGTTAGTGGCTGCAGGTTCAGTAAGCCGTTTTGTAGAAGATCACCCCACTGTAAAGATGCTAGCACTCAGCTTTCTATTGCTTATAGGTATGTCATTAGTAGCTGAAAGCTTACACTTCCACATACCCAAGGGCTACATTTACTTTTCTATGGGCTTTAGTATCTTTGTTGAGCTGTTAAATTTACGCCTGAGAGGACAAGGTCAAGCAATTAAGTTGCGCACACCTAGTGTAGATTAATGATAGATGAACTTTATTTACAATCACAAGTTCGAGCTGCTGAATTATTGAAGCTTTATGGTATTCAAGCAATGACTACTTTAAATTATGGCCAGATAAAAAATATTTCTTTACTAGTTCTGGTAATGGTTTTATTGCTTATGGGGTAAGTCATAAAGTTGCTTTAGTATTAGGTGATCCAACCGCACCAGAAGAAGAAATGGAGAAGTCAATTGACGAATTCCTAGCACATTGTCGTCAAAATAAGTGGAAACCTATCTTTCATCAAATTTCGCCAGACTATATTACTATTTACAAGTCATTAGGCTTTCGCCCATTTAAGACTAGTGAAGATGCCATTGTGGATTTGCAAACCTTTTCTATAGTTGGTAATGAAGGTAAAAGTTTTCGTGGTACTCTTAATCGTTTAACACGCGGAGGAATTCATGCTCAGCTTTTTGATGCACCAATTCCAGAAGAAATAATTAAGCAAGCTAGGGAGGTTTCAGATTCATGGCTGACACTAGGAAAACGAGAGCGTAGATTCGTGCTGGGTAATTTTGAAGATGACTACGTAGGCAATACACCAATGCTTGCTGCTTTCAATGCAGAAGGTAAAATGCAAGGTTTTGTCAACATAATTCCTTCCTATGCACCAAACACAGCTACTATTGATATGATGCGCCACCGAGCAGATGCTCCTAATGGCATTATGGATTTTTTGTTCCTGAAAGTTTTTGATTACAACAAAACACAAGGTTTTAGCTATTTTAGTATGGGAGCTACCCCAATAATAAAACTCCAACCAAATGAGGCAGCTACCGTGGAAGAAAAAGTCTTTACAAACTAGCAAAT
>CBDCWW010000017.1:0-33025 GCA_965223585.1 Trueperaceae bacterium
CCAGCCACTTTCTCCCCAACATGCTTTTGCTCACCTAAAACAAGTGACCTATCAGTAAATTTAGTTAGCTGTGGTAAAGTATCCACTGCTCACTCCTTTCGGGAGTCGGCGTGAAGGGACTGCGTAAAGTTTACGAGACGAAGCGCAGTCTCTAAATATTTAAAAACTCCCTGCTAAATTCAGTTAGTAATAACTAACCTAAACATAACTATACTAAAAATAACATAAGAAGTCAAGTAAAAAAGGCTAAAATAACCCAACCTGCAAAGGCATACACAACCACCCAGCCACCCCAAAAAGCTCGCAAGATTTCCAACCAATACCAATAGGACAAACAGGACCAGCAGCCCAAACAGGCAAAGAAAGCTCAAGAGCCACACTAACAGCAAGCTCTGTACCTTTACCCAAAATCCCACCAGCAACAGCTCGAGTGCGAACAGCAAGGGCAGCAGAAACGGGCAAGCCAGAGAATTCCGAAGCAGAAACAACAAATAAACGAGAAGAGGGCACAAGTTCACGTACACAAGCATCCACACCCCGAGCACAACCAACACGCACAAAACCCCCAGCAGCTAAAACCCCAGAAACAACCGAACCAATACCAAAAGGTGAACCATACCGAGAACCAGAAAAAGCAACAATGCCCCCCAAGGGCAATGAAGAAAGACCAACAGAACTAGGCACCAGCCCACCAACGAGCAACAGCCAAGAGCACGGAACGAGCCCCACGGACACGAAGAAAGAAACGCCCACCAAAAGAACGAACAGCCACAGGAACACCAAACTCCTGAGCGATTTCTCCAGCAGCACAAAAAGCCGAGAACTGAGAAACACCAACAGGCAAAGCAAGAGCAAGAGAAGGAGCAGCAAACCGAACCCGCTGGTTCCAAACCCAAGCACAACCAACACAACCAGAAACCCCAACCCCAACAGAACCAAGACGAGAACCAAGAACAGAAGAAGCGGAAAATAACCTACGAGACATAAAACACAACCTTTCTAAAAATTAAAAAAGAAAAACAAACCAAAGAAAAACCGAAAAAAAGAAATAAAAAAAAGAAAAACAGGACCCAAAAAGCACTTTTCCCTAAAAAACCAAACAACCAAAGGCAAAACCAACGAAATAGTTGTCAAGCGAGTAAACAAACAGCAAGTAAAAGAAAAAGCCAATAAGCTGTGGCAACTGCGCTTGACAACGGCCCCCAAGTGCTATAATGGGAAGACCTGTTGAATTTTTCTATTTCCTGAGCACTAAAGTCCCCCTAGAATGAAATCCTTTTGAATGGAGTTAAATGATGGAAACCCCACTAAGTGAGGAAGCTATTGATTTTCTAGAAGAAAAGATACCCGAATTGGCAGAGATGGCTTTTAAGCAAGCTTATTGGCAGGCTCTTGCTTCTGGACATAGCGTGCTCAAAGCAGAGAATGGAGCACTTTACCGAGTTTTTCCAGACGGAAGTAAAGAGTTCGTCAAAAAGTTGCCACCAAGGACACCTATGACTGTAGGGCAAAAAATTATTCTTGAATGAGTGTTTCTACTCCTAGGTTACGTATGTTTGCAGGTCCTAATGCTTCAGGTAAGAGCACTATTAAACCAATTATTTCTCCTGAGCTGCTAGGCATTTATATTAACCCTGATGAAATTGAACAAATGGTTCGCCAGCAAGATTTCCTTGATTTGACGATTTATAGCATACAGACTACTCAGAAAGAAATTCTAGATTTCTTTGGTAGTTCAAAACTATTAGAAAAAACTAACCTGCTGGATGAAGCACAGCATTTGCGTTTTGCTGATGACAAGATTATTTTTCATGAAGTTTCAATAAATGCCTACTTTGCATCTGTGGTTGCTGATTTTATCCGTCAGAAACTACTAGATATGCGTGCCTCTTATACTTTTGAGACTGTAATGTCCTCACCTGATAAGGTTGAGCTATTTAAACGTGCTCAAGAACGAGGCTATCGGACTTATCTTTACTACATAGCTACTGAGGATCCAGCTATTAATGTTTCTCGAGTCAAGCAGAGAGTACAAAGAGGTGGTCATTCTGTTCCCGAAGATAAGGTTATATCTCGTTATTATCGCTCTTTAGATTTGCTTACAGATGCTATTCGTTACTCAAACCGTGCTTACATCTTTGATAATTCCAATTTCCATTACACTTGGGTGGCTGAAATAACTGAGGGAAAAACCCTAGAAATAAAGGTAAAGCAAGTACCAGAATGGTTTAAGAAATCAGTTCTAGCGAGGAACCCTTCATCAACAGGAAGAACAAGTTAGAAACTTCTCCAAATTCTAAAGGAGACTAAGTCATAGAGTAAAATTATTCTATGGCAAACCAGATAACCCTTGACCTTCCTGATGAATTATATTTACGCTTACAGCAAACAGCTAATTCAATGGGGCAATCTTTAAATCAGTATTTGGTGTACAGTCTTTCTCGTCAGGTCTCAATGGGTAAATATGTAGTACAGCCTGTTCCTGTTGGGCAAGTAGAAGCAGAAACTAAGGAGTTCCAAGAGTTTTTAGCAAGTGCTCCTAAAGCTACTCCAGAAGAAATAAAGCAAGTACTTGGTGAACGAGAGTATGTTGCTCCAGAATCGGAGCTTGACCCTGAAGCAGTGAAACATCTTGAGGAAATTATCCAAAATAGGTAATTAAGAGATGTAGAAGATGAAAGAAAAAGAAAGTAAGGTTACCCGTAGTAGCGGTAATATATTTGCTGACTTAAATATAGAAAATCCTGAAGAATATCAACTTAAAGCAAGACTTGCTCGACTTGTTAATAATGCAATCAAACAACGTGGTTGGACACAGCAACGTAGTGCTGAAGTGTTGGGAATCAAGCAACCTCACATATCAGACTTGCACCGTGGTTTACTAGATCGTTTTTCTGTAGAGAAGCTTATTCAATTTCTAGGTAAGGATTTTGAGCATAAGTAAGGAAGTATAGTAGTATATATATATAGAAGTATCTGAGTAAAGGAGTATCTATATAAAGTAGTAAGAAAGTAGAGCAGTAGATATATAGAGTAGTAGAGTAGTATGTATATATAGAAGTATCTGAGTAAAGGAGTATCTATTCAAAACAGTAAAGTAGTATGTACATATAGAAGTATCTGAGTAAGAGAGTATAGAAGTATATGTGCAAAGTAGTAAGAGAGTATATATGTAAATAAGTATATGAGTTAAGGAGTTAAAGTGCCCACAATCATTGCTCTGTTAAATCAAAAGGGTGGTTCAGGCAAGACTACTATTGCTACTAATTTGGCTTATGCGTTAGCTCGAGCCAACGAGTCTGTCCTTCTAGTAGATGCTGATCCCCAAGGCAGCTCTAGAGATTGGAATGAGGCTAATTCCGCTGAGCTTTTACCAGTTGTTGGTCTTGATAGAGAAACTCTGCCTAAGGACCTAGAAGCTATTTCTACTAACTATGATTGGGTATTAATTGATGGTGCACCTCAGATAGCTCGCCTTAGTGCTGCTGCGGTAAAGTCTGCTGATGTAGTTTTGATACCAGTACAACCCAGTCCTTATGATATTTGGGCTTGTGCAGACCTTATAGACATAATAGAAGCACGACGTGATGTAACTGATGGAAAACCAAAGGCTGCTTTTGTAATTAGTCGTTCCATTAAGAATACTAAATTAAGTGGTGAAGTTGCTCGAGCCCTAGAAGATTATGGTTTACCAATCTTTGAAGCAGGAACAACACA
Organism: Trueperaceae bacterium; assembly: GCA_965223585.1. GTDB lineage: Bacteria > Deinococcota > Deinococci > Deinococcales > Trueperaceae > CBDCVN01. Next base: position 3,718 of record CBDCWW010000017.1, read on the forward strand.
ACGTGTCGCTTACCCTACTACTGCTGCTGAAGGACGTACAGTATTTGATAATCCTGATGGGGAAGCTGCTAAAGAAATAGAAGCAATAGAAAATGAATTAAAGGAGTTTATAGGATATGGCGCTTAAGGCTAAATCTACACGTAGGGAAAGTGAAAGTAAGGAACAAGCAATTGCAGAGGTTGGTAAAGAAGAAACTGTTCGCTTTAATGCTCTAGTACCAGTTAGTTTGCATAGAAAAGTAAAGATTAAAGCAACTCAGGAGAATAAAAGTATGACTGAGGTTGTTATTGGTTTGCTCGAGAAGTATCTAAAAAAGGAATGAAATCAAACTATCAAGGTAGATTATTCATCATCCCAAGAGTTACGCGTTTCTTCTATGTAGGTTTCTATTTCTTTAGGATTGCTATTACAAGGAGGACGTGATCTTAACTCTTCCATGAAGGTGAGTAAGGCAACACGCCTTTCTTCGGAAGTTTTTTCTTTACCTCTCGTTTGTTCTTTAGCCATGATTACCACTTCAGCAGGTCCTGAAGGAATATTAGTGGGAATGGTAAGTGTTATTTGATGGTTGCTAGGTACAACAACATCTAATTTTGTGGCTTGCATTATTATCCTTTCTATACTTTATAAGTAGTTTGATTTAGAAGCTTCATGGAGTTTTTCAAGTCGAATCAACGAGAGCATTTACCCAAAAACCTACGGTTATGAATCCATTTACGAGTTTGAAACCGTAGGTTTTGGTTCAAACGCACTTACTTAGACTAATAAGGGTTTTTTTCATAAGCCATAAAGGGCAAGAGTTCTTATACTTCTTTCCTCGTCGTCAATTTCTCCAGATAACCATAGTTGCTTTATAGCATTAGCTTCCTTGCTAGTGGATAGTCCCTCAAGACGCAGGTTGGCTTCACTTTTTTCAGCTAACTTGTGGCGACGCTCGAGTTCTTTGGGATCAGCTACGAGTAATTTTTCCATAATTATTTCCAATTTTTCTCAATAGTAATTTCTAGCTATTACGAACTTTCTAAAAGCTGGAATTTGATTTACTGTAAGGGGATGTAAGTTATTTTGTCTGTCCACTCATTTGTTTGACTTGCACTTGCAATTAGGTACTCTCCCCCTTAACTGCGGATAAATAAGTCAAAACAAGAAAAAGGAGGAGTATATGGGTTAGACAATAGTTATGCAATTAATTAGACTGTTGTCAGTAAGCTTTTTGTTCTCATTTACAAGCTTTATCTCATATACTCCTGTAACAAACGATGTTAATGATACTGGTGAGCACACCACTAGTGCAAGCGTGTTATCTGATGAACTCAACCCAAGCATAAAACCTTTAATAACGCCATATTCACCACTTATTTTCTACCAAGTGATTTTCCACTGTCTGTTTGTTGAAATTAGATTGCTGAGTAGGTCAAATGGCTGTCGGAAGAGCAAACGCAAAAGTAACAAAGAGATACCAAAACCAGATACTAAACAACAACAAGAACTAACAGAAGAAGAGAAACTGAAGAAAGCACCTACTAAAGCACCTAGTTGTATGGGTTGTGAAGAAGAAGCAGGAGCTGCAGAAACTCCGAAAAGGCCAACGAAAATGAAGGAAAGTAGGGGAAGACCAAGACAAATAGATACTACCAACCACTATTGCCCTAATGAAGGCTGTGAATACTATGGGTGGCTAAACCTAGCAAACATAATAGCTAATGGACGACCAAATAGGGGAAAAGCAAGACAATTGAAGTGTAAAGCCTGTAATAGGTGCTTTATGGAAACACAAGGAACGATATTTTATCGAAAAAAGACAAGTGCTAAGACTATATGGCAGGTGATAACAGCTTTAGCAGAAGGAGTAGGGTTACAGGCAGCATCACGAATATTTAAAGTTAAGGTAGAAACAATCAGTAGATGGTTGGAAGAAGCCTCAAAACATGCAGAGGCAGTGAATAATTACTTACTGAATGATTTAGAATTAAAACAGGTGCAACTTGATGAATTGTGGAGTTTAGTAGGAAGTAAGGAAGCAGGAGAGACACGAAGTGCAAGAGCAAGGTGGGTATGGTGTGCATTTGATGCAGAGCATAAGTTGTGGCTGAATTTCGTAGTAGGAGATAGAAGTGAAGGGAATGCCCAACTACTAATACATGGTCTAACACTAATACTAGCACCAGAATGCATACCATTATTTACTAGTGATGGTTTAGATGCATATGCAAGTGCATTATTGAGGCACTATGGAGAATGGATAAAGATAGCTAGGAAACATAAAAAAGGTAGATCACCAAAACCAAGATTTTGTGCTGTAGCAGGATTGAGATATGCCCAAGTGGTGAAGAAACGTATAGGAAGGAGAATGGTAAGTGTAAAACAGAGGGTAGTGTATGGTACGAAAGAGGCAATTGAGAGGGCATTAGCAGTAAGTGTAGGGAACGTAATAAACACAGCTTACATAGAAAGATTCAACTTAAGTTTGAGGCAGCATGTAGCAGCATTAGGAAGGAAAGTGCAGAGTTTGGCAAAGAGAGAAAAAGGGCTAATTGCAGAATTAGCATTGTTTCAGCTATACTACAACTTTTGCTTACCACACAGCAGTTTACGAAAAGAGCTAACAACAGGAGGGAATCGGAAATGGGAAAAGCAAACGCCTGGAATGTCAGCAGGATTAACAAGTAAGGTATGGAGTTTGGAGGAGGTGCTGATGAAGCCAGTCCCACCTTGGAGACAGCAAGGGTGGTTAGGCTAAATAAAAGCAAGGGTGTTTAAATCAAGGGTAAGTTGTAGATGAATTTAGTAAAGGGTGGGAAAAGTGTTGAATAACTGGGGGAATTATAGTATCAACAAAGCTATAAGTTCGAGAAATCCACTTTAGAGTAATGATTATTTTAGTAGTCTATATTATTTACTTGCTTTCATTACACTACTTTCTCCAATTTATTTATCCGCAGTTGTTGGGAACACCATCTGCAATTAACAATAGATGTTCAATGATTTCAGAGAGCAAAGCTTCTTTTCGCAAAACAAAGACTCCTGTAGTAGGAATGCCTTTTTCTATTCTTTGATAGGCATATCCAACAAGAGTATTTACATCACGAGTAATGAGAATATAATTATTTTCTGTTGTCCACTCTAGTAAATCAGGGTCGGACATTCCAGGGAACATTAGATATCCTAAGGCAATATCTAAATCTGGTTTGATTCGTAATAGACCTCTGGCAAGAGCGGGACCTATATTCTCATCCATAAAGAGTTTCATGGGTTTTTTTCAAGGCGAGCAAGTAGTCTTTGGCGTAATCCATTCTGAGGGAAGCGTTGCTCGACTTTTTCACGTAAGTTATTAGCTAGTTTTTCTTGCTCGAGAACATACTTATCCATCTCAGCTTTATGATTGAGGTAATAACTCAAGGCTGCATGGACATCTGCTAGTTTTAAGCTTGGATAATGCATCACAATGTCCTCAGCAGTTGCGCCGTTACAGTACTCAGATATAAGAAATTGTAAGGGTATGCGACTACCTGTAATGCGAATTTCACCTTCCTGTGTGGTACTTAAGGGTAAAGTGATGGGTTCCAATATCATAAGGATATATTAGCATTGTCCTTGTTGTATTTTGTTTCTAGGTAGACAGACTGTTAAAAAAGTGTATTCTTAATGTTGTTGTAGGGTGCACTACTTCAACTTAAGGAAAAGCTATGAATCTAGATATGTTTGTAGGACGTCAAAAAGAAACAAGACTAATTTTTCAAAATGCTCATAAGGGGCATTCCACATTGGTAGTTGGTGAAGCTGGTGTGGGTAAATCGGTACTACTAGAACTAATCCAAGCACTACTCAAAGACCAAAGAACTGTGCTCTATACATCAAGGGTTAACCCCTTTGGTTCGTTCCTAAAGGAACTGTTTACAGAATTATGGGAACAAGGATACATCAAAAACTTAGAACTAAAAGAAGGGGAGAATGGACTCAACAGCGTCCTGAAAGCTTTTGGTAGAGAATGTCCTAACAACGATGCTAAAGCTAAATTCCTAGTAGAAACAATCAGAGATAACCCCAATCTGATAGTAATAATTGATGATTCTAGTGGAGTTACACCAACTAATAGACCTTGGCTCGAGCAACTAACCGAATACTCTACAGTAATCACATCAGTTGATCCAAAATTCCTCAGCAAAGCGGGTACAAAGAGATTCTGGAAAAGATTTGATGAATTACAACTAGAGCGCTTAAACAAAGCAGAAACAGAACAACTCTTCGATAAATTAATAGAACGCTATGACGTAAATGCAGACGATCCAGAAATATATAAGCGTAAGATAATAGCTCTAGCACAGGGTTCTCCATATGAGTTACAGAGATTGGTTAAGCATCACGCTTCCGAGACTATTGTAAAAACTGCTGAACTAGGGGCATATTCTCAAAATTTTGTAGATCGTGATGAAAAGGGAATAGTTATAGCACCCGTTCTACTATTATTTGCAGCACTTGGTATAGCTTTTCGCTACATAGCAAGAGCACAAGGGGATTTAGACCTATACGTATTTGGTGGTATTAGCATAGCAGTGTTTCTAGTGTTAGGGCCGTGGTTACGTACCGCACTCAAACCAAGAAGTTCATCATGAAGTGCGTTCTCACATTATTCCTTTGCCTACTCACTTTCACCCTTGCCCAAACCAACTTAGATACCTTCTTTAGTAGTGAAGAATTGGCTGTGCTCGAGCAACTAGTAACAACTGCTGAGTTGCATGATTTAGCTGTACAGAGAGCACTTAGTGAACTCAGAGGTAATCAGGCAGAGTTGGAAACATTTAACAGAGTTACTAATGCTTTAACTATTTCAGGTGGTGCAGATGTTGAGGGTGATATTTATGGTCAAAGCAATCTTGGTTATAACATCAGCATTTCTTTAGACATAATCAAACTAATAGATGTTGAGGACAACACAAACGTTTTAGATGTGGCTGTAGATTCTGCTAGACGGGATTGTCGTACTAGAGTAGTAAATGCTTTTGTGACTTACAAAGTAGCTACTCAAAATGCTGAGGTAGCAACATTAGACCTAGAAACTGCTGAGGTAGGACTAAAGGTGTCTACTTCATTGTATGAAGTGGGTAGAGCTACACAAAGTGATTTGCTCAATTCACAAGAAAGAGTAGGTCAGGCAGCAATTAAACTACTTGAAGCAAATGGTCAGGTGGTTGTTACCCTAGAAGAGTTAGCTGCTGCGGTTGGCATAACTCCAACGGCAACACAAACAGTTATTGGGGAGCAGTTGGCTAGAAGATGAGGGCAGCAACACATTTAGCAACAGCAGGACTAACGGGAGTTGTAGCTACTGGCTTTGGAGCTGATTTAACAGTAGCAAGTGGTGCTGCTTTAGTTGTTGGTTCTCTACTACCTGACATTGATACACAACACTCAGGTCTAGGACGTTTAATCAAACCGATAAGTGGTAAGCTCGAGCGCACTTTTGGACATCGCACAATTACTCACAGTCTTTTAGGGATGGTAGCTCTGGGCATCCTAACCTTACCTATAATCTGGCTTTACAGTCCTGTGTGGGTATGGTTGCAAGTAGGTGTGTTCACGCACTTACTATTAGATACAGCAAATGTTATGGGTGTACCTTTTCTATATCCACTAAGAATACAATTCTGGATGGTAGGTAACAGGTCTTGGCGTGTTCCGTACAGTTCACCTAGAGAATTTGCGTGGTTGGCAGTCATTAGCCTGACAGCACTATCGCTAGTTCCACTTTCAATAGATGGTTTCAGTCCGTGGTTTCATCGAGCATTAGGAACTGCTTATGGAGCTGTGGAAGACTACAATCTTTGGCATGATGATTATGAAGTCTGGGCTGAGATACGTGGTGAGAACCTTATCACCAGCGAGAAAATCAATGGTAGGTATAGGATCATTGATATACTCTCTACCGAAGCTTTTCTAATAGAGGATGAAATGGGAAGGGCTTTCTCTGTAGGATTGGGAGCTGCCAACAACATCACCAGTCAAAAGGTTAGAGCATGGCGTGGTGAACGCATAATCACTAGTACCTATCGACTTGATTTACAGAACAGGCTTATGTCTGACCTAATAAATTCTTTGCCCAAGGGCGCTAAGCGTGTGTACATAAACGCTGCATTCAACATAAACACTGACATAGACACTCCTCCTGTGGTTGGTTATTTTGAGAGGATACAGAAATTCGGGCAAGAGTTTGAAGCTCGAGCTGCCACAATAGGAGACCTAGCCCCACTAGCAAACTATGTTATAGAAGGTGGTTCAGCAGTAATTAGAGCAGAGTACAGTCCTGAGAATGCTAGCCAAGTTGAAATACAGACAGCAGCAGTAATACCAAACTACGAAAGTCATGTACTATCTGTTCCCAAACTTCCAGATATATCTGGGTTAGTTGTAAATGTGGGTGATTATGTTGCTGAAGGGGAATATATTGCTCGGTATGTTGATGACAAGAAGCTCGAGATCAATGAGACTGAGTTAGAGGCAGCTCGAGCCAAGATACCTAGACTAGAGGAAAAGCTTGTACTAGAAGAAGAAACACATAAGGCTAGACTCAATATTATTAATGGGGATGTTGCTCGAGCCAAAGAAGAACTAGCCACTACCACCTATTTAGTCGACGAAGGTGCTGTACCGAGAGTAGAACTAGCAAAAGCCCAAGCAGACTTAGAAAAGGCTGAAGGGCTTAAGGTTGCTGAGTTAACTGCTTGGACAAGCAAGAGGTACAATGTAGATAGCGAGTTGGAGCAGGCTCGACTTACCATTGCTAGAGCTGAACAAGCTCAGGCTGAGGAAATGGATAAGCAGTGGGTTACTACTCCTGTGGCTGGGACTATTGTTGATATTAATATCGTAGGGATGGGGATTGATGGGGTGGATGTTGAGGTTGTTGTGCTCGAGCAACAGGAAGAAAAGGAAATTCCTTATCTGGATTTGTCTGCACAGATGAGTAATTAGAGAAGAAAAAGATGATTGACTAGTAAAGCAGTTTAATACATTTCAAGTGCTAGGGGCAGCACAGGCAAACTTAAAAAATTACCACCCCTGCAGTTGGGGTGGTTCCTAATACTTGGGGTCTGATAAATTCTAAACTTTAACCACAGACGTGAAAAAGCCAACAACCAATGCTCTTATCTTCACTGTCTGACCCAGCTTCTAAGGTTGTTGGCAGCTCTAAACCCCTCATTGAATTCTCGTTTGCTGCAACTAAATTAAATGAGAGTAAGACTAAAAGTATAATCAATATATTTTTCATGAAAGTTCCTTTCTAGATTGATATCCACTAATTTCTAAACTTTAACCACAATTACGAAAAACCCAACAACTGATACTCGTAGTTATATCGTCTGCCTCAGCTTTTTCTTCTTGAGGTGTTGGCAACTCTAAATCTTTCTTTGAATTTTCGTTTGCTGTAACTAAACTAAGTGACGAGAAAAATAGAAATAATATAAATAGGATGCTTTTCATCAAATTCCTTTCCAAAGGTGAAATTAACTTTTTCCCTCTAGCTTGACTTTGGGAGGGTTTCCATTACACATACTTGTTCCCATAACTATTTTTCCAGCTCCATTTCTTGTACTTGGTGGATTCAACCATTGTAGATACTCACAATACAAATATAAACTTTGCCCCTGAGAAAAACTTTCTTTAGTATCTTTAGACAAAAATATCCTATAAACAGTGGAGTCTTCATTAACTTTATAAGATATTTGATTGCAACTACTATCAACTTTGTCTTTAAAGCTTTCTGGCCACTGTTCAAAACGGTTTTGATCTGAATTAATTTTTTTCTGTAAACTACTTTCCTTAGTCCATTTAGGTGCTATAGAAAAACATATGTGATTAGGGTTAATGAAACCACTAGTGATCACACTGAGTCTAAGGTTATCCGTAGGAGTCTTTAGAATACATTCACTACCTTTGTCTTGATCATTAAGACAAAAATAGTTCACTTGATTAATAAGTGCATAGTAAGTACTCCTTATACCTGAAACATCAATTAACAAAAAAACACAAATAATGGAGATATAAATTAAAAACCCTAGCAAGTTAGCTATAAATCTATTATTTACCCATTTTATAAGTGCCCTTGGAATTTGTAGGCTCATATGAAAGACAAATAAAAATAATAAAAGTAGGGGTAACCAAAGTGCAAAATCCACCATGTTGGTGATTCCTGAAAATTTACTATTACTAATTTTTGTGAGTACACCTCCTATAAAAGATTGTCCTATAAAAGCGAAGGCAAGGTATACTAAAAAAGTCCATAGTATTGAAATCAAGCCTTCTGAAAATTTTTTGACAGGAATACTAGTTGAATCTGTAAAAGATAAAAGTCTAGCTATAGAACCTATAAAAACCATAGCTACTGTTCCAGAAATAAGACTCATTATGAACATTTTTGCTACTGCATGGGAATGGAATACATGAGAATCCACTAAAGCAGGTAACCAAAAAACTGTGGCAATGACCCAGAACACACTTGAAAAAATAAGAATATGAATGTACTTACTGAAAACAAATTTACTAAACTTAATGGAAAAAGCACCTTGAAATTTATAAACAGCGTCTAAAAAACTTTCCTTTTGAGTCAATTGTTGTAATTCTTCTTCTTGTTCGTCCGATAATCTTAACAATCTACAAAAGTTCGTTACTTCTATGGGCTTGATTTGCTCTATTCCTCGAATTTTCCTACTAAACGCTCCTTTATCTATTCCTAGTTTTTCTGCAACACTTGCTTGGGTTAGTCCCTGAGCTTTTATATACCCCTTAAACAATTTTTCAGCGTCTTCTTTACGTTTACTAAAACTCTTCTTTTCTTTAGTCATATCATCCATTAAATTAATTATAATTAGCTTTTATCACTTGTCAAGTGGGTTTCAAGATTTTATTTCAAAATTGAGATTGATTGATAATTATTGATGAAATCTCAATATAAATTTTTCAACCTATTTGAAGAATTGATAATTGAACATTTTACCAATCATTTTAGCGTGCAGTAATCTTTTTTTGTTGATACTGAGATTTCCATGGAATGTCAACGAGAAAGGAAAGCTATGTATATAAAGAAGTTGATTCAATTTTTAGAACTTCTAGAAAAAGTCTTGCCTCTACTTACCTCAATAATCTTGCTTCTGAAAGATTCACTCAATGAAATGGAGCAATACCAAAGAATTACCGTTCTAGCTTTTATAGTCATCATTTCGACAATTATTCTTTTGAAAGGATTTTAAATTATGGTAGCAAAAAAAGTTGACTTATGGACTACTGGGCAGCTTATAAGAGTTCGTTTCGAGAATGGCAGCATGCCTCTACAAGAATTTGTAAGAAGTAATTTAATAGATGTACTACAACACGCTAATTTACGTTTTATGTGGATGCATTACAATCCACATAATCAAAACTATACTTCTAGACCTTCTGCCGAAATACGCATCGATTTTGATCATGGTGATGGTGACCCCCGATGGGATTATTTAATAGCATGTGCTATTGGTACTAGATGTTATGCCTACGAAGAATCAAGGCCTACTATGCATGTCAATGCTGTAAAAACTGCTTTTAGAAAAGCTGAAGGTATTGATAAGGAAATAGCTGATAGAAGAATGACTGGTGCTGCATTTGTAAATCCCGAACATAAGGATCGTTCTACAGAATACCTAATTAATTATCTGAAACCCTATTACTTTGACAGCGTAGCTGTACAGGTTAGGCATGAAGCATTACATTTGCTAGGTTTTATTCATGAACAGCACCACCCTGACTCTAGAATAGCTTGGAAACCCAATTTTGACCTTAACCTAAAAAGAGCTGAAGTAATTGCTACTGAGTATGATACTAAGTCACTTGCACACTATCCAACAGAGCAATATAAAGACTCTGTTCTCCCAGGAACAGTTCTAAAGGATATACCTTATAATGACAAACTTTCAGAACTAGATTTCATCGGGATGAAAATGCTTTATCCCTTCGAAATTCCTGTACATCAAACTTTATCTAGTGATTGGGAGGGATTTGTATCTTTACCCAACCAACCTACTAAGGAAATTAATTACTCTAGAGGAGTTCAATCATGAGCAGAAAAGCATTTTACGATTACGTACGTCTAAGGTTATTTCGCGGTAGCCTCAACCAAAATCAAGTAGAGGGTCTAACGACCCTACTTGATTATTGGTGTACAAACATAAGAGGAGGTGATCTGAGATGGTTAGCTTACATTCTGGCCACTGCCCACCACGAAACGAGCGCTACGATAAAGCCGATAAATGAATATGGGACAAATGAATACTTTTTTAAAATGTATGACATTAATGGAGAACGCCCTAAAGTAGCTAAAGATTTAGGAAATTTTTACAGTGGCGATGGTATAAGATTTCATGGTCGTGGTTTTGTTCAATTAACTGGACGAAAGAACTATGAATATTGGTCAAAACAACTTGGCATTAACCTAATCGAGGAACCCGAGTTAGCAAAAGTTGAAAGTGTCGCAACAAAAATCATTTTTGAGGGTATGCGTTTGGGAACCTTTACTGGTAAGAAACTTTCTGACTACTTTAATGAAACAACTGAGGATTGGCAAAATGCTCGGCGTATTGTAAATGGTACAGATAAAAGTGAACTAATTGCAGATTATGCTCTCGATTACCTTGCTGCCTTAATAGAGGGAAACTTTCGGTAAGCATTATGTGTTAATATGTTAATGCATCTAGCATTGCCCCCCTTTTACCCCCTTTAGCGCCTGATTTGTCAGGCGCATTTTTATTGAAGACATTGAAGACATCATTAGGATTATTCAAAAGAATTTAAAGAAAACATAGTTGAGTTAGTGCTAAGGAAGTGTAATTAAATAAGTGTCGTAACTTGCCAAGAACAAGGTATAGCAAGGTTAAAAATAGGGTATAACAAGGTCAAAAATCAAGGGTAATTATGATCAAGTACTCAGAAAACATCGAAGCAGAAATGAAGAAGATATACAGTACCTTGTCAGAAAAAGACCGACGTCGCTATGCCAGTGTTGAAGCAATAAAAGTGGGGTATGGAGGACAAAGCTATATCAGTAAATTGTTAGGATGCTCAATAAGAACGATCCAAAGAGGAATAGTAGAGTTAAAGACTTTACCAAGGGATGGTGAATGTGAAAGGCGCATAAGACGCTCAGGTAGTGGTCGAAAGCCCTACTATAAAAAAAACTAGTGTGGATGAAATGTTTCTCAAAGTAATCAAAGACCAAATGGCAGGAGATCCCATGCGTGAAGGAGTGTATTGGACTAATTTAAGTCAACGGGAAATAGCTAAACGTATGGAAGCAAAAGGAGTGAAAGTAAGCACCTTTGTGGTAAAACAATTATTAAAAGAACATTCCTTTGGGCAACGCAAAATAAAAAAGCAGACCACAATGAAGAACGTGGTTGAAAGGAACAAACAGTTTAAGAAGATTGCCCAACTCAAGAAGAAATACCAAAGACAAAGAAATCCTGTTGTCAGTGTGGATACAAAGAAGAAAGAGTTTTTAGGCATATTTTATAGAGAAGGTAAGCTTTACACTCAAGAAACATTAGAAAGCTATGACCATGATTTTCAGAGTTTTGCTGAGGGAGTAGTAGTCCCTTACGGAATATATGATCTAAAACTTAATCATGGCTACCTATATTTAGGTACTAGTCGAGATACTAGTGAATTTGCCTGCGAAAATGTAGCTTCTTGGTGGCAAGACTATGGCAAAGAACTGTATCCTAAAGCAACTTCTATACTATGGCTATGCGATGGTGGAGGTAGTAACAACAGTCGTCATTATATTTTTAAAGAAGACCTCCAGAAGCTAGTCAATCAGTTAGGTATTGAAATACGTATTGCTCACTATCCAGCTTATTGCTCTAAATACAATCCTATTGAGCATTGTTTGTTTCCCCATGTCACTAAGGCTATGAAAGGAGTAATGTTAACCGACATTGAACTTGCCAGAAGGTTAATTTCAAATACTAGTACTAGTAAAGGTCTTACCGTAACTGTAAATATCATTGATAAGACTTATAACAAAGGCAGGAAAGCTACTTCTGAGTTTCGCGCCAACATTTCAATCCTTTTTGACGCAATTTTACCTCGATGGAATTACCGTGCTGTTCCCATAATTTCATAAGTTACGACAGTTATAAAATTACAGATCCTAAGGTAAGCAGTTCTCATCTTCTTTATGAAAGTTTTCCTGTTTACTGTATAAAGGTAACCTACTTAAATTTTCTCCTTGCAAGTTTTCTTCTATACTTAGTTCATCTAAATCCTCTATGGTTGTTCTTCTGATACTAGGCAAGTTTTTATAAAAGTCTTTAGTGATAAGGCAAGCTTCATAAACGCTTAATTCTTTTGTTGCTATCAATAAAACTCTATTTTCTGATGAGGGGGAAACTCTAAAAATAACAAGTAGATGCAACTCCTTAACAAACTCCTCAGTAAAATTATCCTGAATTGATTTGGAGTTAACCATAATTAAATCGAGCTCTCCTACCCTTAGTTCTTCAATAAGAGTTTTGAGTTCACCTGAAAACTCTACACCTACTCGAGGAAAATTCTGTTCTTCATTTGCTTCTGTTATAAAGTGAGCACGTGAAGAAAGTTCACCAGCTAATACTACAGCTATTTGATTAGTATTGATAACACCAATACTAAGACGATCTAGATCTCTTAGGACTAAGAGATCAGGTTCATTGTTCTGTAACTTATCAATATCAAACTTACTTACTAAAGTTCCTTTTAGATTAACCTTTTTCAATTTCCCGTTTTCATTTAAGTAAGGCTTAAGGAAGCTAAGGTCATTTACATCACTATTGGAAACATCTATATAACAAGTTTTTGCACGATGTTTTTCTGGCCAAACCTTGATTAAATCAGCTTCTGCTTGTGACTTCAGCTTTACGGTCAAACAGTCCGTTGAAATTTGATTTAGAGCAATCTCTATAGCAGTTTCTAGAGAAGAGATTTTTTTAGTACTATTTCTTAAAAGAATAACCGACGAGATTGTAATTACTAATATGGTAATTACTAATATAGATACAAGTATTAAAGGCCTTTGAAATTTATAAAGCCAGCTTGCTTGAGTCCCTATTTCTAGTTGCAAACTTTTTTCGATTTGTCCTTTTAATTTCCTTAACGCTTGCTCTTCTCTAATAGTATAAATCTTTCTGGATTTGCCCTTTTCAGTAACAGTTTTTACCCCTAGGTAATCTTGTTCTAAAAGTCGCCTTAGGATTGAACTTGCTGTGCTTGCTGCTATACCTTCTATATTAGATGCGTATACCTCTTTTTTATTAAGCAGTTCTTCTATTACTAAAAGTGTTTGTCCACTAGGTTTACTTCCTCTCGTGCTGGTAGTTGGATTTTCCATTTCAATAAACCTTTCCTATATTGTAGCCAAATTAAAGCTTGTTACAAAGAATATATTATAATTTAAGTCTATTTGCGCCATTATTGTAGTTGGGTCAAATTGCGTTAATCTACTGTATAAACATATTTCGATTTTAGATTTACTCCTAATACCAATATTGTAATTAGATGTAAACAATTTACTGAAGGCATATTTAATCTCAATCAAATTGATTGTTGCTAATCAATCTATATCAGTGTATCATATTAAAAGATAAACTTTCTTAATTAAGGCTTATTATTGCTTTAAATTTTGAAGAAGTTTATTTGCTTTATAGGCGGCCAAAATTAGAGGTGCTATCGTTTCCAGCTCTAACACCCCTAATTTCTTTTTAGCACACTTAGGAGTTTTTTATATAATTCTAATTAAAACTCCTCCTAGTGCTAAGGGCCTTCGTTACTTTAATTTATCTTAGAGTGCAAAGGCAAGGCCAAGTTAAAAGAGAGCTCTAGACCTAGTTAAATCAAATCTAGGAAATTTTAGAAAGGAAAAGTATGTTTAGAACATATTTACTTATCTTGGCTCTAGCTTCTTTATTTAATGTTGTCTTAGCTCAGGATCTAACCCAAGGAGCATTTTGCAATGAGAGGCCTTTACGTGTGGGCATAAAAGTTGCCAAACCATTTACATTTGTGGATGAAAATGGAAACTGGCAAGGTGTCAGTGTGTATTTGTGGCAAAAAATAGCACATAAATTAGGTTGCCCTGAGGAAGGCAGAGATTATGTTTACGTTGAATTTGGCACAGATTTAACCTCAATGCTAGAGAGTGTTACTGAGGGAAAAGTTGATGTGGTTATTGGCGCTCTTACAATTACCTCAGAACGCGAGACAAATTTTGACTTTGGGCAATCTTTCTATACTACCTATTTAGGTATGGCCACAAAAGATTCCGACTTGGGGACATGGACAATTTTGCGACTCTATTCACAAACTTTTTTAAGTCCGATCTTCCTTAAATTATTACTAGTGCTTCTTGCCTCCCTTGTAATCCTAGGCTTTCTTATGTGGCTTTTCGAGCATCGTGTTAATGAAGCCTTTCAGGGTAAGTTTGGGTTCCTACTAGGGACTTGGTGGGCAACCGAAACCGTTACTACTGTGGGATATGGGGATATGGTACCCAAAACGTTAAAAGGTCGCCTCCTAGCTACTATGGCAATGTTCTTATCAGTTACCTTCTTTGGTCTTATCTTTTCCCTCATAATCTCGATTATGTCTATAGATCTTTCTAAAGGCAAGATTGAGAGTTTTGATGACTTGCCACATGTTAGGGTAATCACGGTGCAGAACTCAAGTAGCTCTGCTTATTTAGAAAGGGAAGCCATCAGCTTTCAGTATTGTAAAGATTTAGATGACTGTTTAAATAAAATTGCAACTGATCAAGCAGATGTCTTTGTATACGACTTACCCCTCCTAAAACACTTCATGCTTAGTAATGATCGGTTGCAGAATGAGATAAAACTCTTGAAGGAAACTTTCTATGAACAGTGGTATTCGTTTGGGTTCCCAAAAAATTCTGAATTGCGCGAATTTGTAAACCGCATTCTGCCTGAAGAGGTTAGTAGTAGTGCTTGGAAAAATTTGCTGGCTAGTTATTTTGAGGAGAATAAATAAGGCCAGAGAGTAAATCTGGATAATTGAAAAGGGTATTATCTAGATTTTTATTCGAGCTACTATCAGAAACCTCTTCACCTTGTAGAGCCCTACCAGCAAAACAACTTATGGATTTAACCCATAGGTTGTTTTGCTTGAGCAACAAAATAAGAAGTTTCCTATTTTCAGGTAAATGACCCTTAATTGAAACTTGATAAATGACTCTACTTAAATACTACTACCTATATCCTGCAAAGACATATCTACATATAAAAGTTAAAGTTAAGGTGACCATTTATCACACAAAATGACATACTGATATACGCACTACGGAGGAATTATGAAAAAGAAGAAATTGAAGAAACGCATTAGGAATCTCGAGCAAAGTTCCAAAGCTTTAAATGAAAATGCAATTTGTGTTTTTAGCTACCAAGAAAGACTTGAACTGCTTGAGCAAAGAATAGCAAAGCAATATGAGCTTATAAACGAGTTTGATGCTAGAGAGGGGACTTTGATTAGAAGAATTCATCAACTCGAGCAACAAATTATAGGTAAAGATCTAAAACTAAAACAGCTCGAACAATTAGTTCAAACTATAGATAAAAACTCCGAAATTGTTCAGCTTGAACAGTCAGTTCAAACCATGAATAGAAACTCTAAATTTGTTCAACTTGAACAGCAAGTGGTTAAGCTCGAAGAAATCATTGCAGTGCACATTCAAATATAAGTTTAGTAGGGGTTTTTATAGAAAGGGTAGCAGCTAGAAAAAATCCAATCTAGCTCAAAAAACTAAGACCGTTACCTGCCCAACTTCCCAGCATCCCCCAAAACATCAGGCAAAAGTGATGCCACAGCCTCTAATTCAGCCTCATCGGCATGAAGGTAAATCCCTGTGGTATCCAAACGAGAATGCCCTAGAACTTCCTTAAGAGCATGTAGCTTTGCTCCATTCCTAACTGCCTCCGTAGCAAAAGTATGTCTAAGCAAATGTGGATAAACATTTTTTTGTATCCCTGCCAGCTTGGCATACTTCTTTAGCATTTTTCTCACTGCTGAATCAGTAATAACTCTACCTTTATACTTACCATTCGGTATTATCCATACACTTTCTCTATCTACAAATGGTGGCATTTCTACCAGCAATTCTCTACGGTGTTTTAACCATTGATACAAAGCTGTCCTTGCATTCTCAGATAGAATTATCTTTCTCTCCTTATTTCCTTTGCCAATAATATTTATAGTGTGTGGCAAACCATCACGGTGACTTATATCTGACACATTCATATTACATAGCTCTGAGATACGCAACCCTGTATTAACTAGCACTGTTATCAATGTCCAGTTCCTCAAACGTTCTGAGTGTCTACTTTCATCAAAAGCTGCTTTGATAAGCCTCTGCACTTCTTCTAAAGTCAAAGAATCTGGGTGACGGTAGGGTTTCTTTGGTCTGCCTATTTCTCGAGCTGGATTATCTTGTCTAGTCTTAATTACCTTTACCAAATAATCAAACCAAACAGTTGAGCTGGCTGCTATTCGTTGTACATAAGCAGGACTTGGATCACCTAATGAAGCTAGGTAATGTCTGATGTGTACAGAGGTTACTTCCTCCCATGTTGGAGATATGCCATCAGTTACAGCTTTAGTATCTAACCAATTACGAAGGCGTTTTACATCATTCACGTACGCTTTAATGGTTCTTTCTCCTCTACCCTTTTCAATTCTCAAATAATTTTCAAAAGCTTTTATTGAGTTTGGCTCAACCATAATTAACTCCTTACTACACACGGAAAATCCTCGTTTAAATCCGTGAACACCGATGTAGTGGTCACTCAGACTACCTCTCATTATATTTTAATACTAAGGTTTTTTAAAGAACTGTTTACCTTACCATTTTATTCAAGTCCATATTCCGAGAATAGTCCATTTCAATCAGTGTTTTGCTTCCGAAATGCTTCTAATCATCCCTCTCAAGATACCACGATTCTTCCTGTAAATACGAGAGTAGTTACGATAAATTACACAAAACCACAAGTATGAGGAAATATGAGCCAAAATTTTAGGTGTTGCATACTGTCTCATTCTGAGTATCTATAGTAGTAAGAACTATGGCTAGACCTTCAGAGAAGATGAGTGTATTTGAGCGGGAAAAACGCCTGAGTACTAAAGGCATGATGGAGTTACTGGACGTGAGTCGTCAAACTGTATGGCGTAGAGTCAAGGCAGGGAAGCTACCTAAACCTATTTATCTAGAAAGTCATCAACCGAGGTGGAAATTTGGGGAGGTTATGGATTGGATTGAAGGATTTGAGCAACCTTATGAGGCTGAAGCTCGAGGGTTGAAAAGTGATGATACCTTAGATGAATTTGTACCTCCTGTTCAACCTGTCAGTGAAGAAAAGCGTGAGTCACAGGAGATAAATGAACCATCTAAAGAGGATGATTCTTTGGGGGCTCGATTACGTAAGAGGTTTGGGCTCGAGTAAAGACTAAAACATAAGTAAACAGCACAACTAATCTCACTGAAATGCTCATCTGTACTTTATATGCAAATAATACTCAAATCGTATGTCTTTACGCTAAAAATACAGGATTATTGTCTTATTTCTTATTGTATTATTCGTACTCTTTGTTTGAACTAACACTCTCAAATGCATTCTTTAGAAGTGTCGTGCAAAAAAAACCACTTAAGCTTAAAACCAGAAATAATGGTTAAATACAGTCATATGGTCAAATTCATTAGACTTAAGGTGAGTGAATGACAACTGAAAAAAAGAAGCTCGAGCAACAGCTCTGGAACATCGCCGATGAACTGCGTGGCAAGATGCATGCCGATGAGTTTAGAGATTACTGCTTGGGCTTTATCTTTTATAAATACCTTTCGGAGCGCTTAAAGAGCTATGCGGACAATATCTTAAAAGATGAAGGACTCAGCTTTACCAAGCTGAAAGAAACGAGCAAAGAAGGTCAAGAATACCTAGAAGCCTTAAGAGAAGAAGCTGTTGCTGAACTGGGTTACTTCTTAAAGCCCTCAGAACTCTTTCACGCTCTTTAGCGCCTGCGTATGCAGGCGCTCTTTTTGTATATTCAGTGTTGGAAAAAATTTAAGAGAGTGATTTTTTAGGGACTCGAGCCATTTCAAAATCAAACAATAATGAGTCAGTGTAATCTGTTTGCTAGAAGCAGTCTAATTTAAAGTATCCTTTCTACAGGGCGTAAACGAGAATTACCTAACGATTTGACTCGATTATGAGTAATTTCGTTAGGGAAAACAATCATTTCTTGAAGCTCGAGCCGTCTCAAAAATAAACTGAATCTACACTCTAAAATCACTAAAATTTTTTTATAGCTAGGATTTAAAAAACATCCCCGCACATCCCCGCACATCTTAAACTATATTGTTTAGTAAGTATTTTTTCTGCGGGGATGTTACCCTTTAAACATCCCCGCAACATCCCCGCAACATCCCCGCAGAGCTTTTGTAAAATTACAAAAAATAATCAAATTTTCACCAAGTACCCGCAAACATCCCCGCAGAAATATCAAATTCTAGAGGGGATTTCTTTTAGTATGAATTTCTCATTTCCCCAAACATCCCGCAACCCTCCCCGCAGATTTTTACCGTCCTATTCAGAATTTCCTTGATTTTGCGGGGATGTGCGGGGATGTTTTTCAACATCTCTGCCAACCACAGATTTTTTCTAAGAGATCTTTTCAAGTTTATAAATTGGACTTTTTGTATATCTATCTTTTCCAATAGAACGGATAACGAAATTTCCAAAAATTCTATCACGGTTTTTTGATAGTTTGACACCAAAACGTATTACACCAGATTGGTCAGAACGACCACCCCAAATATCTAGTAGTAGATGCTTTTCTTTGCATAGTTCGAATAAATCTTTTGGAGATGCTGGTCGTAATTCATATTGTTCCCACCAAACTTCGCAAACGGCCTTCCACTCAGTAGTTTCCTTATCACTATGTTCATAAAGGTACTCACGTCCATCTAAAAAGCCTTCAGCACCAGCAACTTCCAAAATCCCACCAATAATCTGAGCATAATTTTCATAACTCCCCAGGTTCTTTGAACCTTTTGGATAGCCATCATTAACCCAATGCTGAACCAAAGACAAACAAGCATTAATAATTTTGCTGCGATTTTTCAAAACAAAAACCTTCAGATCAGGATGCTTAAAAGATTTTCTTTCCTCGGGTTTTTCAACACCAGCATCAAGCCTTATGGGAATTACACGTCTAGGAATATCATCACAAAGATCAACATTATTACCAGTAGCAACCCACATGGCATAATTAGATACGTGCAACATTTCAGATTTGCCTAAACGTCTCCCCCTCCATATTTCAGCAGTCAAAATAGCAGCTAATTCATCTCCACCAAGTTTATTTACATTGTCTAGTAAAATTAAAGGATTGCCTTCTAACAAATTAGAAGTGATTCTCTTTTCCATTTCTTCACCAGTTCGAGGCAAAGTCATTATGGGTGCAGGTTTACCAGTCACCACATAAGAAACAATATTGCAAAGCAAACCTTTACCAGTACCTCGAGTAGGTGACTCAATTAAATAAAGTGGAGTAGCACCACTAATCATTTGTCGTACAAAGGGCTGTAATAACATTGCATAAGCATGAGCCTTTCCTATTTCTGGAAAGGCAAAAGGAAAATCTACAAAAAGGTCATCTAAAATTCTTCTAATTTCAGCAATAGATATAAGCTCAAATTTAAAGTCCTCAAGGTTTTTAAGAATTAATAGAGTTTTACTTTCAGCATCATAACCGTCATCAGTCAAAATTTTCCCTTGAGAAGTAATTACTGGCACAGTACTAACTGTTTCAAGCACAGGCAAACCTAACTCACTGGTTTGCAGTGAAAGTAAATCTGGTGCTAAATCAGATGGAGGTCTTGCAGGTGATACTATTTGTTGTTCTTTGTGCATCCTAACCGTAATAAACTTGATGCATCTATCTAAATGACCTTTTAAAGCAGCATTATCCATAATTTCTGCTTTCCCCTCTTCATCTACTCGAGACAATAATTTACTTCTTATATATAGTCTCGGTGGATTATTGGAAAGGTGTAAAGCTTTAATAGCATCATCTGAAATCTCGTGTAGATGTCTGTTATTAACTTGGATAACTGGTTTTTCTGAATTTTCTTCTAGAATTACACCTTCTGGTACTTTTTCTTCATTTACATCAGAGTCAAATTCCCAAGGTTCAGCAGCATAAATAAGAGCCTGTAAATCTTCAGCAGTAGCACCAGAATCAGCATAATCAGATACATCTTTAAACCCATTAGGCATAAACACTGGACCAAGAACACTATTAGCAATATCAACTAATGAATTAGCCAACTTTTTAGCAACTACTACACCTTTCCTCTTTTTGGTTCTAGGGTCTGGTTCATCAGAATCACCAACAACAACTACATCTAATCCTTTGAACTGAGCTAATTCTCCCTTAGTCCAATTACCACCACCACCACAGTTACAAGTAGCAACAAAACCAAATCTAGCGAAGGTTTCAGCATCTTTCTCTCCTTCTGCAATAACAGCAATTTCGTTCCTGTCACGGCTTCCGAGAAGAGTCTTAAGATTGTAAGGAACGGTCTCACAAGCAGGGAATTCCCTAGATTCTCCCTTACCGTTTTTAGACCAGTCACCCATACTATTTTTGTAGTAAGTACCTGCTTTTAAACCCCATATCCAACCACCATCAGGAGCAGGTCTACGTTGCCTAAACTCTTTGGGCTCGTAGCGTACAGTTTGGTGCACTAAATCACCATTAACATCGTTGTAGTCATAAGTAGCTACAATTTCGCCTAAACCTTTTTTATTGCAAGATGTGCTCGAGCCATCAACATTACATCTTTGTTTGAGTTCCTTAGCAGCTTCAGAAGGACTTAAACCATGCTCATTAACAAGCCAATTAAAAGAATTTCCACCTTGATCAGTAGCAAAATCCTTATACATAAAAGTGCCATTACTAGCCTTATAGAGTGAAACAGAATCACGTTCACCACCACGCCAAACAGCAATACAACGACCTTCCTTACTTGGCTGTGCTCCAGAATCAGGGTACAACTCTGCTATAAGTGCTGATAGATCGGTATTTTCTATGGCATACTTGAGTACATCCACACTGCCTCCTTAATTTTTGAATTGAGAATTAAAACAAGGAAATCCACACGTTTTCGTGCTATAGTCAGTTTGTTTGCGTTTTTAACGTATAACGTATGATACTTATTTATTATTTTGTTCATATGGGGTGCACACCTCTCTCCCTGCTGGCTCGGTCAAAGTTCGCAGGGTTTTTTATTTGACTCCTACTTAATATTTAGGTTGAATCATACTTATGTTATATCAAATTTGATTCTCCAAAACACTGGATCACTCAGAGTTTATCAGCTTCTTTAGCGTGTAAGCCTGTTAACCTTACTGCTGTTTCTGTAGGCATGTTTTCACAACCTTTGTTCAAATCCTAGCATCACAAAAGTACCTCGGGATTTACCTTGAAATAGTTAGCCAAAGACTTAACTTGCTCCGTTGTTAGTTTGCGCTTGCCTTGCAAAATTTGGCTCAAGTTACTTTGGTAAATCCCAGTAGCTTTTTCAATATCTTTTTGCAAAGTACTATTCTCTGCTATCAAGTAGTTAAGCACCTGCTGTGGTGTGGCATCAGGTATTGGATGCTGTGCATTTTCGTAGTCATTTATATTGTTACTAAGAATCTTTAATAAGCTACCATAGGGTGAATTAGGATTAGCTGCTACCTCATCCCAAAGCTTTGCCATAAAGCTAAGCGCTTCTTGATACTGCTGCTCGTTTTCAATTGCCACAAGGTAATTATGAGCAACTTCGTCAAGCTGTTCCCATAAGGTCAAAACGTCTGTAACCACCATGCTCATCTCCTAAAGTGTCCAATTATCGTATTCAGCGTGGGTAAAAACATGCTTTATCCAGACAGTCTTATAAGTGAAGTTTATGCGTGTAATCAGGCGGTAATGGTTGCCTTTGATATTAAAAATTACGTAATCAGGCTGTACAAAGTCAGCACTTCCAAAGGTTTCTTTAAGTTCTGCAAAGTTACTAAAGTTAGCTTTTTTCATCAGTTTGTACCAAACTGTTAAAGCATCCTCACTGTCAGCGTGATCTTCCCAAAATAAACGTAGGGTTGATTTAGCAATGACATTGAAAGCCATGAAAAATTATATATCTAGTTGATATATTAATCAAATTTGAGGGTTGTTTTGATGCTCGAGTTCATGAAGCATACATCCAAATAAAGGTATGTGTGTCAAGCAGCAACTTCATTCCTCACCTAACCAAAATGTGTCTGGTAAGGGATCATCAAAATCATTATGCATTTGCATTGAACCTTTGTGTAAGCCAAGTACACGAATTTCTTTAGGTGTATTGGAAGTTTCTAAACCGTCTAATTCAGCTGTTAAGAAATCCTTATCAATCTCTTGTAATTCCCTTTGGATTTCAGGATCAGCAGCCATTGTAATAAGTTGGTTATTGAGTGTATTTTTTTCCAACAAGTTTTCTTGAACACTTTGTGTTATGTGTTTTTTAATTGTTGTCATAGCTTTTTTCCTCAGTGAAACCATTAGACTTATTAAAAGCATCAAGTTCTGCTAGTAAAGCAAGCCCATCTTTTCTTGAACCCATAGTTGCCCGAGCTCTAAAACGCATCTCAATATCAAATTGGGAAAGCATAATAGTACTCATCTCCTCAAATAATTTATTCAAACTAATGTGACGGTAATCAGCTAATTGCTTTAGCCTTTCATGCTTATCTTTAGGAAGGCGAATTGTCATTACACTCATGTTTAATCCTTTCTAGTTTCTAGAGGTTGTTTTGGTAGTTGATACCTTAACTACAAAGCACTGGCTAAGAATACGCCACAACATTTGAATCATGCTCCTGCACTACAGCAGGACTTTCAACTTCCATCCGAAACTGAAGCCCCATAACCTCGAGCAAACGTTGTGCCCTATCTATAGTAATTCCACGATATTCATTCTTTTCATCCCTTGATACTTGTGCGACAGAAACACCTAATGCTTCAGCTAATCCTTTTTGTGTCCAACCTTTAGCAATTCTAAAACCAATAAGCCAGTAGCCAATGCTAGTTAAACTATTGAGAGTTCCTAAATCACCACGTTTCATCCGCTCGTAAAGTTCTATCTCTTCTTTAACTTGTTCATGAAATGAGCGAGTAGGTCCCATAACTCGCTCGAGTTCTTCGCCTTTTAAACCTAATTTCTTGAATTCTTCGTACTGAAGTTGAAGATATTTAGCCCCTTCTTCGAGTCGCTCAAGAGCACGGCGATACTCTGTATCTGTGCGAATCATAGAACTCCTTTCAAAAGTTTGATAATCCCTTTGGGTCTATCGGTATAACGTTGCAACCGAAATGCAGCAGGAAACTCTAAATCGTTACCATGCTTGTCCTTAATTCCTGTAAGTTGACCAAAATGTGGATAGAGTTCTACACGATAACTGTCACTTTGTTTGATAAATGGGCCAGTTTTTTGCGCGATAAATGGGCCTATCGAAAACTGCCATACTATGTGCCTATGGAAACACCTCTACTTCTAAGGTATCTATAAAGGGTAGGTTTGGAAATATTAAGATGATCGCATATTTCAGTGATCGAGCTGTTCTTTTCTTTGTAAAGACTTTCTGCTAATCTTGCTTTATCTTTTGCCTGTTTTGAAAGACCCTTTGGTCGTCCACCTTTTCGACCCCTTAATCTAGCTGCTTCCAGTCCTGCCTTTGTTCTCTGGCTAATGATGTCTTTCTCAAACTCTGCCAGAGCTGCGAACAAATGAAAGGTGAGTTTTCCTGTTGGTGTAGTCGTATCAACATTATCTTGTAGGCTTTTGAAGTCTACACCTAACTCCTGAAATGTAAAGACTAGGGCAATTAAATCATGAAGACTTCTTCCTAAACGATCCAGCTTCCAGACAACAACAGTATCGCCTTCCCGAAGCTGGCTAATCATATTTTTGAGTTCGGTGCGCTCTACCCTTGCCCCATCAATATGTTCACTGTAAATCCGTTTGCAGCCCTCTTTTTTGAGAGCCTTTATTTGAAGATCAAGAAGTTGATCTTTAGTACTTACTCGTGCGTATCCAATTTTCATACTAAAAGTTAAATTAAAGGATGCTGTTATACTTTTATGTAACTTTGATTATTATAACCACTTCATATAACCGAACCCAAAGGGTTTTTAAAGTTGTAGGACGGGATTATTATTAGTTAAATAAAACGATCATTTTTTGTTACTTGACACTTATGAGTAAACAGCAAACAGAATCAGCACTTGAAAGATACAAAATCATTCTCCCTTATCTAGAAGGAAGAGTATCCCTTTTTGAAATTGCGAAACATCGTAATCTAGGCTTAAGCACTTTGAAAAGATGGGCTAAAGTCTATCGTGATAAAGGTTTAGCTGGATTAGATAGAAAACCACGTTCTGATAAAGATGCAAGGCACTCTTTAACCAAAGAACTGGAAGAGCTAATAGAAGCTCTGGTCTTAAGAAGAACCCCAATAACTCTTGCCTCCATTCATCGAAAGATCACTGAAATTGCTGAAAAGAAAAAACTTAAAGCACCATCGTACTATGTGGTCCGTGATGTGGTAAAAAACATTGATCCAGCCCTAATTAAATTGGCACAGGAAGGCACCAAAGCATACGATCAAACACACGAACTGGTATTTCGCAGAGAAGCTAGTGTGCCTAATGAACTTTGGCAAGCTGACCATACACTTTTAGATATCCTTCTGGTTGATGAAAAAGGTCAGTTGAGAAGACCTTGGTTAACCACAATCATAGATGACTACAGTAGAGCCATTTGCGGATACTATCTATCTTTTGAAACTCCTTGTGCCATTAATATAGCCTTGTCTTTGAAGCAGGCAATTTGGAGGAAAAGCAGCCCTAAGTGGCAGGTATGTGGCATTCCCAGCATACTCTATTCTGACAACGGCAAGGATTTTAAGTCCAAACACATTGAGCAGGTTGCTGCTGATCTAAAAATCCAGCTTAAGCATTCAACTCCAGATAAACCCCGAGGAAAAGGACGTATAGAAAGATTTTTTCAGACAGTTGACCAGTTATTACTAATGAATCTTCAAGGGTATTCACCACCTAATGCACCTAGTTCAGTAGGAACACTATCCCTAGAAGAATTCACATCCCTGTTTGAGAAATTCATTGTAGAGGAATACCATCAAAGGACACACAGTGGCATTGGCATGACTCCCTTGGAAAGGTGGACTGGTAATGGTTTTCTTCCACAGCTACCTGAATCCCTAGAGCAACTAGACGTGCTCTTGCTCACGGTTGCTCGTTCCAGAAAGGTTCACCGTGATGGTATCCATTTTCAGAATTTTCTGTATATTGAGCCAACACTAGCAGCTTATGTAGGTGAGGAAGTTACTATTCGCTATGACCCTAGAGACATAGCTGAGATCAGAATTTATTATAAAAGCTCATTTTTATGTCGTGCTGTATGTCAAGAACTTGCTGGTCAAACTATCACTTTAAAAGAGATTATTAAAGCCAGACAGAGGCGTAAACGTGAACTCAGAGAAACTATAGAGAAAAGAAAGTCTTTATTAGACACAATATTAGAAGTTCCCCGAGAAAGAACCAACCAAGCTGGCCAACCAAAAAGTGAAAGTGAAAATAAAACCCAGCCCCCAAGGCACAACCTTAAACTCTATGAAAATGATTGAGACATGTGGCAATGGCTGTATCTGAGTTCCTCATAACAAAGGAATATCGTAGATTTGAAGAGTTCTGTAATGCCTGTCATCGAGAGAAATATATTGGCATTTGTCATGGTACTCCTGGTGTAGGGAAGACGCTTTCTGCTAGCTATTACTCCAAACAAGATGGCTTTGAAAAGTTTTTCAATAAGAAAACCTCTGATAAAGACGTTGCTGAGATGAGCAGACAAGTTATATTTTCCCAATCCATATTCTACACTACTCCTGTTAGGAACACAGCAAGGCGAATAGAGAGGGATTTAGAAGCTTGTCGATTCGAACTATTTTCTTCTCTTCACAACGGGAAGAAGAAGGCATCAGGGGAAGAGTCGAGCGCAACGGAAGATCAGGGCATACTTGTAATCATTGATGAAGCGGATCGTTTACAGTTAAAGTCCTTTGAACAAGTGCGAGCTATATATGATGAAAGAGGTTGGGGCATCATTCTGATTGGGATGCCTGGACTGGAAAAACGTCTGACAAGATATCCTCAATTGTATTCGAGGATAGGTTTTGCTCATGAATATCGTCCAATAGGAAAAGAAGAGATGCTATTCATTTTGGAGCATCACTGGAGAAAGCTCGGGCTCGAATTACACAGAAAGGATTTTTCTGATACAGAAGCTGTAGCAGCCATAATTAGAATCACAAACGGGAATTTCAGGCTTGTCCATCGCCTTTTCAGTCAGATAAAACGCATCATGAATGTCAATAAGCTGAGTAGCATAACTAAAGAAGTTGTTGAAGCTGCTAAAGATTGTTTAGTGATTGGCAATGTATAGATAGGCTCATTTATCGCGCAAAATATAGGCCCATTTATCGCACAAAAATAGGCTCATTTATCAGACAAAGTGACACGATAACGATGCCACATTGGTAACTGCTTTTTGGGATAACCCCTATAATTTCGTCTTGAACTAGGTTCCCAAGTCCAGATTTTGTAGGGATCAAGTGCATTTAATTTGCGCTCTAATTCTCCACTAGCAAACATTCTGTAATCACAAAGGAAATAACCATCAATATCATTAGGATGATCTTTTGCTTCCACAAATGATCCATCTAAATAGATTTCACTAATACCGACTTTCCAAAGCTGTTTGACCATTACCTCAGCTTGCTCAACTAAATAATTACGCCAAGCACTGTTCCATCCTACTTGCCCTGATCCATGCACCAACACCGATTCTCTAAGTTCCTCAAATGTGACAACATGATCACCAATAGGTAACAGTCCATGTTGATCAAAGGCTGGGATCATACAAATAATATATTAACACACAAGTTAATACAAAATAAATTAACATTTATGAATATTTAAAATTTTTGCTCAATTGGCATTATTAGTTCCTATCAATAATTATCCTATATTTAGCATCACCTCGAGGTTTACCCTCATACTCCATAAGCCCCAAACCACGCAATTTAGAAATAGCACGATGAACAGCAGCCTGAGCACAACCAAGAGCAAGAGCAAGACTAGTAGTACTATAATCAACCTCACCACGCCCCTTTAAATAAACATAAAGTAATTTAGTCAAAGGACTTTCTTTCTTGAGAACTTCAGGTAAATGCTGAGGATTACCTCGAGTTTGCCTCTTCTTCATAAATTCCTTTCTAAGCCTTTTAACGACATGCTTAGGTCAATTTGTTAATCCTGCAAAGCCTTAGCTAAGTCCTTAGCAATAAAGGGAACAGGCTCAACAAAAGTACGAACAAAAGACAACTCAATACCAGCCTCAAGAATCTTAGAACAGTACTTTTCAAACTTCTTAGCATCTATAAATAAAAGACTGTCACGATGCTCTGAATTAAGAGCATACTGATAAGCCTCACTAACATCGTACTCAAAACGCTTAAAACACTTAATCTTAACTCCCTTACAAACGTCCTTATTACCCTCTTTCTCATAGCAAACCCTAACAATATCCCTAACTTCCTTCTCAGTTTTTTCCAAAATTTGCTTTTGAAGCTCAAGATCATTAATCAAAGCACTGTTAGACTCTCTAAACTTTTCAAACAAATACTTGTAACAAGCTTCCAACTCACCTAAACGTTGACGATGCTCAGCAAGATCATGCAAAGCAGTAATTAAAAAGTCCTGACTCATGCCGCCACCTCTAAATCTCCCAAAATAACCATTTCTGAAACCCCCATAAAGGAGGCTTCAACAAAAACATCACTTCCGAGATAGTCAGAATTGTACTCAACAGATTTAATAACTTCTTCCAACTCCTCCCAACGATCAGCATAAATTTCAACATCTAAGCAGTACATGATCCCTCCACATACTCCCGTGCCACACGCTCACACGCATACCAAACCAAAAGATTTTTAAAAGTATCAGGATCATCCAACATATCCGAACGCTGAAAAGTAGCTATAAACTCAGCAGTATTCTTATAACCAAAACTATCCACATCCTCCCTCAACATCTCCCAAATCTCATCCTCAAACCGTTCATAAAGCTCTACACACTCTTTAGTGTAGGTAATATAACCAAACCCACAATCAGCACCATGATTAGCAATGTCTTGGGCAGATTCACCCAAGTGCTCAATGAACCAATCTTTAAAACTCATATTGTCTCCTCAAGCTTCACACTTTCAGAAACAACACCTCTTTCAAGCTCTCCAGAAACACAATCATAAAACTCCAATAATTCTTTAGCCTTAACAAAAACATCCCAAGCCCACAAAAAAACCTTTCTACCCTCAGAACAAGATTCATTAAACTTAAAGTCATTATCATTGGTGGAAACCACTACCTCTGGTAGTGGTCTAGTAAAAAGTTCTACTAGTTAAGCAATGATGTATTTCCCTAGAAGGTTAAAGAAAGGGAAATACATGCCCAAGAATAGCAGATACAAAAAGTTGTCACACTCAATTTACAGTTGTGAGTATCACGTAGTTTTTTGTCCAAAGTATCGTTTTAGAGTGCTGAAGGATGGAGTAGAGGAATCCTTGAAGCAGATAATATACAAGTTGTGTAGAGAAAAAGATAGAGTAGAGGTGTTAGAACTGAACATAAGAAAGGATCATGTACACATGTTGGTATCAATCCCACCAAAATATTCCGTGTCAGGGATAATGGGCTTTATCAAGGGAAAGTCAGCAATAAACATGCTAAAGATGTATGGAAGGAAGTTAAGAGGATATCCGCAAAAGAGCTTATGGAGTAGAGGATATTGTGTAAGCACAGTAGGGTTAGATGAACAAAAGATAAGGAAGTATATACGTTGGCAAGAGCAGAAGGAAAGAGCATTAGAGGCACAACAGAGGAGCCTATTTGAGTAGTATCGGGCACTAGCGTCCGATACCCCTTCTAGGGGTTAACAAAACAAGCCACCACCTCTGGTGGTGGTTTTATGACTAACAAAACCACTTACAGATTTAACAAACTGCTCGAGCAGTTCATAGTTACAAGCAGCTTGCTCCAAAGTAATAGGAAAAAGCTTCTGAAACTCAAAACCAGCCACTTTCTCCCC
>CBDCWW010000018.1:0-289538 GCA_965223585.1 Trueperaceae bacterium
GGAGTGTCTTTAGATATTTTACCAAATTTTATAGCATGGAAATAATACGAAATTGCTACATCTCTCGCATCCCTCACAAGATAAATAACCCTTGGGAATTCAGGTGTGTAGGGTGAGTGACTTTTAATAAAGCGCGGTCTATACTTTAGCTTTTTAATTTCATGTGGATTAAGGTGAACATCAGGAACAATTAAATGTGAGTTCGCAAAGTTGCATTGATTGTTTGTTAAGTAGTTTGCAATTAAAAAGCGTAACCAAGTGCTACCTGATTTTGGGTAAGATACCAAAAAGACATCATCTGAAAGAATTTTGAATGATCGTACTTCCCTTAGATCTGCTTATTATTTGCTGTAACTTTTGATGAAGTTTTTTCATAGCAGCCTAACAGAGTTGTTTTGTTTTCCAAAGGATACGTGGTGCTACTACCCCGGGCCACTTCTTAGGAAAAGAAGGTCCCTTTTGGGTTGTATTGTCTATATGAAATTGCAAAAATTCTTTTCCTTCAATTAGAACTTGTACTTTAGGGACACCAATATGGAGTTTGATAGTATATGAACTTTCATTTAAGAGGTTTGCTGGGATGTTACAAATGGTCCTATAACATCCCACCACATTCAACTCAGGACGGGTTGCATGATCTGTAGTTGTGAAGGCAATGACACCATCTATTGTAAGGACTTGCAGAACTAGACGCATTCCCTTAATATCTTTTAGTATTTCATACTCTATCTCAACATTAATTTCCTTATCAGACCTAAAAGTATTTTGAACATTTTGCTGTGGTCCTAAAAGGCGTATACTCTTTAGACGTAAAGCTTCGCTGCTAGGAGCTGTTTCTTTAGTCCAACATATTTCACCTGTATTTGTGTAATCAGTTTGAAGAATTTAAATAGCTATCAATAATAGCTTCTGTTTCACCAGTAGTTGTGATTTGACCTGCTGCAAGTAATATTGCAGATTTACATAAGGACTTTACGGCTCCCATATTATGGCTTACAAATAATACTGTTCGTCCTTTCTTTGCTACATTACCCATTTTTCCTAAACATTTTTTCTGGAAAGATGCGTCACCTACAGCTAGTACTTCATCTACTATTAGTATTTCAGGCTCGAGATGAGCAGCCACCGCAAACGCAAGTCTTACATACATACCGCTTGAGTAATGTTTAACGGGAGTATCAATAAACTTTTCAACCTCA
The DNA here is from genome assembly GCA_965223585.1 of Trueperaceae bacterium. Lineage (GTDB taxonomy): Bacteria > Deinococcota > Deinococci > Deinococcales > Trueperaceae > CBDCVN01. Next base: position 1,200 of record CBDCWW010000018.1, read on the forward strand.
GCAAAATCCACAATTTCATCAAACTTTTTAGCAATTTCTCGGCGTTTCATACCCAAGATAGAACCATTTAAGTAAATGTTCTCTCGCCCAGTCAATTCAGGGTGAAAGCCTGTGCCAACTTCCAATAGAGCCCCAACTCGACCACGAATCTCAGCGTAGCCTTCAGTAGGCTCTGTTATACGCGAAAGAATTTTAAGCAATGTACTTTTTCCCGCCCCATTCCTACCAATTATGCCAACAACTTCTCCTTGTTTGATTTCAAAACTAACATCTTTAAGTGCCCAAAAATCTGATTTTGAACTTTTATTTTTGTTAAATTTAAAAGTGTTTGCAAGTACATCACGAAAATTACGGTAGTTGTAAGCAGTTTTTTCACCTATGTGGTAGCGCTTGCTTAAGCCTTCGACTTTCACAACAGTATCCATAATCTATCCTAGTGAGTCAGCCAAGGTACTTTCACGGCTTCTAAACCAAAAAACACCTGTTATAAATAGAAAGATAGCTATGCTACTAGAAATTACCAAAGAAATTATAGAAGGAGCATTAGTATTTAACAAAGACCACCTAAAACCCTCAATGACTCCTACCATAGGATTAAGACTGTAAAGAGCCAAATAATCTTGGGGAATAAGAGTTGTAGAATATACTATGGGAGTGAGAAAAAACCATGTCCTTTCTAGAAAAGGAATGGAGTGCCCTATATCACGAAATTCTACATTGAGAGCAGAAAACCAAAAACCGATGCCAAGGGATGTTATAAGCATAAGAAGTACGAAAAGTGGTAACCAAAAAAGAGCTAAAGAGGGGACAACGCCATAGTAAAACATGACGACGATCAACACAGTAAAGGCAATAGCAAAGTCGAAAAGGGCTGCAATGCTTGTGGCAATAGGCATAATGATACGGGGGAAGTAAACTTTGCTGATAAGGCGTTGTTCACGCACAAGGCTAGTAGTTGAACCAAGTAGTACCCGTGAAAATAACTGCCAAGGTATAAGAGCGCTTAAAGCAAAAAGGGCATAGGGTAAGCCATCAGATGAAAAACGGGCTAGCTTGCCAAAAAATACAGTAAAGATTAATACCATCACAATAGGTTGCAGTACAACCCAAAGGACACCTATAACGGTTTGCTTATACCTAACTTTAATATCTCGCCATGCGAGAAAATAAAGAAGTTCGTGGTAAGCCCAAATTTCTTTTAAATTTAGTAACTGAAAACCTTTTCTAGGTTTTATGATTAAGGTAGGAACTTCTGACTTAAACTCTTTACTCTTAGGCTTCTTTAGTGAGATGGCAACCCTCATTAAAAACAAGAGTACTCTACTTAGTCTTACAAGTTTATTGCAAGTTCAACATTGCCCTCAAAATATTTTTTTATGGTTTTTGCAAAAAATGGTAACATAATCTGGTGATTCTAACTGCTTTCTTAGTGCTAGTGCTTGCTGGGGTTAGTTTATTTATTTTTTCTAATTGGCTCGAGCAAAAACCTACTTTACCTGCTATTTTAAGTCTCAGTGCTGCTATACTTGCCATGCTATTATTTGCCATTTCAGTTAACACACAAGGAACCCTTTTAGGAATGATTCGTTTAGGGGGTCTAACTAGCCTTGCTGGTATGGCTCTTAGTATGATTGCTGCTCTAACTATTATGGGCATGTTAGCTAATCCTCACAAATACCGAGCAGGACTAGCTGAAATTTATGCTTTTATACTCTACACGGCCCTAGGGGGGATTTTGATGGTGGCAGCCAATAATATTTTACTTTTGTATGTTGCTATTGAACTTTCTAGTTACAGCACTTATATATTAGTAGGCTATTACCGTTATGACAAAGTGACTATTGAAGCAACTAGCAAATACTTTGTTTTAGGAGCTTTAGCCAGCGCATTTTTACTTTATGGTTTTAGTTTGCTATTTGGAGCAGGTAAAAGCATCTATTTTGATGAATTAGCAGGGGGACTAGTTACTACTAATGGTTTGCCTGCATTGCTTTACCCTGCCATTGCACTTATTCTAGTTGGTTTTGGCTTTAAACTAGCTCTAGTACCCTTTCATGCTTGGACGCCAGATGCTTATCAAGGTGCTCCTACAATGGTGGCAGCACTTCTATCTGCTGGTCCAAAGGTTGCTGCTGTCATTGCCCTTGGCAGCTTTGTGACACAAGTATTTGTTATAGAAGAAGCTAGTCAGATATGGCAAAAAGCCTTTATGGGTCTAGCTATAGTGACTATGGCTGTGGGTAACTTGCAGGCTCTTAAACAAGGTAATCTTAAACGTCTTTTAGGCTATTCCTCTATAGCTCAATTAGGTACCATAACAGTTGGTTTAGCTAGTGGTACTTTACAAGGTTTTTCGGCTGTCATACTTTATGCCGTTAGCTACGCTATTGCCAATATTGGTGCATTTACCTCAATTTCTGCTTTAAGTGATGCTGGTGTAAAAGAAGAAATAGACCAATATACAGGTTTAGGGCAGCGTAATTGGCTAGTAGCTTTTCTTTTGAGCATATTTCTTTTAAGCTTAGCAGGAATGCCTTTACTAGCAGGCTTCATGGGCAAACTCTTTGTTTTTAAAAGTGCTATAGAAGCAAAACTAGTTATATTGACATTTATTGCTGTTGCTAATACCTTGCTAGCTTATTTTTACTACTTTAAAGTGATTATGAAAATGTGGCTTTATCCTGCTCTTGGTGAATCAAAGGTTATATCAATTCATCCTGTAAGCAAAGCAGCTTTGGTTATTGGAATGTTGAGCATTTTTGCTATAGGAGTTTGGCCTATGCCTTTTTTAGATAGTATTACACAAGTGTTATCACCGAATTAATTTCTAATCAGAGACTTGGAGCTGGTACAATGTTTAAGGGCCTAATACTCTTGCAAAAATAATATGCATGAGATAAGATGCAGGCATTGTCAGAACATGTTTTTTACCATTAGACTCTACTCAGGAGGATTATAATTGTGGCAGAAGTTGTACTCGAGCACATTTACAAAAGATATCCTAAAACTCCTTCAGAACCACAGGGTGTTGAAGCAGTTAAAGATTTTAATCTACACATAACAGATCAGGAATTTGTAGTTTTTGTAGGGCCTTCGGGCTGTGGTAAAACCACAACCCTGCGTATGATAGCAGGACTTGAAGACATAACTGCAGGTACTTTAAAAATAGATGGTCAGGTAGTAAACAACATTCCACCCAAAGACCGTGATATTGCCATGGTTTTCCAAAATTATGCCCTTTATCCTCACATGACTGTGCGCCAAAACATGTCTTTTGGTTTAAGGCTAAGAAAAACTCCCAAGAAGGAAATTGAAAAGAGGATACAAGAGGCTGCCGAGATACTTCAATTAGATGACTTGCTAAATCGTCGTCCTAAAGAGCTTTCTGGAGGACAGCGTCAGCGTGTGGCTCTGGGGCGTGCTATAGTTCGGAAGCCCAAGGTTTTTCTTATGGATGAGCCTCTTTCTAACCTTGATGCCAAATTGCGTGTGGATATGCGAGCAAATATTTCTAAGTTGCAACAAAATTTGGGTGTTACTACTATTTATGTAACCCATGATCAAGTTGAAGCTATGACTATGGGTACGCGCATAGTAGTAATGAAAGATGGTTTCATTCAACAAGTTGATAACCCTATTAGTCTTTATGAAAACCCAGTTAATCACTTTGTGGGTGGCTTTATGGGTTCACCTGCCATGAACTTTATAGTTGGTACCGTAGACAACGGAACTGTAAAAGGCAGAGATGGCAGTTTTGTGGTTACTCCAGATAAAGAGTTAGTAGATAAACTAACTAGCTACAATGGCAAACAAGTTTATTTGGGCATACGTCCTGAAGATCTTGATGTTAAAGTTGGAGATGCAACTAATAACACTATCAAAGCTACTGTTGAAGTGATTGAGCCTTTAGGGGCAGAAACTATTATTATAGCTTCATTAAAAGGTGATCAGAGTGTTGTAGCTCGAGTTGAACCTCATGTACCTGTAAAAGTGAATGAAGAGGTAGAATTTATAGTTAATAAAGATAAGTTACATGCTTTTGAGCTAGATGGAGAGGGGCTTAATATTCGCTACAAATAATTTAATTTTTACCTTGGAATTTTCCCCCACGAATAAATATATTAACTACACGCCTTAAGGCTTTTGTAAGAATATCCCCTGTAACAATAATAGCAGTGCCACTCAACCACAAAAGTGCGACTAGCAGGAATATTTTTGTGGTTATTTCTATAGTCATAATATTTAGGTTCCCTAATACACTTTTGCTATAAATCTCTGCCCAAAAGAAAATATGGATTTAAGGTGCTTGCTAGATTCTTTTGTGCAAGAGAATAACTTGCTAATGTTCGTACTACAGTATTTATTGCTTTTCATAAAATCTACCTAGTGGTTTAGATGTAGAAATACTCAAACTAATTATAATAAGTGTAGGAGACTTACTAGTAGGATAAAGGTAAAATTTTAACTTTTTTCCAATACTCAGGATAAGGACGCAGGGTGACCCAGTCATAAATAGAAAACTTGATTTTTATTTGATGAGATGTGATAATTTAATCATTAGGACTTATTTTTAGATAAGATGTTGTTTGGTATAGTGCTCCAGAAAAGTTTTTCTCCTAGATAAAAACCCCATCTGTGAGCATGTCATTCTGAGGAGTATAATGACGAAGAATCTCTTAGGGCGTTAACGCATGAGAGATCCTTCACTGCGTTCAGGATGACATTACTTACTTTTGAATAAGGCAATAATTTATCGGGACATCTATAAATGGCTTATAAAATTTGATTAAGGGTTATCTGTTTAGTTCTTCAGTTTGTTGCTCTAAAGATTCAGTAGCCCATTCAACTTCCTGATAGCAGATATCTTGACCAGAACTCATAACTCGTCTTCCATCTAAAAGATAAAAAGTGGAAACTTCTCCTTGATCTTCTTCTATAAGCAAAATATCATCTTCAATTTTATAGCGCGCCCAGAAATCAATGGTGTTGGGCGTCAGAGGGTCTAAAGATGTAGCTGTACCATAAATTTCTGTCTTTGAATAGAGTCTACCATTGGGAAAGAAGTGCCACTGGGCTGTATCTCTGTATGTCCCTCTTGAAAAGTTTATATTGTCTTGCTTGTTACCGAAAACAATATCAGCAGAGTTTATAGTTTGAAACTGTCCTAGGAAATCAAAGGCATAGTACCAAGAAGAAATGTAGGTATAAAGTTCCCCATCACTAAACACTGTGGCACCTACAAAACTATTATCAACATTAGGATCAACTGGTACTCCAACCTCGGTAAAACGCTGGCCTGCTTGTACAGGACCCGTAGGAGTTCGAGCCAAATAAGGCTGATTGTTTTTAGCACGCTCAGCATCCACTTGGTGAGCTTCTTCAATAACGCTGGTTTTTGAGCCGGGCTCGAGTTCATATACGAAACTAAAACTCTCACCTGCTACATTCTGCCCACTAAGTGTAATTTCGTTTCCAGAACGGGTAAATTGAAAGTCTCTAGCACTATCACACCAAGGAGTAAAATTTATAGTGTTACCACTAACATTAAAAAGTCCTTCCTCATGATGAGTTGTTGGTTCAATATTAGTGAACTGTATATTTTTAGAGCTAAAGTCAAGAAAGTAGCGACCATCAGGTAAAAGGTAAACTTCTTCAATTTCAGTTTGACCGCTAAATTCGTCTGTAGCACTATAAACCCACTTGCCAACCAAACCACCAGTATTTACATCTCTATTTACTATAGGGCTCTCTTCTGTTTGAGGAAGAGTGTTTACTGGTTCGCCTGAAGGTTCTAATGTATTGGTAGCTAACTTTTTGAGTTGATAACTTGTGTTACCAGTAGTTAACTCGAGGTCATTGTCTATTAGCACAGCTTCGAAATCAAAAGGGCTTCCGTTGGCAGTAAAGGTACCAGTAAGTTTATTACCCTCAGAGCTAGCTTCTACAGGATAAGTCTGTCCTTTAAAATTTAAAACACCCTTATAATTATAAATCCCAGACTCAAAAGCCAATTCTAGAGCAATATCTTGACCTGAATACTGCCCTGAAAATAAGTCATCTACTGCCCTATCTATAGGAGAATTAGTAACTTTAGTTAGAACAGTAATATCACCATTGTCATTATTAGTAAGGCTAAGTTCATCGCCAGAAACACTTGCTTCAAAAGCAAGTTTACTGCCATCATCAAAATCTATAAGTAGTTGACCATCTTCTACCCGCCAGTTAGCACTATAAGATTCCTGTTGACCATTGGTGACAATAGTCATTACAGATCTGCCATCGATCTCGAGTTGAAAGGTAAGTACTGTGTCATCACCACTTGCCGTCCAGTGACCAGCAAAGGCAGGTGGATTTTGTGCTTGACCCAGACAAAACAAGCTTAGAAATAAAGCAAGGGTAAAACTGAGAAACTTAAACATAGTCGCTCCTAACTAAGGGGTTATTTTATCATGAAAGAGAGCACTAGAAAAATCTTCCCCAAAGCGGAAGCTCGTTTTCTTATTGTACTTGACTGTATAAATGTAATTTAAATCAGTTAAAAAATACAGGTTTTCATGAAAAAACATACCATTACAATGTGTAGTATGAATTTACATATAATTCTGTATTGTATTGATAATAGTCATTTTTGGCAAAATGTCTATGAAATCCTAAAGGCTTAAAAGTAAAAACAAAACTTGACACAAGATAAGGAAATAGTCTAAAATCCCCTTGGCATACAAGGGATGCCCCTACTCACAAAAGAGGATCTCACCCTTTCCGTAAGTATTACAAACAAATTACTAAACTTCTTTTTTTGCCTGAAAGTGAGTTAAAGGTAGATTGCGAAGGAGTTTGTATGACAAACCAATATTCCCAACTCGATGAATATAAAATTAAAGCCTCAAGGTTGCTTAAGCAGTTTAGGGTTGCTGATGGACAATCATCACAGGCAGCAGCTCGTTTTCAACAATTGCCTCAGTTTGCAAACCTAACATTTGCTGATATCGTAAGAAAAAAAGACAATATCAGGCGTAAGCATGCTCTTGCAGTTATAGCCCAAGAAAATGGTTACGCCTCTTGGGGTGAGTTAAAGCACCAAGTAAGTCGTCAAGAAAAGCGTATGCAGTTTCGTGCTAATTGGGATGAAACACTATTTTACCCAGAGCACTGCATAGGATTTATTAATGAGTGGTATGTCAGTTATGAGGAGGCTCGAGAAAGCCTAGAAAAGAGTGGTGGTTACTTACTACCTTACCAAAATCACTTCTTTTTGTGCCAGCGTGAATATATTAGTGTTTTAGGGCTTGACCCGGATGATCCTGATTGGGTACTTATTAATTTTGATTGGGTTAGGCCAGTTGACCAAGCTGCTAGAGGTCGACTCGAGCAAGCACTTCTACGCATTAGTGAAGGTAGGTGAACACGTTTTGCGTGACTCTTCGGTCTTATGATGCTTAACTCACAAAATCAAACTCTGCTTGCAAAACTTCATCACTAATTTCTTCACTATTGTCTGCTTCGCTTTTACGTGTAGCCCAAGCAGGAAAAGGGAAATTCAACATCATAGGGCTAGGAACATCTGGTTGATGAACTATCATAGTGCCCGGAGCTAAAATGGTGGCTCTTGAACGAAAACTAGCAGGCATAAAGCGATACTCACTGCGTTCTGCTTCAGCAGCATCCAAACGTCCAACAATTCTTATAGCAGCGTTACCCACAATACGACGCTCTACCTCACTAGCTGTTTGTTGCGCCCCTATTAGAATAATCCCCATACTACGCCCACGTTCAGCTATGTCTAGTAACACTTCTTTTATAGGACTGTCACCTTCTGCTGGAGCATATTTATTTAGTTCATCAAGCACCACAAAAATTTGCCCTCGTCCACTTCTACGCTCTTGTTCGCTGAAAACTTGCTTTAAAAGTACACCCACTACAAACATTTGTGCTAGTGGGGCAAGTTTGTTTATATCTACTACATGAACTTGCTCTTCACTATCTAAGATATCTAAGGTAGCCCTATCAAAAGCACTTTTTGGCAGGTCACCTCTTATTAAACGACGCACATGTTTTGCTGCTCCACGTAGACGTCTTATAAAGGCTTCACGAGTGGCTTTGCTTTGGTTAGCTGTCCATGCTTTGTCTCCACCACCTTTACCATCTTCCTCATCAGTGTCTTTGCCTAACAATTTGTGCTCGAGATAATCAACTAAATCATCAAAAGTTTTGAGCTTTGGCTTGCCAGTACTTGATAATAACGCTTCAAAATCTGTACCTTCATCCTCATTTATTTCTACAAAGCCCTCAATGTTTTCCCCACGCTGTGAAGGAGGAATATAGCCTTGTAAAGCCTCTTCAATTTCAAGATAAGGTCCTTTTTGTTTTTGTGCTTTTGCTAGTTTGGCTAGCCTTTCTTCAACATGGGCCATCAAAAAGCCTAGATTGCTCATGGTGTTACCATCGGCTAGTACAAAAGGTAGCATACGCTGTTCTGCAAAATTGAAGAGTGTCCACAAATAGGGTGAAACACCCTCTCGAGTGCTTACATCAGGCAGGAGGTGCTTACCTTCTTTAGCAGGTGCGTGTAAGCCAACACTATCAAATTCATGTACTGGTAAGTTACAAATCTGATAACGATTTCTATTAAAATTGCGCTTCTCAACCCACTTTTGCTCTACATCATAAAAACGTTTATTTTGCTTGTCCAAAAAAAGTAAATCTTCACCTTTGACATTAAAGATAATAGCTTTGGTGACAGTGGCTTTGTTGTCTAGTAAAGAAATATTATTCTTATGGCGATTTTTAGCATAAAAAATACTATAGAGCAAAAATAAAGCATAACTAGTCTTAGTAGCGATTCCTGAAATACCAGAAATATTAATATGGGCTCCTTTGGTACCATTAATAAAATCAAAGTTTATATAGCCTGCCTCACCATTCCTTAGTACTCCTGCAGGTAAGGGTGCTTCCATATTATCTAAGTAAAGAGCTTTTTCTAAAAATTCGCCACTAGCCATAAAAACTTTGTCACCGGGAGCAGGTGGAATGAAGTCTTCGGGTTCTACTCGAGTTACAATGACGTGAGCATTGTAAGTTATATTGGCAGGCATAAGGCCACTAGCTACTAGCTCAGTATCGCCATCAAATTGTACGCCTTCAAAACGGCGGCGCACTTCGTCAACTATGCCATAGAACCTAACTAAGGATCCTTCATTAGCAGGGTCTTTGACTTCTATATGTAAAATATCATCAAGCTGCACTTTCACTCCTGTGGTTACAGCAACCCAAAAATTTAATGGTGTGGCGTCTTGGGTGCCGAGTACCATGCCTATAAGGTCGTTCATACCTTAATATAACTTAAATTTTAAGGTTTGGATAGTCTTTTAACTTTGCTAAAAGGTTTTATGTTAATCAACGATTTAATTTTAGACTCTTGCAAAGTATTTTCGATGGATTTTTGGTTTCTCGTACCTTCTTTAATTGTCTGAACTGTGATTCGTCTGATTTTCGAATTTCTCTGATTTTTCTGTTTGCAGCTTTTTGAAGTGTTGCTTATTGTATTTGAGAAACTTGTAAGGTAAAAACCACTTTTTAGCAAGGGGTTATGCATAAAATAAAGTATGGCAACTATTCTGGCAATATATGCTCATCCTGACGATGAAGCTTTTAGTACAGGAGGAACTTTAGCACGTTATGCTAAAGAAGGCCACACTGTTAAACTTATTTGTGCTACTAAAGGGGAAAGAGGTAAAATTACTGATCCTAAAATTAATGCTGATTCTGATATGGCTACTTTGCGAGAGCAAGAGTTAAAGGACTGCTGCAGAATACTAGGTATAGAGCCTCCTATATTTCTTGGCTATCATGATTCTGGTCGGCTCAAGCCTTCTGAAGATGATGCTCGAGCCTTACTAAACATCAGTGAACTTGAAATTGAGAAAGTACTTCTAAAGCACTTTACTGAAATTAAGCCTGATATCATTATTAGTTTTGACCCTCATGGTATTTATGGACATATTGATCATATAAAGATGCACCGAGGAGCAACGGCTGCTTTTTGGTCCGCTGGTACAATAATAAAATCTCCTCCCAAACGCCTTTTTTATAATGTTATGACCACCCAGAATTTACTTTCTTTGCAAAAGATACGTAAAGTTTCACCTCTTAGTAAACTTGATCCTGCTATTTATGGTATTGCTGAAAAATCTTTGGCAGCAATAATTGATGTAAGTGATTATCTACAAATAAAAATGAAGGCCATTAGCGCCCATCGCAGTCAAGTTGGCCCTAGTTCTTCTTTTGCTGATATTGATAAGCCTGAGTGGCAAGCAATTCTTATCAAAGAGACTTTTACTTTAGGTGGGTTGCGTGGTAGTTTTCCTATGATGCCTGTTAGTAACCTTATAGACGATCTAAAGGACTAGAAACTGCTTGTCCACCTTTGTTTAGTACATGTGTATAGATCATAGTTGTTTCAACACTTTTGTGTCCTAGCAGCTCTTGAATAGTACGAATATCATAGCCAGCTTCTAGCAAATGAGTTGCAAAAGAGTGCCTAAGACTATGGCAACTTCCTTGTTTATTAGCTTCTGCTAAACCACTACCTATGGTAGTGGTGCAATTAGGGGTTTTACCAGTCGAGTAGTAAAGTTGGGTAAAAATGTACCTCCCTAGAAGGTGAAATTCTGGAGGTACACATGAATAATAATAAAAGATTTAAGAAGTTGTCACATTCTATATACGAATGTAAGTATCACGTGGTGTTTTGTCCAAAGTATAGATATAAGATATTGAAAGGAGAGATAGGAGATTACGTAAGTAATGCTGTTTATCAGTTGCTAGGATACAAGGACGGAGTAGAAGTAATGGAATTAAATGTACAGGAGGATCATGTTCATCTGGTGATGTCTGTAGCGCCAAAGTATAGCTTGTCAGACATAATGGGATACTTGAAAGGGAAGTTAGCGTTAAGAATGTTTGAGAGATACGAACAGTTAGGGAAGCGGTATTGGGGAAGGCATTTGTGGAGTAGAGGGTATTGCATAAGTACAGTAGGATTGGATGAAGAAAAGATAAGGAAGTATGTGAAATGGCAAGAGAAAAAGGAGAAAGAGAAGGAACAGGAAGAGGAATAAATGTAGGTTAGGGAAAGGAGGGTTAAGGTAGATGTAACATGCCACCTTCTAGGGGCAATAAAATAAGCCACCACCTCAGGTGGTGGTATCTTGACTTATCCCTGCTTTTTGAATAGCATTTTTAACAGCTCTTTGCAAAGCCTTTTCATCACAGTGGTGTCGCCTTTGCTTTTTAGAACGGGGATCAGTAGAAATTCTGTCTGCAGGGAAGATGTATTGCCAGCGAAATTCTTTATTTGCATTAGGATATTTGCGTTCCAGAGCGTTAGGCAAATATACTTCTCCAAACCCATTTGCTAAATCTTGCTTGTGAAAAATGTTTGCTTTCTCCGTTTGTTGCTGTAGCTGCCCTATTAGTTTTTCTGGCAACATAGTAAGTCTATCCTTTTGACCTTTGCCATCACGAATAGTAATTTGTTTGTATTCAAAATCTATATCCTTAATGCGTAGGCGCAAGCATTCTATTAAACGTAATCCTGAACCGTATAATAACCCTGCCATTACCCTCTTTTCACCATCTAACAATGTTAATATCCTCTGCACTTCATGAACGGTAAATACTACTGGCAACCGTGAAGGCCGTTTTGCAGGTTTAATATTATCTATCCAAGGCATTTTTATTTGTAAGACTTCTTTATATAAAAATAGTAAGGCACTGAGTGCTTGGTTTTGAGTAGAGGCAGCTACATTTCTTTCCGTTGCTAAATGTGAGAGGAAAACTTCAATTTCTTTGGCTCCCATTTCTCGAGGGTGGCGTTTACTATGAAAGAAAATATAGCGCTTAACCCAATAGAGATATGCTTGCTCAGTACGAATACTATATTGTTTATAGCGAATTTTTGTCCTAACTTGATCTAAGAGTTTTGGTTTTGACATTTTTGTTCCTATTTTCAATTAGGTGTAATTGCTCATAAATAATAATAATTAAGGTATCCATTTTTCCTTCTAGGTCTATCTATTGAGCGCTAAACCCAATTAAATTTAAAGTATTATACACCAAAAGTGGCAAAATATTGAACTTAATCCCAATATTGCCTATTAAATTTGACTTAAAGTCATTAATGACTTTTAATTTATTTATAACCCCAAATTTGGGGTATATATTTGGCTTATTTCCCAAATTGGCCTATTAAATTTGACTTAAAGTCATTTCTGGTGCAATAATCAGTTTGGATTTAGAATTATTTATTTTAGGTATGTGAATGTGGTACGGGAATTTATCAAACATAGAAGTAGTGAAGTGTATCGGATTAGATCCCAATTTAGGTGTTCAATACTAGTTAGGTAGAATAGCTAATGTTTTCCAACTTCCAAGAATATGAGGCTCTAATTCCAGTTGATCCGCCAGCTGCATTACTGGATCTAGATCCTCGCCTTCAGATCTATGTTGATGACTCTGTAGAAATCTGGTACGCTCCTATGGGTAAGCCAATATCCAAACCTAAGTTATGGATACTTGGCATTACACCTGGCTGGAACCAAATGAGAATTGCATATGAAGGTGCCGCCAAGGCATTAGCTCAAGGCAGGAGCCCTGCAGAAGCCGCATTGGTGAGAAAACCTCAAGTAGCATTCGCTGGGTCTATGAGAAAGAACCTAATCTCAATGATGGATGAGATTGGAATCAACGAAGTATTTCAGGTAGAAACATCAGCTAGGCTTTTTGGGACTGAATTGATTCGTACAGGCTCAATTCTAAAATACCCTGTTTTCAAGAAAGGTCGTAATTATACTGGTCATTCACCGAGTCCTACAAAACATGAAGCCCTGCTTAGGATGTTGGATATCGTTCTAGCGGAAGAGCTAATTTCTGTGGGTCGTTGTCTGATTTTGCCTTTAGGAAAAGCTGTAGAGACTGCCTTAGAGTATTCTGCGAGTAAGGGTAGGCTTGAACTATCGCAAGTTCTTTTGGGATTCCCCCACCCATCAGGTGCGAATGGTCATCGGAAAAAGCAGTTTACTGAGAAACAAGGTGAACTCTCTACATTAGTAGAGAATTGGTATCGAGATGCTGCCTAGCAAATCGTTGCGATAGATTTTGACTCTTGGTATAAGAATTTAAGAGATTTGGTGGTAGTGTGAGCCAAGAAAAGTAAATCAGTAACTTGGCTGGTTTTGGAAGCTCGAAGTAAATTAACAGAATGAATTACTATAGGGACTACTTATAGAACGTTTGGCCTAACCCACCGCTACAGTGGGATGCTCACACGAGTAGCTGAATTAAGTCTAGAACTCAGTTAAATGAGAAGTACGCAGAAGTGAGCACCCCTGAGCTTAGTGCCGTTAGACCTGTCCGTCAGTGTTCAGAGATTTGTTAAGATGGTTTTGTTTGGATTTGCTCGAGCCCAACCAGCTATGAGCACTATAATTTGTAAGGTAACTTAGCAAATGAATCACTTCAGCTTAAACATCTATGAGATAGGATAAATTGTGTGGCTACCCATCCAAACAAACACATACGTAAAGCAATTAACTATGCAAAACAACAAGGTTGGGAATTTACCAAAGCGCATGGACGAGCACACATTTGGGGAAAACTCCTTTGTCCAATGTACACTAGGGATGGTTGTTACTTCAATGTTCACTCAACACCAAGAAATCCAGAAGCACATGCTCGGCGGATTTGCCAAGCTGTGGATGATTGTAATCATAACGAAGTGTTGCCAGAGTGCTAGTATTGGAAGCTGTAAGTTGCCATGAAAGGTTCTGAAGTTATGAAAACATATGAGTTTACACTAATTGTTTCAGAAATAGAAAATGAATTAGCTGAACAACTTTATGGTATTTGTAACGATGCCAGTTTGGGGAAACGCCATGGAGTTACCTATGTGGCTTTTGACAGAGAGTCCCTATCTTTAGAAGCTGCAATTAATTCAGCATTCACTGACTTAACAAGTATCGGGATAGAGCCTGTGCGAGTAGAAATGGCTGTACCGCTTGTGGCAGCTTGAGGAAAGTGTAAATGGCGAAGTTCATAAGTGCCCAGTCTAACTTTGCGCTTCAGCGTGACGCACACATGTGGGGCGCAATTAAGTGTAAAATTAGTTTTAGGAGGAAGTAACTACAAAGTGTACGCACCTGAGCTTAAAGCCGTTAGACGGCGTTGGTCAGTGCTTAGAATTTGTTAATATGATTTTGCTTGGATTTGCTCGAGCCCATACAGCAGTGAACATTAAAGTTTGCTTAGATGTTAGCCTACTGTAGTTGGAAATAGATTTGGGGGTAATTTTTGCAGGAATGTTGTTGGAGAATTTATGGGGTTGCTCGAGTGAGTAGGCAGTTTTTGCTTCACAGTTACAAGTAAATGCCCTTGAGTTTATACTGTTAGAGCTCCTACCCTCTTGTGCTAAAATAAGCTTATTGAATTGAGGTGAAACATATGCAAACTACATCTCAAAATCCAGATATTATGAGTGGGGCCTTAGTATTTTCAGGTACTCGAGTTCCCGTTGACATACTAATCGACTATCTTAAAGCAGGGGAATCACTTGAGCGCTTTTTAGAAGGTTTTCCTAGCGTTTCTCGTGAACAAGCTGAAGCTTTCTTACAAGAAGCACTTGACTCAGTAAAGTTGCAGCATGATGCGCGTGCTGCTTGATGAAAATATAGACAAAGCACTTAAAGACTTATTTGATGATGAATTTGAAGTTGTTACCGTTACTGAACATGGCTGGCAAGGTACTAAAAATGGTGAATTACTACGCTTAGCTGCCAAAGAATTTGATATTTTCGTAACAATGGACAAAAATTTACAACATCAACAAAACCTTAGGGTGTGTGGATACTAAAAATGACAAATCAAAAACGATACTTGAAGTAATTTTAGCGTAACCATATAAGTACCGCTGTAAACTGGCAAAACGCTAAATAGTTACGGGCTAATTTCTCAAAACGAGAGAACACTCGTCTATAATGCTTGATCTTATTGAAAAAAACTTCTATCAGATGTCTTTCTTTGTAAAATTCCTTGTCATACTCCCTTTGCTCTTTTCTATTGGCCTTCGGAGGTATTACTGCTTCTGCTCCCATCTCTTCTACTTTATCTAGCACCACTTGGGCATCATATCCCTTGTCTCCTATTACTCTTTCACCCTCTAAATCATCTAGTAGTTCTTCTGCTTGGGTAACATCATTACGTTGCCCAGGAGTCAATATTAACTTTAGGGGATTGCCTAAAGCATCAGTAGCACAATGTAACTTTGTGCTGTACCCTCCTTTGCTTCTACCCAACTCCTGCTCTTCATTACCTCCATTGCCTCCAGCTGCACAAGAATGAGCCCTTACAATGGTGCTGTCTATCATTATACTTTCCATGTCAGCATCCTCAGCGAAGTATTCAAACATGGCTTGCCAAATCCCTTGTTTAGCCCAGCGGTCAAAACGTTTAAAAACACTGTTCCATTTTCCATACTCTTCAGGCAATAAGCGCCACTGAGCACCACTTCTTGTTACCCAAAGAACTGCTTCAATAAACCTTCTACATTGCTCCTCATCACCAATCCTAAATTTCCTAAACATACACACTACCTTATGACCCTTAAGAAAAAATAAGATCTTTTGCCATTGATCATCTGTTAATCTAACTTTCATATCTTAAGCGTGCAATTTCTGACTTTGCTTGTCAACACACCCTAGTAATGTAGATTTAGCTATTGTTGTTATTCGTGCATACAGTAATGCCTTTTTTGTCATCTCTAAACTTATGCCAAGTGTTAATGAAGCTATCCGTAGTGCAGAAATTGGCACTGTTATCCAAGTCACCTAACCCTCGCTCCAGCGGGATGCTCACACGAGTGGCCAAATCAAGCTTGGAACTCAGTTAAATGGGATGTACGCAGAAGTGAGCACCCCTGAGCTTACTGTCGTTAGGCCTGTTAATTAGTGCTCAGACTTTGTTAAAGTGTTTTTGGTTGGTTGCTCGAGTTGAGCCAGCGGTGAGCATTAAGATCTGCTTGGACGCTAGCCGACTCCAGCGAAGAAGAAGCTTAGGAATAGTTGTTGCATGAATATCGTCAGAGAATCAAAAAGACCACTCAAGCAAGCAGGCGGTTATTGGTGCATATTGACAAGTCTAGACGGAGTTAAAGAATGAATCAGTTTGGTACGGACTCTGAGCTATGTAAGGAACCTTTGTTGCATGTCCTAGGAGCAAAGTTTGGGAATAGCAACAGGCTTAATTGTAATTCGGGTTGTTGTTGGAGAAGGAATGGCCGAACTACCGCTGCAGCGGGATGCTCACACGAGGGCTCAAATCAAGTCTAGAGCTCAGTTAAATTAGGTGTACGCAGAAGTGAGCACCCCTGAGCTTTGTAAGTTAGACGGTGTTGGTCAGTGCTTAGAATTTGTTAAGATGGTTTTGTTTGGAGTGCTCGAGCCCAGCTAACGGTGAACATTAGTATTTGCTTGTAGCACTATCCTACTACAATTCCAAAAACAATTGACTATCAAAGTGTCAAAGACTATATTAGGTAAGTAAGTTGATAGTGCTCACTTAAGATTTTCTAGCTGGGTTCAAATTGAAACTTTATGAAATAATATGGAAGAGTAACTATGTTGAAAAGTTGCTTGTTAAACACGATGTAACAACAGAAGAAGTAGAGGAAGTTTTGTTTGATAGCCCTTTTATACGTTTTTGGGAAAAGGGTAAAGTACAAGGTGAAAATTTGTACGTTGCTTATGGACAAACAATTGCAGGTAGGTATTTAGTAATCTTTTTTATCTACAAGCCAGATAATTCTGCTTTACCTATTTCTGCTCGGGATATGAGTAAATCAGAAAGGAAATACTATAATGGACAAAGAGCAGGCTGAATCAACACCTAAGCATTTTAGTAGCTATGATGAAGCTGCTGACTTTTGGGAAACACATGACACAACAAATTATTTAGATGAATTTCGTACAGTTGAATCAGAAAGCGAGTTACGTACTCGTCATTTTGAAGTTGAGCTTGATGAGGATGTTGTAAAAGTTCTTCAAGACAAAGCGAAGAAGCAAGGTGTTTCTTTACGTTATTTAGCCTCAGATTTGCTTCGCCAGCAACTATCAATTTAAGGGTGTGGCAGTATAAAGCTATCTTAATCCTTATTTGTGTTGGTGAAGGCATTGTCTAACCCACCGCTGCAGTGGGATGCTCACACGAGTGGCTCAATTAAGTCTGGAACTCAGTTAAATGGGAAGTACGTAGAAGTGAGCACCCCTGAGCTCATTGCCGTTAGATATACATTTCAGTAGTCATAAAACCACCACCAGAGGTGGTGGCTTGTTTTGTTAACCCCTAGAAGGGGTATCGGACGCCAGCACTCAATAACACTTGGATAAGTTTCTTTGCTGACTTTACTCAAGACCAGTTCCCTCTAATTCCATTAACAGGTGCATTTCCTTATCTAGTTAGTCTAATCCTACTTTATTCAATACTCTATAACCCTCTTCCATGCGTACTAAGTAATCTTATAACTAACTTTCTCTATTCCCTCACAGATTCTATGCCAATTAAGATTTATCAACCTTATTCCTTTGCTGAGTAGGATCAATCCAAGCAATAACTGTTTTTGTTTTGAAGAGGATAGGAACATCGTAGGTAAATAATTGCTTAACTAGTAGAACTTTTGACTAGACCACTACCAGAGGTAGTGGTTTCCACCAATGATAATGAGAAAAAGTGCTACAGCAAATATACACGTTAGTGATCCTATTTTAGGTGAGCTGAAGCCTTATGATGGAGACTTTAATACATGGGCTGGCTATCTTGATTTACCTTGTTTTACCAAACCTTTAGAGTTCTGGTTGGATTTTAGGCGGAGTTCTGATTATTGGAATGATGATTATAAAACACCAGATTTCCATGTTACTGAAGCCCAAAAGCAATTCGTTGAAGATTTTATAAACAACTGCGCTAATCACAAAAGAAGAATTCTTAATATTATAGCAGAAGAACTTCTTAATGAAGATAAGTATGGAAAGGGGTATTTTGGTGATGAAGCTTTACACAATAAAGTTAAAATCAAAGCCCAAGAAGGTGGTAATGCTTTAGAAAAACTTATGGAAGCACCTCATCTTTACTTAAAACCTGATGTAGAAGGAAAAGTTGCATATGGGTTTGGGTATTGGTTACCTGAATGGGATTGTGAACACGGGTTTGGTGTTCGATTTAATGGTGATCAATTAGTTGAGAGTGGATTTATGGAGACAGTACAAGAATGCGATTAAAGCGAGTGGGCAGTCATTAGTACATATTGACCAATCCAGGCGGAATTAGTGAATGAATAAGTTTAGCACGGACTCTCAGCAATGTAGGAAGCCTTTGTTGTGTGTACTCAGAGCAAAGTTTAGGAAAAGCAAAAGGCTTAGTTGTAATCTACGTTCTGTTGGGGGAGAGAGTTCATCTAACGGTTGCTACAGCGGGATGCTCACACGAGTGGCTGAATTAAGTCTATAGCTCAGTTAAATGGGAAGCACGCAGAAGTGAGCGCCCCTGAGCTTAGTACGTTAGACGGCGTTGGTCAGTGCTTAGAATTTGTTAATATGATTTTGCTTGGATTTGCTCGAGCCCATACAGCAGTGAACATTAAAGTTTGCTTAGATGTTAGCCTACTGTAGTTGGAAATAGATTTGGGGGTAATTTTTGCAGGAATGTTGTTGGAGAATTTATGGGGTTGCTCGAGTGAGTAGGCAGTTTTTGCTTCACAGTTACAAGTAAATGCCCTTGAGTTTATACTGTTAGAGCTCCTACCCTCTTGTGCTAAAATAAGCTTATTGAATTGAGGTGAAACATATGCAAACTACATCTCAAAATCCAGATATTATGAGTGGGGCCTTAGTATTTTCAGGTACTCGAGTTCCCGTTGACATACTAATCGACTATCTTAAAGCAGGGGAATCACTTGAGCGCTTTTTAGAAGGTTTTCCTAGCGTTTCTCGTGAACAAGCTGAAGCTTTCTTACAAGAAGCACTTGACTCAGTAAAGTTGCAGCATGATGCGCGTGCTGCTTGATGAAAATATAGACAAAGCACTTAAAGACTTATTTGATGATGAATTTGAAGTTGTTACCGTTACTGAACATGGCTGGCAAGGTACTAAAAATGGTGAATTACTACGCTTAGCTGCCAAAGAATTTGATATTTTCGTAACAATGGACAAAAATTTACAACATCAACAAAACCTTAGTAATGTAGATTTAGCTATTGTTGTTATTCGTGCATACAGTAATGCCTTTTTTGTCATCTCTAAACTTATGCCAAGTGTTAATGAAGCTATCCGTAGTGCAGAAATTGGCACTGTTATCCAAGTCACCTAACCCTCGCTCCAGCGGGATGCTCACACGAGTGGCCAAATCAAGCTTGGAACTCAGTTAAATGGGATGTACGCAGAAGTGAGCACCCCTGAGCTTACTGTCGTTAGGCATCGAAGACACTATCGACCTTAAATAAAAATTGCTATAAAAGGATTAAACATATAACAACCAAAGAATTACTTGACTTCTATTACAAAGGCTTTGCTGAAAAAGCAAATTGGGAAAGTGCTATTGCTGACGACTTTATATTTATTGGCGGTGATATGACAAAACCAGAGCCAATTGTTGGAAAAGAGGCTTACATTCAAGTCATTAAGCGATTCTCTCAACTTTTCCAAGCTATGAGAGTTAAAGAAATGATTATTCAAGGTGACAAAGCTTGTGTTATCGGAAGCTATGACTACACATTTCCTAATGGGCAAAAGATAAATGGTAATGTTGCTGAACACTGGACAGCAACAGATGGGAAACTTAAATCTCTTACAATTTATTTTGACACTTTGACTTTTGCAAATAATTCAAAATAAAAGTTTGGGTGCTTAGCGCTTATGGTAAATGGCAGAATATGCACAAATGTAAGTGGTGAAAATTTAATTTGTTGTTTGTATCAGTTGCAGAATAATGTAAGTCTTTGTGATTGTGGTGCTAATTACAATTGCTAGGTTGGTTGTGAGGGGGTAGTTTTTGTTTAGGCTTGAATTGTTGGTGCTCGCTCGAGTGCTTGGGCAAAAGGCTGCGATTATTATGTTAAGTGTGTTAAACTATTTTGTGACTATATAAATCTGTACCATACCTAACTATCGCTCAAGGTGATGCACATATGAATGGCGAAGTAAAGTGTGGTTTGAGTTTTAGGAGATTTTTGTGCATAATGTGCATACCTTGGCTCTGTGCCGTTAGGAAGCAGTGGCTTCTATGACTGTTAATAAGGATTTACCTTAATGGCATGGATGTAGGCTCTTTTCAAGAGGAAAGCCTGCCAAAAGTAAGTGGCACATATCATTAGGAGCCTTATAGGGGAATGGGGCACTCTGAAATGCAAACGAAATTTACTGAAGGAGGTTCTACACAATGTTATTACGAAGAAAACGGCTACCGAATTTCATTTACTGTTTTAGAATGTCCTGAATATGGAGTTCTCAAACTTGATGAGTTTCAAAGTTCATCTCTGGCAGATGTCTAACTAAACACTGTATGACCAGAAATTATGTGTACAGCTACTAAGCCACAAGTTTTTTGAAAGAAAAAGGAGTAAGGTCTTATGAAGTATTCTATCTTTTGCACCTTTCCAAAACCCTTATCACTGATAACAGCGTTTTGCAAAGCGCTTGTTGCCGTTAGGTGGAACCCTTTTTATGGAAAAAGATAATCAATTAAAATGTAGTCTAATACAACAATACCTATGACATTCTCAATCACAAAACAGAAGCGCTTTATGGAAAGTTAAACTTATTTGAAAACTGAGGTATTAGGAGCCCAGTTCTATAAAAAGGCAACTCCAAAACAATTCACTTTGCTATTTATGAATCATGAATAGCTCCCAAATTGGGAACATTGTTCAGGAGTTGTCGAATTAAAATAGGATCAAGGTTTCTGGGAAATAGTTTTAATATTTCAAGTACGTACCTGAACGACCTAAAGTGTGCTTTAAGATCCAAAACACTCCAATTAGGATGCTGAGACCTTAGTTTTTTTAACAGCACTTTTGAGAATAGCACCATAAACATTGCTAGGTTTGCTGCATTGTTTATCTGCTGTTCCTTTATGTTCATAAAATCTTCTAATCCCCAATATTGCTTAGCGTCTCTGAAGGTAAATTCTATTTGGAAACGTAAACTGTAGTAGTCTATTAATTTTTCGTATGATATGTTCAGATCACTGCTGAATAAGATTACATGCTTACTTTCTCCTGTTACTATACTGGTTTTAACTATTACTACTACATTCAAAGACTGTCCAAATTCCTTGTGTAACATTGTCATTTGATAGATATCTGTACGAATCTTCTTTTTTAGATCTACTGTGCTACTCTCAAGATATTCCTTAGGTATCTTCTTGTAATCTATCTTTTCTCCATATTTGCGTTTCCTTCCTCGTTTATTTTGCTTCCCTTCATAGAGAAAGTACAATGCTGAGTCAACTCTTAATTTGCTAATTAAGAACAGTCCACACATTCTTGCCATTTGTAAGCTGTTGTTATCGCCAAAGGCCCCATCTAGTAATAAATACTGAATACCCATTCTTAGTAAGAATATGTTCAGAACTAGCATTATCATCGTTTTTATAAATACTAGATGTACTGGTAGTTTCACATTGACTTTGTCTTTATTTTTGCTACCTTTTGGACGTCCTGCCTTCTTTTTATTTTTCTGCTTTTGTTGTTTATGATTATTGCTTTTGCTCTTTTTTGCCTTACCCTTACTGTTATCTTGTGATTTATCTTGTGTTTCTCTTTTAGCTTCTTCCTGCCCCGTATTGTTCTTGTCTTGAGACTCCTTTTGCTCTGGTTCATTGCCTTCTTCTTGATCAGTACGTACAATTTGCTTATTAAGTATTGGGTAAGCAGTGCGGTCTTTAACACTAACCAGTGATAAACTAAAGAAGCAAATACTCCTCACTACACGATTAAAAAGAGAACTGAAGAATCTATCAATTCCAAAAGTCTCTTTACCTGATTTAGTAATTACTACTTCATCACCTGCTAGTAAGTAGGTATCATCAGGGTCATAAACATGGTTACGAAATAAGTACCAGTTGAGGTATAGCCAGCAAATATTGGTGCTAAAGAAACGTTGTACCGTACGATAACTACCACTAAGACCAAAAGTCCATCGAGAGATACCAAGCATCGTGACACGACCAGTCATAGATAGCATTGCTAAAACAATTGTTGTTAGCTGATTTAGGGTTGTTTTATCAAGAGCTGGGCTAAGGCATTGTAAAATATATTGTATTTCTTGCATGGGTACTATACTTTATGTATGGTGCCCTCGTTTCAACTATTTAGCAATTGTGTCGTACTGAATCAGTTTTTTGAAATGTGTTAGCGTGAGTTGGTAATATGACTCACTTTGGCGTGGGTATTAATACAATTAATCATTTCAATAGTAGGTTTTATTCTTGGTGTTGTACTGGCAATGCTGTTGATATCTTTTATAACAGTCAACATGACTATTGGAACAGGGAAATCGGAAGCTTTGGTTGTTGTTATAATTATCTTAGGTTGTACTGGAATAGGATATTATGTTGGCGGAGCCTTTTTTCCTGCCTCTAAATATGGAGCGGTGAATGTGAGGAAAATTGTCTGGTCTACTCTGGGTGTATTAGTATTCTCTTGTGTGTCCTTTTTGATTTTTCGGATTCTAACGGAATGAATGACCACAGGGATTATACACAGAGTGTTTGGCCTAACTGTTGCTCCAGCAGGATGCGCACATGGGTGGCTGAATCAAGTGTAGAATTAGTTGGAGGGGAGTGTATTTAGGAGTGCACACCCCTGAGCTTAGTGCCGTTAGGTCTGTTAATTAGTGCTCAGAATTTGTTAGAGTGTTTGTGGTTAATTGCTTGAGTCCAATTAGGATAGACTTTGATAGTTCTGATAATAGTTTGAATACTGCCAATATTTGCCTTCGCTATGCTAAACTAGTTTTAAAGTTGTAGGCAGGGAGTGCTCAGGATATTGAAGATTACTGGTTTTATATGGCTTGAGGATATTGTTGAGAAATTATGGTACAAACACCAAACTACTCAATCTGAAGTTGAGGAAGTCTTTGTTAATGAACCCTACTTTCGTTTCGTTGAAAAAGGTCATCGTAAAGATGAAAATGTATATGCTGCTTTAGGACAAACAGATTCAGGGCGTTACCTAATTATTTTCTTTATTTACAAGCAAAACAAATCTGCTTTAATTATTTCTGCACGCAGCATGAATGATTGGGAAAGGAGACACTATAATCAAAGGTAAAACCTCTATTTCACAAGCATCTTCCTATCAAGAGGCAGGCCAATATTGGGATGAACATGACTTAGGAGAAATTTGGGAAAAAACAGAGCCTGCTGAGTTTGATGTGGATATCCAAAGCTCAACGACTTATTTTCCTGTTGAGTCGGGGTTATCTAAACAGCTCCGTGCATTCGCTGAGAGGCATGGCGTATCGTCTGAGACTCTTCTTAATATGTGGTTGCAAGAACGGGTAATTCAGGAGAAAGCGAATTAGTGTGTCCTGCCCTAACTTAGCGCTACAGCGTGGCGCACACACGTGAGGTGCAATTAAGTCTGAGATTAATTCAGGGTAATGTATCAAAAAGTGTGCGCACCTGAGCTTTATGGTGTTAGGCAGAATCTGTGTTGGTGGAAACGATAATTTTATGTATGAAAATAAAGTAGTGATGGTGACAGGGGGAGCTTCATGTATAGGTAAGGAAATGTGCTTGTATCTTGCCCAAAAAGGTGCGATTGTCATTATTGTTGACATTTTGGCTGGAGAAAAATCATCAGAAAGTTAAAAGATTAATTATTAATGGTTGCGAAATGCAAGCAAAGTAAATATAGCCTAGCAAAGCCAATTAATGTGGAGCATAGTCTCTTATTTTAGTAACGTCTCATACCAACGTAACCAAACGGAAGATCACAATGCCTTATCCGTTTCAGATAAGGACAAGTACAAATTCTTAAAATGCTCAAGCAGCTATTTTTTTAGATTGCGCGTCACCATTCCGTCGAGCCTCCCCTGGCGACACACCAATGTAACGCTTAAAAGCACGACTAAATGCTGCCTCAGATTGATAACCAATCTGATCAGCAAGTTTACCCATTGGGATATTCTCTTCTTTCAGTTTTGTTAGGGCCATATTCATGCGCCAGCGTGTAAGGTACTGCATGGGCGACTCACCTACCAAATTTTTAAAACGCGCAGCAAACGCTGAGCGTGACATGTTGACTTCATCTGCGAGTGATTCCACAGTCCAAGCCCTTGCAGGTTCACGTTGCATAAGCAAGATTGAGTAGCCAATACGCTTGTCTTTTAATGCGCCAAGCCAACCTGTTTGTGCTGCAGGATCTTCTGCTATCCATGAACGAATTGCTTGAATCACAAGAATATCTGCCAACCGGGTGATGACAGTTTCACCCCCCGGTTGTAATTCTCTAGCTTCTGCAGCCATAA
This sequence comes from Trueperaceae bacterium, assembly GCA_965223585.1. Taxonomy (GTDB): domain Bacteria; phylum Deinococcota; class Deinococci; order Deinococcales; family Trueperaceae; genus CBDCVN01. Next base: position 25,773 of record CBDCWW010000018.1, read on the forward strand.
AACGCAGTGTACTTTGAATCCACTCAAGGTGGGGTGAGCGCCAAGCCTCAATAAAGATGAGCTTTGGCAAAAGTCGGATAAGTTGATGCGCTGCTGGATGGTCGAAACGCACAACACCGCACATCATGCTGGTTGCAGCCCCGCCTTCACCTTGACGCAAAATTTCATAATGCTCACTAATCATCCAGCAGTTCCCGATCCACTTGAAAAAGCTGTCAGAGGCATGTAGTCTCTCATAAACTTTTGCAAAGTTAACGCATCAGTTGATAACTCCTAATAGCAAGGGTAAAATCAGTTATGAAGTCTCGAAAAGACTTATGTGCCACAGCCCTATATAAAAAACTAAGAGAAACCTATGCAGAGATAGAGGATCATCGACCAAATGAGGTTGATATATCTGTTGAAGATGTACTGATGTCAGGTTTTGCTATGTTTGCTCTAAAAGATGGTTCCCTATTACGCTTTGACCAAAGAAGACAAGATGGAGAAGAAAGGAAAAATTTAGAAAGGGTGTATGGGATAGAGGAAATTCCTAGTGATACAAGGATGAGGGAAGTAATAGATGAAGTTGACCCAGAGGAAATAAAAAAGGGATTTAAGGTAGTTTTCAAAGAGGTGCAAAGGGGAGGGTTACTGAAAGAATACACTTACCTAGATGGATATTACTTAGTGTCCCTAGATGGAACACAGTATTTCAAGTCAAAAGAGATAAGTTGTCCAGGATGTTTAGAGCGCAAACACAAAAATGGAGAAGTAAGTTATTCTCATCAGTTAATGGGAGCAGTAATGGAGTTGGTCGGTTTCAGTGGACACTTAATGTAGAGAAAATATATTAAGGAGTCCAAAATGGAAAAGAGTCAAAAGAAACGGCAGTACACTATAGAGTTCAAACTCGATGCAGTGCATTTGGTATTGAATGAAGGCTACAGCGTAGCGAAAGCTGCAGAAAGTTTAGGTATAAGTCCCAATAACTTGTATAAATGGAAAGAACAATATGAAGAAGGACGTCTAGTCCCTGGGATGAAACAAGCCCAGCCAACACCTCAAGAAGCTGAGCTGAGGCGCTTACGTGAGGAGAATCGTCAGTTGAAACTTGAGGCAGAAATACTAAAAAAGGCGTCGGCCTACTTTGCGAGACAGCTCAAGTGAAATACGAGTTCATTAAGATGCATGCTGAAGATTATCCTGTGAGTTCACTGTGTAAACACTTAAAAGTTTCTAAAAGTGGCTATTATGCTCACCTCAATCGAGAACCATCAGAACGACAACAAGCCAATGATGATCTTATAACCTCTATCCGAGAAATTTACGAGCAAAGTAGGCAAACCTATGGTAGTCCTAGAATACATGCAGAGTTATTGAATAGAGGAAAACGTTGTTCCTTGGGACGGGTTAAACGTCTTATGCGTCGAGAAGGTATCTATGCCGAGGTAGGTAGGAGTTATCGACGTAAGAAAACAGCTAAACGTGAGATTGAATCAACAGAGAATCTGCTGATCAAGGAGCAAATCCAAGTCACTGGGATTAATCAAGTTTGGTATTCAGATATTACACAAGTCAGAACGACAGAAGGCTGGTTATATTTGGCTGCTATCATAGACGCTTTTTCTAGAAGAGCTGTAGGTTACGCCATGGATGATAATATGGAAACTGATCTAATAATAAAAGCTCTGAGAATGGCGATTAAGGAACGAGGTTCAGTCAAGGGCCTAATTCATCACAGTGATCGGGGTTCTCAGTACACCAGTTATGCTTTTGAGCGAGAACTCAAAAGTCAAGATATCAAGGCCAGTTTTACTGCAACAGGAGCATGTCTTGATAATGCATTTATTGAATCGTTTTTTGCTAGCATCAAGAAAGAGTTGGTTTATAGGACTGCCCTCAACACTCGGGAAGTAACTAGGACTGTTATCTTTGAGTACGTTAACATCACTTACAACCGTTTTCGCTTACACAGCTCGATTGGTTACAAAAGCCCTGAAGCTTTTGAAGTTAATCAACAGAATAACTTGAAGTAATGAACAGTTTATTCTATACTTTAAGTGTCCACAAAAATAGACCAACTCCAGTAATAGTACATCCAGACAAGGCAGAAGTAATACCAATAGGTGTAGAGGCAATAATAAAACAAGATGGAGAAACAAAGAATGATTGTGAGCGTAATGCAGGAAAGAGATTAGTAGAAGACATAAGAAAAGATCACCCCAAACTCAAAGTAATAATTTTAGAGGATGGATTACACTCTACGGGACCTAACTTAAGGGAGTTAGAAAAGCAAGGGATGAGTTACATAATAGGTGCAAAACAAAGTAACCACAAGAAACTATTTGAGGAATTGGAAAAAAGAAAAGAGTCAGGTGAAAGTCATACTCATAAGGTAGTAGAAGGAGAAACGGGAGTAGAACACCATTTTCACTACAGCAATGATATAGCAATAAATGCCTCAAATGAAGATGTCAGGGTGAATGTGTTGGAGTATTGGGAAAGGAGTGAAAAGAAGACGCAGTATTTTACGTGGGTAACAGATATGGAGATAAATGAAGAAAATGTAGAAGAGATAATGCGAGCAGGGAGGGCAAGATGGAAAATGGAGAATGAGACACTAAATACACTAAAGAACCAAGGGTACAAAGCAGAGCATAATTATGGGCATGGAAAAAAGAATCTGTCAGTCAATTTCACGATACTGATGATGCAAGCATTCCTAGTGGATCAAGTACTACAATTAGCATGTCCAGTGTTTAAAGCAGCAAAAGCAAAATGTAGGACTAAAAAACTACTATGGGAAAGGGTAAGGCATTTGTTTTACACTTTGCCCTTTGAGTGTATGGAGGATATCTACAGGGCAATAACACATGGTTTCAGAGTAACAGGCTATGAAATCCTTTATGACACGTCATAGAAGTAGAGTAGTACTGCAGGAAAAACTGTAGAAAAACTAAAACACAGAGGTGCCATTTGAAAATCTCTCATAGAAGTGGTGCTAGGTATTTTTATGCCTTCTGGAAACAAGTACATTTCACAAACAACTCATGCTGGATATTTTCTCTCATTTTTAAATGCTTTTGGATGAAGTTACTCGTCAATTTTTGTAAAATGAGGTGTCCTTACTCAAGCTATAGTCAAAAACCCTGTGGGATCGGAAATTACTGCTAATCATCTGACGAGGCACATCAAAAAGATGTCTTGCTGATATGCCCGGCGCACTAAGAAGTTCATGCCCTTCACCATGCGGCACCAGAGCAAAATCACCCGGTTGCAAAAGCTGAGGTTCTACTCCTTCAATCTCGAGCCAGCAGCGACCTGACATAACTAAATGAAACATTAGGCGGTTAGGCAAAGCTGGTAACCCTAAACCCCAAGGTGCAGTGAACTCAGAACGCGAGTAAAGCACCCCGTTCATATGCAAAAAATGTAGAGCTTCACCTAATGGGTCTGCTGACACCCAAGGGTTACTACATTGCTCAGAATTGGTGGCTGCGTTTTTGATAGTACTCCGATCTTATTAGGCAATTTAAAATGAAAGCTAAACAATACTTTCAAACTTAGCATAAGCAAATCTTACAGTTAATCTCAATAGTCTGGACGAATGAGCAAAAAATAGAGATTAATGAGCATTCAAAATCCAGATATTCATAACCATACTGGACTTCAAGCAAATCAACCTCCTTAATGACATAGGTATTGATTGCTGCTTAACGTAAACGGGCCTGTTTACCAACCTAAGGAGAAAAAGATGTTTAGTGTAAGTACAAAAAAGAATCAAGATATTAATGAAGTTGCTGTTTATCAAAGTAAAGGTCGCACCATTAATATTACAAAACTACTGATCTTAGGTTTAGGCCTACTCATGCTATTAGTCGTGCAGATGGTCTATGCAGATGAATTAGTAAAAGGTAACTTCATCACAGGAAACACCGTTGACATTGACCCAGAAAGCACGAACTCATACCGTTTCTTTGCGCCTGAATTACCAGCAACGGTTGCACGTATGCCACAAATCAACCCAGAAACAGGCGTGTATGTTGAAGAAGTTAAGTCAAACCTTTTTTATGTCACAGATGGGGTTTACCAGTCTGCCTTTTTGAAAACAGGTGACGGCGTGATTGTTTTTGATGCACCACCTAGTTTTGCTTAATCAGTCAGGTCTAATTTCAATCCGTCCCTAAACATAATCAGTACTCCGCAATCAAATACGAACAGGTAAGGGGATGGATTTGCGAAGACCTAGACGTTCTTTAACCACTTCCCATAACCATATGGAAAAGGTTTCTAAAGGAAACAATTCACATAACACTACCCTAGGTCCTCTTTGCCTCAAGTGCAAATACACCCATTTTAAATATGTCCATAAATTCAATAACATAAACCCTAAACCCATATAAAATAAACGTACTATCGCTAACTTCGTACAAGTCCTGATTCTCACCTTATTAACCATTCGATAACTTGATTCTATCCCAAAACGTTTACGATACTCCTCGTATACTTGCAATGGTGGCATCTTTAGTTTTCCGGTAACTATGTATGCAAATGTTTGTATCCCCCGCTTTCCATATTTCCCCTTGCTGTACTTACATGCTATATATACCTTAAACTTAACTTCCCCATACTTATCACTGTTACGACTGAACTCTGTTTCATAGCTCTGTTTTGTATTCAACAAATCACGAACTTTCTTGCCTCTTCTTACCAGTGGTACTACACAAGGAAAGTCTAAACTTTGTAGGTGCTTTATCACAGAATTATTATCAAAGCCCCTGTCCAATAGCAAACGCTTGATTCTCAACCCTATATCATCAGCTTCAGCTAACAAGCGCTTCAGTACATCCAATACCTTTTCATCTTTATCCATAAGGGTAATTGCTAAGGTGTAGCGGCGATTCTTCTTGATAACATATAAAGTAGCGTAGCAGTGGAACTTAGTAGTACCCTTTTGAGCTTTACCTCCACGCACAGATTCATCAGCTCTATCACCATAGTAATTGATCTCAGTAATGTCGATTGCACAACGCAAAGGTGTTTTGAAGAGGTTTTTAGGAAGGTTATCTCTCATGGCACCATTGAGCTGTGCTTCTAAATCTCTAGTCTCTTCAGGCAAAGCATCTTTGATGAAATTACGTACAGTATTAGGGGAAGGAGCACCTTTGAGGTCTTTACAGGCTTGTTCTATAGAAATATTTCTAGTAGCAGCAGCTAGTATGACATCAGAAATATCTTGAGTTGAGTAGGAACTACCAGAGGCATCGAAATCAAATTTCTGATCAATAATTTCACTAGCTTGTTGATGAACATCATTTGCTTCTAAGCAAGAGGGTGAGTTAAGATTTACTAGAGTCACAATAGTCTCCTTAAGGAATTCACTATCCTTTAATTTATGACTTTGTTGACTCTTTTTCATGTAGCTACCTCACAGCTATTTTTCCCTTTTTTATGTTATACACTTATTTTGCGGAGTACTGATAATAAACAATTTTGAGCAACTGCGAATCATGACTATTTGAAGGAAGGGTCAATAGATGGTGGTTAGAGCCCTTTGTCGTTGCAAAAGGGCTAGGATTCATGATGATTCTTTTAACGAGTGCAAGCCGAAAGGTTGAAAGCTCGAGCCTTAAGCCAACAGCGCAAGTACCAAATTAGCCCACTATATAAACCTAGAAATACTCGCTACTGTAAAAGCTAGTGTCATTAGAATAGTTCCAAAGCCTAGGGCTCGAGGCAAAATACTCAAAGCAAAACTCAAAAATTTATTGTTAGGTCTGGTAGTCCGCCTCTTTTCCATAGCCATAAAATACAAATAAAGTGCAATAACAGTGGGTGTAAAGGCCAATAAGTTATAGGCAAAGTGAAGCTCTATGCGAGGAAAGAAAAACTCGAGTAAGCTAGTTTGCCGACTAGCACCAAACAGATAGTAACCAGTAAGGTATTGTATTTGTAAGATTGTGTGTTCAAGAAAGTGCCAGCTTTGGGCAATAAGCGCAATACTCCACCATTTAGAAGCGTGCTTATATTTTCTAAAACCGTACCAGAGCAAAATAAGACCAGTAAGCTGTAAAGAATTATAAGCCATATGCAAAACTTCAGAGGCAGCTAAACCGGGGAACCAAAGCCCCAATATGCCACCTGCTTTACGCATAGACCAACCAAGGAGATAAACTTGGCCTATTTGGACAAGGTGTTCAGTGAAGTGTCCAACTACTATAAAGAAGTAGAATAGTAGGGTCTGCCAGTGCTTTCTTCCATTGAGAGTATCTATTAGAAAGTATCTTAAGTAATTTGCGATTTTAGGGATTGTAAAATTTATTAATAAAGGATGATTCATGGTTTTCTCCTCTTTGAGATGATTTGAAGGCTTTATTAGTGCCTTACCATTCAAAGAATAAAAAACTGACCGTCTCATCAACGTACTTTGATCGTCTCATGGAATGGTACGTTAATAAGATAAGTACCTAAACATAAGTGTTTTTCTAGGCCAATTCTATTAATAGGCTAGCAATTATCTTTTGTAAATCATCTTTTGTTTTGTAATCAGTAGTACTTTGAATAGAGTACCGCTCAAGCAGAGAGGTCGCTTTTGTTTTTACTTCTTGATCGCTAGTAGGATTATTTATTGTAAAATTCAGTAGATCAACCCCTTTTTCAAAGTTCTCTGTGAGTAAGAAATAGTGGCCAACACTTGCTAGAATCCTTGTTGTGATGCGATTGAACTGGTGCTTTTCAACAATTTCAAGTGCTGCATGAAGGTGCTTTTTAGCTTCTTCATACTGGTTAAGTGAGATGCTTACATCACCTAAACGATTTTGTGCTTTGGCAAGTCCACCTTGGTCATTTATGTCTTGGTAGAGGGCTAGGGCCTGTTGATACAACTTTTGTGCCTCTTTAAAAGAACTTTGGCACATAGCAATATCACCCAAACGGTTTATAGCCAAGGCCATGCCTTCAGTATCGTTAAACTGTTTACGAATGTCATAACTTTTCTGACAGTGTTTTCTAGCCAAATCAAGATTTTGCTCAGCAAATGCTAGATCTGCTAATAAGTTAAATGTATACGCACTAAACCATACATCTCCAACATCTTCAGAGACATCAAGTGCTAACTTTGCATACTTTTCTGCTTGTGAGTTTTTCCCTTGGGCTAGTAGTGCTCGAGCCATCAGATAGTAACCAAATTGGTGGTTTACACGGTGATTTTGCTCTTTCGCTTGTTTATAAAGACCTTCAGCATGGCGAGCAGTACCTTCATAATCTCCTCTTACAGAAGCAACAAAACCAAGCATCATTCTAGGATCCGAAGGGTAGTCCTTTGCTGGTGGTATACCAAGTTGCTCATGAAGCTTCTGACTGTGTATCATAGTACTCTCAACTTGCTCGAGCTGACCAAAACGTAAGCTGAACCACGCTTGTCCTTGTAACACATCAATGAGGGCCAAATTTGTTTCTTGTGAAGGCATTTGTTCTTTAAGCATGGTGGCAGCTTTGTTAAAGAAGTTTAGACCTTCCACATAACGACTCTGATACTGGAAAAACATGCCTAATGGCATGGCCGCTTTATAAATAGCTTTTACATTAGCTGTTTTTATAGCCCAGTGCCAAACTGCACGAATATTATCAAGTTCTATTTCTACTTTTTTAGAGGCTTCTACCTGACGTTTTCCTAGCAGGTCATTGCTTTGTAGTTCTAGGAAATCAGTGAAGTACTGGCTGTGTAAATTATTCAGTTCTTTAACTTGTTTGGGTATTTCTGCCAATTTTTCTGCACCATATTGACGTAGCAACTCATGAATGCCATAGCGCTTCCCATCTAAGAATATGAGCGATTTGTTTACTAAAGACCTAAGAGTTCGTAAGTTTGCCGAGGCAATAGACTGGGCTGCTTCTCTGGTAAAACCTCCCCTAAAAACTGACAAGTTTGTAAAAACAAGCTGCTCACTCTCAGATAAGCGTTTCCAAGAAGTATCAAATACACTTTTTATACTTCTTTGTCTTTCTGGCAGATCTCGCATTTCAGTCTCTAGAAAGTCTATGCCTTGTTTTATCTCTGCTAGAATTTCATCTAGTGAGAGTAACTCGAGCCATGCAGCAGCAAGCTCAGTAGCTAGGGGCATACCTTGTATAAGTTGGCAAATGCGCATTACCACTAGAGTGTTTTGCTCATTAATAGTAAAGCTAGGCTGTACTCTTTGTGCAGATTGAACAAATAGCCTTATTGCATCAAAGTTAGTAGCTTCTTCCTTACTTCCTTCTGGGAAGCTTAGACCTCGCAAATCAAATAACCACTCAGCATGCAAATTCAACCGTTCACGTGAGGTAGCTAAAATCTTTATGTTTGGTGACGCCTGAAGGATTTCACTAATAAGCTCTACGCCTGAAAGTAGGTGCTCGAGGTTATCTAGCACAAGCAACATATTTTTATCTTTTAGATAATTAAGTAGTTGACTCTTTGACTTGTCTTTACCATAAAAATTAAAATTTAGGGCATCGGCAAGGGTATAAGCCATTTGCTCAGGTGCATTGACTGGTGCAAAAGGAACAAAGTAAACGCCATGCTCAAAGTTGTTAAGTTGTTTTTTGGCTGCTGTAACAGCAAGGCGAGTTTTACCCATGCCACCGGGGGCAACAATAGTTATTAAACTGCAATCTGATTTCTCGAGTTGTTCAGTGAGCTGCATTTGCTCTACTATGCGACCAACAAAAGGAGTTGGCTGAGTAGGTAAATTATGCAATTGTTGATTAATAAATGTTTTTTGGGAGGGTTTTTCATTTCTAGTTAGGAACTCATTTTGTAGAGGTGATGCTTTAATTTGTTTGACAAGCGCTAAAGTGGCTTGTTCTGGTTCACCACCTAGTTCATCTTTAAGTTTCTGTTCAAATTGCTTGAAAGTATCAAGGGCTTTACTTTGCCGACCTGTTAGATACAAACTTTGCAAGTACCGTTTTAACACATCTTCGTCAAAAGGGTCTGCCTTATGCAATTTCTCAAAAGCATTGGCTATGTCTTCGTGCTGCCCCTTAACCTCTAAGGCAGAACTAAGTTGAAATACGGTTTCACGCCAGACACTAAAAAGTTCTTGCCTCTCAGCCTCTAGCCAAGCTTCAAACTCAGATGCACCATCCAATCTAAACCCCTGCATAAACTCTCCTGTGTAGAGCCCAATTGTTTGGGAAGAATTTTCTGTTTCTAAAGCGTTCTGAAATGCCTTTAGATCTGTATCAATTAACCAACGGAGTTGCGTTCTTTCGATTTCTAAGGCTTGAGCATAAGGCAAGCTTTTTAACCGATTAATCATTTTTCGTAAATTACTACGGGCATTTTCCTCAGGGATATCAGCCCAGAACAAATAGGCTAAGGTGTTGCGATCAACCCAATGATTTTTATGAGCTAGATAATAAAGTAAAGCAGATATCTTAGCTGCAGGAGGATTAATCCACTCACTATCAAACTTGATAGAAGGCGTACCGAGTAACCTAACATAGACGGACATCCTCTAATTATAAAGGCTTGAAGACAGTTTTTATCGAATTCCTACAAAGAGGTCATCTTCCACTGTACGACCACTGTTAACAAGGCTAAAAACACGATAGTATGTTTGTTGACCATAAATCTGCTGCCACATATCTTCTGAGAGGTTTAACAGTCTTTCATAGCTTCTTAGTTGCGACTTGTGGCAGCTTATAGCTTCTTTAGTGGCTGATACATATGAAGATGTTTCTAGTTTAGTAGTTAAAGCCCAATCGTCCCAACCAGAAAAGCGTCGCTCAGTACCATCTACCTGTGACTTTAGATCACCAAAAACAGATTGATAAAGTTCGGTTTGGCGTTTTGACCAAGCAATATAATAAAGTTTTGAGACTTGATGGGCCTTATCAGACTTTTGGTTTGCAGCTTGAACTATAGCTGACATAGTAAACTGCGAGATTGCAATATGGTCTGGGTGACCGTAAGCTCCTTCTGGACCAAAAGTTAAGATGACTTGAGGCTTTATTTGATTAATATGGTTAGCAATTTTACTACTAGCTTCTTGTAAGTCAGCCTGATCTAACTCTCCGTCCATATAGTCTAGAAAACATACTTTCTTTAACTTAAGTGCCTCGGCAGCTTTATATAGCTCTTGAGTACGATGCTTTCCTACTGCTTCAGGGCTGGGGTAGTCACCTAGCTTCCAGCCTTTCTGACCCTTAGTTGCACAAATCAAATAAGTTCCAACTCCTTGGGCAGCGTATTTAGCTAGGGTAGGTCCTATGCCAAGTGATTCATCATCAGGGTGCGCTAATATGCATAAAAGTTTTAGTGGTTCCATTGAACTCTCCTTAAAATATAGTTTAGGGGTAGGGAAATTATAGCAATAAATATCCTCTAATCGATCGATTAGAGGATTAATAGAGTGTTGTGAGTTGATTCTCACTCTTAGGGATTTAAGTTAGTTACTTGCAATAACTTGGTTAGGCTGGTGAACAGCAAACTGCTGATCTTGACAAGCTTCACAATTACCACCTAATGCAGGGTGGGGTTCAAAGCTAGTGAGTTGGGTGTAAAGCTTACCTGTATCGGCTGCACCATGAGTTCTTACTACTAGATGAACTTCTGCTCCTTGAGCATCTTGTAATCCCGGTCCAAACACTACTTCACCTAAGGGTCGACCTTCTGGTAGATATGCACTAAAAGTACCCTCGCCGCTATTGCTGGCTATGCCTCCAGTAGCCCACAAGATGGATATGCTTGCGTCAGGATTAGGGGAAACATTGCCATCAGCATCAAAAATGTCATCTTCGTTACAAGCTTCGCTACAACCTTGGGGTGTATTAAAAACTACCCACCATACAGTATAAATAGAATCAGGATCAAGTCCTACAGTGCGAAGTTCCATAGCTACCCCATTTTCACTTCTTGTTAATGTGGAATAAGTGTCTAGGACTTCTGAGAAATCTGCAAAGGAATATACAGAGCTGGTACTTACCTGATTTGACGAGCTTTCTTCACCTTGACTAGAACTAAAAGTAACTCCTGCAATAACTGCTACACTGATAACAACTACGATATAAATTGGTAATAAAAAACGGTTCATGGTTTTCTCCTGTTTGAGATGATTTTAAGGCTTCGTTTGTGCCTTACAATTCAAAGGATAAAAAACTGAACGTTCCATCATCGTACTTTGATCGTCCCATTGCTTGAGACGTTAATGCAATTATCACTTAGGTGAAAGTGTTTTTCTAATAGTACAGTGTAAAGTTAAACGAAGCTTTGTTTCGAAAAAGTTATAACTACATTTCCCTTCTTGTGTCCCTTTTCAACATATCTATGAGCTTCTGCTGTTTGTTCCAAAGGATAGCGTCTATCTATGACTGGTTTTATCTTTCCTGCCTCAATAAGCTCTTTCAGGAAAATTAGATCTTCTTTACGCTCGCTTGCTACCCCACCTATTACTTTTTTGCTACTTGTCATTGAAACCCATAACCCTTGAATAATTGGTGATAGTGCCATGTGAACAGCTCTAAGATAAATTCCTTTTTTCTCTAGTGATCTTACACAACCTGAAAACGGACTTTTGCCTATCGTGTCAAAAATAATGTCATAGGCCTCACCGTTTTTGGTAAAGTCCTCTTTAGTGTAATCAATCACCTTATCAGCTCCTAGAGATTTCACCAATTCTAAATTTTTGGTACTGCATATCCCAGTAACTTCTGCTCCAAAGTACTTAGCAAGTTGCACAGCAGCAGTACCTAAACTCCCAGAAGCACCATAGATAAGAACTTTTTGCCCCTGCTGAATATTTCCCTTATCTCTAAGGAAAGACAATGATGCTGTTGCCCCAAAAGGAATAACAGCAGCCTCTTCATAAGTCATATTGGCTGGCTTTGTTGTTACAGTACCTTCTTCAGACAAGCATATGTACTCAGCGTTAGCACCAAGACTAAATCCTGCTGCACCAAAAACTTGGTCACCTTCTTTAAATGACTTTACATCTTTACCAACTGCTTCAATTTTTCCGGCTAGCTCATTTCCTAGTATAGTTATTCTTGGCCTTATAAGACCAAAAAACAACCTTGTAATAAATGGGTCAGCCTTTCGAATGCGACAGTCACCTGATGTTACTGTTGTCGCATGTATTTTGATAAGTACTTCATTGTCCTTAGGAGTAGGTTTTTCTACCTCTTTTAGCTGAAGGACATCCGGTGGACCATATTTTGTGAATACAATTGCTTTCATAAGTATTCCTCCAAGATTACTTTGATAGTTCTAACGTAAATTTAGAAGGACAAGCCCTCGACTTTAGCTGTGGGTAACTGACAAGATTATTGGCAGCAGTATGTAATGTTAAGCCAATTCAATTAACAACTTATTCGTTATATCTTGTAAATCATCTTCTGCTTTGTAATCAGCAGTACTTTGAATAGAGTATTGTTCTAGCAAAGAGGTTGCTTTTGTTTTTACTTCTTGATCGCTAGCAGGATTATTTATTGTAAAGCATAGCAACTCAGCTCCCTTTTCAGAACTCCCTGTAAGTAAGAAATAATGACCAACACTTACTAAAATTCTTGTTGTGATGCGATTGAACTGGTGCTTTGCAACAATTTCAAGCGCCCTATACAAGTGCTTTTTAGCTTCTTCATATTGGTTAAGAGAAAGGTTTACATCACCCAAACGATTTTGTGCTTTGGCAAGTCCACCTTGATCATTTATGTCTTGGTAAAGGTCTAGGGCTTGTTGATACAACCCTTTTGCCTCCTTAAAAGAATTCTGCCACATAGCAATATCACCCAAGCGATTTAGAGCTAAGGCTTTGCCTTCAATGTCATTAAATTGCTTGCGAATATCATGGCTTCTTTGACAATAGTTCTTAGCTAAAGCAAAATCTTGTTTACCAATTGCTATATCTGCCAATGTATTAAATATGTAGGCACTGAACCACATGTCACCAGCTTTTTCGGCGACATCAAGCGCTAGCTTTGCATACTTTTCTGCTTCTGAATTTTGACCTTGGGCTATTAGGGCTCGAGCCATCAAATAATAACCAAACTGACAATTTGCAGAGTTGTTCTGATCTTCTGCTTGTTTACAAATCTCCTCAGCATATTGGGCAGCTCTTTGATAATCTCCCCTTACAGAAGCAACAAAACTGAGCAGGCCTTTCGGGTCTGATAAAAAAGCTTTATCTACTGGTTTTATCCCAAGTTCTTTGTAAAAACGTAAGTTTTGTTGCATAGCACTCTCAACCTGCTCGAGTTGACCAAGACGTAAGTTAAACTGTGCTTGTCCTTGCAATATATTAATGAGTGCCAAAGATATGTTTTGTGAAGGCGCTTGCTCTTTAAGCATAGTAGCAGCTTGATTAAAGAAGTCTAAAGCTTCTATATAACGACTTTGAAATTGGAAAAACATATTAAGAGATGGCATGGCTGCTTTATGAATAGCTTGCACATTGGCTGTTTGTATGGCCCACTGCCAAGATGCACGGATGTTGTCAAACTCCATTTCGATTTTCTTGGAAGCCTCTAACTGATTCCAACCTAATACATCATCAGTTTGTAAGTGCAGAAAATCAGTAAAATATTGGCAATGCACATCATTTAATTGTGTGACTCGTTCAGGTGTCTCTGCCAATTTTTCTTCGCCATACTGACGCAACAATTCATGAATGCCATAACGTTTCCCATCTAAGAAAATGAGCGATTTGTTTACTAAAGACCGAAGTGTTCTTAAGTTTGCTGAGGCAACAGATTGTGCTGCTTCTCTGGTAAAGCCTCCCCTAAAAACTGACAAATTCATAAAAACGAGTTGTTCACTCTCAGATAAGCGTTTCCAAGAAGTGTCAAAAACACTTTTTATACTTCTTTGTCTTTCTGGGAGGTCGCGCATTTCTGTTTCTAAAAAGTCTATGCCTTGTTTTATCTCTGCTAAAATTTCATCTAGTGAGAGTAGCTCGAGCCATGCAGCAGCAAGTTCAGTTGCTAGGGGCATACCTTGAATAAGTTTACAGATACGCGTTACTACTAAAGTGTTTTGCTCATTAACAGTAAAGCTAGGTTGTACTTTTTGTGCAGACTGAATAAAGAGCTTTATCGCATCAAAGTTAGTAGCCTCTTTAGTATTTTCTTCTGGAAAGCTTAAACCCCGCAAATCAAAAAGCCATTCAGCATGTAAATTCAAGCGCTCGCGTGAGGTAGCTAAAACTTTTATGTTTGGTGATGCCTGAAGGATTTCGCTGATAAGCTCTACGCCTGAAAGTAGGTGCTCGAGGTTATCTAGTACAAGCAGCATATTTTTATCTTTTAGATAATCAAGCAACTGATTTTTTGACTCATCTCGACCATAAAAATTAAAATTTAAACCATCAGCAAGAGCATAAACCATTTGCTCAGTTGCTGTAACTGGTGCAAAAGGAACAAAATAAACACCATCTTTGAAGTTAGTGAGTTGTTTTTTGGCTGCTGCAACGGCAAATCGTGTTTTGCCCATGCCGCCTGGGGCAACAATAGTTATTAGGTTGCAATCTGTTTTACTAAGTTGTTCAGTGAGTTGCTTTTGCTCTGCTATACGACCTACAAAGGGAGTTGGTTGAGTAGGTAGATTATGTAATTTTTGATTAACAAACGTGCTCTGAACTAAATTTTCTTTCTTCGGTGTGTCTTGGGCAGGTTCTGCCTCGAGCATGCTTTGAGCAGATTCCTCAGTTAATAAGTCTTGATCAGGTTCTACTTTTAGTGTACTTTGATCAGGTTCTTTCTTTTTAGTTGGTGTTTCTATTTTTATTGTTGATGTTTTAATTTGCTTGACGAGATCTAAAGTGGCTTGCTCTGGTTCACCCCCTAGTTCCTCTTTGAGTTTCTGCTCGAATTGTTTGAAAGTATCGAGAGCTTTACTTTGCCGACCTGTTAAATGTAGACTTTGTAAGTACCGTTTCAGCACATCTTCGTCAAAAGGATCAACTTTATGTAGTTTTTCAAAAGCATTGGCTATATTTTCGTGTTGGCCTTCGGTTTCTAAAGCAGAGCTAAGTTGAAATACGGTCTCACGCCAAACACTAAAGATTTCTTGTCTCTCAGTTTCCAACCAAGCTTCAAACTCAGGTGCACCATCCAATCTAAATCCCTGCATCAACTCTCCTGTATAAAGCTCAATGGTTTGAGAAGAATTTTCAGTTTCTAGAGCATTTTGAAATGCTTTTAAATCTGTGTCAGTTACCCAGCGGAGCCTAGCTCTTTCAATTTCTAAAGTTTTAGCATAGGGTAAGTTTTTTAATCGGCTAAGTAGGTTTCTTAAATTACCTCGAGCATTTTCCTCGGGAATATCAGCCCAAAATAAATAGGCTAGAGTATTACGATCAACCCAATGATTTGTATGAGCTAGATAATAAAGTAAAGCAGATGTTTTGACTGCAGAAGGAGTAATCCACTCGTTATTAAACTTGATAGAAGGTATACCGAGTAACCTAACATAAACTGACATATTCTGATTATACATTCTCTATACTACTCTTATACATAGAACTACTTAAGAATTTAGGACTTTTGACTTATAACAATTGATAATCCCCTAACCAAACAGATTAGAGGATTAGCAGAATGTTTGAAGTTCTCTTTAGCTTTTAGGGGCTTAAGAATTAATTGACAATAACTTGACTGGGGTGAACAGCAAATTGATGATCTTGACAAGCCTCACAATCCCCACCTAGTGAGGGCTCAGGTTGAAAGCTAGTGAGTTGGGCAGAAAGTGTATTTAAATCAGCAACTCCGTGAGTTCTTAGTACTAGATGAACTTCAGCTCCTTGGGCATCTTGTAATCCTAATCCAAGTAACACTTCTCCTAAAGGACGGCCTTTGGGTAGATAAGCACTGAAGGTACCTTCACCACTGCTGCTAGATATACCACTTGTGGCCCATAAGATAGATATATTTGCTTCAGGATTAGGCGAAACGTTCCCATCAGCATCAAAGATATCATCTTCGTTACAAGCTTCACTGCAACCTTGTGGATTATTAAAGATAACCCACCACACACTATAAATGGCCTCGGGATCAAGTCCTATGGTACGAACCTCTGTAGCTATTCCATTATCACTTCTTGTTAGTGTGGAATAGGCATCTGGGACTTGTGATGCATCTGTAAAGGAATACAAAAAGCTAGTGCTTACTTGACCTGATGGGGTTTCTTCACCCTTACTAAAACTGTAAGTAACTCCAAAAATGACTACTAAGCTGATAGCAGCTACTGTATAAATTGGTAATAAAAAACGGTTCATGGTTTTCTCCTAAAGATGATTTTGAAGAGGCGTAGTTTCTACTTAGGGGGTAACTATAGAAGCTGTTTTTAAAGACAATTAAAGATTGGTAGTTAAAGAGATTGAAATGTTTTCCCATAAAGTGTTTATTGGTGTTTTCAGCTTTATTAGTCATAAATTGATTTGTGCCTTTTTTGCGCTTAATTTCTCCCACCCCCCCTAACTGAAAACTACGCCCATTTTGAAGGTTTTATTGGTGCCTTCATGATTTAAAGGATAAAAAACCAAGCGTATTATCAACGTATTTTGATCGTATTATCAACGTGCTTCTATCATCTCGTGAAATGATACGTTCTAGAAATTGACAATCTTATCTTTTAGCAGCCAATGACCAGCCAAACCAATCGTCTTTTTCAGCTATGTCTTTAATACCGCCACTATTTTGATGCCAGAAGTCATCTGCTACACTAGTTAGCCCAGAAGTTGATCCATAAATTACACTGACTGCACCAGCATTACTCGCACTGGTAAAATCCTCTAGGGGTATTCCTATAGCTAAATCATCTTTTTTATCACCGTTAAAATCTCCAGCAGCTAATGACCAACCAAACCGATCGTTAGCTTGGACAGAGTTTCTAATTCCTGCAGAGTTTTGATGCCACAACTGATTCCCAGTGGCCACAATACCAGTTGAGGATCCATAAAGAACATTGACCACACCACCATCTGCATTACCTGAAATATTCTCAAAAGGCACTCCTATGGCTAGATCACAAGCACCATCGCCATTAAAATCTCCAGAGCTAAGTGCTCGAGCAAATTTATCATTTCTTTCAGCAGAATCTAAAATACCAGCTGTATTTTGATGCCACACTTGATTACCAGCAGAAACAATACCAGTAATAGAACCGTACAGGACATGCACTATTCCTGCATTCTTAATACCACCTATATTTTCAAGGTGAGCACCTATGGCCAAGTCTGCTCTGCCGTCATTGTTATAGTCACAGGCAGTTAATGCGTAGCCAAAATTGTCTCCTGCTTCTGATGTTTCAAGGAGTCCGCCATCTTGGCTCCATGTAGTAGCATCTTGATTAGTAAGGCCATTTTCATCACCATAGATAACAGTAACTGTTCCTGTATCAAATATTGGAAAAAACAAATCAAGATCATCAAAGGGAGTACTCACTGCTAAATCATCCTTACCATCACCATTAAAGTCAGCAGCGGCTAGAGAAAAGCCAAATTGAGCATAATTTTCATTAATATTAAAAGGCCAAATTGCGTCCTCATCAAAAAATAGGTCATCAATAGAACTATTTTCAAGGCCAGCAGTAGAACCATAGAAAACATGGATAGCACCATTGTCTGTAGTAGTGCCAGTATCTTCACCGGGAACTCCTACTGCTAGATCATCTTTACCATCATCGTTAAAATCCCCTACTGCCAATGAGGACCCAAATTTGTCGCTCGCTTCTGATCCATTTGGGTCTCCCGTTCCATCGCTTTGAATCAGCCACTCGTTATTTAAATCGTCTAAGCCACTAGTATCGTAACCATAAATAATGTGAACAGCACCTGCATTATCATTAGGAAGGCTAACCCAGTCACCGGGCACCCCTACTGCCAAATCATTTTTACCATTACCATCAAAGTCACCAATAGCTAGGGCGTAACCAAATTGCTCATCTGACCCAGCAAGATCAGTCATGCCAGCTAAATCCTGATGCCATATTTGGTCACCAGCAGAACTCAAGTCTGTATAAGAACCATAAATTACATTAACTGCACCTGCATCTACCTTGCTATTAATGTTTTCTTTTGGTACCCCTATAGCTAGGTCATCTTTATTATCTCTGTTAAAATCTTCAGAGCCTACCAAAGCTCCTTCTGAATTACTTGTTGGTGTGCTTGTGTTTTGTTGACAGGCACTAAGCAAAAGTCCTAAAAATATAAAGAAGAAAACGAAAAACCATTTGTATTGTATTTTCATTGCTTTACTCCTTAAAATTAAAAGATCAAGTACTATTAAAAAATGAAGTTTTCACTGCCTTTAGGTTAGATTATAGTTAAGGATTAATCTTTTTTCATTGCAGAAACCTCCAAAATAAGATAGATTTCTACTATACAAGCTTGCCGTGACATCAGCGTGACATTTAAAAATGGCTTTTCGAAAGCACCGTGACATGGACAATCAGAACAGCGAAACTTCTATAAGCAACCTGTTAAAACAAGGGTTTACTTCTAGAAGAAATTTTTTCTGGGGCACTATAAGATAATAAGATATCTGAACATATCAATAATAACCTGTTGACATGGCAAAAGGATAGGTATTATACCTAAGGTTGGATTTGGGTTTAGAATGGTGTCGGGTAAATCACCAACGAGACTGTTTGCTAGGTACGAAAATCAATAGCCACAAATTTATGCCTTCATAATTAGTGTCTCACCAAATTAAGAAGAATACAGATAAGTTAGATACAAAATGTGCATGTAGGGTCAGGTTTTAAACCTGCCTCTACTATTGTCGATCCCTTATCTTTTAGCAGCCAATGACCAGCCAAATTGATCATTAAATTCAGCTATATCTTTAATACCGCCACTATTTTGATGCCAGAAGTCATCTGCTACACTAGTTAGCCCAGAAGTTGATCCATAAATTACACTGACTGCACCAGCGTTACTCGCACTGGTAAAATCCTCTAGGGGTACTCCTATAGCTAAATCATCTTTTTTATCCCCATTAAAATCTCCAGCAGCTAATGACCAACCAAACCGATCTTTAGCTTGGACAGAGTTTCTGATTCCTGCAGAGTTTTGATGCCACAATTGATTACCAGCAGAAACAATACCAGTTGAGGATCCATAAAGAACATTGACTACACCACCATCTGCTTTACCTGAAACATTCTCAAAAGGCACTCCTATGGCAAGATCACAAGCACCATCTCCATTAAAATCCCCAGAGGTAAGTGCTCGACCAAACCGATCGTTCTTTTCAGCAGAATCTAAAATACCAGTTGTATCTTGATGCCACAGTTGATTACCAGCAGAAACAATACCAGTAATAGAACCGTACAGGACATGCACTATTCCTGCATTCTTTCTACCACCTATATCTTCAAGATGAGCACCTATGGCCAAGTCTGCTCTGCCGTCATTGTTATAGTCACAGGCAGTTAATGCGTAGCCAAACTGGTCTCCTGCTTCTAGTACTTCGAGACCACCTTGGTTCCATGCAGTAGTACCTTTAGTAAAGTCAGCTTGAAGGCCACCTTCATCTCCATAGATAACATCAACCAGTCCTGCGTCACTGGTCAGGTGTGCTGTATCTGCAAAGGGACTACCTACGGCTAAGTCATCCTTGCCATCACCATTAAAGTCAGCAGAGGCTAAAGACTTGCCAAATTGATTATTGTTTTGATTAGTAGTCCCAGCTGAAGCTGTAGACTGATCAAAAAATAGGTCTACAATTCCGGAGTTAAGACCATCAACAGAGCCGTAGAAAACATGGACAGCACCATTGTCTGTAGCAAAGCCTGTATCTTCAAAAGGAACTCCTACTGCTAGATCATCTTTACCGTCATCATTAAAATCCCCTACTGCTAATGCATATCCAAATTGATCGCCCGTTTCTGGCCCCGATGGATCTCCCGTTCCATCAAACTGACTTAAAAACTCGTTAGCTAGATCGTCTAAGCCACTAGTGTTATAACCATAAAAAATGTGAACACCACCAGAATCAACTATGGGACCAATACCAATATTCTTAAGAGGAATCCCTACGGCCAAATCATTTTTACCATTACCATCAAAGTCACCAATAGCTAGAGCGTAACCAAACTGGTCACCTGCCTCAGCACTACAACATATTATGCCTGCAGAATCTTGGTGCCATATTTGGTCGCCAGCAGAGCTTAAATCTGTGTAGGAACCATAAATTACATTAACTGCACCAGCATCTGCTTCTCCATTAACATCTTCTTTTGGTACCCCTATGGCTAGGTCATCTTTATTATCTCTGTTAAAGTCTTCGGATCCTACCAAAGTTTTTTCTGCATTGCCTGTTGGGGTGCTTGTGCTTTTTTGACAAGCACTAAGCAAAAGCCCTAAAAATATAAAGGAGGCAACTAAAAACCATTTGTATTGCGTTTTCACGGCTTTACTCCTTAAAATTGAAAAATTAATGCAAAGTTCCTATAGTGCCTTAGGTTGTAGTACACAAAAACGAAATCTTAACTTTCTTGGCTTAAACTTTAGATGTTTTGAAACACCTAGTTAATATTTTAAAAGCCTTTTAGGGTTTAGTCAAGATTGTTTTAAATCTTTTAGTTCGCTATGATGCCTAACCACATCACCAACGAGAACGTAGGGGTTCAACATTTTGAACCCTTCCACAACAAAATCCCCCAACATGGTTTTCAACAAACTAACCACCCCACAAAAAAATGCCAAAAGCAATCATAAAACAACCCACTGGCACAGCAAAGACAGGAACCATGTTTATTATGATTTAGAATAGCATTGGATCAATTCGTGCTCGGAAGGGTTCAAAAACTTGAACCCCTACGAATATCGTTTCTTTACTAGGGGGCTGTAATTAAGGGGTGGTGATAACTTATAATCCAAGAGTTTGAACTGATTTTTAAAGGCCGTCCTAGCTTTAAATATACATGCTAACACAAGGAAACATCCGGTCAGAGCAAGGTGATTCAAATTAAGCCCCTCAGAAACAGGTGTTTCTTGGGCTCTATCAAATTGGTAGTATTTCAGAGGTTGCGTGCTAGAGCTAATGTTTGAGTATGAAAGGGAAGCATAATTTATCATGGTTTTATGCACCTTGCAATTGCTTTGTACGAGGGCATAAATCAAATTGGCTATAAACGTCGCTTTGACCGGATACTCTACCACCTTTGAGTTGTTTAAATATGTTCTAAACAAGGTTATTTTTTTAGTTCAAACTCTTGAATAATCCCTTATCTTTTAGCAGCCAATGACCAGCCAAATTGATCATTAAATTCAGCTATATCTTTAATACCGCCACTATTTTGATGCCAGAAGTCATCTGCTACACTAGTTAGCCCAGAAGTTGATCCATAAATTACACTGACTGCACCAGCGTTACTCGCACTGGTAAAATCCTCTAGGGGTACTCCTATAGCTAAATCATCTTTTTTATCCCCATTAAAATCTCCAGCAGCTAATGACCAACCAAACCGATCTTTAGCTTGGACAGAGTTTCTGATTCCTGCAGAGTTTTGATGCCACAATTGATTACCAGCAGAAACAATACCAGTTGAGGATCCATAAAGAACATTGACCACACCACCATCTGCTTTACCTGAAACATTCTCAAAAGGCACTCCTATGGCAAGATCACAAGCACCATCGCCATTAAAATCTCCAGAGCTAAGTGCTCGAGAAAATTGATCGCCCTTTTCGGCAGAATCTAAAATACCAGTTGTATTTTGATGCCAGAGGGTGTTACCCCAAGGAGTAATACCACCAATAGAATCACCGTACAGGACATGCACTATTCCTGCATTCTTGATACCACCTATATTTTCAAGGTGAGCACCTATGGCCAAGTCTGCTTTGCCGTCATTGTTATAGTCACAGGCAGTTAATGCGTAACCAAAACGGTCACCTGATTCTATTGATTCGAGGCCTCCTTGGTCCCATGCAGCAGCACCTTGATCAGTAAGGCCATTTTCATCCCCGTAGATAATAACAACTATACCTGAATCAACTGCTGCACTATAATCATCATCCTCAAAGGGAGTACCCACTGCTAAATCATCCTTACCATCACCATTAAAATCAGCAGAAGCTAAAGACCAGCCAAATTGATCATTACTTTCATTATTAAGAGATAAAGATACAATAGCGCTCTGATCAGAAAATAGATCATCAATAGGACTATTTTCAAGACCAGCAGTAGAGCCATAGAAAACATGGACAGCACCATTGTCTGTAGCAATGCCAGTATCTTCACCGGGAACTCCTACTGCTAGATCATCTTTACCATCATCGTTAAAATCCCCTACCACCAATGCGTATCCAAATTTGTCGCCCGTTTCTGATCCATTTGAGTCTCCTGTTCCATCGCTTTGAACCAGCCACTCATTATCTAATGCATCTAAGCCAGTGGTATGGTAACCATAAATAATGTGAACAGCGCCTGCATTGTCATTAGGAGAATCAACATCCTCAAAAGGTATTCCCACAGCAAGATCATTTTTGCCATTACCATCAAAGTCACCGATAGCTAGAGCATAACCAAACTGGTCATCTGACCCAGAAACATCAGCTATAGTAGGTACATCCTGATGCCATATTTGGTCGTTAGCAGAGGTTAAGTCTGTATAAGAACCATAAATTACATTAACTGCGCCAGCATCTACCTGTCCATTAACATCTTCTTTTGGTACCCCTATAGCTAGGTCATCTTTATTATCTCTGTTAAAGTCTTCAGAGCCTACCAAAGCTCCTTCTGAATTGCTTGTTGGTGTGCTTGTGTTTTGTTGACAGGCACTAAGTAAAAATCCTAAGGTTATAAAAAAGATGATGAGAAACCATTTGTATTGTGTTTTCATTGCTTTACTCCTTAAAATTAAAAGATCAAGTACTATTAAAAAATGAAGTTTTCACTGCCTTTAGGTTAGATTATAGTTAAGGATTAATCTTTTTTCATTGCAGAAACCTCCAAAATAAGATAAGTTTCTACTCTAAAAGCTTGCCGTGATATCAGCGTGATATCTAAAATGGTTTTTTCAAAAGCACCGTGATATGAACAATCAGAACGGTGAAATTCCTATAAATAATCTGTTAAAGTAAGTGGAGTGTTGTCTTAAGTGGTCAACATTTACCTAGTAGCACGATTCGTTATAACCTGCTGGCATGGCAAAAAACAGGAATTATGTTTAATGATTAGGTCTATAATTTAGAATAGCATTGGGTAAATTTGCGTTCGGAAGGGTTCAAATTTTTGAACCCCTACGAATCCATACGATTTACAGCAGGATTTTTAGAGATTTAAGATCTTATTCTGATTTCTTCATGTTCTCGAGCAAATCAAGAGGTTAAGGTTTAGACAATGAACTTTTAAGGAGCAAAAGTGTCTACTAGAAATCTACTTTTTATATTGTTTGTATGCTTGACTTTAATAAGTTGTTCCACAGGGGGCAATTCCAATTCCCCTACTCATGAATTTGAGATGGTTACTTCTTGGCCACGCAATCTTGAAACATTTCATCTAGCCTCTGAAAAATTTGCAGAACTAGTAAATACAGAATCGAAAGGCAGAATTTCTGTTACTATTCACGCAGCTGGTGAAAAGGTTAAAGAGCGGGCAGTTTTTGATGCTGTAGCCCTTGGTCAATTTGCCCTAGGACACAGTTTAGCCTACTACTACACTAACGAAGATGCATCTAATTCGTTTTTTACAGCAGTCCCATTTGGCCTTGATGCCACGCAGCACAAAACTTGGCTCGAGGCTGAAGGGCAAGCATTATGGGACGAACTTAATGCCCAAAACAACTTAATTGCTTTTGTTGCGGGTGAAGCAGGCCCACAAATGGGAGGATGGTTTAAAGAACCTCTTGGAACTACTGAAGACTTTCTGGGCTTAAAGATTCGTAGTATAGACTTAGCAGCAGAGATTCTTAGTAGTGCAGGTGTTCAGGTTCTTTTGTTAGAGCCTAATCTGATTAAGGTTTCGCTCGAGCTTGGCGACATAGATGCCGCTATATCTGGTGGCCCCCATGAAGACGAACAATTACAACTCCATAAAGCAGCAACAAATTACTATAAACCCGGTTGGCAGCAGCCCGCTACACCCTTAGCTCTTTACATAAATCTTGATACCTACCAAAACTTGCCTCAAGATTTGCAGCAGGCTATTAAACGAGCAGCCGATAAAACTACAGAATGGTCACTGGATTTTGTAGAAGAGAAAAACAGTGAGGCCTTGGCACGTTTAGTTAGTGAAGGGACACAAGTTCTGGATTACCCTGAGCCTATTTTGGATCTTTTAGAGAAAGAAACCCAAGATTTTATAGAGGAAAATAGGCAAGGACAAGCCTCTGAAAGCTATGAGGAGATTTATTTAAGCTGGAAGAAGTTTAAAAATTAAACATGTAAGGAAGTATCCAGTAAACACATTACCTATCAAAACAACGAAATGTGTCACAATACTAAACTGTTAGTGTTAGTTTGGGAGATTTACTTATGGAACAAGATATAGAAACAAGAGCAATAAATGCTATTCGTGCCTTAGTTATAGACGCCACCACTGCGGCTGGTTCAGGTCATCCCGGTATGCCTTTGGGCACCGCTACTATGGCTTATGTGTTGTGGCAAAAACTTCTAAACCACAACCCTAAAAATCCTAAATGGTTTAACCGTGATCGTTTTGTGCAATCTGCTGGACACGGTTCTATGCTTAGCTACAGCCTATTACACCTAACAGGTTACAACCTTTCTATGGAGGAAATTAAAAACCACCGTCAATATGGTAGCCTTACTCCGGGACATCCTGAAGTTGGTCATACTGCTGGGGTAGAAACTACTACTGGGCCCTTGGGTCAAGGTGTCAGTACTGCTGTAGGCATGGCTTTAGCTGAAGAGCACCTCGCAGCCACTTATAACAAGCCTGACTTTAAGCTTATTGATCACTTCACCTATGTTATAGCTTCTGATGGTGACTTGATGGAAGGCGTTTCCAACGAGGCAAGTTCTTTGGCAGGACACTTGGGATTAAGCAAATTAATTGTTCTTTATGATGATAACAACATTACTATAGATGGCCCAACTGAAGTTGCTTTTACAGAAGATGTGCTTAAACGTTATGAAGCTTATGGTTGGCACACCCAACAGGTAACGGATGGCAATGATGCTAAAGCTATTGAGACTGCTTTGCAAATAGCTAAAACAGTTAATAAGCCCAGTTTAATTTCAGTAAAGACTATCATTGGGTTTGGCTCTCCGCTCGAGGGCACCTCAGCAGTACATGGTAAAGCCCTAAAAAGTGAAGAGGTAAAAGAAACCAAAGCTAAACTTGGTATTGACTGGCCTGAATTCAGCGTTCCCGAAGATGTACAAGCACACTACCATGAAGCTACTAGAAAAGGTGAACAGAGTGAGGCAGATTGGCTTAAACAGCTTGAGAACTATCAGCAAAGGCATCCTAAGCTTGCTGCACAACTCCAGCGCACATTAAGCAACAAAGTACCTGATCTCAAAAACAAATTACCCAACTACGAAGTAGGCACCGCCCAAGCTAGTCGCAAATCTTCAGGTGAAGTTATCAACGCCCTTGCACCACACCTACCAGAATTAGTAGGAGGTTCAGCCGATTTAGCAGGCTCAAATGTAACTACCATAAAAGATATTCCCTTTATGAAAAAAGGTGATTTCTCAGGGCGTAATATTCACTTTGGAGTGCGTGAGCATGGTATGGCTGCTATTGCTAATGGCCTAGCCTTACATGGGGGTTTACGTCCTTATGTAGCAACCTTTCTAATCTTTGCTGACTATCTAAGACCCAGTCTACGTTTGGCTGCTTTGATGGAGCAACCAGTTATTTATGTTTTTACCCATGACAGCATTGGTTTAGGTGGAGATGGCCCTACTCACCAACCAGTTGCTCAGCTCATGTCCTTGCGGGCCATTCCCAATCTAACAGTTATACGCCCCGCTGATGCTAATGAAACTGCTCAAGCATGGCGTTATGCTTTAAATCAAAAGAAAAACCCTGTCGCTTTAGCACTTAGTCGTCAAAACCTACCTACTTTGGCAACACCTAAAGATGCCGTTAGTAAGGGGGCTTATATAGTAGCTGACTCTGAAGGTCAAGCTGAAGTAATACTTATTGCTACAGGTTCAGAAGTAGCTCCTTCTCTAACTGCAAAAGATTTATTGGCAAAAGAAGGGGTCAAAGCTCGAGTTGTAAGTATGCCAAGTTTTGAGATTTTTGAAGCCCAAGATGAAGCTTATAAGCAAGAAGTTTTGCCTCTTGAAGTTAGGGCTCGAGTTGCTGTAGAAGCAGGCGCTTCTCTTGGTTGGCAAAAGTATGTTGGGCTAGATGGTTCTGTTATTGCCCTAGATACTTTTGGGGCTTCTGGAGATGGTAGTAAACTTATGGAGGTTTATGGTTTTACTGCTGAAAACATAGCTAGGGTTGCTAAATCTTTGGTAGTGCCCTTCTTGTAATGATGAGCACTTTGGTGTATTGACAACGGTTTAGTTTTGAACATTTTGCTTCTCAGCATAAATATTATTTTCCTATCTAATTCTGTGCCTACCAGCAAACTAAACAAGTCCACTTTATAGTAAGAACTTATCTGGACATCTATTTATAGATGTCCAGTCTTGTTAGAAATTTATGTGCGTTTGCAACTCAGCCCTGCTTTCGTGGAGCCTCCCTTGCCATATTTACTGCTGGTAAAAGAAGCACTGCCAATTCTAACTCTGAAGGATTATCTATCTCTGATCTATTAGAGTATTCATAGCAACGGATAGGATCAATCGTTGTTGATGTACCTGATATCTTACAATAACCCTTATCTTTATACCCACAAACCACGACCCAACCATAACTGTCATCAGCAACACAATCAAAGCCAAATAAGCTTTGTGTTGTAATTGTATCTGCTAAAAGTTGATTTTTTATAATCTCTACAGCCTCAGCTTGCTTAGGATACCTAACAGAGAACTCATCTTCGTCATAGAAAACCATCTCCTCACCTTCTTTTATGGCAATGCTTACCTCTGTATATTCCTCTTGGGACAAATCGGTTCCTGGGATAGTTTCGTTTAAGCTCGAGCAAGCTCCTAAAAAAAGACCTAAACCTACCAAACCTTGTAAAAAAACTGTTTTAAAAATTCTATTTATTTTCATTATTTATCACCTTTCTGTGATTGAATTTGCTCTTCTCGAGCACTTGTAACCTCTTGTTCTATTCTTTCATTACCCTTGTATTACCTTGTTGGTAAGCATTGTTTTCTTTTTCAAATGCTTACTGAAGTAATTTAAAACAGCCCCAAAAATGCTGTGCAAAAGTTAGAGTAACTTCGGAACTCTAACTTTTTATTGCCTAGTTATTGCCAAGTTATCATCAGGTTTTGGTTGTTATCTAAATTAGGACCGTTAAAAGACAATCAACACTGTTTTAAAATAGTGTTGATAATATTCTTATGTCTTTGGATTTGTGTAAAAAGTAAGGCAACTGATGCTTTGTTAAGCTAGTCTTATAAACAAACCATCAAAGATTAGTCCATTTTTGTAACCATGGTTAAGGTATAGTTAAGTAGATATTAAATTAGTTCAGTAAGGACACCCTGAGCTTCTGTGTATTCAGGAATAACATCAATATCCATTATAGGAGTGACACGTTCTAATATTTCTGTAAGCAACAAGTGTGCCTCTTTATTTTGATCATTGGCTTGCCAATATTTTGCTAGTGATAGGGCTGAACGTAGCTCGAGCAAAGGAGCCTCTTGCTTTCTAGCTACATCTATAGATTGTCTAAAATATTGCTTAACCTCAGCAGCTTCTGCACCTAATCCCTGTAACCCCTCACCTTTTAGTCGGTTAAGTCGAGATAAATAAAATAACTCATTAGTTTTCTTGCTGTAGTCAAACGCTTCTTCAAGAATTCCCAAAGCCTCTTTGTATTCACACCTTAGATATAAGCCTTCAGCTAGCAATGTTGGACCATATGAGCCTAGAGGTAACGCTCCTGTCAATTTATACATTTTTATGCCCTCTTGCACTTCAGCAATGCCTACATCTACTTCTCCTAAATGTGCTATAGCCCAGCCATGGCAAATAAATGCCCATGCTTCCCAATAAGTTTATGTGCAGTAGAGACTTATCCTTTTCCATACTCCAATTCTAGCAAATAATGTTGTCCTGCCATAAGCAGAATTTTCAGGCCATAATTTTACACAAAATTATGGCCTGAGCCTAATTGCTTAGCTTAGCGTTGTTTTTTACTTGGGTGTTATCAAAACCCTAGTTGGAAAATATATGCTGAACCACTTTCATCTTTACCCTGATTGTCGCTATCGTGCGCACCAATTATAGCTAACTCATTACTGAGTGAGACAGCAGAACCAAACAAGTCAAAGGCTGCACCGTCGTTAGCGATGAACTTATTGAGCTGACTCCAACTGCTGTTGCCTAAATCACGTTGAAACAGGTAAGCTGAACCGCTTCCACTACCGATATCATCGTCTTCTGGAGCACCGATTAATGCCCACTCGCTAGTTAGCGCAACAGAACGACCAAACTGATTACCCAGTGTAGGATCAGCAGCAGTCAATTTGGTGATCTGGCTCCAATTATTAGTACCTGCCATGCGCTCGAAAATATAGGCCGATCCGCCAACATTACCCGAATCGTCGTCAAAAGGTGCACCAATCAGCACCCTATCACCAACCAACGCTACTGCAAAACCGAATCGGTCAAGCTCATCACCGTCATTAGCGGTCAGCTTGGCGACTTGGCCCCAGTGGCCATCACTTGGATTACGTTGAAACACATAAGCAGCACCATTGTTGTTAATGTCTTGGTGGCTATGCTCGTTGGCACCCACGATCACAGTCTCACCAGCAATTGTCACTGAACTGCCGAATA
Organism: Trueperaceae bacterium; assembly: GCA_965223585.1. Lineage (GTDB taxonomy): Bacteria > Deinococcota > Deinococci > Deinococcales > Trueperaceae > CBDCVN01. The sequence goes on from CBDCWW010000018.1 coordinate 54,630, forward strand.
TGTCATTAGCTTCGCCGTCGTTGGCTGTCAGCTTGGCGACCTGATTCCAGTTACCATCAGCTGGATTGCGCTCGAACACGTAGGCCGATCCACTTTGATTACCAACGTCGTCATCCTCCGGTGCACCAACTACTGCACGGGTACCCGAAATTGCTACTGTTTGGCCAAAAAAATCACGGAATGCACTGTCGCTAGCAGTGAGTTTAGCAACCTGATTCCAAGTGCTGCCAACACTTGGATTTCTCTCAAACACATAAGCCGCACCACGATCCTTGCCAGCTTCATCGTCAAACTGCGCACCGACAATCAGCCAGTTGCCATCAATCGCTACTGCCTTGCCGAACTCATCGCCTGCGAAGTCAGCATTATCAGGAATCAGTTTAATCACTTGATTCCAATTATTGCTGCCGGATACACGTTCGAACACATAGGCTGCACCACTGTTGGCACGCAGAGAGTCGTTTTGCCACGCACCAATAACCACGGTTGTACCAGAGGTTGCCAGCGAGTAACCGAAGTTATCATCTGGCTCGCTATCACTGTCAGTGAGTTTGGCAATTTGTGCGAATGCTGAACCTAACAAAGTAATTAGTACTAGAAAGGCAAAGCTTAGGGACATTAACTCTTTTCTAAATGGAATGTTTTGCTTGGTGACTGTATAGTTTTTGTGATACATGATTTTCTCCTACTTTTTTAAGGGATAGTTATTAACTGGTCACTAGCCTGAACCAGTTGAGAACCAAAAGTTACTACTACAATTGCAGTAACACTAAACTTGATAAAAAGATCTTTTAAGATCTTAATCTTATGGATATTCACTATTCTTCTCCTTAGAAGTTAATTAAGGTCTTTGCTTCAGCTATGTGCCTTCTGCAAAACCTGTTCAAAATAGCAGTTGCTATTTCTTAAAAAGAACCATAAAAAATAATCGTTAAGCCATCGCCAATTTTTTGTCAAGTCATTGTCAGTTTTTGATTATTATCTAGATTGGGACGACAAAAACGTTGTTTTAAGACTGTTTACATTGCTTAGGATTTCTTGGTATTTCTAAAGAAGAGCCATCTTCAAAACTTATCTTGGGATTTCCCAATAAGTTTATTTATTGTAGAGACTTGACCTTTTTCATAGCTCAGTAAACTCTTTTAATAACAGAAGTTTATCTGGACATCTATATTATAGATGTCCAGTCTTGTTAGAAATTTATGTTAGCAACTCAGCGTTGCTTTCGTGGGGCTTCCCTTGCCATCTGTACTGCTGGTAATAATGCCAGCTGTAACTCTGAAGTATTTTCTAACACTAACTCTTCAAGATCAAAAACCTCTTTTGATCTACTAGAGTTCCCATAGCAACTAACCTTATCAATACTTTCTGAAGTACCTGATGCATAACAATAACCCCAGTCATTCGCACAAACCAATACCCAGCCGTAGCTGTCATCATAAACACAGCCAATACCAAAAAGACCTTGTGTTGTAATTGTGTCTGCTAAAAATTGACTTTTCATGGAATTTAAGACCTCAGATCTTTCAGGGTATTTAAGAGAGAAAGCGTCTTCATCATAAAAAACCATCTCTTCACCTTCTCTTATGGCAATGTTTACCTCTGTATATTCCTCTTGGGTCAAATCGGTTTCAGAGATAGTGTCGTTTAGGCTCGAGCAAGCTCCTAGAAAAAAGCTTAGACCAAGTAAAATTTGTAGAAAAAGTAATCTTAGAAATTTATTTACGGTTAATTGTTTCATTGTTTTTATTCCTTTCTGTATTTATATAAATTTATTAATAGTCTGTTAAGAAGGTTTTGATGGATAGTTTCCTGTAACATAAAGTTATTTAGAAAGTGCTATCCATCAAAATCTGTGAGACAAAATGTTAAAGAACTTCTACTTTCGGCAGTAGATCACTACCACCATCTACAATAGTTGTCAGGGGATGGTATAGGGTAAGGATCATAAGGTCCCGGTGGGAGAAACCATCTGCACCAATCCCAGTCAATTGCCATAGAATTCGTATCCTGCCCTTCTTGGCTCTTGAGATTTAGAATGGCCTCTGATTCACTTGAAGCTGACCCACACCCAAAAACGAATTCCCCTTCCTCTGAATCAACTGCTAATCCACAATAGTACTTACCAATTGCACACGTAATTGACCAGATACCATCTGGGTCTGACGCAAAGTCACAGTCAAGGTCAAGCTCCTGTACTGTATCTGTATCTATGTCTGCTACAATTTTGTTCAGTACAGAGTTCATTACCTGACGTTTCTCAGGGTATCTAAGAGCGAAAGTATCTAGGTCATAAGTAGTGGTTTCTCCACGTCCTTTTACTGTAATGACAACATTTCTTATAGTAGCTACTTCCAGACTTTCTTCTTCAGGCAAATTGGTTTCTGGAAGAGTTTCATTTAGGCTCGAGCATGCGCCTAAAAAGAGACCTAAACCTAACAAACCTTGCAAAAAAACTGTTTTAAAAATTCTATTTATTTTCATTATTTATCACCTTTCTGTGATTGAACTTGCTCTTCTCGAGCGCTTGTAACCTCTTGACTAATTTCAATCGAGCTTAAGAAAATATTTATCTTCTTGTTAGCTCCTTCCTAAAGTTCGAAATAGTGTTTGCTATTTCTTATGAATAAGCATAAGAAGTAACCGCCAAGTTATCGCCAAGTCATCGTTAAGTCATCGCCAAGTTTTAGTTTTTATCTAAACTAGGACAATATAAGAAACAGTCAGCCCTGTTTAAAAACAGTGTTGATAATACTCTTTAGATTTTTAAAGTGTATATAAGTACCTAGGCATAAATGCTTGTGAGTTTTTGTTGGAAATCCAAATTAGTAGCTAGAAGCCAGTAGCTAGTAGTCAGTAGGGCTTAGTATGCTGACCACTAGCTACTGACTACCTATAATAGGCGCTAAATACTCCAAAATTATTCACAAAAACTTTTACACCCCTACTTATTAGGTCAATTCAGTGAGTATACCTTTAGCTTCTGCATACTCAGGAATAATATCAAAGTCTATTATAGGAGTGATTCGTTCTAATAGTTCTGTAAGTAAGGAACGCGCCTCTCTTTTTTTATTATTAGTTTGCCAATATTTTGCTAGTGATAATGCTGCTTGTAGTTCTATCATAGGAATATCTTGTTCTTTAGCTATTGCTACAGCTTGCTGGAAGCACTTTTCTATCTCAGCCTCTTCTGCTTCTAGTTTTTGTAGGCATTTACCTTTTAAGCAATTAAGCTGAGACAGGTAATAAACCTCACCCTTTTTCTTACTATAAACAAATGCTTCTTCCAATGTACCTAGAGCTTCATTGTACTTACCCATTAACTCTAAGCCTTCAGCTAACATAGCTAGTGAACATGAGCCTAGAACCAACCCCCCTGCCATTTTAGTAAATGCTATGCCTTGCTGCATTTCAGCAACCCCTCTTTCTACTTGACCTAGCTGTGCTATAGTCCAGCCATTGCAGATAAGTCCCCATGCATTCCAAAAGGCATAGCCATATTCATCTGCTATTTTTAAAAGTTCCTTGGTTATAGATTGTAAACGGGCAAAGTTATTCAAGAATTGGTGAATGGTAAAACTTGCACCTAGAAAAAACGACCTACTTGCTGAATGCTTCAAGTTAGGTAGTGGCTCTTTAGCCATTAATTCCTTAGCCTCTTTTAGTTTACCTTTAAAGCAAAGTGCCCAAGATAGTATTGATACAAATATTACTCGTTGATCATGTGTGTAATGACGAATCATATTCTCATGGCTAGCTTGATCAAAATTGTTGTAATTCAAAACTGAACGCCCTATCTCTATAGCTTTATCATGATGACCAAGCCAGAACTGGGCTGACATTAACATAGTTTCTGCAATAGCTAGATGTGCCAAATCTTCTTGCTTCTCAGCTATTGCTTTAAATTCGCCTGCCCACTCCAAAGCAGTTTGCATTGATGAATTAGCATTCATGCCAGCATAATAAGTTAAGCCTGCATAAATAGACAGCATCAATTGGGAATTTACTTCTTCAACTTGGCGACACAACTCTAAAGCACGTTCTAAGGCAATCCGTACTCGTTCAGATTGAAAGCCTTCAACGGGTAATAATGCTATACCTAAACCAGCCTGAAGTCCTAATTCTATTGGCAAGAGTTCTGGATTATTAGGTAGTTGATTTATAAGAGCTAAACCATGCTCATAATGACTTATAGCTTCTTTATTAGAACCCAACATCTGTGCCTGACGACCAGCTAATAGCAAATACTCAAAAGTCTTCTCAATGTTACTTGCTTGCTCAAAATGCCATGCTAGCTGTGGTGCTATGCTTTGGGCTTTTTCACCATATATTGCCTCTAGTGCTAATGCTATATCTTCATGTATGTAAGCCCGTTCTGTTTCTGCTAGATTGCTATATACATACTGTTGAAATAAATTATGCCTGAAACGATAATGTGATAGCCTTTGCTGACCAAGGCGTTCCATTCGTTCTGATTTTACTAGTCTATGTCGCTTGTCCATTTCACCACTTAGAGTAAGTATTACATCTCGCTCATCCTGCTTTTGCACTTGTGCTACTGTTTCTCCTATAAATTCTTCCCCCTGTACACTTGCTACATTTAGTAACTCACGTTGCTCATTAGGTAAGCGACCAATTCGCACTTCTATAACTCCCTCTACTTTAGCTGGCAGAGTTTGCCAATCTATAGTATTCTTGGCAAACCACTTTCCATCTTGTTGATAGACATCATTTTTATCCTTTAGAGTATTTAGTAGTTCAGCAGTAAATAATGCGTGCCCTTGTGTGTGCTTAAAGAAAACTTCTCGAAAACTATCATCTAGCTCATTTGGCTCACTATCAAGATAGGCATTTACAAACTCACGTTCTGCTTCTTCTCTTTGCTCTTCTAAGTTTATTGTTACATCACCATAAAGACGTTGTAATTCTCTGCTAATCTCTTGTATAGGATGTGCTTCTTTTGCTAATACTTCGCCTGACCTATAACTACCTATCAGTAAAATTGGGTTCTCTGTTATGTGTCTACTTAAGTTATTGAAAAGTGCTGCTGATGATGCATCTACCCAATGCATGTCTTCTAGAATTAGTAGTATTGGCCTTACTTTTGCTATGGCTTGCAATGCACTTGTGTATAATGAAATTATTCTTACTTGCTCGAGTGTTCCCAAAAGCTTTTCATTAGCCAACTGTACAACATCTTCAAACCAAATCTCTTTGTCTAGCCCTGCTACTACTAATCTTTCTATTAAGGGCATCCCAGTTAAAAAACTACTGATTAGGTCAGGAGCATGTTTGGCGATTTGTATTACTGTTTCCTCCATTGCTTCCCATAACCTCTTTGCGTGTGCTGTGCTTATTAGCCCTCCTCTCCATCTTGCTTCTACATCTCCTAAAAGTAATAGTAGAATATGTCTAAATGGTAGGTAAGGATCACCTACTCCTACTTGTTGATTACAGTAACCTGTTAACACCAGTAGTTCTGGATTGTCTGCTAGTGCATCATTAGCAAACTTCTGAAGCAAATGTGATTTGCCTTGCCCTGCACTACCTAGTATTAATCTTACTTGTCCTTGACCTTTACAGATATTTTCTAGTGTTTCTTGTAAGTGTCCTAGCTCCTTTTTGCGTCCTACAAATAGTGTTTGTTTTACTGTCTCTTTTTCCTCAGTTAGAAAAGCTGGGGGAGTAAGGCCTTTTGGTAAGTTGGATATTTTTGTGCTACTAGTCAATTCACCCTGTGGACTTTTATCTTGTTGAAGTTGCCCTGAATGGATTTGTTCTATTAAACTCTCTATTTCTTTGCTTGGTTCAGCATCTAAAGCTTCTGCTAATAATTGCTTACACTTTTCGTATTGTTGCAAGGCTGCAGTATGGTTTCCCTGTATACCATGGATATAAATAAGTTGATAATGTGACTCTTCTCGCCATTTATCGAGGCCTAGCATTTGCTGCCCATATTTCAAGGCACTAGTAAAGTCTTTATTCTTAACACTACTTTCAATAAGTTTATTGAAAGCTTGAAAAGCCAGTTGTTGGAAGTGTTCTTGTTGATTTAAATGCCAATCGCCAAATTCCAAAGAGTCTTTAAGCTCAATGTCTGCTAGGAAATCCCCTCTATAAAAAGCAATGGCTGCTTGTAGCCTTTTTAAATCAATAGGTTTACTGCTTAAGGATTCTTGTAACTCTAGAGCATCTACTGAAATAGGTTTTTCCCAATCAAGACCTACTTCTTGTCTAGTAATTTCTAAGTATTCTCCTAAAGACTTTTTTAGCTCTGATAGTCCTGTACGTAGACTACGGCGAGCAGATTCGTCAGATACATCACTCCAAAACAGCAGAATCAACTTAGAGCGTTGCACCGTTTGTTGTTGCATGGTTATATAGGCTAATAGAGCTAGAAGTTTTTTAGGTATTTGTAAAGGAGCATTATTTCCAAAACTTACTTTGGGGTTTCCTAGTAAGTTTACGTGCAATACAGGCTTATCCTTTTCCATACCCCAATTCTAGCAGATTTAGATTTATTGGAAAATTCTTCTCTTAATACATAAGTATTATGTTGGAAAAATATTGCCTAGTACCCCCTTTGCCTAAGTTATGATGATTGCTCCAAGTTGGGTAAATGGATTTTGTTAATTCCATTTATTGCTACCTCGAGCAACCATCAGTCCCAGACTTTTATTCAGCTAAACCATTTATTGCATCATGGACTTTCTTTCCTCTAAGGTATTTAAGCATAATTCCAAGAGGAAAACCATAGATTCCGATTATAGCTATGCTCATAAAAATAGGCATAAGGTTAAGCCCTCGTTGATCATACCCTGATATAACCGAAAACCAGTTAGAAACCCAGAAAATACCAAATCCTATAATGAAGATTAGGAGAAACCAAGTAAGGACTTCTAGTACATTGCGAGACCATGGCTTTAGTTTGAGAAAATTGACTCCCGAAACAATGCCAAGTACTGCAACACTAATTTGAACAATAGCCAATATAGGGAGAATCTTGAAAATTAGGGGTACTTCTGATCCATCTTGTACAATATAGCCAACCATAAATGGGATAAAAAATGCCATAGCTGCTGATAGACACATAAAACTACCAATAATAATCCATGCCCATCCTATCACTGTTACAAATGTAGGTCTTTTTTCTAGGTACATTCTATTATCCTATCCAATATTGTTTTAGCTAACAAGCTTACAGAGTTTATATTTAACGCCTTATTAAATTGCTTTCGTTATTTCTTTGTTATCTGCTCCCATTAAACCAACTTTAAAACCTTTGCTACCAATTATTTTATCTTATAGCTTTTTTGTAGCAACACAAGCAATTCCAGTATAGGAAAAGTACTAAGCACAGTCATAATAATTGCATCAACTTTTGAGTATAGTTTCCAACAAAGACGAGCAGTAAAAAATAACTTTAGCAAGTACTATTGGTAGAAGTAGGAACTGTGAAAGAAATTTTAATTCTGTACTTGTAAGTTCAAGCGAGTCAGAAAACGTGTAAATCAAACCAGCAACCATGAAATATATACAGAGGGTAAAAAGCAATGCCTTTTGCCTTTTGGCAACCGTTAAGACTTTTTCAAGATCTTCAGTTTTAGGTATTATGTTCATGAGAGTTGTTCCTTATTAATCAATCTATTTCCTAGTAGGGTTTTAACGATATTTTTCATTGTTTTATTCCTTTCTGTATTTATTTTAAAAACTTAATGATTTTGAAGAGTACTTATAAACCGATAGATAACCAAAGTATTATGGTTATAATTCAAGACTTGTTTATTCCTTAAATTTAAATTTCCAAAGTGTTGGCTAATTATTAAAGCCAGATTAGTCCAAGTACAATTATTTTTAATATCATTGGTTTACTCCTTTCTTGAGGGAAATATAAAGATCTTTGTTATCTCTCTTTCAGTAATTAATTTGTAGACTCAATCTTTCCTAAACTAGTACTTGTTAGTGTGTCCTATACTAAAAAAGCTAACTTTGATAACTTTCATCTTTGCGAAAAAACCTGAGGGGAGACCATATTAAGATTGGATACATAAAAATGCTTATTTCCTTCCTGTAGTTTGAAATAGCGTTTGCTATTTCTTAGAAATAAGAATAAGAAGTAACCGCTAAGCTATCGCCAAGTTATTGTTAAGTTATCGCCAAGTTTTAGTTTTTATTTAAACTCAATACCTATGACATTCTCAATCACAAAACAGAAGCGCTTTATGGAAAGTTAAACTTATTTGAAAACTGAGGTATTAGGAGCCCAGTTCTATAAAAAGGCAACTCCAAAACAATTCACTTTGCTATTTATGAATCATGAATAGCTCCCAAATTGGGAACATTGTTCAGGAGTTGTCGAATTAAAATAGGATCAAGGTTTCTGGGAAATAGTTTTAATATTTCAAGTACGTACCTGAACGACCTAAAGTGTGCTTTAAGATCCAAAACACTCCAATTAGGATGCTGAGACCTTAGTTTTTTTAACAGCACTTTTGAGAATAGCACCATAAACATTGCTAGGTTTGCTGCATTGTTTATCTGCTGTTCCTTTATGTTCATAAAATCTTCTAATCCCCAATATTGCTTAGCGTCTCTGAAGGTAAATTCTATTTGGAAACGTAAACTGTAGTAGTCTATTAATTTTTCGTATGATATGTTCAGATCACTGCTGAATAAGATTACATGCTTACTTTCTCCTGTTACTATACTGGTTTTAACTATTACTACTACATTCAAAGACTGTCCAAATTCCTTGTGTAACATTGTCATTTGATAGATATCTGTACGAATCTTCTTTTTTAGATCTACTGTGCTACTCTCAAGATATTCCTTAGGTATCTTCTTGTAATCTATCTTTTCTCCATATTTGCGTTTCCTTCCTCGTTTATTTTGCTTCCCTTCATAGAGAAAGTACAATGCTGAGTCAACTCTTAATTTGCTAATTAAGAACAGTCCACACATTCTTGCCATTTGTAAGCTGTTGTTATCGCCAAAGGCCCCATCTAGTAATAAATACTGAATACCCATTCTTAGTAAGAATATGTTCAGAACTAGCATTATCATCGTTTTTATAAATACTAGATGTACTGGTAGTTTCACATTGACTTTGTCTTTATTTTTGCTACCTTTTGGACGTCCTGCCTTCTTTTTATTTTTCTGCTTTTGTTGTTTATGATTATTGCTTTTGCTCTTTTTTGCCTTACCCTTACTGTTATCTTGTGATTTATCTTGTGTTTCTCTTTTAGCTTCTTCCTGCCCCGTATTGTTCTTGTCTTGAGACTCCTTTTGCTCTGGTTCATTGCCTTCTTCTTGATCAGTACGTACAATTTGCTTATTAAGTATTGGGTAAGCAGTGCGGTCTTTAACACTAACCAGTGATAAACTAAAGAAGCAAATACTCCTCACTACACGATTAAAAAGAGAACTGAAGAATCTATCAATTCCAAAAGTCTCTTTACCTGATTTAGTAATTACTACTTCATCACCTGCTAGTAAGTAGGTATCATCAGGGTCATAAACATGGTTACGAAATAAGTACCAGTTGAGGTATAGCCAGCAAATATTGGTGCTAAAGAAACGTTGTACCGTACGATAACTACCACTAAGACCAAAAGTCCATCGAGAGATACCAAGCATCGTGACACGACCAGTCATAGATAGCATTGCTAAAACAATTGTTGTTAGCTGATTTAGGGTTGTTTTATCAAGAGCTGGGCTAAGGCATTGTAAAATATATTGTATTTCTTGCATGGGTACTATACTTTATGTATGGTGCCCTCGTTTCAACTATTTAGCAATTGTGTCGTACTGAATCAGTTTTTTGAAATGTGTTAGCGTGAGTTGGTAATATGACTCACTTTGGCGTGGGTATTAAAACTAGGACAATATAAAAAACAATCAACGCTGTTTTAAAACAGTGTTAATCATTAATTGGATTTTTGTATTGTGTGGAAGGAAAAAGTGATTAATGCTTTGTTAAATTAATCTGGCATCCAGTCCCTCCAAAATTAATCCACTTTTAGGGTTTTATTTTGGTTAAGAGTTAATACAAGGAGCTATTAGACCATTTCAGTTAGTATTTCTCTGGCTTCTACATACTCAGGAATGATGTCAAAGTCTATTATAGGAGTGATACGCTCTAATAGTTCTGTAAGCAAGGAATTCACCTCTTCTTTTTTACTGTTTGCTAGCCAGTACTTTGCTAATGATAAGGCTGCTTGTAGCTCAATCATAGGAATATCTTGTTCTTTAGCTATTGTTACAGCTTGTTTGAAGTACTTTTCTATCTCAGCCTTTTCTGCTCCTAGTTTTTGTAAGCATTTACCTTTTAGACAATTAAGTTGAGACATGTAAAAAATTTCGTCTTTTGTCTTACTATAAATAAGCGCTTCCTCCAATATGCTTAGAGCTTCATCATATCTACCCATTAACCCTAAACCTTCAGCCAACATAGCTAGTGAACATGGACCTCGAATTAGTCCTCCGGCCATTCTAGTAATAGCTATACCTTGCTGCATTTCAGCAATCCCCTGCTCGAGTTGTCCTAATTTTGCAATAGTCCACCCATGAGAGATAAGTCCCCATGCCTTCCAAAAGGCATAGCCATATTCATCCGCTATCTTTAGAAGTTCCTCTGTGATAAGTTTTAAGCGAGTAAAATCATTCAAACACTGATAGATAGTAGAATAGGTAGCTAGAAAAAATGCTCTACTTGCTGCATGGCTAAAATTAGGTAATGGCTCTTTAGTAATTAGTGTCTTAGCCTCCTTTAGTTTGCCCTTAAAAAAAAGTACCCAAGCCAAAGTTGGCATTAGTGTTACACGCTGATCATGGGTGTAATGACGAATCATATTTTCATGACTAGTTTGATCAAAATTATTGTAACTAAGAAATGAACGCCCTATCTCTATGGCCTTATCATAATGACCAACAAAGAAATAACCCATCATCAACATAGAGTCTGCTGCAGCTAGATGTGCTAAATCTTCTTGTTTTTCAGCTATGGCCCTAAATTCTTTTACCCACTCTAAACAAGTTTTCAATGACAGAGTACTAACGTTAGCTGCATAATAAGCTAAACCTGCATAAGTGATCATTAATTGAGAATCTGTTCCTCCAATTTGACGACATAACTCTAAAGCACGCTCGAAAGAGATTCGCACCCCTTCAGACTGAAGACCTTCAACAGGCAATAGTGCCATGCCTAAACCGGCTTGAAAGGCCAATTCAGTAGATAAAAACTCTGATGTAATGGTTAGTTGGCTCATTAAAGCTAAACCACGCTCATAATGGCTTATAGCTTCTTTGTTTGAACCTAATATCTGCGCTTGTTGTCCAGATATTAACAAGTACTCAAAAGTTTTCTCTAGGTTGCCTGCTTGCTCAAAATGCCATGCTAGCTGTGGTGCAATCTTTTTGACTTCTTCACCATACATTGTTTCTAGTGCTAGAGCAATATCTTCATGTAAATAAGTGCGTTCTGTCTCAGCTAAGTTGCTATAAACATATTGCTGAAAAAGATTATGCCTAAAACGATAATGAGATAGTCTTTGTTGACCAAGACGCTCCATTCGCTCTGACTGCACTAGTTGATGTCTTTTTTCTATCTCATTACTAAGAGCACGAATAACATCTCGCTCACTCTGCCTTTGCACTTGTGCTACTGCTTCGCCTATAAATGCCTCTCCTTGGACACTTGCTATGCTAAGTAGTTCACGTTGCTCATTAGGTAATCTACCAACCCTTACCTCTATGACTCCCTCTATTTTAGCTGGTAACTTCTGCCAATCTATATTGTCTCTAGCAAACCACTTTCCATCTTGCTGGTAGAGATCCCCTCTATCCTTTAGAGTGTTCAGCAACTCTGTAGTAAATAATGCGTGTCCTCGAGTGTGCTTAAAGAGGGTTTCTCGAAAATCATCACCTAGCTTGTTAGGTTTGTTGTCAAGGTAAGCATTGACAAACTCACGCTCTGCCTCTTCCTTTTGTTCTTCTAAATTTATAGATACATTGCCATAAAGACGTTGTAATTCTCTACTGGTTTCTTGTATAGGATGTGCTTCGTTTGCTAGCACATCAGTTGGTCTGTAGCTGCCTATCAGTAAGATGGGATTTTCTGCTATATATTTACTCAAGTGATTAAAAAGTGCTGCTGAAGAAGCATCTACCCAGTGTAAGTCTTCTAGAATTAGTAGTATTGGCCTTACTTTTGCAATTGCTTGTAAGGCACTGGTGTATAGAGAAATAATTCTTACTTGCTCTAATGTTCCTAAGAGTTTTTCACTAGCTAGCTGAGAAACTTCTTCAAACCAAGGCTCTTGTTCTAATCCTGCTAAAATTAACCTTTCTATTAGAGGCACCCCTGTCAAAAAACTACTAATTAAATCAGGTGCATGTTTTGCCACTTGTGGAATGGTTTGCTTCATAGCTTGCCATAAGCGCTTTGCATGTGCTGTACTAATTAACCCTCCTCTCCATCTAGCTTCAACGTCTCCTAAGAGCAATAGTAAAATGTGCCTAAAGGGTAAATAAGGATCACCTACTCCCGCTTGTTGATTACAGTAGCCTGTTAACACTAGTAGTTCTGGATTGGCCTCTAGTGCATCATTGGCAAACTTCTGTAATAAGTGTGACTTCCCTTGCCCTGCACTACCTAGCACTAGCCTTACTCGCCCCTGACCTTTACAGGCATTCCCTAGTGCCTCTTGTAATTGGCCTAATTCCTTTTTGCGTCCTACAAATAGTGTTTGTTTTACTGTCTCTTTTTCCTCAGTTAGAAAAGCTGGGGGAGTAAGGTCTTTTGGTAAGTTGGATATTTTTGTGCTACTAGTCAATTCACCCTGTGGACTTTTATCTTGCTGAAGTTGTCCTGAGCGGATTTGCTTTATTAAATCTTCTATTTCTTCGCTTGGTTCAGCATCTAAAGCTTCTGCTAATAATTGCTTACACTTTTCGTATTGTTGCAAGGCTGCATTACGGTTTCCTTGTATACCATGAATATAAATAAGTTGATAATGTGACTCTTCTCGCCATTTATTTAGGTCTAGCATTTGTTGTCCGTAGTTCAAGGCACTAGCAAAGTCTTTATTCTTAACATTACTTTCAATAAGTTTATTGAAAGCTTGAAAAGCTAGTTGTTGGGAGTGCTCTTGTTGAGTTAAGCGCCAATCGTCAAATTCTAGAGAGTCTTTAAGCTCAACATCTGCTAGAAAATCCCCTCTATAAAGAGCAATAGCTGCTTGTAGCCTTTTAAAATCAATAGGTTTAATGCTTAAGGACTCTTGTAACTCTAGAGCATCTACTGAAATAGGTTTTCCCCAGTCAAGACTTACTTCTTGCCTTGTAACTTCTAAAAATTCTCCTAAAAGCTTTTTTAGCTCTGATAGTGCTGTACGCAGGCTACGGCGGGCAGATTCGTCAGAGACGTCACTCCAAAACAACAGAATCAACTTAGAGCGTTGCACCGTTTGTTGTTGCATAGTTATGTAGGCTAATAGGGCTAGAAGTTTTTTGGGTACTTTTAAAGGAGCGTCATTTCCAAGGCTTACTTTGGGGTTTCCCAGTAAGTTTATTTGCAATACAGGCTTATCCTTTTCCATACTCCAATTCTAGCAGATTTACACTTTTTATAATATGCCCCCTTTCAAAATGGAAAAGGTTATTTGATAACCTTAAAGGTTATGCCAAAACTTTATACTATTACAACGCAACATTACTCAGAAATACCTTTCACTGATTCCCAAATTCTATTTGGAATCCATACTTGAGACGCTCTGCGTCATGTAAAACAACGCAGAGCGTTTTGTGTATGCATTTCGAAGCAGAGCTTCGGAACGAGTGTAAGGCCTTCGTCAAAATGTGTTGCTGGATCAAACTGTTCGGGTGTATGGCCATAGTAATAGTCCTAAGAAAATTTATTTCTTCAGGGCTTGTTTTCCAATAGTGCTGAAATCTAGACCTTGACTTTGAGAATCACTATCGTTAAGCGTAATGCCATTCCAACGGAGACCGTTAAGTGTAATACCATTCCAACGGAGACCGTTAAGCGTAATGCCATTTGTAGTCATATGTGCAAAACCAAAACTAGAGATCGCTATTAAAACTATAAGTATTACAGCAAGACCAAAAATTTTAACTTTCATTTAAACTCCTTAAATAAATCATTTTAGACAGGCAACTTTACAAAACCATTGGGACTACTACGCCAATTCAGAGCTTTCATATATCCTTAATCATCATTTTCAAGCAATAGATCACCTACTGTACAGGTAGAACACGTTCCATCTTCCGATTCATCATAATCAAGCCCTAGGTAATCTACTGTACAGGCAGCACACGTTCCATCTTCCGATTCATCATCATCAAGCACTAGGTAATCTACTGAGCAGGCAGCACACGTTCCATCTTCAGTGCGTTCAGGATCAGTTGTTACTTTTTGGCCCTGACTTAATTGAATGCTAAATGCCACTATTAAGATAAAAGCAGTAATACTAAACTTGACAAAAAAACCTTCCAATATCTTAGACTTATGGATATTCATTATTCTTCTCCTTAGAAGTTAATTAAGGGTTTTGCTCTAGTTATTTGTCTCTCGCAAAACCTGCTTGAAATAGCGACTGCTATTTCTTAGAAATAAGCATAAGAAGTAAACGCCAATTGAACGCCAAGTGATCGTTAAGTGATTATCAATTTTTGGTTTTTATCTAAATTAGGACAGTATAAAAAACAATCAGCACTATTAAAAAACAGTGCTGGTAATATTCCTTATATTTTTTGGGGCTGTTGGTAGTCCTGTACATGTAAGGATGAGATAATAACTCTAACAGAGTTCGGATTCAAAATATCCTTACTTCTTCAGGACTACCTGATTTGTAAAATTTAGCCTAAAAAACAGGTTATCAAAGGTTAGCTAGTTTTTGGTATGGTAGTTGAAACCTAATACAAGTAACTATTAAGCTAATTCAGTAAGGATACCTTTAGCTTCTGCATACTCAGGAATAATATCAAAGTCTATTATAGGAGTGATTCGTTCCAATAGCTCTGTAAGCAAGGAATGCACCTCTTCTTTTTTACCATTGGCTTGCCAATATTTTGCTAGTGATAAGGCTGCTTGTAACTCTATCATAGGAATAGCTTGTTCTTTAGCTATTGTTACAGCTTTTTTGAAGTACTTTTCTATTTCAGCCTCTTCTGCTCCTAGTTTTTGTAAACATTTACCTTTTAGACAATTAAGCTGAGACAGGTAAAAAACCTCACCCTTTTTCTTACTATAAGTAAGCGCTTCTTCCAATGTATCTAGGGCTTCATCGTACTTACCCATTAACCATAAAACTTCAGCTAACATAGTTAATGAAGATAGGCCCGTATGGCCTGTACTTGCCCCTCTCGCCATTTTATTAATAGCTAGGCCTTGTTGCATTTCAACAATGCCTGCTTCTACTTGCCCTAATTTTGCTATGGCCCAGCCATGATAGATAAGCCCCCATGCTTTCCAAAAAGCATAGCCATATTCGTTTGCTAATTTTAAAAGCTCATCGAGTATAGGTTTTAAACTAGTAAAATCTTGCATAAATTGGTAGCTAGAAGCAGATAAGCCTAGAAAAGGAGCTCTGCTTGCTGCATGTTGAAAGTTAGGCAGTGGTTCTTGAGCTATTAGTGTTTTAGCTTCTTTGAACTTGCCTTTAAAACAAAGTGCCCAAGATAGGAATGGTACTAGTGTTACACGCAGGTCATGGGTATAATGATGAATCATATTCTCGTGATTAGCTTGATTGTAACTATTGTAACTAAGAACTGAACGTCCTAATTCTATAACCTTGTCATTATGACCAAGGTAAAAATAAGTTGCTACTAGCAGAGTTTCTGCAGCAGCTAGGTGCGCTAGATCTTCTTGCTGTTCAGCTATTGCCTTGAATTCACTTACCCACTCTAAAGCCATCTTCAGCGAACAATTATTGCTGACAAAAGCATAATAAGCTAGGCCTGCATAAACAGTCATCAATTGAGAGTTTGCTCCTCCAATTTGACGGCATAACTCTAAAGCACGTTCTAAAGCAGTGCGTACTTTTTCAGATTGAAAACCTTCTACAAATAATAGTGCCATTCCTAAACCAGCCTGAAGGCCTAATTCTACCAGCAAGAGTTCTGGAGTAATAGTTAGTTGATTTATGAGCGCTAAACCACGCTCATAATGGGTAATAGCTTCTTGGTTAGAACCTAAAATCTGCGCTTGTTGTCCTGCTAATAGCAAGTATTCAAAGGTTTTTTCAAGACTACCTGCTTGCTCAAAATGCCATGCTAGCTGTGGTGCAATTTTTTTAGCTTCTTTACCATACATTGTCTCTAATGATAGAGCAATATCTTCATGTAAATAAGTGCGCTCTGTTTCAGCTAAGTTGCTATATACATATTGTTGGAAAAGATTATGTCTAAAACGATAATGGGATAGTCTTTGTTGTCCAAGACGTTCCATTCGCTCTGACTGCACTAGTTGATGTCTTTTCTCTATCTCGCTACTCAAAGCATGAATAACATCACGCTCATTTTGTCTTTGCACTTGGGCTATTGCTTCGCCTATAAATGCTTCACCTTGAACACTAGCAATACTTAGCAGTTCACGTTGCTCACTAGGCAATCTACCAATCCTTACTTTTATGACTCCCTCTACTTTTGCTGGTAAAGTTTGCCAATCTATAGTGTCTTTGGCAAGCCACTTTCCATCTCGCTGATAAATATCTTCTCTATCCTTTAAAGTTTTTAGCAGTTCAGCAGTAAACAATGCGTGTCCTTGTGTGTGCCTTAAAAAAGTTTCCCGAAAACTGTTATCTAGTTCGTTTGGCTCACTATCAAGATAGGCATTTACAAACTTACGTTCAGCTTCTTCCTTTTGCTCTTCTAGATTTATAGCTACATCACCATAAAGACGTTGTAGTTCTCTAATAGTTTCTTGTATAGGGTGTGCTGCTTTTGCTAATATATCACTTGGTCTATAACTGCCTATTAGGAGAATGGGGCTCTCTGTCACATATCTACTTAAATTATTGAAAAGCGCTGCTGAAGAAGCATCTACCCAATGCAAGTCTTCTAGAATTAGTAATACTGGCCTTGCTTTTGCAATAGCTTGTAAGGCACTGGTGTATAGAGAAATAATTCTTACTTGCTCGAGTGTTCCCAATAACTTCTCACTAGCTAGTTGTGATACCTCTTCAAACCAAGGTTCTTGTTCTAATCCTACTACTACTAATCTTTCAATTAAAGGCTTACCTGTTAAGAAACTACTAATTAAATCAGGTGCATGTTTTGCTACTTGTGGTACTGTTTGCACCATTGCTTCCCACAACCTTTTTGCATGTGCTGTACTTATTAATCCTCCTCTCCATCTTGCTTCTACATCCCCTAAAAGTAGCAGTAAAATATGTCTAAATGGTAGATAAGGGTCACCTACTCCTTCTTGTTGATTACAATAGCCTGTTAACACCAGCAACTCTGGATTGGTTGCTAATGCATCATTATCATTGGTGGAAACCACTACCTCTGGTAGTGGTCTAGTAAAAAGTTCTACTAGTTAAGCAATGATGTATTTCCCTAGAAGGTTAAAGAAAGGGAAATACATGCCCAAGAATAGCAGATACAAAAAGTTGTCACACTCAATTTACAGTTGTGAGTATCACGTAGTTTTTTGTCCAAAGTATCGTTTTAGAGTGCTGAAGGATGGAGTAGAGGAATCCTTGAAGCAGATAATATACAAGTTGTGTAGAGAAAAAGATAGAGTAGAGGTGTTAGAACTGAACATAAGAAAGGATCATGTACACATGTTGGTATCAATCCCACCAAAATATTCCGTGTCAGGGATAATGGGCTTTATCAAGGGAAAGTCAGCAATAAACATGCTAAAGATGTATGGAAGGAAGTTAAGAGGATATCCGCAAAAGAGCTTATGGAGTAGAGGATATTGTGTAAGCACAGTAGGGTTAGATGAACAAAAGATAAGGAAGTATATACGTTGGCAAGAGCAGAAGGAAAGAGCATTAGAGGCACAACAGAGGAGCCTATTTGAGTAGTATCGGGCACTAGCGTCCGATACCCCTTCTAGGGGTTAACAAAACAAGCCACCACCTCTGGTGGTGGTTTTATGACTAGCAAACTTCTTTAGTAGATGTGATTTGCCTTGTCCTGCACTGCCTAGTACTAACCTTACTTGTCCCTCTCCCTCGTAGACTTTGTTTAGTGTTTCTTGTAAATGACCTAGTTCCTTTTTGCGCCCTACAAATAGTGTTTGTTTTACTACGTTAGCTTCCTCTGTCAAAAATGCAGGAGGAGTAAGGTCTTTTGGTAAGTTGGATATTTTTGTGCTACTAGTCAATTCACCCTGTGGACTTTTATCTTGCTGAAGTTGCCCTGAGCGGATTTGCTTTATTAAATCTTCTATTTCTTCACTTGGCTCAGCCTCTAGAGCTTCTGCTAATAATTGTTTACACTTTTCATATTGTTGCAAGGCTGCATTACGGTTTCCTTGTATACCATGAATATAAATAAGTTGATAATGTGACTCTTCTCGCCACTTATCTAGGTCTAGCATTTGTTGTCCGTAGTTCAAGGCACTAGTAAAGTCTTTATTCTGAACACTACTTTCAATAAGCTTATTGAAAGCTTGAAAAGCTAGTTGTTGGAAGTGTTCTTGTTGATTTAAAAGCCAATCACCAAATTCCAAAGAGTCTTTAAGCTCAATGTCTGCTAGGAAATCCCCTCTATAAAAAGCAATGGCTGCTTGTAGCTTTTTTAAATCAATGGGTTTACTGCTTAAGGATTCTTGTAGCTCTAAAGCATCTACTGAAATAGGCTTCTCCCAATCAAGACCTACTTCTTGTCTGGTAACTTCGAAATGTTCTCCTAAAAACTTTTTTAGCTCTGATAGTGCTGTACGCAGGCTACGGCGGGCAGATTCGTCAGAGACGTCACTCCAAAACAACAGAATCAACTTAGAGCGTTGCACCGTTTGTTGTTGCATAGTTACGTAGGCTAATAGAGCTAGAAGTTTTTTGGGTATTTGTAAAGGAGTATCATTTCCAAAACTCACCTTGGGATTTCCTAGTAAGTTTATGTGCAGTAGAGACTTATCCTTTTCCATACCCCAATTCTAGCAGATTTAGATTGATTGGAAGGTTACTCTCTCAATAGTAAATATTATGTTGGAAAAATATTCCCTAGTACTTACTTTGCCTAAGTTATGATGATTGCTCCAAGTTGGGTAAATGGATTTTGTTAATTCCATTTATTGCTACCTCGAGCAACCATCAGTCCCAGACTTTTATTCAGCCAAACCATTTATTGCATCACGGACTTCTTTCCTTTAAGATATTTAAGCATAATTCTAAAAGGAAGCCCATAAATTCTGGCTAAGGGGAAATCTTTCAATGCCCTAACTGTTTTACTGGTCTACTCCTACAATAGTACCGTTACCTTTCCTGAGTTCTGCGACATAAGCATCAGCACCACCATAGCTAGAACCACTACCTACTAGAAGGTTGCCACTTGTAGATCCTGTAACGTAAACGGAGCCATTAACCACAATATCATTAGCATAATCGCTGTTTTCTGAGCCATAATTATTACTGTCAAATTGACTAATCCATTGTTCAGTGCCACTACTGCTGTACTTGAAGACCACAATGTCTTTGAATCCAGCATTAGTAAAGCCAGAAAAGGAGCCACTTGTGTGTCCAGCAATATAGATGTTATTACTGCCATCAATAGTTATACTTTCAGGAGTAGTATCCCAACTTATATTACTATACTCCAAACGTCTAGAGTAAAGTGTGTTTCCATCTGGATCCTTTTTGATAAAGTGTGCTCCTTTGCTTGCAGCAAGTATTTTAAATGTGAGGTAAATGTTGTTGTTGCTGTCAGTAGTTATGTCGTGGGCAAAATCATCATCAGTTGTGCTATAAGCTTTTTGCCAGAGCTGGTTTAAACCACTTGTATACTTGAAGAGCCTGATGTCTATGCCTCGAGCACCGCCACTGTTATTCCAGTCTGTTAAGACAGTTAATCTATTTAAACTATCTATTGTAATAGCTCTGGGAACAAGACCTGGACGATTGTTCAAGGTGACAGACTTAGTTTTGATTAAGCTCCCACCACTACCAAACTTTCTAATAACAAAGTTTTTAGGGCCTTCATTACTGAGTACATATATACGGTCATTGTTATCAATGGCTAGATCAGTTGCTGTATCAGCACCTTTAGTACCAAATTGCTTACCCCACAATAGTTCACCGTCTTTATTGAATTTTGCTAAAAAGACATCGTTACTTCCTACCCTAAAACCAAGTGGGCCCCCAGTTTGACCCATTACGTAAACATCACCATTACTATTTGTAGCAACCTTGATAGGAAAATCATTATTTCTAGTACCAAATTGTTTTGCCCAAATCTTTAGTCCATTGTAGTGTCGTAAGAATCCATCATTATTCCCTTGGTTTGTGCCATCAAGACTTCCAGATGTGTAGCCCACTATATAAAGACCATTATTATTAGCAGCTAAGCCATGTCCAACATCACTTCCTGTTGTTGCAAAATCAAGAGTAGAAAATATAGGGTCTTCAGTAGGATTAGATTCTGTAACTGGTATAGGTGCCTGAACTGTTTTACTACAAGCTCCTAAAAAGGAAACTAGTAGGCTAATAATTACTAAAATAATACGGGATATATAAACCTCTTTAGAGTTAAATTGAATCTTATTCATTGTTTTTATTCCTTTCTTAAATGTTTTGAAATAGCGATTACTATTTCTTGTTAATAAGCATAGAAAGTAACCGCCAAGCGACCGTTAAGTGATCGCCAAGTGATCATCAATTTTTGGTTTTTAGCCAGATTAGGGAAGTTAAAAGGCTAGTAGCACTTTTTTTAAAACAGTGCTACTAATGTTTTTGAGGTTTTTGGGTCTATGTAAAAGGAAACACTCCCATACATTCTCATTGACTACTTATGGAAACCACAACTCCACTCAACAACCTTGTCACTTTTACCTACAAATCCACAAGAAGCAATTATCCAATTAAAGGTTGCCACCCACTTATATTTTTTAGGTTTTTGAATTTTGTAAAAAGATAAAGCAATTAGTGCTTTGTTGAACTAGTTAAATGGACAGTCCACCTTTTAAATCTTGATTCATTTTTAGGGCAAATAGCTATTAAATCAGTCCAGTAAGAATATTTTTAGCTTCTGCATACTCAGGAATAATATCAAAGTCTATTAAAGGAGTGATTCGTTCTAATAGTTCTGTAAGCAAGGAATTCACCTCTTCTTTTTTACTGTTTGTTAGCCAGTATTTTGCTAATGGTAATGCTGCTTGTAACTCTATCATAGGAATATCTTGCTCTTTAGCTACAGTTATAGCTTGTTTAAAGTATTTTTCTATCTCAGCCTCTTCTGCTCCTATTTTTTGTAAGCACTTACCTTTTAGACAGTTGAGTTGAGATAGATTAGATAATTCGTCTTTTTTCTTACTGTACTCAAAAGCTTCTTCAATAAGGTTTAAAGCCTCATCATATTTATTCCTCAAGCATAAACCTTCAGCTAGCTTTGCTAGTACATGAGAGCCTGCAGGCAATCCTCCTGTCATTTTAATGGCTAGGATTTGTTGCATCTCAGTAAAGCCTGTTTCTACTTCTCCTAGTTGTACTTGAGCCCAACCATGACAGAAAAACCCCCATACTCTAAAAAAAGGGTACCCATAATCATTTGCTAGTTTTAAAAGTTCTTCAGCTATAGTTTTTAAATTGGTAAAATCATCATTTAGAAATTCGTAACTATAAAAAAGTGGTGCTAGAAAAACTGCTCTGCTTGCTGCATGTTTAAGATTAGGTAATGGTTCTTTAGCTATTAGTGCCTTAGCTTCTTTTAGCTTACCTTTCATACACAGCGCCCAAGACAATACTGGAGTTAACACCACACGCTGATCATGGGAATAATAACGAATCATACTCTCGTGGCTAGCCTGATCGAAACTAATGTAACTAAGTACTGAATGCCCTAACTCTATTGCCTTGTTGATATCACCAAGGTAAAAGTAAACTGCTACCAACATAGTTTCTGCAGCAGCTAGATGCGCTAAATCTTCTTGTTTCTCAGCTATTGCTTTAAATTCCAATAAACGCTTTAAAGCAGTTTGCAATGACAAATTATTACTGCTAAGAGCATAGTGAGACAAACCTGCATAAATAGGCATCAATTGAGGGTTTTCTCCCCCAATTTGACGACATAATTCTAAAACACGCTCTAAAGCAATATGTACTTTCTCAGATTGAAAACCTTCAATAGGTGGAAGTGCCATACCTAAACCAGCTTGGAAGCCTAATTCTATTGGTATAAGTTCGGGACTACTAGGTAGTTGATTTATAAGAGCTAAACCACGCTCATAATGGCTTATAGCTTCTTTGTTAGAACCTAACATCTGTGCTTGCTGACCAGCTACTAGCAAATACTTGAAAGTGTTCTCAATGTTACCTGCTTGCTCAAAATGCCATGCTAGTTGTGGTGCTATACTTTGGGCTTTCTCTCCATACATTGCTTCTAGAGCTAGAGCAATATCTTCATGTAGATAAGTGCGTTCTGTTTTAGCTAAGTTGTCATACACGTATTGTTGGAAAAGACTGTGCCTAAAACGATAATGTGATAGCCTTTGCTGTCCAAGACGCTCCATTCGCTCTGACTTTACTAGTCTATGTCTTTTGTCTATTTCACCACTCAGAGCATGTATTACATCACGTTCATTCTGCTTCTGTACTTGGGCTACTGCCTCTCCTATAAATGCTTCCCCTTGTACACTAGCAACGTTTAATAGTTCACGTTGCTCATTAGGTAAGCGACCAATTCGCACTTCTATAACCCCCTCTACCTTGGCTGGTAATCTTTGCCAATCTATATTATTCCTAGCAAACCACTTTCCACCTTGTTTATAGACATCTTCCCTGTCCCTTAGAGTATTTAACAGTTCAGCTGTGAATAAGGCATGTCCTTGTGTGTGTTTTAAAAATACTTCTCGAAAACTTACATCTAATTCATTTGGTTCACTATCTAGGTAAGCGTTGACAAACTCGCGTTCAGACTCTTCCTTTTGCTCTTCTAAATTTATTGTTACATCACCATAAAGACGTTGTAATTCTCTGCCGATTTCTTGTATAGGGTGTGCTTCGTTTGTTAGCACATCACTTGATCTGTAACTGCCTATCAGTAAGATGGGACTTTCTGCTATGTGTCTACTCAGATTATTGAAGAGTGCTGCTGAAGAAGCATCTACCCAATGCAAGTCTTCTAAAATTAGTAGTATTGGTCTTGCTTTTGCAATAGCTTGTAAGGCACTGGTGTATAAAGAAATAATTCTTACTTGCTCTAATGTTCCTAAGAGTTTTTCACTAGCTAGTTGAGATACCTCTTCAAACCAAGGCTCTTTTTCTAGTCCTGCTACTACTAGTCTTTCTATTAAAGGCATCCCTGTTAAAAAACCACTGATTAGGTCAGGAGCATGCTTCACTACTTGTGGAACAGTCTGTTTCATTGCTTCCCATAACCTCTTTGCGTGTGCTGTACTGATTAATCCCCCTCTCCACCTTGCTTCAACATCACCTAACAGTAGTAGTAAAATGTGCCTAAAAGGTAGATAAGGATCACCTGCTCCTACTTGTTGATTACAGTAACCTGTTAACACTAGTAGTTCTGGGTTGGCCTCTAGTGCATCATTGGCAAACTTCTGTAGTAAGTGTGACTTGCCCTGTCCTGCACTGCCTAGTACTAATCTTACTTGCCCCTCCCCTTCATAGACCTTGTTTAGTGTTTCTTGTAAATTATTTAGCTCCTTTTCTCGCCCTACAAATAGTGTCTGTTTAACGGTTTCTTTTTCCTCAGTTAAAAATGCAGGAGGAGTTAGGTCTTTTGGTAAGTTGGATATTTTTGTGCTACTAGTTAATTCACCCTGTGGACTTTTACCTTGCCGAAGTTGCCCTGAATAGATTTGTTCTATTAAATTCTCTATTTCTTCGCTTGGTTCAGCTTCTAAAGCTTCTGCTAATAATTGCTTACACTTTTCATATTGTTGCAAGGCTGCATTACGGTTTCCTTGTATACCATGAAGATAAACAAGTTGATAGTGTGACTCTTCTCGCCATTTGTCTAGGTCTAGCATTTGTTGTCCGTAGCTCAAGGCACTAGTAAAGTCTTTATTCTGAACACTGTTTTCAATAAGCTTATTGAAAACTTGAAAAGCCAGTTGTTGGAAGTGTTCTTGTTGGTTTAAAAGCCAATCACCAAATTCCAAAGAGTCTTTAAGCTCAACATTTGTTAAGAAGTCCCCTCTATAAAAAGCAATGGCTGTCTGTAACCTTTTTAAATCAATAGGTTTACTGCTTAAAGATTCTTGTAGCTCTAAAGCATCCACTGAAATAGGTTTCCCCCAATCAAGACTTACTTCTTGTCTGGTAACTTCTAAATATTCTCCTAAAGCCTTTTTCAGCTCTGATAGTGCTGTACGCAGGCTACGGCGGGCAGATTCGTCAGAGACATCACTCCAAAACAACAGAATCAACTTAGAGCGTTGCACCGTTTGTTGTTGCATAGTTATGTAGGCTAATAGGGCTAGAAGTTTTTTAGGTATTTGTAAAGGAGAATCATTCCCAAAACTTACTTTGGGGCTTCCTAGTAAGTTTATGTGCAGTAGAGACTGATCTTTTTCCATATTTCAATTCTAGCAAATTTATGTTCGTTGGGAATATGCCTACTGTCAAATCATAAAGGTAGGTTTTTTATGCAAAAACCCCAAAAACCGTTTCTTAGCAATAGGGTGTGCCGTACGCACCATCTTATCAAAAAAATCCTTTGTGAACACATAACTAAAAGAAAGCCTTTATAGGAGCAATTCATAGGTGTGAAACGACGCTAGACAAAATTTCTTGTTGCCAAGGAATCTGTGTGCTGCACTGTACTAACAAAAGCATTTGATAGACGCTTAATTCCTTCAGCAACTTGACTCGGTTTTGTTCCAGAATAACAAAGTCTTAAAGCACGTTTGCCTGAGCCATCACTAAAGAAGCTTTCACCCAAAGCAAAACTTACACCTTTCTTGGAGGCTTCTTGCAATAATTTGCGACTATCCCCTGAATTCAGATGGGCCCAAATGTACAATCCACCTTCTGAGGATTGCCAAGATAATGTGTTTGCTGGGAATTGCTCTTGTAAGGCCTTATTCATAGCAAGAGCGCGTTCTCTATGTTTTTTTCTCAATAGGCAAGTGTATTCATCAAATACCCCCTGAGTTAGTAGCTCTGCCATAACAAGCTGAGGAAGACCCGGGCAGAATAAGTCGCTTTGTGCTTTAACCAAAGAGAGCTGATCAATAATATTTTCATCAGCAATCACATAACCCAAGCGCAAACCCGGGGCAAATGTTTTTGAGAAGGTGCGTAAATGAAGCACTAACCCATTTCCTTCTAAGTCTAATAATGATGTTGGTGGCGGTTTATTAAAATAAAGGTCACGGTAAGCTTCGTCTTCAACGATTGGCACACGGTAATTACGAGCTAATGCTATGATTCCTTGCCTTATGTCTAAAGGAAGAGTGCGTCCTGTAGGGTTCTGAAATGAGGGGTTTAAGTACAATAGTTTTGGACGTCTCTTTACAAAGATGTCCTCGAGTTCATCCAAATCACCTGCAAAAATATCCCAACCTGTCAAGACAGCACCTGCTAAACGAAAAGTTTGGATTGCACCTAAGTAACCCGGCCAATCCATTACCACAACATCTTGTTGATAAAGCAGACAGCGGCCTATTAAATCAAGTGCTTGCTGTGTCCCTGAAGCCACTAAAATTTCTTCAGGCCTAACGCCTTCGCGCTGAGCAATTACCTCTCTTAAGTAGGGATGTCCTTCTGTTGGTAAAAAACCAAGAGCTTCTCGAGCTTGCCTTGACAAAACTTGCTCTGTTACTGCTAGGTAGCTCTCTGTTGGGAAATAGTCTAGTGCTGGTACACCTGCACCAAATGAAATTGCATTAGGAGGATTTAAAGTAACCAGTGACCTTATACTCATGTCTAGACTTTGCTGGACGGCTGGACTTACCTTGCCTCGCCAAGCAAAGTGTGCTCCTAAACGTTCAGGGCGACCACTAACAAAAGTGCCCCGCCCTATGTAGCTACGTACTAGGCCTCTTGCCTCAAGTTCACGATAAGCATTTACCGCTGTTGTACGGCTCACTGACAAGTGTTCTGCTAATTTTCGCTCAGAAGGTAGTTTATCGCCGGGTTGTAATGTGCCTGCGGTGATCACTTCGGTTAGAGTATTGCAAAGCTGAAGGTAAAGAGGGGTTGTTGAATTTGCCTCGAGAGAAAAACCTGCCCAATCCATAATGTATTTTGACGTTTATAAAGTTTTACTGCAATAACCAATCCCAAATTGGCTCTTGCGATGGCAAGACAGTTAACATATTGTGCTGTTTACATGAGCTATTTGATTCCTATAATTTCATTTACTCTAGTGATGTCAATAACGCCCGGTCCAAACAACATTATGCTCTCAGCATCGGGTGCAAATTTTGGCTTAAGGAAAACCTTACCTCATATGCTTGGTGTCAACATAGGCTTTGGATCTTTAATATTCTTTTGTGGTTTGGGTCTAGGTATTATTTTCGAGACATTTCCACTTTTTCAAACATTTCTCAAAATTGTAGGATCAATCTATCTTCTGTATCTTGCCTATCGCATTGCCACAGCTTCTTTTGGAGGTGAGAAAAAGGTCAGGCAACCCCTAAGTTTTTGGGAAGCTGCAGGGTTTCAATACGCTAACCCAAAAGCATGGGTCATGGGACTTACTCTTATGAGTACATTTGCAGTGCCACAAGTATCTTTCATAGTGAATGCAGCTCTTATTACACTTGTAGTGATGATCTTTAACTTTCCCTGCATTAGTGCTTGGGCAGTATTTGGTACAGCCATTGGGCGTTTCTTAACAAATAGAAAAACCCTTATAACATTTAACTTTGTTATGGCAGGGTTGTTAGTGGGAACAATCTTATTGCTTATATAGTTTGGTAAAGGAGAATCAAATATCACGACTCATGCTCTAAAGAATTAAATTTATGCAGAAAACATGCCCTTGTAACGCATATGTCATACTAAAAAGTTGAGCTATGAAGGTATTTCATGGCATTAACGCAGGGGAGATTCTTCGCTGCACTCAGAATGACATCTTACGATTTGGTGATAGAAACTTATCTGAACATCTATGCTTACACTAAACAAGTGATTTACTCATCACTAAGTCAACAAAATGATGATCACCCATTTGGACAGATTCTTCTCTCTCTATTTTAAAACCTAAACTTTCATAAAACTTCTGAGCAAGAACATTGTCTCTGTGTACAAATAAAGACATCTTTGTAAACTTTGGATAGTTATTAACAATTGTCTTTATTAAAAGTTTGCCACAGCCTTTTCCTTGCACATCGAGTGATACATATAACTTCTTTAACCAAATCACCTCTTTTTTTACAAAAGCAGATCCATACCCTATATCTTCTCCATTTAGACTAACAATCCAAAAATTTTCCCCTTTTTCCATTTGCTCAATAAGAAAAGAAATTCCATATATTTTTTGGAGCATATTATCAATTTGATCGGGGGTAAGAATCTGCCTATAACAAACTGGCCAGATCTTCCTAGCAAGGTCAGAGATTATTTTAGTATCGGATTTATTTGCTTCTCTTATTTGTGGTGCTTGCATTGGACAAAAGTATAGTTTTCATTTTCTACAATATTATTACAGTGCAACATCGCTAAAAGTATATTTTATGTGCGTGGTAGGGGCACGATACATCGTGCCCCTACAGGGATGTTGGAAAATCTTTTTACATTTGGAATAAATTTTTGTAAATCAATGACATTGCGTTGTAATATTATTTTGCTTAACACATTTACTCCATCTAATTGGAGATAACCTTAGGCTCCGTAAATTATCATGTATCTATCTTATTCATTCTTACTTTCCCAAATGTACCAGTCAGGGAAAACCCAGACCCAATACCCTGCTTTTCCAGTTTGCCCACACCAAGTACCTCCACCCCAGTAACCATAATCATTGAATTCACCATAGGTATCCTGATCTTTTGGACAGTTTAGCACTTGAAGAAGGTTTGAGTATTTGCCACTTACAGAACTTTCGTTTACTGCTACTTCCCAAACATACCAGTCAGGAGAAACCCAGACCCAATATCCTGCTTTTCCAGTCTGTCCGCACCAAGCACCTCCACCCCAGTAACCATAATCATTGAATTCACCATAGGCGTCCTGATCTTTTGGACAGTTTAGCACCTGAAGAAGATTTGAGTACTTACCATTTACAGAACTTTCATCTACAGAACTTTCTTCTATTAATTTAATCTCGCAAACAGACATTTCACCCCATACTGTTGTCCACCATTGCCCTGTCCATGTTCCATTTTCCTTTTCAGCAAGTGCCGGACACTTTGTTTCTGCATCAGCTTGATTCCATATAGGCCCTGCTTCAATTGCTACTACTGTAGGCTCTATTGTAGTACTGGTTGTTAGTTTAATCTGGCAAACGGACATTTCACCCCATACCGTTGTCCACCATTGTCCTGTCCATGTTCCACCTTCTTTTTGAGCAAGAACAGGACACTTTGCTTCTGCATCAGCCTGATCCCATATGGGCCCTGCTTCAATTGCTACTATAGTGGGTTCTGGTGTAATACTAATGTTAGTAGGACAAGGAGATTTTTCTCCTGCTTGTAATGCAAAAATCTGGGTGTAGGTAGCACAATCACCTGCTAAACTCATACCCATCTTCCACTGATTATCACCATCAAGCGATTGAATAAAACCAAGCATAACGTTACCTTTGTTCAAACTCTGAGAACTGCCCAGATCACTTAAGAGTTGGTTGACACCACTTTGACTAAGCATCATTAACTTATTGATGGTAACAGTATTATAGGCTGCTGGAACATTTCTATAATCAAAAGATTCTCTAGGATTGTTATAGCCACTATCACTAATCTTTAGGTAATCCCTATTAAAACTTGCTAGCGTAATTCTTTCGCCACTACCAACAGACATAACTTCGTCAAAATATATTTCTGGGTTAGTCAAGTACTTTTTTAAATCCTCTTTGTTTATACCTATGGCTTCTTCTAATAAGGTATTTAGTAAATCTTCTTTGAGTTTACGAATAGGCTCTAATAAAAAATCAGGAATTATGGCATCAATCACATGGCCAATAGCATTTATGCTAATACCAACAAAATCTGGAGCACCAGACATAGATGTTAAATTTATAAGGGCATAATCTTTAAGAATGTCTTCTGCTCTTTGAATATTTGCTTTTCTTAAGGGGTTAAAGAAAAGTGCTTTTGCAACCTCATGGCTAACGTGTGGCCAAGTACGCAGACCTTCATCTATATCATCTCGCCAGGCTTCTTTATAAGTTACTATAAGACCATTTGCTGCCACATAGGCAATTTTCTCACCCTCTATTAATACCTTGCTGCATGAAAAATCTGTAAGAGAGCAGTTATTATAACGTCTGTCATAATCAGCTTTTTTCGCATAGTATGCATCAATATCTTTTTGCAGCCCTGCTCTTAAAGTTGAGTAAATTCTTGGAATAGAAAAATCTGTTCCTTCACTACCTTCTTGCAGTAGGTTATTGCTTAAATAAGAACCGGGTTTAGCATTTACCATTGTTCTATAAATAAAATTGTCAACACCCGAAATGCTTGCATTGAAAAAATTTCCAGATAGTGCGCTAGCATCTAAGCGTTTATCAACATAACCCTCGAGCAAAATATGCTTAATGGCATTGGCTGGTCCTTTTGGCGGTTTTATTTCAAAAGGACCACCTGTAAAATTATTTATGAAGGTATGACCGTACATATCACCAGCTGCGTGGGTGATGTAGCCAAGTGTAAAAGCTTTAATTGCACCTGAATCACTACCTGCTTCACGCCACAGATACTCAAGCCAATCATTGGGGTTTACTGGATGGATAACCTGCTGTCCTGTTAGAATATCAGGATAGGCATCTGGTCCTAAAACACCTGCACGGTATTGAGCTAAATTATTTTGTAAAGCACTAAGAATATTTGCATCAACAGCATATTCACCTATAATCTCTATGACTTCTCCAGTTGTGTAGTTAACTCGGTTTATAGTTACTTTGCCATTATCAAGAGCATCTTCTAGGGCTTGTTCAGCTAAGTAAACGTGGGTGGTTGGTTTCCAAGCAAAAGTATGCATAGCACTAAGTAGTACAAATGCTACTAATAGAAGTGTGCTTAAACGAAAAGCTATTCTAAGATTGATTCGTTCCATTTAATCGTTCTCCTTAAAGGTTAATTTCAAGGGTTTGAGCTTACTCGAGTCCTCTGAGTTACTACTGAAAACGGCGCAATGGACAGCATTATAACCATTACTAAATACTGGCTGTGGAGAATGCTTCACCAACCTATTTATAATTTATGTATAAATCCCAGAATTAAATTCAAGTAAATTGTAGTATCCTCATGCAGCTCTATTTAGAGACATTAAATAGTATATCACTTTATTCATTGGCAAAATCAAATCGCACTTTGTTCGTGTCCTGCAAAGCCTTTAATAATGTCCCTTATTTTAGATGTTATTCTCAGAACCCATAGTACAGTCAAAACCCCACCCTTAAATCAGTTTCCTAGTGCTACTTTTCTAAGTTAAAGTTCAACTTATGACAAACTAATCTACAAACCGCCAATCTATTACCTCATCTGAAGATCAGGGTGCAACTTTTATAGAACTTTTCTTTGATCTTATTTTTGTCTTTTCAGTGACCCAAGTTGTTGGTTTACTCCATGAAGGATTTAATTGGACTAGCGTGGGTCAAGCAGTACTTGTGTTTTGGTTAGTATGGTGGGCTTGGACTCAATTCACTTGGGGTTACTGGTGAAGTTTGGACAAGTAATCTTATTGGTGTTGCAATTCTCGCTGTTGCTATTACTTGTGGATTGTGGTGGAGTTATTTCCCACGATTAAAGCCTGCTTTGGAACATGCTATGACTTTAGTTCAGGGGGTTGCTCGAGCAAGATTTGCCAGAGATGTATTCAGCCTACTCCACTTTGTAGTGCTCTGGCGTAATTGCCTTTGCCTTTGCAATCGAGGAGGCAGTGGCTCATCAGGATGATCCCCTGCCATTTGTAGGCCGTCTTGCATTAGCGCTAGGTTTTGCTTTGTTTGTAGGAGGGATGGCATTGGCTATGTGGCGAGCAACAGCTAAGCTTTTGGTGGCTCGAGCTGCCAAATGGCACTCATTTACAACATGGTTTTGAGAGTATTTTTCCCTTTGATGCAGAGCCGATAGTTTATTTTAACTTCCCTCCTTTTCTTCTAGTTGATGATAATGACGATAAGGTTATAATTAACCCAAGTGTTTCAGATAAGGATTATGCGTTGCACAGCCTCAACTTAAATACAGGCGAACGAAAGCGCTATCTTAATGCTTTTCGTAAAGAAATTGTAGGGGATGATTGGTATCAATTGTACCAATGGAGAATTTCATCTACATTTTATCCTGCTTGGGTTTACCCAATAGGCGATTTTGTCTTTTGGCTAGATGATTATGGCTATGATATGGTTTTTGATCGCCATAGTGGTGATTTACTAATCAGCAAAGAGATAAGCCTGCGCTATACCAGTCAAGCTTTGATAGGTAACACAATTCTTCTTTGGGGAAGTGGGTAAAATGAAAATCAGCTCTTTGTTTTCAATGTCTTGAACTAATAAATATTTTCAAAACACCTTTTAGCCATGTACTTCATTTACCTTCTAAGTCTTTTAAGCCTAGTATATATTGTACCTGCACTAGCAGTATGGCCAAAGCTTTTACTGTCTTCCCGTACAAGCATCGTCATACCTTTTGTTAGTATTGCTATTGTTATTTTATTACAAAAACTATTATCTTTGCTGGGCTTATTTAGTCACGGGAGTGTGTTGCTTATATCAGGAGTGAGTCTCATAGTAGCTATCTTTAGACTTAAGTCCTTTCGAAAATGGTCTTTTGATTGGCCCAAACCCCAAAGATTTATCTTTGCTCTAGGTTTGCTTCTCTTCTTGTACTTTTCCTCGAGCCTAGGCACACACTCTTTTGATGCACACGATGAAATATATAGCTGGAACATGTGGGCTGTACAGCATTACCTAGGGGAAGAACCTGATTATTATTATACAAAAAGTCCTTACCCTCAGGGATTACCTATTCTTTTAGCATACGCCTATAAGCTTTTAGGGAGTATTGAATTACAGTTGCCAGTCAAAGCCTCATTAGCAATCTTTCCATTTTGTTTGTTTATGTTTATAGGCCTTGTTTCTAAAAACACTTTTGCTAATACAGTTAATTACTTAATGCTTTTAGTTTTACTTTTAATTTTAGGGTTAGGGGCTTATCTTGATGATGGCCTTGCTGATCCGCTTATGACCTCGGCTATTATGGCTTCTGTTTATTGCTTTATTATGTATCAGCGGCAAAAAAAACTCACTTTTTTATGGCTTAGTGTAATCAGCGGCATAGTAGCCCTATACACTAAGCAACCTGCTTTGATTTGGGCGCTTTTTGCTTTTCCAGTACTATCACTTGGTAATGTACTAAGAAAAAAATTGCCTAATATTATGATTATAGCTAGCGTTTTACTTATACTGGTAGCTCTTTTGTGGATTTATGGGGAAGGACAAAATTTCTATAGTAATCGCGGAGTTATAAAGAGCTCGCAAAATGATAGGCAAGTTATTGAGCAACTCCTTCACTCAGGGAAACTTTATTTGTGGAATAAACCTCTATTCGCAGCTTTGCTTATAGTTAGTCTTTTTAGCGCCATAAAATCTAGGCGACATATAGATTTATTCTTATTTTTACTACTACCCTCTCTAGTACTATGGTTTCTTTTTGGTGCTTATAGCTTTAGACTAGGTATCCATATTGCTTTCTTAGCTGCACTTATTTTGGCAGCCAATGATTATGCTTCCATTTCATCTTTAAAGCTTTATAGAACTGTGAATCTTCGTTTTCATAAATATAAACTTATTGTATATAGCCTACTTACTCTTCTAATATTATTTGCTTCCTTACAAAATATTGGAAAATCAAAAGAGGAGTATGGCAAGGGATTTAATCTCTATATAGGCGGCAAAAACACTATTTATAAGTATTTTGGAGATGATGCTAGTACGGTTTTCTCTCAGCTTTATAATCAACCTCAGAAAGTTATTTGGGCTCCTAGTAACTACCTGTATGGTGTTTTTTACGGTCATAACACTGTTATTCGCCCCCAATACAATGGAAGGCCATCTCTTTATGATGAAGAGAAACTACTGTCAGAAATACAACACCATCAACCAGACTATTTGTTTGATGCCGGCAATTACGTAGCTTATGGTCCTGCTTCACGTATATTAAGGAGGGTAGCTATAAAATGCAACATTTTAGATAGGATTGCTTCACCTCCTAATAAGTATGCTTATAGCACTTATAAACTCAAGAAAGATGCTGCTTTGCTTACAGCCTGTTACAAAGCATTTAGCACCCAATGAACATTTAGTGCATAAAACTTTTAAATTTCAACCTTGTTAGGTAGTAAGGTGCTTCAGTTTTTGAATCAGTCCTATAAATCTCAGTTTAATCACATTGTTTTGCTTATTCCTGCTTATAATCCCCCTAGCACATTAGTCAGTTTTATAATAGATCTTGTCAAAAGTGGATTTGATAATATTATAGTAGTAGATGATGGCTCTAGAGATAAAGAGCTTTTCAATACTTTAGGTAAGATTCCTTCTTTAACGTTACTGTGCCATAACACCAATTTAGGCAAAGGGGCTGCCCTAAAAACAGGGTTTAAGTTTATTCTAGAAAAATTACCTGAGATTGATACGATTTTAACATGTGATTCAGATGGTCAGCACAGTGTTGCTGATATACTTTATGTTGCCCATACAGCTACTCAAAACAAAGATATGTTTATTCTTGGTGTTAGGGGTTTTAAAGAAGATATCCCTTTAAGAAGTAAATTAGGTAATCTTGTTATTAAGTGGTTACTAAGAAACTTAGCTGGGTTGAACCTAAAAGATTGTCAGACTGGCTTGCGTGCTTTCCCTAAAGCAATAATCATTAAAGCACTAGCTCTAAAATCTAATGGCTATGAATTTGAATTAGGTTATCTTTTGCTAGCACATAGTCTAGGATTCTCATTCTTCCAAGTGCCAATTAAAACTATTTATTATGATGACAATAAAGGCTCTCATTTTAAACCTATAAAAGATTCTTTTAAAGTCTTATTCACATTATTACTAAGCTGGATTCAAAACTTTACTCTTTGTGCAAGCTCGAGAAAATGCAAAGGCAAAATATGTTCAAAGATAAGTCAGAAAAAACCTAAATCAAACTGAAACACCTTACAACAAACCTGACTGGCCTAATTTTTACTTTATTAAACTGAAAAAGATTTTTGGGAAGCCTTTAGAGTGAGTTTGTAATCTGACTCACTTTAGTAAAGGTATTGTGTAAGAATTAATATAGAGGTATGAATATGCGTTATTTGGTCATAATTTTATTACTACTTACAGTTGGTTTTCAGGGAAACGCTCAAGATATCGAGCAGCCTGAGCCTACATTGACAGACATCTTACCACCAACAATGATCCCTGTAGACAGCACTCTAGAACCTATGGAGTTAACAAAGCTAGATGTGGATGTACGTATCCACAACGATATAGCTGAAACTAAAATGATTATGACTTTCTATAATCCGAATGATCGTAATTTAGCTGGTGACTTGTACTTCCCTTTACCCGAAGGTTCCCTTGTAAGTGGCTATGCCTTAGATATTAATGGAGTAATGGTAGATGGCTCTATTATAAGAAAAGACAAGGCTAGGCAAGTCTTTGAAAAAGAAGTTCGTAAAGGTATTGATCCCGGATTAGTTGAATACACCAAAGGAAATAATTACAAAACACGGGTATTTCCTATTACAGCTAAGGGTAGCCGAACTGTCATGGTTCGCTATATTAGTAATCTTTACTGTAGTGAGCAGGGTACACACTACTTATTACCTCTTAATTTTCAAGATCCTTTAAAGCAATTTGATATTAGGGTTGAAGTAGTCAAGTCAGAATCTACGCCAATTGTCAAAGAAGGTTTAGCTAATTTTAGTTTTTCAAAGTGGAGTGATAGCTATGTTGCACAGGCTAGTTTGACTGATGTGTCTCTAACAGAAGACCTCTCTATTGCTGTTCCTTCTGTAGATAAACAACCTGTTTCAGTAGAGCTAGCTGACGATGGTCAGTATTATTTCTATATAAATGATGTCCCTAAAAAACAAACCGATTTATCTCAGCATATCATTCCTGAAACTATTTCTATTATTTGGGACGCATCAGGATCACGAAAAGATGCTAATCATGAACGAGAATTTCAAATTTTGAGAGGGTATTTTTCTTCTTTGTTTGCTGAAAACGAAGAGCTATCTGTACAGGTTAATTTGAGTATTTTAAGGAATACATTGTCAGATGAACAAATATTCACTATTCAAGAGAACAATATTGAATCTCTGATAACTACTCTGAGTGCGATACGTTATGATGGTGGTACCCAAATTGGTGCTGTAGATAATAGTAGAAGTACTCCAGATCTGTACTTATTGTTTTCTGATGGGCTTTCAAATTTTGGAAAGGATACACCAAAGAGTTTAGGTGCTCCAATTTATATTCTCTCTGGAGAAAGTATTACTAATCACCCTTATCTTCATCATTTGGCAGCAAAAAATGGTGGGCGTTATTTTAATTTAGCTAAATTAGAGGACGAAGATGTTATAAGTGGCATAGGTGTTTCCCCTTATTCATTTTTGAGCGTTACTACTAATAATGGGCAAGTTATTGATACTTATCCATCAACAACACAAGCAGTTGAGAAACGTTTTGCGTTGGTAGGCAAACTCGAAAGTGAGGAAGCCAGTATCACTCTTCATTATGGCACAGCTGGCCATAGGCAGAATGAAATAAGCTATAGCATAAAACAAGAAGATGCTAGCCAAGGGAGTCTGTTACAAACTTATTGGGCGCAGCAAAAGATCAATGAACTTTTAATTTTTGACTCAAAGAACGAGGAGGCCTTGGTGTCTATAGGAAAGGAGTATGGATTAGTAACACCCGGAACCTCTTTTCTTGTATTAGAAACTTTGGATCAATACGTTGAACATCAGGTAATGCCACCAGCATCACTTCCTGAAATGCAAGTTGCCTATAATGAACGTGTAAAAGAGCAACAAAAACAGGCAAAGAAAAGCAAAAACGACAAAATAGAACAGATGGTATCTCTTTGGAATGAGCGAATTACTTGGTGGGAAACTGATTACTCTAAATACCATAAAAAACTCGAGTTACAACAGCATTCTTTAGGTGGAGCCTCTGAAGATGCAGCCCTCTCACCTGCAGAACCACCATCTGCCCTGATGGATTCTCCAGTAAGTGAAGAGGAAGTTGAAGAGTTTGTGGAAGGCAATGAAGATTTTGAGTCTTCTGCTAGCGAACAAATGGAGATGGCAGAGGGAATGGCAACAGCAATGGATGAAAGTCCATCTGATGGCTTTGCAAATAGAGAAAAGAAGGAAGATTTACAGAGTGAGAGTCTTGGTGATATTACCATTAAGGCTTGGGATCCTAATACTCCTTACTTGACTAAGCTAAAAGCAGCTAAGCGTAAAGAACGCATTAATGTTTATTTTGAGCAGCGTGAAGAATACAGTACATCTCCTGCTTTCTATCTTGATTGTGCCGAGTTCTTTTTCCGTGAAGATAATAAAGCTATAGCTCTGCAAATCCTATCTAATATCACTGAATTAGAGTTGGAAAATCCAGCTTTGTTACGAGTGGCAGCCCACCGCTTAAAGCAGGCTGGAAAGTTAGCACTAAGTCGCTTGTTATTTGAAGAGGTATTAAGGCTTAGGCCAGAAGAACCACAATCTTATAGAGACTTAGCCTTGGTTTTGGAACAATTAGAGCGATATAAACCTGCCATAGACTTGCTCTATAAAGTAGTGCTAAAAGATTGGGAGCGCTTTGATGAGATAGAATTAATTGCACTGATGGAACTTAACCATATTATACCCAAGGCTAAGGAAGCTGGCATCAACAAGTTCAATATAGACAAACGCTTAATCAAGTTACTAGATTTGGATATTCGCATTGTCATGACATGGGATGCAGATCTTACTGATATGGATCTTTGGGTTAATGAACCTAGTGGTGAGAAAGCGTATTATGGCAATAACCGCACACAAATAGGTGGTTTAGTTTCTAGAGATTTTACACAAGGCTATGGCCCTGAAGAATATCTGCTAAGAAAAGCACTGGGTGGAACTTATACAATTCAAGCTAATTACTTTGGTAGTCAGTCCCCTGAGTTAACTGGTCCTGTAACACTTCAATTAGACATTTACTCAAATTATGGTCGGGAGGATGAAAAGCATAAGGCAATTACGATTCGGTTGGAGAATACACAAGACATTATTGATGTTGGAGAAATTAGTTTTTAGTATATTGCTATAGCTATGTCGGAAATTAAACTTATCTTTGTTGGTATTACTGTCTTTTTAACACTACTGCTAGTGGCATTAGAACTATTATTCCCAGCTCGAGAATACAGAGTGGAAACCAAGAAACAATCTTACTTTACTAATCTAATGGTCTTTGGATTTAATAATGTAATTACTATTGCCTTACAAATTAGTGCTGTGTTTGCCCTTGTATTGCTGTATTCGCCAAGTGCAAGTTATTTTGCAACCTTGCCAATCTGGGTACAGGGAATATTGGGCATTCTTCTCTTAGATTTTGGAATTTGGTTGTGGCACCTGTTGAGTCATAAAATTCCTTTTTTGTGGGCTTTTCATAAATGTCACCACTCAGAACAATACCTCAATGCAACCAGTGCACTACGTTTCCACATAGGAGAGATCCTACTCTCGGCGGTCTGGAAAGCAGGTCTTTTGATCATATTAGGTATACCATTGTGGGTGTTTGTGTTAAGTGAATTCTTTTTGACTGCTTTTGCCATGTTTCATCACGCCAATATTGAGCTGTCACCTCGAGCTCGCCGTATAGTTGAAGCAATTATTATCTCTCCGTATATACACCGCGTACACCACTCAGACATTCAGGATGAACACGACTCAAACTATGGTGTCATTTTCTCTTGGTGGGATACGTTATTTGATACCAGCAAGCGTGTCATACCAAAAAGGATTGGTCTGCAAGGTATTGATCAAAAGAATTTCTGGACATTTCTATGGTTTCCTCTAAGAAAAAAGTAATTGCTTACCAAAAGGCATTTTGTAAATTTTAAGTGACCACTACTACAAACTTATTTCCCTCTTTGCTTTTACAAAACAAATAAAAAACAGCTTTACGGTCATCAGGTGAGGAGTTTTGTGAAAGGTATCAATTATACTGTACAGCACAGTCTTAGCTACTTAATAATGCCATTTTAATTTGTGTAACATCTTCTACCCATGCTTGATAGTTTTCTTCAGCTTCCTGCCAAAGTTCATTAAGTTCAGAAGCATCGGACAGAATTTTTTTAACTGCTGCTGCAACCTTAGCTTATAGTTGGCTTTTCTGTTTTGTTTCTTGTTACTTTTTCATCAGGGCTGAGGACCATTTCGACCGCCTGCTGAGCGGCGTCCTGATAAGGGAAAAATATTTTGCTGACTTCAAGAGATTGGAAGCGCTCTACGCTTTTCTGCGTATGGCATGCCACGGCAACATGTCCTTTAAAGTTGCAATCTTTTAAAGAGTGCAAAATGACCAGCTGAGGATCCTCATGGGTCAGACCAGTGTTATGCTGTGGGAGTGCTGACACAACCCACTGTGTTTTTTTTAAGGGCAATGCATGAAAAAACTCTGGATCATTGGCATCGCCATACATAGCATCGTAACCTCTTAGCCGCCAACTTTTGACTTCCTCCGGATTAAAATCAACGGCTAGCACTGTTTTACCGCTTTCAAGAAACCTCTCGGCCATCGCTTGCCCGTAGCGTCCCAGCCCAAACAGGATGATATCGTAGGCTTTCTTGGTTTGGGTGGTGTCATTTTCCCCTTCTTTATAACTGCTTTTCCTTTCAAAAAAGCCCAGAGCAGGCTCTGCCCATGTGTAGAGCATTTGGGACAATGAAATCAAGTAGGTGGAAATGATAATTGTTATAAGTCCTACAAGAGTAATAAGTCCTAAAACGTCTTGCGTTAAAAAGCCTACATTAAGAGCCATGGCGGCAAAGATCAGTGAAAACTCGCTGATTTGCGCCAGAGACAACCCGGCCATAAACCCAGTGCGTTTTCGGTAGCCCAGAAAGCCACACAGGCTCATGATAATAAGAGGTTTAAAGATCAGTATAAAGAGAGAAAGAACTAGAGCTGGAATAAGAACATCGTCCAGATAGCTTAAATCCAGTTGCGTTCCCAAGGATATAAAGAAAAACAGCAAAAGGAAATCCCGCAAGGAAGAAAGGCGCGAAATAATGGCTTCCCGAAAAGGTGTGGAGGCCAAAGAAACCCCTGCCAGCAAACCACCAAGCTCCTTGCTCAACCCCATAATATCACACAGAGCCGCCAGCATTACGGCCCAAGAAATAGCAAAAAAAAGAAGTAATTCCTGATTGCGTGCCATAAAACTGACCACTTTTAGCGCCACAAAGCGCATAAACAAGGCCAAGGTCGCTAATAAAATGGCTGTATACACCACTACTTCAAAAAGGGCGACCATAAGCCCTGTCTGAGCTCCGTCTGTCCCAACGGAGCTAAAGGCCGCCATCACAATCATGGAAAACACCACAACCAAATCCTGAACGATCAGGACACCGAGTGCGATACGACCGTGCAGGGAGTTAATTTCGCGTTTGTCCGATAAAATTTTAATAATGATAATGGTGCTGGAAAAAGCTAGCGCAACCCCAGTTAAAAAGGCGATTTGCAGAGAAAATCCCAGTAGAAAGCTCAGGCCAGCGCCCAAAGCTACTGTCAAAAAAATCTGCCCTAACCCTATAAGTACCGCCACTTTTCCCAAGCCGCGAATTAACTTGAGGTCTAGCTTCAGCCCGACGATGAAAAGCAGGATTGCAATGCCGAGTTTCGCCAGAAGAGCTATTTCATCGCCGGAACGCACAACTCCCAAAGCAGATGGCCCGGCCAAAATACCAATAACAATAAAAGCGATAATAAGGGGCTGGCGCAAAACCATACCAAAAGCGCCTGCCAACGCTGCTAAAATTAAAAGCGCTGCAAACTCATAAAAACTGGAGCTATGTATCATATTAAGAACGCTATCCATAGTTGGAATAATATGTGTATTTCTTGTGCGGGTCTATCTTACCTTGTACTGAAATTGGACTAGAACAGGCCGTATCTATCACTCGGTTTAGTTTTGAGATCGATCAAACATCAAAAGCAAAAAAACCGCTGAATTGATCTTTTACAAGACACAATCAGCATCACATTTTTTCCATTACGCCTGAAATTGTAAGAAATATATCTTATTTACCATACTTTGATGCTGTGACAAGTATGGCAACACAATTAATAGGAACATCTGGCAGAATGATAGATGTAGTAGAGTGCCATTTATCTCACAAAAAATAGTGCCGTTTATTGTGCAAAGTGACAACTTAGCACAAAAGTACGGGTTTTCCAGAGAAACTTTATTCTCGTCAAAGTACATTAGATACATTTTTGGTGATGCCTTAAGTTGAATAAAATTATCAATTGGTCGCTGGCGAAGAACTCGAGCAGGTAAATAACGTAGGTACTTGTTCCACAATTGTGTCATATTTTTACGGAGTTCACGTGCACGCTCAACCAAAGCACGATTGTAAGGAAGGTAACGACTGTTTTTTAGTTGACCCAAAGTAAAGTCTTGTATTTCTAAGGGAATAGAATAGTTGTCTTGCCTTGTTTGCGTAGTGATTTGGCAAAGGATTAGATCATTATCATTGGTGGAAACCACTACCTCTGGTAGTGGTCTAGTAAAAAGTTCTACTAGTTAAGCAATGATGTATTTCCCTAGAAGGTTAAAGAAAGGGAAATACATGCCCAAGAATAGCAGATACAAAAAGTTGTCACACTCAATTTACAGTTGTGAGTATCACGTAGTTTTTTGTCCAAAGTATCGTTTTAGAGTGCTGAAGGATGGAGTAGAGGAATCCTTGAAGCAGATAATATACAAGTTGTGTAGAGAAAAAGATAGAGTAGAGGTGTTAGAACTGAACATAAGAAAGGATCATGTACACATGTTGGTATCAATCCCACCAAAATATTCCGTGTCAGGGATAATGGGCTTTATCAAGGGAAAGTCAGCAATAAACATGCTAAAGATGTATGGAAGGAAGTTAAGAGGATATCCGCAAAAGAGCTTATGGAGTAGAGGATATTGTGTAAGCACAGTAGGGTTAGATGAACAAAAGATAAGGAAGTATATACGTTGGCAAGAGCAGAAGGAAAGAGCATTAGAGGCACAACAGAGGAGCCTATTTGAGTAGTATCGGGCACTAGCGTCCGATACCCCTTCTAGGGGTTAACAAAACAAGCCACCACCTCTGGTGGTGGTTTTATGACTACCCTGTAGAGATGTGACAATGAGTGCTGGACGTCTTCGTGTTTGACTTAAATCAGAAAAGGGAAATGGAACAACAACATCACCTGCTATAAATCTTGCCAAGCCTTGTCCTCTTCTTCGGTTAACCAATCTTTTGCCAAACTTTTTTCGCTTAAGAGAGCGTTTTCTAGGGCTTCAGAATGTTTGTATTTTACAAACTGCACAAAATTGATGACCTCATCAATTAGGGGCTCTGGGATTTGTTCTAGTTCTTTCACAAGGGCAGCAACTTTAGTCATGATATTAGATTAGCATAAGGTTTTAGCTTAACTCGAGCCCAACAAAGATTTCCCAATCCCAACATTTACCCAAACTATTGGGTAAATGAAAGCGAATTTTTGTGTCAAAAAAACTGAAAATAAATTAGCTTTCAAATACACCTTAGTGGAGAAACTTTTCAAAGAATCCCAACATTTTAAGCTAAAATGCAGCCTTAGCTATTTAGTAGTGCCATTTTAATTTGTGTAACATCTTCTACCCATGCCTGATAATTTTCTTCAGCTTCCTGCCAAAGTTCATTAAGTTCAGAAGCGTCAGACAAAATTTTGTTAACTGCTTCTGCAGCCTTTACATTCAAATGAGTGGCATCAAGATTTTTGTTTTCTGAGACCCATTTCTCTGCTTCTTCAGGCAAATCCAGCCTAGCTTTGCCTTGTAGAGCTAGGATGACTTCAGCCACAGCCAAGATGTTACAACCTTCTGAAGCTTCAATGTAGTCTGAATCAGCTTCACTTAATGTTGACTCAACAATTGATAAATCAGTAGATTCTTCTAGCTCATATAGCCAGTCTAATGAAGTATCGTTTTCAAAAGTTTTTATTCCCCATGCTCCCATTTATTTCTCCTTAACTTGTTTGACAGCCGCGGGAAGTGATTTATACTTCTAGATACATTCCTCTAAAAGCAACCCTGCACTTAATTTGACCATTGCTAAGTAATTCCTGCAGTGATTTACTCTGCTAGTTTACCTTGAGTTCTAAAAAGCAAAGCAATTACGATTTGGCCTAGGAGTACACAAGACGTTAAACAGTCTCTTTTTCGTTATGGGAATTCCCATAATGGGTCTAGCAAAGGTAAAACAAGAAGCCTAATACAAGCACAAAGTATAATGAGCTTTTTTATTGATTTATTAGTCAACCAATGCCCTTTTAACATCACTAATCTTTTCTTTGGGAACAGTGATTAACTCGAGGTTAAGTTCATCAAGGATTTTTTGCCAAGTTTCTGATATACCTCCGGATTTACCAAGCATAAGTTCATTAACATATTGCTTAGAAAACACCGATTCTTTCAGCCAAATCAACTTGTTTGACTTTTTGTTTGATTAATTCAAATCTGACCGTTTGTCGTATTTGGTCATTCACAGTAACTATCATACAGTACCATATTTGCCTAGTTAATCCATTGAGTCAAGTATAGGATTGACAAATATAACTAAATCCTGTATTATCTGAATATCAAAGAGTCCTCGAGTTTGGACACCTAAGGATCTTTGATATCTGAAGACTTCCTGAAAGGAGAATTAGAATGATAAATTCTAGCACAGTATTTACTACAATTAAACAAGCAATGCCACAAACACTGCAAGCACTATTTGGGCCACTAGACTCGTTAATAAGTATCTAGGAACATAAATTATGAGTGGTATAAGCTTTTTCAACGAAAGCGGTGTAGAAATAATAGTTAGGCAAGACGGTTATATCAATGCAACTGCCTTGTGTAAACAAGCTAATAAATTATTTGCTGATTACTTCAGATTAAAGACTACTAAAGCCCTCCTAAACGAGCTACTTTCCGTTATGGAAATTCCCATAACCACTCTAGTACAAGTAAAACAAGGAGGCTTACCTCAAGAACAAGGTACATGGGTGCACGAGCTAATTGCAGTGAACCTAGCTCAATGGTTAAGCCCTAAATATGCAGTCTTAGTAGCTAAAGTAATGCAGAAGTTCCACAGAGGTGAATTTGTAGGTCAACAGCCCAGACAACTATCTCAACAATCCACAGAAGTAGAGACAGCAACCTCTATATTCAAGTTTTTCCACAGCATAGGTACGTTAGCAGGTTTTAAAGGCAATCAGCTAGCCCTCTCAGCAAACCTAGCCACTAGGAAGATCACAGGCATGGATTTATTAGAGTTAATGGAAGTAGCCCATTTTCTGAAAACACAAGAAGTTTTGCTGATTCCTAAACAAATAGGGGAGAGGTTAGGTGGCCTTTCTTCCATAAAGATCAACAAAATGCTTGAAGAACTAGGTCTGCAAGTGCAGACATCTTATGTAGGCAAGGGTAACGTGATTAAGAAGTTTTGGGAACTAACTGAAGAAGGCAAGCAGCACGCTATTTATGTTGATACTGGTAGGAAACATAGTGATGGTACACCCGTTAGAAGTATCAAGTGGTACGAAAGTGTTATTGAACTACTGAAAGGAAAGGCAAAACAATGAAACTATCAATTAGAAAGATAGACAACTGTTTTTGATTTTTTGTTATCTACAAAGGAGTAAGTATTATTAATGGTATGGCTGCAAGTAAAAAGGAAACTTTAAACGTTATGTTCAACATTATTAAAACAAACATCAAACTCATAAAAAATCTGGAGGCAGCATGATGTCAGTAGGACTTTCAAATATCAAACACAACTTAGAATTGCTAAAGGCCCTTGTAGTAGGTAGCAATGAAACAGCAAGGGAAGCTAAAGCCAAAATTCTTCAGATATACGTTTCAGAGTTGGATTTATCTACTTTAGACAGACTATTAGCCGAAGGGAAAAAGGAGTTAAGAAGAAGGGGCTTGAGATATGAACAGCTATGTGAGTTCTACACATCTAAAACTGGTAGAAGCTCTATAGATTTGTCTCGAGCTTACCTTTCCTTGTTTTATATAGAGCAAAATGATTTTGAGGAAGATTTTGCCTCTGAAAGCTCTTAGGTAAAAAGGTTTTCCTTGCAAGCACCAGATTAAGCACTCACTACTTTTGGGTGATGACATTTCACCTCAATAACCTCTAAAGTTTCAAGTGGCTCAGGCTATGGCCCAGCCATTTAATCTTAGTAGGAGCAGTGAACTATGGGAAAGATAAATGTAACGAAAACGTATCTTTTTCTGCTAGTCTTTTTGAGCAGCTTGGGTTTTGTCCAAACTCAACTCGAGCCCTTTACTTATGGCAATTACTCTCTAGGTGTACCACCAGCTTGGCAACTTAGTGATGACACAGGTGCT
Source organism: Trueperaceae bacterium (assembly GCA_965223585.1). GTDB lineage: Bacteria > Deinococcota > Deinococci > Deinococcales > Trueperaceae > CBDCVN01. The sequence continues at coordinate 99,568 of CBDCWW010000018.1, forward strand.
TTAGTGATGTTGCAAAACAGTAGCTCAAACACATCACCACGTATTCAGGTTTCCATTAGGGAGTATGTTGCAGGTTTGAATGCAGATGACTTTATTACAGACATATTTGCACAGATGCCTTCCCCTGTAACGATTTTGCAGAGCTATCCTTCGGATACAGGTGAAGGAAAACTAGTGATTGCAGAAATGCTTGACTTGTCGCTCAAGTTTGCCATTGTGATTGACCCAGACATTCATCGTAATGCCACTGTGACAGGACTTCTGCTTGCAGAGGTAACAACTTTTGATGTCCTACAAGCCCCCGCTTTACTTACTAGCATTACGAACAGCGTGGCTCAAGTAGACACTGTACCTAAAGCAACTACAGCAGGAAATTTTTCAGGTCGCCTTTATGGCTGTGTGGTTGCACAAATGACACTAGGCGGTATTGATCTAAAAAACAAATTTTTTGTTTTATTTAATGATGGCACAGCATTTGATGGTTTGCCCAAAGGTGGCCTTATTGACTTTAGCCGCTCTGACCTTTTAGCACTAGATCCTAATGCTGTAGGCACCTATGCCGAATACCCTGACAGGCTCGAGCTAAACTTTTTAAATAGCAGTAAACCTCAGCGTGTTCTTACTAAAAAAGGTAGCAAGTGGTCCTGTACCAACGGGAATGGCTACGAGCTGATTAACCCCGTGCCATTAAGGGCAGGACACTTTAAGTCGGTTAAAGGCAGTGTGATTGGTCCTCCGTTTGATAATCAGGTAACTTTTGCCAACACCACAGATATTAGTTTTGATGGTAATGGACGCTTCTCTTGGGATAGTTTTGTGGGGATTTCTGCTCGAGCCAGAAACCCGAGTAGCACAAACCATGCTAACTTTAATGAAGCTACTAGCATTGCCGAGAATTCAAAGAATGGCAGCTACTCTCTTGCTGGTTTTACCCTTACCCTCATACATGATGATGGAACTGTAGCTCGCTACACAGCATTTATGTGGGATGAAGGCTTACTGATTCTTAATGATAAAGCTTATTTAAAGGAAAGTTAGGAAATAAAGATGATTTACCAAATTCATCTAGAGGGTAAACTCGAGCCCTCGTGGACAAGTTGGTTTGAAGACATGAAGATTACAGCGGGTAAAAATACAACTGTTCTGGAGGGTGAAGTGGTTGACCAGCCTGCTTTGCATGGCCTGCTAAAACGTATTCGGGATTTGGGTTTGACGATCATAAAAGTTGAGCGGCTCAAACCCTCCCAAGCAAATTAGGATGTATAAAACTAGTGTGACCTAGTTCTTTATATATTGCCAACAGTTTAGTTTTGAGCGTTTTGCTTCTCAGCTTGGTGAACCCCTCTGCCCTTAAAGGGGAGAATCTGCAAGCCCCTCCTCTAAGGGAGGATTTAGGGGGTGAAGCATAATTCGCCTTGCAGGCAAGTGCTCTATGAAATGTCCATTTTTTAATGCATAGCAGGTAGTCATAAGTTTTTGTGAGATATAGAGTGTCATATCCAAGTAGGGGTTGGTTTCAAACCCACCCCTACAAGCACATATAAATTCACATTTTCTTTTGCATAGGTGCCATTTTCAGTACAGCAAGCACCTTTGACCCTACTTGGCTTGTTCTTTAGACTATTTATTAAAGATGAGCCTCTTAGCCACCAAGTTTTTTATTCCATCTTTACGTGCAGAACATGTGCCACGTCAGGTATTGGTAGAGAAGCTCGAGCAAAACCTCAGCAAGCCTTACACCTTAATTAGTGCCCCTGCTGGTTTTGGCAAAACAAGCTTAGTAAGTGAATGCTTGTTGCAAAGCAAGCAACAAGCAGTGTGGCTATCTCTCGATGAGAATGACAGTCAAGCAAAAACCTTTGCTCAATACTTTATTGGGGCGTTAAAGCAAGCCGAGAGCAGTCTAGGTAATAGTGCTCTAGCCTTACTTTCTAACACTGAGGTTAAGTTAGAAAGCATAATGACCGAGTGCATTAATGACCTCGCCAAACGTGACAAATACCTTGTGCTGGTGCTTGATGACTATCATCTGATTGAAAACACTGCTATTGATAAAGTGCTCACTTTCCTTGTTGAGCATAGTCCACCTAGTCTGCATCTAATCATGACCAGTCGGGTTGACCCGTCTTTAGGATCGTCGGCGAAATAACTTGAGCATTTCAAAATTATTGGGGAACAGCAGTGTAATTCCAAGATGGTAAAAAATCATCAAAAACAATGGGCATTGCCTGTTTGAAATTTTCATCAGCTTTTTGCCCTTTCTTATAGTGCTTATCTATGACATTTACAAAAACCTTAAGTCCTGTTTTAGTTTCTGTTCTAGATATAAGCATCTTGAGGATTTCCACGGAATCTAGTATAACTCCTTGGCAAGCACGAGTTACATGAGGGAATAAACGATGTTCTATAGGATTATACTTGGAACTATAGGGTGGATAATGTGCTATACGTATGGATAAACCAAGGTCATTGGCAAGATTTTGTAGTGCTTCTTTGAATATGTAGTGTCGAGAATTATTGCTACCTCCACAGTCACACAATATTAGCAATTTTTTGCTGTGAGCATAGAGTTTAATTGCGTGATTTTGCCACCATAAACGAACACAGTCACAAGCAAACTCGCTGGTGTCATGACTGGTATTAATGGTTATGTAGCCAAGATTATACCTTAAATCATAAATGCCATGAGGAATAGCTATTGCCTCAGCCAAAGAGTAGAAATCATGATCATAAACTTTTATTGCTTGTTGGCTATACACTTTACCGTTTCTATACAAAGCACCTATAGGCTCTTTTTTTTACTGTCCATGCTAATAACTGGTTGTCTAGCAGTTTGATAATCTTCTTTTAATTTAGCAATATTCTTGAATTGATCATCACGATCTATGCACTCCTTAGCACTCATCACTTTCTTTGCCTTACGTTTACGAAATTTGTGTTTTTCAAGCAGTTGAACCACCAGTTTTTCACTTATCTGAAAGCCTTGCTCTTTTAGAAACTGAGTTAATTCACGCTGGTTTAAATAGGTCCATTTGATCTTTTGATCCATGGGTGAGCCAGCAGTATATTGATCAATAATTTGCAAGAAAGCTAACTCAAGCTCTTGGTTATTTTCAATGACAGACTTACGTCCTCCACCTTCTTGGCGAATTCTAGTTTGGGACAAGATTTGCTCATCGTCAAGCTCTGCTAATCCTATTTTTATGGTATTAGGGCTACACTTTAGCAACTGACTGACATATGTTATTCCACCATGACCTAGCTTCTCCGCTTCTACAGCAGCATAGCGTCGTCTATCTTTTTCAGATAAAGATTCATAATACCTTTGCATATGTTTTTCAACTTGCTCACTATATGGGTTCATTACCCATATGATAATTGATTCTCAAATAATCAACTTATATCGCCGGTCATCCTACCGCTATCTCGTTGGCGTGCTAAAGGCATCATGCAAGAAATTCGCATGGATGACCTACGTTTTGATGAACGAACTACCTCGAGCTACTTACAAAAAGCCCAGATCAAACTCACTGATAAAGACATAAAAATCCTTGCTGAAAAAACTGAGGGTTGGGCAGCCGGGCTTCAGCTTGCCACACTTTCTTTACAGCGCTCGAGCGACACCACAAGTTTTGTAAATTCTTTTAGGGGTAATGATCGCTTTGTGCTGGATTACCTGACAGATGAAGTGCTTAAGTCCTTGCCTGAAAATGTCTACAACTTTCTGTTAAAAACCTCTGTACTCGAGCGTTTTTGTGCACCTCTTTGTGATGTACTAACAGAGGAAGCTAACGCTTCTGAAATGCTTGGAGAGCTTGATGCAGCCAATCTCTTTCTGATTCCTTTGGATAATGAACGGCAATGGTACCGCTATCATCACTTATTTGCAGATTTGCTTAGGCAGCGGTTGTGTCAAACTGTGAGTACGCAGGAATTAGCATCTCTTAATAGATGTGCTGCAAGCTGGTACGAACAGAACACTTTCTATAATGAGGCAGTCAGTCATTATCTTGTTGCTGAAGCCTTCGAGCAGGTCATCAGACTACTGCATAAGCTTGGCACTAATATGATGAATCGCGGTGAGTTCACCACTTTTGTCACTTGGGCAAACGCATTGCCTGAAGAGATGGTACTTGCAGATACTGAGCTTGTAATACTCTATGTGTCACTTTGTTTGATAAATGGGCCAGTTTTTTGCGCGATAAATGGGCCTATCGAAAACTGCCATACTATGTGCCTATGGAAACACCTCTACTTCTAAGGTATCTATAAAGGGTAGGTTTGGAAATATTAAGATGATCGCATATTTCAGTGATCGAGCTGTTCTTTTCTTTGTAAAGACTTTCTGCTAATCTTGCTTTATCTTTTGCCTGTTTTGAAAGACCCTTTGGTCGTCCACCTTTTCGACCCCTTAATCTAGCTGCTTCCAGTCCTGCCTTTGTTCTCTGGCTAATGATGTCTTTCTCAAACTCTGCCAGAGCTGCGAACAAATGAAAGGTGAGTTTTCCTGTTGGTGTAGTCGTATCAACATTATCTTGTAGGCTTTTGAAGTCTACACCTAACTCCTGAAATGTAAAGACTAGGGCAATTAAATCATGAAGACTTCTTCCTAAACGATCCAGCTTCCAGACAACAACAGTATCGCCTTCCCGAAGCTGGCTAATCATATTTTTGAGTTCGGTGCGCTCTACCCTTGCCCCATCAATATGTTCACTGTAAATCCGTTTGCAGCCCTCTTTTTTGAGAGCCTTTATTTGAAGATCAAGAAGTTGATCTTTAGTACTTACTCGTGCGTATCCAATTTTCATACTAAAAGTTAAATTAAAGGATGCTGTTATACTTTTATGTAACTTTGATTATTATAACCACTTCATATAACCGAACCCAAAGGGTTTTTAAAGTTGTAGGACGGGATTATTATTAGTTAAATAAAACGATCATTTTTTGTTACTTGACACTTATGAGTAAACAGCAAACAGAATCAGCACTTGAAAGATACAAAATCATTCTCCCTTATCTAGAAGGAAGAGTATCCCTTTTTGAAATTGCGAAACATCGTAATCTAGGCTTAAGCACTTTGAAAAGATGGGCTAAAGTCTATCGTGATAAAGGTTTAGCTGGATTAGATAGAAAACCACGTTCTGATAAAGATGCAAGGCACTCTTTAACCAAAGAACTGGAAGAGCTAATAGAAGCTCTGGTCTTAAGAAGAACCCCAATAACTCTTGCCTCCATTCATCGAAAGATCACTGAAATTGCTGAAAAGAAAAAACTTAAAGCACCATCGTACTATGTGGTCCGTGATGTGGTAAAAAACATTGATCCAGCCCTAATTAAATTGGCACAGGAAGGCACCAAAGCATACGATCAAACACACGAACTGGTATTTCGCAGAGAAGCTAGTGTGCCTAATGAACTTTGGCAAGCTGACCATACACTTTTAGATATCCTTCTGGTTGATGAAAAAGGTCAGTTGAGAAGACCTTGGTTAACCACAATCATAGATGACTACAGTAGAGCCATTTGCGGATACTATCTATCTTTTGAAACTCCTTGTGCCATTAATATAGCCTTGTCTTTGAAGCAGGCAATTTGGAGGAAAAGCAGCCCTAAGTGGCAGGTATGTGGCATTCCCAGCATACTCTATTCTGACAACGGCAAGGATTTTAAGTCCAAACACATTGAGCAGGTTGCTGCTGATCTAAAAATCCAGCTTAAGCATTCAACTCCAGATAAACCCCGAGGAAAAGGACGTATAGAAAGATTTTTTCAGACAGTTGACCAGTTATTACTAATGAATCTTCAAGGGTATTCACCACCTAATGCACCTAGTTCAGTAGGAACACTATCCCTAGAAGAATTCACATCCCTGTTTGAGAAATTCATTGTAGAGGAATACCATCAAAGGACACACAGTGGCATTGGCATGACTCCCTTGGAAAGGTGGACTGGTAATGGTTTTCTTCCACAGCTACCTGAATCCCTAGAGCAACTAGACGTGCTCTTGCTCACGGTTGCTCGTTCCAGAAAGGTTCACCGTGATGGTATCCATTTTCAGAATTTTCTGTATATTGAGCCAACACTAGCAGCTTATGTAGGTGAGGAAGTTACTATTCGCTATGACCCTAGAGACATAGCTGAGATCAGAATTTATTATAAAAGCTCATTTTTATGTCGTGCTGTATGTCAAGAACTTGCTGGTCAAACTATCACTTTAAAAGAGATTATTAAAGCCAGACAGAGGCGTAAACGTGAACTCAGAGAAACTATAGAGAAAAGAAAGTCTTTATTAGACACAATATTAGAAGTTCCCCGAGAAAGAACCAACCAAGCTGGCCAACCAAAAAGTGAAAGTGAAAATAAAACCCAGCCCCCAAGGCACAACCTTAAACTCTATGAAAATGATTGAGACATGTGGCAATGGCTGTATCTGAGTTCCTCATAACAAAGGAATATCGTAGATTTGAAGAGTTCTGTAATGCCTGTCATCGAGAGAAATATATTGGCATTTGTCATGGTACTCCTGGTGTAGGGAAGACGCTTTCTGCTAGCTATTACTCCAAACAAGATGGCTTTGAAAAGTTTTTCAATAAGAAAACCTCTGATAAAGACGTTGCTGAGATGAGCAGACAAGTTATATTTTCCCAATCCATATTCTACACTACTCCTGTTAGGAACACAGCAAGGCGAATAGAGAGGGATTTAGAAGCTTGTCGATTCGAACTATTTTCTTCTCTTCACAACGGGAAGAAGAAGGCATCAGGGGAAGAGTCGAGCGCAACGGAAGATCAGGGCATACTTGTAATCATTGATGAAGCGGATCGTTTACAGTTAAAGTCCTTTGAACAAGTGCGAGCTATATATGATGAAAGAGGTTGGGGCATCATTCTGATTGGGATGCCTGGACTGGAAAAACGTCTGACAAGATATCCTCAATTGTATTCGAGGATAGGTTTTGCTCATGAATATCGTCCAATAGGAAAAGAAGAGATGCTATTCATTTTGGAGCATCACTGGAGAAAGCTCGGGCTCGAATTACACAGAAAGGATTTTTCTGATACAGAAGCTGTAGCAGCCATAATTAGAATCACAAACGGGAATTTCAGGCTTGTCCATCGCCTTTTCAGTCAGATAAAACGCATCATGAATGTCAATAAGCTGAGTAGCATAACTAAAGAAGTTGTTGAAGCTGCTAAAGATTGTTTAGTGATTGGCAATGTATAGATAGGCTCATTTATCGCGCAAAATATAGGCCCATTTATCGCACAAAAATAGGCTCATTTATCAGACAAAGTGACACCCTTGAGGTTTACCCCTTCAAGGTTCGCCCCTTCAAGGTTCGCCCCTTCAAGGTTCGCCCCTTCAAGGTTCACCCCTTTAAGGCTTGCCCCTTCAAGGCTTGCCCCTTTAAGGCTTGCCCCTTTAAGGCTTGCCACACTCTTAATGACCACCCTCCCAAGGTTTGCCCCTTCAAGTTGTGCATCATCAAGGTGCACCCCATAAAGGTTCTGACCATAAAGGTTTGCTCCAGCAAGATTTGCTCCCAAAAAAGTCACTCCCACAAGATATGCCCCTTCAAAATTAACCTTACTAAGGTTTGCTCTATGGAGGTCTTGGAATGGCAAATTTTGATTTTTAAGATCTAAGTAATCTAGACTTGACAGAAGTACGCTAAACTCAAAATTAATTGAACGTTGTTGACGAATTCGACTTAACCAAGTTCCAAAAGCTGTTCCTGATTTCTCTAAATATGGAATCCTAGAAACTTCTTCAGTTATAAAAGCACAAGCACTATGAACTGCTAGTAAAGCTTCTTCAGCATTTTTGGCTTGATTGTTCATGTCATAGAAATCAACTAGCTTTAATTCTTCCATAGGCATACCTTTTCTAAAAACATAATCAATAATCTTGATAATGGTTTCTTGCCACTTTTTTGCTGTGTCCTTATCTCGTAACTTTACCTCACGCCTTAAAAAATCCAATAAGTCTTTGTCCATTTGTGTAGGGCCACATACTCTCGCCCAGTACGCTAAAGCACTTTTTGGAGTCCAGTCAGGTTCAAACTCGTCTTCAGAGGATTGTAACTTATTGTGCATGTGCTCTAAGGCACTAACTATGCGTCTAGCAGTAAGATACTCACCAAAGCTCTTATGGGTGAACTCAAAAGTATCATCACCTCCATCTTTTTGCCCTGCTTTGCGAAAGTAAAAGGCTGTAAGCAGTTTGGTACAACCACTGTCAGCATTCTCCTTGTAAGGTTCTAAAATCTTATTAAACCATTTTTCTGAAGGTACTTTGGCCCTTATTTCAGCAATAGTGGTAGTCCTAGTGTCTCCGCTATGCCATGCACTTAAACCTACTACTTCAAGGAACTTTAGAAAGTCAGCAAACTCTGTTTCTAAAGTCTTTCTTCCTTCATAATCTCTTTGATATACAGATTCAATTAAGTCTAAATAAACTTCATTTAGGTTTGTTTGCCCCGAGAAGTCTACTTTTCCTCTTAGATAACTTAACCCAATAATGTGACTTAATAGGGGTTGGGAGGTTAATTCGGTAAGTTGATGGTCATCACCATGTTTTAAGTCCTCTGGCAAACCTTCAAAGGATTTACCCTTAAGCTTAGCAAAACGTTGCCACCATTCATTGCGCTGATCTTCAGCTAAAATATTGTTGTCATCAGAATAATTTTTTCTTTCTTCTTTCTTTACATAATAAGGTAGCAAATGAAGAACTAATCCTGGAGTTGGTCTATTTTTGTGGACACTTAAAGTATAGAATAAACTGTTCATTACTTCAAGTTATTCTGTTGATTAACTTCAAAAGCTTCAGGGCTTTTGTAACCAATCGAGCTGTGTAAGCGAAAACGGTTGTAAGTGATGTTAACGTACTCAAAGATAACAGTCCTAGTTACTTCCCGAGTGTTGAGGGCAGTCCTATAAACCAACTCTTTCTTGATGCTAGCAAAAAACGATTCAATAAATGCATTATCAAGACATGCTCCTGTTGCAGTAAAACTGGCCTTGATATCTTGACTTTTGAGTTCTCGCTCAAAAGCATAACTGGTGTACTGAGAACCCCGATCACTGTGATGAATTAGGCCCTTGACTGAACCTCGTTCCTTAATCGCCATTCTCAGAGCTTTTATTATTAGATCAGTTTCCATATTATCATCCATGGCGTAACCTACAGCTCTTCTAGAAAAAGCGTCTATGATAGCAGCCAAATATAACCAGCCTTCTGTCGTTCTGACTTGTGTAATATCTGAATACCAAACTTGATTAATCCCAGTGACTTGGATTTGCTCCTTGATCAGCAGATTCTCTGTTGATTCAATCTCACGTTTAGCTGTTTTCTTACGTCGATAACTCCTACCTACCTCGGCATAGATACCTTCTCGACGCATAAGACGTTTAACCCGTCCCAAGGAACAACGTTTTCCTCTATTCAATAACTCTGCATGTATTCTAGGACTACCATAGGTTTGCCTACTTTGCTCGTAAATTTCTCGGATAGAGGTTATAAGATCATCATTGGCTTGTTGTCGTTCTGATGGTTCTCGATTGAGGTGAGCATAATAGCCACTTTTAGAAACTTTTAAGTGTTTACACAGTGAACTCACAGGATAATCTTCAGCATGCATCTTAATGAACTCGTATTTCACTTGAGCTGTCTCGCAAAGTAGGCCGACGCCTTTTTTAGTATTTCTGCCTCAAGTTTCAACTGACGATTCTCCTCACGTAAGCGCCTCAGCTCAGCTTCTTGAGGTGTTGGCTGGGCTTGTTTCATCCCAGGGACTAGACGTCCTTCTTCATATTGTTCTTTCCATTTATACAAGTTATTGGGACTTATACCTAAACTTTCTGCAGCTTTCGCTACGCTGTAGCCTTCATTCAATACCAAATGCACTGCATCGAGTTTGAACTCTATAGTGTACTGCCGTTTCTTTTGACTCTTTTCCATTTTGGACTCCTTAATATATTTTCTCTACATTAAGTGTCCACTGAAACCGACCAACTCCAACTGCCCGGGCCACCACTGATAACACGAATAGCATCTTCTCTCTCTTCGTGCTTTACCCAAGCTGTAAGTTTTTCTTGTAAATCAGTAGCAATTTTTATCCTCTTTGATTCTGTTGCAATTTTACTTTTTTCTTTTTTTTCTTCTTTGACAACTTCTTCATAATACCCTCTCAAAGGCATGTATACATCACGCAGTCCAAATGCTTCCCCAAAGACTGAATGAGTATCTAACTTACGAATGTAAGATGACCTGTAATTATTTAATCTTTGCTCCTTTTGCTTTTGGTCTTTGAATGGGGTGTCAACAAAATCTTTTAAGGGTGCAAAGTGTTCAGCATCCTCACGCCAGCGATTATGAAGAGACCCAGCTAGGAAATCATCAAGACGGTTTACAAATGCTTTGGCTTCTTCATAGGGGATTCCTACAAATGTTGCCCACTCAAACATTTGCTTCTTGTAAAGCTCAACTACTCGTGATTCTTTAGGCTTATCGAAAAATTCTGCTAAGTCTACTTTCCCACGATATAGAGCAAGATTAGCAGCATCAGTTAATCCCTTAAAGTTATCAGTAAGCTTCTCAAGCTTACCTTTGTCTGTAGCTAATTCTCTCACCATATCTGCTGAAGCTTCTAGCAAAGCAGAGTTAATAAGCTCCCACCCTAGTTCTTCTGGTGAGTTAGTAGTAGCTTTTAATTTAAAAGTTACTAGGATGTGTTTGAGCGCTGTTGGAGGAGAGGATGCTAGGCTAATTAAAGCCTTAAAAAACTCTGTTGGTTTAAACTCAAATTCTATTTTCTTTTTTTGAGGGGGACTTACTTCACTCATTGTTTTACTCCCATTGAAGACTAAATTCTTTAACTAACTATAGATGCCCAGATAAATTTTTTCCCAAAAGAAGAAAAAATAATATCATGATAATCCCAATAATAACCTAATGTAGGTTAGTGATGGCAAATCAATGATAACAAACAAAGGCTAGAAGAACTAAAACTACACCGTCACTATAAAAAGAAAATGATGCAAAAGCTTTACCACGTACTTAAGTCCTTATAGCTCTGTACTCTGGCAAAGATATTAAGCTTGTAGCAGAAATGTTTGGTGTTTTAGTAAAAAGCTTTTAACCCTCTTGACATTTTCTAAGCAAGCTTTTAAGCTAAGCAAAGCTCTCAAATGAGCTAAGTGATCAAAATGTTTAAGTAGGTAACTATGGATAAATTAATCTTTATATTCACTTTTGTAGATGTTCCAAAAGGAGTTTACAGGGAGTGGTCTGCCTACTAACAGCCTAAAATAAAAACTAATGGCCGTGGGAGACCCAAGTTCCCCACGGCTTTTTTAGTGTGTTTTCGTATTAACCTGACAAAGTATTGCTAAAGCTGTGGGTAAATCTTGAAGAAAAAGGTTTTAGGAAAACACTTTAATGAAAGAATCACAACCAAATCAGAAAAAAACACCTAAAAAACTACCCTTAAAACGTTATTTACAGCTTTTAAAGCACTATCTTAAACCACAGTGGCAAAAGGCTACTTTCATGTTCTTGCTTCTCCTAAGCAGCATAGGCCTACAACTATTAGTGCCTCAAATTGCTCGCTTTTTTATTGATAGTGCCCTTGAAGGCAGCGCAACAAAAGTACTCATCCGAACTGCACTTATTTTCTTGGGTGTAGCTATTTTCTATCAACTTTTAAGTGCTGTAGCAACCTATGTGGCTAGTGATGTAGGCTGGACAGCAACGAACAAAATGCGCTTTGATTTAGTAAAGCATTGTCTTAAGCTTGATATGGGTTTTCATAACACCAGAACCCCGGGGGAGCTTATTGAGCGTATTGATGGTGATGTGACAGCTCTAGCAAACTTCTTTTCACAGTTTACAGTTCGTATACTTGGTAGCCTACTTATGTTAATAGGTATTCTAGTACTACTTTTTTTTGAACACATGTATGTGGGTTTGGCCATTAGTGTATTTACTATTTTTGCTTTTGCTACACTAAATCATCAGCGTGAAATAGCTGTGCCCGCTAGCAAGGGGGAACGCGAGGCAAGTGCTAAACTCTTTGGTTTTATAGAAGAGCGCTTAGCTGGTATTGATGATGTGCGTGCTAATGGGGCAGGACGTTATAATATGTTTAAGTTTCATGGGGTTTCGCTCGAGTTCTTCCAAAAAAGTGTCCATGCGTGGATGATGCGTCTAAGAATTTGGTTGCTCAGCTATGGTCTTTTTATTATAGCTAACATAATAACTCTTGGATTAGCAATTTACCTTTTTCAGCAATCACAGATTAGCCTAGGAGCGGTTTATTTACTTTTTCAATACATGTTAATGCTAGAAGTGCCTATAGAGCAGATTACGCAGCAATTGCAAGAGATGCAAAAGGCGGTAGCTAGTATAGGACGTATAGATGATCTTTTTAAGATTAAGAGTATCTTGAGTAAAGACCAAGGACTTAGTTTGCCACATGGGGCGCTTTCTCTAGAGTTTGATAAAGTTAATTTTACCTATCACGATAAACTTGTTTTACAGGATATTTCCTTTAAACTAGAGCCTAATAGAGTTTTAGGCCTCCTAGGTCGTACAGGTAGTGGCAAGACTACACTAAGTCGCCTAATATTTCGTTTTTATGATTCTGGTGAAGGTAGTGTGTGTTTGGGTGGCTTGGACATCAAAAAGGTCGGAATGTCTGAGTTACATAGCCATGTAGGGTTGGTTACTCAAGAAGTGCAACTATTCCACGCTACCATACGCAATAACTTAACCTTTTTTGATAAATCCGTTAGTGACAAAGATATTCTTAAAGTTTTAGCAGATCTAGGGTTGAGTACTTGGTTAAGAAGCTTACCTAATGGACTAGACACATTAGTTGCTGCAGGAGGAAAGAGTTTGTCTGCAGGAGAGGCACAGCTTTTGGCTTTTGCTCGAGTTTTCTTAAAAGATCCCAGTTTAGTTATTTTAGATGAACCTTCCTCGAGATTAGACCCTGCTACAGAAACACTTTTAGAAAAAGCTGTCGATAAACTCTTAGTCAACCGTACTGCTATAATAATAGCTCATAGACTAAAAACTGTTGCCAGAGCAGATGAAATCCTAATTTTACGTGATGGGCGCATTTTAGAGCATGGCTCACATGTAATGTTGGCAAATGATCCTAGTTCATACTTCTACGAAACCTTAAAGGCAACGAAAGACTTAGACACCAATGTCTGAACTTTGATTTTTGTGATTAAATGATTAACTATGATTTGACAATGGTAGACAACAGATATGGCAGTTTACCCTCATCTGCCCTAGCCTGCCCTAGAGGTTCCACTAGAGCGGAGCGAAGTGCAAGACGAAGGGAATGAACTGAAGGGTTTCAAACGAGAAATCAGGGCAATCACAAAAATCAGCTTAATCACAGTTCAGACAATTAAATTTGGAAACCAGTAAAACTTCCTCTGACACGCTATACAGCCCTACTAACTACCTAAACTACTTTGGAGAAACAAATGACCCAACCGTGGACAACAAACCACTATATCCGCCGCCTAATAAATTACCGTCTTGGTTTTTTTATTCTTAACTCCTTTCTCTGGGGGTTAATGCACAGTACACCTGCACTAATTGGCCTAATACTTAAAGGTATCTTTAATGCTTTAGAGGGTATATCACCCATTAGCGCTTGGACTCTTTTAGTTTTACTTATAGCTACAGAATTAAGTCGAATGGGTGTACTTGCTTTGGCTTTTAGAGCTTGGGCAACTTATTGGCACGAAATTGAACTGCTCTTAAGACGTAATATTCTTGATTATCTTTTAAATGCTAGGGGCTCGAGACATCTATCTGAAAGTCCCGGCGAAGCAGTAAGTCGCTTCCGCGACGACGTTGAAGAAGTTGTTGAAATGATTGAAGGCTGTGTAGACTTTAGCGGTTTCGCCATTTTTGCTGTGGTGGCACTTATTGTTATGTTTAACATTGATCCATTAATGACTTTGGTAATGTGCTTGCCACTATTAGCGATTTTTTTATTTACAAGGGCATTAGTACCCACTATCCGCCGCTACCGCAAGCGCAGCCGCACTGCAACAGAAGCAGTTACAGACTTTATTGGTGAAATGTTTACTAGTGTCCAAGCTGTCAAGGTAGCTGGTAAATATGAAAGTGTACTGGAGCATTTTAAGCAGCTAAATGATAGTCGCCGCAAAGCTGCCCTTAAGGACACCTTACTAGTAGAACTTCTGCATGGCTTAAATTTAAATATGGTGAACATTGGTACTAGTGTTGTGCTAATGTTTGCAGCTTTTTCTATGCGCACAGGTGGTTTTAGTGTGGGTGACTTTGCCCTATTTATAAGCTACTTGCCAAGATTAACAGGCATTATGGCTTATGTGGGTGATATGATTGCAGTGCAAAAGCGTACAGGTGTTTCTATAGAAAGAATGAATAAGTTAATGCAAGATGCCCCAACGGATCAGCTTGCTTGTACTGAGCGTATAGCTTTTGTTAATAATCCTAGTATTAAGGCAGCTACACCACTTGTTACTAAGAGTCCTACTATAATTGCCCCACCACTAAAAAAACTTACTATAAAAGGTTTAAGCTATACCTACCCTGAAAGTACAGTAGGGATTCAAGATATAGACCTAGAACTTGAACGGGGCTCTTTTACAGTGATGACAGGACCTATAGGTAGTGGTAAGACCACCCTCCTAAAAGTGCTTTTGGGGCTTTTACCTAAAGACTCTGGAGAAATTTACTGGAATAATAAGTTGGTAGCTGATCCTGCTAGCTTTTTTGTGCCACCTCGTAGTGCTTTTACTGCACAAGTCCCAAGGCTTTTTAGTGATACTCTAAAAGAGAATATTTTGCTAGGAACCCCTGAAGAGAACTTGGCTGAGGCAGTTGATTTAGCTGTTTTGCGGGAAGATGTTGGGAGGCTCGAGCATGGACTAGAAACTATGGTAGGCACAAGGGGTGTAAGACTTTCTGGGGGACAAGTACAACGCAGCGCTGCAGCAAGGATGTTTGTTCAAAATGCTGAACTAATGGTATTTGATGACTTATCAAGTGCTTTGGATATTAAAACTGAACAAATCTTATGGCAAAAGCTTTTTAACAAGGGTAAAGTAACTTACTTAGTGGCTTCACATCGTCAATCTGTTTTGGAAAGAGCAGATAATATTATTGCTTTAAAGGAAGGCAGGATAGAACCTAAATATATGAAACAATAGGATATTAGCCTATATAGATATCCAGATAAGTTTTTGCCTTATCAAAACGAAAGATGTCATCCTGAGAGTAACGAAAGATCTCCCATACACTACAGGAAGCCATTTGTGGTTTTGGGGAAAAATTTTTCTGGCGCACTATAATTAGGATATCTTGACAAAATGACCTTTTACATGTACATTTAAATGTGCATGTAAGGAAGTGGTTTTGTGAAAACGATTACATTCACAAATTTTAGGAAAAAAGCATCAAGTTTTCTAACAGAGGTGGAACATGGCGAAACTCTTGTTTTACTGCGACGTGGGAAGCCTATCGCAGAGATTATTCCATTCTCTGACCAGTCCCAGCAAATGCCTTCTTGGAAACAACAGGGTATTCGTTTGCAACTTCAAGGAAGGGACTTATCATCGGCTATTTTGGAAGAACGTGAGTCTGAAGCATGAAGCTCATGGTTGATTCATCTGCCTTTGCCAAAAGATATGTGCTTGAGAAGGGTAGTGAAAGCATTGATCACTTTCTACAGAGGGCGTCGCAATTAGCCCTTTGCATTATTTTACTACCTGAAATAATTTCAGGACTAAACCGAAGACTGCGGGAGCAAATCCTATCGCCACATGAATATAGTAAAGTTAAAAGACAATTGATGGATGATGTTTATGATGCAACTATACTTCAAATAACCCCTGCTGTTGTCTCCCGTTCAGTAAAACTACTAGAGACTAATGTTTTGCGAGCGATGGATGCAATGCACATTGCTTGTGCATTGGAGTGGCAGGCAGAACTCTTTGTGACTGCAGATAGAAAGCAGCTAAAGGCTGCAGTGGATGCTGGGCTTCTTACTGAATTTATTGGTTAACCAAACACTTCAGAAATGGCAATTGCTACTACCTGAGTCTAGTACTTCTCCCTTTTCAGATATAAACTCCCAGTCGTAAGACTGCCTGTGTAAATTAAGCTTAAGGAACCCATAGGTTTCTGCATTTCTAAATTCACTGTGGGGTTTAATATCAAAGATTCCTGTAAGATTCTTTACTCCAGTGCCAACTATAAATTGCCTAACACCAAGACTTTTATCAAGTTGACCATTTGATTTCAATGGAGCAAAGCGCTCGTAGTGGTGATCGTGACCTACTAGAATTATTTCTACTCCTGCTTTATACAAAACATCCCAGAAATTTGTATAGCTATTGTTATTGCTAAATTTACCTGAACTAAAGCGAGGGTGATGCCAATAGGCCAAAGTACAATCAGTAGGGTGGTTCACTAAATCCTGTTTGAGCCACTGATCTTGTTCAGAACCAACCCCACAGCCACCTACTCTCGAGCAATTTGAATTAAGAGAAATCAAATGCCAATTCCCTAAATCATAACTATAGTAACCCTTACTAGGGTCACCAGCAGCTTTACCAAAGTACTGAAAGTAACCAGCAGCGTCTTTTGTTAGGTATTCGTGGTTACCCACAGTAGGGTAAGTAACATCTTTAAATTGACCAAAACTAAGATCATAAGACTGTTCAAATTTCCAAAGTTGCCCATCTTCATATTGAATATCACCTAAAGGTAGGAAAGCTAGGGGGGTTATTGCTGCTATTTGTTCTGCAACAGCTTCCATGCGGCAATGTGTGTTTGTGCCTTTGCCAGAGTTGAAACTAGGTGAGTTAGGGTCACAAGCAATATCGCCAACAGCAGCAATAGTTACAGAGGGGTTAGTGATAACTATGTTTGTATTAGCATTGACGGAATTATTTGCTTGGTTGGTAGCAGTTAATTTGGCTACATAGTTTCCCATAGTTGTGTAGATATGTTTCTGACTTGTTCTGGATCTGCAATTTGCAATTGAATAATCATCAGAGCCATCACCATCAACATCTAGTTTACAAGACAAAGGACCATTCCCAACTTCGGAGACTAACCAAGAAAAGGTAATTTGTTTGTTAACTTCAGCTATTTCAGGATTAGCTGTAAAGTCATTAATTTTTACTGAAGGTTCAATAATAGTTATAGCTGTGTTAGCAATGGCAAACCTGTTGTCTTGGTTACTAACAGTTAATCTAGCTACATGATTACCCTTAGCTGTGTAGCGGTGTTGTTGACTTATAACAGACTTACAGTCTGCTATTGAGTAATCATCAGAGTCATCGCCATCGACATCTATTTGACAAGACAAGGGACCATCTTCGGCTTCTGAAGCTGACCAAGAAAAGGTAACTTCCTCATTAATTTCAACTGTTTCAGCGCTAGCAGTAAAGTCATTAATTTTTACAGGAGGTTCAATAATACTTATAGTTGTAGTAGCACTAGCAGAGCTATTTCCTTGGTTGGTAGCAGTTAATTTAGCTATATGATCACCTATAGCTGTGTAGGTATGTTGTTGATTAGTCATGGATTCACAATTTGTAATTGAGTAATCATTGGCATCATCACCATCAATGTCTAACTGACAAGATAAGGAAGTATTGCTAGGTTTAGAGATAGACCAAGAAAAGGTGACTTGCTTATTAATTTCAACAGTTTCAGCATTAGTAGTAAAGTTATTGATTTGTACATTTTCTTTACCTTTGTTTTGGCAAGCACCTATAAACAAAAGCAAACTAAGAGTGGTTACTAGTTTTAGTCTGTTCATAATTGACATCAGCAACTTCTAAGGTAAAGAATAGCACTTATTTTGCTAAAAATCTTCAAAAATGACACCTATTACTACCTGAATCCAATTTTATCCCCTCTTCAGATATAAATTCCCAATTGTAAAAGTTTTGGTATAAGTTTAACTTAAGAAAACCATAAGACTCGTCGTTTCTAACTTCACTATGGTTTTGGATCTCAGCAAAGCCTCTAAGATTTTTCCCACCGGTACCAACTACAAATTGTCTAATGCCACGATTTTCATCAAGTTCACCATTTGACTTCAGCGGAGCAAAGCGTTCGTAGTGGTGGTTATGTGCTACCAAGATGATTTCTGCTCCTGCTTCATACAAAATCTCCCAGAAGTCTCTATAGTCATCGTCGTTGCCACGTTCACTCGAGCTAAAAAGAGGATGATGCCAATACGCCAATGTGCAATCAGTAGGATGCTCGGCTAAATCCTTTTTAAGCCACTGTGCTTGTGGAGAAGTCTCTCTACAGCCACCTACTTTTGAACAGCTCGAGTTAAGAGTAACAATATGCCAACTACCTAGATCATAACTATAATAACCTTTGTTGGGGTCACCTGCAGTGTCACCAAAATAATCAAAATAACCTACTGCATCAGTTGTAAGATACTCGTGATTACCAGTTGTCGGGTAAGTTATGTTTAGAAACCTGCCAAAGATAAGATCGTAAGACCTTTCAAACTCTCCAAGCTCACCTTTTTCATATTGAAGGTCACCCAAAGGTAAAAAAGCTGTAGGATTTACTGCTGCTATTTGATCTGCCACAGCTTGCATGTGACAATATTTGTCTGTACCTTTACCAGAGTTAAATGCAGATGAGTTGGGATCACAAGCAATATCACCAACAGCAGCAATGGTTATAGAAGAAGAGTCAGTAATGGTTATGTTTATAGTAGCACTAGCAGAGCTATTTGCTTGGTTAGTAGCAGTCAGCCTAGCCACATAATTACCAATAGTTGTGTAAGTATGTTGCTTACTAGTGATGGATTTACAGTCTGTAATTAAATAGTCAATAGAATTGTCATTATCAATATCTAGCTTACAAGATAAGGGGCCATTTTCAGCTTCAGAAACTGCCCAAGAAAAGGTGACTTCCTCATTGATTTTTACTACTTTAACACTAACTATAAAATCATTGATTTGCACACTTTGTTTATTGCTGCTCCCTTGGTTTTGGCAGGCACCTATATACAAAAGCAAGATCAGAGAGATTATTAGTTTTAGTTTACTCATATCAATTACCTAGAACCATCAAAAATGACACCTGTCACTGCCAGAATCTAATACTATTCCTTTTTCCGATATAAATTCCCAGTCATAAGAATTTTGATGTAAATCTAGCTTAAGAAAACCATAAGCCTTGTCATTTCTAACTTCACTATAGTTTTGAATCTCAGCAAACCCTCTAAGATTTTTTCCACCCGTACCAACTACAAATTGCCTAATGCCACGATTTTCATCAAGTTCACCATTTGATTTTAGTGATGCAAAGCGTTCATAGTGGTGATTGTGACCTACTAGAATAATTTCTGCTCCTGCTTCATACAAAATATCCCAGAAGTCTATATAGTCATCGTCGTTGCCACGTTCACTCGAGCTAAAACGATGATTATGCCAGTATGCCAATGTACAATTAGTAGGATGCTCAGCTAAATCCTTTTTAAGCCACTGAGCTTGTGGAGAGGTTTCCCTACAGCCTCCTATTTTTGAGCAATTTGAATTAAGAGTAACAATATGCCAGCTACCTAGATCATAGCTATAATAACCTTTATTAGGATCCCCTGCAGCTTCACCAAAGTAATTAAAATAACCTGCTGCACCAGTTGTAAGATACTCGTGGTTACCAATTGCTGGATACGTTATATCTTTAAATCTACCAAAGCTAAAATCATAAGACTCTTCAAATTGCCAAAGCTCTCCTTTTTCATACTGGACGTCACCCAAGGGTAAAAAAGCCGTAGGGTTCACTGCTGCTATTTGATCTGCAACAGCTTGCATGCGGCAATGTTTGTCTGTGCCCATACCAGAGTTAAATGCGGACGAGTCAGGGTTACAAGCAATATCACCAACAGCAGCAATTGTTACAGAAGAGTTATTAATTTGTATATTAGGCTGACTTGGTTGTGCTTTCCCTTGGCAAAGACTTATATTCAAAAACACAATAAGGGTCAATATTAATTTTATTCTATTCATAATTTAACCTCTTTAAAAATGGCACTGGTCACTGCCTGAGTCTAATATTACTCCTTCTTCAGATATAAATTGCCAGTCATAAGATCGTTGGTGTAAACCTAGCCTAAGAAAACCATAACTTTCTACATTTCTAAATTCGCTATGATTTTGAATTTCGACAATTTGGGTAAGATTCTTTGCTCCAGTGCCAACCACAAACTGTCTAATGCCACGGCTTCTATCAAGTTCACCATTTGATTTCATTGGGGCGAATCGCTCATAATGGTGATCATGCCCTACTAGAATAACTTCTACACCAGCCGTATATAAAGTATCCCAGAAAGTTGCATAGGCAATATTATTACCATGTTGACCTGAACTAAAACGAGGGTGATGCCAATAAACCAAAGTGCAATCAGTAGTATGTTTGGCTAAATCTTCTATAAGCCATTTTGTTTGCATAGAGTTTGCACCACAACCACCTAATTTCCCACAGTTTGAATTAAGAGCAATCATATGCCAATTACCTAGCTCATAGCTATAATAGCCTTTGCTGGGGTCACCTGCCGCTTTGCCAAAATAATTGAAATAGCCAACTGCACTGGGTGTAAGATATTCGTGATTGCCAATTGCAGGATAGGTTATCTCTTTAAACTTACCAAATATATAATCGTAGGACTCTACAAACTTCCATAATGCTCCATCTTCGTACTGAATATCTCCTAAAGGTAGAAAAGCAGTAGGGTTTATTGCTTCTATTTGCTTTGCGACGGCTTTCATACGGCAATGTTTAGCTGTACCTTGACCAGAATAAAAGTCTTTTGAAAGAGGATCACAAGCAATGTCACCAACAGCAGCAACGGTTACAGAAGAATCAGTAAAGCTATTGATTTGCATCTTATCGTTAGCTTGACAAGCACTTGTGCCTAAAAACAAAAGAAGAAAGATTATTAGTTTTATGCTACTCATTAATTGATTCCAATTCTAGTTACTAAGAATTCCCATATAAAGCTTGCGCAAGTTAGACTTCTTGTTTTAGATCCCTTGCTAGAGATAGTTTTTTGGATAAAATGTTAACTACGCAAAGTAGGACAGTATTTCTAAGAGTAATAAGATGAACATTTTCGCTCTACAAGAACAAATGTCACACAGTCTTTATCATCTAGATTAAAGGTTTGCAGGCAGATTGTTATTAATATGTTGTTAAGAAGCCTTCAAAAATGACAGTTCCCACTGCCTGAATCTAGTATTTCTCCTGTTTCAGATATAAATTCCCAGTCATAAGCTTGCGGGTGTAGGTCAAGTTTGAGAAATCCATAATCTTCAGCATTTCTAAATTCACTAGAACTAATTACTGTAAAAATATCAGTCAAATTTTTGCCACCGCCTCCAACTAAAAACTCCCTAAGGCCACGTTCTTCATCTATTTCACCATTGGATTTCATCGGAGCAAAACGCTCATAGTGGTGATCGTGTCCTACTAGAACAATTTCTGCTCCTGCTTCGTATAAAGCATTCCAAAAATCTATATAGCTAATATTGTTACCATGTTTTCCAGAGCTAAAGCGAGGGTGATGCCAATAAGCTATGGTACAAGTTGAATGATTGGCAGCTAGATCTTCTCTAAGCCACTTTTCTTGTGCAGTGCCAACTCTACAACCATCATCAACTAGATCTCTACAGTTTGAATTAAGTGCTATAAGATGCCAATTACCTAAATCATAACTATAGTAGCCTTTACTAGGATCACCAGCAGCTTCACCAAAATAAGCAAAATAACCTGCTGCACCGGGAGTAAGGTATTCGTGATTACCAACTGCAGGATAGGTTATGTCTTTAAGCCTTCCGTAGCTAAGATCATAAGACTCTTCAAACTTCCAAAGCTCTCCATTTTCATATTGAATATCACCCAAAGGTAGAAAAGCTATAGGATTTATTGCCTCTATTTGTCTTGTAACAGCTTCCATATGGCAATACTTGTCTGTACCTTGACCAGAGTTGAACCAATTTGAAAGAGGATCACAAGAAATGTCACCAACAGCAGCAATAGTTACAGAATCAGGGTGGGTGACAGTAATGGTGGTAGTAGCATTGGCTGAAATATTCATGTCATTTGTTACCATTAGTTTAGCTGCGTAGTAACCCACATTGGTGTAAGTATGTTTTTGGCTAGTAGTGGATTTACAATCTCCTATGCTGTAATCAGCAGAATTATCACCATCAACATCTAGCTGGCAAGATAAGGGACTATTCCAAGCTTCAGATGCTGACCAAGAAAATGTAATTTCTTGATTGGGCTGAACTGAGTATGAATCAACGGTAAAACTATCTATGCTAACACTTTGATTGTACTCTATGTGCAAAATGGGTGCTTGGTTGGCATCACTATCGTAAGACTTTGCTACCCGTTTTCCTCTTCCTGTTAGTAGGATAGTTAATGCATTACCTTCTGACCAATCAGGTCTGTCTATAATCTCTTGAATTACTGGGGCAATATTAGGAGTTCGTTGGGTGGAAATAGAATCACCCACAGCTTCCCATCGTTCTGGTGACCAAGAAACAGAGGCTTTAGTAGTTGGTCTTGATGCAATATTATAAGTTGTTTTTATAAATGGAAAAGAATCATTTGTATCTTCACCTCGAATAATAAGAGAAGCTTCGTTAGCTGAACTTTTTTCATGGGTAGTAAATTGGATATAGGCATTGCTAATAACGGTTCCTTGTGGAATATTTATTCCTGCAAAACGTTGTCCTACAACTTGACTGCCTTTATCATAAACAAGCTCGAGACCACTACTATCCAAAAGGACTTTACCATCAGGACCTTCTTCAGCATCATCATGACTTGATCCTATTGCTACCTCGAGCACTTTCGCATTAGTATCAGTGACTATAATACTTGCTTCAACTGATTTACTGATGTTTTTTTTGTTAACAATCATAGCTGTTAAAGTGTAAGTACCCGGTCTATTAGGAGCTTTATAAGATATGGTACTGCCTTTACCTGTAATAGTGCCACCAGTAACTTCCCAAATAGGGGTATAACCTTGCTCTTCTTGGCCTAAAATTTCAAAAGTGAAATCTTGATTCTTTTCTGGGGTTATCGTTGGATTGCTAGGACTGATAGCAAGGCTCATATTTCTAAATTCACTAGTATCTTTAAATATATTAGCCCAGTCTTTTGTACGGTCTAAGTAAGCACTTCTGGCAGCTGTCCCAGATTTACCATAGGCCCCTTCATAACTTAGGTAAATGTCTTGCTCGTTAGTTGCAGGTTCAATTTGTGTACCTTCATGCCACTCATTAAAAGAGGTGACAGTGACCCATTGTGACCCAGAGTCAATAGCATGCTGCCACATTGAATCATAACGTTTACCATCTTCCCTAGATTTTTGACGGTCACTGCCAGAAATGGCTCGAGTTTCATCATAGCCGGGGCCTACACTAGGTGCAAAGACACCACCACTTTCGATTATAGTTTTATTTAAAGCAGCAAACGAGTCTCCATCAACAGCATAGGTATCATAAGTAAAAACACCATCAAAGTGTCCTTGGATAATGGGTTTGTCAGATAAGCGCTGAGCTACAAAAAACGCATCATCAGCTTGTTTTCTAATGCTGTCAAGCATTACTTGCCAATCTTCCCAAGAACCTATAGCCAAGGGATTAAAAACATAAAATACTCCTCTTGGCCTATTAGAAGGACCATAACTTGTGGAGTGACTAACGCGATGAAAAGCTTTATGGTAGCCATACTCATGATAAATGTAGTTTATATCTGCTTTAATGGATTCAGGAGTACTTCCTTTATAAGGTTCGAGCAAAAAAGCTACTTCTAATCCTTGCTCCAGTGCACTGTCTAGTACTAGTAAAGTACGCTCATCTGACCATGACCCTTGCCCACTCCAACTCATTACCACTACACCTATATCTGTTTGGGCAATCCATTTCATGTGTTGGGAGACTGTTTTGGGATCGCTCGAGCTGTAAGCTCCTAAAAGAGGGTAAAAGTTTGAGCCAAGGTCCTTGGGAGGGAAACGAGGGCTGCCTTGGACATTTTGTTGCCAATGACGCCAACCTTCTGAATTGGTACCGGGTTTGCGTCTATCAAACTCAGGATTGCCATACCAAGGATAGTAAAAGATATGAATTTGCTTTGAGAGAATTGAATCAGGAACAGGAGTTGGTGTTATGGGTGTTATCAGGGGCTTGTAGCGACCCGTTACTATAATTAGTATGAGACATAGCAGTAACCCTATGATTATTCCTAAACTTAGTGTTAATATTGAACGTATACTTATGAGATGGTGTTGGTTTTCTATCATAAAGTGGTTAATCCCTTACATATTGTATTATAAAAGTTCAAAAATGAAAATCAAATGGCTGCCACTATACTATATTTAGTTTGTGATTAGTGTTTTGAGGAGATTGAAGTGATTTATCAGTAACATTTATAATTTCTGTTCATGTGCTGCTTTAGAATCTTCTAAAAGCGACTAAGAATTTTCTTTGGAAACTATAGTTTTATTGTTTATCATCTTTTACCGCTATTCCTACGAGCCCTAGGCTTATAATGTTACAAATAACTATGTAAATGGGAAAGATTCCAGTAGAAAAATTTCATAAGAGACTTAGATTATACTCATAAAAATAGCTAACTTAAAATAAAATTCCACTAATCTAAGTAACTTTTCGGTACGTTCTTTGATATAAAGCTACTAGAAACATTGAGGATTCAATTATCAATACTTTCTTACATCATTTGTGGAACGAAGGATCAACGGATAGTTATGATTTCTCATGAGAAAATTGTTAACTAACGTTTCGCTCACTATTGCCTATAATATGTATTTTTTATCTAACCTTATAACATCAAGTACATGACTTTAGCACTAAGGTACTTGAAGGACTAATTCACTAAATTTATGTTAGACATCATTGTAAAAGATAAATACTATGGATTTCTCCTTTGTAAATAGACTATAAGGCATTAATAGTAAGAAAGGCTTTTGTAACAAAATTGACACACAATGTTTCTTCACAACTAAACGTTCAGTCTAACCGAGATCTTTCTATAATTGTTCCTACTAGAAATGAATCTGGTAATGTTAAGCCATTGCTATATTATTTACATAAGGCAACACAAGGTATATCTCTTGAAGTTATTTTTGTTGATGATAGCACTGATAATACACCTAAAGTTATAGAAGAAGCCAATTCACAGTTTCCTTTTGATGTGGTTTTAATAGCACGCCCCCCAGAACGTCGTAATGGTTTAGGGAAAGCTGTAGTGGAGGGTATGTGTATTGCACGCTCCCAATGGATCTGTGTTATGGATGGTGATTTACAACACCCACCTGAAGTTATCCCACAACTTTTAGATTGTGCTCGAGCAAACAATGCAAACCTAGTAGCAGCCAGTCGCCTTACTAAAGGAGGAAGCACTGAGGGCCTAAGTTTATTTCGTAAGCTAGTTTCATATGGTTTGGCTATAGCTTCACGAATAACTTTTCCAAGTCACTTGCGAAAAATTACTGACCCACTGACAGGTTTTTTTCTAGTAAAGCGTACTGATGTCGATACAAATAAATTATCTCCTGAAGGCTTTAAGATTTTGCTGGAAATTTTGGTTCGTTCTCCCAAGCTTAAAGTTGCTGAAGTACCTTTTGAATTTG
The DNA here is from genome assembly GCA_965223585.1 of Trueperaceae bacterium. Taxonomy (GTDB): domain Bacteria; phylum Deinococcota; class Deinococci; order Deinococcales; family Trueperaceae; genus CBDCVN01. The sequence continues at coordinate 125,288 of CBDCWW010000018.1, forward strand.
CTGAGCGTCACACTGGTGAAAGTAAAGCTAGTACGGCAGAGGCAATGTTACTATTTCGTCAAATGCTTAGATTGCAGCTTATTTCGCATAAGAAATTTATCTTTTTTGTACTTGTGGGACTCTCTGGTCTTATAGTTAATGTTGGACTTTTAGCTATTTTTACTGAACTTCTTGGTATTCATTATCTTGTATCTACTATTATAGCTACTCAAGGGTCATCTTCTTGGAATTTTGCTGGAGCTGAATTTTGGGTTTTCAAGGAGCGAAAGAGCGAAAAACGCCACTTTTGGAACCGTTTTTTAGGCTATTTAATGGTAAATAATGGTATGTTACTTTTAAGAGGACCTCTTTACGTGTGGTTAGTATCTTCTATGGAAATGCACTACTTAATTGCCAATTTAGTTACTCTTGGTATATTAACTATTGCTAGATTTGTTTTTGCTAACAATCTTATCTGGAAAAAAAAGGACGCAGATACGCCACCTAAAGAGACTTCTGTATTAGGTAAACCAGTCCAAGTGGAGAAAGCATGAGTCAATCGAAAGCCTTCTATTATGATATTCATGAAATCATTCGTATTCGTTCTACACAGCGCTTGCCCGAGTTAGGATATTTTAGAGTAGATAAACCATTAGAGCATGTTGATATTGAAGTGCGTACTGCTAGCAATGTCTCGGCACATAAACAAGACAACTCTATTCGCTATCGCGAAATTTTAGGGGATTTGGGCTTTAGTATTGTTATCAATCGTAGTGAAGAAAAAACAGATATTGTAGTTTCACAGCTCATTAATATGTCCCCTCATGTTCTTTATACTAATGTAGTAGAACCTATCCTGCGTTGGCTTTTTGTACGCAAAGGCTATGCTCTTATGCATGGTGCTTGTATTGCTTTTAATGGCCAAGCCCTTTTTATAACAGCGCAGACAGACACAGGTAAGACAACAACTATTTTACATACTGTACGCAATAATTTAGAAGCTTGCGAGTTTTTATCTGATGACATGACTATTTTTAGTAAAGATGGACAAGTAATGAGCTATCCAAAGCCATTAACTATTAGTCAACATACATTGCAAGCTGTTGGCGTTGCTCCTTTAACACCAACTCAGAAGTTCTTCTTGAAGCTTCAAAGTCGTTTACATTCACGTGAGGGGAGGGGTGTTGGTATGTGGCTCAGTGCTATCAAAGCCCCAGCAGCAACGCTCAGTGCTATAGTGCAAAAAATTATTCCACCACCTAAATATATGATTGACACTTTGATTCCCGGTGCAAATTATGCTAATACTGCCCAGCTAGCACAGATTGTTCTCATAGAACGTGGTGATGATTTTGAAGGCGAGATAGATAGCGAGAAAAAAGTTGATATTTTATTAGCTAACGCTGATGATGCATATGGCTTTCCTCCTTATCCTGCTTTGGCTGAACAGATTAGTAGCTGGAATGGGCAAGATTTGCATGAAATGGAAAAAGAGATAGTAACAGCTGCTATTAACAACTTGCCTACTAAACATTTAGGTAGTTCTACTTATGACTGGTATAAACGCTTGCCAACTTTGCTCGAGGACTAAGGTATTTTTAATATACTTAATATACTGAAAACGGCTTAGTTTTGGGCATTTACTATTAAAAACTTATTGGGTGTGCAACACGTAATAATCATAAAAGATATTCCTATGCAAAATGTTCAGTTTTAACCCATTTTTAGTATACTTGGAGGGTAAGCAGTCTTACCTCTTATCCTTACAAGGACAGGTTCATAAGTATTTAGCGTCTCAATGCGGTCACTACCCCAACCTAGAGAAAGACTTTTCAAGCCTTTGTTTGGTTCTCGCTTCAGGCCTTACCTTTTATTATATACGTTCTAGGTTTTTGTGCACTTGTTCTAGTCTTCCCTAGCCTCCCTAGAACAAAGCACAAGGAGCTAAACGAAGAAATGATTAGTACACAAAACCAGTTACCTAAACTGTTAATGTTCACAAGATTCCATCAAACCTTATAAGGATTTTAACTTGATTTGATTGTTGTAAAAAGCATCATAGGTGTTGATTTTGAGCACTCTTGCATACAATAAAGCATTTATTTGATGCCTAGGTATAACCCTAAACTAAAGTGAAACCTTACTGAAAAATACAGTAAAATTGAATTATGTGTGCAAAACAAAAAGATTCTAATTTTTTTTCTAAGGAAGGTGTAAATAGACCTTTGTCAGAAAAAGAACCTGCAAAACAATCTTTAGATAAAGACCTAATCTATCAACTTACTAAAACTGTTTCACAACATACTACAGAAGATGTAGTTAAGCCCTTATCACTAAGAGAACGTGCAAAAGAGCTTTTAGGTGAAAATTTAATTCAACAACTTACAGAGACTGTTGCACAGTATATTGATGAAGATGGTCAGGTACAATATAAAGAAAAAGTTTTAAGAGTGCAAGTAATTGCTTTAATTGCAATCATATTTCTTGCAACTGCTTTTCGTTTGGCTTATTTTAATGATTTAGGTTACAATAGTGATGAAGCAGTTTATGCTGGACAAGGTGCAGCACTTGCTGAGGCCCCTGTATTCAAAGAGATATTTCCAGTTTTTAGAGCTCATCCACTGCTTTATCAATTTGTCCTAGCGATGGTTTTCAAATTTGGTGTTTACGATTGGTTAGGGCGAGTTGTATCTATAATAATAGGAGTATTAACCGTACTTATTGTATACGTGATAGGGCGGCGCCTTTATGGAGTTAATGCGGGGCTTTTTGCTGCACTATTTATGGCTTTGATGCCTTACCATGTAATTCCTACTAGACAGGTCTTGCTAGATGGTCCTATGGTATTTTGCTCTACACTAACGCTTTACATAATGGTCCGTTTTAGTGGTACAATGCGCCCTCTTTGGTTGTATGCTGCTGGGGCTGGTATGGGCCTTACTGTTTTGGCCAAAGAAACAGGAATTCTAATGACTGGAGCAATTTATGCTTTTTTGGCTTTGACACCAAAAGTTCGAGTGCGTGTGATAGACATTGTAATTTCTTTAGCATGCATGTTTACTATTATAGCAGCATACCCTTTATCTGTTAGCTTAGCAGGTGGTGGAGGTGGTGAAAAAACTCAAAATTATTTAGTTTGGCAACTATTCAGACGTCCTAATCACACTTGGGATTTTTACTTTCAAGTTGTACCACCTGCTATTGGTGTTTTAGTTATTATAGCAGCGTTGTTAGGTTTTTTCTTGTTGCGCAAACAAAATAGTCGCTATGAGCTGTTACTTTTTTGGTGGATTTTTGTTCCTTTTGCGTTTTTTGAATTGTGGCCTACAAAAGGATTTCAGTATTTACTGCCAATGGCACCTGCGTTTGCTCTACTAGCTGCACGTACCTTAGCACTTTGGCCAAAGGAACTATTGCCAGAGGAAAAGACTATTAAAATAAGCAATTGGCAAATGCCTCAATTTGTATTAGTAAGCATCTTTTTAACTATGATTATAGCTTTTACCTTAGCAAATAGTACTTGGCAAGTAGTTAAACCATCTCAATCAGCTTCTTTTCTAGCGGGTTCTGGTGGGTTACCCGGAGGGCGTGAAGTAGGTGATTGGATTAAAAATAATGTACCTAAAGGTTCTACGTTTATGACAATAGGGCCATCTATGGCAAATGTTATTAAGTTTTATGGTCATAGAGAAGCTTTTGGTCTATCAGTAAGTCCTAATCCACTCCGTCGCAATCCTTCTTATGAGCCTATTCGTAATCCTGATTTTCAAATTCGTACTAGCGAGATTCAATATGCAGTATGGGATTCTTTTTCAGCAGAGCGCACAGTGTTTTTCTCAGAGAAGTTGGGGGGGGTCCCACCTGAAGAGATACAAGGAGGATCAAAAGAAGAAATTCAAGAGGAGATTCAAAATCATGTTACAGAAGAGCTATTAGGGTATGTAGGCAAGTACAATGGTCGTGTGGTTCATGTGGAGACTGTAAAAGTAGAAACACCTGAAGGCAACTTCGTTGAGAAGCCGGTAATTATTATTTATGAGGTACACCCATAATGATATTTTTTCCAGTTAATTTTTCTTTAGATAATCGCAGAGAATGGCATAGTAGGGACGTATTGCAATACGCCCCTACAGTGATATTGCTTCTGATAATATTCTTGACTCAGGTGACTTATGCCTCGAGTCACAACAAAGCGAATACTCCTGTAGAGCATATTATTACTCTCATGCAGGAAAACCATTCTTTTGATAATTACTTTGGCACTTATCCGGGTGCAGACGGAATACCTCCAGACACTTGCATACCTGTAAATCCTTTTGATGCTAGTAACACTGATTGTGTAAGGCCATTTCATATAGGAGATAATGATGTAAAAATGGCTGACCCTGACCACAGCGAAGGCACTCATATCACTCAATATAATAAAGGTGCTATGAATGGCTTTGTTCATGCTCTTAATGAACGCAATCAAGATGGCCGTTTGGCTATGGGATACTACGATGATAGAGATTTACCCTATCACTGGAATATAGCTGATGAGTACGTATTGTTCGATCAATTTTTTAGTTCTGTAGCTGGTGGTAGTTTTCCTAACCACATGTATTGGGTAGCTGCTGTCTCTGGTAAAGAAGAAGGTCGTCCTACCCAAGAAATCATGAAGGAGAAACAGACTATATTTGATGCTTTGGAAGAAAAAGATCTTTCTTGGAAATTTTATATACAAAATTACGATCCAAACATTAATTACCGAACAGCTCATCTCTATTCTGGCAACAGACTCTCACAAGTTATTTGGGCACCTGTTTTAAACATTGATAGATTCTTGGATGATCCAGAATTAAATAGTCGCATAGTAGAATTAAATGAATATTTCGTTGATTTAAAAAGAGGAACCCTACCAAATGTTGCTTTTATGGTTCCTTCTGGTCCCAGCGAGCATCCACCACAAAGCCTTGTTTCAGGTCAACGATTTATAAGAAGTCTTATTCAAGCTTTAATGGCAAGCTCTTATTGGGAAAAATCAGTTTTTACTTGGACTTATGATGATTGGGGTGGTTGGTATGATCATGTGCCACCACCTCAAGTAGATAAAGATGGTTATGGTTTTAGGGTTCCAGCGCTTTTGGTAAGCCCTTATGCTAAAAGAGGTTATATTGATAGTACTATTTTAGATTACACTTCAATTCTAAAATTCATCCAAGAAAATTGGGATATTGAACCACTGGCTGAACGTGATGCTAATGCTAATGGTTTAGCAGGTGCTTTTGATTTCACTCAATCTCCTAGGGAACCAGAGATTATTCCCTTTGAAAGGTTCCCTTTGCCAGTTAAACCACAGCCACGCCGCAGTGTAATTTATGTGCTATACAGCCTTGCTATACTACTTGCTGTTGCCCTTATCGTTTTACCAATGGTAAGTAGAAGATAGTTAAAGGTAAATTAATGAACGATTTATTATAAACTCAATACCGAAAAGGAAACTTAAATAATGTCAAAATATTTTAACTGGATATTACAGCTTTTAAAAAAATTTTCTTATATACAAAAGAAAAGCTCCTTCCTTAAAAGAGGAGTGCTATATTTAGCAAAAGTTAGCTTCTTTTTACAAGTTGCCATAGTTTGTCTTTTATCGTCAACAATAGTATTTGCCATAGATGTAGAGCAGCTTCCTAGCGGGGCACAAATGAATTTGTCACTGGGTCGACAAGCAGTTAGACAAGCTTTGGCAATGTATACAGAGCATTCCCCTAGTCAACCACTTTGGAGAGATGCCGTCTCATATGGACACAAAGCCTATGAAATTGCTCCTAATAACCCTGAAGTCTTACGTTTTTTGGCAGAGACCTATACAATTATAGGCTGGGGTAGTAATGCTTGGGATATGTGGATGGTTTATATAGCAGCTAATGGTGTGGTTGACCAATCTGCACAGGGGCAAATTACTCAAATGGGAACTAATCTGGGTTATGGGGCTTATCAAAGTGGTGATTTGGAAAAGGCTTTACACTTTCATCAAAAGGTGCTCGAGCTAGACCCGAATAATCCCGGAGCTATAAGTTGGACCGAATACCTTGCGTCCCAGCTACAGCAACCAGTTACGCCTCAGCTCTCAGCATCACCTACACCTTCAACATCAGATGATTACAAAATTCAGACAGCATTAAAGCTATTGCCACTTGCGGCAGCTAACTCAGGAGAAAGAGCTTATGTAGAAGCTCAACTAACTGACAATAACAATCAGCCTATTGCTGAAGCTACCCTAACACTTTTTATTGACAATGAACAAGTGAGACGTGGTAGAACTGATGCTGCAGGCAATGTTTCTATATATGCAGGTAGAGATTTAGAAGTTGGCACACATGATGTAAAAATAATTTTTAATGGTGCTCGAGAATACTCAGGGACAGGGGTGGCAGGAACCTTAACGGTAAACCCTAAGGTTGAAACAGAATCTGAAGCACGGTCTGGAACTGAAGAGAGACCTAAGATTAAAGCACAACTAGAACTTTTATCACTCCAAGCACCTACTATGGGAGAAAGAGCCTATGTGGAGGCCAAGCTTGTTGACAACAATAACAAGCCTATTGCTGAGGCCACTCTAACTCTTTTCATTGACGGTCAACAGGTAAGACGTGGTGGTACAGATGCTGCAGGTAATACTTCTATGTATGCTGGTAAAGATTTAGAAGTTGGTAGGTACGATGTTAAAGTAGTTTTTAATGGTACTCGAGAATACTCAGAGGCAGAAGTAACAGGAACTCTAACCATAAAACCTAGGCCTAAAGCAGGATTACAGTTGCTACCACTTGATACATTTACTTTGGGAGAAGAAGTTTATGTTGAAGCTCAGCTTAGGGGGCATGATAATCAACCTGTCTCACAAGCTGCTCTAGATCTTTTTATTAATGATGAGCGAGTACAACAAGGTAGTACCAATGCTACAGGTGAAGTTTCTATATTTGCTGGTGGATTAGATGCTGGTACACACAGCGTTAAGGTGGTTTTCAAAGGAGATAAAAGATATCCAGAGGCGGAAGTCGCAGGAACTTTAACCATAGAACCAAGTACCTTGATTATAGAGACTGTCCCAACACTGCCAAACATTGGGTTTTCGCTAGCAGGAGAAGAATTCTACTCTAATGAAGAGGGCTTTGCCAAAATAGAAGTAACAAAGTTAGGGATTCAAGAATTAAAATTGTTGCCACTTCCAAAGATAGAAGCTGAAACAGAAGTAATAAAATTAGGCACTCAAGAATTAAAATTATTACCACTATCTAAGACTCAAAGTGTCCGTATAGAGTTTGAACGTTGGAAAGATGTTTATGGGCATGATCGTGAATTGGATATTCGAGGTGATATGGAGTTGCAGGCAGGCTTTGCTCTGCATCGTCCAGTAAAACTAACCATTGTAAACTTAAAGGGCGAACCTGTAGATTTAAATAGAGTGGAATCTTTGGAGTTTAAAAATACTTTAGGTAACACAATAATTTTAGATAAAGAAACGCTGGAAGTAGAAAAAATCTCTGAGAATGAGTTACTACATGAGTTCCAAGCCAATAGAGTCGCAAGGTTAAGAAACGGCCTAGAAGTTTCTCCTGTGCAACACTCTTTAATAGGTGTCATAATCGATGGTTCTAATACTGTGAATAAATTCCAGCAAAGATTCTTTGCTTACGAGGGCGTGGATCTTGAAGGAACCCAAGATAAATTAGCTGTTAGTAATGAAGGAAATAATAATTTACCTCTTAACTCACAAATAGATTCTGAGCAAGTACATACTTGGGACATCACATTACTTCTTTATGGAGCACGTATTGGTGCTAAGGATGCCTTTTTCGGTTTTTCAGTTGGCAAAAGTGTAGATTTGATTTATCCAAATAATAGAGTAGAAAAGATTAGCTTTGATCAAAATAATGAAGTATTTGTAGATAATTTAGCACGTGGTTTGTACAAGGTACAGGTTAATGGTGCATCTGGCATAGCTCCTGTTACTCCCTTGGCAGTATCTAAATTCCAACAAATTGATCTTAAAGTTCTAAGCACTTTAGATATAGCATTGGCCTTTTTGAGTGGCTTAACTCTAGCTCTAGGCTTACTATTTTATGGTAGACGTAAAATACCTAAATTATTGTTTGGAGCAACTGCTAGGGGACTAAACCATTTAGGTTCAGTTCTAGTATTTCCTTATCGTCTGTATAGGAAAAATAGAGAACTAGCAAATTTCATTCGTAGGCTTGACAATGTTTATAAGGAGTTTCCTTTTCTAGCTAAGATTAATAGTCCCGAAAATGCTAGCTTAGCTCACAAATTATATTACTTAGATAAACAGCGCGAAATTTTCACTAGCTTACCTGTTTCTGAACGCAAAGAATTAAGAGAAGCTTTGCAAGAAGTTGAGTATTCACTCAAAGCATTAAAAGAAGATTCAAAAACTACTACTAAAGTAGCTAAGAAGCTTATTAAGACCAAGGTTGTAGATGACATTCTGAATCTTGGTTAACTTTATGAATCTTTCGTTTCGCTACTAGAAGGATAATGTGTAGGATTGGACTATGGTTGTTAAGTTAAAACCTCAAAGAGTTGTTCTACTCAAAATTTTACTAGGTTACTTTTCTATAATACTAATAAATGTTTGCTTTGGGCAAGAGTTACCACCTGCTAATTCTGATGGGGAAATCGGACAGCTTAGTACTCGAGCTCAAACTCCTATTACTATTCCTGAAAATACCTTGCCTCCTACACGAGAAACTCCTTGGCGTCAAATAGATGCTAATAACCCGATTCCTATAATGGCTTACTATTATATCTGGTTTGATGAACCCTCTTGGAATCGTGCTAAAACTGATTACCCCTTGATTGGTCGTTATAGTAGCGATGATCGTACTGTCATGGAGAAGCATGTGCAGCTAGCCAAAGAGGTAGGTATTACTGGATTTATTGTTAGTTGGAAGAGTACCTTTAAGCTAGATAACCGCCTCGAGCAACTTATGGATATAGCAGCCAATGAGGATTTTTCACTATGGATTATTTATCAAGGCCTAGATTTTGATCGCGAACCTTTGCCTTTAGCTTATATAGATAACGATTTGCAATTCTTCCTTGACCGTTATGCCAATCACAGTGTGTTTCAGATGTATGATTTGCCAATAGTAATTTGGTCAGGAACATGGGAATTTACTGTAAAAGAGGTTGAAGAGATTGCTAGTGGCTATCGTAATAAATTATACATTTTAGCAACTGAGCGTAACTTGAAGGGGTATTCAAGACTAGCTCACCTAGTAGATGGCAATGCTTATTACTGGTCTTCTGTGAACCCTGAGACTTTTCCTAAATACTTAGAAAAGCTGAGTTCTTTTTCAGAAAAAGTGCATGAGCATGGTGGTTTGTGGGTTGCCCCAGCTGCTCCGGGTTTTGACGCTCGACTTATTGGTGGTAATAAAGTTGTAGAAAGAAAAGGTGGAGATACACTAAGAAGCCAGCTTGATACAGCCTTACAATCTTCTCCTGATGTTATAGGTCTTATTAGCTGGAATGAATTTAGCGAGAATACTCATATTGAGCCTAGTGAAAACTACGGTACAAGCTCATTAGATGTTTTAGCCGACCGTCATGTAGCAGCACCTTTACCTATGATGGATTTTGATTCGAGCGCCCCCGGCAAAGCAGGTAAGACTTTTTATAGTTTTTATGTTTTAGGTGGTTTGCTAATTTTTATTGCATCTAGTGTGCTTATAACCTTTTTACGCCATGTTAAAAGAGGGGCAGACCAAGTTGAGCAAGATCAAAAATTACAATTAGAAGAATCAGAGTTAAATATAGAATCTGAGGAGCTAAAGTCAGAGCTAGATAATTTAGAACCAGAGTCAGAACCAGAAAACTTAGAACCACAACCAAAACAAGAGGTAAAACCAGAGTCTGATTCAGATAATCTAGAAGCAAGCCTAGAGTCAGGACCAAAATTGGAATCAAAACCAAATTCAGAGGAATCACCCTCAGGACTAAATAATCTAGGGTCGGGATCAGAGGTAGGAACAGGGCTACAATCAGATTCAGATGGGTTGGTACAAAACCCAGAACTAGAATCAGAAGCCTCAGAATCAGCAGGCTCAGAAGAATCAAAATTAGAGTCAGAAGATTCCAATTTTAAGCCAAAATTAGAAGATACAGAATTAAAATCAAAGAGAGACTTAGAATCAAGCCCCAATTTAGATGGACTTGATTCAGGGTTAGAATAGAATTTTTCTACTCAAAAAATTTAAATTACCTCTTGTAGGAACTTGTAATGTAAACCTGTTTTAATCAGATTTGATTTATGTGTGTTTGGTGAAACAATATTTGCCTTAATGGCAATTTGGTTTTGATTAAGCATGGACGTTTATGCTTGTGTGGCAGGATTATGAAGGTTCGTTAATGCTCTTATAATGTTACCGAAAATCCTTGATTAGTTTGAGGATGATGTATTAAAATTAATGAGACTGTTTATATTAAGCAGTAAGGAAAAGCCTTTAGGGCAGCTATATATTTAAGTAAACCTTAACAAATTGCTCAAGGTGGAATCTTAAGTGTCATTTGTAGGAAGGTATTTTAATTTGAAATTATATAATCAAATTTTTCTAGTCACTTTTTTGATGTGGTTTTTTAGCTTTACTTTAGCACATGGGGAAAAGAGTCATAACTTAGAGGGGCAAAAACTTTGTGTTGATCAAAGTTCAGTGCGAGTTAGCTTTAATCTGGTAAAGCAAAGTCTGGTTACTCAGCACAATCCAAAATGGTACAAGATATGCAGCAATCTGTAAGGGCAATTCTTTCACAGTCAAACGTTGATGTAGAGTTTTCTTCCTCATGTAAAAATAATGATGCTTTTGTACTTCTTTTAGTGCGAATTACTTATCTTGATGCTTTAGATTCTGAGATTCATACTAAATACAATTATGGTAAAGAGGCTTATGGTTATTCAATGGCTTTAATGGTAGGCAAATATGAAGATGCAAGTTATTTTGAAGATCATTATGTATTACCTGAACTTAAGTTCATGGCTTTTAAAGAAGAGTCTTTTTCAGAACAAAGAGACAATATTAATTTTGATCAGTATATTATAGATCAAGCACCCGGCTTGCTGACAACATTGGCAGAATATTGGCTAGAAGATAATTGTGTGCTTTGGTGTTAGGGAAGGTGTCTAACAATATGAAATCTAAACAAATTGAAAAACTAGAGCGCTTTTTATTGAAATACAGCAGTATCTTTCTAGCAACTGGGATATTGATATTTCTTTTTGCTTGTAGTGGTGGTGGTTCAGTACCTAAGAAAACAAATAATTCTACTAACCCCACCCCTACTGACATAGTAAATGATAGTTTGGATGTAAGTGTTATTGATGGCTTGGATGATGCTGAAGAAACCACCTCGGGTGGGGTTAATCGCTCGAGCAAAGCTCTTGATCTAGGAGTCTTTCCAGTTATAGGAATGCGCTTTGTGGGCATTAATATTCCTCAAGGGGCAACTATCAGTAATGCTTATATACAGTTTAAAGCAGATAAAGCTAATAGTGAAACAAGTAATTTTATCATTCAGGCTGAGACCTCAGATGATGCTCCTGTTATATTAGGTAGTAATTCTAATCTATCTGTTCGAGCAAAGACTGCTGCATCGGTTTCTTGGTCACCAGCACCTTGGACAGTAGTTGGTGAGGCTGATTTTGATCAACGAACACCTAATATTTCCTCTGTAATACAAGAAATAGTTAGTAGGCCCGGCTGGTCAAGTAACAATGCTTTGATCATACTAATGACTGGATCAGGCAAGCGTATAGCTGAGTCCTATAATGGTGATCAAGCAGGAGCACCCTTACTACATGTGGATTATAGTTATGAAGACAGTCCTCCTAGTGTTGATAGCTTTATGGTTAGCTCTAGTGTTGCTGAATTAAATGAGCAAGTCACTTTTTCTTGGTCAGTATCCGATCCTGAAAGCCAGCCCATAAGTTGCACTCTAGATGTGAATTCCGATGGTAATGTTGAGTACAGTTTCTCTGATTGTTATGCTGCTACTAATCAAACTCACAGCTACACAATAGGAGGGCTCCATGTTGCTAAATTAACGGCTAAAGACATAGATGGTGCTATAGACCAAAGTACTGTTAGTGTTACAGTTGCTAGTACTACTAACTCAGTAAATGTTGCTGCTGCAGGAGACATAGCTTGCGATCCTAACTCCTCACACTTTAATGGCGGAGATGGTACAGTCAATCATTGCCATATGAAAGCTGTTTCAGATTTAATGCTCAGTATGAATCTAGACGCAGTACTAGCATTGGGAGATAATTCTTATGAAGAAGGTACTTTAGATCAATTTAACACTTCTTATGACCCTTCTTGGGGTAGACTAAAAGGTATTACTTACCCAGCTGTTGGTAATCATGAGTACCTTACAGACGGTGCGCAAGGGTATTTTGATTATTTTGGTGCGGCTGCTGGAGATCCTACTAAAGGTTACTATAGCTATAATCTAGGGGCTTGGCATATTGTTGTCCTGAACTCTCAATGTTCTCAAGTAGGAGGGTGTAAGAGTTGGTCACCTCAAGGATCGTGGTTAATACAAGATCTTGCTGACAATCCTGCTCCTTGTACTCTTGCTTACTGGCACATTCCTCGTTTTAGCTCGGGCCGTATAGGTAGTAAAACACACACTGAAGACTTCTGGACAGAACTTTATAGTGCTGGTGCAGATGTTGTGCTTAGTGGACATGACCACAATTATGAACGTTTTGCACCACAAGATCCCGACGGCAATCTTGATCTTGCTTCTGGTATAAGAGAGTTTGTAATAGGTGTTGGTGGTAAATCCCACTTAGATGGTGGAACCATTCAACCTAATAGTGAAGTAATAGATAATCAAACCTATGGAGTGTTAAAGCTCACTTTAAACCCTACTAGCTACGATTGGGAATTTGTATCTGATGATGGTCAAGGTTTTACTGATTCAGGTAGTACTCAATGCCACTAATGAGCGTTATATTTTGAATGATGATTCCTTAATGTTAACCTAACGTTAGGGAGGGACTCACAAGTTTAAAATATTTAGCTAGCAGTGGTTGGCAATGTGAAAACTTATGCGATTGAGGGTGGGGGGTTGATGACTTTTCTTTCAAGGAAGTAAAGATATATCTATAGTTTTATAATGTTACTGAAAGTGATTGATTAATCTAGAGGATGATGCCCTATCATTAATGAGGTAGTTTTAATGGCAGAGGAAAGTTTTTAAAGGCAGTTGTATGTTGTTAAATAAGCCTTAACAAATTGCTCAAGATAGAAACCTTAAGGATTGTTTGTAGAAAGGTATAGTAATTTGAAGATATATAAGCAAATCTTGTTAGCCATCTTTGTGATGTGGTTTGTTAGTCTTACTTTAGCACATGGAGAAAAGAATCATAATTTAGAAGGGCAAAAGCTTTGTGTTGATCAAAGCTCAGTACAAATTAGTTTTCACTTAATAAAGCAAAGCTTAGCTACCCAAGCACAAACAAATATGGTAGAAGATTTGCAGCAGTCTATAAGGGCAATTCTTTCACATTCAAATACCGATGTGGAGTTCCTATCCTCATGCAAAGATAGTGATGCCTTTGTACTTCTTTTGGTGCGAATTACTTATCTTGATGCTTTAGATTCTGAAATCCATGCTAAATACAACTATGGCAAAGAAGCATATGGCTACTCAAAATCTTTAATGGTAGGCAAATATGAAGATACAAATTATTTTGAGAATCATCATGTATTACCTGAACTTAAGTTCATGGCTTTTAAAGAAGAGTCTTTTTCAGAACAAAGAGACAAGATTAATTTTGATCAGTATATTATAGATCAAGCACCCGGCTTGCTGACAACATTAGCAGAATCTTGGTTAGAAGATAATTGTGTGCTTTGGTGTTAGAAAGGGTGACTAATCATATGAAATCTAAACAAATTAAAAAACTAAAGCAATTTTTATTGAAACATGGCTATATCTTTTTAGTGATTGGAACGCTAATATTCCTTTTTGCTTGTAATAGTGGTTCAGCACCTAGGAAGCCAAGTAATAATCCTAATCCTAATCCTGATCCTAAGCCTAAGCCTGCTGAAATAGTAAATGATAGCTTGGATGTAAGAGTTATTGATGGTTTGGATGATGCTGAAGAGACCACTTCTGGTGGGGTTAATCGCTCGAGCAAAGCTCTTGATTTAGGAGTTTTCCCAGTTATAGGAATGCGCTTTGTGGGCATTAATATTCCTCAAGGGGCAACTATCAGTAATGCTTATATACAGTTTAAAGCAGATAAAGCTAATAGTGAAACAAGTAATTTTATTATTCAGGCTGAGGTCTCAGATGATGCTCCTGCTATATTAGGTAGTAATTCTAATCTATCTGTTCGAGCAAAGACTGCTGCATCAGTTTCTTGGTCACCAGCACCTTGGACAGTAGTTGGTGAGGCTGATTTTGATCAACGAACACCTAATATTTCCTCTGTAATACAAGAAGTAGTCAGTAGACCTAGTTGGTCAAGTAATAATGCATTGATCATACTAATGGCTGGATCAGGCAAGCGTATAGCTGAGTCCTATAATGGTGATCAAGCAGGAGCACCCTTGTTACATGTGGATTATAGTTATGAAGACAGCCCTCCTAGTGTTGATAGCTTTATAGTTAGCTCTAGTGTTGCTGAGTTAAATGAACAGGTTACTTTTAACTGGTCAGTATCTGATCCTGAAAATCAGCCTTTAAGCTGTACTCTGGATGTAGATTCTGATGGTAATGTTGAGTATAGTTTTCCTGATTGTTATGCTTCTACTAACCAAGTACACAGTTATACTACTTCAGGTCTTAATGTTGCTAAGTTAGAGGTTAAAGACATAGATGGTGCTATAGTTCAAGATACTGCTACTGTTACAGTTGCTAGTACTACTAACTCAGTAACTGTCGCTGCTGCAGGGGATATAGCCTGCGATCCTACTTCCTCACACTTTAATAATGGAAATGGTACAGAAAACCATTGTCATATGAAAGCTGTTTCAGATTCAATGCTCAGTATGAATTTAGATGCGGTGTTGGCACTAGGAGATAATGTTTACCAAGAGGGGACTTTAGATCAGTTTAACACTTCTTATGATCCTAGTTGGGGTAGGTTAAAAGGTATTACTTATCCAGCAGTTGGTAATCATGAATACCTTACGCCCGGTGCACAGGGGTATTTTGATTATTTTGGTGCAGCAGCAGGCGACCCCGATAAAGGTTACTACAGCTATAATCTAGGGGCTTGGCACGTTATTGTATTGAATTCTCAATGCGCTCAAGTAGGAGGGTGTAAGAGTTGGTCACCTCAAGGATTATGGTTAATTCAAGACCTTGCTAATAATCCTGCTCCTTGTACCCTTGCTTACTGGCACATTCCTCGTTTTAGCTCGGGTCGTTTAGGTAACAAAACACAAACAGAAGGTTTCTGGACAGAGCTTTATAATGCTGGTGTGGATGTTGTTCTTGGTGGACACGACCACAATTATGAACGTTTTGCACCACAAGACCCAGATGGTAATCTTGATCTTGCTTCTGGCATAAGAGAGTTTGTAATAGGTGTTGGTGGTAAGTCCCACTTGGATGGAATCAATATTCAACCTAATAGTGAAGTAATAGACTATGAAACCTATGGAGTGTTAAAGCTCACTTTAAACCCCACTAGCTACGATTGGGAATTTGTATCTGATGATGGTCAAGGTTTTACTGATTCAGGCAGTACTCAGTGTCACTAATAAATGATGTCACTAACGAATAATTTACTAATAAATGATGATGCTTTAATGTTGATTTAACGTTAGGGGGGCTTCACAAGTTTAAAATGTTTAATGATGTTGCGGGTAATTGGCCGTGCGAAAGCCTTAAGTTTTAAGGTTTTTGTTTTGAGTATACTTCATATAAACATTTTAGGAAACTTACATTCCCATTGTCTTTAAACAGATTAAGTCACAAAGTTAGAATGAATTTGATTAAGATTTGATAATTTCTGATCAACCTTTGTGTGATTGAGAGTAGGAGGTTGATGATCTTTTATCTCAACTATAAAACGTTAATGATTATCTGTATTACATAAGGAGACCTTAATGAGACATAGAATTTACTCGGTTAGTTTATTAACTTTAACAATGTTCTTACTTGCTGGATGTTTTAAATCTTCTTCCCAGCCACCCACAAATACAACACCTAAGGGACCTGAATTTGATAACAATCAAGATCATAACCATGAAGAAATAGACGAAGAAAATTGGCTAGAGCCTCTAGCAGAGCCGGGGCCACCATGGTACAAAACAGATTTGCATGTTCATGCAGCGGTAAGTGGAGATGCTCATGTAGATTTAGGGATAATTAGTCAAGCTGCCAAGGCATATGGTTACAATGCTATGTTTCTTACTGACCATAATCAAGCCAGTAGCTTTCCCATTAATAATTTAACTGCTAATTTTATGCAGTTTAATGACTCCTATACAAGGTGGGATATAGAAACCTATGGGTCACCAAATTCAATTACCAATGAGCTGGTAACATCGCCTGTAGATACAGGTACAGCATCATTACATCTTAGGTCAACCTCATCTAACTATGCAGAATCGTTTGTATATACAAAGCGAGGTCCAAACCTTAGGGCAGGGGATATAACTATTGATGTGGCTATTTATCCTACCCAGATTGATGTAGGCTCGAGCATATTCATATCAGTATCTATAGGTGGAGATATAACAGTCAGAACCCCTCACGGTTATACCACAACTAACGGTGCTATTAACTCTGAGAAGAGCACTGTGCTTGTTTGGCAATTAGGAAATGGAGTAGTTCCGTCAAGTGATCCTGACACTAGGATTATCACCTATGATTTAGATGATCCTAGCTATGGTAATGGTCCTTATACACTAAATGCTTGGAACCATTACACAATAAATGTCACCAATGCTTTAGCAGACATACCTGCAGGAGACCAACCGCTTGACTACAATGCACTTTCATATCCAAAGATGGCAGTAGCATCAAACAATGGTGGGGTTGCAGAAGCATATTTTGATACCTATACTATCCAAGCACCGGGAGAAACACCAGCAGCAGAGTACATATTTCGGACAGGGATAATTTCAACTTACGATACAGCTAGCTTTAAAATGTTTCCATCGTTAGAAATGGGTATACGTAAACATGCAAACCGATTTAACTTTGGGATAACCAGTGCTAGTGAATTTGTAGATTACTTTAATGGTATAGATGGGATTGCACCAACCCAAGCGACAGGTTATCCTGTCCAGCTAAATCACCCGGGTGATCCGGGGGGAGTTACTTCTTCTGAAGCAGTGAACAATCAAGCGTATGGTGCAGAGATTATGGAAGTTAAGGATGAAGAGCATATGGATATTTGGGATGATATCCTAATGCAGGACGTACAAGTTCTGGGTGCAGCTACTACTGACAAGCATACTGCTAGTTATAGTGGCAGTAGTAAAGCTACTTATATTTACAGTTCAGCCCTTGATTTTGACTTGCTTTTACGCGCACTTTTTGAAGGCAAGACCTTTTCTGCAAAAGGTTTTACAGGTCCTATGATATTTAACCTTGATCAGTCATCCAGTGAGCCTTATCCTGCACGCTATCCAGTGTTTGTATCAGATGCACAAACCACAGCTGATGTGAGAGTGCTTATTCCTTCAGAAGCTTCTAGTGGCTATACTATGAGATGGATAAGTGAAGATACGCTAGTTGCCACAGATACTTTGACTGGTTCAAGTTTTGATAAAACCAGAGCTATTAGCCTAGCAGGCTCAAAGACTTATGTAAGAACTGAGTTACTTAGCTCGAGTGGTTCTTGGAGAGGTCTTTCTCAACCAATATTTTTTGTAGATGTTACAGGATTACCAACAGATAAGAGCATGCATGTAGAGGGTGTTACCACTAGTAATAACAAGGGGTATACGAAAGATAATGTACAGGGGATTACTAGTGTAGATTGGGATGGGTCAAATCCAGAGCAGAGGGTAATGGTACTAACACTTTCAAATCCTAACGGGGCTTTAGTAGAAATGAAAGGGAAAAGTGGAGATGGGCCTATAAATGTTGAGGTAGATAATTTACTGGTAAACCCTGAAATTTCATTAGATGATTTTAATTCAGCAACAGGTACAGCTTGGTTTTATGATAGTCCTAATCAAAGCCTTTATCTGAAAGTATTACATTCAGTGACAGCAGCAAGCACAATTATTACCTTTGGTCCTCCAGATACTACACCACCAACAGCTCCAACAAGATTAAGGACTCCCATTATAAACCCTAATCAAGTAAAACTTAGATGGAGAGCATCTGAGGATAATGTAGCCGTTGTAGGTTATGAAGTGTTTAGAGACAACAGCTTGCTTGAAGAAATAGGTAATGTAACATCTTACTTAGACACTTCGGTACAACCAGATACTAGCTATGAATATAAGGTACGTGCCAAAGATTCATCAGACAACCTATCACCATTTAGTGGTGTAGCCTCAGCAACTACACCACCAGTAACCAGTATAACGTTTGTCCCAACCAATGATGCAAATGTAAGAAATGATAATCCTAGCACTAACTATGGGAATTCAACCCAAATTCAGGTAGATAATAGTCCAAATAAGCATATTCTTATGACCTTTAATGTATTCGGGGTTGGTGCTAACCAAGTAGTCAATGCTACCTTGCGCCTCTACAACGTTAATGAATCCTCTAAAGGGGGTGATTTCTATCAAATAATTAATCCTAGTTGGGATGAGAACACTGTTACTTGGAATAATGCTCCAAGTGAAGAGCCAACATTATTAGCTTCGTTGGGTGAAGTAGATGCTAATAATTGGTATGAAGTAGATGTTACCTCTATAGTTACAGGAGATGGTTTAGTAGGCATTAAAATGATCTCGACAGCTATCAATGGTGCCTATTACACTTCTAAAGAAGGTGCTACTGGATTTGCTCCAGAACTAGTGGTAACATTTGAGGATATTGGTGAAAATGATCCTCCAGTAGCAAGTAATCAATCAGTAACTACCACCCAAGGTTTGCCTTTGAGCATTAACCTAACTGCTTCTGATCAGGATCTTGATTGTCCTTTAATATTTTCTACGGTAGGTCAACCGACTAATGGGAACTTAGGATCAGTCAATAATAAGCAATGTAATCTAGGTATTGGCTCAGCTGAGGTGCTATACACTCCTAGTACAGGTTTCACAGGTTCAGATAGTTTTGTTTTTCAAGTGAGCGATGGAGAATTATCCAGTACGGCTACAGTAAGTGTCACAGTTAATTCAACCCCTCCTGAACTAACTTTTGTTCCTACAGATGATGCCTATATAAGTTTCAATCTATCTGATGCTAACTATGGAGATAGTGATAAACTAATTATAGACAATAGTCCAATTAATCACTTCCTTATGACCTTTAATGTGGCTGGAGTTGATACAAATCAGGTAACTAGTGCTACTTTGCGACTTTACAATACCAATGGTACTTCTAAGGGAGGTGACTTTTATCAAGTGATTAACCCTAGTTGGGATGAAGATACAATTACTTGGAATAATGCTCCAAGTGAGGAGCCAACGTTATTAGCTTCCCTTGGTCGAGTCATTCCTGAGAATTGGTATGAAGTAGACCTTACCAACATTGTTACTGGAGATGGTTTAGTAAGCCTTAAAGTTATTTCAACATCTTCTGATGGTGCTTTTTATGCATCAAAAGAAGATTCTACTGAATTTGTTCCTGAACTTGTTTTAACAATTGTGCCCTAAGAAGATAGGCATAATGGGCATAAGCATTTGTGAGCAAAGATCAAATATTATGTGAACGTAAGGGCAGGTTTTAGATCTGCCCTTACAAAAGCTATTCCACATGAGTACAAATCAGAAAATACGAAAATACATTAGAATTCACATTTTCTTTTACAGTAAACAATAACATATTAAAACTTAAGGGAGATTTTATGAAATGGTGGATTTACCTAACTATCTTATTAATTCTTATTACATTTTTATTTGCAGGATGTTTTAAATCCTCTTCTCGCCCACCTAAAAATGATATAACTATAGATAAGACACCTAAAGAATTTGAGTTTGAAAGAAGTCATGAGCATGAAGAAGATATAGGGGAAGAATTCTGGTTAGAGCCCCTAGCAGAACCGGGGCCACCGTGGTACAAAACAGATTTGCATACTCATGGAGTGGTTAGTGCAGATGGTCATGTAGATCTAGGAATTCTCAGTCAAGCTGCTAAAACCTATGGATACAACGCATTATTTCTTACAGACCATAATCAAGCTAGCAGTTTTCCGATTAACAATTTTACTGCTAATTTCATGCAGTTTAATGACTCTTATACCAGATGGGATATAGAGACTTTTGGCTCGCCTAGCTCGAGCACCAATGAACTGGTAACATCACCTGTAGATGCAGGTACAGCTTCTCTACATCTCAAATCAAGTTCATCTGCTTATGCAGAATCATTTGTATATACAAAGCGAGGTCCGAACTTTCGAGCAGGGGATATAACACTTGATGTAGCTATCTATCCCACGCAACTTGATACTGACTCGAGCATTTACATATCAGTATCTATAGGTGGAGATGCAACAGCCAAAACCCCTCACGGTTACACCACAACTGATGGTGCTATTAACTCGGGGAAAAGCACTGTACTAGTTTGGCAAATAGGAAATGGAGTAGTCCCATCAAGCGATCCCAATGCTCGAGTTATCACCTATGATTTAGATGATCCTATATATGGCAATGGTCCTCATACCCTAAATGCTTGGAATCACTACACTATCAATGTCACAGACGCCCTAACAGACATACCCACAGCTGATCAACCACTTGATTACAATGCACTTTCATATCCAAAGATGGCAGTAGCATCAAACAATGGTGGAACTACTGAGGCGTATTTTGACACCTATACTCTTCAAGCACCAGGAGAAACACCAGCAGCTGAGTATATATATCGTACTAGTCTAATTTCAAATTACGATACCTCTACTTTTAAAATATTCCCATCTATTGAAATGGGCGTTAGTAAGCATGTTAACCGCTTTAATTTTGGCATAACAACTGCTGGTGAGTTTGTAGATTACGATAAGGGCATAGATGGTATTCCCACTACACAAGCAACAGGATACCCTGCACAGCTTAATCATCCTGCACAGCCAGGAGGAGTTACTTACGCCGAGGCAGTAGATAATCAAGCTTTTAATGCAGAGATTATGGAAGTCAGGAGGGAAGTACATATAGATCTCTGGGATGATATCCTTATGCAGGATGTACAAGTTCTAGGTGCAGCAAATACTGACAAGCATGCAGCTAGTTATAGCGGTGGTAGTAATGCTACTTATATTTATAGTTCAGCTCTAGATTTTGACTTACTTTTACGCTCACTGTTTGAAGGCAGGACCTATTCTGTACAAAGTTTTACAGGCCCTATGGTATTTAACCTTGACCCATCATCTAGTGAGCCTTATCCTGCACGTTATCCAGTATTTGTATCAGATGCACAGGCAACAGCTAATGTAAGTGTGTCTATTCCTACAGGGGCTTCTAGTGGCTATACCATGAAGTGGATTAGTGAAGATACTTTAGTTGCCACAGATACCCTAACAGGCCCTAGTTTTGATAAAACCCGTGCTATTAGTCTTGCAGGCTCGAGTACATATGTAAGGACTGAATTGCGTAGCTCAGGTGATTCAATGAGAGGCCTTTCTCAACCAATCTTCTTTGTAGATGTTACAGGATTACCTACAGATAAGAACATACATGTAGAAGGTGTTACCACTAGTAATGGTCAAGGGTACATAAAAGATAACGTTAAGGGCATTACCAATGTAGCTTGGGATGAATCAAATCCAAATCAGCGGGAAATGACGTTGACTCTTTCAAATCCTAGTAGTGCTTTAGTAGAAATGAGAGGAAGTAGTGGAGATGAACCAATAGGGGTTGAGGTAGACAGTTCACAGATAAGTCCTGAAAGCTCATTGAATAACTTCAACTTAGCAACAGGCACGGCTTGGTTTTATGATAACTCTACTCAAACTGTATATTTGAAGGTTTTACATGCAGGAGCAGCAGCAAGTGCACTTATCACCTTTGGGCCACCAGATACTACACCACCAACAGCACCAACAAACTTAACAGCAACTGTTATAAATCCTAATCAAGTAGATCTTAGCTGGACAGCATCAACAGATAATGTATTTGTAATGGGCTATGAAGTATTTAGGGACAATAGTTTACTAGAAGCAATAGGGAATGTAACGTCCTATTCGGATAACTCAGTACAAGCAAATACCAATTACGATTATGAAGTGCGTGCTGTAGATGCATCAGGTAACTTATCCTCATTTAGTAATGTAGCTCAAGCAACCACACCACCAGCAACTAGCCTAACGTTTAACCCAATCCATGATGCAAATGTAAGAGATGATAACCCTAATACTAACTATGGAAGTTCAACTGTTATTCAGGTAGATAATAGCCCTGCCAAGCACATTCTTATGACATTTAATGTAGCTGGTACTAACCAAGTATTCAAAGCTACCTTACGATTATACAATGTTAATGAATCGTCTAGTGGAGGTGATTTTTATCAAGTTGTTAATCCTAGTTGGGATGAAAGTACTGTTACTTGGAACAATGCTCCAAGTGAAGAGCCCACGCTATTAGCCTCATTGGGTGAGGTAGACCCTAATAACTGGTATGAGGTAGATGTCACCTCTATAGTTACAGGCAATGGTCTAGTAGGTATTAAAATGACCTCGACAGCCACCAATGGTGCTTACTATACCTCTAAAGAAGGTGCTACTGGATTTGCTCCAGAACTAGTGTTGTCATTTGAAGGTGTAGGAGTAAACAATCCTCCTGTGGCCGATAATCAATCTGTAACCACCACCGAAGGAATGCCCGTAACAGTTACTCTAACTGGTTCTGATCCAGACTCTGATTGTCCCTTAACATTTTCTATTGTGAGCCAGCCAGCTAATGGTAATTTAGGATCAATTAATAATGAGCAATGTAATTTAGGTAATGGCTCAGCTGAGGTACTATACACTCCTGATACAAACTTTACTGGCTCAGACAGCTTCACATTTGAAATCGCTGATCCTATTAGTGCAAGCTCTAATACTGCTACTGTTAGCATAACAGTAGATCCATCCTCTGGTACCCTCACATTCACTCCAACTGAGGATGCTTTTGTACGTGAGAGTAGTCCTACAAGCAACTACGGTAGTTCAAGCCTATTACAAGTAGATGGTTCTCCAGTGAACCATAGCCTTATAACTTTTAATGTAACGGGGGTTGGTTCTAATCAAATAGCCAATGCTACCTTGCGACTTTACAATGAAAACTTTTCGCCTGCGGGAGGTAACTTCTATCAAATTAATAATCCTAGTTGGGATGAAGGTACAGTTACTTGGAACAATGCTCCTAATGAGGATTCAACCCTATTAGCTTCTTTGGGAACAGTAAGCCCCGGTAACTGGTATAATGTGGATCTTACTTCGATTGTGACAGGAGATGGATTGGTAAGTGTGAAGGCTATCTCTACACACGTTGATGGTGCTTACTATAGCTCAAAAGAAGGATCATTTAGTCCTGAGCTAGTTGTGAATCTTGTAAATGGTAACAATAATCCACCAGCTGCTGATAATCAATCAGTAACCACCAATGAAAATACACCAATAACTATAACTTTGACGGGCAGTGATCCAGATGGGGATTGCCCCTTAACATTCTCAGTAAGTCAGCCTTCTAATGGAAGCCTTGGGTCAGTTACTAATCAGCAGTGTACATCTAGTAATGGATCAGCAGATGTGGTGTACACTCCTGATACAGATTTCTCTGGTTCAGATAATTTCACTTTCAACATTAGTGACCCTGCTGGTGCAAGCTCTAATACTGCTACTGTTAGCATAACAGTAGATCCATCCTCTGGTACCCTCACATTCACTCCAACTGAGGATGCTTTTGTACGTGAGAGTAGTCCTACAAGCAACTACGGTAGTTCAAGCCTATTACAAGTAGATGGTTCTCCAGTGAACCATAGCCTTATAACTTTTAATGTGATTGGTGTTGGTTCTAATCAAATAGCCAATGCTACCTTGCGACTTTACAATGAAAACTTTTCGCCTGTGGGAGGCAACTTCTATCAAATTAATAATCCTAGTTGGGATGAAGGTACAGTTACTTGGAACAATGCTCCTAATGAGGATTCAACTCTATTAGCTTCTTTGGGAACAGTAAGCCCCGGTAACTGGTATAATGTGGATCTTACTTCGATTGTGACAGGAGATGGATTGGTAAGTGTGAAGGCTATCTCTACACACGTTGATGGCGCTTACTATAGCTCAAAAGAAGGATCATTTAGCCCTGAGCTAGTTGTGAATCTTGTGAATGGTAGTAATAGTCCACCAGTTGCTGGTAACCAATCAGTAACCACCAATGAAAATACACCAATAACTATAATTTTGACTGGTAGTGATCCAGATGGGGATTGCCCTTTAACATTCTCAGTAAGTCAGCCTTCTAACGGAAGCCTTGGATCAGTTACTAATCAGCAGTGTGCATCTGGTGATGGATCAGTAGATGTTGTTTATGCTCCTGATACAGATTTCTCTGGTTCAGATAATTTCACTTTCAACATTAGTGACCCTGCTGGTGCAAGCTCTAATATTGCTACTGTTAGCATAACAGTAGATCCATCCTCTGGTACTCTCACCTTTACTCCGATTGATGATGCCTACGTGCGTGAGAGTAGTCCTACAAGCAATTACGGTGACTCGAGCTTATTAAGAGTAGATGGTGTTTCGGCGAAACATAGTCTTATAACTTTTAATGTAACGGGTGTTGGTTCTAATCAAATAGCCAATGCTACCTTGCGACTTCACAATTTAAACTCATCACCTGAGGGAGGCGACTTCTATCAAATTAATAACCCTAGTTGGAATGAAGGTACAGTTACTTGGGAAAATGCTCCAAGCGAAGAACCAACGCTGTTAGCTTCCCTTGGCCAAGTCATTTCCGGGAACTGGTATGAAGTAGATCTTACTAACATTGTTGTTGGAGATGGTTTAATAAGCTTTAAGATTATTTCAATAAGTCCCGATGGTGCTTCTTATACGTCAAAAGAAGATTCTAGTGGATTTATCCCTGAGCTTATTATAACAATTGCACCCTAGCTATAGGTGTCCATAAAAGTTTTTCCCGCGAAACCTCGGAGGTTTTCAAAACCTCCGAGGTTTGGGTCAGCCCAAGATTTTTCTGGACCACTATAGCAATCCAGCAAATTTAATACGATAGATTGTCACTTTGCTTGATAAATAACCCCCAAATTTCTTCCACTATTCCGCTGCTGACCCTATTTACTCTTTATTGTCCCAACAGAGGATGTGGGTGAGGGGATATTTTGCGTGCAGTACAGAGAATGTGAGTAGTGAGATGATAGAGGAGTACATAGAAGGGCATAGGGGAGAGGATGATGAATTCAAAGTGGAAGATGACTTTAAGTCAGAATTTAGGCTCCTTAAAGGGGGCATAATTTAAGCTGGCTTTAGCCTGAACAGTACTTGTAGTGTGGAAAAGCAATCCACCAGCTAAAGGCTGGTGGTACCCGTAGGGATTTGAATCATAATTTAAATAGGGCCATTTACTGAGTAAAGTAACATTTAGGAGGAAGGAATGAAACGAATTAGACCAAGCAATAATAAGTTTGTGATCGGCAGTTTCAAAAATGCTAGAATTTTCCCTAGAGAAGGAAAAGAGGTGTGTATATCATGCTAAGAATTCTGTGGAGATATTGGGCAATTCTGCTCTTGATTTTGGCTCCAATTATAGCTTGTAATACAATAGATTCCAATACAATTGAAGCCGATAATCTGGATCTTAGTTCAAGCATTGTAGTGAAACCTGGAGAATCAATCCAAGCGGCAATCGATGCCGCCGAACCAGGCTCTACCATAGTAGTGTTACCAGGAACGTATCAGGAGTCAGCGGGCTCTGAGAACGCACTCGCTATTAGCAAGAATGGCATCCGCCTAATTGGTACTGGTGTAGGCAAAGTCATCCTTGAGAGTATGGACGGGCAGGAAAATGGTATCGTGATTACCCCCGAGCCCAACTGTTCAGAGTGCCACCTCAGCCTTAGGCAGCCAAGCCGTCTCCGCCGCAATCTGCCTCCTGCTACCAAGGAACGCATCGACGGATTTGAAATCAAGGGTTTTACTATCAAGGGTTTTGAAAACGGCATCTTTACTAGGCGTCTCGACAACTTTCGCATCGTCAACAACGTTTCCATTGACAATAAGGAGTACGGGATTTTTCCTACCCTCTCCAGCCATGGCCTAGTGGCCAACAACTATGCCACAGGCTCGGACGACAGTGGAATCTGGATTGAGACCTCCGAAGACGTTGTTGTAAGGAACAATTTGGTTGAGGGGAACGTGTTCGGCCTCGAAATCTCGAACAGTAAAGACATCTTGATGATTGGCAACGAGTCTAGAAACAACACTACTGGCATCGCAGTACTGCTGCTTCCTTTCTTTGAACCCTTTGAGACTAGCAATATCGTCTTGAGCCAAAACTGGGTCCATGACAACAACCGTGAAAACACAGCTAACCCTGCGGAGATCAGATCCGCTGTTCCCTCAGGCACAGGGATCATGTTGCTGGGGGCCGACGAATCGTTAGTCAAGCACAACAGAGTTGCGAACAACGATTTTGCAGGGATCGCAATTACTGACCTTTGTTTGGTCGTCCAAGATACGCCCTTTGCTTGCCCCACACCCTTACCCGATGGCTTTTCCTCCGATCCACAGAATAATGTGGTCGTGCAAAACATCCTCAGGGGAAACGGTATAAACCCGCCAGAGGATTCCCCGTTTAGCCCCTTTGCAGCTGATCTTGTACACTTAGTGTTTCCCGATGGAGGCAATGGCAACTGTTTTGATAAAAACAAGTTTACGACCTCGTTCCCTGAGATCCTACCTGCTTGTCCTTAGCTTCCCACTTGCGCTCAAGGAGATTAAAAAAACGATAGTAGGGGGTTATTTATCAGGTAAAGTTACACGATAGGTGAAACTAACTAGTTTCACCTATCATTCCTTTTCTAGAGGGTAATAGGGATATTTCTTGCTTTTAATGTGCCAAAATTAATGAAAACTCGTTAATGTATTTGCAATCTCATCAAATATCCTTTATTAGTGCCATTAATGTGATGTAATAATTAAGATTCGTTAACACACTTTATAATTTTACTAGATGTTGTTGATTAAGCTGGCTAATTGTGGTAAACTTCACAGGCTTACCCAAGCTTAAACTGTTTGGGTTTTGTAATGAGCTTGTTACTAAACCCTAGCAAACAGTAATTATATGCAAACAAAATATCATGAAACTGTCATGGATTTGAGAGATTTAGCTTAATGAATATAATGTTTCCCTCAATTAAGTATGTGTTAGCGAACCTTTTAAGTCATAAAGGACCTAGGCCCAAACTGCCGAAGGTACAAGCATATATTGTGTACTGCATTGGATTATGTTAAATGTTGCTGGGTAAATTTAGAACTAAAAATATAACTAAAGATATTAGTGGGGGTGGAAATTTCTTGATGTAGTCTCATTTAGTAAGCTGCTTAATCACAAATGTATAAAGTCAATATGTTTTCTACTACACATTAAGTCTAAGGAAGGCCTTATGAAACGTTGGATTTACCTAACCACTTTATTGATTCTTGTTACAATTTTATTTGCAGGGTGTTTTAGATCTTCTTCTCGCCCGCCTGCAAATAAAATACCTGTAAAAATTGATCGAGATCATGATCATGAAGAAGATCTGAATGATGATTTTTGGCTGGAGCCCCTAACAGAGCCCGGGCCACCATGGTACAAAACAGATTTGCATGTTCATGCAGCGGTAAGTGGAGATGCTCATGTAGATTTAGGGATTCTTAGTCAAGCTGCTAAAACGTATGGATATAATGCTCTATTTGTTAGTGATCATAATCAGGCTAGTAGTTTCCCAATTAGTAATTTTACTGCTAATTTCCTGCAGTTCAATGACTCTTATACAAGATGGGATATAGAGACCTTTGGTTTACCTAGCTCGAGCACCAATGAACTAGTGACATCGCCTGTAGATGCAGGTACAGCGTCACTACACCTTGAATCAACATCATCTAGTTATGCAGAATCATTTGTGTACACAAAGCGGGGTCCAAACTTTCGGGCAGGGGACATAACTATTGATGTGGCTATTTATCCTACCCAACTTGATGCAGACTCGAGCATTTTCATATCAGTATCCATAGGTGGAGATGTAACAGTCGATCCCCCCCACGGCTACACCACAACTAATGGTACCATTAACTCAGGGAAAAGCACTGTACTTGTTTGGCAAATAGGAAATGGAGTAGCAGCATCAAGTGATCCCAATGCTAGAGTCATAACTTATGATCTAGATCATCCTAGATACGGAAATGGTCCTCATACCCTAAATGCTTGGAATCACTATACGATTAATGTTACAGATGCTTTAGCAGATATACCAGCAGCAGATCAACCGCTTGATTACAATGCACTTTCATTTCCAAAGATGGCAGTAGCTTCTGATAATGGTGGAACAACAGAAGCATATTTTGATACCTATACCATTCAAGCACCGGGAGAAACACCAGCAGCAGAGTATATATTTCGAACAGGGATAATTTCAACCTACGATACAGCTAGCTTTAAAATGTTCCCATCAATAGAAATGGGTGTGCGTAAACATGCAAACCGATTTAACTTTGGGATAACCAGTGCTAGTGAATTTGTTGATTATTTTTATGGTATAGATGGAATTGCTCCAGCACAAGCAACAGGGTATCCTGCACAACTTAATCATCCAGGTGATCCAGGAGGAGTTACTACTTCTGAAGCAGTAGACAATCAAGCGTATGGTGCAGATATTATAGAAGTTAATGAGCAATCGCATATGGATATCTGGGATGATATCCTAGTACAGGATGTACAAGTCCTAAGTGCAGCAACAACTGATAAGCATACAGGTAGCTATAGTGGTAATAGTAAGGGTACTTATATTTACAGTTCAGCTCTTGATTTTGATTTGCTTTTGCGATCACTGTTTGAAGGCAAGACCTTTTCTGGAAAAGCTTTTACAGGTCCTATGATACTTAACCTTGATCAGTCATCCAATGAGATTTATCCTGCACGCTATCCAGTGTTTGTATCAGATGCACAGGCAACAGGAGATGTAAGTGTACATATTCCTACAGGGGCTTCTAGTGGTTATACCATGAGGTGGATAAGTGAAGATACGCTAGTTGCCACAGACACTTTGACTGGCTCTAGCTTTGATAAAACTAGATCAATTAACCTTACAGGTTCAAAAACTTATGTAAGAACTGAATTGCTTAACTCGAGTGGTTCGTGGAGGGCCCTTTCTCAGCCGATTTTCTTTGTAGATGTTACAGGATTACCCATAGATAAGAATATACACGTAGAAGGAGTTACTACTAGCAATGGCCAAGGGTATACTAAAGACAATGTTAAAGGTATTACTAGTGTAGCTTGGGATGAGTCAAACCCAAGCCAGCGAGTAATGACATTAACACTTTCAAGCCCTACAGGGTCTTTAGTAGAAATGAGAGGGAAAAGTGGGGATGAGCCTATAGGATTTGAAGTGGATAATTCGCAGATCAATCCTGAGAGTTCACTGAATGATTTCAATTCTGCCACAGGCACAGCTTGGTTTTATGATAACTCTACCCAAACTGTACATTTGAAGGTCTTACATTCAGTAGTAGCAGCAAGCGCACTTGTTACCTTTGGACCCCCGGACACTACACCACCAACAGCACCTACAAATTTAACAGCAAAGGCTGTAAATCCTAATCAGGTAGACCTTAGCTGGACAGCATCAACAGACAATGTAGCTGTTACAGGCTATGAAGTTTTTCGAGACAGCAGTTTACTAGAGGCAATAGGAAATGTAACGTCCTATTCAGATAACTCAGCACAACCAGATACTAGTTATGATTATGAAGTACGTGCTGTAGATGCATCGGGCAACCTATCACCATTTAGTAATTTAGTTTCAGTAACCACTCCTCCACTGACTAGCTTAACATTAACACCGATCCACGATGCTTATGTGAGAGCCGATAATCCTAGCACTAACTATGGAAGCTCAACTACTTTGCGAGTAGACAATAGTCCAGTGAAACATACTCTGATTACTTTTGATGTATTGGGAGTGGGTGCTAGTACAGTAACTAATGCGACCTTGCGGCTTTATAACACAAATGGATCAGGTAAAGGAGGCGATTTTTATCAAATAATTAACCCTAGTTGGGATGAAAACACTGTTACTTGGAATAATGCTCCTAGTGAGGAGCTAACAAAACTATCCTCGTTAGGTGAAGTAAGTTCTGATAACTGGTATGATGTAGATATTACCTCTATAGTTACTGGGGATGGTTTAGTGGGTGTCAAGATAATCTCAAAGTCTACTAATGGTGCACACTATACTTCTAAAGAAGGTGCTACAGGATTTATGCCAGAACTAGTAGTGTCATTTGAAGACACAGGGCCAAATGATCCACCAGTAGCAGATAATCAATCTGTAACTACTACTCAAGCAGTACCAGTAACAGTTACTTTAACTGGGTCTGACCCAGACTTTGATTGTCCTTTGACATTTTCGATTGTAGACCAACCAGACGATGGTAATTTAGGATCAATTAGCAATGAGCTATGTAATCTAGGTAGTGGATCAGCTGAGGTAGTATACACTCCTGATGTAAGCTTCACTGGTTCAGACAGCTTCACTTTTGAAATTACTGACCCTGCTAGTGCAACCTCTAATACAGCTACTGTTAATATAACTGTAGATCCATCCCCTCCTACTCTCACATTCACCCCAACTGATGATGCCTTTGTGCGTGAAAGTAGCCCCACAAGTAACTATGGTAGTTCAGCTACTTTGCAAATAGATGGTGACCCAGTAAATCATAGCCTAATAACTTTTAATGTAATTGGTGTTGGTTCCAATCAGATAGCTAATGCTACTTTGCGACTTTACAATTCAAACTCAGCAACTAAAGGAGGTGACTTTTACCAAATCATTAATCCTAGTTGGGATGAAGACACGGTTACTTGGAACAACGCTCCCAGTGAGGATCCAACACTATTAACCTCTTTAGGATCAGTAAGTCCCGATAACTGGTACGATGTGGACATTACTTCTATTGTTACTGGAGATGGTTTAGTAGGCGTAAAGATTATCTCTACACACGCTAATGGTGCTTACTACCATTCAAAAGAAAATTCATCTAGCCCTGAATTAGTCATAAATCTTACAAGTAACAATAATCCGCCAGTTGCTGATGACCAATCGGTGAACGCCAATGAAAATACACCAATCACTATAACCTTGACTGCTAGTGATCCAGATGGTGATTGTCCACTGACATTCTCAGTAAATCAGCCCTCTAGTGGAAGTCTTGGGTCAGTTACTAATCAGCAGTGTACATCTGGTAATGGATCAGCTGATGTAGTTTACACACCTGACTTAGATTTTACTGGTTTAGATAGTTTTACTTTCCAAGTTGATGATGGAGAACTGTCGGATACTGGAACGGTGAGCATAACTGTAGATCCTGTAAATGACCCGCCAGTTGCTGATGACCAGTCAGTAAACACTAACGAAGATATACCAATTACTATTACCTTAACTGCTAGTGATCCAGATGGTGATTGCCCCTTAACATTCTCGGTAAATCAACCTTCTAATGGAAGTCTTAGCTCAGTTACTAATCAGCAGTGCACATCTGGCAATGGTTTAGCTGAAGTGACTTATACTCCTGATCCGAGTTTCACTGGTTTAGATAGTTTTACCTTTGAAGCTAGCGATGGAACATTGTCTGGCACTGGAACAGTGAGCATAACTGTAGATTCTGTAAATGACCCGCCAGTTGCTGATGACCAGTCAGTAAACACTAATGAAGATATACCAATTACTATCACCTTAACTGCTAGTGATTCAGATGGTGATTGCCCCTTAACGTTCTCAGTGAACCAGCCTTCTAATGGAAGCCTTGGATCGGTCACTAATGAGCAATGCACATCTGGCAATGGATCAGCTGAAGTAACCTATACTCCTGATACGGGATACACTGGCTCAGATAGTTTTACCTTTGATGTTAGTGATGGGACATTATCGGACACTGGAACAGTGAATATAACTGTAAATGAAAATTCATCATTAGTCTTTACTCCAACAGATGATGCATATATAAGACCTAGTTTGCCAGATAACAATTATGGGGATAATCATAGGCTTATTGTGGATTCTGATCCGCTAAATCACTTTCTTATGAGATTTGATTTGACAGGAGTAAATGCTAATCAGATAGTTAGTGCTACTTTGAGGATTTATAACACAAACTACTCGAAGAAGGGAGGCAACTTCTATAAAGTAACCGATACTAGTTGGGATGAGAGTACCATTACTTGGAACAATGCACCAAGTGAGGGGGCAAATCTGATAGCTTCGCTTGGCTTAGTAAGTTCCGGAAATTGGTATGAGGTAGATCTTACTAACCTTGTTATAGGAGATCAAGATGGCTTAGTAAGCTTTAAAGTCATTTCGACAAGTCCTGATGGTGCTTTTTATGCTTCAAAAGAAGATGCTGGTGGATTTATTCCTGAGCTTGTTGTGACAATTGCGCCCTAAATGGTTTGCAAAAGACAACTAAAGAAATTTAAAAGACTCAAAGCCTATTAAAATAAGATACCCCCCTTGCTTATGTAAGGGGGGTATTTCAATGATTCTATATCTATTTAAAGCTTTAAGCTAAAACTGCTTTGGAATGCACAAATCCTCTTTTTGTAAGGCGATAGGCTAACATTGTTCCTTGTCTATCTTTATATAGTTTAGTTTCAACTAAACCTTGTCTATGCAATTTAGCTAAAACAGGATACACAATATTGTTAAGTTGAGTACTTTTACCCAAATCATTGATAGATCTGAAGGTAGTTGGTTTTTTGTTAAGCTCGAGTAACAAATCTCTTGTCCAAATTTTCTTTCTAGGGTGTAAATGCTGTTCAATAAAGTTTGAAACTGCTTTATAAAAATTGGAGCTTACATTTAAGTTTTTATTTTGATCTTTACCCTCATTCAGTGAAGGCATATTAATCCTTAAATTTTGAGAGTTAATACCATTTTTTTTGATGTTTATATTTAATTCACTCATGATTCATCCTCTTTCCTAGAGCAATTACATGTTTTGAATTGACTAGTTGATAATATATTAAAAAGCCATTGTTAATAAAATGTAAGTAAATCGTTAGGTAAAGTAGAAATATATAAGAAAAGTTAAAATGGAAAACCCTTGTTGAGGTAATGCTCTAAAATGCTAATTTATTATTTAAAGAGATCAACCTTTGCCAGATTATCTATGCTCATGTTGTTTTAACTTAGCTATTTATTCACGGGGTGACTGACGTTAATATTTCTTTAGAATGTACAAGCCCTCTTTTTGTAAGGCGATATGTTAACATTAGTCCTTCTGCATTTTTATGTTGCCTAGCTTCAACTAATCCTTGCCTATGTAATTTTGCTAAAATGGGGTATACAACCTTATCTAGGTGGGTACTTTTACCCAAATCGTCAATTGATCTGAACTCTAGTGGTTTATTGGCAAGCTCGAGCAAAACTTCTCTGGTCCATTTTTTCTTTTTAAAGTGCAGGAGTTGCCTAATAAAATTTGAAACTGCTTGATAAGGCTTTACATTTGCAGTTCTATTTTGAACTTCAACCTCTTTAGTTGACAGCATACTAATTCTCGGATTTTGAGGATGGGCATTGTCTTTTACAATATTTATGTTTAATTCATTCATTATTTATCCTCTTTCCCATAGCTGCAATGGTTGTGTTGTAAAGTCGGGATTGACTCATTGATAATATTTTAAAAAGCTGTTGTCAGGAGGATGTAAATAAATCGTTATTTAATTACTAAAGATATTTGAGAAAAGTATTACAGCTTTTCTTTCTAGGGGACACTAAATAAGTGTAGGATTGCTTTTGTTTATATGAATTTTTCCTAAACACTTAAAAATTCTATGCAATGTAGGAAATGTCAAATTTTAATTTTAAATGGGGTATTTTTTTCATGAGCATCTGAGCGTAAATTGTTTTTGGTAACCAGCCCTCTAATTCTAACCTTCTTCAGGTCTCAAATTGAGAAAAAGTTGATGCCAAAGCAAAATTTCCCTTGGTAAACGAGGAGGGCAAAGCGCTACTTCAACATTTCCCAAGGGCATCAAATCTGCTAAGGCTAGATTCTTGCTTATTATACACGCTCAAACCTCAAGCCAAAATTCCTTTGGAATGTAAGAGGCCTCTTTCTGTAAGACGATAGGTCAAAAGTGTACCTTTTATATCTTTATATAGCTTAGTTTCAACTAAACCTTGTCTGTGTAACTTAGCTAAAGTAGGGTATACGATAGCGTTTAGGTGGGTGCTTTTACCCAAGTCATTAATGGACCTGAACTTTATTGGTTCATTGGCAAGTTCGAGTAATAATTTTCTCATTGATTTCTCCTTTCTAGGATTCAAGTATTTCTTCACAAATTTTAAAATCTTATTACTTAGAGTTTCAGTGTAAGTTTTAACCTCAATATTTGGTAGAATGTTGATCCTAAGATTCTTAGTGTCTAGGTTATCCTTTACAATATTTACGTTTAATTCACTCATTGTGTATCCTCTTTCTTAGAGTCATTGGATTTGGTTGTTAAACCTTGACCGACTCATTAGTATTTAGATTAAAGAGCTATTGTCAGGGAAGTGTAAGTAAATCGTTATACAAATAGAGAAATATTTAACAGGTTTACGGTTTAATGGGCTAAGATTCTAAACTTAATTGATAAAGAGTACTTTTGCTTAAAAAGCTATGTTTCCACTTTAGATTTACTGTCTGACTTCCATCCAACCTTTTGGGAAAGATTGAATTAGTATATAGAGTAAACCAAAGGGCGTTAAGCCACCATAAAACCTCCTTGCCAGTAGCCATAATTCCCTTGATTAAAACTTGAAGATATTGGTTTCTTTATGCTCGAGCTTCAACTAGCTTAAATTATCCTTTGAGAATCTTTATTAAGTTGCTACAATAAAAAGATGTTGGCACCTGCTGAAGCTTCACCCAATTTACGTTTGCCTTCTAGTTTTGAACTTCCCTCATTGGATGACGCACCTGTGGACGATGAAGATCAGAGTTTTATTGCTGAAGATAAATTATCTAATTTAGAGCAAGAGCTTATTAAGTATCGTAGAGGTTGTTTGAAAAATAGACCCCACTTATAGTTAAGTAGGGTTAATGAAACAAAAAAAGCAGTATACAACAGACTTAAAAGATCGAGAATGGGATATTCTAGAAGCTTATTTAGAGCAATTATTACCTAAAAATCGTAGAGGAAGACCCTTAGCATTTGACTTGCGTTTGTTGGTTGATGCAATACGTTATGTGCTTAGAAATGGTTGTACATGGAGAGATTTGCCAAGTGACTTTCCCAAATGGCAAACTGTGTACTACCACTTTGCCAAATGGCGTAAACTAGGAATATGGACTAAACTGAATAAATACTTGAGAGAGCAGCTCAGAAAAGAGTTAGATCGTAATGAAGAACCAAGTGCTGGTTGTGCTGATAGTCAGTCAGTTAAGGCAGGTAGCTTGTATGGTAATGGTTATGATGGTGGCAAGAAGGTTAATGGCTCAAAAAGGCACATACTAGTTGATACTTTAGGACTTCTACTTATCATTCTAGTCACAAAGGCTAACGTGCCTGAACGAAAGGGTTTGTCACTTCTACTAGGCAATATTAGGCATCTGCTACCAAGATTACACCACATTTGGCTTGATCAAGGTTATAGAGGTCTGGACTTTAGGAAACGTATGCTACTATGTTTTGGTGTTGTACTAGAGATTGTTTCTCCTCCAGCAGGTTCTAAAGGCTTTGTGCTTCAACATAGACGTTGGGTAGTAGAGAGAACCTTTGCATGGTTAGGTAACTATCGTCGGCTTAGCAAAGACTATGAACATTTAACCTCATCCAGTGAGGCTTTTATCTACATGGCTAGTTGTGACATTATGCTTAAGCGTTTGGCTAATACTAACACTCCTACTTGGAGGTCTATTTAATTTTTAAACACCCTCTAGGCTTTTTGGTGATTTGCCAGAAGATTCTTAAGTAAAGGTGGGTGGCTCGAGCAGCAAAACCAAACTTAGGTTGGTTTGCTCGAGATACTGTATAATTTATACCCCTTCACTACTTTTGAAATACAATAAGTCTAATTAACATGATTGACCATGATAGGCTTTTTAAAGAGTTGCTTTCTACGTTCTTTCTTGACTTTGTTGAGTTATTTCTACCCGAAGTTTTACCTTACCTAGACACAAGCTATTTGAATTTCCTTGATAAGGAAGTGTTTACTGATGTTACCGCTGGCAAGCGTTATGAAACTGATCTTATTGTTGAAACTAGATTTCTCGGTCAGGAAACATGTTTTCTAATACACATTGAGCACCAATCTGAAACAGAAAAGGAGTTTAGCAAACGTATGTTCCGCTATTTTGCTAGACTCTACGAAAAGCACGACCTTCCCATTTACCCTGTTGTGCTTTACTCTCAAGATTCACCAAAACGTCTTGAATCTGACAATCATAAAATTAGTTTTCCTGATAGGCTAGTACTAGATTTTCGCTATCGGGTTATTCAATTAAACAGGTTAAGTTGGCGAGATTTTGTAGACAAGCCTAACCCAATAGCCAGTGCTTTGATGGCAAAGATGGGAATAACTAAACAAGAACGTGCTAAAGTAAAACTAGAGTGCCTGCGGCTTCTAGCTACTTTGAAACTAGATCCCGCACGAATGCAGTTAATATCTGGATTTATAGACACATACTTATATTTGAACGAAGAGGAAGAAAAGCGTTTTCAAGAAGAGCTTGCAGAACTCAATCCAAAACAACAGGAGGATGTAATGGAAATTGTAACTAGCTGGATGGAACAGGGATTAGAACAGGGAGTACAACAAGGCCAAGCAATTATGGTAATGGGACAACTTACACACAAATTAGGGGAATTGTCTTATGAGCAGAAAGAGCAGATTGAGAGATTGAGCACAGAACAGCTTGATGCTTTGGGTAAAGCTCTATTGGATTTTAGAGTTGCTGAGGATTTGAGGAATTGGCTCGAGCACACTCACTAAATTTGATAAAACCTGTTGGCTTGAGCAGCAAAATCAAAGGGGAAGCTCGAGGTGCTTTGGGTTTATTGCCCAAACTAATTCAAAACACCACAGTAAAAACCCTTATATCACCCGAAAAATCTTTGTAGGGGTTCAAGTTTTTGAACCCTTTCGAGCACAAATTTCTCCCAGTGCCATTCTAAATCTAGGTCCAATCATTAGGTATAATACCTGCCACATCAACAGATTATTATTGATATATTCAGATATTTTAAAATAGGAGCAACTACGAAAAAAGGTTATGGATGCTGAAAAAGCTAACTGTGCTAGTTATTTAACCCCTCTGAATGGTAAATAGGCATCGATATAAACATCAAAATCTTTTGGCATATTTGCCTCCTTGAAAAATCTTACTTGTACTGTGACTATAACATAGGCAAAAAAAGTTTAGCAAGAACTTTCCTTGTCAGAGGTATATTACCGAAATTGATATAATACTAGGCTGCTAAGTTTTCCAAGATTATCCCCCGCACTAAAGTAAAGCACGAGGGATTAAATTTTAGCTTTTGGGCGCTGATGGCTTTCCTTTAGCTAACTTAAAGTCTGATAAATAGCTAAATAGGAAGGGTTTCTAACTTTAAACTAATCTTCCAAAGGGTGTAAGATGATATTTTCCACAGGAAATCCATCCCACACTCCCTTATCCTCAGGTTTACTATCAGGCACTAAATCAGGCACTGGAGGGTGAAACAAAGCTCTTTGATTTATTTTAGCTCTTCCTAGAGTCCCTTCTTCCCATCCTTCATCTTCATTTTCATGCAATGGTCCCAAAGCATTACATTCCACTTTTATTTGTGTAACTTCTTGCCCTGCTTCTGGATCAATGAATAATTGAAGAATATCTGGTAGGGGCTCGTCTTTATAATTTACAGTAAACTTGATCTCAAATAGTGAATCACAAAATGCGGGTTCTGCACCACCCACCACATCAGGAGCACGATGACCAAAGAGTAAAGGTCCATTAAAGCCTAAATCTGTAACTCCTGTAACCCATGTTAAAGCGTTGTAAGTTTTTAGTTTTACAAATACTTCAAAGCGTCCATCCTTTAAGGGGCGTTCAGTGATCCCTCCTGAAAATGTTGTTCCAAGGGTAAGGTCAGAATTATCCTCCACCCACTTATTGGCTAAACCAGCATAATCTATCGAGGCAAGTTTAAGTCTTTTAGGGTCAGATGAGCCAATGAAGTTTTCAATAGGGGGTACAAACAAAAAACAATTACTCCTATCAGGAAGTGGTTCGATTACATTAAAAGAGGAGTCAATACATAAAGTTCCTTGTTGATTAACAAAGTCCTCTATTGGACGATGATTAACCTTTTGGGTAGATAGAGTTTCTTCTTCAGCTACTTGTGTCTCTAGTTGTGTAGAACACGCAATTAAAGATACTCCTAACAAACCAATCACCATTACAACTAACAAATTTTGCCAATATTTCACCATAAAAACTTCCTTTCTTAAGCACAATTTGCTTAAAACATAGCCTCTAAAACACAGGCTAGAACAACTATTGAACTATTAAACTTGAAAAGTAAAACACTCTACCTAAAAACTAGCTATTTCTAGCTTTTAATAACTCACTACCATCAATATTTACTGAAGGTAGCCTTAGTTTAAGTATTATTGAAAAATGCTATTACCGTAGCCTTTTTTCCTTCCTTTAGATTTTAGAGAGCACTATAGATAGTTATAAAACCCTTATTACACATGTAAAATAAACACTCTAAAGAGTCAAGTAGTGATTTTACTAAAAAACTATAACGAAAACATCGGTAATACTCCTCTTGTTTTAGAACCTGATTTATGGTAAAAGCTCTCTTTGTAACTTATTTGCGCTATTAGCATTATAAAAAGTAAAATGTTTAGTGTGTTTGTTGCTCTTATTAAAGAGGTTTTTAAAATGTGCTTGTGACAAACTATTGAGGAATCTTCTTGTTTATAAGTAGTAATTTAATGTCACAAAAAAGTATAATCTTGGGTGGCGAAGAAAAATGCAACTAGTATCCTTAACTTTACAAGGTTTTAAAAGTTTTGCAGACAAAACTACTATAGAGTTTGATAGAGGCATTACAGGCGTAGTTGGCCCTAATGGCTCAGGTAAATCGAATGTTATTGATGCCCTAAAGTGGGCTAGTGGTGGTGGCAGAGCCAAAGAATTTCGTGCGGGCGATAAAACTGAGCTTATTTTTCATGGTTCAGCTAGTAAACGTAGCCTTGGCTATGCCGAGGTGGCCTTGTCTCTAAAAAACGAGCAAGGTAGTCTGCACATAACTCGTAGTTTGTTTAAAGATGGTCAAAGTAAACTCAAACTAGGTGGTAAAAACGCTCGCTTCCTTGATGTTGAAGAGGCTCTAGCAGGTAGTGGCTTGGGTAAAGGTGGATTAGCTATTATAGGCCAAGGCGAGGTTAGTGGAGTGTTAATGGCTGACCCTGCTAGATTACTTGGCT
The DNA here is from genome assembly GCA_965223585.1 of Trueperaceae bacterium. Lineage (GTDB taxonomy): Bacteria > Deinococcota > Deinococci > Deinococcales > Trueperaceae > CBDCVN01. The sequence continues at coordinate 165,074 of CBDCWW010000018.1, forward strand.
ATGTTGAAGAAGCAGCAGGAGTTTCACGTTTAAGTACAAGGCGTGAACAAACTATTGCTCGCTTAGAAACAACTAAAGAACACCTAACACGTCTAGAAGACATCGTCAGTGAACTAGAAAAGCAACTAATACACTTACAACAAGAAGCCGAGCAAGCTTCTAAATCGGCAGAGTTGACTCGAGAAAAACTACAACTCCGTTTTACCTTAGCTTACCGCCGTGCCGAGAGCCTACGCATAGAAGTTAAAAGCTTACAAGATGATGGCGCAAGGCTCGAGAATGAAAGGGATATGGCGGAAAAACGCCTTACCGAAGCCAAAGAATATTGGCAAAAAGCTAGAGAGGCTGTAGTTGAGATTGAAAGTAACTACCGCCAAATCTTGGCTGATCTAGAAGCTAAACGTGGTGATGTACGTGTTGCAGAGGAACGTTTAACCCGCTTGTTACAACATCAACAAGGTTTATTTCGTGAAGCTGAACTTTTACAAAAAGATGTTGAAAGTTTAGAAAATACCCCAGAGCCCACGCCTCCGGAGGGTGATGTTGGTGAGCTAGAACTAACTCTAGAAAAAACTCAAACCCAACTAACAGAGCACAAACGTGCCTTGGGTGAACTAATTACCAAACAAACACTTGCAGAGGAAAAGCTTAAACAATTACGTGACGTAGAACGTGCTCATGCTCAAGCTGAGGCAGCTTTTGAAAGTCAAGTTAATCAACTAAAAGAGCAGCTTGCTGAAATTGAAAAGCGCCTTGAAGAGTTACCTGCCAATGAAAAGAATGAACAGGAAATAGTCAAAAGATTTGAGAGTAAGAAAGAGCACTTAACTAAGCAGCAAATAAATTTAGAAGCAATACAAAAACGCCTTGTAGATCAACAACAAATTCATGCCAATTGCGCTGCTGAAGCATTGGCTTTAAAGCAAAGCCTGAAACGCATTCAAGCTGCTTTTGAAGCTCGTCAAGGCTATGCTCAAGGACCCAAGAATGCTTTGCAATCAGGTATAGATGGGGTAATTGGTTCAGTAGCAGACTTGATGAATGTACCAGATGAATACCAACAAGCAATTAGTGCTGCACTAGGCCGCCGTGCTGAGAATGTAGTAGTGAACTCTAGCGACACTGCCCAAAGAGTGGTCAGACACGTTAAATCACAAGGTGGTCTTGTTACCCTCTTGCCACTTGATCTTATAGCAGGTCGTAGCACAAACATTCCTCATGACTTGGCTTATGAACCTAGCGTAGTAGGTATATGTCTTGATTTACTTGATTTTTCATCAGAATACCGCAATATTTTTACTCAATTACTTAGTAATACTACGGTCATTAAAAGCTTAGATGATGCTACTAACTTAGCAAAACGTTTTAAGCAAAGACCACGCTTTGTGACTTTAGAGGGGGAAATTATAGAAAATTATGGGGCTATAACAGGTGGTAGACGTGGTGGCGGGAGTGTAGTACTAAATCTAAAGAATGATTTTGAGTCAACCGAAGCAAGTTATCTTGTAGCAGAGGAAAAGCGTAGTGAAACCTATCAGAAATTTGAACAGCTACAAACTGAAACAAATGCTTTGAAACAGAGTTTTGCAAGAGAGCAATTAGAACTTAAAGAACTCGAGCAAAAACATAACCAAGCTCGTGAAGTTGCCATAGCCCACCAATCTCTATTAACAGAATTGACAAGGCGTCAGAGCGAGCTTAAAGACCAACTGGCTAATTTAAAACCTCCTGACCTTAACCTTGATGTTGAAGCCTTGCCCCAATTAGAAAAGGAGTATCAAGATTCTGGACAAGAAATCCAAACACTAAGGGAAGCTGAGGCTGCTACAAATACCCAAGTGTCTGAGATTAAACAGCAGTTGGCACTGCTTAATGAACGCCAGTTAAATTTCCAAAAGGCTCTCGAGGCTTTTAAGGAAGGTCAGCTGCACCTAGCAGGGTTAAAAGTAAGGCTAGGAGAAATAGATAAAGATCTTGCCAAAGCCGAGAAGGATGTTGAAGAAGCAAAAGAAGATTTAAAAGCAGCCAAGGCAGCCATACCAAAAAATGTTGGCAAGGTCGAGGCTGATTATAATGAAGCCACTACTAAAAGCCAACAAGCAGAACAAAAATTGGCTGAGTTGAATACTAGTCAAGCAGAGATAGTAGCTAAATTTGATGAAATAAAACTCAGTTTAGCACGGCGAGAAAGTGCTATGGAAGCTGCTGAAGGTGATCTAAAAGAATTCCCCGAAGGAATAGAACCTTTAGAGAGTTCACTGAGAAAGTTGCGCACTCGCTTGAATGAAGTCGAGGCTGAACTCGAGTCTATTGGTCCTGTTAATCATCGTGCACAACAAGATCTTGAAAGTCAGACACAGCGTTTTAATGATTTGCAAAGTCAAAACCAAGAGATTAGCCAAGCTGCTAAAGAGCTTGAAGATATGCTTGCTGACATACAACAAGAGGTTACAAACCGTTTAAACAATGCTCTAAGCAGATTGCGGCAAACTTTTAAACTACATGTTCAAGAACTTTTTGGTGCTAATTCTGATGCTGATATTAAAATAGAACGAGAAGAAGAGCGTCCCGTGGGCTTAAAGATAAGCTTGCAACCTAGTAATAAACAAACCCGCTCGCTAAACTTGTTGTCAGTGGGTGAGAGAACCATGGGAGCAATGGCTTTTCTCTTTGCGCTCATGTCTGGCGAAGCCAGTGAAGACCAGAGTAAGGGTTTGCCTATTGCAATTTTAGACGAGGTGGATGCTCCTTTAGACGAGGCGAATATTCGCCGTTTTTGTAGCTTCCTTACCCAAAGAGCTAAGGCAGGCACTCAATTTGTGCTTATAACTCACCAAAAAACCACTATGGAAGTAGCTGATGTTCTTTGGGGCGTAACAACCGAAGGTGGAGCCAGTCGTGTTTTTAGTATTCGTAAAGATGAGGAAGCTAGTTAATTTTTACTATGAACCAAAAGTCTTATCTGGATGATATTTCAAAGCCTTTTTGGGTCTGCGATCATAGTACGATACATTCAAGTGATTTTGATTGGCAATTTGTAAATCTGTGCTGTTAGGGAAGGTTCGCCTTGATTTTTGAGATGTTGAATGACTCTAGCTCGATTATCGAACAGATCTAAACCAATTACATCATAGGGCGGGTTTTCTGTAGTGCCAAAAGGCTTAGCAATGCGATAGCTAAATGTTTTAGGAGTTGAAAGCCAATTGTTGCCACCACCTGACGAGGTTTTGATAAGTACAGCTTCATAGTCAAGATCAGCGTTGTCGAAAGTGTTATTTGATAGAATACGAACACGGATTTTACGTTTGTTAGAGATATAGTCTGTAGGTGTACCTGAGGATTGAAAACTAAACAACTTCCAAGAATCCCAGCTGGCTCCATCGCTGTGACCGAGTGTCACCCAACTTCCACTTTTCCAATTGTAGATTTTCCATGTCCATCTTTGTGCGCTTACTGTAGGGCCAAGAAAATTGGCTTTTACTTTAATTTCCCTTCTCATTTAAGTTTACTGATCTTGGTACTTTGAAGTCTTGATTACCAATATATGGTCTAGATGTGCTGATAAACTCAACATATTTATCCCAATCATTCTCTGTGCCTTGTTGGTCTTTCACAGCTAATCTGCTGACTGCTTGTCCACCATCCGAACCTCTTTTGGTAGTATATGATATGGGGTTAAGCCTAATAGTACCTCTTGCCAAGGGCTCCAATGATGAGCTAAGAGAGTCCTGTACTGGTGGACTGGAGGTGGTAGTGCAAGCTGCCAGCAAAAGAATCAGCAGTACAATAACTGTGCCTCTAAATTTCTTGAACATAAATCCTACTATAATCTTTAGCGTAACTAGGATGGCAAGCGCCTGCCTAGTGTTGGTAACAGCACCCTATTACCTATTACCTAATCCAAACTTAGGTTAGACTACAATCTTATGAGTGAAGCAACTAACGTTAGTAATAAAAATAATAAAGAACAACCTACACAAACAGTTGAAGTAGAAGGCACAAAATATACTATTTTAGGCACAGCACACGTTTCTAAAGCTAGTGCTGAAGAAGTTGAGCGCCTGATAAATACTGGTGAATTTGATGCGATTGCTGTAGAGCTAGATGAAAACCGTTATAGTAACCTTATAAACCCCGATAGCTTTGCTAAAATGGACTTGTTTAAAGTTTTTCGTGAAGGTAAAGCAGGTATGGTAGCAGCTAGCTTAGCACTTGGTTCCTTCCAACAGCGTATTGCTGAACAGTTTGGTATAGAACCCGGGGCAGAAATGCGCACGGCTGTTAATCTTGCAAAGGAAAAAAACTTTCCTCTGCTGCTAATTGATCGTGAAATTGGCATTACCCTGCGCCGAGTTTACGCTAATGTTCCTTGGTGGCAACGCTTTAACATCTTTGGTGGACTTGTATTAAGCGTTTTTAACCGTGAAGAGATAAAAGAAGAAGAAATTGAAAAGCTTAAGGAAGGGGATATGCTAGAGGCTACTTTCAAAGAGTTTGCCGAAGAATCTGCCCATATTTTTGCACCTTTGATAGGAGAGCGCGATCAATACATGGCTTTGCGTTTGCTGCAAGAAACACAAAAACACTCTGAGGGTCTAAAAAATGTGTTAGTGATAATTGGTGCAGGACATTTAAAAGGACTTGTTGATAATCTAACAAATAATAAGGAAATAGAGAAAACTTTAGCTGAACTCGAGCACCTCCCTAAAAAGCGCTCTTACTGGAAACTATTGCCTTGGTTAATTACTGCTATTATCATTGTAGGTTTTATTTTAGGTTTTAGTCGTAACAGTGAGCTTGGTTGGGAAATAGTACGTGACTGGGTTTTTATAAACGGTACTTTAGCAGCGTTAGGGGCTTTAATTGCTGCAGCGCACCCTTTAACCATTATAGGTTCTTTTTTAGCTGCTCCTTTAACCTCAATTAATCCACTTGTAGGAGCAGGTTATGTAGGAGCAGGTTTAGAGCTTTGGCTCAGAAAGCCTACCGTAGGAGACTTTAAAACTCTAAGGCAAGATGTTGCCAAGTGGCATGGTTGGTGGAGAAATCGTGTTTCTAGGACGTTTCTTGTCTTTATACTTGTTACCTTAGGCTCAGCTATAGGTACTTATCTTGGGGGCTTTAGGATTTTTGGGCGATTATTTGGTTAGGCTGAATTACCTCTTGCTTACTCATTAATTTACTAGGTATGCTAGTGCTTATGCCAGAAAGTATCGTCAAAGTAGTACTTATTACTAATGCAGGTCAGGGCTTTGGTCGCACTCTTGCCCTAGCCTATGGCGATGCTGACTATGATGTAGTTTGTGCTGATAAAGATGTAGATTTAGCTTCTAAGACTGCCTCTGAAATAGAAGAGCTTGGTGGTCAAGCTATTCCTATTCAGGTAAACGCTAGCACTGGTAGGGAAGTACGTAAAGCTTTTGAAAAAGTTTTTGAGATTTTTGGCTGTCTTTCAGGTATAATACATGTACTTAACCTTGAACATCAAAGCCATTTTATTGATGTGAGTGATAGCGAATTTTCTGAATTAGTGGATGAAAACTTTAAAAGCACTTTTCTTGTACTTAAAGCAGCAGCTAAGCTTCTAGAAGATGCTTGGGTAGTTTTAGTAGCACCACCTTTAAGTGCTGATGAACCACATATGGTTGCTCTAAGAGGTGCCATCACACGCCTAGCAGATGGCTTTAATGCGAAACATCAGCATATTAGAGTTAATGCTGTAGTGCCTTCAAGAATTGCTTCTGATCCTGTTCATGATGCACCTCTAGTGGAAAATGTACGTTATTTGGGCTCGAGCAAAAATGGCTTAAAAGGACACCGCCTTTATGTTGAACTCCCCCCTCCACCAAAAATTGTTGAAGAGCTTTTACCTGAAGTAAAGGCTGCTTTAGATGAAAATGTAAGACAAGATGACCTTGAGGCTAGTCTCTTTGCAGAAGATGAGGAATTAGAAGGTGAAGAACTAGAAGGCGATGATGAGTATTTTGATGATTTTGATGATGACCTTGACAGCACAGCATACCTTGAGAAGTTTTACGATTTAAGTTTAGTGGAAGATATACGCTTTTATAATACCATTAGGAAAGAATAGAATATTTTTATGAAATACATTGTACTCTTAGCGTTAGTAGTTCTTTTAAATTATGTACCAGCACAAAAACTTACTACACTTTTACCAGAAAACCCTATTTTTGCTTTAGGCATCTCTGATTTAGAGATGTTGCGTGGGAAATTAGTTAACTTTACCGATACTTTTGAAGAGTTAGAGATAGGAGAAGCTTTAATATCATTAACTTCTCCTCAAAGCAGCAAAGATACTTATAGAAACATGGCTGACCTGTGGCTAATGGTTTGTGAAGAGGCTTGGGTGGCTTGGGCCAACGTATCTGCTGAATTACCAGCACTTATTACTTTAGCCAAGATTCATTCTGATTACACTGAAGATGTTGCCAATTTGCTCACAGACCTTGATGCTGAAATTAAACAAGTAGGTGACCATAACTATAGCTTAGTAACCTTTACAGAAGGTAGCAATGTATTTACAGAGATGGCTTATGCTCTAGTAGGCAATGTTTTTATATTAAGCAGTGATGAAACCACCTTGCAAGAGGCATTAATTGCTTTAGACAGTAAAGAGGCTATAGGCTTTGCTACTAATAAAGATTACAAAAAAACTCTAGAACACTTAAAGCTTGGGCAGCTATATAATTATTTAGACTATGGGGAACTTTCTGGAGTGCTAGAACCAATAATTCAAAGCCTAGAATTCAATAAACTTACCTCAAAACTCACAGCAGCAATTTCTACTTTGGGCATAAGTGCGGGGACAAGCCGTATCACAGAAGATGGCATGATTACTGAAGGTGTTCAAATACCTAATGCAAAGGGGGGAGATAAAGATTTATATCGCCTGCTAACTCGAGTACAACCAGCTAAAAATAACACTTTAGCTTTTGTTCCATCTAATGCCTTTGCTTTCAGCAGTGGACACAACAATCTAGCAGCTTGGTGGCAATATATTGATGGCCTAGTTGCAGACACACAAATTTTAGGTGGTGGGTTAGGTGATTTATTACTAGCTTTTTTTGGCTTAGATGTACAAGCTACATTTTTAGATTGGGTGGGTATTAATTTAACTACAATAACAACAGGTGTAAGCAAAGTTAGTGAGCCAGGAGTACCTAACGAAAACTTATTAGGGGAAACTGTTTACATTATTGAAACAAGCGATGAAGCTGCTATGGAACAAGGCTTAGGGCAATTCTTCACTATTTTAACTCAAGGCCTTGCTGCTTTTGCTGACCCCCAAGGAGGTATGGGGAATGCCAGTAGTAAAGAAGCAGACATAGCAGATATTAAAGTAAGCACTTTTAATATTACAGGAGGTATGAGCCTAAGTTATGCTGTAACTGATGGCTATGCACTTATTGCTACTTCTTTAGTAGCAATGGAAAGTGTCCTAGAAACCAAAAATAGTGAAAGTAATCTTGAGACAACAGAAGCTTATAAACATTTAGTTTCACTTTCTCCTGAAAAGGCTAGCAGCTTTAGCCTAAGCAATATGAGTGCGAGCATGGAAAGTACTGCAACACAGCTTAGTAAACAACTAGAACTCTTTTCTGGCCTTGGTGGAGCAGCAAACCTAGATTTTGATAAGGTAGAGCAAGCTAGTGCTTCCGTGAAAGATTATCTTAATTTTGTTGCTTCGTGTTTAGGGTATAACATGGCCTATAGACAAGTCTTGCCTGAAGGGATAATCTACAACTATGGTGAAATACAAATTTCTTGGCAATGCATAAATTGAGACCTGAACCCTAATTGTCCGGTTTTTGAATTGTCTTGTTATAAAGGGTGATTGTAGCTATCTGAATCTCCTAGGCAAATCATAGTTTGGCCATCCAACGACCTGCGCCTAAGCAGTCAGGTGAAGCTAGGTCCGTCTTCAGTCAGGCGCTTGTTAGGAGATACAGCCCTCTACTCTGCCTCTTCCCACCCCCGAGGTCGGCCCAGTATTAAATGAGCTATGCCCTTTGTTGGCTGCTTATAGCATAAGGACCACGGAATTTCTGGAACCTTCATTGTAGGGTGCTCTTTTCCAAGAAAGCAACCGCTACTATAAATCTCTTTTCGATCATCATTGCCCGCAACCAGCCGATAGACGCGAAGCCAAAATTTTACTCCATCGTCACCAACGTAATGGACGTCAATCTCAGCTTTATAAAGAAATTGATCGCCTCCGCTCAGAGGGGGAGACACTGCACCTGATTTACCCTCAGCAAGTGAAAGTGAGTATTGCCTCACGTCAAGCCTTTTGAGCGTGTCGGCTAGCTGCTGACTGAGCACGGTTATGTCACCTCCGTACACAATGTGCCGAAGGTGCTTCAGGTCGAATGGGATATCCTTTTCTTCAGCTGCTAGGAGGATCACTCGATCGGTGTTTTTGACAGTGTGGATTAATTATGCCTCAGATATAGAAATTCCCTCAGTCAAGTAAAATATTAGAGTCAAAAATAATGATGATAACAACAAACAATAGCAAAACGAGTAAGATATAATTATGCTAAGACCACAAGAGGTCATAAACGAGCGCTACCAAGTAGAGAAACTGCTCGGGCAGGGTGGTATGGGTAGGGTGTATCTTGCTGATGATAACAAAGAAAAACAAAAAGTAGCTATTAAGATCATACATTTAGATCCGGGGGATAGTCATCTGAGATTCAGGCGTGAATTTCGCCTTATGTCTAGGCTCGAGCATCCCCATGTAGTGAGCGCAGTAGAATCAGGCCAGTATAAAAATAAACCCTTTCTGGTAATGTCTTATCTTTCAGGAGGTTCTTTAGAGCAGAGTTATGGAGGTGGAGCTAAAGACATAAAAGACACAGTCAAGCGTTTAGAGCTTATTATCCAAGTTTGTGATGCTTTAAGCTACATTCATAGTCAAAACATTATTCATAGGGATTTAAAGCCTGATAATATTATGCTCGAGTCTGACAAAGAAGGTAATGAGCGTGTCTTTCTCATGGACTTTGGCTTAGCAAAACGCACTTCACAAGAAACGATGGCCTTAACTCAACAGGGTGCAGTAATGGGCACCATTGCCTACATGAGTCCTGAACAAGCTCAAGGAAATAAAGTTGATGCTCGCAGTGATCTTTATGCTTTGGGTTGCGTACTTTATTGGATATTAATTGGTGAAGCACCATTAATGGGAAATTCTTTTGTTGAGACAATGCTCAAGAAAATGAGTGGTTTTGCCGAGCCACCTTCGCTTTACAAGGATTTTTTACCTCATACTTTAGATGCCATAGTTCTAAAACTACTTGCCAAAAACCCTGCTGATCGCTACAGCATTGCTACGGACATTATTACAGACTTGCGTAGTGTACAAGCCGAATTAGCTAAAGAGCTAACTCCCGATCAAGATCTTGCAAGCGAGGAAAGTTTACCTTTTATAGAGAAAAAAACTGTTAGTGAGGAGGTAGAATTAGCCCAGCTTTTCAATGTACCTTTAATAGGTCGTGATGATGTTTGGCAAAAACTTTGCCAAGCCAGCAAAAAACTTATGCAAGGTAGTGGGAATACTTTTATTGTCGAGGCCGAAATGGGCATGGGTATAAGCTATCTTCTGACAGAGTTTAGCCGCGAGGCACGTTCACACGGTCACCGTGTGTTACGTTTGCAGCACCAACAAGGCATAAATGCTCCTTATCAGGCTTGGAAAGCAGCTTTAAGTGAATTCCAAAAGCAGCATAAAAGTAGTTTTAATCATGCTTTAAAAGGGCTTGAAGTTGATCTTGCTACAATATTACCAGAACTTAAACAAGACACCAATAATGGTCTTTATGATTTCCCTGCTGATATTATTCAATTGCGCCTTTACAATGCAGTCGATAGGCTCCTTGCTTGTTTAGCTGAAGAAAGCTCCTTAGTGCTAATTGCAGATAATTCACAACTTGCTGATGAGGCAGCTCTAGGTCTTTTAAGTTATATTGCTAGGGGTATTAGTGGTGAGAAAATGCTTATGGTAATAGCTTTTCATCCTAATCAAGCTCCTGTAAAAATTTTAAAAAACTTAAGGGCTATAGAAGCAGAAAGTTTAACTCTACAGCCTTTAAATAGCGAGGTCATGCAGGAGCTAATCACTGCTCTTCTAGGTGGAGAGGTTGAACAGCAGCTTATTGCCTATGTAACAGAGCGTGCTGCAGGCAACCCTTTTTTTGTTAAAGAAATTTTAATGGCGTTGCTTAAAGATAAGCATATTGGACGCCGTGCTGGCTTGTGGGAGTGGACTCGAGCAGAAACAGCAATTCCTGCTGGTATAGAAGACATTCTAATGCAAAACTTAGAGCGCCTTAGCGAAGGTGCACAAAAAGTTGCCAGTGTAGCTAGTGCTATTGGCAGAACTTTTGACTTTGAACTCTTGCAGGAGCTTTTGCAAATTGACGAAGACCAGTTATTAGACGATTTAGACGAGCTTCTAAGAGCAAAGGTTATAGAAGAGCTAACTGAAGAGAATTATCGTTTTAGTCACCTCATTTTGCGTGAGATATTGCATGAACGTATGATGCTACGCAGAAAGCATAATTATCATAAAAAAATAGCCAATACACTCAGTGAGCGCAAAAATACTCCTCCAGAAACCTTAGCTGACCATTATGCAGAAACCAAGAATCCTGAAAAAGCTGTGCCTTATGCTTTAGAGGCTGCTCGCAAAGCAGAAAAGGTTTTCGCCAATGATGTTGCTGAGCGCTACTTTAGGCTAGCTTTAAAATGTATAGAAAAAGACAGCGAGTCAAATGAGTACATTAATGAGAAGGCACAAATTCGGCTCGAGCTAGGCAAAATCTTGGAACGTATTGGCAAATGGGATGAGGCAAAAGTTTTATATGAGGAGTCTTTAGATGATAGCTCATTGCGCTCTCAAGCATTACACCAACTAGGAAGGCTATACCACAATCAAAGCAACTTACCCCAAAGTGTAGAGTATTTGCGCAAAGCCATAGAAATAGCCCCTAAGGACGTAAAAATCTATCGTGATTTAGGTAGTAGTCTTGGAACTAGTGATAACTTTGCTGAAGCTGAGGCAACATTGCTCTTAGCGCTAAACCTTGCTATAGAAAACCAAAACCCTTTGCCAACTGCTAGGGTACAATTAGATTTAGGATACTTAGAGTATCGGAAAAGCAATTGGGATAAGGCACTTGAGTGGTTTAAAAGTGTCAGAAAACTTACCAATGAGAAAGAACAATCTTTAGAATATGCTCGCCTTAATTTTCTCGAGGGTGCTACTCATTTGCGTATGGGTGATATTAATAATGCTTTAACTCTACTAGAAAAAGCCTACCATACATATCAACATATTGGTGATTTAGGCAAGGCTGCAAGCTCACTTCATCAAGTAGGTGGTGCATATCTTTCCAAAGGAGACCTAAAACAAGCTACTAAAGCCTTAACCAAAGTAGGCCAGCAAGCAAGACGGCTTGGCAACACTAAATTACAAGCAAGCTCTTCAGCTACTTTAGGGTGGGCATTACAAAAGCAAGGCAATTACCAAGAAGCCCTTAAGCTATTAGAAGAGGCTTATGCTTTGCTTGCCAAGCAAGGTTTTACCTCTACTGCTTTGCATTACCATCTTAATGTAGTAGTAGTAGCAGCAAGGCATGGCAAAATAGTTGATGCAAGAGTACATTGTCAGAGCATAGAAGTTAATCTTGAGAAGATTGATGTGCCTTATTTACAAGCCCTTTTTAATTTGACCCTAGGCGAAGTTGAGTTGCGAGATCACAACTTTCAAAGAGCCACTACCTTATTAACACAAGCTATAGAGCAGTTAGAAGAACTACATTGTCAACAAGAGTTATTAGAAGCTTATATCTTGCTTGCTGAAAATCAGTTGGCCTTAAAACAGTATGAAGCATGTGAGCATAGCTTGCACAAAGCAAAGCAGTTAGCAGTTGGCTTTGATGATCCATTGCTAGAAAGTCATATTAGGTACCTAGCAGCACTTTGTAGTAGAGATGAACAGGAAATTCTTAAACAAGAAAGGGAGCTTGCTTTGCAAGGCCAAGAGCATCTTACTAAACTTGTTAAGGCAACTGTGGTATTGTAAGAACAATTAAATTTTTTAGGAGTTACGGAGGATATTTATGAATAAAGCTACTCTTTTAAGTATACGACTTGTTCTACTAAGTTGCTTAGTAATAATAGGTTGTTCTTCAGATTCTCTTTTCGACACAAAATTTCCTGCTGGAAGTAATCGTGGTACTGGAGATGTTATAGATTTACAAGCTGTGTCTGGTGTGCTCGAGATAGTAGAGGTTGGCTTACCACCAGTAGGTAATGGAGAAATAAAGCTTACAGGTGTAAGTGTAGATGATGGCAGTCTAAATTTCTCTATTGCAAACGCTTCTTTAAATACTCAACAAACTAATTTTGAGAATCTAAAAGCTGTTTTTGAAATGTGGATAGCTGCAACACAAGATGTCCACAGAGAAAATCCTAACTCAATAGCTGAAGGTGACCCTGATTTTACATGGGAGAGTGCTGCCGAGCAGGCAACAGAAAACATTTATGATTTCCAACCGATTGAAAAATTTCAAGCTGACGGCAGCTTTGCACCTGTTGCTGAAGGGAATTACTCAGTTTTCCTCAGAATCACTCTAAAGGACAATGATACAGTAGTTGAAGAAGATGCTTTTCTGAGCTTTAACAATATAGTGTGCGATGTCAATGCTAACTTTGAGCCTTCTGATGATGTCACTCTTTTTTCGCCACCGGGTGATGTACCTGACCCTCCTAAGATTATTAATTTTGCAGCAGACCCTCAGACAATTAGGAGTGGAGAAAGCGCTACTTTATATTGGTGGGTCAGTGACACTCCCAAAGTACTTACTATAGATAATGGTGTTGGTGATGTCATTGATAGTGTTAGAGCAGAGGTATCACCAACAGAAACTACTATTTATACCCTCACTGCTTCTAATGATAACGGAACTGTCTCGCAACAAGTTACTGTTGTTGTGGAGCAATAGTGTGTTAGAAAAATTTTGGGTTTACCCTTGCTTGCTTTAGAGCATAGCGAAGAGAACCCTGTTAGGGAAGGTGCAGTGGAGGTTTGGCCCAAACCTCGGAGGTTTTGAAAACCTCCGAGGTTTTACGGAAAAAACTTTTATGGATATCTATATGCTTCTGGAAACTACAACTAACATCATATGCAAATAGAGAAGGACTTAAATCCTGTTCCTACAGGAAGAATTCTTACATAGGTGTAGACCTAACAAGCCCATTGGAATTCACCTAGGTAAATTTATGAAATCAGTTCTACTTTTTCACTAGTAGCAGTTTCTTCTTCAGGTTCTTGAGTTTTTAATTGTCCTTCTCGTTTTGCCTGTACTTGTGTTGCAGCCATTTTAAAACTCTGGCTACTAGTAGCTGCCATCAAACCTACTTCATAATCAATAAGTCCGTCTGCATACAGATCTACTAAGACATCATCAAAAAGTTGCATACCATAGATTCTCGAGTCACGAATAGCATCATAAATTTCATGGGTGCGCTCAGAATCACGTATAAGGTCACGCACACGTAAATTGCCTAGCAGAATCTCCATAGCAGCTATTCGCCCTTTTGGAGACCTTGGTAATAGTTTTTGCGAAATAATAGCAACTATTGACTCAGCAAAAAGAACTCGAGCTGTCTCACGCTCATGAGGAGGGAAAAGGTCTAACACTCTGTTAACAGTGCGTACAGTATCTAAAGTATGTAAGGTACTTAAGACTAAATGCCCAGTTTGAGCAGCCTCTATAGCAGCAGCAGCCGTGGCATAGTCACGTATCTCACCTATCATAATGACATCAGGGTCTTGACGCATAGCAGCAATCAAAGCCTTACTAAAACTCATTACATCTTTGCCAAGCTCTCTTTGAACAATTACTGATTTTTTAGGTGTGTGTACATACTCGATAGGATCTTCAACGGTAACAATCATTTTTTGGTGAACTTTGTTAATTTCATCTAGTACTCGAGCCATAGTAGTGCTTTTACCTGAACCAGTTGGCCCAGTAACAAGGATAAGACCTTTTTCTTGATTTTTTAAAAGCTCAATTATTTTATCTGATAAATTAACTACTGCTAGTTGTGATTCATCAGAGTTAATAACTCTAAGCACTGCACTTAGAGCCCCTTGTTGCATAAATAAGTTGACACGGAAACGAGCTAATCCGGGAATGCTATAAGCCACATCTACTTGGCGCTCTTCTCTAAATAATTTTTTCTGATCTTCATTGCACATTATATCTATTAGTTTGTCAAGCTGTTCAGCAGTAAGCTTTGCTTTACTAGCTGCTAGTAATTTACCACTACTGCGGCCCATAGGAGGCATATCGGTATGCAAATGAATGTCTGAAACGCCTTTCTCTACAAACTTAGTAAGTAAATCATCAATTTCCATTAGATAACCTTTCTTCTAGGGGCTCAGAAGATTCCAAGATTCACAAGTACTAATCGCTTTTCTACAAGTTACTATTAGCCATTTTTTAACTTATATTTTAGTTAACTGTTCTGAATAATATAAGTATCTTGCGAAAAAATTTTCCTTCTGAGGCTCTGACCTTTCTTCAAGAACCTATCTTAAAATATAATTGCTAATACTCTTGTTGAAAAAGTTCCTACTTTAAGTGAGAAAGAAGTACTTAAGAGAAATAAAGTGAATGAGTCTAAAATTAAGAGGTTATGGAAACCCTCCGTGATATATAATTGTTTATAACTATAAGATTAAGGTCTTATTGAATTTATCTATCTACATTTGAGCATCAATTAATGTTTTTGAGAGAGTAAATAGCTGTTGTTTTTATTAAATGTTCTTTCTATGACCTATAGATTAAAGGAGTGCTAATGAATATAGAACGAAGCCTAAGCATAGAGTTACTAATTATAGCCGCATTGTTAACTTTTGTTTGTTATGATGCAAGGGCAATAGGTGAAGAAATCCCCCTAGTAGAGGGTAAAGCAGATTTAATTACTGGTTTAGATTGTAATAAGATACAACAGTGTATTGATAAAGCTAGCTCAGGTGATACAATCCTCATTACTGCTGGGACTTATTTTGAAAACCTAACACTAGACAAAAACCTAACTTTACAAGGTGAGGGTAAGGAAACTACTATTATTGATGGTCAAGCAATAAACCCAGTGGTTACTATAAGTAATCATGTAACAGCTACTATGGCTAATTTAGCAATTACTAATGGTACTAGTGGTATTCATAATGAGGGTACACTGACACTAAATCATTGCACCATCAGTCACAATATTAATGGGGGTATAAGTAATTGGCACGATAAGAGCGTCCTTACTATAAATAGTTGTACTATTAAAAATAATAGCATAACTGGAATTAGTGGGGGCATTTATAATGGTGGAGGCAAATTACTAATAATTAATAGTACTATTGGTGGTAATAGTGATGGTCGAGTTTACAGTAACGGTGAATTGATCCTGCCTAATGTTGATAACCGTGAGAATAATTTTACTGACGTTGGGAATTGGGGTATAGCTATGTTAAGAGAGGGGGAAAGTAGTAGTAGTCAGTTTGGGAATGAAGTTGATGATGTTGAGGGTATGGTAATTTTACATAATAGCAATTTTGTTCGTGATGATAGTTTTGGCATTTATAATGAAGAGATAACAACACTGTTAAAAAGGGAAGTTGCTAGTCCTGTTCATGTTATTAATGAGGTGAATTTAGAGGCAGTAAACAGTGAAGTTAGTGGAAATATCAGTAATATTAATGGTGAAAGTAGTTTGATGGCCATACCTTCTACTCCTACTTTAATTTATGTTAGCTCGAGTTCGAGTGGCAAAGTAGGAGGCATTGCTTTCAACAAAGAAGATATATTAGTTTACAGTACAAACACAAACACTTGGTCGCTTTACTTTGATGGTTCAGATGTGGGTCTTGCTGGTGCAGATCTAAATGCTTTCCATCTTCAAAATGATGGTAGCCTCCTGCTCAGCCTTCAAGATGCAAATTTTTCTATACCAAGTTTTGATATAGTGCAGGCATCAGATATTGTCAGATTTTTACCTACTAGCTTGGGCGAGATGACTCAAGGTAACTTTGAATGGTACTTTGATGGTTCAGATGTAGGCTTAAGCAGTGTTGAAGGTATAGATGCCATTGGTTTTACCATTGAGGGTGATTTGTTAGTTAGTATTATAGTTGGATTCCAAGCAAATGATATTGATGGTGCAGATAAAGATTTATTAGTCTTTAAAGGCAGCAGTTTTGGTAAGAACACAGCAGGAATTTGGAGCCTATATTTTGATGGCTCAGATGTAAATTTAGGAGGCCCCACCGAAGATATTTATGGTGCTTGGCTTAACCCTAACAATGGCGATCTCTATTTGACCACCCTAGGGGGTTTTTCAGTAGCAGAATTTAGTGGTGATACAGATGATATCTTTATTTTCACACCTAATACTCTTGGTGATAACACAGAGGGTAGTTTTGATACCTTTTGGGATGGTGACCTGAGTGATTTAACCAATGAGTGGATTGATGGACTATTTTTACAGTGATTTCTATTATTACAACTCAAAGTTAAATGAGGTTGAATTTTGTCAGGCAGGTCGCCTAAATCACCCTTATTAAGAACTCTTAATTCACCTCTTAATTGCACCATCTTTTATAGGGACAAACCCATGTGTTTACCCTCCGGGCAATGTTTATTATATGAGAAAAGCATGAAACATTGTCATCAAATTTACTGTAAATATCTATTTAAATACCTTAAAATTTAAGGTATGAAAAAAAGGCGAAAATACCAAATATGTGCTCTATGTGGTAGAAATATAAATGCGTCCAACAGAATTATTAGTGGTATTGGTAAAGTGGGGCCTGAATGTTACAGTAAATATGTAGGTCTTGAAAGTTACCTAAAACAACTTCAAGGTAGGTGTTTTAACTATAGTACAGCTTTGCAACACGTCAATATTTTGAAGTGTAGTGGCCTTCGAGCTAGACTCGAGCCCACAGGAGAAAATGCCTATGGCAGCCTTTACGGTATTACTATAGTTGGCTTACTTAGACAAAATGTGAATTATCCAAAGAATTTTGCTGATTACCGCTCTGAATTTTCTACATGGTTAGAACACAATCAACAAAAGATCAATATTCGTGCAGCAGCTTAGTTGCGATGATAGGGGTGTCCTGCTCGAATTGTCTCGGCACGATAAAGTTGCTCTAAAAGTAACGAACGAGTTAATTCATGGGTAAATGTGAGTTTAGATAAACTCCAGATATCGTTTACCTGTTTTTTTAGAAACTCACTATGCCCTTCTGCACCACCTATTAGCAAACTTAACTGACTAATGCCTTGATTTTCAAACTTTGTGATTTCTCGAGCTAATCCCTTAGAATCAAATCCTTGCCCTTTTTCATCAAGGGCAACTATATATCCTTTGGCAGCTTTGAGCAAGGCTAAACTTTCTAAAATTTTTACTTTAGCAGTTGGAGCTTTACTTTCTTTTAACTCAATAACTTTTATGTTGCCATAATTAGAAAGCCGTTTTTCAAAATAGGCACAAGCTTCACGATAAAAACTATGCTTCAATTTGCCAATAACAACGAGTCTATACTTCATAAGACGCCCTAGGATCTAAAATGTCACGCAAGCCATCACCTAACAAACTCCAGCCTAATACTGTCATTACTATAGCTATACCGGGCACTAATGTACCATAAGGACTTAACTCTCTATAGCTTTGGGCTTCACGTAACATATTACCCCAGCTTGGTACTAGTGGCGATGCACCTAGGCCTAAAAAACTTAAAGCAGCTTCAGCTAAAACTGCTGCTGCTAAACTAAAGCTTGCTTGCACTATAGTAGGGGAGAGGACACTTGGTAAAATATATCTCCACAAAATGTACCATTGCCTAGCACCTAACGCTTTTGCACTTTCTAAAAACACCTCTTCTTTAACCGCTAGTACAGAAACGCGCATAAGTCTAGCAAAAACAGGAGTTGTAGCAATACCTATAGCACTCATTGCAGTAAGCCTGCCCGGTTCATAAACAGCAGCTAAAAGCAACGCCATTAGAATTGCAGGGAAAGCTAGAAGTACATCAACTAAACGCATGAAAGCCTCATCTAAAAAGCCAGCAAAAAAAGTGGAAACTGCTCCTAGCAAAGAACCAAAAATCAGAGCAATACCTACAGCAACAAAACCTACATAAAGGGTACCTCTTGCTCCTACTAAAAGTTGACTTAGCAAGTCATGCCCTAAGTTATTTGTGCCAAGCCAGTGGAGTTTACTAGGTCCCTCGAGCTGGTGTAACCAATCACTATGATTGGGGTCATAAGGTAACCAAAGTAGACTAATTATTGCCCCACCAATAACAAGACTAACAAGGAGGATGCCAAGAATTAAATTAAGGTACTTCAAGATTATTTACCTTTGCCCCTAAGTCCCTCCTCATTTTATACTAGGGTCTTATGAAATCAATTGCTCTAGATTCTATGGGCGGTAACAATATGCCACAAGCAGCTATTGAAGGAGCATTAAAAGCTCGAAAGGAAAATATACCTGTTGTTTTAGTTGGCAATAGAACGGTGCTAGAAGAAAAGTTAAGACAATATGATACTACTTTACCTATTCATAACGCCAGCGACATAATTACCATGGAAGAACACGCTTCAGATGTTAGAAGGCGCAAAGAGTCCAGCATCATGCAGGCTATGCAGCTTACTAAAGAAGGTACAACTTCTGCATGTGTTTCTATGGGGCACTCAGGGGCAACAATGGCAGCAGCACTTTTGGTCCTAGGACGCTTAAAAGGAGTTGATAGACCTGCTATACTTGCTAATATTCCTACCAAGAAAGGATTTAGTGCTCTTATTGATGCTGGTGCTAATGCTGATTGTAAAGTTAGCTATTTGCAGCAGTTTGCAGTTATGGGTTCTATTTATGCCAAGGAGATTTACCAAAAGGAGAGTCCCACTATTGGCCTTGTATCAATAGGTGAAGAAAAAGAAAAAGGCAATGAACTAACTTTAGAAGTTCACAAGCTTTTACAAGAAACATCAAATATTAACTTTTATGGTAATGTTGAAGGGAATGATCTCTTTAAAGGTACTACAGATGTAGTAGTAACTGACGGCTTTACTGGTAACGTGATGTTAAAACTTGCTGAAGGTGAAGCCAAAGTAATTTTTACTTGGATTCGTGAGGCTATCCAAGCAAATTGGTTCAGAAGGTTAGCCGCATTGCTCCTTAAGCCTGCTTTTAAGCAAATTGCTAATCAACTTGATCCTTCTGAATATGGAGCACAACCTTTATTGGGTGTACGTGGTTATGCTTTTATTGGTCATGGCTCAGCTGATTCTAGGGCAGTTTATAGCGCCCTAAAAACAGCAAAGAGAATGGTGGAAGCTAATCTTAATCAGAAGATTGAGCTGGAACTTCAAGATATTAATTAAATAGCCACCCTAAAACATTTATTAAAGGTTATTCGCAATCTCTAGATAACATTGCTGTGCTACATGCAATCTTGAATATAGGTTCTTTTTAAGCAAATATGTCAAAAAAACTGTTTTGAGGTTAAAATGGGTCATGGATTTAATAATCTTAGAGAAAGAGGCCAAAGCTAAGCCAAAGCCTCCTGCCCTAGCTGAACTTTCTGATAAAATGGTTTTTGGTGATGGTAATCCTGAAGCTAAACTTATGATAGTAGGGGAAGCTCCCGGTGAAAAAGAAGATGAATTGGGATTGCCTTTTGTAGGTAGAGCCGGACAGCTCTTGGATTCAATTTTAGAGAGTGTAGATTTACACCGCAGTGACGTTTACATTACTAACATTGTTAAGCACCGCCCACCTAATAACCGCAATCCTACTCCTGCTGAAATTGCTGCTAGCGATTGGTTGCTTATAGAACAAATCAAAATAATTAAGCCCCAAATTATTGCTACTTTGGGTAATATATCTACACAGTATTTTATAAATACCAAAGATGGCATAACCAAAACTCGAGGTAAGTGGTTTGATTGGCATAGTGGCATTCGCATTTTGCCACTTTTCCATCCTGCTTATTTATTACGTAACCCTAGTAAAGCTCGAGGGGGTCCAAAATGGCTTATGTGGGAAGACATGAAAATGCTCAAGGCAGAGTTAGATAAATTAGGGTCCAAGCCTGCTAAAATAGTTATTGATGCAGCAAAGCAAGAAAGCCTTTTCTAGACTAATGCGAGCACTTTTACAAAGAGTTTCTTCAGCACAGGTGAAAGTAAAAAATAAGATTGTTGGGGCTATAGATAAGGGCCTATTAGTTTTCTTGGGTGTGACCCACAAAGACAGTAAGACAGAGGCTGAATTTCTAGCAAAGAAGATAGCCAAGCTACGCATTTTTAATGATAGTGCAGGCAAGATGAATTTAAGTATTAAAGATATTGGTGGTGCCCTCTTAGTAGTCAGTCAATTTACCCTTTATGCAAATGCTCGTAAGGGTAATCGTCCAAATTACATGGACGCTGCTGCTCCTGAGCATGCTCTTTCCCTATATGGGTATTTTCAAGAAGAACTCCTCAAATTAGGTTTGGAAGTGTCTTCAGGAGAATTTGGTGCTAGTATGGAAGTTAGTCTACTTAATGAGGGTCCTGTGACCGTATTGCTAGATACCAATGAGTTACTATCTTTATCAGAAAGAATGAGTGGCTAACAATAGAAAATTGCCCCTCTTCTATCCCTTACCACTAATCACTAACCTTATAAGGTACACGACTACCTCCTATAGCGCACTAACTATAGGATAAGACTTTATAAGTTAATAAGGTGAGCTAAATTCTCACTTCCTAAATCAGTTTGTCTTCTAAAAGGAGAGAAAAGGTTCCTCAAGGAGCATCCCACCAGCTTGCCATTAATCTACAAGGGAAATATGAAGCATAAGATGTTCTTAAGCTTTTCTGTTTAACCCTGCTGCTTTAGTAAAGTAGAAATCTTTTACCATATCAGGCATAAGAGCCATAAATCGAGCTGGAATAGCATCAAAGGTTCCATAGTAACGAGATTTTACTCGTTTGGCTAGTGCAGCCTTTACAATTCGTCCAGCAACTTTCTCTGGTTTTGTAGCAGTAGTCTCACCCCATAAATTACTATTTGCAAAGTTGTTTAAGTATTCTGACCACTCATTATCAGAGTGCTGGGACTTTTCCTGCAGAATAGCTTTGGTTTGTTTAGCAAAAGGAGTTTTCATTGCTCCGGGTTGAATAACTACTACCTCTATACCAAAAGGTTTAAGTTCTAATCTTAAAGAGTCTGATAGCGCTTCTAGTGCATACTTTGAAGCGGAGTAAGCTCCCATGAAAGGTGTTACCAGAAACCCGTTCGTAGAGGTCACATTTATTATTCTGCCCCAACCGCTCGAGCGCATCTGTGGGCTTATAGCTTTAATAAGTTGCAAAGGCCCAAAAGTATTAACTGCAAATTGTTGCTCAATATCAGAGGCATCTTGAGCTTCTAGTGCGTCTGCTTTCAAAATACCTGCTACATTTATAAGCAAGTTTATTATATGACCATTTTGGTTAATAGTCTCGAGGGCTCTAGCTATACTTTCTTTACTAGTAACATCTAACTCTAAAGGGTGTGCGCCTTTTAGGTTAGCAAGTGCCTCAGCGTTAATATCAGCAGCATAAACAGTTACTCCTTTAGCAAGCAGTTTTTCTACAGTAGCTTTGCCTAAACCACTAGCTGCACCTGTTACTAAAGCTACAGAGGCGCGTTTTAAAAGACCTTCTTCACGTAACCAAGCCTCGGTTTTTTTCATTCCTTCTTGCAGAGGTATCTTAGCTTCAAAGCCAAGGATTTCTTTAGCTTTGTTCAAATCATAGCTAGCTTGACTAGTCATGACCCCAATCATTTCAGGAACAACAAGAGGGTGTTTACGAATGGGGTTTGTAGCAGTTGCTACTGCTTTGGCACCGCTTTTAACTAACCATAGAGGTAAATGCCTTAACTTTTTACCAGACATATTGGCATAGTAGCCTAAAAAGGTGTTCCAATCAGCTTCTTCACTACCAATATTAAAAGTTTCCCCTGCAGCTTCAGGGACTCTTCCTGCCAAGGCAAAGGCTCGAGCTACATCATCTACATAAATAGCATTAAGTTTGTCTTCACCACTACCTAAAATCATAGGTAGCCCTTTTTTGATAATATCGAAAGGTACAAGTGTCCAAGATGGCGACTTAGGCCCATAAATCATGGTAGGGCGCAGGATAACTAATTCAATACCCTTTTCCTTTGCTAGAGACTTAGCAAATTTTTCCGCAGCGACCTTACTATCACCATAAGGCTCCCTTACAGTCCAATAGTTTTTATCTTCGCTAATTACTCCTTTGGTCACTGGACCATAAACTGCTATGCTACTTGCTAGAACTACACGCTTTACCCCTGCTGAGCCAGCAGCTTTCATTAATCTGCGTGTTCCTTTAGCATTTACTTCGTTGGCAAGTTTAGGTTTGTTAGGTTTACCCATCCAAGCAGCTAAGTGATACACTACATTAACCTCTTCACAGAGTTTTTTTAAGCTTCGATCATCTCTTATGTCACCTAAAATGGTCTCTGCACCTAGAGATTCTACTTGTTTAGCAGATTTTTCACTTCTTACTAAGGCTCTAACAGAAAAACCTTCGGAAATTAACAGTTTAATAAGGGCTTGACCTAATGAACCACCTGCACCAGTAACTGCTACTTTATTTTGTAAGTTTAATATTTGTTCTGACATTTAAGTTTATTCTTCGGGGATTTTTTGAGCATGGTATGAGTTTGATTCTAGCTATTTTTTATTTACCTGTCTAGAACAAAAGTAAGTAGCCAGCAGAGCTTAGCTATGTTAGCTACTTACTACTGGCTATTCGCTGCAAAGATCAAAAGGCTTTTTAAGTTTTTGTTCTTGCTCTAGAAATAAAACCCCTAAAGAGTAAAGCAAACTATGGCATAGGTAGAGGTATTAAAGCATCGCTTTCAGTAGGCACTAAAGTATTACCACTAGCGATTTGCTCAGGTGTAACTTGCAAAGCAATAACACCTAAAAGGTCATCACCATTGTAAATCGGAGCACCTATGAACTGAGCATCTGCATTATAGGATGGCCAGTAGGGTTCAACTGTACTAACCACTGTTTCACCTGCGGGTAGATCAGTAGCTGCTTGGAATACAGCACCTAAGCCACTATCAGCAAAGCTGCCATTAACTAGATTTGTAGCAATATCTGTTTCTTTAAACACAGTGTATACAATGTCACCATCTGGGTTAACGATAAAAATATCGTATAGGTCACGTGTTTCTAGTTCTGTGCGAAGCATAGGGTGGCATTGAGAATGCACTGCTGACCAAGGAGAACCGTCTCCAGCATCGTCAAGCTGCTCCTTAGCTCCTAAACCCTCAGGATTATTTGCAAGGTAATAATACTGAAGATAATAACCCTGCTCATCAAGGCTAACTAATACATTAGCAGCATTTGGATCTACACCACCTTGATTAGTTATGTAATTTTCTGTGAAGTCTTCATTATAATAAGCGGTGACCTGTGCTTTTTCTCCCTCACCAACACTCCCAAGAGCGCCATAGGCACCTACAAAGTTTTGTGCACAGTTAATTATATCACCGTTTACAGCTAGAGCAGTTATGTCGCTTTCGCCTGCAGCTAGGGTGAACTGTGCCAACATAGCAAAAATCAATGCTACACCAAACAAAAAGTTAATTAGACCTCTCATAATTTTTCTCCTTTTCTAAATTAAGTGTTCAACACTAAATTTATAGTAAGATTAGGACTTACTATTCCTTAATAGCACAAATAGCTTTTCCCAGCAAATACCTTTTGGCTAGCCAAGATGATTGTATTGATGTCAAGTGAAGTTTGAATGAAAAGTCAATGTTAAAGATATGAAGGCAGATTCAATTTTTAAGTGAGCCTGTTAAATAATGCCAGTTTACCTCATGAGAGTCTGATGAATGTATTCTTTTTAATGAGTAATAAATTAGTAAATATGAAGATAGTAAAGAAGAATTTAATTCATATTAGAAAGGTTGTCACAGGCAACCACCGAAGGCCTTAGAATCAGAGTTTTTGAGAGACTATAATGGGACGGCCACTCCTTTAGCTACAAGTCTTGTACTTTCTCCTATTTGTAAAAGACATTCAGGTGTAGTTTGTACAATAAATTTTGAGCCTTCTGCAGTTTCACAAGTATAAGTTAAATCATGTCCTTTGAATTCACGATTAGTAATTTTTACTGGTATTCCTTGCAAGTTATCAAAGGCTAAATCCTCTGGACGTAAAGAAAGCAAAACATTCCCACTAGTATCATCTTTTAATCGCAGCTTACCTATTGGCGTTTCTGCAAAGTTCTTATGAGCTACACCATGTAAAAGGTTAGTAGTACCTAAAAAACTTGCTACAAAGGCTGTATGAGGATGCAGGTAAACTTCTTCGGGGGGGGCTATTTGCTCGAGCTTCCCCAAACGCATAACTGCTAGCCTATCAGCAAAAGTCATTGCTTCTTCCTGATCGTGAGTTACCAAAATAGCTGTTATGCCTGACTCTTTTAAAATACGCCTAACTTCTTGACGAGTTGAGCTGCGCAGAGCGGCATCTAAATTACTAAAAGGTTCATCGAGTAGTATTAGTTGAGGGTTGCGGGCAATGGCACGTGCTAGAGCCACACGCTGTTGTTGACCGCCGGAGAGTTGATGGGGGTAACGCTTGCTAAAAATAGTTAATCCTACTAAATTGATGATTTCCTTGGCACGTTCTAAACGCTTTTTGCGTGGTATACCTTTAAGACCAAAGGCGACATTATGCAAGACATCTAGGTGTGGGAATAAAGCATAATCTTGGAAAACAAAACCAATATGACGTTTTTCAGGAGGGGTCCAGATGCTTTCTCCTACTACCTCACGTCCTTGGATAACTATTTTACCTTGTTGGGGTATTTCAAAACCAGCTATTAAACGTAGTAGGGTAGTTTTGCCACAACCACTAGGTCCTAAAAGGGCTAATATTTCCCCCTGATAGACTTTTAAGCTGAAATTAGCAACAGCAGGGTAAGGGTTGATTGTACCCACATAGCTTTTGCTCAGGTTAGCAACTTCTAAAAGTATTGGGGGATTTTCTGTACTAGGTAACACTACAAAAGTTTTTAGGCATTTATCTGCCCATAATACACTTTGGTTTGGTACTCTATAACTACTTTTCCACCTATATTATGCTCTTCGAAAAGCTGATTTAACTCAGATAACATAGGTAAATATTGAGAGTGTTGTGTATTAGGTATATAAGACGATGATAAAAGTCTCCCTTTTAGACCTGTAAAATTGAACTTCTGACTGTTGGGAAAAGTGGCTAGCTCAAACTTGTAAGGACTAAAAAATCTGCCTATGTCTTCATCACTAACGTTTCTGTGGTCAACTGAGCCATAATCAATAGCATACTTTTGCAATAGTGTTTCATATACCCTCAAAAAAGGAGATCTATCAACTAGTCTTTCATTCCAAATCAACACTATGCAACTAGGGAAGCGAAGTATACGTTTAAATTCACTTTTTGATTTTTCTGCATCAAACCAGTGAAAAGCTTGACCTACTGTGATCAAATCAATAGATTGTGACTTTAAAGTAGTATTTTCAGCAGTTGCATTTATGCTTGTAAAGTTTTCGTACTTACTAAGCAATTCTTCTGCTGCCTCACGCATGTTTTTGTTTGGTTCTATACCAAAAACAAGGTTGCCATTTTCTAGAAGTAATTTAGTAAGTAGGCCTGTACCTGAGCCAACATCAGCAATAACTGTTTTGGAGCTAAGGCCACACTGTTCTTTCAGTAAAGAAATAATCTGCTTTGGATAAGTAGGGCGGTATTTAAGGTAATTTTCAACTCGGTTGGAAAAACGTAATGTAGAGTTAGAAATGTCCATAAAAGCTTTTCCTATGAAACCTCGGAGGTTTTCAAAACCTCCGAGGTTTGGGCAACCCTTCACTATACTCGAGGGTAAATTGGTAAATTCAAAATTTTGCTGACTAATTATATTAAAGGCTATAGTTGTTTAGTCATAATTTCCAAAACATCCACCATACGGTTAGAATATCCCCACTCATTGTCATACCACACAAAGATTTTAGCCATCTTACCAACAGCTTTGGTCATTTGGCTATCAAAGATAGCTGAGTGTGGGTTACCTACAATATCGCTAGATACCAAAGGGTCAGTACTGTATTCGATTATACCTTGATAAGGACCCTCAGCAGCACTTTTTATTGCACTGTTAATATCTTCAGCAGTTACTTCTTTCTTTAACAGTGCTGTCACATCTGAAAGTGACCCTGTAGAAGTAGGTACTCGAACTGCTACACCATCAAAGATACCTTGCATTTTAGGCAGTACTTTACCTACTGCTTTGGCAGCACCAGTAGTAGTAGGAATTATATTAGTAGCAGCATTACGAGCACGACGTAAATCCCTGTGAGGAGCATCTAATATATTTTGATCATTAGTGTAACTATGAATAGTGGTCATCATAGCCTGCTCAATACCAAAATTATCATCAAGGATTTTCATAACAGCAGCTAGTGAGTTGGTAGTACAGCTAGCATTAGAAACTACTTCTCCAGAGTCACCATCATACTGATAAGCATTGACTCCCATCATAATGTCAAAATCACTATCTGGGCTAGGTGCACTAATTAGTACCTTCTTAGCACCCGCTTTAATGTGCATAGCTGCTTGCTCACGCTTGCTAAAAAATCCTGTAGACTCAACTACTATGTCTACGCCAGAATCTTTCCAAGGTAATTCTTCAGGGTTTCTAATAGCCGTTGCTTTTATTTTGCTTCCATCTACATATAGATGCTCATTATCATAAGATACTTCGCCGGGGAATTTACCATAATTAGAATCGTATTTTAGTAGTTGTGCAAGGGTTTTGTTGTCCGTTAGATCATTGATCATTTTGGCTGTATAGCCACGCTCATGCATAATACGAAAAATCTGACGACCTATGCGTCCAAAACCATTAATACCTATGTTCATGTTAATCCTATTCCGATATTTGTTTGCTAATAAATATTAACAAACAAGCACTACAGGTTATTATAGTGCAGATATATCTCCCAAAGTTTAAAGAAATAGTTTTTTGCAAATCTCTTGCCTTTGAATTTTGCACAGACTTCATTTTTGTCTTTACAAAATCAAAACTTTCCATCTGACATTATCATAATAACAAAGGGCCTTGCTATCATTCAACCCTTTTACAAAGTTGCCTAAACCTTGTGCTATTGGTATCAAGCTTATCTATGCAATTAGGTAACATGTTACAAATTGGAATCTAAAGTTTTTCTTTGATTATTGCAAAGCTAAGCCAGAGTGTTAATAGTGATGAGTTGACATATAGTTCTCTATTAGTACACCAGAACAATCTCTGTGTGTTAAGGTATTTTAGTGGATAACCAAACACATGAAACAATTTATTTAAACATTTATGGCAATATCACTTCTAAAAGTGTACAGCAAATTATAGATATCTGTACACAATTACTTGGTGCTCACAAACCCAAGCAATTTTACTTTTGTTTGTCATCAAATGGTGGGGAGGTTAACGCTGGATTTACTCTGTACAATTTTCTCGCTTCACTCCCTGTTGAGGTTGTTATGCACAACATAGGCACTGTAGATTCGATTGCAACTGTTATATTTCTAGCGGGCACAAAACGTTATGCGGCACAACATTCTACATTTCTTTATCACGGAGTTCAATTTAACGTTGGAGCACCTACTGCTATTACATATAGCAAACTCAAAGAGCATCTTAGTGCAGTAGAAGCAGATGAAAACAGAATTGCCAGAGTCATAGACGAGAAAACTGATCTAAGTTTTGAAGAGGTTAAAGAATTACAAGGTCAAGGGAAAACTTTGACACCTTTAGAGGCTAAGGATAAGGGGATTGTTCACGAGGTCATGGATGTCAATATTCCCCACAATGCCGCCATGGTGAACATTAGTATGTAAATCAAGTAAACCTGATTGAGTAACAATTGGCTTTTTTAGTGGCTTAGTTCCTACTGCAAACACTGCAGGGTCATGAGCAACAGAATAATTTTCAAAGAGCTTTCTAAATTCCCTTGGGAACCTGTTTTTTCTTGCTTTAGAAAAATCTAAGTCAAATTCCGAAATTGGGGGACTTACTTCAAGATATATAGCCATTTTACTCCTTGTCCTTTATTACAGGCTAACCATCATATACTCGAGCACTTATCAATCTTATTCTAGGGCATAGGTCAGATTCCTTAGTTATGTCAGTAAAAACCACAAAGATGCGTCTTTCATAAAACGAGTAACCTATTACAATCTCTCTATTTTCCTCACTAGTTGAATGTTTTTCGTCAGGTAGGTATATTGCCTCCTCATCGTCAAAAACACTTTTGGCTTCATCAAAGATAACTTGATCATGTTTGATAGGGTTTAGATAGGCTTTATTTTCATCAGATTCAAAAATCACTGATAAGACATCATAATGATAGCTGTTCAGAAAAACTCTCTTACAAAAAACCCCTGAGGTTTTAGAAACCTCGGAGGTTTGGACTATACAAAATTTTTCTAGATATAATTAGAAATAAATTAAACAGACTAAAAAGTTATTGGCTACTTTGCGCTTGTTTTACCTCACTAAATTGGTCAAGCAAAGTCTCGTGAGCAACTTTTAAAGCATTGTCTTTTTCCAAATCTACTACAGCTTGCCCTTGAACATCGCTAAATTCAACAGCTCGAGGTGTCAGTTGAATAAACCTAAAATCACCTTCTTCATCAGCTGTAGCTTTACCTATGACTTCACCATCTACGACAAATTCAATTTCTTGTCCAGCACTAGCTCCTGAACCTTGTAAAGCAATCACATTGCTAAAGCGAGTATCTTCTGCTAAAACATCTGGAACAATACCTTGTTGATTTATATTACGACGGTCAGGAGTAAGCCACTCAAAAGATAGATACTGAAGCTGTCCTCCATTAGCTAATGAAATTACGCTTTGACCCACGCCTTTACCAAAAGTTTCCTCACCTATGACCTTTGCTCGTCCATGATCTTGCAATGCTCCTGCAACAATTTCTGATGCTGAAGCAGAGTTATTATTTACTAATACTACCATAGGTAAATCGAAAGCTTTGCTGTCTGCTGAAGCAAGGCGTTGGGTTATACCACGTGCTCTTTGGAAAACTATGTCACCATCATCTAGAAACTCGTCAGCTACAAGAATTCCTTGAGTCAAAAGACCTCCACCATTATCACGTAGGTCTAGAATTAACGAAGTTGCACCTTGGTCAACTAAATCAGTAAGTTGCTCTTTTAGTTGTTCATGCACTAACTGATTAGCAAAAGTAATAAGACGTACATAACCTACACCATCAGGTAAGAGTGTTGATTCAACACTGATAATGTCAATTTTACCTCGCACAATATCAAAGTAGATAACTTCTTCTAAGCCCGGGCGACGCATTCCTATGCGTACAGGAGTGTTTTTAGGCCCCCTTACTTTGTCCACAACTTCACTAACGGTAAAATCCTCTACATTTACACCGTCAACTTCAGAAAAGATGTCACCACGCTGAATACCTGCTTCCCAAGCAGGACCACCACGATAAACATTAATGATTTCTACAATTTTGTTTTCAGCACGGTTACGAGCAGAAAGCACTGCTCCAATACCTTCAAAAGAGCCACTGCGGTCATCATTATCTTTAGCTGCTTCACTAGGTTCAATATAAGCTGTATAGGGGTCTTCTAATGACTCGAGCATACCATTAATTGCCCCTTGAATAACTATCTCATCATTTACATCTTCTAAATATCCAGATTTTAGTGCTCCATAGGTTTGCATAAAGGCACGCCCTACAGCACTATCTTGGAATTCCTCAGAAAAACGTGAGGATAGTTGGGCGTTTACTAGCGCCAAAGAAAAACCTATTACGATAGCTATAAGTAGATATTTGTATTTCATGAAACCTCCATCATATTTTTGATGATAGCCATCTTTAACTTAGAAGTGCCGTAAAGCTTCCTACGAAACTGCCACTTAGTAGCTTTTTTGACAAGATGGTCCAATAGTCTATGTAACATGGTAGCACTTTTAGCAAGATTTCACAACTGGTAGAGGAGGATCACTTCTGAAGCTGTGACTTTGACCACTACCAAAAATATCTAAATGTAAGTAAGTATGCCCTATAACTTTAGGTTTAGGAATAGTTATGATACTTTGTGAGGCTAATTTACTCGAGTCTATAGCAAGAGGTGCAGCGCCCCTGTGAATTACATAGGTGACTTCAAAACTATTATTGCCAAAAGCAATTACTCCACGGTGATTAGGGTGAAAATTGCCTTCTCCATTTATTTTTCCGCTGTGTGCGCCTTTTAAATAAGAGCGCCATGAGTCAAGTCTTCCAGTAAAGTTAAATCTATAAGTTAGTAAGGTATTACGGTTATCACAAATGTAACTCCTTCCGCCTGCATCACGGTAGTTACTTGATAATGCAGCACTGTGTACTTTTAAAGTAGGATTATAGTGAATAGGACCATCGTGGTGAGGATTATCATCAATTATAATTTCACAGGCTGCTAAAATACCAGATATAAAAACAATTATACCAATATAAAATATCTTTCTCATTATTATAAACTTCCTTTCAATAAGATTTTATAGATTCCACCTTCCTGCTAATTCAAGCACAATGACTGTAATATAGGAGGCTTTAGTCAATATTATTAGAGCTGCCCCCACAAATAAAAAGGCCTTATATGATGCCCAGAAGTCACTGTAGCACATTGCACATTGCCTATATGCTGCTGGTAAAGAACTCCATACCCCTTGCTTATAAGGGTAGGTTTTTCTCAAACATGTGCTCACAAAGGGTTCTTTTGCCAAGATGGTGCGCACGGCACACCCTACTTCTAGGACGTATTTTCTAGGATTCCTGCATAAAGAACCTACCCCTAAGAGCATAACCCTTGGGGCTTGGGGTCCCTTTCTTATCATGATTGCCTATATAAACACCTACTATTTCACCAGTGGCTTGATCAATAGCTAGCTAAATCCATATTTGGTAGTGCCACCTAACAGTTATGGACAGTTATCTATAACTGGGAAAGGATCATAACTATCTAAATGCGTTGATGGACCAGTACGCCCAAAAATATCTACATGCAAGCTAGTAAACCCTATAATGTTAGGTTTAGGGACAGGTATTATGGCTTGAGAAACCAATTCATTTGAATTTAAATCTATATTAAGAGGTGCTGATCTAGGAGTAATTATATAAGTGAATGTCACAGTTTCCCCAACAATTTTAGCTCTATTATCATTAGGAAAAAAGGTTCCATGTCCATTTGTATCTCTAGTAAGTTCTCCTTGTAAGTAAGAGCTCCATCTATCAAGAGTTCCTGTATAAGTAAATTCATAAGTGAGCTCAGTAACAAAATTGTCACAAATGTAACTTTTGTTATTTCCATCCCGAATATTGGTAAATGCTACAGCACTATGTACTGTTACATCTGTACAAGCTGCTAAAATACTAAGCAGGAAAATTACTACACCAATGTTAAGCAATTTTTTCATTTTATAAACTTCCTTTCAATAAGCTTTTTATAGATTCCATCCTCCTGCAACCTCGAGCACAGCACCTGTAACATAGGCTGCTTCAGCCGATAAGAAGTAACGCATCCCCCCTACCATTTCACTAAACAATCCTAAACGTTTCATGGGAATAGCATTAATTGGTTTTGAAATACTGTTTTCAATGATTCCGGGACTAACTACATTTACAGTAATGTTGTACTTTGCCTCATTTTTGGCTAAGGTCTTGCTGTAAATGATAACACCTGTTTTAGCAATAGCATAGGCAGTACTAATAGGTTGTGCTTTTATCTTTTCAGCCCCTGCAAAGCCTATATTAATTATTCGCCCATAACTTGCAGAGCGCATTAAAGGCAAAGCTGCTTGACATGTGTAGAAAGTACTATGCAAGTTACTGTTAAAAGAATCATGCCACTGCTCAGTAGAGAAGCTCTCTAGAGGCCCTTTATAGTAGTTACCAACATTGTTGATAAGAACATCAAGACTGCCAAACTTATTATAGCTATCATGAATCAACTTTAGCGCTTCTTTAGGTAAGGTTACATCAGCCTGTGAACTAATAGCACGCACTCCCTCTTCTTTAGCTGTGTTGACTACTTCTTCAGCTGCAGTTTGACTCGAGCGATAATGCACTACAACATCATAGCCATCTTTTGCCAAGGCTAAAACAAAAGCTTTACCAATACCTCTTGCAGAACCAGTTACCAGAGCCACAGCCATATAGGTGCCCTTACATTATGAGAGTGAAATTTATACTTCATTACTAAATCCAAACTACGCCAAACGACCATCAAGTTCTAGCAACTCGGCTTTTTCTTGCATAGCCTTAAGTACAAAATCTATATGCTCCCAAAGCTCGACACCTAGTTCTTCTGCCCCTTTTCTTACGTCCTCACGATTTACACCTTTTGCAAAAGCTTTATCTTTAAACTTCTTTTTTAGGCTCTTTAAAGTCTGGTTGGCAATATTTTTATCTGGGCGAACTAGCACTGCAGCAGTTATAAGGCCTGTAACCTCATCGCAGGCATACAAAGTTTTAGCCAACAAGCTTTTTCTGGGTACATTTGAATAATCAGCATGTCCTAAAATTGCTTCTAAAACATCTTCAGGGTAACCTTGTTCGCGTAAGTAGGCTACACCCGTAAAAGGGTGACCTGTTTGTTTTTGAATATCATACTCAGGGTATTTCTCATAATCAAAATCATGTAGTAAAGCGGCAACTGCCCACTTTACATTATTTTCATCAAATTTACGACTATAGGCTATTGTAGCAGCCTCTACTGCCAACATGTGCTTACGTAAACTATCAGAAGTTGTCCATTTAGTCATTAGCTCAAAAGCAACATTGCGTGAAAACTCCATAACGTAGAATAACTTATCTAAGGTATATTGTAGATTATATATGGAGATAGAAGAGCTTAAACGTAAAGAAGAAAAACAAAGGGTTAAAACTCTAGCTACACAAGAACTAGCAGAAAAATTTAAGCAATTTAAAGAGGCTATTTTAGAAGGAAAAGCTTCAGAAGCAGAATATGAAGCTTACATCATATATCATAGAGAAGTACTACGTCGTATGTGGGAAGTTGATGTTGAATTTTTTGCGCCTGAGTAGTTCATAAGTAGTAACATAAAAGTTTTTGTGAGTACTTTTCCTCACGCCTAGGTGCTTAATACTCCAATTTGTCTCAAGTTTGACAGTATATTCTTTTTCGGCTGTTTACTTTATATATTATGAGACTTTTTAATGTAAAGATTTTGTGTTTACTTTTAAACATAGCCTTTACTCAAAATGTTCCCACTATTGATTTAAGTAAAGCAAGCGTTGCATTGGAAGATGTTTACTTTGATACCTTCAATCCTGTAAATCGCTCCATACCCTTAAGTGAAGCATCATCTGACTTAATAGAAAGCCTACGTGATGCTATACCTCCTTTGCATGAGCCACACTATGAAAAAGCTAGTCGAGTCTCTTGGCTCGAGAGTAGTGATATGATCCTTGGTTATACTGTTGGTGAACAGGCTTGGGCTTACCCTGTACGCATCCTCAATTATCATGAGATTGTTAATGATGATTTAGCAGGTCAGCCTGTGCTTATTTCTTATTGCCCTTTATGCTTTAGTGGCATAGTGTACAGCCGTAGACTAGCTGGTAAGGTGCTTACTTTTGGCAATACCAGTGCTCTTTATGAATCTGATATGGTCATGCTAGATTATGAAACAGGCAGTTATTGGTGGCAAGTAGCAGGTGAAGCAATCGTAGGTGAGCTAACTGGTGAAGAGTTAGGACTTTTGCCAAGCACTATGACTACATGGCAAAAGTGGGAGCAGCTATATCCTAATTCTTTAGTTTTATCACGCAATACAGGTTTCACACGTCCTTATGAGCGTGATCCCTTTAGTTTTTATTCTTTGGCCATTAACAATAACCAGTTTGCTTTTCCTGTAAGCGAAGCTGCTGCTGACTCCCGTTTACAGCCAGCTAACAAAGTCCTTACTGTCAAATTAGGGGAGCTAGTAAAAGCATATCCTCTAGATAACAATCTACCTAAAATTATTCATGACACTTTAAATGAAGAAAATATTGTTGTTTTTTTAGATAGTGAAGTTCAAAGTGGTAATGCTTTCTTGACTGAGGTTAAAGAGCACAAATTAAGCTTTACTTTTTCCCAAGAGAAATTAGTAGACACTAAGACTGGAAGCACATGGAATCAAGTAGGAAAAGCTATAGCTGGCGAACTCGTTGGCACACAACTTCAAGCCTTGCCTAGCAAAACTAGTTTTTGGTTTGCCATTGTTGCTGCTGAGCCTAACGTTGTCTTATATACAAATCCTTAGTTATATGCTTTTACAACTCCATCAAGGGTT
Source organism: Trueperaceae bacterium (assembly GCA_965223585.1). Taxonomy (GTDB): domain Bacteria; phylum Deinococcota; class Deinococci; order Deinococcales; family Trueperaceae; genus CBDCVN01. Next base: position 199,601 of record CBDCWW010000018.1, read on the forward strand.
GCTACTATAAGTGTTTGTCCCATGACCAAAGGAGTTGCTTGAATAGGACTTAAGCTTACTTTATCCCGAAAAAGCATTTTACCTTCCCTAGCATCAAAAGCCATGACTTCTCCTTCTTCTGTACCAAGATAAATAATTCCCCCAGCTATAATAGGAGCAGCAGTAACCTTACTTTGTAAATCAAAATCCCAAACATCATCACCTGTTCTTAAAACTAAGCAACGTAAAACCCCTGACCAAGAAACAACATAGACGTATCCCTGCCATATAATCGGTGTAGCCCACAGTTCTCCTTCAGTATCATAGCTCCACAGTACTTCATGAGAATCTATGTCAAAGGCATGTAAATCACCAATACGCTCAGGTAAAAGTAAAATCCCTCTAAAGGCACTTGGTTGGGCTACCACGGGGTCCAATTGTAATTTATAAAGACCTTTACCACTTTTTGCTGATACACTATGCAGCCAACCTGCACGACTAATAGTATAAACTTGATCTTTATGGATAGTAGGTGGGGTAACTGCAGCAGCATCTAATTCATAGCGCCATAAGGTTTTACCGTCAGCATCAGAACACTCGAGCCACCCCCGGCGACTGCTGATAAAAATGTTTCCTGTATAGGAAAGGACACCTAAAACATCATCCTTTTCCTTACGCCAAAGAAGCTCCCCGCTAGGCCATCTCAAAGCACTTAAAGCACCACTACGACTAGTATAATAAAGCTGACCTCCTTGATAATGTGTAACTTTAATGGGATTATGCCCATCTTTATTATTACCAGTAAAATGAAGCCTGCTAGCTTGATAAACAATAGGACTATTAACCTCATCATCAGCTTGAAAAGTCTTATGTATGGTGCCATCGGTAGGGTTTACTACACAGATCTCTTCACTGCGCAAGCCTAAAAGCACAAACCCTTCAGCAGCAGTTATAGCAGAGGGCCACTGAGGACCTTGAGGAAGTTTGATTTGCCATATAGAGTGCAGACTAGCAGGGTGAACTACGCCACCAGAGGCTATTAATCCACTTTGACTAGGGCCGCCCAAACGTTGGGCACTACCTTGTTGTTTAACTTCACTACGGATACTCTTAAGTGCTTCTGCTATGCTATAACCTGAATTAGGACGAGCCTTAGGATCTTTGGCTAATAGTGATGTAACTAGTCTAGAGAGTGCTAAGGGTATGTGCGAGTTGATTTCATGTGGTAATTTTGCTTCACCATAAACATGTTGATATAAAATGGCTTGGTCATTTTCAGCATCAAAAGGTAACTTGCCTGTTATAGTACGATAAAGCACCACACCAAAAGCGTAAAGATCAGTGTGTGCTGTTGTCTTACCACCTTTTGCTTGTTCAGGAGCCATATATTGTGGTGTACCAAGAGCAAGGCCTGTTCTTGTTATATCCCTTGTGACCTCAGCCAGTTGCACCAATCCAAAGTCCATTACCTTAGGCTTACCTTCATTTGTTAATAAGATATTGCGCTGGGTAAGATCACGGTGAACCATACCATGGCGATGAATGTAGGCTAGGGCCTCAGCAACATTGATAGCAGCATCGAGCAAATTTAAGAAGGGCTCTAAATTAGAATCCAAAGGACCAAGGTCAGTAAATACACCTCCTTCAACAAGCTCCATGGCAAAATAAACATGTTTTTCTAATCCAAGGTCATAGATACTAACAATTCCCGGATAAGATAGCCTTGCTAAAGCCTTAATTTCCCGACGGAAACGGAAGCGGGCCTCATCATTTTCTGTTAAATGCGGCCTTAAAATTTTTAAGGCTACTTCACGGTCTAAATGCTCATCATGTGCCCTAAAAACCTGTGCCATTCCCCCATAACCAAGATGACCTGAAATGGTATAACGTTCATCAATTTTGTCACCAGTACTAAATATCTGCACTTAAAGCATTATGACATGGCTCGAGCAAAATTAATCAAGTAAGCAGCGGTATAATAGCCTGCTATCCTACCTTCCCTTTAGGAAAAATTATTTTAAATTCCGCTCCTTCCTTATGATTCTTAGCCTCGACTTCCCCACCATGTAATTTAACTAGTGTATGCACTATAGCTAGACCCAAACCACTACCTTCCTTATCTTTAGTATCCCTACGTATACCTTTAGTAAAACGTTCAAATATGCTTTGAAGCTGGTCTTCAGGAATTCCCGGCCCTGAATCACGAACACTTAAAATAATTTGCTCATCTGTTTTTAGAGAAACCTCAATCCAACCGCCTTTAGGGGTTACTCTCAAAGCATTCTCTAAAAGATTATGTAAGACTTGCATCAAACGATCAGGATCAGCATAAATTTTTATAAGTTCTTTGCTGGGCAAGAATACTAGTCTAACTTCTGTTTGTTTGGCTCTATCATGACAGTTAGTTATCAATTTATTTACTAAATCATTAAGGTTTACTTCACTCTTATGTAGTGAAAGCTGCCCTGCATCTGCTAAAGAAAGGGTTCTTAGGTCATCTATCAAGCGTGAAAGAAGTTCCACTTGGCCTTGTAGGAGTTGAGCTTCTTCTTTGCCAAAAGTTAATAAGCCATCTGTAAGGGCATCCAAACGCAATTGCATAGTGGCCAAAGGAGTGCGGAGTTCATGGGCAATGTCAGCAATCATGGCTTTGCGCTCACCTTCATACTGCTCTAAAGCGCTAGCCATATTATTGAAGTCTCGAGCAAGCAATTGACTTTCTCTAGTGTGATTATTAAACTTTTTAAGCTTCACTCGAGTACTTAAATCTCCATCAGAAACTTTATGAGCAGCAAGAGAAACTGCTTCTATGGGTTTGGCTATGCTGCGTGATAGCCAAATAGCTAAAAGGCAAGATGCAGCAATGGCACATATTAGTCCAAACATTACACCTCTTCTTCTAGCTAGCCTGTAGTTACCAAATAAGGTTACTAAACGAGAATATTCCTCGTTTAGTATAACTTCTCTTTCAATTAATCTGTTATTAGGTTGATTGGAACCCTCTGCTAAAACTGAACTTTGCTTGTGAATAGGTGGTGGTACCTCTTTACAAACGTTTTTTTCTGCCTCGAGCTTATCAACAAAGCTAGGGGGTAAACGAGGATGTTCTCTATGCTCTTTAGGCTTAGGAGGTAAGTAAGGGATTCCTTGACGAGCTAAAGGTGGTGGTCTCTGTCCACGCCAGCGTGGGGGCTTAGTGCGCTCTAAAATTCTTCTGCGGAATTCTGGGGTGAGCTCGTCAAAAGTGCGCTGAATAATAATGCCTTGTGCAAGAGGTATAGCAATAAGCGAAACAATTACTACTAAAAGCATTGCTAGAGTTAAGCGGACAACTAAACGGTTCATGTCCCTACCAAACGATAGCCAACACCACGTACAGTTTCTATAAGTTTAGCAGCACCTGCTTTGTCAAGTTTACGCCTGATGTTAGTAAGATGAACATCAACAGCACGTTCATAGGCATCACTTTCAGGCATAGCTACTTCATAAAGTTCGCTACGTGGAATAGCTCTATTAGGAGTATGTGCTAAGTGATGAAGTAAACGGAACTCAGTAGGTGTCAAGTTTATAGGTAACCCTTTTACTTTAACTTGCATACTGTAAACATCTATCAAAACATCATCTATTCGCAAAATTTCTTGATCTACCTGATTACTTTTTGAGCGTTTTAATACAGCATTAACACGAGCCATAAGTTTACGGGCAGTAGCAGGTTTAGTAATATAATCGTCTGCCCCAAGGCCAAAACCTAAAAGTTCATCGACTTCTTCTGCTCGAGCTGTAAGCATAATAATTGGCACATCAGATTTAGTGCGGATTCGTTTTAAAACCTCGAGGCCATCTAGATCAGGTAAACCTATGTCTAAGATAATTAGATCAGGCTTGATTGCATAGAACAGATCCAAAGCTTGTTTACCAGTATTAGCTCTTTCAGTGCGGTGACTTTCATTCCTCAAATAAAGTTCTATAGTTTGTGCTAGAGGTAATTCATCCTCAACAACCAATACTAAAGCCATATTGTTCACCTTAACACTAGAGTATTTTTGAGTGCTAGAAATCCCCATAATTTTTAAGGTTAAAAGATTTGTGTTTAGATTTTGTTTGGAGTTAATAATTTGTCCAGAACACTTACCCTCATAAAATGCTACCTCATCATGGTATTTTTAGTGCTCTGGACAGATTTAGTTTGTAATATTGCCATATTTTAAACCCTTTTAATCCAACTCACCATTCTTGAGATTTAGAATGGCTATCAGATCAATGTTCCTCCTGCTACACTCCCTATAGCGCCTCATAATTCACAATTTGTTTTTTCAAGATCCAAACCTCCTTCCTTACTAGTTGTCTTGAAAATATGTTTCCTCCTTTCAGGAAACTCTAATAAATAAAGGATTATTTTAGCGAGAATAGACTGTTAATTTAGTGTTACTTTGACGTTTTTAGCACAAGTAACATAGTCCTAGAGGGTTTATTGATGATTGTAATTGTGACTACAGTGAGTGTGTAAAATAAAAAGCGAAGCCTTTATCTATATGGCTATGTGTGATAGCATGACTAAGCGTTTGGCTAATAAATTAGCCCTGAATTTAAAGAATTGAGTAAGCATTTTTCAGACACCCTCTAATGGTGAGAAAGTAACCAAAATTAAGAATTTCAAATGTTTTGAGTGGAAAGCGTTTTTTAGTGCTAGCTAAACGTATTATTCCCTGTCTGGATGTACATAATGGTAGAACCACCCGTGGACAGCAGTTTGGACGTGCTGAAAAAGGTGAACTTAAGGATGTAGGAGATCCTGTAGAACTAGCTTTACGCTATAATGATCAAGGGGCTGATGAACTGGTTTTTTATGATATTACTGCTACTAGTGAGGGTAGGAAGGCCATGCTCGAGCTAGCTACCCGCACTGCTGAACAGTGCTTTATGCCCTTAACGATAGGTGGTGGTGTAAAAAGCTTGGAAGATTTCCATGTGCTATTTAGAGCAGGTGCTGATAAGGTATCAATAAACTCTGGGGCAGTAGCTAATCCTGAAGTAGTGCGTCAAGCAGCTGATCACTATGGTTCACAAGCAGTAGTCTTCTCTATAGATGCTAAGCGCCGTAAAGGTGCTATTGGTTGGGAGGTTTTTATAGCGGGTGGGCGTAGGCCAACAGGGCTTGACCTCATGGATTGGGTTGTTCAGGGGCAGGAACTTGGAGCTGGAGAAATTGTCCTAAACAGTATTGATGCTGATGGTATGAAAACTGGCTATGATCTAGAAGCTAACTGTGCTGTAGCTAGGGCAGTAGATATTCCTGTCATTGCTTCTGGTGGGGCAGGGAATGCTCAGCATATGCTCGAGGTACTTACCAAAGGTGAAGCAGATGCAGCTTTAGCAGCAGGGATTTTTCATAATGGCACTTATACTGTAGGGCAGGTTAAAGAATATCTTGCTCAAGAAGGTGTACATATACGTTTGCTATAATTAGGTTATGCTCGAGGCACAAATTGATATCCTAAACAATGGTCATATTCACAAAGTTTTTATAACTAAGAATAAGAAACAACTTTATTACAATGAGGTACTTAGCCTGTGGCAAGACAGCGAGGGCTTCCGCTCCTTTTTCATCTCAATTTTATCAGAGGCACCATTTTCAGCTTATCGTTGGGAAACGCCTCCTATAACAACATCCACTGTAGATTGTGTATTTGAGTTTGTGTTGCTTGATAGTCCAAGCCTAGCAAGATCTCCTGACAAAAATGCTTTTGCCAGTTATTTTGATACTGCAAATGAAAAAGGTATTGCTACATTTTTTAATCTTGGCAAAGATGCTTTTCTTGTAGTACCTTCTCCTTTGGGGGCAGCATCTTCTTATGGGCATTTAGCTATGTTTACTCGAGAAGCTCCGAAAACTCAAAATCATGCTTTATGGCAGATTGTTGGAGAAACTGTACAGAAAAGGCTTAGTGACCGTCCCATTTGGTTGAATACTGCAGGTGGAGGGGTGTCTTGGCTTCATGTCAGGTTAGATTCTTATCCTAAATATTATGGCTATAGTCCATATAAACATGTAGGTAAAAGTTTTTGTGAATAGTATAAGGATACTTCTGGAGTAATTAGTGTTTAGAAGTAATTAGTAACTAGTAGTTAGTAGTTTGAATTCCAATAGAAATTCACAATTATTTATGCCTAGATGCAAAGAGGGTTTAATGAAACGTATTGAATCCTTACCTGACGTGAATAAAACCCCATGAGTTTTGTTAAGAGAGAAAGTCTTTCTTAGTCACGAGATAAAAATATGATGAGAAATATCGAATTTCTCTTAATCATTTCTTAATGATTAATTTTCCTGCTTCAAGAAAAATTCTCTTCTACAAAACATTTCTTTAAGTTGATTTTGAGGCTGTTGCTTTCAAGGCAAGCTTTACTCAAGTTTGCCCTATTTACATTCTCTGACAAACTTATTAAGATAAGGGTCATGACAAAAACAGAATTATCAGCAGCCCTTGCAGCGGGAACGGATTTGACTAAGGCTAAGGCCTCAGAGGCGGTAAACATTGTATTTGAGTCCATTAAGAATCAACTTGCCAATGATGAAAAAGTTGTCATCACTGGCTTTGGCACTTTTGAAGTAAGAGTGCGTAAAGATCGTAATGGCGTTGTACCCGGCACAAGTAAAAAGATCAAGATTAAAGGTGGTCCTTACCCTGCCTTTAGGTCAGGCAAACAACTTAAGGAAGCAATTAGCTCATCAAAAAAATTATCTAAGAAGAAAAAGTAATTTGCCTTAGTCTTAATAAAGCAGCAACCCAGCTCGAGCTTAGCTCGAGCTGGGTTGCACAACTTACCAAAAGACCTTGGGTAAGCTAAATGCAAGCCTCCTAGAAAGAAGTCTTTTAAGGGATATTCACAGAACTTTACTTAATGTTACCTATGCTATTCCATTACACTAAGGGTAATTGGCACTTCGATTTCTACACCATCACGTAATACAGTAAGAATAAGCATGTCACCAACTTGACTTTCATAAGTAACAAGGTGATGGAGTTGCTCAGCACTGTGGATTTGAATATCATTTGCTGCTAATATTACGTCTCCTCCTTTTGGTAAGGCCATGCTTCCTATATTAATATTATCTGTACCACTTAAAAGCCCTGCCTCTGCAGCACTACTTTTCATGTCTATTTCTACTACTGCTATACCTTCATCTGGCAAACCCAATACTTCTCTTAGACCTGCAGGAAGTGAATTTACAGCTCGTGTAGAAACTCCTAGATAGGGTTTTGTATTACTAACATGACTAACCCCACCTTGCTCTAACTGTTCAAGGGTTTCTAGTACTAGATTACTTGGTACTGCAAAACTTACTCCAGCCGATGATCTACCAGTCGGATTTAGTATTGCTGTATTAATGCCTATTAGTTCTCCTTGTGAGTTAAGTAAAGGTCCTCCTGAATTGCCGGGGTTAATTGCTGTATCTGATTGTATCATTGGCACCCATGTATCTCTCACTGTAGGTAAAGAACGCTCTGTTGCAGAAACAATTCCTGCAGTTACTGTAGAAGCAAGTCCAAAGGCATTACCGATGGCTATAGCTTTTTGTCCTACACGTACTTGATTAGAGTTAGCTATACTCAAAGGTTCTACTTGAGGAAAATCTGCCTGATTTTCTAAGACTAGCAAAGCTAAGTCAAGAGAGGGGTTAACACCAAGAACTTTTGCTGGAATAGCACCTAGGCCATTAGGAAACGCCACTTGAATAGCAGCTCCCTCACTTAGGTTAGTGCTCATATGTTGTAAGGCAGGTTGTACTACGTGATAATTACTTAAGAGGTATTTTTCGCCCTTTATTTCTACCACAAAGCCACTGCCAGAAGTTTTCTTTAAAGCAGCTTGCTCTGCAAGGAATGGGGCTATTTCTTGGTAAAGTGGGGGAAGTTTTTCTAGGTCAATGCTTGCTGCACTAATTTTTTGATCAATAAAGCTGACCTTTACAGCTACTACACTCGAGCCCATTTTCTCAGCGATATCTATGGTATTTTGTTCATAAGCAAGTATGGCTTCAGCATCAATAGGGGTTATGCTTTCACCAAAACTAAGCCCTAGAAGGCTATAAAGTCCTAGAGCCAAAGCAACAGCTATAGTATAAAAAAGGTACCAAAAGGTTCTTCTGATTGTAATTACTCTAGTAAAACTAGTACGGTTCATGTGAAACTCCTTAAAAGTTCAAAATTCAAACTCCTATTTGTATTTAGATGCAATTCATGCATCCTTACCTAGTACCTTAGATTAATAAGCGTTAAGCAGGCGTAAAGTCCTTTACCATGATTGTATTTTGCTCCCCAGTTTGAGGGACCCTTCATTGCATAGGGTTAAATAAATTTACCTCATATAATATAAAGTAGTGTAGTTATAGTAATTTTTCATAAGGAGATTCCAATGAACAATAGTGAATTGAAGCAGCAGCTTGCCTCTTTACTAAACAAATATCGAGGGTTTATCTTTTTGGTTGTACTTTTATTAGTAATGGGAGGAAGTTGCAATGAGGAAGGTACAGAAAACACTAGTACACTAGAGACACAATCAAGTAGTGCAAATGTTGAAAATACAGATAATAGCTCGAGTAGCTCAGATGCAGGTGCTACTGAAGAAGAAACCTCAACTAATGAAGAAAGCGAATCTGAGGAAGAACAGGCTAATCAAGCTGATGCCTCTGGGCCTTTTGTATGGCCTAACAAGTGGAACATGGATGCTGATGGGATCCAAGATCTTTTAGCAAATGGAGAAAAACCCAATATGGTTTTTCGTAGTGCTACCCTTAGTGGTCCACGCACTTTTAATAAGTTTGTTTCTAGCGAACAGAACTCTGTAGTAGACATGGAAGAAACATCAGGAGCCTTACTTTTATTGCTCGATTACACTACAGAAGAATGGATTCCCTATGCTGCTAATAGTTACGAGGTAAGTGAAAATGGTCTTATACATACACTTACCCTGCGTGAAAATCTTAAATGGAGTGATGGTAGTCCTATAACTGTTGAGCAATATGTTGCCACCTATGAAATTGAGATCAATGAACCTTTGGGAGCACAAGCCTATGATGGCTGGTTTATAGATAATGAATTAGTTATCTTAGAAGCCCTAGATGACAAAACCTTACAGTTTACTTTTCCTACACAAGATCGCATTGCACCTACCCTAATAGCTGGTCATATTCCCACACCTGAACCACTAATAGCAGCTTACCGTTCTGGGGGAGAAAAGGCAGTTGAAAAGGCTTTAGCAGAAAATAGTGAGCTTTCTGATGAAGATAAGGAAGCTGCCTATTTAGAAGGAGCAGCAGAAAGTGTCAAAGCAGTTTGGGGTACAGAAGCTGATCCTAGTGAAATAATTATGTCTAGCCCTTGGACCTTAGCTAGTTATACCCCTGATGAGCGCCTTATTTTTAAGCTCAATCCTTATTTTGGTGAGTGGAATGCTGATGAAGCAGGTAACTCCTTGCCTTACGTTGACGAGTATACTATAACCATTGCTGACCAACAAGCCCAACTTAATCTTTATTTAGCTGGTGAGATTGATTCTTACAATCCTGCTAACTTAGATGAAGTGGGTGCTATTGCTGTTGCTAAAGATAATGGTGATGTTGATGCAGTGCTTTTAGAGAATATAAGTCCTGTGCGCAGCAGTTTGTTTTTTACTTTTAACTGGAATTATGCAAGTGAACCTTTTAAACAAAAGATTTTTCGCGATAAACGTTTCCGCAAAGCTATGAGCCACTTAACAGATCGTGAAGCTATTGTAGAACTTGTTAATGGTGGTGCTGCAATTCCTGCTTACAATACAACCTATGAAGTACTCGAGTTTTTCTTTAACCCTGATTCTCCTAAGTATGAATATGATCCTGATAAAGCTTTGGCTCTACTAGAAGAAATGGGCTTTACAGAAAAAAATGATGATGGTTTCTTAATAGATAGTGAAGGTAATGAATTAGGCTTTACTTTAGCCACTAACAGTGGCAATGCCAATCGTGAGCAAACTATTCAAATTATTGCTGATGTTATGCGGGAAAATGGCATAAATGTTAACCCTATTACCCTAGATTTTAATTTGTTAGTTGATCAATTACTTACTGAAGGAGATGATAGGCCTTGGGAAGCTATTCTTATCTCACTTAGTGGAGGTAGTCGAGACTGGCCTTATGGCACTAATACTTTAGTCTGTGAAGGCAACATGCATATGTATAACCGTTCTGGTGAGTGTATGACTGAAGAAGAGGATAAGATAGCTGAGCTGTTCTTAAAGGGTCGCCAAACTTTGGATAATGATGAGGCCCAGCAAATTTCTTATGCAATACAAGACGTCTATGCTGAATTACAACCAAACATTTATACAGTAACACCTTTGGCTCACTATAGTTGGCTCGAGAAAGTAAAAGGTAGTTTACCTTTAGAAGATATAAGTACCATCAACGGTACGCGTAATTTGCCGCAAACCTTTATTCTTGAATAGAAAGTAAGAGGCATACTTCACCAGCAAAATATGGGAATGCCCAAACCTTTGGGGTTAATTATGTATTAAACTTGGCCTTCAAGATATATCAGCACTGCTTTTACTCGAGCATTTACACTCTTATCTTTTTTATCTAAACCTAACTTAGTGTAAATTTCATTAAGCTGGTTTTCAACAGACTTTTTAGCAATGCCTAGTTTTTCAGAAATGGCTATGTTGGCATAGCCTTGTGATAAAAGATCTAAAATTTCCCATTGTCTTAGTGTGAGGCTGTGGGTAATATTATTAGCATAACTTCTAAGCTGTTTAACAAGTTTTTCGTCAAGCAGTATATCACCCTGTAAGGCACTGGTAATAGCACGACGTAGGGTAGCAACATCACGAACTGATTTTTTTAGTAAGTATGCCCAGCCTTTTAGATCTTGGCGGGCTAGAGTTTTAGCAAAGCCAATCTTGCTGTGGTTAGAAAACAGTACTATACCTAAATTAGCTAAAAGCTCACGCAATTGTAAGGCAAGCTTTATACCATTAGTTTCACAACCCAATTCAACATCCATAAGAGCAACATCTGGCTTTAACTGGGGAATATCTTGCTTTGCTTTCTCAACATTGCTATAGCAAGACAAGACCTCAATATCTTCTTCTTTTCTTAACGACTTGGCAATTATATTGCAATAAAGCACTTCGTTTTCTACTACCACAACTTTTATACTCCCTTTAAAACTCATTTAACAAGATCCTCTCATTTGAATACTAGGTGTTATCACCCTTGTTTAAGTGATAATCACTTAGTATCATACTTTATGAGACGCTTGGTTCTCAAGTATTAATCAAATTTTCATAAATACCAAGGGTCGTTATGCGGCACTTCATAAGTAGTGCTGGGGAATTAAGGAGCTAAGTTCACAAACTTAGCTATAGCAAAGCAGTATATTTTAGAGTTAGTAGCTAAATCTCTAAAACATACTTTATAGATACTAGTTAATTGTTTTATTTTATGGTTTTCCAAGTGCTCGAGCTTTTGGTTTAAATTTAAGGGTGCACAAAATTTACTGCTTTTTGCTCGAGCAGAATGTTCATAGGACTTTTTAGCCCTCAAAACTAGCTTAGTTTAATTAAGACTTTTTCGTTATGCTCTGGGGTAAATTTTGCTTTACATGCCTTTAGGGTTAGTTTTGTTTTCTTAAATAAAGGAGATAATAATGAAAACTTTTAGATTTTTAGCAATGCTGGCAAGTGCAGCTGTACTTACCATAGCAACCATTTCAGTTACTTTTGCTCAGGAACCCACATCCTACGAATCCATAGTACGTCGTTACATAGTTGAATTTTGGAACAGACAAGACACCAAAGTTGTTAGTGAGGTATTAGTCTCAGAGGCGGTTTTGATTTCACCTGATGGAGTTATGGAAGGTATAAGTGCCATAAAGGCCTTTCAAAATACATATGCCAATGCCTTTTCCGATCTAAACTTTTCAATTAATGATGTTATTTCTACAGAGGATGGAATAAAGGTTGAATGGATTTTACAAGGCACTCATGATGGTGAGATTGCAGGAATAGCTCCAACTTGGCAGAAAGTAGAGCTAAAAGGTACTAGCACTTACCTACTTGCAAATAGCAAAATCACTCAGGAAGTAATGTTATATGATAAGGTAGATCTCTTCCAACAACTTGGTGTGCGTCTAGAAACTTTAGAAGAGGATAGTACTGATGCTATCGTTTCACATAAAGGAGTAGATAGCTCTTTTAGACTTAGAAATAGTAGTAATAAGTGGTAACCTTTTTAGGTGGCGAGTTGAGTCAAGATAAGATTAATACACAATAATGTCTACAACTAAGCGTCTAGGCATAAGTACTTGTGAATTTTTGTTGAAATTCAAATTAGTGGCTAGTAGCCAGTAGAGCTTTACTATGCTGGCTACTAACTACCTATAGACACTAATTATAATTGAATGAGTTTAAACATCGGCTTTCTTCCGACTCATGAAATGCTTTTGGGAAAGCTAAACTACGTTAAAAACTATCGCGACTTAAAATCATTTGACCTATACTCCACAAGTATTCAAAAAAACTTTTACATCCTTACTTAGTAGACAAGCCAGCCTTCTTGTTCTATCCTGACAGAAGTGAAACTAGTTCTCGGCCTAATTTAAGGCAGCTTTTAAAACGTGTTAAAGCTTTGCCATTTACTAAAGATATAGAACTGGAACATAATGTAGATACGTTCATACTTAGCAAGAAAGGTATAATGGACCCAGAACGAAGGTAGAAAAGGTAGATTAATAGTCTAAGGGTAGTTTTACATGTAAAGCAGTTCCCTGATTGGGCTTGCTAGTTATTTCCCAAGTACCCTTAACTAAACTTACGCGGTCATCTATGCTGTATAAACCAAGATGAGGTTTCATCTCAGCTTCATTATCATTGGTGGAAACCACTACCTCTGGTAGTGGTCTAGTAAAAAGTTCTACTAGTTAAGCAATGATGTATTTCCCTAGAAGGTTAAAGAAAGGGAAATACATGCCCAAGAATAGCAGATACAAAAAGTTGTCACACTCAATTTACAGTTGTGAGTATCACGTAGTTTTTTGTCCAAAGTATCGTTTTAGAGTGCTGAAGGATGGAGTAGAGGAATCCTTGAAGCAGATAATATACAAGTTGTGTAGAGAAAAAGATAGAGTAGAGGTGTTAGAACTGAACATAAGAAAGGATCATGTACACATGTTGGTATCAATCCCACCAAAATATTCTGTGTCAGGGATAATGGGCTTTATCAAGGGAAAGTCAGCAATAAACATGCTAAAGATGTATGGAAGGAAGTTAAGAGGATATCCGCAAAAGAGCTTATGGAGTAGAGGATATTGTGTAAGCACAGTAGGGTTAGATGAACAAAAGATAAGGAAGTATATACGTTGGCAAGAGCAGAAGGAAAGAGCATTAGAGGCACAACAGAGGAGCCTATTTGAGTAGTATCGGGCACTAGCGTCCGATACCCCTTCTAGGGGTTAACAAAACAAGCCACCACCTCTGGTGGTGGTTTTATGACTAAAGCCACAACCATCATCAGTAACTTCTAGCACTAAATCTTGTTTATCTTGGTGTAAAGATACTCCTACTACTGAAGCTTTAGCATGTTTTTGTATGTTAAGTAAAGCTTCTTCTATGATGCGATAAACTGTTAAACGAAAATTCTCAGTAAGTTTATTGTCTTTGGGATTATCCAATTCTGCAATGGCTTGATCAACTTCTAGCTGTACTTTTAGATCTTTTGGTAAATCATTTAGTAGTGATTCAATAGCAGGAACAAGGCAAATGTTGATAATGGAAGGGTGTAACATATGACTTAATTGACGTATGTCTTTCTCATGTAGATCTTCTAGGGCCTTATTAACTTCCTGCATATCTGCTTTCAAGCTCTTATCTTCTTGATTTACCATTCTATTGATACAGTCACTTAATTTAAGACAATTTGCTAACAATATACTTTGTACACGACTATGCAAATGCTCAGCAAGATCACGGCGTTGATTTTCTTCAATCTGAACTAAACGCTTTCTAGAAACCTCTAATTGAGTAACCTTATCTTGCAACTCTGACAGCAAGAGGGCGTTTTGCAAAGAGATTGCAGCTTGAGTAGAAAGCAGGGTAAGCACCTCAACTCTATCTTCACTAAAAGCTTCTGCAGCTAGGTTATTCTCTAAGTATACTATCCCAACTAATTTTCCTTGATGGATAAGTGGTAAAGCCATAACTGACTTAGGTCTTTGGAAAAGTACATAGGGGTCCTGTTGATAGTGTTCTGACTCATTTGCATTAGCTAAAGTAACGTGCTCTTTAGAGCGAATGACAAAACGTATAAGGCTTAGTGGTAAATAATCTCCTGCTTCTTCTAAGGCTATTTCTTTTAAGGTACCCCCTTCAGAATGAGTTTTAATAATCCAAGCTTCATTGTCACCACCTTTTGGTAAAAGGAGTAAGCCCCTCTGTGCTGCAGCATTTTCAATTAGAGTTTTCATAAGACTATCTAGTAAGCTGTCTAGTCTGAGTTCACTCGAGATAGTTTGGGATGCTTGCATGAGGCTAGTTATGTCTAAATTACCATGTTCTGTAGAGGTGCTAGCATAATGGTTTATACCTGTTGTAGCAGACAGGTTTGAATGTAGGCTAAAAGGTTCTATTAATAACTGAGGATAGTTTTCTTCTAGCTGTTTAAGTTTAGTAACAGCTCCCCAGCGGGTATAGGCACCATATGATTCACGGATGTAGTATCCTGCTATTCCCTTGTCATTTTTCTTTAAAAAGAATTTGGCGGTAAGTTCTAGCGCTAGCGCTTCTTCATTAACATAGTTATTTTCTTGGGCACCTTTAATTGCTGCTTTATAGTAATGCCAAGCTTTATTATCTTTACCTAGTACCCTACATCTTTCTGCTTCTACCAAGTGCCACTTATGCAAATAATTCATAGGGGCATGCTTTGCCCAGAGTTTCATTTTCTTTTGGTTTTTTCTAACTTTAGAAAGAAGTTTACGATTTCTAGTTTCTTCAAACAATGCTAATCTTGTAAGAGATGAATAGAAATTCCCAATGACAATGGGAACTGTAGCAGGAAACATGTTAATAATTTCTTCAAAGATTTTAACAAAAGCTATAGTTTGATCATACTTGCCAAAGGTATAAGTAACCATTAATTTAAGAATGACCAGCACACTTAGGAAATTAGAAGACTGACTTTTTAATAGCTTTACTCTGATTTTATCAGGAACATTTCCTAGAAAAGAAGGTGTATCTGGGTTGTATTGAAGATATGAGACAACCTGTAGCATCATGTCATGAAAATTATTGAGGAATTCATTTTGTGAAAAGGGTTGAAGGTCTGATTGTGTAGAAGCTATCTTTGCTAAATATAAATCATGTTCTAGTTTACTGAGGTTCTCTCCAATAGAAAATCTGTAAAAAAGGCTTAGTCCTAAAGATACAGTAGCAGCATTAAGATGCCCATTTTGAGTTGCAGAGTTGTAGTTCTGCTCGAGTTTTGATATTGCTTGCTTAATGTGTGCCTGTGAAGTAGTTAAGATGCCATGAACAACATGATTTGTAGCATAGTAAGCTTCATCATTACGACTAAACTGTGTGTTTAAATCAAAAGCTAACTTTGTAAATTGGTGCCCTGTTTTTATCTTATTGAGTTTTAAAATTAATAGTATTGCCAACACAGCATAGGGGAGGGGTGAATAGTTACCATACTTGAGTTGTATAGCAATTTGCTTTTGTATCACTATAAACCAAAGATTAAAATCTTTTACTCCACCAACACCAAAAATAGGGTGTAAAGAGTCACATACGTTCATTATAGCGATAGTTTTAAGGTTCCTTGCTGTTGGCAGGTCAATAAGTTTATTTGCACGTTTGCTTAAAAGCAGCTGAAGAATTTTCAAAATGGCTTTCATAACATGGAAACGATTGGGTTGTGCAGGCAAACTAAGGCCCAATTGTTTTAGTATATCTAAGCCAGTTTTAATGGCTTGCTGCAACTTACCTTGTCTTGTTAAAACTAGCATTCGGGTCATATAAACAGTAACTTTGTCTAAAGTGGTTCTAGCGTTACTATTAACAGCATCAAATAAAGAGTCAACGAATTCATAATTCTTGCTAATATCAGCAGCCTCAGCGGTTTCTTCATGTATTGTAAGACTTAGCTGATATTGCCTAGCCCAAGAGTCATTGCCTAGAAGTTGTAGGGCTGTTTGTAGGTAAGCTAATGCAGGCTGGTAAGCAGCAGAAACCTTAGCACGTTTGCCTGCCATTAAATTAAGTTCGGCTAATTGATCTTTCTCTTGCTGTAGGGTAATTAATGCTAGGCCAGCATTAATTTGGTCAACTATGCTGAAGATATTTTCTGCTAGTTCTGCTTCTGGGGTTGCTGCTAGCAAGTGTTTCCCTATTTCTAGATGAACAGTTTGCTTAGCGTTTTCAGAAATTGAAGCATAAGCAGCTTGCTGAACGCGATCATGAGCAAAAGTGTATGCCTCTTTGCGTCTTAGTAATAAATCCTGTGTGAGGGCAGGCTGTAAGTTTAGTAAAATTTCTGCTTGGGTTTTTTGGGTTACAGTAGCTAGAGTTGCTAAATCAAAAGTAGCACCAATACAAGCAGCCCTAGTTAGTAAATATTTAGTGCCTGTGGCTAAAGCCTCGATTTTGCCAACCATTAATTCTACAATGTTGTCAGTAAAACCCCACTTTTCTATTAGGTCAATGTCCCACTGCCAAGAACCATCAGCAAAGTAAAGAACTTCTTTTAAGTAAAGTTCTTTAAGGAATTCACCAACAAAATAAGGATTGCCTTGAGTTTTCTTCTCTAAAAGCTTTGCTAAAGATTTAATATTTTCTTTTGTAGTATACAAAGCATCTACAAGCATTGTTTCTAAACCCTCAACCTTTAAGGGTTTTAAATCAACAGAGTGAATGATAGCCCCATTTTCTTCAACTTGCTTTAATGTGCTGCTAAGACTGTGTGTAGGACTAATTTCATTGTCACGATAAGCTCCTATAAGGAGCAAAGATTTATCATTACTGCGCAAGTAGATTTGCTCTAAAAGCTGTAATGAAGCATCATCTGCCCATTGTAAATCATCTAAAAATATAGTTAGAGGGTGCTCTGGCTGGGCCAGGACTTTAATAAAATTTTGAAATGTAAGGTTAAAGCGGTTCTTTGTTTGCTCAGGTGGTAGTTTAATTACTTCAGGCTGCTTGCCAATGATGCTTTCTAAGCTTGGTATTACCTCGGTAATAACACCTGCATTAGTATCCAGAACCTCGAGCAACTTTTCCTTCCAGTGAGCCAGTTCCTTAGCACTTTCACTTAGTAGTTGTTTGGTAAGAGACTCAAAAGCTTGTACTAAGGCCCTGTAGGGAATGTCTCGTTGTAACTGGTCAAATTTACCAGTAATAAAATAACCCCTGCCTGCAGTGATAGGCTTATGAACTTCTTGTACTAGAGTAGTTTTGCCAACCCCTGCATAACCTGTAACCAGTAAAATCTCGGCTTGTCCAGTTTGGTTAACTCGCTCAAATGAATTTAATAGCTTCTTGACTTCTACTTCTCTACCGTATAGTTTTTGTGGCAAACGAAACTTGTTAGGTACGTCATTTTCAGCTATAACAAAGGGATTAATGTTCTTTGTTTCCTGCCACTCTTTAAAGCATCTTTCTAAATCTCTTTTTAATCCTAGTGCCGACTGATATCTATCCTCAGCATTTTTAGCTAAGAGCTTTAGCACTATTTCAGACAAGGCAGTAGGCAACTTTTGGTTGACTTTATTAGGAGGTAAGGGTTCTTTGGCAATATGAGCGTGAACAAAGCCTATTTCTCCTTCAGCCTCAAAAGGGAGTTGACCAGTGAATAAGTGATAGAGTGTAGCCCCAAAAGAATAAAGATCACTGCGGTAATCAACAGCACGGTTCATGCGTCCTGTTTGTTCAGGAGATATATAAGGCAAAGTACCCTCTAAGAGGTTTAGGCTTTTAAACTCCACTAACTCTCGATTTAAGGTAGTAGCTATGTTGAAATCTATAATCTTTACTTCAGTACTAGCTTTGTTCCAAACAATGTTACTAGGGTTTATATCTTTATGGATAATGTTGTGTTGGTGCAAAACTGCTAGAGCGTCACACACTTTAATAGCAATATCTAAGGTTATTTCAAGAGGTAAGGGTTGTTTTGCCAAAATTTGAGTTAAGGAAACTCCTCCAAAGTCCTCCAATGTTAGTGCTGTGCGCTGGGCTATTGTTGAGATGCCATAGCTTTTGATTATTCCTTTATGATCCAACTCGGCTAATATGTCATGTTCTTGCTTAAGTTGTGCTAGCTCATGAACACTGGGTGCATCTAATGCCATTAGTTTGAGCACAACAGGTTTATTGTTTTCTTGCTTACCTCGATAAACTCGGCTGCGGCTGCTTTCGTAGATTAGCTCGAGGTTTTGTAAGTCTAATTTTTCCATATTATAAAGCGCCTACTTTATTGATATACTTCTACACTATTGCTTATTACTTTGGAGGATGCCAACCTACAGAAACCCAACGATAACGTGTCTTAACTATAACTTCATTGTTCATATTTAATGCAATTATGGTTGCTCGAGCTTTCTGGGTAAGTCCAATAATCTGCAGGAGGGATTTTATAACCGCGCCAGTGCAGCAAGCTAGCAGCATGGGCTTTACGCAACATAAAGATATCTGCCTCATGTCGCAGTGTAGGCAATTCCTCTTTCTCGGCAGCCGACAAGGTGTCATTAGAATTTCCCTCTAGCAACTCTTCATAACGATGCATATAATCCCTATCTTTTTTTGCTTTTACAACTGTCCATAGACTCTCATCGTCCAAGCGATCTAAGTTTGCTAAGTCAGCCTGAAAAACTGCTGGCACATCTTGCCAAGAAGGTGGGCTTCCTACGCTTATAGCATGCAAGATAATTTTCTCAAAATTTGGCCTGTTGATTCTGCTGCTTGCTTTAGGCGCAAATATAGTTCATCAGGGAGTCGAATGGTAACTAGGTTTTCCATAGGGTAATTTTACTTGATTCTAACTAGCTATTGGGAAATAAAGAGGTGAAATGAGGTGCTAAAAGGTTAAAAGGTTTGAGCACTGAAGAAACTAAGAAACTTTAACTAAATTTGACCTTCAAGATACATTAGCACTGCTTTTACTCGAGCATTCAAACTCTTATCAGCTCTATCTAAACCCAACTTACGGTAAACTTCATTAAGCTGGTTCTCAACAGACTTTTTAGCAATACCTAATTTTTCAGAAATGGTTATGTTGGCATAGCCTTGTGATAAAAGGTCTAAAATTTCCCATTGTCTTGGTGTAAGACTATGGGTAATATTATTGGCATAACTCCTAAGCTGCTCAACAAGTTTTTCATCAAGCAGTACATTACCCTCTGCAGCACTGTTAACGGCACGATGTAAGGTGGCAACATCACGAACTGATTTTTTTAGTAAGTATGCCCAGCCTTTTAACTCTTGGCGGGCTAGTATTTTGGCAAAGTCAATCTTGCTGTGGTTAGAAAGTATTACAATGCCTAAATTAGCTAAAAGCTCACGCAGTTGTAAGGCAAGCTTTATACCATTAGTTTTATCACCTAATTCTATATCCATAAGAGCAACATCTGGTTTTAGCTGGAGAATACCTTGTTTTGCATTTTCAGCATTGTCATAGGTACATAGAATCTCAATATCACCTTCTTTTGCCAACGCCTTAGCAATCATATCGCGATAAAGCGCTTCATCTTCTACTACTACAACCTTAATAAGCTCTTTTTTTAAATTCACTAGGTAATACTTTCTAAATATGGGTGCTAGCACCCTTTTTTGAGCTATAGCCATTCTGTATCATGTTTTTGAGCTGTTTGGCTCTTAGCATTTAAACTCTCACAAGTACTAGGAATTGCTATACAACATTACTTATGAAGTGTTTGGGAATTAAAGAGAAATAACATGATAGAAGTAACTCCAAATACACGCTCACCACCTTATGAACAGGTGTTGACTGTAGAACGCATTACAGGGACTAAGAACAACCTTAGGTAATGCTTAAAACTAATAGTATGCTTTAGAATTAGTGGCTTAATTTCTAAGGCATACCTTACATATGCACTAATTAATTATATATCTAGGCTTCGTGGTTTTCCAAGTGCTCGCAGTTTTGACTTAAATTTAATGGCACACAAGAATTTTTTGCTAAAGTCCTACATTACTTAGCGCTTTTTAACCTTCACAGTAGGGGTTTAAGAAAATTTTGTCGCTATGCTTTAAGAACGATTTTTAAACCCACCCCTACAGCAAGCGGTAAGGAACCAAAATAGCGACTATATCTAGAACTCTAAATCTTAAGGAGGTTTATATGTACCGCATTAGTTTATGGCTTATTGGTCTACTTGTTCTTTCTTTAGCAGCTTGTACTAAAACAATTTCGGTACCTACACCACTCACAGAACCTGACCCGTTTTCTACACTTGATTTCGCAACACCGCAAGAAGATAGCGGGAATGGCTTAGTTGTTAACGGTAGCGATCTTTATGTGATGGGCCACACAAAAGGAAGCCTTGATGGCATAAACCTAGGGGCGACCGATGGGTTCTTACGACGTTACAGTTCCGATGGCTTAAAACTCTGGGGTGTGCAGTTTGGAACTGGATCTTCAGATATTGCCCTCAAGGTTGCTATGGACAGTAATGGCGACGTCTACGTATTGGGTCATACCCTTGGTCCGCTAGGATTTAAGATAAAAGATTTTGATGTCTTCTTAGCGAAATTTAACCAAGATGGGGAGCGTGTGTGGATAAGACAGTTTGGGACTAAAAATGTTGATAGACCCACTGGTTTAGCTATTGATAGTAATAACCGGATATATGTGCTCAGTGATGAAGGTGTTAACAATTTTGTAATAAGAAAGTTCGATATGGGAGGTAACCTACTTAAAACTAAGTCTTTTACTTTAAACAATCGCCCGGATCTCGAGCCTAGAGCTATAGCAGTAGATAGTTCAAACAGAGTGATTGCCTTAACAGATTGGGACAACAGTGGCAATTCTCTAGGAAGAGATGTTAGGCTTTTCAAGTATAACAGCAACCTAAATCAAATTTGGCAAAATAATTATGGTACATCCGATGATGAATTTGCTTTTGATATCACCACTGACAGTGGCAATGAAATTTACTTCACGCTTCAAAGAAGTACCCTAGGCCAAGGAGGAGGAGGACACTTTGTTAAGAAGAATACAAATGGAGGTACAGTTTACACAAGACGCTTGGAATATTCTCCCACAAGTCAAGATACCCTGCCCAGAAGTATTACCACAGACAGCAATGATAACATCTATATTGCTGGGGACACTCAGGGTTCTTTTCCTAGTTTTAGCAATGCTGGTTTCAGAGACATTGTAGTTTTTAAATACAACAATAGTGGCAACCAGCAGTGGGTTACTCAGTTTGGTGATGGGAATTATGGTTCAGCAAGCAATGACTCTCCTTATGACATTGCAATTAATGATGCAGTCTACATTACAGGAGACACAAGTGGCAACCTGCTAAAAGGTAACGGTGCAAGCTATGGTGGTTCTGATGCCTACATCGCAAAACTTAGTAAGAGTAATGGAACTATCCTAGGAGTAGATCAATAAGATTTTATAGAGAAATTCAAATCCGCCATTGGCACAAATTATGGCAAGGAATTGGAACAGCAACATAGAATTCTAAATCTTAAGGAGGTTTATATGTACAGCATTAGTTTATGGTTTATTGGTCTACTTGTTCTTTCTTTAGCAGCTTGTACCAAGACAATTTCAGTACCTGCACTGCTTACAGAGCCTGACTTTGCTGAAGATCCTGTGTTCTCCACCCTTGATTTCGCAACACCACAAGCAGATCATGGGAAAGGCTTAGTTGTTAACGGTAGCGATCTTTATGTGGTGGGTAATACAAGGGGAGATCTTGATGGCACAAACCTAGGGGAGATCGATGTGTTCTTAAGACGTTACGATGGTGGCAAACTCTGGGGTGTACAGTTTGGGACTAGAGAAGAGGATGTGATTTGCAAGGTTGACACAGACAGTAATGGCAATGTCTATGTGGTGGGTCAAACAAAAGGCCCGTTTGGATTTCAGGTAGGAACTCAGGATACCTTCTTAGCAAAGTTTAACCAAGATGGAGAGATTGTGTGGGCAAAACAGCTTGGTACTAAAGATTTTTTTGGTTTTTGCTCTGACCTAGCTGTTAGTAGTAACAACCAAATATATGTGCTTAGTTTTGACAATGTTAACTTTAACGGCTTTGTGATAAGGAAGTTTAATAGTGGAGGTAGTTTACTTAAAACTAAGTCTGTAATTTTAAACAACCGCCCGAGTCTTCATCCCGAAGCCATGGCAATAGATAGCTCAGATAGAGTGCTTGTTTTAGCAGACTGGGATAACAGTGGTAATGGTAAAGGCCAAGACATCAGGCTTTTCAAGTACAACAGTAACCTGAATCAGATCTGGCAGCAGAATTATGGCACGCCCGATAATGAACACGCCTATGATGTTACCACCGACAGCAACAGCAACATTTACTTCACACTTAGAATTACAGGAGGTATCTTAGGTCAGGGAGGTCACTTTGTCAAGAAAAGTGCAAGTGGAAATACACTTTACACAAGACGTTTGGAACCCTCCCTCGCTGGTAAGTCTACCCTTCCTAGAAGTATTACCACGGACAGCAATAATAACATCTACATTGCTGGGGGCACTAAGGGTTCTTTTTCTGGTTTTAGCAATGCTGGCTCAAACGACATTGTGGTTTTTAAGTACAACAGTAGTGGCACCCAGCAGTGGACTAGTCAGTTTGACAATGGGAATTATGGCTCGGCAGATAATGATTTTGCGAATGATGTTGCGGTTAATGGTGCAGTCTACATTACAGGATCCACGTCTGGCAACCTGCTAGACGGTACTGCTACAAGCTATGGCAGTTTCGATGCATACGTTGCAAAACTTAATAGGAGTAATGGAACTATCCTAGGGGTAGATCAGTAAGATTATAGGTGTTCATAGAAGTTTTCCGCAAAACCTTGGAGGTTTTCAAAACCTCCGAGGTTTGGGTGAGTCCAAGATTTTTTTGACTAACTCTATGTAGAGATTCAAATTCGCCATTAACACAAATATGGCAAGGAGTCGCTATTGCGACTATATAAAATTCTAAACCTTAAGGAGGTTTATTATGTACCGCATTAGTTTATTGTTTATTAGCTTAATTGTTCTTTCTTTAGCAGCTTGTACCAAGACAATTTCAGTACCTACCCCACTCACAGAGCCTGACCTTACTGAAGACCCTGTGTTCTCTACCCTTGACTTCGCAACACCGCAATTCGATAGGGGAAATGGCGTAGTTGTTAACGGCAGCGATCTTTATGTGGTGGGCTATACAGGGGGAAGCCTTGATGGTGCGAACCTAGGGAGTAATGACGGGATCTTACGACATTACAATGGTGGCAGAATTTGGGGGCTACAGTTTGGAACTAGAGCTTCAGATGTTGCTCTCAAGGTTGCTATGGACAGTAATGGTGACGTCTATGTATTGGGTCATACCTCTGGTCCGCTTGGATTTCAGGTGGGAAGTCGGGATAGCTTCTTGGCGAAATTCGATAAAGATGGAAAGCGTGTGTGGATAAGACAATTTGGGACTAAGAATTCAGATGAAGCCGTTGATTTAGCTATCACTAGTAACAACCGAATATTCGTGCTCAGTGATGAGGGAGTTAACAATTTTGTAGTTAGAAGATTTAATAGTGTGGGTAGTTTAATCAAAACCAAGTCTGTAAGTGGCATCATAGGTCTTAAACCTAAAGCTATTGCAGTAGATAGTTCAAACAACAGAGTAATTGTCTTGGCAAACTGGAATAACATTCTCGTCAATCCTCCTCAGGGCAAGGATATCAGGCTTTTCAAGTACAATGCCAATCTGGATCAGGTCTGGCAAAAGAATTATGGTACAGTCGATAATGACGATGCCTTTGATGTTACTACTGACAGCAGCGACAACATTTACTTCACACTTAGAATTACAGGAGGTATTTTAGGTCAGGGAGGTCACTTTGTCAAGAAGAGCGGAAGTGGAAATACACTTTACGCAAGACGTTTGGAACCTTCCCTCGCTGGTAAGTCTACCCTTCCTAGAAGTATTACCACGGACAGCAATAATAACATCTACATTGCTGGGGACACCACGGGTTCTTTTTCTGGTTTTAGCAATGCTGGCAAAAGGGACATAGTGGTTTTTAAGTACAATAGTAGTGGCACCCAGCAGTGGACTAGTCAGTTTGACGATGGGGATTTTGGTTCGGCAGATAATGATTTTGCGAATGATGTTGCGGTTAATGGTGCAGTCTACATTACAGGATCCACGTCTGGCAACCTGCTAACAGGTAGTTCTACAAGCTATGGCAGTAATGATGCCTACGTTGCACAACTTAATAAGAGTAACGGAACCATTCTAGGGGTAGATCAGTAAGGTTATAATGCGCTAAAGAATCATTTAGGCAAAACTCATTTAGCCTTCAGGCCTTATCCTCATTGCAACTCTGCTCGTTAATACTATCTTAATAAAGTAGTTGACAAACTTTATCAACTATGTAGAATAAAGTTTATGTTAGATCTCATCCAATACTTGATGGGATCAATTTTTGCATAAAGACTAAGTAGGCAAGTTATTTTACTGTAATTTAGGAGTATTTTTGTGACAGCAGTTTTAGAAAATCCCTCTTTACCAAAATGGGATGAAAATACTGATCCACATGATGTAATTCGCTGGGCTTTAGAAACTTACCCTCACACAATTATGCCTAGTGGTTTTAACATTAATGGCATTGTACTGTTAGACATGGCTGTGCGTGTTGGTTACCGTGGTGAGGTAGTTTTTGTAGATACTGGCTATCATTTTAAGGAAACTTTACAAACACGCGATGAATTAGCTTTGGCCTATCCTCAAGTCAGCATAGTAACAGTTAGTGCCAACCGCGAAGATGATAAGCTTTATGAACAAGACACAAACAAATGCTGTGCCTTACGCAAGGTAAAACCCTTGCAAGATTACCTTGCTAGAAAACAGCCAGACGCTGTTTTTAGTGCCAGAAGCCGAGATCAATCCGATACCCGTGCTAATATTGAGTTTGTTGAAAAAGCTTTAGGCCGCGATAAGATTAATCCTCTTGCTTATTGGTCTCAGGAAGACTTAGAAATATATGCTAACGTTCATGAATTAACCTTAAATCCCCTATATAAAAAAGGTTATTTAAGTATAGGTTGTGCGCCCTGTACACGGGCAGTAGAAGTTGGTGAAGATGCTCGAGCAGGTCGCTGGGCAGGTAGCACAAAAACTGAATGTGGTTTGTGGTATGGAATTAATTCCCTATAATGACAAGTTTTAGTTTTTATGTTAAAGTGACCTCAACGCTAGTTTGGAGGTGGTCTTATTAAAAGTGAAAATTTAAGCGAAGGTGCCTGTCAAAGGTAACTGTGCAGCACAGCCTGTGTTCAAGCGGTAGTTACCCTTGAATTTAAACAGGACACCGAAAAACCCTGAGCTTTAAAGCTCAGGGTTTTTACTTGATTTGGTAGGGGCACGATACCTTATGCCTCTAACTGAAAAGTTGGAAAATATATTTGTTTTTAAAGCAAAAGAACCTAAGAAAGACCTACCTCCTTAGTAAAGAGTGAGTGCAGATTGTTAAAATAGTCAGTCCTCAGAGAGCTGAGGTGCACGTGGGTTCTTGCAAAGAATTCTTTATACCTAAAGATGTAGCATGGAATATCTTTTTGCTGCCTTTATTATGTTTTGCTGTTATGCAGTAACCCACATTATTTGCATCAATAATAATTAACTCAACACCTGTTGGGATAGGCCTGAGGCCTAAAGTGGTCAAGTCTGCTATATTGGTGGTATAATTATTATTATCTATCAAATAGATACTTTGCATTGTCACAGTGTCACGAAGGTAGGCTTGAGCTGTATTGTCAAAGGCTCGTTTACGCATATCTAGCAAATTTGAGAAAACAAAAGATGCTAAAATTCCTATTATTGCAACTGAAATGAACACTTCAAAGATGCTAAAACCTTTTGTGTTTGAAAGCATAAATTTTCTCCTATGAATATTATAGGAGTGAAATAAATTACAGTCAAGTTTCATATTTTTTCATGAAACTTGAAACTATCCCTAAAGTTAAATAATTTTATAAAAAATGGTTAATCTAAGGGTTCATGTAGAGAGGGCCAAGAATAGGATTCACAGGCCTAAAGTCTTTGTTAAAATAATGTAAGCTTGCTTGGTAAGCTTTTTGTGCTTCTTCTTCGTTATTTAAAGTTCTAGCTGCTTCTCGCCAGTCTATATAAACATCTAAGTCTGCAGCAGGGAACTTATCAGCTATTTCACGGTATAGCTCGAGCACTCCTTCGTCATCACCTGTCTTTTTATAAGCATTTACATATAGTCGATAAAAATAAAGTGACTCAGGGTTGCGTTCTTTAGCCTCTTCAAGTAGGTATAGTTGCTCATCTATACTTAATGAGGAATGGATTTGTCTAATAGTATCTCTATCTGCTAGTTTACGTCCTAAAGCACAGTCAACATTTTGACAAGGAGAACTCCACCACAGCCAAAAGAGCGGTATGCATAAGATAGGCGCTAATGACCACAAAGGTAAGTATTTACCTTGTGAAGCAAATTGAAAATTTGTGGGTGAATTTGCTATGCCCATAAGACCAAAAAAGAGTGTCATCATAGCTGGATAATATGCTGGCACACTAAAAGCTAAATAACCCATAAACATAAATAGTGAAAAGAATATTCCCCAACGTTTGTAGCGCCAAGAGTTTATTAAAGCCATGACAAAAATAGTAATTAGTAGTAGTAACCCAAGTATTCCTAGCTCGAGCAATGTTTGCAAATAATACATATGGGCATCTACAGATTCAACTTCTGGATGCGTCTGCAAGTGCGAGTAAATGTTGCGAAGTGTACCACTACCAACTCCTAAAGGCAATGCTGCTATTGCCTTGCGTCCTACATCTTCTATCACAAACAATCTACCTTGCAATGAGGTTATTACTGCAGAAGTTGGTCTTGAGTCAGTATCACCTATTCCTACAGTACCTACCTCAACTCCTTCAGGGGTAATTAAATACCATCCTATAAGGAAACCCATAGCACTAAAAATTAATACTCCCAAAACATTTGCAATATTGTCTTTAGATAACCAAGTTTTAATTTGAGTGCTAGCAACAGCTATTATTCCAATTATAGTTAAAATTTGGGCAGCAGTAGCAGCTGTCAAGGTTAAAAGGAAAAGACAAAATCCTACTATTAGTCCCATCAATGGTGCAAATTTATGCTTTGTGAGCATCAAGGCTGTAATCAAAGGTAAAAATAGTATGAATTGTGCTCCTTGCACATTTTTTTCAAACCAAACCCCTTTCATAAAATCTTCGGAAAGCACTAACAATATATCTACACCACCAAAGATAATCCAAGCATTAACTATTAGGAAGAGTAGTAAAAATTGTTTTGACCAACGCCAGCCAACAGCAAAAGCTGCTAAGTATATAAAGTGCCACATGCTAGTTTTTACAGTTTCTGAAGGGCTTAGACTCCAAAAGGTACTTGATATACTTAGCAAAACCCAAGCTATAACAGGAATTAGTGGAATAAGTGTTGCTCTAGTTACTCTAAATATGGAAAATATAATTGCCAAGCCAGCAAAAGCAACCATCCATAAAGCAGCAGTATTTCTTAGATAAAGGTATTGTAAGTGAAAGGCTGAGTACCAAACGATAAAACCAATAGCAGTAGCTATAATAAAGCCAAAAGTGATCCATAAGTGATTTTTGGTTAGCATAGCCTTTAAAATAACTTTTTACATTGGTTTTGAATGCTAAATTTAAAGCACAAGTTCTTGTGGCTATAAAAAAATCTAAGGAGGGTTTTATCTCCTTAGAGGAAATGATTACAGATTGTTAGTAAAAATCTTTAAGTAGCTGAAGTGCACACAGATTCTTGCAGTGAATTCTTTATGCCGAGTGATGTAGCATGAAACACTCTACCAGAACCACTATCATGTTGTGCAGTTATGCAATAACCTATAGCACTTGCATCAACAATACTTACACTGACATCTACTGGAACAGGCTTGAGGCCTAAAGAGGTTAGATCGCTTATGCTAGTTGTGTAGCTAAAGTTATCTACAAGATAAATGTTTTGAAGTGTAACAACATCATAAAGATAAGATTGCGCCATAGTGTCAAAAGCACGCTCACGTGAGCTTAGCAAATTTGCAAGCATAGAAGTTGCTAAGATCCCAATGATAGAAATTATCATGAGTAATTCTAAAATAGTGAAGCCTTTGTTATCTGAAAGCATGGCTTGGTTCCTTCCTAAATACTCTTATTAACCTTTGGCTGAATTAGAAAAGTTCTAATCCTTAATAGAAAAGTTGGATGGTTTTTGTGCAACCATCCAACTTCTATAACCATAATTAACTGGTTTTTAGAGTATTTCTAAGTGTAGCTAACCATTAACCAGCAGCAGAACATGCTGTTCTAACTATACCGCCAGCAGAGGTAGCACCAAAAGTCACACCAGAACCATTGGCGTGTGTTGCGGTCATACAATAGCCTGCAGCAGTTCCAGCTACAACACTAAAGGTGGTGTTTGTAGGGACAGCTTTAAGACCAAGAGTAGTTAAGTCACCAGCAGTAGCTGTGTATGAATTAAAGTCGACTTGATAAATCTCTTGGAAGGTTACTGCATCGCGAAGATAGGTTTGGGCGATGGTGTCATTAGCACGGCGACGAGCAGCTAACAAGTTAGGAATAAGTGTAGCAGCCAAAATACCAATGATGGCAATGACTATGAGAAGCTCTATAAGTGTAAAACCTTTATTTGATGTGTTGCGCATTGTGCGCTCCTTTCAAGCAGCTGGTAAATTATAAGTATTATGAAATAGCTGCTCGAGATAAATTCAGTAGGGATTAGTGTTTCCCTTACTCGAGACATAGCTTAGCACTCCTTTAATTACACAAATGTTACTTTATTCGTAAATGATTTATTTCGGTAACATTAGAATAAAATTTGAATAGCATAAGTTATATTAGTTTTTCGTGTTCTCTACAACTCCATAAAAGCATAGTCCCCTGCATTATAAGATGTTGTGTGCTTTTTAACAATTTTGCACTGTAATAATAGCATCTAGTAGAAACTGAGCAACTTCTTTAATTAACCCTTCTTCTAACTCAGGCCATATTGGTAAACTAAGCACTTCTTTAGAAAGGTTGTTGCTGATGGGATTTTCTGGATACTGCCCAGCATAAATAGGTAGTTTATCCTGCGGGACTTGATAATATACTCTAGTATCAATGCCTCTTTTTCTAAGTAGCTGCCTAACATCATCCCTGTTTATCTCAGTAAGCCTTATGGTGTACTGGCTAAAAATATGCCCATTAGTAATTTTAGGTGTGATTATAGCGTTAGTTTCTTTTAGCAGTTGATTATAAAGTACAGCTATTTTACGCCTTTGTGCATTCCAAAAGTTAATGTAAGGCAATTTTACTCTTAAAACAGCAGCTTGTAAACTATCTAAGCGTGAGTTATAACCTAACATTTCATTTTGATAGTTCTCTTTAGTGCCATGCACCCTAAGCATACGAGCTTTTTCTGCTAAGTGGTAATTATCTGTAACTATAAGACCACCATCACCAAAAGCTCCAAGGTTCTTAGTTGGAAAAAAAGAATAAGCTCCAATATCTCCAATTGCACCTGTATACTTTCTTAGTGAAGAACAATAAGCTCCAAAAGCTTGAGCACAGTCTTCTATAACCTTAAGATCGTATTTTCTAGCGATGTCCATAATACTTGCCATTGCTGCAGGTTGACCATAAAGGTGTACTGGCATAATTGCTTTAGTAAAATGAGTAATGGCTTTCTCAATTTTATTGGGATCTAAGTTAAAACTACTTTCCTCAACGTCTATAAAAACAGGCCTTGCCCCTACTCGACTAATTGACTCAGCAGTAGCAAAAAAACTAAAAGGGGTAGTAATAACTTCATCTCCTTTAGTAATGCCAAGTGCCCTAAGACCAATGATTAGCGCGTCTGTACCAGAGTTGACTCCAACTGCATACTTAACACCAAGATAATTTGCGACCTCTTTCTCAAAAGCCTCAACTTCGGAACCCATAACAAATTCTCCTGAAAGCAAAACCCTTTCTAAAGCAGTAGTAAGCTCGTTTTTTAGGTTGCTAATCTGTGCAGATAAATCTGAAATGGGAATAAATTGATTTGCCACAAAATAAAGGACTCTAACATAAAGTCTAAAAATTTGATAGGTTAGTCTCATGAGTATAGTTTTTGTGATTATTGGTGCCGGGTTACTTTACTTAGGTGGAGAAGCGCTGGTGCGCAGCTCTACTAACCTTGCCAAACAATTAGGTGTTAGTTCATTAGTTATTGGGCTAACAGTTGTAGCTTTTGGTACCTCGAGTCCCGAGCTAGCAGCCACACTTATGTCAGCTTTTCAGGGTGTGCCAGAAGTTGCTATAGGTAACGTAATTGGTTCAAATATTGCTAATGTGGGTTTGATTTTGGGCTTAACAGCAATTACTTATCCATTGCTAACTAGGAAAATATTTGCTTTGCGAGAAGTGCCAATAATGCTTTTGGTAATGCTTTTGGTTGTACCTGTTTTGTGGGATGGGCAAGTAGGACGCTTTGAGGGGCTGGCACTAGTAATTTTCTTACTAGGTTATTTGTTCTATCAGTTTCGCAAAGGCTCGAGTGAAGCAAATCTAGAAGTTGAGCCTGCCAAGATGCCAATCTGGCTAGCATTTTTGGGAACGGCTTTAGGAGTTGTTATTCTAGTTATAGGAGCTAAAATTCTTGTTGAGGGTGCTGTTGATATTGCCCAATTTCTAGGAGTGCCTGAGAGAATAATTGGACTTACCGTAGTTGCATTCGGCACTAGTTTGCCTGAATTAGCTAGTAGTATAGTTGCTGCAATTAAAAAAGAAACAGACCTGATTTTAGGCAACATAATAGGCTCAAATGTTTTTAATGTGTTGGCCATTTTAGGTATTACTGCTGCTGTATATCCTATTAATCCAAATTTTAATAGCTTGGTGTCTAATAATGGTTTGCTGATTGATATTGGCTTAATGATGTTTCTAGGCATTATACTTATTCCCTTTATGTTAGGCAAAAGTCGCTTAGGCAGGTTAGACGGTATGGTACTATTTGTTATTTATGTAGGCTACATAGTATTTTTGTATGCTTTCAACCTTACCGTAGCTTAATTAAGATCTCTCTATAGGCACTATCTATCCACAAACTAGATAAGTTAATCTAACTTTATGAAACAATATGAGTACAAAATTGATCAAAATGGCGAACCCTACCTAGAAACCGATTTGCCCGGGCTAATGCTTACACGCTTACCTTTGCTCAATAAAAGTACAGCTTTTACGGTTCAGGAACGTCAAGCTTTTGGGCTTACAGGCCTTTTCCCACCACACATTTCTACTCTGCAAGAGCAAGTAGGAAGAGCTTATAGTAATTTTCAGCGCTTTCAAAACGATTTGGACAAGCACATTTTCTTGCGAGTGCTGCAAGATCGCAATGAGGTGCTTTTTTATGCGCTCTTAGAGCAGCACCTCGAAGAAGTTATGCCTATTATCTATACACCCACCGTAGCTGAGGCAGTAGAACAGTTTAGTCAAATTTACCGTTTTCCTAGGGGCCTAGTAGTTAGTACTGGTAATATTGATTATATTGACGAAGTGCTTAAACACACCCCCTATCCATACGTTAAACTCATTGTGGCCACTGACTCTGAAGGTATTTTAGGCATAGGTGACCAAGGCTTTGGAGGCATGGCTATTTGCATCGGTAAGCTTTCTATTTACACAGCTGCCGCTGGTGTTGATCCCGCCTTAACCTTACCTGTAGAATTAGATGTGGGTACCAACCGTCAGGACTTATTAGATGATCCTCTTTATCTAGGTATGCGTCATGAACGCCTAACTGGCACTGATTATGATGACTTCATAGATCGTTTTGTAGTCGCGCTAAAGAAACAATTTCCCAACGTGCTCTTGCAATGGGAGGACTTTAGCAAGCAAAAATCTTTTGATGTATTAAATCGCTACCAAGAAACTTTACCTTCTTTTAACGATGATATACAAGGTACAGGAGCGGTAGTGCTTGCCGGATTACTAGCAACAGCACGTAAAAACCATAGGCCTTTGCGAGAAGAAACCTTTCTTATTTACGGTGCTGGTGCTGCTGGTTTAGGAGTAGCTAAGCAAATTGCTTCAGGACTGTGCCGCGAGGGGTTAAGCTTAGCAGAGGCCAAAGCTCGCATATTTATATTGGATTCTAAGGGACTTTTGTTAGAAGGAAGGTTAGGGCTCGAGCCCTACAAACAAGCCTTCAGCCAAGATCCCAATAGAGTGTCAGGCTGGCAATTTACGGGTGAAATTCCTAATCTGCTAGACACTATTAAAAATGCTAGAGTAACTACACTCATAGGGCTTTCTGGTCAACGTGGTGCTTTTAATCAAGAAGTAATTAAGGCAGTCGAGGCCAATACTCCTTATCCAATAATTTTTGCCCTCTCAAACCCTACTGCTAATTGTGAGGCTATACCTGCTAATATTTATGCTTGGACAGAAGGGCGAGCCACAATAGCCACAGGTAGTCCTTTTAATGATGTAGATTTTCAAGGCCATAGACACCCTATAGGTCAAGGTAACAATGCATTTATTTTCCCCGGTTTAGGGCTAGGAATAATGCTTAGTGGTGCTAGGCAGGTGACTGAGGAAATGCTGACTGAAGCAGCTGTAGCTCTAGCTGATTATATAGATGTTGGACGTTTAGCTCGAGGGGGAGTATACCCACAAATTGATAAACTACGTGGAGTTAGTAAACACTTAGCCATTGCTGTAGTTAAATATGCAGTAAATGCAGGACTAGCACGTGTTGAGGTGCCAGCAGAGGTGGGAGATTTTGTAGAAAACCGTATGTGGAAACCTGTTTACCTACCAATTCAAAGGCCACAAGATATTACTTATGGCTAGAGGAAAAGCTAGAGAACTAGCCTTCCTAACTCTTTTTCAATCTGAGCAAGGTAAATTACCTTTGGAGGAAGTTTGGCTTAATAAAAAGCTCGAGCTAACCCAAAAAGACAAAGGTAGTGAAAATAATGAAGACAGCCAAGAATCCTATGATGCCCTAATTACGCCTGAAACCTTGGGTTTTGCTGAAAACATACTCCTTGCTTTTGATAAACACCGCGATGAAGTAGATAAATACTTACAAAAAATTATTAAAGGCTGGGGTTTTAGTCAAATGGCTCAAACAGATCTTAATATTTTACGCCTTGCTCTTAGTGAAATACTTTTTGAAAAAGAGATTCCCAACAAAGTTACTATTGAAATGGCAATTCGGCTTGCTAAAAAGTATGGTGGCGAAGAATCTGGAAGTTTTGTAAATGGAGTACTTGCTAGATTTGCTGGTTAACAAACTTAAGCAAAAAACGCTAGACTATAATGTATGAAAGATGTTGCACTAATTGCTCATGATAACAAGAAATTAGACTTGGCTATTTTTGTTAAAGACCACATTGATATTCTAAAAAACTTTCCAATAATTGCTACAAGCAGCACAGGTCAAGTTCTTCAGGAAAAAGCTAATCTAAAGGTTGAACGTTTAAAATCAGGCCCTTTAGGTGGTGATTTACAAGTTGGTGCCCGCATTGCTGAGGACAAGATCTTAGCAGTTATTTTCTTTAGAGATCCTTTAACAGCCCAACCACATGAGCCTGATGTTTCAGCTCTGATGCGTGCATGTGATGTGCACAGCATTCCTCTTGCTACTAACCTTGCTACTGCTGAAGCTATGATGTCTTGGCTTAGAAGCAAGAGTTATGCTTAACTTTGTATAAAAGACTTAATAAGCCCTCCTCGCAACAGTCCTTGATAAACGCCATCTACTTCTAGTTCTTGGCTAGATACCTCTTTAACTAAGTAATCACTATTATGTGGCCTTAAGGTAACCATCTGACTATTCTCTTTCCACTCAAGGTATTTCAAGGTAGTTTCTCCGCTGACTCTTACAGCACAGATCTCACCTGAATGCTTTGGCTGGCTGGCTTTTAGAATGACAACGTCGCCATCTTGAATCAAATCAGCCATAGAATTTCCTTCCACTTGTAAAGCAAAAGTGTCTGCTCCAGTATAACCTTGCAAAGAAAGATAGCCTTCTGGTGACTCAAAGCGCTCTTCTAGTGAACCAGCTGTAATATTACCTAAGAGAGGTATACCTAACTTTGTGAGTTTTATTTGTGGTGAGCGTCCCCTGCCACGACTTTCATAGGAAAGATATCCTTTTTTATCAAGTGCTTTTAGATGCTGTTTAAGTGTCACGAAAGTAACACCAAAATGACGAGCGACATCTGATAGATTAGGAATTTCTTGCGTTTTTGTAAATTGCTGACAAAGATATTTATAAACTTTATTTTGCATTTTAGAGGGTTTAGTAATTGTTATCACCTCATTATACTTAAAATTTAAGCCTTAAAAAATAAGTGCTTTATCTTAAAGTATAAGTAGGGAACTTATGTTTGTCAAATTATGGTAAGTAGCAATAAGTTTTTGTGAATACCTTTAGGAAATTAGTTTTTAAAAGTAGTTAGGTACCTAGTAGCTAGCAATAAGCATGCAAAGCCCTACTAGGTACTGACTAATATTTTTAGCTACTAGTTTAACTTCTAATAAAAGCTAACTATTTGTGTCTAGGTGTTTACTCCAAAAAATCTCTTAGTTTGCGGGTACGACTCTCATGATACTTTAGCTTCCTTAAAGCCTTGTTTTCAATTTGACGAATGCGCTCGCGGGTTACACCAAAATGGGCTCCTACTTCTTCTAAAGTATGCTCACGCCCATCAACAAGTCCTTTGCGAAGTTTTAAGACTACTGACTCACGCTCGGTAAGCTTGTCTAGTGCTTCCTCGAGCTGTTCAGACAACAAAGTCCTGCTAGCTTGATCTACTGGTGATTCTACATTTTCATCAGGAATAAAGTCACCATAGAAAGAATCCTTTTCATCTCCTATAGGTGTCTCGAGCGATACTGGTTCTTGAGATACTTTAAAAACTTCCTCAACCTTGTCGCCTGACCAACCGGGGCCCATTTGCTCAGCGATTTCTTCATAAGTAGGTTCTCTAGAGAGTTCTTGTTGTAGCTGTCTAGCTGCTCGAGTTAATTTATTAATTGTTTCCACCATGTGCACAGGTATACGAATGGTACGAGCCTGATCAGCAATCGCTCGATTGATAGCTTGACGAATCCACCATGTAGCATAAGTGGAAAATTTATATCTACGACGATATTCAAACTTTTCTACTGCACGAATAAGTCCTTGATTACCCTCTTGAATCAAGTCTAAAAAACCTAGGCCCCGTCCTGTATATTTTTTAGCTATAGAAACAACTAAACGCAAGTTAGCCTCAATTAGGTGTTGCCTTGCCATTTCTCCATCTTCAACAATACGTTTAAAGGCACGTTGCTCACGCTCATTTAGATCATCGCTTTCTTCATCCAAGCGAACTTTAGCTGCTTCGCCTTCTTCAATACGGCGAGCAAGTGAAATTTCTTCCTCAAGAGTTAATAGGCTTACTCTACCAATTTCATGCAGATATTGTCTAACTGGATCATTGGTAGAGAGTTTTGAGCTAGCCATTAACTCAGCGCGAGCTTCTAGTGCCTCATGATCAACATCAGGACTATCTCCTTGAAGGCCTAAGTTTCTAGATAAGCCATCAAAGTTTCCTAAATCATCTTCTATAATTACTTCATCTTCAGCAAGATCAGCAAGTTCTATTTCCTTCGATTCTAAAAGCTTCATTAGGTCTTCAAAATCACCTTCAGCTATGCCTTCAGGTAAACTTTCATTAGCTTTATTTAGTGCAATACTGATTTCCTCAGTATCTAATACACCTTGTTCTTGACCACTCTCAATAAGTTTGGCAATATGAGGTGATTCTGTCCAACTCTTTATTTCTGCAGAATCCAGAGTTTCTGCTTCTTGGCCTTTAGTTGACTGTGAGCCATTAGACTTTTTATTAGTCCTTTTTTTAGTTGCTTTATTAGTTGTGTCTTTGCTACTTGCTTTTTCAGTTGATTTCTTTGTTGTTGACTTTCTTGTCGTTGCCTTTTTAGTTGTCGATTTTGGAGTTTTAGTCCTTGTTGTACTTGTCTTTTCAGTAGTTTTACTTTTTGTTTGATTACTTTGTACAGCCATAAATTCTCCTAAATTAATTACGTGTTTCTATAGATTGAAAGATTTTACCTTTAGGGCCTTCATATACAAGCCTTGGACGCATAATGCGATTGTTGCTGTATTGTTCTATTAAATGAGCTATCCAGCCACTTACTCGAGCAACAGCAAAAATAGGTGTATACATTGCAGGTGGGAAACCAAGCATACGATAAACACTAGCACTAAAAAAGTCCACGTTAGGCTTGATTTGTTTATCCAGTTTAGTCATCTCTCTATTCATCACCCTTTCCATTTCAAGACTCATATCAAACCACTTACTTTCGCCTGATTCCTCAGCAAGTTTACGAGCTACCTCACATAAGATATTTGCTCTAGGATCAGTAACTTGGTAAACTCTATGCCCAAAGCCCATCACCCTTCCCCCTTTTTGTGAAAGCACTTTAAGTACATAGGCCTCAACATTTTCAACACTACCGATCTCCTCTAAAGCCCTCATAACAGCTGTATTAGCACCACCATGAAGAGGTCCTTTCAAACTAGCAATTGCAGCTGTAATAGCGCTGTAAACATCAGTTAAAGAAGAGGCTGCTGCTCTTGCTGTAAAAGCACTAGCATTAGAACCATGCTCAGCATGTAAGACTAGTGCTACATCCATTACTTTTGTCGCAGCCTCGCTAGGTTTTTTACCACTGAGCATATATAAAAAATTACTAGGGATATTTAAGTCAGGATCAGGTTCAATAGACTCTAAACCCTTACTTATGCGGGCAAAAGCAGCAGTGATAGTTGGAAGCTTAGCTAAGAGCTTAAAACCTATTTCACGCACATTTTCTACACTAATATCATCTGAATTAGAGTCAAAAGCTGCTAGTAAAGAAACTGCGCTGCGAATAGCATGCATAGGATGAACTGTTTTGGGCATACTCTTTAAGACATCAATTACCTCTTTATTAATAGCAAAATGGGGCCTTAACTTTTCATGAAAAG
Organism: Trueperaceae bacterium; assembly: GCA_965223585.1. Classification (GTDB taxonomy): domain Bacteria; phylum Deinococcota; class Deinococci; order Deinococcales; family Trueperaceae; genus CBDCVN01. The sequence continues at coordinate 236,912 of CBDCWW010000018.1, forward strand.
CTTTAAGTTGTTTAGTATTAGGTAGTTCGCCATTCCATAGTAAATAAGCTACTTCTTCAAAACTTGCTTTATTGGCGAGCTCTCTGATATCATAACCACGATAAATAAGCTCGCCTTTTTCACCATCAATACTACAAACTTGTGAGTTGTCAATATTTATACCAACAAGGCCACGGTAAATTTCCTGCTCCATAAGACCTCCAGATCTATACGCTTGACTGTATGTTTTTAAATGTATTACTTCGGTTTGGTCTTTAACACTATTGTTTGTTGTTTCCCTTAATAGTAATGCTAAGGTTTTATTAGTATTTGTGGCCTTATAAAGCCACGAATGTAACCTTTAATAAAGATGTCTTTACTTGTATTTATAATTTTTCCTAATACAAAATTTACCTTTTTGAACACAACCTCATGATTAATACTGATAAACTGCTTACTAGCCTTCAATGTTGCTAAATTGCCAAAGTACTTAGGTTATGCGTCATTAAAACATGATAACACAAACAAACCTTAGAAAAATTTTTACTGTATATAATAGTTGAATTAATGCTTTTTGAGCGAGGCTCAAGTTTTGATTAGTTGACTAAAACCAGCCCCTGAAAAAAATTTTTGTGTTGCTAGATTTTAGCTTTTTTATTTAAAATTTACCACTTTACAGCTAAGGATTAACTAACTAGTTTTTATCTTGTAGTTTGCCAGCTAAAATAATAAAACTGTGTACTTAGTTCGTTAACTAGCCTTGTTAAGATGGTTGGATCACTAGGAAATTCTTGTGGTTGTATATTTATAGAATATGTATTTTGGTCTAAAGAAGTATCTTGATCTCCATTTGTAATAAGATCAACCTTTACTTGTGCTACACCTTGCCGTATCATTCCTATTTGATTAGCAGCAGATTGTGAGAGGTCAATAACACGACCATGTACAAAGGGACCACGATCATTAATACGCACTACTATACTCTTATCATTGTGCAAATTAGTTACAAGTACATGAGTACCAAAAGGTAGCGTACGATGAGCAGCAGTAAGTTTAGTTGGAACATAGGCTTCACCACTAGCAGTTTTAGCGCCTGCTAGAGAAGGAGAGTACCAAGAAGCCTTACCTTTTTCAAATTCTAGGTTTCCTTCTTGTGCTACTGTTGTGCCTACAATGACAAACATAATAACAATGAGTATTCCCATAAATAAGTTCCTATTCATTAGATGATTCATTTTACATCTTTCAATGTTGTTCTTAACTTACTTTTTCACAAAACCCCTTCTGGTTGCCAAAAAGTCAAATACTTAGCAAAAGGTTTATTTTATTTGAACTAAGCATTTAGGTATAAGTATTGCTAATTGTTGTTGGAGTCCAAATTAGTAGCTAGAAGCTAGTAGCTGGTAGTCAGTAGGGATTTACTATGCTGGCTACTGACTACTGGCTACTAACTACTTCTAGGCACCAATTACTCCAAAGGTATCCACTAAAACTTTCACATCCCTTTTAACACTGTGTAATAATGACCCCACTATGATAAGTGTTGAATCTTTTAATCTTGACCATACCAAAGTACAAGCTCCTTATGTACGTTTAGCTGGCAATTATCAAGGGGAAAAAGGCGATGAAGTGCGTAAATTTGACCTGCGCCTTGTGCAACCAAACAAAGAGGCAGTTCCCATGTCTGCGTTGCATACAATGGAACATCTTATGGCTAGTTACTTACGCGAGGCTATGGAGCATGAAGTAATTGATAGTAGTCCTATGGGGTGTCGTACCGGGTTTTACCTTACAGTTATGGGTGGTGTCAGTGAAGAAGAGGTAAGAAAAGCTTTTGAATTTGCTCTAGGAGCTATTGCTAATTATGAAGGTGAAGTGCCCGGGGTTAGTGAACTCGAGTGTGGCAACTACCGTGATCACTCACTTAAAGATGCCAAGGCTTGGGCAGCAAAAGTTTTAGAATCTCCCATTACAATTCAGCCTACTGTAACTATAAATGAGTAAATAAGTGCCTAAGTGTAATACCTGTGAGTTTTTGTTGGAATTCTAACTAGTAGATAGTAGTTAGAATTTTAACTGGGGATTATCTATATTTGAAACTTATGCAGCAGTAGCCCTTTTTTCTAATGCTGCAGCAATCAACGCTTTGGTGTAATCTTCTCGAGGAAACTCAAAAATCTGCTTAGCAGGACCGCTTTCAACCACATGACCTTCTTTCATAACAATAATTTCATTTGCAAGGGCACGCACTACCCTAAGGTCGTGGCTAATAAAAAGATAGACAAGTTGGTGTTGTTTTTGCAGGTCCTGCAAAAGGTCAATAATTTGTGCTTGTATAGTCATATCAAGAGCGCTAGTAGGTTCATCTAGAACAAGTAGTCTAGGTTTTAGTACCATTGCACGTGCAATGGCAACACGCTGACGTTGCCCGCCAGAAAACTCATGTGGGAAACGATCCATGGTAGCAGGGTCAAGGCCAACCTCAATAAGAGCTTGGGCAACAATTTGGCGACGTTCTTCAAAACTTTTGCCAATACCGTGAACCAGCAGGCCCTCTTCAACAATCTGAAAAACTGAAAGTCTAGGGCTTAGTGAACTAAAGGGATCTTGGAAAACTATCTGCAGGTCACTGCGTAGGGGCCGAATTTGTTTGTTACGTAGGCCTTGAATCTCATGCCCATCAAAAGTTATGGGACCTTGGCTCGAGACCAATCTCAAAAGCGCCAAACCAAGCGTAGTCTTGCCCGAACCAGATTCTCCAACCACCCCAAGCGTCTGACCTGCCCGAAGGTTAACACTTATGCCATCAACTGCCTTGATGTGCCCCACTGTGCGCCGCAACACTCCACGTTGAATGGGAAACCATACCCTTAGGTCTTGGGTTTCCATGATTGAGGTTGCATCCTCATCAACAAAATGGGGATTACCCTTTGGTTCGGCAGAAAGAAGCTTTTGAGTATAAGAGTGCTGTGGTTTAGTAAATATACGCTCCGTTACCCCCTCTTCAACAACTTCACCTTGTGTCATCACATACACTCGCTCAGCCATATGGCGCACTATACCTAAATCGTGAGTTATAAGCATAATTGCCATACCAAATTTTTCTTGAACTTCTTTTAACAACTCTAGAATCTGTGCTTGAATGGTGACATCAAGTGCAGTAGTAGGTTCATCAGCAATTAACAGATTAGGTTCATTGGCTAGTGCCATAGCAATCATTACACGTTGGCGCTGCCCACCAGAAAGCTGGTGTGGGTAAGAGCCAAGGTGTTTTTCGGCTTCTGAAAGTTTGACTAGATTAAGAAGCTCGAGCACCCTTTCTTGAGCCTGTTTACGACTCAGGCCTTGGTGAAGAATTAGAACTTCACTAATTTGCTTTTCAACAGTATGCAGTGGGTTAAGCGAAGTCATAGGTTCTTGGAAAATCATCGAGATACCATTACCACGTATCCCACGCATCTTTCGTTCGCTAGCACCTACAAGCTCTTCCCCTTGGTAATGGATGTTGCCATGTGGGTGCTTAGCTCGAGGGTAAGGTAACAATTGCATAACTGAGAGCGCTGTAACAGATTTCCCTGAACCAGATTCACCCACTATTGCCACTGTTTCACCCTCTTTAATAGTTAAATCAATGCCCTTGACAGCTTCGACTATGTTGTCCTCGAGCTGAAAGTGAACAGCTAGATTCTTGATTTCCAGCAAACTCACTTGCGTCCTCCAAAAGTTTTACGCACATCAAAGGCATCACGGACTCCCTCACCAATAAATACTAGTAGCGAGAGCATTGTTGCCAGTACGAAAAAACCTGTAAAACCTAGCCAAGGTGCTTGCAGATTGTCCTTGCCTTGGTTAAGAAGTTCACCTAAAGAAGGTGAGCCTGTTGGGAAACCAAAACCAAGAAAATCAAGTGTTGCTAGTGTACCAACTGCACCAGCAAGAATAAATGGCAAGAAGGTAAAAGTTGCGACCATTGCATTGGGCAGCACATGGCGGATCATTATGTTAGTATCACTTACACCAAGGGCTTTAGCTGCTCTTACAAAGTCAAAGTTCCGTGCCCGCAGAACCTCAGCACGAACAACTCCTACTAAACCCATCCAGCTAAAAAGCAGTAAAAATCCCAGTAGCACCCAGAAGGTTGTTTCTACAATCTTAGCAAGAATAATTAGCAAGTAAAGAATTGGTATGCCACTCCATATCTCCATTACACGCTGAAAGATTAGGTCTACCCAACCGCCGAAGTAACCCTGTATTGCTCCAGCAGCTACACCAACAATTGAACTAAAAAAGGTGAGGATAAAGGCAAACAGGATGGAAATTCTAAAACCGTAAATGGCTCTTGCTAAGACATCTCGAGCCTCATCATCAGTACCAAGCCAATTTTCTTTTGAAGGTGGTGCAGGCGAGGGTACTGTAAGACCATAATTAATAGTGTCATAACTAAAGCGGACAGGTGGCCATAACAGCCAACCCTTTTCTTCAATGAGGTCACTTACAAAAGGATCGCGGTATTCAGCTTCGGTATCAAAATCACCCCCAAAGATTGTTTCGGGATAACTTTTGAAGACAGGGAAATAAAGCGATCCATCGTAGCTAACCACTAAAGGTTTATCATTGGCTATTAACTCAGCTGGCAAAGTAAGCAGGAATAATATTAGAAAGATCCATAAACTCCAATAAGCTCGCCCATTCGCCTTAAACTGTTCCCAACGCCTTTTAGTAAGCTTGGAAACACGCAGTCCAAAAAGACGTTCTTTGCTTAAAGGAGGTGAAGTTGGGCTAACAGCATTCTTAGCAGTGTCTTGGCTATTACTCATATCCCTTTCCATCAAGTTTTCTGCCCTTCAAAATCTATGCGTGGATCAACTATGGTATAGGTGATATCACCTATAATTTGCATGACTAGGCCCAACAGGGTAAAAAAATAAATGGTAGCAAACATAATAGGATAATCGCGGCTAATGGCTGCTTCAAACCCTAATAAACCAAGACCATCTAGTGAGAAAATAACTTCGGTTATGAGTGAACCTGTAAAGAGAATGCCTATAAATGCACTAGGGAAACCTGCAATAACAATTAGCATGGCGTTACGAAAGATATGTCCATAGAGAACACGTTGCTGAGTTAAACCCTTGGCCCTAGCTGTAAGTACATACTGCTTATTTATTTCATCTAAAAAGGAATTCTTGGTTAGCAGTGTCAGTCCAGCAAAACCGCCTATAACCATTGACAAAACTGGCAACGTCAAATGCCAGAAATAATCACCAATTTTACCTATAAGCGATAGCTCTTCCCAATTAGGTGAGGTAAGCCCTCGTAAGGGGAAGAGGTCAAAATAGCGACCACCTGAAAAGAGTACAATTAGCAAAATAGCAAATAGCAAACCGGGAATTGCATTACCAACAATGATGATTCCTGAAGTCCATAAATCAAACTTAGAACCGTCACGCACAGCCTTAGCAACTCCTAGAGGAATCGAAATCAAATAAACTATTAGTGTGGTCCAAAGGCCTAGAGAGATAGACACTGGCATCTTATCAATTACAAGGTCTACTACACGTTGGTCTTTAAAAAAACTTTCACCAAAGTCAAAGCGTAGGTAGTTACCCATCATCAAGAAAAAGCGTGTGTGTAATGGTTTGTCGAAACCGTATTGGCGCTCGAGTTCAGCAATGAATTCGGGATCAAGTCCTTGTGCCCCTTGGTAGCGGTTATTCGCTGAGTCAACAGAAGCACCGCCACTCTCACCCTGATCATTACCACTAATGCGTGCAGTAACATCAACTGCAAAACCACCAAAGTGGGCTAGGGCTTGCTCAACTGGCCCTCCCGGTGCAGTTTGAATAAGCAAAAAATTGACCACCATAATCCCAAGGAGTGTTGGGATTATCAGTAATAAGCGGCGGATAATATAAGAAAGCATTTTTCTAACAAAAAAATTTGAAGTTGTGCAAACTCTATCTCGAGTTGCTCATCAAAAACTTATGCTAACCTTCCATAGGTTCCAATGTTGTTTACTAGTATACTAGATTCTACATATGAAATTTACTGACAACCAAAAAAAGTATTTTGCAGAAAAGTTTTTAGAACGCTATCTTGATAATGGCTTTGGGGCTATGTCCAAACGTGATATAGACGTTTTAGTTTTTCACCTTTTATCTGAGTCTGAAGATCTTCGTGGTATGTCTAATTACCATGTAGGTAATACTTTGCGCATAAGTGAAACAAGAGTTAAGTCCTTAAAAATGGAAGCCTCACTTAAATATGCCCAACCTGACCACAAAGAGGTAATAGCTAAAATTATCCAAGCTCTTATTGAAGAAATGAAAAAGCCATCATTTCAAGATGGCTACGTAGAAATAGGTCTAGAAGATCCTGTGCAGAAGCGTGAACTAGAAGAGGCAATAAGACGAATTGGTCACCATGTAGAGTATGGGATTAATAGAGAAATATTGAAGATTACACCTCTAGGATTTCTTGAAATAATAATGGATAATGTAGACGATGGAGAAAAAGAGTTTAGAAATTTGGTGAGAAAACACGTTGCTGACGAGCAAAAACAAAAACTCATTCTAGACTCAGGTTTAACGTTTAGGCAAAAGCTGAATAGGCTAGGAAACGAATTATCTGAAAAAGCGGATCTTATTTCATTATTAGCAACAGCAGCTAAACTCATCATTTAAACTTTATTGCCCCTGAATCAATGTAGAGAGCCTATCTTCATCTACCCACCAAGTATCGAGAAAACCAAGAGTGAGATCAGGTTTTATCTCTGGTTTGCCGAATTTATTCCAGTACACAATGCGATCACCTACAATATGCCATTGCGGAATAACATAATGTCCCCAAAGCAAGGCACGGTCAAGCGCATGAGTTGCAGCCACAAGCGTCTCACGGTCTGGTGCAGAAATAACAATCTCAATAAGTTCATCAATCACTGGTTCAGTTATGCCCGCAAAATTCCAACTACCCGAGATTTCAGCAGCTTCTGAAGACCAGTAATTACGTTGCTCATTGCCCGGACTAAGTGATTGTCTGCGAGTTAGTATGACTATATCAAAATCAAACTCGAGCACACGATTAAGCCACTGTGAAGAGTCAACGGTACGTTGAACAGATTCTATACCCAAACGCTCTAGGTTTTGTATAAAAGGTGCCACTACACGCTCAAAAGTGGGCTGACGTAGTAAGAACTCAATTTTCATGGCTTCACCAGTTTCGTTATTGATTAGTTTGCCATTTTTAACTTCCCACCCAGCTTCTATTAGAAGTTCACGGGCAATATGCAAGTTCGAGCGTATGTTGCCTGAACCATCTGTTTGTGGCAAAGTAAAAGGCTCGGTAAATAGTTGCTCGGGTAAACTGTTACGGAATGGATCAAGAATCTCTAACTCTTTTCCTTCAGGTATGCCAGTAGAAGCTAGTTCACTATTAGCAAAGAAGCTGTTAGTACGAGTATACTGACCAAAGAAAAGATTTTTATTGGTCCACTCGAAGTCAAAGGCGTAACTAAGAGCCTTACGTACTTTAGAGTCTGAGAATTTAGGGAGGCGTGTGTTAAGGTAGAATGCCTGCATGCCCTCACCACTCTCATTAGGTACTAATTCTTGGATAAGATGGCCTTGTTCCTTTGCCGGAATATTATAGGCAGTAGCCCACTCCTTAGAAACGTTTTCAGCCCGAAAGTCATACTCTCCTGCCTTAAAGGCTTCTATGGCAACAGTAGTATCGCGGAAGTATTCATAACGGATCTTGTCAAAATTATATTGCCCTGCCATTACAGGTAAGTCCTTAGCCCAGTAATCCTTAACCCGTTCATAAACGATTGAGCGACCTGCATCAAAGCTAGCAACTTTATAGGGGCCACTGCCCAAAGGTGGTTCAAGGGTAGTTTTGGTAAAGTCTCGCTCTTCCCAATAGTGCTTAGGAATAATGGCTAATTGACCCATAATAAGTGGCAATTCATTGTTTGTCTCTCCACCAAAGGTAAATTTTACAGTGTGGTCGTCAATCTTTGTAACACCCGTGACATTTTCATAATAGCTCTGATAAGAAGGGTGTGAGATGAGCGACTCAAAGCTAAAAACAACATCATCTGCTTTTATAAGTGTACCATCATGCCAACGTGCACTATCACGCAAGATGTATTGCACATAAGAATTATCTACTGGAACCTCTATTGACTCAGCAATAAGACCATATTCAGTGAAAGGCTCGTCTAAGGACTGTGTAGTGAGCGTATCATAGATTAGACCAAGACCTGTAGGCGTAATGCCTTCAGAAATAAACGAGTTAAAGCTATCGTAGGAACCTATAGATGCGAGGATTACCTCACCACCTTTGGGAGCGTCTGGGTTAACATAATCAAAGTGAGTAAATTCAGAACCGTACTTTACATCGCCATGTAAGGCTATAGCGTGGCCTTGATAAAGATCTTCATCTGTTTGGGACCAAGCAATGCTGACAAAAGAAACTAAAACAATAGGGATTACGGTAAATTTCATGCTTGATTATTACAGCACAAAGTTAAATGAAGCTGAGTTTCGGAGGGCCGATCCCCTAAACCCCTCTTAATAAGTCTTATAAGGGTAGATTTTTCTCAAACATATGCTCACAAAGGACTCTTTTACTAAAATGGTGCGCACGGCGCACCCTACTTCTAGGACATACTTCTGCGCTTTAGAGCAAGTTGCAAAATCACTCAGCACCACAAGTAGCACAAGCAGGACAAAGACAAGAAAATGAGCTAATGACAATTGAAGGATTATGAACTTTCAGAGCTAGTTTTTCTTTCCCTTGGTCAATTTGATTAAACGTTTTAACTTGAGCCTTATTAGTTTCAGGTAATCCTTTATAGGATGTTTGTAAGCTGGACATAGCAAACAAAGCTGAGTTGATGATAGTGTTTTCTTTTTGAGCTAAGTGACTTTGTTCTTGATTCATGATTTTTCCTTATAATTTTTTCTTACCTATAAAGTGATCTAAGCCAGTTTGAGATTTTAGCTTAAGGAAAAACTTCTTTATAGTTGGCAAGGACATAAACTTACGTCTTGCTTATTTAAGATGATAAGGAACATATCTTCCCAAAATCTTCCCACGTTTTTCTAGAAATACCTTGAAAGCTTAGGTAATAATTTATTGTTTTCAACCTTTAGGTATAATGGTTTCTAGTAGAGGACACATGGCAAAAAAATACGCCCATTATTTAGGCGCTAAAGAGGAGTAATATGGGGAAAATGACTATCAGAAAATAGGTTAGCACACCAAGGCTTTATAAGCATTAGATAGTTTAAAAATTGAGCTGGGACGGTTAAAATAAGCTTGATAAATCTGGTACTAAAGGCCCAGAAAAATGAGGGGAATGTTAAGTAACAAATTGACTCTCAACCTTGGGTGCTAGGTGTTTAGGTAAAAATTCTAAATCCTATGACACTTTTTTACCCTTTGCAGCTGCGACTCATTCTTCCGAAATTCAAGACACAGAATCCTACTTAACCCATCTAGAGCTTACTTATTTGTCATTAAATAGAAATAGATGTAGCAGCGTACTTGACATTTTTATATTTCAAACGTATGATTTAAACAAATGTTTGAATCATTTTTCAAAAGGAAATATTTATGCCAAGTGAAAATACCAAAGAACGCATCCTAAACGCAGCGGAAAAGCTATTTGCGGAACATGGTTTTGCGGGTACATCTTTGCGGGAGCTTACTCGAGCTGCCCAAGTAAACCTAGCTGCCGTCAATTATCACTTTGGCTCCAAAGATGAGGTGCTAAGGGCGGTACTAAGGCGTATTGTAAAGCCAGTTAACCAAGAGCGGCTTAAGATGCTTTCAGAGGTTGAAGAGGTTGCTGGGGGTAAACCTCCTTTACTCGAGAAAATACTAGAAGCATTCATTGCTCCTGACCTACGCCTTATTCGTGATTTGGGAGAGCGAGGCGTAATAATCACTCGTTTCCTAGGTAGGTCATATACAGAGCCCTCTAGTTTGGTGCAAGAGTTAATAAAAGAACATTTTAGTGAATTAGGGCAGCGCTTTCTAACTGCCCTTGAAAAGGCGTTACCTGAAATTCCTAAGGAGGAAATTTATGAGCGTTTACACTGGCTAATCGGAATAATTACTTATATTTTAGCAAATACTGGTCCAACAGCGATTCTAGCAGAACTGTCAGATATTGATGCATTAACTGAGCGTTTAATAGCATTTGCTGCAGCAGGAATGCGTGCACCTAGTCACATGAAATGAGGAAAAACATGAAACTTAAAGACAATACGGTATTAATTACTGGTGGTGGTTCTGGAATAGGTTTAGCTTTGGCTAAAACACTTGTAGATAAAGGAAACACAGTTCTAATTTGTGGTCGGAATGAAACTAAATTAGAAGCAGCAAAACGTTTTCTGCCTAAACTTCATACCTTTAAATGTGATGTCTCAGATGTGACAGATCGTGAAAGGCTTCTTGCCCACATAGAGGCAGAATTCCCCAAGCTCAATGTTCTTGTGAATAATGCAGGAATGATGCAAGAACTTAACTTGATTAATGGCAAGATAGATTCTAAAAAGATTGCACAAGAAATTAATATCAATTTCTTAGCACCAATTGAGTTAACACAACTTTTGTTGCCCCTACTTCGCAAGCAAGAAAAGGTTGCCATTATCAATGTATCTTCTGGTTTAGCTTATGTGCCTATGGCAACCTCACCAGTATACTGTGCTAGCAAAGCTGCCCTCCATTCTTATACACAATCCTTACGGGAACAGCTTAAGGGCAGCTCGGTTTCTGTTTTTGAGATTTTACCTCCTGCTGTTGATACGGTAATGATAAAAGAGGTCAATACTTCAAAGCTTAACCCTGATAATTTCGCTAAACGAGCACTTAGGGCACTAGAGCGAGGCCAGCAAGAAATACGTATAGGTCAAACTAAAGCACTCTATGCAATGTCTCGAATTGCGCCTAGGTTCATTTATGTTGTTCTGAACTCTAATTCACACTGAAAATTTAGAAAGGAAATTAACTATGCAAAGCACAGCTTTATCACCAAACCCACTTTTTAACAGGGTCGAGAATGTTGATTGGCTACCCTATGAAGAGTTTCCCTTTAAAAGTCGCTTTATTGACATTGATGGCAATCAAATTCATTACCTTGATGAGGGTAAAGGCCCTATTTTACTCTTTGTTCACACGCCCATGTGGCTGTTTGTTTTCCGAGATGTCATAAAAGTTCTACGTAGTAACTTTCGCTGTATTGCCTTAGACTTTCCAATGACTGGTCTTTCTAAAGCTTCTACTACTTATAAACCCAGTATTCCTAGTGCTTCTTTGTTGCTCGAGCAACTAATCCAAAAACTTAACCTAAATGGCATTACACTGGTAGCCCACGATGTAGGTGGCCCAATTAGTTTGTCAGCAGCAACTCGTATGCCAGAACGTTTTAAGGCCATTGTGTTGAATGGTTCGTTTGGCTGGTCTCTTAGAAAGCACAATAAGGACGTGGCACGTTTCCTTTCAATTGTTAGTAGTCCTATTTTTAGTTTCTTTAACGCTCAAACTAACTTAATCATTCGCCTCACTACCACATCTGCTGGTATAGGTAGGCATCTTTCTAGAACTGGTAAAATTGCTTTTAAAAGTGCTTTTAGACAAAAAGAGTCACGTAGGAACTTAACTAATATGTTTGCAGATGTACTTAAGCAAGATGCTTACTTAGAAGAGCTAGAACAAAATCTACGTTCAAAATTAAGCCACCTGCCTGTTCTCTTAGCCTACGGGGAAAATGATAAGGGACGTAAATCGGGTTTTCAAACAAGATTCGAGGGCATTTTTCCTAACCACACCTCGGTTAGTATAGCAGGGGCCAATCATTTTCCACAGATGGATGCACCGCATGAAGTTGCACAAACCATTGCTAATTGGTGGGCAATGCAGAACTTATTAGAGTGACTTTGACATACTTTTGCCACAAATGGGTGCTGGTCTGTATTAGAATCAACTGGAGGACAACCGACATGACCAGCATCACCGATTTCTGGCGCTTTTATCTTAGACTCAAGGGCATAGACGGTTGTATATAAACTCATCACTCTTCTCTTGTTTTATTTCCTGATTTTAAGGGGTTTATGGTCCGTCAAAATCAATCCCATCTATATCAGCAAAACTAGGGAATGCCTTCTTTAAATCATTAGGTAATTTTGATACCCACTTATTAAGCTCTGCAGTTATTTCCTCCTCATACCCTTCTATCTCAAAAGCATCTCCACCATGATCAAATGACAAACTGAATCTATCACCACCCTCACTTAAAGCATAAAATTCTGCTGCCCCATATTCATCTTCAGTTCTTGCATAGATTTCAATATTGTTTCCTTTATTTATAAAAGTTTCAGAAATCTTTCTCCAATCTGAGCAAAAATACTCAAACGCTGCATAGGTAGACTTTAAGTAAACATTGCCAATACGACAATCATCCTGAGCAAATTCAGAGTGATCAATTTCTGCTAACTCTGATAATTGCTTTACAACGTTACTTGCATCACCGTTTTGTACCTTCTTAAGTTCTCTTAAAAGTTCTTTTGGTGCTTTTAATACTACGCTTCCCCATTCTTCAGCCATTTTATTCCTTCCAAGCTATCAAACAACTTAATAAAGCAAAACCCCTATTAAATAACTTTATTTGCCTGTAAAATACAGCCAAACTATATTTTTGCTCTTTGACTCGAGTTTTTACCAAAACCCTTAAACCTCTACATCACTGTATGGTGACTGAAACGGTTCTAAAAATACCCCGAGACTGGCAGCCAATTGCTCTGCTTTAGGACAAGCTACTGGTACACCAAGATACATGTAATAGTCGTACCCAACATGGACAAACGATTGGGGTGCTTCCAGTTTACACCAGAACTCCTCTCTCAGCATTCTGGGTAGGGCAGCCTCGATCTGCTTCAGTGAGAGACTAGAACCATCACTGAACCCCAGAGCTATTCCATGACTGTTTTCAAGGCTACAAACAACAAGAGATAGAATATTGGATTCTTGGAGAAAAGCAATCACAGTAGTGACATAAGCATTTTCTACTCGCTGATACTCAGCATTAGTCAGCAGCACTCCATCAAACGACTTGCCAATATCACAGAATGCTGTCCACTCATTGCGAGTATAAGCGCCACTAACATTACGGAAAGCTGGATTGTATTTTGTTACTCGGTACTGAAACATAGTAAGATTTTCTACTATCTAACGGCAATAAGCTCAGGGGTGCTCACTCCTAAATAAATCTTCCTTCAACCAATTATACATTTGATTAAGTCATTTATGTAAGCACCCTAACACAATATTTCTAGACTGTTTTAAAGTCTGGAAAGTATCTTATGCCTACTAGCAAACTATCATCCAATAGTTCTGGCTTTTCACTGCAAAATTTTCTTTACTATCAGCGCCGAAATTATATTGCTTATGCTGCACATCGAGAACGTACTCTTATTACACTCATAGGAACTATATTTCATGATATTGCGCTGTAATACAAGCAAACTGTTATATTTGGGTAATGGTAAGGCGAGTTTAGGAGTGGAAAATGAGTCGTGATTTAATCATATTTGATCCATTGGGCCTAAAAGACTTCCCGGGTGATACTGATTCCATTGTTGACGCGGTGGACAAATATATAGCGATCACTGAACAAGTCAAAGCTGACCCAAGCAGTGAACCTACTTCAAAAATTAAAAGTATTATTGCGGACATGGAGCAGAAGTATGGCGATCTTCATAGCAAAAATACACCGTGGACCATGTGGCCGCCATCTGTCAGTGCAAATGGACGATATTGCGTTTTTAATTTAGGATTTGACAGCGACATAACCAACATGACCATTAGTTTTTCTGTAGCAGCGCAACGTGCTAGCGTCATATTGATTGACCCACAAGGACGAAAGCCCCTCCTTTCAGCTCCTGACAGCAGTGGAATATTGGATTTCTGATTCCTGCTCAATTACAACTTATATTAATTTCAGTACCCTTGGCCCAAATAGGTGTAGTAGTACTAACTTCAGGCATACCATCTAACAGTGGCATTACCTCTTTCATGTAAGCCCCAAATGCTTCTCCTTGCCCAGCTTTTTGCAGTGCTTCCATACTCGAGTAAACCTCAAAAAGATAAAGGGTATTTTCATCTTGAGCATCAAAACAAAGAACATGTACTTCCTGCTCTGGATTTGCTTTTGCCCCTAGCTTAAGATACTTTTCCCACAAAGATTTTACAGCATCACGCTTCCCTTGTTGAGCTTTTGTTTTAATAAATAGAGCAACCTTACTCATTTCGTTCCTTTCATTCTTTGTACTAGACTAAACCAATTACCAGAGTTGTCTTGTACCACAGCCTCTATACCATAAGATTGTTCTTGAGGTGGTTTTAGGAACTTTACACCCTTGGAGCTTAACTGCTCATATTCTTTTTGGCAATCATCTGTTTCAAAAACTCCTATACCAAAAGTACCTTTTTGCACTAGGTTTTTTAGTGTCTCGAGCGAAGCTTCATCGAACATAGGACCTTTTTTAATGGGTGCTAGGATAATCTCTAAGTCTGGTTGCCCTTTTGGGCTTACTGTTACCCAAGAAAAATCGGTACTCTCCCCCTTAACTGCGGATAAATAAGTCAAAACAAGAAAAAGGAGGAGTATATGGGTTAGACAATAGTTATGCAATTAATTAGACTGTTGTCAGTAAGCTTTTTGTTCTCATTTACAAGCTTTATCTCATATACTCCTGTAACAAACGATGTTAATGATACTGGTGAGCACACCACTAGTGCAAGCGTGTTATCTGATGAACTCAACCCAAGCATAAAACCTTTAATAACGCCATATTCACCACTTATTTTCTACCAAGTGATTTTCCACTGTCTGTTTGTTGAAATTAGATTGCTGAGTAGGTCAAATGGCTGTCGGAAGAGCAAACGCAAAAGTAACAAAGAGATACCAAAACCAGATACTAAACAACAACAAGAACTAACAGAAGAAGAGAAACTGAAGAAAGCACCTACTAAAGCACCTAGTTGTATGGGTTGTGAAGAAGAAGCAGGAGCTGCAGAAACTCCGAAAAGGCCAACGAAAATGAAGGAAAGTAGGGGAAGACCAAGACAAATAGATACTACCAACCACTATTGCCCTAATGAAGGCTGTGAATACTATGGGTGGCTAAACCTAGCAAACATAATAGCTAATGGACGACCAAATAGGGGAAAAGCAAGACAATTGAAGTGTAAAGCCTGTAATAGGTGCTTTATGGAAACACAAGGAACGATATTTTATCGAAAAAAGACAAGTGCTAAGACTATATGGCAGGTGATAACAGCTTTAGCAGAAGGAGTAGGGTTACAGGCAGCATCACGAATATTTAAAGTTAAGGTAGAAACAATCAGTAGATGGTTGGAAGAAGCCTCAAAACATGCAGAGGCAGTGAATAATTACTTACTGAATGATTTAGAATTAAAACAGGTGCAACTTGATGAATTGTGGAGTTTAGTAGGAAGTAAGGAAGCAGGAGAGACACGAAGTGCAAGAGCAAGGTGGGTATGGTGTGCATTTGATGCAGAGCATAAGTTGTGGCTGAATTTCGTAGTAGGAGATAGAAGTGAAGGGAATGCCCAACTACTAATACATGGTCTAACACTAATACTAGCACCAGAATGCATACCATTATTTACTAGTGATGGTTTAGATGCATATGCAAGTGCATTATTGAGGCACTATGGAGAATGGATAAAGATAGCTAGGAAACATAAAAAAGGTAGATCACCAAAACCAAGATTTTGTGCTGTAGCAGGATTGAGATATGCCCAAGTGGTGAAGAAACGTATAGGAAGGAGAATGGTAAGTGTAAAACAGAGGGTAGTGTATGGTACGAAAGAGGCAATTGAGAGGGCATTAGCAGTAAGTGTAGGGAACGTAATAAACACAGCTTACATAGAAAGATTCAACTTAAGTTTGAGGCAGCATGTAGCAGCATTAGGAAGGAAAGTGCAGAGTTTGGCAAAGAGAGAAAAAGGGCTAATTGCAGAATTAGCATTGTTTCAGCTATACTACAACTTTTGCTTACCACACAGCAGTTTACGAAAAGAGCTAACAACAGGAGGGAATCGGAAATGGGAAAAGCAAACGCCTGGAATGTCAGCAGGATTAACAAGTAAGGTATGGAGTTTGGAGGAGGTGCTGATGAAGCCAGTCCCACCTTGGAGACAGCAAGGGTGGTTAGGCTAAATAAAAGCAAGGGTGTTTAAATCAAGGGTAAGTTGTAGATGAATTTAGTAAAGGGTGGGAAAAGTGTTGAATAACTGGGGGAATTATAGTATCAACAAAGCTATAAGTTCGAGAAATCCACTTTAGAGTAATGATTATTTTAGTAGTCTATATTATTTACTTGCTTTCATTACACTACTTTCTCCAATTTATTTATCCGCAGTTGTTGGGAACACCATCGAAAAATCATCATCTACAGAAAAGTTAGCGCGAACCTCAAAGCCAAGTTTCTCTGTGTAGAACTTAATTGCTTCTGCTTGATCCAGTACAAATGCTGTGGTGTGAGTTTGCCTTTTAATCATAGGTCTCCTATAACGCTTAATGAAAATAACTTGGGACTAGCTAAATAAGCTTCTCCAAAATTGCTATTTTTTGCCAAAAAGCATAGAAAAATAGCAGGAAGGAATTAATATTGTTTGAATGTTTTTAGGTACAACTATGCTCGAGCACACATACCGCCTATATTCTGAGGGAGAAAGTCCAACATGTTTTGAGAATAAGGTGCTAAAACTCCCTAAACTGGAAAAGCCAACTTCAAAGCAGGCCTCTGTAACATTATGTTGCCCTTTAGCTAAAAGCAACTTGGCTCTATCAATTCTTAGGCGTATCAAAAATTGGTGTGGGGTTTCTTGGAAAGTTGTTTTGTAAATACGTAGAAAATGATATCTAGATAAGTTTGCTTCCTTGGCAACATCTGAGAGACTAGTAGGCATTAAGTAGGTATCACGTATGTAGTTTCTTGCTCGAGTTAGCCGTTTGTAAGTGACAGGGTGCATAATTTAAAAGATTAACTTCACTATAACTAGTTAATCTTTTAGTTGTTGCTCAAGGCCTGCAACAAAACCCCTATGCCCTTCGCTTCGCACTCCTACACTAACAGTCTCAATAACTTTCGCAAGATTACCGCTTAAAAGAGCCTCAACATCAAGCCATAAACCCACAAATACAGTACTTTGTATTACCCCTTCACTGTTAGGCACAAGCCTGTGATACTCTCCCTTATCAAGGACAAACCAGTCAAAAGCCTCATCATACACTCGCCATACGAGATATTCTTTCACACCATTGCGCCTATAAACATTTAGCTTATGATGTAAGTCATAAGAAGCTGTACTAGCAGCAATTTCCACTATAAGCTCAGGTGCACCTACTATATAGTCCTTTTCACTAATATATGATTGTCCACCTACTTCTTTCTCAAAACGCAAAAGTGCATCTGGCTGAGGATCATTATCAAGATCAAGGTGCACAGTGCTGTTATCAAACAAACTTACATGGGGAGTGAAGGCTCTATAGTAACCAAGCCAAGTTATGATTTGACTATGGGGATCACCGTGCAAAGTAGCTCTTACGGGTGAAGCCATGTAGACAACTCCTTCTATACGTTCAGCTTTTATGTTAGGCATAGCCTCATAACGGTGCATAAATGCACTGTGACTGAGTTTGTCACCATTTTGTAAAATAGGACTTTTTGCTGTAACTCCAGTTGATGAAGGTTTATGTTGTAAACTTACAGGCATAATAATTTCCTTTAATACTCACAAACCACTCCTAAACTCAATCATACAATAAGCAAAAGCTCCTTTACACCCCTGTTTAATTTGGTTGTTGTCTTTCAGCATTGTGTTGTTGCCTTATCAATTACTAAACCCTGTAAAATCTAACTGTATCTCCATCAGAGGAAGTAAAACTGAGTGCTGAAAGTGGGTCACTCTCATCTATGCTTGCCTTTTCTTCAAGGGTATACTCTACAAAACCCCCATCTGGCATAAGTATCTTTATAGCCTGACTTTCAGGAAAGATAGGATAGATTCTTCTTATAGCTTCAGTTACAAAGAAAGCCACTTCTTCTCTATTATCAGGGTCATTTAGTGCTTTAGTTGGTTCTGC
The DNA here is from genome assembly GCA_965223585.1 of Trueperaceae bacterium. Lineage (GTDB taxonomy): Bacteria > Deinococcota > Deinococci > Deinococcales > Trueperaceae > CBDCVN01. Next base: position 255,072 of record CBDCWW010000018.1, read on the forward strand.
CAAAAGTTCGTCAGAATATATTGGTACTAGGCTATGGGGAGCAATTCCTTGAGCGTACAACTCATCTAAACGTGTATCAAGTAGCATATGGAAAGGCACTCCAGAAAAACGGCCTTCCCCCTTTTCAGAAGAATCTTGAAAAACAACAAGCATATCGTACCATCTAACAGTAGTTGCAAGCCACTCACTAGGATTTTGCTGTAAAAGCTCTACACAACTTCCAAATACATCAATTTTGCATTCCCTATCAAAAGATATTTCATGGTTAGGAGCTGAAACCACTCGAATTTTAGAAACATGTTTAGGTAGTTTAGATAATGCCTCTTGAAGACGCACTTTAAAATCAGAAAAGCGTGCTGTAGTTTCAGACATCCACACCAAAGTATGCACTTGCACGGGTTGGTCAGTATACTTTTCAAAATATGAGATTTCACGCTGAGCTATAAAGAAATAACGGTCTAGGGCTGGGGCGTGCATAAGCATCATGTTATTTTGCCACTTAGCCCTTTCTGCTAACAATTCTGCATTACTAGGTAAATGGTCCCACCATTGAATGTAAGTCTTCTCTGGTGTTTTTTGCAGCTCCGAGCCAATTTGTGGCATGGCTGCTAGATCAATAACTTCTGGATACTCGTTTTGGCTTTGGCTATCTCCATTTCGTTTAAACACAACTTTTCTACTACAAGACCTATCACACACGGTAAGAAAAGAGTTTTGAGGGAAAGTCGCAAAAACATCCCTTGCAGTTTTACCTGCCCAATCCGATAACCAATTTCTGTTCTCGAGCAAGTCATCTTTATTCTTACCCACAAAGAAATTAACTCCACTTGAAACTGCCACTGTATCTACAGTTACGTTATTTAGACCTGTTATTTCTCTTATTTTGTGCCATGGTCCACCAAAATAAGCTTGATCACCAACCTTAAGCACAGCATATATTCTGATGAGTTCTTTGGGGACTTCATTAAAAAGTACTTGGGATTTTTCCGCTAATTCTTCTAAATTTGGTGGACGTGTTCCTTGATATTGAGTGTTTTCAAAACCAGTTTCTCTAGCTAATAAGGCTAATGTTTGGGTTATATCAGTGTCATTACTCTGAGCAATTGCCTCACCACTTTCAGGATGGTAATAATACTTGATTTTGGTGTTGTCAGATTGTCTAGTAACTTCAATTATTCCTAAAGGTTCTGATTGAACTCGGTTTTCAGTCGGAGGATTTTGGGAGTAGTGCCTACTAGTTTTACCATCAGGCATAACCACTTGAAAAGAAGTCTGACCGGGCAAGAAATTTAAGGCTCTTTGCAAAGTATCTTGCAAACTAGCTGTAATAATGCTTTCTTTTTCTTCGGGGTCTGCGGTGTTCTCGAGTTCTTCTAAGTTATAAATGGGTACAATTTGATGAGATCTAAGCTCAGTTATATCTTGTACAACTCTTTGTATATGAATAAGTAATGCCGAAGAGCGTTTACCATCGGGCCACTCAAAAATAGCAAGGGGGGAACTAGTAAACTCAGTATAACCTAACCACTGCCTAGGATTTTCTGCTAATTCTAGTCCGCTGAGTTGTAAATCAATTGTAGGCTCACCTTGGTTATCCATTTTCAAAGCTAAATCAAGACCATTATAAACAGATTGGTTTTCTACTGTGGGTGTGCTAGCACTAGAAAGTATTCGTACAGGACTCGTTACTTGTAATGTTGATAGAACACTTTTTACCTGAGTTGTAACTCTTGAGAAGTTTTTGGAATCAGAGGCTAAGATAATACTTTCTATCTGTGCTTCTGGTATAGCTCCTTTATTAATTGACCTTATAAATTCACCATCACTGGTCTGTGCTAAAAAATATCCCTTGCTAGGCACATTGACCAACATAATGTGACCTTCCCAAGTTTTGCGTAAGGATTGTAGCAGCTGGTTACTGGGGCGCTCAGTCCACTGAATAGTTGGCTCTAATTGTAATTCACCTTCAGCAGTGAAAGCAGCATATCTGTGACCAGCAGCAGACCACACGTTCACAGTGTCATTGGGTTTAGTACCAAGCTTTTCTGCATACTCAACTACATTTTCAGCAGAAAGCTGTAGCCAGCCAGTATATTTAGAACCCTGTTTGCCAAAACCACGACTATTTATCCCTTGTACTTTTGTAACCATTAGCAAAAGATTTTCTGGATATTCTTGCATTGGTAGTCCATTACTAAGGCTATTTAAAGATCCCCCATAGTAGTTACCTTGCGTACTCTTGATGACAGTATAATGTGTAGTGTTCTTTTCATGGAATTTTTGGGCTAGCTCGAGAATATGACCCTTGTTCAGCTCACCAGAGGACTGGATATAAACATCATTTGCTGAAAGCTTGATATCAACCGACCCACCAACCCTGTAGAAAGTGACTTCTTCTTTCTCACTGGGCGTTAAAATCTTTATCTCATCAAAGTTATAAATTGCCTCAAAATTAGCTGGCATATTATTGGTGTAACTAAATTCTTGCCCTACCGGCAAAGCTTTTTCTGGCAATAAAATCTCAAATTTGTTTTGTTCAGGAAAAAACTGCAAAGCTTGTTTTAGAGCATCGGCAATGTTTAGCTCAATAGCAGCTTCTTTTTCCTCTTCGTCTAGCCCTTCAAGATTATAAACTGGTACTAGTGTACCCACTGAAAGCCCTTTCGTATCATCTGCATTTGCATCTACTAAAGCACTTAGCGGCACAGATGAGGCGGTTTTATCTGGAGGACGGAAAATAGCTATAGGTTGACCTCCCTCTTTTGTACTATGAAGTAGAGTTTTTGCATTTGCTCGAGTAAGCTCCTTGCCACTTTCAGTTATGATAAGTGAACACTCCCGTGAATAAGCTAAATCCACCCCTCCAGCAGAAAGTACTCGGAGCGAATCGCAATTTATATTCTTAGGTCCTAAAATAGAACGTACTGAAGTATTGACTTGCTCTGGATTTAATGTTGATTCTGCTGCCAAGATCAAACTATGAACTTTAGGAGTTTGGTCAGCATAATTTTGCAAGTGATTAAGTTCCTCTACAGTAACAGGAAAATAACCTTCCTCAACCTGAACTAGAAATACATCAGAATACCACTGGGCACTTACTTTTAGTAAAGTTTCATTAGCAGGAAGAGTAGCCCACTGCACCATAGAGGCAGCTTCAATTTTCGGGGTTAAGTGGGGCTTTCGCTGGAAAATAGCTTTTCTGTGGGTAGATTGTATGAGTAGCTCATTTTGCCTTTGAGGCAACCAATCAAATGTGTTTGCTGAAACCCTAGTCGCAAGCTGTAACCAAGTTTCATGGAATTTTAAGAACTCTGAATCTGGCTGTTTGACTACATAATCGCTAGTACTTTTATACCTTGCTATAATCGTTTCAATAGTAAAATCTTGCTTGTTTTGCAATAATCTTTTGAGCTGTAAGAGTGAGCCAGCTAAATAAGGGCCATTATCAAGCTTAATAGTAGTATAAGGAGATGTCCTATTGCTTTCGTAGTAATCTTTTGCGTGCTGCACGATACTATCATTGTCGAGAGAGTCAGCACTCCAAATTAAACTAGTGTCAGTAAAAGCAAGTTGAGTACCCTTTTCGGTTACTAACTTACGATCTATTTCCTTGTTGCCCAAAAATACTTTGAAAACAGGTTGATTTTTAGGCAAGTGATTACTAACAATTTCCCGTACTATAAGCGGATAATTTGAAGGATCATCCTCTTCAGCAATCGGTGTAAATTGTGGCAGTGCTGTAACAGCCATAATAAAATAAGGGTTACCTTTGTCAGGGCTAAGTAAATTTCTATTTTCCCAAGGGATAATTATGTCACCCTGTCTAGGCGTCCAATAGTGAATTAGGTTTGTTCTTTGCTGTAAAGCTCTTTTCACCAAAGGCTCTTGTGCTGGATCCGCCGACCCTGCTGGAGGAGGTGCTGTTGCTGTGAGACCATTATTAGAGTTACCATCTTCCCAGAAAAAAGGCTTTGAACGAACACTTGCACCTTTGTTTATATTATTTTTACTAGCACTTCTAACAATTGGTAAACTTGGTTCCACGAAAAACAGTGAGACAATAAAGCTCCTTTGAATTTCTTCGCTAGCGCCATTTAATAAATCAGCGAAGGCCTTAAGGAATGGTTGATTTTGCAATTCTTCCCAGAAAGGGTCTTCGCTCACCCACTCTGGACTAGGAGTTTGTGGTGAGGTCAACTTACCTTCGGGTATAAATAGGGTATTTAAATTGAAAGTGCTTAATAGATTCTCTGTATGCAATTTGTAGTCTTTAGCCAAAGGATTACCTGCTATTAGCCAAGAAAGTTGAATAGTGTGCGGTAAAAAGGCTATTTCAGCATACTCTTCTACCCACAGCTCAGCCACATCAGGTGGTGCACCCATCCTTTGTAGAGCAGTCGCTAAAGTCAATTCTGTTTCAATGGGTCTACGGTAGATTCGCACGTTGCGCCCATTTATTTGCACTCCATATTGGTAGACAAGGCGGTCATGATAAGGTACTTTCTGGAATACATCTTCAATGCTGTCATCATAATCAATAGCCAGTGGCTCAGAGGCTTCTTCAGTAAACCCTGCTGGAGCACCACCATGACTAATAAGAATAGGTTGAGCAAAACCTACTACCCCTATTCCTCCGGGAATTGATGTACTACCAGCTTGCAAAATTGGCGTACTGGAAGTCATAAAACGACCTTCAGCTTCAGGTAAAAGTCCTATTTCATTAGTGGGCTCGAGCCATCTCCCCCACATTTCCAATCCACCTAATAAGAAAAGTAAGGAGGCCTCGAGCGCATCATATTCATCAGCTTTTTCAAGGGTGTAGATATGCTCGAGCACATCTACAGGTAATTCCTCTACGTTGTCATCAGAAACGATCTCCTCAGGATCTTTGTTTGGGACAACAGATGTAACGGTATTATCCGTTACATGATTGGGAACAGCACTAGGATAAGTTTGCTTTATGTTTTCAACATTGCGTCCCAAGGCTGCAACATCCTCTTGGATTTTTTCAATATATAGCTTTTGAGAGGATATCCAGCTACTAATTTCATTAGCGGAAACCTCTGCTGTAATTAACGAGTCTAATTGTCCTGATAAGGAGTCTAACCAGCCAGTTTTGGTTAGTTGCTCGAGCCTTTCAATTTCCCCCCAAACTTCTACTAACTGTAGATTTAAGTCATCTTCTAATATTCCCCCATTAGTAAGTAAAACCTGAGATTGATAACTTTTAAACCATTGCTCATAAGCTTCAACCTCTAAAGAAAGTTGACTGAGCAATTCCTTAGATGATGAAAGTAGTTCATCGAAATTAACAACTACGCCTTCACTATTTCTGGTTTGTGAGAAGGCAAAACTTAGCATAGCGGTTGCTAAGCAAAATGATATTATTCTTGCAACTATCCTTAGCATTTTTTCTCTACGTTTAATGTAAATTTATGCTAATGACATTACTCTGACTTTTATAAAATTTTCATGATGAGTGCCTGCCTAAAAGGAATCCCACGGCTTCAGCCGTAGGAGGTTTGAGCTTACCCCCAAAATTTAGACAAAAAACCCCGGCGAAATTAAGGTCCATTAAAGATGTAAAATATCTAGAATATGGAGATATAAATGAGCCAGACAAAAGGAATAAGAAAAACATATAAGAAAGAATTCAAAGCTAAAGTTGCAGCAGCAGCCATAGCTGGGGAGAAAAATCTTGCAGAATTAGCAAGTCAATATGGTGTACACACCACTCAAATTAAAGAATGGAAAAAAGCTGGATCAGAGGCATTGAATGAAAGATTTTCACTACTAAGAGGCAGAAAAGCAAGACTACAAGAACGTAGAGAGGCTGCACTATACGAACAGATCGGTAAGTTGAAAATGGAATTAGATTTTTTGTCCAAAGGGCTCAAAAACTGAGCCAAGAGGAACGTATGTTGATAGTTGACCCAAAGCACCCTCAATTGAGCATTACTAAACAATGTGAGTTACTGAACCTGAATCGTAGTAGTTATTACTATCGACCTACAGGAATCAGTGATCTCAATGAAAAGTTGATGCAAAGGATAGATGAGTTATATACAGATCATCCTTTTCTAGGCTATCGTAAGATAACAGCAATGCTCAATGGAGAAAGCTATAAAGTCAATCACAAAAGAGTATATCGTTTGATGTGCCTGATGGGTTTGCAAGCAATTTATGCCAAGCCCAAATTAAGTAAACCAAAGGAAGGACACAAAATTTACCCATACCTTCTGAAAAACAAAATCATAAACAAACCAAATCAGGTATGGGCTAGTGATATCACCTATATACGTTTACAAGGAGGGTATTGCTATCTGGTAGTAGTAATGGATTGGTATAGCCGTTATGTAGTCTCATGGGAAGTTTCAAGTAACATGAAAGCAACGTTCTGTATAGAAGCATTAGAAGAGGCATTGGAAGGAGAGAAGCCAGAGATATTCAATACAGATCAAGGTAGTCAGTACACGAGTTATGAGTTTACAGATATATTGAAGGCAAATGAAATAGCAATCAGCATGGATGGAAGAGGTTCATACATGGATAATATATTTACAGAAAGGTTGTGGAGAACTGTAAAATATGAAGAGGTATACCTTAAGGAGTACAAAAATATTGAGCAAGGAAGGGAAGAAATAGGAAAGTACTTGCAATTTTATAATAGTGAACGTCCACATCAATCATTGCAGTACAAAACACCTGAGTTAGTTTACAGAAAGGAAAAACTAAGCCAATAACAACAGAGCAAACTGTTATCGAGCTTACAAACAATGTAATCTCAGTTTGTTATTATTTTAGTAGGTCTTAATTAACCTTAATTTTTTGTCCGATCAATTGGGTTCACCTCAGTTGAATATGTTTTATAGGAGCATGTTTATAATTTGGGGAAAAGGTTTTTCTGGCTAACCCATACTAGGTAATGATCCCAACATAGCGGTGGGTAGGCAAGCACCTTGATATTGCGTGCTTTAGAAACCAATTTCTCTAGCCAATAAGGCTAATATTTAGATTGCATCAATGTTGCTCTGAGTAGTTGCCTAATTAATTTCAGAGTGGTAGTAGTACCTGATTTTAGTGTTATCTGACTGCCTAGTAACTTCAATGATCCCCAAAGGTTCTGGTTGAATCTGATCTTCCTTTGGAGGAGTGCGCCTACTAACGAAAGAAGGTATTTCTTATTGAGAGACATATTTGAACAGTGATATGAGGGCTGAGTGGCCTGCGTTAGGATGTGGCACATCCTAGGGTGGGAAGCCCACTGACAAAGAATCCGACCTTCGAGCCAGTCCAGGGGGAAGGAAGCGAGCCCTGTACCCTATGCTGACGAGAGAAACCTGTGTCCTAGTCTTACCTAAGACTTATAGCGTCGTTATGCGTGAAGAGCGAAACTGGCTGATACGCTCTGCCCAAAACGGGAAAGTGGTTGCTTTAATGACTTCCTTCTCATTAAAGACTGTTTCTAAACTCCACTCGGCGTAAAGCAGGCAGCTAAGGGGTGCTATAATATCCTCTTTCGGAATTAGGGAACTCTATATCACAAATTCCTTTAGGATGCGAAAATGCCAGCAGGTGATATAGAGGACGGAGGTAGCGTAGTAGCCAAAAGCCTAGCCGTAATGGCAAGGACAAGGTGAAGGACTACCAGAGAAAATGGTAAGGAAAGGTATGAAAAGAGATAAACCAAGGAAAGCAGATGATAACAGTTGTAAGACTGTTAGTGCACCTTGGCATCGAAAGATGAGTCTTCCCATACTCAGTACATGCGATGGACTTGGAAAGCGGAGTGCGGTGAAAGTCGCACGCTCCGTTTGGGGCGAGGGAAAGGCCGCAAGGCCCTACCTATCGCCACTTTTGGGAATAATATCTGCTAGTTTTACCATCGGGCATAACTATTTGGAAAAAAGTCTGGCTAGGTAAGAAATCTGAAGCTCTTTGCAAAGCGTCTTGTACGCTAGTTGCAATGATGCCTTCTTTCTCAGAATTTGTAGCAGCTTCTAAATCTTCTGTATTATACACTGGAACAACTCGTTGAGATCTAACTGAGATTAGATCTTGCATGGCTCTCTGTAAATGAATGAGTAAAGCCGCAGACTTTTTGCCATCGTCCCACACAAAAATGGAAAGGGGAGAATTCTTGGTTTCAGAATAACTTAACCACTGCTCAGGATTTTCTGCTAACTCTAAACCACTACGTTTCAAGTCAACTGTGGGTTCTCCTTGATTATTAATTATCAAAGCTAAATCAAGTCCACTGTAAGTCGGTGGGATTTCTTCTGTGACTGAAGCAGAAAGAATTCGTACAGAACCTGTTGTCTTTAAGGTTGAAAGAACACTTTTAGCTTGTGTTAGGACTTTGGAAATATTCTTGGAGTCAGAGGCTAGAACAATAGTATCTATTTGTGCCTCAGATATAGATTCCATAAATTTACTATCGCTAGAATGTATTGAAAAGTATCCTTCGTCAGGCACATAAACCAATACCAAATCACTTTCCCAAGTGTTGCGTAAGGACTGCAATAGTTGGTTACTAGGCCTTTGAGCCCACTGTATCGTTGGTGCTAACAGCAGCTCACCAAAGGAACTAAAAGCAACATGTCTTTGCCCAGAGGCAGATAAAACATTTATAGCATCATAGGGGCTGGTGTTGAGTTCTTTTACGTACTCAACTACATTTTCAGCAGAGAGTTGTAACCACCCGACATATTCAGAGCCCTGTTGACCAGAGCCTTGGTTGCTTACTCCTTTTACTTGAGTAACCATTAATAACAAGTTCTCTGGATATTCTTGTATTGGTAGTCCAGTACTAAGGCTATGTAAAGATCCCCCATAGTAGTTACCTTGATTACTCTTTATAACAGTATAAGGTGTAACATTCTTTTCATGAAATTTTTGGGCTAGTTCGAGCAAACGCTCCCTATTCAACTCACCAGAAGGCTGAATATAAACATCATCTGCTGAGAGTCTGATGTCAACTGCCTCACTAACCCTATAGAAAGTGATTTCTTTGTTCTCACTAGACGTTAAAACCTTTATCTCATCAAAACTATAAATTGCCTCAAAATTTGTAGGTGCATTACTAGTATAACTAAACTTTTGCCCTCCCGATAAAGTATTTTCAGGTAATAAAACCTCAAAAGTATTCTGTTTTGGAAAGAATTGTAAAGTTCGTTTTATAGAGTCAGTAATACTTAGCTCAATAGCAGTTTCCTTTTCCTTTTCATCTAGTTCTTCAAGATCATAAACTGGTACCAGTGTGTCCACTGAAAGCCCTTCTATATCATCTTTATCTACATCTAATAAGGCTCTTAGCGGCACAGCTGAAGCGGATCTATCTGGGGGACGGAAAATGGCTATAGGTTGACCTTCCTCTTGTGCGCTGTAAAGTAAAGCCTTGGTACCTGCTCGAGCAAGCTCCCTGCCACTTTCAGTTATGATGATTGAACACTGCTGTGAGTAGGCTAAATCCACCCCTCCAGCAGAAAGTACTCGAACCGAATCACAATTTATATTTTGAGGTTCTAAGATAGAACGTACTGAAGTATTGACTTGTTGTTGGTTCAAATTTGTTTCTGCTGACAGAATCAGGCTATGAACTTTAGGAATTTGATCAGAATAACTTTGCAGATGCGTAAATTCATCAACATTAATAAGAAAGTAACCCTCCTCAACCTGAATCAAAAGTGTGTCAGAATACCACTGGGTATGCTCTTTTAGTAAGACTTCATTAGAGGGGAGAGTTGACCACTGCACCATAAGGGAAGTCTTTATTTCTGGAGTTAAATCTAGCTTTCTTTTGAAAACAACGTTTCTGTGTGTAGATTGTATGAGCAACTCATCTTGCCTTTGAGGCAACCAAGCAAAGGCGTCTGCTGAAACCCTAGTAGCATACTGCAACCAATTTTCATCCGATCTCAATAGCGTTGAATTTTGTTGCTCGAGTGTCCTTGTGAAATTACTATTCCCTTTCGACCTTAGCACAATTGTTTCAACAGTATAATTTTGCTTACCATGAATTAATCTTTTGAGTTGAGTAAGAGAACCAGCTAGATAAGGACCATCGTCAAGTTTAATAGCAGCATATGGAGACATTCTATTATTTTCGTAATAGCTAATTGCATACTGCTTAATAGTGCTAGAGTCAATATTATCAGCACTCCAAATGAAGCTAGTATCAGTGAAAGCAAGTTGAGTGCCCTTGGCAGTTACTAACTTACGATCTATTTCCTCCACGCCCAAAAATACTTTGAAAATAGGCTGATTATTGGGCAAGTAATTATCGATAATCTCACGCACTATAAGTGGATAATTTGAGATGTCATTTTCTAGAGCAGCTGGTTCAAATTGTGACAGTGCTGTAACCGCCATAATAAAGTAAGGATTGCCTTTATCATAGCTAAGTGAATTTCTATTCTCCCAAGAGATAATTTTGTCACCTTGTCTAGGTGTCCAATAGTGAATCAAATTTTCTCTTTGCTGCAAAGCTCTTTCCACCAAAGGTTCTTGCTCTGGATCTATTGATCCTATTGGTGTTGCTTGTGACTTGGGATTAGGAGCGCTTCCATCTTTCCAGAAAAATGGTTTTGAACGAACATTTACGCCACTTGCTGTATTGTCTTGGATTCCAGTACGAACTCTACCTTGTACTATTGGGAAACTTGGTTCTAAGAAGAACAACGAAACAATAAAACTCCTTTGAATTTCTTTACTAGCACCACTTAATAAATCAGTAAAAGCTTTAAGAAACGGCTGATTTTGCAGCTCTGCCCAAAAAGGGTCTTCATTAACCCACTCTGAGCTAGGGGCTTGTGGTAAACTTAATTCTCCTTTGGGCGCAAATAAGGCTAAATCAAAGGTCGTTAGTAAATTTTCTGTGTGCAACTGATAATCTTTAGCTAGAGGATTACCTGTTATTAGCCAAGAAAGTTGAATAGTGTGAGGTAAAAAGGCTATTTCGGCATATTCTTCTACCCACAACTCTGCCACATCAGCTGGTGCACCCATTCTTTGTAGAGCAGTAGACAAAGTCAGCTCTGTTTCAATGGGTTTACGATAGATTTGCACACTGCGCCCATTTATTTTCACTCCGTACTGGTAGACAAGCCTGTCATGATAAGGCACTTTCTGGAATACATCTTCAATGCTGTCATTGTAATCAATAGTTAGTGGCTCAGAGATTTCTTCAGCAAACCCTTCTGGAACACCATCATGGCTAATGATAACGGGTTGGGCAAAACCTACTACCCCTATGCCACCGGGGATTATTGTGCTACCTGCTTGCAAGATAGGTGTGCTGGAAGTCATGAAACGCCCTTCGGCTTCGGGTAAGAGGCCTATTTCATTAGTGGGCTCGAGCCACTGACCCCACATTTCCAACCCACCTAATAAGAAAAGTAATGAGGCCTCGAGTGCATCATATTCTTCGGCTTCTCCTATGGCGTAGGTGTGCTCGAGCACATTTACAGGCAATTCCTCTATATTGTCATCAGAAACAACCTCTTCAGAGTCTTTGTTCGGGACAACAGATGTTATGGTGTTATCTGTTACATGGTTGGGAACACCACTAGGATAGGTTCGCTTTATCTTTTCAACATTGTGCCCCAAGTCTGCAACATCTTCTTGAATTTTTTCAATATATAGTTTTTGAGAGGATATCCAGCTACTAATTTCATTAGCGGGGATCTCTGATGTAATTAACGAGTCTAATTGTCCTGATAAGGAATCTAACCAGCCAGTTTTGGTTAGGTGCTCGAGCCTTTCAATTTCTCCCCAAACTTCTTCTAACTGTAGGTTTAAGTTATCTTCTAATATTCCCCCATTAGTAAGTAAAACCTGAGATTGATAACTTTTAAACCATTGCTCATAAACCTCAACCTCTAAAGAAAGTTGACTGAGCAATTCCTTAGATGATGAAAGTAGTTCATCGAAATTAGCAACCAAATTCTCACTGCTTTCAGTTTGTGAAAAGGCAAAGCCTAATATATAGGTTGCTAAGCAAAATGCTATTACTTTTACGACTATCTTGAGCATTTTTATCTACCTCCTAATGTAAATATTATGCTAATGTCATTATTTGACTTTTATAGAATTTTCAAGGTAGCGGAAGCTTGTTTTGAACAACCTTAGAGGTTACTTGAATTAAACATTACTGAGTTAATAGAGTTGTTACTAAATAAATATAGTGACCCAAATACTTAATTCATTAAACGAGAAACTTGTATACTTACTAAGATTTAACTATCGCATTATGCATTTTGTAAGCTTTAAGTTGAGCAATTGTACAGCTCACAATACATGCTAGATTATTCTGGAACAAGCCTAATTTTTTAGCTTTTGCTCGAGCTCCAAAACAAAATTCCTATGCTCTGGGCTTTTTACCCCTGCACTAGCAGTTTCAATAACTTTGGCAAGATTACCATCTAAAAGTTCACTGCAGTTGAGTTTGTCACCACTTTGTAAAACAGAAGTTTTTCCTGCTGGAACTTTTGATGCTAAAGATTTATGTTGTAAACTTACAGGCATGTTTACTTCCTTATACAAATCATATAAATGGGGAGTATTTCACGAGTAGTGATGAATGGACTTATACTTTTTAGAATACATAAGGAAAAAAATAGGAGTCGTCCAAAATGTGGTTCTGAAAACACTGTAAAAAATGGTCACACTCATAATAAAAAGCAAAAATTTGCTTGTAAGGGTTGTGGTAGACAATCATTAGTACTTTTGTAGGACTTATCTACTATGATGTTACAAAAGGTTGTAGTTAGCTTTTAGAAACCATTAACGCTAAACAAAGGATGATTATGGCAAAAAAGAAAACAGTATCCACATCAATTTTGCGCCAACATGCAGAACAACAATATGCAGAAGAGCTTGTAACACTTGCCAAAGTGGACAAGCGCCCACGTCCCCCAAATTGGAAACTTTCACCTTGGGCTGTAAGTACCTATTTGCTAGGTGGCACACTAGACAATGGCTTTGAAGTTTCTGCAAAGTACATAGGTAATCAAAGGGTAGTTGAAATTGCTGTAGCAACTTTGGCAACAGATCGAGCACTGCTTTTAATAGGAGTGCCGGGCACAGCAAAGACTTGGGTTTCGGAACATCTAGCAGCAGCCATTTCAGGTGATTCAACATTGCTGATTCAGGGCACAGCAGGCATAAGCGAGGAATCTGTGCGCTATGGTTGGAACTATGCCCAACTACTTGCTGAAGGTCCCAGTTTAGAAGCAGTTGTTGAAAGCCCCTTAATGCACGCAATGAAAGAGGGTAAAATTACTCGAGTAGAAGAGTTAACCAGAATACCTAGTGAGGTGCAAGACACTCTTATCACCATTTTATCTGAAAAAACTTTACCTATTCCTGAACTTAACAGTGAAGTACAAGCACAAAAGGGATTTAATGTAATCGCTACAGCAAATGATCGTGATAAAGGGGTTAATGAGCTTTCAAGCGCTCTCAAACGTCGTTTTAATACGGTGGTGTTACCTTTGCCTGCTAGTGTTGAAGAAGAAGTGGAAATTGTACAGCAGCGTGTTGCTAGTTTAGGTAAGGCGCTCGAGCTACCTGCCGAACCACCTGCTCTGGAACAAATCCGCCGTGTAGTTACCATCTTCCGTGAACTACGTAGTGGTGTTACTAAGGATGGCAAAACCAAACTTAAGTCACCTAGTGGTGTACTGAGCACTGCTGAGGCTATTGCTGTAGTGAACCAAGGGATGTCACTAGCAGGGCACTTTGGTGATGGTAGCCTCAAAGCTGCTGATTTAGCAGGTAGTTTGTTAGGTGCAGTTGTAAAAGACCGTGTGCAAGATAGCATTGTATGGCAAGAATACCTAGAAACAGTTGTAAAAGAGCGTAGAGGTTGGAAAGATCTATACAAAGCATGTAGGGATATCAGTTAAACAGGGATAAACAAATGACTGTTAAACTAAAAGAAATAAATTCTGATTACCCTAAGTTGTCTTTCGATCAACATTATTTAGTAATAGGAATAGAAGCTGATGATTTAAGACTTTTAAATAATCAAGGAAAACCTTATTTGTACCCCCAAAAGTTATTTGATGTTGTTGATTCTAAAGAGCCAAATGATTGGTTAAGTGAATATGGGGAAGATAGAGAACGCTATGCTTACCCTCCATTACTAAACACCCGTGGCTTTTTTGAAGATTTCTTTGATTTTAAAGAAGAAGCTATTGCAACTTTTTGGCAAGTTATTAATCAGCATCTAATAGCAACCCCTTCCTATAATGATCCTGTGGCTATGGGACAAACGGATTTCAGATGAGTGTACATATCTTTGGAATAAGGCATCATGGCCCCGGCTCAGCTAGAAGTTTATTAACAGGCTTGCAGTCACTCGAGCCCGACCTGATTCTAATCGAGGGGCCACCCGATGCTAATGGGGTGCTCGAGCAAGCAAGTAACGAAGCCATGCAACCTCCTATAGCTTTACTAGTCTATGCTACCGATTCGCCTCAGCAGGCAGTATTTTACCCTTTTGCAGTGTTCTCACCAGAGTGGCAGGCTTTACGTTTTGCATTAGAGCAAGGTATACCCACACGATTCATGGATTTGCCACAGGCACAACGCATGACCATAGCAATAGCTGAGGATTCATCCAGTGATGAAGAACCAGACAATGATGAAGATAATGATTCTGAAGTTGTTTTTGAAGAGAGTGATGTTAAAGATGATACGGACCTTACTAGCGATATATTTGTACGGGATGATCCATTAGGGCATCTAGCAGCAGCAGCAGGTTACACGGACGGTGAAAGGTGGTGGGATCAAATGGTGGAATCTAGGCGTGATAGTGAAGGTTTGTTTACTGCTATTCAGGAAGCGATGGTGACATTGCGTAAGTCTTCGCCCTCCTATCAGGACACGCTAGAAGAATTGCGTGAAGCTTCGATGCGTGAGATTATTCGTAAGGCTGAGCGTGAAGGTTTTACACGCATTGCTGTAGTATGTGGGGCTTGGCACGTACCTGCACTGCTCGATCTTTCAAATGCTAAAGCAGATAAAGCGCTCCTTAAAGGTTTAATAAAAACAAAAGTAGCAGCTACTTGGGTACCTTGGACTTATGGTCGTTTGGCACAAAGTAGTGGCTACGGTGCAGGAATTGTGTCGCCCGGGTGGTATCATCACTTATGGGATGTCCAAGATAATCTGAGTATACGTTGGCTTACACAAGTTGCCACACTATTTCGTGAAGAGGATTTACCTGCTTCCTCAGCACATGTAATTGAGGGAGTGCGCTTAGCAGAGAGTTTAGCTGCCTTGCGAGATAAAGCTATGGCTGGACTAGATGAACTTAATGAGGCAGTGCAGGCAGTATTTTGTTTTGGTAGCGAAGCTCCCATGCGCTTAATTGAAAGCAAGCTCATGATTGGCGAGCGGTTGGGGCAAATTTCACCAGAAACCCCCACGTTGCCTCTGCAGCAAGACTTAATGCGTTTACAAAAATCGCTGCGGTTTCAGCCAAAGGCTAGTGAGAGTGTGCTCGAGCTAGATCTCCGAAAGCAGATGCATTTAGGACGAAGTCATTTGCTCCACCGGTTGCGTCTTTTAGGCATTCCTTGGGGAAAAAGGCAGAATGTCTATGGGAAAAAGGGTAGTTTTCATGAGCACTGGCGTGTCCAGTGGCAACCAGATTTTGTAGTGCAAATAATTGAAATGGCCTTGTGGGGAAACACAGTACAATTTGCAGCAAGTCAGTACGTGCAACATCAAGCAAAAACTGCACAAAGTTTGCCAGAATTGACCACCTTACTAGATGATACCTTGTTAGCGGATTTGCCTGATGCAGTGGCAGTGCTTACACATGAACTTGAAAATAAGACGGCACTAACTAACGATGTGACACACTTGATGGAGGCATTACCTCCTTTAGCACAGGTTCTGCGCTATGGCAACGTTCGTAAAACTGATGCTAGTCAGGTTGCTCAAGTATTAAGCGGTTTAGTACCACGCATTTGCATTGGTTTACCCGGAGCATGTAGTTTTCTGGATGACGATGCAGCTAGTGATATGTATAAGCACTTGGCACAAACGCATAGTGCTTTAAAAACTTTGGCAGATGAATCATATAGTGAGTTATGGGCACAAGCCTTAAAAGCTCTTATAGAATACTCCAATATTCATGGCTTAGTACTTGGACGGGCAATGCGTTTGCTATTTGATACTGGCGTACTGAGCAGCTCTGAAGCAGCTCGTCGCTTAGGCTTAGCACTATCGCGTGCCAGTGAGCCTGCACAAGCAGCAGCTTGGATCGAAGGCTTTTTGAAAGATAGTGGTATTGTGCTGCTGCACGATGAGAGTTTGTGGAAAGTGCTTGATGATTGGCTACAAGGACTTTCTGGTGATGTTTTCACCTTGCTAGTACCACTTTTACGGCGCACCTTTGCAACCTTTTCTGCCGCTGAGAGGCGGCAAATGGGTGAGCGGGTTAGACATGGTGGACAAAAAGCAAGTGATGATTTAGTGTTAGATGAGGCTCGAGCCCAAGCAGTAATGCCTGTAGTGCGGCAACTACTTGGAATAACGGAGATTGTTGATTAACTTAAGTTCTAAGTGCCATGAAACCAGAAGATACTCGCAATCATAAGCAATTAATACAAGCTTGTAATGCTGGCTGGCAGCCCAAGTTTGTTTTCTTTTGGGGTCACACTCCCCCTAAAGATGGTGCTATCAACAAATCTTGTTTTAGTCAATGGTACAATTCTCCATTTACAATTGATAACATCTATTATCCAACCGCTGAACATTATATGATGGCCAGTAAAGCTCGACTATTCAATGACAATCAAACTCTAAGCCGAATTCTTAAAGCAACACATCCCGGTGAGGCTAAATCCTTTGGCAGGGAGGTTAAAAATTTTATTCCAGATTTATGGTCAGAAAATTGCTTTGAAATTGTAGTCAAAGGTAACCTAGCAAAGTTTTCCCAAAATACTGATTTGGGCAACTTCCTCCTAAATACAGGCAATAGAGTATTAGTTGAAGCTAGTCCAAGAGACACTATCTGGGGAATAGGTCTATCGGAAAAGGATGATGGAGCAAATCAGCCTATTCGTTGGAAGGGCCAAAATCTTCTTGGCTTTGCCTTAATGGAAACTAGATCACAATTGGCTTACAATAAATAATGAATGAGACAAAGCAAAACGAACGTGAACGCCGCTGGCGACTCATCCTTGGTGGTAACAAAGCAGATGGCATTGGTTGTAAGCTATCATCAGCTGATGGGCAAATTGACACAGCATTATCTGCACTTTACGATACAGACGGTTCTCGGCGTGGAGGATTAGGTTCATCTGCTCCCAAAGTAGCACGCTGGCTCGGTGATATTCGCAGTTATTTTCCCTCGAGCGTAGTTCGTGTAATGCAAAAGGATGCACTAGAGCGCTTAAACTTACAGCAGATGTTGCTCGAGCCTGAGATGCTTGAGGCAGTTGAAGCAGATGTGCATTTGGTTGCTAATCTGATGTCATTGCGTAATGCCATGCCTGAAACAACTAAGGATACCGCTAGGCAGGTTGTACGGCAAGTTGTAGACGAACTACTAAGAAAGTTAGTTAACCCCACCCAACAAGCGGTCAAAGGTGCACTGAACCGTGCAGTTCGTAACTTCCGCCCACGCCACAATGAAATTGATTGGCCTCGGACAATTCGTGCAAATCTAAAGCACTATCAGCCAGAGTATAAGACTATTATTCCTGAGCGTCGTATTGGCTTTGGGCGCAAGCGCTTTGCATTGCGTGACATCATTCTTTGCATTGACCAAAGTGGTTCAATGGCAACATCAGTAGTTTATTCAGGTGTTTTTGGTGCAGTGCTGGCTTCTATTCCTGCATTAAAAACTCGCTTGGTTGCATTTGATACCAGTGTGGTTGACTTAAGTGAAGACTTGCAAGATCCTGTTGATTTACTTTTTGGCGTGCAACTTGGTGGTGGTACAGATATAAACCAAGCCCTTAGTTATTGTCAGAACTGCATTGAGCGTCCAACTGATACGATCTTGGTGCTCATCAGTGACCTTTATGAAGGTGGTAACCGAGATGAGATGCTTAAACGTGCTGCAGCACTAGTAACTTCAGGGGTTCAGGTCATTGCTTTGCTTGCCTTAAGCGATGATGGTGCTCCTAGTTACGACCACCGTATTGCCGAGGCTTTTGCAAGTCTAAACATTGTATCCTTTGCTTGCACACCTGATCTTTTTCCTGAGTTGATGGCTGCAGCAATTAACCGTGAGGATTTAAGTCAGTGGGCAGCACAGCGTGACATTGTAATTGCTAGGCAAGATGGCTCGAGCATTTAGGCTTCAAACCTTTGAGCGCACTAGACAGAGCTTATTGAAAGAAAGATTAAAGGTCCGGTAAATAATTATGAAGAGCAAAACTCATTTAATATTTGCTATAAGTGTTGTTGCAGTTGTCTTTTTTGTATTAGCAGGGTTAGCTACATGGTTTGGTATTAAGGTTAATCAAGTACAGAGTCAAGCAGAAAAACAGAAGGCAATTATTGAAGCAGAACGTGACCGTGCAAAAAACTCAGAGGCAAAAGCTATAGAAACAGCCAATATTGCTTTAGCAAGGCGTTTAAGTACCCAAGCACTGCTTGCTATTAAAGATCCTAGCCCTACTAATGGTTTTGCTGATTTTGCTGCTTTGCTTGCTATTCAAAGCACTAAAGTTAGAGAGGATTTTGAAAGTATTAGCAATATGTTTCGCATCCTACAAAGCTTCCCTCACCTTGATGCAACTATGCATGGCCATAGTTCTGCAATCTGTAGCGTAGTGTTCTCTCCAGACGGTACAAAAGTTGCTTCTGGTAGTAGAGATTACACCGTGCGATTGTGGGATGTAGAAACAGGCAAAGCTATAGGTGAGCCTTGGCAAGGCCATAGTGAGGAGATTCTGATTGTTGTTTTTTCTCCAGATGGTAAGAAAGTTGTTTCTGGAAGCGAAGATGCTACTGTGCGTTTGTGGGACATAGAAACAGGCAAATCTATAGGGGAGCCATGGCAAGGTCATAGCGAGGAAATTTCTGGTTTAGCTTTTTCTCCAGATGGTACAAAAGTAGTTTCTGCTGGTTGGGATGACACTGTGCGACTATGGGATGTAATAACAGGCAAACCTATAGGCGAACCGTGGCAGGGACATAATGATGATGTTTTAAGCGTAGCCTTTTCCCCAGATGGAACAAAAGTGGTTTCTGGTGGTAGAGATAAAATTATACGTTTGTGGGATGTAGAAACAGGTGAAGCCATAGGTGAACCGTGGCAAGGACATAGTGATGCTGTTTGGAGTGTAAATTTTTCTGCAGACGGTACTCAAGTGTTTTCTGGTGGCGAGGACAACACAGTGCTTTTTTGGGATGCAAAAACAGGGGAAACTATCGGAGAGTCTTGGCAAGCTCCTAGTGATGATATTGATAGTGCTACTTTTGATATTGATTACACACCTTCTTTTCTAAATATTTCTTCAGAGCTAATTATTGTTATCATCAGTGCAGGTTTTGCCCTAAATCTAGAGGGGAGTAAAGTTATCTCTAGTGATAGGGACAATATGAAGCTATGGGATGCAAGAACAGGAAAAATTATTGGTGAACCGTGGCAAGGTCATAAACCCGGAGTTTGTAGCTTAGCTTTTTCCCCAGATGGTACAAAAGTGGTTGCTGGTCATGGTGATAATACGGTACGCTTGTGGAACGTAGCAAAAACTAAAACTATAGGTGAACCTTGGCAAGGTCATGTTGATGCTGTTTCTAGTGTAGCTTTTTCTCCAGATGGCACCAAAGTAGTTTCTGGGGGTTTAGATAGCACGGTGCGTTTCTGGAATGCAGAAACAGGTAGAGGTATAGGCGAACCTTTATGGAATGTAGCAGCAGGTCAAATTGTAGATGAATCGTGGCGCTATTATAGAGATCAAGTTCTTAGTGTAGCCTTTTCTCCAGATGGCACCAAAGTGGTTTCTGGTAGCAGTAATGAAACTTTGCGATTGTGGGATGCAAAAACAGGCGAAGTTATAGGTGAACCTTGGCAAGGACATAGAGATGAGGTTCTTAGTGTAGCTTTCTCCTCAGATGGAACAAAGGTGGTTTCTGGTAGTAAAGATAACACTATCCTTCTATGGGATGTAGAAACAGGCAAACCTATTAGTAAACCATGGAAAGGCCATAGTGCTGATGTTTTGAGTGTGGCTTTTTCTCCAGATGGTATAAAAGTAGTTTCTGGTGGTAGAGATAATACTGTTCGACTGTGGGATGTAGGAACAAGCAGAGTTATAGGTAAACCATGGAAAGGTCATAGGGATTCTGTCTCTAGTGTAGCCTTCTCTCCAGATGGAACAAAAGTAGTTTCTGGTGGTTATCGTGATGATAATACCATCCGTTTGTGGGATGTGGAAACAGGTAAAGCTATAGGTATGCCTTGGCAAAGCCATGGCTTTTCTGTTTATAGCTTAGACTTTTCTCCTAATGGTACAGAAGTGATTTCTGGTAATTTTGATGGAACCATACAGTTGTGGGACGTGGGAACAGGTAAAGTTATGGGTAAACCTTGGCAAGGCCATAGTACCTATGTTTCTAGTGTGGCCTTCTCTCTAGACGGTACAAAAGTAGTTTCTGGTAGTGGAGATTACACCGTACGTTTTTGGGATGCGGAAACAGGTAAGGCAATTGGTAAGCCTTGGCAAAGTCATAGTAGAGATGTTCATGGCGTGGCTTTCTCTCCAGATGGCACAAAAATAGTTTCTGGTAGTGGAGACTACACCGTACGTTTGTGGGATGCAAAAACAGGCGAGGCTATAGGTGATTCGTGGCTAGGTAAGTCGTGGTTAGGTTCTACTGAGAGTGTAGCTTTCTCGCCAGATGGTACAAAAGTGATTTCTGGCTATGGAAAAGTGCACCTATGGGATGTAGAAACAGGTGAAGTCATTGGTGAACCGTGGCAAGGTAATTGCTCTTTTATTAAGAGTGTAGCTTTCTCCCCAGATGGAACAAAAGTGGTTTCTGGCAGCCGAGGCTATAGTAATGATGATGATAATAGTGTATGTCTATGGGATGTAGAAACAGGTAAAGTTATTAGTGGACCTTGGCAAGGCCATGATCGTTATATTGAAAGCGTAACCTTTTCTCCAGATGGCACAAAAATAGCTTCTGGTAGTTGGGATGGCACCGTGCGCCTATGGGATGTAGCAACAGGCAAAACTATATTTGAGCTTTTTCGAAAGTATAAACCTGATGTTTATAGCATGGCTTTCTCTCCAGATGGTACAAAAATCATTGTTGGTCATTGGAGTACCTTGCAATTATGGGATGTAAAAACAGGTGAAGCTATAGGTGAGCCTTGGAAAGGTCATAGTGATGGGATTTGGAGTGTGGCTTTTTCTCCTGATGGAAAAAAAGTAGTTTCTAGCAGTAGGGACAAAACTTTACGTTTGTGGGATGTTGAAGCAGGAAAAACTATAGGTGAACCTTGGCAAGGTCATAGTGCTTTTACAAGTGGACCTTGGGAAAATTATAGTCCTTTTGTTGAGAGTGTAGATTTTTCTCCAGATGGAAAAAAAGTAGTTGCTGGTAGTAGAGAAAACGCCAATAGTCGCTGGGATCATACTATACATATTTGGGATGTAGATGAAGAGTCTTGGGAAAAAAGGCTTTGCCGAATTGCTGGTCGTAACTTTACCCAAGAAGAATGGCAACGTTACTTAGGTGATAGGCCCTATGAAAAAACTTGCCCACAGCATCCAGCAGGTCCTTAAGCTATTGCTAGCCCCTTAGTTTACTTCAACCATTGTTTAATTGAGTCTGTATCTTACTTAGGAGCTTTTGCTCGAGCAAACAAAAGATGCCCTAAAATCAACACAATAGAAAGTTGAGATTTAAAACCTCTATCAATTGTTTATTAATCTCATTATTCTGCTTTTTTAAGTGCAATAATCTTAAGGTAGACTTTGGAATTAATCATGAAAACAGCGCCTAAAATACCTCACAGACTTAAATTGTCAATAACCCTAATGGCATCTTTGCTCTTTAGTATTAGCCTACTTGTTTTTAGAATATGGTATTCAGGTAATTTTGACTACACGTTCCTTGTCTGGAATTTATTTCTAGCCTTTATTCCTTTTGCTATAAGCACTATCTTAATTTTGCGTGAAGAAAAAATACAATCTTTTTTCGTTTTGCTTATGCCTATTACTCTCTGGTTAATCTTTTTCCCCAATGCTCCATATATCCTAACTGATTTATTCCATCTAAAAGCAAAGAATTATGTGCCACTTTGGTACGACTTAGCAATAATTTTATCATTCGCTTGGAATGGGCTGATGTTAGGCTTTATCTCACTTGCTGACATACAAAAGATATTGACTAAACGTTTTAACTCCCTATTTGGTTGGACATTTGCTATTCTTGCAATTGTTTTGGGTAGTTTTGGTGTTTATATTGGGCGTTACTTACGCTGGAATAGCTGGGATATTCTTACCAGCCCTTTAGATCTTGTCTATGACATTACAGAACGAATATTAAATCCCCTAATCTATCCAAGAGCTTGGGCTATGACTATAATTTTTTCTGCTTTTTTATCACTATGCTATCTACTTATTAAGCAGGTCTCAGCTATTACAGAAAATGCTTAGAGACGGGAACTTCATCTCTTGGTCGCTCAAAAATATCCTGCTTTAAGGTTGTATTGAAATACAACTTTACGATTCTTAAATACAAATGTCTCGAAAAACTTTTTTAGAGTCTCATAAAGTCATTGTGGCTGCCTCTGGTGGTGTAGCTGCACTTAAAACCCCTTCGCTTGTACGTAGATTGCAGGAAGCTGGACATGAGGTGAAAGTTGTTGCCACTGACGATGCCTACCACTTTATAACTAAGCTTTCTTTAGCTGTAGCTGCTGGTAGTGAGGTTTTCGATCGTGAGGCATGGTTCAAAGCTGATGGACGAGTTAGACACCTCGAGCTAGCCAACTGGGCAAACATATTAATAATTGCCCCAGCAACTGCCGATTCCTTAGCAAGAGCAGCCAGTGGTAGGGGTGACGATGTTATTTCTGCACTTATCTTAGCTGGTGTACCCAAAGTTATTTGGTGTCCAGCAATGAATACAGTTATGTGGAAAAATAAAGCTGTACAAGGTAACGTACGTAAACTCGCAAAAACTTTAGGCCATAGTTTTTTAGGTCCTACCTCTGGTACTTTAGCAACTAAGAGTGAAGGTGAGGGCGAGGGGAGGATGCTCGAGCCTGAAAACATAGCGGCTTCCCTTCCTTACGTACTTAGCAAAGAAGATTTAGTTGGTAAACGGGTACTTGTTTCTGCTGGCCCAACCCGTGAGTATTTAGATCCAGTTCGTTTTATCTCTAATCCTAGCAGCGGTAAAATGGGCTTTGCTGTAGCCGAAATTGCTAAAGCTCGAGGTGCTATAGTAACTTTAGTAAGCGGGCCTACTACGTTAAAGTTGCCTAACTATGTAGGTCATATACATCATATTAAAGTTGAGAATTCTCAAGAAATGCTTGAAAAAATGGAACTCAATTTTCCAGCTGCGGATGTTGTAGTTATGACCGCTGCAGTAGCTGATTGGCAAGCAGCAGAAATAAAATCAGAAAAACAAGCTAAAATAGGGGAGAGGCAGACTTTGGAATTAGTGCGTACGCCAGACATTTTGCAAACCTTAACTATTAATAAAGATAAACAAATAGTAGTTGGTTTTGCTATGGAAACTCATCAAGGTATAGAACGGGCTGCTGAAAAGGCACGAAATAAAAATATGGATTTTATCTGCCTTAACTATCCTACTCAAGAAGGTAGCGTTTTTGGTAGTGATAACAATCAGATCACTGTTGTTACCCCAGAAGGCGAGCAGGATGTATTGCCACTTATGCCTAAGCTCGAGGTTGCTCGAGCGATCCTAGACCGTGTGGTAGGTATAATTGATCTCAAATTTTAGATAATGTTTCTTAGTCTTCATATAGCTGACAATATGATAGTATTTTAACTTGATTAGGAAGTGACGTGATGAAGCAGAAGTATGTTTATTGGCAAGATGAGGATATGTGGTTGGGATATTTAGAAGAATACCCTGATTATTGGACGCAAGGTGAAACTGAAGAAGAATTAAGAGACAACCTTGCTGACATTTATCAAGATCTGAGTGGTGGGAGTGTTCCTAATGTTCGTCGTGTTGCTGACCTCGAAGTTGCGTGAAAAGGTGTGATTTAATCAAGCAGCTTGAGAAAATGGGCTGTAAGTTAGTTCGGCATGGTGGCAATCATGACTGGTATCAAAATCCTAATACAAAAGTCTCGCAACCTGTACCTAGGCACCGTGAAATCAAGAATATCTTGCTAAACACATTATTAAAATGCTTGGTGAGTGACGGAGTATTGACTAAATGAATATACAAAACAACGAAGTACTTTTTAGCGCTGCTGATCTAGGTAGGCTATTTCAGATGTCAGAGAATTCTATCAATTTAACTTTAGAAGCTATGGGTCTTCAGGAACGTCCTGAAGGATTTGATCCCAGTGCTCCTCCCGTAGATACTGGTATAAGATGGAGGGTGGGCATTATTCCTGAGATACAAAGGTTTTTAGAAGCTAATATGATTGATGGTTAAGCAGGAGTGCATCTATGAATACCCTTGAAGTAATTAGTGTCGAGAGGAAGTTAGAAGTTAGTAGGTAATAGATAACGTAGTGAAGCCCTACTAGAATTCTGGTAGTCCTGCACATGTAGTAATGATTTTGAACCCCTATGAATATCGTTTGATAGAAAATATCATTAGCACACATACTAGAAGCGGAAGCACTTTATACTTAGAACTAAGGAGTTCAGTTATGAAGAGACGTACTTTTCTTAAGCTTTCTGCTCTAGGGGCTGGTGCCCTAGCTTTACAGCCATGGCAAACTTCTTGGGCAGAAGCAAAAATTCAAGACCTAATAGTGGTATCTAATGCTGGAAATGCCGAGGCTGGCGTTGACCCTTCCATTAGCCTAATTGATTCTGTTAATTTGCAACTGATTAAAACATTACCCTTCCCAACTAGCTACAGCTTTCCTGCTAGCCGCTGGGATTTTGCTCGAGACATAATATGGACAGGCGCACCGGGAGGAGCAAATGAATCAGTACAAGCTTATAGGCTTTCAACAGGTGAGCAGTTGCTCGAATTGCCAACTGACTCCTCACAAAACTACACTGAGCTTACTCCCAGTGGGAACTTTTTGATTGTTTCCGCACGCTATGCTGATAAGTTCTTAAAAATCTCTGCTGACCCCGAGGCTAGTGATTTCGGGCAGGTAGTGGCCGAAATTTACCATTACCAAGGGGCACAACCTTGTGATATGAGTATAACTGCTGATGGCCTTTATGCTTATATACCTGATCGTGGTGGAGATACCCTTACTACTTTGCGTTTAGACCCCTTCGAGATAGTTTCTACAGAACCCATGAAGGCTTTTTATGGTTTGCCGCTCGAGCCCTACATGGGCACCGTTTCCCCTACTAGCAATTATCTATTTGTTGAAAATGCCACGGTAGAAAATGCTCTTGATAAAGGGAGCGAATCCATCTTTGACTTAAGCAACCCCGAAAAACCCAAGGAAGTAGCTCGTTTAAACCAATTAGCTGGTCTAGGCGAAATTCCAGTGAGCAGTGAATTTACCGCTGATGGTCGTTATGGCATCGTGATTTGTCGAGGCTCTGCTAGTCTAAGCATTATAGATACTGCAACTACACTAACACAACCTATAAAAAATGTAGAGTTCCCCAAAGGCTCGAGCCCTATTGCTGGTACTTTTGGTAATACCGATGATATTTTTTTTGTGCCCTTGCCCGGTAGGGATGCTGTTGCAGCAGTGAGCGTGCCAGAATTTGAAGTAGTTGAACTTATACCTGTGGGACAACGTCCTCTTGGGGCAGTATATTTGCAAACTGCTGTACCTGAACGTATGGGCCTATTTACGCCTGTGGGAGTAGCACTTGTTGAAGGGCGTGTTTTTGCTGCTAATTGCCCTGATCGGTGTTGTGGGAGCGTTTAATTTTTAAGCACATAAACATAAATACTAGTGAAACTTTGCTGGAATTTAAACCAGTAGTTAGAACTTAGTAGGGTTCCATTATGCTATCTACTAACTACTAAATTCTAACTTCCTCTAGGCACTAATTACTCTAGGGATACTCACAAAAACTTTATACACCCCTGCTTAATATTGTAAATTATTGCGCCCAGCAGCTTTAGCATTGTAAAGTTTTTTGTCTGCTTGTTTAAGCATACTTTCAACACTTTCTAAACTAGTATCGGCACACAAGCCCATGCTCATGGTGATTTTAAGTTCAGATACAATTTCATGCCAAAAGTAGGTTTCAATTCTTTTGCGCATTGTCTCGCAGACTTGTACAGCGTCTACTATTGAGGTTTCTGGAAATATAACCACAAACTCCTCGCCACCATAACGCGAAATAATATCTGCTTTACGGCGTTTGTCAGACAAGAGATGGGCAACAATTTTTAGAACTTCATCACCAACCGCATGAGAAAAAGTGTCATTGACATATTTGAAAAAGTCAATATCTCCTATCATCAAACTTAAGTGCTTTTTATAGCGTTTGGCACTATTGAAAAATTGGATTGCTTGTTCATTAAAATGACGGCGATTATATAATCCAGTGAGTTCATCACGAATGCTGAGTTCTTTGATGCGGGTATTTGCTTGCTCGAGAGCAACAATCTTCTGATTAAGCTTGTGACGCAAGCGGAATAGGTTTATATGTGTATCAACCCTAGCCAAGACTTCTGCATCTTGAAAGGGCTTAGTAATATAATCAACTGCACCTAACTCAAAGCCTTTAACCTTCGTGTCAATATCATCTGCTGCACTAATAAATATAACTGGTATCTGCATAGTTTTTGGATCGGATTTAAGGTGACGACAAACCTCATAACCATCCATCTCAGGCATCCGAATATCCAACAGGATCAGATCTGGTAGGGCTGATTCCACAGCCCTCAAGGCTTGAGCGCCTGTAGTGACAGGACGCACCTTGTAGGCCTGAGAACTAAGCAAGGAACTCAGTACTTTAAGGTTAGCAGGCACATCATCTACAATTACAATGTCAGCTTGGGCACTGCTCATGAGGTTAGTGATATCTCATCGGTTGTAGTAAGAAGGTACTCGAGTTTGTCATATTCAAAATTGTTGACTAGCTCTCGTAAACTCTCTGCAAGGTCAGCTTGCTCAATTTTAAGTTCATTGATTAGCTCTTCTAACTTAGCAGTATCAGCAGCATAGCAGGCATTTTGCATTGCGTTACGCAAATCCTGTGAAAAGATATGAAGATCTTCAGGTTTTATAGCATTGTTATTTGCAACTGGTTTTATAGTTTCATCCTCTTCATATAAATAGCTAAGCCCTAAGTGCTTGGCAAGCATTAAGAAAATTTGGCTTTCTTTATAGGGCTTGCGCACAAAGCCATCAAATTCTTGGGCAAGCACCATGTCCTCATCTTCTTTAAAAACACTGGCTGTAAGAGCTACAATCTTAACCTCAACACCTTGCTCACGTGCTTCGCTCCTGATATGTTTTGTCGCCTCAAATCCGTTCATAACAGGCATACGCAGATCCATCCATATAAACTCAGGCTTAACATTGCGCCAGCACTCTAAGGCCTCTTTGCCATCGGCAGCTTCATAGAGAACTAGTCCTACGTTTTCCAAAAGAGTACAAAGCAACTTACGGTTCTCTAACTTATCATCAGCAACCAGAATGGTGGCTTTGGGGCTCGAGGGAGCAAGGCTAATTACCCGCTTTTGCTGATCTTGCTGGGGAGCTTCTTGGCCTACTTTAGCAGGTATCTCAAAAGCAAAGGCTGTCCCTTCGCCCAAAGTACTTTTTACCTTAAGTTCACCACCCAAACGCGCAGCAAAATGCTTACTTAGATTAAGGCCAAGACCTGTACCTGCTTTGCTTTGGCGTCCACTTTCAGTTTGCTCAAAGGCTTCAAAAAGTCTGGGCAACTCTTCAGACACGATACCTTGCCCAGTATCTACCACTTCAAAATAGATATTCATACCGTCCCTGTAGTCTAATAGAAGGTTGATGCCGCCTTCATCAGTGAATTTGATGGCATTACTAATTAAGTTCACAAGCACTTGTCGTAGTATATTCTCATCACTTACCACATATTGGGGCACTTCTGAGGTGATATCAATTTCAAAGCGTAGGCTCTTTTCCTTAGCACTTAATTCAAACATAGCAATCAAATTGTTGACAAAGTGCCTCACCTCGAAGCTTTTTTTGTTTACATTATATTTCCCAACCTCAATTTTTGCCATTGAAAGCACATTATTAATAATTTGCAAAAGATGTTCGCCGCTGTGCTGGATAATGGCAAGGTTTTCAACTTGCTTCTTGTCGAGATCACGGTTGTGCCCCATCAGCTGGGAAAACCCGATTATGGCATTTAGCGGTGTACGTAGTTCATGGCTCATATTAGCTAAAAAGGTGCTTTTAGCACGATTAGCTACTTCTGCAGCTTCCTTGGCTTGCTCTAACTCTCTATAGGCTATTGATAAGTCATTACTCATTTGGTTAAAGCTTTTTCCCAAAGAACCAATCTCATCTTTAGTGCGCACCTTCACTTTTTGTTTGAGGTTACCTTGTGCCATGGCTTGAGTTGCTTTAATCAAGCGTTTAAGTGGATGGGTAAACTGCTCAGCAAAGAAGAAGCCTAGGAAAGTTACCAGTGGCACAGTTATGAGCAAGGCATATCGAAAGGCGATTCCTAAGGCGGTCAGGTAAGCTTTGTCTTGTGGCGTTAATATTACCTCACCATCGGGCAGTGCATAAGCAATCACAATACCATCTGACTCGAGCTTTAAGGCTTTGTTTCGCCAGCGTCCTCTTGCAAGCTCACCAGCAACTGATGAAGGTAAAACAATGACACCATTTCCATCAACAAGTATGAAGCTCATAGGTGCTGGAGCTATAGGAGCTACAAAAGCATTTGTTGGAGGCGGTCTATTGAAAGGCGGAGCATTGGGAGGTGGAGGCGGTCTATTGAAAGGCGGAGCATTGGGAGGTGAAGGCGGTCTATTGAAAGGCGGAGCATTGGGAGGTGGAGGTGGTCTATTAAAAGGTGGAGCATTAGGAGGCGGAGGTGATCTATTGAAAGATGGAGTATTAGAGTGTGGGGGTGGTGGGATAGGTGGTAAGTTATTGCGTTGTTCAGCCCAACGTTGCTCCCTAGTAAAGGAAGGAAAGCTTTGGCTTTCAAGGGCTTTTTCCCATGAGCCATAGCGTTCATAATAGGCTCGAGCATCCACTTGAAAGTTTGCAAATGCCTGCTCAACCACTTGTTGATTGAACTGACGGTAAACCATATAACGTGCAATCAAACCTACACAAACTACAGCAAAGAAGCTACTAAAAAGTAAGGCTAGAACAATTTTAGTACGGAGCGATCTCATAATATTCCCTATATAAGTACAATCTTATAACAATTCCAATAAAGAACCTCTTTTACTCTAAAAAATTGGCCACCAGTGAAATAGCGTTTGCTGGCTAATTAAATCGGGTTTTTGCATTAAATCTTCACAACTCTTTTTTAGAGCCGCTTCTAAATCATCAATTGTTTCAAAATATTTATTTACTAAAGGATCATCCGTAAGTTCCCACAACCTTTCTGCTGGTTGCAACTCTGGTGAGTAGCTTGGTAGAAATTCTAATTCTATCCCTGCTGGTAATTCCTTTTTGCTGTGCCATCCCGCTTGATCTAGTACCACTATTATTCCTTTATTCTTTGATGCTCTTACATCTGCCGCAAACTCTTTTATCACTATGTCATATATATCTACTCCTACTCTTGGCATTATGTACCAATGTGTTTTCCCTGTCTGAGGAAATACAAATGCATATAGATATAACCACTCATAACGATGATGCACTGTTGCTATAGGAGTTATCCCTTTTTTTGTCCATTTACGTTTTATGATTGGTTTTAATCCTAGGCGGTGTTCATCAAATGCCCACAGTTCAACCTTTGGGTAATTTTGCCTCACCTGAATTAATCGTTCAGGTAAACGATTTTTTTGAACTCTTCTTGCTCTGCAAGGTTTGCCAGTTTATGCCTAGGGCGAGGATGCTTTAGGCCAAAATTTAATTTGTGTAAGTAATTATAGCAACTACTTAAGCTGATTTCTTTGTCTAGATTTTCTTTTATCCATGCCACCACTTTCCGCCCATTCCATCTCCCTCCATCAATGGGATCACTTTCCAAAGCTTTATCAAGCAATAACTGTTCTTGTTTGCTTAACATTGTTGGAGCCCCGCAACTACCCCCATACTGACTTTTAAGCCCTTGTAATCCTTTTTTGTTATATCTGGCAATAATGTCCCGCACACTCCAATCTGAGTATGCCGTTAGTATCTTTACTTCGTGATGTTTTTTCCCTTCCGCAAGTAGCCAGATAACCTGTGTGCGTCTACTCTCAACAGCATCACGACATTTTTGATAGTGAGTTTTCAGTTCTTTAACAGTATGTTGCAACTTTAGTGTTTTATAAGGCCTACCCATATCAACTAAAAGTATATGAGTTTTTACCTTTTCCTAAGAAGCTAATCTCCCTAAGTTGATTTCTGTTTTTTACCTTCAAATCTCATGAATTATGTATGTGATGGAAATAGATGGTTTTTTCAGAGGTACTTTATTGGAATTGTTATTACTGCTTCTAGCTTCTTTCTTATCCGCTATATTTCTCTTCTCTAGACAACATAGAGTTGTTTCATTTTTGCAAATTACTTAGTTAAATTTCTATACTGCTCTATTTGTTCCTTGAAAAGCACTTAGCCACTTCCTCACCCTCAATCCATTATCTTAATTAGTGTCCCTCGCCTAACCCTAGAATAGTTCCACGCATCTCCATTGGTTGCGCTAACACAACTAGTGCTATAGCTGCAAAGGTTAGCACATAAATTAGCATAGGCCACATAGCCAGTACTCCACGTCTACCAAAATCTCTTACCGCAATACGTGCAGTCACATAAAGAGCTAGTAAAGTATATATGCCTGTAATGCTTGCATTAATAGGAAAAAGCCAAGAGATAGGTATCATTTTAGAAAACTGCCAATGGGGGTTTACATCAAAACCACGGTAGTAAAAAAAGTGCTCGAAAACCGGAATAATGCTAAGCGCTCCTGTAAGGAAATGAAACAGATAATGAGCTACCCAAAAGCCTATTCCAAGCACTACAGCTACATAGCCCCAACGTATGAAAGCAGTTTTGACATCGGCTTTGCCCTGCCCTAACAAGTCAGCAAGATATGCTGCTAGAGCAGTAATACTTAAACCTAAAAAAGCAGTAGAAACGAAGAAGATACCAAGGACAAGTGCTTCAGACTGAGTGTTTAGTGCCCTTGCTAACCAAGCAGCTAACAAAAAGAAAGGGCCTATCATGCCTAGGGCATTCATAAGACCATAAAATGTCAATAACACACCCATAAGCATTACTGCTAGACGACCTCGTTTAGCCCAAGGCCCCTTTACTAATTCCCATGTAGGTGAACGTAACCTAAAGGCCACATTATCATAGGGGCAAGCTCTCACACAGTTAAAACAGTTGGTGCAATCCATATTAGATTGTATGGTGGGCACAAAAAGATCTGTTTCACAGCCGGGGAAATAACCTTTACCATTAGGGTTCTTGATTTCTGCTAAAGGAATAAAGGCCACATCACTAGGCCTTTTATTTTCAGTAAAGCTCTCCCGCCCATGCAAACAGGGCTTTTCCTCACAACTATGGCAAGTATTGTAATCAATAGCAGTAATCTGTGTTGGTGAAGCAGAGGAAAGTACAAAGTTAAAGTTGCCCAAAGGACAAGCATAACGGCAGAAAGTGCCAGCAGGAAAAAGAGTGTCCACTACTAATGCTGCTGTAAAGTAACCTACTGCTAACCAAGCTGTTAAGTAAGGACTCTCCCAAAGATCAAAGTATTCATAGCTGAAAAAGTAAACCAGCAAAAAAGCTAACACAAAATACTTGTTCTTAAGCACCTTAGGAAAGTGCAGTTGACGAGATATGAGTTTAGCAAGTAACTTGCTAGGACCTCTGGTTAACATAAGAGGACAAGCAGCACAAAAAGCATTACCAACTAAAGCTAGAGCTAACACAACTAAACCACGGTAGTGCAACCACACACTAGTAGTAGCAACATTGCGAGGGGCAATTTGCCGCCCTGTAAAACCATCAACTAGCACAAAGATGGCTAAAATGAGCAGTGGCAGCTGAAAAACAAAGCGAGCATATTTCCAGCGTATAAACTGACGTAAGAAGGGTAATTTTAGAAGGTCAAAACCTTTAGGTTGCTCAGTAATAGGGTTATAGGTCATTGTACCTTTCAATCATGTGGTAAAGGGCTAGTGGTTAATATGCCTGTAGCAATGAGTACTCCTAATAATAGGGCGGCTTCAATCCTAATAAAATCACGTATCAGTAAAGTATCATCTTTATGAATAAGCCTTGGCATTAAGTAAAAACGGTTTACTCCTGCAACAGCAACTATTATTAGAACAAACATTATTTTAAGAATAAGCACTCGTCCATATAAAGAACCGATCAATATTTCGGAGCTATTAATATGCAAAGCACCAGCATAAATGCCTGTGGTGAAAAGTGCTGCTACGCTACCTAATCCAAGATAAGAGAGATTTTTTAATGCCTGTACTGAAGCAGGAGTTTTATTTTGCCAAAGGGGTAGTAATGCAAAGTAAAAAAGGGAACCTCCCCAAAAAGCAGCAGCGCTAAAGTGAACAAGGTCAGCTATCATAGGTATAGCACCGCCCATCGTTGTAGCATGTGATGTCCAACTAAAAGTGGCTAGGAGGGCTAAACTAATTGGCAAATAGATAGCACCTGTAAAAAATCGCCACCAGATATTAGTAATTTGACAAGCCAGAATTACAATACCTAACAGCAGAATGATTAGTTGAATGCGTAGTAAAATTGCGCTGCCGTGGCGGGTTGAACTTAAGTATTCAAGCAAAAGATCCTTATCTATAAATCCCAGTACTTTATTTATAGTAAATACTATGTCTAGATCGCTAGCAAGAAGAAGTAAAAATGCTCCCAGCACTGCTCCCACAAGCAAGTGCACTTTGGCTAAAGGTTTAGGGTAAATAAAATGTATAAATGCACCAGAACCAATAAGTAAAATAGCACCTAGGTAAAGAATAGCTTTCACAAGGGCTAACATCAATTAGTTCACTTTATTTCCTTTCTTACATTGACGCAGAGTCCATCAAGGATTTCTTATAAGAACAGTTTTTTAAATATATAATCAAAAAGGACTTTTTCTTTTGAGATGGTGCGCACAGTAGGATCGTCGGCGAAATAACTTGAGCATTTCAAAATTATTGGGGAACAGCAGTGTAATTCCAAGATGGTAAAAAATCATCAAAAACAATGGGCATTGCCTGTTTGAAATTTTCATCAGCTTTTTGCCCTTTCTTATAGTGCTTATCTATGACATTTACAAAAACCTTAAGTCCTGTTTTAGTTTCTGTTCTAGATATAAGCATCTTGAGGATTTCCACGGAATCTAGTATAACTCCTTGGCAAGCACGAGTTACATGAGGGAATAAACGATGTTCTATAGGATTATACTTGGAACTATAGGGTGGATAATGTGCTATACGTATGGATAAACCAAGGTCATTGGCAAGATTTTGTAGTGCTTCTTTGAATATGTAGTGTCGAGAATTATTGCTACCTCCACAGTCACACAATATTAGCAATTTTTTGCTGTGAGCATAGAGTTTAATTGCGTGATTTTGCCACCATAAACGAACACAGTCACAAGCAAACTCGCTGGTGTCATGACTGGTATTAATGGTTATGTAGCCAAGATTATACCTTAAATCATAAATGCCATGAGGAATAGCTATTGCCTCAGCCAAAGAGTAGAAATCATGATCATAAACTTTTATTGCTTGTTGGCTATACACTTTACCGTTTCTATACAAAGCACCTATAGGCTCTTTTTTTTACTGTCCATGCTAATAACTGGTTGTCTAGCAGTTTGATAATCTTCTTTTAATTTAGCAATATTCTTGAATTGATCATCACGATCTATGCACTCCTTAGCACTCATCACTTTCTTTGCCTTACGTTTACGAAATTTGTGTTTTTCAAGCAGTTGAACCACCAGTTTTTCACTTATCTGAAAGCCTTGCTCTTTTAGAAACTGAGTTAATTCACGCTGGTTTAAATAGGTCCATTTGATCTTTTGATCCATGGGTGAGCCAGCAGTATATTGATCAATAATTTGCAAGAAAGCTAACTCAAGCTCTTGGTTATTTTCAATGACAGACTTACGTCCTCCACCTTCTTGGCGAATTCTAGTTTGGGACAAGATTTGCTCATCGTCAAGCTCTGCTAATCCTATTTTTATGGTATTAGGG
>CBDCWW010000019.1:0-20231 GCA_965223585.1 Trueperaceae bacterium
CACGTACAGTAGGCTTTTTAGAGAAAAGCTCTTGAGTGCGCCACAAGGTGGCAATGTGAGCATGTATTGCTTCTTCACTGTAGCGTTCTTCTGAAGGTGAAAGACCCAATCCATTTAAAAGCTGTAAGTTGTTAGCAATGCGCTCGAGCTTAATCCTAACAGTTTGCCGTTTAACCTCTGTGGGATGAGCTGTTAAGGTTAACTGAATGTCTAAACTACCAATAAGTTTAAGAACTTCTTCAAAAGACCAACCATCATCCTTGAGCTTTTTATTGCTGCTGCTATAGATTCATTACGTGCCTTTTCAGGAGTAGCTTCACCTTCACGCAAGCTGTTGACGCGCACGCGGTGCAATTCCTCGGCAAGGTTAACTAACTGAAAGTAAAGCATGAAAGCACGCAAAAGCTTTTGGGATTCGCTTGGGCTTAGTTGCTCGAGTTTGTTTTGCAGTTCTCTACGCTTAACACCTAATTCTGGGGAGCCTTGCTCTTCTAATTTACGAAGTTGCTTGGTTAATTGGCGTATTTCTTCTTCCACTAGATGGTAGATTTCTTTTCCCTCTAAATCAAGAATTATCTCACCCAGCTTGGTACTCAGATAGCGAACATCGCTGTGTAGTTGCTCTCGAGCTTTTTCTTCTAGAGCGCTAATATTTTGTTCAGTATTTGTTTCTTGATTTATTAACATAATTTAATAATTACACTTCCATTAATTATCTTGCCTGCTTTAAAAGGATAGCATTAAAGATGCCATCGCATAATTGTCTAACTATTCATCAAAGCTTTTAATTCTTTTTTTGTTTTTGCAAATATGGCTTCCGCTTGAGTTAAAGTTGTTGCTGCTGTTTTTAAATCCTCTTTGTTACCTAGTTGCTCGAGCACCTCACAAATCTCTGCTAAAGGTTTTGCGCCTATAGTCTCACTCTGAATTTTTAAACCTTGTGCATTCCAACACAGATTTTGAGAGCTATTCTCAGAAATAGCCTGACGCATTAGGCTAAGTTGTTCAGGCACTTCCTCTAAGAAAATGCGAGTGAGTTCACCAATTAAATCAGGACCTTGGGTGCTTTGATAGTTGCGTAATTCATCAATGGTTCCTAGATCAATAAACGAATTTCTACTTTGATTTACAGAGGTTTTAATCAAAGGCTTATTAATGCCAAATTGATCTTTTAGAGGGGAGCTTTTGAGCTTGTACTTTTGAAGAACTTCTTCAAAAGCTTTTGTCATCCTTTCAAAAGCTACTTGAACCTCAGTTAAAACCTCTGCTGCCCCTTCTAAATTTTGTTGTCTTCCCATACGCTCGAGTCTCTGACAAATTTCGGGAAATTCCTTTGCTCCTAAAGCAGCACTATTACCCTTTAGACTATGAGCACTGCTATAAAGCTCTTTATTATTGCTGCTGGCTACAGCTAGTTTTATTTTCTCAATTTGTTGAGGCGCTTCTTTTAAAAATAGCTCTATTAAATTTACTATAACATCTGAACTATTTTCATCTTGAGTACTGTAGGCCTGCAACTCTTCTAGCATAGAAATATCAAGAACTGGTAGTTCTGACGTTGCTTGAGGCTTATTGTAATCTTGATCATTCACCTGCTCAGCTATAGTTTTATCCTTAGCCTCTAAGTCCTTGCTATTTGCCTTTTTAGCCAAATTAAATTGATTAGCGCGCATAATTGCTTCTTTTAACTCTTCTAGGCGTATAGGTTTAGCAACGTAATCATTCATACCTGCTGCTAGACAATTCTCACGATCACTTTGCAAAATGTTAGCCGTCATAGCAACTATATAGGGTTGATATGTCTCCTTAGTACGAATGTGCTGTGTAGCTGAAATACCATCCATTTCAGGCATTTGCATATCCATAAAAACTACATCATAGTGAACCTTTTTAATAGCTTCAATAGCTTCAAGACCATTACTAGCTACATCTGCACGATAACCCAAATGCTCTAAAAGCTTTAAGGAAACTTTTTGATTAATAATATTGTCTTCAACTACTAGCAAACGCAAAGGCCAAAGCTCTGCAAGTTTATATTCTTCAGAAAGATTAGCACGGTTGACATTCTTATGAGGGATACCTGTAAGTATCTCGAGTAAGGTATCCTGCAACTGTTTAGCTTTAATTGGTTTGGTTAGACTAACCTGAAAAATAGCTTTTTCTTCTTCGCTTAAATTTATAAAGGAGCTAAGTAAAACCATTGGTAATTGGAATCCACCTTTGCGTACAGCTTTTGCAAAGCCTATCCCATCCATTTCAGGCATATTCATGTCTACTAGTACAATATCAAAATTGCTTTTGTCCAAGCACTTAAGCCCTTCTAGTGGACTAGCAGACTCCTGACTTAACATGCCCCACTTCTTAATTTGCTCACTAATAATCTTACGGTTGGTGGCATTGTCATCTACAATTAGTGCATATTTACCATGAAGCTCAGGTGTTTCCTCTCTTAGCCTAGGGAGGTCATGGCTTTCCTGTGCTAAGATTGTGAAGTAAAAAGTTGACCCTTTGCTTAATTCACTTTCTATCCACATACTGCCACCCATCATTTCGCTTAGTTGTTTACTTATAGCTAGTCCTAGGCCTGTACCACCGTACTTACGTGTGGTTGAGGCATCCACCTGAGTAAATGCTTGAAAAAGAATATCCAAACGATCTTGTGCAATACCAATACCTGTATCTTGCACTTTAAAGCAAATCTCTACCTGATCATTTTTAGGTCTGCTTTCAACAAATACTACTACCTCTCCCTTTTCAGTAAATTTAACGGCATTGCTTAAAAGATTTAAAAGAATTTGACGAGTACGAGTTATGTCACCAATTATAGTTTCAGGTACCCTAGAATCATAATGATAAGCAAGCTCTAAATCCTTTGTAGCCGCTTTAGTAGAAACTAAATCAAGAGCGCTTTCTATACACTCACGCAAATTAAAAGGTACCTGCTCTAGTTCAACCTTACCTACTTCAACCTTAGAAAAGTCTAGTATGTTATTTATGATTCCTAAAAGGGTTTCACTACTGCTTCTTATGGTTTCAACATAATCACGTTGCTCTTTATCAAGCAGTGTTTCTAACAGTAAGCCAGTCATGCCAATAATAGCATTCATTGGTGTGCGAATTTCGTGGCTCATGGTGGCAAGAAATGTACCTTTAGCTTCATTGGCAGCTCGAGCTTCTTTAGTAGCCTCAGCAAGTTCAGCAGTACGCTTCCTGACTTTTTCTTCTAAACTGGCATTTAGATTTATAAGCTCTTGGCGTTGCTGCTCAACTTTTTCTGCTTGAAAAAAGCTACGTGCCGCTTCATTTACGGTGAGTTTTAAGTCTGTAGAGTCCCAAGGTTTTGCAATATAACGATAAAGTTTAGCTTCATTGACTGCTTGGCCTACTGCTGCTCCATCAGCTTGTGCTGTCAGCAAAATGGTACGAGTCAAAGGGCTTTGTTTATGAATTTCCCTTAAAAGCTCATGCCCTTTCATATTAGGCATTATTTGATCAGATATAACTACAGGCAAAGGTATTTTATCTTCTTGCAGTTCTTGAAGAAGCTCTAAAGCTTCTTCGCCACTTTCGGCAACCTCAATATCATATTCATTTGCGAAACTATGCCTAAGTTGTTCTTGTAATCCTACAAGTACCATCTTTTCATCGTCTACACAGAGAATCACTGGTTTCATATTAATTTAACGACCTAGTCTTAGCTTGGAATCAAGCCTAATTCAATATACCTTAATACAGTGTGTGGAAGTTTTTGTAAATACCTTTGGAGTAATTTAGAGCCTAGAAGAGTTAGCATAGTAAGACCCTAATAACTTTTAACTACTATTTACTACCTAATAGTTTAATTCCAACAAAAACTTACAAGTGTTTATTATCAGATGCTCAGTCCTAATTTTTGGAAATATTTTTCCATAAATAGTAGTGTCTCACCATAGGATTATAGTAGACGCCTTCTAAACTATCTCTAGTAACCATAAAGACTCGAGCTGTAGGATAAACGATAATAGGAGCCAACTCATAAGCGCGATGGGCAATAGCACTATAAAGACTAGCGCGTTCTTCAAGATCGTTAGTACTGCGAGCTTGCTCAATGTAACTATCAATATCTTCATCTTCGAAGCTTATCCTTTGCCCATAGTAACCTTGAGAGTGGTAGAAAACATGGATAAAATTGTCAGGGTCAGCGTAATCGGCCCCCCAACTAACTATATTTACTGGCAACTTGTTGGCATGGCGTTCTGTTAAGAACTCGGGCCAATCTACACCCCTGACATTAACTTTAAACTTAGAGTTTAAATCCTCTATGTTTGCCTTAAAAATTTCAGCAACTGTTCTACGAGTTTCATTACCACTATTATAGCTAATAGTTATTTCAAAGCCTTTTTCCCACAGCTCTCCATCAAAAGCTTTCCTGAAATGTTCTTCAGCCTTTTCAGAATCGTAAGGATAAGTAGGCACTTCTGGATCATAGCCTAAAAACGAAGGGGGTAAAGCCATTGTTAATACCACACCATTACCTAAAAACATAGCATCGGCAAACTCCTGTAAGTCAAAACTATAAGCAAAACCAAGGCGCACATCTAAGTCTGCAAAGAAGTTGCTAGGAATTCCTTTGCCATCAAGTTGTCCAGAGCCTACATTAATTTCATTCTCTGCAGTAACTACTTCTTGCACCAAGTGCACTCCCCCCACACTTAGAGATGCCCAAGCAGGATCTTCATGTATTTTTATTCCTTCTAAACCACGCACTTGGTTCTCCAAAGTAGTCCAGTCAACATCACTACCTAAAACAATACGATCAGCATCACCATTTTGTAGGGCAAGCAAACGAGAGGAAAGTTCGTCTACACTTAGAATCTGGATATTTTTTATGCTAGCTGCTTCTCCCCAATAATCATCAAAACGTTCAGCTATAACATCATTACCATCCCAGTTTACTAGTTTGTAGGCTCCTGTACCACTGGCGTTTTCATGTAAATAGCTTGTTACTCTAGGATCAATGCCTACCCAGTCACGCCAAGTATCCTCAGCACCATCCCATTCACCATTTTGGATGGCCCACTGGCTATCAACAATGCTAGCATTGGTGTATAAAAGCTTTACAAAAAAAGCAGGGTCAACCTTGGGTAAGTTAAATTGCACTGTGTATTCATCTAGACATTCCACAGCACCATCAATTATTTCCCAAGTAATACTAGAATCGTCATTGGCATTGCTACCATCATTACCTAAAAGGGCCTCAGCATGGAACCAAACTCCTGATTCAGGGTCGTTTATTACCAGAATGCGCTCCATAGAGTACTCTACATCTTTACAGCTAAAGTCATTACCACTGTGAAACTTTACTCCTTCACGTAAAGTATAAGTATAGGTAAGACCATCTTCAGAGATCTCATAGCTAGTTGCTAGAGTGGGTTCGTACTCTGTAATGCTTTCACGTTTGTAGCTATAGAGAGTTTCATAAACATTTCCAATTATTTCACTCGAAGAAGAATCATAAGCAGCTTCAGGATCAAGGGTTTGAGGTGATCCAAAAGCCATATAAACATAAGTATCTGAGTCTACTTCAGCCCATGCTAAACTAATAAAAATTGCTAAGGTAGTAGTAAAAATTAATCTATTCATAATTCTTCTCCTGATCATCTTATTTTTAAGATAAAGCCCCTCATTATGTTCCCTATGAGTTTTTAGGCAGATAATGTGCCTCTTATCTCTTATGATAGTAATTTAACATTTTTGCTGGTCTGCTAACAAGAACTCTAAATGCGATTATTGTTGCTTACAAGTTTAATATTCTAGTTATAAACTTTGATTATGGAAAGAGTTTGGTTCACTATATTATTTCTTTCATTATTTCTTTCTTCTTGCATCAAACGTGGAGATGGGCTCGAGCCCATAATAAACATTACTAACCCTACAAACGGAACAGTAAAAAGTGGTGATAACCTAATTATAACTGGCTATGCCTTAGATGATATAGGTATTCGTGCGCTTAGGGTTAACGGTAGTGATTTACTTAGGGACAACCTCCTAAAAAGTGAGCGCAATAAAAAATTAATTCGTTTTGATTTTGCTCCTACTTTTATACGTGAGGGAAAATGGGGAGCAGACATAGAGGTTGAAGACAAAAGTGGTCGTGTAAGTTCAATGCGCTATGAACTTGAAATAGATGCCACTTTACCTAGTGTTAAGGTAATTCCTCCTAGTCGCTTAGGTGAAGACAAAATGAGTGTTTCGGGAGTAGCTCGAGACAACAATCTTCTAGCCCGAATTGTTGTTAATGGCATAGATGTATCATTCTCAGAAGCCAAAGAAAAGTTTTTTACAGTTGATGTGCCTTATGCTGATACGGTTTTAGTAACAGTTTATGACCAAGCTGGCAATAGCCGTAATTGGGAAACGAAACCTAAAAACTAATTTAATTATGTTAGGGAAAGGTTCTTTAGCCCCCTAAATCCCTTTTAATAAGGGGGCTAGGGGCAACTAAAAGGATTTGTTACCCATCAAAATTTTTTGGTGAAGTACTGGGTGTTCACTGCACTATTAAGGAATGACCGGAGTGACTTTAATCTCCTGAATAAGTTCATCGTTGGAAGGATCTGGATCTACTTCCTTAATCGTAGAGTCTTCTTGCATAATTTCCACAAGAACCTCGACATTGTAAGTTTTATTCTTTTTACTACGCCTCACAGCTTTCAAGATAAGGGGT
Source organism: Trueperaceae bacterium (assembly GCA_965223585.1). Lineage (GTDB taxonomy): Bacteria > Deinococcota > Deinococci > Deinococcales > Trueperaceae > CBDCVN01. The sequence goes on from CBDCWW010000019.1 coordinate 6,707, forward strand.
AATGAGCGTCTTTCGGGAACTACTCTCTCTGTTGTTGTACATATAACAACTTTTCTCGAGCTATTATCCTGTTCTTCACAATTGTACTTAGTTGTTTGATCTTCTACAAACCTGACAATTCTAGGTAGTTCTATTGTTAATTTCACCTCATCTGCAGGTCGCGGCCCTAAGTTCTCAACAGCTACTATAAATGGAAATGTTTGACCTAAAACACCTTCTGTACTACTATGACCATCTAGCAGAACTGTCATATCTGCACCGGATTCCCCTGCATTACGTTGGCAAAGCGTAAGTGGAAATTGTTGATTATTAAAGGTGTAAATAGGGGCTGATTCTGGTGGTATATATAAATTCCAACCATCTATATCTACACAGAGCTGTCCTACCATTGTTGTTTTGGGTGTTGTTGCTTTGTGACTTGTTTCATCTGGGTCAATATAAATGGTACTATTACTTGCAATAGGAGCCTCTAAGGTGGAGCAAGTTCCACCACAATCAAGAGTTTGGCTTGGAGCACCATCTCCTTTACGCAGGCTTAGGTTAACAGTACCACTTAATGTACTAGAACCTGTCCAATTAAAAATGACTTGCCCAAAACGCTTTCCAGGGTCATCTTCATCTTCAGCTACTTCAAGTCTAACAACTAAGCGATCTTCGCTATCTTGAACACTAAGCCCGTCAGGGACAATTATGAACTCTTTACTTTCTCCAACAAAAAAATCCTGTTGTTTCACTTGATAGTTTTGGCTACAAGCAACCAAAAATATCCCTAATAAACAAAAAAAATAATATTTCCTTACTTTCATTAAAATCAGGCCTGCCTTTCTTTAAGTGTTAAAGTATGTATTAATAAATCTTGCACCTTCAATTAAGAGTTTACCACAAATCTAACCCCAGACTCTTAACAGTTTAACTTTATTGTCTTTTCGTTCTGCAATAGCAACTAATTCACCTTTTGCATTAACCAAACTTGCCCTTTCTTTAAAATCTAATGCTAAACGCTGTCCTTGACGTACCTTACTTACTTGGTCATCATTTAAATGAATTAAAGGGTAACTAAGTAATTGAACATTGCCTAAACCTTTGCTAATAGTAATATCTTCCAGTTTAATAGCTACTTCTAAGTTACCTTTGCCAGCCTTAGTTCTTACCAAACCACTTAGATGTGCGGGTAAATTAAGCATTTTACCTAGGTCTCGAGCAAAAGAGCGAATATAAGTACCTGCTTGTACTCGCATAGAAAATAGTGCTGTAGGAAAACTTCCTAAAGGCTGAGGTAGCTCAAATTTCACTCCCTTATGGGAAATCTGCCAATTCCCACTTGCAGAGGGATTAAAGCACTTGGGTAATTTGTCTCGAGTTCCTGCAAAGTCTAATAGCTTTATATGAAAGTACTGTGCTGGCCTCGAAGGTAAATTAAGAGATTCTCCTTTACGAGCAGCTTCATAGGCTTTTACCCCAGATTTCTTAATGGCTGAATATTTGGGTGGAAATTGCTCCTTTAGTGATAAGAACGTTGGTATAGTTTGCTCGATTTGAGTTTTTGTGAGCTGTGAAGCATCTTTACTAGTTTCAATCGGTCCTTCAGCATCTAGTGTGGGAGTGCTTGCTCCAAAAGACACCCAAGCTAAGTAATGCTTTTCAGAGACACTAAGAAAAGGAGAAAGCTTAGTAGAGTCTTCAGTTAAAAGTATCAAAACCCCACTTGCTAAGGGATCTAGTGTTCCAGCATGGCCTACTCGTTTAGTGCCCAAAAGCTTACGGGCCTTAGACACTACATCATGTGAACTAAGCCTCAAAGGCTTATCGACAATAAAAACTGACACTAAAGGATACTTATATTATCAGTACTCCGCAAAATGGAGAAAAAATCGAAAAGTCGGTTTTAAATAGACTTTAGACTACTTATTAAATTTGCGTGTAGAACGAATTATTTTTACTACAAATTTTAGCTATAGGCCTCTTATTGAGAATCCTTTATCACAATCGCGGACTACTGATTATGCAAGTTATGTTTCTTGAGGGTTTGTTTGTGGCGAACGAATAGAGTTTTCATCACTGGTATTTTTATTTATACTCTTGCCCTTTGGTAAAAAATTAGCTATCATCAATAATCCTGCACCTATGACCACACAGCTATCGGCAACATTAAAAACAGCAAAGTCAAAATTTATGCTAGGTAAATAAAAGTCAATGAAATCAACAACATAGCCTAAGCGAAAGCGGTCAATCATGTTGCCAAGTGCACCAGCTAAAATTAGCGTTAGAGCACTACGTTGCAAAAAATGAATACGTTTAGCTTGTCTAACAAGGTAGATGATTAGCAAAAGGGAAACCAGCGCAGAAAGCCCCCCTAAAATCAAAGTGCTGTTTTGTAGTATACCAAAGGCAGCACCTGTATTTTTAGTATAAGTTAAGTTAAAACCCAAACCAATAGGATTACGTTCGCCAAAAGTAAGTGTCTTTACCACCCAAAACTTGCTAAGTTGGTCAGTGGCAATAAGAACTGCAGCAAGAATAAAATGCATTTATTGAGCTTCTTCTGAAAAGGCATCAACTAGTTCAAATACTGCAAGATAGCTGTCTAATTCTGTATAGTCATCTAATCTATAACCATTTATAAAAATAGAAGGCGTTCCACGTAAACCTAATTCTTCACCAGCCACTTTATAGGCTTCTAGAAGTTCTTCAGCATAATCACGATTCTCAATACAAGTTTCGACACCTTCAGTATTAAGATCTAGGTCTTGAGCTAAGCGTACAAAGTAAGCAGTAGGATCGTCTAAATCAGACCAAGCACGTTGACGTTCAAAAAGGGCATCATGATAAGCCCAAAAAGCCTCCTCGTCATTAGCAGAGGTAACACACTCACTAGCTTCTGCAGAAGGCATGGCATTGGCATGAATACTAACTAGAGGGAAATGATGAAACTCAAAACGCACATCTCCACGTGATATTAACTCTTCTTTGATAAGAGGCACTGCTTGAGCTGCAAATTGCCCACAATAAGGGCATTGTAAATCGCTAAATTCACGTATTACATATTTAGCATCCTTGGGACCAATACTGTGTTTTGCAGTAGGAAAAAGTTCACCGGGAATCTCATTCAGTTTAATGGCAAAAGCCACTTTATAAGGTGCTTCTTCACCTTCTATTTCTAGCTCGAGCAAATACTGCTGTAAATCCAAAGGTATAGTTCCTTCACCACTTAACCCTCTTACAGGCCCATCAAAAAACTCTACTAAAGGTTCCTTAACCTGTTCACCATAACCTGAAGCTTCTGCTAATAAAGAAGAAACAAAGTCTATACCTTCCTCATCAAGCACTCCATCGCCATAAACACGATAAACTTTTTCGCTACGTGCTTCAAAGGCAAAAAGAGTACCACTCTCACTTTTATAACCATTATCAATTTCTTCAATGTTGTAATCACTTAAGGGTTCTAAAATACTTGCTGCATCATCACCAATTGTCGCCCAAACATTACCTAAACACAGACTTATTACAAGCAATAGTACTTTTTTCATTAGTTTCTCCTTACATTCAAAGTAGTTTAGCAGAATTTTATGGTTTTTTATCTAAAAACTGCAAGCTCTTAAACCTCAGTGCCAAGGGGCGTGTATCTCCACTTTCTAGTATAGTTAAATAACCATTCCAATCTCTATAGTGAAAAGCTACTCGATTAGTGCCTTCTTGAACTTCTAAAGGTAAAATTTTTGTTAACTCTTGATTTTCATTAAGACCTTCAAACTTTGCTATCTCTTTATCATTAAATTTTACAGTGAGAGTTTGGTTGGGAAAAGGGTTGCTAAAATTTAGCTCGAGCCATAACTTTTGAGCTTCCTCTACATGGAAAGTTATGGTACTACTTTCTCCAAAACTCCAACGCCCAACATTTTTACCTTCTACCTCTCCCCAGCCAGCTAAGACAATGCTTTGGGGAAGATTAGTAGCTATTAGGTCAGCCTCAGCAAAGTCTAGGGCTCTGACTTTTAATTGGTAAAGAGTTTTATCACTTAAATTTACAATATATAATTCTCCGTTTTCATCCTCACCAAAAGAAACTAATGAACCGTAACCTTGCCACACCTCATCAAGGTGCCAGTACTTGTAGCTACCTGAAATATCATTTTGTTCTCTTTCAGTTAAGGTCCAAATGCGTCCAGTCATATCAGCAAAAAAGTAACGACCTTGCAAGCTAGGATAGAGCTGGCCTCTATAAACATAGCCTGCAACTACAGCTAACCCACCCTCAGGATCTATGTGAAAGTGAGCATACTCATGAATGGGAGCCTTAAAACGTTCTGATCCACACTTGTAGCCAAGGCGATTATCTCGGCAACGACTAGCTTCTAGAAAAAACCAGCCATAGTTACCACCTTGCTCAATTAAATTAACTTCTTCATAGCGAGTAGAACCAACATCACCAGTAAAAAGTCTGCCACTACATCTATCAAAGGTAAAGCGCCAAGGATTACGAAAGCCATAAGCCCAAATCTCTGGCATAGCTTCTTTATCTACAAAAGGATTGTCTTCAGGAATCTTGTAAGGCTCAGTACTATCAATATCAATGCGAATTATTTTGCCATTCAGATTGTCCAAACGCTGTGCTAGGTTAGAATAACCTGCATCACCTAAAGAAGCATATAAATAGCCATCTGGACCAAATTGCAATTGTCCTGCTCGGTGCATGGTAGAAGCCTCACTCTGAGGGACTTCAAGAATAATAATTTCTTCTTCTAGAGCAATATTAGGATCTTCAGGGTCAACACGGAACTCGCTGATAACTGACGAAAAAGGATCCTTACGAGTATAAAAAATAAAAAAACGCCCATTTTCAGTATAGTTAGGATGAAAAGCTATACTTAAAAGTCCTTGTTCGTTGTCTGAAGCTAAATTATGTGACAAATCCAGAAAGGGTCTAGGGAGTATCTGACCATCTTGCGAAATTTGGATAGTGCCCTTTTTATTAACCACAAAAAATCGCCCCGAATTGTCTCCTGCGTGAGTAACATGCAAAGGGGTATCAAAGCCACTAGCAACTTTTTCTAAGGTAATAGGTGGTGGTACACCTTTAGCACTTTCCTCGCAAGCTGTTTGTGCGTTGGTTATGCTAAGTAAAAGGTAAACAACACCAAGCAAAAGCAATTTCTTAAATAATTTGATAAAAGTCATACTAGACAACAGTATCATAAGACAATAAATACATAGCTTACTACAAAATACTAATTAGTATAAGTTAAACACCATACCACGCTAATAGGTTGATAGTAGTCAAATTGTGATTATGAAAGAAAAGAAAAGTTTGTTCCTATTAGTTTTTGTCTTGTTTTTCTCAGCAGCATGGGCAGAAAATGATCAGTGGGAGTACGCTCAGTTTTCTACCTTTTCTTGGCAAGGTGAACTCCGTGCAGAGTGGACAACCAATGAGGAAACAGTTTTAGCTACAGGTGGAGTACTTCCTTTAGCAGAAAAAGTCATGGGGAGGCTTATTTCTGATACAGATAATGCTTTCATAGTATGGTTCAATTATCTTGGTTCAAAAGGTTGGGAGCTTATAAGTATACGTGATGTAAGAGAAAATTCAACACTGTATCTTTTTAAACGTAGAAAGTAGTGCAGTAAACATATATGGATAGTGTTAAGAAAATTTCAAGCTTGAACTCACCATTTGATGAGAATTATTTGTTAAACTTAAAGCAATTCTATGCGTCATTTAACTCTTATTCGGCACGGTCTAACTACTTGGAATGTCGAGGGTTATTTTCAAGGCCACAGTGACTTGCCTTTATCATCTAAAGGCAAAGCTCAAGCTGAAGCCCTTGGATTACGCCTCTTTAGTAAGGTTTTTGATCTAGTTTATAGCAGCCCACTCACTAGAGCTGTACAAACTGCCAATATCGCCTTGCCCAAGGCAAGCATTATTTATGATGATAGACTTAAAGAATTGAACTTTGGTATTTTTGAAGGTAACACCTTAGAAGAAAACAAACAAAGCAAACATTGGCAGCGTTGGTATCAAGACACCTTTAAACGTTGTGCACCTAAAGGAGAGTCTTATGAGATGTTACGAACACGCGCTGTTAAATGGCTCGAGTCTTTACCAAAAGATGATGACATTAACATAGTGGCTTTTACCCATTCTGGTACCATACAAATGCTCATAAGCCATTTTTTAGGAGTTGAGCATCCTAGGTGGCGCAAACGTATTTTGTTACATCACACTAGTCTTAGTCGTGTGGTGTTTCAAGGCACTAACGTAGTAATAGAATGTATTAATGATGCTAAGCACCTTGAAACAGGTGCTATTAGGCCTCAAGTTGCTCGAGTCCATCTAGAAAAAGCTCTTTGAAACCCTCTTATAATTGATTTCTCACCTCATAGGTTCATTTTTATGAGTGAAGCAGAAATTTTTGATTCCATAAAAGCATTGCTAGTAGATAGGTTGCAACTCGAGCCAGAAGAAATTAACTTAGAAGCAAACCTCATGGATGACTTAGATGTAGATTCTTTGCTTGCTGCTGAAATTGCTATGTCTGTAGAAGACAATTATGATTTACAAATAAATAATGAAGAGCTGGCTAACTTAAGAACTGTAACAGACATTATTAATTTAGTGAAGGCAAAGCTTGCCCATTAATGCGTAGGGTAGTCATAACTGGCTTAGGTCCAGTAGGGTAGGGGCAAAAACAAACCAAAGTCGTGCAGGAGTAATAATTAGGTAGTGCTGTGGGAAGGATTAGTACAGTAAACCACTGCTTTTGGTAAACAAAATACAGCACTTTTGCTTGGTAAGGTTTAACAATCATTCTCATGAAAAACATAGGTAAATTCAGAAGTGATTATCTTTGATTGCCTAAAAAGAATACCCATAGGTTCATCTATGGGGATGAATTTTTAGGTGTCCTGTTGGCAACTTGAGCAGCAAACTCTTGTTTTAGAAAAAAGTTGTTCTGAATTGTAAGGAACGAGGAAAATATGGATCCAATTTTAGTTCAAATAGGCCCCTTAGCTATTCGTTGGTATGGTTTTCTTATAGCTAGTGGTGTACTTTTGGGTATTTGGTGGGCTACCTCTGCAGCAAAGAGACGTGGTCTTGATGTAGATAAATTTTTAGATATGGTAGTATATCTGGTTATTGCTGGTCTCATAGGTGCACGTTTAGTTTATGTACTTACTAGTCCTAGTGCCTTTTTTGGGGAAAATGGTAACTGGGTAGATGCCTTTAAAATTTGGCAAGGGGGTATAAGTATTCACGGTGGCATATTAGGTATTGTTATTGCTACATGGATTTACTGTGCAATTAACAAGTTAAATATGTGGGCTTATCTTGATGTAATGACTCCTGCAGGTGCTTTTGGCATAATTGGTGGACGTATAGGTAATTTTATGAATGGAACTGATACCACTGGTCGCCTAACAAATTGGCCTTGGCCATTTGGCTATACATGGCCTGAACCCGGTACAGAAACTTGGGGAGCTTTTGGCAAATTTCTTTTTGGGGAAAATTTATGGGCTGCCTACCCGGGGACTTGCTCACTAGGTTCACAGGTAAAGTGGTATAACTGCCTTTCTCAAAATGGAGAGTTGTTGCGTGGCCCTGTTCATTTAACCCAGCTTTATGGTGGTTTAGTAGGACTTCTCCTTATTTTTGTACTGATTTGGGCTTTTAACAAGAGTCGTACCCCGGGTTTTGTCTTTTGGCAATTTATCCTGTGGTATTCTATACTACGCTCAGTTATAGAAGAACCCTTCCGTGACAATCCACTTTTTTGGGAAATTTACCTCTCTGAAGGCATAGATAAAATAGGTATTGGTTTACTTACTTTAACTCAAATTGTTAGCATACCCATAATCCTTATAGCGCTTTATGTACTGTTCACTATGACCCCTGTTTCTGTAGAGAAGCGCGAGAATCTTAGGCGTAGAACGGTGAAAAGGTGAACTTTTCAGTTGTGATACTAGCAGCAGGTCAGGGCAAGCGTATGTGCTCGAGTCTGCCCAAGGTATTACACCAAGCAGCTGGTAGACCTCTTTTAGAACATGTTATTTTGGCTGTTAAGCCACTTAAACCTGAGAAAATAATTGTAGTTGTTGGTCATGGAGCAAAACAAGTTTGTACCTACCTTGCCAATTCTGGTGTTACTTTTGTAATGCAGCGTGAACAACTAGGTACAGGGCATGCACTTATGCAAGCCAAAAAGATGCTAGCTGATAATAAGGCAGATTTAATGGTTTTAAACGGTGATGCTCCATTACTCACTTCTAATTCTTTAAAAGCCTTAGCGCAAGGTCATAGGAAGAGTCAATCTGGTATGTCTTTACTGACTTATGAAGTCAATGATCCAGATGGCTTAGGTCGCATAATTCGTCTAGCTGATGGCACTGTAGAGCGTATAGTTGAACAAAAAGATGCTACCACAGAAGAGCTAAAAATTAACGAAATCAATCCCGGTAATTACATGTTTAACAAAGATGTCTTTAAAATGATAGAAAAAATTTCTAATCAGAATGCCTCTAGCGAGTATTACATAACAGACTTGCTGGGTATTTACCGTCAAGCAGGACACAAGGTAAAAGCATTTATAGGGAATGATGAAACTAGACTTTTAGTAGGGGTTAATAATCGTGAGCATTTAGCTGTAGCTGATAGCATATTAAGAGCACGTATACGTAAAAAGTGGTTATCAGCAGGCGTAACTATGATAAATCCTGAAACTATTTATATAGATGACACTGTAACCTTAGAACCTGATGTAACAATCAACCCCAATGTATGGTTAAAAGGTAATGCCGTACTTCGCTCTGGTGTGAATGTACCCCCCAATGTAATTATTGAAAATAAAGAGGTTCGCCCTGAAATGGTTTTAAAACCTTTTAATACTTATTAAACCTTATGTGAAGTGACTTTCAGTTATGTTAGAGCCAAAGAATTTATAGGAAAACGAATGAAAAAACATAGATACTTAATATTACTAGCACTCACCTTTGTTTTTAGCTTTGCACAGCCAAGCAACATATTGTCCAATTACATTGGCTCAGTTAAAGAGATTCTTATTGAAGAGGAGTTAGATGATTTTGGGCAGAGGATCAAGCATGAGCTTCTTTTCAATGAATCAGGGAATCTTTATGAATCAACACTTTACAGTTACAACTTTAGGGACGGTTCTTTACAATCCAAAACTATTACAACTTATGATCAAAATAAACAGCCTCTTGCTAAACAAGTTTTGGATGCCAGTGAAGAACTCATTCAGCAAACACTCTATCGATATAATGAGGCCAATTTGTTAACTGAGGAAGTTACTTATGATTCTGAAGGTGGCATCATGCTGCAACAGCTTTATACTTACAATGAAGCAGGCAAGGAGACACTCCGAGAATACTATCAAAGAACTACTCTGGTAGCTAATTTAGAATCAAACTATGATGGTGAGGGTAATCTCACCAAGCAAATTCAAACGAGTTCTGATACTACACTTTTGAGTGAAGTAATTTTCAGTGAGCAAGGTCGTGTGTTTGAACAGATTAACTATCAGGAGGATGGCTCAGTAGCATCTCGAGACATTGTTAGTCTAGACGAGCAAGATAATGTTACTGAATCAATTGGATATACTCCTGATGGAGAGAACAAGACCACCTATGAATATAATGAGGATGGCCTTATTCTAAGTGAAAGCTTTGAAATGGATGGCTTTGCAACTGTATACCGTTACGAGTATGAATTTGATGATGCAGGTAACTGGATTAAACAGATCCAAATTGAAGACTTCGGAGGAGTTTCTGAGCCGCAGTTAACACTTTATCGTACGATTGAGTATTACTAAGGTTGTGTAAATTTAAAGGTTAGTAAAAGGGGAGTGCCTTCTTCAATCTTTATTTCTCCTAGCAAAGAGCTGTTTTCAAAAGCAATAAAAGCAGATTGGTTGCCATTATTACTTTGGGTATTTTGGGTCAGACGGTAACGGTTTTTTATAATCGTTGTTTCTATATGTGCTCGAGCACTATTAAAGCCTAAGGTTGAATTTATCTCTAGCTGGCAACCATCTTCTTGATTAATAGAAACAAGTTCGCTATCTTCAGGTACAAAAGGAATGATAAGGTCACTTGAGATGCCTGCACAGACTTCAGGTAAGTTCACACTAGCCTGACTAGGACCTGCTAATGCTCCGTCAACCTCATCTTCAGAACGCTGCTGAATTTGAGCAAGGGTAGGTATAGCCTCAGTTGTTTCAAATGACCAGTTCAAGTTCTCTGGCAAGGTATTGCCATAAAGATCAACTAGATTGCTTAGAATTACCTTATAGGTACTTAGGGGCTCGAGCATATTCAAAGGTGTGAGCATAGCAGTACGTGCAGCTTGATCATAACTAAGCTCAGTTTCCACTGTATTCCCTTGCTCATCCTGAAGTATAAAACTATCTTGTGTGAAGGTTTCTGGATCAATCTCTGTATTAAAGAAAACTAGAATGCTCTCTTGGGTGTCTAAGGATTCACCCTCACTTGGTAGTGAAGCTAAGATTTGAATCTCACTAGTTAAAATTACATTGGTAATAACTTCAGTTTGATTAAAACCATCTGAAGCAACTAATTTAAGTTTGGGTGAGGGTCCGGGCTCGAGCACTGATGGATCTATATCTAGTGAAGTTTCCCTTGTTCCAAAAGCCATAGGACGCCAGTCATCAAAGCCATTTGGACTGTAGTAAAGATCATAATAAAGCTCATCTCCATCAGCATCACTGCCTTGCCAAGTGATACGAGTTTGCAATTCGGCATTGGGTAATGGTGTAAGTAAACTTACCTCTGGTGCGCTTAGGCTGCGAATGCGCTCAGCTAGGAGATTTTCTCCTTGCTTGACCACTACTCGATCAGTTTTTGGATTGTAGGGAACCGTAAGATTGAACATTAATGGACCTTCTGAAGGTGGACCATGTGAAACAGCTGGTAAAAAAGCTTCAAAGGCATGAGATGAAAAAACTGTACCACCAGTATCTTGAAGTTCTAGGATATAAGAACCACTACCCTCTTCTGAAGCAGTTGTTTCTAAAAAATGCAAAGGCTCTATAAAAGCTGTATTGTTTGTTTCATCAACAAAACCTGTGACCAGTAAATACTCTGTTGAGGTTGAACCTTGAGCCAAAAAAGCATCTAATGGAGGTGCTGTAAAGGAGTTAATATTAAAATCTGTGGAAAGTAGATAGTTTGATGATGTTGAACTCTGAGCTAAGAAAGTACCTAGTGGATATATCTCTGCAAATCTAGTGTGATCTTGACCTGCACTAAATCTAGGGAAAGTGTTAAATAAGTGTATATAATTTTTATTAGCGATAAAGTGTTCTGTATCTCTAATATAGAGATCATTTTTGTCAATAACCCTGACTCCGCCACTAGATTCCCTTTTCTCGATCCCACTTCTCATAAGCCTATTCAAACCATTACCTTCTGCATTGTTTGAAACAAACATTGATGTATCCCCAAAAAGCTCAGGATAAAGACTTTTATTCCAGCCTTTATTTCCATCAGCTGTAATTCTAAATCCTTGAATATCAAGAGGGTCCTCAACACAGTGAGCCTCTGAGTCCTTAGTGTGGCATAAGCCAAAAGCATGACCTGTTTCATGTGTAAATGTTGTTGAGTTGGCACCTTCAATTCCAATAAAAAGTAGCGCAACTCTATTACTCCCGGGAATAATAGGCCCTCTATCTAGAGGCACTGTTACTCCATAAAGACCATACTGTAAGGTTTTAGGAACCAAACCAATAACAAGGTCAGCATCACTTTGCTTGGTTGCTTTATAGAGTTCCTTAGCAACGTATATATCTGTATCGGTTAACTGATCGTTAACCAGAGTAGTTCTTATAGTTTTTTTACCACTTTTTGTATCAATTGTTATATCTCTTGAAGATAAATCTAGGATATCTAATTCACCTTTGTTCTTAACATGTGTTTGAACAACGGGAAAGTTCTGCCTTGTAAAACTTGCTCCTGTTACTGCTACATTGTGTCCTAAACGCTTATCTTTTTCTGGAACCCCTGAGTCCCAATCACCAACTTTCAAGAAGTAATAATCAATTGTTAGAGTAGGTGACTTATCCCAGTGTTCGACAGTTAAAGGTTTAATGCTCTCAAAATTTTTAGGCTCATCTCGATTTTGTCCTTTTGGCTCTAGGATAACTTCTACTCTTGAATCACCTCCTTTTTGACTGGGACGCCAACCAAAGAAATTATAGCTATCATCAGCAAATTTCTTATGCGTTGCAGTAAATTTATCAGGCCGCATAATAGGAAATTCTTTTGTTTCATAATCATCAATGGGTGTTCCGTTGTTTTTAACCGTGATATCTGCAAGGAATGATTCAACTTGCATCTCATCAAGCAAGGGCGTCCCATCAGGCAGAGCATCTTTTTTTGGCCAATATACATAAACTCTAGTTAAAGTAGGCTTCTCGGGCACAAGCATAGCATCCCTAATGACTTGATAAACATGTGCTTCAATATTAGCAGGCCTCACAAGGGTTGAGAACCACCATTGATAGCTATTCTTTAAAGTAGCTCCGCTTTGGCTTCTTACACCATTGGGTCCACCAGCAATGACCATACGGTAGTGCACACCATCACGCAATTCTTTAGCAGGAATAAATCGGAATGTGTCATTCTCTATTTTTTTAACCTCTCCAAGAATAGGTTCAGTTAGTATATGCCAAAGGCTCGAGCTTTTATAACGCGATTGACTATCTGCAAGCTCATCTATATTGTCCTTAGGCAAGCTTGTATTTTTATCTATGTATAAGAAAACGTTATCTTGTAAACTATCGAGCTCAACATCCTGATTAAAACGAAACTCTAATTTGGCTTCATCAAGTAAGTAGCTAAGACGTTCATAGTCAACGTTTTCAGCACCTGTAACGGGTGTGTGTTCAACAACCTGAAGTGTAGGATCATTTGAATGACAAAGATACCAGTCACGATGCGCAGTATTTTCTTGTAGTAAGGAATTATTGATGTTATGAATAAAACGCCCATTAACCCTGACTCGTCTGGGTAGACGATCATCACCATACACGTGTTCTGACATTACTATATCAAAACTTGCCTCTATACGCTTGCCATCAAAATAACTAATATCTACCGTACCTGATTTTGCATCAAATGCGGCAGTATCTGCATCAAATGTGAGACCAGATCGGTATCCTAGTTGCGCAAAAAAAGCGTTTGGGTTAGTAATTTCTTTTACATAGGGATTATCTGGATTCCCAGCAACAGAATCTTCTTTTGGCAACACAGGAAAAGCACCTTTACTCAAAATATTAAGCGGTGCACTACTAAGTTGAAGTTGAAACTGTTCTTCAGTGTCAACAAAGTGATTGCCAAAAATCACTAAACATGACCCACTGCCTACAGCAACATCTTTACCCTTAAGAGCTGGGGCTGCGTCAATGTCCAAACGGTAACTCAAACCATCAGAATTTGTTGAGACAGGCAACCCTGTAAGATAAGCACTCTGTTTATCTTGCTTATTTTCGTA
>CBDCWW010000020.1:0-124540 GCA_965223585.1 Trueperaceae bacterium
GGGTAATAGAAACGACACGGACACCCTTCTCACACCATTCCGTTAGGAGGTTGATACCCTCACGCATGGAACGAGCTAACCTGTCCAGTTTCCAGACCACCACGGTTTTCACCGTCCCTGAAAAGATAGCCTCACTTAGGGAAGTAAACCCCGAACGGTTCAGGTTTGCCCCTGTTCCCTTATCCTCAAACCATTGCACACTGTCCAGATCATGACCATGAGCCTTGAGCCACCGCTGTATTTCAGCCTTTTGGCTATCAGATTTCTGGCTATGGGAAGATACTCGAATGTAAACGCCTATGCTCATGACAGATAGGATAGGAGGCTACCTGACATCATACAACCCCTTTACTGTCAGTATGGGTTTACCCTAATTGTCAGTGGTTTTTCTTGATGGTGATGTACTACTGATAAGGGTTTTTGATTGTTCAAGAAAGGAGGACCCTATTTGTCAGTTACTATTAACTTGACATGTTAGCCATATCGGCGTACATTTAAATATTGACTTTGCATTTAAGGAAATGAACCTATGGAAACCACAAATATAGACCAGACTGGAAGAAGTGAACGTTTACAAGCAAGAGTGAATACAAACACAAAAAGTTTAATTGAACATGCTGCTAGTTTACGAGGTATATCTGTATCTGATTTCCTTATTAACAGTGCTTACGATGCAGCAACCAAAACCATTGAAGAATACGAAGTCATCCACTTAAATCAAGAAGCTAGTAAAGCATTTTTTGATGTTATAGAAAATCCTCCTGAAGCCAATGAAGCTTTCAGGAAGGCGTCAAAACGCTATGCTGAAATTATAAGCCAGTAACCACAGTGACAGAAAAAACAAATTACGTCTTTTCTTTACTGGATAAGAAGTTACATAAGCGAGCTGACTTTTCATGTGATGAAGAAAGTTTAGATGATTATCTGAAAAAACGTGCTAGTCAGGACGTTAAAAAACAAGTATCTGCTGTGCATGTAATGACAACAACAGATGATCTAGAAACGATACTTGGTTATTACACACTTTCTGCTTCATCTATATATTCTGATAACATTCCAAGAAACATCAAAAAATCTTTGCCACGTTATGATCAGGTTGGGACTACTCTTATGGGAAGACTTGCTGTAGATAGTCGTTTTAAAGGACAAGGGCTAGGGGGAACACTACTAATGGATGCTTTTCACCGTGCTTTACTACATAGTCGCCAGATTGGTTCTATAGCTCTTGTAGTCGATGCTCTACATGAACAAGCAAAAGCTTTCTACCTGCACTATGGGTTTATTTCATTGCAGGGTTACTCAAGAAAACTTTTCATCCCAATGAATACGATTGAAAAACGATTAAGTAGTTTAGGACTATAATCAGCTTCTAATCCCAACTTTTACCCAATAGTTGGGATTAGAGCTCTATCTGTAAAACTCAAATCTTACACTATTGCCAATAGTGCTAAGCAGTCTGTTTACTACATACCTAGGCTGTTTTCTTAGTTTCTTTCTGGGATGTCACTTTATGAGGTGAGGCGACACTCCTATGTCAGAAAAAATCCCACATAGCTTGTCAGAATTTTACTGATTATTTAGCAAAGTCAGTCCTCTAGAATGGTTTTGAGTAGCAGATATTTTACTCACCAAATAATTAAAAGGCCTAGCCAAAGGAGAAAATGAGGAAAAGTGGTGAACTTCTTAATTGAAAAAACAAAGTAACAGCTAAGGTATTCCAAGGGTCTTGCTGTAGCGTTCTATTTGGTTCAATCTTTTAATTTCTAAGGAGTAGAGTCGTGAAACTACAATACAAATGCTATATAGTTCTCTTTGCGTTTTTAGGATTTTTTCTTAGTGCCTGTCAGCAAAACACAAGCACTCCAACAGGCAATTCAGAAAGAGGTTTAGTTAGTTCTGAAGATTTTAATAGAGATGCTAAAGATGACCTAGCTATAGGGGTACCGCGTGAAGACATTGGGGGAATAGAAGATGCTGGTGCAGTCAATGTTCTTTATGGATCTTACACAGGTTTAACCTCTGCTAACGATCAAATATGGCACCAAAATAGTACTGGCATAGCAGGTAGTTCTGATGAGTTTGACGAATTCGGAGAGTCACTAGCAATTGGCGATTTTGATGGCGATGGAAAAAATGATTTGGCCGTGGGTGTTTGGGCGGACTGTGTTGGTGACATATGTGGTGGGGCTGTTAACATTATTTATGGCTACAATAGTGGCTTAAAAAAGCGACGTGACTATTTATTGACTCAGGACAAAGGAACGGGTGACCCTGATGGGTCAGGACCGTTTGACGAATTCGGAGATTCACTAGCTGTGGGAGACTTTAATAATGATGGTAAGGATGACTTGGCTGTAGGGGTTCCTGGGGAGAGTATAGAAGGTATTGAGGCTGCTGGTGCTGTCCATGTTTTCTATGGTTCAAATGATGGCCTTAACAGGGGAATAGCAGACCTCTTTTTTTATCAAAGCACAGCCTCAACTTTTTTTGATAGTGAATACGATGATCGGTTCGGCACTTCTCTGGTTGCTGCTGATTTTAATGGTGATGGGAAAGATGATTTGGCAATAGGTACCCCCTCCAAGGATGTTCTTGGACAGGCTAACTCAGGAGTGGTTGATATCCTCTATGGTCATATAAATGGCCTTAGTCTTACCAATTCTGATGGGTTTCGGCAGGGGTTTGGTGGAATCTCGGGTACTACCCAAGAAGGCGATTTCTTTGGCTTTGCATTAACCGCTTGCGACTACAACTATGACGGCAAGGCAGACTTAGCTATAGGTGTGCCCTTTGAAGATATTGGAGGAATAGAAGATGCTGGTGCAGTTAATGTTCTATATGGTTCTAGTGAGGGAGTTACTTCTGCTGGCAATAGCCTTTGGCACCAAAGTAGCGCTGATATTGCAGATACTATTGAAGCTGATGAATATTTCGGTTGGGCACTTACCTCCGGGGACTTTAACGGTGATGGTGCTTGTGACCTAGCTATAGGGGTACCACGGGAAGACATTGGGGAATTAATAAGTGGTGGTGCAGTTAATGTTCTTTATGGATCCTCCGCAGGCATTGTGGCAACTAATAATCAATTGTGGCATCAAAACTCTGCTGGGATTAGAGGCTCAGTCGAGTCTGGTGATCGTTTTGGTTGGGCATTAGCTGCTGGCGATTTTGATGGTGATAAAAAACATGATCTAGCTATAGGTGTGCCCTTTGAAGATATTGGGGAAATAGAAGATGCTGGTGCAGTTAATGTGATTTATGGGTCAACTACTGGGCTGACCAATGTAGCAGATGATTTCTGGCATCAGGATAGAGCTGGCATCAAAGGTACTTCTGAATTCTACGATCACTTTGGTCGGTCCTTGGCAGCTCAAAGATAAAGGGATTATGGGTTACCTATACAATATTCAAATTTTTGTCTAGGAATAATTCTAATCATTGAAAAGGAAGGTTTTTGGCTACTGCTAAGGCCTATTAAAGATCACTTAACACTATTTATCCGTAATGTTAAATCTCAGTTTATACAATTGGCTCTGAATCCCAACTTTTATAGAGAAGTTGGGATTGAAACTTTTGCTCAAAAACTCTAACCCCCAAAGTAGACAGCTGGGAACTGCAAACTTTCCACTCCTAACCCAATAATTTTTCTCTTTCAGTTTTTTCTTGTAATTATACTTGAAAAGGTATATTTTATAGATATAGTGTCCTCATCCTGCCAAAAGAAAAAGAAGTCATATGGATTGGCTCGAGCCACAAAGATATTAAGAAGCTACCTGAAGATGTACAAGATGATATTGGGTATGCTCTTCATTTAGTTCAGAATGGTGAGACTGACAGCAGTATTAAACCTCTCAAGGGCAAAGACCTTAAGGATGTTTATGAAATTCGTGCTGACTACGACACTAATACCCATCGTGCTGTATATGTTTTGAATTTAGGAGACAAGATTTACATGTTACATGTTTTTCAAAAGAAATCAAAAAAGGGTAGCGAAACACCAAAACCTGATATGGAATTGATTCGAGCACGTTTAAAAACTGCCAAGGAGAACGCAAAAAATGACTAAAGAAACAGATAATACAACCATTACCCGTGGTAGTGGCAATGTCTTTGCTGATATGGGCTTACCTAATCCTGAAGAAAGACTAGTTAAAGCTCGCCTTGCACGGTTAATAAATAAGGCAATTAAGCAACGTGGCTGGACACAACAACATACTGCTGAAGTATTAGGAATTACCCAACCCAAGGTATCTGATATGAGTCGAGGTAGGTTAAAAAATTTCTCTGTTGAGAAGTTAATGGGGTTTCTTACCCAACTTGACCACCGAGTTACCATTACCGTGGAAAGCGAAAAAGACCAGCTCCCTCCTCATGAAATTGTTATTGCTGCCAAAGAATTAGAAAAAGTCCATGCTACTACTTAAGTATTTTGGCAATGATCTTCTATTAGCTTATCAAGCATATTGTTAAAGCCACTGGATGTCATTTTCGGAATTGGTCTATGGTGAGGCCAGACTCTAAGGAATTTTACTTAATCTATTTACACCAACTATTTTGATACAGTTTGTAGTTTTTATTGCTAAAGTAAACATGCTTTATACTTTAGAATACTTTTGCATCTAGCATTGCCCCCCTTTTACCCCCTTTAGCGCCTGATTCGTCAGGCGTTTATTTTTTCTAGTAAACATAAAGACTGATACTGGTTTCAAATACTGGGAATCACTATCATTGTGCTTTATTGCTATAGACTACAATATTTGGTAAACTCGCATAAGTAGTGATGCTAATTTTCCTTACAGGAAAGCATTTCCATTGTAGTGACAGATGAAGTATCGAGTAGCTTCAAAGGAATTTCCTGTAGTTCTTGCTGATCAATGTAGTCTTTTTATAAGATTCCTATCCTATACTTCAACGCAACTATGTTTATACTCTAAGTAAAGTTAATACGTCCCATAAACAAAAAGTAACATGAAACAGGATATCACTACATGTATAGGATTACCATTTCTACTTCCGACATAAGCATATCCTTAAGCCTTCATATTAGTGCTTACTTGTCCGATCAATTGGGGGCCAGTCCATTATCATTATCTGATATAAAATCAATCTATGAAAGATAATCAAGTGAGTTCAACGGCATTACTAATTGCCAAATCTTTTGTGCTACAAAATCGTGATCGCCAAATAAGCAATCTTATGTCTCAGGATATAGCAGAACTTTCTTCTCTTTTTGTTGCCGAATGTGAACAAAGTTCCCATTACGAAAAACTGGTCAATAATTATCTCTATAGGCTTGTGGTAAGGATATTGGAAACAATCACTATTCCCGGTATTTTTCTGCATTATTTATTACGAAAAAATCATATAGAAGAAGCGGTTAATCCAATGTTATCTGGATCCATTACACAGATGGTGGTGTTAGCTGGTGGTTTTGACACTTTAGGCCTTAGGGTTCACAAGCAGTATTCAGAGAAGCAATTTATTGAATTAGATCATCCTGTGACACAAAATATAAAAAAACAGGTGGTAGAAGATAACAACCTAGCAAACAATAATTTTAATCTTGTACCAATAGATTTTACAAAAGATTCATTTGCAGCTATACTAGGCAAGCAACCCTACTTTAGGGGTGATACACCCAGCTTATTTATTGCTGAAGGTATAACTATGTATCTTAGTGATGATGAAATTGATGACCTATTTAAGTCGGTGCATAATTTATGTGGTACAGGTAGCTATTTTATCTTTACCTATATGGAAAAACGCCAAAATGGGTCTTTGCAATTTTACCCAGCGACAAAACTTGCCGATATCTGGCTTGCATGGAAAAATGAGCCTTTTAAATGGGGAATAGAAAATTCAAAATTAGAAAGTTTCTTGCAACAAAGGGGCTTTAAACTGAGCAAACTCACTACAAGCAAAGAACTAAAGGAATCATTACCCTTAAAGTTGCAAAACAGAAAACTTGCTAATGGAGAAAATATTTGTATAGCTGAGGTTACAAAATGATAGATAAAATAGTGGCTTACCTTGCTTATCCTCTAACTATTTTTTTAGGGCTTGCATTACATTTTTATTTAATTGAACGTGGCTACCTCTTGCAAATAAGCACATATATTCCTGTTATCATCGGGGCCATAATCATTACATTCTTAGAACTAAAATTTCCTCATAGAAAGGAATGGTTGCCAGATCCTTCGGATATAAAGAATGACCTTATTTTTATGGGACTTGTACAGATTGTATTGCCTAAAATTCTGTCATTTTTTGTTGCTATTACCTTATTGGGCTATCTCACTTCTAACGAGATCTCTTTAACGGGTTATTGGCCACATCAGCTCCCTATATATTTGCAGGTAATCTTAATGCTGTTAAGTGCAGATTTTTTAAGATATTGGCTGCATAGGGCTGCCCATAACTGGAACCCACTTTGGAGACTTCATGAGGTACACCATTCTCCTCATAAGTTGTATTGGGTAAATGTTGGGCGCTTTCACCCTATAGAAAAAGCACTGCAATTTCTTTTTGATGCTTTGCCATTCATTATTTTAGGAGTATCTGAGGAAGTTTTAGCACTCTACTTTATCTTCTATGCAATTAATGGCTTCTTTCAGCACTGTAATATAGAGCTGAGGCTTGGTTTTCTAAATTACTTGATTAGTGGACCAGAACTGCACCGTTGGCACCATTCAATGATTGTTAAAGAGGGAAACAAAAACTATGGCAATAATCTGATTATTTGGGATGTATTATTTGGTACACGATTTCTGCCTAAAGATAGGGAGGTTAATAAATTAGGTCTAGAAAACAGGCAATATCCGTTGGATTTTGTTAACCAAATGCGAACTCCTTTTATAAAAGACAAACCTATAGACCAAGATTAAGCATGGCATATTCACTAATAAACACGGTACTTAATGCCCTTATTCCTCTAAAGATGTTTTTGATTGAGCGGTTCTTGTGGAAACCACTTATTCAAAAAACACACCATCCACAGCAAACCCAAAATGATTTGCTCAAGGACATTCTGGAACGTAATAAGGATACGACATTTGGCAAGGAACATGGTTTTAACAAAATCACCTCATATACGGAATTTTGTAAAGCTGTGCCAGTACAATTCTATGAAGATTTGCGACCTTACATTGAAAGGCAAGAAGAGGAAAAGCAACCACATTTGAATGTCAAACAGCCTATCATGTATGCCCAAACCAGTGGCACATTAGGAAAGCCGAAACATATACCAATTCTCAAAAGTTCCATTTCTCAATACCGCAAAAGCCAACAATGCTTTGCTTACGCACTATATGCGTCTATTCACGGTATATATAGCGGTAAGGTGCTTGCTATTGTTAGCCCTGCCATAGAAGGATATTTGGATACAGGCACGCCATATGGTTCTATGTCAGGGCTAATTTATAAAAGTGTGCCTAGATTTATACTTTCCAAATATGTTGTCCCGCCAGAGGTGCTAGAAATCAAGGATTATGAGTTAAAATATTATCTAATAACAACCTATGCACTTGCAGAGAGCAATATTACGCTTATTGCCACGGCTAACCCCTCTACTCTACTGAAAATCATTACTATCATCGAAAATCAAATTGATACGCTGATAGGTGATATTGAAATTGGCAACCAGCATGGCCTAAAAACTAATCCCTCGAGAGCAAAAGATCTTAAACGATTACAAGCAAAAAAAGGAACTCTCACCTTTGCTGATGTATGGCCTAATCTTAAAGCTATTACAACTTGGACAGGTGGTAGTTGTAGTATTCTTATTCCATCGCTGAAAAAGCAGCTAACGTCATCTACTCACATTGTTGAGATGGGCTACCTATCAAGCGAGTTTAGAGGAAGCATCACTATTGGCATTCTCAATAACAAAGCTGTACCAACCCTGCATGAAAACTTTTTTGAATTTGTCGAAAAAGAAGATTGGGAGAATGAAAATCCTGTTTTTTTGACATTAGAACAACTTGAAGAAGGCAACCAATATTATGTTGTCGTAACCACGCAAAATGGCCTGTACCGTTACTTCATAAATGACATTATCGAAGTGACAGGGGCTTATAACAATACGCCTACCATTCAGTTTGTACAAAAAGGTAAAGGGGTAACTAACATTACTGGAGAGAAGCTTTATGAAAGCCAACTTATTCAAGCAATGGACAAAATAAAGCAGGAAAATGGCTTTGAGGCTAGTTTTTTTGTGATGTTGGCAAACCCAGACAACCTGCAATACACACTCTATATTGAGCATGAGCCTGTTGAAGCATTGGCAATAGAGGAGCATTTGTTGCAACTGAACATTGAATATGAAAGTAAACGCCAAAGTGGGCGGTTAAAACCTCTAAGCATTCAGTTTCTAAAAGATGGCACCAGCGAAGCATACAAAAAGCACTGCATTACAAATGGACAACGTGAGGGACAATTCAAGGTGCAAAATATTCAATACGCACAAAATTGTTCTTTCAACTTTAGCAAACACGTGACTAAAGCATGAAGATTAAGAATCTGGACATCAAAGAATTAAACATACCATTCAAGGTAAACTTTAAGCATCCCTCTGCTGAACGCAATACTACCGAAGCAGTGTTGGTCAAGATTGAATCAGAAAATGGTAACGTGGGTTATGGAGAAGGTTGTCCACGTATTTATGTGACGGGCGAAACGGTAGATTCAGCACTAAAATTCTTTAGTGAGCATAAGCTATCTATCCAAAATATAGAGAGCGTAGATAATCTTAAACAATGGGTGGAGGAGAATAAGGAATCGATTGATAAAAACCCAGCAGTATGGTGCGCTATTGAGATAGCATTACTAGACGTACTGGGAAAAGAGCAGAATCAATCAATAGAGGAATTACTATCTCTTCCACCATTACAAGGTGACTTTCATTACACTGCTGTATTAGGATCAAGTAATCTTGAAGCATTCCAAAAGCAGCTTGCACAATATGCACGTTTGGGGTTTCATGATTTCAAAGTAAAGATTTCTGGAGATAGTGAAGAAGATTTAGCAAAACTGAAAATGATAGAAGGGCTTGAAAATCGTAATACTAGAATTAGGCTGGACGCTAATAATCTATGGCATGATGGAAATGAGGCTATTACCTATCTAAAACAATTGGATGCGGGATTCTTTGCTATAGAAGAACCTATAAAAGCTAATCAATATGATGAACTTTCTACCATAGCCAAAATTCTGAATACCAGAATTATTCTTGATGAAAGTTTTCTAAGAGAAGAGCAATTTTCAGAAATACAAACCAGTCCTGAGATATGGATAATCAATATTCGTATTTCAAAGATGGGTGGAATATTGCGCTCCCTGTCTGTTGCTAAAAAAGCTAAAAAGTTAGGCATTCCTATTATCATTGGTGCTCAAGTTGGTGAAACCAGCATCCTCACAAGAGCCGCCCTCACAGCTGCCAATACTTACAGCGACATTCTACTTGCTCAAGAAGGTGCGTTTGGCACGTATCTACTGAAAGAAGATATTACAAAAGAGCCGCTTATGTTTGGAAAAAGTGGTGTCCTATCCAACAATAGTGCCTCATCTGGCTTGGGGCTTTTAATAGTACAGATGCTGCTATAGCAAGGGTTTAAGAAAGAGCATTATTACTTTAAGAATGCTGATGGGAAGCAGTTAGAAATTATTGGTAATTGGCATGGGCGTGGGGCTAAGTTTTTAGCAAGAGTTCGACATGGTTGGTCAAAAGTTGTTCTAGACACAAATATAAAGAGTAAAATTGAGAATCACTTGGTCACCATCGTATAGTCCTCCAAAAAAGTCTTTTCCTTCTAGGAAAACTCCCTCTGTGAGCATGTCATTCTGAGGAGCAGGCCCTTACCCTTACAAGGACAGGCAAGGGTAAACGGCGAAGAATCTCAGACAGCGTTAACGCATGAGAGATCCTTCGCTGCGCTCAGGATGACATTCCTCGCATTTATAGGGCAAGAATTTATCTGGACATCTATATAAACGAACCACTTCAAGAATTTCACTTCCTATAGCTTACAATTGAATTGGACTACCCGCACTAATCAAAATCAACCATAGCCATCATTTGCTCAAACGTATTGAACTAATTGGCAAGACAAAAGCTGTAGTGTGCTACCCTATTACTCCAGCTTCACCGCTCGATTCGTTGGGCGTATTTTTATGATTTTCATGTCCTAATGGTGCTATATTGAGGATATTGTACAGGTTTTAGTAGCACCAAGACAACCTATAACTCAAAGCTGTTTTTAGCAGTGGAGAGCACAACTAGTCTCTCAGGAGGAATTTTATGTGTAATTCTACTTTGCTTACTAAATTAGTAACCCTTATAGGTATTATTATTGGTCTAAGTCTATTTAATTACCCTGCAATGGCTCAAGAAGCTTTTATTGGTGAAATTAGGATGTTTGGTATCAGCTTTTGTCCGCGCGGTTGGACAGAGACAAATGGACAAGAGTTGCCCATTGTTGGAAATGAAGAGTTGTTTTCCCTTCTAGGAACCACATATGGGGGAGATGGGCGCACTACCTTTGCTCTTCCAGATCTACGTGGTCGTGTCCCTATAAATCACGGTCAGGGTGCTGGTTTATCCAGTTATCAAATGGGGCAACGTGGTGGTGTAGAGGAAATTCCCTCTCCTTCTTCAGCTACAGTTAATGTTACGCCTAGTGAGGGAAACGGTATTACAGCGATAGGAGAATTGCGACCTGACAGTAAAGACAATCGACAGCCCTATCTTACAGTACGTTATTGCATAGCGTTAATAGGAATATACCCCTCTCGCAATTGAATAAGTGAGTTTTCGTTGTCTCTGAAAAGGGGCTTCTTAGCAATTTTGTTTGTAGTGCACCAATTGGAAGTTTTGCTAGAACTTGTGTAGATATTCGGGTTGAAAGCCATATGCTTTTTGCGACTTGCGAACGTATAGATGGTAGTTGGAATGATTCTAGTACAAGCTTTAGAGGTTTCCAACATCCAATTAGCAATTGTGATGGTAATTTGGTAGATAGTTCAGAGTGTTAACATAATTAAATTTAGTTTAACTCTTTGCAAAAACTATCTAAAGTTAATTCAATGATCTCTACTAAACTCTGTGCAGGGGGGCTCTTTTTATCATATCCTAGATCAGAAAGTAACTTTTCTGATCTTTGTTTTATAGGAGATTCTGTATTAGGGTGGTCTTGTACAAACTGTGCTAGCAAAAGAGCTTGCTCTACTTTACCCTCATTTTGATAAAGTCTAGCAATATTAAGAAGGGCTTCTAACAAACGGGCTTCTATACCCCCTTGCTTTGCCTTTTGTAAAGAGTGGCATAAATCCTGTTTGGCTTGATCTAGCTTTTGCATTTTGAAATGTACAAAACCACGATTATTGTAAGCTGTAGCTAGTTTTTCAAGATCGCCTAGCTCTTCAAAATTTTGAATAACACTGCTATAAAAGCTAGCAGCTTCAGAGTAATTTTCTGTGGTTTCTGCAACCCTTCCCAAACATCCTTCATTTAAAGCCAAGCCGTGACGATATAATGGACCTAATTCTTTATAAATTGCTTGGCTTTGCTCAAAGCTTTGTTTAGCCTTGGTAAATTCTTCTTGTCTAAGTAGCACTATACCTAAGTTGGTAAGTGTTTTAGCACTTTCAAGTTGCTCATTCTGAAACTCAAAGTGCTTTAGTGCTTCCTCGAGCATCCCCTGAGCTTCATCTATTCTACCCGATTCAGCTCGTAAACGTGCTAAACTACGCAAATTTATGGCTATTTTTTGATTGTTGCCTAGACTTTTATGCAACTCTAGGCTGCGCTCCAAGTATTCCTTGGCCAAAGCTTTTTTGCCTATACCTACTAACAGTATTCCCCAACTGTTAAGTATTTCGGCTTCTAGAGAGGTGTCGTTTTTGGCTCGAGCCAAAGCTAAGCTCTGTTCATAAAAAGGCTCAGCTTCACTATAAGTGCGCCGCTTCATTACTAGACCTAAATTATAAAGGCAACCTGCTCTCTCAATACTATCTTTTGCTAAGTTTGATTCTGCCTTACGCAAGATCTTTTCAGCTAAAGACCATGCTTCTAATTCATAGGCAAAATGCCCTTGCTCAGCTAGCTTTGCTGCCGACAAAATATCACTATCAACAAGCCACTCCCAAGCAGCTTTAGTATTGTCTAATTCTAAAGCAATATCAGTAACCTCTTTCTGTTCTTTTGCAAATTGATTAGCTACTAACTCTGTGTAGTAAAGGGCATGGCTTTGATAAGTTGAGTAGCTAAGTTCTTTTTCACTAACTAGCTTTTGTTTGGCATAATGTTTTAAGGCTGGGTGCATAGCATAGCGCCCTGAAGGTTCTCTTGCTAACAAAGATTTATTGACAAAATTTTGTAAAGTGCCTAGTGAAGTGTTAGCTAATTGCTGAGCAGCCTTCTGGCTGAAGCTACCTCTAAAAACAGCTAGTTTCTTGTAGGCAAGTTGTTCTTCTGTCGTCAAGGTTTGGTAAGAAGTCTCAAACACGGTATCTAATCCTCTTTGCTCACTTATTTCTTCAAGGGTGGCAAGACTCTTTTCAAGCTTGGCAGCTATTTCTAAGCAGCTATAGTTTCTAGCTAAGCCTGCAGCTAACTCTATTCCCAAAGGTAGGCCTTTAAGTAGGTTGTGAATCTTTTCTACAGCTTGGCTGTCCTCTAAGAATAGTTCAAAATTAGTGTCGTATTGCCTTACAATTTGTAAAAAGAGTGCTTTGGCATCTTCTACAGTCATGCCGTAAATAGGAATAATCTGTTCGATTTGGTAAAGAAAGTCTTGCTTAGGTAATGCTATACCTTCACGCGAAGTAGCAATAATTTTTATTTCAGGAGCTGCTTTAAGGATATCTTCTAGCATTTCTGAGATTTGCAAAATGCTTTCAACATTATCAAAGATTAGTAACATTTCCTTGTTATGCAAGTAGTCAACAACTTGAGCCTTGCTTTTCTCCTCACTTAAGTCTGCTCCTAAAAGGGGTATACTTAATGCCTTAGCGAGAAAATTTATTACTTCTTCAACAGTAGTAGTATGGATTAATGATATAAAGTAAATTCCATGAGCAAAGCTACCTAGTTTATTTTGGGCAGTATGCAATGCTAAACGTGTTTTCCCTACTCCTCCTACTCCTGTTAGAGTAAGTAGACGACAATTTACCCGTCGCAACTCATAATTGATAGTATTAAGATCATCAATACGGCCTACAAACGTAGTACTTAACTGAGGCAGATTATTTGCCGTGGGTGTAAGCATTGAGGTAGTGATCTCGAATGATTCGCCACGTTCAATAGCTGCTTTAAGTTCCTGAGTTTCTTCTGTAGGTTGTTCGCCAATTTCCTTTGCTAATAAGTTGGCAAAACTACTATAAATTTTTAAAGAGACTCTAGATTGACCGTTCAAGTGAGCTAAACGCATAAAACGTTGCACAACTTCTTCATCAAAAGGATCGGTTATACGTAATTGCTCGAGTATTTCCAAAGCTAGCTGATAACGTTGAGTTTGCTCTAGCGGAATCAAGCACCTCCTGAATAGCTTTGCGCCAATCCAGACGTAAGGCTTCACGTAAAGCTGATAACTTAGAGATTGTTAACATATACTTATCAAAACCTAGCAGGAAATTACCTTTATAAAGTCTAATTGCTTGCTCCCAGTCTTGTTTTCGTATAGCTTGATTAAATTCTTTAATATCTGTACCTATCTGCCAGCGTAGCAATGAACCGTTTTCTTCTAAGACAAATTCCTTTAATTTTTGATGCCATTTTAGACTTCTTGCTCGAGTAAGCGATGTTCTAAGTGCTTGATTACTAAAACCCAACTCTTCTTCTAAAGTTTCACGTGCCAACCATTTATCACTGTCTTCACGACTAGCTAGGTAAAGTAAAAGTACCGTTTCGCGGTTACGCTTAAGCTCAAAAGTCTCATCAGCTATAGTAATGGCAGGTTTGCCTAAAAGTTGCAAATAGGGCTTGGTTAACACATAGCATAGTACAAAATAGGGTAGAACTTGTGCAACTACTTTTAGCTTTTAACCAAAGCTTATAGGGATAGAGTTTGATGGCTCATGTCAGGTACGAAGATCTTATCTCTCTTGATAGGGGATGGAAGCCTATGAGGGTAGTTTTTTATAGCTCATTTTAGGCACAAAGTTACCATCTCCTCTCCCTTGATGGGGGAGGCTGGGAGGGAGCGAACGCACAGAGCATTTCCTAGGTGATCTCAACGATGTTCAACCCTCATCCCAAACCTCTCCCAAGATTTGGGAGAGGGAGGAATGTCTAACCTCAATCACCTTAGGAGGAATAACTCGCCCTGCAAGCAAGCGCTCTAGCAAATATCCATTTCTAGTCCATTTTCAGTATATACATCCTTCTCCCGGCACACAGGTAACACCAACACCACCATCTATAAACCCTACTATGCTCTCATCGCCTATCACGCTTCCTGTAAGTGAGTGACCAAAAATAGAGCGTCCATCAGCCCTAAGGCCACCACTGTTACTGCTATTACCAATAGCATAAACATTAAATAAGAAACCTCCACCCTCTATACCCACATTGCCTTGGGCGTCTAACCAGTAGTAGCCCGGATATACTTCACCTAGAGAATAGGCAAGCGCCCAATACTCATCTAAATGTATTTCACGTCCATTAACAAAAACAGATGTGCCACCACCCGAAGCATTAGCTTGTAAAGGACCACCCAAAGCCAAGCCTGATACTATTTGATTAAGTGCTGGTCCACCTTGCAATCCAACCAAACCAGAAATAGGGTCATACCAATAGTAATTATCAGGGATGTGGCCATAGTAGCTTTCTAGTGCCCAAAGTGTTTCTGAATCCAAACGAACACTATTAACATAAACATTGCGTGTTGTTTGGGCTAAGCCTAAGCTAAGGTTAAGAAAAATTAGGAAAATTACAAATGCTTTAAAATTTACTTTATTCATAGAAATATACTCCTTAGATTCGTTTTGTAGGCACTTAATTAATGCTTACTGAATCAAGGATACTATCGCTTTGTTTCAAAGCTGTTACAATTTTAGAAGCACTCAATTTTGCGACAAATTACTCTGCTTTATTAAAATAATCAAAGGTCCTTACTCATGATTTCAGCTGATGGAATAATAGTAGGGTAATAATAGGGCCGTCATTTATAGATTGTAGACGTCCATATAAGTCTTTTATGTGAAACCTCGGAGGTTTTGAAAACCTCCGAGGTTTGGATTAGCCCTTCATTGCATTGCACTCCCTTCGCTATGCTTCCTTCATCGCGGTGGCGATAGGTAGGGCCTTGCGGCCTTTCCCTCGCCCCAAACGGAGCGTGCGACTTTCACCGCACTCCGCTTTCCAAGTCCATCGCATGTACTGAGTATGGGAAGACTCATCTTTCGATGCCAAGGTGCACTAACAGTCTTACAACTGTTATCATCTGCTTTCCTTGGTTTATCTCTTTTCATACCTTTCCTTACCATTTTCTCTGGTAGTCCTTCACCTTGTCCTTGCCATTACGGCTAGGCTTTTGGCTACTACGCTACCTCCGTCCTCTATATCACCTGCTGGCATTTTCGCATCCTAAAGGAATTTGTGATATAGAGTTCCCTAATTCCGAAAGAGGATATTATAGCACCCCTTAGCTGCCTGCTTTACGCCGAGTGGAGTTTAGAAACAGTCTTTAATGAGAAGGAAGTCATTAAAGCAACCACTTTCCCGTTTTGGGCAGAGCGTATCAGCCAGTTTCGCTCTTCACGCATAACGACGCTATAAGTCTTAGGTAAGACTAGGACACAGGTTTCTCTCGTCAGCATAGGGTACAGGGCTCGCTTCCTTCCCCCTGGACTGGCTCGAAGGTCGGATTCTTTGTCAGTGGGCTTCCCACCCTAGGATGTGCCACATCCTAACGCAGGCCACTCAGCCCTCATATCACTGTTCAAATATGTCTCTCAATAAGAAATACCTTCTTTCGTTAGTAGGCGCACTCCTTCACTACGTTCTAGGAGAGCTTCGAGGACAGGCTAGGGCAAACTCAAAATTTTTCTGGACTAATATATACTGAAAACGGGTCAAGAATGGACATTTCTTAGAACACTTACCTGCAGGGCAAGTTACACCCACCCCCCTAAACCTTCCCTTAAAGAGGGACTTGTAGATTCTCTCCTCTAAGGGCAGAAGGGTTTACCAAGCTGAGGAGCAAAATGTTCAAAACTAAGCTATTGGCAGCATATTTGGTAGACTCATAACACCTTTATAGTTATTTTGGACAATATTTCCTCAGCAAACAATTTGGCAGAGTCAGAAACATTTGACATCTGCTAGCCAGATTTTACTTTCACCCTTCAGAAGCAGCACTCAACCGCTTAAGGTTGTCCTCAGGTGAAGTGGCTTCCGCAGGCAGTATGTATTTGAATGCGCCAACATTCATTGCTGCTAGCAACATAAACCAAGTTACAACAACAAAGGGAAATGTATATACCGGGAACCCTAGATGATGGGACAATGCAAAATCCAAGGCTACCGTTACCCAAACAGTGACAAAAGCACCACCAAAAATCCCATAAAGTCCAGAATTTGAGTCAAAGCGAAGGAAAAGACTAAGCGCTAATGCAGTCAAGATAGGGTTATAAGTATGTAATCCCATCTGAATGCTTGTCTCACTTAAACCAAACATCATCGCGACAGGAATAGAGAGCAATGCAGCAAGGAAACCCATGAGTGCAGCAATCCTACTATTAATTAGGATCCCCAATAGGATTATATATCCACCAATGGCACTATCTTGCAAAAAGATCTCACTAAATCCTTTCCCAAGGCCAATATAAACTGTTTCTAAAGAGTATTCAGACGCCTCACCTGCTGCTGGGGCGCTAGCCTCTAATGCTTCAGTAGCTCTAGCAGCATCAATTCCACTAGGATGATCGACTGAACCTATAAAAATCCAAGCACAAAGTATAAATGGCATAGTCAAGGCAGCAAGGTTCCACGGGGAAAGAAACTTACCGAGCGACATGAAAACCATTGATGAAAGACCTGAAGCTAAAATCAAAAGTAACCAATATTCCCAAGCAGGCAATCCTAGAGCTAGTCCTGATCCTGCTGCTATTTTGAATTTTAGGTCAAAGGCAGCTCCTACTAGCACTGCGTTAAACCCTAACAGACCAGCACTTATAAGACCCCTATCAACTTTTAGCAAGACTGCAGTTAGAGTACCTACGATCAGACCAACCACTGCTGCAATCCCAGCAGAGATAGAGGCAACAAAAATGCCAATTAGAATAACCAGTCCAGAAAGTGCGTTGCCTTGAAAAACCACTTGTCCAACGCCACGAAGTAAAATATTGAAGGGCTCGATTATTGGTTTTATTTTTTCCATAAGATCTGACATTATCTAATCCTTTTTTATAGTTTTTAAGCCTCTGCCAAAGCAGAGGCGGGAAGAAACCCGCCTATTCCAAGGTATTAATAGTAGGTTCACCCATCTAGGAGTAGAGTAAGCAAACCATCATCAGAGGTTAAGATCTTGTAATTCTATTATGCTGTATCTAAATGCTATTCACTGGCTCCTCCGAAGTGGTGCAAACGCGGTTTTGAATTAAATTCTTCATCACCATGATGACTGTGGTGATGCCCACCCCCATATGCACCAGATTCTGGCTCATAAGGAGCGGTAACATCACTCACATCTAATCCAAGGCGAATCAACATATCACGCAATACATAGTCAGGTGGTAAACGTAGCCAATTATCTCCAACCTCGAGACGAACATGACGATTTCCAAGGTGATAAGCTGCTCGAGCCAAAGCTCTAGGATCTTTAGTCCTCACTTCCATTAGTGGCTCTGGTTTTGCCCTAATGATAATCACCTCTCCCTCAGATGTGCCAAGTCGTTCACCTTCTACTAAAGGCGTTCCCCTTTCCACCATAAAGGCTGCCTCACGTCCATCTGGTAGGGAAAAGCGTAAACGTCCGCGCTCACGCTCCTCAAAAGTAAAAGCCACTTCTAACTTTGCGTCAGTATCTGCTGGTAAACGCCTATCAAAGTGCAACATGAGCTAATATTGCTAGAAAAGGAAGTATCTTTGAGCCAATGCTAATTCCTCCGATGGCTCATACCAAAGCACTTCTCCATCCAAACGTACTTGATAATTTTGTGGGTCAACTTCTAGTTGTGGAGCCAAGCCATTGTGAATCATATCCTTCTTACCTAAGTTGCGAATATTCTTAACAGCAACCAGTGGCTTTTGTAAACCTAGTCTTTCGCCAATGCCGTCATTAAAAGCTGCTTGAGAAACGAAACTCACAGAAGATGCTAAACAGCTCTTGCCAAAACTACCAAACATGGGACGATAATGTGTTGGTTGTGGTGTAGGAATAGAGGCATTTGGATCTCCCATGGGTGCAGTAACAATTACACCACTTTTAAGGACTAAACTGGGTTTTACACCGAAGAATTGCGGTTTCCACAAAACAAGATCAGCTAGTTTACCGACCTCAATTGAGCCTACTTCATGGGAAATACCATGGGCAATGGCTGGATTGATGGTGTATTTGGCAACATAGCGCTTGGCACGAAAATTATCACTTCTTTCAGTATCCTCGGGCAAGCTGCCACGAACTCTTTTCATAGCATTGGCACCTTGCCAACAACGAATAATGACCTCGCCTTGACGACCCATGGCTTGAGAATCAGACCCGTGCATGCTAATAGCACCCATGTCATGTAGGATGTCTTCTGCAGCAATTGTTTCTTGGCGTATCCTACTTTCTGCAAAAGCTACGTCTTCAGCAATAGAAGGATCTAAGTGGTGACAAACCATAAGCATATCTAAATGCTCATCGGCAGTATTTTTTGTAAAGGGGATAGTTGGATTAGTAGAGCTAGGGAGCACATTGTGTTGCCCACAAACAGTAATAATGTCCGGAGCGTGGCCACCACCAGCACCTTCAGTATGGTAAGTATGAATAGTGCGACCTTTAAATGAAGCTATGGTATTTTGTACATAACCAGATTCATTAAGTGTGTCGGTGTGAATAGTGACCTGCACATCCATTTTATCAGCGACACTTAAACAATTATCAATCGCAGCTGGAGTAGTACCCCAGTCCTCGTGCAATTTAAGGCCAATTGCACCACCTAATATTTGCTCTTTCAGAGGCTTAGGTAAGCTCGAGTTACCTTTACCAGAAAAACCAAAGTTAATAGGAAAAGCTTCTGCTGCCTGAAGCATACGACCAATATTCCATGCGCCGGGAGAGCAGGTGGTCGCATTTGTTCCAGTTGCAGGTCCAGTACCACCACCAATCAAGGTGGTTACACCTGAAGTGATAGCTTCTTCTGCAAGTTGTGGACAAATGAAATGGACGTGGGTGTCAAGTCCACCAGCTGTCAAAATAGACCCTTCGCCAGCAATGGCTTCTGTCGCAGCACCAATGTTAATGTTGACACCGGGTTGAATATCACGATTACCTGCTTTACCAATTGCAGCTATACGACCATCTTTAATACCTACATCTGCTTTAACAATTCCCCAATGATCAAGAATTAAAGCATTGGTAATGACAAGATCTACAACATCATCTGCAGGAAGCTGGCTTTGTCCCATTCCATCACGAATAACTTTACCGCCACCGAATTTGACTTCTTCCCCATAGATTGTGTAGTCTTTTTCAACTTCAATCCACAAGTCAGTATCTGCTAGCCGGACACGGTCACCTACTGTTGGACCGTAAATATCTGCATAATTTTGACGAGAAATTTTCATAATTCACCCATAATTTTTCCATTAAAACCATAAACGTGGCGGCGTCCTGCCAATTCCACTAACTCCACCGAACGTTTTTGCCCCGGTTCAAACCTAACAGCGTTACCTGCTGGTATATTTAAACGCATCCCACGGGCCTTGTCTCTATCAAAAGACAATGAACTATTAGTTTCGAAAAAATGGTAATGGGATCCCACTTGACAAGGGCGATCTCCCGTATTTGTCACCTCTATGTTGATTGTATTGCGACCAACATTAAGCTCGATATCGCCGCTTGCGACTTCAACTTCGCCAGGTATCACAATTAAACTCCTTTCTTGAAATTAAGACCTATGTTGAGAGAACATTAAACTCGAGTAATGTTCCTCAATAATATCTATGATGGATTATTTAGAAAATATCACGACTCAAATAACTTGAACTGTTTTTTAATTCCTTCCTCATGTTGCGAATAAGTTTTCACAACTCATTAAGTTGAAGATTCCTCTAGCTGCAAGTTTACAGGTACAAATAACACTAACAAACACTTTCAAAAATAGATACTATTACCTTAAGTAATTGGGTGGTGTACCGTGACCAGTTTGGTGCCATCTGGGAAAGTCGCTTCTACCTGAACTTCCGGCACCATTTCTGGCACTCCTTTCATAACATCATCTTTAGTGAGCAAAGTTGTACCGTAGGTCATCAAATCAGCTACACTATCGCCATCGCGTGCTTTTTCAAGCAAAGCAGCAGAAATGTAGGCTACTGCTTCTGGGTAGTTTAATTTTTGACCACGTTCACGGCGACGCTCAGCAACAAGACCAGCTGTGAAAATTAATAGCTTATCTTTCTCGCGTGGGGTAAGCTCCATAAAAATCTCCTTTGACTTAAGTATTCCAAATACGTGGAAAAGACACAGGACGCCCTGTTAAAGCAGGACGCATTTCATTCCATAAGGCAACAAACCAATTACGCGCTGCCTCAGCTTCCATGCCTAGGAAACGGGCAACAATCAGTCCCGGCAGTTGAGTTAAACCTCCTCGTCCCTCTTCTATTGAAAGGGCACGACAAGTAGCTAGCTGCTCTTCAGTGAGCTCTCCACTTACAAGGAAAGTACCAGCAACAAAATAACCAGCAAAACCCACTGGTGATTTAAGTAACCGGCTGCCACCTTGAAGCTGCATACGCTCACTCCAAAGCAAACGATTATTATATCTTAGTTTAAGCCGTTGTCTCACAGAACCACTCTCAAAGAATTTACCACTTCCGGGCAAACCAAGGACAACTATATCCCAAGTAATAACCTTTGCACCTTCTGCCAAATCAATAGTGGTATCAAGTTCTGCATTACAACCCGGATAAAAAATTGTCTCTTGAGGTAACCATTCTATAGTCCCACCAGAATCTGCGGTCAGATTAAGATTCTGCTGAGCTGGCCTATCTGAAGTATACCATTTTGCTGCACCCGGACTAGTTAGCTGTGCCCAAGCACTAGGGCCACAGTGTACTCGAATATCTAATATATCACCTCCTGTAAGCCCTCCCGGGGGATGCAAAATGAGATGCTGGCAAACCTCTGGCCCTTCAGGATAAAAGTGCTTTTGAAGGTGCAGTGGTCCGCTGCGTCGACGCAACACAGGGGTACTACGTTCCCCTACCATTTGATACTCAAGCTCAAGCTTAGCATGCCAAGACAGAGGCAACAACTTAGCTGATGAGGATTGTGATTGTTGACCTTTTGTCTGCTGCATACTATAACAGCCTGTGCCTTCCTATACTGAAATGTACATTTACACGGTAACTAACGAAAACAGTAATAGTTAATAAGCAGCTAATTAGCTGTTGTAGTAATTTACACCTTTACTACGAAGGTACGCCTCATACTTTAATCTTTACTAAGAAGATTATACTTAAACTTTAAATCTTTGCTAAAAATTATACTTTAGCTTAGCCAGTAGAACGAATTATTTTCCTCAAAAAGTTTAACACTTAAACCTGATATAATTATTATACCACCTTAATTTTAATCACATACAGTAGGTAATTGTCAAGTAGTTTTCAGCAGAAAATGATGTGCTGAACATTTGCATCACTTGTCACAAGTTGTGTATCTTCATCAAAGTTGAGATAGTAAACTATGCACTTTGTAAAGTTTGAGCTGACTGACCGTAAAACTCTTCATTTACACTAGCTTATTCCAAAGCTAAAACTATTGTGGTAATCTTACTTGTACTTTGTTAAGTTCAAGTTGACCAATAATAAAATTTCTTGTGTACACTATAAACCTAAGCGCTTAAGCTTTCATTAAACCTTGACGCTCAATGAAATCAATCACCTTATCTAAACCTTCACCGCTTTTTAGGTTAGTGAACAAAAATGGCCGCTCTCCACGCATTTTGCGTGCATCACGCTCCATTACTTCTAGTGATGCGCCCACTAAAGGTGCCAAATCAATCTTATTAATTATTAGCAAGTCAGATTTGCATATTCCCGGGCCACCCTTACGGGGAATCTTTTCTCCAGCAGCAACATCTATAACATAAATCGTCAAATCCGATAGTTCGGGGCTAAACGTTGCAGCCAAGTTATCACCACCTGACTCCACAAAAATCATGTCTAGACCTGAGAAACGTTGATTTAATTGAGATACAGCCTCTAGATTAATTGATGCGTCCTCTCGAATAGCAGTATGCGGACAACCACCTGTTTCGACACCAATTATTCTTTCTGGGGCAAGTGCACTATGGTTAACCAAGAATTGAGCATCCTCTTGAGTGTAAATATCATTAGTAATTACCGACAAGTTATAGCGTTCACGTAGAGCATTGCATAGTGACAGTGTTAATGCAGTCTTCCCAGATCCAACTGGACCACCTATACCCACGCGCAAGGGTTGTTTATCCATTAAAACATCCTCCTAAGATCGGAATAAACGGCTATATTGGGTTTCATGAACCATTGAAGCCACTGTAAGCCCTAGCGTGCCATTAGCAATATCTTTATCAGGGCAAGCTAGTGCTGAATCGAGTGCCTTATCAAGTTCTGGCATCAATCGACTTAATAAACGTTGAGCTGTCTGCTGTCCCATAGGCAAAGCCTTCATTAAAACTACTAGCTGATTTTCTAACCAGCCCCAAAGCCAAGCAATCAATGCATCACGAGGGGTCATTTGCCATGCTCGAGCTGTTAACGCCCATGCTAGTGCCAGATTATGCTCTTCAGATGCAAGAAGTTGACGACGTGTTACCTCATCCATCTCTGGCAAGTTATCTACTAATTGTACCAGTGAATATCCCATTTGCTGACTTTCCAGTCGCAACTCACGGGTTTCACGTGTTGCTGCATATTCTTCTGACCAGTGAAGTAGCTGCTCCCAATCGCCTCTAGAAGCAGCTTCTAACATACGAATTAATATTGGTGCCTCGAAACAAGCTATGTTCAATGCTAATTGATCTGCCAGCCAAGTATAAGCACTATCAGCACCATCAACAGTACCTTGCTCAATGGCACTCTCGAGTCCTTGTGAGTAGGTATAAGCACCAATAGGTAATTGTGAACTTGCTAAACGTAATAGTGCCCAAATACTACTCATTGAACCCCTCCAAAGTAAAACAAATACTGCTTTGATTGAGATTCTTCCTTAACATAATTTTGTAGTGTGACCTTCCTTAGATTTTGCTATAGCAAAATCAAGACTAAGAATAAGGTGCAAAGGGTTTTCTTGTGAAAATAATTCACAAGTATGGTGTTCCCAAAGATTATAAAACAAAAAAAGACTTTATTGCCTATTTTCTGCTTTTTTCCTACTCAGTCAACTCATTTGATCTTACCTTATAAGACTCCCTCACGCTTTTCCTCTTCATAAAGCCTCTCAGCAATAAACTGCTTCATAAGTGTTTGGTATTTGGTGCCTTTTATTAGGGCAAGATTTTTTAGGCGTATAGTAATGTCATGCTCAAGTCTGATAGGGGTATCTTTACTCTCTATATGAGTGGTAGTGCGCTCGAGACCTTTGAAATGGTCTTTTGCTACAGGATGGAAAAGATCTGCATCCAAATCATTAGCTTCCCAAAAAGCTTGTTCTTCAACTTCAGAAGCAAATTTAGGAACTTCACTTAAATCTTTTATAATAGTTTTTGTCATACTTATCCCTTTTTCTGGTTGTTTCTGTAACGCTTTGTCTGTGATTTATTTGCTGTCATAGCAGAAATTACTCTTATGTTTCCTCCACGAAGAGTATAAATAATTTTCAGTATACGTCCTTCTTCTGTTTTTCCTAGAATACCATAACGTTTTTCATCATCAGTATTGTATGCATGGGTGCCAAGATTATCATCATCAAAGAAAATATCCTCAGCTTCATATGCCTCAATGCCATGTTTAGCAATGTGACTTAGGTTATTTTCATCCCAATCAAAGACCATACCACTACATTTAATATAGTACACTTTATAAGGTAGGTTCAAAGGGGCTTAGAAAAAGGAAGTGTAGAGAAACTTTTGAGTTAGTTGGCTGGACTTTTCCTCAATTTTGATTAAATGTAGAGAAATCTTAGGCTATAACTTCCTAGTTGATCTAGTCAAAGATAAGAAAGTTAATTAATGAGGAGTTCAAAAAATTGTACGAGTTATACAAATACTAGATTTTAAAGCTGTTTAGACAACAAAGTAGAGCTTGTAATTTAGAAACCAAGCAGCAAAACACTACCAAGGAATTTCTATGTTAAGAGTTATTTTTTGCGTTGTACTTCTCTTAGGGCATTTAGCTATTGCTTCAAAATTGAAGGTTGTTACCTCGGTAGCACCAATCACAAATATGGTTGCCAATGTGGGCGGGGATAAAATTGAGATAAAGGGTATTGTACCAGAAGGCATAAATTCACACACCTTTGAACCTGCGCCGTCAAGTGCACGCCTTTTAGCAGAAGCAGATCTAATTATTATGAATGGTTTGCACTTAGAGTTACCCACTATCAAGCTTGCTAATGAAGTAAAGAAAAGTAGCACGCTTATTGTACAGCTTGGTGACTTAACTTTGACCCGTGAGGAATGGAAATTTGACTTCAGCTTTCCTGAAGACACCGGAAACCCAAATCCCCACTTATGGCCCAATATTGCTTACTCTATGCGCTATGTTGAACTTATCCGTGACGCTTTGGTGGAATTAGATTCAGAAAACAGGGAAGTTTATTTTGTCAATGCCGAATTGTACTTGGCAAGATTAGATGAACTGGATAAAGCAATATTTGAATGTGTTGCTTCTATTCCAGAAAATAACCGGAAGTTGGTGACTTACCATGACTCCTACGCTTATTTTGCGCCTCGTTATGGCATGGAAGTGGTGGGGGCGATACAGCCATCGGATTTTTCTGAACCAAGCCCCAAAGAAGTAGCTCGTATTATTGAACAGTTGCGTAATGAAAATGTGACAGCAGTTTTTGGCTCTGAAGTGTTTCCTTCAAAAGTGCTACAACAGATAGCTAAGGAAGCTGGAGCAAAATATATTGATGAGTTGTCTGATGACAGTTTACCGGGTGAAATCAATGACCCAAATCATACTTTTATTGGTATGATGGCTAACAACATGAAAATCATGACTGAGGCATTAGGTGGTGATTCTTTGTGTGTGGATGGTATTGATACTTCTAACTTAATTGCAAATTAGATGAATACGTTATGAGGTAGCTTGCTGCAAAAGTTATAACCTTTGTGACTTTTTGACATACCTTTTTGGTTATTTGAGAATGTTTGTAGAAAGGATTTTTATAACTTTATTTATCGACCATCAAAAAGGAGCCCTTTTGATGATTGCTAATTTTTACGATTATAGTCCTGTCTGTTTAATTGAAGGCAATATCCTTGTTATAGTGTTCACATGAATTATTTCCATATAATACAGTACATTACTAAGAGTCACACAAAGGTTGTGGGATGAATATAGAGGAGCTTAATAGCAAAAAACATATTTACTTAGATTTCCTCTATAAAAAATCAAGGGGAAGATCAGAGCAACACCTCTTTAAACAGGTATCGCTAGGGAGAGAATTAGGATTAGACAAAGACGAAACCGATCTAATTTGTGACCGTTTAGAGAACGAGGGGCTTATAAAAACAGTAGCTTCAGGACCTAGGATTGTAATAACTCATTTAGGAATTCAAGAGATCGAAAAACCAAACCGACCAGTCTACAAACTCCCTACTCCCACTCTCAACAACTATGATGATACTGAGGAACTTAATAAAAAAAGATTTCGGTACTTAGAATTCCTCTACCAAAAAACGCGTGAGGAGCCATTTGCACTTTTAAATGGTTACAAAATAGGCAAGGAGGCAGGATTAGAAGGGTGTGACATAGAACCAATCTATGTATACTTAAATGATGAAGGGTTCCTGAAAACAGTTACCATTGAGCCAGACGTTGAAATAACCCATGAAGGCAAGAAAGAGGTTGAGGCTGGTGGACCAAGACTATTAGGAAAGGCACTTCCAGAAAAGTCTTTTCCGAAGGCAATACGTTCTATTTTGTTTCTAGCTGCCGACCCAACTGATGAATCTCGTCTACGTTTAGGCGAATAATTTCGAGAGATTCAAGAAAAGCTCAAATTAGCCTCATCGAGAGGTCAATTCAAGCTGGAACTCCCTCAATTATCTCTTCGTCCAGCAGACATTTCTCAGGCCTTACTTGACACAAAACCGGAAATTGTTCATTTTTCTGGTCACGGTAATCCTAAAGGTGAGTTACATTTCGAAAATCAAATGGGGGAAACTCACCCCGTTCAGCCTAGCGCACTAGCAGCATTGTTTGAGCAATTTGCCCATCAGGTAAACTGTGTATTATTAAATGCTTGTTATTCAGATACTCAGGCAATTGCAATTGCAAAACACATAAAGTACGTTATTGGAATGAATCGAGAAATTAGTGACGAAGCTGCCATCGCATTTGCCATTGGTTTTTACCAAGCATTGTATGCAGAACGCAATATTGAAGATGCGCACAAACTTGGATGTGCCCAAATGAGGTTGCAAAACATCTCGGAGCACTTAACACCAGTTCTAATTAAAACAGGGGAAATACAGTCAACAGCCACTGCCTAGCGCATGTGCAACTCAATAATCTTCTAAAACTGGTTGGAGAAAACTCAAACCCTACCCAATCAAAGGTTTCTGGGAACCATTCTTACCACAACTTTTATAGAGAAGTTGGAGTAACTTAGACAAGAATTTAATCATCAAAAAGGAACCCTTTTGATGATAGGAGTTTATTTCAATATAGATGCAGAGTCTTATAAGAACTTTCTCGATAAGATGGTGCGCACACGCACCCCACTTTTTGAGCAAGTATAATAGCTTTGAATGCGGTCTATCGTTTCTCTTCAAAATGTGTCCGTAGGATATGAAGATAATCCTGTATTTACGCATTTATCTTTAGAAGTGCCAAAAGGGCAGTTTGTTGGAATTATAGGGCCGACAGGGGCAGGTAAAACCACCTTGCTGAACACAATTCTTGGGGTACATTTGCCTTACAGTGGAAAAGTTTTAGTTGATAGTCAACCAGTTTCAAAAGTTCATCCGGGGACAATTGGTTTTGTTCCTCAACTTGAAACTATAGACTGGAGTTTTCCTGTTACTGTAGAACAGGTTATATTGATGGGGCTTTATACATCCCGTACCTATTTACCTTGGGCAACGCATAGTGAAAAACAAAAGGTTGCATCACTAGCAAGTCAACTAGGTATACGGGACATATTACAACATCACATACGCAATATTTCTGGGGGACAACAACAGCGTGCTTTTCTGGCTCGAGCCCTAATAAACAATCCTAAATTACTAGTGCTAGATGAGCCAACATCCGGTGTAGACATGAAAACCCAGCATGATGCTTTACACTTGTTGAGTGATTTAAATGCAGAAGGCATCAGCATTATTATTACTACCCATGATTTGAACGCTGTGGCCGCACATCTTCCTTGGGTAATTTGCTTTAATAGAGCCATTGTTGCTTCTGGTAAACCACAGGAAGTATTTAACGAGCGCACCTTAGCACAAACTTATGGCGGTAATTTAATGATTATTCGACATGAAGGAAATGTGTTGATTACTCACAGCAAGAATGCGAGTTCAGTATGATTGAGGTTTTGCTCGAGCCATTTTCCTTCGAGTTTTTCCGCAATGGTTTTTATGCTGCAGTAATGGTTGGTGCGTTATGTGGTTTGATGGGTGTGTATATTGTCTTACGTGGTATGAGCTATATCGGTCATGGGTTATCTCATGCAGCATTTGGTGGCGCAGTTTTAGGATATTGGATTAACCTTAATTTTTATGTAGGCGCAGCCATTGCGGGTTTCCTTGCAGCAATTGTCATTAATCAAATGAGTAAGGATAAAAAGATAAAACCCGACGCAGCAATAGGGATTGTAACTACAGCATTTTTTGCTCTAGGTATTGCGCTAATTAGTCGTGCCCGTCAGTTCACACAAAGCTTTGAGGCAGCACTGTTTGGTAATATTTTAGGTGTTACACCTTTTGATCTAGGGGTTATAGCAAGCGTTTTTTTGTTAACCATAGTAGGTGTCTTCATTTTCTATAAACCCTTGCTATTTACTACGTTTGATAGTGAAACAGCTAAGGTATTTGGAATCAAAACTGGGCAAGTGGAGTGGGTATTTTCTATTTTATTGGCTTTATCCATAATAGCATCAATGAATATGGTGGGTGTGACAATGATTGCAGCAGTATTGGTTATTCCTGCCTCAACAGCACGAATGTTGACTGATAGCTTTTCTAAAATTCTATTTATTTCTTTAGGGGTGGGTGTATTAATGGCTTCAATAGGCATGTACTCGAGCTATCATTTTGATGTAGCTTCTGGAGCAACTATTGTTTTATTTGGAGTGATAATTTTTTGCTCAGTATGGGGGTTTAATTATTGGCGGGTAAAGAGAACCATGCACACACATAAACATTTTCATGGCGATATTATGCATACCCATCCGCATGTGCATGATGAAGAACACGCCCATAATCATAACAATCATAACTAAACCTTTGGGGCAGGTACCATATCCCCTATATGAATATCTAAGCTTTTAGACTTAATAACGTTTTATACTCAGGATGTCTTTCAACGTAGGCTTTGACAAATGGGCACAAAGCAGAAGCACTAATACCGTTTTCCTTTATATACTCGAGTCCTGCTTTTGCTAGCGTACCTGCTATGCCTTGGCCCTCGAGCACTTCGAAAACTCCAGTGTGATGGAAAATAAGTGTGTTACCAACTTTCATATTAGGTTCATTATGTTCTCCTTTAGTAATAATTTACCTGCTGTGCAAATTATACAAGTTTAAAATATCCAGACTAGTATGTCACTAGCCAACTGGTTAGCTGAGAATATAGAAGTAATGTTAAGTTGCTTGTTTACGCACACTATCAACAGAAGCAACATCTGGCAAGCCCTGTCCTGCACAAGCACCTTGCTGTCCTGCTTGTCCGATAATGACATCAGCATCTTCACTTAGCCTGCGTAAAGCAAATAAGACAGGAAAACCAATTAAAGTTATAAAACCTCCTAAAATATACCCACTAGCAATTGAACGCTCTTGGGCAAGGTAACCAAGGCCGCTTTGTCCTGCCACACCTCCAATACTTCCTACTAAAGAGTCAAAAGATATAACAGTAGCACGCTGTTCTGAAGGAATAACCTTATTGAGGTAGGCTTGTTTGACAGGTCCCATGACACCAGTTGAACCTATAGCAAGTAAGAAAAAGATTACTGCTAGCCAAAAGGAGTTGGCAAACCCAACCCCTAGAATCGTAACAGCTTGGATAATCAAAGCCCCAATAAACAGGGTAGTACGTTTCCCGCAGAACCGTGTAAACCACTCAACTAATGTGTTTCCAGCTATCATGGCCAAAGAAATTGCAGCAGAAACGAATCCCGCAACCCACACTGCCTCCCGTCCTAAAAGATCTAGAAAATAGGGTTGCCAAGCATAAAATCCCCACGACAAAAAGCCCATTTGTAAGAAGGACATAATCATCATTAGTCGCACCGAAGGTTTGTTCCAACCATAAGTTAATCCGGCTCGAGCAACCTGTCCCATCTCTAGAGGTAGGTCAGCAAGTTTGAGTGCTCGAGGGCTAAAACCAATATCGCGCATGCTGAAAAAAGCTATGACAAATACTATGGCTAGTAAGGCTGCTCGAGCTAGAAAAGGCCAAGTCAAATCAAAGTTCCCTAGAAAACCTCCAGCAATAGCTCCTATAAGCATGGCAGCTCCAGAGACAATACCATTATGGGCAAAGACCTGATCCATATTCCCCTCATAGCCTACTGAATTTAGTGCATCAACTAGCCAAGCTTCGACTGCTCCTGAGTAGAAAGTATACCCTAAACCAAGCACTACAGACATGAGGCAAAAGAGACCTAGACCGCCATTTATGACTGCAACTCCAA
Organism: Trueperaceae bacterium; assembly: GCA_965223585.1. Lineage (GTDB taxonomy): Bacteria > Deinococcota > Deinococci > Deinococcales > Trueperaceae > CBDCVN01. The sequence goes on from CBDCWW010000020.1 coordinate 30,204, forward strand.
CATAACCCAGTGTGCCAAGAGCAACAATAACTACACTTAGCAGAAATGACATACGCCGCCCATTAGTGTCAGCAAGTACACCTGTAGGAATTTCAAAGAGTGCCATGCTTCCTGTAAAAACCGCATTAGCAATAAAGACTTCAAAAATATTAAGCCCAGCACCAAGCAAAAACAAAGTATTGACACCCCAAATGAGTGAGGCTGACAAAGTATATGTCCCTGCAATGAAAAGATAGTTGCGGATTATAGCTCGAGCTGTCATCTCAGCCTTTCTATAAGTTATAGAAATTTAAGTTCTTTTCCTTGGCGAACTGCTTCGCTACGGTTTCTTACCCTAGCTTATCATAAAGATTACTAGCATGCCATTTTACAGTATGGATAACTTGTGCTTACATGTTGGGCTATAGCGTTTAGAAGCATTAAAACAAACTAATGAAGTACGAAATGGCCACAGAAAGTACTATCTAAACTTCTTGTCAAATGAAGAATAGCTTGAACTAGCAAACAAACAAAAATCCTCTTTTTTCAGCGCTTCGGCAATCCTAGAAAGAAGTTAGCTTTCTGGCTCTTCAGGTTGTTCCATGTACTGAGACCAATTAGTATTTTCTCTTGAAGTCACTCCCTCAACACGTTTTACTAACAATTTAAAAGGCTCCTCTCCGTTATAAGGCTCAGTACCCGTTTTAAAAAGATACTTTTCTCGTTTCAATGATTCACAAGAGACTTGTTCAGAAATAAGCTAGCGTGCATTATAAAATGTACAATTGCCCAATTTAAAGCTCCGGAAATGCAAAATGTAACAGCTAAGTCTTAGCAAGGGTACGAATCTTTTATCTAATGAGTCAACTATTTGGTCCATCATTTTGTTTCCGAACAACTCTAAGTAGTACGAAATCCGAGCCAATTTTCTTGAAATTTATAAAGACCAAGTATAGCAGTAATTGCAGCGACAATAATTCCCAGCAATCCTGTAGCAATCTTAAGGAGAGTTGATGTATCAGTAATGTAGCCAGACAAGAAAGGAATAGCGGTTGCCGCAATAATAGAAATTACTTGTAGCCGCTTAAACCATTTCTGATTTTGGATACTCTTTTTGTCATACCAATTGATTTGGTAATCAAGTCTATTCTTTAAGTATTCATCTTGTTTCATTTTTTCTATAAGATAAAGTGTTCCATTCTGTGATTCTGCCTTGGCCTAGCAGCTTGCACCAGTGGCAATTACCTAATAGTATAACCTTCTTGACTCTCTGAAAATTTTCATGCAACAATTACTCCAAATTAATTTGTAGCTACAGTAGACTGATGCTGTGTGCAGATTATAATGCTTGATTCATTTAATGCTAATCATATGCCTGCACAAACTCTTAGAAATACGATAGGCTACTTCAGTGAACAACTTTATTCCTTTTTTAGCTATCCGCCACATCCGCCGGCGTCCTTTGCAAAGCACTCTTACTGTTCTAGGTGTGGCTGTTGGGGTAATGGTACTAGTAACAGCACTATCATTAACAAATGGTTTTATTGATGAGCTTATTAGCAGCACTCTAAGAGCTACACCACATGTTACCTTAAGCTCTTTCAACGCAAGCCCCATTCCCCATGATGAAGCTGAGCGTGAAGCATTACTGAGTCACTCACAAGTAGAAGCAGTAAGCCCTTTCTTAGAGGCACAAGGCTTAATTGCAAGAAGAGCTGACAAAGAACGTAACATAAGTGGGAGACGTGGATTTGTGCAGTTAGTAGGCATTGATCCTGAACTTGGTCAGGAAATTTTCGATTTAGAAATTTTAAAAGAGCAAAAAGAGGCTTTGCTAAACAGTAATAGCATAGTACTGGGCGCTACTTTGGCCAGAAGTCTTGGGGCCTTTGAAGGTGATGAAGTACTCATAGCCGATATAGACCGTAGTAGGCGTAGTTACACTGTAGTAGGCACCTTTAGAGTAGGTAATGAATTAATAGATAGTGTGGTGGCTTATGTGTCTATTCCTAGTTTGCAGGATTACTTAAAAGCCGAGGGGGAAATTAGTGGCTATCATGTGCGCTTAAAGAATCCTGAAAACGCAAGGGAGGTGGCTGGAGAATTAAGTAGGGAAAGTGGGCTTTTTACATCTTCTTGGCAAGATTTATTTGGTTTGCTTATTGAGCAACTGCGCTTACAAAAAGCCTTAATAGCAGTAGTTGTTTTCTTAATTGTTATTGTTGCCGTTATGGGTATTGCTAATATACTTATTTTAACAGTCTCTGAAAAAACTGAAGAAATAGCTATTTTAAGGGCACTAGGCACTTCTCAAAAACGCATACTAGCCCTATTCACCTTAGAAGGACTCTTTTTAGGTGGGTTTGGAACCTTTTTAGGAGTTTTGTTAGGTCTAGGTCTTAGCCTTTATTTTAAGTTTCAACCCTATCCCTTGCCGGGAGATCTGTATTTTATTACCCAGCTTCCTGTTGAGTTACAAGCTTGGGATTTTATTTGGGTATGTGTATTTTCTTTATTAACTAGCATTATTGCTGGGATTATGCCTGCCAAGAGGGCTAGTGGGCTTAGGCCCGCAGAGATCTTAAGGTAATGGAGCCCACGCCTGCTGCCCTCGAGGAAATAAAATTACTTGCTACAGTAATTTCTAGGGCACATCAGATGTACGAAGTTAGACAGACACAGCGCAACAATACTAGAGATGCAATGAAAATGCTCGAGCAATCCCACAAACAAGAGAGTTGGGCACGCCTTGCGCTCCCACAAATATTTGTGGCTTACTCAGGCATAGAAAGACTTAAAGTGGACGTGCAAGCTGATCATAAAGAAGCTATTAAGGCAATACGTGATGTCATGGATGAATTTAAAGACAAGTTGAAGGTTGTTTTTTGGGAAGACATGATGGATGCTGGCAACATTAACTCACAGCTCATTAGTGAAATCAGCTGTTCAGATTATGGATTATCTTACCTTTCAGAACCAGTGGAACGAGGCAAGTTTCAGGACAACTCCAACGTACTTTTCGAAGCAGGTATGATGCAGGCATTGACTAACTCCGCTAGTGCTCAACCCAAGGCATGGATTCCTATTCGTGAAAAAGAATCCCCCGACATACCTTTTGACATAGCAGCTGAGCGTATTTTGGTGGTTGAGCGTACAGATGATGGTGTCTTCAACAAGGGAGATTTCATAAAAAGCCTTCGTGCACGTGTAAACACTCTGATCGGCGAGGAGCTGTAGGAATTTCCCATATGCTTCTTTAATGGGGCCTCAAAGATGTCTAGAAGCCTTTAGGGTACTGGGGACAGGTTTTTTCGTAGGGCCTGTCACCTAAATAATTTTGCCACTCACTTTGAGTAAAGTTACGCCCTGCAATACGGCAAAGCCTCTCTTCCCAAGACTTTTCATCTACATCCCAAGTAAAGATAGTATAGTCCCAATTGTTGTTTGGGTCATCTGCACCACCAGAAACTACCTGAGTACCGTCAGGAGAGAATGCCACACTCAAAACAGAAGCACTATGGCCTTGCCAAGATTCCCCAATTGCTTCTCCTGTCTTTACATCCCACAAACGCACGGTTCTGTCTCTACTGCCAGAAACCACCTGAGTGCCATCTGGAGAGAAGGCTACGCTATGGACAGTGGAGCTATGGCCTTGCCAAGGCTCTCTAATAGATGTTCCTGCTTCTACATCCCACAAATGTAGAGTGCCATCTCTACCGCCAGAAACCACCTGTGTGCCATCTGGGGAGAAGGCCACACTATAAATAGTAGAATCATGACCCTGCCAAGGTTCTCCTACAACTTTTCCTGTTTTTGAATCCCACAAAAGTACAGTTTTATCTCTACTACCAGAAATTACTCGTGTACCATCTGGAGAAAAGGCTACACTATGAACGGCAGAGCTATGGCCTTGCCAAGGTTCCCCTATAGTCTTTCCTGCTTTTACATCCCATAAACGCACAGTTTTATCTCTACTGCCAGAGACCACCCGTGTGCCATCAGGGGAAAAAGCTACACTATAAACATCAGTGCTATGGCCTTGCCAAGGCTTTCCAATAGCCCTGCCTGCTTTCACATCCCACAAGCGCACAGTGTTGTCCCTACTGCTAGAAATCACCTGTGTGCCGTCTGGAGAAAAGGCTACACTTTCAACAAAACTACTATGGCCCTGCCAAGGGTTTCCTATAGCTTCTCCCGTTTTTGCATCCCACAAGCGCACAGTTTTATTGCTATTACCAGAAACCACCTGTGTGCCGTCTGGAGAAAAGGCTATGCTATGAACAGAAGTACTACGGGTTTGCCAAAATTCTCCCGTAGATTTTCCTGTTTTTGCATCCCACAAACGCACAGTGTTGTTGTTTTTCCTACTAGTGGTATTCCTACTGCCAGAAACCACCTGTGTGCTGTCTGGAGAAAAAGCTACACTATAAACCCAAGAGCTGTGGTCCTGCCAAGGCTCTTGAGTAATCTTACCTGTTTTTACATCCCATAAACGCACAGTTCTGTCACTACTGCCAGAAACCACTTGTGTGCCATCTGGAGAAAAGGCTACACTATAAACTATAGAATCATGACCTTGCCAAGGTTCTCCAATAGTCTTCCCTGTTTTCACATCCCACAAGCGCACAGTTTTGTCCAAGCTACCGGAAACCACCTGAGTGCCATCTGGAGAAAAGGCTACACTATAAACAGTAGAATCATGGCCTTGCCAAGGTTCTCCAATAGCCTTGCCTGTCCTTGCATCCCATAAGCGCACAGTTTTGTCACTACTGCCAGAAACTACTTGTGCACCATCTGAAGAAAAATCTACGCTATAAACCCAAAAAGTATGGCCCTGCCAAGGTTCACCAATAACCTGTCCAGTTTCCACATCCCACAAGCGCACAGTTTTGTCCAAGCTACCAGAAACCACCTGAGTGCTATCTGGAGAAAAATCTATACTATAAATAGTAGAGCTATGGCCTTGCCAAGGTTCTCCAATAATCTTTCCTGTTTTTACATCCCACAAACGCACAGTGCTATCTCTACTACCAGAAACCACTTTAGTGCCATCTGGAGAAAAGGCTACGCTATAAACAGTAGAGTCATGGCCTTGCCAAGGTTCTCCAATAATCTTTCCTGTTTTCACATCCCACAAACGCACGGTGCTATCTTCACTGCCAGAAACCACCTTAGTTCCGTCTGGAGAAAAGGCTAAGCTCAAAACATAGCCATTATGACCATGTAAGATTGTATTAAGATGGGGGAAATTTTGGAGGATGCGAAGCCCCCCACTAGTGCTTTCATCATCTGGTTTAACTTTAATACTTTGAACAGCTAGCAGAGCAGCCCAATCAGAAAAACCATTGGCAGGATTAGGATTTTGCACTGCCAGAAATGCTCTTGCAGTCAACTGACGGGCTAGAGCTATATTAGCTTGCTCAACAGCTTCCTTTGTTGCTGCCTTTGCTATTTTGGTTTTAAGACTTGCATCTAGTGCAAAAATAACAGCCAATGCCATAAAGAGCATCAACAGTAAAGATAAAAGGCCAAAAATAAGTGACCTTTGTCTCAAACGTTTATTATGTAGTCCATAGAGATCATCTTTCTCTTGACCAGTGATGGCACTAACTATACTTGCTAGATGGCTTTCCCATTGTTGACGCTCTCGCTTTCTATAAGACTTTTCTCGGTATTGGCTTAGATCAATAGCTAAAGGTTCTGTACCACCCTCAGTTAGCAAACCTACAGTTTCCTTGGAAACAGCAACATCTGCAACACCTTGAGAATAATCTTCACTTGTCCAAGGAGTTCTACCAGATGTTACTATCACGCCTATATTATCAAGAGAACGTTCCTTCAAAAACTCATTAATTTCTTTTACTACCCATTCTGAACGTGCCGAGCTTGGAGAGGCAAGGAGCAGTAAAAATGAAGAGGCCTTAAGTCTAGACTGTAATTCTCCCCATAGATCATTGGTCATGGGTATGTTTGCATCATCCAAATAAATCTTCCTTGCCCTTGCTTTAAAAAAGGGGGTTCCAAATGATTGAAGTCCAGCATGAATAACCTTACTGAATTCAGCATCTTCAGAATGACTATATGAGATAAATGCGTCGTACTCAAATTTTTCAGTAGCTAAGCCTTCCTTTTGTGATACCATAATTTTATATTCTATACTACTTAGTGGTTTAAAGTCTTTTTTAGGAGATAATAATGAAACCACTCTGTTTTGTACTAATGCCCTTCGGTAAAAAATCTGACGAAATGGGATTTGAGATAGATTTTGATGCTGTTTACAATGACCTTATCAAACCAGCTATTAATGAGGTTGGATTAGAACCCATAAGAGCTGACGAAGAACAAGCTGGAGGCATTATACATAAATCTATGTTTGAAAGATTGCTTTTTTGTGATTATGCTGTCGCTGACCTAACAACTACAAATGCTAATGTCTATTATGAATTAGGTATTCGTCATGCTTATCGTCCCCGGAGTACAGTGCTACTCTATGCTGAGGGGAGGCGCTTGCCTTTTGACACAGCTCTCTTACGAACGTTACCGTATGTTTTAGCAAATGATGGCAAGCCACAAAATCCGGACAGCTTTAAGAAGATACTTATTGAACAATTAAACGAGGCGAAAAAGGTAACTGTGCAAGATTTGGGAGAGGTTGTTGATAGTCCTATATTCCAGTTAATAGAGGGCTATCCTAAGCCTAAACCCATTGATCACTCAAAAACCGATGTTTTTCGAGAGCAAGTCCAATATTCTAACGATGCTAAACAGCGCCTGACTGAGATAAGAGAAGATCAGAACAAAAAATCACAAGAAAAAGTTGAAGCATTAAAGGCAATAGAGAAGGAGCTTGGTAATATTGAAGATGTGGAGTCTGGTATTGTTATAGATCTTTTCCTTTCTTATCGAGCTGTTGCAGCATGGGGAAATATGATCGAACTGGTAGAGAAAATGCCAAAGCCTCTTTCAACTACAGTAATGGTGCAAGAGCAACTAGGTTTGGCATTTAACCGTGCTGAGCAGGGTAATCAGGCTGAGCTGGTGCTTACTGAGCTTCTCGAGCGCCGTGGGCCCAGCAGTGAGACATATGGTATTTTGGGACGTGTCTATAAGGATCGTTGGAAAACAGCTTGGGAAAATGGTGATAAGGTACTTGCTCCAGCACTACTTAAAAAGGCTATAGATGCTTATCTTAAGGGGTTTGAAGCTGATTGGCGTGATGCCTATGCAGGTATTAATATATTAACTTTGATGGAAGCTCAGGAACCACCCGATGAGCGCCGAGAGAAGCTTATGCCAGTGGTGGATTATGCTGTTGATAGGCGAATGGCAACTGGAAAGCCAGATTACTGGGATTATGCTACCAAGCTCGAGATTGCTATCCTTAACAAAGATGAAGCAGGAGCAATGGATGCGTTAGGAGAGGCTTTAACCGCTGTGCGAGAAGCTTGGGAACCAGTAACTACTGCAGATAACTTTTCTTTAATACATAGGATCAGAGAAGCACGTGGTGAAGATGTTTCTTGGTTAATAGACATCGAAGAAAGGCTTCGTGGTTCTTCTGGAAAGGATCATTAGGTAGTTCATGAATAAACTGATAATTATATTTCTTGCACTTTCTCCCCTAGCTTGGTCAGAAGAAGTCCAATTACAGTTTTGGACACTTTCCCTCTCACCCTATTTCAATGAGACTATAGAAGCAAGCATTACTCGCTATGAAGAAAAAAATTCTGACATTAAAATAGTTTGGCGCGACTTAAGCGCTGAAGATTTACACTTTGAATTGCTAGGGGCTGTTAAAAATAACGGTGTTCCTGATGTTGTTAATCTTAATGTGCCTATGCTCTTAGATTTTGCTGAGCGAGGAGCACTACTTAATTTAGAATTTGACTGCAATTATTTTGAGAAGGCTTTGAAGTCCTTTCAAGTAAATGGTCAACAACTAGGTTTGCCTTGGTACCTTACTCCTTCACTATTAATCTATAATCAAGATATTTTTAGCCAAGCAAGCCTTGACCCTAACTCCCCTCCAAAAACTTTGGAAGAAGTAGTTGCTTATGCCAAGCAAATTAAAGATGAAACTGATATTTATGGCTTTATGCCCAACATTGCTAATCAGCGCATACTTTATCGCTTTTTAGAAGCTGGCTTACCCGTACTTTCAGAAGATGGCTTTGAGGCACTGTTTAATAGTCCTAAACATACTGCAATCCTAAATGAATATGCAGAGCTTTTTAAACAAGATTACTTTTCTCAAGATACTTTGTTAAGAGGCTATGTGGGAGCCTTAGAAAGTTATAATGCTGGACGGCTTGGCATGCTTATTACAGGACCACAATTTTTGCAGCGCATTGCACAAAACAGTCCTGAAATATACGCTCAAACTTTAGTAGCACCGTATCCTTTAGATTTAGGAGAAGTAATACATGCACCACTTATGGGCTTAGCTGTTCCTAAAGATACAATCTATCCTGATGAGGCACTTGATTTTGCTTTATTTATTACAGGGGCTAGCGAACAACTTGCCTTTAGCAAAGCCGCCCAAGTCTTTCCCTCTCACCCAGACTCTGTTGAAGATTCCTTTTTTAGTGAATTACCTGAAAATCCTAATCTAGAGGATAAAGCTCGCATTTTAGTGGCCAAACAACTTACCTATGCCCAAGATTTAACTATGGACGTACCTAACCCAGCAGACTTATTTCAGGCTGTTCAAGATGCTGTAAATGGTGCTATCTTAGAAGAAAAATCTCCGCAAGAAGTACTTGATGAAGCCGTGAAGTTTTGGAACTCAAGGCTCTAAATCCTCGTTTGCTTTTGCCCAATTAAAGCTTCAATTGTCTCCAATAACTAATTCTTAGTTTTTTGTAGAGCTGCTATTGCCCTTTGGTGTGAAGCTCGAGTAACAGGATAGCGCCACACCCAAAAAATAGCTGAAGCGAAAAGTAAGGCTGCTACAGGGCCAGCCATAAACGCAATACCTTGATTAGTAAAGTTGCTTTGAATTGTTATATCGGGTTGGTAGTTTATCAGCTCGAGCACCTGACCATTCAAAAAAACTGCTAGTGCAACGGCAGCCTTCTGTCCAAAGGTAAAAATAGCATATAGCACTCCTTCACGCCTATTTCCTGTTTCTAGCTCATCAAACTCCACTACATCAGGCAACATAGCCCAAGGAAATAAAAGTACTGCTCCTAAGCCAATGCCCATTAATATAGTAAAGATAATTAGTTTTGGCGAGAGGCTAGCACCAGCTGAAACCCACATTAACAGCGGTAAATTTATAGTTAAGAAAAGTAGACCCATGTTAAAAGCTAAGCGTTTACCGTAGTGCTTAGATAGTAGGCTCCATAAAGGTAAACTAACAATGGCAGTGATAAAAAGTAAGGCTATTATAAAAGTTTGCCATTCAGGATCAACTTTAGATACGCTCTCTAGGTAAAAAGGCAGCAAAGAAGATACTATTCCCAAGGCAATAGTAACCGTCATAAAAATGCCTAAGATCGAGGGGAACCCCTTTACCTTAAGAGCACTACTGTAGTTTTGCCAGAGGTTTTGCTTTACCTGCTTAACTTTCCGTACAGGTTCTTTAATACCTAAGAGTAAGGGCAAATAACATAGAGTACTAAGACCTCCAAAAATTACTCCCATCATTAACCAGCCAAAATTAGCATCTACTGCTAGTCCCTGAGAACTATTCAAACTTGCTACTATTATAGGTGGCGCAGCAGCAGCTATTAGTGAGGCAAAGGTGGCAAAGCCTGCTCGGTAACTAGTCAGGACTGTACGTTCAGTATATGTAGGTGCTAGTTCAGGAGTTAGGGCTAGATAAGGAACTTGCACTACAGTAAAGATGGTGGTATGTAGCGTTAAAAGTCCTGCAGCAATTAAAAAAGTCAAAATCTGGCTAGTACTAGCCTCGGGCATAGCCCAAACTAGCGCAAAGCTTAAGCCAAAAGGTAGGGCTCCCCACAAGATATATGGTTTACGTTTCCCCCAGAGGGCCCTTGTACGGTCTGAAATCACTCCCATCAAAGGATCGGTTATAGCATCAATCAAACGCCCAATAAGCAATACACTACCTGCTAAGCCCGGTCGTAAGCCCACTACATTAACTAAAAAGTGAAGGAGAAAGAAGTTAATGGCAGTAGTAGAAATTGCAGCACCAATATCAGCCACGCCATAAGATAATTTTCCGTGAAGTTTAAGGTTTGACATCAAAATATACTTTTAACAACTGTTGAAAGTATAACACTTTATACTTTAAACGGCTAAGAATTGGACATTTTCAAAAAGCTGAAATTTGAGATTAAGCAAGGTGCGAAGCTTGTTCTTGTGTCTTGTATCAGCTTCAGATAAACAAGTCTCAATAGCAGCTTTGAATTCATCAAAGGTGGCATAGTATTTACCATATAAACACTCTTTCTTCACAAACTTCCATAGCCTCTCTATTAAGTTCAGATTCGGTGAATAAGAGGGTAAGAATAGTAACTCTATACCTAAAGATTCTGCATAGGCCATCACCCTAGCATTTCTTTGATACCTTGCATTGTCCATAACAAGAGTGATTGGTATACCTTCTCCACACGCTGCTTTGATCTTGTCTAGCAGCTCACAAACACTCTCAGTATTGATAGTTGTGTTGTTGCAAAAAGTTATTACTTCCTTTGTTACAGCATTGAGTGCTGCTAGCACATTAAAACGTTTTCTCCCACTAGCACTTGGTATAAAAAGCCTGTTCAAACACCATAATACCGTTAGGAAGTGCCCATGCACAAAATGTGAAGCATCAACAAAAAACATCTGTCTCTTTCCCTGTTTTGCTTCTTCAAGACGAGGCTCTAGTTCTTCATCATGAAAGGTCTTTTGTTCTTCAACTTTCTTCTCGTTAAGTTCTTTTCCAGGTGCACAACCCACTTTAAGACGTTTAAAGCCAATTTTCTTAAGGAATATTCTTACTTGTGTAGGACTACGTTTTATACCTGTAAGCTCTTCTATAACACTAACAGCTTCATTTATGCCACGTGGAGGATTTTTCTCAAAGTATGCCTTGAGGGTATCGGTATGACTATCAAGATCACTTGTTTGCCCTTGGTAATTAAAATGCTTAAGTGCATCAATACCACCACTCTGATAAAGCCTTAACCAAGTACAAAGGGTAGTTCTTGATCTGATTCCGCAAACTATCATTATCCATTGGTGGCTGAATCCATGGGATTTTAGATATAGAGCATGCATTCTTTGTTGGACTTTAGGGTGAGGGTGATGGTATCTTTCATAATTGAGGACTTCTATCTCTTCAGGTTCAAAGTTTATATTGATCATGCTCAGATTAGTGACTTATCTTCTACCTGCTTGTCTAGCCCTCCACTTTCTGAGCCTCTCAAATGTTCAGTTTTAAGCCGTTTTTAGTATAGAAGGAAATTTAGTACTGAAGTACTCCAGACTTAAATTATCTGAACTGTGATTCAGCTAATTCAGGGATTTTTCTGACTCTCCCATCTAAAGTTTATATATTTGCTGTCTAGCACTGTCAAATCATAGCCTATCATTTCATCACAAAAATCAAAGTTCAGACTGATAAAGAGCACAACATTGCGTGGTAGGAGCACAACACATCGTACCCCTACTAAAACCCCCGCAGATTTTAAAACCTACGGGGGTTGAATTGCTCAAGATTTTTCTGACTGTAAACGTCCAGATAAATTCCTGCTTTATCAACATGAAGGATGTCATTCTGAGTGCAGCGAAGGATATCTGATGCGTTAACCCTCGTCTGAGATTCTTCGTCGTTATAAGCAGGAGTGTGAAAGTTTTTGTGAATAATTTAGGAGTAGTAAGTGCCTATAGGTAACTAGTAGTCAGAAGTCAGTAGCCAGCATAATGAAGCCCTACTGACCACTAGCTACTGGATTCTAGCTACTATTTTAACTTCCAAATGGAAATTCACAAGTATTTTTGCATAGGCGCTTACTCCTCAGAATAACATGCTCACAGAGAGAATTTCTTTCTTAGGGAAAGAATTTTTCTGGAGAAGTATAAATACTTACTTGTAGATCCACAACTCAGAACCATTTGTACCATCATCTGCACAAAAAAACAGCGTGCCATTTACATTGGTGAGGTCGTTAGGATTTGAATCTCCACTAGGGTTAATGTTTTGTACCATTACTGTTCCTACTGCTGTGCCATCACTTTTCCACAACTCTCTACCATTTGTACCATCATCTGCACTAAAAAACAGTGTGCCATTTACATTGGTTAACTCTCTAGGAACTGAATCACTGCTAGGATTAATGTTTTGCACTAAAACTGTTCCTGCTGCTGTGCCATCACTCTTCCACAACTCTATACCATTTGTACCATCATCCGCAATAAAAAACAGTGTGCCATTTACATTGGTGAGGTTGAAAGGGTCTGAGCTAGCACTAGGATTAATATCCTTTACCAATACTGTTCCTACTGCTGTGCCATCACTTTTCCACAACTCATGGCCATTTGTACCATCATTTGCATGAAAAAACAGTGTGCCATTCACATTGGTTAAATTGGAAAGCCCTGAGCCATTACTACCAGGTCGAATGTCTTTTACTAGTACTGTCCCTGCTGTTGTGCCATCACTCTTCCACAACTCTCTACCATTTGTACCGTCACCTGCACTAAAAAACAGTGTGCCATTTACATTAATTAGTTCAGAATTACCATTCAAAGAATTCGCACTACCGGGGTTAATATCTTTTACCATCACTGTACCTATTGCTGTACCATCACTTTTCCACAACTCAGAGTCATTTGTACCGTCATCTGCACTAAAAAACAGAGTGCCATTTACATTGGTGAACTTGGAAAGGAGTGAGTTACCACTAGGATTAATATTTTTTACCAGCACTGTTCCTGCTGCTGTACCATCACTCTTCCACAACTCTCTACCATTTGTACCGTCACCTGCACCAAAAAACAGCGTGCCATTTACGTTAGTGAGATCTAGAGGGTTTGAGGTACTACTAGGATCAATATCCTTTACCAATACTGTTCCTGCTGCTGTACCATCACTTTTCCACAACTCATCACCATTTGTACCATCATCCGCAGTAAAAAACGGTGTACCATTTATGTTGGTGAAACCACCAGGAAATGAACTACCACTAGGATCAATATCTTTTACTAGTACTGTTCCTGCCGTTGTACCATCACTCTTCCACAACTCATCACCAATTATGCTATCAAGTGCAGTAAAAAACACCATGCCATTTATGTTGGTAAAGGAACGGGGAAATGAGTCACCACTAGGATTAATATCCTTAAGTAAAGAAGCAGTAGCACCACCTGTATTGGAGTGGGCTACTCCTGTAGTACTAGCACGAGTAGCAGAATCAGCATTGTCATAAGCTATAGCTGTGAAGCCATACCCTCCTGCTGGTGCTGTAGGTGCATTCCCCCATGTAAACTCCCATGTATCATTAGCTCCACCCACAGGTGTTATAGCTGCAGTACCTAACAAAACTATGCCTTCATAAATCTCTACTTTCTTTATCCCTGTCTGTCCATCATTGGTTTCCCCCTGTATGTTTATGTCATTACCGTTTGAACCTGCTGCTGTTATGCTCACAAATGGTGGTACCTGATCAGACTCTACAGTTGTGCTATTAGTACATATTTCTTCAAGACTAATATTAGTACTAGCACTCTCTACAGGACCCATTTGCTCTGTCCAAGGAGTCCCTCCTGTTGGTGCTGGTGGTACTGTCCCTGCTACATCTGTTCTTACAGCTAAATTCTTAAACTCTGCTATTACCTCTACATCAGCACAGTTCATTTCTAGTCTTACTCCTATTTTGCTGGTGTTTTTTACTCTTTGTAGTGTTACATCATTACCATTCTCTAATACTTGGTAAGTTGGCATTGGATAGTCATCTTCTGGTACATAGAATGCTGGACTACTACCTATAGGGTGTCCGGGTGGATGGGTATAGAAAAGTACATCTACTATTTGATTTGCCTGAGCTGTTAGGGGTCCATCTAGTGAGGTAGAGTTAATTAGGCTGTTAGAGTCCATTCTTACCGTGGTATCGCTGCTTATATTTTTTTGTACTTCTATAAAGGCTAGTTTCTCAGCACTAGGGTTTGTTGAAGGGGCATCATCATAGGAAAGTAGTTGGAAAGTATAGTCTCCTGATGGCAATATCAAGATCACCTCAGAAATTGGTCCTGTATGGTCACCCGGTGGTTGAGGTATTAAGGTTTGTCTGCTACCACTAACATCAATGTTCCCGCTAGCATCAAAGAAAAGTTCTGTACCTGAGTTATCAAATACTCTTAGTAGGGCTGTATGTACGCTTGTTGCACCACTAACATCACGTGGTACACCAAGGCTACTTAGCTCGTTTGTAAAGCCAACTTTTACCTCAAAGACACCCTCAATCAAGTTTAGATTTGGGTCTTTGCTTTGGGGGCAAGCTGTTAATACAAACAAAACGACTAGAATCCACGAATACCTAAGCTGGGGAATGATTCTTTTCATTGTAAGAACCTCCAAACTAAAATGGGTTCCTACTTTAGAAACTTGCCGTGATATGAACGTGATATCTAAAAGGGGGTTTTTGAGGGTGGCGTGATATGAGTGATAGGAACATGTGTTTTATGATAAAATTGGAGGTATGTCAGCTGTATTACGATTGCTTGGCCCACCTCAGTTTTTATTTGAAGGCAGCTGGACTTCCTTAATAGAAGATAAGCCCACTTTGCTCTTGATTTATCTGGTTACTAGACAAAGTTATATTGCTCGAGATGAAATTCTAGGGCTTTTCTACCCTAACATTGATCAAAGCAAGGCCCGCACCAACTTGCGGGGTCTTATTGCTAGAGCTAGCAAGTACCCTTTGGGAAGAGAACTGAGCAGGCAAGGAGAGAGTCTTTGTCTACAAATACACACAGATGTTATGGACTTTCAAGCAGCTAACAAGCAATCTAAATGGCTCAAGGCCATAAACCACTACCGTGGAGACTTCCTAGAAGGTTTTGCAGTCAATGCCAGTGCCCAACTTGAAAACTGGTTCACTTTAGAAAAGATTAGTTTAAAAAAATCTTGGCATAGAACATTACTTAAGGGTGCAGTACACTTAGAAGAGCGAGGGCAACACAATAAAGCTTTGGAGTTGCTCGAGCCTCTTTTGCAAGAAGCCTTGAATGAAGATGTGCTACAAATTTATATGCGCAATGCTTATTTGATAGGTCAGCGTAGTGAAGCCCTTAAAGCCTTCGAAGATTTCTGTAACCGGATTAAAATGGAATTGGGTCTTGAGCCTTTAAGTGATACTAAAGCACTTGTAGAACTGATTCGTCATGCTAAACCCCTTCAAATACAAACAGTAAGTAATAAGGTTCAGAAATCACTTGCTGCTTTACCTTTAACATTGCTATCTATCACTAAGCTTGTTGGTCGTAAGCTCGAGCTAGCAATGGCTAAAGAAGCTCGAGTTCCTATGGTACTTATCAAAGGTGAGGCAGGTGTAGGGAAAACACGTATTCTAAAAGAATTAGCTCCTGAGGCCCTTTGGTTACAAGGCCATGAAGGCTTTGAACGTGTCATGTATTTTCCTATAATTGAGCACTTGCGTGCTCACAAACACCTTGTGGGCAAACTGGGTTTAGGTCCATACCTTACAGATATAGCTCGTTTAGTGCCAGAAGTTTCTTCAAGCAGTTACCCTTTGGCTGATAGTGAGTTAGCTAAGGGACGCCTGCTCGAGGCCATTGCACTATACTTTAAATCCTTAGCTAAGCAAGGTGAGGCATTTACGCTGGTCTTAGATGACCTTCAATGGGTAGACTCCGCTACTTTAACAGTGTTGCAATATCTCGCTAGTCAAGAAGGCATAAGGATTCTGATTGCATTTCGAAGTCACGAGGTAACCAAAACTCTAGAAAAACACCTTATGGCTTGGAGAGCTGCTAAGATTTGTAATGAGATAACCCTTGAAACTCTTTCAGGTGAGTACACCCATCTACTATTAAATAATCTTTTAAGCGAAAACAATATCCCAGAAAACTTTGCCCAGTGGTTTCATAAATATACTGGTGGCAACCCTTTTTTTATCCTACAAACCCTTAAATCTCTTTTTGAAATAGGTCTAATAGACCCCCAACAAAAGAATTGGTATAAATATGGCCCTGTAAGGAATAGTTTTGCGGTAAGCATACCCTCGGAAGTTTCTAATATTATAACTCAACGTGTATCTCACCTTTCTGAAGCTACACAGCGTGTTTTAAAAGTTGCTAGTGTAATTCGTGAAGGCTTTACTCCTGACCCACTTAGTAAAGTAGTAGGACTTTCTGAATGGGCAGTGATAGAAAGCCTAAGTGAAGCTCAAGAGGTAGGGTTGATTGATAAAAACAAATTTAGCCATGACCTTATTAGGCAAAGCCTTTACAGTGACTTGCCTACTATTAAAAGAACCTTTATCCACGCTAAAGTAGCAGAAAGTCTTACTAATGCTGAACCATTAATAGTTGCTGAACATTGGTTAAAAGCCGATAAAATATTTTTGGCATGGCCACAACTACTACATGCTATGGTTCACCTGCAAACCCAAAGAATGCAAAATGAAGGTGCACAACTGTTGCAAGGCCTACTTGCTGATGGAATAGCACCTCCTTTATGTTATCGCATTCAAGGTTTGGTTGGTTCAACCTATTTAGAAGCAGGAGAATTTGAGAAAGCTATAGCACAAGGCCGTGAAATTCTTGAACTTACTAATGACAGCGAATCACTTATTTATGCCTTAGTTATTCAGGGTTACAGTTATCTATTTACTGCTCATTTAGATAAGGCTGTTTATGCTGCTGAACAAGTAGCCCTACTAGAAAAGAAAGTGGATGTACCGTGGCTACACAGGGCTATAAGAGCTTTCCTAGCTGCTGTAGCTTATCAGGAAAAAAATTATGACAAAGCCATAGAAATTATGGAAGATGAAGTAGCTTTAAGAAAGAAATATCCTCCTAATCCAGAGCTTTCTCTAACAATTATGTGTCTAGCAAGCCTTTATGAGCAGAAAGGTTTCCCAGAAAGTGTAACCTTGCATGAAGAATCTCTAGCTATTGCTAAGATGCTTTCAGCTAACGAGCATGTCTTATATGAAAGACATTTGTTTCACTGCTCTATGATTATTAATACTAATATAATAAAGACTTTACTCCCAGTTATTGGTAATATGTTGTTTATAGGAGCTATTGAAGATAGGCTTGACTAGTCGACCATAAGCAAGTGTGCAAAAGAAGTTATGAAGGTTAAAATCTTTTTTACAGGTGATTAAATCTTGTTACTGTTCACAAAAACTTATGCCGAGGTGCTTAATAATTCCTTTAAAACCCCCACAGACTTTCAAGCCTGTAGGGGAGAGATTGCTCAAGATTTTTCTGATTATAAATATCCAAATAAGCTCCTACTTTATCAACGCAAAGAGTGTCATCCTGAATGCAGTGAAGGAGTGCGCCTACTAACGAAAGAAGGTATTTCTTATTGAGAGACATATTTGAACAGTGATATGAGGGCTGAGTGGCCTGCGTTAGGATGTGGCACATCCTAGGGTGGGAAGCCCACTGACAAAGAATCCGACCTTCGAGCCAGTCCAGGGGGAAGGAAGCGAGCCCTGTACCCTATGCTGACGAGAGAAACCTGTGTCCTAGTCTTACCTAAGACTTATAGCGTCGTTATGCGTGAAGAGCGAAACTGGCTGATACGCTCTGCCCAAAACGGGAAAGTGGTTGCTTTAATGACTTCCTTCTCATTAAAGACTGTTTCTAAACTCCACTCGGCGTAAAGCAGGCAGCTAAGGGGTGCTATAATATCCTCTTTCGGAATTAGGGAACTCTATATCACAAATTCCTTTAGGATGCGAAAATGCCAGCAGGTGATATAGAGGACGGAGGTAGCGTAGTAGCCAAAAGCCTAGCCGTAATGGCAAGGACAAGGTGAAGGACTACCAGAGAAAATGGTAAGGAAAGGTATGAAAAGAGATAAACCAAGGAAAGCAGATGATAACAGTTGTAAGACTGTTAGTGCACCTTGGCATCGAAAGATGAGTCTTCCCATACTCAGTACATGCGATGGACTTGGAAAGCGGAGTGCGGTGAAAGTCGCACGCTCCGTTTGGGGCGAGGGAAAGGCCGCAAGGCCCTACCTATCGCCACCCTCTCGTGTGTTAACGTCGTTTGAGATTCTTCGTCGCTATATTTCTCAGAATGACATGCTCACAGAGAGAATTTCTTTCTTAGGGAAAGAATCTTTCTGGAGAAGTATAAATACTTACTTGTAGATCCACAACTCTCTACCATTTGTACCATCATCTGCACTAAAAAACAGCGTGCCATTTACATTGGTGAGACCAGAAGGAAATGAGCTACCACTAGGATTGATTTTTTGCACCAATACTGTTCCTGTTGTTGTACCATCACTCTTCCACAACTCATGGCCATTTGTACCATCATTTGCATTAAAAAACAGTGTACCATTTACGTTAGCGAGATCAGAAAGAAGTGAATCACCACTAGGATTGATATTTTGCACCATTACTGTTCCTGCTGTTGTACCATCACTTTTCCACAGCTCTCTACCATTTGTACCATCATTTGCATTAAAAAACAGTGTGCCATTTACGTCGGTGAGATTATAAGGAAATGAGCTGCCACTGGGGTCAATATCTTTTACTAGTACTGTTCCTACTGCTGTACCATCACTTTTCCATAACTCAAGACCATTTGTACCATCATTTGCTCTAAAAAACAGCGTACCATTTACGCTAGTGGTCTCTAAAAGGTTCGAGTTATTACTAGGATTAATATCCTTTACTAGCACTGTTCCTGCTGCTGTGCCATCACTCTTCCACAACTCATTACCATTTGTACCATCATCTGCTCTAAAAAACAGCGTGCCATTTATATTAATTAGTTCAGAAGTACCATTCAAAGAATCCGCACTACCGGGGTTAATATCTTTTACCATCACTGTACCTATTGCTGTGCCATCACTTTTCCACAACTCAGCACCATTTGTACCATCATCTGCTACAAAAAACAGCGTGCCATTTATATTAATTAGTTCAAAACTACGATTCCAAGAACCACCACTGGGATTAATATTTTTTACCATTACTGTTCCTGTTACTGTGCCATCACTTTTCCACAACTCACTACCATTTATACCATCATTTGCTCTAAAAAACAGCGTGCCATTTACATTGGTGAGACCAATAAGGCTTGAACCAGCCCTGCCGGGTCGAATGTCTTTCACCAATATTGTTCCTGCAGTTGTGCCATCACTTTTCCACAACTCAGCACCATTTGTACCATCACCTGCACTAAAAAACAGCGTGCCATTTACGTTAGTGAAGTCTATAGGAAATGAATCACCACTAGGATTGATATTTTTCACCAGTGCTGTCCCTACTGCTGTACCATCACTTTTCCACAACTCAAGACCAATTGTACTATTACCAGCAGCAAAAAATAGCGTGCCATTTATGTTGGTAAAATGACTAGGAAGAGAATCCCCACTAGGATTAATATCCTTAAGTAAAGAAGCAGTAGCACCACCTGTATTGGAGTGGGCTACCCCAGTAGTACTAGCACGAGTAGCAGAATCAGCATTGTCATAAGCTATAGCAGTGAAATCATACCCTCCTGCTGGTGCTGTAGGTGCATTCCCCCATGTAAACTCCCATGTATCATTAGCTCCACCCACAGGTGTTATAGCTGCAGTACCTAACAGAACTATACCTTCGTAAATCTCTACTTTCTTTATCCCTGTCTGTCCATCATTGGTTTCCCCCTGTATGTTTATGTCATTACCATTTGAACCTGCTGCTGTTATGCTCACAAATGGTGGTACCTGATCAGACTCTACAGTTGTGCTATTGGTACATATTTCTTCAAGACTAATATTAGTACTAGCACTCTCTACAGGACCCATTTGCTCTGTCCAAGGAGTCCCTCCTGTTGGTGCTGGTGGTACTGTCCCTGCTACATCTGTTCTTACAGCTAAATTCTTAAACTCTGCTATTACCTCTACATCAGCACAGTTCATTTCTAGTCTTACTCCTATTTTGCTGGTGTTTTTTACTCTTTGTAGTGTTACATCATTACCATTCTCTAATACTTGGTAAGTTGGCATTGGATAGTCATCTTCTGGTACATAGAATGCTGGACTACTACCTATAGGGTGTCCGGGTGGATGGGTATAGAAAAGTACATCTACTATTTGATTTGCCTGAGCTGTTAGGGGTCCATCTAGTGAGGTAGAGTTAATTAGGCTGTTAGAGTCCATTCTTACCGTGGTATCGCTGCTTATATTTTTTTGTACTTCTATAAAGGCTAGTTTCTCAGCACTAGGGTTTGTTGAAGGGGCATCATCATAGGAAAGTAGTTGGAAAGTATAGTCTCCTGATGGCAATATCAAGATCACCTCAGAAATTGGTCCTGTATGGTCACCCGGTGGTTGAGGTATTAAGGTTTGTCTGCTACCACTAACATCAATGTTCCCGCTAGCATCAAAGAAAAGTTCTGTACCTGAGTTATCAAATACTCTTAGTAGGGCTGTATGTACGCTTGTTGCACCACTAACATCACGTGGTACACCAAGGCTACTTAGCTCGTTTGTAAAGCCAACTTTTACCTCAAAGACACCCTCAATCAAGTTTAGATTTGGGTCTTTGCTTTGGGGGCAAGCTGTTAATACAAACAAAACGACTAGAATCCACGAATACCTAAGCTGGGGAATGATTCTTTTCATTGTAAGAACCTCCAAACTAAAATGGGTTCCTACTTTAGAAACTTGCCGTGATATGAACGTGATATTGCCTCAGTTTACCAGTATAGCAAGGAGTATCTAGTTGTTATTCTTAATAAGTTTTTAGCAATAAACTTATGCTTAATTATTCATGCTTTAGCAATATACGTAGATAACCATCATCAGCACAAGAAATCACAAACTCACGACAGCGAAAAGTCAGTGCCATATCAGCTAAATTTGGATGGAAACCTACCTCGAGCCTATCCAAAGGCAAGTTACTCCCACTAGTTTTGCTAGGGGGACCATAGCAAGTATCAAGGTTAGCCTCGTAACTTTCAGGTTGTAGGGTTAATGAGAGGCTTTGACCATCAAGAGAGTAACTACCTGTTTCATAGGCCTCTACCTTGCTACTGCAACCATAATTTGAAGCAGAGTAAAGATAAAGAAGCTCGTACTGACCATTCTCGTGAAACAGTAGAGATATACCGTAACCACTAGAATCATAAGATACTTCCCCTGTGACAACATTTTCCCAAGTGCCTGCCGAAGGCGAGCCAAGGGCCTGTGACCACTTGCCAAGTAGCACATTGTTAGCAACACTTTGGCTGTTTTTTACTATGCACTGATGTTTGTCATACTCGAGCGTTAACTCACTATAGTTGGTATAAGAGCCTATAAAATCTTCACAAACCAAAGCCCCACCGTAATTAGTGGTTTGTTCACCATAACCAGTGGTTGGTTGGTTATTTGCTAGTTGATTAGGATCCTGCCCACCAAAAGTTACATAGATAAGTCCAGCCCCACCTAACTCTTCAAAACGTTGAGGTGTCGCAGCAAATGCAACAAGCCTAAGAACACCAAAACTTGTATCATAAAAAGAAAGAACTGCCACTTTTGCTGGAATCCCATCTACTGTACCTGTTACAGTAACTAGCAACCCTCCATGATCATCCACAAGATTTTGTTCTATGACTTGGAAATTTGCTACTGCAGTTGTTAGAAAGTTCTGTGCAAATATCTCAGGAGTAAGGTTTGCTTGTTGTGCAGCAGTAAACATTAATAATGAAGCAGAAGCAGGATCATTGGGGTTTTCATTTATACTAATGATGCCCTGTACTTCGTCAATTGCTACAGTCCAGCCCTGAGGGGTCATTAACTGTGTGTTACCTTGTTGATAAGGAACAAGTGGTGGAAAGGCAAATGCATAACTAAAGAAAAAAAGCCATAAATATCTAAGGTGAGTCATAACTGATTCCTTTCAAAAGGGGTTTTAAGGGTAGGTCTTTCAAGGTGGTTTTGGAATCGCTCATCTGATTTATTTAATTAGCTTTTTATAAAAGCGTTTTTGATTTTCTCCAGACTTGTCGCTTGTTTATGTTAACCTTGAGTTGTCCAATCCTTTAAGGTTTCTCAAGAAAGACCTTGATGGACATATTGAGCGATAATTAGTATAGCCTAATTCTTAACTTTAGGCTTTAATATCTTTAAACTTATGCTTTTAACTTTTGCCTTTAATTCCTTAGGCCTTAGACCACTACGCACTTTCTTAACTGCGCTAGGAATTGCTGTAGCTGTGGGCTCAACTATCATTTTTTTGTCATTGGGTGAAGGGTTGCGTCAGGCTTTTTCTAATCATCTTGGTGGAGTAGGACCAGATATTCAAGTAAGTTATGGACCTTTTAATGTTAATTCTTTTTCAACCATGCCCCAATTGCCTACTGAGTTTATAGCTGAACTCGAGCAAGTAGCCAGCGAATTCAATATTCAAAAAATTATCCCCTTAGCCTTCTTTTTGCGTTCTGGGTTTAACCCTGCTAGCACCTATGCTTATATGGGGCTGCCCCCTGAACAAGATATCGCCGAAATTTACCTTGGCTTTGAAGTTGCTAAAGGCCGAGCTTTTAAAGCCAAAGACAAACTAGTAGCAATAGTTGGTGAACAACTGGCAAAACGTAATGACCTTAGGATTGGTGATGATTTGAGGCTTAACCCTCGAGCAACCTTTAAGGTTATTGGTATAGCACGTTCGCAAGGTGGCTTTGTTGATAACATGGCAATAGTGCCTTTAAAAACTCTTACTAAAGCAATAGGGGTAGAAGAAAGAGTGAGCTTTTTTGCGCTCGAGCTAACCAACCCTGCCAAAGCTGCAGAAGTTGCCGAAGAATTGTCAGAAGCTTTTCCTGATCTTGACTTTCAAACTAGGGCCGATGTGCTAAGTGTAGTAGAGCAAGGCATTCGTATCAGCGATGTAATTCGCCTTGGCATTAGCATTATTGCTTTGATTGTAGGAGCCATTGCTGTGGCTAATACTATGTTGATGAGTGTTTTTGAGCGTACTCGAGAGTTTGGTGTGGTGCGAGCAGTAGGAGCTAAAGCCAATTTCTTATTTCGTCTAGTGCTTACTGAATCAGTTTTACTAAGCCTTGCAGGTGCTGCTTTTGGAGTACTACTGGGCCGTGGTGGCATTGTGATTGTCAATATTGTTTCTTTAGATTTAATTGGGCTCGAGGTAGCAGTTTTAACACTACGTTTAGCTGCTTTTGCAATAGTGATAGCCTTATTTATGGGACTAACTGCAGGGCTCTTACCTGCTTTAAGAGCAGCAAGGCTACCTATAGCTGTGGCTATGTCACGTGAGTAAAGGTTTACTATGCTACGGATTGTAAACTTAAGTAAAACTTATCATAGCATTGCAGGGGAAATAGTCGCGCTTGCTAAGGCCAGTTATGATTTCCCTGAAGGTAAAGTTACAGCCATCGTTGGTCCAAGTGGCTCTGGAAAATCAACACTACTAAATTTAATGGCTGGTTTTGATGTGCCTACTAGTGGAGAGGTGTGGCTAGGTGATAAATGTGTGAGCAAGCTGCCTGATGGTAAGCGTGCAGAGCTGCGCCTAAACGAATTTGGTTTTGTTTTTCAATCCTATAATTTAATAAGTGTGCTAAATGCCCAGCAAAATGTGGCATTCCCTATGGCCTTAGCCAAAATACCTCCTGCCCAACGTAAACAAAAAGCTGAAAGCATCCTCAAAAGCTTTGGTTTAGAGAAGCGCTTAAGGCACTTACCTCATAAGCTTTCAGGGGGTGAGCGTCAACGAGTCAGCATTGCTAGATCATTAGCCAATGACCCCCAAGTTATCTTTGCCGATGAACCTACTGGTAACCTAGATAGCAAAAGTGGTTATTTAGTAATTAATGCTCTTAAGGAAGTAGCTAGTAAGGGGCAAACAGTTATAGTAGTAACACACGATCATAAATTTATGACTGAGGCAGATGCTACGGTGGAAATTGAGGATGGTTTTCTTAAGGTAAAGTAATCAGTGCGTGGACGCTATGCTCCTTCACCAACAGGTTATTTGCACTTGGGCAATGCTCGTACAGCTCTCCTAGCGTGGTTGTTTGTAAAAAAACAAGGAGGCAGGTTTGTTTTGCGTATTGAAGATATTGACAAACAACGTAGTAATCCTGAAATGGTAGTTGCAAATATCGAGGAATTACGTTGGCTCGGCCTTGATTGGGATGAGGGCCCCGATATAGGAGGTAAGTTTGCTCCTTACTTGCAGAGTGAACGCCAAGAGCATTACCGTTTAGCTTTGGAGCAAATAAAAGCAAAAAATCAAGTTTTCACTTGCTACTTATCACGCAAAGACTTAAGAGAAATGGCTTCTGCTCCTCATGATCAGTTGGTTGTTTATGGGGAACTCGAGCGAAAACATAATGAGAATATCAAAGCAAAAAAGCAAGCTCTAGATAAAACACCAAGCTTACGTTTTCATGTACCTGACAAAAACATGTACTTTAGTGATTTATTTTCAGGAAAACAACAAGTTAGTTTAAAAAAGCAAATAGGCGATTTTGTTTTAAGGCGTGCCGATGGTATGTGGGCTTATCACTTGGCTGTAACAGTTGATGATATTACTATGAACATAAACTATGTTCTGAGAGGTGATGACCTGCTTGTTAACACAGGAGCCCAGCTTGCCCTCTATGAAGCCTTAGGGAAAACCCCTCCCAAGTATGTTCATGTACCTTTGCTTTTAGACTTAGATGGCCAGAGAATGGCCAAACGCAAAGGCTCATTGACTCTTACAGCTCTTAAGGAACAGGGTGTAAAGCCAGAACGTATGGTAGGTTTTTTGGCTTACAGCTCTGGGTTAGTTAATGAAAGACAAGAGTTGAATGCCAAAGAGCTTATTAAGAGTTTTGAGCTAAAATGTTTGCACCCTTATCCTTACCAAATTACTCAAGCTGATTTTGATTGGCTTTTGGCTCGAGCATAAGCCTTAATTAAAGAAAACTACATTGTTTTGAAATCAAAATTCCAAAACCATCTGTAGTTCTACCCATAATGCTAAGCTCACTAATATCTAGCTATAAATCTGTGATGCACTCAATAATAAGCCCTAACTTGACAAACTAACATTCTAAATCTTATTCTACCTAGGAATTTAATTTGATCGGAAGGATTAAAAATAATGAATAGAGTTCCACTTATAGCTTTTATTGTATTTTGCTTAGGTTTATTTTTTACATTTGGTGTAGTGTCTCAAGAAGAAACTTCAGATGAAGTAGCTGCAGCTGTTGAATCAACTTCAGATGAAGTGATGGATGAAGCAGAAGAGGCAGCAGAAGAAGTTGCTGAGGAAACCGAAGAAGCTGTAGAAGAAGTTGCTGAGGAAACTGAAGAAGCTGTAGAAGAAGTTGCTGAGGAAACTGAAGAAGCTGTAGAAGAAGTTGCTGAGGAAACCGAAGAAGCTGTAGAAGAAGCTGCTGAGGAAACCGAAGAAGCTGTAGAAGAAGCTGCTGAGGAAACCGAAGAAGCTGTAGAAGAAGTTGCTGAGGAAACCGAAGAAGCTGTAGAAGAAGTTGCTGAGGAAACTGAAGAAGCTGTAGAAGAAGCTGCTGAGGAAACCGAAGAAGCTGTAGAAGAAGTTGCTGAGGAAACTGAAGAAGCTGTAGAAGAAGTTGCTGAGGAAACTGAAGAAGCTGTAGAAGAAGTTGCTGAGGAAGCCGAAGAAGCTGCTGTAGAAGAAGTTGCTGAGGAAGAAGCTGCTGAAGAAGAAGCTGCCGAAGAAGAAATGGCTGAAGAAGAGGCTGCCGAAGAAGAAGTAGCTGAGGAAGAAGCTGCTGAAGAAGAAGTAGCTGAAGAAGAGGCTGCCGAAGAAGAAGTAGCTGAGGAAGAAGCTGCTGAAGAAGAAGTAGCTGAGGAAGAAGCTGCCGAAGAAGAAGTAGCTGAGGAAGAAGCTGCTGAAGAAGAAATGGCTGAGGAAGAGGCTGCTGAAGAGGAAGTAGCTGAGGAAGAGGCTGCTGAAGAAGAAGTAGCTGAAGAGGAAGAGGCTGCTGAAGAGGAAGTAGCCGAGGAAGAGGCTACTGAGGAAGAAGTGGCTGAAGAAGAGGAAGCAGTTGAAGAACAGGCTGTTGAGGAAGAGGCTGTAGAAGAAGAAGTAGCTGAGGAAGAAGCTGCCGAAGAAGAAATGGCTGAGGAAGAAGAGGTAGCTGAGGAAGAAGAGGTAGCTGAAGAAGAAGCTGAAGAAGAAGTAGTAGTAGTTGCAGCACTTGATTACCCTGAAGGCTATCGTGAGTGGACTCATATTAAAAGCATGATTATCCAACCAAATCATGAGCTTGCTGGTCTAGTTGAAGGTTTTCATCACATTTACGCTAATGAAACCGCTTTAGAAGGTTACTTAGGTACGGAAGAAGAGGTAGCTGAGGAAGAAGCCGTTGAAGAAGAGGTGGCTGAAGAAGAGGTAGCTGAGGAAGAAGCTGTTGAAGAAGAGGTAGCTGAGGAAGAAGCTGTTGAAGAAGAGGTAGTTGAAGAAGAGGTAGCTGAAGAAGAAGCTGCCGAAGAAGAAGTAGCTGAGGAAGAAGCTGTTGAAGAAGAGGTAGCTGAAGAAGAAGCTGCCGAAGAAGAAGTAGCTGAGGAAGAAGCTGTTGAAGAAGAGGTAGCTGAAGAAGAAGCTGCCGAAGAAGAAGTAGCTGAAGAAGAAGTAGCTTTACTGTTCCCAGATGGCTCAGTTATAGTTTTTGATCTTTTAGAGACTGTGTTTGAACAAGGGGCTATAGTAGAAGGTCCCCGTAAAGCGGTAATAGTAATGGAAAGGGATTCAGAGCGTTTTCCAGATACTGGCGGTTGGGGTTTCCAAATCTTTGAAATTTTTGCAGCGGATGGAACTCCTAATCCTATAGAGACTGATGGTGCTGCGTGTTTTGGATGTCATACAGCAGTTGAGGACAATGATTTTGTATTTAGTACCTATCGCCCCTAAAGGTAGTAGTTGATCTAATAAAAATACCCACTACCTGCGAACAGGAGTGGGTATTTTCTTTGCCCCTTACGGACTTAACTTCTCCATATCAAAACATTTACCCCTACAAAACCTGAATAATATACCCCTTTTGAAGACAATCAACTTTATGTATGATTACAATATAAGTCAGACTGCTATACTTTTTGTTAGGTAGAGTGAATTTGCCCCCCAACTTGTTAATTTAGTTTGTTGTCTTCCTCAACATTCATAATAGCTCGAGCTTCTTTTTGGCTAACATTCAAAACAGCACTAATTTCACCACAAAGAAGGCGTAAAGCACGACTATAGGCTTGTCTATCAAGATCAGGCAAACCCCTTTCTAAATCCCAGCGGCGCAATTCACTAGCTAGCACAGCAATTTGATAAGGATCACCACTAGAAAGTATTTCAGTAACACGACGATGACGTGCAGCCCATTGTTTAGGTAAATTTATACGTCCATTATTAAACCTGTCTAGAACTTCATCTACTTCATCTTTGCTTAAAGCAGGCCGTAAACCTGCTTTTTGTGGTGAATCTACAGGCACATAGGCTTTAGAAGTGCCATTAGGGAAACCAACTTCGTAGTAGTGCATATTGCTGCCAGCAATAGTGCGTGAGGTAGTACCTATAACTACACCTACACCATAAGGTGGTAAAACCACCTGATCACCATCTTTGTAAGTTGCTATTTCGCTCAAAAGTTTCTCCTTTCAAACAACAAAAATTATCACTAAAAAACTACTGAGCATGTTAGTTAGAGTTTTAATAGAGATTAGCAAATTTATGCGACTCTAAAGGCAATATCTTGTGACAACTTGTATTGAGATTAAGTTAGTTAGGGCTATCACGGTGATTATATTAACAGAAAAGATACTGTTTGACTAGTCACCCTTTCAAAACCTTCTGGCTAGCGTTTTAGCTCATTAAGCACCTCTACATCAATAGAATCATTGTGCTTAAAAACATTTAAGAATATAGCAAGACCCAAACCCACTTCTGCAGCAGCTATGGCTATTACAAAAATTGCAAACAAATCGCCTTGGACGTTATTGTTAAAACGGGCTATAGCTACAAAGTTAATAAGCACCGCATTCAAAAGAATTTCAATAGCCATTAAAATAGCTACCAGATTGCGCCTTGTTAGCAAACCATATAATCCAATAGCAAACAAAATAACAGAGAGTCCTATAAAATGATTAAGCGTTAGCATCTTTATTTAGTTTCCTCGCTAAGATTATACTTCCTACAAGAGATACTAGTAATAAAATAGCCGTTATCTCAAAAACCACAACACTGCCGCCTTTTACAATTAACGACTCTCCTGCTCCTAAACTAACTTCTTTCCCTCTTACACTCAATAGTTCTACTCCAAGCTCTTTAATGCTTAGGGGGTTTGCTCGAGCATTAATAGTATTAATAGAAAGGAAAGTATTTAAAGCCACTAGAGTTAAAGCAATAACAATAGGAATAGTCCAAAGGATTGCTAAAAAATTGGTTTTTGAGTAACCAGAACGTGTCATCATAACAATAAAAATAGTGACAATAGGAATTGCCCCAGCATTAACTACTAATTGTAATGCTGCTATAAAGGGTGAACCTAGTATCCAAAAAATGCCTGCTACAGCAAAAAAGCAAAAAGCCAATGCTAAGGCTGCCCGAACTAAGTTAGCAGTAGTAACAGCTAAAATAGCAAAGGCAATAATTACTGCTGAAATCATATAAAAGGCTAAGGAGCTTACTTCCATGAATTACTTAGTATAGATGTCCATAGGGTACTAAGTAAGTTTTTTCCACAGAAACCTCCGAGGTTTTAGAAACCTCGGAGGTTTGGACTACCCCAAATTTCTCTGATGCACTACATGAGGATAATTAGAAAATTATTTCGATTTTTTACTGACAATCTAAACGAAAGTTAAAGTCACCACTTGGTCCCTCTTGAGAGCTAGGTTTAAAATAAACACCTGTTGAGGGTTGCTGTATAGTTGACCAATTAAACCAGAATGAACCGCCAAAAACGTCATTTTCTTGGTAGTTTTTACCTATACCTATATGTACAGGATAACCATCTCTATTCTTACCAGAAATAGAAATTCTAGCTCCCTCATAACGACTCCCAATAAGACCTGTCATTGAACCAGAGACATGGCTATAATAGTGTGTTTGTGTTCCATCTACACTATCTACAGGGCCAGTGAATTTAATGCTAAAACTCAAGTAGCCATTGCTATGCCCCTTGTGACCAATATTACCTACAAAATTAGCGCTACCATCAGCATTTTTCGTAATTATTCCATTCAAAATAACAAATCTGTACTTCTTATTAATGTCGTCAAATCTAGGTAACACCCCACCATAAACTTGTCCATTACCATGTGAATAGTCATAGGTATTACTGACTATGCAAGTTGGAACATCACTAACAGTCACTGCTGAAGGATATTCATAAGTTTCAGGCTCTTCTTGCTTGCTAAGGTCTACAATAGCATCCGTAGTCCCTTCACAATTTAAACGAAAGTTAAAATCTCCATTGGGCATTCCTTGTGAATTGGCTTTAAGGTAAAGGCCTGTTGATGGTTGCTGTACAGTTGACCACCCAAACCAAAATGAGCCACCAAACACATTATCTTCTTGATAGTTTTTACCTATACCTAAGTGTACTGGATAGCCATCTCTATTTTTACCAGAAACAGAAATTATAGCACCTTCGTAACGACTTCCACTAGGACCCATTATTGAACCAGATACATGACTATAATAGTGTGTTTGTGTCCCATCTATGCTACCTACAAGACCACTGAATTTGATATGAAAAGTCAGGTAGCCATTACTATGCCCCTTGTGTTGAATGTTGCCTATAAAGTCAGCTGTACCGTCAGCATTTTCTGTAAGGGTTCCATTTGAAATAACAAACCTGTACTTTTTGTTAATGTCATCAAACCTAGGCAGGACTCCACCGTAGACTTGTCCATCACCATGTGAATAGTCATAGGTATTGCTGACTATACAAACTTTTGGTTGAGGAATTACTTCAGTTGACTGTGGGGGTGCTTCATTTACACTCTCCTCACAATTGAGGCGGAAGTTAAAATCACCATTGGGTTCTCGAGCACTTGGGGTAAGGTAAACACCAGTGTTAGGTTGTTGTGTGGTGGACCATTGAAACCAGAATGAGCCACCAAACACATCATCTTCTTGATAGTTTTTACCTATACCTATGTGTGCTTGGTAACCATCTTTAGCTTTACCAGAAACAGAAATTTCAGCGCCTGCGTAACGACTTCCAGTAGGGCCAGTCATTGAACCAGAGACGTACTTATAATAGTGTGCTTGTGTTCCATCTACACTACTTACAAGGCCAGTGAATTTAATATTAAAATTCAAGTAGCCATTGCTATGTCCCTTATGACTAATAGTACCTATAAAATCAGCAGTACCATCAGCATTTTCTATAAGTGTTCCATCTGAAATAAAAAATCTATACTTACCCTCAACGTCGTCAAAATTAAGTAATATCCCACCGTAGATTTGTCCTCCACCATTTGCATAGTCATAAGTATTGCTGACCGTACAAGTTTTGCCGCCACTGACAGATTCTGTTGTTTGAATGACATCACTATAACCAAAGTTAATGAGTGAAAAGCCTAATAAGAAAAAGGCCACAACTGCCACAAATTGTTTAAAAAACATAGAATAAAACATTTGCGTTACTGAAATTATTTGGGAATAATCATTAAGCTTGTACAAAAGTAGTCTCCATTTCCTGTTGATGCTGATTTAATAATGCAGTGTTATATATTTTACTTTATGGTTGTTTTATTATATAACACCGCAGTCATGAATTTGTTATTTTAGGTAACAGATTTCCACATAAAATCAGCTTTACAACATTATAATTAACATGAGTAATATGTTGCTCAATATATAGCTTTTTAAAACTTACATTCTGCCTATTCAAAACACTAAAAACTATAGCAACAAAACCTTAAAACCCAGCTAGAACCTTGTTAAATCCCGCAATGAGGTTAAAGTTAATTTATCGTTAATTAATCATTCCCAAAGAGAAGATGAAGGCTTGAGCACCAAATCATAAAAAATTATCCTGCCTGCTTAAAACACTCGCTTTAGCCATCCTTCGCTTTGCTTCCTTCACTGTGTTCAAGGACAAGCTAGGACAGGTGTGAATGAATTTTAAGACTCAGGTCGAACGAAGTTGAAGACAATTTTCGTCTGCGACCTGAGTCAGAGAAAAATTTAATCTTTGTCATGAAATAACACTTCCTAAAGCACTATAGTTAGAGATAACGCAGCACAAGTTGCATTGTGATCTTTAAAAGTTAAGATATTGAGTTTTACAGCCGAATCGTGCTGTATGTAAAATCTTAAGCGTAGTGTCACCAGCGATAGCCAAGCTGGTTACCACTCGGATTCAAGGAACTGGAGCCGAGTATAAATAAATCCCTTTGGAGCTGTTGGCCTCTGGGTCTAGACAAGCTTGCTTGTTTGGATTTAAGCTAGAGCTATGAATTAGGGAAGCCCACGAATAAATTCGAGGGGTCGTTCACTTACCCACACAAAAATTAGCAAAGATATGTGCTAAGGCTTCCTCTGCAACCTCTCCCCTGCCAGTCAACTCTGCTAAGCTGTGTAAGGCTTCCTCTAAATCTAGAGCAGCTAAATCGTCAGGGGCATTCATAGCGCGGTTAACTTGTTCTTTAAGGCGAGTTAACAACTCAGTATGACGTTCATTTGTTATCCAGAGTTCACTGCTAACCCCACCTAAAAGCTTTTTGCCAATAGCTTCCCTAAGCTCTTCCAAGCCTACTTTTGTTTTGGCAGATACTCTTAAAAGGGGCAAGCTTGGTTCTTGCCAAAGCTGCTCTAAATCACATTTACTAGCCATAAAAAGGCTGCGATCAGCATCTAAATTATCTATCAGCTCAAAATCTTCTTTGCTAAGAGGTTGATTTACATCTAAAAGTAACAAACTTAAGTCTGCGTTGGCAGCTATCTCTCTAGCTGCAATTACCCCTGAAGCTTCAATATCATCTTTGGTGTTGCGAATGCCAGCGGTATCAATGGCAATGATAGGTACACCGCCTATTTCAAGAGGTGCCTCGAGATAATCTCGAGTAGTACCGGGAATATTACTGACTATTGAACGCTTATACCCCAGTAAAGCATTTAGTAAACTAGATTTACCTGCATTGGGTTTACCAATAAGGGCTACCCTAGCTCCTTCTTGAATTGTCTTGCCTGCTTTGGCAGTACTTAGTAGTTTTTGTATTTGCTCGAGTACCTTCTGCAAAGGTTGTATAAAATCACTTTCAGGCACACCTTCCTCAGGGTAATCAACAACTGCTTGAATGTTGCCGTAAACTTTTGTAATCTCACTTTGAATAAGGTCAAACTCTTTAGTTAACGCTTTATTCAAACCTAAAGCAGCATTTCTTCTAGCGCTATCACTTTGGGCATTTATTAAGCTAAGGACTGACTCTGCTTGCAGTAAATCTATCTGACCATTCAGGTAAGCTCTTAAAGTAAACTCTCCCGGCTTAGCCAGTCGTGCACCATGTTTTAGGCACAATTCTAAAACTTTACGTAAAACCGCTGTGCCACCATGAGTTTGAAATTCCACCATATCTTGGACAGTGTATGAGTTAGGAGCACGGAAGGTGAGTAGTAAAGCTTCATCGACTAGTTCAACATCATCATAGATTTGGCCAAAAGTCACGCGCCTAGCGGGTATTTGACACACTTTCTTGCCCGACTTAGCAACAAAGATTTTATTTGCTACAGCAAAGCTTTTGTCACCCGAAAGCCTAACAATGCCTATTGCTCCCACACCGGGGGCAGTAGCAATGGCAGCAATTGTATGACTTAGATCTATCATAAGTAAAGGTGTAAGGGACCTTCGTTTTGCTGCT
This sequence comes from Trueperaceae bacterium, assembly GCA_965223585.1. Lineage (GTDB taxonomy): Bacteria > Deinococcota > Deinococci > Deinococcales > Trueperaceae > CBDCVN01. Next base: position 63,178 of record CBDCWW010000020.1, read on the forward strand.
CATGATTCAGACATAGCAGTGTGAGGTGAACCCAATTGATCGGACAAAAAATTAAGGTTAATTAAGACCTACTAAAATAATAACAAACTGAGATTACATTGTTTGTAAGCTCGATAACAGTTTGCTCTGTTGTTATTGGCTTAGTTTTTCCTTTCTGTAAACTAACTCAGGTGTTTTGTACTGCAATGATTGATGTGGACGTTCACTATTATAAAATTGCAAGTACTTTCCTATTTCTTCCCTTCCTTGCTCAATATTTTTGTACTCCTTAAGGTATACCTCTTCATATTTTACAGTTCTCCACAACCTTTCTGTAAATATATTATCCATGTATGAACCTCTTCCATCCATGCTGATTGCTATTTCATTTGCCTTCAATATATCTGTAAACTCATAACTCGTGTACTGACTACCTTGATCTGTATTGAATATCTCTGGCTTCTCTCCTTCCAATGCCTCTTCTAATGCTTCTATACAGAACGTTGCTTTCATGTTACTTGAAACTTCCCATGAGACTACATAACGGCTATACCAATCCATTACTACTACCAGATAGCAATACCCTCCTTGTAAACGTATATAGGTGATATCACTAGCCCATACCTGATTTGGTTTGTTTATGATTTTGTTTTTCAGAAGGTATGGGTAAATTTTGTGTCCTTCCTTTGGTTTACTTAATTTGGGCTTGGCATAAATTGCTTGCAAACCCATCAGGCACATCAAACGATATACTCTTTTGTGATTGACTTTATAGCTTTCTCCATTGAGCATTGCTGTTATCTTACGATAGCCTAGAAAAGGATGATCTGTATATAACTCATCTATCCTTTGCATCAACTTTTCATTGAGATCACTGATTCCTGTAGGTCGATAGTAATAACTACTACGATTCAGGTTCAGTAACTCACATTGTTTAGTAATGCTCAATTGAGGGTGCTTTGGGTCAACTATCAACATACGTTCCTCTTGGCTCAGTTTTTGAGCCCTTTGGACAAAAAATCTAATTCCATTTTCAACTTACCGATCTGTTCGTATAGTGCAGCCTCTCTACGTTCTTGTAGTCTTGCTTTTCTGCCTCTTAGTAGTGAAAATCTTTCATTCAATGCCTCTGATCCAGCTTTTTTCCATTCTTTAATTTGAGTGGTGTGTACACCATATTGACTTGCTAATTCTGCAAGATTTTTCTCCCCAGCTATGGCTGCTGCTGCAACTTTAGCTTTGAATTCTTTCTTATATGTTTTTCTTATTCCTTTTGTCTGGCTCATTTATATCTCCATATTCTAGATATTTTACATCTTTAATGGACCTTAATTTCGCCGGGGTTTTTTGTCTAAATTTTGGGGGTAAGCTCAGTGGTTCATTTCGAAGGATTATGTTACCTAATACAGTTATTTACTCAACTCTTCTTGCTGAAGCATGCCAATTACGAAGCACTAGATAGCTAAAACAATTAATAACTAGTAGAAAAAACACTCCTAAGGTAATTGAAAGAATAGTAGCAGCAAAAATCTCAGCAGTTTGAAGATAATTATAAGCAGACAGAATGAAGTAGCCTAATCCGCCACGCATGGAACTCATACCAGCGACATACTCTCCTACAATTGCTCCTATAACACTTAAACCAGCAGCAATCCTCAAGCCTGAGAAAAAGTAAGGTAGGGCATAGGGCAAACGTAATTTACTTAAAATTTGCCAAGGTGAGGCACTGTAAAGCTTAAAAAGCTGCACAAGGCTAGTATCCGTTGAAAATAAGCCTGTGGTTGTACTAGCTATGATAGGGAAAATGCTAATGATAACAGCAATTATAACCATAGCAGGTACTCCAACTCCAAACCAAACGATAATGACAGGAGCAATAGCAATTATAGGCGTAGTTTGTAAAATAATAGTATAGGGAAAAAAAGCGCGATACAAGTATTTAGATAGTGCCAGAAAAAGTGAGATAGATAAACCTATAGTAGTAGCTAAAAAAAGAGCCAAGGCTGAAATATTAAATGTAGCCCATGTAGCACTTAAAAGTTCGTTACGTTTTTCAAAGAAGGTTTCTATGACATGTTTGGGGCTAGGCACAAGATAATGAGGCCATTTAAATACAGTGATACTCATTTGCCATAATATAATGATAACAATGAGAGTCAGAATAGGCAGCAATATAAAACTAACAATCTTAGTATATACGAAAAACGGGTTAGAATTGGACGTTTTCATATATTCTAAAGGGTGCATAGATACTAAGTTTCTCCAAGAAACTTAGTATCTGGAGAATAAATAGCTCAGATACCTTAATGTCTTTAGAAATACTCTTCATTGCTAAAGCATTCTTGCCATTGCAACCTTTCAATATTTTTTGCTTTTCCCTCTTCTATATCTATTATTACAGCAGAAAGTGTTGCTTTACCTTCAGCAGGTTTGAAACGTTTAGGTATTTTGTTCACAAAGCGGTGATGAACTGCTTCAAAATCCATACCTACAGCAGAATCCTGCACTCCTGTCATACCTACATCAGTTATATAAGCAGTTCCTTTTTTGATTGTTTCATCTGCCGTTTGTACATGAGTATGAGTACCGATAATAGCTGTAACACGGCCAGCTAAATGGTGTCCCATAGTCTTTTTTTCGCTTGTAGCTTCAGCATGAAAGTCTATGATAAGAGGTTCATCTTTAGGTACATGCTCTATAATGGCATCAAGGCTTTTAAAGGGGCAATCAAGAGGTTCCATATAAACTCTACCCATAGCTACAGCTAAATGAATACGATCTCCTAAGCGATTGCTGTAAGCAGCATAACCTAAACCCGGCGTATTAATTGGGTAATTTAAAGGTCGTAAAAGCCTTGAATTTTCTTCTAAAAGGGTTACTGTTTCATTGTTGTCCCAAACATGATTACCTAATGTAATAGCATCAACACCTGCATCAAGCATATTTTTAAAGTATTTACGAGAAATACCTCTACCACCCGAAATGTTCTCGCCATTGGCAATTACAAAATCAAAATCTTCACTATAATCCTTAAGGTAGGCTTTAAGTACTCGAAGTCCTGCTTGGGCAAATACATCACCAATAAAAAGGATTCGCATTACATCTTAAGAATAACATCAAAAAATTATATTTTTTTAGCCCCGAAAAAGTTTATAATCTATGTTATGTCTATAATACTCCAGAAAAAAATTTTTCCTATGGATATATTTATTAACTTTATGTTTCCTATCAGGAAAAAAGTTCAGAATAAAAAATTATGAGTGTCAAAGAATTTAAATTAGAGGTTGATAAGGAAATTGCTCGAGGCAGGTATGCCAATATGGCAATAATAACACACACTAAAAATGAATTTTTAATCGATTTTGCTCTAGCTTGTCCTGGTCAGCCACCGCTTGTAAATAATCGTGTAATTACTAGTCCACAATATGCCAAGGCGCTTTTACGCAGTCTAGAAGACAACATAAGGCGTTACGATGCACGTTTTGGATCTTTATCTGAGGATATATCCAAGCGCGACCCACAAAAGCATAACTAAGTGTTTGCAAATTATATTTCAGATGCGTTACTATATTTAAAGATAAACTAAGGTAGTGCAGTTAGTAACAAACTTTAATCTATAAGTTCAAACTTTAATGATAAAGTAGTACAGGAAAAAATTTTTGTTAAATAAACTAGACGCCTTATTCATAAATGAACCCTGATGTTTGTGATACTTTCATATTAAAGCATAGATTTTAGTTAATATCCTGACACTTAAATCAATTACCAACAAAGATATTGTAGCAAAAGTGAAAAAAAATCTTGTATTTCTTCAAAAAATTTTAAAGCAGAAAATCTTCTTATGGTTCTAGTTATGCTATATCATTATAAAAATAGCAAAGAATTATTCCCACACCATAATACAATAAGGTTTTTTCACAAAGGCTACCCTTATAAGGAATTAAATGATACTCTTAGTTATCAAAAGGCAAGGCCCTACCTAAAGATATATAATTGCCGAATAACACATCTAGTAATCTTTAGTAGTTTAATTGCCTTAATAAAAGAGTGGAAAGCAAGTAACATTTCCTTTGTGATTGTAGAGGTTGCACAGTGCTTTTTATTGGAGCAGTAGTCGCTGCATTTTTGGCACTACTTTTTTCGCGTTTCCCTGTATGGTTAAATAGCCTTTTTATTAGCCTTTTTTTCCTTTTGACAATAGCTCTAGCAAAATTTGGTGGGCTCGAGCGTGCTATCATCCTAGCCCTCTTTAGTGCTATAGGTTTAAGCATTCTTATGCCAGCAACACCGACAGAGTCAGCACGTAGCCGTGTTAGTTCTAAAAAAGTGCCTAAACGTAGGCGTCGGAAACGTAAAACATCTCTCACATTATCTGATACTGAAGTTGAAGACGTTGAAGTGCCCGGCTATGAGATAATAGGAAAAGTTGGTTCTGGAGGCATGGCTAGTGTATTTAAAGCACGGCGTAAAAGTGATGGTGAAATTGTTGCTCTTAAAGTTCCTATGGAACAATATGTTGCCGATGCTAAGTTTGTCCGGCGTTTTCATCGTGAAGCCGAGGTAGCTTTGCGTTTAAATCATCAAAATATTGTAAAAACTTTTGAGCACGGTAGTCAGGGTGTTAAACATTTTATGGCTATGGAGCTTCTAGAAGGTCGTAGTTTAGAAGAGTATATAGAAAATGATGAACTTCTTCTTAATGCTAAAATTGGCGTTATGAGTTTGGTGGTAGAAGCCCTCGAACACATTCATGAAGCAGGTATTATTCATAGAGATATCAAACCTGCTAACATTATGATTTTAAAAGGTGGAATTCGCCCTAATGAAGATCCCGTGATCCAGCCCGATGCAGTTAAGCTCATGGATTTTGGCATTGCAGGGGGGAAAATGTTGGCCAAACTTACCATGGCAGGAGCACGTTTAGGAACGCCTATTTACATGTCTCCTGAGCAAGCTCGAGGACTAAAAATTGATTCTCGTAGTGATATTTATAGTCTTGGCCTAGTTTTCTATGAGATGTTAGCTGGTCAAACTGCTTTTAAAGGAAACTATGAATCTATAGTCCATCAGCAAATCTTCCAAAATCCTACTCCACCTAGGCAAATTAATTTGGAAGTTCCTAAAGCCCTTGATGACTTAGTTATGTGGATGGTTGCTAAAGATCCAGATGACAGACCAACCCTTGAAAAAGTTTCAGAAGTCTTGAAGCGTTATCCTTACAGTGAGGAACAGAGTGTACAAACAGAAATGCCTAGCCATTTAGCTGTTGTGGTTAATGCTCCCCAAGGAATTTTGCGCATACTTGACTTAGAGGGTGAGCTTCATAGTTCTTTTGGCAAAATTGGCATGGGCAAAAATAAATTTTTTGCTGTACCGCAAGCTATAGCTATAGACGGCATGGGTAATTATTATTTAGCAATAGTAGAACAAAGCTCTATTGAGGGTAGACAAATGATTCATAAGCTTAACCCCCGTGGTGAAGTGATCAGCTCATTTGGCAAATATGGCATGAAACCCGGTGACCTTCTAAACCCTACTGCACTAGCTATAGGTGAAAACTGTATTTATATTTTAGATAGTGAAACTCAAATGATACAATGTTTCGATTTCCTAGGACGCTATCTTAACAGTTTTGGTGGTTCTGGTCATGGGCGTGGACTCTTTGACCAACCAAGATCAATGTGTGTAGGGCCTGATGGTTGTGTATATATACTTGACTATGGCAATAAACAAGTGCAGCGATTTGATAATGATGGGAATTATCAAACTCGTTGGGCCTTCAAGCGAAGTGCAGAACAACAAGGTTTACGTGTTTTAGATGGTTGTACTGTAGACGAGGAAAACAATATTTATATTAGTGATGCTAGCGGTGGGAAAATACGCAAAATCACTCCTGAAGGTAAGGTAGCTTTGTCTTTTGATGCTGAGGCCTTACAAGATGAAACCGGAGATGCTATTTTCGATATGGACGTAGATCATTTGGGAAATCTTTACGTTGCTCGTCAAGGCAGCCATACTATCCACAAATATGATTCTTTAGGAAACTATATAAGTGCTTTTGAGACCTATGCTCCAATTATACAAATGGTTGTAAATATCAGTCCTCAAGTTGAATAATAGACCCCAACTATTAACTAAGCAAAAGGCGCTCATAATAACTTTTTTAGTGGGGCTTATTACAATTTGTTTACTTATTTTAGTGATTTTTATCTATAATAAGATGCCCCGTTCTGAAGAGGGTTTCTATGGTACACTTCTGCAAAACCCTGTGCTCATTGAAAAAGTTAAATTGCAGCATGCTGATTTAGGAGCTGTTGACCTTTCTAATTGGCAGGGTGATGTTTTATTGATGTTTTTTGGTTTCACTAACTGTCCAGATGTGTGCCCTCTTACCTTAGGACATTTAACCAATGTCTATGATGACTTAGAAAAGCCTGAAGGTCTACAAATTATTATGGTTAGCATAGACCCTGAACATGATACCCCTGAAGTTGTTCAAGACTATGTTTCAAGCTTTCACAAAGATTTTATTGGTTTAAGTGGTTCACCAGAAGAAATTGCCCTAGCTGCAAAAAGTTTTTTCATAGGCTACAAGGAATTGCCTGATCAAGGTGAATTTATTCATACTGATAGCCTAGCTATCCTAGATAAAGAAGGCTATATGCGTTTAGTTTACAATCAAAGTAGCCTTTTAGATATAGACAAAGATCTTAGGGTTGTGCTCGAGCAAAGGTCTTGGTAAGCAAGGATGTAATTTTTACTCTTGATCTTTTTCTTGCTCGAGCTTTGCCTTCTCTAAGTATTTCTTGAGTTCTTCTACTGAAAGATGTTTTAGGATTTCTTCAGTGGGAAGTCCTGCTAAACGCTCATTAATAGGAAACCGCTTCAGAATTTCTTCAGTGGGAAGTCCTGCTAAACGTTCTTCTAGTGTTAATGAGCTAATTCTTTCTTTTATATAGTCTCTATTGAAATCTTCCATTGTGTAGGGCACGTTTATTCCCTCCAATCCATAACTTTGGAATAATTGATTTATTATTCTGCTCATATCTTCTGTATGCCACTGGTAATTGCTTGCTCCAAATGCAATTTTATTTCCTGCTGCGCTGTACAAGTACCAAAAAGCATTATGCTTTTCTTGGGGTACTTCGCTTAGAACTATTATAAGCACTTTGTTCGTTAGTGCTACTATTTCATAGATTCCTGCTTTTACAGGCTTGAATTCAACTAGTTTAGCTAGTTTTTTGGGAAAGTTTGTACTAACTGCATACAGTCTAAAATCTGACTTTGGTAATAGTGATTTCTTTGGTGAAACCTGTTTACGGTAGTTTACAAAGTGTCCAATTAGCTCATCTATGGACCAGTCATCGAGTGGTTCTTGGAAAGACTTGTAGGTTAAAAGATTATATTTTGCTAGATTGTTTAGTCCATCTGGTAAACGCTCTGTAAAGTCACCCTTCTTTTTCCTTAAGACAACTACATCTAAGAACTGTTGTTTAATTGAGAGGTCTATTTCTAGCTCTACTTCAAAAGGAGTATTAGTGAAAAGATCTTTTAGGCCTAAACCAAATAAACGATGCCATTTAACCATAGTTTGGTTTTAGTTTAGCACAGTTTCTATTGGAGTTTTGTGTTGTTAATGATTTGATGATAGGGCTCGAGCACCCAAACAAAAGCACTCGAGCTGCAATATTTGGTCTTTTTCTTGCTCGAGCTTTGCCTGCTCCAAAACAGATAGAGTGTTTTAATTGACCAGAAGGGCGAACACATAAATTGCCCCTACAAATATCATACAAAAACCAATCGCGTAGGGGTAGACCTAGGTGTCTACCCTTTTCCACAAAACAGACAGGGTGTTTTGATTGACCAGAAGAAGGATAAATTATAAAAATCCCCCTTAATAAGGGGGATTTAGGGGGATTTACCTTAAAGAACTCAACCCTTAAGTGCTTAGCTACCAGATATTTTATGCTTGTTTCTCTGTTATTTCACCTCTTTCAATAACAAAAAGCTTATCTATTAAATTAGCTGAGTGGGTGTAGTCAGACTCAGATAGTAAAACAGTAACGCCTTCGTCTTCTAAATTGCTAATTACTTCTACTAATCTTTGCGCTAGAGCTGGGGCAACCCCTTCAAAAGGCTCGTCTAGTAAAAGGAGCTTGGTGCCACATACTAGGGCTCGAGCCAACGCCACCAGCTTTTGCTGTCCACCACTAAGCTGTAAAACTTTACGCCTACGAATCTTGGTCAACTCTGGCATAAGATCAAAAATCCAGCGAAATCTATTTTGTAAGGAATACTGCCTAGTAGCCCAAATTGGCAACAAAATATTTTGCTTAACTGTCCACTGAGGTACTAATCTACGATCTTCAGGCATATAGCCAATCCCTAAAAAAACACGTTTATCAGCAGGTATTTTTAGTAAATTCCTATCTTCAAAATTAATAGCACCATTACTAGATTTAAGAAGCCCCATAATAGTACGCATTAGGGTGGTCTTGCCTGCACCATTACGACCTATAAGGCCAACTATTTTATTGCTAGCTATACTTAAACTAACATCATTTAGTACTTGGTTTTTCTCTATAGCAACACTTAAATTTTCAATAGATAGCATCAGGCTTCCTCGCTCTCATCATTTTGAGTGTCACTAGTGTCATCATCTACATCTAAAAAGTCTTCATCTTGAACAGTTACGTTTTGGGCATCTTCATCTTGGGTAGTGTTATCCAAGGCATCCTCAGCTTGGACTTCCTTATCTTGATTAACCTCACGGTGCAATTCTTTTCCTACTATATATTCCTTAACTCGTTCATTAGCAAGTACTTCTTTAACACTACCATCGGCAATAATCTCGCCTTCATCAAAAGCAATGATCCTAGTGCAAAAATTCTCTACCACTTCCATGTCGTGCTCTATTAATAATGTTGTGGTATTAAGAGTTTCCATAAGGCGCTCCATAACAGCAAACTTTTCTTCGGTACTAACACCACTAGTAGGTTCATCTAGTAGAATTAACTTTGGATCATTGATTGTGGCCATAGCTATATCAAGAAGCTTTCTTTTACCTTGAGGCAATATACCTGCAAGTACATTAATGTCATCCTGAAGATCAAAGTGACTTAACAATTGCCTTGTACGCTCAAAATTTGCTTTGTTCAGTAATGGTTTGAAAAAGCTCGAGCTAGATTTCGGCGAAAACCCTAAGGCAATGAGCAAGTTATTCCCTACAGAAAGCTCAGAAAAAAGCTGTGGGATTTGAAAAGAGCGAGCAATTCCTAGGCGAGCAATTTTACGTGAAGGTAAGGCAGTAATATTCTTACCTTGGTAAAATATTTTTCCCCAACTTGGTTTTAAGTAACCAGTTACAAGATTAATAAAAGTAGTCTTGCCAGCTCCGTTGGCCCCAATAATACCAACTCGCTCATCACTTTCTAAACTAACACTTATATCTTTAGCGGCTACTACTGCCCCAAAGTATTTATTTAAGGCTTTAGTTTCTAGAACTGCTGACATTTTTTTTCCTTATAGGTGAAATAAGTGACCATAAACCACGGGGTAAAAGCAAAATGATAAAGAGCATAATCGCCCCCATAATCATTTGCCAAGTGTTAGGGGCATATTGACCAACCTGAGAGCGAATAGCTTCAAATAATATAGCTCCTAAAATTGGAGCAATAACATTGCCTGAACCACTTAGCAAAGCCACAAAAACAAATTCACCAGAGGTAGTCCAAAAAGCCATTTGTGGTTCTACATGGCCTATAGCAATAGCTACTAAAACACCACCCACAGCAGAAATAGCAGCAGAAAGTACATAGATAGCATAATTGGTTTTGTAGACAGAGCCCCCTAGGTACTCTACCCGAATTTCATTGTCACGTATGGCCTCAGCTAAACGACCTGTGCGTGAAGCTAGAAAACGATGTGCTACTAGTGCAACCAAATAAACCACTAGAATGGTAAATATAAGAGTTGCATATAGTTGTAAATCACCTTTTGGGAAAAAGTAGCCGAAAGTTGTATTGGGTAAATTAAAACCATCAGTGCTCCCTAAGCCCGAACTTTTGACCAAGGCACCATATAGAACCATGGAGAAAGCTAAGGTAAGCATAGCATAGAAAATGGTTCTATAGCGAGCTAATAGTAGTCCTAGTAACATAGCTACAACAACAGCAACTATTACTCCTATTCCTATTAGTAAAAAGGCATCGGTTACAATTATAGTTTCAACATTTGGCAATATTGAAACCTCCTTGGCTCCTAGCAATGAGAAAACTCGAGCAATAAGTGCATTAATACCATTAATACCTCCATTAATAATATCAACTAATTGTCCTGTTCCCGCCATAGCAGCAGCATAACCACCTAAACAAAAGTAAAGTCCCTGACCAAAAGACACAAGTCCAGCACGCATTTGCATCATAACTGCTAAAACTACCAGACCGTTGGCCAAAGCTATTGGCAACATAAAGGCCAGCCATTTAGGCAAAGGCAACCATTCAGGCCAAATCACACTTTCAGGTAGCCAAGATAACCATTCTCTAGGAAGGCCAGCCGCAACTGCTAGAATTAACAGCAAAGTTAAAAATGGAATTGTGTAATCTTTTCTCATATCTTGCGCCCCTCACGTAAAGAAAAAAGGCCTCTTGGCCGTATAATTAATACTAAAGCCATTACACCGTAAATAACAAATAATTCTGCTGGAGGATAAATGTGAACAGCCGCTGCCCTAGCAAATCCTACTATCAGAGCTCCTATAAAGGCTCCCTGAATACTGCCTAAACCACCAATAACAACCACAGCGAAAGCTACTACAATTACTTCAACGCCAATTCCTAATGCAGTAACTCCTGCAGGCACTGCAAGGGCTCCTGCTAAGGCAGCCAAAAAAGTACCTACGACAAAAGTAAAGGTAAATATGCCTGCGACATTAATGCCAAAAGCTTGACTCATTTCTCTATCGTGTATGACAGCTATAAGTTGTTTCCCTTGCCTTGTTTTATTTAGGCCCCACCAAACGGCTATACCACTTAGCAAGGCAATAGCTACCCGCAGGAATTCATAGTTGCTATAGAGTATGTCATAAATATTTACTGAACCTAGCAGTTGATAAGGTTGATAAGCATAGTAGGAATTGACTCCCCAAATTAGTTTGATTACGTCTTCTAAAATTAGGAAAATAGCATATGTAACTAACACCATTACTACCTCATCATGTTGCTGCATAAAGCGTAAAGCACCACGCTCTACCAAGATGCCAAGAACTATACCTACTGTTAAAGCTGCTATAAAAAGTATTAGATAGCTCGAAGCCTCTGGGAAACGCCCTGCCAAATAAAAACCTGCTACTAGCAAGATTAGGTAGGTATCTAAAAGGTGTGTATAGAGCTTGCTCTTTGTTCTTATAAAACTCAAGATTATAAATTTGAGAACATTAATAAAAGCTAATAGAGCACAAACCACAGCAAGAATAAGGCTAGCAAACATAGCCAGATAAATACTTTTAAAGAGCAGTGTTAAAGGTAGGTCTGGTAATAGGAGTAGTAAAGCATCAATAGTATATGCAGTACCCAACGCTACCAATAGCCCTGTCCAAAACCTTAGGCCTCGAGTTTTAATTTGAGCAGTCAGTACAGAGGCAATTATGAGAACCATTGCAAAAACCCCAATGCCTAGATAAGGTAATTGAACAAGAGTTCCTGAGGTTAATGGTAAAGACAAGGAAAGAGTTTCTGGAAACAGCGGTAACAGAAAAAAGTTCAATGCAACTGTTAAGCCTAAAGTAAGTAGTAAAACTAGTAAAGCACTTAAGGTTCTTATGTTAGTTGCAAAACGTATTAATACAACTATTAAAGCAAGTGTTAAGAAGCATATTGCTACTGGGTAAACATAGCTAAGGATAGTTTCGTATAAAGCACTTTGTGTAATGCCGAATAAGGGAAATCTAAAAAATGTTGTGTCTTGAATAAGTAACGGCCACAGAAACTTTATTTCTAAAAGGATATAACCAATTGCTAATGGTAATGTTGCTAAGGCCTTTAGCACGCGAAGGTAATATCTTGAGGTGATTAGTTTAGTAAAAAGGTAGGTAAGTACAATTGCTAAAAGCAGCAAAGAAACATACCTAAACTGTAAGGAAAGACTAGCTGCATCAAAGTATAATTCTACTTTCTCAGCTAAGGTTTTAAGTCCCGGTGGCCACTCACCTGTAAAGTAAAAGTTTAAGCTCGAGGCTGCCCCATAAGCACCCAAAGCATAAAAACTGCCGTGGGCTATATTTAAAATACGCATCACTCCATAAATTAGAGTGAGTCCTAGTGAGACAGTAAAGACCCAAGCAGCATAAAAAAGACCATCTAATAAAATAAGCTGTTCCATGTAATTTTACCGTTAGTAAAAGCCTGCACAAGACAAAGAAGTTTTCACAGGCCTTTTTCACGCCATAAACACTAATGCACAATTAGGTTGTGTCTTACTCAATTAATGCGTGCGTTTAAGGTCTCCTCCTAACCTTTGGCGACCACTGTTTAAAATATTAATAAGAGCACTGAAGCTTCCATCAATACTTACTTAGTATTTACTAAAGATGCTTCCTTTCAAACAAAATTAAATCCGTTTTTATGTCTTTATAGCAAGAGGACAACTTGCTAGAGGTAAAAATCTATTTAATTGCACAATGTACTAAATTGAGAAGCTTGGCTATACCTTCAGGCATCTTTATCAAACATGCCAAAGTCTAAGTCAGTTATACCTCACTTCCCATACATAAAAATTTATGAGAGTTTCTATTTTGGTAACTCATGTTATTCTCAGTTTAACATTTGTAACAAACTTATTGTATGAGTTTATCATTAATCACTAAAGAATCTCCCGCTGCTTGATTTTTAGAGGTGTTTTTCTCAACAAATGATACCTTTGGAATATTTTTCTTATTATCTTGCACAGCTTTTACTATTTCTCTTAAGGGAACACGGTAAGCAAAACGAGTTTTTAAATACCAAGCTTGTAGTGCTTTTTCTAAAGCAAAGGCATCATCTTGATATTTTATAATTCCAGTACGCTCAACGTAAGTTAGGGCTCGGGTTACAGCTAGGTTGAAAAGAGGTTCTCGAGCCATACCAAAGTTTATCAAAAATGCTTAACTAAAACTTGCAAATTTTTGTTATGATAATCTTTTAAATAATCTTACGACGCTGGAGGAACTAATGGATATTTACAAATTTACAGGCCGCAACCTTGAAATTACCGATGCTATGAGAAGTTATGCGGAGGATAAGTTAAACAAACTCGACCGCTTTTTTGAGAACATTATCGATGTCAAAGTTATAATGTCATATAACCATAAAATCGGTGGTGGAGGTACACCAGCTAGAGTTGAGGTGCAGCTAAATGTACCGCACGGTATTGTTCGTGCTGAAGAAGATGGAGTAGACACCTATGCTGCAGTAGATTTGGTGGTTGATAAGCTCGAGCGCCAACTAAAACGTTTTAAAGGACGCTATATAGCAAAGCGTCAGCAAGAACACGATCTTCCACCACCTTTGCCTGAAGATGAAAATCAAGAGGGAACCCCTGAAATTGTACGCATTAAAAACCACGTACTTAGACCTATGTCACCTGAAGATGCTGCTATGCAAATGGATGCACTAGGGCATGACTTCTATGTGTTCCGTAACTTTGAAACTGAAGCTATTAATGTAATTTATTTGCGTTATGATGGCAACTACGGTCTTATTGAGCCTACTAGTTAATTAGCAATTATGTTGATAAGCTAGTGCTTTGTCACGATTAAGAATTGGGCTACTTGTAATGAGAATCGACTATGCGTGATGCAAGTTGAAGTCTTTATCTCAAAATTAAGTTATGACAGAGCACTAGTGAGAAAAGTACTAATAAAATTTTTGTTGAACCCCATCCAAAAAACCAAATGCTGACTGTCGGGCATCGCTAGGCTTAATAAATGTTTGATATACTATTATCTATGAAGCGCTTTTTTTATGTATTTCTCTTTTTGACACTTCTCACAAGTATTTTTTGGGTAGGGGCTCAATCAGCTCGAGCTGAAATCTGGATTATACCCATAGAAACTGAAATTACTCCTGTAACAACTAAATTTGTAAAGAGTCGTATAGAACAAGCAAATGCAACTAGGCCCCAACCTTCAGCTATAGTCTTCTTGATAGATACTCCCGGGGGACGCGTAGATGCTATGATGAAAATAGCTGATACAATTTTGTCAACCCCTCTTATGCCTACTATAGCTGTGGTTAGAAATGCTATTAGTGCTGGTGCGTTAATTGCTATGAGTGCTGAGAGCTTGGTAATGCTGCCCGGTTCTTCTATAGGAGCGGCATTGCCTGTTACTTTAAACCCCACAACTTCAACTGGTCTCTCGCCTGCCGAAGAAAAAATCAATTCTGTTGTAAGAGAAAAATTTGTTTCTGTAGCACAAGTACGCAACCGTAATGAATTAGTTGCCGAGGCTATGGTAAACCCTCGTATAGAAGTCCCCGGTTTAGCTACAGATAAGGAGTTAGTAACTTTATCTGCCGCTGATGCAGTAGAGCACAACATTGCTGATTTAGAGGCCCCTAACTTAAGAGAAGCATTAAAAGAACTTGGCTATGGAGATGATGTTAATACTTTAAGAATGGGACCTAGTGCTACTGAACGTGTTGCCTTGTGGGTAACAAGTCCTTTAGTGGCAGCTGTTTTGCTTGCTGTAGGAGTTATTGGCATTCTATTAGAAGTTTTTATTCCGGGCTTTGGTCTGCCGGGCATTTTAGGCACATTTGCTTTGCTGCTATTTTTTGGGGGCACTTTGATAGCTAGTCCTAGTGGTATTTGGGATATAGCACTTATTATGGTGGCGCTTATTTTGATTGTGCTCGAGCTTTTTGTAATTCCCGGCTTTGGTATAGCAGGTATCCTTGGCTTAGCTGTACTAGGCTACGCAACATGGCGCATATTTGAAGGTGATGCTATAGCAGCTTTTGCCTACACTTCAATAATTGGCGGTTGTTTGCTAGCTATGATTCTCTGGCTATTTTATACTGGCAAACTAGGGCGTTTTCTGGTTTTATCTGACTCTATAGGTAAAAGTAGTCAAAGCCCTAAAGTAACTACTAATGCTGCCCCTCTAGAAAATTTAAGCCACTTTGTTGATAAAGAGGGTATAGCTTTGAGTGATTTACGCCCTGCTGGGATTGCCCGCATTAATGATGAGCGTGTTGATGTAGTTACCCAAGGAGACTTCATTAATGCCAATACTCCCATTAAAGTTTTACGCATCGAAGGCAATCGTGTTGTAGTAAAGGCTTTATAACAAAAATATTACTAAGTGTTAAACATCTAGGTAAAATTTATCCTAATGGTACTGTAGCTTTACAAGATACTAATCTAGAAGTTAAAGAGGGTGAGCTGCTTTCCATAGTAGGCCCATCTGGTTGTGGAAAATCTACTTTATTAAGAATAATTGCAGGCTTAAGCAAGCAAACCTCTGGTGAGATTAGCATTAAGAAGGGACTTTCTCAAGCTAGAAACATCAAAAATTCTATAGGTTTTGTTTTTCAAGAAGCTAACTTGTTGCCTTGGCGCAATGTGATAGCAAACGTGGCTTTACCACTCGAATTAGTTGGTATCAGTAAAAGAGAGCGTTTGACCAAAGCAGCTAAGGTGCTTGATTTGATAGGGCTAAGTAACTCTTTTAAATCTTATCCTATAGAGCTTTCAGGAGGGATGAGCATGCGTGTTTCCATTGCAAGAGCACTTATAACTGAGCCACGTTTATTACTGATGGATGAACCTTTTGGAGCACTTGATGAAATCACTCGTCAAAAGCTTGGTCAAGAGCTTTTACAACTTAAAGAAGCTACTGGAACCACAGTCATCTATGTAACACATAATGTTTTTGAAGCAGTTTACCTATCACAGCGTATTTTAGTGTTTAGCTCGAGCCCGGGAAAAGTGATCAAAGAGGTCTTGATAAATGAACCACCTATGCGTAGTGAAGACTTTCGGGGTAAGGAAATTTTCTCACAAGCAGTAATGAAAACAATTAAAGCACTTGGACAAAATTTCTAGAAAATATTTCAAAACCGTACACTTTTTTGAATTGAGGAAACACCAAAGGGCAAGGGCGAAAGTCAACCAAGGGTAGATCAGATCGAAATAAAAAAGCCCCACATTGAGCTTCAAGGGTATTGCAAAATTACTTGAAACATGATTAATGCAGGGCATGAGTTATTCTCAAAAATCATATAACAGAATATTCGCTACACTCAAGCAGTTTGCACAAAAAAACATATCAGGTCAATCATCGAGGCGATTAATAGTTTTTGCCTTGATGATAACAGGGCTAGTTCGATCAGGAAAAATAGCGTTGGATGAAATGGCAGATAAGAGCACAAAACATAAAAATAGTAAAACAGAAAGCCGAACAAAGCGATTTAATCGTTGGTTGAGGAATAAAGCTGTCAATAAAGAAACGATGTACTTCCCTTACATCAAAGAAATACTAGCAGGGATAAGTAAAACAAGCTTAATATTCACAATAGATACAAGTAGTTTAGGGAAACATTGTGCAGTACTGATGATAAGTGTGATATACCAAGGAAGAGCATTACCAGTAATTTGGAAAGTAAGAGAAGGGAACAAAGGAAGCTTTAGTGAAGCAGAACATATAGCTTTACTAGAGGAGTTATACGAGTTAGTGCAAGAATTAGAAGAGGGTTTAGACAAGAAATTAGATGTGGTAGTAGTGGGTGACAGCGAGTTTGATGGAGTAGAGTTCCAAAAGAAATGTGAAGAGTACAAGTGGGAATATATACTAAGAGCAGCAAAAAACATCAATTGTTATGAGGAAGGAGAAAACGAGCCATTCAAACCAGAAGACATATTC
Source organism: Trueperaceae bacterium (assembly GCA_965223585.1). Taxonomy (GTDB): domain Bacteria; phylum Deinococcota; class Deinococci; order Deinococcales; family Trueperaceae; genus CBDCVN01. The sequence goes on from CBDCWW010000020.1 coordinate 80,057, forward strand.
CAAGAGGGAGGGCAAGTAAGTGTAGAAGGGATAGAGTACACGAATGAGAGGTATGGGCCAGTACAAATAATAGCGTGGTGGGGCAAAGAGTATAAAGAGCCAATATATTTAGTAACAAATGTGGAGTTAACAGAAGAGGCATGTGAGCTGTATAGAAAGAGGAGTTTGATAGAGACATTTTTTTCAGATGAGAAATCAAGAGGATTTAACATACACAAAACGCGAATAAAGAATCCCAAGAGGCTAGAAAAGCTTTTACTGGTAGCGTGTTTTGCATACATCTGGATAGTATATTTAGGATCTGTAGCAAGAAAAGAAGGGAAGGAGGGGCAATTTAGAAGGAAAGACAGAAGGGTACTGAGCCTATTTCAGTTAGGGAAGAAATACTTAGAGTATCTACTAGAATGTGCAATGCCTTTACCAGAAGGGCTATTAGAGCTACCAGAATTTTGGGAGGAAAGTGCATGGATTTAAAAGCCTAGTAATCTAAAAAACAAAGAAGTTAGCTTCAAAGCAGTGTTTGAAAGTCTCTCAGAAAAGCAGTGCTAGGTGAGGTCATATCCATATGAAGAAGTCATGACAAATAAAAGGCTCATAATAGACATTTTCTCTCATTTTTTGTTGGATTGAAGAGCAGGTTTTGCAAAAAAGTAACGAGCTAAATCAATAACTAAAATCAAATTTAGAAAACAGATAGAAATTGAGGTCTTTTTTGAGTATCTATAATTGCCTTGGGTACGCAATTCGTTTCCTGCAAAGGGTGAAGAGTGTACGGTTTTGAAAGAAAATATACTGTATTGATTAGTAGGCTACTCCAAAAAGCATGAGCCTTCTAGCAAACTCAAAATGTGTATCACTCTGAGGGTTAGTATTGATTCCATGTACTTCTACAATAGAAAAGGGTATTCCCAGAATAGTGTAGCTCTTAACGATACAAATACCCTCTCTGACCTTGTGTACAATTTGTTTAAGAGTCAAAATTCTTTCAATAGGATTGTCCATCAAATTATTGTTGACCCGTATACAGGCGGTAATTTCCTCGCTGGTAAGATATCGGTCATTCTTGTTTGCGTAAAGGGCAAAAAGTGACACTCCAATGAAAGTGAGTAAGGCAACAACTGTAATGATTATTGTTTTGTTGGACATTCTGAGGTGTAGTATCTACGATATTGCCTCTCAAGCTTTCTCAAAATTCTAGTGTGTCTTTTCCCGGGTGATAAGGGGTTTACTAAAATTGATTTAGCACCTACTAAATTAGCTCCTAAAACATCTGTAAATATTTGGTCACCTATAACAACTGTTTTTGCTGGAGGAGTGCCTAAGTGCTTGAAAGCCCTGTAAAAAGCAAAAGGTAAGGGTTTACCTACAAGGGATAGGCCTTTTATATTTAAAGTTTGAGACCATGTTCTTACTCGAGCAATAGAACCATTGCTTAAAATGAGTATAGAAAAGTTAGCTGTTTTTAACTCCTCCACCCAAGATTTGTAGCGTGCATCTATAGTCTGCTTGTTACTAGCAACAAGGGTATCATCTAAGTCAATGCAAATTGCTTGCACACCCAGACTACTCAATAATCTAGGATTTACTTCCAAAACATCTTTAACCTGCAAAGTAGGCTTTAGCATGCCCACTCTTTCAAAATTACTATTTTAGTTGCCACAGGATTGTTAATGGTATAGGATAGATTTTAGACCTAACTTACAGGGAATTAGCTTAAACTACTTTCATTAGCATATAAAAAAGCGTTGTCCCAAAGGTAGTCAATGACTTTTTTAGCGTCTTCTAAAGGCATGACTTTACAATTTTCACCATCATAAGTTAGTAAGGATTCTTGGGGCACATTACTTTCACTTGAATTAGCTACAAGAGATGCTTTAATACCTTCTAAATTATTTAAGGGACCGTTTATATCAAAATCTATATGAGCATCTAATTTTTCTTCCATCCAAGCTTCAATCTTATTATCTAGTTGCTCGGCTGTGAGTGGTCCATCAGAAGTTAAGAGATGATAATAAACTAGTATAATTTCTTTACACTCTTCTTCTTCGGCAGAATCAATTAGCGATTGAAAAACACTAGCATTAGTAGCCAAATTTTTAAAGAACAAAGTCTCAGTCACATTTTTTTGGAATTTGATTTGCTTGTTTTTGTAGTTGGTATATTGCTTAAAAGCAAAACCACCTAAAGTTAGAGCTAATGAAAAAAGTGCTAGTAAAACAGGCATAATATTGCGCACTTCGTCTTCATCAGTATCTAAGTTCTCGAGAGCAGAAGGGCCAACTGTTAAAAAGAGTACTAGTCCTACAATAATAATTATTTGAGGAAGAGTCTTAAGGATTATTGGTATAGCTGCGCCAACTATAGGAACGCCAAAGAACAAACGGTCTTTCCAAGTCATACTAGTTTTTACATTTGGGAATATAAGCTCGAGATCAAACTTAGGAATTCCTTTATACATATAAATGTAAACTTTCCCCGGTATGCCCTTAAGATTTTTACGTTTGGCTTTTCTTTTAGCAAAATATTCTTCCCCTTGATACTTTACTAGTAAGACTACCCTCTCAAATACACCAAAGGTGAAATCCACATCTTTCCTAAATAATCTTTTTAGTTGTATTGTTTGTGGAGCATCTCCTCTGTAATAGCAAATTACTTCATCAAAATCCCTAAAATCTACATCTGTTCTTAGCTTAATTAAGGAAACTTCTTTAAAAGCTTCCTGCAAAGCCGTTTCTGACAAAAGATTATAATTAGCTCTTTCTAAAACTGTTTGAAAATCCTTCATCAAATTAGCTTGCTTTTGAGCAAGTTGTTCCTCTGTAGGCTCTATCCTAAATTTAGTGTCAGCATCAGGATTAAAAGGAGCAAAGTCCCCTTTTAAACGCTCTTGAGTGTGGTGAAGCTCAAAGTGATAATAAGCTGACAAAATGCTACAGAATTCTCTAAATTTTTCTGTTTCTTCAGGTGGTAATTTTCCATCTTCAATACAAATATCTACAATATCTGTACGACTATAGGGGATAAACGCTTCACGATCTTCATGGACAGCCATGTAAATACTCCTTTTTATTAGAATGTAGCTGTATAATGACCTAACAACATATGAATATATACTATACATGAAATGTTTTTCATAAATTTCAAAATTTTAATGGAGATGCCATATGCCATCACAACGGCTAAGTTTTCAAAATAAAAGTGGACTAAACCTCTCTGCACACTTAGAATTACCACAGGATCAACCTATAAGGGCCTACGCTCTCTTTGCTCATTGCTTTACTTGCTCAAAAAACCTTAATGCAGTCCGCCATATCGCTAAAGCTCTTAATGAGCGCAACATTGCTGTATTAAGGTTTGATTTTACAGGCTTAGGCCAAAGTGAAGGGGATTTTTCTGATACCAACTTTTCTTCTAATGTAGATGATTTGGTAGTAGCAGCAAACTTCTTGGCCGATAATTTCCAAGCACCACAAATATTAATAGGCCACTCACTTGGTGGAGCAGCAGTACTACAAGCAGCTAAGCAAACCACTACTGTTAAAGCCATTGCTACTATTGGAGCACCTTGTAACCCCACACATGTAACCCACCTGCTTAAAAGTGAGCTGGCAGCTATTCAGCGCTTAGGGGAAGCTGAAGTAGAGCTAGCAGGTAGAAGTTTTGTAATAAAGAAGCAGTTCTTAGATGATCTCGAGGAAGCTAATATGAAAGAGGCAATAGCAAACTTAAATAAAGCTTTGTTAGTTATGCATTCCCCCTTTGATAAAACTGTAGGAATTGATAATGCTGCTGATATTTTCAAAACAGCCAAGCACCCAAAAAGCTTCATAAGTTTAGATAATGCTGATCATCTACTTACAACTGAGGCTGATGCAAAATATGTAGGTGAAGTAATAGCAAGCTGGGTGAGCCGATATATCGAAACATCGCTACCTAAATCCCTTGACTCTGAAATTATTCCCCAAGGTACAGTATTAGTGCAGACAGAAAAAAATTATCGTAGTGAAGTTTATACTAGTAATCACCATTTTATTGCTGATGAGCCAATTCACGTTGGTGGTACTGATGCTGGACCTAGTCCCTCCGAGTATTTAGCAGCAGCTTTGGGTGCTTGTAAAACAATCACTGCACGGATGTATGCTGATCGTAAAGGTATTGCCTTGGAAAGAGTATCAGTAAAAGTTCAAAGAGAACAAGAAAGTAATTCGGATAACACTAAAACCACTCATTATTATGCCGAACTTGATTTAGTAGGGGAATTAACTGAAAAGCAACGTGAGCGCATACTGCAGATTGCAGATAGATGCCCAGTACAAAGAGTTATTGAGGGTAAAGTGGAAATTCATAGTAAATTAAAGTAGATTTTTGCTGTCTTAGTAGCAACATATTTTACTTAATATCACCCTAATGACAGCTTCTAAAGACTTTGTTTTTTCAGGTTTTTAGCATATGGAAAAATTTATTGAGGTGCTTAAAGATAACTTACCTGAAACGCAACTACTTGAAGAAAAAGTGTGGAACTACAAATCTATTGGACTTACCCTAGGCTATTTTATCATAGCCTTAGCAATTTTATTTGGCTCTAACTCTATATCATCTCAAATACTTATGAATATTTTCGAAAGCTTATTTTTCGTTGGCATTGGCCTTTATATGCTTAGAAAGCGCCCGGTTTCACTGGGGCTTGGGAAAAATTCTGGGCCACGCAACAATGGATTGATGAACATTTTCCTAGGTGTAATTGGACTATTAGCTTTTCTCTGGCTGCTATTTTTCTGAAAACAAATTCTCTTGTGCTATAAGCATAGAGGACATCTCCCTGAAACCTTCTGAGTGAAAAGGTCTTACTGTGCTTTGCTCTCTTGCAGAAACCACTCACTTGGAAATACCAGCGGTAGTTAAAAGCCTCAGGCAAAAAGTTTTCATCCCAGACCTCTATCCTAAGCAACCCTGTAGTTGCTAGCGTTGAACCACAGTATTGCTTAGTCACTTTCAAAGAAATCTGTATCAAGTGACAACTAGCAAGTAATTCTCTGACAATATAATTTGTTTTACGTTGCCAAATTAGGAGAAGCTTGAGCTTTACTGTAGCAAACCAAACTAAAGCAAGTAAAAATTTAGTAAGAAATAGCTACATTAATAGAGTTGTTTCGAAATAAAATAGTGCTCCAAATACTTAACGCATTCAACAAAAAGTTTGGGTACTTGCGAAGGCTTAGTTATCGTAGTATGCATTTTGTAAGCTGTAAACTGAGTGATTGTATATATCATAATGTACATAAAATTATTCCAGAACAAGTCTAAAGTTAAGTGCTCGAGTTTCAAGAAAAAGGCTTACCTAATTACCTAAAGTTACCAAAATTTACTTTTGCAACAGAGCCAATCGAGGGATCTGTAAAATCCACTAAGTGACTTTTTGATGTCTCTGGACCTAAATGATTATAGATAAAGTCAAGAATAGCAGTGGTACGTGCATATACTCCCGGGCTATTAGCACCAGCACAACCCATTCCCCAACTAACGACCCCTATATGAATCCACTCTTCACTAGGTCCATGAATTAACAAAGGTCCTCCGCTATCACCTTGGCAAGAATCTTTGCCTCCTTCTTCATAACCTGCACAAAGCATTTGGTCAGTTATATTCGCTGGATATAAAAATTGATAGCATTGTTTATTATCCAAAAGAGGCACACTAACTTGTTGTAATTGATCGGGAAAGATTACTTGGTTGCTAGTAGTAGCATCGTGCTGACTAATGTCACCCCAACCTATTACTGTAGCTAGGGTATGGGGTGTGATTAAAGATTTTACTTCCTCTTCTGTGGGCAGGATAGCACGATGGTGATCAACTGCACGATCAAGCTGTAGCAGAGCAACATCGTAATCTTGGGTAAAGGGATGATACTTAGGATGAATAATAATGTTGCTTACACCTACAGTTTTACTGACATCAGCAATTTGATCAGGAATATTATCTGTTCCTAGCAGGATTGCTACATTATCTACAGTAGCCTTAAAAGGTAGAATACCATTTTTTGAGTTTACACAGTGTGCAGCTGTAAGTACCCACTTACTAGCAATAAGTGCACCACCACACCAACGTTGGCCAGCTGCTAAAACTGATCCACCGGGTAATGTAACACTATGCTTTAAGACTAAAGCTGCCATAAAAGGAAAAGCTTCAATAGAAGCAGGTTCACCACCAACTACTTCTGGAGAAAGGTTAATGGACCCTGCGAAAGTATTACTCCAGCCAAAGGGCAAATCTTGCATCACCTTATAACGTTCCTGAAAGCCTAGATCACTAATGATATAATTACCTAAATCATCAGTCAGGGTTGAGATCTCATCTTTATCAAAGAGATTATTTTCATTGCTATCTATAAAAACTCGAATTCCCTGAATTCCTTGCTCAAAATCATCTTGCTTATTATTAGCATTTTTATCAAACCATACCAAACCTTCTATAACACTGGTTTGTTGTGAAGGAGAACTGTAACTAGGCTGTTGATTATAATTATACGGATCATAAGTAGGTTGTTCAGGAGTACCATAATTGGGTTGCTGGTCATAGTTAGGCTGTTCATAAGCGGGTTGTTGGTTATAGTTAGATTGGTCATAACTGGGCTGTTGGCTAGGTTGTTGGTTATAACTAGGCGAATCATAAGCAGGTTGTTGATTATAATTGGGCTGATCATAAGTGGGTTGTTGTCTAGGCTGGTCGTAACTAGGTCCTTGACTATTAGACTGATCTTGGGCATTAATTTCGTAAGTAATATCAACTCTTTGTATTTTTTGTGCTTCTACTAGCACTGTTTGCGAAGAAGATTCTGTAGGGGTGTAATTCCCTTCATTACTTAGCACAGCAATAGCACCAATAGTGTAATAACCCGGTTGCAAATCAATTAAGGTAACACTTCCTGTCAAGTAACGTGCTGGACCACCATCAGACTTAGTTACAACTATTGTAGCAGGAATATTTGGAGGCAAGCCACTTACTTCTATAATAATGTCACCTGTGTAGGCTGAGCGGGCTCGAGCTGGCACCCAAACCAAAATTGACAAAAATAAAAGCAAGGTTAAGAGTATTTTTATAGGACTTCTTATCACATGCTTATCCTATTCGATAATTTGTGTAAAAAGGTATTAATTCTAGGGCAAAGTATCAAACCTAACTAAGCAGTAGTACGGCTGATCAGAAATGGCTCGCCCTAATATTTAAGGTGTTTTTCATCACTAGGCACGTCACAAAAGATGTTTTTAAAAACAGTTGTATTAATATTACAGCGCAATGTTGCAAATGAAGTAAGGGGAATTGCGAAGAAAGTGTGAGTGTGAATAGTAAACTAAGATCATGAGAAGAGTCAACGAAACACACAATGAAATAGTAGGAGAAGCAGTAGATTTAAGTCCTCCAGAATGCAACTTAGCTGAAGCAGATATAGAAGTGTTGGCAAAAGAACTAAAAGAATATGTAGCAGAATTTGAAGAAGCATTCAAACGACCTGAAAGTTTAATCTGGACAGGACACTATCTAAAAGGCTTGCTAAGCGACCTTGATCGAAAAAATATAGAAGCAATGGCACTATCAATGGGACTCAATGTTCGTACCATGCAGAGTTTTGTGGGACAAAGCCCATGGCAAATAGAACCTGTGATCGACACACACCAAAAGCTAGTTGCAGAAAGCTTAGGTAATGATGGAGTGCTGATAGTTGACGAATCAGGGAATGTAAAACAAGGAAAAAGCTCAGTAGGAGTAGCAAGACAGTATTGTGGATCAGTAGGCAAAGTGGAGAACAGCCAAGTAGGAGTATACTTAGGGTATGCCAGCAACGAAGGGCATATTCTAACAGAAGGGCAACTGTACCTACCAGAACAGTGGTTCGATGAAGAACATAAACAAAAAAGGGAAGAATGTAGAGTGCCAAAAGACTTAGAGTTCAAAACCAAGCCAGAAATAGCGTTGGAGATGATAAGAAAGACAAAAGAGAGAGGACATTTGAACTTCGAATATGTACTAGCCGATGCATTGTATGGAGACAATGTAGAGTTTAGAGACGGAGTAGCTGAGTTAGGGAAGAAGTACTTTACAGCAGTATCTTGCAACACGAGGGTGTACCAAGAGAAACCAGAGATGAAGGTGCCTGAATACAGAGGTAGAGGAAGAAAGCCTAAACTAGCAAAGGCAAATACTGAGTCAATACGAATAGATGAGTTAGCGAAAGAAATAGAGGAAGGAAAGTGGAGTAGACATGTAGTAAAAGAAGGGAGCAAAGGACCAATAGTATGCGAATTTGCCTTTGAGCGAATATGGGAAACGAGAGAAGAAGGAGAGGCAAAGGAGTTGTGGTTGGTAATCCGCCGTAACCTGAGTGAGAAAGGAGAAATAAACTATTATTTGTGCAATGACTCAGAAGAAGTCAGTCTAGAAACTTTAGTGTGGCTAAGTGGAATGAGATGGTCGATAGAAACATCATTTGAAGAATCAAAGGAGGAATTAGGACTTGACCACTATGAAACTAGAAGTTATTTGGGTTGGCACCATCATATACTATTAACTTGTTTGGCACATCATTTTCTAGTGAGGATGCGATTAATGTTAGGAGAGAAATCTCCAGCTTTGACCTTGCCACAAGCAAAATTACTAATTAAGGCAGCAATGCCACTGCCTGAGTTCACAATAGCTCAATCACTAAACCTAATTCGTTACCATCAGCGCCGAAATTATACAGCCTACATCTCACATAGAAAGCATACTCTTGCTACACTGTATAGGAACTCTATTTTATGACATTGCGCTGTAATATTAAGAAGTTATACTTTAAAAATGGAAAATTATCAAATTTTGAGTATGTCCTATAGAGGCTTAAATTAATTACCGATCACACGTTAGTGTAAAAATTTTGCCTATATAGATAAATTCCTGCTATTCAAATCGTAAGATGTCATTCTGAGCACAGCGAAGAATCTCTCATTAGTTAATGCCTTCTGAGATTCTTCAAGTTTACCCTCGAAAGGGCTATGCTCCTCAGAATGACATGCTCACAAAGGGAGTTTACCTAGAGGGAAAAACTTCTGGAGAACTATACAAAATCAAAACCCTTTTGTGGGTTTTGATTTTGCTTTTAAGAAAGGAGAAAGGAGGAAATGTTATAGAATTAGTATAAATAAGGAGCATTACAAGATTCTTAAGCTTATCTAACTTGCTTCTTACTTTAAATTTCCCACTCTAGAAAACTCAACTTTAGCCACAATTCAGAAAAAATAATTAGGCATAGAAACCTCCGTAGCTCCTGTCCAAAAAGCATTAAGGGCTTGCTTCTAATAAGCATTTGAATTTAAATCAAGATCTATAATTTTATAGATGTATGCTTAGGTGCTTTATAATGCAGTTTAGAAATGATTTTGGAGTTTTGTATTTATGTTAAAAGCTTTTCGCATACTTTTTAATTTAATAATTATCTTTATCTTTCTAGCCCTTGCTGGCGTTATATACCTACGCACAGGTTTACCCCGAACAAATGGCACACTTTTATTTCTTGACTTAAAAGCTTCTGTAGAAATTATTCGTGACCGCTATAATATTCCACATATTTATGCAGAAAATGATGAAGATGCTTACTTTGCACTAGGCTTTGTTCATGCCCAAGACAGACTTTGGCAAATGGAATTCCAGCGTCGTCTAGGAGCGGGTAGACTTTCAGAGTTCATAGGCGATAAAACTCTTAATCTAGATAAATTCTTTCGTACCCTTAGCATTTATAATTATGCTAAAGACTCCTTTGCAAATCTAGATACTGAAACACAAAGCATTCTTCAAGCTTATACGAAAGGTGTCAATGCTTACCTAGACAACCATAGTGGTCCTTTGCCTCCAGAGTTCCTAATTTTCGGGCATAAGCCAGAGTCTTGGCAGCCTGTTGATTCCTTGGTATGGCTCAAAATGATGGCTTGGGATTTATCAAACAATTGGGATGATGAAATTTTGCGAGCAAGATTGACTAGCGTACTTTCAGAGCAAGAAATTGAGCAGCTGTTTGCTCCCTATCCTGATAATGCACCTACTATTTTGCCTGATTTCCAAGTCCTCTATGAAGATTTAGCTTTCGATAAATTTTGGACAATCTTTCCTAAACCCTTACCTCCCGGAGCAGGCTCAAACGCTTGGGTAGTTTCAGGAGAAAAGACAGTAACAGGTAAACCACTGCTAGCCAACGATCCTCATTTGCGCTTGCAAGCACCTTCAGTATGGTATTTTGCTCATATAAAAACACCTGACTTTGATGCCATAGGGGCAACTTTACCCGGACTACCAACAATTGTTCTAGGTCATAATAATTTTGTATCATGGGGGATCGCTAATGTCCCTGCCGATAATCAAGACCTTTTTATTGAGCGACTTGATCCTACTGATAAAAATTCTTATTTAACACCTGATGGTAAGGAAAGGTTCATGACACACCGTGAGATAATAAAGGTTAAAGGGAGAAATTCGCAGTATTCTGTTACCCTTAAAATACGCCAGAGCAAGCATGGACCAATTATTTCAGATGTTTCTGATGAGACCAACTCTATTGTGCTAGACGCTAATAGGATTGTCAATAGAGAATTCGAGCATGCCATAGCCTTTGCTTGGACAGCCTTGCGTGAAGATGACTTAACTTTTCAAGCAGGTTTAAATTTCTTAAAGGCTAAAAATGCCCAAGAATTTGCCTCGAGCTTAAACAACTTTCACTCACCAAACCTCAGCATAGTTTACGCAGACGTTGAAGGAAACATTGGTTATTACGCCCCGGGCCGTGTGCCCTTGCGTGCTAATGGCAATGGACTTATGCCTGTACCCGGCTGGACAGGTGAATATGACTGGCAGGGTTTTGTTCCTTTTGAAGAATTGCCTAATGCTATTAACCCTGCCTCAGGACAGATTGTTAGTGCTAACCATAAAATTGTTACTGATGATTACCCTTATTTGATATCCTCGAGTTGGGCAGAACCTTACCGAGCTAAACGCATTGAGGAAATGCTAGCAAATCTAGAAAAACACACCCCTGAAAGCTTTGCACAAATTCAAGCCGATCAATTTTCACTAATGGCCCAAGATTTCTTGCCTTTCTTACTAGCAGTAAATCCTGAGAGCCCTGAAAAGCAAGAGGCAATAGAGAAGCTTCAAGCTTGGGATGGTAGAATGTCAGCCGAACTTGCCGAGCCACTAATATTTTACACTTGGTATAAGAGCTTTAGTCGTCTTATTTATGTTGATGAGTTAAGCGAAGAACTCTTTAATGACACATGGGGGTTTAGGCCTATATTTCTAGAAAGTGTTCTTAGCACTCATTCTAAGTGGTGTAATAATATACTTACTTTCGTTCAAGAAAGTTGTAATGACATAGCCGAACAGGCTTTCAATGAAGCTTTTGAGGAATTGACTGAAAAGCATGGTAAAAACATATCAGCTTGGAAGTGGGGTGACTCCCATAAAGTAAAACATGCTCATAATATATTTTCAAAGACTTTACTAAACTATATTTTTGATATCAATAAAATCAATGGTGGTGATGCTTTTACTGTAAATGTAGGGCGTTTTGATATTGAGAGCAAAAACTTTACACAAACACATGGGGCTACCCTACGTGCTATTTATGATCTAGCCAATTTGGATAATTCACGTTTTATCCACACCACAGGTCAATCTGGACATCCTCTTTCATTACACTATCGCGACTTTGCTAGAAAGTGGCTAGACGTTGATTATATTCCTATGAATACAGTCAGGCCAGTAGTAGAAGAGGGAATGATTGGAAAGTTAGTACTTAAACCCCTGATCCCTCGTTGAACTACAGATTTCTAATTTAGGTATTAGAATTGGGTAGCCTCGAGTTTCTACAGTCTGTACAATCTCAAAAACAATAGCTCGTAAGTTGTCTTCCTTAGCAATACTTACTAAATGCTTATCAGGACCAAACTTAAGCATTTGGGCCAAGGCTTATTTTGTGGGATAATGTCCTTAAAAGTATTTCAATAAGCTCTTTGTAATGTTCTGCTTCTAGCTTTATTACGAAACATTATACAAAGAATTTTGTATCTAGCCTTGTCTCCAATCCCGTCCCAATATCCTTACCTAAGGATAAGATGCCTCAACATATCTCTTAATTTAAGACTCGATTAGAAGTTAACCATTCCCATGTATCTAGTAACTCTGAGTTAGATGGCTGCCAACCCATCTTCATTTTCCGAGAAATTTTTGCTCCCCATATTTTGATCATTTCTACATTTCCATTAGGTTTGATAGTCAAAGCAAGTAATTTATTGTTATCCTGCCACCACTTAAAGCATACATCTCCATCTCCTTTAGTAGTAACATAGGGCTTAATCCAAGGGAGGTGATGTCTTTTTACTAAACGAGAGAGATTGGTTATACATTCCTTTGCTGCTTCAATAGTTTTAGAGTCAATGGGAGCAAGAGTAAATAAGACATTATTTGGAAGTTTATTTAACTCTTCAAGTACATTTAAGGGTTTCTCTGGGGGGAAGATGTTTGGGATGGTTTTTGTTGCTCTTACAAATCCTATCATCATTAAAATCTCCTAACTAGGTTATTAATTTACAAGCTAAACGTTAGGGAAATGTAAAGTTTTGTGACCTTAAAAATGCGAATTTTGTAAGATTTAGCTTTTAGCTGCCTGTCAAAGAGAAACTAAATTTTTGGATCAAACTCCTAAGTAAAAGCAACTCATATTTCCTCAAAGGTGAAATTCTCCCTTGTTCTTACAGCTTTTAACCTATACTTTTACAAATAATACTTTCTGTAAGAGACTTTAAATTATGCTCAATGCCCAAACCATCGCACAATTTGCTCATTTACCAAATGTAAGCAGTCAAATTCCTTTAGATACTCCTGCATATGGTGTAGCTTTTCACTCACAAAGGGTAAGACAAGGTGATGCCTTTTTTGCTTTACCCGGTGCTAATGGTCATGGTATAGACTATGTTGATAGTGCTCTTGAGGCAGGCGCTGCTTTTGTTGTTTCCGATATATCTCACCCACAGGGCATTCAGGTTCCTAATCCTAGCGAATTACTCATAGAGCTTGGTAAAGAAGCTCGAGCAAATCTAAAAGGTCCCGTTATAGGTGTAACAGGTTCAGCAGGTAAAACCAGCACTAAGGCTATGTTGGCAGCCACTTTACAAGCCAAGGTTAGCCCCGGCAATTTTAACACTCCACTTGCCCTTGCTAGGGTGCTTATTGATGCTTGGATAGCCGATAAAACCAGTAAGCAAGATATTTTAGTGCTCGAGCTAGGTATAGACCATATAAATGAAATGAACACTCTTATAGAACTAGCCCAACCAACCCATGGATTCTTAACACTTGTTGCTGCAAGCCATTTTTCTGGTTTAAAGGATATTCACACAGTGGCTCGAGAAAAGGGCAAGTTAATTGAGGCAGCAAGGTGTTCTTGGGTAAGCGCTGATGCCATGCCCTATTTAAAGAAAAAATTACATAGAAAAATTTGTAGCTATGGTTTAAAAGGACAAGATGCTGATGTGTGTGGTGAGATTATTAGTAGCAATGAAAGTGGTCAAGTAATTAGAGCTTTGGGAGGGGAAACTAATTTGCCATATGTGGGCAAAGCCATGGCCAAAAATGCTGTGGGGGCCTTGGCTTTTGCTGTTCACATGGGCATTAATATTGCTGAAGCAGCTATGCGTTTGAGCAACCTAGAGTTAGAACCCCGCCGTTTACAAACACATAAGCTCAAGGGGATTTATGTTATTGATGATTGCTATAATAGTAATCCTGCCTCAGCAAAAGCAGCTCTAGAAGCACTCGCAAGTTTTCCAAGGCCACATACGGTTGTTTTAGGGGATATGCTCGAGTTAGGTAAAGCCTCAGAAGAGCTACATGGTAAAGTTGGGCAGCTTACGCTCGATGTTGACAATGTTATAACCTATGGTGAAGAGGCTCGGTACATATCTGCAAAAAATCCAAAAGCAAGACATTGCCATAGTTTAGAGGATACTTGGACTAGACTAGAAAAGATCTTAAGGGATAATCAAAGGGGCACAGTCCTGCTGAAAGCCTCGCGGGGGATGCATTTTGAACGTATTGTAAATAAAATACTAAACTATTTAGAGCTTTTATATAGCAGTAAAAATTGAAATTTGCCATCAAAATACACAATGTACATCTAGGCATGGGGGATTATTTGCAAGCTCATAATCCAGAAGTTAATCTATATAATTAACTTCAACCCTAAAAGTTTGGAGTTAAGTTGTTTTATTGTTCAAAACTATAGCTGTCTTTGAAAAAAGAGGACACACATTTTCATTAGGCAAGTAAATCAAGTGTGTGCGATAAATATTTTGATGGAGTTCTCTGTAAACCTCGAGCTGCTGACTCTGAATATTATTAAGCCATACCTCGGGAACCCCTGATTCAGCATACAAAGGTAACTTAACTTCACGATCATAACTAAGGGTGCTATCTGATATTTGAATTAAAAGTAATACATCTTCAGCATGAGGTTTGCGCTTACTATAATCTTGCTTTTTAAGTAAAGCGAAATCTGGTTCAGGTGCAGAATTATCATCCATAACTACAGGACATTGAACTAATACCTCAGCTTCTTTGTGATAGGCTAATACTAAGCGTTGAGTAAAATTCATTATACTTACAATGTGATTTTCGCCCATGGGTGACATATCAACAAACTCTCCCCGAATTAACTCCACCCTGTCTTCAGGAGTAAAGATACCTGCTGTCACTAATTTTTCGTACTCAGGTAAGGTAAAGCGGTGTGTTGAAACCATGGCATTAGCATAGCACTATTGCTAGCTTTAAAACTAACGTTAAATTTGCCCTGTTGACACTAGCTTCTTACCATGCTAGGCTATCAAATCGGATTTGAGGTCTTTATATAATAATGAATGACCTTGCCGTCCTAGCTCATATTGGTAGAGCATCCGATTTGTAATCGGAAGGTTATCGGTTCGATTCCGATGGACGGCTCCACTTTGTATATGGTATGTTATACTCTGATTAATTCTGGGTCGGTGCCCGAGTGGTTAAAGGGGACGGACTGTAAATCCGTTGGCTTAGCCTACGTTGGTTCAAATCCAACCCGGCCCACCATATAATCATGATACTATGCGGGAGTAACTCAGTTGGTAGAGTATCAGCTTCCCAAGCTGAATGTCGCGGGTTCGACCCCCGTTTCCCGCTCCATGTGCAAGCCTTATTAAGGTGTTTTAGTAGGCTCGTGTAGCTCAGTGGCAGAGCACTCCCTTGGTAAGGGAGAGGTCGACGGTTCAATCCCGTCCACGAGCTCCAACTCAAAACACAAATAAAAAATAGCTATGGCTTGCTATTAGATTTTGGCTATAACAATATTAAGTTTTAAGGAGAAAACAAGATGGCCAAAGGAGTATTTGAAAGAACGAAACCACATGTAAATGTAGGAACAGTAGGACATGTAGACCATGGGAAAACGACCCTAACAGCAGCAGTAACATTCACAGCAGCAGCAGCAGATCCTACCATAGAAACACAAACCTATGATCAAATAGATAAAGCCCCAGAAGAAAAACAACGTGGTATTACTATCAATACTAGCCATGTTGAATACCAAACAGAAAAAAGACACTATAGCCATGTAGATTGCCCGGGACACGCTGATTATGTTAAGAACATGATAACAGGTGCAGCCCAAATGGATGGAGCAATACTAGTAGTGTCCTCAGCTGATGGGCCAATGCCACAAACGAGAGAACATATACTACTAGCTAGACAAGTAGGAGTGCCCTACATAGTAGTGTTCATGAATAAAGTGGACATGGTAGACGATGATGAAATCTTAGAGCTAGTAGAGATGGAAGTAAGAGAATTACTAGAGAGCTATGAGTTTCCGGGAGAAGAGATACCCATAATAAAAGGAAGTGCCCTAAAAGCACTAGAGGCAGTAGAAAGCAATCCCAGTATACAAAGGGGAGAAAACGAATGGGTAGATAAAATATGGGAACTATTGGATGCAATAGATAGTTACATACCAACACCAGAGAGAGACATAGATAAGCCATTTTTGATGCCAATAGAAGATGTATTTAGCATAACAGGGAGGGGAACAGTAGCAACAGGAAGAGTAGAGAGAGGAAAAGTTACTGTAAGTGAAGAAGTAGAAATAGTAGGACTAAAAGAGACAACAGCAAAAGTAGTAACAGGAGTGGAGATGCATCGAAAGACATTAGATGAGGGGTTAGCAGGAGATAATGTAGGAGTGCTTTTAAGGGGAGTAGCGAGAGAAGAGATAGAAAGAGGGCAGGTATTAGCGAAGCCGGGCAGTATAACACCACACACAGAGTTTAAAGGATCGGTATATATCTTAAAGAAAGATGAAGGGGGCAGACACAGTGCGTTTTTCAGTGGATACAGGCCACAATTTTACTTTAGGACGACAGATGTGACAGGAATAGTAACATTATCAGAAGGAGTAGAGATGGTGATGCCGGGAGATAATGTGGAGATAAGTGTGGAGTTAATCAAACCGATAGCGATGGAGGAAGGATTGAGATTTGCGATAAGAGAAGGTGGTCGCACAGTTGGTGCGGGTGTGGTTACCGCTATTAGCAAATAACTTAAAAAATTATGTTTCAAGCTATTGTTAAATACTTAAGAAACTCTAGGGCTGAATTAGGTCGTGTAACTTGGCCTACCCGTCCTGAAGTTATGCAAGCTACCCAAGCAACGTTGGTATTTGTCCTGTTAACAGTGATTTTCCTAGTAATTACAGATACCACTATTGGGGCCCTTATTCGTTTAATTACTTAAACTTAATGTTAAAGCTAAAGGCTTTTTTAAAATGAGTATAGAATGGTATGCCGTTCACACTTATGTTGGGCATGAAGAAAAAGTGCGTCAAAATGTTATGCAGCGCGCTAAATCTTTAAATATGACAGATTGTGTTTATCAAGTAGTTGTGCCTTCGGAAGACACAGTTGAGCATCGTGATGGAGGCAAACAAGAAGTCGTCAAACGAAAACTTTTCCCTGGTTATGTTTTTGTACAGATGAACTTAGGCGATAACCCAGATGAGCCTAACGAAGCATGGGAAGTAGTACGCAATACTCCCGGAGTAACAGGTTTTGTAGGCACAGCTACACGTGCTGTACCACTTACACCTGAGGAAGAGGCTCGCATGCTAGGTACTTTAGGCATTACAGGTGTTAAGACCAAGCCTAAAGTTGAAGTTAGTTTCAACGTAGGAGACATGGTACAAGTAACTGCTGGCCCCTTTGCTGATTTTACAGGGGTTGTTTCTGATCTTGATCCAGATAAGGGTAAAGTAAAAGTATTAGTGTCAATATTTGGGCGTGAAACCCCAGTAGAACTTGATTTTTCACAAGTAACTAGAACTTAGGAATCTAAATTTATGGCTAAAAAAATAGCGGGAATTGTAAAGCTCCAGCTACCTGCTGGAGGAGCAACTGCTGCACCACCTGTTGGTCCAGCACTAGGACAGTACAGTGCTAATATTATGCAGTTTGTTAAGGAGTACAATGCTGCCACTGCTTCACAGCAGGGTTTTGTTATTCCTGTTGAAATTACTATCTATACAGATCGTTCTTTTACCTTTGTTACCAAAACTCCCCCTGCAGTTGATTTACTCAAAAAGGCAGCAAGTGTACCGAAAGGCTCGAGCACTCCTCACAAGGAAAAGGTTGGCAAGGTTACATGGGAACAGTGCATCGAAATAGGCCGCCAAAAAAATGCCTGATTTGAACGCTAATGATGAGCTAGCAGCAGCTAGTATTATTGCAGGGACAGCACGTTCTATGGGGTTTACAGTAGAGGGGAGGCCTGAATAATGGCTAAGCATGGAAAACGTTATCGTGCTTTAAAAGAAAAAGTAGAGCAAGGTAAGGCTTATAGTGCTGAAGAGGCCACAGCTCTGATTA
This sequence comes from Trueperaceae bacterium, assembly GCA_965223585.1. GTDB lineage: Bacteria > Deinococcota > Deinococci > Deinococcales > Trueperaceae > CBDCVN01. The sequence goes on from CBDCWW010000020.1 coordinate 98,014, forward strand.
AAGAGTTAGCAACAGCCAAATTTGATGAAACAATTGAGGCACACTTTCGCTTAGGTATTGACCCCCGTAAATCAGATCAAAATGTACGTAACACAGTTTTGTTACCACATGGCACTGGTAAAACTGTGCGGGTTTTAGCTTTTGTTAAGGGTGATAAAGTAAGTGAAGCAGAAAAAGCAGGTGCAGACTATGTTGGAGAAGAAGAACTTATTAAAAAAGTTCTAGATGGCTGGACCGATTTTGATGCTGTGGTATCTACACCAGATATGATGGCAGCAGTAGGCAGTAAATTAGGTCGTGTTTTAGGACCTAGGGGTTTGCTACCAAACCCTAAAGCTGGCACAGTAGGTCCTAATATTGGCGAAATTATTAAGGCTTTAAAAGCTGGCAAAATTGAGTTCCGTAACGATAAAACAGGGGTAGTGCACGCACCCATTGGTAAAAAGAGTTTTGAGGCAAATAAACTTGCTGAAAATCTTCAGGCTTTGAAGAAGGTACTAGAAGATACAAAACCAGAAGGTGTTAAAGGTCAATTTATAAGTTCACTTTATATTGCCTCAACAATGGGACCTAGCGTACGTGTAACAATATAGGCATCCCGGTGCGTAGCACCTTATGAAGTGGCGTTGGAGACAGCAGGGGTCAGCCAGACTTAAAGATCCTGCCGAGGCGTTAGCTACGTTTCGTGGTTAAATATTTTTATTTAGTGTTTAAGAAAGGCTCAACATGGCAAACCCAAAAAATGAGAAGTCTATTGCTGAGCTAAGGAATATTTTAGAGGATACACAAACTTTTTTCTTAGTAGATTATCAAGGTCTTTCTGCTGGAGAACTAGCTGATTTGCGTAAAAGAGTTAAAGAAGCAGGGGGACGTCTTTTTGTTACTAAAAATACTCTCCTTAGTGTGGCTCTTAAGGAAAGAGGTTCTGAAGGCTTTGAAGAAATGCTCAAAGGGCCTACAGCTATGGTTTTGGTTGATGAAGACCCTATTGGTCCAGCTAAAGTCATTACCGATTATGCTAAGAAAAATCCTCAGAAACTACCTGCAACTAAGGGTGGAATTCTAGGTGGCAGACCTATAGATGCTGCAGCAGTTTCACGGATCATTGATTTACCACCTCGAGAGCACCTATTGAGCAGTTTGTTAGGTGTATTGCAATCACCTTTACAGCAGCTTGTTACAGCACTCGAGTCACCTCCAAGAGACCTTGTTACAGCACTTGAAGGTGTGCCTCGTAAATTTGTAAATTTGGTAAACAACTATTCAGAGAAATTAAAACAGGAGAATGATTAATGGCTTTTGACAAAGACGCTCTAATTGAACAAATTGGTAACTTGACTGTACTTGAATTAGTAGAGTTAGTAGACGGCCTTAAAGAAAAACTAGGAGTAGAAGCTGCTGCACCTATGCCTATGGGTATGCCTATGGCTATGCCCGGTGCTGCCGCTAGTGATGCAGAAGAAGCAGCAACTGAAGAGAAAACCGAATTTGATGTTATCATTAAAAGTCCCGGTGATGAAAAACTTAAGGTTATTAAAGAAGTGAGAACTTTAACAGGTGCTGCCCTTAAAGAAGCTAAGTCACTAGTTGAAAGCGGCGGAGCTATTAAAGAAGGCGTTTCTAAAGAAGAAGCTGAAGAGATTAAGAAAAAGCTCGAGGAAGTTGGCGCAACTATTGAAATCAGCTAAGGTAATTAGCTTTCAGAAGTATTGCTAGCTATTGTGCAAGGGATGCACAAATGGGGTGTTTGTAAGAAATTTAACCCCATTTATTTTTATTTTTAGTATAGAATGGCTTGTGTTTTATCGTAATTATTTTAGGCTAACTATTCAACTAAGAAATTATTTACAAATCAAACCTCACGGGGCCTGCACATGAAAATCAAAATAAACATTTTTAAAGGTAAATTTCAGCCTTCACTAACAGCTTAGTGATAAAACCCTTTTCCTAAAAATTATTGTCAAAAACAACAACCTCTTGGTGCTTAAACGCCTAACAATGTTGTTGGTTATTAGAAAGAAATTTTAATAACTAAGCAGCACTATGGTTCTTTATTAAGGTATTTTCTTCAGCGAAATTGCTTAAGTGCATTTTGTGGAGATTTAAACCTTCATTCTTGTTAGCTAAAAGGAGTTTGGTCTAATCGGAAAGTGGAATAAAAAAGTTTTCACAGCAAAAGGCCATGTCAAAACGTTGAAAGTCCATGGACCTTTTCTTTTAAGGTATAGAGTTTAATGCTCTTATCCTTCGATGTTAAACAAGAACAGGATAACAATATCTGTGGAAGTGAGAACTTTTGAGCACATTTATTTTTATCCTAAGATCTTGCAAATTTGTATTAAGAAAGATGGCAGTTAACTATGCGTGAAATTCACAAATTTGGGACTATTAAAGAAGTTATTGAGCTTCCTAGTCTTACTAAGATTCAAATTAACTCGTACAACACTTTTTTGCAACAAGGAGTGCCTGTAAGCGCTCGAGATAGTATAGGCTTACAAAGTGCTTTCAAGGAAGTTTTTCCTATTGACGAAACTGAAAAAGGTAGACAAACCGGTTTAGTCCTAGATTTTTTAGAATATACTCTACAAGATCCAGAATTTAGTCCTGAAGAGTGCCGAGAAAAAGATCTAACTTATCAAGCAGGACTATTTGCCAAATTGCAACTTATTCATAAGGATAGCGGGTTAATTAAAGAAGATCAGGTCTTTGTAGGCGATTTACCACTTATGACTCCAGATGGTTCTTTCGTAGTTAACGGTGCTGACCGAGTTATTGTTTCTCAAATCCATCGTTCACCGGGTGTGTACTTTATTGGTACTCACAAAGGAGTAGTAGAAAACCCCACTTATATGGCTAGCATTATACCTATGCCTAAACGTGGACCTTGGATTGAGGTTGAATTTGATAATAGTAATGTTTTGTGGATGAAAATCAACAAGAAAAAGTTTCCTTTAACTTTAATTTTGAGGGTGCTTGGCTTAGGTGATCAAGATATCCATAATCTTTTTGAAGGTCAAGAAGAGCTTATTGAGGAAACTTTGCAAGAAGATGGTAATAGTGGGGCTAGTCCAGAGGAAGCGCTACTGAGGCTCTTTACAATACTTAGACCCGGCGACCCTCCCAAAGTTGATAAGGCCACTGCTTATTTGCGTAGCCTTTTGGCTGATAAACGACGTTATGATTTGGGTGATGCTGGTCGTTATAAGGTAAATATGAAGCTGGGTTTAAATTATAAGTATGGCACGCTACTTGGTTTTGAAGAGGGCAACTTTATAGATTATGGACTCATTCCTACAGTACAATATCTTCTCAATCTGCAGACTATACCTGAAGAAGAGCACATGCAAACAAGAGTCAAGTTACGTGGGGCGGCTCGAAAGGTTTCTCTTTACGAAGATGATATTGATCATCTGGGCAATCGTCGCATTCGTACTGTAGGTGAATTAGTTACTGATCAAGTTCGTGTAGGGCTTGGACGCATGGCTCGAGGTGTTCGTGAGCGCATGCTCCTTGGTAATCCTGATGCTGCTACACCACAGAAATTAATTAATAATCGCCCTGTAGTAGCAGCGTTACGCGAGTTTTTTGGGAGAAGTCAGCTCTCACAATTTAAAGATCAGGTTAACCCTTTATCTGAAATAAGGCACAAAAGGCGTATTTCTGCATTGGGACCGGGCGGCTTAACTCGTGAACGAGCAGGTTTTGACGTACGTGACGTGCACCGTACACACTATGGGCGTATCTGCCCCATTGAAACTCCTGAAGGTGCAAATATTGGTCTTATCACCTCGCTTTCTAGCTATGCAAAAGTTAATGAACTTGGTTTTATTGAAGCTCCCTACCGCAAAGTAAAAGATCAATTAGTTAGTGATGATGTTGTTTATATGAATGCACATGAAGAAGATGACTATATAATTGCTCAAGCAAATGCCTTACTTAAAGAAAATGGCGAGTTTCAAAACGAGCGAGTGGTAACTCGTATAGCAGGTGAGGCAGAAGTGGTTACTGCTGATTTGGTGGATTATATGGATGTTTCACCTAAACAAATAATTTCGGTACCTACCTCGTTAATTCCTTTTTTAGAGCACGACGATGCTAACCGTGCTCTAATGGGTTCAAATATGCAATCGCAAGCTGTACCTTTGGTACGTGCAGAAGCACCTTTTGTTGGTACAGGAGTAGAAGATCGTGTGGCTAAGGATTCTGGTGCAATAGTAGTAGCTGAAGAAAATAGTGTAGTAAATTATGTAGATGCTAGTCACATTATAGTTACCAATGGGAATATTGATAAAGAATATCAGCTAACAAGATTTCAACGTTCCAATCAAAATACTAATTTAGATCAGCATCCTTTGGTTAAAGCTGGTGATAAAGTTAAGTCTGGACAAGTAATAGCTGATGGCCCTTCTTGTGAAGGAGGGCGCTTAGCTTTAGGGCAAAATGTTCTTATTGCCATTATGCCTTTTGATGGCTACAATTTTGAAGATGCTATTGTGCTCTCAGAGAACTTAGTGCGTCGTGATGCCTATACTAGCGTGCATATAGAAAAATATGAAAAAGAAGCTCGAGACACCAAGCTAGGTCCTGAAAAGATTACTCGTGATATCCCCGGGCTTTCAGAGGCAGCCTTGCGTGATCTTGACGAAGATGGTGTAGTGCGTATTGGCGCAGAGGTTAAACAAGGTGACATTTTAGTAGGCCATACATCTTTTAAAGGAGAAACAGAGCCAACTCCTGAGGAAAGATTACTGCGCTCAATTTTTGGAGAAAAAGCTAGAGAAGTCAAAGACACTAGTTTACGTGTCCCACCCGGTGACAGCGGTATTATACTGCGTACAGTACGTTTTAGGCGTGGCGACCCCGGTGTAGAGCTTAAGCCCGGTGTTCAAGAAATGGTGCGTGTTTATATAGCTCAGAAACGCCGTTTAGTTGAAGGTGATAAACTTGCTAACCGCCACGGTAATAAAGGTGTAGTGGCAAAAATTTTACCCCCTGAAGATATGCCTCATCTTGCAGATGGCACACCTGTAGATCTTGTTTTTGATCCTTTGGGTGTTCCCTCACGGATGAATCTAGGCCAAATTTTAGAGACTCACCTAGGTTTAGCGGCCTATAAGAAAGGTGTATCCTATGTAACTCCTGTTTTTGACGGAGCCAAAGAAAATGAAATTAAGGATGTACTTGAAGAAACTTGGCAAGGTGAGCATTTAGAAGAAAAAGAAAGTGGCTTCTATCCTGATAAACGTGAAATGGATGTTATTCGTCGCTCAGGCAAACTTGGTATCATTGACCCCGATTTAACTTTAGAGGAAGCACAGCGTCAAATAGCTCGATTAGGTAAAACAGTTCTTTATGATGGTAGAACTGGAGAGGCCATTGATGCACCAATTGTAGTGGGTGTCATGTATGTAATGAAACTTTATCATATGGTAGAAGATAAATTACATGCTCGCTCTACAGGGCCATACTCTCTCATTACCCAGCAACCTTTAGGTGGTAAAGCTCAGTTTGGTGGCCAGCGTTTAGGTGAGATGGAGTGCTGGGCTTTACAAGCTCATGGTGCAGCGCACACTTTACAAGAAATGCTTACCATTAAATCCGACGATATAGAGGGACGTAATGAATCCTATGAAGCTATAGTTAAAGGTAATGATGTTTTGGAACCAACTATTCCTGAATCATTTAAAGTATTAATAAAAGAGTTGCACTCATTAGGTCTAGATGTACAAGTTCTAGGTGAACAGAATGAACCTGTGAACATATTTGATGAATCAGGGCGTGGAGGTAAAGGGAAACGCCCTAGTAAGTAGGGTGAAATCTGCTAGTAATTTTAATTAGATTTAATCGAACTGAGAATGTTAAGTAATCCAATCATTAACTACTAATACTAACTACTTAAGAAAGGTTCTACCAAATGAAAGACTTTAGCAAGGTTCGCATAAAAATTGCTTCACCTGAACAAATTCGTGAGTGGAGTTATGGTGAAGTAACAAAGCCTGAAACCATTAATTACCGCACCTTAAAACCAGAGCGTGATGGGCTTTTTGATGAACGAATTTTTGGTCCTGAAAAAGATTATGAATGTGCTTGTGGTAAATACAAGCGTCAACGCTTTGAGGGTAAAGTTTGTGAGCGCTGTGGTGTACAAGTTACTAAATCCACAGTGCGTCGCTATCGCATGGGTAACATTCAATTAGCCACACCCTGTAGTCACATTTGGTATGTTAAAGATGTTCCTAGCAAAGTTGGTGCTCTTCTAAATCTTTCTACTTCCCAACTCGAGCAGGTCCTTTATTTCGCCAAATACATAGTCACTGAACCTATGGGTGCTATGAAGGACAATAAACCTTTAAAACGTGGTGACTTGCTTTCTGATAGGGAGTATCGCCAACTTCGTTTTGGTCATCAAGAAACCTTTTCCGTTGCCATGGGTGAAAATGCTATGGTGCAAGATGGTGAATATGTTGAAAAGGGTCACAAGCTTGCCAAAGGAACTAAGGCTAATCTTAGTGGTTTAGCTCAGTACCGCTTTCCACGTAAAATCGTTTTTGACTATAGTGAAGTTCGTGAAGCTAGCTTGACAATACCTGCTAAAGCTTGGGTTGAATCAGAAAGTTATCAAGGTGGTGAACCTTTTGCAGAACTTAATAGTAATTTAAACATAGCTGCAGAAATAAATGGTGTTGTTGAGCTTATCCCTATAGGTAATGAGGGTGGCCTCTTAAATCTACGCAACCCCGATAATAACGAGCTAATTACTAGCTACTTTATCGCTAAGGGCCTAGTCCTAGAAGTAGCCCCCGGTGAAATAGTGACAGAAGGTACAATACTTGCTAAAGCTAGTGAAGGTACACAACTTACGATTCCTACTGAGGCTAAAGCAAAGTTAATAAGTAATCAAAAAAGAGGTCCTGACATGGAACTCAAATTTGAGCTTGCTTGGGCACGTCGTGAGGAAAATGAGATTGATCCTACAATGCATGTGTTGATAAGTGATGGTGCCACAGTACAGCAAGGTGATAAGGTAGTTGGAGCTATTGATAGTACTCAAGAAATTTATGCTGAGGCTGAGGGAACTTTACATCTTGCTGAACCTGCTAGCATTGTTGTGTCTAAAGCTAGAGTTTATTCTTATGAAGATGAGCCTATTGTAGTTAACGGTGACAGGGTACTGCCCGGCGACGAGCTAGCTGATAAAGGTAAGGTTAAAGCTGACATATCTGGTCGTGTAGAGATTGACTTAGTTCGCCAACAAGTGCGCCTTATAGAATCCTATGACTTTGAGGCTAAGATGGGTGCAGAAGCTGTTAAAGAACTCTTAGAAAATATTGATTTAGAACAGCTAGAATCTCAACTTGTTGAAGAAATGGATTCCCCAAGTAAACACAAACGCACTAAGGCCAGAAAACGTTTAGAAGTTGTGCGTAACTTTATTAGTTCAGGCAACAAACCTGAGTGGATGATCTTAGAGGCTATGCCAGTTATGCCTCCTTCCTTGCGCCCAATGGTACAGGTTGAAGGGGGGCGCTTTGCCACTTCTGACTTAAATGATCTTTACCGTCGCCTTATCAATCGCAACAACCGTTTAAGAAAGCTTATGGAGCAGGGCGCTCCAGAAATGATTGTCCGTAATGAAAAGCGTATGCTACAAGAAGCTGTTGATGCTTTAATTGATAATGGTAGACGTGGTACACCTGTAGTACATCCGGGTAGCGACCGAGAATTACGTTCACTAACTGATATCCTAGGTGGTAAGCAAGGACGCTTTAGGCAAAACCTCTTGGGTAAACGAGTTGATTATTCTGGGCGCTCTGTAATTGTGGTAGGCCCACAACTTAAGTTACATCAATGTGGCGTGCCCAAACGTATGGCTTTAGAGCTTTTTAAACCTTTTCTCTTTAAGGTACTAGAAGAACGAGGTGTTGCTTCTAATATTAAAAGCGCTCGTAAATTACTAGATCGTTACCGTGATACCAAAGATGAGGTTTGGGATGCTCTTGAAGAGGTTATTGAAGATCGTGTGGTACTGCTTAATCGTGCTCCAACCTTGCACCGTCTAGGTATTCAGGCTTTTGAGCCAGTATTAGTAGAAGGACAAGCTATTCAGTTACATCCCCTTGTTTGTGAGGCTTTTAATGCTGACTTTGATGGTGATCAAATGGCTATCCACGTACCTCTATCAGTTTACTCACAAGCAGAAGCAAGATTACAGATGCTAAGTTCTCATAATTTGCTTTCACCTGCCCACGGTGATCCTAATGTGCAAGTAAGTCGTGATATAATCCTTGGCCTTTTTGTGCTTACACAAGTTTATAAAGGGCATAAAGGAATAGGTAACAAGTACAATAATGCTATTGAAGCTATAGAAGCCTATAAGGAAGGTAATGTTGATTTAAATAGTATCATTACTGTGGCAGGGAAAGAAACCTCAGTAGGGCGTCTCAAGTACCATTTCAGCAACACTGACGAAGCACTTTTGGCTGTTGAACGTGGTGACATTGATATGCAAGATACAGTCACTGTGCGAATTGATGGTAATATTGTAGAAACCTCACCCGGGCGCATGGTTTTTGCAAATCTAGTCAAAGAAACTATGCTAGAAGGTGAAGCAGTCGACTCTAAAGTACTTTCTGAGCTAATTAGCTATGATACAGCCTATGAAAAGAAATCGTTGAGAAACCTTATTGTTAAGTCCTTTAAGCATTTTGGCATTGAAAAAACAGCTAAACTTCTTGATGCACTTATGGATTATGGCTTTAAACTTTCTACCACTTCAGGTATTACTATTGGCATAGACGATGTGGTAATTCCTAAGAAAAAGTTTAGCTTATTAGAAGAAGCTGAAAGTAAACTTACCAAAATAACTGATGGTTATGAGCGCGGCTTTATGACTGATCAGGAAAGATACTTACAAGTAGTAAAACTTTGGAATGGTACCACTGACGAAGTACGTCAAGCAGTTTTTACTAACTTTCAGGAGAATATGCCTTTTAATCCTCTTTATGTAATGGTCAATTCAGGCTCGAGAGGAAATCCACAACAGATTCGTCAGTTAGCAGGTATGAGGGGTTTGATGGCCAAGCCTTCGGGAGAAACCATGGAATTGCCTATTCGGGCTAATTTTCGTGAGGGTTTGACGGTGCTCGAGTATTTTATAAGTACTCATGGTGCTCGTAAGGGTGGGGCAGATACTGCTCTCAGGACTGCTGATTCAGGTTACTTAACACGTAAACTAGTAGATGTAGCTCATGAAATTGTAGTACGTAAAGATGATTGCGGCACAGCAGATTTCTTTGAAATACCTCTTTATAATGAAGATACGCGCCCTCGCCCTAAAGCACAATTAGATATGAGCTTATATGGACGTTATCTGGCTATGGATTTTGAGATAGGAGATTATGAACTTATTGAAGGTGCAATTTTAGATAGAAAAGAGTTAGAAGAAATTTATTCTCGCATGACCTCAAATACAGATGTACGCAGTGTGCCTATTCGTAGCCCAATTGTTTGTCAAACAAGAGCAGGCGTTTGTCAAAGGTGTTATGGAATAGATATGTCTACTATGAGTCCTGTTTCTCTTGGTGAGGCTGTAGGAGTAATTGCAGCAGAGTCAATAGGAGAACCGGGAACACAACTAACTATGCGTACTTTCCACACTGGAGGTGTAGCAGGAGCAGGAGATATCACTCAAGGGTTACCACGTGTTATTGAGCTTGTTGAAGCTCGTAAACCTAAGGTACAAGCAGTAATAGCTGATTTAGATGGCACTGTATCTATAGAAGAGGGCGAAGACATTAATCGTCTTACAGTAACTAGCGATTTAGGTGAATTTAGCAAAACTTATAAAATTCGTCCCAATATCCGCATTCTTGTACGTGAAGGAGAGCACGTTGAAGCAGGTCAACCGCTTACACGTGGAGCAATTAACCCTCATGACCTTTTAGAGTCACGTGGCCCTGAAGATGTACAGCATTACCTTGTTAATCAAATTCAAGATGTATACCGTAATCAAGGTGTTAATGTTCATGATAAACACATTGAAGTTATTGTAAGGCAAATGCTTAAATATGTGGAAATTGAGGCTTCGGGTGACTCAAGCTACCTAGAAGGGCAAATTGCTGAAAAATTTGACGTAGAAATGGCAAATGAAGAGCTTCTTGATGAAAATAAAGAGCCTGCTACATGGAAGCCCTTACTCTTAGGAATTACTAAAGCTAGCTTATCTACACGCTCTTGGCTTTCAGCAGCAAGTTTCCAGCATACTACTCATGTCCTTACGGAAGCTTCTGTAAGCGGCAAAGCAGATGAACTTGTTGGCTTGAAAGAGAATGTTATTCTAGGTCGCTTGATCCCTGCTGGCACAGGACTTAAGAGCATTCGTGATACTCGAGTAGCAGATGAAGCAACTATAGAGAAGCGTAAGAACATATCTGCTAAAAGAAGTATCCCTGCCTCTCGACCTGCTAGTGGAAGACCAAGAGAAGAGAAGCAACTTAATTCTTAAAGTTATGCATTACACATAAACATAAGTAGGGGTGGATTTGAAATCCACCCCTACAGGTGAATGGAAACCTATGTTCTCTTTTATATAAGTGCTTACTAGTGCAATGTATGATGTAGATTTAGCCTATTTTTTCTAATCTCCAATTTTTGAGGGCTAGCAATTACACTGCTCTTTGAGTTACCAAGTTAGTTATGTAAGATTTAATGCATTCCCACAATTCTTTTTGTGTGCTAGCACACATATTAGCAATTAATCCATGATAAGCAATCTGAGCCTTCCATGTTCTGTAGTTGTTCGTAATCTGAATGTTCATAAAACTACTTTGTCACTTAGCTATAAAGAAAATGTGAAGAAAAGATTTAGAGTTTGTTTAGTTAAAAAATAATCTCATAGCTTAAACAGTTGTGCGCTTAATTGAAAACCCAAATGCCTTTACTCATAACCGTTCATTTTGAGAAGATCCCTTTCAAACTTTAAAGGCGTTGAATTAAGCTTTCTACTGTGCTGTGAGGTAATTTGGTTTTCTTAATAAGAGTGTGGTATATAATATTAAAAGAAACTTACATCTAGCTGTTTAGCACAAATTCTCATCAAGGGGTTAGTATACTGCAGTCTATGAAAGTAAAGCTTTTTTCTATCTCTGTCTTGGTTTTAGCAGTTGGATTTTTTACTATTAACTTATTTACAAATAAACTTGGTGCCCAAACGGATTACTCGCGCATTGTTTTTATTGATGCAGCAAGGGCACTAGCCTCGCATCCTGCAGGCGGTGCAATAGAAGAAATTCAAAAACGCCAAGAAGAGGAACTAGGACCTATTCTACAGCAAATTCAAGACTTACAAAGGCAAGCTGCAGAAAGAGAATTAACTCCCGAAGAGCAAGATCTAGCGGATATACTAATACGCACTTTACAGGAAAGGCAACAACGTTATGCAGAAGAAATTTTGCAAGCTTCTGAACCAGCTGTAAACGCTGTTAACAATGCTATTACCGCTATTTCAGCTAGTCAAGGTTATTCTATGGTTCTTGATGGTAATATAGCAGGACAAAATGGTATAGGCCTTGTAGTTTATGCTGTGGAAGGTTTAGACATCACAGATCAAGTTATCGAGTATGTAAAACAAAATCCCTAAATTTAAGTAAGGGTAGGCTTGAAACCTACCCTTACAATAGGCCTCTATAATAAATACATGTTCAAGCCTGATACCACAAAACTTCTCGTTTAACCTCTTCAATAGCTTTTGTTATAGGAATGTCTCTAGGACAAGCCTCAGTGCAGTTATAGGCAGTGCGACAGCGCCATAAGCCATTGCTTTGATTTAAAACTTGCAGTCGTTGTTCTGTTCCCTGATCACGGCTATCAAAAATAAAGCGGTGAGCATTAACAATCGCTGCTGGCCCAATATAACGACCATTTGTCCAAAAAACGGGACAGCTAGTAGTACAACAAGCACAAAGAATGCACTTAGTTGTATCATCAAAAACGGCTCGTTCTTCAGGGTTTTGATGATGCTCTGTTGGCGGAGCAGGATCATAATTAATAAAAAAGGGTAATACTGATTTGTAGGAGTCGAAAAAGGGTTCTAAATCCACTATCAAGTCTTTAAGTACTCGTAACCCGGGAAGAGGTTCTATACTTATTTTTTCACCTAGATCTTTAACCAACACCTTGCAAGCTAAGCGATTAACACCATTAATAAGCATTCCATCAGAACCACAAATACCGTGAGCACAACTACGACGATAAGAAAGGGAACCATCAATTTCCCATTTAATTTTATTCATAACATCTAGTACACGGTCAGTGGGGTGCACTGCTAATTCATAGTCTTCCCAATGGGGTCTTTTATCCTTTTCAGGATCAAAACGTTTAATTCTTATATAGACTTGAGTTTGTTCCATTAACAATCTTCCTTTACTATTAAAAACATTCTATAGAGATTTAGAGTTTCCTATACCCACACTAGGTATGGTAGTACCTTTCTTAAGCTGATAACTAAGAACACCTTATATTAGGCCCACATTCTTCTTAAAATAGCTATAACAATAGAAAGCAATTGATAACTTGCTACTATAAGCAAAAAAAAGAAAATTAAAATCATAAAATTAGCAAGGGGAGTGTTAACAGTAGCTCCTATTATTAGTAAGCTTATAAAAGATCCCATAGAGCTTAAGAAAAACCTTTTAAATCTCTTCCTAAGGCTAATTCGTTTTTTAGGTTTTGCTAATTTAGTATCATTATGGCTTTCATTAGAATTTTTACTAAAATTTTCATCAGGAGCCTCATATTTGTGGACTACGATTTGCTTTCTATTTGCAAAAGCTGCGATTAATCCGATAATAGCAGCCAAAAGTGCTAATAGAGTTTCTAATCCTTGCACTTTATAAGCTCTTTCTAATAAACTCTGGGTTTAGGTTTATATAACCCTAGTGTCACAGGCTTATAGTCAATACGTACACTATCACCATCTTTGTATATTAGGGTATGTTTAAGCCAGTTTTCATCGTCTCGGTCTTTGTAGTCCTCACGTGAGTGTGCTCCTCGAGACTCCTGACGGTTAAGTGCGCCATGGGTTAACTGCTCAGCATTATCCAATAAAAACCCTAGTTCTAAAACCTCTAAAAGCTCAGTATTATACTGCTTTCCTTGGTCATCAACTTGAACATCTTTGTAACGTTCTTTTAGCTCTTTTAGTTTTTCAATTTGCTCTGAAAGGGTCTCTTCTGTCCGGAAAACACTAGCTTTTTCATGCATAGAATTTTGCAACTCTTGACGTAAAAGCCCTGCTTTTTCCTCGCCACTAGCATTCAAAATTTTATTGATCAATTCTTGGGCAAAGTCTTGATTATCTCTTGGCAAATCACTAAATTGTGTATTAGCAGCGTACTCAGAGGCAAATCTACCTGCTCGACGACCAAAAACAATTAAATCTCCTAAAGAATTGGTTCCTAGACGATTAGCACCGTGCAAGCTAGCACAAGCACATTCACCTGCTGCATAAAGACCTTGTACAATGATGTTATTTCCATCACTAATAACTTCAGTATTAATAGTAGTAGGAATGCCACCCATAGCATAATGTGCCGTAGGCTGTACAGGTACAGGTTCTTTTACAGGCTCTACTCCTAAGTAAATACGAGCAAATTCTGTGACATCAGGTAGGCGCTTTTCTATAATCTCAGCACCTATATGAGTTAAGTCTAAGTGGACGTAATCCTTATCTGGCCCTAGACCACGTCCCTCACGCACTTCCAGATAAATTGCGCGACTGACCATATCCCTAGGAGCTAAATCTTTGATGGTGGGTGCATAACGTTCCATGAAGCGTTCACCCTCGCTATTACGTAATATACCCCCCTCACCTCTTGCACCTTCAGTTAACAGTACCCCAATTTTATAAAGACCCGTAGGGTGAAATTGAAAAAATTCAGGATCTTCTATAGGCAAACCACGACGGTAAACTATACTAGACATATCACCTGTTAAAGCATGGGCGTTGGAAGTTACCTTAAACATGCGTCCCCAGCCACCTGTAGCAAGCACTGTTGATTTAGAGTGAAAAGTATGCAATTCGCCTGTGGCAAGTTCATAGGCTACTACTCCCAAACATTCTCCATTTTCTAGAATGATATCAATGACATGGAATTCATTAAAAAAAGTAACATTATCTTTTATAGACTGTTGGTACAAGGTTTGTAAAATCATGTGGCCAGTGCGGTCAGCAGCATAGCAAGCTCTTTCAACAGCACTTTTACCAAAGTCTCGAGTGTGACCACCAAATTTACGCTGAGCTATTTTGCCTTCAGGGGTTCGAGAAAAAGGCAATCCCATATGCTCTAATTCATAAACTGCTTCAATAACATCATTAGCAAACATTTGAGCAACATCTTGGTCAGTAAGGTAATCACCACCTTTAATGGTGTCAAAGGCGTGCCATTCAGGGCTATCCTCGCTTATGTTGCCAAGTGCTGCACCTACACCTCCTTGGGCTGCTCCTGTGTGGCTACGAGTAGGATAAAGCTTGCTAATAACTGCTACAGAAACTCCCGGGTGTTGTGCTGCATATCGTGCTGCCATTAATCCAGCACCGCCTGCACCAACTACAATTACATCATAACGGTGTGCTCTTGGCATTAGTGACTCCCTAAATTTCTTATAGCGTCGCCCATTTCCTCGTAGGTAAATGCCCAAAGTGTTATTGTGCCCAAAAGAAAAACAATACCAGCTACAAAGAAAAGAGTGGTCTTAGCTAGGAATCGAGATCTGGGTTCGCTGAAGTAGTCTTCAACGCTATAGCGCAAGCCATTTACACCATGCAGCATGGCAAAGAAGAGTATAAAAGTATCATAAGCCTTTACCCATGCTTTACTAAAACGTCCTGCTACATAATCATAATCTACATCTCCAACATTAATTAAAATGTTATTCATAAATATGTGTCCAAAAACTAAAAAGATAAGTAATAAGCCCGACACACGCATGAATACCCACCATGCCAACTCACTATTAGTGTTATAGGTGGCTTTGGCTTGACTTAAAGTTCTCGGTTGTACAGCCATTATTTTATTACTCCAATTATCCTAAACATATATTCATATACACATTTGTTCAGCAAAGGAACACATTAACCTGCAAATATTTCAGGAAGCACCTTAACCAATATGGGAAAGCCAATACCAGCAGTTAAAACTAAAACAGCATACCACATATAACTTTGCCAACGGACACCCCATTCAGTAAAGTCCATTATGATTATGCGTAGACCGTTCAACGCATGATAAACCACTCCTGCCATGATCAAGACAAGTCCTATGCGAAAGGGCCACTGATGGTAAAAAGCTAAAAAATTATTAAAAGGGCCATCGGGACCATACATAACTAAGCTAATATCAACTACATGTAAGAACAAATAGAGTGCTAGGGCTATGCCTGATATACGGTGTAAGATAAACGCCCATTGACCTTCTCTACCTCTATACATGAAAACCTCCTCAACATTTAAGAGTCCCCCTAAATTCTTACTCTAAATTATTATACTTTAAAAAGTATTTTACTATGTTTTTGTAAAAAGAAAGTCTAGGAATAAGTTACAAAATAAATAAATTAACGGTCTCACTAATCTCTAAAAAAGCCTCAGAGGTAGTAAAACCCTCTGAGGCTTGAGCTGCCCAAGTATTTTCCTAGCAAACTCTAATTAAGTTAAACTAACTAATTGGCTTGATAATATAAATTAAATCGAGAGTTTTCGTAACCACCACTAGAATTATAGCAATACACACGAACTCTAGCTTCAGAGCCCGGACCGAAGGTCAGACTACCATCCCAAGCGTAAATTGAACAACGAACATCGTCACTACCATAAGCTACTACTTTAGGATCACTTTTACCCTTCCCCTTGAAATCATCTATTGTCACCCTATAGCGACCTTTGGCTAGCCTTTCAACGGTGGAGAGTGTAGGTGACTCTGTGTTGTGTTGCCAAGTCGCTGAAGGAGTGCAGATCATGCCAGTAGTTGATGTATGACAAATATCATTGTACACATAAGCTGCTTTTTGTCTATCAGAATATTTTGCAGTACCTAACATGCCTGCATGGCGTATAAACATGGCATTAAACATAGCGTCGGTTCTCATACCACTGGAGTTATAGCAATATATTCGAGCTGTCACATGTGGTGAGCCAGACCAACTTCCAACCTTACAGTACCTTCCGTTTGCACCATAAGCTGTGACTAACACTATACCACCCTTACCTGCAGGATCTTTGCTCCTTATAGGCGCGTTTCTAAAGGTAACGTCATAACTGCCAGTACCCACATGCTCAACTGTATTAAGACCACTACCGCTAGTATGATTATACCATTGTGTAGGAGTATAAGTGATTCCTATGCCAGGAGATCCCACGTGTGACCATAAATAAGCAATGCTATTGCTTGTCACACGTTTTGACTGTTTAAAAAACCAGACATCAAAACGGGTATCGGCAAGCATTCCAGAAGAGTTATAACAACGCACTTTCACATGTAAATCAATTCCATATGGAAACCATTTCCATACTTTACAATGATTGCTAGTCCTATAAGCAACAACTTGCACATGACCACCAAAGGTATTCATGTGTCTAAGTCTTACAGCATACACTCCAGTGCCTAAGTGCAAAACCTCGTTATCAATATAGGGATAATGATTCCGATCACCTGACCAAAATTCTTGATCAAAACGCCTGTTGTATTGATGTGGTTTCGAAGCTATGTAGGGATGCCACAAGCTAGAGGCTATGTGTGCGTATAAATAAGCCTTGGCATATACACCATTCTGATAATCTCCGCTTTGAGGCTCTAGACCTGAATCTACAAAATCTAACTGTTCATTAACATCATCACTAGGTGCAGTGCCCCACTGATCTAAACCCCATTCCTGAGCAAGCGCATCGTCTGTAATACCATTAGGGGTATTCTCTAAATTAGAACAAGCCGCTACAGCCAACATTCCTAAAATAGCTACTATAAGTTTAAAGGCTTTAAACATTGTATATTCTCCTTAATTTTATTGTTATATGCTTAAGCAAGCACTCGAAGTTTGTGACTACATCACAAAAATTAAATACACGAACTCTCAGGCACAAAAAATACCTGACAAAGTACTAACCCTAAATTTAAGGAGGAATTAATATAAGCACGAGATTCTGTCTCCTTTCATGAAACCAGAACTTATGTTATGAAGGCCTAAAGCCTTTTGGTGGTTGTTGATCTCTAATTTTTATGGGTCAATTATAGTAAAAGCAATACCAATTGATGTGTATAAAATCAAAATAGCAAAAACCAATAGTGCTTTTAAGTAGAATACCTCATTTTCTTTTTTAATGTTACAATCATAATTACTTTTATGAAAGTTAAGCTACCTTGCTAAAGTATAGCCTAACTCCTTAAGTCTTTGCAAACCAAATCTCTAAGTTTTTAATTTGAGATGTAATAATCGCTTAATGAGTAACAGTTATGGATTACATGGCATAATATGGCATAACATCAATTTTGAGTGTATGGTGTGTCACCATTTTCAGTATAGCTAATAGGAAGTTGGCCCAAGATCAAGATCTGAAAACTTACGCCAAGCTGCTATATTACCTGCATGCATAGCAATATGTGTAGTGAGGACATGAATGAACCAATCACGCTCAGTAGGCAGCTTGTCTTTAAGAAAATCGCTGTGGCAGGGTTTTGCTAGAAACTCTTCATCCAAAGTTTGAAACGAGTTTAACAGCTTTGGGAATACAGAATTTACTGCTGCAAGCAAATCTGCTTTGTTCGGTAATGCTTGGTCTAGCCTAAGTGGAGGGGCAGTGTAAAAAAAGAGTGAGTACCAATTTTCTGGGACAGAAGAACTATTGCCTAAATATTTATTGGCATCATCGGTTTCAACAGCTAAGTGACCAAGACACCAACCCGGTGAGTTGATGCCTTGGTCTTGATGAAGATAAAAATTATCCTGAGGAATATCTTTTACAAGGTTATGTAGGTATCCCAAAAGGAAATTATTGAGATTAGCAACCGAGTTCAATGCTATTCCAAAGAATCTAGTATTTTTGTGGTTACTTCTTCAGAAACCCACCCTGACCATAGTGGTTCAGATTCTAGGAAAAAGTGTATCACAGCATCTTCTGCTTCTAAGCTTTCTTCGCGCATAAAACCAAGAAGCTTGCTAACAGAACCTTGGTCAAGTTCATAATTCTCGAGAAACTCAATAATTTCTTCAGGTGCTTCTTCAGAGAACTCTTTACTAACAGCAATATTAATAACGCCAGCAGGATAAGCACAGCCTTTATTACTTTGCCAACACTCATCACTGTACTCAGGCTCTTCTAAAGCTACCATATCAAAACTTCCTAGCACCCATGTCGGCCCCCAATAGTAAGTTAGAATTGGCTCTCCTTTACGATAAGTTGCTTCAATTTCACTAGCAAAAGCTGCTGCTGAACCGGGCTTAAAATTGGTAAAGCTATCTGTCAAACCATAGGCCACTAATTTTTCATTGTTTACAAGCTCGCACTGCCAACCAATTACACAATTATAAAAACGACCTTTATCTGGCTCTTCTGGGTCACTAAACAAATGGGCATATTTAGGCAAGTCAGAAACAGATTTTAGTTCGGGAGCTACTGCTTCTATATTGCGTTCATTATCACCTTTTATTACATAGCGAGGTACGAACCAACCCTCGAGTGCATCACTACTATGCCCAAGATCAACAACATTCCCTTCTTCTAAAGCTTCATAGTAAATTTCTGGGGCATTGTTAGTCCACAATTCTATGTACACATCTATATCACCGCGTATTAAACCCTGAACCATTGGTACCGTAGAGCCCGGAATGTCATCTGTAGAGCATTCAAAACCCTCTTCTAGAATATACCTAACAATTGCATTGTGCAGCTGTGCGCTATCCCAATCAAAGCCTGCAAAAACAATGTCACGATCTAAATCACCACAGTCCTGTGCTGCCAAAACTTTTCCTAAAAAACTAAGGGCCAATAAGGCAAAAATGATTGCCTTTAACTTTTTCGACATAATGAAAGATTCCTTCCTGCAGCATATTAGCTACTAAACAACACTTTCTCTTTGCCAGTATAGTTGTTGGCAGTTAGCATTTTCTAAGAAGGCAAGGAAAACTGCCCGGCAAGTTCCATAACCTCTGACTTTATTGTTTCTACAGCTTCTCCTTCTAAAGAGCGGTCTACAAGTTCTGCAATTTTTGGCATTTCATTTTCTGTTAAACCCCTAGTAGTTATAGCAGGTGTACCAATGCGTATACCTGAAGCAACAAAAGGTGATTTAGTATCAAAAGGAATAGTATTTTTATTAATAGTAATGTGCACCTTGTCAAGCAAGCTCTGGGCTTTTTTACCACTTATACCTAAAGAGGACATTACATCAACTAGAAAAACATGATTATCTGTGCCACCCGATACAACACGGTAATTACGCTCTTTAAAAGCCTCAGCCAAGGCTTTAGCATTTTGAACTATTTGCTCAGCATAATTTTTGAACTCTGGTTGTAAAGCTTCAAAAAAACATACTGCTTTACCAGCAATTACATGTTCTAAAGGACCACCTTGGGTACCGGGGAATACCATTTTATCAACTTTTTCTCCAACTTCTAGGTCATTGGAGAGGATTAAACCAGCTCTTGGCCCACGCAAGGTTTTGTGGGTAGTTGTTGTTACCACATGGGCATGTGGTAATGGACTAGGATGTGCTCCACCAGCAACCAAGCCAGCTATGTGAGCCATATCTACCATAAGATAGGCTCCCACTTCATCAGCAATGCGCCTAAAAGCTGCAAAATCAAGAATACGACTATAAGCCGAGGCTCCAGCAATAATCATTTTAGGTTTATGTTCTTTAGCTACTGCTAGCACAGCATCATAGTCAATGTATTCAGTCTCTTTGTCTACACCATAAGATACAACATTGTAATTTATGCCTGAAAAGTTCACAGGGGAACCATGGGTTAAATGCCCTCCTTGCGACAAATTCATACCTAAAACTGTATCGCCATGTTGCAACAGTGCATAGTAAGCGGCTAAATTTGCTGAAGAACCTGAGTGAGGTTGTACATTTGCCCACTGGGCACTAAACAGCTCCTTGGCTCTATCAATAGCCAATTTTTCTACATGGTCAATAACTTCGCAACCACCGTACCAACGTTTATTGGGATAACCTTCTGCATATTTATTGGTAAGAACGCTGCCCACAGCTTCCATAACTTGCTTGCTAACAAAATTTTCACTAGCAATAAGCTCTAAGCCATCACGTTGACGCACGTACTCTTGCTCTATATATGAAAAGGTGTCTTTATCACGTAAGTTGGTGTTAAAAGGTTTTGTTGCTGTTAGGGTACTCATAAGTGATTTAGTATATAGTAGGCTCGAGATTTTCTCAATTTATGTCTGAATGATAAGTTCAACCCAATTAATAAAAAGCTTGTTCATCTTAAAATGATGTCAGCGGTAGCTCGAGCCCTAAGTAAACACCCTCAGCACTCGTTTGTATAGCTAGGCTCGTAAAAATAAATTCCCAGTTCATGTGAATACTTAGTTTCACTAGCCACTTCTTTTTCAAGCCATCGCTAATGATAAATGTGATATCGCGAAAACATTCAACATGAAAGACTAGTCTTTAAGGAATTTTGGACATTAAGTGGAAAGTAATATTGACATAACTTCATTTAAGATTCAAGGAACAAGATTTTTAAAATGATCTTACAAAACTTGTACAAATTCATTTTTTTCAGTTTTAGGCTCCTTGCTAGATATGATTAATCTAGGTGAAAGTTGTTTTTACGTGCAAAAGGTGGTTAAATTAGTATTTAAGATATCTTTTTCAATTTTAAGACAAAACTTAAAAACTTACTTTAAGGCAAGCTCGTGCCTCCAAGATATGACCCTATAGTTCTAGTATCTGTACGTAATACAGATGCTATTGAATTTTTCAAGCAAACTTTAAGTGAAAACAACTATGTAGTTGTCCCTTTGCGTAATGGGCGAACTACCTTAGATTACCTACAGCAAACAATACCTGATATTGCTATTTTAGATACTGAGTTAGCTAATATAGATGGATTAGACATTGCTAATCGTATGCGTTGCGTAAATCGACTAAAAGACGTACCTATAATCATTTTTAGTCCTAAAACAACTCCATTTGTTAAGTCCCAAGGAGCACTTCTTAAAATTGATGGATATTTAAATAACTATCTTAGTAAAGAGATAATCCTTAAAACTGTAGACTTATTGCTACGCAAAAAAGCTAAAGAAATCAACACACATATTTTTGAAGAGGCTATTGTTGGTGACCCATTCCTCTTTGAAGTGCTTGGAGGCAAAACTAAGAAAACAATTCTTCTTATTGAAGATAGTATGGCTATGCGCACACTACTTGATAATTTTTTGAGACATGAGGGATATGGCTTTAAAGCCTTGTCAGACATTCCTGAGGCACAAGAGTTCATAAAAACAAGCTTGGCTTTACTTGATATAATCATCCTCGATTTGCGTTTACCTAGTGGTTCAGGTATTACTTTATTAAAGCAAATTAGAAACTTATCTAGCAGTGTGCCGGTTATTGTACTATCAGCATTTGATGATGAAGCAACCAAACAAGAAGTGCTGCAACTTGGTGCCAATTGCTACATAAAAAAACCTTTTTCAACCCACAAGCTTCTAACAGCTATTAGAAATGAGTTTTATAAAGCTGAACACCCTAAGCAACAAAATAATGTTTGATCCCTTAAGTTATTGCCTTTTTAAAGTACCTTACTTTAAAGTTAAAATATGGTAGAAGAAAAACTCGAGCTTTGGTTAATTCGTCATGGTGAAAGCATGTGGAATATAGAGGGTAGGATACAAGGACATTCAGATTCTCCGCTAAGTGAATTAGGAATTGAGCAAGCTAAGCTACTGCAAAGGCGTTTAGCAGAGCATGATTTTGACTTTGTTTATAGCTCTGATTTAGCTCGAGCTAAAGATACTGCCGAATTAGTTGTGCCAAATTCCAAAATACATCTAGACCAAAGGTTACGTGAGAGAAACTTTGCTGGATTTGAAGGAAAAACCCATAAAGAATTATCTCAAGAAGAAAGAAATATTTTTGAGGCTTGGCGTAATGACCCTGAAAATGTTCGTCCTCTAGGGGGGGAATTGCAAAGCGAATTTTGTAAGCGAATTTTGGCGTGGCTAGAAGAATTACCTAAATTGGGCAAAGTAATTGCTTTTACCCACGGCGGCTTTATACGTACGCTACTATTTTGGGTAGTAAGGGCAAAAGCTAGTTATGCTCGTAGCTTTCTAATAAATAATACTAGTATTAGTAAATTTTACATCTATGACAACAAAATACACATATCAACAGTAAACGATACTGCACATTTAGAGGAGAATTTTTATGGAGCTACCAATAGGTAAATTCCTAGCAGGAAGAGTGAAAGATTTCCCCGAAAATAGCATGAAGGATTTTCAGGTAGATGGCCACAATGTTTTGCTTATTCATCAAGATAGCAAATTTTATGCCTTAGAAAATAAGTGCACGCATGATAATAACATATTGCATGATGGAGAATTGTTAGAAGGCAAGGTTAAGTGCGCTCGCCACGGGGCAACATTTGCTTTAGATACGGGGAATGCTACTATGCCTGCGATTCAAAAAGTACGCCTTTATCAAACTGAAGTTTTAGAAGGACAAGTTTATATTCTCTATCAAGAAAAATGAAAGTTATAGGAATTGCTGGTATATCTTTAGATGGATGTATGACTAAACATGAAAGTGAAGGGATTTCATTTTTATCAAAAGAAGATAGAAAGTACTTTAATGATGCTTTATTAACATTTGATTGTAGTCTTTATGGTTCAAAGACTTTTGAAGCTGCTAAAAGTCGTGTACTAAAGACATTAACCCCCAATAGATTAAGAGTAGTATTAACTAGCAGAATTGCAAATTTTTCTCAATATGCACAGAAAGGAATTTTAGAATTTAAATCTGGAAATATCCGTAAAGTACTTGATGAATTGAAGAGGCGGCAAATGAAAAGGTGTGTTGTATTGGGAGGTTCAGATGTTTACACACAGTGCATTCAAAGCAAAGTCATGGATGAGTTATGGGTGACGTTAGAGCCTTTAGGGTTTGGTAGGGGGAAAAGGATGTTTACAGGAAAAGTTGAGTTCTATTTTAGCTTAAATTCTGTAGAGCATTTGTCTCCAAATACCCTTTTACTCAAGTACAAAACAAAGTGAAGCAGAAAAACTCTATGCCTGAGTACTTATAGCAGAAATAACTTCTGAATCTTTACAAAACAAGGTTACATTAGGTTCTTTACGAAACCAAGTTCGCTGGCGTTTAGCATATTGCAAAGTAGCAAAATTAATAGCGCTTTTAGTTTCTTCTAACGTTTTTTCATTGTTAAGATAAGCCACAACTTCTTTATAGCCTATAGCTTGCATGGCAGTAGGATATTTAGAGTAGCTTGCTAGTAAGTTCTTTACTTCATCTACAAGACCTTTGGCAAACATCTTTTCAGTACGATTTACAATAAGCTGTTTCAAAGCATCTATTTCTAACATTAGCACCATTTTTTTATAGCTAAAAGCAGGTTTACTAAAAGGAAAATCACACGGTGCTCTGCCTGTACGTTCTATTATTTCTAACGCCCTAATAATCCGCCTTGGGTTACTTTGAGCACGCTTTGCATCAGCTGGACTAAAAGCTATTAGCTCTTTCTCTAGGGGATTTAGGCCTTCTTTTTCAAAACGTTGCCACAAAGCATCTTGCACTTTACTATCCGCAACAGGAACAGTAGGAAGTCCCTGCGAAAGGGCTCTTATGTAAAATCCAGTGCCTCCTACTACTAAGGGTATTTTGTCCTTGGCTAACACCCCAGCTATAGCCTTTTCAGCAAGCTTTATATAATCTGCCACGCTAAAACTTTTATCAGGCGTTATTACATCAATTAAGTGATGTTTGACCTTACTTTGTTCTTCTAAGGTAGGTTTAGCTGTACCTATATCCATACCTTTATATACCAGCATGGCATCGGCAGAAATTATCTCTATATCTAAACTTTCAGCCAGCTTAAGTGTCAAAGAACTTTTGCCAGAAGCTGTAGGGCCTGCTAGAACAGGTATAAAATTAATCACGATTCAGGAATAATAGAATCAGGTAATCTTTATTTCACTCTTCTGACATGCTAGCAAGAGCAGGTACATTAATAGTGTACTGCCCTCGAGTGCCTTTTAGGATACCTTCCTCTCTAAGCTCTGCCATTGCCATAGAAACACTTACCCGAGTAGCTGTAATCATAGCAGCAAGGTCTTCATGCTTTAAATTGGTGTTTAAGTTCGCCCACATATCATCATTATCAGTGGCTTCCCCAAAACGCTCAACTTGCTCTAAAAGCACCTTGGCCAAGCGAATTTTCACTGGAGCATAGGAAGTAGAAAGCTGTTCACGACAATGAAAAAGGTGACGGGCCATTATTTGAGTAAAAGTAAGGGCAAAGTTAGGAGCTTTTTGTGCCATCTCTAAAAATTGGTCACGACTCACTGGACAGGTTGTAGCATCAGTTAGTGCAACTGCATCAACACGGTAATTAGCAGAGTCTTGTAAAAATGCTTCACCAATAAAGTCATTAGGGCCACAAACAGCTAAGATTCTTTCGCTACCACTAGGCGTAAGAACAATAAGTTTAATCTGCCCTTTAGCAATGACATGTAAATCAGTTGCAGGATCACCCGCATAAAAAATTATGTCATCTTTCTTATAAGGTTTATCTGGGCAAACTGTACGAAAGATAGCCATATCCTGAGCACTAACTAGGTTAGTAAAATCTGTATCTTTAACTATCCAAGGACGCATAGCAATCAGTATAATTCAAATTAATGTGTATTGTTAAGTTAAGAAATATTTCAAGGGTTTTTATATAAGCATCTAAATGCATAATTACTTGTGAACTCCTGTCAATAATAATTTTGAATAAATTTAAGGATTTTGTCATTATAGCTATTGTAATATTGATATATGTTAGGGAATGGTAACAAAATCTTACTTAGGCTTAAGAAAAATCAAAGGGTAAAGCGCTTGTCTTTTCATCAATTAAAACCTAAACAAGCATACAAAAATTGACGTGAAAAATATGCAAGTGTTAGATCTATGCTCCTGTGAAAATAAGACTATAGCAGGTTTTAAAATTCATACTTTCTTTTGCATAGGTGCTTAACTAGGCAAATTAAAACTTATTTGGAGTAGCTAATGACTGTAAAAGAGCAAGACCGATTGGTCTTACGCATTCGTAAATATATAACCACCATCACTCAAACTCTTAATCTTAAAGCATACTTTGCCCCTGTAAGACGCAAAAGTGATATGATAGTTGTCAAATTAGAAGGTAAACATCAGTATGCTTGTGCCGTAGTTCCCTATTTAACAGAGACCTTTCCTGAAATTGATGTTGATGTCCCAAACAAATCACAAACAAACGGGATTTTTACTTTCATAGTCACTCAAAAACTAGCTGATCAAGAGGCTATAGTAAAAGAAAGACGCAACAAGCTTAAAAAGACTCTAGGAACAAAAGTAGAAGCGCCAAACCAACAATTACTCAAGATGATTTGGATAACACTTTGTTTCTAGGGAATATTTAGGCTAGATTGCCACCGTTTTGAACCTCCCATTTGGAATTTAAAATAGCAGCTAGAATCCAGTAGCTAGTAGTCAGCAGGAATCATTATGCTGGCTACTAGCTACCTATAGACACTTGCTACTCCTAAGTTATTCACAAGAACTTTTACACTCCTGCTTAGTTCTCCAGAAAAGCTTTTTCTAGGGAGAAACCCCTTCTAGGTTGGGAGTTGCACCATTTTTCCTAAAGCTTGTCCACCTAGCAGATGCATATGAAGATGAAAAACCTCTTGGTGGCCATGCTCTTTACAATTAATAATTAACCTGTAACCTTTTGTCAAGCCTTCCTGCTTCGCAATTTCCTTAGCAACAGTGAGTAGGTGTCCTACTATAGCTTCATCACTCTCTTCAACATCATCAACAGTCGGAATAATCTTATTTGGAATAATAAGTATGTGCGTAGGCGCTTGAGGATTTATATCTCTAAAAGCAGTTACAAGCTCATCTTGATAAACAATGTCTGCAGGTATTTCCTTGCGAATTATCTTGCTGAAAATAGTTTCTTCTGCCATAACAATTATTATAATTAAAAGTAAACTAGAAAACTAATATAATGGGTCAATGCAAAATTACCAAAGAGTTAAATTGTTTCAGAAAAGACATTCGTTCCTAAAGACAAAGCTACTGGATTTACTGGGTGCTTGACTGATGAAAGGTCTTATTTTAGTCGTTGAGGATGATACTCAGCTCAATAACATGATACAAACCCATTTGGCTCGAGTAGGCTATGAGATTATAGCAGTCAATAGTGGTGAGGCTGCTCTAGAAAAACTAAGAACAAATCCTACCATTGATGT
>CBDCWW010000021.1:0-61713 GCA_965223585.1 Trueperaceae bacterium
GCTACGAACTGCTTTTTTATCCCCAAGGTCGCCTTAGTGAAGAACCTCGTCGAAAAAAACAACGCTTTGAAGGCATAGTAGGTCAGATTCCTACAAATGGTTTTGCTTTTAGTGTGTCTGCAGGTGCTAAACAAGAACCTACTAGTAAAGGTTTTTTGGGCAGTTATGATTCAGTAGTAGCTGCTGCTGCTATACGCGTTGGTGTAAACCAAGTGTTAACTTTGGGTACAGGTGTAGTTTATGATAAGGGTTTACGTGCCTATGGGGAGACTTTTTTTCTCCCTAGGCAATTACCACTTAGAGTTTCAGCCAAAGTCTTAAGTCCTGCTTTTACTGAAGTTGCCGATGAAACAAAAGAAGATCTAGAAGATTACCATTTAGATGCTAAAGTCAGCTACAATCCTTTGCCTAACTTAGAGCTAACAGGTGATGCAACTGATCAACAACAGCGCTTTAGAGTTACTTATAGATTGCTTGAAAATTGGACTATATATACAGAGCTAAATAATAACGATTGGTTTTTAGCCCAAGTTGGACTTCATAATATTTATGTTGGGAGTTGGAACTTGGGTGGTAACCTTAGTGTCACACAAGACTTCTCTCCCCGTTGGCGATGGTCAGTTAGTCAACCTGCTTTAGGGCTAAGAGCCACTCAAAATGGTAACGAGCAAGGCATTGATAATAGGTTGCTTTATAATTTATCTAAGATTTTATCCCCTAATAAAAATCGTAATTCTTATATAAGCCAAGTTCATGAACTTGGCCTAGATGTCAACTTTCGTTACCCTATTAATAATCAAGAAGTTTCTTATTTTATACACCCATTTTATGAATATAACTCACCCAAACGCAATGCTTTTGGTGAAAGTGAATGGAGATTAAACGTAGGCTACAGCTTTGGTAGTGAAGACCCTGAAATTAACATAGACGTTAAAAGCGCTATAATTGAAGGCTTATTTATAGAGGCAGGTTACCTAGGCCTATTTGATGTTAATGATGCTCGTTTTAATGTGGGAATTACTGGAAGCATTAACTTAGCAGGTAGTACCATCAGTGCTGCAGACCGTGATATGGGTGCTTTACAAGCATATGGTGGAACTATTATAGAAGCTTTCTTTGATGAAAACTCAAACGGTAAGTTTGATAGTAATGAAACTTTATATGATGAGAACTTAGACTTACTTTTTATTCTATCTGGTGTTGATAACACAAACATCAGTTTACGTGATGCCATTGTCAAAAATGGCAAAACTCAATATAACCTCCCTGCAGACACTTACCGCCTTGATTTAGACCCAGCTGGTTATCCTATAGACTGGACACCATCAGAAGAATCTTATGCAGTTCTTGTCACTCCGGGTGCCTATACTAAAGTAAGTATTCCTTTTCGACGTTCCTATAGTCTAATTGGTATTGTCACAAATGCTTCTGGGGCACCTATAAGCGGTGTAAGAGTAGATGCAGTATCTAATACAGGTGAACGTGCCACCTCTGCCACTAATTCAGCAGGTGTTTACTTTCTTGATGGCTTAGCACAAGGTGAATATACACTTTTGATATCAGGTAAGGAAGCGCAACCAAATAGAATCGTGTTTGATGAAACTGTAGAGCCTTTTCAAGAAATTAATCTATCAGTACCTTAGATATACCTTTTGTGGACTAATTTTGAGCTTAGAGATATTCCTCTAAGAAACTTAGTATCTTCTGTTCTGATTAAACTGTGAGCGAGTCATCTTACCTTATGGAAGCTAACCTTTTCTAGTGTTCTAAAAAAGTTCTTAAGAGCTATAAGTGTTAACTAAAAGCATATTAATCACTTGTGTTTTGGTTAAAGTGCTTTGTTTTTTCTTCTTATTGATTTTTTCGTAAAGATAATCAACCCCTTCTGGTACTTTTATTTGGTCTTTTTTGAGAAGTTCTTTATAGCGGTCGAGTTGCCCTATAGCAAGATTGTAATCACCTTTTTGCTCGTAAATAAGGGCCACTTTAATTTGCAATTTATCATCCCAAGGTTCTATCTCTAAACTCCTTTGAGCATAAATTAAAGCTTGGTCTAGATCTTGTACACGCTTTCCTTCATAATGATATATAGCTAGTTGCCTTAAGACTTTTTGTGCTTTGTCACGCCAGCAGGTTCTTTGTCGCTCAAGCCATTCCCACATTGACACAGATACAGGAATATTTATGCCTGCTAAAAAATCACCTCGATACAAAGAAACAAACTTTTTATAATCTTCTATTGACTCTTTCAGAAGTTCAGATTTATATACATCAATTTGGGCTAAAGCTTCAGGTGCTAAACTAATTTCTTCATCAGTAATATTACAGATACTTGGAAAGGTCTCTTTGAGCTTATTAAGCAGCACTCTAAAACGACCCTTTTTATCAAAGATTTCTTTTTCCTCCCCCTGCTTGTTTTTCTTTTTCTTCTCTTCTTCTGGCCAAAGTAATTCAACTAATAATTCCCTTTTTACAGGCCCCTTGTGAACTGCTAGATAAGCTAGCAAAAGGGCTATACGTTGCGACCGTATTTTTGATGGCCCTGTTTTTTCTTCCTTTATAAGGATGGGGTCACCTAAAAAACAAAAAGTAAGCCTTTGAGTAAAAATTTCTTGATCTTTCTTGGCACTCATTTTTATTTTCCTTACCTTACCTTTAATTAGGACACTATCTATAACGTCCATGTTTATCACCTATCAGTTGAAAACAACACCACTCTAAATTTAGATAAAATTATAAACTTTGCGATGTAATTTTATTGAAATAAAAACGTGACTTACACTTGGTAGACTCGATTTTTTGACAATAGAAACTTGCAAATTATCTTGACTCCTTATCATTAACAAACTCCTACATGTTTTATGGCAAAGGGGTACTTTTAAGGTTGCGAATATCTTGAATTAACTGCTTAGTGCTTTCCAAAGGCTCGAGTTCAAACTCTTGCCAAAGTTTCTTCTCAAATTGCCTAAACATCTTTAGGGCGTCAGCTCGAGAACCCTCTAAATAGCAAAGCTTTATATAAGCTTGTACACCCCTTTCATTGGTGGGGTCAGCATTTATGAACTGTTTTAGGATGTTTTTGGCAACATTAAGATCACCCTTTTGCTTGAGCTGAGCAGTGTACTCAAAAACAGTTTTATGGTAAGCATTGTGTAGCTCGTCTCGCTTGCTGTTAATGATACTTTCCAGCTCAGAAGAAATTTTGGAGAAGTCTAGGTTATCAAATAGTTTACCTTTATAAAGCGTAATAGCCTTGTCCCAATCTTTGTTATCTAAGGCATTTTGAAAGGCATTAACATCATTGCTAACTAACCAACGCACCCTCTTGTACTCTATTTCTAAACCCTTGACAAAGGGCAATTCTTCAGCTCGCTTTAAAATTTGTCTTAGATTGACTCGAGCACTTGCTTCTTTCCTATCAGGATAGAATAGGGAAATTAGCTTGCTCCGCTCGAGCCAAACAGACTCTAAAGCTAAATAGAGTAAAAGTAATGATGGCTTATCGTTAGGAATGCCTTGCCCAATACCTTGACTAAAAACCTGTGGGTAGCCAAGTAGTTGTAAATAGAGTGTTTCCAAGGTACTTCCTAATGCCTTAAATACCTTCTTATGATTGACACTAACTTTTAGGGGTGTATGCCTTGAAAATTTTTAACAAGTCTTTCCCTCTCCTAAAACTTATTTGTGAAGGACTGTATTGTTTCCCTGATTCTAACACACACCACATCTGCCATGTTTCTCCTTTTGTTGAAGCATTCATTAATTTATCCAAAGAAGTTGACTTAACACAGAATACGGTAGAGTCGGGGAAATATGCTTTTAAAGCATTATGCTAAAACTATCTGCCATACCTCATAGCACCCATAGTCTGTGTGTTTTCTGCAGATGCCCTTTCAAAGCTTGATGTCTCTAAAACAACACCAAGTTGCTCTAAGAAGTCCTGTTCATTATAGTCCTTAATTTCCTTAACAATCTTGCCTCCTTCAATTACATAGACACTAGTGCCCTGAAGCTCAATTTCTTGCCAAGTTGGTGCAACCCCTAATATCTTACCATCATGGGTGCCCTTTAAAAGCCACTTAACTTCTATTTCATTGTCACTTACAGATATGTTATCAATTGTGTAACTTAAGTCAGAAAAGGCGCTTATATAGGTATTGCAAAGTGACTTTATAGCTGCTATACCTTCAAAAACCCCATCGGGAGAAATTAAAGTCACTTTAGAGTCTAATAGCTCCTCGGCTACCTCTAAGTTCCCTCTACTCCAAAAGTCAACTAGATACTGCCTTATCGTAACCTCTTTAGAAGCAGTGTCTTTGGCAAAGCCAGAAATGATAATCATAAAAAGTGCTACAGTACTTATAAATACAGCCAATTTATTGTTGTTCATGCATCCAACTCCTTTGAGTCAAAAGAAAATGTTGCAGTGTAACTGCACTCGAAAAAAACCTAAGGTGTGACTATGCACACCACCACTAAGATCAGTTTTATTGTTACTTTAATAACAAATAACACTGACTAAATATAAATGTTCTATAAAATTTGCATTGCCACCACTAAGGCCTTCCCTTTAATCACCCACATTGCCTAACAACAAGTCAAACCATGCAAAGCTGTGAAACTTGCAAGAGATTAGCTAATTGTCAGCCTTCTAACCTCTTTAACGCCCAATATTTCTAACAATCTTGCCCATCAGCAAAAACTCCTTACATCAAAATTAAACTTCTTCTAAATAACCCGTAACTTATAATCCCTTAAAATCTAGCTCAGGGAACCAACTAAAAATACTATGTAATTACATAAACTCATGCCTTATATCCAAAGCTCTTGGATTAATAACCCGACTGACATTCTAAATTAGGAGGCGTTGCAAAGGCGTTGCAAAGTCGTGACAGAAGCGTTATATGGTTGCTCAGGAGTTCACTAATTTGCGTTGCAATACTCTAGCTTGTTTATGAAGATCACTTTCTGGATCGGTGGCTGCAAGCACTTCCTCTAACCATTCATTTGCTTGTTCTGACTCACCCTGTGTAAGGAGAATCTCTGCTGCTCTAACTCGCCAAGGTGAAGCCTGCTCTGATTCATTTGCTTCTATCCAATGGTGAGCAATGCGAGCTGGTGCAGCATCTTGAGTCTCGAGCCACTTGGCAACACTCTGGTTTAAAGCAGGATAGATCGGTGTAGGAATAGTATTAAGAGCTGTTTCAAGAAGTAAATCATGAACGAAAAGGCCATCTTTGATTATATAAGCTTGCTCGAGTTCTGCTAGAACCTCACTAGTTTTTAAATAATCCATACCAACTATTTCAGCTATATGCTTAGCTTGGATTTTTGTAGCTCCTTTGAGCACAGACATAACTCTAACAATCCTCAAAGCATCTTTACTAAGATAATTCAGGCGTTTTTCAATAGTAGAGCTAACTTGCTTAGGTAAGTTTATTTGTTTAGGAATCTCAGGACCTTGCCAACCTTGTTCATAAAGAGATTTAAGAATCTCTACTATGAATTGGGGGTTACCTCCAGTTAATTTATGTAGGTATGGAGCTATTTGCTGAGGCTGTTGTACGTCTAAACTTAGAAGTAGTTTAGTAACTGCATTGATATCAAGGGGCATTAGATCAATGTAGGCTAGAAAACCTTTTTCTGCTAATTCAATAGTGTGATTGCTATAGTCAGGAGGTATTTCTTCTTTGCGATAACATGCAATTTGCTGCCCTTTATGACCCTCGCCAATAATTTGACTAAAAACATAACTTCCTGTAAAAAAGCTTGCCTCATCAAAGTAATGTAAGTCATCTGTTATTAATGCATCAAATATTTGATGAGCAGTCATAAAAAATTTAACCCAAGCTTCAGTCAAGCGTTTACGACTTCCTAGAGAAGTCGCAGGTAGTGGCTTTTCCTCAAAAATTTCTGGTGCTAATCGAGCTAGTTCATAGCGTACCCAAGGTTCAAAAATGCTACTTGGAAACTTATTTGAGTAAAGACTCAATGATCTTGCCAATGAGCTATAGGGTACTGTCTTGTCACCGGGGCGACCATAATTGAGGCCAAAGTTCTTGCTTTTGCTACGAGTGAAA
The DNA here is from genome assembly GCA_965223585.1 of Trueperaceae bacterium. Lineage (GTDB taxonomy): Bacteria > Deinococcota > Deinococci > Deinococcales > Trueperaceae > CBDCVN01. The sequence goes on from CBDCWW010000021.1 coordinate 6,081, forward strand.
TCCATCATGAGGCGTGTTTTGCCTGAGCCAGCTGTACCAGTAATAATAATAACTTTACCCTCTTGCCAAGCATTTTCCATCTCTACCCATTCTTTTTCGCGTCCTACAAGTATTGGTGGTCGTAAGAGCTTGGGAGGAATACGATGCCTTGTCTTAACGCTTGCTTGAGAGGTGTTAGGTGGGGGTTGTTTAATAGCCTTTTCAATTTCTTGCGCCAGCTCTAGAGTTTCTGGTAATGGGGTCATCCCTAGCTCCTTGACAAGCATGTGCCTATAAACCTCATATTGCTTTAGTGCTGCTGATAAATCTCCTCTTTTAAACTCTTGGCGCATTATGGTACGGTGTATGCTTTCGTCTAAAGGATCATGCTTTAGCAATTGTCTTGTGAATTCAATTGCTTCAACAAGTCTTCCTGCATTTTCAAGTTCTTCAATGTGGCTTTGTAAAACATTGACTAGTAGTGTATTTAGTTCCTCTCGTTTGGACTCGAGCCAATCCATAAAAGCAGGTGCGTTTTGGGGCTCGAGTCCAGCTAATAACTGCTCATCAGCTTTACCTTGATATAGTTTTATAGCCTTTTGAAAATCTTGTTGTTCTATAGCTTCTATAAAAGTGCTTAAGTCAGTTGTTACATGAACAAACACACCACCATCATCTAATTCCAACCAGTTTTTTGCCCCGGGAAGTTGTTTAAGGCGGTAAAGTTCTCGTCTAAGGTTTCTACTTTCAGTAGGTTTCCAGAGGAGTTCGGTAAGCTCTTCACGCTGCACAACACGCTGTTCTGAAGCAAGATAGCATAGTAGTGCTGTAGCCTTGCGGGTAGGTAGTCTTAAAATCTCTCCTTGCCACTTGAAATTTGGCGTACCAAAAAGGCAAGCTACCAGTGCAGAGGAATTATTCAGCATTTTGCGACCTCATGTTGCAATACACTAGCTTGCTTATAAAGGTCACTTTCTGGATCAGTGGCTTTCAGCACTTCTTCTAACCATATACATGCTTGCTTTGTTTCACCTTGTGTAAGTAAAACTTCTGCAGCTTTAACACGCCAAAGTAAAGCTCGCTCTGATTCTTCTGCTTCAAGCCAATGGTGAGCAATGCGGGCTGGTGCAACATCTTGAGTCTCTAGCCACTTGGCAACACCTTGGTTTAAAGCAGGGTAGATTGGTGAAGGAATTGTACTGAAAACTGTTTCAAGAAGTAAATCATGAACGAAAAGGCCATCTTTGATTATATAAGCTTGCTCAAGTTCTGCTAGAACCTCACTAGCTTTTAAATAATCCATACCAACTATTTCAGCTATATGCTTAGCTTGTATTCTTGCAACTTCTTTGAGCACAGACATAACTCTAACAATCCTCAAAGCATCTTTACTAAGATAATTCAGGCGTTTTTCAATAGTGGAACTAACTTGTTTAGGTAGATGGATTCGTTCAGGAAGCTCAGGGCCTTGCCAACCTTGCTCATAAAGAGATTTAAGAACCTCTACTATGAACTGAGGATTGCCCCCTGTTAGTTTATGTATATGTGGTGCTAGTTGTTGGGGTTGTTGTATTTCTAAGCTTATGAGCAGTTTAGTGACCGCACCTATATCAAGAGGTGTTAAATTAATATAGGTTATAAAACCTTTTTCTGCTAATTCAATAAGATATTTATTATAGTCAGGAGGTATTTCTTCTTTGCGATAACATGCAATTTGCTTTGTTTTAAAGCCTTTTTCAAGCATTTCACTAAAAGCATACCCTCCTATAAAAAAGCTTGCTTCATCAAAGTAATGCAGGTCATCTATTAATAAGGCGTCAAAAATTTGTGAGACAGTTATAAAAAGGCTAACACAGGCTTTTGAGAAAAGCATACGATCTTCTGGGGAGGTCATAAGTAATGGTTTCTCTTCAAAATATTCTGGAACTATTCGAGCTAGCTCATAGCATACCCAAGGTTCAAAAGCTTTGCTTGGAACACTATTTGAGCTAAATCGTCTTAATGATCTTGCCAATGAACTATAGGGCACTGTTTTATCACCGGGGCGACCATAAGTGAGGTCAAAGTTATCACTTTTACTACAAGCGAAATCCATCATAAGACGTGTTTTACCCGAGCCAGCTGTACCTGCAATAGTAATAGTTTTACCAGCCTGCCAAGCTTTCTCCATCTCTGCCCATTCACTTTCACGTCCAACGAGTACAGGCGGACGCAAAAGTTTAGGCGGAATACGATATTTTGTCTTAATACTTGTTTGAATAGAGGATCTAGGTAGGGACTGTTCAGCAGCTTTTTCAATCTCTTGTGCTAACGCTAGAGTTTCTGGCAATGGGGTAATATCTAGCTCCTTGGCAAGTATGTGACGACAGGCCTCATATTGCTTTAGCGCTGCAGGTAAGTTCCCTCGCTTAAACTCTTGTCGCATTATGGCACGATGAGTGCTTTCATTTAAAGGATCATGCTCTAACAATTGTCTTGTGAGTTCAATTGCTTCAACAAGTCTTCCTGCATTCTCTAGTTCTTCAGTATGTTTTTGTAAAGTATCGATTAGGAGTACATTTAACTCTGTTCGTTTTGTCTCGAGCCAATCCATAAATATTGGTGCATTTTTAGGCTCGAGCCCAGCTAATAACTGCTCATCAGCTTTACCTTGATATAGTTTTATAGCCTTTTGAAAATCTTGTTGCTCTACAGATTCCATAAAAGCGCTTAAGTCAGTTGTTACATGAATCAGCACACCATTATCTAACTCCAACCAACTTTCTACACCGGGGAGCTGCTTAAGGCGGTAAAGTTCTCGTCTAAGATTTCTACTTTCACCTTGTTTCCAGAAGAGTTCAGTAAGCTCCTCTCGTTGCACAGCACGCTGTTCTGAAGCAAGATAACATAGTAATGCCCTAGCCTTGCGAGTAGGTAGTTTAAGAACCTTTCCTTGCCACCTAAAAGTTGGTGCGCCAAAAAGGCAAGCTACTAGTTTAGAGGAATTATTTAGCATTTAGCAACCTCATACTGCAATACCCTAGCTTGCTTATAAAGGTCGCTTTCTGGATCAGTGGCTTTAAGTACTTCTTCTAACCATTTATTTGCTTTTTCTGTTTCACCTTGTGTAAGCAAAACTTCTGCTGCTCTAACACGCCAAGGTAAAGCTTGATCTGGTTCTTTTGCTTCAAGCCAATGGTGAGCAATGCGGGCTGGTGCAGCATCTTGAGTTTCTAACCACTTGGCAACACTCTGGTTTAAAGCAGGATAGATTGGTGCAGGAATGGTGCTGAAAACTGTTTCAAGGAGTAAGTCATGAACGAAAAGACCATCTTTGATTATATAAGCCTGTTCAAGTTCTGCTAGAACCTCACTAGCTTTTAAATAATCCATACCAACTATTTCAACTATATGCTTTGTTCGTATTCTCGTAGCTCCTTTGAGCACAGACATAACTCTAACAATCCTCAAAGCATCTTTACTCAAATGATGGAGACGTTTTTCAATAGTAGAGCTAACTTGCTTAGGTAAGTTTATTTGTTCAGGAACTTCAGGACCCTGCCAGCCTTGTTCATAAAGAGATTTGAGAACCTCTACTATAAACTGAGGGTTACCTCCTGTTAGTTTGTGTAAAGATGGAGCTATTTGTTGAGGTTGCTGTATTTCTAAGTGTATGAGCAGTTTAGTGACTGCATCTAGATCAAGGGGCCTTAAATTAATATAGACCATAAAACCTTGCTCTGCTAACTCAACAAAGTGATTGTCATAGTCAGAGGGCATTTCTTCTTTGCGATAGCATAAAATTTGCTTATTTATGGAATTTTTTTCAGTAATGGACTTAAAGACATAGCTTCCCATATAAAAACTTTCTTTGTCATGGAAATGCATATCATCTGTTAATAGTGTACCAAATAGCTGTATGGACGTTTCAGCAAAGATAATATAGGCTTTGAACATTCTCATACGATCCTCTGGGGAAGTTATAGGCAAAGGCTTCTCTTTAAAATGTTCTGGTGCTATTCGAGCTAATTCATGGCGGACCCAAGGTTCAAACATTTCACTCGCATAAGTATTTGGGTGAAGCATTAATGGTCTTGCGGCTGAGCTATAGGGCACTGTCTTATCGCCTGGGCGACCATAGCTGAGGCCAAAGTTATCACCTTTGCTACGAGCGAAATCCATCATAAGACGTGTTTTGCCTGATCCTGCTGTGCCTGCAATAATAATAGTTTTATTAGTTTCCCACGCCTTCTCCATCTCTGCCCATTCACTTTCACGTCCAACAAGCACTGGTGGTCGCAAGAGCTTAGGTGGGATACGATGCCTTATCTTAATGCTTGCTTGAGAGGCGTTAGGTGGGGGTTGCTTAATAGCCTTTTCAATCTCTTGGGCTAACTCTAGAGTTTCTGGCAATGGAGTGATCCCTAATTCCTTAGCTAGCAAGTGACGACAAACCTCATATTGCTTTATTGCTGCTGATAAATCTCCTCGTTTGAACTCCTGTCGCATTATGGTACGGTGTATGCTTTCATCTAGAGGATCAAGTTCTAGCAATTTTCTAGTGAATTCAATTGCTTCAATAAGCCTTCCTGCATTTTCAAGTTCTTCAATGTGGCTTTGTAAGGCATTGACTAGGAGTGTATTTAGCTCCTCTCGTTTGGACTCGAGCCAATCCATAAAAACGGGTGCATTTTTAGGCTCGAGTCCAGCTAATAACTGCTCATCAGCTTTACCTTGATATAGTTTTATAGCCTTTTGAAAATCTTTTTGCTCTACAGCTTCCATAAAAGCGCTTAAGTCAGTTGTTACATGAATCAGCACACCATCATCTAACTCCAACCAACTCTCTACACCGGGGAGCTGCTTAAGGCGGTAAAGTTCTCGTCTAAGGTTTCTACTTTCACCTTGTTTCCAGAAGAGTTCAGTAAGCTCCTCTCGTTGCACAGCACGCTGTTCTGAAGCAAGATAACATAGTAATGCCCTAGCCTTACGAGTAGGTAGTTTAAGAACCTTTCCTTGCCACCTAAAAGTTGGTGCGCCAAAAAGGCAAGCTACTAGTTTAGAGGAATTATTTAGCATTTAGCAACCTCATACTGCAATACCCTAGCTTGCTTATAAAGGTCGCTTTCTGGATCAGTGGCTTTAAGCACCTCTTCTAACCACTTATGTGCTTGCTCTGCTTCACCTTGTGTAAGTAAAACCTCTGCTCCTCTAACACGCCAAGGTAAAGCCTGTTCTGGTTCATTTGCTTCTATCCAATGATGAGCAATGCGAGCTGGTGCAACATCTTGGGCTTCTAGCCACTTGGCAGCTCTGTGGTTTAAAGCAGTATAGATTGGTACAGGAATACTACTAAGAGTTGCTTCAAAAAGCAAATCATGAACAAAAAGACCATCTTTGATTATATAGGCTTGTTCAAGCTCTGCTAGCATTTCACTAGCTTTCAAATAATCCATGTCAATTATTTCAGCTAGTTGTTTTGCTTGGACTCCCGAATGTTCTTTAAGCACAGCCATAGCTCTAGCTAGTTTTAGAGCATCTGGGCTCAGATAGTTCAAACGCTTTTCAATAGTGGAGCTAACTTGTTTAGGTAGATTGATTTGTTCTGGAAGGCTAGGACCTTGCCAGCCTTGCTCATAAAGAGATTTAAGCACTTCTACGATAAACTGAGGATTACCCCCTGTTAGTTTATGCATATGTGGTGCTAGTTGCTCAGGTTGCTGTATTTCTAAGCTTATGAGCAGTTTAGTGACCGCACCTATATCAAGAGGTGTTAAATTAATATAGGTTATAAAACCTTTTTCTGCTAATTCAATAAGGTGATTGTCGTGCTCAGGAGGTATTTCTTCTTTGCGGTAACATGCAATTTGTTTTGCTCTTAAGCCTTTTTCAATAACTTGACTAAAAGCATAGCTTCCCATAAAAAAGCTTGCCTCATCAAAGTAATGCAAGTCATCTGTTAATAAGGTGTCAAAAATCTGTGCAACAGTTGTAAAGAGGTTGACGCAGGCTTTTGAGAAAAGTATACGATTTTCTGGAGAGGACATAGGTAGTGGTTTCTCTTCAAAGAGTTCTGGTGCTATTCGAGCTAATTCATACCGTACCCAAGGTTCAAAAGCTTTATTTGGAGCACTATTTGAGTTAAGCCTCAATGATCTTGCCAATGAGCTATAGGGAACTGTTTTATCACCGGGACGACCATAAGTGAGGCCAAAGTTATCACTTTTACTACGAGCGAAATCCATCATAAGACGTGTTTTACCCGAGCCAGCTGTACCTGCAATAGTAGTAGTTTTACCAGCTTGCCAAGCTTTTTCCATCTCTGTCCATTCACTTTCACGTCCAACGAGTACAGGTGGACGCAAAAGCTTAGGTGGAATACGATGTCTTGTTTTAATGCGTGCTTGAGTAGATGATTTAGGTAGGGGCTGCTCAGCAGCTTTTTCAATCTCTTGTGCCAACGCTAGAGTTTCTGGCAATGGGGTAATATCTAGCTCCTTAGCAAGGACGTGACGACAAACTTCATATTGCTTTAGTGCTGCTGGTAAGTTCCCTAGCTTAAATTCTTGCCGCATTATGGCACGATGAGTGCTTTCATTTAAAGGATCTTGTTCTAACAATTGCCTTGTAAGTTCAGTTGCTTCAACAAGTTTTCCTGAACTTTCGAGTTCTTCAGTATGTTTTTGTAAAGCATCTATTAGGAGTGTATTTAGCTCCTCTCGTTTGGACTCGAGCCAATCCATAAAAACGGGTGCATTTTTGGGCTCGAGTCCAGCTAATAACTGTTCATCAGCTTTGCCTTGATATAGTTTTATAGCTTGCTGAAAATCTTGTTGCTCTACAGCTTCTATAAAAGCGCTTAAGTCAGTTGTGACATGAACCAGCACACCTTCATCTATTTCTAACCAACTTTCTGCGCCGGGAAGTTGTTTAAGGCGGTAAAGTTCTCGTCTAAGATTTCTACTTTCCCCTTGTTTCCAAAGAAGTTCGGTAAGTTCCTCACGTTGCACAGCACGTCGCTGTACAGAAAGATAGCACAACAATGCTGTGGCCTTGCGAGTGGGCAACTTAAGTATCTCCCCTTGCCAATAAAATACTGGTGTCCTAAAAAAATAACCCTCTAATCCACTTTGCATATGAGAACTATATTAACATTTTTGATGGAACTTTATTGTTACTGCCTCCTTTAACTTGGAAATACATTTGTACATTTGTTTTGGGTGTCCTAAACACGTCCCCATCACCTCTGCCCTCAATAGTCTGAAACATAGCCTAGTGATTTGTAGCGAATCCTAAGTGTTGCTAAATTAACACATTGCTTGTCTTGCTTGGAATGCTATTAATATTTTGTTTGTAAAATTTCAATTATAGATGTCCAGATAAGTATTTGCTTTATCCACATGAGGGATGTCATCCTGAACGTAGTGAAGGATCTCGCATGCGTTAACGTCCTCAAAGATTCTTCGTCGCTATGCTCCTCAGAATGACATACCCACAGAGGGAGTTTCTCTCTAGGGAAAAAATTTTCTGGAGTACTATAGGGTGAAAGACCTATTTCCTTAACTTTAATCAACTATTTCATTACAAAAGCTTAAATCTTGCCTTGACAAAGGATTAGTAATAGCAATATTGCTATTGTAGAAGGGTAAATTGTCTATCAGTAATTCTACACTGGTGACACTCTTGGGTTGAGTGACAGTGTATAGTAATTGGCAAAGCCTTGCCTTCATAACTTGGGGGTCATCAGTTAACTCAAATTCAGTTGAAAGGTTTACCATAATTCTTTCTCCATTTAGCTCGAGTACAAGAACACTAAAATCATTGGGTAAACTAGTAATTAATCCTTTAGCTTTTTCTTGTTGGTTAGGACCTTTTTTCAACTCTTCTATAGTAGCTAAAAAACGTTCTTCTCCTTTTGAATCTATGTTTCTGCCAGCTCGAGCTAACTTAAAACCATCTTCTTGTTGCTCTAAAAAGTACACAATGCTGTTAGGTAAATTTTGCATGGTGCGCCAAGAAAGTGCTCCTACTACAGCTAGTAGTAAAAGTAAGGCTAAGGTAACTACCCGAAAAACTATTTTGTGCATAATTTAACTCTCTTGTAAATTATTAAGTTTTAGGCACGATACTAGCGCCACCATAACCATACTAGAAGATGTTAAAAAAGTGAACCTACTTATGGTGAAGTGGAAATGATGCATCAGCAAAAGCGAATATACCTTTCGCGAGTTAATTTTGAACATTAGATACTAAGTTTTTCCAAGAAACTTAGTATCTATATGACCTTCAGAATAAATGTGATATATACGAAAATGTCCAATTCTAACCCGTTTTTAGTATGTACAGCAGATTTAAAACATGAAGAGTGGGCTATTTTGGAATCCTATTTACACTTCTCTATTAATCTTACTGATCTATTCCTATTATAGTTCCGTTACTCTTATTAAGTTGGGCAACATAGGCATCATTACTACCATAGCTTGTAGCGTCACCTGTTAGCAAATTGCCAGTCGTGTATCCTGTAATGTAGACTGTACTACTAACTGCGATATCAAAAGCAAGGTCATCACCTGCTGAGCCATAATTCCCATTGCCAAACTGATTGATCCACTGCTGGGTGCCACTACTGTTGTACTTAAAAACCACAATGTCATTAAAGCCAGCGTTGCTAAAACCAGAAAAAGAACCACCTGTATGACCAGCTATGTAGATGTTATTATTGCTGTCCGTGGTAATACTTTTGAGTATGGTATTAGAACTTGTGGGACTATATTCCAAACGCTTTGTGTAAAGTGTGGCTCCACTTGCACGCTTTTTAACAAAGTATGCCCCTTCGTTTACAGCATCTATCCTAATCGTAAAGTAAATGTTGTTATTGCTGTCTGTAGTGACATCGTAGGGAAGGTCATCATTGGCTGTATTGTAAGGCTTTTGCCAGACCTGACTCAGATCGCTTGCGTACTTGAAAAGCCTGATATCCTTGCCTCGAGCATTGCCACTGTTATCCCACTCGGTTAAGACAATCAAATTGTTTAAACTATCTACTGTGATAGCTTTAGGTGCAAGACTGGGACGATTGTTTAAGGTTACAGACTTCATTTTAAGTAAATTACCTCCACTACTAAACTTCCTAATTACAAAGTTGTTTTGACCTTCATCACTAAGCACGTATATTCGGTTGTTACTATCAATGGCTAGATCAATGGCAAAATCAAAACTTTTAGTTCCAAACTGCTTGCCCCATAAGAGCTCTCCATCTTGGTTGAACTTTGCTAAGAAGGTATCGCTATGTCCCACCTGAAATCCGAGAGGACCATCGGTGCGACCCACTACATAAATATTACCATTACTATCCGTGGCAACTTTGTAAGCCCTATCGCTCTCTCTAGTCCCAAATTGTAAGCCCCAGAGCTTGAAGCCATTGTAGCGTCGTAAGATACCATCAAAGGTACCCCCAAAAAGCCCTTGGTTTGGGCCATCAAGATCTCCCCCTGTATAGCCCACCACATAAAGATTGCTGCCATTAACAGCTAGGCCACGCCCCACATCCTCTTTTGGTGTTGCGAAATCAAGAGTAGAAAACACAGAGTCTTCTGCAGGGTCTGGCTCTTTGACTGGTGTAGGTACTAAAACTGTTTTAGTACAAGCTGTCAAGGGAAAAACAAGTAGGCCAATAAGTCCTAAAATAATACGGTTCATATAAAACCTCCTAGAAATGGTTTGAAAAAGGTTGCGGGTGTCTTATTTAAAAGTTACAGAGCTAATCTCAATAGATTTCTTTTTTTATTAGGAAGAGCCCCCCAAACTTGTTGTACTGCCCTAAATTTTCATATTCACCAGATTACCAAGTAAAACCTAGTGGTTGGTGTCAAAAGTTATCTACAAACCAACTTACTCATATACATAGGCCGCACCGTTGTTGGTAGGAGTATCATCAGCATCATTGTCATTGTAGGGAGATCCTACCACCACAGTATTTCCTGATGTGGCTACAGAGAAACCAAATTCGTCATCAGCTGCTCCATCGGAGGGTAGCATTTTCTGTACTTCCCCCCAGTTGTTGGGGCCACCTTGGTCGCGACCAAATATATAGGCTGAACCCGATTCATCGCCGTTATCATTATCCCGGTTAGCTCCTACCACTACAGTATCTCCTGATATGGCTACAGACCAGCCAAATTTGTCATCTGCTGCTCCATCAGAGGCTTTTCTTTTCCTGACTAGCCCCCAGTTATTGGGGCCATCTTTGTTGCGATCATATATATAGGCTGCACCTGAATCAATACCGCTATTATTATCATCGCTACGGGCTCCCACCACAACAGTATCTCCTGATATGGCTACAGACCAGCCAAAGTTATCACCAAGCTCCCCATCAAAAGCCCGTATCTTCTTGAATTCATTCCATTGGCTGGTGCTGTGGGGGCGATCAAATATGTAGGCTGCACCTGAAAAGCTGCCGTTATCATCATCTGCCCAAGCTCCTACCACCATAGTATTTCCTGATATGGCTACAGAGTGACCAAAATGCATGAAGCTATTGCGGGATCTAGTACTAGTAGGTACTTTTTCTGTGACTAGCCCCCAGTTGTTGGGGCCATCTTGGTCACGGGCATATATAAAGATTGCACCTGTAAAACCATTGTTAGACAATAACAGGAAGGGGTCTCCTACCACCACAGTATTTCCTGATATGGCTACAGATTGACCAAAAAGGTGGCTTGACTCCCAGTTGGGGTAATCATTAGGAGGGCGTATTTCCTTGACTAGTCCCCAGTTGTTAGGACCACCTTGGTGGCGATTATATATATATAATAGACCTGCACCGTTCGAAAAATCAGTCCCTATCACCACAGTATCTCCTGATATGGCTACAGACTTGACCTCAAGGAAACTATCATCATCGCCATCATTGACGTCAATTATATTAGGATGAGTGGGTAGTAATATCTTGACCAGCATCCATTTATCACAAGCATTGCGCTCATATATATGGGCTGTACCCCTTCGACCATAATACCACGAATTGTTCCTAGCCCCTACTACCATAGTATTTCCTGACATAGCTACAGAGTGCCCAAACTCGCGAAGGTTTGTCAAAATACCTGAGTCATCAAAGGAGGGTATTAGCTTAATTTCGTCAGGACATGTAAATGCAACTACAGCATCATCACTATCACTGACAGGGTTACTTTCATCATCTGTGCCAGAAGCTGTTACTGTGTCTGTCTCAGGTTCACCAACACTGCCTTCTACAACAACTATGAATGAACAGGTATAGGTCTCACCGACTTGAATAGTCTGTGGTACTGTGCAATTACCTTGACCATGTAGATCACCATGGATGTTATCTGTCAGTGTATCTATTATCACAGGATCATTAAGACCACTATTATTTGTTACTTCTACAGTGAAAGTTACGTCCTCACCAGTTGCGCTAACACTTGTTGGATTAGCTGTCTTGCTTACCTCTATGTCTGGTGAACTATTATCAATGAATGCAACCGTGGCAGTATCAGAATCACTAACAGGATTACCCTTACTATCTGTACCAGAAGCTGTTACTGTGTCTGTCTCTCCTATATCCTTAGCATTACCACTCACATTAGCTATGAATGAGCAGGTATAGCTAGCATTGGGTTGGATAATTTGCGGTACCAAGCAATTACCTTGACCATTTAGATCACCGTGGATGTCATCTATTAAGGAATTAATGGTTAAAGGGTCATTGGGATGACTATTGTTTGTTACTGTTACGGTGAAAGTTATCTCCTCACCACCACTAGATTCACTAACACTTGTTGGATTAGCGGTCTTAACAACTTCTATAGGTATTGCTTTAATTATTGCCTCTCCTAAATTCAATAAACTATCTGCATCTGAACTTGGAATTTTCTTGCCCTGTTGTGCTTTTATTAGATTATTAAAGGATTTAAGATTGCCTGCTGCTGCTGCCTTATCTTTGCTTAAGTTTTCAAGGGCTTGATTAAGCTTAGCTAAGAGGGACATCTCAATACCATGGGGCAATCCAAGTGACTCAACTAGCTCTATTAGAGCCAAGATGGCTTCTTCATCATTGCTTGCCAAAGCTGTAATTGGACTCCCTGAATCATCATTGACTGGTAGGTTCTCATTTATGGTGGGGGCATCTGCTTCAACAGATATAGCCGCCTTATTACATGCTGCCAATACGATTATAAGAGCCATTAGCAAAGCTAGTAGCCTAATCGTAACCGAGTCTAGGTTGTTTTTCATGCTTCCTCCAAACCTTTCTTAAAAAGCAACTAGTTAGTTTCGATTAGCCCCTTAATTTTCAATAGTCCCTTTACTGATTCCTGATCTAAATTCATGCCTCTTGGCCAAAATTATGCTAGGCAAATGAAGCATAATTTTTGGGTTATAACCCAATTAATACTCTAAATCAGGGACATCACAAAGGCGTTACAAGACCGTCTCAGAGCTGTTAAGGCCATGTTGGATATTTAATGGAAATTCTAGTTTTAATGGATTTTGTGTTTCCTTTACAGACTATTATTATGGAAAATCCCCCTTGTTAAGGGGGATTTAGGGGGATCTTCCCCCTTTAATTCAGCCTTATTGAACATTGCACTGTAATACTTGTAATACTAAGCACAGCTAATACTAAGGATCTGTAATTTTATAACTGTCCAAACTTACAAAATTGTAGGAACAGCACGGTAATTCCATCGAGGTAGGATCGTCGGCGAAATAACTTGAGCATTTCAAAATTATTGGGGAACAGCAGTGTAATTCCAAGATGGTAAAAAATCATCAAAAACAATGGGCATTGCCTGTTTGAAATTTTCATCAGCTTTTTGCCCTTTCTTATAGTGCTTATCTATGACATTTACAAAAACCTTAAGTCCTGTTTTAGTTTCTGTTCTAGATATAAGCATCTTGAGGATTTCCACGGAATCTAGTATAACTCCTTGGCAAGCACGAGTTACATGAGGGAATAAACGATGTTCTATAGGATTATACTTGGAACTATAGGGTGGATAATGTGCTATACGTATGGATAAACCAAGGTCATTGGCAAGATTTTGTAGTGCTTCTTTGAATATGTAGTGTCGAGAATTATTGCTACCTCCACAGTCACACAATATTAGCAATTTTTTGCTGTGAGCATAGAGTTTAATTGCGTGATTTTGCCACCATAAACGAACACAGTCACAAGCAAACTCGCTGGTGTCATGACTGGTATTAATGGTTATGTAGCCAAGATTATACCTTAAATCATAAATGCCATGAGGAATAGCTATTGCCTCAGCCAAAGAGTAGAAATCATGATCATAAACTTTTATTGCTTGTTGGCTATACACTTTACCGTTTCTATACAAAGCACCTATAGGCTCTTTTTTTTACTGTCCATGCTAATAACTGGTTGTCTAGCAGTTTGATAATCTTCTTTTAATTTAGCAATATTCTTGAATTGATCATCACGATCTATGCACTCCTTAGCACTCATCACTTTCTTTGCCTTACGTTTACGAAATTTGTGTTTTTCAAGCAGTTGAACCACCAGTTTTTCACTTATCTGAAAGCCTTGCTCTTTTAGAAACTGAGTTAATTCACGCTGGTTTAAATAGGTCCATTTGATCTTTTGATCCATGGGTGAGCCAGCAGTATATTGATCAATAATTTGCAAGAAAGCTAACTCAAGCTCTTGGTTATTTTCAATGACAGACTTACGTCCTCCACCTTCTTGGCGAATTCTAGTTTGGGACAAGATTTGCTCATCGTCAAGCTCTGCTAATCCTATTTTTATGGTATTAGGGCTACACTTTAGCAACTGACTGACATATGTTATTCCACCATGACCTAGCTTCTCCGCTTCTACAGCAGCATAGCGTCGTCTATCTTTTTCAGATAAAGATTCATAATACCTTTGCATATGTTTTTCAACTTGCTCACTATATGGGTTCATTACCCATATGATAATTGATTCTCAAATAATCAACTTATATCGCCGGTCATCCTAAAATGGCATCAAAAAGGACTGATATATTGGCTCGAAACTCAGGAGAAGCTTTCCTGCCTTTATTATAGACTTTGTCAACAATGTCAACGCTTACAGTAAGACCTTTGCTAGTACTAGTGTTTAAAATTAACCGTTTGGCAAGCTCAATGTCTGTTAACATCACTCCTTTCATAGCCTTAGTAATATGGGGAAACAAACAATGCTCTATAGGATTGTATTTTGAACAATAAGATGGATAGTGAGCTATGCGTATTTCAATACCTAACTTATTCACTAGCTTTTGGAGGTCTTCTTTAAAAATATAATGACGACTGTTGTTGCTTCCCCCTCCATCACATAGCCATAGTATGGAAATTGCTTTAGGATACTCTCCTTTGCCATAGTCTTCCCACCAAGAAGCTACATTTTCGCAGGCAAATTCACTGGTATCTCGGCTGTTTCCTAAATATAGGTAGCCATGGTTGAGTTTTAAGTCATACACTCCGTAAGGAACTATCACCCCCTTAGCAAAGCTCTGAAAATCATGGTCATAGCTTTCTAGTGTTTCTTGAGTGTAAAGCTTCCCTTCTCTATAAAATATGCCTAAGAACTCCTTCTTCTTCGTATCCACACTGATAACAGGATTTCCTTGTTTTTGGTATTTTTTCTTGAGGTGGGTAATCTTCTTAAACTGTTTATTCCTTTCAGCTACATTCTTCATTGTAGTCTGTTTCTTTATCTTGCGCTGTCCAAAGGAATGTGCTTTTAGTAGTTGTTTTACCACGAAGGTACTAACTTTCACTCCTTTTTCTTCCATACGTCTAGCTATTTCCCTTTGGCTTAAATTAGTCCAATACACTCCTTCACGCATGGGATCTCCTGCTATTTGTTCTTTGACTACTTTGAGAAACACCTCATCTACACTAGTTTTTTTTATGGTAGGGCTTTCGTCCACCACCTGAACGCCTTATGCGCTTTTCATGTTTGCCATCGTATGGCAAATCCTTTAGCTCTGCTATTCCTCTTTGGATTGTCTTTATTGAACATCCTAATAATTTACTGATATAGCTTTGTCCTCCATAACCAAGTTTTATTGCTTCAAGACTGGCATAGCGACGTCGGTCTTTTTCCGACAAGGTACTGTATAGCTTTCTCATTTCTGCTTCAATGTTTTTTGAATACTTGACCATAATTACCCTTGATTTTTGACCTTATTATACCTCACTTTTGATCTTTCTACACCTTGTTTTGACAATTTTGGACACTTATTTAATTACAGATCCTAAGTGGACTTTAGTTGGTGGCTTTATTCAGCAATTTTGTTTTGCAGTACCCTAGCTTGTTTATGAAGATCGTTTTCTGGATCAGTGTTTGCAAGCACTTCAGCTAGCCAAATACGTGCTTTTTCTACTTCACCTTGAATAAGTAGAATTTCTGCAGCTTTAACATGCCAAGGTAAAGCTTGCTTTGCTTCGTTTGCTTCAGTCCAATGATGAGCAATGCGGGCTGGTGCAGCATTTTGAGTCTCCAACCACTTAGCAACACTTTGGTTTAAAGCAGGATAGATTGGTGCAGGAACAGTGCTAAGAGCTGTCTCAAAGAGTAGATCATGAATGAAAGCACCATCTTTTATTATATAAGCTTGTTCAAGCTCTACTAACAATTCACTAGCTTTTAAGTGGTCCATATCAACTATTTCAGCTAAATGTTTTGCCTGAACTCCAGAAGGTTCCTTAAGCACAGCTATAACTCTAGTAAGCTTCAGAGCGTCTTGACTAAGACGACTTAAACGTTTCTCAATAGTAGAACTAATTTTTTTGGGTAGAGTTATTTGTTCAGGAAGTTCAGGACCCTGCCAGCCTTGCTCATAAAGAGACTTGAGAACCTCTACTATAAATTGAGGGTTACCCCCTGTTAGTTTGTGTAGATGTGGTGCTATTTGTTGAGGTTGTTGTATTTCTAAACCCATGAGTAGCTTAGTAACCGCAGCTAGGTCAAGAGGTGTTAAATTAATATAGGTTACAAAACCTTGTTCTGCTAATCTAATAATGTAATTGTCATAGTCAGAAGGTATTTCTTCCTTGCGATAACATGCAATGTTCATCGCTCTAGAATCTTCTTTAGCAACATACGCACGGACATAATTTCCCCCCATATAAAAGCTTGTCTCGTCAAAGTAATGCAGGTCATCTGTTAATAAAGCATCAAATACTTTTACCGCAGTTGCAAAAACGCTAAGGAAGGCCTCAAATAAGCGTAGACGACTTTCTGAAGAGGTTATAGGTAGTGGTTTCTCTTCAAAATGCTCTGGTGCTAGTCGAGCTAGTTCATAGCGAACCCAAGGTTCAAAAGTTTCTTTTGGGAAAGGGTGAATCCTCAATGGTCTTGAAATTGAGCTATAGGGCACTAGCTTATCACCGGGTCGACCATAATTAAGGCTAAAGTTATCACTTTTGCTAGTAGCGAAATCCATCATAAGGCGTGTTTTACCTGAGCCAGCTGTGCCAGAAATAATAATACTTTTACCAGCTTGCCAAGCCTTGTCCATCTCTGCCCATTCACTTTCACGTCCCACAAGTATAGGAGGACGCAAGAGTTTAGCTGGAATACGATATCTTGTCTTAATACTTGTTGGAGCAGAGGGTTTAGGCAGGGGTTGTTTAGCAGCCTTTTCAATTTCTTGCGCCAGTTCTAAAGTCTCTGGTAATGGGTTAATGCCTAGTTCTTTAGCAAGTATGTAACGACAAACTTCATATTGCTTTAGTGCTGCTTGTAAGTCCCCTAGCTTGAACTCTTGCTGCATTATGGCGCGGTGGACGCTTTCATTTAAAGGATCCTTCTCTAACAATTGTCTTGTGAGTTCAATTGCTTCAGGAAGCCTCTCTGAATTTTCTAGTTCTTCAATGCGTTTTTGTAAAGCATTAATTAGGAGTCTATTTAGTTTTGTTCGTTCGGTCTCGAGCCAATTCATAAAAGCTGGTGCATTTTTAGGCTCGAGCCCAGTTAGTAAGTGTTCATCAGCTTTGCCTTGGTATAATTTAATAGCCTTTTGAAAATCCTTTTGTTCTACGGCTTCTATGAAAGCGCTTAAGTCAGTTTTTACATGAATAAGCACACCTTCATCTATTTTCAACCAGCTTTCTGCGCCGGGAAGTTGTTTAAGGCGGTGAAGTTCTTGTCTAAGATTTCTACTTTTATCTTGTTCCCAAAGAAGTTCTGTGAGTTCCTTGCGCTGCACAACACGCTGTTGCACAGCAAGATAGCACAGCAATGCCATAGCTTTACGAGTAGGTGGTTTAATTGCCTCTCCTTGCCATTCAAATACGGGCATGCCAAAAAGATAACTCACTAATCCACTTTGCATATGAGAATTATATTAGCAGATTACAAATTCTTTTGAAAGACACCCTTTGGTACTGTTTTCCTAGCAGTAATTCCAGTAAACACTAAAGTTCTTAAAACAGGTGGCGCAATTTTGTACACTGTTTATGTACAAAAGGAGGTTGTTATGTATCAAGTGAACATTGCCCAGTTTAGAAAAGACCTTAGTCACTATCTTGATCGCGTCCAAAATGGTGAAGAGATTGGCATTACTCGCCATGGCAAGGTGATTGCTACTTTGACTCCAAAGGTCAAGTCAGTCGATTTGAGTGACATGGCTGATCTTGATGAAGAACTTAGTTTATCTGATGAGAGTAATGCAGTTATAGAAGCTAGAGCAGAGTATCGTTATTAACTACATAGATACCAGCACGCTTAATGAAGGACACTACCTAAATATTTAAAGCTCTTTTGTCAACAGCTAGGGCTGCTTCTTCAAGGATTTCAGCTAGCGTTGGGTGCGCGTGGCTAGTGCGGGCTATGTCTTCCGAACTAGCCCCCAAATTAATAGCTGTTGCTGCTTCAGCAATAAGATCACCAGCTCGAGCACCTATAATATGAACTCCTAAAACACGATCTGTTTTAGCATCAGCCAAGATTTTAGCTTTGCCTTCAGTGTGCCCCAAAGCTTTAGCACGACCATTAGCTTGATAAGGAAACGTACCCTTTTTGTAGCTAATACCTGCTTCTTTTAGCTCTTGCTCAGTTTTTCCTACCGAAGCAATTTCGGGTTCTGTATAAGCTACTGCAGGAATAGCATTGTAATTTACATGTCCATACCCTGTGACCACCTTTTCTACACAAGCCACCCCTTCTTCTTCTGCTTTGTGAGCAAGCATAGCTCCACCAATAACATCACCTATGGCATATATGTTTTTAACGTTTGTTTCAAAGTTTTCATCTACAGGAATAAACCCACGTCTATCGGTTGCTATAGACACGTTTTCTAAACCTAGCCCCTCAGTGTTAGGTTTTCTGCCTACAGATACTAGTACCCTGTCACATCTAATGGGGTCTTGGCCTTCAACTTCAACTACGCATTCTTTATTTTCTAGGCGTGCAGCTGTGACTTTACTAGCAAGTTTAAATTCTAAACCTTGTCGCTTAAGAGCTTTCAGAGCTTCTCTAGCAATGTCATTGTCCATGGTAGGCAAGATATGATCTAGATACTCGAGCACTGTCACCTTCGATCCTAAACGTTTCCATACCGAGCCAAGCTCTAAACCGATGTAACCTGCACCAATAACAACTAAATGCTTAGGCACCTCTTGGTAAGCAAGAGCAGTAGTACTACTACCTATGAATTCTCCATCTAATTCAACATTAGGCAAAGTAGCTACACTACTACCTGTGGCAATAAGGATTTTATCAGTTAAAAGTTCGCTTTCCCCCTCATCGTTTTTTACAATGACTTTGCCAACCTCAGCAATTGTACCTAATCCTTTGTAAGGAGTAACTTGATTTTTTTTAAAAAGATAGCGAACCCCACTAGTTAGTTCTTTAACTATTTTGTTTTTGCGCTCGAGCATGGTAACCAAATTAAGATTTACACTATTTAGCTCTACTCCATGATCTTTTAGTAACTTTTGTGCCTCTAGATACTTATAGCTCGATTCCAAAAGTGCTTTACTAGGAATACACCCTACTCGTAAACAAGTGCCTCCCAAAGCATCGTTTTTATCAATGCAGGCAACCTTTAAACCTAACTGTGCAGCACGAATAGCTGCTATGTAACCACCGGGACCTGCGCCAATGACTATAAGATCAAATTTGGGCATAAAAACTCCTTGTAAAGCATAATCTGTAGCAAATTACTGTGCCACAGCAAACGTTAAATAAAGATTCTAACACCCATTAAGATCCTATGGCATTATATATTAATGTTGTCATCACAGGAGATAAGATTTGAGTAGAAAACCACTAGGACGCAAAAATTATGGTCATATTCCTCACTTGCCTAATAGTCGTTTAGGCATAGGTGATCACAAGTGTAGCGAAGGACAAGCTAGGATTGCTACAGTCAAAACTCGAGATAAACTTGATGAAGTGATAGTACAAGAGAAATTAGATGGCAGTAATGTTGGAGTAGCTAGAATTAACAATAAAATTTATGCTTTGACTCGAGCTGGCTACATAGCAAACTCTTCCCCATTTGAGCAACATCACTATTTTTATGACTGGGCACAGAAAAACTCTGAGCGTTTTATAGCTGTATTAAATGAAGGCGAGCGTTTGGTAGGTGAGTGGCTTATGCAAGCACATAGTACTCGTTATGATCTTTCAGAACTCGAGCCTTTTATAGCTTTTGACTTGATGATAGAAGATAAACGTACACCCTATGATGAGTTAATCGGGCGCGTTGTAAAAGGTGATTTCACTACGCCAAAATTATTACATAGGGGAAATGCTTTGTCTGTAGAAGACGCATTGGAAAGCTTAGAAACTTTCGGTTTCCATAAGGCCCTAGATGAAGTTGAGGGGGTGGTGTGGCGGGTAGAGCGCGATAAGCTAACTGGTCAGAAAGGTGAGAAAAAACGAGTGGTAGATTATTTGGTTAAGTATGTCCGCCCCCAAAAAGAAGACGGTACATTTCTACCAGAAATTAGCGGTGAAGACCCTGTGTGGAACTGGTTTCCTGAGTCATTATAATCAACTTAGGACTAAAGCCACCTTCTTTTGAATTGTAAAAAGCACCATCATCAGATGTTGAAGTAATTCTAAAGCTGATCCAGCCATCTCCTGTAACAACTGAAGTAATATTTACTTCATGCCAGCTTTCAGCATTGACTGACCCTAGTGAAGCAAGTTGTACAGGGTATGCGTTTGGAGCATTGTTCCAAGTAATAGTACTCTCATCCCAGCTATTATCATGAACGTAATAAAAATCTCCACCTTTACCTGATGCATTGGTGTTGTAAAGTCTTAGGATTGTATTCGTTATCTGCTTATTATCAATGCCAGATACCTTGAATTTTATAAAAAAATGCTTCTTAGCTGGTGAATCATCTATTTGTAGTTCACTCGAGCCGCCATAATTTTTATCAGGATTACCTTCTTGAATATAGGCATCATCAGTTGGAGTAAATGTAAATATAGCCTGAGAATCAGTGTTGCTACTTGCTGTAAAAATCGAATTTCCCACCTCATATCCATCAGTTAAGCCACTAGAAAATAACAGCATAAATGTAGCTCCCAACAAAATTCTGTAAGTGTTTGCAAAATTAAATAACATAAGTAACTACCATTTTCTTTGTAAACAAAAGTAAGCCTTTATAATTACAACTATAAAACTAGGTGTACTTAAAATACCCATCTCACGCATTTTTACAAGAGATACACAAGTGTTTTGCGTCTTAACATAGCCATTACTACGACATAATAAAAAAAGAGGTTTTAACATATAATTTTCCTAACCTATTGTTAACTTTCTAATGCAGGCCTGTAAGCTTGTCTTTAGTTCCTGATATAGACTAACTCACCAAGATAGATTTTGCTCAGTTAAGCCTATTGCTCCACGACTATCAGTAACAGTAAGTGTCACAGCATATTCTTTGGAATCAGTGTAGAAGTACAGTACATTACAAAGCTTGCTCTGTGCATGATGCCTGTCTCCGAAATCAATTTTATATCGAATAACCCCTTCTCCATCGGGGTCATATGATTTACAAGCATCAAACCAAAACCAGTGTCTCTGCTTGCTTTCTGCAAGTGTTTCCATTGGTCTTGCCAATACATCTAATCCTTGACTATCTATAATTTCATCGGCTTGCTCTTGGGAAATCTTTGAGATGCTCAAAATCGCAACTGGGCTTTTATGTCCACCAAAACGGATAGCCTCCTCCTCAGTAATCACCACTGTTTGTTTAAAGATTGCTGTATCGTTGCCACCAGTGCTTACGACAAGGATAACAGGAAAATTTCCAGATACCTCATAATCATGTGAAGCAAAGGGAGTTCTTTCAATTCTTTCTTTTCCATCTCCCCAAGACCAGCGGTATATATCAGCATCTTTTGGCGTTAGCACCTCAAAAGATACTCTTACAGCCCCTTCAATATGCTCACGCTTACTCTCTATAAAGGATATAGTAATGTTACTTTGCTTTTCTGTTACAATTGGTATATTTACTATATCGCTAGTTGTTGAACATGCACCTATAGTGACAATAATTATGGTTAGTAGGAGTAATTCTAAAAATCTTTTCAATTTGATCACAGTAGTTTTCTCTTTTTTGTTTGCTATACACTCCAAACACTTTAATTATGTGGCTTCAATATCAAAGTCTATAGCTAATGGCGCACTTGAGACATCCATACTGAATTTCCCTTAGGCGTAAACTAACTGTTTCTATTATGTTTCGTTAACGTACAAGAGTCATGAGAAAAGTTATAATTTTGTAATTCAAACGTTAATCTTTTGTTATCCTTAAGATCTTTAAAACTTAAAGGCCTTTCAGGCAAGGGTTTGGCTTGTCATGGCCTTTCAGAGGTAGTTTAGGGGGAGCTACCCTTAAGATTTGATCTCAGATCCCTCAGTTTGCTTAAATGTGTTTCTAATTGGAAATTACTACGGAAAATTTGATATCTTGGTTAAATTCCTCCTGCCCACTTTTTCAGGTTATACAACTGAACAAAATCCCTGACTTTCTATACCAAGCGAGATGTTAATACGATTATCAAAATTAATAGCAGCAACAGCAGCTACTAGTTCAACAATTTCTCGATCTGAAAAATGCTTTTTAAGTTCGTTAATATGCTCGTCTGTAACAGGAATACCAGTTTTGGTAGTTGCTTCAGCATAGCTTAGGGCTGCCCTTTCAGCAGGACTAAACTGAGGATCATCAGCATAGTCATGGAGTGCCGCTAGCTTTTCTAGGTCTAGATTTTGTTTTAGTGCTTTAGCACGCCCAAAGTCAATACACCAATCACAATGGTTAAGCTCAGAAACATAGTGTATGGCTAGTGCCCGAATGCTAGGATCTAATTTAGTTTTGGCCTGAAAAAATGGTGCCATACCAACATGGGCTCTAATAAAACGTGGATTATGCGCAGTGTATTGTAAATTAGCAAGCTGTTGACCAAACATGCGTTTACTAAACCAATTTACTAAACGTAAACTTAAGGGAGTACGTCTCCTATCAATAGGCTTGATTCTTGCCATATTTTTCTCCTTTCAGAAAATTGAGTTAAATCCTTAATCATGTAAGATTCCGTTTATTAAGAGGTTAACAATATGTTCTTTTCTATCCTTAATGAATGTAGCATCATAAGGATCTAGTCCCAAAGACTTAAGAAGTGTGTCCTTGTGTGCAAATGGAAACCAAGCTAGTGCAATTACACTAATCAGAAGGTGCCTAAGCTCGTTATGACTGACATCTAAAAGTTGCTCAGACATTACATCAATGGCTTCCTGAATGCCTAGAAGTTGACTAGGCATATCTGGCACTATTTTCATACCGCTTAAGGTCTCCCACTGCAATAGACGCATAAAATTAGGATGGGCAGCTAGAAAGTCAATGTAGTTACTAATTACCTCAGCAAAGATACCTCGAGCATCTGCCCCTTTTGCTCGAGCACTAGACACCGACTTAGCATTAAGCTGCCTGATAGCCTCAAAAGCCCTGTCTAGTACAGCTTTATAAAGTCCTTCCTTAGAACCAAAAAAGTAACTTGGTGTTCCCCGTGAAACATTAGCATTAGTAGCAATATCTTGGATGCTGGTACCTGAATAGCCTTTTTCAGCAAAGCATGCTTCAGCAGCAACTAAAATAGCTTCTTGGCTAGCTTCTGGATTTCGGGAGCGTTGATGATTAGCTTGAGCTGTCATGCTCAGGCCTCCTTCCTTAACCATTAATAGTATTACTTGCTAAACGTTCAGTAAGTTAACTGTAATACAATTTATAAAACCCCTTATTGAGTCCAATCCGCATAACCATTACTCACTCTCTCATAAGAATGTAGTCTTTTCTAATACTTATACCCTTTGTAAGCCAATCTAAAATTATAAGAATATGATTAGTATTGTGTGTTTACCAGTAGAAAACTGAATTATTTTATGACAAATGGTTATGGATAGGTAATTTAAAACGAGTGACAAAAATTATTCCTTTAAGTATGACTCCAACTAAAGAATGAGTTATTTCTACACATGAAAAAATATATTTATCCTGCTTTAGTAGTATTAATATGCATTAGTTGGTTAAGCTACATGTTGCTAAGCAATAGCTGGAACTTGTTCGTAGAGAATTGGATTATATCTCTTACTATGACTTTTAGCGCTTTTTTGGGTAGCAGTACCCCTTTTGGTGGTGGTGGAGTAGCCTTTCCAGTATGTACAAAGTGGCTAAAAATGGCTACTGCAGATGCCCGCACCTTTTCTTTAATGATTCAGTCGTTTGGTATGACGATGGCTAGCGTATTCATTTTAGTCCGTGGCATTCGCATCATTAAGCCTGTGGTGCTATGGGCCACACTAGGTGGAATTATAGGAATAGTCCTAGGTAGTCTAATACCTTTGCCTGCTCCTTATCCAAAGGTGCTTTTTAGCTTTGTAGCAGCAACATTTGCAGTGGCTATGCTTATTGGTCGTTGGTTAAGCTTGTACTCGCTTCAAGAAAACATAACTTCTTGGGATAGACAAAAAAGACTACTCTTTTTAACTACTGGATTATTGGGTGGTTTTGTATCTGCTAATACTGGTGCAGGCATTAATTTGCTTACTTTTATAGTTTTATCACTTATGTTTGGGATAAATGAAAAAATAGGCATTCCTACAGCAGTAACAATTATGGCCTTAAATGCTGTGGCGGGGTTTATAGTGCATGGTTTTATGCAAGATATAGGGGTTGCTTGGAATTATTGGTTAGTTTCAGTGCCTATTGTTATTATTTTTGCACCCTTGGGAGCTTTTGTAGCTTCAAAAGTCAACAAGAAAATTATAGTTATAGCAGTTGTTTCTATGGCATTTCTCGAGCTAGTCACTACCTTATGGCTTATTACTTTTACCCCATATACATGGACTTTTGCTGCTTCAGTAACAGTAACAGTAGGGTTGCTATTTTGGCTAATGATTAGGTTAAGGCGTACTAAATACCTCTTTTAATCAAGTAGCCTTTTCTCCAGACGGCACAAAAGTAGTTTCTGGCAGTGTAGACGATTCCAACAACCGTTGGGATTACATGATCCTTATTTGGGATGTGGGTGAAGAGTCTTAGATTGAAAGGCTTTGCCATATTGCTGGGCGTGATTTTACCCAAGAAGAATGGCAAAAATATTTGGGTGAGCGAGAGTACGAAAAAACCTGCCCACAGTACCCAGAAGGCCCCTAAACCACCCATGCATGTCATTCTGAGGCCCTTACGAGGGTAAACTTCGCAACGCGTAGCGAAGAATCTCTACCACCCCGAAAAGCATTCAGAAGTAACTCAACACTTCATATCGTAGAGACGCAAAATCTTGCGTCTCTACATGCATTAATGCATCCTTACATATTCCCAAACACTATACACACAAAATTTTTTCCCAAAAACAACTATGGGACTTTTAACGTCTGAAAGACCCTTCGCGTAATTTACCCTCGGAAGGGCTCAGGATGACATCTCTAGTTTTGATAAGGCAAAGATTTATCTGGACATCTATAAAGCTACCCTTAAAATATTACTAGGTGTAAATGTCTTACTAGTTTTGTTAAAAGACTGCTTTAGTGTTTTTGATACTCCACAAACGAATGGTTCCATCAAGTGAAGAGCTAGCTAATCATTTGCTATTGGGGGAAAACCCCACATAGGCGACTCCGCTGCTATGTACCTTGAGTGTGTGAAGTAAAACACCATCCACTGACCACAATTTTATTGTTCCATCACTACTAGCAGAAGCCAAGATTTGACCATTGGGAGAAAAAGCTACAGAATTAACAGAATCCTTATGTTCCTTGAGTACATGGAGTAAATCACCATCAACTGACCACAATTTTACTGGGTCACCAAAGCCATAACTAGCAGAAGCCAAGATTTTACTGTCAGGTGAAAAAGACACAGAATTAACCTGCTTGCTATATTCCTCTAGTGTATGGAGTAAGACACCTTCCAATGACCATAGTTTTACCGTTATATCATCGGCAGAGGCTAAAGTTTTACCATCGGGTGAAAAAGCTACAGAATTAACACTTATATGATGCCCCTCAATTGTATGCAGTAAAGCACCATTTACTGACCACAACTTTACTGTGCTATCAGAACTAGCAGAAGCTAAAGTTTTACCATCAGGCGAAAAAGATACGGAATTAACTGAAAAGCTATGCCCTTTAAGAGTATGGAGTAAAACGCCATCAACTGACCACAATTTTACTGTGTCATCAAAACTAGCAGAAGCTAAAGTTTTACCATCAGGCGAAAAAGCTACGGAATTAACCCAACTGCTATGCCCCTCGAGTGTATGAAGTAAAGCACCATCAACTGACCACAATTTTACTGTGTCATCAAAACTAGCAGAGGCTAGAGTTTGACTATTGGGGGAAAAGGCTAAAGAATTAACATCACTACTGTGTCCCTCAAGCGTACGGAGTAAAACACCATCAACTGACCATAATTTTACTGTGTCATCAAAATTAGCAGAGGCTAAGGTTTGACCATCGGAGGAAAAAGCTATGGAGGTAATATTTTCCCCATCCCCCTCAAGTGTATGTAGTAAAGCACCTTCCACTGACCACAGTTTTATCGTGTTATCAGAACTAGCAGAGGCTAAGGTTTGATCATCAGGAGAAAAAGCTACAGAATTGACGGAATCCTTATGTCCCTCGAGTGTACGAAGTAAAACACTATCAACTGACCACAATTTTATTGTGCCATCACTACTAGCAGAAGCTAAAGTTTTACCATCAAGAGAAAAAGATATGGAATTAACCCAATTGTTATGCCCCTCAAGTGTATGGAGTAAAATACCATCCACTGACCACAATTTTACTGTGCCATCACTACTAGCAGAAGCTAATGTTTTACCATCAGGTGAAAAAACTACAGAATTAACAGAATTGTTATGCCCCTCAAGTGTATGGAGTAAAATACCATCCACTGACCACAATTTTACTGTGCCATCACTACTAGCAGAGGCTAGGATTTTACCACTAGGGGAAAAGGCTACAGAATTAATTCCCCAGCTATGTCCCTGAAGTGTATGTAATAATTGCCCACTCCCTGTTTGCCATAACTTAAGATTATTATTGCTACCTGTGGCTATTAAGTTACTATCGGGATTAAAAGTAGCAGTCTTTATGTACTCTTGACTTTCAATAATATGTAAAATCTTATTATTAGCCACATTCCATAAAACAATTCCACGTCCACCATAACTTGCCAACAACTTACCATTGGGACTATAGGTCACACCTTCTAAATTACCTAGACCAAAAATTTTTTGCTCACTAATTTGAGAAAAATCAGTTTTTGCCTGCCCAAAACAAAGCGCTAGCAAAAGTAATAAGTTAAAAAACCATAATCGTTTTCCCATCAAATTATCTCCAAACAAGAGCCATTATATACTTTCAACAACCTGAAAATAGATACTTCCCTAAAGTGCCTCTTTGTTTTAACTCCAAACTAAACCCAAACTAAACCCTATCTATATCCTTTGCCAGATGTGTACCTGACCTAAATGTTGCTACTTTAGGACACGTTAGGAGATTAGCTGTGATAGAGATATACAGAATCAATATAGTCAACACCCCTAAAACCACTTTAGGGAAACAAATTGCCAAAAGAGCTGAGCGTTTTTATTTAGCTTTGGGCATGTTTTTCTTCGGTATTGACAGTGTTCCTGTACAGAAAATATCTGACAGACAAGATCAAGAGTTAAAAGAATAGTAAGTTAAGAAAGGAAAAAATCATGACACACATTAAAGAATCTATTCGTATTAACGCAACAAAGGACAAAGTTTGGGAATTACTAGCAGATTTTGGTGGCATTATAAAGTTTCACCCCGGTCTTCGTGACTCTTACTCTACCTCTACTAAAAAAGGTGGTGTAGGCGCTTCGCGTCACTGTGACCTCTTGCCAGCAGGTTCAGTTGAGGAACGTGTTGTTGAGTGGAAAGATGGTGAGGAAATGCTTGTACAAATCTTTGATGGTAAGGTGAATACCACCCTTTGATTTTGATAACACTAAAGCCCATATTACTGTGCAAGAAAAAGGTGCTGACACCATTGTTACTATGAATTTTAACTATCGTCTTAAGTACGGTCTTATAGGAGCAATTATGAATAATGCCATGGTGAAACCACAATTTAAAAAGGTTCTTCCAAATCTTCTTAAAGGCCTTAAGTACTATGCAGAAAATGGCAAAAAGGCTAGTCGTAAAGAACTCAAACAGGTTCAAGTCATTTCGCCATTAACAGCTTAAATATTGACTGAGCTTGTCATTTTTAGGGCGCCTCACCTTAAGGGCAAAATAATATATAAAGAAAGGTATTTAGCTATGAATAATTCTCTAGAAGGTAAAGTTGCTCTAATTACTGGAGGCAGTACTGGCATTGGATTTGCTACTGCTAAAAAGTTAGCTGAAGAAGGAGTCTAAAGTAGTTATTGCCAATGCCAATGCCAAGCGTGGTAAAGAAGCAGCTCAAAAATTACGTGACGCAGGTGGTGAGGTAACTTTTGTACAAACTGATGTTTCAGATGTGGATCAAATCAAGGCATTAGTTGATAAAACAGTTGAGACCTATGGTAAACTTGATTACGCTTTTAACAATGCTGGTGTTGCTCCAATGAAACCTATCACAGAGATGAATGAAGAAGAATGGGACCAAACTATAGATGTAAACCTTAAAGGAGTTTACTTTGGTATAAAGTATGAAATTGAGGAAATGCTTAAAAATGGTGGAGGAGCCTATTGTTAATACCTCATCTACTGCTGGTGGCAAAGGTATGGCTGGACTTTCTGCTTATGTAGCTAGCAAGTTTGGTGTTAATGGTCTTACTAAGGCACTGGCGCTCGAGTATGCCCAAGCAAACATCCGCATTAATTCAGTTATGCCCGGACCTATTGATACACCCATGATGAATAAAGCTGCTGAGAGTATGCCGGGTTTAGAAGAGCAGTTTACTAGTATGGTTCCAATGCAACGTGTTGGTAAACCCGAGGAAATTGCTGAAACTGTTTTTTGGCTCTTCTCAGATGCTTCTTCTTACGTAACAGGAGCAAGTTTCCCTGTTGATGGTGGCATGTTAGAGCTTTAGAAGCTGCTTGTGAAACAAGAAAATTTAATCATAATAGAACAGTCAATTAAATATTTAGGAGATGATTATGAAAATTTTGGTAAGAGAATATTATACTAACACTTCGTTCATAAACATGTTGATGTTGAGTATTGGACTACTCATCAGCACATTTACACTTCAGCTTGGTCAAAATGTCCTTGCCCAAGACGCATCAGCGCAAGAGAATAGCCTTTTCAGTGTGCCCCCTGTTGAAATCTCTGCCGAGATGCCCTACGAGACACAATTCGTGACCGTAAACGGTTCACAAATGGCTTATGTAGAGGCAGGTCAAGGGGACCCAATCCTGTTCTTACATGGAAACCCAACATCGAAATATCTGTGGCGCAATATTATGCCATGGCTTGAAGATCAGGGCCGAGTTATTGCACCTGACCTAATTGGAATGGGTGAGTCAGACAAGCCAGAAATTGGTTACACTTTTGCTGAACATAGCGAATATTTGGATGGTTTCATCAAAGCCTTGGAACTAGAAAACATCACGTTGGTCATTCACGATTGGGGATCAGGCTTAGGTTTTGACTATGCCTATCGAAATCAAGAAAATGTAAAAGCAATAGCCTTTATGGAAGCGGTAATTACCCCTGCTATGCCAGCTTCATTAGAGACTGCGTCACCAGACATGGCTGAATTCTTACAAACAATGCGTACTGAGGGTGTTGGTGAAGAATTAGTTCTCAACCAAAATATGTTTGTGGAGCAGTTGTTGCCCGGTAACGTTGTCCGAGGACTAACTGATGCAGAGATGGCAGTCTATCGTGCACCCTATCCCGATGCAAAGAGTCGTATACCAACACTGGTCTGGCCAAGACAGATTCCAGTAGATGGTGAACCAGCTGACGTTACCGAGCGGGTAAATGCCTACAATGCATGGTTCCTGACCAGCGAGTTGCCCAAATTGCACATCTACGTTAGTCCTGGTGCACTCAACCCACCTGAGGTTGTGGCCTTTTTACAACAGCAATCGGTACCAAACTATGAAGCAGTCTATGTTGGTAGCGGTGCTCACTTTATTCAGGAGGACCATCCTGAAGCAATTGGTCGCAATGTTGCTAACTGGTATAGTCGTATCAATATTGCCGAAGGTGCATCAACGCAAGATATGACTGACCCTCATACCCAAGCAGATGGTATTATTTATGAGGGGCTTACATTTCCAGAACTTCCCTTTACCTCAAAGTGGATAGAGGTAAAATCTGAAGGTTTACCTGCGGCTAGGTTACATTACCTTGAAGCTGGCAACCTTGCTGATGATCCAATTTTACTCTTGCACGGTCAACCCACTTGGTCTTATTTGTGGCGAGATGTTATTCCCTATTTAGAGTCGCACGGACGTGTTATTGCAGTAGATTTAGTTGGTTTTGGTCGTTCAGATAAACCAGATATTGAATACCGTTACAAAGATCATATTAAGTATATTGAGGGGTTTATTGGGGCGCTCGAGCTAAAAAACATAACACTAGTAATTCATGACTGGGGTTCAGCACTTGGCTTTGATTATGCTGCCCGTAACGAAGCTAATGTTAAAGGTATTGCATTTTTTGAAGCATTGCTAGCGCCTATTCCAGAATTGCCAGAGGAATTTAGAGAAACCTTTACAGCTTTTCGCACTCCGGGTGTAGGTGAAGAACTAATTATTAACCAGAATGTTTTTGTTGAGCAGTTTGTACCAAATTCAATTATTCGTGAACTAAGCGAAGAAGAACTTAACGCTTACCGCGCACCTTTCCCTACACCTGCAGAACGCTTACCGGTTTGGCGCTGGCCCAATGAAAT
Organism: Trueperaceae bacterium; assembly: GCA_965223585.1. Classification (GTDB taxonomy): domain Bacteria; phylum Deinococcota; class Deinococci; order Deinococcales; family Trueperaceae; genus CBDCVN01. The sequence continues at coordinate 36,442 of CBDCWW010000021.1, forward strand.
TCCTATAGCAGGCGAGCCTGCCGATGTCCATGCTGTGATCTCTAACTATGCTGCTTGGCTTTTTGAAACAGAGTTACCTATGCTGATGCTTTATGGCACACCGGGGATGATAATTGATGCTGAGGGGGCTAATCAATTTTCTCAGAGCATGAAGAATCTTAGGGTTGCAAGTGTGGGGCCGGGTTTGCATTATTTGCAAGAAGATCAACCTGCTGCTATTGGCCAGCAAATAGCTAATTGGTTAGACACTGTAGTCAGATAGTTTAATGATAATAAGTAGCTAGGCTATAGCCTAGCTACTTAATTTTGGTGGAAATTTATGAGTGATTCTAACATTATAAAGCCAAAAGATTACATTGAGCCTTTAGCAGGTCAAGAATCTGTTTGGGATTACCCTGAGTCTATTACTGTCGAAGATAGTACAAAGAGACTTCAGGTAGTCTTTAATAATGTCACTATTGCTAATACTCAACGTGGTATAAGAGTTTTGCAAAGAGGTATCCCGCCTGTATATTACTTTCCACCAGAGGATGTTTTGCTCGAGCACTTAACCAAGACCAACCACCACACGTACTGTAAATATAAAGGTACTGCCGATTACTGGAATGTTCTTGTAGATAAGCGCACTACCAAAAATGCTGCTTGGAGTTACCCAAATCCAACTCCAAACACTTCTCCGAAAAATTACATAGCCTTTTATGCGCACCTAGTAGATTCTTGTTATGTTGATGGCGAAAAAGCGAGTGCTCCAGATTGGGTTTGGATAGGTGGTTGGGTGACTGAAGAGGTTGTTGGACCTTTTTTGAACCAACAGAGTTGCAATATCTAGTTTTTGCTTTTACAGCTACCCTAAAGACACTAAGTTTCTTGGAGAAACTTAGTGTCTGGACAATCTTTAGCATGAACATAACACCTATTAAAATGTTCAATTCTAACCCCTTTTAGTATACTAAAATTTTCAACCAAGCAATTAGGTCGTTTGTATATTCATAGGTAGCTATCTTCTAAGTGTACCAAAATTTTGTGTCCAGTAATGAAGGTAGTTAGAATTTTTATCATAACCATATCCAGCACCAAAGTCTTGAAAATTAGGATTCATAATATTTCTGCAGTGATTGGGACTTTCCAGCCATCCCTGTAAGGTTTGTAAATAGCTATTTTGGCCCGCAGCAATATTTTCAGCAGAAGATTCCCAATCATAACCCTCCTTGGAAATTCTATTTTGCGGGCTGCTCCCATCAGAGCCAGTGTGACTAGTGTAATTCCCATTAGCCATGTCTTTACTGTGCTTCCTTGCAGCCTCTGCTAATCTAGGTTCCCAGCGGAGTGGTTGTGCTGCTGCAAAAAATTCCCCGCCACAATTACGTGATTGCTGCCTAGCTTCATTCAACGTATCAAGCATTTCCTTTGGTGTTGGTGGAATTGGTGTTTGTGTTGTTGATCCTTGTGTTGTAGGTGATGTTGGATTTGGTCTAGTTGGTGATGATATAATAGAGCACCCTGAAAGGATAAAACAAAGAACAATCATTTTGAGAATATTTTTTAATTTTTTAACATCAGACATTATTTCTTAACAACCTCTAGATATATAGTCGAATAAGTTTAAATATTGGTTTTCTCCGAACTATGAAGTACTTTCTAGATATAATTCTAGCTCAGACATAACGCAAACATCAATTTTTCAACTAAACAAGTGAGCTATTTCTTAACAACCTCTAGATATATAGTCGAATAAGTTTAAATATTGGTTTTCTCCGAACTATGAAGTACTTCTGGGAAGACTAAATTATGTCAAAGGCAATCGCAACTCAAAGTTATTTGACCATATCTGAAAGATACCAAATTATTTTTCTACTGATATGCATAAGTAATAGCTGTCAAGCTTATGAGCTTATGCAAATTCCTTTGAAATTGCTGCTACCTAATTTATGATAGATCTAATAAGGCTTGTTAATCAATATAGGTAGAAATAAAAGTAATTCCTATAAGATAACACCATGATCAAATTCATGATCAGAGTATTTGCAAATGTATGGTTGATAATGTGAGATTGATTTTGTGTAGCAAAGTTAAAAACAAGAAGTTAGAGAGGAATCTTAGTGAGAGTTGCTCTTACGCAATCTAGGGATAGATTAAAGTATTTAAAAGAAGGGCTAGAACAAAATGGATTCACTGTAATCCACAATCCACTTATAGAAACTAGACCTCTACTTACAAAAGAAGTAAGAAAACAAGCCAAGGAATTACTTAACTGTCAATGGTTACTCTTTAGTAGCTCAACTGCTATAGAGGCTTGGCAATGTCTAGGTTTACCCTTCTCTATTACCAAAGAGCAGCCAAGTTTCCCAAGATTAGGTGCTGTAGGTTATAAGACAGCTCAGAAGATTGAGCAATTTGGTGGTAAGGTAGATATTGTAGGAGAACCGCAAAGTGCTGCTGGCCTAGCAAAAGTTTTTTTAGAAAACCATTCGGATGCCGTTTCGGTTGCCTTACCTCAAGGTAATAGAGGGCTTAATACTTTGCAAAGTGCTTTAGAAGCTCGAGGAATTGTTGCCGAACCATTAATTATCTATCAGACTTTGCATAAGACATGGCAAGCGGGTGAGGTAGATGCAGTAGTTTTAGCAAGTCCTTCAGCTGTGGAGGTTTTACCTGAGAATATTGCTAATAAGGCTATCTTAGTAACTCTAGGAAAAACCACTTATGAAATAATAACTGAGCGTGGTTGGAAAGCTATTTGTGCACAGGAACCAACTAGCGAGGCAGTACTGGAATTGCTTATAAATGCAAGAGAAAGTTTTTCTGCTAAAAAATCTTAAAAGGATGGCCTTAATAAAAACTTGTTCCTATTTGGGCTTTATATTATTTTAATCTTAGTAGTATTAAATTGGCTAATATGAAAAAAGCTTCTTTTGGCAAAGTTGTCCTATCAGGAATAATTGGCGGTGTAATCGCTGCTATAATTAATGTGATTATTTATTTTATTGCCCAAAAACTTAATGGTGGTCCACTTTTAGTAACTCTACCAAAAACTATTGAACCACAACCCCTGCCTATATTTGCCGTTATTATTTTTAGCATTGTTCCGGGATTAGTTGCAGGGTTAATTTATGGTTTCCTAAACCGCTTCATAAATAAGGCAAGACTTGTATTCCTAATTATTGCAGTTCTGGTCTTTGCAGGCTTTTTCTTTGGTCCTTTGACAGCAGCTTCTACTTTTGTGGTACTTTATGCACTCGAGCTAATGCACCTAGGTGCAGCTATACCCATTATAGTAGTTATATTAAGGGCTACCTAACTAGTTAGAACAGTACCTAAACATATGTACCTTAGTTATCCTATGAGTAATATTACTACAAAAGTACGGAAAAAACTTTTACAGATAGCCATGTGTTATATTAATATAATTAATTAATAAGCAACTGAGCTTACAAAGGAATCCCTATGCCCTTAGTCCCCTATGTTATTGAACAAACCAACCGTGGCGAACGAATGTATGATGTTTATAGTCGCCTTCTAAAAGAACGTATAATTTTTTTGGGCTCTGCTATTGATTCAGAAGTAGCTAATGTTATTGTAGCCCAGATGATCCTTTTAGAACAGCAAAATCCTGAAAGAGATATTCAGCTTTATATTAATAGTCCGGGTGGTTCGGTAGATTCTGGTTTAGCTATTTATGATACTATGCAGTTTATTTCTTCGCCAGTAAATACCATTTGTGTGGGTCTAGCTGCTTCGATGGGGTCTTTGCTTTTACTAGCTGGTAGCAAAGGTAAGCGTTTAGCTTTGCCGCACTCTCGTATTATGATTCACCAACCTCTTATTTATGGTGGCGGTATTTCAGGTCAAGTAAGCGATATTGAAATAGAAGCTAAAGAGTTAGTACGTACGAAGAAGACTTTCTTAGAGATTATGTCACGACACACAGGCAAGTCACTTGATATTCTTGAAAAGGATGTTGATCGCAATAACTATATGACCGCTCAAGAATCACTAGAGTATGGTATAATTGACCAAGTAGTTGAACCTCGCAGTAAAGGTGATTTCAAAATTACTAAAGGAAATTAGTATGCCTCAACCTCGTTGTAGTTTTTGTAATCGTATACCTTCTGAAGTTAAGCATTTAGTTGCTGCTGAAAATGGTGTGACTCATATTTGTGATGATTGTGTGTCACGCATTTCAGACATACTCGAGCATGCTAACAAAAGCAAAAAGGTCAGCAAGTTAAAGCGTTTGCCACCACCACGTGAAATTAAGGCCAAGTTAGATAACTATGTTATAGAACAAGAAGAAGCTAAGAAAACTCTTGCAGTAGCGGTTTATAATCACTATAAGCGCTTACAGTATCCCGATTCTGATTTACAAAAAGCTAACATCCTTATGATTGGGCCAAGTGGCACTGGCAAGACTTTATTGGCTCAAACCTTAGCTAAAATGCTTCAAGTTCCTTTTGCTATTGCTGATGCTACTACGCTAACAGAAGCTGGCTATGTAGGTGATGATGTAGAAAACATAATTGTTAGGCTCCTACAGACTGCTGAATATGATTTGGATTCTGCTGAACAAGGTATTATCTATATTGATGAAATTGATAAGATTGCTCGTAAAAGTGAGAGTCGTAGCATAACCCGTGATGTTTCAGGAGAGGGTGTACAACAAGCTCTTTTAAAAATTATTGAAGGCACAGTTTGCCAAGTGCCTCCTCAGGGTGGACGAAAACATCCTCAGCAAGAACTCATTTCTATAGACACAAGTAATATTCTCTTTATTTGTGGGGGTGCGTTTGAAGGTTTGTCAGAGTTGATTCACAACCGTGTTAATGTGTCTAAAGTGGGTTTCAATAGCAAGATACTGCCTGAGGAAACTATCAGTATTAGTGAAATAGCCCCTGATGATTTAATGAAGTATGGATTGATACCTGAGCTTATAGGGCGTTTGCCAGTGATTGCTAGTTTAAACGAGCTTAGCATTGATGCTCTTATGGATGTACTCACAAAGCCTAAGAATGCTATTATCAAAGAGTACAAAGAAATTTTTAGACTCGAGGGTATTGAGTTAAACTTTAGTGAAGCTGCCCTTTATGAGTTTGCTAAGCGTGCTAAGGATAGAGGTACGGGAGCAAGGGGATTAAGGGCGATTTTGGAAAATGTGCTTTTAGAAATTATGTTTGTAGTTCCCGGTAGTGATGTTGTTGCTCTTTATCTTGATGATAACAATATAGATGACCCTGAGTTAATTTTAGAACAAGCCAAAAGGCAAAAAACTGCTTAGAGGGTTTCATCAACTCGAGCTGCCAGATTATCAAATCTATATCTTAGCTCACACACACAACACCTCCCAGTCCCCTATTATCTTTACGTGCTTGGCCTGCCATTCATAAGTAAATATCACCTTTATTAACAATCAAGCTAGCTAAAAATTCAAGACGATGTGAAAAAACAAAGCTAGACAAATCACAGTTCAGTCAAAATAAGATAGTTATGGGATTACTCAGCTTGTCTTATAAGACTTTCAACAAAATCTTCATGCTTCTTTGTTTTTATGCTTGCTTGAACAGTATCAATCACTTTTGCTAAATCGTTTGATAACAGTGCAGGTACATTTAATGTTAGACCTGCAAAGTTTGGGCTTGTTATATTCCCCTGCTCATTCATTTGCAAGGCTCTGTAATTGCCTTCTATAAGCACAAACCAGTCAAAAGCCTCATTTTCTACTCGCCAAACAAGATATTCTAAAACACCATTGCGTTTGTAGGCTCTTAATTTATCATGTAAGTCATAAGCAGCACTACTAGCAGCAATTTCTACTACTAATTCTGGTGGCCCTTCTATATAATCATCTTTACTGATACTAGATAATCCCCCTGCTGTTTCCTCTATGCGCAAGCAAACATCTGGCTGTGGTTCATTTTCTAGGTCTAGACGCACAGTAGCATTATCAGCTATAGCTACATAAGGAGTAAAAGCAGCATAAACTCCTAACCATGTAAGCACATGACCATGAGGTTCACCATGGCTTTTATACCTAACGGGTGAAGGCATGTAAACAACTCCTTCAATAAGCTCAGCTTTTTTGACGTTTGGCATTGCTGTGTAACGAAGTTCAAATTCATTACGGCTCATTCTATCACCATTATTTAGCGGTAAAACCTGCTTATTTTTCCTAGTGGTTGGTGAAGTTTCTGTTGTTAACATGTTTGTACTCATTTGACAACTTTCTTTTATGTCAACATAATACTATAATTATCAAAAAAGCTGATGTTTCTAAGCATCATCATATTAAAGAAGGGGATAAACTGGTTTGGCTCGAGGAAAGAGGCTAGTTAAAAAATCTTAGAATAAAGTCAGCAAGATCATGAAAAGGGAAGCTGCTGGACACTTTTTGAACAGGTAAATTATAGCATTTAGTTATTAGAGTTGTTCCTTATTAATAATAATTGTTTCCTAGCAGGATCTTAGAGAATATAATCATAGCTCAATAGTTCCTAGAGTATAAAAAGGTTCCATAAACCAGCGCAAATGCCTATCACATCATCAAACATCCCCTTCACTCTATTTCTAAACTTATGCACCAGAATTCGATATCTTTTTATTCCTCCTATGGCATGCTCTACTCTTATTCGTACTCTACTTAAGACTCTATTTTCTGCCTTTTGCTTTTCTGTTAGTTGTGGATTAGGGTTGTTCTTACTCTTCCTTGGCTTCTTATGCGGTATTTCTATTTCCCCTCCCTGATAATCCTTTTTGATCCCTTTGTAACCTAGGTCTAATCCTGCTTTTATTCCTTCTAACCACCGTTCACCTTTCCTAAACTCTTGTTTGAACATCCCGTAATCATGATTTCTTCCTGTAAATGTCCTTCCTACATACAATACCTCTCTATCTAACTTACTAAATACTGTGTTTTTAACCGTGTGTGCCTTTTTCTTCCCACTATAAAACTCTTTTTGCTTCTCATTATCTGTAGGACGATTATGGGCCCTTTCTGTTGCATCTATTAGTATTTGCCCTACTTCCTCCATTGCCTTTCTAAGTTCTTCAGCACTCCCATATTCTCTATCGGGTAGTACTCCCAAATGCTTCAAAGTTTTTTGCAGTATTGGCAAAAGCTTATGTAAATTCTCACAAGCTTTTGAACGATCCATGTTGAAAGTTGCTCCTAAAACATCAAAAGTTGGATAGTTTTTGAGATAGAATAAGACGAAAAAAAGCTTGTCAGTATAAGTTGGAAGCTTACCTTTTCTACCTCCACCCGGTTTGCGCTGCCTTGATCCTTCTTCTTTGCCTTTCTCATATTCTTCTTGTTGCTGCTGCTCAAATATTTTCCTAAATGCTTCTAAAAGTTCTAAAAACTTATCTTTGTCTAACCCTAGTAAAGCTCTTATCTGTCGGTCGTTATCTAGGTTAATAGTCATATTCTCATTGTAGCACACTATTCTGCTTAAATAGGAACAACTCTAGTGGCTTTATTAAGGATAGGTGATGTATGTTTGTATAAGTTGTACCTATGCTTTATAATAATAAATTACCTTATTATTTAAGGTGTAGAAGTTATATGGTAGATAGTGTTATTTATTAGATAGCACAAAAAGCCATAGAGAGCACATTTTTTATACATTGCTTTCCTTTGGCTATCAATAGACTTTATCTATGTCAGACATGAAGGTTATTTAAATTTTGTAGTACTAAAATACTTGAATATGAAGGAGTGTTGACATGCCTAGCAGCAGTACAGGTATTGAATGGACTGATAAGACATGGAATCCAACAACAGGCTGTAATAAAGTTAGCCCGGGTTGTAAAAATTGCTATGCAGAGGCAATTACAAAGCGTTTTTCAGGCACATTCCAAAATGGTTTTGAATTTACTCTACATCCTAAAAGACTTACAGAACCTAAAAGATGGCGAAAACCAAGCAAGATATTTGTTAACTCTATGAGTGACCTCTTCCATGAATCAATGCCATTTGATTTTCTTCAGCAAGTTTTTAGTGTAATGGAAGAATGTCCAAACCACATTTTCCAAATTCTGACTAAGCGACATGAGCGCTTAGTTGAGTTATCACCTAGATTATGTTGGGCGCAAAACATTTGGGTTGGAGTATCAGTTGAGAATCAAAAATATGTTCACCGTGTTGACTACTTAAGAAAAGTCCCAGCTGAGGTTCGCTTTTTATCTTGTGAACCCCTTTTAGGGCCGTTAAAGCTTAACTTAAAAGGTATCCATTGGGTTATTACAGGGGGAGAATCTGGTCCGAATTATCGTCCTATTAAAGAAGAATGGGTACGTTCAATACGTAATCAGTGCCAAGAAGCAAATGTAGCTTTTTTTCATAAGCAGTGGGGTGGTTTCAGACCTAAATCTAAGGGTAGATTACTTGATGGTCGCACTTACGATGATATGCCAAGAGTACTGCAAATGGCTTAAACTACCTGCTTAGAATATCTTGAGCGATCTTAACAGCTGTTTTTGAGCCTTTTGGATTAGCAGATGCAAAACATAATAGAAAAAGAGGTGAGTTCCGTGAATTAAAAAGTGGCAATGGATTATCAGCTACTTTTGCAAAAACAGTTTTAAGGCGTTTAACAAAATATTTACCTATAGCGTCAAAATCTGCTTCCTTTTTATATGTAATATCTTCATTACCAAACAGAGAAAGTTGTTCGTTTTTGCTACGACGATAGAAGGCCTCGCGCCAATCATCTATCCCAAAAAATTTGTCTAGCTTAGCACTCCAGCTATCCATAGGCAACTTATCTTTTGTCAAAAGCCTATTGACTGCTTGAGCAAGGGGGAACAAAATCCAAAGGTCAATTGCTTTAGTCTCACCAATAGTTTTAATAGTACTCCAATCAACATGCATACCGTAGGGATCAAGAAAAACTACAGCACGTGATTTAGACCAATTTCTTTCTTCAATCCAAGCTTTTAAACTTTTGTTGGCGTCACCTTGTAAAAGGCTAATTTTCTTATCAGGGAATTCGGTTTTTAGATCGTTTAATGAGGCAATAAAATCTGCTTGTTTTTCTATGAAAACATAGTTATCGAAAGAGGGTTCAATTTCTAAGGCAACACGAGCGCTACCTTTTTTCAGTGATTCTGCATCACTTTCCAACATTTTAGACGCCTCAAGAAGAGGAGTTTGTGTATTTTCTTCAGCCTTTTTGTCTTTTTCATCTTCAGGATCTCTATAGCCTGTGCCAGCGAAGGCATCTACGTAATAGGTGGTGAAAAATGATGCTCCTAGATTTCCTGTAAAAATTTTTGTATAGGCTGATAAGTATTTACGAATGCGTTCTAATTTTTCTTCAGTCCAATTGCCGCCAAATTTATGTGAGGATGACATATATCAATTGTGACATTTAATTGGGATCAATACATAAAACCATAAACTGTGAATACAATAAATTGTGCCAATAGCTTTCCCCTCACCAAAGTTATATTTTCATAAAATAGCTAAATAACTATAGCGGTGCCTTATTAGTTAGTCCGTGTTACTGAGGCTTTACATAGTAATACTTGATTTTTGTATTGTCTATCTGCCTTGTTACCTCAATCACTCCCAAAGAATCAGACTGTATTTGAGAAGGAGGATCTTGGCTATAGTGCCTAGGACTTTCCTCATGAGGCATAACTACTTGAAAAGAGTTTTGATCGGGCCAAAAAGCCAATGCTCTTTGCAAGGTATCTAACAGAGAAGTAGCAATGGATTCCTCTATTTCCTCTTTATCTAGCATAGATTCATCCAAATCTTCAAAGTTATAGGCAGGGACAAGGATTTGAGGTCCTATGTCTACATCTTTTTCTGCATCTCGCTTTGCTTTTGCTATGTGTTCAAATAATGCTAGCGATTTTTTACCATCTGGCCACTGGAAAATAGCTATAGGCGAACCTTTGGCCTCAGCATAATCAAGCCAATGCTCAGGAGGGCTCTGGGTTAGTTCCAAACCACTATTTTCTAAATCAATCTGAGGTTCTTTTTGATTAGCTTCTGCTAAACCACTACCTATGGTAGTGGTGCAATTAGGGGTTTTACCAGTCGAGTAGTAAAGTTGGGTAAAAATGTACCTCCCTAGAAGGTGAAATTCTGGAGGTACACATGAATAATAATAAAAGATTTAAGAAGTTGTCACATTCTATATACGAATGTAAGTATCACGTGGTGTTTTGTCCAAAGTATAGATATAAGATATTGAAAGGAGAGATAGGAGATTACGTAAGTAATGCTGTTTATCAGTTGCTAGGATACAAGGACGGAGTAGAAGTAATGGAATTAAATGTACAGGAGGATCATGTTCATCTGGTGATGTCTGTAGCGCCAAAGTATAGCTTGTCAGACATAATGGGATACTTGAAAGGGAAGTTAGCGTTAAGAATGTTTGAGAGATACGAACAGTTAGGGAAGCGGTATTGGGGAAGGCATTTGTGGAGTAGAGGGTATTGCATAAGTACAGTAGGATTGGATGAAGAAAAGATAAGGAAGTATGTGAAATGGCAAGAGAAAAAGGAGAAAGAGAAGGAACAGGAAGAGGAATAAATGTAGGTTAGGGAAAGGAGGGTTAAGGTAGATGTAACATGCCACCTTCTAGGGGCAATAAAATAAGCCACCACCTCAGGTGGTGGTATCTTGACTCGATAGAACGTCAAGCCAGCCTGTGGTGGTTAGGGGCTCGAGTCTTTCAATTTCTTGCCAAACCTCATTTAGTTGCTTATTAAGTAGATCTTCTAACTCTCCATTTCCTTCAGACAAAAGTTGAGATTGGTAGTTTTTGAACCACTGTTTGTGAGTGGCAACTTCTGAGGCAAGTTTCTCTAGTATTTGTTTATAAGATGAAACATCTTTACCAAAATCAGTAAGTAAACTATCTGTATTGTCAATTTGTGAATAAGCAATGTCTAAAATGGCCGTCACAGACCAGAAAAAGACCAATACTATAAAAATAAATTTCCTGTACATTGGAAGCTATTTTTAAGGCGACTTACATGACTCTAAAATAGTAAAAACGACTTAAAACCAAACGTTACCTGTAAATGCAACAATAGCATAAGTGGCGTTTTTCAAAATTGAAATTAATGCCCTAAATACTTAACGCATTAGACAGAAAATTGTACATTTGTCAATCATTTAAGTATCTAGACATAAATACTTGTGAGTCTTTGTTAAAGTTCCTAGAGATCAGTAGGGATTCTATTATGCTGATAAATAGAGTTGTTCGGAAACAAAATAATGCACTAAATAGTTAATTCATTAGACAAGAAACCAATACGTTTATCAAAGTTTGGTTGTCACATCATGCATTCTATCAATTTTAAATTGAACAATCATGCATTTCATGATGTACACAAGCTTATTTCTGAACAAGTCGAATGACTACTTATTAGGTTATTAGGTGCTAACTATGCCAAAATAATTCACAAAAACTTTTACGCTCCCGCTTATGTACGAATTTTGTAAGAGTAGTTGATTTAATCTTTAGGCTAAGTGGCAAAACTTTCCTTAACAAGAATGACATTTGCCTCTGCTCATTATACCTATACTAACTGAGCTTTAGGAAAAACAAAGGTTTATATTATGGAAACTAAAGATATTGAAATTGTTCAAGAAACTTGGCAAAAAATGTCATCTGAGGTTGAAGAAATTTCAGAAAAGTTCTATGCTAACTTGTTTTTAATTGCTCCAGAAGCGAAGTCTCTCTTTAGGGAAGATATAAAATCTCAAGCTCTCAAATTGAAGTCTGCTCTTAATACAACTGTACGTTCTTTAGGGAGAATGGATGAAATTCGTCCTATATTACGAGGTTTAGGACAACGTCATGTTGGTTATGGAGCTATGGAAGCTCACTATGATGTGGTAGGACAAGCGCTTATCTATACCTTTAGGCAAATCCTTGCTGATGATTGGACAATTGAGGTTGAAAAGGCGTGGATTAATGCTTACACGGCAATTTCTTCTGAAATGAAGTTAGCAGCAGCCGAAGTAGAAACCAAAGATTCAGTGACTAGTAAATCATATGTTAATGAGTCTAGTTCCTCTGATTCCACGGTACCCTCAAAGAGAATTACCAATAATCAAGCTAGTGAGTCACAACCTAAAAACAAAAACATATGGCGGCGTTTATTTGACTGGATCTTATTCCAAACTTAAATTTGCATATCTAAGCATAAGCCTTTTAATGCCTGCTTCTGTAAACGATACAGTTATCTCTATTTTTTCCCCACTCCCACTAACCCCTACCACCATACCTTTACCAAAACGAGGATGCTCAACTTTCTCACCGCCGCGAAAGTTGGGCTTTTCTTTGTTATTTTCACTTGATTTATTGCTTTGTATTGAAGCTCGAGGCTGCCAAACAGTACGACTATGCCTATTAAGCTCATCTAATTTTATAAGCTGACCCAAAACATCAATTTCTATCAACATATCTTTGGGGATGTCTTCTAAGAAACGGCTGGGGCGCATGTGTTCTGTATTCCCAAAAGCTTGCCTTGTTTCGCAATGCACTAAAAGAAGCTCCTCTTTTGCCCTAGTAATACCAACATAAAGAAGCCTACGTTCCTCCTCTATTTCTGACAAAGAGCTTAGTGAAGAACGGTGAGGGATTAAATTTTCCTCGAGACCTACTAAAAAAACTACTGGAAATTCTAAGCCTTTGGCATTATGTAAAGTCATAAGTGTGACAGTTTCGTCAAGCTCTTTATTTTGATTGTTTGCTTTAACAGCTCTGTCATCAACACTAGCCAGAAGTGAAGCTTCGTCTAGAAATTCTTCAATATTACCTCCCATTTCTTCTTGCCATTCACTCACAGCATTAAAAAGTTCATTCAAGTTTTCTAAGCGTGTTTGGGCTTCGGCATTGTCCTCGTCTTTTAGAGCTTGCTTGTAACCTGATTGATCAATTATAGCTGCCAAGAATTCCTTTGCTGGCCTTGTTTGAGCCATTTCTTTAAAATCTGCCATTAATGTTAAAAACTCAGCAATTCGGTTTGCTGTTGCAGAACCTTGAAGGATTTCTGTGGCTTGGGACAAAGTATAAGAAAAGCTATAGCCACCTAATTCTGCCCAAGAAAGTAGTTTGCCTTCACTAGTTTTACCAATACCTCGCTTAGGGCGGTTGAGGATGCGCCGCCACGATATATCGTCTGCAGGGTTTATGGCAGCTCTAATGTAACTTAGAATGTCTTTTACCTCACGCCGATCATAAAACCCTACTCCACCAACAATTTTGTTAGGTATACCTCTACGTCTTAGAGCATCTTCTAGTACTCGAGACTGAGCATTAGTACGGTAAAGCACAGCAAAATCATCATACTGATAATCATTCTTAGCCATGAGGTTTTCAATTTGCCTAGCTACAAAGTCTGCTTCAATTCTATTATCTTTAGCACGATAAATCTTGACACTTTCACCAAGGCCTTTTACAGGTTTAAGGACTTTGTCTAAGCGAGCTTCATTATGAGTAATAACAGCATTAGCTACATTTAATACGTTGCCAACACTGCGGTAGTTAAGTTCTAAACGATAAACTGTTGCTTTGGGGTAGTCACGTTGAAAATCCAAGATATTACGTACATCAGCACCCCGAAAGGAGTAAACACTGTTATGAACCAACATACCTTCGGCTAAATATGTGTGTGTTGGGTCAACCTCGAGGTCAAATACTGGACCATCATAGGCTGTTTGGGTCACCTCATCAACAGGTACTTCGACAAGCTGGTGATTTTTCTCCACCAGTATCTTCATGCCCGAGTGTAAGTGTGATAAAGGTGTAAATTGATATACTTGTCCATTAACTTGAGCCTTACGATTGATTGTTAGGTTACCAACTTCAGATACTCTTTTTGTGAACTCGAGGGCTTCCAAATAACCTTTCCGACTTATTTCAATGCAGTAACCACCTCGACCATTGTGCCGAACAGGATAACCAGCATTTTCTAAACACATGGCTATATCTTCTCGAACAGAAGACCATTGCACACGATGGTAACCAACCTCACCGTGCCTAAAGTCTTGATACATGATCAAATTGATACTTTGCCGCTGTAAATTATTTGGGGGGCGATAATGTGGAAAATCGGGGTGTAGCCACAGCTTATACATCAATTGTTTGGCTGCAGAGGCTGTATCTAGCTCGCTATATAAACGTTTAATAAGTTTGTCATCAAGCGCTAAGTTTCTACCCAATCCATGAAAACAAGTAGTGGGCAAATTATATTTAGCAGCAAAAAAGGCTTCCCAATACTTTGCTGTAGGAATATCATTGCAACTATGCAAAATCCAAAGCTTATCTGCATGCTCCTGATTCATCCGCACAATAAAACCGGGCTGTTCTTTTCCCTCATCTCCTCGTCGCAACCCCTTAGTGTAACCAATGCGGTAACCCCTATCTTTGCGATACATAAGGTAAACATAAAATCTGTTTTCTTGAGGAACGTTGCGTGCAAGCGTTATATGATGTGGTGTACCTCTTAGGATGTGCTGATTAGCTTTTATTTGCCACAAATCACCTTTAAAGTGTCCCTGTTTAATGTGTATGATCTTACCAGTAGTAAGTTCTTTGCCCCCCCCAGTAGCAAGAACTTCATTTCCCACTTGCAAACTCTCTATAGATGTACAACCTTTAGGAGTATAAATACGTGTACCCAGAGGCAAGCACTGATCTGGATCCCCTACCACCATTAGGTTACCAAATCCACTGGCCAACTGCTTAGTTAATTTATACTGTACAGCATTTGTATCTTGATACTCGTCAATATGGATGAACTTTGCTCTTTCTTGGACTTTCTCGAGCACCTCAGGATGATTATCAAAGAGCTTTACAGTGTGTCCTAAAATATCATTAAAATCAACTGCGTTAGCTTGCTTAAGTCGTCTCTGATAAGTTTTATAACCTTCAGCAAGAAATGCAATACTAGTACCTAAAATCTTGCCACTCACATTATCAGCCTGTTGCAAGAACACTTCAGGTGTCCATAAGTTTGACTTAGCTTTATCTATAAGGCTACGCAACACTCTTGGATTAGTTTCCTTCAAGCCGTCAATTCCAGCAATAATTTCTTTAAGTAGGTCTAGCTGATCACTATCATCATAAATTACAAAACCGGGAGTTAAGTCAATAGCCTCACCATAAATGCGTAAAACCCTAAGACAAGCTGAGTGAAAGGTGCTTACCCATAGGTCTCGAGCACTTTCACCTATTAAACTTTCCACTCGCTCTTTTAATTCGCTTGCTGCTTTATTAGTAAAGGTTACTGCCAAGATTTCATTTGGATAAATGCCTTGCTCAGCCATTAAATAGGCAATTCTTTGTACTACAGTACGAGTCTTGCCGGAGCCAGCGCCTGCTAGAACAAGAGCAGAACCCTCAAAGTGTAAAACAGCTTGCTGCTGCTGGCTATTTAAACTTTCTAAAAGTGGGTGGGGAGAAGAATCGGGTTTACTCACAGGATTTAGTAAATTTCTTTTGTTGGCACTTTAAGAAAAAATCATAGCTCACAAACAACCCTTACTAAACTCTATAATTCTAGGCAATCTCAACTTTGTTCCTTCCAGTAGTTTTTGCATAGTAAAGCGCAGAATCTGCTTTTTCTATTGTTTTCTTAATGGTTTGTCCATCTATATCAAATTCTGAAACACCAATACTGATAGTGATTTTAATTACATTATCTTTACATATGAATTCGTGCTTTTCTATTGTTGTACGAATACGCTCTGCTATAGTGAGTGCTTCAGATTTTTCAGTGCTAGGTAGTAAAATACAAAACTCTTCTCCTCCCATACGAGCCAAGAAGTTAGTTTTTCTCAAAGACTTTTTCATTAAAGAAACACATTCTTGTAAGATAACATCCCCTACAAAATGCCCATAGGAATCATTTATTTTTTTAAAATGGTCAATATCTAGAACTAGTAGTGATAGTGGTTCTTTTGATTGGCGAGCTAGAATGCGTTGCTTCTTTGCTATTTTTTCAAAGGCATATCGATTATATGCTCCTGTTAATTGATCATGATATGCTTTTTTAGTAAGCTTCTGATTCTTTTGTTGCAAGGTATTTATTTGCTGATGAACCTGAGCTTGGATAGATGATTGAATTATCCAATAAAAACCAAGAGAAGAACTAATCCAAATAAATACAAGTGTGGTATACCAAGCAATTGGACCTCCAGCATTTCCAAATAAAGAGTCAAATACATCAATACTGAATAACCTATTTGCCTGCATAACAAGATGTCCAATGCCCATAATTATATAGCCAACAGCAAGTGCAAACATACCCCTAGAAATTTTCCTGATGTCAACTACTTGTTTTGTAGATCTTAATAAAGTGGCTGCTAACACAGCAAAAGTAACAGTGATAAAAAGAACGGGAATTTCAATGAGCTGAAAATGAAAGGCAGCCTTTAATAAGAGCTTGCTGGTAGGTTGAGCAACAGCTAGGCATATAAAGTTAAGCCAAAATATAATGATTGCTATAAGTACCATAAAGATTTGAACATGATAACCCAATCAAGATAATAAGTACTCTACTTTCTTTCTTTTAAAATTGTTAAAGAGTTTTCTGTGTGCACTTAGAGAAAATTCATCATCTCTTGTCTCGTATTTTCTTACCCACTCCAATAACATTTGCAGATTTTTATTTTGTGCTTCAGGTGATGGATATTTGTGAGGTTCCCAAGGGCGAGCTAAGCAATTTTTTATACATTTATCAACTCCGGGGTTGAGAAATCTTAGCTCAGTACAACTTTCAGCAGCAACAGCTAGCAAGCTAGAATAGCACCCTTCAATAACCCAACTGGTATTATGTGCAATAAATTCTAAAAGATTACGTTTACTATCCTCAAAGGGCTTTCTTATAGGTTGATTAGGCTCCCAAGCCAATGTGTCAAGATCTAAATGAACTAAGCCATGTTCTTTTACCAACTTTTTAGCCATGGTAGATTTCCCAGAACCAGAGTTTCCAAATACAACTACTCTTTGGACAGGTCCTTTTTTGCCTTTTGTATAATAAGATGTCATTCTGAACGTTTTCGAGGGTAAATTATATGAAATGATAAAACTGGTTAAGCAAATTAGCGAATTTGCCTAAGGAGGTCGTCTAAATAGTTTTTAGTTGTCTTTTTATCAAGCTCGAGCAACTCACTCAAAATCTCAACAAACTCAGCAGCTTCTTTTTCAGAAATCTTTTTACTTACTAAGTAACCCTGAGCTAATTTACGTAAACTTTCCTCCAAAGCCATTTCTTTTTGCTTGGCTTCTCCTACTGAAAGCACTTGCCCATCAGTATCTTCAAGTTGCCTTTCCAAAGGATTTGCCTCGAGCGCAAAAAATTCTTCAGCAAGAGCTTCTTCTCTATTTTCTGGCTGGCTTTGAATACCACTGAGCGTATCTTGTGAGTCCTGATTGGCTCCTAACTCTAAATCATCACGTACGCCTGTCATTTCTAAAGCTTCTATATTAGAGGTAGTAGTAGGCTCTTCAGTTGGGATTCCCTCATCACTAGTTTCTGACTCACTTTGGACAGAATCAAACATATATCCTAAGTCCAACTCTAAATCACTGAGAGCGCTAGGCCCTTCAGGAAAAATTTCTTCATTAGCTTGTTCTTGTTCAATTGAGGTATACCCTGAAACAGGTGATCTAGCATGAGATTCTGGTGAGGTTTGAGTTATTGCAGGTGGTGGTACAGGGGTTGTCATTTCTGATAAGGGCTCTTCTTCAGATTCTTCATTTGATATAGTTGCTCGAGCGAAAGAACCATTTGCCCTAATATCAGGTTTTGTAGGAACTACTACTTCTAACTCCTCTAAAGAGGGTGCTGAAGGTTTAGCGGCAATTCCAGTATCAGCAGAAAGGGATGGTAGTTCTTCATCACTTTCTAATGCTTCTGCCCGCCCCAAAACACTCAGGTTATCCTCAACATCTGAAGCAATTTCATTTATAGGCCCTAAGTTATTTTCTTCTGCTTTTACAGAATCTAAGGTATCTTGCAATTTACCTTGGTTAGGTTTAGGGAAAATAGGTGTGGGAGGAGATGACCACTGAACTAATATCACTAACACTGCTGCTATGGTTGAGCTAGTCAGCAGAAGCCTCCCCACAGTTTTCCTAATTGTTGGAGACTTTTTTGTTTCAATCTTGCGCATTTTGGGTATGTTCCAAAATAGACTTGTTGCAAAGGCCCAACATTCTTTAGGGGCTTCTTGGTTTATTTGCTCGAGTTCCGCTAACCAAGCCCGCAAATACTTTTGCCTTATATCTTTTGGCAAGCCCAAGACTGTTATACGGATAATAAACTTAGCTAGCATTAACTTCCCTCCGAAGAGTACCTCTCCCAATCTGAGAGTGCTTCACATATTTCTTGGCATAAAGAACGGCAAGTTTTCATAGCGTAATCAAGTCCTTGGGACGTAAACCAGTAATAATGTCTTTCTCCACGTTTCAGGCGAGGATTTTCTTCAAAAGCACTGTCCAAATGCCCCTTTGCTTCTAAACGCATTAGTAAAGGGTATAAACTACCAGAAGGAATATCTAAGGTTTTCCTTAAGGCATTACCATAGTGCTTCTCTCTTGGTTCCTTAAGCATTTCAACAAGTACCTTAACCTCAAGATAAGATGCCATCCCCCTATCTTCTCAAAATATGCGAATCTATACAACTTTAGCAAGATATATAGATTTCCTACAGACCTAGCCAAGTGATTAAGACTTTGTGTAAAGTTAGCCAAGAGGCAAACACCTCGAATTATCTTTAGGAGGTTCTTATGATAAAGATACTTAAGCTTTTTTTAGCAACTGTCTTGATTGTTCTTGGCAGTGTGCAAGCATTTTGTGGTTTCTATGTTTCTAAGGCCGATGCTGACCTTTTTAATGAAGCCTCTAAAGTCATTATTGCTCGAGATGGTGATAGGACGATCTTGACAATGGCCAATGATTTTAAGGGTGATGTTAGTGAATTTGCTCTAGTAGTGCCTGTGCCTACTGTGTTAGAAGAGGGGCAAATTCAAGTTGGTGACCCTGCTATTATTGATAGGATTGATGCCTACAGCGCTCCTAGACTAGTTGAATACTTTGATGAAGATCCTTGTTTTGAGTATGAATATGACTTTCTCGAGGACTCAGCAGTTAAATCAAGCGTTGAGGAAAGTGGGGAAGGATTTAGGAATAGAGCTAATGCTCTAGGAGTTACTATTGAAGCAGAATTTAGTGTTGGTGAGTACGATATCCTTATTCTTAGTGCCGAAGAATCCTCTGGTTTAGAAACTTGGCTACTCGAGAATGACTACAACATTCCTGAAGGTGCTGCCACAGCCTTTAACAGCTATATAAAACAAGAAATGAAGTTTTTTGTTGCTAAGGTTAATTTAGAGACTTTTGAAAGTGGTGGGCAGGTTTTCTTGCGCCCTCTTATGATGGCTTTTGAGTCAGGGAATTTCATGTTGCCTATACAACTTGGGACTATCAATGCTAATGGTCCTCAGGATTTAGTTATCTTTATGCTCTCTCCAGAAGGTCGTGTAACTACTAGTAATTATCGTACAGTAAACATACCAAGTGACTTAAATATACCTGAGTTTGTTGAAGACGATTTTGGAGATTTCTACACTACTATGTTCCAGCATGGTTACGAGCGAGAAGGGGAAAGTATGATTTTCTTAGAATATGCTTGGGATATGGCATGGTGTGATCCTTGTGCTGCTGATCCTCTTTCTGAAGAAGAGCTAAGAGGAGCAGGAGTTTTTTGGCTTAGTGAGTATGACAATTTTGGTGCACCAAACGTTTATTTGACCCGCTTACATTTGCGCTACACTAGCGAAACACACCCTGAAGATTTGATGTTTGAAGTAACTGACAACCGTGAAAATTTTCAAGGCCGCTATATTTTGCAACGTCCCTTTAAAGGTGATATTACTTGTGATTCAGGCAAAGACTATGTTCGTAATGTAAGAGAGCGCCAAGATCGTGAAGCACAAACTTTAGCCAATATTACTGGTTGGGATATAACTGATATAAGAGCTAGAATAGATACTTATGAGCCCCAAGTCAATGTTCCTAGTTGGTGGGAAAGGACTTTTGATAGGTTCAGGTAAGTAATAATTAGCTTAATCAATGTGACAAGGAGTTTTACTATGGAACAAACTAATACAACAAACCAATCAGGGTATCAATCTAGTCCATTTCAGCCCAGAAAAACAGAAGATGCACTCCTCCAAGCCAAGTCTCAAATACATATCTTTGGAAATGGTGTTATTTGTGACACTGATACTCGAGGATACGCTACACCAAGAAATTTAGATCCAGCGGAGATTGTCGTTGATGCGTCAGAAGGATTTATTCCGCTGTGGGCAAAAGACATGACATTGCGGTGGCGATTTCAAGAACACTCCATGAATTTCTTTGAGGATATGGAGGCTGCTAAAACAGCTATTAAGATACTATTGGGTGATGCCCTTTTGGCTTGGGGCGATGCAGTACCTGTCAAATTTTCCCAGCGAGATGATTCATATGACTTCGAGATAGTAATGAGAGGGGCTGATCGTTGTAATACCAACGGATGCGTTTTAGCAAAGGCTTTCTTTCCCGACGCTGGTCGTCACGAATTAGTACTGTATCCTAAAATGTTTACCCAGAGCAGGAAAGAGCAAATTGATACTCTTGCCCATGAAATTGGTCATATTTTTGGACTAAGACACTTTTTTGCCAACATCAGCGAGACTGCGTGGCCGAGTCAGATATTTGGAACTCATAAACCATTTAGCATTATGAATTATGGCAACAAAAGTGAGCTAACAGATAACGACAAAAAAGATTTGAAACAATTGTATCAGATGGCGTGGAGTGAGGAGTTAACGGAGATTAATGGAACTCCGATTCAACTGGTAAAACCTTTCCACATCATTTAGGGGTATTGATTAGCTTATTTGTAATGTTTCTGTCAGGAAGGAATTCACCCAAGCCATACTACAGTGTGACGATCAAATGGGTGATTTAAAGTAAGTCTAGAATTAGCTCAGGGGAAATGTATTGAGAAGTGATTGCTCCTGAGCTTAGTACTCCTATATTGTTTATAGCGAATCTTTGTCCTAATTGGATTCTAGAGTTTTGGCTTTGACATTATTTGTTCCCATTTTTAATATTAGGTGTAATTGCTTATTATCAATAATAATTAAGGTAAGAATTATCGTTTCTAGACCCGTGTATTAAACACTAAACCCTATCAAATTTAAAGTATTATACCCCAAAAGTGGCAAAATATTGAACTTAATCCCAATATTGTCCTATTAAAAAAATTAAAAGACGTTAATGTCCTTATAATATATTTATGACCCCAAATTAGGATATACATTTGGTTTATTTCCCAAATTGGCCTATTAAATTTGACTTAAAGTCATTTTTGGTGCAATAATCAATCTGAATTTAGAGTTATTTATTTTAGGTATATAAATGTGGCACGGGAGTTTATCAAGTATAAAAGTAGTGAAGTGTATAGGATTAGATCCCTATTTAGGTGTTCAATACTATTTAGGTGTTGTTGCTCAGTGCTCGAGTACAGAGTACAGTAAAAGAAGTAATACAAAATAATTTAAGCCTAATGCCTTGTCACAACTAAAAATCGGAATTGCTTCAATGAAAATTAGTAGTGTTGACAGAGCACTAACTAACGGTGAACATTAGTAATTTTGTCAGGGAATCAAGTATGTGCAAGAATACACCCTAGATGTTTAACCCATTCCAACTCGGTATGCTTATTAAAGCTCGAGGCACTATGTGGCGAGTTGATGCCACAACACCAAAAACTTTAACTGCTACCAACTTAGATAATCCTGATACCTCAGTCAAAACCTTCTTTTTACCCTTAGAAGGTTCTGCCATTCAAATTAAGCAAATGGGGTTGCCTCCATCTAAAGCTGGTGATCCAATACTGCACAACTTATTTTTGCGTGCTGCTCGTATGACAATGATACATAGCACAGCACCACTGGTGAGCTTGCAGCGCTCTCGAGTCATCCCCACCAACTATCAACTTGTACCTGTTCTAATGGCGTTAGACATGCCCAAAGTACGCTTGCTTATAGCTGATGACGTGGGTCTAGGTAAAACCATTGAAGCGGGCCTTATTACCTTAGAACTACTAGCTCGCAAGCAAATTAAACGAATTTTAGTTTTGACGCCTGCTAATCTAAAAGAACAATGGCAAGAAGCCTTTGATCACTTTTTTCACATTCAGCTTGAGTCCTTAAGCACCCCTGAAATAAAAAAACTTGGCAAACGTTTGCCACCGGGTGCTAACCCTTGGACATTTTTCTCCAGAATTGTGGTTAGCATTGACTATGCTAAACAGGAAAGTGTCAAGGGGTTAATTCTTAACCAACCTTGGGATTTAGTTATAGTCGATGAGGCTCATGGAGTTGCTGCACCACCTAGCACATCTAGGTCCACTAGTTACAAAGAGCGTTATAGTTTTGTAAAAAGCTTGGCACAATTGTGCAAGCACTTAATCCTTGCTACTGCTACACCTCATAATGGCTATACTTCATCTTTTGCAAGTTTGTTGCGTATGCTAGATGAAAGTAAAGAGAAAGAAAGTAATAATGTTGTACGTGGTCTGAACCTGATTTCAGGAGATTATGACCACCCTATAATTCATAGAGAAAAAGCTAAGTGGCATGTCGTGCAAAGACGCCGCAGCGATGTACAAGACTGGTTTGA
This sequence comes from Trueperaceae bacterium, assembly GCA_965223585.1. Taxonomy (GTDB): domain Bacteria; phylum Deinococcota; class Deinococci; order Deinococcales; family Trueperaceae; genus CBDCVN01. Next base: position 59,143 of record CBDCWW010000021.1, read on the forward strand.
AAAAGAAAATAAAGCTTCTCCTTTTCCTAAAAGGGATAGCAAAGAAATATTCATCGAGCCTAGCCAGCCTGAATTACGTGTTTATCAAGCTTTTCAGAGCTACCAACGTTTTGTTTTTGAAGGTCGTGATATAAAAGATATTCCAGTGCTTGCTCGCTGGATGGTTATGCACTTCTTGCGCCGAGCTACGAGTTCTCCAGAGGCCTTAAAGAAATCGTTACGCAAGCGCATTAAAAAACTCGAGCACAAAATAAAAAACTTAGAAGATGCTGATTATGTTTCCAAAACAGCTGCCAACGATCTAAAACAAAGTGTTTTTGACAGAGGCGATGCTGGCAATAGTATAGATAGTGAAAATGAAGCACAGTTAGATGATTTTACCTTTTTGCCTATAGAGTCTTTTAAAGAAGAGATTAGGTTCTTAAAGGAAGTGCTTGAAGCTGTTAATAAATGGAAAATTGGTTCTGATAGCAAATTTAAGGCTCTAAAAAATATGCTAATAGATCAAGCACATTTAGCTCGTTACCCTAGAACAATTGTTTTTAGTCGTTATGTTGATACAGTGAAGTACTTGGAAAAAGAGCTTGCTAAGCTAGAAGATTTAGAAATTTTCACCATTGATGGTTCATTAGTAGATAAGGCTCGAGCTGAGCGTTTACGCAATTTTCAGTACTCAAAACGGGCGGTACTTATTGCTACTGATGCCATTAGTGAAGGCTTAAACCTACAATTTGCTGCCAATCAACTAGTACATTATGAGTTGCCTTGGAATCCTAATCGTTTAGAACAGCGCAATGGTCGTGTAGATCGTTTCAAGCAACCAGAGAAAGAAGTAGTAATTCGCACACTTATCAATGAGCGTTCTTTTGATTTAGTAGTCTTTCGTAAACTTATTGAAAAAGCCCAGCGTATTCGTGAAAGCTATGGCTTTTTACCACCTTATTTTAGTGATGAACGCAATATAGAAAGCCTTATTGATGAACTTTTTAGTGATAATCTTATTAATCAGAAGTTTTTGCAACCGGGGTTATTTGACCAAACAGAAGAAGTAATGGACAGTGACCAGAATGTTTTAGTTGAAAAACTTGAAAAAGAGAGCTTTTATGGTCAGGCCAATTTTAGCTTATCTGATGTAGAAGAGCGCCTTAAAGCCTCACAAGAAAGTATAGGCAACCCTGAAGAAATTGAGCGCTTAGTAATTGATAGCTTTCGCTACTTGAATTGGCAAGTAAAATCAGAGGGTGAGAAGCTCTACAGCGTTAAGAGAATTGGGGCAGAACCTATTTTAGGGCTCGAGTCAGATCTAGGCACTATAACTTTTGATGTTGATAAGGCAGCTATGAATCCTGATGTTAGCCACCTAGACATTGCTCATCCAATTGTTACTAGTTTACTAAATCATTTAAGGCGGATTAGCTACGGCAAATTTAATACTGCTAGAACAGCAGTTTTTAAGCGTAAATTGCTCCAAGGCACACCAGCACATGCTATCTTTTATTTAAGGGCACGCTACCGAATTGGTCAAGCTGATAACCAGCAACTTATTGAGTCATTAATTCCTGTGGCAATCAACTTAATGACAGAGCAAAGAGCTGATGAGGAGTTGCTAAAGCAACTTACAACTGGTGATACAGGCTTAAGTAACTTTAGTGATGAAAATATTCAGATGCTAATTGATAAAGCACATAATATTAGTAATTTAAACAAAATATTGAACACCACTGTTGAACAAGAGGCAGCTAGCATCAAAGTAGAGCGTGAACAGCTTAGTAAGCAACTTCTAGCTACCTATCCAGCAGAATCAAAATGGTTAAAAGGCATTAGCGATGTAGAAGCTGCAACTCATGATGTTATAGCCCTCAGTATTGTGTTACCGGAGCCAAACTAATGCATGATTTTAATGCCATAAGATTATCTGGTAATTTGCTCAGCAACGAATTTATTCATAACAGTAAGCAACCTGCTGGTAAATTACCTGCTTTTGATGCTGGTAGCTTTAATGCTGATTGGAAAAAGCATAGTGATTTTGAAGAAGGCTTAAGTCAAAGTTGGGAGAGTCTAAAACAACGTTTTGATGGTCTTCGGGCAGAATTTCCCTCTATGGAACCCCAAGATTTTCGCAGTAAGTGGATATTGCCTTTTTTGCGTGAGTTAGGCTTTGACCCACAATTCATGCGTTCTGCTACCCATATTAAAGGTGTAAGTGAAGGGTTTCAGCTTAGCCACCGTGGCTGGGCAGATGAAAAAGCTCCAATTATTCACATTATTGCTAAAAAGCAAGGTCTTGATGATAAACCATCTGCTCGAGGCACAAAAAGCCCTCAACTTTTATTGCAAAGTTTTCTAAATTTAGAGCAAGAACAAACGTGGGCTTTACTAACTGATGGTTTAATGGTACGTCTATTACGAGATTATTACCATACCAGCCAAGCAGGTTATATAGAGTTTGACCTGTTGCAACTTTTTTACGACAGAGATTTTGATGAGTTTAGGAGTCTTTATAGGCTTATACATGCTAGCCGTTTTAGGCTTACAGCAGATGGTAAAGAATTATTGGAGCAGTATTACCAG
>CBDCWW010000022.1:0-771606 GCA_965223585.1 Trueperaceae bacterium
ATACACTCTTTTAAATAGACCTAAATCAGTTTCTATAAATTGCTCACTGGCAACATCCACAAACTTAAATCCGCATAGGAAAGTATGGCTAATATAGAACCATCAGGACTAAACAAAAGGGAAGTATCACCTATCTCTAAATTGTCCCAACTCAACTTTGGAATAGTTAGCAAGAGTTTTCTTTCAGGTAAATCCCAAAGACTAACACCATCATTAGACATTATAGCAAGTAAGAACCCATCAGGACTAAACGCCACAGAATGAACAACTGCTTTACTTTCTAAAAGGGTAACAGGTGTATAATTCTGGGTATCCCAGAGAACTACCCCAGCTGATCCGTAGCTAGCCATTATATTACCTTGGGAACCGTAGACCATTCCCATTAGATAGCCAAAATCAAATAAGTGTTTTTGTCCTGCTCGATCTATACCTTGGGCTTGGGTAAACGCTAGTAGTGTGAATACAACTACAAAACTCTTTAAAATTAAAATAGGGCAACTTTGCCCTAGAAAGGCTTTAATTGATAAAACCACTAAGTTCTTTGACTGCTTAAGTAGGGTAGATTGCATGTCTAGGGTGGACTAATCCATTGCCTAACGTCCCAAAGGCGAACTAAGCCAGAGGGAGGGGTGATTGCTGCTAAAAGGTTTCTATCTAAGCTTACATCTAAGGCTTTAGTAAAACCATATTTATTGTGCAAGATAACCTTTGTCTGACCAGTGTTTATGTCCCAAAGTTTGATTGATACTCTACCACCTGATGCTAATGTGAAGCTATCAGATAAAAAAGCTACTGAATAAATTTTTTTCTTTCGTTGGTATAGTCCTTATAACTTGAAAACTCTCTAAGTTCCAGATTTTAATTGCTTTATCATTCCCTGCTGAAGCTAGTAACAAAACCATCTGGACTAAAAGTGATGCTATGACGATCACCAACATGACCTTGCAAAACTGCTATAGACTCTCCACTAGCAACGTCCCAAAACCTTATAGTGTTATCCTTGCTATCTGAAGCCAACATTTGTCCATCTGGACTAAAAATAACATTCTCTACTTCATCTTCATGTCCTAGTAAAGTCATCTTTAATTCCTGGCTCGTAGTATCCCAAAGTTTGATAGTGCTGTCTTTACTTCCTGAAGCAAGCAATAGTCCATCTGGGTTAAATGCCAAACTATTTATCGTTTTACGATGGTCCTTTAAGCTTCCCAGTAGTTGGTTCGTTTTTAAGTCCCAAAGACTGATAATTCCATGCTTTAGTCTTGGTTTAGGATTCGAAAAATCAATAAATTCATTATTGCTGCCAATAGCAAGTTTAGAACCATCTGGACTTGTAGCAACGGTGTTTATCCGATAATCACTTGGTAAAGTGGTTAAAAGCTCCTTGCTTCTTACATCCCAAATCCTTATGGTATCAGCTACTCCTATTAACTTTTTACCATCAAAAACTAAGTACAGTATCGTTTACTGCTCCATAGCCCCTGAGCTTTTGCTGAGGTTTGCCAGTATCCATATTCCAAAGCACGAAAGAATCATTGTTTCCCCTAGTTAGCAATGTATGTCCGTCAGGACTAAAAATTAGGAAGGAAAATCTATAACCTTCTGCTTGCAAAACGGGTTTTGGCTTACCACTTTCCATATCCCATAGGATGGGATTCCCCTTAATACTGGTAGAGGCAAGCATACCCCCATCAGGCGAAAAAGCCATATTAAGAATAGAATCCTCATGCCCTACTAAAGTGGTTTTTAACTGACCATCAGTAATGTTCCATAACCCAATGGTATTATCATTATTTGCTAAGGCTAGGATAAGCCTATCAGGACTAAGACTCGTAGGAACAATACTGGGAACTGTTGAGGGTTCCACTAAAAAACTCTTTTTGTTTTGCTGTATTAATGTCCCAAAAACGAATAGGAGCATCGAGGCCCGTTGAAATTAAATTATGTCCATTATGAGTAAATTTTGCAGAAAGGATAACATCAGTATGCCCTGCTAAAACAGCTTTTAATCCTTTCTCTTTGATATCCCAAAGTTCTATAACATGATTTTCACTTTGTAAAGCAACAATATCTCCTTGTTGATCTATATCTAATAGTCTAGTGTAAGCCTCTCTAGCAAAAAGAATTTCTTGTTTTCCACTATAAATATCCAAGGATATTAAGGAAAACACACTGTCATTTTGAGTTACTACTAGTACCGTGCGCCCATCAGCATTAAAAACCACAGAACTGTGGATAACAACAGAATCCTCAGTAATATCTAAAAGGGGAATAGGCTTATAATTACGAGTATCCCAAAGAACTATGCCACGGCTACCAATACTAACTAGAAAATCCCCATTGGGACTATAGGCAATGCCATAAGGTTTTCCCAAACCATAAATATAGTTTTGAAACAGCTTGCTTAAAATCCTCTTGAGACTGGACAAATGCTAATAGCAGTAGAGAAATAGTAAAACTTCTGAGTATAAATCCCTTAATTTCTGATCTCCTTAGTGATTTTTCTCTAGGTTTAGAGAAAAAGTAACATTTTGCATGGCTAAGCTATTTAACACTTAACCATGCAAGACACCCTAGTAAACTTCGTGATTAATTACCTTTAAATTCCCACTTGTAAACTAAAATAACTGTTCCAACCCATAATGAGAAAACACATCACTTGTCAAGTCATACCAAAGAAGGTCCTCAAGGTGGTGTCCTAAACCTGAAAAAAACAGTAATGTATCCCTAGCTGTTGCAAAGTTTCCCTTGGCTTCTACACAAAATTGAACTGCCTCTACCTCTTCCTCATCTCCACTTTCATTAATTCGAATATGAGTGCAATCCCTCACGATAAATTTAATTGTGCTATTAGGAGTTAAAAAGTGGTCACCTGCTACAGGTATAAAAGTGAAACTATACTCTGGCCCTGTATTATCTACAGGACCCACGTCCACTGCAAATACTTCTTTTACCTCAGTTGAGGATGGAAATTCTGAAGGCAGTGTTATAAGAGTTATAGCTGGTCCAAGCAAAGGATTTTGGAAAAGTTCAGAATCAAATCCTGCTACAACCTCAATAGGAATGGTGTTTCCTGGACTAACAGCTACACTAACAGAATTATAACCATTGTGAGCGAAATTAACCGTTAAAGGACCTAATGTTTCTCCTATACCTAGTAATGAATTAAAATTAAACTCAACGGGTTCAGAGAAGGGGATTGGGATTTCTACTGTGAGATTTGGTGCTCTATACCTAGTTTGTGTGTCAAAAAACTGTGGACTACTACCACTATAATTTGCTTTAAAATGGGTAAAGACACTAGAAGCATTAGGGTAAGTGCTTTTCGGTATGAACGTTACACAATAATATTTTATTTACATCCAAACGTTCACTAGGATCTGGTTTTGGAATTTCACATTTAAGTTTACTAGTATCGTGACTATCTGCTGTACTTAGACTGCCAGCAGTTACTGTAGTAACTGCAACACTATCAAAAGTAACTTCTGGTAAGTTACTTGGATCAGGAACATTTATAGTGACAGGAATTCGTACCTTGCCATCTACCATAGCTGCAGAACCAGCACCACCAAGAATCTGATCCATAAGAACTGTTAGAGTTTGACCATCGGGACTATTGTAGGGCATAACCTCACCTGTATCATCAATAGCAGTAACATATAATGGGAATGTTACTGAACCATCCTGAACATCACTACGTAAAAAAGTAACCATTTGTATAGGTTCTCCTGTAGGAGATACCACACCCCAAAAGGGATAAGATGAAATTGCGTCGGGAGGAACTTCTGCATCATCCCTAACTGCAAATCTAACTTCAGGCACTTCTAAATCATGAATCAAAGCAATAGTTTCTACTGTTTCAAATTGTTCCCCACTCATAGTTTTCACCCTCCAACTTAATCTCAAAATTAAGATTAGAAGCAAAAGGAGAGTCAGGCTCAAAATCTATACCAAGTGCGCCCGGGACATCTGGAAGAGGATAAGTAAAGGTTACTTGGTTAGTAACATCTACACCATCCATAGTTAACTTGAGAGTAGAAGGATCAATAAAAAGTCCAGCAAGATTAGGTATTTGCATTTGTGTGCCATAGAAATTTTCAGCTATCACTAAAGTAGAGGGACTTTGCGTTACTTTGTGGTGTCAGAGGAAAAGGGGGTAATTCCAGTTTCATCACAAGGATTATCAAGCTGTTTTGTTTCAAGATCAGTAACCATAGGATCAGGAGTAGGTATAACTAGACAACGTGGGAATGATACAGGAGCATTTCCCTCATAAAAAACACTTACACTATCACCAACACCATATGGACCCACAACAAAATCTGTAATAGTACGCCCTACATCAGATTGAGTAAGAGTGCCCGTGTAATTACCATTAGCATCTGTGGGACGACCTACATAGGTAGGAATACCAGCAGCAGGCTGACCATTATCAAAAACCACGCAACCCGTAATAGGATCATCAAACCATCTGCCTCCTATCCAAGTAAAATGGTTTAATCTCATACTCTAAATAAAGTTGACCATCTATATCAGTGATAACACCAGAGGTAATATCCTGCACCCAACGCTTCTCTCGCTCATCAAAGTAAGAAATTTGTATAGGAGTTCCCTCTTCAATAACTATGCCATCTTGCAAAGGTAAAAACAAGGTGGCAGGTTTATCAAATACTAAACCTTCTGGTCCAAGCTTAGCAAAAGCCAAATAATAACCATCTTCAGGAAGTTCGGGAATAGTCTCAGCAGAACGAGTATGAGTAAACTGTATAGGCACTGTTTCAGATAAAGCCCCTTCTGGGATTTCTAAGAAAGCACCATTACTAGCATGGTGTGTACCACCATTAGGTCCGATCATAGTAACTCTAGGATCTCTCCGTTCCAAAGCAACATACCTTAGAGTAACAGTTTGTTGATCACCTAAAACATCAGCAAAACTATAAACCGTTTCGTACCCCTCTTTTTCTATTTTAAAAGAATGACTACCCTGTGGTACTCCACGCATTAAAAAGTATCCTGTATCAGATGTTTGTACTGCTAATCCAGGAATACTAACAGTGGCACCCTCTAAAGGTTGGTTAGTAACATAGTCATAAACAAAACCAGTAACAAAAGATTTGGGATGAGCTTTAGGGCTAAGTTTTGGTGGTGGTGAACCTTCGGTTACCGTAATAGCAGGGTAAAGAGTAGCACGACTACCATCAGGATTAACAGCCATAATTCCATAAGTTGCAGGACTAAAACCTTCTGGCAGAATAAGAGTAGCTTGGGTTTCTTCCCAACTTTGTACAATTAACTGAGTAGATTGTATAAAAAAAACAGTTTCTGCTCTAAAGCCTTCTCCTTGTACAGTCATAGCTGAAGCTTTGTCATTTTTAAAACTAGTAGGGCTTACCGAAGTCATTGCAAAGTTAGTATCAGCATTTACTACAATGGCATTAAAACTAAAGGGCTCACCGTTGGGGGCATAGAAAGTCCACGTCTTACTAGCCGTACCGTCAATAGCTATCGTACCGTATTCAATAAAGGGATAACCTTCTGCTGTATAACCATCAGGGTCTCACTACCCCACACGAATGAGAAAAATTAAGAGAGAAAAATAACGCACAAATAGAAGAATGTGTGTCAGAAAATGTAGGGGTATGAATCATACAAATAACTCTGACACAAGCTATAATTTTAATCCATCCGCTATGTCTAATCAACAATTGTTTGATTTTATCAAGCAATTAATATTGAGTAAAACTTTTGCTGGAACTGCTAAACTTACTACTACTCTTGCCTTGATGGTTACTGGTTTATTTTTATCTCAACATGTTCAACTCCATTCCATTGCTATCTTTTTGCCCTTAGAGATTCAGCTTCTTTCCATTGTTGCTCGCTTTGAACGCTTTGTGGCTGATGCTAGAGTTGATGTTAAAAAGTGCTTTGAACCTTTTGTCCTAGCGATGATTGATACGTTCTCTTCAGAAGTTGCTTACATTCTCATAGATTGTACTCAAGCAGGTCCTAAATGTCGTACCTTGGTTGTTGCTATTGCTTATCACAACACTGTCTTGCCGATTGCATGGAAAACTTTCAAAGGTAGGAAAGGACACCTAAAAGGTAAGCACCATAAACAGTTATTAGAACAAGCAGCAGTTCATCTACAGCAGTTTAATCAAGTCATTTTGCTTGGTGATGCTGAATTCAGTAATGAAACGGTGATTGAGTTTGCTATAAAACATGGATGGGATTTCGTTTTGCGTTGTCAAGGGAGTTATAGATTCAAGGATACAGAAGGGCAGTGGAGGTCTATAGCTGATGCATGCAGAGCTATTGGATTCAAAATAGGAGATGTCCACCACTGGGAAAACGTTACTTTTACAGAGAAACATCAAATAGCAGGATTGACAATAACAGTGTATTGGCGGGAGGGGGAAGAGGAACCTTGGTATTTGGTATCAAGTTTAGGAGCAGAAGACTGTCCACATTTAACATATGCCAAGAGGTATTGGATAGAAACATTATTTGGGAATTACAAATCTAGAGGGTTTAATTTAGCTAGAACAGAAATGGAAACGCCAGATCACATAGATAGGTTAATACTGGCAATAGCAATAGCAACATGGATAACAATGGGAGTAGGGACCGATGTAATTCTAAAGGGAGATCAGAATGTAGTAGATAGAGCAGATAGAAGAGACCTGAGTCTATTTCAGATAGGGTATCGTTACTTTCTTAGATTATTTGCATTAAATCAATTGAAAAAAGCGAAGATTGTCTTCAATTGGAATTTTTGTCTGCTTCCTGCAGGCTATGGTTGACGTAAGATAATTCACTAAATCACTATTTTCAAATTTGTTTTGGGTTGGTGTGTCTTGGGACAATTCTCTGGCAGTACTTTCATTTAACTCATTTTGTGGGGTAGTGAGTGACATTGTCAGGATCAAAATCTTTGAAGATTACTCGAACACCCGTTTGCTCTTCCCCAGAAGTATTATCTAAGGTTACATTAACTTCAAAAGTAGTGTTATCTGGATTCCATATAGAGTCACTAGTACTTAAATCATAATCAACTTGTGCAGCAGGAGAAAAACTCAAATCAGCAAAACCTGTAGTTACCTGAGCCTGATAAGTAGAGCCACTTATAGATCCTGATGAAACAACAATCTGTAAGGTTTTTTGAGTAGTAGCACCATTACTATCTGTCACAGATGCTGTGATTACATGTTCTCCAACATCTAGTTGAGTAGTTAAAGTAGCTCCTGTACCCAAATCACCTGCTATATCCGATGACCAAGAAATTTGAGCAGATAAGTCACCATCTTCAAGATCATTAGCTGTTGCTATAAAAAGTAATGCTTTTATCAGATGTAAAAGTTGAATTATTTTCAGGGCTAGCAATAGTTATACTAGGAGGAACATTAGCAGCTCCATCTTTTATGTGAAATTTGATGGGCAGGCTCTGACCATTGGTCAAATCTATCAAATCATCCTGATCACCACCATTCTTTTTAACTTGACCCTGATTTTTCCAGAGTTGCACGTCAAAATAGGCTATACAACCTTTATTGGCATCTGCACCCATGTTACAAGCTGGAAGATTTGCTGGGGCGTTTCCTAATCTTAACTCAACCCGTACTGAGGCACCATCTTCCTTATTAGATTCAGCTATAGACCAATTTCCGTGGTATTTTTCTTCTATATTGGGGTCATAAGTTACACTAATTGAACCATCAGCCGTAGATAATGTAGGCCCAATCGGAGCACCATCTGCTAGATTGTTTACTATAGGTGTCCAGATAAATTCTTTCCCTAAAAGAGGAAAATATGCCATGATTACCCTAATATAAAATAACAAGGAGGCCAACCATGGCAAGTAATAATACCAAAGAAAAACTAGAAGAACTCAAGAGACTACGGCGTCGCTATAAAAAGGAAAACAATGCAGATGCTTTACTACGGACTCAGGCACTCATAGCTCTGTACTCAGGCAAAGATATTAAGCTTGTAGCAGAAGTATTTGGTGTTTCAGTAAAAACTATAAGGAACTGGCGAAGAAAGTTTGAACAATCTGGAGGTTTAGAAGATAAGGAAAGGACTGGCAGACCACCAAAACTATCTAAAGAGCAATTAGAAATAATAAAGAAATTCATAACAGAGCATAAAGAACAAGTATGGACAGCAAGACGAATTCTAAACATGATCATATGTCTTTATGGGGTGGTTTTTTCTGTGAAATACTTACCAGAACTCTTAAGACAAATAGGATTAAGCTTTCATAAAGCAGTACACTTGCTATTTAGGAAGAATGAGGAAAAGCGGAGGAAATGGATACAAGAAACATTACCAAAGCTGTACAAAGACAAGATAAAGGAAGGGTGGCGGATATTTTACCAAGATGAGGTAGGATTTGCAACGCAGGGGACATTAGCAAGGACATGGGGACCAGTAGGAGAAAAGATAGAGATCAAGAATTATGGGAGGCATGGTAGGGTAAATTTGATAGGAGCATTAGAGTTAGGAACAGGGGAATTCCACGGAGTACTAACGAAATTCAGAGTAACAGCCCAGAGGTTTAGAAGATTTATTTGTCATATGAAAAGAAAAATGAGGGAAGCGAAAATAATACTAATATGTGACAATGCGCCATTTCACAAAGCAAAGTGGTTACAAGAATGGGTAGGAGAGAATTCAAAATGGTTGAGACTAGAGTTTCTACCGGGGTATTCACCAGATTTCAATCCAATAGAGAGGTTATGGAAATATGTAAAGGGAGAATACCTACACAACAGATGTTGGAGCACACAAAAAGGGCTAAAGAAGTATTTAGAAATAATGATAGAGGAACTGCCAGAGAAAGTGGAAGAAATCAAGGGAGTAATGAGGAAAGGGACGAAAACATTGAGAGAAGCATTCGAGTTTTATAAAACACCAATACCAAAGGAATTAATGATTTGAGGTAGACTTAAGCGGGGAAAGTAAGCAGTTTGGTATAAGTTTCTAGTTAGTTTACAAAATAAAGAATCCATTGGGCAGAGGGTATTCTATTGTCTAAAAATAACCGTTACAGATAGCTCTTTATTCATTTTCTCCTACTTTTAAATAAAAGGGAAAAGATTTTTCTGGGTTACTATACCATAAAGAGGTGTTTCCCCTAAGTAATTACCTGCAACATAAACATGGGTACCTTCTTTAGAACTTATGAAATCAGCAGTGCCTATATTATTGACTACTGTAGGTTCTAGTATAGGAGTGTAGCTAAAACGCTGTCCACCATTAAGATTTACAGTTGTTTCTACACTATTAAAACCAGCTTTACCCACAAGTATCTTGTGCAAGCCTGAGAATGTTCCAAAGTTGATGGGGGTCTGACCTATATATTGACCATCGACATAAACGAGTGCTTGGCTGGGATGGCTATCAATTTCTAATATGCCATAGTTAGGAACCTTCGGTGGATCACCTATATAAAACAATGCCGTGTCTGAAACCCATGAATCTTGGGGCAAGTGGCTTAAAATATTAAAAACCCTCTGTGAAAAAGCACTTTCACTTTGATAAATACGTGCGAACAAAGAACCCTCAGTAAACCTAGCAAGAGTGTTAAAGTCTAAAGGCTGTAGAGAGGCTATTGCTAAAATCTTTTCTAAACTATTAGGGCCATCAATATTGAAGGTGTACTTTGATATACTAGAAGGGAAATAACGTGTCCTGCCTGCTATTACATAATTATCCTCACCACCATCTAGCTTATTGGGCAGAAGTTGTACAATATCACTATTGTCTTTTACCTCAAATAGATAAACATAAGCATCTTCGCTAACATTAACGCTAACTCTCAGTTCATCACCTTTGTAGTAGCTAGGTACTTTGCTACCGCTGGGGTCTTTGTCAACACTGACATCTACTGTAAAAGCAGGCAAGGGGTTATAAATAATTGTTCTTGGGCTAAGAACGATTGATTGGGTTTCTAGGATGACTTCGTAACTTTCATAAACTTGAGTAAAGCCGAGGCCAAGTAGAAAACAGCTAAGAATTGTTATTCGTAAAAGATAATTCATAATAAATCTCCTTCCTCAAGGAGTGGTTTCCGTGTTGCTCCTGAGTCAAAGCAAATGTAAATTTTGTGCTGTTGAAGAAGCGTTGAAAACATTAAGCAACAAACTTATCTTGGGTCGAGCATTGTACCATTGGGCACGATCTAGGCTATTAACTTAAATATCTTAGCTATAAGCATTTTATAGCGAGTTCTTTATCACCATTGCGGACTACTGACTATTGTTCCTTACGCTTATCACGAGCTAATTCAAGGTCAAAGCGTGGTAATTTCATCACCAACCAATAGCCGATGCTAAGGACAAGTACTATTGCTGCCATGCCAAAAAGATACTCTGGCTCAGTCTTTTCCAAATCAAGAACAATCACCTTTCGTGCAATAGCCATTAAGGCTGTAGCCATAACAATCTTGACATGGATGGCATCTTCCTGCAGGTACACGGTGATATTTATGAATATCTCAATGGCAATTAGTACTGCCATGAAGGCACCAAAAGTCGCCAGCATATCTGAGATAGTTAGGATGTAGGATGGGGGAGAAGAGAGTCTTTGATATAGAGTCCATCCCACATCCACAACACCCATAACAATTACCAACACCATGAGTATGGCTAGAATACGTGCTGCTATTTGGATAATGAGTTGTAATTTTTCTATCAGTGGTTCACTTTTTTTCATTGAAGCCTTAAGCTTTGAAGTAATAAAAAAGAATCAGAAGACTGGAGGTATTGATACTGTACAATTTTATCCTATTCCTTTAACATAAAAGATTTCTTCTATTCTTGACCAACATTGATAAAAGCAAATCAATCTAACTTAGAAACCCACTCGTTATCTATTTTCCAAGATTCTGACCCATTATCCTTTTTCCAAGAATCAGACTCACTCTCTTTTTCCCAAGAGTCTGATTCATCCTCTTTTTTTGAAAAGTTAGACTTTTCAAAAAATAATCTACCCAAGGAAAATAAGCCTAAACACAAGAAAATCAGCAAGAGCAGTTTAAAAAGAATCATATTACGCCAACTTTCTTAAATCCTAGCTAGTGCCAGTCTACGCAAAACCAAAAGAATAAATTTCCAGTGTCCATTAATGAACACTGGAGGATGAGTCTAAAAATTGAAAAAACTTAGACTGAGCCCGTACTTTCCTCCCGCTTGCTTTTCTAAGGTTAAATCAACGAAGCTACTGCCACGGTGATAACTTGCCGAAACAATACCTGCAACATTAGTTTGATTAACGTTGGTTTGATAAATGCTAGAGCTATCACGTACCCAACCAGTTGCAATAATTTGGCCGTGGAAGTTGTTGTATATATCGTTAAGTGAAGCTCCACTAACAATGGTTGCTTCTACGCTTGAACCGTTCTCAACAAGCCCTTCAACTGTAGCTTCTGGGTAGTTCTTCAGACCTAATCGACCACTTATAATTTGGGCATTTTCAATAAGCTCTACATTAACTGAAATCTTTTGTTGGGCAATTACCTCGAATTGTTTAGTTTGCTCACTATAACCGGGCCTTACAAACCTTGCGGTATAGCTACCGGGGAAGAAAGTTATACCGTAAAGGGGTGTTTTGCCTAGGTAGTTGCCAGCAACATAAACATTAGCACCTTCTTTAGAGCTTATGAAGTCAGCAGTGCCTATATTGTTGACTATGGTAGGTTCTAAGATAGGACTATAGCTGAAACGCTGTCCACCACTAAGGTTTACCGTAGTTTCTACACTGTTAAACCCAGCTTTACCAACAAGTATCCTGTGTAAGCCTGAAAATGTTCCGAAGTTAACAGGGGTCTGACCTATATATTGACCATCAACATAAGCAAGCGCATTACTGGGAAAACTGTCAATTTCCAATATGCCATAGTTAGGAACCTTGGGTGGATCACCTATATAAAACAATGCTGTGTCTGAAACCCATGAGTCTTGGGGTAAACGACTTAGAATATTAGAAATCCGTTGTGAGAAGGAACTCTCGCTTTGATAAATGAGTCCAAATAAAGAACCCTCACTAAATCTAGCAAGAGTGTTAAAGTCTAAAGGTTGTAGAGAGGCTATTGCTAGAATCTTTTCTAAACCATTAGGGCCATCAATGTTAAAGGTGTATTTTGATATGCTAGAAGGGAAATAACGTGTCCTGCCTGCTATTACATAATTATCCTCGCCACCATCAAGTCTATTGGGCAAGAGTTGTACAATATCTCCATTTTCTTGTATTTCAAAAAGATAAACATAAGCATCTTCACTAACATTAACGCTAACTCTCAGTTCATCACCTTTGAAATAGGTTGGCGTTTTGGTGCCAGTAGGGTCTTTATCAACACTGACATCTACAGAAAAAGCTGGTAAAGGATTATAAATAATTGCTCTTGGGCTAAGAACGATTGATTGGGTTTCTAGAATGACTTCGTAGCTTTCATAAACTTGAGTAAAGCCAAGTCCAACTAGAAAACAGCTAAGAATGATTATTCGTAAAAGGTAGTTCATAATAAATCTCCTTCCTCTAGGAGCGGCTTCCATGTTGCTCCTGAGTCAAAGCAAATGTAAATTTTGTGCTGTTGAAAAAGTGTTGAGTTAAAAATTTAGTTTTGATCTAGTATTGCAACACCTTTTTAGTATCTATAAACCTTCAGGCAAAACGCATCTGGCAGTTTCTTCATAAGCTCTCCTTGCACCATTGTGTAAAGGAGCACTAAAGCCTGTGGTGAAATCTGCACAGGTTAACTGAGCCAAAGCAGGGTGAGCATTTTGGAAATTTTCAACATTGTCCAATATGCCTTTAACCACACTGTAAACGTAACCTTCGGGAAGAGTGACAGAGCTAGTGGTAACAAGTAAGGCCTTTGTACCAAAAGTTGTGACATCATAATCTACACCGTTATAGGTTCCTGCAGGAATAGTGGTGAAAATATAACGAGGGAATTCATCTACCAACTCTCTAAGCCTAGGACCATCAAGAGGTACAATATTAATTGAATTATCAATAGCAGTATTAATAATAGCATCTGCTCCTATGCCTACAGTATAGAAAAAGCAGTCTATGTGACCATTGTGTAGAAAAGCAGGTGCATCTACAGCTCTTGCTGATTCAGCAGTAAAGTCATCTAGGGTCATTCCAAAAGCATCTAACATAGTCATAACTGTACTTCTCATGCCTGAAGTTGGACTACCAATATTGACTCTTTTGCCTATAATGTCTGCAAAACTTCTTACTCCTGCATTTGTATTGCAAACTAAGTGCATAGGCTCTGAATATAAACCCATAATCACACGCACTTCTTCATTTTGCCTACCTTCAAAAGCACCAACACCATTGTAAGCTTGGTAAACCGCGTCTGATTGGGCTAGTCCGAAGTCCAAGCTTCTTGATTGTAAACCATCAAGATTATCAACTGAACCATCTGTAGATAGTACAGTCAAACGCAAATCAGAGTGTGGGGTGTTAGCCATTATACCGTTAACAATACGAGCAATTGCTCCACCTACAGGGTAGTAAACTCCTGTTACTCCGCCTGTGCCAGCAACTAGATAACGACGGCTTTGGGCAAAAACAAATGCTAGTGAAACTACTGCCATAACTACTAGGAATACTTTGAGTGAGTTTTTCATAACTCTTATGTCCTTTCTTTTGCTACTGATTTATTTGCAGTGCAAAACTAAGTGAAGTGTATTAGCTCGAGTGTTGAATAAATGTTGGTTTAAGTGTTGAAACTCAAAACTGCTTTTATATGAAAATATTTTTTAGATTTTAAAGAACATTCAGAAGAAAGTTTCTTGACCACATTTTTAATTATCTTTTCTTATAGCAAAACCTTCTGAAAGCCACTTTTTAGCAACAATTTTTGGGGTACATATGCTTCTATCACCGTCAGCCACAATTACTTTGACTTGATCCCCTTTACACAGACTCTCTGGGAATAGCTGTGGTGCACTTATAATGCTTACGCCTTCATCTTCATCTACTTCAACAGCAAGCCACTCTTTTAGCCACTTTTTAGCGATATCTTGGGTAATGCAAAAGGACTTTTCACCATTAATTAGCATGACTTCTACATGTTCCGTTTGGCAGTCTTCTAATGCTATAGTCTCTTTGACAACCATTGTTATTTCAGGATCTACTAAGCAGGTATGCAAAAGTTTCTATGAAAAAGTCAATGAAATTATGTTAAAAGTATAACATGAAGGTTATAGAATTATCAGAAAGGGAAAAACGAGAAATAGAAGATGCTCTGAAGCAAAAGATGTCTGGACGCTACTTTAAACGTTTACAGTGCATTAAGCTACTGAGTCAAGGCTATAAACCATCACAGATTAGTCAAATGCTAGAGGTTCACTATAATTCAGTTTACGCTTGGATTAAAACTTATGAAAAAGAAGGTTTGAACGGTCTATTAGATAAACCAAAGAGTGGTAGGCCAAAAAGGCTTTCAGAGGAACAAGAGAAAAAGGTCAAAGGATGGGCAAAAAAATGGCCTAGACAACTAAGAAAAGTTCTGAAAAAGATAAGGGAGGTCTATGGAATAGAAATAAGCGTAGACACACTGAAGAGGATTTTGAAGAGACAAAGAATGCGCTATAAAAGGGTGAGGCAAACAGTAAAGGGGCAACGTAATGAAGAAAAGTTCAGGGCAAAGAAAGAAGAGATAGAAGAACTAAAAAAAGAAGAGGACAAAGGGGAAATAGAATTGTTTTTCTATGACGAATCAGGATTTTCTACAAAAAGTACAGTAGGATACGCATGGCAGGAGATAAGGCAAAGGATAGCAATAAACTGTGAGAGAAGTAGAAACATAAGTGTGCTAGGTTTTCTAAATAGAAGCAATGAGAATATGAGTTGTGTAGTAGAAGGGAGTGTAACAAGCAGAGCAGTAGTAACAGTATTTGAGGAGTTTTTATTGACCCGAAGTGGTGAAAAGCCTGTGGTAGTGGTAATTGACAATGCGCCAACACACACGAGTAATGAATTTAAGGCAAAGAGAATAGAGTGGGAAGTGAAGTACAATGTAAAAATAGTTTATCAGTCGACATACTCACCAGAGCTAAATATAACAGAAAGATTGTGGCAAGAGATCAAACATAGGTGGTTGCCATTTGGTGCTTATGATACATTTAAACAGTTAAAGAAAGACCTTGTGGAAGTTCTTTCTAAAGTTGGCTCAGAATTCACAATTTCTTTTGCATAGGTGCTTATTAAGTTCTGGGTTAAAAAGCCCTTCCATCTGCAACAAAGGTTTCAGCTGTTTGCTCTTGAACACACAAAACTGCTCCACTGCGGATCATAGTCACTTGAACATATCCTTCTGATGTACAAGGATCTTGAGCAAAGGCACTAGCAAAAACAGTAAGAAACGCTAGCAGGGACACTACATGAAAGAAAAGTGATTTTGGATTCATAACTAACTCCTAAAAACTTGAATTTAATTGCAATTAATTTAGAGAAGTTGCAAAATTAATGGGCAGTGTATAAATATGAGCGTTGAAAAAGCGTTGAAGTTTAATCTAAGTTCTGTTAACATTCCACTTTAAAAATATCGAGAAACGCTGTCAGATTAAGGACAAATTTCACGCAGCATGCCAAACTAAAAATGTAGTTTCCATCTGGAAAAATCCTCCAAATGTCAACAAGCCCTAGATAAGAACAGTCACTCAGACTTTAGGAAAACTAAATTTTCTCAATACTTCTAATACCAATTGCGGTAAATTACCTCTGATAGTCAGAAAGAAAAGAAGTAATACTCAGTACCAAACAAGATTAACGCAGCAAAAAAGTAAAAGTTATTCTTTGCAAAAGAGTTTTGAGAATTTGCTAGCTAATCATTAGTGAAACAGTATTTTACGTGTAACTGATGATTTAAAAGCAACGTTGTACTGGAATTTTAATTATTACTTCACTAAAAATGCTTACTCACTTTACACGCACTATTTTATTGAGAAATCCTCTTTGATGATAAAAGAGGTATATAACCGCAATTGGTATAACTTCTATGATTAGAAAAGCCAGCCACATCAAATAAGATATGGTTGGTTAACTTTAATTTGATTGAAATTAAGCAGGATGCAAAAATTAATGTGAAAAATATGCAGGTCTTAGCCATATAATTCCTGTGTAAATGGAACTATAGTAGATTTTAAAATTCATATTCTTTTGCACAGGTGCTTAATCTCAATAAGAATAAGAGAATAGTTAAGGCAGAATTTTTAATGAGCGTACATTATAGCCTATTGCCTTACCCTTGCTGTCCTCGCTTCTTTTATAGGGGGTAGCATAGGTTTTAGGTTCTTTAAGATTATCAAGAGTCCTAAATCCTGTAACGTTGTAAACTTCAAACTTGCAACCCTCGGAAATTTCTTTAATAAAGTCCATAGCAGGAATTGAATTAAATAGGTCACCTTTTTTACCATAGTAAATCAAACCACTGTTATCACTTTTAGAATCATCTCCTAGCCTTATAATGCAATCAGTAGAAACACGCTCAATAATGACCGAACGTGCTTTCCAAGTAGTACCACCATTAATAGCACCCTCTATAGTCCTATAAGCACTCAAATAGGCCTCAGGGTTTTCTTTATAAGGTTCTGTGTTATTCTTAACTCGAGGATTTAAATCTTTAATTGTGTCATTAAAAAAATCTCTAGAGTCTGATTCTGTTCTATAAAGGAATCCACCTGTGCCAATTCTAATTTGATTTTTAAGGTCTGTACCGATTATAACAAATCGGCCTTCAAAGCCATTAGCATTATAAACAGTAAAAATGCAGGGTCCCTCAGTAGACTTAATAAAATTGCTTGTAGATATTCCCTCCTCTTCATCAAAACTAAAACCTTGAGATTGACCTTCTTCCAATGAAGTAGTAAAGGGGTGAGTTTTTACTCCACTGGTGCCACTAAATGTAATAGTACATTCCTCTGTTTGGGCAAATGCACTACCAAAAATTATGACAAATGCTAACAAAGCTACCGCACGGAAGAAAAATGATTTTAGGTTCATGCTCAACTCCTAACAACTAAAACTATCAATTATCTTGCAACTAACTCGCGAGAAATATAAAAAACTAAGAACCTGACAACACTTATAGTTCTCATCAAATTATAGTTTGACCCATACTTCTATAATTTAATAGCGGTATTTTTCCTACATTCTATGTCAGAAAAAATCCGACATAATTATCTCCCTTTCCCTTAAAAGTAATGATTGTTGCGCTCCAAACAGAGCACACTCTCTTACGAGAATTCTCGTAAGGTTTTTTGGTTAATTATGCTCCTGATGTAAAAAGCCAAACAATGTAAATTAGGTACAGAGTTAGAAACATTCCACCTTCGACCCTGCTAATTTTATGGCCTGTCCAGATAACAGGTAAAAGAACGATAGATAACACTAACATAATCCAAACATCAGTATTGGCAATTCGTCCTTCAAATGGAATAGGAGAAATAATGGCTGTCACGCCTAATATACCAAGAATATTAAAGAGGTTGCTTCCCATAATATTGCCGATCACAACATCACTGTGTTTGCGGTAGGCTGCAACAAGGGCAGTGGCAAGTTCTGGTAAGGATGTACCCACAGCAACTAGCGTCAAGCCTATAATTGCATTAGGAATGCCAAGTTTTTCAGCAAGTCTAGTTGCACCCTCAACAAAGAGATGTGCACCACCTGCTAGAAATAACAGTCCCAAGAAACAAAGGGTGAATGCTTTGACTAAACTCATGGTTGGGTTGCCAATGTCTTCCTCTACGCGTTTTTGAAAGATTTTGTCTTTTGTCGGGTTTTTCCGCTCTGCTATGTAGGAGTAACTCATATAAGTTATGAGTCCTGTTAACAACAATAGGCCAGATAATCGTCCAATGACACCACTGAGGCTTACTACAACGAGGATGAAGCTTGCCAGTAATACTACCAATGCATCCCGTCTGACCTCTTTTTTGGTATAGGCAATTGGGGTAAGAATGGCAGAAAGTCCAAGAATAAGCAGCACATTGGCAATGTTAGAACCAACAACGTTGCCAAGGGCAATATTTGGAGCACCTTTTAGAGTAGAAGCGACAGAAACCATTAGTTCGGGTGCAGAAGTACCAAAGCCAACAATTACCATACTGACAAGCAAGGTAGATAAGCCCAGTTTTCCAGCAATCACCACACTGCCTCGTAACAAAGCTTCACCACCAGTAACTAATAGACTTAACCCTATTAGGATCAGCAATATATCCATACAAAAACCGTTGTCCTTCTTGCGTTTTTTTTAAGACTTTTTTATCTAAAACCATTATTCATGTGGTGTGGGCTGTTTTTTGAGAAGTTCCACTACCTCTTCAGCAATTACCTCTTTACAGAGCATAAAACATCATAAATCATTTGACCTGCTTTACTACTAGCACTAAATTCCTTCTTTAGGCCAGAATCATCTACTCTATCAAAAAATGACTTCTCAGACCCAATTGCTGCATTCTTTACTTTTTGCCTTATAGCTAGGAGTTCATTAACCTCATTAGAAAAATCTTCTTTGCTGTAACCAGAATCAATATGATCTAGATGTACTTGATGTACTTGTACAATCTTTTCTAAGAACTCTTTTTCGCCACTAAAATTACTAGGGAGGTAATCCATTAGGATTATGTTGCCTAAGAGTATTCGCTTATTGTTTATATAAATGGGCGTTTTTCTAAACCTTTCAATTAAGTCTGTTTCGTAAGAACAGAAAACTTGCCTGTCGTTGGGGTCTATCCATTCCCCTGAAAATATTTCTTCAATTTGAATTTCTACAGTTGGGTTACTTTTGCTTGCTCGAGCTGGAAATGATGGAAAGAGTATAAATCCTACTAACAATGCTAAAAAGAGCAGTTTATCCATTTTGACTCACTATCATTTAATTGTCGTTACAGAGTGCAGTATTATCAAATCATGATTTTGTTCAGAATAGCTAATGACCACAAATTATTCCTTGTATCTTAGTCTTATTAGCCTTTCAATACGACGCTTGGCTTCTGCCAGAGCTTCATCAATGTCACGACCATCATTCAGTACATCTGCTATTGCTTTTTTCATGGTCTCTTCTGCAAAAGCTTGAGCTGCGTGTGTGGTTACACCATCAATGTTACCAATTACCTCTATATAAAGTTTATTTGCCTGCTGCCCACCAAGGAAGTCTATGGGTTCTTCAAATTTGGGGTCTTCCCAAGCAACTTTAAGTGATGGGAAAGCAGCAATATTGTTAAAAGCTTCTAATTGTACTTCTTTTTCAGTGGTCAAGAACTTAATTAATGCCCAAGCTGCTTCTTTGTTCTTTGATTGCTCAGGTATGGCGTAAAAAGAACCGCCCCAAGTCGAGTAAACTCCATTAGGCAAATTAGAAGCACCCCAAAATCCTGAAGTATCTGGGACATTATTCCTTAAGACATCTTGAAACCATGCCCCAGAAAACTGAGTTGCCACTTTGCCACTTTTAAAAGCTTGAAACCATTCATTAGTCCAAGCACCAATTTCAGCATCTAAACCTTCTTCACGAATACTTTTAGCGACCTGCAAGGCGTTATGAAAACGTTCAGAAGTAACAAGAACTTCATTGTCTGGACCAAAGTAAATACTATCACCATCTTCAATCCCACTACGAATCATTACTTGATATACATCGGCAGCATCTGCTATTAAGAAAATCTCACTATTAGTATCATGCTTTAATTGGCGACCAAATTCAATATAGTCGTCCCAACTTCCAATAATGTCATCAATGTTTACGCCAAGCTCATCAAAAATGTCTCGTCTCCAGAACATTGCCCCGGGGCCTAAATCAGTGGGTATGGCTAGAACACGACCATCATTTGTAGTGCCTTGTTGCCAAGCATAGCCAGCAAACTGATCCTTAAAATCCAAAGCTTTATAAGGTTCTTCAGTGAGATTGACTAGACCACCATCAGCAACAAATTTGGCTATGAAGCCTACCTCGAGCGCAGCCACATCAGGTGCACCCGAACCAGCGGCCAATGCTGTAATCAGAGCATTGTGATGATCTGCAAAGGAAAGTACCTTCATTTCTACTTCTATGTTAGGGTACTTTTCATTGAACTTTGGTAGTACGACTTCAATATGGTCGTTCAAATTGGGGTAAACACCTATAGAGATTTTAACCTTTTCTCCGTTAGTGACGCCCGTGGGTTCTTCAAGATTTTCCCGATTGCTTAATTCCTCTGATATTTTTCCAGTTCCCTCTGCTTTTCCGTTTGTATTAACGTTTTTGTTTTGACTATTGTGCCAGAAGTAATAAATTCCTAAACCGACGAGTACAGAAATAATAATCAAAATGATAGGAAGCCTCTTCATTGTTTTTCCTTTCTTAAAAGGATATTTTTAATATTTAATATCTAGATTTCTATAAAGTGAGAACTGTAGACAATCCAATTTTTTTAGAAACTTTCTGCATCTAAATCAATATTCATGTGACGTGGGTTGCTCTTTGAGAGGCTCCTTTGTCTCTTCAGAAACTTCCTCTTCTACTCCTTCAATTGCCTCTTCGACTTTTTCAGTAACTGTTTTGATATCCTCAACAACTTCCTCAGTAATGGTATTAACCTCCTTACCTAAGCACCTAAGTATAGGTTCTTGTAGAAGGTAGCAAAACTTATCGTTTGCAGAACACTTATCAGTTTGTAGAATTTCTTCTGTAAGTGCTTCTCCGCACTGCTTTGCTTTCTCAAATAATACCGATAGTGTATTTTGATCTGATGGGATGATTTGCCAATCTAATTCATTAAACCTTTCAGCTACATTTGGAGTTACACAAGACATAAGTGGGGTGTTAGTGTTTTCATCTAACTTAGCAATTCTTACAAAGCCCTCCTTACACACCCCTCTTACATTTTGGGACATTGCATAAAGAGTGCTTGGAATTAGAACTACTAGCACGAAGACAAAAAGTATACGTGTGTTTTTCACAATTTTTTCTCTCCTTTGTGACTACAAAACTTAAGAGGTAGTGTATAAATATAAATGTTGAATATATGTTGAAATTTGAAAATTGTTTCTAGGTAAGAAGATTCATTCAAGCTTACCTTCCCTTTTTTGAAATTTACTTTACGCTACTTTCCTCTTCCTAAGGCGAAGTTTAATATTCTTGAGAATGCCATAGTGTTTCACTATGTATAACCACAATGGTGTTACCAGCAAACTAAGTGATATTATTGCCACAACATACTTATAGCCATCATCTTGAATTGTGCCTGCTGCCAAGCCCATAGCTGCCAGAATAAAGGAGAACTCACCGACTTGTGCTAATGTTGCTCCTGTTACATAAGCCTCATTCTTCTCCATCCCTTGCCAACGCAGCACAACAATATTCACTATGGTTTTAAGAAGCATAGTGATGAAAAGAAGCAGTACAGTTGTCAAAAGGTGTTCATATAAAAACTGTAAATCAATCAATAAACCAATTGATAAGAAGAACACCATAATCATCACATCAAAGATTGGCTTGGTGTGCGCCACCAATTTTTCGTGACTTAATGTATTTCCAATCATAAGACCTGCTAAAAATGCACCATATGCCGCAGACAGGTCAAAGAAACCTGCTATAGCTGCTGCTGTAAAACAAATAGCCAACCCTGTAACTGCAGGTTGCCCTTCCATTGCTTTATCATGAAGCTTTTCAAATTTTTCCCAGAGGTTGGAAAATATCTTGGGCTTTGTAGTGAAAAGAAAAACAATGCCTATCATGATAGAGAGTGCAATAGCCATTTTAATGAGGCCACTATAATCAAATCCCCCTGTGGTACTAAGTGCACCAATAATCAAAATCATTGGGATAACTGCAATATCTTGAGCAATTAGAATACCGAGACTGTTCTCGCCTACCCGTGTTAGACGTAATCCTGTATCATCAAGAATTTTAAGGGCAACGGCTGTGCTACTGAGCGCAATGGCGAAGCCAAGCAAGATTGAGCGATTAACTGGCCAGTCTAACAAGAAGCCAAGAGTAAGCATAGTGACAAGACCGATAATAATTTGCGCTGTACACGTAATTATGGAGATTTTGGCAACTGCTTTAAAGTTATTTAGATTAAGCTCCATCCCTGCAATAAACAGCAATAATAAAATTCCAAGCTCTGCTAAAAGTGCAATTTCGCCACGACCTTCGACAATACCTAAAACAGAAGGACCAAGAAGTATTCCTACAATGATGTATCCGACTAAAACAGGCTGCTTCAGTCTTTGGAACAGTGCACCACCGACAAAAGCTGCTGCTAGAATTATTGCTAGCTGTGTTAAGGTACGATGTTCATCCATTTTGTTTATCAGTTTTTCTATAATTGTAATACAATTCAGAGAGTTTAATTATTAATACTGCCCATAGGTGGAAGATATTTCTGTTCTAAGTTAATAATTTTTTCAGCCTTTTAGTAATTTTGTAATATCACCTAATAAACTACTGCTGTGATTTTATATCCTCTCTTTTACAACTACAAAACTAAGAGGCAGTGTATAAGCATAAACGTTGAATAAGTGTTGAAGTTTAAAAATTATTTTCAGGTAAAAACACATTCACCATAAAGACATTATAATAGACTTGTGAGTAGATTAACTTCTCAACAATTTGCCACCTTTTACTGTTCTAGGGCGTGTTGACATTTAAGAAGATCTAACCGTCTGAAAGCTACATCTTGAATTCAATGTATTTCATGAATCCCCCCCTATCCGAAAGCATTTCTCAATGTTTTTAAAGTGAAATGTTAACAGAAGCTAAGAATTTGTCAAAAAACTCAAAGCATAAGTTAAATAGTGATAAGAATGTAATGCTGTATAGGACGGGTAAAAACTGAAAGATAGTTAGAGAGAAATACAGTAAAGTACTGAAATTTAAAGCTATGAATTTTCTAGAGTTTATCGATAATATTATTCGCCACCGTTATAGCAAAGGGCGCGACGGACACAGCGTTGTCGGCAGCCAAACCTTCCGTCTGCGCCTATGGATTAGAAAAAAATTATGGGTGCAGGTTTTGATTGGCTTGACGCTAGGCATTGTTGTGGGCAGTGTCCTTGGCCCTGATTTTGACCTGATGTCACGAGAACTTGCCCTGACGATCAGCGACTGGCTGGTTCTGCCGGGTAGATTATTCATGGGCCTAATCTCCATTTCACTGGTCACGCTTGTTTTTGCATCTATCATTCAGGGTATAACGAGTCCGGAAAGTGGTAAGCAGCTTGTGGCTATTGGAGGCAAACTTGGGATTTTGATTGTTTTCACCACAACATTAGCGGCTACAGTAGGGATATGGTTGGCACGCTGGCTTCAGCCGGGAAAGTATATCGAAATATTCCGGATGGATGCAGGGGAAGCCTTGCTTCCCAAGCAGGAAATTGCCCTGCATAGTCTGCCAGAATTTTTAAGTAGAATGATCCCAACCAATCCACTTGATGCTTTTACCCAACACGACATGATGGCAGTTGTTATTCTTGCACTTCTCTTCGGTGTAGCCTGCCGACAGGCCAATCAGGGGAAAATCAAAACCTTCCTCAGTGTTCTTGAAGGCATGTTGGAGATTGTTATGCTACTTGTGCGCTGGGCAATGATGCTTACCCCCTATGCAGTATTCGGTCTTATGACCAAGCTGGTGGCAGAAGTCGGATTTTCAACCTTATCAGGTTTGTCGATGTATGTAGCAACAGTTCTAATCGGCTTAGTATTTTTGCTGCTAATCTATCTGTTTTTGGTAACAATAATAGGAAAATCAAACCCCTTTACTTTTCTAAAAACCATTGCTCCTGTACAGCTTCTGGCCTTTTCAACATCCAGTTCCGCTGCTGTTATGCCGTTATCTATTGAAACGGCTACTCAGAAGCTAAAAGTCCCTGCTAATGTTGCTGATGTTGTTATACCTTTGGGAGCAACCGTAAACATGGCGGGAACAGCGCTTTACCAATCTATAGCTATTATCTTTCTAGCACAAATATTCGGTGTAGGCTTAAATACAGGGGAGCAAGCTACTCTTATTATAACGCTGGTTCTAACTTCTATTGGTGCACCCGGTACACCAGGAGTCAGTATTGCCATTTTGGCAACTGTTGCCACCAAATTTGGCATTCCAACAGCTGGTATGGTCCTAATTATTGGTATGGACAGGATTTTAGATATGTTCCGGACAGTCGTAAACGTCACCGGTGACCTGACAGCGGCTGTACTATTGCGCAATGTTGATGGAAATGAGGGGCAAGATTTAGGATAAAATATTACCTTCATAAATTCATAATTTGATTAGATAAAATCATTAAATGATTTTATGGATGTAGAGCAAGACAGACAAGATCAATCTATTAATGAAAAAAATCCTAAGTGGTGGGGCAACTTCCAACTTGAGATAGGGCAAATGGGCTTTTGGCAAATAGGGCCAAGTAGCTTTTCCATTCATCGTTTAAAACAGGAGTGGCGTATTGTTTTCAATGAAGGTACTGATCCTTTTTGTGATGAGCTTATTGTTAATATCCCTTTACCTTCTGATGAAGATGATACAGCTACTTCATTACGCCGCTATATGTTTCAAAAAACGCACAGTAACTTGACTTTAACTCCAGTTTTAGTAGATCGTTCTGTGGTAGTACGCCCAGCAACTCCCTTTTCTATAATGGAAGGCCAAGAAGTTACCTTATATGTTACTACTCCCCTTTGGGTAAAAGTAGAAACAGAAGGGATGAATTCTCCACTACGTGAGATCCCCACAATTAGGCTTTCAGATACTTGGTTTGGAAATGATACTCTCAGTGGTGAGCTTTGCTATGCTGGCAAACTAGCAGGACGACTTTCTCTTGAGGATGTGCATAAACTTTCCTATAGGGTAATTTCACCTTTAAGAGTGCGTAATCGTAGTTTGAAACCTCTTTTAATTGAGAGAGTAAAACTTCCTTTAAAGTACCTCTCTATCTTCAATTCTAAAGATCACCTATTGTGGACACAGACCGTTATCTTAACCAAAGAAAAAGATCAAACAAAAATTAAGCTTGATAAAAATCTTTCAGAGGTGGAATTAGGAGAGAAAGTTAGTGGTCCTAGGCAAAAACTTACAAATGGTTTTAATATGAGTATTTTTGAACGCTTCAGAGGTAAAAAGGTTGCTCAAGCGTAAATTTAAAATAGAAAATCTATTGTGTTTTTAATAGACGGTTTAGTAAAAGTTTTTCAATTTATTGTAGAGACGTTAAGCCTCGAGCGCTTTTGGAACAGTCTAGGCCAGAGGCTAAGTGGCGAGCAGGGTTCACTTTATTTAGGTGTAGCACTTAAGCTAGTTGTTGGCTTCATTCTAGCAAGAATTATCCACAGCTTAATTATTAGAGGCTTTGCAAAGCGCACCCATCCCCAACACTTAATGCTTCTACGTAGGTCTATTTCCTACGGGATTTTTAGTATATTTCTCTTCTCAGCTTTACAAGACCTTAATGCCAGTACATGGTTATTGGGGGCAGCAGGTTTAATTACTATTGCTATTGGTTTTGCCTCTCAAACTTCAGTGTCTAATTTGATTAGCGGACTATTTTTGATAGGTGAAAAAGCTATAGAGATAGGTGAACTTATTGAGGTAGAAGGTATTAGAGGAGAAGTACTTTCAGTTGATTTGCTTTCCACTAAGCTGCGTACTATTGACAATTTGCTAGTTCGTGTGCCTAATGAGGTAATGGTTAAAAGTAAAATCATCAATATCACTCGTTTTCCAATAAGGAGGATAGATTTAGATATTGGTGTAGATTACAAAGACAATTTAAAGCAAGTAAAAGAGCTGTTTGCTAAATTAGCTGATAATAACCCTCTAGCTTTAGAAGAACCAAGACCCTTATTTTTAGTTAAAAACTTTGGTGATTCAGCTATTGAGTTACAGTTTTCAGTTTGGACACTTCATGCAAACTTTTTAGAGCTTAAGAGCAATCTACTTATGGAAATCAAGGAAGCCTTTGAAAAGGAAGGTATAAGTATACCTTTCCCTCAAGTTACTTTTCATGCGACAGAAGCATTAACCCCTTTCGAAGACGTGATTCCTATAAAAGATGTTAAATAGACTATTTTGTCAGTAACCTTTTACTTTAAATCTGTGAAGGAGCAGAGCTATTTCAGGATAGCCCTCTTAAAAGTAAAATTATGGCAAGTGCCAAAACCTAATGAAATCATCTAGCCAATTACTATCCTCACTAGCAGCTTTAAGATTAAAGCGCTTTTTTTGTCTCGAGGCTTGATTACTACTAGACTGCTCTCCTAGGAAAAACTCCAAATGGTTCCCTCCACCAGACCTAACTACATAGTCGAAATGCCCTTGAAATTCACTCTCTGTCATATTATCTAGTTTTTCTTGAACAACAACAACTGCATTAGTTATTTGCTTTACCAGCCAATTAATTCCTTCCATAATTATCTCGTCTGAGCTATCAGCAATGGCAACGCAATAATTGTTTTCCCTTTGGAATATAAACTCTCTTGGTATACCGTGATTAATGAGTTCATGCAAATAAGGTGTGCAAATCATTGTTACTGAGTTTTGCGCAGCCCCTACGCTCCAAATTGCTAATAAGAAATAAATTGCTA
Source organism: Trueperaceae bacterium (assembly GCA_965223585.1). GTDB lineage: Bacteria > Deinococcota > Deinococci > Deinococcales > Trueperaceae > CBDCVN01. The sequence continues at coordinate 26,582 of CBDCWW010000022.1, forward strand.
CTTTCAAGGTTGCCCTTTCTTGTCTTAATTTATGAGGGTTTTTACAGATTTTAATCCCTACAATGATTATTTGCATGGTGGGAATCGTCCTTCTACAAACCCTTTTATTTGCTCAAAAATTATTCTTCTGTCTGTCCAACCATCTCACCTACTTTTTCAACACCTATCTCAACGTCCCCAATAACTTCCTCAAAAACAGTTGTGGCTTTTTCGCCTAAGCATTCTAGCATGGGCTCTTGTAGAAAATAACAACTCCCATTCTCTGCAGAACACTTATTGGTTTGTGCAATTCCTTCTGTAATTGTTTCTCCACACCTCTTTGCTTTTTCAAATAATATGGCTAGTACACTCGAGTTTTGCGGAACAACTTGCCACCCCAACTCACTAAATCTCTCAACCATATTTGGAGCAACACAAGAGGTTAGGGGAATTTCATCATTTCCACTTTGCTTAGAAATTTTTACAAGACCTTCTCTACACGAGTTGTGTGAACCTTGAGACATTACAGGAAAGATAGACAAAACCAAGCTTACTATGATAGAAACAAACAACAGTCGCATATTTTTCTCCTCAATATTAAAATGTTGTTAATAGCCAGTTAGCACCCAGATAGATCTCGCTATTAATATCTGCATTTTGCACTACTTTGTAAAAGCTAGCTCGAGCTTCCTGATGCTGTCCCAATTCTAAGTAGCTACGACCTAACCAGTAATTTGCCTCGAGCCATTGTGGGTTATTACTAATTATGTTTGAAAAGTCTATTACTGCATTTCTATAATCACCCTGTGAGTATCTGTAATATGCCCTCTCAAAGTCTGCCACTGGTTGAACACCCCATATAAGTTCTTTATTAGTACGCTCTAAAAAGTAGCTGGCATTACTTTGTTCTTGAAAGTTAGTTGAAGCTTCAAAAGCACGTTGGTAGGCAGTTCGTGCATTTTCTAGTTGACCTAACTGGTGATAATAATCAGCTTGTGCAGCATGTGCTTCATAGGAATTAGGATAGCGTTCTACAGCATATTGATAGTAAGCTAGTGCACCTTGTATGTAACCTACTGTACGTTTACTCCAAGCAACTTCCAAAATAGTGGCTAAAGGAACTCCTTCAGCTAAGTAGAAATCAGTGTCTAGCTCAACAAGAGGAGGAATATAGTCTAAACTATCAGGATTGTAACTTTGTTGGGCAAACACTAAAGCTCCTAAAGAGCATATCAATAAATTTAAAATAAGCTTTTTCATAGAGAGCTCCTAAACGCATGAAAATGATTTGTACTAAGTACAAATCTAGATGAAGTGTATAAGTATGAATGTTGAAAAGGTGTTGAAAGTCAAAAGCTATCTTTAAAGTTGCTCAAAATCTAGCTGTGAAATCAAAGCCCCTTGGCTTTACCTCTATCCTACTCAAAACCTTACTTAGGGGCAGCTCTATTTCAGCATTTCTATAATCAGAAGAAACCAACCACATAAAGATATGGTTGGTTAACTTTATTGAAATTAATTTCGGTAAGAATAGGGCAAACAGTTAAGGCAGAATTTTTAATGAGCGTACATTATAACCTATGGTCTTACCCTTACTATCTTTGCTCTTGCTGTAAGAAGTATTATAGGTTTTAGATTCTTTAAGGTCATCAAGAGTTCTAAATCCTGTACCATTGTAAACTCTGAACTTACAGTCTTCGGAAATTTCTTTGATAAAGTCCATAGCTGGAATTGAATTAAACACATCACCTTTTTTACCGTAGTAAATCAAACCACTGCTATCACTTTTAGAGTCGTCTCCTAGTCTTATACTGCAATCAGTAGAAACACGCTCAATTATTACTGAACGGGCTTTCCAAGTAGTGCCACCATCAATGACACCTTCTAGTGCTCTATAGGCGCTTAAATAAGCCTCGGGATTTTCCCTGTAAGGTTCAGTGTTATTTCTGACTCGAGGGTTTAAATCTTTAATAGCGTCATTAAAAGGATCTCTAGTTTCTGTTTCTTCCCTATGAAGGAACGCACCGGTGCCAATTCTGATTTGGCTCTTAAGGTCTGTACCTATTATCACAAATCGCCCCTCAAAGCCATAGGCATTGTAAACGGTAAAGATACAAGGTCCCTCAGTAGACCTAACAAAGCTGCTTGCAGCTATATTTTCTTCATCAAAACTAAAACCTTGAGATTGACCTTCTTCCAATGAAACAGTGAAAGGGTGGGTTTGAACTCCACTTTGACCACTAAAATTAATAGTGCATTCTTCTTGGGCAAACACACTACCAAAAATTGCAAGAGGCACTAATAAGGTTACTGTACGTAAGAAAAGTACTTTTGGGTTCATGATTAACTCCTAAAAACTTGAATTGATTCGCTACTAACTCTTAGGAAAGTGCAAAACTAAGTGGAGTTTATGGAGTTAGGTGTTGAATAAATGTTGAGGTAAGTGTTGAAACTTAAAAGTGGGAATTTGCTTATTCTAGAGCATGAAGGCAAAGATCAGATTAAGGTGTGTTGACATTTGGAAAACTTAGCCGTCTGGAAGCTACATTTTGAATTTGAGGTGCTTTGTGAACTTTGCCGTTATCCGACAGCATTTCTCAATGCTTTTAAATTGAAATGTCAACAGAACCTAATAATAAGCAATTCACTATTACTTCAATTTGGTTTACATAAACTTTCTAGAAGTAGTTATGGTGAATTTGTAACAGTTGGTTTTTCTTCTTCTCCATCTACTTCAAAGGCAAGTTTCTCATTTATCCATCTGTCAGCTATATTTCTGCTGACGCAAAAAGCTGGTGTACCCCAAACTAATTTGACTCTTACATACTTCCCCTCGCACTTTTTTAGTTCTACAGTGTTCGATTCCATCTCAGGAGGGATGGCTATTGTTGATGCTCTTATAGCAAGTCCTTGCCTTTCCCAAGAACGAACTGTTAATTCTAAAGCACATACACGTGTTCCATCATGGATCATTATTGCTTGGATATGACGATCTGATTTACATGGGTAGCTAACAGACGGAGGATGAATTCTAATTTCATTGACAAAGCCTGTTAGTAACCACCTTTCTGCCATATCTCTTGAAGTACACACAATTTGTCCGCTATGGCTAAGGACTGCTTGAATTAGGCCTTCTTCGCATAAGTGTTCTGGACCCCCCTGTGGTGTATTTATTGCTGACAATTTCTCTTCGTCATCTATTTCTACAGCAAGTTTATCTGCTATCCATTGTTCAGCTATATGTTTTACGGCACAAAAAGATTGTTCACCATTAATTAACATGACTTTTATATGTCCCACTTTACAACTCTCTTGTGCCACAGCTCCTTCAATATCTGATGCTGTTTCAGAGTCTATTATTAAGTCTTGAGTTCGTACAGCTGTTCCATTTGCTACCCAATACCTAGCTATTTCTTCTGGGACGCATTCGATTGAGCCACTATGAATAATTATGACTTCAATGTACCCGTTTAACTCACATGAAGAATTTTGAGCAAAAGAACTACCTAAGAATGTAAATAATGCTAATAGGATAACTATACGGAAGAAAGTCATTTTTTGATTCATATCTGACTCCTAAAAGATTGAATTGATTTGCTACTAATTCTGAAGTAAAGTGCAAAACTAAATTACAGTGTAAAAATACGAAGGTTGAATAAGTGTTGAAGTTAAAATACTATTTTTATTCCCAAAGTTTTGTCAGTAACCTTTTACTTTGATCAGTGAGGGGACAGAGCTATTGTAAAATAGCTCTCTTAAAGTAATATAGCGTTCTGCCACTCAATTCCTGAATCCATATAACTTCCCAACCCAAAGAACCTATATAATCTAGAAATTCGATCTTATTACTTTTTACATTAGGATTATCTTCAAGACCTAGTTCTATAAGTAATTTACCGTAAGCTTTATTCAAATTTTCAATTCTGGTGTTGCTAAACGTATCTAGAAACTCTCCAGAATCTAGAACATTGGCTGAAAACTCTTTATCGGAAAATTTCCAAGTAACATTAACACTTCCTAATCCACCTCTGAGATCCTCCAAAACCTGACCGTATTGGTAAGTATACTCCTGTGCAGTTGTTGTACCCCATATTACTAGTAAGAGAAAAGTCGCTATTTTCAAAGTTATCCTTCCATAGAGACAAAGTTTTACCCTTACCAGTTTATTGTCAATTTCTTGAATTGATATGTTGTTACTTGCTCAGATAGCTGTTGAAAAAATATGAGTTCCCAACCAAGAGAGCCTAAGTAATCTAGGAACTCGAGCCTATTGTTTGTCACCTCAAGATCGTCTTCAGCACCCATTTTCTTAAGCAGCTCACCATAAGCTTTACTGATATTTGCATTTTTAGGGCTGCCAAAGGGAGTCAATAATTTAATGGGGTCATCAAAGTTGCTTGTAACCTTCCCATCAGTGGTTTCCCAAATAATGATACCCCTTTCCAGTTCGCTTCTTGCATCCTCGGTAAGCTAACCATACTCATAAGTATATTTTTGTGCAAGTCCTACACTCAAAATTACTAATAAAAACCAAATTGCTATTTTCAATGTTGTTCCTTCATTGTACTAAAGCTCTATTCCTCAAATAAGCTCTGATACTCCTCAAAGGTTGCTGTATTGCCGTGTCCTCCTACAAATAGTGAGACTGAAATGTTAGTAGAATCAAGAAAGCTATTTACCTCTAGAGGTGGAAATCCAGAAGTGCCATTAGGGCTATAGATATCTACCACAAAAAGAATCTCCTCATTCGGTAAGTAAGTTACCACCATATCTTCAGCATGCTCAGTCTCTATTGGGTAAACTTCTACTCGCCTTAGTGAGTCTTGCAGCTCTATAGCGGAATTTTTTGAAACAGCCATTATTTTAGGAAAGCTAGGATTTTTTGCAAGTGTATCTGGCATGGCTGTAGAAGGTGCTGTCAGTGCTTTTCTCAAGAAAGCTTCTCCAGCCTTGCCTAGTACTACTTTGGTACCTCGAGCAACATAACTTCTTAAACCAGCAGAGTGATCTCTATGATGATGAGAGGAAATGACGTGGGTAAGGGGCTTATCTGGAAATGTTTCTTCAACCCAAGCAATAACTGCATCGCTACGTTCAGGGTATAGAGGAGCTTCTACTATAACAATGCCCTGCTCTTGCTCTATAGCCAAAGAGTTATGTGAAGCACCACCTAAGAGAAAAACACCAGGTACAAGTTCTTGGGCATCTACAGTAAGCTGTAAGCCATCAGCACTATTTGGAAAACCAAGTGCAGAAAAGGCCTGATTGGACTGGCTGTTTAATTTGCCTCTAGCTATAAGTTTATCATCAAAGATTGTAGCATCAAAAGGATAATCAAACAATGAGCTGTCTAGCTTTTTATTTAGCCTAATGTTCTGACGAGTTTCTTCATAGGCTAATTGTCCATCAATTAAAAAAGTTATTTTATGAGGTAAGGTTAAACTACCAACTCTTTTCCAATCCTCATAGAATACTTCAAGCTTTGTATCCCTAGTTAGATGGTTGTTTTCTATAGTTTCTAGCTTAATAAGTTTGCCACTAGCACTAATATGCATAACAATGGGAGTACCTTCACCTCGAAAAGATAAATAGTGTTTACCTTGGTCATCTAAATCCTCAAGATGAGAATCTTTTATTAAGAAGCTCTGACTATCCAACCCTTTTGTTAATAAGCTCCGACTATCCAACTCTTTTATTAAGAGCAAAGGTAAATTGGTTAATAATGCTTGTTTACGAGCAGCAGCTACACGATCTGAGATCATGTCCCGCACTGGTGGACCACCAAAAGCAGCATCCGAACCAGCTATATAACCAAGTTCACCAGAAATAATTTCACTAAACTCTAAAGTTGCACCTGTTCTAGATTGATGAATGTAATCTATGCGAAAGCGGTCATTAGCAACATCATAATTAAGAGTGTAATTAAAAGTGCTAGCATCACCAAAGTTGCCATCAGCAGAAAAGCCTTCTGCATCAATTTTTCGTTCTCCAGAAGCCTCTACTGAAAGAGTGGTTAAGTTTTGTAGGTCTACTTTTTTACCAACTTTTTCAAGTATTAAATGAAAGACACTGCTAGTTTCTTCGGGTTGGGCTAAAGCCATAAAGAAGCTTAAAATAGTAATTGATAAAGTAAAACGAATTAGTCTCATAATGATTTTCTCCTAAAAATTAGACTAGAATGGTCATTCCTGTGGTGAAGATTGCTCTTTTTCTTCTCCAAAGATTTTGTCCTTTAGTTCACCTAAAATACTAGACGCTGTTTGAGCATCCTTAGTTACTTCCTCAGCAATTGAAGTAACTTTTGCAGATATTATAGCTAGTACACTCGAGCTTGGCGACACAACTTCCCAACCTAACTCGTTAAACCTCTCAACCATATCTGGAGTAATGCAAGATGTGAGTGGCTTGTTATCCTCATCTGGCTTGACAATTTTGATAAAACCTTCCATGCATGAATTGTGTACGCCTTGAGACATTACAGGAAAAGCAATTAAAACTAAAACTATTAAAATAAGAAATGAATATATCTTTTTCATACTTAAAATTCTAAATCATCTAAGGGCATTAGAGAAACCCCCCAATAGATGTCTTTACCATGCTTTGAAATAGCCGAGCTTACAATTTCATCAATATTGGTAAGGAGTTGCACATCTGTTTCATTCGTGTCTAGCTCTAAGTCAAGGCTATAAGTTAGAGTAGCTTGGACAACTGACCTAATCATAGTTACTTTATGTTTCCTTGCTTGTCTAAGTTCTATTGCAGTTTTACACTCTTCTGTAAGGTTATCACGTATCATAGTGTTTATGTCTGTATCTGATAAAGTTACTATGTGTGCATTTTTCAGGTATAACACAATGCTGTTAATGTTCTTAAATTTATTGCCAAACTCTTCTTTCATTAAGTCTTCCACTTCTCTTCGCAAATATGCAGGAATCAAGAGTGTGGTGCCATGCGAGGCATCTAATGTAGGAGATTCAATTAATTTAAAGTCTTTTCCTAAAACTTCCTCATTTTTACAGACCACCTCTAATAATGTTTTAGAGGGATCGTTTGTATTGTCACCAACAAAAACAATTGTTCCGGGGGGATATATTTTGCTAGGTGGACTGATATAAAGGTGTTTGTACTCTTCTTTTACAAAGCTTGCTATGATTTTGCTGGCCGTATTACAGGCTTGATTATATGGATTTGGCTGGCAAGGGTCTCTATTGTCTTGATCAAAGGTGTTTTTTACTCCATCCTCATCCCAATCTTCGCAAGCACTAACAAACCTATTTGGTAAGCAAGGATCTTCAATATAAGGATCAACATCATCCTTAAGACCATCATTATCTGTATCCTCTATACATCTTGGATCTTCAGGGAAGAAAAAACAAACAATTGGGTTAAATATAGGATCCACTTCAAGTTGTGCAAAAACCATCTGAAAACTTGTTAGCAGGGCAAAAGTAATTGCTAAGGGAAAAAAAGCTAAAATAATCTTAGTCATAAAAATAATGTTCTCCAAAACGCATTTTTACTCACACACTATTTAAAAGCTGTAGAACGTGATTGTTTGACCTTTTGAGGGCTCTGTCAAACTAATAGTGTCATAATCATGCTTGGCACGAAAGTTTTTCGGGCGAGTGCTAGTGTATTTAATATGTTGTCCTTCTGGCATTAGCACTTCAAATTCCTTCTGTTCAGGGAAAAAACGCAAGGTTCTTTGAAGAACATCAGCAACACTTATAGCGATATCACTTTCTATTTCTTCAGCGTCTGAGTCCTCGAGTCTATAAATTGGCACTACAGTAGCTACCCGCAAGTTATTAATAGAACTTTGCTCTGCATCAGATAAAGCTTTTAAATATATAGCTGAAGCTGGTTGACCTTCAGGGCGAAAAATAAGGATAGGCTGATTAATTTTTCTTGCTACATTAAGTTGGGTCTGTTCATCTGTTTGGGCAAGTTCCCAACCACTTTTTGTTATCAATAGTAAGCATTCAGAAGAGTAAGTTAACTCTACCCCCTCTTCTGCAAGAACTCGAACTGATTCGCAGTTAAGATTCCTATTTGATAGAGCTCTGCGGGCTACATAAAGATTTTCTAGATGTAAACTAGCTGCTCGAGATAAAAGCAAAGTATGAACTTTAACTTCCTCATCAGCATGATCTGACAGGTATTCCAGCTCGTTAGTAGGAATGGAAAAATATCCCTTTGGAGTTTGAACTACAAATAAGTTAACACTCCACGGCTCACGATATTCTAGTAACTCCTTATTAGAAGGTAGGCTTTCCCAAATAACCATAGAAGAAGTTTTGATTTTAGAGCTTGAACTAGAGCTTCTCTCAAATTGAATTCTTCGACTAGCAGACTGAACAAGTACCTTATCTTGTGGAGACAAATTAAAAATATCTTGGGCAATATTGCTAGCACTACTTAGCCAATGGGCCCTAATCCTATCGGTAGTGGAAGTATGTGTGGAATGTGCTCCTGAATGAATACCTTTTGATTTTAGCACCACTGTCTCAACCACATAATCTGACCTCCCTGCAAAAAAACGCTTGGTTTGTGATAAAGAGCTAGCCATATAAGGACCATTGTCTATGTGAGCTACTATATAAGGAGTGTTTCTAAATGAATGATGCTCACTTGCTACTTGCAAAATAGCGTCATTATCCAGTTTTTCAGCGCTCCATAAGAAAGTTCTTCCAGAAAGACCAACTGCAATGCCTTCAGCATCAATTATCTTGCGGTCATTTTCCTCAGTTCCTAAAAACACTTTAAAAACAGGTTGATTTTTAGGAAGGCGATAGTTAATTATGTCTTTTACAATCACTTCATAGTTTGTATTGTAGTGTTTGATGTTTTTTCTTGGCTCAAACTGAGTCAGAGCTGTCACTGCCATAATGAAGTAATTAGCACCTTGTTTATTAGGGTCAAGCTGTGTTACCTGTGACCAAGGAATTATTCGATAACCCTGCTCAGGTGTCCAATACTTGACTAGGTTTGCTTTTTGTTTTATAGCTTCTGCTACTAAACTTTGATCTGGGTCTATAATTGCATCCGTTGCATACCCTGTAGAACCACTATTAGTTTTGACTGACTTACTAGCATCTGATAGAAAAGATGGCTTTGAACGAATTTGGGGACTTTCACTGCCATCAGGTTGACTTTTTTTAGCTTTTCCAGCTGCGCTGACTGGTTCTAAGAAAAACAAAGATACTATGAAACTACGCTGGATTTCCTCGCTGGCATTACTCAATAAATTGATAAAAGCATTGAGAAGGGGTTGTTTTTGCACTTCTGCCCAAAAGGGATCTTGGCTAACCCATTGAACATTTGACGATGCAAAACTTTGACCGCTAGAACTCATTAGCACACCCAAATCAAACTCTTTCAACACATTTTCAACATGTGCTTGATAGGTTTCGGCAAGAGGATTACCAGCAATCAACCAAGAAAGCTGAATAGTCTGGGGTAAGCTTGCTATTTCTGCATACTCTTCTACCCAAATTTCGGCAATCTCCGGGGGTGCTCCTATTTTTCTTAACATGCTAGCAAGCGTTAGTTCTGTTTCAATGGGCTTACGGTAAATTCTAGCTCTTCGACCATCTATCTCAACGCCAAACTGGTAGTTCAATCTATCAAGATAGGATATCCTCTCAAATACATCTTCGATTTGGTCGTCGTAGTTAAGTAAAGATGTTTCATAGAATTCACTTTGACTAAAGCCATTAGGCGTGCCACTATCGCTAATGATAATTGGCTCAGCAAAACCTACTACACCTATACCACTAGGAGACATGCCTGTTTGTAAAATAGGTGTACTAGAAGTCATGAAACGACCTTCAGCTTCAGGTAACAAACCTATGTTATTGGTGGGCTCGAGCCAAGAAGCCCAAGTTTCTAGCCCCTGTAGCAAATAGAGTAAGGTAGCCTCAAGGGCATCATATTCTTGGGGGTTGGGGATTTGCTCGAGTGTATAAGGTACATTCTCAAAATCAATGAGTGAGCCATCGTTATTGTAAATCTGTGAAAAAGCAACCCCTAAAACAACTGTCACACAGTAAAAAAAGACTATTCTTATCAAGATAACTAATCCATTCTTGTAGAAACTTATTCCAGTGACTTGTTGGATAAAACGTTGTTCTGTATTAGAAGGTGCCACTTGCTCCTGTAGTTTGACCTATAACCACAAACTTTTTACTCTTCCTCAATAGCTACATTCTTTTGCTTCTTCAAAGATTTTTCTAAGACTCTCAACAATTTCTTTAGCTTTCTCTTGGCTGAGAGTAGCAACTCGAGCATTTGATTCAGGTAGAACAACTTGCCAACCTAATTCAACAAATCTTTCAGCTATACTTTGAGTAACACAGGATGTAAGGATGCTTTTATCATTATCGTTTGATCTAGTAATTTTTACTAAGTTTCCTTCACATGAGTTATGTAGGTCTTGAGATATAACAGGAAAGACAAGCAAAATCAGGCTTATTTTGATAGAAACAAGAAACAAACGCATATTTTTCTCCTTGCTATTAAAATGTGATAGCTCTTAATAACCCTTTAGGAGCAGAGGATGAAGTATTAGCACAATCGCAGTTGTTGCTAAAAATAAAAAACCTATTGATTGTAGGAAAAGTGCTTTCATAATTAACTCCTAAAAACAGAATTAGAGTTGTTCTTTTAAAAAATCTATGACTAGATAAGGAGGGGATGACTTTATAGGGACAAAGACTATAAACCAAATCTAGTTTAGGAACAACTCTAATAGTTCCACACACAAGTGTAAAACTAAATGAAGTGTATAAACATAAGTGTTGAAAGAGTGTTGAAGATTAAAAACTTATCCCTGCACTTGAATTTGATAGGCTCACAATGCACTAAAGTACTTAATAGCTATTCAAATTTAATTTCATCAAAGAAAACTACATATCTTTCCTACAATCTTGATTGCTTGCATAAAATTTGTAATTCTTAGAGTTAATGATTGATAGAGAAAAACCTCTATTTCTCAAACTGGAATTACGCAGCTTGAGGAAGCGAGTCCAGAAGGTCTAGAGGTGGGTCAATGCGACCAGAGATTAGTCCCCTACGGTATCTGTAAAATGATTGCTTGCTCTCTCTACGAGCTACCTCTATAAGCCCATAAGCTACTACTCCTAACCCTAAATGCCCTCCTATTGTTTGTTCTGTTCTATATCTGAATCCTTGCCACCCTAGCTCTTGCTTTAGCCCTCTTATCACCTCTTCTATTCCCTGTCTCACCTTATAATGCCCTATTATCTCTTTGTCCTCTAGCTCTAAATCGTTTGTCACATAGTATTTCTTCCCTCTCCTCACTATCTTCACTTCAAAGTCCATTCCTCTTAGCTTTCCTACTTTTGTCCAGTAGGGTCCTCTATGCCTTTTCAACTGCTTTCCTCGCAGCACTCTGTTCCTCTTTAATCGCGTCACAAACGACCAACCGTAGGCATGTATCTGCTTCAGAATCTTCTTTGAACCGTACCATGAGTCAAATAGTACATAATCAGGTTTTAGCCCTTTTTCTTTTGCCCATGCTAATAGCTCCAATGCTAGTTCTTGCTTACTTACCTCTCCAAAGTAAAGTTTGATCTTTAACGGTATTCGCACTTTACCATCTGTCCAGATCAGCAGCACTATCCCGAAACCATAGCAATAGTGTCCATTGCCATCTCGTAATTTCGGTAGCCACATTTTTCCCCTTCCTGATCTGGCTATTACTGTATCATCAAGAACCAAGTAGCCCCCTTCAAGTCCACCTACCAGCATTTTTAAGCCTATGGCTATCTCACTTACCTTTGCTAAAATCGAGTCTATTAACAATGCTCTATAGATAGTATCGTGTGCACAGTCCATTCCATCTGCCATGGCTGAAGAACCACTTGCCTCAACTGCTTTCAATATGGCTTCTAGTGCTTTAACTATCCTTTGTGTTAGACTCATCTTAGGGCTCCTTGGTTTTGATTGAGCCCTATTTTACTTTATTTTCCCTCCTGCGTAATTCCAGTCAAATTGTTGGGATCACCACAGGTTTTACAAAAGGGAAAATCTGTCAACTTAGGTACAAGAAAGTCTTTAGCACTTATTGCTTATTTAGCAACAAAAAAATCTGCTGTCCAACGTGATATTTTAGATAATTTACTTTGGCCTGAATTAGATAGTGAAAAAGCAAGGCGAAATTTGCGAAGTGAGCTTGCCAGAATTCATCGGTCATTAGGCAATAATATTGTTTTGAACGAGTTACAGGCACTTAAAATTAATACTGCTGAAATTGAGGTTGATTTGTGGCAACTTAATGAAGCCCTACAACAAAGTGACACCACTAGGCTTACTAAGCTTTATGAAGGTGATTTACTAGAAGGTTTTTACCTTAAAGACTCTGAGGTTTTTGAGTCTTGGCTCGAGGAGGCCAGAGAAAGCTTACAAACTTCTATTATAAGAACCCTTGAAAACGCAGTAAAGCAATCTGAAAATGAACAGCAGTTTGCTGAGGCATTTAAATACAGTAAAGATATTATCAAACTTGACCCTTTAAACGAAGATGCCTATCTAGCAGCGATTCGCTATGCAGTTATTATTAATGATCGTATAGGTGGGTTAAATCTTTATCAAGAGCTTGAACACATGCTTGCTAAAGAATTTAGTGTTGAGCCCAGCCAAGAGGCACAATTATTAGCTGAAAAATTAAAAGAAAGCTTTGAAAATGTCCAGCCTATTGTTGACACTGGTATTGAGGAACCTGAGTCACTGTCAACAATAAATGACCTAGAAATAGCACATAACATACCAGTTACAATGCTACCCTTTTTTGGTCGTGAAAAAGAACTCTCTACCATCAGTAAACGATTATCCTTAGAGCAATGTCGTTTACTTACTATAGTGGGATTAGGTGGTGCAGGTAAAACAAGATTAGCTCATGAAGTTTCCAAGCAAGCTCTAGAATCTGGCGAATTCTCAGCAGGGGTTTGGTGGGTTCCTCTTGCAGCTGTAACTACTACTGATTCTGTTTACTTTGCTGTTGCTACAGCTTTATCCTTGGAATTAGATGAAAATAGCAGTGTAGAAACACAGCTTCTAAACAACATTTCAGATAAAAACCCTTTAATCATTTTAGATAATTTTGAGCAACTTCTTGATGATGATCTAGAGCCAATTAAAGTTCTTTTAAGTAAAGCTAAGCAATTAAAGTTACTCATCACCTCAAGACAACCTTTAAATATTGATGAGGAATACCTTTTTGATATTTCTAGTTTCTCTGTTCCTGAAGAGGAACACTTGGAAGAAAGTGATCAAGACAACCCTGCCATCAAGATTTTTTGTTATGCAGCTAAACGAGCTAACTACGACTTTGAATTAACAGAAAGCAATAGAGATGATGTACTTAGGGTTTGCCAAATACTTGATGGGCTTCCTTTAGCTATAGAACTAGCAGCAGCAAGATTGCGTAGTCTAAGCTGTAAAGATATAGCAGATGAACTAGAACATGATTTTGAGTTTTTGGATCAAGCACAAAGTAAAAAAACAAAGCAAAAGAGCTTAAAATTAATTTTTGAACAAGCTTGGTCTAGACTTACACCAGAGGAGCAAAGAGTACTTTGTGGCCTTTCAATATTAAAGGGAAGGTTTACTCGAGATGAAGCACTAGAAACTGTAGAAACTAGCTTTGCTATACTTACTAACCTAGTAGAAGCTTCATTGATTAAACGCTATACTTCTAAAAACTATCAAATTGTTGAGACGATTAGACGTTATGCCTCTGAAAAACTCGAGTTTCGTCCAAAACTTAGTGAAAGCGTTGCTGAAGCAAGAAGCAAAGTGGTAGAAAACCTTATTAACTAAACTCTAGCTCTAAAATTCAACATTTTTTCAACACCTTACTAGGCAGTATTGAAATGCTGGCCTTATACTTGATTCCAAGGGCTAGAAAAAGAGTCCCTGATGAGTGAAATAAAGCATGACTCAGATGAGCAAACCAATAGTTTTACAAAGTCAAGGTTCCGCTCAAATCTATTTAAAACGCAACATAAATCTTGTGTTGGTAAGTTTATTAAAGATGTCTGGAAAACTCGAGATATTGCCAGTATAGACAATTACCTTTCTAGTGACTTTATAGATCACAACTCTTGGCAAGGTTCTGTTCAAGATTTCAAAGGGTGGAAAAATGGTTTTAGAAACTTTTGTGATACATTTCCAAACTATAAATTCTCCTTAGAAAAAATTATTTCTGAGGGGGATGTTGTTGCTACTAGGTACAGTATTATTACAGGAACTGATGAATACGCAACCATTTCTGGTGTGGATATGTACCGTATTGCTAGAGGAAAAATTGTTGAACGTTGGGGACTTTATCTATTATCTATGCCTAACAATCACTTATAAAGCATAGACTTGTTCAGAAATAAGCTTGTGTATATTATGAAGTGTACTATCGTTAGATTTGAAATCAACAGAATGCGCAATGTGACAGTTAAATCTTGGTAAATGTACAAGTTTCTTGCCTAATGAATTAACTGTTTGGTGCATTATTTTGTTTCCGAACAACTCTCATAAAAAACTTCCTACCCTATCAGATTAACTAGCCTCGAGCCACCAATAAAACATCAACAAAATGACTTGCCACCAACAGGATTCCTTGTTGTATAAACTCACTAAGCTCGAGCCCAACAAAAACAACCCCCAGAATCAACAAGAAACCACCAAGCATAAAAACACTAACTCACCTCACAAAAGCATTCCCTTAACCCTAGTACAAAATTATTTACTAGACAACAGCTTTAACAAATTCAACAAAAATCCCTAAATTTTATGCTAAACTGACCTCAATTAATATTTGGGTTTTACACCCTTGGAGATTATATGAAGAAAACTGAGCGGCTATATGCCTGCAACTAATACGCACTCGCAGGTGTGACGCTTGTATTGTCTTGGTAAACTTAGCAAGCGTCACACTTTACAGGTGCGGTCCAAAAGTTGAAAAACCTTCAGACAAGTCAGTCTAACAAGTTTTTCTACTTCACAAATTAAACAATTTGGCAAAAAGTATTCGTTGCTTATCAATGGGACTAATTGCAACTCCAAAATTATTAGTCTTTTAAAAATCTACTACGGGAAAAGGTAAATAATGAGTAAATTACTTGAAAATACTATCTTGGGTGATGTTCACATAGTTATAGTTTTCTTTATAGTACTTTTTATAGTGCTCTGCATTGTCTTAGTAAGGGGACTAACTAAGCAGGTAGCTGAAGACAGAGAAAAAGACCGAAAAATACAGGCAATGCTTAGCCTGACGACAAAAGAATTAGGACACCTCAGAGAAAGTAAAAAGGCTTGTTTTTATAACGGCATAGCTTTTAGCACTTTGGAGAAGGTAGAACAATACTGGGTAAATGACATAAGACATTTTTTGAAAGAAAAGTTAATAGCCCAGTATGGTAGATCAAATTTCAAAGAAGGTGAAATAACACAGGCTATCATTGATGAAGTTGATGCAACTGTTGATATTCCTGTAACGGAATTAGCTAAAGAAGGGAAAGTTCTGTTAGAAGCAAATAGAATAAAAATAACAAGTATAGCAGAGCAAAATGCACAAGTTCTTAAGGATAAATATAAAGCTTGCTTAGATGATAAAAACGTTGTTGATAGGGAAAAATGGACTAAAAGCAAAGAAGATTTCATTGAGGACGTGCTCGAGCCCACTAATTTAGATTACTTTAATTGGGACAAGCACAAAAGTTGGTTATCATTGATGATTAATCAAATTGTCAAGAATACTTTAAATGCTGACCCAAGCGAAAAAATAGAATTTGATGAGGTGGAAACTGATTACAATTATGAAAACACCTATGCTAATGGACTAACTGAATTAGATTGGAATGCAAAGGTACTTTCTGATGGTGGAGATCAAGGTTTAGATACTCCTGCTGAAAAATCTACCATGAAAAATAAGCTTGATTTTGAATCTTTAGATAATAGCCCTATGCGACATAATAAAAAAGTAGGCAAGTTAAAGAATGCTCTAGTAGTTATTGGCTCAGTTTTTGTAGTTTTATTGATTGCAGTAGTAATAACCAAGATAAGTGGATGGCGCACTACTACATTTGTTTATACAACCAATGGTAATCAAGTTTGTATTTCCAGTTTTAATAATTGCATAGAAGCTCAAGAACATTTTTGGGATAACCCAATAAAATATGATAATTTAAAAATAACTGCTATGTGCCATTGCTGTAAATGAGCCCTTAATTATAAGCTTGAAGTACTGAGGAAGAGGGTTCTCCAAAAAGCATGACGTCTAGTTTGTTTGCTGCTCCATCTTGCATACCGGGCAATACGTGACTGTAAGTATCAAGAGTGAGGGTAATGCTCGAGTGCCCCAATCTTTAGCTTACAATTTTAGCGTACATGCCTGCCTTTAAAAGAAGTGTGGCATGTGTATGACGCAAATCATAAAATCGGATGGATGGGTCTAGGTTGGCACGTTCTAAAATTGGCTTGAAGTGTCTTTTAACAACATTTCTCTCGTTAAGAGGAGTGTTATTAGCACTTGGAAATATCAGCTCGCTATTAAAAGGTTCATTTGGTTTTACTACTAGCTCGAGCTAACTTCAAAAATACCAAAGTATGTGAGGTGAACCCAATTGATCGGACAAAAAATTAAGGTTAATTAAGACCTACTAAAATAATAACAAACTGAGATTACATTGTTTGTAAGCTCGATAACAGTTTGCTCTGTTGTTATTGGCTTAGTTTTTCCTTTCTGTAAACTAACTCAGGTGTTTTGTACTGCAATGATTGATGTGGACGTTCACTATTATAAAATTGCAAGTACTTTCCTATTTCTTCCCTTCCTTGCTCAATATTTTTGTACTCCTTAAGGTATACCTCTTCATATTTTACAGTTCTCCACAACCTTTCTGTAAATATATTATCCATGTATGAACCTCTTCCATCCATGCTGATTGCTATTTCATTTGCCTTCAATATATCTGTAAACTCATAACTCGTGTACTGACTACCTTGATCTGTATTGAATATCTCTGGCTTCTCTCCTTCCAATGCCTCTTCTAATGCTTCTATACAGAACGTTGCTTTCATGTTACTTGAAACTTCCCATGAGACTACATAGGATGACCGGCGATATAAGTTGATTATTTGAGAATCAATTATCATATGGGTAATGAACCCATATAGTGAGCAAGTTGAAAAACATATGCAAAGGTATTATGAATCTTTATCTGAAAAAGATAGACGACGCTATGCTGCTGTAGAAGCGGAGAAGCTAGGTCATGGTGGAATAACATATGTCAGTCAGTTGCTAAAGTGTAGCCCTAATACCATAAAAATAGGATTAGCAGAGCTTGACGATGAGCAAATCTTGTCCCAAACTAGAATTCGCCAAGAAGGTGGAGGACGTAAGTCTGTCATTGAAAATAACCAAGAGCTTGAGTTAGCTTTCTTGCAAATTATTGATCAATATACTGCTGGCTCACCCATGGATCAAAAGATCAAATGGACCTATTTAAACCAGCGTGAATTAACTCAGTTTCTAAAAGAGCAAGGCTTTCAGATAAGTGAAAAACTGGTGGTTCAACTGCTTGAAAAACACAAATTTCGTAAACGTAAGGCAAAGAAAGTGATGAGTGCTAAGGAGTGCATAGATCGTGATGATCAATTCAAGAATATTGCTAAATTAAAAGAAGATTATCAAACTGCTAGACAACCAGTTATTAGCATGGACAGTAAAAAAAAGAGCCTATAGGTGCTTTGTATAGAAACGGTAAAGTGTATAGCCAACAAGCAATAAAAGTTTATGATCATGATTTCTACTCTTTGGCTGAGGCAATAGCTATTCCTCATGGCATTTATGATTTAAGGTATAATCTTGGCTACATAACCATTAATACCAGTCATGACACCAGCGAGTTTGCTTGTGACTGTGTTCGTTTATGGTGGCAAAATCACGCAATTAAACTCTATGCTCACAGCAAAAAATTGCTAATATTGTGTGACTGTGGAGGTAGCAATAATTCTCGACACTACATATTCAAAGAAGCACTACAAAATCTTGCCAATGACCTTGGTTTATCCATACGTATAGCACATTATCCACCCTATAGTTCCAAGTATAATCCTATAGAACATCGTTTATTCCCTCATGTAACTCGTGCTTGCCAAGGAGTTATACTCAGTACTCCGCAATCAAATACGAACAGGTAAGGGGATGGATTTGCGAAGACCTAGACGTTCTTTAACCACTTCCCATAACCATATGGAAAAGGTTTCTAAAGGAAACAATTCACATAACACTACCCTAGGTCCTCTTTGCCTCAAGTGCAAATACACCCATTTTAAATATGTCCATAAATTCAATAACATAAACCCTAAACCCATATAAAATAAACGTACTATCGCTAACTTCGTACAAGTCCTGATTCTCACCTTATTAACCATTCGATAACTTGATTCTATCCCAAAACGTTTACGATACTCCTCGTATACTTGCAATGGTGGCATCTTTAGTTTTCCGGTAACTATGTATGCAAATGTTTGTATCCCCCGCTTTCCATATTTCCCCTTGCTGTACTTACATGCTATATATACCTTAAACTTAACTTCCCCATACTTATCACTGTTACGACTGAACTCTGTTTCATAGCTCTGTTTTGTATTCAACAAATCACGAACTTTCTTGCCTCTTCTTACCAGTGGTACTACACAAGGAAAGTCTAAACTTTGTAGGTGCTTTATCACAGAATTATTATCAAAGCCCCTGTCCAATAGCAAACGCTTGATTCTCAACCCTATATCATCAGCTTCAGCTAACAAGCGCTTCAGTACATCCAATACCTTTTCATCTTTATCCATAAGGGTAATTGCTAAGGTGTAGCGGCGATTCTTCTTGATAACATATAAAGTAGCGTAGCAGTGGAACTTAGTAGTACCCTTTTGAGCTTTACCTCCACGCACAGATTCATCAGCTCTATCACCATAGTAATTGATCTCAGTAATGTCGATTGCACAACGCAAAGGTGTTTTGAAGAGGTTTTTAGGAAGGTTATCTCTCATGGCACCATTGAGCTGTGCTTCTAAATCTCTAGTCTCTTCAGGCAAAGCATCTTTGATGAAATTACGTACAGTATTAGGGGAAGGAGCACCTTTGAGGTCTTTACAGGCTTGTTCTATAGAAATATTTCTAGTAGCAGCAGCTAGTATGACATCAGAAATATCTTGAGTTGAGTAGGAACTACCAGAGGCATCGAAATCAAATTTCTGATCAATAATTTCACTAGCTTGTTGATGAACATCATTTGCTTCTAAGCAAGAGGGTGAGTTAAGATTTACTAGAGTCACAATAGTCTCCTTAAGGAATTCACTATCCTTTAATTTATGACTTTGTTGACTCTTTTTCATGTAGCTACCTCACAGCTATTTTTCCCTTTTTTATGTTATACACTTATTTTGCGGAGTACTGATACTAGATTCCGTGGAAATCCTCAAGATGCTTATATCTAGAACAGAAACTAAAACAGGACTTAAGGTTTTTGTAAATGTCATAGATAAGCACTATAAGAAAGGGCAAAAAGCTGATGAAAATTTCAAACAGGCAATGCCCATTGTTTTTGATGATTTTTTACCATCTTGGAATTACACTGCTGTTCCCCAATAATTTTGAAATGCTCAAGTTATTTCGCCGACGATCCTAACGGCTATACCAATCCATTACTACTACCAGATAGCAATACCCTCCTTGTAAACGTATATAGGTGATATCACTAGCCCATACCTGATTTGGTTTGTTTATGATTTTGTTTTTCAGAAGGTATGGGTAAATTTTGTGTCCTTCCTTTGGTTTACTTAATTTGGGCTTGGCATAAATTGCTTGCAAACCCATCAGGCACATCAAACGATATACTCTTTTGTGATTGACTTTATAGCTTTCTCCATTGAGCATTGCTGTTATCTTACGATAGCCTAGAAAAGGATGATCTGTATATAACTCATCTATCCTTTGCATCAACTTTTCATTGAGATCACTGATTCCTGTAGGTCGATAGTAATAACTACTACGATTCAGGTTCAGTAACTCACATTGTTTAGTAATGCTCAATTGAGGGTGCTTTGGGTCAACTATCAACATACGTTCCTCTTGGCTCAGTTTTTGAGCCCTTTGGACAAAAAATCTAATTCCATTTTCAACTTACCGATCTGTTCGTATAGTGCAGCCTCTCTACGTTCTTGTAGTCTTGCTTTTCTGCCTCTTAGTAGTGAAAATCTTTCATTCAATGCCTCTGATCCAGCTTTTTTCCATTCTTTAATTTGAGTGGTGTGTACACCATATTGACTTGCTAATTCTGCAAGATTTTTCTCCCCAGCTATGGCTGCTGCTGCAACTTTAGCTTTGAATTCTTTCTTATATGTTTTTCTTATTCCTTTTGTCTGGCTCATTTATATCTCCATATTCTAGATATTTTACATCTTTAATGGACCTTAATTTCGCCGGGGTTTTTTGTCTAAATTTTGGGGGTAAGCTCAATGTTTAAAGAAATTATGCAAGAGTTTTGTCATCTGAATTTTGGTGAAGTGTTGTGATGCCTCTTTTCCTTCAATTCATAGTTCTACTAGTCTTGATGGTAACACTAGCCAAGCTCTGTTTAACCCTATTTGGTAAGGATGATTACCTCACCTTTGATTTTATCTTAAGATTGATTAAACAACTTCTAAAAAAGGGTAGGTAATGCATTTCGCTATACACAAACAAAATAATGAACTGTAGTCATTATCAGCTATGGCAAAATTTTTCTGATTAACGCACAGGCTATTTCTTTTTGTTCTAGCAAAGCTTCTTGTTTAACCTATAATCTTGTGTGAGATTATGACTAAAACAGAAAGCTCATACCAATTCTTAACTTTACCTATTGTTAAAGGGTATTATTCGCTCTCAACAACCAACAGATGTTTTGTTTTTTCTCTAAAAGCTCGAGCATGATCTGCAGTAGGAATCTCTTTTGCCAGCATATTAATAGCAGTGTTCACGTTTGTTGTTTTTGCAAAGACTTCTTTGCATACAATATTAGCAACAGGCCCTATATAGTTAGTAAGAGTTTTCTTTAAGTCTACTATAGCACTGTCAGTAAGAGTTCCCTTTGAATCAACTAGTTGGCGGTTATCATCAGTGTTGTTTTTCTTAGAGGTTGAAGGAGGATTGGTTGATTGACCTAACAGATATTGTAAAACCTCTTTGTTAGTAGGTATTCCAGTTTTATCATGGGGTTCTTTAACTTCTTTGCGCTCATAAAAAGCATACTTGCTTTTTCCTATAACCCCAAATTCTTGTAGAGCTTCTTTGTTTTTCTTGGTTCTGTACCTTATATTAACAACATTGCCACCCTTTATATCAAAATAAAGTACTTCAGCCTTTTCAGTAATAGCTTGGAAAACCCCCGTATGACCTCCCTCACAAATTTGCTCAAATACTTTTGCTAAAAGCTTTGGGTCAACGAACTCTTTACCTTGTAGCATGGTTTTACCTTCCTATATAGGTTTCTAAAAACCACCTTTTCGTTCTTCATATTTTGCCAGAAAAACATTGGGTAATGTGGGTAAATATTTCTAGTTCAGACCCAACTACGTTGCTATTAGACCTATTTAGTTTGATAAATCAAAACACGTATTGTAAAGCCGCTGGATTATCTGTATTAAGGTTAACTGGGTTAATAGTGTTTTGTGGAGTGCTATAAATTTGTAGAGTTTTTAGGTATGCGTTTTCTAGGGATACGTTTCTATCTCTTTGCTCTTGGTAAAACTCAATCATTTTTACTGCTAAATCATCATCATCATAAGAATCAAACTTTTCAATAACTTCAAAATCATTTTTAGGTTCTCTGTATCCTTGGTTCATTTTAATTAAGCCTTCCTGAGAATATTATTGAGCCCCACCATAATTCGTAGCTAACACTATTAATCATTATTAGTGACAAAACTATTATTTTACCTTTCATTTCTTTTGAAATTTATAATATTATTTAACGATTTCAAATTTAAGTCAGCGCAGGCATTTAAGCTAATCACAAAATGTTATGTAAGTTTTCTGAAGTGTGGATACTTGCTACATGTAGGCTTAAGTGATGCAAGGAATATTTGCTTAAGAGCGGTTAGTAACGGACAGGTTCCTGTTACGGACGGGTTGTTGTCAACTAACCCTAAAGCTGATTCACCTTCGAGTGTCTCTGGCAAGCTCACACCATAGTGTTAGCTTTGTGGGAGTAGTTTGAATTAATGTTATATTAAAATTACGCTCATTTTAGAGCTTAATAAGTCCACAAGCAAATCTTTGTGACTTCATGCTATATTCTCTAGTGTTTTTAAGGAAAAATGTAAGTTTTTTGTGAGTTTATGTTGTCAAACTATAAGTATTATGTTACGTAACTATAAAATGGGACTTTTATTTAGAAATTTGTTACCCAAATCAGTAATCTTAACTATTCACAAGGCATTTAAAAATCTGCTAATGAAAGTTAGGGGTAGGAAGGATCTACAAGAATCCTCAAGCTCCCCACCGACTGACATTAGAAAGTTCACTCACGCAAGCGTTTTTCTCACTAATTTTGAAGGGCTTTTTCTTAGACCTAAACATCATAAAGCAAAGTTTCCATTTAGAAGTTCGTTACCCAAAGCAATAAGTTATATCTATGCCTTCCTTAAAAAAATATGCCTAGCTTTAGCCTTGGGATTCTCAGTGATTTATAAGGTTTTCAGAAGTTTAATCCTAAAAGTTAAAACCAGAAACAACTTGCAAAAAGCCTCAAGTAATCCACCAGCTAATGTTAAAAGAAATGCTTTCTTAACCCATTTAGGAAAAACTTTTTCTGGCCCTATAGATGTCTTTACAACCTACATAGAACAATCTCTAAGCCTCAAAGAGCATTTAAATCTTATTTCCCTTATCTTAGTTAAAGCCCTTGTAACAGGAATTGTTTCATGTATGTTGGTTTTTGTGATTTTAGGATTTGTTCTGTTGTTATTTTAAAGCTCGAGCAAAAAAAAGCTTTGCCATCCCCACTTCTAAGTCTAAAATAAAGCTATGACTAAGTTATGTCTAGCTATTTTTGGCAAAGAGGATTACCTGACATTCAAGCACATTAATAAGCCACTTAAAAGACTATCTAGAAAGAATAAGTAATGAGTTTTGTTGTACAAAAAGAATGAGGCTTAAGAATAGAACATAGTTTTGGTTGGCCTGTAGGATTAATTCTCGCAGGCTTTTTTATTGGTTTTAGTAAAAGTAGCTCAGGGTGCTCGAGCACTAATTAATTTTGAAGTGCAATACTCCTTCTAAAAAATACTTTAGTGTGCTGTTAGGCTTTTTAACCTTTATATTAACTTTACATAACGTGGGTAACCTATTCTTCGCAAGATAAACATACTAATTGGACAACAAAATTAGTATATATGAGAGTGAAAAGATTATGGTCAAAAAAGCACGTCAAAAGCACAAGGGTGAGGAAAAGAAGAAAGATAATCAACATAAACCCTTTCTTGAAAGGCACTTTTCAAAATTTGTAATGGCTACAATAGTTTTAGGAATTGCTATCTTAGCCATTGCTAGGTTTTATGCAAATACAAACCCTAAAGAACAAAAAACTCAAGTCAGTGAAGAGGTCTTTTACCAAGGGGAAGTCCTTTATCAAGCAAACTGTGCTTCTTGTCACGAAGTTGATGGTGCTGGAAAACGCAATGTACCGGGATTAAATGGCAAGATGCATTCTTGGCACCACTCTGATGAATACCTCATCAGTCAAATTCGTAATGGCGGGGTAGCTATGCCTGCAGTAGGGGCAAATTGGAGCAATGAGGATATTGAAGCTGTAATTGGCTATTTCAAGCAGTGGTGGACTGGTCAACAGCGTAGGTCTCAACAAGGTAACATTGGTGAATAAGATAAGCCTTGATAAAATTACCCTACTAATATTTTGTTTTTAGCTGCTTTGGAGAAGATGATAGACTATGCCACTATAGGGAAATATAGGGTATATACTTATTACTTTGGTTACTTTAGCCTAAGCTGCCCTAGAGCAAAGATTCTTTCGCTGTAAATTTGGGGAGGTACCCCTAGACTGCAAGCATCTTGACAACTTTTCGCAATGCAACATAAGATCAATTAATTATTGATAATACTTTATCATTATCAATAATAGACTTGTTCCTGAATAATCTTGTGTACATTTTGGACTGTACAATTGCTCAACTCAAAGTCTACAAAACACATAATGCAGCAGTTAAACCTTGGTAAGTGTTCAAATTTTTTGTTCAATGTGTTAAATATTTGGGTCACTATTTTATTTCGGAAAAACTCTAATTAAGTATTAAGCACATGAGATTAACCCAGTGTTATAAGCACCTGTTGGCTTTTATAGGAATATTTACCTATGGCTCTTTTATTTTTGCTCACAATGTTCCCTATAGTAATTTAGATGGTTTGCCCCTATGTATTGATTCTCGATCTGTACAGGTATTATTAGATAGTAGGATAGTAGATCATGATTATCACAAAGATCTAATCCACTCTCGACTTCGAGCTACTTTAGTTTCAACTTTTAAAACATACCAAATTCCGTTTAAGATAAAAGAATTCTGTACGGATAACTCAAGCTTTATTTATACTTTTTTGTCTACTAACTACATTCCTCAGGACAACCCGGAACCTTCCTTAGTTTATACCGCTTCCTTGCAAGTTGGACTTGGACCTGTTGAGTTGCCTACTAACCCTAAGTTTTTTCTTGAAAATAATCGCTTTGAACTCTATAGTGCTGAACGACTATTTCTTTCTGAACTTACAGATTCTTTCTATATTTTGCTTCCTGAAATCAATGAGGAGATGATAGGAAAGCTTGCTGACAGTTGGTGGGAAGATTTTTTAGAAAAACAAAATGCAAGACGTTCCTTACGCCTTCGCCTAATATTTCTTAGCCTTGGCTTCACTGGCCTTATCTTAATTGGTGGTTGGGCTCTTTTGCTGCGAAGAAATAATATATAAATAAATTTTTTGCCCCTTAAGTATTTATTAGAAGTTAGAAGTAATACCAAACCTCACTTACACACTTGGTAAAGCAAAAGGAAAGTATTCTGTTAAGAACTTGGCTATATACAAATGCCTTGACAACTCTTAATAATATAAGATAAGTTATTGAGAATGCTTTATCATTATCATTAAAATCAAATGCATTTGGAGAATTTGTGAAGAAAATATTCCTATTTTTTATATTTTCATTTATTTGGCTTATCCCTAACACCTTTGCCCAAAAAATAATTACTACCTTCCACCCTTATTATAGTTTGGCAAAGCAAGTTGCTCCCGAAGCTGAAGTGATTAACCTTCTGTCAGCAGGCTCTTCGCCACACCACTTTGACCCTTCTCCTCGTACAGCAATCCAATTAAGTACAGCAGATCTTATTATCTTAAATGGGGTTATAGATGAGTGGATGTATAATTTGATTGAGTCTAGTGGCTCAGAAGCTAAAGTTATAAAGATTTTGGAGCTTGCAACTACTAAGCCAATTTTAGGTAGTGGGCAGGGTAATTACAATTCCGAAGAGCATGAAGAACATGATAAACATGAAGCTGAAAGAGAAAGTGGTAGTGACCACAAAGAAGAAATTGATATTCATGCTCATGGGGATAGCAGAGTTAATTCTCATATTTGGCTTGACCCAGTAATTATGATGAGTGCCGCAACGATTATTGCTAGCCAACTCATTGAAATTGATGAAGTAAATGCTGTCAACTATATAGCTAATGCTAAGAACCTAGTGACAGAACTAGCAAATTTAGATAAAGAGCTTGAAGAATTATTAACGCCTGTACAAGGCGCTGCTTTTGTACCTTTTCATAATGCTTGGCCTTATTTTGCTAGGCGTTATAATTTAAATCTAGTAATAGAAATTGAACCCTCACCGGGGCAAGGTGCTACCCCTAAATATTTAGCTTATGCTCTAGCAGAAATTGAAAAAGCTGGTGCTAAAGCCATTTTTAGTGAGGTACAATTGTCGCCTCGAGCTGCTGAAGTAGTGGCTGAAGAAGCTGGCATTGAACTATTTTTGCTAGATCCTATAGGAGGTGAACCTGAAACTGAAAGTTACCAAGACCTTTTGCGCTATAATGCTAATGTAATTGCACAAGCGTTAAAATAGTTAAGGCTTAAAGGCTTTAATTTATGAATAGCTTGGTTGCAAAGTTGAGTAGAATCAATAAAGAGGTTATGTAAAATTAAAAGGCAATCAATGCTAACAACTAACAAAAACTTTGTAAAACAGTTAGGGAGCTTAATCAGAACTCCATTAGGTGAGTTAATAAAGAATAAATTTAGCAAAATTTAAGGAGAATTAAATTGAGAAACTATGTTTTTAGCTTTTTTATTTTACTTTTTGGTAGCGTATTAGCTGAATCAGAAGAAGGTAGCTTTGTTCAGCATGGCACGCATGAACATGGGGCAGCTTTGTTAAATGTTGTCTTAGAGGGGTCAGATTTGGTGCTGGAATTTATTAGTCCTGCTATTAATATAGTGGGGTTTGAACATGCTCCACGTACAGTTGAGCAAATGGAGCTTGTAGCAGTAGCATTAGCTCAATTTGATAACGGTGAAGCTCTTTTTGAATTGAGCACTCGAGCAAATTGTCAACTAACAAACTCTAGAGTTGACAGTGAGCTAGCTGAAGAGGAAGAACATTTAGAAGAAATTATAGAAGAAGAGGAAGAAGAGGAAGCTCATAGTGAATTTCAGGCTGTATACGAGTTCACCTGTAAATCTCCTAATCACTTACAAAATATAGATTTAAATAATCTTTTTGTGGCGTATCCGGGTATAGAAGACCTTGACGTGCAATTTGTCTTACCTGATAGCCAAGGGGCTAGAGAGCTAAACAAGGACAACACCAGCCTTCAATTCTAATGGTGAAGCTCGAGCAGGTCCAATTCCGCTGGAAAATTAAAGCCCCTCTTTTGCTCGACATAGTTGATTTAAGCATCAAGCAAGGTGAAAAGGTTTTTATCAAAGGTGCTAGTGGCAGTGGTAAAAGCACACTTCTTAATCTTATTGCTGGTGTGGTTAAACCTCAATCTGGCAAAGTTTGGGTCAGTGATACGAACTTAAGTGCTTTGCCAAGTGTCAAGCGTGATATTTTCCGTGCTGATCACATCGGTTTTATTTTTCAAATGTTTAATTTAATTCCTTACCTTTCTGTGCTCGAGAATGTAACCTTGCCTCTTGATTTTTCCAAAGATCGAAGGCAAAAGGTGAAGAAGATAAGCAAGATCAAGGAGGAGGCCGGTCGGTTACTCGAGCAACTTGCGCTTGATAATACTTTACAAAAGCGCAAAGTTACAGATTTAAGTATAGGACAGCAGCAACGTGTGGCAGCAGCTAGGGCCATGATAGGCAGTCCTCCTCTACTCATTGCCGATGAGCCTACCTCTGCACTAGACGCTGATACTCGTGAGGCGTTCTTGCAGCTAATCTTTGAAGAATGTAAACAAACTGGCATGACACTTTTATTTGTTAGTCATGATGGGCAGCTCGAGAGTTTATTTGATCGTAGTCTAGCTTTGAAAGATATTAATAGCATTTCAGGAGAGGCACAATGAAACTGCTTCGTTTGACGTTAAAAAGTATGCTAAATCGTAAGAGCACTACCCTATTAACTATTTTAGTAATTGCTATTAGTGTACTACTTCTTTTAGGGGTAGAGAAGGTTCGCAAAGAAGCTCGCTCGAGTTTTGCCAATACCATTTCTGGCACTGATCTTGTAGTAGGAGCACGCAGTGGTCCTATGCAGCTTTTACTTTACTCTGTCTTTCGCATTGGTAACCCTACTAATAACATGTCTTGGGAAAGTTATCAGCAGATTGCTAAGCATCCTAATGTTGCTTGGACCATTCCTATATCGCTAGGCGATTCCCATCAAGGTTTTAGGGTAATGGGCACGGATAATAACTATTTTGAGTATTATCAGTATGGACGTAACCATTCACTCGAGCTTACCAATGGTAAAACCTTCCAAAGTGTTTATGATGCTGTTATTGGTGCAGAAGTTGCCAAAGCCCTTAACTATGACGTTGGCACAGAGTTAGTTATTTCTCATGGTACAGGTGAGGTGAGCCTATTAAACCATAGTGATAAGCCTTTTAAAGTTGTTGGTGTTTTAGATAAAACTGGTACGCCTTTAGACCGTACTATTCATGTAACTCTCGAGGGCATAGAAGCTATTCATATTGATTGGGAAAGTGGTGTTCCTATTCCTAGTCAGCAAGTTAGTGCTGAGGAAGCTCTTAGTTTAGATTTAAGTCCAGAAGTAATCACAGCTTTCCTCCTAGGCGTAAAGTCTAAAACAGGCATATTTCAGTTGCAACGTGCCATAAATGAATATAATCGTGAGCCTTTATTGGCAGTTCTTCCCGGAGTAGCCTTGCAAGAGCTATGGAATTTAATGGGGGTAGCTGAAAGGGCACTACTTATCATTTCAGCTTTTGTGGTGCTAAGTGGGCTTATTGGTATGCTTAGCTCTATTCTCTCGAGCCTAAATGAAAGAAGAAGGGAAATGGCTATTTTGCGCTCAGTTGGAGCCCGTCCTTGGCAAATCTTTACCTTGCTTACTAGCGAAGCAGCTTTTTTCACGCTTATTGGCTGCACTTTGGGTGTTACCCTTTTATATGCTGCTCTTTTTATTACTCAGCCTTTTATTGAGCAGGAGTTTGGTCTTTTTTTAAGTATTACACCTTTAAGCCAATATGATTTAACTCTTTTAGGTTTTGTAATGTTTGCAGGAATTTTTATGGGGCTTTTTCCTGCTTACCGCGCTTACCGTAATTCTCTTGCAGATGGTATGACAGTACGAGTATAAATTTGTTATGAAGGTTTCCTAATTGTTTATTTGATGTATTGAAAGGCTATAATGAAACAATGTTAACTAGAAAATTTTTGTACTTAACCCTTTTAAGCTTTTTTGTATTGTTTTCTCTTAGCGCTTGTAAAAACCAAGATCCTACTACAGGTGAACCATTAAGTATAAAGGAGCAACTTAAACTAAAAGCCTACGCAAAGCTAGAACCTACTATCACTGCACTATCTTGGCCAGACCTTATGCCAGAAGGGTTTACTGCCACATCTCAGCCTTTTCTTTTTTCTTTAGGAGATGAGGCTCCTGCTGCAACCCCTAAGGAAGTTCCCGTGGTAGAGGAATTAAATGGCAAGGAAATCCGTATACCCGGATATATAGTTCCCCTTGCAGGATATGAAGAAGCAATTACAGAGTTCTTATTAGTGCCCTATTTTGGTGCTTGTATTCATACACCACCACCACCAGCAAATCAAATCGTTCATGTTAAGCCTAAGTACCCTCTATTAATAGATGAGTCTTATGACCTTGTTTTTGTTTTGGGTAAGCTCGAGGCACAAGGCAGTACAAATCAGTATGCACACGTCAGTTATCTAATAGAAGACGCTCTGCTAATTCCTTACAGTGAAGAGGAGGCAAAATCCTCAAGGGAAAATTCTTTAGAAGGCTCATAAAGGTTTTTACTAGATTTTGAAGGCTTGGATTAGTGGGCATATCTATGCAAAAACCTATGGTTATGAATTGCTGTCCTCATTCTAAATCGTAGGTTTCTATTTGAAAGTTGCCGAGTTTTGAATAGGTTGAAAGTAAAGAAAGCTGTCGTTTTCTTTATTCAAAATAATTATACAAGCTTGATGCGCCTTAAGAGTATGGCATTAATTGCAACAACAATTGTTGAAAGGCTCATGAGAAGCGCACCTACGGCTGGAGCTAAATAGAAGCCAATGCCTGCCAAAACACCAGCAGCTAAAGGTAAGGCAAAGCTGTTATAACCTGTAGCCCAAAAGAGGTTTTGTAACATCTTATGATAGGTTGCCTTAGACAGCCTAAGAGCAGCAAGCACGTCTTTAGGGTCATCCTCTACTAAAACAAGGTCTGCTGATTCAATAGCAACATTAGTACCAGCGCCAATGGCAATACCAAGATCAGCTTCTAAAAGAGCAGGTGCATCATTAATGCCATCACCAACAAAAGCAACCTTGGCATTTGTTTTTAATTCCTTGATTTTTTCTGATTTTCCTTCTGGTAAAATACGAGCATAGTATTGTGTTAAACCTAAATCCTCAGCCACTGCTTTTGCCACTGCTTCAGCATCACCTGTAATCATAACTGGCTCAACACCAATTGATTGAAGGCCTTTTATTGTTTCCCTAGCACTTTGACGAACTTTATCTGCTAGAGCAAACAAAGCTAGAACCTTTTCATCGTCCATAAGCACAATAACGCTTTCACCCCTTGCTTCGGCTTCTTGCAGACCCTGCCCTAATTCACTAGCGAAATCAAGCTTTAACTCCTCTACCCATTCAGGACGGCCCATACGGTAAGAGTCACCTTCAATTTCTGCTGAAACACCTTTACCTGCTACAACATCAAACTGTGACACAGTGGGAGGAACAATATCTTGCTCTTTAGCTGCTCCCATAATAGCTTTAGCTAGTGGATGTTCCGAGCGTTGCTCGAGCCCAGCGGCTAACCGCAGTGCCTCTTGCTCAGGCATCAAGCTATATATCTGGCGCACTCCAAAAGCTCCTTCTGTAAGAGTTCCTGTTTTATCAAAAGCAACAATACCAATATCTTTAGCCCTTTCAAAAGCTTCACGGTTACGCACCAAGATGCCATTTTTAGCAGAGAGAGCTGTAGCATTGACTATGACCAGAGGAATTGCTAAGCCAAGTGCATGTGGGCAAGCTATGATAAGCACTGTAACAGCTCGAGTAATCGCAAAAGGCACATTACCTGAGATAATTATCCATACTACAAAAGTAAGCAACCCTCCTGTTATAGCAATGTAGGTAAGCCATTTAGCTGCCCTGTCTGCAAAGTTTTGAAACTGACTACGTGCTCCTTGTGCCTCAGCTACTAACCTTTGAATTTGGCTAAGTGTGGTGTCATCACCAATACGAGAAACTTCTATAGTCAATGCTCCATCACTATTAACTGTTCCTGCCACAACCTCATCACCTTCTGATTTATTTACAGGCTTTGATTCTCCGGTTAGGAAAGCTTCATTGATGCTCGAGCTACCCTCAACAACAAAACCATCAGCAGGTATTTGTTCACCGGGGCGAACTAGAATCCTATCCTTAACCTGAAGTTCGCTTACAGGAACATCCTTGACTTCATTATTTAGTAATTTATGTGCCTCGTGTGGTATCAACGAGGCCAAATGGTCAAGAGCATTACTAGCTTGCTGCACTGAACGCATTTCAAACCAATGCCCTAAAAGCATGACGACAATCAGCGTGGCAAGCTCCCAGTAAAAAGGCTTACCTTCAATAAAACCTAAGGAAATGGTCAAGCTATAAATATAAGCAACACTAATTGCTAGTGAGATTAAAGTCATCATCCCGGGCGATTTGGCTTTCAGTTCATGGATAGCACCTTTTATAAAAACCAAACCACCATAGAAAAAGAGAACAGTGCCGAGAATGGGATTAATCCATACTGAGCCAGTAAAACTAATCGCTTCGTAGTTAAACCATGCTTGGAACTGCTCAGAGAAGTAAATAATGGGTAAGGTTAAAAGGAGACTCAACCAAAAACGGTCACGGAACATTTCAGGGCTATGACCTGCATGCTTGTCATGTCCATCATGTCTATTGTGAGAGTGATTTGCATGATTGTGTTGATGATTAGTAGCCATTAGGAAGCTCCTAGTAATTTCAAGGCAGGTTTAGATTCCGTGCTAGAGGTTTCTAATCGTGCTTTAAAAGAGCGTAATCTTAAAGCATTACTAAGTACAAAAATTGATGAAAAACCCATCGCAGCTGCGGCAAATATAGGATTAAGCAAAATGCCAAAAGTTGAGTAAAGTGCGCCTGCTGCTACTGGAATAAGAATAATATTATAAATAAATGCCCAGAAAAGATTTTGTTTGATGTTGTTTAGTGTTGCTTTAGATAAACCTAAAGCATTAACAATGCCACGTAAGTCGCCAGACATAAGAATTACATCAGCACTCTCAATAGCAATATCTGTGCCTGTGCCAATTGCTAACCCTACATCAGCATGAGCTAGGGCAGGTGCATCATTAATGCCATCGCCCACAAAAGCAACTTTACGATCACCAGTCTTAAGGTTTTCAATAGCAGCAACTTTGCCATCTGGCAAGACTTCTGCCTGAACTTCATCAATGCCTAGTTGATCAGCAATAGCCTTCGCAGTACGGGAATTATCACCTGTGAGCATAGCAACTTTAAGACCAAGGTTGTGGAGTTCTCTAATAGCCTCAACACTACTTTCTTTAAGAGGGTCTGAAACAGCAATTAACGCGGCAAGCTTACCATCAACAGCAGCAAATAAGGGTGTTTTAGCATCTTTAGTAAGAGTACTCACACTTGAGTCAAAGTCATCTAAAGGAATTCCTAAACTATTCATATAACGGTCTGCGCCAATTTGGACAGTTTTGCCATTTACGACTGCACAAACACCAAAGCCTGCTAGAGCCTCAAATTTTTCTACTTTACTTTGAGTCAAACCTTTATCATTGGCAACCTTCACGATGGCTTCGGCAATAGGGTGTTCTGATAAGGCTTCGACACTGGCTACTAGCTGCAAGACTTCATCAGCATAAAAATCTGGGGTAACTTCAAAATCAGTTAATTCAGGTTTTCCCTTAGTAATTGTGCCTGTCTTATCTAAAGCAATTACTTCAACATTCTGTAAACTTTGTAGGGCTTCGCCTTTACGAAACAAGATGCCCATTTCGGCAGCCTTGCCAGTACCTACCATAATAGAAGTAGGCGTTGCTAGCCCCATAGCACAAGGACAAGCAATAATAAGGACAGCAACAGTATTCACTAGTGCAAAACTAAGAGCAGGTTGTGGACCAAATATCATCCACAAGGTGAAAGTAATAGCAGCAATGACCATTACAATTGGCACAAACACTTGCACAACCTTATCTGCTAAAGCTTGAATAGGAACTTTAGAACCTTGAGCATCCTCCACCATTTTAATAATTTGCGCTAAGACAGTATCTGCACCAACCTTACTAGCGGTAAAGCGAAAGCTACCCGATTTATTAATCGTTCCCCCTACAACCTCATCACCAAGGTCTTTTTTGACAGGGATGGGTTCGCCAGTAATCATCGCCTCATCAACAAAAGAACTGCCTTCTGTAACATTGCCATCAACAGGAATTTTTTCACCCGGGCGTACAAGAACAATGTCTCCAAGTAAGACTTCTTCTACTGGTATTTCCTGCTCTATGTCATCACGAATAACCTTAGCTGTTTTTGCCTGTAAGCTCATAAGTTTTTTGATAGCCTCACTAGTACGCCCTTTGGCAATGGCTTCCAAATATTTACCCATTAAAATAAGAGTGATAATAGCAGCAGAAGCCTCAAAATAAACGTGGGCTGTACCTTTAGGCAGAATTTGGGGGGTGAAAGTAGCTATAACAGAATAGAAGTAGGCAGCGCTCGAGCCCAGCATAACGAGTGTATTCATATCTGGTGAGCCATGACGCAAACTGGCCCAACCGGGCTTATAGAAACGTCTACCGGGAATAAATTGAACAATACTTGCTAACACAAAAGCTAAGTAGTGTAGATTCTGGCTTGGTATTATTTGCTCGAGTCCATGCCTTAAAACAGGAATAAACATAGGTAGCATAGTAAGAACAAGGAGTGGAATAGTTGCCGCAGCAGCTATAATTAAGTGCCTTCGTAAAGCAGATAGTTCTTGTGCTCGAGCTTCACTTTCAGAATCACCTCGTCCATCAATTTTTTCTACAACATCGTAACCAGTATCACGAACACTACTTTTAAAATCAGTAAACCCTAGCATATCAGGCAAAAAACGCACCTTGGCTTGCTCAGTGGCTAGGTTTACATTAGCTTCTATTACACCATCAAGCTTATTTAATTTGCGCTCAATACGAGAAGAGCAATTAGCACAAGTCATGCCACTTATCCCAAAACTCATTTCTTCGATTACAGGAGTGTAGCCTACTTTTTCTACGATGGTAATAATGTCTTCAAGTGAGGTTTTTTCTATATCTAAATCAATATTTGCCTTTTCAGTGGCAAGGTTGACACTAGCCTTGACACCGGCAAGTTTATTTAGTGAGCGCTCTACTCGAGTGGAGCAATTAGCACAGGTCATTCCACGAATACTTATACTTAAATGTTCCATGAAACCTCCAATTAGGTACGGTATTTAAGCGCTTCCATCAACTCTGCAACAATTGCTTCGGTATCTCCTCTTGTAGAGGCTGTAGCAACATGGTCGCGTATATGGGCTTTTAAAACTGCTTCATTAACTTTACTTAAGGCACCTTGTACTGCTTTGATTTGTTTAAGCACATCTACACAGTAAACATCAGGATTTTCAAGCATTCGTAAGATACCTTCAAGGTGTCCCTTGGCACTCTTTAACCTAAGTGAGGCATCTTTACGTGTGGCACTGTCAAGACGCAAGCATTCATCTGTTTGTGCTTGTACTGCTTTTGAACTAGCCATCAAACTACTCTAGCGTTGTAGCCTTCTTCTTCAACAGCAGCAATAAGCTGTTCAACCTGTGCTGTACCTTCTACTTGAGCTGAACCATTATCAAGATCAACATTAACAGAGGTTACACCTTCGACAGCTTCTAAGGCTTTTTGAACTGCGGTTTTACAATGTTCACAAGTCATTCCTGTAACAGTTAAAGTCATACTATCTCCTTATCTCAATATCCACCCCTAGGGGGGTGGGATAAATAATAATC
The DNA here is from genome assembly GCA_965223585.1 of Trueperaceae bacterium. Classification (GTDB taxonomy): domain Bacteria; phylum Deinococcota; class Deinococci; order Deinococcales; family Trueperaceae; genus CBDCVN01. Next base: position 61,382 of record CBDCWW010000022.1, read on the forward strand.
TATTTATACAAATATGTCAACCTCTAATATCATAAAACCATGCTGTAGTCCTATATTTCACCTGAAGCAATCTATTTCCCTCAGTTGTGGCTACAGTGAAGTTTGCCAATATATTAATTAAGGCAAATTACGTTAGGGTGTGATTTAACTTACAGGTTCTAGTTCAGAAAGCATTTCCTCACCCAAATCACCGGGTTGAAACTCACGCTGCTCAGGAGTCCACCAATGCTTTGCATAAATCCACACAGCTTCACGTTCTTCTTGCGTCCATTCAGCACCTACTGCAGGCATAAAACGACCACCCCCTTGAATTAGTCCTAAGATCTGTTCATCTCCATGATGCCATGCATGCTCAGAACCATTAACTGCAGGTGCAATGAGGTTCTCATCGGCATGGCCTTCTCCATAAACACCATGGCAACTAGCGCAATTAGCTTGAAAAAGCCTTTCGCCTAAAGCAAGAATAGGCTGTTCCTCTTCTGAAAAAGCAAATTCATAAGCGGTCTCTTCTGTTTGAGAGTTAGCTTCTTCAGTTTGAGTGTTGGTTTGCGCCTTAACCTGTGACAATAACCCAAGTACAATAAAGGCAAAGATAAAGAGTGAAAGTAGAATTGATTGCTTGATTTTAATTGACATTAAAAACTCCTTCGTTTTTTTTCTAAATAAGATCTTAAAAGTGGCATTGATATCAATACCAGTAAGCCAATATCTAACCCATACTCAAAAATACGGAATACACCACCATAATAAGAAGTATCCCAGTAACTTACAGGGCTTTCAAAGCGAATAGTCCAGCTTAAAGGAAAAAGAAAATAGGGACCGTCACTATTATGCGTAAAAATGTCGATAACAGTGTGAAAACTTGCAGCAATAGCTAGCCAAAACAGTAGCTTGCCTATTTGAGTGCGATAAAAACTAAAGGCGAAAATTGCAATAAGTCCAAGAACAACAAAGCTATGAAAAACATTGTGTGAAGCAATCCAAAAGGAATTTGCTGCATAATTGTCATGCATCACAAGGTGCATCTCTGTAAGTGTTGGTGTAGTTAAATAGGTATAAACTGTGAGTAACATAAGTGGTACATCTGGTAACACTGAACCTATTAAACAGCCCATCATAGAAGAACGTGGTTTGAGATCTAAAGCTTTACTAGCAGCAGCAGTTATGATGAGGTGAGAAAAGGTTCGCATTACTTGTGACCCAAATTAAAAAGACCAGTAAACAACTGTGTCATACAAACCAGCAATTACAAGTATGCATCCCGCTACAATAGCTATAGTCCGGTGAAAACCACGCATTTTGATTAAGACATCTCGCTTTTTAAAATGACTTAAAAGACCAACCATTAAAAAAAGTGGTGTTATAGTGGCTACTGCAAAAAGCATAGGATAAATTAGCCCTGTTTGGGATTCTATAGCTGTAGGTAACATCAAACCAAAAAAGAGCCAGAACAATGTGGGACAGAAAGCTAATCCAAAGGCAGTGCCAAGGCTAAGTGCTCCTAAATAACCACCTCGAGCTTTCGACCAAGCCTTAAGTTTTATGGCTAAACCATCAGGTAAACCACCTCTTAAGCGAAAAAAACCAAGCATAGCCAAACCAATAATAAGCATCAGCGGTCCTAAAAGTTGGCGCACAAAAGAAAAGAGTGCTACAGGTGGAGCGAAATCACCATTGAAAAGCCAGATAGCAATGGCAGCTAGACTTAAATAAACACCTATTTTACCTATTGCAAATGTTAGAACATGTTCCCAGACCTGCTGTTTTGTAGTTTCTGTTCTTACTGCACCTCCAGAAAAATAGGCAATAGCAGCTGCATTGGTAGAAAGCTGACAAGGTGCTGTAGCAGCCAATAAACCAAGTAAGAATGCTCCAATAGCAGGTACGTTAAGTGTGCGATTTAGATTATCTATAGGCCCACTTACTAAAGCATAGAATCTACTGCCCAAACCATATAGCCTCATTGCAAAATCTTGAACAAAAGGAAGCTGTGTTCCTAGCAAATAAAGCCCTATAAAAAGCATTGTAAGGAAAATAAAGGAGGGTAAATACTTTTTAAGGTACAGCATGAGATAAACTAAGCAACCCGAAAAACAGCCATCATTCCTGATGCTTGGTGTCCAAGTACATGGCAATGAAACATCCAGTCACCCAGATTATCTGCTACAAAAGCAATTTCTGCTTCTTCTCTTGGCTCTAAAAAGAGAGTGTCACTAAATCTAGGTTGGCCTAGTGATGCTTTGTTAAGACTAGTTATAAGAAAAGTGTGTCCATGTAAATGCATAGGGTGAACAAAAGCAGTGTTATTTTTGATGCTTAGAATGTAGCTTTTGTTTTGCTTTAGCTCGAGCAAAGGTTCAACTTCATTAGGCTGATAACCCTTACCATTAAGCCCCCAAATACTGTTAGCTATCCTGCTCGATGACATGGCACCACCTTCTATTGATATTTCATGCCTTTCAGCATCAAAAAGATCAGGCATGGCAATAGGATTATCAGCAATACGCTCAGGAGCTTCACTGTGCATTTCTAAGGCATCCCCTTTAGTACTTAGTTTTAATAGAGTATAGCTATCATAGCCGTTGTCATTGACATTCCCTATTGTGTCTGCCTTTTCAGGCATATCAACAATTACATCAAGTCGCATTCCCGGGCCAAGTGGAATAGGTTCATAAGGTGCAGGTGGAACAGCTTGTCCATCTAAAGCAATTGTCCAAGCTGACCATTTCGGTAAATCAAATGCATAAACTCGAGCGCTAGAAGCATTGATAAAACGCAGCCTTACTCGAGCGTTTGGAGAGAAATCTAAAGTTGGTTGAGGTTGACCATTAACAGTAACAACATTGCCTAAACGCCCAGCATGAGCCATGTCATGCATACTATTAAAACCACCAACAATTTGAGCATCATTATCTAAGCGCCAATCCTGAATAAGCAGTGCTACATCGGCATCAACTTTAGGACCGTTGGCTTCTTCTATGATAAGTGCACCTGCTAAACCTCTGCCTAGTTGCTCAGGGCTATTACTATGAGTGTGATACCAGTAAGTACCTGCATCTTGTAGGGGAAATTCGTAATTAAAACTTTCATCTTTCTTGATGGGGTCTTGGGTGATATTGGGCACACCATCCATAGCATTGGGCACACGTAAGCCGTGCCAATGGACTGTTATTTCTTGCTCGAGTCCATTGTCAACTTGAAGCTTTAAAACATCACCTTGCTTAAACCTTAGTTCAGGCGAAATATTATTCTCAGCAAAACTCCAAAGTTCAGTTGCAGGGATGCTTTCATGAAATTTAAAAGGTGTCTTTTGGGCTTTTAGAACAAAAGACTTTAAAGATACAGTACTGTTATGTTCATTTGCCCACGCCCAAAGATTATTAGCAGTAGTTACTGATAATCCTAAAGCTAGAGTAGTTTTAAAAAATTCTCTTCTTGTCATTTAATGACTATTAGGCCTTCCATGCCTTCTTGATTATGGTTATCAACGATACAGTAATAAGAATGTGATGAGCCTTTTTCCAAATCAGCATGGAAAGTAAAAGTAATTGCATCACTAGAACCAACATGTTCAGAGTGTAGAGCTAAATCAGGAATAACGAAATTGTGTTGCAAAACAGTATCATTAAGCAAAGTTATTTCTACTACTGCTCCTTGTGGTATCTCAAGTGCTGGGTTTATTTGCCCTTTAATGTTGCTACTAACTCCAATAAAAATTCGCTTTCTCTCAAACCAAGATGCTGCTAAGGTGAACTTCACATCTGCTTCCTCAGTTAATATTTCTGTCATACCATCATGTTGATGGTTGTGCATATTGTTTTTATCTTCATCACTGTTTTGCTGGCTATGTTTTTCAGATTGAGAGTGACTAGAGGTACTATCAGGAGGGTTACTGTGCTGACTTAAACTAAAGGAAAAGACACCAATTAGCAATGCGCCAGACATAACTGCAAAAAAGCATTTAGCAAATTTCAATATTAACTCCTTAACTAAATAGTTCCTTTACTGATCATGGGCATCATTTAAATATTGTGTTTCCAAGCATAGCCTAGAAACACAAACCGAAATCTTTATCTAATCGTGGTGACCATCATCATTATCGTGCCCACTTTCTTCCTCTTCAGCACCATCAGTATGCTCTTCAGCACTTTCTTCTTCAGAATGGTCTTTTTCTTTGTCGTTGTGATCATCGTTGCTCTCTTCATGATCACTCATTTCACTACCACTCTCACTGTGCCCATCATCTCCGTGACCGTCATCGCCATGTCCATCATCTTCATGTGCAGCACTATACAAATTAGGAAACATGGGCTCAGCAAGGTAACCAGCACCAAAGGCAGCAGCCCCAGCAACTAGTGAAATTACCAATGCTTCAGTAATTAATCTAGGTAATTTGTAAGTAATACCTACTTTACCTTTTTGAGCACAAATAATAAGAGCTAAAAAGGCAAGAAGTTCAGGAATTTTGGTGAAGATAGTACCATTGCCAATAGCTTCGGCTGCTTCTGCAAAAGGAGGAGTCCACATCTGGGTGAATATCCATAGTACAAATAACCCTCCAGAAACAGCTAAACCAAGATAATAGCTCCACAGTTTGGAGCGCAAGGAAAAGATAACTACCCATGCAAGTTGGGCAATGCCAGAAACAGCAAAAAATATCCCATGTGCAGGTGCGTGCTCAAAATGCCAAGGTGTAATAATTAAATGTACAACTCCAGCAATTGCTATCATAACAAGGGCAAAAATTTTAATCATCAATTAGCTCCTATTTCATTCTTCTTGAGCGTCAGACTCTTGTGTCTCTTCAGAGTCAGAACCTTCTTGTTGAGGGCATCCTCCATCTAAAGAGCATCCACCCATCATGTTTCTATCCATATTTATAGAGGGATTTTTTTCCATATTCGTTTCATTCATCATATTGCCCTCCATCATGTTGTCACCCATGTGCTCTCTCATAAGTGCCATGTTGCTATTCATAAGTGACATCATTTCTGCCATTTTTTCAGGACTCATAGGAGACAACTTACCAGTATCCATCATCTCTCTATAACTTTGCATCATGTTTACCATTTCTTGTTCCCTGTTCTGCATTTGCATCATATCCATCCTCATGTTCTGCATGTGCATGCCACTACCCATATTTTCACCCATCATATTGTTTCCCATCGTATTGCTTCCCATCATGTTGTCACCCATGTGTTCTCTCATCAGTGCCATATCATGATCCATAAGTGATATCATTTCTGCCATCATTTCAGAACTCATAGGAGATAACTCGTTAGCCTTCATCATCCCTATATGTCTTTGCATCATCTCTATCATTTCTTGCCTCATACTCCCCATTTGCATCATATCCATGCTTCCCCTTTCATTCATGTTTTCCATTCCTCCCATATTTATACCCATATCATTACCACCCATTTTTGCATTGTGCTTGTTGGCAAAGCTAGCTCCAATAGCTAGAAGTATAACTATGAATACATAAAATACTTTTCCTAACATAATAAGATCTCCTTAAAGACACACTTTTAGCAGTGTGAAGAATTTAGAAAACTAGCTTTAAACGCTACTTTCTCTGAGTTTTCCAAATTAAACTCAACATGAAAAAGCTAATTAGTGTAAAAGCCACTAAAGACAAAAAGGGAATAGTTATAAACCCAAGCCAATTAATATACATGTAGCTGCATGGTACAGCTGTGCTACAACCACCACTAGCAAAGAGTTCAGGTATTTTCTGTCCTAGATAGTGATAAGTAGCAATTCCTACGCCAAGAATACTTAGAGGTAAAGTATAAACTACAATTCCTTTATCTTGCTTATAACTAGCAATTCCAAGGATAATTACTAAGGGGTACATCAAGATACGCTGATACCAACAGTATGTACAAGGTATAAAGTTGCGTACCTCACTAAAGTAAAGGCTGCCTGCTGTAGCTACAATAGCCACTAACCAAGCTAAATAAAGTCCGTTCTTACGAATCATTGAGGCGTGGCAGCTTCAAGAAAGGCATTTATGTAATTGTTAAAAGCTTGTAAGGGAAGTGCTCCTTGAAAAAATACACCCTCGATAAGATTTTCCTCGTTCTGAAAACCTAATACGAATGCAGGTGTGCCCCGACCCCCTACACTCCTTGCTGCTTCTAAATCGTCTGCAACTTCTTGCTCATAACTCTTAGCTTCAATACAGTCTAGTACAAGTTCTTGGTCGATTTCCATATCGCCAGCCAAACTAATTAGCTTTTCCATGTTTTTTCGCCCAGAAGAGGCATAAAGCTGATGAATAAGCACAAAATAGTTCTCATCATCAATTTGCTCTCGAGTACATTCAGCAGCAACAGCAGCCCCAAAAGAAGCATCTCCTCCCACACTCACAAAATCACGATAAACATAGCGTAATTGATCTGTTTCTACAAAAGTCTCAACTATTTCAGGCAGAGTTTCATCGTGGAATTTAGCGCAGTAAGGGCAATTAAAGTCACTAAATTCTACTAGTACTAACTGCGTGTCTAAAGAACCAATGTAAGGATCACCAGCAGTATCTACCTTTACAAACCTATATCGAGGAACACCTATTTGACTACTGATTCTATCCATATCAGGAGTTGTTAGGTCTTCTCGCTCACCAAAAGCATCATGTAACTCGTAGCCTGCTTCTTGCCATGCAATCATACCACCAGCAAGGTTCTTAACATTGGTAAAACCAAGCTTGACAAGTGTTTCTGATGCTATTTCTGACATACGCCCACTCATGCAGTAAACAACAATCTCACTGCTTTTATCTTTGGGCAATGTAGGAAAAAAGCTCTCAACCTCATTAAAAGGGATAAAACTATCTGTATTGGCAATTTCTCCCTCATAGGGAATGTGCGTATTAATGAATAGAAAGTTACTCCCTGCTGATTGCAGCATACTTTGTAAATCATCAGGGCTTATATTTGTGTAACTTCCCTGATCTGTCTGAATAATTTCACCAAGTGTTTCTTCTTGTATAGAAGTCTTATTATTTTGAGCGATTCCCCAGCCAAATAGACTTAGAACCATCAGCATAGTTATGAGGTATTTCATGTCAATTTTCCTTTAGTGCAACTGTTGCTTAATAACTTCAAATTCTTCACCACTAATTTCTCCTTTGGCATAACGCCTCTTAGCAATTTCTAGAGGTGTTTCCTTTTCTGTGGGGAACATAACCTTAATTAACCATATAATGACTAACAATCCTAAAAGGAGTCCTGAAATCATCCAAGGCCAACCAAAATACATACCTTGCATCATGGTGGAACCTCCTGAGCTAATGCTAAATAGCAAATGTTTAGCCTGTATAAAGTTGATTTCAAAAAATCATTATGATATCTCATCTGATTTAATTAGTTGTATGATACAACTACTATTAATGGACAATTTTCCAGACATTCAACAGCAGCTCATTAATTTTATTCGTGCCTTTGGCTTAACCCAAGCTGAGCGAACGCCTTGTAGTCAACCTGTATCAGTATCCGAAGCACATGCACTTATGGAATTAGCCAATGATGCCCCATTCTCTCAACAGGTGCTAGGAGGACGCTTGAATTTGGAAAAGAGTACTGTGAGCCGCTTAGTAAAACAACTCGAGCAAAACAACTGGATAAAGCGTGAGCGTGACAAGAAAGACAAGCGCCTGCTGCTTTTATCATTAAGTCCAAAAGGCACAGAGGTTGCTGCTTGTGTTCAGGCTGCTCGAGAAAAAAAGTTCAATGATCTTTTAGCAAATATACCAAAGGATAAACATAATCTTGTCAGTGAGGCCCTCACACTGTTGAGTGTAGCTAGCCTTAAGAATAATCAACCTGAAGGAGTTTAAACCTAATGTTAATAAGGAAAATAGTGATTTTATTGGTAATTATGTTCTTGGGAATTTCTTTTGTGCAGGAGCACAATCACAAGCAACACATGCAAATGCAAGCTGAGCCACTTTCTCCATACGTAAATCAACTAGATAGTCCTGTTAAAGGCTTGAGTGCTAAAGAAGTTGATGATTTGCTTAATGGGCGTGGTATGGGTTTTGCTAGAATAGCAGAGCTTAACAATTACCCCGGCCCGAAACATCTGCTCGAGCTAGCAAATGAGCTTTCCTTAAACAAATCGCAACTAGAAGCAATTGAAGCAGTTTTTGAAGGTATGCAAGCTAAAGCCAAGCTTTTGGGCAAAAATATTGTTGAACTAGAGCTTGCCTTAAGTAAAGATTTTGCTGAAGGGAAAATTGATACTGTTAGCCTGGAAAAACAAACTATTGAGCTAGCAAGACTCTATGGTGAATTGCGTGCAACACACTTAACTGCACATTTAGAAGTAACACCACTGCTTAACGATGATCAAATTCGACACTATAATTTTTTACGAGGTTACAGTCAATAAATCCTATGTAGAGACACGATTAATCGTGTCTCTACATGACAAATCAAAATAAAAACAGCTACCGTGATTTATTTTGCTACTTACGCCTATTTCTCCACCATGTGCTTCAACATAATGTTTGGCTATAGTTAAGCCAATGCCACTCCCACTGCCATCTTGTTGGCGAGCCTCATCACCCCTAAAGAAACGTGTAAAGACATGTGGCAGGTGCTCTGCAGCTATTCCCATGCCATTATCTTCTACTGTAAAATGTATGTGATTTCCTTGCTCTTTAGCAGCCACTTTTACCTTTCCACCTTCTGGTGTATGCCTTAGGGCATTAAGAATCAAATTACTCAAAATTTGTACACCCTTCTCAAGATCAGCATAAACACATAAATCTGGCTTGGAGAGTTCACTTAATAGTGTGACCTTTTTAGTTTCATAGTGAGGTTTAAAAGTACTCAATACCTGATCAAAAAGGTCTTTTACTGATAACACTTGAGGCTTTAGCTTGTCCTGTCCTGATTCTACTTTAGAAAGTAGCGCAAGATCTCTTAGTAAGTGCTCGAGCCTAAAAAGCTGCCTTCTACAAGCAGTCATAGTTTCACTATCAGGCTTAAATAAACCATCCTCAATACCATCAACATAACCACGCAAACTACTTAGGGGTGTTTTAAATTCATGGGCAAGATTGCTTAGCAGCTCAACCCTCTGAGTTTCAACTTGCTCTAAGGTAGCAGCCATTGCATTAAAAGTGGTTGCTAGTTCGCCTATCTCATCAGAAGTAAGTATGTTTAGGCGTTCATGGTAATGCCCAGAAGCAATGCGCCGGCTAGCTCTTTGCATCGCTTTTAAAGGCGTAACTATGCGTTTTGTCACGAAAAAACCAATGCCACTAGCTACAATTATGGCAATAGCCAAACCCCAAAACAAAGATTGCTGTACAGCTCGTGTGTAAGTGCGTTCTAAATCATCTAGCATACGTTGCCCTTCTTCTGGTTCAACAGTTAGGGCTTGTTCTAAGTTATGACTAGTCCGTACCATAGTGTTTATGTGACGTGTTAAAAATAAAGGGGCAAATAATTGACTGGCAACATAAAGTGTTCCGCTACCTGCTAATATAACTAACAAATAAGAAAGAATTAGTCGCCAGTAAAGACTACTCTTTAGAAATCTTCTAAGATTCATGGTCTTTGAAAACATAACCCACACGGCGAATCGTATGTAAGTAGCGAGGTTTACTAGGATCAATTTCTATTTTTTGTCTTAGGTTGGAAATATGCACATCCACTACTCTATCAACACCGAAAAAGTCACGTCCCCAAATCTTTTCTAAAAGTTCATCTCGCCTAAACACTCTGCCACTTTGATTGGCAAGAAGGTACATAAGATCGAATTCACGAGAGGTTAGCTCGAGTTCTTGCCCACTACGCTTAATGATGCGTTTTGTATTATCAATTTCAATCTCACCTATACGAACCACATTCTCTGTATTGCCCTGCTGTCGTTTTAAAACTGCTTTTACTCGAGCTACTAATTCACGTGGGCTGAAAGGCTTAGGCACATAGTCATCAGCACCTGCTTCAAAAATTTTGAGCTTATCTTCTTCTTCATCTTTAGCAGTAAGCATGATCACAGGAGTTTGCTGTTCTTGTCGAAGTTTTTTTAGAATTTCCAAACCACTCAAATTTGGTAACAACCAATCAAGAATAATTAGGTTTGGGGGCTCATTGAGTGCTGCTTCTAATCCTCTAAGACCACTACTAGCAACTTGTACAACATAACCTTCATTTTCAAGGTAAGTACCTACCACTCGCACGATATCTGGATCATCTTCAACTAATAGGATGCGTGACACACTTGCTTACCTGCTCAATTCGAAACATAATCAAGTCTACCTCTAAATTTTTGACAGGTCGAGTTAACCTTTCTTAAAATGCCTTAACAGATGACTCTTGATGGATTCCAAGGGCCTAGGATTTTGGATAAAGTAGATAAATGGTTTTACACTTACAGAACTTACTAAATGATGAATCATGTTATGAGAAAGTTAGAGATCTACGCTGGCCTAGTGGTAAAATTACTTCCCCTAATTGTAAATCAAATGAAGTGATTAAAAAAGGTTTCCACAAAGGCGTTTTGAAGTAACTTTTTCTACTATTACAATAAGTTCTTCATAGTGGTAATTTTTGTGGGCTCGAGTAGAAAAGAACAGAGACAACTCTTTAAGTTATCCCTGTCATGCCTTAAGTATAAAGGCTTATATTAACCGCATCTCTTAATATAACAAAGCTGTCTAAAGTTAAGGTGAGTATGTCTTTTGTGGTGTGTAATCATCGTCCTTCTAAGATGCTGATATCACTTAGGTCACCTCGACCCTGCAGATAAATCCAGACAGTTGTACTTTACATTTAGATAACCACTATTGTGAATATGACTGTTTTTAATAAGATTATCTAAACTACAGTCTAGGCATTTTAAAATCATAATGCATTTTAAGTCATCAATAATGCATCATTACATGAAAGGCACTACCAGCTTGGCTTAATACTCTAGCTCCCCTTAATAAGGGAAGGGGGTTTAGAGGGATTTCCTCTCTGAAGCTCAGCCTAACTTGACTTTCATATTGTAATATTATGCTGCTAAAGCAAATTTAAATAAGATTACTTCTTCAGGGGAAGTATTCTCCTTTACTAATTCTGAAACTTTGTTCATAAGCCTTCTTCTGTCAATGTGGTGATCAACTTCATAAGTCACCTTCTCCATTTCAGGAGACTCCTTTAAATCATCTTCAAAGAAAATCATACCTCTTATTTTTTCAACTCTTTTGCCTTCCCAATGTTTTTGAGCAGGATCATCGAATCTTTCATTAGTAAGGACAAAGAGCATTTCTTGTTTTGAGTCATAACGCTCAGGACTTTCTATTTGTACTATTTGCCTAATTCTAGAACAAACTATAAGAGATACATTATTTAAAAGTATATTACGAAGGTAGGTGCATTGAGATTTATTTTTTACTGTTAAAAAAGGATTTTCACGAGTAGTTTTCCGAGCACTCTTAGTAACTATCTCTCCTATTTTTCTATGGGGTAAAATAGTACTTCCTTGTATAGATGTCCAGATAAATTCTTTCCCTAAAGTAGGGAAAATAATGCCATGATAATCCCAATAATAACCCAAAGGAGATTGATCATGGCAAATAATGATAACAAACAAAAACTAGAAGAACTAAAAATACTACGTCGTCGGTATAAAAAGGGAAACAATGCTGATGCCTTACTACGCACTCAAGCCCTTATAGCTCTGTACTCAGGCAAAGATATTAAGCTTGTAGCAGAGATGTTTGGCGTTTCAGTAAAAACAGTAAGAAACTGGCGAAAAAAGTTTGAAAAATCGCTTAGTTTAGAAGATGAACAAAGAACTGGTAGACAACCTAAACTTTCTAAAGAGCAACTGGAGCTAATCAAGAAGGTAATCACAGAGTTTAATCAACAAGTTTGGATTGCTAGAAAGGTCTTTATCCTTATCGAAAGCCTTTTTGGAATATGTTTTTCAGTAAAGTATCTACCAGAGCTTCTAAGGAAACTAGGATTAAGTTTTAATAAAGCAGTACATTTGTTGTATAGAAAGAATGAAGAGAAGAGGCGAAAGTGGATACAAGAAACACTACCAAAGCTGTACGAAGACCAGATAAAAGCAGGGTGGAGGATATTTTACCAAGATGAAGTAGGGTTCCAAACGCAGGGGACACTAACGAGCACATGGGGGCTGGTAGGAGAAAAAGTAGAGATCAAGAACTATGGCAGACATGGAAGAGTGAACTTGATAGGGGCATTAGAGTTAGGGACAGGAGAGTTCCATGGGGTGCTAACAAAGTTTAAGGTAAATGCGCAGAGGTTTAGAAGGTTTATCTGTCATATGAAAAGGGAGATGAGGGAAGCAAAAATAATGCTTATATGTGACAATGCACCATTTCACAGGGCAAAGTGGTTACAAGAGTGGGCAAAGAGGAACTCAAAATGGTTGAGGTTAGAATTTCTACCAGGATATTCACCAGACTTCAATCCAATAGAACGTTTATGGAAGTACATAAAGAAGGAATACATACACAATAAATGCTGGGGAACGCAAGCAGACCTAAAGAAGCATTTAGAGGTGGTGGTACAGGAGATACCAATGAAAGTAGAGGAAACCAAGGGAGTAATGAAGAAAGAGATAAAAAGGTTGAGGGAGGCATTTGAGTTTTATAAAACACCAGTGCCAGAAGAGCTAATGATTTGAGTAGTGGTTTAGGGGGAAAGTAAGCAAGTTTGGCATAAGTTTATAGTTCATTTAGCAAAGAAGATTACATTGGGCAGTAGGTATTTTATTGCTTAAAAAGCATTGATTTTTGGTAGTTTTTCCTATTTTCTTCCTCTTTTGGAAAAAAGGGAAAAGATTTTTCTGGGTAACTATAACTCTCCTTCACCTAAACCACGTATTTTTAAGGTGTAAGTACCTTCGTTATTAGGAGAGTAAAATGTAATAGATATGCCAAGCAAATCATCAAGTTGCTCCCAAACTCTTCTAGAATTTAGATAGTTAAGCAAAAAGACAAAAATAAAGATTAAGACAGTGCCAATAATCTCAATGAAAAGACCTTGAAAAAAAGGATCTTGAAAAAACATAAAAAGAAACTCCTTTTAGAAATGTGTTTTATGACTCGATAGATATCCTCATATTATTAAAATGATGGGTGTCCTGAGTGCAAGGAAGATTTCCAGTTTCTATAAGCTAGATAATACTATACCCTAGGGTATTACACGGCAAGGTCTATTCAAGTCATGATTTTTAGTATAGCATTTTGCACTAGCGTTTTTGCTTGTTTCTTATAGCAATAGTTTCGCTATAATGATTTAACGCTCTCTTAACACTAGTTCAAATAAAATGAATTTTAAAGATATGAAAGAAGGAATCCATATCTACATTTTAATACTTCAATACTCAACAAGATCAAGCATTATAGTATGATATGTATATAGTGGTAGATAATCATAAGTAATAGTTTTGTCATCTTAAGTAAGATACGGTAACAATTGAAATTAATGCTGACCGCTTGGAAATCTTCAGCAAAGTAATTTTGAGAATCATAGTTAATTTGAAAGGAAAATTTTATGAAAAAGTCTTTAATTCTAATGCTCCTCCTTTTGGGATTTGTTTTTGCTAGTAATATTACTTCTCAAAACTCTTCAGCTACTTCAACAAGTACAGAATTAGTATCTAGTTCAACAAAAACATGCGTTGATCTTAACAATGCTAACTTTGACGAACTTCAAAGCATTACCCATGTAGGCATTGATGAAGCAATTTCTATTTTAAAACTCAGGAGTGTAGTTGATTTTCGCTTTACAGATGACCTTGGTTACATTAGCGGTATAAGTGCAACTGAATTAGGAGAAATAAAAGCCGAAGGCTTAGCTTGCGTACCATCAGCTAATTTATAAGTTTTTACCTTTTTACCAATCCTCTCTAAAAAGCAGCACGCATTATATAAAGTGCGTGCTGCTTTTTGTTTACTGCAACATTATAGTTAGAGTGTCTTAGTAAGGTGTCTTATAATTATTCTTTTGGTTTATCTCAAAATGTTTAAACTAAAATTTACTTATAATATTCGTATTTAATCATCACGGCGGCTTAGTCGCTCAATAGCAGCCTTTAGTGATTTACGCATCGTTTCAAAGGACTCAGCTAAGTCACGAGTTTCATCATTACTAGTGATTTTAATGGGTTGCTCGAGTTCACCCAAAGCAATTTGTTCAGCAGCTGTTGCCAACTTACGAATATTATTGGCTATAGCAAATGCTAAAATAGTAACAATGAGAATAGCTGCTAACAGTGTTCCCAAGGCAACGAATAAAATGGGGCGAATAACTCCTAAAGCCGTAGTAATAACATTTCCTTCAGAAATCACCACTTGAACAGTTCCCAGATTATCTTTCAAAGGAGAAGCAACAGCATAAAAATTTCCTGTTTGCTCATTATTACGGTAGTCCTGTACACGCCCTTCTATGAGCTTGGTTCGCTCGAGCAAGTTAGCACGGCGTTCGTCTTCAGATTGCTCAAAACTGCTTATATTTAAAGTTTGTTTTGCTAATTCACTAAAACCACTGGTAAAACTATCAAAATTGGCATTTTGGGTAATTGCTGGTTCCCAGTTACCATTAATGCGTACTCCTTCTGTATCAGTATAATGAACACCTACAGTTTCATGTAAGCTACTTTCAAGAGCATTTAACTTATCCGTAAAATAAAATATTGCTTCTTCACTATTTATTGTTACTCCTTGTTCACTTAGGTAATTACTAAAGTCATTTGCAAGGGTAAGAGCAATATTGTCACCTACTTCACTAAACAACCTAGTAGACAAATCATTAATAGAACTATAGATCATGTAAAGGGTAACAGCGGCAAAAAGAAGTAAGGGTAAAAGAGCAGCTAGCAACATTTTTAGGCTTATAGGAAAACGACGCTTGTTAGAAATCTGCGCACTTATTGTTGGGCGCGCATCTTTGTCACTGCTAGTGTCCCAATTTGTAGAAGTGACAGACTTATCTTCTTCTAGCATATCTTCATTTTCACTAGAAGGTGTCTGACTGTCATAAGTTTCTGCATAACTTTGTTCGCTATTAAGCTCATCAGAGATGACTTCTGGCTCTTTAGTTTTTGGCTGAAGGGGTGCTTCACCCCAGGGCCGAACTTCTACAGGGCAACCTGATTCAGCCAAAATATCAACTATTCGCTCAGCACTTTCATATTCACTAGCACGAGTAATAAACCCCGGAGGCCGTGAAAGGAGCTTAGCTATTTTATCTTCAGTTATTCCCAAACTGACAGCAGCTTTTGCTGCTGCTTCTATGCGTAAAGCTTCATTAACTGGCTCGAGCAAAAACACAGAATATTTTTGATTTTCCACAACAATTCTCCTTGTATGTTTAGCTTATTAAGTGAATAAGCCCAGAGGCCTTAAGTTCTGCTGCTGACATAGTTTCCATATTTACTTTCATAATTTTACTCATATCATCTCGGCTCAATTTATAAGTTTTTGCCAATTGTTTTGTAACTGCCAAAAGTGCTTTAGGGTAGTTAGAGTCAAGATTACTTATTTTATGAGCAAGACCTGAATCAGTGTACTTAAGTTCAGGTCTAAAGGGATCAAGGCAGGGATGCTCTTCTGCTAAAGCATTAGCTACTTTAGACCAAGTAACTTGAAAATCACCAAGCTTCTTTGCTTTGATATATGCTTCTAGTTCTGTAAAAGCAGTATGCCATAATTTAAGAATTTTTTCATCTTTGACTTTTTCCCTCTTAGATTGTGCAAGAGATTTTTTAAGTAACCTACTAGAAGCCTCCAAAACTTTTTCTAGAGGCAGCTTAGATTCTCTAGCTATATCAGCTAAAGTGCGTTTACCATCTAGCAAAGGTAAAATTCTTAGGGTATAAATATCAACTTCCATAGTAGTTTCTGCTTGGTTTTGAGAAACATTACTAACGAGTTTACTAGAGGCATCTAGCCTAGATTGCGATTTATCATCTGAATCACCAATATCACTTTGACATGTTTTTAAAAGCAGTTTATCAACTGCTAGTCTAATGGTCTTTTCAGGGATAGGTATGCTAGGATCAAAGAGAAAATCTCCTTCTTGCCATGAAAGTTGAGCAGCTAGAGCCAAAATGTCACGTATGTTACCTGCACGTACATGCACCACTAATCCTTGTTCTAAAAATACTTTCCCTTCTTGAATAGGTGTGTCGAGCGATAAGCAACCTGTAGAACCACTCAGGCCTAAAAATTGTAGTATATTTTCTACAATTCCCTCACCTAGTTTTCCTTGTAACTCGCTCGCCATTTGTTAAAAATTATATAATGATGAATAAAGTGCGAAGTACATTATTCAACAAATAATGCCATAAGATATATTAAATTAATGCTATATATTTTAGTCAAAATTTCTAATGTGATAAGGTAAGACTATGAAAATACACCATTGCACCATCGTTTTCCTTTTCTTTATTATCTCGGGTAGTTTTGCACAATCAACGCTCGAGCAAGTAAAACAGCGTGGAAATTTGCGCTGTGGTGTCAATAGTGACTTGCCCGGTTTTAGCAGTCCTAATGAAGTAGGAGAGTTTGTTGGCTTTGATGTGGATTTTTGCCGTGCTATAGCTGCGGCTGTTTTGGGAGATGCCAATAAAGTTGAGTTTATTACTGTAAATGCTCAACAGAGATTTTCTCAGCTTTCTGAAGGCAACTACGAAGTGCTTATTCGCAATACTACATGGACTAGTAGTCGTGATACTCAATTAGGTTTAAACTTTGTACAAACCACTTTCTATGATGGTCAAGGGGTAATTGTTAGAAGCGATGCCGATGTTAGTAGCTTAGAAGGATTGCACAATTCAAATATTTGTGTTACTCAAGGTACTACTTCTGAGCGTAATTTGGCCGATGCTTTTAGGCAAAGAGGTCTAAACTATAATGCCATTATATTTGAAGAAATTACCGTTGCTAATAAAGCCTTTGAAAAAGGTTTGTGTGACGCTTTTACTACAGATAAGTCTTCTATTGCGGGTTTACGTTCACGTTTTGATATACCTGAAGACTTTGCTATTTTAGATGAAACTCTTTCTAAAGAACCACTTGGCCCGGTAGTAAGGCATGGTGATGATGAGTGGTTTGATATAGTACAGTGGGTTGTTTTTGGGCTTATTTATGCTGAAGAATGGGGGCTTAGTTCTGAAAACATTGACCTTTTTGTTACTGACAACCCTTATCAGAATCTAAATCAGTTTTTAACTGGGGACAATGGTGTTTTAGAAGGTTTTGGCTTACCCTCTGATGCTATGACACAAGTGATTCGTCAGGTCGGTAACTATGGTGAAATCTATGAACGCCACTTTGGGAAGGATTCTTTAACAGCTATTCCTCGAGGCTTAAATAATCTATGGCTCAAAGGTGGACTTCTCTATAGCCCGCCTTTTTCAAAGCAATAAAGGTGAACTTGAAGCCCACCCTTACCATGCTCTATAAGAATGAAGTGGGGTGCGCTGTGCGCACCACCATGTCAAATTAAGTCCTTTATGAACACATATTTACAAAGACCGCTAAAGCTCTAAAAAATGAATGACTTATCTCAAGAGGAGTTAGAAAGGTTCCGTTTTTCTTGGTCAGACTTGCCTACTATTAGCACTAATTTACCCGGTACAGAAGGAATAATCCGGACCGAAGTATCTGATTTTCAGGTAACGGAGTTACCAGCTTATGAACCTGAAGGTAAAGGTTCCCATGCTTACGCTAAAGTTGAGAAGCAAAACTTAACTACCCATGACATAGTTAGTTTTTTGGTTAGTTTAGGTTTGCCTGAAAAAAGCATAGGAGTAGCTGGTTTAAAAGATAAGCGGGCTATAGCTACTCAGTGGATTAGCGTACCAAAAAAGCACGAGAAAGCCTTTCAAGAGCTTGATGATTTTGAGGGTGTAAAGGTGCTTACAACCTCACTTCATAAAAATAGGTTGGGGCTAGGGCATTTGTTTGGTAATAGCTTTAACATACACATTAGAAATTCTAAGGAAGAAGCTTTAGAGAAAGCTAAAGCCATTTTAGATTGTCTTCAAAGTAAAGGTGTTCCTAACTACTTTGGCCCTCAGCGTTTTGGTAACTTTGGGAGTAATGCCATAGACGGCTATAAGCTATTAAAGGGCGAAGAAGTTCCCGGGGGATATCGTTTGAAACGCTTCTTTATTTCTGCTTTACAATCTTTTATTTTTAATCAATTACTTAAGCTTCGTATAGAAAGAAATTTGTTTGATAAACTTCTTTTAGGTGATTGGGCTAAAAAACATGATACTGGTGGTATATTTATTGTTACAGACTTAAAAGAAATTCCTAGGGCCGCTGCTCTTGAAATAAGCGCTACTTTGCCACTGTATGGCAAAAAGGTTAGGCTCAGTGATAGTCAAGCAGGTAGCTTTGAGCGGGAAGTTTTAGAAACTTTTGGTTTTAGATGGATTGATTTTGCTAAAAATCCCTTAAGCTTAAGAGGTAGTCGGCGTATAACTCGTATAATTCCTTGGGAAGTTTCATTAAAGCCTAGTGAAGATGGCTATTGGCTAGCTTTTAATTTACCCAAAGGAGCTTTTGCCACTAGTGTTTTGCGTGAAGTTATGAAGATTGATGTTGATGCTCCTCAAATAGTAAGTGGCAGTGTTTAGGTAGCTCGAGCTTTAAATTGAGCAGTTGTACATCTAATGATGTACGCAAAATTATTTCAGGACAAGTCTATTCTTATAGCAGACAAGCTAAGATGCACTCTGACATTGCTTATATGCTACAATAACCTTATGACTCTCGTTTCAGAATCAACAAAAACAGTAAAGTCAACACCAAGAGAAAATTTAATCCCTAAAGCTAAATTAGAGGAAAACTCGTAAATGCCTCTAAAAAGTGAAGGTAAAGGGCCTCTTCCTCCTCTTTTAAAACAATATGTTGAACTTAGGGATCAGCACCCTGATTATTTAGTTCTTTTTCAAGTTGGGGATTTTTATGAGTGTTTTGGGGAAGATGCTGAGCGGTTTGCAAGAGCCTTAAACCTAATCTTAACCCACAAGTCAGCCAAGGATTTCACTACACCTATGGCTGGTATTCCCCTGCGTAGTGTTGATAGCAATGTAGAAAAGCTTTTAAAACAGGGTATCCGTGTAGCTATAGCTGATCAAGTGCAAAGTGCTGCTGATGCTGAAGGCTTAGTTAAACGTGAAGTAACTCAACTAATGACTCCCGGTACGGTTACCGATGAGAAATTGTTAAAACCTGATGCCAACTACCTTGCAGGTGTAGCAACAGGTGATGGTTATGGACTTGCTTTATTAGATGTAAGTACAGGAGAATTTCGTGGTACTCACCTTTATAGCAAAGCTAGTTTATATGATGAGTTGCAACGCTATAATCCTGCTGAAGTGCTTTTGGCACCTGAGCTGTATGAACAAGAAAATTTTAGAGAAAACTTTAACCAGCGCTTTTCAGTAATGCTAACCCAAGGACGATTCGAAAATGCTGAGCAAGCACTTATGGGACATTTTACTAAGATGCCTAGTGGTTTGCGGAGTGGGGCTCTACTTAGAGCAGCAGGAGCAGTACTTTCCTATGCGTTAGAAACTCAAAGAGGTAAGTTGCCCCAAGTAACAGGCTTCACCCTATATGATCCCGGGGCCTACATGAATATAGGTGAGGTGGCTTTAGCTACCCTAGAAGTTTTTGATACACGTTTGGGTGAAGAATGCCGAACCCTTTTTGCAATTCTTGATGATACACGCACTGCACCTGGCAGACGGCTTTTACAGGCATGGCTTAGACATCCACTTTTAGATAAAGATTTAATAGCTAAAAGACTTGATGCTGTAGAGGCTTTGGTAGTTGATAGCGTACTAAGACAAGATCTTCGTAAAGCTCTCTTTAAAATGAATGATTTAGAGCGTTTAGCAACTCGTTTAGCTGCTGCTACTGCTGGAGCAAGAGAGCTAGTTGCTTTGGCCCGTAGCCTTAGCTTGATTCCAGATATTAAAGCCTTATTAGTTGACCGCAGTGAAGTTGCTTTACAGGACTTAAATGAGCGCCTGAAACCTTTAACACAAATTAGTGAGCGAGTTGAAGCAGCACTAGTTGAAGACCCACCTACAAAGATTACTGAAGGAGGCTTACTGCAAGATGGTGTTGATAAAGAGCTTGATTTATTAAGAGAAAAAGCTAAGACAGGTCGTAAATGGATTTCTGAGCTTGAAGCCAAAGAACGTGAGGCTACGGGTATACCTACTTTAAAAATAGGTTTTAATGGGGTTTTTGGCTACTACTTAGAGGTGACTCGTCCCTATTATGAGCAAGTCCCTGAAAGTTACCGTGCTATTCAAACGCTTAAAGACCGCCAGCGCTACACCAGAAATGACTTAAGAGAAAAAGAACGTGAAATACTGCGAGCTGAAGATAGTTCTAAGCAGCGTGAGCACATTGTTTTTGATGTTTTGCGTCAAGAATTAGAACCTCATGCTGAAGAAGTGCGAACTGTAGGTGCTGTATTAGCTGAGCTAGATGTTTTTACTACCTTGGCAGATATAGCAGCAAAAAGACAGTATTGTCGACCAATATTTACTAATGATAGTGATTTGGATATCCGTGCTGGGCGTCATCCTGTAGTAGAGCAGTATCACGAGTTTATTCCTAATGATTTGCATATGTCTGAACGTGAGAGTTTACTCGTTCTGACAGGCCCTAACATGTCGGGGAAAAGTACTTTCTTAAGACAGGCAGCCCTTATCGTCCTACTAGCCCAAATTGGTTCTTTTGTACCTGCTGAAGAAGCCAAGTTACCTATTTTTGAACGCATTTATACCCGTATTGGTGCAGCCGATGATATTGCTGGGGGACGCAGTACCTTTATGGTAGAAATGGATGAGCTAGGACACATTTTGCAGCATGCCGCTACTAAAAGCCTAATTTTACTAGATGAGGTTGGTAGAGGCACTAGCACCTACGATGGTTTGTCTTTAGCTTGGGCAGCTTCTGAATATTTGCACAACAAAGTTAAAGCTTTTACTCTTTTTGCTACACATTATTTTGAGCTTACAAGTCTAGCTAATAAGTTACCCGCAGCACGCAATTATCATGTTGCAGCCAAAGAAGAGGCAGGGGGGCTTGTTTTTTATCATCAAGTTTTGGAAGGGCCTGCCAGTAAATCGTATGGCTTGCAAGTTGCTAAGCTAGCAGGTTTGCCAAATGAGGTTTTGGAGAGGGCTTTTCAAGTTATGGCTGGGCTCGAGTCATCACAAAACAGTACTGATAAAGATATTATAGAAACTATATTGGGTCAAGATTTAAACCAAATTTCTCCTTTAGGGGCTTTGGAATTGCTTCACAAGCTGCAGGAAAAAGTTAAAGGATGGGCATCTCTTTAACCCCTGTCTGAAAGTTGATTTTTGTGATTAGGCGACTAGCATAATTGGTTGCAAACTGGGAATGTTAAGGGAATACTTGACCTACCCAAACGGATGGGTCAGTAGGCATATTGTGAACACGCATTTCCCAGTGCAAGTGTGGGCCACTAGAAAGTCCTGTATTACCTACTTCACCTATAAATTCACCACGACTCACTTCCTCCCCTACGCTTATATAAAAAGTTTCTAGGTGAAAATAAAGACTAAATACTCCTGCCCCATGGTCTAGCATTATAAAACCACCACGAATAGGATAATAGCCTACTATAACAGCGATGCCATCATTAGTAGCAGCAACAGAGGTACCTACAGGAGCAGAACTATCTAGGCCAGTATGGTAGGCAAAATCACCTAATTCGCCGTAAATTCTAGGTGCGCCAAAACCGCTTGTAGTATTAAAGCTACCCTCTATAGGAGAGATAAATGGCTCTACCCATAAAGGTAAGGTATTTTGAGAAGCTTCATAAGTTTCTTGGATTAATTTGTCTTCAGCTTGTAGATTCTCAGGTGTCCTTAAGTCTAGTAGTTCAGCTGGAAGGCTTAAGGTTTGTGTGCTTTGTGAGTCAGGTTCTACTTCTATTATGCGTTCTGCCCCTACCTTGCGTCCAAAAATATCTGTTAGATCAATGTTTAGTGAGTAGCTTTCTAAATTGCCCTCTAAAGGTATAGCTGATAGTGCTACAACATCAGTTGGAGTGGAAAAAATTTTAAGAGCTTGACCATTTAAAGTTATATTTATAGCAGTAAGGGTTACACCATAGCTTGGTGGTGGCCAAACCATTTGAACGCTTATAGGATAACCCGGTTTACCTTTGCGTGGTGCACGTATAAGCGGCTGTAATAAAGGCACTCCTAAAAGATTATACTCATAAGCTTTGACATTTTTAGCCCTGTCCTCAGCAATAACCTCAATGCTTTGTTGCCCCCTAACAGTTTGAAAATTAGCTTCAAATTTACGCACTGGTTTTGGTGATGTTTGTCCTTCATTGCCATAGCTTATGGCATATCGTGTAGGCTCATTTGCCTTTAATCGCAAGGTAAAGCTTTCGTCAGCCGGTATGCGCCAAGAGGTGCCTTTAAGATAAACATAAGTATTAGTAAGGTAGGTGTCATTGTAACCAACTTCAGCCTTTACTATTGGAGGCAAACCATTTTCGTAGAACTGCCATAAGAAAACGGCCAAGCCAATAAGAATAAATAACAATATAAACATAAATCTGCGCATTACTCTTCCGTTAGCTTTTGAAAAAGCATTAGCCATAAAGACATCCAGATGTCTTTATGCTCCTTGGTATGGCATATACATTACAACAATAAATTTCTGTTTTAGGGAAAAACTTTTCTGGTGCACTATAAGTAGATAACTTTTTTAAAGTGCTTTGAAATTTTTTTATTTTGTGAGTGGCTCGAGCTAACACTGTGATTCCTTACCAAATGATGTTCCATTTAGCCTTAATATAATAAACATACGATGAGAACTAAACATTAAACAGAAAGTGGATTACGTCACCATCTTGTACAATATAATCTTTACCTTCAGTACGTAACCAACCTCTTGATTTTGCTTCTACCATGCTACCTGCTTCTATCAACTTATGCCACATTATAACCTCAGCGCGAATGAAGCCTTTTTCAAAGTCAGTGTGGATTTCTCCAGCAGCTTCTGGGGCTTTGCTTCCTGCTGGTATTGTCCATGCTCTTACTTCTTTTTCGCCTGCGGTTAGGAAAGTAAGCAAACCAAGGGTTTTGTATCCTACTTGAATTAGACGATTTAAACCGGGCTCTTTTAAGCCTAGGCTTTGTAGGTACTCGAGCCCTTCAAATTCATCTAATTCAGTAAGTTCATACTCTACTTTATTACAAAGAATAATTACTTCAGCGTTCTCTTGCTGCGCATAAGACTTAACAGCGTTTACATGCTTATTACCTGTCAAAACATCATCTTCATTAACATTACATACATAGATTACTGGTTTAGCTGTAAGCAAGTTAAATTCTTTAGGAATTTCTATGTCAGCTAATCTTGCTGGCACTTCTTTAAAGAGCTGTTCTATAATCTGCTCACATTTTTGCACTAAAATGGCGTCTTCTTTATTAGCTTTGGCGCTACGCTTAAGCTTTACAAGGCGGTTTTCTAGGCTTTGAATATCAGCAAGTATCAATTCTGAGTTTATAGTTTTAACATCATCAAGAGGATTAATCTTACCTGAGACATGTACAACACTGTCATCATCAAAACAGCGCACCACATGTGCAATTGCAGCAACTTCACGAATATTGGCTAAGAACTGATTTCCTAACCCCTCACCACGCGAGGCCCCTTTGACCAAACCAGCAATATCTACAAACTCAACAGTTGTAGGTACAATAGGCGGAATCCTGTTATTTTTTATATAAAGCTTTTGCAAAGCTGCTAGGCGTTCATCGGGAACTGGCACTACCCCTACATTTTTATCAATAGTGGCAAAAGGATAATTAGCCACATCTACATTATTTTTAGTAATAGCATTAAAAAGAGTACTTTTACCAACATTGGGTAAACCAACTATACCAATCTGTAACAATATGATTCCTTTAAATTATTGAAGTGTCAATTAAAACCTGAACTAGATGGGGATTTGGGAATAATACCTTCCTGAATTAGCCATTGGTCAATTAAACAATAAACTTCTTCTATTTCTGTACTTAGAGCGACCTTGGGCATACATCCAGTTCTCAAATGGTCTTTCACCAGCTAGTAGTGGTTAGCAGTGTATCAATCCTTAACTAGACTGTAAACCTCATAGCTTCCACTGGTTGTAATTTCCCTGCTGTAACTGCAGGCAGGAGCGCTGCTAAAATGCCGGTGGCTAGAACAAAACAAATCGTAAAAATAATATCATTAGAACTTAAGGTAGCAAAAAGCAAGCTGGGTAAGCCTGTGTCAGCAAAAACGTCACTAAAGCCGGGTATAGAAAACCCTTTTGACATTTCCCATACTGCCCAACCACCAAAGACAGCTCCTAAAAAAGTTCCTACCCCACAAAGAAGCATGCTTTCAAAGAAAACCATTAAAATAACCTTGGCTCTATGCAGCCCCATTGCCATCATTACTCCAAATTCACGCACCCTTTCAATTATGCTAAGGTAAATAGCGTTGGTAACCACCAAACCAGCAAGCACAAAGAAAATAGCTGTGAAAACTAAGTTAAGAGGATCAAAAAGATCAAGGTAGCTACGCATACCCGGTGTTACTTCTGACCAAGTTTCTACAGCATTACCATTGCCACTTTCACTACCCAAGGCTGCTTTGATCTTATCTTTTAAAATAGGCACAGCCTCGTCCGACTCAAAGGTTTTTAGGCTATTTAAATGCACTTCAATATGACTAACAGCTTCGGGAGCAGCTAACTCTTGGGCAGCCAGAAGGGAAGTATATGCTAAAGCTTCTGAGCCGGGTACGCTTAAAAGCCCACTTATGTTGTAAGCTGCTGCACCATAGCCTTCTGTATTAAAAGTATACATATAAATGGTATCACCCACATCAACTTTAAGGGCCTTAGCTAATTTTTTACCCAAGGCAATATTCTCAACATCATCCCTCTGAGGAAAGGTTCCACCCTCTATAAGATAATCATCTAAAAAGTCTTGCTTTAAAGTTTTGGGTTGTTCTATGCCCACAAGCATGACACCACGTGAACGCTGCTGGTCACCTTCAAGTAATCCTGCAACTTGCAAAGTTAAAGTAATTTCTGCTTCAGGTATTGTTTTTAAAATATTTTCTTTAATCCCTTCAGCATCTCGTAATAATAAATCACTAAAATCACGTTTATTGCGGTAATCTTCAACATGAATTTGTAAGTGGCCTCCTGAAGTAGTAATCCCTTCATACATAGCATTTTTCATAGCAGTAGAAAGCCCAAAGTTAATTATGCTCAAGAATACTACTAAACCAACTGCTAGTATGGTGAATGCGCTACGCCAACGTTTGCGCCAAATATTACGCCAAGCTAAATTTAGCACTCATGATCCTCCAAATATTTTAGTTTAACTAAGTTAACAATTAGAATTCTAGTTTTGGAGCTAGCCTGCCCTCAAGCAATGAACAATTAAGGAAGCAGAAAGCAGAGTGAAGAATTCTTTCAAGGTAAGCATATGGTGAGTATATCGAGAAGAATACGAATCAGATATGCTAAACACTCATGATTTATGTTTTTTTGCTAATGATCTAATCTTGTATTGTGGAATTTTACCGTTTTTGAAGGCGTAAATTGGTAAATGGTGAGGTTTTTAACAATACTTATAAATATATTAATTATTTTATATTTGGCCGCTAGCACATAAGAAGGTTAGGCTTACTTATAATTCAATGTAATAAGGTAGTTGCCAAAATTATAAAATTTCGTTAAGATGTCATTAGAGAAGGAGATACTTTCTAATGTTTTTCACAAAAAGCTCATACTAGTGAATACTCTATCAGACATTAGTAATTGAATTTATCTTTATGAAAGGCCGCTTATAATGATAAAGATAATAATAGGGTGTTTTTGCCTACTGGGTGTGACATTTGCTGCTGACCCCAGTCTTGCTACCAAGTCTGCACGTCCTTTACTTAATGCTTTAGAGAGTCAAGGAAATAAGTATGTCATCCCCCAAATAAATGCAGCTTATCTTCCAGATTATGGCTTGCAAGTGTTAGTGACCTATGTAAGTCCTTTTGATGAAATTGATTCTGAAGTACTCAAAGGTTTATTAAAGCAATTGCTTAGTGCTGCGGCTTTAAGCATAGAGGGTCTTAATAGAGGTGATTGGGTAAGTGTTGCTCTTAATGCTCAACCACCAGCAAGTTATTTTGTAGTTCGCTTACGTCCTGATGAGCCTGATTCGCTCGAGGTTTGGGTTGATGGTCAGAGACTTGAATAAGGGAAAGCTCGAGGAAACCCTCAAAAAATAACACTAAATCCCCATCTAGGTCTAACTTCTCAAAAACCACCCAAAATCTAACTTTTACGCAAAACTTGAGATTCAGCACTTAATTGCTTTATGATTTGTACCCTTACGAGGGCAAGTTTTGTAAGTATTCCCCAATGCGTTTGTGGAGGGTATAGAGGATATCGCAGTTTGCCCATAGTGATGGTGACACACCATGCACTCAAAATTGATTCCATGCCATAGAATTAATTTATAAGGGAGCGTTTTTATCAATGGAAGGAAGTCTTTTTGGTAAACTTGTTAAGTTGACAAGCTAATTTATTCCATAATAACATGAAGTTTGAAATTTTTGGATTAATCAGGTGTTAAGAAGGGAATAATTTATTGAAATTTTTAACTGATAGTTTAAAAACTCACTTTGTTCAAGAAAACACCAGTTAAAGGCTGGTGGGGTGCTCTTAGGCACTAAAATGCCGATTTGAACTAAAGTCAGTTCAAATTATGCCTCTTTAATAAAGGTTGAGGCTAGGGTTTTATCCCTCCCATGTTAGGGCAGTAAGGTTTTTTAAATATCAAATTATACAAAATTTATTAAAGGCTATAGAGGAGTAAAAGTATGCCTAAAAAAAGATCAAAGATCGAATATTTTTTACTAGTATTAATAGCAGCAGCAGTTGCATCTCTAGGATTTATCCTATGGTTTGTTAATAAGAATGCAAGGTCTCAGTTTGAGATAGCCGCTACTCAGAAAATTCAAGGTTATGTAGGAACAATAAGAAAAGTTAGGAACATTTATACTGAAGAAATAGTTGGTAAGGTCAAGAAAAATCGTATGAATGTCAGTCACTCTTATATAAATAAAGATGATACTATACCCTTACCAGCAACCCTTACAATTTTGCTCGCGGAAGAAATAGCTAAGGATAGCAGTGTTAACATTCGTCTTTATAGCCCTTTTCCCTTTCCTTGGCGTGAAGCATCTGGTGGTTTGAAAAGCAACTTTTCTCAAAGGGCTTGGGAAGCATTGCAGAAAAATCCATCAGAACCTTACTTTGAGGTTGAGCCTGTTAGTGAGGTAAATGATCGTGAAAGACTTCGCTATGCTACAGCAGATGTAATGACACAAGCTTGTGTAGACTGTCACAATGCTCATCCACAAACCCCTAAAGCTGATTGGAAAGCAGGCGACGTTCGTGGCATCCTTGAGGTAGATGCCTATTTTGAAGATGATGATTTTAAAACGGTTATTAAGGATCTTCGAGATCTTCAGGCTATGAGCTGGGCAGCTATAATTGTTGGACTATCTCTTATAGGACTACTTTTTGGAGTAATGCGAAGAAGCAGTCTTCATTAAGAGAAAGAATTCATCAGATAAAAACTTCTGGTAAGAAGTTTGTAGAAATAAAAAAGCTCTCAAGAAGTTTTCTTTATTATTCCATACCAAATTGTGCTCTGTATGATGGGCTTCAAAACTTTACAGCTTTTATACTTATGTCATGCGAGTTAGTTATTAAGTCCAAAACTATAATGTGTTAACCTATTCACTTGATACTATAATTACCCAAAATATTTCTTTTAGCGCCTGAAAAATCAGGCGTAATTTTTTACCTGTTTTCAATTCCATTAAAATAGTTTTTAATTGTGTGGGAAGTATATTCTTCAAAATTACTAATTTTTTGAAAAATTGAAAGCCTTAAATAATGAGGTATGAAAAGATGGATTAATGGTATTGTTTAAAGATTATGACTTTGGACTTTATAGGACAAATTTTAATAGGTGTCTTTCTACCTGCATTATTATGTGGAGTCATTTTTCTTTTAAGAAAGTTTCTTGATAATTGGATATCGGCAGTTGCTATTACTATAGGCTTTTTAGTAGGCTATTTCGTCTATGTATTTGTTAGGATGGAGCCCAGTGGTGGATTATTGCCAGTATTGAGTTGGAATTTCAAAGCCTATAATTTCCCCCCTGTCACATTAAAAGATTGGTTACCTCATGTAGCTGTTTTTGCTTTAATGTTAGGTTTTTTAGAAAAGTTTTTGCATAAGAACCTTTGGGTACTTTGGGGTGTACGCCTTGTAATACTAGAAATTCTTTTGTGGAGACTTTTTAAAAGTTTTTTCAAGGTTAATCCCTTTTTCCCTGAACGTAGCTGGGGAATAGATGATGCATTAATTAACTTTGGCATTACTACTCTAGTTATAGTAGTATTTTGGCTATTATTAGATGTTTTAATGAAACGTTATAGGCAATTTGAAAGTAGTCGTGAACAAGCTATGCTACCTAGTGCTCTTGTATTTATTACTAGTGGCTCTGCCTTTAGCATAGTATTGGGACACTCCTTAGTTTTTGGACAAATAAATGGTACTCTTACAGCTACTCTTGGAGCTGTAATGGTATTGTCTTGGCTATTTAAAGGTTGGGGTTTGTCATCTGTTACTACACCTATTATTGCCCTCTTACAAGGCATGTTATGGGTTAGTGGTTACTACTTCGCAGATTTACCCCTAGCTAGCGTTGTTTTGTTAGCCATAGCTCCGTTAATATTTTTAATACCTTTATTGAAGCTTGAATTTTGGCGAAGAGCAGTTTTTCAAATTATACTTGTTAGCTTACCTGTAGTAGCAGCAGTCTTCTATACTTTGAAAGTGGCTTAAATCTAGTTTTTACCAAATATTTCAGCTAGTGTAAGTACCTTGATATTTTTCTCGCAAGTCTTTTGCTTTTTCTGAAAGATTTTCAGAAGGATAATTTTGATGTTCTGAAATAACCCCTAGATGTTTACCTACTTTTTCAAAAGCAGCTAATATTTTATCTATTTGCTCAGAAGTATGATTAGCGTTAATGCTAGTACGAATAATACTTTCCCCCGGAGGTACTGCAGGGGCAATAGAAGGAGTAGTAAATATTCCCTCGTTCCAGAGAGCTTTCCAAAAAGCAAGGGTTAAATCATCCTCACCAATTAATACAGGAGTAATGGGAGTTTCAGAGCCTAGTGTGTTGAATCCTAAGTTTTCCATGCCCTCATGCAAATGCTTTACATTTTCCCAAAGTTTTTCAAGGTGTTCGGGTTCACTTTCAATAATATCTAAAGCTTTTAGTGCTGCTGCTACTTGCATAGAAGGTAGTGCTGCTGTAAAAATGAAAGGGCGAGCCTTATGTTTAATCCAATTGACTACCTTTTTACTACCTGCGACATAACCACCTACCGAAGCAAATGACTTTGAAAATGTACCCACTATAAGATCAATTTCTTTTTCTACTCCAAAGTGCTCAGCTGTACCCCGACCACCTTCACCAAGAACACCTGCTGCGTGGGCATCATCAACTACTACTCGAGCACCATACTCATGGGCAATATCAATAATTTCAGCCAACTTGGCTATATGACCACTCATAGAGAAGATGCCGTCAGTAACTATCATTCTACCACCGGGCTTATCAATATCTTTTTGTAAAAGTCGCTCTAGCGCTGCTAAATTATTATGCTCATATTTGCGTAGCTTACCAAAAGAAAGCTGCGCCCCATCATAGAGGCTGGCATGGTTTTCACGGTCATAATAAAGGATATCGTGCCTGCCAGTTAAACTAGCTACTACCGAAAGGCAACCTAAAAAACCTGCACTAAAAGTTAGGGCCGCTTCTTTACGAAAGAATTTGGCAAGGCGTAATTCAAGTTCTTCATGAAAAGAAAGTGTACCAGTCAAGAATCGTGAGCCTGTACAGCTAGTGCCAAAGCTATTTAAGGCATCTCGAGCAGCTTGTTTAAGCCTTGGGTCTTGAGTTAGGCCTAGGTAATCATTTGAACCAGTAATTATCATCTCTTTCCCGTCAACAATTACTGTGCCACCGTGTTGCGAAGCAATAGTTTTAAAGTAAGGATGCATACCAATCTTCTCGGCTTCTTCAGCTCTTGTAAACTGATAGGCCTTTTCAAAGATATCTTGGCTTTTTTGTGTTAATTTGGGCTTCGGAGCTTTATATCCTAGGGCCAAGTTGGTGGTTTCTATTTGTGTACTGACAGGATCTGACAACATGGTCTCCAACGTAATTTATAGTTTGTTTTTATAAGGTGAACAGACCAAAACAATTACTAATTCTATGGTATAATATGACATTGAATCAATTTTATGCGCATGGTGCGTCACCATCACAACGGGCAAGCTGCAATAGTACAAATTTATTGCAATACACCTCTGTCCCCTACGCATTTGTAGAAACATGAAGTGCAATGCATTGGGGAGTGTTTACTGTTTCCAATTATAAAGCCTTTTTTTAGCAAAGACAACCTTACTAAATATGCTTTAAAATGCCATGGAGGCTATGTTAGTCAACAACAAAAGAAGGATTTTATTAGCTATCTAATTTAGCCAAAATTTCAACATTAAGTACACCTTCATAATCCTCAGTGTCTGAACAGGAAAACTATAGTCATTGAGAGTAGTTTATATCTAACTTTAGCTTTAGCTTTTGGTTAAGATAAATTACAATATATTTTATGAATGGTTTGAACACTATTGCAAAAATTATTGCAAAAATGTATGGCTCTGAAATTATGGTGCTAAACCAAAAAATTTACTCCCTGAACAGGAAATGTTCCAAGGCCTTATGACCATTGCACATTGTTTTTCAAGTCATTTGTACGGTTTGAGAAATTATAAAAAAACTACAAGGAAGTCTAAAACAGAAAAAGCCTAAGTTTGTACACAAATATGATAGCAAATCATATCAATCCTATACCTTTTATTTAAATTAAGGAGTAATGGTACATGTGGGACTATCTATCAAAGATTTGCCCTCGTTCCTAATATTTTTATGAAAAAAATCATCTACCTATTTATTGTTTTGTGGGGCTTCTCCTTTTCTCAAGAGATTAAGCGTGTTTTGGTTATGCCTTTTGATGTTGCTGGCAGTGCAGAGCCTTATGCTTTGGGATTAGCAATTGGTTTAGAGCGTAGTTTAAATGTGATCGACAATATTTATGTCCCACCCATAGGTGACGCTTTTGTAGTAACACAACGTTTACAGGCTGAAGATCGACTTGAGAGTGATGTAATGTTAACCACATATAATGCTGACGTAATCGTTAGTGGGCGAGTTACCCCTAAAGATGGTGAGGCCAAGGTGCAACTTGGCTTTGTAGGCCCTAACTATGCTGCTAAAGAAGATGTTTTTCTAAGTGGTGATTTAGATAACCCCGGACAGCTTTTAAGTCTAGTAGCAAATACCGTGATAAGCCAACTAGAATTCACTTTAAATGAACGTGATAGAGCGGAATTTGATAAGGTTCTTTTGCAAACTCCTTCCTTACCTAGTCTGCAAGCAGTAGCTTTGTCTTCCAGTGGAATTGTACCGCCTAATAACACTCAACTTGAAGCTGCTACTAATCTAGATAGTAGGTCTAGTTGGGTTTTAGCTGAAAGGGCTCGAGGCCTTGTGTTAAACCAAATTCCTACTGAAGCAATTAATTTTGCGCAGCTTGCGACAGAGTATGTTCCTGAGGATATTAGTGCTTTACTGGTATATGCAGTTCTATTAGATGCAAATGGTGATGCTTCTGCTGCTAGTGAAGTTTATGCTAAAGCTTTAGCTTTAAACCCTATACATCCTGAAGCTCTTATAGGTAGAGCTAAGTTCAGCAATGACGTTGAGGCATCCGAAAAAGATTTACAAATGGCTATAAGTGTTAATCCAAGATTAGAAGAAGCCTATTTAGCGTTGGCAAGTTTGCAAAGTAGGCAACAAGACCCTCGTTCAGCACAGACTTTGCGCGATGGGGCTCAAAAGTTACCTAATTCAATAATATTACATAGTGCTTTTGTACGTGAGGCTGCTCGTTTAGGTGATGAGGCAGGAGCAATAGCCTATTTAAAAGAGCTATTAGCTAGTAGGTCTTCAGCGGAACTTTATCGTTTAGTGGTTGCTTTGCCTGTAGAAGTTTTTGACGAATCCCTCAGCATTATTCGTGAGGGACAACAAACTTATCCACAAAGTGTACATCCACTTTTAGCAGAAGCTGAACTTCATGAACGCAAAAGTGATATTCCTTCAGCAATTATTGCTTTAGAAAAGGCGTATGAACTTGCACCCACTGCCCTTGAAGTAATTAACAAATTAGCCATTGCCTATGCAGGTTCAGGCAGAGTAGAAGATGCAAAGCAAGTGATTGAGAACTCTAGTGCTAATCTCCAAAGTAATACTCTACAGTTTAACTTAGGGCAAATTTATTTGGAAGCTGGTGAAAATGAAGCAGCCGTGGCAACGCTCGAGCCTCTTTTGCCATCATTTAGTGAAGACGCAGAATTTTTAACTATTTATGGTGCGGCTTTATTTAACATAGGTCGTACTGATCAGGCTTTAAATATTTTGGATAGGGCCATAGCGCTTGATCCGAGTTCTGGCCAAGCAGGAAGATTAAAGGAAGGGTTGACTTCTGGTGGCTTGACTGTTGAACAAAGTCCTGTTGCTGATCCTGCTATAAACGCTGATGTTACTCCTTTAACAGATGAGCAACGTGGCCTTTTTGATTCAGGATTACAGGCCTATGAAACAGGCGACTTTGACACTGCTATTAGTAACTTTTCTTTGGCTAGAACTCTGGGTGATAATGTGCTTTTAGCTTTTTATCATGCTGTAGCTTTGCAGGCTAATGGAGAAGATCAAAAGGCTATAGCAGGGTACGAACGTGCCTTACAGGATTTACCTGATAGTGACATTATATTAAGTAATTTAGGTTTTGCTTACTATAGGGTTAGCCGTTATGACAAGGCACTTGATTATTTGGATCGTGCTATTAAGGCTAATCCAGAAAATGCTGATGCCCAGCTAAACTTAGCCTTAGTGAATTATACTTTAGAGCGCTATAAGCATGTTCTTGCACCACTTGAAAAGGCCTTACAATTAGAACCTGATTTAATGAATGCACAAGTTACTAGTGCTTCTGCAAGTCTAACTTTAGGGCAACTTCTAGAAGAGGCTAGGCAAAAGGCAAATCAGTAGCTTACCTTTGTTCTCATAAAACACTAACTACACACAATACTAACTAGCTTATTAGGTACTACAATCTCACGTTCTATCTCTTTACCTTCAATGTATTTCAGTACATTCTCGTCAGCTCTGGCTATTGCCAGAATCTGTTCTTTAGTAGAGTCTGTTGGCACAGCTATCTCAGCCCTAACTTTTCCATTAACCTGTACTGCTATGGTGATAGTATCTTTAATCAAAGCACTTGCATCATACTCGGGCCATTTTTCTAAATGAATAGAATTTTCATGTCCCATACGCTGCCATAACTCTTCGGCTATGTGTGGGACAAAGGGAGCTAACATAGTAGCCAGAGTTCTACAAGTTTCTTGCCACTGAGTTGTTCTAGCTACAGCGCTGTTTTTTACCTTTTGCATAACGTTTAACAAGGTCATAAGTTCAGCAATAGCTGTGTTAAATTGAAAGTTTTCTAAATCTTCACTAACTTCTTTTATAGCTTTATGTGTAGCATAGCGCAATTCTACTAATTCCTTATCATTTACACTACCTTCTTTAGCTGCATCCAAGATCATATGCCAAGAGCGATTTAGGAACCTAGTAATACCTTCTATACCTTTAGAGTTCCACGGTCCTCCCTGGTCCCAAGGACCTATGAACATGAGGTAAGCTCTTACAGCATCTGCACCATATTCAGCTACTAAGTCATCTGGATTAACCACATTACCACGTGACTTTGACATTTTTTCATTGTCTTCACCTAGAATAATGCCTTGATTACGCAATTTGCTAAATGGTTCGCTAACATTTGTTAAACCTAAGTCACGCATGACTTTGGTAAAAAAGCGAGCATAAAGCAAATGTAAAATAGCGTGTTCTATGCCACCAGTATACTGTTCTACAGGCATCCACTGCTTAGCTAAATCTTTATCAAAAGGTCCATTATCTTTGTTTGGTGAAAGATAGCGAAACCAATACCAAGAAGAGTCAATAAAAGTATCCATAGTGTCACTATCGCGCTTAGCAGGGTGATGGCAATTAGGACAGGTTACATTTAAAAAATCCTTGTGAAACCTAAGAGGTGATTCCCCTGTGGGCATAAACTCTACATCTTCAGGTAAAACAACTGGCAAATCATCTTCTGCTGCTGGCACAGTGCCACAATTACGACAATAAATTATAGGTATAGGTGTACCCCAATAGCGTTGTCTAGAAATAAGCCAATCATGGAGGCGATAAGTAATTTGTTTTTCGCCGATACCTTTTTCCTCTAAGTAGGCAATAACTTTGGCAATACTCTCAGTATGACCTTCTTTACCAACAGGTGTACCATCAAATTGCCCAGAATTTACCATCACACCATCACCAGTATAAGCTTCACTCATTATACTAGCATCTAAGGGCATATTTTCAGGTTGAATAACAACTTTTATGGGCAGGTTATATTTATAGGCAAACTCAAAATCACGCTCATCATGTGCAGGAACTGCCATGATTGCACCAGTACCATAACTCATTAAGACATAATCAGCTATCCAAATAGGGATTCTCTCATTGTTGACAGGGTTGGTAGCATAGGCACCTATAAATACTCCTGTTTTTTCCTTGCCTTCGGCTTGACGTTCAATCTCAGCTTTGCGCTTAGTTTCTTGTAAATAAGCTATTACCTTATTTTTGCGATCAGCAGTAGTTAGCCTTTCTACTAAAGGATGCTCAGGAGCCAAAACCATAAAAGTGGTACCCCAAAGGGTATCAGGGCGGGTGGTAAATACCGTAATATCACCAGCTTCAGTTTCAAAAGCTACTTTGGCACCCTCACTACGACCAATCCAATTAGTTTGCATAAGCCTAACCTTGGCAGGCCAATCTAAATTACTAAAATCTAAAAGCTCATCAGCATAAGCCGTTATTTTTAAGTACCACTGCTCTAAATCCTTTTTGATAACTGGTGTGCCGCAACGCTCACAAACCCTTTCTTCAGTAACAACTTGCTCCCTAGCTAAAGTAGTATTACAGCTAGGGCACCAATCTACTGGTGACAACTTTTTATAAGCTAGACCTTGCTTATAAAATTGCAAGAATAGCCACTGATTCCACTTATAGTACTCTGGATCAGAGGTGATGACTTTTTTAGACCAGTCAAACATAGCCCCCATCTGACTAAACTGTTGAGTCATTCTCTCAATATTGTCATAAGTCCACTTTTTAGGATGAATTTTACGCTTAATAGCAGCATTTTCTGCTGGTAAGCCAAAAGCATCAAAGCCCATAGGGAAAAGTACATTATAGCCCTTCATACGACGGTAACGAGCAGCAGCGTCAGCTGGAGCTTCTGCATACCAGTGACCAGCATGTAAATCACCTGATGGATAGGGATACATAGTTAGGAAATAGTATTTAGGCTTACTATCATCATTTAAGTCAACTTCATAAAGATTGTCTTCTCGCCATTTCTGTTGCCATTTAGGTTCAATTTCATGAGGATTGTATTTGCTAGACTGGTAAATGTCTTGTACTACATCCATAAAGTAACTCCTTTACTAAGGTTTTGAGTAGTTGGGTAATCAAAATAAAGAATCCTTAACATTAACAATAGTGTAATAGCTAAGGGGCTAAATTAACAAGAATGCATAAGGCAAGATTACATTATGCTTTGTAGGGTGGGCCTCAAACCTGCTCCTACTGAGATAGGGCGTTTATATCTCACAGAAACTTTTACTATGTGTATATTAAATAAATTTATTATTTAGAGTGATACCATGGATGTAATGTTAGTAGCTTACAAGGCAGAGATAGGAAATGATCCTGACACAAACTATGAGGAGATTAGATGGAATTACAAAGTGTACTAGACGAATTAAAATATAACAAAAGAATTTTTCCACGTAAGGCATTGGTTAAAGTAATTCATAACCGTGACTTATTTACACCTAGCTTACTGGAGATAATTGAGAACTCGAGTCAAAACATTGACAGCCTGCTCGAGGACAAAAAATACTTTGCCCACATTTTTGCAATGTATCTATTAGCTCAATTTAAAGAAAAAAAGGCCTATAAGTTATTAATTGACTTCTTTTCTATTCCGGGTGATGTAACTCTAAAAGTCACTAAAGATGTGGTAACTGAAGACCTTGGCAGAATATTTGCCTCTGTTTATGATGGTGATATTAGTTTGCTAAAAACATTAATAGAGCAAGAAAATGCTAATGAGTATGTGCGGGCTGCTGCTATTGAAGCTTTGCTAGTACTCGTTGCTAATGAAGAAAAAACTAGACAAGAAATAATGGATTACTTTAAGGAACTATTTAATGGCAAACTGAGCAGAGAATTTTCACACGTTTGGAATGCCTTAGTTGCTAGAAGTATTGCCTTACAGCCTGAAGAAGTATATGAGGATATTAAAAAAGCATACGATGATGAGTTGGTAGAAACATTTTTTGTTAGTTTTAGTGAGGCAGAAGATGCTTTAAAAACAGATAAGGAACAAGCCATTAAGGTCTTAATGGCTGATATAAGATATAGTTTAATAGACGATACCATTAGTGAAATGGGAAGCTGGGCAAGCTTTAAGTAAAGCTTAAGGTTGTTAATGTTCCTTAAGCGCAAGCCCAAACCCACAAGATATATTGATATAACACAGTTAAGTCCACTACCAAGCGAAGGATATGCTGTTGGAGGAGCAATTCGTGATCTTATTTTAAACAGAACTTTTACTGATATAGATTGGCTTGTACCTAACCCCTATCCTGAGGCAAAAAAAACTGCTGACAGTTTGGAGGGTAGCTTGGTTGCTCTTGATGAGTCTAGAAACTTTTGGCGGGTGGTGTTATCAGAACAGGTTATCGACTATACACCACTTACTAGCAGCCTAAAGGATAATCTAATTACTCGAGACTTTACTATAAATGCAATTGCTGCCAACTTGGAAGGCGAATTGATTGATCCTACAGGAGGCCTTATTGATCTTAAGGCCAAGCGTATACGCATGGTGCGTGAGAATAATTTCTATGATGACTCTTTAAGGTCCCTGCGAGGAGTACGTTTCGCTGTAGAACTTGGCTTCAACATTGAAACGAAAACTAAAAAGACTATTAAAAATGTTAGCAGGCTGCCCCTTCCAAAAGCGGAGCGTATAAACGAAGAGCTAAGTAAAATCCTCTCGAGCAATTATCCTGCATACGGTGTAAAGCTTATGGATGAATTAGAGCTTATAGACACTTATTTGCCTGAACTTACTAAAGCCAAAGGTGTTAAACAAGGTGGTTTTCATCATCTTGATGTATTTAACCACTCACTCGAGGCCCTAAATCAACTAGTACAAATTTTTCCTGAAGCCGATCTTAGTTTACGTTGGGCAACGTTGCTACATGATGTAGCCAAGCCCAATACCAAAAGCCTTGATAAAGAAAGGGGCCACTATCACTTTTATGGGCATGATAAATTAGGAGCAGAAATAGCCAGTGACATCCTTAAATGCCTTAGGTCTCCTAAAGCATTAATAGAACGCACTAGCAATCTAGTTCGCTATCACATGCTACCTTTGCCTAAAAACCACAAAGAGGCACGCCGTTTTGTTCACCGCCGTCGTGAGCTTTTACCAGATTTACTTAAACTCATGGTAGCTGATAGGGAAGCAGCACGTGGTAGACTTTCTAGTGAGGCTACTAGACAAGCTTATAAACTTGCCCTTGCTCGAGTAATAGAAATTTTAGCAGAACAACCGCCAAAAAAACCTCTTCTAAATGGGCTCGAGGTTATAAAAGTCTTAAACTTAGAGCCTAGTGCTAAAGTAGGTGAGGCACTAGAATTTCTGAAAGAAGCTGAAGCTGTAGGAGATATTACTAGTAAAGAAGAAGCTACAACCGCACTAAAGCACTATGCTAAGCAACAAGGCTGGTTTTAATGTTAAAAAAACTCTTATCTCTTCTTAAAGAGCCTAAGCTTACTCGAGCAGAGACCACTTGGATATTACGCACTGTCTTTAAAATCAGCTTTTGGTTTCAAGCTGCTTTAGCAATAATAATTTTCTCTATATCATTGCCACTACTGCAAATTCCAAAAGAAGCAAATCCTATAATTGGACAAGCATTGCTCATAACAAGCTTTTTACTTTTGCCAATATCGCTACTGATAGCACACTTTTTTGCCATAAAAGGTGGTAAGGAAGCAGCTCTAGCTAGTGTTATTTGTTTTGCTACACTTTTAGCCATTTCTGTTTGGCTTATGTTATTCGCTTATCTGGTAGGTGTTAA
Organism: Trueperaceae bacterium; assembly: GCA_965223585.1. Lineage (GTDB taxonomy): Bacteria > Deinococcota > Deinococci > Deinococcales > Trueperaceae > CBDCVN01. The sequence goes on from CBDCWW010000022.1 coordinate 99,919, forward strand.
AATTATCCTTTTAGCAGGTCTAGCATTTATTTCTCTTAGCTATTATGTGCTTGGTCTTAAGCTCTCAAAAAATTACGTTAAGCTTTTTTTTAAGGAAGAAAAATCATGAATACCTTATTTTTAGATGCTGCTTGGGGTAAACAAACTAAACAAGCCCCTATTTGGATAATGCGTCAGGCTGGTAGATATTTACCTGAGTATAGGAAAATCAAAGAAAAATCCAGTTTCTGGGAAATGTGTCGTACCCCTGAATTGGCTTGCGAAGTCACTTTACAGCCTATTAGACGTTTAGGTTTAGATGCCGCTATTCTTTTTCAGGACATCATGACCCCCCTACCCTATATGGGCATAAAAATAGATTTTTGTCCGGGGCCTGTTATTGCCCAGCCGCTACGCTCTGAAGAAAGCATTAGTAAGCTTACTATTCCTACAAAAGAAGAAGTTGCCCCTTTTGTTAGTGAAGCCATTAAGCTTGTCAGGAATGAGTTAAATGTACCCTTGATAGGTTTTGGTGGTGCACCTTTAACGTTAGCAACTTACCTAATCCAAGGCAGTGGTAGTAAAGAATACGCTGAATTCAGGCAGTTCTTACGCTATGCACCCAATGCTGTCCATATACTCCTCGATAAACTTACCGAAGTATCTATTCTTTATCTAACAAAACAAATTGAAGCAGGAGCACAAGCTATTCAACTTTTTGATTCTTGGGCTGGTCTACATGATGCACAGATGTATGCTACTTTTGCTAAGCCTTACAATCAACGTATTTTTGAGGCCTTAAGCTCTTACAACATTCCCCGTCTTTATATAGCAGTAGATGCTTTGCACCTTTACAAGGAAATAAAAGAACTGCCTTGTGAAGTTGTTAGTGTTGATTGGCGAGTTCCTTTAAACCAAGTGCGTCCTATGCTTGGTGATAAGACCTTGCAAGGTAATCTTGATCCTGCTGTGTTGCTTGCTCCTAAAGATGTGATTGCTACAGCAGCACAAAAAGTACTGCGTGAAGGGTTAGGGGGAGCACACATTTTCAACCTTGGTCACGGCATAATGCCACAAACTGACCCTAGTTCTGTTCAGCATCTTGTTGATAGGGTTAAAGCTTTTAGTCGTTAATTTTGCACAAAATGACCGATAGTCTATTCAAATTTAGTGCTGTTTAACACTATGGGTAATTGTGTGTGCGATTCGTTCTTCCGAAATTCAAAGCACAGAAGTGTAGAAAGGCTGGAAGCTAACTGACAAAGTTAGAACTGTATGATCATATAGGTGTAAGCCCTATCCTCTCGATAAACAGAGTGAAAGCAATACCCTTTGGCGTGAGAATGGGTATCAATTGTCAAAAGCAGGGTATGAAGCCAATAAGCAATGAACCAAATGTTGTGACCTTGGCAAGCAAGTGACTATGGATAGCGAAAGCAAAGGTGTGGTTGAAGCATCGTTAACCCAAAGCAGCCTACGTTGGTTATTGGCTGCGTCCAAAAAGGACAAGGTCTTTGGTTATGTCCGTACACTAGGATATAACGTTTATCCACAACAGACTCGGTGTAAAGCACCATTCTAAGGTCATGAAACAATGGCGATACGGAACGAAGTAACCCTCACACAGCTCTTTCTGAGTAGGAACCCATCCGCAAGCTGTGCAAGGGAGGGATTGTTCAAGAAGCAAATGCCTTGGGTAATGCCACGGATAGGCTGACGTGAACACAGGATATTGGAGGATGAAGGTATGGAAAGAGAATATGCTTTATGATAGTGGTAATACCGACTGAAAGCTGGGAAACCATCTCTAGAAATACATTCATCGAGCTTTTCTACGAAAAGTACTTATGACAAAAGCCAATATTTTGACAAGCCGTGTGATGCAAAAGTGTCACGCACGGTTTTGCAGCAGAGGCAGGAGGGGCGACTCTCCTACCTACTGCAACTAACTAGCTGTTAATTAACAAATGCACTCCATTTGCTCGAGCACCCTTGCTGATTGACTTAAGCATCAGAAAAAATGTATAGGACTACATTTATAGTCTTTTCATTAGCCTACCCTAACTTTTATAGGAAAGTTTGCTGCTATAAATTCCAACGACAGACATCTTGCCGAGAATCCTGTATCACGATTACAAACTACTGATTGTACATCTATTTAGGTGTATTAGCTTAGATAATTATGTATCTGTTTAGATGTATAATCCTAGTTAAGGAGCAAGTATGATCCGCCCTCTAATCATTTTATTATTTTTTACTTTTCAGTATTCCTTTGCCTGTGATTGCATAGCCCAAGATGAATCACTATCTGTAGCTGTACCGCTTGCTGTTGAAAATGCTAGTGCTGTTTTCATCGGCGAGGTAATTGCAACAACAACGAGTATGTTTATGTCTGAGGACTTGACTTTCTCAGATTATCAAATTGTGACATATAAAGTTTTGGAATCTTTTAAAGGTGTGGATTCTGATTACTTCATTATCATTGGTGGAAACCACTACCTCTGGTAGTGGTCTAGTAAAAAGTTCTACTAGTTAAGCAATGATGTATTTCCCTAGAAGGTTAAAGAAAGGGAAATACATGCCCAAGAATAGCAGATACAAAAAGTTGTCACACTCAATTTACAGTTGTGAGTATCACGTAGTTTTTTGTCCAAAGTATCGTTTTAGAGTGCTGAAGGATGGAGTAGAGGAATCCTTGAAGCAGATAGTATACAAGTTGTGTAGAGAAAAAGATAGAGTAGAGGTGTTAGAACTGAACATAAGAAAGGATCATGTACACATGTTGGTATCAATCCCACCAAAATATTCTGTGTCAGGGATAATGGGCTTTATCAAGGGAAAGTCAGCAATAAACATGCTAAAGATGTATGGAAGGAAGTTAAGAGGATATCCGCAAAAGAGCTTATGGAGTAGAGGATATTGTGTAAGCACAGTAGGGTTAGATGAACAAAAGATAAGGAAGTATATACGTTGGCAAGAGCAGAAGGAAAGAGCATTAGAGGCACAACAGAGGAGCCTATTTGAGTAGTATCGGGCACTAGCGTCCGATACCCCTTCTAGGGGTTAACAAAACAAGCCACCACCTCTGGTGGTGGTTTTATGACTACTGTTACACTTGCTTATTCTGGCATCTGTGGCGCTTCTCTCGATGATACGGCAACTTATCTCATCTATGCCTCTGGTGATGATGAATATGGACATTCGGTTTCTATTTGTAGTCGTTCACACAAGCTTGGTAAAGACCTAAACTCTGAAGACCTTGAAATTCTTCGTAGTTTGCCCCTTAACTAACTACTGCAAGGGATGCTGAATCATTCTGTCAAAAACCCAAAAAGAACTTAAACCTTGCCAAGCTTAACTATAAACTATTCAGCGTTCCTGAGCTTTGGGTAGCAGCGAGATTCATGTGGTTTTTGTACAGTAGGGGTCAAATGCACTTTCCTAGTAAACCTTAATGAGAGGATCAGCACGGGCATTTGAATAGAAATCTACAGTTATAAGTTAGTACTCCTGTCCTAGAGCTTAGGTACTAGCTTGAATGTGTGCGATGATAGTTGATCTAAATTTTTTTCAGTAAGGTATAGGAAACCATCCTGTTCTATCATTTTGGAACCTTTAAAAATAAACTCTCTAACAAAATCATCAGGTGTTTTTTTGGGAGGACGCTTATCCACAACAAAAATGAGTAACGAAAGTACCGATAGAAATAAGTAAGTGATGAAAGCCGATAACAAAGCTATCATGAAACTTGTTTCATACAGCCACATTACTGCTGGGACGAAAATCAGCATGATAATCCACACGCCTACCCATCCGGACCAATGTGGTATACCTTCATACCACATTGGCTGTTTTTCAGCTACACAGTCGTTACAAATAAGAACCTCCCTAACATCAGGACATTTTTCAAAAAGGTAACTGTTATCCTCTCTTTCAAAAGGGTATTCCTTTATTTTGATTAATTGAATTTTGACTAAGGTGCTACTGTAAATATCTTTAACAGATTCGCAACTCATGCAAGTGTAGGGGAGGTTAGTGAAGTACTCCTCTAAGTTCATCCTGAATTATACACTTTTTTTCTGTTGCTCGAGCACCTCCAACACATTTACTAACATTGGATGGCCATTTAACTCAATTGGCAATAGTGTTAAATAAACCCTTAACCAATCATCATGCCAGTACTTTGCTCGAGCACCTGCTGACCGCATTTTTAAAAACGACGAAATGAAGCTTCTAAAGTTTTATGCCTTCATATTTAACATTATTCGGGAGTAATGTTAAATATGTCTGAAATGCGCCTTTGTGGGGCTTTTTGCGCTAACTATCCAAAAGGTGCATTTGAAACAGAATTTGCTTCTGTAGAGCTGTTCAAAACAACATTTTATCGAGTAATGTTTGAGGTAGGGTTGTAAGTGTCTCACTAATCCTAAGAAAATTTAAGAAATCTATAAAGTTTGAGTAAATTAAGAGTTCAAATATCTATATTCTCTTAGAATCCTCATATTGCTATTAATGTTGTTCATTACGCTTTCTAAAGTGATGGCTAGAGACAAGAGATAGCTTAAGTAGATTCATAATATTAGTAAGGAATTTTCCATGCCTTAGCCCCAGCCCCAAAAGCTAAGGCTTTTTTACAACTCCAGAGTTTGCTCTAAAACCACTACTGCAGCCGCATTCCCTTTGCTATGAGTAAGGCTTAAATGTGCAACCCACCCCTTTTCATCCAGTTCTTTCTGAATGCGTTCTGAAAACTTTAGTGTGGGCCTTCGTCCTTCTCTTAGTACCCAAACTTCTTTCCAACCATAGCTTTCTCGCCAACACTTTTGAAAAGCCTCTTTAGCAGCAAAACGGGCAGCAAGACTAGGTAAAGGATTAGCTTTGCTCAAAGCATAGTCAAGTTCTTCTTTGGTAAAGTGGCGCTCTAAAAACCTGTCCCGATAGCGGTTCCACACACGCTCAATGCGAGATAGCTCAATGATATCAAGTCCCACAGCAATTATCACGGCTGTCTCCTAAGGTTCAGAGTTCCATTTTCAGTAGCAATATAAGCCATTTCTGCCACTAAAAAAATGCCGTGCTCTACTACTCCCGTAATCTGCTTGATTTTAGGTGCTATAGCAGCAACATCCACAGTATCTGAGAAATAACAATCAAAAATATAGTTGCCATTGTCACTTATAAAGCGCTCATCTCCTACCATCCTTATTTTTACCTCTGCCTTAAAACTTTCTAGCTCTGATGCAGTAGCTTTAGAACCAAAGGGAATGACTTCCACAGGCACAGGAGATTTTTGACCTAATCTTGTCACCCATTTACTTTTATCTCCTATCAGAATCAGAGTATCCGCTTGTAAGGCTACCATTTTCTCACGTAGTAAAGCGCCACCTAAACCCTTTATGGCCTCGAGCTTAGGAGTAACTTCATCCATACCATCAATGGCCACATCTACTATGCCCTTAGCCAAATCAATAAGGGGAATTTCCAGTTTTTGTGCTAGTTGTGAAGTAGCTTCTGAAGTAGGCACTCCCTTAATATCCTTAAGTTCACCCAAAGATAATTTGTGCCCTAGTTCGTAAATGGCATATTTAACTGTACTACCTGTACCTAAACCTACTACCATGCCACTTTCAATATGCTTCACAGCCTCTAGGGCAGCTTGTTTTTTGAGTTTCTCGAGTTCTGTCATAATTTAAAAGGGTCAATAACTATTAACTTCTATGTTAACGTTGTCCCTTACGGCACATGTCAAATACTGAACATTCTCTACATATAAAGCCCGGTTTTGGCAAAACATCGCCTTGTGAGAATTGCCTAAAAGATTCCTTTACTTTTCTTTGTTTTGTGAGTATACGTCTCCATATGAAATCAATGCCGTTAAAAGCTTCTACAGGTTCTCCTAAGATATTCCATACAAACAACCTGACTTTTTTTACTTTACCCTGATACCCTTGTAATAAATGCCCTGTTGCCCAAAGTTCATTCCAGCGATTATTAAAATAATCCTCTGCTTCTTTAGAATCTGAAATGTTTTCTGGGGCAGTAAACTTAAAAAGATCAATCTCAGGACCTTTGCGCAAAGCAGCATCTACAAAAGCTTTGGGATCGCTTTTTTCTGGTAAATAAATACCAAAGCTAAGTTTTAAGAGTTCTGAGCTGTATTCATTAAGCCAAAGTGCTGCTTCAGGATAGTCGCTTTTCAAAATCTCTAATCTTGCTTTATTTAACTGTTTAAGCTTACGTAAATCATTTAATAAACTAAGCCACCAAGGATACTTTTCTTTGGTTTCTAATAGATCTTCAGCCCAAAATTTAAAAGCACACTTATCAAAAAGTCTAAGCTTTTCTATAGTTACCTCATCAAACTTCAGCTTAGAGAAGTCCGCCTCATAGCTAGCTTGGCCGGATAATTCTAAATAGCTGCCAGCAGGTACATTAGGTAGGCGTGGTGGCGTCTCTTTACCTGTTAGAGCCAATTCACGTACCAGAGGTCCTCCTTGATCAGCTTCTGGATAAGTAACTATGATTTCATCCCCACGAGTCAAAAGTTCTTTGAATAAAAGATCATTGCGACCTAAAAAGCGCTTTGGCAAACCAAAACTGGCAAAAACTTCCTTTAACGGTTTGCGATGTTCTTCTGTAAGGAAGTAATCTTCATGCTCTCCTACAGTATATGAGCTTTCTATAGCATGTATAAGATAAACTTTTTTAAAACGCCTTCCAGAAACCAACTTGGCATTTAGTAAAGCAATACCTCCTAAAGGTTTCTCAAAGGGAAAAGTTTCTTGGATGAGCCCAGCCCACCAAGCTCTAAAATGGATGCCTTCTTTGCCAATAAAACTTGCTTCTTTAGCACGCTCAAGCATAAGTTGACTATGCTCTAACCAGTTTTTAGGCAATGAATCGCCAAGTATTTCAGGAATGATCCTAGTAACAGTTTGTTCAGCCCAAGCTAAAGGTTCACCATCTTGGATTTCTAAGTCTTTTAGCCACTTTTGCCAGACCTTTTCCAGAGATAGTTCTTTGGCTAGCACAGTCAGTGCTTCTCGTCCAGCCACACCTTGTTTTAATGCTTCTTGGGCAAGGCCTTGCAATTCAGGAATAGCTAATAGCTTTGAGGCCGTTGGATAATCAGGTAATTCTAGCAAATCTAAGAGCAATGCCCCTCCAGCCGTATCAGCTAAAGCCTTGGGTACTTCGTTCATGATAGGTAAATCATATTCATCAGCTAGTGATAAGAAGGCTTTTACATTGCGCTGGGGCATAACCACTGCCAAATCTAATGGGCTGAAACCTTTAGCTAGATCACGTTTAAGTGAGCGTAATACCCACCTAGCTTCATTGATTGGGTTAGTAGCACGATAGCTTTCTAGCTCAATCTCATTATGGCTATTATCTAAACTTTTGGTGGCTTTACTGTGTGGTGGACACTCAGGTAGGCTAAGCCACAATTCAATACTTTGTGCTAATGCCTTGTAAATATCTAATTCCAAGGGACCTATTTCACGAAAACCATCTACTATTATAAGGTCAGCTTCTAAGGTAAATTCTTTGCTGCTCAACAAATTAAGGGTCTCACTACGGAAATCGTCATAATCCCACTGCTTGTCTTTTAAACGTTCATACTCACGGAAAATGAGTTTGAAACGTTCGCTTTCATCGTCTTTGGGCTCTAGTTCATCATAGTTAAGACCAAAACGTTTAGCTTCGGCAATAGCTTGAGTGAATAGCCGCGCCTCGCCCGGAGAGGGTAGTTCATTATGGTAGTTTAGAAGTGCTTGTCCCACTAATGCTACCCGCCCTGTACCTACTAGCAAAGGTTGTAATTTTTGGGCTGCTGCCAGAAGACGATAGTAAACTTGTTGCTGGCTTAGAAACTCTAGGCCTAATAGAGAGCCTTTTTCTGTAGCTTTACGATATATATGGTTGCGCTGGCTAGGCAAGCCCACCCACCAAACACGCTTGTTTTTTTTGGTGGAGGCTCGAGCAAGATCCATGAGATAAGTGGTTTTTCCTGAGCCTGCAGGAGCAATTAAGAGATTCATAGTTAATGATGATTATTAGCTGAAGTACAATATAACATCAGAATAACAACTTCATATCATAGTGTATAGATGTCCAGATAAATTCTTTCCCTAAAGTAGGGAAAATAATGCCATGATAATCCCAATAATAACCCAAAGGAGATTGATCATGGCAAATAATGATAACAAACAAAAACTAGAAGAACTAAAAATACTACGTCGTCGGTATAAAAAGGGAAACAATGCTGATGCCTTACTACGCACTCAAGCCCTTATAGCTCTGTACTCAGGCAAAGATATTAAGCTTGTAGCAGAGATGTTTGGCGTTTCAGTAAAAACAGTAAGAAACTGGCGAAAAAAGTTTGAAAAATCGCTTAGTTTAGAAGATGAACAAAGAACTGGTAGACAACCTAAACTTTCTAAAGAGCAACTGGAGCTAATCAAGAAGGTAATCACAGAGTTTAATCAACAAGTTTGGATTGCTAGAAAGGTCTTTATCCTTATCGAAAGCCTTTTTGGAATATGTTTTTCAGTAAAGTATCTACCAGAGCTTCTAAGGAAACTAGGATTAAGTTTTAATAAAGCAGTACATTTGTTGTATAGAAAGAATGAAGAGAAGAGGCGAAAGTGGATACAAGAAACACTACCAAAGCTGTACGAAGACCAGATAAAAGCAGGGTGGAGGATATTTTACCAAGATGAAGTAGGGTTCCAAACGCAGGGGACACTAACGAGCACATGGGGGCTGGTAGGAGAAAAAGTAGAGATCAAGAACTATGGCAGACATGGAAGAGTGAACTTGATAGGGGCATTAGAGTTAGGGACAGGAGAGTTCCATGGGGTGCTAACAAAGTTTAAGGTAAATGCGCAGAGGTTTAGAAGGTTTATCTGTCATATGAAAAGGGAGATGAGGGAAGCAAAAATAATGCTTATATGTGACAATGCACCATTTCACAGGGCAAAGTGGTTACAAGAGTGGGCAAAGAGGAACTCAAAATGGTTGAGGTTAGAATTTCTACCAGGATATTCACCAGACTTCAATCCAATAGAACGTTTATGGAAGTACATAAAGAAGGAATACATACACAATAAATGCTGGGGAACGCAAGCAGACCTAAAGAAGCATTTAGAGGTGGTGGTACAGGAGATACCAATGAAAGTAGAGGAAACCAAGGGAGTAATGAAGAAAGAGATAAAAAGGTTGAGGGAGGCATTTGAGTTTTATAAAACACCAGTGCCAGAAGAGCTAATGATTTGAGTAGTGGTTTAGGGGGAAAGTAAGCAAGTTTGGCATAAGTTTATAGTTCATTTAGCAAAGAAGATTACATTGGGCAGTAGGTATTTTATTGCTTAAAAAGCATTGATTTTTGGTAGTTTTTCCTATTTTCTTCCTCTTTTGGAAAAAAGGGAAAAGATTTTTCTGGGTAACTATATCAAAAAATTCTTGTCTAAAGTAGAGATTTACTCATTACTAATTGCTTTCCTCAGCAGGTTTCTTATACCACTGACTTCCTTTATAATAATCACGATAAAGTGATTGTATTAGTGCTGCTGCAGGTACAGCTAGTAAAAGACCCCAAAACCCAAACAAAGCTCCACCAGCTAGTAAAGAAACTAAAATGGCTACTGGGTGAACATGAACGCCCTTGGAAAGTAGAAGTGGGCCTAGAAGATTACCATCAACTTGCTCTAGAATCTGCATTACTATGAGCACAATTAAGGCTTTTTGCCATCCCAGAGTTACTAAAGTCATGACCGTGGCAGTTATTGTGGCCATAAAAGGTCCTAGATAAGGAATAGGGTTAAAAATCATAGCTAAAAATCCTAGCGAGATTGCTTCCGGGACACCAATAATAAGTAAAGTTGCCCAAACAGAAAGCCCCATAATAAAAGCTTCTAAGGCTTTGGCTCGCATGTATCCTCCTACAGAAGTATCAAGCTTACCAGCTAGCTCTTCTACAAAGATTCTGTGTCTTAAAGGAAATAGTTCAAACAAGCTACTTTTAATCAAAGGAAAACTAGCTAGTGTAAAAGTAGTTAAAACAAGTAAAATAAACACTTGAAAGACTATTTCTAAAAGATGAACTATTCCTTCTAAAAATTGTCCCACCCCTCTAAATAGATTACTTACACTACTTGATAAAAACTCTACTTTTAGAGCTTCTTCTTTCCACTTTTCTAAAAGTTCATAGTCTACATTTTGTGATATGAGTTGAACAGCACGATTAAAGGGTTCAGTAAACCATCTGGGGGCAGTAGTGTTTAGCCACTGCATAAAATTCATCCAAGACTCTCCTAAACCTGCTTGCATTGTAGTTACTTCAAATAATATATTTGTGAGGAGCAAACCTCCCATAAATATAAAAGCAACAATAAAAATCATCATAAGCGTGACAGCTAACCAGCGTGGGAAAAAACGGTTTTGAGAAAGCTTTGTGACTATAGGGTCAACAAGATAGGCAATTAAAAAAGCTCCTAAAAAACACCCCCAAGCTAGCTGTGTTTTTGCTAATAGCAATAAAATAGCAATAATAGCAAAGATAACTAGAATGACACGTAAGTAAATATTTTTCCAAACAAGGTTTAAAGTATCGATCATTATAAGAAGTAGGATATCTTACTAGACTTAATTAAAAAACCCCTTTAATTGAGGACGTTTATACCTTTCACGCTTAATTGTCAGCTTGAAGAATATAGTGTTGATGGGTAACTAAGCCATCAAACATTATGTTTGTTCTTAAGTTATTAATTAAATTTACAGCTTTAAAAATTTGGTCTTTTAGTTGGGGATATAAGCCCAAGAGCTTTTAGTCCCTCATAAGGAGGTACAAAAAGGAATGCCTCAATATTTTCCACCCAATTCAAATGCCTTTGCCAAATGGAGCATTGTTGGTGGGGTTATTTTCCTCACCATTTTTCTTACTGTTTTGGCAATTTATGTCCGCAGTTACCGTAATAGAGTACGTGTACCTGTAGCTCAACCAGTAGCTTTTAAGCATAGTTTACATTCTGGTGAACTTGGTATTGATTGTCGTTATTGTCATACTGGTGTTGAGGTTGCTGCTACAGCAGGAATTCCTCCCACAGAAACTTGTATGAGTTGTCATTCACAAATTCGTGTTGGTGCACCACAGCTCAAGGTAGTTCAAGATAGTTGGGATAGCAGTAAACCCATTGCTTGGAACAGAGTACATGATTTAGCTGATTTTGTTTATTTTAACCATAGCGCTCATATCAATAAGGGTGTGGGTTGCAGTAGTTGTCATGGCGAGGTTGATCGTATGGAGGGCATGTGGAAGAACGAGGTTATGTCTATGGGTTGGTGTTTAGAGTGTCACCGTGCCCCTGAAAAGTTCGTGCGTCCGCTTGACCAAGTTTTCAATATGAGCTATAAGCACCCGGGGAACCAAATAGCACTAGGCGAAAAGCTTGTAGAGGAATACCATATCAACGTTGATAAACTGCCACAGTGCTCAACTTGCCATAGGTAGGTGATTATGGATCTAGCAAAAAGTAAAGATATTTTAGAAAATGCACCTGCTTTTAAAGATACTGAAGGTGCAATCAGCATTGGCGAAATTCGTAACAAGTTAGCTAATAAAGAAGGTAAGGCCTATTGGCGTAGTCTTGAAGAACTTGCTCAGACTGAAGAGTTTGAAGAATTTTTACACAAGGAGTTCCCACAGCAAGCTGCACCTTTGGAAAATGGCTTAGATCGGCGTGAGTTTATAAAACTTTTAGGAGCATCTTTAGCCTTAGGAGGTTTAAGCGCTTGTGTTCGTCCTAACCCTCAAGAACAAATTATTCCCTATGTAAAAATGCCGGAAGAGATTGTTCCCGGCAAACCTGTTTTTTATGCTAGTGCTTTAACTAGTGGTGGGTTTGCCACTGGTGTACTAGTTGAAAACCATAATGGTCGTCCGACTCGTTTGGAAGGCAATCCTGAGCATCCTGCTAGTTTAGGTGCTATTGACTCGCAGAGTACAGCGGAGATTTTAACTCTTTATGATCCTGAACGCTCGAGCACCCCAACCAAAGAAAACACACCAAGCTCTTGGGAAGACCTTTTAAGCTCATTAGAAGAAAAACTAAACTCCCTAGGTGATGGTAAGGGCTTATACATCCTAACAGAAACAGTCACTTCACCAACTTTAGCTAGTCAGTTAGATAAACTCTTAGGAAACTTCCCTGCTGCTAAGTGGCACCAGTACACTCCTGTAAACCTTGATAATATTTTAGAAGGTTCAGAGTTGGCTTTTAATGAACCAGCCACACCTATTTATCATTTAGATGAGGCTGAGGTTATCCTTTCACTAGATGCTGACTTTTTAAATAGTGGGCCTGCTAAACTAAGACATACTCGTCAATTTGCAAATGCTCGTCGGGCACACACTGCCGAAGACAGCATGAACCGTCTCTATGTAATAGAACCTACTCCTACCAGTACAGGTACTATGGCTGATCATCGATTGCCTCTAGCTGCCTCTGAAGTAGAGTTTCTAGCGAGAAAGTTAGCAGATAAGCTAGAGCTTAAGTTAGCAGAAGTACCTGATATTAATTTACCTGAAGGTTGGCTAGAAGCTTTAGTTGAAGACTTAACTGAGCATTCTAGTGTAGTGATTGTAGGCGAGGGGCAATCTGCTATAGTCCACGCCTTAGCTCATGCTATTAATGACAAAATTGGCGCAGTAGGCAAGCATGTTACTTACCATGAAGCTATAGAAGCTAAACCTGTTATTCAAGTTGGGTCTATTAACAAATTAGCTTTTGATATGGATAGGGGCATGGTTGACACATTAGTCATACTTGGTGGCAATCCTGTTTATAACGCTCCTGCTGATCTTGATTTTGCTGCTGCTTTAGAAAAAGTAGACACAAGTATACATTTGGGACTTTACCGTGATGAAACAGGAACTCGTACTACATGGCATATCCCACAGGCTCATGAGCTAGAAACTTGGGGTGATGCTAGGGCTTTTGACGGTGTAGTAAGTATAATGCAACCACAAATGCAACCTTTCTATGGTGGCAAGTCTGCCTTAGAGGTTATTTCTGCAATGCTTGGTGAATCTAAGAACTCTTATGAAATTGTAAGTGAATTTTGGCAAGAGAATGCTTCTGACGATTTTGAAGCATTTTGGCGTCATGCGCTTTATAATGGTATTGTTGCAGGTACTGAAGCGGCTGAAAAAGAAGTTAGTTTGAATCCTGAGTGTTTGCTCGAGCCAGCCACAGAAGGGAAAGAGGGGCTGGAAGTTATCTTTCGCCCTGATCCTAATGTAGGTGATGGTAGGTTAGCCAACAATGGTTGGATGCAAGAGTTACCTAAACCTTTTAGTAAACTCACATGGGATAATGCAGCTCTTATAAGCCCTGCTTTAGCAGAGCGTGAGCACCTGAAAAGCCAAGATGTAATTACTTTAAGAGTAGGGGAGAGGACAGTTGAAGCACCGGTATGGATTGTCCCCGGTCAAGCCGAGAATACTATAACTTTACATCTTGGCTATGGACGCACAGAAGCTGGCAGAGTTGGTAATGGCACTGGTTTTGATGTTTACTCCTTGCGTTCAGTGCAAGACTCTTGGCTCTCTAATGATGTGAGCCTCCTTAAAACTGCTACAACCTATAAATTAGCAAGCACTCAAACTCACCACGCTCTTGAAAGCGATGGCATTGGAAACCGCCATATAGTTCGTTCAGGTACATTTGACGACTTTAAAGCCCACCCAGAACACCCACAGTTTGTACATCCAGTTGCCCATCATGAATCTGACCTTTATGCTGATTATGAGTATAAATCCTATGCTTGGGGTATGGTCATTGACCAAACAGTGTGTACAGGTTGCAACGCTTGTATAACTGCTTGCCAATCAGAAAATAATATACCTGTAGTTGGTAAAGAACAGGTGGGAGTAGGGCGAGAAATGCAGTGGATTCGAGTTGACGCCTATTATGGGGGAGACTTGGATAACCCCAAGTATTTTAATTTACCTGTTGCCTGTGCTCATTGCGAGAAGGCACCCTGTGAGCCTGTTTGCCCTGTAGGTGCTACTGTTCATGATAGTGAGGGCTTAAACGTAATGGTTTACAATCGTTGTGTAGGTACTCGCTACTGTTCAAATAATTGCCCTTATAAGGTTAGACGCTTTAATTTCTTACAATATGCTGAATTACAAGAAAACCACCTTGCACTTTTGCAAAATCCTGATGTGACTGTGCGCAGCCGCGGTGTAATGGAAAAATGCACCTACTGTATTCAGCGAATTCAAAAAACCTATATAAAAGCAGAAAATGAGCATCGCCCTGTTTTTGATGGCGAAATAAGAACAGCTTGTGAAAGTGCTTGTCCTGCCGAAGCCATCGTTTTCGGTGATGTAAATGCTAAAACAGTTGATAAAGAAACCTATCTAACTGAAAATAGTGAAAAGAACACTAGCCGTGTTAAAGACATTAAAGCTTCTGCTCTTAATTATACATTGCTAGAAGAGCTTAATATTCAACCACGCACTAGTTATCTAGCTAAATTGTTTAATCCTAATCCTAAGTTAGCTAAGGACTCCACACATAGCACTGATAACAGTGAGGGAGGTCATTAATGGCAATTGCGGGTCTAAAAAGTATTAAAAAAGTTGACGACCTTCCTGAAGGTGAGACTGATAGAGTCGTAGGTGGTAAGCCTAATTATGGAGATGTTGACGATGTTGTTCACGCTCCTGTTTACACTCACCCTCTAAAAACCCCAGCATGGTGGTTAGTGGGGTTTGGCATTGCCTTTTTCTTTTTCATGGTCTACCTCTACAGTGTAGTTTATCTAATTGCTGTAGGTACAGGTGTTTGGGGTAATAATATTCCTACTGGTTGGGCTATGCCTATTATCAACTTTGTTTGGTGGATTGGTATTGGTCATGCTGGAACGCTGATTTCAGCAGTGCTGCTACTTTTTAGACAAGAGTGGCGCACCTCTATTAACCGCTTTGCAGAAGCTATGACTTTATTTGCGGTTGTGTGTGCTGGGCTTTACCCTATATTACATTTAGGTCGGCCTTGGGTCTTTTACTGGTTAGCACCCTACCCTAATACTTACGGGCTTTTCCCTCAATTTAGGAGCCCTTTAGATTGGGACTTATTTGCTATTTCAACTTATGCTAGTGTATCTTTGCTCTTTTGGTACATTGGTCTCATCCCTGATCTGGCCACAGTAAGAGATCGCCATCCCTATAAGTTAGGTAAAATCTTTTATGGCATTCTTTGCCTTGGTTGGCGAGGTTCGGTTAAGCACTGGCAACGATATCAACGTGCCTACTTGCTTTTAGCAGCATTATCATTCCCACTAGTTTTATCAGTTCACTCAACTATATCCTTTGACTTTGCCGTTTCACAAGTGCCGGGCTGGAATAACACTATTATGCCTCCCTACTTTGTGGCAGGTGCGGTGTTTGCTGGTTTTGCAATGGTGCTTATCTTAGCCATTCCTTTAAGAAAAGCTTTTGGCTTAGAGCACCTAATAACTTTAAAGCACTTGGACAACTCTGCTAAATTAATGTTGGCTACAGGTCTCTTTGTTGTTTATGGTTATGTTATTGAGTGCTTTATAGCTTGGTACTCAGGCAGTGAATTTGAGCGCTACATGGCCTATAACCGTGTTTTTGGTAAAGAGTATGGCTGGGCTTTTTGGGCACTTATTTTCTGTAATGGTGTAGCTATTCAGCCACTGTGGTTCAAACGGATTCGCTATAACCCCTTTGCCCTATTTATTATTTCTATCATTGTTTCGGTTGGTATGTGGCTCGAGCGTTACGTAATAATAGCTATTACTTTGACTCGAGAGTTTTTACCATCATCTTGGGGAACTTACACACCCACTTTCTGGGACTGGTCACTGTTCATCGGTTCATTAGGTCTATTTAGTACCCTCTTTTTCCTCTTTATTCGCTTCTTACCCTCTATAGCTACTAGCGAGATGAAAGAAACTACTCGCCACATTGAACATCATGGTGATCCTTCACTACGTTTCAAAGATAATGAGGAGGATTTATAATGTCACGGCAAACTGAGCTTTATGGTGTTGTTGCTCAATTTGGCACTGTTGAGACCATTAGAGAAGCCTCAAGAAAGATACGTGAGGCTGGCTATACCAAAATCGAAGCTTATACACCTCATCCTGTTGATGATTTAGATGAAGACCTTGGTCACAAGCCAACTCTTTTAGGTTGGGTAGTGTTAATTATGGGAGCAGTAGGCTTCTGTCTGGGTTTTGGCATGCAGTGGTGGGCAAATGTAGAGTTCTATCCCTTAAACATTGGTGGTAAACCCCTAAATAGCTGGCCTAACTTTATTGTAATAACTTTTGAAGCAACAATACTTATTTCAGCTTTCACAGCAGGCCTTTTTATGATTTTTCGCAATGGTTTGCCCCAGTACTACCACCCTATTTTTAACACTCCGGGCTTTGAAAATGCCAGTAGAGATAAATTCTTTTTGTGTATCGAAGCCAAAGATCCAGAATTTGAACTTGATAAGGTAAAAGCACTTATGGAGAGTTTAGAGCCAGAAGTAGTATCTGAGGTGGAAAAGTGACCAAGCAATTTCTGCAAATAAAAGAGAAAAAAAGTCCCCCTTTTTCAAAGGGGGATTTAGGGGGATTTAAAACACTATGCTTACTCCTGACCTTTGCTCTACTTTTAACTGCCTGCGGGCGCAACATGTACGATCAAGCTAAATATGAAACATATGAACCAAGTTACCTACTTTCACAAGGAGCTTCGGCACAGCCACTACTTGAAAATACTGTGCCAAGAAACATAGCTCTTAGTGATAATCGTTACGATAGTCCTGATTTCTATAAAGGCTTAGGTGATGCAGGCTTTGTTAGTGAACTACCCTTACCCTTAACAGAAGATTTTCTTAGGCGTGGACAATCCCGCTTTAATATTTATTGCTCTCCCTGCCATAACTACAGTGGCAATGGTCAAGGGATGATTGTACAAAAGGGTTTCCCACAACCTGCCTCGTTTCATGATGAAAGATTACGTAGTGCTGAATTAGGTTACTTTGTTAATGCTATGGCAAATGGCTTTGGACGCATGTACTCTTACTCTTCACGTATACCTCCTGAGGATCGCTGGGCCATTGCAGCCTACATTAAAGCCTTACAATACAGTCAATATGCTTTACCTGAAGATGCACCCCAAAATGATAATGCAGAAGGAGCTTCTCACTGATGTTTTCCAATGATAATTTAATAGAAAAGCTAGGTAGTATTCAGAAGCTTACCCTCTTTGCAGGTCTTGCAGGGTTAGTAATAACGATCATACTGGGTTTGACTCCTTGGGGTAACTTTTTCCAGTCTTATCTATATGCCTTTATTTTTTGGTTTGGCTTAGCTTTAGGTTCCCTAGGACTACTATTAATTGGTCATGTAGCTGGCGGTTCTTGGGCAGCTATAGTACGCCGTTTTTTAGAGGCTGGTGCTATGGTAGTACCAATAATGGGACTGCTTTTTATTCCTATTATATTAGGTGCCAATAGTCTCTATGAGTGGACAAATACTGACCCTCAATACTTGGCAAATCACCCTTTGGTTGCTAATAAACAAGGTTATTTGAATATATCTTTCTTTATGATTCGTGCGGTTGTTTATTTCTTGGCGTGGAGTTTGCTAGCATGGTGGTTTTACTCTTACTCTAAACAGCAAGACGATGATGAAAGTAAAGCTAAGCAAATTGGTCGCAGGGCACAGCGTTTAGGGTCAGGAGGATTTATACTGACCGCTGTATTAATGACCTTTGCTGCTTTTGATTGGGGAATGTCTTTAAATCCAGAGTGGTATTCAGGGCTCTATGGGGTCATTTTTATGATAGGCCAAGCTATTTCTACAATGGCCTTTTTGATCATTGCTACCTTACTTTTTGCTAAAGTTGAACCGCTGAAAAGTGTTCTTAGCAAAAAATTTGTTCAGGACTTAGGTAACTTTCTTATGGCCTTTACTATGTTTTGGGCTTATGTGAGTGTTTCTCAACTCATTATAATTTGGTCAGGCAATGTGACTGAGACTAACCCTTGGTTTGTTTTGCGCATGCAAAATCCTGTATGGCGAAGTGTAGGGGCATTCTTAATGATTTTTCACTTCTTTGCACCTTTTGTCATCTTGTTTTCCCGCTGGGTAAAACGTTCTCATCGCTTATTAGTTGTTGTAGCGTGTTGGATGTTAGTTGTTCGTTTAATTGACATATTCTTTTATATAGTTCCAGAATTTGACCGCTCATATGCACTTCACCTAGGTGATTTCACGGCGTTAATTGGTTTAGGCGGTATTTGGCTCTGGTTTTTTATCGAGCGTTTTAAAAGTAGGCCTATTCTGCCACTTCATGATCCAAGGCTAGTTCATAATGAAGCAAGCCATTAATTGGGTAATTCTTAAAGCCTGCCGATGGTACTCAACAAGCCTTTGTACACAAATTGTTTCACAGAAACAATAATTCCATATTTACCCGTGTGGGGTATAGAAAAAAGGACTAGACATTGCTTAATCTTTATGCTATTATCCTAATGCATCTAGCATTGCCCCCCTTTTACCCCCTTTAGCGCCTGTTTCGACAGGCGCTCTTTTTTATAGAATTAATGTAGAATCAGATTATTATCAAGCTTGATCCTTTGTTATCAAGTGTAGTACAATAACTCCTAATGAAGTGTTTAATAGACACCTTTCAAAAAGTAGCACCTGCGGTGTTGAACCAAGGTGTAGAGGATACTGTGGTGTATCCATCATCGTCTTTGATGGGGTAAACCCTAATTGCAACATTTGATGAAACAATTAGGAACTATTATGCCTATAACTATTTATAAAGAAAGGTAGTTTATGTGGGTATCAACAAGAGCACAGTATGGTATGCGGGCACTAGTTGAAATTGCCCTAAGTGGTGATAAGCCGACTAGTCTGAAAACAGTTTCTCATAGGCAAAATATTTCTCAGCAATATCTCGAGCAAATAGTAGCAGTCCTACGTAGAGGCGGTATAGTTGAATCAATACGTGGAGCTTATGGAGGATACCGTTTGGCACGGCCTATGGATGATATAACCGCTTTAGAAGTAGTAGAGCTTATGGAAGGTAGCTTGGCCCCGGTTGTCTGTATAGAAGATGAAGACAAATGTGAGCACACAGGACATTGTTCTACAGAGGGGCTTTGGCAAAGAGTAGATCAGGCTATACGTGATGTCCTTAGAAATACAAGCCTTGCTCAATTAGTTGTAGAGCGAAAACTTTTGAATATTGAACCTTTGCCCTCAGAATTTGCTGCCTAATGAAAGTATATTTAGATTATGCTGCAACTACTCCACTTGACCCGCAAGTGCTCGAGGCTATGTTGCCTTACTTACAAAATGAATTTGCCAATCCCTCGAGCCTACATACCTATGGTCAAAATGCACGCAGAGGTGTTGAGACTGCCCGTGAAGAAGTTGCTAGTGCTTTAAGAACTATATCACGGCAAATTATTTTTACCTCGAGTGCTACTGAGGCAACTAATCATGCCATACGCTCCTTTATGGCTAAGCACAAAAATGGTCATATTATAACTAGCAAAATAGAGCACAAAGCAACCTTAAATACTTGTAAATACTTAGAAAGACAAGGTTATGAGGTTAGTTATTTAGTTCCTGATGAAAAAGGTGCTATCACTCCCGAGGCAGTAAAAGCAGCACTGCAAGACAATACTGCACTTATTGCCCTTATGCTAGTAAATAACGAAACAGGTGCACTTACTGATATATCTACCATAAGTAAAATAGCCCATCAAGCAGGGGCTTTACTTTTTTGTGATGCAGTACAGGCTTTTGCCCACACTCCTGTGGATGTGCAAGCACTCGAGGCAGACATGCTCACAATTTCTGGACACAAAGTTTATGGTCCTAAGGGAGTAGGTGTTCTTTATACTCGAGAAGGCTTGGCATTAAAACCATTTTTACTAGGTGGTGAGCAAGAACGTGGACTTAGAGCTGGCACTTTGAATGTTCCTGCTATCGTGGGTATGGGCAAAGCAGCTCAGCTAGCAATGGAACGTGAAGAAGAAGATAATAAAAATATCTCTGCTTTCCGAGATTACTTGCAAGGAAAGCTCTTGGCTATAGAGGGTGTATCTGTGAATGCTGGCCTTATTCCAAGAGGTGCAAAGCATTTAAACGTTAGGATTGCAGGCGTTGATGGCGAGGCAGTACTTATGGGCTTAGATCAAGAAGGGGTAATGGTAAGTGGTGGTTCAGCTTGTGCTTCTGGTTCGCTCGAGCCTTCACACGTTCTTATAGCAATGGGGTTAAGTAGAACAGAAGCAAAGGCTAGCTTACGCTTTTCTCTTGGCAGGGGCTTAACTTATGAGATGCTTGATTATGCAGCAGAAAATTTTGCTGAAGTGGTGGAGCGTTGTAGAAAAGCAGCTTAACCCTGATTGTAGTGGGCTTGACCTTCTAACCCTACAAAAGATGGGTTTGTGTGTCTAACACTTTCTAAAATCCTAAGTTTTGTGTCTATAACTTGTAAAACTATAGAGGGTTAATGTTGTCTAGCTCTAGTTTTTTAGAGTCTGCTCACAATCCCAACTTTTACCCAATAGTTGGGATTGGATATACAATATCAGTAGGGTTATAATTGAGCGCTATGTCAAAGGTTGTAATAATTCATGGTATGGGGCACCATAAAAGTGACCCAGAGGAAATTGAAGAGCGTTACTTTTCTTCTTTAATGAGTGGCCTCAAAGACTCAGGAGTAATCCTTACGGAGGAAGATTTTTCTTCTGCTTTTTATGGTGATATTTTTCTTGAGGAAAATGAGAAATTTACCAACGGAGTTTATGATAGAAGTGATCTTGGAGGTGAAAATTGTTGGAAGACAGATTTCTTAAAAATCTTGGGTCAAGAGACAGCTAAAAGGGATTTCAATTTTCTAAAAGTCTTATTAAAAGAACCTGCTGGAGGTAATTCTGATTTGCTACAAACTCTACTAGAAGAAGCTACTGAGGGTGATTCAGAATTCCTAGAGCTTCTGATAGAAGAAGTCTCCCAAAATGATTCTGACTCGTTCAAGTCTCTACAGGGGGAGTTTAATAAGGGTGATTCTGAAAGATTAAATGGTTGCGTCAGCACAGTTACAGGAGATAAATTCAGATCTGTGTGGCTAGGAAAGGTCATTGATTATTTTGTTGAGAATCCATTCTTTGAGGCTTTAGAAGACTACTCTGAGAATAATTTTCTTGCTGACCTAGAACAGGCACGTTTGTATATGAATGACTCAGGAGTAAAAGATGCTATTCAAGATCGTTTTCAAGGGGCTGTCACTGAGGATACAGCAGTTGTTATTGGACATTCTCTAGGATCAGTTATTGCTTATGAATGTCTTTGTAAATACCCTCATTCAGTAGATCATTTTGTGACTATAGGCTCTCCTCTAGGGCAGAGCCAGCTTTTTTTTGGTAAACTGGAGCCAAAGCCTGATGGGCGTTGGCCTTCTCCGCTTAGGGACTGGACTAACGTTGCTTCTCCACTTGATGTTATTGCCACTCCAAAAAAGCTCACTAATCGCTTTGGTGATCGAGTACAAGACAAATCATGTTCTAATAATGTCATAACTCCTCATTACGCCACTGAGTACCTTAAAGCAGAGGAAGTGCTCGACGCTGTTGTGCAAGGAGTTAAGGAACTTTAGGGAGCTGCTTGGTTGCTCAGCTAAAACTATTATTCATAGTGTAAGGCTTAGGTTTGTATAGATAAGTTGAACTCGAACCCCAACTTTTATGTAGAAGTTGGGATTCAAAATAAAATTGAGCACAAGATTGGCTCAAATTATAAATAAGGATTCTTGACTACTCATTCCAAAATGGTTATAGTGTGATTTGACAAGGCTGAGTATGGCAAGACCCAAAGCATTTAACCAAGAAGAAGCACTTTATAAAGCTATGAATCTCTTTTGGGAAAAAGGCTTTGAGGCCACCTCTATTCAGGACCTTGTAGAAAATCTAGGTGTTAATCGGCAAAGCCTCTATGATACCTTTGGTGATAAGAAGCAATTGTTTTTAAAAAGCCTCCAAGCCTACAGGACCAAAGGATTACAAAACTTATTGTTGCTCGAAGGTGATAAGCCTGTTCAGGAAAAATTCCAAACCCTTTTCCGTACTATTATTGATGCTTCCCTTAATGATCCTTGTAATCGTGGTTGTTTTATGGGCAATGCAACACTTGAATTAGCAGCCGATGATGAGGAAGTAGCAAAGATAATTTGCACAAATATTGAAGGATATGAAAAGGCTTTTAAGCAGGCTCTTATAGAGGCACAGCGGAAAGGAGAAATAAGCCTTGAAGAAGATCCTGAGGCACTAAGTAGCTATTTGTTTAATAGTATTCAAGGCTTAAGGATTACTGCCAAAGCAACACGTGATAGAGCAAGACTCGAGCACATTGCTGCTATTACACTTTCAGTTCTCAATTAATTTTTTTACTCTATTGTGGAACGACTAGTCAAAAATGAAAGGATATACCAAGATGAAAAGAAGTATTGTTACATTTATTTTTGCTGTAATTGCGATGATCAGCATATCGGCCACAGCTCAAGACTTTGCCCCAGTACCAGAAACATCCTATGATTCAAGCATAGATCTATCCAACGGTTACCATGTTGCAGAAATTAGCAATGGTCTCTATTGGGTCACCGAGGGTGTCTACCAAATGATGTTTCTCGTTACAGGTGAAGGTGTTATTGCTGTCGATGCACCACCAAGTATTGGTGAGAACATTTTAAATGCTATCGCCAGCGTAACCAATGAACCAATTACACACGTTATTTACAGCCATACACACATAGACCATATTGGTGCTGCTGGGCTTTATCCTGAAAATGCAACTATCATTGCTCATGAAGACACAGCTGCCCATTTAGAGGCTAAAGCTGATCCTAATCGACCTATTCCAGCTGTCACATTTAGTGAATCTTTACCTCTAAAAATTGGCACACAAATATTAGAACTAAGCTATCAAGGAGTAAATCATGAACCGGGCAACATTTTCATTTATGCACCTGATCAAAAAGTACTTATGTTTGTTGATGTCGTATTTCCCGGCTGGACACCTTTTCCAGATCTAGCACTTGCAGAAGATGTTGATGGCTTTATTGCAGCTCATGATCAAATTCTGGATTTTGATTTTGAAGTCTATATTGGTGGACATTTAACCCGCTTAGGAACACGTGAGGATGTTGAAATCCAGAAAGAATACATTCTAGATATTGTTCAGGCTGCAGGCACTGCCAATGTTGCTATGGACTTTGGTGCAGCTTTTGGTGAGGCAGAAGCTCGAGGGGGTTCAGGTAACTCTTGGGCATTTGTAAAAATACTCTTTGACTCTGTGGCTCAGCAATGTGCAGATGAGGTTACAGCAAAGTGGCAAGATCGCTTGGGTGGAGTGGATATTTTTACCTTTGATCATTGTTGGAAAATTTCTGAACATCAACGGATTGACTAGCTAGATTGTTAAGTTTATAGGCAGGATATTGATCCATCTTGTTTATGAACCATAACTATACCAAATCATCTGGCACAGTATTATCCAAAAACCAACCCTGTAGGGGTAGACCTATTTGTCTACCCTTCCCCAACATAATTCCTCCCAACTTGTGCACTAACTATGATCTCAATACCGACCTAGGTACAGATGAGGTTTTGAACGAGGATAAGGGCGAACACACAGGTTCGCCCCTACCAGAAACTATGCAAAAAACCTTTTTTAGGGTAGGTCTATGCACATTTCTTATATACTTGCTTCAAATACTATCGCTTAATTGCTTTTATACCCGACCACTCACTCATAAATGGCACAATGGTCTTAATGTATGTCAGATAAATTGTATCATTGGTGGCACTAGTTCCCCATGTGCCTTGCTTGTTTTTTGGTTCTCCAAAGCTTGAACTTAGAGTAGGGTTTCTAGGGTTTGTAACTTCAACAACTTGCAATTCACTATCTCCCGCTGAGAGAAAAACAAGTTTTTTGCTAGCATCAAGCATGATTTGATTAGTGTGTCCCGGACTATTAAACCAGATGTTAGCATTGGTCTCACAAGCCCATGGATTCCACCAACCTAATTGTTGAATGTTGCTAGGGTTTTTAATGTCTAGGACTTCCAGTCCACAGTAATCTAATGCTATATAGGCTTGTGTCCCATTAATGATAATGTTGTTGTAAGCTTGGGCTTTACCAAGCATTTGAGTGTTAATGTATTTTGCTATCTCAGTAGGTTTGTTTTTGTCTTTAATATCAATGACACGTAACCCACCAGCATCATTTGCTACAAAGAGCAAATTATCTTTAATTGCTATCCCCCTAGCATTAGGGTGCTCAACAGAATTAGGATTGGGTTTTGGAAAGTCCACATCAGGCAAAATTGAAGAAATAAAATTAATCTTGTTTTTGTTTGAAATATCAAGGATAAAAACACCTTCTTGCATAGCTGCAAGGTAGGCAAAATTTCCATCAATTAGTACACCAGAACTCCCTGCTAGTATTTTATCCGATGTCCAAATTGATAAGATTTCAGGCTGTAAGGGATTTTGAATACTGATAATTGCTAGGCCAGCTTTTGAACCCGTAGCAGGAAAGAAGTCACCTAATGCAACGAATAGGAAGTTCCCTTGTTGAGTTAGATTCATACTGTCTAACTGCTCGAGCTGGCTAGTTGGAATACTGCTAGCAATAGTTGGAGAAGTATTTGGATTTGATATATCTAGAATGAGCAAGCCACCATCTTTCTGAGCAACATATAGATAAGGTTTCCCTTGCCTATCCTCTATAGCAGTTAGCGGGAGCTGGTTAGGAGTGGGATATTCCCACCTTAGACTAGGGTTGTTATTATTGTCGGGTGGATTTGTGGGGGTTTCTGTACATGCTATTAATGAATTTAAAAGAAAAAACAACACTATGGGGAGCTTTATTAAGAATGGGGGATGGGTCATTTTCGACTCCTTGTTTCTGTATTCAGATATTTATTAATGATTCTTCCTGCAACGTTGGGATAAGGGTTCTTAATAATAAATGATGTTGCAAAAGTTTTTGTAAGATTGCTGACGCTAATTGCTTGAACAAAGACTCAAGGATTTTAGAGATTTGAAAGCGTATTCGGACTTCTCTAAAGGGTGTATAGATACTAAGTTTCTCTAAAAAACTTAGTATCTCAAACTAACGTGCAAAGAATTTGTGTATTTACAGCAACTTACTCGAGAAGAGGCAAAGTAACATCTTCTAGACACTCATCAAAAGAGATTTCAATGATGAAGCTCTCATTATATTTATAACGAACACTGCCACGATCAAAACCACCTTTGCCGTTATTGCAGTCAGCAGAATAGTGCAAGTGCTTGTCTGGTAGGCTTTCTCCCGTTATGCTTTCAGACTTACCCTTACTAGTAAAGGTAATGGCATCACTAAAAATAAAAGTACCAGACTTAAAGGGTTCTTTAGGATTTTCAGGTATATAGTCAGCTTTTGACTTTGCCAAATAGGATTCGCCAGAAGTGGCTGAATCTACTTTTAAACTCGCCTCAGCTTCATACTTACTTCTGTCTTTTGCAACATTTAGAGCAAAGTCTTCTGCTAACTTCATCATTTCAGTTTTACTGCCAGAAGTCTCAGTAACTTCCCAATCTTTTGATCCTGAAAAACCACTCGAGGGATCACTATCATCTTGATCCTTTACACTCCAAGGCCCGCTGACTGTAGTTTCAACATCGCCCTCTCGAAAAACACAATTGCTAAAGATATAGGTAACATCTACAGGAATTTCATCACTATCTGCATCAGTAGGATCTCCTTCTACTTTTAGACACTCTTTTGTTGCTAAAGCCTTAATTCCTCCACTTGGAAACATATCAATAAGACTTTCTTGGCTTCTTAAAACATTATCTTTAAGAGCAAGAGTAGTTTCCCTGTCCAATGTTGCATTGTTATTGGGTATACTTTGGCTACAAGATGCTAATAGCAGAACAGCTAAACACAAGAAAACTATTAATTTTATTGATGGCTTGATTATCATTTTTTTCACCTCATATATTTTTTAGGGTAGTAAATTAGCCTTGATCTGCATGCATGCTAAGGAGACCTTAACCGCTAGCAGTGTAGCCATTTTTAGCTGCTTTTGTCACGACTCTACAGAAGCCCTTCTTAAGAGGGGGAGTAATAAAGTAAAAACAGTCCTTTAGAACTACAAACACTGCCACGAAAGCCTCATGTGCTAACTACAAATTTTAGTGCAAAATGAAAGTGCTCATTTGGATTCCCTTCTAAATAGGCTTCTTTATTGTATTAAGAGTGTGGTCTGATGAAAATATTTAAAAGGTCTAAAAAATCTCAACAAGCTATGCCTAGTTTCCGTAAGCTGGCATGGAAATTTACCCTGTCACTAACTCTTACCATTATATTATCTTTCATTTTACTCGAGCTTATTATCGTCACCCTTTTATACGGTATTTTTCTGCTTGAAGTCAGTAACAATTTAGAAAATATTCCTCAAGCACTTACTGAGCTTAGTCCTAAATTTGCTCCTTATATGACGAAGCCTCCTAAGTTGACACGTTTAGAAGAGATCTTGCTAAGCATTGAAGAATTACGAAGCTCTGAGAATCCAAAGTTTTCTACTGCTATACCACATACTAAAGGGGCTGTGGCCATTGTTAATAACAAAGGTAATGTGCTAGCAAGCAGTAACTCCAGACAAATTTTGCAAGGAGAATATTTGTTAGAAAGCTTATTAGCTGAGGAGGCTGATATCTTAAGACATGCTTTAGCTGGCAAACAAAACTCTATCCCTTTTTCAGCCTCTCCTTTAACCCCTTTAGCTGCAGCTAGCCCTATAGTAGATAAAAATGACAATATCTTAGGAGCTACCTTTTTCTACAAAATTAGTGCCAATAAAGAGGATCTCTATGGTTCTGGATTTGTGCTGACACTAATTAGCATTTTTGTCCTACTATTCTTTGCTATTCCTATAGGGACTTTGCTTGGAGCTAGACGTGCACGTAAGCTAATTAATTACTTAGAGAAGCTCAAAACAATCACTAGCACATGGAGCCAAGGTGATTTTTCTACTTTGCTCACAGATTCTCAAAACGAACTAGGTGTACTAACCAAGCAGCTTAACAGTATGGCTAAGGAGCTACAAACCCTGTTTCAAACACGCCAGCAACTTGCCATATTAGAAGAGCGTCAACGTATAGCTCGAGAACTCCACGATAGTGTCAAACAACAAGTTTTTGCTACAGCCTTGCAAGTTGGGGCAGCTCGCCTGCAACTCAATAAAGACCCTAAAGCAGTAGAAAAGAATTTAATAGAAGCTGAGTCGTTAGCTGTGCAAGCAAGGGCTGAACTAACCAATTTGATTAAAGCATTAAAACCAGTAGGGCTCGAGGAAAAACCCTTTATTGCAGCTTTGCATGAACTTGCTCAGAGCTGGACTCTACAGCAGGGCATAAAACTTGAAATAGACTTTGATGAGTTAGTGCTAACTACCGATATAGAGCAAGTACTTTATAGAGTTGCTCAAGAAGCCTTTGCTAATATAGCCAAGCATAGCAATGCTAAACAGGTGGATTTTAGTCTCAAATTGGATGATTCAACTGTTATCATGAAAATAGTTAATGACGGTCAAGGTTTTGCCCCTGAATTAGTAGAGAAAAAGGGTATGGGGATTTATTTCATGCAGGAGAGGCTTAAAGTTATTGGTGGTCGGCTCGAGTTAAAAAGCCAGCCTGAAGGTAATACACAGGTTATAGCTCATGTACCTTATCAGAAACAGGAATATTTATGATCCGTGTCCTTATAGTTGATGATCATCCTCTAGTTAGACAAGGCATAAGCGCCTTCTTGGAAGCCTTGCCAGATGTTGAGATGGTAGCTGAAGCAAGTTCTGGTCAAGAAGCTGTTACTCTTGCTGAAGAGCATATTCCAGATGTAGTCTTAGGATCGTCGGCGAAATAACTTGAGCATTTCAAAATTATTGGGGAACAGCAGTGTAATTCCAAGATGGTAAAAAATCATCAAAAACAATGGGCATTGCCTGTTTGAAATTTTCATCAGCTTTTTGCCCTTTCTTATAGTGCTTATCTATGACATTTACAAAAACCTTAAGTCCTGTTTTAGTTTCTGTTCTAGATATAAGCATCTTGAGGATTTCCACGGAATCTAGTATAACTCCTTGGCAAGCACGAGTTACATGAGGGAATAAACGATGTTCTATAGGATTATACTTGGAACTATAGGGTGGATAATGTGCTATACGTATGGATAAACCAAGGTCATTGGCAAGATTTTGTAGTGCTTCTTTGAATATGTAGTGTCGAGAATTATTGCTACCTCCACAGTCACACAATATTAGCAATTTTTTGCTGTGAGCATAGAGTTTAATTGCGTGATTTTGCCACCATAAACGAACACAGTCACAAGCAAACTCGCTGGTGTCATGACTGGTATTAATGGTTATGTAGCCAAGATTATACCTTAAATCATAAATGCCATGAGGAATAGCTATTGCCTCAGCCAAAGAGTAGAAATCATGATCATAAACTTTTATTGCTTGTTGGCTATACACTTTACCGTTTCTATACAAAGCACCTATAGGCTCTTTTTTTTACTGTCCATGCTAATAACTGGTTGTCTAGCAGTTTGATAATCTTCTTTTAATTTAGCAATATTCTTGAATTGATCATCACGATCTATGCACTCCTTAGCACTCATCACTTTCTTTGCCTTACGTTTACGAAATTTGTGTTTTTCAAGCAGTTGAACCACCAGTTTTTCACTTATCTGAAAGCCTTGCTCTTTTAGAAACTGAGTTAATTCACGCTGGTTTAAATAGGTCCATTTGATCTTTTGATCCATGGGTGAGCCAGCAGTATATTGATCAATAATTTGCAAGAAAGCTAACTCAAGCTCTTGGTTATTTTCAATGACAGACTTACGTCCTCCACCTTCTTGGCGAATTCTAGTTTGGGACAAGATTTGCTCATCGTCAAGCTCTGCTAATCCTATTTTTATGGTATTAGGGCTACACTTTAGCAACTGACTGACATATGTTATTCCACCATGACCTAGCTTCTCCGCTTCTACAGCAGCATAGCGTCGTCTATCTTTTTCAGATAAAGATTCATAATACCTTTGCATATGTTTTTCAACTTGCTCACTATATGGGTTCATTACCCATATGATAATTGATTCTCAAATAATCAACTTATATCGCCGGTCATCCTAATGGACTTAATAATGCCTGAAATGGATGGTGTTGAGGCTACTAGACAAGTAAGAAAGGTAAGTCCTCGTTCTCAGGTAGTGGTACTAACTTCTTACCATGAAGATGAGCATGTTTTCCCTGCTCTGCAAGCAGGTGCTCTTTCTTATATACTTAAAGATGTTACTCTAGAGCAACTTGCCGAGGCTATTAGAAGTGCCGCAAAAGGTGAAGCTGTACTTCACCCTAGAATAGCCTTACGAGTAATTCAAGAATTACATGGTCCTAAACTCAAACCCAACCCCTTTACTAACCTTACGAAACGAGAAGTTGGTGTACTTAGGTGTATTGCCGAGGGACTATCTAATGCTGAGATTGCTAAACAACTTAGTATTAGCGAGTACACTGTAAAAGGCCATGTTAGTAACATTTTAAGTAAGCTGCACTTGAGTGATCGTACTCAAGCAGCTGTTTTAGCGTGGCGACAGGGGCTTATAAATTAAGAACTCGAGATACGCTATGATGGTATACTAGAAAAGTCTTTACACAAAATAGAAAAGCTTTCCTGTAAGGCATATGTCATACTGAGGAGCAGGCCCTTACGAGGGTAAACGATAAATGTATCTCACAGCATAACGCAGCAAGATCCTTCACGTAGTTTACCCTCGTAAGGGTTCAGGATGACATCCTCGCACTGGTTAGATAAAGACTTACCTGAACACCTATATAAGCCTGCCTTTCTGCACCCTAAAATTATGAAAACAAAAAAGCCAGTAAAGCTAATTTTTTTCCTGCATCCTTGCCTTAAGCTTCCTGTTGCGCTTAGATAAATAAATAGTGTAACCAATATAAGCAAGTATGACTTGTCCCCAAGCAAGAGCCACCCAATGCCATTGTGTCCAAGATTCAAACATGGATAACCTCACTAGAAACCTGAGTTTCATTTGTTTCTTGTTCAACAATAAGTGTGTTCTCTAAATGACCTAAACGCACTCGTTCTAACATAAAATAGGCGTAAATTAAGGCTGCTACCAATACATTAAACAGTAATATCTTAATCATAATAGG
This sequence comes from Trueperaceae bacterium, assembly GCA_965223585.1. Taxonomy (GTDB): domain Bacteria; phylum Deinococcota; class Deinococci; order Deinococcales; family Trueperaceae; genus CBDCVN01. The sequence goes on from CBDCWW010000022.1 coordinate 130,235, forward strand.
GTCCATTTGTGGCTCTTCACCTATTTGCAAACTTAAGGGTTGGTGTAAGGTATTAAAAAACTCTGAAGCAAAGTAAACTATGGGTACATCGGCTAGAATAACAAGGCTAATCACTGCGCTTACTCTTCCACGTCTCTGGGGGTCTTCAATGAGTCCACGAACTATAAAATAACCAACTAACAAAAAAAACATAAGTGCAGTGGTAGTAAGTTTAGCATCCCATGCCCACCATACGCCCCAAGTAGATTTACCCCATGTCATACCACCTAGAATTGTAAGACCAGAATAAAATAATGCCATTTCAGCACTAGCTACAGCTATAATGTCACTTAACTTACTTGAGTTCCACAAATAAATGCTGCCAAAAATAGCACATAAAATAACTGCTAAAAAGCAAATCCAAGCCACGCTTACATGGGCATATAGAATGCGAATAAGCTCTCCTTGAACATTATCTGGTGGTGAAACTATTAGAGCTAGATAAATTCCTACACCAAACAAAGTAATAGTAATAAAGCCAAAAGTTTTAAGCCATATAGGATGCTTGTTTATGGATCTTTCCATCATTGCCATTATAGTTTGCTAGTAAAATTTGGAGCAAGGGTTACAATAGTTTAAAGATTTTCTGGAAATATACTATCATTAAAGTCTGGCGGGGGAAGTTTATACTTTAAACTTCTTGCTAGTTTAGGAAATTTAGCAATAAGTTTAGAGCGCCTTTCATTAAAAGCAAGGTTTTGTTTATCTAGTTTTTGAGTAGCCACTAAAATAAAGGTGTTAAAGGTATTTTTTGACTTAACTTTTAGGAGGTCAACATCTATCTCAGGAAAAATAGCTGCTAAACGATTGAGGATAGTATGAGCATGTTCTCGCTTCCCGCTTAGCTTAATAAGTAATATATCACTTTGACGGCGTCCCTTGGTAAAATTTATTCTAAGCCCAATAGCTTTATTAACATTTATTGCAACTTGCCTTATTCTTAATGCTAGTTCTTCTTGTTTGTTGAAAGCCATTAATTATCCTAACTCTAAATAGTGTTTGCTAACAATTAAGCTTGCAAGGCACATTCTAAAATAAATATCGTTAGTAAGTTTCTATAAATCATAAATGAATTTTAAGAAATCACTCAGTTTTTCTTATTCTCCAATAGTTCCTAAAGTACAATTAAATTTTTTATGAGAAGAATGCCCACCTAAACTTGGCAGGGCATTATCTCAAATGAAGTACATTAGACGAAATGAAGAGAAATAAGTTACAATTTCTAATAATTGGAGCAATTTATGACACAATTACAATATAAACTTAATAAACCAAAGAAGGTATCTAATAAAGCTACTTGGCGTGATTATCTTACTCTTACCAAGCCAAAAGTTATTAGTTTATTATTGTTTACTACCATAGGAGCAATGTTCATTGCTGCCAAAGGTTTTCCCGGTTGGATACCCCTTTTAGGGGTTCTTATAGGTGGTTACATGTCAGCTGGTGCAGCTGGCGTTTATAACATGATTTATGACAGTGACATTGATAAAAAGATGAAACGCACTGCTAAGCGTCCTCTTGCTAGTTCATTAATCTCGACTAAAAACGCCCTCATTTTTGCTATAACCCAAACAATCCTCTCTTTTTTGATAATTGGCCTTGCCTCAAATTGGTTAGCCGCTCTACTCTCTTGGGCAGGTCTTGCTTTCTATGTACTCATTTATACCATGTGGCTAAAACGTTCGACATGGCAAAATATTGTAATAGGCGGTGCTGCAGGTGCTATACCACCTTTAGTAGGTTGGTCAGCAGTTACAGGGAACTTAAACCTAATGGCATGGTGTCTTTTTGCTGTTGTTTTTGTTTGGACGCCTGTTCATTTTTGGGCTTTAGCACTTATTATTAAAGACGATTACGCTAAAGTAGGCATACCCATGGCACCTGCAATCATTGGTGAGCGTGCTACGGTTTTACAAATGATCATGTATGCTGTGTTGACAATGATGCTAACATTAATCCCTTTTGCTATGAGGGAACTGAGTATCACTTATTTCTTGGCAGCTTTAATACTAAACTTGTTTCTATTATTTAAAGTTGTCAAGCTTTATCTTGTAGTACTGAGTGGCAAGATTATAGAGCGTTCAAATGCTCTTGGGCTTTATAAATACTCAATGTCGTACTTAGCTTTAATTTTTTTAGGTATGGTTCTTGACAGTATGTTTGCTTAATTAAAACTTAATACAAGTACTGTGATCTATCTAAATCACCTTAAAAATTTTCTAGAAATATAGTATCGTTAAAGTTTGGTGGGGGAAATTTTTGATTTAAGCTTTGTAGATTCTTCTCTAATTCATTAAACTTAGAAATAAGTTTAGATCGCCTTTCATTAAAAGCCATACTTTGTTCATCTAGTTTCTGACTGATTACTAAAATAAAGGGATAAAAGGTATTTTGAGACTTGACTTTTAGGATATCTATATCTATCTCAGGAAAAGTGATTACCAAATGATTGGAAATAGCATAGGCATGTTCGCGTTTTCCGCTTAGTTTAATAATTAGCATATCGCTTTGACGGCGCCCCTTGGCAAAACTTGCTTTAAGTCCACTGGCCTCAGTAGCACTTATTACAGTTTGACGTATTTTTAGTGCTAGTTTTTCTTGTTCTTCGAAATTCATTAATTTTCCTAACTCCTTTAAATAGTATTAAGCAACAATTAAGTTAGATACTCCATATTCTAAAATTAAGATCATTAATAAATTTGCCATAAATCATAGAGTAATTTTAAGGAGTTACTCATTTTTCCTATTTCGCAGTAATTATCAGGGTATTATCACCTTTTTTATGAAGATGATTTCTAGATAAATTGGTTCATCCCCTGTCACTTGAGAAAAACAATAGAGAGTGTTTGAAAATCGCTTGAGTAACGCACAGCAAAGTGCGCCACATAAAGCAACGCAGAGCGTTTTGAGTATACGTTCCGAAGCTTTGCTTCGGAACGAGCTTGATTATGGCCTTGCGCTGCTAGTAGAAAACACAATAAAGAAAAGCTAGAATAAACAAACCATGACCCTTATAAAAAACTTGAAGCAAAGTTATCTTAAGCAAGTGGTATTACTCGCAGTACTATTATGCTTTTGTGCAGTGCAGGGACTAATTTCAGCACAAACTTCAGATTTAGCAGAGTACAAAGATGAATACATTCAGAAATTTAGTAATGTTGTAAGTTTTGTTATAGATCGCCCCTTAACCTCTGACGAAATGAATCGTTTGCAGGAAGCTAGTGCAGAGACCTATCTTAATTACAGTCCTGAAGGAAAGACATTCTATAAAGAGACTTTAAAAGAAATCACCCAGCAGATAGCAATTGTGCAAGGACGAGCCTCTGAAGCTATCTTTAGAGAGTTATTGCGTAGCCTTATTGATGTGCTAACAGTACAGCTAACTGACTCTGAATCAGTGGTGATTCAAGATTTGCTAGCTACTTCCCCTGCTAGAGCTGAACTACTAGCCCAAACAATGCATGATAAACATGGATTGTCTTTCAAGCAAGCCTTTCCGCAAGAGCTATCAACCCCTGCTTTACAAAGCTCAACCGAAATATTAACCCTTAATATTAAAAGGCTAAAGCAAACCATAAATTCAGCTGAGCTTTTAGAGAGCTTAAGCAGTATGGCTGTTTTCTTTGGTGAGGATCTTGACAGTGTACTTTATACCTTTGCTGAAGGTAGTGTAGCTATTTCAGCTAGGGGGCAAATATCTGAGGCTAAGGTGCTCGAGGCCTTTGCTGAAGACGATATGGTATTTCAAAAAGTTCCTTTAAATGAAGGTACCCTTTACCTTGGAAAATCGGAAGACAGTGTTGAACAGCTGGCACTAGCAGTGATAGATGATGGGTTAGTGGTTGGTGCAGAAGTTGATGTTCGCACACTACTTGCTGACGGTGGCTTATCTGAAGCTGACTTAAGTGCTCCAAATACCCCTTTGTTACAAATTGCTGTTCAGGATGTTAATAAATTTTTTATACCATCAGGCGAACACGTTCAAGCTTTGTTTAAGCAAGCCTCGAGCTTTTACCTAAATGTTGATGCAAATGAAACACTCTCACTTAAACTCCGTGTTGGCCTAGCAAATCTTGATGCTGCTGCTGCGGCAGCTGCTTATGCCAGAGTTATAACAGCACTCTCTGCTGTAGATGATGGTCAGACACAAACACAGTTGTGGGGCAACCTTAACTGGACAACTCAAGAAAATTGGGTCTTGGGTGAGGCAGAGCTTTCACTCGAGTTAAGTGAGTGGCTTGTTAAAAGTGTTCAAGAAAACGTTGTTGCCAATATATTGACTAAACGCCTTAGTGACAAGGCTATTCGTGATTATATGGCAGAAAGTTTCATTATGACTAATACCATTAGTATGTTAATGTATCTTAATCAGCAACTTTTTAACTACAACATGAATCTATTTCAACAGTACAGTTCGCCATCTATGTATACATGGCCTTAAAGAAATCTAATTAGTAGTTTTATGCAGATACAGACTGATTTCTCCCATTTTCTTTGGCCTGATAAAGTGCTTTATCTGCCAAGTTTATCAGTGTGGCAGATTCTTCATTGGGTGTTGGCATCATGCTAGCAACACCAACACTGAGCGTTACATAGGGAGCTTATAGGTCAAATACTGATCTATGTGCACAGCAGCAATATTACCTGTGCCCATTGCTACTGCCACTTGTTGAGTCATAGGCCTCACATCACCTGCTATCCAAACACCCTCAACATTGGTATTCCCACGTTGTGAGATGGGTTCTATGTGCCCTTTTTCAGTCACTTTAAGGCCTAACTGTTTAGCTAGATCGCTACGGGGTATTTTAGGGCTTGAAACAAAATAAGCATCCCTTTCAAAACGGGTACCATCTTCTAAAACCACAGCACTTATACACCCCTTGAGGCCTTTTAGGTCCTTAATTTGCCCTGCTTGCCAAGGAATATTTTTAGACTCCAGCCATTTTATGTCTTTTTCATTTAATTGTTTGTTGTTAAAATCTTTATGAGTAAAGAGAATACTCAGGTCTCGAGTGAAATTATGTAGATGTCTAGCACTATTGATGCCACCCTTAGCATTTCCTGTACTAATCACTAGAGTGCTTTTGCCTACTAACTCAGGTGCTTCGCAATCAGGACAATAAAACATGTTACATTTTGCTGCATACTTTAAACAAATTTGCCAATCGCCATCAACGGTAGGGTGATAACGAGCTACCCCTGTCGCTAGAAGTAAAGTTTTACTCTGGTAGACATTGCCTGACTCAGTTTCTAATCTAAAATTACCAATTTCACCCTCTATAGCTACCACGTTGGCTTTTTCGTGCTCAGCCCCTAAGTCAGTGGCTTGTTTAAATAAAATTTTTTGCAACTGTACTCCTGTCACTGCAGGCATACCGGGTACATTATATAATTTACTTAAAGTAAAAAAGAGGGGGCCAGTACGCCTGTCAAAAACACGCACTTTACGGTTGTGCCAAGCCAAGTGTGTAGCAGCAGAAAGGCCTGCTACACCACCACCAACAATCAAACAATCATACACTTCATCTTTCATAGAAATAGTCTATGCTATGTACTCAAAATTCTTCACTATAATATTTCAGAATGACATCCTATTTTATGTTTAAGATTAAAAGGTAAAAATTTATTGAATTTTCTAGCTCATATTTTCCTATCTGGTAACTCAACAGAAGTTTTGATTGGAAATTTTATTGGTGATTTTGTTAAAGGAAAGAAGTATCAAGATTACCCTGAAAAAGTTAGCCAAGGGATCTTGTTGCATCGCAGAATTGACAGTTTTACTGATAGACACCCTATAGCAAAACATAGTGCTAAGTTACTCAGACCTGATTTTGGGAAATACTCAGCAGTTTTAGTAGATATATTTTATGATCATTTTTTAGCTATTAACTTTCAACATTACTCAGCTGTTTCCTTAGAAGACTTTTCTAAAGAGTTTTATAATATATTATTGACTAATCAAAGCATGCTGCCTAAAAAGGTGCAAGAGTTCTTACCCAATATGATTGAGAACAATTGGCTAGCTAGATATGCAAATTTAAATGGTATTGAAAGGACATTGCTTAGTTTAGATAGGAGAACTGCCTATCATACTAATTTGCAAGGTGCTCTTTTAAACTTGCAAGAAGATTATGAGAAATTTCAAGAAGATTTTGAAGAATTTTTCCCTCTAGTACAGGATTTTGCTTCTGATCAATTAAAAGATTAAATAAATAATATCCTCTTGATAGCAGGGGTATATTTAGTAAACATTAGAGGAATATTGTAAATGGCTAATCGATTTCTGATAGACTTATAATTGGAACTGTTTAAGTAAAAAGATTTTTGTTTCAAAATCATGAGTAGATTCTCACTTTAACTACATTTTTATAAATTTAAACTTCTAAATCTTGTTTTACAAAAGGTTTTTTGCCAATAATTAAATTATCATACATTTACTCATTTAATTATTGACAGTTAGGGCAAAACTATGAGATACTCCTAAGTGGATTTGCTATGTTTTTATAGAGCTATTTATGGAAATGAGGTGAGAAAAATTTGAAGTGGCTTTATAAAGAATTGAAGGCGTCCCAGTTAACATGCTTGAAGATAGTGCAGTTATTTTCGTTTGAGGAAACAAGGATACTCAACATTAAACTAAACTAATCTTTATTAACCAGATGTTAATTGTAGTTAAAAAACTTCAAAGGACAAAATTATGAAAAAATTTTTACTAACTTTGTTTGCAGTTTTCCTTTTTGGAGGTGCAATTAATGCACAGACTGCACATTGCCCTGCTGGTCCTAGATTTTACCCAGATGTTCCTACAGGTCACTGGGCATCAACAGCAGTAAGCCGTCTTTCTGACCTAGGCATTATTATAGGTTTCCCAGATGGTTTATATAGAGGTAATGAAAATCTTACACGCTATCAAGCAGCACTTATGTTTTTTCGCTTGATCGAGTGTTATTTCCCTATAATTCCCCAAAGTTCATTAAGCCAAGCTGATATAGATGCTTTACGGCGTGCCATTGCAGAGTTGACGGGTAGCCTATCAGCTGTTGCAGATACTGCCAGAACTGCTGAAGCTCTGGCCAGAGCAAATGCTAATGGCATTGCTACTAATGCAGCAAGTATTGCTTCGATAGAAACAAGACTTGATAGCTTAGCTGGTTTGCATGCTCGTATTGAGGAATTGCAAAGAGCAATAGCAGGAATTACTATTACTGGTGCACCTGTAGCTGGTGTAGATGTTGAATTGCTACAAGGACTTCAAAACCAACTCCAAGCTTTACAAGTAAAAGCTGATACTGCCTTGGCAACTGCACAAAGAGCAGAGGCTATGGCTGGAGGAGAGGTTGACCTAACAGCTATTCAAGCACGTATTAACCAGAATAAGCGCGGTATAGCAAACCTTAATGATTTAGCAGAGGGTTTAAGTGCCGATGTAGTAAACTTGCAAGAAAGAGTTACTATTTTAGAAGGTCATGAGCATGCGCCTGTAGAAATGGTCCAAGCAGCACCTGTAGCAACTGGTGATGTTGATAGCCTTCGTGAATTTTCTTTACTGTTGCGTCGTAGACAAATAGGTCTAGAGAACCGTATAGCAGCCATTGAAGCTCGAGGTGGAGACCTTGATGCTTTGTCTAGGCGTGTTGATGTTATAGAGGGCAAACTTTTCCAGTTTTCTGGCACTTTGAAATTATTCTATAATGTAAGGCGTCATTCTATTTTTACAGATGGTGCTGCTGATCCTACTAGGTTTAGAGTAGATGCCAATGGTAGGCCTGTTCGAGATGCTAATGGTAGACTCATACCCGATCAAAATGGTATATATTTTTATGATCATTTTGATGTAGATCGCGTCTTTGGTGAAGGCTTTAAACGCGAACTGCCTGTTACAGGTGGACACAGCTTTATTAGTACTGGTACAGGCGATGATGATGATGAAGATGATTTCGAAAGAATAACAGATTTCAATGGCCCTAGAGAAGGTAGAGTTAATGCAGACATTGAAATAGCTTTTGGATTTGCCAGTGGTAGTAGTGGCTGTGGGTTTCCAAGGAAGTTAGATTGCTTTAGCGGTATTATTAACTTAGAGCTTGCTGAAATTACAGCTGATAATCTACAAACTGAAGATCGTGTAGGTAATGAAGAAGAATTTATCTATGCATTTAACTTTTCAGATGCAGAACTACACTATGCTCCTATAGGTGGTAACGAACGCTTAAAGTTTGAGTTTGGTAGAGATGTAGACATAGACTTTACAGGTTATGTTGTTGATACCGGTGATAGTGATGCCGATGATGAAGATAATATTGATAACTTTTTCGACTTAAGTTCAGGGTTTGCTGCTCACTTTGATGCTACTGATTATTTAGGAGACATTAGTCCAAGCTTAACCTTTTTCTATGGTACTAACCCTGAAAGAGAAGGAGCCCGTCAGGCTAGGTATGCATGGGGTGCAAGGGCTGAAGTAAGTCTTTTAGACGACGATGTTACCATTGGTGGTTCATTTGCTACAGTAGCTGAAAATGCTGGTGACTTTAATGATGAACTCAAAGATAATCGAGGCATTACAGTTTTTGGTGTAGATGCTCAAGCCAACATAGGTATATTTGACCTAGAGGCTGAGTTTGCCAATGAAACTATAAACACAGCTTCTCAGACAACAGGGGCACCCTCCTTTGTAAGAGACCCAGACAATGACGGCCAATTTATAAATGCCGATACTACTCATAGTTTGTTTTTTGCTATCTTAGGTATAGATACTCAAGCTTTAAATTTGGGTGATAATATAAGGCTTACTTCTCTTGAAGCTAATTATCGTACTATTCCTGACGACTGGTTTGGCATTAATGGTGGTTCAAAGAAAAACAATGGTGAGGAAACTAGAACTGGTGAAATATCAGAATTTGATCTTGATCAAAAAGGTTTTGGAGCCAAAGCTGGCGCTAAGTTGTTTATTTTTAACTTTAACGCTTACTTTGACACTTATGATGTAGAAGTTGATGTAACAGACATTAAGACCACAGCTTTTGGTGCTGAAGGTGACATCAATATATTTTCAGGTATAGCAGTAACTGGCTTCTTCCGTACAGTATCTATTGAAGATGAAAATGGTAATAGCGAAGTTGTAGATACTACTGAAGGAGGCGGAGCTTTTGCACAAGACAGTGCTGTGGCTCATGTTGCTAGAGAAACTACTCGTGATGATGCTCGCTATGTTAATAGGGAATTTTACGATGATGACCATGATCACTACACTACTGGTTTTGGGGTAGGTTTGAAGCACAGTGGTAGGTCTAAAAATGCCCTTATTAGAAATCTTAATGCTGAGTTCATTTTTGGTCGTATTAATGCAGGCTTTGACACTACCTTAATTAACTTTGATGCTGATTATAAGCTTGACATTGGTCCACTTTCGATGAGACCTTACTTTGGTTTTTTAAATATTACTAATGACGGTGAGGAGTCTGATCTTACTGCCAGCGGTGAAGGCAGAAGAGGACTTGCTGATCGTACTCGTATTCAAGTAGGTACAGATCTTCGCACTAAACCTGTTGATGTTATCTTCAGGCCTAGTTTATTGGGTGCTGTGAATTACTGGCAAACAGATTATAGGTTTGATAGTGATGCTGAAGATTTCACTGCCACTGCTTTCCAGTTTAGTGTGGGAATAAAACTTAGTCAGTTCCTCTTTAAGCATAGTGCCTTGACAGCAAAGTATGGTTCTTATAGCGGTGAGAATATACATGTAGCAAGATCACCCAACAACAATAGAGCTGAGAATAACGCCCCTGACGAGAAATCTCCCGAGAATCGTAATGAGGATGGCGTATCAACTGATGGCTTTGAGTTTATTTGGAACTATTATGATTTAGAGCTTGCTTATGGCATATTCCGTTACGATCCAAGTACTGATACTGAAAATGATGACAGCCAAGGTCAGGCTTTCCGTATCAAGTACAAAGTTACTTTCTAAGTTGCTGTAAAGCTTACTTAACTTTGATTTACCTAACCCTTGAGGGATTTAAATCCCTCAAGGGTTTTTTAATGCTAGTTTAATGGTAGGATAAGCTAAGGATTCTTTGTCAATAATCCTGTACATATAGTTATGAACAAGGTAACAGTTATATGAACCCTATACATTATGCTTGGTTTATTCCTTTATTACCTGCACTAGGTTTTTTAATCAACATTATTTTAGGTTACAAATTAGGCAAGAAGTTAAGTGCCTATCTTAGTGTGATCTTGATGTTAGTTTCGACGATTTTAGCAATTGTTTTATTAGCTCAAGCTTGGCAAGCTGCTCCTTCATGGGATAGGGCTAAATTACATGAAATAATTGAAACAGAAAAGGATATTGCTCGCCTCCAAAAAGCTGAACAGAAGGCTGAGTTAGCCGGCATTTCCTCAATAAGAGTTGCTGAAATTAAAGCTGAATCTGAACAAACAGAGCATAGCTTACATACTCTCGAGGAAAAAGCTAAAGCTCGTCACAGCACTGAAAACTTTCCTTTTACTTCAAGCCATGCTTGGTTAACCATAACAGTAGAAGAAGGCTTTCCAATTGGTCTTTTTATCGATTCTTTTGCAGCAGTAATGGTTTTTATGGTGGCCTTTGTATGTTTGCTTATACACCTATTTTCTGTCGAGTACATGGCAAACGAAGAACGCTACCCTACTTTTTTTGCTTACATTAGTATTTTTAGTGCAGCTATGCTTGCTATGGTACTAAGTCGCAACCTTTTCCATGTGCTTTTGTTTTGGGAAGTTATGGGGGTGATGAGTTACCTATTAATAGGCTTTTTCTACAAGAAAATTGCTGCCCAGCAAGCTATGAAGAAAGCTTTTCTAGTAACTAAAGTAGCAGATATTGGTTTAATGATAGGGCTCTTTTGGATTTACCGTACCTTTGGCACTTTAGATTTAGTTAGCTTGCAAAAACTAGTCCCAGAAGTGCTCGTTGCATTACCAAGTGTGGCAACAGGTGTAGGCTTACTGCTATTTATAGGTGCTATGGGCAAATCGGCACAGTTTCCTTTGCATGTATGGCTTTTAGATGCTATGGAAGGGCCTACGCCTGTTTCTGCTATGATTCATGCGGCAACAATGGTAGCAGCTGGAGTTTATTTGTTGGCAAGGACATACCCCATCCTAACAGCAGGTAACTCCCTAGAAATTATAGCTATAGTTGGTGCTGCTACTGCCCTTTTTGCTGCTAGCCTAGCACCCTTCTTTACAGACATTAAAAAAATCCTAGCATGGTCAACTGTTTCACAGCTTGGTTTTATGTTTATTGGTTTAGGTGCTTTTGGTTGGGTGGCCGCTGTCTTTCATTTACTGACCCACGCATTTTTTAAAGCCTTGCTATTTCTTTGCTCTGGTTCAATGATTCATGGCAGTGGTACTCAAGACATTTTTAAGATGGACAGGCTAGCCAAATACATGCCCTCAACTAGGTTGACTTTCATTATAGGAGGGTTGTCCCTAGCAGGCATATTTCCCCTAGCAGGCTTTTGGTCTAAAGATGAAATTTTGTTAGCTGTGCAGCATGCTACTAGCCACCATGGAATCTATAGCATTATTTTAGTAATAGCTTACATAGCCTCTTTTTTAACTGCTTTTTATATAACTAGGGCTTACCTAATTGCCTTCGAGCAACCAAAGCAGGTTTCCCCTTGGCAAGAAGGTTCAACCTTACCAGAGCTTAATATGAGTGCCGAAGATGTTGAGCACGACAAAAAGTTTAATAAGGAACATCTACATGACCCACCACATGAAGCAGGTTGGCATATGGGCACTGCTTTGTGGGTTTTGGCAGGAGGGGCTACTTTAGTGGGTTTGCTTGGTAGTCCTATTTTAGGTAATGCTTTACAGCTCTTTGTTTATGAAGGCACTATGCCTCATCTAGAACCACTAAGAACTCAACTTTTAGGCTTTTTCTTAAGTACTATTATTGCTGTAGCAGGTATAGGTTTTGCTCTTCGCATAGGATCTCGAGCACTAAAAATACCAAACTGGCTTATGTATTCACTCCAAAGACGTTTCTATATAGACAAAATCTACTACCTTATCTTTGCTAATCCCTTCACTAGACTTACTAAGCCAGTAGCATGGTTCGATGGGCGAATTTTAGATGGATTTATTGATTTTATGGCTTGGCTTGCTGGGGCTATAGGTGGATTGCTTAGGAAGACTCAGACTGGTCGGCTCGAGCATTACACTTACACAATAGCAGTAACCGCACTCATCCTTATAGTAGCTTTGTCAATGAACCTATTCTGATTAAGACAGTACTGATTTTAAGCTAGCAGTGATTCCCTTCTTTATATATTCTAATTCATCAATAACCTCATGCATTTGAGGGCGTGCTTGATAAGGCTCCTTACGTAGAAGTTGTGTTATTAAAGTGTCAAGCCTGTCAGGAATATGAGGATAAAGGGCTGAAGCAGGTTGAGGTGTCTTTTCTAAGATATCTTCAATAAGGTTTAGAGCATTATAACTAGCATTGCTAGCCATAAAAGGATGCTCTCCTGTAAGCATTACGTAAAGTAAGAGGCCAAAAGCCCAGCAATCTGCATATTCTTTTACCTTTTTACTTAATAACTGCTCAGGAGACATATAAGCCACAGTACCTAACAAAGAGCCCTGTCTAGTTAAAGATTGAGAATTACCCTGCTCGAGATTTATTTTAGCTACGCCAAAATCTAAAAGCTTTGCATCACCCTCAGGAGTAATCATTACGTTAGAAGGTTTTATATCACGGTGTATTACCTTTTGCTCATGGGCATAAGCAAGTCCTTGAGCTATTTGTAGAGCATAGTGAAGAGTTTCTACAAGTGGTAGATTGCCATAGCTTAAGTGTTCCTCGAGGGTGCGCCCCTGAATATAAGACATAACTATAAAAAGTCTGCCATCAGCACTTTCTTCTATACCATAAACATAATTAATATTGGGATGTTTGAGTTCAGAAACTAGTTTCCCCTCACGGATAAAACGTTTTTGAATGATATCGTCTTCGACATTTGCACTTAAACATTTTAAAACAACAGTTTGTTCTGACTTTGTATCAAGCGCCTTGTAAACACTAGTTATATCACTACCCCCTAAATGTTCTAAGATGCGATACCTATTTAGATTATAACCAATAAGACTAGGATTAGAATAGTGTTGCTGATTCTGATAATCATGTTCGCTTACAAAATTGGTTTTGTCATGCGATTTAACTTGGCTTTTTCTAATAAATTTCTTTAAGTACTTACTAAAATCATTAATACTTAGGAGTTTGCAATCACTTAGGCTAGCATCTATTAGTTCAAGAATGTGTTGTGGTAATTGTGGTAGTTCTTTATCACTTAATAAAACTATGTTATTTACTGCTTTGTTTTGTCTAGCAAAATTAACTAAAGTAATGATGTTTGTATCTGTTAGGAAAGCCAGATCGTACTTTAAGATTAGTATATCAAAGCAACTCCCCTGCAAAATGTCTATGCCCTTTTGGAATGTGTTGCAAGTAGTGACTTGATAATTACCATCTTTAAACTCATTTTTCAGCTCTTCTAAAGTTTGTTCATTAGAGTCAATAATTGCAATTTTTGTCATGCCTATTGAGGAACTTTAGCACCAAAGAAGCGTTTGAGTGCTTACGTTGTGAGATTACTATCAGGTGGCATTTTCTTTCTGACTTGCTTTGAGGTAATTTTTTCTTTATAAAGCAATAAAATAGCAGGCCCAAAGGAAAACAGCATAATTGATAAGCCAACACAAATCCCTATGCCATTAATCATAGGAGCACAACAGTCATCTCTCGAGCGAGAAATAATATGAGAGGGTACAGCTATTAGTAGTTCTAAAACACTTCCTCTCTTAAGCCAAATGGTAGACCATTTATAATCTTGATCAAGCTTCCCTTGCTGAATCCTTTTATGAAATATAAACCCCCATGTAATCCAAAGAGCTACAGCAATAAAGACGCAGAGCCAAAGCAATAAATCGAAAATACCATCACCCACAAAAGCAATTAGGATAGAGCTAGTGGCACCAAGTACTAACAAAGATAGAAGAAATCCTGTGGCTATTATAGATGCCCTTAGCCTGCGTTTAGCTCTCAATCTTTTTTGAAAAGTATCCACAGAGAGAAAGATCAGTAGTGCTGAACCAAAGATTAAGATGACAGGTATTAGCGATACAGGTGAGTAGCCAATATCATTAATCTTCCCACTAAAAATCAACCCAATAACTGGAAACCATATAATCAACAAGGCTAGAAGATAGAAAAGACTTAATACAATACTCCATCTTTTCATTGAAATATACCTCCTTACTAGAAAATAAAATTAAACTAAATCGTCAAACCCAAGAGCAAAACTTATTGCTCGTTGCGCTTTGGAGTTGGTCTATTTTTGTGGACACTTAAAGTATAGAATAAACTGTTCATTACTTCAAGTTATTCTGTTGATTAACTTCAAAAGCTTCAGGGCTTTTGTAACCAATCGAGCTGTGTAAGCGAAAACGGTTGTAAGTGATGTTAACGTACTCAAAGATAACAGTCCTAGTTACTTCCCGAGTGTTGAGGGCAGTCCTATAAACCAACTCTTTCTTGATGCTAGCAAAAAACGATTCAATAAATGCATTATCAAGACATGCTCCTGTTGCAGTAAAACTGGCCTTGATATCTTGACTTTTGAGTTCTCGCTCAAAAGCATAACTGGTGTACTGAGAACCCCGATCACTGTGATGAATTAGGCCCTTGACTGAACCTCGTTCCTTAATCGCCATTCTCAGAGCTTTTATTATTAGATCAGTTTCCATATTATCATCCATGGCGTAACCTACAGCTCTTCTAGAAAAAGCGTCTATGATAGCAGCCAAATATAACCAGCCTTCTGTCGTTCTGACTTGTGTAATATCTGAATACCAAACTTGATTAATCCCAGTGACTTGGATTTGCTCCTTGATCAGCAGATTCTCTGTTGATTCAATCTCACGTTTAGCTGTTTTCTTACGTCGATAACTCCTACCTACCTCGGCATAGATACCTTCTCGACGCATAAGACGTTTAACCCGTCCCAAGGAACAACGTTTTCCTCTATTCAATAACTCTGCATGTATTCTAGGACTACCATAGGTTTGCCTACTTTGCTCGTAAATTTCTCGGATAGAGGTTATAAGATCATCATTGGCTTGTTGTCGTTCTGATGGTTCTCGATTGAGGTGAGCATAATAGCCACTTTTAGAAACTTTTAAGTGTTTACACAGTGAACTCACAGGATAATCTTCAGCATGCATCTTAATGAACTCGTATTTCACTTGAGCTGTCTCGCAAAGTAGGCCGACGCCTTTTTTAGTATTTCTGCCTCAAGTTTCAACTGACGATTCTCCTCACGTAAGCGCCTCAGCTCAGCTTCTTGAGGTGTTGGCTGGGCTTGTTTCATCCCAGGGACTAGACGTCCTTCTTCATATTGTTCTTTCCATTTATACAAGTTATTGGGACTTATACCTAAACTTTCTGCAGCTTTCGCTACGCTGTAGCCTTCATTCAATACCAAATGCACTGCATCGAGTTTGAACTCTATAGTGTACTGCCGTTTCTTTTGACTCTTTTCCATTTTGGACTCCTTAATATATTTTCTCTACATTAAGTGTCCACTGAAACCGACCAACTCCAGCTTGTTCCATGTGAATTTGTGACAGAGTAGTGATCACTTCTCCCAAGCATTCCTTTGGCACAGTTTGTAAGTTATCAAAGTTAGCCACACAACTTTGTGGCACACCATATTCCTTATTGCTTAAATAGACCTCGGAAGGGATATTGCGAATAGTGGTGGTCATAGGCGCAATCGTAACAGCGTTTAGAAAATCCAAAGCTGTATTTCGAGTAAGAATCAGCACAGGCCTGCGCTTATCAGAAATATAGTAGAATGACTTTTACTTAAGGCAAGGTGGATTTAAATAATGAGTCAATTTGGAAAGCCTCCTACACAAGAAATAAAGACACAGCTTAATGACCTACGTGACCGCTTGCGTGAAGCAAATTATCAATACTATGTATTGCAAGACCCACTTATTAGCGATCAAGAATATGATGGTTTATTACGTCAGCTTATTAAAATTGAACAAGCACATCCTGAACTTATTACCCCTGATTCACCTAGCCAGACAGTTGGAGATAGCCCACAAGCATCATTTCGCACTATTAAGCATTTGCAGCCTATGTCATCACTGGATAATGCTTTTAATAGTAAAGATATTGAGGATTTTGAGGCGCGGATTGCTCGAGTCCTAGCCTCAGACCAAAACCTAGAATATCTAGCCGAGCTAAAAATTGATGGCTTGTCTATAAATTTGCACTATCAAGATGGTGTTTTAGTTTGGGCAGCAACAAGAGGTAATGGTATAGAAGGTGAAGAGGTCACATTTAATGTCCTAGGCATAGAAGGAATCCCAAGGCGTTTAAGTAATGTTCCTACTAGTTTAGAAGTGCGTGGAGAAATCTATCTTTCTAAAAAAGCCTTTGAGCGAATGAATAAAGAGCAGGAAGAAAAAGGCGAACCTTTTTTTCGCAACCCTCGTAATGCAGCCTCGGGAACACTTAGGCAGCATGATCCTAAGGTAAGTTCAAGTAGAAACTTACAAATTTTTGCCTATGGTATAGGATTACCTCGTGAAATGGGGGTAGATACTCAAATTGAACTATTAGATTACTTGGCAGATAAGGGTTTTCGAATAAACCCCCAACACGAAACAGTTAAGGGAATTGAAAATATAGAAGCTCTTATGGAACGTTGGCTAGATATACGCCCTAAACTTGAATATGAAGTAGATGGGATCGTTCTTAAAGTTAATGACTTAAGCTTACAAGAAGAACTAGGTATGACCAGTCGAGCACCAAGGTGGGCTATTGCCTATAAATTCCCTGCTGAAGAAGTGGCTACCATACTATTGGATATTACTTGGCAGGTAGGTCGTACAGGCAAGCTTACTCCAGTGGCGGAACTCGAGCCCAGAATACTAGAAGGTACCACAGTTTCTAGAGCCACCCTGCACAATCCTGAGTTCATTGCCAAATTAGATTTACGCCTCGGTGACAAAGTCATAGTCCACAAATCAGGTGGAATAATTCCAGAAATTATTAAGGTACTTATCAAGGAGAGACCTAAAGATTCGGTTGGTTATAAGCCACCTACAAATTGTCCAGAGTGCCAAGCGACATTAACTAAAGATGGACCTAACCTTATATGTACAAATCCTGCTTGCTCTGCCCAAGTTTTTGAACGCATTAAGCACTTTGTTTCACGCAAGGCTATGGACATTGATGGTGTAGCAGGAAAAACCCTAGAGAGTCTAATGTCGGCAGGTTTAATTAAGGCTATCCCTGATCTTTATGAGCTTAAGGAAGAGCAAGTAGAAGTTCTAGAAGGTTTTGCTGAGCTTTCGGCTAAAAATTTAATTGAACAGTTAGAGTGTTCTAAAACACGTCCCCTAGAACAGTTTATTTTTGCTCTAGGTTTACCACAAGTAGGGGAGAGAACGGCTAGAGTTTTGTCTCGAGCATTTCCCTCTATCCCAAAGCTAACTGCTGCAAAACCAGAAGACTTTGAAGCCTTACATGATATTGGCAAAACCACTGCTGAAGCTGTTTACGGCGCTCTGCATCAAACCAGTATGTTAAGAATGTTGCAAGAATTGCAAGATAAAGGTGTTAGCCCTACAGCACCTGAAAATGCTAGCCAAGGAGATTCCCTTAAAGGTTTAAGTTTTGTGCTTACTGGGACACTTAGCAGACCACGGAGTGAAATTAAAAAAGAACTCGAGAACTTAGGAGCTAGGGTATCTTCGGCAGTTAGTAAAAAGACTAGCTATCTAGTAGCAGGGGAAAGTGCTGGTTCTAAACTTGCTAAAGCTCAGGAACTGGGGGTTAAGGTTATTGATGAGGAGGGTTTGGGAGGGATGCTCAAGAAAATTTAAATCTTGATAGTATTTAGAAATATGATTAACAAAAGTCAAGAAGACTCACACACTGCTAGATTATTAATTTCTTGCTTAGATAGACCGGGTATTGTTTCTGCTGTATCACAGTTTTTGTATAGTCATGGAGCTAATATTCTAGACTCGAGCCAACACACCACAAACCCCTACAATGGCAACTTTTTCATGCGCATGGTCTTCAATTTAGAAGGTTTAGACCTAAATTATCCCAATTTTGAAGAAGCTTTTAAAGTAGTAGCTGAGAAACTTGAGATGGATTGGCATATGGCCTATGGTGACAAGCATAAACGCATGGCTATAATGGTTTCAAAGTACGACCATTGTTTTTTAGAGTTGTTGTGGCGTTATCAGCGGGGTGAACTTAAAACTGAGATTCCTTTGGTAATTTCTAATCATGAAACCTTGCTCGAGGTAAGTAAATCTTTTGGCATACCCTATTATTATTTGCCCGTTAACAAAGAGAATAAAGCAGAGCAAGAAAAGCAAGCACTTGAACTTTTGGACAAGCATCAAATAGACTTTATTGTTTTAGCACGCTATATGCAAATACTTTCTCCTAGTTTTGTTTCTCGCTATCCACAAAACATTATTAATATTCACCATTCTTTCCTACCAGCTTTTGTAGGAGCCAATCCGTATAAGAAGGCTTACCAACGTGGTGTAAAGCTAATTGGAGCTACAGCCCACTATGTTACTAACAATTTAGACGAAGGGCCTATTATTGAGCAAGATGTTGAGAGGGTCTCACATCGAGATAGCGTAAAAGATCTTAAAGTTATAGGACAAGATATTGAACGTAAGGTTTTAGCCAAGGCGGTAACAGCACATATTGAAGATAAAATAATAGTGTTTGAGAATAAGACAGTGGTTTTTGATTAGGCTTAGGTGCTATACTGCATATGGTCTGATTTTGAATATTTTATTCACTAACTTAAAAAATCCCTCTGCCCTTTGGACACCCTTTAAGATGGGAGGTCTTTACAAGCTCCCCGACCTAAGGGAAGCTTTGGGGGTAAAGCATGGTTACTGTGGTAAATGTTTTTGCTAAAAGCTATAATAAAGAAACTATTGAACGTAATAAAGCATTGTTTACTGTGGTAAATTTTCTTAGAAGTGCTCATTTGATAGACCAAATAATTTAGGCTATAGGTAGATAGAATATGGATCATAGTTTTTTAAAAAACTTGCTAAGCGCAGCAGGGGCAAGTTCTTTTGAATCACAACCTGCAAAAGTGTGGTGCCAGCAAGCAAAGCTCTATGAAGCTGAAGTTTATACAGATACTTATGGTAATAGTTTTGCTACCTTTAATAGTGATAGTAAACCACATGTAATGCTAGCTGGACATATAGATGAAATTGGTTTAATCGTTACTTATATAGATGATGAAGGTTTTATTTATTTTAAAGGTGTTGGTGGTTGGGATTCACAGCAACTAGTTGGCCAAAGAGTGCGAATAGTTGGTTATAAAGGTGAACTTGTAGGCGTAATTGGTAAAAAGCCTATTCATCTTATGGACTCGAGCGACCGTAATAAAGTATCGAAAATAGCCGATATGTGGATTGATATTGGTGCCAAAGATGCTGATGAGGCTAAACAGCATGTGCGAGTAGGTGATTTTGCCGTTATTGAACAGCCTATGGTAGAGCTTTTAAATGGACGTTTTGTAAGCAAAGCTATTGATAATCGTATAGGTTCTTATATTGTGCTCGAGGCAGCAAAAGAAGTTAAAGCAAAGTCGCAAGTAACAGCTGTAGCTACTGTACAAGAAGAAATAAGCGGTGTAGGGGCTTTTATTGCTTCTTATCAACTTAAACCAGATGTAGCAGTTGTAGTAGATGTGACTCATGCTACAGATATACCGGGGGCGAACAAGAAACAAGAAGGGGATGTACCTCTTGGTTCAGGCCCAAGCTTAGTAGTTGGTTCTTTTGTTCATAAAGGTGTGTTTGAGAAACTCATTGCTGTAGCTGAACAGGAAGAGATTCCTTATAATATTGAGGCAGCACCACGTCAAACTTCTACAGATGCTGATGACATTGCTAAGAATCATACGGGTGTGCCTACAGTAATAGTGTCTATTCCAAATCGCTATATGCACTCCCCTAGCGAAATGATTGATGTTGGTGATTTAGAGAAGGTTATTCGATTGATTCAGGTTTTTATTGAAAGCCTAAATGGAGAAAGTCAATTTGTGCAACCAACTTAAGTGTCTGCCCTTCATGCAGGAAACCATTTAATTTAAATTGGGGTAAATATACAGGTTAGGTTAGGGCAGACACCTAGACCCGCTCTACAATTTACAAAAGTCCTGTTCTAAGAATTTAGACACCATCCTTTGTTATAAAAGCTGATATGAAGAAAATTATTTTGCTATTTATCTTGTTATTTTCAATTTCTTGTGCTCAAGGGCACATTCCCCAGAACCCTTTACGTGGTCCTTTTAAAGTGCTCGAGGTAACAGATGGTGACACTATAAGGCTAGAAAAACTAGGCAAGGTACGGCTTATAGGGGTGGATACCCCAGAAAAAAATGAGGGAGATAAACTAGACCGTATTGCCCGTGAGTCAGGTCAGTCTAAAGAAGCCATTCAGGTTATGGGACGTGCTGCTTCTTTATATACTAAAAATTTATTACTAGGTGAGGATATCTGGGTTGAGCTTGATGCTAGGGAGTATGACCCTTATCGTCGTCTATTGGCTTATATTTACTTGCCTGCAGGTGATGGGGATTGGAGCTACGAGCAAAACAATTATATTCAAGTTAATCTAGAGATAATTCGCGTTGGTTGGGCAGATCCATTAACTCTACCACCCAATGTGGCCTACGCAGAACTTTATGAAGAAGCTGCTCGAGAAGCTAGGCAGCAAAGTTTAGGCATGTGGGCAGGCGTTGAACAAACAGTGGAGATTGAGTGTATAGTTTACAATCCCAAAGGCCCTGATGAAGGCGAAGAGTTTGTTACTCTAGCAGCTTTGCAAGATGTAGACGTTACAGATTGGCGTCTTGTTGATAGACAAGGTAGTGTGACGTTTTTAGAGGGCGTTCTAGAAGAAGGGTATGTTTATGATTTTTATGTTGCTGAGTATGAGTCAATATGGGGTAATGGTGGAGATAGTGCTAGCCTTTACAATACTTCAGGTCAATTAGTTGATGAGTTTAGCTATGAGGGGGGTGGTATTGAAGCCTGTCGCTAATTTATGTTGTTAGCTATTGATATAGGAAATACCAACACTGTGTTAGGGCTTTATGAAGGGGAAAAGTTAAAGGCTGATTGGCGGATTGCCACATATAGAGCACATATGTTTGATGAATACGGTGTGCTTTTTAAGAATCTTTTTGAGCTTAAAGAGGTAGGTAAACCTCAAAAGGCCATTATCTCTTCAGTAGTGCCACCTGTTGAGCAAGAAATAGCCCAAGCATTAAAAATCTATTGGCAAATTGAAAGTGCAATTGTAAGTAATGCAGCATTAAAAGCAATTATTGCTATTGAAACAGATAGACCCCAAGAAGTTGGCGTAGATATGTTGGTTAATGCAGTGGCAGCCTTTGATTATGATGCTAAGAGCATTATTGTGGTAGATTTTGGCACGGCCACTACTTTTAACCTGCTTTTAAAGCCCAACCGCTTTTTAGGTGCAGTAATTGCCCCGGGGCCACGTACAGCAGCCGATGCTTTAGCATTGCAAACAGCTAAGTTGCCAAGAATTGATTTAGTTCCACCTCAAAAAGTTATAGGTACTAATACTACCGAGTCTATGCAGTCGGGTATTGTGCTTGGGCACGCCAGTATGGTAGAAGGAATGGTGGCTCGTATAGCTAAAGAGTTTTCTACCAAACCGCTAGTAATTGCTACAGGGGGTTTTTCAATAGTCCTTAAAAATATTTGCCAAGCTATTGATATTTGTGATCCTTTACTTACTTTGAAAGGTTTGCAAAAAATTGACAGTATCAAGAATGATTACCTCTGAAACCTAAAATCAGTATTTATCCCTGACCACTGCACATTTATATTGCTACGTAAATCAAAACTTTCTGGTAAAGTCACCACCCCTGAAACGGGCTTTTCAGGGCCAACTTTAGTAGCCTCCCCTTCTAAAATTATTATGTTAAGGGGATAGCGTGCAGCAAAGACATTATTGCCTTGACGAAAAATTATCTCACTTTGCCAATTACTCTCAGCAAGCGCAGTAAGAACAAAATAAAGTGGTTTACTCTTTTTTAAATTGCCCTGATATTGTGAAGCAATGGACAGAGCACCTAAATCCATAATCATAAGGCTAAGTGAGTCTGAACCAATTTCACCAGAAGAATAAAAGACAAGGGCAATATCACCATTAGGAAGTGAAATGCTACTTATATTTTGAGATGCTTGACTTTGGGGAGCAGTTCTAGGAAAGTATAGGCTTGCCCGTTGGTTATTAGGTAAAATCAAGACATTATTATTTAAGGTAATGCTAAAGAAAGATAGCAGTTCGGTTGGTGCAAACCAATTGTCTTCACGTTTTAATATAGGACTAGCAAGTGCAATAGTCTCAGTACTAGCATTCTGAGGTGTCCAAAGCAAATCTGGATCATTTGCAAATACTACTAAAACACCATCCCCCCGCCGTAGTGTAAAGCTATTTTGAGTTACACTAGTATTATAATTAAGAAGTTCAGCAACATCTTTTAAGGAAAAGTAGGTTTCATTAGCTAAACGTGTGGCCTCAACCGATTGTGATAAACAAAATGGCAAAAAGGCAAATAGAGCAAGTGTAATTCCTTTAATAATTGTGTTCCAAAAAATTTTTAAAGTCATCATTAAGCTATACTTTACTAGACTTTTACAGTAAGTAGGTACATTGGTGATATTAGCTTACTAGACTAATTAGTGTACAATCAAGAATCATGATTTTAGTGCTAAATGGACCTAACCTTAACTTACTAGGTAAACGTGAACCTGAGATTTATGGCAGTACCACTCTAGAGGAACTTGAAGCTAGCTGTGAAGAATGGGCAAGTGAGTGTAATACAACAGTTATTTGCCACCAAAGTAATTTTGAAGGGCAACTTGTTGAATGGATTCAAAGAGCTGAGAGTGAGGGCTTTTTGGGTGTTGTACTTAATGCAGGTGCTTATACACATACTTCTATTGCTTTACGAGATGCCATTACCAGCATAAAAATTCCTGTTATAGAGGTTCATATATCAAATGTATATGCTCGAGAAACCTTTCGCCACCATAGTTACATTGCCCCTGTGTGCAAAGGCAGCATAATAGGACTAGGATTTCTAGGCTATAAGTTAGCAATTCAATATTTGGGCACCTAAGGTAAGAATTGGTTAAGATATTGCCTTAATCGCTCCAGTTAAAAGCTTTTTCAGAAAAAAGAGGTGTAATTAAGTCTCCTGCAAAGTTTATCAAGCGAATACGATATGCTCCTCTTTCAGGCTGGCGGTAAACTTCTAAGGTATTCTCTCGCAAATTTTTTATCCAGACTTCAGGTATATTGGCCTCTGCATATAAGCTTAATTTTCCATCACGGTCATAGATTAAAGTTGAATCTGACATCTCAATTACAAGCAACACATCTTCTGGCTGGGGCTTTTGGTTTTTATAGCGGTCAATAGGTAAGCGCAAAAGTGCAAAATCTGGCTCAGGCTCCGAGTTTGGTGGAATTTGAATGGGGCACTGAACTAATACCAGTGCTTCCTTGGCATAAGTAGCAGTAAGCCTTTGATTAAAGCTCAAAATAGAAAAAATATGATCATTCCCCATTGGTGACATAGTTATAATTTCTCCACGAATAAGCTCTACTTTGTCCTTGCTTGTTAATATACCTGCTTCAATCATGCGCTGGTAGTCATCTAAATTAAAGTTGTAGTTAGTAAGAGACATAGTAATTACCTCAAAATTTTTAGCATTTATAATTGTAGCATTTTCAGTTTATTATGGTAATTATGACTACTACCCTGATTGAGCCTTCTCCCAACAAGATTCAAAAACTACATAGCGAGGCCCTAACTTTTGATGATGTATTACTAATACCTCGTCATTCTGAAGTAATTCCTAGTGAAGTGCACACCCAAACCTACTTTAGTCGTAACATTCCTTTAAATATTCCTTTAGCTTCAGCTGCTATGGACACTGTTACTGAGTCTGCTATGGCTATTGCAGTAGCTCAACAAGGTGGTATAGGCGTTCTTCATAAGCGCCTAAGTGTAAAATCACAAGCAAAAATGGTGCGCAAGGTCAAGCGTAGTGAAGCTGGCATGATTATTGATCCTATTACTTTACCACCTGAAGCACCTCTAGCTGAAGCTGAAAAGCTTATGAATGAATATAAAATTAGTGGAGTGCCCATTGTAGCGCCCGATGGCTGTTTGTTAGGTATACTTACTAATCGCGACATACGTTTCGAGCTAGATCAAAGCAAGCAAGTCTCAGAACTAATGACTAAAGAAAATCTTATAACTGTACCAGTTGGTACTACTTTAGCAGAGGCCAAAAATATCTTACAGCAGCACAGAGTGGAAAAACTGCTGGTAGTAGATAATGACTATATTTTAAAAGGGTTAATAACCATCAAAGATATTAAAAAAACCATGAAGTACCCCCTAGCTGCTAAAGATCAACTTGGGCGTTTAAGAGTAGCAGCAGCAGTAGGTATTTCAAAGGACTTTGAAGAGCGAGCGAGCTCTTTGGTAAAAGCAGGTGTTGACGCCTTAGTATTAGATAGTGCTCATGGGCATTCTCAAAAAATTTTAGATGCACTTGTTTACCTTAAGGAAAGTTATAGTGTTGAAGTAGTGGCAGGTAATGTTGCTACTCGAGAAGGTGCTAAAGCCCTAATAGAAAGAGGTGTTGATGCAGTAAAAGTAGGTGTTGGCCCCGGCAGCATTTGTACTACTAGAGTAGTAACAGGTGTTGGCATGCCACAGTTAAGTGCCATCATGTCAGCAGCTGAAGTAACCCTAGAAAATAACGTACCTTTAATAGCTGATGGCGGTATAAAGCATACTGGTGATCTAGCCAAAGCCATAGCAGCTGGAGCTGATACTATTATGGTTGGATCAATGTTGGCAGGCACAGAAGAAGCACCGGGTGAAGCTGTGCTGCGAGATGGCAGGCGCTATAAAGTATACCGTGGTATGGGAAGCTTAGGAGCAATGCAAGAAGGTAGTGGAGATAGGTATTTTCAGACTAATAAAGCTAAGCTAGTGCCAGAAGGCGTTGAAGGCATAGTGGCATATAAAGGTACAGCCGATGAAGTGATTGAACAAATGATAGGTGGTCTAAAGAGTGCTATGGGTTACTGTGGCGCTCCGGATGTTGCTACGCTTAAAAGGGAAGGACAGTTTACTAAAATTACTAGTGCTAGCCTAAGGGAGTCTCATCCACATGATGTCACTATTACTAAAGATGCTCCTAACTATGCTTTGTCTAAAAGATGAATTGCCTACAGCCTGAACCAGACGTCTTTCCGCACCCTAATTATTTAAGGGTTTTGATTTTCTAAAAAGCTAAAGATTTAAGAGAACGTGTTTCCCATTTACCGTGTAGGGGCGTATTGCAATATGCCCCTACCAGCGTAAAATATGCCATGCTGTTTTCGTGCGATAAATTCCATTATTCCCATGTGAGCTGGACTTAAGACCCTTACCCATGTTTCCCAATGGCTCGAGACTCAACATTTATTCACTACTATTGAAGATTTCGCCCTAAAAAACTCCATACTGCTGGCAAAAGTGCTGCAGCAATCAAAAGCTTTATAATATCTCCCGCAACAAATGGAATAAGTCCCCACTGCAAGGTTGTTTGCCAGTCTGGAGCAAAGGTATTTAACCATGCTAGACCGGGTATGTAGATAAGGATATTACCTAAAAGCATGGCTAGCGCTGTACTAAAGAAATTTTTATCCCAACCTCGTTGAGCTAAATAACCTACCAGAGCTGCAGAAATTACAAAACCAAATAGATAACCTGCAGTTGCTCCTTTAAGCACTGCCAGACCAGCGGTGAACCCTTGGAATACAGGTAGTCCTAATGCACCTACTATGAGGTAGCAAATTATAGTTAGTACTCCTAGATTGAGTCCGTAAGCAGCTGCAATTAGAAGGACACCAAAAGTTGAGCCTGTTATAGGTACGGGGCCAATTTCTATACGGAGTTGTGCAAAAAGAGCTATGAAAGCTACTCCAAGTACAATTAGTATAAAGCTACGCAGTAGAGAATTAGATATAGGTAAGAGTTCTTGTATTAAGGGCTTTCTTAAAGTTTGAAGCATAATAAGGTCTCCTATTAAAAATAATTTAACTTAAATTATGTCATTTGCCAGCAGTGAATGCTAGCTTTTATCCATTTTATCTTGTTCTTTTGGGTGTGGAGTAAAGGTTACTTCTCCAGGGAAAAGTCGTAACACTGTATCAAGCCCTTTAGAAGCCTCCGAATTTTTAGATGGTGGTGATACTGATGTTGCTTGTGCAGGTTGAGTTTCTGGTATTGTATTTGTGGGAGCATCAAGAGGGGGAAAAGGTGTTTGAGAGTCAGCAGTAGTAACATTGGCCTCATCATTCCAAAAATCAGGAGGTAATGCCTCCCCTGAAGTAAAATTTTCTGAGGGTTCTACAAGTTCTGTTTTGGCAGAGGTTTTAGGGGTTTCTTTAAGAGAGATTGCTGCTGGTATTTCTTGAATAGCAGGTTCTTCTGGTAATTCTTTAGTGATTGGTGTTGCTGGTTTTTCTTCTTTAGGTAGATCATTAACTACTTGCTCATAAGATTTAGTAGTTTTGGTTGTGGGTAAAGGTTGACTTTCTCTACTAGATTTTGCACTAGGCGCACTTTGTATGCTTTCTGCCCTTATTACATGCTTGCCCTTGCCACTTTCCATGTAAACAGTGTAGTTCTCACCATAAACTTTAGTGACAAAGCCACGAAATTCATCCTCGCGTTTTTTAAGTTGTTCA
Source organism: Trueperaceae bacterium (assembly GCA_965223585.1). GTDB lineage: Bacteria > Deinococcota > Deinococci > Deinococcales > Trueperaceae > CBDCVN01. The sequence goes on from CBDCWW010000022.1 coordinate 157,194, forward strand.
AAATGGAAATTATATTTACCGGGAAAATTTAAGTAGATGTTGTTGTTTTCTATTTTAGGTGTCGAGGCAGGTATAAGAAAAGCTTTAATAGGACTGTTGACTTGCCGCAAGAAGTCATGCCAACTAGTATGGCGTTTGGGTTTTTGAGAAGTTGTTTGAGTTTTTAAAGACGTATTTTGCTGTTTGTTAACCTGAGGTGTAGGTATGCGCCGTGCCGTCGGATTAAATTCGGGAATGGTAGCTTTGCTTGTTGCACGCTCCCTACTTTCGCTTGCTACTTCATTTGGCAAATTACTCTTTAGTGAATTAAGAGCTTTTATTAGGGTTACCTCGAGTGAAAAAAGATCATCATAACGAACAAATCGCTCGGACTCGTCATCTAGAGCATGTATTAGGCGTAAAAGGTCATTTTCGCTAACATCAAGCTTAAAATTGTAACCTGCTAAACCAACTTGTCCATAAAGTGCATCTCGTAAAGTAAGTTTTAGACGTTCACTGAGGCTTCTAGGAGCAAACCCATCATTGTAAAGATGCGTGGCCTCTTTAAAAAGCGCTTCTAAGTCACCTTTAACTAAATGCCGTGCCAATGCTTGTAATCTGTCTTGTGGTGGCAAGCCTAGTGCCTTTTCAGCATCGGCTTTAGTAATAGGCTTTTCTGGAGTTAGCAGCCTTTCTAATAAAGATTCACCATCACGCATAGCACCGTCGGCAGCTCTTGCAACTAGGGTAAGTGCCTCTTCCTCAGCGCTTACACTTGCTTGTTGGCATATATGTTTAAGTTTGCGAGCAATTTCTGTTTCAGAAAGTCTGCGAAAACGATAGTGCTGACAGCGTGAGAGGATTGTAGGAGGCAGTTTTTCTGGTTCAGTAGTGGCAAGGATAAACAGTAGTTTTGAGGGTGGTTCCTCGAGCGTTTTCAAAAGAGCATTAGCAGCACTTTTAGTAAGCATATGAGCTTCATCAAGTATCCATACCCTAGTGCCTCCGCGAATAGAAACTAGGTTGACCTTCTCTCTTAGATCACGAATATCATCTACAGAGTTGTTACTAGCTGCATCAAGCTCAATAATATCTGGGTGGTTACCTTGACGAACTAATAGGCAGGGTTCGCACTCACCACAGGGGTGCTTCTCAACCTCAGGATGCTCACAGTTAACAGCCATAGAAAGCAACCTTGCCATAGTAGTTTTACCTACCCCACGTGGCCCTGAGAATAAATAGGCGTGGCCTATACGTTCTTTGCTTAGCGCTATTGACAGAACATCTTTGATGTGCTCTTGACCTATAACTTGCGCAAAGGTATAGGGACGTGCTTTCTGATAAATAGCAGCCATTTAGATATATTATCATTAAATATGACCTTGTTTGTTTTTAGAGAGCTTAATAATTCTCCTTGGTTTAAAGCATTAGTGAAACTCAAAAGTTACAAGGATAGCAAAAAGAAGGCTATTAAAGCCTATGCTGAGCTATTTGCAGCACTATCAGAGACTAATACGCCAGATTTGGTTACTGCATTAGCTAGGGAGCTTTTTTGGATTGACTCGAGCCTAGCAAGAAACTCCATGTTTAAAAGAAGTATCTCAGATAACTTGAAACAGGCCATCCTTTACGATCTTAAAAGGTTATGTCAACTTGTTAATTATCCTTGGCATAAGAAACTAGAAAAGAGCTTCTCACAGAATTTGCCTGTTTTAGAAGGACTTAGTAGTGAAGCTAGTAACTCACCACTTACACAAAACATTGCTGATTTACGCCAAGCACTCCTAAAGGAAAACTACCAACAAGCCTTTAAAGTTTTACAATCAACCTATCAGCAGCATGGCACAGGGGAATTAGCACAATATTTGGCATTTCGTTATTTAGAAGGGGAGCTTGTGGGCATAAAGCATCCACCTAAGAATGGTTTTGAGGGTCTTCTAGAGTTGGAACGACAAATTGAACTACTTTCTAATAACACAAAAGCTTTTTTAGGGGGCAAGTCTGCGCTACATACGTTACTTTATGGTGAAAGGGGCAGTGGAAAATCTACTGCTGTAAGAAGTCTTTTAACACCTTATGCTACTAAGGGTTTAAGGCTTATTGAAATTGCTCCTGCAATGCTAAAAGGTCTTAGTGAAATAGTAGAGCGTTTAAGGCACCATCCTCACAGATATATTCTCTTTGTAGATGATTTAAACTTTGAAGCTGACGATAAGAGCTATCAACCTTTGAAAAGTTTACTAGAGGGTTCTTTAATTGAGCCTGCTAAAAATGTTTTACTTTATGCTACTAGTAACCGCCGTCACTTAGTTAAAGAGCGGCATAGTGACCGACCTGACCCTTTAGATGATGATGTACATGCTTGGGATACCTTTAACGAACGACTAGCACTGTCTGACCGTTTTGGGCTTACTATTACTTTTCCTACAACCAATCAAAAACGGTATCTTGCTATAGTGCGTGGTTTAGCTATGCAAGAAGGGTTGGTTTTTGAGGATCTCGAGCAGAGGGCTCTTCATTTTGCTCAGTGGGGGAATGGGTATACGGGGAGGACTGCTAGGCAATTTATCGATCATTTACACGGTACACAACCATTTATTTTATAAGTGATTTCATCTAAATTCATTGCTGTTTTGCTCGAGCAAGAACTAGTTAGCTTATGTTAAGGGGTGTTTCCTGTATAATGATCTACTTCTCTAAATCCTGTGTGATAATCATCGACACGTAAGACTATACTATAAGTGCTTCCAAGATCACTAATAGAAGGCCAGATTCCGTCAGTACCCACACAAATATGCGTGTTATCGCCAACTTTTAGGTTTACTTCATAAGTATCAGGCTCGGTGTCTATTTGATCACCATTTTCACTGTAAAGTATTAGGTCATGTTCAGTATTGACAACACCGTTATTTTTGAAGTTCACGCAAGCTTAAAATTCATCATCACCTAACCAATCATCTATACGTTTGTCGGTAACACTAATTATTTCACCGTCTACTACACCTTTTTTTGCCATTTCACCAAAGGTGGAAACACCACTAAAAAAAGCTCCTGCCACATTTTTACAGTAATCTAACATAAAGCTGTCAAAATCTGCTTCACAGGCAAGAAGTAAATCGGTATAAAACTGTCTATCGCAATCAACCTGACTCACTTGTGCCTCACCATAGCAAATATCATGTTTATTACAAGATTTTTCAAAGGTATTAAATTCGTCAAAGAAAGATAAAAAGGGTACAGGACCATCGGGAACTACCCAATCGCTAGGGATAATTCCTAAAATCTCATTTTCTGGGCCACAACCATTTTGGGCAAAAGTGTTTGTTACACAGGTAAAAACTATAATAAAAAGTAAAACTAAGAGGTTTTTATGCATTTGTTCAGTATAGTCTGTGAAGCTTTCTCACATCTAAATTACTATTCCGTTGGTGAATTTTCACCCCTCCAATCTGGTGTGCCAAAAAACTCATCAAGAACTTTACCCATATTGATAGGTTGTATACTGATCATCAGCATTTCAGGTAAATCAGTAAAGTTTTTAGTTTGTGAATCATAGGATGCTGCAAACGTTGAAGAAAATATAAATCCTAGTAAACTTGTCAAAGCTATTGTGTCTCCATCATTGCTAGGATAAAAGCCTGTAGGAGTATAGAAGAGATACTCAGAGTTATTTTTTCTGCGTATTCTAATTTCACTCTTCACATCTTGTAGCAAGTCTTGGTCAATAAAATCAAAGAAAGCTACTTTTGCCCTAAGAATAAGATCTTTGTGCTGATAAACCCCTTCTCCTACAAGAGCATCCATTGGAAACTCTATAAGAAGTTGTGGTCCTAAATACACAACATTATCAGGAATGTAAACTTTGTCAAAGTACGGGGCCTCTTCTGGATATGTTTTGGCTACCTCCTCATCTATACTAACTTTGACCAGCACATCTTTTTCTAATATTCCCTTTGGAAAAAGAACCTTTACCACTTGACTCTTGTAAGGTAAACTTATTTCACCTCCCTCTGGTCCAACCAACCCTTCCTGACTAGGATTTTGTACTTGTGTGTTTGTAGGCGTAGGTGTAACCTCTGTTACCAATGTATCGTCAGCGAACCCCACATTAACTAAACTAAAAAAACTCAAAACAAAAGTAATTGTTACAACCCAATTCACGCTATCACCAGATTAATAAACACAAACATTGTTTTCCTCTCTTTACAACAAGACTATAGTAAGAATTATAACACATGGCTTTACCATAAGGAATTATCTTGACATACCTTAAAAATTAAGGTATCCTTATTTTGATAATCAATATTCCCATAACGATTTGATAAATCGTTGTTATGCCAAAGGAGAATAAACATGAAGAACGCTGTAAACTGGTTTGAGATTCCTGTAGTAGACATGGAGCGTGCTCTTAGTTTCTACAACACTATTTTTGGCTTTGATATGCAGGCTCAGGAACCTATGCCCGGATACCAAGCTGCTTTTTTTCCTTATGAACAAGGTCAAGGTATAGGTGGTTCTCTTACACAAGGTGAGGGTTATGCACCTAGCAAAAGTGGAGCAGTTGTTTACTTAAATGGTGGAGAAGATTTAAGCTTTGTCCTAGACAAAGTTGAAGAAAACGGTGGTCAGATAGAGATGCCTAAGACAGCCATTGGTGAAAATGGCTTTATAGCTTACTTTATAGATACAGAAGAAAATAAAATAGGAATCCATTCTATGTCTTAACAATAGCTAGCAGAATCAGGCTGCCAGTAAGAGCAAGGTGATTATCGCCTTGCTTTTTTTTATGCTTTTTTGTAAGCTAAAGCAATCATGAAATGCGTCACAAAGCTCTACCATCGTGTGCGTACACCACGCAGCTTTAAGTGGCATCATCAGTATTTGTAACAGGCTGGGCAAAAATTTAAGAATCTGGTCCTAAGTTTTTGTGGATAGTGATTTTGATTTGAGTGCTTGAAGCATTCTTATTTTGTTCTCAAATTCAACTGAGAAATAATTTTTACCTGAAACAGCTAAGTTGAGAAGGCTGTTGCAAGACTTGTAAACCCACCTAAATATTTCTACAAAAAATTCCTCTCCTATTTTGGAGGATGTTTGTCCAAAGGAGACAAAAAATGCTTTTCCCCCAACCCAACGAGCGTGGTCGCTTCGGTGTTTTTGGTGGCAGATACGTCCCAGAAACACTTATACCAGCTCTTGATGAATTAACTGAAGCTTACATTGAAGCCAGCAAAGACAAAGAATTTCAAGCTGAATTTCAGAACTACCTAAAAAACTATGTGGGACGCCCTAGTTTACTTTATTTTGCTAGAAATTTAAGTGAGTACTGTGGTGGTGCTAAGATTTATCTCAAAAGAGAAGACCTAAACCACACAGGGGCCCATAAGATTAATAATACCATTGGTCAAGCACTTTTAGCTAAGAGGCTTGGTAAAAAACGTGTAATTGCAGAAACGGGTGCAGGCCAGCATGGTGTAGCTACCGCTACTGCTGCTGCTCTTTTTGGACTCGAGTGCATAGTATACATGGGTGAAGAAGATGTACGTAGGCAAGCTCTAAACGTTTTCCGTATGAAGCTTTTAGGAGCAGAAGTTCATCCAGTATCAAGTGGAACCCGTACTCTTAAAGATGCAACTAATGAAGCTATTCGAGATTGGGTTACTAATGTGCGGGACACGTTTTACATAATTGGCTCTGTAGTAGGTCCACACCCCTATCCTATGATGGTGCGTGATTTTCAAAGTGTTATTGGTTTTGAAACTATAGATCAACTTAAAGCTTTAGAAGGTCGTTCTATTCCTAATGCAGTAGTGTCTTGTGTAGGTGGTGGTTCAAATGCTATTGGTATCTTTGCTCCTTTTGTTTATTTAGAAGGTAAACGGCCCTTACTTTATGGTGTTGAGGCAGCAGGGCATGGACTTGATAGTGGTGCTCATGCTGCAAGCATTAGTGGTGGCAAAACGGGTGTGTTGCACGGTTCACTTATGTATTTACTTAGCAATGAAGATGGGCAAATTTCTCCTGCTCACTCTATTTCAGCAGGGCTAGATTACCCCGGTGTAGGGCCTGAACATTCTTATTATGCTAAAGAGGGTATTGCCCAATATGTAAGTGTAGACGATCAAAAGGCTTTAGAAGGCTTTAGAAAACTTAGTGAGATAGAAGGCATAATCCCTGCATTAGAAAGCTCTCATGCTATTTACTACGGAATGCAACTAGCTACAAAAATGGCAAAAGATGAAGTTATAGTCATTAATTTATCTGGTAGGGGAGACAAAGATGTAAATGAGGCTATGCATATTTTAGAAGCGAGGGAAAATGGACTATGAGTAGGATATCAAGAGCTTTTACCATTGCCAAAGATGAAAATCGTGCTGCTTTTATTCCCTATCTAACTGCTGGATATCCAAGCCAAGAAGGTTTTTTAGAGCATGCTAAGACCCTGATTAGTCACGACGATATTTTAGAAGTAGGTTTTCCCTACTCTGATCCTTTGGGTGATGGTCCTACAATTCAAAAGGCTTCTGAGCAAGCTTTAGAAAATGGTGTCACTACTCAGATAGTCTTTGATTTAATAACCAAACTGCGCCAAGAAACAGATAAAGCGCTAGTTTTAATGAGCTACTATAATCCTATCTATTGCTATAAAACTGGTGAGGTAGGGTTTTTACGTGACCTTAAAGCCAGTGGTGCAGATGGGATAATCTTGCCTGATTTGCCTCCTGATGAAGGGGAAAGCTTAATTGTTGCAGCAAGAGAAGTTGATATAGACACTATTTTTTTGGTTGCTCCTACTTCAACCATGAAGCGCTTAAAGATTGTTACAGAAGCTTCAAGAGGATTTGTCTATGCAGTTTCGATTACTGGGGTTACTGGTGCTCGAGCAAGCATACCAACAGAGGTAGCCGATTTAGTTAAAAGAACTAAGTCAGTAAGTAATTTGCCCGTAGCTGTAGGTTTTGGTGTTAAAGATGCTAGTAGTGCTAGTTCTATAGCCAAAGTCGCTGATGGCGTGGTGGTGGGTTCAGCTATTATTAACACTATTAATAGGGGAGAGGATTTGGGTGATTTTGTTGGGGGTGTTGCTCGAGCTTGCTCTAAAAGATAATTTTTTGTTAATGCACACTTTTGTGCCAGTAGCTATTCCTAGTGACACATTACCGAGCTCGAGCAAATCACTCATTTTTCCCTTCAACTACAAAACTATAGTTACCCAGAAAAATCTTTTCCCTTTTTTCCAAAAGAGGAAGAAAATAGGAAAAACTACCAAAAATCAATGCTTTTTAAGCAATAAAATACCTACTGCCCAATGTAATCTTCTTTGCTAAATGAACTATAAACTTATGCCAAACTTGCTTACTTTCCCCCTAAACCACTACTCAAATCATTAGCTCTTCTGGCACTGGTGTTTTATAAAACTCAAATGCCTCCCTCAACCTTTTTATCTCTTTCTTCATTACTCCCTTGGTTTCCTCTACTTTCATTGGTATCTCCTGTACCACCACCTCTAAATGCTTCTTTAGGTCTGCTTGCGTTCCCCAGCATTTATTGTGTATGTATTCCTTCTTTATGTACTTCCATAAACGTTCTATTGGATTGAAGTCTGGTGAATATCCTGGTAGAAATTCTAACCTCAACCATTTTGAGTTCCTCTTTGCCCACTCTTGTAACCACTTTGCCCTGTGAAATGGTGCATTGTCACATATAAGCATTATTTTTGCTTCCCTCATCTCCCTTTTCATATGACAGATAAACCTTCTAAACCTCTGCGCATTTACCTTAAACTTTGTTAGCACCCCATGGAACTCTCCTGTCCCTAACTCTAATGCCCCTATCAAGTTCACTCTTCCATGTCTGCCATAGTTCTTGATCTCTACTTTTTCTCCTACCAGCCCCCATGTGCTCGTTAGTGTCCCCTGCGTTTGGAACCCTACTTCATCTTGGTAAAATATCCTCCACCCTGCTTTTATCTGGTCTTCGTACAGCTTTGGTAGTGTTTCTTGTATCCACTTTCGCCTCTTCTCTTCATTCTTTCTATACAACAAATGTACTGCTTTATTAAAACTTAATCCTAGTTTCCTTAGAAGCTCTGGTAGATACTTTACTGAAAAACATATTCCAAAAAGGCTTTCGATAAGGATAAAGACCTTTCTAGCAATCCAAACTTGTTGATTAAACTCTGTGATTACCTTCTTGATTAGCTCCAGTTGCTCTTTAGAAAGTTTAGGTTGTCTACCAGTTCTTTGTTCATCTTCTAAACTAAGCGATTTTTCAAACTTTTTTCGCCAGTTTCTTACTGTTTTTACTGAAACGCCAAACATCTCTGCTACAAGCTTAATATCTTTGCCTGAGTACAGAGCTATAAGGGCTTGAGTGCGTAGTAAGGCATCAGCATTGTTTCCCTTTTTATACCGACGACGTAGTATTTTTAGTTCTTCTAGTTTTTGTTTGTTATCATTATTTGCCATGATCAATCTCCTTTGGGTTATTATTGGGATTATCATGGCATTATTTTCCCTACTTTAGGGAAAGAATTTATCTGGACATCTATAACTCCTTGTGTATATTTAATAGGTTTGCCTAAAGTGCTAGGGGCAATATCACCCCAGTTGTATTCGTCTATTGGAGGTGCTAGGTCTGCCTCGAGCCAAGCTTTTGATTCGACATCTATTTCAGGTTGGTATTCAAATTCTATAAGATCATTGATTGTGACTGGTATTTTTGTAAGACTTGTTAGTGCTGTAAGTATTGCCTCGAGACTCCCCTTATTGATATTAGTTGGTCCAGCACCCGTAAAACGGTAGATGGTTTTTGCACCAAATTCATAACCAAGGCGTATGATTTTGCGTTCAACTTGAGCTGGTGTTAGGTCATACTCCTGTAAGCATTGGTCAAACTTCCAAATAATCATGATTAATTATACAGATAGAATTGCTATAGTGCTCGGAAGAACCTTTTCCCTAGAGGAAAACTCCCTCTGTAGGCATGTCATTCTGAGGAATATAATGACGAAGAACCTCAAAGGGCATTAACGCATGGGAGATCCTTCGCTGCACTCAGGATGACATTCCTTGCGTGTTGATATAGCAAGTACTTATCTGGACATTTATATGGAGAGATACTGTGCTCTAAAGGTTCATGCTTATTAGCCTTATAATTATAGCATGCAAGTTAATATCGAAGTTCCTTCATGGGCTAAACACATTATTTCAGACTTTAGCGATTGGAATAGAAACCCCCAACCTGTAAGTAAAGTTGCCCCAAGTAGCCTTTGGCAAATAGAACTTCCTGAAAACACCTACTTTGAGTATGCCTTTTTAGATGCAGATGGTAAGCAACACGCTGACCCTAAAAACGATAATATAGCTGCTAACCCTTGGTATCCTGCTGCTCGAGCCCTAACCACCTCAAACTACAAACCCGATCCCTACAGCCAAATTAAAGACATTCAAGAAAACAAACTAATTCGCTACCGCTTAGAATCCCAGCACCTTGGGCAAATGCGGCGAATAACTAGCTATACACCTTTGAACCACGAGCATGAAGCTTTACCCATTATCTATGTACAAGATGGCGTAGCCTATTACCGTATTGCTAAGCTTCACCTTGTGCTTGAAAAATTAATTTTAGAAAAAAAGATCCGTCCTGCCCATATAGTTTTTATTGAAGATGTTGATAGAGAGCGTGAATACTCTTACTTCCTCCCTTACAGACAGTTTATGATTGAAGAGGTAGTTCCCTATGCTGAGGCAAATCTTGCTTGTACAGATGAGCGAATTATTATGGGGGCAAGTTTAGGTGGATTAGTAAGTAGTGTTTTAGCTTGGGAGAATCCTGAGATGTTTCAGAGCATAATTACTCAATCAGGAGCATTTTTAGGTTCGCCTGAAGATAAGAATTACTACCGAAGTGAGCACTCTTGGGTGCTCGAGCAACTTAAACATAAAGAAGCCAAGCCTTTACGCTGGTATTGTGAAACAGGAACCTTGGAGTGGCTTTATAAAATTAATAACAATATTGCTGGTGTTCTTAAAGAAAAAGGTTACGATTACCAGTATCAAGAACGTAATGCTGGACATAATTGGGTCAATTGGCGTAATGGTTTAAGTTCTGCGCTTAGTTTTGTGCTAGCTTGACAAAAATTGCTATAATAGAAGTTATGTATGCCACAGATTTTTACAGCTTATTTGAAAACCAAGAAGATTATTTAGCTGTGGCTGGTCAAATCAATACAGAACAAAAGCGACAGCAGTTTGCCAAGAACTTTACTATTTGGTTAAAATTATTAGCTCTGTCACTTGAAAAAGATATTGAAGTTATTCGCTTATTGCCAATGTATGCAGCCACATCATCTGTTGAGAACGCTTATAAGATTAGGGACGCATGGAGAAAAATCAAGGTGCCTACTAAGGAAAGTATTGTTAACCTTAAGCCCTTAGTAAAAAAATTTGATAGCGATGGTCAAATACATCAAGCTTACAAGCAGTTAGATGAGGTTCTGAACACATATAGTACTGAATACAGTAAGGGTAGCAAGAGCTTACAGAATATGTTTTCTAAGTACACAGACTATATAGAGCGCAGTAATAAAGACTATCAAGCTGAATTAGGTGATGCTTTAGATGAGATTGTACATAATCAGGAGGGTTTAGAGACAATTGAGCAAGGCAGTGCAGATAAGTGGCTAGATGAGCTTTACGATCAAACATACAGAGAAATTTAGAATCTCCCTTAAAAAACTTATAAAAAGCCATTACAAAAAAGATAAAAAAGGAGGTAAGGAGTTTATGTCTTTAATAAATTGGTTTATAGACAGCTGCGAGGTTGATTATGAAGTTGAGGGAAGTAAGCCTGAGCCTTTTCCTAAAGGTACAGCCCAAGAAAAAGAGCAGTTAAGGAAGTGGTACTTTGATATGCCTAAGCTTGATGGCAGTGCTTCTTTAGGAAGGCTAATATATCTAGTCAGGATTGAAGCAGAAGAAGTTGATCTGCTTTGGGTCTACACACATAGGGATTTTGAGGGAAGGCCTCCAGAAAGTGAACTAAAGAAAAATGTATTAAGCTACTTAGTTAATCCTGAAGAGGATTAGTGATTATAAAATTAAACTTCATCAATCACCCGCACAGGACGCTTAAAGGTAAAAGTATAACTACCATTAGCATCATACACCTGCTTTACTTCATCATAAAATGAATTCCTACCGACACCACTCAAATGCAACCACCCTCTAGCTCGAGTCATAGCAGTAAAAAGCTGGTTACGAGCCTTGGGGTCACTTTCGCGGTGGGCAATATAATCAAGGCCCAAAACATAGACTACCTCAGCCTCGTTGCCTTTGGCTCGAGCCACCCCAGTCAAGGTAACAGCTCCATCATGCCAAAACTTATTACGCTTTTCTAAAGAAAAATGATCTACTTTAAGGATGTTTTCTCTAGGCATAGTGGGTAAGTAGTAGTGAATGTTTTGCTCTCTTAATGCACCAGCTACAACTTGCAACTGACTAGTCATTTCAAAATGATTGCCTAGTAAGATAATTAGTAGATCACGGCTAGGCTCGAGCTTCTCTAATTCTATTTCCTTGGCAATGCGTTGGGCCACTATTTGAGCTTCAGTAGCCCTAGTCCTAAAAGTTTCAAAATGGAAGACAGGTTTTTCCCAAAATTTAGGGATAACATTAGGTGCATTTTTCTCTGGTCTGTGTACAGTCACTTCTTGTCCAGCACGGAAACTTCCAGTGACTTCATAACCAATATCCTTCCACTCTTTAGCTGTGGTTATACCTGTTACCATGCCTTCCTTTCGCAAAAGCCCCATGCCCAGCGCGTGTGCAGCACTAAGGATAGGTGCTGGAGTGCGGTAACAAACGTGCATGACTTCACTTTTACTAGCACCACCTTTGTATTTTGCTCCTCGAGACAAAAGACCACTTAACTCCTCACCAAAGAGTTCTTTGTTTACAGGCACTTTTAAGTTGTCGAGGCTCTGAGCTTCGTCATAGGCCCAAGTTAAACGTCTTAAATGAGATTCCGTTTCGCTAAAAGGTCTTAAACTTTCATAGGCTAACCAGTAAAAAGCCTGTTTATCTTTAAATTTAAGATTGGCTACTAAGTCTTGCCCTTCATCAACAATTACGGCATCAAAGAGAGGATCTAGCACCTTGTCTTGCTCTTCAAGGGTTGCAAGTAAATCATGTACTATCCAAGCAAATTTGTCATGAAAAGCTATGTTTTCAGGTATATCTTTAACTGCTTTAGGTTTTATGTCATGGGCTTTTGCTATTAGGCTATAGAAGCCCTCTTGTTTAGCACTACCCCAAGCATGAAGTACACGCAGTTTCTGATTTTTAGGTTCATAACCAATCTCGCCACTAGTAAAGCGGCGCAGAGTTTTGTCTAAATGACGTATTATGCTGTCGTAAAGACTACGAGTATAAAAAACAAAGGCAATATCCCAATCTGGGTGCTCTAAGTGCATGTGTGCGGCTCTTTGCACTAGTAAGACTGTCTTGCCCGACCCAGCAATACCCCGAATCCTTTGTAAACCCGGAGGAATCTGCTTAGATATTCTCTCTTGCTGGACATCCATACCCAAAATAGCCTCACGAGATTCAGCAACTACACGTGACCTACTTTTCCTTGACTCAGTAGGTCTTTGTTGAGAAGTTTCACGTATGTGCCCTCCAACACCAATCATGCTTTTTAAGGCTAGCCATTGCTCATCACTCAAAGTGCGCCCTGCATGGGAAAGCTCTGCATCACAGATAGTGTTAAATAAACTTTTAGGACTTAAATTATCTTCGAAGATAATAGGAGGGGTAGCTATTGAAAAAAAGTCTTGGTTTAACCAGTCATCAGAGTTAATGAAAGGCAAACTAACCAAAACCCGACCACAAATAACATCTTTAAGTATTGGTTCAGCTTCGCATTGCTCGAGCAGTGCAAACAACTGATTTTCAGCCTGTTCATAGGGGTTAATTGTTTCCTTATAGCCACTAGAACAAGTCCACACAGGACCATTGGTATCGTGAATATCCTCAATCTTAAAACCCTTAACTTCAATGATTATGATGCCTAGATATTGATCAGCCACTAAAATATCGGGTTTCTTGCGTACATTCCCTTGCCTAACAAAAAGTGTATATTCGCGGTAACCAATAGCATCACGTTTGGCAAAAGCACTTTTTACTGCTTCAAAGACTAGCTTTTCTGCATCGCTGCCATAACCATCTGAGCCTGCGTCTATAAACATGCTCATGTCTGTATTGTGTAGTTGCTATGGGTTATAGTCAAGCTGCAAAACTTAATTAATGCTTTTTCTAATGTTTTGGTTTTGTGTGAGCCACTCAGAATTTCCCTGTTGCTGAATAGATAACAGTTAATATTGAACTGCTAGACATAAGTGACAAATAATCCTATGAGTTATTCTTCTTTCAATCCTGTATTTTCTGACCAGTAGAATTCTTTTCTAGGGCCTCCTGCATCTATAATGTACTTACCTGATGGAAGTCCTTTCATATCAATTTGGTTTTTACCCTCTTCTTCCAAAGAACCGATCATCTTGCGATAGATGTCGTGTCTGAGGGGGTTGGGAATCTCTGATTCGTTTAAGACTTCTATTAGGTCGTTCATTATTTTTGTGCCGCTAGATTGTTGCATGATAATCACCTTCTTTGCTACATTAAGAACTTGACCCTAATCAGATAGCTTCTTTAATCTTGCATGCTTCTTAGCCGTCCCAAGAACTACTGGCCCATAATCTGGTGGTATGTGTTTGATAATAAACTGAACCGCCTCAAAAGCATCGCAACCTTTAGCTAGGATTTGCCCGTCAGAATAAATACTTTTAGAACGGTTGTAAACATTACATGACCCATCCATACATACTTCAATATAGGGAAGATCATCCGTATATGGATACTTTGTGCAACCACTGAAAAAAAAATTAAAATGGCCGTTAAATGGATATAATCGTCGCAATTGGGATTCTTGGGCAGCTATAGAAATAACCTTTATAAACTCTGAGTACACCTTATAGAGTCGATTATTAGGGTCTGTAGCTTTTCTTCGAAAGAAATCTCCTGTACCCCCCTCCAAATACTCCAACCACTTTTCTTCGACTACTTTTGCTGCTGATTTAGTAAAATGTAGGAAGAGTGCTCTAAATACAAATAGGAAGATAACTCCAAAGATAAACCCATAAAAGAAAGTCATTAGATAAAAATATGGGAATTCACCTACGAAAGTCAAACAAAGCGTTATCCAAGCACCTTGGAGTATTTAACCGCCCCCCACCAAAAATCCCCAACCAACTACTTACACCGCCTATGTCCACTGGCTCTAGTACCGTTTTGTGTAAGAGAATGCCGAAAGAATAAAAAGAAAATTTTTTTGAAAAGGAAAGGCATAGGTTTTTACTTTATATATCGTTACTCAGGTACGTTATAGACCTCTTCATAGGTTAGTGGAAAGGGCAGGGGACCTGAGTTAAGCATTCTAGCTAAATCTTGCGCTTCTTCTAAATCAAATGATCCTACTATTACCCCACTATCGCTAATAGAACCATGAATCGTTGGAGCCATAAGTACCTCTTCATCTATTGTTATTGCCAAGCGTCTACCGATATTGGCCTCTGTTAATTCAGCAAAACTATCTTGATGCTCTGGCAAAATGTCAAAAGAAACAGTTGCATTTGAGTAGTCATCTAAATAAGCAGCTGCATTAATGACAATATTAGTAGTAAATATGCTAGGCTCGAGATCATCTTTATAAAGCTCTTGATTTGTAGCAGAGTTTTCTTTTACAAATTGGAACTCCAACTTTCCTTGCTGGGTTGCCATCCTAATGACTAATTCTTTTACATCAGAACTAGATGAGGGTAATACCAGCAGGAAATGACCATCTTCAAGCCAGTGCATTTCTGCTAGGGAACCTAGGCGCTGCTCGAGTACACTCAAGGTTAAAGCAATCTCAGCTTCTGATAGCTCTTCACTTGGTGCAGAGAAGATCATCTCTAAAATCTCACCATCAATCTCAGGTGGTGAAGTATTAAGCTCGGGTGCGTCACAGAAATTTAAAGAACCCAAGATTAATGTGACAAACATAATTATAATAGATGGGGATTCTTCTACCATAGTTATATCAAATTTACCACACAGCTTTTACATCGACAAATTTTCTACAAAACGCTAGAATAGAACTTATTCCTGTAGGAAGGGATTCAAGCCTGCCCTACTTCTTCTATAGCCTCGAGCTTACTCTCATCAAGCATGACCTTGGCTGCAACTACTTTATCGCCATTACTTAAACGCATAATTTTAACTCCCTGAGAAGGTCGGCCATAAGAACTTATTTCACTCACATGAGTGCGGATAAGTACTCCACCTTCTGAAAGTACTAGTAGTTCTTCATCACCTTGCACATTGCTTAAGCTCACTAATGTACCTGTTTTTTCAGTGACTTTTAGAGTAATAACGCCCTGCCCACCTCTTGCTTGTCTTGGGTACTCACTTAAGACAGTACGCTTGCCATAACCATGCTCTGCTACAACTAGAAGTTCAGCAGTTTCTTTTTGTTCAGCATGAATAAGTGCTAGACTTACTACTACGTCATCGCCTTTTAATTTGATTCCTTTTACTCCTTGAGTAGCACGGCCTTGATTGCGAGTATCATTCTCATGAAAGCGAATAGATTTCCCTTTTTTAGTAGCTAACACAATATCTGAATCCCCTTCGGCAATGCATACGGCCACTAATTCATCACCTTCAATTAAGTTAATGGCTACTAGGCCAGAGGTATTGATATTGGCATAATCACGTATAAAAGTTTTCTTTACAATGCCTTTGCGAGTGGCAAAAACAAAAGAACCCTCCATATCAAAACTATTAATTGATAAGACAGTATAAACTTTCTCTTCTTTCTCTAAAGGTAAAATGTTGCTTAGGTGGGAGCCCCTAGCATTGCGCTCAGCTTCTGGTAAATCATAAATCTTTTCGCGGTAAACACGACCACGATCTGTAAAGAAGAGTAAGTAATTGTGTGTGCTACTTACAATTAAATGCGAGTTATCATCATCGTCTTTTTGCTTTTGTGCTGTTGAGCCACGCCCACCCCTTAGCTGAGCACGGTAACTGGTTAGAGGGGTACGTTTGATATAGCCTCCTCGAGTGAGCGTAACTACCATTGATTCTTCCGCAATTAAATCTTCTTTCTCAATCGTGTCACTTAGGTCAGTAATTTGTGTACGACGTACGTCAGCAAAATTTTTCTTCACCTCTTTAAGTTCTTTTTTAATTACTTTCCAAAGTTCGGTTTTATCACCTAAAATCTTTTCTAAACGAGCAATTTCCAATTTAATTTCGTTATATTCTTTAGTGATTTTTTCATGCTCTAAACCAGTTAAACGCTGTAAGCGCATGTCTAACACTGCTTGTGCTTGAATTGCACTCATTTCAAAACGCTGCACTAAGCCAGACTTGGCTTCAGGGCCGTCTTTAGAGCTGCGAATAAGAGCAATTACTTCATCGAGGTGGTCTAAAGCAATAAGGTAGCCCTCTAGAATGTGTGTGCGTTCTTTAGCTTTGCGTAGCTCATACTCAGTACGGCGAGTTATCACTTCAGAGCGATGATCTAAAAAGAGCCTCATCGACTCTTTAAGAGAAAGTACCCTTGGAGAACCATTAACTATGGCTAGATTATTAACGCTAAAAGTACTTTGTAGAGCAGTGTATTTATAAAGCTGATTCAGAACCATGTCAGCATTTGCTCCGCGCTTTAGTTCATAGACAATACGCATACCTTGCCTATCTGACTCGTCACGTATATTAGAAATATCTTCAATACGTTTATTACGTACCAAAATGGCAGTATTTTGAATCAATGAAGCTTTATTAACTTGATAAGGTATTTCTGTTACCACAATAGTGTTACGATTGTTACGCTCTTCAAATCTAGCTTTAGCTCGAAGTTTTATGCCTCCACGCCCCGTTGCGAAGGCTTGATGGACTCCTTGCTGTCCCATAATTCCCCCAGTAGGGAAATCTGGACCCTTGACATAATTCATAAGTCCCTCTAGATCAAGCTCAGGTTTGTCAATTAGAGCCATAAGCCCATCAACAATTTCTCCAAGATTATGAGGAGCTATGTTAGTAGCCATGCCCACAGCTATGCCTGATGCACCATTTATTAACATGTTAGGTACAGCAGCAGGTAAAACTTCGGGCTCAACAGTGGTGTCATCAAAATTAGGTTTGAAGTTGACAGTTTCTTTGTCAATATCAACCATTATGACCTCTGTTACAGGGGTCATGCGTGCTTCAGTATATCTATAGGCTGCTGGTGGATCCCCATCTATACTACCAAAATTACCCTGTCCATCCACTAGGGTGTAGCGCACATTCCAGCTTTGTGCCATTCGTACCATAGCATCGTAGATGGCAGTATCGCCGTGGGGGTGGTATTTTTTTATGACCTCACCAACTACCCCAGCACTCTTGGAATGCTTGCGATTACTAGCTAAGCCCTCTTGGTGCATGGCGTAGAGAATACGTCTCTGTACAGGCTTAAGACCGTCACGTACATCAGGTAAGGCACGGTCAACAATAACTGACATAGCATAGTTAATGAAACTAGTTTTAATTTCATTGGTGATATTAACTGAAACAACTTGACCTTCGTTCAAAGGAATCCTCCATTGGCATTCTGTGTGACTTTATTGTCAAAAAAAACTGAAAGCAGCTAGCAGTCAATAAAGAGAGTTTTGATAAGTGGGAGTTTGTTATTACTATAAATTTCCTGTCAATGGCTTTGTTGAAAGTAAGTTATTTTTTTAGAAATTCTTCCAACAAAAATTGGGTGATTGAAGTAAGAAACCCCCTATCCATATTGCCTTATTATAACATTAATTACCTATGTGCACCAAGTTTGTAAATGTTTGATGGATGTTTGTATGGGCTTACCATTGCCTGTCCTAGTTTGTCTTAGAGCAGAGCAAAAAGGGTAGGGCAAAGGGAACCCTGTCAGGGTAAGTGCAGTGAGGGTTGCATTGGAAGAAAATAATAAATTCCCCTTATTTTAAGGGAATTTAGGAGGTTTGCCTTGTATTGTAGCTGTTATGCTAAATTATTGTAAAAAATTGAAAGATAGGGAAAGTACAGCTGTTTTTGGTATAGCTGTTAAATCAATTACCTTACTGCCAACAACTGTACTAATTTTGTTTTTAGGAGCAGTCAAAAGCTTAGGAACACTGTCTATTAGCCATTGCTGACTGTCTTGCCATTCTGGAGCTAAGCTTTTAGTAAAAAGAAACATTAGTAAGAAATTCTCAGCATTAAGTTCCTTGTCATCTGTACTTGTTTCTATAAATATAGTTGCAGTATTAAGGTTATCCCGCTCACCAATAAACTCAAGAAAAGACATACCATTAATACCTGTACCAAGAGTCCTAGGTGTTCCATCTCTAAGAGGCGAAGTTTCTAAGTCAAAAAAATCGTCTAATTTATTTGTAGTTTGTTCAGCACTGACGTCTGTGCTAGTGTTTATATTGGTATCTGTACTGGTATTTGTGCTTGTTAAGTTATTAAGTTGTGGCAACTTAAGCATGCTTGGTTCAAATATTGAAGCCCTTGCAGCTCGAAGTGGTATATTATTAGTGGCAATAACTTGTTGAGATACTGCCTTTCTAAAAAAGCTTGATTTATTTAGAGAATTAATAGAGCTAGCTAACAATAGAACAATGAGCAAAACATAGGCCAAGGAAGCAAAAATTGTGCCACTGCCTGAGCGGAAACCCGGTATCCTACGCCAAAGTGGACGTTGTGCTGTATCTAAGAGAAAATTTGATGAACGGTGTAAAGGAGGTAGAGGTATTGATTTTTGTACAACTACGGGTACTGCAGTTAAGGTAATTGAGGGCAGTGGTTGTTCTTGTGACACAACTTCAACTAAGACACCTGCTTTACGAAAAACATAGGCTAGTTTAACTGCTTTTGCTAATGAGCTAGCTTTGACAACTCCCCCTTTGCCCTTACTCAGAAGGTTTTCAACTTTTAAGGGATTAACTGCAAGATTTTGGACGATTCTATCAGTAGTTGTAGGAATTTTGTCAAAGGGTGTAGATGATAGTAGCTTCACAAAGTATGTTGTCATAGAATTTTACCTCAATATAATTTTATTAGAACAATGAACAATAACGAATCCTTTAGTTTGGAAAGAGATATAGCCTTATCAAAAAGCCTATATATAAACTAGTATAATTTCCCATTCTTATATAATAACAAGATATTTACATTAGAAACTACTCTATGTAATCTAACTTGCAATCTACTACATTTAATAGTACTAAACTTGACAATACTATGCTAAGATTTTATAGAAGCGTTCAAAGAAGATTTGGAGAAATTTCAGCAAAAGAATTATCAAAAATATTATAAGTCTATTAAGCATGCTAACAACTATTATAGCTATAGTTACTAACTGCTTGTAATATACTAATTAAAGTAAAGATTTTTTGTTGGTTGTAGTTTGATTTATTAAATGTATTTGAATTTAGGTGAAGAAAAATGATCAATGATATTTATGATAAAGCTATTCCCGTGTGTCCAGTACGCGGTTCGGTGCTTTATCCTACAATGGTTATGCCTATTGATGCTGGTAGGCCTATTTCAATACGTGCTATTAATGTAGCACTAGATCAAAATAAGGTTATTGTCATAGTTAGCCAAAAAGACCGTGAAGTTGAAACTCCTTCGCAAAAGGACCTTTTTAGAGTGGGTACAGCTTGTAATATTTTGCGCATGAAGAAAAGTCATGATGGTAATATTCAAATGCTAGTGCAAGCTTTTGCTCGAGTTAATATAAAACACTACTCGCAAGATGAAGAAGATGGTGTTCTATATGCTAATCTTGCGCCTTTCAATACCAATGAGGGGAACAAAGTAGTTTTGGAAGCTTCTTTTAGAGAGCTAAAAGACAAGTTTGCTAATTTGATAGAGTCTGCTCACAACATTCATAATGAAGTAGCCCATTTTATAATGAATATAGATAACCCGGGACAGTTTGCTGATTATATTGCTTATCATCTTGATTTTAAGCTTGAAGATAAGCAAGCTATTTTAGAAATAGCCTCTTTGTCTGAAAGAGTACGCAAAGCTTTGGTGCTTATGGATACTGAGCTAGAACTTGCAGAAACCCAGAGGCGCTTACAGCGTGAAGTTAAAGAAGAGATTGATCGCAACCAGCGTGAGTATGTCTTACGAGAACAAATTAAGGCTCTACAACGTGAACTGTCAGGAAATGAAGACTTTGATGATGAAATTGAGATGTTCCGTGAAAAGCTCGAGCAACTGGAGCTGAGTGAAGTAGTGATGAAAGAGGCTGATCGTGAACTTAATCGTTTAGCCCGAATGCATCCTGATTCTGCTGAGGCTTCGGTAATTCGTACTTACCTCACTTGGATTACTGAACTCCCTTGGAATGTTCGTAGTGAAGATCAACTGGATATCGATAATTCTAGTGAAGTTCTTGATCAAGATCATTATGGTTTAGAAAAAGTCAAAGACCGGATCTTGGAATTTCTAGCGGTGCGAAAACTTAAGGCCGATAGATCTGTTGAAGATGATTCTGACCTTAATATAAGTGAGATTAATAAAGGTCCCATTTTGCTCTTCTCAGGGCCTCCGGGGGTAGGTAAGACGTCGATTGCTAAATCTATAGCTAGGTCTTTAAACCGCAAATATGTACGCATTTCTTTAGGAGGGGCTCGTGATGAGTCAGATATTCGAGGGCATCGCCGTACTTATATAGGCTCTATGCCGGGACGGATTGTCCAAGGCTTGAAGCAAGCAGGTACTAAAAACCCTGTATTCTTGCTTGATGAAGTTGATAAGCTGGGCTCGAGCTACCAAGGTGACCCTTCTTCTGCACTCCTAGAAGTTTTAGATCCTGCTCAGAATAACACCTTTGTGGATCATTATATGGGAGTACCATTTGATTTGTCAGAAGTGCTCTTTATTGCTACAGCTAACTATGTACAAAATATTCCCGAGCCTCTTTTAGATAGAATGGAAAATATCGAGTTTAATTCCTATGTAGAGCAAGAAAAACTTGAGATTTCTAAGCGTTACTTAATCGATAGACAAATCAAAGAAAATGGTCTTAAAAGTACACAATTTACTATTAGTGATGGTGCCTTAACAAAAATTATTAGTTCCTACACTCGAGAAGCAGGAGTTCGGAACCTCGAGCGAACAATCGGTACAGTTGTACGCAAAGCAGCGAGGCAAGTTGCTGAAGGGAATAAAAAGCGTGTAAAAGTCTTTGAAAAAAGCTTAGAAAGTTACTTGGGAGCTGAAAAGCATACTCCTGAAAGTGAAAGTGAAGAAGACTTAATCGGCTTGGCTACAGGCTTGTATTACACACCTGTAGGTGGGGACATTCTTTTTGTGGAAGCTTCAACAACACCCGGCAAAGGAGGCTTAGTTCTTACGGGACAGCTTGGTGATATTATGAAAGAGTCTGCGCAGGCTGCTCTTACTTACATTAAAGGTAATGCTGAGAGATTTGCTATTCCTCAAGAGGTACTCGATAATTTTGAGATGCACGTTCATGTTCCAGCAGGAGGAATACCTAAAGAGGGGCCTAGTGCTGGCGTTGCTATAACTGTTGCACTAGTGAGTGCCCTGACTGGTGTGCCAGTACGTAAAGATATAGCCATGACTGGCGAGGTAACATTGCGTGGCCGTGTGTTGCCTATTGGTGGACTTAAAGAAAAAATTCTAGGAGCAAAGCGTGCTGGTATTAAGCATGTTTTATTTCCTGAAAAGAATTATCCTGATTTGAGAGACATTCCTTTGCACTTAAGACGTAGTTTGGAGTATCATCCAACAAATAATTTAGATGATGCCTTAGATATGACTATAGTTGGTGGTTTACAAGCGCTCGAGGCTAAGAGAAAAGCCAAAAATAGTGACACTAAACCCCCAATAAATACTCCTGTTGAGCAACCAGCACAGGCCTAATGCAAATTATAGGAAGAGCTTTGCTCCAGAAGAACTATACTTATAAAGACTTTTGTGAATAATTCTTGTTAGAAGTAGCCAGTAATTAGTAGTTAGCATACAAGACCCTACTAGTTACTGGCTACTAGCTTCTAGTTACTAAATTGAGATTTCAAGCAACAAAATTTTTAGAATGATAAGTAATGACCTAAGGAGGTTCATTTTATGGGACTTTTGACATTAATTGGTTTTGCCATTGTTATTGCTGGGCTAGCTTTGTTGGTACAAGGTATTCAAAGACAGCAAGGGGGATTAGGGAGTTTGGGAGTCCTTCTTACCATTGTGGGTATTTCTATAGCGATACTTTCAAGGGCCTTTGTAATTATTGGTGCAGGTCAAGTAGGAGTGGTTTTTAACATTTTTTCAGGAGTACAAGATAAAGAAAGGGGCGAAGGTTTGCAGATAATTTTGCCTGTTTTACAGCAGATAGAGAAATTTAGTGCTCGAGAACAGGAATTAACTTTTGCTTCAGAGAATAATGATGACATTAATGCATTATCGCAAGAAGGTTTATCTATAGGCATTGATGCTACTATTCGCTACCAAATTATTCGTGATCAAGCATCGACTATTTATCAGACTCTCGGCAAAGATGGAGATTATCAAACTATACTAATTCGCCCCCAAGTACGTTCTATTATTCGAAATGCTGTAGCTAAATATAGAGCTGTTGATATTATTAGTACGAGAAGAACTGATTTGGAGTCAGACATTACTTCAGCCCTAGATGAATCTTTAGGGAAAGCTAATATTACTTTGATAGAAGTGCTTTTACGTGATGTACGTATCCCTAGGTCAGTTAGCGAGGCTATTGAGCAAAAACAAACAGCGGAGCAACAAGTGGCAATTGAGGAAAACCGTAAATTACAAGCGGAGATTGCTGCCAAACGCGCTAAGACTATAGCGGAAGGTGAGCGAGATGCAGCCATAGCTAGGGCTCAAGGTGAGGCTGAAGCTTTGAGTTTACGTGGTAAGGCCATTCGTGAAAACCCTGAAATTATTCAGCTTGAAATTGCCCAAAAGCTTGCTCCGTCTATTCAAACCATTATGCTTCCTTCTGAAGGTAATTTCTTGTTAGATGTTGGTGGTCTTATGGGACAACCATCTAAAGGCTTGAGTAATAAACCTTCTAATAGTACATCTAGTAATAGATCCAACAACGGCCAGTAGAATTTTGACTGATTTGTAAAAAATACCCTAACGTGGGGGCGTATTCAATACACCCCTACCCAAATCCTAAAGAATCTACTGTAAATTTTGTGTTGTGGGTTTGTAGGGGTTCAAAACCTTGAACCCTTATGTATGTATATGTATTGCTATGAAGCAGCAAGACTTGGCCTTAGATCAATTAAGGAATGATCAGTTGAATTTTTCTCTATGTGTGCGGGCAAAAGGATAGTAAAAACACTTCCCTCACCAACCTTAGATTCAACAGAAACACTTCCTTGATGCTGATTCACAATCCATTTGACTATAGAAAGTCCTAATCCACTGCCATTGCCACGGGTTGAACGTGCACCATCAACACGGTAAAAGCGCTCGAACAAATGAGGTATAGCTTGTTCTGGGATGCCCGGCCCATTATCTAATACTTCTAAACAGATCTTGTTACTATCTTTTAACTTTACTTTTGTTAATGAAAGGGAAATTTGAGTTGCTCCTGCATTTAAAGCATTTTGCACTAAATTGAGAACCACTTGTTTTAAGCGACTATTGTCACCAAGAACTTCCATTATAGGTTCAGGAGCAGAGGTGATGATTTTTGTGTCACCTGCTACCGGTTGTATTTCTCTGCTAACGTCTTCTAGAATATCAACTAGATTTAAAGGGTCTTTAGCAACTTCAAAGCCAGCATCTGCTCTTGCTAGCTCGAGCAAATCATTAACCATTTTACCCATACGGTCGCTTTCTTCTTTAATCACTTTTAATGATTCTAGCTGTTGAGCATTAAGCTTGGTGCGCCTAACTAAATAACTAGCATGGCCTGCAATAGCAGTTACAGGTGTACGTAATTCGTGTGATGCATCAGCAGTAAAACGACGCTGAGTTTCAAAAGATTCTTGTAAGCGTCCTAGCATAAGATTAATAGTTAAGGCAAGCTTGCTTAATTCATCACGAGTTTTAGGTACGGGTACACGCTGGGATAGATCTTTAGAGGTAACTAATTCTGCTGCTTTGGTTATACGCCTAAGAGGTGAAAGTACTCGAGCTGAAAGTAACCAAACACTAAGTACAAAAATTACAAAGGCTATAATTATAGTTTCCCGCAAGCTTCTTTTAAGTTGTTGGAGTGTGCCTTGTACGCTGCTAGCAGGTACACCCACTAAAAAAATAGCGGGATGTTCTACATCAAAGCTTTCAAGCCAACCAGCAACTGCCATAACTAATAAAGTCTCACCATTGTTAAGGACAACTTTGGTAGAAACAATGTCATTTTCATGTAAAATTTCATAGTCGTTAATGGTTAAGAGTTGGAAAACTTTATCTTCTGTAGGGTTGGGACGTTTTCGACTAGGATCTATAGGCAATGATATTTTAAAGCCATTTTTGAAATCACTAGGTTTATCTAAAGGTAATATATCTGCAGGATAAACCACAGCTTCAAAGTAGGTGTCTCCCGGCAAGCGTCTTAGTGCTGTAAGTGTTTCCTCTCCTTGCGCTAAATCATTAAGAGATTGACGACTACGCTCTTCTAATGAGTTTAGCAAAGACCTTTCTGTTAGCTTATATACTACCACTGCAACGGTGCTTAATACTAGCATTAAAAATAAACCATAAAAGAGCGAGAGGCGGAGCTTTAATGACATACACTTAATTTTAGTAGATAGGAATTAGTAAATATTAAGTTGAAATTCCTGTCACCTACGTCATATAGGTTAGTACTATAAAGATAAGGTAGTTTTTTATGTATACATAAAATCACTTTTGATGTTAAACTTTTTAAGTGGTTTTTTATGTTATTTATTTAGTTGGTCATCACTATAGAAAAGGTTGACTTGAGTAACTTATTGGATAGTTTTTGTTAGTATCTATTTATAAATAGGAGGTTGACTAGGTTAGGATTAAGTGTGTGAGAATAACTTTAAAGGATGACTCATAAGGAATACAATTACAGCACAAAAGCCCTCGCAAGGTTTAGGAACCACAGCCAAAATACAACAGAAGTGGGTTGCTAAAGATTGTTTCCTGTGGGAATAATTAATCGCCAAAAGCCGCAAGTTAAAACCAAGCTGAGGCTTTAAATTAGAAAATTTTAATGTGAACAAAGATACTCAAAGGCTACTAGGAAATTAACGCCTTGCTAGGTATGACTATCCATCATAAGGAGTTAGGGCAGGAAGAAGTTGTTTGGGTGTGGGTTTATACAGGATTAATGCAGGGATTAAGCTTAAAAAACTATACTCAGCATTTTAGTTGTAATGATGTGCTGTAAAGATGTGACAGTGTTACTTTCATATGATATGGCATTATCATTATCTTATTGTTGGATTCAGAGTATGATGTATATAGGTAAAAATTGGCACTTAGGAACTTTATTTAATGAGAAAGGATTAGATTTATGGGAAGATTTAGCAAAAATTTAGGAATTTTGCTAGTAGTTTTGTTCTTATTGGTACTTGCAGCGTGTAGCTCTAGTAACATTTCACTAGACAGGTTTGAACTCAATGCTGCTGGAGGTGTAGATGAACTTGCTATAGGTAAAACTCTTGCTCTTACGGTAGTGATTGAAGAGACAGATCCAGAGGATCAAGGTCAAGCTACAGTTGAGTGGTCAATTAATTCTTTAGCTACAACAGCCATTAATGTAACTGAAGCTGAATTAGCAAATGAAACTGGTAGAGAAAATACACTAACAGCTAAAGCTGAAGGTAAAGTAGAAATCGTAGTTAAGAGTGAGGGGGAAGAGCGTAAGTTAGAAATTGACATTATTAGAGATGATGATGGTGATGGTTTTCCAGCAGGTGAACAGGATCCTGATGATAATGATCCTTGTAATCCTGATGATACTGTACAGGCTTGTACCGACACTATAGATAATGATGGTGATGGTACTTCAAAAACTACCGACCCAAATGATGAAGATCCTTGTGACCCCAATGATACTATACAGGCTTGCACTGACACTATAGACAATGATGGTGACGGTACTTCAAAAACTACTGACCCAAATGATGAAGATCCTTGTGATCCCGATGATACTGTACAGGCTTGTACTGACAGTAAAGTGGACAATGATGGTGATGGTGTTCCAGCAAGTACTGATCCAGATGATAATGACCCTTGTAACCCTGATGATACTGTACAGGCTTGTATTGACAGTTTAGATGGAGATGGTGACGGTACTCCAAAAGCTACTGATCCAGATGATAATGACCCCTGCAATCCAAGTGATGAGGTTCCAGCTTGTGATTTTGATGGTGATGGTAGCCCCGACGGTCTTGATGATGATGATGATAATGATGGTACCAAGGATGTCGATGATGCCTTCCCAAAAGATCCTAGTGAAGATACCGATACAGATGGTGATGGCATAGGAAACAATGCAGATACTGACGATGATGGTGATGGCACTCCTGATGATGAAGATGCTTTCCCACTAGACCCTAATGAAGATACTGATACAGATGGTGATGGCATAGGAAACAATGCAGATACTGATGATGATGGTGATGGTGCAACTGACCAAGATGAGATAGATGCTGGTACTGACCCTCTTGATCCAAATGACACACCAATTATTTTCGCTATGGAGCCCACAAGTTGTAATACAGCTGTTAATGTAGAGGACAGATGTACTATAATGGTAGAATTCATAGGATCTACCACGGAGTTTAATGGTTTTGAATTTACTGTTATGTTTGAAAATAGTAATTTCGAGCTAGTTGTGCAAAGTGCTACATCCCCGATAACAGGTTGGATAGCTAATAATTCTGCTAGTAAAGTTTCTGCTACTGGCCCTACTGCCAATGCTCCTATAAAAATAGTAACCTTTACAATAGAGCGTGTAGGACCTGGATCAGATACTGCAACCCTTGATAACGTTACTATAAATGGTGACCCTGTAGACATTGTGAAAAGTACTTTGAATTTACCAGAAGGTACCCAAGGACTTGAACCAAAATTTGCCTTAAATAACAGTGATAATGATTCATGTGAGGATGCTACTGAGGTAAATGATACTTGTACTATAGTTGTTGTTGCAGAAGACATTAGTGGCACCAAAGAAGGTTTTGATTTTGATTTAGCTTTCTCAAATGGTGGTATTTTTGAAGTGCTTCCATTAACTGCTACAACTATTAGTGGTTGGACTGGAGCTAACTCTGCAGTAAGGGGGTCTGCTTTTGGCCCAGGAACAGCTTTGTCTGGTGAAGTGTTTACTTTTAGAGTAATGCGTATTGCTGATGGTAATGATACTTTAACTTTAGATAACGTAGGTACTGAACCCAATGGTAATGCGCCAGAAGGAAGTTCACTTGGTTTGTAGTTTATACTACTTAACGTTGGGCTTGGCTAAATTTGTGGCAAAAGTCCTTAACAGATTAAACGTGATTGATTATCCTGATGAAGGAATTATTAGAATGCCTGATTGATTTAGATTGTGAGGTGATTAGGCAAAGTTTTTAAAGTTTGATTTTATTTCTTGTTAAGTATTATGATTGAGTTGAAATTAATTGTACTTTAGTGAAGTTAGTTTTAATTCAAACTTAAGTTACCCTAGGAAAGGAAAGTATTAATGAACAAAACAAAGTTATTTGGCATAGTAAGCTTGCTAATGCTTGCTCTTGCCATGGTTTTGGTTGCCTGTTCAGGAGGTAGTGATGAGGGAATCCCTTATAGTTTCATTATTAACCATGACGGAAATGCTTCAGGTTTAGAAGCAATAGTAAAGCATGACTCTGAGTTAGAGTATATAGGGATTAAGACTGATAGTGGTGTTAATTCAGCTGCTTCTAACAATGTTGCTGGTGAGGTTAGAATATCAGTATTTAGCTTAGATGGCTCAGACGTGGGTCCTATTGAAGTACAATTTGCTTCCTCTGCAGCTGGAGCTGAAGCAAGGGTAGTTGAAGGCTCTTTAAATGTTGCTAATGCCAATGGTATTGCTTCACAAGCCTCTGATGGGATTGACCTTGGCGGTATAACTTTGAATGCTGCTATGGTCAATACTGCACTAGGTGATGCAGATAGCAGCGGTGATTTTGGTATAAGTGATGTTGTAAAGATTAATGATATAGCTCAGTCTAATACAAGTAGCACTGATACTGAAAAGATTGTGTCTGACATTGATGGTGACCAACATGTAACCTTTGCTGATGCCGCTTTAGCTAACCTTATGAATGTTGGTTTGGCACCTTCTGGTGTTGTTTTTCAACCAAGGACTCTTAAAGGTAACGCTAATGACAACAGACTATTGCTAGCTTGGAATAGAAGTGAAGATGCTGTTGATTTTGATAGTGCTTCAGCAAGTGGTGCTGCATTAACGCGTCGTACAGAAGGCATCGATGGTTTTTCTGCTGCTTATGACGTAGTTTTACAGTCTGATGGTTTTGTAGGTATTGGTGATGATTTTGCTCGAGTTGACGTTGCTGGTAGTAACGGCGGCGGTGGCGGTCCAGTTGAGGGCGTTGGCTATATTGAAAATGGCAATTTCGTTGAATTGAGTAATGATGAGATTGTTGCTGCTGCTCAGGAAGGCCGTTTTGTATTCAAAACTTGGTTAGAGAACGAAAATGGCGGAATTAACCCAAATGATTTCTCAGGTCTACCTACAGATGACGAAAAAGAAGAAAGTGCTAATGGTAACCTTATTGATGGTTGTCATGTACAGAATATTGCCGCTGCATTTATGGGCTATAGAAAGTCTGGCGATGACACAATGTTCCCTGTGGCTGGTGCTCAGGTAATTTGGCAGCTCGAGAATGACTTAGAGACATGGCCAGTTGCTCCTGACTTCGATGGCGGTAACGATGTTTATCGTGGTGGTACAGAAAGCATTATTCCTAGCGGTGCTTATCCTCCCGGTCCCGGACTTCCAACAGTTACAGGATCAGGTAATCAAGCAAACTTCTATGCAGAAGGAACCATGAGGCTAAGTGCTGCCGATGGTGTTATTGATAACTTACAAGCTACCACCCACACCAACGCTGAAGATGCTGATAACCCAGAATTTCCTGCAGGGAATGTTCAATTCCCTACTGTTAACGAAACAGGTGTACCATCAGCAGATAGAGACGGTTTTACATGGATAGCTCTTTTTTCACCAGATGACTATGCCAGACGCCGCATCTTTGTTACAGCTTCTGTAAATGGCACGGAAATTGCTAAGACCTTCTTGACCAAGGAATTTTTCCCGAAACCTGTTTTTGAAATTGAAAAAGAACTCTATGATGCCCTAAAAGATAATATTGTTGTTCCCGGTGAAAATGCTGCCTTTAAGTTAAATATAAGAAACGATGGCTGCGCTCAGGGTGTCGTGAAAATTAGGGATTTCCTAAGAACAGATGATGTTATTTTGGCACCTGATGATCCCAGTGATCCTCACGATGATTGGTCTTATTGGAGACTTAGGAATGTGACCATTAATGATCAAGGTATTCCTAATCCTACACCTGCAGGTGGGGCTCGTAATCCCAATCCAGATCCTCCGGGAAGTTCCTATGATTTTACTGATCCTCTAATTACTGTTAACAATGTTGAAGATGTTTACCGTATTCCTAGCATGTTTGCAGATCGCTTTGTTGATGACGATGAATTCATCAATGGAGATGATCAGGATTATTTAGGATTAAGAGCAAGAGATTATGGCCAGCGTGGAAGCCCCCAAGTTTTTGATCGTGAAAATTGGGATGACTATCTTGATTTATATCCCGGTTTTATTGCATCAAGATTTTTTGGCCCATTCTCAGGTTTTGCAGGTCTTAATGATTGGGCAGCTTTCAGACAGACTAGAATAGGTGTTGATTCAAGAGAGCTTCCAATTAGAGCAGGTACATTCTTGCTTGATACTGAGATTTACGATAGTATACATGAGCGTAATAGTGATATTGCAGAGTTTGATGAAGCTTTCCTAGATGGGCAGGATATTCTTACAGTAGCTGGTGCTATTTATGATGCTTACGGTGCAGTTTGGGGTAATAATTTAACAGATATAGACCTAGAGACAGGAACTTTTTCAGATGGTGACTATGAAGGCTTTGATTTCTTTGCAAATATTCCTTCGGGAGCCTCTCTAGAGCTAATATTTGCTGGTGAGGCGGATAGAGCTAATGATCAGTACTGTAACTTGGCTTACCTATTCCCACTAACAGCAAGAGAATATGACTATCCTGATGTGCGTTTTACTTATGATCGTGATCGTATTGAAAGAAGATTCTTTAATGGGGTTGACATAAGCCAAAGGCAAGGTGGCGCTACAGGTTTTGGCTTCTTGGATATAGAGTATAGTGAGCGTAATGAGCGTACTAAGATTGCTTGCTTCCAAGTTCAGGAGCCTGTTTTAGAGGTTGAGAAGAAATTTGTAGATGGTAATAGACGTGTTGATAACCTAACAGTCAGTAGAGGTGATCATGCTGTAGCAGAGATTACTGTTCGTAACAATAGTGACCACATTGCTCGTAACCTCTCAGTTAGAGATGTCTTACAAGGTGGACGAGAGGCTGGCTATCGTGTAGTGAGTGTTTCAGCAGTAGTTTTAAATGAGGAAGATCCCAATAATTCTCAAGGTGGAGCTATTGCCGATTACTTGTGTCCAAGACCTGCACCAAATAATGCTGATGGTTTTGATGATAGTGGAGATTGTTTCTTTGATTCACTTCCCTCTGATGAGCGTTTTGGTTACGATGGAGAAGTGGCAGATAGTAACTCAGATGGTACTCTAGATTTTGCTGAAGGTCCTATAGATGCCTATGATGGTGATCTAGATGAAGATGATGGCTTAACTTACATTGGTGATCTTGAACCCGGCGAAGCTATACGTTACACACTAACAGTTAGAATTACAGAAGATGGGCAGTTCTGTAATACAGCAAGAGCTTATTACGATGTAACTCAAGTGAGTCGTTTGAGAAACCATCGTGAATTTGATGGTAGGTTTTCAGAAAGCCATGATCGCCATATAGCACTTGATGTTGCGTGCGTTGGCACGACCTCACTGGCTATAGATAAGACCAACTATGAATTCAATCAAAGCGTCTTCGAAAGCGGTAACTTTAATAACGCAACAGAAATCTTTGATGTTGAGCTAGGTCAACAGTACATCTCTTTTGTTAGAGTCGAAAATCGCTCTGGTGGTGTAACTGCCGAGGATGTATTGCTTTCTGATATACTTGCACAAGCTGAGCCTGCAGGCACATGGGTTGATTATGTTGACTCACGCTTCTATGGTCCATTCTATGATGATGAACCGGGTGTATTTGAAGTAGATCCTGATGGTTCTGATCCTGATAACTTAGATGATAGACGCGAAGTTATAGCACCTAAGACAATAGATATACCTGCTGGTAGGACAGCGACCTTTGCAGTAGTCAGTCAGATTCCTGATAGTGGCTTCCCTGCACAACAAGCATGTGACGTTGCAAGGTATACTAGCTCTAACGCTGGTACAGACACTGACTCTGATTGTGTAAGAGTAACTTCTAATGTTGCTGTAGCAGGTGACATATACGATGACGAGTTTATTCCTACTACTGAGTATAACCAAGGGGATGTATTCGAGCTTAGGACTGACTTTGTAAACGAGAACTCCTCAAATGAGGCGCTTGTTGGTCATCAACTAGACTTTACCTTTGGACGTGCTCCCGGTGGTAGTGGTGGTACCTTTGATATACTTTCCACTAAAGTATATAAGGTAAACGATTCAGATATTGACACTAATGGTAATGTTGCTAGTTTACCAGCTCCACTAGTTGCTGGTACTGATTACAGTATTCAAGCAGCTGGTACAGGTCGTCAGCGTGTGTCTATTAGCGTAGTACTTAACCCCGGTGAGGCCTTCTTTATAGTAAATGATGTGCGTGCAACACTTGGTGGCAACGTAATCTATACTTCAGAATACGACTATAGAGGTAGAGGTAGAGACAGTAGTGCGTTAAAGGTTAATGCACCAGCTGGTAGTGAAGGTACAACAGTTAAGTAAGTAGTAATTAGTTTTTAGATCTAGACTCGAGTCAAAAAAGGCTTGAGACATTAGCGCTCCCAATATATATTGGGAGCGTTTATTTATGGTTATTCAGTTTATGTTAGAATCACAATCGAAATGAATGTTGCACAAGGTTGTGACGAGATTTCTGTTACAGATTATTTAGATTGTTGAAGTACTAAGCGAATCCACTGCACGTAAAGACTTATATGAAAAGCTCTTGCTTATCAAGGTGTGCCAAGTTTGCAAGCATATATTTTGGTTGATAGTCGTAGACGATATGTAAAAGGGTATTACCGTGATAGGAATGGCTGGCAAGAAAAGAAATTTGATCCTATGTCTGATACTGTGATTGATATTCTTTGTGTTGAGGATGATTTAGACTTCCAGCGTATTTATGCTAAAACCTCTTTTACTTTCTAAAGATTAAAATAATTCGCTAAAATGTAAATATGAAAACTAGCCAAAAAAAATTTCTTATGCTTGTATTTACAAGTTTTTTGTTTAGTGTAGTTAACGCTTGTGTTCCTCAAGCACAGGCAATTAACTTTACCCTTCTAATAGAGGATTTAAACTTACCTGTAGCCATAACTCATGCTGGTGATGATAGGCTTTTCATTACTGAGCAGGCAGGGCAGATTGAAATTTTCCAAGATGGTCAGCTTTTAGCTGAGCCTTTTTTAGATATTAGCCACTTAGTTAAATCTGGTGGTGAACAAGGGCTTTTAAGTATAGCATTCCACCCTAAGTATAGTGAAAATGGCTTTTTTTATGTGAATTACACTGATAATGAAGGCGATACTGTTATAGCTCGTTATCAAGTAACAAGTGATCCTAATAAAGCTGATGTAGAATCAGAAAAGGTACTCTTACAAATAGAACAGCCTTTTAGTAACCATAATGGTGGGCAAATAGCTTTTGGTCCTGATGGATATCTCTATATTGGCACTGGTGATGGAGGTAGTGGTGGTGATCCTCGAGATCTAGGGCAGAATTTATCATCCCTTTTGGGTAAAATGCTACGTATAGATGTTGATAGGGAAGAGCCCTATGGTATTCCTGAGGATAATCCATTTGCCTCGAGTAGTGACACCAAACCAGAGATTTGGGCTTATGGTTTAAGAAATCCTTGGCGCTTTAGTTTTGATCGTGAAACAGGTGACCTTTTTATTGCCGATGTAGGACAAAATAGATTTGAAGAAGTGAATTTTCAAGCCTCAACTAGTAAAGGTGGTGAAAACTATGGTTGGCGTTTTATGGAAGCAGATCAGTGCTTTAATCCAATATTTAATTGCAATAACGGTGCACTAGTTTTGCCTATATTGAGCTACTCTCATTTTGAAGGACGGTCTATTACTGGTGGCTATATGTATCGTGGTCAAGATGTTATAGGGTTGCAAGGGAGCTATATATATGCTGATTTCTCTAGTGGGCGTGTATGGGCAGCTAGTCGTGAAAGTGATGATTGGATAGCAAGACTGCTTGAAGATACTGACTTTGTTATTTCTACTTTTGGCGAGGACATAGCAGGGGAAATTTATTTGGCTAGTTATAGTGCTGGCAAGATTTATAAACTGACGCAATAGGTAGTACTAGTACTACCTATTGCCTATACTTAAAGTGTCTTTACAAAAATAATCTTAATAAGTTAAAATTGCCCCTTGGTTGCCAAGGTGATTGTATTACGAAGCATAAAACATTACACAATACTTAATGTGGAAACTACCTATCAATAACCTTTGGATACATTTACATTTGTATGTGCATAAGGAAAAGGCAGCAATGTAAATTAAGTGCTAGTGCATGTACATGGTGCATTAGGAAAACCTTAGGTAACCTAAGTCTTGAAAACTTCCAAGGTTCTGGAAGTTTTATAGGCAAAATTTTGTGGACATTTATAGGAAAAAGCTAAGTAACTAGATGTTAAGGATAATGTTTTCTTGCAAGTCGTCACGAAATTTGTTGACACTTTGTAAGTATTAAAGATATAGTTTGAAAGTACACTTTTGGAGGTTGTTTTATTTATGTTTAAAGACGCCCATGACCTTATGTCTTTTATTGGAAGAGAAAGTATTGCTTTTATAGATGTTCGCTTTACCGATTTATTCGGACGTTGGCAGCACTTTAGCATGCCTGTAGAGGCTTTTAAAGAAGATGCTTTTACTGAAGGCTTAGGGTTTGATGGTTCTTCAATTACAGGTTTTCAGTCTATCGAGGCTTCAGATATGCTGCTAATGCCTGACCCTGAGAGTGCTTTTGTTGACCCTTTCACTCAGCATAAGACCTTAATAATTATTTGTGATGTTAAAGATCCTATAACAGGAGAGTGGTATGCCAAAGACCCTCGTTTAGTGGCATTGCGTGCTGAGGAATATTTGCGATCAACGGGCATTGCTGACACATGCTATATGGGGCCTGAGGCCGAATTTTTTATTTTTGATGGAGTACAGTTTAATACTGATCCTTATAACTACGGTTTTAGGCTTAAAGCTGTTGACGCTCATAATAACCCTCAAGAGTTTGGTGATGGCTATTGGGTACGTGAAAAAGGTGGCTACTTCCCCTGTGCACCAAGTGACAAGTATCAAGACTTACGTAGTGAAATGGTTATGAAGCTCGAGCAATGCAACATTACTGTAGAGGTGCAGCACCACGAAGTTGCTACTGCTGGTCAAGGCGAAATAGACTTGCATTTTGACACCCTTAAAAAAGTTGCGGACAAAATCATTAAATATAAATATATTATAAGGCAAACAGCTGCTCAAGCAGGTAAAACAGTTACCTTTATGCCCAAGCCCATTTTTGGTGACAATGGCTCAGGTATGCATACTCATCAATCACTTTGGAAAGATGGTCAGGCGACTTTTTTTGATGAGAATGGCTATGCAGGCTTGTCAAAATCTGCACTGCAATATGTGTCAGGCCTTTTAACTCATGGCCCTGCCCTTTCTGCTTTTACTAATCCTACAGTAAATAGTTATCGTCGTTTAGTACCCGGCTATGAAGCTCCAATAAATCTTATACTCTCAGCACGTAATCGTAGCGCAGTTGTAAGAGTACCCATGTACTCGAGTGGTCCTAAGTCTAAACGTGTAGAATATCGTGCCCCTGACCCATCAGCTAATCCTTACCTTGCCTTTTCAGCTATGATGATGGCTGGCTTAGATGGCATTAAAAAAGGTATGGAAGATCCTATGTCTACTGATAAAAACTTATACTCTCTTTCTGAAGAAGAAGCTGCTAAAATTAAAACTTTACCTACAAGTTTAGAAGAGGCTTTGGATGCACTCGAGGCAGATCATGATTTCTTGCTTGAAGGCGGCGTTTTTAATCAAGATCTTTTAGAAAGTTATCTTGAAGTTAAGCGTGAGGAAGTTCAGGAAGTTAATTTGCGAACCACACCTAGTGAGTATAGCCTTTATTTTGACCTTTAAAGAAGTAAAATGGTTATGTACAGTAGTGAAATCTATCTTATAGGCTTTAATTAGGAGGGAGTGAATTCTTTAAGTGGTTTTTAGCTTAGATATATTCAACCCTCATCCCAGTCCTTTCTCAAATTTTGAGAGAGGACTAAAAAATTGACTTCTAAGAAATCCAAAAAGGATGTTCCTAAACCTTTATGATGGAAACTTAATGACTAATTTTAAGCAACTTGTTCTAACTACCTCGTTTGAATTCCAACAAAAAATTCATTAACGGTATATATATTTAGATGTTTAACTAATGAAGGTTTGACAACCTACAAAAGCCTAGTTAAGATACTAGGGTATCATAAGGCTTTTAGCCTAAATTGGTTAACAAATTTTAGGAGTGAATTATGAAAAAAGCTTTTGCTTTGCTTTTAGTATTAGTTATAAGCTCTGCCTTGGCCCAAGTTAAGGTTGGAGTTAACTTAGAGCTCTCTGGCCGTTTTGCAACTATTGGTACTACAACCTTGCAAGGCATTGAAACAGCGCTAGCTAAATCAAGGGCAGATAATATTGAGCTTAGTGTTTGCGATAATGCTACTACAGTATCAGGTTCTGTAGCTTGTGCTAATCGTTTTGTAGATGAAGGTGTAGTAGCTGTACTTGGTGCTATTAGCTCATCTATGAGCATCCCTGCTGCTGAGGTTTTGCAAGAGGCTGGCATAATAATGATTTCTACTAGCTCAACTAACCCTGCTACAACTCAAATAGGCGATTACATTTTCCGTATGGCATATACTGATGACTTCCAAGGTAAAGTAGCTGCTCGTTATGCCTATAATGACCTTGGAGCTACTAGTGCTTTAGTTTTTCGTCAGCAAGATGATGATTACAGCTTTGGTTTGGCAAACTTTTTTGTAGAAGAACTTGAGGCCTTAGGTGGTGAAGCTGTAGTTGTTGATTATGTTGCTAACACTGTGGATTTTTCTGCACAGATAAATGATATTTCAGGTCTAGAAGCAGGTGTAATCTACTACTCTGGTTTTTGTGCTGAGGGAGCTACCCTTATAACAGCACTTAGAGAAGCTGGTTTTGAGCAACAAATATTAGGTGCTGATGCTAGTGATGATTCACAGTGCCCTGTAGCTGGCGGGGAGGCTTTTAATGGTTTTTTATTGACAGCTTTTGGTGGGCCTGATGTTTTAGAAGGTGAAGCAGCAAAAAATGCAGCTTTCTTTGAGGGTTACTTTGCTGCTTTAAATCCAGATGCTGCTGACTTTAATGGTTTTACCTTAGCAGGTGCTGATAGCATGAATGTGATGGTTGAAGCTATTAACACTGCAGGGGAAGAAGCAAGTACTGCTGAGATTCGTGATGCACTAGCGGCCCTTGAAAGTTATCCCGGTGTTTCAGGTGAAATTACCTATGCTGGTACTGATGGCACGCCTGCTGACCGCACTATTGCCTTTTTTGAATATATAGTTCCTGCAGATAATGAACAAGGCTGGGAAAAAGTTACTCGCTTTGGTATTAGTACTGCTGCTGGTGACGATGCTGAAATGGAAGGCGAAATGGAAGATTCTATGGAAGGCGATGATGCTGAAATGAGTGATGAGGAAGGCTCCATGGAAAGTGAAGATGCTGATGAGTCTATGGGAGATGAAGATACTGAAAGCGAAGAATAAGAATATTTCTTATAAATGATTTGTAAGTCTGAGGGCGGAGAAATAAATCCGCCCTTTTTTATTTTTAATTTGTACTTGCTATACATAGGTCATTGTATTGCACTTACAAAGAGTATTTCTACCCTATATATGGTTGATTAGTAATTACCTTAAATGTCTCTAAAGTATGCCCAAAATTTGCTGATCTGATATTGAAAGTCTAATTTCCTTAGCATGACAATTTCTCAAAATGCTTTTTTGTGACATACGGTATAGCAAAAACACCTTAAATATTAGGGCGAATTATTTCCGAGCTAATACTTTAAACGCTAGTCTTAGCAATCTTGTGCTGTAATACTACAAATGCTAAAATATCTTACTAAATTATTTTTATGTTTTTAAGCGCTAACCAAAATCAAGTACAGAGAAGGGCATTTTGGTGGTAGAAAATGTCTAAACAAAATCGCTGGGTCCCTTGGGTGATATTTGGGAGTATAATTGTCCTAATAGGATTACGTATGTTGTACCTAAGTAGTACCTATGATCGTTTTAATGCTGCTTACTTTGTACGTGCCTTTGCCGACGCTTTCATGCTAGGCAGTTTATATGCACTTATAGCTTTAGGATACACATTAGTTTACGGTATTATTCGCTTAATAAACTTTGCACATGGTGAAGTGTTTATGGTAGGGGCTTTTATTACTTACTTCTTATTTGCCCTTTCTCCTTATCCTTTACTGGCTGCTATTTTGTTAGGAATAGTTATAGCTTATGGGTTTATGCGCTTATTGGAGTTATCCAGAGGGAGTTTGCGTGACCCATTGGTTTGGGGCTTGGGACTCTTTGTGCTTTTGGGCTCGAGCTACCTACTAACAACCCAAAGTGTCAACATAGTTCTAGCCATACTTTTTAGTATGTTAATTACGGGTGTACTAGGCATTACTATTGATCAATCAGCTTATAAACCTTTACGTACAGCACCTCGTAATTCTACGCTAATAACTGCCATTGCAGTATCTTTTTTCTTGCAAAATGCAGGGCTTTTAGTATTTACCAAAAGCACTACACCTTTTCAGCCACAACCTATTAATTTAAACTTAAGTTGGTTTGGATTTGAAAATCCTCTTACCCTTAACCCTAAAGCCAGCCTGATCTTTGACCTTGGAGGCAACACAGTACGAACTAATTGGCTTATAGCAGTAATCCCTATAGTCACCATTATTTTGGTAATAGCCCTAGTCCTTTTTGTAAAACGCACTCGTTTAGGTAAAGCTATGCGTGCTACTGCTCAAGATGCCGAGGTAGCACAAATGATGGGTATAAACGTTAATAAGGTTATAGCGACTACATTTTTAGTGGGTTCAATATTGGCAGCAGCTGGGGGTGCTTTGTGGGGACTAAGATTTGGTAGTTTAAATCAACCAGCGATAATGGGCATTTTACCGGGCATTAAAGCTTTTGCTGCTGCTGTAATTGGTGGCATTGGTAGTTTATGGGGTGCTGTTATTGGGGGTATGATTATTGGTTTTTCCGAGACTTTCTTAACTGCTATTTTTCCCAAAATACCCAAAGTTTTTGCAGGTCTTACAGAGTTTAAGGATGCTTTTGCTTTTTTACTGATGATCTTAGTGTTATTAATAAAACCTAGTGGCATTGTAGGCGAAGACCTATCGGAGAAGGTTTAATGGCTGGAATAAAGCAAAAGGTTGTCTTGCCCATAATTATGTTAGTGGGGTTAATTGCCATTCTTTATTGGCTAATTGGGCTAGGTCGTATTAGTACCCCGCAAATAATAGCTCTTTTTGCTATTTGGGGTGTAGTAACTATAAGTCTAAACATAGGTGGGAAAGTAAGAAACTTTGTATTTTCACTGCTCACATTAGGATTACTGATATTAGCCTTGTATGGTCTTATTAATGTTGGTAGCGCTAAGCTCGAGCAAGCACTAGCACTTTTTGCCATTCTAGCTATAGCCAGTGTAAGCCTAAACCTAATTAACGGCACTCTTGGCATTCTTTCACTAGGTCATCACGGTTTTATGCTAATTGGTGGTTACACTACAGCCCTTCTAACTTTACCTAATGCTGCCAGAGAACGTGTTGTTAATAGTTCCCGCAGTACCATGACAGACTTTACCATTGGTCTTAGTCTGGAAAATGGTTTTGAAAAACTTGGTATAAACGTTATTACTGTTGCTGATGCAATCTTTATCATTGCTATTTTAGCTCTATTGATAGGCATTGGTTTATTTATAGCTAGTCGTCAAATGCTAAAGAAGGGACGTTTTAGTGGTATTGGCCTTATCCCTATAAGTTTAGGTACTCTTAGCATAATTTTGGCATTATTAATACCAAAAGAAGGCAACTTTGCTTGGTTAGGTACATCTATCACTAACGAGGTGCTTTTTATAACAGCTATTTTTATTGGTGGTCTACTCTCAATGCTTTTTGGTATTATTGTAGGTTTCCCAAGCCTGCGCTTGCGTGGTGATTATCTTGCCATAGTAACTTTAGGTTTTGGAGAAATTATCCGCCATTTAGCTTCAACACGCCTGTTATCTCCTTACACTAATGGTTCTTTAGGTTTTGTTGGTGTGCCTAGTGAATTTGGTAAGAGTGTTTGGTGGACGTTTGCTTTTCTAGCAGTAACTTTATTTGTAATAGCTAAATTAAAGTACAGCTCTTATGGACGAGCTATGGAAGGCATTCGTGAAGACGAAATTGCGGCTGAAGCTGTGGGCATTAACCTTGCTTACCATAAGGTCTTAGGCTTTGCTATAGCTGCTTTTTTTGCCGGTGTTGCAGGAGGGCTTTGGGTTTCTTGGCTAGGTAGTGCTCGGCTCGAGCACTTCTTGTTCACACTAACCTTCTTTTTCTTAGTAGCCATTTCACTAGGTGGCACAGGTTCAATTACTGGAGTTCTTATAGGTACAGCTCTTGCAACTTTTGTTAGACAGTATGGTGATCCTCTAGAAGAAACTTATACCATAACCCAGTGGCTAGAATTTGGAGGAGTACTCCTAATGATAGCTGCTGCTGGATTTGTGCTTTACAAGGCAGCTAGGCGCTTGCCAAAGTTATCTGGTTGGTGGATGCTAAGTAGCATTTTTAGTTTATTGCTTATTAGCCCCTTGTTTAACTTTTATGGAACTTTAAGCAATAAGCTAGATATCTTTTTACCTCAAGTAGTTGGTAGCATTAATAATTTATGGCAACTTAGAGAAACTTTGAGCACTAGGTCAATAATAATTATTATAGCAGTCATACCATTTTTGTTGCTCTTCTCAATTATGGTCTTTTATAAACGTAACCTTAGGAAATTTCTAGCAATAGTTGTATCTTTGATTTTTATAGCTACAGTAATAGTAATACATGCCCTTACATTTAATAATAGTTCTTTTTATTCTTATTTACCTATCTGGTTAGCAATGTTACCACTACTGATTTTGGTTCTTTTACCTACTCGAGGTTTTTCCAAAGCAGTGCCTTATCTTCTTACTTTTGCAAGTGTAGCTATGTTAGCTATTTCTGCCCTAGCCCCAACACTATTAGCTGGCGAGTTTGGTAAAAATATAGTTTTAGGAACAATGGATTTTTCTTGGCTAGAAAACACTTTTCGCGGTTTTGGTATGAGATCTATATTTTTAGCAGTTTTACTAATTGTAATTATGATTTTCAGGCCAGAGGGAATTTTGGGTAGGCATGAATTTAATTGGGCATGGGTTTTTGGTGAGCGTAAGGACCAACCTACTGAAGAAGAAAAAGCTCAGGATGCTTGGCTTGTTAATCCTGAGTTGAATAAACCTAGGTGAATAAGCTGATGCTTGAGTAAGTAGGATCCAAACGCCAGAGTGATATTCTATAACTATGAAAAAATATATACAGCTATTATCAAACAAAATGAATCTTGGTGGATCAGTTGGATTGAAGAAGTCCCTTCCCTAGTGTGAACTGTTAAGAAGCATCTCGTGAGGAGTTGTTAGATAGCTTGAAAGTCACTCTTCAAGAAGCTGAGGAATACATTGCCTTATGAAGCGCAGGGAACTTCTGCGCTTTTGAAGGCTGATAAACATAGGCCTTACAGGGGGGGCTATAATTAGAGTAAGGAGTTTTTGTGCTCGAGATAACAAACCTAAATAAATCTTTCGGGGGGCTTAAAGCCATAAATAATTTGAACTTAAGCGTTAAAGAAGGCGAAATTGTTTCGGTAATTGGTCCTAACGGTGCTGGTAAAACAACCCTTTTCAATCTTATCACTGGGGTTTATAAACCTGACTCTGGAACTATTTCCTTTAGAGGTAAGTCTTTGATTGGTAAAAAGCCAAATAAAATTGTTGATATGGGTGTAGCCCGAACTTTTCAAAACCTGCGTCTTTTTATGAATCTTTCTGTGCTAGACAATGTACGTATAAGTCAGCATTACAGAGTTCGTCGTGGGATCTCTTGGCTAGATTCTATTTTTAGGACAGCTAGGCACCGCCGTGCTGAAGCAGAGATGTATGATATAGC
Organism: Trueperaceae bacterium; assembly: GCA_965223585.1. Classification (GTDB taxonomy): domain Bacteria; phylum Deinococcota; class Deinococci; order Deinococcales; family Trueperaceae; genus CBDCVN01. Next base: position 198,942 of record CBDCWW010000022.1, read on the forward strand.
TTTAGAAAAACTGGCCTTCTTTGGTCCTAGGCTTATGAGCTTTCGACTTTATCAGCCTGTTTATTCTTTGTCTTATGCAAATCGCCGCCGTGCAGAAATGGCAAGAGCTATGGCTACTGGAGCTAGTATGCTTCTTTTGGATGAACCAAGTGCTGGTATGAATCCTAAAGAAACTAAAGAAGTTACTCAGATTATACGCCGTATGCGTGATGAGGGTGACTATACTATTTTGCTAGTTGAACATAAAATGAATTTAGTGGGTGAAATTAGTGATCGTGTAGTAGTACTTGACTATGGTGAAAAAATTGCTGAAGGCAGTTATGAAGAGGTAGTGAATGATCCTAAAGTTATTGAAGCTTACTTAGGAAAAAAGGCTTCTGAAAAAACTATTGCAAGAGAAGAAAACAATGAGGGAGAGGAGGAAAAATAAATAATGCCTAAGGGTCAACCACTATTAGAGTTAAGAGTAGTAACCACTCATTATGGTTCCATACGCGCTTTACACAAGGTTAACATGAAGGTTTATTCCGGTGAGATGGTTTGTTTATTAGGTGGTAATGCTTCAGGCAAATCTACAACCTTGAAAGCCATTTTGGGAATAGTAAATGTTAGTGATGGTGAAATTCATTTTAATGGCAAACGAGCTGAAAAACTTACTACTGCTGAACGAATTAGACATGGTATGGCTGTGGTGCCAGAAAATCGCCGTATTTTTCCTAAGATGACTGTAAGGGAAAATTTAGAAATGGGTGCTTTTTTAAGAGATGATAATAAAGCTATCAGTGAAGACATGGATTATGTTTTCGAACTGTTTCCTCGTCTTGCTGAGCGCTCGAGTCAAATGGGAGGCACTATGTCTGGTGGCGAGCAGCAGATGTTGGCTATGGGTAGGGCTTTAATGAGTCGCCCCAAGCTCATTCTTATGGATGAACCTTCCATGGGGCTAGCACCAAGGTTTGTAGAGCTTATTTTTGAGATAATCAAGCAAGTTAACAAAGAAGGGATAAGTGTTTTTGTGGTTGAGCAAAATGCTAATGTTGCGCTATCTATAGCAGACAGAGGCTATGTGCTACAAACAGGTGAAGTAGTACTAAGCGGGGCTGCGGAAGATCTTTTACACAATGAAGATATGAAAAAAGCTTATCTGGGTGAAGTCTAATACTCTATAAAATATATTTCAGAGGATTTTAATGTAGTTCCCTACAATAAATATGTGACTAGTTATTCTAAAGGTTCTAGTACAAAAAAATATTTAGAGAGAAAGTCTGCAGATAAATTTTTCCTATTGCTTTCCCTTTGTGTATTTTTAGTTGTATTTGTATGGTTTACCTCTAATGTTTTAAAAAAGTATTTGAATATCGGTGAAGTACGGGTTCCTGATTTGCATGGTATTCAGTTTGAAGAGGCTGAGAAAATTCTGCAGAAAATTAACTTAAACATAAATGTTTACCCTGAAAACAGTCCTGAACATGCTTTTAATAGCGTTGTTTCTCAAACTCCTGCTCCCTATGCTATAGTGAGGCAAGGGAGAAAAGTTAGCCTAGGTATTAATTCACCACCACAAGAAGTTATTGTTCCTGAGATTGTGGGTTTATTACAGGATGAGGCTATACTCTTACTAGAGAGCTTAAATCTTAGTTTAGGTGAGCTAAGCTATGATAATAGCGATCTTCCTCAAGGTACTATTATAAGTACTGATTCACCTGCACAAAGTGTACTTAGTGGTGGCTCGAGTATAAATGTAGTAGTCAGTCGTGGCCCTTCTTCTGAGAAGTTTATAATGCCACAATTGATAGGCTTACAGTTACAGGATGCTAAAGGGCGCTTACAGGCTTTAGGTATTCGCCGTATTGAAACGGCAATCAATACTGTGAACCGTTCAAGATTAGGTACTGTTACTGGGCAACACCCTGAAGCAGGGCGAGACATTTTTAGTAGCTCTACTGTGACTTTGTATCATACTTTGAGTGACCCCAACGTTGTGGCTGTACCTAATGTGATTGGTTTAACTGTACAGGAAGCTCAAAGGAGATTGCAAAATGCTGGACTTGATGTGCGATCACAATGGTTGCAATATAGAACTGATCCTAATAGAGCTCAAGGGGTTGTGGAACAACGTCCTACAGGATATACGTTGGTGGGTACACCTGTTGCTCTTATCATTAATGGTTTACCAACTGGTGTAAATTCCCTTTATACACCTTATAATAATCAATCCGATGCAGTAGCCAGTATTGATGCCCCTCCTCCTCCTCAACCTATTGGTAGTGCACCTCTAGGATCGCCTATTAATTCAGTGCCTCCTTCAACTTTGCCGCCACCTGATCCTTATGATACCTCAGTGTCAAGCAGCCCAACGCCTTCCCAGCCTCAGCCTATAACTGAACTGGCCTTGCAGCCAAGTAATAACTCTAGTTTGAGTCCTACAACTACAGTGCCAAGTCCACCACTAGCAGCTTCAAATTCTCGTAGTATCCCTATAATTTTTGACCCTGCCAGCTATGGTTTTTTGCAAGGGCAAACTAATGAATATAGATTGGTAGTAATAGATGATAGAGGTGAACGTGATGAGATTAGGCAAACCTTACAGGTAGGAGAAAGTATTAATACTTATGTTACGGTATATGGTCAAGCTGAGTTGCGCACTTATGTTAATGATAGTTTCTTTCAAGCATGGAATCCATAAGTATGCTATTTTTAGATATGTATTTTTATACTGGAGACACGATGAGAAAAGCATTTTTTGTACTATTTTTGGGGATTTTAGGATTAAGCTGGGCACAAAAACCGACTATTGCGATTTATCCTTTTGATAGCCAAGATATTCTTTTGGGCATAGCTATTTCAGAGCTTGTAAGTGAAGCGCTAGAGACTGACTCCGAGCTTTTTGAAGTAATTTTAAGCCCAGTAGAGTCTCCTACGTTAATCCCTCCTTTAGTTGTTGAAGATGGCTATATAAACCCTTTACTAATACTAGATAGTGATGAAACAATTGGGGAAATTGAAAGTTATGATGGAGTTTCTATAGTACGTGATGTGCTAGGTGTTGATGTAGCACTTGCAGGAGAAATTAGTTATTTAGAGCAAGGGATAAGCCTTAATCTTTTTATTGCTACTAATAAAGGTAGCCGTAACTATATACTAACTACTACAGAAGACACTCCTGAGGCACTGGTCGATGCTATTCTTGCTCGCTTAAACAGCCATCTGAAACTTGGCAAGAATTTTACTGGTAGTGAACCACTTTTGCTTGATGGTGATTATGGTGAATACATAAGAGGATTAGCACTTTTGAGTGCTGGTTTTGTTTTAGAGGCTAGAGGAATATTAGAAGCTCTCTTAGAAAGTGAGAATGTTAATACAATACTTGCTTCAAAAATAAAAAACCTACTCCAGAACATAGATTTAGTTTTTGAGGGCCAAGTAGGTCAAGATGTGGTTTTAAGTGCAGCACTTGCTTTGGTTGCACCTGAACTTAGTGATCAAGACGTTATTAATATCTTTAATAACATGTATGGGAATTTGGGAATGCCCCTAGCCCAAGTGTGGTTAGGAGCGCTTAAAGATGATGTTAATGACCGTGCTGGGGCTAATGAGGCCTTTGATTTGGCAGCAAGTTACCCCTATGGCCTTGCTGCACGTGCTAATTATCGTGCAGCACATGGGTTTTCAGGTGCTCGTGAAGATGTACTAGAAATTAGTGATAGTAAGTCTAAAGGGGTGCTTCTAGCAGGGATAATAGCTGCCCAGTCTTTTGAGGATACTAAGCTCGAGAAAGACTTGGCTATACGTTTAACCCAAGTAGCTCCTTATCTAGCCTACCCTCTCGAAATACTGTCATTTATAGCCTTTAATGAAGATGATCCTGTAGCTGCTGCTGAAGCCTTGGTAGTAGCTACTAAACTTTTCCCTGAGAATTCCCTTTATTGGACTAATTTAGGTTGGGCCTATTACTTACTTAACTTTTTAGAACGTAGTGAAATTGCTTCTAAAAGAGCTGTTAAGTTGAATCCTGAAGAAGAAGTGGCTTGGTTTAACCTAGGTTTAGCACAAATAGTTGTTGGTCGTATAGATGAGGCTATGGATTCCTATGCTGAAGGCCTAAAAGTTGACCCGGAAGTTAATGATGAAGCAATTGTAGATCTAGAAAATGCCCTTGAGCTTTATCCTTATGCTGTAGACATTCATTTTGCTTTGGGAACACTTTATGAAGCTGAGGGCCGTTTAGAAGAAGCTTCCAATCAGTTTAAGCGATATCAAAAAAGGTCATTATATGCAAGGTCCAATGATGACTTCGTTCACAAGGCTGAACAGCGTTACAATGCTCTAACCGCTCCGCCAGCACCTATAGGTTTGAGTGAGGTAATCAATCTTACCTTAGGGCGTAATGGCCTCGAGGTGACATCTTATTCCCCGGGTGACCGCCTTTATCCTAGCTTTGAAATTTTCACAGAAGGCATTGAATTGCCTAAAGAACTTTCTATAAGTTTAGCGCTAAAGTTTGATGCTGAAGAAATAGTTGCTTTACCTGCACAGCAAGTTAACATTCCACAGAATACTGTAGGAATTCTTATAGATAATATTCCCTTAGAATTGCCAATAACACTTGAAGCAGGTAATTATCAACTTAATATAGAGGTTTGGGCTAATGAAGATAATAAGACTCAAGCTTTCACTTCACTTGAAGTGGTGGGTGAGGCTTCCTACTTACGACAATTAGTTAGTCGTGATGTTATTATGCGTACCTTGAATGATAATTCTCCACTTTACGGAAATTCAACTTTGGCTAGCCAAAAATCAGATAGTTTGCTAATAAACACTTTAATACAGGAACTAAGGCAAAATGCAGAAGCTGCTGAAGAGGCTTTGTTAACAATTGATACTGGCCGCTTTAAAGGTTTAAGTGGTGGGGAACTTTTCTCTCAAAGCACTGAAAGCGATATACACGATTTTCTAAATTTTCTGCTCGTGTCAGGAATTAGCGATGTAGAATTTAGCTTTGTAGATGGCTATGCTCAATGGGCGCTTGATGGAGCACAGTCTCCTTAATATGAGTTGAGAGTTTGTTGTTTTATGCGAGAACTTCTTTATAGCACTGCCAATCACTATAATGAAGGGCGTGTCCTTGCTACTCAAGGTGATATACATGGAGCAATGACTGCTTTTTCTGCTGCCTTACTTGATTTACACGCTGTTAAACCTCAACGTAAGCGTAATATACTATTAGCACAAGTCTATCTTGCTCGTTATCAAGTTGCTCGCAAATATAGTGCCAAGCAAGCTGATACTGACCTTAGAATGGGTTACAGTTATGCTAGAACTACAAAAGAGCCTGCTATACGTGAACTAGCTGAAGAGTTGTGGCGAGATTATACAAGTTAAGGTTACTAAAGTTTTTCCTGCAAAGCTAAGCGGCATATTTGTGGAAAAGATTAAAGAGCTATGTAGTGTGCACGTAAGGGCAGGGTTCAAACCTGCCCTTACAAAAATTATCCTACATGGGCAGAAATTCCAACAAACACATTAAATTCTAAATTTCTTTTAAATAGGAGTTTAGTCACTAAATTGACTATCAAGCAATCTTAAATTTACTTTGATTAGGTAAAAAATATGGGTAAACTTTGGATGCTATAGATTTTTTAAGGGCAAAGTGCTTAATTTTATAGAAATTATTGATTGGCTCTTTGATGCTTAATTGATAAAGTTTTTATACTTTTCAGTTTGCTAGCTTCAAATGACAAATAGTAAGATCCATATAGAATTTTTCAAAATAAAACCTTTTACAAAAGTAGAATATACTTTCAACGGTTTGATTATGGACTCTTATGTTCTTACTCAAGGGCTTATACCCTAAGCTCTAAAAAATATAGTCATTTCTTACCCGTTTTATAATAGTTAACTGTACAAGATATAAAGCGTTATATGTAAATAATTTCAGGGTGTAGCGCTCTCAAAGAAGGAGATTATTGTGGATGAAATACAGCTATCATTAAATACAGTGTGGCTTATGATATGCGCTGGCTTGGTATTTTTCATGCAAGCAGGATTTGCCATGCTGGAGAGTGGTTTAGTCCGTTCTAAAAATGCCGTGAATGTCATTATGAAAAACTATATTGATATGGCATTTGGTGCTATAGGTTTTTGGCTAGTAGGCTTTGGCATTATGTTTGGCCTTAATCCAACAGGTTGGATAGGTACTAATAATTTTATGCCTAGTAATCTTGGCTCTTGGGATTATAGTTTTTTATTTTTCCAAATGATGTTTGCGGCTACAGCAGCTACTATAGTTAGTGGTGCTTTAGCAGAACGTATTCGCTATTGGCCTTATATTGTTTGTGCAGTTATTATCAGCGCTTTTATTTATCCTGTTTTTGGAAGCTGGGCTTGGGGCAGTTTCTTTGGTGAAACGGAAGGCTGGCTAAGAAGATTAGGCTACATTGATTTTGCTGGTTCTGGAGTTGTACATGCTGTAGGTGGTTGGTGTGCCCTAGCAGGCGTGCTAGTTCTTGGTCCACGTACAGGACGCTACGGTACGGAAAGACGTGCTTCTTTCACTAAACTAAGTGAAAAGGCAGATAATCGCTCTATTCCGGGACATAATCTAATCATTGTTGCTCTAGGTGCTTTTATTCTATGGTTCGGATTTTTTGGCTTTAATGGGGGAAGTGCCTTAGAAGCTAATAGTAGCCTTGGTTTAATACTGCTTAATACCCATTTAGCTGCGGCTGGCGGAGTTCTTGGTACTATTTTGATTTTGCTTATGATCAATAGGCCTATTTTAATGACAACGACTGTTAATGGTGGACTTGCAGGTCTGGTAGCTATTTGTGCTAGTGCTAATGTTGTTGAGCCGGGTTTTGCTATAGTTATCGGTTTGGTTGCTGGTATTTTGTTGGTTGCTGGTATTTCATTCCTTAATAGTTTGAGACTAGACGATGCTGTAGGAGCTGTTTCTGTACATGCTTTTGCTGGTACTTGGGGAGTATTAGCGGTTGCTTTATTTAATAAAGAGAGTATGTTTGACTTGGGACAATTGAGTGTGCAAGCAATAGGGGCAGGCACTGTTTTCTTGTGGGCTTTTTCTGTTGCTTGGATTATGTTTACATTAGTAGGTTTCATAACTAATTTGCGTGTGAGCACTACCGAAGAAAGACGTGGCTTAGATTATAGTGAACATTATGAAATAGGCTATCCTGAGTTTCAAAGAGACCTATTACATCAAAGTAAAGAATAAAGAATGACTATGGCAAACACAGTATCAGAACAGGAAGCAGCTAGAAGACGTAGAGTGATTAATACTGCCCTAAAAGGTGTTTTAACAGAAAAGGAAATTCTACAAGCTGTTGATATTTGGGAAAAAAATTTTTATAATTCGCTTTCTTTTCGTATACCTAGCTTTATTAGTAAGGCCCAAGAGGGGTTGAATTTCTCTGATGAGGTGAAAAGGGATCTTCTTAGAAGTTTAAATAGGAGTTTGGCTACTCCACTCGAGTCACTCGAGCCAGACCCACTCCAAAAACAAGAGGCTTTACCAAAGGAAAGGCCACTAACGGGCGAGTATGTTGTCTTTGACTTTTTACTCTCAACCTTACTTGCTAGCTTAGATGATCAAGACATTCAAGGGTTACAAAATAATTTACTTATTAGGCTTCCAAGCACAAGTTTGGGCAGTATTGCCAAACAAAAGTTAAGTGAGTGGTCTAGCTCAATAACTACCGATAGCATTAAACAAATAACATCAGGCTTTAAGCCTAATGAAATGTCTGAAGTTTTAGATGTGTTATATAACTTTTTTTGTGAAACTTTAGGACCTGTAAAAACAGATCATATCTTTGCTGAAACAATTAGGAATGCGGAACATCTACCAGAAGCAAGGAATTTCCCACCTAAGCAATTGTTTTAATGGTTACGGTACGCCCTGCTACTGCTGCAGATGTTCCTGAGATTTTTGAAAACATTGGCTACTGGGCGTCCCAAGGGAAAATGCTGGTACGCCCTATACAACAGGTTTTTGAAAACTTACGTGACTTTTTTGTTGCAGAGGTTACAACACCTGAAGGGGTTAAATTTGTGGGTAATGCAGCGTTGCACATTCTTTGGGGAGATATTGCTGAAATACGTGCTTTAGCAGTTGCTCCCAATATGCGGGCAAAGGGTGCTGGTAGAAAGCTAGTGGCAGCTTGTGAGGAACAAGCTCGAGCAATAGGTATTCCAAAAGTTTTCGCATGGACTTATGAAGTAGAATTCTTTGAGCGTTGTGGCTATACTCTCATTAACAAGAATAAAGAATTGCATCCTAGGGTTTGGTCCGAGTGTTTACGCTGCCCTTTTTTTGTAGGTTGCAATGAAAATGGTATGCTAAAAGTCTTAGATGGAGTATCTATGCCTGAAGGACTTCCTGAACCACCGCCTGCACAAGTGCCGCCAAATGTAACTTAATGAAAGCATGAAATTAAGACATGCCTGCAAAAGCTGGCATTCCTCACGAACACATTGTTCTAGACTTCAAACCACCAGAAATTCGCCAGCACACAGGTTTTACTATCGCTTAGAAGGAGATTTTGAATGGATTTATGGGAAATAGCTAATAGTTCAATTGTCATAACAATAGTGACCCTTATTGTAGGCAGTATATTAGCCTCTTGGTTAACTGCTATGTGGCAAAAAAGGGCTAGACAGTATGACATTAAGTTACAACAAGCAGAAAAGATACTTTTGACCTACCATGAGTATATAAGAATTTTAAAAGGTGATGGAGATAAGTTACGCGGAGATGATTTTGACCGTCTTCATTCTCAACTTTTTGCTTTGTCAAAAGTGGCTAGCTTAGTTTTTAAAAACAAAAAAGTGGGCAATGGTTGGAAAGAGGTGGTTGAGATGTTAGCAAAGATTCGATATTTACGTTTGCCTACAGAAAAGGAAGATGGTGCTAAACAAGATGGTAAAAAGCCTCGAGACCCCCAAGTAAAAGCGCTTTTTATAGAAGTTTATGAGACAGCTCGAGTAGCTACCGAGAAGATGTTTGCTGAACTGTTAGGGTAAAGTGCCTAAAGTAAATTCTGATAAGAACAAACTAACTAGTAAAGATATTTTAATGTTGATTCTAGCTAGTTACCGTGCAACATTGCCTTATCTTCTGATTTTTGTAGTGGTTATGTTGCTAGTGACTTATTTAATAACTGAGTTTCTATTACGCTAATGGGCAATCAATCTGCCATGATTCCTGAACTTAAATTTGATGAACAGGGGCTTATCCCTGTTATTACCCAAGATGCTGAAAGTGGGCAAGTACTTATGTTTGCCTTTGCTAATAGGGAAGCGCTTGAAAAAACTTTAACAACAGGTGAAGCACATTACTATAGTCGCTCTCGCCAAGAGATCTGGCATAAAGGAGCTACTAGTGGTCACTTCCAAAAATTGAAAGAGATTCGCTATGACTGTGATAGTGATGCTGTGCTTTATAAAGTGCTACAAACTGGGGTAGCTTGTCATACTGGTGAATACTCTTGTTTTTACCGCAGTATAACTTTTGAGGCAGAGCCTTCTTTGGGGGAAGTTATGGCGCTCTTACAGCGTGTAGTTGATAAGCGCTTGCAAGAGCTACCTGAAGGTTCCTATGTAAGCAAAATGCATGAAAAAGGCTTAGGTTATATTTGTCAGAAGGTGGTTGAAGAAGCAGGGGAGACAATTGTGGCTGCTTTACAAGGTAAACGAGATGAACTTTTAGACGAGGCAGCAGATTTACTATTTCACTTAACAGTGCTTTTACGGGAAAGTGATGTTGATTTGCTCGAGGTCATGAAAAAACTTCATAAGAGACATCAAGAAAAAAGCAAGTCCTAAGACTTGCTTTGAAATTGACTATAGATTCTGTCTAGCAGTTTAAAGGTACTAAAGTAGCATTTAAGATGATTATTAGGCTAATAGTGTTAAAAACAAGCTACGGTATGTTGTTCCGTGTTATTAGGAATTAAATTCTGGGGATCTGACATGAGCCAAGTTTTATCTGCTGGGTCTTGTTGCTTTGCGCTTGGTGAGAATACTATGCTTGCTAAGTTAACTATTGCGTCTTGTACTTCTAGTAAAGCTTCTATAGCGAGATTTTTTAGACTTTCTGTAGAAGCATTATCAATGACATCTTCTAAATTTAAGCTTAATTGCTCGAGAAAGTTGAAATCATATTGACCAGTTTGAATTTTTAAGGGGGAAGTAGTGGTTGTTGTCATGTTTATATTAAACAATACCTAAAATAAGAAAATCATTAGGGAAATCACATTAATATTTAGGTACAAAAATTAGATGATTGTAAGAATGCGTTCCTTGGAGGCTTTCAGAACCTCCAAGGCTTGACAGGAGAAATCTATAGTTTAGGATTTCGCTGCTGCTTCTATAAGTTGTTCTATTCTTGGCAACATCTCAGCAGGATTAGGATGAATACCTTCAGAAAGTAAAGCACTTTCGTAAAGTTGCTCTATAAGAGATTCTAAAAGGTCATCATTAGGGTTATTTTCTAAACGAGCTGAAAGATTTTTGATAAGATTACTTTTGGCATTAAGTTCCAGAATTTTCTTAGGGACCTCGTACTCACCACCCATAAGTAGCTGTAAACGCTGCATACCTGTATTTATACCCCCTTCAGGATTGACAAGTCGGCAGGGGCTATTACTAAGAAGTTTACTTTCTCGCACATCTGTTACTTTTTCACCCAAGACTCGTTTAGCACGTTCTTTAAGAGAAATAAAAGCCTCCTCACTAAGCGCCTCTTCGCCATCATCTTCTTTAGAATCTTCTTCAGGCAATTTTAGATCAGCATCGTCTACGTTTTTGAAAGATTTGCCTTCAAATTCATTTAAGCCTACAATCATGTAGGTATCTACAGTATCAGTAAAGAAAAGTACTTCAATTTCATGCTTGCGGAAATAATCTAGGTGGGCGCTGCGTTTAACCACATTGAAGTTTTCGCCAGTAACATAATATATAGTGTCTTGCCCTTCTTTCATTCGCTCAACATAGTTTTTTAGGGAAATCAGGTCATCTTCATTGTGGGATTTGCTCGAGCTAAATCGCAAAAGCTCTAGCCATTTATCCTTATGTTCAAAATCGCTAGCTACACCCTCTTTTAGAAACATGCCAAATTCTTTCCAAAACTTTCTATAACTTGTTTCGTCATCCTTTGCTAAGCGTTTAAGCTCTGTGGATATACGTCCTACAAGAACATCTTTGATTTTTTTAATAAGCGGTGAAGCCTGTACCATTTGCCTTGAAACATTAAGAGGCAAGTCTTCACTATCTACTACACCTTGTACAAAACGTAAATAAGGTGGCAAAAGATCCTTAAATTTTTCTTGGATCATTACCTTTCGTACATAAAGCTTTAGACCGTAGTCTTCCTCACTCCTAAACATACGCCAGTCGCGTTTTGATGGTACATAAAGTAGTGAATAAAGTTGTAGTGGTACATCAGTATTTAGGTGTAAGCGTAGTAAGGGATCACCGCCATAGTCAAAGGTTAAGGCTTGATAGAATGATTTATACTTTTCATCCTCAACATCGCGAGGTGATTTTCTCCAAATAGCAGTTTGTTCATTGACTTGTTCCCACTTTTTCTCTTCACCCTCACCTGAACGGACATAAATGGGGAATTCTACAAAGTCTGAGTGAGATTTAATAACACTGTTTAAGCGATAACTTTCTGCAAAGTCTTTGTGATCATCCTTTAGCTTAATCTCAATGCGTGTACCACGGTCTTTTTTGTCACCTGTAGCCACTGTAAAAGTTCCCTCGCCAGTCGAAGTCCATGTGGCTGCTTCTGCTTCAGGGTTAAAAGAATGAGAACTTACCTTAACTTCTTCTGCTACCATAAAGACAGAGTAAAAGCCCACTCCAAATTGACCAATAACGTCTTCTGCTTTTTTGCCTTGCTCTTTTAAAGCAGCAATGAATTCTCGAGCCCCAGATTTAGCAATAGTTCCAAGACTACTGGTCATTTCCTCTGCAGTCATACCAATACCAGTATCAGTAATAGTTAAAGTTTTTGCTTCAGAGTCACCTTCAATCCATATACCTAATTCTGCCTCAGGATCAAGTACACTTTCAGTAGTAAGCTTTTGGAATTTAAAGCGATTTAAAGCATCGCTAGCGTTAGAAACTAATTCGCGCAGAAAGATTTCAGGCTCACTATATAGTGAGTGAATGAGAATATCTAAGACCTGCTTTATTTCTGCTTGGAAAGCTACTGTTTCACCTATAGGTTTATCCTTAACAGTTTCTGTTGACATGCAATCTCCTTATAAAAATATCTATAAAAATTTTCTAGGCTAAAAATGCCTAATTTATTGAAAAAGAGTATAACATAACTCTATTAATTTTCTAGCTATTAATTGAATATAGAAATCTTAGTGTATTATGCTCACTTTATAGCACATTAAATCTCGAGCATCTTACTAGCTTCTTCCCAAGCTTGCATTTTTTCTAAAAGTAGAGCTTCCATATCTTGGTGTTGTTGTCCTAAATCAGCAATTTGCTGAGGAGTTAGTTTTTCTGGGCAGGCTAGATTATTAGCGATTTCGGCAAGGGATTTTTCTAAACCTTCAATTTCAGTTTCTAGCCCAGTTAAAGTTTGCTTTAGTTGCCACGCTGAGGGAAGTCTTTTATCAACTGTAACCTTTGTTTGCTTAAGGGGTTTTTCCTTAGATTTATATTCTATTTGCTGTTGGTTTTGTTTAAATTGATAGTAATCCCAGTCACCAGCATAGGCTGTAAATTGCCCTTTACGAAGTTCCCAAATTAAATTAGTGGTGTTGGCAATAAAACGTCTATCGTGGGAAATAATAAGCAAGGTTCCCTCATAGTTAGTAAGAGCATTTTCCAAGGCAACAATCATTTCTAGATCAAGATGATTAGTAGGCTCATCAAGGATCAAAAAGTTATATTCTCCTAAAGTAAGCTTAAGTAAGGCCAAGCGAGCTTTTTCTCCCCCAGAAAGTTCAGAGATCTTTTTAAACTGTGCATCATAAGGAAAAAGGAAATGCCCCAAAAGATTATGAGCCTCTCTATCTCCAACTAGTCGAATTAGTTCTTCAATAAGAGTAAATTCAGGATTCACCCCCTTTAATTCTTGGTCATAGTAGCCTATGCGTACTCGGTTACCAAAGTTTAATTCAGCTTTAGGATTGTCACTAGGATTTTCGCCTAGAATCACTCTTAAGAAACTAGACTTACCTGCTCCATTAGGCCCTACTAAAGCAATGCGTTCACCTTGACGAACAGTTAAGTTAACATCTTTAAAGAGTATATGGTCAAAACTTTTGCTAAGGTGCTTGGCTTGTAAAATAATCTCGGCACTGCTTTCACAATCAAAACTAAAGGAAGTAGTGCGTTCAGTTAGGTCTGCTGCTGGTAACATTTGATCAGCGTAACGCTCTAACCGCTTTTCCATAGATTTGGCACGTCTGTGCAATTTTGCATTTTGCCCTGCCCATTTCTTCATGCGTTTAGCAGCCGTATCTAGGCGTTCATGCTCTTTTTGTTGGTTAGCTCGAGTTGCATCCTCTATCTGTAACTGCTCAGTACGGTACTCTTGATAGCTACTAGGATTCCCTTCAAAACTTCTAAGTTTACCTAATGATATTTCAGCAGTTTTATTGCAAGCACCATCTAAAAAAGCTCTATCATGTGAAACAATTATGACCCCTCCCAAATAGCGACTTAAATAATTCTCGAGCCACTCTCGCATCTCCATATCAAGGTGATTTGTAGGTTCATCTAATAATAAAACGTCTGGTTGTCTCATAAGCAACTTGGCAAGTCCTAAGCGAGTCTTTTCGCCACCAGAGAAGTGCGTTGCTAACTCTTTTTCACGACCTTTAAAGCCCAAGGCATGTAATACAGCATCACGGCGAGCCCTACGCTCATAACCTCCGCGCCTTTCAAAGATTTGGTGTATGTTTTCCCAATTAGCATAAACCTCGCTTTTATCCAGTCCTTGTTGTTCTAATTGGCGCAGCTTATTTTCTAGTCTTTGAATATCTTCAAAAGCTTGTTCAGCAAGCTCTAGAATGGTGGTTTGAGCTGAGAACATAGGGTCTTGCTCGAGCATTCCTAGAACTATACCTTCTCGTACATATATTGTTCCTTTGTCAGGTTGCTCAAGGCCCATTAATAATCTAAGCACAGTTGATTTGCCTGCACCATTGCGTCCAATTAAAGAAATACGTGATGAAACCTGTATTTCTAAGTTAGCGTTTTCAAGTACTGATTGATCACCATAAAATTTTTCGACTTGTTGTAAAGCTGCAAGGAGCATACTTGTTAATTCTAACAGATTAGTTTTCAATAGGGTAGGCAACACATATGGTTTTCATAATGCAAAAGCCCCTTTCTAATGATGTTTGTCTTAAAGCATTCTTTACTTCTTAATTATTCTCATGAATTTTTAGATAGGGTTTAAACCATTTGATTAAGGATCATTAATTGCCCTCTAGAAAAGTTGAGGTGTAAGTCTTAGGGGATTTTCATACTACTTCAAGACTTATAGCAATTAATTAAAACTAAATTCATGAAAGAAGACCATCTACTTTGTTATGCTTATAAATATATTTATAGGGTAGTTTTAGTTTAAAACCCATATCAATTAATTTAGTTGATGAGTTGTAGTTTTTAAGAACTTTATAAAATTTTTTATGTGTTGTTAAGTATTTTTTGGTTGGAATCATGTTATTCTGATATGAATTATAGAGAACTTAAATTTTATGACCTGAACTTAACTGTAAAATATGTTATACTGGAGCCTTTAAATAGTGAAATTAATTGAGCAAGGTTGTTAGAAAAATTTAGCTATGATATATTTGTGAAAACGATGAGCTGTGTATTATTTTGCCTAAAAAAAACGATGTCATACAAAACAAGAACAATTGAAGTTGAACAGCACCTTAATAAAGCATGTGAGGTACTGCTGTATGTTTATAATTATACTTGAGGTACTTGAGGCAAAAACTAGTAATTTTTGTAGTTTTGCTTTATGGATTTTAATAAGAATGAGATGGAATTTGCCTTGAGTATTGATTTATTTTATTTTAGTTTGTTACAGTGCTTAAGTTCACTGTGCAAAATAACATCCCTAATTCTTGAGGAAGGGGTATACATTGAGAAGTCTTAAACAAGCTGTGCACTCACTATTTTCAGAGCGAGTGCCGATACTCTTCCTGAGGCTTGTAATAATGCTATTGGCAACCTTCCTATGTTTGCCAACAGTGTTAGCCCAACAAGCGACAGGTCGCAATCTCTCTTCGGCAGAGATTTTAGCAATTATTGAGGTACCCGACCCTGTACCTAAGATTCATACAGTGCGTGTGGCATCGACTACAAATGATACACACACAGCAACTTTCGTTGTTAAGAATGTAACTAATCAGAGGTGGGAATACGAAGTTACTGAAACTTTGTCAGCAGGTGGCTTTGAGTGGTTACGTGTTATATCATACTCAGGCGTAGTGGAGTCTTTATCAGACGCTCGTAATTCTGGGCGTGATGTTGTTGAGTTCATAACCTTCTGTCCAGAGGATCCGCTGCAGTTTTTTAACAACGGCTTTGCGATTTCTGAGGACATAGTTGTTCGTCTAAAAGATCCTAATGCAGGTTCAGCTGAGCAACGTGTAAGGGTTGAACTTTCTTGTGCTCCTCGAGCCAGTATCTCTATACCCGTTGTGCCCGGCCCACAAGGCCCTAGTGGCCCACAAGGCCCTAGCGGTCCATCAGGTGCTCCCGGTGCTCCTGGTCCAATAGGCCCAGTAGGTCCAGCAGGCTCTCCCGGTGCTCCCGGTCCCGTGGGTCCAGTAGGCCCAGCAGGTGCTCCTGGCCGAGCAGGCCCACCTGGCCCAGTAGGTCCAGCAGGTGCTCCCGGTCGTAATGGTGCACCCGGCCCAGTAGGACCAGTGGGTCCAGCAGGTGCTCCCGGAGCCCCCGGTCCAAGTGGTCCGCAAGGCCCATCAGGTGTAAGCTGTTGGGATACCAATAGAAATGGTGTAAACGAAGCTAACGAAGATCGCAATCGTGATGGTCGTTTTGATTCACTAGATTGTCAAGGTCCAAGTGGTCCACAAGGTCCAGCAGGTGCTCCCGGAGCTCCCGGACGTAATGGTGCACCCGGTCCAGTAGGCCCAGTAGGTCCAGCAGGCGCTCCCGGCCCAGTAGGTCCAGCAGGTGCTCCCGGACGTAATGGTGCACCCGGTCCAGTAGGCCCAGTAGGTCCAGCAGGCGCTCCTGGTGTTCCCGGTCCAGTAGGTCCAGCAGGTGCTCCCGGCCGTAATGGTGCACCCGGTCCAGTAGGCCCAGTAGGTCCAGCAGGCGCTCCTGGTGCTCCCGGTCCAGTAGGCCCGGTGGGTCCAGCAGGTGCTCCCGGCCGTAATGGTGCACCCGGTCCAGTAGGTCCGGTAGGTCCAGCAGGCGCTCCCGGTGCACCCGGTCCAGTAGGCCCAGTGGGTCCAGCAGGTGCTCCCGGCCGTAATGGTGCTCCCGGTCCCGTGGGTCCGGTAGGTCCAGCAGGCGCTCCCGGCCGTAATGGTGCCCCCGGTCCAGTAGGTCCGGTAGGTCCAGCAGGCGCTCCCGGTGCCCCCGGCCCAGTAGGACCAGTGGGTCCAGCAGGTGCTCCCGGGCGTAATGGTGGTCCTGGTCCAGTAGGTCCAGTAGGCCCAGCAGGTGCTCCCGGCGCTCCCGGTCCGAGTGGCCCCCAAGGCCCATCAGGTATAAGCTGTTGGGATACCAATAGAAATGGTGTAAACGAAGCTAACGAAGATCGCAATCGTGATGGTCGTTTTGACTCACTAGATTGTCAAGGCCCAAGCGGTCCCCAAGGTCCAGCAGGTGCTCCCGGACGTAACGGAGGTCCTGGTCCAGTAGGTCCAGCAGGCGCTCCTGGTGCTCCCGGCCCAGTAGGTCCAGTGGGTCCAGCAGGTGCTCCTGGCGCTCCCGGCCCAGTAGGACCAGTGGGTCCAGCAGGTGCTCCTGGTGCCCCCGGTCCAGTAGGTCCAGTAGGTCCAGCAGGTGCTCCTGGCCGTAATGGAGGTCCCGGTCCAGTAGGTCCAACAGGCGCTCCCGGCCCAGTAGGACCAGTGGGTCCAGCAGGTGCTCCTGGCCGTAACGGAGGCCCCGGTCCAGTAGGTCCAACAGGCGCTCCCGGTCCAGTAGGTCCAGTGGGTCCAGCAGGTGCTCCTGGTGCCCCCGGTCCAAGTGGTCCACAAGGCCCATCTGGAATAAGCTGTTGGGATACCAATAGAAATGGTGTAAACGAAGCTAATGAAGACCGCAATCGTGATGGTCGTTTTGATTCACTAGATTGTCAGGGTCCAAGTGGTCCCCAAGGTCCAGCAGGCGCTCCCGGCCGTAACGGAGGTCCCGGTCCAGTAGGTCCAACAGGTGCTCCTGGCCCAGTAGGTCCAGTAGGTCCAGCAGGTGCTCCTGGTGCTCCCGGCCCAGTAGGACCAGTGGGTCCAGCAGGTGCTCCTGGCCGTAACGGAGGCCCCGGTCCAGTAGGTCCAACAGGCGCTCCCGGTCCAGTAGGTCCAGTGGGTCCAGCAGGTGCTCCTGGTGCCCCCGGTCCAAGTGGTCCACAAGGCCCATCTGGAATAAGCTGTTGGGATACCAATAGAAATGGTGTAAACGAAGCTAATGAAGACCGCAATCGTGATGGTCGTTTTGATTCACTAGATTGTCAGGGGCCAAGTGGTCCCCAAGGTCCAGCAGGCGCTCCCGGTCGTAATGGAGGTCCCGGTCCAGTAGGTCCAACAGGTGCTCCCGGCCCAGTAGGACCAGTGGGTCCAGCAGGTGCTCCTGGTGCCCCCGGTCCAGTAGGTCCAGCAGGTGCTCCTGGCCGTAATGGAGGTCCCGGTCCAGTAGGTCCAACAGGTGCTCCCGGCCCAGTAGGACCAGTGGGTCCAGCAGGTGCTCCTGGTGCCCCCGGTCCAGTAGGTCCAGTAGGTCCAGCAGGTGCTCCTGGCCGTAATGGAGGTCCCGGTCCAGTAGGTCCAACAGGCGCTCCCGGCCCAGTAGGACCAGTGGGTCCAGCAGGTGCTCCTGGCCGTAACGGAGGCCCCGGTCCAGTAGGTCCAACAGGCGCTCCCGGTCCAGTAGGACCAGTGGGTCCAGCAGGTGCTCCTGGTGCCCCCGGTCCAAGTGGTCCACAAGGCCCATCTGGAATAAGCTGTTGGGATACCAATAGAAATGGTGTAAACGAAGCTAATGAAGACCGCAATCGTGATGGTCGTTTTGATTCACTAGATTGTCAGGGGCCAAGTGGTCCCCAAGGTCCAGCAGGCGCTCCCGGTCGTAATGGAGGTCCCGGTCCAGTAGGTCCAACAGGTGCTCCCGGCCCAGTAGGACCAGTGGGTCCAGCAGGTGCTCCTGGTGCCCCCGGCCCAGTAGGTCCAGTAGGTCCAGCAGGTGCTCCCGGCCGTAATGGAGGCCCCGGCCCAGTAGGTCCAGTGGGTCCAGCAGGTGCTCCTGGTGCCCCCGGTCCAGTAGGTCCAGCAGGTGCTCCCGGTCGTAATGGAGGTCCCGGTCCAGTAGGTCCGGTAGGTCCAGCAGGCGCTCCCGGAGCCCCCGGTCCAAGTGGTCCCCAAGGCCCATCAGGTATAAGCTGTTGGGATACCAATAGAAATGGTGTAAACGAAGCTAACGAAGATCGCAATCGTGATGGTCGTTTTGATTCACTAGATTGCCAAGGTCCAAGTGGTCCCCAAGGTCCAGCAGGTGCTCCCGGTCGTAATGGTGCTCCTGGTCCAGTAGGCCCAGTAGGTCCAGCAGGCGCTCCCGGTGCTCCCGGTCCAGTGGGTCCAGTAGGTGCTCCTGGTGCTCCCGGCCCACAAGGTCCTAAAGGTGATACTGGTGCTCCCGGTGCCCCCGGTCGTAATGGAGGGCCCGGTCCAGTAGGTCCAGTAGGACCAGCAGGCGCTCCTGGTGCTCCCGGTCCAGTAGGTCCAGTAGGTCCAGCAGGTGCTCCCGGTCGTAATGGAGGTCCCGGTCCAGTAGGTCCGGTAGGTCCAGCAGGCGCTCCCGGAGCCCCCGGTCCAAGTGGTCCCCAAGGCCCATCAGGTATAAGCTGTTGGGATACCAATAGAAATGGTGTAAACGAAGCTAACGAAGATCGCAATCGTGATGGTCGTTTTGATTCACTAGATTGCCAAGGTCCAAGTGGTCCCCAAGGTCCAGCAGGTGCTCCCGGTCGTAATGGTGCTCCTGGTCCAGTAGGCCCAGTAGGTCCAGCAGGCGCTCCCGGTGCTCCCGGTCCAGTGGGTCCAGTAGGTGCTCCTGGTGCTCCCGGCCCACAAGGTCCTAAAGGTGATACTGGTGCTCCCGGTGCCCCCGGTCGTAATGGAGGGCCCGGTCCAGTAGGTCCAGTAGGTCCAGCAGGCGCTCCTGGTGCTCCCGGTCCAGTGGGTCCAGTAGGTGCTCCTGGTGCTCCCGGCCCACAAGGTCCTAAAGGTGATACTGGTGCTCCTGGTGCCCCCGGTCGTAATGGAGGGCCCGGTCCAGTAGGTCCAGTAGGTCCAGCAGGCGCTCCTGGTGCTCCCGGTCCAGTGGGTCCAGTAGGTGCCCCTGGTGCTCCCGGCCCACAAGGTCCTAAAGGTGATACTGGTGCTCCCGGTGCCCCCGGCCGTAATGGAGGGCCCGGTCCAGTAGGTCCAGTAGGACCAGCAGGCGCTCCTGGTGCTCCCGGTCCGGTAGGTCCAGTGGGCCCAGCAGGCGCTCCCGGTGCTCCCGGTCCAAGTGGTCCCCAAGGCCCATCAGGTATAAGCTGTTGGGATACCAATAGAAATGGTATAAACGAAGCTAACGAAGACCGCAATCGTGATGGTCGTTTTGACTCACTAGATTGTCAAGGTCCAAGCGGTCCACAAGGTCCAGCAGGTGCTCCTGGTGCCCCCGGTCCAGTAGGCCCAGTAGGTGCTCCCGGTGCTCCTGGTCCAGTAGGTCCAGTAGGCCCAACAGGTGCTCCTGGTGCTCCCGGTCCAGTAGGCCCAATAGGTCCACAAGGTCCTAAAGGTGATACTGGCGCCCCCGGTGCTCCCGGCCGTAATGGAGGACCCGGCCCAGTAGGCCCAGTAGGTCCAGCAGGTGCTCCCGGCCGTAATGGAGGCCCCGGTCCAGTAGGCCCAGTAGGCCCAGTAGGCCCAGCAGGAGCCCCCGGTGCTCCTGGTCCAGTAGGTCCTATAGGTCCAATGGGTCCACAAGGTCCACAAGGCTTAGTTGAAGAACCCTATTACAGTTTTGTAAGAGCGTTTTATGAATTCTGTGCACTATATGACTCACAAGTAAATAGTGCTTATGTGGCTTCACTCGAGCGTGAGGTTGCTGACCTTAGAGCTAAACTATCTAACTTTGAGAATTGCACTGTTAACTGTGGTAATGCACCAGTTAATGTTGCTCCTAGTCAGCCTTATCACCCCACTAATAAGTAAACTTTTCTAAGTTTTAGTTTCTTTGAAAGCGGTGTCTTTAAGACACCGCTTTTTTTATGCCTTTTGGATTTTATTTAGTGGCGGAGAGAGAGGGATTCGAACCCTCGGTAGAGGAGACCCCTACAGCGGTTTTCGAGACCGCCCCGTTCAACCGCTCCGGCATCTCTCCGTTTCAACAGGCCTTAAGGAATAAAATGCGGTTCTTCTGTAATTGACTTTAAGCACTCATCAATAGACAATTCTTGATAGAGTTCCCACCATTGGTTTGTATGTCTCATATAAGAAAGGTTGAACTTGTTATCAGCTACATACTCCATCCTTGCAAACTTAGTTTCAAATGATGGAGATATTGCATTTGGTCCGGGGCAATTGTATTTTGCACAAAAATAAAAATAATGCCTATACCACTTAGAATATATGTCAGCCAGATAATTAAGGTTGCTATCAGTAGGGGGCGATTCTATTTTTGTAGGCTTGATTTTATTTTCAATAACTTTATCAGCTTTTTCTTTGAGGCTTGCCTTAACTAATTCAGGAACTTTAGGAGCTATTTTCTTAGGAGCAGTAGGCAACCACATTTTCTTTTGCTTTCTTTTGGTCATAACGTTCTACTTTACTGCTATCGACAACTTATCTTTTGCTGCTTTTACTAATGCTTCTCCACCATTTTGTAGCTTTCCAAAAAGCACCTCTTCGGCCAAAGGTTTTTTTATGTTTTCTTGAATAACTCGAGCTAAAGGCCTTGCCCCTTGTAGAGGATCGTAACCTTTTTCAGCAAGCCACTTACGTGCCTCGTCAGTTAAACTTAAGCTGACTTTTTGCTCAGTAAGTTGCTCTTGCAATTCTTGAATAAACTTATCTACTATGCTGAGCATAACCTCTGGCTGCAACGGTGCAAATTGTACAACGGCATCTAAGCGATTACGGAACTCAGGGCTAAACATGGTTTTTATAGCCTCTAGACTTACGGCAGCTTTTGTGCCGCTGGTAAAGCCTACCAATTCTTGAGAGGCTTCTGCTGCACCTGCGTTAGTGGTCATAATTAAGATAACACTGCGAAAATCTACTTTGCGCCCGTTATGATCTGTTAACTTTCCATAATCCATTACTTGCAAGAGTAAACTAAAAAGGTCAAAATGGGCCTTTTCTATTTCATCTAAAAGTAAGACACAATGCGGTTTTTGAATTATTGCATCGGTAAGTAAACCCCCTTGATCAAAACCTACATACCCCGGTGGAGCACCAATAAGCCGAGAGATGGAGTGTTTTTCCATATACTCTGACATGTCAAAACGTACTAGTTCTATGCCAAGGTGGTTAGCTAATTGCTTAGACAATTCTGTTTTACCTACACCAGTTGGTCCGGCAAAGAGAAAATTACCTATTGGTTTTTGAGGTTCACGCAAGCCTGAACGAGCTAACTTAATAGCACTTACTACTTCATTAACAGCTTCTTCTTGCCCAAAGACAGCTTTTTTTAGATGCTCTCCTAGTGTAGCCAAACGTTCCTTATCATCAGAAGACACTGATTTTTCAGGAATTCGAGCCATCTTAGCAATGGTAGACTCAATGTCAGGTACATCTATTAACTTTTTACGACTTTTTTCTGGGAAAAGAGCTTGTGCTGCTCCTGATTCATCTAAAACATCAATAGCAGAATCAGGCAAAAAGCGCTCTGCTAAGTGTTTTTCCGCCAACTTAACAGCTGTTTCTAAAGCCTCTGCTGTATAGCTAAGCTTATGGTGATCCTCAAAACGTGATTTTAAGCCTTCTAATATTTCTAAACTTTCTTTTTGGCTAGGTGCAACTATATCAACTTTTTGAAAACGCCTTGATAGGGCACGGTCTTTTTCAATGGTTTTGTACTCTTGATAAGTAGTAGCACCAATACAACGCAAACCTGAAGCAAGGGCAGGCTTAAGCAGATTTGAAGCATCCATACTGCTACCAGTAGTTGATCCTGCACCCACTACTGTATGAATTTCATCAATAAACAGCACATTGTTTTCTGCTTCTAGTTCTCTAAGTACAGCTTTGAAGCGTTCTTCAAAATCTCCTCGGTAACGAGTGCCTGCTAGCAGGCTGCCCATATCTAGAGAATAAAGCTTGGCTTCTTGCAGTGACTGGGGAACATCATTTGCTATCATGCGCTGGGCAAGGCCGTTTACAACAGCGGTTTTACCAACTCCCGGATCACCAACTAACAAAGGGTTATTTTTGTTGCGCCTTGATAGCACTTGGAGTATACGACTAAGCTCAGCTTCACGACCAATTAAGGGATCTAATTTTTCTTCTGCTGCAAGAGCCGTAAGGTCAAGACAATAGGCTTCTAGAGGGTTATGGTCCACATCTATAGCGTCGCCAGCAATGTCACCGTCACCATTTTCTTTTTGTTTGCTGGGCCCCCTAGCTGAACGAGTATCTGTAACTAAGCTATTAGTTAAAGCACTAGTTAAAGCAAGCCGATTAACACCATGTTTTTCTAAAAGTAGGGTAGCCTGTGCCTCAGGCTCTTCAAAAAAGGCTACTAAAACATTGCCACCATGAGTAGTTTTACGTCCAGCTGCTTGCATGGAGTACTGGGCGTTTTGTAATACCCTCTCAAAAGCTACAGTGGGGGTAGTTTCAACATCAAAATTATCTACTAGATCATCAGGGATTGTTGCTAAAGCATCTAGAATTGCTTCTAGTTCTTTTTTGAGTTGTTTTAGGTTGACACCACAGGTCTTTAGTATTGGGGCAGCATCTGGGTCATCACAAAGTGAGTGAAGTAGGTGCTCGAGCGTTACATATTCATGCTGGCTTTCTCTAGCTAAATCTAGAGCACAAAATAAGGTTTCGCGGAGGTTATCAGCTATCATGTTGTGATTAGTTTAACATAAGCAAGGTAAGTGTAATTTTTGGCAGTACCTTTGAGGTAAGGATGAACTAATGATCCTATCTGGGAGCCAAATTCAAGGAGTAGTTAAAAGGTAGAAAGGAAAAAGACTGAGCAAATACTCAGACTTGTTTAGCCACTGGATTACTAATAATACTATAGTGTTGCTATGAAAAGCCTAAAGATAAACAGAGCCTTAGTAACCCTCATAGTCGTGTCCTTTTTAGTAGTCTTGCTAAACTTGACTGTCGTAGTGCCTACACTCTAATGGTAACTATGTGTTGTACAGGAGAGTGATTTTACGCTCTCTTAACACTCTTTTGTGTAAGCTATAAGCATGAGAAAGGAGATATTTTTTTAAAAGCAACAAAAGAAAAACCCCCTCAAGAAAGCCATAAATTCCCTTCTACTAACTTCTCAAAAAACATAGAGAACCAATCCTCAAGAAAACCATAAAATCCTGCTAAATCCTCTCAAAATAAATCCATTAACAGCCTGTGAGTCGCACTCTCACAGGCTGTTTTGTTGTGGGTGGTTTGGGGATACTCAAACACTTTAAAAACTTCCATTAAGCCAAAAGAATGAAGTCAACTAAAAGACAGAGTAATGCAAAGCAGTTTTCTATGTTAAAGCACGAAGAAACATATAGCCTCTAATGTGATGACTTGATTTGTAGTGCTATTTTCCATAATTGCTTACCAACACAAAATTAAGGTAAAGGACAGCTATATTGCTGCATAGCTGTCCTTAGATGGGTTAGATCAAAAGCCATAACAACAACTTCCTCGAGTGCTGTTGTTGTCCTAACTTCTAAGGTGTCACTACTAGATATCAATTCACGAATTAGGTCAGAATTAGCTAAATTGCCATCAGATGTAGCACCATCTGGCAATATGGCAATAAAGTCTCTATTTTTTACAGCTACCCTACTATTTTGCCCAGAATCACCTTTAGCATAAGACATTACTCCTATAATGTTATTACCCAAATGCTCTTTAAAGTAAAAACTCAGTACTGCAAATTTATTGTCAATGCAAAGTATTACCATCTTCCTTGATTTTGTGCTATCATCGTTCAATTCATCATATGCGACAAAAACCTTTTCATACCTTTGCCGTGAAGTATTGTACCTTGTGCCAATATCTATATTTTCAAAAGTATTATAGTCAAATTCTTGAGCTAAAAGAAAATTGAACCCCAAAATAAACAAGCTAATAAAATACTTCATACCTTAACCTTCAAAGTTAAATGCATAAGACCCTTAGCATATAACTGACTCTAGGAATTGGGCAAGATTTTAGGAGTTTTAGAGCGTTGGAGAAAGATTAATTGCTAGAGTTGTTAGCTGGCATGTACTCGAGCAAACCCTAGCAAAAAACCCATGAGTCACTTGTATTTTGGTTTACGGACTGTTTTTTGTATAGGAAGAAAATTTTCTCATCACAGATTTTTGCAGATTTGGGGGTGCTCGAGCAACTCAAACTAACCACAATACAGCAAAAAAGCCTATGAGTTAATCCCACAGGCTACTAACAAGTTAAGGTTTATTTTTAAGCTATTAAGATATTACCCAAGTACATTATAAGAACTAACTCATATTATCCCTTCCTGTATGGAGCTGTGCAAAAAGACCCAACTGAGTAATAAGCCTATTGTTTAAGATTAGTGCTAAAGCTTCATAGGCTATGTACTCAAAACGATTAGGAAAAGTCTAATTAGAAAGGAGCTAAAGAAATGAACAAAAAAACAACAGTTAATTGGCTTGAACGTATTGCAATCACTATAGGCTTCCTAACCATAGTTGCCTTACTAATAACAGGTTATAGAATGGTAAGGGATGCCTATTATACCCCGAGTGAAGCTAAAGAGGACTCTGCGTACACCTCAGCTGAAGCCTATGTTCCACCACCTAAACCTTCAAATAGTACCAGTAGTTATAAAAGCATCAACACAACCCCACCCAAAATCTACACAATAAAAGCAGGAGACAATTTAAGTACGATCGCAAGCAATTACAATGTTGCATTATCTAAACTTGCTGAAGTTAACAATATATTTGATCACAACACTATTTTTATGGGAGAGATTCTAAAGATCCCTAATTAGTCAAATAGTGCTACAAACCCCAAACCTTTGTATACTCTTGCAACAGTTTGGGATTTGTACTGGCTAGGGGTTTCAAAGCCTCTCTGATCAAGCGGTTACACCCGCAAGGATGGTACTAGGGTTAAGGGGCATACTAGGTGTAGGTAGAGTCTAATTTCTAGGGGATTGGAACATATAGCAGATAAGTTCTTAATTGCCGCTTTTTTATCATGATAATTTTCCCCTTCCTAGCAGTGGCCACTTCGCTAAAGGAGGTGCTTACCGCCTAATATCCTACCTAAAAGGGCTTCTGAACAAAGAACCACTCCAGATTAGTGGTATCTTTAGTCTCGAACTTAATTGCAAAGTCCTCTAAACTTACAAATTTTGTAACTGTAGACGAGACGTAATTCCAACCCTTCTTAAAATCAAGGTCAAAATCTATTTCGTTATTAGTACCAGCTTCTACACACAGCCCTTTTATACTGGCTTCAGCATCCAAATAGTAACGAATTATAGAGCTATCACCACTACTGCCAAAAATAGATGCGGAAATCCTAGCCGCAGCTTGCTGTGAGGAAGCCTGCATAAGAATGCTAGTACCAGAACCTACCTCAAGATGACCTACGACAGTCACTTTTGCGTTTCCATTGTTTACTTCTAAACCACTACATTCACCAAAAGCAAAAAACTCTGTTACTGTTTCTTGAAGGTTTAAGTTCACAGGTAACTCAAATTCAAATTCACCGTTGTTATCTATAGTTCCCACCTTAGGATCGATAGCTAAACTGTTTAAGCTATCGTCAATCTCTAAGTTAGGAGCAAATAAATCTTGTGCCCCTCCATTATAGTTTTCTACTTTCCCAGAACTTCTTCTCGGATCAGATTCTGATCCAGAATCTTTCTGGTCGGATCCAGAGTCAAACAGGCCACAGCCAAACAGTGTTAAAGTTAGTCCAAATGCCAAGATACCATTTAAAATTCTCATAATACTTCCCTTCTTGTTTGGGAATTGCTTTAGTGGGATTGAATACTCTCTTAACTCCTCCCAGTAAAGTTATCTAATTTTAGGTAATGTTACAGCGCAATGTCAAGAAATACAATTCCTAGACAATATAGCAAGCGTACGTTTTCGATGCGAAGCATAAGTAGTGTAATTTTGGCGCTGATAGTAACAAATTAGATTTAGTAATTGAGCTATTGTGAATTCAGGTAGCGGTATTGCTGCCTTGAGTAGTAATCTTGCTTATAGTGACTTGGTATTCACTACTATTACAGGAATGCCACTGAATCCAAGGAACTTTGATAAAGTGTGGCATAAGTTACAAGAAGAAGCAGGTGTGAATAAAATCCGCTTCCATGATTTAAGGCATATGCATGTAAGCTTTCTCAATAAAGCAGGAATTAATACTAGGGCCATAGCTGACCGTATAGGACATACTGATCCAGCGTTTACCTTGCGTAGATATGCACATGTTTTTGAAGAACAACGTGAGGCTGCTGCTATCCCCCTACTGAAACTGATATCTTCGAATCAAGGTTTACCAAATTGAACTGATGGCTGTAAATTGGCTGCATTTGATGTTAAACTAATATAGTTCTTAAGTTAAGAGTTATTATGTTTTACTGTCCTAGTAATAAAAAAATATGGAGCCAATGGTCGGATTTGAACCGACGACCTACCGATTACGAATCGGTTGCTCTACCCCTGAGCTACATTGGCTTGCTAGCAAAACCACTCCCTCACGGTATTTTCTAAGAATAACATTTGCTAAAACCTAAATTTGGTGGCTAGAGGCGGGATTGAACCGCCGACACTGCGATTTTCAGTCGCATGCTCTACCGACTGAGCTATCTAGCCATAATTTGCTGACCAATTTGGTAGGTTTAGTTTAATAGCAATAAACCTAAACAGCAAGCGAAATGATACCTAAGTTTTAAAGCATTGTCAATGGAAACTGGTATTTTTGCCGACAATACAGTTATTTTGTATTTCATAAGATATTATAGTGAAAATAATACTACTTAATTTACTTATTCTTCTCGCATTTTCTTTAGGAGATGCTCAAAACCTTCGATCAGAAATTACTGAGCTTACACTTACTGAAGCGGCAAACCTAATAGCCATTGGACAACTCAGTAGCGAGACTTTAACTTTAGAACTTTTAGAGCAAATTGAGCAAAACCCTCACTTAAATATTTTTATAACTATTAATAAAAGTGGGGCGCTTGTAGCAGCTAAAGCTGCTGATATAGCTGTGCAAAATAATGAAGACTTAGGTCCCTTGCATGGTGTGCCCATAGTTGTTAAGGATAATATTGCTGTTGCTGGATTACCTAATACATTAGGTGTACCTACACTATTAAAATATGTTCCAAATGAAGATGCTTTTGTAATCCAAACCATATTAGGTGCTGGAGCAATTATTTTGGGCAAGACTAACTTTCATAACTTTGCTTTAGGAGCTAGTAATAGTTTTGGCACAGTGGCTAATCCTTATAATTCTAATACTTTAGCTAGTGATGGTACCTTTGCAGCTGTGGCTGCTCGCATGATACCTTCTGGCTTAGGAACAAGTAACAGTGGTTTTATAAGAATTGCTGCTAGCTTAAATGGTGTAGTAGGTTTTAAACCCAGTGTAGATAGCTACTCTCAGAAAGGTATTGTTATAAACTCTAGTACTCTTGATACAGTAGGGATTACTGCCCGTTCAGTAGCTGATGTTGCATTACTTGATGGGGTGATACGTGGTGATGTGGAGATGCTCAAGCCCGCAAACTTAAAGGGTTTACGTATAGGCATAGCCCAACAACTTTTCTATGACAATTTAGACAAAGAGACAGAAAGACTTATTGCTCCTGCACTTACTCAAATTATTGAGGCAGGTGTAGAAATAATAGAAGCTGATCTTGAGAACATTAATATTCTAAATCAGGCTGTAAGGCCCTTAGCAAGTTATGAAGCTTTACAATTGCTGCCTAATTACCTAACAGAAATCACTCCCAGTACAGATTCAGGTGAAATTTTTGCTAGTTTAGATATGCGGTCTGCCCTTGCATTAGATGAAAGTCAAGTTAATGAAGGAGTTTATCAAGAAATAATTGATAAGCACCTTCCTGCTTTGCAAGAGGTTTATCGTAAGTACTTTGAGGAAGTAGAAGTAGAAGCTATAATTTTTCCTACTACCCCTTTACCAGCAAGATTAATAAAAAATGACCTTGAAACAGTTCAATTAAATCGTAGACGGGTGCCTACTTTCCTAACTTATACTCAAAATACTGAGCCAGCCAGCAATGCAGGCCTCCCAGCTCTTACCCTTCCTATAGGGTTAACTCCTGAAGGTTTGCCTGTAGGCATAGAGGTTGATGGTCCCCAAGGAAGTGATAAACGTCTTTTACAAATAGGCTTAGCTTTAGAAAAAGTTTTGGGTAAGTTACCTGCTCCTAATTTACCGTAAAAAGAATTTCCTTAGCTTTTTTGTATTCAGGAATACAGTCAGTGTCTATTACAGGAGTGATGCGCTCTAAAAGTTCTGTGAGCAGTGAGTTGATATCTTCTTTTCTATTGCAAGTTTGCCAATATTGGGCTAGGGGTAAGCTGGCTTGTAGCTCGAGCATAGGGGCCTCTTGTTTCCTAGCCACATTTATAGCTTCTATAAAGTAAGGCTCAAACTCAGCAGCTTCTGTCCCTAACTCTTGCAACCACTGACCTTTCATAAGGTTAAGTTGAGGTAAATAGAACACTTCATCTCTCTTCTTGCTATGTGTGAAAGACCTTTCGAGTGTAGCTAAAGCTTCATCGTGCTTACCCATTAACCATAAACCTTCTGATAACATTGCTAGTGTATACGTACCTAGCGTAAGACCTCCTACCATACCATTAATGCCTTGTTTTATTTCAACAACACCAACTTCAACTTTGCCTTGTTTCGCAAGTGCCCAGCCATGGTAAACAAGCCCCCATGCTGTCCACATAGCATAGCCATAGTCATTAGCTAGTTGTAAGAGTTCCTCACTTATAGATTTGACTTGGTCAATATTATTCATGAACTTTTGTATAACAAGGCTAGTAGCCAGAAAAAATCCCCGACTTGTTGCATGTTTTAAATCAGGCAGAAGTTCTGTGGCAATTAGAGTTTCAACCTCTTTGACTTTGCCGCCATGCCAAAGTGTGAAAGCAAGAATTATTGGAGTTAATACGCGCTGGTCATAGGAATAGTAATTGATTATTTTTTCGTGACTTGCTTGGTCAAGGTGAATATGGCTAAGAGCTGAATAGCCTGCCTCCATAGCTTTGTTATTCTCACCAAGCCAGAACAATACCAACGTAAGTAAAGTTTCTGCTTGGGCAAGGTGTGCAGGGTCTTCTTGTTGACTAGCAATTGCTGCAAATTCACTAGCCCACTCCAAAGCAGTTTTATGAGACAAGTCATCATTTATAAAAGAAGACTGGTAGAAACCTGAATAGATAGGCATAAGTTGGGGATTTGGCCCAACTTGCGAGCACAATTCTAAAGCCTGCGCTAAGGCAACCTTCACTCTTTCAGAGGCAAAACCCTCGACAGGTAAGAGAGACAAGCCGAAACTAGCCTGAAAGGCCAACTCTGTAGGTATAAGCTCTGGCGTACTAGGTATTTGGCTTATAATAGCTAAGCCCCGCTCATAGTTAACAATAGCTTCTTGGTTAGAGCCTAATGCCTGTGCCTGTCGCCCTGCTAATAGCAAGTACTCAAGTGCCTTTTCTATATTACCAGCTTGCTCAAAATGCCATGCTAGCTGTGGGGCAATGCTTTTAGCTTCTTTACCATACATAGTTTCTAGTGCAAAAGCTATGTCTTCATGCAAGTAAGTACGTTCATTTTCAGGTAAGTTACCATAAACATATTGCTGAAAAAGGTTATGACGAAAACGGTAATGGGAAAGCCTTTGCTTTCCAAGGCGTTCTAGTCTTTCTGACTGGACAAGTTGGTGTCTTTTATCTATTTCACCATTAAAGGTACGAATGACATGACGCTCATCTTGCTTTTGTACCTGTGCAACAGCCTCACCAATGAAAGCCTCACCTTGTACACTAGCAACAGTGAGCAACTCACGTTGCTCGCTAGGTAGGCGACCAATTCTAACTTCTATAACCCCTTCTACCTTAGCTGGTAAGGTCTGCCAATCTATATTATCTTTGGCAAGCCATTTACCATTATGTTCATAGAGATCACTTCTATCTTTCATAGTGCTAATTAGCTCAGCAGTAAATAATGCGTGTCCTTGTGTGCACTTAAAAAAAGCTTCACGAAAACTACTAGTTAGCTCATTAGGTTCACTATCAAGATAGGCATTTACAAACTCACGCTCGTCTTTTACCTCTTGCTCATCTAAATTAATTGAGATATCACCATAAAGACGGTGTAATTCACGGCCTATTTCTAGCATAGGGTGTAACTCATTTGCAAGTACGTCACTTAGTCTGTAGCTACCTATAATTAAAATACGACTTTCTGCTACACGTCTACTCAAGTAATTGAAAAGTGTTGCCGAAGAGGCATCTACCCAATGTAAGTCTTCTAAGATAAGCAGAATTGGTCTCACTGTGGCAATGGCTTGCAAAGCACTAGCATATAAAGAGATGATTCTGGGTTGCTCGAGCATTCCCAAAGGTTTTTCACTAGCTAAAGTTGCAACCTCTTCAAACCAAGGTTCTTTCTCTAAGCCTGCCACAACGAGTCTTTCCAATAAGGATTTACCGATTAAGAAATGGCTGATCAGATCAGGTGCATGTTTTGCTACTTGTGGTACAGTTTCTCCCATGGCATTCCACAAACGTTGTGCATGGGCTGTGTTAATTAGCCCTCCACGCCACTTAGCCTCAACATCTCCTAAAAGCAAAAGCAAGATATGCCTAAAGGGTAGATAAGGGTCACCCACTCCTGACTGTTGGTCGCAATAACCGGTTAATACTAGTAGATCAGAATGAGCATTTTGTGCTTCTTGAGCAAACTTATGCAATAAATGTGATTTGCCTTGGCCTGCACTGCCTAGTATTAGCTTAACTTGCCCTTCTTTTTCATAAACATCATTTAGTGCTTCTTGCAAACAGCTTAATTCTTTTTTCCTTCCTACAAATAATGTCTGTTCTACAGTTTCTACTTTTTCCTGTAAGAATGCAGGAGGAGTAAGATCTCCAAATGGTTTGTCATCTAGATTCTTGACTTGTGGAAGTTGACTAAGCTGCCCTAGCTGCCCTGATTTAATTTGAATAACTAATTCCTCTATGGCTGTATTTGGCTCTATTCCCAAGGCCCCTAACAGTACTCCTCTGCATTTTTCATACTGCTGTAAGGCTGCTGTGCGACTTCCCTGCATACCATAGAGGTAAATCAGTTGATAATGTGATTCTTCTCGCCAATGGTCTAGCTCGAGCATGCGCTGTGCATAAGACAAAGCATGGTCGTAATCTTTTTCTTTACTAGTAGCTTCAATTAACTTGCTAAGAGCTTCAAAAGCAAGCTGTTGAAAGTGTTTTTGTTGGTTTAATTGCCAAGCATCAAACTCTGGGGTATTTTTTAATTCTAAACCTGCTAGGAAATCCCCTCTATAAGAATTTATGGCTGTATCTAGTCTCTTTAAATCAAGAGGTTCACTAGCCAAAGCCTTTTCTAATTCTAGAGCATCTACTAAAATAGATTTTTCCCAATCAAGGTTAACTGTTTGTCTTGTGGATTGTAGGTAGCCTCGTAAAGTTTTTTTTAGTTCTGGCAAACTTGAACGTAAGTTTGCTCGAGCAGATTGATCTGGTAAATTACTCCAGAATAACAATATCAATTTGGAACGCTGTACTACTGTTTGCTCTATAGCCAGATACGCTAGTAAAGCCAAAATCTTCTTCGGCAGTTTTAGAAGAGTTTCATCTCCAAAACTTACTCTTGGGTTACCTAGCAGGCTAATGTTTAGCAGAGTCGCATCTGCTTTTCTTTCCACAGCTCAATTCTACCAAATTTCAGTCTGGAACTCAATTCATTGTTCCTGAGTCAACTAACGTCAGTTTGAATGTTTGACCCGACTTAGTGATCAAGAGGTAGTTTAGAAGTTCTCTGGAAAAATTTGCGTTTTTTCTTGCGTTTTTTCTTGCGGTAAGCTAGCGTTCACTCTTTAAACTAAGCAATCAGAAGTAGATGTAAAGGATTGGAAATAGCATGAACAAAAACTTTAACTTGATTATGTTTAGACTCTTGGGTTTTGTAATAGCTCTTGTATTTACATTAACAGCGTGTAATCAGGTGGCTTCACCTGTTGAGGCAACTATTGGGGTAACAGCTCTTGATGATCCTTGGATTGAGCTAGATACAACAGTAGCCATTGTTGGGCAACGTGTAACAGCAAATGGGGCTTATGAACCTGCAAGTGCAACAAGTGCAGTTCTTTGGGGAGATGGTAGTATTGTTAATGATCTAGATTCCCCCTTTAAGATTTCCCACGAATACACTGTGGCTGGTGAGTATGAGGTTAAGCTAACTGTAAGAGCAGAGAATGATATTGCCAGTGCTACAGTGGATATAGATGTTTACGCTACTGGAGAAGACCTTTTTGCCAGTCTAATAGATGATGTTAATGGACTGGAAAAGGATATTGCTGAGTTGTCTGGTTTGCCTTCTTCTATTCAAAAGGTTTCAAAGAAGAGACTTGGGCTAATCGAAAAAGATTTAGTAAGGTCTCGTGACAATTTCGTACAAGGTAACCCTGAAAAGTCAAGAGGTTATCTGATAGCAGCAGCAGGGAAGATGGGCGCTCTTGTTAATTACTTAGTGGCACAAAATAAGCTTGGTGATTTTGCTTTAGAGCAAGTTATAGAGCAAGCTTGGCCGTTGGAGTTGAAGCAGTATCAATCGCAACTCCTATATGTTGAGTTAGATTAGTCATAAGCAAGTTGATGTGTTAGATCCACTAAATTAACAATAAGATTATGATGAATACTAGCAATTTGAAACCTTTAAGTTACCTCTACTATACTCAAACTCTTATTTAGTGACAGCTCTATTTTAATTAGCAAAGTTAATACTCAAACCCTCAACCTAAGAGGTCTTAACTTTGAAGGGTAAATGAAATAAGGAGTTCACATAACCTATGTTAGGTTCAAACTTACAACTTATTTATGAAAGTGATAATACTAAGGTTTGTAGAGGTCACTTTAGGGATGGCACACCTGCTGTATTTAAAATACCTATAATTGTAAAAGAAGAGCAACTTAATAGAGAACACAATTTTCTGCAGAAACTAAATCACCCAAACATTGTTAAGTCTTATGGGCTATTAGAAATTCAGCAGCAAAAAGCACTTGCTTTAGAAGATTTTGGGGGTATTACTCTTGCAAAGGCAAGATCAAGAAAGAACTTGTCTTTCGAAGCTAGTTTACAGTTTGCTATTAAAGTATGTGAAGCATTAATACTAATGCACCAAAAGGAGGTGATTCATAACAACCTTACTCCCCAAAACATTGTGCTGAATGAACCTACAGGAGAAATTAAGTTAATAAATTTTGATAGAGCCCTAGATTATATAGGAACAAATCAAGGAATATTAAATCCTTTAGAAGATAAGAGTACTCTGCCTTATAAAGCTCCTGAACAAATAGGGCGAATCAAACATATTATTGATCCCCGTACAGATCTTTACAATCTTGGTGCCACACTATATTACACGTTAGTAGGAAAACCACCTTTTGAAGCAAAAAGCATCCGAGAGTTTATTTATCTTATCAATGCTAAGGATCCACTTTATAATATAAATTCAAATACTCCTAGCATTGTAGCAAAAATTCTCTCTAAGCTAATGGCTAAAAACCCTGATGAGAGGTATCAATCTGCTCTAGGTGTTAATTCTGATTTAAGAAGGTGCTTATCACAGTGGCAGCAAAACAAAAAAGTAGCAGATTTCCCTTTAGCAAGTAATGACTTCTCGGGTAAACTCACTATTCCAAGAAAACTTTATGGTCGTAAAGAAGAGCTTGGAAAACTTTTAGAAGCTTATAAAAGAATTCTACAATCTAAATCTTTTGCTTGTGAAGTGATTTTGGTAAAAGGTGCAGCAGGTATTGGCAAAACTGCTTTGTTTGAACAAATGCGCCAAGAAGTTTTAGAAGGAAGCGCTTACTTTACCTCAGGTAAAATTGAAAAGGAAAATCAGGATAGTCCTTATAGTGCTTTCACACAAGCTTTTGATAACCTTATAAAACAATTTTTATACGAGATGGACAAACAGCTAGCTGTTTGGAAAGAAAAGCTGTTAAAAGCTCTTGGTGAGAATAGTTCTGTGGTAGTTGATATTGTACCAAGTTTAAAAGATATCATAGGGGAACAACCTGAAGCACCCAAGCTACCAGCAGAAAAAGCAGAAAAGCGCTTCAATATGGTGCTGCAGAACTTTGTAGCAACTGTTACAAAACCTGAACATCCTTTAGTTCTTTTTTTAGATGATTTGCAATGGGCAGATAATACTTTGCTAGATCTAATTGAGCAAGTTCTAAAATTTAAGAATAAATCACTGTTGTTTATAGGAGCTTATCGGGAGGATACTAAAAGCCTCAAAAACTTTGTGAGCAATGTTTATGAAAGTGGTGTTCGTGTTACAAAAGTAGAACTGTCCTCTTTACAAGATAACCACCTAATTGAATTGCTTAGTGATACTTTAAGTTTACCTCGAGCAGATGTAAAGCAGCTAGCGAGTATTGTTTATAAAAAAACTGATGGTAATCCTTTCTTTGTACACGAGTTCTTAAATAATTTATACGAGAAAAAACTGCTTAAGTTTATTCCATCCAATGAACATCTACACAGAAAGTGGGGATGGAGTTGGAATGAAACAATTATTGAGCAAACAGATTTCGCCGATAATGTTTTGGTAAATAAAATAAGAACTTTGGAGAGTAAGCCTAGACAATTATTACAACTAGCTTCTTGCATAGGGACTACTTTTGAAAAGTCTACACTGTTGGCATTATCTTATATCACTGATGAAGACGAATTGCTTGATGCTCTTAATATGCTTATTCGTAATAGACTCATATGGCGTAAGAGTGATTACAAAACCTTTTCTTTTATTCATGACCGTGCTTGGCAAGCTACCTATGAATCATTTGAGGAAGGTAAGCAAGTTTATCACTTTAAAATTGGTAACTATTACTTAAAAACCGCCACTGGATTAAAGAGTCAGATAATTCCCATTGTAGACCATCTCAATAAGGCTGTAGAGCTTTACAAAACATATGAAGAACAAATTGCGCTCTCAAAGCTTAATTTAGCGGCAGGAAAGCATTCTAAAGAATTATTTGACTACCCTTTGGCAAAGAAGTATTTAGAGGTTGCTATAAGGCTTTTAGGTGACAATCCTTGGCAAGATGAATCTGAACTGGCCTTTAAATTGCATGAAGAGGCTGCTCAAGTGTTTTATTTAGCAGGGGACCTTCAAAAAGGTGATGAATTTTTTCAGATTGTAGTAGAACATGCCAAACAGCCTTTACAAAAAATCAATGTTTACAAGGCAAGAGTTAGAGCCTACACTAGCAAAAATGAACTAGAAGAGGCTATAGCTTGTGGGCTTAGCATATTAAAAGATTTAGGGGTATCTTTACCCCTACGCCCAAGTCGTTTACATATTTTCAGACAGTTAGTAAAAGTGAGCTCACTACTTCTTTTAAAAGGCAACTCTGCAGCTAAATTAGCTAGCTTGCCTCAAATACAAAAGGCACAAAATCCCAAGGCATTTGCTGTTTTGGAAATCTTTAGTGCTTTAACATTTTCTGCTCGTATGTGGTCAGATTACTTTTTTACGCTGGTTGCTTTGAAGCAGCTTGCTTGGCAATTGAATTATGGTAATTATTCAGTTTTACCTTATGTTACTTACGGAGTGGCTTTAGTTGCCATGGTCAACAATAGCTCTAACCCTGCTATAAGAAATTTTGGCTTAAAATTGGGCTATCCATATGCAAAACTTGCTGTAAATAAAAAAGTGAACTGGAAGGAAGATGAACACTTTCCTCTAGCACAAATTTTGCTGCATGTTACTGTTTCACCTTGGGAAAGATCTCCGAGAGATACTGCAGAAAGCCTTCTAGAAGTTTATCAAGGAATTGTTAATAGTGGGGACTTTTTCTATGCACCTTTAGCTTTAGCTATTCATTACAGCCTTAGGTGGGATAATGGTGAGAAGCTTTTAGATGTTAGCAAAGATTCGCTAAAAGCCAATGAGGTTTTAACTCAGCAGCTAGGACAAAAAGCAGATTTAGGCCTGTCACTTTTGAATATGTGTCAGCAAATAACTAATGACTTCCTGAATAGGTTTGTTAGTACCCCTTTAAAGGGTGAGCTATACAATGAAACATTAGAGCTTACTTATGAATCTCTTGCTAATAATCCTGTTGAAAGGTACACTTTAAGACTTTGGAAGCTTACTTTCGTCAATTTTTTAGAAAGAGATGAAGAGGTCTTTAAATATCTTGAAGAGTTGCTGCAGGAAATGCGTAGGGGTGAGGGGAATCCTGATGTAGCAAATCCTCACCGAATTTTTTATGATTCATTATCTTGCCTGACTAAATATTCTAAAACTAAAGATTCAAAGCTTTTAGCTCGAGTAAAGAAAAATCAAGCAATTATGAAGCTTTGGGTAAAGCAGATGAAGGAAAACTATCACTATAGATATTTTTTGATAGAGGCTGAAAAGTATAGGGTACTAGGAAAATACAACGACGCCTTGGCCTGCTATAGAAAAGCAGCTAGTGAAGATAATTATGAAATCCCTATACATCATAAAGCCCGTATTAAAGAGCTAACTGGCAGATGTTCTCTTGAACAAGGCGACAAGGATCTTGCCAAACACTATTTTTGTGAGGCACTAGCAGCGTACCGTAGCTGGGGTGCTGAGGTCAAGGTTCAGGACCTGCAGCAAAAATATCCGCAGCTACTTTCTACTAAGCAAGAGCAAGAAAACAATACAGTCAATACAAACTTACTTGACGCCTCGGTAATAAGAAGATTTGACTTTGATAGCTTGGCAAATAATTTGCAGGTACTAGCGAGTGAGATTGACTTTGATTCTCTAATAGAAAAGTGTGTTCACACTCTTATTGAAAATACAGGAGCACAGCGTGGCTTACTGATTTTACCTCAGGGAAGGAAGCAAATAAAACAGGACTGGAAAATAGTTTACCAATACGATATCAAAGAAACTAAAGATTCTAACCAACATAGTGAGGTATTATTAGAAGATGCCACTCAACTATTGCCTGTAGGAAACATCTTAAATATTATTCGCACTAATAGACTAGATACTCGAGTTTTAACCAGTAGCATAGAAAATCAGCATCAACATAGTTGTAGTTACCTTTCATCCCTAAAGAAGCCTTGGTCTGCAATGATTCTACCCTTAGAGCGCCAAAGGGTATTGGTTGGTATTGTTTATCTCGAGCACCGTTCCCAAGACAAGATGTTTAGTAATGATGATCAGAGTATTTTGAAAATGCTTGCTACTCAAACAGCTATATCTTTGCATAATGCCATGTTATTAAATGAGCTTAAGGACTCGAGGCAAAGCATAAATAGCATTGCAGAAGAAGTGAGCAATGAGTTAGCTAATGAGCTGCATAGTAAAATACCCCAGAAGCTAAACTCGATCAAAAGAAGCCTTGCTAATTGTATGGAAACGGAAGGTGTTCCTAGTAGTTTGCAAAAAGAAATAAAAGAGATAAGTAGCCAGCTAACTTCTGCTAGGGACGATGCTCGTAAGCTAAGTAGTAAAATGTATCCCTATATTGTGCAGCTAGAAGAATCTATTTGGGAACTGCTTGACTCTTTCGATTTTGAGATAAGTCTAAAAATTGATGATAAAATTAGGGTTCTAGATGAGATAGGCAACTGTCAAATCCCAGAAAGGCTAAGAAAACAAGCTTACCGTATTTTAGAAGCAGCCTTGGGCAATGTAGATGCACACTCAGAGGCTTCTAAAATAGAAGTTCTTATTCAATATGTAATTTGGAGAAAAGAGAAAAGCCTCAGACTTTGTGTTATAGACAATGGTTGTGGTTTTGATTCTGCAGCTATAAAGTTTGGCTTGGGACTAAATATTATAAATAATAATGTTAGTTTAGCTGAAGGGGATTGGTCCATAGATAGTACAGTTGGGCAAGGGGCTACAGTCACAGCGTACTTACCCTTGAGATAATGCCTCTAAAAGAGTTTCTTTAGAAAGATCTTCTTTGGGTATAAAAGTTTGGGCTCCTACTTGCTTTGCCAAGTTGTAATAGCGGGGATTCTTTTGATCACTAACAAGGATTACTTTTGTACTAGGATTTTGCTCGAGCAAGAGACGGGCTAAGCTAAAGCCATCCATTTCTGGCATTCTAATGTCAACAATAGCAGTATTGATACTGAGTTGTGGAAGGGTATCTAAAGCTTGTTTGGCACTAAGAAATTTACCCACCATATTTATTTCAGGAATTTCAGAAGCCATTTCTTCAAAATGGCTTAGAAAATCTTCTAAGTCATCAATTACACAAACATTTAGAGGTTGCATAGAAAACACCATAAATTATGAGCTATTATAACTACTACACTATTACTTATAAGCAAGAGCTAAGCCATTTTCGAATGAGTAAAATGCGTCGGTCCACTTCATTTGAATGATAATCTTTTATTTCTTCTGCTACGCCTGTTACACGATAAATTTTGGTAAGATAGGTTTCTATAGTTCTTTCTGCAAGCCCTAATCTTTTTCCAATCGCCTTGTTAGTGTATCCTTCACAAACAAGCCCTACAATTTCTTTTTCTTCTGCTGTGAGTTTGCTGTCAGTATCACTATCTCTACGTCTTTCAATTTCATCTCTAATAATATTATCCATTGAGACTTCCCCTCGTAGTACAGCAGCAATAAATCGGCTTAATATTGTAGGGGCGTCCATCACTGAATCTTTCCAAACATAAGCCAAACCACTAATTTGAGAAAGGGCTGCTTTTGCTAGATATATTCTATCTTTAGATCCTGAAAGAAGTATAACCCCTAAGTGAGGAAATCTATTTTTAACTTTGCGAGCTAGAGTAACTCCATCAGGAGAATTGCTTCCTAAATGAAGGTCTAAAACAACTATATCTACATTTTTATTAGAGATATCTTCTTCTGCTTGATCATAAGATTTGTAAGTGCCAATGATATTACATATTTGGTTAAGGTTGTTTTTTACCCAAGCAAGAGTCATTACATCATCATCAATGAAAATAACTTTAGGTAAAGAATTACTTGTTTCATTACGCATAAGTACCACTTCAGATTAACGAAATAGCTAAATAGCCTAGATCAAGGCCTAAAAGCTAGTTGACAGTATAAAGGCTTGCTTTGAAAGGAAATATAGGGGTTCCCCAATATTGGAAATGTTCGGGCTTCCCCGATATTAATTTTTTCCTCAGATAACTAACATCTAACTAACTCTTGTTTAGGAAATTAAAAAAACTTTCTAAACAGGCAGCTATAAGGGAAATTAGAATCAAGGAGGTTTAAATTTCACAAACATTATATAGTGCGCTAGAAAAGTCTTTTCCCTAGAGGAAAGTCCCATCTGTAACCATGTCATTCTGAGTAGTATAACGACGAAGAATCTCAGATGGCATTAACGCATGAGAGATCCTTTGCGTAGTTTACCCTCGTAAGGGCTCAGGATGACATTCCTCGCGTTAGTATAGAAAATATTTATCTGGACATGGACATCTATAGAAGAGCACGAAGAAAAGTAAGCAATAAGGCTTCAATACAGAGGTTGGTATTTTTTAAGTAGACCAAGAGGTTCAAGGTGCTCAGAGTGAGCAATAAATTCAATCACAGAAAGGTGAAAAATTATGAAAAATTTTGTCAGATCTATAATGATAAGTGAGGAAACCCTCACCAAAACACTTTTAAGGAGATTAACATGCAACACAAGATAAACATTACTTCAATAAGCGATGTGAAAGCTAAATTAGCTTATTCTTTTGGAACATTAGTAAGCAAGAGTTTAAAGTGGTTTTTATTCGCTTTTGTTTTAGGGCTCGTCATTACTCTTAGTGCCTGCGGCACGCAGTCTTTATCTTCTCAGAGTGAGACGGATGAGGTAACACTAGAAGAAGTAGATATTATAGAAGAGGATGATCCTAGTGTACTAGAAGAATTTATTTCTAGTGATGATATTGATGGATATGCTGAACTTATGACTCAAGCAGCAGGGCAAGGTGATCTTTTGGATCGTCGCAAGATGACGCCCACAGGTTGGTGGTGGTTAACTGGTGTAACCCCTACCCAAATAGCTGCAAAAGTTAGTGAGGGCTTCCGTATCTTTGACATAGAGGTGGAAAGGGCTTCACCTTTACGCTTAAGTGCCGTGATGGTTAAAAATAGTGGTGAATATGCCAGTGGCTGGTGGTGGTATTTTGGACAAACTGCTGCTCAGGTTAGTAAAAGGATCGAGCAACATAAAGCGCGTATCATAGATATTGAGAGCTATTATGTCAATGGTCAAAAGCGATTTGCGATTGTAATGCTTCCTAATAGTGGAGCTAGCGCAAAAAGCTGGTGGTACTATCATGGCATTACCTTTACACAGGTGGCTGAAAAAGTCAGAGCGCACCGTGGCAGAATTTTAGACATAGATAGATATGTAATTAATGGTAGCCGTCGTTATAACATAGTGATTATTCGCAATGGGGGTATCGATGCTAAAAAGTGGTGGTACTATAGCGGTCTTAGTGCTACTGGCGTTGCTGATCGTCTCAAGAGCAAGAATGCGCGCCTTACTGACATAGAAGTTTATCGAACGAGGAGTGGTTTAAGATTTAATGTTATTATGGAGCGCTTAGAGGGTGAAACTTGGTGGTGGTATTACGGTCTTACTTTGAGTCAAGTCAATAATTTTGCAGCTCAAAATGGTGCAAGGCTCATTGATGTTGAGAGTTATAGAACTCCTGTTGGCAAACGCTATGCCATCATTATGCTACGCAATGTCAATGATGCCACCAACCGCATGCGTGCTTATGTAGCTAAGAATAGAAGTGGTGGTGCTTATGGATTTTATCTTAAAAGAGTTAATGGACAAAGTTTAGTTGCCCTACGGCAAAGTTACATCTTTGACCCAGCTAGTACCATCAAGGTTTTACACCACGTTCACGTTATGCGCCTTGTAAATTTAGGGGTTGTCCCTCTTAACCTCCCAATTCAGTGGTTTCAGGACTCCAGTGGTAGTTGTCCTATTGACACAAACCCTTCATTTACTAGCCTCAGTGCTGCCTTAAGTGCCATGATGAAGAATTCCAGTAATCGTCATACTCAAGCCATAACTGCCCGTTTTGGTGAAGCCAACATCAATGCCACAGCACAAAACTTGGGCATGACAAACACACTCTTACAGCGTCGTCTTGGCTGTCCGGGTAAGGAAAACAGACTAACCTTAGTAGATATTACTCGTCTATATGATCTAGTGGCTT
Source organism: Trueperaceae bacterium (assembly GCA_965223585.1). Lineage (GTDB taxonomy): Bacteria > Deinococcota > Deinococci > Deinococcales > Trueperaceae > CBDCVN01. Next base: position 240,842 of record CBDCWW010000022.1, read on the forward strand.
TAGGTCTCTTAGGTGGTCAAAGGCAAAACTTTTATAACCATATGAGTACAAGCTCAGGTTATATCAATACTGTCATTGATCAAGAAGCTGCTAAACTCGGTTTAAGTGCTACTGTCATCAAAGATTTTAAAGGTCGTATCAGAACCGCTGCCAAGGCAGGAAGTTTAACTCGTAATGGAAAAAAGTATAAATCGATTGGTGGTTGGGTAAGGTTGCCTTTCAAGAGAAGATTTGGTCGCATTATCAACCGTGAGTATAGCTTTGGTGTTTTCGTCAATAAAGCTGACAGTATTAGCCTCCCTATCTGGGATTCTCGCGGTGAGCTTTTGCGTGAAGAGATTGCTAAGGCACTAGCTACCTTTAAGTAAATTATTTCTAGCAGCTCATAGTTTTCTAGCTTAATTGGCTGAAGCCTACGGTACGGTCTGGGATAAGAAAGTATTCTGTAACCGTAGGCTTCTACTGGAATGTACCTGCTGGTTCAATGGACGCCATCACCATTCTTCATATCTATCTCGGTGAGCTACATACGCTAAGCTTAGTGCCACTAGCGTTGAGAGCAAACTAGTTCCTCCATAAGATACCAGTGGTAAGGTAATGCCAGTTACAGGAGCTAAACCTAAAGTCACACCTATATTTACTATGACCTGAAAACCTATAAAAGAAAGTACTCCTATAATAATAAGTTGGTTATGTTCTTTAGGGCATTCTGCTGCAATAGCTGCCAAACGCCAGAAAAGTAAGCCATAGAGTATTAACAAACTTACTGCTGCTACAAACCCCCCCTCTTCGGCAAGCACAGAGTAGATAAAATCTGTGTGTTGATAAGGTATGAACCCTAATTGTCCTTGTGTACCTTGCTTATAGCCTTTACCTAACATACCCCCTGAACCAATTGCAATTCTTGATTGGATTACTTGGTACCCACTATCTTTAGGGTGAGCATCAGGATTCATAAAAGCAATAACCCTTTCCTTTTGATGTGGTTTTAAATTAGGCCACACAACAGTAGGAGTAGTAACTGCTATGATCAAAGTAAAAAAAATTACATGTCGACGAGGGATTCCACGTACTAGAATTACCCCCCCACCAATTGCTGCCATAATTAAGGCACTGCCAAGATCTGGTTGTAAAAATATAAAGACACAGGGAATTGCAACTAAAAGAAAAGGTTTTATATAGTGCAAAAAGTTTTTGATAGGTTTTTCATGAAATATAGTTGCCAGCGCAAGTATAAGGGTTATTTTTGCTAATTCTGAAGGTTGGAATCCTATAGGTATAGGCCCCAAGTAAAGCCAAGACTTTGCTCCATTGACCACTCTACCAAAAAAGTGTGTTAAGACTAGAAAAATAATAGTTAAGTAATAAGCAAATAAAGAGAAACGCCTAATGCGCCTTTGTCCTAGCCAGAGGACTATAGCACAACCTAACATTGCTACACCAAGAAAAGATAGCTGCCTGAAAATTTCCTTATTCGGGGCAGCACTATTTAATGCTGTGAATCCTACAGCAAGTATAAGCAGGGTAATAAGGGGTAGGGTAACTTCAAAACGATTCACAAATAAAGATACTTATTTGATGCCCCTTTATTAAAGGGGCATGGAGAAATTAAATCAAAGAAAAAGTTTTATCTATGATTACCTTTAGAATTATCGCTTAGAGTAGTATAAAGTTTTTTACTTTTGGTATGACGTACTAATTTGATCAAACCATCTTTGTGAGCTTGTTTGATACTTGCTTTAAAACTAGCTTGCTCAAGCCCATGCTTTTTATTTAAACTTTCAAAAACTTCTTTAAGTAGATAAGGTTGTGAATGTTGACGTAAAAAGTCTATCAGCCAGTTTATTTCCTGCGAGGGGTCTTGCGAAGCGCTTACAAATAACTCATTATCTTGATCATTATTATGAGCTATCTCTGTTCCCTTTTTTGTTTCATCAAAGCCGGATTCTATTACTGAACTGTTCTCAGGAGTGATAGTGGCTAATAAAGCTTTTTCTGATGCAGTCTTAATTGTTGACTCATTAACTTCTAGGGAAGAATTTTTTAGCTTAAGATTATCGCGTTTGCTAGAGTTAGGAGATTTGTTTGACTCAAAAACTAAAAGTTGCTGTTTAGCTGAACTATCAGCTCCTAAAGCCTCATCATCTTCCATAGAAAAATAAGAGCCTTGTTCTTGGATAGAACTACGCTTAAAGTTGTCTGTTTGCTGAAGCTTCAAGGATAAACGCTTTTTGGCTTCATTCACTGCAATAACCTCTGTCTCTACCTCTTGACCTTTTTGTAAAACCTCACTAGGATCCTCAACTTGCTCTAACTCACTTATGTGTATAAGTGCAGATAGACCTTGCTCTAACTCAACAAAAGCCCCATAAGACACAACATTAGTTATTTTACCAGTTACTTGGGTGCCTATAGGGTATTTTTTTGCCAAATCATACCAAGGATCATTTTGTAGACGTTTAATTGATAAGCTAACGTGCTCTTTACGCTTATCAATTTTTACAACTTCTACTTCCACTTCTTCACCTATACTGACCACTTGTTGAGGATGTTTAATCCTTGTGTGGCTAAATTCACTTTTATGGATTAATCCATCTAAGCCACCTAAATCAACAAAAGCTCCGAAGTCTGTTATCTCTACCACTTTACCTTTTACAACATCGCCTACTTTGAGGTTAGTTAGTAGTTCTTGGCGTGCCTTAGCAAGTTCTATAGCCTTAACACTCGAGCAAGAAAGTACAACACGCTCTTTGATGCTATCAACTTCTATAACATGAGCATCAAGAACTTGTCCTACATACATAGAGGTTTCTTCACCATGCTTTAGGTCAAGCTGATTGTTAGGCAAAAAGGCTTCAACATCCATAGCTTCTAACTTGCCTTCTAAACCCGTTTCAATAGCATGGTTGACTTTAACCTTTAGCACATCTTTACGGTTTTGATGTTCTTTTAAGCGTTGCCAAACAGATTCACTCAGGGCATTATCACTTGTCTGTAAGAGAGTTTGATCAGCTGAATTTTCAACTAAAAAGACTTTTTCATCAATAAGATTAATGTGTCCCGCTGCAACCATGCTATCAATAAGGTCACTTAAATTCATGTTTAGTTGTTTAGCTGCAAAGTGATGCTTACGCCATAATTGTTGCCCTAGAGCAGGCAAGGTTATACCCGGAGCCTTATAGTTGTGCAAGATATTTTTAATCCAACTATAAACAGTAGAAGGTTCGAGGGTATTGTCAACAGTTTTTCTTTCTTGTTTCTTGACAATATCTCGTTCATATAAAAGAACCTCATCGGCAGCCTCACTAAGGACTCTGCTAATACTAGTACCAACACCAATAATTACTACCTTGTTCCGATTTCGCTTTAATTCGTTGACTAAGTGTACCAGATCACCATCACCAGTAACCAGAACAAAGGTGGTAAGATCAGGCTGGGTATAACAAAACCGCACTGCCTCAACAGCCATTGCTACATCAGCACTATTTTTAATCACTCTACCATTATTAGGATTGCGTCCTAATATTTGCACTGTTTCTACTGAGCGCATCAAGAAGCGACTTTGGTCATCGTGCAAATGAGGATGATGTTGCCAATTGGCATAAGCCTTTGATGTTCCACGCTGCCCATATTTATCAATAGTTTCTAAGAGAAGGTCTATATCTGGTGTCAAGTTATGGTTTTCACGCAGGCCAATTTTTAGATTTTCCCAATCAATAAAAAGTGCTACACCTTCTTCACTTTTACGATAAGACAATATTTCACTAGACATAATTTCATTTCACCTCCTTTCTGTAAAAATTTACAAAAACTTAGCATATACTGCCTAACCATAGCATAAAATTATAAAACAATGTGATGTTAAGTAGATAAAGCAGCAACAACTCAAAACGCTTTATTGTATAATTTTTGCTATGAAAAGCTCCCCAGATTTACCCGCTGTCCTATATGATGGCACTTGTAATCTTTGTCGTGAACAGGTTAAATTTTGGATACGTATTTCTCGAGGCATAAGCTTTCTTCCTTTACAAGAAAATCTAGAGCACTTCCCCCAAATTAGTTATCTAGAAGCGATGCGCGAGATGAAATTGATAAATACTGAAGGTAAAGTTTATGGTGGAGCTGAAGCTTTTGTCCAATTGTTTAAATACAGCTACCCCAAACTAGGATATTTAGCCTTACTTTATTATCTTCCGGGCATACGCTTTTTTGTTAACAAGACCTATGCATTTATTGCCAAAAATCGCTACCGTTTTTTTGGTAAATATGCAGACTGTAAAGATGGTAGCTGTGCAATAAAATTTGCTGATCCAAAGTCATAAAACCAAACTATTGAGCTAATTATAGCTGGATTTTTAGTTCAAACCTTCTTTAAATACTTCAGTCACATCAATAGCTGGTGTAGGTTGATTACTCCAGTAACCATAAATATCATTCCTTGCACCAATTAGGTAAGGTGGACTAAAAAGCCACACATTAACAGCATCTTCGGCAAGAATACGAGCTATAGCCTGATAGGTGGCAATTTGTGCTCGCCCATTAGTTAAGCTTTCAGTGACAGCAAGAAGTTCACGCACTGCAGGACTATCATACTGATAGTAGTAATCAGGATTGCCATATATATTTATGTCACGAGGTTCGCTATGACCAATTATGGTCAGATCATAATCACTACCTAAAAAGATACGATTTAGCCATGTAGCCCAATCTACTATACTTACATCAACTTTAATGCCTACCTCAGCTAACATTTGGGCAATTACTAGTCCGCTGCGACGCTCGAGATTATATGGCTCCGGCAATTCAAGCTTAATCTCAAAACCATCAGGATACCCTGCCTCGGACAACAATTCTTTAGCTAATTCAGGGTTGTAAGGATATGTATCGGTTAAATCAATATAATAAGGTTCAGCAGGGCTCATATGTGTGCCAATGACTGTACCAAAACCAAACATTGCTCCTTCAACCAGAATATTCTTATCAATAGCATGAGTAATAGCTCTGCGAACTAGTAAATTATTAAATGGTTCACGACTATTGTTCATAGCTAAGGTAATTTCAGTTGTAGCAGTACCTTGGATAAGTTTTAAATTGGGATCACTATCAATCTGTAAAGCATTTTCAGGAGAGAGGGATACGCCAATTAAATCAATCTCACCTTTTTTTAATGCTAGAAGTTGCACATTAGTATCAGGAATAATCCTGTAGGTTACTTTTTCTAGGTAAGGAACGTTTTCAAGATAGTAGTCTTCATTGCGCTCTAAAGTTACTTTATTACCCTCTAAATACTCTACAAACTTAAAAGGCCCTGTACCTATAGGATTAGTGGCTTGTGACTCATGCAGCTCTTCAGGATAAATAATCGAATCAGGGCGGGCTAAATTGTATAGCAAGTTAGCATTTGGCTCTTTCAGCTTGAACTCTACTGTATTACCATCAGCAAATATTTCATCAATGGCTTGATAATACTCATGATGGGTATGAACTGCATCTGGATTAATAGCTCGCTCAAACTTAGCCACTACATGCTGGGCAGTGAGGTCAGTGCCATTATGAAACTTAACTCCTTCTCGTAAAGTAAATTCCCAGCAAAGGCCATCATCTGAGATTGTCCAAGACGTAGCTAAAGCAGGCACAATTTCACCATCTTCTGTAAAGCGTACTAATCCTTCATAAACATTGTGGTAAACAACACGTGGAATTTCTTGAGAGGTGGAGATGGTAGGGTCCCAACCAGGAGGCTCAGCAACTATAGCTACAGTAATTTCACCACCATAAACTGGTTCTGGGTCTTGAGTAAATGCAATAAGGCATAAATTAATAATAAATAAAAGAGTAATGATCCGACTCATATAAAATCCTCCTATAAAAACTAGGGCTTATTTTTTTATTTTCAAACTTGTTTCGAATCTAATGTTCATTAAGTAAGTTTCTGACAATTTGATATTGATTTTCGCTCAAGTCATCCTTGCAATAGGACAAACACAGTTTTTTCCATTGTTTGATTTTTGAAGAGTCAATGGTCGTTACTTCCCAATAATGTTTAACATCATCATCTTCAATAAGTTCTATGTTTTTGTATATTTCATTTAAGTCATCAATTAAATGTTTGTAGATCTTTGGAAACTTAACACCTTTTATATTAACTTGACCACCTGCACTAAATGTGTCTCTTAAAGCATGATTTACCACCCCAAATTGAGAAACAAGCCAAGTAGCTAAACGAGTATACTTTTTTGAACCTTTTCCTAGCAGACTTGGGAATTGAGCCAAAGCTTTAATCCTCAAATCGTCTTTTTCCAAAGGTGAAAGATTTCCCCAAAGTTTAACGCTAATATCACGAGTAGATTCCTCATTATAGTCTATCCACCATATATCCTCGTCTTGCTTGAGGTTTTTTCTGAGGTAATTCTTTATTGGTTTAAATGGATTTGATAATTGTCTAAGAGTTTCATAATCAACACCAACTTTCGAAAAAATTGATTCATTAAAAGGTGTGTCCATATCTATTAAATAGCGTGGAGAATGAGTAATTGCTACATCATATAAGCATTCTTCATACTTTCTACATTTGAACTCAACGGGTTTTGCTAATTTGCCAAATAGCAAATGTATATTTTTCACATCCTCAACACGAGTTCCTTCAAAAATACTGCTTCCAGTAGACTTCCATTTGTTTTGCTTTGTAGTTTTGACTTCTATTCCATAGGCTTTATTTTCATTTACATAAGCAACAATATCTGGAAACTTCTGACCTGATATCAACTCTATATTATTTTCAAAGATCGTGTTTACTGCCTGCCAACTAATTATTTTGAATACATCTTTTTCTAAATTTATTCCTGCTCTACGTAGATAATATCCCACCCTTTTTTGAGAATCTTTTTTAAGCTCCAAAACTGTTGTTGAAAGCAACTCTTGAAAGATTTTGTAATCGTTTGAATTATGGGCAGCAATCATAAATTACTCTCTAAATAGGTCAGACCATATACTTTCAAGTCTTTTAGCAATATGGTATGCGAGTAATGGAGGTACAGCATTACCTATAATTTTATAAGCACCAGAAGCAGATAAATTATAAGTCTTGTTTTTTTTAGGTCTTACAAACTCGTAATCATCAGGAAATGTTTGAATTCTAGCACATTCACGAACAGTTAAACGGCGTTCCTTCAATCCTATATTTAGCTCTTCAAAAATTTTGCCACCATTTTCTCTGGATAATCTTCGAAACTCGATGTTACCATGATGTTCAGATCTGATAGTAGGACTGATACTATTTAACTTAACTTCTATATTACCTTGCATTTTACCGTAATACTTAGCTTTTGAGTAACTTCTTTGAGAAAGGTCAGAAATTTCTTGATCTGGCTCTTTTAGGGCTTGAAAAACTGTTTTCAAGGTAACATACGAATATATCTTTTCACTTCCCTGAAAAAGTCCTAGCTGATCCCCATGTGTTGGTATAGGATATGGATTAAATTCTGCAGGGAAGTATTTTCTCTCAATTTTATTCAATATACTTTGCTTTAAGTACCTTTTGCTTAAGCCAATAAAAATAACTCTTTCCCTATTTTGTGGCACACCGAAATTTTTCGCATTAAGTATTTGTGCAGGAACAACGACATAGCCTTTATCTATATTCTTAAAATCATCCTCAATTACTTTTTTAACATTGCCAAGAGAAATCAATCCTTTAACATTTTCAGCAACAAATACTTTGGGCTTGGTAATTTCTATAACATCCCTCATCCATAGATATAAAGACCCACGGCTTTCGATTGTTAGATTTTGTCCATTTTCACCGTTTATTTGACCAAAATGATTTTTATGCGAATTAAATCCTAATCTCTTACCTGATAAACTAAAATCCTGACAGGGAAACCCTCCTGTTACAACATCAACATTTGGGGGAAATTCAAACTCACCCCTTCTATATTTTTTCACAAGGTTAACAATGCTCTCAGTGTGGAAGATATCTTTTGGTGTGCCTCTTTTACTGAAAAAGGGAACCCATGCAGCTTTTGCATATTCAAGAATATCATTCGCAAAAACTGTCTCAAATGTAGTTTTGTCTAAGGTTACCTTAGGCCCATTAGAATGTTTTATCCAATGCTGGTGCATACTCTCGTTGATTGATTGTTTGAAAACGTCAAACCCCCCTTCAAAACCCAAATCCATCCCCCCACATCCAGAAAATAAAGACAAAACACGTTTTTTTTGCATTACTTAACTTTATAGTTTAAACGCTAAAAATTAGTTTAGCTACAGTATTTCTTAATCTTATGTACCTAATATCAGGCAGAATCAGAGCACATAGTGACTTAAGTCTTCATCTTCTAAAATTGACTCGAGCTTAGAATCTACATACTCACTATCTACTTCAATATCACCCATATTTACTCCAAATGAAACATCTTCTAAGACTGTTTCTAATAGAGTGTGTAACCTACGTGCTCCTATATCTTCTACATCTCTATTTACCTGTGCACTGTACTCAGCTATAGACTTAATCCCTGAGTCAGTAAAGATAATGTTAGTACCATCTACTTTAAGAAGTTCCACATATTGTTTGGTTAGAGAGTGCCTAGGTTCTTGCAAAATCTTCTCAAAATCTTCGGCTGAAAGTTCTTCAAGTTCTACCCGAATAGGAAAACGACCTTGCAATTCAGGAATAAGGTCACTAGGCTTGTTAACAGTAAAAGCTCCTGCACCAATAAAAAGGACGTGATCAGTTTTGACTTGTCCATAGCGAGTATTAACAGCGGTACCCTCTACAACGGGTAAGAGGTCACGTTGCACGCCTTCACCAGAAACATCTGCGCCACCACGGCTATCATCACTGGCAATTTTATCAATTTCGTCTATAAAAATAATGCCTGAATTTTCGGCCCGGTCAATGGCTTGATGGGCTACTTCATCATAATCAATGAGCTTGCCAGCTTCTTCTTCTTGAATAACTTTACGAGCTTCTTTAACAGTGATTTTACGCTTAATTTTACGTTTAGGTATTACATTAGAAAGCATATCTTGTAAATTGACCCCCATTTCTTCCATGCCGGGCATCATTATTTGTGCAGAAGGGCGGTCGTCTCTGACCTCAATTTCAATTTGCTTATCTTCAAGTTTCCCTTCCTCTAAGAGCTCCTGCATTTTCTCACGGCCCTCGGCTGAGCCACCGGGTATGAGGTAATCTAGCATTTTTTCTCGAGCATTTTTCTGGGCCCTATCCTGAACTTTTTCTAGCATTTCGCTTTCTACCATCACATAGGCTGCTTGTGCTAAGTCACGAACCATAGATTCTACATCACGTCCCACATAACCAACTTCTGTAAATTTAGTGGCTTCTACTTTAATAAAAGGAGCTTTAGCAAGGCGAGCCAAGCGACGGGCAATTTCAGTTTTACCTACACCTGTAGGGCCAATCATTAAAATATTTTTGGGCGTTATCTCACCTTGGATATCTTCAGGCAACTGCCTTCTACGATAATGATTGCGCAAAGCTACTGCGACAAGCTTTTTTGCTTTATCTTGTCCTATTATATGTTGGTCTAATTGATTAACTATTTCATTAGGGGTTAGATCTATCATAAACTTTTCCTAAATACTAAATAGCACGATGGCTTTGCTCGAGCTAGGGCAATAAGGCATAAAATTATGTAACTACTCCTTATCAGCGATTTAAGACTCTTGGTTTTCATCATCATCATCTTCACCCTCAATTTCTTCTTTAACAGTTAACACGGTAGCATTGCCACTAGTGTAAACATCTATATCAGCAGCTATAGCTAGGGACTTGCGCACAATAGTTTCAGCGTCTAAATCAGTATTGTGCAAGAGTGCCAAAGCAGCAGCATGAGCATAAACACCTCCTGAACCAACTGCAGCAACAGGTTCATCAGGAGAAATCACATCTCCATAACCTGAAAGGGTAAGGACTTGCTCTTTATCTGCCACTATAAGCATAGCTTCCAAATTACGTAGTGCTCGGTCAGTACGCCACTCTTTTACAGTTTCTACTGCTGCTTTTACTAAATTTGCTTTAGTACTATTTAAATAACCTTCAAATTTTTCAACTAAAGTAAAGGCGTCACTAGTGACACCTGCAAAGCCTACAACAACTTTGCCATCAGAAAGTGTGCGTACTTTGGTTGCACCTTTTTTCATAATAGTTTCACCAAGTGTTACCTGACCATCTCCAGCAATGGCAGAAACGCCATCTCTGTGTACAGCAACAATGGTAGTTCCATGCATTCGCATCATAATGTCACCGAGTCTAACATAAGATTTCTGAGGTTAAGCAAAGAGTCCTATTGCTTAAAACTTCCCTCAAAAACTGTGATTATGCGCTTTTCAAGTGCTAGGTAAATAATCACTAGTGGTAAAGTAGCTATTAGTGAAGCTGCACCCAAAACTCCGAAGTTGAAACGGTCATTTTGTAAAAGATCGTTTAGAAAGACTTGAACTGTAATTATTTGTGCATTTTGGGCCAGACCAGTCATAACTTTGGGAAAGAGTACTAAGTTCCAATGTGCTGTAAAACCCAGCATACCTGCTGCTAGCAATTCAGGACGCAAGAGTGGTGCTATAATACGCCAAACAATACCAAGTTCACTAGCACCATCAAGCCTAGCAGCTTCTATAGTATCTAAAGGTAAACGCTTAAAACCCTGTAAGAGTAAAAATATAACTAGAGGGCTAGCCAAGAATGGAACTATGAGTGCTCCAAGTGTGTTTAATAGTTTCAAAAATTGCAATTCACCATAAAGTGGCACCATAAGTAGTTCGCTAGGTAAAGCAAGAGCAATTAGTACAATTCCTAGAATTTTAAGACCCATGCGAATCGCATAAGCTGCCATCAAGCCAATAATTAATTGTCCTACTACTACTAAACCACTAGCTAAAAGTGATGTGCCTAGTGCACGCCAAATATCTGTTTTTATAGCTGCAGCAAAATTTTTTAGACTGAAGCCAAAAGTGGCTACACTGAAAGCATCTGATGGTAGAAAAGCAGCATAAGTTAATAATAAAAGAGGTAAAATGACAAAGATACAAAAAACTACGGTGATAATGCGATTGAAGATTAAGATTAGCATTAAGATATATACTCAACAAATAGAGTCATTTGCTAAATAGCCCTTTTCTAATACGGATAAAATGATATATCTCTTTTGGAACATTTATGTCACAGCAACTTTCTATACCTTCGAATCCTGTTGAGGAATTTGCTTCACATACTTTATAATGATCTCCTGCAAATAAAAGGTCAATACCAGCAATATCAAGATTTAGTAGCTGGCTTGTTTGCATAGCGAGCCACTCTATTTCTGGAGTTACTTCAAATTCTTCTACTTTACCTCCGCTAGAGAAATTGGCCTTAAATTCACCTTCTTGAGCTATTCTTTGCATACAAGCTATTACTCTTCCCCCAATTGTTATAACTCTTAAATCTTTGCCACGACTGGACGCAATAAATTCCTGTAGAATAATGTTAGCTGATTTATTTGTAGCCTCTATAAGTTGCATAAGATCAAGAAATGATGACTTCGTTTCTGAAAGGAAAACACCACTTCCTTGTGAACCTGAAAGAGTTTTTACTATAACAGGAAATCCCAAATGCTTTTCTACTAAATCCACATCTATAGGAAACTTAACTAACATAGTTTTTGGTACAGGTAAATTGTTTTCTGCTAGTATTTGATGAGTATAGAGTTTATCCTTTACAGTTTCTATACTTTGGGATGAGTTGACAGAGTACACTCCGAGGCGCTCTAAATGCCGAATAACAGCAAGGGCAAAATACGTTGTGCCAGCCCCCATTCTAGGCAACAGAAAATCAGGTAAGTCTATTGCTTCCCCGTCTAGTAAAATACTTTTTTTATCTTCTCGAGTAACAGTTAAGTCAAACTGTTCTGGTTGAACAATTTTAACAATTACTCCTTTTTCCTTGGCCACCTCGAGGAATCTATTAATTTCATAGCTTTCAGGTTTTATCCTATTAGCTGAGTCTTTGTAGAGAATCCACCCTTGCAAGATTTTTCCTTCCAGCCCAGTCTAAATACTATAATTCTGAGAGTTCCTTATCTCCAAAAATAAACTAATTTTAAAGTCTACGACCTAAGATCCAAGCTTGTAAACCTGCTACTGCAAGTGTAAGTAACATGATTGCAAGAGTAAGTGCTGCACCGTAACCAAGCTGAAAGTACTCAAAAGAAGTCTCATAAAGATAATAACCTAAAACTCGAGTACTACCAAAAGGAGCGCCTTTAGTTAGTAAAAAAAACAGCAGTATAAGATTGTAAACTGAAAACAGTAGCAATGACTATCAAGAAAACCAGAGTGGGACGTAATAAAGGTTCAACAATATAGCGTTTGATTTGCCTTTCTGTGGCCCCATCTACTCGAGCAGCTTCTTTAGAACCTTCAGGAATGCCTTTTAGTGCTGCTGAAGTAACCAGAACACCATAGCCTACTATTTGCCACAGGGTAAAAAGAACTACATAGACTATCCCTGCCCAAGCTGCATCCCTCCAAGGTAATACTAAACCATTACAGGGCAATGATAAAGATTTCCACTCAAAGGGTAAGTATTTGGTGAAGTAGCGACTAAATTCTATTTCACAGGGTAAATTTAAATCGTAGGTGAAGTAGAAGTAGCGACTAAATTCTGCTAAGAATCCATAATCAGGTTCATAAAGTAGATACCAAGCAATAGCTGAACCACCTACTGTAATAAGATTAGGCATAAAGAGTAAAGCTTTTATAAAACGCTCGAGCCTAACTCCCTCAATAGCTATAGCAATACTACGAGAAAGCCATAAGAAAACGGGGATAGTGATTAATGCAAAAAAGAGTGTTGCCTTAAGTGACCGCCATAATTCTGGGTCAGCTAGCATACGCTTAACGTTTCCCCAACCTACAAAATCTGGGTCAGAAACACCTGACCAGTCCCACGAAGCATAGCGAATTACGCTTGCTAGTGGTAAGAAAACAAAAGTAGCAAGAATGATTAAAGCAGGTAAGGCAAGCCAATAAGCGCGGTAAGACATTTAATAAAATGACCAACGTAAGCCAAGGCTTATAGGGAGGATGTCACTTGTTGCTAGCTCGAGCACTAATATTCCTCCACCTATTTCAACTTCTTCTAGATAATAGCGTAATTCGCCTGACCAAGCCAAGGAAAACCCCTCACCTCCACGGTAACCTGCTCCTAGATAAGCAGAAATTGTTGCTGGCAAATCTAGAGTGAAAAGTAGATCTGTGCCTACAAGAGGTCCAACATGAAAGTTGATTTTTTCATCATCATAACCAATATCTGCACCTAAACCTAATCCTAGAGGGGGGACAGTGCCAATAGCTGGAAAGATCAAGGCATTACCTGAAAGTCTTACACCCCAATCATCCTCTAAGTCATCAAATGATTTAGTATAGACCTCTAAGTGTACAGAGTTATCCCAATAACGGCTAGGTAAAATTATTTCCCCTTTTAGAATAGCACCAACATTGTCTTTATAACCTACACTAAAACTTAAGGCATTCTCAGGGAATATAGAGGGAGAAGAATAACTCCAAGAGCAAACTAAACACAAAAAAAGTAAGCAAATTTTACAGTGATTCTTTATATTCACAGTTCAGATGTTAACAAAACTGCCCTAATTTTGCATAAGGACTTATAATTTTTTTATCAAGAACAAGCATTTGATAACCCTCTCTGAAGTAGTTTATGCTATGTTTCTAACCTAACTAACATTGCTAATAGCTTCAAAGACTGCCAAAATTGCTAAATCTCGAGCAAAGATTAGGGCCAGCAGATTTTGTGGCTTTCCCGACTTTATTAAGAATTGTCGAATAGTTGTTTAGTATGCAAAATACTTTCCTCTATAAGCTCAGCTGCCTGCTTACCCTCTTTTGCTTTGAGGTATTCTAAAAGTTTTGCATTATAAAACTGGCTTTGCTCAACTCGTCTTTTGTAATCTTTGCTATAGATCTCTTGCTGAACGCGGTAAAATGCCCCTAGATTTTCTTGAGCTATGCTTTGGATTTGTTTATTTTCTAGAAATTCATAAAAACTTGTATGAAAATCTATTTCAGTTTCTACAGCTAGTTCAATGTTTTGAGTATCAACATATTTCTTTTGCTCAGCTATTTTTTGCTCGAGCAACTCAATTTGCTGAGTTGTTAATTTACCAGCAAGCTCTTCCACTATACCTTTCTCTAGAATAATGCGTAAACCAAAAAAATCTTCAAATTCACGCTTAGGTAGCAAGTCATCAAATTGACTAGGGCTAGGCATAGCAATTAGCAGTAGTTGTTTCCAAAATTCTATATATTGCTCAATAAGCCTAGCAGTTAGTTCCCCATGCCCTCTCTTAAGGGTATTCAAAATCTCTATATTTGTTAACTTACTTTTTTCTACTAGTCTTTGGTAATTTTCTTTCTGATAAATTTGATGTTTGACACGGTAAAGAATATCCCTTTGCCTCCAAATTACCCTTAGAATCTCTTTGTTTCCTGAGAATTCACAGAGGCTTACATGAAAGTCAATATCAGTTTCTATAGCACGATTTATATCATAGGTATCAATACACTCTTGCTGTGCAATTATTTTTTGCTCGAGCACTTCAATTTGCGTAGTTGTAAGTTTACCAGCAAGTTGCTTTACAACATGACTTTCTAAAGCAAAGCTTAAATTAAAAGAATCTATAATTTCTGAAGGAGTCAAAGGTTTAACAACCATGCCCTGCTTATGTGAAACTATAAGGAACCCCTCAGATTCAAGCCTTTCCACAGCTGAACGAATAGGAGTCTTACTCATTCCTAACTGAGTTGCTAGTGATCTTTCTGAAAGAAAGCTTCCTTCTGGAAAGTGCCCCTTTAGTATAAGCTCTTTTAGCTGTTCATAGGCCTCATCTTTTTTAAAGAGTGTTTTGCTTGATTCCGTTTTAGTTTCGCTCATAGATTTGGTGAATAATTTAAAGTTTTAGGTAGAATTTTCTACCTTATCAAAGCATACTTGTAATATAAACTGCTTGACAAATTAATAGCGTTAGTATTAACATGACCATAATCTTATTGGTATATCTAATGGGATCTCACTGGTATACCAGACTATTTCTTGTCTCACTCGGATATATTAGGGTGTTAAAATTATCAAGGAGGTTCATCATGAAAAACTTTTTTGCTATTTTGGGAATTAGTGTTGGTTTGTTTTTTGGTTTTGTTTGGGCACAAGAAACTATCAAGATTGGCGTTGTCACCAGTTTAACTGGGCGTTTTGCTGAATTTGGTGAGCAACATAAGGCTGGATTTTTGGTTGCACTCGAGAAAATAAATGCAGAAGGTGGAATTAATGGAAAGCTAATAGAGCTTGTTATTGAAGATGATACTTCAGAACAAAGATTAGCACTTTCTGCAGCTGAGAAGTTACTAAAAGGAGATATACCCATTATACTTGGAGCTTACGCTTCATCTATCACTAATCCTTTGAGTCAATACCTTACCCGTGAGGAATTTCCTTTTTTGGTTTTTACTAGTTCAGCTGATAGCATTACTTGTCCGGGTTCAGAGTGGGTATTCCGCATAAATCAGCCTGCTACTGCTTATGCGGAGGTACTTTTTGATATATATGACAACTTACGTGCCAAAGGGGAAGAAATTAGCTCTATAGCACTAATTCACGGTAATGGTAGCTTTGAAACTGCTGTTGCTGATGCTGCTAAATTACTAGCTGCTGACCGTGACTATGATCTTGTTGAGGTTGAAAGTTATGACAAGGGCATTACAGATTTTCGCCCAGTTTTAAATCGCTTTAAAAATGCTTTGCCAGATGTTGTCATGATGGTTTCCTATGCTGAAGATTCTGTAGCCGTTATGCGCCAAACAAAAGAAGTAGGTCTAAACGCTAAGGTCTTTGCTGGTGGTGCAGCTGGTTTCGCACTCCCTAACTTTGTTGAAGGTGCTGGTGATGCTGCTGAGTATGTTATTACTGCTACTGCATGGACAAAGGATGTTGCCTACCCCGGTGCAAAAGACCTTCATACAAACCTTAAAGAAGAGCTGGATAAAGAGCCTTCTTACCATTCGGCTCAAGCCTATGCGGGTCTCTTAACTGCTGTTGATGTACTTCGTCGTTCAAAAAGTTTGGAGTCAAGAGATATACAGAAGGCCCTAGTAGAAACTGATTTGCCAGAAACTGCTTATGGCCCAATTCGCTTTCAAACAGAAGGTGATTGTCGCAATCAAAACCCTATCAAGATGATTGCTGAGCAAGTTGTTGATGGTGAATTTGTTACGGTTTTTCCAGAAGCAGCCGCTACTAATAATCTGATTTATCCCACTCCTAGCTGGAGTGAACGTTAAACTAAGGTTGTTTTGTGAGTTACTCGAGCAACTCTCTACAGTGGTTTTTGCTAAATTAAGAAAGAATACTTAGAGGATTTATTCCATGCTAGGAGGTGAATTCAATGTCTATAATCAATGAGAAAGCTCTATGGAAAAGAATTAAGGATTTTTCACTTGATGATTCTGAGAGTGCTTTTCCCTTTTCTGCTAGGTTGACAAGGGAAAACGGTTGGAATAAAGCCTATACTCAAAGGGTTATAAAAGAGTATAAGCGCTTTGCTTTTTTGACTATAGCTGCGGGGCATTCTGTTACACCTTCTGTAGATATTGACCAAGTATGGCATTTGCATCTTTGTTACACAGAATCTTATTGGGAGAAATTTTGTGGTGAGGTATTAAAACAGCCTTTACATCATGGACCAACTAAAGGAGGTTGTAAAGAAAAAGATAAATTTCATGACTGGTATGCAAGAACCTTAGCAAGTTACGAGCATTTCTTCACTGAAAAGCCCCCAAAAGACATTTGGCCCCCTGTAGGTGAGCGTTTTGCTAAGGCTAGTCGTATAAAACAGGTTAGCGCACGTACTCACTGGGTAATTCCTAAACCCCGTTTCTTATGGGACTTCAAATGGCCTTATTACTTAGGTTTCAGCCTTTTAATAATTATTGTAGCTAGTTTACTATTAGGTAATACAAGTACAGCAAGCAATAATAATGATGATCTTCTAGCTTTGGGAATTTTTATAATTCTTTCTATATTTGTTTTGACTGTATGGCTAGCTGTTAGGGGGAAATTTAAGTCAAAAGATAATATATATCCTACAGAAGAACAGCCCTCAGAAGAAAATCGCTCACCATGGTCATGGTTTTGGCTTTTTGGCAGCGGAGATAGCGATAGTGATGATGGCGATGGTTGTGGAGGCTGTGGCTGTGGTTGTGGATAAATGTTGTATAAGATTCTATTTTGCTCTCAAGATGATTAATAATATAGAAAAAGTGAGCAAGCCTTGGGAGTCTTTATTAACCTGTAGGGTGTCATGTTTGGCGACGGAGCACCCTACAGACTTTTCCAACACTTAGAAAGGGTTCAAATATGAAATTTAATTTGAGACACCTGTTTTAGATACTTAGTAAGTACCTAAAGTGCTAGTTATTATTAGCCTACCATTTGTTTTAAAGAAAGTTTAGTTTTTAGTCAACTTTATTAAGTTTTGTATGAAAGGTATTTCATGTTACAAGGAAACTACTTATTAGCAATATTAGTTGCTCTAGCACTAAATTTAGTTCCAATTTATGCGGTTGCTGAAGAGGGTATAGCTAGTCCTAATCAACAAATAGAGGAAGATACTGAAGCAGCTTGTAAAAACAATCTTGTATTAATTATACGCACAAATTCTGATAAATCTGCCTGTGTAACTGCTGAAACAGCACAAGTATTGATTAGACGTAAACAAGCTAGGTATCCTTTTGAAACTTCACAACTAATCCGAGTGCCATTTAAACTTCCAGCAGATATCAAGAAAAAAACCATAGAAAATATAAGTTTGGGAGATTGGATGTCTGAAGCCCATTTCGAAATTGCAAGTAGTGATTCTTATGCTCTTGTTTGGTGGATGCCCAATGAGTTTTGGCAATCTCTATTATTTAAGGTTTCAGGGCAAGGAGATTTACTAAATAATATTTTACCTGATATTTCGATTTTAGCCATTAGTCAAGCAGATATAAATCTTTTGGGTGTATCAGAATATTACTCAAAAGAAGAAATTGAAAAAGGTCTTGTAATTGCCTTTACAGACGCTAAAAGTAAAGAGCAGAAAATCCATCTAACTCAATCTATTCATCCAGATTTAAAGAGATACTTGGATGCATATAAATCTGGACTAGTTAGCTCTATGGGGGAAATTGGGGAAAATACATACTTTTATGTTCTCAACAATAGATCTAAAGAAAACCTCTTATTACTTGACCCTTATCAGAAAGGAGAAATTAACATCCAATTAAAAAGAAGAAACAAGGGTGTAGTGATAGCTAATATCAAGACACCACTTAATTCGTTATTCATTCCTCGCAAATGCCCTAATGGTGAAGATACACATGTTTCTTGGGAATATTGCCCTTGGGCAGGAAATGTAGATGAAAAAAACATTATGATTGCTAATGGGCAGGTTTCTTTAACGCAGAGCCAGACACAATTCACATCACCTTCAAATGTTAAGAGAAAACCTTTTAGTGATATTGATGTGGAAACTGCTTCGCTTGATACAACTTTTCAATTTGTGGATAAGAATCTGGATACTGGCCTTATTATCTGGATGCCCGGCGAGGTAATAATCTCTAATTTAATTAGAGATTCCATGTTTGATGACACTTTGCAAGAAGCACTTTTTAATGACTTATTGAATACTTCACTTCTCATTGTCCGTCAGGGTGGTGAAGGTTTTCTGGGTATAAGAAGTTTTTACTCAAAGGAAGAAATTGACAAGGGAATGATTATCACTTTCACAAATCTGAAAGGTGAAAAACAAAGGATTTACCCAGCGCAGAACATCAGTCCAAATCTTGAAATGCTTATTGACCAATACAAATTCTTCCAGAGTGCTGATTTAGGTAGTTCTGGTGAGAATACAGTTGTTTATGTACTAAATAATAAAACTGAGGATAGCCAAAGACTACTTGATCCCTATCAAAAGGGTATCTTAAACGTTCAGCTAAAGAAAAGGAATGGAGACTATATGACAGCTGATGTAAAGATGCCTCTTAATGCTCTTTTTGTTCCACGCAAGTGCCCTAAGGGTAAAGATGCACATGTTTCTTGGGCATATTGTCCTTGGTCAGGCGAACAACCTAGATATTAGGTCTAAAGGACTGCTTAAACATGAATGAAGTAATTAAGCAAATGGCACTAAAAGAATTGATGGTTCACCATCAAGACAAAATTAATGCTGTTTGGACAACTATGAATTCCAAAAGTCGCCGATGCTTTACATTAAGCATGCTTCAAGAAGTAAAACAAGTTTTTGATGCTATTGATAATTTAGACAAACCACCTTACTGCCTTGTTATTAATTCCAACCATCCTAAGATATTTAATTCTGGAGGGGATTTATTATACTTCATTGATCTAATCCATAAAAAGGACGAAAAGAAGTTATTAGAGCATGGACTTATCTGTATAGACTTAATTCATTGGTTAATAACAGGTGGATGTCATGGTGTGGTAACTATTGCTGGTGTCGCAGGAAGTGCTCTTGGTGGTGGTTTTGAATGTGCATTAGCTTGTCATTATATGATTTCTGAAAAAAGAAGTACTTTTGCTTTGCCAGAAATTATATTTGGATTACTTCCGGGTATGGGAGGTTTCGCAATGCTAGCAAGGTACATTGGTATTACTGGTGCTGATAGGGCGTTTTCTACAGGAAAGTCATACTCTGCAAGAGAACTATATGATTTAGGAGTAGTTTATAAACTTGTAGAAAACGGTCGATGTAATAAGGAAATAGAGGCTTTTGTAAAAACTCTTATAACTAAGCAGGCAAGCATAAATATATTACAAAGGTTAAAGAGGAAGGCTTTTCCAATAACCTACAGTGATTTGCAATACAACGTTGAATTATGGGTTGAGAGAGTGCTCCAATTGAATGAAAAGGATACTAGAAAAATGCAACGCTTAGCAAGCAGACAAGAGGAGAAGTGTCTATTCACTGCTTGTTAAACAATATCTTAGGAAGTAAGAGCTACATGAATAATTTTGATTCCCTGAATTTCGAAATTCACGTTAGGAAAGGTTTTATGAAAATTTTAAAAGATAATGTCACTAATTTAAATAGTTTTAGATTCTACAAATACTTTATTCTTATTGTTATTTCGTTAACTGCTTGTGTGCCTAGTACTGGAGAACAATCACCACCAGCCAATACAAGTGCATATGATGTTTATACCTTACTAGACTTAATAGTGATTGAGTCTCAACTAGGCAATTATAAACAAGCATTAATTTACTCTGAGGAGGCTTTAGCCAAGGCTAAAAGTACTAAAGATAAAGAACTTGAAAGTTGGGCTCTTATTCTTTTGGGTGAAAGCCACTACGGCTTAGGTAATTTTCAGAAGTCTATACCTTATTATGAACAAGCCCTACGTAATGCTCGAGCCATTGGAAATAAAGAACTTGAAGGCGCTGCCCTTGTTGATTTAGCAGGTTCTCATCTTGAAATAAGCAACTACCAAAAAGGATTACTTTATTCTGAGCAAGCTTTGAGTATTGCTAGGTCAACTAAAAACAAAGAGTTTGAAGGTTTTGCACTTACTAATTTGGGATTTTCCCATGTTCTGTTAGGTAATTTCCAAGAAGGAATAACTTTTTCTGAGCAAGCTCTAGAAATCTTCATCAAAGTCGAGAATAAAGAATTTGAAGGCATTGTCAATACTAACTTAGGAGTTGCTTATGTTAGTTTAGAAAACTTCCAAAAAGCATTAACCTATGGTGAAAAAGCCTTAAAAATAGCTAAAGAAATGAAGAATATAGGAATGGAAGGTAGAGCATCTCTAGTTTTAGGGTATAGCTATCTTGGTTTAAAAGAATATGGCAAGTCTAAAAAATACCTTGAAGCGGCTCGATCTCTTTTAAATGAAAAGGAAATGAACTTCATTGACCAATCAATGAAACTCTAAAAGTTAATGGGTGCAACACAAAGATTGTATGGGTAACGCTAACTTTTTATAAAGGCACTTATTTGAGAGTCAATGGGTATTGCTTTACAACATCAAGCAATAAGGAAAGGAAACAAACTATGAGTTCTAACGCTAAAGTAGTTAATGCTGAGCCAAACTACATCCAAAGTAACGTTCGGCAAACTAAATTATGGCAAAAGACTAGTAAATGGAAGCTAACATTGCTGAATGCTTTTGCTTTGACTCTGATCTCCATAGCATTCTGTTCGCTACCTCTTCTTTGGTTATTAAAAATAGAAATCAAATCTTTAAGCCTTATAGGATTTACTTTAGCGCTAATTGGTCTTTTATTCGTGGTGGCTTGCCTTGAAAAGGCACTACAAGAAAATCGAACCATAGATCAATAGTATCTAATTTACCCACAGAAGTATTTTCTTGACCTTAGCACATACTTAAAATTCTCAGGAGAAATGATGAAAACTTTTATACTAGTATTTGGATCTATCTTTTTATTAATTGTTTCTAGCTGCACTCCAGTTACTCAAGGTGCTAGTAATACACACCCTATAAAAGTAGCTTTTGCTGAAGATATTTCAGAATTAGAGAGTGTAAATGTAGTTGTTGGGAAAATTGTATACGTACAAATAGAGCAACCCTCTGGTTTTTTTGATTTTAGTAAAAGGCAATTAGATAATCTTGATGAACAACTAAGCAACATTGGTCGCAGAACCAAAGAAAATAACATTTTGGTTACAGAAGCCTCTTCTTGGTTTACTTTAGTAGATTACCAACTTCTGTATAGTGCTAACGATGAACTTGTACTAGTTGATGATGAAGATTGGAGTATTAAACTTAAAAAAACAATAGCTCGTCGTAAGATAGAAAGAGTTAATAAGATCCAACCTCGAAACGTAAATATCCGCTATAGCGAGTGGTTTGATTTTGTATTTGCTATTACCCCAGACAACAAAGCTAGTGGAGATTATGTTGTTGTAGTCAATGTTAAATTACAAGGTAGCGCTGAGCTTGGAAAAGTTGTACTTAGATTTAAAGCACCATCAAATGACATTCCCCAAAATACTCCTGAAGAAAGCAATAGTGATCTTGCTTCTTAGAAAAGTTCTGTTACAAATGAATTCTATAGCACTTGGAGCTCTATAAATTCATGAAAAAAGTTTTATTTTGTTTAGTATTAGCTTTTGGTCTTAACAGTGTTTTCTCTCAGGGAGGCAAATTAATTCTTTTGTTAGTCCCCATACAGGGCAGTGATGATTATTACGGTCAGCTTGCAGATTCATCTGGTTTGTATATTGGTCCTGTAATCCAAATTGCTCATCAAGTTGGACAGGCTTTTTTGCGTAGTCCTGCTAGTACGACTATTACCGCTGAAATAGGCGCTGCTACAGCTACCTTTTCTATGTATGTAGAGGAAGCGTCAGAAGCAATCAGTAGTATTATTCTTAGGGCAGCTGAAAATGAAGCTACAGAAAATGATGAAGTATCTGCTACAGAAGAAACGGAAAAGGATTCACCAGAAGAGGTAGAAAGCAAAGTTAGTGATCTTGAACCAGACTCTGAATTAGCAGATAGTACTGTCAAAAAAATTGAGGATTTTGTTAGTTCACTACTTCAAGAGGATTCTACAGAGGTTAAACCCCTCGGTTACGATGAAATGATAGCTCTTTTTAAAGAGGAAGCGAGTAAGGATAAAGATTTAAAAGAAACAGGGTACAAGGAAGAAGAGATAGTAGCTGCCTATTATCTTGCTCTAGATTTGTATCTCAAAGAGAGCGGTAAATCGATTCATTCTATTAAAAATGTAGATGATTTGCGAAACATTCTTTTTACAGATCGTAGATGGAGTATGGCATACATCATAGAGGGCGCTAAGAAGGGTGACCCTAACACTAAATTAGCGTTAAAAGTAGGAAGGTGGGCAAAGAGTGATCCTTTAAATGGTGTGCAGGGAATTACAGAAGAGGATATAGCAAATGCATATCATGCAGTGATTTCACATTTTAATCGTTCAAAATTTGGTGGGTTTTGGAGCACGGAAAATGAACTACAGCTAAAAATGCTTTTGATTGAAAAGAGATCTGCTGTTGTAGAAAGGCTTAATTATATTATTAAAGAAAATCAGCATAGAGAAAGTATTAGGAAAAGGAATTGGTTCTAGTTTTTTGTTGCTACTCGTTTAAGGGCAATTTAATGGCTTTTGTTAAGGGTTTTAACCTTGCAATAAACAAAGCTATAAAAACCCAGTTTTCTAGGATTATCTTCAGTTCATTTTAGGCTTCACAATTCTGGTAAGAAACACGCTAATTGCTGTTGATAACCAAGTATTTCCTCAAGGAAAGCATATTCTGCCACAGCAAAATGATTCAATTTGATGAAAATCAATCTAAACTGTTCCCTAGTGCCTATAAAAAGAGGTAATAAGTTGTTTGAAAATGAACGACCAACTAGAAGAGTTGGCATCCTACTAGGAATCGGCATTTTATGTATGCCAATGATATTTGCTTGGTTCACTTTAAGAAGGGGCTATTCAGCCTCATCAAGGATTATATCCTTTTTTTGGTTGCTGGTAATTTTTATGGGCTCTTATGGTAATCCACATATACGTGAAATTAGAAGCTTAGATAATCAAGCATTTCTTTTAATGGAGGAAGGTAGTTACAAGGAAGCTGAATCTCTAGTCAGGCAGGCTATAGAGATAGCTAAGGATAATCTAGGTGAGAAACACCGTGTCTATGCTATAGAACTCAAACATCTTGCATTTTTATTAAAAGCAATGAGTCGTTATAAAGAAGCTGAAATGCTTCATAGGGAGATTATTGAGATAGATAGGCTTACTATTGGTGAACAGCATCCTGAATATGTTACCACACTCAATAACTTTGCATTCTTGTTAGTAAAAACGGGTGGCTATAAAGAAGCTGAAGTGCTTTATAGGCAGGCTATAGAGATGGCTAAAGCTACTATAGGTGGAAACCACCCTGATTATGCTGAACTCCTTGTTAACTTTGCTAACTTGCTAAGAAATATAAGCCGCTATGAAGAAGCTGAATCTCTTTATAGACAGGCCATGGAAGCTGTTGGCGAAAAACACCCCCAATATACCAAGTACCTCAACTCCTTTGCTTTTTTGTTACAGGATATGAGGCGCTATGAAGAAGCAGAAAATCTTTTGAGGCAAGCTATTAGTATAGATAAAACTATTCTAGGAGAGAACCATACTGATTATGGCATAGATCTCCATAATCTAGCTTTCATATTAGGAGATATGAGGGAACGCCATAGAGAAGCCGAGCATCTTTACAGAGAAGCCCTAAAGATATTTAAGTCTAATTTAGGTGAGGAGCATCCTGAATATGCTAACAGCTTAAATCAGCTTGCTCACTTATTAGAACGTAGGGGACGTTATGTAGAAGCTGAACTTCTATATAAACGATCTTTAGACATATTCACAGAAGTTTTTGGAGAGAATCACACTATGACTCAAAGAGTAGAGCAAAACTACCAAAACCTTCTAGAAGCTAAAAAATAATTCAATTAATCACGCACAAACCTCAGTGACATTTTAAGAGTGATTAGTACTCCCTAATCGATGTTACAGATTTTTTGAAGGAAGGAAATTGTGAAACTCTATCCCAAAATAGCTTATTCTTCCAATTATAATATTAGACTTCTAGGGCTTGAGAAACTACACCCCTTCGATAGCTGTAAGTATGCTCATTCATGGCAAAAGCTTAACAATAGATTTGGCAAAAAGCTGATGAAGAAGTGGTTAGTTAACCCTGAAAGTCCGGTAGACAACAGTGAATTAACTACTGTTCACTCTAATA
This sequence comes from Trueperaceae bacterium, assembly GCA_965223585.1. Lineage (GTDB taxonomy): Bacteria > Deinococcota > Deinococci > Deinococcales > Trueperaceae > CBDCVN01. The sequence goes on from CBDCWW010000022.1 coordinate 265,693, forward strand.
ATTATTTAGAATTCCTTAGATTCTCTCAATATGTTAGTCGAGCACTCGAGCTACCTCCATTAGCAATCCTCCCCAATTGGCTCGTGGATAAATTTGTTTTAGAGCCTATGAGATGGGCAACAAAAGGAACTATTCTTATGGCAGAAAATGCTATTAAGAATGGAATAGGAGTTAATTTATCTGGTGGATATCATCATGCAAGCAGTGAAAACGGAGAAGGGTTTTGCATTTATTCAGATATTGCTATTGCTATTGCTTTACTGCGTAAGCAAGGCATGCTTTTAAAAGGAGATAAGGTCTTAATCATTGATTTAGATGCGCATCAGGGTAATGGCTTGGAAAGGATATTTATTAATGATGAAGATGTAAAGATTTTTGATATCTATAACCAAGATATTTATCCTAGGGATTCTTTTGCTCAGAAGAGAATCGATTATGATATACCTCTGCATTCAAGAGTAAAAGATAAAGAGTATTTGGGCTTGCTCGAGAAATATCTTCCTGCCTTCTTAACTGATTTTAGTGATGCAAAGCTAGCTTTTTATAATGCAGGAACTGACATTTACGAATTTGATCCATTAGGAAATCTTGGAATATCAGCTCAAGGGATCTTGACAAGAGATAAGTTTGTTTTTAATACTCTTACAAATACTAATATACCTTGGGTAATGGTACTAAGTGGTGGTTATACAAGAGAAAGCCATCAATTTATAGCTGAGAGTATCGCCTATATATTACAGACTTGGGGTCTAGAGGAAGAGCGTAGATAGGTATTAGGAGTAAATATTGATATCTTTAAATTCAGTCACTTTTGAATCTACAGACCTCAAGTACAAAGGTGAACAAGAAGGAGTTCGTTTTTGGAGCACTACAGTTGGAGATAGTGTCAGTCTTCATTATTTCCCTATTCCTCCAGATATTGAGGCAAACCTTGAATTGATTGATGAAGTTCGCAACTTCTATCGCAAAACTACTCAAGAGAGGGGTTATGCAATTATTGAAGTTGAAGTAACCACTTTTAATGAATGTTTAGCTATAAGATTGATTGTTAAAATTCCACAACAGCCTCGAGGAATGACATATGTGGGTTCACTGACACTACCTTTTCGTGATTTCAGCTACGTTGTAAAAGTGCAGTGTCCAGAGCGCGGAATTACGGGTATACGTGATTCAATTGTTTATCAAATGCTCAAAACTGACAAATTTCCAGTAGATGAGCAAGGTTGGTTAGAGGGTTGGATGCAAGATCCCTATGAGCCTACTTTGAATTGTTCCTTTGCTAGAAACTTATCAGAAGATAAAAAGTACGATAAAATGTTTCCCGACCATCCACTTTCACGTTTAAGAGAAAAATTACAGCAGCTGCAAGATACTTTAGAAATAGCTGCTGAGGTCAAGATGAAACCAAGGTTTAAACAGTAAGGATAAAAATTTATGGTTAGTTTCACACAAAATTTACTCAACGGCCTTCTAATAGGTGGTGTCTATGCCCTAATTGGTGTAGGTCTTGCCCTTATCTTTGGTGTAATGCGTGTCATTAACTTCTCACATGGAGAATTTCTTGTTATAGGTATGTACACCGCCCTTGCGCTGTTTACAGGATTTCAACTAGATCCTTACCTGAGCCTTCTTCTTATATTACCTTTAGGCTTTGCTTTTGGTTGGTTTATTGAACGCTTTATATTAAGCCATTTAGTAGATGCTCCTGCTGACAGCAGTTTATTGGCAACTTTAGGTTTAGCCCTCATAATACAAAACGCTCTGCAACTTCGTTTTGGTGCAGAACCCCAATCACTTTATGTACCTTATGCTACAGCTACTGTCCAACTAGGCGAGATTACTCTAAGCGTTATTCAACTTTTGGCAACATCACTGATATTAATTGTGATTGTAGGGCTTTTTATTTTCCTGACTTGGACGGGGCAAGGTAGGGCTGTTCGTGCAACTGCACAAAACCGTTTGGGTGCAGAGTTAGTAGGTATTAATACCTTAGCTATTCGTCGTTTTGCCTTTGGTTTTGGCACAATGCTTGCTTTTACTGCAGGTGTTATTTTAATTCCTCAGCTTTCTGTAACACCAGTAATCACTGGCCCTGCTTTTACATTAAAGGCATTTGTTGTGACTGTACTTGGTGGGCTTGGCAATATTTGGGGAGCCATTGGTGGAGGTCTATTACTTGGCGTTACTGAAGTACTCGGTGCATCTTATATTTCTAATAACTATAGAGATGCCTATGGCCTAATAGCCTTTCTAGTAATATTACTTTTAAAACCTCAAGGGCTCTTTGGAAAATCAGTAGAGCGAGTATAAATGATGCTTAATCAAATGAGAAAACTTCCTTTCATTATGCGCCCCTTACAACTAATTACCTTTGCTTTTGCTGGAATCCTGTTACCAATCCTAGCGCCTAGTGTCAATTTTAGTATTTTAATTAGCCTGCTGCTATTTATTGGCTGGGCTACCTCATGGGACATTTTAGGTGGTTGGGCAGGTCAAACAAGTTTGGGGCATGCTGCTTTTGTTGGTATTGGTGCATATTCAGTAGCAGTACTTACTCAAAGGCACAGCTTTGACGCTATTTCCGCTATGCAAATTGGTATGCTGTTAGCAGGCATTATAGCCCTTATATGGGGTACTCTAACCTTTAAGTTAAGAGGCTCTTACTTTACGTTGTCCACTATTGCCATTGCTGAAATTCTTAGGCTAGTAGCTATTAATGAAAGATGGTTAACTGGTGGTGGTGAAGGAATTTTCATTTTTTCTTTACCAGAGCCCTTTGGATTTGACTTATTTGACCGTCAAATTCAGTACTACATTGCATTGGCATATGCAACACTCTTGCTAGGACTTGTTATGTGGTTTGCTAGCAATCGTTTTGGTTGCCAAATGCGAGCAGTACGTGAGAATGAAGAATCTGCGCAGGCCGCAGGAATTAATCCAAATAGCATAAAGATGCAAGCTTTGATTCTCTCTAGTACATTAACTGCTTCTGGTGGTGCAATATATGCCCTTTTCTTATCCTCTTTAGAACCCCATGATATTTTCTTTCTACCACTTTCTATACAAATTGCCTTAACAGCAATCATTGGAGGACGAGGTACAGTTTGGGGTCCAGCTTTAGGAGCTACTTTACTAATACTATCTGCTGAATTTTTCCGTAATATCTTTGCAGAAGCAAATTTGCTTATCTATGGTGTGCTTATATTGGTAGTAATTCTTTTCATGCCACGGGGCATTGTAGGAGAAATTGAGTCTTGGTTAATAAAGAAAAACTACGCAAAAGATAAACAAGGAGAAATAGTGTGACCATACTTACAGCAGAAAATATTACTGTGCGCTTTGGGGGGGTAATAGCAAATGACGATGTTTCATTGAAGTTAGAAAGGGGTAAAATTATTGGTCTTATTGGTCCTAATGGTTCTGGTAAAACAACCCTTTTTAATGCCTTAACTGGTTATGCTCCTATAGCAAAAGGAAAGGTCACCTTGTTGGGTAAGGACATTACCAATTTGCCCCCACATAAACGTACTCGTAGAGGTTTAGGGCGAACCTTCCAAATAGAGCGTCCTTTTGAAGGTTTAACGGTACTCGAGAATGTACTGATTCCTGCTTTTATGATTTATCAAAATCGTCAAGATGCAGAGGATTGGACTTTTGAGTGCCTCGAGCGTGTAGAGCTAGAAGATCGTGCAAAGCAGCTCTCAAGTGATCTTAACTTAGCTAGTCTTAGAAAACTCGAGCTAGCTAAAGCAATTGCTGTAAAGCCTCGCATTCTATTCCTAGACGAAGTTATGGCTGGATTAGATAGCGAAGCCCTTGAAAAAATGAGAACAGTGATTACAGAGCTATCTGTAGACGGCATCTCTATTTTGATGATTGAGCATAGTCTAAATCCTAAAAAAATTATGTATAAATCTAGTGGATTTTTTAGTAAAGTAATCGCTCTTTCTTCTGGCAAAAAAATTGACGAGGGAACATTACCTGAAGTAATGAAGAATCCTAAAGTTCGTGAAATTTTAGGTGAAAGCCAAATAGAAAAGGAAGGGGAAAATGACAGCCCTAGCAGCTAAAAACTCTTTATTGGCAAACAGTAACCACCATGCGCCCACCACAGGGGAAACCCCCATTAGAAATGAAAATGCTATTCTAAAAGTTAATAAAATTGATTTGGCATATAATGGGCTTAAAGTTATTTCAGATGCTAGCTTAACTGTTAGTAAAAATGAATTAGTAGGTTTAGTTGGTGGTAATGGTTCTGGTAAATCTACTATCCTTAGAGCAATTTCTGGCATGCTCAAGCCAAAGAAAGGTCAAATAATTTTTGATGGTAAGGAAATAAGTAATTTAAAGCCTCATGATATTGCAAGTATTGGCATTGCACATATTCCAATGGGCAGACAACTTTTCCCAAACATGACTGTCAAAGAAAATCTTTCTTTGGGCGCTTATTTGTCAGAAGCTCGAGCAAAACGTAGAGAAAATCTTGCGCTTGTATATGAGCTTTTCCCAGACATTTACACTAAACGTAAAGAGATAACAAGTGCTCTTTCTGGAGGACAGCAACAAATGGTAGCAGTTGGTCGTGGACTTATGCTTAATCCCAAAATGATGATAATGGATGAGCCAACTTTGGGCCTTGCTGCAAATTTAGTAAGAGAGGTAATACAAGTGATACGCCGTGTCTCAGAAATGGGTTTGCCTATATTGTTAGTTGAACAAAATATTAAGCAGGTACTTCAAATTAGTGATTGGGCTTATGTTCTCGAGAATGGTAAAGTATTAATAGAAGGCCCTTCAAAAGAGCTTATGGAAAATCCAAAAATTAAAGGTTACTTAGGATTTTAACAGTAGGGCAATTTCGTTAAAGAAAAACTAGTAGTCACTAAAGATTCTGAAGAGTATTTGCTACAAAAAAATGTAGAAAATGTGACCAGTATCCTTTTAGGTTTGCTCGAGTAAAAGGTTTTCTAATTTAAAAAACATTAGATGTTGACACAACTAATGTTAATACATATAATGTATAGACATTAGGCTTGGTTTTATGCCAAGACGTGAGGTGATACCTATGAATACATCTATTCTTATCTTTGCAGGAAGCGCTCGAACTGATTCAACCAACAAATGGCTTGCTAAACAAGCAACAGAAATCGCCCAAGGTATGGGCGTAAAGGCTGATTTCGTTGACTTAAAGGATTACCCAATGCCACTCTACAATGGCGATTTAGAGCAAGAACAGGGCATTCCTAAAAATGCTAAGGTCCTTGAGACAATACTTAAAAAATATGATGGCATTGTTATTGCTTCTCCTGAATACAATGGCGCTTTTACTCCATTGCTCAAGAACACAATTGATTGGGTAACTCGTGTGAACTACAGTGCTTTTGCCAATAAAACTATTGGACTTATGAGTGCAACACCCGGTAAAGGAGGTGGCATTAGGGGGCTCAAGCTTCTTCGCTTGTGGCTCGAGAACATGCGTGTCACAGTTGTTAAGGAGCAGTTTTCTTTACCCCAAGCCCCACAAACAATTACTGCAAAAGGCACTTTAGTTGAAGACAAACAAGTGGAGCTTGTTGATTTCATTAAACATGTTTCGCAAGCCATCAGCAAGCAGCAACCAGTTGCTGCTTAGGGATATTAAATGCAGATTGAAGATGAAATCAAACAGGCTAATTTTAAAGATGAATACCAGAAGCTTGCCGTTAACTTGCTATATACCCAAGCCTATTTTGATACTTTGTTTGCCCAAGCTTTAAAAGGTTATAGCATTACACCTGAGCAATTTAATGTCCTACGTATTTTAAAAGGATCACATCCCGAGCCAATGGCTGTAAAAGATATTCAGGAACGCATGATTAACAAGATGTCTAATACTTCGCGTTTAATTGAAAAGCTTAGGGCAAAAGGATTTGTTGAGCGTATTATATGTGAGCATGATCGCCGAGCTGTAGACATCACCCTCACACCGCTAGGTTTAGAACAAGCAGAAATCTATAGCAAGGAGATTGAACCAATGAATCAGCACTACAAAACCTTAAGTGTAGAGGAAGCCAAACAACTCAACGAGCTTCTTAATAAATTACGAGGTTGATTATGAGAGTATCTGTATACATTGCAACTAGCCTCGATGGCTTTATTGCTAGGAAAAATGGTGATTTAGATTGGTTACCCGGAAGTGATGGCGAAGGAGGTAATGAAGACCATGGATTCCAGAAATTTATGGATTCCATAGATGCTTTGGTCATGGGACGCAATACATATGACATGGTTATGTCCTTTGGACAGTGGCCTTATGGGGATAAGAGGGTCATTGTATTAACTAATAGGTCTATTCAGCTTCCAAGTGACATAAGCGAAACTGTAGAATCACAATCAGGTTCTCCAACTGAGTTGGTCAAACAGCTCTCAGAGCGAGAAATGAAGCATCTCTATATTGATGGTGGTAAAACAATTCAAGATTTCCTTGAAGCTGGATTAATCCAGCAAATCATAATTACTAGAGTTCCTATCCTTATCGGTAGTGGAATTCCACTTTTTGGGCCGTTGAGTAGTGATAGGAAACTAAGTCACATTGAAACACAATCGTTTGCTAATGGCTTTGTTCAGAGTCGGTATGAGGTGCTCAAGTAAACTCTCTAGTGCTAACAGAAATATTCCTATAGTAGCATGGCTTTATTCTAAAGTTTTGGCTAAAGTTAGCTCCTGTCTAAATATTTCATCATTTGTGCATTGTGGATTCGTTATGTATGCCGTGGCTACATGTACATTCATTTGAGCAGGTGGTTTAGGTTCTAGGTATCCTGCTATAGCAAGAAACCCACTTAAAACTATGTACAGACCGATGATGGTTATTCCTAATAGCTTACCTATTCTTTTCATTATTCCATCCTTATCTTTCCTTTTTAAAAAAGCTAGAAATCCACCTGTGCATTAAAGCAAAAAGGCAAATTTTTGTCTTTTCAACAATTTAGATATTTCTTTCAAATATTTGTATTTCTTCCACATAATCCAAATATAGGATATTCTCCTTCCTTTTTTGCCCACTCGTTAAATGCTGCCTCGAGCACAAGCCTAAGCTTTTTTTCTGACTCCTTCTTGAAATTCTCGAGCCACCCTTCTGATACTTCTCCACACTTTTCCCATGCTACATCTTGCATACCCTCCAATAATCTATATACTATGATGTAGGGTTTATATTGTTTTAATTATTGTTACTTTGTGCACTGCTACACTACCAAAAGAAGCCGATGAACCTAAAGGGCTAAAATTGTTAGGTAACTCTTTTTGGCTTGGGTCAACACGTTTACCGGGGTTAGTATCAACACCTAAGTCATTAAGTGCTTTTCTAGATCATTGTTTGGATTTGGATTAACCTTTGAGTTCGAATTACTATTTATGATGTAAATTGCTAATAAAACTGTAAGTAAGATGCCTACAAGCAGACAGAAGCACACCGCTGTAAGGCATATTTTTTAACTTAAGCATCTGGCTTTGGAAAAATATTAGAGAAAAGACCAGCAAGGAAACCTAGCATTAAATAGCTAAGTAGCATTTCAGTTAGCAAAACATAATGACCAAAATTGTCTTTTCCTTTGTCAAGCACAAAATCCAAGGTGATAAATACTCCAAAGCTATTACGTAAATGATCTATAAAATTAGGGTTCTGTACGCCAAAGTCAAAAGACTCCGGCGAAATTGCCATGAAGCCAGCAAAAACTACAATAGCTAGTATGGCCCATATAATAAGGAGATAATCCCTTTTGCCATAGCCTAAAAAGAGTCCCCAGAAAAACCCTAGTAGGGGATGGCTTTTACGAAAGTTTTGAATTGTTATTTCATGAGCACAGTCAGAAACCCTTTGCTTTAGAGCCCAGTTACCCGTAAAATCAAGTCCTACTGTTTTAGTGGCATAAAAGGTTGTCAATTTATCTACTTGGGAGCCAATTACATCTGCTGGTGTGAAGTCTGCACTATTAAAGTTAGCGCCGTTTAGTTTGGCATAACTTAGATCAGCTCGAGCAAAGTTAGCAGCCTTAAAGTTAGCAGCTGTTAAATCAGCGTTACTTAAATTTGCCCCTTCCAGATCAGCATATGCAAAGTAGTTTTTTTGCAGTTTAGCACCTGAAAAGTTAGTCGATTTAAGATCAGCTTTTTTAAAATATACTTTAATAAGTTCAGCTTCTGCAAAGTCAGCTGAAGGCAATACAGCATAATCAAAGCGAGTTTGCTGTAAGTTGCTGTTGCTAAAAAGTGCCTCAGGTAGCTTGGATTCTTCAAAGTCAGTTTTTTCTATAGTGGCTTTAGAAAAATCAGCACTTGGGAAACTAGCTCTTTTTAATTTACAGCTAGCTAAACTAACAGAGGTAAACTTACATTCTTTGAAAAAGGTTCCATAAGCACGGCAAGACTCTAGAAAAGCCTTAGAGAAATCTACATCTATTAAAAGAGCACTGCTAAACCTACATTCAGAGAGTTTTGCTCCTATAAACTGAATTTTTTCGAACCTAGAAAATTGAAAATCAGTACCTACCCACTCCACACCCTCCATTCTACAATCACTAAAATTGGCACGTCTGATAAGTGCTTTGTTAAGGTTTGTTTTAGCTAAAAATAACCCTTCTAAGCTTGCTTCATTTAAAGTAGCTCCTGCTAGGTTAGTCTCAAAAAGTTTTGTTCTATTAAGTTTAGCTTTAGTAAAGTTAGCTTCTCTCAAATCACATCGAGAGAGGTCTAAATGACTTAAATCAATACCCTCAAAATCACGCCGTCCTTCAGCGTATTCATTTTGTATTTGTTCACTGGTTAATTGTTTATTACTTTGTTCTATATCACTCATACTCTTAGTAATTTAACATCAATCTTGATGGTGCTTGATTAGATGGTTGAGGAATTTCCTCTGAGATTAAGTCTTATCTGAAAGAATCCAAAATCTGCTAAAATTAGATTGAATTAAATAAGGAGGACAAAGTAATGAAGTATTCGTTTAAGTTTTTATTCACAGCAACTTTAGCTTTCATAGTCTTAAATCTCGATTCGATTTTGTCACAGAATCTCTTGATAGCCCCTAATGGTTCCATAACTTTGGGTTTAGGAGCGCTAGAAGATATGGCATTTAGTCCAGACGGCAAGTATATTGCTACAGCAAGCTCACAAGGTATTACTCTATGGGATGCTCAAAAGTTTGGCCTCATAAAAACTCTTCACTCAAATTTACAGTTTAGAAAAATTTATGATAGTAATAGTACTTCAGAGGAAAATCAACTTGAACAAATTAGATTTTCTAAAGTAATACCCACGCCAAAGTGAGTCATATTACCAACTCACGCTAACACATTTCAAAAAACTGATTCAGTACGACACAATTGCTAAATAGTTGAAACGAGGGCACCATACATAAAGTATAGTACCCATGCAAGAAATACAATATATTTTACAATGCCTTAGCCCAGCTCTTGATAAAACAACCCTAAATCAGCTAACAACAATTGTTTTAGCAATGCTATCTATGACTGGTCGTGTCACGATGCTTGGTATCTCTCGATGGACTTTTGGTCTTAGTGGTAGTTATCGTACGGTACAACGTTTCTTTAGCACCAATATTTGCTGGCTATACCTCAACTGGTACTTATTTCGTAACCATGTTTATGACCCTGATGATACCTACTTACTAGCAGGTGATGAAGTAGTAATTACTAAATCAGGTAAAGAGACTTTTGGAATTGATAGATTCTTCAGTTCTCTTTTTAATCGTGTAGTGAGGAGTATTTGCTTCTTTAGTTTATCACTGGTTAGTGTTAAAGACCGCACTGCTTACCCAATACTTAATAAGCAAATTGTACGTACTGATCAAGAAGAAGGCAATGAACCAGAGCAAAAGGAGTCTCAAGACAAGAACAATACGGGGCAGGAAGAAGCTAAAAGAGAAACACAAGATAAATCACAAGATAACAGTAAGGGTAAGGCAAAAAAGAGCAAAAGCAATAATCATAAACAACAAAAGCAGAAAAATAAAAAGAAGGCAGGACGTCCAAAAGGTAGCAAAAATAAAGACAAAGTCAATGTGAAACTACCAGTACATCTAGTATTTATAAAAACGATGATAATGCTAGTTCTGAACATATTCTTACTAAGAATGGGTATTCAGTATTTATTACTAGATGGGGCCTTTGGCGATAACAACAGCTTACAAATGGCAAGAATGTGTGGACTGTTCTTAATTAGCAAATTAAGAGTTGACTCAGCATTGTACTTTCTCTATGAAGGGAAGCAAAATAAACGAGGAAGGAAACGCAAATATGGAGAAAAGATAGATTACAAGAAGATACCTAAGGAATATCTTGAGAGTAGCACAGTAGATCTAAAAAAGAAGATTCGTACAGATATCTATCAAATGACAATGTTACACAAGGAATTTGGACAGTCTTTGAATGTAGTAGTAATAGTTAAAACCAGTATAGTAACAGGAGAAAGTAAGCATGTAATCTTATTCAGCAGTGATCTGAACATATCATACGAAAAATTAATAGACTACTACAGTTTACGTTTCCAAATAGAATTTACCTTCAGAGACGCTAAGCAATATTGGGGATTAGAAGATTTTATGAACATAAAGGAACAGCAGATAAACAATGCAGCAAACCTAGCAATGTTTATGGTGCTATTCTCAAAAGTGCTGTTAAAAAAACTAAGGTCTCAGCATCCTAATTGGAGTGTTTTGGATCTTAAAGCACACTTTAGGTCGTTCAGGTACGTACTTGAAATATTAAAACTATTTCCCAGAAACCTTGATCCTATTTTAATTCGACAACTCCTGAACAATGTTCCCAATTTGGGAGCTATTCATGATTCATAAATAGCAAAGTGAATTGTTTTGGAGTTGCCTTTTTATAGAACTGGGCTCCTAATACCTCAGTTTTCAAATAAGTTTAACTTTCCATAAAGCGCTTCTGTTTTGTGATTGAGAATGTCATAGGTATTGACTGAATCAGTTTTTTGAAATGTGTTAGCGTGAGTTGGTAATATGACTCACTTTGGCGTGGGTATTAAAATACAGAAAAGTATTTATACCTTAAAAAGAATCTTGAAAACGCTCGAGCTTATTCAAATCAAGAATGTGGGAATACCAAAGGATCAGTGGAAAACGTTGATAAAGCTAGAGAACAATCTTTTAGAGAGTCATTAGATTTGAAAGAAAATTCTCAGGAAGATAAATCTATAAGCATTCGCTTTTCTTCAGATGGCAAATTTGTAACTAATGGTATTGAGGTATGGGAGATGGATGGTTATTGGCCCATTGTTGCTGGGGATCAAATATCTAAGTATCCATTTTCATTAAGTGAAATAAACCTATGGCTCGAGCAAACACCCCTGAATACTCTAAACACTAATTTTCGAGAGTTAGACCTAGTGAAAAAAGAACGTGTGGTAGATACGGGCAGAAATAATACCCTTGAGATTATTGATAAAAGTACCAATAACACTATTGCTTATGGGGATGATCTTGTTGATACTTTTGCCTTTAGTGCAGATGGTAAGTATCTTATCTTTGCCCAAGCTTATTATTTTGATTCACCTACACAAATAGCTCGTTGTCTATATGTACAATTGTACAATTTGTCTATCTCTGAAACAGCTGTTAAAGAATTTAGAATCCCTGAGTATGGAAAAGTTCAACGTCTCGCTTTTGATCCTGAAGCAAATTATTTTTTCGTTCAAACTTCTGTAGGAAGTAATTATCCAACTGACACAATTTATATAACTAACACGGATTCCCATCAAGAAACATCTCTAGCTATAATTTATGACGAAGAAAGCGATTATACCTTTGGGAACGCAAATGATTGGCAAAGAGACATTTATAATAATATAACTTTTTCAGAAAAGCAGGGAAACTCTGATACCTATCCATACAATGTAAAGCTCTTTGGTGAGACCCTTAACATTAAAACTTTAGAGGGTGAAAATGTTGCTACCATAGAAGCACCATCTGCTCCTGATTTTTCCTCTAGTTATCCAAAAAGTGTGCACTTTAGCCCAGATGGTAAAACCTTGGGGGTGTTATGGAAAACAGTTGGTGGTGAGGGTAGTTACCTTCCTCTTGGTACAAATGCCTTTTTTTATGATCTAACAAAAGAAGGTAATCCTTTGGGAGCTTTAGATTATCATTTTGATTGGATTACTTCTGTAACCTTTAGCCCTAGGAGTTCTAGCCCTCATGATAATATGGTAGCTACTACAAGATGGCAAGCTATTGATTTATGGCGAACCACATATTCAGCTGTATATCCTCAACACCTACATACTTTAGAGGTTCCAAATAAGCTTGTAGAAAAGGTCGTTTTTAGCCATGATGGTAGTCTTATTGCTACAATTGGTGAGAATGAACAAATCCTAATATGGCAGATTCAAACAACTGTCAGCGAATACCAACAAATATCAAAAGTTAATACTAGACTGATCTTTAGCAGTGAAGTTAGTGATGTTAGAGCTAGTGATGTTGCTTTCCTTCCTTACAGCAAAAGTATAGTTTTTACTGGATACTCTAGTTCTCAGCAAAGTGAGCCTGCTCTTTATCATTGGGGAATTGCAGAAGATTATCCCCAAATTGTTCAAAAAGCTTATGGAAACGTAACGTTTTCTCTTGATGGCTCTAAGTTGATAATTCAAAGCGACAAATGTGCAGTACGAAGCCTTGAATATAGTTTAATCTATAACATTGATTGTCAGGAAATACTTGGGGTCTGGGGAAAGTTCACTTTCAGCCCTGATAGTCGAATCCTGATCGCATGGCCTAGTGATCCAGACTATGTTCGGGAAAAACGTGGAACTTCTTACCTTACTGGGGCAAAACTATATAACCTTGATTCAAAACCGTACACTCTTCACCCTTTGCAGGAAACGAATTGCGTACCCAAGGCAATTATAGATACTCAAAAAAGACCTCAATTTCTATCTGTTTTCTAAATTTGATTTTAGTTATTGATTTAGCTCGTTACTTTTTTGCAAAACCTGCTCTTCAATCCAACAAAAAATGAGAGAAAATGTCTATTATGAGCCTTTTATTTGTCATGACTTCTTCATATGGATATGACCTCACCTAGCACTGCTTTTCTGAGAGACTTTCAAACACTGCTTTGAAGCTAACTTCTTTGTTTTTTAGATTACTAGGCTTTTAAATCCATGCACTTTCCTCCCAAAATTCTGGTAGCTCTAATAGCCCTTCTGGTAAAGGCATTGCACATTCTAGTAGATACTCTAAGTATTTCTTCCCTAACTGAAATAGGCTCAGTACCCTTCTGTCTTTCCTTCTAAATTGCCCCTCCTTCCCTTCTTTTCTTGCTACAGATCCTAAATATACTATCCAGATGTATGCAAAACACGCTACCAGTAAAAGCTTTTCTAGCCTCTTGGGATTCTTTATTCGCGTTTTGTGTATGTTAAATCCTCTTGATTTCTCATCTGAAAAAAATGTCTCTATCAAACTCCTCTTTCTATACAGCTCACATGCCTCTTCTGTTAACTCCACATTTGTTACTAAATATATTGGCTCTTTATACTCTTTGCCCCACCACGCTATTATTTGTACTGGCCCATACCTCTCATTCGTGTACTCTATCCCTTCTACACTTACTTGCCCTCCCTCTTGGAATATGTCTTCTGGTTTGAATGGCTCGTTTTCTCCTTCCTCATAACAATTGATGTTTTTTGCTGCTCTTAGTATATATTCCCACTTGTACTCTTCACATTTCTTTTGGAACTCTACTCCATCAAACTCGCTGTCACCCACTACTACCACATCTAATTTCTTGTCTAAACCCTCTTCTAATTCTTGCACTAACTCGTATAACTCCTCTAGTAAAGCTATATGTTCTGCTTCACTAAAGCTTCCTTTGTTCCCTTCTCTTACTTTCCAAATTACTGGTAATGCTCTTCCTTGGTATATCACACTTATCATCAGTACTGCACAATGTTTCCCTAAACTACTTGTATCTATTGTGAATATTAAGCTTGTTTTACTTATCCCTGCTAGTATTTCTTTGATGTAAGGGAAGTACATCGTTTCTTTATTGACTGGAATTACGCAGCTTGAGGAAGCGAGTCCAGAAGGTCTAGAGGTGGGTCAATGCGACCAGAGATTAGTCCCCTACGGTATCTGTAAAATGATTGCTTGCTCTCTCTACGAGCTACCTCTATAAGCCCATAAGCTACTACTCCTAACCCTAAATGCCCTCCTATTGTTTGTTCTGTTCTATATCTGAATCCTTGCCACCCTAGCTCTTGCTTTAGCCCTCTTATCACCTCTTCTATTCCCTGTCTCACCTTATAATGCCCTATTATCTCTTTGTCCTCTAGCTCTAAATCGTTTGTCACATAGTATTTCTTCCCTCTCCTCACTATCTTCACTTCAAAGTCCATTCCTCTTAGCTTTCCTACTTTTGTCCAGTAGGGTCCTCTATGCCTTTTCAACTGCTTTCCTCGCAGCACTCTGTTCCTCTTTAATCGCGTCACAAACGACCAACCGTAGGCATGTATCTGCTTCAGAATCTTCTTTGAACCGTACCATGAGTCAAATAGTACATAATCAGGTTTTAGCCCTTTTTCTTTTGCCCATGCTAATAGCTCCAATGCTAGTTCTTGCTTACTTACCTCTCCAAAGTAAAGTTTGATCTTTAACGGTATTCGCACTTTACCATCTGTCCAGATCAGCAGCACTATCCCGAAACCATAGCAATAGTGTCCATTGCCATCTCGTAATTTCGGTAGCCACATTTTTCCCCTTCCTGATCTGGCTATTACTGTATCATCAAGAACCAAGTAGCCCCCTTCAAGTCCACCTACCAGCATTTTTAAGCCTATGGCTATCTCACTTACCTTTGCTAAAATCGAGTCTATTAACAATGCTCTATAGATAGTATCGTGTGCACAGTCCATTCCATCTGCCATGGCTGAAGAACCACTTGCCTCAACTGCTTTCAATATGGCTTCTAGTGCTTTAACTATCCTTTGTGTTAGACTCATCTTAGGGCTCCTTGGTTTTGATTGAGCCCTATTTTACTTTATTTTCCCTCCTGCGTAATTCCAGTATTGACAGCTTTATTCCTCAACCAACGATTAAATCGCTTTGTTCGGCTTTCTGTTTTACTATTTTTATGTTTTGTGCTCTTATCTGCCATTTCATCCAACGCTATTTTTCCTGATCGAACTAGCCCTGTTATCATCAAGGCAAAAACTATTAATCGCCTCGATGATTGACCTGATATGTTTTTTTGTGCAAACTGCTTGAGTGTAGCGAATATTCTGTTATATGATTTTTGAGAATAACTCATGCCCTGCATTAATCATGTTTCAAGTAATTTTGCAATACCCTTGAAGCTCAATGTGGGGCTTTTTTATTTCGATCTGATCTACCCTTGGTTGACTTTCGCCCTTGCCCTTTGGTGTTTCCTCAATTCAAAAAAGTGTACGGTTTTGAATAACCTTGAAACAGGACAGCTATTAAACAATATACCTTATGATATCAAGAGCTTAGATTTTAGTTTAGAGGGAGATCAGTTAGTTATTGCTGGTACTAATGGGTTGCTGCTTATGAACATACTAAATCATCACATTACTCATAAGATTCCCAATTTTACTGACGAACCCTCTATTATCCAAGCTGTTTTTACATTAGAGAATAAGATTGTTACTTTTCATATAAACGGAGATATTTTGTTCTGGGAAGATGTCGATGCTCCTTATATTAGGCATTCACCAAGATTGGCACACCGTAAGCATCAAAAACATATCTTTGATGTAACAACTAGTTTCGACAAACGCATCATAGCTACTCGTAACTCTGATGGTACAGTTACTCTATTTCCAGTTGGCTATCGTAACGAGTTTAAGTGACCTAATGTGGTCTATACACCCTCAGTAGGTGAGTAGGCAAATATTAAAGGAGTAAAAAGTGATGAAGTATTCATTTAAATTTTTATGTACAGCAATTTTAACTCTCACAGTTTTAAATCTTAATTCAGTGTTTTCACAAGATCTTTTAGTAGCGCCTAATGGTCCCATAACTTTAGGGCTAGGGACGATAGAAGATATGGCGTTTAGTCCAGACGGCAAGTATATTGCCACAGCAAGCTCACGGGGTATTACACTATGGAATGCACAAACATTTAACTTAATAAAAACACTTTACTCAAGTACAGAGCAGTTGTATTTCAGGAAAATTCTTGGGAATTTTCAAAGTTATTCTTACTACCATGGTTGTGGGGATAGTAGTACTTCTTATAAGTCATTTGATGGTACTTCTTACAATTGGTCTAGAACAATTCCTGCAAGAAACCCAAAGGAAGATCAACTATGCATTCAATTTTCTTTAGATGGCGATTTTATAACTAATGGTATTGAGGTATGGAGTATTAATGATGGTACGGTTACTGACACCTTTGATGATGCAGATAATTGGCCAACAATCCCTACCAGTAAGTACTACTCCTATAGTGTAGAGTCTGATTACAACAGTGATGATTATACATCTGTTTACACACTCAAAATTCAAACTGTAGAGGGTGATAGTGTTGCCACTATTGAATCACAAGTCGCTCCTAAGTTCGCCAGTAGTTATCCTATGAGTGTACATTTTAGTCCAGATGGTAAAACCTTAGGGGTGTTGTGGAACACACCAGGTGGTAAGGCTGATTACCTCCCACTTGATACAAGTGCTGTTTTGTACGATCTAACAAAAGATGGTAGTTCTTTGGGAACTTTAGGACATCACTTTGATTGGATTACTTCCGTAACCTTTAGTCCTAATAATAATGTGGTAGCCACCACTAAATGGCAAGCTATTGACTTGTGGAATGTGGACACAGGTAAACACCTACATACTTTAGATATTCCAATGACATTGGTGCGAAAAGTTAGTTTTAGTGCTGATGGTAGCCTTATTGCCACCACTATTAGGAAAGGTCCATTTTTAATATGGCAAGTTGATACAGGTGAATTGATTTTTAGTAGTGAAGGTAGTGATATTAAGGCCAATGATGTTGTTTTGCACCCTAATGGTAAAAGTGTAGCTTTTATAGGATATCCTACTAGTTCTCAGCAAAGTGAAGCTGCTCTTTATATTTTGGAAATTTCAGAAGGCCACCCCCAACTTCTTCAAAAAGAATCTCTTTATGGAGACGTGAAATTTTCTCCCGATGGTTCTAAATTAGTAATACAAGCCTTCGATAAATGCACAGTTTGGAATGCTGAAAAACGTTTATTAATGTATGAAGTTGATGACTGTTGGGATAAATTCATTTTTAGCCCTAATAGTAAGTTTTTGGTTTCATGGGAGAGTGATCCAGACTATATTTATGAAGATTATAATAGTCAACATATTGCGGGAGCAACACTATATGACCTTGAGGAAGGACACTTACTAAGCCATATACCTCATGACATAAATATTAACAGTTTAGACTTTAGCTTAGAAGGAAATCAGCTAGCTACTGTTGGTTTTGATGGACTATTACTTATGAGTACTGAAAGTCAAGTCTTTATTGAGAAGCTTTCCAATTTTAGTGCGAGGTTCCCTTCCATTAACCAAGCTGCCTTTACGCTAGAGAATAGTATTGTCACCTTTCATATCAATGGAGATATTTTTTTATGGGAAAACCCTGTTCCGTATGACCCTTATTTGGGATGGTTAAAAGGGGCACTAATACCTTCTAAGCACCAAAAAAATTTTTTTGATTTAACAACCAGCCCTGACAAACGCACCATAGCTGCTCGTAACACTGATGGCACCGTTACTTTATTTCCAATTGGTTACCCTAACGACTTTAAGTAGGGTAATGGGTAATGTAGTTAATTTATCACTTCTAGCTAAAGTGTCAAGGGCTTTGGCAACGCTGTGGGATTCTTTCATTAGCTAGATCAAGTTAAGAAAAACAAGAAACTCACTGCCATTTACTGACAGTGAGTTTAATTAACTAACTAAACAAACTTAGTATACATTGAACCATACGTCATCGCCAGCGTTACAAGTAAAAGTGCCACTAGTCAGAGTGTACTCTGAACTCCAATTGTTTCCACCCGTACTATACTTCCAGTAAATCTTTACTTTTGTTGAGTCGTTCTTGACATGCTCGAGGTCACGGGTCTTATACTTATAACCTGCTAGTCCGGGAGCTATTTTCAATGATCCCCAAGTAGATTCAGTACGCCATGTGCCGTATGCGCCTTGATCATAATCATAGTACTTGACTCTAGTCACGTTGATTTCTTGGGCACGGTGATTCTTTACTAATATCCTAACATCTTGACAGGTGTCTCCTAAAGCGAAACTTGTACTTGCTAAACTTAAGCCTATGAAAGCGGCTCCAAGGGTGAGGGTATATCTTATAAATCTTAACATTCTAAATGTTCCTTTCGAATTTGTTATTTAGGATGATTAATCATCCTGATAAACAATTTAGTTAGGTACTCTTAACAAGCCCTTAACAAGGAACCATTTACAAAGCAGGGAAGGTTATAGTGTGAAGTAAAATCAAACATTATGAGATTGTTTTCTATCAATAATTGCTTCCTGATGCTGTTATCTTTGATTTAGAATAATTTCTCATTGTCTAGTAAGGCAAAAATTTATCTGGATACCAAACTCTTGAGGTTAAGGTGTCTGATAGTTACTTATACGATAAAACCCCAGCAACATTTGACTCGAGCAGTGCAAGTATCTCTTTTGCACCTTCTTCAAGACTAAATGATCCTTCGTAATGATCAAATTCCCATGTTACATATCTTAAATTAGAGTTTTCATGATGGTTAGTTAGCACATAGTTTTCAAAGCAGGAACTTTCAGAAATTTTGATTTCACGAAAGGACAGTATTAGCTTATCTGGATTCTCTTTAGGTAATTCAGGCTTTTGTAATTTTTTAGATAGAAAAGAACGATAAAGGTACACAAGATCAAAATCATAGAGGTAAGACTTGCCAACAGCAAAATTAGCACTATCACATAATAAGTTTTCTATTTTTGGTAAATAATAAAAAAGAGAAAATGGCTCTGACATATTTGCTTTAATATCATAAAGCTCAATACCATAATATTCACCACCACCACCATCTATTATTGAACTTATTGTATCAGGGGATGCAAGATCATCCTCACAAACTAGAAGATCTGTGTTGTCTACAGTCTTGTAGGTTAAACAGTGTGGACCACTTAATGGAACATCTTGCACATATTCCCATTCATCATTGTCATTCATACGAATGAGCACGCTTTGACTAAGAATAGCAACAGCATCAGCAAAAATCCCAGTCAAAATAGCCTCATGGGCATTTGGGTTAGAGAAGCTACCAAAAGTAATGGAAAAAGGGGTGGGTCTGGAATAACACCACCCTGTAATTTTGCAAAACATAGCTACCCCTTCATCATTTAAATATTGTGTATTACCAATTTCAAAATACTTCACTTGCGATGTTGCCCAAGTTGGATATTTTTGTGACCAGCCAAAAGTAACTAGCAATATAGAGAAAATGATCAGAAATGATTTCCTGTTTTTGCTTATTGGTATCAGAGGTAAATTAGCCATTTAATAACTTAACAAGCATTTCCATGAGGTACATGGAAGGGTACGTTGCCAAGATAATTTTGTTGAAGGTTGTTTGCAAGCACCTACTGGCACTCCATTTGAAGATGAGTTCTTCTAGCAACATTGCAGGAAAGGCTATGGTGGAGCAAAGCCAACTGTTATGAGGTTACTTTACTATTAACCACTGCCTCTTTTATGACTGTATTTGTCATTTGCAAAGATAGCTTTTCAAGCCTATCCAGTTCATGCTCATTACCGTTTTGGACGCCTTTGGCAAGCAGGGCTAACATACCACCATTTGTATAAGTTAAGGTTAGCTCGAGTTCACGCTTAGTTTCCTCTGATACACCAAGGTGTTCAATAACCTGCTTTACAAAAGGCGCTAGACGCTCTTCAAGCTTTTCATGCAAACCAATACCTAAATGGTAAAGAGCTAGCTTCATAAGCAGTGGTTGGCGCTTTGCAAGCTGAAACATGGTTTCAAAGTGTGGATGATTAATTAGATATTCATCTAAGTTTATTTTATCTGCTTGCAAGAGCTTAGCAAGATGTTTGCTGTCAATTTGAAGCATACTATCCTCAATAAAATTCCCAATAATGCTGGCTAAAAGCTCTTCTTTACTTTTATAGTGCAAATAGAAAGTATTACGAGACAAGTTAGCACGCTCTGTAATATCAGTAATAGAAATTTCGTCATAGCTTTTTTCTTCAATTAAACTAATAAGTGCTTCATGCAACCACTGCCTGCTACGACGTATACGCAAATCAGTTTCTTCATTTCGTGGTGTGTTCATACAGTTAATCTACTTCTTAGTACTAAATATAACAGAATAAAATACACTTGACAAATAATAGGCATTTGACTATTATTTTATTTGGTAATGTACAAGTGCAAATTATTTTTCACTTGTACACTATATAGAGTTGTTCCTAAGTTAAGTCTAATTTATGATGTCTGCGCCTGTGACACCATATTTTCTTGCCCAGTAAGCAAATTCTTTACAAGGGAACAACTCTAATGATTTTAAAAGATAAATGAGAATACTAGTCATAAAGATTGTAAGGTATTTTAATAGAGTTGTTCCGAAATAAAATAGTGACCCAAGTATTTAACACATTGAACAAAAAATTTGAACACTTACCAAGATTTAACTGCTGCATTATGTGTTTTGTAGACTTTGAGTTGAGCAATTGTACAGTCCAAAATGTACACAAGATTATTCAGAACAAGTCTAAATAAATAATTCCTAAACATATTTTGAATAATATGTTCTGATGTTTTTAGTAAACTGTTTTACGGGAATGAATTATAAAACTATTGTAATAGGGCTTGCCTTTAATGCCTAAGGAGGTATTCTTTTGAGCAAAAAAAATAAATCTTGCTTGCACTTATTAGGGCTTATGTTTTTTTGTTTATACGTAGTAAATGCCCAAGAATCACCCGAAAATTCTCTTGTAATTTTTCTTGAAGCAGTTAAAGACCATCCGGGTGTAAGAGCAGCTGAGGCTAACTTAAATGCTGCTGAGGTTAACTTGCGTCAAGCCTTTGATCCTATAGCTCTAGAAGCTAGTGGGGGTTATGGACGTTTGTTTATAGATGATACCCATTCTAACGCTGAGAACTTAGAGGAAAACGTTGCTCAATTTGCTGCCGATTTATCTTTTAAGCCCTTTCCCTATGGAGACACTGCTGATTTAACTACTAGTCGCAAGTTAGATATGGAAAAAATCCATTTAGATTATCGTGAAACACTAACTAACTTGGAAGTTCAAGCATTAGAAGCTGCCTCGGGTGTACAGTTAGCTCGAGAATCCCTAGCTCTAGCCAAACAAGGTTTTGAAGTTTCAGAAACAGCCCTAAAAAATACTGAAAGACGTTTTAATAAAGGAGCAGCTAATGCTCGAGAACTACGCGAGGCTGAAAAAGGTTTAGTAGAAGCACAAAAATTTCTTGATGATGCTGAAGCTGACCTAGCACTAGCCTTACTCTCTTTGGAAAGTTTGGTTGGTGATGTTGACACCCCTGATTTACCAGAGTTTTCCGAACCTTTGGGAGAACCACTTGAAGTTCTAAAGGCGCGAATAAATGTGGACTTAGCAGGTGTTAGTATTGATAGTGCTAATCGTGACCTATATCCCACAGCTCAGGCTGGTTATGATTGGAATGTCAGTGAAAATAGTAAACTTTCAACCTCTATAGACTCGCGTAATCTACAACCTAAAGTAGGTTTTAGCTATGATGGCACTCGCTCTGACAATGGTATAGACAGCCAATTTACAGTTACTGTATCCATGAATCTTTCACCTGCTACGTTTGATAATCTTTCGTTTGCCAATGAGCAAAAGAAAGCAGCTCAAGAGGCTTTGTCTGCTGCTATAATAAGCGCTGAGATTGAACATGCTACTCTTGTTAGTGATTTAGAACAAGCGGAGAGGCTATTACGCCTGTCTGAAGTAGAATTTAATCATTCTCAAAAGGTGTTAGAGGAAACCCAAATCCGTCAAGAGGTGGGATTAAGTATTCCTTTAGAAACCCAAGAAGCAGCTGTGGAACTTACTGAAGATAGTCTTGATTTACAATCTGCTAAACAAGAAAAGTTGAGCACGCAATTGGCCTTTTACAAATTCTATGCAATTCCCCCTTCGGAGGTCTTAAAGTAATGAATAAGTTTATTTTTTTGTTTATCTTGCTAATTATATCTTTTTCTGAAGCGCTTAGTTTTGAAGAAGTCTTGTCTTATGCTTTACAACGTCCTGACGTTATAAATGCCAGAATAGAACTTCAAGATGCTGAATCTAATTTTCACCGTGTTAGCATTGACCCCTTAGCAGTTAGGCCCGATAAGTTGGCAGCTGAGCAGAGGCTCGAGCTAGCAAGAGCAGATCTTACTGAGAAAAATTATGCCGCTATTAAAGAAATAGCTCAAGCTTATACCGACGTACTAAACGCTCGTGACCAAGTGAACTTAGCGAAAAAAGCAGTAGCATTAAGTCAACAATCTTTGCGTATTGCTGAAATTCGGGTAGCAAATGGTAGTATTCCACGTTTAGACTTAGAAGATGCCCAAGTAGACTTGAGTGATTCTCAAAAAGACCTACAAGCTGCTCAAGGTGGTTTGGAGGTGGCTGAACAAAACTTGAAAGGTATTTTAGGTGGTGGGGTAGACATTAGTGTACTTAGCCCTATAGCAGATAGTTATTTAGTGTTACCCACTTTAGAGCAGGCTCTAGCAGCTTATGCTGGTCACCCTGATCTTCTGGAAGCTAGGCACGGTTTGGAATCAGCTGAAATGCAAGTAGATATTCTTGATCCTTCTTATACCCCTCGCTCACAAATTGACGATGCTAGAAGTCAACTTGATAATGCCCGTGAAAGTGTTCAAGAAGCCCAAAGAGGCTACGATGTGCAAGTGCGTAATTTTCACTCTCAGGCCGATAATGCTCGCTCAGCCTATGATGTAGCCCGTTCCAACCTAGCTAACGAAACTGAACGTTTGAGTACTCAGCGCCAACGATTAGATGGTGGCATAATCTCTGAAATAGATTTTTCTCAAGCAGAACTAAACTTTCAAAGTGCTCAAAATGACCTTAATAAAGCTCGCCATGATTACTTAGTTGCACTGCTTGATTTACAAGAGGGAGCTATGTTGAGCATAACAGAGGTTGTAACAACAAATATACCCTAATGAAAGATCTAGTTTGCCTTTTTATTTGCCGCTATATTTTTGCTATAGCTGTTTTTGGTGTGCTAGTTACTTTTGGCTCGGGTCAAGATTTCCCTCTGGACACGGATAACGAGGGAGATTTAAGTGTTTCTTCTGTGTTTGGTATAGCAATTTTTGCTCCTAGTGAGGATCTTTTTAAGGTGCAAAAGTTTGTTAAAGAGGAGGTTAAACCAGCTATTCAGGCTATTAGGGGAGTAGCAAAGGTTTCTATTCCTTGCGAAATAAAGCGTGAAGTACATGTTCTTTTAGACCCTTTACTTCTAGAGGCTTACGGTTTATCTCTGAGCCAAGTTGCTAGCATAATAGGTACTGCTACAGATGTCTCAACAAATTCTTTAGACTTTTATGCTAATCGGGCTCTAACAACTGATGGTAACGAACCTCAATTTTTAGAAGAAGTTGGGGAGATAGTTATTGATAGTGAGTATGGTTTGCGCGTTAGTGATGTGGGTGAAGTAAGTAGCACTTCAGTTGGTTTGGCGTTTTCTATGAAATTTAATGGTGATCCAGCAGTGCTCTTAGAGGTACAAAAACTAAGTGATAGCAACATCATAAAAATAGTTGCTGAGGTAGAAAAAAAACTCAAAAACATTAAGACTCCTGATGGCTATGAGATGCAAGTAGTGTCAACTACTGTTTGTCACAGTGTGGCAACTGACTCTAGTGATTTGATATATGAAGAAACTTTCTTAGTTGATCAAGCTAGACTTGTTGGAACTGGTTTAAGTGTTAACGATGTTTTCGATGCTATCAAGCTTTATACAGTAGGTATTGAAAATGGTGAGATACTTAATAATGGTGAAATAATTCCTATAGTTACCAAAATCCATCCCCTTTTTATACAAGATGAGCAGGCGTTTTTGAACCTGCCTATATATGCACCTAGTTTACAAGGTAACTTACCATTAGGCCAGTTAGGCAGTTTTAAAGTACGTGTTGATCAATAAAGTTAAGGAGTGAATAAATGTCAAATTCAAGGATCAAATTTCGGTGTTGGTTGGCTTTCTTATTAGTTCTATCATTTGCCTATGCTCAAGATGGAATCCCTAATGACATACGTGATTTTGAAGGTGAAACCACTCGTCGTGTCCGTGCTATACTGGCAGAAAAAGGTGTTCTCTCTACTACTCGTAATACTTCTGTAACCATTGAACCAGCTCAAGAAAGCATAGTAGGAGTGGGTTCAGCTGGTTTTGTAGCTGATATACTCTACCGCGAAGGTGCTAAGATAGAAAAAGATACAGTAGTAGTACAAATTGATGACAAGGACTTAAGACTAGCTTTAGAGGATGCTCGTATAGCTCTTGAAAGTGCTCGTATTGATTTACAATCTGCTGAGCGCTCGAGCCAAGAAAACCTAGGCCAATCCAATACTCAAGTGCGCCTTACCCAAACTAATCTGCAGCTAGCCCAAAACGAGTACAGAGAAGGGCAAGCACTCTATGAAGCTGGTGGCATATCTGCTAATGAACTATCAAAACTTAAAGCAGCTTTGGAAGATGCAGAACTTAATCATCAGCAAGCTCAGGATAATGCTGCTCAAGCCAAAAGAGTCGGTAGCGAAGATCTTGCCCTTTTGCGCTTAAAAGTACAGTCAGCACAAAATAGCTTAGCCCAAGCTCAAAAGGATTTAGATGATGCTAAAGTGACAGCCCCTTTTACCGGTGAAATTGCCGAAATGTTTGTTGAGCAAGGTGAGTATTTAGGGGTGGGAGATCAAGTATTTCGTTTAGTAAGTAGCGAAAACCAGCTTGCTAAGTTTAGTGTTCCTCCTGAAGATGCCGATTATTTGGTAGAGCAAGGACTCATCTGGATTGACTATGAAGATCTTGACTACGGTGCTCAAATCCAACGCTTTAACACAGTCCCCGGTGCTTCACGTTTAGTAGAGATAACTGCTCAGCTTTACAAATCAAAGGAACGCATACCCACAGGAACTATAACCCTATTAAAATATGAGCTGGTTTTAGGTGAGGGAATAAGTTTGCCTGCTGGTGCTGTACAAACTAGTGAAGGTGAGGACTTTGTTTTTGTAGTAGAAAATGATATAGCTAAGCATCAAGTAGTTACCACCATTGCTGAAGCAGCAGGTGAAGTAATAGTTGAGGGCATAGAAGAAAACACTTTAATAGTTTTTCCTGTACCCTCTGATTTAACTGATGATACTCCGTTAGAAATAGTTGCAATAGGTTTACCTTAGTGGAAGGATTAATTCGTTTCTTTATTCGCCGCTATGTTTTTGCCATAGCTATTTTTGGTGCACTAGTTATTTTTGGAATAATAGGAGCCTTTGGCCTAGGTCTTGACCTCTTTCCTGAAATAGATGTTCCCATAGTTTCAGTAACCACAGCACTGCCCGGTGGTAGTCCTGAACAAATGGCACAAGATGTCTCTAAGGTTCTTGAAGACGAAATAGCTACTCTAGCAGGGATTTCAACTTTAACTTCCACCAATGTCGAAGGCGCTAGCATAATAGTAGTAGAATTCGAATTTGGTGTCGATCTTGACCAAGCTGCTAATGATATTAATCAAAAAGTAAGTGCCGTTGCTGCTGATCTGCCTGAAGATGCTCTTGCTTCTTCAGTTGAAAAAGTAGACATAGGTGGCACTTCTATGTTGAATATAGCCATCTCTGCTCCGGGTGAAGACCTTTTTAAAGTGCAAGAATATGCTGAAGATGAAATTAAGCCAATTATTCAAGCTATTAGAGGTGTGGCTAAAGTATCTATTCCGGGTGAAATAGAGCGCGAGATACATGTACTTTTAGATCCTTCGCTCTTGCAAGTTTATAATTTATCTCCTAGTCAAATTGCTAGTGCAGTAGGTGGTGCTGCTACAGATGTTTCGGCTGGTTCTTTAGATTTTGATGTTAACCGAGTTCTACTAGCTGGTCGTAATCAACCCAAATCTTTAAGAGAAGTTGAAGAGATAGTTATTGATGATGAGCGTGGTTTGCACGTCAGCGATGTAGGTGTAGTTAGAGATACTTCAGCTGAATCAGAGTCTTTCGTAAGGCTTAATGGTGATCCGGTAGTGCTTTTGGAAATACAAAAATTAACTGGCAGCAACACTGTAGCGGTAGCTGCTGAAGTAAGAAGAAGGCTCAAAGATATTGAGGTTCCTGAAGGCTATGAAGTAAAAATAGTAGCCGATACCACTAAATATATTTTAGGCACTGCACTAGGAGCTGTTCAAGCCATTATAGTTGCCATCTTGGCTGTAGGTCTAGTGGTATTTTTGTTTGTGGGACGGTTAGGGGCAGTCTTCTCAGTAATAGTTGCTATTCCTATTACTCTAACAGGCACTATAGTAGTACTTTTGCTCTTTGGTTTTACTTTTAATATGATGACTCTCCTAGCTATTACTGTGGCAGTGGGTATGGTAGTGGATGATTCTATAGTTATTGCTGAAAATACAGAAACTAAACGTGAACAGGGTTTAGAAAAAGTAGAAGCAGCTACAAAAGGGGCTGGTGAAGTGAGTGTAGCAGTGTTAGCTTCAGCACTAGCTTTATTATCTGTGTTTATACCAATCTCGCTTCTGCCCGGCATTGTAGGTCAGTTTTTTGCTGCCTTTGGCATTTCTATGGCTGGTACAGTTGTTTTTTCCTATTTTGAGGCCATGTTCTTCTTACCAGTTCGCTCAGCTTATCTACCTAACCCATACCCTCCTTCTTGGAAAGACTTTTTCTTTTCATTTATAAGGATTTGGCGTGATACAAAATGGGGCATTTCTTTGCTAAGGCGCTTTTTATTTTGGATAATTTTTCTAATTGTAGGCTTTGTTTTATATCGTAGATTAGGTTTACTAGGATTGGCTTTCCCGCCACTATTACCTTTTGCTGCTATTTTAGTGCGCTATCTATTACGTATAATTTTCTCATTTATTGGGGCCATTGCTTATACCTGCTATAGAATAATTGATGCTACTGTCAAGTTATTAAGACGGGGCTATGTCAACAGTCTAAAAGTGGCTTTGAGAATACCCATTGTAGTACTTTTCTTAGCAGCACTTGCTTTTGGCAGTATTTTTTTAGCCGAGGTAGGTTTTACCTTTACCCCCAACACAGATGAGGGTATGCTGAACGCTAGTATAGAACTGCCAGTAGGCATAAATATGCAAACTACTAATTATGTCTCAGGGCTGGTTGAACAAGCTATCTTAAAGGTGCCTGAAGTATCTTTGGTACAAACCACAGCGGGAGTTGGCTCAGAAGGCAATGCTCAACCTGAGAGAGCAGAATTTTTATTAGAACTCATTCCCAAAATTGAGCGTGAAATAACAGCCTATGACTTAGCTTTTAAAATAGAAAAAGAGTTGCGTAGGCTAACTTCTGAATTCCCATCTGTAAAAATCAATGTTGAGACAGCTGATTCTACTGGTACAGGCAGCAGTGATTTTAACCAACAAATCCGCAGCAATGACTTAACACTTTTTCGTGAACGGGAACTGGCTATTCGCTCCTATCTAGATAAAACACCTTATTTTCGCAGTGTGATAACTGAAGCCAACGACCCTATAGCTGAGCAAGCTTTTCTAATTAGCCAAGGTAAACTTACTGGAACTGGTTTAAGTGTTAGTGAGGTCTTCAACACCATACGTACTTATAATGTAGGCCTCGAGGATGGCGAGATGCTTGATGGTGGGGAAAAAATTCCTATAGTCACCAAAATCAACCCTCTTTTTATTCAAGATGAGCAGGCATTTCTGAGCCTGCCTATATATGCGCCAAGCTTGCAAAGCAGCTTACCACTAAGCCAATTAGGTGACTTTGACTCACGTAAGTCTGATGCCACTATAAGACGTGCTAGTCAATCCTATGCTAATACCTTTGAAGGCACTTTTAGAGGGGATTTTGATAGTCAGGAAGTGGCAAAGATTATTAAAGAAGACTTAACAAATCAGGGCTTTGTGGATGAAAGGTTAACAATGGGTCCTCCCGGAGGATTTGATCCTCAGGCTGATCTAGCTGCTTCTGCTCCTATTGCTTTTGGGATAGCCTTATTTTTGGTTTATATAGTTATTGCTGTTCAGTTTAACTCCTTTCGGTTTCCACTCTACCTAATGCTCACAGTTCCACTGGCTTTGGTAGGTGCTTTGTGGCTGCTTGATATTTTGAATATTCCCTTAGATGTCTTTGGAGTTTTGGGAATTATCATGCTCATTGCCTTGGTAGTCAAAAACGCTATTTTGCTTTTAGAGGTAGTGGTTACAATTATGGATAGGGGCAAAACTAGTTTAAAAGAAGCACTTCTAGAGGCTGGAGGCTCGAGGCTAAGGCCCATAATTATGACAGCTCTAACGGTAGTAGTAATTAGTATACCTTTGCTACTTAGTCAAGGTGATGGTGCGGAATTGCAGAAAGCCCTAGGAGCAGTTATATTAGGTGGGGTAGTTTTTTCAACCTTGTTGACTCTTTATGTAGTCCCTGCTGCTTTTTATCTGTTTGAGCGCCGAAGCTATGACCTTCCTAAAGCTGATTAATAAATTTTGGAGTACCAATTGTGGATTACCAAAAAGAACAAACCACAAAAGAAAAGTTAAATCGCTTCTATCAAGAAGTTGAAAGAGCACAACGAACAGAGGAAGTAGAGCCTTTATTAAAAGTAATTAAAAAGGTGTTTGAAATAAAGCATATTGCACCTTCAGTTGACACCTATATAAGCAGTACCTTAAATACAAAAAAGATAGCAGGCCCACTAGATTTTAGTGGTTTTGCAGAGTCGTATAAATCAGCTATGTCCTACAAAAATTTATTTGACCTTGGTCCTGAAGACAAAATATTTCCTGCCCTACATATAGCTGTTGAAACATTTGGGCACTATTACTATTTGCGCTTAGAGACAGGAGAAGTAGCTGGCGGGCATCATGATTCGCTTTACTATGAATATTTTTACGACATTTGGAATCCTGATGATCTTATAGAAACTGTTAATAGTCTATTTTCTGAGTATAGTGTTCCTGCCTATCCTAAATTTTTAGCATTGCAACAAGCTTTTGTAACCAATTTTGGAGTAAAAGATACAAGGCAGTTTAGTAATTTAATTTCTCCTGATGAATATTTAGCGACATTAACTAATGTTCTGGGTCAATCTCACCTTGAATGGGCAGTAAAAGCTCTTGATTGCTTTACACTCTTATATGAAGAAGAAGACATGAATGAGGCAATTAATAAAATGAATACCTCCTAACCTTTTAAAGGTAAAATTATAGAGAGGTTTCTATGATTAAGAAAAGCCTAATTTGTTTTCTAAGTGTTTTATTTCTGGTAAATTCTGCTTTTGCTGAACTTGAGCTAAAACCTTACCTAGATAAACCCAATGATGTAATACTAGATCCGTCTTTCAACACCCTAAATATTAAGGTTTGAGGAATTAACGAGAATATCATTTACAGTAGGGTATGGAAAGCAAAATAGATTATGAATATAAGAGTGAAACTTTAGAACACTTGGGTTTAGTAGCATCAATGTTTGACGAGTTAGGTATAGGTGAAGTAGTTGACAGTCTAATTTCCCAAGACAAAGAGCAACGTAAAGTCACACTGGGCCAATCTTTAAAGGCGATGGTGCTCAATGGTCTAGGATTTGCAAACAGCCGTTTATACTTGTTAAGTCAATTCTTTGAAAACAAGCCTGTAGACAGGTTAATTGCACCCGATATAAAAGCTTCTGATCTCAAAGATCATGTTTTAGGTAGGGCTCTGGACAAGTTTCATGACTTTGGAGCAACAGAATTATATAGTGCCATTTCTGTACGAGCAGCTAGGGAGTTAGGGATTACTCCCAAAGAAGGTCACATGGATACTACTAGCTTCCATGTAGATGGAAACTTCAATAGTGATTGTGAAGAAGAAGAGAATGGTAACTTAAAGACGATTAACATCAAAAAGGGATACAGTCGTGATCATAGAAATGACCTTAATCAGGTAGTGCTGAACTTGATAATAGAGCATCAAGCAAAGATACCAATACTAATGGAACCACTAAGTGGAAATAGCAGTGACAAAGTAGTGTTTGAACAAGTAATAAAAGAGCATGTGTCAAGACTAAAAGTGGATCATGGTCTTAAATTGATAGTAGCAGACAGTGCAAGCTATACAAGTCAATGTCTAAAGGCTTACCAAGAGCAAAAAATATCTTGGGTCACAAATGTTCCCATGACTATTAAAAAAGCCGAAAAAGTACTGGAGCAAGTAAGTATCAAAGACTTGAAGCCACTAAAAGAAGGCTACACTTACACCTCGATGTGTACAGAATATGTAGGAATAAGGCAAAGATGGTTAATTATACACTCTCAGAAAGCATCTAAGCGAGTAAACAGAAGTGTATCAAACTATCTAACCAAACATTCTGATATAGAGTGTAAAGCTTGGGCAGAATTATGTAAGGAGTCATATAGTTGTGCTGAAGATGCACAAAAGGCATTGGAGAAGATTAAGAAAACTCTAAAAGTGACACAAGTTCAAGAGGAAAAGATTGTTGAAGAACTACATTACACTAAACGAGGGCGTCCAGCCAAAGGCACAAAACCTACAAAGGCAGAGTACAAGATCAATGGTGCACAGTTTATGCTAACCTCATTGCCACAGAAGTTAAAAGAGCAACGAGCTTGTTTTATTCTAGCTACTGATAAAGTGCTTGAAAAACATTTGAGTGACATGAAAGTGCTAGAAGCGTATAAGAATCAAAAATATGCAGAGCGAGGGTTTCGATTTCTGAAGGATCCGATGTTTTGTGCTTCTACAATCTACTTAAAGAAGGTATCACGAGTAATGGCATTGATGATGGTAATGACAGTGTGTTTATTGGTTTATGCTGCACTAGAGTATAAAATACGCAACACTCTCAAGGTTAACAAAGAAAGTTTACCAGATCAAAAAGGTAAGCCTACACAAACACCGACAGCACGTTGGGTGTTTAAGTTGTTTATGGATGTACACTTGTTGACCATTACTGGTGATTTTGTCAGAAAGGTTGTAGTTAATCTCAAGCCTGAAATTCGTAGGTTCTTAAAGCTGTTAGGCACTGATTATGTTGTTGTTTACTCTGATGAAGATAGTCCACAAAGCACCTAAGCTTGAAACTTGGAAAAATACTCAAACCTTAAATAATAGGGTGTCGAAAGACGGCTAGATTTACCAGTTGGTTGGAAAATTAGTAGATACCAAGCAGATAATATTTTGGTAGCTAGTCTAGAAAATCGTGAAGATGCTCCTACAATTCAAGTAATGGCTCTGCCCTATGTTAAGAGCCCTGACAATGACCCTACTGATGAGAAATCTGCAAAAAGTATTGCCTATGATCTTCTGCTGATGCTTGCTTTCCAAGGTATGAAACAAGATGTCTCGAGTGAAATAAACATAATAGAGGAAAAAGAAGTTGCTGATGGTCTTGGAAAGCTTATGATTATTGAGACATCAGTAACTTCTGATAAAGGTGGACAAATTCCTGTTCGCCTTGCTTTGCTATTAGAAGACAGTCCTAAAAGGCAGTTAACGATTGTTGGTATGTTTGCTGCTACACCTGAAGAGTTTGAGGCCTTTGGTGGCGAGGATTTTCTTCTGAGAATTACTAATAGTGTTCAGCCTTTGAAGTTAAGAAGTGCTGATTTATTAGTGTATGGTAGCAAAAAGGTAGGGTGACATATATAATAATAAACTTGATATTCTTATAAAGATTCAGAAAGGTTTATTATGGCTTTAGGAAAACAATTAACTACTTCAGAAGCAAGAGAACTTTTAGAAATGAGTTATGGCAACTTTAGCAACTATGTAAAACTAGGCTTATTTGTTCCACAAACTGCTCAGCAAAGGCCCAATCGTGTTAACTCCTACTACAACAATTACTTGCGGGCAATTCAAAGAATAATGGAACATATTGGCAAAAACACTAATGGTGGACGTTGTAGCAAGAAGATGTTGGCTTTACACCTTAAGAAGGTTTTTGGTAAAGATCACAAAGGTATTGTTGATGCCTTAAAAAATGATGAGACGATTGAAACTATAGCTAAGACTGCATTAGAAGATTTATGATCATTAAATAAGTTGAAAAATAGCAGATCTTGATAAGATATCCTTTATTTCCCTAGTACTTCGACAAAAAAGTTTTGATATGTGATTTGTAAATATCACAAGCTTGTAAAGGAACCTAGGTAAGGTTGCTTCAAAGGAATTTAGAAAACTTTAGCTATCATAATTTCTAGTTTTACTTTGCCAATCAATAAAACACTACCGAACCTCCATTGTAGAGACGCAATCCTTCATTACATTCAAGGACAGGAATTTTGTGTCTCTACAAGCACCAATACATCCTCACATATTTTTAAGCATTGGTATAAATCTAGAAATGTCCATTGTTAACCCGTATTTATCATACGATGTTATAGTTGTTGGTGGTGGTCATGCAGGTATAGAAGCTGCTCACGCTGCTGCTAAGCTTAACGCTAAAGTAGCTCTTTGTATTCCTAACCCTGACAAAATTGGCCTTATGCCTTGCAATCCTGCTATTGGTGGCCCCGGCAAATCACAGCTAGTTTTTGAGTTGCATGCTTTAGGAGGGGTAATGGGACACTTAGCAGATAAAACAGCTATTCACGCTCGCACTTTAAATGCTAGCAAGGGGCCTGCAGTACAATCACTACGAGTACAAAATGAACGTGATGGTTATGCTGATGCTGCTCGAGCGCTAATAGAATCTACAAAAGGCATTGATATCGTACGTGGTGAGGTAGCATCACTAACAGTTGAGAAGGACAGGCTTACTGGTATTAGTTTAACAGATGGTCGTTGGCTCGAGGCTAAAAGTGTAGTGCTCTGCACAGGTACATTTCTTAAGGGAGTAGTATGGTATGGCAAAAAACAATGCGAGGCAGGTAGACAAGGTGAAGCTCCAGCTAGACATCTTTCTAAAAGTTTATTAGATATCGAGCATACACTACTACGTTTTAAAACTGGTACACCTCCACGCATCCGTTCAGATTCAGTAGATTTTACAGTTCTTGATATAGTCCACGGTGATGAACCACCTAGCTCTTTTACGGGTCAATTAGGCCCTAAAGTAAGAAGTACACCTACATGGTTAACACATACTACTGCTGCCACCCATAGTCTTATTGAACAAAATTTGGAGCACTCTGCTATGTATGGTGGGGAGATATCAGGACAAGGGCCACGATACTGCCCTTCTATAGAAGATAAAGTAGTTCGTTTTAAAGATAAAGATCGACACCTACTTTTTGTTGAACCAGATGGCATTGAGACCAGTGAAGTTTACTTACAAGGGTTTTCAAGTTCTATGCCACCATTTTTACAAGACGACATGATTCGTACTCTACCCGGCTTTGAAAAAGCAGTTATTCAACGTTATGCCTACGCTGTAGAGTACGATGCCCTTGACCCTACTCAACTAAACACTTCACTTATGTCTAAAAAACTAAAAGGGCTTTTTAGTGCGGGTCAAATTAATGGTACAAGCGGTTATGAAGAAGCTGCTGCCCAAGGATTCATTGCTGGGGTAAATGCTGTTCGCTATGCTTTTGGTGAAGGGCTGGTCAGCATATACAGGGATGAAGGTTACATAGGAGTGTTGCTAGATGATTTGGTACGCTGGGGCATCAATGAACCTTATCGCATGCTTACTTCTCGTAACGAATATAGACTTTTGCACCGCCAAGACAATGCTTCAGAACGTCTTATGCCTAAAGGTTACGAGTGGGGTTTAGTTAGTAGTGAAGCCTTACAAAAAATGCGGCAAAGCCAAGTAAAGGTGCAAAGAGAAGTTGAGAGATTTAGTACCACTCGCTTTAAAGGAAAGTTAGCCAATAAAATTCTTTCCCAACCTAAACAAAGCTATAAGGATGTTATCCAGCTTATAGGGGATAGCCCTGAAGGACTATCTAATGAAGAAAAGCGCAAGGCAGAAATACTTATTAAGTATGCTGCTTATATAGAAAGGTTTCAAAAGGATCTAGTTGCTCGTAAGGAATCTGAGCACCTAAATATTACTAATATAGATTTTAATAAGGTAGCAAGTTTGTCTAAAGAAGGTTTACATGCCTTAGTAAAACATCAACCTATTACTTTGGGAGCAGCACAACGCTTAAGAGGGGTGCGAGATAGTGATATTACTGCTTTACTCATAAGCGTTGCCTCATCACGTCAACAGCAAATTTGACCAACGCCTGTCTACACTTTCTTTTACCTCTTTTGTCATAACAATCTTTTCAGGCCATCTGCGTGTAAAGCCTTCTTCAGGTAGTTTAGGAGTGCCATCTATTACAAAACAAGGAGAAGAACCCAAAATTTGCACATCCCTTTCAGGATCAATGTTGTTGAGCAGTGTCCAGATACAATCTTCAAAATCTTGAGGGTTAGTAAGTTCATCAAGTATAGCTATCAAACGTACATCTTTAGCTACTTCTTGTTTGATTGCCCACTCACCAAGAAATTTGCCTTGATTAGGGCGCTCTTTTTTAGTAGTTATAAACCAAAACCCACCAGCAAATTGGTGTTGATTAATGATATCAGTGTGTTGGGGAAGTTTTTCTTGATTACGTTCAGGGTTGGCTGTCCATGATATTTGCTTCCCTTCTTCTGAATGCTTAATGGTGCCATCTATAATTAGTTTAGTGCCATAGCTCCATGAATGGCTCGAGTGGTCAAGTACATCAATTGGCCCTTTGGCAAACTGGGAATCCCTGCCCGGCAAAGCATTTTTGAGCACTGTTTGCCAAAAATTAAAATGCTCTTGAGGCCTAACGTTTTCATCAGTAACTAGTAAGACCTTGGCAAGCATCATTTGTCCTAAACCTAAAAGACCATTAGCGACTTTGTAGGCCTGACCGGGATAGCTTTTTTCAATAACCACATTTACTAAGTTATGTGCTATACCTGCTGGTGGCATGCTATAGTCTTTAATCTCAGGTAGTATAAGCTGTGCAGGTACTAAGAAGATTCTTTCTGAAGCTTCAATAAAGTAGGCGTCCTCCATAGGTGGCTTCCCCACTATAGTTGCAGGGTAAATAGGATTTTTGCGCATAGTTATAGCTGTTACATGAAAAACGGGATAAAGGTCAGTTAAGGTGTAAAACCCTGTGTGATCACCAAAAGGGCCTTCTAAACGCCAATCTTCTTCAGGGTTAACATAGCCTTCTAGCACAAATTCTGCCTCAGCAGGTACCTCTAAATCAACTGTTATCCCTTTAACAAGTTCAATAGGCTTATTACGCAAAAAACCAGTTAATGAAAATTCATTGATGCTAGGTATAGAAGGCAAAGGAGCAGTGGCTGCATAAGTAAGGGCAGGATCACCACCTAATGCAACAGCCACCTCTAATTTCTTGCCTAACTTTTTAGCACTTTCTAAATGCCTTGCTCCTGTTTTATGACGTTGCCAATGCATGCCTGTAGTGGACTTATCAAACACTTGCATACGGTACATACCTACATTCACCTCTTTAGTAAGAGGATCCTTACTAATAACTAGTGGCAGAGTAATAAAAGGTCCGCCATCATCTGGCCAACATTTGAGAATAGGTAGCTTATTTAAATCAACTTCATCACCCCGCCAAATTACTTCTTGTACAGGAGCTTTTTTGACTCTTTTAGGTGGTAGTGAAGTGACAGTTTTCAGTTTTGGTAAATTTGCTGCTAAGCCTAGGAGGCCACCCCCTACCTTTACATTTAGAAGTTCCCTGAGCCTTTTAGTAATATCATCAAGAGATTCTACTCCCAATGCAAAGGCCATACGTTTTTGTGAACCATAAAGACCTATAACAAGAGGGAAATCTTTGCCTATAACCTGCTCAAAGTAAAGGGCAGGCCCACCCTTTTTGACCATTCTATCAGCGATTTCAGTTATTTCCAGTTCAGCGGATACAGGCTCACTGATTTGTACTATCTCGCCACGTTTTTTTAGTTCAGAGATGAATTGTCTAAGGTTTATATGGTGCATTTTTAGAGAGGTTAATCAACAACACTCAATGCTATCACAACGCAAAATTTTTGCAAATCTGATTTTCTTGATTTTGTGTTCTGTACTAGGAAAGTTAATTTAAGCAGGAGTTATTTTTTAAGAAAAATAAGTTAGGGTATAAAATCAACCTTTATGTGGCTTTACTTGTTTATAGGAAGTGTGACTTTGAGCGATATTCTCTTGTTCTAACTCTGCTAAATAATCTGTGGGATTAACAGCTTTGCCATCTATACGTACTTCAAAGTGTAAATGTGGCCCTGTAGTAAAGCCTGTGTTGCCTACCTCACCTAGCTTTTCACCTTGAGTAATTTGCTGTCCTTTACTAACTAGGATATGACTCATATGCGCATACCTTGTTTCGCTACCGTCAAGGTGACTTACAAAAACTACCTGACCATAGACGCCTAGCCAATCAGCATAGGTGATTACACCGTCTTGACTTGCCACAATAGGTGTGCCTACAGTTGCGGCAATATCGATACCTTGGTGGAAATCCAGACTTGCCCCCACCAAATGACGCACTCCAAAAGTGGAAGTGACAATACCCTGTGTCGTGAGAGGCCATTTGTGATTTACAGCAACATCAGTATTTAAGCTAGTGTCAGATATAGGGTCTTCGGCAAGATTAGCAAGCAAATCTGTATCAGGCCCATTATCCAAAGGGGTTTCAACTTCAGCACTCGAGTTTATCTTGGGTATAGGATTTTTAACAATACTGGTAACCAAATTTATGTCGGATACATAATTTATAGGAGTTTCAGCATCCAAATCTATTTTAGGTATGGGTGTGGGTTTTCTTGAATCTATAAAGCCACTTGTTAATTTCTTTGTGCCAGTCAGATTTAAACTAACACTATCCTTGAGGGGAGTGCGTCTAGGTAGTTTGTAAGCTCGAGTAACCCCAAAATTATTTACAGCTATGACTTCCACAAAAACGTGTTTATTGATAGTGATTATTGATTTCGAATTACTTATATAATGTTTTATACCTTGAAGGCTTAACCAAGGTAGAAAGATAAAGGCGATACCAACTATGAGCATTAATTTTGACATTACTAAGTTAGTTTAAAGAAAAATATGGAATTGTAGATGAAAAAAGATTTAATGAAATTCTTAAATATGTTAACTTATGCACACATTTGAGAGGTCTTGAAATGGTGGTATTATCCAGCATTTGTCCCTACCCTAAATGTAAAAGCGAGCAATGAGCTGAATCAGGAATATCGTTTTCACAAAGTATCATCAATCTGGAAGTGTGTTCTGGATTCCCTATTTCCTCAACGTGTCCACAAATTGTTTTGATGAGGATCTCGTTTGACTTAGAAATTTTGCAAATTGCCTTCTCTCTAAATCAAACCTAAACAATATCCAAATATACTGTTAAGGTCTTTTTATCAGGCTTATAGTAATGGAGAACAATATGGCGAAACAAACAAAGTCGAAAAGGAGACACAGGCTAAGAGGTTTTATAATCAGCTTTTTAGTAATAGGAACAGGGATTCTAGCTTGGTGGTATTTTTTTGGGATGAATCAAGAAGAAATTGAGGTAAGTGAAGTTCCCACAAGCTTAACAGTTATACCCCAACCTTATCGCCTAACTGTTTTTGCTTCAGGAACACTAGAGCCCATAAAAGAACAAAACCTAGCCTTTGAAGTAAGTGGCATAGTGCTCGAGCTACCCCAAATAGGTCAGCGAGTAGAAGCAGGCCAAATCATTGCCCGTTTGAATGAGGAAAGTTTTGCCGATGCTGCTCAAAAAGCACAACTAGACTTGCAAAAAGCTCAGGCGCAGCGCTCGAGCTTGGCAAGTTCACAACAAAGCAGTAGTACTAATCTAAGTGAGGACATTGGTCAAGCCGAACGAGATTTAGCAGAGGCGCAACGTGATTTAGTACAGGCTGAAGGTGACCTATCACTTTCTCAAGAACTTTATGAAGCTGGGGGCGAAAGTGCTCAAGCACTAAAAAATGCCCAAGATGCCTATGCAAACGCACTATCTGAAGTGGAAGGGATTCGCGAAACACTAAGCACCTTAAAAACATCCAAACAACTTGACTCATCTGCAAATCAGCAAGACCTCTACAATCTTGACCTTGCTGCTAAGCTGGCACAATTAGAACTAGACCAAGCACAAAAAGATTTGAGCAAGACTCTGCTAACAGCACCTTTTAGTGGTGTAATTGCTGAAGTCAGTGGTGATGAAGGCAATTATGCTCCTGATAATGAAAGCTTACTGACACTTATAGATGATTCACAGCTCGAGCTAGTAGTACAAGTAGATGAAACTGAAATAGCACAAATCACTTTAGGACAAAGTGCTGAAATCACACTTGATGCCTTTCCCGATAGCAATTTTATCGGTCAAGTAACAGCAATATCACCAATAGCAGAAATAGTTCAAAATATCCCAGTTTTCAATGTCACAGTAACTCTAGATAATCCAGAGCTAAAATTACGACCCGGTATGAGTGCAGAAGCTGAAATATTAGTGCAGGCAGTAGATAATAGCATTACTGTGCCTAGTCAGGCACTGCTTAGCGTAAGAACTCGTAACTATCTAAAAATCCAAAAAGAAGATGAAGAGACTCTAAAGCCTGTTAAAATAATTACTAGTCAAGGCCTTAATGTAATTCTTGAAGTGGATAGTGCTGAGAGGCTCGAGGTCATCTTACCTCAAGAAGAAGCTGAACCACTACCAGAAAACAACCAAAGAAGAGGTATTTTCAGAGCTATTAGGGGAACAAGGCGCTAATGCAACCTGTTTTAAGTATGGCAAACATAAAAAAGGCTTTTCCCGTAGGCGATGAATTGTTTTGGGCTTTAAAAGGTGTTAATTTTGATATTTATGAAGGTGAGTTTGTTGCGTTACTAGGCCCCTCTGGCTCTGGTAAGACTACACTTATGCAAATTTTAGGAATTTTAGACAAACAAACTGAAGGCCACTATATCTTGCGTGGCAAAGATGTAACTGACTTAAACGAAGCCCAAAGGGCACGTGTTCGCAATCAAGATATTGGTTTTGTTTTTCAAGCCTTTCATTTATTACCTAGGTTAAACATTCTTGAAAATGTCGAAGTACCCATGCAGTACGCTGGGTTTTCCCCTAGGGCCAGACGAGATCATGCTATGCAAGTGCTCGATCAAGTTGGTTTAGCAGATAAGTGGCGAAATCTACCCTCACAAATTTCTGGTGGACAAAAGCAGCGAGTGGCTATTGCTAGAGCCTTAGTAATGAACCCTGCATTGTTACTAACTGATGAACCTACTGGTAACCTAGACACAAAAACTGGCAATGAGATTATGGCACTATTTCGAGGACTTAATGATAGTGGTGTAACTATTGTAATCGTCACCCACGAGCCAACAATTGCTTCACAAACTAAAAGAAATATTTTTTTGCGAGATGGTTTTATTGAACGAGATGAGATCCATAAGCAAATGCGTACTGAAGTAACAGGTCATGTCTCAACGCAATCTTTAGGATATATATAGATGTCCATAAAAGTTTTCTCTGTAGAACCTTGGAGGTTTGAGCAACTCCAAATCTTTCTGAATAGCTATTTAGATGCCCTGATAAATCCTTTCCTTATCAAAATGAGAGATGTCATTCTGAGTGTAGCGCAGAACCTCTCATACGTTAAGACATCTAGATACATTCGTTGTTTACCCTTGCAAGGGCTTGCTCCTCAGTATGATATGTGCTTTGCAGAAGTGTATTTCTGCTTTGCTAAAACTTCTGCACTGTATGAGGTGGATCTATGTCTAGTGAAGTATTAGCACCATCTTTAGATACAGCTACAACTGAGCTTGATTTTGAATTACCTCGAGAGTTATCTCATAATGGTAGTGGTACACTTAATCCGCTCGAGACCTTCAAGATTGCTTGGCGTTCTATTCGTGGCAATGTCCTTAGAAGCATCCTAACAACTTTAGGGGTAGTTATCGGTGTAGGAGCAGTAGTAGCACTAATCTCTATAGGCAATGGCGTCACTAGTAACATAACTAGTAATCTAAGTAGTTTTGGTACTAACCTACTCTCTATTAGGCCGGGTTCTAGTGGTAGAGGGGGCCACCCCGGATTAGTGCGTGCTGGCACCACCCAAAGTATTACTGTAAAAGACGCTGAAGTTATTAATGATTTATCTGATCCACGCATTGCTGCTCTTGCTCCTTATATACAAAGCTCTCAGCAAGTTAAGGCAGGCTCAAGTAATACTAACTCTACTGTTATCGGCACTTGGCCCGGCTATCTAACTGCTCGAGACTTGGAAGTTGAAAACGGAAGCTTCTTTACAGACGAAGAAGTACGCCGCAGGCAAAGAGCAGCAGTCATTGGTTATGATCTAGTAAGTGATCTTTTCCCCGGTAGTAGTAGCAAAGATGTTATAGGGCAATCAATTAAAATCAATAACACTCCCTATAAGATTATGGGAATACTAGCTGAACAAGGTGTAAGCACTTTTAGCAATCCTAACACTAACATCTTCATACCACTTGATACTTACTTCCAACGCATAAAACGCGAAGAGTATAAAGGTGAGCCTATAGTAAATGCCATCTATGTTAAGTCTGAGGATAAAGATGTTCTAGATGCTTTACAAGCTGATCTCACTCAAGTTATTGCACTCGAGCATGACGTACTAGAACCTGAAAAATACGACTTTAACATCCGCAACCAAGCCAATACACTTGACACTGTCAACTCAGTACTAACTACCTTGACCATATTTTTAGGTGCTGTAGCAGGCATCAGCTTGTTAGTAGGGGGAATTGGCATCATGAACATAATGCTAGTTTCTGTAACTGAACGCACTAGAGAAATTGGTGTAAGAAAAGCTTTAGGTGCACGCCAGCGTGACATCCTTACTCAGTTTTTAATAGAGTCCATAGTACTTTCAGGTGGTGGTGGCATTATTGGTATACTAACTGGCATCTTAATAGCCTTCGTTGCTGCTAACCTAGCAGGCTTTCCTTTTCTTCTTTCCCCTATGAGTATAGTGCTGGCATTTGGTTTTTCTGTAGCAGTGGGAGTTTTCTTTGGCTATTATCCAGCACGTAGAGCTGCCAAGCTTGATCCTGTAGCATCACTTAGGTATGAATAATGGTAACAGAAAGGTATTTAAATTTATGTACAAAAGATTTACCCTTGTTAGTATTCTTGTTTTATTAAGCCTAGGTTTAGCACAGCCCCCTGCTAATTTTACTACTATTCGCGAACAGCTTAGGCCTATGATTGACTTAAGTGGTGCAGTTTTCCTTTTGATTGAGCTCGAGCAAGAAACAGAACTAACACTCAATAACCCTCAAATTGAACAACTTTTACCTATTCTTTATGAGCTACAAAACCGTGAGAGTTTTACAAGTGAAGAGGTTGAAAAAATACTAGTATCTCGACACAAAAGTTTTGATATGTAAACTTTATTGAAATAGATCTACTTCATAGAAATATAAAGTAAGGCTATGGCAAAGATCTATATCGTAGAGCTCACCAAGGCGGAAAAGACCAGCTTAGTCGAGTTAACTCAAAAAGGACAATGTAATGCACGCA
This sequence comes from Trueperaceae bacterium, assembly GCA_965223585.1. Taxonomy (GTDB): domain Bacteria; phylum Deinococcota; class Deinococci; order Deinococcales; family Trueperaceae; genus CBDCVN01. The sequence goes on from CBDCWW010000022.1 coordinate 307,510, forward strand.
AGATAAAACGAGCAAACATCTTATTACTAGCTGACATGGGTAAAACCGATAAAGAAATAGCTGGTACCTTGCACACCAGTATTCCTACTGTATTGCGAACACGACAGAAATTTGTAGCTGGTAATCTTGATTTCGCTTTAGGTGAGCAATCACGTTCTGGCAGAGTACCTAAGCTAGATAACAAGAGTGAAGCTATACTAATGACTATTGCACAAAGTGTTCCTCCTAATGGACGCAGACGCTGGACGCTTAAGTTGCTAACTGATCGCTTAGTGACTCTGACACAATTAGAGAATATTTCTCGTGAAAGTGTGAGAAGAGCACTAAAAAAAATAGTCTGAAACCTTGGGTACGTCAGAAATGGTGTATTCCCACAGTTATAGGGTCTGAATTTGTGTGGCGTATGGAAGATGTTTTAGATCTTTATGCTGAGAGCTATCAGGAAAAGCAACCTGTAATATGTTTTGACGAATTTCCATATCAGCTAATTAGTGAAATTCGCAAGCCGGTGCCAGCGAAAAAAGGTCAGCCAGAACGCTACGATTATGAATATCGTAGAGAAGGGACGTGTAACATATTTATTTGCTTGCAGCCATTGGCAGGTTGGCGTTATGTGAAAGTTACCAAACGGCGTACCAAACAAGACTTTGCTCATGTAATGAGGGATTTAGCAGAAGTACACTTTAAGAATGCTGACACCTGAGCTTACCCCCAAAATTTAGACAAAAAACCCCGGCGAAATTAAGGTCCATTAAAGATGTAAAATATCTAGAATATGGAGATATAAATGAGCCAGACAAAAGGAATAAGAAAAACATATAAGAAAGAATTCAAAGCTAAAGTTGCAGCAGCAGCCATAGCTGGGGAGAAAAATCTTGCAGAATTAGCAAGTCAATATGGTGTACACACCACTCAAATTAAAGAATGGAAAAAAGCTGGATCAGAGGCATTGAATGAAAGATTTTCACTACTAAGAGGCAGAAAAGCAAGACTACAAGAACGTAGAGAGGCTGCACTATACGAACAGATCGGTAAGTTGAAAATGGAATTAGATTTTTTGTCCAAAGGGCTCAAAAACTGAGCCAAGAGGAACGTATGTTGATAGTTGACCCAAAGCACCCTCAATTGAGCATTACTAAACAATGTGAGTTACTGAACCTGAATCGTAGTAGTTATTACTATCGACCTACAGGAATCAGTGATCTCAATGAAAAGTTGATGCAAAGGATAGATGAGTTATATACAGATCATCCTTTTCTAGGCTATCGTAAGATAACAGCAATGCTCAATGGAGAAAGCTATAAAGTCAATCACAAAAGAGTATATCGTTTGATGTGCCTGATGGGTTTGCAAGCAATTTATGCCAAGCCCAAATTAAGTAAACCAAAGGAAGGACACAAAATTTACCCATACCTTCTGAAAAACAAAATCATAAACAAACCAAATCAGGTATGGGCTAGTGATATCACCTATATACGTTTACAAGGAGGGTATTGCTATCTGGTAGTAGTAATGGATTGGTATAGCCGTTATGTAGTCTCATGGGAAGTTTCAAGTAACATGAAAGCAACGTTCTGTATAGAAGCATTAGAAGAGGCATTGGAAGGAGAGAAGCCAGAGATATTCAATACAGATCAAGGTAGTCAGTACACGAGTTATGAGTTTACAGATATATTGAAGGCAAATGAAATAGCAATCAGCATGGATGGAAGAGGTTCATACATGGATAATATATTTACAGAAAGGTTGTGGAGAACTGTAAAATATGAAGAGGTATACCTTAAGGAGTACAAAAATATTGAGCAAGGAAGGGAAGAAATAGGAAAGTACTTGCAATTTTATAATAGTGAACGTCCACATCAATCATTGCAGTACAAAACACCTGAGTTAGTTTACAGAAAGGAAAAACTAAGCCAATAACAACAGAGCAAACTGTTATCGAGCTTACAAACAATGTAATCTCAGTTTGTTATTATTTTAGTAGGTCTTAATTAACCTTAATTTTTTGTCCGATCAATTGGGTTCACCTCAACCATAAGAATAGTTTTTGATAACCTCAATACCCACACCCCTACTTCGTTTTATGAAACATATTGTGCAGAGGAAGCAAGGAAGCTAACTAGAAAGCTAGAGTTTCATTACACACCAAAACACAGTAGTTGGTTGAATATGGCTGAAGTAGAACTATCAGCATTGCGAGAGCAATGTTTAGACAGACGTTTAGGGAGTATAGAGCTTTTGACAAAAGAAGTGAAAGCTTGGGAAAAAGAACGTAATGCTAGTAAAGCCACTATAGATTGGAGTTTTACTGTTAAGACTGCTAGGGACAAACTCAAGAGACTTTATCCTGAAATGTCATAATGTAAAATCACATATCAAAACTTTTGTGTCAATGTACTAGTTAATATTGAAGAAAATATTTTAACACCTGAACAACTTATCTGGATGGACAGTAAAATAATTGAACGTCGTTCACAGGCACAAGATGGAGAACGTAGAGGGCCTTTTGGTCCAAATTTTGGACAGCAGCAACGTGAAAACCCCAATCGTGAAGCATTTTTGGCAGCTATTCAAAGTGGACAGTTACCAAACACCTTTCAACGCCCAGAAGCAGCCAAGAGGCTAACTAGTTTGATAGAAGATCTTGAGGAGAAGCTTGAACCATAAGCTTATTGATAAGTTTATTCGTAGGCAATAAATCTTGAATGTATTTAATAGTAAATGGCTTATGAATTAGGCGCTTGATCCTTTTGGTAAGCCAAATATCCGCCCCTGAAGTTTTATCAACCAACATAATAACTTCTTTAATATTGCCTTTGCGACCTAAGTAATGTGCTGCACCTATGACTTCGATATCACTATTTATTAAGTCTCTCCTTACCCTTAAACCTTCTTGTTGCAAATAATTAGGATCAATTTGGTGCTGTGCTAGAATTTGCTTATCCGTCTTAAGGGCATTGACAAGATTTTCATTAACTAACCAAGGTTGTCCTATAACACCTAAATAATCTCCACTTGAAATTGAAGGTGGCTCAGGTTGGCTTTGGGTTTTAATACTACCATGATAACGTTCCCATATCCGTCTCACTTCATTACTTTGTCTTGTTAACGGGTAGAGGGTTTGTATAACTAATTTTTCTAATTCAGATTGAGAAATGTTAAGTGTGGCAGGTACTCGTAAAATAGGAGGTAACCCTTTTACTTTTCTGGCTAGAGTATCAACAAAATTTGCTATCCAAGGATCTTGAGCACTGCCTTTAGTAGCGTTTGAAGAATAATTGATGTCTGGAACTACAATGTAATCTACCTTAAGTAACAATGCTTGTAAAACGGCAAGCCGAAAAACTAGACCGCCTATTTCCTCTAAATCGACGCGTTTAGTTTGGTAAGTTACACTTTTTGCATCAGCAAAGACCGTTTCTCCCCCAACTCCTTGGAAAAGCTTTACCCAAAAAGGCCCGTAGCGTGACCAAAGGAGTTGGGTTATAAAACCTATTTGCATTAACTAAAAAAGCTTGCCGGGTGCAAATGGTAAACCTTTCAAAACACGTAAAGCTTCTGCTACAGGTGCATCATAGCCTCGAGCCAGCTCTTCTAAGTTGCTGCTAGCAATAATATTAGGCTTAACCCCTTCATCAAAACTTTCCCCACTAACAGATTGCACATTTGCTACTGCCATAAGTACTACACTACCATCAGGTAAATCAAAACCACGTAGGGCTTCAACATTTCCATTTGTTGCTTGGCCTATTATGGTAGCACGCCCTAGATCTTGTAACACTAGAGGGGCAACTTCACCAGCACTGCTATTATCACTACTTACTAAAACTACCAATGGGCCTGTAAAAACTACAGGATCTTTAACTGCAGCTTCTGAAATTGCCTCACCATCTAAATTACGTAAGAGGCTACGACCTACTTCTCCTTCAAGACTATAATCTGTTTGCCAAGCAACTCCATCACGGTCAATAGCTTGTGCCCATACACCTTGTGTAAATATGCCTATTAGCAAACCTAATTCTGCTAGACGCCCTCCCAAATTATGCCGTAAATCTAGTACTAATGAGGTAGCACCTTGGGTTTGCAAGTCGGCTACAAGTTCATGAGCCTGTGCTGCTACATTTGCTTCATTAAAGGTAGGAATAAACAAATACCCTGTAGTAGCATCAAGCATTTCTGCTTGAGGAGCATTACTAACCATTTCAAAGAAAATTGGTTCAGGTGTAATAGTAAAGGTTAAAAGATTAAGTTTACGCTTAACACTGACAGTTACTTTTCCTTGGGAAACAGCATCTTTAAAAATAGTACCAACAGTGATATTGGGTTGGGTTATGTCTAGGCCATTTAAAGTTTTAATAACATCTCCACGGCGCAGGCCCACTTTATAAGCAGGTGTATCAGGGTAAACCCGCTGAATAACTAGTCCCTGACCCTTTACATAATCATGTTGAAAGCCTAAGCCAACTTGTGCAGGCGAGAAGGGGCTATCAAGATCTCCATGGAAAAAATCTATACGTCCTAGCCAGCTCGAGTGCTCATCATCAAGCTCATCAAACATATTAATCATAACCTGCTCGAAATCAGCTCTGCCCTCAGCTGCTAGGGCGGAATCACGATATACAAGTCCCCATGCGTCCCAATCACGGTAATCTTCTTGCCAATAATTTTCTTTAAAAACATCAATAAGCGCATTAAAAGTTATGGAGCGTCCCTCACGGGTATCTAAAAAATCTTCACTACTTAATCCATAACCAATTAGTAAAAAAGTTATGCAAATGATTAGCAGCTTTAACTTTACATAGAAACTATTAATATCTTTAGATGTTAAATTTAAATATTTAAAAAATTTAAGCACAATAATAATTATATTTTGTTTAAGTGAAAGTTTGCTGTCAAGAAAAACACCATGAAAGGATTTTCTTTTGCCCTAGGGTGTATTCATTGATGAAATCAAAATCTTATGAAGGTTTTAGTTGTGGCATGCTTGCAATCTAAAGCGCTTACCTATAATATTAGTATGTGAAGATAAACACAGACTTGGAGAATCAAACTTTAAGCGAGTGTATAGGTTTGTAGGAAGTCATATTAAGGTTAATGTCCTACAAAGTTTTGTTTTCAATTATGGAATTCCTGCAGATATTTATAGAGGTTTAGTAGCTAAAGTTAGATAAGTAACTATTGGCTTTATTGTATATAAGACTTTATGAGAAAATACACAAGCAGATTATCTTTTTATGATTTATGGCCAGTAATTGCAATGGCAGTAGCACTTATTATTCTGTTTATACTTTGCCTACTTATTTATGTGCCTCGAATAGAAAATAACCTACAAAAACGAAGCTCATTGGTTTTGAGTGCTGCGGGAGACCATTTTACTAAAGTTAGTGTAAGCTTTTCTGGACGCGATGCTAATTTAGGCGGCAGCGTTACTAGTGAAGACCTAGCTAAGCTAGCGCATACGTTGATTGGGCAGGTTTGGGGAGTTAGAGTAGTTAAGAGTGAGTTACAAGTTTCTAAAGCTTGTCAGATTGCTGAACACCATCAAGCTTTACAAGCCGAACTGAATGCACTTGCAGATAAATATCCTAAGGTAAGTTTTGATAAGGATAAAACTAATCCTTCAAAAGAACTTATAGGTTATTTACAACATGTTACTAGAGCTATAAAACATTATAAACCAACATCCATTATTATAGTTGGCTATGTAGATGATAGTGATAGTACCCTAGCAAACCATAATCTTGCTTTAAGTGAAGCTCGAGCAAAAATAGTGCGTGACTTGCTAATTGAAAAGGGGTTAACTGCTAAGTGCTTGAGTGTCTTTGGAGAAGGAGAAAACCCTCTAATAGATACTCAAGTTAGTAAGGGGCAATATATTAAATTTCTTGTGGAGGAATTTAAATGACTTTTCTTCTTTGGCAAATATCTTTGTTTTTATTTTTAGCTGCCCTTTTGGGTTGTGTAATAGGTTGGTTTTTACGGGGTCGTATTATATCAAGCTTTAATGACTCTAGTGAAGGTGATGATTCAAAGGTTGAGTTGAGCAAGTGTGAAAAGCGTGTTGAAGAGCTTGAAAAAGAAATTAAACGGCTTGAGAATCAACTTGATGATACCAATGCAAGTTCAACGCCCAAAAAGACAACTAGGACAACTAGTAAAAGTGGTTCTACAAAAAAAGCTACGGTAAAAGGTTCATCAACTAAAGCAAGCGCATCTACTCCTGATAACCTTAAAGAGATAAGTGGCATTGGTGCAGTTATTGAAAAAGCTCTTCATGAAGCTGATATAACAACCTTTGCACAAGTCGCCAAGCTTAAAACAGATGAAAAAGAGCTAATAGCTAAGAATTTGGAAAACTTTGCGGATAGAATTGAACGTGATAAATGGATAGAGCAAGCAAAAGCTTTACATAAGGCAAAATATGGTAAAAACCCTTAAAGCACTATCAATGAAAGGGCTCAAAGCAGGAGGCCACAGCCCCCATAATACTGCTAGAACAATTAAAGGAATTGTTACAGCAATTTCTAAACCGTTCATATCTTTTAGATTATAGTCTTTTTCCATTTGGGCAGTGGGTTCCCCTTGCAAGATTCTTTGAATGGTCCAGAGCATAAGTGCAGCATTAATTAAAATTCCAAAACAACCCAAAATAGCAAAGATAGTAGTTTTGGGGTTTTGAAAGGCACCTAAAAGTGCTTGGAATTCGCCAATGAAGCCTGCTAGACCGGGTATGCCTGCCCCACCTAGCATAGCCAACCACATTATGCCTCCTAGAATGGGCATAGCAGTATATATACCTTGCATAGCAGCTATAGTACGTGTATGAGTTCTATAATTTAGCATACCTACTAGCATAAAAAGTAAGCCCGTAATTACTCCATGTGCTAACATTTGATATACGGCTCCATGTAAACCAAAAGCATTCATAGAAGCTATACCTAAAAGCACAAATCCCATGTGATTAACCGAGGAGTAAGCAATAAGTTTTTTTAGGTCAGTTTGTCCCAAGGCCACAAAACCACCATAAAGCAAGCTTAATACAGCAAGAGTGGCTAAAAGTGGCTGTAAGGCTTGCATAGCTTCTGGAAAGAAGCTCAAATTAAAACGAATTAGGCCATAGCCTCCCATTTTTAGTAGTACTCCTGCTAAAAGAATTGATCCTGCTGTGGGTGCTTGAGTATGAGCGTGTGGCAGCCATGTGTGAAAGGGTACGCTGGGTAATTTTATAAGGAAAGCTACCGCAAAGCTAAGACATAGTACTACAGCTCTAAAACCACTTATAGTTTCAGTACTTTCAACTAAAATGCGGTAGTCAAAACTAACTGGCCCACCCTTAGCAGCTAAAAAGGCAGTTATCAAAATGCCTAACAGTAGAAAGACAGAACCTGCTAGGGAATAAAGTAGAAATTTCAGAGCAGCGTAACGCCTCTTATCGTAACCCCAAACACCAATTATGAAAAATAGAGGTATGATAGTAAGTTCAAAAGCTATAAAGAAAAGAATAAGGTCAAGAGCAGTAAATACAGTAATAAGAGCAGCTAATAAAATTAAAAATAGAGCTGAGAAAGCACTTTCTTTGCGTTGCCACTCAACTAGCAGAGAAAGAAACGTTAAAAGGCAACTCAAAAATATAAAGGGTAAACTTAAACCATCTAGACCAACTATATAATTAATGCCTAAGCTAGGTATCCACGAAACCTCTTGTAGGTATTGCCAGCTATCTGCCTTGAGGTCAAAGTTAAACCACATAGCAAGGCTTATTAGAGTGTTTAGTCCAACAACTATAAGCGCTAGGCTTTTTGCAAGTCTTTTTCTTAAAAAAAGGGTAATTACAGCAGTAATTAAGGGAAGGGTAATTAGTAAACTGATCATCGTTTAGTTTTGCTCGAGCTTCAGAGCACAATCCAATATATTGTGCAAGAAAAGCTTTTCCCAAAGCATAAATGTGCAATTGTAATGTATATGTCATACTGAGGAACGTATCTAGACGGCATAACGCATGAGAGATTCTTCACTACGCTCAGAATGACATCTCTCATTTTAGTAAGATAAGGATTCATATGAAAATCTATATTAATATTAACTGCTTTTCTTGTGATTCCATTTAATGAAGTTGACTTTTGCCACAATTTAATTAAGGTGCATAACATAATACTTCTTCTAGTATATATCTGTACTAATTCTAAAGCATAGTTTATTTGAGCAAGCTAAAAAATAAGCTGAAGAAATTTTCAGCTTATTTCAGGTAGGATTAGATACCTAGCCGATACAATTCAGTCCTACTTTAATTTTACTTTCCTAGTTGATCTAAATTATTAGTAGAAATTCAAATTCATTGGAGAAATATTATGAGGAAACTTTTGTTCTTTTTACTGTTTGTAGTTGTGAGTGCCACTTTAGCTGAAGACCCAACCTTTGCAAGGCCACAGTCTATAGTAGTTGAGTCCCCTGAAAATATTGTCATTAACCCAGAGCCAAGTTATTCAATAGACTTGTGGTTGAATAAACGTAGTTCAGATGGGTCACCTGTGAAATACCGCATCGGGGAAAAAATTTCTTTAGGGGTAAAAGTTACTGAGAGTGCTTATGTGTATATCTTTAGTCTTCATGCAGATGGTAAAGTCGATCAAATCTTCCCTAATCGCTTTGATAGTAATAATATCCTACACCCTAATCAGCCTAAGTATTTTGGTACAGGAAGTAAGTTTACATTCAGAGTTGCTGGTCCAACAGGTCTTGATAAAGTCATTGCAGTTGCTAGTAAATCTCCACTTGATACCTCTACACTAGCAAACTTTAAAAGTGAGCGAGACTTCTTTGCTGCAGGTGAACATAGGAGCCAAGAAAGCTTTGCTAGGAGCTTGTCAATTGTAGTAGAGCCAACCCCTCAGCACGACTGGATAACAGATACAGAAAAGTTTCGTATTAGGTACTAATTGGGATTTTTGAAGGAGCTTGAAATATGAGAGAGATCCAATTAGTTACCCTAATACTAGTATTAGTAGTTATAAGCATAAGTTGCTCCACTAATAGTAGTGGTAGTAATAGGCAGCCCCCTGAAACAGTAACAACGCCGTCACCGCCACCTAGTTTAGATAGTTATTTTGAGCGTTTAAATCAAAAGAACCCTAACATTGATGGATTTTCTCTTGACGAACAGGGCAATGTTAGCGTTTATGTAAAACAAGATGTAAGTGGCCTAAGTGCACAGGCTTTAGAGACTCTACAGGTAAGTATTCAAGATAGTATTGAAAGTGTTTTTGGTGAGGGTTTTCTATCGAGCCTAGGAGACAACTCTCACAGTACTCAATCCTTGTCTCATGATGTTCCAGAAATAAAGCTACTCCAAAGCAAATATGATATTGCCCAACTCGCGCAGTGGCGACGAGACATGGTTAATTTATTGGATATAGATGGCATTGTACTTATTGACCTTGATGAAGCAAGGAATCAAATAAAAGTTGGTGTTAGAACAGAAACTTTACGCAGCAGAATAGAAGCAGAGTTAATTAAATTAAGCATTCCACTTCAAGCAGTTGTGATTGAAAAGACTAATCCATTTAGCCTTTCCAATCATTCTTTAGCTAGCAGAGTTACCCCCGCAGTAGGAGGTTTAGGAGTAAATTACAGTGGTTCTCCTGTAAGTAATCCTGTTTGCACCTTGGGTTTTCTGGCTAGGCACAGCCGTGGCTCTACAATGGTCCTACCTTCACATTGTAGTAATAGAAGAGGTGATGGTGCTGATGGTACTAAGTACTATCAGCCTACTATAAACAATTCACATTACCTTGGTAAAGAAGTAGTTGATCCCAATCACTTTACTGGTGGTAAGTGTCCAACTGGACAAAAATGCCGTTGGAGTGATGCAACACTGGTAAAGCTTACTTCATCAGCTTCTTTTGACTTAGGTGGCATTGCCCAGACCACTTCTTGGTGGAATAACTCTAAGCAGATTAACCATACTAACTCTACCTTTAGAATTACTAGTGAGCGAACTTTCCCAGTAAGTGGAGAGTACTTGGATAAAGTTGGTTTAACAACAGGTTGGACTTTTGGCATAGTAACAGAAACCTGTGTTGATGTAAGAGTTAGTCAAAATATTACCCTTTTGTGTCAAGATATTGTGAGTAAGCCTTCTTGGGTAAACACGACTAGACCAATTTCTTCAAAGGGTGATAGTGGTGCTCCTGTTTTTAGGTGGTTAGGTAATAATGTTGTCCTTTACGGAATTCTTTGGGGTAGCAGAAACGATAATGGTGAGCAATTTATTTTTAGCGCAATGACAAATATTGAGTATGAGTTGGGTAACTTGACAACATTTTAAGGTAGTCCTATACAAGTAATGATGTGTTGAATCTTTACCCTGTTAGAGTGGTCATTTCATCATTACATGAAGGGCACTACTCATTTTAAGCAAAACATTTAATAACTCATTTTAACTCACCCCAAATTTTGCCAATGAGGCACATGGCGTTAAATTTATTTATTAAGTCCCTATGCAAAAGAAAATGTGAATTCCTATGTGCTTGTAGGGACGGGTTTCAAACCCGTCCCTACAGGGATGTGGCATTTTATATCTCACAAAAACTTATGACTATCTGCTTAGGTAGTGGAAACAGCGCAAAGGAATTAAAGTATGAAGGCAAATGGGCGCAAAATTTAGTAGAATCAGGTAAAATGGCTAGGTGCTTAACTTATGTTAGAAGATTCTGTTGAAAACTTTATCTTACAGTGGAAAACTTACGCTGCTACAGTCAAGGTTTATCCTAAGACTGAAGGTAGCCCTTTGCTCGAGTGCTTTGCCAACAATCAAGTATTTTATCTTTTTGAACGTACTAATCCTTATGAAAGCTCTGTGGGTACTAAACAAGTAATTATTCACCCTGTTGCTAAACATTTGCAGCTAACTACTGAAACTAAGAAAGAAATTAGTACAACTGATGTTAGCGAACTAGAAGCCACAGGCTTAATTATTGACCGTAGTAAGTATATGGTAGTTGTTGATGCTGGTGTACCGCTAGTGGTGGGCTATAAAGAACCTCTACCAGATGAGGTTGTAACTGGTGAGTGGCTCGAGCTAACCTCTACAAGACCCATTCATGGTTTTGTTGTTCCTGTAGAACGTCAGGATAGGTACTTTAAAGGATCTGATGAGATTTAAAGCTTTCGCCTATGAGCAATGGCCTTGCCTAAGGTTACCTCATCAGCATACTCTAAGTCACCACCTACGGGCAAACCATAAGCTATACGCGAAGTAGTAATACCTAGGTCAGCTACAACCTTGGCTAAATACATGGCAGTTGCTTCTCCCTCTACAGTTGTTGAGGTAGCAAGAATAACTTCTTCTATTTCTTTTAAACGAGCTATAAATGGTTGAATTGTAAGTTGGTCAGGGCCAATGCCATTCATAGGACTTAAAGCACCGTGTAAAACATGGTACAGCCCATCATATTCACCAGAACGCTCAATAGCTAAAAGGTCAGCAGGTTGTTCAACTATACAAATTAACTTTTTATTTCTACGCAAGTCAGTGCAAACTGCACATTGCTCTTGGTCTGTAATGTTAAAGCAGTCTTTACATTGTCTAAGCTTTTGCTTAGCTTCTAGAAGTATCTTAGCTAGGTTCTGTACTTCTTCTTCTGGTTGATTAAAGAGGTAAAAAGCAAGCCTTTGTGCACTTTTAGGGCCAACACCGGGCAGTTTGCCTAATTCTCTAATAAGTTGAATTAGTGAGGAAGGGTATTTCATTGAAATTGGATTTTTTAGGAAATCCCAAAACCTTCTAGATTCTCCATTACAGCATCCATTTCTCCATCTTGGATTGTTTTAACTTTGTCTTGGATATCGTTAATTGCCGCAGCTATTAAGTCTTCTAAAAGCTCGAGGCTATCAGAAGAAGCTAGGCTGGGATCAATTTTAACCTTGTTAACTTTTCCCTTACCAGTAGCAAAGATTGTTACCATACCACCACCAGCATTGCCTTCTATACTCATACTTGCTATACGCTTTTGCGCCTCTTCCACCCTTTGTTGAGCCTTTTGAGCTTCTTGCATAATTTTCTTGATGTTCATTTTATAATTGTTCAGCTCCCTAGAATAAATCTTATATAAAAATTTTGTGAGTGTGGTAAGCAACCGTTTAAGTAAGTTCATTAGGATCAAAAAGCCGCTTGTACTCATCTCCTGCAAATCTATCAGTCATGCTCGCTAAATAGTCGGTCACAGCGCGAATCAGGCCTATTTCCTCAACACTTTTTTGTACCTCAAAAGGTAACATTTTAGGGTTGTCTATATAAGCATGAAATATATGCTCCAGAATATGCTCAGCTTTTCTAGCCATACGAATTTGGCGGTAGTGAAGATATAAGTTTTTATGCAAGAACTTTTTGAGTTCTTTAGTTTTTAGGCTTATATCTTCGTTAAAACAGGCTAGTTTATACTTAGCATAGCGAATATCTTCTAGGGTTTTTACCGAAGCTTTTTTTAGCGCTGCATCAGTAGCACCAATAGCATCCTGAATCATAACACCTAGGAGCTCACGAATAAGCAAATGGCGTTTCTGGCTAACTTGCAAATCATAGGGCTTTAGGTTAAGTTTGTTCATCAATATCGCTATAAGGGGCACTTGAGTTATTTGCTCAGGATCTAAATGATTGCCACATAGGCCATCATCTAAGTCATGGGCATTATAAGCAATAGCATCAGATAAATCTACAATCTGGGCTTCTAGTGTGGGTTGTAAGTTGGGTTCCCACTCTTCTCCTGCCACTTCTGGATCAACCTCGTGTTTCATAATCCCTTCCAAGGTTTCCCATGTTAGATTAAGTCCTAAAAAATCTGAGTAGCGTTTTTCTATTTTGGTAACTGCTCGAATAGCTTGTTTATTGTGGTCAAAACCACCTATTTCTTTAGAGAGTTTGTTTAGTGCTTCCTCTCCTGCATGTCCAAAAGGAGGATGCCCTAGATCGTGGGCTAAAGCAATTGTTTCAGCTAGGTCTTCATTTAGGCCTAGGGCCCTAGTAATAGCTTTGGCTACTTGTGCTACCTCGAGTGTATGAGTCAACCTAGTACGGTAATAATCACCTTGGTAATTAACAAAAACCTGAGTTTTATATTCAAGCCTACGAAAAGCTGAGGTGTGGATTACTCTATCCCTATCTTTTTGAAAAGCTGTGCGATACTCTGACTCTTTTTCAGCGTGTTTACGACCTCGAGATTTATCGGCAAAAGCAGCATAAGAAGCTAAAGTAGCATGTTCATTAGTTTCTAACACTTGACGTGTGAAGAGCATGATGTAGCCTAGCAAATTACGAATGGGCTGTAAAAGTTTTTGTGAATAGTGGCGATAGGTAGGGCCTTGCGGCCTTTCCCTCGCCCCAAACGGAGCGTGCGACTTTCACCGCACTCCGCTTTCCAAGTCCATCGCATGTACTGAGTATGGGAAGACTCATCTTTCGATGCCAAGGTGCACTAACAGTCTTACAACTGTTATCATCTGCTTTCCTTGGTTTATCTCTTTTCATACCTTTCCTTACCATTTTCTCTGGTAGTCCTTCACCTTGTCCTTGCCATTACGGCTAGGCTTTTGGCTACTACGCTACCTCCGTCCTCTATATCACCTGCTGGCATTTTCGCATCCTAAAGGAATTTGTGATATAGAGTTCCCTAATTCCGAAAGAGGATATTATAGCACCCCTTAGCTGCCTGCTTTACGCCGAGTGGAGTTTAGAAACAGTCTTTAATGAGAAGGAAGTCATTAAAGCAACCACTTTCCCGTTTTGGGCAGAGCGTATCAGCCAGTTTCGCTCTTCACGCATAACGACGCTATAAGTCTTAGGTAAGACTAGGACACAGGTTTCTCTCGTCAGCATAGGGTACAGGGCTCGCTTCCTTCCCCCTGGACTGGCTCGAAGGTCGGATTCTTTGTCAGTGGGCTTCCCACCCTAGGATGTGCCACATCCTAACGCAGGCCACTCAGCCCTCATATCACTGTTCAAATATGTCTCTCAATAAGAAATACCTTCTTTCGTTAGTAGGCGCACCCCTTCACTGCGTTCGAGGGCAAGCCTCTGGGGTAATTGAGTGTCTATATGTAGTTAGTAGCCAGCATAGTAAATCCCTACCGACTACTAGCTACTGACTTCTAGCTAATCATTTGAATTCCAACAAAAATTCACACATATTTATACCTAGGTGCTTAAGATATATAATGTTAAACAATGAATTCTGGCAAACATCCTATAGAGTCTCCAGCTGCATATCCACCGATTTCACCAGTAGACAACTGGAAATATGCGGAGTTTAGTAATGAGAAGTACCATAAGATGTTTGAACAATCGATTCTTGATCCTGAAAAGCGCTATAAGCTTCTGCAAGGCGTTATCTATGAGGTAATGCCTTTTGGTCCTCAGCATGTTTATCTGGTAAAAACTATTGCTGAACGTTTAAATAATTGCTTGCAAGGAGTTGCTGAAGTTTATACACAATCTCCAGTACAGTTCCCTCCAAGCAGTGAACCCGAACCAGATATTGTCATCTTGAAACCTCTAGCAGAAAAGTATTTTGAACGTTTGCCTGCATTTGAGGATGTTCTTCTATGGATAGAAGTATCTGATACCACCTTGCGCGTTGACCGTAACACCAAATTGCCTTTGTGTGCGCAAGTAAATATTCCTGAGTTTTGGTGGGTAGATGTACAGCAGGTACAATTAGAAATTCACCGTCAACCAGACAGTGCGCTTGCTTGCTATCGTCAGATTTCTGTTTTTGGTGAAGATGAAACTGTAGCGCCAGAGGCCTTTCCAGACTGCAAGTTTTGTTGGTGGAAATAATGAGTTTAAATAACCTTTTAAACTTTGCAGTACAAACAGCATATGATGCTGGTAGGCTTACACTTAGTTACTTTCAAAGCAGTCTCGAGATAAACTTTAAACTGGACAATTCACCTGTAACTCTTGCTGATAAAAAAGCTGAAGAGCTTATTCGTATGCGCATAGAAAAGGCCTATCCCGAACACTCCATTGTAGGGGAAGAATTTGGTGAAGTAGGCAATGCTCCTATCCGTTGGTTTATTGACCCTATTGATGGCACCAAATCTTTTATGCGTGGCGTGCCTCTTTATGCTGTGCTTATAGGGCTGGAAATAGAGGGGAAAGTTGAAGTAGGGGCAGTTTATTTTCCTGCCCTTGATGAAATGCTTTATGCTGCTACTAGCATGGGCTCTTATTTAAATGGTAGGCAAGTGCAAGTATCCCCTATAAATAGTTTAGATAAGGCTATTATTTCTTATACAGATGGGCTTAGCTTTGAGGGCTTTGGAAAGCAGGCTCCTTGGCAACGTTTACAAAAGGCTGTTTATGCTTGTAGGGGTTGGTCAGATGCCTACGGGCACGCGCTAGTAGCAACAGGTCGTTGTGAAGCAATGCTAGATCCTATAATGAATACTTGGGACTGTGCTCCTTTTTTAGTAATTTTGTCTGAAGCGAAAGGTTACTGTGGTAATTGGGTAGGGGAAAAGACTATGTATAGTCAAGAACTTCTAAGTTGCAACGATGCTCTTTTACCAAGGGTGCTCGAGCTAATCAACAACAATACTTAAAGATCATTCTCTACGAAAACGCTCTATTTGTTGACGACTTATAAGTCCTAGCCTATCTTGACTTAAGGTTTCAAGCCAATCTTCTAGTACTTGCTCTGGTAAGGGTGCTAACACTGTCAGTGTTGCGAAACGCATCTTTAAGCTATGTACATAAGGTGCTTGGGTAATGGCCTCTTCCCTAGGGGCAAAGGGTCGAGCAATGGCTGGGGCATTCGGATAAATTAAAAGAGCTAGGACATTTATGCCATCCCATGCAGTTAGTCGCAAAGCTGGCCTGTTGCCTATTTGGCTACGCTCGAGCCGAATAGGTGTAAAGCCTGTTGGTAAAGAGCTATTGCCTAAAAGACGCCTAGCAGCAATTAGCTGTACAGGTGGCCTGCCGAAAGTTTGTAGGTGAGTTTCTAGATTGGGATTACTAGGCGAGGGACGTAAATGTAAATCGTAAATATTTTCAAAATACCCCTCAGATATCAATTTGCTATCTTGAGCCCGCTGCTCATAAGCAAGGCGTAAACCAGTTTCTTTATCTATAATAAAGCGCCAATTCGGACTTATATTATTTCTAGCAACAAATTTAACTACCCACACTTCACGCTGTGCAATGTTTGTGCCCTCTTCTAGGACAATATCAAAGTTTTCTTTAACAAGTTGCAGATCTACACGAGCTGGGTGGCTGAAACGTGAGGTTGGCTGAGTAGGAATAGCTCTTGGTGGAAAAAAAATGGTTTCTTGTGCCTCACCTACAATTCTATATTGTCTCTCAGCTAAATTCACCTTTTGTAGCACTTCTGCCACTTCAGCATTAACTTCTTCAGCAAAGCCTTGGCTAGTAAGCAGGTTAAATACTGCTAAGCAAAAAATTGTCCCAGCAAAAATATGTAGAAAGGACCAATTGGTAAGACTTTTATTCATGATTATAATCCTCGTCTGTGTAAGCAAGTACATCATCAAAAGCTGCTTGATACTGTGCATAAAAATCTTCAGTAGTAATATTAGGCGAGTGGAAATAGGACACAATAAATACTAATCCCAAAATGAGGCCTACTGTAGCAGGCAATGTCCAGCGCAACCACAATAGCGGTTTTTTTACTTCCTCTACTCTAACTTGTCTCACAGCTATTTTGATATTTTGACAAATACTTTCGTCATTTCTATCAATTTGCAGGTAATTAGAGATTTTGTGTAGCTCAGCAAGTTTGATTTGTAGGCTAGGGTTCTTTGTTAAGTTTGCTTCAAGTTCTTGCTTTTCCGTAACCCCCAATTCATTGTCTATATAGGCATTCAAATCTTTATCAGTTTCAGGTAGGTTTTTCATAAAACCATCCCCTGTTTTTCTAAGGTGTCTCTTAGCATGATTCTTGCTCGAGCAATGCGACTTTTCACTGTGCCATGACGAATCTTTAAGACTTTAGCTATTTCTTTGTAAGAGAGTTCAGAAAACTCCCTTAGAGACAGAGGAATACGGAATTTTTCAGGTAATTGGTTTAGGGCTTGCTCGAGCACCCCCTTAACATAAGCTTGATAAGCAGCATCTTCAGGACCCTTACGAGTGCTAATTATTTCGTCATAAAGAGGCTCATGATTTTTTCTAAGCTTACCCACACGCCTGCAACGATTTATAGCAATTTGATGTATCCATGTTGAGAAATTAGCTTGTCCTCGGAAGTTTTTTATACTTTTATAAGCAGACAAGAAAGAATCTTGTACCACATCTGCTGCCAAGTCCTCACCTACTAAACGCCTAGCTACTGCATGTAATTTAGGAGCGTAAAGGTCAACTAATGCCTCAAAAGCTTCACTATCACCATATTTTGCAGCTGCTACTAATTTAACATCATAACTATTCTCAATACTTACTGTTTTCTTTTCTAAGGCAGTTTTTGCATTGTATAGAGTAAGGGTTATAAGTTTCATGCTTTTCTGTTCTAGTAACTCGGTACAAGAGTTTTAACAGGTGATCTGTAAATTTGTGAAATTTACAAAGGGATTTGGCAAGGCTTTTTTTGTGGAATTCAGAAAAGTTTACCTATCAGGATTTACTTGTTAAGGTACTAGCTTAATTCCTTTCTTGAGAAAATAACTTCCAAAACTCAACATTATGAATATATTGGGGACTCTCTAATTCTTGTGAGTACAAATTCCAGACATCTGAATTTGGCTTTATACGTGTATCCCCCCAATGCGAAAAGTTACTTGGTACAGAATCCCAATCTATACTAATGTACACAAACAAACTTGCTTGATCACGGACCATAATGAAGTAATAGACTTGTTCAGAAATAAGCTTGTGTAAATTATGAAATGTACTATTGTTAGATTTGAAATTAACAGAATGCACAATGTGACAGTTAAATCTTGGCAAATGTACAAGTTTCTTGTCTAATGAATTGACTATTTGGTGCATTATTTTGTTTCCGAACAACTCTAATGCTCAAAAAAGTTGCTCCACACTTCGGGGTGAAGTGTATTGTTAGGTCTGAAACGTTCATTGATGGGTGCGGACTCAGCAACCATATACGGCTTGTTATGGGCAATAGCAAACGAGTATTCGTTCTGCCAAAATGCTAAGTTTCCATCATTTCCAGTGAAAAAACTAGTGGCAACCCAATTGACCACTTCATCTCCCGGATACCATTGCTCAATCTCAGAAGCAAAGCCCATAAGCGGATGGAAAACGAATTCTGCATTTTTAGCCCCTTCCTCTTTCATGATGTTGTGAAAACGTATCCAAGCTTGCTTAAAAGTACTAGCACTGAACAAAGCTGGTCGTGAAATCCCGCCAATGGTTTCAAACATCAACCTAATTAGTACTGGACCATCTATGTCCCTACTGGCTGCAGCAAGCAAACGAATCTCGCTGTCAAAGTTCCCCTCTAGGATCTCAAGATCCGCAAACAGCTCACCTCGATCCTTTAATTGGATATTAGTGCCTAACAACAAAGCATCACGCAAGTCTATTAGAGCAGCGCGTGCTTCATCACTTTGGTCAGCAAACAATTTTGCAAAATCGATGCCTTCAACATCGTAACCTTTATCAACAAGTCCTAGTTTAAGCAGCTCCCAGAGATCTGGGTGGATGACAAAATACCTAAACACCTCCACATCAAAAGAGGGTGGACCAATGTTGTACTGGTCAGATAGTGAATCTGTAATACCAAGCTCATCAAAATAGGCTCTGCTAACCCGCTCCCTACGCTCTGAGCTGGCAGAAGCCACACTAACACCGATTAATGTGATAAATGGGTACAAGGTACTGTCAGTCGCATCAGGTTTACCATTCTGTATCTTTTTAAGTTGACCCAACCGTGAGGTGTTGCCTTGTTTTATCTCAGCAAGTGTGAGATATGTGCTGAAAACAACAGGTTTAGCATTCACGTCCTGTATGTACTCATTGAACTCCATATCAAAATGGGCCAAGCCTTGCCCCACACCATGAATGATCTTATCAGGGTTATTTGCAGCGAAATTATATAGAGTTTGGTCACCAGTTGGTGGCTGTGGCACTGGATTAGGTAGGGGAGTTGAATCATTCCCATCTTTACAGCTAATTAGCAGCAATGAAACAGACAAAGTCAAAATTAGTGACCATCTCAACATGCTTCTATCCTCTATGCCTTTTCCTACCACTACACCTGTCTCTAATTTGTATCGAATTCTGTTCATAATAAACTTCAATAAGCATTTTGAAATCCACTACTTCCTTTTGATGTTTATTTCACTTCAACAATCAATGCTGTAGCTGACGCAGTGTAAGGATAAATATAATTGCCTTCATTATCAACACTAAGATCAGTGGTTTTGGTGAAATTTAGAGCGTGTATGAAACCTAAATGTTTGCCTACTCGAGCATCTTCATGTACCCTTACATAACCAGTATAGGTATCATCGTCAGCAGTGACATCTGGATCCTGACCATCGTCATGTAAAAGCCCTCTTGGACGCAAGCGTTTTGTGCGCAAAATCACTCTTTGCAAATCATTAGTATCTAGTTCATTCAAGTTAACCGTGGCAATATTATCCTCTGAATCAGCAATTAATGGGTCGGGGGTAAAAGACCAACTTTCTGCTGTAGCAGGATCACCTTGGGTCAATACTCCCTCTATTTTAACTACATGCCACCTGCCTCCTACTCGTTCCGCGTCAACAGTCAATACTCCCACAACATTAACAGGTTTTTCACCAAGCTCTTTGTGGGAAGTAGGAGTTATATCCATAATATAAGCGTCACCTGTAATGCCTACTTCTACTGTAGCTGTAGCAGTTACAGGATCACCATTTTCAATTACTACTTCTATAATTTTACGCTCACGCCGTATATTCTTATGGCGAATTGCTAAACGACTTGGTGCAGTTTCTGTAAGGTCAATAACCCCAGACGTACTAAGGTCAAGATCAAGCTCATCTTCATCTGCATTAGCTAACAAAGCATCGTTAACAGCAATTAAAATTTCTTGCTCGGCAGCGGCTTTATCTAGTGGAACACTGCCACTATTAGGTTGTGAGCAAGCAACGAATAACACTAAAAGTAAAACTATCCCAAAAAGTTTTTGCATAATTTATCTCCAAGTAGATTTGAGGTTTTTAACCCTCTAACTTTTTAGAGACCAATTAGCGAAAAAAGTTCCCAGTTTATTGTGTGAAAAAATTTACTTTTACTTTCCTTAAGCAAATTGCAGCCCCAAAGATGTTTTATGTTATTTTGTGTTTCATATGACCCTTCCTTTTACCTCGATGCGTGATAACGCCAAAGAATTATGCTCTGTTGGACCTGCTGTTGAATTCATACAACCTCATGGCTATGTACCTCTCTTGACTGTCCCAAGTAATACAGGTATGGCTTTAGGAGGCATTGGTAATGCCTTTACTGTGACTCCTGCAGGTACGACACCGACAGTTAGCTTTATACCGGGTTTGCATGTAACAGCTGAAAAGGGTGACATTCGTTTACAAAACTTCTTTTTCGCTGAGTCAAATATACCTAATGTTGATGATCTACATTTTGCAGACTTTTCTGTATTTCAAAGGATGAACGAGTTTTTTCCTTTAACTGATGATGATTATCAGCCTCTGATCACAAGTGATATGAGCGAGGAGGAGGCTTTGGCTATTTTGAAGGAGGATGCTCGAGCAGGTACTATCTACAATAACAACAAAGAGAACTTCAGCCATTGGCATACAGAATTCACTTCTTTAACAAAGTCACTAATAGAAAAAAGCCCTAATGATCCTGAAACACAAGTTAGGGTACTACTAGAATTCTACGATGGTGCTTTAATACGTCCTAACAGTTATTTGGGATCACTAGTTGGTGATATTGAGGAAGCTAGCATAGCCAAGCAGCCTACCTATCCTGCTGAAAACATACAGTACAGCGCTTTATATCCGAGAGCAGAGTTTATCTATGAGGGTAAACAAAGCATACAAATTAAGCGCACTCAAACTAGCCCTATTGTTCGAGGTGATGCGAAGCTGTGCTCCTTGCCAATCAGCTGGAACACTTTTGAATTACACAATCCTACAAACGAAGTCAAAGAAGTTACCCTCTTACAAACACAGCAAAATATGATGGGCTTTAGCGTGGTTAAAATGCGCTCGGGAGTACAAGATGCTGGTTTTAACTTAGTGAAAAGTTGCTTCCAACCAAAGGCTATGGGATTTACTCAGAAACTTTCCAATGGTGAGAGGCTTTTTGGAGTGACCCTTTCAGATGAAGCAAATGTAGCTGACTTTAAAGGCAAAATGTGTGTGGCAGTAATCTATGATGATAATGATACTGCATTCAATGTGAGCATGAAACCCACCTACTACTCTGCTCAAGAAGATAGTACTGTTAAGACTGCTTTAACAACAGGTCGTTTGAACCATAGCTTTGATGTGGGTGTTTATTCAGGTCGTGAGCTAATTAGTTCTGCAATTTGTGCAGCTATTTGTTTACAACCGGGAGAAACAAAGTCTATAACATTTGCTTTAACTATTGACATTGCCGATATAGAACTGCAAGATTGGGTAACTAGTAAATATTATGCTGTGCACTTTCCTAAAAAACATGGTCGGGCTAAAGATATTACTGCTTTTGCTATGGAGAATCGGCTCGAGATTGAAACAAAAATAAACGATGAGCAAAAGGACTTTCTAAACCATTTTGCTAACCACTTTGATAATCCTAGAGATCAAGAAAAATTTGCCACATTAGCACTAAATACATTGTCTTTCCTTGCTGATGCCACAGTTTGGGATGTCAAAAACAAGTTCCTAGTACGGGAGTGTGCTGACTATCCTTTTTTCAACTCCCTTGATGTTTATTTTTACGGCTCATTTGCTTTACTGTACTTGCTACCTGAGTTAGATGGTCATACCATGAAATACTTTGCTGATGCTGTGCTGGCAGAAGATCGCACATTGCGTCGCTATTGGGAATATGTTAATAAACCATTTGCAATATTGCCAGTAGATACTAAGTATGAGGGATTTAGAGCTATACGTGGTGCTGTAGTACATGACTTGGGCAGCCCTTTTGATATTCAGCCAGATGCTTATAACTGGCACAACGTAAAAGAGTGGAAAGACCTAGCCCCCAAGTTTGTCTTGATGGTTTATCGGCACTATAAATATACGGGTAATAAGGAAGTATTAACCTATTGTTGGCAAGCTGTTAGTGAGTCTATAGCTTATCTAGAAAATTTGATTCATGAAGGTGAACACATCCCCTTAACCAATGGCACAGATGATACCTTTGACAACTTATCTTCCTATGGTATCTCAGTTTATAGTGCTAGTTTGTGGGTTGCTGGCTTAAGGGCAGCTTCAGAAATAGCTAAACTATTAGACTACTCAGAGAAGCAAGAACATTATGCTGAACTAGCTGAGTTAGCCAGCCAAGATTTTGATTCTGCTCTTTGGGATGAACAAGCAGGCTACTATCACTTTTTTGCTACTCCTATTTCTGTTAAGCATATAAATCCTAACAATTTAAAAGAAGCTAGTGGGGGATTTGCCAAGTTGAGTTTGGCAATAACTGGTGATAAACTTGCTGACTTAAAAACACTCAATAAATACCTTGATGATAGAAGTTTGCCTAATTTGGAAAGCTTTCAGCAGGAATTAGCTGAGCTTAAGAATGTTGCTGTAGATATTGCCCCAAAAACAGTGCTTGGAATTCGCCGTTTAAAAAAGCATTTGCTGGCTAGGGTAGCACCCTCTTACTTTAGTAAAGATTACCAGAAAATAGTTAATTTAGATTCTGATGATAGTTTTGGTGATTCTTTATTGGCGGACACATATCTTCAGTTGCTTGGTTTAGAACCAGTTAGTTCAATAGAAAAGCGTTCACAGGTTTTAGATAAGATTTTTAGCACTAACTTTAAAATTAATAGTCCTCACCTTGGTGTAGCAAATATGACTGATTGTGAAGGTGCGCCATTAGAGGCTTTCCAAGCTCAAGATGTTTGGGTGGGTGTGCAATTTAGTTTAGCAACTGCTTTATGGCAAGCAGGGAAAAAAGCTGAATTTAAAGAGTTAGTAGATACTGTTTACGATAGTTTGTATAACCTGTCAAAAATTCCTTTTGCTGCTCCTGAAGGTTTTAATTGTAGTCGGACTATTAGTAGTGAAGAATTAGCAAAGGAATTAGATTTTCCTTTAGATGAAGCTAACTTTTACTTAGAAGAACTTATTAAGATTGATGGGTTTTTACTAGCAGATAAACGTGTGGATCCGTCTTTTCCTAGTACATTTGATGAGTTTGATCAGAGATTGGCAAATACAACCCTAGCATCACTTGCTGAAGAGGTAAAGATCCAGTTGTATAAGTTTATTCAGGCAACAGGGCTAAAGTATACCGCTGGGCGGTATTTTCGTCCGGGGATGATTTTTGCTATGCACCATTTAAAATAATGTATGTGGGGCTGCTATTTATAAATAGCTGAATTAAGTTTGACAAGCTTAAAATTTTTTAATAGTAGGGGCTAATGGATTGTTGCGCAACAAATTTGTTGCCTAAAATGAAAGGAGATACACAAAATATCCTGTACCTTTACAGCAATTGGATAAATCGCAGGTCAGGCAACAAAAGTAAGCTAATTGCGCTCGAGCTTCTCTAAATCAATCAAATCTTGCGGTCTTCCCGATGCACGTTTGGCTTTGATGAGATCGATCTTTGAGATAAAGTGCATTTTTTATACTTTTTGAAAAGACTCAACAGTTCTTTGAAGTCTGGGTTCGCCAACATAATTTTCCTTTAAAAGTAGATAATCCTTGATGAGGTCAAAGGCTGCCTCAAATAAAACTTCAGGTGTTTGACTTTGCCAGAAATCTAAATCAAAATTATCTTTTTCACCTAATTCCCCATAATTTTCCTAGATCGACATGTGTCTATTTTACCACAGGATCAAGTTAAAGCCTTGGGTCAATAGGCTCACTCTCCAAAGCCAAAACTGCAAAGACCGCCTCATGCACACGGTAATGAGGTTCATCTTTAACAAAACGTTCCAAAGCCTCTACTCCCAAGGCAAATTCCCGCAAGGCCAGCGAGCGTTTGCCAGAGACATTGCGACTGCGTAAGCGTTTTAGATGTTCAGGTAAATTGTATTCTGGCCCATAGATTATTCGTAAATATTCCTTGCCCCGTACCTTTACAGCAGGTTGCACTAGGCCATGCTTCCCTTTGCTAATAAAATTTAGGGGCTTAATTACCATGCCCTCACCACCTTTGGCAGTAATTTCTTCCCACCAGTTTATTGCTTTAGTAACCCCATTGCTATTATTCAAAGAGACCTGCATGTAGTCAGTTGCTAAAAAGCAATGAGCCTTACCCAAATAATGTTTTAGGTTCCCCAAATGCCATAAGTGTGTTTTATCAACATGTGCAGCACCTTCAGTAGCCATTATGTGAAAGGGGGCTAGTTTTAAATCACTTAAACCATTAACAGGCCAGCAGTAATGTCCATAGGCATTTGTGTAATTTGAGGCCATTCTAGCCCGTTCTTGGTAACGGTTTTGTAATTCTCCAATATCAGCACCATTTTCAGCAGCTTGTTCTAAAGCCTTTAAAGTATTTTTAAAAGCAAGGCGGGAAGCCGCACCCACAGCAGCATATTGATCTTTCAGTAAGCTTTGAGCTTTAGCTGACCAAGGCATAAGCTCGCAGTCAAGACAAAGCCAATCAGTATTAAATTTTGTCCAAAAACCACTCTCGTTTAGAGTATCTTGAAGCTGTTCTAGTAGGGATTTTTCTATGCTAGAGTCATTAAAAAAGGGACGTCCAGTTCGAGTGTGGCAACATCCTAGAACTTCCTCTATTCCAAAATGCTTCAGGGCTGCTGCTTTATCTTTACAGAGAACTATGATTGCCCTCGAGCCCATATGTTTCTCTTCGCAAATAACCTCTTCTATTCCTTGACTACGGTAATAATCAAAGACTTCTTTGGGGTGCTCGAGCCACCCCTCCAAATTACTAGTTTCAGGTGCAGACATAGTAGGTGGTAAATAAATAAGCCAGCGACTATTAACAGCAAAGCGACTCATTACTTCAAGTGCTGCAACACTATTTTCTGCTCTTACTGTTATATTTACTCTTAAACGGGTGTTAACAATGCGCTTGCCATAGACATCTTCCAGATCAAGTAAATTGGGGTCTCTACTGCTTTTGGGGATTGACAAAGGACGGGTAGGCTTAGAATACTCTTGTTGAGCAACAATGTCTACTAGTTCTCTTTCAGGGTAACGCAGAGCTGTAAGCTTGCCACCAAAAACACAACCAGTATCAATGTTTATAGTACGATTTAACCAAACAGCTTCAGGAACAGGTGTATGCCCATAAACAACAAGAGCTTTGCCACGATAATCTACAGCCCAATTGTATCTAATAGGTAAGCCAAATTCATCAGTTTCACCAGTAGTTTCGCCGTATAGGGCAAACGACCTTACTCTGCCCGAGGCACGGCCCTGTAACTCTTCTTTTAGTCCGCCATGAGCCACTACTAGTTTGCCGTCATCAAGCACGTAGTGGCTAATTAGGCTACTTATAAAATCTGCTAGCTTTTCTTTGAAGGGCTCAGCTATATTTTCTGGTAACGCCTCGAGTTCCTCTACAGTTTGCTCGAGACCATGGCGCAACTGGACATTTTTACCCTTCAGTTTTTTCAGAAGTTTAGCATCATGATTACCGGGCACACATAAGGCATTGCCTGCAGCCACCATATGACTTACTAATTGATAGCTATCTAAATTGCGTGGGCCACGGTCAACCAAATCACCAAGAAAAACAACTTTGCGCCCTTCGGGGTGAGAGTAAAGGCGATTGTAAGTACATGCTTCACAGTCTTTTTCTTCATAGGTATAACCAAGTTTTTCTAATAGTAGCTCGAGTTCAGTGGTACAACCATGAATATCGCCAATAATGTCAAAGGGACCATGTTCATTTCGCTTGTCATTCCATAGGGGTTGACGCTCTATTGTAGTGGCTTCAACCTCCTCAGGATTATTCAAAATGTGAATTTGCCTAAACCCTTCTCGTTTTAACCCTCTCAATGCTCTTTTAAGTTGACTGCTTTGATTGCGAATAACATGGGGGCCAAAGTCACGGTCAGGACGCTCTTTATTGCGCTCATGACAAATACGCTCAGGAATATTGATGACTATAGCTACAGGTAAGCAGTGGTATTCTCGAGCAATACTAACCAAAGGCTTACGAGCTTCGGGCTGTACATTAGTAGCATCAATAACAGTTAAGCGCTTATTAGCAAGGCGCTTACGGGCAATGTAATGCAAAACATCAAAGGCATCTTTAGTGGCTGACTGATCATTTTCATCATCAGAAACAAGGCCACGGTAATAATCGGAGGAAAGGACTTCAGTAGACTTAAAATGCTTACGGGCAAAGGTAGACTTACCTGAACCAGTTACACCAACTAATACTACTAATGAGAACTCTGGCAAGGTAATTTTCATAAATAATCATAATCTTCGTCATAATCAATAGATCCGAAAAGCTCCACAACTTGTAATTGTAGTTGCTTATGTCGCATAACGTATTCTTGTAAAGCTTCTTCAACAATAGCATGCTTGGTTCGGAGTCCACCTAGCTCGAGTGCTTCTTGGATAAGATCCTCATCAATTTGTAGATTAGTTGCCATGCACATACAATTGCACGATGTCTTGCACAAATCAAGATATATCGCAATTGTGCTTGCTTTCAATGCTCCTTACCAAAGAGAATATACAGTTTTGCAATTAATTAGAGCTTTGGGCTCGAGCCCAGCAAAAGGTTAAGTTTAGGGTTTTGGATAGTGTTCTTAAAATTAGACGATTTTTAGACTATAATTAGACGATAAAGTGTTTGAACCTAATTATCACATCAGCCCAGCTCTTCTTAAGATTCTTAAGCGAATTGCAATACTTGTTCATGAATTGAACAAACAGAAACTCAATGAAGTTGTACAAGCAGAGCTTATTAAAGAATCTCAGGTCAATTCAATTTATGCCTCAACCACAATTGAAGGTAATCCTCTATCTTTAACTGCTATCAAACAACTACTTAAACATAAACCCGAACAGCTACAAAAAAGCGAGCTGGAAGTGCTTAACTATAACAAAGTTCTCTTAACTCTGGAGAATAAGACCTTTAGTGAGCAGTTAGTGCTAGATATCCACCGTAATGTGATGACTGGGCTTATGGTTAAAGAAAAGTGTGGGGCATATCGTCAAGAGCCTGTAGTGATTAATGATCCTCGTACAGGAAAAATCGTATTCATGCCTCCTGATCACGAAGATGTAGGCAAACTTATGGAGGAGCTATTTAACTTTGTCATTAAAGCTGACCTTGACCCAGTAATCCTAGCAGGCATTTTCCATAAGCAACTTGCTATTATACATCCCTTTTTAGACGGCAATGGTCGTACAGTAAGGCTAGCAACTACTATTCTACTCAAAGAACTAGGTTGCAATCTTTTTTCTTTGCTGAGCTTTGAAAACTACTATAATTACGATATCAGTCGCTATTTTTATTTTGTTGGTGGGCAAGGTAACTACTATGATCTTACTTTGGATTTTACGCCTTGGCTCGAGTACTTTGCCAGCGGTATTCTTGATGAACTGCAAAGGCTTGAGAAGAGGCTCGAGCAAGCCAAGACAAGCCCGAGACTAAAACCCCACCATCAAATTATTCTTGATTACTTAGCTGAGCATAGTACTATTACAGATAGGGAGTATGCGAAATTAGTGGCTCGGGCTAAGGCTACTCGAGCTTTAGATTTTAAGTTTCTAATTGAGCTAGGGCTTATCGAAAGAAAGGGTAAAGGTCCAGCGACCTACTACATAAAACTATGAAAAGTAAATTTAATTTGTTTGCTACAATCACTGTTATAGTTGTGTTTTTTGTGCTAGCAGGGTTAGTTACGTGGTTTGGCATTAAGGTTAATCAAGTACAAAGTCAAGCAAAAAAACAAAAGGCGATTATTGAAGCAGAACGTGACCGTGCAAAGAATGCAGAAGCAAAGGCAAAAGAGATAGCTGATATTGCTTTAGCACAGCGTTTGAGTACACAGGCTGTACTTGCTGTTAAAAATCCTAGTCCTACTGATGGTCTTATTGATTTTGCTGCTTTGCTTGCTGTTCAAAGTACCAAAATTAAAGATGATTTTGATAGCACTAGCAGCATGTTTCGTACTCTACAAAACATTCTTTACCTTAGTGCAACTTTAAATGGTCATGGTGAGGGGGTTTGTAGTGTAACTTTTTCTCTAGACGGTAAAAAAGTGGTTTCTGGTAGCTGGGATAAGACTATACGTTTGTGGGATGTAGAAACAGGCCAAGCTATAGGTGAACCTTGGCAAGGACATAATGATAGTGTTTTGAGTTTAGCTTTTTCTTCAGACGGTAAAAAAGTGGTTTCTGGTAGTTGGGACTACACTGTAAGGTTATGGGATGTCAAAACAGGTGAAGCTATAGGAGAAGCATTGCAAGGACATAGTGATCATGTCTCGAGTGTAGCCTTCTCTCCCGATGGTACACAAGTAATTTCTGGCAGTTGGGATAATACTTTACGCCTATGGAATGCAGAAACAGGTGAAGCCATAGGAGAACCTTGGCAAGGGTATGAGGGTGATGTCTTAAGTGTAGCCTTTTCTCCTGATGGTAAAAAAGTGGTTCCTGGAGGTAGATACAAGAGTAATGTTATACGATTGTGGGGTGTGGAAACAGGTAAACCTATAGGAGAACCTTGGCAAGGGCATAATGATGCTGTTTGGAGTGTGGCTTTTTCTTCAGATAGCACTCAAGTGTTTTCTGGTAGTAGAGATGATCCAAATGATCGTTGGGATCATATGATACTTCTTTGGGATGTAGATGAAGAGTCTTGGGAAAAAAGGCTTTGCCGAATTGCTGGTCGTAACTTTACTCAAGAAGAATGGCAAAAGTATCTAGGTGACAGACCCTACGAAAAAACTTTTCCACAGTACCCAGAAGGTTAGTTGTCTGAACTGTGATTTTTGTGATTTTGTTGATTAACTATGATTCTATAATGGTAAACGGCAAATACTAATATTTGCCATTAGCTTTACAGATTATTGGTTGTGCTATGAAACACTGCGAAATCAAAACCCCCCTTTAACTGCGACTGGACTCGAGCAACAAACTAACTTGTCCTGACTACCTTTTGGACAGTTTCCTTAGCTTTACTTGGTAATGTTAGATTTGGATTCCCCTTGTTGGAAGTGTGTTTCTGATCGATTACTTTTTGTTGGCAGATTTTAACCTTACAGGTTTTAAGGCATTTTTGATAGGGCATTTGAATTATCCCTCCTTCCTATGTGCTAGACGCTTTAAGTTAAAAAGTGGAGAAGCCAGTAACCAAAGGAAATGATTTGCTCTCTTATCACGTACTTCCTCGAGCCCCAGCTCCATAGTTTCTTGAGGTATACGAGTTTTAGTTCGAAAAGTACCCAAAACAATATCCCAGATAGGAAAAACAGCACTAAAATTACTGTCAGTTTCAGGTTGCCAAGACGAGTGATGAATACGGTGTAAGTCTGGTGTTACAATAATGTAGCGCAGAACTAGATTTAACCTACGTGGTACAGGAACGTTTGAGTGCGAGAAAACGTTAACGGCAGCGTCAAGCAACTCGTAAATTAAAAGAATCCAAGGTGTAAGGCCTAGACTAAGAACAATTATTACACCAATAATTGTGGACACAACGAACTCGAGTGGATGAAAACGCACTGTAGTCGAAACATCCATCTCAGTATCAAGGTGATGCACACGATGTAAACGCCAGAAGAGGGGGACTTTGTGCATAAGATAGTGCGTGAAAAAAGAGATGAAGCCTCGAGCTAACAAAGTGGCTAGCAACAAGACTACTAAGGGTAGTGTAGAGAGGTTGAGCAGACCATAGCCTTGTTCTTGTGCCCATATAGCAACACTGAAAAAGGTGACGGGCATAAGCCCCATTACAACGACATTAAGGAAAGTTAAAACAAAGTTGGTAAACCAGCGAGTTTTTCGCTGCATAGGCCCGGGACGCTTTGGTTCAAAGACCTCGATAAGACCAAATGTAAAAAAGAGAGTAAAAAAAAGAATGTATTGTACAGTCTCTGCGTTATTATTAACCCAAGCTTCAATCATAAAAAACCTCCATTGAGTACCTATGCAGCTGCTAATAACTAGGTAACTCGTTAATTAGAGGTTAATAGTTTTGTGTACTATTGTCTTTGGCAATTTGTGTCAAGTTTATTGACCAATTGTGCCAACTTGCTGAGTTTTTATAAGTGCACTTGCTCGGTATTGGGCAGGGGTTTTTCCTGTCCAACGTTTAAAGGCTCGGTAAAATGGGCTAAGTTCAGAAAAGCCGAGTAGAAAAGCTACTTCAGCAATACTACATTTAGGGTTCGCAAGTAAAGTCACAGCTCTTTCTTGACGAAGTGAATTGAGCAGCTCACCAAAACTTGTGCCTTCACTTTTTAAATCTCGGTGTAGAGTGCGTACACTCATATGCATGGCTTCTGCTGCGTTTTTAGCATTGGGCGTACCCCCATTAAACTCTTCTGCTATCCAAGCCCTTACTCGGTCAGCAAAGGTTTGTTGTCTCTTTGATTGTTTGAGGAGTAAATCTGCATAATTATCAAGTAAATTTGAGAGTCCTATGTTAGCTTTAGGATTACTTAAGTCTAAAATTGAGTTTGGCACATAAATTGCTGTTTGATCACTGGAAAATGCTATGTTTGAAGCAAAAATACGTTTATGCTCACTTGTATCATTGGGAGTTTCATGTGCAAAGCAAACAAGTCGAGGCGACCAGTTATTTTCCGTAACCAAACGTCCTAAACGCACCCAAAGTGTAACAAGGAATTCAGCAGGGTGTCTTGGGACAGATTTGCCACCGGGTAGGTTGTGTCTAAGTATACCCTCGTCAGGTGTTTCTTCCAATGTCAAGTCAGTTACTTCATGTATGAGTCTTTGGTAGCGGCAGGCTCGGCGAAAAGCATCTCGTAAACTAGGGCTAGATAACAAAGCGTGAGCATGTATTTCAAAAGACTGTATAGGAGCAACCTCTGCTAAGTGAAGGCCAAGGCAGTTGTCTTGAGTTTCTGCTAAGATAATCTTCCAAAAAGCCATCATACTTTGGTGAGGCAAACGTCCGTCTGCATCTTGCAAAAGCTTTAAGAGAATGCCAGCTTTTAATAGAAGTGGGTTAGTCTCATAGCCTAGTGCTTGTAAAGCTGCCACAACAGGTTGTAAGGCACGGATAGTGATTTGAGCTTCCATTTTGCTTAAACCACTACTTTTTGTGAGCAAGCTTAATAATAGACTCCTTCTAAATTAGGGCCTAAGCTTTTAAACTTAGTAACGTTTCATATTCAGGATGCCTTTTAACATAAGCTTTAACAAATGGACACAAGGCAGAAGCATTAATGCCATTTTCCTTTACGTACTCGAGTCCTGCTTTTGCTAACGCCCCTGCTATGCCTTGGCCCTCGAGTGCTTCAGGAACTTCAGTATGATGAAAAATAAGTGTGTTACCAACTTTCATATAAACCAAAACAGCAAGCCCATCATCAAATGCTGCTTCAAATCTGTTGCGTTCTGGTCGATGTTTAACAACAATACCTTCTGAAGTTATTCTTGTACTATCAATTAGCTTTTCTGACAAAGCCTATATCCTTTCTATAGCTTGGTCTATCCGATGCCATACCTTCTTGTGGGATACAGTCTGCAAACACCAACAATTAATTAATCTGGATGCTCAACGCTACTACCCAGCAATGGCTGTGTGCCCACACTTCAACATCACCCAAGGTATCAATCCAGTTAGGGATAGTAGCATCAGCACAGTTTTGGGCAACAGTATCAAGATAGGCACGAAACAATGGCCAAGGTCGATCAGAATTCACTTCCCCAGCTACAGCCATAAAGTCAACTTCTTGCAAGGCTTTAATGGCATTTTGCTGAATGTCTTGTATATAAGCTAGTTGTGTCTCGACATCCTCACGTGTACCTGTACGATTCATGTGACCTCCAATAAAAGTGTCAAAATCGTATTCCAGTACCTGATCATGGGCATCATAATAGCCAATTATATCTTCGGCAATAGCTAATTCAGCAAAGGGTACCCAACCGGGGAAAATGACATCAACTAACATTAGTGTCTTTTGATTAGGGGCATAGATGAAAATGTTGCCCGGCTCATGATTCACGCCTCTGTACTCAAGAATTAATGTTTGGTCAGCTACCTGCAATATATATCTGTTGGTAAAAGTGACTTCTGGTAAAGGTACATCACCACCACCAGAAAAAACCCCATAAGGAAAGCTACGTTCGGGGTTATGTGCTGCCTCGAGCTGAACAGCAGTTTCTTTGTGTGCAATAATAGTGGCATCCTCAGGATAAATGCCTGCTGCCCCAATATGATCGGCATGGCTGTGGCTGTAAATAACATGAGTTATGGGTTCATTGGTGACTTCGGCAATAGCTTTAAGAATATTCTCGCCAATGGAGGGAGGAGCGTCTACGACAATAACGCCTTCCCCTGTCGTGAGAAACATAGTAGTATAAGTTCCCTCAGTAAGCCAGTAAAGACCATCATTGACTTCTTCGACAAAATACCCCTTTTCTGTATCAATTTGTTGACCTTGGGCATTTTCAGGTATAGGCGCAAGACTGACTTCACCCATAGCATCAAGTCCTTGGGCTAAGGCAAAGTTTATATTTACAAAAATAAAGGGAACAAACAAAACAAAGAAGTGCTTTAAAATCATTTCTTCCTCCTTAAGATAATTATCAGTCTATTATACGACCATTCTCAGTTTAAACTGGCTAATTTATAAGAGGATGGATGTTAAGCTGTTAGTTTTCATGTTTCAAACACAGCCATTTGTGAAGGTGCACCATATTCACTATTTTCTTCACCAAGCGGTGAAGTACTCACTTCATAATTATAGCTCTCTGCAACTTGCTCGGCCCAAGTTTTAAACTCTGCCCTTGTCCACTCAAAGCGATGGTCGGAGTGGCGAAACTTACCTGCTGATAACTGCTCCCACATTACGTTATATTCACTATTAGGAGTAGTTACTATAACTAGCTTTGGTCTAGCATGGGCAAAGATTACTTGTTCAAATTCAGGTAGTCTAGCAGGATCTAAGTGCTCTATAACTTCTACTAGAGCAGCAGCATCATAACCTGCCAAACGTTTATCTCTATAAAGCAGTGAACCCTGCATTAGTTTAAGTCGTTTACTTACACGTTCAGGCAGCCTGTCAAAGCGATCCTTAGCCTTTTCTAAAGTTACACTAGAAATGTCTACTCCTACAATTTCACTAAATTGTTTGTTTTTAAGAAGCATTTTTATAAGCTTGCCTTCTCCACAACCTAGGTCCAGTACTCGAGTAGCACCGCTGTCTACTAAAACTTTTGTGACAGTTTCAAGCCTTTGATTATGAAGTCCTATGCGTTCTTCTGTGAGAGTTTCTTTATCTTCTACTTTGGGGGTCAATTCAGGCTCGAGCTGTCTTAAAGCAGCCTTAGCCAAAGAACCTTTATGCTTTAAGTAACGCTTGGCAATAAGTTCTTTTTCTGGATGTTCTGCTAACCAGCCCTTACCACGTTTGAGTAATTTCTCAACTTCATCTTCATCTACCCAGTAGTGCTTCTCGTTGTCCAAAACAGGAATAAGTATATAGAGGTGCCTAAGTAATTTATAGAGTTGTGTGTTGTGCTTTAAAGTTAAGGTGATGTAGTGGCTCTGTCCCCAGTCAGGAAATTTAGGGTCTAGAGTTTCTGTTTGTAGCTCGAGTTGATAACCCAAAGGCTCAAAGAGGTTTCTAACTACGTTTTCCCCACCTCGGCAAGGCAAAGAGGCAATAGTTGCTGTTAAAGGCAAAGGGGTTTCTACTAACTCTTCAAAATCTTTACAATCACCTTTTAAAGCATTTTTGAGAACCTTTACCATAGCCACACTCAAAAAAGATGAGGCTACATAGGGTCTATCGTTTACATAGGGCTGTAGAGCAAAGCTACTTTCTCTACCTCTACGGGTAAGTTTTATAGGATCAATATCTAGTAGTAATGCAGCGGTGCAGCGTTCTTTAGTAGCTTCGGGGTAAAATACATAAGCTGTTCCAAAACTTTGCTCAAAGCTTTGTACTTTAGCGGGATGTTTATGCAGCAAAAAGCCTAGATCAGTTGCGGGTTGATAGGTGGTGCTAAGAGTAAGTAGCATAGAGACATGCTAACTTTTTTTATTATTTTGGTCATCTATCTACTTATGAGCTTACTAACTTTTATGGCCTATGCTATTGATAAGTGGAAGGCTGAGGCAGATGATTGGCGTATCCCAGAAAAAACCTTACATATCTTAGAACTATTAGGAGGTTGGCCCGGTGGAATTGTGGCGCAAAAGCGTTTAAGGCACAAAAATCGCAAGTTCAGCTATCAAATGGTGTTTAGAGCCATTATAGGAGCACACTTGTTTTTGCTTGGCTTGTGGCTCTTTGTTAGTTTTTAACGCCCTCCAACTAAAATGATATTAATCAATCAATATGGTGAAAGCCAACACATCACCTTTTTCCGTCAGGATATATTGCCCTTCTTTATATTCAGGCATTTGCTGCGTTACTAATGTTTTAAACCACATATACTTACCCGAGCCTTTCTCAAGCCCAAAATACCTGCTAAACCTTTTACCTTTGTCTATACTTGAAGGAGGTGAAAGTACATCTTTCGCAGGAATAAGTAGTAGTGTGGTTACATCTAAGCCCTTTTTCAAGTCTCCTTGCTCATCAACAAAGAATTTTTTGACAAATAATGCTATGTATTCAGTTTGTTCGCTATAGCGACTGAGGGTTGGCTCTGTCATTTCTCTACGTGATCTCACTATTTCGTCTCGAAGCAGTCTTTTTACACTTGTTTTTATCATACTCCAGATAGCTCCAGTATTGCCTTTCTGGATTGTGCGCTTGTGGGGCAATACAACAAAAGGATTATCTGGACTGGATTTTCTTGCTACTTGCTCAAGTATACGGACAAATTGCTTATGTCGAAAAAAAGAATTAGTAGCGATTTGCTCCTCATAATGCTCCTTTACCACCCTGCTCCATACCTGCTCTTCTTCATTACTGGTACTAGTATTACACTGGAGATGTGTGGTAGCAACTACCAAGATATCATCAGGGGTCCTCCATACAAAATGATAGAAAAGATAAATAACCAAAGAGCTGAGTATTAGGAACAAAGTAGCACCTAATATCTCATGTAGCAATGCAGACCAATCGATAAATGTAAACAACGTCAACAAGTACACTTTAAACTCACTTTCTTCTGTTCCCTCAAAAAGAGTCTCCGGAGCATGTTACTAGACAGGAAGTGACTTTCGAGAAATCCCTAAAGGACAAAGTTCAGGTTTGCGAATTTCAAAAACACCACACCAATTAGTGTCCTCTTCTAGTTGTGGCAGGGGTATTTCTCCTTTAGCAGGGGTTAAGCGAATAATGTATTCTACTAGGTTATGGTCATCACTATCGACATAATCTTCTTCTAAGTAGGAATTGAGCCATTTTGGATACTCCTGACTAGGGCGAGTCCGTTTCCACCAACTTTCAATTGTTTCTGGTTCTTCAGTTAAGTCATCCCAGGCAACATTAATAGTTTCCTGCTGTTTTGTAAAATCATCCCAAGCAAAATTTACAGTCATGCTTGAGATATAAGCATAGATTTCAACCAAATATGTGCCCGGGTCTAGTTTGACTTTTTGGAAAAACGTGTAATGAGGATCGGGGGCTTTAAAATGCTCGAGGGCCACCTCGAAGCCTTCCTCGAGCCCACCACCCATAACCATAAATTCTCCACAAGGAATCTCTAACTTTGAACGCAAACACCCTATCCATTCAGCTTTTTCCTGTTCTGTAAGATCACCGATTACTATAATCCCATTATCAAGTGCACAATCACCCGGAAAATAAAGAGGGAGGCAAATTCCCTTTTGTAAAAGTTGATTCATAACTTGGCTATCATTTGTTTGCAAGCGTTCAGCAATTTGGCTTGGTGATAAGCCACTTCCACCTAGGCTACTCGAGCTTAATACATACCAATAACCATCATTAAAAAATGATTCTTCTACAGGAATGACTCTTCTTTTGGTTTTTTCAACGCTCATAAGCACCTCAGCATAAATTTTGATGAAAAGCTATATGTTTCAAACATAAACAAACTCCTTAGAAACCTAGGCTCCATTTGTTCTTTGCTCTACTATGAATCTATTTTCTAAATGACCTAGATACACAATCTCTATCATAAAATAATATAAAATAAAACTGCTCCTAGGACATTAAATAGTGGTACTTCAATCATAATAGGATACATTTGTAACTCTTCGCTCATTTGCAAACTTAAGAGCTGGTGTAGAGCGTCAAAAAATTCCGAGGCAAAGTAAACTATAGATACATCAGCTAAAATCACAAGATTAATCACTACATTTACTCTCTTAGGTTTCTGGAGATATTAAGTAAGCCTAAGAGCTATAAAGCAACCAATTGTAAGAATTTTTGTGAAAATTCACATCTAGAGGTAGTTATAGTTTTAAAGCTTTATGTTGTGAGAATACGCTGCAGAAAAATAGTTGTTGGTGGATATAGCGCACTATGTTTTCTAGTGTTTCTGATGTATATTTAGATTTTGATGACAATACAGGAAACCTCCGTTAAATCACTTTTAATTAAAATGCGATTTGATGGAAAAGATTTAGCAATTGCTACAGGATTCATTATGAATACTGCTAGGGGGCCTTGTCTAATTACGAATCGCCATAATGTTACTGGTAGGCATTGGGAAACAGATAAACCTCTTTCTTATACATGTGCTGTACCAAATGAAGTCCTAATCCTACAAAATAAAAACGGTTTATCTAAACAAAACTCAATAAGATTAGAATGGATCGAAAAAGTTGAAAAGCTGTTTGATAAAAATGGAAATCCGTTATGGCTTGAGCATCCAACTCTAAAAAACAAGGCAGATTTTGTTGCTTTACACTTGACTAATTTGGAAGACGTTGCTATACACCCTTATGATTCTGAACAAACTGATCTTAATATTGTAGTTGGTCCTAGTGACATAGTAAGTGTTATTGGTTTTCCATTTGGTTTACGAGCTGGGAGCGAGGCATTGGCTGTCTGGGCGACAGGGTTCATAGCTTCTGAACCTGATGTTGACTATAATAACTTGCCTCTTATGCTTATAGATTGCCGAAGTCGGCAAGGTCAATCAGGCTCTCCTGTTATAGCACATAGAAGTCCTGGGCTTATTAGTATGGAGAGGGCAGGAGGTGGGAATCACTTAGAACATTCTAGTAAAGCTATGATAAGGTTTTTGGGTATTTATAGTGGAAGAGTTAAAAAAGATTCGGATATTGGAATGGTTTGGAAAGTTTCAGCATTAAAGGAATTAATTGATTTTATATAATATTATCGTATAGCACTGCTGCAAAATTTCCACTATCTGGACAAAGAATCATTTAGGAAAGTAATTGCATTTGACCTTGTGATGTAATATTAGGAATTAGAAAGTTTAATTTGTGAAGACTTTAGAGCAGCACCTAAATACCTTATTTAAAGAACCCATTAAGCATATTACTCCTTTACATGGTGGGCAAATGGCTAAGGTATACACCATAGAGTTAGCTTCTAAGCAAAAGTTTGTAGCCAAGGTAGGGAATAGGCTCGAGCTTGAAGCCAAAATGCTAAAATACCTCAAGCATCACACTGCCTTACCTGTTCCTAAAGTCATTCACAGCGAGAATACACTCTTGGTCATGGATTTCCTTGAAGGAAGTTCTTACTTTACCAAGGCCAGTGAAGAACATGCTGCTGAACTCTTAGCAGAACTTCATAACATCAAGGCTGAACATTATGGTTTTGAGCAGGACACTTTGATTGGCAGCTTGCACCAACCTAATACACAAAGTAGTAGTTGGATTGATTTTTTCCGTGAACAACGTTTGTTATATCTCTCTAAGGTAGCTTTTGAGGCGCAAAGGTTGCCATTAAAGCTTTTAAAACAACTTGAAACTTTAGCAGATAATTTAGAAGATTACCTAGAAAAGCCCCCCTATCCTTCTTTAATTCATGGTGACTTGTGGTCTGGGAATGTACTTAGTGATGGCAAGCACATCACAGGAATTATAGATCCTGCTATTTACTATGCTGATGCTGAGGTGGAACTTGCTTTCATTAGTCTATTTAATACTTTTGGAGAAAGTTTTTTTGTACGTTATAGGGAGCTTCGAGGTGCTCGAGCTGGTTTTGAAGTACGCAAGAACATTTACAACCTTTATCCACTACTGGTGCATGTCTATTTTTTTGATGGGCATTATGTATCTTCAGTAGAGAACATTCTCAAAAACCTATAACACCTCATTTTGCTCTCTTTTCTTAATAACTACAGAATCCATTAGAGTCAGCCAATTTGAAGTATCATTAAAATATGGTTGAAGTTTTGGACAACTATCACCTTTTACCCCATGTTCTACACAGTATTAAAGAAGTAGATTGTAGTTGCTTCATTTTAGAACACTCATTACAGTATCCTTTACTACCTGTATTTGAAGCTCATCATAGTTATCTAGATCACTACCAACAGCTTTGTTTTTTAGATGCAAATAAAGCACTTACCTTAGAAAAAGGGTTTGAAAAAGTTATTCCCTTACTTGCCCCTGAAACAATGGGGTTTTTAATGCCTAAGGTTAAAAAACTAGTTACTAAAAAAGTACCCGCTTTAGCTTTAGACATTACTAAGCTTGCTCAAATAAGGCCTTTTGGTCCAAATAATTTTTATTCTAAAACTAGGGAGGATCTAGCTGAAATACGCGCAGCAGCAGCTTGCCCTGTTTGGATTTATGGTATTGCTAGTCCGCAAGATGCTGAAATAGCTGCTGAAGCAGGATTAGAAGCCATTATTGTCAACTCTGATGCTTTCAAATGGTTAGGTGCACCATCTACAATAGAAATATTCCCAGAAATTTTTGATGC
Organism: Trueperaceae bacterium; assembly: GCA_965223585.1. GTDB lineage: Bacteria > Deinococcota > Deinococci > Deinococcales > Trueperaceae > CBDCVN01. Next base: position 346,614 of record CBDCWW010000022.1, read on the forward strand.
CGTGGCAGGTACAGTGGCAATCTATGCTGGTGGTCCAGTAAGAAACGGTATTGATGTTTTTCGCTATCTTGCTGTAGGAGCTGAGGCAGTTGCTACAAACTCAGATAGGTTGCTGGTGAATATAAAGGCTGAACTCGAGTACGCTATGCATGTAACTGGCTGTAAAACGCTTGCTGATATTGACTATGAAACAATATATGCGCCCCTATTTGGTAATTCGAACACTTGACAAATTAATCACAAGTGCGCTAGTATCTTCTTTGCCTCGACGCGAGGTAGAGCAGTCTGGTAGCTCGTCGGGCTCATAACCCGGAGGTCACAGGTTCAAATCCTGTTCTCGCAACCAAAAAGTAGTAAAAGCCCCCTAATTAATTAGGGGGCTTCTTTTATTATCAACATTTTGCTAAAGCATAGAAATCTGGATTTCAAACACCTTCTACTGATATAAACCTTTGTATTTCATTTTCTATGTTAAGTTTTAAGGTGTTAAAGCTTTTATCTATTTTGCTTAGGAAACAACCTAGCTCTTTTTCATTCCCTTCCCTTTGTTGTTGGTAAAGTAAAAACAACTGCTTGGCAGAGTGCTTAAATGCCAAAAATCTATCTTGTGAGAGATTACTGAAAATTTGTTTTTTTAGTAAGGTTTCATAAGCAGGTCTATACACTTCTAACTCTGGTTCAGCATTGTTTGCTGCAAAAATTTCTAGCGCTGTGTGCATAAGTTCAGGGTTTTCTTGAAGGCAAGCTAGTTCTGCTAAGGCATATGCCTGAGAGGTTGTATTACCTGATTTTAAAGAAGTATTTATAGCTTTCTGTAAGCAAGATTTAGCACTTTCAAACTTATTTTGATTCAAGTAAAGCTCACCTAAATTAAGGTGGAGTATCGCTACCTGAGATAAAGCTTCTTCAAATAATTGTTCATTTTGCAGAAGATCAAGAGCCTCCAAATAGTATTCTTCTGATTTATCAAGCTGGTTCCACTCACTATAGCTAAGGCCAAGGTTTATGAGTATATGAGCTTTTTGGAAGGCAACATTATTGTACTCACCAAGCAATGCTAAGGCCTCATCGTAAATGGCAACAATTTCCTCAGGTGGTTTTTTCGCTCGAGCCATAGCATTAGCAAGATTATTAAGCACTCCTACCTGACGGTGTTTTTCTTCTAGCAAACCCCAGTAAATTCCTGCTTGTTTCCAAAGCGACATAGCTTGCTCAGAATCACCTACGTTGTAGGCTACATTTCCTAAACACTGCAAAGCTAAAGCTTTAGCCCAGCGCCCTTCTTCACTATCGTCAGCTTTTTCTAAGGCTATCTGAGCAAATCTTTTTGCTTCTTCTTGATTACCCAAACGCATCAAAGAAGTTGCTTTTAGAGCTAAAAGTCTTGGAACAGTTTCACAGTCAGCGTCTTTTAGCAAAGTCAAAGCTTCATTATAATTAGCTATACGTTCTAAGCTATAAACTTCTAAAAAGCGCACTTCTGGATCAAAGGCTATATCAAGTCGCTGTTCAGCTTCATGAATATCTTTTAGTATTTTAGCAACCTCTTGAAATTCCTGCTGGTTAGCAAATTGCCAAGCTTTTAGAAGGTATGTAACCTTAGCCTTTTGTAAAAATCCTATTCCTCCAAAGGTGTTATCAAGCTGATAGATCCTTTTGTAAATACTATAGGCTTCTTCTGTTGGTGTTGCAGCAGCTAGGTCTAGTAACAATGGCAATCTTAAAGCAGGTTTTTCATCTAGATAGTTTTTAGCAATATCTGGTGCTCGAACTTCTGCTCCTCCACCCACCAATCCTGCCAGCACTAACTCTTCTAGGGCATTAGAGGCTTTCTTAGCAGACAGTTTTAAGGCAACTCGAGCCACTCCAAAATCCGCTTTCTCTTGCAAAGATAGTGCCAAAAATAATTTCAGGGCGTCCTCAGATAGCTCTGCTTCTTCTAAAAACTTATCTACTGCTTTGCTGGTTTTAGCAGCTAAGCGACTGCCCCCAGATAGCAACAAGTGATTTATTTGTGAGAGCATGTCAGGCTCTAAAGGTGGTGCTGCTGGTAGGTCATGGGCAAGTTCAGCAAAGCTTCCTACTTTTTCAAAATCCTTTTGCTCTAGAGCCTGCTTTGCTAGCTCAATCAAAGTCCTTTGGGCCATTTTAGCAAAATCCTCACGCATACTCATCATCCAAAGGTAAAGCGTGTCAAAAGCCCGAAATTTTATTATGTGTTCTATATCATATAAAAAAGCACCTTGATAAAGTGACCAAGCCTTAGAGTAATTACTACTATTAAAAGCAGCCAAAAACTCCTTAGCATCACAAGGTACAGTAGTTTGCAATTCACCCTTGTGTTGACCACTTTTAACAGATTCCTTACCAACATATTTGCGAATTTGGGAAAGGGTCACAGACAAATTCTGCAAATCCTTACGTTCACCCTTAGCAGTTAGCTGATCTTTCATATCTTCCCAGAACAGTTCGGCTAGCTCATAGCGTTTTTTTGGCCCTTCTAATGCTAAGTAGGTAAGCAGTAAAAGGTGCTTAGTTTTGGCTAACTCACTATCAGTAACATGCAACTTTCCAAGGGTTACAAGGAGCATTTCTATAATTCTAGCACAAAACCCATTTGCCAGTTAAGGGTGAGTTAGGGGGAAGCTTTTATCTTCTTAATTAGGTTTTGCAAACGGCACTTAGCCAAAGCAGGACCCCTAAATAAATTTTAAAAGGAGTACACATGTTTATCAAAAAGAATTTTCAGATTAGCCAAGAGGCCCAAGTTACTAGCGGGCAGCAAATTCAAACACAACAAGGAGTTTTTATGAAAAACATTAAACAATTATTTTTACTAGGAGCCCTAAGCATAGCTTTAGCAGCCTGTTCAAATGTCACTGGAGTTCCCCAAGTAACTGACGATTTTCCACAAGTAGATCTATCTCTAGCAGAACAAGAACTAGATGAGCTAGCCCCTCAAATGCTTACCTGTTTAGGTTTAGTTCCCAACATTATTGGTACCAATGGACCTAATGTTCTTGTAGGCGGACCGGGAAACGATGTAATTCTAGGTCTTGGTGGCGACGATATCATTGATGGTCGTGGTGGTAATGATGTTATTTGTGCTGGCAGAGGCAATGACAGGGTTAGAGGTGGACCCGGTAAGGACATCATTGTAGGACAACGAGGCAATGACAAGCTCAGAGGCAACGGTGGGAGAGACAGGTTGTATGGAAACAGTGGTGACGATTATTTAGATGGTGGAACTGGCAATAACTTTAACAATGGCGGTTCTCACAATCAAGGTGATACTTGTCGCAATCCTAATACAGGTGCAGCCAATGCTGTAAGGTGTGAGTTGTAAGCTCCCTTAAATCAAGAGCTAACTTTTTGACAAGCTGTGTGCTGGTGATCTAGCATGCAAGGTTTTGCAGCAGAGGTAGGAGGATTGATCCTCCTACCTACTGTAACAGCTAAAACTAATCAGCAGATTCTAAGTCCGAGCTTTAATTAAAGCACTCACACTATGAGCAATAAGTCTTTAAAAAGTCTGAACAGAACTATGACGCTTGACCTTATGAATACAACATTTACCTTAAATGATTTTTTGCTCTCAAACGGTACAAAGGGTGTTGCTCAGCAATGTTGGGCTGTAACACTTAAGGAGAAAAAAATGAAAAAAGTTTTATTATTACAAATATTATTACTAGGATTCTTATTAGTATTGGCGGCCTGCCAACAAACAAGCCCTGTTGTGACTGCAGAAGAAAGAACTGTAGAAGAAAGTGCTCCATCAGTTTTTGATAGTACCGATCTTGTCCATGCTAATCGTGCGATTACAAGTGACACCATTGAATTAGAAAGTGTTGACCTAAACAATGAAGAGGTCAATATAGAAGGTGCTTCCGCACCTGAAGAAGAAGACAGTGAGTTAGCCAGTCAGTCAGTTTTGCTAGGCGCATATGGTTACCTAGCGTATTACCGTAAGAATAATGTGGGAACCTATCAGATATGGGTAGCCAATCAAAGTGATAATAGTAAAGTTAATGTCTATTCAGGTAGTGATGCTGTTCAATCAGTAGCAGTAGATGGTACAGGCAACTGGGTGGCAGCTAGCATGATTGAATCGGGTTCTGGTAGATTTGACATCTTCCTATTTGATATTGCTAACTTAGCTGTATTTAACTTAACCAATACTGCTAATAAGGATGAATACGATGTTTCTATGACTGCTGATGCTACTAGGGTCGTTTTCTCTAGGGACAACAATGCAGGCATTAGTAAAATTAGAATTTGTGATTATGATTCTGGAGCCAATAGTTGCACTATTAGTACCTTAAGAAGTAATAAAAATCAAAGACAAGCCAGCATCACAGCTACTGGTGATTATATTGCCTTGATTAGAGACTTAAATTCCGGTGTGCGTTGGCGTGTGCTCTTATATGATGTTAGTGCTAATACCTACACCACTGTTATAACAAAATCTCATGAACTGAGTGATCCTAGTGCTAGTGATGATGGTAGTATTGTGATGTATTTGCAGGATAGAACAAACTCTGGTGGTAAGTATTTAATCAAAAAGAAGGACCTCACTACCAATGTTATTGACACTGAAACCAAAAAGCCCGACTTAGGTCACCCTCACATAACTCCTTATGCAGATTTTTTTGCCTATAGACGTGAAGTGTCTAGTGGGTTTACTCGAGTATTAACTCGTAACATTGCTACCAACCAGAAGGTTTTTGCTCAAAAAGGTCCTTGGGATTATTATCAACCATATTGGCAAGTGCCAGTGCCAGTTCTTCCAGCTAACGTTATTGTAGTAGATAAAGATGCTACAGGTAATAATGATGGTACAAGCTGGGTAAATGCTTACAACAACTTGCAAGATGCGCTTGATTGTGTAGGTAATGGTACAAGTCAAGCACATTGTAATGGCAGAACTTTTGATGCAGGTTACGATGAAATTTGGGTAGCTGCAGGAACCCATTATCCTGATGAAGGCATTAATAAGACAGACAATCTTGATTCGGAGTCTTTTACTATCAATAATGATAGCACCAAAGTGTATGGTGGCTTTGATGGTGTAGGTGCTGGTGGTGTAGGTGGTACACAAGAAACCCAGCGTGACCAAAGAAACCCTGACCCTGTAACCAATGGGACCATTCTTAGTGGTGACATTCAGCAAGATGACGGAGGTTTGGGTTCTTATAATGGTGATAACAGTGAACGTGTTGTTAGAATGCCTAACAATTTTGAGGCTCTTTCTGATGAAACGGTTCTAGATGGTTTTGAGATAACAAAAGGTCACGCAGATGATGGTTTTGGTAACCAAGGCGCAGGTCTAATGTGTGATGCGCCTCTCGCTAACAGATGGTGTGAAGTTACTCTGCATAATTTGCACTTCTACGATAACCGTGCACATGGCGCTAACAATCAAGGTGATGGCGGAGCCATTTACTTTGAGAGTGCCAGACCAGACCTGTACAATATTAAGTTCTATAAAAACACTGCTAGGCGTGGCGGAGCGGTATATTTAGAAGATTCGATCCTAGGCTTTTCAAGTGCTGATGCAAAGAGACTAGGCTTCTACAGTAATGATGCAAGCCAAGCTGGTGGTGCTATTTACTCTGAAGATTCAGATGGTACGTTGCTTAATAGCTTATTTACCAAAAACACCTCATTTAATGGTGGTGGCGCTATCTACATTGACTTCAATTTTGATGGTAATAGTCGTTGGAATCTCTATAGTAATACCTTCCATGATAATGATTCAACCTTAGTTGGTGGTGCTATTACTATATTTAGTACAGGTGAAGATTCTAGAATTCTGCAAATAGCCAATAGTATGTTTACCAATAACAATGCTGGTATAGATGGTAATGACCTATACACTAATATGGACGATGCCTCAGCAGAAGTTTTCTTTGATACTAACCGTTCTAATGCTGGTGATGTTTTTGATGCTGGTGCTGGTAGTACAACCATTGTTAATAACTTTACGGCTGGCGTAAGTTACGTTGATGCTAATGGTGCTGACAATGTTCTTGGTAACCTTGACGATAATTACACTCTTAACAGTACCTCTACAGGTATTGATGATGGTAAAGGTAATTATGCTGCTGGTACCGAAGACTACCTTGGCAATGACCGCAGTGTTGATGGTGATAGTAATGGTAGCGCTATATTAGATATTGGTGCTTACGAGAGGCAATAAGGTAAGTGTTGCAAAAGATAAAGAGTGTGCTTTTACCTAGCTCTAACGGATTCTATGTCTTCTTTATATAAGGCTGAATCTCATAGGTAAATCCCCTAAGTCCCCCTTTTTCAAAGGGGGACTTGTTATTACCTCCTTTTCCCAAAGCTCTTAAGGGTAGGTTTTTTATGCTAAAATTCTAAAAAATACCTTCTAGTAGGGTGCGCCGTGCGCACCATTTTAGCAAAAGAGTCCTTTGTGAGCATGTGTTTGAGAAAATCTGCCCCTATAAGGGGTTAGGGGAAACTTAATCAAAACGAAGATATACTATACTCACTAGCCACAGAAAAAGTTAGAGTCAGAATCTGTTTTAGCTAACTCACTATTGGTAACATGCGATTTCCTAAGGGTTACAAGAAGCTTTTCTTCTAGCACGAAAGCCATTTTCTAGTTAAGGGCGAATTAGGGAGAAGCTTCTATCTTTATTATCAGGTTTTGCAAACGGCATTTAGTCAAAGCAAAGCCAATCAATAAATCTAAGGAGATTATCATGACAATACAAATCAAACAATTTATTTTTATTCTGATCACTATTACCCTTGTTGTATTACTAAGCGCCTGCAGTAGTGGAGGCAGAAGTGCAACACCCCCTCCAGCAGAAGACGGTTTTGAAGAATTGACTTCAGGCATTGATGACAACGGTGAACTCGAAGCTGAAGTAGATATGACAATTACTAATCGTCTTGGGGCAAGTAGTCTGATAACACAGCAAACAAATTCCCCTCAGCCTGTGATTCTCGAGTTTAGGGCCAAAACTAAACGAGATCGTACCTTTAAAGGTGTATTAATCAGTGCCTCTGAAAATGTAAATGAGCTTGACTTTAAGGGGATGCAGCTTAAGGCTCGAGTTCTCAAAACCTCAGATGGTACTCGCTTTATGCTAGGAACAGCTGCTGTTAAGCAGTCCAATACAAAAATTGTATGGTCCTTTATTGGTGTTGGCAGAAAAAAATCACTGACCGGGCCTCTGATTGGCACACAGTTCATGCTTAATGGAGAGGTGCAATTAAAAGCTGTTTGCAATGAAGACAGCCTGACTGGGCGAGGGATTTTACTACCATCTCTCACTGGAACAAAAGTTGCTACAGCTTTTACAGCATTTAAGCAAGCAACATTCCCTTGTCAAGAGTCTACATTTCGAGATTCTGCAGGAGCCTACACCCAAGCTGAAGTTATTAATACACACATTGGACCATTGCTAAGCGGTCAGGGTACATTGCATTTTGATGGGGCTATGAGACCTATGGCTATGTACTACCTTGGAGTTGCGGTTTCACTGTCAGAACGTCAAGAGATTGCTGGGTTTACAGGTGAATTTAAGGATTCGGTTATCCCTGTTGATCCCTTTATGTTAGCTGAACTTGCTGAGATCCGTCCAAGTGGCACTATGGTGTTTGACAATGCAGTAGCAGGCTTACAACGACTAGAAGTTGGTAGTATTTTGGCCAGCAAGCCAACCCCACGTGCACCACACGGATTTATGCGTCGCGTTACTAGCATTCGCCATAGAGATAATAAACTTATTGTTAAGACAGAGCAGGCGCATCTTAAAGAGCTTATAGCCTCGGGTGGGTTTAATGTAAAGCGTGATTTGGGTATGGCTGATCTCGAGCGCTTCATACCGTTGCAACCCGGCGTAACCATGACTACGCCAAGTGTGTCACAGCTTAGCTTGCAGGCTGTAGACCTTTTGCCTATTGCGCCTATCAACATAAATGTAGTGGTAATTGACTTAGATGGCAACCATGCCACAACAAATGATCAGGTACGTATTGAAGGCACATTAACATTAAACGCAACTGCAGAAGCTGTTTTTGAGTGTGGCTTTTTGTGCACAGATATTTTCTTTGATTCGGCATTCGTTTTTGAAGAAACCTTCGAGGTTAGTGTGATTGGTGAGCTAGGTAAGACTGTAGACAAAACCATTCCACTTTTTGAAATGTACTTCCTTCCTATTCCAATTGCACCTCTAATCGCTTTAGTTCCTAGAGTGACTATTGATTTGCAGTTAGATGGCAGCATTCAGGTGTCGTTTGAGTACCATGTTGAACAGTCCTTTACAGCAGAAGCAGGCTTAACATTTGAGAATGGTTCATGGAGTACCCATAGAAGTGTCAGCAAAAGTTTTAATGCAGATGACCCTGAAGTTTCAGGTTCAATGGACGCTAAAGCCCGAGTTGCCCTCAAGGGCGCACTCTTGCTTAACGGTATTGTGGGTATGTCAGCTGATGTTGGTGCTTATGTGTTGCTCGAGGCTCAGTATCCGGGTAACCCTAATTGGGGTTTGTATTTCGGTATAGATAGCTATGTTTACGCTGAGCTAGACCTATTTGTATGGCAGCAGTCATATCCGCTAACCAAAATCTTTGATAAGCAATGGACGATTGTAGAAGCTTCGGGTTCGCCACCTGTTATTCAGTCCATTACTATTGATAATCATAGTGTTAATGATGGTCATAATGACCCTGAGCGGGTGATTCAATTTGCTCCTGTGTTTATTAAGGTCAACACTTATGACGATCAAGATGGCGCAAGTTGCTGCACTGTTGAATATGAATCAAACCTTGAGGGAGACTTGGGCAGTACTAGCAACCAGAATGTTCATGAACTCGAGGTAACCTTTGATCAAGTAGGGCTACAAACCATTACTTTGCTTGTTACTGATAGCTCTGGCAAACCTGTTAGGGAAACCTTTGAAATTGAGGTTATAGACCAATTCCATGGTAGTGCAGTGTCACGCTGTTTTGGCTACACTATTGTCGAGCCAGATGTTGGTGGAATTGGGGGAATATCTACCTTCACAGCAGATGTTACCAACTGGGGAGATGTTAGCGGCTGTGAGTTTATTTTTGATCCAGCAACTGCCGAGTATGATGTATTTTGGTACTTAGACGGTGCATACGTAGGGCAAGGAAAAATTACTGATAGCAAACAGCAAGACAAGCAGAAAATAGACTTTGGTTTTAATAGCACGGGAATATTTATAGTTGAGGCACACGCTATAGATGCTACAGATGGTGGTATAGCCGGCACAGTTTCCATAGCCTATGAAGTGCAAGTTGATGAGCTGCAGCAAAATCAAGGGTTTAGTTTAAATGCTTCTATGGGTACTGTGGGTAGCACAAGCGGAAGCAGCCCCTTGCGTTATGACAATCTTTCAGTTGAAGAAAGTATACATTTTGATTTACAAGGAAGCCAATCTAACAACTGTTGTGACATTACATGGTCTTCCGATGTAGATGGATCTTTAGGTGTAAACACTCCTATCGAGATGGATTTTGATTCGTCAGGTTGGCGCACTATTACCGCTACCGTAATCGATAGAGAGACTGGTGCAAGCAAAGAAATTTCACAAGATATTTTTGTTAATGAGTCATCTGTTTTTGAGGACGGATACATATCAAATGATATCACTTGTCAACATTGCCCTTAAGTAGTTATTGAAAGGCGTTAATGAAAAAATCATTGTGATTCTCATAGGTTAATAAAGCGGATACCCCTGTAAATCCTACTAGGACTGTGATTTTACGCCCTCTTAACGTCATTCAAAATAAACTAACAAAGTACAAAATGAAGAGTTTACAAGGAAATCAGTTCAAACACCAAAAAGTTTTTTCATACTTTAATAGAAATTATTATTTCCTAGGAGGATTTTAATGATAAAAAAATATTTAGCTATACTTATGATCACAGGGCTTATTGTTGGTTGCTCGAGCCTACAAAACCCTAGAACTTTTAGTGAACCTACTAATCAAGAACTTGAAACTTTAGGTAGAAATAAGCCGCCAAAACCTGTAGTGGTAGATGAAGAAATAGTGGTAATATTACCTTGCTACAACTCTAGAAAGCCTAGTCTTTACTCTTATAGCGGAAATGAGATTAATCCTACAGCCCTTAAGAGAATGATTGAGGATCAGAGACCATCTGTAGGAAGAATAGAAGTTGTGGACTTCTATGGCACTCCTAGAACTGTTGATCCAGAGTCTAGAATTGAAAACAAGGCCAGAGCCCTTTGTTTAATAGCTTTTGACGTTCGATCAAAAGAAATTGCTACTGTTGTTAATGATTTTCAAGAAGCACTTTGCTTAATTTTTGGCCTGACAACTTGTAATGCAAGTAAATTGAAAAATAGGTCTATTGTGGTAGGACCTAACATTGCTTATGCTTCTAGTGGTCAAAGATCTAATGATCCTACTTGTGATAAGGGCACAATGAATGATTTAGATGACGCATCTAAAATCTCTAAAGATATTAATGTATCTAAGCTACGCAACTTCCTACAAATTAATAGTACTAGTAGTCGTGGCGCTGGTATTGATATAGCCATTCTCGATACTGGTGGTTCATATGATGATTCAGCTTCTCGTAATTTAACAACACCTCACTGGCCTGTACCTAATATTGATCGCTCTGCTGAAAGTGATGTTAGAGACAACTATAAGTGTGGAATTCCCGGTGCTTTAGATAAACATGGAGCTATAGTTTCTAGAATTATCGATGTACTTGTCCCTAATGCTAATAGGATTATGTTTAAGGTTTGCAAAGGTAATGGTGATTGCGAAGGTGTGGATATATTTAAGGCATTCATTTACGCACATAATGGCTTTACTAATGCCCCAGATGTAGTGAATATGAGCTTTGGTACAACAGAAATCCCACTCAGTATTAGCCCTACTGGTGAAGACCGTGCCTTGAAATTCTTGCTCAAGAAAGCAGAAAGGGCCATGTCAGATACGCTTTTTATGGCCTCGTCAGGGAATGGGGGATCCTTAGAGAATACACATTATCCGGCCACTTATCAAGAAGATTTCCCAAATGTGCTAGCAGTAGGTGCTTCTAGATTGCCCGACAGTGCAGTCACACCTTTTAATGTTTCTCAACTTGAGAAAGCAGGATTTAGCAGCCAGGTGACAGATTATTTAGCTCCCGGAGTTAATCTGAAAGTAGAGGGACGGACAAGTCGTACACGTGATGGAACTTCCTTTGCTGCTCCTGCCGTTACAGCGTTAGCTGCTTTATATATGGAAGAACACCCTAATGCAAGTCCAGAAACAGTGCGTGATAACTTAAAGGCAGGAGCGGTTACTAACCCTATTGGTCAACACCTTTTTGTTTACGTTCCTTAAACGAAAGTTCATGAGGAGGGTATTATTAACCTTCCTAAACGTCACATATTTTTACAAGACAAAATGAATGAGATACTAAGTTTCTTGAAGAAACTTAGTATTTTTACTTTAGAACAGCTATAATGTCTAAAAAACACCCATTTCTAATCCATTTTTAGTTTGCTTTATTATTACAGCGCATTGTCAAAAGTTATCATTCAAAACTTTCTGATAAATCATCAATTGACATTAAAAAATTTACTAGGGCTGACTTCTTGTCTTGCGTTAGTAGAGCAGGTACATGATTTGGATTAGTTAGGATGTTTTCAAGTGTGCTAGCTGAGCCATCATGAAGATAGGGGGCAGTTGCATGAATTCCTAGTAACGTAGGAATGTCGAAACCATTTTTGCCAAGCACGTCAATCTTAGAATTATAAGTGCCTACATCATTTAATACAGCTTTAACCTCGAGTTCACCAAAAGGAGCAAGTAAACCCACTTCTTTAGGCAAATGACTACGGGTCCAATTTGAACCACTGTGGCAGTTTGTACAGCCTGCCTGCTCAAAAACACGACGTCCCTCTGCTATCACTTCTGGCTTGACAGGTGCTGCTCTAGGAACACGAATACCTGTAAGAACAAATTTAGCTAAGGCGTCTAGATCATTTGAGATGTTACCATTTGGTTGTCCTAATAAGCGATTGGCCTGTCTGGGTGCTAGGCCTACACCATTCATGAGCGTTTCAATATCGTCTTCAAAATCTTGTAGCTCGTCTCGAGAGGCTGAAATATGAAAGGGGGCAGTTCCTTCTAAGCTCCACAAAGGCATAGTTTGCCTGTGCCCTTCTGGTGTTATCCAAGTTGTGCCATCAGAACCGCCATCGGGATGACATGACGCACATGATATCCACCCTAAGCGAGACAAGCGTGGATCACTAGCATTATTAAAAAGCTTTTTACCAACAAGCATTTCTTCTGAAAGAGTTTCTGGAGCTACAAGAATGCGTACAAGCTCAGGGCGATATGTTGTATTGCTAAGGTCAAGCACACTGATATCCCTTGACAGATAATTCATTACATAAGCCCGTAATCCCTCAGCATCTAGGACAATGCCGCGGGGGTTAGCACCAACAGGCCAAAATCCAACTAAGCTTGGCTTTTCAGGAATAGATAGATCCACACCCATAACAGAATTAGTACCAGCGAGCACTAAATAAGCTGTTTTCCCATCAGGTGAAATAGCAACAGCACGTGGGAAATTTACAGGAGTTGAGAAATCAGTATCATTGATATGCAATTGTTGCTTAATTACTCCAGAAGAGTTGGTAAGGGATAGTCTCGAGAGAGCAGCCGAAACAGTATTTTCAAAATTTCTAGGCAGCTCAGGACGATTTAGCAAGTGGCTAACAAAAACTTGACTCTTAAAAATTGCGAGTCCTTCAAGGACATTTGGATAGCCAAATTCATAGGAGGGTAACACTACTTCACTTGTGCCACCATCCAAATCAATGACAGTCAACCAACCTTCTTTTCCATCATTGGTTGCTTCTTTGCCATTTGAATTAAGTCGTGCTAGGTGGTGTGTGACGATGGCTTGCTCATCTTGATCCTCAGCATCACCATCATCAGTTACAGCAATAGCCCAAGGTATGTGTCCAACTTGTAAACGATCAATCACTGTTCTATTGGTAAGATCAACAACAGCAACTTCATTGCTACTTGAGACTGTAGTATAAGCCAATGTACCCGAAGGTGATAAGGCCAGCCCCCCAAGCTCTGGTCCCACCTCAACAGTGGCTACGAGTTGGTTTTGCTCGAGAATACTCAGCGTGCCATCTAAACGATTCATAACCACCACTTGCTCTGAAGGTGTTACAGCTATTGCCCAAGGTTCACGACCTACTGAAATAGGTACATCAGCTTCTAAGTTGCTTAGATTAATTTGTGTGACCGAATTGGCGTCTGGATTGACTACCCAAACAGACCTACCATCTAATGAAAGAGTAATAGAACTTGAGGAACTTGCTAGACCATCAGGTACTAGAGCAAGAAAGGGGGCGTTTTGCTCACAACCAGTTAAGCAAAACAGAACTACCAAAATGGCATAAGCACATTTAAGCTTCATCAAATGATCCAAATCACTTTAATCAATTAAGGTTTCAGTTCCACTTTGATCTCATAGGATCCCAAGTGTCTATTTATGTCAGTGGCAAACTGATCACCTAAAAGCACCTCGAGGATATACCCACCAGTTTCTGGTAACTTATAAGTAGCCGTTCTGGACCTATTTTTTACACCTGTTTCGATTCTACTACGGCGAGGTGCATTATAGAATTCAAAGCCACTTTTTAGTTCACGAACTGTAAGCTCTGCAAACAAATCAGAGCTTTGTCCATGGCTAATTGTAAATTCGAGCTTGTTATCTGCAACACCGGAAATGCTGTAATAGTGTTGTTCCCCTAATGTATCAAGGCTACCCGATACTGTTTCACCAGAAGCAATTGGCTTTGGCGAGCCAAGCTCGAAAAGACCCAAGGTGTAATTGCCACTAGCATTGCTACCATCTATGCTAATGCTATAAAGGCCATCAAGCTCGAGTTCAAAAACTATGGTGTCGTGTAAATTTCCTGCACCAAACGATGAACCTCCAAAAGTTTGCCCATTAGGATCAACCAACTTGTAATTTAGGTGATCAGGGTCTCTTGGAAGTCCACTAAAAATAGCAAGTTTGATAAGGTCACCTGCTTTACCTTCAAATAGATATATATCCACATCCCCCAAGCTATCTTGGGTGTTGCTATTGTAGCTAATTGTAGGGACTGCGCTACCCTCTCCACTAAGAAAATCAAAGTACATAAACACAGAGCGACCCACCTTTGGTCCAGTGCCTTCAAAGATACGTGTCTTACCTGTAAGTCTATCTATAGCAATAGCTTGGAAGGGCTGGTCTGCAGGAATTGTAGGAATATAGAAGTAGCCGCTCGAGTCACTAATACCTGTAAACGGCACAGAGTTTCCACCGGCAAAGAATACCTTGACGACAAATCTTCCTGCCAAGTCACCTGTAAAATCATCTATGCCTGTTTGCTGTGTTTGCAAACTACTACTACTTGTGTTTTCTCCACCACCTATCGCTGATCCGCAGCCGTCACCGCCCGGTGGAAAGATGGAGCCCATGCCAGTCATACTACTAGATGATGTTTGTTGGGCATGTAAGCCTGCAGGTGACAATCCACCTGGTGGCAGTGTCTCTGGTGTGTAGGGAGGAAGACAGGTTTGGGGAGGATCAAGTAGGTCAGATATACAGTCGATATAAGTGGTGAGACCACCAGTTGTACCAATGCCCATAAAAAACGAACCACCAGATAAGGAGGCTATTCCTACTGAACCTAGGAGGATGCCACCAATACCACCTGTGGCAAGAGAAAATGCGATTGCTCCTAGGGTTGCAATAACTGCGCCCATCACAGTAATGCTCCCAAACAAGAGAAAGTGGAAAACAGAACACTCTTGGACACTTAGATTACCTGGGCTATTAGCCTCAATTTGGTTTAGAAGATCGCCTACGTTCGAGTTGGCAATAAAACTTGCGATACTGCGTAAAGCTTGCTCTTCCTCAGCTGTGGGATTATCACTCAGTTCAGCGAAAATGCTTCGAGCCTCTGAAAACTGATTAATTCCCTCTACCCATTCTGGTTCATTTGAGAGAGTCGTGATTATATCGGCTAGCGTTTGGTCGATGATGACAGCAGGTGCCTCGCTAAGTGCAGGGGGCGTTTCGATGGTGATGGTGATAGGTTGAATTTTTTCGTTTGTGCTGGTGTTTTGCAAAGTCACAGTGGCAGCGCCTGCAGGTAATGGTGGAATGTAAAAGCCAATAGTCGGAACGGCGTTCTCATCTTCATAATGGTTGTTGACTACTGCTGGCAATTCCATTTCAGTGCCGTCTACCGATGATTTGAATAGTGCTACATTGCCAAAGAGTGAGAGCGCGTTAAAGCCCGTCGCTTCAACTTCAATAAATGTACCAGGTGGACCACTAATAGTTCCATTTTGCAGCGTGTGTAGGGTATTTGTTCCAAAGCTAGTTGTAACTGTGTTTGCACCAAGCTGAATTTTGGGGATAGGGTCAGATATAATGTCTCCACTTGGAGTAACACTAGCTGTGTTAGCGACCATCAATTCACCCACACCATCATCATCTGTATCTGGAGCAATCATGTAATTCACAACAATTTGATTGGGCTGAACCATTGGGCCAAAACCACCAGAAGTAACTGCGACAGGTGACTCTAGAGGTTTGCTAGTACTGATTTCTTGAGCCCCTAAGAAAGTCACCCCCAGATCATCATAATCTACACCTGTAGCAGCTTTTACCTCTTCTTTTGTTTTGGCTTCAAACTTGACGTTACTCCCCACTGCTGCACCTGCTGGAATGGCAAGTGTGCTAAGTGCACCACTAGCTTCTGTTGTACCAAGTGCTGCACCTTCAGTAGTAACTGTTGATTCTGATGGAGGAGAAGGTATATTTGTAACAGCAATGTTTTGAGTAGAGGTTTTACCGTTTTTGCCCTTTAAAGTTGCTGTCAAGGTCAATTTACCTTCAGGAAAGTCTTTGGAATTTAGAAAAACCCTAAAGCCGTCACTTGCAGTGGTATCAGTGCCAAGATCAGTGTTTTCGGCCTTGAAATTGACACTCGTTACTTGACTAGCATTAAATGGTTGGGCAGAGAAATAAACAGTTCCAGCTATACTGCTACCTTCTTTTGGACTGTTGATAACAAAAGAAGGTCCCCCAGTTGGAGTTGTAGGATTTGAGGGGTTTGAAGGATTCTTGCTACCCCCCCCAGTACAGGAAATTATAGTCCACACGACAATTGTAAGACTTAGAGTATGTCGAAAAAGAATAGTGCTAGGGCAAAGCTTCATTACATTCCTCCTAAAAAGTCTGCTTTGTTTTTGAGTAATTCTGTGCCTTTTAAAAAGACGACAGTGCTTATGGCACTATTCTTTCAGACTAGCGTTTCACCAACGTTTCAGCTAGAAACATAGACACCTAGGCATAAATAGATGCTTGTCAGTTTGCCCTTGACCAAAGGGAAGGGCTTTTGTCGGAACTTGAACAGTAGGTAGTAGATAGAAGTTATAAGTTATAGTGTGCCAGAAAAATCTTTTCCTAAAGCGAAAACGCCTTCCTGTAAAGTATATGTCATACTGAGGAGCAGGCCCTTACAAGGGTAAACGATGAATGTATCTCGCAACGTAATGCAGTAAGATCCTTCACGGAGTTTACCCTCGTAAGGACTCAGGATGACACTCCTCGCATTGATAAGGCAAGATACTTATGGACATCTATAGTAGGGCTTAATTATGTTATTTGCTAACTACTAACTTCTTGTAGGCACTAATTACTCCAGTGATATTCACAAAAACTTTCCACTGCTTAGGGATTTTAGACAGTGGATTTTTGAAGGTTATTTATCAGTACCTCGAGCGAAAGCATTTGACCACGCTTCAAAGCATCTTCTAGCACATCAGGAGAAAGCTGCTGCTGAAGCTTACTCAAAGCAGGTTGGACCCACCTTTTCACTAAGGGGATTGCTGGAGCGCTCTGAAGAGCTAAACCTAAAAGCTCGGCTGCCTCAGATGTTCTGTTTTGCTCCAAACGCAATTCTGCTAGGTAGGTTATAGAAGGTAATAAAAAATCAACTTGATTTGCTTGCCAAGCTATACTAAAACCTCGAGCAAAGTGTTCCTCAGCACCTTTAAAGTCTCCTTCAGCAGTCGCAATACGGCCTTGAAACATCCATGGCCACATCTGGGCAAGTGGGTCTTTAGTTTGTTTTCCAATAGCTAGTGCCTGCTTGCAACGAGCTTTGGCCTCCTCATATTTCCCTAGTCCAGCAAGCGCTCGACCAAGATTATAAAGTAGATGACTTTGATAGGTCTGGAAACCATGTAAATGAGTAATTTCTAGTCCTCTTTCTAAACGTGCACAAGCTGATTCATAAGAATCACTCATAATATCTAAAATAGCCAAGGCTATTAGACTTTCAAAAACCACATTATGCTTATTAAGTTGCTGGCTTAAGCTAAAAGCCTCTTCTAAGACTGTATTAGCTTCAGGAAATTGGTCTAGCCAAGTATAAACAAGCCCCAATGTTGCTAGAATTTTCATGATATCTAAAGGATTATTATTCTTTCTCGCTAGTAAGAGGGCCTTTTCCAAATGGGGTTTGCCTGAGGCAAACTTACCTGTACGAAAGGCAATGTGCCCCAATGTATGTAGCCCTAAAATAAGGGTAGTGTTTTCACCCAATGGTTCAACAAGTGCTAAGCCACGTTCTGTCTCTTCAATGGCTTGCTCATAAAGTCCAAGCCAATTTTGTAAGCAAGCTCGAGAAATGAGAACATGCCCTGCTAGTGCTTGTTGCTGAGGTTGATCTGCTGGCACATATTCTAGCACCTTACCAAATAGTTCAATCCCCTCGTGGAATTGACCGTTTGCCTCATAAAAAATTCTCATTGGCTCCACGCTTTTACTAAGTATTTCTATATCTTGTTGCTCTGCAGCCCAGTGCCAAGCACTACGGAGATTATTTAAATCTGGCATAAGAAGAGTAGGTGGTGATTTATCTTCTTTTACTAAGTTATTGAGCAGATTAAGGTAATAGATACTGTGTAAACCTCTCGTTTGTACCCTAACTTTTTCTTCTGCTTTCTCTACAGCAAACTGTCTAATAAGTTCATGAATAGAATAGCGATTTTCTCGGTCACGTTTTATAAGTGAGCGGTTTATTAAGCTAAGAAGCAAAGCTAGATGCGCTTTGACAACTTCTTCAGCAGCCTCTAAGCTAAAACCTCCTTGAAATACCGAAAGTTTCGCTAGTGCTTTTTGCTCCTCTTCAGTAAGTAGCTGCCAAGAGTGGTCAAAAACGGTACGTAAGCTGCGATGCCTTTGGGGCAAATCATGCAACTTGCTCGATAATAAATCAAAACTTTTATCAAGTTTACTAAGCATTTCTGACACACTCAAACCGCGAATCCAAGTAGCAGCTAGTTCTAGTGCTAAAGGCAACCCCTCCACTTTACGGCAAAGTACGGCAATAGCTTCAAAAGTATCTTCATTTGCTGGGAACGTTTTTGAGAATTGCTTTGCGTATTGGGTAAAACACTTGACAGCATCAAATTGTTCTAAAGGGCCCTCAGTACCTTCAGGGGGATAAGAAAGTCCATCAAGGTCAAAAATCCATTCACCTTTTAGCTCTAGCACAACCCTCGAGGTAACCAAAATTTTTAGTTTTGGTGCACCATTGAGCAGCTCCTGCAATAAACCCACACCCTTAACTAAATGTTCGAAATTATCTAGCAGAAGGAGGCACTCTTTATCTTGCAGGAAATCAATAAGCTGTTTTTTTGGATCTTTTGAGCCTAGAAGAGTAAAACCTAAACCCCCAGCAATACTTGAAACTAACAAATCTGCTGAACTAAGCCCAGCCAAAGGAATGAACCAAACACCATCAGGAAAAAACTTTAGCTCTTGCTCAGCTAGAGCCAGTGCTAGGCGCGTCTTGCCAATGCCACCAAAACCAACTATTGTAAGCAGGTGACAATCGGGATTAGCAATGTATTCAACAAGCTGCTTAAGTTCCTGTTTACGTCCCACAAAACGTGTGGTTTGAGTAGGTAAATTGTGCAAGTGGGATTTTGGCACTAGCTGTGTTTGCTGAGTCTGTATGACTTTGCTCTGTTCAATGTTTTCTAGTAGTGCCTGAGTAGCTTCCAATGGTTCAATGTCCAGCTCTTGCTTTAATTCTTCTTGGAAAGCCTTGTAAGCCTCAAAGGCTTGAGTGTGTTTACCCATTGCAATCAAAATATGAAGATAATTCTGTAAGGCTTCTTCGTCAAGAGGGTTAGTTCTTAGGAGTGGCTCAATTGATTGCTCTGCAACAGTATAGTCCTGCTTGTCCTCAAGCAGTTTGACTTGCTTCAGTATAGCTAAGCGCCATTTTCTACTTAAGTCTTGTCTTTCTAGCTCGAGCCAAGTTTCATAAGCAGCAGTCTCATGCAAATTAATGCCTTCTAGAAAAGGACCACGGTAAAGCTCGAGGGCTTTGGTCCAATTTTCTTGTTTGATGGCGCTATTAAAGTCTTGTACGTCAGTTTTAATTCGATATCTTATACGAAATTTCTCAATTTCAAGGGGGTCAGTCCAAGGATATTTTTTAACTCTGTGAATATACAACCTTACATTGCTAAGTGCTATTTTCTCAGGAGAATCTGGGCGGTACAAGAAAGCCAATTCACTGCGGCTTACCCAATCACCTCTTTGCGCCAAGTAGTAAAGAAGTGAAGTAGGCTTATCTAATGGGAGGTCAGAAGCCCCACTCTTTAGATCTACCTTTGGGACACCTAACAGTTTTAGGCGAAAATCCATAGGCTATCTTATTATATAATATGGCTATTTTATAGCCCATCAATGGACGGCATTCTATCAGTTGATTTTGTGAACTTCTTGTGAGAGAGTAGAATGCTCGAGACATTTAAAACTTTATTGCTACGAATCTACTTTGCTGTGTTTAGTTAAATCAAATTTGCTGTGTTTAGTTAAATCAAATTTGAAAGAGTTAAAGCAATCATTCTTTGGCTTCTAGCTAGATGGTGTATCACCCACCGTCACGGGAACTGAATAATCAACGGTTGGTCCATAAAAAAGTGTTAGGGCAATCAGTAGTACCCCGAGTAGAATCATGGCCAGACCGGGAAAACTTATTTCAAACTGTCCCGCACGGGCCATATCATCAGTAAAAAATGAAAACTTTTTGTCAGCTGTTTTTAGAATATATAAAGAACCTGAAAAGACAAGTAAGAATGCTAAGAATAAAGACGAGGTTTTTACGACTGCAAAATCCCAAGCTCCAGAGTAAATTAGAACGAGGGCATGATTTTCTTCCTCTAAGGCAGAATTGATGCCTCCACCATAATTTGTATATTGTGCAAACAAACTAAAAATAGAAAGGCTCACGATACAGACAACAAATATAGTGTTAACTATAAAAAGAGAAAGATCTAGAAATCGGGACGTCTTTGGGGTAGTTTTAAAAACATTGAATTGGCTTTGTTTAGCACTATTAGACATATCTGTTGAAGTATAATCTTAGGGGTTTAAGAGATAGTGAAGCAACATGAAACCATTTGGATAGATTTTACTATCAACCAATTCTAAAGCTGTTTGCTCAACGCAATCAGAAAAAAGCGGAATACCTAATCCCATTAAAAAAGGATTAATCTTTAAAATAAGACTGTCAATTTCAGAAAAAAGTGCTGAAGCTAACTTTCCACCGCCGCAAAGCTAGATATTCTTTCCTGAGATTTGCTTTAGTTCACTAACGAATTGAAGAGCATTTCCTCTGACCAGCTCTATTTCCTTATGTGGACTGTTTTTCATAGAGTTAGAGAAAACATACTGCTTTAAACTCGAGAAAGGACTAGCTATTCCTTCTTTCAGACCAACCTCATACGTGTTACGTCCCATCAAAACTGTATCAAAAACTCTATTATTACCCTGAATGCCCAATATCTCACGTAAATGTGTTGGGAACGTTTCAGGAAATAGCTTAAATAAATCAGATAAGTGTTCTCCTTCAGTTAGAAAACCATCCACTGAACCGTCAGTGTGGCAAATAAACTTATCGGCGCTACAGGCCACATAATACGTCAATTTTCTCATAGTTTGCCCTTTCTTTTATTGGGAGTGCTCGAGGGATAAACTTAAATCACTCATAATTTGACTTTGACCTAACAAGTAAAAATGCTACCTCAAAGTCAATAACTTAAATTTTGATAAATGGAGTAAGAACTAAATGTACTTGATCATTACAACACCTCCACAGGTAAAGAGCAATTCAACAAAAAGGATTTGAATTTGAGGTGCTTAGATCATTTCTAGATTAGGCTAGCATAAAAGGAAACATGTTTCAAGATAGATCTATGGCATAATATTAAGGTATGGGACTTAGCTTCGTCTTTCCTTGGTTACTGCTAGGGATTTTTTTACTATTATTCCTACCCAAGACTGTTTTTGGATTGACTCGAGCACTAACCTTAGCATTCCTAATCATTGCCCTAGCGCAACCACAGATAATCAAACCAAGCAAGAGTATTTTTGTATTAGTAGATGTTTCTGAAAGTGTAAGTAATGATGCTCTAGAAGTTCTTAAGCAATTTGACTTCTCCAAATTTCCCAAATCGCAAATTTTTATTTTTGCTGGAGATATAAGCTCTATACAAGAAGTTGACCCTGAAGAACTTATTACTTCTTTGCAAACCTATGAGACAGACATCTCAAAAGCCTTGCAGGTGGCTCAGGCTAACAATGCAGGCCGTATTTTGCTACTTAGCGATGGTGCTGCATCCTTAGGTAATACTCTTGCAGCATTACCTAATATACCTGTAGATACTTACTTTGTTCCTTCACGTAAAAACATTAGGCTCGAGCTAATAGCTCCAGAGCAGGTTAGTAAGGGAGAGGCTGTTAAAGCTATAGCTGTAATAGAAAGTGATTTGGAAACTGAAGCTACACTGCAAGTAAATCTAAATGGTGAAGAGTTGCCTCAAAAGGTGCTCGAGTTGAGTAAAGGGCGTACAGTAGTACCTTTTAATTTTTCTGCTAACGAAAGTAATTTAGCATTAGATGTTCGCTTAAGCACTAAGGCCCAGCAGCCTTTAATAGATGATAGCGCTCTAGCTAACATTAGTGTTAATCAAGATGATCCCCTACTAGTTATTAATGATTTAGCTATGACACAACTGTTGGGCGTTCAAGGCTTTAATGTTGTTCAAGGAACGGTAAGTGACGTCAAAGGTCTTTTACCTTATGGCGCAATTATATTGCGTGAGGGAGCAGGAAGCTTTACTATTGGACAACTAGAGCTACTGAGGCAATATGTCAAAGATGGTGGTGGCCTAATGATGACAGGAGGACCAACAAGTTTTGGTTTTGGTAACTGGTACCGTACTCCTATTGAGGAAGTGCTGCCTGTAAACACTGATTTACGTTCAGATGTAGTTGTGCCTTTGGTAGCTATGATCATGGTACTTGATAGCTCACAATCTATGTCAGCAGGTAATCCTAACAAGATAGAGCTAGCTAAGCAGGGTGCTATTGATGTAATTGAACTAGCCTATAGAGAAGATTTACTGGGGCTAATTACTTTTAGTGATAAAGAAAAATGGATTTTTCACTTGCGTAAGGCTACTGAAAGGGGAAAGCAAGAAATGAAAAGTGCTACTTTGAATGTTTCTGCTGAAGGTGGTACGGTTTTAGCTCCTGCTTACAGAAGTGCTATAAATGAGCTTAGTGCTAGTGAAGCAGCTATTAAGCACATCATTATCCTTTCCGATGGACAGCTTTATGATGGTAGTGGCCCTTTTGGAAAAGATGAAGGTACCGATTTTGCTCAAATTGCCCAGCTTGCTCATGAAAAGGGTATTACTACTTCAACTATTGCTATTGGGCAAAGAGCAGATTTTGAACGTCTAGCAAGTATTGCTAAAGGTGGTAATGGGCGCTATTACTCTGCGCTCGAGGTAAGCACCTTACCTCGTATCTTTGCTGATGAAGCACTTAGTGCTAAACGCTCTTTGCTAAGAGAGGGAGCTTTCCCTCTTGAAGCTTACCCTCATCCGCTGATGCCAAGGGGAGCAGGCTCACTTCCAAATGTAGAAGCATACATTGCCAGTGAGTTAAAATCTGATAGTGAAGTGCTAATTAGCACTGGAGAAAATGAGCCTATTTTAGCTATTAGTCGCCAAGGTCTAGGCCGTACTGCTGCCTTGACTACTGATCTTAGTTCTTGGGCAGGTGATTTAAAGAGCTGGGAAATGTTACCTGGTCTTTTAGGCACAGTAATACGTTGGCTTAAAGCTCGTCCTGCTGAGTATAATGCTACTGTTAGTGAGGAGGGAAAGCAATTAAAAGTAGTAGTAGATGCTATTAAGAATGGTGAATATATAAATGGTGAGGAACTAGTGGCAAGATACGATGCTTTAGAAGTACCTTTAGAGCAAACTGCTCCGGGACGTTATGAGGGCTTACTGGATAAATCTGCAAAAGGTGGACCATTATTAATTATTAGTGGTACAGAAATTGTCTCTAGAAGAGAAGTAAGCTTTTTAAATAGCGAATTTGATGCAAAAGAAGGAATGTCTTTACTCAAAGAGATTGCTGAGCGGACAGGTGGTGAAGTCTTAGATAACTCTTTTTACAGCCCTAAGACACTTAAACAAGCTATATCAATTTGGCATTGGCCTGCTTTGATAGCCTTTATTTTGTTTTTTACGGAGCTTATATGGAGGCGTTATTATTGGACTACAAGCACCTAAAGTATTCACAAAGCCTTTGCACTCCTACCTAAATTTTCCTCAAAAGGATCATTTATGGCTCGTGGACGACGTTTTCTGTGACCAATAAGAATTAGAAAGCGCCCCTTCTATTATCTTAATAATGCATCTAGCATTGCCCCCCTTTTACCCCCTTTAGCGCCTGTGTAGACAGGCGCATTTTTTATGGTTTAGCTACTACCATAAAGGGATTTGCTGATCATATTAATCAAATAAAAATTTATGCGTTAACATAGATATACTCATGTCCATTAAAAATCAAAGTGATTTAGAAGCCTTGAAATATATAGGAAGGGTTGCTCGAGCAACCCTAACCACCCTAAAAGCCAATACCAAAGCTGGTGTAAAAACTATAGAGCTAGATAACATAGCCGAGGGTATTTTCAAAAAACACGGTATCCGCTCTGCTCCTAAAATTATCTACGGTTTTCCCAAAACGGTACTTATAAGTATAAATGATGAAGCAGTTCACGGCATTCCTAATGAACGCATTATCAAAGCTGGAGATGTAGTTAAGTTAGATGTAACGCCTGAATTAAATGGTTATATAGTGGATACTGCTATTACAGTACTTATACCACCAGTACAACCACACCTAAAACGTCTTAGTGATTGTGCCGATCAAACTCTTAAAAAAGCCATAAATTTAGCACAAGCTGGTTGCAGAATTAACAAAATAGGGCACAATATTGAAAAAGAAGTTAAGAAGCAAGGTTTTAATGTAATTCCTACTTTAGCAGGTCACGGTGTTGGCAAAAGCATCCATGAAGAACCTGAAATACCTAATGTATATGATTGGCGCTTAAGGCAGCGTTTAAAAGAAGGTGCTGTTATTACTATTGAGCCCATTATTACCACAGGTAAAGGGCAAGTTTATAAAGCTAAAGATGGTTGGACTGTTAAAACTAAAGATAGAAGCCCTGTAGCTCATTTTGAACACACATTGATAATTCAGAAAGATGCCCCGCCGTTAGTCATTACAGCTTAGAAGAGGAGTATAGCTGTCTGAACTGTGACTTATGTATTTTTTTGATTTCGCTGATTTTCTTTGTCTGGTAGCTTAAAATAATTGTCTACAGTTGTTAGGGGTATTACCAGTTGTCTAGTTGTAGAATAGTTTTATGTTACGAAGGCTCGAGCTATCTGGCTTCAAATCCATAAAACAAGCAACCATTGACTTAAACCCTATAAACGTACTAATTGGAGCAAATGGAGCAGGTAAGTCTAATTTAGTATCTTTTTTTGACATGCTACAGCACATAATTAGGAAACAGCTCCAACTTTACATAGCACGTCAGGGATATGCCAATAGTGTACTACACTTTGGATCAAAAATTACTCCTTACATAACCGCTTTGATAAAGTTTGAAACTACCACTGGAGAATTCAAGCTAAACTCAAAGCTTGGCATTATTACAAATGACAGACTGGTTTTCGAAGAGAGCCATATAAATTTTGATGTTGGACAACTTCCAGTAGCTATGGCAGGCATTGCAAATCAAGAAGCAGATTTACTATGGCTCCTAAATGACTTTAAGAAAAAATTAAGCAATGGGCCTGAATCACATTTTGGGAATGTATGGCCCTCCCTTACAAATGAGGAAAAGGATTATCTGCAAGGAGACGTTTTAGAGAATCTTAGCAAGCTAAGTAATGAAGCTTCCATTTTCTTAGCAGGCATAACAGTTTACCATGTGCATGACACATCATTTTCTTCACAGCTACGCCGCAAAGCTGACGTTGGATTTAATCGCTATTTAGCTCAGGATGGTGGTAATTTGGCCTCAGTACTTTATAGATTGAAAACGGCAAAACCTTCTTACTATCAACGCATAGTCAGAACAACACAGCAAATTGCTCCTTTCTTTAGCGATTTTGTCCTCGAGCCCGAAATAGAGAATCCTGACTACATAGAACTACGCTGGCTTTCAAAAAACTCTGACTACGAGTTTGGCGTACATCAGCTTTCAGATGGCACACTTAGAGCAATGGTGTTTATAACATTACTATTACAACCTGAAGAAAATTTGCCTAGTCTTATTGTCATTGATGAGCCTGAACTTGGTTTACATCCTTACGCACTTAACATAGTAGTTGGTTTAGCCAAATCAGTAAGGCATCATGGTTCACAAATAATTTTAGCAACACAGTCGGCTGCTCTGTTAGATCACTTTGAGCCTGAAGATATAATCGTAGTTGAGCAGAGACAAGGAGAATCTATCTTTAAACGCCACACTTCTGAAGACCTGAAGGGATGGCTAGAAGATTACACCCTAAGCGAACTTTGGGAGAAAAATGTTCTAGGTGGACACCCTAGTCAATGAAGCTTATCCATGTTCTAGTAGAAGGGCAAACTGAGCAAGCCTTTGTAAATCAAATCTTACAACCACACCTTCTAAGGCTTGGCATAATTGCGAACCCTGTTATTCTTTACACGAAACGTACAAGCACAAGAAAGTATAAGGGAGGCATTCAAAGTTATCAAAAAGTTAGAAAACAAATACTAGAGTTGTTAGGTGATACACATGCTGTACTAGTAACAACCATGATAGATTTATATGGACTTCCAGAACACTTCCCAAATACAAAAATGATGCTTAATATAAAGGGTGTGGAAAAAGCTTTAGCACTTGAGAATGCCTTTACCAAAGATATAGATCATCCAAAATTTAAACCTTACCTTCAAGTACATGAATTTGAGGCACTACTGTTTAGCTATCCTAAAGTTTTTAGGCAGTTCTTCGATTCAAAAAAATATGATTCAAACATTGAGAATTTAGATAGAATCGCCCAGCAAATGCAACCTGAAGAGATTGATGAAGGTAAAGAAACAGCCCCATCTAAACGAATCACTGCTGAATTCCCTGAATATAAGGATCAAAAGGCTACGTTAGGACCTTTATTGGCTGAAGCAATTGGCTTAAAAACTATACGTGAAAAGTGTTCGCACTTTAATCAGTGGCTAAGCTTTCTAGAAAGGCTTGCTAAATGAAAACACAAATTTCAGAAATTCTAAAAGAACGCATACTTGTCCTTGATGGCGCTATGGGCACAATGATTCAACGCCACACCCTAAGTGAAAAGGACTTTAGAGGTAATCAGTTCAAGAATCACCCTGCTAACCTTCAAGGCGCTAATGACATCCTATGTTTAACCCAGCCTGAGATAATTCGTAATATTCATAGTTGTTACCTCGAGGCAGGGGCAGACATAATTGAAACCAACACTTTTAATGCTACCAGCATTGGCCTAGCCGAGTACCAGCTCAATGAAGTTATTTACGATCTTAACTTTGAGGCTGCCAAACTTGCTAAAGAGGCTACCTTAGCTATTAGTGATCCAAATAAACCCCGCTTTGTCGCTGGCGCTCTTGGCCCTACCAACCGTATGGCTAGTATGTCTTCTGATGTAAATAACCCTAGTGCTAGGTTAGTAACCTTTGATCAATTAGTTGAGACCTATGCAGAGCAAATTCGTGGACTAGTAGATGGTGGTGCTGATTTACTGCTAATCGAAACGGTCTATGACACTCTAAACTGTAAAGCTGCTATCTTTGCTGCTGAACAAGTTTTTACAGAAAAAAATAAACGTTTACCACTAATGATCTCTGGCACTATTACAGATGCTAGCGGACGCACACTTTCAGGACAAACTTTAGAGGCTTTCTTTATTTCTATTTCTCATATTGAGTTACTTAGTGTGGGCTTAAATTGTGCATTAGGTCCCCAAGAACTCCGTAGCTATGTTGAAGAGTTATCAAAATTAGCACCCTTTTACACTAGTGCCTACCCTAATGCTGGCTTGCCTAATGCCTTTGGTGGCTACGATGAAACACCTCAAAGCATGATCGAGATTATGGGAGAATGGCTTAAGCAAGGTTGGGTAAATATTCTTGGTGGTTGTTGTGGTACTACGCCTGAACACATCAAGCTATTTTCTGAAGTAGCTGCTGAATACTCCCCACGTATACCTCCTGCAATTGAGTCCTTACCTCGCTTTAGTGGGCTCGAGCCCCTAACCATTCGTCCCGACAGTAACTTTATGAATGTAGGCGAACGCACCAATGTAACAGGTTCAAAAAAGTTTGCTCGGCTTATTAAAGAAGAAAAGTATGAAGAGGCTTTAGAAGTAGCTAGGAATCAGGTTGAGGGGGGTGCACAAATCATTGATATCAATATGGATGAAGGTTTGCTCGAGTCTGAAAAAGTAATGACAACCTTCTTAAATTTTATAGCTAGCGAACCTGATATTGCCAAACTACCTATTATGGTTGATTCCTCCAAATGGTCTGTACTAGAAGCAGGCTTAAAATGTATCCAAGGTAAAGGAGTGGTTAATTCTATAAGTCTAAAAGAGGGTGAAGAAGCCTTTAAAAAACAAGCTAAACTTATACGCTGTTACGGTGCTGCAGTGGTAGTAATGGCTTTTGATGAGCAGGGACAAGCAGATAACTTCCAGAAACGTATCGATATTTGTAAGCGTGCCTATCATATTTTAGTTGATGAATTAGGCTTTCCACCTCAAGACATTATATTTGATCCTAATATCCTTACTGTGGCCACAGGCATCGAGGAACACAATAACTATGCCTTAGATTTTATAAATGCTGCTAGATGGATTAAAGAAAATCTTCCTAAAGCACTTGTTTCTGGTGGAGTGAGTAATGTAAGTTTTTCCTTTAGAGGTAATAATACCGTACGCGAGGCTATGCATTCAGCCTTTCTATACCATGCTATTAAGGCTGGTTTGGATATGGGCATTGTTAACGCTGGAATGCTCGAGGTTTACGAAGAAATCCCTAAAGAACTCTTAGAACTTATAGAAGATGTTCTATTAAATCGCAATAGTGAAGCTACTGAGAATCTAGTTAACTTTGCTGAAACAGTTAAAAATAAGGGTAAAAGCAAGGTAAAAGACCTAAGCTGGCGTGAACAAAGTGTGCAAGAGCGTCTAAAACATGCACTCATTAAGGGCATTACAGAATACATTGAACAAGATGTTGAAGAATCTAGGCCCCTTTACAATAAAACCTTAGAAATAATTGAAGGCCCTCTAATGGCTGGCATGAACGTAGTAGGTGATCTGTTTGGTGAGGGGAAAATGTTTTTGCCCCAAGTAGTAAAGAGTGCTAGGGTTATGAAAAAGGCTGTGGCTTACTTGTTGCCTCATCTTGAAGCTGAAAAGCAACTAACTGGTGATGCTACCCAAAGTGCAGGCAAAATTCTATTGGCTACTGTCAAAGGCGATGTTCACGATATTGGCAAAAACATTGTTGGTGTAGTACTAGGTTGCAATAACTATGAAATTATTGATTTAGGTGTTATGGTTCCTGCTGAGAAAATCTTGCAAACTGCCCAAGAAGAAAATGTAAATATTATTGGTCTTTCGGGATTAATTACTCCTTCCTTAGATGAAATGGTGCATGTTGCTAAAGAAATGACCCGTCAAGGGTTTGAATTGCCTTTGCTTATTGGTGGTGCTACTACCTCCAGAGCCCACACTGCTGTAAAAATCGCCCCCAGCTACACTAACGAGGCTGTACATGTGCTTGACGCTAGTCGGGCCGTAGATGTTGTAAGCAAGCTATTAAACCCTGATGAGAAACCCCTATTTGCTGAAGGGGTGAAAATACAATATGAAAAAATCCGTGAGCAGCACTTTGCAAGGCAAGACAAGCAACACTTAATAAGTTTTGCAGAAGCCAAAGCTAATCGTCCCAAGCTTTGCTATGAAAACATCACTACTCCTTCTTTTCTAGGAATTAAAACCTTTGCTGATTACCCTATAGAAAAACTTTTAGATTATATTGATTGGTCACCCTTTTTTATAGCTTGGGAAATGAGTGGCCGCTATCCTCAAATTTTTGATAATGAAGTGATTGGTAAAGAAGCTCGCAAACTTTTTGATGATGCTCGAGAAATGCTGCAAAACATTGTGACACATAAAAAGTTTACAGCTAAAGCAGTCTTAGGCTTTTTCCCTGCTAATAGTCGTAATAGTGACATAGAAGTTTATAAGAATGAAGATCGTAAGCAGATTTTAACCACTCTACATACACTAAGGCAACAACACAGCAAGCGCCAAGGGCAACACAATCTTGCCTTGGCTGATTTCATTGCTCCCAAAGATAGTTTAGTAACTGATCATTTAGGAGCTTTTGCTGTAACTATACATGGTGCAGAAGAGCTTGCCAAAAACTATGTCAAAGACCATGATGATTATAGCAGTATTATGGTAAAAGTTTTAGCTGATAGGTTAGTTGAGGCTTTTGCTGAGCACATGCACGAAAGGGTGCGTAAAGAGTTCTGGGGCTATAGCAAAGATGAAAGCTTTAGCAATGAAGAGCTTATTAAAGAATCTTATAATGGTATTAGACCTGCACCCGGTTATCCTGCTTGTCCTGACCATACTGAGAAGGGCTTGCTGTGGAAGCTTTTAGAAGTAGAAAAGCACTCTGGCATTAAGCTTACTGAACACTATGCTATGTACCCTGCTGCTAGTGTAAGTGGGCTTTACTTTGCCCATCCTGAAAGTAAGTACTTTGGTGTAGGGAAAATTCTTAAAGATCAGGTTGAGGATTATGCTAAACGTAAAGGGATGACAGTGGAGAATGTAGAGCGGTGGTTGGCTCCTAACCTTGCCTATAATTCCAATTAAGGTACTCGATACTGGTTCATAAGGCTTTAAGAAGAAGGGTATTGAAATGATTACTCATTTTGCTTTTGGTATTTTGACTATTTTGGCTGCTATGATTGTTATAGCGCAGGACGTTCACAACTTGGATAACAATTCTGTATCTGATAGTGGTGTGTTTGCCGAGGTGAATAATAAGCTAAGCGCAAGCATGGTAAACACTGTAGAGGATTTAGTAGAATATGCAAAAAAAGGGGGTAGGGTAGAAATTGCTGCTGGCAACTATGTTTTGAATGAACCTCTAGCACTTAGTAATGATGTTGAACTTATTGGGGCAGGACGTGATCAGACTTTTATAGTTTCAACAGCAGAGCGTTTTGGTGTTGGCTTTGAGGGTAATGGTGACTTTAAAGCGCAGGGCATTACCTTTGAGCATAAAGGTGATCTAACAGCACATATAGTTTGGGTACATGATGGGAAAGTAAACATTAATAGTTGTGCTTTCGTTGGGGGTGTTAAGGGAGAAGAAACTGCTGATACCCAATTGATTACTATTAGATTTCAGACCTTGAGGGGATCTGGATTATTGCTATCTGGTAATGTCACGGGTATAGTTAAAAATAGTATTGCTGAAGGTAATGGTTTGCATGGTATACAAGTTATAAGTATAGCGCGACCTAGGCTCAAGCAAAACATCCTAAAAAATAATGCTCAAGATGGCATCGCATATCTAGGCAATGCAGAAGGCACAGCTATAGGTAATATCAGTGAGGGTAATGGTTTTAGTGGTATAGATATTCAAGGTAGAGCGCAGCCTAGACTCAAGCAAAACATTCTGAGAAACAACATACAAGCTGGCATTGCTTATTTTCATAATGCAGGAGGTATTGCTATCAGTAATGCAATTGAGGGAAATGGCCTTCATGGTATAGATATTCAAGATTATTCACAACCTAGGCTTGAGCGAAATACGCTACAAAATAACGCTAATGATGGCATATCTGTTAGGGAGGAAGCACAACCTAGGATTGAGCAAAACACTTTACAAAATAACTCTAGGATTGGTATTGCCTACTTTGAGAATTCAGGAGGTACTGCCTTAGGTAACACCATTGAGGGGAGTGGTTCTTATGGCATATCTGTTGGAGATCAATCACAGCCTAGAATCGAGCAAAACACTATAAGAAATAATACTCAAGCTGGCATTTACTATTTTGAGAGCGCAAAAGGTATTGCTGTGGGGAATGCAGTTGAAGAGAATAGTAAAGCTGGTATAGTTGTTAAAGGTGAAGCACAACCTAAACTTGAGCAGAACATCCTACGGAATAACACTCGAGCTGGCATTGACTACTTTGATAATGCCAAAGGTGTAGCTGTAAGCAATATTAGTGAGGGAAATGGTTCAAATGGTATATTTGTTGCAGATCAAGCACAACCAAGACTCGAGCAAAACATCTTAAGAAATAATACTAAAGTTGGCATTGCTTACTCAAACAATACAGGTGGTATAGCTATAAATAACACTAGTGAGGGAAACGGCTGGTATGGTATAGGCGTCAAGGATGAAGCACAACCTAGGCTTGAGCAAAACATTCTTTTAAATAATACTAGGCATGGCATTATTTACTTGGGAAATGCAAGAGGTATGGTTGTGGGTAATACTAGTCAGGGAAATGGTTTGCATGGTATAGGTGTTGGAGATGAAGCGCAACCTAGACTCGAGCAAAACACTCTAAAAAATAATGCTGAAAATGGCATTGCCTATATTAAAAATGCTGGCGGTACAGCTGTGGATAATATTAGCGAAGGAAATGGTTTGCATGGCATACATGTTGCTGGTGAAGCACAACCTAAGCTCGAAAAAAATACCCTACGCAATAATAACTTATCTGGCATTATCTATGTTGAAAATTCAGGAGGCTTGGCCGTGAGTAATATCAGTGAAGATAATGATGGAAATGGTATTGGTGTTGGAGGCGGAGCTCAGCCTAGGTTAGAGCAAAACATCCTACAAAACAACACTCTAGTTGGCATTTCCTACATAGGGAATGCAGGAGGGATGGCTTTAGAGAACCTTAGTAAAGAAAATGATGGGCATGGTATAGAAATTGCAGTAGAAGCGCAACCTAGGCTAGAAAGAAACATAGTACAAAATAATATTGAAAATGGCATTGTCTACTTTGGAAATACAGGAGGTATCGCCGTGAGCAATACCAGCGAGGGGAATGGCTTGACTGGGATATATGTCGGAGATGAAGCACAACCTAGGCTTGAGAAAAACATTTTGAAAAACAATATTTACTTTGGCCTTTCCTACGGCGAGAATGCAGGAGGTGTGGCTATAGGCAATATCAGCGAGGAAAATGGCTGGTATGGCATAGTTGTTGAAGGCCAAGCACAACCTAGACTCGAGCAAAATACTCTAAGAAATAATGCTGTTTCTGGCATAGTTTACAATGAAAATGCGAGAGGCACAGCTTTTGGCAACATTAGTGAAAAAAACGGCAGGGATGGCATTACTGTTCAAGGTGAAGCACAACCTAGACTTGAGCAAAACACCTTGCGAGATAACGATGGATCTGGGATTGCCTACTTTGAGAGTTCAGGGGGCATGGTCGTGAATAACATCAGTGAAAGGAATGGTTGGCACGGTATAGATATTAAAGATGAAGCACAACC
The DNA here is from genome assembly GCA_965223585.1 of Trueperaceae bacterium. Classification (GTDB taxonomy): domain Bacteria; phylum Deinococcota; class Deinococci; order Deinococcales; family Trueperaceae; genus CBDCVN01. Next base: position 379,671 of record CBDCWW010000022.1, read on the forward strand.
TAGACTAGAAAATAATACTCTGCATAACAATGAACTCTACGGTATTTACATTAATCCAGATGGTTTGCCTAACCCCTTCATTGGTCAAAACACTTTCAGTAACAATAAAAAAGGTGATACCAATCAATAAGTGTAAATGCCACAGGATATAGGGTAGTATCATAGGCTAGCATTGTTGATGAGATAAGAAGATAGTTCAAACAAACATTTACTAAGGAAGAAAATGTCTCAAGTTAAACTAGCACCTTTAGGGTAATAATTCTTTACGATGAAGCTGACGGGTAACCAATACAAAGATTTAGCTCGAGCAAAAACAAAACAAATAGCTAACACAACAGACCTAAGTATAGAAGAAGTTGAAAAGCTTTGACTTTTATTAGTTAAGGTGGCTGTTTTTTGCATAACCTTGACAAATAATGAATAATAGGGTAAAATTAAAAAATAATCAAATTAAAAGTTTAAACGAATCATACAAAGGGTTTGAAAATATTAACTTTGCGTTAGTAAATTTATGTAACTCCTGAATAATCCTATTGCAGCATTGGCATTTTGCATTGACTATGTTAAGCTGAACAAAGCAGTGAAGGCGGTTGAAAACCGCAAAGTAAACCGCCTTCGTTGAAACCGTCTTTCCGCACTTAAATATTAAGTGCGGAAAGCAGGCTTTAGGTACTTAGTGTCAAAAAATACCCTGAATAATTTCTGCTAAAGGCTTACTAGATTGCCTCTCAATATACTCAATCCACACTTGTTCAATAATATCAATTAGTAAAGCATTAGTATCTGGTACAGCAGCGTCAGCCAACTCTGCCAGCTTAACTCCTTGTAAAGAGGGAGCAGCTTCAGAAACAGCAATTTGCTCTTCTTTACTTAGTAGAGGTGTATCTAATCCTACAGGAAAACCCACTGTGGCTAATTTGGAAATATGATTGTCAGGCTCAGAAAGGTAATTGGCTAATACTAAAGCTGCAGCAGGATGGGGTGCATTTATAGGGATACTGATGAAACTTTTATTTGTAATCATACCTTTTTCAGGAAAAATTATGTTCTGAGCTGTTTCAGGTAGCGAACCGTTTTCTATACTTATAGCAGCATCGTAAACTCCAAAACGACAAAACATATCTACTTCACCATTTACGAAAAGTGTTTCATTTACTGCACCGTTTTCAGGGTAAATAGGTGAACCACGCTTGCCTTCTATGCCACTTCCACCTAATAGAAATGGCTCGAGCCTCTTCAAGAACTCAAAACCGGGAGTAGCAATACGGGTAAGCTCCTCTAAGCCAAGTTCATCAGCACTCAACTGAAAAGGTTCAAAATTAGTACCATCAGGATTAAAAGCATAAAGTACACTTTGCACAAAGGTATTACCCTCAAAATGGGGTGGTTTTATATAAGTAAATCGACCGGGGTTCTGCCGTAGGTAAGCTTCTAATGCTTGAAAATCTTTAGGAGCATTTTCATCTGGCAAACGAGCTAAGTCAATAGTACAAATATATTGCTCACCCGACCAAGGTATTTCTTGTGCTTCCGTAGGATATCCAAGGTCATAGAGATTTATTTTTGCACGTGGGTCTTCAGGATCAAGAAAAAAATATTTAGAATTAGGGAGCTTATCAGCAAAAGGACCAAAAGTTAAATCTTGACTAGCTAGGCTAAAAAAGTTTTCACCATTAATCCATATTGCATCCACTGAACCTTGACCAATTCCACGACCTGTAGCTACTTCAGCTAGAATTAAATCAATTGCATCGCGAGTATTAACTATTCTCGAGCTCTTTAGCCTTATACCAAGCTTAGCTAAGTCTGGCACAACTATAGTATCAATCCAAATATTTAGTTCCTCACTGCCACCCCAATAAAACCAATTAACTTCACCTTCAGTTCGAGCTTGCTCCAGTATTTCTTCCCAAGAAAGCTTTCCTGATAGAAATTCACTCCGAAAAGTCTCCACATCCAAATTCTCAACTTGAGCAAATGCTAAACTGATAAATACCAAACTAATTAAAAAACGCATAAATATTTTCTCCTTAAATTTCTGGTTATACCTTTTCTGGCATTTAGAAAGTAGAGTGTGCTTTGTTTTTAGTAATTACTTAACTTTAATTTCAGCTAGATTACACTATTTGCTTCTTAAAACACACCACTACATAATAAGTGCGCTCCCACTTTTAGTTTGCCTATATCTTGGGGAAAATCCAAATATGTTCCTTAGCTATTTTTGCAATCACCTCTTCGCCTTCTGAAAAACGGTTTATTGAAAGGTCTTTGACCTGTAGATTAAGACCTTTAGCATATACTTGATAACTAACTATACCTCCATGATATTGGACATCTTTCACTCTGACTGTAAAACAGTTTTCTGCATCTTTTACGTCATCTTCTTGACTTAGCTTTATGTATTCAGGTCGTACTGTTGCAAGAACATCACTATTGTTAGGACATAAAGGTATCTGAGCTATTAGCAAATCTCCGATTGCTGTCTGAAAAACAGTTTCTTGTAAGCCTTTTTTTATCAGTTTGCCCTTAATAAAATTAGTTGCTCCCATAAAGTCAGCAATCCTTGGGGTTTTAGGATGATTAAAAATTTCTTCTGGAGTGTCAAATTGTTCAATCTGCCCTTCAAACATTACTGCTATTTGATCAGCTAATTCTATAGCTTCGGTTTGATCATGAGTTACAAAAAGAGTTGTTATACCTAAACGCTTATGTAAACTACTGATGAAATTACGCATCTCCTCACGCAACTTGGCATCTAGATTTGAAAGTGGTTCATCCATCAGCATGATCTTAGGATCGGTAACAACAGTTCTAGCAATTGCTACTCGTTGCTGCTGCCCCCCAGAAAGTTGACTGGGAAAACGTTTTTCTAAGCCCTTAAGCTGTACTATATTTAATACTTCCTCAACTCGCTCTGCGATCTCAATCTTAGGCATTTTACGCACTCTAAGACCAAAACTGATATTTTTAAAAACATTCATATGGGGAAAGAGTACATAACGTTGAAACACCATGCCTATGTTGCGTTTTTCTGGAGGTAATTTTAAAACAGACTTGCTATTAAACAATATATCCCCCTTAGTAGGTTTCTCTAAGCCTGCAATCATGCGTAAGGTGGTAGTTTTACCACAACCTGAAGGTCCCAATAAAGCTACAAGACTACCAGCAGGAACTTCTAATTCCACACCGTTAACAGCAGCAACTTTATTAAATTGTTTATAAAGATTTATTAATTCAAGCTTTGTCACAAGATGGCCTTATTAGAACAAAACATAATGAGTAAGGGAATTTTTAGTGTTATTTGTTAATTGTTAAGTATTTCAATTTTTAAACACCAATTGTGATTATTCTTATGTTTTCTTTTATAGGCTTTTAACCTTTGACACCTAAATATTTAAACTTCCTAGGAAAGCTTTTCCAAATGACTATATACATAAAACCTCTAGGTTAATAAATTCTTAATAAATTCTTACTATGTTATCAAATAAAAACCTTCACTCTAAGGGGGTTTTTACAAACGAAAAAGTTACGAGTAAATAACACTTGCCAATTAACTTAGAAACTAATGATCATTAGCTTATGGACCTTAGAACATTAGGAGTTAAGAACATCATGAGAGTTATTTTTCGATATAGCCTTTTAGTTTTTGCAGGACTCACTTTATTATTGGTTGCTTGTTCTCAGGGTAGTTCACCTACTTCACCAGCCCCAATTCCAGAACCTGTTGAGAAAGAAGATACTGGCAAATATACTATAGATTTTCAGTTTGTTGGTCAAGAGATAACATCAGACCAGAAAAAAGTATTTTTAGATGCTGCTAAAGTTTGGCAAAAAGTTATAACAGCAGATTTGCGAGATATTGAAATAAATATACCAGCAGGCACTTGCGGCGATACTGATCCCGGCTTTTCTGGCACTATAGATGACATTTTGATCGTTGTTAGTGCTACCAATATAGATGGACCTAAAGGTGTTCTAGGAACATCAGGTCCTTGTGGAATACGCGGAGATTCTAAGGATAAAAATTTACCTTTTTATGGTCAAATGGCGTTTGACATTGCTGATATCGAAATTGGTGAAACTGATTGGGAAATAGAAAGCCTTATTCTACATGAAATGGGTCATGTATTAGGGATAGGCACTTTGTGGGAATTATTTGAAGTGATTTCAGGTGCGGGAAGTGATAACCCCGAATTTATAGGTAAAAATGCCTTAGCAGAGTGGCATGATCTTGGTGGCACTGGTAATGTGCCTGTAGAAAATAAGGGAAGCTCTGGTACAAGAGATGGGCACTGGCGTGAATCAACCTTTGACACTGAGCTTATGACTGCTTATAGTGACGAAGTAGAGTACCTCTCACGCCTAACTATAGCTAGCCTAAAAGATCTCACCTATAATGTTGACTTCTCTATTGCAAGTTCTTACACGCTACCTAGTCAAAATGTTCAAACCTTATCAGATGACAACAGCTCTCGTTTACATTCAACTCCAACTAGCATTAGGTTTTATGAATAGAATTTCTTAATAACTTTAAGAACCCTGCCACTAAATTCTCTATTGGTGGCATTTTTTATGGCACAGTGTTTTCCCAAAGCAGAAATACAATTCCTGTAATGCACACATCATAGTATTTGGGCATCTACTACTGAACCTACAACCTATCTAGGAATCTTAATCACACGTTGTTGCTAGACTTGCAGGCGTATCTATAATTTTTACCCCTGCAGTTCTTAAATTGTATTTAAGAGTGTCTTGTAACTTGGCACGAATGTATTCTGCCTCGCTTATAGTTACAGTTACTATTGCTCCTTCAGGCAATTTAACATCTTCCGACAAAACAACTTTCCCATTTTTAACTAATCCTTTGTAAGCTCTCACAATTATTCCTCCAAAAATTCCCCATAAAGTTCTCGTTTGAGTTTTTTGATTATACTTGTTACTTTGCTTAGATCACTTTCATTAGTTTGAGCAAGCTCTTTGTAAGTAATAAAAGCCTCAAAAGCAGCAACTTTGTTTCCACAAGCAAGTAATAAATTTCCTAGATGCTTTTCAGAGAGATAATAAGCAGTAGGATCATTGGGGTTTTTATGAATTTGATCTTGAATAATGCCAATCTGCGCTTGTAAAGATTCACGTCTTTTTATACGGTCACGCACCAAAAACCAAGAAAGCATAAAAATACCTATCGCTAAAGTTGTTACCATACTAAAGCCCCTTGGAATCCCTGCCCTTTGAGCAAGTTTCACAAAAAAAGGTAGTGAAAAAGCTAAGGCTGCTAGTAGTGCAATTAGTGAAGCATAGTTCATAACAACATTTTCAGAGTAGTGCCTTAAGCACACTCTATATTATTATGGCTTACTACAAGTAATATATCAAGTGTATGTGCTAGTATGAAATTTGGAAGTAGCAAATATGACAGAAGTTTCTAAAGAAGAAAAAACTAAAATCTTAAACCGATTACGTCGTCTTGAGGGTCAAGTACGTGGTTTACAGCGTATGATTGAAGATAATCGTGATTGTCACGAGATCTTAACTTTACTTTCAGGTGTTCGTAGTGCTTTAAATGCTACTGGTGATGTTATTTTGGAAAATTACTTAGAGCAATGTCAGGCTCAAGGAAATGATGTAAAAGAAATTGTTAATGCTGTTAAGTTGGCTCGAGGGTAAACTACCCTTGCTTATGACCAACCCTACTCTTCCTTTTGTCAACCTCAACTTACGCTTTAACCCTTTTAGAGAACTCACCCATCAAGAAAAGTCTAGTCTATCTGTTGTCAAAATTGAAAACTTTGTTAAAAGGTTAGCTTCTTCTTGTTTTGCTTTACAATTTTTAGGTAAAAAAGGTCGGGGTAAGACCACACACCTTTTAGCTTTGCAAAAATATTTTCCAGATGCACCTTACATCTACTACCCTGAAAATGGTCCCAAGCCTAAAATAGGTAAGTTTCCCTTGCTTTTTTTAGACGAGACCCAAAGGTTTAAGCCCAAGGAGCGTATGAGGATTTGGCAAAGGAAAACCACTTTTGTGGTAGGTACGCATAAAGATCATAGTGAAGAATTTGCAAAAGCAGGACTTGAATATGAAAGTATAATCCTAGAAGGTTTAAGTGAAGCAAAATTAGCTAATATAATTAAACTTAGGCTTGAGCACGCTCGCCGCTCTAAAGGCAATATCCCTTATCTTGATGAAAGTGCTATAAAAAAACTTATAGAACGTTTTGATGATAACATTCGTAGTATTGAGGATTATCTCTATGAAGTTTTTCAAGATTTGGAGACGATAAGCCATGTCAAGGTGTGATATTCAAATCACTTTTAATAAGGGTGAGCGTATTTTTACAGTGGGTGAAGAAGTTAGTGGTGTGGTGAACATAACAGCCAATAAACCAACAGTATGCCAAGCAGTGTATATAGTATGGCAGTGGCGCACTCATGGACGTGGTAATGTTGCCAAAGGTGCGACTAATGAAATTACTGAATATGTAAGTGGCAATGAACTTGATGAAGGTAAAGAATATAGTTTCCCTTTTAGCTTTCCTGCACCTAATGGGCCTCTTACTTATAGAGGGCACTATCTTAATGTTGATTGGTATCTTAGCGCTCGAGTAGACGCCAGAGGACCTTTTGATCCTAAAAAAGAAGAAGAGTTCTTACTTTTGCCTGCTGTTGGTAAAGAAGTGAGTCTAGGATCAGCTTATAGCACTAGCTCTGCTCCTAAAACAATGGGTGGTTGCGGCTTAATCCTTTCTTCCATTTTCTTAGCTTTTGGTCTATTTTGGGTGTTTATGACTCTAATTATGGGTACACCTTTTTACTTTACTTTAGCTGGAGCACCCTTTGTGGGTATTGGTGTATTCTTGGTTTACCGCAGCTTGCGTAATTCTCTAGCACTTAACAAACTAGGTAACATAGAAGTTCTACTAGACGAAAAGCATTTTGTGCCCGGGGAAGTGCTAAATTGCCAAGTCATTTTTACCCCTAAAACTGCTCTTGATCTCGAACATATAGTTTGTAAACTACAAGGTAAAGAGCAAGTAATTCGCGGTAGTGGTACCGATAAAACAACTCATACTCATAAACTTTATGAGCATCAAGAAACCAAACTTGAGCACACTCGCTTTACTGCAGGAGAAAAAGTTGAGGCTAAAATAGCTCTAACCATTCCTGAAGATGCTGCTTACACTTTTATGGCTGTAGACAATAAACTTTTTTGGGAAGTAGAAATTACTATTGATGTTAAGGGATGGCCCAACTGGGTAAAAACTTACCCTATCACTATACAACCATGGAAAAAAGTTGCCTAAAGTAGATTGTGATCGTTACAGATAATCCTAATAATCTTAAGCTAACCTCTTCAATAATTTGCCTTGGTACTTTTGATGGTGTTCATCTAGGGCATAGGATGCTTCTCGAGCGCATGCAAGAATTAGCATCTGAGCAGAAAACAGCTAGTGTAATAATCTCTTTTTATCCCCCCGCTAAGGTTTTTCTGCAAGGAGACTATTTTTTAAGCAGCTATGAAGAAAAATTAAAATTACTTAAGACTTTTAAACCTAATAGCATAGTCATTATTCCTTTTGATTTTGACTATGCTAAAACGGACAAGAGCATATTCCTAAAACAAATAGCATCCCTAAACCCTAGCTATATAATTGTAGGTGAGGATTTTCGTTTCGGACACAGACGTTTAGGAGGTTTAGATGATCTTTCACATGTTACACCTAAGCTTGAAGTCTTCGGTATGAAAAAATTAGGTGACATTAATATAAAATCCTCATACATTCGCATGCTTTTAAAAGAGGCTCGTCTAGAAGAAGCCAAAGGTTTTCTTGGCTATTCATATTTTGCTATAGGCAAGGTGATTCAAGGCAAAAAACGAGGTAGTAAAATTAGTTTTCCTACTGCCAACATAGACTTATCAGAGCAAAAATTGTTGCCTTATGGTGTTTTTGTAGTAGAAGCAGAAACCTCAAGGGGTACTTTTCAAGGGATGGCTAATGTAGGACCACGGCCTAGCTTTCCTGAAGCCCCCCCTGCTTTAGAAGTACACCTTTTTGACTTCTCACATGAACTTTATAGTGAGAGCATTACTGTTTACTTCAAACACTTTTTGCGCTCACAAATAAAATTTTCAGGACTAGAAGAACTCAAGAAACAACTTATTGAGGATGCAAGACAAGCTAGAACTTATTTTAAACAAATCTAAACTTATCCTGACTGCTTTAATTTTTTTAGACTAGGACGCTTACTACGAGCTTCGCGACGTATCTTGGGTTCTAAATTTATCATTGAGAAAAAGTTTTCCAAAGCACTTTCCTTTCCTTTAATGTCATTATGCTGGTCTTTGGGAGTGCCTGTAACAAATGGAAGCTTTTGGTACTGCTCGAGCGCAACTAAAGCTACTTCATCAGGCTTTTTCTCTACAGAAATTTCAGCAAGTTGACTATATATTTCCCTCCTTGCTTCAGCATGCTGACGAATATATTCAGAATCATCATTTTCTTTGGCATGCAGTAAGTCTTGTTTAGCAATACGTTTATAGTGTTTTAAACCTCTAATAATTTCGTCTGAACTAAGTACTACCTTTACGTCCATGTTTAAACTCCCTTCATCAAAACCCAAAAAGCTAGCTTTAGCTATGGTGTTCTTGATTACAATGAGAAAAACCTATAAATTCACAAATTCTAAGCAGAAACTCTTTTTGCTCACCAGCCAACTCATCTTCTTTTAGGAAAAACAGGTTTGTAGTATTTGGATCGGCTTGAATAATCACTTAAATTAATTCACCTTAGCAAGTTTAGTTTAGGATATGGTATGCAGTTAGTAAAATTTCTAGCTTCTTAAGTTAATAAGCAATTCTAACATATTAATGAAAACTTTGCCAAGCAGGGAAATCATGAGGAAAAACACACATGGATTGACTAGCAACATGTCCCATACAGGTAAAATCATATTTTTGCTTAAGGTGACCTATTTTGCTATAATTACTTAATGCAATATTATAGAGCTTATCTCAGAACTAAGGCTAAAATTATTAGTCTTCCTTCTGATCCAGCAGAAAACAACACATTGAACGTACGATTTATTAATAGAGGTAAGGCTGTCCCTGTTTATGCCTATAAAAAAGCTAGGTATGACCTAGCAAGAGATAAACTGTCCCTTGGCTGGCATAATGTAGGTTTATGGCCACGTACTGACAAACAAGGCAATCTTATTAAAGGTACAGCAGCAACTTTCGCCTTACCAGATAATGAAGATTTCGAAGAGTTAGGAACAGTAGTAGGAAGATTGATGGATGTAGGAGGTAAACGAGGAGTTCTAGTAGTAGAAGTATTTCCAAATGAACAAGGTAAGCTAAGAAAAAGCTTTAAAGTAGTTCTGAAAGCCTCACAAGAAGTAATTGATTCTTGTGAGGAATTTGAAGAAGGTGAGGGAGTAGAGGTAACTTGCCAACTTGATGTGCAAAACGCTTGTCTTATAGCAGAAAGCGTCAAAGCTGTAGATTTGCCTGAAGTAGTAATAGAGCCACCACCAAAGCGTAGCAGGGTAAAGGTAAAGCAATAGTCAATCAATAGTTAACTAACAAGTTTTTGTAAACCTCTTGAAACTCAAACTAGTAGTCAGTAAGGCTTTTTCTTCTAGCTACCAACTACTATTAATAAGGTCAACATTATTTTTTTGCAGAGCCCTTTCAGCACGATAGCTCGAGCGTACCAAAGGGCCTGAAACAACTTCTAAAAAACCTTTATCAAGTCCCCACTGACGGTACTTTTCAAAATCCTCTGGGGGTACATAACGTTTAACAGACAAATGATTAGCTGTAGGACGCAAGTACTGTCCAAGGGTAAGTATGTCTACTCGAGCATTGCGCAAGTCAACCATTGCTTCCAAAATCTCCTCCTCTGTTTCACTTAAACCCAGCATTAAACTAGTTTTGGTAATGATCTTAGCATTATATTCCTTGGCAAATTTGAGGACCTTAAGAGTTTGTTCGTAGCTTGCCCTAGGGTCTCGAACTGGGTGGGTAAGGCGTTTTACTGTTTCTAAATTCTGAGCATAAACATTTATACCTGAATCAAGCACTGTTTTCACCGCTGTTAAGTCCCCTTGAAAATCTGGAGTTAGTGCTTCAATAGCAGTTTCAGGGTTAAGTTCTTTAATTCTCAAAATGCAATTAGCATAGTGGCTAGCACCACCATCAGGTAAATCGTCACGGTCTACAGAGGTTAGTACTATATATTTTAGGCCCATAAGCTTAACTGCATTAGCAGCAAGACGCGGTTCATCAGGATCTAGCCTGCCTTTAGGATTACCTGTATCTACTGCACAAAATCTACAGGCTCTTGTGCATACTGAGCCCATAAGCATAATAGTAGCAGTACCTGCATCCCAACACTCAGCTATGTTAGGACACTTAGCTTCTTCACAAACTGTACTTAAGCTATTTTCCCTAACTGTTTGTTTAACAGCTTGGTAATTTGTCCCTGTAGGTAAACGTACCTTAAGCCATTCTGGCTTACGTTCACCACGTATAGGTTTAGCATTGTTACGGTTAATACCATCTTTAATGATTTTTATTTCACTATAATCAATCATGATTGAAAGTTTCACCCTTAGTGCATGATTGGGCACGGCGCATCGTGCCCCTATGTGGGGGAAATATTTTTATATTGGAATGTTTGTAAAAATTCATTTGCAACAGCATTTATTGGAATGAACTTCTGTAAGTTAATGACATTACATCTTTAACTTTACATTTTAGGCTGGATTTGTGATAGGACAAGATCGCCTGAAATAATTTTCTCGAGAATCTCAACCAAAAATGTATGCTCCCTTTTAAGCACCCGTTCAGACAAGGATTCTACAGAATCATTTTCCAAAACAGGTACTTGACATTGAGCTATAGTGGGACCTGTATCGTACTCTTCATCAACTAAATGAATGGTTATACCTGTTTGTTTTTCTCCTGCTGCTAGAACTGCTTGATGTATGTTTGCTCCGTACATTCCTTTGCCTCCAAATTTGGGTAGTAAAGCAGGGTGGATATTAATAATTCTGCCTTTAAATTCCCTAAGGGTTTTAGGGCCTACTTTTTTCATATAGCCTGCTAGGATTAATAGTTCTACTTTGTGCTCGAGCAAAGTACTACACATTTTATCATCGAGCAATTCTGGATGAGTTTTAGTACTCAAGTGATAGTAAGGAATCCCTTCATCTTTAGCTCTTTTTAAAGCCTGAGATTGACTGTTGTTGCTAATAACTACACAGGGCCAAGCTTTAAGACGGCTAGCTTTACAAGCATCAATAACAGCTTGCATATTACTACCTCTACCTGAGGCCAAAAAACCTAGATTCATTACTTATATTAAGATTACTAAATTAGAAACCTCTTCAATCAAATTTTTATCAATTTGTAGGCTGGTTGCCATATGTATAAATTGGTAGTCCTATTATCAATTCAGGGGACAGAGATCTGGAACATAATCGCCATCAACACAACAACTAACTGTGAAATCACGGCTAGCACCTTAAGGGGTAACTTGATTTGAATTAGATAATGGTACCTTCCTTTCAGTAATTCCAACTACTGTGCCTATAGAGCTAAGTATTCCTGTAAAAGCAATAACGCTATGTGTACTTTCATCATAAGCACCTTTAAAATTCCAAAACCAAAAGCCGTGTTCAGAATCAGTTATGAAGTTTGTTGAGAGAAGATACAACATTATAGCATCTTCACCATTTACTCCTTCTGGCAAGGGTAAATATATCTTAAATGAAGTGTCACCTTTAGAAGAAATGTATTCCTTATTAATCGTAATAGAGTATAGATTACTAAACAAAGGACGGCCTTCGGGTAAGGGTACTTCAAGCATTGATTCTTCAACACGCTTAATTGTAACCTCAAGAGGCTCATCTAGAGCTCCTTCAGGAGCCTCAACGCTCACACCATCAATTCCAACGACCTTGCCTCCTGGCACTAGAGTTAAGGTTTCAGGCGGTGCTTGCGCCTCCACCACAACATCATCAACAACAGCCTGCACTGCTTCAGAAGCACAAACAGCCAAACCTATGTGAACGGGATCAACCAAACTTAAAGCTATAGTAGTAATAAGAGCCCAATTCAAACCATCATCAGATTCATATACACGAACACTGTTCTCCTTTCTCGAGTTGGTAGCACACTGATTGTCCCTTGCTGCTCCTGTCAGGATGCTGTGCTTCTATGCTTATAAGGTTCCAAAGCTTCTTGAGGAAAATTTTTGAGATTGAAGTAATTATGTCAGCTCGAGCAGTCCAAGGGCTTAGCTATCTAAAATATACCTTCTTTAATGATAGTTTATATTAACAGGGGCTACTAGCCCCTGAATATTGTAACTGTAGGGTATTTCCCAGACTTAATTATTTGGTAGAGTACATACGCACTTCCATAAAACCCTCTATACCAGCTTGCCAAGGATGTAGAGTAAAATCCCTAAACGATTCTGCAGCTATGGAGTCAAGATGATCCTTAGCATCAGGCAAATAGTCATCATCTGACGAATAACATCCCTGAGGCTGATTATTTGAATGCTGAGAAATAAGTAGTTCGTTTGGTCCATAAGGATAAGCACGTACTTTGTACCAGTATAAAAGGTACCACACGCCGCCTGAAACACAAACATAACCACGAGTACCATCAATACTCAAAGACACTATGCCATAAGCAATTCCACAATCTTCCGGAGGGGTAGCTTGAGTTTCAATAAATCCTATTGCAAAACGCTCAGTTCGTGTCTCTACGCCACCATCAGTGTACTCAACAGTAACAGTAACTGTATAAGATGCTCCAACTCCACCACTCAATTCAGGAGTTGTGCCACTGAAGTTCCATACATCATTTGTATTTTCAGCACTACCACTAACAATTCCAGAAACAGCTACACTTGAAATATTGTCACCTATTACTTCAACTTCTATAACAATTGCAGGCTTCTCTACTGAGGGTGCGTGACAAACAGAGTTGATTTGCTCCATGAATGCAACAGTGAGTAGCTCTCCTGCTAGTGTTATGCCATTTGCTTTTATAGTTGTGCTACTGCTATTACTGCCACCACTGCCACCACCATCAGTTCCACCACCATCGGTACCGCCACCATCAGTTCCACCACCATCGGTACCGCCACCATCAGTTCCACCACCATCGGTACCGCCGCCATCAGTGCCACCGCCATCAGTGCCACCACCATCAGTTCCACCGCCATCAGTGCCGCCACTATCAGTTCCACCGCCGTCAGTGCCGCCACCATCAGTACCACCACCATCACCACAGTCAGAACCATCAGCTATTTCTATGGTAAAGCTTCCTTGGGCTGTTGCTGTGGTTGTTACACCTAAAGTAGTTATAGTGGCGTTACCTATTAGAGTATAATCCCCTGCTCCTAGATCAATGCTTTTACTCACTGTAGATGCATTAGTAGCAGAGGCGCTTACTACTCCACTCAAGCTTATAGTATCTGCTATTGCTCCTGAGAGTATTTCTCCTACTAGGTCCACATTTATAGTTTGTGTTTCCTCTGAACAACCTGCACCACCTACTACGCCTATAATAGGGTTACTATCTGGTGTTAGCTCTGTGCCATTAGCTGTTAAACGCATTTCTTCTTTGTAAATAAGTTTTACTTTTATCGTTGGCGCTTCAAATGTGTTTAGTTCAGATTCATAGCCTAGTGCTTCGTTTAGGTTAGCCACAAGGGTACTGTCTAAGTTATAGGTACCCGGAACGTTTAAAAGCCGTTTACCTTGTATTTCTTGGGGTAATTGTAGTGGTATGCTATCGAGCTTCGTTTCTAGACCTGCAAAGATTGTTGCAAAGTTAGCACCATCTTTAGTCAGTGCCCACAAGGAGGCTGAGGTTATGTTTTTAGCCTTGCTACTAAAATCTAAGCAGATGGTATTACTATCAGTGTTGTACTCTTGGGAATAGCCATAGACATCTTCACAGACTGCTTGTTCTCCCGGGCTACTTGGGCGAGTTAGCTCAATTACATAATAGCCTTCTGAGTCTAGTTTTTCTTTTTTAACGACACTATCTTCCATTAATAGTGTGCCATTTACTGTGGCGTCGAATGCTGGTGGAGCAGGATCCCATAGGTCGTCACTGCCTAGTTTTACTTCGAAGTTTCGTTCAAAGTTAAATGCTGTATCTCCTGTGCAGTCTCCTGCTTCAAAATTTTCAAAAGCAGTCACTTTTAGGGTATAGGTACCTACTGGTAGGGTATAGATTTGTCTTTCGTAATCCTCTAAATGTGGGTCTCTTTCTATACCTTTTCTATGGATGCGGGTTTGGTTTTCCCCTACTACTTCACTTTTTACACAATCTACAGAAGGAGTGTCTGGATCGCTGTCTTGGGGGTAGTTGGCAAATAAGTAGTGGGGCCAGACTTCTATATCTCCCGAGCCTAGTAGGTCAGGTATATCCTCTAGATCATAATGAGGATCGAGCCACGGCTCATTTCGGCTATTTTTAATGAGGTGATAGAAGATTTCAAAGTCATTTACCAAATAAGCGTCAGGATAGTTTTCCTGATCTGGGTGTTGTTCTAGATTTGTCCTAGTGGTGGTTATGTTGCTTCCTGTTGCAGTGAAGTCAAAGCCTACAGGTTCAGTTGTGCCTAGGTCTTCTAGTTCTAGGATAGCTGTATTGGTGAAGATGTCTTTTTCATTTAGTTTAAGTTGTCCATCATTGTTGTAATCTGCGTAGGTTAGAGCGTCACTGCCTTCGTTTAGGCTTTTCTTAGGGTGAGTGTCAGAACCTTTTAGATTACTATCTAAGCTCTCTCCTACTAGCAACCAATCACGCATGCGGCGGAAGTCTGACATGTCTATGTTTGGTACTACGTTGATGGCTTGGATTTGTAGACCTGCTGTTGCTATGGAGTCTCTGCTATCTCCTACTATGGTGTTGCCATCTATATCTAGTGGTCCTTCGTAGTTTGCTGTTTCATGTATAACCACTATTTCTTCATTATTTAATTGGTCATCTATGCCATCCTCTTTATTTGTGTCTACTATGTCTCCTGTTCCGGGAAAGGAATCTAGGTACATGTATTGTGCTCCTCTTGGGGTTTCATCGTCTAGGTTGGCTGTAGAGGAAACTGATATTTCTAGTGTTACATCTGAGGTGTTACCACGTTGGATGTCTGTATTACTAATAAGTACTACAACATTTATACGGTTCTTTTGACTATCATCCAAATCAACTATAATAGGAGCATCTTCAACAAAACGACCATCTATATTACCTTCACAGCCTTCTTCATCATCTAGGAAAACATCATCTAAATAAATTTTACTTTTTACTTTGTCATTGCCTTGAACTTTGACTAGAAATCTACCCGCTGTAGCAAATTTAATGACTGCTACTTTTGAATTTACTGCTTCGACAGAGTATTCTCTTATATCAGAGCTTTTTTCATTTTTATCAAACTCAATTTGGTCCCTTTCTGTACTACTTACAGTTTCAAACTTTAGAGCACAGCGACCACCAAACCCACTACTAAGATTGCCAATATCTTCTTTTATTTCATAGCCTTGATTTTTAGCCCAGTCCCAATAAGCTTGAGCAAGCCCCCCTTCGTAATAAGCTTTAGAAGGTTCCCCTTTATCATTAAGCTTGCTCTGCAAAGCTGCTTCAACATCTAGTTCATTATTTGCTAAACCTGTATTAAGAATATCAATTAGGTAATCAAGACCCTTATTATCAAGCTTGCGCCCAACGTATACCCAGAAGTCTTGGTTACGATAGCTATCATCAGAAGAATAAAGAAACTTAGTGACATGACGGCGTGCATTAGTGCCATCCTTGTCTACTACTTCCATTGTATTTAGGGAATTTACTGCTGCTTCCGCAGTACCTTCAATAAACCATCTTAACTCTTTCTCACCACCTATTATAGATTCCGATTTGTAAGAAGCTTGAATACTATGAAAATACTCATGCCTAACAGATGTTCTGAGGCTTCCAGCTGGTGTTATACCTTCACTTGTTATGCATAAACCAATCCGTTTCTTTGGTGTCTCATACCAACCGCCTTTAACATTTCCCAACCCATCGTTAGGACAGTTATACAGAGTTTCGCCACTACGAATCAGGAGTATATCTGGGCCACTTAACACTGGATCATCCCCTGCAAGTTGAGGCTCCTCAAAATCTAAACCTTGTAAATCTATATAAACCTGCTTAAATAGAGATTGAACCTCGGCCTTCAACTCGGAGGAGCAGGGATTTGGAGCATAAAAGCCATCAACACCACAACTAACTGTGAAATCGCAGCTAGCACTTTGAGGGGTAACTTGATTAAAATTAGATAATGGTACTTTCCTTTCAGTAATTCCAATTACTGTGCCTATGGAGCTAAGTATCGTTGTGAAAGAAATAATGCTATGTGTACTTTCATCATAAGCACCGTCAAAAGTCCAAAACCAAGAGCCAGGCTCAGAATCAATCACGAAATTTGTTGAAATAAGGGACAACATAATGGCATTTTCACCATCTATCCCTTCTGGCAAGGGTAAATATATTTTAAATGAAACTTTAGAAAAAATGAATTCATCCTCGATATTAATAGAATATAGATTGCTAAACAGAGGACGGTCTTCAGGTAAGGGTATCTCAAGCATTGATTCTTCAACACGCTTAATTGTAACCTCAATAGGTTCATCTATAGCTCCTTCAGGAGCCTCAACACTTACACCATCAATTCCAACAACCTTGCCTCCGGGCACTAGAGTTAAGGTTTCAGGCGGTGCTTGCGCCTCCACTACAACATCATCAACAACAGCTTGCACTTCCTTAGAAGCACAAACAGCCAAACCTATATGAACGGGATCAACTAAACTTAAAGCTATAGTAGTAACTAAAATCCAATTCAAACCATCATCAGATTCATATACACGAACACTGTTCTCCTCTCTCTCGAGCTTGTAGCACACTGGGGTGCTTATTCCCTGCTGCCCCTGTACCGTCTGCACAGTGCCTGTATCGTCTACATATTCCACCTCCGTTCCTGTTGACATAAGTCCTATATAAACATACTCAGATGTGTCAGAGTTATCCTGTCTTAGCATTAGCCCTGCTTTAGCTTCTGGATCGTCGCTAGTTAAACTTTGTACGCAGCCTTGGGCAGTAAAGTTACCACTAAGCTCTTGATAAGCATAGTGAATGCCTTTACCCTCTGTTGAATTAGTACTTAAATTAAAACTCTCTGTATCGCTGCTATAAGAAGATGCTCCTACCCCTCCAATATCAATACCTTGCCAAGGCGTAGACAAGGGCACAGCAACTTTTACAGAGATGCTGTTAGCGCCTACTTTACCGCCACTATCTACTACAGAGGCAGTAATAACATGCGTACCAACTGGTAACTGAGTATTAATAGTTGCCCCTGTACCTAAATCGCCTACTATATCAGATGACCAAGTGACCTGAGCAGATAAATCACCATCTTCAAGATCATTAGCTGTTGCTGTAAAAGTAATATCTTCATCTGTTATAGAGACTGAACTATCTTCAGGACTAGTAATAACTACACTAGGAGGAACATTAGCAGCTCCATCTTTTATATGGAATTTGACCGGGAGAGTTTGTCCATTGTTTAAGTCTATAATATCATCTTGGTCACCACCATTTTTCTTTACCTGTCCTAGATTTTTCCATAACTGTACATCAAAATAAGCTATACAACCAGCATTTACATCTGCCCCTGTGTTACAAGCTGGTGCATTCGTTGGCGCATTTCCAAGTCTTAGCTCAATGCGTACGATAGAACCATCATCTTTATTGGAATCAGTTATATCCCAATTAGCATGATATTGCTCTTCTACACCGGGATCATAACTGACACTAACTGATCCATCAGTGGTAGATAGTGTAGGGCCAACTGGAGCACCAACTGCTTGACCATCAACTAGGTCAAAGATTTCAATGGTAACCTCAACACTATCATCAAAATCCCCTGTGAGTTCAATCGATTCACCTAAAGGTGTTAAAAAGGCAACATCAGGTATTGTACGAAGTTACTGAGGTTGTACCTCGTCTGTGCCTGTTTCAACAGTATTGATAGGCTCAGGTTTTTTGCTGCTTTTACAGGATATTGCTAATAAGATAAATGCAAAACAAAATACTATCGCCAGAAAAATACTAAAAATCTTATACTTCATAATAGAAGTTCCTTTCAATAATCACCTAACAACTGTTTAGCCATAAAGGCGTTTCCCCTAACAGGTTCACTTTAAATAATAAAAATCTGGTTAAATACTGTTTAGAACCTTGCTCACGCTCCTCAGACTTAAATCCCTTGTTATGTTTATTGAGTAATACAACTTAGTTAATAAGTTAACACAATGCTCATGAGTTAATTATGAGAAATGTAGAAGTGAGCT
The DNA here is from genome assembly GCA_965223585.1 of Trueperaceae bacterium. Taxonomy (GTDB): domain Bacteria; phylum Deinococcota; class Deinococci; order Deinococcales; family Trueperaceae; genus CBDCVN01. The sequence goes on from CBDCWW010000022.1 coordinate 398,091, forward strand.
GCTCACTTTATCTATAAAAGAAAATTTAGGTATTGATAGAGTATACTTTAAGTATGGTAATTGATCTACTAGACGAAGTAGGCTACCCTTTTTTAAAAGAACTGAAGTCCTCATTAAAAAGTCTTTTAAACCAACTTAATTTACAAGACCGTGAACTTACAGTTGTGCTTTGCAATGATGTTAAGATAGCAACTCTTAACCTTAAAGATAGAGGCGTTAATAAGCCAACAGATGTCCTCTCCTACCCCACTTTTGAACCTGAAGACCATAAAAGTGAGCATAAAATGCCACAAGTTACTCACCTTGGGGATATTATTATTAGTCTTGATACGGCTGCTCGGCAAGCAATTACTAGCAATCACAGCTTAAACGATGAAGTAAAAATCCTAGCAGCTCATGGCTTAACACATTTGCTAGGCTTCGATCATCAAACAAAAGAACAATGGGAAGTTTTCAAAAAACATCAAGCATGGATCTTAAGTCTCCCTTAGCTGCACAAACAAAAACTCTTTCATTTCAACGTCTAAAGCGAACTTTGACTTATGCTTTTGCAGGGCTGAGAAGTGCTTGGATAAATGAAGCCAATTTCCGTATAGAAATTAGTATTGCTTTGTTAGTTAGCTTACTGGCCTTATGGCTTAAAGTGAACCTTGTGCCTATTTTGCTTTGTTCTGCCCTAGTACTGTCTTTAGAATTAATCAACAGTGCTTTAGAAAGTCTAGTTGATTTGGCAAGTCCTAGCTTTCATCCTTTGGCTAAACGAGTAAAAGATACTGCAGCAGCCGCAGTTCTACTCGCAGTGATAGTTTCTGTGCTTGTTGGATTATTAATCCTAGGGCCAGCCCTTTGGGAAAAGGTTAAGATTGTTTTGTTAACATAGGTATAGTTATTACCAATTAATTTGCTTGCCATCACGGTAAAGCTCACCTGTTGGACCATCATCATTTAAGGTTACTGCCCATACTACACTAGCAGCCCCCTCTTCAACAGGTCTACCACCTACACCGCCCATGTCCGTAGCAACCCAGCCGGGAGTAACAGCATTAACTAAAATACCATGGGTCTTAAGGCTTGATGCTAACATCAAGGTAAGGCCATTTAAAGCAAGCTTAGATAAACTGTAAGCAGGTGTGCCACCTGTCATTCTATCTAGTGTGCCTGCACCGCTCGAGACATTCACAATACGCCCATGCGCTGATTTTCTTAGAAGTGGCAGTAGTGCTTGGGTAACGCGCCACGTACCAAGCAAATTAGTTTCAAAGGTATCACGAACATTATCAAGGTCGGCATTTAGGACATTTTGATAAGTATCATAGTTAATGCCTGCATTGTTTACCAAAACGTCTAAACGTCCATAGGCTTGCGTTAACCAAGTTACCAAGTTGCCTATGCTTTCTTGATCAGCAACATCGAGTTGTCTAGGTACCACGTTTGCATGTCCAAGATCTTTAGCAGCTTGCTTTCCTTTCTCAGCATTCCTTGAACTGAGAATAACTGTAAAGTTTTTTGCTACGAGTTGTTTAACGACTTCTAAACCAATCCCTCGATTAGCCCCAGTGACTAATACTACTTTTTCCACTGTTTAACCTACTTTTCTCTTTATTGTTTACTCGAGCATATGAACAGTAACATCATCATGTCAGAGCCAAATCCGCTGCATATGCGAACAATGCAGGTGTACCACCAGTATGCCAAAACAGTACTGTTTCCTCACTCGAGAATTCCCCCATTCCAATCATTTCAAATAGTGCAGCCATTGCTTTTCCTGTATAAACTGGGTCAAGCAATATTCCTTCGTTCCTAGCAGTTTGACGAATTGCATTGCGCTCAAAGTCAGTCACAATGCCATAGCCAGCTCCAAGAAATTCTTCTCGGAGGGCAAAATCAGAAGGCTCAAACCTGTGATTGACCTCAAGGCGCTTTGCAGTCTGATTAGCAAGCTCAAGTACATATTTTGGCAATGAATCAGTTTCAGATTTATCAATACCAATACCAATTAGCTTAATTTCTTCACCAAAAATTTTTTTTCCAAGTGTAAGGCCTGCCTGAGTTCCTCCAGAACTAGAGGGAAATACAATGTGAGTAACTCTAGTTTCCATGGAGGTTAATTGCTCCCTAAGCTCCTTTATTGCTTCAACAAAAGCAGCAGCACCAGTGGTATTAGATCCACCATAGGGAACAATATAAGGTTTCTTTCCCTTATTCCTCAAATCTTCAAAAATTTCAGGAATCTTTTCACCCTTCCTTAGTTCACCAGTCCAATGGATCTCTGCTCCAAAGAAATAATCTAAAAGTAAGTTTCCAGAAGGTAGATTAGGTTGTTGTCCACCAAGCACTAAATGACATGACAAGCCACATTTAGCAGCAGCTGCCGCTGTTTGCCTGCAATGGTTAGACTGCTCTGCACCACCAGTTATAAGAGTATCGCACTTGTTCTCGAGCGCTTCACTCACTAGAAACTCGAGCTTACGGGTCTTATTTCCTCCTAGCGCCAAACCAGTTTGATCATCACGTTTCATTAAAAGGCGAGGACCACCTAAGGAATTTGAGAGATTTGGCAACTCGACTATTGGTGTGGGGAAAAATCCAAGAGAGTGTCTGGGTAATTTTTTGTAGTCTAGTTCAGGTTTTCGTAACATATCAACGTTTGAAACCAGCTATGCACATTAATGTATTATGTCATGCATCTATAAGCCAGCCATTTTGAACAGCAAAATCGATTTCACCCTTCATCCACTCAAGTAACCTAGGTGATACATTTCCTATGTCTTTATTTAGAAGATCAATCACTTGGCTTCGACAAATGCTTTCTTCTTTCCATGTTCTTCCTTGGGTAGCCAGATTCAACAAAAAAGGAAGCAAGCGATCAACAACTTTAACCCATTTACTTTCTAGGGATTGCTGGTTCTCATATTCGTGCCAGAAAGATTGTGCGACTTGACCAAAGCCCCCGTATTTTGCAGCAAGTGACTTCATGTATGCATCTTCATCAGTTGCCTTTTTAGACCTATTTGAGTCATAAACAGAAATATCACCCGCACCAATTTCGCAAACATCATGAAACAAGGCCATCTGTATAGCATGATCAAGATTCAGTTCTTTGGGAATAATTTCCTTGAGAGCCAGTAGTGCTATTGCCAAATGCCAGCTGTGTTCGGCAGAACTTTCGTTACGAGATCCATCAGAAATATAGGCCCTTCGATAAACTGATTTCAGTTGGTCAAGCTCAATAAGTAAACTCTGGATTTCAATCATGTTGGCTATCATTATGATACTTCACTAGAGTTAATACTTACAAAAAAATCTTAGGGCAGTGCAAACCCCATATATTCTTAAAGAAAAAATCTTTAGAGACAATTTATGACCCTAATTTTTTCAACTGCTCATAAAGTTCCTGCTGAGCCTTACTTATTTCACTAGGAATAACTACACTCACCTCAGCATAGGCATCTCCTCTAGTACCCTCACGTTTAGGCCAACCTTTGCCCTTAAGTCTCAGGGTACGCCCTGATTGGGTTTTGCGAGGTAAAGTCATATCCACATTGCCATCTAGGGTTGGCACACGCACTGTACCACCTAACGCTGCTGTATAATCTGGCACAGCAATTTTAACATGTATGTCACGACCATCTAGCTTGAAGGTTGGGTGGGGCTCGAGCTTAACAACAAGATATAGATCCCCCCCATTGGGAGCCTGTCCTCGTAAACGCAATTTAGACCCTTCATAAGTGCCTTTTGGTATAGTTACTTCAATGTGACGCCCACCCACACTAATAGTAGTGCTACCACCATGATAAGCCTTTTCTAAAGGTACCTTTATGTTAGCCTCTGTATCTTGAGGTTGGGCAGTAGTATAATCTTGAAAGTCACTAAAGGGACTACCTCCACCAAATCCACCCCCACTAAAACCACCACTACTAAACCCTCCAAAAAGCGATTGAAAAAAATCGCTAAAATCTCCAAACTGTGAAGGATCTACATTAGTAGTAGTTCTACCTGAGAAAGGTGGCCTACCATCTGTTGTACCATAAGTGTCATAAAACTTGCGCTTTTCTTCATCCGAAAGAACTGTATAGGCCTCGTTTATTTCCTTAAACTTTTCCTCTGCCGTAGGGTCGTTAGGATTCTTGTCAGGATGGTATTTAGCTGCAAGTTTACGAAAGGCCCTCCTTATTTCGTCTTGACTAGCACTTTTAGAAACACCAAGTAAGTTGTAGTAGTCTTTATATGAAGTCATATTTATTCTTCAAAGACTATTACTCGAGCCACACGAACCACCCGATCATCTTTAGTAAACCCCGATTCAAAAACTTGAGCAATAGTACCTTTTTTCTCTTCATCATCTGTAGGCATTGTAGTTAAGGCCTCGTGGTAATTTGGATCAAAGGTTTCACCTGCTAATCCTGTTTCTTTAATGCCTAGATTTTCAAGATCACGTTTTAAAGTTTCTCTAACCTGCTCGACACCGGGAATGATTTTACTAGGGTCTTCACCTGCGGCCTCGAGTGCTCTGCGCAAATCGTCGTAAACAGGTAAAACTGCTAGGATAATGCTATTTGCACCTTGTTCTTTTGCTCGAGTAATCTCTTGCTCAGCGCGACGGCGAGCTGTCTGTGCATCAGCTAAAGCACGTAAGTGCTTCTTTTTGTAGTCATCTAAATCAGCTTTAGCTTTAGCTAGAGATGCTTGGGCCTTTTCCAATTCGTTACGCAAAATATCTGCCTCACTTGTTAAAGTATCCTCAGAAGAGGCTATTTCTCTTTTTTCAGGAGAGGCGTTAGTATCTTCATCATTAATTTCTAGGGTATCGTTGTTGTTTTCTATAAGTTCCTCGTCCATAATCCAACTCAAAACTATACAGCACTCAACGTACAAAAACAACAAGTATAGCTAAAAGCAAAATAGCTATCGTAGCAAGAAGATAAACTCTTACTGTCTATGATATAGTTGCCATTTCCCACCCGAGAAATTTTTTCCATGAAACCTCGGAGGTTTTCAAAACCTCAGAGGTTTGGGCCATCTAAGATTTTTTTGAAGTACTATTAATTAGTAAGGAATTTTTTATGCCTTAGCTTTTGGAGCTAAGGCATTCTTATTGATTTTATCTTTACTCTAAGAGCACCCTTCGTTTTGGCAAACATCAAGCACTGCCCACTCTCGATCAGCTTGCACATAAAGCTTTAAGTATAGTTTGTTCCCTGAACGATAATACTTTTCCCCTGAACTATTTTGAAGTTCAGATAAGCTAGCGGCCTGACTCAATAAGTTACTTGAGTGAATCCAATAATCACGGTAAACAAAAACATTGCTGTGAGTATAGGGAATATCAACTATAACCCATTGATTAGGTTTAGCATACCTCATACCCAAACGCATACGCCGAGGAACATTACCACCATAAGTGTAACTATATGAAGTTTTAACAATTAAATTAGTAGTGTAGTCAGTATCTCCAGCATGAGTTCCGAGCATTGTATGCGTCTTACCACTGCGTGAAATAATGCTAAGTTCTCCTAATGAAACATCTCGGCTGTTAAAGGTCAAGCCAACATAATCATTGTCACAAACCCATGCATTCCAACTTTGCCTATAATCACATTTATTATTAACAAGAAAAGGATTATTGACAGTTATAGTACGGCCTACTGTGCCTGTTAGAGAACCATCTCTATCTTTAAAAACTGTTGAACGATAGCCATCTTCACCACCCGGCTGGCTAGGTACAGATCTAGAGTGAAAGTAAACAGGGTTAGTTCCCGAAGCTAATTTTACACCAAGAGTATAGTTTTGGGGTGAGACAGTAAAGTCAGTAAAATCTAATTGACTGATAGCAGCAGCCTGACGCAAACTATTAGGCTCAAATTTTGCAAAGTAATTATCTTTTGCTCCTACAGTACCATCATAAAGTTCAAAGCCACGAATAGCCTTATCGTAGCAATTCTCGCAATCCCAAGGCCTAGGTAAGCTTCGACCATCTAGACCTTGATATTCCCAAGATTGAGGAGTGCCTTTATTAGCCGTCTCACCAATAAAGGCTGATGTTTCTACATAGCTATTGCTCGAGGCCATAGTAACACCAATAGCGTTATCAGCAAAAGTCCCATCCCTCACAATGTGATTCCGACCACGTAACCAAACAGCATGATTACGGTTTTTATAAGCTGTAAAGCTATCAAACACAGCCCATACAGGCCTTGAATCAGGATTAGCAGGGTTTCTTACAGGTTTGTAGTAGGTTGTCTCTGAATTAAGGTCACTAGCCCGTGGGCCACGATCAACATGGAGTCCATCTACACCATTAGAATGGGCAACATTTCCCGAAAATTCACCAAGAGGTGTACGGCGAGGATAAATCTTGTTGGTAGTAGAAGGTCCTGTGGGATGTTCAGGTAGCGCATACCAAAAACCTGTTCCTTCAGAACCCGCTGCCACGTTACCACTTAGAATGTTATCAGGGTTAGTAATCCAATAAACTGCAGGCCCTAGAAATGCTCGGTCAGTAGGAAGGAGTGCTTGAGCTGCTTCTGGTTTATGAATACTAAGGCCAAGGTTATTTTCAAAGGTATTTCCTGTTTCAATACCATCTTCCAAGAAATAACAGTGACCAAGAGCTTCGTAGGCAACATTGTTTTTAACTACTACATTATGAGCTCCATGGATAGTAACACAGCGATTAAAACTGTGGTGAATGCTCGAGTTCTTAACAAAACTTCCGGAGGCGTCACCAGCCAAGTGCCAGTGAACTGGATAGCGACCCATTAAACCACTTTGTCCCATACGGAAAAATTCAACGCCACTAAGTTCAAGTAGGCCACCTTTCATAGCCATAACATGTCCTCCAAAACCCTTATCTTTACTCTCACTATCATTAATGGCTTGAATGACAATATTACGACTTAAGTTACCTACTTCAGCTCGAGCATCAACCCTATGCCCATCATAAGATTGAATAGCTCCCCAGTGTTCATAGGTCAAAGGCTTATTTAAAGTTACTGTTGACCCAGAAATTGCAACTATGCTACGCTCTTCAGCTTGTGTATAGTCATAATCAGTTGAAGCAATAACTATCCTATCACCTATTTGCCAATTAACTGCCTGCTTCAAAACTATCTGAGAGTCACGCTTCTTAGCAGTCTGGGCAAGCCTAGTCCAGCTTGGGCTTCGGAGTTTTCCATAAGCAGTAAAACTACCTCCAGACCTCACTGCTATAAAGCGATTACCCATACCCTGCACATTCTCACCACTACCACCTGTTAATTTAATTGTGGCTTTATTTCTAAAGGGCCGTGTTTTAGAGCCTATCTGTAAATTACCGTTAACTATAATCCAGCCCGCTGTAAGTACTAAATCCTCTTTTGCAAAGACTAAGTTACCATTTATGGTAAGTCCTGCTAGTGGGGGCGTATCAATATCTAAATAAATTGTCTTACCTACAGGGATTGTTACCATATCTCCTGCTTGTGGACGATTTCCACCCCAAGTAGCAGCACTTGACCAAGTTCTAGCTACATCAGCTGCCTTCTGCCAAAAGGGACCAATTTGTTTATGGCTACTCGGTTTATTGCGTACAGTTTCACCAGAAGCCAAATGTTTAGTAAATATGTTATAAACACCATTAACTTCTTTATTATAAGTAATAAACTTTCCATCAGCACCAAGATGGGGATGACTCAACTCATCTGTACTAGTTAAAATATTACTTAAGGTTGCATCTTGGAATGTTGAAGATATTTTTTGCCTGATTTGTATTTTATAATTGCTGTTACCTTTATAAAGGTAGGCAACTTTATTCCCATCATTACTAATGCTAGGGTCTTTAGCTTCATTACTACTACTTGCTCCTATACGAATAACTGTTTGGTAAAGATTAGCAATTTTGTTATATACCATGACCCTGTGACCACCACCATCACCAAGACGTATAAAAGCAATATTTTTACCGTTACCACTAATAGTAGGTTGTTCTTGATGTGTATCTGTATTTAGCAAGCTATCAGTGAAACTTATACCAGAAAACTCGCGAAGGTAGATAGCTCTCTTACTATTTGCTAGGTTAACACCTTGCCACACCCAAAGGTTGGCATCCGCTGATATAGATATATCTTTTTCATCATAGGAAGTAACTGTGTAACGCTCAGCACGCACATTATTAATTGTGAGCCGGTAAACCTCAAAATTGCTCTCAAGAGTGCTAGTATGACTCTCCATAATTGCACTCAAAGTGTTACCATCAAGGCTAATGGCTACTGACTGAATCCTACGCAAACCTGCATAAACTAGTAGTCTTGTATCAGTAAGTTGGTCATGCCTATAAAGTTTCCAAGGTTTGTTAGTACTTTCTTGATGTTCAATGTAGGCAACGAAACCTGTAGCACGCGGATGTACATCTTGGGCAGTAAGAACGTCTTGATCTGCAAAAGTATTTGGTAATATCTTGTCTTCATAGTTATGCTCTTCAATTTCTATATCCATATCAGAAGCGTTAATGCTCTGCACATCCAATGATAATGGACTTAAAGTAGCTCTATCAATATCACCATCATTAAATAAAGGGGTAAGTTCAGTTGGTACTTGAGGCTTAGTTTGGCTAGTACAAGCAACAAGTCCCAACAAAATCACCCCAAATACCAAAAGAACATAAAAGTACTTAAACATATTATCTCCTTTAAAATCCTTGCCTGAGCTGATAGCTACTCACCCTCTATCTATGAATACATCCTAAAAGCCTTAAGTATCTAAATAATCATTTACTGTTTGTATAAAAATAAATTCCATAAAGAAATAGCTAGACCTTTGATACAAGGCTAAAAACCATAATAAGTAAGGTTTATTAGCGTATCGCTAGCCTAGCGTTAGCGAATAAAACAACCCCCTACACAACCCCCTACACAACCCAAACCGGTTAGCTCAGTTTAGCACATAATAATTATGGACAGGTTCTTTGTGAATCATAAACAACCGATGCACCACGCTCCTGTAAAGTTTGTATGTCTGTTAGATCAGGAGGACCACTAGTATCAAGGCAATTACCATCTAGATAAATGCTATCACCTGTCCCTAACCCAGCATTACTAACCAATTTAGTAATATCAGTAATCTTGTTGCCTGTTAACCAAAGCTCATTTAGATTCATAAGCTTTGTAATATGGGTAAGGTCGCTGTTATCAAGATTGCTCTCAGTAAGATTAAGGACTTCTAGATTTATAAGCTCTCTAATTGACCCAAGATTATCAACTCGAGTTTGAGAAAGGTCAAGATATGTTAGTTTTGTAAGTCCTGCTAGAGGCCTAAGTGAAACATCTTGAGTATGATTAAGTGGAAGGCTTAAACTTAACAAGTTGGTAGCGTGCTGTAAACCTTTTAAGTTGACAATACCTCCATCAGGTACTGATAGTGTTGTCAGCAATAGCATATCTGCCTCACAAATTGGACCATTAAATATATTAAGTTCGTCCCTAATAGCAGCTTCTAGTGTGGCATCGGGTATAGATACAACCGTACAAGATTCTATTATACTTACAGTTTGATTAAAGCTGTTGTTTTCATCATTTGGATCTGTAGAGCTAGCCTCAACAGAAACAACAATATTGTTGCCATCACTTGTACTTGTACCTCGCAAAATAATTGGTAAACCAAGATATCCAGTAGGTACGTCACCATTAGCTACGCACCTTAATGATGCAGAATTAGTATTAGATTCAGCACAAATGTATTTGTTTGATTGATCTTTTACAAAATCAATGCTGTCAGGTAGTAAAACATCAACTATAACACCAAAAGCAGATTTTGGTCCCAAATTTTGTATGCCAATAATAAAGGGAAACTCTTCTTCTACTACTATATTATTAGTTTGACTATTAGCATCTAATTTAATTGCCATATCTGCACTATTTTCTATAGAGTTTTTTACACAAAGTGTAAGAGGAAAAATTTGATTGTTAAATGAATCATCACCATCATCATTATCTGTAGATAGGTTCCAGCTAGTTACTTCTAAGCAAATAGCACGTTTAACAGTTGTTACTGGTGTTTGGGCTAAATGGTTTTTATAGTTTGGGTCAGCATAAAGGTTAGCATTGCTGCTAATAGGAGCATCAATTGTTTCAGTAAGTGTAGTCGATGAGCCAGCCTCGCGCAAACGCACATTAGCTGTACCGTTTAGAGTTGAGCCACTTGTATCGGTCCAAAAGAAACGAGCTTCCCCAAACCTATGATCTGCATCTTGCCTAACAATTGCAAGTCTCACAATCAAGGTTGGTGCCCTTGCTCCTGAATCAGGTCCGCTAGGAATAATTGCAATCTCTTCACTTTCTTGAACAATGTCTGGTGGTTGTTCTGTTTGTGGGGTCTGGTTACAAGATATAGTAGCAAGTAATAATCCAACGAGCAAAAAACTTACACTAAGCCTTAGCTTATTTATTTTCATAAAAGTCTCCCAAGTACAAGATTTTTGACCCTTTGTCAATTTGCACTCGTGAATTTTAGATGAATTAAGTGTAATTTTAGGTTAGAGTAAAATTAACGCTTTTCCTATCTTAGTTAACTTAAGTGTATTCTAATAAATAATTACTGCAAAAAGGGAACAAACTAGCCATAATATAGCAATTAAAATATACATTTCATTAACATCTCAGAAATATTCCTAAAGTTAGCTTTAACACTTTCTATGAATACCTATCTGGAAAGTTTCTTCAAGCTCCCAAAATCAAAGATTTTTACCTCTCTCAAATTTTGAGAGAGGGCTAGGATTGAACATCCTATAGATTGTTTAGGGAAAAGTTATTTTGTTAAAGATTACTCAGCACCCTCATTTTCCCCTTCTTCATCTTTATTTTCTTCCGATTCGCTAACACCTTCTATCTCTTCTTCTAATACAGTCTCAACATCATTCTCTGATTCACTGTCCTCAAATTCTTCCTCAACCTCTTCCTCAATTTCCGCTTCACCTTCATCACTACAATCAGCACCTTCAAAGTTAGAAGCAATCCAATCTAAACTTGTTACACCTTCAGGAGGATTAACACATGTATCAGAGTAATATTCTATATCTTCTAAAGTAGCTGTACCACTTTCAGTATCATATTTATATTTACCATAAGCTGTTCCCTGAATACCTTGATGCCCATTAGCAAGAGTCATTTTAGTTGTTCCACTAGGTGTTTCATACTCGAGATACTCAAAAGCAGTAATTACTGCCTCTATATCAGGGAATTCACCTGAATCAGCCGCAGCTTTCTCATAAGCACTTTTTACTCCTAAAATTGATTGTGCCATATGATATGAGGGATACATGGGCCATGTACTATAGCGTTCGTAATAAGTATTACGAAACCACGTATTCAGCTCGTTTTCAGGAGCAAACGCACCATGAGACCCACGCGCACCAATAATAGTGCCATCTGGTAACTGGTCAGCCAAACGAAAAATAGATGTTTCTCCAGTGGTAAATAGTAATTGTGAGCGATCAAAAAGTCCTCTGCCAGCACCTTGTAAGATAAGAGCCTCGAGGTCACCACCCCAAAAGCTCGAGTGAATAACATCAGAACGGCTTTTGAGTAAAACAGAAATCTCTGCACCATACTGCCCTGCAAAAATTTGTGGAAATTGCTCTGTAGTAACTTCTGTTCCTTCGGATAAGACTTTCATAGCCTCTGAAAAGTCCCGCCAAGAATCTTGACCCCAAGCATAATTCTGATTAATACCAGCTATAGTATTAATTTCAGGCATACGGGCAAGGATATATCTAGCAGCAGCAACACTGTCCATAGTTGCATGTGAGCTGGTGCGGAAAAGGTACTTAGGCTGAGTAACAATTTCCTCAAAAATTTGTGGCGTACCACACTCAAAAAAGACGGTAAGCACTTCTATTTCTTCAACTACTGGAGCAATAGCTTTGCAACTACCACTAGAGGTATAACCAATAACTAAATCAGCCCCTTGTTTTTCTATAAGATTACGATAATCTATAACTTTATTACTACTATTTTCATCAATAAAGATAGGCACTATCTTAGCACCTGCAATGCCAACAGTATCATACGGCGCTGGTAAACTACCACTATTGATAGCTTCTACAAAAATCTCTACACTATTACGACCGGGTATTCCATAAGTACCTGCAGCTGAACCCGACAAGAAACCTACAAATCCTATTTTTAATTCAATATCTTCTTCTTGAGCATAAGAAGGAAAAATAATCAAAAATGCCAACAAAAAACTTATTAGTAAAATTCTAAAGGATTTCACTATAGTTTAATAACTCATTTCCTTATGAAAATTTTCAGAATAATCACCCTAACATTTAAAGAAACTTGCTGTCAAAGTCCCAAATAGGCTACTGCTAGCAAATAGCTTTTAGGTTTCAAGTACTCGAGTACTCAGAGTTGTATCCAAACAATGTTATATTAAGATCTAATGAGGTATTGAAGGTAACAAAAAGGTTGATTTAAGGAAAAAATATAATGTTGAAGCTAAAAAACCACCGCAATTTCCTCAACTCCATTTTATTCCTCTTTATACTGTTACTAATTGCCCCTGCAAACTCACAAAGTAAAAGTATAAATGAGCAGATAGAACAGCATAAAAGTTCAATAGTTTTCTTGCAGATAGAAAGTAGTCATTCTGTTACTGGTGCAATTATTGAGGCTGAGGCAACAGGTTTTGTATTTTGTAACTCTGGCTATATTCTTACTGCTAAGGCTCGCCTTAATGAAGTAAGAGAAAAAGGTTACACTGAAGATACCTCTATAAAAGGATCTATCATAGCTAATGAAGAAAACTCTAAACGTAAATTAGAAATCATTAAAGAAAGTAATGATTTAGTGCTACTTGCATTTAAAGGAGAAGCACCTCAGAACACATTTCCAGTTGTGCTGAGTAATGGTATTGAACCTAGTATAGGAGACAAACTACACTCCTTAGGATTCTCTAGTTTAGGAGTTGCTAATCTAACTTACAAAGATGGGACTATGAATGGTAATAGCTTAGTAACAGGACACTGGTTATTGGACATGCCCTTGAATAAGGGTGACAGTGGTTCTCCTATCTTTAATAACTTTTGGCAAGTAGTTGCTGTAGTTAAAGATGGATCAAATGAAGTTAATAGCCTGAATGAAGTCATATCTATATCCTTTGCAAGTAGCTTGTTAGAAGGAATACCTTGTGAAAGAGAGCATAGAGCTTCTACAAACCCTGTAACTAATGAAGACTTCACAACTAAGCTTGACGAGTTAGAAACAATAATCAGACAAAAAGCTAATCAAGATCCTGCTTTCTTGGAACAAATACCCCAAGTAAGAGAAGAATACTTTACTGACTTAAGAGCAACACTGTTACGCCTCCTACAAAGTAACTCTCCAAATGTTGAAGAAGCACTCGAGCTATTTACACAAGGTAATATTACAGCTTCTTTAGCAAAACTAGAGTTTTATGTACAAAGTTTAGAAGAAGAACAAAGGAAGGCCTCACAAGAAGCATCACAAGCCTATCTTGGCCTTGCTTTACTAGGTACCTTCACAAGACCTGATAAATCGCTCGAGAACTTACAAAAAGCAGTAGACCTTTACGATGAAAACCTTAGGGCGTTGAATCAATTAGGGGCTTTAAAAATGAGACTGGATAAACCCTATGAGGCAATCGAGTCTTTTGAAAAGATAAGTAAACTAGCTGGACAACAAGGTGACAAAGGGTGGCAAGCTAATGCTCTTGGTAATCTAGGGATTGCCTATAGTAATCTAGGTCAGTATCCACAGGCAATAAGCTACTATGATCAAGCCTTAGCAATCACTCAAGAAACCGAGGATAGATTAGGAGAGGGTAACAACCTTGGGAATATAGGCCTTGCTTATCTTAAGCTAACTCAGTACCAGCAAGCAATAAACTATCATGGACAAGCCCTAGAAATTGCCCGAGAAATTGGAGATAGACTAGGAGAAGGTAGCAACCTTGGTAATTTAGGAATTGCTTACAGTAATCTAGGTCAGCATCAACAGGCAATAAGTCACTTTGAACAAGCTTTAGAAATTGCTCGAGAGCTAGACGACAGGCTAGAGGAAAGTAACAACCTTGGCAATTTGGGACTTGCCTACCTTAATGTAGGTCAGTACCAGCAAGCAATAAACAACTATCAGCAAGCTGTGACAATTGCTCAGGAACTAGGGGATAAACTAAGAGAAAGTAGTCACCTTGGCAATTTAGGGGTTGCTTATGTTAATATGGCCCAATACCAGCAAGCAATAAATTATTACGAGCAAGCCTTAGCAATTGCTAGGGAACTTGGAGATAAGCTAAGGGAAAGCATGAATCTTAGCAACTTGGGGATTGCACACCTCAATCTAAATCAGTATCAACAAGCAATAAATTACTATGAGCAAGCTCTAAAGATAGCTCAGGAGCTTGGAGACAGATTAGGAGAAGGTAACAACCTTGGTAATATAGGACTTGCTTATCTTAATCTAGGTCAATATGAGCAGGCCATAGACTATTTTGAACAGGCTATAGCAATTTCTAAAGAAGTTGGGAATAAGCAAGAGGAAGGTAGTAATCTTGGTAACCTAGGGATTGTTTATCTTAATTTAGGCGAATATTCTAAAGCAGAAGCACACTTTAGGCAATCCTTAGTCATTCTTGAAGAAATAAATTCTCCTCATACTGAGTTCTTTAAAGCTAAGTTGAAACAATTAGGTGGTGAAGCAAATAGATAGCCTTTTTATTTTTTGCTTATTTTTACAACTTACCACAGTATACATTATTTGTCAAGGCTATTCATAATAATCCATAATAATTTACTTTGTTAACCATCTCCATACAATAATCAGTCTTTCTTCAGATGGTTGCTGGCCTATTTCTAACTCCTTAAGGGTATTTGACTCCCATTTTTTTCTAGGGTTTCTTGATCCTTTTGCTTTCACAAATTCTACAAACCCATTAGAATTTACAGATAGTGCAAAAAACTTGCCATTTTCCCACCACTCAAGGGTTACACTATCATTACCCTTAGTTGTAATACGTGGCTCGAGCCACATAAGATTATATTGCTTAACAGAATAAAAAAGCTTAACTACAATTCTCTTAGCAACACTAGCTACTTTTGGATCCATTGAGGCAAGAATTAATTTAATAGATGATGCATTTATATTTAAAGGAGTTAAAGTACGGGGTTTCATCATTCTCAAAGCCTTCTAAATTTATTATCAACATATTCATTAACAAAAATCTGACTAAGATATTTATAAGAGTTACGATGAGTCACTTTTTAAGTCATGAAAAATAAGTGATAAATAATGATTGAAAAATAGAACAGGCTGAGGAGATCAATTTCAGGGTCATTTTGCTTTGTAAAAAATAATTGTATAATGACACAGCCTTAGAGCAATAGGCTAAGAAATGTACACATGGCAACTGCAAGAATTGATCTCAATGCCCTCAAACACAATGTTAAAGCTATAAGAACCCACTTATCTTCCAATGTAGAGCTTCTCGCAGCTGTTAAAGCTAATGCCTATGGGCATGGAGCTGTTGGTATTGCTAAGCATTTAAACATTCTTGGTATTAATTGGTTTGGGGTAGCTACACCAGCAGAAGCCATCCAGTTATGCCAAACAGGATTAACTATCAAAATACTTATTTTAAATCCTGTTTATTCTAGCATAGAAAAGCTCATAACTCAAAATATTCGTTTAAGCATTGTAGATAAGTCAAGCTTGGAAATAGTTGAACATGCTGCTAAAAAAGTAGGCCACAAAGCCATTGTTCACCTTAAAGTTGATACAGGCATGGGACGGCTTGGCCTAACCCCAAAAGAGGCTTTAGAAGTTGCTAAGCAAGCTGATAGTTCGAAAGTGATTGTATTTGAAGGTGTATGGACACACTTTGCTTGTGCTGATGAGAAAGATCCCAAATACACTTATAAGCAACTTGAAATCTTCCAAAAATTTCTTAATAACTTAAGAAAAAACCATATAGCTATTCCTTTCACACACGCTGCTAACTCTGCTGCTATTTTTGCTTTCCCCGAGTCACATTTTGATATGGTTAGAGCAGGTATTGCCCTATATGGTTATCATGCTAGTGCTTATATTCAAAGTTTAGAACCTAATCTTAAGCCTGTTATGACAGTAACAGCTGCTATAACATTTGTAAAAAGCTTAAAGGCAGGACAGAGTATTTCTTATGGGGCAACTTGGACAGCAAAGCATGACACCACCATTGCTACCGTGCGCTATGGTTATGCTGATGGCTATCCGCGTATACTTAGCAATATTGCCAGTGCATGGTGCAAGGGCAAACTACGTCCCATTCGTGGCAGGGTTTGTATGGATCAACTTATGATAGATATGGGCGATGATGTAGTTGAAAAAGGTGAAGCAGTCACATTCTTTGGGTCTCAAGCTCCTAATGCTGCAAATTTAGCTGAGCTTTGCAATACTATTCCCTATGAGATTTTGACTAGTGTAGGTAACAGAGTAGAAAGGGTTTTCCTATAACTTGTCAAAAAAATTTAGTTTGGAATTAAGTGCTTCTCTTTCTGATTTAAATAATGGTGAATCCATCCTCACTTTCTATAGGTTTATTGGTGGTCATTAATTCTGCCACATAAAATAATGAAGTGATTATTCAGTAGTGCTTATTGGTTGCTGTCACCTTCTTTGTTACCGCCGAAGGTGTTTTGACCAATAAAGGGGTAAGATAAACTATCTACGTAAATGCCATAACCTTCATTGTCACGCAGAACATTGTTTTTAAGCCTAGGTTGTGCTTCGCCTTGAATACTTACGCCATGTAAGCCATTCCCTTCACTAGTATTACCCACAGCTGTACCTCCAGCATTCTCAAGGTAAGCAATCCCAGAATCAGCGTTATTTCTTAGGGTGTTTTGTTCAAGCTTTGGTTGAGCTTCTCCTCCAGCAAATATGCCACTAAGACCATTACCCTCACTGATGTTATCCAAAGCTGTGCCTCCTGCATTATCAAAGTAGACAATGCCATCTTCAATGTTATTTCTTAAGATGTTTTGCTCGAGCCTAGGTTGTGATTCACCTTGAACACTTATACCAGCCAACTCATTCCCTTCACTAGTGTTGCCTACAGCTATACCTCCTGCATTACCAAAATAGGCAATACCATCTTCAGTGTTATTTTTTAAAATGTTTTGCTCGAGCCTAGGTTGTGCTTCACCTTGAACACTTATACCAGCCAAAGCATTCCCTTCACTAGTGTTACCCACGGCTGTACCTGCTGCATTTTCAAAGTATACAATGCCACTTTCAACATTGTTCTTTAGAATGTTTTGCTCTAGGTTTGGTTGTGATTCACCTTGAAGACTTATACCAGCCAAAGCATTCTCTTCACTGATGTTACCCACAGCTATACCTCCTGAATTACCAAAGTAGGTAATACCATCTTCACCGTTATTTTGTAGGGTGTTTTGCTCGAGTCTAGGTTGTGCTTCACCTTGAACACTTATGCCAGCCAATTCATTCCCTTCACTAGTGTTACCCACAGCTATACCTCCTGCATTACCAAAATAGGCAATACCATCTTCAGTGTTATTTTTTAGAATGTTTTGCTCAAGCCTAGGTTGTGCTTCGCCTAAAAGGATTATACCACTTAAGCCATTTCCTTCACTGGTGTTACCCACAGCCACGCCTCCTGCATTCTCAGAATAGCGAAGGCCAGCTTGAGTGTTATTTCTTAGGGTATTTTGCTCTAGATTTGGTTGCGCCTCACCCTTAAGGCTTACACCATGCAAAGCATTTCCTTCACTAGTGTTTTCTACAGCTATCCCTCCAGAATCTTCAAGGTAAGCAATGCCAGATTCAACGTTATTTCGTAAGGTGTTTTGCTCGAGTCTAGGTTGCGCTTGACCTAAAACAATCACACCACTCAAGCCATTCCCTTCACTAGTGTTACCTGCAGCCGTCCCTCCTGAGTTTTCAGAGTAACGAATGCCAGCTTGAGCATTATTTTGTATAGTGTTTTGCTCAAGCTTTGGTTGAGCTTCACCCTGAACACTTATGCCATGTAAACCATTCCCTTCACTAATGTTATCAAAAGCCATGCCTCCAGCATTTTCAAGATAGGCAATGCCAGCTTCAGTGTTATTGCTTAGGATGTTTTGCTCAAGCTTGGGTTGTGCTTCTCCTACAACAACTATTCCACTTAAACCATTCTCCTCATTGGTATTACTCACAGCCGTGCCTCCTGCATTTTCAGAGTAGCGGATGCCAGCTTGAGCATTATTTCTTATAGTGTTTTGTTCGAGCTTAGGCTGTGCTTCACCTTGAACACTTACACCATGTAAAGCATTTTCCTCACTAATGTTATCAAAGGCCATTCCTCCAGCATTTTCGGAGTAACGTATGCCAGCTTGAACATTATTTTGTAGGATGTTTTGCTCAAGCTTTGGTTGAGCTTCACCCTGAACACTTATGCCATGTAAACCATTTCCCTTACTAATGTTATCAACAGCCATTCCTCCAGCATTTTCAAGGTAAGCAATGCCAGCTTCACCATTGTTGCTTAGGATATTTTGCTCTAACCTAGGCTGTGCTTCTCCTACAACAATTATACCACTCAAACCATTCCCCTCGTTAGTATTACCCACAGCAATGCCTCGTGCGTTTTCGGAGTAGCGAATGCCAGCTTGAACATTATTTTGTAGGATGTTTTGCTCGAGCCTAGGTTGTGCTTCATCTTGGACACTTATACCATGCAAAGAATTCTCCTCGCTGGTGTTACCCACAGCCATACCTCCTGCATTTTTGGAGTAACGAATACCAGCTTGAGCATTATTTTGTATAGTGTTTTGCTCGAGTTTAGGCTGTGCTTCTCCTTGAACACTTATACCATGTAAACCATTTCCCTCACTAGTATTACCTACAGCCACACCCCCTGCATCATCAAAATAAGCAATACCAACTACAGCATTATTTCTTAGGATGTTTTGATCAAGCCTAGGTTGCGCATTACCTTCTATTTGAAAACCATGTAAGTCATTATCTTCACTAATGCTATTCCATATCTTGCCTTCGGCATCACCACCAATCCACACACCTACACCACCATTTGTGTAGCTCCAACCACTGCCAGACCACACTCCCCCTTTAAATATGCAATCGGAAAAATTAAGTACACCTTGATCTATTACTATTACATTAGCCTGTTCACTCCCAGTATGCTCAAAACTTATTCCCCTAGCCACAAATTTTCCACCCCCCTTAAATTTCACTACATGCCCCGAGGCTGCTGAAATAATAAAAGTTTTATCTTGCCCTGCACCAATCAATTGTATATCTCCTTTAAGTGTCAGGGGTTCATCTAAAATATACGTCCCAGCAGCAATTTCTACTCTACCTCCTTGTTTTACACGTTTTACTAAATCCTCTACTGTTCCTACTAACTCTGCACCTAGCTTACTTGCTGCTTCAGCAAACAAATCAGCAGCATACACAGAACTGTTATCTAGCTTGTCAGAATCCTCTGCTACAACAATCACAAAAACAAAAATAGTTAAAATACTAAGAACAAAACGAGTAATCATTTTAAAACCTTCTCCTAAGAATCTTAAAGACTATTGTAGCAAAGCTTCATGCAAACTGACAAACTTAATAAGTTAGCACTGTTTGTTATCCCCGACAATGTGATCCATCCAGAATTAAGAGGCGATTATCAGCAAAATGTTACCAAGCCATTTTGAGTTGATTAACGGTCTCACTATACCATTTGATTTGTCTTATGGGCTCGCCATTAGCTTGTTTTTTACCAGTGCCTAAATAAACACCATACTTTTTCCCTGCTTCCGTCAACTTCCAACACAAACGTCCTTTTTGATCTCTATAGCTAGTTTGAAAACCTACCAACTCGAGCAAAGCATTAGTTCTGCGCGCAGAAAGGTTCAACCTTTTTCCTAATTCTGTAACGGTGAGTAACTCACCTTTGTCTATAGGCTTGGTGATTAAGTTAGTTGCTCCTATTAGCTCGAGTACATCAGTGCCAGTTAACTGCTTTGTAGCCAAATTTGCTGCCAGCACTGCTTGGTTGTGTTCAGAGTGAATTAGCTTAGCGACTTTCAAAGAAGTTTCAAAGAAAGCATAAGCTTCTAAGGCCTTTTCTATTGTGAGTTGTGGCTCGAGTGAGTAGCTACCAGTTTTACGAATTGTGGGCAGAACTTCTTCAAACCACCAATCACGAATAAATTCAGCTTGTGGTAACTTAGAGTTAAAAATAAGGCGATGAATATCTGCTTCGTTAGTTAGCTTTGTCTGAGGGTGAAGATCAAAGGTCGGTGTTTCACCGACCTTGAAGAAATTCCCTACCGAACGGGGTTTTTGCAGTGTTGGGTTATAGCGTCTGCTGTGCGCTCATATCCAAATAACCCTGCAACATCTTTGCCCACAGCCTATATTTCACCGTTAATAGTAAACATCCTAATTTCTTGGCCTTCAAAGTTGAAAATTTCAATGCTATTCATTGTTGCCTTCTCCTCTCTTTTGTACTCGAGCAATAATATTGTGTAGGAAGATGGAATTGAGTAATTGTGTTAAGATTCATCTGAATCCTTTCACTACGTATGGATTTCAACCTGCTTTCCGCACTTAATATTTAAGGTTTTTGGAATTAAATATTAAGTGCGGAAAGATGGCTAAAGCATAAATAGTTGTGAATTTTTATTAGAACTCCAAGTAGTAGCTAGAATCTAGTAGTCAGTAGGGATTTACTATGCTGGCTACTGACTACTAGCTACCTATAGGCACTAACTACTCCAAAATTATTTATTCACAAAAACTATTACACTTTATTAATTTGTTGTTACGATTAGTTTAGGTGCCTTGCCATTAGAATTTTCCCTCGAGGCATAGTCGGCACCGTTGC
Organism: Trueperaceae bacterium; assembly: GCA_965223585.1. Lineage (GTDB taxonomy): Bacteria > Deinococcota > Deinococci > Deinococcales > Trueperaceae > CBDCVN01. The sequence continues at coordinate 418,962 of CBDCWW010000022.1, forward strand.
TGTTACTCGAGCTAATGCGTATGCTAAATCTACCATCTCCGCTAATAAGTTGCGTTACATCTAACTCATACCATTGACCAGCATCCACATCCCCTAATGACCCTAGTGAGATACCATTAGCAGGTGGTGCATTGTTCCAAGTCACCGTACTTTCTTTCCAAGTATTATTATTTACCTGAACGAACTTACCACCAAAAGGGGATCCATTAGTGGCATATAGGCGTAAAACAGCCTTTTGAATGTTGTCACTAGAAGTTCCAACATCAGTTACACGAAAGCGTAAGAGAGTATCTTTTTTAGAATCCCCATCAACTTCTAAAGTGGGCCCATTTCCATAGTTCCTATCTCTATCACTTATGCGAATAGTGGTGTCAGCAACTGGTGTGAAGGTATGCATTGTTGAAGTAGATGTAGGTGGTGTAGTTACATTTACTCTATTGCTCCTTGAAGATCTGTTACCAGCAGCATCTTTAGCACGCACACGATATCTATAGGAGGCATTAGCAACAACAGTTCTATCTGTGTAGGTTGTTGTGGAACCATTAACCTTCTTGATTCTTGCTGTTGTTGTTAAGCTATTAACCTGAGCAACTCTTAAGTTGTTACGATAGATGTCATATCTAGTTACACCTACATTGTCAGTTGAGGCATCCCAACTCAAAGTTACCTGATTAGCTTGAACATTAGTAGCTGTCAAGTTCTGGGGAGCTGTAGGAGGTTCGATATCCTCCCCTGACTCATAAATTGTATCAGTGCCGTCATCGTTAATTTTGCCAGAGCCATTACCAGTGAAGTTATTGTTGTTCTGTACCACTGTTCTTTTGCAAGTTGCACTATTAATGTTAAGACCATACTTATCATTGTTTGTTGATGTATTAGCTCCTATAATGTTGTCGTTACAGGCAATTCCTGCACCAGTATCAATCTTTATACCATCACTCGAGCTGTTTTTCACACTGTTCCCTGTTATGGTGTTTCTACTACCACCTCTAACTCTAATGCCTTCTTCAGCCGTGTTTTCTATAGTGTTATTTCTAATTATATTATCATTTGAGGGTTTGTTGGGTTGATCAGCTACAGAAGACGATTTATTGATAGCAATACCTTTTCCATCAGTTATGTTGGTAATGGTACAATTTTCTATAAGATTGTTGCTCGAGGCTAATAGCTGAATCCCACCGTTTGGAACGCCATCAATAATGCAGTTGCGTATTATGTTACCATTAGCTGTTTGCCCTTCACCTTTTCCATCGACAATAACTGCACAACCACGTGATTCACCAATTTTAATATCTTCAATAAGCCAATTATTAGCATCATCACCATCAATAGCATCACTAGTGTTACGAGGTGACCCCCCAGCTAGAACTGTTAAACCTCTAATGGTGATATTATTGCTTTTACCAAAATTAAAAGGCTCAGTATCCTTTGAAGCATTTGAGCTATTTTTTATTATTGTAACATCAATACCTTTGCCTTCAAATATTATATTATCTACTTCACGAATCAAGAAAAAATCTGAACCTAGGTTGAACATTCCAGCTCGGAAAGCAATTTTACCCCCACCATCTGAATTCAACTCATCAACAGCATCTTCTACCACTTCTTTTAGGGTGCCAGTATAGGACGAATTAGTAGTGGTAGAGTCAGCGTGATAAAGGCTAGAATTGCTAGCATCTTTGTACACATCAAATGTTTGTGTAGCTGTAGCTTCCAAATTTGAATTAGTTTTGGTTGGGCCTTCTTGTCTATTACAAGCAATAAGGCTAAAGACAATTAACGGTAAGCTAACTAGGAATAGCCTTAGACACTTTAATAAGTATTGCATATATTCTCTTTTCACAATACTCATCTTAACTATTGACAGCAACTTTGAATTCTATGATTAAGAAAAAACTAATTAATGATAATCTCATTTAAACTGTGTCTGGTTGCGAGAACTCAGCTATAAGTTTAGAAATTGTGCTCTTAGCGTCACCCAAAAGCATGCGAGTATTATTTTTAAAGAAAAGCGGGTTTTCCACGCCTGAAAAACCTGCACCCATAGAGCGTTTTAGTACAAAGACATTTTTAGCTTTATCTACGTTGATAATAGGCATGCCATAAAGGGGGCTATCTTTTTGCTCTCGAGCAGCAATGTTAACAACATCATTAGCACCAATAACGATAGCTATATCTACAGAATCCATAATTGGGTTTATATCTTCAGGTTCAACCAATTTATCGTAAGGTACGCTGGCTTCTGCTAAAAGGACGTTCATGTGTCCGGGCATGCGTCCAGCAACAGGGTGAATTGCATATTCTACCTCTGTATCATTTGCTTCTAAAAGTTCGGCTAATTCACTTACAACATGCTGTGCCTGAGCTACAGCCATGCCATAACCCGGAACAATAACAACTCGGCTGGCAGCCTCGAGCATCACATAAGCATCCTCCACGCTTATGGTTTTTGCTTCACCTTGACTTTGGCTAACAGCACTACTAACACTAGTTTGCTCTCCAAAACCACCTAGAAGCACATTTAAAAGACTGCGATTCATAGCTTTACACATTATTTTGGTAAGAATAAGGCCACTGGCACCCACTAGTGAGCCTGCTACAATCAGTACATTATTGCCAATGGCAAAACCTGCTGCACTTGCTGCTAGACCTGAGTAGCTATTAAGCAGCGCAATAACTATAGGCATGTCTGCACCCCCTATAGGAATAACTCCTAAAACGCCAAAGATAAAAGCTGCTGCAATTAAAGGAATAAGAAAAACATAGCCACCTACTTTAGGTAAAAGTGCAACCATTAGCACGAGGAAAAATAGCCCAGCTAAAATAACAGTGTTATAAAGGCGCTGCTTTTCAAATAAAATGGGCTTGCTCGAGATGCGCTCAGCTAATTTGGCAAAAGCAACTAAAGAACCTGTAAAGGTTACTCCACCAATAACAATAGCTAGAGCTATAACTAAACTTGTAAAACTATTTATCTTGCTAGTAGTGTGAAATTGCGCCCAGCCTACTAGTAGGCTAGCAATGCCACCTGAGCCATTAAAAAGTGCTACCATTTCTGGCATTTGTGTCATATGTACCCTGCGGGCAGCAACAGTTCCTATAGCACCTCCAAGCAAAATGCCAATAAAGATCCACACATAATGAAGTCCGCTAGTAAGCAATACAGTAATGACAGCAAGCAACATACCTGTGGCTGAAACAAGATTGCCACGCTGTGCTGTTTGGGCACGGCTAAGCATTTTTAAACCATAAATAAAGAGTATTGAGGCTATAATATAAGCTAGGTTTGCTATTACATTCATGAAAATTACCTCTGGTATTACTTTTTCCCTAGCTTGAACATCTTGAGCATCCTATGGGTTACAAGATAACCACCTACTACGTTAATAGTAGCAAAGATGATTGCTAACAGACCTAAAAAAATGCCAAAGCCATTATCATTAGACATTACAGCAATAGCACCTACAAGAGTAATACCCGAAATAGCATTAGTACCTGACATAAGTGGGGTGTGAAGTTGTGAGGGAACTTTAGTAATTAGTTCTAGGCCTAGAAAAATAGCTAGAACAAAAATAAAAATAAGTGATACAGTCATAGAATCTCCTTAAAACTTTTGATTAGATTAATTTTAACAATCAAGTACACCTTTATACTTTCTCCTTTAGAACCAGAGCATCAAGGCTTAGCTTCATTAAACTTTAGTAATATTGTCTAATAAATCCACCTCTAAGCAAAGTTGAATCTAGTCTATTATAATGCAACAAATTTTGTTAGCTTCTCTTTACAAAGTAATCCTTACCTAAATAGACGATTGTGCTAAGCTGTTAGTTTGGGAAGTCAGTATGTCAAATGTTGCTATTTTGGAAACACAAGTTGGTAAATTAGTAAGTTATCTTTCTGCATCTTGTTTAGTGACTCTAGCTATTGGCGATTCCTTAATTTACTTGGGCAAATTGGAGATTGATTAAAGATAGTTAGATTTTAGTAATTAGGAAAGGATTTAATATGTTAAAAACCCCATTAGCACAAGCTTTAAATAATCAAATTACCTCTGAGTTCTCCGCTAGCAATCATTATCTAGCCATTGCCACTTACTTTGCCAAGCAAAGTCTAGATGAGTGGGCTGCTTTTTTCTTTAGGCAGGCTGAAGAGGAACGTATGCATGGTATGAAAATTTTAAACTTTCTTATAGAGAATAATGCCGAGGTGCATCTACCTGCTGTTGCAGAAGCTCGAGTTGATTTCGGCGATGCTTTAACAGCAGTTTCTAGTGCGCTCGAGTCCGAGCAAAAGGTCAGTCAACAATTTGACGAAATGGCTCTTATTGCTAATGACAATAAGGATTACAGAGGCCTACAGTTTTTGCAGTGGTTTATTAATGAGCAGGTTGAAGAAGAAGCCACAATGGGCAAATTAGTTGATTTGATTAAGAGTGGTATAAATCTTTTTCAAGCTCAGGCATATTTGCCAGCTCCTCATGTTGCTCCTGAAGAATCTGAGGCTGAAGTTGTTCAGTAGCGATAAAACCTGCTGTAATACCTAAGTTAATCAAATATCCCTTAAAGTAAGAAGTATTAGCTGGGATTACCTATTGATGGCTTATTGACTAAAAACCAAAGCCCAAGGTACCTTGTTAGAATGTGGTGGTAACCTCATGAGGTGCTTATTATAGCTTTTGCCAAGTTTTGCCCTTGCAAAGCAACCTCTTCAAAGGATATATACCCCTTAGCACAAATCCCAGCAGCATAAAGTCCCTTAACACGCAAAAGTTTAAAGCTCTTTTCTTCCCATTCTGTTTTAGCAAAGCATTTGCAGTTCACTGTGTAGGGCAAACTCCCATCGGCAAACTCAACTTCCAAGACCACATCTTCCATTTCAAAGTTAAGGCTTAAAAGGTTATCATAGAGGTCATCATAGGCCATTTCACTTAAGCGCCCAGCTTTTTCTGTAAGCCCCCCTATATTCAAACGGGCCTCTAAGAAGCTTCCTACACAAAGAACTACTTTGGAACCTAGGCGATCTACACCTTCCCAAGTGGTAATTCCTTTAACTGCGTCGTCTTCAACAGTAAGACTTGAAACATTTGACTGTAGTAAATGAATTCCTGTTTGGTGCTCTAAAATATACTTGGCTTTACGATGACAAGCCCAGTTACCTACAAACCCTTTTGAGTCAGCAACTTCGGCATAAATTTCTGCCATAAGTGTATTTGGAGGAGGGGTAAGCACAACCCCATCACCAAGTAAATTGTAAACTGTATCCAAGCTAGTAGTAATCAGCAGTACATCTAACCCACTTCTTGCACAATGTAATGCCACTTCTGAACCGCTTATACCAGCTCCCACCACTATAAGATCGTAAATGTGACCAGAACTAGGGAAGCTTTTGGAGGTATTCACTTTTTATGTAAGCACTTATCCAAAAGAGAGAGTAAACTTCTATGTGCATGTAGGGGCAGGTTTCAAACCTGCTCCTACGTGTGTATGATGCTCTATGCTTCTCACCTAAACTCATGCCTACCTACTTGTAATTTCACCTACAAGATCGTAAGTGTCAGCAGCAGTTATTTTTACTTTAACTATATCGCCTATTTTTACGTTGCCATCACTTTGGGCAAAAACATTACCATCAATGTCAGGTGCATCAGCTTTGCTGCGCCCAACAAGCTCATTAGGGGTTTCGCCATAGTCATCTATGATAACTTCTATTTCTTTACCTATTTTTGCTTGCTGCAAATCGAAACTGATTTCTTGCTGCAATCTCATTAAACGGTCATAACGCTCTTCTTTTAATTCTTCAGGAACGTGGTTAGGTAGCTCATTAGCAGCAGCACCTTTGACTTTACTATACATAAAAGCCCCTACACGCTCAATTTTGGCTTCTGCCAAGAAGTCTAGCAAAAGCTTAAATTCTTCTTCAGTTTCACCGGGGAAACCCACTATAAAAGTAGAACGCAAGGTTAATTCGGGGCATATACTGCGCCACTGGGAAATGGTTTGAAGATGAGAGTCTGCTCCACCGGGGCGGCGCATAGCTTTTAGTATTTTAGGGCTAGCATGTTGTAAGGGTACATCTAGGTAGGGCAAGAGATTCCCTTCTGCCATTAAAGGAATTAGGTCTTTTACATGTGGGTAAGGGTAAACATAATGCAACCTAACCCAAGCTCCTAACTTAGCAAGTTCTGTTACCAAAGGCACGAGATGAGCCTTGATTGGCTTGTCTTGAAAATTACTTTCCTTGTGTTTTATATCGCTGCCATAGGCGCTACTATCTTGAGAAATGATGATTAGCTCTTTTGTTCCAGCAGCTACTAAACGGTAGGCCTCATAGAGGATTTCGGCGGCATCTCTTGAAACTAGTAACCCACGCATTTGGGGAATAATACAAAAAGAGCAAGTGTGATTGCAACCTTCAGCAATCTTTATGTAAGCATAGTGACGAGGAGTTAGTTTAATACCTTGGGGTGGTACCAAAGCACTAAAAGGGTTGTCATCGGGTGGTAGAGTTTCATGTACTGCAGCCATAACCCCTTCTGTATCAGCCTGCCCAGTAATGGCAAGAACTTTAGGATGGCGCTCTCTGATTTCTTCAGGACGCTCACCTAGGCAACCAGTGACTATAACCTTGCCATTTTGCTCTAAGGCTTCCCCTATAGTATCTAGTGATTCTTCTACTGCTGGGGTAATGAAGCCGCAGGTGTTAACTATAACTACAGAAGCCTCATCATAATTAGGCGCAACACTGTATCCTTCAGCACGGAGTCGAGTTAAAATAATTTCGCTGTCTACTAGGGCTTTAGGACAACCTAGGCTTATAAATCCAATTTTATTAGACATGTTAGTTCCCTAGAAAGATTCTTTTCCAAATCTTGTAAAACATAGTTCTAGTCAAGAAGTAAAATATTGCTAACAATGTGTGAAAGAATTCAAGATTTTGAACCCCTACACAACGAAATGAAGATATTTTGAGGGGCAAATTTTTTGAGACATTGTAGGGTTTAGGATTGACAAGAAAATACTGTGTGAGAATGTAATTTTACCTCTTGATAGTGTTTTCTCGAGCTTCTTTAACGGCATGAGTTGAAAAGCCAAACTGTGGTGTATAGGTCCTACTTTCTCCTATAAGAATAGTCTCAGCTAATTCTGCTAAATTTGTTCCCCCTACTTCTACTTTCATAGTTAACTCTTGACGTAAGTCAGTTAATGTTTTGCCATCAAGTAATGTTTCTGTACCATACTTAAGCACATTAGGTGAAACTAAAAGTATATCTGCTGCTTTTGGTTTAATTTGTTTTAAGATATCTTCCCCTGCTAAAAGTCCTGTAACTGTGGTGACCTCACCAAAGGTGTAGTTTTTAAGTATTTGTACCTCGAGTTCCAACCCTCTAATATTCCTCATAGGGGCTATGGCTTCTTCTAAAACAGGACCAAAAAGCTTGCCTGTTGCCAAAACAACCTTCTTAGATTCTTTAAGTTCACTAGGTAAGTGGGGTAGGGGAGAGGAAAGAAAATCACGTACCATACCTACGCCATTTTCTAGCATTTGATAACCTTCATAGGCTTCTTCAGCAGGAAGGGGTTCACCTGCTAATAAATAAAATTCATCGCTAGCAAAGACAAAATGGCTATTACGCTCTGCTAGCATGCGTGCTTGAAAAGCATGTATTTGTTCCAAAACACTTTTGGCTTCAGCTTTATTATAAGGACGCAAATCTGGTAGGTTCTTGCGGTGCTCGGTCAAACCTACAGGCACACAAGCCACAGCACAGACATTGGGCAAGCTAGCTAGGTAATCTAGTGTTTCATCAAGGTATCTGCCATCGTTACGACCCGGTAGCAATACCATTTGGGTGTACAACTCAATGGGTCTAAGTCTTTCTAGCATAGTACGAATTTTGGTAGCTTCAGGGGCTTTGACTTTGAGCTTCCACCACTTCATCATATCTGCACGTAAATCTTGATTAGCAGTGTGTACAGAAACATAAAGAGGACTTAAATTCTCATCCAAAATGCGTTCTACATCAGCTTCGGTTAGGTTAGTAAGGGTGACAAAAGAACCATAGAGGAAACTGGTACGAAAATCATCATCCATTATGTAAAGGTTTTTGCGCATGCCCTGAGGCATTTGGTGTACATAGCAAAAATCACACTTATTGGCACAAAGTCTTATACCATCAAAGATAACTTCCGAGAATTCTAATCCGGGGTCTTCCCATTCAACACTAAGGGTAGTTGTTTTGAAAGAAGGGTCACGAAAAACTAAGGTAGCTAAGCCTTTTTCTAGCTCTCGCCTATAAGCTAATATGTCAGGGATAAGTTTACCATTGACACTAACAAGCTCCCAGCCTGCTTCTATGCCTGCTTCTTTAGCAGGTGAATTGGGCATTACCTCAGATATGGTGGCAGTATATGGAATGTGCATAATGCTTGCTTAAGGTAATAAGATACTCTACTGATGTGTTAATTACAAGACCGCAAAACTAAACATATCTCTTTACTGTTAGATTGATTTATCTTACTAGGACGGTTAGCATTATGGCAAAAAAGAAAAAGAACTCTGTAAAGAGTAGTAAACAGAGGAAGATTGCTCGAGCCCAAAAACACAAAAAGAAACAAGCTCAAAAACGTCGCTCACAAATTATTAGCTTTTCGACCATTGGGCTCATTGTCCTTGCTGTGACAGCATTCTCTCTTTGGCCTAGGCAACAAGCAGTAGCAGTTGACGAAGAACGCCTTGCCTTAGATCCTAAAATAGGCCCTGATAGTGCACCAGTCACCATTATAGAATTTGCTGACTTTGGTTGCCACGGCTGTCAAGCTTGGCACTTTTCAGGAACAAAAGAGCGCATCCTAGAGACTTATGGGGATAAAGTACAGTTCGTATGGCGTGATTTTCCTGTTATCACAGCACAATCACCTAAAGCTGCTGAGGCTGGTCAATGTGCTCTAGATCAGGGTAAATTCTGGGAATATCATGACCTAGTTTATGAGCGTGGGCGCTTAGGCATTGATAGTTTAAGAGCTTATGCAGAAGAGGCAGAACTTGATGCCAAAGCATTCAACTCTTGCCTTAATTCTGGGCAGCACCGTGCTACAGTAGAGCGAGATTTAAATACTGCTCGTAAATTAAGGCTTCGTGGTACGCCATCATTTATTGTCAATAACCGTGTCTTGCCCGGGCCACCACGCTACGAGCAACTTGCTACTATCATTGATGAAGTTCTGGGTGGGATTTGATTTTTAAATCAAGATAAGATTGTTTTGCTCCTATTTGACTCATTAGTACAGATTGTAGGGGCGAACACACAGGTTCGCCCCTACTGAAAATGATGCAATGATTCTCTTTGACCCTAAACTTTGCTTAAGCACAAATCGAATTGCATACAAATGTTGCTTTGATTGGCCACTATACCACTTTCTAACCACTTAACCACATCCTTTATAGAGCTAAATTTTTAATTCGGACTCTGCCCCTAAGAAACCTAGCTTACTAGAGCTCGAGGACATCAGGCTTAAGGTTTGCTTCTTTTATAAGTTTTTTATAGTCCTCTGTAGCTAAAGGGAATTCTCCGGAAACTGCTATAAGAGCTGCCTCGAGCAAATTAGTAGGCAAACTACGACCCTCTATACGTGGAGTAGTGGTTATTAAGGTTTTTACACCTCTTGCTCGTAGAAACTCAATATCTTTTTCTGTCGTTGTGTTGGTAAGAATAATCTTACCAACCAACCTTTTTGGAGCATATCTTCTAATAAAATGCCAATCCCCAGCTATGACTTCAGCCCAGTCGTAAGCCCAGCCATATTTAGGGGTTTCCTTTAGCTGTTTTTCACCTGTGGGGTAGAGCCATTTAAACGGCAACTTTGTTAAAACTGGTAAAAGTATGTTTGCTAGCGCCTTAATACTTTTTATGCTGTAAATAGGAATAGGTAAACCTAAAGCAAAAAGGAAATCGCCAAAAAGCACTTCTGCTCCTGTTTTGTAGAATGCCTTTGCCATGCCAAAGCGGTCTATGCTCGAGACCATAAGCACACGCTTATCTTCCCAATGAAAGCGGTCATTTAGTGCATTAATAACTTGTTCTTCTAGGCTATTTTTTAAGCCTGCGCCACAAACAACAGGAGTGCTTTTTGCAGCAGCAGCTAGGTGCAAAGCATCACGAACAGTAAAACGTTGCTTGCCTACAAAAAAATAAAGATCAATGCCACCTAAACCGATAGCCTCTACAGTGCCATCAAGTTCAGTAATTAGTTCTTTAGCCTTTGCTAAATCACCATTAACTCCTATGCGCTTAAGCTGCAGATCAGTATTAAGTAAAGATATTTTGTGAGAAAAATCCCTTTGAGTAGAACCCAAGGAAATACTTACAACCTGTTTCATAGTTTGTTCCTTAGGTATAGTTTACTTTTATTGGGTTCTTTTCCCAAGCAATTAATATTACCTAAAGAAGAAAGCTGCTGCGGTTAGTTAGTGCAGCAGCCAGTGACTATATAAAAAGGCAAGTCTTTTCAAAGTGAGGCAAAGACCTCTTAATTATAAGCTTTAATTGTGAAAAATATTATAATTTACTCAAACATGATTTATTCAAACAATGCTAGGTACTCATCATAACCTTCTTCAGCCAGTTTCTCTTTAGGTACAAAGCGCAAGGAAGCAGAATTCATACAATACCTGAGTCCTGTGGGCTCTGGGCCATCGTTAAAAACATGTCCCAAGTGTGAGTCAGCATGCTTGCTGCGTATTTCTGTTCTCACCATAAAAAAGGAACGATCAGAGTGCTCTGTTATATTTTCTGGCTCGAGTGGCTTAGTAAAGCTAGGCCATCCTGTTCCAGAAACGTATTTGTCAAGAGAGCTAAAAAGTGGTTCGCCAGAAACTATGTCAACGTAGATTCCATCAGCCTTGTTATCCCAATATTCGTTATCAAAAGGGCGCTCAGTACCATCTTTTTGAGTCACTTTGTACTGCAAAGGGGTCAAGGTTTGTTTTAAAATCTCATCTGAGGGCTTTTGATAGGATAAAACTTGAGGACTAGAGGATTCTGCTTCTTCTGAAGGCAGTTGATATGACATAGTATCTCCTTTCCAAACTCGAGCAATAAAACGGTCACGACCGGAACCAGAACGATAAAATTTATACCTAACAGGATTCTTCTTATAGTAGTCTTGATGATAATCCTCAGCCTCATAAAATTCACCAGCGAGTAGGATTTCGGTAGCAATAGGCTTAGAGAATTTTTCAGCAGCTTCTAGAGCTTGTTTGGAACCCTCAGCAAGACTTTTTTGCTCTTCATTTTTATAATAAATAGCCGAGGTGTACTGGAAACCTCTATCAACAAAGGAACCACCTTCATCACTTGGGTCATGTAAGCGCCAGAAGATATCTAACAGCTCTTGATAGCTAATGATCTGTGGGTCATAAAGAACTTTTACAGCTTCACGGTGCCCAGTTGTACCTGCTGAAACTTCTTTGTAGCTTGGGTTATCAACTTGACCACCTATGTAACCAGAAATGGCTTCTGCTACTCCTTCATGGTGCTCAAAGTCTGATTCTACGCACCAAAAGCAACCACCTGCAAAAATTGCTTCTTCTAACTCTTGTGTAGTTTGGCTAGTACTTTCCATTTGGTCAGAGGAACCAATTTGTGAAATTGCTAGTGAGGAAAGCACTACCAAACCAGCTAATAAAACTAACCATAACCATCTTTTATTCATCAGGTCCTCCAAAAAAGGATACCTCTAACCATATAAAGGGTTAGTAGGACTAATAATTAATTTTAAATATAATTAAAAGGTTTTCAGTATGGTACCATACATGCTTATCCTGCTCAGAAAGACTTCAAGCTAATGTTTATCTTTTCCAAAGTAATTGGTGAACTTTTACAGCCAAGCAAGTTGCTTATCCTTTTTAGTCTGATAGCAACAATTTTACTTTATACTCCTAGAAAAAGTTTAGGTCGCATTTTCCTAACTATCACTATGGGTATTTGGCTAGCTATTATTGTTTTTCCTGTACAAGTACTTATAGCTACTCCTTTAGAAACCCGCTTTCCTCAGTTAACAACACTGCCTGAAAAAGTTGATGGCATCATAGTTTTGGGTGGTGCTACTGATGAAGTCCTTACAGCTTTGCATAATCAAGCTTCTGTAAACCAAGCTGCTGAAAGGATGACTGCAGCAGTTAGTTTAGCTAGGCATTATCCTAATGCTAAGCTTGTCTTTTCAGGTGGTAGTGGCCTTACTATCAGAGGTGGTTTAGAAATTAATGAATCAGATGTAGCTGAGCTATTTTTTAACAGCCTTGGCATTACTGAATCACAGCTTACTTTAGAAGGTAATTCACGCAACACCTATGAAAACGTGCTTTACTCTAAATCACTAGTACAGCCAAAACTTGAGGAAGTTTGGCTTTTGGTTACTTCTGCTTATCATACGCCAAGAGCAGTAGGAGTTTTTCGCAAACACGACTGGCAAGTTATTCCTTATCCTGTTGATTATAGAACCACTGGAAGTTTCACGAAGCGTCATGTAGCATTGTCTTTAGGAGATAAATTGAGCATAATTGGCCTTGCTAACAAAGAATGGGTAGGGCTTTTAGCTTATTGGTCGCTAGGGCGTAGTGAGGGGGTTTTTCCTAGTCCCTAAATAAGAGTAAAGATATTAGAATTGATGACCCATTAAGACTTTTTCGTCAATTTACCTGTTGGTCTTGGTAGGAAGTTCTCAAAATCACTTTGCTCTACGTAAAACAGACAAAGGTAAGTTCTAGTCAAACCTACACAACTTTTCCCTGTTTTAGAGGTGTAGAATTCTGCTAGTTGCTCATAATCCAAGCCCAATTGCTTTAGCCCTCCTTTCCCACTAGTTAATAATCTATCTAAAATAGCTAGATCTAGCTCTGGACCGTAGAGCTTTGTTATTTCTGCTCGAGCTTCCATAATCAGCTCATAGTTACCTTCCAAAAGTGCTTTTAGCAACTCCAACTGTGCTTGAGTTTTAAGAGGGTTGTTGACATTATATCACCTCCAGATTTTCTATAAGCCTGATTTTCGTTTTAATAAGATAGAAAATAGCGTCTAAGGCTTCTTTTTTACTTGAAGCTATCCCAAAAGTAATGTTTATTCCTTTATATGTTACAGAAAACCAAAAGTCACTATTTACCTTCTTAACCCAAAATTTCATTGTTTTGCCTTTCCCTTCAACAATTCGACAACACTTTCGTACCATTTGATACCTCTAATGGGTGTGCCATCACTGTGCTTTTTGCCAGCATCAACATAAATAGCGTGCTGCTTGCCTTCTTCGGTTAGTTCCCAAAATTTCTTAATTACATTGCCCTTGCCTACATAGGAGGTCTGCACTTGTAAGCCTAGCTCTTCAAGCATTTTGTTGACCTTTATGGAGGAAAGACCGCCTAGCCTTTCTCCTATTTGCTTAGGGATCAGTAAAGCCTCCTGTACCTTTAGAAGGTGGGCTAATTCCATAAGTTCCAATAAATCCACCCCGGTAATCTTTCTAGTAGCTAAGTTTGCTGAACGGATGAGCTGGTTGCCTCTAAAACCTGCTAATGCACCTATAGCATGGAGGGATTTGAACATAGAGGTTGCTACTTCTATTTCTGTGGCCTGTTGGGATAGCTGCTTGGGTTGTTGGTTTACTAGCTCACCCCTGTGGAACTTTTGCATTACTTTAGCTACTAGAACTCCATATTTAGGGCTTAGCCATTGAGCCAAATTAATTGCAATAAGCTCGTGTACCCATGTGCCTTGTTCTTGTGGTAACCCTCCTTGTTTTACCTGTACTAGAGTCGTTAGGAGAATATTCTCCACGGCAGAAAGCTCTTCTAGGAAAGCTTTAGTAGTCTTTGTCTTGTGGTAATCCTTAAACAGTTTACCAGCCTGTTTACATAAAGCGGTTGCATTGACATAGCCATCTTTCCTAATAAGTATTTCTACACCATTTTCATTGAAAAGGCTTATACTACTCATAAATCAACCTTTCCCACTAGAACATGCAAGTGTTTGGAATTTGAATTTAGTAGGCAACTTAATGCTTGTGGTGCTTCTTGTCCAACTGTAAGGGATATTATGCTAGAATTCTTTCGATTCATTTTGCAGCTCCTCTCAGGAGTTTGAATTTCAAAGAGTCTACAGCGTCCAAACTAAGGACTCTTTGATATCTTCATAGTATTACTTAAGAGAATACTCGTCAAGATATTATCTTAATAGTATAATATCAACTATGAATACTTCCGTTAATATAGATTCTATGAGTACTGTACGGTTTAAGTTAGCAGAGTTCTTAAAAGACAAGGGGATAACCCGCTATAAGTTAGGAGATAACTTTGGTCATAAAGGCAATGCAACGGCCTATAGACTTGCGAGTGAAACAAATCCATTAATAAGACTTGACCTTAGAACTTTAGGTAGATTGATGGATACCTTAGAGGAAATAACTGGAGAGGATGTGCAATTCGATGATTTGCTTGAACGTGTGGAAGAGAGTAATTAAGAAAATAAAGTTATTAATTGGGTTAAAGATTGCCAATTAGTTGGTGAAGTAGTGTTTTTATAATATATCTTAGTTGTTTTATTCGTACTAGACTCGTTAGGGGAATTCCCATAACGAAAAATAATTTGTCTAGGACACTTAATAGTCTGTTAAAAATCTTAGACTTTCAAATCTTTTAAATTTTCCTAATAAAATTTGGATTTTTGCTGTGGCGTGGTTTAGTTTTTTTTGTCACTAAAGCAGGAGTTTAGGGTGTGGATTTTAGGGGTTCTACAAGAGAAAAAAGGCTTTTTGTAACTTCTTCAATTTGGTCTTCGGAAAACCCTAGAAGCTCTTCATCCAAGGAAGAATACTCTGTGCTTGCAGTACGCATAACACTTAGTATTCTTACAAATTCCTGCTTCCTGCTCATTCGAATGGTGATTGTGTCATCATCATACACCATGATTTCCATTTTTCGTGTTGGATTTAATCGACTGGATTTGCTCGGTTGTTTTATCTCATCTATTTCCTGTAACATTTTCTGCTCCACATCAGAGAATTCCATAATATGATTATATCATTCAGCTCGTTCTTTTATCCACTCTTCTCAAATTTCCTGTGTGAATTTCGTTGAGAATTCCATCGAAGGTGAGGTGTTTGTTTACTCGAGCCACCAAAACTGGGACTCTTTATCGTATCTTGCAAGCTGCTATGTAATATGACAAGAAGCATTTAAATGATTAAGGAAAAAAGATATGTGTTATAGTAGAGGTAATGTTACATGAGTTAAGTTATGGTTTAAAAAGGCAAGGCCTAGATTATGCGTATTCAAATCACTCTTTATTCTTCTCAAAAAATATCCTTACCTCTTGATAGTTATATGCAAAGCCTACAGGGCTTGATATATAACAACTTAGAACCGAATTTAGCAAAATGGTTGCATGGTGAAGCTTATGCATATGCCAAACGCACTTTTAAAATGCTTACTTTCTCTCGTTTGAAGGGGGAGTATAAGCTTGACCTAAAAAACAAACGTATAACTTTTAGTAGTCCTGTTTCTTTTAAATTAGCTAGTTACAATACAGATGTCCTTAGCTCTTTTGCTGAGCATCTTTTAAAAAGTCCTAGCTTACGCCTTGGCAGTCATGAGTGTCAGGTATCTGGTGTTGAAGTTCTTAAAAAGCCTGAGCTGGATTATAGTAAACCTATTCGTGTTAAAGCACTGAGTCCCATAACTGTTTACAGCACACTTGCTCATGCTGATGGGCGAAAGAAAACCTACTATTACAATCCACAGGAACAGGAATGGGGTGAGATGATATTGCAGAATTTAGTTCGTAAGGTTGGGGCGCTCGAGTGGGAAGAAGACCCCAATAAAGCCCTTGAAGGTGCTTATATGCGACTAGTAAAGTCAAATAACAAAGACCGCAAAATAATCAAGTATAAAAATTTTGTGATTTTGGCTTGGATGGGGGTTTATGAAATGAAGTTGCCCCAACCGTATTTTGAGCTTGCTTATGATGTGGGGGTGGGGGCGAAGAATGCTCAGGGGTTTGGGATGTTGGAAATAATCTAAGGAATAAATTTTTAGAAAATGGCAAACTCCCTCTTATTTGTGCTAAATTTTGGTTTAGAATGTCAACTTTTGTATAAAACAGCAAGTTTTTTAATGTACCTATAAGGAATAGAAATTATGTTGCTGTGTTGTTAATGCAAGAGTTGATTTCTTTTGACTAAAAACTTGCCGTATGTAGCTTTAATGTTAATGCTTGACAAATACCTTAAACTTAGATTAGTCTTTATAAATAAGTGAAGCTTGGTATTACACCAAGCTCAAGTTAAGTAATGGGGCCAGTAGCGGGTACGTGGCTGCCGTCCTAAAGCAAAACACATGGGTTCAACTCCCATTGGCTCCACCAAATTATAGAAGCTATTTTAGGCTTTCATCTGTGGTCAGTCAATAATGTTATTATTCCACTAGGTTAAGAGTTTAATTTTAGTTGTTAGAAGGTAGATTGGATAATTAATAACTTGAGTCTCTTTAAGGTTTAGGAATAAAGGTACTAATAAAATGTTCAAAAACCAAACAGATTGGTTTACTACAGGCAACCCATTTGTAGATATGGGACAGGAAATGATGGCAGCATTAGCTGACGTTGATGAAGTAAAAGATTTAAATATTGATAATGTAAAACCTTTACTATTAAGGCTAGTTGATATTTACATGCAGGCAGATTGGCGTAAAAGTTTACAAACGGTTTTCCCTAATTCGAAACTAATTAATCCATCAATCAAAAACCATCGTGAGGCCTACTCAACACTACTGAAGGATTGGTTTAAACTACTTTCTTCAAATGAAAGAAGCCTATCGGTACCATGTGCTATCTCTGGGAAATCTGCTCAGGTATATTTAAGCAAAGTTTACTTACCTATGAGTGATTTTGGTGGTGGTAACTTTCAATCGGCAAACGAAGAGGGTGTACCAGTAAGTGCCTCAGTAGCTTTAGCTTTGCAATTTTTTCCTCTTGGCTTAGTTAAAATTGGGAAAATGCTTGCCCTGCCACAGTTTAGTAATGATAATGCCCAATATAAATGGGCAGAGGATTGTTACAAGTATGTAGAAGAAAATGAAACTACAGAGTTGGGGGGTGTTCGAGATACTGGCACATTCCGAGCTGTTAATGCTTTTTTCACACTTATTGAACGACTGTTGCGCAAAAATCAGGATATTGTAAGTAGCAGTGTAACTCTTTATTTATTTAATAACTTTAATCAGGTTAATTACAAAGCTGCATCTGAGATTTACTACATGCCTGCTCGAGTATTCAACTTCATTCGCCTTGCTATGACTCAAACACTTCAAGGTGCTTGGCAAACAGTTGTGAGACGTGGTTACATTTATAAGAAAGATAATGTTGATGATAATGAATTGCAAAAATACAGCAATTTGGTGTATTCAAATCTTCTAGCTGGTAAGTCAATTAGTGGATTCTTTACAGATAGGAAAAAACATTGCCCTATTGTCAGAGGTGAGGTTGGTTGGAAACTCTACAAAAGTTATTTAATGGAGGTGCAAGGAATGAACCAACAACGTTTAGAAAGTTTGCGCAGTTTGGGAGACCGACTAGCGCCACTTATACAGAGTAAAAAGAAGCGCCTTTTGAGGCTCGAGCGGGCCAATTCAAGAGGCGAATTAACAGGCATTTTATATAGGCTTACAAAAGATTCAGCAGCGGCAGGTAAAGGTACACCTTTAATTACCTTTGATCAGCTTGTAAGTGATGTATTTCCACACGATATGCAGTACAGCGATTGGCGAGAGGTTAAGTACCTTTTGCTCTTTCGTGTATATGAACAACTTTTTGATGAATTAAAAGATGACCCTGAAATGAATACAGATGATGATATCGAGGAGGAACAAGATGGATAAGGCACATTTAACAGTTAATGGATTTATGCTTATTGATGCACCCCACTCTGCACTAAATATGCTTGGGCAAGAAGAAGGTGCAGCCACTGATAATCAAGTTGTAGTGAAAAGTATAGAACGTTCAGGGAAACACTATCCTTATGTTTCAGCACAGGCTCTACGCTATTGGTGGCGTCAAGCTCTTGAAACAGAGCAAAATTGGGAAATGTCACCTATTGAAAGGGAAAAGAAGATTGCCTTTACACAAGCACAGCCTTGGCAATACCCTGATGATGATGTTTTTGGTTATATGCGAGCACAAGCTGAGCAAGTACCCGATATTGACAAAAAAACAGGTGAGCCAAAGAAAGATGAGCAGGGCAAAATCATTACAAAGAAGGGCAAGAATATTACGCTTACTCGAGTAAGTCCACTTAAATGCAGCCCCTTGGTTTCTGTTTCTCCCCAGCGTCCTACTCGTGATTTTGGAACAATGAGCCGCCATGAAGGTGATCCTGTACCTTATGAACGGCAATTTTACTCAGCAATACTTAAAAGTATTTTTTCTCTTGATTTAACAGCACTAGGATGTTTTGAACAGTCCAACAAAACAGGATTCCAAAACATAAGTGAAGCAGGATTAACCTTGGCAAAGGAAACAGGTGCTACTATAAACGATAAAATAGCTATTTTGCCTTTGCAAGAACGTCAGAAACGTGCGAAAGATACTATTTCTGTATTACCTTATTTAGTAGGTGGTGCAAATCAAACTTTACATCTTACCGATGTAACACCCAAATTAGTTATTCTTACAGTGCTTCGTGGTGGTAATCACTTGTTTATGAATGTTGTCAAAGATGATAGAGGGCGTGCAGTTGTCCACATAGATGCCTTAAAGGAAATTCTCAAAGCTTATAAAAAAAGACTAGCTACAGATGTATTTATTGGCAGGCGCACAGGCTTTATGGATGAGCAAGCAGAAGCACTAAGTAATTTGAATGGTGAGGGAATGCCCACTGTACATGTTTATGAACTCAACGAGGCTATCACAAAATTTACAGAAGTGATGGTTGAAACCATCAAATGACAGGTTAATAACATGCATGTTTATCGTGTTGTGCTCACTGGTTGGGTTACATCTTTTCGTCATCCCCAGCTAGTAACAGGAATGCAGCCCTCTTTGCCTTTGCCACCTCCTAGCACAATTTATGGTTTGGTGTCAGCAGTAGTAGGGTATTGGATTAACCCTGAAGATTGTCCTCTTGCTTATGTTTTTCATTCAGAGGGAAAAGCTAAAGATTTAGAAAGCATTTATCAATTCAGTAAAAGTAATATTGCTAAAAGTAACGTGATAATGCGAGAGTGGCTTACAGATTGGCAGCTCTGGCTTTATTTTACAGATCGTAAATTGGCAGAAAGTTTTGGGGCCCCTGTGTTTCCACTTATTTTAGGAAGACAACAAGAACTAGCGCATGTGGTAACAGAAACAAGTGGTCAAGTTTTTCAAGAAGTTGACCTCAAGCAAACCCCGACAACACTTGTTGGCACGGTTGTTCCCTTTCCTTTTGGAGACACCGCAGGAATGGTGATGGCTCTTCCTCTCGCTATGTCACCAGATTTGCCTCGCCAAGCTATAGGGGTTCGTCCTTGGTTGCTTATCAAAGAGCCTTCTAAAATAAATCACGAAAATGTATTCCATGACCCTCAACTAGAGCAAGGTGTTTATTTTATTGGTGGGCGTAATTAATGTTGCTTGCAAAATCCAAGCCAGAACGCTCACTTTTACACCATACTCTTGATGTAGCTACAATGGCTCAACAATATACTAAGCAGTGGACACATCTAGCTGACTTCATTAATGATGAGTATCTTTTTGATGATTTAATTCTTGCTGCTCTTTTACATGATTTAGGTAAAGCCGCAAGTGGTTTTCAATCTATTTTAAAAGGAAAAGCAGACGATTCTTGGCGGCATTACCGTCATGAAATCCTTTCAGCAGCTCTGGCAGCTACTCTGTCTCATTCACAACGTAGGCAAGATTTACTTCTGGCTATTATGACGCATCACATGGGATTGAACGATGAGCTAGGCGCAAATCGAGCACTGATTTGCTACGATCCCCAAGTTGATATATCAACACCTTTTAGTGAACGATTAGAGCAGCTCAAGCCATATTGGAATGAGCTAAAGGCCCTAATAGAAAAACTTAAAGGTTATGGCTCAAAGAATATGGATTGGCCTCAGTTGCCTAATGAACCGCTCGAGCTACCAGACCCATTTAAAGCTCTTAGAGAATCACAAGAATCTCAACCTTCACGCCGTTCAAGAAGGAACAGGCAAAAGAATTTGCCACTTAGGCAGATATTTTTACGAGGATTATTAGTTGGTGCTGATCATCTTGCCAGTGCTGCTGTAACAGATGCAAATGCAAAGAACAGCAATATCGTGTCACAGTTACCTAAGCTCCGTTCAATTACACCAGAAGTATTTCCATTTGAACTTAATGACCATCAAAAAGCATGTGCCCAAACAAAAGGATCAATATTTTTAAATGCTCCTACGGGCAGTGGGAAAACTGAGGCGTCTCTGCTATGGATGCAAATAAATCAACCTTCAACAGGTTTAAGACATGTGTTTTATGGATTACCATTCACAGCAAGTATTAACGCCATGTACCACCGCCTTAGAAGTGAATCATTATTTGGTGATAGTGCTGTTTCTTTGCTGCATGGGCGCTCGAGTTATTTTACTTACCGTTGGTTGTGCGAAAGCGACTCTAATGTTGATCCTAAGAAAGCAAGTAAAGTGGCTAGTGCATTACGTCAACAAACCAAAGAGCTTTACTACCCCATAAAAGTTTTGACACCGCATCAAATTCTGATGGCGTTTTTAGGTGTAAAGGGCTGGGAAAAAAGTCTTTGCGAGTACACTGGTGGACTTTTTATTCTTGATGAAATTCATGCTTATGACCCTAAGTTTACAGGCTTACTATTTGAAGTTTTACGTAGGCTCACACAAGAACTTGCTGCAAAAGTATGTATTATGTCAGCAACCTTTCCTACTCTACTTAAAAAGGTTTTAGTTGAATATATTGGTGATGTGACAGATGTAACCCTTAAACCCAATGAACGCAATAAATACAATCGTCATTTTATAGAAGTGGTTGAGGGTAATATTGAAGATTATTTGTCAGAAATAATAGAAAAGCTAGATCAAGGTTTGCGTGTTTTGGTAGTGCTTAATACTGTAAAGGGTGCTATGGCATGTTTTGATGCACTTAGAAATAGTGCTAAAAATGCTTGTCTTATTCATGGGCGATTAATTCTCAAAGATCGTCAAAATGCTGAGATGCGTTTGAGTAATAAAGATAATCTTGTTGATTTGTTAGTTGGTACACAAGCCATAGAGGTTTCTCTTGACGTGGATTTTGATGTACTCTATAGTGACCCTGCACCACTTGATGCCCTTCTACAACGCTTTGGGCGTGTTAATCGTAAACCGCTACATAAGCTCGAGCATTTACCCTCTAATGTTCGTTATCGTGAGGTGATTGTATGCCAATCACAATGGTCAGACACACCTGCCATTTATGACCGTACTGATGCTGGTAAACGCCTTATTAGAAGAACTCTTG
This sequence comes from Trueperaceae bacterium, assembly GCA_965223585.1. Taxonomy (GTDB): domain Bacteria; phylum Deinococcota; class Deinococci; order Deinococcales; family Trueperaceae; genus CBDCVN01. Next base: position 440,494 of record CBDCWW010000022.1, read on the forward strand.
AAACTTTACCAAAGAGTGAAATACTTTCAGAAACAAGTATAGGTGAAATGATAGATACTGTTTATGATAAGGAGCAACTTCAAAGCTTTTTAGAAATTGCCAACAAAAAAACTGCTCAATTAAAGAAATTGATTGATAGGCTCGAGCCCGGCAATGAAAAACCTTTCGATGAAAATGACATTTTGGATATTGACAGCATTCCTATTGTCCCAAGTTGCTTTAGTAAAGAGCACAAGCAATGTATAGAAAGTAAACGCTTCTTTGATGCGCAAGATTTCCAATTTAGCATTTCAACAGGTCGTTATCATGCTCTTAAAAGTAAAGCACAAATTCAAGATGAAATTATAAATGGTCAAAAATTCTACTATGGGCAATTTGCTTATGAAGAAGGTATTGGTCCCAATTTTGATGTTGTGGAACATATGGAGGCAGAGATTTGGTAGAGGATGTTCATTTCACTGGCTCAGTTTACTATAATTACATTATTTGCTCTCGCAAAGCTTGGCTCATGCAACATCAGATTGATCCCGAACAAGAATATGATTTGCTGGATTTAGGTAGACTTAATCAAGAAGAGCATTACAAACGTGCAGATAAAGAACTTGAACTTCCCGGAATCAAAGTTGATCTAGTACGTCGCGAAGGGGATGAACTTGTAATTGGCGAGATCAAAAAATCCTCTATAGGACAAGATGCTAGCATAATGCAGCTTGTTTATTATTTGAGTTGTTTAGAAGAGAAAGGCATGAAAGCTAGGGGTGAGGTACTAATTCCTAAAGAGCGAAAAAAGATACCTGTAGTATTGGATGAGGAAGCTCGAGCAAAACTTGTCAAAGCAACTAACGAGATAAGAGAGCTTTTACTTAAGCCACGTCCTCCTAAGGCTACTTGGATTAGCTATTGTTCTAGCTGTGCCTACAGCGAGTTTTGTTGGAGTGGTGAATTATAGTGCTAGATGCTCTCGCAAACGTATATCAAGTTCTTGCATAAGGTCTTCAGGAACATGACCCAAAACCTTGGTTACTCGCAGCTTACTAATATGCCGAAGTAAGTGGACTTGTGCTTTGCTGTCATGCTCAAGTCCAGTTCGATTAACAGACAATAGCAATTCATGAGGGTAGAGACGCTCGAGATTAGTGGTTAGTGGTATAACAACAATCACTGGAGCAACATCATTGGCAATGTTGTTGGTTACAACAATGGCAGGGCGTTGTGCAGCAGCTTCATGTTTTTGTGAAGGATCAAAATTGGCAAAGATAATATCACCACGTCTGAAAATCATCCTTAGCCTTCCTCTATCATTTCTAAAGTTTCTTTAAGTCCAGAATCTACTAGTGGATCTAGATTCTTTGCGTATTCCTCTGCCAATGCACGATAGCCAGCCTCGAGTTCTTTTTCCCGTAAAAGCTTTAGGGCCAAAGTCAGTACCTCACTGCGAGTTGTTAAACTATGTGCTTCCTTATATTGGTCAGCATAGCTCAAAATTTCAGCAGGAAGGCTCACAGTTACTTTTTGATTTGAAGTACTCATTGCTCAATTATATTCTATTTGGGAAGTATAATCTAGCTATCTATTTTAGCTTATAAATTTTACATCTATAGCTATGAACAATTACTGGACAAACTTCTTGAAATAAATCTATACTAATGAAATGTTTGAAGGAGGTAGGAGCTAGACATGAAAAAACCCCTTTACATATTTAGTAGTGGCACTCTCAAGCGGCAACAAAACACTTTGCGCTTTGATGGTCCCAAAGGCATGCGTATGTTACCAGTTGAGACCACCAATGAAATTCACATTTTTGGTGAGGTTGATCTAAATACCAAAGTACTCAATTTCCTAACACAGCAGGCTATACCACTGCATGTATATAACTATCACGACTACTACGCTGGCTCGTACATGCCCCGTGAGCAGTACGTTTCGGGTTATCTAACTTTGCAGCAGGCTAACTATTACAATCAGTTTGAGAAGCGGCTTGAGCTTGCCCAAAGCTTTGTAACTGGCGCACTTAAAAACATAGAGAAAGTGCTTATGTACTACAAACGCCGTGGCACAGAGTTAAGTGACAACTTAGAAAATATTCGTGATTCACAGAACCTTATAAATGATCAGAACGATATAGAAACATTAATGGCCTTAGAAGGCAATGCTCGACAAGCTTATTACCAAGCATGGGATAGGATTATTGGTAATGAGGACTTTAAGTTTGAAAGCCGTAGTAAACGCCCACCAAAAAACCACATTAACTCTCTTATTTCTTACGGCAACAGCCTGATGTACACTACATGTTTATCAGAAATTTACCGTACACACTTAGATCCACGCATTGGCTTTTTACACACTACTAATTATCGTCGCTATAGTCTAAACTTAGATCTAGCCGAAATATTTAAGCCAATTATTGTTGACAGGGTTATTTTCATGCTCCTTAATAAAGGAATGCTCAAAGTAAACAGCTTTAAAAAAGATTCAGGTGGTATTTTCCTTAAGGATGCTGCTAGGCAAACTTTCCTTAAAGCTTACGATGAGCGCCTTAAAGACACCATAAAGGTTCCCAAATTGAAGCGTCACGTTTCCTACAAACGACTAATTCGTATGGAGTGCTATAAGCTCGAAAAGCATCTTATAGGAGATGAAATTTATGTGCCTTACGTTGCGAGGTGGTAAATGTATGTCATTATGGTTTATGATGTAGGTGTTGAACGAGTTGTTAAGGTGCTAAAAACAGGTCGTAAGTATCTTACCCATGTTCAAAATTCTTTATTAGAAGGTGAGCTCACTCCAGCACAGTTCAAACGTTTACAATATGAAGTAAGTAAACTAATTGATAAAACCCATGACACAGTTCTGTTTTACACCTTGCGCTCAGAAAGCTATTTGGAAAAACATTCTTTAGGAATTAGAGTTAATGAACCAGATGATTTCATTTAAATGTGTCGATGTTGAATGCTGTAAAAATTCCCGGAGAGCGACACAACCCATTAAAATAGAGAATGCCCTGTTTAGAAAGGATGGTACTGTAAATATTAGCGGATTGGTTTTGATTTGCTCGAGCAATTGTGTTATCATCAATTTGTGTCTCCTAAGAAGAGGCACGGGTTTTTAGCGTACCTACAAGGAATTGAAACTGGCACAGCTTACAAGATAATTTAGTTGATCCGATTAAGTTTTTAGCGTACCTACAAGGAATTGAAACTTCGTCATTAACCTTAACTTCTGATAAGACACCTAAGGTTTTTAGCGTACCTACAAGGAATTGAAACTGGTTCTTTGCAGAGGGGCTCTAGCTACCATATTGGTTTTTAGCGTACCTACAAGGAATTGAAACTTCGTCATTAACCTTAACTTCTGATAAGACACCTAAGGTTTTTAGCGTACCTACAAGGAATTGAAACAGATAAGAGTAGAAAATGCCGAAGATGCTGTTGAGGGTTTTTAGCGTACCTACAAGGAATTGAAACTCTGTAAACTCAAACAGTATGGAGGTGTTTATGTCTGTTTTTAGCGTACCTACAAGGAATTGAAACAAGGTATACGTGATGGATTGCCAGCTATCTCTGATCGTTTTTAGCGTACCTACAAGGAATTGAAACTAATGTCTGGCCCCAACAATGGGCGGGGAACATGGATTGTTTTTAGCGTACCTACAAGGAATTGAAACTTGTATAGCTTTCCCAAGAAGGGAATTTCTTATTAAGGTTTTTAGCGTACCTACAAGGAATTGAAACTTCACCTTCTAAAGCGGGCTTGTTGGTATGTGGCTCTTGTTTTTAGCGTACCTACAAGGAATTGAAACTTCTTTGATAGCATTGATTCTGTAGGCCTATTAGGGTTTTTAGCGTACCTACAAGGAATTGAAACGCGATTGGTACGCCGCCAATATCATCTAATAAGTTGGCGTTTTTAGCGTACCTACAAGGAATTGAAACAGATATAACAGAACGTATTGATAAAGGTTATAAGCTAGTTTTTAGCGTACCTACAAGGAATTGAAACTGGAAAATTCTTCGAATGGTAGGCTACTCGAAAAGGCGTTTTTAGCGTACCTACAAGGAATTGAAACTTCTGTATAAACTCTATTGTCCGGGCCCTTTACTAGTTTTTAGCGTACCTACAAGGAATTGAAACTCCTAAAATAGTCAACTTTTATGCATAAAGGAAATGGTTTTTAGCGTACCTACAAGGAATTGAAACTTCTCAAGGCGTTTATTGGCAAGTGGTGCAACAGATTGTTTTTAGCGTACCTACAAGGAATTGAAACTTACATTACAAGGTGGAGGCGCAACATTTGCCCCTGGTTTTTAGCGTACCTACAAGGAATTGAAACTTCTTTAAGCATCATTTATCGGTAGCAGACATCTAGTTTTTAGCGTACCTACAAGGAATTGAAACAAAGCCTGCCTTTCTCAAACAGCATCGCTGCAGCTGTTTTTAGCGTACCTACAAGGAATTGAAACGTGGTTACCGCTACCAGAGCAAGTCCAGCTTTATCGTTTTTAGCGTACCTACAAGGAATTGAAACGAAGGTGACCCATTTGGCATAGAAACTCTATATGAAGGTTTTTAGCGTACCTACAAGGAATTGAAACACCTTTATTTTGAAAAAGCTTTTCAACCGGGACATTGTTTTTAGCGTACCTACAAGGAATTGAAACTATCCCCTTGGGCTGACTTTGCAAATGGTCAAGCGCATGTTTTTAGCGTACCTACAAGGAATTGAAACTGATGTACTCCCTTAGATATTTGGCCAAGCACTATAGTTTTTAGCGTACCTACAAGGAATTGAAACCTTTTGACTCGAGCTTTTCTAAGTCCTCACTCATACCGTTTTTAGCGTACCTACAAGGAATTGAAACAATACATTGCTGATGGTAGTTTTGCGGAGTTTAGAAGTTTTTAGCGTACCTACAAGGAATTGAAACGTATATTTCCCTCTAGCCTCTCCTTTCAAAATACAGTTTTTAGCGTACCTACAAGGAATTGAAACTTCCCCTATAACGTTGCTATACTGATATTCTGCTGTTTTTAGCGTACCTACAAGGAATTGAAACAACCCTAGTAAACATTTACCAACAATACGATGGCTAGTTTTTAGCGTACCTACAAGGAATTGAAACTGGCTAATGTTAGAAGTGTCTTGCCCACAGAAGAGCGTTTTTAGCGTACCTACAAGGAATTGAAACTCCCACTGAACAGCTTTAACATCAGTTGCTAGCGTAGTTTTTAGCGTACCTACAAGGAATTGAAACAACTTTCTTTGAATACTTTATGCAGCAGATTATTGGGTTTTTAGCGTACCTACAAGGAATTGAAACCCTCAATTACCTCTAACGCAAGCATTAGAGCATTGTTTTTAGCGTACCTACAAGGAATTGAAACTTATATTTAACTATTTTTTCTAAGTGAGGTCCCTGTAGTTTTTAGCGTACCTACAAGGAATTGAAACGTAGTTAAGGGTTGGGACGTATCTGTATAAATTGTAGTTTTTAGCGTACCTACAAGGAATTGAAACTTGCATGTTACTAGCACCTAAAACTGAATGCATACTGTTTTTAGCGTACCTACAAGGAATTGAAACTAGCAAATGAGGAGGCAATGGAAGCATTTGATGAGGAAGTTTTTAGCGTACCTACAAGGAATTGAAACCTCGAGTTTCTCCCCTAGGCTCGAGTGGGTTCTACAGTTTTTAGCGTACCTACAAGGAATTGAAACTCTTTAATGAAGATGAGTATGAAACTGAAATACCTGGTTTTTAGCGTACCTACAAGGAATTGAAACAGGTTAAACAAGGGATATGGGAATACAGAAAGGTTAGTTTTTAGCGTACCTACAAGGAATTGAAACTAGTATCTGTTTTTAACAAAATACCAGAACCTATAGTTTTTAGCGTACCTACAAGGAATTGAAACACATCTAAGCCAACTAGTTGAGATCTTAAGCCGCTAGTTTTTAGCGTACCTACAAGGAATTGAAACGTTCTTGCTTAGAAAGGTAAGGTATACCTTGTGGCCTGTTTTTAGCGTACCTACAAGGAATTGAAACTTGGCTATCATTAGATCCTCTAAAAGGATTTGCTTCTGGTTTTTAGCGTACCTACAAGGAATTGAAACTAGCTCTCGAGCATCTATGGGAAATTTTTGGCCTTGTTTTTAGCGTACCTACAAGGAATTGAAACTACCACAAACGAAAACTAAATAAAACAGCAACCCAAAAGTTTTTAGCGTACCTACAAGGAATTGAAACTGCCCTAAGTGCAATGGTTTTGATATTAAAGTATGTGTTTTTAGCGTACCTACAAGGAATTGAAACTGATATAACCTTTCTGCCCTAGCATTGCCTTTGCTTCAAGTTTTTAGCGTACCTACAAGGAATTGAAACCAATAAAATGTTGCCAGCCTTCTGGGTTTTTAATGGGGTTTTTAGCGTACCTACAAGGAATTGAAACTGATATAACCTTTCTGCCCTAGCATTGCCTTTGCTTCAAGTTTTTAGCGTACCTACAAGGAATTGAAACTAGCTTCAAGAGATTTAATTATCAAATTAGTAAGACGTTTTTAGCGTACCTACAAGGAATTGAAACTAATGAGTTTCAGGCTACCATAAAAATATTGTCAGAGTTTTTAGCGTACCTACAAGGAATTGAAACTTGATAGTTGAGTTCTGCAAAAAGGCGGTGGCTGAAGTTTTTAGCGTACCTACAAGGAATTGAAACTCTATAGTTAATGAGTCCTCCAATTTGTCCTGTTTCTCGTTTTTAGCGTACCTACAAGGAATTGAAACTTACAAGCCCCCTAGGATGGTATTCTGGCCTTAGCTCGTTTTTAGCGTACCTACAAGGAATTGAAACTTATTCAAAGATTCGTTTAATGAAACAGAAGATAGTGTTTTTAGCGTACCTACAAGGAATTGAAACTTTGGTTAACGCAAAAAGAAATTGCAGAATTTTATGGTTTTTAGCGTACCTACAAGGAATTGAAACTTTTTGTATATATAGGTGGTTTTGTGGCCGATAGTGGCGTTTTTAGCGTACCTACAAGGAATTGAAACTAGATTGCCGTTAAGGGCAACACTGGGAGAGTATATTGTTTTTAGCGTACCTACAAGGAATTGAAACTACTTATTTTGGCTATCCCTATAGGTAACCGCAGATAGTTTTTAGCGTACCTACAAGGAATTGAAACTAGATACTTTTGCAGATGCTACAAAAACACTAACTGGTTTTTAGCGTACCTACAAGGAATTGAAACTATAATACAGGCTCTAGTCTGTATTGACCAAAGTAATGAGTTTTTAGCGTACCTACAAGGAATTGAAACTAGCTTCAAGAGATTTAATTATCAAATTAGTAAGACGTTTTTAGCGTACCTACAAGGAATTGAAACATGGTTAATTCAAAATGACAGACAATTAAAAGTAAGTTTTTAGCGTACCTACAAGGAATTGAAACTTGTTTATCAGTTAATTCATCCCTTACACCTAAAATGTTTTTAGCGTACCTACAAGGAATTGAAACTAGATTCTTTCATTATCACCTCTTGACCATCTTTAGTTTTTAGCGTACCTACAAGGAATTGAAACAGCTATATATTTACCTAGAAGGAGAAACTTTATATGGTTTTTAGCGTACCTACAAGGAATTGAAACTTCCTTTATGTACAATGTATACATTGGTGTTTTCCCGTTTTTAGCGTACCTACAAGGAATTGAAACGCGTTTTATTACAGGGGGTTTGACTATAACAACCGTGTTTTTAGCGTACCTACAAGGAATTGAAACACGTGTTAGGTGAGTCAAGCAATAACTTTTCCCTTGTTTTTAGCGTACCTACAAGGAATTGAAACTAGAAAATGTGCTAAGCCTTCTAAGGGTATCTCAGGGTTTTTAGCGTACCTACAAGGAATTGAAACGAAGATACGCTTTAAAAGAAGCTATTAACCACATTGAGTTTTTAGCGTACCTACAAGGAATTGAAACTGCTAAAGCATTAGCATCATCATAAGTACTAACGTTTTTAGCGTACCTACAAGGAATTGAAACTGCTTTTTCTTTGCCCAATCTACTAAGCTTGTTACCTTGTTTTTAGCGTACCTACAAGGAATTGAAACTAAGCCTGAGAATATGGGCAAGCTCATTTTAAGACCAGTTTTTAGCGTACCTACAAGGAATTGAAACTCGTCTAGGGCAGGATATTCTAAAGTCCTAAAATATGGTTTTTAGCGTACCTACAAGGAATTGAAACCAGATTCTGGTACGGCATCTGGACCCGAAACTGCAAAGTTTTTAGCGTACCTACAAGGAATTGAAACTGCAACTTCGCAAGGTTACACCGCCACAACCCTAAACTGTTTTTAGCGTACCTACAAGGAATTGAAACTTGCATGTATACTTATACAGAATTCAAAGAACTTGAGTTTTTAGCGTACCTACAAGGAATTGAAACTTGTCTGATCTAGGCTGTTAAGCACTTGTATTTCAGAGTTTTTAGCGTACCTACAAGGAATTGAAACTTATCTTGGCAAAGGCCTGAGCTGCCGTTTTTCCATCGTTTTTAGCGTACCTACAAGGAATTGAAACTAATCATACCCAGCAGGGTTACCTGCTATACCAGTGTGTTTTTAGCGTACCTACAAGGAATTGAAACTCAGGATAGAACTTGACTATCCTGTGACTTAATGAGTTTTTAGCGTACCTACAAGGAATTGAAACTGGCAAATAAGACCTTATGAAGCAGACCACGATTTAGTTTTTAGCGTACCTACAAGGAATTGAAACTATCAACTACAACATTTACATGGGACGGAACTACAGAGTTTTTAGCGTACCTACAAGGAATTGAAACTCCCATTGATACGTGATGGTTGGGTGTTGTATCATGGTTTTTAGCGTACCTACAAGGAATTGAAACTGCTGTAAAACGGTGGGCAACTACCACAAACAACCTGTTTTTAGCGTACCTACAAGGAATTGAAACGCTCTTTCCCGGTTTCAAAGTCGTATTTAATAACGCTTGTTTTTAGCGTACCTACAAGGAATTGAAACTAAACTAATAGAGGGTGCTCATGCAAAGCGTATTCTTGTTTTTAGCGTACCTACAAGGAATTGAAACCAATATTCTGAAATATAAGCCCTAATATTGCACTAGAGTTTTTAGCGTACCTACAAGGAATTGAAACTTGCAAACGATTTGGAGTATGACTACACAGAAACTAGTTTTTAGCGTACCTACAAGGAATTGAAACCCTATATTATTTTGTAGACAGTAATATAAAATCACGTTTTTAGCGTACCTACAAGGAATTGAAACACTGTTCAGCAACTCCACCCCTAATATACTCTTCCAGTGTTTTTAGCGTACCTACAAGGAATTGAAACTGGTCCATGTCGAGCATAATCCCTTGAGAGCCTTGTTTTTAGCGTACCTACAAGGAATTGAAACTATTCTCAGGCTTATGGTTTTTTCTAAAATCAATTTCGTTTTTAGCGTACCTACAAGGAATTGAAACGAGTCTACTAGCATTGTTGTCTTTGACATAAATGGCAAGTTTTTAGCGTACCTACAAGGAATTGAAACTTATTTAAAGATGTAAGGGTAGTAAACCTAGTACAGTTTTTAGCGTACCTACAAGGAATTGAAACAATTCTTCAAAGTATGCTATTACTTCCTTTTTCGCTGTTTTTAGCGTACCTACAAGGAATTGAAACTAACCATTGCTGCCATTTGTGGCCTTGCAATCTATAGTTTTTAGCGTACCTACAAGGAATTGAAACAGGGTTAGCAACGGCTTGGAATAATGGCAAAGTTCGTTTTTAGCGTACCTACAAGGAATTGAAACTATTACACTGGCGTAACATTTGGAAAACCTTTAACAGTTTTTAGCGTACCTACAAGGAATTGAAACTACAAAGCTTCAAATGGTAAAACTAGATATAGGCCTGGTTTTTAGCGTACCTACAAGGAATTGAAACTAAGTTTCATACATCAATATATTACTTCAATATATTGTTTTTAGCGTACCTACAAGGAATTGAAACAAGATCTTACCTTATCGGAGTATGTTAGGGAGGTGTTTTTAGCGTACCTACAAGGAATTGAAACTACCTTTACATCTTGACAGGTTGCCTTAACCGTCTTGTTTTTAGCGTACCTACAAGGAATTGAAACGTAAATAACAAAATTCGTTGTTGCCCTTGGTCATCGTTTTTAGCGTACCTACAAGGAATTGAAACTGTAATCCTCATTGGTTAATGCTCCCATTGTGAAGTGTTTTTAGCGTACCTACAAGGAATTGAAACGTTGATAAGGGGTTTGTAGTGTTGTCGTAAATAGTGTTTTTAGCGTACCTACAAGGAATTAAAACTAGCTACCTACTGGCGTTACCTCAGTAGTACCAGCAGCGTTTTTAGCGTACCTACAAGGAATTGAAACTTTGCTACAGGATAGAAATTGACATGTCTATGTATCGTTTTTAGCGTACCTACAAGGAATTGAAACATCACCTGTCCTTAATGCTTCTTCAATCATAGCTGGTTTTTAGCGTACCTACAAGGAATTGAAACAATTCTTATGGTCTCTTCTTCAAAATCATAGATTGTAGTTTTTAGCGTACCTACAAGGAATTGAAACGCTTAGGGAGCATTTTGGACCTCAAAGTGAATGTAGTTTTTAGCGTACCTACAAGGAATTGAAACGAAGAACCAAAAGAACCAATCGAAAAGGAACCAGGTTTTTAGCGTACCTACAAGGAATTGAAACTAAGGTAAATCTTGTTTTACTATAAAACCTAAGCTTGTTTTTAGCGTACCTACAAGGAATTGAAACTTCTTTCCATAAGTACTCAATGCTTACCTCATTAATGTTTTTAGCGTACCTACAAGGAATTGAAACTGTTAAGGGCATGAGGGAATATGAAGAGAGTGAAGGGTTTTTAGCGTACCTACAAGGAATTGAAACCTTTACTAAGCAGCAAGCCTTACAAGAAGCTGCTGTGTTTTTAGCGTACCTACAAGGAATTGAAACGTAATCAAAGAAATACCTCACAACTGCGAAATATGCGGTTTTTAGCGTACCTACAAGGAATTGAAACTGTACTAACAAGGCATTTAGGGTCAAGGTTGTTCACTTGTTTTTAGCGTACCTACAAGGAATTGAAACTTGTTAACTCCAAGCCATCAGACGAGCTGCATTAAGAGTTTTTAGCGTACCTACAAGGAATTGAAACTATGACAAAGAAAGATTACACGAAGTTGTTTGTAAAGTTTTTAGCGTACCTACAAGGAATTGAAACGATTATAAATACCGTTCGGAGAACGATTATTATAGTTTTTAGCGTACCTACAAGGAATTGAAACCTTCTATTTAAAGGATTGATAGAAGCGGAGCGGAAAGTTTTTAGCGTACCTACAAGGAATTGAAACAGGGTATGTTACCTGTGCATAGGCAAGCGAGTTTACCAGTTTTTAGCGTACCTACAAGGAATTGAAACTTTTTGTATATATAGGTGGTTTTGTGGGCGATAGTGGTTTTTAGCGTACCTACAAGGAATTGAAACGAAGGCGCTGAAGGAATGTATAAGCGATTTTTGCAAGTTTTTAGCGTACCTACAAGGAATTGAAACATACCTTTCTAGGTGAGGATGTGTAGTAACTGCTACAGTTTTTAGCGTACCTACAAGGAATTGAAACTCTTTGAAGCAGTTTTTACTAAGCTTATTATATACCTAGTTTTTAGCGTACCTACAAGGAATTGAAACGATTCTTCTTGCTTTTCCGTCATTTTATTATAGTGGGTTTTTAGCGTACCTACAAGGAATTGAAACAGTTTTGGGTCTCAAGGGCTATACAAACTATCCTGGTTTTTAGCGTACCTACAAGGAATTGAAACTTCCTGTACTAACTCTACTGGTTGGCATTCGCAGCCATCTAGTTTTTAGCGTACCTACAAGGAATTGAAACTGTTTTGATTTTGCGCCTGACGGACGATTATTATTAGTTTTTAGCGTACCTACAAGGAATTGAAACTTGCTTTAGATGCTGCTGTAAATGTATTTACTATGCGGTTTTTAGCGTACCTACAAGGAATTGAAACTATAAATATTGGTAAGTAACGTTACCTGCAGAATCGTTTTTAGCGTACCTACAAGGAATTGAAACCTATCTACTCCTAACTACTGCCAGACAGGCAAGAATAGTTTTTAGCGTACCTACAAGGAATTGAAACTAATCAAGCGCCTCAACTGTAGAAATATCTTGAGAAGTTTTTAGCGTACCTACAAGGAATTGAAACAATCATCTAAATCACCTTTAACCTCAGGTTCAAGAGGTTTTTAGCGTACCTACAAGGAATTGAAACAATCCTTTTTAATACTACTTGCAAGAAACTGGCCCAGTTTTTAGCGTACCTACAAGGAATTGAAACTTATTTAAAGATGTAAGGGTAGTAAACCTAGTACAGTTTTTAGCGTACCTACAAGGAATTGAAACTCTTTGCAAACCACTTTCACCTATGTCTGTAGCATTGTTTTTAGCGTACCTACAAGGAATTGAAACTCATATTAGTAGGCTTTCACAATGCAGAAAATCAAAGTTTTTAGCGTACCTACAAGGAATTGAAACTAGATAGCATAAGACTTATACTCTCCTTCATAAGTCTTGTTTTTAGCGTACCTACAAGGAATTGAAACTGAGCATAATGGCCCTAATAACCCTATTAAATGGAGTTTTTAGCGTACCTACAAGGAATTGAAACATTGTATAATAGTACATACAGTGTGCGCATTGTACGCGTTTTTAGCGTACCTACAAGGAATTGAAACTAGTCAAAGTTTCACCTCCAAGTAAAGCACTAGCACCTGTTTTTAGCGTACCTACAAGGAATTGAAACTAGGATGTCAGAAGTAAGAAGAATAATGCAAAGAGTTTTTAGCGTACCTACAAGGAATTGAAACCAGCCTTTATTTAATTTTAATATGGGAGTTTATGGCGTTTTTAGCGTACCTACAAGGAATTGAAACAGTTAGCCCACAAGTTATCCCGCAAGTTATCCCCCAGTTTTTAGCGTACCTACAAGGAATTGAAACCTAGTAAATCCACAGAACCAGAATTGCTGACCGTCTCGTTTTTAGCGTACCTACAAGGAATTGAAACTGAAATCACTAAGGTCAATTCCTGTGGTGATTAAAGTTTTTAGCGTACTTACAAGGAATTGAAACTAGTACTAGTTTTAAAGATGCTCAAGAGTACGTAAGGTTTTTAGCGTACCTACAAGGAATTGAAACTACCCTCGCTAGAGATGTGTCACTTTGTTTGATAAATGGGCCAGTTTTTTGCGCGATAAATGGGCCTATCGAAAACTGCCATACTATGTGCCTATGGAAACACCTCTACTTCTAAGGTATCTATAAAGGGTAGGTTTGGAAATATTAAGATGATCGCATATTTCAGTGATCGAGCTGTTCTTTTCTTTGTAAAGACTTTCTGCTAATCTTGCTTTATCTTTTGCCTGTTTTGAAAGACCCTTTGGTCGTCCACCTTTTCGACCCCTTAATCTAGCTGCTTCCAGTCCTGCCTTTGTTCTCTGGCTAATGATGTCTTTCTCAAACTCTGCCAGAGCTGCGAACAAATGAAAGGTGAGTTTTCCTGTTGGTGTAGTCGTATCAACATTATCTTGTAGGCTTTTGAAGTCTACACCTAACTCCTGAAATGTAAAGACTAGGGCAATTAAATCATGAAGACTTCTTCCTAAACGATCCAGCTTCCAGACAACAACAGTATCGCCTTCCCGAAGCTGGCTAATCATATTTTTGAGTTCGGTGCGCTCTACCCTTGCCCCATCAATATGTTCACTGTAAATCCGTTTGCAGCCCTCTTTTTTGAGAGCCTTTATTTGAAGATCAAGAAGTTGATCTTTAGTACTTACTCGTGCGTATCCAATTTTCATACTAAAAGTTAAATTAAAGGATGCTGTTATACTTTTATGTAACTTTGATTATTATAACCACTTCATATAACCGAACCCAAAGGGTTTTTAAAGTTGTAGGACGGGATTATTATTAGTTAAATAAAACGATCATTTTTTGTTACTTGACACTTATGAGTAAACAGCAAACAGAATCAGCACTTGAAAGATACAAAATCATTCTCCCTTATCTAGTACTTCGACAAAAAAGTTTTGATATGTAAAGCTTACAAAATAACACCCATCTATCGAGATATAGAGTAAGGTATGGCAAAAACCTACATTGTTGAATTAACAAAGGCCGAAAAAACTGATCTAGTCGAATTAACTCAAAAAGGGCAACACAATGCTCGTAAAATTAAGCGAGCTAACATTTTGTTACTGGCAGACATGGAAAAAACAGATGAGGAAATAGCTGCTACTTTACACACCAGTATTCCAACTATAGTACGCACAAGACAAAAGTTTGTGGTTGGGAATCTGGAATTTGCTTTAGGTGAAAAAACACGTTCTGGTAGAGTACCCAAATTAAATGACAAGGTTGAAGCTATTCTAACAACAATTGCACAAAGTGTTCCTCCTGATGGACGTAGGCGTTGGACACTAAAACTGTTGACTGATCGTTTGGTGACTCTGACTAAGTTGGAAAGCATTTCTTACGAGAGTGTGAGGCTGGTGCTAAAAAAAATAACTTGAAGCCTTGGGTACGCCAGAAGTGGTGCATTCCCACAGTAGTAGGATCTGATTTTGTTTGGCGTATGGAAGATATTTTGGACTTGTATGCTGAGGACTACCAGAAAAATCGACCTGTAATATGTTTTGATGAGTTCCCTTATCAACTGATTAGTGAGGTTCGTAAACCATTGCCAGCAAGAAAAGGTCAACCAGAACGCTATGATTATGAATACCGTAGAGAAGGGACTTGCAATATATTCATATGTTTACAACCATTAGCAGGTTGGCGTTATGTGAAGGTTACCAAACGGCGTACAAAACAGGATTTTGCTTATATCATGAAGGATTTAGTGGAAACACACTTTAAGGATGCCGACACGATCAGAATAGTCTTTGATAATCTCAACACCCACACTCCAGCATCATTTTATGAAACCTTTAGTGCAGAGGAAGCAAGAGAGCTGACTAGAAAGCTAGAATTCCATTACACACCAAAACATAGCAGTTGGTTGAATATGGCTGAGGTAGAGATTTCAGTACTAAATGAACAATGTTTAGACAGGCGTTTAGGAAGTATGGGACTTCTTAAGAAAGAAATTAATGCATGGCAAAAAGAGCGTAATGCTAGTAAAGCCACTATAGATTGGAGTTTCACTATTAAAACTGCAAGGGACAAATTAAAGAGGCTTTATCCTCGAATTTCATAATATGAAATCACATATCAAAACTTTTTTGTCGAGATACTAGAAGGAAGAGTATCCCTTTTTGAAATTGCGAAACATCGTAATCTAGGCTTAAGCACTTTGAAAAGATGGGCTAAAGTCTATCGTGATAAAGGTTTAGCTGGATTAGATAGAAAACCACGTTCTGATAAAGATGCAAGGCACTCTTTAACCAAAGAACTGGAAGAGCTAATAGAAGCTCTGGTCTTAAGAAGAACCCCAATAACTCTTGCCTCCATTCATCGAAAGATCACTGAAATTGCTGAAAAGAAAAAACTTAAAGCACCATCGTACTATGTGGTCCGTGATGTGGTAAAAAACATTGATCCAGCCCTAATTAAATTGGCACAGGAAGGCACCAAAGCATACGATCAAACACACGAACTGGTATTTCGCAGAGAAGCTAGTGTGCCTAATGAACTTTGGCAAGCTGACCATACACTTTTAGATATCCTTCTGGTTGATGAAAAAGGTCAGTTGAGAAGACCTTGGTTAACCACAATCATAGATGACTACAGTAGAGCCATTTGCGGATACTATCTATCTTTTGAAACTCCTTGTGCCATTAATATAGCCTTGTCTTTGAAGCAGGCAATTTGGAGGAAAAGCAGCCCTAAGTGGCAGGTATGTGGCATTCCCAGCATACTCTATTCTGACAACGGCAAGGATTTTAAGTCCAAACACATTGAGCAGGTTGCTGCTGATCTAAAAATCCAGCTTAAGCATTCAACTCCAGATAAACCCCGAGGAAAAGGACGTATAGAAAGATTTTTTCAGACAGTTGACCAGTTATTACTAATGAATCTTCAAGGGTATTCACCACCTAATGCACCTAGTTCAGTAGGAACACTATCCCTAGAAGAATTCACATCCCTGTTTGAGAAATTCATTGTAGAGGAATACCATCAAAGGACACACAGTGGCATTGGCATGACTCCCTTGGAAAGGTGGACTGGTAATGGTTTTCTTCCACAGCTACCTGAATCCCTAGAGCAACTAGACGTGCTCTTGCTCACGGTTGCTCGTTCCAGAAAGGTTCACCGTGATGGTATCCATTTTCAGAATTTTCTGTATATTGAGCCAACACTAGCAGCTTATGTAGGTGAGGAAGTTACTATTCGCTATGACCCTAGAGACATAGCTGAGATCAGAATTTATTATAAAAGCTCATTTTTATGTCGTGCTGTATGTCAAGAACTTGCTGGTCAAACTATCACTTTAAAAGAGATTATTAAAGCCAGACAGAGGCGTAAACGTGAACTCAGAGAAACTATAGAGAAAAGAAAGTCTTTATTAGACACAATATTAGAAGTTCCCCGAGAAAGAACCAACCAAGCTGGCCAACCAAAAAGTGAAAGTGAAAATAAAACCCAGCCCCCAAGGCACAACCTTAAACTCTATGAAAATGATTGAGACATGTGGCAATGGCTGTATCTGAGTTCCTCATAACAAAGGAATATCGTAGATTTGAAGAGTTCTGTAATGCCTGTCATCGAGAGAAATATATTGGCATTTGTCATGGTACTCCTGGTGTAGGGAAGACGCTTTCTGCTAGCTATTACTCCAAACAAGATGGCTTTGAAAAGTTTTTCAATAAGAAAACCTCTGATAAAGACGTTGCTGAGATGAGCAGACAAGTTATATTTTCCCAATCCATATTCTACACTACTCCTGTTAGGAACACAGCAAGGCGAATAGAGAGGGATTTAGAAGCTTGTCGATTCGAACTATTTTCTTCTCTTCACAACGGGAAGAAGAAGGCATCAGGGGAAGAGTCGAGCGCAACGGAAGATCAGGGCATACTTGTAATCATTGATGAAGCGGATCGTTTACAGTTAAAGTCCTTTGAACAAGTGCGAGCTATATATGATGAAAGAGGTTGGGGCATCATTCTGATTGGGATGCCTGGACTGGAAAAACGTCTGACAAGATATCCTCAATTGTATTCGAGGATAGGTTTTGCTCATGAATATCGTCCAATAGGAAAAGAAGAGATGCTATTCATTTTGGAGCATCACTGGAGAAAGCTCGGGCTCGAATTACACAGAAAGGATTTTTCTGATACAGAAGCTGTAGCAGCCATAATTAGAATCACAAACGGGAATTTCAGGCTTGTCCATCGCCTTTTCAGTCAGATAAAACGCATCATGAATGTCAATAAGCTGAGTAGCATAACTAAAGAAGTTGTTGAAGCTGCTAAAGATTGTTTAGTGATTGGCAATGTATAGATAGGCTCATTTATCGCGCAAAATATAGGCCCATTTATCGCACAAAAATAGGCTCATTTATCAGACAAAGTGACAGAGAATAACAGCAACTTTGGGTATATTGGGGATAATATCGAGCAACACTTTACTAACCCTCAAATTCTCACAGCACAAAACAAAAAGCTAAATGATTTATATGAAAGCTACAATAAGCTTCTAGAAATAATCAAAAGACAAGACCCTGAATATGCCTCCCTTATCACTATTGATCCTTTAGGAATTGAAGAAGTACAAGAACACCTCAAAGAGGATCAAACACTAATTTCTTACTTTCTAACCAATGAAAAAAGCTATGCCTTTGTAGTCTCAAAAAGTAATCTTGAGGTTGTTGAGCTAACAATTGATCTGCCACGGCTTGATCAAAATTTAGAGAATATCCTACCTAAACTCAGACAAATCACAGCTGAGACTTCCTATAAAGAAGATCTAGCAATATTTTACAATTTGCTTCTCCGTCCAATTACTGAAGCAAACTTACTGAACACCAAAGAACTAATTATTGTACCTCATGGTAAATTACATTTTGTTCCCTTTACTGCTTTATGGGATGGTGAGCAATACTTAGGTGAGAACTATGAAGTCACCTACCTACCTAGTGCTAGTGTGCTTCGCTTCTTAAACGATAAACAAAAAGACAACCCAAATCAACAAAAACTGCTCAGCATGGCGTTTAACAGAGCAGAAAATCAACCATTGCTTTCTCATGCAAATAACGAAGCAGAAGATATAGCAAACCTTTATAGAACTGTTGCCTTCAAAGGTATTAGTAGTGGCACAGAAGAAAACTTCCGTAGTGAAGCAGAAGGTAAAGACATCATTCATGTGGCAGCCCATAGCATCCTAAACGATGAATTCCCTTTGAGAACCCAAATAGCACTGGCTCCTAGTGGAGAAACCAGTGAGACAGATGGCTTTGTAACAGTTCAAGATGTCTACAGCATAGATTTGAGTGCAGCTAACTTAGTAGTACTAAGTGCTTGTGACACAGCCAAAGGAGAGTTAAGTGATGGTGATGACTTGGTGGGTTTAACTAGGGCATTTATTTATGCAGGAACTCCTAATATAGTTGCTACCTTATGGAAAGTACAAGATGAATCAGCCAAAATCTTAATGACAGATTTCCACCAAAACATCAAAGAGGGAATGGATTATGCAGAGGCGCTCAGGGAAGCTCAAGCTGACTTACGTGCGAATCCAGAGTATGCTCATCCCTATCACTGGGCTCCTTTTGTATTGGCTGGAAGTGGTTATTAGGCAACCTGAGCTGTAATTTTTGTGATGATGATGTTGGACTATGATTTCGTTTATTTCGTATAATAGATTTACTATGGAGAATAAGTCACAAGTAATTTTTCAGCCAGCTCTACCTAACCACAAACAAATGGTTATAGCCAAAGAGTCAAGTCAATTGCTAGCAGAGCATCTAAATAATCATCAGGATGCTGTAGTAGTAATGACTTTAGAGGGTAATGAGGAAAAGAGCATCTTGAAAGTCCCTACTCAAGTACTTGGACTACTACGAGATATTTTAATCCAAATAGCTAAAGGACAAGAAGTTACTCTTTTGCCACAGCATGCCGAACTGAGTACACAACAAGCTGCAGATATCCTTCATGTTTCACGTCCATTTTTTGTTCAATTACTTGAAAGGAATGAACTCCCCTATCACAAAGTTGGAACACATAGGCGTGTATATCTAGATGATGTACTGGCCTATAAAGCCAACATTGATGCTAAAAGACAGCAAGTCTTACAAGAACTTGCTGAACAGGCTCAAGAGTTAGACATGGGTTACTAAGTGCCCTTAACTGTGTTGCTCGATGCCTGTGTTCTTTATCCAGCACCTTTGCGTGATTTCCTTATGCATTTAGCTGTGTTGGATGTTTTTAAAGCCAGATGGACAAACCAAATACATGATGAATGGACACGGAATGTTTTAAAGAAACGTCCAGACTTAACAGCAGAGCAGTTGCAAAGGACGTGCCAACTTATGAATATGCATGTGAGAGATTGCTTAGTAACAGGTTATGAAGAACTTATTCCTAATTTAGTCTTGCCTGATGATGATGATAGGCACGTTTTAGCAGCAGCTATTGTGGCTCGAGCCCACATAATAATCACCTTTAATCTAAAAGATTTCCCTACTGCAGCTTTAAAACCTTATGGCATAACAGCACAACATCCTGATGATTTGATGGTTGATTTGCTCCATCAGAATGAAAGTTTAGTGGTCCAAGCATTAAAAAACCAACGTGCAACCTTGAAGAATCCAGCCAAAAGTGCGGAGGAATTGTTGGGGGTGCTCGAGGCACAAGGACTTAAAATGAGTGTAGATCAGCTGTGGAAGTTTAAGGGGCTGATTTGATATGCCAGCACTTACAATCAGAATTCTAGAGGAGTTATAAATTGTGAAAAGGGTAGCTATAGTAGTTATGTTTTGTGCTTGTCTGTTTGCGACAAGTACTTTTGCCCAAGAGCAGATTTACAAAGGCATACTTGCTGAAGGTGACACAATTAATAAGAAAGACAAATACGAAGATAGTTATACAATAGAGGTGCCTGCAGGGCAACTTTTAATAGCTAATTTTTCTTCTAAGGATTTTGATCCCTATCTGACAGTCATTACTCCAATGGGCAAAGAGGTAACTAGTGATGATTTTTTGCTGTTGAGTCGCTCGCAGGTAGAATTGATTAGTGAAGAAAGTGCTGAATACAAAGTACTAGTAACTTCTACGAGCTTGTCTGGTACTTACAAGTTAAAATTAAAAATTCAAAAAGGGAAACCCTCAAAGGAGTTTTTACTGAACCAAAAAGCAGAACAGTTACTAAATCAATCCCTCACTCATATTTCTCAAGATGAATTTGGATTAGCTTTGACGGCTCTAAATAAGACGCTTAGTATACAGCGAAAATTAGGCTATCATTTCTATGAGGCTATTTTTCTATATTATAAAGGTCAAATTTATCAGGCACAGGATGAATATGAAATTGCCTTACAACATTTTGAAGCCTTTTTGCAGATAATTTATCAAGAGGACAACTTACGCACAAAGGGTTGGGAGCAACGTGTAATTCTTAGCATTGCATTGATTTATTTAAATCAACAAGAAGACCTTGCTCTGAAAAATTCTCAAAAATCTCTTACTCTAGCTAAAGAATTAGGATATGAGGAAAATACTATAGAATCAATTGACAATATAGCTGACATCCTTTGGCTACAAGGAATAAGCTATTGGCAAAATTATCAGTATGAACAGGCGTTGACCGCTAATGATAAAGCGTTAATACTTTACCAGCAAATTAATGCTAAGGGTAATGAGGGAGTAGCGTTCTTGTTAGAAGGAAGGATTTATTCTGACTTGGGGAAATTAGATTTAGAATTACAAAGCTACAAACAAGCTTTGAAGGCTTTCCGAGGTATAAAAGATAGGGCAGGTGAGGAAGGTGCTCTCAATAGTATTGCTTCAGTTTATTATGAGCTAGGCCAATTAGATGAAGCTCTAGGAACCTATCAGCAACTCCTAGAAATTAAGCGCGAAGTACAAGATAGAGCTGGTGAAGGTAGTACTCTTAACAATATTGCTATAGTTTATAGACTTAAAGGCCAACTAGATAAGGCTCTGGAGAACTATCAGCAAGCCTTAGAAATCAATCGTGAAGTACAGGATAAAGTTGGTGAGGGCACTTCTCTTAATGGTATTGCTTTGGTTTACGATACCAAAGGCCAACTAGATAGGGCCTTGGAAACCTACCAGCAAGCCCTAGAAATTAGGCGTGAGGTACGAGATAGAGAAGGCGAGGGTATTACCCTTAACAATATCGCGGCGGCTTATGAGACCAAGGGCCAGTTAGATAAAGCCCTAGAAAACCTTCATCAAGCCTTAGAAATTATGCGTGAGGTACAAGATAGAGAAGGTGAGGGAACTACTCTCAATAATATTGCTATGGTTTATAAGGATAAAGGTCAATTAAGTAAAGCCCTAGAAACTTACCAGCTAGCTTTAGGAATTATGCGTGAGGTACAAGATAGAGCTCATGAGGGATTTACTCTTAGCAATATTGCTGAGGTTTATTACTATCAAGGCCAGATAGATAGATCTCTAGCAACCTATCAGCAAGCTCTAGAAATTAGTCGTGAGGTACAAAATAGAGAAGGTGAGGGTATTGCTCTTAATGGCATCGCTTTGATTTATGAGACCAAGGGCCAATTAGATAAGGCCCTAGAAACTAATCAACAGGCTTTAGAAATTAGGCGTGAGATACAAGATAGAGCTGGTGAGGGTACTACTCTTAACAACGTCGCTGTGGTTTACAAAACCAAAGGCCAATTAGATAAAGCTTTAGAAAACTTTCAGTTAGCTTTAGAAATTATGCGTGAGGTAAAAAATAGAGGTAATGAGGGATCTGCTCTTAACAATATTGCTGGGATTTACGATAGTCGAGGTCAACTAGATAAGGCCTTAGAAACTTATCAGCAAGCTTTAGAAATTAATCGTGAGGTACAGGATAGAGTTGGGGAGAGTACTACTCTTAGCAATATCGCTGGGATTTATCAAACTCGAGACCAATTAGGCAAAGCTCTAGAGGCTTACCAACTAGCTTTAGAAATTATGCGTGATATAAAATATAGAGAAGGTGAGGGCGCTGTTCTTAGTAATATTGCCTTAATTTATCACACTAGAGGTAAATTAGATGAAGCCTTGGAAACTCTCGAACAAGCCTTAATAATTAGTCGTGAGGTACAGAATAAATCTGGTGAGGGAGCTACTCTTCACAATATAGCTGCAATTTATGAGACTCGAGGCCAATTAGATAAGGCTCTAGAAACCCTTCAGCAAGCTTTGGAGATTCACCATCAGGCGCAAAATAGAGTAATGGAAGGAACCACTCTTAACAGCATCGCTGGAATTTACAAAGATCGAGATCAATTAGATAAAACTTTAGAAACCCTTCAGCAAACTTTAAAAATTACTAATGAGGTACAGGACAATATTAATAAAGTTATGATATTAAGCAATATAGGTTTTACTCATAAGGAAAATAGTCAACCCGAATTAGCTCTACAAAATTATCAAGAAGCCATCTTTGCCCTAGAGAAAGTACGCTCCCAACAAATTACTGAAGATACTAAATCTGTATTGGTTAACCAGAATGTTGATCTTTACCATCAAGCCATCCAACTAGCTATAGAACTTGATAAAAAAACTCTAGCTTTTTTCACCTCAGAACAAGCTAAAAGCCGTGACTTTTTAGACCAACTAGGCAACACTTTACCCAATATTTTGCAAAATGCAAATCCAGAATTAGTGGCTGAGCTTGAAGAAGTCAATCAGCAACTCAATAATTTAGAGAATCTTAGAAGGCAAACCAACAGTCTATTTGAATTTAGTGGAAATATCACTGAACAAGCCTCCATTGATCCAAAAGTCTACACTCAACAAATCAAAGAGCTAAACGAACGCTACAACCAACTTGTAGAAGAAATTAAAAGGCAAGATCCAGAATACGCTTCCCTCATCACTGTTTATCCTTTAGAACTAGAAGAGGTACAAGATTTTCTCAAAAGTGACCAAACCTTAATTTCATACTTCCTAACAGATGAAAAAAGTTTTGCCTTTATAGTTTCAAGAAGTAGCCTTGAAGTTGTTGAATTTACTATTGAAGCAACATTACTTGAAAACACCTTACAAGCGCTTTTAGCGAGTAAAGCCAATGCCAACAATGCTTCCAGCAGCCAACAACACTTAATTGATCTTTATAACATGTTAGTTCTCCCGATAGAAGCAAGAAACTTGTTAACCACTAAAGAGCTAATCATTGTTCCTCACGGTAGTTTACACTTTGTTCCTTTTGCGGCTCTTTGGGATGGTGAGCAATACTTAGGTGAAAACTATCAAATTACTTATTTACCTAGTGCTAGTGTGTTACGTTTCCTAGAAGAAAAACAAAATAATAATCCTAACCAACAAGAATTACTCAGCATGGCCTACCCTGCTGCTGACAACTTACCCCTTCTTGGCCATGCTAAAGAAGAATCAGAATCTATAGCAAAACTATATGAAACTACTGCTCTTACGGGTATTGGGTGATGCTTTATAAGTAGTGATGAATGGACATATACTTTTCAGGATGCACAAGGAGAAAATATGATTTGTCCAAAATGTGGTTCTGAGAACACTGTGAAAAATGGTCACACCCATAATAAAAAGCAAAAATTCGCTTGTAAGGATTGTGGTAGACAATTTGTTGAAGACCCTACTAATAAAACCATATCAGATGAAACGAAAGCTCTCATTGATAAATTGTTACTGGAGAGAATATCCTTAGCTGGTATTAGTCGTGCTACAGGAGTTTCTCTTAGTTGGTTATACAATTATGTCAAAAAGAAGTACGCTAAAACCTCCCGTAAACTCAAGGTTGTGAAGAAGAAAAAGGGGAAGTTAATGGTGCAAATGGATGAATTGTGGTCATTTGTTAATAATAAGGGCAATAAACAATGGGTTTGGGTTGCTATTGACACAGACACTCGTGAGGTAATTGGTCTCTATATTGGAGATAGAAGCCGTAAAAGTGCTCAAGCTCTATGGGGTTCTCTACCACCAGTTTATAGACAATGCGCTGTGTGTTACACAGATTTCTGGGAATCTTATGAAGGTGTCATTCCATCTAAACGTCATCGTGCTGTTGGTAAAGAAAGTGGTCAAACTAATTATATTGAGCGCCTCAACTGCACTTTAAGGCAGCGAATATCTCGCCTAGTTAGGAAAGCTTTATCCTTTTCCAAGAACTTAGAAAATCATATTGGAGCTATTTGGTATTTTATTCATCATTACAATAAAAGTTTATTCATTTAAGATCATCACTACTTCTACAGGATTACCCGGGTATTGTAAGTGGCACAGAAGAAAACTTCTATAGAGAAGTAAAGGACAAAGATATCATTCATATAGCAGCCCACAGCATCTTAAACGATGAATCTCCACTAAGAACCCAAATAGCTCTAGCTCCTAGTGGTGAAAATGATGGTTTTATAACTGTACAAGAGGTTTATGGCATTGATTTGAGTGCGGCAAACCTAGTAGTGCTAAGTGCTTGTGACACAGCTAAAGGGAAACTAAGTGATGGTGATGATCTCATAGGTTTGACTAGGGCATTTATCTATGCAGGTACACCTAACATAGTTGCCACTCTGTGGAAAGTAAACGATGAGTCCACTAAAATTTTAATGACAGACTTTCACCAAAATATAAAAGAAGGTATGAATTATGCAGAGGCTCTGCAAGCAGCTCAAGCTGACTTACGAGCAAATCCTATGTATGCTCATCCTTACTACTGGGCTCCTTTTGTGTTAGCTGGGAGTGGGTATTAAAATATAAATAACTATAAAGATTTCTTCTCAGAGAGTGTTTTCAGAGAGGTGGCTAGTACTATGTTAGAGAGTGCTTAGGTAAGATTTGGAGGAGTAGAGGTTTTTATTTTCATCTATTTTTGGGTATAGAATTAGTGATGTACAAACTGCTTATTGGTTTAGCTACTATAGCATCACTTTCATATACTTACATATACTTCCAATGGCTAAAAAATGAATCTCCTGAAGAAATTTCTGTTGTTCACGAAACAAGTTTGGATGACTCTAATATTAAAAGTCAAAATTTGGATAGTATTCAAGCAACAGATGTAGGAAGGCTGATGTTATTAGCTTTCAATATAGAGCAAGTGACTCCACAGTATTTGCTCGAGCACTTTCACCCTGCAGGTTTTCTTTTTTACCCTAATGACATTCAGTCAACTTCTCAAGCACGTAATCTTTTGCAGAACCTAAGAGAGCAGGCAAATTATTCTTTACTATTTGGTATTGATCAAGAAGGAGGGCCTTTTACTAGCTATAGAGTTGATAAAGCTACAGTGTTCCCTGGGGCAATGATGTTAGCAGCTACAGCAAGACCTAACTTAGCAGTTAAAGTTGCTCGAGCTACTGCAAAGGAACTAGCTTATGTTGGGTTCAACTTGGTATTTGCACCTGTTGTGGATGTTAATAGTAATCCAGATAATCCTATTATAGGTATTCGTAGTTTTGGAGATGATCCTGAGAAAGTAGTGGTGTTTGCAAAAGCCTTTACAAAAGGTTTAATGAAAGAAGGTGTTGCACCCGTGCTTAAGCACTTTCCTGGGCACGGAAATACCTCAGCAGACTCGCACTTGGAACTGCCACGCATTGATAGCTCATTTGAGTTTATTCAAAAGGTGGACCTTGTACCTTACTATGCCCTTGTGGATAATGTTCCAGCTATCATGTCATCACATATCGTTTTTTCAGAGCTAGATGAAAATAATCCTGCTACATTTTCACCTACTATTCTTAAAGGTTTGCTTCGTGATCAAATGGGCTTTGAAGGGGTTGTTGTAACCGATTTTTTTGACATGGCAGCTTTGACAGAAAATTACAACATTGAAGATGTAGCAGTTAAGTCCGTTTTGGCAGGAGCAGATTTACTTTTAGTTGGAGATGATTTTGAGGAACAGAGAAGAATCTATGAGGCTCTAAAAACAGCTGTGGAAGATGGTATCATTTCTTTACAACGTGTAAAAGAGGCAATAAATAGAACCGAAAATCTTTCTAATCAATATCCAAGCCAGCTTTTAGAAGAAGAACCTAACTATAAGGTAAATCATTTGCTAGCAATGAAAGTTGCAGAGCTTGGAACAACCTTAATTATAAATGACTTATCTTTGCCTTTGGCAAAAGAATTAGACTTAGCTATTGTTGCACCTCAACCAAACCGTTTTGGGGAATCTCCACATCTAGGTGAATTATTTCAAGAAGTTGGATATTCTACTCAAATTATCAAAACCAATAATAGTCCAAGTCCAGAAGAAATAAATATAGTCTTACAACAAGCACGTTTGGCAGATGTCATTATCCTTGGTGTTTATCAGTGGCTAGGTAATTTTCCTGTAGGCATGCAAGAGCTTTATGAACACCTATCTGCCCTTGAAAAACCTATAATTGTTGTGAGTCTGGGTAATCCTGACATTCTAAGGTTCTTGTCACCTCTTCCCGAAGCTTACTTAGCTGTTTATGGATATAGGCACAGTAATCTACATGGCGCTGTAGCCGTTTTATCAGGCAGAGTTAAGGCAAAAGGGCAACAACCAATGACTATAAGGCAGAGTATTCAATAACAGTTAGACCGCTTGGGTGGTATTCAACTTGATATCTATAGTGCTCCCTTTGATAGGAAAAAGTATAGTCACGTACCCAAACATCTCCTTTTTTATACCAACTTGAAGTGGTTTCGAACACGCCTTGCCATTCTGCACCCATTTCCCATAGCAGCCGAAATTCCTCAAAAGATCTAGCATTATGTCGATAGCAAAGCCTTGTTTTTGGAATGCTATTGTAAATATTACATGTTTGACCCACTAGATTAATCCTCTTTTGTACAGAGTCAGTAAAATTATAAACATATGCAGCTGTATTTACAGAACTTAGATCTGGTTGTACAAGAGGTTGTTGTCTTGAGAATAGTTGCTTAAAGGCAGGGTTTTCTCTAAGGTAATCAAAAGCTATTTTCTCTTGTTTATCTTTAAGACTAGGGTTTGCACCTTGATTAAGTAACTCTAACATTATTTCATAGCTGTTGTTATATCTTGCTGCAAACATTAATGGTGTGCGCCCCTGGTGATCTTGGTTATTTACATCAATTAAGGAAGTGCTTAACAAAACTCGGAAAGCATCAATTTTAACATCGGTGCTTGTTAGTAGTTGTGCGAAAGTTTCTTTTTCGTTGTTGGAACTGTTTTGCTCGAGCCCTGCTATATCTATTTCTGTAACACGGCTTTGATTTTGCACATTTCTAACTGCATCAATCCGCCAGAAACCTAAGGACTCATCCTTTATCATTACATAAATAAGAGCTAGTGAGGAGCGAACACATTTATCATCTTGTTTTTTTCCGCTCATAAGTGTTGCCGATACACGAACAGTGCCACTACTGCTTTCAAGTGGCACTGGAACTACCTCAAGCACTTCTAAGTCACAATATTTTTCTGCTAAGATATTAGAAATGAAAATTTCTTCATTATTGTGGTTACGTTTTTGGAAGGCAGCTGAAAGCATAGGCCACGCACTCTTATAGTTTCCTGCTATAAGCAGTTCATAGTAAGTTATAATTGACTCAATTGGCGTTAGCTTATCCTTTTCAGCTGGTAACAAAATTATCTTGCCTGGCTGAATTATCCTTGCTCCTCCTAAATAAGACCAAAACCCACAAATTAAACCATCTGAATCAATCTGGGCATAAAATTTCCCTACAGCTTCTACTCTTCCAAGCACATGCTCTTCTTCAAATGTGACAAAGACTTTTTCTTTTGTATTATCAAATAACTCTTCATAAGCACATATGTTATCTAACTCGCTAGAAATAGTTCCAACCATTTGTCTTTTTTCAAAGTTAAGTCTTGGAGTATGCCACTCAATTTCTCCACTAAAACGAGAATCATCTATTGAAGTAATGCTAAGGCGTATTGGATAGGTTGCAGTAGGTCCTTTTTCAAATTCTGTTTGGTTAAAAGCTCCTCCCCAAGTCAGTGGAACATTGAAAGGTGGAGATGGAGGTGATTCAAGTGTTTGTAGTGCTTGCTCGGGATCCAATTGCGAATCAGAAGGTGGCTTATGACTTTCTTTGTTTCTGACATTTAGACTATCTTGACTCTCTTCAAAATCAAAGCCATTTTGAACAACTTTTGCTTGTACATAAATCCGAATGTTCCGAATTTGGAAATCGTCTTTATCTCCTACAAAACTGGGTTCTATTTCAACTAACTCAGAACAGATTGAAAATGTGTTTTTTCCTTGAATTAAATAGTTAATTGGCAAAGAAACTGAACGGGACTCACTCCATTCATTGGGTTGACCTATTCCTTGAGGAGGGAGAATGGCAACCTCGTTAGAGTTTAGGGATATTGTATTATGGGACTCTGTTCCAAATGTTTCTAATTCCAAAGTAAGGGTATGTAATGGGAGTTCTACATAGAACGACCCAAGGGCACAAGGTCCAATAAGCATTTCCCATCCTTCATAATCCTCATCTCCTAAGTGAAGTGTACTAGGTAAGAAATAAACTTCTTTGTACTCTCTAGCCACAGGGGTGGAAGGATCATGAATGGTACTTGGTCTAATAGGTGCAGATTCTGGAGTTGATGTATGTGTAGCTAATACATATTGTTTCCCATTAAAGTAAAATATATCCTCAGTGCGAACGTTTCCGTTTCTATCAGCAACATTAGCCTTAGACTCTTCAAGGCCATTACCATTGATCCACTTAAGATTTTTAGCTCCATAATTTCCTTTGCGTTTAACAAATATTTCGTAGAAACCAGTAGATGTAGATTCCATAGTATAGGTACTTGACCAACCGTAACCATCTGGATTGCCTTGAGAAAGTTGAAGGTTCAGTATTTCTCGAAATGAATCCCCAATGCGGGCAAATAGGGTAACACTCCCACTAGTGTAACCTTGAGCCATATAGTTTGATTCAAGGAAGACTCCATAGAGATTGTTTGCAATTACCCTAACACTCATTCCCTCAGCAGGAAAGTTGCCCCATGAACCAATTTGAACTGCTGCAATCTCAGAGTCTATAAGCTTCCAGCCGTGAGACAACTTTTCAAACTCAAAGAAACTTAGATACGGTGCACAAGCATGACATTCAAAGCCTACTGGTCTAGTTTGATATGCTAGAACTATTGCTTGACCATTCTCATAAACCAAGTGATACTCATCAAGTAATTTATGTTCATAGGGTGGATCCCCAAAATTTTTGGTATTCCATTCCTTTTTTTGAAGTTCTGTCGTAACTAGTGTTTCAGCATGACTGAGAGCCCACTTCCCCTCTATATCTACAGATTTAGAAGTTGAGTTAGTCTGGGGAGGTGGTTTTGTGTGTGGAACTATTTGCTCTGGGACATTTGGTTTTAGCTCTAAATCTTTTTTAGAGAAAAATGGCACAATAATCGCAAAAATAGTGATTATTGTACCAATAATACCAGCGACCCAAGACCATTTCTCAAGATTAGAAGGTTTGCTCATGAAGATACCTCAAATGTAAGCCTTTGTGATAAAAGTAGTAGGGATTGGTTGTGCCCCTCAAAATCTCCTATAAAACATTGAATTTAACCTAATCTACGGTACTAGCAGAGAGTTTTGCTATTCTGCAATCCTGATTTGATAAATAGCTAGCAAGCAATCAATATCATAGGAATTATACCAAATGGACAAATAGAACTGAACACTAACTTATGTACAAAAATAGGAATAAACACAATTGATGGAGATGTTGGTTGCTCTTTAAAGGTTAAAGTACCTCTAAGGCTAACAGATTCAACCTCAATATTGTTGCTTGCCCCGCTAGTCGGTGTCACAAGATTTACATTTCTAGAACTAGAAAGAGTCATCAATAGCAAAACAAAACCCAGTAGTAAAGTAAGACTACTTAATAATAGCCTCGAGTTATAGTATCTACGTTGCAAAATGCTTTGGCAGAACTTAATCGCTTGATCTAGGCCTAGTTTAAACCTTTCTTTTTCCTTACTTTGCAAAGGTTTATATTCAACAGGAGCTTCAACGACAACCCTAAAACTCTGATAAGAAGAGGGTTTTGTGAGCGTAGATATATGTTGAAATTGTTTAGGATTAGCCCCAGATAATGCACCACCAGCAATCCTTGTAATTCCACTTTTTTGAAACATCAACTCTAGCAAACAATAAATAGCAACGTGTTTATGAAAAGGAAATGGAATAATAAGATTAGCATGTTCAGGTACTTGTTCAATATTGCTTAGCAAAGGCTTATTCCAGTGATCTTCGTTATCTAAAACACCTTGTGCTAAACGCTCAAAAGAACGTGTCCAATTTTGCGGAGGTTTTTCCTTAGCCAATCCCTCAACAACATTCCCTAACTTTTCATAACCCATTTCGTATTCTTGCAGCAAACCACTCAAGAAATTAGCTACTACAGAAAAATTATTCCTATCTGACTCAGGCAATACACAAAGAGTAATATGCCAAAAAGACAAGCCCTGCCTGCCATATTCATCTGAAAGTTTAGGCCAGTGAGAACCAATTGAAACTACTACTTGATTATAACTCAATTTGGTAACAGCATAAGCCATTTTCGGCAAGGGTGCTTTGCTAGCAACAATTGGCAAGCTTTCTTCAATAATTACACTACTTAAACTTTCTAAGGGCGAGGGTTCTATTCCCACCTTGGTATATCCTTTGCCAACTAGGTTGACCTTAAATAGTTGATAGATAGTCATTTTACCCTCTTGATTCCTCAAACTCTCTTTCTAGTAAACCCATAGCCTTTTCATAGTCCTCTAACTTATCTTCTGGCACACCAATTTTTCCAACCTTGCCTAGTAAACCAATGATACCTTCATTGGTAGCAGCACTTGTTAATTGATAGTCCAACATTCCTGAAAAAGTACGCTCAATTTCATGTATAGCCTCAGCATTAGCATCTTTGAGTGCTCTTAATTTTTGCTCACGAGTCCATTGTGGCGGTAAACTATCAGCCTTATTAAAAACCACTATAGCTTTCGATACAAACTCTGGAATTTGCCTAACGTATCTATCTATCTCTTGAACAAAAGCTTTACTATAGTACTCTGTGTTTTCTCGTCCATACTGTACTTCTCCATCATGAAAACCCACTCTAAAGATCAGTAGGATAACAGCTTTATCAGCTGATTTACCCAAACTTTTTAAAGCCTCAGCTCGATACCAGTCTTCACCAGGATAATCTTTTATACGAGCTCTCAGTGTAGGCACTCGCTTGCGCTCTATCTCAAACAGATTATCTTTATGTGTTTCTTCCTCAAACTCATGAATGTTAACTTCATAACTTCGCCAAGTATGTGTTGCTGCAATTTCAGAAATTTGCGTCCAAGGGCTTGTCCATAGTTCTACAATAGTAGTTTTACCTGATTCTCTAGGGCCGAATAGCACAGCATCTACATGCTTGTAGTTTATAAGCCTTGTAGACGCACCATACTTTTGTAAGCGTTTGAGCTTACGCTTTAATCCATTCTGCACTTGCTCTAGTTTAAGAGTTATAGCTCCTAATACAAAAGTGGCTATACCTAAGAAAACATTTACTACTTCCATTTCTATCATTGGCTCACCTCTTCTCTTAGTTGAGTTACAAATTCTGTTGCTCTAAAATTTCTTTTCATCACTATACTTCCTATCAGTAAGGCGAATCTGTCTTATATAGACTTCTTACCTGAAGTATAGTTTTACTCGAGACTACCTCCGAAGATTTATAAATCGAAATTGGGTTCTTTAATTTAAACCTTTGAGGTTATTTATAGGGTACTTAGTTTTGCTTGGCTCGAGCATATCAGCTCGAGGAAAGTCAGTTACTATAAGAGTCTCCACTCAATAATTAACCATTTTAAAAATAAAAAAGCCTGTAGAAGTTAATTCCACAGGTTAATCCTTCAGCTTCATTTTCTAGCTAGAGATAGCTATTGTTTATGCCTTCCAAACAGCCTTTTTAACAATTCACAGACGTGCTCGAGTGTCAGGTAATCCTCCCTACAAAGAAGAGCTAGGTATAACTTGATTAGCCCTACAATCGCAATAATCAAGAGTTTGAACTAAAAAAATAACCTTGTTTAGAACATTCTTAAACAACTCCAAGGTGGTAAAGTATCCGGTCAAAGCGACGTTTATGGGCAATTTGATTTATACCCTTGTGCAAAGCAATTGCAAGGTACCTAAGACCATTATAAATTATGCTTACCCTTCATGCTCAAACATTAGTTCCAGCACGCAACCTCTAAAATACTATCAATTTGATAAAGTCCAAAAGATGCCTGTTCCTGAGCGCCTTAATTTGAGTTGCCTTGCCTTGATCAGATGTTTCCTTAGGTTAGCATGCATATCTAAAGCTAGGACAGTTCTTAAAAATTAGTTCAAACTCTTGATAGATTAAAAATACACTTAATTTAAGAGAATATTTCCTTGTTTCCAAGCGGTTGAGAATCGTATTTACCACCATAATAAAAGAAATCTATATCCTGATCACGCAGATGGATCTTGACTCTTTCGGTCAGCAAAGGAGCATCTTTGTTCCAGTCATCATATTTCAGAAGAGTAACTTTTCCTGACGTGAAATGAACTTTAATGAGGTCAAACTCATCGATATCACCAAAAAGTTGTGCAGCACATCCAACATAAATGCGCAGTTCTACAGGCAGTTCTTTGAGCAATGAGTGGTGAAAAGTCCAACTGTGTCCCTCACTCAAACTACCTGATTTAACTTTAGCGTATGCTTCTAGTGACTTTCCTTCAATGATACTAGGATTACCAATACTAAAAAGCTTTTCCTTAGCTAAGGTTATTGCATCAGTGTATGTACCAAAAAAAGCTTTAATATCGCGTTTTAAGCTCTCTGGCATGTGAGCATAAGCTCGCCTTTTCCTAAATAATCCTAGAGCAAAATAGATAAGTAGATCATTGTATCTCACTGTCTCAGCTTCTTTAAACAATTCAGGGCTATGTAGCCCTTTAAGTAAATCAAGGGCTTTTTTATGAGAACCCGCAACACGCCTCAGCTGCTCTGAGTATTCGAATTCGCTATTTGTTGGCATACGCCCTAAATCCAGTGTGGTTTGCCAAAAATCATCAAACAAAACTTTATGTTTTTCATAATGGGAACGACTAAGACCTTTGGTGTAAGTAATAGGCTTAGATTTCTGTTGCCAATTACGTTTTATGAATTGACGCTCGAGTAAAAACCGTTGTTCTTCAGTTTTATCCTTAAAAACAATAAATACCCCTTGACCGACAGCTATAGGGGTTTCATTTAAAACGACTTCGATGTAATTTGCAATTTCAGTCTGAGAATAGTACTTTTGAAAGGTATTTATACTAGTAATTACACCATCTTTATAAGGCGTAAAGCGTTCTGTAGTTGAGCGTCCTGCAACCATAACAGAGACAATAAGTAAGTTCTGAGCATATCCCCAAGCAGTTTTTAATGTATCATCGCGCTCTTCACGATCTTCTATAACATTAAGAACAAATCCTAGATTGACAATATCCTTGGAAGACAATTTCCCCTCAGGCCGATAAGCTGGATCCCAACCCTCACAATCAAGCCCATGAAGCTCGAGTTCCCTTAAATCATCCCCCTTACCACAACCATAGTCGAGTAATGAATAACTCCTATCTAAATAACCATGTTTTGCAAGAGTTTTCATAGGGCTGCTTAACTTATGACGGTTAATTGCAGTTCGGTGACGCTCGACTTCCCCAGTAAATAAATTGTCGTTTGTGATGGTATTATCACGTTTTATTTGAGATGATGTTACTGTGCATGATTCATTATCTTTTGTTTTCAGGTGTCCTTTTTCATCTAGGAAATAACCCTTACTTGCAATTAGCTTTAACCATTCCTGTTTAAAACCAATTCTTCGGGTATTTTCATAAAGTCCTATGGCTTCTCCTTCTTGTGTGAGTTGGCTAAAATGCTCTCTTAAGGGGTGGCTTTCTAAAACCAAAGTTTCTTTACGGTGCAGAATTGGTGGATTCTTGGAAATGGTGTAATTAAAATGCTTTATTGTATTGCGCTCGAGGTCAACAAAATAACTGCTATGAAGTTCAGGATAACTGTTGTTTTCGAAATCTGGGTAGCTGAGAAAGGATATTTTAAAATCCCTTTTGCTTAGTTTAAGTACGTTCCAAACTTTTTCTTCTATGTCTGAATTTTCTAAAGTAGCCTCAATGAATTGTAACAACTTTGGTGGAAGCTCTTGTACAGCACTTTCATGCAAATAAACAGCACCAAGCAGGTGCTTACCAATTTTTATTGATGCGATAAGCTGCTTAAATTTCAAGTACTTCACTATCAACGAGCCTAATATTCATCTATAGTGCTTTTCAAGCACTAAGCTATCAAGTATTGTATTTTATAAGCATTTGGAAATAAAGTTTGCAAATAGTAGTAGGTGACAGTAATAACTCAATTGCAGGTATGATAAGACTTTCTCAGCTCTCCATAACCGATTAACAAAAATAGTACAAATCCTAAAATTAGAACACTTTAAATCATATACTTCCAATATCTTTATGTTATACTTCCATTAGTTGAGGAAGTATGGCATTTGGATTTAGTTACACCTTTCCTGCAATTAGAGGTACTCAAGCTGGACAAGACTATTATGTCGCAATGTGCCCCCTAAAATTACTGCCAAGGATCTTCCTTTTTGACGAATCCTCCGTACCTGCAGAACTAAGAGCTCAGCGGAATTTAAACACGGCTCGAGTACCCGAAATAAAACGCTATATCATCGAAAATATGGATAGCTACGCATTTTCAGCAATCACTGCATCTATAGATGGAGATGTCCGTTTTGAGGCTGCAGCCATGTCTGACGATTCGCAAGACGTTGGATTATTGATTGTACCTATGTCTGCAAAGTTCATTATTAATGATGGTCAGCACCGAAGGGCAGCGATAGAAGCAGCACTCGAGGAGCAACCAGAATTAGGTGATGAGACAATAGCCGTCGTTTTATACTTAGACACAGACTTAAAACGAAGTCAGCAACTTTTTGCGGACTTAAATCAACATGCTCAAAAACCCAGTAAATCCATTAGTATCCTTTATGAACAACGTGAACCCCTTGCCCTACTTGCACGCGACCTCGCTAACAATCACTTACCTTTTAAAGGGCTCACTGAAATGGAGAAAACGTCTATCTCTAATCGCTCAATTTATTTCTTTACTTTAAGTGCAATATACCAAGCTACAGGAGCACTTCTAAACAAAAAGAAGAAAGACAAAATCTCAGAAAACGAAGAAGTTTTAGCAAGGTCTTACTGGAAAGAACTGCTAAAGGTCTTACCAGAATGGCAGCAAGTTGTTAAGAAGGACGTTCGCAGCAATGAAATTAGGAGAGATTTTGTTCATGCTCATGCAGTTACATTACATGCATTTGGTATGGCTGGAAGAACTTTGCTCCAAGAAGAACCCAAAGATTGGAAGAAGTATCTCAAAAAACTTAAAGCTATTGATTGGCGTAAAGCAAATACTTCCCTATGGGAAGGTCGGGCCATGAGTGGGGGTCAAATGAGCAAGGCAAGACAAAACGTGCAGCTCACCACAAACTTGATAAAATCTATTCTGGAACTTTCTCTTTCACCTGAAGAACAAAAACTAGAAGATAAATTTCAAAATACTCAAGACAATTCTGAAGGGGAATTATAATGACTGACTCTAATTCTAAAAGTACTTCTGTTTTTGAATATAGGAATATTGGGGAAATTTATCAAGAAATACGAGACTTGTACTTACAGCAAGAACGTCCTTGGGTCATTGGCTATAGTGGAGGCAAAGATTCAACAGCTACACTGCAGGTTGTTTGGAAAGCTCTAGAAGGACTTGAAAAGTTAAAACGCAAATACCCTGTTTATGTTATAGCTTCTGATACTCAAGTTGAAACACCAGTTATTGTAAATTACATTGATACTACACTAAATCAAATTAACAAAGCTGCCAAAAAGCAAAAAATGCCTTTTGAGGCAAACAAAGTTGTTCCTGTTCTTAGCGATACTTTTTGGGTCAATTTAATAGGTCGTGGTTATCCTGCACCAACTAGCGTTTTTCGTTGGTGTACAGGTCGAATGAAAATTAAACCTGCCAATGCCTTCATAGAACAAAAAGTCTCTGAACATGGTGAAGTCATAATGGTTTTAGGGGTTCGCAAAGCCGAAAGTGCAACCCGTGAACAACTTATGAATACTTATCAAGTACAGGGACACGTATTAAGAAGGCACGTTTCATTACGTGGTGCCTATGTTTATGCACCTATAGCAGACTTTACAACAGATGATGTTTGGACATATCTCTTTCAAGTACCCTCTCCGTGGGGTAGTAATAATCGTGATTTAGCAGCAATGTACCGCAATGCCAGCGCAGGTGAATGTCCTTTAGTTATCGATACATCAACAGCTTCTTGTGGTAATTCACGGTTTGGTTGTTGGGTATGTACGGTTACAAGTAAAGATTCTTCTATGGAAGCAATGGTAGATAACGGTGAAGAATGGCTCGAGCCTCTATTAGAATTCAGAAATTGGCTCCAAGAAACAACAAACCCAGAGAAAAAACGTGAGTACAGAGACATTAAAGGTCGTGATGGTCGCATTATCTTGAAGAAAGATGGAACTGCAGCAGCTCGTACGTATAAACTTGATGTAAGTAGGCAAATGCTTAGAAAAGTTTTAGAATTACAAAAGCGCATTCAAAAGGATGGTCCTGACCCAGATACACAACTAATTTCAAATGAAGAAGTAATGGAAATACGCAGAATATGGAGAACTGAAAGACAAGATTGGGAAGATTCAGTGCCTGAAATTTATGAGGCTGTAGCTGGTCATAGTCTTGACTGGTTAATTGATGACGATGCACATTTTGATAGTAGCCAGAAGCAACTTTTAGAAAACATTTGTGTTGAATATGATGTTCCTTTTGAACTCCTTGCTAAACTTCTTGAAGCTGAAAAACAAACACATGGCATGGCATATCGGGCCAATATCCAAAAACGTCTTCATGCTATTCTAAATGAAGAATGGCGCAGTGAAAACGAAGTTATTGATGATTCTGAAATTGTTTACCAACCTAAGATTTTTTAATAATGCGGTTTTTAGAGCTTAAGGTAAATAACATTGGGGTTTTTAAAGGAAGACACTCATTCGATTTGAGTAATGGTTTTCAAAAACCAATGACCATAATTGGAGGCCATAACGGAGCTGGCAAGACAACCTTATTTAGAGCTTTACCGTTAGTTCTTCATGGTTCAATGAGTCTAGGAGATAGAATCACACAACGGGCTTATAGCGCATTCCTAAATGATTTATTACACCGTAAAACAACTGAACAAACACCCTACAAAGAACATGCTTCAGTTGAAGCTAAAATTGAATATGTAAAATCAAGTGAAATTAGAACCGTTTCTCTTAAAAGAGAGTGGCAGGTCAACAGTAGTACAATTAAAGAAACGCTAAGCCTAAAAAAAGATAAAGAAACATTGATTGAAGAAGAGGCACAAACATGGATTAATGATTTTATACCCATAAGTCTTATTCCCATTAGTTTTTTTGATGCTGAGGAGCTAAGTACCTTAACAACATCAGAGAAACGTAATGATCTTCTTAAGGAAACCCTCCATAGGTTGCTTGGTCTGCACCTAATTAACAGATTAAAAATTGACCTCAAACAATTCGTCTTAAAGCAAGGTGGGGGACAAGATATAGAAAAAATAAAAAAGAATATGTTAAAAGAGCAATCTTTACTCGAGAAACTAGACAAATCGCTAACAAAACTCAAAGAAAAAGAATCAAACCTAAATCTTCAATTGAAAACATTTGAGCAATCCCTAGAAAAAGAAGAAGGGAAACTACTTTCCGAAGGAGGTGCCTACGCTCAAAAACGCCCTAAGCTACAAAAAAAATTAAAACAGAAAACAGAAGAAGTGGATAATATAAGTAATGAACTTAAGCAATTATGTGCTGAGTTATTACCATTTACGCTTGCTCCAAAACTAAACTCTGCCCTATCTGAACAACTTACTCTTGATCTTGAAAATCAAAGAGAACACTTAGTTGCTGAGCAGTGGAGTACAAAAACAAGTGCGATTATTGAAGAGTTAAAGCAATCAGAGTTTTGGGAAGATGTAGGTTCTATACCCAAGAAAACAATTAGAACCTTGACGATCAAAATTGAAGCCTTACTAAAAAAAGATGGTGTTGATGAAGATATTCTTATCCTTCATGATCTTGCAAGCTCAGAGTATCAGCACTTGAGTAATTGGATTAATACTAGTCAAGCACTCCCAAAAGAAATCAGCAAGTTAGAAAAGCAGCTCAGAAAAGCAAGAGCCGATCAGGGTTATTTAGAGCAGCAACTTGCCAGCGCACCAGAAGATAGCAGCCTCAGTGCTATATACAAAGAAATTAGTAAAATTCAAAAAGAAATAAGCAAACTCAAAAAGAAGCAAATTGACTTAAGTAAAAAGTTAGGCTCTGCAGAAAAAGAAAGAAGTGACCAGCACAGAGTCTTTGACCGAGCAAGAAAAACCTTTGAAGCAGCCCTCAAAGCAAATAAAGGTACTGAATTTGCTCAAAAAAGCCAGCAGGTTTTAAGATCATATCAAGATGCTTTATTACGAGAGCGACTTAGTCAACTCGAGCAACACCTCATTAATGCCTTTAATACCATTTGCCGAAAAGAGCACCTTCTTAAAACTGCAATTATAGACCCAGAAAGTTTTGATATTGAGCTAAGAGGTACCAATAATCATCCAATAAACTTAGATGACTTTTCCGCTGGAGAAAAGCAATTATTTGTATTAGCACTATTAAATGCACTTAGACAACTTACTCAAAGGGAACTTCCTCTTTTTATTGATACGCCATTTGCTCGTTTAGATGAAAACCATCGCCAACGGCTTCTTGAAGGTTATTTCCCTAGTACTAGTCAGCAAATTATTTTATTCACGACAGATGTTGAGCTACAAGTACTTATCCAACCAAAACCAAATACAGAGATAAGCCGACTCTATCATCTAACAAATGATCCCAAACAAGGACATACCCTAGTAAAATGCCAAGACTTCAACCAAGAGGAACTTAGTCATGTCGCTTAGTCGTGTATATGTAGATGAACAAGTAGAACGCAGCTTACGTAATCTGCAAGCCCGTACTCAACTCACACCTAATTTACTATGCAGAATAGGTTTTTGTTACTCACTAAGCGATAAGGGTATTCCTGACCCTAAGCTTTATCAAGATGGTCGTGGCAAAGAGTTTAACTTAAGTACATTGACAGGCGAATATAATGAATACTTTTTTGCACTCCTTAGACAACGTTTGTATAAAGATGGTGTGGACATAGAAGACAATTTTGAGGATCAGTTTATTGCCCATATCAGCCGAGGGGTCATTAATTTAAATATGCGCGTGCAAAACATAGAAGATATTGCTAAGCTTGTTACTGACGCAAATAAAAGCTAATGGAGTAACCCAAAGATGGCACATGAGATCATTTATCTAGACCACCACGCAACTACCCCTGTAGATTC
Organism: Trueperaceae bacterium; assembly: GCA_965223585.1. Taxonomy (GTDB): domain Bacteria; phylum Deinococcota; class Deinococci; order Deinococcales; family Trueperaceae; genus CBDCVN01. The sequence continues at coordinate 480,267 of CBDCWW010000022.1, forward strand.
GAGCGTGCTCGAGGCAATGCTGCCATATTTCACAGAAACCTTTGGCAACGCTGCCAGTACAGATCATGTTTACGGTGCTGAAGCCAAACGTGCAGTTGATGCAGCCAGAAAACAGGTAGCCACAGGCATAGGTGCCCAAGATGATGAAATGATCTTTACAAGTGGAGCTACAGAAGCTAACAACCTCTCTATTATTGGTGCAGCTGAAAGGTATGAGGATCGTGGTAGGCATATCATTACCTGTGTCACAGAACACAAAGCCGTACTTGACACCTGCCAATACCTAGAAAGAAAAGGTTGGCAAATCACCTACTTACCCGTTGATCAACAAGGCATGATTGACCTTGATAACCTTCGCAATGCAATCAGCTCTGAAACTGTATTAGTATCCCTCATGGCAGCTAACAATGAAATTGGTGTGCTAGCTCCTCTAAAAGAAATTGGGAAGATTACTCGTGAGCACAACATTTTATTTCACACTGATGCTACCCAAGCTATAGGGCATATACCGATAGATGTCGGAGCCATGAACATTGATTTACTATCACTATCAGGACATAAGATTTATGGGCCGAAGGGTATTGGTGCTTTGTATGTGCGCAAACGCAACCCTCGTGTTCATCTAGTTGAACAAATACATGGTGGCGGACACGAGCGTGGTATGCGCTCTGGCACATTGAATGTACCCAGCATTGTTGGCCTCGGTAAAGCTGTTGAGGTTGCTGTTAAAATAATGCCTGAAGAAAGTAAGCGTTTATGTAGTCTTAGAAATAATTTCTGGCAAGGATTAAAGGGAAATATGGAAAACATTGAACTCAATGGGCATCCTATACAAAGGCTGCCAAATAACCTTAGTGTTGCTATCTTGGGTGTAGAGAATCGTTCCTTGTTAGTGCAATTAAATGACCACTTAGCTATTTCAACGGGATCTGCCTGCACAACTGCCAAAGTTGAGTCCTCACATGTAATTAAAGCACTTGGTTATGGGGAAGATAGAGCACATTATTCTTTAAGGTTTGGTTTAGGACGTATCAATACAGAACAAGATATAAACTTTGCTATTGAGCTCTTATCATCATCAGTGAAACGTTTAAGGCAGCTTGTTTTGGCTTGAAAGAAAGGAACATTATGGCAGTCTATTTCCACGGAAACTTTGGGCTAAACCGACCTTACATGGCCGGTATTCTTAAGCAGGCCCTTAAAAACCCTTCAAAAAAAGACGCTGACCTTGCTAAACCCTTTGGTTACAAAGCCCCCTTCGCAGCTAAGTATAGAACTTGGCTGGAAAAAACAGGCATTATTAAGGCTGGTTTACCAGTGCAATTAACGCCAGCAGGTGAAGTTATTTGGGAAAAAGATTCTGGGCTCGAGTCACTAACTACACAATGGTTTATGCACTGGGAACTCACGCAAGACCCCGTTAAAGCAGAAACTTGGCACTTCTTCATCAATGAATTTTTGCCAAAGCACAAAACCTTTACCAAAGATGATCTTCTGATGGGGTTGGCAAAAAAACTGAGTGCCCATAGTGAAAAACATTTTGGTATGGGTAGTAAGATGAATGGTGTTATAGCTAGGAAGTTACTGGATTGCTATACTGAGGATGATTCTTTTGGTCAGCTTGGAATCCTAATAGAAAAGGGGCAAACCTTCACAAAGGTTACACAGGTAAGCACTAAGGGGCCTTGGAAAACTGTTCAACAGTTTAATAAAGCACTTTCTTTGAATCGTAAGTGAAGCGTTCAAGGCAACTTGTCTTTACCTAAAGGAGCTGGAAAAAGATGAAGAAAAAGATGGACATTGAGTTTGAGGAAAGTTCTGGCAATATATTTGCTGATCTTGGTTTTGAAGATGCTGAGGAATTATATGCTCGAGGCCTCATTGGTTGCCATGTAGTGCAATTACTTAAAGAAAAAGACATGAAACAACGAGAAATGGCAGAACTTTTAGGCGTTAAGCAAGCAGAGGTTTCACGCTTATTAAACGGTCATTTCAGCCGTTTTACAGTTGATAAACTGCTGGATTTTCTAAAACGGATGAACCAAAAAGTTACCATTCAAATCAGCCCGCATAAACAGGGTGAACCCTATTACCATGTGGCTTTTGATTAAGATTTAATCCTTTGTTTATTTTTCCTGCTTAAAAAACAGCATTCGTAAATTCCACCCTACCCTATTAAAAACAATATATTCGTAGGGGTTCAAAAACTTGAACCCTTCCAAGCACAAATTCTCCCCAATACTATTCTAAATTTAGCTTCAATCATTACGCATGGTATCTATCCTTTTGCCATGTGAGCGGATTATCATTGATGTATTCAGATATTTTAAAATATGCCTGTTCATTTCGGATAATGCGCTCATAGAATCCCCTCTGCCAAATACTATGAATTTCCGTGTTTTGGCGGAACCATTTTGTGACACCAATTTTAAACCCTCTAATAATTGAACCAATCGATTTGGGGATTACTTTTTGGTACTGGTTTGCTTTGGATGGGTGGTTGTTTTTTGGAGAATCATGCTGGAGGGTTTTGTTGTGAAAGGGTTCAAAATTTTGAACCCTTCGTTGCACTCTAGGGCAAGCCCCTACGTTTTCGTTGGTGATTTGTATAATGCCATGTACGTGATTGGGCATAATTATGTATTCATACAATTTGGTCTCTGGGTAATGTTTAGGTATATCTTGCCAGCACCTTTGTGCAATATTACCCCCATCACTAAAAATCATCTTTGCGTTGTCGATGTCCCCAAACAAGGGTTCTTTATTCTTTGTACAAATAGTGATAAAATACAGATCTGCACACGAATAGTCATAACCTTTCAGACGAATAGATTTACGCTTATGGATTTCTGGATTATAAATTATTACCACTCCTTAATTCCAGCTTACCCTGTCACAAAACAACATTCACAAATTCCGCCCTACCTTATAACAAAATAACATTCGCAAATTCCACCCTGTCCTATTAAAAACAATATTTGTAGGGGTTCAAAAACTTGAACCCTTCCAAGCACAAATTCTCCCCAGTGTCATTCTAAATCTAGTTTCGATCACTAGGCGTAATATCTACCCTTTTGCCCTGTCAACAGATTATTATTTTTGTTTTGGACGGGTGGTTGTTTTTAAAGAATCATGTTGGAGGATTTTGTTGTGGAAGGGTTCAAAATCTTGAACCCCTACATTTTCGTTGGTAATTTGTATGATTTCGTCTATGTGATTGGGCATAATTGTGTAAACTAATTATGGATTACAAGATCCGACTTCCAACCACATGCAAACCACACCCCACATCAATCTTTTCTGAGTAGAGAGTTTGGTCTAGGCGTTGAGCATCAACTTTATATTTTTCTGTATCTTGACGAAGCCCTAGCCTAATGGTACTTCCCAATTCGAATCGTGTTACATACTTATTTTTGAAATCTCCACTAGATTTATTTCGTTTTGAATCATCTTTTGTAGACAGTAAGGTAAGGATTACATCACCTTTTTTGTGGGGAGCACGAATATAGCGATGCCATTCAACGCCTTGCACTACATCAGAAAGCATTTCTCTACCTAAAAGGGAAAGTGCAATCATTTGGAGAATAGTAGTTTTGCCTGTCCCATTTTCACCAAGCAGGACAATCCATTTGCTTGGATTTCCATTCTCAGAGGTGAAGTTGAGCGAAATATCTTCTAATGGGGCTATTCTCTTTAAATTTACTTCTTCAAGGTACATTATAAATCCTAAACATTAGTGATTAAAGCGCTTGTTTATAGGAAAGATAAAACACATCTTTTTCTGAAATTTGTTTTGAGGTGAATCAAAACAAGAAATAAACTTTGTTACTGAGCACTTATCATCACCAGTAAAATGAAACATTTACAACTTGTCCTAATATAAAAAAATAAAGTGTGACCGTTTATTTCCATGATGGCTGAGGATTTAACTAACCTTTCATAAGAATATTATCAAAACAGATGAAGAGATAATAAGCTATCTACGATTTTAGAACTTTTGTAATTGATGTTGGTTCTATACGGTTTCTATTGAAAAACTCTAGGTCATTGTTCACCGTAGGTTTTGCATCAGGAATACTAATGTGACTCGCATCTAAAATGATTGTATTTTCATCAGCAATGTCCCTTAGCTTAATAACATTTACTTTAATTTTTTTTATTTCCTCTTTCACTTTAGACCAATCAGAACCTTCAAGAATAAATTTATGTAGTAACTTCACTAATCCAGCTATTACCTTTGCAAACTCAAAAGAAGAACCTTTATTCTTACCACGCTCAGGCCAGTCTTGTGGAAATTGCTTCTTGAATTCGTTGAAGAATCTTTTGAATACAATAATTCCTTTAGTGATCATAGTTTCGGCATCTTTCAAGTCAGAAGCAGTTGCTTCAAAAAGGTTCTCATAACCTTTTTTCTCCTTTAATTTTGCTCCACTTTTTGCGCCTTCCAATTTTGATATTTTTTCCAAATTCGTTATGATTTTGAGCGCTGTGATTACCTCATTTATTTTGATAATTCCTAAACTTGTTTGATAAGTCTTAAATAGACCATACAAGCTACCTCTACATTCATTGGCAGTCAGAACAATCTTAGCAGCTAAGGCACGAGAATGTGTTTGTCCTAGAAGCTCGTAAGCAATTATGTCAAGATGGTTTTTGTCAATAGTTGTTTGCTTGGTATTAATCTCAACAAAAGTTTTAGCACTATATTCTGCTATTTGTTTTTCGTTTGCATTGTGAAATTTAATTGCAGCAATCATAATAATTGCCCCAGCTAACTTTTTCTCCATACTTTCCCGAGCAAAAGAAAAAAGGCGATGTTGTCCATCTATAACAGATAGAGCACCATACATCATAGGAATGGTCAAGCTGCCTTTCTTCTCATCATACTTACAATCGCTTGACAAAACACACAAAATATTATTTGGAAACATGAAATCAGCATTGATTAGAAGATTTTTCCTTATAGATTGGAGCTTTTCGATGTCTAAGGGACGTTGGTAGTCAGTATCACTATTTTTTTTTAGGTTTGGAAGATTATCTTTTCTAAATACCTGAGTAAATGGAAGAATTTTATAAGGGGAAATTTCAAAAGTAAATATGTCAGCAAAAGCTAATTTACCACTTGCAACTTTTTTATGCTTTATCTGAGTCAGGTGATGTTTATCCTTGAGCAAGGTAATGTTTTCTATTGGATACTCAGTGATGACACTAAAATGATGCATGAAATGTTCTTTGCAATATTTACCTATTGTTTTTACATATCCCTCAAGAAGTATCCAGTCAGATTTATAAAAACAAGCTATCGAAGTTAGCTTAGTTAGATTAACATCAAATTTTTCAAGTTTGGTTGTTATAAAACATCCTTTAACCTCTTTGATATCACGACATTTTGGAAGTAAGTCCTTTGGAACACCTAATAAAGACCAGAGATCCTCTTTTGATAGACTCTGTTTTTTCAGAAGATTGTAAGATTGTTGGAAGCTTTCATACTTTTTCTTTACATCACTAGGACCATTCCTGGCAGTTATCTCACCTACTAAACATGTTTCACCGTAAGGAATTAGGAAGTCAAACTCGAGGTGTTCACCTTTGCTGTAATCACCATCTGGGTCTAGCTTTACTAATTGAACTTGACATAGTTGGTTAATGCAGGTGAGTCCCATTCCATCAAATAGTTTCTGAGCTTCATCTTCCAGCTCCTTTCCTGATTTATCACTCATTACCAAATACCTTCCTCCATAGGAAACTTACCAAATCACTTTACCTTGAATAAGTACAAACATTATTTCTGCTTAGTTAGGGAAGCTAGATTCCATAAAGGTTGTCCGTGCTCATCAATAATATTTGATTGCAATTCATAAACCCCCGCATTAGCATACTCCTCAACAATTTCCAGCACCTCACCTTGACTATTAAGCACACCTAACTCCTCTTTATCCGCTATAGCAATAGCCTTAATTAATGGAACATCAACCTGCTCCAACAACTGCGCCCATCGAAAAATCATTGTTTTATTTGTCAAGGGCCTACGTTCTCCCATCTTGTACCCTAGGCTTGCTGCCCACATAAAAACATCTTTCATAGTTTTAAACGGGCTATCTTCTAAGTCATTTCCTTCTGTAAGCTCCTTATAAATATGGTGGGCAGCTTCATCAATGAATACACCATCTCGATTTTTAGTTTCCTCTGGCATCAATTAACCTCCACAATCTCAGTACAACCATTGTTTGTGTTAAAGCTCAAACGATACTTAGCACCTACAACAGGTTCTACATTAGCCCTTGCTTCACCAACTAACTCAGTATCTGTAACAAAGAAAACAAGTTGATCAGCAAGCTCAGGTAGGTGCTTGGTAATTGTATTACGGTGATCCTCTGATAGACGACCAAAGGGTGTATCCATAACAAGAGGCGCTTCCTCTTCGCTAATACGTGACATAGCTGTAATAAACGATAAGCTTAAAACTTGGCGCTCACCAGCAGAAAGCTCTGCTTTCATTGTTTTGTCATAGCGATCAATAACCTCGAGATTGAAGTCTTCATCTAACTGGACATCCTTAAAATGCCCCTCTTTCCAAGCAAGCTGCTGGAAAATTTCTTTGGTCTTAACCTCAATTTTCTGACGCATTTGGTTAGCTACCACTTTATAAGTTTCGCTGATTATATCAGCAGCTTGCTGGGCAAGATCTAATTTAGTGCTTAAGAACTTAAGTTTTTTCTCTTCTTTCCGCACCATACTAATTTGTTTCTTCAGCTCTTTAATTTTTTTTTCTAAGCTTTCATTCTTTTCCGTAAAGGAGCCTATTTTGAGTAAATTGTTTTTGCTGTCCGCTTCATACTTTTCTAGCTTCTTTTCTAGGGCACTGATATCTTCTGGGGAATCCTTGAGTTGCCTACGAACATCATCTAACTGAGCTTCAAAACCCTTGATGATATCAACAAGTTCAACACGATGCTGGTTTTCGGCGTCAAGATCAACCAATTTTCTCTTTATAAGATCGTTGAAACCTTTGAGTGTGGCAGTCATATTCATAATGTCGTCTTCTAATGTACTGGAAATACTTACCTCAATGAGGCGATTGAGGTGCTTGTGTTCTGGACTTCCGTTATCAATAGACCGTCCACAAATACACTTCATCTGTTCCAGCAAATCCTTAACAAATTGCTGCCTGATATTACTGGGTATTTCTCCTCGTTCCCTAGCTTCGTCCAAAACTTGCAATGCTTTTTCAATTGCTGGTGCCAGCATAACGAGATAGCCACTTGTTGCAAGGTCACAAATGGAAACAAGATTTTTCTGAAGCCTATCTCTGTTTTCTCTTAGGCTTTTTTCTATTGAATCTCTTTGTTTTTGTAAGACTTTTGTGGCTTCCATTTCGCGAAGTCTTTGAAGAATATCTCCTTTGTGCAATTGCGCCTTTTGGTTTTCTTGCTTAAGTTCCGAGATTCTAGTCAGATTTTGGTCAAGTTCAGCTCGAGCTTTTTCTTCGTCTTCTAAAAGCTTTCTGAGTTCTCCACCTGAATTTTCTTTAAGCTCTTTTCGATAATCCTTTGCGATTGTTGCTAAATGCTTTTTGGCACGATCTAGGACTTCTAGTTTGAGCACCAAATAAATAGCTTCTTTAATTTCTTTAGAAGCCTCTGGCTTGGCAAAATTATCAATCTTCTCTCCATCAAATAGAAAATACTCTCTCACATTCACTGGTAGGATAGCATTCATGGTACCAACGGGGTTTTTGACTTTTCTTGCCTGACCATCACTTCCTACTCGCAGCATGACAAAGTCATCAATATTTTTGAGTTGGAAGTTACCGTTATCTTGCTTCACTCCCTCCAATGCACGACGAACCATGTATCGCTCTCCATTATGAAGAAATGAAAGATCAACGGAGGTAGTAACACTATCACCCACCTGTGCTCGTTCAATAGCTTCTTTACTTACAAGCTCTCCAACAGTCTCCATATCTGGCAATTTTCCATAAAGACACCAGTTAATAGCTAAAAACATAGAGGTTTTCCCTGCACCATTTACACCGTGAATTAGGGTAACTCGCTTCTTATCATCTTTTGCAAAGTTCAGGCGCTGCTGACTATAATACTGGCGAAAGTTTTCAAGCCTGATATGATCGAGCTTCACTGGCTAGCCTTATTTTCTTTTTCAGGAGCACGTTTTGCCGCTTCATCAATAATCTTGTCAATCTCGTTTTTTAAATGAGGACGATCAAAGGAAATGTTTTCTTGCTCGAGAACAAGCACTTTTTGGATAACCTCTTTGACCGCATACTCTTGGTTTGCAAGCATTTTGGTAAGTTGATCTTTAAGCATTACTATTACTACACCTCTCTAGAAATCCATTAGATTATACCGTTTCGCTAAGTCCCAAATAACGTCTAACGCCTCAAATTCATTCCGTGCTAAATTCGCAAATTCCTTGAAGCGTTCCAATTCTCGTTTAATAATACCCCTTTCTACATTGAAGTTAATAGGTGATGTATTTGCTTGCCATGTACTAGGAGGTACGGTTATTAGGTCATGAATAATGGAATGTTCTTTATCGGGGTATTTTCTTAACACTCGTCCTCTCCTTTGCACAAACTCTCGAGGATTACCACTGCTAGCTAGAAAAAAAGCCATTCGTGTACTTGGTACATCTACACCTTCATCCAAACATTTCATAGCAACAAGGGCATTAAGATTACCTTTTGCAAAGTCATTCAGCAGTTCACGACGCTCTTTTGCATCCTCTTCAGCAGTAAAACGTCGAAGCATGAGCCCTTTTTCATAACCTGCCAGACGTACAACATCATCAATTTGCCCCGGAGCACAATAGAACAATGCATGGCTGATATTTTCTTGCTGGTCTATGAGTTCTGACAAGCACTTTAACTTATTTTCTGCTTTGTTGAGTAGATTGGCCCGCTTCATAAGGAGTTGCTTTAGAATATCTTGGCCCTTTTCATCCTCTCTTCCCATAAGTCTAGCTATTTTTGCGGTTAGCTCATCATACTCGAGCATTTCTTCTTCAGTAAGGTTAACAAGATGGGGGTGATAATAGTAGGGTGTTAAACTAACACCAATCGCTTGTTCTAAAGTAAACTCAAAGACTGTTGTTCCGAAGAAGTCATGTAGGGCTCGAGTACCTAAATCATCAAACCATCTGTCTGGCGTTGCTGAAAGCGCAAGGCGGAATGGTATATGATGAGGATAGGCTGCCCTTCGCCGTTCTGCTCCTAAATGATGAGCTTCATCTGCAAGGATAAGACTCGGCGCATTAACTCTTAAAATACTCTTTTGAAAATCTTCATCAGTAAATGTGTCATGGGTTGTAATAACAGATATACAATTTCTGTGACCAGCATTGTAATCAAGGATTTGTTGATTAAGCTCGTTCAACCAGCGTTTTTTGCTTATATAAGCTAGTATAGGTTGGTACCCAAATTGTTTAGCTTCTTTTGACCACTGATCAACAAGGTGTTTATAAGGAACTGCCACAACCAAAGCTAACTTACTCTCTCGTTCAAAAAGCTTTACTGAAGCAGCTAAAGATGTAATGGTTTTCCCCGTACCTGTCGCCATTTCAAGCAAGCCTTGGCAATTATTATTAAACCAAGCATCAATTGCCTCATTTTGATAGTCTCTTAACTTAATTGTTTCAGGAACCTGTGGGACAAATTGCTTAGGTTTAAAAACAAAACCAGTATTTTTATTGTACTCGTAGGGTCGTTCTTGAGTCCTCAGTTTCAATATTTGTGCTCTCATAGCATCGGGAATATTGTGTACCTTTACATTAGGGTCAAGGTTCGTCCAAAGTTTATCAAATCTATTTTTATCAGAAAGCACAAAATGCTTGGTAACTTCTTCCCATCCTTTAAAAACATGTAGGGTTTCATAATTTTTGATTCCTTGAATACTATCATTATAAGAACCATTGAAACTTAGCTGATTTCCCTCAGTGTCAGTGAAGATTCCAAATTTAGCATGAAACTCCCCATCGGATAGTTTGTCTCTTGGCACAGCTAACTTGAAATCAAGGATACCATCAGCCACAAGCCAAGCTAAAGCAGACAAAGTGTTTTTCTCTAAATCTTTTTCAAGGTCAGATATATTTTTTTGCAACGCTTCCTGAAGGATCTGATTAACTCGACCTTTTGTTCCTTCAACTAAGGCACTCCAATCAGCTTCAGACATAATTGGACTAGTTATCCAACGAGCCTGTCCCTTATTTTCAGCAAATGCTTTCATACCTTTAGAGTTAATTCGCAACCAACCAGCACTAAAATAACCAACCCCACGATCATAATATGTTGCATTCTTTAGCGCTGGTCCAAACAAATCAGTAATCAGATTATTCTTTGAGGTATCAAGCACAGAAGGAATATTTAATTCTTTTAAAGACATAATCCCTAGCCCTTCAAAACCAATATTATTAACTTGTTACTTATCACTGTCATCTGAACCAACTGGCAAGACAGAGTGTTTTGCAAAAAGATCTAGAATGAAATCTGCGACTTTATTGTCTAGCTCATTCTCAGTAGATGTATTCTTTGATTTTGGTTCAGCTAAGCCATAAATCCCATCACCATAGCCTTTAAATGTATTGTCACGAGATAGCAAAGCATAAATAGTTTCTTGCCGTACTGATCTATCTAAGCTATTAGTAATTTCTGTATAGTGTAATAGTTTATTACTCCTTTTCATAACTGCTATAACTGCAGCCTTATTGTTAGCAAATCCGTCACCTATTTCACTCAGTTGCCACATACCTTTTTGGCCAATAGATTGGAAACTGGTTTCATTTGATCGTGAAAGAACGGCAGCAACATTCCTCCCAAGTGTATTTGAGAAACGATCTGGAAAAACATGGTCAAGTGCTTTTGCCATTTCACTAAAATGCCACTCTGTAAACCCAGCATAAGCGAGTTCCCAAGCAATTGCCTCCATTGATTCAGGCATTCGCCACTTATTCATTCCCACTTTCCCCTCACGTGTTATAAAAACTCCATCAAAATATGTATAAGCATGAATCAAATCATAAGGTTCGATTTCAAGAAAGGCTGCTACCTCTTCCAATGAAACAAATTGGCGTTTATCAAGTAGGAAAGATTTCAAGGCTTTTGGCCTGAGTTTTTTCTTAGCATCTAAAGTAATCCAACGACCTGAAGGCAACTGCTTGGTTTCAAACTGCTTGTAACGTGTTTCTTTAAGTATTTTAAAGGCACAAAACCATAGCTCATCAGGAAGGAAATCTGGTGCAACAGCCGAGCTACAATCAGGAACCTTGGACACAACTAAGCCAGAAGACTTTGCTAGCTCAAGGTAATCTCCGAATGAAATACTTAATTCTCTAGCTACTGCTTTCAGTTTTCTAAAGGACTTTTTCTCAATTTGCCTAACTCGTTCTCTTGTTAAGTCGTACTTATCACCAACCTTTTGTAAGGTTTCTCCTCGACCATACCGATAAAGCAAAACTTCTTGCTCTCTTTTATCTAGATAGCCAAAGAAGGCATCAATTAAAGCACCAACATCAGGTGTTTCAGAACAATTTAATTGTACATTGAGTGGGCGCAATTTATCCAAAATTGGCAACCATTCATTTGGTAAAGGTAGATCTGTGTACCTGCCTAATTTTGCCACTCGTAATTACTCCTAAGGTAACTGTATAAAGCTTACCTTAACAAATATGCAATGACAAAGCTTAAACATAACTTAAAATATGCCTAAACCCTGCAAATTATATAATAGCATTATACGGGTGATCGGTAATTAATTTAAGCCTCTACAGGACATGCTCAAAATTTGGCGATTTTCCATTTTAAAGTTTGCTTTCTTACTGTAATTATTTCCAAAAATATATCTTGTGACGCACATAGTAACAAAAACACCTTAAATATTAGGGCGAGTCATTTCCGATCAACCGTATTATGGACTATTATTGTTGGAGGGCTATCTGATAGGGCATCATTGGTCTCCAGCAAAACTCAAAGTCTCTATGGTTGCCAAATCAACTTGCAAGCGCTACTGGATGACCTTTTCTGTCCAATAATAGCGTTTTAACTTTTTAAGGAGTTGATGCCAATGCACTTATTGTAAGCATGCCAGAATTAGCTTCAAGCACTAATATATATTGCGTGCTCTCTTGTATGTGTATCACAAGCAATTGGGTTAAGTTGCAAAGAAGGCTATAACACAACTAGGATAGGATTTGGAGGGTTTAATTCAGGAGTAAAAGTATTGACAGCCGTTTCAATTATAACTGAGTCTTCAAAACCGTACACTTTTTTGAATTGAGGAAACACCAAAGGGCAAGGGCGAAAGTCAACCAAGGGTAGATCAGATCGAAATAAAAAAGCCCCACATTGAGCTTCAAGGGTATTGCAAAATTACTTGAAACATGATTAATGCAGGGCATGAGTTATTCTCAAAAATCATATAACAGAATATTCGCTACACTCAAGCAGTTTGCACAAAAAAACATATCAGGTCAATCATCGAGGCGATTAATAGTTTTTGCCTTGATGATAACAGGGCTAGTTCGATCAGGAAAAATAGCGTTGGATGAAATGGCAGATAAGAGCACAAAACATAAAAATAGTAAAACAGAAAGCCGAACAAAGCGATTTAATCGTTGGTTGAGGAATAAAGCTGTCAATAAAGAAACGATGTACTTCCCTTACATCAAAGAAATACTAGCAGGGATAAGTAAAACAAGCTTAATATTCACAATAGATACAAGTAGTTTAGGGAAACATTGTGCAGTACTGATGATAAGTGTGATATACCAAGGAAGAGCATTACCAGTAATTTGGAAAGTAAGAGAAGGGAACAAAGGAAGCTTTAGTGAAGCAGAACATATAGCTTTACTAGAGGAGTTATACGAGTTAGTGCAAGAATTAGAAGAGGGTTTAGACAAGAAATTAGATGTGGTAGTAGTGGGTGACAGCGAGTTTGATGGAGTAGAGTTCCAAAAGAAATGTGAAGAGTACAAGTGGGAATATATACTAAGAGCAGCAAAAAACATCAATTGTTATGAGGAAGGAGAAAACGAGCCATTCAAACCAGAAGACATATTCCAAGAGGGAGGGCAAGTAAGTGTAGAAGGGATAGAGTACACGAATGAGAGGTATGGGCCAGTACAAATAATAGCGTGGTGGGGCAAAGAGTATAAAGAGCCAATATATTTAGTAACAAATGTGGAGTTAACAGAAGAGGCATGTGAGCTGTATAGAAAGAGGAGTTTGATAGAGACATTTTTTTCAGATGAGAAATCAAGAGGATTTAACATACACAAAACGCGAATAAAGAATCCCAAGAGGCTAGAAAAGCTTTTACTGGTAGCGTGTTTTGCATACATCTGGATAGTATATTTAGGATCTGTAGCAAGAAAAGAAGGGAAGGAGGGGCAATTTAGAAGGAAAGACAGAAGGGTACTGAGCCTATTTCAGTTAGGGAAGAAATACTTAGAGTATCTACTAGAATGTGCAATGCCTTTACCAGAAGGGCTATTAGAGCTACCAGAATTTTGGGAGGAAAGTGCATGGATTTAAAAGCCTAGTAATCTAAAAAACAAAGAAGTTAGCTTCAAAGCAGTGTTTGAAAGTCTCTCAGAAAAGCAGTGCTAGGTGAGGTCATATCCATATGAAGAAGTCATGACAAATAAAAGGCTCATAATAGACATTTTCTCTCATTTTTTGTTGGATTGAAGAGCAGGTTTTGCAAAAAAGTAACGAGCTAAATCAATAACTAAAATCAAATTTAGAAAACAGATAGAAATTGAGGTCTTTTTTGAGTATCTATAATTGCCTTGGGTACGCAATTCGTTTCCTGCAAAGGGTGAAGAGTGTACGGTTTTGAAATTTGTTTACTGTTTTTAGCGTACCTACAAGGAATTGAAACCTTCTATAATCTGACTAACTGATGGTTTGTTAATTTGTTTTTAGCGTACCTACAAGGAATTGAAACTAAAACCAATATAATAAGGATTTCTATCTATACCGGTTTTTAGCGTACTTACAAGGAATTGAAACACTGAGGCTTAGTGCTGTACTGTTAGGTACTTTCGCTGTTTTTAGCGTACCTACAACGTTCTCAATAACTCTGTACAGGACGCTTAAAATACTGATAGGCTGAAATTTAAAATTAACTTGAGGATATCCTTGTTGAATAAGGAGCTAAGCGTATACTTCTATAAGCTAAGCCCTAGGAATCCATAATGAGCCAACAAAATTAAGTAGTGCTCTTCATGTAATGATGAAGAGCTCTTAAAAGACCCTGAAGCAAAAGATGAGTTACTACAGACTTGGAGTTATAATTTACAAAATGCTATTAACCAAGTTAGAGATTTTGTGGAAGAGAATGATGAAACTCATATCATTTTTGGAGCAGGTGATAGCTTGCTTTTTAAAGGATGCTTTAGTAGAGACCAACTCGAGCACATGCAAGATATTTATCACAAGGCCTTACAAGAAAAGGCAACATGTTCTATAGGGTTTGGTAGCACTTTAGCAGAAGCCTACTATGCCCTTAAGTTCGCCAAGTTACGTAAAGGCAAAAATGCTATCGTCGGTGCTAAGAGCGTTAATAATAAATAGAACCTGTATATCTTATAACTATTATCATCTTGATAGATATGCGGGCATGGAGTTCGCAAATGGTTATCTTGTATTACTTTAACACTTACACCTCGAGCCACAAAAACAAATCCCCTTTAAGCCACTGCCATAGCTAAAATCCAACTGTCCACCAAACCACTTGACTAGCTCGAGCACCCCCAAAGCTCAAGGTTAATACATTTGCTTTGTATAGGCATTGGCTTTACAATAGGTTTTTAGGAGCTACAACATGCAAAAAACAGAGCAAATCAATATAAGAATAAAGCCCGAAATCAAAGCAGGTGCCGAAACGGTTTTTCATAACTTAGGTATTACCCCAACACAGGCAATTACAATGTTCTATAAACAAGTTAGTCTACAAAAAGGAATACCTTTTGAAGTGAAAGTTTCCAATCAGGAAACGTTAAAAACTATGGAGGAAACTAGGCGTGGAGAAGGTGTTAATCATTATAAGGAAGAAAACCTATCACACTTAGTAGAAGAAGCAGTTGCACGCTATATAAAGCAGCCTGAAAATAAACTCAACCTTTCTAGTGTAAGTGTTGAAGAAGTACAGGCCCAAGGACTTGATGCTTTTGCCAAGCCAGTGTCATTTGAAACAATTATTTCAAAGTCAGATCCCATACCTGAACAAAATGAAGAGGAAATCTTAGACATGTTACGACAAATTCGTAAGGAAAGTAATGTAGAAGCACGTGTGAAGCATCTAAATAATGGCGACACTCCTTAATCCCTCAAAATCACTTACAGAAGTTGTGCTTGACACAGACGTTCTTTCCTTTTTATACAAAGGTAGTGACTTTGCCAAAGTTTACAAACCTTACCTGCAACAAACTCGCATTTACATTTCCTTTCAAACTGTTGCTGAAATCTATTTGTGGACACAAAGGGCAAATTGGGGTGAAAAGCGTATACAACACTTGCTAGGGCACTTAAATATTTACACTATGATACATAGTAGCCACAAGCTAGCTTGGCGTTGGGCTGTGCTTACTGAAAACACTAGGCGCAAAGGAAAAATCATCCACCCCGGTGATGCTTGGGTAGCAGCAACTGCCTTAGAATTGGGCATTCCACTTGTTACTAACAACACAAAAGACTACATTGCAGTTGAAGACTTGGAATTGCTAAGTATCAAAAGTACCTAGCAGTAATTTCTACTAAGCAAAGGACTCGAAAATTTAGATTATATGACTTAAGGCACACACATGCTACTATGCTTCTTAAAGCTAATGTACATCCCAAAATGGTTTCTGAGCGTTTAGGTCATGCCTCAGTAACTCTTACGCTTGATGTTTACTCTCATATCCTACCAACAATCCAAGAAGCTGCTGTTGATGCAATTGTTACAACTCTTTATCAAGATAAATCAGAGCAAAATTTTGCTACTTTAAATTAGTTGGCACACAAGAAGCACACAAAAAGAAACTTGATGTAACAAGTTTTTAGTTTATTACATCAAGTTGATCTGTTTCGGACAGTTTTTTATATGGTGGGCCCTGCAGGACTCGAACCTGCGACCAATCGATTATGAGTCGACTGCTCTAACCAACTGAGCTAAGGGCCCAAAAATTACTAAAGGGTATTCTAACAGCCTAAACCTAAAGGTTCAATAGTGCTTAGAAAATACCCTCGAGGCTTAAGATTAAATCAAATCTTGTACTGTAACACAAGTTATTTTATCTCTACCTTGAGTTCACGAATGTTGCTGTTTGTGAAGTCATTATTTTGTAGGGATTCATATACTCTAACAAAATAGTTATGTGTACCGTTGTCAGTGGAGTCATAATTGATTCTATGTCTAAAAGGTTCTGTACTATCCTCACTAAGTATTTGAGAATTTTTATAAGTACCATCTAACGATTCAAAAAATTGTACCTGTTCCACTATGGCTCGAGGATGAGGAACATAATTAAAATTATACCTGCCTGCTTGGGCTATGGGTGCTGGCAAAATAAAAGTCCCTATGGGAATAATAATGGAAAAATTTTGATGGGCAGAAGCATTTTCTGAAGGGACTTCTAAAGATAAAGAAAAGCCATAGGTTCTTGGCAGAGGGTATTCATCATTAGCATCTTTTAGAACTTTGATATAAATAGAACCTTTTTCAGAAGGTTTAGGGTAAGTATATTCCTCACCATTGGCAAGCTTAGGGATGGTGAATTCTAGTGTTTCTTTTACGACATTTGCATCATTTAGACCAAATTTTATTTGGTTAGGCAAAGGACGGCCCTTGAAGGCATTGCCCTCAAATCTACCCTCTGGTTTTAACTTGGCTGAAGCAGATTTACAGCCATTGCTAGCTTGACACTCTATAGTAATATCAAAAGGTACTTTTACAGACTTATTATCGAGCATAGTTGTAATAGGTATGTTTATTTCTTCTGTAAAATTAATGCTTTTAATTACTAGGGACTCCTCAATTTTAGGAATTACAATACTAAAGCCAAGATTTGCATTAACTAAGCTATTTCCTAAAGAATCATTTAACTCTGCAATAAGGGTAAAAGCATAATCCCCGGCAGGAGGGTATTCACCATTGCTATCTTTACCAATCCTAATATAAACGTACCTTTGATTTTCAGGAACTTCAGGATAAATACGTTCTTCGTCTTTAGAAAGTGCAGGAATAGTAAAATCTAGTGTTTCTTTTGTAGTGCTCGAGTCATTTAGCCCAAACTTTATTTGATTAGGAAAGGGACGATTTTCAAAATCATTAGTAGCTATTGCACCCTTTATAGTGAGTTTACCTGTGGCAGCCACGCACCCTTTTGTGGAATTGCACCCTACTGTGATGCTCAAGGGTACCTTTGTTAATTCACCTCTTTGTATAGTTTCTGCTGATAGCACTATTTGGTCAGTTAGATTGTAATCTTTAATTACTGGATTAGTGCTGTTTTTTTGTGAGCTGAGTTGACAGGCTACAGGCAATGTAAGCATTATTAAAATGGCTGAAATTAATTTTTGCTGCATAATTTTTCTTTCTAGAAGATATTTTTATTGGTTTCCTAATTAAAAATTCTATATATAAGTGTTGATATAATATGGTGTTAGTTACACAGTAATCATTATAACGATTTGAACAAGGAAGACAAGTTTGTGCGCTAGAAAAACTTTTCCAAGACAGCAATACCTTTTGTGAAGCATATATAATGCTGAGGAGTGAGGGTAGGCCTTTGCGTTAATGACTTTCACCTGCTACAAATACTGTTTTTATACAATCTTCTCTTGCTAGGGTAAACAATGCCCCTAATGAATCTTCTGCTGAAGAGCTGTGGGTTAGTACCTTAGCTAAAGTGCTATTTTCTGGCGGCTCAACTAGCACAAAATCTGCTCTTTTACCTACTTGTAAATCCCCTACCTCATTGGCCATATTAAGTGCTTCAGCGCCAGCTTTAGTTGCTAAATAAAGAAGATGGGCTGCTGTTAGAGGATAACCATTTTGATGAAGCATTTGTCCTTGATAAGCTATTAAACCTTCTTTAAAAAGACTAAAACCTGTGCCAGCACCAACGTCTGAACCTAAAGCAAAGGTAATATTGTGCTTAAAGTGGCGCTTAATATCAAATAGTCCACTGCCCAAAAACATATTGCTACTAGGACAGTGGGCTACTGCTGCTTTGGCTTGTGCTAAATTTATAAGTTCGTCATCACTTACATGTACGTTGTGGGCGAAGATTGAATGGTCATTTAATAGCCCAAAATTCTCATAAGTATGCAAGTAATTTTGGGCCCAAGGGAAAAGCTCTTTTACAATACTTATTTCTTTTTGGCTTTCATTAATATGAGTATGAAACATTGTATTTGGATGCTCAGATAAGAGCTGACCACAAATTTTTAAGAGGTTTTCGGAGCAACTTAATGAAAAACGAGGCATTATTGCATATTGCAAGTTCCCACGCTTATGCCAGCGAGTTATTAGGGCTTTACTTTCTTCATAGGCTTTTTCTGCTGTAGTTTTAAGGACTTCTGGTAGGTTACGGTCAGAAATAACCAAACCGCTTATGATATTTAGCCCTGAAGCCTCAGCCTCTTTAAAAAAGATATCCTGTGAAGTAGCAAAATGAGTCCCAAAGACTAGGGCAGTAGTGGTGCCATTATGTAAAAGGCTACGCAAAAAATCCTTTGCCATTTGCTCAGCATAAACACTATCCATCAATTTGCTTTCTTCTGGAAAAGTTCGTTTTTCTAGCCACTCTAGAAGCTCCATGCCTAGAGCACCAATGACTGGCATTTGAGGGTAATGAACATGGGTATCAATGAAGCCCGGTAATAAAATAGACTTGCTCTGGTCAATGATTTCAGCTTTAGGGAAGTCTTGGCTTATTTTAGTATAGTCACCAATACCTAAAATTACATCTTTTTCAAAAGCTATTGCCCCGTTAGCAAAACTTACTAGTGCTTCTTGTTTATAAAAAGGATTTTCAGGAGTGTGAAAAAGCTGAGCACGTAGGACTTTGATCACTAATAGCTTTACTCTGTAATTTCTTGAACTGCCTTATTAAGCACCCTAGGAACATTAACTTCTTGGTCTTCCAGAATGGTTTTAAGAGCGTCATCCATAGGTCCCCATACCTTGCCCATTTCAGGAATGTTGGGAGTTGGTGTAGCCTGAGCTAGAGCTTCTGCAAAACCTGCAATAATAGGATTCCGTGCCCCTACCTCAGCTGCTGCACTTTTAGAGGCAGGTATTTTACCATTAAGTTCAGCAAGCGCAACCTGCGCAACTGGACGAGTAAGCCACTTAGCAAAATTAGCAGCGTTTACTTTGTCTTCACTATATTCATTCATAAGTATCCCTTGGACACCCATAAAACCACTAAAGGCATTACCCCCTTGAGCAATGGGTAAAGGTTTTACAACAATGTTCAAGCCAGCAGATTGATAATTGGCAATGGCCCAAGGCCCATTATAGGTCATTGCTAGGGTTCCCTCAAAAAAAAGTCTATCAGCAACAAAATAGTCTATTCCTGCGGGTATAAGACCATACTTGTAGCGCAGGTCTTGTATAATGGTTCCCCCTTTGATAGCTCCTTCATTAGCTAGGCCTATATCATTGGGATTTAAGTTGTTATTTTCAGCTCGAGCAAAAATATAACCACCAAAACCGCTTAGCCAAGCGTAAGAAAAGTAAAAATTGCTAATATCATACAAAAATCCATAGCTACTACCAGCAGTTAGGGCTCTAGCTGTTTCTATAAAATCTTCAAAAGTTTCGGGTGGCTGGGGTACTAAATTAGTATTGATAATAAGAGCAGGTCCTTCTACATACATAGGTAAGCCAAAAAGATTACCATTAATGACAAAAGCTAGGCGTGCTTGCTCACTTAAGTCCTGCAAATAATCTTGTGTGGCATAGCTGCTCATATTAGCTAACACACCTTCATATGCCATAGCCTCAATGTCACTGTGAGCAATGGGTAACAAGAGGTCAGCAACTTGGTTTCTAGACTCTTCTAAAAGAATTTGTTGCTTTATTTCCCCTAAACTGCTCGAGGTTATGTGAACAGGTACGCCAAAAACTTCTTCAAAAGAAGCTGCTTCCTTATTTAGCCATTCTAGATCTGTCTCTGCAAATTGTGTCCAAACGGTTACTCCTTGTGCTAAAACCAAATTTGAGAAGGCTAGCCAAATCAGGACAAGCTTTATCATAGTTTTCCCTTCAGGAATGGTGCTCCAGAGAATTCCCTCTCAGAGCGAAAACTCTTTTGGTTATAAATAAAGTAAAGTAAATCAATAGTGTTGCAAAACACATCTAAGTATAACAAGCTATTACCTTGGCACAAGACTTTTGATATATAAGTTATTAGTACTGTACAGGTGCTAAAATTAGCCAACATAAAAAGCCTTATTAGTGCTCTGTTATAACTTAATTTGAGGATAGATAAATTTTAATTTGCATCGCACATTGCCAATCTTCATTCAGGCAATCCCAAATTTTAGTCGTGACATATCACTAGTTTCTAATTACTAACTTGGGTTCTCAAAAAAATTTACAATTGCTTATGCTTAGATGTTTATATTAAGTTAAGATTTAGACTATAATCATTTCTTAGGCCACTGAAAAAGTTAGTATATTTTTATGCCTGAAAAAAGAGAGCAAGCACCGCAACTGACCAAGAAAGGCACATTGATGTCGGTCAAGTCAATATTTGAGGGAAAAGAAGCTGTTTATGCAATTATTGGAGAAGCAAAAAAAGGTGAAAAGTGGCTTACTAAAGAAGTGCAAACAGGCTGGCTTCGTGTAAAGAAAAACCCATACCATTACTATATTACGCCCAGCAGTTATATAGACAAAAAGCTGCTAATTGGCTTATTACACAGTACCTCAACAATTTTAAAAATGGGTAATTATTATATTGGTTGTGAAAATAATTTTAAGGTAGAGGAGCAAAATGAGTTCACTAACTTTTATATAGCAGGTGCAAACACTCCTCAGTATATTTATTTAACTGAAAGATTTACAAGGAAATTATGGGACAAAGGAATAATAGCTGTTGCAGGAGCGGAGCCTAAGAAAAAGCCCTTGGATATTTAATTTATCTTGTCCTGAGAAGCTTTAACCTGTAATACTTCCTTACAAGGGTTTTTTAGGGGTATGTTTTTTATGCAAAAATCCAAAAACTATGTCTTAGAAGTAGGGGACGCTGTGCGCACCATCTTGGCAAGAGAGCCTTTTGTGCACATATACCTAAAACCTACCCTTATAAGCTTACAAGAGGTTTTTTGTACTTAGCACCTTATTAGGTGCTAAAATCGTGCTAAACTAACTTATTTTGGAGACACCTAATGAGTGAAGCAATCAGCGATCAAGAAATGGAGCACTTAAAACTCTTAGCCCGCTTAGAGTTAAGTGTAGGAGAAACCCAAGCCTTAAAAACCGACCTTAACAAAACATTAAAGTACTTTGAGCAAATTAAAGAATTAAATACTGACGGTATAGAAGAATTAGCTCGCCCCTTAGAAATGCACAACGTTTTCCGTGAGGATGAGTTTCAAGCTAGCTTATCTCATGAAGAAGCTATAAGCATAGCTATAGAAAATGAAAATAGCTATTATAAAGTCCCTCGTACAGTGGAGACTGGAGAATGAGTTTCTTACATGTCTTCAAGAATTTATGACCTCTGCTTAAAAAGAAAATCAACTTAATTCTACTGCCTATTCTAACTCCTCTACCGTTAGGGAGGTTGACTCTGTGCCTACAAGAATTAGCTCATCTCCGTCTAAATAGAAAGTACTTGTTTTAAAACTTAGAGGTATATTATCTTCACGCTTCTCGTAATTATCAATTAAAACGAATGAAGGTAATGGTGATGATGATGGGGTGTAAAATCCTTTTACTACCCCTGTATCGCTATCAAAAATAATGCGTACTTCCTCTGTTTTTCCGGGTACAAAGCTTGTCCTAATTGTTGCCTCCTTACCTTCAAGTTTACCTTGATAGGATTTAAAATCAGCACAACTTACAACGATGTATTCATCAGGTAAAAGCCAAGGTTGGGATAGAGATTGTCTGAGTACATCCTCCAGCTCTTGTGACACTGGTAAATCTGAATTCCCCATAGTTGCTTCACCTTTTTCTAGCTTGAATATTAAAGTTTCACTATCTCCTTTTCCTAAAGCTTTTAAAGTCATATAAACTTTTTGTTCAGATGGATTATCAGATGGATTAATTGTTCTTGTTATTTCGAATGTCAATATCTCACCTAAAAGAAAACTTTCTGACACAGACGTTATTTTTATTGTTTCTATAGATTTGCTTTTCTCTGGAGATGGGTAAAGGTTTTTGACAAGATTCTCACATCCTTGTGCCATCACATTTTGGAATGCAAAAAACAAAAGAAAAATGATTGTAGTGGCTATTCTAAACATGGATTCACCTCTTAAATCTGAATTTATTACTTAGAGAAATATAGACTTACATTGTTGATAAATAAATTTTTACTATTTTAGGGTTTAATATTGCCCATTTGACTTATTATGGTGATGGTTTTTTATTGGGCTGGAATATCTGTGGTAATAACTCTGCCACCAATAATCACTCTAACTCTTTCTTTAGGTTCAAGAGAAATAGCTTCTAAGGGGCTAGAATCACTACTCAAAAGCTTTCCTTCTACTTTTATAATTTCAAATAGCTTAGAGTCGTTAAGAGCCCCCCAGTAAATGCCATCACCCTTTTGCGAAATTGAACTTTGTTCTCCCTGCCCATATTTTGCATCAACAGCTATATCTACAATTTCTTTCATAAGCTCTGCACTCACTTCAGCCTCTACGTCTGTATTTAACTCTAAATCAAGATTATAGGCTACGGTGGCTTGGATAACAGATCTAACTATAGTAGGTCTCTGTCCTTTCATTATTCTAGCTTCAATTGCAGTCTTACAGTCTTTTGTAAGATTATCGCTTACTCTAGCATATAAGTCTGCATCTGCTAGCGTTAAGATTTTTGCGTCTTGTAAAGATAGCGTGATATTATTCAAATTTTTAAATTTACCCCCCAATTTTAATTCTATTAGATTAGCTACTTCAGCTTTAAAGCCTGCAGAAACTTCAAATGCTGTGTTTCGTTTTCTTAAAGCACTTGATGTAGGAGAGCTTATTAGCTCAAATTCACTTCCCAAAACTTGCTCTTTTCTGCAAATTACTATAAGTGAAGTTCCAATTAAGCCTGTTTTCTCATCATCCACAAGGACAACTGTTCCGGGAGGATATATACGACTAGGAGGACTAATATAGAGGTGTTTATACTCGTTTTGTATAAGACTTGTAATGTCTGTAGCAGTAGTAATACAAGCATCAGCAGTTGGATTTGGCTTGCAAGGATCCAACTTGGCATCATCAAGGGTATTTTCTGCGCCATCGTTATCCCAATCATCACATGCATCAACTAATCTGTCTGGGATACAAGGGTCCCGAGTATTGGGGTCAGAATCATTTTTGAAACCATCATTATCCCAGTCAGCACACTTTGGATCATCAGGATAAAAAAAGCAGGTTAGTGGATCGCCTTGAGCAAAAGCACCCTGAGAACTTGTTAAAAGAAATAGTAAAACTGCCAATGGTAAGAAAGCTAAAGTCTCTTTAATCATAGAACATACCTCCCGCAATTACCCCCACCTACTCTATTTAAGTTTCTAGTTTTGTTAGCAGGTGCAAACAAAATATTGCAACTCCTTTCCTGCTTCAAATAGGTTTTGTGACTTTTAATCCCTAATCTATCCCTATGATTCTTCAGGATTTCCTAAATAAAATTCTCTATACGTTAATGTTGGGAATTAGAGTACTTAAAGCACATCCAACTACAAGTTTGATATGGCTTCGTCTGGATAGCAGTAACTAGTTTTAACCAAATATTCGTACCATTCAACAAATTTTATTTTTTATTTGGATATTTGGTCAAAAGCATGTGATAGCATAACCCTTGCCTCCAGAAATTTTAGTGGCAACCTTTTCAACAACCTTGAACATTCCTCGAGGCAACTGCACGTGCTAGTGCAACCTGAACATCAGAATTAGCCATAATTTTATCCTTTCACTTCTTTATGTCAATGTGTAATGTAAATTTTACACATTAAATATAGCATAATACAAAGGCTTCTAAAAAACAAGCACTCGTCATAGTTAGGGTGCATCCTAGGGTTTGTATTGCACAGGTCTTTCAAGAATATGAATACAACATGTTAACTGAGAAGCTTTTGAAGAAACCGTCTGCTAAATGTCACAGGCTTCCAAAAACCTCTTAAACATTTGCTTTGCCAAATAATTGTAAGATAGTATGGCTTTTATGAAAATACATCTTGCAATGTTTTTAATGCTGTGTTTACTTCTTACAGCTTGCCCACCACCTGATTCTCAAGGTAACGGTAGTACAGGTGGAGCAGTTGAGGGAATTACAGTACGAACTAAGTTACTTGATGGAAATGCTGTTGGGAAAGCTACTATTGAAGTTTTCATAACTAAGAAGGATGAACCCCTTTCAAAAGCACAGGTAACTGTAACTGGTGATATGACCCATGCAGGAATGAGTCCTGTTATTGCTACAGCAGTAGAACAAGAAGTAGGGCGGTATCTTACAGAAGATTTTGAATTCACTATGGCAGGTGATTGGATTATTACTACTGAAGTCAAATTATCTAATGGGCAAAGGATTAATGATACATTGCCTTTGAGTGTGTCGCGGTAGTAGGATGTAACTATGGAGCTTGTAGACTCGAGCATGATCAAAGCAGTTGGCTACAAAGCTGAGGACAAAGAGCTAATGGTCATTTTTAATAGTGGTAAAACCTATTACTACACCGATGTTCCCCAAAAAGAATACGATAACCTTTTAGAAGCTGATTCGAAAGGTAGTTACATGCGTGGCAATATAATTGGCTTTTATCCTTATTATCAAGGTCGCCGTAAAAGAAGGTAAATAAACTACTTTAATGTCAAAAAAGTTTTGGATTATTTTTATACTTCTAGGGTCATGTTTTTCTGTTTCCCAACCTAGCAGTGCTGAAACGATCTATCCTTTAACATTAGTTGATGAGTTAGGTCGTGAAGTCACACTGCAAGTTGAACCAAAACGTATAATAAGCATGGTACCAGCTCACACTGAAGTTCTCTGTGCTCTAGGCAAGGATATATGCGTGCGTCTCATAGGTGTAGATAATTATAGTAATTATCCAGATTTACCCGAAATACCCAAGGTAGGTAGTATTTTTAATCGTGATACTGCACTCGAGCTAATAGTAGCCCTAAAACCAGATCTGGTGCTTATTTTTGACGGTGCTACTAGTCATGAGTTTTCTGTAGCTTTAGACAGGCTAGGCATTGTTTCCTATGGCATAGCAGCCCAAACTTATGATGAAACTTTTGAAGTTTTTAAAACACTAGGGTTAATAGTAAATCGCAGTTTTGAAGCCCAAGCTTTAGTAGATGAAGTTGAAGTAGAAATAAATACCTTAGAGCAACTCGTAAAAAATGAAATTACTCCAAAGGTTTACTATGAACTTGGGCACTTTGGTGGTTTAAACAGTGTAGGACCTAATAGTTATATTGGTTCTTTAATAAAAAGAGCAGGCGGTCAAAATATAGTTAATAAGCAAGCAAGAGATTTTCCTACCCTTGATCCTGAATTTGTAGTAGCAGCAAATCCTGACATTATCATTCTGGGTCATAATAGTACCTTTGCTGAACTTGCCGCTAGACCTGGGTGGAGCAGCATAACAGCAGTGAAAAAAGAGCAGGTATATGTGCTTTCCCAAGAACAAATAGACACTTTAAATCGTTCTGGTCCACGCATATCTGAGGCGGTAAAAACTCTAGCAGTTATATTTCATCCCCATCTTTTTAAAGGATTCTGAGAGGTTTTTGTTATTCAACCCTAAAAAAGCTAACCTCATAGGAAATTTCGTCATTAACACCATCTACATTTATGTCATTATCAATAAACAGTTTTTTGGGAAAGCCAAAATCTCTATCATATTCACCTTCTACTTTAGCAGAGCTATTTTTTTCTACTTCAAAGGTCCCCTCGAGCAACTCCCCTAAAGTGAGCACACTAGCAAATACATTTTCAGGCACAGCTTGATTATCCTCATGATAAGTTACTGAGCTAACTTTACCTTCTCTTACCACTACATACATAGCTTTGAGGTACTCCTCGAGACAGTAGCATTCTTGCTTAAAAATAAAGCTATAGTTTTGAACATTTGCAGTTTGCCATTTGCTATAAGAACTCTGTACAGCATAGACTTGGTGGTCCTTATTATCAGAAGGTTGACTATTAGATTTGCTTACAGCTGTTTGAGAAGTAGATGTGCTTTGATTATCTGTGCTTGGACTGTTAGTAGTTTGATCAAGAATATCTGTTTCGGAAGGAGCTATTGTTATGATTTGATTATCTGTGCTTGGGCTGGTATTAGTTTGTTTTGATGTATCTTCAGAGAATTCTCTGCTAGTGAAAGTTGTTGAGGGCTCAGGTGCTTCTGTTTT
This sequence comes from Trueperaceae bacterium, assembly GCA_965223585.1. Taxonomy (GTDB): domain Bacteria; phylum Deinococcota; class Deinococci; order Deinococcales; family Trueperaceae; genus CBDCVN01. Next base: position 506,854 of record CBDCWW010000022.1, read on the forward strand.
TATGCTCGAGGGTGGGCTTTGGGAAGTGTTAATTGAAGGGCTTGAGGATTCTGTATTAGATAAAGTTGGTGTGTTTACTGTAGCTGATCTATGATGGCCTAGCCAAAAACGAGTAACATCGCTAGCCCAGAAAGAGGCTGGGGGATGTTTAGGCTTATATCCCTCAAAATAGTCAGCAAAGGTAATCTTATGCCCTTCTAGGCGATGTTTGCTTACAATGGCGACGACATGATCAAGCCCTTCAGGTCCAGAGATACTTAAACTATAGCGGTGATTATTTGGAATATAAACAGTTTCACCACCTTTTAAAAAATTGTTACCATCATACCTATTAGGAAAAACCTGAACAGCTTTGCCTTGGCTATTTAAATGAAAAAGGTAAAGATAGCTGCTTGCTGAAGGTCTTACACCTATTTGTATTTTCTCGTTTAGTTGGTAGTTAGGAACGCTTTCGCCAGATGGGTCTTTGTCTAGAAATACTTCGACATTTAAAAGGTTTGTTCTTTGCCCATTGGGTGTTAATACTTCAATACCTGAAGGGTTTGTTCTTTGATTGTGTAGTGTCCGAACTTCAATTTGGGCATAACTTAGAGAACTTATAATAAAAACTGTAAGTGCTAAAATAAGATAATGAATATATTTCATTGCCAGATCAATATACAGGGGTTTTATTAATAAACAGTTTACTAATAGTCATTGTATCTTAATAATTAGTAAAATAAGCCCTAGCTATTGTATTAATGAGCAACCACTTATTCATCCCTATCAAATGCAAATAGTTTGTGGTATTTGCCTAACCTAAATAATGTTAGATTTTGGTTTCCGATCAGTCATGAAAAGGTTTTTATATTTTTAAGATTTCGCTAAGAAAAGCTAACTTAGAATAAGCTAACATTTGCAAAATCAATTATTGCAGATGTTCTAGAGTGTCTAGGAAAGTTTGTTTGAAAGTTTACAACTAAAAGGTAGGAACTAACCAGATTAGACACAGTGAAATTTATTTGGAGAACCTGATGACTTTAAAAGAGCAGGACCAACTTATCTTACGCATTCGCGAGTACATAGTCCGTACTGCTACAGTTATTAACCTTACCCCAAGCTTTGCCCGTGGAAGACGTAAAAGTGACCTATTGCTTATTAAACTAAGAGGTAGAAGCGAACATGCTAGTATTATAGCTACCAACCTAGTAGATATTTTTCCTGAGATTGATGTTGAGGTTCCAAAGGGCAAACAACAAGATAACTATTTTACTCTAATAATTACTCAAAAATTGGCCAATCAAGAAGCTGTGGCTGAAGAAAGGCGTGCTAAACTTATTGATGCCATAGAAAAAGGGCTGCCAGTTATTCCACAGGAATTACCTGATACTTTGGAACAACCAAGTAGTACCCACAGTAGTATTTGAACCAAAACTTACAGTTGTGAATTCATAATATAGGATCGGGTTTCTTTTAAGCGCACACGCTAATAACTGTCCTTATTTTATTTAGTTCTATGTTTTCCAAAAACCAAGATTCGTTTTCTAGATTTTTTGTTAGATACTAACTTTGGAGGCATGCTATTACTTATCTGCTCGTTCAGAGGTAGAGATTCATTAACAGTATCATCAAGTACTTCCTCAAACTCTGGAAGTGTATTAGCATTTATTTGTAAATTCAAAGGTATGGCTTCATCAGTAGTATCATCAAATACCTCTTCGAAAACAATGTCTTCAAATTCATCATCTTGAAATTCTGGTAAAAGCTGATCGATATCAGGGACATTAGGTTCTAAGGTTACCGTTTTCTCAGAGTCCGTTTTCTCAGACTCTTTTTTCTTTGGGGATATGGTTTCAGGTTCTTTTTTCTTTGAGTCTTTTTTCTTAGACTCTTTTAAATCTAAAGGTAATAAATCAATTTGTCTGGCTGTAGGATTAGCATTGGCTATACAAATTTTTATACGCTGGCCTAGTTTGTATACCTTTTTATTACCTATGCCAGAAAACATAAGACTATCTTCATCGTAAATATATTGATCGTCATTAAGGGAATCTAGAGGAACAAGGCCTTCAATCCCATTTGGTAAGGCCACAAAGAAGCCAAAGCTATTTACTCCTGAAATAGTACCTTCAAAAACTTCTCCTAATCTTTCCTTGGCCCAAAGTGCTTGATAGTAGCGGGTTAATTCTCTTTCTGCTTTTTCCGCAGAGCGCTCGAGCACACTAACATGCTCAGCAGTTTCAGGTAATTCACTAAAGTACTGGTCTTTAAGCTTCTTGGTAAGTTTGCGTTTGAGCTTTAAGCCTAAGATGCGGTGTACAATAAGGTCAGGATAGCGTCTGATGGGACTAGTAAAGTGCAAGTAATTTTCGAAAGCAAGCCCAAAATGACCTAGATTATCGTGGCTATAGCGTGCTTGTTTTAGAGAGCGTAAGAGTAGAGTGTTAACTAATTCCTTTTCAGGTTTGTCAGCTGCTTGACGAATGATCTCTTGTAGAGTCTGGGGTTCATAATTAGTAAGATCTATAGTATAGCCAAGTTTAGCCAAGCTTTTTTGCAATTCTTCAAGCTTTCTTTCACTAGGCTCTTCATGAACTCGGAAAAGCCCGGGGATATTTTTTTCATCAAGCTCCTTGGCTACAAGGCGATTAGCTAGAAGCATGAATTCTTCTATTAACTGTCTAGCACTATCACTGCGAATAGGTATAATTTGTACTGCATCATTTTGGTCAAAGTCAACTTTGGCTTCTGTAAAGTCAAAATCTAAAGCCCCTTGATTCAAGCGTTCTTTACGTAGGGTTTGACTTAAGGTTAACAACCTTTTTAGGTCACGCTCGAGCTTGCGTTTGCCAAGAGGTAATCTTCCTCCTTCAAAAAAATCTTGTACTTCCTCATAAGTAAAACGAGCATCTGATCTAATAACAGTTTTCTGAAACTTTACACCTTTAACTTTTGCTTCACTATCAAGCTCAACAAGGACAGAAAAGCCTAGACGTAATTCGCCTTCTACTAGTGAGCAAAGGCCATTACTGAGTTCTGGTGGTAACATAGGCAGCACATAACCGGGCAGGTACACACTAGTTGCGCGTTCTCGAGCTTCTTTGTCTAAGGAGGAACCTTCTTTTACATAATAAGCTACATCAGCAATATGTATTCCTATACGATACCTACCGTTCTTGCCACGACCTCCAAGCCTTTCTAAAGAAAGAGCATCATCAAAATCTTTAGCATCTTTACCATCAATGGTAAAGGTAGGTACTTCACACAAGTTAGCACGCCCTGCTATCATTTTTTCAGTGACTTCTGTGGGAAATGCTCTAGCTTCTGCTAGGGTTTCTTCAGCGAAACTATCTTTTAGATTATACTTTATAATAACAGCACGGGTTTCAGCTTCATTATCTTCTGAAGTTAAGCTAAGTGTTTCTATGACTTCCCCATATACTTCATGATCACCAGTATCTTCTGGCCAATTTAGTTTAGCAACTACTCGAGCACCTGCTTCTAATTCGCCTACAGAGTCAGGCAAAAGTTTTATATGAGTGCGTAGGCGTGGCTCATCAGGGCGTAAAAAGGCATACCCTCTCGAGTATTCCAAAGTTCCCACCATATTTGTAAATTTTCGCGCTAAGATTTTAACTATTTCGCCTCTAGGACGAGGCTTCTCTGAGAAGGGGTGCGCTGCCACTCTGTCTCCATCCCAAGCACCAAATAAATTTTCTTCATCAATGAGCATATCAGGCCCACCCTTTTCATTTAAAACAAAACCATAGCCTTGTGAAGTTATTTGTAAGTAACCTTCAAAAAGATTTTTCATTTGACTTTTTGGCAAACCATAAGTTCGCTTGCGTGTTTTTATTAACTTTCCTTTATTAACAAGATCGCTTAAAGTATGGCGAAGTTCTGTACTGTTAGATGCACCAAGTTGTTTTTTAATATCTTTTAGTTGCCATTTTTTATTAGGATGTTTATGAAAAAAACTGATAATTTGCTTGCTAGTTATTTTAACCACATTAACTCATATAGTACTTTACATCTTTTGTAGCATCAATTTCACTATATTTTTTGCTCTATTAGCAGCTAAGGGGGTAAATTCACGAAAATCTATGCCTGCATCCTGATTCGCTGTATCGCTAATACTACGAATTATCACAAAAGGAACACTCCATTTAGAGCAAATCTGTGCTACACTAGCTCCTTCCATCTCAGCACAACTTGCTTGAAAGGTTTTATATAACCAACCTGACACTTCAGGATCATAAATAAATTGATCTCCTGAAACAACACGACCTACAACGCTTTGTACCTCTTCAACAGTTCTTGCAGCATTAAGAGCCAATGTTTGTAAATGTTTATCTGCTAAATAATTAAGAGATTCTCCGGGGACTTCACCAACTTTATATCCTAAACCAGTCACGTCTACATCATGTTGTACAGCGTCATTACTAATGACGATATCTCCCACTTTAAGATCAGGGTCAACTGCACCTGCCACACCTGTAACGATCACTTGCTGAGCACCTTGCATAAGCATTAGTTGTGTAAGAGCTGCAGCATTGACTTTTCCAATACCACACTGAGCGATTAACACCTTATGTTGTTCCAAGACACCACTGTAAAGCGTAAAAGCAGCATTTTTAATGTCTTGTTTATTCTCTAAAAGTTTAAGCAGTTCTGCAATTTCTTCTGGCATAGCGCCAATGATTGCTATCATTAGGTTATTGTATAGGAAGTGTTTAGTGGAGGGCAAGGGTGTTTACAGGTTTATGAAAGGAGTGATGGGATTTGAACCCATAACCTCTTGATCCAAAACCCAGCGCTCTTCCAATTGAGCCACGCTCCCGTGGTGACCTAGCTAGATGGGACTCGAATAGTTAGTATCAAGTCTTTGCCTGAATGTGGCGAAATCTTAAGAAATTGGCGATTAGAGTAGATAAAACTATAATAAAACCAATTGACTCAATCCAGATACTTGGCCAGAAAATGAAAACTGTACTCGTTATTAATATAAACCTCGAGAACAAATCTACACGGGTAAATAAAAAACCTTCTAGCGCAACTGCAAATGCTCCCATTGCTGCCAAAGCAGTGAGAATATTCCAGCTAACTAGCCAAAAGGGACCACCTGTAATGATCTCTGGATTATAAACAAAAAATAGAGGTATGAGATATAGTCCCTTAGCAAATTTCCAAGCTTCAACTGCAGCACCCATAGGACTCGAGCCAGCAATGCCTGCTCCTGCAAAAGCGGCTAGTGCCACTGGTGGTGTAACGTTTGAGTCCTGTGAATACCAAAAAATAATCAAGTGGGCTATAATTAAAGCAATGCCAAATTCTTGAGTCAGTGCGGGAGCAGCTAACACTGCTAGAACTATATAACTAGCTGTTACAGGCAAGCCCATTCCCAGAATCAAACTAGCAAGAATTAGCAGTAGAAGAGCAAGCAGTAAATTACCACCAGAAAAACTTATCATCAGTGCTGAGAACTTAAGCCCCAATCCTGTCAAACCAATAATGCCTACAACTACACCAGAAATTGCACAAGCGATGGTAACTGGGAGGGCATTTCTAGCGCCAAGCTCGAGTGCTCTAAAAAAAACAATAATACCCGTGCTTGTTGCTTTTAGAATAGTTTGACTCTCTAACTTAAAGGCATATTTCCTTATTAAAAAACGGATTATAGAAATGGCAAGTAGAGCAACAATTGCAATAAACCCAACTCGACTAGGAGAAATATTGCGCAATAAGAAAAAGACAAGGATAGCTAGTGGGACAAGGTAGTACCAGCCTTCACGAAGTACCTGTATAGGTCTAGGCAGTTCTTCACTAGTCATGCCACGCATACCACGTTTGGCAGCAATAATATCAACAAACAAATACACTATGGCAAAATAAAGAATAGCAGGTAAGACACTTAACTTAACAATTTCTATATAAGGCAGTTTGGTGTATTCTGCTATCAAGAACGCCCCTGCTCCCATTATCGGTGGCATAATTTGCCCACCAGTGCTTGCAGCAGCTTCAATTCCTGCTGCCTCTTCAGGCTTATAGCCAAGTTTTTTCATCAGTGGAATAGTGAAGGCACCACTTGTCACTACATTTGCAATGGCACTGCCAGAAATCGAACCCATAAAGCCTGAGGCTACTACTGCTGCTTTAGCAGGCCCACCTCGCTGCCGCCCTGCTAAACTATAGGCTAGGTCAATGAAGAATTTGCCGGCACCTGTAACCTCTAAAAAAGCACCAAAAAGAATAAATATAAATACCACTTTGGCTGCTACACCAAGTGGAATCCCAAAGATGCCCTCGAGTCCCATATACAAATGCGATACCACACGGTCTATGCCTTTACCGCGGTGCTCTAAAATACCCGGCAAAAAATCTCCAAGCCACGGCAATTCTCCACGTGGACCTGCTAGAGCATAAAGAATAAAGATTATAGCGATAGCAGTGATAGTTGGTCCAATAACTCGGCGACTGGCCTCGAGTAAAGCAAGAATAAGAACTATCCCTGCAACTATATCACTTTGATTAGCAAAACCAACTCGATTTGAGAAAGCATTGAGGTCATGTAGCATATGCCAACCAGCAAAGACGCTCCCTACTATGAACCCACCATCAATTAACCAACCAATAATGCCACGTTTGCGCTTCCTACCAAAAACAGGAAAGAGAAGATATACAAGGACTAGGATTAGTGTTAGGTGTATGCCACGTTGATAGTACGCACCAACAATGCGAATCCCTGAGGTGTAAAGCTGAAATAAGGAGAGTGCTACCGCTATAACTGTGAAAGTAATCAGAGTAGCTCGAGTCAAGCTTGGCGTTTTATCTTTCAAGAAAAACCACCTCCACACTCACTCGTTTACCTGCTGCAACAGCACTTAGAGAATAAATTTTGTCATTATAATTAATACCCACGCCAAAGTGAGTCATATTACCAACTCACGCTAACACATTTCAAAAAACTGATTCAGTACGACACAATTGCTAAATAGTTGAAACGAGGGCACCATACATAAAGTATAGTACCCATGCAAGAAATACAATATATTTTACAATGCCTTAGCCCAGCTCTTGATAAAACAACCCTAAATCAGCTAACAACAATTGTTTTAGCAATGCTATCTATGACTGGTCGTGTCACGATGCTTGGTATCTCTCGATGGACTTTTGGTCTTAGTGGTAGTTATCGTACGGTACAACGTTTCTTTAGCACCAATATTTGCTGGCTATACCTCAACTGGTACTTATTTCGTAACCATGTTTATGACCCTGATGATACCTACTTACTAGCAGGTGATGAAGTAGTAATTACTAAATCAGGTAAAGAGACTTTTGGAATTGATAGATTCTTCAGTTCTCTTTTTAATCGTGTAGTGAGGAGTATTTGCTTCTTTAGTTTATCACTGGTTAGTGTTAAAGACCGCACTGCTTACCCAATACTTAATAAGCAAATTGTACGTACTGATCAAGAAGAAGGCAATGAACCAGAGCAAAAGGAGTCTCAAGACAAGAACAATACGGGGCAGGAAGAAGCTAAAAGAGAAACACAAGATAAATCACAAGATAACAGTAAGGGTAAGGCAAAAAAGAGCAAAAGCAATAATCATAAACAACAAAAGCAGAAAAATAAAAAGAAGGCAGGACGTCCAAAAGGTAGCAAAAATAAAGACAAAGTCAATGTGAAACTACCAGTACATCTAGTATTTATAAAAACGATGATAATGCTAGTTCTGAACATATTCTTACTAAGAATGGGTATTCAGTATTTATTACTAGATGGGGCCTTTGGCGATAACAACAGCTTACAAATGGCAAGAATGTGTGGACTGTTCTTAATTAGCAAATTAAGAGTTGACTCAGCATTGTACTTTCTCTATGAAGGGAAGCAAAATAAACGAGGAAGGAAACGCAAATATGGAGAAAAGATAGATTACAAGAAGATACCTAAGGAATATCTTGAGAGTAGCACAGTAGATCTAAAAAAGAAGATTCGTACAGATATCTATCAAATGACAATGTTACACAAGGAATTTGGACAGTCTTTGAATGTAGTAGTAATAGTTAAAACCAGTATAGTAACAGGAGAAAGTAAGCATGTAATCTTATTCAGCAGTGATCTGAACATATCATACGAAAAATTAATAGACTACTACAGTTTACGTTTCCAAATAGAATTTACCTTCAGAGACGCTAAGCAATATTGGGGATTAGAAGATTTTATGAACATAAAGGAACAGCAGATAAACAATGCAGCAAACCTAGCAATGTTTATGGTGCTATTCTCAAAAGTGCTGTTAAAAAAACTAAGGTCTCAGCATCCTAATTGGAGTGTTTTGGATCTTAAAGCACACTTTAGGTCGTTCAGGTACGTACTTGAAATATTAAAACTATTTCCCAGAAACCTTGATCCTATTTTAATTCGACAACTCCTGAACAATGTTCCCAATTTGGGAGCTATTCATGATTCATAAATAGCAAAGTGAATTGTTTTGGAGTTGCCTTTTTATAGAACTGGGCTCCTAATACCTCAGTTTTCAAATAAGTTTAACTTTCCATAAAGCGCTTCTGTTTTGTGATTGAGAATGTCATAGGTATTGTATAATTAATACGATGATTAACACTTTCTGAACCTACTCTAAGAAAGTATTTGTTGTTAGGTACAGGTTCATTAATGTCTCGAATCCAATAACCATGATTGTTGTCTGACTCGAGTTTACCCCTACCCGGAATGTGCCCTAACCCTGCATCAAAAGCAGGAGTATGACTATCTGTTAAAAGCATTACGCCATTTTCCAAGCGGTAAAAATCACTGACTAAAATACCTGTTACTGAGTGGTTCCATTGCATAACCCAAGTTGCCCCTTGCGATAAATCCAGAGAAAATAAGGCCATGCCATCATCTAACCTAACAAACAGTCTAGAAAAAACTGGCGTTATGGAATTTGTTGTACACAACGCTATGACTAAGAAGGTGAATAGCAATGAAGCTTTACCCCCCAGAAAGTTTTGTCTTTTAATCAGCTTATTCTTCTATTAGGTGTTCAGGAACCTCTTCAACTACCTCTTGATAGTACCTAAGTGCACCAGAGTGTAGTGTAATAGGAGTAGCAGAAAGACTAAAATCAACAGTAGTGCTGTTTGCTGATGGATGCACTGCAATTACTTCATCAACATGTTCAAAGAGCACTTTAGTAAAATTATAAGCAAACTCTTCATCCAATTCAGTTGATACCACAATAACATTTGGTGTGCCTATGGTAGTTACATCCTCTTCTTGACCACCATAAGTATCTCCAGCAATGGTGAAAGCTGTGAATACTGGGTTTGTCTCGAGCGCATTGTTAATTTCTTCTTCTGTTAAGGAGATTATGTGAATGTCTCGAGTTTCTGCCAAGCTTAAGATAGAGCTAGTGGGTGGCCCAACACTCCAAAAACCAGCATCAATTTGACCATCGCGTAAGGCATCTGCTGTTTCGTTGAAATTTAGGCGCTGCTCAGCTATATCTTCATAGCTAATGCCGTTGGCTTCTAGAATTGCTTGGGCAGACACTTCTGTACCACTTCCTGATGCACCTACAGAGACACGTTTGTCTTTAAGATCTTGCAGCGAGGTGATACCTGAGTTCTCTAATGTAACTAAATGAATTGCGTTTGGATATGCTGAACCCAATGCCCGCAGATTAGTAAGCGCACCGGGACGACCTTCTTGTCCATCAAAACGCCCTGTGCCTGTGAATGCTTGATAGACTGTATCTGCTAGTGCTAGAGCGATATCTGAATCACCACGTGAGATTAGACCTACATTTTCTACAGAAGCGCCAGTAACTTCTGCTACAGCAGTGAAGCCGTCTATATATTTGTTGATTAATTCAGCATATGCTCCTCCTGTAGGGAAGTATACGCCACCTGTTCCACCTGTGGCAATTGACAAGCTAGTTTGTGCAAAGACACTTGAAGTTATTAGTACTAAAATGCCAAGAATAAGCATACGAGCTACTTGCATATTACATCTCCAATAGCGTTTATGTGTATATGATAATTTGACCTACATAGATTGTTTTTACAAAGCACTCATTATAATTACAGATCTTAAATTTAATTACCTAATTACCTAATGGTTTAAAGCCACAGCTAAGTGAGAAACCACCGTTACTATAGTAACAGGATGTACATACATTACTTCCTAGTTTGCCTTGTTTATTAACTGCGGGGGCTTCATCAGTAGAGCAATTCTTTTGTTCTGTACCATCAGGAAGATTAATCTCAAATTTAGGGATAGCAGATTCTCGAGCTAAAAGAAAACGGACAAAGTTTCCAACTTGTGATTCAGTGCTGCCATCATATCCATAGTTAGTATCATATTCATATCTAGTGACGTCATTGCTTTCATTGTTACTGTTGTCATTACTGCTGTCATTATTGTAATCATAAAAATCCTCACCGTAAAGATCATCTTCATCATAATTTTCCTCAGGTTCAGATTGAGCAGCAACTAGGCCAGTAAAACCAAAACTAATAATAAGGAGAGTAAAAAAAACAGCTTTCATACTATAAATTCCTTTCTTCAAATCACAAGATTTATAGCTAATGCAATCAAATATAATTGCAATCAAATGGTAAGGGGTAAACATTTGAAGAGAATGATGCTTGTTTAGCTAAAAAATGTCTCTTATTGAAAAATATCAAAAAGAAGATCCCAAGGCGCTTCATCATTTGACTGTGATCCAGACTCTATACTTGCTTCCTTGGGTACTATTCTAAAAATTTTCCCTTCACTAAGAGATACTATATATAGGAATCCATCAGGACCAATTTCTATATCTGTAATGCAGCCAAACCCTGTGCCTATAATGATTTCATCTAAGGATTCACCTTTATTAACCACGCTATCTTGTAGATTAGGGTTTGTAAAAACAAAACTGTCTCTTTGGGTATTTAGCTCGAATCTGTATAAATTCCCACGATTACAATCACCAACAAAAACACTATTTTGGTATTTGCTTGTCTCTTTAAAGTTAGCAAAGGAAATTGCAGTTGGGGCAACTACTTCTTCCCAACTAAACTTAGGGTCTCCATAAGTATAGGGATCATTTGGGGGTAAAGAGGCTAGTTCATCCTCTGTAGCAAGGCCCATGGTTACAATCCAACCACTATTAAAATTAGGAGTCACCAAGTTAATTTCATCGAAATCATCATCACCATTTTCGGTTGCCCAAAGGTTGCCATTAACAGGATCTATAGCTAGGCCAAAACTATTTCTTATTCCTATAGCATAGTAGGTTCCACTAGGAGCAACTCTTAGAATAACACTAGTATTTTCTATACCACCTTGAGCTTTATTTTGCAGCACACCATAGTTTCCAGCATCACCAATAACTGCGTAAACTTCATCATTTAGTCCAGTTACCATAGCCCCACCATTATGATATGAATTTGAGGGAAGTTCCTTTACTAGAACACCATTAACCAATTCCTGCCCGTTCCAATCATATTTGTAAATATGATTGCCAAGTGGTTCTGCTCCATCAGTTGCGGCTTCAGTAAAATAAAGATAAACAGATTTGCCCACCTTAGTAATTCCTAACATTCCCCTTTCCCCAGTTGAATTTACTGCTACATCAAGTACTGACCTATTTTGTGATTGGTCATGGCTTATAAAACGAACAACTCCATTTTCTTTTTGTAGAATCAATATACCTTCATCAACAAAAGTCATAGTAGTTGGTGAACAACAAATACCCGGGCCAAATTGTTCTACAACTAAATCTTCATCATTCAGTTGAGGTTCTCCAAATAGTAGAGAAGCTGCTGTTAAAACGAAAAGTAGTGCTTGTAACATAATTAAGCACTTAAACATAAATCTTTGTAAGTTTTTTAAATTCAAGGTAGTAGTCAGTAGGGTTTCACCATGCTAGCTACTAACTACCTATAGGCATTAGTCCTACTGAAGACACTCCCCTAAAGTTTCCCTGTTTCTTACGGTGGGCCTGCTTAAAAAGAAAGCCCATACGCTTTAACCGTGGGAGTATGTCAGTTGGCACTTTCTTGTAAAAGTTGATCAACTTCATGAATTTCTAAATCTTGCTTATCTGCTCTTTTTTTAACTTCTTTTGTTATCTGAATTAGAACGTCATTATTTAATTCAAGGCCAAGCTCTTGTGCTCTTTGGGCAATAGCATTTTTTCCTGTTAGCCTCGAGCCTATTTGCATACGCCGAGTGACACCAAAAACTTCCGGGGGAATAATTTCATAAGACCCGGGATTTAAGTAAATGGCTTTTAAATGCATACCAGCTTTGTGGTTGTAGGCAAACTCACCAGTAAGATAGTTATTAAAAGGAATTTGTAGGCCTGTCATCTTGGCTATCATGTAATCTAGTTCAGGTAGCATTTCTAGATTATATTTTTTCTGCAAGCGGCTAGGGTTCATGGTAAACATTCGTGCTAGAAACCCACCTAAAGGAGTAATGCCATTACGCTCACCAATACCGAGAATGCTGGTATCTATATGAGTTGCGCCTGCACGCACTGCTTCAAAAGCATTGGCAATGGCACATCCTGTATCGTTATGGCCATGAAACTCAATATCACAGTGCACTACTGCTCTTACATCTGCTACTAACTCACGTACTTGTGAAGGGGTGGCGACGCCTACTGTATCAGCTAAACCTACACGGTTAACTCCTACCTCGTCTGCGGCTGCGTAGACCTCGAGCAAATCCTTTTTGTCGCTGCGGAAGGTATCCTCGCTAGAGAAACGTACATTACAACCCTGAGACTTAATAAATTCTATAACTTCAGTGCTTTGCTTAATTATTTGGGCAAGGTCACGTCCATGACTAAACTGTCTAAGCTCCGAGGAGGTTCCAAAAAGAATATCTACACCATAGACGCCACATTCAACTGCTATCCTAGCGTCTTCTAAGTGAGCTCTTGTATGAGTGAGTATTTTTGCGTTGAGTCCCAAATTGGCAATATCCTCACAAGTTTTTCGTGATTCAGGTGAAGCCATAGGAGTAGTAAGTTCAATATACTCAATGCCGAAAGCATCTAGCGCTTTAGCTACTTCAATTTTATCAGCCAGTGAGAAGTTTGCTAGTGCAAACTGTTCTCCTTCACGTAGAGTAGAGTCGATAATGTGCCAACCTTTAGGTTGGTTTTGGGTTTGTTGGTTTTGGGTTTGCGATATAGGCATAATCATTAATTCTTAAAATAGAATAATTTAACTTAATAACTCTAGCACCAATGCCTAAATATCTGCCACTTGCAATAAGTTTAATAAGATCATACAGAGTATCTCAAAGCGATAAAACGTCTACTAGCTCAGGTATATAACAACAACCCATTAGGTTTAAGGCTGTACTTGTTATCTAGTATTGCTCACTATAGATATCAGATAAGTTCCTGCCATCAAATCTTAAGATGTCATTTTGAGCCCTTCCGAGGGTAAATTACGCAAAGAATCTATCATATGTTAATGCCTTGAAGTACATTCGTTACTATTGCTCCTCAGTATAACACCTGCCTTGCAGGAAGGTATTTCTGTTTTGGGAAAAGATTTTTCTAATGCACTTATAGTTACTTCCTTTGCTCTTTGATAAATTGCCATATATCCTCTAACTTACTGATTAGATAGTGTTCTCGCATTGCTCCTTTAGCAATTTGAGCAGGAATACCAGCCCAGTACTGTTTAGCAGGAACATTTCTTAACACTGCCGATTTGGCAGCAATTTTAGCCTCATCACCAATATGTACATGCTCACGGATGCCCACTCCTCCACCTATTATAACTTTGTCTCCCAACTTTACACTACCTGCAATGCCTGTTTGTGCAGCTATAAGACAATATTTGCCAATTATCGTATTATGGCCTATTTGGCAAAGGTTATCTATTTTTGTCCCCTTACCTATGCGTGTTTCGTCTAAAGTAGCACGGTCAACACAAGTATTGGCCCCTATTTCCACTTCATCTTCTATAACCACAGTACCTAGCTGATAAATTTTGTGATTTATTTCATTTTTAACATAGCCAAAACCATCTGCCCCAATTACTGTACCGCTATGAAGAATAACTTCGTGGCCGAGTGTAACACCTTGATACAAGGTAACATTAGGATAGAGAAAACAGTTTTCACCTATAGATACCTCTGAACCAATGACACAATTCTCTTTGATAATAGTGTTCCTACCAATTTTTACATGTTCAGCAATAACTACACCTGCGGCTATATTTACATTCTTAGCAAGCTGAGCTGTGTGATGAATATCAGCAAAGCTACTAACACTAACACTCATAGGAAGGGAAGGCTCGTTAAAAAGCGCTGTGAGTTTGGCTAAAGCAAGGCGTGGATCGGGAACACAAATAAATGTTGAGTTGGCTTCAAGCTGAAGGTTTTCAGGTACAACAAGTAAAATTTGTAAATCTCTACATTTGATTTTACTCAGATGCTTTGCTTTACTGATAACTACTACTGCACCATTTCGGGGGTTTTGATATGAGCATAAAAAGTTTATAGTAATGTTTTTGCCTTTAAGAATTCCACCCAGATGCTTGGCAATTTGCTGCGCACTATAATTCATGGTAAGTTACCATTATAATTATGCTCATCATTGTTTGAGTTTTTCAGCTTAGCATATACAAATGGAAGCATTTAATTATAACAGGTTTAGCAGGAGATGAAGTTGTGTTAAAACCTTGGCAACAAGAAATAGGTGTCGATTTAGGAACTGCTACAGTTCTTATATATGTCAAAGATAAAGGAATCATGTTATGTGAACCTTCAGTAATAGCAATGAGTCGTCAGACTGGTGAGGTAAAAGCAGTAGGAAATGCAGCCTATCACATGCTTGGACGTACCCCTAATACCATCGTGGCTGTTCGCCCCATGCGGGATGGAGTAATTGCTGATTATAATTTAACTGAAAAAATGCTCAAGGCATTTGTGCGCAAAGTAGTTACAGGTATGGGACGGTTCTTTAAACCACACATTATGGTTTGTGTACCCTCTGGGGTGACTGAAGTCGAACGCCGTGCAGTGCTGCAAGCCATCCGTGAGGTTGGTGCAGGTAAAGCTTTTCTTATTGAAGAACCCCTAGCAGCAGCAATTGGTGTAGGTGTTAATATAGCTGAACCTACTGGTTCAATGATTGTAGATGTTGGTGGAGGCACAACAGATATTGCTATTATCAGTCTAGGAGGAATAGTAGTTTCTGAATCTTTACGCATTGCAGGCAATGAATTTGATGCCTCAATTGTTCGCTATATTCGCCAAAAAGAAAACCTACTAATTGGAGATCGTACTGCTGAGGAGATAAAAGTAAAAATAGGGGCTGTGCTTATGAATGAGCCTGAAGATGTCCTTCATATGGAAGTACGTGGACGTGATTTAATTAACGGGTTACCAAAAACTATTACTGTTAGCACTGAGGACACTATTGAAGCTTTAAAGGAACCTGTTCAGAAGATTGCTGATGGTGTACGCCGTGTTTTAGAGGATTCTCCTCCTGAACTTATAGCTGATATTATTGATCGTGGCATCATTATGACAGGTGGAGGTTCTCTACTAAAAAATCTAGATGACCTTTTAAGGCAAGCTACTGGTATACCTGTTGCTGTAGCTGAAAATGCTGTTGATTGTGTGGTAGAAGGTACTGGAAAAGCTCTCGATATGATAAAAGTATTACAAGATGCCCTTATCTCAGATAGAAATCAGCGCTGGTAACCAAGGAAAAAACAATATCTTCATCTTTTTTTATTAAAATACTTCCTTGTGATAAATAACTATTTAACAAAGCGTCTTTATATTATTTCTTTTTTTGCTGTACTAATCATAGTCATAACCTATTTAAATGTAGCAAGTGCCCAAACCCCTAGTTACCCTCTTGACTCACTCACTAAAGGGCAAGAAGGCTTTGCTGTTACGGCAACTGTAGATAATGAGCTAGTTAACTTTCCTATAACTGTACTTGCACTGCAGTATGACCTTCTTACCGATGTTCCTTTGGTACTGATCCGTGCTCGAGGTGAATTTATTGAAAGTGTAGGAGGGGTGGCTGCAGGTATGAGCGGTAGTCCTGTATATATAGACCTAGAAAATCAACCTTATCTCTTGGGAGCTATTGGCTATACTTTTCCTAATAGTGACCATTCATTAGCCTTAGTGACTCCTATAGAAGTTATGAAAGGCTCTCCTATTTTAAAGAAAGTACCTGCTTTTGGTGCTAAAGATTTTCCTAATTTAGCTGAAGCAAGACCAGTGGTTACGCCGCTTTTACTTTCCGGAGGTAGTGAAAGGACAACTGCTTTACTATCAGAGGTTTTTAAAGGGACTTCTTTTGAGCTTATGCCTGTAAGAGGTACTACTAGTTCCATGAGCAAGGTTGATGAGGGTAATTTCGTATTGCAAGCAGGCAGCCCCATAAGTGTACAGCTGATTCGTGGAGATATAACTTTATCAGCAATAGGTACTCTAACTCTCATTGAAGGAAATAAATTTTGGGCATTTGGGCATCCTTTGGTAGGACGTGGGGCTACATCCTTTGCACTTTCACCTGCTTTTATTACTCATATAGTACCTAGTGATATAACTCCTTTTAAGCTTGGTAATAATGGTCAGCGTATCTTAGGAGCAGTAACATTAGACAATAACTATGCTATAGGGGGGATATTAAATATAATTCCTAAGTTTATTCCAATAAATCTTAGCATTACTTCAGAAGGTAAGACTATCAAAAAACACTTTGAAGTAAGTGATGATGAACGCTTTTACGCAGCACTTGTTGCAGTAGGAAACCTATTGATTTTTGATGAGCTACTAGCACAACGTAGCAAGGGTACTATTGATATAGCTTGGGAGATTGATGTGCGTGAAGGACAAACAGTTAGAGTGCTCGAGCAAATCAGTCATCCAGATGACATAGCCAGCATTGCTAGTGAGCTTATTGCTGCTCCTTTAGATATCCTAGCTGAAAACATTTTTGAAGATCCCGACATTAGTAAAGTCAATATAAGTCTAGAATTCGAACCCGAAGAACGCTTTGCTGAAATTGTTGAAGTAGTTGCTGAGAACGAGGAGCTTTATGAAGGGGATACCCTTACTGCCTATGTACGCTTGCAACTATACAGGCAAGATCCTGAAGTGATTACAATCCGAGTTCCTTTACCTGAAGGAGAAACAGGATCTTTTGATTTAACTTTTCGAGGTGGTTTAGAATCTGAACCTTCTGATGAAGAAGATAGTAAGGATGGCTTTGATAAAGTTTTGAGCTTTACAGAGTTGCTAGTGGCCTTACGTGAGCAAGTACAAGCCAGTGAGATGGTGGTAGAGGCAATTATTGATGACGAAGATGAACGCTTAGCTCGAGAAAGTTTCCCTTACCTTATTAAAGGCTCAGAGGAACTAACTATAGATATTTTAGAAAGAGAAGATGACAAAGATAAAGATGAGGATGAAAATGAAGATAAACAAAAAAAGGATGAAAAATCTTTAGAAGAAGAAGTTGAGGATAGTGAAAGAGAAAATCTGCATCAAACTAATGATAGATATTAGGGCTCGAGCACCACACTAAAAATTAAACCACTCTTAAGCTCAAGCAACCCAAATTCTTCATGAACACTGAAAATAAGGTAGGGTTCGAGCACCAAAATCAAGTCCGAGTTAGGAAGTTTGCTGGCTTATCTTTAATTCTTGTTCAGCATGTTTGAGAAGCTTTGTAAAGCGAGGTAATCGTATATCCAATACAACAAACAAAAAAAGAAGAAAACAGGTAACCATCTGAGCATTGCTGCAACGTAACTTTGCATAGGAACTAGTTCTTTTTTTCCTTGAAAAAATCTGATAATAGTCCAAGGCGTAGCTCGGGGAGAGCTTTCTGTATAAATATTGGGGAGGACGAAAAGATAAATAAACGCATTTGAGAAAACCACAGAAGCAATTCTCGGAAGGAATAAAAGATCTCTAGGCAAAGTTTGCATAAGTCTCTCTAATGTGGCATGGAAAATAAGAAATAAGCCAACTCCTACAAATAGAAAGCTAAACCATGAAAAAAAGCAAAATCTAGTTGGAGATTTTACTTCCTTGTTACTTACAAGCACCTCAAAGAAGGAACGTGGAGTTGGTCTATTTTTGTGGACACTTAAAGTATAGAATAAACTGTTCATTACTTCAAGTTATTCTGTTGATTAACTTCAAAAGCTTCAGGGCTTTTGTAACCAATCGAGCTGTGTAAGCGAAAACGGTTGTAAGTGATGTTAACGTACTCAAAGATAACAGTCCTAGTTACTTCCCGAGTGTTGAGGGCAGTCCTATAAACCAACTCTTTCTTGATGCTAGCAAAAAACGATTCAATAAATGCATTATCAAGACATGCTCCTGTTGCAGTAAAACTGGCCTTGATATCTTGACTTTTGAGTTCTCGCTCAAAAGCATAACTGGTGTACTGAGAACCCCGATCACTGTGATGAATTAGGCCCTTGACTGAACCTCGTTCCTTAATCGCCATTCTCAGAGCTTTTATTATTAGATCAGTTTCCATATTATCATCCATGGCGTAACCTACAGCTCTTCTAGAAAAAGCGTCTATGATAGCAGCCAAATATAACCAGCCTTCTGTCGTTCTGACTTGTGTAATATCTGAATACCAAACTTGATTAATCCCAGTGACTTGGATTTGCTCCTTGATCAGCAGATTCTCTGTTGATTCAATCTCACGTTTAGCTGTTTTCTTACGTCGATAACTCCTACCTACCTCGGCATAGATACCTTCTCGACGCATAAGACGTTTAACCCGTCCCAAGGAACAACGTTTTCCTCTATTCAATAACTCTGCATGTATTCTAGGACTACCATAGGTTTGCCTACTTTGCTCGTAAATTTCTCGGATAGAGGTTATAAGATCATCATTGGCTTGTTGTCGTTCTGATGGTTCTCGATTGAGGTGAGCATAATAGCCACTTTTAGAAACTTTTAAGTGTTTACACAGTGAACTCACAGGATAATCTTCAGCATGCATCTTAATGAACTCGTATTTCACTTGAGCTGTCTCGCAAAGTAGGCCGACGCCTTTTTTAGTATTTCTGCCTCAAGTTTCAACTGACGATTCTCCTCACGTAAGCGCCTCAGCTCAGCTTCTTGAGGTGTTGGCTGGGCTTGTTTCATCCCAGGGACTAGACGTCCTTCTTCATATTGTTCTTTCCATTTATACAAGTTATTGGGACTTATACCTAAACTTTCTGCAGCTTTCGCTACGCTGTAGCCTTCATTCAATACCAAATGCACTGCATCGAGTTTGAACTCTATAGTGTACTGCCGTTTCTTTTGACTCTTTTCCATTTTGGACTCCTTAATATATTTTCTCTACATTAAGTGTCCACTGAAACCGACCAACTCCAAACGTCCTTCTTTGAGGTGAACGAATGCGAAAGAAGCACAGAGGATAAAAGGTAGTACTATCGATATTACTATTAACACATTGAATCAACCTTTTCATATTAGAATGTTAGACCATTATTAAGTTTAGGGTGCATATAATGGAGTGTTCAAGTCACCAACTGGCCACTCAGCAGTGACACGAGCATTATTTGCAACATAAGTGTTCATTTCAGGAGGATATAAAGGTGCTGCTGCTATATCTACGCCTATAAGCGATGAAGCCACATTAAAAATTTTACTATCCAACTATTAAACCCCTTAGAAAAAGAAGTAGCCGTGTAAATAAAAAAACCAGCACTAATAAAGCAAGGATACCTAAAAACAGGAGTGGCCTACGTTCTTTCTTAGTAAGGTTTTTTTAAACCTCTTGGTGGTTCCTATACTTTAGAAAAATATAATACCAAATTAATAATAAACTAAGAAAAAAGTTAATGATTGCAAAAATTATCCAACTTGGTACATTCAACTTATATTCCAAAATGAGCAATATGATAACAATGAAAGTACCTGCTACTAAACCTTTTATTAATGCTGGGAATTCCATACTTTAGGGTCAGAGCAATCGAAAAAATCAGGTTAGTCACAGTTCAGACAATTGAATGATCGAATAAATAGGGCTCGAGCAAATAAGCTTATTTGTAATTAGAGTAGAGCCACTTGTAAACAAACCAAGTAACCATATAAAAAACTGTAAAAATCAAAACAGAGAGGGAGGTAAACAGAAGTGCTCTACTCAAAGTACTATTTATAGTTTGGGGAAACGGGTCAATCAATGTGAATAGCGAAAGAAATACCCCACAAACAATTCCATAGGCTAAACCACCTCTGAGTACAAAATGCCAAAACCCCATAGCACGTTTTTTTTGCCACATCTCTGCAAAACGATTTTTCTCTTGAAAGAAGGCGTAGAGACCTTGTGTCAAAACAAGGATAAAAATAATAAGTGTAATAATAAAAACAGTCATGGGAGAAGCTCCAAATGAAACAATTTAACTACTACTAGAATTCTAGTTTAAAATTATCAAAATTTTGATCAAATGGGCAAGTTATTTCCTGACAGCTGCTTAGGTAAAATAGCTATTTTCGTGCCTAGCTTTCTGGACTTACCATTGAGACTATCAAAATAAGATTTAACAGTACCCCTAGTGCTATTATAGTTATGTAATACCAACGAGGAAAAGTTGGCTTAGGATCATTTCACTTGATAAAAAAGCTGACAGATCTTAGTGAAAAATATAGCTTGAGCACAAACAAAATTATTGAGAATGAATTAAGGCTCGAGCACTATAAACCGAACTCCACAGCTCGAGCTACAAATAAACTCCTGAAATGACTAGATGGTAGGGCTCGAGCACCAAAAACCAAGTTGTATAGCTCGAGTAGACAGAAAAAATCAGAGCAATCAAAAAAATCAGGTTAGTCACAGTTCAAACAATTGCATGATCGAATAAATAGGGCTTGAGCCCCAAAATAAGTAATTTCCTTGAGGCACTTGGGATTTAGCTCGAGCACCAGAGTCAAGTTTCAGTTCTGGTCAGTTATTTTCTCTTTACACGTTGGATAAAAAGTACTGTTTGCTTTGGTAATAAATTCTTCCAGAAGCCCTCATTTTAACCTATGCTCAATGTTTTTAGAGGATATTGTAAAATGAGAAAGTCAAATATCCCATATAATAAACAAAAGAAGCAAAAGAGGGGTAACCACGCAAGCATTGCCATTATATAGCTTTGCATAGAAGGCTTTTCTTTTTTTCCTTGAAAAAATTTAATGATGATCCAAGGTGTGGGTCGGGGAGAACTTGCCGTATACATATTAGGAAGGATAAGAAGAAAAATAAATGCATTCAACAACACCATAGTAATAATCCTTGGTACAAAAAAATCACTAGGCGAAATTTGCATAAACTTTTTTAATACAGTATAGGAAATAAGAAATAAAACGACTGCTACAAGCGAAAAACCAAGCCATGAAAAGAGACAAAATCTAGTTAAAGGTTTTACTTCTTTATTATGCATGAACACCTCAAAGAAGGAACGTCCTTCTTTGAGGTGAATGAATGCAAGAGGAGCGCAAAGGACGAGAATCATTATTATTATCGTTACTATCATGTTAAACTAACCTTTTCACACTGATCTACGGTGTACATAGGATGACCGGCGATATAAGTTGATTATTTGAGAATCAATTATCATATGGGTAATGAACCCATATAGTGAGCAAGTTGAAAAACATATGCAAAGGTATTATGAATCTTTATCTGAAAAAGATAGACGACGCTATGCTGCTGTAGAAGCGGAGAAGCTAGGTCATGGTGGAATAACATATGTCAGTCAGTTGCTAAAGTGTAGCCCTAATACCATAAAAATAGGATTAGCAGAGCTTGACGATGAGCAAATCTTGTCCCAAACTAGAATTCGCCAAGAAGGTGGAGGACGTAAGTCTGTCATTGAAAATAACCAAGAGCTTGAGTTAGCTTTCTTGCAAATTATTGATCAATATACTGCTGGCTCACCCATGGATCAAAAGATCAAATGGACCTATTTAAACCAGCGTGAATTAACTCAGTTTCTAAAAGAGCAAGGCTTTCAGATAAGTGAAAAACTGGTGGTTCAACTGCTTGAAAAACACAAATTTCGTAAACGTAAGGCAAAGAAAGTGATGAGTGCTAAGGAGTGCATAGATCGTGATGATCAATTCAAGAATATTGCTAAATTAAAAGAAGATTATCAAACTGCTAGACAACCAGTTATTAGCATGGACAGTAAAAAAAAGAGCCTATAGGTGCTTTGTATAGAAACGGTAAAGTGTATAGCCAACAAGCAATAAAAGTTTATGATCATGATTTCTACTCTTTGGCTGAGGCAATAGCTATTCCTCATGGCATTTATGATTTAAGGTATAATCTTGGCTACATAACCATTAATACCAGTCATGACACCAGCGAGTTTGCTTGTGACTGTGTTCGTTTATGGTGGCAAAATCACGCAATTAAACTCTATGCTCACAGCAAAAAATTGCTAATATTGTGTGACTGTGGAGGTAGCAATAATTCTCGACACTACATATTCAAAGAAGCACTACAAAATCTTGCCAATGACCTTGGTTTATCCATACGTATAGCACATTATCCACCCTATAGTTCCAAGTATAATCCTATAGAACATCGTTTATTCCCTCATGTAACTCGTGCTTGCCAAGGAGTTATACTAGATTCCGTGGAAATCCTCAAGATGCTTATATCTAGAACAGAAACTAAAACAGGACTTAAGGTTTTTGTAAATGTCATAGATAAGCACTATAAGAAAGGGCAAAAAGCTGATGAAAATTTCAAACAGGCAATGCCCATTGTTTTTGATGATTTTTTACCATCTTGGAATTACACTGCTGTTCCCCAATAATTTTGAAATGCTCAAGTTATTTCGCCGACGATCCTAGTGGAGGGCTTAGATCGTTAACTGGCCACTCAGCAGTGACACGAGCATTACTTACAACATAAGTGTTCATTTCAGGGGGATATAAAGGTGCTGCTGCTATATCAGTGCCTATAAGTGATGAGGCTACATCAATAATTTTATCTCTATGAGTTGTTTGAAGATGGAAATCGATATGCCTGTAGGGGATAGGATCGTAACCCACAGATGGACACCACCAATTTATAAATATAGTGAAAGGCAAGTGGGTTTAATGCTTTAAGGTCGGAGTTAAATGTGACTTGAACTGTGCGTGGCGTCATCATCGGTTTTTACTAAGAGTTTGCAAACGTCCCAAGATAATTTAAAAGCTTCTTTTTTAGTTTTTGCAACACCACTAAACTTATATTCTTTACCATAGCATAAGGCAAAAAACCAGAGGTTCCTATTTAGTCTTTTCACACTTAGAAACATAACTTTACTTCTCCTCTATAAAACAATGTTAGGTATTTTGACAATAAATACCTTAAAATTTAAGGTATCTTATCATGTAATTTTGCAAGAAGTAAAGGTTTGAAAAATGAACTTGACTTCTGAGATAAACTGATAAAAAGCTATGTCTGCAAATATTTCACAACAACAGTATTATAAATACCCTCGCACCCCCCATTTACCTTGGTCCCAAGGGGCAAGTGCAGATGATTCTCTCTTAAAAGATACGAAATCTTTTGAGGGACAGGAAGTGGTTATAACTGAAAAAATGGATGGTGAGAATACTACTATGTACCCTGATCACATTCATGCTCGTTCTATTGATAGTAGGCACCATCCCTCGAGAACATGGGTAAAAGGTTTGCATGGCAGTATAGCCCATATGATTCCCCAAGGATGGCGACTCTGTGGTGAAAATCTTTATGCCCAACATTCAATTGTTTATAAAAATTTAAAGAGCTATTTTTATCTTTTTTCAGTCTGGAACGAATACAATCAAGCATTAAGTTGGGATGAAACTGAAAAATGGACGGAGTCTTTGGGCCTAGCTTTAGTACCAGTAATTTATCGTGGAAGGTGGGATGAGGGTTTAGCTCGAGCTCTAAAAATAGACACCAAAACACGTGAAGGCTATGTGGTACGCACAGTAGCAGGTTTCGCTCATGCTGAATTTAGTAAACATATGGCTAAGTGGGTTCGTAAAGGTCATGTGCAAACGGACGAGCATTGGATGCACACTAAGATTATCCCTAATGGTTTAGCTAAAAGGTAATAGATTTATGCACACTTTACTTAAAAAAGTTTATGGGGGCACCAAGCCACAGCTTAACGAATTTGTTTTGGCTTTAGGTAGCAATTTTAATCTACTTCATGATTTAGAGAAAACTCCCCAAGATCCTCAGTGGCACGCAGAAGGTGATGTTTTTGTTCACACTGAGTTGGTTCTTCAACAAATTTATAAATTATTAGAGGAGGAAGCCTTACATCTAGATGAGCAAAAACGCTTTTTACTTATTCTTGCTGCTGTTTTTCATGATATTGCTAAACCTCTTACCACCCGCAGAGAAGTTATTAATGGTAAAGATCACATTATATCTCCACGACATGCTGATAGGGGGCGTTCTTATTTGGCTTATCGGTTATTGGATGTAGGGATTTCGGGTGAATGGGCTCGAGCTATAATGTCTCTAGTTGGACACCACCATGATCCCAAGAAACTAGTCCTAAAAGATGCTCCTTTAAGTAGATATAGGAAGCTAGCCAGACTAGTAGACTTAGAATTGCTTTATTACCTTGAAAAAGCTGATATTCTTGGTAGAGAGTGTCAAGATAGAGGAAAGCAGTTAGAAATTTTAGAGTTCTTCCGCTTACAGGTTGAGGAATATGGCCTGTGGCAAGTAACTAATCCTTATAAAATTTGGCAAGATGTTATTGACACTAATTTGGTTACTAGTAATGACCTAAGCAAACAATATACCCTATCTTATGCTATTTCTGATGCAGAAAAAGGCCTTATATTTACTCCTGAAGAAGCATTGGCTCGCACCTTTGAAAAACGCCAGAACTTTGCTGAGCTTGTTGTTATGTATGGGCCAAGTGGTGCAGGCAAAAGTACTTGGATAGAAAAAAATTTACCTGATTACAAAGTGGTTTCTCTTGATAACTTGCGTGTATTAATAGCTGGTAAACGTGAAGACCAGTCCAAAAATGGTGAAGTTATTCAAGCAGCTCGAGAAAAGCTTAAAGAGCATTTAAGACAAAAGCAAAAAGTTGTTTGGGATGCTACTAATTTACGCTACTTACATCGCAATAAAGTTTTGCAGCTAGGGTTTGATTATCATGCTTTAGTTAATTTAGTTATCTTTCATTACCCAAGCAAGCACTTTTTTACCCAAAATAAAAATAGAAAAGAATCAGTAAGCAATGAAGTACTTTCAAAGCAAATAGAGCAAGCTGAATTTCCTTATGAGTATGAAGCCCATCAAGTTATTTATGAGCCGCTTGATGAAAGAGAAAGCCCACTATAAGGGCAAGGCTGTAGGATGAGTTTTTGAGCAGGATAGAACTCGAGCTTTAGCTCGAGTTCTAATTATTTTTGGTATTTCCTCATTTTTATGGACACTCTGTATTAAAAATAAGTTGAGAATGATATTTCTAGCAAAAACACCTCTTTTAGTTGCTACCAATGCTAGTTTTTGCTAACATTCCCTACTATGAAATTAAATCAAGTTATTGCTGTCATTAAAGGCCTGAAGCAGAAAGCTAATAAGGCTAAAACCAGCGCCTATCAGTCTGTCCAAAAACCTCAATTGTTCCAAGGCCTTAACCGCACCTATCAACCAAGAGACGAAGAAGGTTATGTTTATCCTTCTGAGGCTTTAAAAGTAACTATGCAAGCTACCGACCTAATTGAGTCATTTCGCGCAGCAGCTTCTGAACTATTTAACATGGCTGCTACTCAGGATTGGGCAAACACAGAGGCAAAAGCCAGTGTCAAGGTGAATGACAAAGTAATTGTTGCTGATGTGCCAGTAACTCATCTGATGTTTTTGGAAAAACAGCTTGTTGATATACATACCTTTATTGAAGCTTTGCCAGTGTTGCCAATTGATAAAGAATGGGAATATGATAGCAACCGTGGTCTATATGCCACAGAGGTCAAGCAAAGTGCAAAAACTAAGAAAGTTACTGAGTTTGTAGTGGCTTACGAAGCAACCAAGGAGCATCCTGCACAAATAAAAGAGGTTTCTAAAGATGTTGTTGAGGGAACTTGGTCGCTAGTGGAGTTATCTAGTGCTTTACCTCAGGATGAAGTTAACCAGTATATGCAAAATGTAGATAAGCTTTTAGAGGCAGTAATTAAAGCTAGGGAAGAAGCAAACAATTTAGAGGTAACTAAGCAAGAAATTGCCAATCCAATTTTTGACTTTATATTTCAAAAGGTTTAAACTTGCTTCGAGTGCAGACTTAGGCTTAGTACTCAAAGAGTGATTTTGTAGGTTCGGACCCTACCCTCTACACCATATACAAGTAGAGGTACGCAAATTGGTAAAGCGGCTCTGGTACATGAAAATTAATTTGAGTTTCAGATTATTCACTCAGAGCCTTAGGTTGAAAACTCGCGGCTTTAAATCGACTTCTTAAGAGCGAGTACGAAGAGAACACGAGTTCGAATCTCGTTGGGCCCTCCAGAAATGGGCCCATGGTTTAGTGGTAAAACGACTTCCTTTAAAGAGTGACTCTTAAGAAACTGGAAATAAAAAGTTAAAGTCAGCGTTAAAACTAATTACATAGTTTTTCAAACTATCGAAAATAGTTAGCCCCGCTTCTCCGGATATGAGGAGCGGGGTAACAAATAGATCATCGTGTTATTTGCTAGATTTATAATTAAGGAATTAGCTATGAAGAAACTTCATTTATATATTTTTCAACTTGCTTTGTTAGCCATCATTTTCCTAGCAGGGGTTTTTAGTATAGTTGCTACTTCACCTCCTCCGGTTGGTCTTATAGTTTTGGAAGTTCACCCTAGCACAGTATGTAAAAACGATGAAGTTACACTAGTCTGGGTTGCAGAAAAAGCTTTAAAAGTTACCCTCAGCGCTTCACCACTTGAGAATTTAACCCCTAAGTTTGATGGAAAAGAGGTTGAGCATAAGGGCAGGCTAAAAGTAAGTGTTTTAGGTGAAGCTACTATTGAGATGTTTGTTGAGGATAAGAATGATTTGAGGCTTTTTAGAAGTATTAGGGTTGAACTTGTTCCTGAAAGTACCTGTGAATCATTTACATTTAATCCTATAGGTTTTTATGAAGGTAATATACAACTTACCTCTCCTAATCAACAGAATCTTGAAAAATGGCTTGATATAGGTTGGTCAAACACACTAGGTCAATTTTGGGTAGAGTTAAAACCTAAAGAAGGATATTATGATTTTGAGCAACGCTTTACTTGTGGAGATCTTACAGCTAATAGAGAACTTAGGTGTATAGCAACAGAGAGTAATTTGCTTGAAGAGTGGCGTATTGTTTTAGAAGGTAAGTTCACTGAAAATGGTTTTAAAGGCACTTATAAACGTGAAGGAACAAACCCTGAAGAAGGTACCTTTAACTTTACACGCTCATGAAAATCTGACTTTGACCTGAGTGTAAAAAATTTGTGGAAGTTAGTTATTTGTCATCGTCAGGTTCATCAAAATAGCCTTCTTCTTCCATCATTTTCTTAGCAGTTTTAGCATCTATAAAAATTTCTTCGCCATCATCTCCTTCTATAAGACGGCCAACTGTTTGCTCATAGTGCACAATATCATCAGCACTCTTGCCAAATTCATCTGAGCAAAGCTCATCAAAATCCTCTACATCAAATTCTGGGGTGTCTTCGCCACCTTCTAATGCTAGGACATGAGTCAAAATAGGTTCTCGCAAGCGTATAGAATCGTGCGATAAGCGAATGCCTCGTTCCCTGTTAGCTAAAAGCGCTTCAGTTATTAGTGTTTTGGCCTCGCTTTCCTCTATTTCTTCAAGCTCTCTGTGAATACGTGTGTTGCGCATACGTTTAAGAAAGGCTTCAATAAGTTTCTCAGGTGATTTTTTAGGCAGCGGCCAAGCATCCTTAACTGAGCCATACCAAGGAGGATTCCCATCAATAAGAAAATTTATTCCTGTAGCAAGTTTTTTACGGTGATCAATGTAATAACATATTATTAACATACTTTGCCACTCATCGCCAACTTCAAAGGCTTTGTAGAAGGGTGAGGCAAGCTCGAGTTCTTGAAGCTGAGTTATTTCAGCTCCTGCTTGGGCTAACCATAGAAATGCAGTTTCTCTTTCTCTTCCAGTTATTTTGTGATTTTTAACTAATTCATAAAGATCATCTACATAACCTTGGGCCTCTAGCCATTTAGGTAAGTGCTCATCAAGCAGTCTCTGAACTTCTTTGCTAGCATTATGGTATCTTCCTAAAAAAATAGGAAAGAAGTTTTCTAGTTTAATTCCCTGCTGCATGTCTTCTAATTGATTTTTAAGTTCAGTTTCTGAGGCTTGTAGAATTTCTTCAGAACTTAGCCATTTGTCAAGCTTAGAACGCAAGAGGGTAATAGCAGGAACATTTACAACCTTGGAGTCTTTACGCTTTTTACGAGATTTCTTAGCCATATGATTCTACTAATTTATAACATTTAATCTCAAACATCCCACTCGAGCCAAGACCCTTCATTACTTTTAATCACCTTAAGCCTATCAGGAACCCTCTCAGTAAGTTCGTTGACGTGACTAATGATGCCCACCATACGTCCTTGTGAACTTAAGTTTTCTAATACCCCAGCTACAGTATCAAGGCTTTCAGCATCAAGGGTACCAAAGCCTTCGTCTAAAAAAAGCGCTCCTAGAACGGTATTGCTAGCAATAGTTTCAGATAAAGCTAAAGAAAGAGCTAAACTAGCCATAAAAGTTTCACCACCAGATAAATTTTTAATGCTACGCAACTCGCCACCGTGCCATGCATCAGATACAAAATACTCATCTTTTTGGAAGTAAAGATCGTAGCGTCCACGGCTTGTTTCACGCAGGATGTTAGAAGCTCTTAAAGAAAGTCTCTCCTGTACACGGCGCACAAGGTATTTCTGGAAATTGTCGCCCTTTAAATCTTGCCCTAATTGAGAATAAACTTCATATATTTCTTGATTAGCTTTTAGCTCATTTTCTAGTTCAAGTTTATGCTTAAGCTTATCTTGAGCTTCTTTTATTTCGCTTTCGATACTACCTAAGCGCTCTATTATTTTTTCACGCTCGAGTTCAGCACTATTTTTCTCACTGCTCAAACTTTCATATTGCTCTTTATCAAAATCACGCCCGGCAATTTTCTCGTTTAATTCAGTCAATTTCTTACCAAAATCCCGTTTAGAATTGTCAAAGACCTCAAGTTCTTCTTGTAGGCTTTCTTTTTCAGCCTGATCTAAAAAGGCTGTGTGTACTTCTTTTGCACTTTGGAAGCCTGCCTGCTCTAAAAGTTGATCAAGTGCTTTTGTCTCTCTGGCAAGGCTTTCTTGCAAACCTTCTTGTTGTGTAGTTAAGGTTATATGGTTTTGCTCGAGCTTATTAAGATTACTGCTAATCTCATCAAGATGCTCGAGGGCTGTCCCTAGTGCCTTTTCTAGAGAATTCTTTTCTCTTTTTAGCTTTGCAGGTGCTTTCTCTGGATCTAAGCCGCTAGTTTTTTTACTTATTAGGAGTGCAAAATCAGCTAGCAGCAGTTTACCTTTTTGATTTAGGCTAGCTTGCAAAGCTTGTTCATCTAATGAATCAAAATTGCCAAAAGGCTTTTCTAAATCTTTTAAGATTTGCTCTGCTTCTTGAATTTGCTCGTTAGCTTCTGCTTCAGCAGCTTTCAGTTCCTCATCAGCCTTTTGCTTGGCCTCTTTTAGCTCGAGATCAACTTCTTTTTCAGCTTGATTATAGGTTTCTTGAGCTGCTTTTAATTCTTCTTCAGAAGTTTTGACCTTCTCTTTATGATCAATAGCTTTTTCCTTTAGTAGCTTATTTTGACTGTTTGCATCTTTATAATCATCAATAGCTTTATCCAAAGCTTTTTTTGCTTCATTTTGTGCCTCATTAAGAGCTTTTAAATCAGCCTCCACTTGTGCAACAGGTAGATTATCAATAGTCTGCTCACAAACAGGACAAGTGTCACCATCATGAAGGTGTTGACGTAAGGCCAAAGCACGGTTGGCTATCTCAGCTTCTGTATAATCCTTTTCAGCTACCTCAAAATCTTTACGCAATGCTTTGCCTTGTTCTGTTAATCCTGCCAAAAGAATTTCTAGCTTGTTTAAGCCTTTATTCGTTTTCTTAGTTTCTGTTTTGGCAATAGTTAAGTCTTGCTTAGCTTTTTCAAGATTCTTTTTGACTTGACTTAGACGTGCTTCTCCTGCTTTTTGGGTGGTTTTTATGTTACTTTCTAAGTTTTTTTGTAAAGTGTCTAAACTTTTTGCAACACTCTTTTTAAGTTTTTCAAGCTGCTTACGAGCACTGGTAAGCTTTTCTAACTGCCCTAACTGCACTTGATGATTCTGCCAAGCTTCTGCACTATAAGATACTTCTGGCACAGCTTGTTTGGCTAAAGCCATTTCCCCACCCAAAGCTTTAAGCTGCTCGAGTTCTGAGCTAACACTTGCTAAACTTTCAAGCTGAGAATCTATTTCAGGTATGCGCTTATTACGTTTGTCTTTAGCTTCTGCTAGAGTTGCTCGAGCTTTTTTTGCAACTTCCTTATACTCTTTAAGCTGAGGAGCTAATTCCTTTATTTTGGTTTCTAAGCTTGTTAACTGTTCCTGTAACTGCTCAAAATCGGCTAAGGGTTTTAAAAGCGGTGTAGCCTGCTTTGCTAGGCTTAATCTTTTTCGCTTTTCCTCTATAAAAGCATTTTGACCTTCGAGTTCTAACAACCTTTTTTCAAAAGAACTCTTTTCATCAAAGAGCTGTTTGAGTTTTTCTAGCTCGCTCAAGATTTTTGCTTGCTCCGTAAGCTTCTCCTTAGAGATTTTTTCCTGCTCTTTTAGACTTCGTTTCTCTTCTTGCAAGTTTTCTATAGCAGCTTCGTTTATAGCACTAAATCGCTCTAACTCTTTTTCAACAAAGCTAATTTTCTCGGCTGCTGATTTGGACTTTTCATTTGCTAGTTGCATTATGTGTGGGATGCGCTCTAAGTTTAGTAACTTAATAAGTAAATCGCGTCTTTCCCTTGCTTGACCACGCAAAAAGCTGTCAAAAGCCCCTTGAGGTAGTAGTACTGCTCGAATAAAATCTTCATAAGCTAAGCCAATAATTTGCGTGAGTTTATAGTTGATTTCTTTGGTGCTAACCTCAGGAATCTGTTTCCAGTCAGCATCTTCATCTTGTTGGTAGAGTCTTAGCTCGAGGCCTGATTTTCTTTTTGTTAATACCCTCACCACACGATAGAAATCATCGCGAACTTCGAAATCAAATGTCACGCTGAGCTTGTCACTATTAGGATTAATAAGCTCACTCATGCCCCTTTTACCAAGACGTGGTGTTTGCCCATAAAGACTATAAACAATGGCATCTAGAACAGTAGACTTACCTGAGCCAGTAGGTCCACAAATAGCAAAAAGAGTTAAGTCAGCAAACTCTATAGTTTGCCTATCTTTGAAGGGCATAAAGCCAGAGACTTCCAAACGGAGAGGACGCACTGAAAGAATTCTACTGCATAAATTATTACGATTGCAACAGTGATAGGCCTAATCATAAAATCATATAAATTTTTGTTGGAATTCAAATTAGGTATAGATGTCCAGATAAATCCTTGTTTTGTCAAAACAAGAGGTGTCATCCTGAAAGTAGCGAAGGATCTTCCATATGATAAAGAATCTGATTGTTGCTTTTGGGAAACTGGCGCACTATTAAAGTATGTGTACGCATAAGGATGTGCTTGTGCGCTTTAAAGACGCAAAATTTTGCACCTACATTTCATAGGAATGTCAGTGGTATTTTGATGATTAGCGCAGCATGTGTAGGGAAATGACAGTTTCCAAAAACTTAGGTTGCTCTAAGCAATTAGTTAGAATCAGAATTGTCTTATAATAATGGAAGGAGGTAATAAAATTTGTCTTGAAAAGGAAGGAAGAATGAATACTCCTAATGATCTGAAGTACGCGCCTAGTCATGAATGGCTTAAAGATAATGGTGATGGCACTGCCACAATAGGGATCACCGAACATGCCCAAGATGCGCTTGGTGATGTAGTTTTTATTGAATTGCCTAAGGTTGGTCGTGTACTTAGCGAAAGCGAGGGTTTTGGTATTATAGAGTCTGTCAAAGCCACATCAGATCTTTATGCCCCTGTTAGTGGAGAAGTGATTGAGGCTAATAGTGAACTGGAAAGCAATCCTGAAATCATTAACGAATCTCCATTTGAAAATGGTTGGATCATTAAAATTAAAATGAGTGATCCAGTTGAGATAAGCAAACTTCTTGATGCAGAGGGTTATCAAGAGACCCTCTAGGGTTTTTAAATATTAGGATTAAAATAAGTACTTTGAGCAGTGCCCAATTAGCTATACTATAGATTGACAACTATTCAAAGTTAACTTAATATAAGCTTCAATTAATGATAATGCTTTATCATTATCGTTTAAACGCATTTGGAGAAATTGTGAAGAAAACACTCTTAATTTTTGTAGTTTCATTTGTTTTTCTGCCCCCCAACACCTTCGCTCAGAAAATAATCACTACCTTTCACCCTTATTATAGTTTGGCAAAACAAATTGCTCCCGGAGCTGAAGTGATTAACCTTTTACCAGCAGGGTCTTCGCCACACTACTTTGACCCTTCTCCTAATACAGCAATCCAATTAAATACAGCAGACCTTGTTATTTTAAATGGGATTATAGATGAATGGATATATAGCTGTTTTCTTAGCAAATGAGGTAAAATGAGTAATTATGGCCTACTCAGTAGATTTAAGAAAAAGAGCAGTTGCAGCAGTTATAGAAAAAGGAAGAAACCAAGAAGAGGTAGCAGATACTTTTGATATAGGTTTAGCTACGCTCAGTCGCTGGTTAAAACAGCAAAGAGAGAAAGGACACCTTATACCTACTTCTCCTCCAGGTCCTCAAGCCAAAGTAACTCCAACTCTGTACCCTCAAGTAAGAAAACTTGTCAAAGATCATCCAGATGCTACCTTAGCTGAATATTGTCAGTTGTTTGAAGAAAGTACTGGTATCAAAATAGGAATTAGTGCTGTGTGGCGTACCTTAGCTCGTTTAAAGATTACCAGAAAGAAGAAAACTTACGTAAATCCTAAGCGTGATGAAGGTCAAAGATGGGCATGGGTTGCTGCTAGTAAAAAGCTTGATCCTAAGAAATTTGTCTTTGTGGATGAAAGTGCTACATGGCTGGATATGAAAAGGGAATATGCAAGATCTGAATTAGGTGAGAGGGCTTATGTAGGAGCAGACAAACGGACTGGGAAGCATTATAGTCTTTTGGCGTCTTTATCATTAGAGGGAGTAACAACATCACTGTTAGTCGATGGAAACACAACGGGAGAAGTGTTTGAGACTTACATAAAGGAGTGCTTAGCTCCAAGTTTGAGTGAAGGACAAATAGTGATGATGGATAATAGCAAGGTGCATTTGGGAGCAAAGGTAAGAGAAGATATAGAAGCTAGAGGAGCAAAGCTAATGTACTTGCCAACATATTCACCAGATTTATCGCCTATAGAGAATAGTTTTTCAAAGATCAAAGATATTTTAAGGAAGCTAGGTGGCAAGTGTTTGAAAAGTTTGTCAGCTGCTGTAAAGATAGCTACTATTAGTATTACCTTAAAGGATCTCAAAGGTTGGTTTAACTTGTGTGGCTATACACATCATTTTATATAGAAATGGCTATATGACTTGGTTAAGTCTAGTGGTTCAGAAGCTAAAGTTATAAAAATTTTGGAGCTTGCAACCACTAAGCCAATTTTAGGTAGTGGACGGAACAATTACGGCTCTGAAGGCCATGATGAACATGATGCTGAGGTAGAAGATAGTGGTGATTTCAAAGAAATCGATATCCATGCTCATGGAGACAAAAAGGTTAATCCTCATATTTGGCTTGATCCTGTTGCTATGATGAGTGCTGCAACAATCATTGCTAGCCAACTTATTGAAATGGATGAAGCAAATGCTACTAGCTATATAACTAATGCTGGAAACCTTGTGGCAGAACTAAAAGATTTAGATGAAGAGCTTAAAGAACTATTGGGACCTGTGCAAGGTGCTGCCTTTGTGCCCTTTCATAGTGCTTGGCCTTATTTTGCTAGACGTTATAATTTAAATCTAGTAGTAGAGATTGAACCCTCACCGGGGCAAGGTGCTACCCCTAAGTATTTAGCCTATGCTTTAGCAGAAATTGAAAAAGCTGGTGCTAAAGCTATTTTTAGTGAAGTGCAATTGTCAGCTCGAGCTGCAGAAGTAGTAGCTGAGGAAGCTGGCATAAAACTGTTTTTGCTAGATCCTATAGGTGGTAGAGCTGAAACTGAAAGCTACCAAGACCTTTTGCGTTACAATGCTAATATAATTGCAGAGGCTTTAAAATAATCTTGAAAAATTAATGGAGATTCAGTATGTCACATAATCCTGCAGAAGTTAAGAAACTTGTTAAAAAGTTTCTTGATGGTGATTTTATACTTTTTGAAGAAAAGCAAATCTTTAACGACATTGCTAATTTGTTACAAATGAAAGATAAACTGAAACAGCTAAGTGATTTGCTAGAAGATGCATTGATGAGCGAAGCTAGCTTAGATGAGGCATATCAAGACCTCCTTAAACTAAAAGAAAAATAGAGTGTAGAACTTTCTGGTTGTATATGAGTTGTAAATATTAACAAAATAGTTATAGATTTTGAGCAAGTAAATGTAAAATTTGGGCAAGTCGAAGTTTTGAAAAATATTAGTTTTCAGTTAGATGCTGAGGAATTCCTAGCCATTATAGGTCCTAACGGTGCAGGTAAATCCACCCTAATAAAATTAGCTTTGGGAATATTAAAACCAAGTAGAGGTAAAGTTACTGTTTTTAATGACTCTGTTGGTAAAAATTTTAAGCAAATAGGCTATGTTCCCCAGCTAAAAACTTTTGATCGTTCGTTCCCTGCTACTACTTTAGAATTAGTGATTTCTGGCTTAAGGCATAAGTGGGTAGCACGTGCTAAAAAAGCAGAAATTGAAGAAGCTACTTATGCACTTAAGAAAGTAGGGGCAGAAAAACTACTTAAACATGCCCTAGCAGAACTTTCTGGAGGGGAATTGCAAAGAGTTTTTCTTGCAAGGGCTTTAGTAAGTAACCCTAAAATTGTCTTTCTTGATGAGCCTGCTACTGGAGTAGACTTCCTAGCAGAAAATGATCTTTATGACCTTTTAGAAAATTATCAAAATGAATATTTAGGCGATATAAAACCAACAATTATAATGATTACTCACGATCTTGCTGCTGCCCGTTATCATGCTAGTAAGGTATTAATTATAAATCGCACCATACACGGATTTGGCCTACCTGAAGAGGTTATGAGCGAAATCTATTTACAAAGAGCTTTTGGTCATGTAGGACACCACCATAGTTACCCATGAATATTCTCAAAGAGCTTACTGAAATTTTCCAGTACCCATTTATGCAAAATGCGTTAATTGCTGGGCTGCTAGTAGCTTTGCTAAGTGGGCTTTTAGGCGTTTTTATAGTGCAAAGGCGTTTATCCTTTCTAGGTGATGGTTTAGCGCATGTTAGTTTTGGTGGTTTAGCCTTTGCATGGTTTATAGGTATTGAACAAGCTCTTTGGCCTGCTTTTGCCTATACAACAATGGTTTCTCTAGCTATTGTATGGTTACGAAAAAATACCAAACTTAGCTCAGACACTATTATAGGTGTTTTATTTGCTGTTTCTGTTGCCTTAGCCATTTTTTTTATACACATTAGTGAAAAAGAGTTGCAAACGGATTTGATGCAAGTACTCTTTGGATCAATTTTAGCTGTAGGTAGAGAAGAGCTTTATATACTTTTAGTTGTTGCTTTTATAGCGCTTATATTTTTCATTTTTAATTGGCCTTTTTTGGCTTACGCCACTTTTGATGAAGAGCTTGCCCAAAGCGATGGCATCAGAGTAGGAATATTGGAGTATCTACTATTTGCTATAGGCTCGCTTATTATTGTAGCAGGGGTGGTTTTTGTAGGTGTTATTTTAACTGCTGCCAATCTTGTTATACCTTCTGCTAGCGCCCGTTTATTGTCCCCTTCTCTTTTTATCATGACTATTTTGAGTGTTCTTATAGCAATTTTTAGTGTGAGCAGTGGCCTTATTGCCTCTTTTTTTCTAGATGTGCCTAGTGGGAGCACTATTATCTTGGTACAGGCAGGGATTTTCTTTAGCTTCCTATTGATAAGTACATTGCGTAGGAATCAGTTTTAAGTACCATTACAGTTTTCTTTGAAGTTTGTGAGCATAAAGCACACATCATCTCATTATCCTTAACTAAATACCTATTAAAAAATCTTTTTCAGTAGAGTTTACTCATAAGAACTTTTGTGTCGAGGTATATAGTTCTTTTAAGAAACTGTTAAGCCCCTTCCTGCTTCCATTAAAAAACTACTCTAACTTTCCTGCTAATAAAAACATTTTGAACTAAACTTCTATTTAACACACCAAAAAGGTGTGCCTTAAAAGAATCCTTGTGATTTTATTTATAAATACCCTTAAGAGCGATTTTTTCTAACAAGAACCCACAGTTTTACACTGTGGGTTCTTACTTGTTTAGCAGGTTTTTTGTTGTTGTTGGTTTAGGTTAATATAGTTTTTACGATAGTACTCATGTTATTTCTACGAAGGTTGGTCACTATAATTAGGTGTTAATAGGACTTCTTAGGTTCTAAGTTAGGAAGATAGTATGGAATTAGGCGCATTTTCAATAAGTTTAAATGTCAAAGACATAAAAGTTTCTAAGTCTTTTTATGAGAAACTGGGTTTCCAAGTGTCTGGTGGGGACATAGAACAAAACTGGCTTATAATGAAAAACGAAGATCATGTAATTGGAT
This sequence comes from Trueperaceae bacterium, assembly GCA_965223585.1. Lineage (GTDB taxonomy): Bacteria > Deinococcota > Deinococci > Deinococcales > Trueperaceae > CBDCVN01. Next base: position 543,741 of record CBDCWW010000022.1, read on the forward strand.
TATTTCAGGGGATGTTCGAGAAAAACATTATAACCTTCAATCCTGGTTGGGATCAAAGCAGTAACACACTTGATTCTTTCACAGACGTGCGGGACCTTCAACGAACGTTTAAAGAGCGAGGTGTGAAATTTGAGAACGAGGCTGAAGAGGACACAAGTGGACCTGCAAGCTTTATTATTATTGATCCTGACGGAAATCCAATTTTAGTTGATCAGCATGTGTGATCGAGCATCAAGTCATTTATGGTAGTCCTATACATGTAAGGATGAGTTATAATTATAGCGGTTTAACAGGGACTTTAATGGCGACTCCTTTTGTATCGGGAATAGTAGCACTGATTTGGAATCAAAATTCTAGTTTTTCTGCTGCACAAGTGAAGGCACGTCTCGAGCAAACTACTTTTTTCGATCCTTCGTGGGGAAGTGGTCACAGCTTTCGAGCACGGTTTTAGAGTGGTTTGCCCTGATAGAGCGCTTGGTGCAATGACGCTTTGTGGCAATTGATTATCTAGTCATGATTTGATTTATTAACTTGATCACAAATTACATCTAAACAAAACCTAAATATTAATTATACAAAACCTAAATGCTTAGCTATTACCCTTGTTCTGTTCGAATAACTCGAGCGAATCATATTTAAGGAGTATATAGTGCGTAAAACAATGTTGTACGGCATAATCCTAGTTGTTACTGGGTTTTTAGTTTCTTGCTCGACCACACAAACACCTAATAGTGTGCTTGACACTGAATCTGATATTGATACAGATTTCAAAACCGTACACTTTTTTGAATTGAGGAAACACCAAAGGGCAAGGGCGAAAGTCAACCAAGGGTAGATCAGATCGAAATAAAAAAGCCCCACATTGAGCTTCAAGGGTATTGCAAAATTACTTGAAACATGATTAATGCAGGGCATGAGTTATTCTCAAAAATCATATAACAGAATATTCGCTACACTCAAGCAGTTTGCACAAAAAAACATATCAGGTCAATCATCGAGGCGATTAATAGTTTTTGCCTTGATGATAACAGGGCTAGTTCGATCAGGAAAAATAGCGTTGGATGAAATGGCAGATAAGAGCACAAAACATAAAAATAGTAAAACAGAAAGCCGAACAAAGCGATTTAATCGTTGGTTGAGGAATAAAGCTGTCAATAAAGAAACGATGTACTTCCCTTACATCAAAGAAATACTAGCAGGGATAAGTAAAACAAGCTTAATATTCACAATAGATACAAGTAGTTTAGGGAAACATTGTGCAGTACTGATGATAAGTGTGATATACCAAGGAAGAGCATTACCAGTAATTTGGAAAGTAAGAGAAGGGAACAAAGGAAGCTTTAGTGAAGCAGAACATATAGCTTTACTAGAGGAGTTATACGAGTTAGTGCAAGAATTAGAAGAGGGTTTAGACAAGAAATTAGATGTGGTAGTAGTGGGTGACAGCGAGTTTGATGGAGTAGAGTTCCAAAAGAAATGTGAAGAGTACAAGTGGGAATATATACTAAGAGCAGCAAAAAACATCAATTGTTATGAGGAAGGAGAAAACGAGCCATTCAAACCAGAAGACATATTCCAAGAGGGAGGGCAAGTAAGTGTAGAAGGGATAGAGTACACGAATGAGAGGTATGGGCCAGTACAAATAATAGCGTGGTGGGGCAAAGAGTATAAAGAGCCAATATATTTAGTAACAAATGTGGAGTTAACAGAAGAGGCATGTGAGCTGTATAGAAAGAGGAGTTTGATAGAGACATTTTTTTCAGATGAGAAATCAAGAGGATTTAACATACACAAAACGCGAATAAAGAATCCCAAGAGGCTAGAAAAGCTTTTACTGGTAGCGTGTTTTGCATACATCTGGATAGTATATTTAGGATCTGTAGCAAGAAAAGAAGGGAAGGAGGGGCAATTTAGAAGGAAAGACAGAAGGGTACTGAGCCTATTTCAGTTAGGGAAGAAATACTTAGAGTATCTACTAGAATGTGCAATGCCTTTACCAGAAGGGCTATTAGAGCTACCAGAATTTTGGGAGGAAAGTGCATGGATTTAAAAGCCTAGTAATCTAAAAAACAAAGAAGTTAGCTTCAAAGCAGTGTTTGAAAGTCTCTCAGAAAAGCAGTGCTAGGTGAGGTCATATCCATATGAAGAAGTCATGACAAATAAAAGGCTCATAATAGACATTTTCTCTCATTTTTTGTTGGATTGAAGAGCAGGTTTTGCAAAAAAGTAACGAGCTAAATCAATAACTAAAATCAAATTTAGAAAACAGATAGAAATTGAGGTCTTTTTTGAGTATCTATAATTGCCTTGGGTACGCAATTCGTTTCCTGCAAAGGGTGAAGAGTGTACGGTTTTGAAATACAGATGTTGAGCAAGTCTCAAGTCTAGTTGAATTAGATCTGGCAATAGAAGAGGGTGATGAAGTAACTATAGAACTCTATAAAGGTGATCCAGAAGGATCAGATAGCACCTTGCTTGCTAGTACCACTGTTATTTATGGTGAGGGGAATTTACGAAGCTCACTGAGAGAATTGCGAAAAACAACTCCTGATGCCGACTATGCTGTGATAAGTGCTAATGGTTCTAGTCACACTATTGAGTTGTGGAGCAAAAACCGTAATTTTAGAGGTAAGCAAGATTCCGTCCTGAAAGACTTGGAAGATGGCACTGTTGTAGAACTAAGCCTGTTTAGTGGTGATCCTGAAAATGGTGGTATTTTGGTAACTAGCAGTAGATTTACTGTTGGAGAGACTAGTTTCCGTGATGCCTTCTCAGCCCTTGTTGATGCAGCAGGAGATGATAGCTTTGACTACCTAGTAATTACAGCTAATGGTGAAAGTCAAACCAAACGCTTATCCTCTCGCAACACAGATTTAAGAGAGTTACTTAATGGACTCATTGATGGCATAGAGGTGAACATCAGCCTTTATGATGGTGATCCTGCTACTAGTGGTACTGAGATAATGAATGGTAGCTACATAGTTGGTGACGGCACTTTTGGAGCAACCTTAAGGCAGCTTTTTGCTGAAGCAGATACTCAGGTCTCTTATATTGTAGTCAGTACTGGTGATGATAGCGTTACCATAGAAATAAGAAGTTGGCCCAAAAAGTTCCGAATAGGTTTTAAAAGATAACTAAACTCAGATAGGGAAAACACCTTCTGTTTAGGATAAAACTTTAGCAAATTACTCTTTTAAGTAAGGAAAATTTTATGAGAAACTTTGGGTTTATAGTACTAGTGTCTTTTTTGGTTTTGACAGGTTGCGTAGCTCCTAGCTCCACTTCTCAAGAGCCTCAACACCTTAGCAATCAAACTTATACTCCTAGGAGGGGTAAAAGACCTGACCTCAACAAAGCTGCTGGCAAATTAGATGTAAGTGTAGAAGAATTAAGGCAAGCTCTAGGTTCTTCTCGTCCACCTGACTTTGAAGCAGCAGCTAAAAAACTTGGTATTAGTGTTGAGCAATTGATGGAAGCCTTATTTTTATGATGAAAACAAAAACCCCCTCTAGTATTCACTTCTACAGCTACAAAGGTGAGTTGCTAAGAGGGGCTTCAAACCCACTTTTATGCCGCCTTGTCTAGATCATCCTTGGTCGTTGGCAAATCTAAGCAGCCTAGACAGTCAAAAACCTTATCAATAGTTAGCAAAGGTTCTCCTTGATAACTGAGCAAAAGATTTTGCAATTCAGCCATAGACACTTCACGACTTAGATTAGCTATCTTAGCTGCAAACTGATGAGCAAACTTGGCCTCTTGTGTTGGGTAGAAGCGCTCGTACATAACTTGAGCTTGTTTTGTGGTGGCGTTACCTACATAAATGTGTAAGTCAGCCCGTCCGGGACGAATAAGTGCTGGAGAAATACACTCTTTGTAATTAGTAGTCATTACGGTTATGCGCCCCTCACGTGAAGTGACGCCATCTAAGGCATTTAGTAAACCAGTATGGGTAAGTTGTTGAAGCTTATCAGCTTTTTTATTCTTTTTCTTAAAAGCCTCATCGATTTCTTCTATTAGTAAAATGCTTTTTTCTGGAACCTCATTAAGCAAGCTGAGTAATATATCATCATTTACACCACTGCCAGCTAGGTTAAGACAATATATATCAAACTTTAGCTCCGAGGCTAAAGCAAAAGCCAAAGAGGTTTTACCATTGCCCGGTGGGCCATAGAGAAGGTAACCTCTACGCCAAGGGATACCCATTTCTTGATACCAAGTTTTCCTAGCAAGAAATTGCTTAGCATCATTAAGTAAGCCTTCTCCTAAGCTTTTTGGGTATACTAATGAAGATAAAAGCCTAAAAGGCTTCTCTCCTACAATAGTCCAATAGTCGTGCTTTCCCATATAAAGACTGATAGTCTTTTTTTCATTAGAAAAGATACATTGTGACGCCTCACCAACAAGCTCCTTGAGAAGTTTTTTGCGAAAAAGAGCAGTAAATCTTAAGCTCTCGGCATACATATTACGTTCCTCTATGCGCTCACGATCAATGCTAAGCAGGATAGGGAAACGTTTATAGTACATGAGGTATCTGCCCACATCTGGCTTGTAGGCAATATTTACCTCATCTTCATTTCGTTCATGGGATTCATAGCCATCATCATCAACTTCACGATACTTGTTAGTGCTTACTACTAGATGACGAGCGCGTTTACTAAAGGTGTGCTTAGAAAGCCACTTTTGCAACCACACATAGGCTGGGTCATTATTATTGACTTCTATAGAATAGACAGCTAAACGGGTAATTAAGTTAAGGGCTCGAGCAGGTAAAAAGCGCAGAAAATAAAGAATAGTTCCAAGGGAACTAGCATAAAGAGCAGCCTTAACAATTTCTATATTTTCAATATCTTGTTTAATTTGTACTATGGCATTTTGCAAGAATTCAAAGATCATTTTCTCTCATTCAATAGGCAATGAATTAGTAGCTAGTAATTAGCAAAAAAACATGACCCTGTTAATTACATGTTTAGAACAAAAATTTTTGATTTTGTATTAGTGAGAAGAACAACCTACGCTAGGTCTTTTATTATTAGCCTTTTACAAAGCGAGGCTGTTGTTTAATGTAGAAACTTACTGTACTTTCTTTATTCATTTATAAACCTCACTTTCTAGTTAAAGCTCAACTAATGAATTAGCTGGCATAAAAAACTTTTAGTATTATGAGCCCTCAGCAGAAAATTGTCAATAGCTGCACAAAGGCGTAAAAGTTCTTGTGAATATCTCTGGAGTAATTAGTGTTTAGAAGTAGTTAGTGGACAGTAACTATTAGTCAGTATACTAAACCTTACTCACTACTGGCTTCTAGTTACTATTTTGAATTTCAAAAGATATTCACCTATATCTACTCTAGGCACTTATTCATTCAAATAAGCTAAGCTTTTATCTCCTATTACAAGTTGATGCGTTTTGGGCCTACTATCACGGCTAGTAACCTTTACATCTGCACCTATTAAGCTTGATTGTAACCTTGTTTTAACACATGTTATATGACTTCTTTGTTCAATAACAGCATATTCCACCTCGGCATCAATAATCCTAGTGTCTTCGCCAATACTAGTAAAAGGTCCAATGTAAGCGTTTTCTATATGAGCTTTTTTGCCAATAATAGCGGGTCCTACAATTTTAGAATTCTTAATAGTTGCCCCAGTTTCTATCACTACATCCCCCACAATATTGCAGCTTATAACTTCTCCCAAACGTTTATCTTTGATTTTTAGCAGTAGCAAGCGATTAGCATCAAGAATGTCTTCAGGTTTGCCTGTATCTTTCCACCATCCTTGTACTTCTACTGATGAAACCATACCTCCTTTGGTTATTAAGGCTTGTATAGCATCAGTAATTTGAAACTCGTTTTTAGCACCGCGTGGCAAGGCGTCAATTACTTCATGTATGCTAGGGTCAAAGACATAAACACCTGCTACTGCCAAATTACTAGGAGGATTGGCAGGTTTCTCAACTAGTGAGGTAACACGCTCTTTTTCAACTACGGCAACTCCAAAAGCCTTCGGGTTATCTACTTTTGTAAGTGCTAAGATAGCATTGCATTTTTGGGATTCAAAAGCTTTTTTAAAAGCTGTAACTCCTTGTTCAAAAAGATTGTCACCTAAATACATCATAAAAGGTTCATCACCCAAAAAATCCTGTGAGACTTTTACTGCATGGGCCAATCCTTCAGGTGGATCTTGTAATATATAATTAAAGTTGGCATGAGGATAATCTTCAAGTGTGGCTTTTAAGTAAGTTTTGGTTAGAGGGCTTACCACAATACCAATGTTTGTAATACCTACATCAACTAGGTTATCTACAGCATGTAAGATAATAGGTTTATTAGCAACAGTAATAAGAGGTTTAGGTCTCAAACTAGTTATAGGTCTTAAGCGCGTACCTAAACCAGCAGCAAGTATAAGTCCTTTCATAAAGTCCTTCCGAAAATTATTAACAAGTTTGCTAGAAAAATCTTAGATGGCTCACATTCTTGAGGTAAGTTTTTATAGGAGCCCATAAGGTGTAGTTGCATATTACTATGATATCCTTAAAAGGTTATGTAATAGCAAGTTTAGAGTCAGGAACCAAATAGCTTTAAGCGTAGCTTTTTAAAGCAGGCATAATGAGGGATAAGATTAAAGATAAGATTACTTATAATTCTAACAAAACTAGTAGTGCTCGAGCTGCCCTAACTCTTATGCTAGGCACGCTTGCCAGTCGCATAACGGGTTTACTGCGCACTTCTTTACTAATACAATTTTTCCCTAGCAACTTAACAGATAGCTTCCTTGTGGCTTGGAAAATCCCAAATCTTTTTAGGGAATTGTTGGCCGAGGGAGCACTGATAAATTCTTTTGTGCCAACGTACTCTTCTCTAGAAAGAGAAGAGGCTAAAAAACTAGTGAGTGCTCTTTTTATATTTTTGGGATTAATAAATAATCTATTACTGGTTCTAGCACTTTGGTTAGCTCCTTATCTAGTAGATTTACTATTAGCAGATAACTCTAACATTGATTACGACCTAACTGTTGCACTTACTAGACTAATTTTTCCTTTTTTAAGTGGTGTTTCTTTTTCGGCTTTGGCTATGGGTATACTTAACGCAGAAGAGCGTTTCTTTGCACCTGCTTGGTCGCCCGTAGCACTAAATATAACGGTAATATTTGCCATAATTTTATTTCCTGCAAGAATTGAGATGCTCACCTTAGGCATGGTTTTGGGTAGCTTAGTACAATTTTTAGTACAGCTTCCTTCACTTTGGCATTATCAACTCTTACCACGTCTAAAAAGCTTTTGGCATCCCCAGCTTATGTCAATTCTTTTACTTATGTTGCCTTTTGCTTTTAGTACAAGTGCTAGGCAGGTTTTAAATGTTGTCTCTACTAATCTGCTTAGTGGTATGTCTATAGGTAGTGTAACTGCTTATGAGAATGCTAACCTTGTTTTAAGCTTGGTTATGGGACTTTTTGCTGTTTCACCTGCTTTAGCTTTTTACTCGAGGCTGAGTGCAAATGCTACCAAAGCACCCCATGAATTCAAGGGCACTTTGCTTTCAGGCTTACAATTTATAAGTTTTTTGTGTACTCCAGTAGGGCTCTTACTGTTTATCTTAGCTGAACCTAGTGTAAGTTTGATTTGGAATTGGTATCCTGCAGAAGGACAGCTACAAAGTATTGCCTATACCATAATCGCATTAGCTCCTTTGGGCATAGCTATTTTCCCTTTAGGACTAAATAATTTGCTCATCAGACCCTTTTACATACGCAAGCAAGTACGCACCCCTATTATTATAGTTTTAATATTCACCTTACTAAATGGGGTGCTTTATTACTTACTAGCTCCACGTTATGGCATTGCTAGTTTGTCTTGGAGTACTGCTATAGTGGCGTGGCTACAAATGATTGTGCTTATAAAGCTTATTTGGCGTAATGAAGGTCTAGATATAAAGGCCTTTATCAAACACAGTTACAAAGTTTGGTTTTCTGCACTACTTGCGACAGCAGTAGCTTTTTTAGTTTTGAAATTTTTGCCAGCATTTAATAAGCAGCAAGTAGATTATTTGCTACAGCTAATTGTAGCAGGGGGTAGTGGGCTTGCTACCTATGTTTTTTTAGGTTATCTTTTAAAGATTCCTGAACTGCGACGCTTACTAAGGCGTTGACTTATAGATGTCCAGATAAATATCTGCTTTATCAACGCGAGGAGTGTCATCCTGAACGCAGTGAAGGATCTCTCGAGCGTTAACGCTGTCTGAGATTCTTTGTCGTTATACTCCTCAGAATGACATACTCACAGATGGGGTTTTTCTCTAGGGAAAAAACTTTTCTGGAGCACTATATTAATGCCACAAACGAAAACCTAGATTCAGTTTGACAAAATTTGTATTGTTATACTATCAAGAGTTTGACCTAGTCAGCTAAAATTTGTTCCAGACGCAAATATTAAAATTTAAATTGAGAATCACTCGGTCAATATCAGGTAAACTGATCATTTTGAAAAATTTGCCCTCTGTGCTTTGCAGTTTGAACCCCCGTTTAGTTACTTGACCACTTCATAGGGGTAAATCCCAGATTTTTGAGTTTCTAAGTTTAGGATGACAATCAAATTTCACCTTCTGGAAAGGAGTTGCAAAAAGACGATATTGACCGATATAAACGACTTCTTGCATCTTAAAATAGCTTTCCCACAAGACATTATTTTTCTAGGTCAAACTCTTGATACTATGGATTTGAGACACCAATCCAAGAAATCAGCGAAGCTCGGAGCAATTGCTTCGCACTTGATCTGTTTTTAGTATAATGTCTTTGTGGCGTTAACTGGAGAGCAAAACTAAGAATTAGTCTTAGCACTCACTAAAGCCTTTCCTAGCAAGCAGAAGTTAACACAAATGCTTAAGTTTCGCTTTTAGAAAAATTTGGAAACCATTTCTGCAACAGGTAGCTTGTTTGATGATGCTTTTCAGCTTGTAAACATAGCTCAGTCTGAAGGCTGGATAGAAGACTTAATTAAAGCTGCAATAGAAGCAAACCCTAAAAACCCTGAGTTGCTAGCATTTCAAGAAAAAATTCAGCAAAAAGAGGTAACGCCTGATGCTAACAAAGAGGTAGAGGTTTCAACTTCTGATATTGACAAAGAGCCAGAAATCCCTCCTTGTCCTTATAAAGGTCTAGCTGCTTTTCGAGAAGAAGACAAGGACTACTTTTTTGGTCGTGAAAAGTTTACAGAACAACTTCTTACAGCAGTTAATGATAAGCCTTTAGTAGCTTTGATAGGTAATAGTGGTAGTGGTAAGTCTTCGGTGGTTTTTGCTGGTTTGTTACCACAGTTAAGTAAAGAAGAGTGGATTGTGGCTGACTTTAGGCCGCATAGAGAACCCTTTAAGAATTTAGCTAGTGTGCTTATTGACTATTTAGAAGAAAAATTTAGTGAGAGAGAGAAAATAAAAGAGGTAAAAGATTATGTTAAGGATTTCCAAAATACTGACAATAAATTTCAGCTAATTGATGTAGTAGACAAGATTCTAAGTAAGCATAATAAATCTCTACTGCTAATTATTGACCAATTTGAAGAACTCTTTACTCTAACTGGCAACAAAGACTTACAGCACAGATTTTTAGACCATCTGGTCGAGGCAACACAAAAAGGCTTAAAGCGCTTTAAGTTGCTTTTGACTATGCGTTCGGATTTTGTAAGTCATTCTTTAGGGCACTCTGAATTTGGGAAGGAACTTACTGAAGCCACGCTAATGCTTACTGCTATGAGTCGTGAGGAGCTGTGTGAAGTTATAGAAAAGCCTGCTGAAAAGGAGGGCGTTAAGTTAGAGGCAGGTTTAACAAAGACTATTTTAGATGATGTGCTTACCAGTAAAGACGAAAAGGATATTGCTGGTCGTTTGCCTTTGTTAGAGTTTGCGCTTACTTCGCTTTGGGACAAGCAAATTGAGAGACAATTGACACATGAAGGCTATCAAGATATTGGTAAGGTTGAGGGTGCTCTGGCTGTGCATGCTGAGAAGGTTCTCGATAAGTTTTCACCTGAAAAACAGGACCGCTTGAAACATATTTTTACTCAGTTGGTAAGACCGGGGGAAGGTACAGAAGATACTAGGCAAGTTAGTAGTAAAGAACAAATAGGGGAACAGAATTGGGATTTAGTTACTAGACTAGCAGATGAAAGGTTAGTGACTACTAAAGAGGAAGCTGTTGAAGTTATTCATGAAGCTTTGATTCGTAGTTGGCCGCAGCTTCGGGGATGGGTGGATACTGATAGGGATTTTAGGATATGGCAGAATCGTTTGCGCCCTATAGTAGAAGAGTGGAAAAATAATAAGAAAGACAACAGTATGTTGCTAAGGGGTAGACAGCTTTTGCAAGCCGAGGAGTACTTACAAAGTCACCAAGAACAGCTTGAAGAAACTGAGCAAGAGTTTATTCGAGCTAGTAGTTTATATGAAAAAGAAGAAGTTGACAAAAAAAGGCGTTTGCAACGAAGAATTATACTTGCGGTGAGTACTTTTGCTATTATTGCTCTTGTCTTGACTAGTTTAGCTACATTTTTTGGTATTAATGCTGGAACAGCACAAAAAAAGGCAAAAGAACAAGCTGATATAGCACTAGTTCGTCAGTTGGCCGCACAGACATTAACAGTGCTACAAAAACCTGGGCTAGTCAATGGTTATGCAGATGTTGCAGCATTGCTAGCTGTGCAAGCTGCTAAAATAAAAGAAGGTGAGGAAAGCACTAGTAATGTACTACGTGCCTTACAGACACGAGGTCATCTTAATACAACATTGCAAGGTCATAGTTCTTGGGTTTCTAGCGTAGCCTTCTCACCAGATGGCAAAAAAGTGGTTTCTGGTAGTTGGGATAAAACATTGCGTTTGTGGGATGCAGAAACAGGTAAAAGGATAGGAAAACCATTACAAGGTCATAGTGATGATGTTACTAGCGTAGCCTTCTCACCAGACGGCAAAAAAGTGGTTTCTGGCAGTGTGGATAAAACAGTGCGTCTGTGGGACGTAGAGGCAAACAAAGCTATAGGAGAACCGTGGCAGGGTCATAGTGATGATGTTACTAGTGTAGCCTTCTCACCAGACGGTAAAAAAGTAGTTTCTGGTAGTTGGGATAAAACAGTGCGGTTGTGGGTTGTAGAAACAGGCAAAACTATAGGGGAACCATGGAGAGGCCATAGTGATGAGATTAATAGTGTAGCTTTTTCACCAGACGGCAAAAAAGTGGTTTCTGGTGGCAGGGATGATACAGTGTGGTTGTGGGATGTAGAAACAGGTAAAAGGATAGGAGAACCATGGCAAGGTCATAGTTTTTTTGTTAATAGCTTAGCCTTTTCACCAGATGGCAAGAAAGTAGTTTCTGGTAGTAGGGATGATACATTGCGTTTGTGGGATACAGAGACAGGTAAATCTATAGGAGAGCCATGGCAAGGTCATAGTTTGTATGTTTATGGTATAGCCTTCTCACCAAATGGTAAAAAAGTGGTTTCTGGTAGTTTGGATAAAACATTGCGTTTGTGGGATGTAGAGACAGGCAAATCTATAGGAGAGCCATGGCAAGGTCATAATTCTGCTGTTACTAGTGTGGCCTTCTCACCAGATGGCAAAAAAGTAGTTTCTGGTAGTTGGGACAGAACATTGCGTTTTTGGGATGTAGAGACAGACAAATCTATAGGAGAGCCATGGCAAGGTCATGGTAATGATGTTACTAGTGTAGCCTTCTCACCAGATAGCAAAAAAGTAGTTTCTGGTAGCTGGGATGATACATTGCGTTTGTGGGATGCAGAGACAGGCAAAGGGATAGGAGAGCCATGGTAAGGTCATAATTCTGCTGTTACTAGTGTAGCCTTCTCACCAGATGGCAAAAAAGTAGTTTCTGGCAGCTGGGATTATACAGTACAATTGTGGAACTTAGAGACAGGCAAATCTATAGGAGAGCCATGGCAAGGTCATAGTGATGATGTTACTGGAATTACGCAGCTTGAGGAAGCGAGTCCAGAAGGTCTAGAGGTGGGTCAATGCGACCAGAGATTAGTCCCCTACGGTATCTGTAAAATGATTGCTTGCTCTCTCTACGAGCTACCTCTATAAGCCCATAAGCTACTACTCCTAACCCTAAATGCCCTCCTATTGTTTGTTCTGTTCTATATCTGAATCCTTGCCACCCTAGCTCTTGCTTTAGCCCTCTTATCACCTCTTCTATTCCCTGTCTCACCTTATAATGCCCTATTATCTCTTTGTCCTCTAGCTCTAAATCGTTTGTCACATAGTATTTCTTCCCTCTCCTCACTATCTTCACTTCAAAGTCCATTCCTCTTAGCTTTCCTACTTTTGTCCAGTAGGGTCCTCTATGCCTTTTCAACTGCTTTCCTCGCAGCACTCTGTTCCTCTTTAATCGCGTCACAAACGACCAACCGTAGGCATGTATCTGCTTCAGAATCTTCTTTGAACCGTACCATGAGTCAAATAGTACATAATCAGGTTTTAGCCCTTTTTCTTTTGCCCATGCTAATAGCTCCAATGCTAGTTCTTGCTTACTTACCTCTCCAAAGTAAAGTTTGATCTTTAACGGTATTCGCACTTTACCATCTGTCCAGATCAGCAGCACTATCCCGAAACCATAGCAATAGTGTCCATTGCCATCTCGTAATTTCGGTAGCCACATTTTTCCCCTTCCTGATCTGGCTATTACTGTATCATCAAGAACCAAGTAGCCCCCTTCAAGTCCACCTACCAGCATTTTTAAGCCTATGGCTATCTCACTTACCTTTGCTAAAATCGAGTCTATTAACAATGCTCTATAGATAGTATCGTGTGCACAGTCCATTCCATCTGCCATGGCTGAAGAACCACTTGCCTCAACTGCTTTCAATATGGCTTCTAGTGCTTTAACTATCCTTTGTGTTAGACTCATCTTAGGGCTCCTTGGTTTTGATTGAGCCCTATTTTACTTTATTTTCCCTCCTGCGTAATTCCAGATGTTACTAGCGTAGCCTTCTCACCAAGCGGCAAAAAAGTGGTTTCTGGCAGTAGGGATAATACTGTGCGCCTGTGGGACGTAGAGGCAAACAAATCTATAGGAGAGCCGTGGCAGGGTCATAGTGATGATGTTACTAGTGTAGCCTTCTCACCAGACGGTGAAAAAATAGTTTCTGGCAGTAGGGACACTACAGTGCATCTGTGGGATGCAGAGACAGGCAAAGTTATAGGAGAACCGTGGCAAGGTCATAATTGTGCTGTTACTAGTGTGGCTTTCTCACCAGACGGCAAAAAAGTAGTTTCTGGCAGTGTGGATAATACAGTACGGTTGTGGGATGCAGAGACAGGCAAAGCTATAGGAGAACCGTGGCAGGATCATAGTGATGATGTTACTAGCGTAGCCTTCTCACCAGACGGCAAAAAAGTAGTTTCTGGCAGTAGGGACACTACAGTACATCTGTGGGATGTGGAGACAGGCAAACCTATAGGAGAGTCATGGCGAGGTCATAATTCTGTTGTTACTAGTGTAGCCTTCTCACCAGACAGCAAAAAAGTAGTTTCTGGCAGTGAGGATAAAACAGTGCATTTTTGGGATACAGAGACAGGCAAAGAGATAGGAGAGTCATGGCAAGGTCATAATTTTCCTGTTACTAGTGTAGCCTTCTCACCCGACAAAAAAATAGTTTCTGGCAGTGGAGACACTACAGTGCGGCTGTGGGATGCGGAAACAGGCAAAGCTATAGGAGAGCCATGGCGAGGTCATAATTCTGCTGTTACTAGTGTGGCCTTCTCGCCAGATGGTAAGAAAGTAGCTTCTGGTAGTAGGGATGAAACAGTGCGGCTGTGGGATGCAGAGACAGGTAAAGGGATAGGAGAATCTTTACAAGGTCATAGTGATGATGTTAATAGTGTAGCCTTTTCATCAGATGGCAAGAAAGTAGTTTCTGGCAGTGAAGACACTACAGTGCGGCTGTGGGATGCAGAGACAGGCAAAGCTATAGGAGAGCCATGGCGAGGTCATAATTCTGCTGTTACTAGTGTGGCCTTCTCATCAGATGGCAGAAAAGTAGCTTCTGGTAGTTGGGATTATACAGTGCGGCTGTGGAACGCAGAGACAGGTAAAAGGATAGGAAAACCATGGCAAGGTCATAATTCTGCTGTTACTAGTGTAGCCTTCTCACCAGACGGCAAAAAAGTAGTTTCTGGCAGTATGGATAATACAGTACGGTTGTGGAATGCAGAGACAGGCAAAGCCATAGGAGAACCATGGCAGGGACATAGTGATGAGGTTACTAGTGTAGCTTTCTCACCAGACGGTAAGAAAGTAGCTTCTGGTAGTTGGGATAAAACAGTTTGGCTGTGGGACGTAGAGAAAGGTAGAAGGATAGGAGAACCATGGCAGGGGCATAGTTATGAGATTCATAGTGTAGCCTTTTCTCTTGATGGTACAAAGATTGTTTCTAGTAGTGCAGATGACCCAGACAATCGTTGGGACCACATGATACTTATTTGGGATGTGGGAAGCGAGGAATCTTGGAAAGAAAAGCTTTGCCGTATTGCTGGTCGTAACTTTACCCAAGAAGAGTGGCAACGCTATTTGGATGATCAGCCCTATGAAAAAACCTGTCTACAGTACCCAGCAGGCCCCTAAGTCGCCCATCCAACCATGTCATTCTGAACGAAGCGCAGCGCAGTGAAGAATCTCCACCACCCCGTAGGCCACGCTAAAGTAACTAAACACCCCATCACGTCATGAGATGCTTCGTCCCTCAGCATGACATCTTATCTTTTAGTTACCTACCCTGAACCCTTTCGCTATCATTATAAATGAAGTAATGCGTAACAAAGGGTCTCCCAAAAGCACCTGTCTGAACTTTGATTTATGTGATTATGGTGATGGGCTATGATTTTGCAATGCTAGATTAGAAAATGTAAAAGACTATTGATTTTGTACCTCAGCTACAGCAACAGAAATCACTTCATCATCAACACCATGTTTTCGCAAGCTTTCTACTAAGTTACTGGAATTACGCAGGTTCTAATTACTCGTCTAGATAAAGGTCTTTGCCAACCACATATCAGAAGATGTGTCTCTGATGCAAAATCGTTTTTACAGCTTCCTGCACAGTAATCTTGCTCACCTCAAAATGCCTCTAAAAACTTTTTGGGGTAATTCCACACTTATACTTTTTGTCAGATAATACCTCAATCTGTCTGGAAAAGAGTTTACGCCCTAAGAGAATAAATTACTCCTGCACACATCTTTACAAAGGTATATTGAGAAATATTTTGTTTGTGAAGGATTTTTTAAGGGGTGCGTAATTCCAGTAAGTTAGATAAAGTTTGCTGGTTCTCTAACTTTTCTAAATCAACTCTTAATCCTTGGCCCACATAAGCTTTTATCAACGGTTGGTAGCCAGAAAACCCTAGCATTGGCGCAACTCGTTTGAGATCTGCTATAACATCCTCTGGCATCCTTAAACTAATAGTAGTCATAGTACGATCTTTATTTAGCCTTTCTTTTAGCTTAGTTGTTTTCATATTGTTTCTTTTTAGTCATCCTACACGAAATTGATCTTATTAAGCGTATAAAAAATATCCACTGCTACATCAGTCTACACCTGTTGTATATACAAAGTAAATACAGTTCTAAAAACCACCTGTCTGGAATTTGATCTATGTGATTATGGTGATGGGTTATGATTCTATCTTCCCTCCATATAGTTCCTCTAGCTGTAAATCAACGTTGATAGGCAATATCTACCTGCCCTGAAAAAGGGTGCTTTATCAGTTGGAAGGGCGAACACATAGGTTCGCCCCTACGAAGGTAATACAAAAACAAATTGTGTAGGGGTAGACCTATGTGTCTACCCTTCTCCTACGTGCATGTGGTTGCTCTGACGAAATGCTTCGGAGAAAAATCAGAAAAATCACCAAAATCAGACGAATTACAGTTCAGACTGGGGCCTGTTTAGAAACGCAATACCCAAATGCCAAAGAACCTGAAGAAGGTCAATTTCCAGAATACTCTATATGAAGCGTGGGTGCTTCTGTAATACCACCACCGTCAAAGGACTCTGCTGTACGCTTACCTGTACCAGTAATGATTATTACCAGTGCATTGCCACTGTTCCAACCAGATCTATTTACAATCTCTTGTACCACTAAACTTATATCAGGAGTCTGTTGATCTGCACCAGCCACACCCACAGTTAGCCACTCTGGCGGTGACCAAGAGACTGCAGCACTGGTCTTGTCTCTAATAGAAATATTGTGCTTCACACTTTTAAAGGCTTCCGCATCATCTTCGTTTTGACCTTGTATAGTTAGAGAAGATTCAATGTTCTCGGTTTCATCAACAGTAAACTGGATATATGCATTAGTAATAGTGGCTCCTTGGGGAATATTTATGTCAGTAAAGCGCATACCTACTTCTTGATTGCTGCCATCAAAAACAAGCTCCAAATCAGAACTATCAATGTTCACGTTGCCACTGCTTTTTTCCTCAGCATCATCACTGCTTGCAGACACCCTACTCACTACGGTTTGAGTTCCCGAGGCTTGTATATTACTCATAACGGTTTGAGTTTCTGAGGCTTGTACCTTACTCATAAGAGTAAACTCATCTGGTCGTTTACCATTAATATCTTCAAAGTAGCAATCAGCTTTGTCGTGTTGTCCATTCACATAAAAGGTGCAAAAAAGTGCGCCATAAGTAGCATTTTGATTAGAGGTATAAACAGAAGCCCACCACTCCCCACGATGTCCCGGTGGTGGTGGCAATAAGACTTCATGGCGTACATTTATACCACCTAGACCAGAAACAACCACAAAACTTTTCCCTTTTTCTAAAATCAGGAGATTATCCCTTGAAGCAATAGTTTGATTCTCAAAATTACTCATAAGATGTGTACGTGAGTAAACGTGGTTATGGCCAGTAACTACCATTGCACCACCTGCACGACAAGCTTCGTAGACACCCCAACCAGTCTCATTTTTCACCTTTTCACCAGCTTGCATAGGCGCTTGAGTTTTATGCCAAGAGCAAATACGCCATGGTGAATTGTCATTGGCGAGTGAATTTTTTATAAAGTTTACCTGCTCGTTTTCATGGGGAGTAGGAGCACCGTCGGGATTAGCTTTGCCCATAGTGTCTATACCAGACAAAATAAAAAACAGTCCTTTGTAAGAGCAGGCTGACGGCGCTATTACATCGTCTGAGTCTATACCTTCTAGACCTCCTGAGCAGCTTGCTTCAGGAATCCTATCAAGGCGCTCCTTCAATTTTATGTGATAATCTCGCCAGTGATTATCATTAATGATATCATGGTTGCCCGGCGAGGCAAAATATGGAAATTCATCCCCCAGAATGTCGTTTATTTGCTTATCCCAGTTTGCTGGTGTATCTGGATCGCTTTCAGTATAGCCAAGATCACCTTGATGAAGTACCATGTGGGCACCTTGACTTTTTATAAGTTGTAGCACTGCTTTGGCGTTTTTATTAATCCCTTGGTCACCAATAAAGGCTACCTTAAGACCTGTAGGTTGTTGCTGGTATATGTTAGCCTCTTCATTACCTAAATCAGCCTCCTCTCTTTCAATGTTGTTACTAACAGAGGATGGATCTACAGTTACATTACTAGTAGCAGTGTTAGAGCTAGCACTTGCAGGATCAGTACTAGTGGTTATAGATTGATTCTCATTTGCGGGTGGTTTATCTGCTCCAGTGCCTTCAAATAACACCACTAATTCTGGAGCAAATCCAGCAGCACCTTCCTTAGAAGAGTAATCAGCACCATTGTCGGCTGTTGAAATCATTTTGATACCTACCAAACCATTTCCAGTAACTATGGAGGTGACATCTACTTCATACCAATTATTAGGTTCTACTTTATCTAATGAAGCCAACAGCGTTGGCTCTTCACTTGGAGCATTATTCCAAGTTACAGTATTTTCATCCCAACTAGGATTAATTATTTGGTAGAAGTCACCTCCTTTAGACGATGCATTGACATTATAAAGTCTTAAGGTAGCTTTGAATATTTGGTTAGTACCAGCTACATTAAAAGTCATAAGAGTGTGCTTAACTGGACTATTATCTACCTCAATCTGGGCTAAACTTCCGTAGTTAATGTTAGGATTATCCTCTTCTACATTTGCATCATGGATTGGGTTAAATGTTAGGCTAGTTACTGGTGGTGTGGTTGTTTGGGCTACATTACTAAATGAGGATAAGTTATCTGATGTATCT
Organism: Trueperaceae bacterium; assembly: GCA_965223585.1. Taxonomy (GTDB): domain Bacteria; phylum Deinococcota; class Deinococci; order Deinococcales; family Trueperaceae; genus CBDCVN01. The sequence continues at coordinate 561,965 of CBDCWW010000022.1, forward strand.
ATAGCACGCACTTCATAATCGTAATTAGTAGCTGCTTGTACTGAATTATCTGAATAGGATGATACATTCCTTACTACTTCTAGTAAACTATTATCTCGAGATACTTCATAGCCCGTTACGAATACATTATCTGTTGATGCCGTCCAGCTAAGATCTACTTGATTAGGATTTATAATAGTTGTTGTTAAATTTGTTGGAGCTGTTGGTGGTGTGATGTCTGGTGGCCCAAAGGTGATAAGTGCACTTGCAGCTACTACTGAATGTAAAATCTTCAAATATATAGTTTGAGTAGGATTATCATAAAACCAAGCTGTACCTGTGGCTGAGTTGAAGTCATTCAAAGAACTTTCAGGATTGATTTGTGAACTGTCTACCTCAACTCCTATTGGCTCATCTCCACTACTTCCTCTCATCTCTATTAAAGACCCACTAGGGTTTGAGAGTGTTAGTGTCATTTCTCTTTGACTTGGATTTGATTCATCCCAAGAAACTGCAGTGATGCCCTGAACGTTATCTTTTATGTATCCTTGACCATTGCTAGTAGTAACACCTTCTACATGTATATTCTTATCTGTAGGTAATCCTGTAACATCTACAAAGAAGATTGGTTGAGAAAGACCTCTCCATGAACCACTCGAGCTACGCAATTCAGTTCTTACATAAGTACTTGAATCTGCAAGGCTAATGGCACGGGTTTTATCAAAACTAGGGCCTGTTAAAGTATCTGTAGCAACTAGAGTATCTTCACTAATCCACTGCATGGTATAGCCACTAGAAGTCCCTGTAGGAATAGACACACTTATGTTAGCAGTTGCCTGTGCATCTGATACAAATACAGGATAACGTGCAGGATAAGGCTCACTAGATGATGAGTCAAGGTTAAATATCATAGGGCCTGTAAAGCTTTGTGCAGAATAGGTCCTGCCCTCGTACATTGAACGTAAAAGCAAGTCAAAATTAAGTGCTGAGCTGTAAATATAAGTAGCATTACTACCATCACTATAACTAGCTGCATGACTGTCAGTATTTGCTGCACCTAGAACTTGTACATCCTGCATAAGGATATCATCCCAGAGATCTATATGTACTTCCCTCCTGACTTCCATAATCTCTGCATTAAAAGCTTGATTATCTACTGCCTCGGCGTAAGTAACTCCCCCCGGCTGTGCAGGGTGGTTGAGTTGTGCAGGGTATCCTGTTGCTTGTGTAGTAGGAATACCCTCTATCCCTTTATAATAATCTACAAACTCACTAGCAGCCTTTATGCCAAAATTAAAGCGATTAACATGCTCATCAACACCCATTTCAATAGATGGAAAAATCTTAAAAGTAGCAGTATCGTAAGTTGAAATTAGGCTAGTACGATATATGTACTCGGCTGCTGGTGTTTCCCCCGGTGCTTGAATTGTATAGGTATCAAAATATGCCTCTGCACTACCATTATTAGATGCTACTGCCATTTTAGGATATGAAAGTGCATTGTAATCAAGTGGTTGATCAGCTGTGGGTATGTCTGTTAGGGCATCTGTAATATTAATAGTGTAGTGATTCCAAGCATTAAGGGTATAAGCACCATTGCCATATATAGGGTCATCTAAATCATAGGTTATAACTCGAGCATTGGGATCACTTGATGAAACCACTCCATTTCCTATTTGCCAGAGAAGTATAGTGCTTTTCCCCGAGTTAATAGCACCATCAGTTGTGGTGTAACCATGAGGGGTTTTGACTGTTGCATCTCCACCTATAGATACTGATATGTAAATACTTGAGTCAGTATCAAGTTGTGTGGGATAGATAGCTACATCAAGTGTTATATTTCCTGCTCGAAAGTTAGGCCCTCGCTTTGTATAGGCAAATGATTCTGCATAGGCAGATGAGGCTATTGCAAGATGTAGAGAATTTGTACCTGTATCTACAGGGGAGGTTACTAATTTGTTGGTGCTCGAGCTAGGTAAACCAAAAGTTTCTATATCCCACCTTGTATAAGAGTCGTTAAACTGCATGAAATTAGCAGTTAAATTGTCAATCGGAAAACTGCTAGCTTGATTATGGTCAGTGAGAAACAGTGCATTATATTCATAGGTTTTAGCAGCTTGACTAAGAATTCCTAGGTCTACATGAGCATCTGCACTAACCACTCCATGAACATGCAAATCTGTTTTGTACCACGATGGCCCTGGTACTGTTTCTGTGGAGGTATTATTAATAGGTGGGCGAAAAGATGATTTAAAATATACTGCAAATAAAATTGCGATAAGAATTAATAAAATGATTAAATAGATCCAACGTTTCATAAAATCTCCCTTAATATTTAATGCTTATAGACGTCCAGATAGGCTTTTGCTTTACTTATTGCAAAATCAAACGAGGCTGAGTTATTTAAGGCAAATACACCTAAATCCCTTATGTAATCTAATCTGATCTCATCCACTAAATTTTTACATGTTTGGTTGCTGTTCCCCAGTTTGCTTTAAATTTTGCGCTAATTCAATGTTAGCTCGTAAAAGTTTGTTAATTAAGTCTTGAACATCTGTATTTTGTGCTCGAGCAGACTTTAACATGAACTCTTCAACATCAGGCTCCAAATAAATAGGAAAACAAAAAGTAGCCTCTGGATTATAGAATTTACCTCGCTTGCCCTTTGAAAAATCATATTGCTCTTTCATAGAACTCCTTCTCTGTACTGTGAAATTTCATCTCCTTTAGCATTGCGTGCAGAAATAAGCCTTAAAAGGAAAGTTTCTTTATCTAATTTTTGGAAAGTGTGTACAGCAATAACTATACTGTGCCCATCAAAACCAATGGTCACGTAACGAGTTTCATCGTTACTGTGATCCTCATCATATAAAGTGATTTGATTAGGGTCACGAAATATATTTGCAGCTTGACGAAAATCAACACCATGCTTTTGTAGATTCTTCTTCGCTTTTTTGGGATCCCACTCAAATTTGTAATTCAAAGTTCTGTCCTATATCACTTTTGTTCATTCAATCCCTTACAATTGATGCTTCATGTTTTTAGGTGAACCAAGATAATCATAATGTCTAGTTTATTTTTCTAAAATATAAAAGCTATAACTATACCAGTAACAAGAGCACTTGCTAAAGCAATCTCAAAAAGCCACACCCAACCAAAACGCATTAGTTGATCATAGCGCAAGCGAGGCAATGTACCACGTAGCCAGATAAAAAGAAACATAAAAATTGCCATTTTAAGAATTAGCCACACAAAAGGTAAGTTGGCAATGTCTTCACCAAATATAGCAGGACCTCGCCAGCCTCCTAGGAAAATGGTACTCATAAAAGCAGCAGCAGTCATCATATTTACATATTCAGCCATTTGAAAGAGTGCCCACTTAATAGAAGAATATTCTGTCAAATAACCAGCTACTATTTCTTGTTCGGCTTCTGGCAAGTCAAAAGGTGTGCGGTTTACTTCAGCCACGGCAGAAACTAGGTAGGTAATAAAGGCAACTGGCTGCAGCAGTATAAGTGGCTTCCACCATGCACTAGCTTGAAATTCCACAATCTCACGTAGATTAAGTGTGCCAGTAATCATTATTATGCCTAAAACTGATAGGCCTAAACCTAGCTCATAGCTAATCATTTGAGCTGAAGAACGTAGACCCCCGAGCAGTGAATACTTACTATTAGAAGCCCAACCTGCCAAGAAAATGCCATAAACACCTATACTAGTAACAGCAAAGACATAAAGCAGGCCGATATCTAAATCCATAATCCAAGGATTAAAACCAAAGAGGCTGCCTTCTGGTCCAGCTGGGATAATGCCAAAAGCACTTAGAGCAAAAACAATGCTAACAAAAGGGGCTAGAAAGTAAACAAATTTATCTGCTTGGCTAACTACTACGTCCTCTTTAAAAATAGACTTAATGGCGTCAGCAATAGGTTGCAGTAAACCAAAGGGTCCTACACGATTAGGGCCATAGCGGTGTTGCATACGCGCTAACAACTTGCGCTCGATTACTGTCATGTAGGCAAATGCACCCAGCAGGATAAAGCAAAGAATTAAAGCCTTGATGAAGGTGATTATTAGAGAATCCATTTTGGTACTCCCTCCTGATATAAAAATCATATTAGTGCTACGGTTATAAATTTCTCCAAGGTCATTGCCACTGAAATCATTATTGTCCCACACCAATGTATGGCTGCACTCCGAGTTAGAAATGTTAAGACCACGTCTAGTATTATTATTGGCAGTATTAAATTCTAAGACATTCTCATTGCAGGGAATTTCATTACTAGCTCCAATTTGGATGCCATCATCTGAGCTATTTATTATAGTATTTCCTGTAATTATGTTCCTGCTGCTACTATTAACCTTAATGCCATCATCGCTGGTGTTTATTATAGTGTTATTCCTAATGATGTTGTCATTTGACTGTTTGTTGGGTTGATCGGCAACTGTAGATGATTTGTTGACACTAATGCCTTTCCCAGCAGCTATGTTGGTAATAGTACAATTTTCTATAAGATTGTTACTCGAGGCTAGCAACTGGATACCATGATGTAAGAGGCCATCAACAAAGCAGTTACGAATGGTGTTGCCATTAGCTGTTTGCCCTTCATCCTTACCATCTAAAATTATGCCACAGCCGCGTGATTCATCCACTTTGACATTTTCAATAAGCCAGTTGTTAGCAGCGTCACCGTCAATGGCATCGCTAGTCTTGCGAGGTGATCCCCCAGCTGAAACTGTTAAATTCCTAATGGTAATATTATTACTTCTACTAGAGTTGAAGGGTTCAGTGTCCTGCGGAGCATCTGAGTAGTTTCGCACTACAGTAACATCAATACCTTGACCCTCAAATGTTATGTTATCTACCTCTTTAATCAAGAAGTAGTCTGAGCCTAGGTCAAACACACCAGCACGGAAAACAATCGTACCCCCACTATCTGAGTCCAATTCATCAATAGCATCTTCTACCACTTCTTTTAGTGTGCCAGTATAGGACGAACTAATAGTGGTGGAATCAGCATGATAAAGATTAGGATCACTAGTATCTTGGTAAACATCAAAGGTCTGAGTCATTGTGACTTCTAGACCTTTTTCGGATCTAACTTGCCACACGTTATAAACAACAAAGCCAAGGACAATTATTAGTAGTAAACTAATGAGTAATAAAGATAAAAAACGTGATGATTTTTGCATGTGCTTCCTTGTTCAGGTGACCTTATCTGATGACTAAGGTTAATTTTTTAAAGTTAAAGGCTAGACATATCATTGCCATGTTTGACAAAGCAAGTTTATAAAAGACTTTTCCTAATCGGGAGTTTTTTAGCTTGACTTATGCTTTCTAGTTTGCCTCGAGATATATTTTGACTGTACTCTTTGGTCTTTTCGGAAGTATAAAAATGTAGGACTTTATAGAATCCATTAGGCTACCTCGAGCTTCTGCATAGTTTCTACAACTTCTATAGATTCGAGTGTATATAACCCTGAAGGCTGTTCAGGTAAAGCAGGTAAAAGCATAAGATCTTCAGGTACTTTCTCTGAAATTTTGACTATTGCAAATCTTCTAAAACCACTAACCTGTATAGAAACCTTATCGTTAGCTGAAAGTTTGTGGCTTAGTGCATTATTAGGGTGAAGATGTAAAGCAGGCTTGCCAAAAGCTTTTTGCAAATGTGTATTGTAGTAATTGTACTCAGGTTTTACCATTGAAGGCGATAAAAGAACATTACCCTCGAGGGCACTCCCTTGCAATTTACTTAAGGGTTCAGCTGTTAATTCAGGTAAATAGCCTTCTTGCTCTAGTTCTTGCAGATTGATACCAAATTCTTTTGTAAAGGCTTGCCAAGCACTTAATAAGTTGTGTCCCACCAATTCTTGATCCCAAGCCTTACCTAAGTGTTTGACTACCCCCATAAAATCTTCAGATTCGCCACAGTTAATAGGGGCAGGGGAGACCTTTAAATAACGCCCTTCGACATTACGTACAGTTCCTTGTTTTTCTAGGGATGTTTTAGCTGGTAATACTACATCAGCTTGTCCTGTGGTAAGGTTTAAGAAACTACTATGGACTACTAGAAACTCTACTTCTTCTAAAGCCTTAGTTTCTTGTGCAGGGTTTAAGCCTGAGATTATAAGTGCCTTAGCTCCACCGTGAATCATGTGCTGGTAATCACCATTAGTTAGACCCATAGCATCTAGTCCATAGCTATTGGCCATAGGTCCTATAGACATAACCTTAGCACCTACCTTGGCAGCCAAAGCATAAAGTTTGCTGCTAGCTTCTGGATGCGCTAATATAAAGCCTCCTAAAATCACCACAGCATTCTGGGCTTTTTGCAGTTGTTCTATTAATTCTTTGGGTAAGTTATCAAAAAATTCGGCTTCTTTACCTACCTTATAGTTAAGCGAACGACCTGCATATTTCATTAAATCTACTTGATAAGGTGCAGCTACAGTCAGAATCTCTTTTTTTAGCTGCATATGTTCTTGTAAACGTAAGTCAGCAATAGGTATTCCGTGGGCCATAAGCTCTGGTGGAGAAACGCCTTTAAGTGCATCTTTGATGCGCAAGTCTAAGATGGGTAACTCCTCTGTTAGGTCAGCGATTACAAAAATAGCATCACTGGTAGCAACATCATTATAAGTGGCTTGCTGACCTTGAGGGATTACTGATGTTGGGGGGCGAGGGTAGTGCTCGAGCTGCTCACTATCAAGATGTTTAGCCAAAGATCTAGCAGCAATGGCTTCTTCAAGAGTAGAGTCTGCCTTTAATATTAGGCCAATTTCACTGCCTGAAAACTTTGCTAAATTTTCTTTTATATAAGTAGCTGCTTCTGTCCACGTAGCAGACATAAGCTTATCTCCTTTACGAATTAGTGGTGTTTTAACCTGCTCCTCCGAATTAGCATACTCATGTCCAAAACGGCTACCATCATCAATCCACACTTTGTTAATCTGAGTGTTTAAATCAGCCTTAACCCTCTCTATACGTCCAGTGCGTGAGTCAATGATGATAGCTGCACCACTAGCATCATTCATACTAATTGAGTGAGTGTGGCTATATTCCCAGTTACGTCCTCTAAAACGCGCACTGGCATCAAGTAAAGCTCCTACTGGACAGATATCAGTTATGTTGCCACTAAAATTACTAGGCAAACCTTGTTCAATGTTGCCTATATAAGTGTGTCCACCACGCTCTATAAAATCTAAAACTTCATCGCCGGGAACCTCTTCAAAGTAACGTACACAACGTTTGCAGTGAATACAACGTTCACGATCAAGGGTAACTAAATCACTTAAAGAATGATGCTTTTCTTGATGCCTCTTATCAAAAACGAAACGACTTAAGCCATCGCCATATTCATAAGCACGATCTTGGAGTTCGCAAGCTCCTCCCTTATCACAAGTAGGACAATCAAGGGGATGGTTAATGAGATGCAATTCCACCATACCAGCTTGGGCTTTTTTTGCTTCATTGCACAAAGTATCAATAACCATGCCTTCCATCACCGCAGTGGTGCAAGTCGCCATAGGGTTAGGAAACCAAAAGATTTTGGGCTCTTTAGTTTCTTCATCTAAAATCCACTCACCTGTCACACGATCTTTGCGAGGTGCACCTACCTTAGCCAAGCACATACGACAAGCCCCAATGGGTGACATGTACTCATGCGAGCAAAAGTAAGGGACATCGTAACCTGCTGCGAACACTGCATCAATTGCAGAGGTATTTTGGGGTAGGTCTAATTCAACATCATTAACTTTAACTTTCATTAGTCTTAATTTAACTAATTATAAGCAATATAGCAAAAGTTTTTTAAGCATCTAACTAAACAAATTCCACAAGGTGCTTAAAGGTACTGCAAAAAGCTCTCACCAAAAGGTACTATTGCATCACCTGTGTAAAGCAGAATTTCCCTTACAAGCTTTTTAGGGAAATTGTCCCTTAGCGCGAGCATACCTAACTAATTGGTGTTTGGGTGGTGTTTACAGAACTCTTTCTTGAGTAGGATGGCCTAGGTGTTTGTAAGCTCGAGTTGTAGCAATACGTCCTCTTAATGTGCGCTTTATAAAACCCTTTTGAATAAGGAAAGGTTCATAAACTTCTTCTAAAGTAGCACTATCTTCACCTACTGCTGTAGCTATAGTATCTAAGCCAACAGGCCCCCCTGCAAACTTGCTAATTATGGTTTCCAAAATACTACGGTCACGCAGATCTAAACCTAAATCATCAATGCCAAGTTCATCTAATGCACTTTTAGCTCTGGCTACAGTGACAGTTTCTTCACCTGCCACTTGAGCATAATCTCTTACACGGCGTAAGAGCCGCTTGGCAATACGCATAGTTCCCCTAGCACGACGGCCAATTTCTAAAGCTGCTTGAGACTCTAAGTTAAAGCCCAGCAAATTAGCATCACGGTCTACACCTTTAGCTAATTCTTCATCACTGTAGTATTCTAAGTGTTCAATAATGCCAAAACGGCTGCGCATAGGCCCAGTAATTAATCCCGGTCTAGTGGTTGCACCTATCAAAGTAAACTTTGGCAAATCTAGACGAATAGTGCGTGCTGCAGGCCCTTGGCCTAAAATAATATCTATTTTATAATCTTCCATAGCAGGGTAAAGATGTTCTTCCGCTACTCTGCCTAGGCGGTGAATTTCATCAATAAAGAGTACATCACCTTCATCTAAAGCGTTAGTAAGGATAGCAGCTAAGTCACCGGGTTTTTCTATGGCAGGGCCACTAGTTACCCGAATACCTACTCCCAGCTCTAAAGCAATAATATGAGCAAGGGTAGTTTTACCTAAACCGGGGGGGCCGTAAAGTAGCACATGATCTAGTGCTTCATTACGGTTTTTAGCAGCTGTTAAGTAAACATTTAGTTTTTCTTTAAGCTTATGCTGGCCAACATACTCTTGCAAGCTTCTTGGCCTGAGTGTGCCTTCTGGTTCCACATTTTTAGCTTAGCACAAATTTATTTTTTAGAGCTATGTTGTGACCGTTTGCGATGCTTGCTATCTTTTTTTCTAGGTTTATGTTTTCGGCCTTCCGATTTAGATTTTGTTGAGGAAGCTTGTTGTTCAGTATTTTCTTTAAAATAATCTTTTTCTTTTGTTACTTTTACTAGAGAACCTTCAACAAATTGATGTTGTAACTTTTGTGTAAGTTTAAGAATGTGATAGGGAGCTTTAGTATCAACATAAACATAGCTACCGCCGGGATGTAATATATATATTCTAGCTTCGTGCTCGCCCAAAACAGTTGAAAGCTTGCTAGTTTTTACAAAATTAACAAGTACACTTTTACCTAACATAGGCACTTTTACGGGTAAAGTACTCATTTTGCGAATTTGATAAAGCAAACCTAGAGGATCTTGGAAGGGCAAGGTGTAGGGCATAGAAACAGTGTCATTTTTATTACGTGAGGCTGTAACCAAACCGTTGCTTACATCAAAGTGGACATCCCAAGTGCTGTGTTGATGACGGTCTGAAGCCTCCTCATTAAAGGATAGACTGTATAGATCATTAGGGTGAAGCCGACTTTGCTGAGTAACTGTTTGTTGTCCCAAGGTCCCTTGTAGCTTAAGATGAGATTGCAAAAAGATGCCCTTTTTTGATTCATTTGTCCGCATTACATAGCTACCAGCAATCGACCCCTGTAAACTTAGAGTGTACTGACATTTTTCAGCCATTATTTACATTGCTCGAGGCATAACTTCATCAAAGAAAAGGCCTCTCATAACAAGCCTATAGTGTTTTGCTGTTGCTTCAATAATTAGATAAGTATACTCTTCTTTGTGCCCGTTGGTATCAAGTAGAATGGCTCTGCCTTGTGAGGCAATGTTGACACCCCCACGTACAGGAGTATGACCGTAAACACCAAGCCGATAAGGTGTTGCTGCTAAAAAATCCTTATCTTCATAAATCCAACGGCGGCGATTCTCTAGATAAAAGCCTTCGTCATAGCTGTTGTGCTCTGGCAATGGTCCGACATGGGCAAAGTGAATGCCTTCAACAACTGTTTCATAAGGCCAATCCTTTACCCACTGACATAAACTGTTATCAAGTGTTCCTCCATAACCTTCTTTCCATTCCAAGTGGCAAATATCATCAGTACGCAAAGGCCCTTGGTTAAAAGTTATGGCATTAAAATCATGGTTCCCCATAAGAATAACCATTTGTCCGTCAGCTAACTTGTCGTAAAAGGATTTTACATCCTTAAGGAACTCTTCTTGGGCTTTTTCTGCTTTGGCTAAATGAATGGGGTTGTATTCATCATAACGATCAACTTGAGCAAGCCCTGTATAGCGCTCACGGCTTTTGGCGTGAAAAAGATCGCCAAGTAAAATAAGTCTTACTTCTGGATCATGCATACGATTAGTAGGCTGCTTTTCACTATCAGCCAAGCCTGCCTCTTTGAGCATGCGCCAAAACTTTTCAGCTTGAGTATGAATATCTCCTATAACTACTAAACGCACATCAATTCTCCATGCTATCTGCTAAATTAACCATAGCCTATTTTAGACTACACATCTTAGCCTTATACTTTAACATATAAATAAACCTAGCATGGGAAATTTGCACAAAGCTCTAATAGTTATGTTTAACTAAGTCAATCTTCTTTTTCCAATTATCAGGTTTACCAATAACCATCCTATATAATACTTTTATTATAGTGCAATGCCCAATTACAAATCCCTATCTAGAGTACCTTGTGTCACATAAAAACTTGGAGCAATTATGATTAGCTATTATAGTACTAAAGACAAAAACAAAAACAATATTTCCTTTAAAGAAGCCTTACTCCAAGGTTTAGCACCTGATGGTGGGCTCTTTTTGCCTAATAGCATTCCTAAACTAGCCTTAAAAGAGATAAACGCTAATAGTTTACCTTCTTTAGGCTTTAATGTTTTAAAAAATTGGTTAGGTAACGAAATTCCTGACAAAATTCTAGGACCTCTTTTAGAAGAGGCTTTAAATTTTAATATACCTTTACATCGTCTTTATAAAGAGATATATATCCTCGAGCTTTTTCACGGCCCCACACTTTCCTTTAAAGATGTTGGTGCTAGAACTATGGCAAGGCTCATGAGCTACTTTTTAGCAGAAGAAAACAAAAGGGCAACTATTCTAGTTGCTACCTCAGGTGATACGGGTAGTGCTGTGGCAGATGGATTTGCTGATCAAGAAAGTATTGATGTAGTCTTGCTCTATCCCAAGGGTAAAGTTAGTAAAATACAAGAAAGACAGTTGATAGTTAAGCGTAAAGGAGTAAGGACATTTGCTGTTGAAGGTAATTTTGATGATTGCCAGCGTATGGTCAAAGAAGCATTTGTTGATGAACAACTTGCTCACTTGCCTTTATCAAGCGCTAATTCTATTAACATAGGTAGGCTTTTACCACAAACACTTTATTACATTTGGGCAGTTAAGAATTTGGCTATAGAATCACCTAATATTTGTGTTCCTAGCGGTAACTTGGGCAATTTAACGGGGGGTGTTTTAGCAGCACAAATGGGGCTTGGGGTAAATAAATTTATTGCTGCACACAATGCCAATGACTTTTTCCCCAAGTACCTTAAGGGTCTGATTGATCCCTATAAATTCAAAGCAACTATAGCTACCCTTTCAAATGCTATGGATGTAGGAGCCCCTAGTAACTTTGAGCGGCTGCATCATCTTTTAGGAGATAGTGCTTTGCGTCGGCGCATTTGGGGCACAAGTGTTTCTGATGAAATTACTAGGAAACGCCTCCTACAAACTTTTAGGGTAGCCAATTATGTGGCATGTCCTCATACCGCTGTAGGTATTGAAGCAGTAGAGCAGTATCGTGAGCAAACTGGTGATATGACACCTTTCATTAGCTTAGCTACAGCACACCCTGCCAAATTTCCTGATGCCTTGGATCAAGCAGGACTTAAAGCACCTAAACACAAGGCTTTAGAACGTCTTTGGTTGCTCGAGACAAGTGTAGAAACAATTCCTCCAACTCTAAATGCTTTGCGTGAGGTTTTAAGCGCCTAGTTTTTAAAGTGCTGGCATAAAGCGTTTTACCTTTACCTTATGGGATAACTCCTGACTCACACGGAATCAAAGCGACCTTTTTCTATTTAAGTTAGACGCCAACAGCTTCAGGAACACCTGCTTTTTGGTCTTTTGTCCATATAGAGGTAGAAGGAATTTTAGTCAAATCAACTCTATCTGCATACCTTTTGGCTACTTCACTCACCTCAACTAATAAACCTTCACTTAAGGTAGTTGGTTCAAGTCCTAAACTTAAGAAAAGGTCATTACGAACATGTAACTCATTTTCAGGATCCTCTTTACGAGGGTTATTAACGTTAACTATGTTAGCACCTGTAATTTTACTAACTAATTCAGCAAGTTCACGCACTCGATGTGTTTCAGTCATTTGATTTAAAATTTTGACCCTATCGACTTTTTCAGGAGGGTTTTCTACTGCTAGCTCTAAACAGCGTACAGTGTCTTGGATGTGAATGAAGGCTCTTGTCTGACCACCTGTACCGTGCACGGTTAAGGGGTGTCCTACTGCTGCTTGCATTAGAAAGCGATTTAGAACTGTGCCATAATCACCATCATAATCAAAGCGATTTATTAGCCTTTCATCAAGTTTGGTTTCTGCTGTGTTAGTTCCCCAAACAACACCTTGGTGCAAATCAGTTATGCGAATGGAGTCATTCTTATTGTAATAAAAAAACAAAATCTGGTCTAAGCTTTTAGTCATATGGTAAATGCTACCGGGATTAGTTGGGTAAAGAATTTGTTGAGTAACTTGCTCATTATCATCAGTGGTTACTTTAACTTCAAGATAGCCTTCAGGTATTTTCATACCTGCTGTACCATAGCCATAAACTCCCATGGTGCCTAAATGAACAAGGTGAATATCTTGACCACTGTCAACAATTGCACACAGGACATTGTTAGTGGCATTTATATTGTTATTTACAGTGTAACGCTTATGTTTAGCAGATTTCATCGAGTAAGGGGCAGCTCGTTGTTCAGCAAAGTGAATAATAGTGTCAGGCTTTTCCTCTTTTAGAAGAGCTAAGAGATTTTCATATTCGCTGGCAATGTCAATATTGAAAAACCTTATTTTCTTACTAGATACTTCTTGCCAAGTTTTAAGTCGGGTGTCTACGGAACTAATAGGAGTAAGTGAACTCACATTTAATTCATTGTCAATGTTGCGGCGGGAAAGATTATCTACGATTATAATCTCATGACCTAGATTTGATAGATGTAGAGAGGTGGGCCAGCCACAAAAACCATCACCACCAAGAACAATTATTTTCATTTGTACCTTCCTATTTTTAGCGAATCTTTAGTAACTATAACTTGACTGTACCGCTTAGAATAGGGCAAAGTCAAATAAATTTTAGAAATGAAGCTTTTTAGAAACACTGCTTTTATACATTAATACTCGAGCCTGTATGTTTTATAGGACAAACAAGCATATTTCTTAGAATGTTAGGTTAGACTAGGAATTATGGTGAAAGCAGTACTCGAGCACATAGCCGTAGCAGGCGACAGTGATGCCTTTTTAGTTCTGTTAAAAACAGAGCAAGGCGATATAGTACCTATTGTAATAGGTCAAGCAGAAGCTATGTCTATAGTTGCTGGACAGAATAAGGATATGCTTTTGCGTCCTTTAAGTCATGACCTTATGATTTCTATGTTAGAGATGTTAAACGCTAACGTTCAAAGAGTAGAAATATCCGATCTTTCAGAGGGAACTTTCTATGCTAAACTTGTTATAGAGAATAGAGGCATTGAAATGGATATAGATGCCCGCCCTAGTGATGCTATTGCTTTAGCTATTCGTGTAGATGTACCTATTTTTATAGCTGAGCATGTTGTAGAGGAGGTGGGTAGAGAAGACTTTTTTTCAAATACTTCGGGAAATGTTGAGGCTTAACGTAATCATATGACTGAGTATGAACACTTTATTCTATAAGGGAGAAGCCTACCTAATAAGCACCTATGCATGAATACTTATGAATTTCCGTTTGGAATTTAAAATAGTAGCTAGAATCCAGTAACTAGGTTCTGTTGACATTTCATTTAAAAATATTGAGAAATGCTGTCGGGCAAGGGCTAAAGTTTACGGAACACATCAAACTCAAAATGTAGCCTCCAGACAGCTAACCCTCCAAATGTCAACACGCCCTAGTAGTCAGTAGGACTTTACTATGCTGGCCACTGACTTCTGGCTACAGACATTTGCTACTTCTAAGTTATTCTCAAGAACTTTTACACTCTTGCTTACTAAAACTTTTTTCCCCAGAGCTTAAGCACCTTTTTCTATAGGGACTCCTACACTATTACCCCACTCAGTCCAACTCCCATCATAGTTTTTGACATTATCATAGCCAAGTAAGTACTTAAGAACAAACCAAGAGTGTGAGCTTCTCTCAGCAATTCGGCAATAAGCAATGATTTCTTTGTTGCCAGTAACACCTTTACTTTCATAAAGTGTTTTTAACTCATCTGCAGATTTAAAGGTACCATCTTCATTGGCAGCTTGGGCCCAAGGAATACTACTAGCACCGGGTATATGTCCACCGCGTAAAACGCCCTCTTGGGGGTAATTTTCCATGTGGGTAACATCGCCCTTGAATTCGCCGGGGCTGCGTACATCTACTAATGCACCTTGGCCAGCATTGACTTTATCAAGATGCTTTAAAACATCTTCTTTAAAAGCCCTTAAACTTGGGTTGCGTTGGGCTGGTGTGTAATTGCCTTTAGGGTAACTAGGAACATCAGTAGTCATTGGTTTGTCTTCTTGAACCCACTTAACACGTCCACCATTCATAAGTTTAATGTTCTCAACGCCACTATACTTAAAAACCCAAAAGGCATAGGCAGCCCACCAGTTATTCTTGTCACCATAAAGTATTATGGTGTTACTGTTTGAGATTCCTAAGCGTTCAAACAGATTTGCAAGTTGCTCGGGTTGAATGAATTCACGTCTTGGATCATCCCAAAGATCTATAAGCCAATCTATTTTTTGGCTATTTGGGATATGACCTGTGTCGTATAAAAGGACATCCTCATCGACTTCTAGGATGCGGATAGTGTCATCATTAATGTGGTCTAAAACCCAATCAGTTGACACAAGTACTTCTGGATGTGCGTATTCCATGATTCCTTTGCTACCTTTCTTAGATACAAAAGTGTGCAAATCCTTGATGAGGACAAGCTTAATCAAAAATTATCATACTAGCTATTAAGCTGTCAATGCTCTCAAGTAAATTTAAAGTGTTGTTTACTACTGAGTGGTTTTAATAAAGCGAACCTCAAAAAGTTTAGGCCAAAGCTTTCCTGTAAGGTAAAATGTATCACTTTGTGCATTGTAAGCTATGCCGTTTAACACTGCTTCTGGATTTAAGTTTTGTCTTTCTGAAGCAGATAACAAATTAACAGCATCTATTTCTGCAACAACCTTACCGCTTTTTTTATCAATTTGAACAATAGTGTCAGTTTGCCAGATGTTGGCATAGATGTGTTGCCCTACGCATTCAAGTTCATTAAGCTGCCTAACAGGATTGCCGTGTAAAGTAACGGTAATACTTTTTGTTACTTCAAAATTTTCAGGATTACGCCTTTTAATTATGGAGCTACCATCACTCATATAAAGATCAGAACCATCAAAGCAAAGTCCCCAACCTTCTCCTTCATAACTAAAGCGTTTTTCTTGTTTAAAGCTAGCAATATAATAAACAAAAGCGCGTTCACTTTGCCATGTAAGTTGAATTAGTTTGTCATTTACTAAAGCTAGGCCCTCGGCAAAATATTCATTTGCCAAGGATATATGCCTAGTTACTTCACCTGTTTCTAAATCAACTTCTCTTAAAGTGGAATGACCTTTAACACCTGTACTTTCGTAAAGCTTATCGTCATGAAAGAGTAAACCTTGCGTGAAGGCATTAGTGTTATGTGGATAGGTGTTTATAACTTCTGGTATATAAACAGACACTTCTTTCTGACCACAGCTAGTAGTACTGAACAGGAAAAAAATAATAATAAGGAATATTAAAATTTTTTTTGTAGCAACTAGAATCTTTATCATAGCTGTAGGGGTTAAAAGACTTAACATTCAATCCTCCATTTCAAAGTTTCAGTTTGAGGTGCTCAAGCCAAACATCCATCTAAAGTTCACAAAAATACTGACATAATTGCTGAGAGTATAGTGCTTATAAAAATATTGAATTGCTCACCTAGAACAACAATTATAAGGATAACTGGAATTAGACCAAAGCGCTCGAGCCCCTGAATGGACTGCTTCACAGAATCAGAGGCAAAAGCATAAACAACTTTTGAACCATCAAGTGGTGGTATAGGTAAAAGGTTAAAAATGACCAGTATAATGTTAATACGTGCAGCTAGTATAAGTGCATTTAAAATGCCCTCACCTGTTGGGGAACCAAGCATTGCTGAGGCAGTAGTATCGGGCATAGCAAGATAAGGCCTCAAATCATCAGGAGAAAAGCGAATACCTAGTACTTTGAGTGCCAAAATAGCTAAAACAGCAATCATAAAATTTATAGTGACACCCGCTATAGAAACCCAAAACATACCCCAGCGATAGTTATGGAAGTTCCTAGGTTGTATTGGTACAGGTTTAGCCCAGCCAAAGCCAACTATAAAAATCAGCAAAGACCCTAAAGGATCAAGGTGTTTGAGGGGGTTAAAAGTAATGCGTCCTAAATTTCTAGCAGTGTCATCACCAACTTTATGTGCTACCCAAGCATGGCCAAGCTCATGTAAAGCAAGGCTATAAAGTAAAACAATCGCTAATAACAAAAATGCTAAGGGTGCTTCAGTTATTAACTGTAGTGCCATAGCTATATGATAGTACCAGCAAGCTGCATGATGAAACCAAGAACAATTGATTCTAAGAGACCAAACACTCCTAAAGCACTCATAAGAAAAAAGAAAACTATAAATCCAAATGGATAAAATGATTGGATTTTATAAACAAATTCACGTAAGCTACGGTTACCCCATGCCAATGCAGCTTTAGCCCCATCTAAGGGCCAGACTGGAAAAAGATGGATAACACCATGAAAAACGGCATAAAGCGCAGCCACATAAAATGCTGTGCCTAAAACAGGCAAATTAGCATCTCTAAAAGCCTCAGAAAAAAGAGCACTAACAAAAGCTACCAGAAAAAAAGACGCGGGGCCACTATACCAAACTATTACTTCTTTATAGCCCTTACTAGGGTAGTTACGTTTGTTAACTGGTACATTTTGGCCCCAACCTAAACCTAACAAAAGCAGGAACAGTACTCCTATAGGCTCTAAGTGTTTCTTAAAATCAAAACTTAAATAGCCTGTATAACGCGGCGTTTGGTCACCATATTTAGAAGCTACAAAAGCCTGAGTCACATTATGAAATATAAGGGCAAAAATCATTACTGCAAAGGTAACTAGTAGCACTATTGGGTTGCCATAGATATTTGGGTTTAGCAACATGTGAGTAATTCTCCTAAAGTAAAGTATTGTTTTCTTGCAGAAGCTTAATTAAAGGCCTTCGGTTATCTGCACAATAAAAATAAAATTTAAAGCATTCTCTGCCCAGAGCGTTAAATAGTTTCCTAGGGGTAAGCCTATGTGTTGACCCTTCGGGCACAGGGTTAAAAGGCAGGAATAAAAGCACAAAAACACTGACCGATGTTCGCTTTTTAGGCACGGGATTAAAATATTATAATGCATGACGTCTTTTATTCAAAAGTTTTGTTACAAACATTATTTCTTCTGCAAAGGAATGTTGTTTTCTTTCTGTAGTTTTTACAATAATTTTCAAAACCTAACCAACCTCAGGGCCAGTTTTAAGTCCTAAGCTTAACATGTCTTAGCTATTTTTAGCTCCACAAATCAACCTCGCACTCAGAAAAAGCTTGTGGAGCGACTTGCTTACCTTTTTCAAAGGTGTGAAATTCACGATAACGCTTTTCCTCTCTTTACTAAAATAACAAGGCAACAGATATCGGAAAATGCCTCTCTGGGTTTCTTGTGAAAAGTACATATAGTGCGCCAGAAAAATTTTTTCCCAAAAGCAACAATCGGATTCTTTGGCATATGGGAGATCCTTCGCTACTCTCAGGATGACATCTTTCATTTTGATAAGGCAATGATTTTTCTGGATATCTATATCTTGTGTATTTGTAACACTCATGGCTAACTACATTATAGACATTTAGGTATAAGTTTTTGCTACAATATGTTCTCATAATTATAGTGTGCTAGAAAGGTCTTGGGTTTATGTTTCCTACCCTAGGGCAAGACAAGGGGAACCCTGTCAGAGCCAGTACAGTTAAGGGTAAACCAAAGCTCTTAGGTTTCTTGGAAAAGAACTTTTATAAACATCTAACATAATTATTCTTGGTTAGAATGTATCAATGAATGAAACTAACTTCAGTGAGTTTGCACAGAAGTTTCAAGATCTTAAGGACTCTATAGGACAAGTTATCCTTGGTCAAAAGCAAATAGTAGAGAACTTACTCATAGTAGTGCTTGCAGGCGGCCATGCTCTGATTGAGGGTGCACCCGGTTTAGGGAAGACCCGTTTAGTGAAAGCATTCGCTGAGGCTACACAACTTAGCTTTGGGCGTATACAGTTCACTCCTGATCTAATGCCTGCTGATGTTACAGGTACTACAGTGCTTATAGAAGATGAGGGTAAAAGGTATTTTGACTTTCAAAAAGGCCCTATTTTTACTAATGTACTTTTGGCCGATGAAATCAACCGTGCCACTCCTAAAACACAATCAGCCCTTTTAGAGGCTATGCAGGAATACTCAATTACTGTTTCTGGTGCTGCCCATGCTTTACCTACACCCTTTATTACTCTTGCCACCCAGAACCCTTTGGAGATGGAAGGTACTTACCCCTTACCTGAAGCACAGTTAGATAGATTCCTATTTAAGATACTTATTGACAGGCCAGATAGTAGAACTTTGCAGCAAATTTTGTTGGCAACAACGGGAGTAATGGCAGTAAAAATTCAGCCCATTTTTAGCAAAGATGACTTAATACAATTACAAGATATTCTACGTGCTGTACCCATAGCTAGCACTGCTATAAAGTATGTGGTTAGCTTAACTGAAGCCACTCACAAGCATCCTTTAGTCAGGTTAGGAGCAAGTCCACGTGGAGCACAAGCTATGGTTTTAGCTGCTAAAGGCTATGCTTTAGCAAAGGGCAGGCCTAATGTAGAGCTAGAAGACATTTGCCGTGCTGCTTTGCCTGCTTTGCGCCACCGTATCTTGCTAAACTTTGAAGCAGAGGTAGAAGGCACAAATGTAGATGATGTGATAAAAGAAATTCTAGAAGAAGTAAAGTAGCAAAACTCTATGTTAAGTGCAAAAAGCAGAGCTTTACTTGATCGTTACACCCTTGCCTCGAGTGTTTTAAGTCAACAATCTGGAGAGCGTTTGATGCGTGAAGCAGGGCAAAGTGTAGAGTTTTATGACTTTCGCCCTTATCAAGCAGGTGATGAGCTGCGTTATGTGGATTGGAAGGTGTACGGACGCACAGGAAGGCTATATACACGACTCTATCAGGCCGAGCGGAATATTCGTGTTTATATTTTGCTAGATACAAGCCTCAGTATGTCTATAGGAGGCAAAGCAAAGTATGCTAGGATTCTTGCACAACTATTAACTTATAGTGCCCGACAAAGTATAGGCACATACGTTTACTTATTTAATGGGAGTAGCCAATCAGTTAAGAGATTAGCAGATATACCAAATGCTTGGTCATTCATTCAAGATGCTCCCCAAGTAACTGAAAGTCCTGCTGGGGCTATTAAAAACTTTGCCTTAGCTAATAAGCCTGGTCGTGGTTTAGTGCTTATTATTTCTGATCTTTTTGATGAAACTCCGTTACAAAAAGCTTTAGTTGCTTTAAAAGGACGAGGTTTTGATGTTAGCTTCTTGCATGTTATGTCACAAGCTGATTTAGAACCTAAAATAGGACAATTTGAAGTAGTTGATATAGAGTCAAATGAAAAGATTACCGTTGGGCCTAGAGAAATAATAGCCTACCAAGAAGCTGTACAAACTTTTCTAAAAACAACCCGTCAGAACATTTTAAAGTTAGGATTTAGGTATGCTTTACTTAAAGTTACTGAAACTACAGTTTCTTTAGAGCAACTAGCTTTTACTAGCCTTGTTCAGAAGCGTATTTTGGTTAAACGCTAAAATTGACTTTGAGCCCTTTAAGAGATTGTATAGCCTTGGTGCTCGAGGCCCTCCAAACAAAATCACAAAGCAAGAATTCTCCTTAAACCTGCATCAATCTCGAGCACCCTTTCAAAAGGTATCTTGCCAACAAGCTCGAGTAAATCACCCTTATCTATCATTAACAGTTGAGCAACATTTACTACAGAGTCTTTTCCTAGACCAGACTAGAGAGTGGGTAAAAATACATTGCCCAAAGCACAGTGCAAGGCTAAGAGACATCACCGTTTGCCAAAGATATTGACAGGTCGAGCTTTAAAGACTAGACTGACCGGTTAGTTGAGCAGCTATAATGAAAAACACTTGGAAATTTCAAGACGCCAAAAGCCAGTTTAGTAAGGTTGTTGAGAATGCCCTCAAAGAGGGGCCTCAATACGTAACACGTAGAGGGGAAAAAGCAGTAGTAATTCTGCCTACTAAAAAGTATGAAAGTCTGACCAGTAAATCGGACTTCAAAGACTTCTTGCTGAGTTGCCCTAAAGTAGAAGATCTTGACCTCGAGCGCCAAAAAGACTTACCTAGAGATGTGGAGCTGTGAATTACCTTCCTATTGTTAATCCTTGGTAGTTGTGGGGTGCAAGATTTTGGGTTATTTTATAGTAAGAGTAAAAGACTACGGGAGTGCTATCTAACTACAAAATTACCAATTTTTGAAGTGTGTTTTACATTAGATATAAATATCATGGTGTTAATGTACTAGTATTGCTTTAAGAAAAGGTTGTTTATTTGTGTTGAAAAATAAATCGAGAATTTATAGTTTTTTTATAAGTATTTTATTAGTTACTTTTTTTAACTCTACTTTGTCTCAAGATGTGGAACTCGAGCAACAAGTTTTCAAAATAGCCCGTCAACTCCGCTGCCCTGTTTGCCGCGCTGAATCAGCAGCGGATTCTAATGCTACTACTAGTGTAGAGTTCCGTAACATCATACAAGAGCAACTTGCTGCAGGGAAAAACGAAGCAGAAATATTAGCCTTTTTTGAAGAGCGTTATGGAAATTGGATCTTATTAGATCCTCCTAAAAGGGGCCTAAATTTAGTAGTATGGATTTTGCCCCTAGTAGCAGGTTCCTTAGGTCTTTTAGTACTAGTCTTACTTTTTCAGAAATGGCTTAAAAAGACAAAAGTACCTATAGAAGTACCTAAAGATGATCTAGAGCGTGTAAGAGAAGCCTTAAAAAACACGGAGGCAAACTAGATGCTTACATTAATAGTTATTGCTACCTTGGCAGTGCTGCTCTTTTTTTATGTAGCTATCCCACTAATATTTCCTAAACAGGTTGATCCTTTACCCAAAGAAACTGATCCTATAGCCACAGAATTAGAAGAAGAACGGGAAGCTCTTTTTAGAGCAATTTTAGAACTCGAGGCAAGAGAAGATTTATCTGTAGAGAGACGTGAGGTTTTAAGGGGTCGCTATGAAGCCAAAGCTGCCCAAGTTCTTCGGGCTTTGGACGAAAGACAAGCTGAAATAAAAGGTTTTAAGATGCCTCCTATAAAAAAACAGCGTAATTTTCCCTATGCTGCTTTGAGCCTTTTAGCTCTAGTACTTATAAGCGCAGTGGTTATGGGGGGATATGTTTTACCTAGAATAGGTTCAGGAGCAAGTGTTACTACTGCTTTCAATGATCAACTAGAAGCAGGTCGTAGGCTGCGCAAATTGCAGCAAGCTGCTAGTAAAAATCCTAGCCTTGAAAACCAGTTGGCTTTAGCTGAAGCCCAGTGGGAAATAGGTTTTGATTTTGAAGATGATGAACAAGTTAATGCAGCTATAGACACATACAAAAGTCTTGCTAGTGAATATTCAAATTTACCTGCTACTGCATATTTTCGTTTGGGTCTAAGTCAGTTTCAAAATGAACCTGACAAGGCACTAATTAACTTTGATAAAGTGCTTGAGCTTAACCCTAATGATCCTGAAATGCTTTTTGTCCTAGCAGAGATCTACTTTAATTTTGGCAATCTAGAAAATGCTGTAGAGCTTTGGCAAACATATCTTGCTACCCCAGAAGGAGCTGATGATGAGGCTACTAAAGAACGTTTAGCTAGGGTAAGCCGCTTGGCTTCCAAATATCAAATTGCAACAGAAAACCCTAATGAAAATAGCCTGATGGAGCTAGCTGATGCTTTCTGGAACTTAGAGCAGAGGCAACTTGCTCAAAATTTCTACCTGCGTGTTATAAGAGATTATAATCTTGACAATGCTGTAGCCTTGAGCCGTGCAGGACAGGCCATGTTTATTAGTGGTGATACTGAACAATCAGTAATACTTCTAGCAAGGGCTCGAGTTGTAGAAAAAGAACAAAGCGCGCAAGATCTCAATACTTTACTTTTCCTAGGCAATGCTTACTTTAGCCTGCAAAATTATGCTGAAGCTATAAATATTTGGGAAGAATATATTGAGCTAGCAGGTGGTGAAGATTCTGCTGGTAGAGTGCCTAGTTTAGTTACTCAAGCTCGAGCACGCTTAGCTAATAACACAGAAGAAGGCGAAGAATTCACTAATTTAGGTCAGAGGCTCTATCAAGCTAATTGTACTGCTTGTCATGGTGCTAATGGCGAGGGGGGAAGTGCCCTTAATTTAAAGGGTAATCAGAGGTTGACACAGGCTCGAGTAAAAAGAATTATTCGTGATGGTAAAGGTCTAATGCCAGCTTTTGAAGTGCTTTTTAGTAGTGAAGAACTAGAAGAACTTGCTAAGTTTGTTTCAGAAGAAATAGTCCCACGATAAAGATTTTGGGAACAGTTTTAAGGCATCTTAATATATTTTATGCGAGATAGGTAAACTTGTTTGTGCCTGAGATGATTTTTGATCACTCATGCCAAGCTCTAAGAAAATCTCAAAAAACCTGAGGGGGCTTACCCTTTGGTGACTGAGATAAACTCATGTTACCTCTTGATATTGCCTTGCTAAAGGTAATTATTCTCTCATGTCAAACTCTTGACTTAACTCCAACATTCAGTGTTTACAATGCTGTTTATGTAGTCAGATATTCCGGATAGTCGCTACAAAATCTCAGCATTAAAAGGAAAGGAAAAAGTTATGAACAAGTTTATAAGTTTAAGTGTATTAATGTTAGGGTTTTTGTTTGCAGGTTCGGCAGCTACTGCTATGGGGTCTTCGGCATTTAACTGCGTAAAAGGTGTTGTTGAAGGCACTACTAACACTCATGCCAGTTTTAACAACTGTGCTTTATCAACAAATAAAGCGTTGAGTAATTTTGAACGTAGAACAATAAAAAGATACTTAACTGACCTTAGTGAGCCCCAGCTAGAAAACCTTGCTACTAATGTTTTAGGTGAAACTATTTCAGTAGATTTGCCTAGCAGGCAAGAAGTAATTCTTTCTGTTCTAGACCAAGTTGAATATGTTAGCCAACCCTGTTCTGCTGATAACGATAAAAGTGCTAACCTTTGCCGTAAAAATCGTCGACTGCTACAACGATAACTAGAATAATCATCGTAACCACTACTGTGGCAATTATGAAGGCAGGTGGTTTTATAGTCTTTCAGAAAAATTTGGGGTTGCCCAAACCTCGGAGGTTTCCGAAACCTCCGAGGCTTCTCGGGAAAAAACTTGTAGAGATATCGACAATAGTAGCCCTAGAATATAGTTACCTCATTTAGCGCAAAATAACCGTTGCCTAGAATTGGTTACCAAACACTGGAAAACCACCAGTCTGATCTATAATTCTAGAAAGTTAGATTCACTATCAGGTCCTGTACATCTTACACAATCAGCAAGTGAAACAACTTTGCTCTACATTATGGCCTCAGCTTATGACCCCTTAATTTGTATTAGTTTCTAATTGTTGAGAAACAATGTTTGTGATAGTAGTCACTGTCATGTCTAAATAGCTTTGGCCATTTTCAAACTTTGCTAAATCATCCAAATATCCATTAGCACCTGTATGCTCTATAGGCCCCAGAAACACACGTTGGATCAAATTCCCTTTCCTAGCACGATTCCAAGCTGTCCAAGGTAGAAATGGCCAGCGAGCAGGAAAGAGAAAGTAACCAAGGCGCTCAGTGCTGTCTTTGCTGCCATAAAGATGAGTTAGACTGTTTAATTCTAAAATGCTCTCATTGGAACTTATCACCCCACCTAAGGAAATAACATGAACAGGTGCTTTTATAGCTTCTTTTAAAAGAGGCGCTGCTCCTGTAGAAATTTGTCCTCCACCGCTGTAACCAATCAGAGTTACGGGAACACTTGAACCTAATTGATAGCCATGCTCGAGTAGCTTCTCTAAAATCATTTGTGTACTTGCGTAATTATAAAGCGGACCAAAACGACTATCCGAAGAAACTAACACCTGCCAAATATTGCGGATATTAATTAAGAAACCAATCATTCCCAACTTGCCACGTCCTTTTATGTTCTTGAGTGCTCGCCAAAACCAACTAAAGAAACGTTCTCCTGTTAGAGCGCGATTACCGCTCGAGTAGGGAAAGACATCATCCACCATCTCTGCTTCAGGTATTTGCTCTCTAAGCTTTGCTAAAAAATTTTGTTCCTTCTCACTATATTCAGTAGGTGATGTGCCACCAACACCCGTCAGGTAAACTACAAACTGGCTAGCATCTGAGATTGGTGTATTTTCACCTGCTGGTAAAACTGTTTCATCAGGCTTATCACCATACCAGCCGCCCCACCACCCCAGTGTTTCATAAGGTGCTAGAACACCCATTAAAATAAGTCCAACCAAAGCAGTAAAAATAAGTGTGGTAATCATCTTTCCTCTTTGGGTTGAAGTAATTTTTGCTCGAGGTCTTTTCGGCTAATTGCTAATTGTGTGCCTGCTGCACGGTTACGACTAGAGCGAGCTAGCCAAATAAGGGGGCGTCCTATGGTAGCTTTAAGTAGCGTTAACAAGAGCCAACCTCCTGCTATACAAACAAGGGCTTGCTGTGGCTCGAGCACATAGGTCACATTAACTGCTACGATCAGTGCTAGAAAATGGTAGACATGCAAATAGGCATAAATAGGTCGCCCAAAATAAGGCATCATAGTTAGGAAGCTTAGGACTAGAGGTGCATATGCCAGCGAAATACTATTAAAGATAATAGGTGCATTATTAGCTTTGTAGAGATTTTTAGCTAACACATCAATGCTTATGACATAAAAGAAATAGCCAAAGACAAAAATAATGCTACTCACTCCCAAACTAAGGATAAAGCGGCGGGGCTTGACCTGATTAAGAAAGAGTACCACGCTCTGGGCAATGGCTTCAGAAAGTCCTGCAAGTGCGACAATCCAGAGGGCACTGCGGAGGCGTACTGAATCAGCGTTTGTCACGAGATCACTCCACAGGTCTTGATTTAAGGCAAGGCTTTGACCAATGATGTCAAACAGCTCAATCATTTACATATCCTTATCTTTCTCAAGAATCAGGGTCATTGGCAAATTCATGGTTTTCTCGGCAATGTTATAGCGTTTAGGGCTAGTAAAGAAAGTAGGATTAAGAGCAAAAGAAGATTCATTGAGGTTTCCTGACTAAACTACAAGGCAGCTTTGTGAGAATAAACATGAAAACAAGTATAATGGATAGAACATCAAGGCACTTCTTGGTAGAGTCAGGTAAAATATTAATGAAGAAAAAGAAACAAATACGTGTTTACTTTAGGGAAGCAGTCTTTACAAGGGATGAACATACTTGTGTTATGTGTAGCTTGTCCGGTGTTGATGCTCACCACATCACTGACCGTAATGAAATGCCAAATGGTGGCTATGTTAAAGAAAATGGTATTACCTTATGCGAAAAATGCCATCTTTTAGCTGAACAATATCATATAAGTAATGGTGAGCAGTGGGAAGAGGGTTATCACCCTGATGATCTATATAAGAAAATAAAGTCCTCTTACCAACTTGCTTATAAGCAATCAGAAAGACTTAAATAGCTAAATATCTATGAGGAAATGATTCTCTACCACTCTATTTATAGCTGCTTTATTATTTCTAGGACACAAATCTATTGAGGCTGGTTGAATTGCAAAAACTACAAGAGGTAAACATATGGATATTGGTTTAGCTTTAAGCGGAGGTGGTGCCAGAGGTCTAGCACATATTGGTGTATTTAAAGCCCTTGAAGAGCACAAACTTAAGCCTGTAGCTATCAGTGGTTGCTCTATGGGTGCTATCATTGGTGCTTTTTATGGTGCTGGTTTGAACTCGAGCGATATGCACAAGTTTATAAAAAGCATCAAGTATCGCCATTTTCTTCACCTTGGTGAACTTGGTGGGCTAGTAGGCGGCATAGGTATAGAGAAGCTACTTTCTGAGCAATTACCAGAGAGCTTTGAAGACCTAGCTTTACCTCTTAGTGTTACAGCAGTTGATGTCCAAGAAGGTAGTTTAGTTGTGTTCCGTTCAGGTGAGCTTGTACCTGCTCTGAGAGCAAGCAGTGCCTTACCGGGTATTATTAGTCCTATCAAACACCAAGGGCGTTATCTAGTTGATGGTGGTTTGCTCAATAACCTGCCTGTAGACATTATAAGGAGCATGACCCTAGAGCCCGTTATTGCTGTAGATGTGGCTGCACCGCCTAATAGGATACTTAGATTTGAATCTGATAAACCAAGTATGCTTGAAACATTTAGTGCCATTGTTAAAGGTGAGAAAAATCCTTTAGATGACTTGTTTAAACGTGGCTTGACTATAGAGCTTTTTATGAAGGCTTTTGATGTGCCACAGCGCGTTCTTACAGAAATGCGGCTCAGTATGCAACCACCAGAGTTGCTCATTCGCCCTGACTTAGACAAGCAATTTGGAGTTGAGGATTTTCTTAAAGCAGAAGAAGCAATTCAAAAAGGTTATGAAGCAGCCAGCAAAGCCCTTGAAATTTGGCTTAATCAGAATAATGAGTGATTGCTTAATTGAGCTTACGCCTAAAGAAACTTACCATTTCTTCTAGAGCATTTTGAGCAACTTCATCTTCTCTTAGCTGCCCTGAAGAAAGCATAAATCCGTGTGGCTCTCCCTGATAGACTTTTAGTTCAAAAGACTTTCCTGCCTCATCGAGAGCAGTAGCATATTCATAGATTTCAGACATGGGACTAGGTTGGTCTGCAGTACCATGAATTATAAGCATAGGAGCAGATAGCTGCTCAATTAATTCTGCAGGTTGCGTCTCTCCCCTATAAGGAAACCCATACCAAGCAACACCTGCTCCAAGAGCTTCGATTTGAGGTAGAAGAAGCATGGTATAGCGACCACCTGCACAAAAGCCTGTTAAACCCAATCTAGTTGCATCAACATCGTCCCTTTGGCTCAAGAAGTCCATGCTGTCTTGAACAAGTTGCAACATCGCCTCGTCACTAGGACTTTGTTCATAGGTTTGCCAACCCACTGCTAATACCACAAAGCCCTCGGCAGCAAACCAGTCTGTCATAGTGCGGTAACCCTCTTCTAAACCTCTAAAAGAATGTATAAGCACAATGCCGGGATAAGCTCCTTCTTCTGCAGGAGTAGCTATATAGGATGAATACCCCTGACCACCACTTGTAACTTCCACATCAGCACTCTTTACTGCTTGAGCAAACAAACTAGAGAAAATAAAAATTGACAACAAACATATAAGATGTTTCATCATGAATTTCCTTTCTAGGAATTGAAATTTACTGCAGTGTCAGATTGAGAAAGTTAATCACCAAATCTATCACCTTTAACTACTATATTAATCCAAGTGTCTTCGTCATTTGCAAGAGAAGAGCAATAACCATCTATTGAAGATAGATGGCCGCTCGCAGACGCATTCCACTAGGCAATGCAGTCGCGGTCAAAACTATAGGTATCAGCACTCTCTTTTACAAATCTTACATTTCATACACGAGTAAAAATAATTTTCAATCCAGATGGATCATGTAGCTCGAGCCCCTCAAAAACCCTCTTCATAGGATATTTGGCCTCCGATAAGTAACTCGCTAAGTTTTCTAATTCGGTTTTATTAGGAAGGGCAATTGTGTAGCTGTGTAGGCCTAAAGTATTTGGTAGAGGTGGTGCGGCCCCTGCAGAGTTCCATACATTCATTCCAATATGATGATGATAACCACCAGCACTGATAAACAAAGCCCCAGCATAATCATCTTGCATGAGGTCAAAACCAAGTAGATCAACATAGAATGCTCGAGCTTCTTTCAAGTCACTTACTCTAAGATGAATATGCCCAAGCGTTGTTTGCTCTGGAAGCTTGCTAAAAGATTCGGCAGCAACTTCTAATAAGTTTTGAACATCCAGATATTTCGTAACCATCTTGATTTTATCCCCTCTAAAAGGCCATGTCTCACGTGGACGGTCAGTGTACATTTCAATGCCATTTCCCTCAGGGTCACTTAAATAAAGAGCCTCACTAACTCCATGATCTGCAACACCTTGCAATTGGTGTCCTAAAGAAAGGTAGTGTTTGAGCCAGCTAGCAAGCTCCTCACGTGTAGGCAGCAGGATAGCAAGGTGAAATAGTCCTGTTGTTCTTAAAACCTGTTTAGCGTTAGGATGGTTGTGTAGGACAACTATATCTTTGTGAGTAGTTCCAAGTACTACTTGGTCAGTCAGCTCGTTCCTAACCTTTAAGCCCATTACTTCAGTGTAAAAATGGAGCTGTTGCTCCATGTTATTAATAGTTAGTGTAACAGTGTCGATAACTGTTTTAGAGGGAATTTGATAGCTCATATCTAACTTAGCGTAGCCCAAGAAACCCTAACACCTCAAGAAAAGGCAAGGCGAGTTATTTATAATCCCAAAAGCAAATAGAATTGGATAGATAGAGCGTTTAAGGGCAGCCACTCTTCATAAAATCCCCAATCCTGATACTTGGGTAAGCTGACATTTTGAGCAGCGCTAAAGCCATACTCTTGAAGTGCCTGCTTAACAGCAATTATCAAATCCTCAACATACTCTCGTTGGGTCGTTATATCAGCTTTAGTGCCTATGGGTAAACCATTTGGCGCATTGTGAGCAAATAAAGCTTGACTGAAATTGAGCTTCTCAATTTCACTAAGAGTATAGATCCAACCATCTATATCAAAGTCAGGCAAGGTCATTTCTGTTCAATACATAGTGTTTCCATTTTTGGATTCCCCTTTAGGAATTTCCTGCATGGAATCCCAATGCTCAACTATCTTTCCCTGCTCGTCAAATCGAAAAAAGTCCATCGTGACATACTCATCACCACCGGGCCATATCTGGTGAGTATGTAGTGCAACAAGGTTACCTTCTGCAACTGAACGAACAAACTCAATTGACTTTTCAGGATATTCATTCTGCATACGTTCAAAGTATTCAATAAATCCCTCAGGTCCATTGGCAACTAATGGATTATGCTGGATATATTCAGCACCAACATATTTCCCGACTGCTTCTCGAGGATTACCCTCATATGCCATCTTATAAAACGCAATGGCGTTGGCCTTGTTTTGAGCACTCATAATATCTTCTCCTTCATTTGGTGGAAATACAATTTTGCTTTCTGATGATGTGTCATCAGATGAAGTGTTAATCACGTTTGAGTCATCTTCTTTTCCAGAAGACGAAAAACTACTACTAACTGTAGGTCTTATTCCTTCTTGTCCAAACCAAGAAGGTTTGGGGCTAAAAATAGAGTTGTTACTACCAACAAAATTATCTGACACATTAGTATCACTGATAGTGTTAGCAGGATTTGGCTCTAGAAAAAACAGTGTAATTATGAAACTCCTTTTAATCTCTTCACTAGCGTTGCTTAGCAAATCGGGAAATGCCTTCATAAATGGTTGTTTTTGGACCTCTTCCCAGAAGGGGTCTTGTTTAACCCAATCAACATTAGAAGCTTGTTTTACAGATAATCCGCTGTTCAGAGGCCTAGAGGGCGCTAGTATACTCAGATTTAAAGACTCGAGTATATGCTGAATATGTGACTGATACTCACCTGCCAGTGGATTGTCTGTAATCAGCCATGCTAACTGTAGAGTCTGTGGTAAGTGGGCTATTCTTGCATATTCTTCCACCCAAGCGTTAGCAAGTTCGGGAGGGGCTCCCATTGTTTGGAGCATAGCTAATAGCGTAAGTTGTTTTTCTATGGGTTTACGATAAACTCGAGCCCTTTGCCCATCTATACTAACTCCATACTGATAATTAAATCTATCAATATAGGGCACTTTTTGAAATATATCCTCGATAGTGCCATTGTGATGGACAAGAGATTGCTCATAAAGGTATTCACTTTCATTAAACCCTTGAGGTATTCCATTTTGATTAATTACTATTGGCTGGGCAAATCCCACTACCCCTACAGGAGCTATAGTTCCTCCTGTTTGCAAAATGGGTGTGCCAGACATCATAAAGCGTCCCTCAGCTTCAGGAAGCAATCCAATTTCATTAGCAGGATTAAGCCAGAAACCAAATGTTTCTAGTCCTCTAAGTAAATATAATAAAGAGACCTCCAAAATTTCTTTTTCTTTGGGTTTTGTAGAGGTGTAGATGTGCTCGAGAGTACCAGCATAAACAGGCACACTCATATCGGCTGAGGTTTCTGCTTGTGAAAAGACAGTACTTCCAACAATAAAGGCCAAGCAAACCATTACCAATGTTTTGAAAAGGTATTTTCTAACTGGATTATTTACCTGAACTTTTCTCATAGTGGTATTTTAACTGTAACAGCTACTGAAAAATCAAGGTGAATGGTTAACAAAAAATGGTTAAAAAAGGATGGCGATATCTAAATATAGTGCCATTTATCGCACAAAAAACAGTGCTATTTATTGAGCAAAGTGACACATAGCTCCATTCCTCCAGACTGAAGCTATGTGATCTTAATATGAACGGTCTAACTTGTGTTTGATCACCGTCATAGACGGTGGTTAGCGACAGGCTAATCTACAGTGTTTATTCTTTAAAATGGAAGTCGACACTGTTTTTCAGAAGAAAATCTGCCTCGACGTAGTCAGGATAAAGTTTTTCCATCTTTGCCATAGCTTCTTCTTTTGAGCTGGCATCACCCACAATACATTGGAAGTCTTCAATGTATTTAATTAACTCTGCGAATAAGTCCATATTTCCTGAGTCGCCGTGTCCAGGGTAAATGGTAGGATTGCGTTCTCTATACTGTGCTTGAAAAGCGATGAGCTGTTCTTTCCAGTTTTGGACATGCTCAGCGGTGACACCAGTACCCATCCACAAATGAACTTTATTATAAGCAAAATCAGAAGTAAAAAAACCATTGATATCTTCGACATAAACTGTGGTGGCGTGATCTGATTCAGCAGGCTTGTAGTGGGTTTCAAGCGTCAAGGCATCACCTTCATTAAATTCAAGAGAGTCTCCATCAAGAACAGTAATGTTGTTTTCATAATCAAATCCATTAGGATTCTGTTCAGACTTAGGTTTAAGTGCCGGTTCTGCATCTAGCCAACCAATGCTCTCCATCCAAGTTGAAAAACCTATAATATCCTGTTTGATATCTTCGTTAGCAACGACAACTTTAGCATTCGGAAACTCTTTAAGAAGCCAATCCATGCCAATGTAATGGTCCGGATGACCATGACTAATCAGAATGTGGGTTAATGGAAGATTCTTAGCCTTGATAACCTCAGCTAGTTTTTTTGCTTCACTCGTTGCGCGCTGAACATCCATAACTATCAAAGATTCCCCATTCGAGAAAATATAAGAATTTACAGTGGCGACATCACCTTTATAAACGTCCACCTCTATTTTCCCACTTGTCGTGCTGTCTGCTTGTGAAAAGGTAGCATTCCCAGTGGCAAGGGTCAAGCAAAACATTATCAATGTTTTGAAAAGGTATCTTCTAATTGGATTAGTTAATTGAGTTTTTCTCATAGTGGTATTTTAGCTGTAACAGCTACTGAAAAATCAAGGTGAATGGTTGACAAAAAATGGTTAAAAAAGGACAAAATACCATAATTGAGCAGCGGCTTTTCTCAACTAAGATTGGAAAGATTATAAAACCTCATGAACATTCCCAACATCGAGTTTAAACCACAAGATTCTGTAAGCATGGACATAGAAATTATAGAACTAGATTACATCTACCAAAGAATCCCTGTATTTAGTCATGACCCCGGCAAACCACATCGCGACAAATTTTACTGTTTAATTTATATTACTCAAGGTGAGGGAAAGCACTTTATAGATTTTAACCATTACCCCTTCCAAGCAGGCAATTTTATCCTCATTAACGAAGGACAGGTTCATGCTTTCGATCTAGAGAGTCGTCCCCAAGGGCAAGCTATTTTTTTCACTGAAGCATTTTTAAATACAACCCATACAAATATCAGAATGCCATTTTGTGCACCTAACCATTTTGTGACACCGTATTGCCCTATCCTGACTTGTGACTCAGCGCGAAAGGAAAGTTGTGAGGCCTTACTATACGAAATCAACAAAGAGCAGCAGCATTCAAATCCTGATGCTTTGCTCATGCAGCTGCTATTTGCTTCGCTCCTCTTGATGGTCCTTCGAGAACAACCAAGTGGCTATGCCAACCGCCTAAGTGAAAAACAGACAAAAAAATTTACCCAGCTTTTCACCTTAATTGAAGAGAATTACATGACGACTCGAGA
Source organism: Trueperaceae bacterium (assembly GCA_965223585.1). Lineage (GTDB taxonomy): Bacteria > Deinococcota > Deinococci > Deinococcales > Trueperaceae > CBDCVN01. The sequence continues at coordinate 594,754 of CBDCWW010000022.1, forward strand.
GGCATCTGTTTATGCAGAGATGCTAAGCACAAGCTACAAATCCTTAAATCGGATATGTAAGCTGGCAGTGAATCAAACAGCAAAACAGCTTATTGATGCTCATACGATACTCGAGGCGAAAAGGAGCCTTGTGATTGAAGATATACAGATACAAACCTTAGCCTACAAACTTGGGTTTGAAGAGGTTAGTAACTTTGTCAAATACTTTAAAAAGCACGCACTTGTCACACCATCTAAATTCAAAGAAAACTTTAAGGGTTAGGAATTTACCATTTTTGGCAAAGAATGACCTGCAATTTTGTTCTGTGTATAGCCATCATAATTCTACCTTATAAGGTAGGAAAGGAAAAATGGAATTGAAGAAATCCCATCTAGAGACCAATGGAAAAACTCAAATGGTAAATTTGACTTTCCTGAAAACCGTGATTAGCATGTTGAAGTAATTGATCATAACTGGCTTGCAGAATCTCCGTGCTAGGATTAAGCTCTAGATAATCGAGGAGCAGACAGCAGGGAACTATCTTTTAAATGATCATTTTTAGCTGAATTAGGGAGAAAAACATGAAAGCGATAGGTTATCAGCACAATCTTCCAATTGAGGATGAAAAAGCGCTGCAAGACATTGAACTTGAAGTACCAAAGGCTCGAGGCCATGACCTTTTAGTTGAAGTTAAAGCTGTCTCGGTCAATCCAGTTGACTATAAAGTTCGCCAAAGAAGTATGCCACCTCAAGACAGCGAATGGAAAGTACTGGGTTGGGATGCAGCAGGTATTGTCAAAGCAGTTGGCGACAATGTATCGCTCTTTAAGCCGGGCGATAAAGTCTGGTATGCCGGTGATGTGACGCGCTCAGGCAGTAACGCTGAGTATCATTTGGTTGATGAACGTATTGTTGGCAATATGCCTGAAAGCCTGTCATATGCTGAAGCTGCTGCCTTACCGTTGACCACGATTACCGCATGGGAGCTGGTGTTCGACCGTCTGAAAATCCCAGCTGATGGAGCGGAAAACTCGAAAACGGTGCTCATTATTGGTGCTGCGGGCGGTGTGGGTTCAATTATGGTGCAGTTATTGCGTTGTCTCACTGGCGTAACGATTATTGGCACGGCTTCACGTGAGGAGAGCGTGAAATGGCTTAGCGATTTGGGAGCGCATCATGTTATCAACCACTGCGAGCCGCTTTCCAAGGGTTTACAAGCTATTGGTATTCCTGAGGTGGATTATGTGATTAGCTTGAATAATACCGAAGATCACTACGAGGAAATTATAAAAAGCCTTGCACCACAAGGGCATTTCGGTTTAATTGACGACTCTACACAACTGGACGCCATGCCGCTCAAACTCAAATCTATTACGCTGCACTGGGAGCTAATGTTCACTCGTAGCATGTTTCAAACGCCTGACATGATTGAGCAACACAAGCTATTAAATGAAGTTGCTGGTTTAATCGATAAGGGGCAAATTAAAACCACCGTTGCACACAATCTGGGCACGATCAACGCCGAAAACTTAATCAAAGCTCATACCATGCTGGAAAAGAGGCGAGCGCATGGCAAGATTGTGTTGGAGGGGTTTTGATTAGCAAGGTAAGCATCCTACAAACTTATAAGGAGTTTTATTATGAAAAAGTTTTTTGGTTATATATTTACTCTAGGCTTTCTGGTTATTAGTACTGATTTTGCACAGCAAGAACAAGCCCCTGATGCCAATAGAACTAGCTGTGAAGTGTCCCCAAAGCAAATGATGGGTCCTTTTTATCCTATCCATGAGCAAGGTGACAAAGATGTCAACCTCACTCGCATAAAAAATACCAGTCCTGCCCGCATAGGTGAACAAGAAGGCATTGCTGAAGGTGAAATTATTTATGTTAAAGGGCAAGTTTTAGATGAGCGTTGTCAGCCTGTATTTGGTGCAGCTGTGGAAATATGGCAAGCAAACAGCAAAGGAAAGTACACCCACGAGCGTGATTTTAACCCAGCCCCTATAGATCCTAATTTTCAAGCTTGGGGGAAAACTGTGACAGACCAAGAAGGCTTTTATGCTTTTAGAACTATTAAGCCTGCCCCATACCCTTTAGATGCTCTGAATCCTGAATTAGATGAAGAGCGCACTCCTCACATTCATTTTAGAGTGACTCGCCAAGGTTTCCACGAATTAATCACACAAATGTATTTTGCAGACGAACCTTTAAATCAAACAGATGTACTTACTCAGATGCTTTCCCCAGAGGAATTGTCAAGAGTTACTGTCGCACCACGAACTACTGCTGAGAAGCAAATAGATGTTTTTGAGTTTGAGATTGTTCTTAAGGAGATACAGAGGGGTGCGGTTGCTGCTTACATTCTTGATGATTATACAGGTAAATATCAACTTGGCATGGAAACCTTATTTGCCATGGATATGCTAGAACCTTTGATTTTAACCATAACTAAAGAAGGATACCAATTGTTTGCTGAGTTGGCTATGCAACCAAAAACAGAAATCATCCATGTTGAAGGAACTACTTTTGACTTCCCAGCCTTAAGTACAACTTTAGAGTTTCATCGTAATCAACAAGGTCAAGTTGATAGTTTAAGCATGTATGATGGAATTGATGAGTCTAGGGTAGTTGGTACAAAGCTTTACTAAAACCTAATGTTGGATTCCCCTAGGGTGTCCTTTTTACGAAGACAAGCTGAATGGTTTTAAGCTTATTGGTCATTTAAACTAGACCATGTTCAACAGCATAAACAGCGGCTTGAGTACGGTCTCTTAGCTCGAGTCCTATCAAAATCAACATGGCACTAACAAATATAAAGAATCTTAGTTGCTCAGGTGCTTTTACAATGGAGCTTGGTCCAATGCCACCATAAACCCAGTCAATTATGCCTGCTAAAAGAACAGCTAGGTAAATAGCCAAAGCAATCCAACGATAACGTTGGTAGATAGGATTATAAGCCTTAGTGGTTTGAAGAAACCTAAGCACTTCCTAAGCTTAGCAAAAAGAGTTTATCCATGAAATCTAGCTAATGGCTAAAGAGTTTAGTCAAGTGGCACATGACCTTTGGCTAGGGCAAGATAGCCATTAGCTAGATGACAGTTGAGGTAAGAGCAGCATAGACTTGAAGTTATAAGGAGATAGTCATGAAAATTTCTATTAGTATTATGATCTTAGCTTGCCTGCTAGGCATATCTTGTGCTCAAAGTTGGAACACCAACACAGTAGCTGAAACGTCAGGTTCAGTAAACATCAAAGCAGATGTATGGGCTGATAACTGGTTTGCTTTTTATCTTGGTGAACAGCTCATTATTGAAGATTCAGTACCGATTACTACTGAGCGCTCTTTCAATGCAGAGTCGTTTACTTTCAGTGGTGATTACCCACTGGTTCTTAACTTCATTGCTAAAGACTACAAAGCGAATGATACTGGGCTCGAGTATATTGGTACCAACAGACAGCAAATGGGTGATGGTGGCTTGATCGCTCAGTTTCAAAATAGTGCTACAGGTGAATTAATTGCGGTAACAAATAGTGACTGGATGTGCACAGTCATTCACACAGCACCTTTAGATAAAGCTTGTGAAAATGAATTTAACCCGATAGCAGGCCAAGGGGCATGTGGTTTTACCTCCCTAGAGGAACCTGAAGATTGGAAAGCAACCAGATTTGATACAAGTAGCTGGAGCCCTGCTTTTGTTTACACAACAATACAGGTCAGACCAAAAGATGGCTATGACCAGATTTATTGGAGTCCTAGTGCTGAGTTTATTTGGGGCGATGACTTAGAAACTAGTAACACTATTTTGTGCCGTTTGGTTGTAGAAAATCCTTAAATTTAAAGGAGGTATAAAATGAAAAGAAATGTAATCAGGTATTTTACACTAGTCTTATTGGCTCGGTGGAAACCGCTTAGTGTGGTTATAGTGTTTGCTGTTTGTATGAGCACCTTAGCACAAATTGATATCACCAACACAATACTAGGGTGTGTGGATACTAAAAATGACAAATCAAAAACGATACTTGAAGTAATTTTAGCGTAACCATATAAGTACCGCTGTAAACTGGCAAAACGCTAAATAGTTACGGGCTAATTTCTCAAAACGAGAGAACACTCGTCTATAATGCTTGATCTTATTGAAAAAAACTTCTATCAGATGTCTTTCTTTGTAAAATTCCTTGTCATACTCCCTTTGCTCTTTTCTATTGGCCTTCGGAGGTATTACTGCTTCTGCTCCCATCTCTTCTACTTTATCTAGCACCACTTGGGCATCATATCCCTTGTCTCCTATTACTCTTTCACCCTCTAAATCATCTAGTAGTTCTTCTGCTTGGGTAACATCATTACGTTGCCCAGGAGTCAATATTAACTTTAGGGGATTGCCTAAAGCATCAGTAGCACAATGTAACTTTGTGCTGTACCCTCCTTTGCTTCTACCCAACTCCTGCTCTTCATTACCTCCATTGCCTCCAGCTGCACAAGAATGAGCCCTTACAATGGTGCTGTCTATCATTATACTTTCCATGTCAGCATCCTCAGCGAAGTATTCAAACATGGCTTGCCAAATCCCTTGTTTAGCCCAGCGGTCAAAACGTTTAAAAACACTGTTCCATTTTCCATACTCTTCAGGCAATAAGCGCCACTGAGCACCACTTCTTGTTACCCAAAGAACTGCTTCAATAAACCTTCTACATTGCTCCTCATCACCAATCCTAAATTTCCTAAACATACACACTACCTTATGACCCTTAAGAAAAAATAAGATCTTTTGCCATTGATCATCTGTTAATCTAACTTTCATATCTTAAGCGTGCAATTTCTGACTTTGCTTGTCAACACACCCTAACTAATCAGAGCAGTAATTGTGCTGATTATGTTAATACTTATACTTCAAACGCCCTTGATGTTGCAAGCAACACTGCTTACATAGGCTCATTTACTGTGACAGTAGCTGATGACACCTGCACATTTATTTCTAACGCCATACCTAACCATGATTTTAATGACGCAGGTGGTTTTGTAAATGGTGTTTCAGAGCAGGATCAGTCTTTTACTATTACTGCTTCCCCTCAAAAGAATACGACTACAACTGCACTGAGTCTTCAGTACGATAATGCTATTTTGCTTAATGGTGTCAAGGTTGATTTGCTAGCAGCAGGCTGTTTTGGTGTAGGCAATGGCAAAATAGGTTGCCATGATATGACAACGCCGTGGCGCTATGATCCAATGTCGCCTAATGCAGATTTTGGTACCGACTCGCATAATGCCCATACTCAACCCAATGGTCTCTATCATTACCATGGCAACCCAAAAGCCCTGTTTGACGATAGTGATAGCAGTGTTGCCTCTCCTGTTATTGGTTTTGCAGCCGATGGTTTTCCTATTTTTGGTTCTTATTTTGATGATAATGGCACTATTCGTAAAGCACTTTCTAGCTATCAGCTTAAGAATGGCTCAAGACCTTCAGATGGTAACAACCCAAGTGGAATCTATGATGGTACTTTTGTTGATGACTACGAATATATTAAGACTTCTGGTGATCTAGACGAGTGTAACGGCATGACAGTAAATGGCATCTATGGTTACTACGTAACAGAAAGCTATCCTCACGTACTAGGTTGTTTTAAGGGTACACCTGATGAATCTTTCCTTAAGGGAAGAAATTTGCCAGCACAAAATAATACTGGAATGGCTGGTGGCAGACGAGAGCCAAATTTTACGGCTGCTGCTAAGAAGCTAGGAGTGACAGAGCAGGCTTTGATGGAAGCATTAGGACCACCGCCACCTGATCTTGAAGCTGCTGCTGCAAAGTTGGGTATAACTGTTCAGGAACTAATAGAGATTTTACCACCGCCACCATTACCACCTCAGCGTTAGCAAATTTAGTGCTCTAGTTGGTCATCGTGATCGTACTAGTGGTGGTGATAATCCAACATCATGGAACTCAGCACATGGTTCTAGGGGGTGTAGTCAAGAAAATTTACAAGGCACAGGTGGCGATGGCCTTTTCTACTGTTTCGCCAACAGTTTAAAAAGTGTTGAAATACAGCTAGTTATTTATCTCTAGTCCTGATGCATATTTATAAGACTCATAAATAATACGTTTTACAATTTCTAGTTCTTGTTCATTACGAGGTGCGTAAACCAGCACCTCTTTTACACCTCTATCGTAATACATATGCCTAACACCCCATCCTTTTGCTATAATTTCATCTTCTATAGGATTATCAACAACAGCATGTAAGCTGCCATCTTCATGTATATGGCAAAACTCTCTACTACCTGCTGGGGGCATAAAAGCATCCTTATGTGCAGGAGTAATTTTCTCGTCTAACCACATTGCTCTACTTGTAGGTACTGAAATAAGTGTGTCGTGCTCTCTCACATGAGGAAAAGTATTGAAAGCCCATTTTTTTAGTGTAGAACGTATTTCTTCAGAACCTAAGTCGGAGTATTGAAGTTGAGGTGGTTGTTGCCCAATTACTGGTGGGTTACCTTCACGAGATGGTAATTGAAATTTATTGTCCAAGGCCAATTTGCCTATTCCAGTCAGCATTATCCCAAAATAAGTATTCTTCGGCAATGCGACCATTTTCCCAGCGAGCTATTGTTGCGATTTTAAGGCTTACAGGTTTACCTGTAGGTTGCAAAACAGTTCCATCAGATAGGGTAATGGGCTTAACCCATTTTCCTTCAGAGATACTAATGCCAGCTGTCCACTCACCATAGCCAAATCCGACAATATGCTCCGCTACCCTAAAATCAAAGGTATCGAATAAATATTGCAGTTCTTCAGCATGTGGTTCCATAGGCTCAGTAATTGTGCCATCAGGGTTATACACTTTCACATCATCAGCATGTATTTGTTTGATAAGATCCATATTACGGTTATTAAAAGCAACTAGATCAAGCTCATCGAAGGTTTGTAGCTGTTTTGCTGTAGTTTCTCGCTCAGCTTTATGTGCATCAACTTGGGCTTGCAACTCGTCAACTCGAGCTTGCAATTCATCAATTTTGGCCTGTAAACCACTATCCTCAGCACCTTTATCTGTTTCTTCAACAAAAACTTCAGGTACTTCTTCAATGTTTTGGGTACCTGCTAATTCTTCTGTGCCTTCAATTATATTAGGAAAAACTTCCCCTTCAGAGTCTGGTGTAGCGATCTCCCAGCCAGAAGCACTGAACCTTTCAGCTACATCTGGAGTAACACAGGATGTGTTGGTAATAGAACCACTATCACTTAGTTTAATAATTTGCACTAGACCCTCACTACAAAGGTTCTTTTGTGTACCTTGGGATACTATGTAAGAACTAGCTGCAAATAATATGACTACAAAGAGAGTAAAAAAGATGCGCATGTTTTTTCTCGTTTCTAATAAAAGGTATTTTTTTGTCACGCTTTTCTCCTATCAATTTTTTAGTTGCCTAAATCCTGAGCTACTACAAGACTTAAGAATTACATTTATAAAATTTCTAGTGTACAAAGTCAACTAGATACTTATAGGTAACTTAGTATATAATCAACCCTATGTCAGCAGAAAAAGAATTGATAACCTGTCCTATTTCTCCTGTGCTCGAGCTTTTCATAGGTAAATGGAAGATCGAAATTCTTTGGCATCTTGGTGATAAGCCTAAGCGTTTTAATCAGTTAAGAAGACTTATTCCTCGAGCCTCACAAAAAATTATTGCTCAACAATTACGCCAGTTAGAGCGTGATGGTTTAGTAACGCGCACACACTATCCAGAGATCCCTCCTAGGGTGGAGTATGAAAGAACTGATCTAGCAAAAAGCCTTATCCCTATATTTGAAGCAATTGAAAAGTGGGGAGAGAGGAAGGGTATAATACCCACTGAGTGAAATATGTGTATTAGAGAGATTAGGTGACCCCAGTATCAAACGGCAATGGACCTTACTATAGGCAAATTCTTTCTAAGCGCGTAGGAGATAAATCATGAAAAAAACAAAAGTACTCGTATGCAATATAGTTGCAGCACTGCTTTTAGGAACTATAGTCCTTACAGCTAATGCAGGGGCGTACCCCTTATCAGCTACCATCCTTGAATTCGCTGACGAAAATACACTGTTTATTGCCGATTCAGACGGCGGTCAAATATTAGCCTATAAACTTCCGCTAGTGGAACCAGCAAAGACTTCAGCAAGTTATAATTTGGAAGGGGCAGGCACTAAAATATCAGAACTCCTTGGTGTCGATAGCCGTTTGCTAAGCTATCACGATATTGCAATTCACCCTATAAGTAAAGAAGCCTACGTTTCACTTTCTATTCAAGAAGACGGAAAAAGAACTCCGGTTGTTATTCGCACTAACCAAGCTGGAAATTTTGCCAAGGTTGACTTGAAGTTGCTTCCCAACATTGTAAAAAAGTTAACCGATACTGCGACAGATGATGTGAAATTCTGGCGAGATATACCAGCAACTACGTTAAGTATAACTGATCTGGATTACGTTAATGGTACACTTTATGTATCTAGTTTGTCCACAGGTGAGTTTGCTTCCACTTTACGTAAGATAACGTATCCGTTCGATAGCACATCTACAACTTCAAGCATAGAAATATACCACACGGTTCATGACCAGACTGAAACACGGGCTCCTATTCGAGCTATGACAGTGCTGGATTTGGATGGTGTGGAAACTGTGGTTGCTGCTTATACTTGTACCCCATTGGTAACGATTCCAACAAGTGAGCTAATAGATAACGCTCACATTAAAGGCAAAACGATAGCAGAACTAGGTTATGGAAACACTCCTCTAGATGTCATTCATTTCTCTGCCCCAAATCAACAACAGGAAATGGAAGATTATGTGCTTGTTTTTCATAAAGAACGCAGTGCTGATCTGATCCGTGTTGCTGACTTAGTTGATGCAAATCAAAAAGAAAGTTTATCTACACCAGAAATGTGGGCTCAGGCAGGCGTTGCCACTCGCCCCCTTCCACTGGCAGGTGTTCTCCAAGCTGCTGATCAAGATGAGCAGTTTATAGCAACTTTGAAAAGAAATCTGACTACTGGAGATATAGATCTAGTTTCCTTTCGTAAAGGAGCTTATTTCCGTCTGAATGATTTCATAAGTGAATATAACTTCTCAGACTACGAATATGTTCCTGAGCAAGAAATGTTCCGATCATTCCAGAACCTTTTGAAAACAGATTCGGGTTATAGCGATCTGACCCGTTAGAGGGAATAAGCTTGTGAAAATAGCTTTTTTGTCCAGTTTAGTAGTCGGATTGATTATCTGTTTTTCAACAGTTTTAGCTTCATCATGCAAGTCAATTACAGAAAGAGCTGAGGTATCGGAAGTCTACCCAACTGCCGATACATTGCCTGAAAATCTGTTACGCTTCTATGTATATTTTTCCAAGCCAATGCAACGGCAAGATATTTTGTCTTCTGTCTACTTAACAGACAGTAGTGGGGATAAACTGGAAGGTGTATTTCTTGATAACAGATTTGATCTCTGGAGCCCAGATAGTTCACGCCTGACACTGCTATTTGATCCGGGACGAGTAAAAACAGGGTTGGTTGCACACAATGCTATGGGACGAGCACTCAAAGCAGGACATGATTATCAGCTAGTAGTAGATACATCAGCTATAGATGCTGAAGGCTGTAGTCTGGCAAGTAATTTTCGTAAGTCTTTCAAAGTCACAGAGGCAGATTATGAAATACCGGATGTCAGCAAATGGAGTGTTAGCCACCCTAAGAAGGGCTCTAGTGAAGCATTGACAATTGACCTCAATGGAAAGATGGATCACGTCTCATTAGCATATCGCATTCGGGTGAAAGACAGAACTGGGCAGACTGTGGCTGGAAGTATAGAGCTTTCAAAGCAGGAACAGCAGTGGATATTCATTCCAGACTACCCATGGAACCAAAACCCCTACCAATTAGTGGTAGATCCCGTACTAGAGGATGTGGCAGGCAATCGAATTACTGGATTATTCGATCAGCCCTCTCTAGTAAAGGAAAGTGCTAGTCAGCGACAGTGGATTACTCTCCCTGTGCTGCTATTAGACTAGGTTGAAGATGCAGCAGATTAAAACGACTCTTCTACGATATATAAATTAGCTCTAGCCTTGTCAACTCAACAATGTCTGCTTGTTTCTTATCACTACTTATGAACTTCTCACGCCCATAGTGCAGAGCAGTGGCTATGTGTAGTGCATCAGGTAAGATTAATGTAGGTCAAGACCTATATTCATCTCTTGCTGCTAGTACTGGGTTCACATCCACACTTGGTAAGCTTTCTCTAAGCGCTGCTAGAGCCTCAAAATCAATTCCTTGAGGTTCTTTATAGGCTTCTAATTGAATTACAGGTTTGCTGTTACTGGTTACTACAATCGTCTCGCCACTTTTAACACGCTCTATGAGGCTACTTAGATTAGCTCTGAGTTCACTAGTTGAAACAATCATTTAATTTCCTTCTTGTACAAAAAGTACATTATGATCATACCAAGTCAGATTGAATTTAAGTGCTCTGAGCTGCTCGTTGCTTTAGCTGCAACACCAAGCAAATAATAAGTACTAAACCTGTTAACAACACACCATAAGGCAAAAAAGTTGTAAGCACAACAAGACCTGCACAGACAGGAAATAACAGCATATCCATTATACTTTTAATCTTTGGTCGTTCGTGAATAAACCATAAGCAAAGTAAAAATAGTGTTGTAGGAATCGTCACAGCAGCTGTGGCAGCTAGAACGCCAATTTTGGCATGATCGGTTAAATAATCCACCATTACTGCAAGACCTGCACCTAAAGCAGCTAGTGAAGCAAAGATGATTATGTGACTATAGCCCCAGACAAAAGCGCCACGTAGACTTTTGAGCAAATGGTGATCGGCTTCGTCAAAATAAAGCCACCAGCACACAAACATAATCATGAGTCCCCCAATGATTGTAGCTAAAAGCTCGAGGTTTGTAAGGTCACCACTTGCTAAGGAGCTGATAGCTATAGTAATAGCCAGTAATGACTCTCCAAGCACAATAATGGTCAAAAGACCATAGCGCTCAATAATATGATGACGATGATAGCTCAAGTCGCTGGCACGTTCGGCATAAGCAGGAACAAATAATTCACAGGCAATTAGTATAAATATACCTAGCAGCATAAAGGCTTCAGGCACAGTTAAGATCAGGATTGCCCAACCTATCTGACAGAGTGTCATGCCAACAACGTAGCGCAGTGCCGTTACACGATGTTCAGGATTATGCCTAGCAACCCGCAACCATTGGCTCACCAAAGATAATCGCATAATAATGTAGCCAACCAAACCCAAACGAAAGTCAAAGTCAGCAAAAACATTATCGACGCCTGCTGCTAGAACTAAAGCACCTGCCATTTGTACCAAAATAGCAATTCGGTAAGGTACATCATCGGTGTCATAAGAAGAGGCGAACCAAGTGAAATTTACCCAAGGCCACCAAATAGCAAAGAAAATAACCCCGTAAGTCAAAATACCATCAAAAATATGATCATCAGCAATAGCATGATGTAAACCACTAGCAGCAGAAGCAATAGCGATAACACTGACTAAATCATACAGAAGCTCGAGCGGTGTGGCAGCTCGGTGCTCTTCCTGATGACTTCTAACAAGCATGGGGCGCACAAAACGCCTGATAGATTGAGATTTTTCGTTCATATTGAGATTTTAACTGCTAGCTTTCATAAAGTCTGTCATCGGGAACATAGTTGCTAATAAACCTTTTAAAACCACAAAATAGCATTCATAAACCTTCCTCACACTATCCCACATAAGGATATAAATTTCGATTCGTTTCTTTGTCTGAACTGTGATTAATCTGACTTATTTGATTTTTATGATTTTTAAGACTGGATTGATAAATGAAAACACCTACCATAAAGTTACGCGTTAAACATTGTGCATTTCTTTGAGGCAATTGAAAAGTGGGGAGAAGAAAATGGTCTAATACCTACTAAATGAGTTGAAGAGAAGTCTATTTAAAAGCCTGCACTCCTGAACTTGGTATTGTTAAATAGGAGCTGTTAATTTATGGACAAGTTACCTCTCACAAAAAAACTAGTTTTTGAGCTTCATAGTTTGTCCAATCGTCCCTTTACACTCAACGAGATTCAAAAAATGTGGAAATCTTTAGGTTGGTCTTATCTTCCAAATAGTGGGAATGACATTAGCATCCAATTTCCTATAGATGAAAACTTTAGACTCCTTGTTGACCCTTTGGGAGATATTTTTACAAGTGCAAGTCTTCCAATTCTATACTGGGAGAATTTTTCCCCTGAGTACTATAATGATGCTAAAGAATATAAGGATCAAAAACAGCAGTTTGATTCTGAGTTTGAACAAGTTAAGCAATTAGTATTAAAAATCCTACCTCAGCCAACTATGAATTGGATTGATATAGACAAAAATGGTCACAAGGCTGTAATTTGGAAGGGTCAATATGGACTGTTTATACTCCAGCAAGCATGCTTTGACCCTCAGTTTGGTTATGAGATTAATTTCTGGTTGCAGAACTACACGCCAGAGGAATTTGTGCCTACGTCACCTCTGATAGATTGGTTAGTTCAAAAGAATTACCATTTTTATGACATCAACGGGTATTCAAAATTGTAGCAGTAGCCTCATTTTTGCCCCATTGACTGATTTCAGCTTGCATTTAGAGGCACGTATTCCAGTATCCGTAAAACCCTCCTTGCAAGATTATCCTAAACTAAGGCATCTTAACTGCTTTCTGCTCACGTATGATTGGAGCAACCTCACTACCAAGGAGACGTATACTTTCAAGCATATCCTCATGACCAATCATCACATTGGTCATTTGTAAATTGATGCGGTCAATGCCCTCTAGCACTTCATCAAGATAAAGCACTTTTTCAGTTACTTCTTTTGCATCACCAATTAAAAAAGGTCCACCGGGACTACAAGAGGCATCGAACTGTAATCTGCTGGGTGGTGCCCAACCACGCTCTCTACCTATAGAACCCATCATATGTGCGTAGCCCGGGTAAAAAATATCTCTTGCTTTTTCTGAACTTGTCGCCACATAACCAAAGGCGTGAACGCCTACTTTAAGTTGCTCGGGTTTAAAACCAGCCTGAACACCAGCCTTACGATAGAGATTAATGTGGGGGCGGAACCGTCTGAAATCACCGCCAATGATCGCAACCATCAAGGGTAAGCCAAGGCTACCAGCTCGAGCAAAAGATTCTGGTGTCCCCCCAACTCCAAGCCACACAGGTAAAGGATCTTGAACAGGACGAGGGTACACTCCTTGACCCGAAAGGGGCGCTCGGTACTTACTGACCCAGTTAACAGGGTTGTTTTTGCGTAGCTCGAGTAAGAGCGCCAACTTATCAGCAAAGAGCTCATCATATTTGTTCAGGTCAAAACCAAAAAGTGGGTAAGCATCTATAAAAGACCCTCGCCCGGCCACAATTTCCGCACGTCCATTAGAAATAAGATCAAGCGTCGCAAACTGTTGAAAAACGCGAACAGGGTCAGCTGCACTGAGCACCGTAACTGCACTTGTCAAACGAATGTTCTTCGTGCGGGCAGCGGCAGCTGCAAGAATTAGGGTAGTTGCTGAGTCTAGGAACTCTTCGCGGTGATGCTCACCTACCCCAAAGGTATCAAGGCCAACCTTATCTGCTTGAACAATCTCTTCGATGAGGTCATTCATACGCTCACTAGCAGGTTGAGTGACCTTTGTTTCAGGATCAATGACTTGTGCAGCAAAGCTATCAATACCGATTTGCATAGTACTCCTTAATTCAATACATTGTTATAAAAGCAACTGAAATAACTAAGCTCTAAATAAAATCTATAAACTTAGTACCCTCAAATAATTCACCTTTGAAATATGGCATTAATCCTGCTAAAGGGTCCACCTAAAATCATAATAAGGAAAAACCCACAAAGGCTATATTTTGTAGTTTGGAGTCATATTTCTCTCTTGCTCTTAAAATTTTATCTATGTTTTCCTTTTGTCAAGCATGAACTTCAGCATAAACACTACCTATACCTTCTGGTACCTACTTGCAAAAGGGTACTCACTTAAATGTTATAACAAACGTTGCTAACAATAATGTGTATTAGTAATGCTGATAAAGCACTCTATCAGGGTAAAGAAACTAGGAAGAACGGAGTTGTGGTTTACGATCCGAAACGAAAAGAATCACTTTTAGGTAAGCAATGAGTATATGGGCAAACATTCTATAAACGCTAAACATTTTGTCATTTAAGCATTAGAGAAAGCATGCAGAGGCAAGTACCTATTTGAGGGCTCCCCGCACTCTAAAGGCCAGAACACAAATTGCAATGCTAAAGATAAAGCAAGGATGTGGAGGAGAATAAGTCCCATGAAAAAATGATGGTCCAAGCTCGAGCATCAGAAAGGCTCATAATACCTGCAATTTGTTATAGGTTAACTATATAGGTTAACTAAGCTATAATTAAAGCAATGAAGCAATCTCAGAAGCTTTCTCCACCTCAAATACATAGGTCGCTTGCTCTAAAAATACTATCAGTATTTTTATTTGTAATTTCCATTGGAAACATTACTTTTTCTTCAAGGGAAACCAATACTATAGAAGTTTCCTTAGAATATTTGCTTGGAAACCTAGAAACATGGGGTTCATGGTTTGATCCAAATAACGAAATTGGACTGCTTCCTGAAGCTGAGGGGCGCTTCATAATTCCTAATGCACCTATACTGCAAGCAGGAGGAACAACACTTTCTGGAAATATAGGGGTAATGGGTTTTGCTCAGCCAATAATTATCAATGAAAATGGAATACCTAAAGGGTTTAATGAAAACGAGCACTTCTATGAGCCATTTCCTATTAACTATAATGACAGCATTGAAGATATCTTTCAAAAAGTACCTTACCTAGATCGTTTTACTTATCAGTATGGAGTTCAGGTAAATGGGCGTATAGTCCAAATTTATCGCAAACCTATTGAAAAGGAATTTACCCTGCTAAATATGCTCCAAACAATGGGAACACCTCCTGAAATTGCTGAAGCTTGGATAAAAGAGTATGTAAAGGTAGCTCATTTACCTCAAACTCTTCAACTAGCATGGTTGATTGCTGAAAATCCCTTAGCTGAAGATTATCAATCACATATAGAATACATTCTAGCAGGGGCAAATTTAAGCGCCTTATTCATACCTAATTCTAAAATTGAAGGGCTGCCTTCACCTCAAGTTCCCAATGCCCAATTAGCAAACCAAGACCCTTTTTGGGCAGAAGTTCAAAAACAACCCTTAATGACAGCATTTACTGAGCTGCTCAGTGATGCTAGTGAAGATGTTAAAAGAAGCTTTATAGTTTCTCTGTTCTTCTTGCCACCTACTTTACCTATCCCCCAAGAAGCTAATGATTTAGGCATATTAGTGTTAGGGAGTAGTAATAACTCTACAGGTGCTTTGAGGAAAAATAATGAGTCTATGAATAACTTTGATGGTGAGAAAGACATACTAGGACACATAGAAGGAGCTAAGGGGAATAGTGGTAGTGATTCAATTGCTATTGTGTTGGAATTAGAATTCAAAACGGAAAGATTATTAGTTAGAAGCTGGCAAAATTATGCCTCAACAATAAGTGATGAAAACGCTTTCGCTGAGAGAATTATTTCAATACTAACACCAGAAGTTACCAAAGCACTGCCAGAAAGATGGCAGGGAATTGACACCATAGAAAAAGCGAATGAATGGATCAAAGCAAGAAACGAAGACAGTGAAGTCTTCACAATTCAATATGCTCCAGAGAACTTAGTAGTAGGTTTTCTATTTCTAAATGGAGAATATTCCTCTGACCCTAATTTGATTGATTTACGGTTAGGCTATCTTTTTTCGGAGGAGGTTTGGGGAAAGGGGCTTGGAAGCGAATTGATAAAGGGTTTGGTGGAGTGGTGTGAAAAAGCGGGAAACATATCATCAATTTCAGGTGGTGTAGAAATTAGTAACAAGGCATCTATACGAGTGCTAGAGAAGAATGGATTTAGTATCTTACCTTTAGATGAACCTCAAGAGGGCATGATTTTTTTGGAAAGGAAGTTTAAACCAATAAACTGAGCTTTAAATTTCAGATCTCGAGCAAAAGTTACCCCAACTTCTCTATAGAAGTTGAACAATCTCAATTATTGAAAACGCTCATTCAGATGGGCCTTTCGAGCCACCTCCTGTCTTTTAGAAAAAATCCTTTATTGTTTGCCTACCCCCTTATTGGAACTTACCTGCACACCAAGCAGTGGTATCTATCCATCCACCTGCACTTGTAGCCCAGTGGGTCTGTACAAATTTGCTACCATCTGAGGCACGCACAGTTAATGTGTTTGTACCATCATTGTTCCAAGCAGCAGCAATGTCGGTACGACCATCACCATTGAAATCACCGGGTACCCATTTGACTATTTCTCTCAAGCCCCCATCACGCCTGCTCCAACTGACGGGTGCGGCAAATCTGGAGCCATCGGAGAGTGATACATTAATCGAATTATGACCAATATCATTCCATAATTGTGCAACATCATCACGACCATCGCCATTGAAGTCACCAGCAATAAATATAGACGAGTTGAACCAGCGACCAGCATTTTCCCTCCAGTGAACATGATTGAACTTATTACCTTGGGATAGCCTTACAGTAAGAGTGATTATCCCATCGTTATTCCATGCAGCACCGACATCCGTCTTACCGTCACCATTGAAATCCCCAGCAAACCACTTAATAGTATCCGCCCAACCACCTTCACGATCAATCCACTGAGCCCAATGTAGAAATTTTGTCCCATCTGAAGGATAAACAGCAATTGAAGCCAAACCACCATTATTCCACGCAGCGGCTAGATCTGTTTTCCCATCACCATTGAAATCACCGGGCATCCAAACAGTTGTACCCATCCAGCCCCCAGCATTCTCATGCCAGTGAACATGACTGAATGCATCTCCACTCGAGGCACGAACGGTAAGAACAGTGTTACCACCATAATTCCAAATGGCAGCGAGGTCACTGCGACCATCACCATTAAAATCACCAGATGCCCACTTGGTTGAGTCCATCCATCCACCATCACGAACACTCCACTGGGCCCAATGTAGAAATTTCGTCCCATCTGAAGGGTAAACTGCAATTGTTGTTGCGTTATCGTGATTCCATGGTGCTGCAAGGGAAGCTATCAGTCTATTGGGCGCTGAGGTACAAGCATTCAAGGATGCAATGCTTTTTCTATTAACACCATAAATCTTCTGCACGCCAGCAATATCAATGTCCGTTAAGTGTCCCGTCATATTTCCATCTCTGTTGCAATAGTTCATGACAGAGTCACGATCATAATCCGTTATGGGAACAGCATTAGCATCGGTATCAATGCTGTCATTGCATTTGGCAGGCCCCTCATTCCCTGGGGCATCTTGTTCGTGAATAAAACCCAAGACATGACCGAACTCATGAACCGCAACATATTCAACCCGCCCTTCATCAGCTGAGCCATCTGGATTGAAACTTAAGGTAACACCTGGATCATTGTCTGAGGCACTACTGAGTGCAGCTGTTCCCACTCTTGCAGAGCCACCAGCGCCGAAGTTAGCAGTACCTTGTGCCTGTATAAGAATACGAACATGTTCGGCTGTTCCCGAGGTAGGGCATTTGTTCCAACCCACGAAACGAATATTGGAATAAAACTCCCAAGTACCAGCAACAGCCTCCTGAGTTATTCTTTTTTCGCGATCATATCCATCTGTTTCCCAACAGACGGGGACTTCATTATTTTGAGTTGTCCAACTAGTTGCGTCTGACGTTGTGGTAAGAGGTTGTGAGGTTGAACCTATCCTTTCTTGGGCAATAGCGCTGTTTACAAACAGCAGGAAACCCATGCTAAATAACAAAAGGATAAGGATCTCAAAGGACTTTGTTACCCACTTGATGTGTGATAATATGTTTGCCATACATCCTCCTTGGAACATAAGGGAAGTGAAGTAGCATGACCCGAATCACACCGTATAAAGTACTGACTTACCTCGAATGCTAGTAGTTGCAAAAATAAAGAAAAAGAGAGAAGATAAGAGTTATGAGGCTCACAGACCTTCTCTCAACAACTAGTATAACCGATATTTTTATTATTGTGTTCGTTTTAGTAGATGATTATCTCAAAGATGCCGTAGAAACAGGCAAATTCACCTTACCTGAAAAAAGTAACCAGAAAGGTACCTACAGTGAATTGCTTACCATTGTCTTAGTTGGTGAAATGTTGCAACAGAGTAACCAAGGTGCGTGGTTTTTGACTGTTAAATGGCGATATGCTTTCCTCTTTCCAACATTGCCTAGCCTTTCTCGATTCTACCGTATTCAACGTAATTTTGAACGTGTTTATGCTGATCTTGCCTTGTTAATAGCTCAACATGTGGGTGTATATGCTATAGACTCTAAGCCCTTGCCAATTTGCCAAGGCTCACGCTACCAACGTGATCGTGAAATGAGTGAAGCCACCTCTGGATATGGAGGATCAGACAGTAAGAAGATGTTCTATGGCTTTAAACTTCATGCGATAGCAAATCCTTTGGGATACATTTGTCGTTTTGCCATTGTGCCAGCGAATGTTCATGATGCCACAGTAGGAAAGTGTATGTTGGATGAGCGTTATGATGACTTAAATGTTGTATTAGGGGATAAAGCCTATGTGGGTTGTGGTATATACATACCACCGAAGAAAAATGCAAAGACAGCATCATTTTGGAGTGAGTCCTTTGCCAAGGCAAGGAAGTGTATAGAGACAGTTTTTTCTTCCTTAGTGCGTTGTAGGAATCTAATGTTACAGCAACTTAACTCATTCTGGAGCATTCGTGCCAGTGTGTGTCGCAAGATTGCTGCTCACAATCTTTTACTTTTCCTTTTTGCCTAATTGTCTAGCATTCGAGGTTGACTTATGTCAAAGAAGTGTTGCCTTGACCTTAATATAGAAGGTCACCCATCAACGCTTGAGGTTATAATTATACTTCAAAACTCATTTATTTTTTAGCCTATTTAGCTATTCATTACATTTCATTACATTGTTAATGTTATGTAAAAGCTTGAAGCTGTTAAGTCTCAATCTCAACTTTTACCCAAAAGTTGGGGAAACTGCGCTTTATCTATTTTGGTTCTGACAAAGGGTTAGAAGGGCGATTTTTGTTCTTTTTGAAACAAGACGAAAATTCACTTGCCCAAGTTTTCTTTGTGGAGCTAGAAAAGTTGGGAGTTTGGTTTTCTGTCGAGACTCGAGCATAACCTATTTTCATACCATTAGTTTTGACCTGCCCTTTTGACTAATTCAAGATGTTTATAGAACAATGTTTTACAAATTATGTTTTTGATAGTCAAAAGGGACTGTTTATGATCATTCCTTCTATTCTGCTGTTGTTTTTTCTTTGGTAGATATCGAAACAGTGTCCAGAAGCTTGGGAACTTCACTAGAAAAGTCTATCCAAGAATTAGTACCTAATAATTCAGCTCCGTTGACATTTGGTTCTTCATAGCGCATCACAAACTTTTCTGGTCCGTGGGCATAAGCGACAACCAAACCATAATCAGCATCTAAAAATCCACCATGAGGTACCAACCCCGGATAACTAATGCGCCAAGCCTGTCCATCTAATCCTACGTGATCTAAAGTCAATTTACCTATTACATTATCGGGTAACCAGAAGAACCACGTCCATGGCCCCCCTGACACAATCGTCATTACCTCATCAATGCCCTCACCACTATCTGCATTATTGACATGTAGTTTCCCAAATTTTTCTTGAAGATAAACCATTACTTCAGGTGTCATTGCCTTCATGTCGTACACTTTCGGGTAAGGAGGAACACCTTCTTCAGAGGTAGTCAAAGATCCGCCTTCGTCAACTGCAGGTTCTCGACCCGCTTTGCTAATTTGGTCAAGCAATTCTCCTCGATCTAAGGAAAAAATTGATATTAGCTCAGTTACTTCCTCGGGGTTAATCGCTCTAGTTTTTGAGGTTTTAAGTATAGCTAATGCCTCTTCTGGTAAAGCCAAGGTACTTACACGAACCCCAACAGAGCGTAACACAGCATTGATGTCATCTACGCCTGTAGTATCAATCCTTCCATCGCTGTATGAGAGTGTTATTGTACCCTCTGTCGTGCTAGGTATAGTACTTGAGTCGGATGTAGAAATTTGCCAGCCTAATTTACTGAAACTTTCAGTCATGCTTGGGGTAACGCAGAATGTTTCAAGTGGTTTACCGTTATTACTTGGTTTAAAAATTTGTACTAGACCCTCATTACAAGGTGTTTGAGCTTGAACCCCATTCCCAATTGGAAAGCCTATGAGCATTAAAAACATAATGATTATATAGCGTTTTTCTATTTGATCTGGTACAAGTATCGGCAAAACCCCTGATTTGAACAATTTTAGAAAAAATTTGAGTAATTCTCTCCTATACTGAAACCACCCTTATAATTGTTCTATAAGGGGTTTGTTGGTGTTTTCATTGAATTTCCTAAAACGCAAATATTCTCATTTTTATGCCTATAAGAATGTCCTTGGATTTATCGTGGGGAGCAGCTTTTCGTAAAACCTACCCTTGGTTTATGTTGTGCTGGTAATAACTAAAAACATCGTTTAGCATTGACGCTACATTAGAATTTTTTCTAATAAAAATCCCCCTTCTGAAAATATTCCTCTTTTTTAATCGTCTTAATCAATAAATCTACAGAATTACTTCTTATTGTCCCGATAAGCTAATCTGAGTTATCCTTTTTCCTTATGGCAAGTTATTCCTTGGATTTGCGACAACGCATTGTTCAATCTTACCTAGATGGCGAAGGTTCTATACGTGAAATAGCACAACGTTTTTTGGTTAGCCCAACCACTGTTCATCAGTACCTTAAGCTTTACCAACAACAGGGTAATTTGCTCCCTAAAGAGTATGTTGCTGGTCGTAAACCTGCTGTAGCCGCTAAGCAATTGTTACTAGTAAAAACTTTGCTACAAAACAAAGCAGACATGACTTTAATTGAATTCTGTACAGCCTTTGAAAAAAAGACTAAAACCAAAGTTAGCACTGCTAGTATGTGGAGGGCAATCAAAAAGATTGGTCTGACCTATAAAAAAAGACTTTACGTGCCAAAGAGCAAGATCGAGAAGACATTGTAGTCAAACGCAAAGCATTTTTACGTTTGCAGAAAGCAATTAAAGCAAATAGGCTTGTATTTATTGATGAAACAGGTCTGTATCTAAACATGACTAGAATTTATGCTCGCTCAAAGAGAGGGGAAAGGGCATATAGTTCTGTACCAAGCAAGAAGCATAAGTTTGCAAATTTGATAGGAGCAATTACTCTAGAGGGGGTAATTGCTAATTTCTGTGTGGATGGAGGTATAACAGGAAAAGTGTTTACAGTATTTCTAGAAGAAGTATTATGTCCAGTATTGAAAGTAGGGCAAATAGTTTTGATGGAGTGCGCCTACTAACGAAAGAAGGTATTTCTTATTGAGAGACATATTTGAACAGTGATATGAGGGCTGAGTGGCCTGCGTTAGGATGTGGCACATCCTAGGGTGGGAAGCCCACTGACAAAGAATCCGACCTTCGAGCCAGTCCAGGGGGAAGGAAGCGAGCCCTGTACCCTATGCTGACGAGAGAAACCTGTGTCCTAGTCTTACCTAAGACTTATAGCGTCGTTATGCGTGAAGAGCGAAACTGGCTGATACGCTCTGCCCAAAACGGGAAAGTGGTTGCTTTAATGACTTCCTTCTCATTAAAGACTGTTTCTAAACTCCACTCGGCGTAAAGCAGGCAGCTAAGGGGTGCTATAATATCCTCTTTCGGAATTAGGGAACTCTATATCACAAATTCCTTTAGGATGCGAAAATGCCAGCAGGTGATATAGAGGACGGAGGTAGCGTAGTAGCCAAAAGCCTAGCCGTAATGGCAAGGACAAGGTGAAGGACTACCAGAGAAAATGGTAAGGAAAGGTATGAAAAGAGATAAACCAAGGAAAGCAGATGATAACAGTTGTAAGACTGTTAGTGCACCTTGGCATCGAAAGATGAGTCTTCCCATACTCAGTACATGCGATGGACTTGGAAAGCGGAGTGCGGTGAAAGTCGCACGCTCCGTTTGGGGCGAGGGAAAGGCCGCAAGGCCCTACCTATCGCCACTAATTCACCAGCACATATTGTAAAAAAGGTACGTGAGTTAATAGAAGGCAGAGGCGCTAAACTGATCTACTTGCCACCATATAGCCCTGAGTTCAATCCTATAGAGCATTGTTGGTCAAAGGTAAAGTCCCATCTACGTACATTAGAGGCTTGGGACAAAAAGAAGTTTAATTCTTCAGTTAAGAAAGCTCTGGAAACAGTTAATGCCAATGATGCTCAAGCTTGGTTCAGGCACTGTGGTTATTCAAATCACCCACCTATGGAAGGATGTTACAATAAATATTTATTCAAATATTCACAACTTTAATTTCTTATAAATGCAAAAGTATGTTTTCATTTTAGATAAATCACCAGTAAGAAACATTTTTACTGTTTGTAAGACTTTAATATGATTTTATGAGAGATCGAAAATCCCGTTTCATAAGAGCATTTACTGTATTTGTATCAGGTCAAAAAGAAAAATGCTATAACGTAGAGGCTTTTTGTTAGGGGTAATAAGCCTTGGTATAGATTTAAGAATTTGGATTGCATTTATCTCTTTCCTGTTTCTACCTTTGCGCTTTGGGCGTGTTGGTAGAGCACATCGGGCTACATTATATACCTAAGGGTTTTACAGATTTAGTCTAGCTATACTACATATGTAGAATGCACTAGAGGTCACTAAATTAAAGATTTTTATGTTTAAAATTAGCAGACTTAAGGAGAAAATTATGTTCATTCGTTTTTTAGTCACTATTAGCTTGCTCTCTTTAGCTACAGCCCACGAATTTACTACTGGAATGTGCGAAGAAGGACTCGAGCTAGTCCTTAAAAAAAGCACCTCTGAAGTTTCTTGTGTAACTCCCGAAACAGCCAATGCCATTGTTGAGCGTGGTTGGGGTACTATAGTTGAAGAAACTGCGCCCATAACATTAAATGGCGATACTTTTGAGGACCTCCTTGAGGCACCCATTTATATTCCTAGTGAACAAGGAGACAAAATTGCTATACGTGATGGCCTTGATTCTATCGTAAAAGTTTCTTCTTCAGAAGCAGGTGGGGTATTTGCCATACTTGAAGATATAGTTCAACCCGGCTCTGGACCACCTCGCCACATTCATAATAATCAAATTGAAATCTTTCGTTTTATAGAGGGTGAATTTGAAGTTTTGGTAGGTGATAATTTGCTTCAAGCTAGTGCAGGTGATATAGCTGTTGTTCCCCCCGGTGTCACACACACTTTTAGTAATGTTGGAGACGTTCCCGGAAGACTATTCTTTATTATCCTGCCGGGAGGTAATTTCGAAAGCTTTTTCTATAAATTAGGTGAAAACCTGCAAGCTGAAGATCCGCCTAGCCCAGAAACTATGAACGAGTTGTTTGATGAATATAATATGGAATTGGTTGGTCCACCATTAAGTGAAGAGTGATATCAGTTTCTTTATCAATGTGTCCCTCTTTTTAGCAGCTTTTTGTGTTACCTGTGCAATATTTCTATGTATATTTTGTCCCAATCATGAGTTGCTTAGAAGGAGGGCCCAAGTGCTCTTGCTAAATCTGTACAAATAGCTGTCCTAACTTACGTGCTAAAAATGAAGCAAGTTAAGCAAATACTCTTAAGTGCTCACGTATAGCATGAAAAATCATGGCATCAGTGGCTCGAGCCTAAAGTAGATCAGTGAGCGCCAGAACCACTCTAAAGGACCATAGCGGAAACGTTTTAACCACCATTGCGAAACCACAATCTGAATGAACCAAATCAGTAGCACCACACCTAGCTGTGCTACACGGTTAAGCTGCCCATACAACCCCAAGCCAAAGCCATAAAAAATAAAGGTTGCCAGCACAGATTGCCCAATGTAGTTGCTCAGCGCCATTCGTCCCACCGCTGCTAGCGCATCTTGCGCCCGTTGCCAAAGGTCAAATTTACTCCAGAACATAATGAGGGCAGTGTAGCAAGAGGCAATAAAAATGGTGGCAATGTGATTAGGAATGCGCCCTAAAAAGAGCGAATAACTTGCCTCCCAATCATGGCTGATGTACTGGTACAAGCCAAACAGCACCACAGGAAAGCCAATAACAAAACCCACTTGCATCATGCGTTTGTAAAAGCTGGCACTGCGCTTGGCAGTCAGAATGTCAAGGGTATAAAACGCCATGCCGATTAGCATCATGCCAAAGGCGCGCAAGAAGGCTTCAGTCACAAAGGCAATATCGACAAGGTTTTGGGCGGTGCTTACTACGGTGGTTTCATCCTCACTAAAGTCAAGTTGCCAGAAGTAGGGGCCTTGGTAAATGGCAATATCCTTAGCAATCTCTTGCTCACTTGGTGAGAAATTATCGACCAGAACTTGCTGGTTTTGGGTATCTAAGTTGGGGAGTTGAGTCGATATAGCAATACTTACTAGCGAAGGCAAGAGGAAAGTGATGACACCAAGAATAAATTGGACTCGAGGCTTTATGTTCCGAAAAAAGAACAAGATAAATGAGCACAGCGCATATACGGCTAAAATATCCCCGTCCCACAAAAAAACAGCATGCAGCAAACCAAAAACAAGCAACCAAACATTCCTGACATAGTGAATTTTTGCACCAGACTTGCCCTGCTCCTTGAGCTTGCTAAGTAGGAGCATCACACTTGCACCAAAAAGCATCGAAAAAATTGCCATAAACTTTTGGTCAGCAAAAATATGGACAAAGCAATACACAAGATGATTAAGGAGATCATTGCCTCCATAAACATTGGGATTGCTGTAAGCCGCATCAGGCATGGAGAAACTCATTATGTTCATCACCAAAATGCCAAGTAGGGCAAAGCCACGCAGTGTATCTATTGCGGTGATGCGTTGGGCTTTTTTAGTGGGTGATGGGGGTTGGTTTGTTGTCATTTGGCCTCTTTCATTATCATTGGTGGAAACCACTACCTCTGGTAGTGGTCTAGTAAAAAGTTCTACTAGTTAAGCAATGATGTATTTCCCTAGAAGGTTAAAGAAAGGGAAATACATGCCCAAGAATAGCAGATACAAAAAGTTGTCACACTCAATTTACAGTTGTGAGTATCACGTAGTTTTTTGTCCAAAGTATCGTTTTAGAGTGCTGAAGGATGGAGTAGAGGAATCCTTGAAGCAGATAATATACAAGTTGTGTAGAGAAAAAGATAGAGTAGAGGTGTTAGAACTGAACATAAGAAAGGATCATGTACACATGTTGGTATCAATCCCACCAAAATATTCCGTGTCAGGGATAATGGGCTTTATCAAGGGAAAGTCAGCAATAAACATGCTAAAGATGTATGGAAGGAAGTTAAGAGGATATCCGCAAAAGAGCTTATGGAGTAGAGGATATTGTGTAAGCACAGTAGGGTTAGATGAACAAAAGATAAGGAAGTATATACGTTGGCAAGAGCAGAAGGAAAGAGCATTAGAGGCACAACAGAGGAGCCTATTTGAGTAGTATCGGGCACTAGCGTCCGATACCCCTTCTAGGGGTTAACAAAACAAGCCACCACCTCTGGTGGTGGTTTTATGACTGTATTAGGGCTATCTTGTTTCTGCTCTTTTATGCTTTTTATGTTAACGTTTTCAGAAAACTAGTATAAGTGTAGTCTGGAATTACGCACCCCTTAAAGAATCAGTTCCAGACAAGATATTTCTCATATGCCTTTGTGAAGATGTGTTCAGGAATAGTTTATCCTCTTAAAATGTAAACACTGTTCCAAACAGATTTAGGTATAATCTGAAGGAAAGTATAAGTGTAAAATTACCTCAAAAAGTTTTAAGAGGCATTTTGAGGTGGGTAAAATCACTGTGCAGGAAACCATAAAAATGATTTTGCTTCAGGGACACATCTTTTGGTGCGTGATTGATAAAAACCTTTATCCAGACGAATCATTAAAACTTGCGTAATTCCAGTGTAGTAAGACAGTGTTAGGCTAAATACTATGAAGAGTTTTTAGCTCAAAGTATCTCCAGTACTTGTTACCCTTTGTTTCGCTTTAACCATGTGGTTGGCAACAGTGCTGTTACCATCCCTTGTCTATTCTCTACCCTTAGCTAGTGTTTTGTCACTTGGTTTTTCTGCCACAGGTATCTTTTTTGTGCTTGCAGGTGTAATAAGCTTTCGAAAAGCAAAAACCACTGTAAACCCTACGCAGCCGAATGCCAGTTCAGCATTGGAGATTTCAAACTAGGCAAACTTCTTGGCGGTTGCGCGCCTTGTTTGATGGCTAAACTATTGCATAAACAATCTAATTTGTCAACGATTCAATCAAAATAAATCCCTAATGGTTGACATATTAGTGCAGAACATACTAATTTTATTAATATGAGGCATATGACCGATAATTTTCGTAGAGAGATAAAGTCGTTTATTGTTTTAAACGAAGATGCTAATCAAGGAGAACTAGCTGAAAGCATAGGAATTTCTAGGCAGTATCTAAATAAGGTACTTAATGGGCATAGTGGTAAGATGCCTGCTGTTTGGGAAAAACTATTGGATAAATTAGATATGACAGTTATGCCTATCCCAAATTCAAAACCGTACACTCTTCACCCTTTGCAGGAAACGAATTGCGTACCCAAGGCAATTATAGATACTCAAAAAAGACCTCAATTTCTATCTGTTTTCTAAATTTGATTTTAGTTATTGATTTAGCTCGTTACTTTTTTGCAAAACCTGCTCTTCAATCCAACAAAAAATGAGAGAAAATGTCTATTATGAGCCTTTTATTTGTCATGACTTCTTCATATGGATATGACCTCACCTAGCACTGCTTTTCTGAGAGACTTTCAAACACTGCTTTGAAGCTAACTTCTTTGTTTTTTAGATTACTAGGCTTTTAAATCCATGCACTTTCCTCCCAAAATTCTGGTAGCTCTAATAGCCCTTCTGGTAAAGGCATTGCACATTCTAGTAGATACTCTAAGTATTTCTTCCCTAACTGAAATAGGCTCAGTACCCTTCTGTCTTTCCTTCTAAATTGCCCCTCCTTCCCTTCTTTTCTTGCTACAGATCCTAAATATACTATCCAGATGTATGCAAAACACGCTACCAGTAAAAGCTTTTCTAGCCTCTTGGGATTCTTTATTCGCGTTTTGTGTATGTTAAATCCTCTTGATTTCTCATCTGAAAAAAATGTCTCTATCAAACTCCTCTTTCTATACAGCTCACATGCCTCTTCTGTTAACTCCACATTTGTTACTAAATATATTGGCTCTTTATACTCTTTGCCCCACCACGCTATTATTTGTACTGGCCCATACCTCTCATTCGTGTACTCTATCCCTTCTACACTTACTTGCCCTCCCTCTTGGAATATGTCTTCTGGTTTGAATGGCTCGTTTTCTCCTTCCTCATAACAATTGATGTTTTTTGCTGCTCTTAGTATATATTCCCACTTGTACTCTTCACATTTCTTTTGGAACTCTACTCCATCAAACTCGCTGTCACCCACTACTACCACATCTAATTTCTTGTCTAAACCCTCTTCTAATTCTTGCACTAACTCGTATAACTCCTCTAGTAAAGCTATATGTTCTGCTTCACTAAAGCTTCCTTTGTTCCCTTCTCTTACTTTCCAAATTACTGGTAATGCTCTTCCTTGGTATATCACACTTATCATCAGTACTGCACAATGTTTCCCTAAACTACTTGTATCTATTGTGAATATTAAGCTTGTTTTACTTATCCCTGCTAGTATTTCTTTGATGTAAGGGAAGTACATCGTTTCTTTATTGACAGCTTTATTCCTCAACCAACGATTAAATCGCTTTGTTCGGCTTTCTGTTTTACTATTTTTATGTTTTGTGCTCTTATCTGCCATTTCATCCAACGCTATTTTTCCTGATCGAACTAGCCCTGTTATCATCAAGGCAAAAACTATTAATCGCCTCGATGATTGACCTGATATGTTTTTTTGTGCAAACTGCTTGAGTGTAGCGAATATTCTGTTATATGATTTTTGAGAATAACTCATGCCCTGCATTAATCATGTTTCAAGTAATTTTGCAATACCCTTGAAGCTCAATGTGGGGCTTTTTTATTTCGATCTGATCTACCCTTGGTTGACTTTCGCCCTTGCCCTTTGGTGTTTCCTCAATTCAAAAAAGTGTACGGTTTTGAAATCCCAAAAGATAAGATAGGCGATGTCAAGAGGGCATTAGTTGATTAACGGATAAACAAAAGCCCTATACAACTCGAGCACTGAACATATAAAAATTAGATAGGTTAACTGATCAAAAAAAACGTTTAAGGCAAATCTTAGAACTTTAGTTTAGTTAGGAAGCATTTATGTTTGAAAAAACTAGAATTATATGCACCTATTTGGGCGTACCATAATGGTTAGCGCTCTTTAGAAATCGTATGAATTTAGACTTTCGTAATGCAACAGAAATTGATATCTCGAATCTCATCAAGCTGCTTGCTGATGATGATTTGGGAGTTAAAAGAGAAGATATCTCCACACCATTGAAGTTGTTTAGAAATATTACAATTTTTCAGTATATGGTGGATGTAAGGCACAACATTGATAGTTGTTCATGTGCAACATTATCTCAATAAAGAAGGAGTTGACTACTTTCCTAAGTGGTTAGAAAGTGTTGCAAACACTATTCAGACATTCGAGGGGTTTGTAACCATTTCCCAACTAACTGATGTGGAAAATAAGGAAGCGTGCCACTTGCTATTGATGTTTGACTCATTACCACAGTTACGAAATTGGGCAAAAAGTCAGGAGCATGACGACCTAATAGCAAAATTTGCTCCTTATAGATTAAGAAAGCAAACATCTGAGGTTTATGAAAAGCATGCTGATTTATGAACCTTAAAGGAATAAAATGGACTCTGAAATAAAAACATGTAAATGTTTTAGTTGTGGAGGGGTGTTTCCTGATATAGAAGGATCAGTACACCGTTATATGCAATCCTCCCCGGGTTGTTGGTCTGTCTATGGTCAAATCCTCGCTCGAGAATACAGCAACACTTCGTATTTTGAAGTTCATCGCTTAACTGTTGATGCCTACGCTGTACAACATCCCGGTTCAACTGACCGTCAAAGTATACAATCTGTTGGTCTACATTTGATTCGGCTTTGTCTATTCCTCGAGCATGGACTAACTGCAGAAAATGCAAATAATGCAATGTTAGAAGCTGGGAAGCGTAAACATTCTTTTATTTACTTAGAAAGGCCACTGTCTCTTGGCTCGATTACAGCAGCAGATGTTGCAACAGCCAAATCAGTTGATGAGCACAAAACAATGGTTAGGGCATGGGCACAAGATTCATGGGAAGCATGGTCCATGCACCACGATATAATAAAATCATGGCTACCTGTCTAACTCGGCGGCGTGTATAAGTTGAAGTAGCATTAGATGTCTATGTCTAAATTTCATCGAAGCCAATTTATTAAAGAGGTAAAGATAGTTTTCCCCGAACTTACCTCAGACATCAATGCTGAAGAAGGATTACTTCACTTAGAGATGGGAGTTATTAGAAAATTTGCTCAGCATTTAATTGACACAGGTCAGCGTGAAAAGCTTGTTAGGTGTTTCTCATTAGTTGAGCAATTCAACAAGTTTGGGAATGCTAAGTTGAAAGATGCTATTGATGTTTCGTTTGTTGAGGATTTAAATTTCAGTGCTACAAAGAAAAAAAGTCGTGAGTGGGCGTGGGAACTACTTCCAGATTCTCTGAAAGAGCTATACATTAGTTTTCATGGTTCACCCAACGTTTAATTCATATAATTGCTCAATGGACTGGCGTTACAGACTTCTACGAATTGATAGCCAAGCAGGTATAACCGTTGGAATGGCAGCACTTCTGCTCAGTAACTGGCTTGATGAATGGTATCAACTTCCCCTAAATTTCATATATTTCCTTGCTCTGGTCAACATAGCCTACGGATGTTGCTCATTCTCCCTACTAGTAAGGAGAAAAAGACCCAAAAACCTCATAATGCTACTTGTCGTGGCGAATCTAACATGGGCTTTGCTTTGTTTACGCTGGGTATTTGTTTTCAGTCAAACAGCTAGTCCTTTTGGGCTTGCTCATTTGCTATTAGAGGCTTTATTTGTGGGTGGTTTGGCTTGCTTGGAATGGCGATGGCGAGAGCTACTCCAAACGAATCCAACCCACAATGAACAACTTGCTAAAGAGGCACAAAAACTACTACCAAAAGAAGAGCATGCTCTTGCTGAGGAAGGCTTAGCTCAAAGTATGGATACTTGGGATGAATACTAGCTATGGCAAACTTAAGTCATGGTTGTATTTACCCAAAACGAATATTCTTTTCATTTTCAAGATCAAAAGCTTGTATCTTGGTTGGGTCAACTATCAGTTCAACTTGATCACCGGGTTTTGCCATCAACTGTGGACCTAGGCGAGCAACAATATTTTGGTCACCATCTACAGAAGCAATAACCATCGTTTCAGCACCCAAAGGTTCAATCACTTCAGCAGTAGCTTTAATGCTGTTGTTACCTTCAAGCTCACCTCTTAAATGGAGATTTTCTGGGCGAATACCTAGGGAACTTTCCGGGCTCTCAAAGAACTCAGCCTAGATATTCCTCATGATGTATCCCTGTTAAGTTTTGATAATTACCCGTGGACCAGTCTTGTTGACCCGCCAATAAGTGTGATTGAACAACCTGTTGAGCTTATGGCAAAAGCTGCAATAAATATGGTCTTTGAACACATTCAAATGCCTGAAAAGGAAAGTGAGCATCTGCGCTTTTCTGGTACACTCATTAGTCGGGACAGTGTACGAAAGATAGAGACCGCTAAAAACTTGGGCTATCAGGATTCCCTCTCTTAGCTCCATAACGATACTTAGGTTCTAAGTCTCTCAAACAGTTTACTGAACAACGTCTAGCATAGTAAGTTAAGGTATGTTGATAACTTTATTGTAAACAAGGAAGCTCGAGACCAATGGAAATCCTAGATGGTTTGCTTAAGTCTTGAGATAATTATAGAATGAGCTTGCCTTAAAAGGATGTATAAATATAAGAGAAAACCTATCTGCAAGAAGAAAAAGTGCTTTAACTCGAGCACCCCAAAAGTGATGCCTAAAAGAGAGGAATCACCATGAATAACATTTTTTTTGGACTCTATCAATTTTTAAAATTCGTTATTATTTTTAGTTTACTAGGCTTTGCTTATGCTCAGGAAACTCCTGCTTCAAAACCAGTTGACCTAAGTCATTTTCAAGGGAAATGGACTTCTGAAAGTAGGCCCAATGATGTTTTAATCTTTACTAAACGAAAAGGACGTGTGGGTGAGGAAGTAGGTTTTTGGCATGGCCCTAATATTCCCTGCTTTACCAAGCTAACTTTGAATTCCTCACCCAGAAAAGCAAAACCATTGTCTATAGAGATAAATGAAGAAATTGTGCTTGCACCACAAGGAAATTGCCTTATTAGTTCATTTACCTTGACAAAAAAGCAAGGGCAAGAGCAAATCCAAGTTGTATATGACTCTTCTGATATTGAGGGCACATACTTTAAACGTGACAAGAGATTTGTGACAGATCAAGCAGAATTAGAATCTCTTGCTCAAGAATTAAAAGAAAGCGAAGTTTACAATGCTGTAAGTAATAATGATCCAGACAATTCCACCGACCCTTCTGAAACTGATCAGCTTCCCTTTACAGGTACGCTCACGCTTGATGAATATGATTGGTTTAGTACAACAGCTTATTTAGGGGTTATTGATATTAATATAGCTTCTGGATCTAAAAAACGTATTTTAAATGGAAAGAAGCCTTGGCGACATGAAAGTGGCAAGGTTGTTTATTTACAAGGTTGTAGTGACAGGGTTACTAGAGTCATGCTCGCTGATGAGAAAGGACTTTCTGTTCAAATTACGCCATGTAGCAGTGAGATAGATAATCCCGGCTATTCACCTACAGACTTCAGCTTCTCAAGGCTTTCACCTGACCAAAAGAAGGTTGCTGTAGAGGTTTACTACTACTGGGATAATGGCTATCTTTATAGCACAATGATTTTCAATGTTGATCAGACCTTGTTAGCAACCCATGAAGGATTTTATGCGCCAACTTGGTTACCAGATGGTCGCCTGTTGCTTACAGGAGAAGGTTTTTATCTAACAGACAATGATTTGCAAGATCTGACTCGTATAGATAGTGGGCAGTTAACAGGGCCAGTGAATAATCCTGATGTGCACCCCTCAGGAAACAGCATTATTTTTGAATACAATCAACAAATCTGGCAGATGAATATCGATGGTAGTGATCTTCAGGAACGTGTCTATGCTGGCAAGTACCTAAGGTATCCTACATGGTCACCTGATGGGACAGCAATTGCCTATCTTGCTAAAGTGCAACAAGATTACTATGATAGAGCTATTTATTTTACTGATCTGGTTAATTCAAAAAGCTATGCCTTGAATTTAGAACCTGTACTTGGATCAAGTTCTAGCATCGTTCCTAATGGACCTCTTAGTTGGAGGGAATAGCCTATGCTGGCATTGGTCCAGCCTGAGTTACTCATTCACCCTAACTTAGACAAGCAGTTTGGAGCTGAGGATTTTCTTCGGGCGGAAGGGGCCACCTAAATTAGCCCCGTTACCGGGGCCAACACTTGTGAGGAAAAAGCTCATGAATTGTTTTGTGTTAGGGTAGACTCAGAAACTTCAGATTGGAGGTATCTCACCTTCAATCATTTTAAATTCAACTTCAATAATTTCATATTTATGTTTAGATTTTATTTAGATATGCTTTAAAGAGCTATTGTATGGACACCTGAGCCCTTAGTGTCAACTCATGCAAAGTTTTAGTAAAGCTTTGTACCAACTACCTCAGATTCGTCAATTCCACAATGCATACTTAAACTATCCACTTGACCTTGTTGATTACGCTGAAACTCTAAAGTTGTACTTAGTGCAGGGGAATCAAAAGTAGTTCCCTCAACATGAATGATTTCTGTTCTTGGTTGCACTGCAGATTCAGCAAACAATTGATGCCCCTCTAAAGTAACAAAAAACGATGAGATTATAAATGACTATTAGCCAGTTGGACTATTCTAATCAAAAGGTTAGAATAGTCAGTCAGCAAAGTTTCTAATTTCTTTGGTTAGCATTTATTCCTGATAAATATCAAATTCTATGGCAATCTTTTTCATGAGTTCCTTATTGGCGAAATCTTCCTCAGTCATTTTTGATAAACGCTCTAAATAGATATCAAATTGTCCATTTCGAAAAATCGTAAGCATTTTTCCGCCCTCTTTACACTTTGCTGCGTGCCAGATATTCGGAGGCACTGTGACTGTATCACCTGCTTTGGCAACAATGGTTTCGTCATCAAAGGTTAGTTCTAACTCCCCTTCTAGGATATAGAATACTTCTGTCATTACTTTGTGATGATGCCTAGCTAGAGCAAATCCGGGTTTCAAAGCATCTTCTACAAAACTTAGTTCGCCATTTGTATGTCGAGAAGAAAGTTTAATGAAGCAATGATCCTGAGAGTAATCATAACTAGTTCCCTCACCTTTTCTTACTATTTCTTTAGAGTTCACGTAATTCCTTTCTAGACGAGCAAAATAATACTCTAAGCAACTCTCTCGTTCCAAAGCTCTGCGCCTGTCCTTGTAAGGATCGGAATGCATACCCAAACGCTCTGTGTTTTGTTATGTTTGCAGGCTATTTTGCGTGACGCAGAGCGTTCAAGATAGGAGTTCCCAAGTAGAACTTGGAACTAGTAGGTTAACATTACGCTGTAATATTAACTGGAATTACGCACCCCTTAAAGAATCAGTTCCAGACAGGATATTTCTCATATGCCTTTGTGAAGATGTGTTCAGGAATAGTTTATCCTCTTAAAATGTAAACACTGTTCCAAACAGATTTAGGTATAATCTGAAGGAAAGTATAAGTGTAAAATTACCTCAAAAAGTTTTAAGAGGCATTTTGAGGTGGGTAAAATCACTGTGCAGAAAACCATAAAAATGATTTTGCTTCAGGGACACATCTTTTGGTGCGTGACTGATAAAAACCTTTATCCAGACGAATCATTAAAACTTGCGTAATTCCAGTATTAAGAGCGAATCATTTATAACCCCAAAAGCAAATAGAATTGGATAGATAGAGCGTTTAAGGGCAACCACTCTTCATAAAATCCCCAATCTTGATACTTGGGTAAGCTAACATTTTGGGCAGCGCTAAAGCTATACTCTAGAAGTGCCTGCTTAACAGCAATTATCAAATCCTCAACATACTCTCTCTGGGCAGTTATATCAGCTTTAGTGCCTATAGGTAGAGTATTTGGTGCTTTATGGGCAAATAAAGCTTGGCTGAATTTGAGCTTCTCATTAGCTAAAACAACCAGTATTAACTTTCCTGTTCGTCCCCATATGCTCAGACATGCTTGTGGGTACAAGCTTGCGAATGAAGGGCATGATACCAGAGCTATTCAGTATTATCTTGGGCACAAGAATATTCAGCACACCGTCAAGTATACTAAATTAACTTCGGATCGGTTTCAGAATTTCTGGAAGGACTAAACTTTGCAGGAGATTTTTCTCCAATCCTTAGTTAAGGCCTATATGGGTGATTACGGTCCAGTTTAAAATGCAATTGAATAGTTTGAAAAGAGTGTGAACAGTGAACCAACATGAACCTATCCCCTATGTCAATCCTGTAGAGGATGAAAGGCAACGATTTGTTATTTATAGGGTTTCAGCCTCTTCCACACCGCCACTACAAGAAGAAGTATTTCATCGTCATAATTATCAAACAATTCTCTGGACGAAGCATGGTAAAAGCATGCACATTATTGACGGTCAAGCCCTCACGACCTTTGCACAAACCCTCCTTCTAATTGCACAAGGACAGGTTCACAGACTTAAAGCCTTAAGCCAGGGCTATCAAGGGGTCAGTATTCGATTCAAAGACGATTTTTTACCCCATACGATTGTCCAAACGTGGAACTATCAAGCCACGCTCTTCAACAGTCTGAACATCACACAGCCTATAGCAATACCCGAAGCTGAGGTCCCTCTTGTTGAGAATGTGACGAAATTACTGATGCTTGAGCAAGATCGAATCGACTCTTTTGGTCGAGATGATGTGCTCCGTCAGCTTCTACAGTATCTGCTTATTATGATTGAACGAACTTATCGATTATCCCTTGTGGATAACGACTATGATGACGGAAATTATCGGCAGTATCAGCGCTTTCTCACGCTTCTCGAAGCTGACTTTACACGCTATCATAACGTTACGCATTACGCAGACAAGCTTCACCTTAGTCCGCGCCACCTATCTGATGTGAGCAATAAAGTGGTAGGTAAAAGCGTCAAACAAATTATTGTTGACCGTCTTATGCTCGAAGCCAAACGTCATCTTCAATTTACAGCCTTGTCCGTTAAAGACATAGCCTATGCCCTTGGGTATGAGTCGCCAATATACTTCAGCCAAGCCTTCAAGCAAGCTACGAAACAGTCCCCTACGAAGTATAAAGAAGCTTTGTAAAAAATCATAAGCTGGTCTCTGAATTTCATATTCACTATTTTTAAGGTGCTTGCTCTAATTAGGACAGGAGTCGTGACTTCTTATCAACCTGCGTGGGGTTGATTTAACAACATATTCGCACTTAGGCAAGCTTAATGTCTAAGCTTGGGAAAGGAAAGCATTGTTTGTTAACACTCTGGGTTCGGTTTAAGTGCTGATTAAAGCCACTGACAATATCAATTTTTTTTAAAGTCATAATCTAAGGAGAAAATAGTATGCTCGAGAGGCTGAAAACAAGGATTCCAATCTGGGTAAATGTCGTCCAAATAATTCTTACACTAATCATGTTAGGGCAAGTCTATATGTACTTCTTTAATCATCAGGCTCTTATGGCTACTGGCATATCAGTAGAGGGTGTGCCAATGCTCAATCTTATCTATGAGATGGGAGCAAGAACGTTTGTCATTGCAGTTGGTGCTATCTTTGTCCTGATTACTCAAAACCCAAGACAATTTCTTGTCGTACTACTCATGAATATCTTTCGTGAAGGTCAAGAGATGATCATTGACCCATTATTCCCAGTAGCAAATGCACCCGTATCACCAACCGTTGATTTTTGGATTCATGTCGTCATCGTTGGAATTGAGGTATTGGCATTTATAGCTGTGTTTAGAATCGTAAGGAAAGAGGATAAGGCTAATGTATCTCAAGACGCTTTTCAAGCTTAACAGTTAACGAAATAGCATTTGCCCTTGAGTACAAGACACCAACGCACTTTAGCCAAGCCTTCAAACAAGCTATGAAAGAAGCTGCCGACAAACTATAAAATGCTTTGTAAAAAATCATAAATTGTTCTCTGAATTTCGCATTCACAAATTTTAAGGCGTTTGGTCTAATAGTGGCAGGAGTCATGACTTCTTATTGACCTTGGGCTAGAAAAGTCACTAACCCTTGGCACATCACAAGATTTTGAAAGGATAAAACGAATGAAAACATTGTTTGTTAAAGGTCTAGTGATTACTCTGTTCACACTACTCACTATGGGTTCAGCTCAAGAGCTGATTAAAGCCACTGACAACATCTATCTTTTTGGTTCTGGGGCTTTTAGCTTGGTTGTTGTTACGGATGATGGTGTTGTCGTTGTTGATCCTGTTAGCGACGTACAAGCCCAGAAAATTGATGAAGCCATCAAAGACTTAACTGATCAGCCAGTGAAATACGTTTTCTACAGTCACAATCATTGGGACCATATTGCAGGGGGGCAAATATTCAAAGATCAGGGGGCTGTATTTGTAAGCCATATCGATGCCCAAACCCACCTAAAACCTAATCCTTCAGTGATTCCGCCAGACTTAACTTGGGCAGGTGGCCAGTCAAGCATCAAGGTAGGGAATCTAACCATTGAACTTCATCATTTTGGTCCGAGTCACGGAGCTGGAATGACCGTGTTCAGGATACCCGAGGAAAGTGTTATGTACACAGTAGATTTGGTTGTTGCTAATCGAGTTGGCTTCATGAGTTTGCCCGACTTCGATGTTGCTGGTTGGATAGCAACCTTAGACGAAATGCTTGAGTTGGACTATGATATTGCCCTTTTTGCCCATGCGACAGAGACAACACCACCTATTGGAACAAAGGATAGTGTTGCCCTTCAAAAACAGTACCTTGTTGATCTCACGGCAGCGGTTCAAGAAGCCTTACAAAACGGCAATTTTATGGGTGCCATGAATGTAAAGCTTCCTCAATATGA
Source organism: Trueperaceae bacterium (assembly GCA_965223585.1). Lineage (GTDB taxonomy): Bacteria > Deinococcota > Deinococci > Deinococcales > Trueperaceae > CBDCVN01. The sequence goes on from CBDCWW010000022.1 coordinate 632,084, forward strand.
AGACTGGGCTTTTTACGAGGAATGGCTTCCACTTAATGCTATGACGGTGACCTTGCAATCCGTGATGGGGCAATAATCCTTAGTTGATGCCGGGTCAAGCAACCCTAGGTTTTTGCAGAAAACATCCTTAATTAACAATGAATCAAGGTATAAGCAACTATGAAAATATCCTTATTGGTAATACTTTTGTTGGCTGTAGCTGCATTCAGCAGAAATCCGTCTCAAACAGCGGCAGAATCACCATTACTGACTGTTAGTGATGACATCAAAGAGGAAGTCATTGACACTGATCTTTCCCCTTTACCGCAACGAGCAGGGCCACGTCCTAGACCTGAATTATTAGAAAAAAGATTAACAAAAATTCAAGAAATAGAAAAATCTCTCAAAGCTTGCTACAGAACTCAGTGTGAAGCACTTAAAGAAGAAGCTATCAAAGAGCTTTATGCTGAAGCCCAGCCTGATAAAGAATATTCTTTTATTGTAAAAGAGTTCCTAACCATTGCCACTCTTAAAATCAATTAATTGACAAACATTACCCGTGGCAGTGGCAATGTTTTTGCTGATATGGGTTTACCTAACCCTGAAGAAAAGTTGCTAAAAGCCCGACTAGCTTCACTTATCTATGACACCATAGAAATACGAGGATGGACACAGGAACATGCTGCCGGATTACTTGGTATTACACAACCTGACATATCTAATATATGTAGAGGCAGACTTAAAAATTTCTCAGTAGAACGGTTACTTCATTTCCTAAGTAAACTTGATCAGCGTGTCACCATTACTGTACAAGATGAAAAAAGAGACCTGCCCCACATGAAATTATAATTGCTGCTCGAGCACTAAAAGAAGAAAACCGTGCAACCTTTTAGGTAATCTGAACTCTAACTTTTCTTGTCATACACACAGTAGTTAGGGTGAATTATTTGCTAAGATAATTTTTATGGCTACTAATCCTAGTCAACAACTTCGCACACGAGCTCTCACTAAGTCCTTCTTTACTCCAACATCACTCAGCTTAGCTATCAAGCAAATGGGTTTCATCCAAGCTGATCCGATTCGCTCACCGGCACGAGCACAGGATCTGATCCTGCGCCATAGAGTAAGTGATTATCAAGTTGGGGACTTGGAACAGGTCTATCCTGATCTAGATCTGGAAGAAGATTATCTTTATGCGCATGGTTTTATGCCTAGAGAGATCTGGCAGTTGCTATATCCACGAGACCAAAAAGTTGATTTGGATGATTTGGCTTGCCAAGTATTGGCAAAGGTACAAAATCTGGGAGAATTACACCCTCGTGATCTGGACAAATACTTTGGTAACAAAAAAGTCGTTGGAGGTTGGGGAAATAATAGCAAGGCTAGCAAACAAGCTGTGGAGATATTGCATCGCCAAGGATTGCTGCGAGTAATCCGGCGTGAGAAAGGGATTCGAGTATATGCGCCGATGCCGAACTTTGGACAAAGTTTATCGCCCGAGGAGCGGTGGCAGCAGGTAGTATTGTTAATTGCTAATATATTTGCACCAACACCAGAGCGGAGTCTTAAGGCTGTCTTGGGTCCTCTACGCCGACGATATTTTCCAGATAATTTATCGGCCTCTGTAACTTTGGAAGATTTATTTCGAAAAGGGAAGTTAGAACGATACAAGATAGAAGGAGTAGATTATCTCTGGCCATTTGCTGATAAGCTGGCTACTGATGTGTCAGAGCAAGTGCGTTTGTTGGCCCCGTTTGATCCACTGGTCTGGGATCGGGCACGCTTTGAGCATCTATGGGGATGGCGGTATCGGTTTGAGGCGTATGTGCCAGCTGCACAAAGAGTAAGAGGATATTATGCGATGCCGTTGCTTTGGCGAGATGAAATAATTGGTTGGGCCAATGTCAGTGCTAAAAAAGACTTGCTAGACGCTGAGGTGGGGTTTGTCGATAAAAGACCGCAAGAGAAGAAATTTACAGAGGAGTTTGATAGAGAAATTGAACGGATGAAAGAGTTTTTAAATCTAAAATAAGTTAAAATAATCCATAACAACGACTTTGTTTTTCAGGCAAGGTTCTAAGAATTTTACCCTTAGGTGTCCAATAATAGTTAAACGTTAATGTTATGACCTATAAGGAAGGAATTAAGATGACTACCCTTGTTGTTGGAGCAAGTGGCACAACTGGGCAGTTGCTTGTAGAGCAGCTACTAAATCGTGGACAGAGCGTCAAAATAATTGTGCGAAATGTGGATAGTCTATCTGAAACCATCAAGAATCATGACAACTTATCTATAATCCAAGCAAGTATTTTAGAACTCAGCGATACTGAGATGACACAATATGTTAAGGGGTGTGATGCAGTAGCTTCGTGTCTGGGACACAACTTGAGCTTTAAGGGTATTTACGGTCATCCTCGCAGGTTGGTGACAGATGCTACTTGTCGATTGTGTAGTGCTATAAAAACAAACATGCCAAAAGAGCCTGTCAAGTTTGTGCTTATGAACAGCGCAGGTAATAGCAATCTAGACCTCAAAGAACAGATTTCGTTTGGCCAAAAGTGTGTAATTTGGCTTCTAAGATTATTGCTACCTCCACACGTGGACAATGAGAAGGCAGCGGATTTTCTACGCACTAAGATTGGCCAAAATGACAGAGTAATAGAGTGGGCAGTAGTTCGTCCAGATGATTTGACCAATGAAAGTCAGGTAACTGAATACGAGATACACCCTTCACCAATTAGAAGTGCTATATTTAATGCAGGTACCACAAGTCGAATTAATGTAGGTCACTTCATGGCTGATCTAATTACAGAACATGACACATGGACTACATGGAAAGGACAAATGCCTGTGATATATACTAAAAACGGCTTAAAACTGAACATTTGAGAGGCTCAGAAAGTGGAGGGCTAGACAAGCAGGTAGAAGATAAGTCACTAATCTGAGCATGATCAATATAAACTTTGAACCTGAAGAGATAGAAGTCCTCAATTATGAAAGATACCATCACCCTCACCCTAAAGTCCAACAAAGAATGCATGCTCTATATCTAAAATCCCATGGATTCAGCCACCAATGGATAATGATAGTTTGCGGAATCAGATCAAGAACTACCCTTTGTACTTGGTTAAGGCTTTATCAGAGTGGTGGTATTGATGCACTTAAGCATTTTAATTACCAAGGGCAAACAAGTGATCTTGATAGTCATACCGATACCCTCAAGGCATACTTTGAGAAAAATCCTCCACGTGGCATAAATGAAGCTGTTAGTGTTATAGAAGAGCTTACAGGTATAAAACGTAGTCCTACACAAGTAAGAATATTCCTTAAGAAAATTGGCTTTAAACGTCTTAAAGTGGGTTGTGCACCTGGAAAAGAACTTAACGAGAAGAAAGTTGAAGAACAAAAGACCTTTCATGATGAAGAACTAGAGCCTCGTCTTGAAGAAGCAAAACAGGGAAAGAGACAGATGTTTTTTGTTGATGCTTCACATTTTGTGCATGGGCACTTCCTAACGGTATTATGGTGTTTGAACAGGCTTTTTATACCAAGTGCTAGTGGGAGAAAACGTTTTAATGTGCTAGCAGCACTCAATGCTGTAACAAAGGAAGTAATAACTTTTTGCAACAACACAACTATCAATACTGAGAGTGTTTGTGAGCTGCTAGACAAGATCAAAGCAGCGTGTGGAGAAGGTATACCAATCACTCTTGTTATGGACAATGCAAGGTATCAAAGAAATGCTAGGGTGATGGCCTATGCAGAATCTTTAGGTATAGAGTTACTATTCTTACCCTCTTATTCACCGAATCTGAACTTAATAGAGAGGCTATGGAAGTTTGTGAAGAAAGAGTGTTTATATGGTAAATACTATGCCACCTTTGATGAATTCAAAGCTGCTATTGAGACTTGTTTATCTGAAGCTGATACAAGACACAAGAACAAGCTTCGCACCTTGCTTAATCTCAAATTTCAGCTTTTTGAAAATGTCCAATTCTTAGCCGTTTAAAGTATACAACAAGGCACAATTATAGTTCAAAACAAAGGATATTTTGCTGGTGAAACGCATAACATTCATAGACGAACTTCAATGGCACATGGAACCATTATGTCAGGGCACATAACCGTTTATGAATTGCTAGGACTATAGAAATAATTTGAACAATACACTGTCGCATGCCTATAACAAAAACGTATTCTGGTGGAAAGAAGAATGCCGCACTGAAGTACCCATTTTGCATTGTACCGAGGAACCATCCACTACCAGATACAAAACCCACTTAGAGCTATTAAATGCCCTGCTTATTTTTCTAATAGAGTCCAAGCTTAGGTATAGTGCAATCGAATGTAAAATTACTGAAGTACCAACGACAAAATAGAGGCGAATGGGTGTGTCATCTACTCTAAAAAAATCAATGAAGTCTAGAACTTCTCTTATAACAATTCCAATAAAGAACCTCTTTTACTCTAAAAAATTGGCCACCAGTGAAATAGCGTTTGCTGGCTAATTAAATCGGGTTTTTGCATTAAATCTTCACAACTCTTTTTTAGAGCCGCTTCTAAATCATCAATTGTTTCAAAATATTTATTTACTAAAGGATCATCCGTAAGTTCCCACAACCTTTCTGCTGGTTGCAACTCTGGTGAGTAGCTTGGTAGAAATTCTAATTCTATCCCTGCTGGTAATTCCTTTTTGCTGTGCCATCCCGCTTGATCTAGTACCACTATTATTCCTTTATTCTTTGATGCTCTTACATCTGCCGCAAACTCTTTTATCACTATGTCATATATATCTACTCCTACTCTTGGCATTATGTACCAATGTGTTTTCCCTGTCTGAGGAAATACAAATGCATATAGATATAACCACTCATAACGATGATGCACTGTTGCTATAGGAGTTATCCCTTTTTTTGTCCATTTACGTTTTATGATTGGTTTTAATCCTAGGCGGTGTTCATCAAATGCCCACAGTTCAACCTTTGGGTAATTTTGCCTCACCTGAATTAATCGTTCAGGTAAACGATTTTTTTGAACTCTTCTTGCTCTGCAAGGTTTGCCAGTTTATGCCTAGGGCGAGGATGCTTTAGGCCAAAATTTAATTTGTGTAAGTAATTATAGCAACTACTTAAGCTGATTTCTTTGTCTAGATTTTCTTTTATCCATGCCACCACTTTCCGCCCATTCCATCTCCCTCCATCAATGGGATCACTTTCCAAAGCTTTATCAAGCAATAACTGTTCTTGTTTGCTTAACATTGTTGGAGCCCCGCAACTACCCCCATACTGACTTTTAAGCCCTTGTAATCCTTTTTTGTTATATCTGGCAATAATGTCCCGCACACTCCAATCTGAGTATGCCGTTAGTATCTTTACTTCGTGATGTTTTTTCCCTTCCGCAAGTAGCCAGATAACCTGTGTGCGTCTACTCTCAACAGCATCACGACATTTTTGATAGTGAGTTTTCAGTTCTTTAACAGTATGTTGCAACTTTAGTGTTTTATAAGGCCTACCCATATCAACTAAAAGTATATGAGTTTTTACCTTTTCCTAAGAAGCTAATCTCCCTAAGTTGATTTCTGTTTTTTACCTTCAAATCTCATGAATTATGTATGTGATGGAAATAGATGGTTTTTTCAGAGGTACTTTATTGGAATTGTTATTACCCAAGAACTACCTAGTGCGATTGCAAATGCTCGAGCGTCTCGTAACACAAAAACAGCAAACAAGCAGGCTAAACCCTGTCCAAGCTCCCTACCAGACCACGGCAAAACTAATTTGTAAGTGCCTTCAAAATACTGAGGGTGTGTTTCCGTTTGTAGCCATCAAATCTATGAATAGGTTCTTCTGTTGAATTTCTCTGCTTCAGAGTGAAGCTGTGGGCTGGTCTTCAGAACGTTTGGTGAGAGAAAGCCCTTCGACAACATTGGTCACTACCTGATAAGCGCCCCAGAGTTGTGCGGGCGGTGCCTCGGCTCGAACACTAGCCGCCACCCCAATCAGCGCTGTTGTCAAGAATCCGGCCATCTCGTCAAGGTTGACTGTGATATCTATTTCCCCACCTTGTTGTGCATTGCTGAGCGCATGTTGAAAGGCTCGAGTGAGTCGTTCTAGGTATGCGTCAACGTAGCGCCCACTTCTAGGGTCCAATGCACCGCGCTCCACAGCAGTATTGCACATTAAACATCCGAGGCCACGAAACGGTCCTTCGCTTGCTAACGCATAGCCGTGGAAGGCTTGACTAATCTCGTCAATACTTGCGTCAGGTGCCTCGAGCGGAGCAAGGACACGTGAAAGATGCTTGCTGTTATAGTATTCCAAAGCGGCCTCGAACAACTGCTGTTTTGAACCAAACTCGGCATACATACTCTTTCGATTCACACCCAATTCGTCCACCAGCTCGGCAGTGCTCGTTCCGTTAAAACCCTGTCGGCGGAATAATTCCACAGCTCGGTCGAGCAATTCGCTTCGGTCATACTGTTTTGTCCTACTCATGAATTTCTCCAATCTTAGTCTTGACACCATAGTAACTGATCGGTTACTCTAAGAAAAGTAACTGATTAGTTACTTTGATAAACGCCTTACGAGGCACTAACGATAGGAGTCAAAGAAATGGATACCCAGCACATTACTGTAGTCTACAAATGGACTGCGAAATCAGGAAAGTTGGACGAACTGACTTCGATTTACGCTGAGGTTACTAAATCGATGGAGCAAAATGAACCTAGAGCAGAGGCAGTCCACTGCTATGTGTCTGAACAGGAAAATGCACTCTACGTCCGGGACGAGTTTAAGGATGCTGCAGCCATGGGTTTTCACCTCCAGACAACAGCGGCAAACCACTTTCCTAACCTGCTCTTAATTGCTACTCCCGGACCATTTTTCTTCTTAGGAGACGTGCCTCAGGAACTGAAGGACGCAACAGAGCAAATGCAACTTGGAGCTGAATTCGGATTGCACACTTCCGGGTTTGATCGCTAGCCAATTCGACCTCCGTTTCAGGTTCAGCCTGTGGGCAATCGTGACTGTTGGTTGTCCCAAGAAAATACTAGTAAGCCAACCAATTGTTTTGGGTGATGATGTAAGGTGATCCCATCATCCCTGCATTATTGACCAGCACATCAAGATGGTCGTATTTTTGCGAGAAGGTTTCCGCAAACGTTTTGATGACTTGCCTATCTACTAGCTCGAGCCATTTTCTAAGAGAACGTTCGTAATCACGTTTATTTTCTATAAGAGCAGGGCGGCAGTTAGGGTCAAAAACGATAATGGCTTTACCCTTGTGCAGCGCCATAATGTCTGTAATAGATGATGATGTGGGTTCATTTAGCAGGCTGTTAGAACCAAATTGAATGAACTTTACAGAGTTAGGTAGCTTGGGTCGTGGCTGCGGGTCATAAAGTGTATCTGCTGCGCCATTACTAATAAAACTAAAGTGTGCATCGCCATCAATTTCAGATACAAATGCTAGCGTTGTGGGTGCGTCACTTTCCTCTACTAAAGATACATCAACATTGTTCTTAATAAGATAGCGTTTGAGAGTCTGCCCAAACATGTCAGTTGAAGTTTGTGTGCCAAAGCCAACATTGCCACCAAGGCGAGATGCTGCTATGGCAATGTTCAAGGGTGAGCCACCTTCATAACCCTTGAATTGCAAGTGACCCTCATCTTTAAAATCAATTAACGCTTCACCAAAACAAACTATATTCATTATTTGTATACTATCAATAATTCTTACATCGGGTTTTAAGGTGGGCTTGCTGGCCTAAACTAAGGATCGGAGAAATTTTGGACGCTAAATTTACGATGGTGTTCCCAACAACTGCGGATAAATAAATTGGAGAAAGTAGTGTAATGAAAGCAAGTAAATAATATAGACTACTAAAATAATCATTACTCTAAAGTGGATTTCTCGAACTTATAGCTTTGTTGATACTATAATTCCCCCAGTTATTCAACACTTTTCCCACCCTTTACTAAATTCATCTACAACTTACCCTTGATTTAAACACCCTTGCTTTTATTTAGCCTAACCACCCTTGCTGTCTCCAAGGTGGGACTGGCTTCATCAGCACCTCCTCCAAACTCCATACCTTACTTGTTAATCCTGCTGACATTCCAGGCGTTTGCTTTTCCCATTTCCGATTCCCTCCTGTTGTTAGCTCTTTTCGTAAACTGCTGTGTGGTAAGCAAAAGTTGTAGTATAGCTGAAACAATGCTAATTCTGCAATTAGCCCTTTTTCTCTCTTTGCCAAACTCTGCACTTTCCTTCCTAATGCTGCTACATGCTGCCTCAAACTTAAGTTGAATCTTTCTATGTAAGCTGTGTTTATTACGTTCCCTACACTTACTGCTAATGCCCTCTCAATTGCCTCTTTCGTACCATACACTACCCTCTGTTTTACACTTACCATTCTCCTTCCTATACGTTTCTTCACCACTTGGGCATATCTCAATCCTGCTACAGCACAAAATCTTGGTTTTGGTGATCTACCTTTTTTATGTTTCCTAGCTATCTTTATCCATTCTCCATAGTGCCTCAATAATGCACTTGCATATGCATCTAAACCATCACTAGTAAATAATGGTATGCATTCTGGTGCTAGTATTAGTGTTAGACCATGTATTAGTAGTTGGGCATTCCCTTCACTTCTATCTCCTACTACGAAATTCAGCCACAACTTATGCTCTGCATCAAATGCACACCATACCCACCTTGCTCTTGCACTTCGTGTCTCTCCTGCTTCCTTACTTCCTACTAAACTCCACAATTCATCAAGTTGCACCTGTTTTAATTCTAAATCATTCAGTAAGTAATTATTCACTGCCTCTGCATGTTTTGAGGCTTCTTCCAACCATCTACTGATTGTTTCTACCTTAACTTTAAATATTCGTGATGCTGCCTGTAACCCTACTCCTTCTGCTAAAGCTGTTATCACCTGCCATATAGTCTTAGCACTTGTCTTTTTTCGATAAAATATTTCAAAACCGTACACTCTTCACCCTTTGCAGGAAACGAATTGCGTACCCAAGGCAATTATAGATACTCAAAAAAGACCTCAATTTCTATCTGTTTTCTAAATTTGATTTTAGTTATTGATTTAGCTCGTTACTTTTTTGCAAAACCTGCTCTTCAATCCAACAAAAAATGAGAGAAAATGTCTATTATGAGCCTTTTATTTGTCATGACTTCTTCATATGGATATGACCTCACCTAGCACTGCTTTTCTGAGAGACTTTCAAACACTGCTTTGAAGCTAACTTCTTTGTTTTTTAGATTACTAGGCTTTTAAATCCATGCACTTTCCTCCCAAAATTCTGGTAGCTCTAATAGCCCTTCTGGTAAAGGCATTGCACATTCTAGTAGATACTCTAAGTATTTCTTCCCTAACTGAAATAGGCTCAGTACCCTTCTGTCTTTCCTTCTAAATTGCCCCTCCTTCCCTTCTTTTCTTGCTACAGATCCTAAATATACTATCCAGATGTATGCAAAACACGCTACCAGTAAAAGCTTTTCTAGCCTCTTGGGATTCTTTATTCGCGTTTTGTGTATGTTAAATCCTCTTGATTTCTCATCTGAAAAAAATGTCTCTATCAAACTCCTCTTTCTATACAGCTCACATGCCTCTTCTGTTAACTCCACATTTGTTACTAAATATATTGGCTCTTTATACTCTTTGCCCCACCACGCTATTATTTGTACTGGCCCATACCTCTCATTCGTGTACTCTATCCCTTCTACACTTACTTGCCCTCCCTCTTGGAATATGTCTTCTGGTTTGAATGGCTCGTTTTCTCCTTCCTCATAACAATTGATGTTTTTTGCTGCTCTTAGTATATATTCCCACTTGTACTCTTCACATTTCTTTTGGAACTCTACTCCATCAAACTCGCTGTCACCCACTACTACCACATCTAATTTCTTGTCTAAACCCTCTTCTAATTCTTGCACTAACTCGTATAACTCCTCTAGTAAAGCTATATGTTCTGCTTCACTAAAGCTTCCTTTGTTCCCTTCTCTTACTTTCCAAATTACTGGTAATGCTCTTCCTTGGTATATCACACTTATCATCAGTACTGCACAATGTTTCCCTAAACTACTTGTATCTATTGTGAATATTAAGCTTGTTTTACTTATCCCTGCTAGTATTTCTTTGATGTAAGGGAAGTACATCGTTTCTTTATTGACAGCTTTATTCCTCAACCAACGATTAAATCGCTTTGTTCGGCTTTCTGTTTTACTATTTTTATGTTTTGTGCTCTTATCTGCCATTTCATCCAACGCTATTTTTCCTGATCGAACTAGCCCTGTTATCATCAAGGCAAAAACTATTAATCGCCTCGATGATTGACCTGATATGTTTTTTTGTGCAAACTGCTTGAGTGTAGCGAATATTCTGTTATATGATTTTTGAGAATAACTCATGCCCTGCATTAATCATGTTTCAAGTAATTTTGCAATACCCTTGAAGCTCAATGTGGGGCTTTTTTATTTCGATCTGATCTACCCTTGGTTGACTTTCGCCCTTGCCCTTTGGTGTTTCCTCAATTCAAAAAAGTGTACGGTTTTGAATAAAATATCGTTCCTTGTGTTTCCATAAAGCACCTATTACAGGCTTTACACTTCAATTGTCTTGCTTTTCCCCTATTTGGTCGTCCATTAGCTATTATGTTTGCTAGGTTTAGCCACCCATAGTATTCACAGCCTTCATTAGGGCAATAGTGGTTGGTAGTATCTATTTGTCTTGGTCTTCCCCTACTTTCCTTCATTTTCGTTGGCCTTTTCGGAGTTTCTGCAGCTCCTGCTTCTTCTTCACAACCCATACAACTAGGTGCTTTAGTAGGTGCTTTCTTCAGTTTCTCTTCTTCTGTTAGTTCTTGTTGTTGTTTAGTATCTGGTTTTGGTATCTCTTTGTTACTTTTGCGTTTGCTCTTCCGACAGCCATTTGACCTACTCAGCAATCTAATTTCAACAAACAGACAGTGGAAAATCACTTGGTAGAAAATAAGTGGTGAATATGGCGTTATTAAAGGTTTTATGCTTGGGTTGAGTTCATCAGATAACACGCTTGCACTAGTGGTGTGCTCACCAGTATCATTAACATCGTTTGTTACAGGAGTATATGAGATAAAGCTTGTAAATGAGAACAAAAAGCTTACTGACAACAGTCTAATTAATTGCATAACTATTGTCTAACCCATATACTCCTCCTTTTTCTTGTTTTGACTTATTTATCCGCAGTTAAGGGGGAGAGTACCCAGGTCTATTCAATCCAATTTTTAGTATGGTAAATTCTCCACGTTCACTACCAAATTTTGGAAAGAGGATTGTATGAGCTGCAAAAATATGGAGGGCGGGATTTTCCGAGTATGGGTCAATGAAAATACACTTTTCATTGTATTCGTCAGCCTTTGCATTATTACACTTTGGGCAGGCAAAGCCTAGATTTTCCCAGTCATAAGCTAAGTGAGGGTATTTACCTTTTGCTTTTGGCTTGATATGTTCTATTTCCCCAAATTCAATATGAGCCGACATTCGGACCCCCCTTTTAACAATTTTTGAAATAAATTTGAAAATAACTAGGGCCAAGCAAGGCTAGAAGTGATTTTAATTCACTTTTAAGATTCATAGTTAATACCTCAACTTCATCAGTAACGATAAACAAAAGGTGTACATCTATAAAAAGCTCAAATACCCATTTGGCAGTAGGTCTATAGGTGGGTTTACCTTTCTGATTAGGCAAACTTTGATTATGCCTAGAAAGGACTAATCTGATTCGATGTTCCAAAGCTGAGTAAACTAATAAACAGCAAGTCATCACCATCAGTAAGGCCATTATCCTTTCCTCTTTCTTAAGGTACAATGTCGAGGCTAAAAACATTGGATCCTTGAGAAATCTAAATCCTTTTTCAACCTTCACCTGTCCTTTATAGGTACTTAATACCTCCACATCACTCAACACCTCACTATCCAGTTCATTCGTTGCTATGATAAATACTGCCTCTCCCTTTTTTGCTTTATTACCTTTGCCTATATCAGCAACTATTGCTCCACTTATCTGATATGTGTATCCTGTTGGTTTGGAATCTTTTGCTGGACGACCTGCTTTTGCATAGTGCTCTTTCTTTATTACCTTGCCATTGTGCATTTCCAACACTTTCAAGCTATTCTTGAAGTCTTCCATTGCTACTTTTGCATCTGCCTCGCAATGAAAACTTTGTTTGCCTAGCTTCTTAAATGCCTTCTCTTCTTCCTGACTTATCTTCAGCAATTCCCTCTCTGCCCTCTTGTCCCTACTTTTCTTTGACACTTCCGAATATATTATCAGCCATCTTTGTTCTACACCTCCATACTCACTTACTACACTACTATATTTATATCCCTTCACCAATGGTTTCATCTTGCTTAGGTCTACTTCTGCTATTCGCTCCCTTGCCTCCTTCAATATTGCTGGTACTCGCATTATACATTTCAAACCTGCTTCTTGATGTGCTTCCAGACTATCCTTAGTGTATCCTGCACTGTCTTTCACCAATATACTTATGCCAACTGCTTCTAATTGCTTTATATGTCTGCTTATAGTCTCTTTTAGCACTATCTTATCATTGGCATTTCCACTTAGTGGCAACATGGCTAGTGGTAAATTTGCTTCATGCTCAATTATCAACTCTAAACCTATTTGATTTAATTCTGGTCTGTTATCTCGACTGTAACCCTTGGTAATCTTCACTACTTGTGTATCTGTGTCTATTTCACTCTTACTGTTGTAATCCCCATCTGTATGGAAGCTAGTTGTGTCCTCATGTCCTATTTTGGGGTTAAGCCCTAAGTGCTTGACTGCTTGACCTGATATCAAACTATACAGCTCTGTCACTCCATATCTATATAACTTCTCTAGAGCTTTGCCTAAGGTGTCCTCATTGAGTTTATTCGCTCTAATTCCCTTCCCTATAAGTTCTTCTGTAGGCTTGTTCTCAAAAAAATGTGTTGCTAGATACAATCTTCTATTGGCAAAACCTAATCCATTTAATATCATTGCCTTCACTGCTTGACCTATTGTTACCTGACGTTGTTCAAAGTCTTGCTTAATCTCTTGATCTATTATCTCAACTATTTTTAACTCATCTATCATTCCTGCTACTAAACCTAAATGTTCTATTGTTTTTGTTTCATACTTTTTTTCCATCCCACAATAATAATTTTATTCTAAATTTTCTAGGGAGGGGGTCGGAATATCGGATGAGTGACCTTGCTTTCACAATACATACACTTGTCATTGTTAATTCGCTTTAGCTCTTCTTTATTTTTGGGATGGCTGTAGTTGTTATTTGCTAGAGCTTTGGGGTAAGGGCATTGTGTTCTAGTTAACTGAACCATTTTGGCTACTTACAACTTTTTCAATTGCATAGGGCATTAATTTTTCCAAACCAATAGAGGCTAGGTCTTGTCTAAGATTGCTAAAATCCCCCTGCACAAATTCTTTGTTCATATATTTATTAAGTACCCTTTCTAATTCACCCTCAACCCAAACAGGCATCGTAAATGAAACCCCTAAAACCTCGTCTAAGATTTCTGTTGCTGTTTTTACTTCGTTTATCAAGTCTAAGTTCGTTGAAAACACTTTACCTTTCTCATTATATTCGAGTGCGTAGACACGCGAGTCTTTAACAGAACCAACTACTAAAGGGCTATGGGTAGAAACTATGAATCTGGCTTTGGGGAAAGCGTTCACAAGATCTTGAAGAATGGTTCTTTGCATTTTTGGATGCAAATGGTTTTCGACCTCATCAATAATGACTGTAAATTCAGTTTTTTCTTCTGTTGAGTACATGTATATTTGCCATGCAATATCAATCAGAGCACTAATCCCACCAGAAGCAGTTTCCAGAAGAAATTCATCCTTACCTTGATTACATACAAAAACAATTTCATAATTCCTGATTTCAATTTCTTCGAAGCCTAAGGTCTTTGGTAATATCTTTCGAAGGATTTCTCCAAATCCTTCGAAGTTTTGTATTTGCTCATCATCACTAGGCATAATGGTCTTATCCCTTTTGTCATCACGAACACCGTAGCCTGCAAAAGCCCAACCTATTAGGGCATTCTTCATTACTAAACTAGTGGAATTTCCTTGATTATTAGAATTATATCTACTTAGACTCAAGCTAAATACTTCTTGGAAAGCCTGCTGTTTGTTTTTCTTTACAGTGGGGATATTGCTTATAGGTTGGTATTTAAATATTGACCTGTGTGATGGAATATAAAAGCACTGTACTGTATGTTGGGATTCAAACTGAATTTGATACTGGGTGGCATTATTTGGAGGAATGGTGAGTCTCGTAACACCATTATTTGAATAAGTAAGATTCCCAATAGACGGATCACTGCTTCTATCTATTCCCTCAAATAAACGGGAATACCACTTAACCTTTCCCGATTGTCTGTCTTTTTTCGGAGTGGCAAGAGAATGCCGAGTCCATCCACTGTGTTTTGCAAAAATGTCAAGGAGCGTCGTTTTTCCGCTACCATTTGCCCCTGTAAGAATGGTTAAACGATCATGTAGCTGTATGTCTATTGTCTCAAATTGTTGCCACTTGTTTATCGTAAGAGATCTGAAGTGCACATTACCTCCTCAAGCAGGACAAATATGGATTATACTTCAAAAAACAAAATAAAAGCAACCTACACCCTTTACGAACCTTTGCTGGGAGACTCCCTAGAATGTAAGCTAAGTAGCAGTGAAGGTACAAGATACTCCTCTTTTACAAACCAAACTTTTTATACCCTCGAGCACAAACAAAGTTATACCAAGACCTAAATTACTCGAGCACATCAATGAAAGTTTAGAAAAACGCCTAAGTCTTGTCTGTGCATCAGCAGGCTATGGCAAAACAACATTGGTGAGCTACTGGCTTTATAAACAGGATCATTCTGTCGCTTGGTTTTCACTCGATGAAATAGATAATGACCTCGAGCGTTTCTGGCACTATACTGTGGCAGCTTTGCAAACGGTTTTTCCAGAACTAGGTGAAGTAGATAGGCTCGAGAGCTCGAGCTTTTCAAGGATATGTAATTTAGCCATCTTTTTGTATCTAATAGGGCTTACGCAGCTAATGGCAAATAATGCTGTCAGTAACAACAAATCATAGTTTTTATCTATAAAATCAAATGTTTTTTTCCTGTCGAGATTATCCATAATTTTTGCGTAAGCCCTATCTAATTTGCTTATTTTTGGCATCATCCCATTTTTCAATCCAGCTTTTGCCTTCCCTTTTCCAGCAGAGGCTGCTAGTGCTGGAGCCCCGCCAGATCATAGTAAAACTGTTAACTCACTCAATCATTCTTCGTCCTTTGCCAAATACCACGATACTAACGCCAAGACCGCTATACCTGCATGGGTCACTATGCCAACTAGAGGTATCTTTCTATTTCAGGCATTCTCTTCTGTTAGCACACTTCGGAACAGGTTTAAAAAGTATGATAATTACCAACGTGAAAACCGCCTTGACTTTCGTTTTCGGGATTTACAGAATTTAAGGAGCTTCTCAGACAGGGAATTATTAGATTTTAATTATGGAAAATAATGTGCTTGGGTGGTTTCTAAGAGTATGGGATCACATTTCTAAGTGAGCGTACGGAACGTGCTTTAGTACTATCTACGTGCCTGTTAGACTTATTAATCCCATCCAATCATCTCAGATGAGGAACTAAAGCGAGTTTCTTTTTCTAATGAATCCAACATCCACTTTGCAACATCACCTTTAGAAATTTTTGAGGATACCTTGAAATGGCTAACGATTTTTGCACGATTGCTTGGTTGACCGTCCACTAATCCCACTGGTCTAATAGCCAAACTATCAATGTCACTGCTTTGGAGTATCTTCTCCATGTTGTCTAAATCATTATAGGAAAGCTTAATACTACTTGATCGGATTATAAACTTCATAAATGAACTAACATTCTTCCAACTATCACCTACGCCCGCAGCGCTAATTACAATCAACCGTTGGACACCATGTCTTTTCATTGCTTCTACCGTTGTTTTTGCAACTACTTCTGTTAAATTACTAGGAGAAACTATTGCAGACCACGGATTTGCTTTACTCTTACGTTTTATACCTAGACAAGATAACACTGCATCCTGTCCTTGTATTACCTTTTCAAGTACATTGCTGTCCAGTACATTACCTTCGATAACATTTAGTCCTTCAGCTTTATCAAAACTTGTTTTTGAACGAACGAGTATAGTCACACTATACCCACGCTCTTTTGCAATTTTAACAACCCACTGCCCAATACCACCTGATGCACCAAGGATTAACAGATTTTTGTATTTCACGTTATTCATTCGCCTTTCAGTTATTAGGTAGCCCTATACATGTAAAGATCTATATTACAATGGAGTGAAACCTCTAAAGTTTTATGTCTTCATATTTAAAATTACTCCCAAATTAATGTTAAATATGTCTGAAATACGTTTATAAAAGGGCTCGAGTCCCCTATGACTAACTTGCCCTAAGTCAGAATAGATTTGTATTATGAATTGGTTTTCTATACCGAAGGTTTGGACATAGTTGCAACTATGTCCTTTAACGCTTGATGCACATGGGCTAAACGTGATTCATCAAGAGATGAAAGACCTAAAATAGAATTGAGCCAAAGCCCATTGATTGCGGAAACAACGGCTTCACTCACACCTAGAGGTAGCCCATCTTGAGCCAAAAGCTCATAAAGCTCAGTATGAGCCTCACGCATTGGCTTAATTAGGTTTGGGTCTTGGGCAAGGGTTGTGAAAACAGCAGAAGAAAAGCTGCATAGTTCATCTGTACAACCTTCGGAGTCAGTTAGACAATGATCAAGTAAACCTCGAGTCATACGGCCCGGGCCTTCACTCGCACATTCATAAGCATCCCTATAAAATTTCCTCCATTGATCAGCACTCCGTTGTACAAGGGCTTCAATAAGCTGATCTTTTGTCCCAAAGTGGTGAAGGAGTCCTCCTTTACTTACACCAGCCTCAGCAGCGACGGCATCAATGGTTAGTTTTCCGAACCCTTGCCGAATAACTACAGTTTCTGCTGCTTTCAGAAGTTTCTCTTTTTTCTCACTCATATTAATATAATAGGGGCTAGGTAGCTTGCCATCAAGGCAACTCTTCCCTAATCTCAATAAAAGCGCTTTTTATCTTTGAAGAACGGCTACCCTCACCACAAGAATCATCAGAGTGAGAGTAAAAAGCTTCTATAACAAATAGCTCGTCCTCTTTCTCTAATACTCGTATTAAATCACCTTCTTTACTACCAAGGCAGCCACTACCTTGGTGTCTTACTATTCTTAAAGCGTTATTTATTGCGTCTTGAGTAGCTTGATTTAGTGTTTCACCAGTTCCCCTAACCCAATCCCCTGCAGAGGCAGATGTAAACCATAGAAGTGCTAATAATAAAATAATCAACTTTTTCATTCAAATTTCCTTTCCAACAACAAAACATAGTTTCTTTATCTTTATGAAAGCTTGTGCTTTCAACTTTTTAGTAGTTTTACAGTCCCATATATAGACCTTGTATGGAAATTGTTTAGGTTTTATTTAGGTTTCCAATACTAGAAATAATAATAATATTCTGCCTTTCTCTACTAAGCTGCCAATCAGTAAATAGTTTTCCAGCCTGTAGAAAACTGGGGTTTTTAGAAACTTTTCTTTGTTTCTCACTCATATTGATACCATACCGTCTAGACGGTTTTTTTGTCAACTCAAGTCTTTAAGGCCCTCAGAATAGGTAAGAACACCAATTTCTCTAGGCATGGCTAGAAAAGTTAAGAAATAGTCAAAACCCCAGTAAAAATAATCCCTTTTAACCATTGGATAAACCTACTGTAACATCACACTCCAACTAACCCAACCCAAAACCAACCCTAGTTATAACCTTTGCCAGATGTGCATTGTTTGGTTTGACTGCTACCTTTTAAACATGAAAGGAGTTAAACACAAATGAAGCAGCCTTTAATTAAGATCTTTAATGCAATTTGGTTACCTATCTGCATGACCATTGTTGGTGTTCAGGAATGGCCTGTTATGAAACCCTCCCTATCTGAGCTGTCTGAAGTTACTAGTTGCAGAAGCTCTAGTTCCTAGCAAACGGTATAAATTTATCTCTCGTGTTGTCAATATACAGCACATCCATTCAGGAAAGGATTAAAAACCATGAAGTTAATCATTAAGTTATTCACTCTACTTTTACCGCTTTCACTCCCGTTCAATCTTTCATTTTCTCAAGGCGATCAGACGCCTCCTCCGCCTGTTGTTTATGAGGGACTCGAGTTCCCCGAACTTCCTTATGAATCATTCTTTGTAATGAACTAAACCAAGAAACAATGAGTTAACTAGAAACACAAGAATTTTGGCAAAATCATCAGGTTGGCCCAGATTTATTGGCATCGCCCTTGGAGCAAGATCCTAAAACTAGATTACAGCAAGCTAGGAATGAACGTAAAAGTCGTAACATCACCCTTAATCTTAGTAAAGGGCTCGAGCAACGCCTTCGAAAACTTGCTGAAATTGAGGGTGTAGGCTATCAAACACTTATTAAGCAGTTCTTACTCGAGCGCACCTATCAAGAAGAAGTAAGAAGGGGAATTGTTCAGTAGACTCGAGCTTAGGAAAGCCAATCAAGCTACCTATATAGTGAACAGTACCGCACAGTTCAGCCAAAAGTATAGGCCCATATGGAGTTTGGCGAGTTGCCTTTGCTTTTGATACACAAAGGAAAGCAATATTACTCTTTGTTGGTGATAAATTAGAAATAAGCAAAAAGAAGTTTTACAAAAAACTACTTCAAAATTTGATTGATTTTTTTATCATAGCCTTTTATTCATTATTCGTCAAGACCATGCAGAAATTATTGATGGACTATGCATTGACTTCTTGCATACGCCGAATCTGGCTTAGCAGCATCTTTTTAGGAGTTAAGGGCAACGTTGCCATCATTATTCTTTGAGGAAAGGTTAAACCTGATATAACATTGAGTTTACCCGCAAGCATAGCGTTATAGCCATCTTTAGCAACTGACCTAGCGCTGACCGTTTTGTCAAATAAACTGGTCTTATCCATGCCCGAAGTGCTTGCGAATTCAGTCTCGGTTGCTCCTGGTAGCAAGGCAGTCACACTAATCTCAGTATTATGCAATTCTTCTGCAACAGCATTGCTAAAAGAAGTCACGTAAGCTTTTGTAGCATAGTAAACAGCTTGTAAGGGACCCGGCATTAAGCTTGCTGTCGAAGAGACATTAAGGATTTTACCGCTATTTCGTTTGACAAAGTCTGACAAAAGGAGGCGTGTAAGCGCGGTTAGTGCCACAACATTAAGGTTAATCATGGCAAGGTCTTGCTCCCAACCTCTTTCATGGAACTTACCACGCCCCCCAAAACCTGCGTTATTGATGAGGTAATCCACAGTGATACCAGCTTGCTTGACTCCTTCGTAGATTTCTGCGGCAGCATCAGGCAAAGTAAGGTCTTTGGCAATTACCATGACGTTTATGCTGTGTTTATGCTCGAGTTCTGTTTTTAACTCCTCTAGCTTATCTGCACGTCTAGCAACGATGACAAGGTCACCACCTTGCTCAGCGTGAATGTGCGCAAATTCTTTGCCGATACCGCTGGATGCACCCGTGATTAGGGCTACTTTTTTTGTGCTCATATTGCTAAGTTGAAAATTGACGATTAACTAAAACGCCATCTTTCATGCTCCTTTCTTGATTTTTAGCGGCTAGACCAACCGCATCTAGAAATAAGATAACACTAAAGGTACAAAATATCGCTAGCATTTAAGTATTTACCAACGCATCAATGCCCGTGGACATCTCGAGCTTCCAAGACCTGTATCCAAAACACCACTGCATAAATGACAGGAACCAGCATCAAACCTAGGATAATCAGCAAGACCGCTAAGGCTGGTAACGTACTCATACCAAGAAAAGCAATCGCTATCGCTGCTAAAAACAACATCATACTAGCACGATTGTAGGCAGCTTTAAGGTCGGGCAAGATGGTAATCACACGCATTAGTGGCACAAGACTCAGCAAGTAAACAGCAACAGCACCCACCAGTGCCCAGCGGACGATATCCTCGAGTGGTTCACCTGCATGCTCCACCACATTGAGCACGGACGCACCGACTGCCACAATGCTCATGCTGACAAAAAGGTGCATATACAGCCAGCTTGTACTAGCCACTTGCGTTTCTAAGGGCTTTCGGTGTGAGACAAAGTCAAAGTATAGCCACCACATAGCAAAGGCAATACACAAGCCCAAGCCCCCCATGATAAAGGCTGCGGTGTTTAGGTGTTCATGATGGGTTAAACCCGATACTACACCCACAATAATTTCAGCCAAAACTAGGATATTAAAAAGCCCAAAACGCTCAACCAATGCAGGGCTAAAGGTGATGGGATTTGAGCGCTCTGCTTGGGGTCGCAATCCAAACATGATGAGGGGCTGTAAGAGACTTAGTAACACTGCAGCCCCCCAGATGTAAAAGCGAAATGGTGCCTGTACAAAAACCGAGATAAAAAAGAGTGCTGTGGAAATGCTAAAGAAAATCACAAAAGGACGATTCTCAGCATGATGCACGGGGTCGTGGGTGGCAAGTCGCCACCACAAATAACTGAGAATAAGCTGAAAGAGTCCGTAAAATAGGGCAAAGCCTACCGAACCTTTGCCCATCGCGTTGTGGGCAAAAACTGCCATGCCCGCCACGGCAAACATTTGAGCAAAAGTAAAAATCCGTGTGCGAATGTCATTGTTGCCGTGGTACTCGTGATAGGAGGTGCCATTGAGCCATGACCACCAAACAATAGCAAACAGAAAGATAAACTGTCCAATATGTTTGAGGTCAAGGTGTCCTGCGAGCGCGTGGGCCAATTCTGCCACCAAAACCACATACACAAGGTCATAAAATAGCTCTAAGAAACTAACGGTGCGGTCATCATGTGGTTCACCTGCTTTACGGGCAGGACGCCACCAACTACGAAATTTTAATGCCATATACTTCCTTAATGTTGTAAAGCTACCCGAGCTTGTTCGGGGGTTTTTCCAGTCCAGCTACGAAAGGCACGATAAAAAGAGTTAGAGTCTTCATAACCGAGCAAAAAAGAAATTTCGATAATTGGCAGCGTGGACTTTGTGAAGTAGTGTTCAGCAAGTGCTTGACGAGTATTGTTGAGCAAAGCCTGAAACGATGTGTTTTCCTGTTTGAGTCGGCGCTGTAAGGTACGAGTGCTCATCCTCAGCTTATGCGCCACGCTATCACTGCTGGCGGTACCTGCTGGTAATAACTCGAGCAAAACAGCACGAACCTGCTCAGCCATTGTAGCATCTGCTTTGAGTTCTGATAAACGTTTTTTAAGCTCTGGTTCAAAAAAGTCCCACATGCCTTCATTGCTAGTAAGAAAAGGACGCTTGGCATCTGTAGCGGAGAAGGAAATAGATGGAGTTGACCCTTGCTCAACCATCACACCCAAATACGCCTGATAGGCAGCAGCATTCTTGGGCAATTCTAAAGCTTGAACACGCAAAGGTTTTACTTTTGCTCGAGTAGCAATCCGAGTAAAAGCAACCCAGAAAATGAGTTCTGTCATGGCGAACACTGGTGGAGGGATCATAAGCTGAGGCCATAAATAGCGCAAAGTGGTTTCATTTGCCGATTGCGTAACTTCAAGACGTATAGGACCAATCAACTGTTTGTGCTTAGCAATGCGCTGAGCTGCCATATTTAAATCAGGGCTACAAATCGCTGCAAACAGCAATGGGTCAAAAGCTTCTACTGACAGGGCTTTGCCAATTGTAATAGGTAAATTAGGGTCGTTAGCTTCTTGCTCGAGTGCTCGCCAAAAATCAAAACATTCCTGCAATGTGAGCACAGCTGATGCTTGTGAAAATAAGTTTTCTGGTAAACCCGCTCGGCGCAGAACATGGCTTGGTTTAATTCCTATATCAGCAATTAACAACCCCCAACCCGGGTTAACTGCGAATGAGCCAGCAGGATTCATAAGGCTTGTAACCTAACTATTTTCTGTAAATCTGCTGAATGGATCCTGACCGCGTTGCAGAGGGGGCATCCAATGTGGATACTCAGGGGCAAGTTGACTGACCTCATCAAGGCGGGCCATTTCTTCTGCCGAAAGCTCGATGTCCACAGATTTCAGGTTATCCACTAATTGAGCTTCTTTGGTGGCACCGATAATGACGCTGGTTACACCCTTTTTGTGCAACAGCCAAGCCAGAGCAATTTGTGGCGCTGAGGCACTGTGACTGCTTGCGATTTCCCGGAGCGTATCGACAATTTCAAAGCCACGCTCTTTGTTCACTGGCGGGAAGTCGAAGCTCTTGCGCCGGCCATCGGCATCCGCTTCTCGGGTGTACTTGCCACTCAGAAAACCACCGGCCAGCGGGCTCCAGACCAGAATGCCCAAACCCAAATCAAGGGCCGCCGGAACTATTTCTCGCTCCAGCTCCCGTCCTACCAGTGAATAGTAAGCCTGCACCGAACAGAACCTTTCGGTACCTAACTGCCGGGCCACACCATCAGCTTTGGCAATTTGCCACGCCGCAAAATTGGACAGGCCGATGTAACGGACTAAACCCTGTTGAACCAAAGCCTCGAGGGCGCGCATAGTTTCTTCCAATGGGGTGGTCATATCAAAACTGTGAACTTGATATAGGTCAATCCAATCGGTACCGAGCCGTTTGAGACTAGCCTCAACCTCACGCATAATCGCCAGACGGCTGGTTCCCATTGCATTGGGGAGAGTGCCAAAAGGGAAATAGACCTTGGTGGCAATGAGCATATCTTTCCGGCGAGAGCCCAGCGCCTTGCCCAGCATCACTTCAGACTCGCCAAAGGCGTAGCCATTGGCGGTATCAAATAGGTTAATGCCTGCTTCAATGACCATATCCACCATTTTGGTGGCCAGTTCTTGGCCAGTGCCACCGATCATCTGTGCAAATGGCCCGTCCTTTTCACCAAAGGTCATAGTGCCCAACGTAAGTTGTGAAACGTAAAGCCCTGTATTTCCTAGCGGTAAGTATTTCATAAATTTGTTCTCCTTCATTTTGTTTGATTATTAGATACTAAAGGAATTTCCTTTTAAGGGATACATGCCTAATAGATTTCTTCTTAGTGCTTTCTGAGCATCATTATAGGCACGATGGTGTCAATAGCTACATCACCAAAAACTCAATTGAGGAAGTTTGCCTGTATAGCATCCTTTAGCTTCTAACTCACTATTCAGTTCTTAGCTTATGATTTAAATTTTGCTCGAGCAAAGGACCAAAATTGAGGCGCACATCGTATTGACTATCACCTTCATAACGAGGAGCATAGGTTTCATAAGCCGACTTTAGTAGGTTATGCTTATCATCGATTCTAACAATATTATAGGCATGGCTAACCACATAAAATTCGTTTGCCTTGAGTTGCTTCATTGCTATATCAATGAATTGGTCAGTAGGCATACCTGCTTATCCTGCTGGGGGGTCAATCCATAATGAATCATCCTTGCCTACTTCCCAAGCCTTTGCTTGCATGGTTTTAATCCATTCACCCACTTCGGGTGGAATCACATTACGGAATTTAGAGGATTCTTCTTCACAAATACGTACCAGCGCATCAATCATAATTTGTGGGTCAAGCTGATTTTCTAAAGCGCCACTTGATAAAATACCTTGTAAGAATTCTGGGGTGCAAAGACTTTTTTCAGGGTCAAACCACTGCAACATGGTTTCGGCACCACGGTCATTAAAACCTGTGCCAAAGACTCCGGGGTTTGCCGTGCAAATTTCTACACCTGTGCCTGCCAGCTCAGCTTTTAAACCTTCAGTTAAACCTTCAAGGGCATGCTTGGTCGAGGTATACACGGCTGCTATAGGCGTGGTGATCAAACCACCCATTGAGGTGACGTTGACAATCTTGCCCTTGCCACGCTTGACCATTTGTGGAGCAAACCCTTGAATCATAGCAAGAGTGCCAAAGACATTGGTTTCATAGTTGCAGCGAACATGTGCCATCGGAATGTCTGCTACAGGGCCTGTTTCCATAATGCCTGCGTTGTTCATCAGGACATCTATCTCATGCTTAAAAGCTGATTGTCGATCTTCTTCATTGGTAATGTCTAAAACAATCACTTCAAGCTCAACGCCAGCCTCTTTGGCAGATTGCATCAGTTCAGTCTTTTGTGGTGCAATTTGCACTCCTGCAATAACTTTGTGGCCTCGTTTAGCTAGCTCAAGCGCTGTTCCTTTTCCAAACCCTGAAGCTGCTCCTGTAATTAAAATTCTTTTTGCCATGTCTATACCTCATTATCTTTTGGCGATTTTCCTAATCGCATCCAACGTAAAATAGCACAAGAGCCTCTAGATGCTGCCAACAAACTACGCCAATAAACTTGCAAAAGACGCCAACTTACGTACTTGATATAATACTTCATAAGTATCAGTGGGCACGAGTATATATTAAGAAAATCACCTAAATTGTTAGCAGGATCAAGCTATTCAAGAGAGTTCCTAAATTTAGTTATAGTTAGTAATGGCTACTCTTTATCTTTTAGGTACTGGCTCGAGCATCAGTGACCCTGAGCGTACTACTACTATGCTAGCTGTTGAAAACAGCAACTCACTTGTCATTATTGATTGTGGAGGCGATGCTTTACAGAGACTTATGCAGTCTAGTTTTAGTTTGCAAGATATTGGAAAGCTCGAGGCTATTTTTATAACTCACGAACATATTGATCATGTAAGTGGGTTTCCTTTACTTTTGCAAAAATTATGGTTAGCAGGGTATAAAAAAGACTTAGATGTTTATGGTATAAAGCCAGCTTTAGAGCAAGTCAAAAATCTTGTTAATGCAGTAAATACTTTTAAAACTAAACCTTTTGATACTATGCCTAAACTACAATGGCACGAAATTGCTTATCAGGATAACGTTCTTGCTCTTGAAAATGATAACTGGTGTGTCAATGCTTCACCGGGAATTCATGGTGTTCCTGTTATGGGATTGCGCATTTTAGATAAAGAGGGAGGTGGACTTTTAGCTTATTCATCTGATACACAAAAAAGTGATAGCATTATCCGCTTAGCTGAGGGAGTAAATATATTGGTTCATGAGGCAACGGGCAATGCGCCTACTCATAGCAGCGCTGAACAAGCTGCTCAAGTTGCTGAAGCTGCTAAAGTGAAAGAACTACTTTTAGTTCATCTTCCACCTGAAGCTTTTTTATCTGAGGACGAAATTGCCCAAGCAAAGAAAATCTTTGCTAATATGGCTAAGGGTGGTGAGGGTGGTAAATATGAGTTTTAAGTACTTGAGATCATAAGTACCTAGGCGTAAATATGTGAATTTTTGTTGGAGTTCAAACTAGTAGGTAGTAGTTAGGATTTAGTAGGGTTTCACTATACTGTCTACCTCTAGACATTAATTACCCCAAAAGCTTGCCCTAGAACATAGTGAAGGGCATTCACAAAAACTTCAAGCCACTTTTAAATCTCGATTCTTACTGAATAATTTTTTATAGTTAACGATAATTGATTGAATAATTTGAAAAAATTAACTAAGTGTATCTATAGCTTATTTGGTAAAATATTTTGCTAAAACAACCTTCTGTAAACAGATTGGCATGCAAAAGTAAAGTTCTAAACGTTTTGCAAGCCTTATGATCGTTTGCGTAAGATTTCTGGTATATTACAATATGTTTCTATATGATCTTAATAATTAATGAAACATTAGAGATAACTCACAAAGCATCTGCTAATATTCTGACATAATAGTGATATGATCTGGGGATATTTTTTAGGACAACCCTATTTACTTAGTAAACAAGTTAACCAAGAAGAAGTTATAAAACTTCATTCACGTCAAGGTTTAGCTCTTCTTGCTTATTTGCTCGAGCAAGGTGAGGAAGTTTCAAGAGCACAATTAATAGAACTGTTGTGGGCTGAGGAAGAAGCCCCTTATGCCAGTGGTAGTTTTCGAGTAATGCTTTCAAAAATCAAAAAAATTTTACCTGATGCTTTGGAGATAACTCGTTACACAGTACGTTTAAAACCTGACGCTATGATGTGGGACACAGTGCGCTTTATGCAATTGGCGCAACAAGGGGACTTGGATTCTTTAAAGCAGGCTACCTCGCTTTATCGTGGCGAATTTATGCAGGGCTTTACCCTTGGTGGTTCTGCAGAGTTTCAAACATGGCTAGAAGAACAAAGGGAAAATTGGATTGAGTCACATAATCAAATAATGCGTCGTCTTGTTGATGGTTTGCTCGATCAGCGTGACATGCAAAGAGCTATACATCATGTAGATAGGTGGTTAAAGCTCGAGCCTTGGCAGGAAAGGGCCCATAGGCAAAGGATGTGGCTTTATTGGCAAACAGGAGAAGTTGACAAAGCTCTCCAACACTATCGCCAATATACAAGACAACTCGAGCGAGAGTTAAACGCTGAGCCTGCTGAAGATACTCAAAAACTTTATGAAAGTATTTTAGAGGATAAAAAGAACTCTTTCCAAGAGTTGATTCGTTTGCGCACAACCTCAGGTGAAAGTTATGGGGCACCAATAATTCAAGATCCTTCTGAAGTCTATCAACTTAATACTACCCTAACAAGCTTTATAGGACGTGATGAAGAGCTATCTCGGCTTGGTGAGCTCTTGAGCAATAATCGTTTGGTAACCATACGTGCTGCTGGTGGTGTAGGTAAAACTCGCTTAGCCTTGCAATTTGCTCACTCCGATTTCGCCAAGAATTATGAGGACGGTATTGTTTTTGTTGCCTTAGAGCATATTAGTGAAACACAGTTACCACACCAAATAAGCCGTAGGCTTGGGCTTGACAATGATGAGGGAACACTATTTGAATATCTTAAAGATAAGAACATGCTTCTTATTCTTGACAATTTTGAGCATGTTTTGGATGCTCGTGCTTTTGTAATGGAACTCTTAAAAGTAGCCCCAAATCTATCTTTGCTAATAACTTCACGAGAAGCTCTAGGACTTATGGGTGAGCAACGCTTTCTACTTACAGGATTAGTCCTTCCAGCTAGTGAGGATGAGCTTGCTAAAGAAAACTTATCTTCTAAAGATTACTCAGCACTTAGACTTTTTGCTGAGCGTGCTACCCTACAAGATCCTAGTTTTACTCTTACTGAAGAAAATATTCCTCTTGTATATGCTATTTGTAGTAAGCTTTCTGGCATACCCCTAGCTATTGAGCTTAGTGCTTCTTGGCTTAGTGTAATGACTGTAGAAGAAGTTGCCAACGAATTAGCCGGTAATTTAGACCTTTTGAAAACTGAAAGTGCCAACGTTATTGATAGACACCAAAATATGGCAGAGGTTTTTGAAAGTTCTTGGCAGAACTTAAGTGAAGAACAACAAAAAGCTTGTGTTAGTTTAACAGATTTGCCAGAATACTTTAGTAAAGAAGATGCTCAACAAACTAATGCATCACTCTTAAGCTTACGTTCTTTATCAGAAAAGTCTATCTTGGAAGTAGATAAGCAAGGTGGACAATTGCTTTACCATTTTCCTTCTCTTTTACGTAGTTATGTTAGTGCTCGAGGAAACAACAACAGCAATAAAGCTAATAATTAAGATTATCAGCTAGCTCTAATGGAAATCCACTTAAGTCCACCTTTGAAAAAGGTGGACTTGCTTTTTTTGTTTGAAAAAGATGATTAGGAGGGCACCTAATCAAAATAAAGACCATCTGTGCTCCAGAAATTGCTATTAGGGTGGAACCTCATGCAATCCTTACTCAAATTCTTGTCTTCCAAGTCAGATTGTTTTTACATCGAGATCTGTTATCAATGAAAGTTGCCTTTGACTTGGTTCACTAGATTGTTGTGACAAAAAACCTACATACTCATTCAAGAGAAGTGTTATAAATTACACTTTTCGAATGGATGTTTAGGATTAGTTTTGATTTCAAATGAAGCGCTTTTTGTTAAAATCATGCCTTTTCCTGATTTTATTGGGATTACTAATGAGTGCCTTTGGACAATTAAACTATTCTGAATCTTTTGATACCGCATGGCGGCTGGTTAAGGAGCGCTATTGGGATGAAGAAAAAATAGAAGAAATTTGGAATAAAGTTCGACAAGAATATGAACCACGAGCACTGATCACTACTGATGATGATGCGTTTTACGATGTTTTAGAAGATATGTATGAGGAGATTGGTGATAACCACTCAGTTTTTGTTTCACCTGATAGGGTTGAAGAAATTCGTGGGCTCTATGGTGATTTGCCCTGCTTTGGTGTCTTTTCACAAAGCAATGAATCCACAAAGTTAATTAAGCAGCAACGTGACTTTAATTTTACAACTTTAGGGAATATAAGCTATGATGTTCTAGAGGAAGATATTGGCTATATTCAGTTGCCTGATTTAGCTACTGCTTTCACCCCAACCAATGTTCGCAGTGCTGTACAAAATCTTGAAGAGCAAGGTGTTAACGGTATTATTTTAGACTTACGTGGTAATCCCGGGGGACGGCTTATAGAAATGATGCAAGTAGCAGGTATATTTTCGAAGGGGTTTTTGTGGCGTATACTTACCCGCTGGACTTTACCTTTACCCTATCCTGCTGTGGGCTCAGTAGAAACAGAACTACCCTTGGCTATACTCATTGATGGAAACGTTAATAGTGCTGCAGAAGGGCTTGCAGGGGCTTTACAAACTTCAGGTCGAGCGACTCTTTTTGGAGAGACAACTGCTGGCAATGTTGAAGCAGTGTTGCCCTTTTGCTTGCGTGACGGTTCTCAAGCTTGGATTGCCACAGGTATTCTTGCACCCCTCAGAGGTGCAACTTGGGAAGGGCGTGGAGTAGTTCCAGATGTAGAAATAGCAGCTGAGGATTCTTTTGAAGCAGCAGTCTCCTATTTGGTATCACAAAATCATTAAATAGAAAGAATTTGCAAAAAATTCAATAAGCAAATTTAGGTGTAAACTTGTTGGGATTCGAGAGTAGGTAGTAGTTAGAAGTTAGTAGGACTTCATTATTCTATCTACTACCCATAAAAATTATGAATTGTCTAGTCGTCAATCTTAAGATTTAGCGTTAGACTACTAGACATAATGGTAAAGAAGTTAGAAACCTTAAAGCAAGAATTTGATCAGCTAGAACGTTCACTGGGTGATCCTGAGTTGCTTGGCGATCAAGCACGCTACCGAAAAGTAGCGCAACGTTATGCTAATTTAAATAATATCGTTAAAATTTATAAGGAATATCGTCAGGTATTACAAGAGATTGAAAATGCTAATGAGGCTTTGGAAGATTTAGAATTAGCAGAAATAGCTAAAGAAGAATTAGTATTCTTAAAATCACAAAAGTATAGTTTAGAAAAAGATTTAGAAAAACTTTTACTACCCAAAGATCCTTTTGACAGTAAAAATGTCATTGTCGAAGTTCGTGCTGCTGCTGGTGGAGAAGAAGCTGCTTTATTTGCTGCTGAAGTATTCGAGATGTATAAACGCTATGCTGAACAGCTTAATTACAGTACAGAGGTGTTGGACTCACACCCCACTGATATAGGAGGTTTTAGCAAAGTCAACTTTGAAATTCTTGGAAAGGGAGCCTATAGCAAGTTCAAGTTTGAGTCAGGAGTCCATCGAGTACAAAGAGTTCCAGAGACTGAAACCCAAGGTAGAATCCATACCTCAACTGTCACAGTAGCAGTTTTGCCTGAAGCAAATGATGTTGATGTGAACCTCTCTGCTAGCGACTACCGTGTAGATGTTTATCGTTCTTCCGGTCCCGGTGGGCAATCAGTTAACACTACTGATTCAGCTGTACGTATTACTTACAAACCCGGCACGCCTGAAGAAATTATAGTGACTTGCCAAGATGGTAAATCGCAAATTAAAAATAAAGAAAAAGCTTTAACAGTTTTAAGGGCAAGATTACTTGAAAAGGAAATGGCCAAGGCACAGGCTGAAGCTCGAGAAGCAAGGCTAGTACAAATTGGCTCTGGGGAACGCAGTGAAAAAATAAGGACTTATAACTTTCCCCAATCGCGTATAACTGACCATCGCATAGGCTACACCACTCATAACTTAAATGGAGTACTCATGGGTGAGCTTGACGAGTTAAACCAAGCCTTAAGCGAAGCTGAGCAAGCACAGCGCTTAGATGAAATAGCTCACAAGCCTCCTGAACTAGCCAAGATAGAGACTAAAGGTGGCACGGCGTGAGTTTGTCGTTGCCGCCGCAATCTTACTCGATTCAAGAGGGCGAGTATTGCTGGTGGGCAACGACTGGCAAGGTTTTGGTACAGTCCGCTATACCTTACCCGGTGGCATTGTTGAACGAGGTGAATCAAGTATAGCAGCAATGGTACGTGAGGTAAAAGAAGAAACAGGTTTACGTATAACTCGCATAGAGCATCTTGCCTATACTGTACACATTGAAGACAGGTCACGTAACGATAGAGCTGTATCCTTTGCTTTCGAGGCAGAGTATGATGGTCTATTAAACCCTCGAGACCCAGACGGTTTTATTGTCGAGGCAAGGTTTTTCCCTGTTGAGGAAGTAGCAGATTTAATTTCGGTAGCCCCTCTTGTTGAACCTCTTGTAGATTATTTAAAAGAGCACAAACCCGGACGATTTTACTCTTATGAAAGTTGGGATGGTAAGGGAAAAGTAATTGTGTAGATGTCCATAAAAGTTTTTCTGCAAAACCTTGGAGGTTTTCAAAACCTTCAAGGTTTGGGCAACCCAAGACTTTTCTGGTGCACTATATAGGTATTTTTCAGACACTAGTGAATTGTAGAAAGTGTGTAAAGTTTTTCCGTGAAATCTCCAAGGCTTGAGCAATCACTAGTTTTTCTAACCATAGAGAAGCATACATCCCCTTTGGGACGAAGGAAGTTTAGGCTTATAGTCAAGTGGGCAAATAACTTTTTTTAGTAAGTAAGGCCAGCTTGAAAATCTATTTTAGTACCTAATTTTCCTAGTGAGGTAAAGGTATTATCCTAGGTTGTTCTCATTGTCTCACAAATGGCAACTCGATCTTCTTTTGAGGGCAAACTCCAATTGTCTTCATAGCCAAAAAGTTCATTGATAGTAGTTGGAGCAAAGTTATCGTTGAGAATTTCTAAATGCTGACTAGTGATAAAAGCAGGGTGATGCAAACCGCAGGCATTGCTTAGTTGTAGAATCTCTTTACGAAGGGTAATTAGATAATTGGCTAAGCGAACAGCTTTGTTAGTAGGGTCAAGGCCACGTATTAACCACTTGTTTTGAGTGGCAACTCCTGTCGGACAGTGATTGGAATGGCACTTTTGAGCTTGTATACAACCTATTGCTAGCATAGCCTCCCGCCCTATATGTACGAGGTCGCAACCCAAGGCAAAAGCAAAAAAGGCTACTTCTGGGAAACCAAGCCTACCAGAACCAACAAAAACTATCTTTTGATGAAAATCGACTTTGACAAACTCTTTGTACACTCTTGCAAAAGCTAATTTAAAAGGTAAAGATACATGGTCACTAAAAGCCAAAGGGGCTGCTCCTGTCCCACCTTCTCCTCCATCAATACTAATAAAATCTACCCCTCTACCTGTTTCAGCCATTTGTTTAGCAAGTTCTTGCCAAAAGCTTAAGTCACCTATTGCAGATTTGACCCCTACAGGTAAACCTGTTTTTTCAGCCAGCAACTCAACAAAGTCTAGCAAACTATCTAGATCGTGAAAGGCTGAATGGGCAGGAGGGCTATGACAGGCCTTGCCTATGGGTATGCCCCTAGCTTCAGCAATTTCAACACTAACCTTACTAGCTGGGAGCATACCTCCCAAACCGGGTTTAGCTCCTTGACTAAGTTTAATTTCTATGGCACGAACAGGATTAGCATCCGCTACTTCTAGGAAATGTTCTAAGTCAAAGGTACCATCATTATTACGACAACCAAAATAACCAGTACCAAGCTGCCAAATAAGTTCTCCGCCCTGCTGGTGGTAGCGTGATATACCACCTTCACCAGTATTTTGCAGCACACCTGCCAATTGACAACCTTTGTTAAGAGCTTCTATAGCAGGGCCAGAAAGAGAGCCAAAGCTCATACCTGAAATATTTACTATAGAGGAAGGACGGTAGGCTTTTTTGCGCTTGTGGTATGCACCTACAACTTTAGCACAAGGGACACTACTATTTTCATCCTGATTGATTCTGATCGGGAAGGGAGAGTGTTTAATGATTAGGTAATTAGGAGCAAGTTCTAGGTCATTATCAGTTCCAAAGCCAAAATAGTTATTTTGTTTTTTGGCACTCGAGTAAATCCAACGCCTTTGATCACGACTAAAAGGCCGCTCATCATCGTTGCTAGTTACTATGTATTGTCTAAGTTCAGGGCCTATAGCCTCGAGCCAATAACGAAAATGCCCAATAATAGGAAAGTTTCTTAAAATAGCATGCTTTTTTTGTGTGAGATCATAAGCCACCCAAAGAATAAACGCAAGGGAAATCAAAAGCCAAATCATAAGCGAAGTCATTGTTACCTGCCAAATCTAAACAGATCAGATTAATAAGTATATCTTAATAATGTCAGATTTTTTCATCAAAGAAAAGTAGGCTATCCTACCCTGTCACTTCTATCCTGCTTAAACCCTCTGAAGTCTTGTTAGAGTAGAGAGTTTTAGTGGATAATGTAGGCAAAACTGCCTACAAATCAATTGTTTAACTTTTGTAATGTTGCTTGATAAGCTTCTTGAGCTATAGGAGGCAAAGGTGCAGCAATCTCTCTGCGCAAACTCTCAGTTTTTGCTAGCATTTCAGCAGCTAATTCAGGCTCTTCTGTAGCAATTTTTAGATATGCTAAAGCTTCATAGCATTGAGCTAAACCCAGTTTGTCATCAATCTCTTCACGTAAGTTTAGACTGCCACTTATAAATTCTAAGGCCAGACTGTAATCTTTCTGAATATAGGCTAGTTTACCTTGGACTAAATGTGTATGGGCTATGCCCCACTTGTAGCCATCTATAATTCGCCAATAATCTTTCGCTTCATTAAGGCAGGTTTCAGCAGATGTTAAATCCCCCTGCTCACACCTTATATCAGCTAATAATGTTGCTGCTAAAGCTGGGACTTCTTGGTTACTAGACTCATGAAATAGCTCCAAACTTTCTTGGGCGTATTCAATAGCCTTTACTAGGTTGCCTTGTTCAAAAAAGCTTCTGCTTTGCAAATATTTAGCCCAGCCAGTGACTGGCCCGCTTTCTATATGCTCGAGTATACTAAAGGCCTCTAAAAGTAACTGTGTACCTTTATTGTAGTTACCTAAAGTATTTTCTGCCCAAGCCAAGTTAGCAAAAGCGAAAGCTATTCCACGCTTATCATTGACTTCTTGTCTCATTTTTAGGCTCTCTTGAAAAAATGGTTTAGCTTTAAGTGGTTCTCCTTTGAAAAGAGCTAACCAAGCCAAATTATTTAAAGACAGCGCCACACCTCGTTTGTTGTTTAAGTTTTTGCTTTTCTCTAGGGCTTCTTCAGAAAGTTCTTGCCCTTTGGCAATATAGCCACAGTGAAAACTAACCCAACTCAAATTGTTTAGAATGTTGACCAAAACTAGTTTATTATCAAAGCCTCGAGTAATAATTAAGCTTTCTTCAAGAACCAATCTAGCTTTGTCAAAGTTCCCTATAGAAAACATTAAAGTACCTAAACCATTTAGAGCTTTAGCTCGATTTATTGTTTTAACTTGGGCTTTAGGATGATTTAGTAAACCTTCTAAGCGCAAACAGCCTTCACGCATGTGACCACGCACCATCCAAAAACGCCAAACAGAATTAGCTAGCTTTAAGCCTGACTCAACTTCACCTGTAACTTCTATCCAAGAAATCACAGCACGGATATTATCATGTTCTGCAGCCAACCTAGTAAACCATTCGGTTTGCTTAGCTCCAGTAAGTTCTGGCTCTGCTTGCTCAACTAGAGAGAGGTAATAACTAGCATGAGCTTTTTGTAAATCTTCAGATTCTCCTGATTGTTTTAAGCAACTTAGAGCATATTTGCGTATGGTCTCTAGCATAAAAAAACGCATCTCACCAGAATTTTGCTCTTCAGAGCGTATTAGACTCTTATCAATTAATCCTGCTACACCATCTAGAACCTCTAATCCTTGACAAACAACTTCAGCTGCTTCTAAGCTAAATCCTCCTACAAAAATAGCCAACCTTCTAAAAAGTACTTGCTCAGTTTCTGCTAAAAGGCTATAGCTCCAATCAATAGCTGCCTGCAGTGTCTGATGGCGACTAGGGATATCTTTAGTTTGATTTTTAAGAATCTCAAGCCGACTATCTAAGCGTTTTAGCAGTGCTTTAGGACTCAACATTTTGATTCGTGCAGATGCTAAGTAAATAGCTAAAGGTAAACCATCTAAAGAACAGCATATTTCAGCAACTGCTCTAGCATTTTCTTCATTAAGAAAAAAATTAGGCTTAATGTTTTTAGCGTTTTCAACAAATAAAGCAATAGCAAGATAATTTAATAAATCATTAACAGCAGGCAAATTGTGTAAATCAGGCAAGCTTAGAGGTTCAAGGGGATATTCTTGTTCTAAACTTAGATGCAATGGAACACGGCTAGTTACTAGTAGTTTTATATTAGGGCAACTTTGTAAAAGTTCACTGAGTATCGAGGAAGCTACTGTAACATGCTCAAAGTTATCAAGTACTAATAAAATTTGCTTATCTTTTAAAAAAGATCTAATACTATCAATAACAGGCCTAGTAGGATTTTCAGCCACGTCTAAACTTTGAGCTATTCTCGAGGCCACTAAGTCAGGGTCATTAATAGCTTCTAAAGAAACAAAGTATAATCCATCTTTAAAGTATTCCTTATCCAGTAAATGTTTAGCCACTTGTAAAGCCAAAGAAGTTTTTCCTACCCCTCCAGTACCAACTACGGTCAAAAGTCGACAATCTTTTTGTAGTAAATCTTGTATTTCTGCTAGTTCCTTTTCGCGCCCCATAAATAAAGGAGACAAAGGAGGCAAATTATTTTTAGGCCTTCTTTGCTCTTTGCTAATTGTCGGCTTAATTTCTTGAGCAGCAGGAGTAATACCATAT
Organism: Trueperaceae bacterium; assembly: GCA_965223585.1. Classification (GTDB taxonomy): domain Bacteria; phylum Deinococcota; class Deinococci; order Deinococcales; family Trueperaceae; genus CBDCVN01. The sequence goes on from CBDCWW010000022.1 coordinate 667,165, forward strand.
TCTTGGAGTTCTTTTTTAATCTGGTGAAGTTCTGGGCTACTACTTGCTGAAAGCAAATTATAGCAAAGTTCCAAATCTTGTATTTCTAAATGAGGTGCTCCAGCAAGGTTATAGGCCAGCTCCGCATGTTTAACAGCAATGTTATATTCACCCTCACTTGCTTTTTTGTCTGCAAACTTCAAAATAGCTTGACGAGTTAACTGGGCTAAATGCTCACGTTTAGTATACACCCACTCTTCTAACTCTACACTCCAATTACTAAGGTAAAATCCCTCTAAAAATGCTCCCTTATAAAGCCTACAGATACCTTCGACATCTTCTTGCGCAATAGCAGTCATTAGAGACTTAACATCAGTATCAACAAGGGAACATAGTTGCATAGGACTAGCTTCAATTGCTTCAGGTACTTCACGTCTTAATTGAGCCAAAGTTACGCCTAAGCTTTTCATATGGTCAGAAGCTTCTGGCCAGAAAAGCTCAGCTATATGACGCCTTTCTTGAGGACCTTCAAGGGCTAAGTAGCACAGTAAAAGCAAAGGCTTAGGGCGACTAAAGGTTGTTTCTTTAAGCTCGAGTTTACCCAAAGTGCACAAAAGCATGAAAATAGTCTATCAAATTTATTAAGCACTTAGGAATAGGTCTTTGTGGATTGTTGTTAGGGGTTTTTAGTAATTTTTAGTTCTATTTTAGAGGTCTTTTAGTTTTGCTTCTGACATCCTACTAATCAGCATCGTAATGATGCACTTGCGAGAAACAAGTTAACAAAATGATTCAAAACCATCTTGTTAGTTTTTCTCAAATTTTTTAAGGAGATTTTTTATGAAAAGTAAGTTCAAAGTTTTACTCCTACTAATTTTAGTAGGCACATTTACAGTCTTGTTTTTGTCAGCTTGTGGGCAGCAATCACAAATTCACGACGAAGCAACACTAGATAGTTTGGCATTACCCCCTACACAAGTGCTGGTAGATAATGTCAATGGTGGCCCTGGTGCACTGTTTGGTCACAGCGTCGATATTGCTGACCCAAGTGCTGACCTTGCTATTGTGGGGGCACCAAGGACAGGCTTACCGACAAATCCTGTGGGTAGCGCCACTATCTACCGTAAGACCTCTCCAACAGACCTTTGGGTGTTTGAGGATGACCTTGACCTGCCGCCATCACCGCTTCAACAAGCTGGTGAGCATTTCGGGGATCAAGTCGCCATTACCCCCTCAACTGCTGCACTGAATAACGATTATGCTTTTGTTTCGGCAACAGGTCTCAACAATGGTCAAGGTGCTGTTTTTGTCTACCAAAAGGTCGGACCAAGCAACTGGCCACATGTTGATACACTGGTGGATAATAATGGTGCTGCAGGTGACAGCTTTGGCAGTGACCTTGCCTTAAACATTACAGGAACAACACCACGCTTATTGGTGGCTGCAAGTGGCAAAGAAGCCGTTTTTATTTATGAGTTTAACGGCAGTAATTGGACTCAAACGCCAAACAACCCACTGACCTACAAAAATTCAGAGGGTTTTGGCAAAGCCGTTGCCTTAAGTGAAGATGTCATTTTTGTTGGTGCCCCTAACAATACTGTGGGTACAAACAGTCATCAAGGAATTGTTCACGCCTTTGTTGAGACTCCAACTGGTTGGAATCATGTGCAAAAAATTCATGTACCAACGGGTGCCGCAGATGACTTCTTTGGCAGCGCTATTTCAGCCGATCATAAAGCTAAGTTTGTAGCTATTGGTGCGCCTGGACCTAATCTGGGCCAAAAGGATGGTACGGTGTATATCTTTAAGCGTCAAGGTTCCACGGGTACCATCTGGAATCAGTCACAACCACCCTTGAATCCAGCGCTTGGCACAGCTAGACGCTTCGGGAGTGTGCTTGCCCTTGATGGCAGTGGCACCAAACTGTTTGTGGGTGCACCCGGCATCACAGGTGTTGCAAGTCACGTTTTCCGCTATAAGATGGCATCAAATGGGACGCTTTTGCCTTCGGGCACAGTCCTTATTAACTCGCTGCCCGGAACCCAATTTGGTAATTCCTTGGCTTACGTATCACCTCAACTATTAGTGGGTGCACCTAATGCCCCAGGTAGCCAAGGTCTTAATCAAGGTAATGTCCACGCGCTACTTCAATAGAGCTATTTAAACTTAAGGAGAATAAAAATGAAATATAAACAACAGAAACACATTATAAGAGCTGTTCTCATGACCCTTTGTGTCATAGCCTTTGGGCTAGCTTTGGCACAGTATATCGACACCCACATCACCAGAAGTGAGGCTGTCCCGTTGTCGGACAATGAAATGCAAGTACAGGACACCATGACCACGGAACAAGATGCTGAGCTAAGTGCAGATGCACCAATGGTTAATGAGGATAGCACTGAGGCCAACATCATCACCGATAACATCATCGGGTTACAAGACGGCACCAGCAACGCCATATTCGATGAAGGTGATTTGCCCTAGGGTCCTTTGGTTTCAACATAACAAATACAAAGGAGACAGTAAAAAATGATTCATAAATACACATATTTAAGGAAAATCATGAAACTTAAAACACACCTTATAAACCCTATTCTTCTGGGGATTTTTTTCCTAGTGCTTGGCACAGTGTCAGCACAGCATATCGATACCCATATCACAAGATTCACGATCATCGATCTAGAAGATGAGTCTCGTCAAGAGGACGCTGAAGAGGAAGAATATTTGGCACCTATATCACCGTTGCCAACCTCGAGTGATAACTTGTATGTAGACCCTCATAACGTCGATGTGAACGGTAATACAAATCAAGATGCAGTCTATTCTGACTGAGTCTAGACCAGCTAGAGGGGTAGCACTTTGCTGCCCCTCTAGTAGGAAATTAAAAACAAAGATAATGAAGGAGTTAAAAATATGAAAAGGCAAGAAAACAAAATTCAAGACGGCTGTTTCTCAAACAGTCGATGTCAACAAAAGATAAGTTTAAGGAATATAAAAATGAATAAGTCAATCATCTATTTGTTGGGCGCATTACTGCTCGGCATTCTATTAGCAGCCTGTAGTTCCACTGAAATACCAGAAGAGACAATGCCAACAGGCGAATCGAGAGAAGCAATTGAGATGCGCACAGGCAGTCCGGTTGCGGTCGAAATGAGTTTGGAAGAAGCCTTAGCAACAGCAGAGCAGGAGCTTGCAGCCCAAGACGAGGACGAGGGCTTACAGCCTCAATTCACCACCACCACAGGTATACTCATGTCCCATATTAGGGACACTAGCCTTAGGATTGGGGTAGATTATGAAGATCCAGGAAGATTCACCAACACTCAAAAGAATAAGCTTAAGGAGCATATTCGTAATGCAATTAGGGCTTGGCTAAATCCCCTCCGTAGTATGTATGGTGGGGGATTGATCACAAACAGCATTCTCATCTATGACGTGACAGACAGCTCAAACTCTGTAGACTTAACCGTCAGGTTCCCTGATGAGAACGGACGGGCTTCCTACAATGCCGGAGCCAAAGAGATTGTTATGCACGCAAATCGCAATGATAGCTATATGAGGTATCTGCACGAATTTGGTCACGCGTTTGGCCTTGGAGACGCCTATATTGAAGGTATATGGACCTGTCAGGCAGGGCAGTACACACAATCTGTTATGTGTGATGACAATGCCGTAGTGGATCTCACTGCTGATGATCTTAGAGGGATCAAGTATAATTACTGCCGTACTTTCTCCAACTGTAACAGCAACGATTACCTAGATATGTATGGTGGCAATGGCGGTTCTTTAGCTACTTCAGAGTGTTCTAGTGACAAAATCGTTGGTGGCATTAGAGTACGTTCAGGCTCGAAGATTGACGCTTTAGAAATTCGCTGTCGAACCTTTCCTTATGGAACTTACACTGCTGGCTCACCAACTGTGAAATTTGGGGGAAGTGGTGGCAGTTACAACTATCATTACTGTGGTTATGGTGAGTACGTCCACGGTGTGAAGCTTCGCACAGGCGGGCTTGTAGATTCTTTCCAATTCTATTGTACCAATGGTGACATAAGCAACTGGTCAGGTGGTTGGTCGCCTCAATATGGTGGGAACGGTGGTAGTATTCGTTATTACTTTTGTCCGCCAGAGTACCCTGCTATGAAAGGGTTACGCGGTAAAGGTGGTAGCTTGGTGGATAAAATTGGTTTGACCTGCTCTACTAAAGATGGTGAATATTCGATAAACCTCTAAAAGCCCACAAACAATCGTCATAAGGTGAGGTAAAGGCTCCACCCTATACCTTGCCTTGCCTCTTCACCTCCTCACTTTACTGATACAGCAATCATTTTAGCCTAGATAGGACTCGAGCCCTGCCAGTGCTGCAACCGTGAATGGTGCAAAACGGCAAGGGGCAATATACATTTTTGATTATGACCTTAGCTCTGGCAACTGGCAGCAAAGTGCCAAGCTCGTTGCCAATGACAGTGCTGCCAATGATATGTTTGGCAAAGCCCTGAGCTGGGTCGATAACGACACCATCCTAGTAGGTGCCCCGCAAGCCAATGTAGGTGCGAATGTCAATGCAGGGGCCGTTTACCGCTTTGAGAAGCAGGGGCAAAGCTGGCAGCAGACACAGAAGATTGTTCCGCAAAATGCTGAGGCGCAGAGACTCTTTGGTTGGTCACTTGCTTGCTGTTATAGTGATATGACTGCTTCACCCCCCAAAGAACAGCTTGTAGTTGGGGCCTATGGTGATGGTACAATCAGTGGTCAATGGCACAAAGGAGCCGTTTACCGCTTTGAGGCCGATTCAAACAACCAGTGGGCACAGGTAAGCAAACTCACGCTTGATCACGGTGCTGATTATGACCGTTTTGGCCTTGCTGCCGCAGCAGGGGTGAATACCTTACTTGTCAGTGCACCTTATGAGGATGTAGATGGCAATGTGGATGAAGGGCAGGTTTACGTCCTTCGCTGAAACGTTGACACTTAAAACCTACTAAATTTGCCTAAGCAGGTGGCTATTTGTTGCCACCTGCTTTTTCATTAAATGCTTTGATACAAAGGGCAGCTACTTGACCATCTTTGAGAAGAAGATATGTTTATCTTGCTTGATAATTTTGAGCAGCTTCTAAGCGTTGCTATGTTGTGCTGCTTATTTAGTGTTAAGAATGATTCCCTATTGGTAACCTTTTGGGAACACCCTTAACTTACAAGTTGAGTGGGGCTCGAGCTAACAGACTTGCCTGTAACAGAAGAGCATGAAAATAGTTTATCAAATTTACTAATCACCTAGGAATAGGTCTTTGTGGACTGTTTTTTGGGGTTGTTAGGGATGTTTAGTTCTATTTTAGATGTTTTTTAGTTTTGCTTCTGGCATCCTGCTAATCAGCATCGTAATGATGCACTTGCGAGAAACAAGTTAACAAAATGATTCATAACCATCTTGTTAGTTTTTCTCAAATTCTTAAGGAGATTTTTTTATGAAAAATCAATTCAAAGTTTTACGCTTACTAATCTTAGTAGGCACATTTACAGTCTTATTTTTGTCAGCTTGTAATCAGGCCAAAACCCCCATTAGTGGAACGGATAATCCTGAAAACATTGAACAATCTGATACACCTGTGCTAGGCAATATCCATGAGGATATTGTGCAGCTGCCCTTTTACAGTGAGCCACAACTTGTAACCTATGAAGTTACAGATGGCGAAGCCATTTTCCAAGGTGACATCATCTTAGGTAAGGTTGATGCCGAAGGCAAACTCATCCAAGACGATCAAAACTTAACAGGACAGAGTATTACAGTTGAAAGCTTTAATTCGCTTTGGCCTAACGGCACTGTACCTTATGAAATTGATTCAAGTATCACAACTGCAAGTGTTAGTGTCATTAATGCTGCCATTGTGCACTGGCAACAAAATACACCCATCAATTTCATACCCAAGCTTGCTCACCACAGTGATTATATTAGGTTTGTCGAAGGTAATGGTTGTTCTTCAAATATTGGCCGACAAGGAGGTGAACAGGTAATCACTCTCGATTTTGATGATATTGATGGTGATAATTCCACCTGTTCACAGGGAAATATCATTCACGAAATTGGTCATGCTATGGGTTTGTGGCATGAGCAATCCCGTCCAGATAGGAATTCGTTTGTGACAATTAACTGGGGTAACATTCGATTGAATAGTATGTTCAATTTTTGTAGACCAGGTGAGACGGTTAACTTCACAAACGGTCAATGGCAATGCTCAGGAACCATTGATAATAGCTCTCATGAAGAAGTTGGACCTTATGACTATGGTTCAATCATGCACTATGGAGCTACTTTTTTTTGCATCAGAAATGCTGTGACAGGTAATTGTCAGGGGAATACCATCAATGCAAATGGCAATGCCATTGGTCAACGCACTGCTTTGAGTGAAGGTGATATTGCTGCTATCAATCGTCTGTATGGCTTTAAGACCTTTAAGCAACTTGATTGGTTCTGCATTCGGCAAGAAAAGTGTGTTGTTGGCGACATCAATGGTGACAATAAAGATGACCTTGTTACTTTCCTTAAGGAAACAGTGTCAGGTAGTGGTCGTGGCGATGTTTATGTAGCTTACTCGAGTGGCGCTGGCAACAGTGGTTTTCATAATGGTCAGTTGTTAGATGGACACTTTTGCTACCTTTCAGGCATGACCTGTGATGTGGGCGACGTAGATGGTGATGGTAAAGATGATTTGATTTCTTTTTACCGCGAGACATGGGCATCAGGTGCGTATCATCGTGATGTTTGGATCAAGCGTTCCAATGGCTCGAGTGTAGGCGGTTGGGAAAAATGGCATGATCATTTCTGCATCCTTTCGCAAGACTGCCATATCGGGGATATTAATGGGGACGGTCGAGACGACATTATTGCTTTTGTGAAGACAAATGGCGAAGTTTGGGTGGCTTACTCTAATGGCAGTAGTTTTGGACCTGCCACCAAGATAAGTACAGGTTCCTCATTTTGTTATCGCACCAATATGACCTGTGATATTGGTGATGTTGATGGGGATGGCAAGGATGACTTTATTTCTTACTATCATGATACATTCAGCACCTACCTCAATGATGTGTGGGTCAAGCGTTCGCGAGGTACCAGCATGGGCGGCTGGGAAAAGTGGGCTGACTTTGTTTGCCGCCGTGGGTCTGTGTGTCACCTTGCTGATGTCAACGATGATGGTGCAGATGACCTAATTGAGTTTGTACGTGAATCACGCTCAGGTACAGCTCGAGGTGATGTTTACATAGGCTTCTCTGATCCTGCACGGTCTTACTTTCGCCCCTCCTTCAAAATGCATGATGGGTTCTGTATCAATCAAGAAGTATGTCAGGTGGGTGACTTTAATGGAGATGGTCGTGCTGACTTGGTAACCTTCTTGCGCGATACAGCGTCTGGTTCTGGTCGAGGTGATGTTTATGAGGCTGTTAATTGGTTAGATGAAGATATCGATCCAGATTTGATGGAAACGTTTTAAACCTTCCAAAAAGTTGCCTGAATAAAATGCAGAGATTTAAGGGCTCGATAACTCGATAACTCGAGCCCTTTCTTACTGTAGTTCAAACACGTCAATCATATTTTTTGAAAGGAAACAAAATGATAAGAAAAGTATTTACAAAACTAAGCGCACTCCTCATAGTGCTACTCTTACTCGCTGCCTGTCAGCAAAGCCCCAAGGCTCCAACTGAAAGCGTTGGTTTTAGCTTGCAAACCCAGAGTACAGGCACAGCCACCATAGAGATTATAGTCTAGAGCACTGCCTCGAGGCAAGCAACTGGTATGACTACGACTACGAAGCTAAGCTTCGCCAAGGCACAACCATTTTAGAGACACAAACCTATGACCTTCTGCAACAGTCTAACAATCCTGTCACAGGTGGCAGTGCGGAGTGGGATGACGCCTTTGAATGGGATGATGCCTTTCTCTTCAATATATCTTTGCCCTTTGCAAGTTACACTCTTGATTTCAGTACCACTGATGCCTTGGGCTTCTCTAATACAGTGAACGAAACAATTTCGGTATTGCCAAGCAGGCATTATCTATGGAAGCCTGACTGTGGTGTTGCTACAGGTTCAGCACCCGTCGAGCAGTATCAGGTGATCACAAGTGGCGATGGCAGTACTGACTTTCGGTTTGGTAGCAGTATAGCAGTGTCTTCTAGTGACCCAGATACAGCGATTGTGGCTGCCAAGGGTGCCACTGTAAATGGTGTGCCTGATGTGGGAGCGGCTTATGTGCTCGAGCAAAATCAAGGTTACTGGTCAGAAGTGGTGAAGCTCGAGCCCTCAGATCCCGATGAGGATCAAGACTTTGGCAGAGCCGTAGCCTTTGATTGGGGCGACGCCTCTAGCTGGGATGACGCCTTTGCTCTAGTCGGGTCACCAAGACGAGACACAAGCGGCAAACGCAATTCAGGTGCAGTCTACCTCTTTGAGCGCTCAGGCAGCAATTGGCAAGAGACAAGGCAGATCATTCCCACTGACCACGATGCAGGGGACCAGTTTGGTTGCGCTCTAGATGTACGAGCACTTGATGGAGAGGGTGAAACCAATTGGTTAATTGTAGGTGCCACAGGTAAACGTGTCAATGGTCACTCGAGAGCAGGTGCCGTGTATCTCTTTGAACGTGGAGCTAATGGTCTCTGGCAAGAAACTGAACAACTAACCGCCTTTGACCCTAGTGCTTCCACCTATTTTGGTTCATCGGTTGCCCTCTTTGAAGATGCCTTTTTAGTGGGTGCACCCTTTGCCAAAATTAATGGCAATTCAAGTCAAGGTGAAGCCTACCTTTTTGAACGCCAAACTGATGGCAGCTGGCAACAAACGAAACTCTTAGCCAGTGATGGCTCTACTAGGGACTACTTTGGCACCTCAGTGGCATGGTTTGATGCGAATACTGTTTTTGCTGGCGCACCCCAAGCAGATATTGGCAGTGACTATAATCAAGGTGCAGTCTACCGTTTTGAGCGTCAAGCTGATGGCAGCTGGCAGCAAACCCAAAAGTTGGTCTCAGACGATAGCGAACCTGCCCAACTCTTTGGTCACACAATTGCCTGTTGTTACATTGACACCACAGCGTCTCAGCCTATCCCGCAGCTCGTCATCAGTGCCCACAAAACGGATATCAGAAATCCCCATGGGATTGATGTGGGTGATGCACAACCTGTGCGTGCAGGTGCTGCTTATCTGTTTGCAATGGATTCAAACACAAACTGGCTACAGGTTGACAAGCTCACCGCAGCCACTCGAGCTAATGACGAACGCTTTGGCGTGGCTCTGGGAGCAGGAACAGACACGCTGCTAATTGGTGCACCTTTTGAAACGGTCTTTGGCAAAGAAGATCAAGGCATGATTTATGCACATTGAAGATGCTGAGTAAAGTTACCCCCGAGAAAGCTCGAGGGGACTAACCAAACACATCAAGTCGCATTTTCTAGAGTGTCTTAAACAGCTAAAAATGGAATGGAGATAAAAATGTATACACAAGAAAACAATGGTCAAAAAGCCTTGTTAACAAATGAATGTCAACAAAATATTAATGTAAGGAGAATTAAAATGAATAAGTCAATTACTTACTTGCTGGGCGCAATCCTGCTCAGTATGTTACTGGCAGCCTGTGGAACGGGCAGTCGTGCAAACAATTCAGGACGCCATCAAAGAATGGGAAGACAATACACCAATTCGTTTCGTGCAAAAACAAAGCCAGCATACAGACTATGTTGATTTTGTTCAAGGGACGAGAGCCGACGCCTGCTGGTCAGATATTGGTAGAAGTGGAGGCAGACAAACAATTCAACTTCGCTCTGATGGTGATTGTTGGCTGGATACACTCATACACGAGATTGGTCATACCGTTGGTTTTTACCACGAGCACACTAGGCCTGATCGGGACGCCTTTGTCACAGTCAATTGGGATAATATTATTGACGGACGAGAAGGTAACTTTTGTGCACCGGGACAAACCTATAGATCAAATCCAGATCGCTGCGATGGGAGCATAAGCACAACTGCAAGCATTACATTTTCTGGCAGCCTCTGTAATGGAGATTATGTGTGCACCGCTGGCGATTTTGATGGTGATGGTAAAGACGATTTAGTGCGATTTGTCCGCGATGCCTATGCCCCCTTTAGCTCCTCCAGACGTGGCGATGTTTATAGTCACCCTCTCTAAATTTGACGGCACCGTTGACCCTGCCTTTATGGTTTCGCCTTAAACCTTATATAACTATTTCTACTTGATTCTAAGCAGAAGTATTGACAATGTTTTAAATCAAGTAGTATACGTAGCGCTACCCCATTATTCAAAGCTTCAGCCCAGAAAATGGGGTGGCATCGCCTTCTAACTTTTGTTATACTCCCTTACTAACTTTCGCTAGCTTTAGCCTCTTTCCAATACTAGATGTTTTCCTTCATGACTTCACCTAAGCTGGAGTTTGATTTAAAATAAAAGCTTTCACCACCTAGAAAATGACATTTTTGGAAACAGGCAGCAAGTAGTAGTATACTCATAGCAATGAAATTATGCCTTGACCCTTGGGAAGCAGAATACAATACCGCCCATGTTGCTGAGGAAGCTGTTTCTGAACATCCTAATATTGAAACAGATGTCGAATACAAAAATTGGCAAGCCGTAACTCCTACTAGTAACTTTGATAAGATACCTTATAATCAACTTTTATTTGTTGATGGCAGTCGTCGTATTGAAGCAAGGGTACTTTTAGAAGATAAAAATAGACAGGTTGCTTTTGGAGCTCTTGGTAGTTACGGTGTTGGAGTAGTAAGTTGCTGTCCTCAGGGTTTATCGAAAGCTAATTTCTTGAAATGGCAAATAAAACGTATTTGTACCTTAAGTGGGGGGCACAGCATAGATGATTTTGAGCTTAAGCAAACTTTAAATAAATGTTTGGGTGAACTTCATTATGAAGTCATTTCTAGTGAAGAAAGAGATGTTGATGCTGTTTTACGTAAGTTGCAATTTGAGATGCTAAATGCTGAGCGTTTGCTGACCTCGAGCTTAGTAGACGATTACCCCAATGCACTTATTATTAATGATGGTCCACGTCCACGCTTAGGTTTCGAGCCAAATGTAATAGGCTACTTAAAAACTAGTCATAGTATTCCTATAGGCCCTAAGAAAATTATGCTTATTCGTGAGCTCGAGCAGGGACAACGTTCACCACTTTACTTGGTTAAAGGACAAGATCCTACACAGGATTACTTTGAGTGGTTCTTACGTTTGCGTGATCCTAACCCTTGGCTATACAGTTTAGCTGGTATGGTGCGATTACAGGCTGCAGCTGGTAAAGAACCTCAAAAGAGACTTGATAGTGTATGCCAGCTTGCCAATTGGTTAGCAATCAAACTAGGGAATTTTTCTAGCAAACAACATCAAGACCCTAGAGCCCCTCAACAGCTCTTGCCTATACGTGCTTTAGAAACTGAACTAAGACGCCATATGGGAAGTTTACAAATAATTAGACGGCGAATTACTACATACCTATCACAACAAAGCTTTGAATAAAAGTTGGCCCTAAATTAATTGATATTTGATCCCATAAGCAACTACCGCAATGATGTTTTTCCTATAATTACCATTCCCCCCGGGTGTGCTTGCCAATTTTCTACTCTATCTGAAACACCATAAAGCTCAGAAGGAGCCCATAAATAAATTCCTGCTGGATCTTCATGAACAAGTCTAGCGATTTGTTTGTAAAGCTCTGAGCGTTTTTCAGAATTGACTTCCAATTGTGCTGTTTCTAGCAATTGATCTACTTCAGAATTACTGTAATAACTTGCTCCATAATCTGTGTGCAAGAAAAAGGCTTCAGAGGCAGGGTCAAAAAGCCCCCCCCAACTAGCAATAAAAAGTTCTGTGGGTTCAGGCTCTGCAAAGCGGTACCAAGCATCGTTAAAAGCATTTAAATCCATAAGCTTTAAGTGTATGTTTAAACCAACCTTTTGCAAATCTGCTTTAATAGCTTCAGCAACTACTTTGTTAATGTTAGTGGGGACACTTAGCTCGAGCTTCTCCTCAAAAGCAAAATTAGCTTGCTCGAGCAAATCTCGTGCCTTAGTAGGATCGTAAGGATAAGGAGTAAGTTCCTCATCAAAACCAAGAGATAAAGGAGTTAGTGTCGAAGCTAAGCGCTTACCGTAACCTCTTTGTAAAATCTCTAAGATAGTTTTGGTATCAACAGCATAATTAAATGCTTGGCGCACTCGCACATCTCCTAAAAGCTCTTCATGAGCAGCTGTAGCGAACCATACCATCATTAGAGTTGCCCCCTCTTTAGCAACAATAGTACCACCCGCACGCTCAATACGTGGTGCTTGATCAGGAGGCAGGTTAGTAACAATGTCCACATTGCCAGTGATAAATTCTGCTACACGAGTAGAAGCTTCAGGAATTACACGAAAAATAACTTCTTCCATTTTTGGGGCGCACTTGTAGCCATCTTGCCAATAGTTTTTATTAGCCTTAAGTTCAGTTCTTACATCTCTTTGATGCTTTACAAAAACAAAAGGTCCAGTGCCTATAGGGGCCTTAGTAAAATCTTGGCCAGCTTCATTGTAATATTTGGGCGGGACCATATAAAGCTGTGCGGTTAGCTTATCTAAAATGGAGGCGTCAGGTTGGTGTAAGTTCAGTATGACTGTGTAATCATCAATTATTTCTACGCCTGCAATAGCAGAAAACTGCCCTGCATTGGGGTAAGCTGCTTCAGGGTCAAGAAAGTGTTCAACAGAAAACTTTACTGCTTCTGCATTAAAAGGCTCATCATTATGGAATTTTACCTCCTCACGCAGCTTTAGTTTTATGCTAGTATCATTTATGAACTCATAGCTCTCTGCTAAACCCGGAATTAGTTCGCCTGCAAAGTTACGCTCTAATAAGTTATCAAAAATGGCTTTGGCAATAGACTCTCCAGCAACCTCATTTACTAAAAAAGGGTCAAAGGATTGAATATCTTGGGGCAAGGCTATTACAAGGGGATTAGCTAAAACTATTGATAAAAGTAAATAGGTCAGTAAGGAAATTAAGTTAAACTTGCAAAAATTTAATCCTGTCATTAGGGTTACTATAACTGCGTTTAACTGCTATTGTAAATCTCAAAACTGTTCTCATCACTTTTGCTACCTGTTGGTTGTTCACAAATGGTTAGGATTGCGATATTGTTTAGATTAGTATGTCTAAGTTAGAGGAAAACATTGCATCTTTAAAGCGTGGCACTGCCCAAATAGTGCCAGAGGAAGAATTCATTGAAAAGCTCAAAAAAGATAGTCCATTGCGTGTTAAACTTGGCGTTGATCCCACTAGTCCTGATCTACACCTTGGCCATGCCGTTGTATTGCGCAAGCTAAGGCAGTTTCAAGATCTAGGCCACAAAGTCATTCTAATAATTGGTGACTTTACCGGCATGATAGGTGATCCTAGTGGCAAGTCAAAAACTAGGCCTGTGCTTTCTTTAGAGCAAACCCGTAAAAATGGGGAGACTTATATTAAGCAAGCTAGTAAAATTTTAGATGACAGCCCTGAAAAACTAGAGATTAGACATAATAGTGAGTGGCTCGAGCCCCTAGGGTTTGCCGAAATTGTCAAACTATCTTCGTGTTATACAGTAGCTCGTATGCTCGAGCGTGACGATTTTGAAAAGCGCTACCGAGAAGGTGTACCTATTAGTATTCACGAACTACTTTACCCCTTAGCACAAGCCTATGACTCCGTAGCTATACAATCTGACATAGAGCTTGGTGGTACTGATCAACTATTTAACCTACTAGTAGGACGTGATGTTCAAGAACGCTATGGACAAGAAAAACAAATTGCCCTTACTACTCCATTACTAGAAGGCTTAGATGGTGTGGAAAAGATGTCTAAATCCTTAGGCAACTATATAGGTATATCTGAATCACCCAAGGCTATGTTTAAAAAAGCTATGCAGATCAATGATGACATGCTTTTACGCTATGTAGAGCTTTGTACAAAGCTAGACTTGGTAGAAATGCAAGCACTCATTGCAAAAGATGTTAAACAAGCACACAGAGTCTTTGCTAGAAAGCTAGTAAGCATTTATCATGGTGAATCTCCTATAGCACATGCTGAAGAACGTTATGACTATGTAGCTAAAGGTGGCATACCAGAGGATATTCCTAGCTTTAGAGTGCCTACTACAGAATTAGAAAATGGAGAAATTTGGATTTGTAAGCTTGCTACTTTAGCGAGGTTAACTCAGTCTAATGGTGAGGCTAGACGCCTTATTCAAAACAGTGGTTTAAAGCTTGATGGTAAGGTGATTAAAGATATTAAGTTGAATGTTGATGTTTCTGAGGCTCGAGTCTTACAAAAGGGTAAAGATACCTTTGTAAAGGTGAGTGCTTTATAAAATAACTAGAGATGTCATCGCTGAGAATAGCAAGGGATCTCCCATATGCTAAAAAACTTATTCTTGCTTTTGGGGAAAAACTTTTTGGTGCACTATAAATTACGCATATTCAAATTTAAATTTGCTAGAAGGCGTAAACAAAGCCAAGTGCCATTTACCGACATTAATTCCATTTAGGAACACTAATTAATGTGATAGAGACACTACTAGTAGTGTCTCTATCGTTTCACTTAACATCACTCACTTATTAGACTAATAGCCAGAATTTGATGGTGGAGTGTAATCTGATGGTGGAGGTGGAGGTGGTGTATATTCTGGAGGAGGGGGAGGAGGGGGTGGCGGTGGTGGCGGCGGTTTGTAAGGAGCTAAAAACCATATGCTACCTTTATCATGTCCATAGGTATCACCTGCTACCTTATCTTTATTATAGTAATAAAGTGGCCAACCATTATAAACAAGCTGCCATTTACCATCATTACGCTTAATAGTGCTTAATTCTCCTCCAAAGCCTGCTGCAACAGTTACATCCTTGCTATCAACTATATATGGCCACCAAACAGAGGCACAACCATCATAACAAGCACTGGTACCTGCATCGGGCTCATCACCTTCGTATATATATAAGCTCTTGCCTTCTAAATTAGCTAAATATTGACCTGCTTGAGGGTGCTCCTTAATCGTAAGGTATTCAGCAGAAGTATTTGCTAAAGTGACAGCAAAAAGTCCTAAAATCAATAAGGACAAACTTAGACCTATAAACTTATTCATGTCTTTCCTTTCTTAGTTTTACCCAAAAGATACTACTTAGGTAAAATTGTAGATTCAGATTGATTGCAACATTACGCTAAGCGTAAAAACAAAATCTGATCTAATATGAACTGTAGTTTATAGATGGTAACGCAGTGGTAACGTCTACTTATCCCTTAAATTTTAGCCTCATCACAAACAAGAGTTTTTATGCACTCTGTAAAGTGTTTTTGTCAACTCTCTAAAAAGGATGAGTACATTATAACATTATAGATGTCCAGATAAACAATAGGTTAACACCTGAATTATCGAACACATCGCATCAAATCACAGCCTTTTTATCTTTGATGGCTCATTATATATTAAAATTTAGTTATGGAGCGGGAGATGGGATTCGAACCCACGACATCAACCTTGGCAAGGTTGCGCTCTACCAACTGAGCTACTCCCGCAAGAAAAGTAGCTTATTATTATAAAATATATCCCTCGCACCGTCCTACTTTTCCAAGCAGCTTCCTGCTAAGTATCATCGGCGCTGGCGTGCTTAACTTCCGAGTTCGGGATGGTTTCGGGTGGGTCCACGCCGCTAAAGGCACGAAGGGAACAAAATAACAAATCAAAATATTATTTGACAAGTTAAATAGAAGTGATTAGATCATAAGTCCATATATGGTTAAGTCCTCGACCAATTAGGACTGGTCAGCTAAATACGTTGCCGTACTTACACTCCACAGCCTATATACCCGATGGTCTTTCGGGGGTCTTAACCTAATTAAAGGCGGGACATCTCATCTTGGAGTCGGCTTCCCGCTTAGATGCTTTCAGCGGTTATCCGTTCCGCACATAGCTACTCAACATATGCCGTTGGTCGACAGCTGAGAAACTAGAGGTGCGTCCATTCCGGTCCTCTCGTACTAGGAACAGCTCTCCTCAAATGTCCTACGCCCACAGCGGATAGAGACCGAACTGTCTCACGACGTTCTGAACCCAGCTCGCGTGCCATTTTAACGGGCGAACAGCCCGACCCTTGGGACCTTCTCCAGCCCCAGGATATGACGAGCCGACATCGAGGTGCCAAACACCGCCGCCGATGTGAACTCTCGGGCGGTATCAGCCTGTTATCCCCGGGGTAACTTTTATCCGTTGATCGATGGCCCTTCCACTCGGTACCACCGGTTCACTAGAACCGACTTTCGTCCCTGCTCGACTTGTAGGTCTCACAGTCAAGCTCCCTTATACTCTTACGCTCTACGCACGATTTCCGACCGTGCTGAGGGAACCTTTGTGCGCCTCCGTTACATTTTGGGAGGCGACCGCCCCAGTCAAACTACCCACCTAACACTGTCCCTCGCCCGGATAACGGGCAAAGGTTAGACGGCCAAATCAATAAGGGTGGTATTTCACTGTTAACTCCACCGAGCCTAGCGGCCCGGTTTCACAGTCTCCCACCTATACTACACAGATTAATCCGAACATCAGTATCAAGTTGTAGTAAAGCTCCACGGGGTCTTTTCGTCCTGCTGCGGGTAGGCCGCATCTATACGGCCAGTTCAATTTCACCGAGTCTCTCTCTGAGACAGCGCTCCAGTCGTTACACCATTCGTGCAGGTCAGAACTTACCTGACAAGGAATTTCGCTACCTTAGGACGGTTATAGTTACCGCCGCCGTTCACCGGGGCTTCAATTCGCAGCTTTCACCGCTCCTCTTAACCTTCCGGCACCGGGCAGGTGTCACACCCTATACTTCCCCTTGCGGGTTTGCAGAGTGCTATGATTGTGATAAACAGTCGCTAGAGCCAATTAACTGTGCCCATCTCGCGCCCGGAGACGCTACACATGGGACCCCTTCTTCCGAAGTTACGGGGCAATTTTGCAGAGTTCCTTAGAGAGAGTTCTCTCGCGCGCCTTAGTGTTCTTACACTCGCCTACCTGTGTCGGTTTTGGTACGGGCACTTTGGTTTCAAACGTTTAGAGGTTTTTCTTGGCACCGTGGATTCAGCCAGTTATCACCTATAAGCGGCTTCCCGATGCACGTCACTTCGTATGAGGGCGGATTTTCCTATCCCTGCAAGCTTCGTACACCGCCGGGCTCATCCGTGGCTCCGGTTGGCTTATCCTAATGCGTCACCCCATCACTCGACACAAAGTGGGGCAGGAATATTAGCCTGCTATCCATCGACTACGCCTTTCGGCCTCGCCTTAGGTCCCGCCTAACCCTGGGGGGACGAACCTTGCCCTGAGGAAACCTTAGGCTTTCGGCGGATAGGATTCTCACCTATCTTATCGTTACTCATTCCTGCATTCGCACTTCCGATACCTCCACATTGCTTTGCAGCAAAGCTTCAGCGGCTTACGGAACGCTCCCCTACCCAGCCTAAACTTCGAAAAATCTAGGCTGCCGCAGTTTCGGTAGATGGTTTAGCCCCGATCATCTTCGGCGCAAAAACGCTCGACTAGTGAGCTATTACGCACTCTTTAAAGGAATGGCTGCTTCTAAGCCAACCTCCTAGCTGTCTAAGCGTCTTCACATCCTTCTCCACTTAACCATCATTTGGGGACCTTAACTGGCGGTCTGGGTTGTTTCCCTCTTGTCTACGAAAGTTAGCTCACGTAGACTGACTCTCAAGATTATCACCAATGGCTTTCAGAGTTTGACAGGGTTTGGTAAGCTGGTGGGCCCCCTAGCCCAATCAGTGCTTTACAACCATTGGTTAATTCTTAAGGCTAGCCCTAAAGCTATTTCGGGGAGAACCAGCTATCTCCAGATTCGGTTAGCTTTTCACTCCTAGCCACAGCTTATCCCAAGAGTTTTTAACCTCAACGGGTTCGGTCCTCCACTTCCTGTTACGGAAGCTTCAACCTAGCCATGGCTAGCTCATCTGGTTTCGGGTCTACTGATAGCGTCTTTAAACGCCCTATTCAGACTCGCTTTCGCTTCGCCTTCGCCTAACGGCTTAAACTTGACACTACCAGTAAGTCACAGGATCATGCTTCAAGAGGCACGCCACCACCCTTTATTTTAATAAAGGGCTGTGACTGCTTGTAAGTGTATGGTTTCAGGTACTATTTCACTCCCCTCGCCGGGGTGCTTTTCACCTTTCCCTCACGGTACTGGTTCACTATCGGTCAGTCGGAATATTTAGCCTTACGGGGTGGTCCCCGCTGATTCACTCAGGATTCCACGTGGCCTGAGCTACTCAGGAACAAGCTAGGTCTTCGTACTTTTCGTCTACAGGACTATCACCTACTTTGGTGCAGTTTTCCAAGCTGCTTCGACTAAATACTTAGAATCCATACATGCCAGTCCTACAACCCCAAACCCCTTGGGGTTTGGTTTGGGCTTTTTCCTGTTCGTTCGCCACTACTAAGGAAATCGAGGTTTCTTTCTTCTCCTTCAGCTACTTAGATGTTTCAGTTTGCTGAGTTCCCTCTCACTAGTCTATGTATTCAACTAGGAGTAGCAGAGGTTTTCTCTACTGGGTTTCCCCATTCGGAGATCCTCGGGTCAAAGCTTGCTTCCAGCTGACCGAGGCTTATCGCAGGTAGCCACGTCCTTCTTCGGTTCGACTGCCAAGGCATCCACCATACACTCTTAATAACTTAACCATATTTTAAGAATTAATTTTCATCAACATGATTTTAATGTTTTGCTTTAAACAAATCCAAAATCACTCTTGGATTTATTTTTATCACTTCTATTTACTTGTCAAAGAACACACTGCCTATTAAAAGGCAGCAAAAGAAAGTTTACACATATAGAACAAACCATGTCAACCCCTATTGTAAGATGCTGTCCTCATATTTTACAATCAAACCTGGTACCCCACAAATTAGTTCTGACGGGTAGTAATCCTTAAAGTAATCTTGTGTCACACATTTCAGGTAACTTTACCAATCAAAACTTTTTTGGTGAGGTATTAGTCATTAAACCTAGTAAATACCTCTATCAGAATTAAAATAATAGGCATCTTTGAATAAGAAAATGTGAATTCCTATGTGCTTATAGAGTAGGTTTCTAACCCATCCCTATAGGGATATAACACTTCCTATCTCACAAAAACTGATGAATCACTACTTAGATATTGATTTAATGTATGTTGTTTTAAAGTAAGGTTTACATCTTTGGCTGTAGAAGAAATAACCCTACTAGATTAGACTCTAATCATTATTCTTATTAATTACGCTGAGAAGCAAGGTCAAATGCATGTGTACACAATGTTACACATGAGAGATTTTTCACTACAATTAGCATAACATCCCTCATTTTTGATAAGACAAAGGATTTATATGGGCATTAGATAATTTGTGTTAATATATTAGTTGTTAGTTAGGGCCTGTAGCTCAATTGGTAGAGCAGCTGACTCTTAATCAGTAGGTTCAGGGTTCGAGTCCCTGCAGACCCACCAGTTATTTAAATATTCTACTGAAATTGTACAACTCTATAATCAAGACGTTCCTCACTCAATATCATCTCGAGATATTGATGCTGTGCTAAGGCATCTATCATAGCAAAATTATTATCTTTATCTAAGTAAATGCCATTTTCCATTACGGTATGACCATAAACACCAAAGCGGTGATGAACTTGCCTTACCAGATCAGGTTTCTCTCGCCACCAGTGTTTAGAGTCTCTATCATTATAAAAGAAATCATCAAAGTATTGCATACCGGGTAAGGGTCCTGCATGAGCAAACTGTACACCGTAAAAAATTTTTTCTCTAGGAAAACTGTAAATCCACTGGGCTATATCATCAGGAAGAGCGATGCCACCATACTCAGGATTAAACTCGTTATGTTTAAGCCCTCCACGTGTGGCTAATTTGTATTCATGGGTAAGTGCATCTTCATCATGATTACCTAAGATCACTGTGGCATTACCCTTAGATTTATCTACAAAATTCTTAAAACGATAAAGGTCACGAATTTGAGTTTTAGCAGCACGTTTCAAGTGAGTTTCATTTTCAATATCGTAGTACTCTACACCTACTATCTTGGCATAGGTATCAAAATCCTTATAGTGAACTAAATCACCTATAAAGATGACTTGATATCTACCTTCAATAACAGGTAATGTAGGTTCAAACATGTTGTTAGCAACATTAGCTGCTTTAAGGGCACGCCATGTTTCTGCCCACATGCCGTGAATATCTCCTATGGCAATAATTTTAATCACAAAATGTCCTTAAGCACCTTAATGGATAATGCTAACAGTTACAACAAAGTCTAGTTATGACCTATTTACGTTTTTACCTACTCTGAGTTTGGCAAAATTAATAGAGTTAAGACTATATGAGACAAGTAAATAAATATGTGTTCTAGTCATCATTTCATAGCAATTTTAACTACTCATGTCAAAATTTATTAATATATAGACATCATGGAAAATTATTTCTAAATTGTCTTACTCGAAGACAGACTCTAAAAAATCTTGAATCAAAGAAGTTGCTGTGTTATAGAATCTAAAGTTTTTAATTTAATGAATAGTAAGCAAAATTTTAAAAGACTACATTATGACTTAAATTGCTATTTAAAGCTGTGAAGGTGATGGTTTTGATATGTCCAGCATGTGGTGCTAACAATGAAGATGATACTCCTAGTTGTACCTCTTGTGGAGCATCTTTAGTTGTGCCGCATTTGCCTATGGGTAGTAAGCTACTAGGTGGTCGTTACACAATTGGCAAGGTGCTTGGTGAAGGTGGGTTTGGAATAACTTATCAAGGAGCAGATACCTTGCTTAGGAGACCAATAGCTATCAAGGAACTTTTTCCGAATGGTGCTATGCGTTCGGGTACAACAGTAATCCCTCCTCTTTCTACAGATGAACAAAGGTTTACTGAAGTACGTCAAAATTTTATCAAAGAAGCCCAAACATTAGCACAATTTAATCACCCCAGTATTGTTAGGGTTCTTGATCAATTTGAAGAAAACAACACTGCCTATTTTGTAATGGAATTTTTAAAAGGTGAGTCTCTATCCAGTCGTATTAGCAATAGAGGCAATCTAAAGTTTGTAGAAGTTTACAAAATTGCTGAGCATGTTGCTGAAGCTTTAGGTTTAGTACATCAAACAGGCTTGTTGCATCGTGATATAAAACCTGAGAATATTTTACTTACTGAAGATGGTCGTGCCGTGCTCATTGATTTTGGTTCTGCAAGACAGTTTATGCACAATAAAACAACTAAGGTGACTAGAATGGTAACACCGGGTTATGCCCCCTTAGAACAATACGCTTCACAAGCTCGTTTTGGAGCTTATACTGATATATATGCTCTAGGTGCAACCTTATATCATGCTTTATTAGGGGAATACCCTCTTGAAGCTACTAATCGTGTTGCTGGAGAAAATTTAAAGCCTTTACCTAAAAACACCCCTGAAGGATTAAGAAAAGCTATTACTCAAGCTTTAGGCTTGCGAATTGAAGATCGCCCTCAAACTACAGAAGTATTTCTAGATATTTTGAGAGAGGGTTCTGTAGAAGGCTCGAGTGAACCTTATTTCTTTCTAGGTAAAAAGTACTCTACACCTAAAAAATTAGCCTATGGTTTGGCAAATAATTGGAATATGGCCCTAGAAGAATTAGCAGGGGAAAATTTAAGGCAATGGGTATTTAGGGGTGCTAGAGACCTCGATTTAGGTATCTTTTTGGAAGACTTAAAACATGAAAAATTAGACCTAGATATTAAACTTTTTAAGTTGATTAATAGGTTTAATAGCCAAGTTATTAATTATATGGGTCATGCCTTTGCTGATAAAACTGATTTACTCAAAATAGCTCAAGAGGCTCAAAAAAGTGATTATGCTAAAGAAGTGCTAAAATCTATTCTAGCAAAAGACGTTTTATCTTTACACCCTCAAGCTCTCCAGCATGGTTTTTTACAGCTCGAGCAAGAATGGAAGTCTGAAATACAAACCTATAATCAATTTATTAGCCAAGAGCACTTCAATGGAGAAAACTCTCATCAGAAAAGTGTTCCTCCGGATAAAGATGCTGAAGCTATTTTGCTTACAGCAATTCTTTCAAGGTCAATGGCTAGTAATTTGCAAGCTCGAGCTAAGAAGTCAAGTACCCCTGAAACCATGAAAAGATCATGGTTTGCACAAATTGATCAATCTCTACCTGCTGGACAGTTAGCTGCTTTAACACTTGCTCCGTTAGCTACTAAACAAACAGCACAAGTAAGATTCAAAAATCGTCTACGTGGTGCTTTAGCAGCTGTCACTGCATGGGCAGCATTAAACTGGCTAAACTTACTTAATTTGTATCCATTGTTAACAATCCTTTTTGGAATCGTTATAGGTGGCATTTTTGGAGTAGTTTTACATATTTCCCCTGATGTAGATAGAGACGCTAGGCATTGGTGGAAGATTATTTCTTTGCCAATTTTTGGAGGTGGCTCAGTTTTATTTTTTAGTTTATCGAGTAATCCGTTAACCCCATTGCTAGTCCCATTGATTTTACTTGTTATTTTTGTTGTTATTGGAGTTACATGTTAGATATAAACATCACTGCACACCGTGAGTACTTGCTTGCTAATCAGAGCCAGCAAAAACTATTTTTGCAACTTAGCCTCCGTCCTAAACACCAAGCCTCTGGGGCAAGGCCGCAGCTTGCTGTCGCCTTTGTGGTTGATACCTCAGGCTCTATGCGTGAAGTTGTGACTGAGCCTAATGAATATACTGGACACACAAGGATTGTTGAAGGGCAAGAATATGAGGTTGTTCACGGGGCAAAAAGTAAGTTAGATTTAGTAGCTGCCTCTTTACAAGGTATTTTAGATGCAGGAGCTTTGCAACCTCAAGACCGTTTATCACTGGTACATTTTGATGATAATGCTCGTGTTTTGGTACCTTTTATTGAAGCTAGTCAACGCGCTCGCTTATTAGCTGCTGTAGAAAGCTTAAATCATTATTCTGGTGGTACCCATATGGGGGCAGGCATGGAAAAGGGCTTTGAGCTTTTACAAGCAGAAAAAGGTAGCAAACGTATGATTTTGCTCACGGATGGTGAAACATTTGATGAAGATACTGTGGAAGGAATAAGTAATCAATTAACTAGAGAACACATCCCTGTAACTGCTATTGGCGTTGGGGAGTTTAATGAAGAATTACTTCTTAAAACTGCTGATAGGACTCAAGGTAAGCTCATTGATGTAGTACCCGATACTGCTAACCCTTTACCACCTGCAGTAAGAGCTAGTCAATTACCCCATGAAATTTTAGGTGATATGCAAAGTGCTGCTAGTGAGGTGGTCACAGATATTGGTTTAAGCATTAAGACTGTTAAGGATGTAGCTATTGATCGTATCACTCGCGTAGCTCCCCAACAAAACGAAGTGAGCATGACTGTACAACCTTATAATTTAGGTAATGCTGCTATTAATGAAACAACTATCTTTATTTTGGAGGTTACTTTGCCTGCTCATAGCCAAGCAAGATTACGTCTGGCTCAACTAGGTTTTACATATCAGGTTCCGGGAGCTAATTATCGTGGTGAATCGCCTCCTATTGATGTTGTGGTAGAATTTACTAATGATGAAGCCTTGGCGGGACGTGTTAATGGTGAGGTAATGCAATGGGTACAACAACGTAATGTTGAACTTCTTATTAAAAAGGCAACGGCTGAAGCTCAAAGGAATCCTGAACAAGCAGCTAAAACTATGCAGTTAGCACGTAGCATGACTATTAAACTCGGCAATACTGTTATGACTCAGGCTTTAGACAGAGCATTAGGCGAACTAGATAATAATAAGACGATTAGCATTGGCACAGCAAAAACACTTAAAATAGGCGCTAAGACCCAAACTCTTAAAGCAGGTAGTGATGGGGGAATTCCTTCTGAAGAAGAGATTCGCAGAATGACAGGAGCCTAGTTGTTATGAAAAGGCAAACATTTAGAAACATATATGCTTTTCGCAGATTAATTTTGAACTTTGAGATACTAAGTTCCTCTAAGAAACTTAGTATCTGTATACCCTTTAGAATATATACGAAAACGTCCAAATCTAACCCGTTTTTAGTATATCTTTATGCAAGGTTAATTTTTAGCCATAAACGCCCTATACTAAGGAGTTAAAATGTCAATAACATGCCAAATTTGCGCTACTGAAAACCCTATAGAAGGAGAGTTTTGTGAAGGTTGTGGTACAGAACTAAGTTTAAGTAAAGCATTTTCTATAGAGTCTGCAGATGAACAACCTCAAACGGAAACACCTTCAACTCTGCTAAATGATCCTTTAGATCAACTTCCATTTCAGCCTCAATCCCAAACAGATTCCTCTTTTGATGAGCTTCAACAAACTAGTGAGCCAATAAATCCCCAAACACCTTTTGAGTCATTGGATTCACCAGACCTTACAAATGAATCATCTAGTTCTTCACCAGAACCTAAAATAGGTTCCTACCAAACTAATGATTTTTCCTCAGAGTCGTTACAAGGGCCACTTCCTTCTCAATCTGATTCGCAAGCAGGATCACAATTTGATATAAATGAATCTACTTTTCCCCCTCCAACAGATCAATCTATTCCTATTAATCAGACTGATGCTTTTTCACAATCTACACAAGCACCATCAGGACCTGAAACTTCTTTTGGAGCTGGATCACCAGAAAAATTTGTGCCACCTACTTCAGTAAAACCTGCTAAGCTAATAATAACTAAATTTGGTACGGTTACAGAGGAGTCTATTCCTTTAGAAGCTACTCCTATGATTGTAGGAAAGTTTGACCCTTCAACAGGGCCTGTAGATATTGATCTTACTGGTATTAGAGGAGAGGAATATATCTCCAAACAACATGCAGAACTTTATTTTGATGGAAAATGGAAAGTCAGAGACATTGGCTCTACAAATGGTGTTTATATCCGTCCCGCAGGCGCAAAAAATTATAACCCTCGCTTGCAAATTCCCACTGAATTAAAAGATGGCGATGAGATTTCCTTTGGGAATGTACGTTTTGTTTTCAATGAGAGTTAACTAATGCCAAACAAAGAAAATAATGAGTTTAGTGATGAGCACGATGAAAACTTCACTAGTGAAGTAGAGCAAAAGGAAGTTCTTGTTAAAGGAGAAGGTACAGCCAATCAAAACGATGATTTTGGTTTGGGAGTAGACTCGGCAGCACAGTATAGTGAAAATGAGCTATTTCTTGAGGTTGTAGAAATTTTAGAAAGAACAGAACATACTGAGGGTAAAAATGATATCAAGAAAGAATCTAAGATAGAGAGTAATGGCGAAGGGAAAACTTTAGATACTCTTTTATCAGAGGTTTCATTAAATGATGAGGAAGTAGAGGGGTATCTTGAAGAAAAGTACTACGAACCTACCACGACAGGCAAAGATGGATTCTCAATAGGTGATGTTATTACTCTGGGGGATAAAGATTTTGTGGTTGATGAGGTATTGGCTCGAGAGCTTTACAAAGCTCATATAGAAAATACTGAGCTAGATACTTTTATGTTAATTAGTACTAAACCTCGCTCTCCACTTTGGAGCAAATTACCTCCTCAACGATTGCTACCTGAGATTATTTATGAAGGTGATGATGGTTACGTACTCACTTGGATTGAAGGGGAAGTGCTCGAGCCCAAGCTATCTTGGCAAGATGCCCTTGAGCATTTGAACCCTCTCGCACAGCTATTGCGTTTTTTTGCTGCTCAAGAGATTGCTGTATATGATATTGATCCTAATGGGCTTATCTTAACTGAACAAGGTTTAAAGCTGCGCTATCCTTTGCAAATTGCCAAGATTGGTGAAGAGGTTGCCTTGGCACCTAGAGATAGTTTCACTCCAACAGAAGTACAAGTTAATAAGGTAGTAGGAAATAAGACTGGCATATACCTTTGGGGGGCAATTTTGTACTATCTCTACAAAGGTGAACCAGTTCCTGTTGAGGGTCTTGATCCTGTAGAGCTTTCTAATTTTAAAGATCCTGGCCTACCACAGATTTTCTATGCTACTTTGTCCCCTATTCACAATCGCATAGACGCTGCTACTTTACAAAGGCGTATTAAAAGTTTACAAAGCCCCCAAAGGCCTGTTTTTGTAGTAGCTGCGGCAACTACTATTGGATTAGCACCTGAGCGTGAACTTAATGAAGATAGCTACGGTTTTGTACAACATACCTTAGAAACTTTTGAAGGACCACAGCAAATCATACGTGCCTGTATCGCTGATGGAATGGGTGGAGAGGTGGCTGGAGAATTAGCTAGTCAAGCTGCTGTAAAAGCCTTTTGTGAAGCAACCCCTTTATCAGATCTAGCAAGACCTCAAGTACAAGTTGATTGGTCAGTAGAGTTAGCTTGGAAGGCTAATGAAGCTGTTCTTAATGTTCTTGACGATAATGGTGGAGGTTGTACCTTCACTAGCGTTATTTTGGTTAATGAGCGCCTAACTCTAGCGCATGTAGGAGACTCGAGAGCTTATCTTTATCATCCTGACAATGGTTTGCAACTTTTAACTTGTGACCATTCTTTGGTTAAAGCTATGATTGATCAGGGTGTTATAAGTGAAGCAGAGGCTGAAGATAGTCCCGATGCTCATAAAGTTATCCGTTCACTAGGAGCACGGAGGCAGCACCAAGAAGGTGATAGCTATGTGGACACTTTGGCTAGCCTTACTGATGAAAATGCTCAACCAATTTTTAAAGAGACTCGAGACATTGAGGCTGAAGAAGTTGTTTTACTGATGTCAGATGGAGTATGGGGTGTATGGGGACACAAGGAATCAATTATTGAAAAGAGACTGACTGAAGTAATTAAATCTGGCTACACAGCTCAACAGATAGCTGACAACTTAGTCAAAGCAGCTTTAGAAGAAGATGCTCCAGATAATGCTACTGTAGTTGTGGTAAAGCGTTTACGGTAATAGAATCTCTCCCTTGGGTTGAGGATGATGTACCTAAGAATAATTATGTTATTGCTTTAAATTTTTCTTTTTTCATCAAAATATTGATACAGTCTTTCTTATCAACTCAGCAGTTCCCGATCCACTTGAAAAAGCTGTCAGAGGCATGTAGTCTCTCATAAACTTTTGCAAAGTTAACGCATCAGTTGATAACTCCTAATAGCAAGGGTAAAATCAGTTATGAAGTCTCGAAAAGACTTATGTGCCACAGCCCTATATAAAAAACTAAGAGAAACCTATGCAGAGATAGAGGATCATCGACCAAATGAGGTTGATATATCTGTTGAAGATGTACTGATGTCAGGTTTTGCTATGTTTGCTCTAAAAGATGGTTCCCTATTACGCTTTGACCAAAGAAGACAAGATGGAGAAGAAAGGAAAAATTTAGAAAGGGTGTATGGGATAGAGGAAATTCCTAGTGATACAAGGATGAGGGAAGTAATAGATGAAGTTGACCCAGAGGAAATAAAAAAGGGATTTAAGGTAGTTTTCAAAGAGGTGCAAAGGGGAGGGTTACTGAAAGAATACACTTACCTAGATGGATATTACTTAGTGTCCCTAGATGGAACACAGTATTTCAAGTCAAAAGAGATAAGTTGTCCAGGATGTTTAGAGCGCAAACACAAAAATGGAGAAGTAAGTTATTCTCATCAGTTAATGGGAGCAGTAATAGTACATCCAGACAAGGCAGAAGT
This sequence comes from Trueperaceae bacterium, assembly GCA_965223585.1. Classification (GTDB taxonomy): domain Bacteria; phylum Deinococcota; class Deinococci; order Deinococcales; family Trueperaceae; genus CBDCVN01. The sequence continues at coordinate 694,876 of CBDCWW010000022.1, forward strand.
AATACCAATAGGTGTAGAGGCAATAATAAAACAAGATGGAGAAACAAAGAATGATTGTGAGCGTAATGCAGGAAAGAGATTAGTAGAAGACATAAGAAAAGATCACCCCAAACTCAAAGTAATAATTTTAGAGGATGGATTACACTCTACGGGACCTAACTTAAGGGAGTTAGAAAAGCAAGGGATGAGTTACATAATAGGTGCAAAACAAAGTAACCACAAGAAACTATTTGAGGAATTGGAAAAAAGAAAAGAGTCAGGTGAAAGTCATACTCATAAGGTAGTAGAAGGAGAAACGGGAGTAGAACACCATTTTCACTACAGCAATGATATAGCAATAAATGCCTCAAATGAAGATGTCAGGGTGAATGTGTTGGAGTATTGGGAAAGGAGTGAAAAGAAGACGCAGTATTTTACGTGGGTAACAGATATGGAGATAAATGAAGAAAATGTAGAAGAGATAATGCGAGCAGGGAGGGCAAGATGGAAAATGGAGAATGAGACACTAAATACACTAAAGAACCAAGGGTACAAAGCAGAGCATAATTATGGGCATGGAAAAAAGAATCTGTCAGTCAATTTCACGATACTGATGATGCAAGCATTCCTAGTGGATCAAGTACTACAATTAGCATGTCCAGTGTTTAAAGCAGCAAAAGCAAAATGTAGGACTAAAAAACTACTATGGGAAAGGGTAAGGCATTTGTTTTACACTTTGCCCTTTGAGTGTATGGAGGATATCTACAGGGCAATAACACATGGTTTCAGAGTAACAGGCTATGAAATCCTTTATGACACGTCATAGAAGTAGAGTAGTACTGCAGGAAAAACTGTAGAAAAACTAAAACACAGAGGTGCCATTTGAAAATCTCTCATAGAAGTGGTGCTAGGTATTTTTATGCCTTCTGGAAACAAGTACATTTCACAAACAACTCATGCTGGATATTTTCTCTCATTTTTAAATGCTTTTGGATGAAGTTACTCGTCAATTTTTGTAAAATGAGGTGTCCTTACTCAAGCTATAGTCAAAAACCCTGTGGGATCGGAAATTACTGTTATCAACTCATTCTCAAATTTCATTTGGGGTACACACCTTGTATTCTCTGAGTAATTTAAAGGTCATCTAAGTTCCAAAACCTAATAAAATCATCTAACCAACTATTTTGTTCACTGGCTGCCTTTAGATCAAAACTCTTTTTTTGCTTCTTAGCTTGATTACTACTCTGCTTTCCTATAAAAAACTCTAAATAGTTTCCTTCACCAGTTTTCACTACATAGTCAAAAGTCCTTTTAAATTCCCCTTCTGTCATATCGTCAAGTCCTTCTTGAACAATAACAAATGCATTAGCTATTTGCTCTAGTAGCCAATGCATTCCCTCTTGAATTATGTGTGCTGAATTATCACTAATAGCAACACAATAATTTGAGCCCCTTTGAAATATAAACTCTCTGGGTATGCCATGATTAACAAGTTCTTGCAAGTGAGGGGTGCAAATCATTGTTACAGAACTTTGTGCACATCCAAATGTTGAAATAATTGTTACTAGCACTACTAAATACTTCATCTGATTCTCCTATAGAAATCTTTCTAGAATTAATGTTTAGGCTTCAAATTTAAGTTTTTTACCTTATCTAGCCCTAGTATAATCTGTTTTAAATGACCAAACTATTATCCATAACAGCTTTAATCAGTAGATTGCGTCTAATTTATAAAGTTGGGTTGAGTTAGAGCATTTCCTGAAGGTTTAGTGGTTGCCTCGAGCATCTACCCAACCCTAAAGAACTTAACAGAGTCACCATAAGGAGAAGTAAAGCTAATTATTGCAAGAGGGTCACTTTCATTTACAACTGCATTTTCTTGCAAGGCATACTCTACAAAATCCCCATTTGGCATAAGTACTTTGATTTGCTGTTTTTTAGAAAAGATATGGTAGACTTGTCGCAAAGTTTCAGCCACAGCAAAAGCCACTTCTTCTCTCAAATCAGGGTCACTTAGCATTTTATCTGGCTCTTTTAAAAGTTCTTCGGAATATATCGGTACTAGGCTATGTGGGGTAATGCCTTTAGTATGTAAGTCATCTAAATTAGCTTCTAGTAGTGTTCGGAAAGATACTCCAGACAATTGCCCCTCTTTTTCAAAGACAACTAATATTTCATCCCATATAGCAGTAGTTGCTAGCCACTCATTAGGCTCTTGTTGTAAAAGCTCTCCACAGCTCCCAAACACATCAAGTTTACATTCCCTGTCAAAAGATAAATCAATATCTGGAGCAGAAACAACTCTGATAGTAGAAATATGCTCGGGTAGTACAGCCACTGCCCTTTGAAAGCGTATTTTCAAAGAGCTAAAGTGTATTTTTGCATCGGGGGTAAGTACCAAGGTGTGCACCTGCACAGGTTGACCAGCATGCTCTTCAAAATATGGAACTTCGTTATGTGTTATTAAGAAATAACGGTCAAGTTTTGGTGCATGCATAAGCACCATATCAACTTGCCATTTAGCCCTTTCGGCTAGCAAAATTGCGTTACTAGGTAATTTATCCCACCATTGAGTTAGAGTTTCTGAACTTTCTTCTTCTACAGCTAAAACAGTTGCTGGCATTGCTGCTAGGTCAATAACTTCATGTTCCTCTTTTCTAAAAACAACTTGTCTGCGACAAGATTTAGCACATACTGTAAGAGATGAACTTTGGGGAAAAGTGGCAAACACATCTTTTGCTGCCTGAGCTGCCCAATCTGACATCCAGCTTTTATCTTGAAATTGATTATCAGGATTCTTGCCTACAAAACCAACACCTTTTTGACCTACTACAATTGTATCTACCTTTACATTATTGAGGTTAGCTATCTCTCGTATTTTATGCCATGGTCCACCAAAATAAGTTTTATCGTTTAACTCGAGCACAGCATAATTTTTAGGAATGTTATTTGGAACGTGCTGCCTAAAAAATAGGTTGGATTTCTCCACTAACTCTTCAGTACTTGGCAGGCTAGTCCCTTGATAATGAGTAATTTCAAAACCAATTTCCTTAGACAATAAAGCTAGTGTTTGACTTACATCAGCATCGTTATCCTTATCCTTTGCCTGAGCTAGCTCAGCATTGCTAGGCTGGTAATAATATTTAACTTTAGCATTGTCAGATTGCCTTGTAACTTCAATAATCCCTAAAGGCTGTGGCTGAATTTGTTTTTCAGATGGACTCTCTTGTGAGTAATGCCTTATAGTTTTACCATCAGGCATAACTACTTGAAAAGCTGTTTGACTAGGCAAAAATGTGAATGCCCTTTGCAAGGTGTCCTGTACGCTAGTTGCTATAATACTGTCTCTTTCTTTTAGGTCTTCGGCATCTCCCAATTCCTCTGAATCATAAGCAGGTACAATATGTTGGGATTTAAGCTCTGTTAGGTTTTGTGCCCCTTGCATATGGGTAAACAGTGCCGAAGAACGTTGACCGTCTGGCCACTCAAAAATAGCAAGTGGCAAGCTTGTGGTTTCAGTATAGCTTAACCACTTTTCAGGAGCTTGTTCAGCAAGTTCTAAACCACTCCTTTGCAGGTCAACTCCAAGCTCTCCTTTATTATCGACTTTAAAAGCTAGGTCAAGACCACTATAGACAGATGAAGACTCTATTTCTGTTATAGGCACACCTACATTAGACATTACTCGCACAGGACCTGTTACTTGTAATGCTTTAATTGTGTTTTTAGCTTGACTTAAGATATTTGAGAAGCTTTTACTAGGATCAAAGGCTAAAACAATAGAATCTACTTGTGCTTCTGGTATTGATTGTAAGAAGTTGCTATCACCGGGTTGTGCCAAAAAATATCCCTTGTTAGGCACATTGACTAAAATCATATGGCCTTCCCAAGTTTTCCGCAAAGACTTTAGTAATTGGTTATCAGGGCGAGTGGGCCACTGAATCATAGAATTTAGCTGCACCTGACCATCAGCAGTAAAAACAGCATGCCTTCTGCCCGCAGCTGACCAAACATTTACACTGTCATTGTGGTTAGTGCCCAATGTTCCAGTATGCTCAATTACCTTTTCAGAAGAAGTGTGGAGCCAACCAGTATTTTTTAAGTCATGTTGGGAAAAACCGCGATTATTTGTTCCCTTTGTTTTAGTAACCACAAGCAGTAATTCTTCTGGTAACTCTTCTGCTGGAAGTTTGGTATTAAGATCATTTAAAGATCCTGCATAATATCTACCCTGATCACTTTTAATTACAGCGTAAGGCATACTGCTTTTCTCATGAAGCTTTTGTGCTAGTTCAAAAATGCGACCCTTATTAAACTCACCAGAGGGCTGGAGATAAATGTCATTTGCTGATACCTCGAGTGGACTATTAGTTGCTCGAGCTACCTCAACATTTTCACTAACACTATTAACATTGTAAAAAGTGGTTTGTTTACTACTGTTAGGGTGTAAGACACTTATTTTATCATAGCTATAATCAGCTTTAAAGCTTGCAGGAGCGCTAGTTGTATAACTAACTTTTTGTCCTCCCGATGTGACTTCTTCAGGCATTAAGATTTCAAAGGTACTTTGCTGAGGAAAAAACTGTAAGGTTCGTTTAAGGGTGTCAGAAATGCTTAATTCGATAGCACTTTCTTTTTCTTCTGCATCTAATCCTGCAAGGTCATAAGCTGGTACTAGTGTGTTTACTGTCAACTCTTCAATACTGCCCGGCTCAGCGTCAACCAAAAACCTTAATAGTAACGCTGAAGCAGGCTTATCTTCAGAACGAAAAATAACAATGGGTTGATTTTCCTTTCTTGCCTTAGAAAGTAACGTTTGCGCATCTGCTTGAGCAAGTTCCCTACCACTATCAGTTATGACCACTGAGCACTGTGGCGTAAAGGCTAAGTCCATCCCTCCAGCAGAGAGTACTCGTACAGAAGCACAATCTAAGTTTTGAAAAGGTAAGATATGACGTATTGAAGAGTTGATGTACTCATAATTTAATTCCGTTGATCCTGATAAAAGCAGACTATGAACTTTAGGTACCTCATCAGCAAGTGCTTGTAGGTGCTCGAGTTCATTACTACTAACAAAAAAGTAACCATCCTTAACTTCCATTAGAAAAGTGTCAGCTTTCCAGTTAACACGCTCCTCTAATAAGCTTTCATTAGAGGGCAAAGTTGGCCACTGAACCATAGTGGAGGTCTTAATTTCTGGTTTTAAGTCTGAGTTCCTCTTAAAAACCACGTTTCTGTGAGTAGATTGTAAAAGCAACTCATCTTGCTTTTGGGGTAACCAACTAAAAGCATCTGCTGATACTCGAGTAGCATAATGCAGCCAAGTTTCATCAGATCTAAGATCAGTGACAGCTTGGTTTTTGAGTACCCTCTTTTTATAGTTACTAGTTCCTCTTGATTTTAACACAATGGTTTTAGCAGTATAATCCTGCTTTCCTTGTAAGAGGTTTTTAAGCTGAGAAAATGAACCAGCCAAATAAGGACCACTGTCAAGTTGAACAGCAACATAAGGATTCTTTCTAGTTATTTGGTATCTAGTAGCATGTTGAACAATAGAATCATTATTAAGGGGTTCAGCACTCCAAATTAAGCCAACATTAGAAAAAGGGACTAGTGCACCTTTATTATCCATTATCTTGCGATCTTTTACCTCTATGCCTGTAAAAATCTTAAAAACAGGTTGATGTTCAGGTAGCTGATTGCTAATAATATTTCGGGCTATTGTTTGTAAAGCTTTAGGCTCAAATTCTGGCAATGCAGTGATGGCCATAATAAAATAAGGTATGCTTCCATTGGGATCAAGCAAGCCTCTTTCTGACCAAGGTATAAACTTATTACCTTGCCCGGGAACCCAGTAATGAATCAAGTTTGACCTTTGTTGCAAGGCTTTTGTTACCAAGCGAGCTTGATCTGGGTCAATAGCTTCTTCTGGACTTGCTTGTAGTGCTAGAGCATTACTGCTAGGGGTTTCATCTGATGCATCATCCCAAAAGAATGGTTTTGTACGGACTCTTGCCCCACTTTTCACATTACTTCTAGTTGCAGTTTGAACAGTTGGTAAGCTAGGTTCTAAGAAAAATAAAGAAACAATAAAACTCCGTTGCACCTCTTCACTAGCACCACTTAATAAATCAGTAAAGGCTCTAAGGAAGGGTTGGTTTTGCACCTCTTCCCAAAATGGATCCTCATTAACCCATTGGGCACTAGGTGCTTGTGGTAATGTAAATTCTTCACCCTGATTACTAGGTACAAATAAGGCGTTTATATCAAAGGTTTTCAACAAGTCTTCTGTATGTAACTTGTAATCTTTAGCTAAAGGATTTCCTGCTATTAACCAAGCAAGTTGGATAGTTTGGGGCAAATAGGCTACTGCCGCATATTCCTCTACCCAAGCTTCAGCCATATCAGGTGGTGCACCCATCCTTTGCAGTGCAGTGTGTAGGGTAAGTTCTGTTTCAACTGACCTACGATAAATCTGTACTGTGCGCCTATCTATTTGAACTCCGTATTGATAGATAAGCCTATCCTGATAGGGTACTTTTTGGAAAACATTTTCAATGCTGTCATCAAAATCAATAGTTATTGCCTCAGAGACCTCTTCAGTGAAGCCTCGAGGAACGCTACCATGACTAATAATTATAGGTTGAGCAAAACCTACTACTCCTATACCCCCAGAAATTGATGTACCACCTGCTTGCAAAATGGGTGCGCTGGAAGTCATGAAACGTCCTTCAGCTTCAGGTAGCAACCCTACTTCATTAGTAGGGTCAAGCCAATCTCCCCACATCTCTAGTCCTCCAAGTAGGTAAAGTAGTGAGGCCTCGAGGGCATCATACTCCTTGACTTGTGTTGGATTATGGATTTGCTCGATAGCACCTTCTGCAAAAGCTTTCGTTTCAGCAGAAACTACTTGCTCCACATCATTGGCTTCAGTAGGAGAAGCGTTAATTGGTTCTTCACCATAGACTAGTGTTTCATCTACAGGATATTCCTGCTCAATTTTTTCTATGCTTTTTCCCAGCCTTGACACATCAACTCGGATTTGGACAATGTATCTTCTATGAGTTTCTATCCAATCTTTTATCTCATCAGGAGGAAGCTGAGTTGTGTTATAAGAATCTAGCTGATTTAATAGAGCATCAAGCCACTTACCTTTGGTTAGTTGCTCGAGTCTTTCAATTTCTTCCCAAGCTTCATGTAGCTCTTGATTTAGAGAATCACCTATCTTACTCTCATTAGCAAGCAAAAGCTTAGATTGGTAATTTTTGAACCACTCTTTATAATTACTAATCTCTACAGCAAGCTCAACTAACACAGGTTTGGATGATGAGAGTAAGTCGTTGAACTCAACTAGTAGTTCATCAGTACTTTCTTTTAGTGAAAAAGCAATGCTTCCAATAGAAACTGCTAGCCAAATCACCATCAAAACCCTAAAGACAAATATTTCATGTCCTTGAAATAAAAATCTTTTTTGAAAAATATCCATCTATTAACCCAATCCAAAAAGAAAGCGAATCATTGTTGTCTGACGGGAGTAGGTTCCGTTTAAATTAATTTAATATGATTTAACAAAACCTAACTTTCCTATCTTAACAAGTCTGAGACTCTCTTTCTATTTATTTTATAAGTACAGCATAATGTTACAAATTTTTAAAAATCAGTTTAATACACGACATTACATCTATTCAAAAGATCTTTGCCCGTGCACCAAGGGCATCTTTATAGTAACCTTGTGCTGTAGTACTACCAAAATTTTGTATCCTTCTTAATTCCCTCATCTCTAAATGTATGCCTTAAGCTTGAATTATAAACCACCTAGAAATTGATTAGATGAGAAAACTACTTGTGACCCTGACCCACAGCAAAAAATAAACATGAAGCTTAGAAGAAAAATAATTCTACTCGTGTGTAATAAAAACATATGATAAAACTTCAAATTACATTAAATTTTAGCATAATGTAAAGCATAACGTTGACTAACTCACTATAAAATAATTATTATTAGAAATGTCACTTTTAAGAGTCTGTTAGTTCCGCATGCGGGATAATTATATGTGTGACCAAATTAAGATGTAAAGCTCTTTCAGGAAAGCATATAGAAAAATGATTATTCCTGTTAGTAAATTAAGCAACGCCTAGGAGAGGCAATTTATGAGTGAAAAACAACAGAATTTGCTCACGATAAGTTTAATATTTTTAAGCATTTTTCTAGCATTAGGGAATTTATGGCCAAGGCTTACCATTAGAAATACTCCTATAAGAGTAGAAAAGCCCAACATTACTGTCGCTATTTCTGGGGCAGTGCAGGTACCGGGGGTTTATGAATTGCCTTGGGGTTCACGCCTAACAGATTTAATTACTGAAGCAGGAGGTTTAAGCTATGATGCAGAATCTACTTTAATAAATCCAGCAGAGCTTTTAGACACTGGCAGTAACATTTTTATTCCCTCAATTACTATTTACAAAGGAGAAGACTTAATAAGCATAAACTCTGCAACACAAGTAGAATTAGAATCCCTACCAGGAATTGGTCCAAGCACAGCTAATAAAATTGTTCGTGGACGGCCCTATAACCGCTTAGAAGATTTACTTCGTGTATCAGGTATAGGTGAAAAAACTTTAGATCGTTTGCGACCGTTGATAAGACCTTGATAGGAAAAAGTTTAGCTTGACATAAGTGTAGTAAATAGCCAATCATCTTTTGCTTGTAAAGTAACAAATTCTTTTAATGCTTCTTCTAAAGTGCTATTAAGGTCACGGCTTTGAATATCAATAACCAAGTTGTAAGCTAGATCAAAACGAAGCCTTGCTTCCTTACTCATGGAGATAAAAGTACTGTTACTAACAGCATTAAATTTTTCTATTTCTTCTTTACCCACTTCACCAGTAACATTTGCTTGTCTAGAATCTCGAATGAGGTAGAAATGGATTTCAGGATTTCTGGATGATAATATGTTGTAGTTTTTTAAACGTGTAGTAAAGGGGTTCCCATTTGTGTTAAGAAATGCAATAACAAAACTTTTTTCTTTTCCTTTGGCTAGCAAATGCTCAGGTAATTTAGACTTGCCTAATTCCAATTTTTCTATTTCCAAGCTGTTAAGCTGTTGAAAAGCCTCTACAATGGTAGTAAGCTTGCCAATTTCGTCACTATCAGCAATAATAGTGGGCTTATCATAAGACTTTTCCAAAGAATCAAGTTTTTGCTCTATATAGTCCATCACTCCATTTGAAGAAGGCTCTAAAGTTCCTAAAATCTTTTCTGGCATTGATGTTTCAGATGGTGATTCACTGGTTTGTGCTGATATAGCGGGTTTTTGTTTTGAGGAATCAATCTTAGGTTTTTGGAGTGTGACTAGGTCGCTATTTCCATGTTCAATAAGGGGATGTAGTGCATGAATAAAATTGCTTAATACTTGCTTGAGTAATTTAATCTCAATTTCCAAGTGTTCTACTTTTTCCTCGAGATCAACTTTAACGGTTGCTGTAGTAGTAGTAGTTTCTACTGCTAAAGAAAGATTGCTAATTTTAGCACGATAATACGCAGCAGCACGGTTTAAAACACCCCGAATTGAGCGTTGCTCGAGAATATCAGTAAGCTCAGTAGGTTTGAACAAATCATCTAAATTTAGCTCTGCTTGTCCAGCTTTAAGTTGAAGTATATCTTTGAGTTTGTCTTTCGCAGGTAAATGTAGATGTACTTCGTATTGAGATATTCGTCCTACAACTGAATCATCCATAACCTGCTTTAAATCTTCCCAGCGATTGGGAAAAACGTTAAAAACTATGAGGCTGTTTGGTACATAGGTAAGCATTTCTTTAGTAGCATTGCTAAAGCTCTCTAAAAGTTCTGGTTTTGTGCTTAATCCTTCAAGCTGATCAAAAACTATTATCAGTGGTTCATCACAAACTGAGAGCTTACCAAAAACTGCCATTGCCTCGAGCGCAAATTCCTCACGGCTCATTTCATCTTGCCAGTTACTAAGCCCTATATCATCAATTTCTTTTTCAGTAAGTTCGTTGGCAGCTAGCCAACGCATAACTGCTTCTTTCTTGCGAGGATCAGTATAACTACAGAACTTAACAATGCCGATTAGAATATCTTTAGCATAGCCAGCACTGGCATAAGTTCGTGTCCACCAACGTCCAGTGTAGCGTAATATGTATTTCCATGTTTCTCGGAATTTTGCAGTGTCCTCTGTTCTAGCTCGGCTATAGAGGTTGAGTCCATATTTTTCTAAAGCTAAGATGGTTTCTTCGCCCCGTGCTGACTCTATAACTTCGGGTATGGAGCGCAGAATGGCAGCGAAGCTGCTAGCTAGAAAGTGCTCGAGCTGGGTCTGTCCAGTATTAGGAATACGTTCAGCAAAGGATTCAAGAATACGAGCATAAGTATGATAAAAGACAGCACTAGGATTGTTAGGTTGGCGGACAAATAATAAGCGGTTAGTTTTCAAACGATCTTTAGCTAAACGCATTGTTAAGTGGGTTTTACCTGATCCCGCCTCACCAATCACTACAGCTCCTTTGCTTTGTTGGTTAGGATCACGTTTTACATCTATAAGAGCTGAGGTAAGTATCTCAAACTCAGCATGATAAACTTCTTTTACATCAAGATGTTGTTGGAAAGGTGTATCTACACGACTACTTCCAAAAGGATTAGGAATATTTTTTAAATTCTCATCCATAGAAACACTATCCTTTCAATAATTTGTAAAACTTAGTTATTATAGTTGGGATTATAAAGTCTGAGAGGTTACAATCCTCCACTTGTATGCTAGAAAAGCTCCTAGTTTTGGTTTGGAGAGGATTTATTGACAAAGTAATCATAAACCAATTTCAGCACTTGCCTAATAAAATTTAAGCACATATACCTTTAATTCTTAGCTTAAGTAGATTCTTTTAGTTACCAAAGAACTACTACTCTAGATTTTGGTTAGTAGCTACCAACCTTAACTCTACTTTATCATTAACTCTAATTTTAATGCTAGTTATTTTGTTAGGCACATAGCAATAGACTAAATTGTGAGTTTTTTCTCAAAAACTATGTAGGTTTTAGACACCACCTAACTTTGGGTCGCCCTCTACTAGATTATGTTTAGTTGATTTGGTTCCTCAACCTTACTGTAAAGAGATAGCTATAAGCACTACTGCCACTAATAAAACAAAAAAATAAGGCAAGAATCTTAATAAGGGTAATTTGCCTCGAGATCCCTCTTCTATTTTAGGATTTTTTAGCTTAGCTTTTACCCCAACGGCTTGAAACATGTCAATTAAGTTTTCGATTTGTTGTTTATTGCTCGAGCCGTTCCTAAGAAGCTTTTTAATATGTGGCAAACTGTTGTTGAATTTAAGCGATGCCTTTTTTGCTGCTTGGTTTATTTGTGCACTTGTTAGGTTCTCTGGGAGTCCCATATAATATTTCTTCACTTGAAATGCCTTTCTACAAGATGTTTAAATATTTGAATGCATGATTGTATGCTTTATGCTTATAGCTAGACTAACTATATAGCATTGGACTTTCTTTAGAAGATAAAACTCTCAACTAGTGTATTCTAAGGTCATAGCCTGTAAAAAGCTCTCTCATAGAAATTATACAATCGTTTAAATGCAAAGGAGTTTTTCCTTTTAATCTATGAGTGATAACAATTTTACGCTCATAATTGCTAACAAAGTAATTTACACGAAAACCTGTGACGCCATCGGTAAAATTTATAGGGCCATTGTTAGTAAAAAAGTAGAGATAAAATTCTCTGTGTTGATCATTGTAAACATCTATATTAATAGCGTTGCCATTTAAAGAACCGTAACCAAGGATATTACCATTGTCGTCTGTCAGTGTCATTTGCCAATCTTGCTGGCTAGTATTGAGCTTGTTCCTAATAGTTGTTTTTAAGTTAACACAAACATTATTAGTATTAGCTTGGATTAATGTAGACCCTTGGGCTCGAGCAGTCCCTTGGACTAACGCAAAATAGCAAAAACATAAGCTAAGAATTATATAGATGATTGATTTCATCTTAAATACCTTTTGCATAAATACTTTCCCAATGCTATTAAACATAATATTATTAGTTATTTTATTCATTATTAAGTAATCCTTTCTTTAAGCATTGGTACTTCCTTCCTAAATGTCTCTTCATAAAACTTAAGCATAAAGAGGCATAAGCAATTGTATAAAACCTTTTATAATAACTACCTTAAAAAAGCTGAATAAATCTTCAGAGAAAATAATCCTCATAAAAAAACAGAAGCTGAATATATTTTCAGGATAGCTCAGGTATCACCCCAATTCTGATGCCATAATTCTATCATCACTTTGGTGGTACTCCCTTTAAGAATAGGGAATCACTAGTGAAATACCAAAGAGCTAAATAGCTCAGTCCTTAGAGATTAAGTTTCTAGAAAGGAATTTTTTATGAAAAAGATTTTATTAATTGCATTCATTTTTATTAGTACTCTTGCTTTAGCAGAAAACCATATTAACATTGGTCCTCAATCCATAATAATTACTCCTACACCACCTCCTCCACCTCCTCCACCTCCTGTACACAATCTAAAAGTGGATTTGTGGCTCAACAAAGGTCATGGTCATTATACTCCGACCTACCGTATAGGTGAAAAGATAGAAATTGGTGTACGTACTAATCAGGATGCTTATGTATATCTATTCAATATTCATACAGATGGCACAGTTAGAAGGATTTTCCCTAACCGCTTTGATCCCCATAACTACTTGCGTGCAAACCAAACTAAATATTTGCCAAAGCGCAATAGTCCTTATGTTTTCCAAGTTGATGGTCCTATAGGTTATGATAAAGTGGTTGCTGTTGCTAGTAAGAGACGACTTAATACCTCAACTTTAGCAAGCTTTAGAAGTGAAAGTGATTTCTTTGCCCAAGGTTATCACAACGAAAATAGTTTTGCTCGTAGCCTCTCAATAGTGGTAGAACCTGTAGATCGCCACGATTGGGTAACTAGCTCAAAATACTTTTACATTAGATACTAATTTAAAGATTATCTCCTTAATAGAGAATAACGCAGCTAACTATTAGCTGCGTTGTTTTTATATTATTTGGGTGTGAAAGACTTATAGTAGCTATTCCAGTGACAATTTTAAACGATAATTTTGATTCTTGTTAAGTTTGTTGAGGTTAAAATCAAGCAGTTTATCTTGGAAAGAATAATAAGCTAACAGGGTTTTATTACCTTCTTGTTCTACCGCTAAAAATTGCCATCCTTCATCAATAATTTGCTGGTGGTAGCAAGCATGAATTTCCTCAAGGCTTACATCACTACTAAAAGTTATGCGGGCACCCTTAGGATTTTGTTGCTGCTTCCTTATTCCTTTGCCAGCACAGAATTTTAAACTTAATGGTTGGAAAATCACTTGCTCAGCAGGTTCTTCTGATTCAGCAGATCTAGGAGTAATAGATAAAGGAGCTATTACTATAGAGTTAGGTGGAGGGGAATTTGTAGCAGGTTCTTCTGGGGGCACAGAAGCAGTTGAAAGCGAAGAATCAATGGGAGAAATTGTAATGGTGTTATTATTAGGTGGTTGAGGAATTGAAGGATTACTCGAGCTATTTGAGTTAGTGGAAGAAGGTTCCGATTCTACAGGAGCAATAGTAATTGTATTATTAGGAGTTGTAGTATTACTAGGGTTATCATTGTCAGTAGTAGGGTTTTCTGTAGAGGGTGCAGGAGCGATGGTAATAGTTTCATCAGATATTTGAGGAGTTGAAGGAGTGTTGGGAGTACTCAAATTAGCAGGAGTAGTAATAGTATTGTCAGGTACTTGGGGAGGAGTATTGGTAGGGTTGTTTGAGTTAGTGGAAGAAGGATCTTCTGAAGGATTAGTAGGAACAATAGTAATTGCTTCATTAGCTATTTGGGCAGCTGAAGGATCATTAGGAGAATTTGAATTAGCAGTTTCTATAGGGGGAGTGGGGGCAACTGTAGCAGTGTTACTAGGCATCTGTGGATGAGAGCTAACATTACTATTATCTGTAGTAGATGGCCTTGCTGAAGTTGTTGGCTCTCTATTTTCTTGTAAGGTAGAAGTTATATGCACCTCACCAATAGCAAAATGTATAGTGTCAGTTACCCAACTTTGTTCCTCTACAGGTGAAACTACTATAGAGAGGCTTTGAGCAAAGCTCTCATTACTGTGCTGAGCACTTGCAAATGCTGCTGCAGAGTCAAACTGTGCTAAAGTGCTAACATCAAGTGGTTCTTTACTAGCTACGGCTATTACTTTATCAATGCCTTCAGGTTCACTAACTGTAAAACTGTAAGTTGCTCCTTGAGGTGGGAATTTTCTAGTTTCTCCAGCCTGCAAGTAATTATTGGCACCACCTAAACGATTGGGTAAGATTTGATCAACTGCATTATCTGAGTGAATACTAAAAAGGTAGACATAGCTAGCCTCGCTTACACGCACATATATATGGATAGGTTCACCCAAATTATATTGTGGCATAGCATTGCCTGAGGGGTCTTTATCTATCCATACTTCAACTTCAAAACTGGCTTTTGGGTTAACAACTATACTCTGAGGGGTAATAGCATCTGATTGTGTTAGCCCATAAAAATAAAAGATAAAAATAAGCAGTACAGGGTAAATTTTATTTTTAAACATGATTTAAACTCCTCAGTAAATATTAAGCAGGTTTATACGATGAGAATTTGTGGAATGTGTTACAGCTTACATCTTCAGAAAATATGCTTTTAACTGCATAAGCAAAAGCCTCTTCCTCAAAGTAACGATAGCTATTAATAAAGCTCCGCAGTTTATGACGTTCCATAAGACCCTTTCTCAGAGTATTTGAAGTATAAGGGTCTCGTTTTTGCTTGGTTTTTACCAAGCCTTTATCATCTATAAGTTCAATTTCTTTGAGACAGCGAGTACAAAGCTCTGTTTTGTCCTTGCCAAAAGGTAATTGCTGCTTACGCTGGAGATAAACAAAAGCCAAGCGTAAGTCTTGGACGCTAGGGTAAAGTAAGGAGAAATTTTCTAACTCAGCAAGTTTTATAGCTGAAATATCAAAATAAAGTACTGTGTTAGAGTCTATAAGTTTTTGTAATAACTTAGTTGCACTTAATGAATCATCATTTAAAGGCAAATTTTTGAGCCATAGTTCTTTAGGCAAAACTTCTTCTACAGACCAAAGTGGCAAATCTTTGGTTGCGCTATCACCATAAATATATACTGATGCCAGCTCAAAAGGCTTACCACGTTTTATGTTCGCACTGGATAGGTTTTTAAAAGCAAAGTGCTCATCATGACGTAAGTCCTTGCCTTGAAACTCTATATTAACTTTGCCTTGCCACTTATTTTC
Source organism: Trueperaceae bacterium (assembly GCA_965223585.1). Lineage (GTDB taxonomy): Bacteria > Deinococcota > Deinococci > Deinococcales > Trueperaceae > CBDCVN01. Next base: position 710,193 of record CBDCWW010000022.1, read on the forward strand.
CTTTAATATTGCAGCGACTTGAACACAATCACCTATGGAGTAATTTGCTGCTTCGGTGCCTTTATCCCAAAGAATACCTTTTGTATTGCCCACTCGCAATTGTAAATGCTTGCCATTTTGGCCCACAGCTCGCACCATTTTAAGTTTGTCAACTAAAGCGAAGGTAGGAGAAGGATGACCTTCGCCGTATGGCTCGAGCTTCTGCAAAGCCTCATAAATATCCTTGTCAACCTCGTCACCTGAAATAAGAGCATCTAATTCAAATATAGGCTTTGGAGTAGGGTGCTGAGCAACAAAATCACAAATCTTTTGGCGAAAGATTTCGACATTCCCCTCGCTAATAGCAAAGCCTGCTGCTTGAGAGTGGCCACCAAAACGCTCGAGCATATCCTCAGCATATCTTAAAGCCTCTACAGCAGAGATGCCTAGTGTTGAGCGTACAGAACCTTTACCCTTAGCAATTATAAAAACGGGTTTGTAAAATACTTCAAGCACATTACTAGCCACTATTCCCATAATGCCGGGGTTCCAGTCTCTGTCTTTATCTGTATCAACTAATACTATGGCAGGAGCCTCTTTGTTAATTTGTTCTAGTGCTTCTTGGAACATTTGGGATTGGATTTTTTTGCGTTGTATATTGCGAGCGTCCAAGTAAGCAGCTAATTCCCTTGCCCTACGATCAGAAGCTGTCATAAGTAACTCTAAGCCTATTTCAGCCTCGCCTAGACGTCCAGATGCATTCAACCGTGGTGCAATCATAAAGGCTACGTCTCGAGCAGTAGGTCGAGTTAAGCGAGTTTGTTTTAAGCAAGCCCGCAAACCCAACCAATGCGAATCAGCCATACGCTCTAAACCTACTTTTATAAGAGCTCGGTTTTCACCCATTAAAGGAGCTACATCGGCAATAATACCAATGGTAGCCAAATCACTGTACTCTAATGGAGGTTCTAGTTGAAGGCGCTCATGCAAAGCCCACAGCAAATGGTAAGCTACCCCTGAACCAGTAAGTGTAGGCATGCCTTTTGTAACTTTAGGTGAAGTTTTAGGATGAACTATTAAACAATTAGGTACTTCGGGACCAATGTGGTGATGATCAGTTATAATCACCTCTACACCAGCATCTTGCAAGCTTTTTATTTCATTTAAATTAGTAATTCCACAATCTACAGTAATAAAGAGATCTGCTTTTTCAATGTGCTCGCTTATACGGTTAGGACTAATGCCGTAGCCATCTGTGAGTCGATTAGGTAAAAAAGGTGTGACATTACCACCAAGGGCACGTAAACCTAGAGTTAATACTGCAGTGCCGGTAATACCATCAGCGTCATAGTCACCATGTATTAGTATGCGTTCATCATTCTTAAGAGCATGTTCAAGTCTTGTTACTGCTTGGTCAAGAGCAGGTATTTCAGTAAGTGTTAAAGGAGGTTCTAGGGTTTGTTGTACGTTATCTCTAAAACCTCGAGCCCAAAGTACACTAGCTAGTAATGGTGGAATGGAAAGTTCTTTGACTAAGCGCTCTATTTCAGAAGCTGGGGCAGGGGGTTTTAGTACCCAATGTGCATCAAGTTTAGAAGGCAAATTAGGACTAGAGGTTTTTATCACAGGTAAGTTTCTTTCGTTCCATGTCACGGGAAACCCGCCCATCAAAACTTTCTTGATGGATCACTTGAGCAAGTACCAGAATATCTTTACAATACTAATTCTTTCAAGTTAAGATGTTATTCTATAGATGTCGCGGTGGTTGCTACGTCGAGACATTAAATGCTCATGAATCTGCCCTTGTTAAATTCAGATATAAAACTACCCACCAACAATTTCAGAGAAGTGAGAATTTTTAAGTACATAGTAGTATTTGTGTGTACTTAAAAGATAGCTGTTAAAAATAAAGTTTTTGCCTGTTGCATAAAGTGGCAGTGGGATGTCCGCTCTTGCACTAAACTAGCAAACTCTATAATTCTATACTCAACATCCCACTTTGGAGATCTATGTCATATCTTGGAATGAAGCAACTTCTAGAAGCAGGCGTTCACTTTGGTCATGAAACCAAAAGGTGGAATCCAAAGATGAAGCGCTTTATTTTTGCTGAGCGCAATGGAATTTTTATTATTGACTTGCAAAAAACTTTGTCGGAATCGGATAAAGCTTTTCAGTTTTTGCAAGAAGTTGCTGCACGCAAAGGTACTATTCTTTTTGTAGGTACGAAAAAACAGGCTCAAGAGATTCTGGCTGCTGAAGCGCGCCGTTGTGGAATGCCTTATATTAACGAGCGTTGGCTTGGAGGGACGTTAACTAATTTTGCGACCATAAGCCTTCGGGTGCAGCGTTTAAAAGAATTAGAGAAAATGTTTGAAGACGAATCTGTTTTGCACTTTAATAAAAAAGAGCAGATTGATTTAGGCAAAGAATTACAACGTCTAAAACGCTATTTGGGAGGCATTAAAGACATGCCTAACTTGCCTGATGCACTTTTTGTTGTCGATCCTACTAAAGAAGCAATAGCTGTGCGTGAAGCAAACAAACTGGGCATCCCTGCAGTTGCCTTAGCAGATACTGATTCTGATCCTGACACACTTGATTACATCGTTCCGGGTAATGATGATGCAATTCGCTCAATCCAACTAGTTACTGCACGTTTGTCTGATGCTATAGTTGAGATGCGTGGTGGTGCAGAAGGTGATATAACTATCCCCGAAACTCCCGTTGAAGAGGCTATTGAAGATAAAGAATCTGTTCCTACTCCTATGACTTCCCCGGAGGATTTCATAGCTGAAGCTGCTGAGCGAGGGGCAGCTAAGGAATAAGTAACTAGGAAGCTAGTAGCTAGAACTTAGTAGGGCTTTACAATGTTGGTTACTGGTTGCCTCTGGATCTTGTTGATTATTAAGAAATTTAAATTTTAAGGAGCTAATAATTAATAATATGGCTATTTCTATGGAAGACGTTAAAAAGTTACGTGCCATGACTGGTGCAGGTATTGTAGGTGTTAAAAAAGCTTTACAAGAAACAGAAGGGGATATAGAAAAGGCAGCTAATCTTTTACGCGAGCGTGGTATTGCCAAAGCAGCTACAAAAGCTGATCGGGAAGCTAAAGAAGGTTTTGTTGGCCACTATTTACATCATAATGGTAAGGTTGCAGCTATGGTAGAGCTTAATTGTGAGACCGATTTTGTTGCCCGTAACGAAACATTTCAAAGCTTAGCAAAAAATTTAGCTATTCATGTTGCCATGGCTAATCCTACTTATAAAAGTCGTGAGGATGTACCTGAAGAAGTGGTAGATGCTGAGAAGCAAGTGCTTTTAAAGCAGGTTAAAGAAGAAGGTAAACCTGAGCATATTGCTGAAAAAATGGTTGAGGGGCGTTTGAATAAATTCTATCAAGAAAATTGCTTGCTCGAGCAAGCTTTTGTCAAAGATGACAAAAAAAATATAGAGCAACTAGTCAAAGAACATGTTGCTACTGTTGGTGAGAACATACAGATAGGAACCTACAGCCGTATTGCCATAGGTCAGTAAAAATGAAAAGGGTATTGCTTAAACTTTCTGGAGAGTTTTTGAGCGGGGAGCAAGGTTTTGGCATTTCGCCCAAGGCAACTCAAATTCTTGCAAATGAAGTTGCTGCGGCACACAAACACGGTGCTCAGTTAGCAGTAGTTGTTGGAGGAGGGAACTTTTGGCGAGGAGCTAAACAAGGGGTAGGTATGGATCCTGCCACAGCTGATTATGTAGGTATGATGGGGACAATTATGAATGCAGTGGTACTTCAAGATGCTTTAGAGAATCTTGGTGTGGCAACTCGAGTACAAACTTCTGTTGAAGTTAAAGAAATTGCTGAACCTTATATCCGTAGGCGAGCACTACGGCACTTGGAAAAGGGTCGTATTGTTATTTTTGGTGGAGGAACAGGTAACCCTTTTTTTACTACTGATACAGCTGCTGCTTTGCGGGCTCTTGAAATTGATGCTGATTGTGTGCTTATGGCAAAAAACAACGTAGATGGTGTTTATAGTGATGACCCTAGAGAAAACCCTAAGGCTCAAAAGTATGAAACCTTGAACTACATGGAGGTCTTAAATCAAAGATTAAAAGTAATGGATGCTACTGCTATAAGTCTTTGTATGGACAAAAAGATGCCTCTAGTAGTATTTGACATCTTTATTAAAGGTAATTTAGAGAGCCTGATTAAAGGTAGGCAAATAGGTACACAGATCAATCATGATGTTAAGAATGTTTTAAGTACCTAGAGAACCCTTGCCTCTGAAAATTTGTATGTCGAATCTGTTGAAGACCTTAATGCACTGGAAAGTGAACGCCAAACACTCTTAAAAAACATACAAGCTTTGATCAAAACTCTGGCTCTCTAATATTCTGTGTGCAGAACATCCTAGCTGCAATTAAAACTGCTAGAGAGGCCAAAGGTTGTGCCTTGATTTGGTAAAGCAACTAAGAGGTTCCTCCTTGTTTGTAGATTAAATAGAACTATTACCCAAATTATTCCCAAAAACTTTTCCTCCTTAGTTTATTTAGTGATGCATAATACTAATGAAATGTTAATTGTAGAATAGAGTTATGAATATGTTGCAGAAAGTCTTCCAAGGCCTTTTCTTGCTAATTTTTACTGGCATTCTTTCAGTAGGTTCACTTCTTAGTGCGGCTGCTCTTATTTGGTCACAAGAACTACCAGATTTAAGTGAATTAGATGCTTTAGAATTTACTGCTACCTCCCAGATATTTGCTCGCAATGGTGAGCTTATTGGCGAAATTTTGCCTGTTGCTGGTGAAGGTAATGATGCTACTACCAATCGAATTCCTGTAAGTTTGAATGAAGTTTCTCCTGCTGCTTTAGCTGCTATTATTGCTTCTGAAGATGATCAGTTTTTTAAACACTATGGCTTTGATGTCCCGGGGATTTTAAAAGCTACATATCTTTTATTTACAGGGGAAGGAGGAAGAGGGGGCTCTACTGTTACTACTCAAGTCGTTAAAAATACTTTGCTTAGTGACATAGCCAATGAGCAATCTGTCGAACGTAAAGTTAAAGAGATTATGTTAGCTGTAGAGCTAGAACGTCGTTTAACTAAACCTGAAATATTGCAGCGCTATATCAATGTTGTTTATTGGGGAGGAAACTTATATGGCATACGTGCTGCTTCTAAAGCCTATTTTAACAAAGACCCTATAGAGCTTAGTTTAATTGAGGGGCTTTATTTAGCTCGTCTTATTCCTTTGCCAAGCACTAATTATAATGACTTTTCAGGTACCCGAGATGCTATGAAAGTAGTACTTGAAAAAATGGTTGAACAAGGTGTTATTAGCCAACAAACAGCAGATAGTGCATGGCAAACCCCTTTGGAGCCTAAAGGCTGGAAAGTAGCCTACGATGAAAAAGGTAATACTATAGGTGATCCTGTAAGAACTGGTGAAACGCTCGAGTTAGCTACAACAGTAAGTTCAAATTTGGCTCCACATGTTACTTGGGCAGTGCGTAATGAGCTTGGTGAACGTTTTGGTAATGAACTCCTCTTTGGTAAAGGAGGGCTCAGGGTCTATACTACTATTGATCCTCAAATGCAACGTGCTGCTAATGAAGCCTCACGTAAAGCTGAGGTACCTGAAGAAGCTCAAGTTGCAATTTTAGGCCTAGATCCTGAAAAGGGTGAAATCTTAGCAGTGGTAGGTGAAAAATTACAAAGTGGTAAACCTGTAGAAGAATTTAATCGCGCCCTAGATGCCGAGCGCCAACCCGGAAGTTCTTTTAAGCCCATTGTTTATGCTACAGCAATAGAAGAAGGTGGTTACACCCAATCTGATGTTATAGCCGATGAATACACAGTTTTCCGTTCAGGAACTCAAGACTGGCGTCCAGCCAATCATGATAATACCTTTGTAGGATTGCGTTCTCTACGAGGTCACCTTGACATTTCACGAAATATTCCTGTAGCTAAACTTGTTGAAGCACTTACTCCTGAAGTAGTAACTGAACGAGCACACGAACTAGGTTATGTGAATGTACAACCCTACCTTTCACTTTCTTTAGGTGCCTTTGAAGTAACAGTTTTACAACATGCTAGTGGTATAGGCACCTTTGCTAATGGTGGAATTCATGTTGAACCTCATTTAATTGCAAGAGTAGAAGATGCTGAGGGAAACATTCTTTTTGAAGCTAATCCCAAAACTAAGCAAGTATGGTCCCCACAAACAGCGTATATCATGCTTAATATGCTACACGGTAATGTTGAAGATCCGGGGGCATTTAGCCGCCGAGCAATGACTGGACTTGAAGAGCGTTATGTGGCCGGTAAAACAGGTACTACTAATGATGAACGTGATATTTGGTTTGTAGGTATGACACCGGGAATTGTAGCTACTGTATGGATAGGTTATGATGATAATCGCAGCATTCCTAAAAGTATGACTAACGCTAATGGTGAAATAGAAAGAGTAACTAGTTCACGTCAGCCTATTTATATCTGGCGCGATTTTGTGGCTAATGCCCTGCGCAATTCCCTTACTGAAAAAGATTATCCTGTTCCTGAAGGTATTGAATTTCATAATATTGATTTGGTAAGTGGCCGGCGAGCCTCAGGTGGTGTAGAGGCGGCTTTCGTGAGTGGTACTGCAGCTAGCAGGCGTCCAGCGGCTCCTACCAAAATTAGTGTTATGATTCCTATAAACACCCAAACAGGACGCCGTGCTGATATCAATACACCTGCTCAGTATGTTGAGTGGCGACATGTAGCACCGGAAAACTTAAGACAGTATTATATTCAATAATGAAAAAAAGTGCGCATTCTTCTTGCTAGTAGTGAAGTCTACCCTTTTAGTAAAACAGGAGGATTAGCTGATGTTATAGGGGCACTTTCTGAAGCCTTGGTTAGGTTAGGGCACGAAGTTTTAGTTATTTCACCTTGGTATAAAACATTGGAGGGACAACTAAAGCCTTTGTGGATAGGTGACATAGTAGTACCTTTTGATGGTGGTTTTTGCAGTGTTGGTGTAGGTGAGCTTAAATATAAAGGGGTACGTTATGCTTTTGTAGGCCATAGCGATTTCCAAAGGGATCATATTTATGGATTTAGTGATGATCCTTACCGTTTTGCACGTTTTAGCCGTGCTGTGCCCCAAGTGGCTGAAAGAGTAAATTTTATACCTGATGTTGTACACGCTAATGATTGGCACACAGGTTATCTACCTGCTATTTTGCAAGATGGTTGGCATGTGCCCTTAAGTCTAGTAAGAAAACCTAGTATTTTCACGGTCCACAATGCTCAGCATCAAGGCCATGCTGATTTAGATGCTGTTATTTACTGGTTACGTTTGCCCGGTGCTTTGCGTAATAGCTATTTCAACCACTTTGGAAAAGCCAATGCTATACAAGCAGCTCTTGGTTTTGCACATAAAATTACTACAGTAAGCCCAAACCATGCCAAAGAACTTATGACTCCGGAGTACGGTTATGGTTTAGATGGCACTTTTAAGCATATTGCTCACAAGTTTACTGGTATTTTAAATGGTCTTGATACTGAGGTATGGAACCCTGCTATCGATAAATCTTTACCCAAGCCTTATAGTGTAGAGGACTTTTCCGGCAAAATAGAAAACAAACAAAAACTTTGTAGCCTATTTGGCTTGGACATGCAATTACCCCTTTTAGGTATAGTTTCGCGTTTCGCTGAGCAAAAAGGTATTGATTTACTGCTCAAAGCTCTAGATGGGCTTGTGAAGCAAGGTTGGAATCTTGTTATTGTAGGTTCAGGAAACATTGAAATAGAAAATGTCATTAGGGAAGCAGCGAGGATCTATCCAAATAAGGTGGGTAGTCATGTAGGTTACCAAGAGTCTTTAGCACGTTTAGTTTATGCAGGTAGTGACGCATTCATAATACCTAGTCGATTCGAGCCCTGTGGCTTAACTCAGATGATTGCTATGCGCTACGGTACTATACCCATTGCTAGGTCCACAGGCGGTTTGCGTGATACTATTGTGCATAACAAAACAGGTTTTTTATTTGAACATCCCACTGTAGAGGGGATTCTGTGGGCTGCTGGGGTAGCACATCAGGCTTACGGAACAAATCATTGGCAAACTATGATCAAGGCAGGCATGGCACAGGATTTTTCTTGGGAGCATTCAGCGAAGGCTTATGTGGGTGTTTATAAAGGGGCTTTAGAGCTCAAGTAAAACGAGTTTGGCCTTTCCAAATTTTCTTGCTCGCAGAAGTAGCAGGCTTATAAATTGATAGTAAAGTACAGGTTGAGCAGGGGAGAGCTTTGCTATTGAGGATTTTTCCTAATTCATAGGTACTTTGCCAAACAGGTACATGGATGAAGTTAATAAAGCCCTAAAGCTACATTTTTAGGGCTTTAAGATAAAGAGGTAGTTGAGTTAACAGGTTTGCGTGTAGGTGATTTGGAAGAGATATGAGGTTTATGTTTTGATAGGGCAGAGATTTATCTGGACTTCTAAGGCAAAACAATTTCAGTGTTAATATCAATATACTTAAGGAAATAAGTTAGTCTTTCTATTTCTGCTTGATTCAACTCTTTCTGTGTGTGCTTGGAGTTCTGTAAAACCTCAGCAAGTTTTTTAGCCGAACCATCATGCAAATATGGCGCACTAGCATACAAACCTAGCAAAGTAGGTACATCAAAACCTTTCTCTCCAAGAATATCACTACTGGAGTTATATGTGCCTACATCATGTAAAATGGTTTCTACTTCAACCTCACCATTGGGTGCAAGTTTTCCTACTTCAGCAGGCAGGTGGCTATTAGTCCAATTCTTTCCGTTATGGCAACTGCTGCAACCTACTTGTTTGAAAAGTAAACGACCTTGCTCAAGTTTTTCACTGTCACCTTTGGGTGCGTAGGGTACTCTTATACCATTTAGAACAAAAGCTGCCAAAGCATCTAAATCTGTTGAGATACCACCATTAGGCTCCCCTAGCAATTCATAAGCAGGGCCTGCAGCAAAACCTACTCCATTCATCAAAGTTTCTATATCATCCTCGAAGTCTTGTACCTCGTCACGGGTAGCAGAAATATGTAAGGGTTCAGTATCTGCAAGTTTCCAAAGAGGCATAGTCTGACGTAAACCTTCTGGGGTCATCCATGAAGTACCGTCTACTCTGCCATCAACATGGCAAGAAGCACAAGACATCCAACCAAGTCTTGAAATTCTTGGATCATTGGCATTGTTAAATATAATTTTGCCACGTAGTATTTCGGGATCTAAAGTTTCTGGTGTGGTGGATATACGGGCTACCTCAGGGTAGCGAACTGTGTCAGTAAGATCAAGGACGCTTACATCACGGGAAAGGTAATTCATAACATAAGCTCTTTTAGAATCAGGGCTTAGGGCAATTCCCCTAGGATTATCTCCAACAGCCCAGAAGCCTAGTAGTCTAGGGTTTTCGGGGTTGTTTAAATCAATACCCATAACAGCGTTTGTGCCTGCTAGTACTACATAAGCCTTATTGCCATTAGGGGTAACAGCAATAGCTCTTGGGAAGTTTACAGGAGTAGAGAAGTCACTATCTGTAACATGAATACGCTTTTCGAGTAGTTCTTGGGTTGATTCTAAGGATATTGTAGATATACCTCCTGAAATAGTTTCAAAGAAAGTGCGTGGTAGTTCAGGGCTGTTTAGTAAGTGAGTTATCCAAGCAGTATTATCTACTACAGCTAAGCTTTCTAGGGCGTTGGCAAAGCCAAAGTCAAAAGGTGAGATGCTTATTTCTTGTATTTCATTGTCTTTAATGATGGTAAGCCAAGCCTCTTTACCATCATTTTTACCTTCAGAGCCACCTTCTCTTAGGCGTGCTAAGTGGTGTGTCACTATGATAGTTTCATCGTGATCATTGGCATCGCCGTTATCTGTAACAGCAATTGCCCAAGGTAAATATCCTGTGCTAATGCGTTTAGTTACAGCCTTGTTTTCTAGGTCTACTACTGCTACTTCATTGGTGCTAGATACTGTTACATAAGCTAGTTGGCCGCTAGGTGATAGTGCTACACCGCCTAGTTCAGGGCCGACAAGAATATCTTGGTGCTCATCTCCTTGCAGTAGGGTTATAGTGCCGTCTTGACGATTAGCCACTACTACACCTAAAGGCGATACTTCTATGCTCCAAGGTTCTTTACCTACTGCTATAGGTTCATTAGCTTTAAGAGTGTTGGTGTTAATTGCTGTTATTGAGTTGGCATCGGGATTTACTACCCATAGGGTTACTCCATCTGGGGATAAGGCTATGGTTGATGAGGTGCTTGCTAAGTTGTCGGTAGCTGAGAAGGTTGTGCTTTCTGCAAGAGTTTGACCTTTGGAAAAGTATGCTATTGCTAAGACGAAAATAACTAAGCAGGTACTAGCTAGGGCTAAATGGAATTTTCTAGAGAGAAGAAGGTTATTTCCCAAGATTTGCTCCTAGGTTGTTAGAGTAGGTCAAACCTCGGAGGTTTTCAAGGCCTCCGAGGTTTCTGAAAGAAAGAACTTTTTTTGGATAACTATAAATGATTAGGGAACCTGAACTTTGATTGAGTAATCTCCGAGATTAAAATAGCCACCAGCTTGAATAGGAGTAACTGCAAGGATATATGTTCCTGCATTAAGGTTTATACTTTTGTTACCAACGAAAGTATTAACGCTCCCTTTTATATTGTATTCTGATAGTGGTTTGTTTATAGCGTTTTTCTATTTGATCTGGTACAAGTATCGGCAAAACCCCTGATTTGAACAATTTTAGAAAAAATTTGAGTAATTCTCTCCTATACTGAAACCACCCTTATAATTGTTCTATAAGGGGTTTGTTGGTGTTTTCATTGAATTTCCTAAAACGCAAATATTCTCATTTTTATGCCTATAAGAATGTCCTTGGATTTATCGTGGGGAGCAGCTTTTCGTAAAACCTACCCTTGGTTTATGTTGTGCTGGTAATAACTAAAAACATCGTTTAGCATTGACGCTACATTAGAATTTTTTCTAATAAAAATCCCCCTTCTGAAAATATTCCTCTTTTTTAATCGTCTTAATCAATAAATCTACAGAATTACTTCTTATTGTCCCGATAAGCTAATCTGAGTTATCCTTTTTCCTTATGGCAAGTTATTCCTTGGATTTGCGACAACGCATTGTTCAATCTTACCTAGATGGCGAAGGTTCTATACGTGAAATAGCACAACGTTTTTTGGTTAGCCCAACCACTGTTCATCAGTACCTTAAGCTTTACCAACAACAGGGTAATTTGCTCCCTAAAGAGTATGTTGCTGGTCGTAAACCTGCTGTAGCCGCTAAGCAATTGTTACTAGTAAAAACTTTGCTACAAAACAAAGCAGACATGACTTTAATTGAATTCTGTACAGCCTTTGAAAAAAAGACTAAAACCAAAGTTAGCACTGCTAGTATGTGGAGGGCAATCAAAAAGATTGGTCTGACCTATAAAAAAAGACTTTACGTGCCAAAGAGCAAGATCGAGAAGACATTGTAGTCAAACGCAAAGCATTTTTACGTTTGCAGAAAGCAATTAAAGCAAATAGGCTTGTATTTATTGATGAAACAGGTCTGTATCTAAACATGACTAGAATTTATGCTCGCTCAAAGAGAGGGGAAAGGGCATATAGTTCTGTACCAAGCAAGAAGCATAAGTTTGCAAATTTGATAGGAGCAATTACTCTAGAGGGGGTAATTGCTAATTTCTGTGTGGATGGAGGTATAACAGGAAAAGTGTTTACAGTATTTCTAGAAGAAGTATTATGTCCAGTATTGAAAGTAGGGCAAATAGTTTTGATGGATAATTCACCAGCACATATTGTAAAAAAGGTACGTGAGTTAATAGAAGGCAGAGGCGCTAAACTGATCTACTTGCCACCATATAGCCCTGAGTTCAATCCTATAGAGCATTGTTGGTCAAAGGTAAAGTCCCATCTACGTACATTAGAGGCTTGGGACAAAAAGAAGTTTAATTCTTCAGTTAAGAAAGCTCTGGAAACAGTTAATGCCAATGATGCTCAAGCTTGGTTCAGGCACTGTGGTTATTCAAATCACCCACCTATGGAAGGATGTTACAATAAATATTTATTCAAATATTCACAACTTTAATTTCTTATAAATGCAAAAGTATGTTTTCATTTTAGATAAATCACCAGTAAGAAACATTTTTACTGTTTGTAAGACTTTAATATGATTTTATGAGAGATCGAAAATCCCGTTTCATAAGAGCATTTACTGTATTTGTATCAGGTCAAAAAGAAAAATGCTATAATACCTCATGCCAAAAATAATTCCGACCAACATTTCCTAATCCATTTTCCAACGGTCCATATATTTGTAATGCTGCATTTGCATTCAATGATGAAGTATTAGGGTGGTAAATCATAAAGTCAGCGGTTACAGATTCACTGGTGTTAAAGCTATAAAGATGTATATCACCTAAACCATTAATATTACTAGATACTTCTGTGTTTTTATTAATAGTTTGAGGTTCTTCAACTAGAGTTAATCCAACAGCCATATTCTCACCTATAGTAGCTCCACCTAGTATTTCCACAGCAAAAGGATAAGAGTTGCTATGGGTCATTTCAAATGGAGGCTGCCATACAAATCCAAGCCCAGCTGTAGCTTCTGCTAATCCTCCAAGTTGAATAGGAAATGCAGATGCATCTGTTGAACCTAAGTCAACGGACAAATTAGCATATTTGCCAGCTTCGCCTATAAAGCTAAAGAGCAGATATTTATCCCCTGTGTAGGAAAATTCAGTAGTGCTATCAAGAGTAATTATTTGTGGTGATTTAATTTTGAAATTCCATTCACCTGTGTAATTAGCTAGTGTGCCCACATTGGCAAGAGCATTACTACTGTAATAGGTAGGGGAAATATCAATTATGTATTCACCATTTTCAGAAAGGCTCCTATAACTTTCTGCTTGACGTAGACTAGAATCAGTAAGACCAACAAGATCACCTAAACCATTAACATTATTAACAGAATTAAGGTTTGCCATTGTCCAAAATTGTGATGTTGAAGGATGGCTTATCTCAAAACTAACTAGCCCACTTGCTGGTGCTGTGAAGCTGTAAAGTTGATGATGAGCTTACCCCCAAAATTTAGACAAAAAACCCCGGCGAAATTAAGGTCCATTAAAGATGTAAAATATCTAGAATATGGAGATATAAATGAGCCAGACAAAAGGAATAAGAAAAACATATAAGAAAGAATTCAAAGCTAAAGTTGCAGCAGCAGCCATAGCTGGGGAGAAAAATCTTGCAGAATTAGCAAGTCAATATGGTGTACACACCACTCAAATTAAAGAATGGAAAAAAGCTGGATCAGAGGCATTGAATGAAAGATTTTCACTACTAAGAGGCAGAAAAGCAAGACTACAAGAACGTAGAGAGGCTGCACTATACGAACAGATCGGTAAGTTGAAAATGGAATTAGATTTTTTGTCCAAAGGGCTCAAAAACTGAGCCAAGAGGAACGTATGTTGATAGTTGACCCAAAGCACCCTCAATTGAGCATTACTAAACAATGTGAGTTACTGAACCTGAATCGTAGTAGTTATTACTATCGACCTACAGGAATCAGTGATCTCAATGAAAAGTTGATGCAAAGGATAGATGAGTTATATACAGATCATCCTTTTCTAGGCTATCGTAAGATAACAGCAATGCTCAATGGAGAAAGCTATAAAGTCAATCACAAAAGAGTATATCGTTTGATGTGCCTGATGGGTTTGCAAGCAATTTATGCCAAGCCCAAATTAAGTAAACCAAAGGAAGGACACAAAATTTACCCATACCTTCTGAAAAACAAAATCATAAACAAACCAAATCAGGTATGGGCTAGTGATATCACCTATATACGTTTACAAGGAGGGTATTGCTATCTGGTAGTAGTAATGGATTGGTATAGCCGTTATGTAGTCTCATGGGAAGTTTCAAGTAACATGAAAGCAACGTTCTGTATAGAAGCATTAGAAGAGGCATTGGAAGGAGAGAAGCCAGAGATATTCAATACAGATCAAGGTAGTCAGTACACGAGTTATGAGTTTACAGATATATTGAAGGCAAATGAAATAGCAATCAGCATGGATGGAAGAGGTTCATACATGGATAATATATTTACAGAAAGGTTGTGGAGAACTGTAAAATATGAAGAGGTATACCTTAAGGAGTACAAAAATATTGAGCAAGGAAGGGAAGAAATAGGAAAGTACTTGCAATTTTATAATAGTGAACGTCCACATCAATCATTGCAGTACAAAACACCTGAGTTAGTTTACAGAAAGGAAAAACTAAGCCAATAACAACAGAGCAAACTGTTATCGAGCTTACAAACAATGTAATCTCAGTTTGTTATTATTTTAGTAGGTCTTAATTAACCTTAATTTTTTGTCCGATCAATTGGGTTCACCTCAATGACTACCCAAAGTAGTAAAATTACCTGATAACTCTGTATCTAGATCTACAGGAATAGGTTCATTTATTTTTGATAAACCTAGAGTGTAGCTACCAGTAGATGCGCCTGAGATAATACTTATAGTGTGTGAGCCTGTAGTCAAAATATCAAAACCACGTAGACCAGTCTCTCCATAACTACCTGCACTACTTGGATAAGATGTTATAGACCCAAGAGTATTGTTATTTGGGTCTTCAACTACAATATTCACATCAGTGGTTAAATTCTCGCCTAAGAAAGCTACATTAAATTTATCCCCAGCAGTAGCTTCAAAAACATAAGAATTTACATCACCGCTGAGGGTACCAGTAACATTAGTATTAGGACTTATCTCAGTATCAGTTATTTGTAGTGATTTAATTTGAAAATTCCATTCACCCGTGTAATTAACTAGTGCACCCACATCAGAGACATCACTATTGTAATAGGTAGGAGAAAGGTCAATGATGTACTCACCATTTCCAGAGAGACTCCTAGAGCTTTCAATTTGACGTATGCTAGAATCAGTAGCACCAATAATGTCACCAACACCATTGACCTCATTAATGTGTGCCATTGCCCACAATTGTGACGTTGAGGGATGACTTATTTCGAAACCAGTAAGTCCATTTTCTGGTGATGTAAAGCTGTAAAGTTGATGACTACCCAGAACAGTAAAGTTACCTGATAATTCTGTATCTAGATTTACAGGAATAGGTTCATTTATTTTTGATAAACCTAAGGTATAACTATCGGTAGAAGCACCTGAAATACTTATAATGTGTAGACCTGTGGTCAAAATATAAAAACCACGAGAAGTTTCCCCATAATTACGTGTAGATATGGATTTAAGGACATTGTTACTTGAGTCTTCAATTACAATGCTTACATCAGCGGTTAAATTCTCACCTAAGAAAGCTACATTAAATTTATCTCCAGCAGTAGCTTCAAAAGCATAAAAGTGTACATCACCACTATTGAGAGTACCAGTAACATTAGTATTAGGACTTATATCAGTTATTGGTGGTGATTTAATTTTAAAATTCCATTCACCCGTGTAATTAGCTAGTGTACCTACATCAAAGGTATTACTATTGTAATAGGTAGGTGAAACATCAATTATGTACTCACCATTTCCAGAAAGAAGTCTATAGCTTTCAATTTGACGTAGGCTAGAATTGGTTCTACCAATAATAACATCATCATCATTATCGCTAGCACCATTAATGTCATTAAGCTGTGCCATTGTCCACGATTGTGATGTTGAAGGAGTGCGCCTACTAACGAAAGAAGGTATTTCTTATTGAGAGACATATTTGAACAGTGATATGAGGGCTGAGTGGCCTGCGTTAGGATGTGGCACATCCTAGGGTGGGAAGCCCACTGACAAAGAATCCGACCTTCGAGCCAGTCCAGGGGGAAGGAAGCGAGCCCTGTACCCTATGCTGACGAGAGAAACCTGTGTCCTAGTCTTACCTAAGACTTATAGCGTCGTTATGCGTGAAGAGCGAAACTGGCTGATACGCTCTGCCCAAAACGGGAAAGTGGTTGCTTTAATGACTTCCTTCTCATTAAAGACTGTTTCTAAACTCCACTCGGCGTAAAGCAGGCAGCTAAGGGGTGCTATAATATCCTCTTTCGGAATTAGGGAACTCTATATCACAAATTCCTTTAGGATGCGAAAATGCCAGCAGGTGATATAGAGGACGGAGGTAGCGTAGTAGCCAAAAGCCTAGCCGTAATGGCAAGGACAAGGTGAAGGACTACCAGAGAAAATGGTAAGGAAAGGTATGAAAAGAGATAAACCAAGGAAAGCAGATGATAACAGTTGTAAGACTGTTAGTGCACCTTGGCATCGAAAGATGAGTCTTCCCATACTCAGTACATGCGATGGACTTGGAAAGCGGAGTGCGGTGAAAGTCGCACGCTCCGTTTGGGGCGAGGGAAAGGCCGCAAGGCCCTACCTATCGCCACTGATTTATCTCAAAACCAACTAGCCCACTTTCTGGTGCTGTAAAGCTGTAAAGTTGATGGCTACCCAAAACAGTAAAATTACCTGATAATTCTGTATCTAGATCGGCAGGAATAGGTTCATTAATTTTTGATAAGCCTAAAGTGTAGTTACCAGTAGATGTGCCTGAAATAATGTTTATAATGTGTAAGCCTGTAGTCAAAATATCAAAACCACGAGAGGTTTCTCCATAATTACGTGTAGACACGGATGCAAGATTATTATTGTTTGGATCTTCAACAACAATACCTACATTGGTGGTAAAATTCTCACCTAAGAAAGCTACATTGAATTTATCTCCAGCAGTAGCCTCAAAAGCATAAAAATGTACATCACCACTATTAAGTGTACCAGTAATGTTAGTGTTAGAGCTTATGTCAATAATACTATCTTCTTCTGCTGTTATTATAACCACATCAGTATCACTGTCTTTACCATCTGAAACGGTTAATTCAATTTCATACTGACCAACAACATCTGCCATAAATGTAGGGCTAGTACCTTGACTATTAATCAATTGTGTACTGCTAGTTGAGGGTTTATTAATAAGTTGCCAGCTATGAGTAAGAGCATCTCCATCTGCATCTGTTGACTGGCTACCATTAAGTTTTACTTCATCACCTTGAGTAACAGTTTGATCCACCCCAGCATTAGCAGTGGGTAGAGTATTAGAACCAGCTCCAGCTAAAATTGTAACAGTATCTATATCTTCATCTAAAAAGTCTAATACCTTAAGTTGAACTTTGTACTCACCTACTAGATCAGGAATAAAACTTGTATTCATATCCTGAGTATTAGTAAGAAAGGTATTACTGTTTGCTGGTGAAGAAATAAGCTCCCAGCTATAAACTAGAAAATCTTCGTCCAAATCATAAGAAGCACTAGCATCTAGATTAATGGAGGTACCAACATCACCTGATTGATTGTTACCAGCATTAGCTACTGGGGAATTATTTAGTGGAGAAAAGTCAAAGAATATGTAAACTGATTCACCAATAGTAGGACCAGTACCAGTAATGGTGCGCTTTTCATTGGTTATTTTATCTGTGGCAATAGCCGTAAAGGGTTGACCTTCAGGAATTATAGGCGTGAAGAAATAGCCACTTGAATTTGTAACACCATCAAAAGGTAGGGGTCTACCTGCTGAAAAGAACTTTACAGTAATACGTTTTGCCAAATCCTCAAATAAGGTAGTTGTCTGCAAGCCTTGTGTACTTGCAATATTGGCTCCTGCTGAACCAACAGTAGTATTCCCGCAACTATTACCACCAGGGTCTATCAGACCACCCGCACCCATCCCAGTTATAAAGTTATTATCATTTGAATCGTCAGGAAAACATGCTGGTACTGGTGGAGGTGGTAGTGGGTCATCTGGAAGCGGAGTCGGAGGAGGAGGAGGTGGTGGTGGTGGTGGCGGCGGGTCTGGGTCTGGCGGCGGTGGTGGTGGCGGGTCTGGGTCTGGGTCTGGTGGCGGCGGAGGTGGTGGCGGCGGTGGGTCTGGATCTGGGTCTGGATCTGGGTCTGGATCTGGGTCTGGATCTGGGTTACATCCCTTGGAATCTCTTTCGCAAGAGTCTTTAGGCTTCCTTTTTTCACAAAAACTTGGGGGCAGCTTGACTGGCTTATCATCAACTGGTGTTATACTCGGCTCCAGTTTAAAATTGCCATCCTGATCATAAAAACCAGTATCCTTGTCTCCAAAAAGAATTACATCAGCTGTATCATTGATCTCACTGTTCTTAAAATCATGATCGCTTGGTCTTTGAGAGACAACATCAAATGGCTCATTTTGTGAACCACAAGACAATATATCCCCTGCTACATCTTCTTCTTCAGGATCAGGATTCCAAGGGTGAGTATGTGCCTCCAACACTGGTATACATGACGGACCCGGACCCAAGGTACGCTCAAAAGGAACTGCAAAATGGTCACCTGAAACATGGGTGGCTACAAAACCGCCACCATCGCCACCACACCATTCTACTGTTACACTTTCTTCGTGAGCAGAAAAGTCCTGTTCCGATTCAGAATTACAAGCATCTAGAAAGTCATCATAACCATTAACCCATCTATTTCTATCGAAAGATCGTCTAAAAGTTTCATTAAGAGCTTCTTTTACAAACGGATCATCAAGTATTTCATCTAGAGGCACCTCACAATCACTATCAGCAAGGGTACTAAGTTTGCTAGAAGATCTAGACAGTGAACCTAAACTATAATCTCTTGTGTTCACAACAACAGCAGCAACATCTAGCAATATTTGTCGGTGATTTTCTTTATCAAACCATTTGTATAGAAAATCAACTTTATTAAAACGCTGCTCTTGCTGAGCAAGAAAATCCCCAAAAGTTGCCAGTATATATGCCAAGCGCACAGCACATTCATCTTCAAAGAAAAGACTACCATCACAATCTAACAAGTCCTGAGAGCTTTTCTGGGATTCTTGCAAAAATGATGCTATTTGCTCAAGAAAAACTATTATTTCTTCTACTTCTGGACTATGTACTTGCTCCTCAAATTCAGATCTTAATCCATCAAATGAAATTATATTGAGTATTTCTGAAAATATTGCCCTTAGTTGCTGTAGGTTACTGATAGACTGGTTGAATTGTTCATCTAACACTGCATCATCAATATCTTTTAAAAGAAAAATGAACTCTATTAGAAATCTTTGAATAACTGCTATTGATCCAGATTCAAGCGGCACAGCTGTTTCTATGTCGATGTTCATGTTACTAACAACAGTATTTTTTCCCCTATTTTTCAATGTTAACTTTGCAGGACCAGTAGCCAAGGGTGGAATAAACACTGAAACCAATTGCTGTCCAATCTCATCCTTGGGTAATAGGTAGACTGGTAAAGTCAATGTTTCAGAGGTAACCTGAGACTCAAAAATAGCTACATTACCCACAAAATCATTTTCAATGAAGCCAGTACCTTCTAGTGTAAGAAGTGTGCCAGGAGGAGCGCTAATTGTGCTTGTCTGTGACGTTCGCAAGTTAGAAGATTTTGAAGTTTGTACTGTAATTGCTTCTGCCAGTTGCATTCGTGGCACAGGGTTAGAAACTACATCTCCATTGGGTGCTACACTAGCAGTATTAATCACTACTAACTCTCCGACACCATCACCATTACCATCAGGCACAATTACATAGTTAGCTACTATCTGCCTAGGTTGCACCATAGGCCCAAATCCACCAGAGGAAATCCCTAGATAGCAATTTAAATCTTTACTAGAATTAACCTCTTGAGCACCAAGAAAAGTGACTCCTAAAGCATCATAATCTACCCCTGTAGCAGCTTTAACCTGCTCTTTGGTACGAGCTTCAAAACTAACATTAGCACCATCAACCCCACAAGAAGCAGGTATGCTTAGTGTACTTATAGCTCCATTCTGCTCCTGTGTACCCAAAATAGCCCCATCCGCTGTTACAGTAGCACTTTCAGGTGGATTATTCACCACATTTACAGTAATAGTTTGCTTAGATTGCTTGGCATTTGTGCCAATTACACGGGCAGTTAATTCTAGTGGTCCTTCAGGAAAATCCTCGGGTAGTAAGAAAACTTTAAAAGCATCCTCACCCCGAGCATCTACTGCTAGCTCTACTCCACTAGCCTCAAAGAAAACAAACTTTAGCGGTTGTACCGAAAAGAACACTGCTCCAGCAACAGTAGCACCATCATTAGGGCTATTAATAAGGAAATCTGGTCCACCAGTAGGATCAAAAACCAAAATTCCCACATTCCCACTACCAGCAGATCCAGCATCAAACTTGATATTGCCATTCAAACCACCAGATGGTGCGGTAACCTTATAGGCTTTGCCCACTGCTTGAGTACCTGAAACATCACTAATTATTCCTGTGTTACCACTTAGATTAATATTAGGCAGTGTCCCCTTACCAGCATTACCTGCTAATACTAAAGCCGTTTGCCCTGTTTCAAGCACTAATTTCTTAGGACAAACAACCAACTTAGCACTAGGAATAAGTTCATAAAGCTTAAGCAATATGTCAATTGCATTGTCAAACTCTACCTTACCAGAACAATTCACATCGGCATGGTAAAGCTGGTAATCACTTGGTGGATTATCGGTTACTCCATAATGAATGCTCAAAGCTTCTATAGCATCTTCAAAGTCAATCTCACTATTTTGGTTGACATCACCTAGAGGGAAATTAACGAAACTTGCTTCAGGAGTAATCTGGCTAGTAATATTTTGGTGGCTTAGAGATTGGTTTTTCGCTAGAAAGTCACCTGTCAATGCTTCAGCATCGTGACTAGCAAGAGGGTTGTAATTTAAAACCTGCAAGCCATTTGTAGTAACTTCAATTTCTTTACGGTCTCTTGAGGGTGAAGTGCCCTTGGCACTACTAACGGTAACTTGAGGGTTATTGCCTAGAGAACGAAAAACTAGTGACACTACTTCACCTTTTACAGGGGTTAGGGCTACAAAACCCATCTTTACAGTGCCAGATACAGTTTCTTTTGCTACTGGTACCACGCTGCCTTGCTTACCCATTACTCCTAAAAGCTCTAGATTCTGTATTGCTAGTAAAACTTCTCCCTCTACTACCTCACTAGATACATTTAGGTTTACACTAGCAAACTTTTTAGTTTCAGGTGTTTTGGAAGACCTAAAACAAGCAATTAGAATTAGCAATAAGCTAAGAAAGACTGTAGTTACAGTCAGTAAATATTTTTGTTTCACCTTTATTACTCCTTAGTGGTTTTAAAAAAGTCAAGATATTTCTGGTTCGTACCAAAGTATGGGAGAAATTAGAATGTGCTATAGAGCCCAAATCTTTAAAAGTCCTTCTGAGGTCTTATGGGCATCAATCGTAGGGGTTCAAGATCTTGAACCCCTACAAGCACGTGCTTGTAGACAGGTATTTTCATTCATTAATGGTGTCTTGTAAATAGCGTATAAATAATTAGGTGGGTGGTTTGTACGTTTGTTTTGTGGTGATTTTCAATTAGCAATACTTTTATAGATGTCCAGATAAATTCTTTCCCTAAAGTAGGGAAAATAATGCCATGATAATCCCAATAATAACCCAAAGGAGATTGATCATGGCAAATAATGATAACAAACAAAAACTAGAAGAACTAAAAATACTACGTCGTCGGTATAAAAAGGGAAACAATGCTGATGCCTTACTACGCACTCAAGCCCTTATAGCTCTGTACTCAGGCAAAGATATTAAGCTTGTAGCAGAGATGTTTGGCGTTTCAGTAAAAACAGTAAGAAACTGGCGAAAAAAGTTTGAAAAATCGCTTAGTTTAGAAGATGAACAAAGAACTGGTAGACAACCTAAACTTTCTAAAGAGCAACTGGAGCTAATCAAGAAGGTAATCACAGAGTTTAATCAACAAGTTTGGATTGCTAGAAAGGTCTTTATCCTTATCGAAAGCCTTTTTGGAATATGTTTTTCAGTAAAGTATCTACCAGAGCTTCTAAGGAAACTAGGATTAAGTTTTAATAAAGCAGTACATTTGTTGTATAGAAAGAATGAAGAGAAGAGGCGAAAGTGGATACAAGAAACACTACCAAAGCTGTACGAAGACCAGATAAAAGCAGGGTGGAGGATATTTTACCAAGATGAAGTAGGGTTCCAAACGCAGGGGACACTAACGAGCACATGGGGGCTGGTAGGAGAAAAAGTAGAGATCAAGAACTATGGCAGACATGGAAGAGTGAACTTGATAGGGGCATTAGAGTTAGGGACAGGAGAGTTCCATGGGGTGCTAACAAAGTTTAAGGTAAATGCGCAGAGGTTTAGAAGGTTTATCTGTCATATGAAAAGGGAGATGAGGGAAGCAAAAATAATGCTTATATGTGACAATGCACCATTTCACAGGGCAAAGTGGTTACAAGAGTGGGCAAAGAGGAACTCAAAATGGTTGAGGTTAGAATTTCTACCAGGATATTCACCAGACTTCAATCCAATAGAACGTTTATGGAAGTACATAAAGAAGGAATACATACACAATAAATGCTGGGGAACGCAAGCAGACCTAAAGAAGCATTTAGAGGTGGTGGTACAGGAGATACCAATGAAAGTAGAGGAAACCAAGGGAGTAATGAAGAAAGAGATAAAAAGGTTGAGGGAGGCATTTGAGTTTTATAAAACACCAGTGCCAGAAGAGCTAATGATTTGAGTAGTGGTTTAGGGGGAAAGTAAGCAAGTTTGGCATAAGTTTATAGTTCATTTAGCAAAGAAGATTACATTGGGCAGTAGGTATTTTATTGCTTAAAAAGCATTGATTTTTGGTAGTTTTTCCTATTTTCTTCCTCTTTTGGAAAAAAGGGAAAAGATTTTTCTGGGTAACTATATTTGAAACTATCTCTAGGGTGCTGCTATTTCTAAATTCTCTCCCTCAACTGCTATAGTTTCATTGTTGAGTAGTGTTACCTTGGCATTTTCTACACTAAAAATGGCATCTCCATCAGCACTACGCTCTAGGTTTAGTGTGACTAGAGTACCATCACCACCAAACTCATTACTGACAGTGCATAAACCAATTATTGCTTTGTACGCTGTTACTGCACTTACACTACAGTCACTAGGCAAATCTCCTACTGTGACATTATTACTAAGTGTAAAGATACCTGGACTGGCTACAAGGTTAAAACCAAAGCCCTTTATAGTAGCATCCTTATTGTGCTCTAAAGCAATTGTCACACTGCAACTTTCACCCACGGCAACCTCTGCACAATTACTGGTTTGTGGAAAGATTGTTCTGAACTTAATAGGAGTACCTGTTAGGAACCTTTCACCTGCTATTGCCATGTAGCCAACTTGTTCTATGTCATGATTACGTTCTCTATCTTGAGATTGTTCTTCTTCTATAAGTACCCTAACACTATCATTTTTCAAGTTGTGGTAACGTAACCCTGCAGTATCACTATCATTAAAACTTTGCAAACTAGCCAAAAACATAAGGTGCTTTTTCTTGCCTGTAAGTTTGGAAGGGAAACGAAGGTAAGGCCAATGTCCTTGTGGAACTTTGTGCCAATTTGGGATTTTTCTAGGACCTGCTAAATTTGTAAGGCCTACAATAGTATCTGCTTTGCCGTCTTGTGCAGTCACGGAGCCTAGAGAAATTGCTATATAACCAACCGATTCAGGGTTTTGTGTCGCTGGGCAATCTTCCCCTTTTGCAGCACTTTGCAGAATTTCACAAGCTTCTTCTCCTTGAAGTCTTACTTCAAATCCTGTGGTACTAACATTTCTTTGACGAGTTAGTACTGCTTGTGGACTTGTATAGGTTTGTGATTGAGTTAGGACAATAGGTTCTATCAGTAAGTCTTGAAAAGAGGCTAGGGTTTGCAACTTAAAACCTTGCTGTACATTTTCAACTATGCCTGCTTCCATTACCACACCGTTATCTAATTGGTGCTTTCCTGTTCAAGAACTATGTAGCTTAGATCCTCTTTTTTATGGAAGCCATTGTTTCTTCTTGGCGTGCTCAGGTATTCCCATTCATTAAGTTGTACTTCAGCTTGGCACTTCTCCACATTCCTGAAGTGAACTGTAGTTGGATGTCCACCCCTATAGGAAGGTGGGTAGGCAATAATTACAGGGTTATCGTAACAGCTTGCAAATTTTAGGGTTAACCAGTACTCATCGTTTGGCCCAAATTTATTTTTTTGTTTTATAGTGAATTTGCCTACCTCGCCCACTTTAGCGCTTTCAGATAAATTATTTAAAATAGATTCATTGCTGGGTTGAGCTATTATTATTATTTCGTCTGTGTCTATTAATTCTACTGTCTCTATATCAACATCAGATATTGTAGATTTACTTGTGCAAGACACCAAGAATAAAAAGGCTGCTAGAGTGCATAGTAAGCATGGTAACCAAATTGCAAGCCTAAAATTGGTTTGCGACTTTAACCTCTTCCTAAAGTAGTAATTCATAAAATTTTCTCCCTAAAATAAGGTAGATAAACACGATTAAGAATTAATATTAAGTTGAAATTAAGCAGAAACGAAGACTAGTACTTAGAAATTGCGCTCAAAAACAACCATAAAGAGTATCTCAACGGCCTATAAAACACTAAACTCTTATATGAATAATTCTCATTCATTTGTTTACTTCTATATGTAATAATAAATTGCATCTAACAAGGCATACCTAAACTTAGGATAACTTAGTATTAAAAACCGAGTTATTGAGGTTGGAGTTAATAAATCAAAATCCCATTGAACTTTAGTTTTTTAGCCCTATACGGTGTTCTAAGTTTAATTTAAATTAT
The DNA here is from genome assembly GCA_965223585.1 of Trueperaceae bacterium. Classification (GTDB taxonomy): domain Bacteria; phylum Deinococcota; class Deinococci; order Deinococcales; family Trueperaceae; genus CBDCVN01. Next base: position 734,895 of record CBDCWW010000022.1, read on the forward strand.
TGAAATTTTTAGGATAGTTTGTGACAAATATTGATATCTTTCTAAACGCTACAGCTCGGCTTAAAAAAGCTGATGGTAAAATTGTAGGCACAGGTTTCTTAGTAACAGAAAAATATATTCTAACCTGTGCCCACGTAGTTAATCAGACCCTTAACAAAGAAAAGGATGCTAACGAGGAACCTAGTGAAACCATATACTTAGATTTTCCTTTCACAGGCAAGCCAGACGTTGAAACACTAAAGTCTAAGGTAGTGTTTTGGCTAGCTATGGATGAAAATGAAGTAAAGAAAACAGGAATCAAAGGTGCTTTTGATATAGCTTTGCTAGAACTTGAAAGACCTATCAGTAATATAGAGCCCGTCCTTCTTTTAGGAAAATATGATGAAGGCAATGAGTTTCGTACCCTTGGTTTCCCTCAGAATTTTGATCAGGGTAAGCCAGCGAGAGGAAGGATTGTATTGCCTCAAGCCAATGGTTTAGTGCAATTAGAAGGTTGGAAAACGGATCCTGCTTTTATAGTAGAAGGTTTTAGTGGTGCTCCTGTTATCGATATAAAACTTGCTGGTGTAGTAGGCATGGTAGTAGGTAGCCATGAAGGAATAGCTAGTTTGGTGTCACTTATGATACCCAGCACAGTTTTACTAAAAGTGTGCCCACAACTACAAGCTGTTGGCTTCAAATGTCCCTACAAGGGCCTGTCTGCTTTTCTAGAAAAGGACAAACCTTACTTTTTTGGTCGCAAGAAGGTAATAGAAGAGCTTGTTGAAACTATTAAACATAAACCATTACTAGCCTTGATGGGTAATAGTGGTAGTGGTAAATCTTCAGTTGTGTTTGCTGGAGTGCTGCCACAGTTAAGAGAAGAGAACTGGCTAATTGCTAGTTGCAGACCCAAAGCAGATCCCTTTTATCAACTAGCCTATGCTTTAGTTAAGCACGTTAAGGATAATTTTACAGACCAGCTTACTGAAGCTGAAGCTATTGCTGAAAAGCTCAAAAAGAATGAGCTGAAGCTATCTAGAATAATACAAAGTATCCTTAATGAAAAAGATAGGCCTTTAATAATGGTCATTGATCAGTTCGAGGAAGTCTTTACCTTAAATACTGATAAAGAGCAGCAATATAATTTCCTGAACCAGATTACCCAGTTAATAAAAGAAGATATCCAACAGTTTAGATTAATGCTAACGATACGTTCAGATTTTATGAGTTATGCTCTTGGTCACGACGAATTTGGCAAAGTACTAAACCAAGCTATATCAACACTTACGGCTATGACTCGAAAAGAGTTGTTCGAGGCTATAGTAGAGCCTGCTAAAAGGCAGGGTGTTAGTTTAGAAGAAGGTTTAGCTGACACCATCTTAGATGATGTGCTTACCAGTAAAAATGAAAAAGACTTAGCAGGACGCTTACCTCTTTTGGAGTTTGCCCTCACTCTACTTTGGGAAAAACAAGAAAGACCCAGTTTAACTCATGAGGCTTACCAAGCTATTGGCAAGGTTGAAGGTGCCCTAGCTCGCCATGCTCAAGAGGTTTTTGGCAAATTTAAATTAAAAGAACAAGAACAACTAAAGCATATTTTTACCCAATTAGTAAGACCGGGAGAAGGTACTGAAGATACTAGACAAGTTAGCACTAAAGAATTAGTTGGAGAAGAGAATTGGCCCTTGGTCACTGAACTTGCTAATGAAAGATTGGTCACTACATACTCAGCAGAAGACACTCAACAAGAAGCTGTGGAAGTCATCCATGAGGCACTAATTCGAAGTTGGCAACAGCTTAAAGAGTGGGTAGATGCTGACAGGGATTTCAGAATTTGGCAAAATCGTGTGCGTCCGACAGTGGAAGAGTGGCAAGAAAGCAGTCAAGACTGGAATTACGCAGCTTGAGGAAGCGAGTCCAGAAGGTCTAGAGGTGGGTCAATGCGACCAGAGATTAGTCCCCTACGGTATCTGTAAAATGATTGCTTGCTCTCTCTACGAGCTACCTCTATAAGCCCATAAGCTACTACTCCTAACCCTAAATGCCCTCCTATTGTTTGTTCTGTTCTATATCTGAATCCTTGCCACCCTAGCTCTTGCTTTAGCCCTCTTATCACCTCTTCTATTCCCTGTCTCACCTTATAATGCCCTATTATCTCTTTGTCCTCTAGCTCTAAATCGTTTGTCACATAGTATTTCTTCCCTCTCCTCACTATCTTCACTTCAAAGTCCATTCCTCTTAGCTTTCCTACTTTTGTCCAGTAGGGTCCTCTATGCCTTTTCAACTGCTTTCCTCGCAGCACTCTGTTCCTCTTTAATCGCGTCACAAACGACCAACCGTAGGCATGTATCTGCTTCAGAATCTTCTTTGAACCGTACCATGAGTCAAATAGTACATAATCAGGTTTTAGCCCTTTTTCTTTTGCCCATGCTAATAGCTCCAATGCTAGTTCTTGCTTACTTACCTCTCCAAAGTAAAGTTTGATCTTTAACGGTATTCGCACTTTACCATCTGTCCAGATCAGCAGCACTATCCCGAAACCATAGCAATAGTGTCCATTGCCATCTCGTAATTTCGGTAGCCACATTTTTCCCCTTCCTGATCTGGCTATTACTGTATCATCAAGAACCAAGTAGCCCCCTTCAAGTCCACCTACCAGCATTTTTAAGCCTATGGCTATCTCACTTACCTTTGCTAAAATCGAGTCTATTAACAATGCTCTATAGATAGTATCGTGTGCACAGTCCATTCCATCTGCCATGGCTGAAGAACCACTTGCCTCAACTGCTTTCAATATGGCTTCTAGTGCTTTAACTATCCTTTGTGTTAGACTCATCTTAGGGCTCCTTGGTTTTGATTGAGCCCTATTTTACTTTATTTTCCCTCCTGCGTAATTCCAGTCAAGATAAGAGCATACTTTTAAGAGGTAAGCAACTGTTGCAAGCAGAAGAGTATTTAAAGAGCTATCAAGAAAGGATTGAAAAAAGAGTACAAAGCTTTATTCAGGCTAGCACTAGACAGCAGATTAAAGAGGTTGCTCGCAAAAAACGTAGGCAGCGCAGCATCGCTATTGGTGTAAGTGTTTTTGCTATTGTTGCCCTTGTACTGGCAAGTTTAGCAACTTTATTTGGGGTAAATGCAAGGGAGCAATCTGACACAGCCCTGACTCGTCAGCTAATGGTGCAATCACAAGCTGCGTTACAAGATCCAAATGATACCAATGGTTATTTGGATACAGCAGCGCTACTGGCTGTGCAAGCTACTAAGGTAAAAGGAGGTATTGAAAGCACTGACAATGTGCTTCGCATGGTACAAAATATTAACCATCTTAATGTTGTAATGCAAGGATTTCTTGAAGGACCTGTTAGGAGTATTAGGAGCGTGGATTTTTCTCCAGACGGTAAACGAGTTATTTCAAGTAGTAGTAGTGCCTTACTACTGTGGGATATAGAGAGTGCTTCATTAGTTGGTGATTTGTGGCGAGGACATAACGATACTGTTAGAAGTGTAGCCTTTTCGCCAGATGGTAAAAGGGTAATTTCTGGTAGCTGGGACGATACCTTACGTTTGTGGGATGCGGAAACTGGTGAGCCTATAGGTGGTCCATGGCAAGGACACACAGAGGTTGTTGAGAGTGTAGCTTTTTCTCCAGACGGTAAAAGAGTAGTTTCCGGTAGTGGAGACCATACTGTACGTTTGTGGGATGTGGAAACTGGGCAGCTCATAGGTGAACCATGGAAAGGGCATAAGGATTTTATTCTTAGTGTCACTTTTTCGCCAGATGGTAAGAAAGTGCTTTCTGGTGGTTGGGATAACACCTTACGCTTGTGGGATGCAGAAACTGGCGAGCCCGTAGGTGAGCCATGGCAAGGACATACTGCCGACATTTATAGTATAGCCTTTTCACCAGATGGCAAAAGGGTAGTTTCGGGTAGCAGTGATAATACTGTGCGCTTGTGGGATGTAGCAACTGGCAAGCCCATAGGTGAACCTTGGGAAGGGCATAATGATGTCATTGAGGGTTTGGCCTTTTCTCCAGACGGTAAAATAGTGGCTTCTGGCAGTTCTGATAATACTATACGTTTTTGGAAAGTAGACACAGGTGAACTTATAGGTAAACCTTGGGAAGGACATGGTGGCGTAGTTACTAGCTTAGCCTTTTCTCCAGATGGTACCAAATTGGCATTTGGCAATGGCGATACAACTGTGCGCTTGTGGGATTTCAAAGCAGAGGCAGTTGTAGCTTTAGGGGATGCATGGCAGGGTCATAACGCAGACGTTTATAGTGTGGACTTTTCTTCAGATGGCAAAATGGCTATCTCTGGCAGTGGTGACAGTACCTTACGTTTATGGGCAACAGAGACTGGTGAATCTATAAATACATGGAAGGGGCACAGTACAGATGTTTACAGCGTAGTTTTCTCCCCAGACAATAGCAAGGTAGTTTCTGGCAGTAGTGACAATTCTTTGCGTTTGTGGGATGTAAAGACTGGAAAGTCTATAGCTACATGGCGAGGGCATAGTGATGTCATTGAGAGCATAGCTTTTTCTCCTGATGGCAAAAAGGTAGCTTCTGGTAGCTGGGACAACACCATTGTATTATGGGATGTTGAAACTGGGAAGTCTATAGGTAAACCATGGCAAGGGCATCTAGATGCAATTGCAAGCATAACCTTTTCTCCTGATGGTAAAAAAGTAGCATCTGGCAGTTGGGATAACACCATACATCTGTGGGATACGGAAACTGGTCAATCTATAAGTACATTGCAAGGACATAGTAATGCTGTTTTGAGTCTAGACTTCTCTTTTGATGGTAAGAAGTTAATCTCTGGCAGTGCGGACACCACTTTGTATTTGTGGGATGCGGAAACTGGTAAGCCCATAGGCGAACCATGGCAAGGACATAGTAATGTTGTTGAGAGCGTAGCTTTTTCCCCTAGCAGCAAAAAAGTGATTTCTGGTAGTAGAGATAACACAATACGTTTGTGGGAAGTAGAAAAGGCCAAACCTATAAGAGTGTGGCAAGGACACAGTGATTCTGTTGAGAGCGTAGCTTTTTCCCCTGATGGCAAAAAAGTAGTTTCTAGTAGCAAGGATAATACTGTCCGTTTCTGGAATGCAAAAACTGGTGAATTAATAGATGATTCATACCAAGGTCATACTGATACCATTTTGAGTGTGGCTTTCTCACCAGATGGCAAAAAAATAGTTTCTGGCAGCGAAGATAATACTATACGCTTATGGGACACAGTAACTAAAGAGCCAATAGGTAAAGCATGGCAAGGACATAGCAGTGCTATTTGGAGTGTGGCCTTTTCTCCTGATGGCAGTAAGGTAGCTTCTGGTAGCAGTGATAGCACCATAAGAATTTGGGATGCCCAAACGGGGGTATCTTTAATTGAAGCGCTAAAGGGACACAGCAGTATTGTTACCAGCGTAGCTTTTTCCCCTGATGGTAAAAAAGTGGTTTCTGGTAGCTGGGATAAAACTCTTAGGATGTGGGATGTGGAAACTGGTATGCTTATAGGACAAGTTTGGCAAGGGCATAGTGATATTATTTGGAGTGTAACTTTCTCTCCTGATGGCAGAAAAGTAGTATCTGGTAGTGCAGACAATACTTTACAGGTGTGGGATGTAGAAACTGGCAAAGCCCTTGGAGAACCATGGCAAGGGCATAGTGATGCTGTTTTGAGCGTAACCTTTTCTCCTGATGGCAAAAGAGTAGTATCTGGTAGTGCAGATAAAACCATGCATTTGTGGGATTTAGAAACTGGTAAGCCCATAGGCAGTGCTTGGCAAGGGCATAATGATGCTGTTTGGAGCGTAGCTTTTTCACCCAACGGTGAAAGAGTGGTTTCAGTTAGTGGTAGTAAGAATATTTTACGTAATAGAACTTTCCTTTTGCGTCAAGGTATTGATAATTTTTCCAGCGCTGATACAAGTCTACGGATTTGGGATGTATCTACAGGAACAACAATTGGTGAAGGTTGGCAGAGGTATAGTGCTAGTGTGCTTTCAGTTGCTTTCTCACCAGATGGTAAGAGTGCAGTGTCAGGTGGTGCAGATAACCCCAATGACCGCTGGGATAACATGCTAATGATTTGGGATGTAGATGAAGATTCTTGGCTAGAGAGGCTTTGTTATTTTGCTGGTCGTAATTTTACTCGAGCAGAGTGGGAACGCTACTTGGGAAACAGGCCCTATGAAAAAACTTGTCCTCAGTATCCTGCTGGTTTTCAAATACTTAAACTAGACCCTGCTGCACAATAAATAATGTTTTGTCTAAAGCTCGGTAGGGATGCATTGCAATACGCCCCTACCAAATACATTAAAGGACTCAAAATTTTGAACCCTCACATAACCAAGTAATTAGCAGCCTTACTGGAAAATTTCTACAAGGATAGAACCACGGTTATCTTCAGAACTATCCACAGCATCAAGCATCCAAAAGGCAAGTAGATCTCCTTTTCCTTGGTACTGCACTTGATATACATGACTAGGATTATAAGGAATTTGGGAACCTGCTATATCAGACATTCCTTGACCATCAATACGCAGATGGTTCCAAGATTGACCTTCAGCTCCACAGTTCCCCTCATGATAGCACCAAACAGCATCCACACCCTCATCAAGGTTGCCCCAAGGACTAGTAATACCACTAGCTTTTATAGTGTAGGTTTGGCCTTCTTCTAATACAATTGTACTAGTAACCTTTTCCGGCTGATTATTTAGTACAATAATTGTATCTACGAGTGCCCCAAGAATTTGAGCGTCTTCAGATAACTTAAATTTATAGGACTGTTGGTACTGGTAAAGATTTTGACAATCATTATTTCCCAAACAAGTATAAATGGCTTGATAGCGCTCAACCTTTCCAAAATCGTTTCTAGATATTGCATGATCTATTTTTTTATCTAACCACAATAAGATCCCTACTTTTGAATCTTCAGAGGCTCCCTTAATAGTATGAACCACCTCTCCTACAGGTTCTGGTAAATTAGCTATTACAAACTCTTTAATAAGAAATCTCAAATCTTCCTTATTAATAACTTCATAAGCACTACCAGTTGTTAGTAAAGCTGTTATAAGTATTATTGTAAGGATCAAAAACTTATTCTTTTGCATATATAGAATATACCTTTCTAATAGGTAAAATACTCCTTTTTGTGTTTCCTAAGCATATCATATTTTAGGCATTAATCAATAAATTCAAAGTCTATTACTGCAAACATTGCTTTGTGTATAATGGTATTTGAAAATAAATGCTTTACAGAGTCCAATACCTATGACATTCTCAATCACAAAACAGAAGCGCTTTATGGAAAGTTAAACTTATTTGAAAACTGAGGTATTAGGAGCCCAGTTCTATAAAAAGGCAACTCCAAAACAATTCACTTTGCTATTTATGAATCATGAATAGCTCCCAAATTGGGAACATTGTTCAGGAGTTGTCGAATTAAAATAGGATCAAGGTTTCTGGGAAATAGTTTTAATATTTCAAGTACGTACCTGAACGACCTAAAGTGTGCTTTAAGATCCAAAACACTCCAATTAGGATGCTGAGACCTTAGTTTTTTTAACAGCACTTTTGAGAATAGCACCATAAACATTGCTAGGTTTGCTGCATTGTTTATCTGCTGTTCCTTTATGTTCATAAAATCTTCTAATCCCCAATATTGCTTAGCGTCTCTGAAGGTAAATTCTATTTGGAAACGTAAACTGTAGTAGTCTATTAATTTTTCGTATGATATGTTCAGATCACTGCTGAATAAGATTACATGCTTACTTTCTCCTGTTACTATACTGGTTTTAACTATTACTACTACATTCAAAGACTGTCCAAATTCCTTGTGTAACATTGTCATTTGATAGATATCTGTACGAATCTTCTTTTTTAGATCTACTGTGCTACTCTCAAGATATTCCTTAGGTATCTTCTTGTAATCTATCTTTTCTCCATATTTGCGTTTCCTTCCTCGTTTATTTTGCTTCCCTTCATAGAGAAAGTACAATGCTGAGTCAACTCTTAATTTGCTAATTAAGAACAGTCCACACATTCTTGCCATTTGTAAGCTGTTGTTATCGCCAAAGGCCCCATCTAGTAATAAATACTGAATACCCATTCTTAGTAAGAATATGTTCAGAACTAGCATTATCATCGTTTTTATAAATACTAGATGTACTGGTAGTTTCACATTGACTTTGTCTTTATTTTTGCTACCTTTTGGACGTCCTGCCTTCTTTTTATTTTTCTGCTTTTGTTGTTTATGATTATTGCTTTTGCTCTTTTTTGCCTTACCCTTACTGTTATCTTGTGATTTATCTTGTGTTTCTCTTTTAGCTTCTTCCTGCCCCGTATTGTTCTTGTCTTGAGACTCCTTTTGCTCTGGTTCATTGCCTTCTTCTTGATCAGTACGTACAATTTGCTTATTAAGTATTGGGTAAGCAGTGCGGTCTTTAACACTAACCAGTGATAAACTAAAGAAGCAAATACTCCTCACTACACGATTAAAAAGAGAACTGAAGAATCTATCAATTCCAAAAGTCTCTTTACCTGATTTAGTAATTACTACTTCATCACCTGCTAGTAAGTAGGTATCATCAGGGTCATAAACATGGTTACGAAATAAGTACCAGTTGAGGTATAGCCAGCAAATATTGGTGCTAAAGAAACGTTGTACCGTACGATAACTACCACTAAGACCAAAAGTCCATCGAGAGATACCAAGCATCGTGACACGACCAGTCATAGATAGCATTGCTAAAACAATTGTTGTTAGCTGATTTAGGGTTGTTTTATCAAGAGCTGGGCTAAGGCATTGTAAAATATATTGTATTTCTTGCATGGGTACTATACTTTATGTATGGTGCCCTCGTTTCAACTATTTAGCAATTGTGTCGTACTGAATCAGTTTTTTGAAATGTGTTAGCGTGAGTTGGTAATATGACTCACTTTGGCGTGGGTATTAAGAGTCTATGAACTATAAAAAGAAACTTGATGAACTAGTTGATTATTTTTATTGGTTGGCTTTTGAAGGAACTGGCTTTGGCGCCCAAGGGCGTAATCTACTAACATTACACACCTTGGAATTTCTTGCCCATGAAGCTGACTTGCCCCCTACAAAATTTAAAAGACCTGAAAAATGGTTAGCTTTAATTTTTGATATGACTGCTCAATATCACTACCTTGCTCCTAAGCTACACAATTATGAAGTTTTGAAAAAGGAAGTCAAAGAAGGTATTTGTAAGGAACTGCAACAAACTTGGGTAAGCTTTTGGGAAAATGCAAAATCAAGGGGCATAGACAAAATCTCTGATCTAGTTAAGGATTGTATAGAAGAGCACCTTTTTAATCCCAAGAAGTGTCCTTATTTCCCTATTCGTGATAAGGCTAAGGTGGAGACACTTACCCTAGCAACGATTTTTTTTCACTTACCCAAATTAAAAAAAGATATACCAAAACACTCAATCACACATAGTCAAGTTAAAGACAAAATTAGGAAAGAGTTTGACTCAGTGTGGTGCAGGGTTATTTCAAGGATGCAAGAGGAAAGGTCATCTTGCTGGTATGAGCTGATAGCTTATTTGCCTCCTGTAGGAGACCAAGTTGTTGAGTTAATATTAAGCTATCTTTGTAATGAGCTTGTCGATATTGGTATAGGTAGTAAATTTGCACTTTTCTATGCTCTGGCCACAGATGTTCCAAATGGCATTGGTCGTAGTTGGGTACCTCCAGACTGTTATGTTGAAGACAAAAAGAATCTTTATAGACGTGAATCCTTTGAGCAAGAAAGAAAAGGAAAGGACGATGCTGGTAAGCTAAGAAGCTTAGCCATAGCTCGCTTAGGTGCTAGCAAGGCATTTCCTGAAGTGATTAAGATGCTAGATCATTACCTAAACAATAATAACGAGTATCCTGAGTTACATGCATTGAAAGAATGGTTAGTAATACTAGGATCTCAGTCAGGACAGGATCCCTTTAAGCACAGTCTGGCAGAAAAGGAAGTTCTCCTAGTAGTTAACCCCGATTTTACTGAAGATGGTAGGCCTTTGTATGCTACCAATAGAACTACAACCTCTTTCCTTAGTAAATGCAAAAGTATAAAAGATGCAGTTGTGCTCGAGCTTAGTAAAAAAGAAAATAAAAGCAAAAACTAATGCATTTAGCTAGTGATTTCGACTATATAAAATATCTTTTGCAAACTGTTACTGAGAACGGTTTGCTTACAGAAACCGATGAAGCAATTCTTAGTGGTTTTCTTGCTTCTTTTACATATCAATCTTTACCTGCTAATTTAAGTGAAGCTCAAATAAAACAACAAGAACCCCTATATTTACTTAAACTAGCTACAGACATGCTTTTTGCCTTTAGTCAAGGTGCATCAAAAGAAGCACTTTTTATTGCTCAAGAAGTATACCAACTTAATTTGATAAGTGATGGTTTTGAAGGTTGGTTTTTTCGCTGTGTTATAAAATTAGCCGGGCAAATTGGTTACTTAGACGTGCAAAATATATTTCTAGCAAAGTATGAAAACTATCGTAATGTTTACAATACTGCCTTTGAAAATTACGTGGAAAGACTAAGTACCTCTTTAGGCATTTTTGCAGAGGCAGTAGATTTGACAATAGAGCCACTTAATATTCCTAAAACCACTTTGGACTTTGTTACTAATGCTAGAAGTAGTGAAATAACAAAAGAATTTACAATTACAATTGTCTTTACTGATAGTTTAACTAACTTAGAGATATTTCAAACCAACAACATTCAAACAAGCTTTCCTGATAGTCGGGAAAATGACTTTGATATAATCTTAGATTTTGTACTTGCTGAAGACGGTGTTAAGCTAATTTCTGCTCGAGATAATGAGAATTGGACAATACGTTTGATAGATAATGATGGTAATGTAATAGAGTCTTTAGAAAACCTCATGCACTTTTTCAATAATCAAATATCTTTGGTTTTAAAACTAGAAAGCAACCTATCAGGTAAAGATATTAACTGGAATAAGGTTAACTCTTGGCTTAAAGAGGTTATCCTTATTTCGCCATACCCTAGCAGGAAAAACATTTAGGGGTGCTTGTGTTCAAGCAATGTGATTGCTCATTAATCTTATTGCAACGGTAAACATGATTGCATAAAGCCTTCTATATGTTTTAGCATAGGATCATGCTAGAATATGAAAGTTTCCAAGATTTTGAGCGGGCTGTTGCTAAAGCCTTTAGGCAAGAAGGTTGGCAAGTAGGTGTTTCTAGAAAGAACAACCCTTATTTTGACCTTGTTTTAAAGCGCGATAAAGATACAGTTGCTGTGCAGGTCAAAAACTTTCGTCGTGGTATTCCTACTCCTCATATCAAGAAATTTGTAGATTACCTTGATTCTCCAAGGGCCAGTCTATTTAATTTTACAGGTGGCTATTTAATTTCTGCTAGTGGTTTTTCCAAACCTGCGGTAACTTTTGCTAAACAGCTTGATGATAGTCGCTTGAATATCGGTACCTTTAGTCAAGATACTTTAAATTGGATTTATCCTCAAAAAACTGAAACGATTAAAAGTCCTAAAAACTATTTAGAGGTGGAAAAAGATGATGATGGTAGGACTTACATTGGCGTGTTCACTGCTAAAGGTGGTGTGGGTAAAACCACAATCAGTGCCCATTTAGCAGGTGCATTTGCCCTTATTGGTTATGATGTAGCAATTGTCGATTTGGACCCTCAGCAAAATCTAAAAACACTTTTGCCTGAAGGAGTTTATGTTAAGGGCAGTAAGTCTGATTCAGGAAATATTATTAGTGTCTCGAGCTATCAAGAGTGGCAAGAAGAAACTGACAGTCCTGCTAAACTAGTTATCTGTGACTGTTCACCAGATTTTGAGCGCAATCCTTCTGAGATAACAAAGAAACTTAATTATTGCCTTATTCCTACCACACTTAATCCATTAGGAATTAATAAAAATGGACTCGTTATCCTTTCCACTTTAGAACAGATTCGCAAGTTAAATCAGCAAGCTGTACTTTATGTACTCATCAACAATTATTACGCCGACCATGGGCAAAAGACTGATATCTTGAAAAAACACTATAAAAGACTCTTTGCTAATTTGAGTGAGCAAGACCCCAAGTTTAACTTTATTGACCCTGACCACTGTGCTATTCGCAATAGCAAACAACTTTTTTACTGGGGGTATCATTTATATTCAGGTGAAGAAGGTAGCTTGGCTTTTACACCGATTGGAGGTAGGTGTCATCCTAAAGAAGACTTTTTAACACTACTAGATTACTTAGAACAACATACTGAAATTGTGCGTCAAAAAGCAGTGGCAACTGTATAATCAGCTTCTAGCAGTTTAGCTGTTGACATTACAATTGATGTCTTAGTAAACTGCTATAGCACTCATCGGGGTGTAGCGCAGCCTGGTAGCGCACTTGACTGGGGGTCAAGTGGTCGCTGGTTCAAATCCAGTCACCCCGACCAAATTAGTACCTTTAACCTACAAGGAAATCTTGACTTTTGTTTTATGAGGGGTAATAATTAAATTGTTAGGACTTATTTTTCAATAAGGTGTTGTGTGGTAAATGATTTATAAGAGTTGATTAAGGATTTTACACCCATACTAAGGTGTAATTTAGGGTGTTTGATGGTAGTTAAACTGTTGGCACACTAAGTAGGAGGAGAAAGACATGGCATTACCTTTTATTGCAAAAACCTTCAAGTTTAGGCAACCAGATGGAACTCAATTCGAGGTACGCGGTTGGGGGAATCAGTACTACGCAGTATTTGAAACTCTTGATGGCTATACAGTTGTCAAGAATCCCCACACTGGGTTCTATGAGATTGCTCAGTTATCGAGTGACGGGACCATGCTGGAATCAGCTCCCGGTCCTCAGGGTAATTTAGATGGTAGTATAAGCCCCTCTATCCAACCCGGTCTTCGAATCAATCGTGATGCGGCCCGCGCTCAGGGGATGGAGGGTGCAATGCGCATGGGCGGTCGTCGGTGTGATCAGCGTCGTGAAGAGCGGAAGAGCCTCATGAGAGCAGCGCGTGAAATGGGAGGTCCAGTTATGGCACCACCACAGCGCACGACTGTCGGAGATTTTGTAGGACTTTGTCTCTTAATCGAATTCCCTGATGAACTTGGAACGATTTCCCGAGACGAAGTTGAGAGGTTCTGCAATCAGCAAGGTTACACAGGGTTTGGAAACAACGGGTCTATCTCCGATTATTTCCGCGACAATTCCATAGGTCGTTGCCGTTATACGAACATTGTGGCTGATTATTATCGAGCCCAACATCCGAGGTCACACTACACAGACCCTAGCATCCAACAAGGTGTTCGAGCAAGACAATTGATTGTCGAGGCACTCACGCATTTGCAAGCCAATAACTTCGATTTTACGCCTTTAACTGCTGACAGCGGAGGTTTCGTATATGCCATGAATGTTTACTACGCCGGTGGTGTGGTTAACAACTGGGCTGAAGGATTGTGGCCGCACGCTTGGCATTTGGCAAATCCTATTCAACTGGTACCCGGCAAATCAGCTTTTGATTATCAGTTCACAGACATGAGCCATCAGCTGACCCTAGGGACATTCTGCCATGAGAATGGGCACATGCTGTGTGATTATCCAGATCTGTATGACTATGGTTCTGAGTCAGGTGGCGCTGGTGCCTATTGCCTGATGTGCGCTGGCGGTAACATCAATGAAAAGAACCCAACTCATATTTCCGCCTACCTAAAGAGATTATCTGGGTGGGCCAGAAACGTGATGCCAATTCAGCATGATCAAACAACTACTTTGCGCTCTGGTGAGAATGAATTCGCCATGTTTGCAAAGAACAGTGGTGAATACTTTATTGTTGAAAACCGAGCAAAGAGTGGTCGCGATGAGTCCCTGCCAGACGAGGGGCTTGCAATTTGGCATGTTGATGAAGACGGTAACAACAGCAACGAACAAATGACACCGGCTCAGCATTACGAACTTTCCCTCGAACAGGCGGATGGACAGTTTCGCTTGGAATCATTGCGGAGCGTGGGTGATTCAACAGACTTGTATGGGCAGGCAAACAACAGATTTGCTGATTCAACAACTCCTAACAGCAAATGGTGGGATGGAACGACCTCCAACTTGGACATATTTGATATTACGCCTCCAGGAGTTGAGATGACTTTCAAGACCAAATTGTCTCAGGACGACGGTAGTTCGCAAAAAGTCAAGGCTGAATCAACGCCTGGCTTGGACATTCCCGACAACCAGACTGTGGGAGTTACTGATACAATTGTTATTGATCAGGATGCCAAGATTGCTGGTGTTCAGGTGACACTTGATATTTCTCATACCTACCGAGGCGATCTGCGAGTCACGTTGCTGACTCCATGGGGTGCTGCCATCGTTTTGCACCAGCGTCACCAAGGAGGCCGCGAAGATAACATTCGGCGGACAATTGATGAGTCGGACATACTGGCGTTGGCAACACTGCATAATCGCAGCACCAAGGGTAATTGGAGTCTTCTGATACAGGATCTGGCTCGTTTTGATGTTGGTACGCTTAACCACTGGGCATTGGAGTTCAACATTGTTGAACAACCGCAGGGGCCGATTGAACTTGAAGAGGCTCCCGGCACACATATTCCTGATAACAATCCAGCGGGAATTGAAAGAAGTCTTTCCACCAATGCTTCCGGTAGTGTTGGTAGTGTGGAATTATCTGTGGATATCACACACACTTGGATTGGAGATCTCCGGATCAGCGTCCGCTCACCAGCAGGAACTGAAGTGATACTCCTCAACAGGATTGGTGGGGGTGCGGATAACGTTGTGGAGACCTATACAGTGAGTAACACACCTGCGTTGAGTAATCTTGTAGGAGAAACGATCAGCGGGAACTGGCAGCTTCGTATATCTGATCACGCTGGGCGAGATGTTGGTAAATTGAACACTTGGCGCATAGTGATTCATCCTACTACCTGACACAGTGTGTCAGAGGTCCCGCTCGAGTCACGACACAAGAGAATGAATCAGAGTGGGAATGGCAAGTAATAATGAGCTTATTCCAAACTGCGGATGCTATTCCCGTCTGGTTACTTTGGTCGTTAGTCAGTGCTTGAATATTTGTTTATAACACTGAGATTACCTCTTGCCAAATTTGTTTGGCAAGCTCTTGCTCAGTTTCTTGTGCATCTAAAATAATCCAATTGCTTTGTGTTTTAGCTAGTTCTAGAAATCCCTTGCGCACCTTGTGATGAAAGCTTAGGGTGCTTTGCTCGAGCCTATCCATAACCCCTCGTTTTACTACCCTCTGCAAACCTTTCTCGGGTACAATATCTAAAAGAAAGGTCATGTTAGGTTTTAAGCCAGTAGTTACCTCCTGACTAATAAGCTGAAGCAAGCTTAAGTCTAACTCACGACCATAGCCCTGATAGGCTATAGAAGAAGCTAGAAACCTGTCACAGACTACTATTTTACTTTGTTTTAGAGCAGGTTTTATAACATCATCAACTATTTGTGCCCTACTAGCTGAATAAAGCAAAAATTCACTAAGTGGATTAATAGTAAACTTTGGATTAAGCAGAACTTCCCTTACAGCATTGCCTACAGGAGTTCCACCGGGTTCTTTAGTGGCAAGCACATCATAACCTTCTTTTTGTAAATGAGCTACTAACTTATGTGCTTGTGTAGACTTGCCCGCTCCTTCAGGGCCTTCAAATACTATAAACATTATATTTACAAGCCTGTTGGCAGCAGTATAAATTCGTGTGCTAAACCAAATTCCTCTGCTAGTTTGTTGGCTAAAAGTTTTACACCTACAGTTTCAGTCATGTAGTGACCAGCATACATAGCATTAATACCCCTTTCAAATGCTTCGTGGAAAACTGCGTGTAAAGGTTCGCCTGTTAGGAAAGCATCTAGACCTATTTCAGCAGCGGCTACTACTTCTTTAGCTGCACCACCTGAAACTATGCCTAGACTGCTAATTTTTACTGGACCACCTGCATGAACAAGCACTGATTCACCAAGGGTTTCTTCTATAGTGTCTGCTAAGTCACGTAGGCTTATTTTATTAGGGAAAGTACCTTTTACTCCTATGTATTTACCCTCCCACTTACCAAAAGACTCAAGGTCTGCCATGCCAAGAATACGTGCTAAACCCCAGTTGTTACCTATTTCTTCATGAGCATCTAAAGGAATGTGGGCAGCATAAAGTGAAATTTTATTTTCTAAGAGATATTTTACTCTTTTAGCGTGTGTTCCCCGAATTGCTAAAGGTTTACCCCAAAAAAGTCCGTGGTGAACTATCAATATATTTGCCCCTATTTCTGCTGCTTTCTCAAAAGTTGATAGAGAACTATCAACTGCTATAGCAACTTTATTAATTTCCTCAGAGCCTTCAACTTGCAAGCCATTAAGGGAAACATCTGTATAATCGTGGATTTTTAAGTAATCATCAAGCCATTTGACTAAATCTGTAAGTTTCATCGCAATATAAATTCTAGTTGATTCCGAATTCCAAGTATAGACAATTTCTAAATTAGAGATTAAGTTTGGCTAAGACCTTAATATATTAATTATCACTAAATGCTAAGCGCTAGCAGGCGTTAGAATAAAATATGAAGGCAAATAAAACCATTTCTGTTTCTGAACTTTCTTACTATTTGCAAGTTAGTCCCAAAGTAATATTCGATTTAATTCATTCAGATAACTTACAAGATATGCTTGCTAATAAGAAAAGAATATTTACCTTAGAATTGCCTCGTTTGTTAGAGCACTATAAAATCCAGCAAAAGCTTGAAAGCCAAACTTGGAATATCCCTCCTTACTTACTGGACAGTTCAGAGAGTTGGAGAAAAATCTTAGCAAATATGTATAGAGAAGAAGTGGCTTTCCCAGCGTCATTACCACCTAGTCAAGGTAAAATTCTTCATGACATAATTTATGATGCTTCTCCTAAAACAGTTGTGGAAATTGGTTGTTTTATAGGCATTTCATCTATTTGGATTGCTTCTGCATTACAAAAGTTAGAAGACGGGCATTTACATTCAATAGATATGTTCCTACCAAAATTACCTAGGCCACCTTTTCACTGGGGGTTTCTTGAAGATCCCCTCGAGTTAGCACAGAACTATGCAAAAGATTCTAATTTAGAGCATTATGTTTCTTTTTACCCATTAAAGTCAGGTCAGTTTGGTAGAGATTTGAAGAACTATGTTACTTCACCCATTGATTTTTTGTTTATTGATGGTGATCACTCAATAGTTGGATGTCTTGATGATTTTATAACATTTTACCCATACGTTCGTGAGGGAGGATTTATCTTGTTGCACGATATTTATCCAAAGAACTGTGGTTATAAAGGGCCACGTTATTTGATTGATCAATTTCTAAATGATACCTCTCTTTTTCAAGTGACAGAAATAGAAACAGAGCCTAATTATGGCATGGCCCTGATAAAGAAATTAAAGGACAGCAAGAAATTCCACCCTAGTCAGAGAATTAACATTGAGGTTATGCGACAGTTGAGCCGTGCAAGGGCGACTTTAGGTTACTCATTAATTTATCAGAATTTTGTAAAGTCGGTTTTGGCAATGATTAAATATAGAAAGTGACTTTAATTCCTAACAAATTTGTTTTTTGCAATTACCCACAATTTGCGATATTTTGCGGTAGTTGATGAGTTTTATTGTATAGAAGTCTATTAGATTGTGGATCAATGTTTAAGTTTTTTGCTCACTTCAAGGCAGGCAATTTGTTTTCATATAGAGTTTGAGAGCACATATTTTTGATGTTTGGTATATTGCCGTTACGAACCCCTAGGTAGGACTTAAAAGTAAGTAATAACTAAAAGTTTAAATGCAAGCTTGTGATTCAGGCAACCTTGGGCACTAACCTAATAGTTTTGTTTTATGGCATAATATGGAGTATATGCAGCAGGATTCGCACACAGGGTTAAACTTGAAGCTTTTGGGTATACCTAAGATTTATTGGCAGAGTGAGTTGTTGGAGTTGCCACCTGCAAAGGTATTTGCTATGCTGTGTTACCTAGCTACTAGAAATGAATCTGTGACGCGACATGAGCTTGCAGAGTTACTTTGGCAGACAAATCGTACAGATAGTGTACGTGTAGCTCTACACACACTTAAAAAGTTGCCCTTTGCAGAGAAGTGGCTTTTTACAGAAGAAAATTTTGTTCGTGTTGAAGCTAATAGCGATGTGGTAGCCTTTAAAAAAGCATTTGCAGAGAAACGGTTTTCTGAGGCAATAAGCCTCTGGCAAGATCCAGAAGCTGGTAGTAATGTTTTTCTTAGAGGACTAGAAGTTAAAGGGGCTCGAGCTTTTAACGATTGGTTAGAAGAAGAACGTAGGGAACTGCACCAAACTTATCTTAAAGCACTTGAAGAATGTATAGAAACCCAAAAGCAATTAGGTGATTTCGAAGGTGCCTTACAAGGGGCAAGGAAGCTACTAGCAGAAGACTTTTTAAATGAAGGGGTTCAGCAAAAGGTAATATACTTAGAGCATTTATCTGGTAACACTGAGGGTGCACTCGAGCAATTTGAGAACTATCGCCACCTCCTCAAAGAAGAATTAGATTTAGAACCTTCAGACGAAACTCTCGCTCTTTTAAAACAAATTGAGCATGGTGGAGTTTCACAGGCTAAGGGTGCAATGCTCATTAAAACTGAAGAAGATATTACCTCGTTACCTAGCAAGCTTATAGGTCGGGATGAACTTATCAATGAGATAATTAGTTTGCTAGCAGCAAGTGAGAGAGTACTATTACATGGATTTGGTGGTGTAGGAAAGACAGCCTTGGCTGCAACTGTTGCAGCTAAACACCTGTCCGAAGGAGGAAGGCCTTTGTGGTTGCAAGTAGGTAATGATGACATTGAAAGCCTCTTTGACATTCTTGCTCGTCCTTTTGGGACACAAAAGGATATTAATCAAGCCCTAAATAAAAGCAAGGCTATTTGTGAAATGCTTAGCAGAGAAAGAATAACCTTACTTATTCTAGATGATGCTTGGAATGCTTATGCACTCAGCAAGTTGAATGAGGCTATTCCCCCTAATACAGCTCTATTAGTTACTTCTAGACAACGCTATCCTAAACTTAAGCGAGTAGATGTAGGGCGTTTAGAACGCACTGCCTCTTTAGAACTACTTAGTTACCATGCTAAAAGTGACTTTAAAGAAGATAAGAGTGCTAATGAGCTTTGTGAAATTCTAGGTGACCATGCTTTTGCCTTGCTGGTAGCTGGAGTGAATTTAGCAGTAAATGAACTCAGTCCTAAAAAGCTGCTTAAACAAATCACAGATTCACCACACAATATGAAAATGCCTGAAGACTTTGCTGAAGAAGGCAGGGAAAGTTTTGCCTCTTTACTGGATATTAGTTTGCAAACGCTCTCAGATGAAGCTTATGAGGCTTTCTTAGGTATAGGAGTACTTTTTACCCCTAGCTGCACTCCGGGGCTTCTTGCACTTTGCCTCAGACGTTCAGAAGAGCAAACAGAGGATGCCCTTATTGAACTGCAACGTCGGGCTTTGGCTGAGCGAATAGCAAAAGCAGGCAGTGATGTTGTTATTTATAGCTTGCATGACCTTGCCTTTAGTTTCGCTAAAGCCAATAATAATATAAGAACTGTTTCTCTTATAAAAGCTTGTCGTAACTTTGTTAAAGCTCACCGTAGGAATTTTGAACAGCTTGAGGCCGAGCAAAGCAATATTCTAAGCAGTATAGAAGCAGCACAGCAAGGAAATAATGACGATATTCTTATTGAAATGATGCAATCTTTGGTATTACAAGGGAACGCTTATTACACAGCTAGAGGGCATAACCCTAGGTCACTTAAGCTATTAGAAGCTGCAGCAGATACTGCTAAGCGTAACAAAGAGCTAGAAAAAGCTCATTATTTTAAGAGTAAGTTAGGTGATGCTTGCCAAGATGCCTCAGGCAACTTGGATGCTGCTTTAAATAACTATCAAGATGCTTTAAATCTAGCAAGAGTTATTGGGGATTCTCACAGAGAGGCTATTTCAATGAGTATGGTGGGCATTACTCACTTCCAAAGTGATATGCCAGATGCTGAAGAGTATCTTCAAGAAGCTTATGATCTAGCCAAAAGCAATAAAGACGATTTTGCTTTAGACCAGATTTTACAGTATAGGAAGTTTGTTGCTGAGCGCAAAGAGAATTTTGAACAAGCATACAAATTTTGCCTTGAAGCGGTTGAGGTGACAGAAAGGATTTTAAGCCAGACAACAACAGACTATGCCAAAGTCAAACAAGGTTTGTTTTTTGCCTTACTTAACTTAGGCCAAGCTGAAGAAAAATTGGGTCGTTTCGACGATGCTCTGGCTACTCGCCAAAAGGCTTTACAACTAGCTGAGTTGCAAGGTGATGAGGGTTGGGTGGCTCGAGCCCTAGAAGATATTGGGTAATTACGGTGGGCTTTCTTTTTAAGCAGACCCACTGTAAACTATAATATCTTGAAATTTCTAAGCCAAGAAAAAATCTCGCCTGAATTTGTACTGGCAGTTATTCGTGACAACTACTGCCAGCAACTCCAGTACGATCCCGAAGCAGAGCCAGACATTGATCTTAAGTTTAGTTCAACGATTAGTGAGTGGCGCATAGCCTGTGACCTATTAGGCTGGCGAGGCCTAGGCAAAGCACTAGCTAAAGAGTGGAAAATGAAGGCCAATGATAATCAATGGAAAGAACTGCTAGAACCTGCTGATAAGAGAACCTTAAATGACTTATGCAAATTTATTGCTATTAACACTCAAAAGAAAAGATATATTGTTCAGTCCATTGTGTTGTTAGGCTTGCCCTGCTCAACAGCTAGTACATTTTTTGCCGTCCGTTATTATCTTTCTCAAGCAGGGGCAGATGTTTCTAAGTTGCGTCCAACAAGTTTAATAGAGCCTTATACTAATAACTATCTTAAAGTTTTTCTGGAACCTATAGCACGTTTAGCACCAGAGAAATTGCCTCTTGTTGAAATCAAGTCTCCCTTGCAGGATATTTTTACAGGCATTGCCTTGCTAGGGATGCTTTTAACAATAATTGGAGGAATCCTAGCAATATTTTTAAAGGATTTTGGTTTGCTTATTCTTTTTGTAGGTATTGTCATGATTGGGTGTGGGATATTAGGAACTTTTGCTTTTTCTTTTCATTCAAAAGTTAGCTTTAAGGGTGTAACAACTTTTAAAGAACTTGTGTATGCATTGAGCAAATTGATATAACATATTCTTCTTTTCGTTCTCTTATCAATTCAAGATTCTCTTTACATTTTACTATTCCCTCCCGAATTTTTTCTATTTTGTCCATAAGTTATCTGAACTATAGCATTTTTCTATTTGATCTGGTACAAGTATCGGCAAAACCCCTAATTTGAATAATTTTAGGAAAAATTTGAATAATTTTCTTCCACACTAAAACCATCTCTATAATTGTCTTATAAGGTGTTTATTGCTGTTTTTGTCGAATTTCCCAAAATGCAAATATTCTCATTTTTATGACTCTAAGAACAACTTTGAATTGATAATAGAGATCAACATTTTACAAGATTAGCCTTAGTTTTAAGTTGTGCTGTAAACAATTAAGTATTGCCGTCTGGTATTGGCGTTACATTAGAACTTTTTCTAATAAAAATATCCCTTCTGAAAACGTTCTCTTTTTTTAGTTGTCACAATCAATAAATCTATAAGATTATTCCCTATTGTCTTAATAGTTGAATCTGAGTTACCCTTTTCTCTTGTGGCAAGTTACTCCTTAGATTTACGGCAACGCATAGTTCAATCTTATTTCGCTGGTGAAGGTTCTATACGTGAAATAGCAAAACGTTTTCTGGTTAGTCCAACTACTGTTTATCAATACCTTAAACTTTACAAACAAAAGGAAAATCTGCTTCCTAAAGAGTATGTTGCTGGTCGTAAACCTGCTGTAGATAATAAACAATTGCTACTAGTAAAAACTTTACTACAAAACAAAGCAGACATGACTTTAACTGAACTCTGTACAGCCTTCGAAAAAAAGACTGGCACCAGAGTTAGCAGTGCTAGCATGTGGAGGGCAATCAAAAAGATTGGTCTGACCTATAAAAAAAGACCCTATGTGCCAAAGAGCAAGATCGTGAAGACATTGTAGCTAAACGCAAAGCATTTTTACATTTACAGGAAGCACTTAAAGCAAATAGACTTGTATTTATTGATGAAACAGGTCTGTATCTAAACATGACTAGAATTTATGCTCGTTCAAAAAGAGGGGAAAGGGCATATGGTTCTGTACCAAGCAAGAAGCATAAAGTTGCAAATTTAATAGGAGCAATTACTCTAGAAGGGGTAATTGCTGATTTCTGTGTAGATGGAGGTATAACAGGAGAAGTGTTCACAGTGTTCTTAAAAGAGATATTATGTCCTGTTTTGAAAGTAGGGCAAATAGTTTTGATGGATAATTCACCAGCACATATTGTAAAGAAAGTAGGTGAATTAATAGAGAGCAGGGGAGCTAAATTGGTCTATTTACCGCCATACAGCCCTGAGTTTAACCCAATAGAACATTGTTGGTCAAAGGTAAAATCCATCTGCGTAAATTAGAAGTTTGGGACACAAAGAAGTTAAATAATTCAGTCAAGAGAGCTTTGGAAACAGTCAACATACATGATGCTCAAGCTTGGTTCAGGCACTGTGGTTATTCCAACCAACCACCTATGGAAGAATGTTACACTAAATATTTATTCCAATACTCACAGCGTTAATTTCTCATAAGTGCTAAAGCATATTTTAATTCTTAATCTAGTCCCTAGGAGAAATCATTTTTGCTACTTGTAAGACTATAACATAATTTTATGAGAGGGCAGAAATGCCCTTTCATAAAACTATTTCCTATGTTTGTATCAGGTTAAAAAGAAAAATGCTATAATTAATTTTGGTTTCCCTCTTTAGATTTTAGTTTTAAGAGTTTGTTTTGCAGCAACTCGAGCATCACAACCACAACTAAACCCATATTCAATTGTTGAGCAATTGCTTTTAAGTAACCTAGCCATAGAGTATATCTACCTTTTCACCTACCAGAGTCAGTAAGTATTTCTTTCAGTATACTACAAAAATAATCCCTAGCAATACAAGTGTGTCATAGAGAAAGCCTTTCCCTCACAGTTTTGTTTTGTAGGGGTTGATTTTTTGATTTCCTATGCACTAATTACTGACAACACTTTAGGTGGAATCTAAGATCAGTAGTATTGAATTTGTGCAAAATTATAAGGATGTTTGTATGATAAGGGAATTTGTATGATCTTAAATTATTTCTGCTCATGAACTATGATTAAATCTAAAATAAAAACTTACCTAAACTTTGTAAAATTCGAGCATACTCTTTTTGCCCTTCCTTTTGCCTACAGCGGTATGCTGCTAGCTAATCGTAGTTGGCCGGGTTGGAACACCTTTATATGGATTAGTTTGGCTATGGTAGGAGCAAGAACAGCTAGCATGGCTCTAAATCGCATAATTGATGCTGAAATTGATGCTAGGAATCCTCGTACGGCTAATCGAGAAATTCCTACAGGAATGCTTAAGAAAAAAGACGGCTGGTTATTAGTTATTCTAGGCCTTCTGACTTTTGCTATAGCTGGCTGGGCACTTAACCCTCTTACTTTTATGCTTTTACCAGTTGCAGTTTTCTTTTTAACATTCTACCCTTACACCAAACGTTTTACATGGCTTTGCCATTACTGGCTAGGTTTAAGCATAGGAGCTGCGGCTGCAGGAGGATGGATAGCAGTTACAGGAGAGTTTGCGCTTGCTGCACTAACACTTTGGGTAGGTACAGCCTTGTGGATTGCTGGTTTTGATCTTATCTATGCTATTTTAGATTACGACTTTGATGTTAAAGAAGGCATTTACAGCATACCTGCTCACTTTGGCACAAAACCAGCTTTAACTATTTCAGCCATAACCCACTTTCTAGCTTGGTGCTTTTTAGCATTTACCTTGCCTCTTTCTTCTTCAAGTTGGCCTTACGGTATAGGCTTAACAATCATTGCTATTATATTCATAGTGCAACATTGGCAAGTAAAGACTAAAGGAGTTGCTGCTGTACTTAAATCTTTCAATGCCAATTTATATGTGGGTGTAACAATGCTTATAGCTATTGTACTGGATTTAGTTCTATTTTAATTTCTTCAGAATCAGCTTCCCCAAAAATAAGACCTTGTCGTTGGGCAAATACTAAGAGCTTTACAGTACGTGAATAGTCTGCTATTCCTTCACTAACACCTTGTGAACGCAAGTACCAATCAAAGATATTTTGTTGTATTCGTAGGTAGTCTTCAGGTGGAGAGTAACGCTGATAGGTGTTTACAGCAGTTTGCCAATCTTGTAGAGCTTGCTCAGGTAAATTATCTTGCCAATTTTCTGGTAAGGCATCTGCAAAAATTTCTTGCTGCTCTTGGGGCAATTGATAGGTGAGTTGATAAACTAAAGTTCTAAAAATTCTTAAAGCTACAGCATAGCGCGTAAAGTTATCATCTGCATTTAACCCAGCTATTACCCCTAAAAGGTCAGCATCTGCTTCACCTGCATAGCCAGCTATGTGGGCCATTTCGTGTGCTCCCACCGCCACGAACTCTGCAGGGGGTAAGGCATTGTCTACATGAGCTTCTAAAAACCAAGGGGATATTATGCCTGCTGCATTACCTAAATAAAGTAAGGTTCCTTTAGGTAAAGTTTTAATTTTTTTAGGTAAGGTTGGAACATTACTATGAATATTACTAATTGTTTCTATCAAGGAAGTACGAACAGCATCTAGCGCTTTATCTATGTTCTGTTCAGCATTAGAACTATCTGAAATTATTTGTAAAAGATTCTCAGCTAATAGATGAACATCCTCTGAAGTAACGGGCTCTTCTACTAAGTTCAGTTGTTGTTCAATACTTTCACGCTTATAGTTTGCTCCCCACATAACAACAAACAAAACACTCCAAAAGCTAAGCCAAACTAATACATTGAGTAGCCAGAGTTTCAATTTATGCCTTCTAGTAAAATTTTTCTTACTGCGCCTCAAACTAAAAAAGAAACTAAAGATAACGCTAAAAGCAAACAAAGTTAAGACAATACCAGTTATAGAAACACCAGTTCTAGAAAGCAAAGGCACTAACCAATTAGCAGTAGTAGCATAAATACCCTGACTATAAATTTGCTCTACCTGAGTTTTACTTATTGGCACTAAAAACCATATGACTAGCAAAGCTATAAAAAAGAAAAGCAAAAAGATACGAAATCCAATTGCTACAGAATAATCTTCAGAAATATTGTGTTTTGTGTTAACTGATTGACTCGAGCGAGATTTCATGGCTTTACTTTGCCATGAAAAGATTAAGTATTCAACTTTTGGTTGATTTGGTTAGCTTAAGAAAGCCCCCCTAGATTTATCTGTGAAGGACTAAGGTTGACCTTCCCAATAAAGTGGTGCTTCTAAAGAATTATTAGAATCACTTGCCACATCACTAGCTAGGCCTGAAATACAAACTGGTCCACGCTGAGTACTCACACCAAAATCATTGGCTGCACGCACCCACATGCAAAGTTGATCGGCTCCCCAACTACTTAAATCTATAACAATGGATGTGCTAGTCAAACTATCAGACAATAAATAAGCACTGCTATAATTGTTAGTACTATTGTAATAAAGCCAATACTTATCAGCTCGAGCAGCCTCTGACCACTCGACTTTATATACATTGGGTTGACTAGTTGGTGTTATTGTAAGTTCACTTGGTTGTTCAGGCCCCAAATTAACATCAATCTTAAAATGACGGCTACGTGACCAGCGTCCACAACCAATAGAATTACAAGCTCGAGACCGCCATTTGTAAGTGCTTCCATCAACAAGCTTACCAGAGGGAATGGTAAATGATGTGCCAGTTAGCTTAGACTTTCTATAGGTTCTGCGGTTTTCTTTAAAAATTTTAATTTGATACCAAGCAGCACCGTCTGTCACTCGCCACATTAATTGTGGTCTGACAGTACCAATAATTTGCCCACCATCCGCTGATGAAGATGATCCCGGGCTAATAGTTTTTGCTCTAGCAGGCGCTCCTAAAGGAGGATAAAGCTGATCAATTCCACTAATATCCTTTGAACTTAAACCATTATGCTGTCCTAAACGGCTAGGAGAGACACCATTTTTAGGGCTAATTGCTAATTGACCACCAAAATAGGCTGGATAGTGCATAATTGAGTCATAGTCATAATCACTTAAGTTGGCAAAACTATCGCTAGTGATTTTTTCATATTGACTATGCCAATTACTAGGAATGTTGTCCCATAAAATCTCAACGTAGTCATCGCGATCAGGCCGCATTTGCTCATGCATGAGACCCATGGTATGGCCTACTTCATGTATAAGACTGCCACGACCACACCATGAGGCAACACTAATGCTTTGCTTCCCACCAGTAAAGCCCAAATTTGACCAGCAGCTATCATTGTCTACTGGTGCAGGGAAGAATTCAACGTAGGCAGTTTGATTAGTCCTAGCCACAAACTTGACATTGGTCTTTTCTTCCCAATGTGCTATAGCTTCAGCAATGGCAGTTCTCTTTTCATTGCTCATATCATTACGTATTGTGTAAAAAACTGTATTACCGGGCCAAATACGTGAAGCATAATTGATTTTATTTGTGCCAAAGGCAGAAGTATCAAGCTCTGATACATTACCTACTACCATATCACCACCCCACACAAGTAAATCATCAACAACTTGTGCTGTTATAGTAATAGGTTCTTCATACATTGGAATACTAACATTGAGGTTAATTTCTTTGCTGGTAGTATTACCATCAGTATTAACAGTGGGGTTAGTTTGCTGGCAGGAACTTAAAATACCAATTAGCAAAAACAAAATCCCTGTAGTAAATTTTTGCATAATTTACTCCTTTTGCTACAGATTAATGGGCATGATAGCTAGAATGTTATCTAACTATAAATTTAGCCAACATTGCTTTTTTTATAGTGATGTTGTAAGTAGCAATTTTAATTTAGTAAGGTTGCAACATCAACATATTTAAATTTTTAGCAGAGCCCAGTAAACTTTTCGTTAGAGGATTGATAACATAAGGTAAAACTTGTTTCTTATTTAGTAATGTGCAACCCTAAGGCTTATGAAAAGAGGTTTTAATGATATATGGTATTGAAGGCCAGCAAGCCCCTTCATGGCAAGGTGTTACATGGTTTAATCTACCTAGTGGACGAACCTCTCTAGACGTTGGAGATCTTCGTGGCAAGGTTATTTACTTGTACTGTTTTCAGTCATGGTGCCCGGGCTGCCATGCTCATGGCTTCCCCTTACTAGAAAGTACGATGGCAAATTTTAAAGACAATGACGATGTAAGTTTTGTAACTATCCAAACTGTTTTTGAAGGCTTTGATACCAATACACTAGAAGAGGCAAAAAAAGTTGTCAGCCAAAATAATTTGTCTATTCCTGCTGGCCACGATTCAGGTGTTCAAAATCTTGGTTCACAAGTTATGCAACGCTATCGTAGTGGGGGAACACCTTGGACAATAGTTATTGATAAGGAAGGTGTTGTACGCTACAATCACTTTCAAGCTGGTAGTAAAGCTATGATAGAGTTTATTGAAAACTTAAGAGCTAGAAAAAATTCCTGATTCTAATGATTAATTAACTTCTTTCCAAACACTCCAATTCTCCTAAAGCCCTTAAACTATCACGCACTTCCCGTAACAAAGCTAAACGATTATTACGAATCTTTTCATTATCTACTTTTACTAAAACATTATCTAAAAAGTCATCTAGTGGAGCTTTAAGGTTTAATAAGGTGTTTATACTACTATCTAAGCCTTCAAGCAGTGCCTCTGGTCCCTGACCCAAATCCCAAGTGCCGAGTGTTTGAGTCACTTGACTCATCAGTTGCTCAAGGGCCTCTTTAGAATCTTTTAATGCAGTAAATAAAGCAGGCTCATACTCAGAATCAAAATGCTTAGGATCAACTTTTGCCTCTTCTTTTGCTTCTTTCGCAAGGTTAGCGGCCCGTTTATAAAGTATTAGTAAATCCTCAAAGTCTTTTTCATTGCTTAAAGCTTTAAGCAAGTGGCAACGCTGTGCAGCAAGAATAATAGGAGGATCATCTGCTTTTGCTGCACGTACCAAAATTATATTTATGCCCTCTTCAGCCAAAAGGCCAGCTACTCTATCCCAAATAAATTCTCTTACCTCTTCTTGTGCATCAGGGCTTACCTCAACTTTGCTCGAAGCATAACTTTCCACAGTCTTTGCTAGTAAGTCGTCAATTTTTACTAGCCAGCCTTGATTATTCACAATACGTGCTAGAGCAATAGCAGCACGACGTAAACCAAAAGGATCAGTAGATCCTGAAGGACGCTTACCCATAGCAAAAAAACCTAATAGTGTATCAAGTCTGTCACTAACAGCTAGTAAAGCACCTACATTAGATAAAGGTAAAGACCCACCCGGAGTATTAGGGCGCATGCCTTGCTCGAGCACATCAGCAACCTCTACTGGTTGCCCCTCCATTAAAGCGTAGGCTCGAGCCATAATTCCTTCTAATTTAGGTAATTCGTACACCATTTGGGTACCAAGGTCAGCACGAAAAATTGGTAGTGCTGCCTCAAGTGTTTCTCTTTCTTCTCCTAAATCAATTAGCTCAGCTAATTTAAGCACACTTTCTGAGACTCGACTAACTTTATCTGCCATACTGCCTAGGTCTTTATGGAAACCAATGCCAGAAAGTTCCCAAGCATGTTGAGAGAGTGACTTTTTCTGATCAGCTTCCCAGAAGAAATAGGCGTCATAAAGTCGCCCACTTAAAACTTTTTCGTACCCTTTGCGAAGTGGTGCCTCATCAACCACCTTATTATTAGAAATAGCTACAAAATAAGGGGCTAATTTGCCCTCACTGTCCCTTACAGGGAAGTAGCGTTGGTGGTGAATCATAGTGGTAGTTAGCACTTCTTCAGGTAATTCTAGATAGCTTTTGTCGAACTGTCCTAAAATAGCAAAAGGGTATTCAATTAGACTAGTTACTTCGTCTAGTAAGTCTTCATCATAAACTGGCAGTAAGTCTTCCCCGCAAACTTGCTGCACCGCTTGCCAAGTTTTTTCTTGTCTAGTAGTTATATCAGCAATAACGTAGGCTTTCTCTAGCTGAGTGAGATATTCACTAGGATTAGTAATAATTATACTCGAAGGTGCTAGGAAACGATGTCCAAAAGAAACATTCTCAGAAACCAAGTCCGCTACATTAACAAATAGAATCTCATTGTCTAATAAAGCAGTTAGCCATACTATAGGGCGTAAGAATGGCGTTTCTACTGTGCCCCAGCGCATTTTTCTTGGTGCTGGTAAATTCTCAACCACTTTTGTGAGTAGTGAGGGAAGAAGGGATTTAGTACTTTTACCACCTTGCTTGACATAAGCAAAGACATATTCACCTTTATCTGTTTGTTCAGCTACCAGATCACTAGGTTCAATACCATTGCTTCTGGCAAATCCTATAGCTGCTTTAGTAGGTTCTCCTGCTTCATTAAAAGCTACACTTGTAGCAGGGCCACGACGTTTTTCTATGCGCTCTAAGTTCTTTTCAGCTAACTCCTTAATCAGAACAGCAATGCGACGTGGTGTAGCATAAGAAACAATACTTTTATAGGGTAACTTTGCCTCATCTAGATACTGCCCCAACAAATCAATAATGGCACTTTTGGCTTGTATGACATACCAACTAGGCAATTCCTCAGTGCCAATTTCAAACAAAAGCTCTGCCATTAGTTAAGCCACCTCTTCCTCAATGGCTTCGACCTTTTCATCTATAGGCTCAATTAAACTAAGATAACTTTTAGCAGTGCTTTCGCTGATTTTTCTTACTCTTTGAATATAGTCTTGTCTTTCAGTGTGTGAGAGTACGCCTCTGGCATCAAGCAAATTGAAAGTATGTGAAGCTTTGAGCACAAATTCATAAGCTGGATAAACTAGATTATTCTCTAGAAGTCTTTGAGCTTCGCTTTCATAGTGTTCAAAAAACTGCCGTTGCAATTCTGAGTTGACAAAGTTGAAATTATAGTTGCAATGTTGATATTCAAAATCTTTTCTCAAATCACCAAGGGTTACATCTAAAGCATAGTTCACTTCATAAGCATGCACTTTGTCTTGCAAATACATAGCAATACGCTCGAGCCCATAAGTTAACTCCACTGAAATGGGGTTTAAATTTACACCGCCAACTTGCTGAAAATAAGTGAATTGAGTTATTTCCATACCATCTATCCATACTTCCCAACCAAGCCCCCATGCCCCTAAGGTAGGCGACTCCCAGTTATCTTCTACAAAACGGATGTCATGAGCTTTAGCCTCTATCCCTAAACTATAAAGTGATTGCAGGTACTGCTCTTGAATATCTCTTGGAGAAGGTTTGATTATCACCTGATACTGAAAATAGTATTGAAAGCGGTAAGGATTTTCACCATAGCGACCATCAGTAGGACGACGTGAAGGTGCTACATAAGCAGCTTTCCAAGGCTCTTTACCTAAAGACTTTAGAAAAGTAGCAGGATAAAAAGTGCCTGCACCTACCTCAGTATCGTAAGGTTGTACAATTACACAACCTTGGGAAGCCCAAAAGCGATCTAAATTTAAGATGATGTCTTGTAAGTACATAAATCATTCTCAATTTCTTTTATAGTCTAAAGTTAACATTTAAACTAGAGTTCAATATGCTTGCCTTAAAAGGAGTTTCCTGAACCTACAGGGGAATTATAAAGTAACATTATTGGTTTTCTAGGCACTTTCTAGACCTTACAATAGTTATTGGCGTTAAAATCTTTGTATCTGAGAATTATAGACTATTATACATAAGGTTTAGTAAATTTAGTTACTATGAACCTTACAAATTTAAATATATTAATAACTTTTAGGGTCTCAAAAGCTAAAAGGAATTGCCAAATACTTTTGTTCCAATCTTAATTAAGAGAATTAATATTGTTAACATTGCAAAATCATGTCTTTACTTATAAAATCGTTTGTTAAGGTTAATGGTGCTCTTAAAGAGCAAATAATTTATTAATGCGAGTAATCTCATACCAAGGAACCTTTTTATGATCAAGAACATATTAAAAGGTGTTAAGCTAAAGTATATGCAGTTAATCCTTCATAACTACATTCATATTAGGGTACTATAGTACTTATGGCTCGCATTAACAGCTTACTCGTTCGAGCAAGCCCACACAAAAGTAAACCACTCTCCAATTTAGTTAATAACATTGTATTGATTAATGTTTTGAAAGGAGTTAGCGTTGAATCGCTACGATGACCGCGCTAGGCTCGTTTTTCACTTTGCTCGAGAAGAAGGAGCAAAGCTAGGCCACACTATGATAGGTCCTGAGCACCTGCTTTTAGGGTTAATGCGCGAAGGAGGCACTGCCTACAAAGTCCTAAGTGAGTTTGGGGCCACCCATGAGGGTTTACGCAGGCAGGTTGAAAAGATAGTTGGTCGTGGTAACGGCTTAGCCCGTAACGAGACCGCAGCCATTACTCCAAAAGCTAGACGAGTTATGGAGCTTGCTGGTAGTGAAGCTAGGAGTCTTGGTAGTAACATGATCGCTACTGAGCACATTTTACTGGGTGTCATTCGTGAAGGTGATGGAATAGCTTATCGTATCTTACAAAACCTAACTCGAGATGTTGACACAGTACGTTGGCGTATACTAGCTGCTACCGATAAAAACCCTAAATCTGAAAGTGCTAAAACTCCTTTTCTAGAAGAATATGCTCGTGACTTAACAAAAGAGGCATCTGAAGGAAAACTTGACCCAGTAATTGGGCGTAGTGAAGAGATTTGGCGCATAGTCCAGATTCTATCAAGGCGGAGTAAAAATAATCCTTTATTAATCGGTGAGCCAGGGGTAGGTAAAACAGCTGTAGTTGAAGCTTTGGCACAAACTATCTTAGAAGAGAATGCGCCACCTAACCTTATAGGTGCTCGAGTGGTTACTATAGATTTGTCTAATATAGTGGCTGGCACAAAATATCGTGGAGAATTTGAAGAACGTCTGCGCAATATTATTAAAGAATTAAAAAGCTCTAAGGTAATAGCCTTTATAGATGAAATCCATACTTTAGTGGGAGCAGGTAGTGCAGAGGGTACCCTTGATGCTGCTAATATTCTAAAACCCCCGCTTTCTCGAGGAGAAGTACAAGTTATTGGTGCAACAACTGATTCTGAGTATCAGCGCTATATCGAAAGAGATGCTGCCTTGGAACGGCGTTTTCAGCCCGTCATAATTCTAGAGCCTAGTCCAGAGCAAACTTTAAGTATTTTGCAAGGTTTAAAAGAGCGTTATGAGCACCATCATGGAGTAATAATTCCGGAAGAAATCTTATCTTTATCAGTAAGTTATGGTGAGCGCAGCCTGCCGGGAAGAAATTTCCCTGATAAAGCTATTGACCTCATAGATGAAGCTTCATCACGTACTAGACTCAATAAATCACTGGGCTTTCCTATAAAAGAATCAGCTAAAGGTACACCTGTTGTTAGTCGTGAGGATATTGAGTCAGTAATAGATTCATGGGGAGGGATATATAAAGATGAGCTAAATAATGAAAAGCTAGTAGATTTAGAGCAAACTCTTGAAAAGAGTGTTATAGGCCAAGGTAAAGCCATAAGAGCTTTATTGGCTGCTTTGCGACGTGCAAAAGTGGGATTGGGTGGACGCAGTCGTGTTTCTGCCTCATTCTTATTTATAGGCCCTAGTGGTGTAGGTAAAACCTTCTTGGCTAAGCAACTGGCTGTAGAACTGTTTGGTAGTGAGCAGGCTCTTATACGTTTGGACATGTCTGAATACCAAGAAGCCCACGCCACCTCAAAACTTATTGGTGCTCCTCCGGGTTACATAGGTCACGACCAAGGTGGACGCTTAACTGAGGCCGTACGTCGTCGTCCCTTTTCTGTGGTACTTTTAGATGAAATAGAAAAAGCTCATCCAGATGTTTATAACTTGTTTTTACAAATCCTTGATGACGGAAGGCTAACAGATGGGGTAGGTCGAACTGTAGATTTTCGGCGTGTGATTTTGATTATGACCAGCAATACTGGTTTTAACATAGGTAGCCCAATGGGTTTCCAAGAATTAAAACCTGACATTGAAGCACCTTTAAAGAATGTCTTTACTCCTGAATTTATAGATAGGCTAGATGAAACCATTAGCTTTGATAGTTTTGATGAAGTAGCCCTATTGCAAATAGCTGAGCAAATGTTAGCTGAAATTCAAAGCGAACTTAAAAATCGCGAGGTAAACGTCACCTTTTCAGGTGAGTTAGCTTCTTTCTTGGTAAGTAAAATGCCCAAAACTAATAGTGCTAGGCCTCTAAGGGGAGTTATTCGTGAGTACATAGAAGACCCTCTTGCGCTCGAGCTTATAGTTAACAGTAGCGATGAAGAGCTTATAATTACTGTGGACAATGAGGAAATTATTTTTGCGCGGCCAGTAGCAATGGTATGAGGTAAGAGATACTAGTTTTTTCAAAAAACTTACTATATGATGCTCAGGTAAATGTTTGCTTTATCAACGCAAGGAATGTCATCCTGAACACTTACCCTTCACTATGCTCTAGGGCAGGCGAGGGTAGACTATGTGAAGGATCTTTCATGCGTTAATGCCTTCGGAGATTCTTCGTCGCTATGCTCCTCAGAATGACATTCTCATAGAAGGATTTTCTCTCTAGGGGAAAATTTTTTCTAGAGTACTATACCTGCAGGATACTTCTGGCTAATGCAAGTAATTGATTGTTGAGGAAATAAAAATAAATATTGCTAAAGAAATTGCTTTATCTATAGCAGCAGGAATTGGTGCAACTGCATGGACTCCGTGGATTGTTGAGTGGGTACAAAAACCAAGTCGACAAGGTAAATTACAAAGAGTTTTCAGAAATAGAGTTTAGATTTTTTAATTATCGGAATAACTATAAAAGTTTATGGATTAAAGAAGAAGATATTGATGAAGGAAATATGTTAATTGAGAAAGATGTATGGAAAAAGATAAATGATGACTAAATTGACAATAACAGAAATTCTTAAGCCAACACTCGAGCTAGCCAAGCAAGCAGGCCAAGCTATTCTAGAAATTTATGAGCAAGCTGACGTAGGAACTACTTACAAAGACGACAAATCTCCACTTACTGCTGCGGATCTGGCTTCACATAATGTATTAGTGACAAGTCTTAATCAGTTAACTCCAGAGATTCCTATACTTTCTGAAGAATCAAAAACAATAGCTATAGAAGAGCGTCAAAGTTGGCAACGTTTTTGGTTACTTGACCCTCTTGATGGTACTAAAGAATTCATAAAGCGAAATGGTGAATTTACTGTAAATATTGCCTTAATTGAGTTAGGTGCTCCTATTTTTGGGGTTGTACATGCACCTGTACTAAATACAACTTATTGGGGTATTGCTGAGCAAGGAGCTTTTAAGCAGGTTGACAATAATGAGCCAAATGCCATTAGAGTTCAGCCATATAAGA
Source organism: Trueperaceae bacterium (assembly GCA_965223585.1). GTDB lineage: Bacteria > Deinococcota > Deinococci > Deinococcales > Trueperaceae > CBDCVN01. Next base: position 769,422 of record CBDCWW010000022.1, read on the forward strand.
CAGGGGATTTAAAGTTAGTAGCCAGCCGTTCTCATGCCAATGCAGAAACAGTAGCTTTTATCGAAAAGCTTAAAGCTGATTTTAGTGTTGATACTCTTTCTATTGGTAGTTCCTTAAAACTTTGCCTTGTTGCTGAGGGTAAAGCTCACATCTACCCTCGTTTTGGCCCTACTATGGAATGGGATACTGCTGCTGCGCAATGTGTTGTAGAGCAAGCAAAAGGAATTGTAAGTACATTGCAAGGTGAATCTTTACTTTACAATAAAGATAATTTGCTTAATCCCTATTTTGTTGTAAATGGTGGGGATATTATTTGGCAGAACTATCTCTGAAGTAGATTAATATAAGAGTTGTTCGGAAATAGAGAGGCATGCTAAAATAGCAGTCACCATGGCAGCTTTTAATACAAGAAGTGACAGACAAGTGAGAGCTTTGACAGGCTTGCCTGAAGAAAAGATTGATGAGTTAGCATCAACCTTTGAACAAGCCTACGAAGAGCAAAGTCAGAAAGATTATGAAGAACAACAGGCTAATGGAAAAAGGGAACGATCTCTTGGTGGGGGAAGAAAAAGTAAACTTTCCTCTGCTAAACATAAGCTTGAATTTATCCTTTACTACCTCAAAAGCTATCCTACCCTTGATGAATTAGCAGAAAAGTTTGATATGGCTCGTTCTAGTGCACATTACTGGGTACACAAACTACTGCCAATTCTCTCTGCAGCGTTGGCAAAATTAGGGATGTTGCCTAAACGAGAATTCAGTACACCAGAAGAATTAAAAGAAGCACTTGAAGAAGCACGAAAAATATTAATAGATGCTACAGAGAGGAAGCATAGACGACCTAGTAAAGATGAAGAGCAAAAAGAGCTATATAGTGGAAAGAAGAAGCGACACACAGTAAAAAACACAGTGATAGCAACAGGAGAAAGGATAATAATCTATGTAGGAAAGACATTTGCTGGGCGAAGGCATGATTATGGGATGTTCAAAGAAGAATTCCCACCTGAGGAGGGATGGCTAAAAGGAGAAGGTAAAAGAGCGAAGCTAGACTCAGGATATCAAGGGATAAACAAGGACTATGGAATAGAAGCAGAGATACCGTACAAGAAGCCGAGGAAGAGTAAAAAGAATCCTAACCCTCAATTAACAAAAGCAGAAAAAGCAAGGAACAAAGCACTAAGTAAAGCAAGGGTATATGTTGAACATGCAATAGGAGGAATGAAACGCTTTAATATATTAGTGCATGCCTTTCGGAATCGCAAAGCAGGGTTTATAGATAGCGTTATTGCTGTTTGTGGTGGGCTTTGGAATTTCTTGATTATGTGAATTATTTATTTCCGAACAACTCTATAGTCTCCCTTACTAACTATTTTATTTATGAGAGTTAAATTAAGCAATGCTTTAAGGTGTTTTAAACAACTAAGGTGAGCCTTATGGTGTCTCCTAGGTTAAATTGCAAGAATTTTAAGGTTTTTTGATACATTAATTTAGCAAAATTGGTTTTGTGTTAAACTAAATAGTGTGAAAAAGAGCACTTTAATTTTTTAAGCCTTACATACTTCAGTGGTTTAGTTATGAACATTTGTATTTTTGCTCACATTGAAAAGCACATGTCATTTGCTCTATTCAATATTCCAAGTTCTCGCAAAAGATGTCCATTAAACTTACCTAGTAGGTGTTTTATAGTCTTAGCAAAAGTTCTCTTATAAGAATTAAGTCTGTTAGGAGTGTGATTTTATGCAAGTAAACTTGTTGGATTTCTTGAAAATATCTATACTTATAGTGCTAAGTTTTTTAGCCCCCACCCTAGCTCAGCAGGAAGCTGAAGCAGATGAAACTACTCAAGTAGCTGCTTTAGAGGCAGAACTAGAGGTTGTTAAAACTGAACTCGAGCAATTAAAGGCTTGGCGTGAAGGGTTCCTTCAAGCTGTTAAAGATGCTAAAGCTCAAGAGAATGACGCTGTATCTTCTGAAGATGATGGAAGTACAGCAACCTCTAAAGGAGAGGTTGTTTCTGCTTTTTTAACTAAAGAACTCGAGGCTACTAACTCTAAGATTAAAACTTTTGAAGATCGATTGGTCAAAACTAGAGAAAAGCTAGTTGATTTGGAAGCATCCCCAGATGGCAACGCTGAGAAACTAGAAGCTGCTAACTCTCAGATAGAAAAGACGGAAGCCCAACTCG
>CBDCWW010000023.1:0-1056563 GCA_965223585.1 Trueperaceae bacterium
CAATATGAAGAAGGACGTCTAGTCCCTGGGATGAAACAAGCCCAGCCAACACCTCAAGAAGCTGAGCTGAGGCGCTTACGTGAGGAGAATCGTCAGTTGAAACTTGAGGCAGAAATACTAAAAAAGGCGTCGGCCTACTTTGCGAGACAGCTCAAGTGAAATACGAGTTCATTAAGATGCATGCTGAAGATTATCCTGTGAGTTCACTGTGTAAACACTTAAAAGTTTCTAAAAGTGGCTATTATGCTCACCTCAATCGAGAACCATCAGAACGACAACAAGCCAATGATGATCTTATAACCTCTATCCGAGAAATTTACGAGCAAAGTAGGCAAACCTATGGTAGTCCTAGAATACATGCAGAGTTATTGAATAGAGGAAAACGTTGTTCCTTGGGACGGGTTAAACGTCTTATGCGTCGAGAAGGTATCTATGCCGAGGTAGGTAGGAGTTATCGACGTAAGAAAACAGCTAAACGTGAGATTGAATCAACAGAGAATCTGCTGATCAAGGAGCAAATCCAAGTCACTGGGATTAATCAAGTTTGGTATTCAGATATTACACAAGTCAGAACGACAGAAGGCTGGTTATATTTGGCTGCTATCATAGACGCTTTTTCTAGAAGAGCTGTAGGTTACGCCATGGATGATAATATGGAAACTGATCTAATAATAAAAGCTCTGAGAATGGCGATTAAGGAACGAGGTTCAGTCAAGGGCCTAATTCATCACAGTGATCGGGGTTCTCAGTACACCAGTTATGCTTTTGAGCGAGAACTCAAAAGTCAAGATATCAAGGCCAGTTTTACTGCAACAGGAGCATGTCTTGATAATGCATTTATTGAATCGTTTTTTGCTAGCATCAAGAAAGAGTTGGTTTATAGGACTGCCCTCAACACTCGGGAAGTAACTAGGACTGTTATCTTTGAGTACGTTAACATCACTTACAACCGTTTTCGCTTACACAGCTCGATTGGTTACAAAAGCCCTGAAGCTTTTGAAGTTAATCAACAGAATAACTTGAAGTAATGAACAGTTTATTCTATACTTTAAGTGTCCACAAAAATAGACCAACTCCACTAACTCGTATAACTCCTCTAGTAAAGCTATATGTTCTGCTTCACTAAAGCTTCCTTTGTTCCCTTCTCTTACTTTCCAAATTACTGGTAATGCTCTTCCTTGGTATATCACACTTATCATCAGTACTGCACAATGTTTCCCTAAACTACTTGTATCTATTGTGAATATTAAGCTTGTTTTACTTATCCCTGCTAGTATTTCTTTGATGTAAGGGAAGTACATCGTTTCTTTATTGACAGCTTTATTCCTCAACCAACGATTAAATCGCTTTGTTCGGCTTTCTGTTTTACTATTTTTATGTTTTGTGCTCTTATCTGCCATTTCATCCAACGCTATTTTTCCTGATCGAACTAGCCCTGTTATCATCAAGGCAAAAACTATTAATCGCCTCGATGATTGACCTGATATGTTTTTTTGTGCAAACTGCTTGAGTGTAGCGAATATTCTGTTATATGATTTTTGAGAATAACTCATGCCCTGCATTAATCATGTTTCAAGTAATTTTGCAATACCCTTGAAGCTCAATGTGGGGCTTTTTTATTTCGATCTGATCTACCCTTGGTTGACTTTCGCCCTTGCCCTTTGGTGTTTCCTCAATTCAAAAAAGTGTACGGTTTTGAATACTAACTATTTTATTTATGAGAGTTAAATTAAGCAATGCTTTAAGGTGTTTTAAACAACTAAGGTGAGCCTTATGGTGTCTCCTAGGTTAAATTGCAAGAATTTTAAGGTTTTTTGATACATTAATTTAGCAAAATTGGTTTTGTGTTAAACTAAATAGTGTGAAAAAGAGCACTTTAATTTTTTAAGCCTTACATACTTCAGTGGTTTAGTTATGAACATTTGTATTTTTGCTCACATTGAAAAGCACATGTCATTTGCTCTATTCAATATTCCAAGTTCTCGCAAAAGATGTCCATTAAACTTACCTAGTAGGTGTTTTATAGTCTTAGCAAAAGTTCTCTTATAAGAATTAAGTCTGTTAGGAGTGTGATTTTATGCAAGTAAACTTGTTGGATTTCTTGAAAATATCTATACTTATAGTGCTAAGTTTTTTAGCCCCCACCCTAGCTCAGCAGGAAGCTGAAGCAGATGAAACTACTCAAGTAGCTGCTTTAGAGGCAGAACTAGAGGTTGTTAAAACTGAACTCGAGCAATTAAAGGCTTGGCGTGAAGGGTTCCTTCAAGCTGTTAAAGATGCTAAAGCTCAAGAGAATGACGCTGTATCTTCTGAAGATGATGGAAGTACAGCAACCTCTAAAGGAGAGGTTGTTTCTGCTTTTTTAACTAAAGAACTCGAGGCTACTAACTCTAAGATTAAAACTTTTGAAGATCGATTGGTCAAAACTAGAGAAAAGCTAGTTGATTTGGAAGCATCCCCAGATGGCAACGCTGAGAAACTAGAAGCTGCTAACTCTCAGATAGAAAAGACGGAAGCCCAACTCGCTACAGCAAAGGAAAGATTAACAGAACTTGAAGCTGTGGCAGCAGATCTCGAGCAATTAGGAGTTTCATCTGAGGGAATGTTAGCAGACTCTGAAGATGCCAGTGAGGTTGATGAGGAAGGCATCGAAGAGGTAGCTGAAGAAGAAACTGCTGAAGAAGAAGTAGCTGAAGAAATGGCAACCGAAGAGGGTGTTGAGGAAGAAGCTACTGAAGAAACTACCGAAGAAGTCACTGAGGGAGAAGCTGCTGAAGAAGGTGTTGAAGAAGCTGCCGAGGAAGAAATAGCTGAAGAAGTCACTGAGGAAGAAGTAGCTGAAGAAACGGCAACCGAAGAGGGTGCTGAGGAAGAGGTAGCTGAAGAAACTGCTGAAGAAGGCACTGAAGGAGAAGCTGCTGAAGAAGGTATCGAAGAAGCTGCCGAGGAAGAAATAGCTGAAGAAGGCACTGAGGAAGAAGTAGCTGAAGAAACGGCAACCGAAGAGGGTGTTGAGGAAGAAGCTGCTGAAGAAACTGTTGAAGAAGGCACTGAGGAAGAAGTAGCTGAAGAAATGGCAACCGAAGAGGGTGTTGAGGAAGAAGCTATTGAAGAAACTGCCGAAGAAGGCACTGAGGAAGAAGTAGCTGAAGAAATGGCAACCGAAGAGGGTGTTGAGGAAGAAGCTGCTGAAGAAACTGCTGAAGAAGGCACTGAGGAAGAAGTAGCTGAAGAAATGGCAACCGAAGAGGGTGTTGAGGAAGAAGCTATTGAAGAAACTGCCGAAGAAGGCACTGAGGAAGAAGTAGCTGAAGAAATGGCAACCGAAGAGGGTGCTGAGGAAGAAGCTACTGAAGAAACTGTCGAAGAAGGCACTGAGGAAGAAGCTGCTGAAGAAGCTGCCGAGGAAGAAGCTATTGAAGAAGCAGCTGAAGAAGGCACTGAGGAAGAAGTAGCTGAAGAAGGTATAGAAGAAGGTATCGAAGAAGCTGCCGAGGAAGAAATAGCTGAAGAAGGCACTGAGGAAGAAGTAGCTGAAGAAACGGCAACCGAAGAGGGTGTTGAGGAAGAAGCAGCTGAAGAAGGCACTGAGGAAGAAGTAGCTGAAGAAACGGCAACCGAAGAGGGTGTTGAGGAAGAAGCAGCTGAAGAAGGCACTGAGGAAGAAGTTGCTGAAGAAATGGCAACCGAAGAGGGTGCTGAGGAAGAAGCTACTGAAGAAACTGCCGAAGAAGGCACTGAGGAAGAAGCTGCTGAAGAAGGTGCTGAAGAAGCTGCCGAAGAAGGCACTGAGGAAGAAGTAGCTGAAGAAATGGCAGTTGAAGAGGGTGCCGAGGAAGAAGTAACTGAAGAGGGCGCTGAAGAAGCTTCTGAAGAAATGGCAGTAGAAGGTGCTGAAGAAGAAATGGCTGAAGAAGGCACTGAGGAGGAAGCTGCTGAAGAAGCTTCTGACAGGAGTGAACTTGCTGAAATAAGTGAAGCTTTATTAGGAAGCAACCGTGAAAGTTTAGAAGAAGTTACTGACTCTATGGCTCAAATTGCTGCTGAGGCTGCTAATGATGAGGAGAATGAAAGCAGTACAACAACTGCAACAATTGAAGAGGCTACAGAGCTTGCCCAAAACCGTTATGCTGAATTGCAGAATCAATCAGGAGATAGATCTGCTGCTATAGAGGCTTTAGCCCAAGCTCAGCAAGAACTTGCTAGCTTAAAGGGACTAGAAACCTATACTGTGCAAGCTGGTGATTCTCTCTCAGTAATTGCTCGTGACAAGCTTAATGATATCAACCTATGGAACAGCGTTCTAGAGGCTAATAGCCATATTATAAATGATCCCAACATTATTTTCCCCGGTTTAGAGCTGATTATCCCGAATCCTTAGACTTAGAATTAAGTTTAGGACCTCGAAATCTTTAAAACCAAAATTTTGAGGCCTGATTCACAGCAGGGCTATAAAGAATGAATTATGGTCCTGCTTAAATATTTTCACTAGTGTTATAGCACAATGTTTACTCAATTTCTCACTGGTTCCAAGTTCTTAGGAATTTCTACCGAAGACGCTCTGCGTTACGTAAAACAACGCAGAGCGTTTTGAGTATGCGTTCCGAATCAGAGTTCCAAAACAAGTTTTGTGGCGGTTCTACTATAACCTTGTGCTGTAATACTAAAAGGATTTTTTATGTGATCGTAATTGGTTTAATCCTTTCCAAAAATGGTATTATATAAGGATTATTCACAAAGCCTTTGGCATCATTGTTAATAATAGGCTTGTTCCTGAATAATCTTATGTACATCGTAAGCTGTACAATTACTTACCTCAAAGCCTACAAAATACATAATACGGTAGTAAATTTTAGTAAGTGTCCAAATTCCTTGTTTAATGCGTTAAGTATTTGGGACACTATTTTATTTCGGAACAACTCTAATAGTTATTGGGTTGAGGTGCATCAGTATTGGGTGGATACAAATTATTACTAGGAGCAACATCATTATATCGAATGGCTGTAGCACTCATTATCCGACTTGTATCTGTATAGTAAGTGTATCTAGGATAGTGATAGCTCCCACGACGCTTATAATTATTACGTCTCCCAAAATAACTTCCAAATGAAGGACGATACCATCCATAAGTAGTTGTTTCCTTTTTGACGGTGCCTTCATTGAGTAAGATAACAGCATCTGCACCTAGAGACTCTGCTTCTATCAAAATTTTTGCTATAAGTTCTTGCTCACTTTCATAATTGCCTCTGTCATCAGCTTTAATTAGGGCAATTTCAGTGTAAGGGCGCTGTACAGATTCTGGACTAGTAAAAACATCTATCCGAGAGTTAAAGGGGATAACGCTGACTTCAGTGCTTGGCATGCAAGAAACCACTAACAAACTAATTGCTACAAATATAGTGATTTTGAACAACAATCTAAACATGTTATAAGTTTAACAATTGCTTGGCATTTTGACAGTTACCTTGAAAACATATAAAAGCATCTGAATATAGAATAGATTAAACATGTCCAAAGTGACTTCTTGCCACTTACCTACCTTAAAACAAAGCAAATATTCTATAAAGACCTATCAAAATTTTCCCTTTACTATAAGCATTAGTCTTATAGCTTTAATTATTGCTATTCCTATCTTGGTAGTAATAGGTCATGTTTTTGTACCTGCTGGTGCAGTATGGTCACACCTAACTGCAACAGTTTTGCCACGCTACATTCAAAACTCATTTATCCTGATGGTAGGAGTTGGCCTTGGTGTACTGGTTATTGGTGTGAGTACAGCATGGTTAGTAAGCATGTGCCGATTTCCTGCCAGAAAGTTTTTCTCATGGGCATTGCTTTTACCTATGGCAATACCTGCTTACATTTTAGCTTATGTCTATACTGACTTTTTGCAATATAGCGGGCCAGTACAAACTACTTTGCGAGGTTGGTTTGCGTGGAACAATAAAAGTGACTATTGGTTTCCTGAAATCCGTTCCCTTGGAGGGGCAATTACTATACTTACCTTAGCATTATATCCCTATGTTTATATGTTGGCTCGAGCAATTTTTCTAGAACAATCAGCATCCATTTTAGAAGCTAGTCGTAGCCTTGGCCGGGGAGCTTATACCAGCTTTTTTTATGTCTCACTTCCCCTTGCAAGGCCTGCTATAGTGGCTGGCTTATCTCTTGCCCTTATGGAAACTTTAGGCGACTTTGGCACAGTAGATTACTTTAGTGTAGCTACTTTTACTACTGGAATTTATAGAACTTGGTTTGGTATGGGGGAAAAGGTAGCAGCAACTCAGCTGGCAGCTTATTTATTATTCTTTATGCTAGTACTTATAGTTATTGAAAGGCTTTCTAGAAGGCGTAGTAGATTCCAGAAACAACCTAGCTCGAGCCGCTACCGCAAATTGCCCACTTACCGACTAAAGCCTTGGCAGCAAATTATTGCTTTGTTGCTCTGCAGTTTGCCTTTGGTACTCGGCTTTTTGTTGCCAGTAAGTATTCTTTTAGAGATGGTCTTAACTAATAGTAATCGCAGTTTTGCCCCCAGTATTTGGCTATATGCTCGTAATAGTCTAAGTTTAGCAAGCCTAACAGCAATTTTAGCTGTTTTAATATCATTAGTACTTGCCTATAGTGTTAGGCTAAATCCTAGCAAATGGAACAAAATTATTACTCGTATTGCTGCTATAGGTTATGCTGTGCCCGGTTCAGTCATTGCTGTAGGAATACTTATGACTCTAGGATTCATTGATAATTCCTTTGCTAACTGGTTAAATCAGAATTTTGGTCTCAAAGCAGGATTGTTTTTAAGTGGCAGTGCTGTTGGACTTGTTTTCGCCTACTTAACACGCTTTCTAGCTGTTTCACATGGGGGCATTGAAGCTAGCTTAGCTAAAATCACAACCAATATGGATGATGCTGCTAGGAACTTTGGCTATAAAGCCTTGGGTATACTGTTTAAAGTTCATGTACCTATGCTTAGAGGCAGTTTGCTAACTGCAAGTTTATTAGTTTTTGTAGATGTAATGAAAGAACTTCCTGCCACCCTTATAGTACGTCCTTTTAATTTTGATACTCTTGCAATACGTGTTTACCGCCTTGCTAGTGATGAAAGGCTTATAGAAGCCTCAGGGAGCGCTCTAGCTATTATTTTAGCAGGTTTAGTTCCAGTTATTTTACTAAACCTTGCTATTGGGCGTTCGAGGAAGTAAATCTACCCACTTATTTTGGTGCTCGAGCCATGTAAAGTCACTCAGTGTTCATTAAGAATTTGGTTTGCTCGAGCTGAGTGTATGCTATAGACAGAGTTTTTCTGTCTCAAAATTCGTCTTAACATCAGTATCTCAAATTTAGAGATTATCGACGAGTTTTGAGGCGATGTGGGTTTACTCATACCTAAGTTGTATTCCCACTTCAGTAAATTAGATGAGCTGCGTGCTTATGTTAGGCTGGGCAATGACAATAATTTATTTGTTACACTTTAATTTATGAATAATTCCTACTGGTTAAGAGGTATTCGTGGAGCTACAACTGTCGAGCGTGACGATCCCTCACTTATTAGCGAAGCCACTGTAGAACTATTAAAAACCATATTAGAAAAGAATAAAATAAAGGACCTTGAACTAATTACTTCAATCTTTTTCACTGCCACAGCAGATCTAAAAAGCTGCAATCCTGCCAAAGTTGCAAGGGAAAAATTAGGAATGAAGCTCATACCCCTTATGTGTAATCAAGAGGTGGTTATGGACACAGATGAAAATTTGCCTAAAACTATACGTGTTATGGTACATGTCCATACTTCAAAATCACAAGCTGACATTAAACATGTTTTCCTAGGGGAAACTAAGAACTTGAGGCCTGATTTGTTGAGTGACTTGTAATTCTCTATATTTTTGTAAGAGCACAATGTATAGTGATCACCAGATGGCACAAAAAATTTTAATAACTGATACTGTAAAAATTGGTAACAAGAGCTATCCTGATGTAGAAATTGATTATCAAGCAGGTATAGAGCGTGAAGAGTTACTTAAAATAGCTCAAAATTATGAAGCGATTATCACTCGTAGCCGCACACAAATAGATAAAGAGCTGATAGATGCTGCTACGAAACTTAAGGTTATAGGACGTGGTGGTGTGGGGGTAGATAACATTGATCTTGATCTAGCAAGTCGCCGTGGTATTCTAGTATTGAATGCTCCCGAGGCCAATAACATTTCTGCTGCTGAACTTGCTATTGCCCTTATGCTAGACGCTGCTAGAGGAGTTAGCCGTAGTGATAAGCTTGTTCGCCAAGGCACATGGGACAGAAAATTTTTAGGTAAAGAGATTAATGGAGCACATCTCGGCATTGTTGGTTTAGGTCGTATTGGCTCTCTGGTAGCAAAACGGGCACAAGGGCTAGGCATGACAGTAATAGCTTACGATCCTTACATATCTTCACAACGGGTCAATAATCTTAAAGTAGAACTTTTTGACAATCTAAAAGACATGTTAGCTAAAAGTGATTTCTTAACAGTTCACACACCTTTAACGGAAGAAACCAAAGGTATGATAGGCAAAGCTGAATTAGCTTGTTTACCTGAGAAAGCTGTTGTGGTTAATGCTGCTAGGGGAGGTATAGTTGAAGAGGTTGCTCTGGCCGAAGCAATTGAAAGTGGTCATGTTTTTGCTGCTGGCATAGATGTATTTAGCATAGAACCACCCCCGCCTGATCATCCTTTTTTACAACTTGATAACATTGCATTAACTGCTCACTTGGGGGCTAATACTCAAGAGGCACAAGCTCGAGTAGGTTCAGAAATTTTAGAGCGTACAGCATTAGCCCTAAAAGGTGATATTTCGCATGGTGCAGTAAATGCCCCAAGCCTTTCTAAAGATGTGATTGAGGGTTTAGGTAAGTACCTAGAGCTTGGCGAAATTATGGGCAATATGGTTTCTCAGCTTGCGAAAGGGCGTGTTAGTGAGCTAAAAGTGGAGTTTTCTGGCAACTTTGCTGTTGATCCCGATCCTATAGCAGTAGCAGTTACCAAAGGTTTTTTAGAGCCTATTTTAACAGAATGTCCTAACTACATTAATGCCATGTCGTTGGCAAAAGATCGTGACATTCGCATTAATAAAGTAATGGCTTCACGCAGTAAAGGTTACACCCATCATGTTGAAGTAAAAGCAATTAGTAATGAAGGTGAAGTAAGTGTAGGTGGCACTATTTTGGCTGACAGTCCAAGGATAGTTTCTATTAATGGTTACACCATAGAAATTAAGCCTGAAGGGACTATGCTTATATGTACTAATACTGATAAACCCGGGTCAGTTGGTAAAATAGGTACAGTTTTAGGAAATGCCAAAGTAAACATTTCTGCTATGCAACTTAGCCGTGTAGACGAAGATGGTCTAGCGCTGTTTGTCCTTACTCTTGATTATACTCCTAGTGAAAAAGTACTTAAGGAACTTCAGGACTTGCCTGATGTATTACATAGTCTTAGTGTAGTACGCTTAGGGTTTTGCTAAGGTATAAATGTGTATAAAAAACGTCTTTTTGCCCCCGGACCTGTAGAAGTACCCCCTCAGGTTTTACAAGTCATGGCTGAACCCATGGAGCATCACCGCAGCAAGGAATTCCAAGACATCTTTTTAGAAACTAGGGAAAAGTTAGCTACTCTGGCTCTTGTTCCAAATGAAGATGTGCTTATTCTAGCTGCTACTGGTACTGCTGCTTTTGAAGCAGGCTTGCTAGCTTGTGTGCCTAAAGGTAGTAAAGTTATTGGTATTAACGCTGGGAAGTTTGGGGAAAGATGGGTCAAGGCTGCTAGGGTCTATGGCTATGAAGTGGTTGAGTTACAGCTCGAGTGGGGTAAAGTAGCCACCCCCGAATCAGTTGCTGAATTACTTGCCAAGCATCCTGATGTTAAAGCGCTTACCACCACACATTCAGAAACATCTACAGGGGCACTTCACGATGTTAAAAATATTGCCAAACTAGCTCGTGAACAAAATCCTGATTTACTCATCCTAGTAGATTGTGTGACAAGTCTAGGTGTCACAGAAGTGAATCCACAAGATTGGGGTATTGATGGCATGTTCTCAGGTTCTCAAAAAGGTTTAATGATACCACCCGGTCTAGGTTTTGCTTGGCTTTCTGAAAGAGCTTGGGCTAATGCAGATAATTTGAACCCTAGCTTCTACTTAGATTTGCGTAAAGAACGTAAAGTGCAGAACAAAGGACAAACTGCTTATACAGCTGCTGTGAGTTTAGTAAAAGGCCTAAATGCTGCTTTAACTTTACTGTTGGATGAAGGTCTAGAACAGGTTTGGCAACGTCGTCAGAGCATGAATATGGCTATTCTCGAGGCTGCTAAGGCATTAGGTTGCTATCCTTTTGCTAAGAGGATAAGTCCAGCAGTAGCAGCACTACGTGCACCTGAAGGTTTAAGTGCTCCCGATATTGTGGGAGGATTTGCTGAGCGTGGTATACGAATAGCAGGTGGTCAAGATCACGCTAAGCCTGTACTCTTCCGTCCTTCAGTGATGGGTTATGCTGATCCTTATGATGTTGTGGTGGTAGTTGCAGTTTTAGAGGATGTGCTACGTAGTTTAGGAAAAGAGATTCCTTATGGTCAAGCTATAAGTATAGCGCTAGAGGAAACCTCAGAAAAGAAAACGCTATAGTTAGCCAAAATAATGGTAGGACCCATGAAATATTCAAGTTAATTCAAGTTATTCTAAAAGAATCATTCCTACAACTGTCAGGAACCGCATAGCTAAAGTCAAGGTTTTAAGATAAATGAGCCTTAAAAGACACCACTTTACGACTACTAGAAAGGCCATATAGCTGGGATAAGGAAAATTGCTAATAGTCCTAATAGTAAATTAAGAGGTAAGCCTATTCGCATATAATCACTAAAATGGTAACCACCGGGGCCATAAACCATTAAGTTAGTTTGATAGCTAATAGGAGTAGCGAAGCTAGCAGAAGCTGCCATCATGAGGGTAATAATAAAAGGCATGAGGCTAACATCTAAACTCTCTGCTGTTGCTACACAAATAGGGAAAATTAACACTGCTGCACCATTATTAGTAATAACTGCGGTAAAGAATGTAGTTATGAAATAAATTATTATCAAACTAAACCAAGGGTGTCCACCTGCTAAACCAATAAGGTTATCAGCTATGACTTGTGCTGCTCCTGTTGTCTCGAGCGCCTTACCTAAACCAAAAGAAGCAGCTATGACAATTAGTACTTGCCAATCAATGTTTCGCCTTGCTAAGCGACCAGTTATACAGCCTGTGGTAATCATAAGTCCTGCTGCTAACAAAGCAGCAGCAAGCATACTTAGCACGTTAAAGCTAGCTAGTATGACCATAAGAGCTAAAATACCAATTGCCAGAATGGCTCTGTCATGCCTAGGCGGATTAGCATTATCTAGCTCATGTATGAGTAGAAAATCGCGTGAGTTACGGTATTGTTCAGTAAAAGAAGGATGAGCTTCAAGCACTAAGGTGTCACCTGCTTGCAGAGTAATATCACCTATTTTTCTGCCAATGCGCTCACCATTGCGAGCTACAGCAATAACCACAGCATTATACACACTGCGAAAGCGAGCATCCCTTACTGTACGGCCTATGGCTGGACAGCTATCTGAAACAACAGCTTCTATCAATGTTCTTTCTGGGCGTGGTATGTTTAATTTAAAAACCTGATCAATTGCAGGTGTAAGACCACGCATTTTGTGCAAATCAACTAAGGATTCAATAACTCCTACAAATAATAAGTGATCACCAGAAACTAAGTTTTCCCTAGGGGACACTGCTGTAAGTAGCGTACCTGAGCGCTCAATGTCAGCCAAAAAGACATTAGGCAAGCTTCTTAAACCTGCTGCTTCTATACTTTTGCCAACTAACGGACCATTATCGTCAACTACCATTTCAATAGTGTATTCACGTGGATTACTTAATTTTGCGGCAACAGGAATACGTTCAGGCAAAAGCCAGCGACTAAAAATAATGATAAAAGCAATGCCTAAAAGAGCTGTAGGTAAACCTACTAACAAAATATCAAAAACTCCTAAGCCTTTTCCTGTTTGATTAATTAAAAGGCCATTAACAACCAAATTTGTGCTAGTACCAATAAGTGTACAAGTACCACCTAGGATAGCAGCGTAGCTTACTGGCAGCATAAGCTTAGAAGGGGAGAGGTGCAATCTTTTGCACCAATCACTTATTGCAGGAATAAGCATAGCTACTACAGGTGTATTGTTTAGAAAAGCGCTAAAAAATACAACTGGTAACATGATTCTAATTTGTGCTCTAAAAAAACTTTTGGGTGTGCCTAGGAAACTTTGTACTAGCCATTGTATGGTCCCTGTTTCCTTTAAGCCTGCCGCTACAATGTAAAGTACACCTACTGTTAACATGCCTTCATTACTAAAGCCCACAAGAGCCTCATGAACAGGTAAGATACCTAAGATGATTAATGCGCTTAATCCTGCCATGAAAACAAAATCTACAGCATAGCGAGTAAAGACAAGTAAGGAAATGGTTGTTATTACGATAAAAACTGCAATATAAGCCTCTAAAGACATTCTTAGCCTTTCTGAACTTTAGTTTAACATAACAACGTAGTCAGAAAGATGTATCTTTGAACTGCCTACTCTCAAGTGAAGCAAATGGTAAAACCATAGCTTTTCTTTAAAAACTTTAGCTAGTGTTGTGTTAGATAGAAGTTTAGGTCAGGTTCTGCAACGATACCAATATTAAGAAGGTCTTATCGCAAAGATGGTAAGGTAGAAATTAAGGTAAAGTTAGCAAAAAATCAGACTAAGCTAATAAATAACCTTATATATTTCATAGCTCAAAAGCACTTTTTGCAAATACTCCCTAGTTTCACTTTTATCTATATGACGATAGAACTCTTCTTTATCACCATTTACTGTTGCACCTTCATATAATCTACGAATATAGCCCTGCCCCCCATTATAAGAAGGAACTACCAGCTCGAGGTCACCATCAAAATACTCAACAAGCCACTGAAGATAGTGTGCACCATAGCGAATGTTATCGGGAGGATTAAAAGGATCAGCAGGAGACTCATTTAATAACTCTGCCATCCAATCCCAAGTAGAGCTAATAAATTGCATAAGCCCTCTTGCATTGGAACGCGAAACTGCCCTTGGATAAAAACGTGACTCCTCGCGCATGATTGCCCAAACAAGCTCAGGTTCCAGATTTCTTGCTATGGCTTCTTTATAAACATTATCAGCATATGCTCGAGGGTATGCTAGCTGCCATGTACGTAAATTCCAATTGCCATTATTAAGATAGTTCTCGGCAGCACGGCTGCTTTGACGGTATTCCCCAAGCCGCTGCAATTCTGTCGCAATGGCTACAACAGTAGACTCGTCCCTAACTGTTTTTAGAGCAAAAGCTAGTTCCCCTGTTGCTGCTTGATAATCGCCAACACTTTCTAAAGCTCGAGCTAAATCAATAGTATAATGGCTAGTTGGCGGTAATGGTGCGCCAAAGGGAATGTTAATACTCTCCCCTCTAGCTATACGAAAGAAAGTTAGCTTGGGCAAGAAATTTTGAGCCTTGGCTATAGTTTCTGTATCACCTTGCTGTTCAGCTAGCACTAAAGCTCGAAAGGCTGCATCGTCTTTGTAGGTAGAGCTATATTGGGCAATTTTCAAATAGGCATCTATTGCTTCATCTATACGATCAACCTGTTCCAAAAGAGCAGTAGCTTTCCAAATATGTGTTGCGTCATTGCTTTGTAGGTAATAATTAATGGCACTATCAATATCCCCTTGCTGTTCAGCAACCATTGCTCGACCAAAATAGGCTTCTGGGCTACTAAGATTGGCAAAGACAGCATCCGCCTCGGTATAACGACCTAGCCTGTAGAATACCCAACCTTTTCCTAAGATAGCAGTAGTACTGCTGGGGACTTCGGCTGACCAGCGTTCATAGGCATCAAGAGCTTTGTCGTTTTGATTTGTCCAGCGGTAAGAGGGAGCTTCTATTGAGGGGGCTGTGTTAGTACCTAAAACCTCAAGAGCGGCAGTATACATTCTTGCGTTATAGAAAGCATTGGCAAGTTTGTATGAGTCACTTTCAACCCTGTGTAAGCCACTAATAGCATCAGCAAAAGGTAAGGCTTCACTATAGGCCTGCCCAGCGACCTCCAAATCACTTGCTTGTTCAGCAACCTTTGCATACTCGAGCCATAAATCACGCTTATCATTTTTTGTTAGGGGGTCTTCTAGATAAGTATCTAAAGTATGTTGATAGTAGGGTAAACGTTGGGCTGCTGTTAAGTTAGGCATACGGGCAAGTGTGAGGGCTGTTTGGTGCTCTAGGTAAGACCCCCTAACAGTTTCTTCAGCAAGCAAACCTTGTAAGGCTGCTACATCTTGTCCAAGTAAAGCATCACGGAAGCGTTTGTAGGACTGTAAAAGTGGATTATCAGCGTAAGGATCAAGCACCACCACTCTCACTTCTGGCAAAGGAATAGGCAATAAACGTCCTTGATAAAGCCAGTATAGTAGCCAGAACAAGCTTAAAATTAGTATGACAAAACTAAGTAATGATCTAAGTAAAGGGCGGTTTATTGTCACGCTTTTTAGTTTAAGGTAATACAGTGAGAGCTGTAATAGGATTTTAACATGACTTGTTTTCACAACTTCTAGTTACAGCTGATAGGAAACAACTCGCCCTAATATTTAAGGTATTTTTTATTACTCCGTACCTTACAAGACAATATTCTTAAAACAGTGGCGCTAGGAAGCTCGAGTTTCGAATGACAATCAAATTTTTCTACTAAGCTTCCACAGTAAATTCTCATTAGAAATATATTAAATTTCTACATATAGGTCTAATAATGAGCTGAGCATACTCACACAATGCAAAAACTTACTTTTAAAAGGAGCCGGAATACTAGCTTCTTCATAAAACAAAAGCGCTTTTGCGTTTAAATTAGTACTTAAATTAGGAACTGAACAATATCTTTCACAAAATATTAAGAAAGAGGTTAAATTATTTAATAATAAAAATGAAACTGACTTCAGTAACCAAGTTTGGCAGTCTTATATAGTGTTAAGACTGATTTAAACTATAAGACTTATTTGTAAGTCATTTTGTTAATAAATTACACCTAAACCTAAAGTAAAAATTTTTAGAAAGTATTTAAAAATGATGCAGCCATTATTTTATCTAAAGTGTTTTTTATTTTCTAAACTTAAAGGATTCTTTAATTTAAGATTTTTATTTTCACTAACTTTTGCTTGCTGGATACAGTTTTGTTATACTTTAGATGAGAATGTAAAACTAGAATATAAAGGTATTACTGTAGGCCTCACAGAAGAGGGTCACCCTTTTATAGGCCAGTCAGATGCTCCTGTTACTCTTATTGAATACAGCGATTATTTATGCCCCTTTTGTGGCAGGCACTTTGAGCAAACTAAACCACAACTTATAGAAAATTACGTTGCAACTGGTAAATTGAAGATGGTTTTCAGGGATTTCCCCATTGCACAATTACACTCAACAGCATCTTACGGTCATATTGCTGCTATTTGCGTAGCTGAGCAAGGACCAGTAATGTTTTGGCAAATGTATGAAGAGCTTTTTAGTCGCCAACGGGAGTGGAATGCTCTATCTAATCCTAGTGACTTTTTGCGTGATGTAGTTGAGGATCTAGAGGTTGATATGGATGCTTATGACAATTGCATAGCTAGTGAAGAGGCACAAGCGCATTTGGATGCTAGCCTTGCGTATGTAAAAGAATTAGGATTCAATGGTACACCCAGTTTCCAGTTTATTAATAATCAAAATGACGAGACTTATACTCTTGTTGGTGCACAACCCTTTGAAGTGTTTAGTACTTGGATAGATGCACTACTTGAAGGTAAGGAACCACCAAAAGAAGAAGAACCAGAACCACCAGAATTGCCCTACTGGGCTAATGAGGAACAGGGACTTATTCCCGATCCCGATAAACCCGGATTTACTATGGCTGGAGATCCATATAAGGGTAGTAAAGGTGCTTTGTTAACAGTAATAGAATTTAGCGATTTTCAGTGCCCTTTTTGTGCTGAGCACGCTTTAGAAGTACAACCTATTTTAGATGAAACTTTTGTTGACACTGGTCAGGTTAGATGGGTTTTTAAACATTTTCCTTTAAGAAGTCATGTCTATGCAGTGGCAGCAGCTACAGCTACAGAATGTGCTGCAAAGCAGGGACTTTTTTGGCAACTTCATGATCTTTTGTTCGAGACTCAAGAAGATTGGTCTGCAGAAGAAGTCGAAGATATAGATGCAGAACTAATAAGAATATCTGCACAGTTGGAAACTATAAATTTAGCTAAATTTGCAAATTGTTTAAGTAGTAGAACTGCTTTGGAGGATGTTTTAATGGATATCTACGACGCTATTGGCACTATACAAAGAACACCATCTTTTGTGGTGGTTTATGAAGGTAGAGGAACTCTTGTTCGGGGCAAAAAAGATGTTGAAGAGTTTACCTCTGTTATAGAAAATTTTCTTGGTCGTGTTGAGGGAGAAGAATAGATGAAGACAGAGCAAAAAGTTAAGTTACAACCTTGTGCAGGAATAGCTCTTATTAAGTGGATTTTTCTGTATTTTGTACTTATTTTAGGAACAATAGGTCACGTATATGCTCAGACTTGTGCAGAGGATATAACAGGCGTCAATCTAAATTGTACTGCAAAAGAGATAGGTGTTGAGTATGATCCTGTAGTGCTACAGGGTGCTCAGTGTTGTTCCCTAGGGGAAGAAATTACCGTTGATATAGGCCTTAACCTTTTTGCTAATACAAATCGTTATGATGTAGCAATTTATAATGCTGAAGATGGTGGAGATGCTCTTACAGGTCAATGTTTTCGCCAAGAGTTCTCTACGACAGACTCTCCATTCTCAGACCTTGAAGGTACTTTAGGAGATGGCAATGATTCTTGTGGTGATATTTCATCTGCTGCTGTAAATGGCAACAATGGGGATCCCTTTGCTTATGATGTAAGCCATACAACAACTATAACATGTGATGGTACTATTGGGGGACCCGTAGAGGTAGGTGCAGTTTATCTTTGGACACAGAATAATGATGACACAGTTTGTGACTATGGTGCTGGTACAGGATCAAAATGCCGTACTTATACTTATGAGCTTGATATTACAGTTCTTGATCCATCAATAGACCTTACAAAAACGGGGACTCCTAATTTTGGTGCAGATGGTATAGCTCAAGCTGGTGAGACAATTACCTACTCCTTCATAGTTGAAAATACAGGAAATCAACCCCTTATAGATGTGAAGGTGAATGACCCTCTCTTAGGTGGGGATATTTGCAACATAGGATCACTGGTGGTTGGTGCAACAGATTCATCATGTACAGCTGATTACATAATAACCCAATCAGATATTGATAATGCTCCAACTACAATTAATAATACTGCAACTGCATCAGGTCAAGTAGATAGCCCAGCCCAGTGTGGTACCACTGTTGTGATAGTAGAGGACACAGATAATGAAGTGATTAATGTTCCGCAACATCCAAATCTAACGATAACAAAAGAGGCGGATGTTGCATCGGTAAGTGCTGATGGAGATGTAATAAACTATACAATCACAGTAACAAACACAGGCAATACAACATTGACAAATGTGGTAGTGAGTGATCCACTGCTAGGAACATTAACAGGGCCAGGTGGTGATACAGATAATGATGGAGAACTAGATGTAGGAGAAGTATGGACCTATACAGGAAGCTATACAGTTCAACAATCAGATATAGACAGTAATGGTATAGATGACCAAGGTGTGGCAGATGGAGATGGGGATATAGATAACACAGCAACGGTGGATACAGATCAAACTGATCCTGATGAAGCTTTAGCAGCAGTACCTTTGTCAAATGCACCAAGCCTAACGATAACAAAAGAGGCGGATGTTGCATCGGTAAGTGCTGACGGGGATGTAATAAACTATACAATCACAGTAACAAACACAGGCAATACAACATTGACGAATGTGGTAGCGAGTGATCCGCTGCTAGGAACATTAACAGGGCCAGGTGGTGATACAAATAATAATGGAGACCTAGATATAGGAGAAGTATGGACCTATACAGGAAGCTATACAGTTCAACAATCAGATATAGACAGTAATGGTATAGATGATCAAGGTGTAGCAGATGGTGATGGAGATATAGATAACACAGTGACAGTAGATACGGATCAAACTAATCCGAATAGTGCTGTTGAAGTTGTTGATATAATCCAAAGTCCAAACCTAACGATAGCGAAAGAGGCGGATGTTGCATCGGTAAGTGCTGACGGGGATGTAATAAACTACACAATCACAGTAACAAACACAGGCAATACAACATTGACAAATGTGGTAGTGAGTGATCCACTGCTAGGAACATTAACAGGGCCAAGTGGTGATACAGATAATGATGGAGAACTAGATGTAGGAGAAGTATGGACCTATACAGGAAGCTATACAGTTCAACAATCAGATATAGACAGTAATGGTATAGATGATCAAGGTGTAGCAGATGGTGATGGAGATATAGATAACACAGTGACAGTAGATACGGATCAAACTAATCCGAATAGTGCTGTTGAAGTTGTTGATATAATCCAAAGTCCAAACCTAACGATAGCGAAAGAGGCGGATGTTGCATCGGTAAGTGCTGACGGGGATGTAATAAACTACACAATCACAGTAACAAACACAGGCAATACAACATTGACAAATGTGGTAGTGAGTGATCCACTGCTAGGAACATTAACAGGGCCAAGTGGTGATACAGATAATGATGGAGAACTAGATGTAGGAGAAGTATGGACCTATACAGGAAGCTATACAGTTCAACAATCAGATATAGACAGTAATGGTATAGATGATCAAGGTGTAGCAGATGGTGATGGAGATATAGATAACACAGTGACAGTAGATACGGATCAAACTAATCCGAATAGTGCTGTTGAAGTTGTTGATATAATCCAAAGTCCAAACCTAACGATAGCGAAAGAGGCGGATGTTGCATCGGTGAGTGCTGATGGGGATGTAATAAACTATACAATCACAGTAACAAACACAGGCAATACAACATTGACGAATGTGGTAGTGAGTGATCCACTGCTAGGAACATTAACAGGGCCAAGTGGTGATACAGATAATGATGGAGAACTAGATGTAGGAGAAGTATGGACCTATACAGGAAGCTATACAGTTCAACAATCAGATATAGACAGTAATGGTATAGATGATCAAGGTGTAGCAGATGGTGATGGAGATATAGATAACACAGTGACAGTAGATACGGATCAAACTAATCCGAATAGTGCTGTTGAAGTTGTTGATATAATCCAAAGTCCAAACCTAACGATAGCGAAAGAGGCGGATGTTGCATCGGTAAGTGCTGACGGGGATGTAATAAACTACACAATCACAGTAACAAACACAGGCAATACAACATTGACAAATGTGGTAGTGAGTGATCCGCTGCTAGGAACATTAACAGGGCCAAGTGGTGATACAGATAATGATGGAGAACTAGATGTAGGAGAAGTATGGACCTATACAGGAAGCTATACAGTTCAACAATCAGATATAGACAGTAATGGTATAGATGATCAAGGTGTAGCAGATGGTGATGGAGATATAGATAACACAGCGACAGTAAATACAGATCAAACAGATCCATCTAACGCTTTAGCAGCGGTACCTTTGTCAAATGCACCAAGCCTAACGATAGTGAAAGAGGCGGATGTTGCATCGGTAAGTGCTGATGGGGATGTAATAAACTACACAATCACAGTAACAAACACAGGCAATACAACATTGACGAATGTGGTAGTGAGTGATCCGCTGCTAGGAACATTAACAGGGCCAAGTGGTGATACAGATAATGATGGAGAACTAGATGTAGGAGAAGTATGGACCTATACAGGAAGCTATACAGTTCAACAATCAGATATAGACAGTAATGGTATAGATGATCAAGGTGTAGCAGATGGTGATGGAGATATAGATAACACAGTGACAGTAGATACGGATCAAACTAATCCGAATAGTGCTGTTGAAGTTGTTGATATAATCCAAAGTCCAAACCTAACGATAGCGAAAGAGGCGGATGTTGCATCGGTGAGTGCTGATGGGGATGTAATAAACTATACAATCACAGTAACAAACACAGGCAATACAACATTGACGAATGTGGTAGTGAGTGATCCACTGCTAGGAACATTAACAGGGCCAAGTGGTGATACAGATAATGATGGAGAACTAGATGTAGGAGAAGTATGGACCTATACAGGAAGCTATACAGTTCAACAATCAGATATAGACAGTAATGGTATAGATGATCAAGGTGTAGCAGATGGTGATGGAGATATAGATAACACAGTGACAGTAGATACGGATCAAACTAATCCGAATAGTGCTGTTGAAGTTGTTGATATAATCCAAAGTCCAAACCTAACGATAGCGAAAGAGGCGGATGTTGCATCGGTAAGTGCTGACGGGGATGTAATAAACTACACAATCACAGTAACAAACACAGGCAATACAACATTGACAAATGTGGTAGTGAGTGATCCACTGCTAGGAACATTAACAGGGCCAAGTGGTGATACAGATAATGATGGAGAACTAGATGTAGGAGAAGTATGGACCTATACAGGAAGCTATACAGTTCAACAATCAGATATAGACAGTAATGGTATAGATGATCAAGGTGTAGCAGATGGTGATGGAGATATAGATAACACAGCGACAGTAAATACAGATCAAACAGATCCATCTAACGCTTTAGCAGCGGTACCTTTGTCAAATGCACCAAGCCTAACGATAGTGAAAGAGGCGGATGTTGCATCGGTAAGTGCTGATGGGGATGTAATAAACTACACAATCACAGTAACAAACACAGGCAATACAACATTGACGAATGTGGTAGTGAGTGATCCGCTGCTAGGAACATTAACAGGGCCAAGTGGTGATACAGATAATGATGGAGAACTAGATGTAGGAGAAGTATGGACCTATACAGGAAGCTATACAGTTCAACAATCAGATATAGACAGTAATGGTATAGATGATCAAGGTGTAGCAGATGGTGATGGAGATATAGATAACACAGTGACAGTAGATACGGATCAAACTAATCCGAATAGTGCTGTTGAAGTTGTTGATATAATCCAAAGTCCAAACCTAACGATAGCGAAAGAGGCGGATGTTGCATCGGTGAGTGCTGATGGGGATGTAATAAACTACACAATCACAGTAACAAACACAGGCAATACAACATTGACGAATGTGGTAGTGAGTGATCCGCTGCTAGGAACATTAACAGGGCCAAGTGGTGATACAGATAATGATGGAGAACTAGATGTAGGAGAAGTATGGACCTATACAGGAAGCTATACAGTTCAACAATCAGATATAGACAGTAATGGTATAGATGATCAAGGTGTAGCAGATGGTGATGGAGATATAGATAACACAGTGACAGTAGATACGGATCAAACTAATCCGAATAGTGCTGTTGAAGTTGTTGATATAATCCAAAGTCCAAACCTAACGATAGCGAAAGAGGCGGATGTTGCATCGGTGAGTGCTGATGGGGATGTAATAAACTATACAATCACAGTAACAAACACAGGCAATACAACATTGACGAATGTGGTAGTGAGTGATCCACTGCTAGGAACATTAACAGGGCCAAGTGGTGATACAGATAATGATGGAGAACTAGATGTAGGAGAAGTATGGACCTATACAGGAAGCTATACAGTTCAACAATCAGATATAGACAGTAATGGTATAGATGATCAAGGTGTAGCAGATGGTGATGGAGATATAGATAACACAGTGACAGTAGATACGGATCAAACTAATCCGAATAGTGCTGTTGAAGTTGTTGATATAATCCAAAGTCCAAACCTAACGATAGCGAAAGAGGCGGATGTTGCATCGGTGAGTGCTGATGGGGATGTAATAAACTATACAATCACAGTAACAAACACAGGCAATACAACATTGACGAATGTGGTAGTGAGTGATCCACTGCTAGGAACATTAACAGGGCCAAGTGGTGATACAGATAATGATGGAGAACTAGATGTAGGAGAAGTATGGACCTATACAGGAAGCTATACAGTTCAACAATCAGATATAGACAGTAATGGTATAGATGATCAAGGTGTAGCAGATGGTGATGGAGATATAGATAACACAGTGACAGTAGATACGGATCAAACTAATCCGAATAGTGCTGTTGAAGTTGTTGATATAATCCAAAGTCCAAACCTAACGATAGCGAAAGAGGCGGATGTTGCATCGGTAAGTGCTGACGGGGATGTAATAAACTACACAATCACAGTAACAAACACAGGCAATACAACATTGACAAATGTGGTAGTGAGTGATCCACTGCTAGGAACATTAACAGGGCCAAGTGGTGATACAGATAATGATGGAGAACTAGATGTAGGAGAAGTATGGACCTATACAGGAAGCTATACAGTTCAACAATCAGATATAGACAGTAATGGTATAGATGATCAAGGTGTAGCAGATGGTGATGGAGATATAGATAACACAGCAACAGCATGTGGAGAAGCACCCAGTGGAGATACAAATACTCTTGACGATGATATATGTGATACTGGCTCCGAGAATGTACTACTAGGACAAAGCCCAGCCATAAGCCTAGATAAGAGTGCAAACCCAACAAGCTACAATGAAGTAGGAGACGTTATAGACTATGAATATCTAGTCACAAATACAGGGAATGTAACCCTAACAGGGCCAGTGACAGTGGCAGATGATAAAGCCACAGTAACTTGTCCAGACCTAACTACCATAGGTAATGGCGATAGTGACTTCCAACCAAATGAAGAGATAACTTGTACCGCAAGCTATACGATTACCCAAGCTGATTTAGATAATGGTTTTGTAACAAATACAGCAACAGCAAGTGTAGATCAAATAGAATCAGAACCAGATAGTGAAACAGTAGACGCAGTAACAGGCCCAGCAGTAAACCTAGATAAGAGTGCAAACCCAACAAGCTACAATGCTGTAGGGGACATAATAGACTATGAATATCTAGTCACAAATACAGGGAATGTAACGCTAGCAGGACCCGTAACTGTAACTGATGATAAAGCCACAGTAACTTGTCCAGACCTAACTACCATAGGTAATGGTGACAGCGACTTCCAACCAAATGAATCAATAACTTGTACCGCAAGCTATACAATCACCCAAGCTGATCTAGATAATGGTTTTGTAACGAATGTAGCAACAGCAACAGTAGGTGAGATAGACTCAAATGAAGATACAGAAACAGTAGATGCAGTAACAGAACCAGTAGTAAGCCTAGATAAGAGTGCAAACCCAACAAGCTACAATGAAGTAGGAGACATAATAGACTATGAATATCTAGTCACAAATACAGGGAATGTAACGCTAGCAGGACCCGTAACTGTAACTGATGATAAAGCCACAGTAACTTGTCCAGACCTAACTACCATAGGTAATGGTGACAGCGACTTCCAACCAAATGAATCAATAACTTGTACCGCAAGCTATACAATCACCCAAGCTGATCTAGATAATGGTTTTGTAACGAATGTAGCAACAGCAACAGTAGGTGAGATAGACTCAAATGAAGATACAGAAACAGTAGATGCAGTAACAGAACCAGTAGTAAGCCTAGATAAGAGTGCAAACCCAACAAGCTACAATGCTGTAGGGGACATAATAGACTATGAATATCTAGTCACAAATACAGGGAATGTAACGCTAGCAGGACCCGTAACTGTAACTGATGATAAAGCTACAGTAACTTGTCCAGACCTAACTACCATAGGTAATGGTGACAGCGACTTCCAACCAAATGAAGAAATAACTTGTACCGCAAGCTATACAATCACCCAAGCTGATCTAGATAATGGTTTTGTAACGAATGTAGCAACAGCAACAGTAGGTCAGGTAGACTCAAATGAAGATACAGAAACAGTAGACGCAGTAACAGAACCAGTAGTAAACCTAGATAAGAGTGCAAACCCAACAAGCTACAATGCTGTAGGGGACATAATAGACTATGAATATCTAGTCACAAATACAGGGAATGTAACGCTAGCAGGACCTGTAACTGTAACTGATGATAAAGCTACAGTAACTTGTCCAGACCTAACTACCATAGGTAATGGTGACAGCGACTTCCAACCAAATGAATCAATAACTTGTACCGCAAGCTATACAATCACCCAAGCTGATCTAGATAATGGTTTTGTAACGAATGTAGCAACAGCAACAGTAGGTGAGATAGACTCAAATGAAGATACAGAAACAGTAGACGCAGTAACAGAACCAGCAGTAAGCCTAGATAAGAGTGCAAACCCAACAAGCTACAATGAAGTAGGAGACATAATAGACTATGAATATCTAGTCACAAATACAGGGAATGTAACGCTAGCAGGACCCGTAACTGTAACTGATGATAAAGCTACAGTAACTTGTCCAGACCTAACTACCATAGGTAATGGTGACAGCGACTTCCAACCAAATGAATCAATAACTTGTACCGCAAGCTATACAATCACCCAAGCTGATCTAGATAATGGTTTTGTAACAAATACAGCAACAGCAAGTGTAGATCAAATAGAATCAGAACCAGATAGTGAAACAGTAGACGCAGTAACAGAACCAGCAGTAAGCCTAGATAAGAGTGCAAACCCAACAAGCTACAATGCTGTAGGGGACATAATAGACTATGAATATCTAGTCACAAATACAGGGAATGTAACGCTAGCAGGGCCTGTAACTGTAACTGATGATAAAGCTACAGTAACTTGTCCAGACCTAACTACCATAGGTAATGGTGACAGCGACTTCCAACCAAATGAATCAATAACTTGTACTGCAAGCTATACAATCACCCAAGCTGATCTAGATAATGGTTTTGTAACGAATGTAGCAACAGCAACAGTAGGTGAGATAGACTCAAATGAAGATACAGAAACAGTAGATGCAGTAACAGGCCCAGCAGTAAGCCTAGATAAGAGTGCAAACCCAACAAGCTACAATGCTGTAGGGGACATAATAGACTATGAATATCTAGTCACAAATACAGGGAATGTAACGCTAGCAGGGCCTGTAACTGTAACTGATGATAAAGCTACAGTAACTTGTCCAGACCTAACTACCATAGGTAATGGTGACAGCGACTTCCAACCAAATGAATCAATAACTTGTACCGCAAGCTATACAATCACCCAAGCTGATCTAGATAATGGTTTTGTAACGAATGTAGCAACAGCAACAGTAGGTGAGATAGACTCAAATGAAGATACAGAAACAGTAGACGCAGTAACAGGCCCAGCAGTAAGCCTAGATAAGAGTGCAAACCCAACAAGCTACAATGCTGTAGGGGACATAATAGACTATGAATATCTAGTCACAAATACAGGGAATGTAACGCTAGCAGGGCCTGTAACTGTAACTGATGATAAAGCTACAGTAACTTGTCCAGACCTAACTACCATAGGTAATGGTGACAGTGACTTCCAACCAAATGAATCAATAACTTGTACCGCAAGCTATACAATCACCCAAGCTGATCTAGATAATGGTTTTGTAACGAATGTAGCAACAGCAACAGTAGGTGAGATAGACTCAAATGAAGATACAGAAACAGTAGACGCAGTAACAGGCCCAGCAGTAAGCCTAGATAAGAGTGCAAACCCAACAAGCTACAATGCTGTAGGAGACATAATAGACTATGAATATCTAGTCACAAATACAGGGAATGTAACGCTAGCAGGGCCTGTAACTGTAACTGATGATAAAGCTACAGTAACTTGTCCAGACCTAACTACCATAGGTAATGGTGACAGCGACTTCCAACCAAATGAATCAATAACTTGTACCGCAAGCTATACAATCACCCAAGCTGATCTAGATAATGGTTTTGTAACGAATGTAGCAACAGCAACAGTAGGTGAGATAGACTCAAATGAAGATACAGAAACAGTAGACGCAGTAACAGGCCCAGCAGTAAGCCTAGATAAGAGTGCAAACCCAACAAGCTACAATGCTGTAGGGGACATAATAGACTATGAATATCTAGTCACAAATACAGGGAATGTAACGCTAGCAGGACCCGTAACTGTAACTGATGATAAAGCTACAGTAACTTGTCCAGACCTAACTACCATAGGTAATGGTGACAGCGACTTCCAACCAAATGAAGAAATAACTTGTACCGCAAGCTATACAATCACCCAAGCTGATCTAGATAATGGTTTTGTAACGAATGTAGCAACAGCAACAGTAGGTGAGATAGACTCAAATGAAGATACAGAAACAGTAGACGCAGTAACAGAACCAGTAGTAAGCCTAGATAAGAGTGCAAACCCAACAAGCTACAATGAAGTAGGAGACATAATAGACTATGAATATCTAGTCACAAATACAGGGAATGTAACGCTAGCAGGACCCGTAACTGTAACTGATGATAAAGCTACAGTAACTTGTCCAGACCTAACTACCATAGGTAATGGTGACAGCGACTTCCAACCAAATGAATCAATAACTTGTACTGCAAGCTATACAATCACCCAAGCTGATCTAGATAATGGTTTTGTAACGAATGTAGCAACAGCAACAGTAGGTGAGATAGACTCAAATGAAGATACAGAAACAGTAGATGCAGTAACAGGCCCAGCAGTAAGCCTAGATAAGAGTGCAAACCCAACAAGCTACAATGCTGTAGGGGACATAATAGACTATGAATATCTAGTCACAAATACAGGGAATGTAACGCTAGCAGGGCCTGTAACTGTAACTGATGATAAAGCCACAGTAACTTGTCCAGACCTAACTACCATAGGTAATGGTGACAGTGACTTCCAACCAAATGAAGAGATAACTTGTACCGCAAGCTATACAATCACCCAAGCTGATCTAGATAATGGTTTTGTAACAAATACAGCAACAGCAAGTGTAGATCAAATAGAATCAGAACCAGATAGTGAAACAGTAGACGCAGTAACAGAACCAGCAGTAAGCCTAGATAAGAGTGCAAACCCAACAAGCTACAATGAAGTAGGAGACATAATAGACTATGAATATCTAGTCACAAATACAGGGAATGTAACGCTAGCAGGACCCGTAACTGTAACTGATGATAAAGCTACAGTAACTTGTCCAGACCTAACTACCATAGGTAATGGTGACAGCGACTTCCAACCAAATGAAGAAATAACTTGTACCGCAAGCTATACAATCACCCAAGCTGATCTAGATAATGGTTCTGTTACTAATACAGCTTCAGCCAGTGTAGATGGTACTGAATCAGAACCAGATAGTGAAACAGTGGATGCAGTAACTGGTCCAGCAGTAAGCCTAGATAAGAGTGCAAACCCAACAAGCTACAATGCTGTAGGGGACATAATAGACTATGAATATCTAGTCACAAATACAGGGAATGTAACGCTAGCAGGGCCTGTAACTGTAACTGATGATAAAGCTACAGTAACTTGTCCAGACCTAACTACCATAGGTAATGGTGACAGCGACTTCCAACCAAATGAATCAATAACTTGTACTGCAAGCTATACAATTACCCAAGCTGATTTAGATAATGGTTCTGTTACTAATACAGCTTCAGCCAGTGTAGATGGTACTGAATCAGAACCAGATAGTGAAACAGTGGATGCAGTAACTGGTCCAGCAGTAAGCCTAGCTAAGAGTGCAAACCCAACAAGTTACAATGCTGTAGGGGACATAATAGACTATGAATATCTAGTAACTAATACAGGGAATGTAACCCTAGCAGGGCCAGTGACAGTGGCAGATGATAAAGCCACAGTAACTTGTCCAGACCTAACTACCATAGGTAATGGTGACAGTGACTTCCAACCAAATGAATCAATAACTTGTACTGCAAGCTATACAATTACCCAAGCTGATTTAGATAATGGTTCTGTTACTAATACAGCTTCAGCCAGTGTAGATGGTACTGAATCAGAACCAGATAGTGAAACAGTGGATGCAGTAACTGGTCCAGCAGTAAGCCTAGCTAAGAGTGCAAACCCAACAAGTTACAATGCTGTAGGGGACATAATAGACTATGAATATCTAGTCACAAATACAGGGAATGTAACCCTAGCAGGGCCAGTGACAGTGGCAGATGATAAAGCCACAGTAACTTGTCCAGACCTAACTACCATAGGTAATGGTGACAGTGACTTCCAACCAAATGAATCAATAACTTGTACTGCAAGCTATACAATTACCCAAGCGGATTTAGATAATGGTTCTGTTACTAATACAGCTTCAGCCAGTGTAGATGGTACTGAATCAGAACCAGATAGTGAAACAGTGGATGCAGTAACTGGTCCAGCAGTAAGCCTAGATAAGAGTGCAAACCCAACAAGCTACAATGCTGTAGGGGACATAATAGACTATGAATATCTAGTAACAAATACAGGTAATGTAACTCTTACAGGGCCAGTGACAGTGGCAGATGATAAAGCTACAGTAACTTGTCCAGACCTAACTACCATAGGTAATGGTGACAGCGACTTCCAACCAAATGAATCAATAACTTGTACCGCAAGCTATACAATCACCCAAGCTGATCTAGATAATGGTTTTGTAACAAATACAGCAACAGCAAGTGTAGATCAAATAGAATCAGAACCAGATAGTGAAACAGTAGACGCAGTAACAGAACCAGCAGTAAGCCTAGATAAGAGTGCAAACCCAACAAGCTACAATGAAGTAGGAGACATAATAGACTATGAATATCTAGTCACAAATACAGGGAATGTAACGCTAGCAGGACCCGTAACTGTAACTGATGATAAAGCTACAGTAACTTGTCCAGACCTAACTACCATAGGTAATGGTGACAGCGACTTCCAACCAAATGAATCAATAACTTGTACCGCAAGCTATACAATCACCCAAGCTGATCTAGATAATGGTTTTGTAACGAATGTAGCAACAGCAACAGTAGGTGAGATAGACTCAAATGAAGATACAGAAACAGTAGATGCAGTAACAGGCCCAGCAGTAAGCCTAGATAAGAGTGCAAACCCAACAAGCTACAATGCTGTAGGGGACATAATAGACTATGAATATCTAGTCACAAATACAGGGAATGTAACGCTAGCAGGGCCTGTAACTGTAACTGATGATAAAGCTACAGTAACTTGTCCAGACCTTACCACCATAGGTAATGGTGACAGTGACTTCCAACCAAATGAATCAATAACTTGTACCGCAAGCTATACAATCACCCAAGCTGATCTAGATAATGGTTTTGTAACGAATGTAGCAACAGCAACAGTAGGTGAGATAGACTCAAATGAAGATACAGAAACAGTAGACGCAGTAACAGGCCCAGCAGTAAGCCTAGATAAGAGTGCAAACCCAACAAGCTACAATGCTGTAGGAGACATAATAGACTATGAATATCTAGTCACAAATACAGGGAATGTAACGCTAGCAGGGCCTGTAACTGTAACTGATGATAAAGCTACAGTAACTTGTCCAGACCTAACTACCATAGGTAATGGTGACAGCGACTTCCAACCAAATGAATCAATAACTTGTACCGCAAGCTATACAATCACCCAAGCTGATCTAGATAATGGTTTTGTAACGAATGTAGCAACAGCAACAGTAGGTGAGATAGACTCAAATGAAGATACAGAAACAGTAGACGCAGTAACAGGCCCAGCAGTAAGCCTAGATAAGAGTGCAAACCCAACAAGCTACAATGCTGTAGGGGACATAATAGACTATGAATATCTAGTCACAAATACAGGGAATGTAACGCTAGCAGGACCCGTAACTGTAACTGATGATAAAGCTACAGTAACTTGTCCAGACCTAACTACCATAGGTAATGGTGACAGCGACTTCCAACCAAATGAAGAAATAACTTGTACCGCAAGCTATACAATCACCCAAGCTGATCTAGATAATGGTTTTGTAACGAATGTAGCAACAGCAACAGTAGGTGAGATAGACTCAAATGAAGATACAGAAACAGTAGACGCAGTAACAGAACCAGTAGTAAGCCTAGATAAGAGTGCAAACCCAACAAGCTACAATGAAGTAGGAGACATAATAGACTATGAATATCTAGTCACAAATACAGGGAATGTAACGCTAGCAGGACCCGTAACTGTAACTGATGATAAAGCTACAGTAACTTGTCCAGACCTAACTACCATAGGTAATGGTGACAGCGACTTCCAACCAAATGAATCAATAACTTGTACTGCAAGCTATACAATCACCCAAGCTGATCTAGATAATGGTTTTGTAACGAATGTAGCAACAGCAACAGTAGGTGAGATAGACTCAAATGAAGATACAGAAACAGTAGATGCAGTAACAGGCCCAGCAGTAAGCCTAGATAAGAGTGCAAACCCAACAAGCTACAATGCTGTAGGGGACATAATAGACTATGAATATCTAGTCACAAATACAGGGAATGTAACGCTAGCAGGGCCTGTAACTGTAACTGATGATAAAGCCACAGTAACTTGTCCAGACCTAACTACCATAGGTAATGGTGACAGTGACTTCCAACCAAATGAAGAGATAACTTGTACCGCAAGCTATACAATCACCCAAGCTGATCTAGATAATGGTTTTGTAACAAATACAGCAACAGCAAGTGTAGATCAAATAGAATCAGAACCAGATAGTGAAACAGTAGACGCAGTAACAGAACCAGCAGTAAGCCTAGATAAGAGTGCAAACCCAACAAGCTACAATGAAGTAGGAGACATAATAGACTATGAATATCTAGTCACAAATACAGGGAATGTAACGCTAGCAGGACCCGTAACTGTAACTGATGATAAAGCTACAGTAACTTGTCCAGACCTAACTACCATAGGTAATGGTGACAGTGACTTCCAACCAAATGAATCAATAACTTGTACTGCAAGCTATACAATTACCCAAGCTGATTTAGATAATGGTTCTGTTACTAATACAGCTTCAGCCAGTGTAGATGGTACTGAATCAGAACCAGATAGTGAAACAGTGGATGCAGTAACTGGTCCAGCAGTAAGCCTAGCTAAGAGTGCAAACCCAACAAGCTACAATGCTGTAGGGGACGTTATAGACTATGAATATCTAGTAACAAATACAGGTAATGTAACGCTAGCAGGACCTGTAACTGTAACAGATGATAAAGCCACAGTAACTTGTCCAGACCTAACTACCATAGGTAATGGTGACAGTGACTTCCAACCAAATGAATCAATAACTTGTACTGCAAGCTATACAATTACCCAAGCTGATTTAGATAATGGTTCTGTTACTAATACAGCTTCAGCCAGTGTAGATGGTACTGAATCAGAACCAGATAGTGAAACAGTGGATGCAGTAACTGGTCCAGCTATAAGTGTAGATAAAGAGCTAACTGGTAACGCAGATGAAGATGGAAGCGGAACAGTTACTCTCAATGACACTCTGACCTATGAAATCACAGCCACCAATACAGGCAATGTAACGCTGAATAATGTGGTAGTAAGTGATGACCTAACAGGTGATATCACCAGCTGTGCCACACTTACTCCGGGTGCTAACTGTGAATTAGTAGTTAGTTACATAGTAACCCAAGCAGATGTAGACGCTGGCAAGATAAACAATATAGGAACGGCAGATAGTGATGAAACAGACCCAGTAGAGGATCCTGAGGAAGTACCAATAGCTGAGGAACCGGGATTAAGCGTAGATAAGGTATTCACTGGTAACCAAGATGAAGATGTATCAGGAATAATAAGCGTAGGAGACACGCTAGACTACACCATCACAGCTACCAATACAGGTAACATAACGCTGCATAACGTAGTAGTAAGTGATGACTTAACAGGTGATAGCACTAGCTGTGCAACGCTTGCCCCAAGCGATACTTGTATACTGACAGTTACCTATGTAGTAACCCAAGTAGATGTAGACACAGGGTTTATAGAAAACGTAGGAACAGCAGATAGTGATGAAACTGACCCAGTAGAAGACCCAGAAGAAGTACTGATAGCTGAGGAACCGGGATTAAGTGTAGATAAAGTATTTACTGGTAACGAAGATGAAGACGGTTCAAGAACAATAAATTTGGGAGACACGCTAAACTATACTATCACAGCTACCAATACAGGTAATATAACGCTGCATAACGTAGTAGTCAGTGATGACTTAACAGGCGATAGCACTAACTGTGCAACGCTTGCCCCTAGTGATACTTGTGTGCTGACAGTCACTTATGTAGTAACCCAAGCAGATGTAGACGCAGGTGAAATCAACAACATAGGTACAGCAGATAGTGATGAAACCCTTGAAACTGAAGACCCTGAGAATGTACCTATAGATGAAGAACTAGGATTAAGCGTAGATAAAGTATTTACTAGTAACCAAGACGAAGACACTTCAGGAACGATAAGTTTAGGTGATACACTAAACTACAGCATTACAGCTACCAATACTGGTAATGTAACGTTGAATAACGTAGTAGTCAGTGATGATCTAACAGGCGATAGCACTAGCTGTGCAACGCTTGCCCCAGATAGCACTTGTGTATTGTTAGTGACCTACCAAGTACAGCCTAGCGATGTGGAAGCAGGTAGCATAATCAATACTGGTACAGTCGATAGTGATGAAACTGATCCTGTTGATGACACAGAAGAAGTACCAGTAGTACAGAATCCCGGACTCGAGATAGATAAAGTACTTACCAACAATGCAGATGAGGATGGTAGTGGTAATGTAAGCTTGGGTGATACCCTAACTTACACAATAACAGCGACAAATACAGGTGATGTAATTCTAAGTAATGTAGTGGTGAGCGATGACCTAATGGGTGATAGTAACACCTGTGCCACATTAGTTCCGGGTAGTACTTGCGTGCTGGTAGCAACCTACCAAGTACAGCCTAGCGATGTGGAAGCAGGTAGCATAATCAATACTGGTACAGTTGATAGTAATGAAACTGATCCTGTTGATGACACAGAGGAAGTACCAGTAGTACAGAATCCTGAACTCGAGGTAGATAAAGTACTTACCAACAATGCAGATGAGGATAGTAGTGGTAATGTAAGCTTGGGTGATACCCTAACTTACACAATAACAGCGACAAATACAGGTGATGTAATTCTAAGCAATGTAGTGGTGAGCGATGACCTAACGGATGATAGTAACACCTGTGCCATATTAGCCCCGGGTAATACTTGCACACTAGTAATAGTTTATGTGGTAACTCAAGCAGATGTAGATGCAGGACAAGTAACCAACACGGGTGTAGCAGATAGTAATGAGACAGAGCCTGTAAATGATTCTGAAGTAGTTGATATTTTACAAGAGCCAGCTTTAGGCATAGATAAGGTATTAACTAGTAATGCAGATGAAGATGGTTCAGGCGCTATAAGCTTAGGTGATACTCTTACTTACACTATTACTGCAACCAATATAGGTAACATTACATTAGATAACGTTACAGTGTCTGATTCACTTATAGCTAATTTGACTTGTAGTCCAACTACTCCAGCAACACTAGCCCCGGAAGAACAAGTAATATGTACAGGAACCTATGTAGTTACTGAAGATGATGTAACTGAAGGTACAATAGACAATATTGGTACAGCTACTAGTGATCAAACTGATTTTGTAATAGATACTGAGACTGTAGATGTAGTACAAGAGCCCAGTTTACTTCTTGCTAAAGAAGTTGTTAATCTTGATCCAGACAATCCTGTTCAGTTTGGTAGTGCAGTTGATTACAAAATAACTATCATTAATGATGGTCTTATAGACGTAGTTGCTGATGTAATTGACTTACCTTCTGTTTACCTAAGTTATGTAACTAATAGTGCTGTTATAACTGTTGGCGCTGAAGCTACTGCTGTAGAGCCTGAGATTGTAACAGTGGACGATGTAACAGGTGAGAAGCAGCTTATCTGGCGGAGCATTGAGTTCCCTAAAGGTCAAACAGTCACCATTACTTATCAGATGACAGTGGCCTTATTTATACCTGAAGAGGACAGAGGTAAACTTACCAATATAGTTACTGTTAGAGACTTGGAAGATGATGCAGAGGTTGAACCTGTCGTAATAACTGTTTCAGCTGATGATATAACCACCTTCCGGCTCACTGAAAATATACTTACTGGACGCGTTTACTTGGATGCGGACGATGACGGCAGCTATGATCCTGATGAGGATATACCACTACCGGGTGCACGTATTGTTTTAAGTAATGGCTGGCAAACAATCACCGATGTAGAGGGTAATTATGCGTTCCGTGGAGTGCCTACAGGTACAGCTAGTGTAAAACTTGATGCTTCAACAGCACCTTACCTGCCCAGAGATAATCACGAAGGTATTGATGAAGGGTACTTGCATCAGGTAAGTATGTTTGGAGTAACCATAAGTGATTTCCCATTGGTTGTTCCTGAAGGTTTAATTAGCGTAGAGCGGCGTACCACAGTGATGTTCGGGCCGATCACTCTAGAGAAACATCATGTTCCCTTGCCTGAAGGAGTTAGGGTAGTTCTGCACATAACTAGTAGCGAGGTGCTGCCAGCTAGAATTAGGCTAGTAGACCCTGTGCCGGGCGGAGAGACAAAAGTGTTTGAGTTTGAGAGAGTAATAGATGAGCAAACGCTCACCTATGACGTCCCTATAGAAATACCAATGACAGACCCAACCTTTGAATGGGGGAACCAATAATGAAAAGGATTTTAATCACTTTATTGTTAATTGTTTTTGCTGCTATAACCTATGCCCAAAGAACTTTCCCCGGTATTGTTGTTGGTGACCAACTAAACTGGGAGAGTAATGAACTAAATATGACCCTTATGGTAACTGAAACTAGCTCAGTGACCTTGAGCATCTATTCACCAGGCTTTGATCCTAATGACTACCGTGCTGAGTGGAAGAACCTAGGTAGAGAATTAGGTGATGAGCGCTATGATCAAGGTAGTGGTGAGCTTCGTGCTGAATTTTCTTTGAATGATAGTGTACAGGTACTATCTAGCAAAAGTTATGGTGTAGAGGCCCATCGTGTTGATGTACTTTATAGCGGTACTCTGACACCGGGAGAATATGTCCTTAG
This sequence comes from Trueperaceae bacterium, assembly GCA_965223585.1. GTDB lineage: Bacteria > Deinococcota > Deinococci > Deinococcales > Trueperaceae > CBDCVN01. The sequence continues at coordinate 35,156 of CBDCWW010000023.1, forward strand.
CTCGAGCTTCTTCGGTCTAGGTAAAAATGCATTCATCTACACTTTTGAAGCAAACAATCCTAATGCTTTACAAATTTTTATAGAGCCTTATCAACCTATAGTTAATCCTCGTATAACAAACTACAATATTGCTAGGGGTGAGTGGCAGCACCCCTTTAGCATAAATAACAATACAGGAAGAGTAGCTACTGTCAGTATTTATGATGGTGATGGGCCTTCAGAACTTTTGTTCCGTTTGCGTGATCCTAGTGGTGCTGAGAGTGAGCAATCTGTTTCTGACGATTTGCAATGGCTGGAATATAACTTAACTCAACAAGGCAGATATGACTTTACCTTTATGGTACCAACTACAGCGTATCAATACACTAACACCATAGGTCTGCGAGCAGATTGCCGTCTGCGCTTAGAAAATAATACCTTTGCTTGTGTCACACCACCAAGCTTCCAAATTGATAAGCGCGTGGTAAGTTCAAGCAGTGTTTGTAGTGGTGATACCATAGCTTACAATATAACTGTATCTAATGTAGGAGGCACATGGGGCTTAGCCACCTTAGAAGAAGCTTGGCCAACTACTCTTGCTGGTGAAAACTTGCAACAAACTTTTGGTTTACACCCCGGTGAGTCACGTAGTTTTACAGTGCAAGCCGAGGTGTTAGAAAGTGCTAATAGCCAGACTCAAATTACCAACACTGCTACAGTATTTGGCAAAGGTAGTACAGCTTCAGCTTCTGCCACAGTAGAAGTGCAATGTGCTGGACCAGCTAAATTTACCTTGAGTAAGGTAGCTGATCGCTCAAGTGTCCAAATAGGGGAAGCAGTGCACTATATGATAAGTGTGCAAAATATAGGAGAAAGCTCTGGTGTTGTAAATATTGTTGACATCTTGCCTAGTGGCTTGGAAGGACCTTCGCTGGATGAAAATATAGTCCTGTCACCTAATCAAGTTCAAACCTTTACTCTTGATGCTAAGGTAACTAGTGATGCCTCAGGAAGTATCCAAAACTGTGCAGTTTTACGCAGTACTGCTAATAACTTACAAGCTTGTGCAACAGTTACCATACCACCACAGTTTGCTATTTCTAAGGAAGTTATTCCTGTAGTAGCAAAGGTAGGAGAAAGCGTACGTTATACGATTAGAGTAAACAATATTGGTGGTAGTAGTGGTCAGGCAACCCTTGAAGATACTTTACCTGCTGGCTTAGTTGGTAATGGTTTAAATGAAACTATGTTCTTAAGCCCAACCGAGGAACGTGTTTTTACTATAGATGCTCAAGTTTTAGAAGATGCCCCTGCTAGTATTGTTAATACTGCCATTTTGCATTCTGAGGTAGGCACTTTACAAGCTGAGGCTAATTTGGCTGTTGTACATCCTGTACCCGAGGCTAGCTTTGCTATTAGTAAGAGCGTTAATCCCACTATAGCCAGTGTAGGAAGTATTGTTGAATACACTATAACAGTGCATAACACTGGTGGTAGTACTGGGCAAGCTGTACTTGAAGATATACTGCCAGAAGGTTTAAAAGGTAGTAATTTAAATGAAGTTATTGTATTAGAACCTGCAACAACACAAACATTTACTATTCCTGCACAAGTCTTAGAAAGCGCCCCTGAAAGAATAGACAATTTTGTTACCTTAACTTCTGACCAAGGTGTTTTACAGGCCACAGCTGCACTGAGTATTTTTGATCCTACTAAAATATTTCTTACCAAAAAAGTTGACCCAACTATGGCTGAAGTAGGTCAGGTTATTACCTTTATACTTACTGCTAGAAATGCTAGTGGAATCACTCGTGAATTTACCCTAGAAGATAATTTACCAGAGTACCTAGAGGGTGAGGATCTTTTTGAGAGATTTATACTTAATTCTGGAGAGGAAAGAGAATTTGCTTTTAATGCTCGAGTGCTAGAAGGTGCCCCCGAAGAAATTATCAACTATGCTACATTGACCAGTGAGAGTAATTCTGTGACTTCTACAGCTGCTCTTTTTGTGATTGAACCTCCAGTTGTACCTGCTGCTTTCAGTATTCATAAAGAGGCTGTAAGAGAGGTAGTAAATATTGGCAATGAAGCAGAATTTGTAATAACAGTAACCAACGCTGGAGGAAGTGCAGGTCAAGCAAGACTTACAGATAACCTCCCTAAAGGTTTGTCAGGTGAGGATATAGATATTACTTTCAGCCTTGAGGTGGGTGAAACCCGTGAATTTAATATTTCTGGTGTAGTAAAAGAAAATGCCCGAAAAGTCATTGTTAATGTTGCTACTTTGGAAAGTGACTCTGGCATACAGACTGCTAAAGCTAGAGTAAGAGTTCCTAGACCTGTTGCTGTTGCTGCTCCTGAACCTTTACCTGACTTCCAGCAAATCCGTTTTTCCGAAATCGCAATTGAATTTTCTAGCGAGAACATAGCAGAACCATTAGAAGAGTTGACTATGTCTTTAGTAACTCATATGCCTCCTGAAGGGGCTACTTATAAAGCAGGTTCCAGCTACTTAGACGGTCTATCTATTTCTGATCCATTGATCGACGAACAAGGTAGGCTTTATTGGCTTTTCCCCACTAAACCTGAAGGGACTATTAACTATAGCCTAGAGCACCAAAGTAACTTGCCACCCTTATTGGAACCAACCCTGACTATACGTACCCCAGAGCACGACATATTGGTGCTAGGCGATGTTCCTTTTGATAGTTTAAAACATTTTGATTTAGATCCTGCAGCTCTAGCACCTAGAAGATATCTAGGTCAGTTGCAGCTTTTATCACTACAAACAAATGTAGGCAGTAGCAAACCTATTGAAATAGGCATTCAACTTCCTGCTGAGCAAGTAGGTTTACATACCTATATTACTGTAGACACTAACTTAGAACCTACCATAGATGATGCTGAACCACTAATAAGTGGCTATCAGCTAGCTGTTGATGACAATGGCTACGCTTTGCTGCAATTAAAACCTAGACCTAGTGTAGAAAGACTCAAATTAGAAGTTGCCTATGGTGATGTTATTGAAAGTGGTAGTATGCTTTTACTTGGTGCCAAAGAACGTTATTATCAGTACCACTTAAGCGTAAGTGGTCGTTTGTTAAATGGTGAATTTGCTATGGAGGGTTTTGCTCAGGGTTATGCAGAGTGGCCTATTGGGTCTGGTACTTTACAAGTAGCAGTTGATACTGGTGCTTCTATTTTACTAGATGAAGATGACGATTACACTTTTGAAGTAGATACTGATAGAGGTTTGATACTAGATGTAGAACCTACTGAGCGTTTTCCTATAACTGGGAGTGGCAACGAAGCTGAACCAGCTCGCCGTTCTGCTGATGGCATTGCTGGCAGCTATAGTACAGAAGATATACATGTTGGTTATTATGATGACAGTCCTAATGTCCCAGCTGTTGAGAGTGTCCCTAGCTTGACAGGTTTACATGCCGAGGTGGAACTAACAGAGGATTTGCGGATAGAAGGTTTTGCAGCATTAGTAGCAGATGATCTTAAGAGGAAAGTATTTGATTTAGATGGTACCCGTATTTACAGCATAGGAGAAGAGGTAAAACGTTCAAGTGAGCGAGTAGTACTCTTAACCAGTGAAGATGAAATATTACTTAAACGCAATAAGGATTACACTATAGATTACTTTACAGGCAACATTATTCTTGCTAAAGCTTTGTGGTCTAGAGATAAAGACTTTAATCCTTTACGACTACAAATAGATTTTGCTCCTTTAGAATCTGACAGAGAAACGGTTGCTTTTGGTGGAGGCATTGAATACTCTACTAGCGATTTCACCTTTGCTGTAGGTGCTGTGAATCTAAATAAAGATAATGACTTTGAGTTTGGTGGTAGAGCTGATTACCGTCAAGAAAACTTCAAAGCTAGTGTAGGTTATATAGGTAGTGTAGTAGATGATGAGCTTGAAAACACTTTTACTATTAGTGCTTTAGGTAATATAGATAGATTAGAAAGCGATATCAGTCTAAGCTATAATGTTTTGGAAGAAGAGCTTAAGGGACGTGGTCGATTAGCTTACAATATTTTGCCTAATGGCTGGTTAGCCTTAGAGCACAATGCTGTCCATAAAGACCATGATCTAAGTGCTCTTTTATATGAACACTACTTATTTAAAGGCGTAGGACTTGGTGCTGGTCTTGGTTATGCTTGGGAAAATGAAGTCATTGCTGGTTTAGTAAGAGGTTTATATACTAGTGATAACCTAGAGGTTAAGGTTACTCATGCCCAGCCATTTAGTTCTGATGAAGAAGCTCGTAGTGATCTTGATGCTCGTTTAGAGATTGATGAAAACCTTTCAGCAGAAGCTTCATTGAGCTACCTTTGGGATGATGAGGTTGTTGGTACAGTTGGTCTTAATCAAAAGATTGGTGATGCTAATCTAGCTCTAGATTATCAGCTTCCTACCGCTAGTGGTGAAGGTAATAGAGCTCGTTTTGGTGTTGCTGTTCCTTTACCTTTGACGGAAGAGTTATCTACTGACTTTAGTGGTGGCTATGAGCGGGACATAGATAGTGGAGACAGTGAAACAGCCTTTGGAGTTGCTTTTCGCTATGATGATACAAACCTTACTTCTACTCTAGGCACTGAGGTTGCTATACCTTCCAATAATGATACCAAGGTGACTTTACGCGCTGGTGCAAGTGGTCAACTTACTGACAATCAGGTTATATCAGCTAGCGCTAATTACCAAGTGACACCTGAGTTAAATGGTCGTGCTAGTCTAGCCTACGCTTATAGAGGAGCTGCTTTTACTATTCTTACCTACCACAATCTCACCCATGTTGAGAACAGCACTACTGTAGATGATAAGAATTTGCTCGAGGGAGAACTTGCCTTTACTTATGCTCTTCAAAGTGCCTTACAATTACGTCCTGCTTCTGCTTACCGTGTGGATCTTGATGAGAATGATAATAACATTTATCAAGTCAGCCTTGGTGCTATCTATTACCTTGACCTTAATTTAGATTCCTATAAGCCAACCATAGGTTTAGGTGGTTATGGTAGCTATAGATGGCAACCCGGAAGAGATTCTAGTGCTTTGGGAGGAACTATAGAGGTTAAGGTACAGTTGCTTGAACCTCTATGGTTCACTCTAGGTTATACCTTTACTGATACTAGTATTCCTAGTGTTAATGATGATTTCTTAGGTGGTTTAGTTTTTAGACTTGATTTTATTGATGCTTGGCAAGCTTTGTTTTATAAATAAGTTATCTTGGGTACTGTTTTCTAAATTAGGGTAGAACGCATTAAAATAATAAAGTTGCCTTACGCAGACAACTTTTTAGGAAAGGCAACTTAGAATAAAGTAGACAGTAGACAGTACCCAAAATAGTTTTCTATATGTTTATTTAGGATCACCAAATACTACTGCCCATAAGCCCGACTCAAAGTAAATACCAACTTCTTCAAACCTACTTTTCATCATTTCTTTACAGTGAGAGGGGCTTGCTTGCCATGCTTTAATTACACTGTTGATGGCAGCACTACCATTAGATACACTTGCTAGAATTTCACCGACTTTTTTAAAGTTGTAATCTTGAGCATCAACTCTGTTGTCAACACGACCACCCGTAGAATCCGTGTGTGGAGGTGCTTGGGTTTTGAGGTTAATTTCACCACTGCTAACACGATTAAGAATGTCTTTGACTTGGGTTTTAGCTGCACCGGCAAGCTTTTCATTCCAAGAAATAGTATAAGCATTATCTAGGAAAACTCCATCGCAAGTTGTGCCTTGGGTACGAACAGAATTAATAGCTGACAGCATATTATTTTGTATACTACTTGGTGTCGCTTCACCACTCAGAGGTGAAAGACCAACTTGGTTAGGAAGTGACTTGGCTATTTGTCCACAAGCAGTCAAAATAGAAACTATTATGACTAAAATGCTTATGTTTCTTAGAGTTTTTTTATCTAGTTTAGTTTCCTTACTTCTTTCCAAGTTCTTCAAACTCATAGTGAACTTAGGTTAAATAAGGAGGGTTACTATTTAGCAGAGTAACATTGCTAATTTAGACACTAAAGTTATGTAGATATTAAAGCATAATTTCTATTCTATTGTGATTTTGTATTAAGCACCCCGACATTAGCTTCCTGTAAGAACAACAAGATTTATCGTTTTCATGACATGAAAAATGTCATAGTTTTTTCTGCATAGTTGCCTATTTTACGTAAGGCTATTCTTTTCTTTATTTTAAGGCATTTTATTCTAGTTTGTAAAAATGACTAAGACTACATCGAATTTCCAAATAAATAAATTAATCCTGATGTACAGGGTAGTAAATACATCAACTGCGTAGGAATTCTGTAGGCTTCTCTTCTAAAGGTGGTAAATCATCTAGTGACTTTAGGCCAAACTCGAGCAAAAACCTCTCGGTTGTGCCATATAGCATAGGTTTGCCCACAACATCTTTACGACCTACTACCTTTACTAACTCGCGTTCTTGCAATGTTTCTAATGGTGAGGCACAACTAGAACCCCTAGCAGCTTCTAGTTCGCCTCGAGTTACAGGTTGCTTATAAGCAATTAAAGCAAGAGTCTCTATAGCTGCATTTGAAAGCTTAGGCAAGGGCGGTGGCGAAAAGATTCCTGCTAAATCAGCATAAAGTGTAGGCTGAACAATAAGCCTATAACCACCGGCGATTTCTTCTAAAAAAAGCCCTAAGTCCTGCTCATAAAGCACTTTTTTTAAATCTGCAATGGCATCTAATACAGCATCTGGTGAAAGCTGTAAAACTTTACTGAGTTCTTTTAAACTTAGGGGCCTGCCGGCACCTAGTAGGCTGGTGTGTAATAGTGCTCGAGTGCGCATTTTTTAGGGCGATTTTCTAAAATAGTTGTTGACATAATTTACCTCTGTTGATAGAAGAACTACTCATTATATAAAACATCTTGCAAAGCTTTCACTAGCAAATCAAAGTCAATTTTAATAACCTCTTTAAAACGCAGGTACACAAGCTGTACCTCAGGTTTGACATTTTTTACCTCCTCTATAGCTTTAAGATAAACAGCTAATTGGAAATAATACTTTTGGGGGTCAATTTCTTGATCTGTTTTGTAATCTTCTAAATACCACTTGTTCTGGACACAATAGAGCCTATCAATGATACCTTGCCACACTGTATCTCCTTGTGGTAAAGCCATAGGTAATTCAGGATAATCTTCACTGCGACTTTCTAAACTAGGTAATTTGCTACCAAGCAAACTTTGATAATTAATGAGTAGTTCTCTGACCTCTTCTAAAAGCTCATCTTGTTCCATAGGCTCAAAAGGAAACATAACCTCTTGATACTTTAGGTTATCCATATGTAAATCATTATCTGGTTGCCAGTTTTGGCTAATGGCATAGTGGACCAGTGTACCTATTACTTTAGCCTTACCGGGTAAACGTTCACCCTCCTCAGGGTCTCTAACAGGCACTGGTTCAAAATCCTCTTGGCCCTTAAGACGTGAAGGTGAGTGAACAGGAGGAAAGTTTAACAAGGGGAACTTGGTGTTTAACCAAGAGGGGGCTTCTGGACTTAATTTAAGTATGTTACTTTTCTTAGCAGTATTTACAGGTTGATAAGACCAAGTTTTGAGCACAAAATTAGCATTATTGTAGGGTCTAGTGTTTGTCCCTAAATCTAGGTGTTGCATTGCTTCTGCCCAACCCTTAGGTTTACCCCCTTTAACACTACCACTTAACAAAAGAGTATCTTTAGCACGTGAGGCAGCGACATAAAAAAGACGGTAATCTTCTTGATCTTCTTTAGCATGTTTAGTAGTGCGAATATTTTCAAAGTTTACTGTTCCCTTTAAAGCAATTTTCCCGGTTGCTGGCTCAATGAGAATATCTTGTGGATGATGGTAGACTGAGCGGCCTAAATCAAAAACCGCTACTACTGGCCATTCTAAGCCTTTAGCTCTGTGTACTGTTAGAAGAGAAATACCTTCACCACTTTGAGGGACATCACCAGCATCTCTTTGACGACTTAATAGTGCTAGGCGCTCGAGCAAAAGCTCAACATCACTAGGTGGTTGCTCTGCTACTGTAAAAAGTAAGGCATCAACGTTTTCCCTAGCTCTACTTTCCAAAAAATCTAAATAGTGTTTACCATCAATATCTAAATCTCGAACCAAAAACTTAATAGCTTGCAATGGTGTAGTACGTACTTGCTGGCTTATCTGCTCAATACGCTTAAAAATCTGTGGAAACTCCTTAGCAACAAGTTGTAAGGGGTTAGTGGTTTGTAAGATACGGTTAACGTCATCAAGCTTGAGTCCAGCAAAAGGACTACGCAAAAAGGCCCCTAAACTTAAACCGCTAGGATCAATGCCCACCCGTAAAGCATGGTAAAGATCGCGCACTTCTAAACGTTCAAAGTAGCCTCTACCTTGTAAGAGTACACAAGGTAAACCAGCTATGACTAAAGCTTTTTCAATAATCCGTAAACCATCATAACTCTTTGCTAATACTGCTACATCATTAGGTGTGTAAGTCGTGTTTTTTAAAAGTCCCTTTATTCTATCAGACAGAACCTTTGCTTCCCAGCGTCGCAAATCAGCTATGCCTTCTTCGCCAACAATCCAGTGAATTTCAAGGCTACCTTGTTTTTGAGCTTGTTCACCTACACTTTCTACAGTAGATGTTTCCTTTTTTGAGAAGCCCATTTGGGCTTCACCAAACTTATCTGTCATCTTGTTTAAGAATCTAGCTAGTACTAGTGTGTGGCGGCGACTTTGGCTTAGAGCAGGCAAAATTTCCCCATTATCTTTACTTAAGGCAAGAGCACGCCTAAAGACCTCAACATCAGCATTGCGAAAGCCATAAATTGATTGTTTAGGGTCACCAACAACTTCAATATTGACCCCTTGTTTTTCTAAAGCTTCAAAAAATTGTCCTTGTAAAGGGTTAACATCTTGAAATTCGTCAACCAGTACAGTACGAAAACGCTCAGCAACACGCAAAATTGCCTTGGGGTGACGAATGAGCTCTAAAGATCGACGCTCGATTTCGGCAGGAGGTAAAACCTTAGCTCCTAGACGTACCCTGTAGCGCTCATAAATATTATGAAATAAATCAAGCAAGGCTTGGTCTTGTTCATCATCAGCTAAATATTTTTCACTTTGTGAGCGCTCTTTAAAAAGGTGTAATAGGAGTTTTTCAAGCTTATTGCCAAATAGTGAGATACTAGTGTGTAAAGCATGCTGTTTATCTTGAGCTAAGTAAAGAAGCGAGGACATTTCTTCTTCAAAAATAGCTTCAGCTTGCCACTCACCCATTACATTAAAGTCAGGATCTAGACTTAGTTGAGGTGCGGCAAGGCGTAAAGTTTCTATCATAAAGCCATGAATTGTGGTTAGTACTGCCCCATCAAGCTCGAGCTTAGCCTCCTCGAGCATTTCTCTAGAAATTTCAAAAGGGTAACCTAGAAATTGTCCCTCTGCAAGCACATCCTGCACACCCTGAGCTACACGCTGACGTAATTCTGCAGCAGCAGAGCGAGTAAAAGTAACACCAGCTATACGGCGCAGGGGGAGGTTTTCTTTTAGAAGTTCGAGATAACGCCGAACCAGACTAGTAGTTTTGCCTGTACCTGCCGAAGCTACTCTGACTTTCACTATGTACTAGAGTAACACATTTAGAAGGCTTTAAAAACTTTGCTTCTTCTAAACTAACAGCAATAAAGAAACATCGGAAGTTTTTAAAACCTCCGATGTTTAGTCACACAAAATTTTTATTAGCGCTCTTTTAGCGCTCCTCACAAGTACATAGTACTAGTTTTTTTCTTTAGATTTTATTAATCCACATTCCAAAAATTAAACATGCTATCCAACCATTGTTCTTCCTTGTTTTTCGCAGCAACCTTTGTAGGTGCTTGTCCATGTAATGAAGCCTTATTTACACCGTAATTTTCCCCAGTTGACCAGTTAATAAACTCATCTAATAAACCATGCTTTTTTTCCTGTTCACGCCTGACAATCCATTCCTCGACATTTTCCTCTTCACTAGGCTTAAGTATAAACATTAAACCACTTCTAATCCACTCGGAAATATCGTTAAGCACTTCCATGCTACTATCTGCAATTGCTACACAGTATTTCCCATCCCGTTCGAAAATGTTGGTAAAGCCACGTGCTGCTAACTCGTTACGGTGGTGAGTGCAAATCACCATTACATGACTTTGCATTTGTGCACGGCTTTCAAAAAATAATAAAATGGCCAATAAGAATAACCAGCATTTCATTTTTGTTTCCATGAGACCTAAAATTTTAGGACATTTTGTATAGATAAATATGTAAATATCATTAGGTTTATGGATATTTATACTTGAAGTCATTAAAAACATTAACTAAGACATCATTTCATTGCTTATAAAACATTAAAATCTTTGAAATCACATCATGAGTGGGATATTAGAATTCGATTAAAAAGTTAAATAAATTGCAATTAGTTATCACTATTGTGGAGCGGTGCCCAAGGTCTATTATTATAGCGATACATAGGAGGTTGGACTTTTGGTTTTTAATGTTAAAAAAGTAGCCTTAGAAAAGCTTGATTTTCCTCGAGTTCAGCAAGCTCTAGCTAACTATGCTCATACTACTAGAGGTAAAGAGCATGCTTTGGCATTGTTGCCTAATCTAAGTAAGGCTGAAATAAAGATTTCTTGGCAACGTTTGAGGGAAGCAGTAGAAGGTCCAGCCCTTTCTTTGGGAGGAGTTGAAGACATTCGTTCTCAAATTGAGGCTGTGAGTGAGGGTAAAGTTTTAGATGGCAATGAAATCTTATCTATTGCTTATACATTGGATGCAGCTGGGACAATAAAAAGGGCAATTTTGAACTCTGAGAGACCTGCTCTAAGTGAATTAGCTAAGGGTATGGGCTCTTTTGATGCAGTGCTTAGAAAAGTACGTGAGCAACTAGATGAAAATGGTAATGTACGTGATGATGCTACCCCTAAACTAAAGAGCATTCGTAAGCGTTTAAACCCTTTGAGGGAACGAATTCGTGATAAGCTTAGGCAGCTGCTCGAGCGCCACAAAAACGAGGTCCAAGATTCTCTAGTTACCATGAGGCGCGATAGGTATGTAATACCCATTAAAGCTTCTAGTCAAACTAAAGTTGCAGGGATTGTTTTAGATAGTTCTGACTCAGGGGCAACAGTATTTTTAGAACCTCAAGCTATTGTGCCCTTGAACAACGAATTGACACTTTTAGAGTTTGAAGAGCGTGATGAAGTACGACGTATTCTTATTGCCTTGGGACAAAGCCTAATATACGCACAGGGTTTAACTGAAACTCTAGAAATCTTAGTCCAGCTAGACTTTATAGCGGCTTGTGCCCACTTAGTTAAAGACTGGCAACTTGCTGAACCTAGCTTTAATACTGAAGGCACTATAGAACTTACTTCTGCTAGGCATCCTCTAATTGAAAACTGCGTACCTAATTCACTTAAGCTTGATAATGCCAAGCGTTTACTAGTTGTTAGTGGTCCTAACGCTGGTGGTAAAACTGTTTTACTTAAAACTCTAGGATTAGCAGTGATAATGGCACACTGTGGACTTTTTTTGGCAGCTGAGGAGCCTACCTTACCTCATCTGGAGGCTCTTTTAACTGATATAGGTGATGAACAAAGCATTGAAGCTTCGCTAAGTACTTATGCAGGTCATCTTAAAAATTTAAACTACATTGTAGAAAAGTCTAATAGTAAGGTTCTTGTGCTTATTGACGAACTTGGTTCAGGTACTGACCCTGCAGAAGGTGCCGCTATATCTCAAGCTGTAGTAGAAAAAATTTTGGCTAGTGATGCTAGAGGGCTTATAAACACCCATCTCGCCCCTCTAAAAATTTTTGCTTCTCAAACCAAAGGAATTCAAAATGCCGCTATGCAATTTGATGTTAAACGTCTGCGTCCTAAATTTGAGCTAGTTTTAAATCAACCGGGGCGCTCCTATGCTTTGTCTATAGCTGAACGAATTGGTCTACCAAGAGAACTTTTAGAGCGTGCAAAATTACTTTTAGGTGAAGAGGGCGCAGAGCTTGAATCTCTTTTGAAAAAGCTAGAGGAGCAACGCAAGGAATTACAAAGTAAATTATTAGCAGCACAAGAAGCTCGAGACGAAGCTATTAGTGAAGCAAAAATCTTACGTAAACAGATTGCTACTTTGCGCCAGCAAGAACAAAAAGTACTAACCAAAGCAGCAGAAAAAGCTGAAGAAATGCTACAAACCACCTTAAAACAGGCTACAGAGCTGAAGCGTACTGCCCAAACTAATAAACAACAGCGAGGCCAAGCTATAGAAGAATTACAAGAACTTAGGCGTACAGTTAAAGAGCAAGCAACTCCTAAAGAAGCAAAACAGAAAAAATCACCACAAAATCTCTACAAAGAAGGAACAACCGTTTTTGTTAAAGAATATGCAGCGGAAGGGCAAGTAGTTGCCTTACAGGGTGATATGGTAATGGTACAAATTGGTCTTTTAAAGGTTAGAGTACCTAAAGAACAGATCAAACTTAAGGAACAACAAAAACAACCTAAGTCCTCTGTAAACATTATGCCCAGCACTGATTTTGACACTGAACTTAATATTCGTGGCGAACGGGTTGAGCTAGCACTTGAGAAGTTGCGTGATTTTTTGCTCGAGGCAAGATCTTTAAAGATAAAAAGTGTAAGAATTTTGCACGGCAAAGGCACAGGAGCCTTACGAGAAGCTGTAAGAGAAAGCCTAAAATATGAGCGTGCAGTAGAGCGTTTTGAAGATGCTTTGCCTTATGAAGGAGGGCATGGAGTCACAGTTGCTTATCTACGCTTCTAAAATAGTTAGCTATTGTTATTTAATTTCTTTTATAGAAATTTTCTTCAGCTATTGTTTTGAAACGTAATATTACTCTACATTATAAACCTGTACATATTTTTTCTTTAAAACTTATCAAGGCTTAGCCTTTATGGTTATCATTAATTGATAGTGAACGCTCTTTTTTTATAGCGATGTGTTCTGTTACCTGTGCAAAGTATTTTGCTAAAGATTCAGGACTATGGAAATAATGAACCTCTTTTGTTTCAACATTTTTTAGGCTTGCATGCCATAGTTCCTTAGGATAAGTACGCCAACGACGCAAAATAAAAATTTCTTCTTGTCTCATAAATTATAACCCCTTGTGCTTTTAAAGCACTTAATTGAATCAAATCACAGCCTTAACTAACTGCAAACCAAAAAAATTATTACTACTAACAGCACATTATTTACTACTTACAATAACAACCTCCCCTCTAGGAGATATTTAGATGATCTATAATAAAGGTAAAATTGCTTTTCCTTAGTTACGCAATTTTACCTCTCACAGCAACATCTCTATCCAAGCCTCTAAAGGGGAGGAAGGCTATCTTTTGCGCGTCCTTATTATCCTCTTTAGCGCCTTATGTAAATATGAAAACATACCTGCATCTCACAACCCTTCCCACAAACTTCTTCATACGTTAATTTTTGCGTTTGGAAGACTATTTAGAGTATATTGGCATCTAAATTTAATTAGCGCATGGCTTGTTCTGGTCCTTCAAAAACTAATTCTAATAGACGTTTTGATTGCTGGTGGCTTAAAATCATAGTTATACGCTTACCAGTTGATAAGGTGTAAACTACATTATAAATATTATTTTCAATATCAAAAAAACTATGCTGAAAACGCCTCTTAAAACCATTGTTGACTAGTTGCTCATCAAAGTGACTAAAGGTTTGTTGAATAGTATCATTAGTTTCAAATACCGCCTCAAAATAATTTGCTGCATTGCGCTGGGAAATTATATGGCTATTAGGGTAAGGATTTACCCTTAAATCAGGAACATCAAGCAAACCCTTTGAAATAGAAGGGCTAGGAGTACTTGCACTGCTTGCACTGCTTGCACTTCTATTAGTTGTATCCGGACTATTTGTATTTGAAGGCATTGATGAGGAATTTGTTTGATTGTAGCTTGCTGAGCTTTCAGGAGTCAATGTTTCATTTATCTCCAAAGTTTGACTAGGCAGAATTTCAATTGTTTTTTCTAAAGAGCTATAGCCAGTTGTTTGTAGCTTAATAGTATAAACTCCTGCCGTAACAGAGCTATTAAAAGGAGTCTGTCCAAAAGCTTGACCATTAAGAATTATTGTTGCTCCACTAGGGCTCGAGTTAACCATCAAACCACCAAAATTTGTTTGAGGTGGCGATGATGGAGAAAGTGAAAGTGTAGGAGGTTGTTGCTGATTTGCAAGACTTATAAGCATGGCATCCAAAACTGCGCTTTGGTTAGCTATTAAAGTAACTTCTGTTTCGTAAGATTGATAGCCATCTAGTACCACTTTTACCTTATATTTGCCCAACTCTGCATCGAGAGTAAGTGGTGTTTGACCACTTAGTTGATCATTAACTAAAACACTTGCTCCGCTAGGTGATGAGTTAATAACAAGTGTTCCTAATGAACTGGCAGCTACCTGATAATTAGAAGGAGCATTTACAGGGAGGGGTTCTTGTGCGGTAGTGCTAGAAGTGCCATTTGCATTGACGTAAAAATTAGTATATCCCCAAACAACATCATTATGCTGTAACAAAGAGGTGCTTTGCTGTGCTGCCAGCTCGACTTTTAGCTCTGATAGTTCGATTTGACTAAGAGGCTCTGAGCTAACTAAAGCAACGATTCTGTGAGAACCCAAAGGAGTATTTTCAGTTATGTGAAAAGCATAGTTTACCTCTTTTGGAGGGAAAATATGCTCACCAGCATATAAATAAGAGTCTTGTGAGTTCAAATTGTTTGGAAAAAGTAAAAAGCTTTGATTGTCTGCTTCAACATTGATGATGTAAAAATAGCCATCTCTTTTTGTATCAACATAGAGAGTAAGTGTTTCCCCAATAGTATAGTGATATTTAGAAGAATTGCCAACAGGATTATCTAAGTTTAAGACTACTTCACTGTTAGCAACAACTTTAGGTACAATACCTTGAGCATGCAAATATGTAAATAAAATCAGAAAAAGTGTAAACAAAAGCTTGGAATATTTCACAATCACTCCACAGAGTTCCTAAATCCATAGATATACAAACATAATCTAGTAATTATGAATTTAGTTTTATACAATTATACCGCTAGTAAAAACCTGTACACACTAAATTAAGTTTGTACAGATCTTATTCACGTTATATTAATGTCAATGTTAAATAAGTTAGTCTTACTTAATTCATAGTTTCAAATTCTAGTTCTATAGAAAATATGAATTTGCTTTAGGTGTTGCTGTTACCGTCTTTTGCCGATTTTGCTGCAGAACGGTCAGCCTCTTGACGTGATACATCGGTTTTTAAGCGGGTCGCTTTACCGCGCAAGTTACGCAAGTAGTAAAGTTTGGCACGGCGAGTTCGTCCACGACGTATGATTTCTATTTGATCAATCAATGGTGAGTGTAAAGGGAAAACCCTTTCCACGCCTTCACCAAAACTAATTTTACGTACAGTGAAGCTGGCTCGAGCCCCGGTCTTACCATTTTGACGAGCAATAACCACTCCCTCAAAATTCTGTATGCGTGTGCGATTTCCTTCACTAACCTTATAATGCACACGCACAGTGTCCCCTGTATCGAATAGGGGAATATTGGTTTTCAAATAGGGTTTTTCGATACTAAGTAAAATTGCGCCTTTATTGTATTTCATTAGGTAACCTCCAAAGCTTCACTCAAAACTTTGATTATAGCTAGGTTTATTTGTAAATTACAATGGTTTTTAGTAACTCAAGGATCTAAATACAAATCTTGTAATTTCAACTCTTATTTGCTGGTGTCTCTTTAAGCTTACTGTCAGTTTTTGTATTTGACTTGCTTTGTGCTGATTCTTTGCTCGAGCCCTCTGGCTTTTTCACTTCTGACTTTTTTGAATCTTTAGTTTTGTTACTTTCGCTCTTACGGGAGTCTGTTACATAGAATCCTGAGCCCTTAAAAGCAATACCCACAGGCTGAATTATACGTTTTACAGGTGTGCCTGTCTCAGGATTTTGTTTTAAGGCTGGCTCAGTAATGCTTTGCACCATTTCAAAGGTTTGACCAGTTTCAAGATCCTTATAAACATAAGTTGGCATATGTTTTTATAGCCTCCAAAAATAAAATTTCTTTTTTTTGTTTTTTACAAATATTGAGTCTCTCAACCTCAATAAAGTATACATGATTTAGAGTATAAAGCTTAAGTATTAAACTGACAATATGAAAGAGTTATAGCAATTGTTATGGTTTTTTCTATGATCTTAGTTTTAACTTTTAGAAACAAAATAATGCACTAATATAGTCAATTCATTGGACAAGAAATTCGTACATTAGACTTGTTCCTGAATAATCTTGTGTACATTTTGGACTGTACAATTGCTCAACTCAAAGTCTACAAAACACATAATACAGCAGTTAAATCTTGGTAAGCGTTCAAATTTTTTGTTCAGTGTGTTAAATATTTTGGTTACTATTTTATTTCGGAACAACTCTATTTACTAAGATTTGGTTGTCAAATTGTGCATTCTATTAATTTTAATTGAACATATAGTACGTTTTTTAGTGTACAAAAGCTTATTTCTGAACAAGCCTATTACTATCAGTTTTTTGACTTTCCTAGCTCAATCAGGGCAATGCTTATAGATAATAAAATTAACATAGTAATGCATCCCGTTCTATATTCACTAAAATCATAAAAATTATTATCTGGGAAAGCTTTGTGGAACTTTGGTAAAAGTGAGAGATAAAAAATAGTAATTATTACTAGAATAGAAAAGCTTGTAGCTGATAAAAGCGTGATGCCTGTGGCTTTTGCCCAGCCTCGAAATAGAAGAAAAACTGCTCCAAGCACAAGAGCTAGTACAACATAGATAATAGAAGTATCAACACTACTAAATTTCTCAGACCAAGATGATTGGTTGAGGAATGATAATACTCCTATTTGAAAAATAAAGACTCCGGCTACTATGTAGAATAAAATACTAAATATATGACGAATTATTTTCATAGGCATCTTTCACCTTTCTGACTAACTATTTAATATATTAACATAACATAAGCCTAAGGCTGCTTAATAATATTACAGCGCAAGGTCATAGTAAAACTACCACCACACTCGTTCCGAAGCTCTGATTTGGAATGCATACTCAAAACGCTCTGCGTTGTTTTACATGATACAGAGCGTCTCAGATAGGGATTCCTAAGTAGAACTTGGAACCAGTGAGCAAGTGAGTGAACATTGCGCTGTAATAATAATGGAGTTTTAAAAGTTCTAAGTGTTTATAATTTCTCTGACTTTCTCATTTAGCTACCTTTAAAATAAGCGTTTGTAATACTTAGTAGTGCTTAAACACTACTTTAGTTAATTTACCCTAGCCTGTGATCTAATATCTATTTACAGTAGCATTAAGGCATTATAATTATCATGTCTAAACGGCAAAGTGACACAATTTCAAGAAAGGATTATATGGGTATGCTACATATTGGTTTATCCTGCCCAATACTAAGTAAGTTAGTGGGTATTTTTTGTAGCAGTGGATTTTTTGCTTCCGCCCAATTACATTGTTGTATTTATGAGTAAAATTATTTCCATATTGGTAATTGGATTTCTATTTGTATGTGTTAATGCCCAAAATAATATGGCTGATGACCCACCTGTTGATGTTCCTCGAGGGTATAAGTTTGTACCTTTTCTAAGCGAAGAGCCCAAACGAGATTTTCCAACAGCTGAAAAGGTTATAAAAGAAAATAAGCAATATGGTGCTATTCTAGTCACTAATAAAGGTACTATGCGAATAGAATTTTATAAAGAAGCACCAAAAACTGTTAATAATTTCATTTTCCTAAGCCTTCACCATTACTTTGAAGGTATTGTTTTTCACCGTGTCTTAGAAGGCTTTATGGCACAAACTGGTGACCCAATGGGAAATGGTAGGGGTGGTCCCAGCTATCAGTTTGAAGATGAACTTTCTCCTAATCTACGTCATAGTGAGAAAGGCATTTTATCAATGGCAAACTCTGGAGCTGATACTAATGGCTCACAGTTCTTTATAACTTTTGTACCAACTAATTTTTTAGATGGTTATGATAGTGATGGTAAACTTAAAGATTGTGCAAGTTTTCAAGTTGCATGCCATTCAGTTTTTGGCAAAGTCACTGAAGGTTTAGAGGTTCTTGATAAAATTCAGCGTATTGATCCTAATACAACTTGGCCTACACTGTTAGCTTATGCTGCTAATAATCTTTCTGTTTTACAAAATCAAGGAGTTAATTTAGCAGGGGACCCAGATACTAAAATTGAAGATTACCTTATAGAAAAACTTGATTCCCTTCCGCCTATTGGTACACAGTTTGAGCTAGAAGGATTTACAGGGCAGATGTGGAATGACCAAGGTTTCTTAGCTGTAGGGTTTTTCCCCAAACCTGATGTGATAGAAGCTATTTATATTATTGAGAAAAAATAGCTAAGCGAAGGGTTAAGCGTTTTATTGTGTTTATGAATAAGATTACTTCTCTACTTGTAATTGGGTTTTTCTTTGTAAGTGCTAGTGCCCAAAATGATATGGCAAATGACCCACCAATTGATGTTCCTCAAGATTATAAGTTTGTCCCTTTTCTAAATGAAGAGCCTGAACGAGACTTTTCAGCAGCTGAAAAGGTTATAGAAGAAGATAAGCAATATGGTGCTATTCTAGTTACCAATAAAGGTACTATGCAAATAGAATTTTATAAAGAAGCACCAAAAACTGTTAATAATTTCATTTTCCTAAGCCTTCACCATTACTTTGAAGGTATTGTTTTTCACCGTGTCTTAGAAGGCTTTATGGCACAAACTGGTGATCCGACGGGAACTGGTACTGGTGGTCCCGGCTATCAATTTGAAGATGAACTTTCTCCTAATCTACGTCATAGTGAGAAAGGCATTTTATCAATGGCAAACTCTGGAGCTAATACTAATGGCTCACAGTTCTTTATAACTTTTGTACCAACTAATTTTTTAGATGGTTATGATAGTGATGGTAAACTTAAAGATTGTGCAAGTTTTCAAGTTTCGTGTCATTCAGTTTTTGGCAAAGTCACTGAAGGTTTAGAGGTTCTTGATAAAATTCAGCGTATTGATCCTAACGAAAACAAAGTTACGCTAGTGGCTTATGCTGCTGATAATCTTTCAGCTTTACAAAATCAAGGGGTTAATTTAGCAGGGGATTCAGATACTAAAATTGAAGATTACCTTATAGAAAAACTTGACTCCCTTCCACCTATTGGTGAAAAGTTTGAACTAGAAGGGTTTACAGGAATGATGGGAAATATTCGAGGGTCTTTGGCCGTAGGCTTTTTCCCCAAACCTGATATTATAGAGGCTGTTTACATTATTGAAAAGATAGTTGATTGACATTATCTTTAGCATGATTTATATGTCTAGTAGGGACATTGTGTATTGTGTTCCTACTAGAGTGTTGAAAAATCTTTCATTCTAAACTTGACTTTTTTAAGACTAACCTCTAGTATTGAAAGGTTTGAGATCCCTTAGCCTACAAAGTTAGGTAAGGGGTTTGTTTTGTGTTTTTTAAGACATGAAACTCTCTAAGCAGTTTACTGACACTAATGTTAAACTTTTATAAACATTTTAAGATTAATGCCCAAATTATGGAAGGAGTAGCTTCTGCCTACCGTTAATCAATTATTACGTAAGGGGCGCAAAAGCATTTCTAAAAAGAATAGGACACCTGCTTTAAAAGGTAGTCCCCAAAGGCGTGGTGTGTGTACTGTTGTAAAGACACAGACACCAAGGAAGCCTAACTCAGCTTTACGAAAAATTGCCCGTGTAAGACTTTCGTCTGGCTATGAAGTTACAGCCTACATTCCCGGAGAAAAACATAAACTGCAAGAGCATTCAGTAGTGTTAATCCGTGGTGGACGTGTTAAGGATTTGCCAGGTGTGCGTTATACTATTATTCGTGGTGCTCTTGATACAGAAGGGTTAGAAGTTGGACGTTATGTTCGGCGAAATCAAGGACGTAGTAAGTATGGCTCTAAGAAGCCTAAGGAGTAAGGAGTTCTTAAATGGGACGTAGAAGAAGAGCTAAGGTAAGGAAGCTCGAGCCCGACCTAGTTTATAATGACACCACCATAGCAGCGTTTGTAAATAAACTCATGCGTGATGGCAAGAAAAATTTATCTAGTCGTATATTTTATGGTGCTTGCCATTTAATTCAAGAACAAAGTGGTCAAGAACCCCTAAAGGTTTTTCAGCAGGCTATTGATAAGGTTAGACCTCGTATTGAGGTAAAAAGTCGCCGAGTAGGTGGTGCAACTTACCAAGTACCTATAGAAGTACCTTCTCGTCGTGCAAAATCACTAGCTTTACGTTGGCTTGCTGCTGCCTCAAATGCGCGCCCAGAGCATACTGCTGCCCAACGTGTAGCAGGTGAGCTTTTAGATGCTGCTGTAGGGCGAGGGGGAGCTGTGAAGAAAAAAGAAGATGTAGAACGCATGGCTGAAGCTAACCGCGCCTATGCACACTATCGTTGGTAAGTTTTAAATGCAATTTTTCAAAGTTAGCTACAGAGAGTTCTTAACTCAAAATGTCAAAAACAGATGTTGATTTAAATAAAACTCGCAATATAGGTATTGCGGCCCATATTGATGCTGGTAAAACTACTTTAACAGAGCGTATACTTTTTTATACAGGACGCATACATAAAATTGGCGAGACTCATGATGGTGCTTCGCAAATGGATTGGATGGAGCAGGAAAAAGAAAGGGGCATTACGATTACTTCAGCAGTAACACAAGCCTTTTGGAAAGACGCTCGTATCAACATAATTGATACTCCCGGACACGTAGACTTTACTATGGAAGTCGAACGTTCCATGCGTGTTCTAGATGCTGCTGTTGCAGTCTTTGATTCTTCACAAGGGGTAGAGCCGCAAAGTGAAACGGTATGGCGACAAGCTGATAAGTATTATGTGCCCCGTATGGCCTTTGCCAACAAAATGGATAAGACTGGAGCTAATTTTGACCTAGTCTTAGACTCAATGAAAGAACGTCTTGGCGCTAATGCTGTTGCTATTCAATGGCCTATAGGAGCAGAAGACTCTTTTAAAAGCATAATTGACCTTGTTGCTATGAAAGCCTACACCTATAATGATGATTTAGGCCAAGACATTGCCCAAGGTGATATTCCCTCAGAATTTGCTGAGCTTGCTAAAGAGAAGCGTGGTGAGTTACTTGAAAAGCTAGCAGATATAGATGATGAAATTGCTATGCTTTATTTAGAAGGTGAAGAAGTCCCTGAAGAATTAATCCGCAGGGCTATTCGCAAAGGTACTATAGAGCTCAAACATTTTCCAGTACTGTGTGGTTCAGCACTTAAAAATAAAGGTGTACAACTTATTTTAGATGCTGTGAATTCTTATTTGCCAAGTCCTTTAGATGTCCCAGCTATTAAAGGTATAACCCCTAAGGGTGAAGAGGAACAGCGACCTGTAGATGAAGATGCGCCTACTAGTGCATTAGCTTTCAAGATAATGACTGACCCTTATGTGGGTAGATTAACTTTTGTTCGCGTGTATTCAGGTGTTTTAGAATCTGGTTCGTACTTACAAAATGCTACTAAAGGTAAAAAGGAGCGTATAGGTCGTCTACTTAAAATGCACGCTAATTCCCGTGAAGAAGTTAACATGATAGGTGCAGGAGATTTAGGGGCAGTGATTGGTCTTAAAGATACCACCACTGGAGACACACTTTGTGATGTTGACCAGCAAATTATTTTAGAATCCATTGAAATACCTGACCCTGTTATTACTGTTGCTATTGAGCCTTCTTCAAAAGCTGATCAGGACAGGCTTAGTGCAGGACTTGGTAAATTAACAGAAGAAGATCCTACTTTCCGTGTAGAGACTGACCAGGAAACAGGACAAACCAAAATTTCAGGTATGGGTGAGTTACACTTAGATATTATTGTTGATCGTTTAAGGCGCGAGTTCAATGTGAGTGCTAATGTAGGTGCACCACAAGTTGCTTACCGCGAAACTATTACCAAACTTGCTGATGTTGAAGGGAAGTTTGTAAGGCAGACTGGCGGTCGTGGTCAATATGGCCATGTGAAAGTAAAAGCCGAACCTTTAGAGCGTGGTCAAGGCTTTGAGTTTAAGAATGCTATAGTGGGTGGTACTATACCAAAAGACTATATCCCTGCAGTACAGAAGGGTATAGAAGAGGCTTTACAAAGTGGTCCTTTATTAGGTTTCCCTATCGTAGATATCAAAGTCACACTTTATGATGGTAGTTATCATGAGGTAGATTCTTCAGAAATAGCTTTTAAAGTTGCTGCTTCTATGGCAATTTCTGAAGTGATGAAACAAGGTGGCGCACGAATTCTGGAACCTGTTATGCGTGTAGAGGCAGTCACTCCTGAAGATTACATGGGGGATGTTATTGGCTCTCTTAATCAGCGCCGTGGACAAGTACAAGGTATGGAACCACGTGGCAATGCACAAGTAATAAACTCTTTTGTGCCACTCGCAGAAATGTTTGGCTATGCTACTGATTTGCGTAGCTTATCGCAAGGTCGCGCTACTTTCACTATGTTTTTAGAGCATTATGCTGAAGTACCTAAGAATGTACAAGATGAATTGCTTAAAAAGTAGTTTTGAAAAGATTTGAATAAAGTTGAGGAAAGTTATTATAAAGACTCTTAAGAAAAATTCACCTCATTATCAGTGCTACACTTCAAAACAAATAGGTATTAGTAGGTTTATTTGTTTAGATGGTATAAGGTTTGCTTGGTGGGTTGTTGCTGCTTGATGTTAGAGCTTGCCTCTTTAGGGTAGGGCTATAAGGTATGGAAGTATAACTTTTACTAGTTGTTAGTTTGGTAAGCTCAAGGCCTTGCCTTAAAAATAACCAACCAAACTAAGCTCAATGTAAGGAGAAAACAAGATGGCCAAAGGAGTATTTGAAAGAACGAAACCACATGTAAATGTAGGAACAGTAGGACATGTAGACCATGGGAAAACGACCCTAACAGCAGCAGTAACATTCACAGCAGCAGCAGCAGATCCTACCATAGAAACACAGACCTATGATCAAATAGATAAAGCCCCAGAAGAAAAACAACGTGGTATTACTATCAATACTAGCCATGTTGAATACCAAACAGAAAAAAGACACTATAGCCATGTAGATTGCCCGGGACACGCTGATTATGTTAAGAACATGATAACAGGTGCAGCCCAAATGGATGGAGCAATACTAGTAGTGTCCTCAGCTGATGGGCCAATGCCACAAACGAGAGAACATATACTACTAGCTAGACAAGTAGGAGTGCCCTACATAGTAGTGTTCATGAATAAAGTGGACATGGTAGACGATGATGAAATCTTAGAGCTAGTAGAGATGGAAGTAAGAGAATTACTAGAGAGCTATGAGTTTCCGGGAGAAGAGATACCCATAATAAAAGGAAGTGCCCTAAAAGCACTAGAGGCAGTAGAAAGCAATCCCAGTATACAAAGGGGAGAAAACGAATGGGTAGATAAAATATGGGAACTATTGGATGCAATAGATAGTTACATACCAACACCAGAGAGAGACATAGATAAGCCATTTTTGATGCCAATAGAAGATGTATTTAGCATAACAGGGAGGGGAACAGTAGCAACAGGAAGAGTAGAGAGAGGAAAAGTTACTGTAAGTGAAGAAGTAGAAATAGTAGGACTAAAAGAGACAACAGCAAAAGTAGTAACAGGAGTGGAGATGCATCGAAAGACATTAGATGAGGGGTTAGCAGGAGATAATGTAGGAGTGCTTTTAAGGGGAGTAGCGAGAGAAGAGATAGAAAGAGGGCAGGTATTAGCGAAGCCGGGCAGTATAACACCACACACAGAGTTTAAAGGATCGGTATATATCTTAAAGAAAGATGAAGGGGGCAGACACAGTGCGTTTTTCAGTGGATACAGGCCACAATTTTACTTTAGGACGACAGATGTGACAGGAATAGTAACATTATCAGAAGGAGTAGAGATGGTGATGCCGGGAGATAATGTGGAGATAAGTGTGGAGTTAATCAAACCGATAGCGATGGAGGAAGGATTGAGATTTGCGATAAGAGAAGGTGGTCGCACAGTTGGTGCGGGTGTGGTTACCGCTATTAGCAAATAAGTAACTTTATGCCTATGTCAGCAGGACCTATCATTCGCATTAAACTTAAATCTTTTGATCATAGAAACCTAGATACTACTGCATCAAAGATCATTGACACTGTCAGACGTACAGGAGCCAAGGTCGCTGGGCCTGTACCTTTGCCTACTTGTATACGTCGTTTCTGTGTGTTAAGAAGCCCCTTTGTTAACAAAGACTCTCGTGAACATTTTGAAATTCGCACTCACAATCGCCTGATTGATATTAAATCTCCTACAAAGAGTACTATTGACAGCCTTA
The DNA here is from genome assembly GCA_965223585.1 of Trueperaceae bacterium. Classification (GTDB taxonomy): domain Bacteria; phylum Deinococcota; class Deinococci; order Deinococcales; family Trueperaceae; genus CBDCVN01. The sequence continues at coordinate 59,577 of CBDCWW010000023.1, forward strand.
CCCGCCTTGATTTGCCTACTGGTGTAGATATTGAAATCAAGACGGTAATGAGAAACTAGTTTTCTAATTGATTTTAATGAGTGCTAAGGATGTTAACAAAAGCTTTGTAACCATGAATATAAGGATAAAGAAATGAAAGGAATTCTAGGCACCAAGATTGGTATGACCCAAGTTTGGCGTGATGACCAAAGGCTACCAGTTACAGTTATTTTAGCTGGACCCTGTCCCATAGTACAGCGTAAAATCTCTGATATAGATGGTTATAATGCCGTGCAACTTGGTTGGGAAGAAAAAAACCAAAATGGTTTTACTAAACCTGAATTAGGCCATTTTCAAAAGGCAAGTGTAAAACCTAGACGTTTTTTAAAAGAGTTTCGAGGATTTTCACCTGAAGGTGAAGCTGTAACTGTAGAAATCTTTACGGCAGGACAAAAAATTGATATTACAGGTACCAGTAAGGGGCGTGGTACAGCAGGAGTGATGAAACGTTGGAATTTTAAAGGCTTGCCTGCTACACATGGTGTCAAGAAAAAACATCGCTCGCCGGGTTCTATAGGTCAACGTAAATTCCCCGGTCGTGTTTACAAAGGTAAACGTATGGCGGGACACCATGGTAGTGAAAAGATCACTACTATAGGGCTCGAGCTAGTAGAAGTCCGTCCTGAAGATAATTTGTTGCTTATTAAGGGCTCTGTTCCGGGGCCAAATGGAGGCATGGTTATCATTAAAGAGTCAGCTAGAGGAAGAGTCTGATGTCTGCTATTACTTTAAGTGTCCTAGGCACTGACCAAACAGTAACCATTGACTTGCCTGAGCCTAAACCTTCAATTTTGCACGAGGTAGTTAACTGGCAACTTGCCAAGCGGCGACGTAACATTGCCTCTACTAAAACTAGAGGAGAAGTAAAGTGCTCTACTCGCAAGATTTATTCACAAAAAGGTACTGGTCGTGCTCGCCATGGTAGTCGTAGTGCCCCTATTTTTGTAGGTGGAGGCATAGTCTTTGGCCCAAGGTCTCGTGATTATGGATATACTTTACCTAAAAAAGTACGCAAATTGGGTTTGCACATGGCTATTTCAGCCCGTGCTAAAGAAAGTAAATTAACATTAGTTGAAAACTTTAACATTGACAATGGTAAGACTAGAGAGTTTGTGTATTGGGCTAGTGAACATGGTTTTGATGGTAAAGAAAAAGTTCTTTTAGTAGCTGATGATGAACTTGTACGCCGTGCTGCACGTAATCTGCCTTGGGTTAATGTTTTAAGAAGTATTGGCTTAAACGCTTATGATATCTTAAGGCATGATCAACTTATTATGGAAGCCAGTTTTTTTGCAGAAACTTTTAAAGCTAGTACAAAAAATTCTGAGGAAGTTATTTCAGTCCAAGCAGAGCAAAATAGCGAGGAGGCAAATTTATGAACCCTCACAATGTTATTTTACGACCAGTATTAAGTGAAAAAGCTTTTAGACATGTTTATATTACTGGCAAGAAAAAACGCAAGTATGCCTTTTATATTAATCCCAAAGTCAACCGTACTGAAGCTAAACGAGCTGTTGAAACAGCTTTTAATGTAAATGTGGTCAAAGTTAATATAGCTAATGTTAAAGGTAAAATAAAGAGTTTAGGCCGTTATAGTGGAAATAGACCCCAAAGGAAAAAGGCTATAGTTACTTTGAAAGCAGGGCAACGCATTGCTCAGCTAGATGGTCTTATTGAGGCAGAAAGCTAATGGCTACTAAAAAATATCGTCCTTACACTCCTTCACGCCGTTTTATAACCACATCGGATTTTGCTGAGCTGACTCAAGGTAATAACCCTGAAAAGGGTTTGACTAAGTACAAGAAACGCACGGGTGGACGTAATAGCAAAGGTCGTATAACCTCTCGTTTTCGTGGGGGGGGACACAAGCGCCGCTATCGTGAAATTGATTTTTATCGTCAGGATAAAAAAGGTGTTCCTGCTAAGATAGCTTCTATAGAATATGATCCAAACCGTAGCGCAAACATTGCATTATTAAACTACTCAGATGGTGAAAAACGTTATATTCTAGCCCCTGAAAACTTACAAGTTGGGAAAACTATAGTTGCAGGACCAGAATCAGAACCTATGCTCGGTAATGCTTTACCTTTAAGGTTTATTCCTGTTGGCACTGTGGTACATAATGTTGAGCTTACTCCCGGTAGGGGAGCTAAATTAGCTAGGAGTGCAGGTGTAAGTGTACAGATTCAGGGTCGGGATGGTAACTATGTTAGTTTACGCTTACCTAGTGGCGAGGTTCGCCGTGTGCATGGGGAGTGCTATGCTACTGTCGGAGTAGTAGGCAACACTGAACATAAAAATATTGTCCTAGGTAAGGCTGGTCGCAAACGTTGGTTAGGCCGTAAACCTCATCAACGTGGTCGTGCCATGAACCCAGTAGATCATCCTCATGGTGGTGGTGAAGGTCGCTCCACCAGTGGTCGTCCGCCAGTAAGTCCTTGGGGATGGCAAACTAAGGGCTTTAAAACCAGAAATAAACGCAAGACCAGCTCACGTTTTATCATTCGTCGTCGCAAAAGTAATTAAGGAGTACTATGGCACGTAGCTTGAAAAAAGGCCCTTTTGTTGATGAGCATCTACTCAAAAAAATCGATTTAGCAATTGAAAAGGGAGATCGTAAGGTTATAAAAACATGGAGTAGGCGTTCAACTATTGTACCTGAGATGGTAGGTCAAACCATTGCTGTACACAATGGTAGACAGCACGTCCCTGTTTTTATTCATGAAACCATGGTGGGGCATAAATTAGGTGAGTTTTCACCCACACGTACTTTCAAAGGCCATAAGGATAAGTAGTAATGTCAAAATTAGCAGAATCAGAAGATAAATTACAAGCTCAAGCTAAGCTAAGAAGCTTGCGCATAACACCACATAAAACAAGATTGGTCGCTAATCTAGTCCGTGGCAAGGATGTTGATGTTGCTGAAGATATTCTTGCCTTTACACCCAAGCGTTCTGCTAAACACATCCTACAACTTTTGCGTAGTGCAAAAGCTAATGCTGTTAACAATCATAATATGCTTGAAGATAGTCTTTTTATAGCTCAAATTTTGATAAATGAAGGCCCCACTTTCAAACGCTATTTACCAAGGGCAAGGGGGCGGGCAGATATGCTACGCAAACGTACTTGTCACGTGACTATTGTTCTGGAGGAACATTAATGGGTAATAAAATCAACCCTTTAGGTTTTCGTCTAGCAGTTAATAAGACAACTTCAGTACGCTGGTATGCTAGTCCAAAGGATTATCCTAGATTGCTTAGTGAAGATGATCTAATTCGCAAGACAGTTTTAAAAGATGTTGGTCATAGTGGAGTAGCTAAAACAGAAATTGAGCGTGCAGCTCACAATGTTAATATAACTATACATACTGCTAAGCCCGGTGTAGTGATTGGGCGAGGTGGGGAGCAAATTAAGATTTTGCGTAAGAAGTTAGAAGGAAAGGTTGAAGGAGTCATTTCAGTTAATGTACAAGAGGCTAGTAATCCTAATACCAACGCTATTTTAATTGCTCAACGTATAGCTGAACAACTCGAGCGTCGTTTTGCTTTCAGACGCGCTATGAAACAGGCTGTGCAACGCACTATGGAATCGGGGGCTAAAGGAATAAGAGTACGCTGTTCTGGTCGCTTGGGTGGAGCGGAGCAGGCTCGTGCAGAAGGGTACTTGCAAGGCCGTGTGCCCTTACAAACTTTACGTGCAGACATTGATTATGGTACAGCTCGGGCAAACACTCAATATGGGGTTGTTGGTGTTAAAGTATGGGTTTTTCACGGTGAAATTATTGGCAAAAAGCAGCGCCGTGCTGCAGCTTTGCCAAAAACTAAAGATGAAGATCAAAAAAAGCGACGCAGGCCAAAAGCCCGTGCCCGCAGGCGTAGCCCTGATCAGCAGGGTGAGCGTAGGCGTGCTAGTTCTAGTTCTTCTAACCAAAGTAGAAGTAAGTAGAAAGGAATTTTAAAGATGCTTCTGCCTAAAAAGGTTAAATATCGCAAACAACATCGCGGACGTATGAGGGGTGATACTAAAGGCGGCGATTATATAGCCTTTGGAGATTATGGTTTAGTGGCATTAGAGCCATGCTGGATTAAGTCCAATCATATTGAAGCTTGCCGTATAACGATAAGCCGTTATTTTAAACGTGGTGGTAAAATTTATATTCGCATTTTCCCTGATAAGCCAGTTACTAAGAAACCAGCAGAAGTGCGCATGGGTAAGGGTAAAGGTGCTGTTGAGTACTGGGTTAGCGTTGTTAAGCCTGGACGGATCCTTTTTGAAGTTGCTAATGTTACGAAAGAACAAGCCAAAGAGGCATTCCGTTTGGCAGGGCATAAACTACCTGTTAAGACAAAAATGATTGAGCGTGAGGTTTACGATGAAGCCCAATGAGATTCGTAATTTAACCTTTGAGGAAATTGAGATAGAACTTCAAAAACATAGAGAGGCTCTTTTGCATTTACGCTTGCAGGCCTCGGTTCGTCAACTTAGTAATACTAAAGAAATCCGCAGTCTTAAAAGAAAAGTGGCAAGATTTTTGACAATTTCCCGTGAAATGCGTCTTTCGGAGCAGGCACAATGAAGAAATCCTTACAGGGTGTTGTAACTAGTAACAGTATGGATAAAACCATAAGAGTTACTGTTGAACGCCGTTTTAAACACCCGCTTTATGGTAAAGTTGTAGCAGTAAGCAAGAACTATCTTGCTCATGATGAAGAAAATGCTTTTGACGTTGGTGATAAAGTGGAAATTATTTCAAGTCGACCATATTCAAAGCGTAAACGTTTCAAGGTAAGCCGCTTGCTTGAGAAAGCTCGAGGTTCCTTAGCAAGTTAGCTAGGAGACAGGCAAAGTGATTCGACAAGAAAGTATGCTCGAGGTAGCCGATAATTCCGGGGCTAGACGAATTAAGTGTATTCGTGTACTTGGCACGGGCCAGCAATGGGTTGGCACAGTAGGCGATGTGATAGTGGCTTCTGTTAAAGATGCTATCCCTCATGCTGCTGTTAAAAAAGGTGATGTAGTTAAAGCAGTTATTGTACGTACTAAAAAGGAAATTAATCGTAAAGATGGCTCTTCTATTCGCTTTGACTCAAATGCAGCAGTGATTATTAACAACCAAAATGAGCCTAGTGGTACTAGGGTATTTGGTCCTGTGGCAAGAGAATTACGTGACAAACGTTTTATGCGTATTGTTTCACTTGCCCCGGAGGTGCTTTAGTGCCTAATAATAAGAAAAAATTAAAGCCTATTAAAATGCGCCTTAAGTTGGGTGATAAGGTACGAGTGATTGCTGGTAAGAATAAAGGTGAAGAAGGTGAAATTGTAGACCTGAATGCTAAGACGCATCGTGTAACTATTAAAGACGTTAATGTTATTAAAAAATCGAGAAAAACCAAGCAAAAAGATCAGCAGCGCACTGGTTTTGATGAGGTTGAAGCACCTATTCATGTAAGTAACGTACAGATTGTTGACCCACATACGGGAAATCCTTCCCGTATTGGCTTTAGGCTTGATGACAATAAAAAAGTACGTATTAGTAAAGATTCAGGTGCGGAACTGGACCGTTAGAGTTATGGAAATTTCCTTAAAGAGTAAATATCAAGATATTAAACCTAAGCTTAAAGAGCATTACAATTATAGTAATGTTATGGCTATACCTAGGCTGGAAAAAATTGTGCTTAATATGGGTTTAGGCAGCGAAGCACGTGATGATTCTAAAGTGATTGAACGTGCTACTAAAGAGCTTTCACTCATTGCTTTGCAACGCCCTGTAGTAACTAAAGCCAAGAAGTCAGTCTCTAATTTTAAGTTACGTGCAGGAATGCCTATAGGTTTAAAAGTTACTTTGCGTGGTGATAGGATGTGGATTTTCTTTGATAAGCTTATCAATATAGCATTGCCGCGTGTGCGTGATTTCCGTGGGCTAAAGCTGAATAGTTTTGATGGACGTGGTAATTATAGCCTAGGTGTACGCGAACAACTTATATTCCCAGAAATTACTTATGATATGGTGGATAAAGCAAGGGGTATGGACGTAGTTATCATAACTACTGCTAAAACTGATGAAGAGGCTAAGAGTTTACTCGAGCTACTTGGCATGCCCTTTAAAGAAAGTAGGAGCCATGGCAACTAAAGCACAAATCGCCAAAGCTAAACGTAAGCCTAAGTTTAAAGTTCGTCAACTTAATCGCTGTCAACGTTGTGGCCGTAATAAAGGTTATCTACGTGATTTTGGCCTTTGCCGCATTTGTACTAGGGAAATGGCTCACCAAGGCCTTCTGCCCGGAGTACGCAAAGCTAGTTGGTAGCGAGCAGCTTTGAAGTTTTATCAAGGAGCACTTAATGTATATTGACCCTGTTGCTGACATGCTAACACGAATTCGCAATGCCCAAGCGATTGCAGAACCCACAGTGAATGTGCCTACCAGCAAGTTTAAAAGGGCTATAGCTAAACTTTTAGTTAAAGAGGGGTACCTAAAATTTGTAGAGGATGTCACACAAGATAATCGCAAATGGCTACGTATTGGCCTAAAATATGGTCCTAAACGCAAGCCGCTTATTAATAGTATTGAGCGCACTTCTAAACCCGGTCGTCGTGCTTATGCTAAGACTAAAGCTGTACCTGTAGTGCGCGGTGGACTTGGTATAACTATAATATCAACATCGCAAGGCTTAATGGTTGATCGTGAAGCTCGTCAAAAAAATATAGGTGGCGAAGTGATTTGTGAGGTGTGGTGATGTCACGTGTTGGTAACTTGCCAATTTCTATTCCTAAAGGAGTAGAGGTTAATATACAGCAAGCCACTGTTAAAGTAAAAGGACCTAAAGGTGAATTAGAGGTACCTATTCACCAAGATTTAAGCATCAAGCAAGAAGATGGTGAGATTAAACTTTCAAGGCAGAGTAACAATCGTTCTGATCGTGCTCAACATGGTCTGGCTCGTTCTTTGATTAATAATGCTATAATTGGTACTTTTCAAGGCTATTCACGCAATTTGGAAATTCATGGTGTAGGTTACCGCTGTGCTCTAAAGGGTAAGAATTTAGAACTTACCTTAGGATATTCACATCCTATTATTTTCGAGCCACCTGAAGGTATTACTCTTGCTTCTCCAGAACAAACTAAGATAACAGTTTCAGGGATTGACAAGCAACTTGTGGGCCAAGTATGTGCTAATTTACGTAAGCTTCGTCCCCCTGACTCTTATCATGGTAAGGGAGTGCGCTATGAGGGCGAACAGCTTAAGCTTAAACCCGGTAAAACAGCAAGCTAGGCCTTGAATAAGTAAAACGATTAGGAAAATATGAAACCAACTCCAGCAAAAAATAAGCAGGCTTCAGTGCGTCGCAAGTTGCGCACAAGGCAAAATCTAAAAATGCCTGTAGATAATGGAAGATTACGTTTAAGTGTATTTCGTAGTAGCAAGCATATATATGCTCAAGTTATAGATGATGATGAAGGACGTACTGTTGCTGAAGCGAATAGTAAGGCATTAAGTTTAAATGGTGATAAAACTAGTCAAGCTAAAACTGTAGGCGAAACTCTTGCTAAGAGGGCCCTGGAGAAAGACATTACGAAAATTATTTTTGATCGCGGTGCTTATAAATATCATGGTCGAGTTAAAGCTTTAGCTGAGGCAGCTCGAGCAGAAGGATTAGAGTTCTAAGGTGAATCATGTCAGAAACAGAATTTGAAGAGCGAGTCATTTTTATTCGCCGTACCTCTAAAACATATAAAGGAGGCCGTCGCTTCCGTTTCGGAGCTATGGTGGTTATTGGCGACCGCAATGGCAGAGTAGGTCTTGGTCTTGGTAAAGCTAAAGAAGTACCTTTGGCTGTACAAAAGGGGCAGCATATGGCAAAGCGTAATCTTATAGAAGTGCCTATTGAAGAGCCCGGAACTATTCCTCATGGGGTAATAGGAGAACATAGTAGTAGTAGTGTAATGTTGAAGCCAGCAGGTGCAGGAACAGGTGTTATAGCTGGTGCTGTGCCAAGGGCTATTGCGGAGCTAGCTGGCTACAGTAATTTGCTTACTAAGGAATTTGGTTCCCGTAATCAGACAAATGTAGCATATGCAATCATGAAAGGCTTAAAAGAACTTAAGACTTTTGCAGAAGCTAAACGTGAGAGGGAAACTGCCCAGTAAAGGATGTGCCGGTGAAAATTACCCTAAAGCGTAGCCTAATAGGTACTAAAAAAGATCAGCGAGCTACAATTAATGCACTTGGGCTACGTAAAGTTGGACAAAGCCGTGAGGTTCTAGACAATCCTAGTGTGCGTGGTATGATTAATAAAGTAGCTTTCTTGTTAACAATTGAGGAAAATTCGTGAAGCTTAACCAACTGAAACCTGCTAAAGGCAGTAAGAAAAAACGTCGTCGTGTGGGACGTGGCTTAGGTAGTGGTCGTGGCAAAACCGCTGGTCGGGGGCAAAAAGGGCAACTAAGTCGCAGTGGTTATTCTAAAGGTCCTTTGTGGGAGGGTGGACGCTCGAGGCTTTTTGAACGTTTACCCAAGCGTGGTTTTAACAACAAACGTTTTAAAACAGATTATCAAATTATTAATGTAGGTGATCTAAATAGGTTTCAAGAAGGAAGTGTCGTTAATGTTCAAACTCTTAAAGCATCAGGGTTAGTGCGCTATGCCAATCGTCCAGTTAAGCTTTTAGGAGACGGTGAGCTTAAAGTAAAAGAGTTAACTATAGAGCTTGATCATTACAGCCAGACTGCTATTAAGGCTATTGAAACAGCAAAGGGAACTGTAGTAATCAAGACAGTTTTGGAAAAAACTGAGGAGAGTACCTGATGCTTGCAGCGTTTCGTAACGCACTCCTTATTCCAGATCTAAGGCAAAAGCTATTAATAACTATTGCACTACTCACAATTTACCGCTTAGGGGTTTTTATTCCTACTCCAGGTATTGATATTGAGAGGTTGCGTGCCCAGCTTCAATCACAAGGTGGCATATTTGAGCTGTTAGGCTTTATTACTGGAGGAAACTTTGAAGTCTTCTCTATTTTTGCTCTTGGGGTAATTCCTTATATTACTGCTAGCATTATTATCCAGTTACTAACATCAGTTTATCCACCGCTAGAAAAACTGTCTAAAGAAGGTGAAGAAGGACGAAAAAAAATTACCCAGTATACACGTTGGGGTTCAGTTCTCTTAGGCGCTGTACAAGGATTCTTTTTAGCTGTTGCGCTTTTAGGTCCTAGTGGTGCTCTAAAAATTGGCTGGAGTAATGATCCTTTCTTTTGGATTGTAGTAATGATTACCCAAATAGCGGGAGTTTCCTTGGTTATGTGGTTAGGTGAAAAGATTACTGAGTTTGGCATTGGTAATGGTATTTCACTTATTATTTATGCAGGTATTGTAGCTGGTTATCCTAGTGCTATTACTCAGCAATTTGCCCTTATTGCCAGAGGTGAAGCTAATCTTTTTGGCTTGTTGATATTTTTTGTGATGCTAATAATTGCTTTAGGTGGCATGATTTTAGTGACACAAGCAGAGAGGCGCATCCCTGTACAATATGCTCGCCAACAACGCGGTCGCCGTATGGTGGGTGGTCAAACCACTTATATACCCTTACGGCTAAATGCTGCTGGAGTCATTCCAGTCATTTTTGCCACTTCAGTTTTGGTGCTGCCTAGCACACTAATTGCGGCTTTTCCAACAGTAGTCTGGGTCCAAGCATTAGGCACTTGGTTTAATCCTTCGCAGTGGCAAGGTTTATTTACCAGCACCGTTCTTATAGTGCTTTTTACTTACTTTTATACTCAAATAACTTTTGATCCCCGTAGAATCGCTGAAAACTTGCGCGAGTACGGTGGCTTTGTCCCCGGTGTACGTCCGGGACAACCTACACAAGATCACTTAAGCAAGATAACAACTCGCATAACTCTGTGGGGTGCACTTTTTTTAGGTTTTGTAAATGCTGCACCACAAGTTTTAAGTTGGATCACAGGCGTAGGTCAATTGGCCTTGGTTTTTTCAGGTATTGGTTTACTCATAGTAGTAGGTGTATCACTTGATACTTTAAAACAAATTGAATCACAATTACAAATGCGTCATTATGATGGTTTTGTTACCAAAGGACGCATTCGTGGCCGTGGGCGTAGATTCTAAAGGTAAGTATATTGACTGAGATTTTACTACTTATGGGGCCACCCGGTGCTGGAAAAGGAACACAAGCCACTAAGCTTTGTGAAGCCCGTGACTTAAAAAAGCTTTCAACTGGCGATATACTTCGTAGCCATGTTAAACAAGGAACAGAACTTGGCAAAAAAGCTAAAGCAATTATGGACTCAGGTGAGCTTGTTTCTGATGATATTATGATAGGCATGGTACGTGCCGAACTTGAAAAAATGAATGAGGTGCGTGTGCTTCTAGATGGTTTTCCCCGAACTATTGTGCAAGCTGAGGCTCTTAATGATCTCTTGCAAAATATGAACTTAGAAATTGATAGCATAGTTTTTTTGGAAGTAAATGATGAAGAGTTGGTACAAAGGCTATTTAGGCGTGCTCAAGCTGAAGGTCGTAATGATGATAATGAAGAAACTATTCGCAGGCGTATGAAAGTTTATCATAGACAAACAGAACCACTATTTAAATTTTATAATGATAAAGGGAAAGTAGTGCGAGTAAACGGTATGGGTAGTGTTAATGAAGTAGCAGAGCGCATTCAAGGAGCTTTGGCTTGATTGTAAAGCGCAAATACGAATTAGAAATCATGGCAGAAGCAGCAATAATCAATAGAGAAGCTCTTGAAGCAGTAGAGGAGGTCTTAGAGCCCGGAGTAACTACTAAAGAGCTGAATGATGTAGCTCAAGAAGCTATTTGTACTCGAGGGGGTAGGTCTGCTTTTAAAGGTTATCGTCTTAAGGAGCATACTTTTCCTGCCACCTTGTGTGCATCAAAAAATAATGTTGTGGTACATGGAATTCCCGATAGAATACCTTTAAAAAAAGGGGACATTATTTCTATTGATATTGGTACCTTTTACAAAGGTTATGCTGCTGATATGGCTAAGACTTATGCAATTGGTAGTATCTCTAGACGAGCACGTCGTTTGTTAGAAGTTACTGAACGCTCATTATATGCTGGCATTGCTGCTGCCCAAGTTGGCAACTCTACAGGTGATATATCAGCAGCCATTCAATCTTATGTTGAAGCACATAGTATGTGGATAGTGCGTGAATTTGTAGGACATGGTGTTGGTGTGCAGTTCCACGAAAAGCCTGAACTCCCGAACTTTGGAACTGCTGGCAAAGGCCCCAAGTTACGTGCTGGGTTAGTTCTTGCCATTGAACCTATGGTTACAGAGACAAAAACCAAAGTTACCGTTTTAGAAGATGGCTGGACAGCGCCAACAAAAAATGGAAGTTTATCAGCTCATTTTGAGCATACTGTTGCTGTTACTTGTGAAGGTCCATGTATCTTAACTGCTAAAGACCAATCCCCACGTAATAATAGCGATTTGGAAAAAATATTTTTAAAAAGAGGGGGGGATTATGGCAAAAAAATCAGCTGGCAAGGGCAAGCGCCCATCGCACTCTGCTAAATCGCAAAAGGAACGCCCTGAAGAAACTTCTCAAGACACTATTCGTGCCGAAGGTGTAGTGCTCGAGGCACGTCCTAACACTACTTTCTTAGTTAAGCTTGACGCTGGGCCTGAGGTCCTAGCACATGTTGGTGGTAAAATGCGTCGTCATTACATTCGTATTCTTCCCGGTGATAGAGTAGTATTAGAAGTTAGTACTTATGACCCAGAAAAAGGAAGAATAGTCTACAGGAAATAATTAGGAAGGGATTTTATTATGAAAGTACGCGCTTCTGTTAAGCCTATGTGTGATAAATGCAAAGTTATCCGTCGCCATGGTAGAGTCTATGTTATTTGTTCTAATCCTAAACACAAGCAAAGGCAAGGCTAAAATAAAATGGCTCGTATAGCAGGTGTAGATTTACCTAGAAATAAACGTATAGAGTATGCCTTGCCATATATTTATGGTATAGGATTTACTCTGTCGCAAGAAATTATTGCTCAAGCAAGCATAGACCCTAGTATAAGAGTTAAAGATCTTTCTGACAACGAAGCTGCTAAACTACGCGAAATTATAGAGAAAAACTATAAAGTTGAAGGGGATTTACGCCGTGAAGTTCAGCAAAATATTAAGAGACTTATGGATATAGGATGTTATCGTGGCCTTCGCCATCGTCATGGATTACCTGTACATGGTCAGTCCACTAAAACAAATGCTAGAACACGTAAAGGTCCACGTCGTACAGTAGCTGGTAAGAAAAAGGCACCTAAGAAATAATGGCTAAGCAAACAAAAACTACTAAAACAAAAAAACGAGTAAAACGCAATCTTATTGAGGCAAAGATATTCATACATGCTAGCTATAATAATACTATTGTTACTATTACAGATTTAGATGGTAATACAGTAGCATGGTCTAGCTCAGGTTCAATAGGTTATAAAGGTTCAAAAAAAGGCACTCCCTATGCAGCGCAATTAGCTGCTGCTGATGCTACCCGTAAAGTTCAGAACATGGGTGTGAAAACTATTGACATAATTGTTCGAGGCACAGGTAGTGGGCGCGAGCAGGCTATTCGCTCAGTTCAATCTACAGGTGTAAATGTACGCTCTATCATTGATGATACCCCTGTACCTCACAATGGTTGCCGTCCTCGTAAGCGGAAAGGATTGTAAATTATTATGGGTCGTTATCGCGGACCAATGATCAAGTTATGTCGTCGCGAAGGTGCTAATCTTGTGGAGACAGTTAAGGCAGGGCGCTATCTGGAAAAACGCCCTTATTCGCCGGGACAACACGGTAATAAGCGCAAGAAAAAACCTAGTGATTATGGTATTCGTTTACGTGAAAAGCAAAAACTACGACTTATCTATAATGTAAGTGAAAAACAATTTCGTAAGCTCTTCGATGAGGCTGTGCAGCATAAAGAAGCAACAGGAACAATCTTCTTGAGGCTTTTAGAATCCCGTCTAGATAATGTGGTCTTTCGTTTAGGTATCGCAAGCACTCGTCGTCAGTCCAGACAATTTGTATCTCATAAACATATATTACTTAATGGCAAAAGCGTTAACATACCCTCTTACAGGGTTAAACCGGGAGATGAGATTGGCGTAGCAGAAAATAGCAACAATAATGTTTTTATTAAAGCCAATGTAGAAGCAAAGCGCCGACAGAAACTTGAGCCTTGGCTTGAGTGTGATTTTGATAATTTAACAGGAAGGTTTGTAAGTTTACCTTCTCGTGAAGACATTTCCCTACCTGTAAATGAGCTTATGGTCATTGAGTATTACTCTCGTTAAAGCTATTTAGGAGTAACTTTGCAAATCCAGCCCGAATTTATTACTAGAAAAACTGACGATAAGTATGGTGAATTCGTAGTTGAGCCTTTACCTCGAGGTTATGGGGTAACCCTTGGCAATCCTTTGCGTCGCATCTTACTATCATCTATTCCTGGTACTGCTGTAACTAGTGTTTATATAGAAGATGTATTACATGAATTCTCAATTATTGATGGTGTTAAAGAAGATGTTATGCAGATTATCCTTAATCTTAAGGAATTAGTAGTCAAGCTACCTGATGATGAACCCGCTACCTTAACTTTGCGCAAAGAAAACGAATGCATTGTCACTGCTGCTGATTTAGAAACCACCTTGGGGAGTAAAATTGTAAATCCTGATTTGCATATTGCTACTTTAAATAAGAATGCTAGGTTGGTTATGGAAGTACGGGTTGAAAAGAACAAAGGTTACATACCAGCAGAAGTTCATGGGACCAAAGATCGCATTAACTCAATTCCTGTTGATGCCGTCTTTACCCCTGTAAGACGAGTTGCATATCGTGTAGAGGATACTCGAGTAGGGCAAAATACTGATCTCGATAGGCTTGTATTACGCATCTGGACTAATGGTAGTGTTGTTCCCCAAGAAGCATTAAATCAAGCTGTGAAGATTTTACAAGACCGCCTGAGTGTTTTTGTTACTACCTCTGATGTAGAAGCTCGAGAGGCAGAAACACCAGAAAGTATACAAGAGCAGAAACAAGAAGAGGTTAGTACTAGTACTGCACCTCCTGAATCAAAAGAAGTTAAGCTAGAAAATTTAGACCTTTCTAGCCGTGTGCTACATTCATTGCAAGAGGAAGGTATAGATTCTATAGATGCTCTTTTAGCTTTGACAGAAAAAGACCTTAAGAAAGTTGGTGGTGTAGGAGAAAAATCTCTAGAAGAAATTAAAGCTCATTTGGCTAAACATAACTTAGCACTTAAAAATGGATAGCATTTGAGTAGTTAAACACCTAGGCATAAATGATTTGTGAGTGAGTTTTTGCTGGAATTCAAATTAGTAGATAGTAGGTAGAAGTTAGTTTTTCCATGCTATCTATTAACTTCTCGCTACCTCTAGGCACTAACTTACTCCAACAGTATTCCCAAATTACACCCTTGCTTAATTGTTAGAAAGGAATAACCTATGCGACATCTATCACATGGGCGTAAGTTAAATCGCCATAGTAGTCACCGTATTGCTTTACAACGTAATCAAGCTAGTGAGCTTTTTTATTGGGGCCGTATTAAAACTACATTAGCAAAAGCTAAAAACTTGCGCCCTTATGCTGAAAAGATTATTACCATAGCCAAAGGTGGTGATTTGCATGCTCGACGCCAAATTGCCCGCGAGATTCATGATGCAGAGATACAACGCAAGCTTATGGATGATATTGCCCCTGCATTTGCTGATCGTAGTGGTGGCTACACAAGAATTTATAAGTTGGGCTTACGTAGAGGTGATGCTACACAAGAGGCTTTGCTCGAGTTGGTTGACTACGAACTAGATTAACTTACCACGGGTAAAGCACGTAAGCTTCCTTTCTAAGCAGACCAACCGTAATAATTTTTAGTCATATTATCTGAAATTGAAAATAGTAAGCACATATGCTTAGATACTTGTGATAACAATTCCAATAAAGTACCTCTGAAAAAACCATCTATTTCCATCACATACATAATTCATGAGATTTGAAGGTAAAAAACAGAAATCAACTTAGGGAGATTAGCTTCTTAGGAAAAGGTAAAAACTCATATACTTTTAGTTGATATGGGTAGGCCTTATAAAACACTAAAGTTGCAACATACTGTTAAAGAACTGAAAACTCACTATCAAAAATGTCGTGATGCTGTTGAGAGTAGACGCACACAGGTTATCTGGCTACTTGCGGAAGGGAAAAAACATCACGAAGTAAAGATACTAACGGCATACTCAGATTGGAGTGTGCGGGACATTATTGCCAGATATAACAAAAAAGGATTACAAGGGCTTAAAAGTCAGTATGGGGGTAGTTGCGGGGCTCCAACAATGTTAAGCAAACAAGAACAGTTATTGCTTGATAAAGCTTTGGAAAGTGATCCCATTGATGGAGGGAGATGGAATGGGCGGAAAGTGGTGGCATGGATAAAAGAAAATCTAGACAAAGAAATCAGCTTAAGTAGTTGCTATAATTACTTACACAAATTAAATTTTGGCCTAAAGCATCCTCGCCCTAGGCATAAACTGGCAAACCTTGCAGAGCAAGAAGAGTTCAAAAAAATCGTTTACCTGAACGATTAATTCAGGTGAGGCAAAATTACCCAAAGGTTGAACTGTGGGCATTTGATGAACACCGCCTAGGATTAAAACCAATCATAAAACGTAAATGGACAAAAAAAGGGATAACTCCTATAGCAACAGTGCATCATCGTTATGAGTGGTTATATCTATATGCATTTGTATTTCCTCAGACAGGGAAAACACATTGGTACATAATGCCAAGAGTAGGAGTAGATATATATGACATAGTGATAAAAGAGTTTGCGGCAGATGTAAGAGCATCAAAGAATAAAGGAATAATAGTGGTACTAGATCAAGCGGGATGGCACAGCAAAAAGGAATTACCAGCAGGGATAGAATTAGAATTTCTACCAAGCTACTCACCAGAGTTGCAACCAGCAGAAAGGTTGTGGGAACTTACGGATGATCCTTTAGTAAATAAATATTTTGAAACAATTGATGATTTAGAAGCGGCTCTAAAAAAGAGTTGTGAAGATTTAATGCAAAAACCCGATTTAATTAGCCAGCAAACGCTATTTCACTGGTGGCCAATTTTTTAGCAGCAGTTCCCGATCCACTTGAAAAAGCTGTCAGAGGCATGTAGTCTCTCATAAACTTTTGCAAAGTTAACGCATCAGTTGATAACTCCTAATAGCAAGGGTAAAATCAGTTATGAAGTCTCGAAAAGACTTATGTGCCACAGCCCTATATAAAAAACTAAGAGAAACCTATGCAGAGATAGAGGATCATCGACCAAATGAGGTTGATATATCTGTTGAAGATGTACTGATGTCAGGTTTTGCTATGTTTGCTCTAAAAGATGGTTCCCTATTACGCTTTGACCAAAGAAGACAAGATGGAGAAGAAAGGAAAAATTTAGAAAGGGTGTATGGGATAGAGGAAATTCCTAGTGATACAAGGATGAGGGAAGTAATAGATGAAGTTGACCCAGAGGAAATAAAAAAGGGATTTAAGGTAGTTTTCAAAGAGGTGCAAAGGGGAGGGTTACTGAAAGAATACACTTACCTAGATGGATATTACTTAGTGTCCCTAGATGGAACACAGTATTTCAAGTCAAAAGAGATAAGTTGTCCAGGATGTTTAGAGCGCAAACACAAAAATGGAGAAGTAAGTTATTCTCATCAGTTAATGGGAGCAGTAATAGTACATCCAGACAAGGCAGAAGTAATACCAATAGGTGTAGAGGCAATAATAAAACAAGATGGAGAAACAAAGAATGATTGTGAGCGTAATGCAGGAAAGAGATTAGTAGAAGACATAAGAAAAGATCACCCCAAACTCAAAGTAATAATTTTAGAGGATGGATTACACTCTACGGGACCTAACTTAAGGGAGTTAGAAAAGCAAGGGATGAGTTACATAATAGGTGCAAAACAAAGTAACCACAAGAAACTATTTGAGGAATTGGAAAAAAGAAAAGAGTCAGGTGAAAGTCATACTCATAAGGTAGTAGAAGGAGAAACGGGAGTAGAACACCATTTTCACTACAGCAATGATATAGCAATAAATGCCTCAAATGAAGATGTCAGGGTGAATGTGTTGGAGTATTGGGAAAGGAGTGAAAAGAAGACGCAGTATTTTACGTGGGTAACAGATATGGAGATAAATGAAGAAAATGTAGAAGAGATAATGCGAGCAGGGAGGGCAAGATGGAAAATGGAGAATGAGACACTAAATACACTAAAGAACCAAGGGTACAAAGCAGAGCATAATTATGGGCATGGAAAAAAGAATCTGTCAGTCAATTTCACGATACTGATGATGCAAGCATTCCTAGTGGATCAAGTACTACAATTAGCATGTCCAGTGTTTAAAGCAGCAAAAGCAAAATGTAGGACTAAAAAACTACTATGGGAAAGGGTAAGGCATTTGTTTTACACTTTGCCCTTTGAGTGTATGGAGGATATCTACAGGGCAATAACACATGGTTTCAGAGTAACAGGCTATGAAATCCTTTATGACACGTCATAGAAGTAGAGTAGTACTGCAGGAAAAACTGTAGAAAAACTAAAACACAGAGGTGCCATTTGAAAATCTCTCATAGAAGTGGTGCTAGGTATTTTTATGCCTTCTGGAAACAAGTACATTTCACAAACAACTCATGCTGGATATTTTCTCTCATTTTTAAATGCTTTTGGATGAAGTTACTCGTCAATTTTTGTAAAATGAGGTGTCCTTACTCAAGCTATAGTCAAAAACCCTGTGGGATCGGAAATTACTGATTTTTTAGAGTAAAAGAGGTTCTTTATTGGAATTGTTATGAATTTCCATTTGGAAGTTAAAATAGTAGCTAGAAGCCAGAAGCTAGTAGTCAGTAGAGGTTTATTATGCTGGCTACTGACTATATATAGGCTTTGACAACAGGGTTTTTGTAGGAAAAAAGAAAAAAGGGCGTTTTTGAGGTACAACTTGTACTATAGACACTGACTACTCCTAAGTTATTCACAAAAACTTTTACACTCTTGCTTATTATCAAAATCCACAATATCAGCTTGGAACGTTGATAATTACATCAACTTCACTTGCATCACTAGGATTACTGCTATCCCCATCATATTGAAAAATAGCTCTATTGCCTTTATCATCTATTACTTCAGCTTTAATTTCATAAGAGCCATTATCTAAAGAACTAACTAGCCAACTAAACTCACAAGGGGAATTATTACAACTGTGTAGAGTTTTATCTGTAGTATTGTTGAGTACAGCAATTAGAAAAATAGATATAATGGGGTTTTTTGAAGTAGCCGTTACTTTTATAACTAAAGGATTATTACTGTTAAAACGGTTAAAGGGGCGACCTTTTTCACCATTGATAGTAAAATTTACTAGAGAAGGAGTTCCATCGTCATTGCCCCTAAGACGACAGGAACTCAAAAGTATAAGTGAAGCTAAAAAAATAAAAATCAATAAAATTTCGTGAATCTTCACAAAAAGCCTCCTATAAACACAACACCTAAATGGAATTATGAATTATGAGCTAACTTGCGATTTGCTAGAGCTAGAATGTGATTGCAAACGTACCCTACCATTACGCTGTTTGTGCAAACGATCTCTCACTGACAAAGAATACTCTGAAAAGTTTAATAGTGCATCACTAATAGTAGAACGCATATTATACTCACCGTCAGCAACTTTACTTAATAGCTGGAAAGGAGCTTGACTTAAAGTATCCAATATCTTTGCCAATTGTTCACGAGGAAATTCAGCATCAAGAGTAATGTCATCGAGCAAAAATACACAAGGAGGTTTAAAATTTGCCAAGATAGAAAGAATATGAGAGAAGATGCCTTGTTCTGCTATACGAGCATAAATCATTTGCTCAAAGCTTTTTATGCCTTCTTCAAAGAGTCCTTCGCTTTTGAAAAAAGGTTCTAGATCAATAGGACTAATGGGGACCTTTTTTGTTATATCTTTTAAATGTTCTATACCTTGCCATGACCATAAGGTGGCTCGAGCAAGATCAATAGATGAATGCAGTTTCAGCAAATCATGGTGCTCACCAAAGATCGCAAGGTACTTAACTCCTAATTCTCTCCTACTATTAAGTAAGCCAGCCCAATCTAAACTTTGTTTTACTGGCAAAAGGTATGCTAAAGAATCATAATTGTAACGCCCTAGATCAGCCTTTAATATTAGCTGGTTAGGAGAAAGAGCTTTAATCTTGTAGCCAAGTTTTTCAAAAGCTTCTCTTACATGCTTGTGTAAAGAAGTATTATCCTCTTCTGTTACTTTGTTAGTTGGATTTGTAGGAAGCGAAAATTTAGATTGATTTTTAGGAGGCAACTTTTCTTCTTCTAGCACTAAAGTTCTTGAAGTGTCTATAGGCTCATTTATTGGTATAGCATGAGGTGATAAAGAAGTCCCTATTGTACCTTTAGTAAAAGAGGTTTTAGTGGGATCATTATTAAGTGCTTCTGCTTTAGCTTCGGTTTTTGCTTCCTTGCCTAACAATCTTTGCTCCTCTTCATTTTGTGAAGAGCGGGAGCGGGTACTTGGGATTATAGCCTTGTCCTTAACACTACTAGGAGTAGCATTAAAGGAGTTTACTATCATAGATTGATCAACCTTCTCAGAAGATTCAATTTGTAAGATATCGTCTTCTTCTTTTTTGGGACGCCAACGCCCTTCATAACGCATAAAACGCTTATCTTGCTTCAAAATGAGATTTAAATCAACAGATTTAGGAATTTGCGGAAAAGTCTCACGGATCTCTGATTCTGATAGCGGCACTTCTTTTTTTAGTAGGTCGTCAAGTATCTTCTCTAAGGCTTCGGGGCTCGAGTAATCCGTCTTGCGAGCTATTTTAACAGGGGTAAGTAAATAGCCATTATCTTCTTCAAGTTTTACTTCAACTTTGTCATTTACTCTAAGCTTATGACGACTATAAAAATCAGCAAGGCCTACCACAGTGCGTGGAGGTTTAAAATCAAGCTCCACTTCTTCATTACTTACTGTGTCAATAGCTTTAACAATTCCCTCTTGGGGAAAAAGTTTAAGCATTTTTTGAGGCAAAGCCATTTGTCCTGAACGCAAACAAATGCTAGTTAAAGAATATTTAAACTCACTAGTTGCCATTATCTTTCTCCATAGTGCACCTCTCCCAGAAATGGGTCAAAGTTATTCACTTATCCTAGAAACATTTTTACACTAAGCATAGCGAAGGATAAGACCTCATTTCGCACCAGCAGTTTCTCTCTTGCAAGCAAGATAGTGCTGGTCGTTTCACTCATATTGATTAATACTAAGGTACTTTTCTTTGTTATTCAACAGCTATAAACTCATAAAACTACATGAGGGATGATTAGGGCTTTGTTTAAATATTTACAGACAGCTCTAGTTACTAACTTTCCTTATTCTTATGTTTTTTGAATGTAATAAAATTCACCTATAGATGTTTGGATAAACCTTTGAGTATTAACCATAAAACTAACACATAAATACCTAACTCATTTAACAGCAAAAATTGATTATGAATAACAGTTTGTTAATGATATTTTGTACAGTTATGAGTTATTCTTCTTAACAAAATACTAATCATAGCTTCAATTTACTCGTTAGTTATAATAAAGTACTAACATATCGCAAAATATTACTTACAGCATCTAAACTAATAAGCAAACATGCACTCAACACTCATACAAGGGCTACCTACAAGGGGTAAACAGCAATACTATCTACAATTATTAAGGTTTTGGTCATACAAGATTCCTCTAGCACACTATAAATTACCAAAGCACCAAAATAATTGCCATAACAACTAAAGATATTGTGGCATAAAGCCCATAAAGAATTGTTACCACAGATTTAATACCATTAAAAGCATCACTAGTAAAATGTGAAGCGCTAACAAAACCAATACCAACTAATAAAGCAAGAATAGCACCATCCGCTAGATTATCGATTCCTAAGGCCCTAAGCAACATAGCTAAACCAAGTGCCATTATAAAAGACATTATGAATGAAGTTATCATGGCAGGTACAGGATTCTTTAAGTCATCCTTAGTTTTACCAATTGCGCTCAGCCACAACTTACCAAAAAGTGGACCGTACCAAATTGAACCTATGATCATGTTAGCAACAGCGCCAGCAACAACAGCTAACCAATTAACATCTAGTGTCAACATAAGAACACCTCCACTTTTAGATTAACCTACAGTGAATACACATGTCCACTGCCATTTTTATCCTATACAAATTAGCCCATAAAAGTTTCTGCTGTAAGGCATTAGGTGATTTAGGAAGGTATATTTATGACTCGAGAATTTTTACTACCCGAACTCGCTGAATCTGTAGTCGAAGGTGAAATCCTGAAATGGCTAGTTGCTGAAGGAGAAATGGTCAGCGAAAATCAACCAATTGTTGAAGTAATGACTGATAAGGTAACTGTGGAATTACCTAGTCCTTTTGCTGGTGTATTAGAAAGTCAGTTAGTAAGTGAGGGAGAAGTGGTAGCTGTACAAACTCCTATAGCTCGTTTTGCAGAAGAAAATCAAGCTTCTTTGGAGAAGGTTACTGCTAGCGAAGATCAAGGCGAAAATGAGGATCAGACTTTAAGCCTTTTTCACGCTAGTGAGGTTGATGAAGAAGTGGCTATTTCTATTACAAAAGCTGCTAGTGATTCTCAAGCACAAAGTAGAACAGGGCCCTATGGGCGGGTTTTAGCGGTGCCAGCTGCTCGTAAGTTAGCTCGAGAACGCAACATTGCTCTTGAAGAAATCAAAGGTAGCGGGCCAAATGGTCGCATACGTGTTGATGATGTAAATCAACACAGTAATAAAAGTGACCAATCTATTTTCCAAGGCCAAAAAATCAGTTATGTTACCCCAGCAGGTCACAGTGATCGGGAGGAGCGTGTACCCCTGCGTGGTCTTAGACGGGTAATTGCTCAACAAATGAATGCTTCACATTTACAGAGTGTGCGCACCTTACACGTAGATGAAGCAGATGTTACAGAATTAGTGGCCTTACGCAGAAAACTTAATCCTAAAGCCCAAGAGCAGGGCGTGAAGCTTTCCTACTTACCTTTTATTATGAAAGCTGTAGTAGCAGCACTTAAGCGTTATCCTATTATTAACTCGAGCTTTGACGAAAAAAATCAAGAGATAGTCCTGAAGTACTATTACAATATGGGACTTGCTGTAGCTACGGAAGCAGGTTTAGTAGTGCCTGTTATAAAAGATGTTGATCGCAAGGGGTTGCTCGAGCTGGGCAAAGAACTTGATGAGTTAGTTGCAGCTGCTAGGGCAAACAAACTAACTTCCAAAGATGTGCAGCATGGTACCTTTAGCATTACTAATATAGGCTCTTTAGGAGGGCTTTTTAGCTTCCCTGTTATAAAAATGCCCGAAGCTGCTATTTTAGGGGTGCATACTATTAAAAAGCGTCCTGTGGTTATAGAAGAAAATGGCGAGGATAAAATTGTGGCTAGGCAAATGCTTTACTTATCTGTTTCCTTTGACCACCATATAATTGATGGAGCAGAAGCAGCGCAGTTTGCCAACTACCTAATAAGACTCCTAGAAGTGCCAGAAACTCTTATGTTAGAAGGTTAGAATATAATAGCAGTACAAATTTAACCTCTACGAGGATTTTTTGGATTTTGACACCTTCATAATTAATAACGGTTTCCATTATGTCCAACCTTGCATTACGCTGTGAACCAGCAGTTCGAAATGTTGCCCACTATACATGATAGTAAAGTTCTTGTGGTTAAGATACTTTGCTAATGATTCTGAACTACTTTATTCTAGAACTTAGGAGAATGATGTGGCCCTATATATAGAGGCTTTTATATTAGGTAATGGAGCTATCCTAACCAATGTTTGTCTTTTGCCTCTTTACCCGGGTCTTATAGCTTTTTTAGCAGGAAATGCTAACAACGAGAGAACTAAGGCGGCAACTCCTTGGCTAGGACTTTTTGTTCTAGCAGGGGTACTAACAACTATGACTTTAGTGGGGCTTTTACTGTATTTACTAAAAAGTTCTTTTAGTACTTTGTTACCTTGGCTGTTACCTCTTACATATGGTTTGGTTATTGTCTTGGGTTTACTATTGCTCATAGGTATCAATCCATTTTACCGCTTTAGTGGTGGACAAGCACCTATTGTAAGTAATCCCTATCTCAGTGCTTATCTTTATGGTTGCCTACTTGCCCCCATGACTTTGCCCTGTACGGGTCCAGTTATTCTAAGTGCTTTTGCCTTAGGTGCTAGTAGTGTTTTAGCGCTTGCCAATGAGTTTACTTTTTTTCTAGTATTTGGCCTAGGCTTTGGTTGGCCTTTGGTACTTTTACCTCTTCTTGCTGCACCTTTGCAGCAGCGTTCAATAAAGTGGCTTACAAATAACCATAAACTCTTAACTCGTATTTCTGGATTCTTACTTGTAGCTATAGGTCTGTTTGGGATTTTAACTGAGATAGTGCCTTCACTTTAGTTCCTTTCGCTTTGCTCTAGGGCAGGCAAGCCCCTATCAGTTTTGACGTGATGACGTGTAGCTATCTGTGTGAGTGAAGGAGTATAGATGTCCAGATAAGTTCCTACCATCAAATCGTAAGATGTCATTCTGAGTGCAGCGAAGAATCTCCCATGCGTTAATGCCTTGAGATACATTCGTCGTTTATCCTGTAAGGACCAAGCTCCTCAGTATGACATATGCCTTGCAGGAATGCATTTCTGCTTTGGGAAAAGATTGTTCTGGCGCACTATAGGTCGTTAAATTGCTGCTGTGATATTTTTGATTCAGTAGTTAATGTAATAGATTTTAGCAATGCTTTAAGGGAAAAGTCATAAAGTAAGGAACCAGAATTGTTCTACTTTGTGGCTTTGTTTGTATTCACTTCGCTTACCCAACAACAGGATCAAGAATGATTTCTTCTAGAACATTGTTTAGTAATTATGAATAGCATTATGTCAGTATCTTAGAGGCTTATTGCAATGACCAAAGAGTTTGATGAAATATTAAAAAAACACACACAGGGCTTGTTATGGATAAATGTTGCTCTCATAGGCGATAGTACTCAGGGAACAGCTATTTCAGCCGTTAACTACACACCAATAGATACTGACACAATAGCCTCTTATGCTAATGATTTACTTAAAGCAAATCAGCGCTTGTGTCATGCTTTTAATTCTGATACACCTATCTATTTTGTAGGGTCAAGTTCTAAAGATAATGAGCTTATTGTGCGATTAGTACCTGATAGTGAATATTTTGTGGTTTTTGTAGCATCAACAGACGAAGATACAAAAATGGTTGTGAAGTGCTCTAGAGAAGTTGCTTTTGCTTGTCAAAAATTGCTTCTTACACTTAAAAAATACAAAGACTCTGCACGCACTTTAATAGACTATGCCAAGAACAATGCGCCTGATCCAGTTTTTGTCATGCTACGTTTATCATTAAAAATGGGAGTACCACTCGAGCGACTTGATAACGCAGATCTTGAAGCCTCTGAAGTACAAGTCCTTCAAGATAGCCTCAAAGATATTTTTGGAGTGGATGATTTACCAGTAACGCTTTAGGAAAAAGAATGCTTGAACATCTTCAACTAGACCCAAAGCGCAAGATTGTATCTCTGTAGTTAATTAGGAAAGATTGTGCAAGAAACAACATCTAATCAACCACTTGATGTACTGATGTTAAGTCATAGTGCAGGACTCACAAACTGCTGCCTTCATGTTAAATTAAAAAGTGGGAGAGATGGCTATATTTATTTGCGGGAGGGTCGAGTAATGGAGGCTACTCTAGGTGGGATAACTGGGATTGAAGCCCTGTCAAGGATTTTAAGTCGAACAGGCGATAATAATACTATTACAGTGCTTCCTTTACAAGCTCTTCCAAGCAAAACCATTAACATGCATGTTGTCCAAGCCCTTTCATATAGCCGCAATTGGCAGGGAAGTGTACAATTTGGATCATATTCAACGGATTCTACTAAAGCTAGAGAACGAGAACTTGTCGAAGTATCGCTTGAAGAGCTTTTAGAACAGATCTGCAATGAAGAGAAACCATGTTGTATCTGTGTTAATACGGGCTCAGGTATGATTGGTCAGATTTTTATCGAGCACCAGCAAATCAAAGAAGTAGTCCTTGGGCCTATGACTGGCCTTAAAGCACTAGCATTATTGCTCGAGCACAACAAAGGCTCTTTTTCAATGAATACTGAAAAACCTCCAAGCGCCTCCATAAAACTTCCCTTTAATCAAGCTGTGGAAGCTGCTAGAGCATTACTCTAATTGGCTTACTTTCCTTAAGAATTGCCCTTAAGATTGATTCAGAAGTGCCTTAAGTGCTTTTCTTTTCATAGGTTCAAGTGTAGCTGGGTCATGATTTATAGAAGCAATATCCACTGCTAGGTTTTTGTCCTCGAGTTCCACAGTTTGAAACCAACCTGTATCAACTTCAGCTTTAACAAATGAGTGAAGTGTTACTCCAATTCCTAAACCATCCATAACAGCACTCTTTACTGCACCGGGGCCACTTACTTCAAGAACACGACCGGGTGTTACCTGAGCCTCAAAGAGGCTATCTTGCACACGCCTATAAACTTGTGAGCGCGATGATGAAAGAATAAGGGTTTCACCCTTAATTATATCGAGGGAAGTTGTTTTTTGCCTACCAATTGGATCATCAAATTTTACTAGCAAACAAATTTTTTCCTTTTCAAAACTTCGAAAAACGAGTGAGGCTTCTATTTCGCTAGGTTCTGCAATTACTATGGCGGCATCGAGACGACGTTGTAAAACCTCTTCCATGAGTGGCTGAGAATACCCCTCCATCAAATGTACTTGAAGGGTACTGTTTTCTAAGCTAAAGAGCTTAGCTGTTTTGAGAAGCGAGCCTGTAAAGCTAGGAACAAGATGATGGCTGAGGCCAATTCGTAAAGTAACAGTGCCTGTTTTAGTTTCTCCACTTAGATAGCGCTGAGCTTGAGTAAGTGTTTCAGCTACAGCACAGGCATAGGGAAGTAAATTATTACCTGCAGGTGTAAGCTCAATGCCATGTGGCATACGTCTATAGAGAGTTTGTCCTGCATGTTTTTGTAGAGTTATCAGTTGATTGCTCACAGCAGGCTGGCTAAGTCCTAATACCTTGGCAGCAGCACTTATGCTGCCGTGTTGGGCAGTTTGACAAAAAGCTAATAAGTGTTCGGCTTTTAGCATGTGTAGTAAAAATATCTTAACAAGCTTTAAAAGGCTTCTTTTGAATAAATGTGTTGTAGGGGTTCAAAATCTTAAACCCTTCCCAAACAATTTTCCTCCCAACGTCTTTCCAAACCTAGATTTAGTCCCGAACATAATACCTATCCTGTTGCCATGTCAATAGATTATTATTGATATATTCAGATATTTTACAATACGACTGGTTATTTCTGATAATGTGCTCATAAAACCCCCTCTGCCAAACATTATAGATTGCTGTATTCTGACGAAACCACTTTGTGACACCAATTTTGAATCCCCTAGCAATTGAACCAATAGACCTTGGAATTACCTTTTGGTATTGGTTTATTTTTCTTGGGTGGTTATTTTGTGGAAAATCATCTTGGGGGATTTTATCATGGAAGGGTTCAAATTTTTGAACCCCTACGTTCTCGTTGGTGATTTGTATAATACCATGTAGATGATTGGGCATAACTATGTATTCGTGCAACTTGGTGTCTGGGTAATGTTTAGGTATATCTTGCCAGCATTTTCGTGTGGCATCACCTCCATCACTAAGAATCATCTTTGTGTTTTCAACATATCCAAACAAGCATTCTCTATTCTTTGTGCAAATAGTGATGAAATACAAATCCGCACACGAATAGTCGTAACCTTTCAAACGAATAGACCTACGCTGATGAATTGCTGGATTATACATCACCCATCACTGTTCTCATTATAGTAGATTCAAGTCCCCAAACCTAAGACTCTGGTGATAACAGCGTAAACAATGAAAGCACTGACCTAGCAGGGAATTACCGTAACGTTGATGATGCAAATGTAAATGACACTGGTAATGGGACTGCACCTATTATTGATATGGGAGCTTATGAAAGACAATCTGATAGTAGTGGGTGTGGTTTATAGAGAACACATACCTTAAGATAAGAATTCGAAGGCCGCCATGTGTGGCCTTCTTCTTTTAAAGTTAGGCTTGGAGTAATGCGCTGATTTGAGAGTTGATCTGTTTCAGGCGTTTAGAAAAGAGACTATGACCAAAGTAGCTTTATAGGGTAAGCTGCAAAAGTCTCATCACGACTTAATAACGCAGCATTTTCACTGATCGCTTGAGCGATCAATAAACGATCAAAAGGATCCTTGTGGTGTAAAGGGAGTTTCCCCAATGAAAAAACATGTACCAAAGTAACGGGTAAAACAATGAGCCTGTTACGTTTTTGTTGATCTTGTACAAGTTTTGCAAGATCATTGTGCATATCAAGTTTGCCTAGTTGTGTTTTGATTTGGATTTCCCAAACACTTACTACACTCAACAATAAATCGTGTTCAGGGCTCTGTAAGAGTTCAGCAACTTGCCTAGGGAGTTTTTCAGGAGCAGCATCCATCCAAATAAAGGTATGAGTGTCAAGCAGCAATTTCACTGCTCACCTAACCAAAATGTATCTGGTAAGGGATCATCAAAATCATCATGCATTTGCATTGAGCCTTTGTGCAAACCAAGTACACGAGCTTCCTTAGGTGCAGTGTCTAATTCTACTTGATTGTTTTGCAAAAAGGTAACAAAGTTATATACCTGTTCTTGGAGATCGCTAGGAAGTTCATCAATACTTGCGTGAAGCTGTGCAGTGTTCATAAAAGTATTATATCAAGAGTTTGAACTAGAAGTTAAACGCTGACAGAGAACCTACCATCACTTTGTCTGATAAATTGCTCTGTTTTTTTCGATAAACGTGTTGTAGAGGCCTGCCCTAGAGTGCAACGAAGGGTTCAAACTCTTGAACCCTCCCAAACAAACCCCCTCCCAAAGCCCTTTCAAACCTAACTTTAATCCCGAACATAATACCTATTCTGTTGCCATGTCAATAGATTATTATTGAATATATTCAGATATTTTACAATACGACTGGTCATTTCTGATAATGTGTTCATAAAACCCCTTCTGCCAAACGTTATAGGTTTTTGTATTCTGATGAAACCACTTTGTGACACCAATTTTAAATCCCCTAACAATTGAACCAATAGACCTTGGAATTACCTTTTGGTATTGGTTTGTTTTTCTTGGGTAGTTGTTTTGTGGGATTTTATTATGGAAGGGTTCAAATTTTACAAAAATGGAATAATATGACGTGTTTATGGGAATAATGGGATGTACCGCACGAAAACAGCATGACACATTTTACGTTGGTAGGGGCGTATTGCGATACGCCCTTACGAGCAACAACCCAGCCCAAAACACCACACACGCAGGAACACATCATAAGGTAACAAGAGGTAAATTCAAGTCACCATCAAAAACCATTGATGCTATTATGCGTGGTTACAAAGGAGCTGTTACAAAGAAAATCAATACTTTACGTGGATTGCAAGTAACACCTGTGTGGCAAAGGAATTATCATGAGCACATCATCCGTGATGGAAAGTCCTACTTACGGATTGCTGATTATCAGTACTCCGCAATCAAACATGAACAGGCAAGGGGATGGACTTACGAAGTCCTAGACGTTCTTTAGCAACTTCCCATAACCATATGGAAAAGGTTTCTAAAGGGAACAATTCACAGAGTACTACCCTAGGCCCTCGTTGCCTCAAATGCAAATACACCCATTTCAAATATGTCCATAAATTCAATAGCATAAACCCTAAGCCCATATAGAATAAACGTACTATTGCTAACTTCGTACATGTCCTGATCCTTACCTTATTCACCATTCTATAACTTGATTCTATCCCAAAACGTCTACGATACTCCTCGTATACCTGCAATGGTGGCATCTTTAACTTCCCTGTAACTATGTATGCAAATGCTTGTATCCCTTGTTTTCCATATTTCCCCTTGCTGTACTTACATGCTATATATACCTTAAACTTAACTTCCCCATACTTATCACTGTTACGACTGAACTCTGTCTCATAACTCTGTTTTGTATTCAACAAATCACGAACTTTCTTGCCTCTTCTTACTAACGGTACGACACAAGGAAAGTCTAAACTTTGTAGGTACTCTATCACAGCATTATTATCAAAGCCCCTGTCCAACAGCAAACGCTTGATTTTCAATCCTATATCATCAGCTTCAGCTAACAAGCGCTTCAGTACATCCAATACCTTTTCATCTTTATCCATAAGGGTAATTGCTAAGGTGTAGCGACGATTTTTCTTGATCACATATAAAGTAGCATAGCAGTGGAACTTAGTAGTACCTTTTTGAGCTTTACCTCCACGCACAGATTCATCAGCTCTATCACCATAGTAATTGATCTCAGTAATGTCTATTGCACAACGTAAAGGTGTTTTGAAGAGGTTTTTAGGAAGGTTATCTCTCATTGCATTATTGAGTTGTGTTTCTAAAGCTCTGGTCTCTTCAGGCAAGGCATCTTTGATGAAGTTACGTACAGTATTAGGGGAAGGAGCACCTTTGAGGTCTTTACAGGCTTGTTCTATAGAAATATTTCTAGTAGCAGCAGCTAGTATCACATCAGAAATATCTTGAGTTGAGTAGGAACTACCAGAGGAATCGAAATCAAATTTCTGATCGATAACTTGGCTAGCTTGTTGATGAATATCATTTGCTTCTAAGCAACTCGGTGAGTTAAGATTTTCTAGAGTCACATTAGTCTCCTTAAAGAATTTTCCATCCTTTAATTTTTGACTTTTGTTTGACTCTTTTTCATGCAGTTAACTCACAGTAATTCTCTCGCTTTTTATGGTATCTACCTATTTTGCGGAGTACTGATTATATAGACACCAATTCCCATAAATGATCAGATGACAGATATTTCAACAAATAAAAAGTAGCTACTAAACAATGAGCAAATATCAATATCTCAAGCCATTGATGTAGGAAACAGTAGCTCTAACATAGCGATCACAGATTAGCAGACAACTCTCGTATAGCAGATGATTTAGGTGTAGGGGATGCGCTACAGTGCTTCGGTACCCCCTTATTCAGTGAGTTGCCTCTTAAGAGTGATATAATCATATCTTATATCACTCGATAATCA
The DNA here is from genome assembly GCA_965223585.1 of Trueperaceae bacterium. GTDB lineage: Bacteria > Deinococcota > Deinococci > Deinococcales > Trueperaceae > CBDCVN01. Next base: position 89,910 of record CBDCWW010000023.1, read on the forward strand.
TATCATTGACTATATCCATAGGGGGTATTAAACTAGAACTATTAAATAGGGTTATGCCCTTAAGCTGGAAGGAATTAAACATGTTATTAAAACAGTTTTACGATGAAGATTTAGCACAAGGTAGTTACCTAATTGGTTGTCAAGCTATGGGTGAAGCCATAGTGGTTGATCCTCGTCGTGATATTCAGATTTATTTAGATGAAGCAGAACGTAATGGTATGAAGATTGTCGCTGTTACAGAAACCCACATTCATGCCGACTACCTCTCAGGCAGCCGTGAACTTGCTAAGGCTACAGGCGCAGAGCTTTACCTTTCAGACGAGGGTAATCAAGATTGGAAATATGGCTTTGACGCTAATAAGCTTTATGACGGTGATGAAATCAAGGTGGGTAATATAATCCTCAAAGCAGTATATACCCCGGGGCATACGCCAGAGCATCTATCTTTTCTAGTTACAGATGGTGCTTTGACTGATGAAGCAGGTTTTTACCTTACAGGGGATTTTGTCTTTGTTGGTGATATTGGTCGCCCTGACCTGCTTGATGAAGCTGCGGGTGGAATAGATACACGTTTTGCTGGTGCTAAGCAAATGTTTGCTAGTTTAAAGGACAAATTCCTGAACTTACCCGATTACGTGCAAGTTTGGCCCGCGCACGGGGCTGGTAGCGCTTGTGGGAAATCTTTAGGAGCAGTTGCTAGTACAACTGTTGGTTATGAGCGTCTTTTTTCTTGGTGGGCACCTTTTATTGAAAAAGGGGACGTTGAAGGCTTTACTAAAGCTTTGTTAGAAGGACAGCCTGATGCACCACTGTATTTTGGGCGAATGAAACGTCAGAACAAAGCAGGCCCTGCAATAATGGGCGAAAGACAAACACTTAAACAGTACACCTCCGAAGAGCTAAAAAATAAGGTAAACAAAGAACTCATTTTTGTAGACACCCGCAAACGTGAGGCTTATCTTAGAGGAAATCTTGAAGGTTCTTTACACATTCCTGCTGGCAAGAATTTTGCAACGTATGCCTCTTATATTATTGATCCAGAGAAAGACAATAGGCCTATTGTTTTACTAGCAGCAGATGAGGTACAGGCTAATGATTTGCGTGACAAACTGAGTTATGTTGGTATTGATAATGTGGTTGGATATGTCACTGATTTAGAAGGGTTAAAGCTCGAGCATCCCCCCACCATCTCCCTTGAAGAATTAAAATCTATAGACGAGCCTTTCGTACTTGATGTGCGCACAGCAAATGAATACAACGAAGGCCATATTGAAGGTGCTAAGCAAATACATACAGGCCGCATCATTTACTCTTTAGATAAATTGCCTAAAGATAAACCCATTATTGCCCATTGCGAAACAGGTGCTCGAGCCACGGTAGCAGTAAGCGCTCTATTTGCTGCAGGCTTTGATAATGTTATGGAGCTAGAAGGTGGCTACGCTGATTGGAAAAAATCCCAGAATAAAATAAATGAGGCTTTGGCAGCCTAATGAATAACCTAGAGCGATTTATACCTGCTGTTGGTTGGTTAAGGCGGTACAAACGTGCTGACTTACCCGCTGATCTAATGGCAGGTTTAATCGTAACTGTCATGCTAGTACCACAGGGAATGGCCTATGCCTTGCTAGCAGGTTTGCCGCCTGTTATAGGGCTTTACGCCTCGACGATTCCACTAATCATTTATTCACTTTTTGGTTCTTCAAGACAATTAGCAGTTGGCCCTGTGGCTATTGTGTCATTACTAACCTTTTCGGGGGTATCTTTGTTAGCTGAATCTGGCACATCTGAATTTATCGCTTATGCTGCCCTGCTAGCACTTATGGTTGGTTTATTTCAATTCATTTTGGGCCTAGTACGTGCTGGTTTTATAACCAATTTCCTTTCCCATGCTGTCATTAGCGGCTTTACTTCAGCAGCAGCCATTGTGATTGGCTTAAGTCAGCTTAAGCACCTTTTAGGCATCAACTTAGAAAGCACGCATTCAGTCTTTGAATTACTCTGGCAAGCCACTGAGCGCTTTGGCGAAACAAATTTCATAACACTAGCTATTGGTATTCTGAGTATTGCTAGCCTGCTGGTTTTTAAACGTTTTATACCTCGTTTTCCAGCACCACTGTTAGTGGTAGTGCTAAGCAGCATAGCTGTTTACTTCTTTAGCTTACAAAATGCTGGTGTTAGCATAGTAGGTCAGGTTCCTCAAGGGTTGCCAAGTTTTTCTTTACCTGCTTTTAGTCTTGACTCTATCCAAGCACTGTTACCAATAGCCTTAACCATATCCTTTGTTGGTTTTATGGAATCTATAGCTGTTGCCAAATCAATTGCTGCTAAAGAAAAGTATAAAGTGGATGCTAATCAAGAACTTATAGGTTTAGGTCTGGCAAATATTGTTGGATCATTATTCAGAGCTTATCCAGTTACAGGTGGATTTTCTCGCTCAGCAGTTAATTACCAAGCAGGCGCTAAAACGCCACTAGCTTCGCTCATTACGGCCCTGCTGATAGTATTGACCCTACTCTTTTTCACGCCACTTTTTTACTATTTACCCAAAGCTGTACTAGCAGCCATTGTTATGGTTGCTGTGTTTGGCCTTATTGATGTTCGAGAATCCATACACCTTTTTAAGCTCAAACCTGTTGATGGTTGGACATTGGTCATTACTTTTGTTGCAACATTAGTAATAGGTATTGAGCAAGGCATTCTCATTGGTGCAGGTTTTTCACTGCTTGTCTTTATTTGGCGCAGTGCTTATCCACACACAGCTGAACTAGGATATTTAGCTGAAGAGGATGTATTTCGTAACGTGCGTCGCTATCCTGAGGTTGAAACATTTGAAGGCGTGATAATTCTACGTGTTGATGCTCCACTGTACTTTGCCAACATGGCTTTTTTAGAAAATCTTTTAAATAGCATTCTGACTAACCGTTATGATTTGCACACTATAATTTTAGATTTTGCAGCGGTAAATGATATGGATGCGGTAGCTCTTGAAACTTTAGAAGAACGAATGGAAGAATTTTATAATCAAGGGATAAACGTGCATATTGCAAATATGAAAGGTCCTGTTCGTGACCTTGTTGCAAAGGCTGGCTGGCCTGAAAAATTTGGAGATAAGATTGCTCATTTATCTGTTAAGCGGGTGCTCGAGGAGCTTAAAATACCGCTAACAAAAGACTATCTAACCCAAGATCAAGATGACAATAAACACCCTATATCTCATATCTCAATTATCTAGAGCTGCGCTAGCCAATAGTGCTTGAGTGCGTGGTAGGGGTACGGTGCATCGTGCCCCTACTAATTAGGAGAAACTATGGAAATTTTAGATTTACTTCGTCAACCGTGGCCTTGGTACGTTGCTGGCCCTCTCATTGGACTTACTGTACCAGCCTTATTGTTATTAGGTAACAAGCATTTTGGCATTTCATCTAACTTACGTCATGTTTGTGCCATGATTCCAAATAAGAATTCCTTCTTTAACTATAACTGGCGCAAGGAAAGTTGGAATCTCATCTTTGCACTAGGTATTTTACTTGGTGGTTTTGTAGGAGCAATTCTCCTAGCAAATTCTGAACCTTCACAACTTTCTACAGGCATTACAACTAACCTTGCAGCACTAGGCGTTGAAGCTGATAACAATTACCTTCCCACTGAGCTTTTTAGTTGGAAGAGCCTCTTTACCTTGCGTGGTTTTATCATCATGGTTTTAGGTGGTTTCTTAGTTGGCTTTGGCGCACGTTATGCAGGTGGTTGTACTTCTGGACATGCCATTACAGGACTGTCACAAATTCAACTTCCCTCACTCGTGGCTGTTATTGGCTTTTTTGTTGGTGGTCTTTTTACAACTTATGTTCTGCTGCCACTTATTCTTGCATTATAACCCTTAGGAGAATCTTATGATTCAGACACAAACATCCTCCAAAACACAAATTATATTTAAACCAAATGTATTACTAGCCTACGTCAGTTACCTCTTTATGGGATTTTTCTTTGGTTTTGTACTTATCAAAGCTGAAATTATCTCTTGGTACCGTATTCAGGAAATGTTTCGTTTTCAGTCATTTCATATGTTTGGGATTATTGGTTCAGCTATTGTGGTTGGTATGACCTCTATCTGGCTGATGAAGCGTTTTAGAGCTCGAGCTCTAAACGGTGACAATGTTACCTTTAAACCAAAAGCAGCAACTTATCCTCGTTACATTATTGGTGGAACAACTTTTGGTCTTGGCTGGGCATTAACAGGTGCTTGCCCGGGGCCCATCTTGGCCCTCATAGGCGGAGGTATGAGTGTTTTTTTGGTTGTATTAGCAAGTGCTGTTCTAGGTACTTGGGTCTATGGAGTGTTACGCACCAAACTACCGCACTAACACAAGGGCGTTATGACATAACCTTACTAACAGTAAAGATACAAGCTTGCTGCCCATCACGTTGGCAACTAGGGCGTTCAACAGGTGTTCCTATTACTTTTGTAGCAACCTTGGGCAAAACATCGCACACTGCTTCAAATTTACAGCCAGCATTTTTGTAAACGCAATTGTAAGCAGATAACTCCCAACCACCTTCAGTCACTTCAAGTTTACCTAACATTTCACCATAATCTAGTTGCTCCATAAGGCTCATAAGTTGTGCTTCAAGCGTGTTACCTTCAATGTTTGGAGAAAGCTGACAAACAAGACGGTTTACGACTCCATCTATAATTTGCTCGAGCAAACCCTTGTCTTTAGCCTCTTCTAAAACAATGTCTAACAGCTCCTCATAACGTTTAGGGAAAAGCCCCTCAGCAATATTTGTCAGAGCGTAATGTTTAGCAGGACGTCCTACATTATCATGTTTTAGATCAACTTTTACAAAACCCTCAGTCTTTAGGCGAGTTAGATGGTATCTAACAGCATTTTCGCTTATACCTAGGATTTTTATGAGGTCAGGGATAGTAGCTTCGCCACAATATTTAAGATGATCAATGATTGTTTGACGTCTATCCATTTCCACAATTTACACCATTGAGTTAGCAGAATATACCCCTTAGACTAAAAGGGCTTGTCAGCAAGCACCTATTGAGAAAGGAGATTAGTAAATTGTAGTTAAGGGGCATTAATTAGATAGGGTGTGTGGATACTAAAAATGACAAATCAAAAACGATACTTGAAGTAATTTTAGCGTAACCATATAAGTACCGCTGTAAACTGGCAAAACGCTAAATAGTTGCGGGCTAATTTCTCAAAACGAGAGAACACTCGTCTATAATGCTTGATCTTATTGAAAAAAACTTCTATCAGATGTCTTTCTTTGTAAAATTCCTTGTCATACTCCCTTTGCTCTTTTCTATTGGCCTTCGGAGGTATTACTGCTTCTGCTCCCATCTCTTCTACTTTATCTAGCACCACTTGGGCATCATATCCCTTGTCTCCTATTACTCTTTCACCCTCTAAATCATCTAGTAGTTCTTCTGCTTGGGTAACATCATTACGTTGCCCAGGAGTCAATATTAACTTTAGGGGATTGCCTAAAGCATCAGTAGCACAATGTAACTTTGTGCTGTACCCTCCTTTGCTTCTACCCAACTCCTGCTCTTCATTACCTCCATTGCCTCCAGCTGCACAAGAATGAGCCCTTACAATGGTGCTGTCTATCATTATACTTTCCATGTCAGCATCCTCAGCGAAGTATTCAAACATGGCTTGCCAAATCCCTTGTTTAGCCCAGCGGTCAAAACGTTTAAAAACACTGTTCCATTTTCCATACTCTTCAGGCAATAAGCGCCACTGAGCACCACTTCTTGTTACCCAAAGAACTGCTTCAATAAACCTTCTACATTGCTCCTCATCACCAATCCTAAATTTCCTAAACATACACACTACCTTATGACCCTTAAGAAAAAATAAGATCTTTTGCCATTGATCATCTGTTAATCTAACTTTCATATCTTAAGCGTGCAATTTCTGACTTTGCTTGTCAACACACCCTAGGTCTTTCTAGTAGTGTCTAAATTATACCCCTAGGGGATATTAAAAGAGGTGCAATTAAAGAAAACCCCCTTTTACAAGAGTGCCTGAAGCACTTTTTGCAATTCAAATTGATAGGAGAAAAAATGAAATGGTTTTTGGTTTTTTTAACATCTAATTTTTTGTTAATTGCTTTAGCTGAAGCTCCCAGCACAAACCCTGCCGCTGATGCAATGGCTGAAATAATTGCTGAAGCTAGCCAAGAAGGCTATTTACAGGTTCCTGCACAAACAGCAATTATGCAAATTAAGGAAATAGAACCACTTATTCTTGATGTGCGTACTCAAGAAGAGTGGGACAACCTAGGTTATATTGAAGGAGCGGAACTTTTACCAGTTACAGAGTTAAGTTCTAGCTTAGATAAGTTACCTCAAAATTTAGACGGCCCCATAATTGTTTATTGTGCTAGTGGCAATCGTGGTAATTTTGCCCTGCTATACCTAAAATCTCTTGGTTACACCAATGTTCAGAATCTACGCGGTGGTTATAAAGCTTGGTTGGCAGCAGGATATCCTTACAAAAGGTAATTTCAAGGAGTGTCTATGCTTAAACAAATTTTAAATCATTTAATTCTATTTATAGTCCTATTTAGTCTTGGCCATGCTTTTGCTGAAAATCAAGAGTGTGATGCTAACAAAGTTAAGGTTGTTCTTACTAATGGTGGAGCTACTTGTGCTCCAGAATCTGTTGCTAAACATTGGGTAAGAACAGGATTTGCCACTATGGCTTCTGACATAGATTTATCTGGGCTCGAGCTTCCCAGTGAAGCAATCTACAACACAACTTTTAACCCTAGGCAAAAAGAATACCCTAATCAAGTAGGCTTTAATGACTTGCACATTCAAGCTGTACGCCATATTGATCCTAAAGGGTATAACTCTAGATTAAATGTTATAGTTCACCACCACTGCAAAATGTACGACGATAATACTCAGGTTTGTTTACTCTTTCCCACAGGTATGAAAGATCAAGATAAGCCTCATGGTTTTGAGTATATAATTACCACCGAGCAATTCAATCAACTCCCAACAGAAGAGCAAGAACTTTGGCATTACCATAAGACTGAGATTCCTAGAGCCAAAGCCAATTTACCTGACCTTACTGCTGAAGAAGCAGGGGAACTTTTACCCATAATTAATGAAACCTATGGCAAAGTCTTTTATTTCTGGCAATTAGGTGATGAATTCCCAATTGGAGAACCATCAATACTAATGGTGCATGAGTTACCAGACTTCCTCGGCATGGAAGAAATTATTAACACAGAAGAAATTGCTGACTCAACATCTTCAACTAGTGCCCAACCTGCTGCAGATAGAGGAGATAGTTTATACAACACTACTTTTAATCCTAGACAGAAAGAATACCCTAATCAGGTAGGCTTTAACGATTTACATATTCAGGCTGTCAGACACGTAATGCCAGACGATGGTGATGATTCTAAATTAAACGTTATTGTCCACCACCACTGTAAAGCTTACGATGATAATACACAAGCATGTTTACTTTTCCCCACAGGCATGAAAGATCAAGATAAGCCTTATGGTATGGAGTACATAATCACTTCAGAGCAATTTAGTACTCTAAGTGAAGAAGAGCAAAAACTGTGGCATTACCACAAAACTGAGATTCCTAGGGCAAAAGCTAATTTACCTGATTTAACGGCAGAGGAAGCAGAAGAGCTTTTACCAGCTATCAATGAAACTTATGGCAAGGTTCTCTACTTTTGGCAGTTAGGTGATGAGTATCCCGTTGGTCAGCCTAGCATCCTACTTGTCCACGAATTGCCTGACTTTTAATTGTGAGGTGCTTTAGATTAATAAGTTTTTGGTAGGGCAGATGGGATTCGAACCCATAACCTCTGGCTTATAAGACCAGTGCTCTCACCAGTTGAGCTACTACCCCTCACAACAGCAAAACACCTTCTAAACTAAGGTATTCGTTGGTTGTGGGGGTGCTGTACTCCTAGTGACATGGCGTTAGGAATCCTAGCAAATTGTATGGACATAGTCAAGCATAAGACAGCTATGCATAATCAAATGATAGTCGACATGGAAAAATACCTTCGAAAGTTGACAAAAAGCGATCATGACCTACAATGATACTCATATGGTTACATTGATTGAGGTTTCTATTAATGATGATATTGCCAAAGTGCTTGAGCGCCTCAAAAAAATCTACCCTACCCTAGACACTGCAGAACTCTTTAAACTGGGTTTAGCTGAACTTAATTGGAAAGTTGAACTCGAGCGTAAGAAACTTTGGACTGAAAGTCTACCCACCCTAGATATTTCTAAGTTAGAAGCTACCTCTATAGCTGAAGGTCGTAGGGAAATTCTCGAGGTGAAAGCCGTAAAGTCACTACAGAAGAGCTGTTAATTGAAACCTTAGCTGAATGATGCTACAGGCAACCTGTCAGCCATTACTACAACTAGACACAAAAATGCTGCTCCTGATGAATATTTAATTAGGGGCTCAGAAATTAAGCAAGCAGGACTTCTTGATTCCTCTACTATAAAATGTGGGCATTTGTTTACAGTTAGGCAAAACCTAATCATAAAATCGTTGGGAAATTTACCTCAAGGGACGCTCAAAAATATCTTCCTTAAAATCCAAGAAGTTTTTGCTGAACAAAAATAACGAGATTACCATGCTTAGCAGTTATCCAACACTCTGAGCACCAAAAAGCAGCCCAAACCATCACTAACTTTTTCTCAAATCAAGAAAATGTAGATGCAGTTTTATTAACCTGCTCATGTGCCAGAGGTAAAGCAACTCCAGATAGCTGCCTTGATATAGCAATTTTGCTCTCAGAAGGCATTACTGAGCAAAAGCATGAAGAATTAGACAAATTGTGGCAAGATTTTTATGAGACAGGCACCAGTTTTTCAAGCTTTACACAGGGTTGGCAAGTACTCAGAAGTTCATTTAGATCTTATAAGTGGTCACTATGTTGCTCAAGAGCACGACTGGACTACTGGCCCAGATCCTTTTGAGCTTGAAATAGGTAATCATCTAGTTTACAGTGTCCCACTTTGGCAACGAAACGAACATTTGGATGAATTAAAGCAAAAGTGGTTACCATATTATGCCGATGAATTACGCTCCCAACGTCTAGCTATGGTTTGTAAGTACTGCCTGAATAACTTGGACCACATCCCTCTTTATGTTGAGCGTGGCTTGTATTTCCAGTGCCTACAAAGATTACATCATGCTTTTGGTGAGTTCTTACAGGCTTTGTTTATTCAAAAGCGTGTTTATCCTATTGCTTACGATAAATGGATAAAAGAACAAGTTGTGGAGATTTTAGGAATGCCCGATTTGTATAAGCAACTTGTTGGGCTTTTTGAGATTTCTCGTGCTCGAGAGTAAAGAGCTTACCCGGAAAGCAAAAGATCTTCAATCTCTTTTAGAGAGCACACGTAATTGATTAAACGAAACAAATTGCTTAAAATGAAATTGCACCGTTTTCCTAACAAATCCAGCAAGCTATTTAGTAAAATTAACGTAAGGAATTTATAATGCAGCGTTTAATTTTTATAATATTTTTACTTTTAACTCAGCTATTTTGTTTACTTTTGCTTTTGTGCAAAATACACTGGGTCTCCCTGAATTACCTGTACCTGAAGACAATCCCCAAACACCAGAAAAGATCATTCTTGGACAGAAGTTATTTGAAGATAGACGCTTTAGTGCTGATGGGGTTGTTAGTTGTTCCCATTGCCACATAGCTGGTAAGGCTTTTACAGATGGATTTCCTATTCCTAGAGGATTTCGTGGGCTTCAAGGCACTCGTAATGCTCCAACAGTTGTGAATGCTGCTTTTTACAAGGAATTTTTCTTAGATGGTAGACGCAGTAGTTTAGAAGAACAGGCTCTTGATCCTTTTGTCAATCCTGTGGAGCACGGACTTAACAATTATGAAGTTGTTTTAAACATAGTACGTAATGACCCTGATTATACTAAGCAGTTTAAAACAGTATTTGATATTGACTCTGAACAAATCACTATAGACCATGTAGTTAAAGCTATTGCTAGCTTTGAAAGAACCCTTATAGCTGGTGATTCTCCTTTTGATCGTTATTTTTTTGGTAGTGATAAGGAAGCTATGTCAGAGGGTGCTATCAGAGGGCTTGAAATCTTTAGGCAAAAGGGAAACTGTGTTGTCTGCCACGAGATTAGCTGGGATCATGCTCTATTTACTGATAACAACTACTATAACTTAGGGGTAGGTTACGAGCGCATAGAAAGTAAGGTTCCTACACTTATCCAAAAACTTAGAGCTGGAGAAACTAGTAATTATGAGGAGATTTTTACAAAAGAGGAGCTTTCAGAGCTAGGACGTTTTAACGTTACAAAACTCCCTTCTGATATAGGAAAATTCAAAATTACTACCTTAAGAAATATTGCTTTAACTGCTCCTTACATGCATGATGGCAGCATAAACACCTTAGAGGAAGTAGTAGAGTTTTATGATCAAGGTGGTCAACCAAATCCCTTTTTAGATCCTTCAATGTTTTCTTTGGGGCTAACTGAACAAGAAAAGACTGATTTAGTTGAGTTTCTAAATGCTTTAACTAGCTCTGCTTATAAGTAGCAGAATAATATATCCATCCCTTGTAGCTCACCTTTAAGTAATTTCATCAAAAAAATACTTTACTATTCCATTAAGCTGCAAGGTACCCTTGGGTGTTGTCTGTAAATGAGTAGTGGTCACATTTAAAAGGTTTTGAGATTTAAGTTGCTCTATTAAATCACTAAACCTAGCAAGAATATCTATACCTGTTATGACTTTTGTTCTTTGCAAGTTTATCCCTCGAGCTGTTCTCAAACCAGTCATAATAAGCTCTAGAACATAATCCTCCCTGCTCACAGGCACAATTTCTGGAGCCCCTCCTTTAAGCCAAGCCTTAATGGGTTTATTAGTATAGCGCTCTCCTATGCCCTCATCTTTAGGTATAAACCCTGCTGCTGAAGGACCTAGCGCCAAGAAGTAATCACCTTGCCAATAAACTTGATTATGCTTAGATTCAAATCCTACTTTAGCATGACTTGAAACCTCATACCTTTCAAAACCATAACTAGACAAAATTTCATTAGTTAACAGATAATCTTTAAGCTCTCTATCCTCATCTGTTATAAGACCACGCATGGCAAAAGGAGTATAGGGTTCTATGGTGAGATTATAAGCACTTATGTGTTTAACACCTGTTTGGGCAAGGTCATGTAAATCTCTAGCAACATCTTGTTTTGGTACAGTAGTAATAAGATCAACAGAAACATTAAAGTTAGCTTCCAAAGCCATTTCTACAGCTTGCAAACCCTGTTTAGCATTATGGATTCTTCCTAAAAGTTTCAGCACATCATCTTGGGTAGATTGTAAACCTATAGATAATCTATTAAACCCCAGCTCTTTAAAATATCTTAATCTAGCTTTATCAAAAGTTAGGGGGTCTGCCTCGAGTGTGATTTCCTGTGCTGCAAAACCCCATGTTTGCTTGAAAATATCTACTATAAAAGCTAGCTCATCATTTGTTAAGTGTGAGGGAGTACCACCACCAAGGTAAATGCTTTTAAGTTCAGTAGAAAACCTAGTATATAGGGCATTTGCTTCTTCTCTAAGACGTTTTAGGTAAGCTGACACCAAACCTTCATGGCGACGCATTTTATGGAAATCACAGTAAGGGCAAATAGTAGGGCAAAAAGGAATATGTAAATAGAGGGCTTGAGGAGGCGTTAGTAATTGTTGCAAATTTTCTGTGCTTTTCTTTAGTTATTTAGGTAAGAGTGTAGCTTACTTTTGCACTCAAATAAGTATAAATGTTATTACAGCACAAAATAAAATAAGTTGGGTCAGGTTTAAAACCTGACCCATAAGTAGGTCCTCCAAATCTCCTCTAACAAGGGGGCTTACTGTACTCTAGTTTTGGTATACATGGGAAATAGTGGCAGGCACATCTGAAACCAACTCAGCATAAGAAAAGTCCCTTTCAGGAAGTTTAGGAACAGGTAGCCAATATGCTATTTGTAGCTTGCCAAGCCCTCAAAATTTCTGCTACTCCTGAAGCCTGAGCTATAGCACCGCGGGGATTGAAAGGAGCATCTCCATCAAAAACTTCACTAATGGTGCCTAGTCCCTGATTGTAGAGATGGTCTTCAAAAGGTGTCAAGAAAGAGCGTGCAAGTTCTGCATCTTTATAAACACGGTAGTGGGCAGTTACAAAAGGACCAATGAGCCAACTCCAGACAGTTCCTTCCTGATAGGCAGCAGCACGCTTTTGTTGATAGCCTTCATAGCGCCCTATATAATTAGGTTCGTCTTTAGCTAGGCTGCGTAGGCCGTAGGAAGTAAGCAACTTACGAGCACAAATGTTTACTATAGATTTTTGTTGCTCTTTTGATAAAGGACTATAGTTTAGTGAAACAGCCAAAAGTTGATAGGGGCGTAATCTCACATCGTGACCATCTGGACCATCTAGAATGTCAAAGCAACAACCTTTATCCTCTTGCCAAAAACGCTTAAAACTTTGCTGTATTTTGTCTGCTAGCTCGAGGTAAATAACAGCTGGTTTACCCAATTCAGAAGCAAAATGTGCCAAGGTGAGTACAGCATTAAACCATAAAGCATTGAGATCTACAGGCTTACCGGTACGTGATAGCTTATCCCCACTAGTTCCTTCTAGATATAAAAGATTGTCTCGAGGATCTAAACGAGCATTATTCTGGTTGCTATGGATATAACTTTGAACGATGTTTTCGGTAGTAGAAAAAAGCTCTGCCATTAACACTTGGTCACTTGTATTTTCTAAATAAGCTCGTAGTGCCTCTATATAATAAAACAGAGCTTCAGGAGTATGGCTATAACTACTTACAACAGAAGCATGTTGCTCCTGTATAGTTTTGGGGTCATTTAAATAGTGTCCGAACGCTCTTAGCATACTAGCAGCTTCTTCAAAACGCCCTGTAGCCAAAGTAAGCCCTGACAAACTCATAATTGAAATTTGACTTTTATCACCAAACCAAGGATACCCTGCTATAATGGAATATGTCTTTTTTCGCGCTGGGGATTTATCATGTACTATAAACTGATCAGCTGAAAGTACTAATTGTTTCAACCAACTAGGAGCAATATGCTGACTACGATAAAGTAACTCTTCTTCATAAGCACGTCTCTTTTGGTAGGCTGATACACCATCAAGGTCGAGATCTAATAAAGATTCTGTAGTAGCTACTATTGTTAAAGATTGCCCCGGTTCTAGTACTTGCTCGAGTTGTCCTCCATAAAAGTGGTCATCCATAGCATCAAACCCACGGCAACCCTCAAGGCTAAGATAAAAGTTTCTATACCAAGTATGACGTGTGGCTAGCTTAGCATCTTTAGAAAGAAGATAAAAGGGAATAGCCTCATCAAAAGCCTTTACTTTAAGCCCCTTATCAACAGCTTGAATATCCATACACCAATCATCTGCATGAGTATTGTTGTTATGGTCACGGTAATTTATTAATAGTTTGCTCGAGAACTTCAGAGGCAAGCTGCCACGAAGAAAATCATAACGTATATAGACTGTATTTTGCCCAGCTTGCAGCCATAATCGTTTTTCTAAAATGGCATCAGCAAAGGTAAAAGTCCATACAGGTATAGTACCTTCAAGGCGGAAATGCTCTAAATTCTGGAAACCATAAGGTTCTCCTACCCCTCCTACCCAGTGATTAGTATATAAGGGGTAGCAATTTTTATCATATTCTACAGTTTCATCTATTTTACTTAACAATAGTTTGCGCTCTAAAGGGGGGTTAAGTGCTGCTATAAGCAAACCGTGATAACGACGCCTAAGTTGCCCTGAAATAGTGCCTGAAGCATAGCCTCCTATGCCATTAGTTACCAACCACTCTGCAGCACCAGATTCCGCTAAATTGCCACATATTTCTCGACCAAAGCTAATCATTAGTACCTCCTTTCACAGAGATTAAGGTTATAGATTAGAGAGACTTATAAACCAAAAGTTACTTTAGATACTTAAATCACTTAGAGAAATTAGGCCTATAGAAAAGAAAGAAATTTTTAAGACAGAACCTATCTTAATACTCTTAAGACTCATCTTATTAGAAGATCATTAAAACTCTGTTAATGAGTATACCGAGAGTAGCCACTAGAGCCTGAGATGAGTCTTTCCAACAATTATTAGGAAATTATTAGGACAATTTCCCTATAAGAGTTAAAGTTTGATAGAAATAACCTTAAAGGTTTTTCTAGAATTACAAACCCTGCTAGAAAGGACTAATTATAACTATTTAGATAGATACTTTATATTAGTGTCTGGTAACTGCTTACTTATAATCTATTAAAAGTTGTGGAAACTAACTCTGAAAAATATGACTGCCAAAGAAATTATGTAACCAACTAAAAACTCTATAACTTAGCTCTTCTATATAACCTAGGCTTTGCTAGATTTACCAGCTTTTCCGATTATAACTAATGACTTTGTTAGTTTCAAGGCAGGGGCTTATTTTAAATGAATCTCATTTTTACCCCCCAAGATTAGCTTTAGAGCAAAAAATTGCTGAAAAATGTTCTTGGCATGGTTTATGTGTAAAAAATCATAATATTAAACATAGTTTAAAGATTTGCCAAAAATTAGAAATATGATAGGGTTAAGGGAGTTTAGGGTGCTAGGTCGCTATACTTGAGGAGTACCAAATAGAATGCAAAAAAGTTTATTGGTTAATGTTCTAGGCACCCCTTCTTTTTCTTGGCAAGATCAAATATTGAATATTCCTACTCGTAAAGCAACTGCTTTGCTTTGCTACTTAGCGCTCCATAATAGTACCTCTCGAGAAGAACTAAGCGAATTGCTTTGGGGTGACCCTAAAAGCCAAGCTCTACGTACAGAGTTACACCGTCTAAGACAGTTACCCGGTGCTAGTATATGGCTCGAGACAGAAGACAAAATAACCCTGCATGCTACTAGTGACTTAACTAAACTTGAAGAAGCTCTTGCAAAACAGAATTTCAAAGAAGCTCTAGAAATCTATAGTGGTGAACCAGAAAAAACTTTTATTCGGGATCTTAAGCCAAAAGATGCTTTAGGGTTTATGGAATGGCTCGAGGAAAAACGTATAACTTTAGAAGGTCTGCTCAAAGATGCTCTACAGAGGCGTATTAAAGAACTTGAAGAGGCAGGAGAGTTTACAGAAGCACTTGAATTAGCCCACCACTTGTTAAAACGTGATCTTTTAGATGAGAGCATTCACCGCACTATTATGCGCATTGAGTTAGGACAAGGTCATTCGCAAACAGCACAAGCACAGTTTGAGGCTTGTTGCCGTGTATTAGCAGAAGAACTTGATGTAAAGCCAATGCCAGAGACCTTAGAACTAGCCCAAGAAATTAAGGACGCTATTCAAAAACTTCCTTCACATTCAAGCTTTAAGGTAAAAAATCTTATTCCACCTAAATTGTCTCGTCCTCCAGTGTTAGTTGGTCGTGAGAAAGAGTGGGCTAGGATGGAAGCTGCTTGGGAAAAAAAGCAAACTATTATGATTTCAGGTTTACCCGGGGTAGGGAAGACACGACTCATGCTAGACTTTGCTCACTCAAAAGGCGCAAGTCAGTTTAGTGGGGGTCGCCCGGGTGACACCACATTGCCTTTTAGCACCCTCACAAGGTATTACCGCTTGTTCTTTCAAAAACACCCTGAGGCAATTTCAAAGATAGAACCTTGGGCACAGCATGAGCTTGCAAGGTTGCTCCCCGAATACTTCAATGAACAACCCAAGCCGATTACCTCTGATGCAGAGCACTCTCGTTTTGAAAGCGCACTGCTCCAGCTTGGGGAAATATTTACTATTACTGTTAAAACCATGTGCTCAGACGACCTGCAATTTTATGACCCTGTTAGTTTTGGGACTATGGCTCGAGTCAATGAAAGAGTTATGCAAAACTTATCCCCAAGCCAATTTAATTCAGCGATCCTTTGCTTTCGTTTGAATGAGATGCCTCCTGAATTTACAGCAGTTATTGCACAGTATGTTGAGGCAGGTATAGTTATCCATATTGAGCTTGAACCCTTAGATGAGTTGGGAGTGGCAGAGTTACTTAAAGGATTAGAGCTACCCCATTTAAACTCTCTTGCCCCACGCTTAAAAGAGCTAACGGGTGGTAATCCCCAGTTTATTGTAGAGGTGCTTAAGTCCCTCTACGAGCAGGGTTGGAGTGGCTCCGACCTGCCAGAGCAAATTAGCTTGCCAAAGAAGGTTGGAGCAGCTATTGAAAAGCGCCTAAATAAACTTAGCAAAAAGGCTCTTACTTTGGCACAAACTATAGCTGTCTTTAAACAAATTAAATCCATTAGGGCTAAAGAGTTAGCAAAGGTTCTTGACATGAGGCTTATGGAAATTTCTGAGGGGTTGGCAGAACTCGAGCAAGCTCAAATAATAAAAGATGGCACCTTTTTTCATGATCTACTCTATGAAGCTGTAATTAATGCTATGCCTAAGTCCACTTACCGTATTCTAAACGAGCAAGTAGCTGAATGGTTAGAGGCTCAAGCTGCTGAACCTGCTCGAATTGCTCACCATTGGACTGAAGCAGGTATGTTGGACAATGCATTACCTTGGCACATAAAAGCTGCTGAGGTAGTGCTTGCTCAAGGCTCTGCCGAGCAGGCGAATGTTTGGCTTGAGGGTGTGCTAGAGGTTGTAGAGCCAAAAAGCGAGTTTCATGAACA
Source organism: Trueperaceae bacterium (assembly GCA_965223585.1). Classification (GTDB taxonomy): domain Bacteria; phylum Deinococcota; class Deinococci; order Deinococcales; family Trueperaceae; genus CBDCVN01. Next base: position 106,630 of record CBDCWW010000023.1, read on the forward strand.
AGCTCAAAGCTTGTTAAAAACAATAAATTAAACATCCGATTTAATTGTATGGAACAGGCTTGTAACAGGTCTGTGCGAGCTTTTTTCTATGGAAATTATGTGGCTTCCAATAACACACCTAATGTTTTAGGCCCTCAAATCTTCACTTCAGCACTAGAAAGCTAAAAGACCTCTTTGTCAGTGATTTGCCATAGCTCTAAAATCCCAAAGAGTAAATGAATGATTTGATTGTCCAGAACGGACTTGTAACGCATTTGTGACACCTGCTTTGTAAGCTTAGTAAAGGTAATTGTTTTTAGGAATCCTTAGTAATACAGAAGATTAAATAAAGATAGGATTCAAACCTTAAGGAGGTTTATATGTACCGCATCAATTTCCAAGGAGTAAAACAGTGAAAATACAATATAAGTGGTTTTTCGTCCTTTCCTTTATACTTTTACTTAGTGCTTGTCAGCAAAATACAAATACCCCAACAGGTAGTACAGAAAAGCCTTTGCTAGGATCAGAAGACTTTAATAGAGATGCTAAAGATGATTTGGCTATAGGAGCACCTCTTGAAGATATTAATGGAAAGGTAAACACTGGTGCAGTTAACATTATTTATGGTTCCTACACAGACTTGACTTCTGCTGGAGACCAATTTTGGCATCAGGATGTTAGTGACATAGAAGATAATGCTGAAGCAGGTGATCTCTTTGGTGACGTTCTAGCTATTGGTGATTTTGATGGCAATGGTAAAAATGATTTGGCTATAGGAGTTCCTAGGGAAACTGTTAATGGTAAGACTGAAGCTGGTGCTGTTCACATTATTTATGGTCATCGTGATGCCAGTGGCCTAAACTCATTCAATAATCTTTTTCTGTCCCCAGATGCTTTAAATGAATATGATAATTTTGGATCTGCATTGGCAGTAGGGGATTTTGATAACGATGGAAAAGATGACCTAGCAGTAGGAACTCCTTTTCACGATTCAGGAGGTCCTATAAATGAGGGTATAAACAATGGTGGTGTGTATATTTTCTATGGTTCTTCTAATGGTCTACCAGCAGACAGTAGAATATTCGTATTCCGTGATAAGGAAGACATAATAGGTTCTAGTAATCAAAGCGGCGCTAACTTTGGTACATCTTTAGTAGCTGCTGACTTTAATGGTGATGGTTTGGATGATTTAGCTGTGGGTAGTCCCTTGGAAGATATTAGTGGAGTAAATAATGCGGGTGTAGTGGATATTATCTCTGGTGGGGACCTTCGTAATAGTCTTTTTGATTCTACAAGACTTGTTCAGAATATTATGCAAATTGAAGAAACATCAGAGGCAGGTGACCAGTTTGGTAATGCATTAACTGCTTGTGACTATAATAATGATGGCAAAGCAGACTTGGCTATAAGTGCTACTCATGAAGATATAGGTGGTATTGATAATGCTGGAATAGTTCATATCTTGTATGGTTCTAATGATGGTATTACTTCTGCTGGTAATCAAATTTGGCATCAAGATACTGCTGGTATTCAAGATGTTGCTGAACAGAACGATAGATTTGGTCATGCACTCACCTCTGGATATTTTAATAGCGATGGTGCTTGTGATCTTGCTGTAGGAGTTCCCTTTGAGAAGGTTGCAGGCCAAAGAAATGCTGGACTGGTTAATGTCCTTTATGGATCCTCTACTGGTATTGTAGCAACAGGTAATCAAATGTGGCATCAAAACAGCAGGAAGATTAATGATGTAGTTGAAGCTAATGATTGGTTTGGCTACTCACTAGCAGCTGGCGATTTTAATGGGGATAGAAAAGATGATTTAGCTATAGGTGTACCCTCAGAAGACTTGGGCAGTGTGCAAAATGCTGGTGGAGTTAGTGTAATTTATGGATCAGATGCTGGATTAACCAGAAGAAAAGATGATTTCTGGACTCAAAATTCATCTGGTATTAATGATGTGAGTGAAGCGGGCGATCAATTTGGTCGGGCATTAGCTGCTAGAAGATAAAGTTACCAATTGAGTTGAGTTATCGCAATTCCTATCTAAACAACCACCAAATATAGTGCTCCAGAAAAGTTTTTTCCCTAGAGAAAAACCCTATATGTGAGCATGTCATTCTGAGGAGCATAGCGACGAAGAATCTCTGAAGGCGTTAACGCATGGGAGAGTGGCGATAGGTAGGGCCTTGCGGCCTTTCCCTCGCCCCAAACGGAGCGTGCGACTTTCACCGCACTCCGCTTTCCAAGTCCATCGCATGTACTGAGTATGGGAAGACTCATCTTTCGATGCCAAGGTGCACTAACAGTCTTACAACTGTTATCATCTGCTTTCCTTGGTTTATCTCTTTTCATACCTTTCCTTACCATTTTCTCTGGTAGTCCTTCACCTTGTCCTTGCCATTACGGCTAGGCTTTTGGCTACTACGCTACCTCCGTCCTCTATATCACCTGCTGGCATTTTCGCATCCTAAAGGAATTTGTGATATAGAGTTCCCTAATTCCGAAAGAGGATATTATAGCACCCCTTAGCTGCCTGCTTTACGCCGAGTGGAGTTTAGAAACAGTCTTTAATGAGAAGGAAGTCATTAAAGCAACCACTTTCCCGTTTTGGGCAGAGCGTATCAGCCAGTTTCGCTCTTCACGCATAACGACGCTATAAGTCTTAGGTAAGACTAGGACACAGGTTTCTCTCGTCAGCATAGGGTACAGGGCTCGCTTCCTTCCCTCTGGACTGGCTCGAAGGTCGGATTCTTTGTCAGTGGGCTTCCCACCCTAGGATGTGCCACATCCTAACGCAGGCCACTCAGCCCTCATATCACTGTTCAAATATGTCTCTCAATAAGAAATACCTTCTTTCGTTAGTAGGCGCACTCCTTCACTGCGTTCAGGATGACATTCCTTGATTTGAATAAGGCAATAATTTATCTGGACATCTATACCTATAATAACTAATCCAAAATGGTGTTAGTCCTAGCAACAGACAATTTAATTGTCTGGGACGGGTTTGTAACGCATTTGTGACACCCGCCTTGTTAGCTGGACACGTGAGTACTAGTGATTAAAAGAGGCTGCTTAGTATGTAACTACATAAACCACCAAAAGTATTTTTGGCCTAAGTTTTCAGGAAGTGACTTTTAAGATAAGGAAATTTATGAATAAACAGAAAGTTTTACTGATTATGAGGGGTTTTGCTCAAAGGAAAAATAACTACAAAAACATTTGGCGCTGAAGAGGGTAAAAGCCAGTCATAAACTTAGGATGTACCTTTTGAGCACATACTTAAAAGAAATCTACTCCTATAAGTTAACAGCAAGTCCCCCTTTGAAAAAGTGGGATTTAGGGGGATTTATACCAATTACAAGAAAAGACCTACGAAAAATTGAAATGGATTTGCTTCACACACACTACTTATCCAAATTTTTAATGCGAATAAAAGAGGTTACTTATTGTAATTGTTATTACCCTCTAAAACCCAATCCAATTGTAACCGTGCACTGTACCAATAAGCATTTTGAAAGATGAAGATAAAGATCAAAATTCTACTTGTTTGAAAGGAAACCAAATGAAAAGAACAATTTATTTACTGATCAATACCTTTGAGTAAATTAACTTGGAAGAGTCTCAAACAACGTAACGCAATTGAGATCCTTCGTTACACTTAGGATGATATGCCTCGAGTCGATAAAGTACAGGCTTATCCAAACATCTAAGTAACACAAAAAAGTGATAGAGCTATATTTTTGTAAAGTAATTCAGAGCTGCCTGAGACCACCCCTCTAAAAAATCAAATTGCTTAGCAACTTGTTGCCAAGAAGTAAATTTACCCATCAACTTTTCAGTTTCTCTTATGCTCACACCACCAGCACTTTTTACCTTATAAAGAACACCTGTATGTACTCTGGAAACAGGACTAGCACTGTCATGCAGAAGTCCTACAACCTCAGTCACATAAGCTCCTATGTATAACTCTTCTTGTAATTCTTTAGCTAGCCCTCCTTCGATTACGTCCTTAGTGGAATGATCTTCATTATTAATGTGTCCACCAATACCTATAGAAAGAAAATTGTGGAGTCTAGCTTCATTACCCTTCTTTAGGCGCTCCACTAGAAAAACTTTATCTTCTTGTTGTATGACTGCATAGGGAATAACTTGTCTGTAGCTTTCATCCTCTTCAACGTCATTGCGGGGCAAGAATACCCCTTTATTGACTATAAGTTTATAAAGTTCCTTTGTTAAAGGTAGTACCTTAGGACTTTCACTAGGAGCGGGTAATTGCTTGGCTTCTAAACAGTAAATTAGCTCTGACACGCCAATAGGGTAACATATTTACTTATGAAAGATTTTTCATACACACTATGTGTAACTTACGCATACAATTAACCTTGCTGAAAATTAGTAAACTTTTGGAGGAATAGAATGACAACAGAAAATGAAGTTGAGAACAAAATTAACGAGGATGAAGCTACTGTAAAAAAAGAATCTCAAAAAACGCACTCTGTAGCTTTAGGAGTTTTAGCGGTTAGCTTACTTTTGGGTGTAGTGGCAGATTTACTTTTAAGGACAACGTCTTGGGGTTTGAATTTTAGCATAACAGTTTTTTGCTTTGTCTTAGCCCTTTACCTACTTACAATTTATCAGAAGAATAGGCCTTGCCTCGAGCTACTAATCCCTACATTACTATTTGGCATACTTTTTTGTGTGCGGGACTCACTCTTTATGCAAGGTCTCAACTTTTTTATGGTGATTTTTTGCCTATTTTTCCTTGCTGCTAAAGCAACTTCACAAGTACTGCAAGAAAGTAACTTTGGCAATTATCTAGTAAATAGTTTGCGAGCAGGTTTTATATTACCCTTTTCTCCAATTATTTTGCTGTTCGAAACACCTTGGTCACAGTTTAGCTCCAAAAAAAGTTTTGCGTTTGTAGGGCTTTTGCGTGGTTTGGTTTTTGCAGTGCCTATTTTAGTAGTCTTTGGTTTCTTATTAAGCTCTGCTGATCCTGTTTTTCAAAGTATTCTAAACAACATTTTCAAACTAGATTTTGATAGCTTGCTTAATCACCTCTTAGGAGCTTTAATGTTTGCAGTATTTTTTGCTGCCTTGCTAAGAAGTAGTTTGCTTGGTGAAAATTGGCAAAAAGTAAATGTTAGTACTCCAGCCATTTTGCAATTTGGCTTGATTGAAACAAGTTTAGTTTTCGGTTCTTTGGTAATACTTTTTGCAAGTTTTATGGCTGTACAATTTTATTATCTTTTCGGTGGTCTGGAGACGCTTAAGAAAGCAGGCTTGACCTATTCTGAGTATGGACGTAGTGGCTTTTTTGAACTAGTTATAGTAACAGTCTTGTTACACTTGCTATTGCTTATAGGTCTTTGGCTAGTGTCTCAAAGTAAATTAGCTAGGAACATATTCAAGGGCTTAGCCTTTTTATTAGTGGTTTTATTATTTGGAGTTATCTACTCAGCTTATACGCGTCTAGGGCTTTACATAGAAACTTATGGTCTTACTGAATTACGCTTTTACTCTATGGCTATGATTTTTTGGATTGGTGTAGTTATGTTTTACTTCCTTGCTAAGCTATTCTCTGAAAAATTGCCCAAAGTAGCAATTAGCTATATTTTTTTAGGCATGATGGGTGTAATAGCACTAAATATTGTGAATCCTGATGGTTTTATCGCAAGGGTAAACTTAGATCGTAGTCTTGAAAGTAATTTAGAGATTAATAGCACAGCACAAGAAAATATAAGTGGCTCGAGCAGCCTAAGAAGCTTAACGCTAGATCAAAATTACCTTAGCTGGCTTAGTGCAGATACTGTGCCTGTGCTGGCAAATTATTATGAAGCCTATAAAGCAAAGGGAAAAGAATCAGTCATAGAAGAACTGCTTGAAAAACAAGCCACTAAACTCAAGAAGATAAATGATTGGCGTGCTTGGAATTTGGGAAGGGCTCGAGCTAGATCATACCTAAACAGCTACTAATTAGACCTTTGGTAATCCTATACAAGTAATGATATGTTGAATCTTGACCCTGCTAGAGCTACCGCCTCATCATTACACGAAGGGCACTACCAGACTTTTTGGGATTAGTTTTAGGGAAAGGAATTTTAAAAAGTGTTAAATTCACTTGAAATACACCTTTTCAGAAAATTCCTTTCCTCACCACTAATCAATATTTAATAGAGGCTTGCCTGCAGGAATTACTTTTTTACTAGGATAAACAACATCTAATTTCTAGGGAGAAACATATTTACGCACAAAAGCATCCAAACCTCCTTGATTGTTGCCTGCTAGATTACCATGAGTAAAGCCTGTTATAAATATGTTGTTATTGCTATCTACTGCTACACCATAGGCTTTATCATTATCAAAATTACCCGTGCCAAACTGTTGTGACCATAAAAAATTGTCATTGCTATCATATTGACGCACAAAAACATCGTAAACTCCTGTATTGTCACCCACATAAGTTTCACCTGTCACCATAATATTATTATTACTATCTATTGTCACTGCATTAGCTATATCAGTATCACTACTACCAAATTGCTTAGTCCACAAATCATTACCATCAGTGTCATATTGACGTACAAAAGCATCTTGAAGACCTAAGTTACTACGAGCCAAACCACCCTGAGTGTGCCCTGCCACTACAATTTGATCATTACTATCTATAGCTACTCCATTAGCAGAGTCAGAACCAAAACTCCCAAATTGTTTTGTCCATAAAGCATTGCCAGCACTGTTATACTTGCGCACAAAGGCATCACCATTTCCAAAATTACTGCCTGATAAACTACCAAAGGTCTGCCCTGCTACCAATATATTATAGTCGCTATCTACTGCTACTGCTAAGGCTTGGTCGCTACTACTAGTACCAAATTGATCTGTCCATAAAACATTGCCACTGTTGTCATATTTACGTACAAAAACGTCATCTACCCCTGGACTAGTATTAGTACCTTCTAAAGAGCCACGTGTATATCCTACAACTACCACAGCAGAAGTATTGTCTGCTATTGCTACTGCTAAAGCTTGGTCAAAACTACTAGTACCAAACTGATCTGTCCATAAAACATTACCAGTATTAGAATACTTACGTATAAAAGCATCTTGGCCACCAGCATTGGTACCTTCTAGAGAACCATCGGTATACCCTACTACTAATATATTATTAGAATTGTCTATAGCAACTCCATTAGCTTCTTCTGTAAAGTTTGTACCAAATTGCCTAGTCCATAAAACATTGCCGTTACTACTACTATGCCTTCTTACAAAAGCATCTGTACTGCCAGCGTTACTGCCTTGCAGAGAACCTTCTGTTCCCCCCACCATCATAATTCTATTGCTTCTAGCAGCTATTGCATTAGCCTTGTCATAGGCATTGGTACCAAATTGTTTTGTCCATGCAGGAACTACTGGAGGTATGTTAGCTAAGAGTAAGTAACCTACATTCTCTGCTGCATGCAATGTCTCTGTATCTGCAGATTGCTCTTCTTCTACTCGCACCTTTACTGTATTTGTATTTGTACTTAAGCTTTTGTATCTTAGTGCTGCTGTATCTGCTTCATTGTAGCTTTGTATCCCTGCTAGAAACACTGGCTTCTCATTATTGACTGGCACACTGAATCCAAAGTTTATAGTTTTAAAATTTTGTGTCACATTTCCTTTTATCCCTGCCACTATAGCTACATTTCCTAACCTCTCTTGTCCTTGTGATACTACTATATACCCCACCATTTCGTTACCATGTGTACCATTTCCTCCTTCTTCCTCTTGTACTTTTACTTGAAATCCACTACCACTTGGTTTTTGTCTAGTAGTTATTGGATCTGTGCCATTGTAGGTCTGGGATTGAGTTAAGATTACAGGGTTTGTAAAGTTTAGCTGTAAATTCACTTGCTTAAAGTTATGATCTGTTGTTTTTTTACCTGCTTCAAAGCTCAAACCATTTTTAAAGGACCATATACCCTCTTCTAAAACTAGGTAACTTAACACCTCTGTGCCATGTGCACCATTCAAGTACTCCCACTCGTCTATTTGAAACTTAAAGCTATTTGAAGTCACATCTTTTATACGTACTACAGCAGGATCACCAGCATTGTATGACAAAGGTTGCATTATGACTACTGGGCTCTGGTAACTTTCTAGTAAGGTAATTGTGTGCCACTGACTACTGTTAGCTTGCTTAACACTTACTCTACCTCCTTCACCTATACTTACTCCCAAATTAGCAGTAGTAGTAAGCCCTAGGTTCTGTCCGTTTAAACTAAGGCGAGAAAGTATTTCAAAATGTCCTTCTTCTGGTGCTATGTCTGCTGGTATGTCTGTAAAAGGTACAGGATCAGTTATTACCTCACCAGAAGTATTTTCTGAATTATTTATGCTGCTGTTTAGATTTTGACAACTTGACAATAAAACTAGTAAAACTATTAAATAAACTCTGAACATTATTAAACCTTCCTTTGTAAGAGTTAACTGGGATTTTAACTCTTGAATGTAGTGCTCCTTTTTATGGAGTTAATATTAGACAGTTAAGCGTTAAGTTTATATAAAATTATCGCACTATAGAGCCTTTGCCCTATTCTATTTAACTGACACTTCATTAATTATGTAACACTTTAAAAGTAATTCGCACATCAGGTTTTGAACGCCTGAAAAGGCAAGCTAATACTAAGGTTATGTAAAAGATTAATATTGAAACTTATTGTGTATTTTTAGTAACTCAACGACTTAGATCTACATGGTTTAATACTCCTTATCAATATTTGGAAACAATCAAAAAGTTACATATCCTTAAAAATTTTACAGGCAACAATCCAAATGCTTTTGATATATTACCTATCTGAAATTAAGTGTAATAGTAAAGCGTGTCATAAACGTGTCAAGTAGAATCTTTAGGCTATCTAGGGGGCATTTCCCGCCATTAAAGACGAATTCTAAACAAACGAATTATAAGAGGAAAAAGAAAATTCAGTTAACGTTTCAATGTTTTTTCGAAATAGAGACATGAGTTTTAAAAATATATAAGATTTGGGTCACTCAAGGTTTTTCTAGCTATAGTTGACAAATTCTTGAGAATTAACTCTTTTCATGTAAGGCGTTCAAGTCAATTTTTAGACGTGCTTCAAACATCTTTGAGCTTTGGGTTTGGGCTATACTAATCCCTTGGTTAATTAACTCTTTAGCTTTATCCTTTTTACCAGCAAGAACAAATTGCTTAGCTTTTAAGCGATAAGTCTCTGGCTGATAGTAATATTCTTTGTGAGAATTAGCTCTTTCCCAAGCTTTATTAAGCCAATGCTCAGCATTATTAATATCACCACTATCTAAGTAAAGTTCTGCTAAACCAGTAAAGTAACCAGTCAAACCAGCGCCAGAATACTCTTGCCAATTCTCTACTCCTTGTTTCATTACTTCTAAACCTTCTTCTGAAGATCCTAGCCAATAAAGAGCCCAACCTTCTGGGCACTTCGCTGACCACATCAAAGGAAAGTGATAGCGTTTAGCAAGCTCTACAGCAACTTTAGCTTGATTATAAGCTAATTGGGGTTGCAAATTAGACAGATAAATAAAGCCAAGAAACATACGAGTAATAGATTGGGCATAAGGTTCTTTTATATGATCAATAAACCCTAAGAGTTTATTTGCATGCAACATAGCTTCGTCTTCGAAACCCAGCATAAGTAATGTCCAAGCTAGACCACACATACTTACTATGTCAGGTGGTCCATTTTCACTATTGTAACTAATTGCTTTGGTAAAGTGCTTCTGAGCTTCAAAAAATTGGCCTTTGAAAAAGTAGTTCCAACCCAGCACTAAATAAGGCCTCATTTGTATGTTTGCTGCAACTTCATTTTGCTTTGTTACTTGGAGTATTTGTTTTCCTAAGGAAATAGAAGTTTCGTATTCTGCATTGTGCTGGTAGTACAATGACAAACCCCAAAGTGCTAGCAGCAATTCTGGGGAAGGATCTAAGCTTTCACATAGTGTGTGTGCTCGAGCAAAAGCCCTCTTAACTTCAAGAGCCCTCCAGCCCTTTATTTCCATAGCAAGATTCCCCATTCTTAATTGCAAACCTAATTCTATAGATATTCTAGCTTCATTAGGTAGTGCCTTTAATAGCTCGAGCGCCTGCCTAAGGTATTCTATAGCCTTTGAGTGAACCGCTAATTGCTCAGCGTGTGCAGCAGCTTCTTGCCAGTACTTCAGAGACTTATCAAACTGTTTAGCTGCTTGAAAATGCTGTGCTAGCTGTAAACTTAACTCTGAGGGACCAGAAGGTGCTAGCTCTGCTAGTACACTGCCTAGTCTACTATGCAAAAGACTACACTCTACCTTATCAAGTTGATAGTAAAGATAATGTTGGAACAATTGGTGTTTAAAACTATAGCGTGACAAACGTTTGCCCTCTATTTCTACAAATTCTTGAAACTTAATAAGACAGTACTGTTTATCTAAAACACTTAAAGCTTTAACAACTTCCCACAAGTTTTGCTCTTTAACACTAGATATTAATTCTGCTGTGAAAACTTCTCCCTCTATGCTTGCTAGACTTAATAATTCATATAATTCACTAGGAACATGACGTAAACGTTCTGCAATAATACCTTCTGCTTGTGCAGGCAAACTAAATTTATCAAGTTTTGCTGTCATGACCCACTTACCTTCTTGATTTTGCTGTAGATACCCCTCAACCGCAAAGCTTTCAAGCAGCTCTATAGTAAAAAGGGGGTGCCCTGTTGTCTTCTTTACAAGTTCTTTACGAAACTCCTCATTAAACAAGTTTTCTTCACTATCAAGTAAATCGTTAACAAAAATTTCTTGTTCTTTTTCAACTATAATATCCAAGTCTAAAGTGATATCACCATAAAGTCGTTTGGATTCATTGATTAGCTTATCTAAGTGTTTATTTTGTCCTGCCTTGATTTCGCTGGCTCTATAAGCAGCCACAAAAAGTACAGGGGACTCTCTTAGGCGTTGACTAAGGTAGTAAAGCAAGTTGAGGGTAGGTTTGTCTGCCCACTGCAAATCATCTAGTGTAATGAGCAAGGGGGTCTCTTTAGCTAACTGTTTTAAAGCAGCACAGGCTTCTGTAAATAGTTGACTTTGGTGAGTTATGGGAATGCTCGAGCCCCTAATAAGGTTTTCATATTCTTGACGCTCTCTAGTTCCTAACTTAGCTAGGGTTTGCTCGAGTGCTTTAGGAACAAAAGTTCTTAGCAAATTAGAAGCTACTTTAACTATTTTATAGAGTACATCACGATTATCCTCTATAGATCGCAATAAACTACTAAAAATATCTTGAAAAGCTAGGTAAGGATCACCTACACCCATATATGTACTGCATTGTCCCCTAGCTATAATTGCAGATTGCTGAGCACCTTTACAAAAGGCACTGATAAGAGCGCTTTTACCTGTACCAGATTCACCATAAATTAACACTAGCTGACCTTTATCATATTGAGCTTTAAGCCAGTGATCTTCTAACCAATTTAAAGCTTCCTTACGAGCTACAAAGCTGTGAAAAGGCTTGTCTTGAACTTCTTTCTTAACTATAAAAGATGTAAGGGAGGTTGTTGCAAAATTGAGTCTTGCATTTTCTGGTTTAGTTAGGCCAATTTCTTTATTTTGTCTAATAGTTTCAGCTAAGTTGAGTGTTTGGACCAGTGGATCTATGGCCAGCTCATTTTCTAACTCTTCTTTAAAACTCTCAAAAACTTCCAAAGCTTTTTGGCGTTTTCCTGCTAAATAAGCACAGCGCATATAAATTTGTACTAGTTCTTCGTTAAGAATATCTTCTTGTAAAGTTTTATATAGTAAAGCTATAACTTCAATGAATTGCTGTTTTTGTTCTAAAGCTCGAGCGTACTCCAGAATAGCAAGGTAGTAAGTCTCTTGTAAATCTCGCCGCTCTGATTCCAGCCATGCTTCTAAGTTAGAGTTTCTTTCGTCAAAGCCTTGTAAGAGTTCTCCTGTATAAAGCTCTACTACTGTTTGCCAATTCTCTTCACTGATGGCTTCTCGAAAAAACTTTACATCATTGTCTACTAGCAAACGTAAACTATCCTCTTTAGATTCTAAAAATGTAGAGAAGGCCGTTTTACGTAACCGCTTTAGCAAGTTGCGCAAATTCCCTTTACCCTTTTCTAAGGGCAGGTCAGGGTAGAAAAGGCGTATAGTTTCTTTTCTAGAAACCCAAGTTGCTCTATAAGCTAAGTAACAGATTAGCAAATTTAGTTTGCTAAGGGCAAGATTTTGCCATGAGTTTTTATGGGAAATTTGAGGAGTTCCTAGAAGTCTTATTTTCACAACAATCTTATGTTCTTGCTTACAACAATAGTAATAGTACAGTCAATTCTTTTTCCAAAGTGCAGATGATTTATTAAGCCAAGATTCATGCCATTTTTCACAAGATCAGCATAAAAAAAGGTTGTTAAGAGTGCGTAAATTCATTGTGCTGTGCGGCTTTATTACACAAATGTCTGACTTGATATAACAAAATTGCTGATATTCAGTAGTCCGCAATCGTGATAAAAGATTCTCAACAAAATGCCTGTAATTAAGACTCATAGTAATGATCAATTCGTTCTGCACGCAAACTTGATGACTAGACTTGTTTCTGAATAATCTTATGTACATCGTAAGCTGTACAATACTTACCTCAAAGTCTACAAAATACATAATACGGTAGTAAATTTTAGTAAGTGTCCAAATTTCTTGTTTAATGCGTTAAGTATTTGGGGCACTATTTTATTTCGGAGCAACTCTAATAATCAAAGCATATGTGGGGTCAATTTTTAAGTTTTTTCTATGTTTCGCGGAGTACTACTATTATGTTGTGGCATTATTTCCCTGTAGAACACCTTAACATATCAATTAAAGGGCGAATTTGTGCAGAATTTGTTTTCAGGGCAGCACGGTTAACTATTAGGCGAGCAGAGGAGTGAAAAATAACCTCAACTTCTGCTAAATTATTTGCTTGTAAAGTGCTACCTGTTTCAACGAGGTCAACAACAGCATTTGCTAAGCCTGTTAAACAAGCAAGTTCTACATTGCCTGCAAGCTTAACTATGTCTATACCTAATCCTTTTTTGCGCAAGTAGTCTAAAGTAACATTTGGATACTTACTAGCTATACGCTCAATAGGTGTTGAGTCTCCCTTAACACGTATAAGAGACATACGGCACTTAGAGAAACCTAAATCTACAGGCTCATAAACATTGCATCTACTTTCACGCAAAACATCTTTGCCTACTATGCCTATATCTGCTACCCCAAGCTCAACATAAGTAGGTACATCAGCATTACGCATCTCAATTATTAGTGCGTCATCAGTTTCATGGCGCATAGTACGTTTGTCATCATTGAGTTCAAGATTTAAACCAGTTTTCCTAAGTACTTCCAAGCTTCTAGCCATGACTCTCCCTTTAGGCAAAGCAATAGTAAGCTTTTTACTCATTTGCTCCTCCAAGCAAGGCTTTTAGTTTTGCTAAATCAGGTGGATTTTCAACTAGAGGTTTAAGTCCTTGCTGAGTTAACACATAAGGAACACCTTGCTGGCTAGCATAATTGCACATGTTTGCTATATCATCTTCTAGTGATCTTATTACTGAATAGCCTTGATCTCTTAAAATTTGTGCTGATACATCGTCATTAGCAAGTACTAGGGGTACATTTAATGGTTCTTCTTTTGGTAAATTTGGTAAAGCTTTAGCAATACGCTCTAGGCCTATGGCAAAGCCAGCGGCATAAGGCAATAAGCCTCCATCATAGCGACCACCACCTAAAAGCGGTTGTCCAAAATTAGGGGTATAGGCTCTGAAGGTCACTCCCATATAGTAACTAAGCCTACGAGCCATACCCAAGTTAATTAGAAGCTCACTTTTATTCTCAAATTGTTCAACAATTGCTACCAAACGTTCTATGGCTTCCTTAGCTTTAGGCCATATTGCTAGCGCTCGAGCTTCCTCCAAAACACCTACATCACCATATAAATCAATAACCTTAACAAGAGCTTTTTTGATGTCAGCTGAGGTGTTAAGAGGTTCGAGCTTTTCCAACAAAGTACCTAAGTCTTTACGATCAATGATCTCGGCAAACAAGTCTTGGTCTTCAGTAGGTATTTCAGCTACATCAAAAAGTGCCTTTACAAAGCCGGGATTACCAATTTCAATGCGTGGTGTTAGGCCAACGGCACGTAGCGATTCTCTAGCTAAGTAGATTAGTTCTGCGTCAGCTCGAGCATTGCTAGCACCAATAAGCTCCACTCCCACTTGAGTAAACTCTCGAGTGCGCATCATGTCTGGGGCAATGGTTTGCCACAATTTACCACTGTATTGAAAACGCAAGGGTTTATTAGAATTAGGGTAGTGAAGCCTAACTAGATTTGCAATAGTAGGGGTAAAATCTGCTCTTAAACTAAGTACACCACAATCACGGTCACTTAGTTTAAATGATTGATTGGCAGAGGGGTGATTGGGTTGGTAGTGCTCGAGCACAGGCACATCTACTTCCAAGTAACCCCAACTTTCATAAAGCTTTTTTAGAGTGCTTATAAGTCTAGAACGTAATTTATGAGTTGCTGGTAAGGTATAGTGAGTCCCATCAGGAGGCGTAAAGTTCATAGTTATAGTTTAACCTGTCTTTGTCAAACCTGATATAAAGCAAGCTCTCTCTTGGCACACTCAAGAATGTGGGAAATTCAAAGTGTTCTCAAATTCCAAAAAGTCCTGCTGAGATTTCATAGGTATTAATCGCAAGGGCCATAGAGTATGTTAATAAAGATGACTAGGTTGAAAGTGGGCGTATCTCTCAACTTGCAAGAGAGCTCTACCCAAAGCATTAAGCTATTCTTAGCTTCACTGAATTTTCACTTTGAGAAAAATTTTTCTGACATACTATAATTTGCTTTTTTGATATACTGCGCACAGTTTGATTTTAGACATTTTACTTATTAACTTGAAGAGCCTCTATACATCTTACAAAAGTGGTTCTTTTCAGATATGCTCTAACAAAAAGCTTTTTTTAGCAATATTGTGCACTTTACACACCATAGTGCTTATTTGGGAAAAACTGTTTTGGCAAACTATATTCACACTTGACTCTTGAAAGGATATAACTGTGGTAACTGAGTTTAAACTCCCTGAAGTTGGTGAAGGTATTGAATCAGGAACAGTTGTTGGTTTACTGGTTTCTGTAGGCGATAAAGTGGAGATAGATACACCACTTTTAGAACTTGAAACTGACAAAGCAGTAGTTGAAGTACCTTCTAGTCTAGCGGGAGTAATTACTGACCTCTATATTAAAGAAGGCACTGAAGCAAAAATTGGTCAGGTAGTTATGACTATTGATGCTAGTGCAGCAGAAGAAAAAACTACTAAGTCAATTCCTAGTGAACCTGTGAAAGAAAAGCTTAAAACTATTGCCCCACCATCACTTCCTTCTTTTGATTCAAATACTGTTGGCACTAAAGTAAAGAACAAAGCTACTATTCATGCTGCTCCTTCAGTAAGACGTATAGCAAGGGAAGCAGGTGTAGATTTAGACCAAGTGACTGGTAGAGGTATTTTAGGGCGTATTTCTGCTGAAGATGTTCAGCTTATTGCTAAAGGTGATACCAGAACTTACACTTTCTCTAAAGAAAGTCCCAAGCTACCTGATTTTGGTAAATGGGGTGAAATAAATATTCAACCTATGAGTGGCATTCGTAAAGCCACAGCCAAACAAATGCAGGTTTCATGGGGTGAAATCCCGCATGTCACACATTTTGACAAGTGCGACATTACTGAGCTTGAGAAGCTTCGTAAAGCCTATGCTAAACGTGTTGAGAAAGCAGGCGGTGGTAAATTAACCCCCACAGCTATCATTGCCAAAATTGTAGCCAGTGCCTTGAACTTAGAAAACTTTCGTGATTTTAATGCCAGCATTGATACTAACAAACAAGAGATTATTTATAAAAGTTATGTTCATTTAGGCATTGCTGTAGACACACCGCGTGGTTTGGTTGTACCTAAAATACGTGATGCTAACGAAAAAAGTATAATTCAGTTGTCTAAAGATTTAAATGAACTTGCCGATAGGGCTCGAGCAGGAAAAGCCAGTTTAGAAGAAATGCAAGGCGGAAGCTTTACTATTACAAATTTAGGGGGTATTGGTGGGCATGGCTTTACACCCATAGTCAATCACCCTGAAGTAGCTATCTTAGGAATCTCACGTGCGACTTGGGAACCTAGGTTGCAAGAAAATCAAGAATTTGTCCCAAGACTTATGATGCCTCTAGCACTTTCCTATGATCACCGTCTTATTGATGGTGCAGCAGCAGCTCGGTTTATGCGCTGGGTTTGCGAAGCTTTAGAGCAACCTTTTCTAGTGCTGCTAGAAAGTTAATAACCTGCCTGATAGTAAAAATGCTTACTTACTTTTTGATTCATTGTACCTAAAAATATTAGGGTATACCTTCCAGTTTTTAAATTTGAAGTATCCACCCTGACAGAGTGAGCATAAGGTGTAAGGGCATCACCACAACCTATATCAGGAGGGATATGCGCCTTAGCTTTGAGTGTAATAGTAAAGGTACTAGCATCAACAAATTGAAAAATATCAATAAATTCAATACAGGTGCTACTATGAGTGCTGCGTAAGCAAACATCTACTTGAATAGGGAAGCTCTCAAGAATGAAAAGCTCAATAGTGTTAGCAGCATTTTTATACTCCTCTGAATCAAACCCATAGGGTTGGCAGTTTGGTGGTGGTTTGCAGCTGTCTAAGAAACAATTCTCATTAAAATTTGAAATCTCAATATATAGTTCGTCATCAGCAATAATCTCACTGTAATCTATAAATACCTCTGTAGGAAAACCATACTGAGAATCATAGCTTACTCTGATAATATCAGCCTTTTCCTTAATAGCCTCACCAATTAACTCAAAAGTTTCTTCAATGCTTAGGAAACTATCTAGATACTCTGGAGGAACAGGCTCTCCACTTTTTGTATAAGTAGCATGAGTAATCTGTACATCTCCACTTTGCTCAACTTCAACTCGAGCTGGATAAGTAACCTTGGGGATGCAAAAACAACTACGCTTAAAGATAATGCTATAACTTTCTATCTTGTGCTCAAGCCAAAGGTTATAATTTTCTTCAAATGTTGTCTTAACATCATTATTAATAGGTTGTAATTTAATGCTAATAGTAGTGGGGTTATTAAGGTTAATTTCTACCCTTTGCTTACCAGCAGCAAAGGGCTTACCCTCAGCATCAAAACAGGTAACTTTAAAGGTATAGAGGCCATCAGGCAAGTGTTTGAGAACTAACTTATAACTTAGACTAGAAGGTAAATGAAACTGAGTACATGTAGTGTTAACAGCACGACTAGCATTGAAGTTTAGCTCGAGCTTTTCACCACTTATATTAAGAATTGCTTTATTACGCCTTTGGGTAGCTGTATTTACCTCTTTAGCAGAGAGTTGAGGCAAAACTTCCTCACCAGTTAGTTCATGAACGCTATTACAAGCCAGCAAGCCTAGTAATAGGACAAGGACTAAAAGAAAGTTCAAATGAATAACTTTAAGCATAATTAAATGTTACAAGCATTTCGGCAAGAATTTTTATGAAAACATAGTGAAGCTCATTAACTGCAGGACAGGTTTAGGTTTTATTCCATTTCCACCCCAGCAAGTTCATAGTTCTTTTGAATGTAGCTAGTCCATTCCTCAGGCATATCTTCTTCTGTAAAAATTGCCTCTACGGGACAGGCAGGTACACAAGCACCGCAATCAATGCACTCTTCAGGATGGATATAAAGTTGATCATCTGCTTCATAAATGCACTCAACAGGGCAAACATCTACACAAGCTTTATCTTTAGTACCTATACATGGTTCAGCTATAATATGTGACATAATTTTTCCTTAACTATTAAAGAATTTTACCTTTCAAACTTCATTTTTAAAATTTTTCTCTAGTTTTGTCAAGGCCATTTAGAAATTTTAACAGTAAATGCTTTCAAGTCATAGAAAACTCTCTTTAAAAGTTTGTAAAATGCTTAGAAAACTATCTTGCTCCAATCCAAATCATCTAGCGGACGAAAAACATCAACATGCTCTAACAGAATACCTGCCGATTGACTTTTGAACATTGCTACCTCAATATGCTTCCCTTTGCGTTTAATAGCCTCAAGCAATTGCACATAATCACCATCGCCACTAATCAATAGTGCTGTATCATAAGCATTTTCATAGGCTAAGCATAATGATTCAACTGCTATAGCTACATCAATTCCCTTTTCTACTAGTAAACCATCGTTGCGACGGTGTAGACGTCCTAAACGTACACTAACATAAGGAATTCGACTTAAAGACTCAAAAAAACGTTGCTGGCCCTCACGAAGCTCGTCATCATAATCCTCTGTAAGTGCTGCATTGTAATAATATGACCGAACTATAGTTCTCCCGGCCATAAGTTGTTTAATAAGCTCTTGTAAATTAATTCTGGTGCTCTCAAGGTTTTCACGCATACCATTATAAAGGTTGCTTCCGTCAATAAAAATAGCCAATCTGTCTTGCAAGATAGTCTCCATAGTTTTAATCATTATAATGCTTTTATCAGTATAAGTTTAAAGAATGCGACAAATTATTATTTATCTTTCACTACTATCTTTTTTTAGTGCTTGTTCAGGCACCTCAGAGTCCCAACCTAGTACCTTGCTTATTATAGGGTTCGATAATAAAATTGGTCTTTTAGATACCTGCTTACTTACCAACGATATAGCTAGTGATTGTCCCTCGAGCACTAAAGCTACAGAAGAAAATCCACGCCCCTTACTATTAGAACGTAGTTTACCAGAAGATAGCGAATCGCTTGGTTTTGATATAGCTGATCGTGATAATAGGCGCAACGAATTAGTGGTTTTAAGTGCTAAAGGTCTAGGTGCTGAAAGAATAGCTTACTTAAGCTTCTTTACAACTACAAACATTAATCCTGACCCTCAAAGTGTACAACTTTCTGAAAGCAGAGCTTTTATTACTTTAGAAATAGAAAACTTCACTATTGATAATGATGTCAGCCCCCAACCAGCTAGCTTGTGCCCTACCGATGTTCAATTTGAAGAAGAAGGGAACTACCTAGCATTCTTTAGCGATCAAGATATTTGTGGTGCTAGTTTGGTAGATGCCATAGACATTATAGATTTACAAACAAGTCCACCCACATTAGTAAAGCATATTGAATTGGGGAATAGCATTCCTAAAGGTTTTTACATAGATCAAATTGATGACAAACTTTATTATTTGCAAGAGAGTGGCAGTCAATTAGCTTTAACCAGCCTTTTGTTGAATGATGATATTGTAGATAATGAGGAGCAGGAAGTTATTAATTTTGACAATGATGAAACTGTAATAGATATGCTTGCCCTTGGTGATGAGCTTATTATTTTAAATGAAGAAGACTTTATAATTATTGGGAATTTTCGTGGAGAAGCCAGTGCTAATGCAGCAATAGAAACCACTTTTAATATTAATAAGCAAATCATTAATGATGACTTTTTTAGAGCAAAGAACCTTTATCTACTAAGTAATAGTCATTTTGCACCTTATCCTAATCTAAACTCAACAGAAGAACCTGAAAGTAGTAGTATCTCAGCTGTTGGTGGTACCTATGAGTCAATTAATACTTTTATTTATTTACTTTCAAATCAACAAGTTTACAAATTTGATGCTCTTACTTTTGACTTTGAAACTAGACCAAGATTAACTCCCTTTACAATTAATGCTCTAAATAACGCTAAGTTTATAGCTTGGATACAGGCTACACTTTTATAACAGAATATTAGTCATGTTATATCCATTGCGGGGTTAGATTCACGTAGAAGGTGAATTTGATAGATGTTTTCATAAGTTATCTCGTCATTATATATACGCTGTTAATAATGTTAGATTAAGATATATGCTAGCTAAAGTAAGCTCCGCAGCAATTTTAGGTGTTGACGCTTTTGAAGTACAAGTAGAAATTGATATTTCAGGAGGGTTGCCTAGTTTTATGGTAGTAGGTTTGCCTGATGCTGCTGTGCAAGAGTCACGTGAGCGAGTAAGAGCAGCAGTGCGTAATGCGGGCTTTCCATTTCCTGTTAGTCGCATTGTAGTGAACTTAGCACCTGCTGATGTACGTAAAGAAGGTCCTACTTTTGATTTGCCTATTGCCTTGGCGGTGTTAGCAGCTCAAGGAATCATATCTCAAAAATCACTTGAGAATATAGTCATTAGCGGGGAATTGGCTTTAAATGGTGATATTCGTCCTATTAAGGGTGCTATTAATATTGCCCTTTATGCTGCCCAAGCAAATTTACAACGTGTCTTAGTGCCACCAAATAATGCTGCTGAGGCAGCTATTTTTGATAATGTCGAAGTTTATGCACCAGAAACACTTCTAGAAGCAACAGAGTTTTTACAAGGCCGTAAATCATTAAATGCTGCTACTTTAGTAAATATTGATGTTCCTGAAAAACACCTTGATTTACAAGACGTAAAAGGACAAGTTGCTGCCAAACGTGCTTTAGAGATTTGTGCAGCAGGTGGGCATAATTTGCTTATGACTGGCCCTCCGGGCTCAGGGAAAACTATGCTGGCTAGGCGCTTGCCGGGGCTATTGCCACCACTTACTCGAGAAGAAGCTATAGAAGTTACTCGCATTCACTCAACTGCTGGTGTACTTAGGCAAAGTGGTCTTATCCAACACCCTGTTTTTCGTGCTCCCCACCATACTGTATCCAATGCTGGTCTAATAGGGGGTGGTTCTGTGCCAAAACCTGGAGAGGTTTCTCTGGCCCATTATGGAGTACTCTTTTTAGATGAATTCCCTGAATTTTCCAGAAATGCCTTAGAAGTTCTGAGACAGCCCCTTGAAGATGGTATTGTTACTATTAGTCGGGCTCGAGCTTCTCTAACATTCCCTGCTCGCTTTATGCTAATTGCAAGTCAAAACCCTTGTCCTTGTGGACATTATGGTGATCCAAAAAAAGATTGCACTTGCAGTCCTGTAATGCGTCAACGTTACCGTGAGCGTATAAGTGGGCCACTACTAGATAGAATTGATTTGCGTTTAACTGTACCGCGCTTGGGTGCCGAAGATTTACTTAATGTTCCCCAAGGGGAGAAAAGTGAATTGGTAAGAAAAAGAGTGCTAGCTGCCCGTGAATTAAGTGTTTCAAGGCAAGAGGTAGCAAATGCTCAGCTCAGTGCGAAAGCTCTAGAAGAATATACTGTTTTAGAGGGTAGTGCAGAGATTTTTGCTCGTTCTGTTGTCAAGCAGCTGGCACTATCCGGACGTGGTTTTGATAGATTAAGAAAAGTATCGCGCACTATTGCAGATTTGGCAGGAGAAAAAGTAATTAGTGAAGCCCATGTTGCTGAAGCAGTAAGTTATAGGGAAGTACTTTAAGCAAATCAGAGCTTTTACCCTATATTACTGCAAATTTTGTCTTGCTCGAGCAAGAGCCTGATCAAAAGCTGTCTCGAGCTTACTATTAACTCCCCTTAAACCATTAACTACTTCCTTTGCCCAATCAAGATAGGCTACTTGCCTCTCTTTTGACCAACCTTTTGGCATACTCTTACCAATATCTCGTACATTACAAAGCTTATCTGCTATCTTAATTTGTTTGGCCTCTACTGATTTATGTACAGCATTGTCAACTTGCAACTGTTTTCTTACTTCTCTAGGCAAACTCTTGTCATCTGTAACCTCTTTTACTAAAGCCAAAACCCTTGCTCCAAAATAACCCTCAATTTCTTCAGGAGAAGTTTCTGTATCTTCTATAGTATCGTGTAAAAGTGCTGCTACTAAAACCTCAGTGTCGTCTATCTCACCAAGTTCCCAAAGATTTATCATAACTTCTATAGAATGGTTAATATAAGGCGTTCCAGAAGGGTCTTTACGGCGCTGATCTTTATGCCTTTGGCTAGCAAAATATAAAGCTTTAAAGATTAAAGAAAGTTTTGACCTATCCATAAAACATCCAAATCAGCCTCACAAACTCTATTCCAAGTCAAGTAAGATTTAATTTCCATTCTCATTAGTCTAACTATATACTACTTTAGTGTTTTTGCGCTTATCTCGTTATTTGAATCGTGAGACTATAGGGCTCTATCTTTTTGGTATAGCTGCTTTTTGCTTACTTTTGTCCATAGACTTCTTGTCTGTATGGGCAGATTTTTTGATAAGACAAGGAGCTTCTATACAAACTATTGGCAAGCTTATACTCTTTAAAATCCCCTTTTTCTTGCACTTATCTATGCCTATAGCTAGTGTTTTTGCAGTATTGCTGGCAACAGGACGATTGGCCAAAGACTCAGAGCTTAAAGCGGCCTATTCATTAGGAGTGCCACCTCTTAGATTACTGTCCCCATTACTACTTTTAGGGCTCACCATTAGCTTATTAGCACTTTTTAACAATGGTTACTTAGAGCCCAAAGGTGAGATTGCACATACTGAAGAGGTTAATAAGTTTTACTCACAAAAGCCTCCTGCTGAAACACAAAACGATGTTTCTTATGTTATAGAAAATCAAGGAATTTACTTTGCAGGTGAAATACGCGCTGATGAGCAAAACCCTAATCTTGCTCAGTTAAGCGGTGTCCTTATTTCAAAAGAAGATGGTAGTAGAGTAAGTGCTCGAGAAGGCATTTGGAATAGCGATACAAAAGTTTGGACTTTGACAGAAGTGCAGGCGATTGACAGGAATGGTGATCGTGAAGAGGTTTTAGAGCTGGATTTTCCCTTTGAAATAGAAGCTGAAGTGGCACTTAGTCTAGCAGATGAGGAAACTCTAACAATTATTGACCTGTGGCAACGTTTGCGTAGTGAAAAACGTGCAGGTCGTGAAGTGAGTGAGTTGGCTTTTGCATTTCATAGGCAAGTAGCTGACGCTTTTAATGCGTTTATTTTTGTACTAATAGCAGGCACATTAGGACTACACCTCAAAGGACGTAGCACTGGCTTTGCATGGACCATTATACTTTTAGTAATTTTTTATTTTATCTGGACCCTATCAGAAAACTTGTTTGATGAGCAATTACTTTCTGCTTTTGTTGCTGCGTGGTTTACTAGTTTGGTAGTAGGAAGTATTGGCATAGTACTAGCTTTTATAAGGTTACGATAATGACCAAGCGCTTTACTCTCTATCTAATCAAAGAAATTTTACCATTCTATTTTGCAGGATTAATTGTACTGCTTATCTTGCTGTTAGGGGTTTTTCTGCTTGATATTCTAGCTGGCGTTTTAGCTCGAGGTGCTAGCCCCAATCTAGTAGCATTATTTTTACTTTATAAATTGCCTGAAGCAGCCAATATGGGGATTCCTTTAGCATTACTTTTTGCTTCACTTTTAGGAATGTCGCGTTTAGGACAAGACAATGAGATTAAAGCAGGATTACTACTCGGTCTAAGCCCGCAACATTTTGCCATACCACTACTTCTACTAGGGTTCTTAGTAAGTGGACTAAGCTTTTTCAATAATGAACTAATAATCCCTTGGAGTAGTGGGCGTGCTCTTGAAGTGCAAAAAGATATTTTTCTTGAGCAGCCTGATATTTTTCTTGAGGAGGGTAATTTCTTTACTGATTCTTTAGGAAGAAACATTTATGTGGAAAGGCTAGAAAGTGGTGGGAAGGCTTTTGGCATTACTGTAATTAAATCTGGTGGGAAAAGTGGACCTAAGGAGGTTATCTCGGCTGAACAAGGCATATTAGATGAAGAAGCAGGGCTGTGGCGTTTAGAAAATGTCCGTT
Organism: Trueperaceae bacterium; assembly: GCA_965223585.1. Classification (GTDB taxonomy): domain Bacteria; phylum Deinococcota; class Deinococci; order Deinococcales; family Trueperaceae; genus CBDCVN01. Next base: position 130,384 of record CBDCWW010000023.1, read on the forward strand.
TCACTAATTACCGTGATAGTCGTGTAGTTTTTGACACACTTGCTCAAACAGCTAATTTACCTACTCGAGGTCTATCGGCAGGTATTTCTAAAAATCCTGAGCTTACTCAAGTCCCTATGTGTGAACTTATTTATCGCTTAGAGGCAAGAGGTTCTCAAGATGGTGAACTTAATGGGTTTTATGCTGCGCTAGACAGGTTTTCTAATGGTCTCAACATTAAGATGGATGTCTTTAGTATTAAAGTAGATACCTATGTTTTTAAGCTAAGAATATGTGGTGAAAAAATAGGGACATTACTAAGCCGTCTTCATAGTAATAGACGCCAACCAGATATTTGGACTGCTTTACATCGTAAATTTGCCGAGCCTTTAGCTGCAACTGCTTTTGCTCTTTTTGCTTTGGCAATTGGCCTATACAGTTTTCGTACCGGTTTTGGTTTAGGTTTTGTTTGGGTTCTTTTTCTAACTTTTATTTACTATGCTACTTGGAGTGTGGCCAAGCTACTTGGCGCACAAGGTACAATTCCAGCTTATGTAGCAGGTTGGGCACCTATGGCGTTATACATTCTGGCAGCAGCAGTACTTTTTACTCTAACTGCTTTAGGCCTTAGTTTCAAAGATATAAGATGGTTTGCGTTGTTTTGGCCTCGAAAAAATTAGTTTAGGTTAATATTATGCTAAATTTTCCTTTTACAGCACAATTTCCATCCACTGGTCCCCAAATAGAAGCGCTATGCATTGCACCCCTGCTTGTGAACCTCTATATGAGACACTTTGCATTATATAAGGGCAACTTATGGAAAGAGGGCGTAGAGAGTTTTGGGTATTCATTCCAAATCCAAAGTGGAGCTTCGGAACAAGAGTAGTGATTGTTTGTTGTATTATGCCTTTGCACTCTAATATTACTTCAAAAGTTATAAAGGCATTTGCACTAATTTTCTCTATTTTCTTACTTAGTTCTTTTGCCTTCACTAAAACAGTTAACATTACTACTGACCCTAATGATGAAACTAGTAGCCTCGAGCTTCGTAATATCACATTACCTGATGGTACTGAAACTACCCTTTATGTGGTAAAAGCTTCACCTATTACAGTAGAAGTTGATGAAGATACTATTATTGCTAATCACATAGAGTTTGATTTAGACAATAAAGTCATGCGTATTGTTGGTGAGGGAACTTTTATTTCAGCTAAAGAAGAAGTAACTGGACATGATTTTACTGTTAGTCTAAGTGATAATACTTTTGAAACACTTGACGTTGCTATCTCTACTGGTGAAATGGATATTAAGGGAGTTAGTGCTATGCGCTTTCCGGGGCAAATTGATATAATGAGTGGTGATTTTAGCCCCTGCTCACGCTGTAATCAAGATGTGGAAGATTATGGTTTTAAGGCTGAAACGCTCAGACTTTATCCCGGAGATAGACTAGTTGGTTTTAATGTTACTGTGCTTATTCGTGGAGCAGGAGTAATGTTTTTGCCTGTGTTGGTCTTACCCTTAGGCCCAAAGGATAAACAACCACGCCTAAACATTAAAGCTGGCAAATTAAATGAGAGGGCTGAGGTTGAGCTAGATTGGCCCTATGTAGTTGGAGCGAATGCCTATGGCTACTCTAGTTTGCGTTATTACGCAGATATAACTCCAAATAAAGGAAATTTCTTTACTAATAGGTTTTTAGGGGGAAGACCTAATGTAAGTTACTTGGGGGGAGGAGTATCTCATAACTTTTTTACGGAGACAGGCCGTGGAAAGTTTGATTTATTCTATATACCTTCTTTTATAAATTATACTATTTCTGGAGAAGATAGAGTTCCTGAGGGCGAAAAAGATAAAGATGAACTTACTTTTAAGTTCCAATATGATACTTTTGATCTAGTAAACCTAAATCCTGAAGATACAGAAATACATTTTCTTATAGAAAGAGTTGATGAACGTCAACAACGTATAGGTGAGTATAGGCTCGAGCTACTAAGAAAACATTTAGATAAGGGAATACAAATGCGGTTTTTTAGTCAGGGTTATATTGATTTAGATAATAAAGACGATGTGGATACACCATCTTATGCAGGATTTTCCGTTTCTGATCGCACCTTGGCAGAATTCCAAGTAAAACCGATAGCAGAAACTTTGATTTTAGGACCATTGCAGTTTAGTGGCCTACGGTTTGAGCTTGGCCTTTTTGAAAGTGGTAGTAATCCTGCTAACCGTAGTGTGGCCAGTAATGCAGTTGCCCAAGCAGCCCGTTTGTTGGTAGGCCATAATATAAGGCTAACTACACCAACACCTTGGTCTGGTTTTAGGTTAGATTTTGAAAATAATTTTACAGGCAAGTATTACTCGAGCAAAAACCCAGAAGGAAATTTTGATGACTTTGAAAGGCTTGTTGATTGGAACAGTCGGGTTACGCTCGAGCAAAGAGTCACTAATATTATCTCTCTGAGTTTAGTAGCACAGCGTACAAGAAGTGAGGGAGAAACGCCTTTTCAATTTGATACCCAAGGTTTTCGTAAAAGTACTGATATAACTGGTACGTTTTCCCTTATCCCAGCTAGCTGGATCTCACTAAGCGTCAGTGAAAGCTACGTTTTTGAAGATGATAGGGATGAAGAGTTACTTGGTTGGGGAGAGATAGAAAGTACACTCAACCTTTTTGAGAACCTAAGTTGGCTAAGCATCTTAGTAGAAAATGAATTTAATGTCAAAAACAATAATCCCGGTAAGTTAACCAGTACTGTTAACTTAAATTCTCCTAGCCGTAGTCTTATAGCTGAAGCTAATATAGAGCACATCCAAGACTTAGATCCCAAAAAAAATAATGATAGGGAAGAAGGTTCGGTAAGAGATGAATCTGAAACGGACCTTAACTTTGCATTAGGTTATCGCTTAGACTCCTTTAGTGAACCTCTTTTCAGAATCGAAGTTGATACTCGCTATATTTATGATCCTGATCCACTTAATATAGATGATGATATTGAATTTGAATATTGGGACCCTCTTGAGATCAATTTTAATATAAACAGTCCCGAATGGCAAGGTTTAAACGCTTTTCTCAGGGGTCATTATGACCGTGACCTTAATAGAGGTGATCCAGAAGAACTTGATGCTACTTTTGGCATTAATTATGAACCTTTTGAAGTAAGTTTTAGGCAGGTAATAAATTACCCTACAAGGGCAGGGGAATTTACTAGCCTTACTAGTGAATTTGGATTTACATGGCAAAATATAGCTAGATTAGCTTTTGAAACAACGGGAATTAGCTTAATACCCTCAGATTGGCTACAAGTTGAGTTGCCTGAAAATAGAAGGGATACTTATAGCTTGAGATTAGAGGATAATGATAATAGTGAGTTTTCTTGGTCTGTGAGGTATAATACTACTTACAACCCCAACTTAACAACTGAGAGTGGTGCAGAGGGTGGTTTTGAAGATACTACTTTTGAAGTTTCTGTAAATACAGAGCCTTTTTATGTAAGCGACATTAATTTTTATATTGCTGACAGCCATGCTACTTTACAACTTGCTGATGATAGATTTAAGCGCACCTTTTTGCAAAGTGCCCAACTTACTTTTGCTAGTGACTGGTTTGGAGTCCTTGGACTCCAAGGTGATCTTAATTACTCAGGTGGTTATGACCCTGAACAAGATGAATTCACTAGAGCAAAACTAACTTTAAAAGATGTAGCTTTAACTTTACGCTTCTTTGAACAATTTTATGTTTCAGCCGTTTTTAATGATACATGGGACTTTAGAGAAAACGGCCCAGAATTAGAAAGCCCTTGGAATTTCCAACCCGTTATTTACTTTACTTGGGATCGCTGCTGTTGGTCTTTTTTCAGTAGTTGGGACACAGAAACAGGAGCTATTAGTTTAGGTTTTAAACTTGGAGATAGTGAAAAAGGGGTTCGTGAAGAAATTGGCACATCTTTAGTTCTACCGGGTCGCTCGATTACGGGTAATACAGGTAATTAACCCCAATCCTAAAAGTTCTAACAGTACAGAGCTAAGGAGTGCAAGTCCCACACCAAAGTCCCCTGCAACTTAAACCATACTTAACTTCGCTATTCATGTGTGTATCACCTTGAGCGACGGTTAGGCAGGAATGATGCACAAGACATAGTTTAACACACTTAATGCACAATTTCATAAGCTTCTTGGTTTCTAGGCCCAACCAAATTACTGATTAACTTTCCTTGACTAGATTTCCTGTTAGAACCCTTATAGTTATCACTCAAGGCAAATCACCAATCTCTACAAGCACTTCACCAACCTCCAACAAGGATAATGCATTTTCAAAAGTTTCAGTGAACACCGATTTAATTTGTGCATTTGTGGTATTGCCCAAAGTTATCCAAAGAACCTGAGGGGGTGGGCCATGTTGTTCTAGCAAACTAACAAAATCACTATCCTTGGTGATTACAATTGCTGATGCTTTGCGTGCAGCTTCAAATATTACCTTATCCGTAGCATCTCTGTAACCTAAATACTTGACTGAGTATGCTTCAACTTCAAAAACTTTGGTAAGCCAAGGAGCTAAAGCAGGTGATAATTGTGCATCAACCCAAAACGTCATGCAGCAAGTACAGGGTGGTTTAACCTGCGGGAAGCAAACATAAGGGCGGCGGTGATGTCTTCAGGTTCTAAATCAGGCAATTCGTCAATAACTTGCTCATGCGAAAGACCAGCAGCAAGTAAATCAAGAATGTCAATAACACGAATACGCATCCCTCTAATACAAGGGCGTCCTCCACATTGTTCAGGGTTAATAGTAATTCGCTTAAGAATATTACCCAAACTTTCGCTCATAAGACTATTGTACTCGCACTAAACCAAAAAGACAAAAAGAAGTTAAGTCTCGCTTGCAGTACACATTTATAGCTTAGCAGTAGTTTTGAACCGCCCAAGATAATGTAAAGTGTAGTTTGCCGTTTGCTTCGATTTTGGTGCAGTAAATTCTTCGCTATCAGCCATAATAAAAGCATTGGCAATTTCGATGTCTAGGCCTGCCGCTTTTTTTAAGACTTCCTCACCGTAGCTTCCTGAATAAGAATGTAGCATAACCAACTCTTCTAAATTATCTATTACTTTAAAATTCGATTCTACCCAATCATGATCGTAGAAGCGTTCACCCTGATCTTCAGCAAACTGATTGATGCTACGCTCATCATCTTCGTATTGTTCTTCAAGATAGTCTTCAAAAGCTTTTGGCGATTGAAAACTACCTAGCCAAATATGTACAAATTCCATTGTCATAAAACGTGATTCCTATAAAGAGCTCTAAGCACTAAGCTCAGGGGCGCTCACTTCTGCGTACATTCCATTTAACTGAGTTCCAGACTTGATTTGGCCACTCGTGTGAGCATCCCGCTGGAGCGATAGTTAGGCCAAACGTTTGATAAGTATTTCCTGTAGTAGTCCGTATGTTAATTTACTTCGAGATTCCAAGCTCAGCCAAGTTACTCACCAACTTTTGTTTAACTCAAACTCAAACCAAAATTCTTAATTCAACCTCTAAAATTTAAGATTCAACCTCAGCAGTAACTTGTTGCTGTCGGTTAAAGTGGCTTTGGTACATTGGGATTCCTGAGGGATACCCAATTCCCTTATCCCAAAGGATCTTTGGAGATTCTTGATTTTTCAATTCAAATGCTTCTTTGAATCTATTGATGTGCTGATAGCTTTGCTCCGAGAATCTTATACCTAAACAAATTCCTGCAACTGCTTTTTCTATCGAAATAAAAGTGGCGTCTTTAGGTGCAATTGGGAAAACGACTCTAAACTCTTGCTCGTATTTCCAACCATCGTCTTTGAAAAACCAAAAAAGGCTAGGCGACTCCTCAAGACAAGCTCTTTGAAATTCCTGTTCATCCATCTTCATTATTTCATCCGGACTGAACTCAATAATAGCCCCAGAAGCTTGAGAGGTGTCGTAAATGACATCCTTGGCAATATATTTCAAATCATTGTTTTTAACTTCTTCAAGAAGTTTCTTTTTTGAAAAGATCAAGCAAACTCCCTTCTGATTATCTGCGTAGTGAGCCCACATTTGGGGAATAGCATATCCTTTTCTTACTATTCCGCAGCTTTCGGAATTATCTACTGAAAAGCAAAGGACGTGTGCACTTCTCCTTACCTTATCCAAGACCTGATTTGCCATATCCAATGCTTGATATGACTGCTTCTTTAGTTCAGCCTCTTCATGTATGCTATTCCTAGGTTGCTTCCAGCTAACATGCTTAGAACTTTCAGCTGGGTCGTTTACTAATTCAAACCGAGAAGCCCGTAAGGATTTGCTTTCTGTAATTTTGACTAACTTTTGTAGGGTTGTGAAGTGATATAAGAAATCCTTATTTAGCTCTTCGTTGTAGATTGGATGATCGTATAGATTCCCTTGTCGGTATATGCCTTTCGAGATCAATGTGTTCATTTTAGTGATCTAAGCATAGCACGAAACTTAAGGGCACGCACTTTTGCATATACTCTCCCAAAATGTATTTTTGTTTTTTCACATATGATACCCTAACTAGTATTGAACACCTAAATAGGTACATAACTACCCACATTTATACACTTAAATAGGTGCATAATAATTCTTTATTTTTGACCATTAAACTACTTCCAAACAAAACAAAAGCCTATTAAAATCACTTAACAATTACACCTTTTTCGTCCTTATTATTAAATAATTATCCTAATTTAGGTGTATAATCATTTTGAATATAATCAACACTTTTCTTGTTACACAGGGGAATTATAACCAAAATTCCCTCATATTTAATTCTGACATTTACACCTCTTCAATTAAAACCACCTTTCTTATGTAGTACACCTCACCTAACTATAAATTTTCAAAAGCTCCCTAAACAAGCTTAAATTTTAAGGTGTACTTAGGTGATTTGGCTTACTGGTCTAAAATAATAAGACTTCTAGAAAGAAAAAAGTGGAATCTAGGCCATTGAGCTAAGTGAGCATCGACAAAAGAGTTGTTCCCTTATAAAGAATTTGCGTACTATGCAAGAAAAGTATGGTGTCACAGGCGCATACATCATAAATTAGACTTAATTTAGGAACAATTCTAGTGTCTAAAGGAAGTTAGAGTTTAGTCAGTAATTTCCGATCCCACAGGGTTTTTGACTATAGCTTGAGTAAGGACACCTCATTTTACAAAAATTGACGAGTAACTTCATCCAAAAGCATTTAAAAATGAGAGAAAATATCCAGCATGAGTTGTTTGTGAAATGTACTTGTTTCCAGAAGGCATAAAAATACCTAGCACCACTTCTATGAGAGATTTTCAAATGGCACCTCTGTGTTTTAGTTTTTCTACAGTTTTTCCTGCAGTACTACTCTACTTCTATGACGTGTCATAAAGGATTTCATAGCCTGTTACTCTGAAACCATGTGTTATTGCCCTGTAGATATCCTCCATACACTCAAAGGGCAAAGTGTAAAACAAATGCCTTACCCTTTCCCATAGTAGTTTTTTAGTCCTACATTTTGCTTTTGCTGCTTTAAACACTGGACATGCTAATTGTAGTACTTGATCCACTAGGAATGCTTGCATCATCAGTATCGTGAAATTGACTGACAGATTCTTTTTTCCATGCCCATAATTATGCTCTGCTTTGTACCCTTGGTTCTTTAGTGTATTTAGTGTCTCATTCTCCATTTTCCATCTTGCCCTCCCTGCTCGCATTATCTCTTCTACATTTTCTTCATTTATCTCCATATCTGTTACCCACGTAAAATACTGCGTCTTCTTTTCACTCCTTTCCCAATACTCCAACACATTCACCCTGACATCTTCATTTGAGGCATTTATTGCTATATCATTGCTGTAGTGAAAATGGTGTTCTACTCCCGTTTCTCCTTCTACTACCTTATGAGTATGACTTTCACCTGACTCTTTTCTTTTTTCCAATTCCTCAAATAGTTTCTTGTGGTTACTTTGTTTTGCACCTATTATGTAACTCATCCCTTGCTTTTCTAACTCCCTTAAGTTAGGTCCCGTAGAGTGTAATCCATCCTCTAAAATTATTACTTTGAGTTTGGGGTGATCTTTTCTTATGTCTTCTACTAATCTCTTTCCTGCATTACGCTAAGTGAGCATCGACAAAAGAGTTGTTCCCTTATATCTCTTTTGACTTGAAATACTGAATGTTGCGTACTAGGGCAAGAAAAGTATGGTGTCACAGGCGCATACATCATAAATTAGACTTAATTTAGGAACAATTCTAGTGTCTAAAGGGCTGTGGCACATAAGTCTTTTCGAGACTTCATAACTGATTTTAGCTATTAGTTATCAACTGAGTTAACTTTGCAAAAGTTTATGAGAGACTAGCCTCTGACAGCTTTTTAGTGGATCGGGAACTGCTGGAGTTTAGTAGCTAGTAGATAGCCATAGTGAAACCCTACTAACTTCTAACTACTATCTATATACCAACTCAATTTCCAACAAAGACTCACAAGCAAATATTTGAACACATGTGCTTATCAAGCAGTTCTTACGCACCTATCAATTGCATACCCATAAGGAGCCTATAGTATAAGCCTCACAGGTTCACTAAGTAATTCTGCAACACGTTCCAAAAAAGCAGTACCTTGGTCTGGTACAACATTACCTGATAGCGATAGTGTGCTCTGGTGGCTATTACCCTCAGAGACAATAAGCCCTAAAGATAAAACAGGTACATCTTTACTAAGCATCACCTCATCAAGCTTATGATCTGATAAATCAGCTACTAGCAACGAAGCACTAGGAACATCCTCTTCATTTAGCTTGGCTTCATCAAGAGTTTTAATTAAAGCTTTAAAATCCTTGCTGTGAGCATCTTTCACAAGATGTAGGCTAGCTTTTTCTTGGGTAAAATTAATAAGGGCAAGATCATTACCTGTACCTAAGGAATGAGTTTCTAAAGCTTTGGCAGAAGCCTTTATTAAAAATGTTGTCAGATTGAGTCCTGAAAGATTTAACTCATTAGCTATACTCTCTTGTACCTCGAGCAAAGCTCCTACTTGCACATGTCGGCGCAATACGTTCCCCTGCAATAGTACAGGAATTTCAGTAATAGGTGGCGGAGTAATTGTTGCAGGAATACTTTCATCAGTAGCCTCGAGTACCTTTTCAAAACTGCTACTTGCTTCTTCAGTAACTTGCTCAACTTCATCAACAAATAAATCATCGGCCTCATAAGTTTTACTAGAAGTTAGGCCTGTTGCTGCTACATCAGTTGCTCCGCTTTCAGCATTAAAGTCCAATTGACTTTCTTCATCAGCCAAAGTTCTGAACAAATCATCATCTAATGCATCTGTTTGTGCAGCAGCCACAGTAACATCATCTACATCAGCTAACAAGTCATCTTCGTCATCAAATAAGAAAATATCTTCATCAATACTAGCTTCTTCTCCAGCAGAAGGTTGACTTCCTTGTGCTTGTAGAGCATCTCCATCAGTGGTAGAAAAGTCATCCTCAAAAATAAGATCTTCATCTGCAAACTCAATTGCATCGTCAGAAGTAGCCGCACTTACTTTTGTAGCAGTTTGCTCTTGAGAGAATGCTGCTATATCATCTTCTGGCCAAGCTTCCATGCCATCAGGCAAAGGTTCTGCTGTGGGGTTAGTATCTTCTTCTCCAGCCATAACTCGAGCCAAATACTCAAGTACGTCCCGCTCGACAACTTTGCCACTATCTCCGCTGCCCTTAAGATGTTGCCAGTTTACATTGTTTTCTTCAGCTAGCCTTTTAGCAAGTGGAGAAATTCCAGATTCATTCACTTGTGTTCTCCTTCATTAGTGTAGTTGCGCAATCTTAATGTTTTATTGACAAGCGCTTTCATTAGATTTGGTAGGTTCACCCTTTTCACATTTATAGTATAGAATGTCATAACTTCAGTATTAGCACAAGTTAATTGTCAAGATGACATGAAAAACCACAGTTATGAACTTTATATTTTTATTATGTCCTAATCTGTCCATTACCATCTATGATATATTTATAAGTTACCATTTCTGCCAAACCCATAGGTCCTCTAGCATGTAACTTTTGTGTGCTGATGCCAATTTCTGCCCCAAAACCAAAGGCAAAGCCATCGGTAAATCTAGTGCTAGCATTAACAAACACTGCAGCAGCATCAATCTCGTCTTGAAAACGTTTGGCACTTTCTATACTGTGAGTTACTATGCTTTCACTATGCATAGTACCATAGTAATTAATATGATCTATTGCCTCAGTCAAACTATCAACTACTTTGACTGCTAGTTTGTAGTCTAAGTACTCTGTTTTCCAGTCTTCTTCATTTGCTACGCCTGCTTGAGGGTAATGTTGCCTAGTACGTTCACAGGCCACTAAGTCGACTTTTTCAGCTAAGGTATCTAAAGTATTAGGAATGAACTCAGCAGCAATATCTTTATGCACTAACAAAGTTTCAGCACTATTACAAACACCGGGACGTTGCACTTTAGCATTAATAGCAATATTTTTTGCCTGCTCTAGATCAGCACTAGCATCAACAAAGACATGGCAATTACCTACACCTGTTTCTATAACCGGAACTTTGGCATTATTCACTACATGGTTTATAAGATTAGTACCTCCACGGGGTATTACTAAATCAACCTTGCCACGGGCCTCTAGAAGTGCTGTAACATACGCCCTATCAGGAGAATCTATAAGTTGAATAGCATCTCTAGGTAAACCTATTGCAGCAATGGCCTCACGCATAACTTCCACTAAGATTCTATTGCTATTTAGAGCATTTGCCGAGCCACGTAAAATAGCACTACTGCCTGATTTTAAAGTAAGTGCGGCGGCATCCACTGTAACATTAGGGCGTGATTCGTAAATCATGCCAATAACACCAAAAGGAACAGTGATCTTTTTTACTTCTAAACCATTCTCTAATCGCCATCCTGAAAGTACTCTATTTAATGGGTCAGGTAAGCTAGCAATTTGCTCGAGTGAAACTGCAATACCTTCAAGGCGTTCCTCTGTCAAAGTAAGACGGTCAACAAGTGATTCAGGAGTACCTTTATTACGTTCACTAGCAACATCTAAAGCATTTTTAGAAATTATCTGGGTAGTATTTGCACGCAAAGCCAATGCCATACTGTGTAAAGCAGCATTTCGGTCAGCGCTATTGAGCTTACGGCTTGCTTCCTTAGATTGTTTAAAGATATTTTCAAGGTTCACTTCTAAATCTGTGGTTACCATTATATGTGTTATTTTAACATAATGAACTTACTGTTGCCCCCTTAAAAAGTTTATTAACTTTTAAATTAGTTTGTATAAAGTTGGTGAACATAAAGCATAGTGAAAAAGGAGATAAAAGTATGAATTTAAATAAGGAGGAACGCTTAGAGCAAATACGCAATATTCTTATTGGCTCACAAATTGGCAACTTAGAGAAGAAATTAGCTTTCCTTGAAAAGGGTTTAGACGATGAGGGATTGAAAAAGCAGCTTGAGAGACGCCTAGATGATATTGAAAAGTTTATTTATGAAGAACTTAGTTCATTTAAGCAACTTTTGGAGCTCGAGCAAGCAAAACATGAAAAAGTTGACGAAAGCTTGCAACAGTTGCAAACGACTTCCCCAAACTTGAGCATAGAACTTAGCAGGCTAGAAAAAAAAGATGTAGCCAACGAGAACTCAAAAAAGCAACTTGAGAGACGTATAAATGATCTTGAAAAGCTTATCTACAAGGAATTTGGTTCATTTAAGCAAATCTTGGGGTTTGAGCAAACGAAGTATGAAAAAGCTAATAAACACTTGCAGCAATTGCAAGAAACTTCCCAAGGTTTGAGTATAAAACTTAGCAAGCTACAAGAGGAGGCTGTAGCTGATGAGAACTCAAAAAGGCAGTTTGAGAAGTTTATTAATGAGGAGCTAAGCTTATTTAAGCAACTTTTGGAGTTCGAGCAAGCAAAGCATGAAAAAGCTAATGAATACTTGCAGCAGTTGCAAGAAACTTCTCAAGATTTGAGCATAAAACTTAGTAAGCTGGAAAAGGAAGCTGAGCAAAGCCAAAATCTGCAATCTGGCGAGTTAACAGAAGTCAGAAAGCATATTAAATCGTTGAAATCAGACTTAGATCATCAAGAAATAGAAAACAAAAACGCCTATGAGTATTTACATAAAAGTTTGCAAAAATATACTGAGTGGCGTGCAGAGTTAAGTGAACTCGAGCAAAAAACACTTAAGAATGAGCGAGTTTTACAAAAAATGAGTCAATTTTACAAGAGTATTTACTAGCATATTCCAAAGGGTCATCTAACAACTTCCAAGAATTTAAAGAAAAAATGTTGGAAAATATTTGCTTCTTTCGATTGTTAGGAAACATTTTCAAGATTCACTTCTAAGTTTGTAGCTATCATAGTATATAGTTTTAACATAATGAACTTATTGCTATCCCCTTAGAACAATTGAGATGTTAAATATGTAAGCTGTAAAGTTGATAAATGTGCGGTGAAAAAAGCAGAAGATTATGAACTTAAATAAGGAGGAACGGTTAGAACAAATACGCAATATTCTTATTGGCTCACAAATTGGCAGTTTAGAAGAGAAAGTCACTTGCCTTGAAAAAGATCTAGCTGATAAGAGTTCCCAAAGCCAGTTTGAGGAGCGCATAAATGAGCTTGAAAAGTTTATTTACGAGGAGATTAGTTCTCTTAAGCAGTTTTTAGGGCTCGAGCAAGCAAAACGTGAAAAGGCTGATGAGCACTTGCAGAAATTGCAAACAGCCTCTCAAGATTTGACTATGAGACTTAGTAAGCTGGAAAAGAAAGTTGAGCAAAGCCAAAATTTACAATCTAGTGAGCTAGCAGAAATTAGAGGGCATTTTAAATCCCTACAGTTAGGGCTAGGCTCTCAAGAAGTAGAAAATAAAAATACTTACGAACAATTACAAAAAGGTTTACAAGAATATGCTGATCAATGGAATTTAAAACTAAGTGAACTCGAGCAAAAAACATTAGGAAGCGATCAAGTTCTACAAAGGTTGATACTAGAGTACTCAAAACAATCATCTAACGAGTTGGAGAAATTTAAAGAAGATGCATCTGAGTATAACAAAGCTCTAAAAAATCACTTTCTTACCCAGTTACACGAATTGTGACGGAACTCAAAAGACTTGAAGGTGAAATGCTGAGACGTGAAAAGAGTTTAAAGATCGATCTGTTGGAACAAATCCCTGAGGAGATTCGCCTCTATTGTGAAAGCTTAAACATACAATCAGCAGAAAAGCCCTCTCAGGTATCTTTTGTAGTACGCTTATGGGTGTGGACTCGAGCAATAATTTTGAGGTTATGGAACTCACTGCTAAATGGAAGAAAAAGAAAAGAAAATCACTTCTAATTCAAAATCACCTGAAGGTAGTGGGAATCTAGAGGTCTCCTCCCAAGAAACCATAAGCACTTCGGAGCTTGACGCCTTAATTTCGCTTCTAACTGGTGAGCAAAAAATAGAGCTAGAGAAACTTAGAGAAAATTTCAACGATCCTGAGCTTTTCACTGAGCGTATTAAGGAAACTTTACCTGAAGCTATAGCTAGACGTGGCAAGGATGATCAGTTATTTGCTCAACTTTTAGCCCCCACCATTGAAGAAACTATTGATTCATTAAGCAAACAAGATCCCGATGCTTTAGCTGCAAAGATGTTACCTACAATTCGTCGCAGTGTCAGGCTTATTGTGCTTGAAACCTTTAATGATTTATTAACTAACTTAAACCGTATACTTGACCACAGTTTTAACTTGAGTTGGCGCTTAGAGGCATGGCGAACGGGCAGGCCTTTTAGTGAAATAGTCCTTGCTAAAACCCTTATTTACCGTGTTGAACAGATCTTCCTCATTCACACTAAAACAGGAATTTTACTTAAACAAGTTATTATTGACAATGAGCAAGCAAGTGATGGGGACCTGATTTCAGGAATGCTTACTGCCATTCGGGACTTCGTACACCACTCTTTTGAGGTAGAACCAAGTGAAACTTTAAGCAATTTCAAAGTAGGAGAATTGTCAGTTCTTATAGAGCAAGATGAAGAAGTATTTATTGCAGCAGTTGTACGTGGTCTTGTACCTGCTGAATTAAATGACAATTTGCAGCGCACTGCTTCACTTTTGCAAATGCGCTTTGGTAAGGATCTTAAAGACTTTACTGGTGACACTACCCCTTTTGGAGAAGCTGAGGGCCCCTTAAAAGCCTGCTTAACTTCAAATTTTGCGAAACCAGCTAGTCGGCCTAATTTTATGTTGTGGATAGCATTAGCTTTTATTAGCATTTTTCTATTAACTCTCAGCGTCAGTGAAATTTTGCGCAATTACAATTGGTCACAGGCCTTAAATGCCCTTGAAGGTAAGGGGGGAATTGTTGTTACCAAAGCTAAAAGAACTTGGAATACTTACCAACTTAGAGGTTTACTAGATCCTCTAGCTGAAAGGCCTAGTGACATTTTATTAGCTTATGGCATAAATCCAGATAGGATTAGAGATTCTTGGGAGGCTTATCACACACTTGATGAGACTATTATACTAAAGCGAGTTAAGCAAGCCATTAAACCGCCGCCAAGTGTAACTTTGTCCTTACAAGATGGCATACTTAAGTTAACAGGTAGTGTTTCTAATTCTTGGCGAGAGGTTGCTCTGCAAACAACCCAGAAAATAATAGGTATTGAGAGGGTTGATACTTCAGAATTGTATAGTAATCAACAATTAGATTTTAATGCGCTTATTCAAAATCTAGAATCAGAACAGCTCTACTTTAAAGAAAAAAGTGATGTCTTAATTGAAGGTCAAGAAGACACCCTTAACTTAATCAAGCAAAATTTTATTAATTTACATAGCCAGAGCTTATCTTTAGGATATGATGTAGAAGTGCTTGCCATTGGTTATGGTGATGATTTCAATTGTAAATATAGAGGACGTGCACTTGCTGTAGCTCGAGCTTGGCATGTTCTTGAAAATATAACAGAGGATTTGCCAATCAAGCTAAACATCAGAATTCTAGGTTTAGATTCAATGCCAGAATATAACGAAGAATCTAGCAAAGTTGGCAAAGTATCTTTTAAGGTAAGTTTCTAGCAATGATACAGAAAAAAATTTGTATGCTAGGGTCCTTTGCTGTAGGGAAAACGAGTTTAGTAGCCCGCTATGTACGTAGCATTTTTTCTGAAAAGTATCACTCAACTATAGGGGTGAAAATAGATAAAAAGGCCGTTAGAATAGACGAAAATACTATTAACCTCATTCTTTGGGATCTTTATGGAGAAGATAAATTTCAGCAAATGCAAACTTCATACTTACGTGGTGCTTCAGGGTATTTTCTTGTTACTGATGGAACAAGAGCCAGCACTATAGACACTGCTATCAGCTTACAAGATCGTACCAAACTTACCATTGGAGACATACCTTTTATTATGCTTGTTAATAAAGCTGATCTTAAAGAACAGTGGGAGGTAAACGATGATATACTTGCCCCTCTTATTGATAGAGGTTGGACCATTTTAGAAACAAGTGCCAAAACAGGCCAAAATGTTGAGGAGGCTTTTCAAGAACTTGCTAGAAGAATCATGCTACACACGAGTTGAGAGTGAATATATAGTCTGTAAAAGATCAAAACTTCAAGGTTTTCCAAGCATTATTTAGACTCTGCCTAGGAGAGCTATATTTGGACGCTCTGCGTCCTATAAGCAATTGGAGCAAAGGACGCAGAGCATCCAAGGTATGTGTTCCGAAACAGAGTCTGGGAACAAGTTGATAACACAAGATCTTTTTATTACAGCAACTAAACTAGAAGCTAGCCCTTTACATAAGCATGCTAAATGTATGCCGCTTGATTTCCCTTTGGGAAACCTTTATAGTTGTAATTGCCAAAATAAAAACTTTTACCTTGTTCATAGTGGTGTTGGTAAAGTTAATACTGCTGCAACTTTGGCCTTAGCTATAGTTCAGCTAAAACCTAAAAGTGTTATTCAATTTGGTATAGGTGGGGCTTTTTTAGGAGCGTTCTTAGCAATTGGTCATTTAGCAATAGCCACTTATGAAATACATCTCGATTCAGGTATTAGGCTAAAAAATGGTTGGCAAGGTATGCAAGCTCTTGGGTTCCCGCTTATTGAAGGGAAAACGAATTTTTACAACAAGATACCCACAAATAACAAGCTAACTGATAGAGTGCAACAATTAACAGGAGCTGTACCTTGTATTTTTGGTACTAGTGAGGTGATTACTGGCAGTTTTGAGGAGGCTGAAGTATTACAGGAACGTTTTGATGTTAGCATTGAATCTATGGAAGGTGCTGCTGCTGCTCAAGTATGCATGGCATTAGGAGCACCCTTTGCAGAACTCAGAAGTGTTAGTAACATTGTAGGTGAAAGTAACAAAGCCGCTTGGGATATCCCAACAGCTATAAAAAAAGTAAATGAAGCTATAAAGAAATTGTTAGAGGATTGATGCAAGGTTTTCGAGAAAAAGTTTTGTCTATAGTGAAACAAATCCCTGAGGGTCAAGTTGCCACCTATGGGCAAATCGCTCTTTTAGCAGGACATCCCAGTGCTGCTAGACAAGTGGGTATGATTATGCATGGTCTAAAAGAAAGTGAATTACCTTGGCACCGAGTTGTTAATGCTAAAGGAGGTATTTCCACTTATCGGGTGGGCTTTGGTGATTTGCAACTTAAACTTTTAGAAGCCGAAGGGGTTAAGTTTAGTACAAAAGGGTTTTGTAATTTGGAAACATATCAATGGCAATATGATAGCTTGAGTTAGAGGCATCCTAAAATTCACCGATATTGAAGCTCGTAAAGCCTACGGTAATAACCGTCTTGCTTTAAAAGTTCAAAGTGATTACCTCTTTCGATTAATTTCCCTTTCCGCATAACCATAATTCTATTGACATCTTGAATTGTAGAAAGTCTATGGGCAATTACAATGCTTGTACGGCCCTGCATGAGTTTCTTAAGAGCATCTTGTATAAGCTCTTCAGTTTCAGTGTCTATGTTTGCTGTCGCTTCATCTAGAACTAAAAGAATATCAGGGTTTTGTACTAGCGCCCTTGCAAAAGCTATAAGCTGTTTTTGTCCTGTTGAAAAACCTGCACCGCGCTCGAGCACCTCAGTATTATACCCATCAGGTAAACGATTAATAAACTCATGAGCATTTACAAACTTAGCAGCCTCAATAACTCTGTCTAAGGCTATAGAATCATCATTTAAAGTTATGTTGCTCTTAATAGTGCCACTAAATAAGAAAGGGTCTTGTAAAACTATACCAATATGCTTGCGGAGTTCGACTTGCTCATAATCGCGTACATCTTTCCCATCAATTTTAACACTGCCACGCTGGACATCGTAAAAACGACTAACCAGACTAATGATAGTGGTTTTACCTGCACCTGTATGCCCTACAAAAGCTACTGATTCGCCGGGGGCTACTTTAAAGCTTACCTCACGCAGTACCCAATCCTCCTTGTCATAAGCAAACCAAACGTCTTCAAAAACAACTTCGCCACGAAAGCTAGTCTCAAACTGTGTAGGTTCAGGTTTATTGACTATAGCCTCTTCTGTATCTAGCAGTCCGAATATGCGCTCACAAGAGGCCATGGCTGCCTGCATAATATTGTATTTATCGGATAAATCCTGAATAGGGCGAAAAAACATATTAGAATAAAACAAAAAAGAAGTTAATACACCAATGGTTATAGTACTGCTTACACCATCATCTAGGGCCTGTACTCCGTAAAAAAGAATTAAAACTGTAGCAAGTCCACCAACCATCTTAACTGTAGGCCAAAAAAGACTAAACCAACGCACTTGTTCTATATAAGCCTCTAATAAGTCAAGATTTATTTTATCAAATTTTTGCTGATTCCTGCTTTCACGGTTGAAAAGCTGTACTGTTTTCATACCCGTTAGGTTTTCCTGCAGGTAAGTATTGGATTGAGAAAGGCGTAAACGCACAACACGGTAGGCATCGCGTAAACGAGAGCGTAAGAAGTTAAGGCTTAAAAAAAGTAAGGGCATAACAGCTAAAGTAACTAAGGTTAACTGCCAATTAATTCTAAACATATAGATCATAATGCCTATCATGAGGCCAACATCAGCAATGAGGCCAACTACCCCATCAGAAATCATCCGTTGGATAGCCTCAGTATCGCTAGTAATGCGGGTCATAAGGCGGCCTACAGGTGTGCGGTCAAAAAAACCTAGATGAAGCCTTTGAATCTTGGCAAAGATCTCTTTGCGAATATCATAAATGACATACTGTCCTAGCCAAGAGATCAAATAAGTGTAACCATAGCGCAAGGCAAAGCTTACTAACCTAAGTACAAAGTAAACTACCAGTAAAAGGACAAGGCCATTAAACCTTGCTTCAATTTGCATGCCAGAAAAAGGTTCTGTGGTGGGGTTAATGTAACGATCAATTGAAAGCTGCATTAAGTAAGGGAAGATAGGTACTATAGCGCTGTACAACCCTAGCAATAATATGGCTAAGAGAGTTTGTTTTACATAAGGACGCAAATGCTTAAGTAAACGCCCCATGATCTGTCTATCAAAAGCTTTTTTAAAAGCCTCGCCATCTTCGTCCAAATTACCTTCACTACGAAAATTTTTACGTTTTTTATTACGCAATTCTCGATACTGATGCTTAACTTCGTTGATGTCATAGCTAGAGTCTGACATGTCAGTAATGTCAGTAAGTGCATCTTTAAAATGACTTTTAGTTTCAGACATAATCCACAATCTTATCATGTCTGCTTATTTAACTATGTGTATGGACTTTACTGTCTCTCCGCACTGTAAATAAATTAAATTGCTTTATTTAAGCAAGCTATTACTTCATCTACATCACCTTTAGTAATAATTAAAGGAGGCACAAAGCGAAGTACTGTTGCTCCAGCATTTATTGTAAGTACTCCTTCTGCCCTAAGAGCCTTTATGTAAGGGGCTACTTTCTCTTTAAACTCTACTCCAATCATAAGGCCAAGCCCCCGCACACTGCGTATTTTTGGTGAGTTCAATTGAGTTAATTTTTCTTGAAAGTAATTACCTACTTCTCCAGCATTGTCTATTAGATTGTTGGTTTCTATTTCTTCTAAAACAGCTAAAGCAGCAGCTGAGGCTAAAGCGCTACCTCCAAAAGTGGTGCCGTGACCACCTTTAGGCATTTTTAATGCTACATCTTCAGTCATGAGTAGCACTCCTATAGGAAAACCAGCGCCTAGCCCTTTGGCAAGCGTCACCATATCAGGATTTATGTCAAAGTGCTCACAAGCTAAAAATTTGCCTGTGCGTCCCACACCCGATTGTATCTCATCCATGATTAATAAAGCACCACGTGCTTGGGTAATTTCCCTTGCTGCTTGTAAAAAATCTTTTTGAGCTATATGCATGCCTCCTTCACCTTGAACAGGCTCGAGGAAAACCGCTGCTGTTTCTGTTGTTACAGCTTTATCAAGCTCTTCTATATCGTTAAATTTAATAAAATCTGCTTCATACCTTAAAGGTTTGAAGGGATCTTTGTATTTCTTTTCCCATGTTATAGATAAAGCACCCATAGTTCTGCCCGAGAAGCCACGTTTTGCAGCTACAAATTTGCTTCTGTTTGTAGCTGCTCGAGCCCATTTCAAAGCAGCCTCATTGACCTCAGAGCCAGAGTTAGCCATAAAAACTCGCTTTAAGTTCATACTTTGAGGCATAAAATCCATAAGCTTTTCATAAAAGGCCACTCGCATGTCATTAGCATGCATTTGCGAACAGACAATTAAACACTTTGCTTGCTCAGCAATAGCATTTGCCAAGCGCTCGTTGGCATGCCCTATACTAGCAACAGCAATCCCAGCTAAACAATCAATGTACTTATTGCCATCAGCATCATAAACTTTTATTCCCTTGCCATGAGTAAGTACCAGATCTGGATTCCACAAACCTGAGTTGTACTTAGAATCACGTTCAAGAATATCTTGACTTTTCATCCTAAATTCCTTATTTATTTAATTATATAGTTTAGTAAAAATAAAGTGAGAGCCCAACCTACCAGACAAGCAATAAGTAATATCCACCACAGTATGTTCCAGAGCCCCAGTAAAAATCCAAAATCATTATTGTGAAACAGATCTTCAATGCTGCCAGCAGGGAATAGTCCTACATCAAGAGCCTTAAAATAAAGCAGTCGCGCTAGAATCTTGTCAATGACTTGTATTAGTAGTAAAATAGCTAGAATTAAGTATACATTAATATTCATGTTTTACCAAGCCGAGGATTACACTTCATAGCGTTTGCTTTTGTAACGCTTACTAGCTCGAGTAGGACGCTTGCTTTTTGAAGGTATAGTTTCTTTACTGTCATCATCATCTTCTGGTTCGGAATCGGATAATTCTTCATCTATGGAACGACTAGCAAACATGTAACCTACAGAAAGTATAATACTAGTAATAAATAAAAACCACCAAAAGATATTCCAAAAGCCTTTTAACACATAAAAGGAAGAAATCTTTATAGCTGATAAGTCATTAGTATCCAGTAATTCGTGTTCAAGAGCAAGGAAATAAAGGTGTTGTGCAGATACCTTATCCAGAAAACGTGTCAGTAATAAAATTAATATACCTGTAAGAAATTTTTGCATTTGTGCACCTATATAATAACTGTACCATTACCAGCAAGTGCATTTTGTATAGGGTTCTTTACTCTAGCATCTCCTAAAATAACCTGCTTAACTCCTCCTGCTAATGCTTCTTTGGCACCCAAAACCTTTTTCTTCATACGCCCTTGAGCAAACTCTAGATAATTTTCTACCTCATTAGCAGGAATTTTACTAATTAGACTGGCTTCGTCAGGAAAGTCTTTAAGTAAACCCGGTACATTGGAAAGCAAAAGTAAAGTTTCAGCCTTCAGGGCCTTAGCTAATGCTGCTGCTGCCCTATCACCATCTACATTAATTGCTACACCTTGATAGCTTACCCCCGGTGGAGTTAGCACTGGTAAGTAACCATTATCTAAAAGTAAGGTAATAAGCTCAATGTTGACCTTTTCTACAGTACCAGTATGATCACCACGCAAAACTTTAATCTTATTTTTCTCAACACTTCTTACTTTATCCTTATGTTTACCCTCAAAGATCCTACCATCAAGCCCTGATAGGCCTACTGCATTAACTTCTGATTTTTGTAAGCGTTCAACTATACCTTTATTCATTTTACCACAGTAAACCATTTCAAAAATCTCTAAGGTTTTCCTATCAGTAAACCTACTAGTATAGCCGCTAGGACTGGTAATAAATTTGGGAGGGTAGCCTAGAGCTTCAGCAACGTCATTAGTTTCAGCACTACCACCGTGAACAAGAATAAGACTATCCCCTTTTTTGTAAAGTTCAGCTAAGTCATTACATAGGGCATCATAGTCTATTCCTAATGAGCCTCCAACTTTAATTATAATCTTAACTTTAGAAGGAATACTAAATGCCATACATTCAAGGATAATTACTAATTATTTTAGCAAGTATTTACAACTAGGATTTACGCCTTTGCTTAGTTTGAATTAACATTAATAACATCACTAGATAAAACCTGATGTTACCTACAGTCTTCTACAGTCATAATATAAATAAAAAGCCAGTAAGCAAAACTTCATAAGTAGCTACTGGCTTTTATGCTACTACCTCTAAGCATTTACCATAAGATAAAAGGTATAAGAAAGAGGTATTTAGATATTCACAAAAGTTAAGAATTTTTTGTAATTATAAGGAGCTTTACTTCTCAGGTACGGGTGCAGGCATTACTGGAGCAGGAGCAGTTTGCATAGGAGCTTGGCTAGAGAGAGCTTGACGGAGCTGCTCATTTTCTGCACGAAGGGCATGGTAGTCATCGGGATAAACAGTTACTGTTTCTGTAACTGTTTGTACCTGCCCAACTTGTGACTGTAATAGGGCAATCTGATCACGAAGGGCATAGTAGTCATCAGGGTAAACAGTTACTGTCTCTGTTTGAACAACTGTTTGTACCTGTGGTTGCACAACGTGGGCTGCCTTTAAAGCTTCATTTTCGAGCAAAAGGGCATCGAGCTGTAAGCGCAATTGTGCTAATTCTATTGTAACTTCCTCTGAAGAACTAGCGCTTGCTTCATACGAATATGATGATTGTGAGATTGAACTTAAAGCAGTAACTTGTTGCTGTGCTAATTGTAATTGGCTGCTCAAAGCACTGTTTTCACTTCTAAGCTGTTCAATGGTAGCGTATAAAGCTGATAGCTCAACTTCACTTCCTGCTGCAACCATATCCATCTCAGAAGAGCTAAGTCGAGCTCTTAAACTACTTAATTCAGCTTGAAGACTAGCTCTTTCAGCTACTACCTCTTCAAGAATAGCGTTAGTATCAGCTAAGTTAGCTTCACAAGTATTAATTTCGCTATTTATAACCTGATTAATTGCATCCACTTCTTTATAGGCTACTGTTTCTTGAAAAAGTTCATCATAAGCAATTGCTAAATTGTCGAGACAAACCTTCAGATTGTCACGGGGACACCTAACTCCTTCTGGTATTCTTGGTTGTTGGGCAAATACTGCACCAGCGAAAACCAACACACTTACTAGAAAAATAATGTACTTCACAGTATACACAATCCTTTCTTGCTATATCATTCAACTCGAAGTGATTATACGTGATTGATGAGAAATGAGCAAGGTTACTATCTCACTTTATATTCTTTGATATCTATCTGTCTAAATTGGGAGGCTAAAAGATTGCCTTAAGCGTTTCATCATAAAAACATAAAGTAATTAATATCTAAAGCAGGGGTAGATAAAGTTGAGATTGTAGAGGCAAATTACTCTAATTCAAGTTTAAACACTATATAATTATAGCTGAGAGAATAAAGCTAGTGAATTAAATTTTGGCTCGGCGGGTAGGATTCGAACCTACGACCAATCGGTTAACAGCCGATCGCTCTACCACTGAGCTACCACCGAATGCATGCCCTAAATTTGGGCAAGAGCTAGTTTATCAGAAGTTTGTTCAGTTGACAAGACCTGATTTACATCTAATTACCTAGACGTGCATACTTGTGAATTTTTGTTGAAATTCGAAATGAGCAGCTATAAGCCAGTAGTCAGTAGGACTTTACTGTGCTGGTTACTATTTTCAGGTTACTTTCTAAGCGACAATTACGCAAAATTTACCCTCGCTTGTCCTAGAGTGTAGTGAAGGTAGTGCGGTAAAGGATTTACCCTAGCCTGACCTAGAGCGGAGTAAAGGGAATGCATTGAAGTGTATTCGCAAAAACTTTTACATACCAGTCTATATTTCAAAACGTAGCATTACTTCTTCTAGGCTCTGTGATGAACCCACAATAGTTATTTTGTCACCAAGCTCGAGTCGAGTATAACCATGAGAAATCAACACTTTCCCTTGCCTTTTAACTGATAAAACCAAAGTATCTAAGGGCAAACGAATGTCGCGCAAAAGTACACAGTGAAGATTAGGGTCTCTTACCTCCACTTCAGCTATATCCTGAGAACTTTCCATACCTAATAGTAATGAAGTAGTTGAAGGTGAGCGTACAAACTCTTCCAGTAGCTGTACTGTAGCAGTGCTAGGATCAACTATCAAAGCCCCGAGTTCTTGAAAGCGTTCCAAGTTAGCACGGTCATTTAAGCGTACCACCATTGTTTCTATACCAAAGTGTTCATAAACAAGCTCGCAAATTTGATAATTTTCATCATCAGAGAGTAATAAGCAAACTATTGCATCAGCATGTTCTGTACCTAACTCTTTTAAGCTTTCTAAATCAATTTGATTAATAGTGTGAATTTCCACATCTTCAGCAGCAAAACTACCTTCACGAGTTTTGGTATCTGCAATTTTAACTTGCCAATGGTGAGCTTGTAATTGTCTTGCTAAAACAAAAGCTTGCCTTTCTAGTCCAAAAATTATAGTGTCACGAACACCATCAAATTCATGAGATTGTGCTTTCGTATGGGCTTCACCAACTAGAGTTATAGCCCATTTAAAAAATAGAGGACCAGCTAGCTCATTTAAAATAATCACTGAGATGATAATAGTAGCAATAGAAGGCCCCCAATCAGGAAAACTCCCTGCCATTTCCTTAGCTAGACCTAATCCTACCCCTGCTTGGGTAATAAGAGCCATCCAACGAATACGATTGTGCTGCCAAGGTGCACCTGCTAGCATACCACCTGTTAGACTCCCTAGAAAAATTGCTATAAGACGAACAGAGAAAAGGGCTAGTGCAATGGACCAAGTTTTTATTAAAATATCAAGCTCTAAAGAAGCCCCTACTAAGGTGAAAAAAGCTACATAGATAGGTAAACTACTTTTATGTAATAAACTTGAAAACTCATTCCGATGATTACTAAAGTTTGTTAACAAAAAGCCTGCAAGCATGCATATTAGTAAAGGTTCTATATTAAGGTCAAAATGTAATAGGTTATTGGCAAAGAGTGATATTTGTGAGGTAGACCAAAAACTAAGATAACCTATAGTGAGAATTGCTACTATTTTGATCTTAGCTGATGAGAGACCTGCCATTATCATCACTAAAATTTGTTTTATTAGATAGCCTAGGAAAAAGGAAATTAGTAGCTCGAGTACAATTTCTAAAATAAGGATTAGATCAAAACCATGCCCTGTCAAAAGAGTATTAGCTACTGAAACATTGAGGGCAAATAAGGTAATTACCACTACATCTGTAATTACTGTTACCCCTAAAACAGTTTGAGTAAAAGGGCCTTTGGCACGAAGTTCATTGATGAGGGCAATAGCAACTGAGGGTGAGCGTGCTACCAGAATTGTCCCAACCAAAATAGCAATTGCAAAATGACTGTTGACAGACATGTTTTGCATAAAAGGAATATATTTAGCTAGTGACATAACGGCTAGAGTTCCTAGGCTCAAAGTAAAAGCTACTAATCCCAAAGTCACCCAAATAATGCTTTTATAAAGGTGCTTTAACTCTTTTAGGAAAAGTTCACTTCCTGCTGTAAAAGCAATGAAAGCAAGGGCAATTTCATCGATAAAGTGAAGGTACTCGAGCACTTCAAAATGAATAAGGTTAATTAAAAAAGGCCCTGCCACTATACCCGTAAAGAGAAAGCCACTTATAAGTGGCAATCTGAAATACTTAAAGAGTTGCCCTATTTGTTTTGCAGCTAAAGCTACAACAGCGAAGCTAAATAATCCAATTATGATGGTGTTGTTCATGTGTAAGGCTTCTTGTATAACTAAGCACGCTTTCTATAAAAGTTCTTAAAATACTTTTTAAAGTACCTATACTGTTCTACATTTAGTTCATTAATGGTCATAATTTATTAAGTTCTTGGCATCATTTAGTTCTAGCTATGAAAAATAGATAGGGGTTTATTCTACAATGAATTTAGTAAGCAAGTATGTAAGCTCAGTGGTCAGCGGTTTTCCCTTCAACTAATGAGCTTTTGGTATATACCCATCTTAATTTTACTACTCACATTTTGTTCCCACTTTCTCTTGCTTTATTTACAACATTGTGCTACAAGGCTAATCCAATTAGTAAATATTTGCAGGTTATAATCAAGTTATATGGCTAAGCCTCGCAATCTTAATAAAGCCCCTATTACCGAAGCTGTAATTGAGTTTCAAGTTAGCTTGCCTTCAACATTTGACTATTCAGAACTCAAGAACTTAAGTGACTCCTTGAGAGATGAGTATCCAGATATAACTCCACAAAGATTTATTAAAGGGGAAATGCGAGCAGAAGCTGGAGATAAACTTTCTGGCCAAATTAGACATAAAGGCCTGATGGGCTATATCTTAAAAAATAAAAATAAAGCTGAAGTATTACAGTTAAAAGCTGATAGGTTTACTTTTAATAAACTTGCTCCTTATACAAAATGGGATGACATTTTCCCAAAAGCTTTGAAATTCTGGAAGTTGTACAAAGATACTTGTAAGCCTGAAAACATAAATCGACTTACGCTAAGATATATAAATCATCTAAATATACCCAAAAGTGCTACTAATTTGAATGAGTATTTGGAAGCTTTACCTTCAATACCTAAAAATCTGGATGCTACGATAACTAATTTCCTCACTCGCATTCAAATTCAAAATCATGAGAGCAATTTTGTTGGTATTATTACTCAAACACCATTCTTATCAACAGTTGATTCAAATTATGCCACAATCATTTTAGATTTAGATGTAGTTAAAGAGTTTGATAGATTAAATCCAGAAAATGAAGCCAATATTAAACAGACTTTCGAGCAACTCAGAGAGTTTAGGACGAAAATATTCTTTGAGAGTATTAGCGAAAAGATGGTTGAGTTACTTATATGAATTTAGCTACTTTGAATCCACGTGATAGTACAAATTATTTTTCTGCCATTGTTGGAAATAGTGGTATTAGTGATGAAGCAAAAATAGTACATGCCAATTTAGCAGAAGCCCAAAAGGCCTCGCAGGGCTTTTCCCAGAAATGGTTTAAGGAAAAACTGGCGCAAGAATTATTTGATGCAGTTGAAGACTGCTTTGAAAATAACTGGGATGGTTACAATGCTCTTGCTGTAAGTCCAATAGTTTATAGAAATGCTTCTATATTTGCTGATTTTCTTACGCCTGACCTTCCTTTCCCAGAAATAGGGGTTGATCCAGACGGAGAAATATCATTTGATTGGCGAGGTGGGCCTTATAGGGTATTTGGTGTTAGTATAGGTAAAAATAGAATTTCATATGCTGGTCTTTTTGGTTATAATGTTGAGATACATGGTACAGAAACGCTTCTTGATGGATTTCCTCATGCAATTGCTCAATATATTCAAAGAGTTTACTTAAAAGGTTGAATATAGAGAAGCAATTAGCCCCAGACATTCCGTTAGGCAGGTTTGCGACAACTAAAAGGCACTTTCGTAAAGACAAAACACCTAGACCTGATTTATTTACCCCTTACCCCTATGAGGAGCTTTCTGTATTTCGGATAGATGGATTTGGGCTGGAAGAAGTAAAACGCCTTGGCAAAGAAGTAGTTAGGAAAAGTGGTAAAACTCTATATGGTTATGCAACCTTAACTGTTGAAGAAATTGAATCTTCAGAAGAAAGTCTTAAGATTATTTATGATAATGAGCCGCCAAGGCACGCTAATATAGCAGGTTGGCCATCTGAAAAGTCTAAGCAGAAACTGTACGCTACTAAACTAGCAGAAAAGGTGATAGAAAAAGATTCATTTACTCTTTACAATACACTCTAACTTCTTGAAAATCCTCAAAAATACCCTGCCAAAAATCTTTTTGGCAGGGTTATTCAAAATAACTTTTAGTTGCTCGAGCTAGTTCAAGTTCCAGATTGTCAACCAGTGCGCCAACATGCTAGTGTTGAAAATTTTGTTACTAGTTCTATTTCTTGAGAAAACGCTACTATCTAAAATTTCCAAAACTGACCTACTGTTAGTATCAGCCACTATTAGCTTAGCCTTTTCACTACTACTAAGCTGCTCCCCCTCAGATACAGCTACAAACTCGCTCACCCAATGATATGTTCTATCTAGATAAGCAAACTCAGCTTTTTGACCTGAAAGATTATAAGCACCTTCATAATCATCGTAGGTGAAACCTCGAACAGATTTAACAGTAGCAGGCTCTATTTGAGTTCCTTCGTGCCACTCATTAAATGAAGTAATAGTTATCCACTCTGATCCAGAGTCAATTGCGGTCTTCCATAATCTATCATAGTAAGCACCTTTGTCTCGAGAAGTAAAGCGACTTTTACTAGGAACAGCTCGAGTCTCATCATAACCGGGTCCTACACTTGGAGCAAAAATACCATTGCTAGCTTTAGACCTCTTGGCAAATCCAGTAAAAGGATCTCTGCCAACAGCATGAACTCCATAAGTATAAATACCATCAAAGTGGCCATCCTCTATGGGGTTAGAGCTTGATCCTAAAGAAAGGACAATAGCATCATTAGCCGTGCCTCGAATGCTTCCTAGCATAGAGCGCCACTTACTAAAAGAGCTTATAGGTCCAACATTAAATACATAGAATACACCTCGAGCTTTTGTTGAGGGGCCATATCTAGTAGGTTTACTAACTCGGTAAAAAGCAGGATGATTGCCGTATTTTGTGTAGATATAACTAATATCCTTTTTGAGCTTGGGAATAGAGCTGTTTTTGTAGGGCTCGAGTAAAAAAGCAGCTTTTAAACCATGTGCATGTACAGTATCGAGTACTTGTAAAGTGTGCTGATCTTCCCAAGAGTTTTTCCCCCACCAGCTCATAACTATGACTCCTATACCAGCATCTTTAATCCAGCTCATATGTTGGTCGAGTACTTGCTGACTGCTAGAGCTATAAGCTCCTAAAGAAGGGTAACAATTTGAGCCTATGTTATCAGGAAGGGGTTCATTTTCTTTTAGAGCTTGTTGCCAGTGACGCCAGCCACTACTACTTATATTTGGTTTACCTAGATCAAAGCTAGGGTTGCCATACCAAGGGTAGTAAAAAATGTGAATACGGTCAGAAGATAGAGTGGTTGGCTGGATAGGATCGGTATCAGGATCAGGGTCTGGATTGGTATCTGGGTCGGTATCAGAATCAGGGTTGGTATCTGGGTTGGTATCTGGGTCGGTATCTGGGTCGGCATCAGGATTAGGGTCAGTATTTGCGTCAGGATCGGTATCAGGGTCGGGGTCGGTATCTGGATCAGGATAAGCGTCAGGATTGGCACCAAGATCAGGGTCTAAGTCACCATCAGAGTTAGGATCAGGATTGGTATCAGGATCTATTACAGGTGGAACCAAATTATCAATAGGGGGGGATATTTCTTGGCATCCAACTAAAAATAACAATGCGGCTAACAGGCTTAGCAGGGCACATTTTCTATATATAGTAGAAGAAAGAGTCATCAAAACTACCATTGACCTAGACTAAACATAAGCTTATTAGATAGTTGAAATCATTTTCACTCTAATGCAAGCCCACAGCCTCAAAACGCTGTTGAATTAACCGCTCACAAGTACTTTTTGCCATCCTATTGCCTATTTGCAGTCTCATTTGTTTCATGCTTTTATAACAATGCTGTACCTCAAGTATTCTGAGAAGGTAAGTGGCTAAAAAAGGTTGAGTTTATGTGAAATAATTATGCTTGGAACTTGAACTACACTTTTGCGTATTATGTTCAGTAGGAGTGTCAATTCGGTACTGCCTTATAGCATGAGCATCTAAATTTATGGGAACAGATATTACAGTTATATTACCTTACTGGAACAGTAATGATCATCTAGACAACTGTTTAAATTCGTTAGCTAAGCAAACCCTAAAACCTACACAGGTAATTATTGTTAATGATGGTAGTCAAAACTTCCCAAGTGACTTAAATACTCATGCCTTGCCTGTAGAAATTATTCATCTACCTACTCATGTTGGTTTTGCCAAAGCAAATAACGAAGCCATCAAGAATGTTCAAAGTGAGTGGGTAGCTTTATTGAATATTGATGCTTTTCCAGAACCACGGTGGCTCGAGCACCTAGCAAAAGCTATCAAAACTCACCCAGAGTACAGTTGCTTTGCCAGCAAGCAATTGCAATACCATAACCCTCACTTGATTGATGGAGCAGGAGACAATTACCATTTTTCAGGGCTTATCTGGCGACGGGGTTTTAACCTATCTGCTGAGTCAGTACCTGATACACCTTGTGAGGTTTTTTCACCTTGTGCTGCTGCTGCACTCTATTCTCGCAAGGCTTTTGAAGAAGTAGGAGGTTTTGATGAAGACTTTTTTAGCTATGTTGAAGATGTTGATTTGGGATTTAGATTGCGCCTTAGAGGAAATCGTTGCTTATATGTGCCCTTGGCTGTAGTGCATCATGTGGGTTCGGGTTCAACTGGTGGTAGGCACAGCGATTTTGCCATTTACTATGGTCATCGTAATTTGGTTTGGGCATTTTTTAAGAATATGCCTTTACCCTTGCTGCTGATAACTTTACCTTATCACTTGCTTATGAATGTAATAACCTTGCTAAGATTTTCATTAAGAGGAAGAGCCAAGGTAATCTGTAAAGCCAAGTACGATGCTATTAAGGGTTTGCCTCAAATTTGGCAAAAACGTAAGTATATACAAAAGCAAAAAAAATCTGTTATAATTAATCTTTGGCGTGTTATGGATAAAAAATTACTCCAAAAACGTTGGTGGAAATGATAAATAAAAATTTATTATCCGTTATTGTTGTTAATTTTAACGCTGGAATTTGTATCAAGGAATGCCTTGAAAGTATATTTGCTAGTAACTTGCAGCTCGAGGTTATTTTAGTTGATAATGCCTCTACTGATGAAAGTGTAGTGGCTTTAAAAGCTGTAGAAAAAAACTATAGTAACTTAAAAATCCTCTGGAACAGGGTAAATATTGGTTTTTCTCGAGCTTGTAACCAAGCTTTAAAATATGTTCAGGGAAAACATATCTTATTTTTAAATCCTGATTGCATTGTTCAAGAAAATACCCTTGAAAACCTTGTACAGGTGCTTCACCAAAATGCAAGTGTAGGTATGGTGGGACCTTTAATAGTTAATCCAGATGGTAGTGAACAAGCAGGTGCTAGACGTAAAGTGCCGACACCTTGGCGCAGTCTAATGCAAACGTTAAACCTTGGGCATGTGTTTCCCAGCGGGGACTTTCGCCTTCACAAAACTCCACTACCTTCCGATGCCGTTCCAGTAGACGCTATTTCTGGAGCTTTTATGCTGGTAAAACATGAAGCCTTGCAACAAGTTGGTGCTATGGATAAGAAATATTTTATGCATTGTGAAGACTTAGATCTGGCTATGCGTTTTAGAGAAGCTGGCTGGCAAATTTTATTTGTACCACATGCTAAAGTCTTGCATCATAAGGGTGTAAGCAGTGCTGGAAGGACTCTTAGAGTACTTTGGCATATGCACATAGGTATGTTGCGCTTTTATAAAAAATTCTTCCGTCACAAGTATCCTTTACCTCTTTTGGGGCTAGTTTATATAGGGATCTGGCTGCGTTTTAGTGCTCTAGCAACGCTTCAACTTTTGAAACATGGCATTAGACCATTTAGAGCCCTTAAACGAGTCTAGAAATGTTATTGTTCTTGGTGCTAGAAGCTTAGTAGGACACTTTCTCTTACCGCTATTGGCAAAAGAGGGATTTAATGTTTTTCCTATAAGCCGTAAGTCACAACCTATGCCGGGTAGCAAATATAAGTGGCATTTACTTAAGAATAGTTTATCACTAACAAATCCTCCTTTACCAAAAGCCAAGACCCTTATTAGCTTAATCCCCCTTTGGTATCTCCCATCCCTGCTGCCTCAGTTCACAGGAGAGAGGTTAATAGCCTTTGGTTCAACTAGTGTACTTGCTAAAATTAATTCTTCTAGTGACCAAGAACGTCATGTGGCTGAGAATTTAGCAAAAGCTGAAACTAAAGTAGCCCAAATATGTCAAGATAATGCTATAACTTGGACTATATTTCGTCCTACACTTACCTATGGTGCTAATTTAGATAAAAACGTCTCCATCATAATGAGGTTTATTAAGCGATATGGATTTTTTCCTCTTCTTGGAGAAGGTAAGGGTTTAAGGCAGCCAGTTCATGCCAGCGATTTAGCTGATGCGTGCTTAAAAGCGATAAAAAGCTCGGCTACATTTAACACTATATATAATTTATCGGGTAGTGAAACTTTAAGTTATCGTGAGATGATTCAGGTGGTTTTTGAAACACTGCAAAAAAGAACTATGATTGTTACCATCTCACCTAAATTACTAAAACCTGCTGTAGGTTTAGCTTCTTTGTTACCACGCTACAGGTATATAAATATGGCAATGTTTGAAAGAATGAATGAGAATTTGTGTTTTGACCATGCAGAGGCAACACAGGATTTTAAATATGCTCCTCAAAGTTTTAGAGCGGGGTTGAAAAGTAATGTTAACTTGAACAACTTCGATACAATTGGCAAAGTAATCAGTTAGTCATCACGGGTTTTTATTAGCTTGACATTCCTTATTCTGTAAATGCCTGCAAATACAACTAAAAGCACAATGGGGATAACTATATTGAGAACTCTAAAGAGGATACCTGCATTGGGCCTGGGGGGATAGAGGTTAAATCCTACTGTACCTTCAGCTTGTCCAGCAGGACCATCAATAAAGATGCTCATATCTAACCAGCCATCTTCATACCAACTCCAGCTTCCTATTACACTTAGATCAAGTGGTTCAATAACAAAATATTTTCCGTCGTGTATTGGAATATAGTTTTTGTTTATGCTGGGACCGGGTTGATAAAGGGTGCTTTCAATACTTACTACTGCATTAGGTGGCAAGGGTTTATTATCATACCTAATGTCCAATTTGAGATAAGAATCTGGCAAAATGCGTTGACCGTCAGCACTTAAGGTGTAAGGGCCGATACGCTCTAGGTGCAAGAGGTGCTCTTCTGTATTTGTAATGCTGTTAAGCCAGTCTTGTAGTTGATTTAGTTGGGGTTGTGCGTGACTAATATTGGCTAAGATAATTATTAAAGCAGCTAGAATTAATATATTTTTTATCAGTTAATCCTTTATTTTCACAACTCGATGCGGCAAAAAGAGTATAGTTAAACCAAAAGTGCTAACCAATAAAATGATAATGCTTGGTAAAAACTCGAGCAACCAAATCTGTGAGCCTTGTTGGCTTCTTATAAGAAATTCCTTGCTATTTTTCCCTAGTGGACCTGTAATGGTTAAACTTAGTTCATAAATGCCTTGTTCTTTTATGCCAGTGTTAAGAGCATAGATACTGTAAAAGCTTTTGCCATCATTACTACTATTACTTATAAACTCGAGGTCACCTTGATAAATTATTTCGCCTGCAACACTTAGTTTTGCTAAAGCTTGGGTATCCTTTGGTAAAGCTTGGGTTTTATGTGAAATCTGCACAACCAGTTTTGCTTTACCTTCACCAGCTTGGGCTAGATGAAAATCTTCAAGCACAGTCCACTGATAAGGCCCTAAAGCCTCTTGCCATGCAAGGATATTAAATCCTTGATGGGCCATAGCAACTGTGCAAATGCTCAGGAGTAGTACTAGGCTGGGTGCACGCACTTATTCTATAGTGTCTAATCGTACTGGCTTTAGTCCAGAAGTAGATAAAAGCGAAATAAGTAAAGCAGTAACTATCCCTTGAGCAATGCTGCCTGTCCAAATGTAGGGCGTGTACCAGACACCCTCCCCAAAGTTTGTGGCAAATACAAAGGTGTAAAAACTTCCCCAAAGAATGACAGCTATTAGCACATTAAAAAGATGGAACTGTAACTGCCGTACAGCATTTGGTTTTAGAAGTGTATAGAGAATGTCACAGAGAATGCCAGTTACTAAAAAAATAGGAACCATAGCCGGCCCCAATCCATTTATGGAATCATAAAAAGCATAGAACAAGAAGAAAAGTGAGAAACTACCAGTTGGCAAGCGAAAGCGAAGAGTTAGCCATGTTAAACAGCCCACTATGATAGCTGTTTGAATTATAATTCCCATAACTCCTAAAAGGTGACCATAATAATCTACTCCCGGACGTTCATCAACAAGCATCCACTGTTGAGAAGTGGCAAAGAAGTCCATAGAAACGAAAGCAAGGGCATTTAACAAGCTTGCCCATGCGAATAGTGCGGGTAACATTTGGCTAAGAGGTATGGGGTTAACTTGATCTTTTGTTAAGTAAGATTGGCGATATAAGGCAGCTCGAGCAGGTCCTATACTTATAAGTGTCCAGCCTAGGAAAAGTCCCATGTGGGAAGGGCTAAATAAAGCCTCGATATCCACCTCGAAGCCAAATAGTGCATGACCTATTAGGTCTATAACACCTGTAAAGCCAAAAATAATAATGCCTAGGGCAGAAAGTCTATAACCTGCAGGTAAAGCAGCAAAGCCACTAAAACCTTGCCTATAGTTTAAAATAGCTGCGCCAAATAACCAAAAGCTAATAGCAATCAGACTAGTATAAAATAGTAAATGATACTCACTAAAAACAGATTGATCTGGACCAAAGGTACTATGAGACCAACCATCTAGATAAATGCCTGCTGTTACTAAGGAAACGAAAATAATATAGACCCAGTCAAATGCTAGAGTACTTATCGTAGACCTTTCTGATATTTGTCTGGTAGTACTTGGTTTTATATTCCCAGCTATATTTGAAACCACTTATAGACTCCTTTTGCTTTTTAATATCATAGTCAAATCATTGATCCTAGAATTCTTTGTGTTAGTTGATTTAACCATCAAGACATTAATTCTATGGAAAATGATTTTAAGAATGATTTTAAGGGTCATCAATTTGTGATACAAGGCACTATAGCAAGTCTGGGCCTCTATAAATTGTTACATGTTGTATAATTGCTTTGTTCATGCTTAATATTAAGGAAGTGCTAACATAAAGTTGCACTTAATATATTTTACAATATGCTTTACAGTGGCTTGAAAATGGACATTACACTATCGTCTTACCCCCCAGATCACTTCTCAGAGGGGAACTCGTAAGAGTTTTCTTTAAGGAGAGATATCCGAAGGGTAAGTATATAGTGGAAGAGTTGTTGAAAAGAGAAACAAAATGTTCATAGATAGCCTGTGAGCAGCGTGTGTTTACCGGAGGTAGTTTATGAAAGAAGAAAAAGAACAACTTACTGCACTCAGGGGGTATCTTTGATGTCTCTAGCAAGGAAACTAGACTGGCAGAATTGGGTCCCCAGCTAAATGACCCTAATTTATGGAATAACCCTGACCAAGCTAAAAATATAACCCAAGAAGCCACTCGCCTAAAGGGTGTACTTGATACTTATTATCGGCTCGAGGGTGACATTGAAAGTTTAGAAGAGCTTTTTGAAATGGCAACTGAAGATGATCTTGCTGATTTAGAGTTCGAGAAGCAAGAAATTCAAAAAAGTTTGGATTTGCTTTATAATGAAATGCTTTTCTCAGGTGAACATGATGATAGAGCAGCCATTATCACCATCAAACCCGGGGCAGGTGGTACAGAGGCTACAGACTGGGCAGGAATGCTCTGGCGTATGTACCGCCGTTTTGCTGAGCGTAAGGGTTACAAAGTAGAACTACTTGATGCTGTAGCTAGTGACAGTGCTCCTAATGGTATTGACTATGCACAAATGATTATTCGTGGTGAGCGTGCTTTTGGTATGATGCGCATTGAGTCAGGTGTTCACCGTTTAGTAAGAACTAGTCCTTTTGATTCAAATAACCGTAGGCATACTAGCTTTGCTTCAGTAGAGGTTATGCCTGAAATTGATGATAGTGTTCAAATAGATATAGATCCTAGTGATGTTCGAGTAGATGTTTACCGCTCTTCTGGGCCGGGTGGACAATCAGTTAATACTACCGATTCAGCAGTGCGTGTGGTTTATAAAAGCGGTACACCCGAAGAAATTATAGTTACTTGTCAAGATGGTAAGTCTCAAATTAAAAATCGTGAGAAGGCCATGACTGTTTTGAAATCTCGGCTTTGGGAACGTGAGGAAAAGAAGCGCCTAGAAGCTCAAGCAGAAGCTAGGGGAGAGCAAAAAGCTATTGAGTGGGGCTCACAAATCCGTTCCTATGTACTTGATAAGCAATATGTCAAAGATCACCGCTCTGGTGAAATGCATCATACCCCTGATAATGTTTTAGATGGTGATATTGAGGATCTGATTTGGTCTGGCTTAAAGTGGCAAGCGCAGCAAAGAGGCAGTAGTTAGTTACTGTTTACTTATAGTGATTGCTTTTTCATAGGCTTTTTGATAAAGAGGTACTATGCAATCCTCGCAAAAGGATTTTTCGGCATGTGCTCGAGCTGCCCTTGAAAATTGTTTATGTAAAGCATCATCACTTAAAAGCTTAATAGCTGAGTTTGCCATTGCTTCTACATCTCCTAAAGGATATATAAATCCAGTTGTGCCACTTAATACCACCTCAGGGATTCCCCCTATATTGCTGGCTACTACAGGCACACCACTAGCCATAGCTTCTAAGGCAACTAAACCAAAAGATTCTTTGGCACTAGGCAGTAAAAACAAATCACTTATTGCTAGTAAAGCTTCAATTTGGGGGAAAGTTCCTAAGAAGGAAACTCTGCCACTAATGTGCAATTCTTGAGCAAGCTCTATACATTTAGGTCTATCAGGGCCATCGCCTAGCATGAGTAATCTAGCACCTATTTTCTCTGCAACTTTAGCAAATATGTGTATAACATCTGGAGTACGCTTTACTTCACGGAAGTTAGAGATGTGAATGAGCAGTTTTTCATCTGGGTGAGCATAACGTAAGCGCAGTTCAGGATTTTTACTAGGTTTAAAACGTTCTAACTCTACAGAATTATGAATAACTTCAATAGCACATTTTACTCCCATTTCCTCGCGAGTATAATCAGCTAAGTATTGACTAACTGCAGTTACTACATCAGATTTTTCTATAGAGTATTGAGTAGTGCGTAGATAAGCTCTATCCAAACCTACAAGCGTAACATCAGTACCATGTAAGGTAGTAACTACTGCTGGTGGCTTACAGGTGCTACAAGTTTTAATCATATCCTTAGCTAGCAAAGCTGCGGTTGCATGAGGCACAGCATAGTGGGCATGGACTACTTCAATTTGGTACTCTTCAATTACCTCAGCTAGTTTTGAGGCCTCAGCTAGAGTGGTTAAAGGTGAACTGAAAAGAGGGTAGACCATGCTTTGAACTTGGTGATAGTAAACATTGTGCTGACCTAAATCAGTTAGACGAAAAGGTACTTGGTTAGCCACAAAATGTACTGTATTACCCCGCCTAGCAAAGCAAAGACCCAATTCAGTGGCAACTACACCACTACCGCCAGCGCTACTATGCAGCAAAATTGCTATGTTCATGGAGCTATGAAGGGTTTTAAGCGTTCACGTAAGCCTTCAGGAACAGGGACAGATTTGTTAGCTTTATAGTCAAAACGTACTATTACTGAGTTAGCATTTGCTGCTAGTTTATCATCAGCATAGATATCGTGATTCATGGTGATGCTACTATTACCTAGTTTTTTTATATA
This sequence comes from Trueperaceae bacterium, assembly GCA_965223585.1. Classification (GTDB taxonomy): domain Bacteria; phylum Deinococcota; class Deinococci; order Deinococcales; family Trueperaceae; genus CBDCVN01. The sequence goes on from CBDCWW010000023.1 coordinate 167,399, forward strand.
TGTATTAACATAAACCTTTTGCAAATAAGTTATTTGGGCACGGAAGTTTATGTTTAGACAGGCTAGGATAAAGTTACCTGTCAAAGCATCAATGTGTTTTAAAAGCTCCAATCGACCAAGTTCTGCATAAAGAGCGTAGCTACTGTTATTTATGTGTCCAAGAGCATCCGTATCATTAAAACGAACTTGTATGTCTGTACGGTGTGTTTGCATAATTGGAGCTAATTTTAACCGTTAAAATACTGCAACGCAAAATTACAAAAAGGCTGACCTTAGGAGGATAAGTCGCTCTTTGTGAGAGGTATTCGTGGACAAATGGTTATGGTCATTGCTCTATGATGGCTGTGTGTGTCAGCTGTTTAAGTTTTGTGTTTCTCATGGGTTTTAATAAATTTCCCAACAAATTTTAATAGATTTGGTGGAAAGTACTAATGTGAAAGGCTATAAAATGAAATTAAGAATCGAAATGTTACAAATAAAGAAGCTACTTTTTGTTAATTCGAGCTTTAGGTATATGCTACTAGGTATAGTATTTTGTATATTGTGTGTCTTGTATGTGCAAGCACAGCCAGAAGCACAAATAGGTAATGTTATAGAAGTTAGAGTTGCTGCTAGTGAAGATGATGGTGAGGAAAACAATAGGGGAGAGGTAATAGTTTCTAGCCCTGAACTCGAGTTAGTCTATGACACATCAAATCAGCTTGTGGGCTTGCGTTTCTCAGGAGTTAACATTCCTAAGAATGCTATTATAACTAGAGCTTACATTCAATTTGTGGCAGCAAAGAAAAGTTCAGATCGTGAGGCGATATTAACTATACAAGGTGAGGCTAGTGGATCTGCCCTTACGTTTAGTAATTCTCCAAATGATATTTCTCTGAGGGGGAAAACCTTTGTAACTGTACCTTGGCATCCAAATCCTTGGCTTGCTTCAGGTAGTAAAGGGCTTGACCAGCAAACTTCTGATATCTCTACTATAGTTCAAGAAATTGTCAGTAAACGTAGCTGGGAAGCTGGCAACTCCTTGGTTTTTACCATTACGGGTAGTGGCAAGCGTGTCGCTATATCTTATGATGGGGACAGCTCTAAAGCGCCATTACTACATATAGAATACAATGTTCCTGCAGGGAACAATAATAGTACTCAAATTACTCCTCTTACTGTAACAGACTCTAATCTCAAGGTAGCTTTTATAGGTGATCAAGGACTTGGGGTTGAGGCAGAATCAGTTCTAAAACTTATTAAAAATGAGAGGGCTGATATGGTATTGCATCAAGGTGATTTTGAATATACTCAAAATCCAGATGCATGGGATAATCAAATAAATAACACTTTGGGAGCAGATTTTCCATACTTTGCCTCTGTTGGCAATCATGATATTGAAAAAGGAATGTGGCCAAAATATCAACAGAAGTTGCTAGAAAGGCTTAGCCGTATTTCTGGAGCAAATTGTTCAGGGGACCTAGGTGTTAACTCAGCCTGTACTTATAGAGGGCTTTTCTTTATCCTTTCTGGTATAGATGTTGTGGGCAGTAATCATGAGGCTTTTATTCGCCATGCACTTGACAATGACAACTCATTATGGCGAATCTGTTCTTGGCACAAAAATCAACGTCTTATGCAAGTTGGAGGGAAAGGTGATTCTACTGGTTGGGGTGTGTATGAAGCGTGCCGAGAGGGTGGTGCAATTGTAGCTACTGGTCATGAGCATTCCTACTCGCGTACTCATCTTATGAGTAACTTTGAGACTCAAGTTGTGGCTTCAAAAGATAATACTCTAGTTTTACAAAGAGGGGAAAGCTTTGTTTTTGTTTCTGGTTTGGGCGGTAGAAGCGTCCGTGATCAAGAGCTTAGTGGTGATTGGTGGGCTTCTATTTATACCTCAGATCAGGGAGCTGACTATGGTGCACTCTTTTGCACGTTTAATGTAGATGGGCAAACAGATAAAGCCGAGTGTTACTTTAAAGATATTCAAGACCAGATACCTGATAGGTTTACAGTTATTAGTGGGCTAGAACCTGACTAAATCATTAGAGTTGTTCCCTTATAAAAAATTTGCGTACTAGACAAGAGAAGTGTGACGTCACAGGCGCAATGTCATACATTAAACCTAATTTAGGAACAATTCTATTAAGACTAAGTATAAATAGTTTGTGACTTTTGAGACTTAGATAAGGACAATTTTTTGTAACAAAATTTAATTTGATTATGAATCCTTATATATGTTAGAATAGCTAAAGCTAAAGGGCATTTCTCCGTTTAGATGAGATGGGATTATCCTAAATTAGTTGCGGGAGCCCTCAAAATCCCCTAGGTTTGTCCTTATAAGGGTAAGAATTTATCTGTGAGGCGTACGTTAAGTTATTTGATGTACCTGCTTGAAACTATAACAAGGCAAGTATATTTCTTGAGAAAGGATGTGCAGAAATGAAGAAATTGATACTCATCATTTGCTTAGCCCTAGGAACCACCGGATTAGCTGAGACACCACCTGCTGAGTGGCCTGAAAACGATTGGTATAAGTTTTTTGAAGCTAGTGCATCAATTGTGGCTGGTGAGATCTATAGTAGAGCAGCGGTTTTTCCTGAAGGTGTGGGCGGGAAGTTTCCACTTGTAGATGTTTACTCTGCTCTTAGTGCCATTGGAAGTGCTACAAATCCGGGTTTGTTATCATGGTTAAAAAATAAAATGGTTGAAGCAAGTATTGATGGAGATATGGGGCGATTAGATACCTATCAAGCTTATTATACTTGTTTAGCAAGCCAAGATTGTTCACGGCTTTCAGCTATTCAGCAAGCAACTCAAGCTTTTCTTGATACCTCGGTAAATCAACAGGCAAATGGTGTTAGTAGTATTGTCAGTACCTTTGAAGATGGTAGTATGGATGGGTGGACATTGTATTTAGGAGAATTAAGCAATACTAGTGGCTACCTCGAGACATATCCACCCGGTGAAGGTGCCACCAGCTATTATGTGGCTCCACCTAGCTTTCATGGAGATTGGTCTTCTTTTTCTACCCTAAGCTTTGATTTGCTCAGTAAAGGAGGCAGCTATTATGATGGTTATAGTTACAGTGGCTATGATGATATCTATATCACAAATGGTGGTATGACCGCACAGCGTTCCTTCCCAAACCCTCATGATGGTTCTTGGCAAACTTATAACATTCCATTATATGATGATGGTTCTTGGACATTGGGTGGGGGTGCGACTAGCTTTTTAGATATTCTAACAAATGTCACTGAGTTTCAAATTCGGGCAGAGTATGGTGCGGGCAATGATAGCTCAAGTTTGGATAATGTCAGCTTAAGTTATTAGAGAAAGGCAATTTTGCTCGAGTCATGAGTTCGAGCATTATATTTTAAAATAGTCTTAAAATTTTTACACCACTGCTTATTCTGGTTCCAAAGTACACTGAAGTGGATGCCCTTCTTGCTGTGCTGTTTGCAAAGTCTGAGTTACTTTAGTTTCTGCTACTTCAAAGGTATACACACCTACAACTTCTGCCCCTTTTTGATGAGCACTCATCATTAGGTTTATAGCTTCTACTTCACTTTTATGAAAGAAGCGCATAAGTACAAAAACCACAAAGTCCATAGGAGTGTAGTCATCATTAATAAGTAAAACTTTATACATAGGTGGCTTACTAGTTTTAGCTTTAGTTTTACTGAGTGTATCTGTTTGTGACATACTATTCTGGCTCCATAGTACAGCGTAAAGGATGTCCCTCTTGTCTTGCTGTGCTGTTAACTTGGTTTACTTTAGTTTCAGCTAATTCAAAAGCATAAACCCCTGCAAGTCCCACTCCTTTATAGTGGACATCTCTAGTGATTTGTTCTGCCTCTTGTTGGCTTTTGCGAAAAAAGCGCATCAGTACAAAAACTACAAAATCCCAAGTGCTGTAATCATCATTTAGGATAAGCACCTTGTACATAGGTGGTTTTGTTGTTTTGGCTTTAGGTTTAGTAAGAGTTTCTGTTTTTGACATAATGTTAAGTTAAATCTTATGTTGCAAAGAATTTCCTTGCCTATTTCATTATAAGCAGATTTGCTTATAAAATTGAGAAGTAATAGTTTTGGGAATAGAGTTGGTTTAATTTACTTGCTCTTAATTACTTTGTTGTGTCAACATAAAATGTTTATGAACTACGAACTCGAGTTAACAGGTGCTTTGTATATAGCCCTATTTATAATTATTGGTGCTGCTATTGTACTTTTAACTTTAGGTATTGCTAGGCTTATAGCCCCACGCAATCTGGAAAATGATAACAAGCTAGCAATTTATGAGTGTGGGGAACCTACTATTGGTGATACTAAAGTCAAGTTTAATGTTAATTACTATCTATTTGCTATTATGTTCGTAATTTTTGATGTAGAGATAGCATTTTTCTTTCCTTGGGCAGTGGCTTTTGAAGCCTTGGGAATTCAAGGAGTCATTTCTGTGGCCATTTTTCTTATCTTATTACTCTATGGTCTTGTCTACGCTTGGATAAAGGGGGTATTGAAATGGGTTTATTAGGTCAAACAAAGCGCCCCGAAAATGTCATGTTTGGCAAACTAGATGACTTAATTAATCTAGCTAGGAGCCGTAGTATATGGCCCCTTACTTTTGGTATTGCTTGCTGTGCTATTGAGATGATGAATTCTTCTGCTACGCGTTACGATGCAGATCGCTTTGGTTTTTTCTATCGCAACACCCCTAGACAATCAGATGTGATGATTGTTTCAGGCACAGTTAATAAGAAGCTTGCTAAAAACTTGCGTGTTTTATATGACCAAATGGCTGAGCCCAAGTGGGTGATTTCTATGGGAGCTTGTGCTAATCAGGGAGGGCCTTTCCGCCAAGGTTACAGTGTGGTTGAAGGAGTTGATAAAATAGTGCCTGTAGATGTTTATATACCCGGTTGTCCTCCACGCCCTGAAGCTGTTTTACAAGCACTACTACTCTTACGCGACAAGATAGCTGATCCTGAACTTCGCTACGTGCCGGGGACTTTGGTTAAAGTAGATTATGACGTTTTGGGTGAGCCGGGGAAAGATGGTAGGAGCAATAGTTGAGTTGCTTTTAGGTGACATAGAGCATCTCATATAGGAATTCTAAATATAGCTAGGGGATTAGTGGGTCAAGATCAACTAGATAAGGCTTTTCTTACAAAGAATAATAAGCGATCATTTAAGGAATATTTAAATTGAAGCCTATCAAGATAAATATGCACAACTAGGATTGGTGATGGGTTGGTATATTTTTGATAACAGAAAGAGTATTGGACAATGCACCTCAGGAGGCGTCGTTATTCTTGATAAGGAACATGTTGATGGTGCTCGAGTCACCCTAGAGCAAGACGGCATGACTGCACGCTATGCAATCACTTGTGGTATCTATGGCTGGCTGGATGGTTCGCAAGCGTTTTTAACATGCGGTCAGGAGCACAAAGCGAGTTCGAGAACATGAAAACAGAGCTAGTCAAGATTCTTGCTAAGATTCCTCTGGCTACTGACCCAAACCTTGATGCCAAATTAGGAATGGTTTTAGAGGCTATGTCAGAGTTTGTTGAGAGGTTCCCATGACACAATCTAACTAAGAATCAGTTTACGAGAAGAAGTTATTTGCAAGAAAGGAAACAAATTGTAATGACAGATTTTATATCTGACGACCTAACATTACATCAACCAAATCCTGAAGAGGTCGGAGGTGAACAAGTCTTTCATTTTGAAGACACTAATGCATATAGAACGTTTTGTGAACGTGCTTTTGAAGCAGGCTTTGACTTCCCACAGTGTTTGAGTGGAGTTGATATGGAATACGGTTTGCGCAGTGTATTACACCTACGTCGTTTGAGTGACAAAGCAGAACTTACCATTTGGTGTGACGTCCCTTACGACAGTCCTTCCATTCCTTCTGTTACTGACCTGTGGGGTGGTGTTGAGTGGTATGAACGAGAAGCCTATGATCTTCTAGGCATTCATTATACCAATCATCCTGACCTAAGACGTATTCTTTTAGAAGATCATTGGAGTATACATCCATTGCGACGCCGTTATGATACTGGTGGGTATCTTATAGAAGATTGGCAAGTTAAACCTTGGCCAAAAGGAGTTAACGAGACAATGGAAGCAGAAGATCAAATTTCCAAATCACCTCCTAAACAAACTCCAAAGCAGAATAATTCTCAAGACTCATCAAAGGCAAAAGAAAATGACTAGTGTTGCACCTGCAATGGAACCAACTCAGCTAACACCTACTCTTGGTAAAACTGATGAAATGGTGGTCAATCTTGGCCCACAACACCCTGCGACCCATGGTGTTTTACAAATTGTATTAGGTATAGATGGTGAAAGAGTCACTAGTGCTGTACCACACATAGGTTTTCTACATCGAAACCATGAAAAGATTGAGGAGTCTCGTACCTATGAGCAGGTTATACCCTATCTTGACCGCATGGATTATGTTTCAGGCCTACAGAATGAGCTTGCATATTGTCTAGCTATAGAAGAACTAGCAGGTATAGAAGTTCCTGAACGTGCCAAATATATTCGAACTGCTTTTTTTGAACTGAATCGCATCATTAGCCATTTGGTTTGGCTAGGCACTTATATGCTTGACTTAGGTGCAATTACTCCTTTTTTATATACTTTCCGTGATCGTGAAATGGCACTTGATATTATTGAGCGTACCTGTGGGGCAAGGATGTTGCCCAATTACTTTACTTTTGGTGGCGTAAGGCGTGATTTACATCAAAGTTTTTGGCAAGACTTAATAGAGTTTTGTGCTTACTTTGAAAATGTTTTACCTGAATATACAGCTTTGACTATAGAAGCTCCTGTTTTTCAAACACGTACTAAAGGAGTGGGTAAGATCTCTAAAGAGATGGCTATCAACCATGGCATAAGTGGACCTAACTTGCGTGCCTGTGGTGTTGAGTTGGACCTCCGTAAGGATCAGCCTTATGACGCCTATCCTGAGCTGACTTTTGAAGTTGTCACACTAGAGGATGGTGATGCTTTTGCACGTTCAAAAGTGCGTTTTGACGAATTTAAGCAAAGCCTTAATTTAATTCGCCAGTGTGCTTATAAAGCACCGCGGACTGGACCAATAAAAGGCAAAGGGCGCTTAAAAATTGCAGCAGGACAGCAATGTTACCATGTTGTGGAAGCTAGCCGTGGGCAATTAGGCGTTTATTTGGTAAGTGATGGTGGTAAAGGACCATATCGCTCCAAGCACCGTAGTCCTAGTTTTACTAATTTGCAAATCATTCCTGACCTTTTTATAGGGCAAAAATTTAGTGATGTTATTGCAATTCTAGGGTCTATAGATATTGTTTTAGGAGAGGTAGATAGATAAATCCAAGCATCCTATCAAGGCGCCATCAATATCCCCATATAATGTAGAGACGCCATTAATGGTGTCTCTACTAACAGTTAAACAAAGTTCTAGTAATTCTAGTGAAAAATTTTACCTAGATGCTTATTCCATCCCCGCACGAAGACCAAGTCGCCTAAGTCCGCCAACTAAGTCCATCACTGTAACCACACCTTCATCATATGTGACAGCAGCTTGTTCATTTTTGTCAGCTTCAACTTTTTGTACGCCTTCCATTGAAACAAGGACTTCTTTTACTTTATCAGCACGTTCTTTTGAATTCATGCCTTTAACGCCTATAAGAACTCGAGCCATTTAAAAACCTCCTACTTTTGCACTCCTAGAACCAAGAATGCGTTCGTAGATACTCAAATCTTTTTTATAATACTGTTTTTCTATTAGGGATTGTATAGCTACAGCGTCATTTGTAGGAATTTGCACTTGAATATCATAGACAGCAGCATCATAGGCACTTTTAGTTACTGCCTCGAGCATAGCTAACCTTGCTGCTAAATCTTGTACGTCTGCAACTGCCATATAATTTATAAGAACTATAGGACGGTTCCCATTCCACACAGCTTGAGCAAAAACAAAGCCAACAATTTCACTCTTATGTATTGCTGTAAAAGTATGCCCCGTACGAATGTAAAAATTTAAACTACCTTTAGTTAATTTAGGTTCAACAGAAAAATATTTAGAATAGGCTACATCAATAGCTTTAAGTTGTTCAGAATCATCAATTTGAATTGGTCTAGCAAAAGTAGATTCTAAATGACTGTTCATAAACTAATTTGCTCCTGTTTTTTGAAAGGAAGACTTTATCTCTAAGATTAGCTTTACATAAAGAAAACACAAAACCCGTTAAAATTAGCATTTCTTTGACTTAGATCCTTTGCTGAGCTACATTAATCTAGATGAAAATTGTTATTGCGAGAAAAAGCTAGCAGCATATAAAAAGTTTATGTAATAATGATTTGAGGTAATTTACTAGGAGATAGGATATTTAGTGAGCACATTTATGAGTATTATTATTAACAGTACCTTAGTTTTTATAGGACTTGCCATACTTTCAGGAGCATTAGTGCTTTTAGGGAAAATCATTTCAGATGAATCTCTAGAGGAGCACACATAACTAAAGACATACAAATAGTTGCTATGTTAAGTTTTGAATAACCATTAAAAACCTTATAATTTGCCCTCAAATCCTTTAAAATGTAATTTAATATGTATAAGCTTATCTTTTTGTGGATATTGGCTTTAGGTTTTATGGTCAATGCTCAAGGTACTCTCGAGCAAGTAAAACAACGAGGCCAATTGATTTGTGGCATTAATGCTTCTCTGCCGGGATTTAGTAATCAAGATAAAAATGGAGGTTTTAGTGGCTTTGATATTGATTTTTGTCGAGCGGTAGCTGCTGCTGTTTTAGGTGACGCTTATGCAGTGACTTACAAACCCCTGCTAGTTCAAGATAGGTTTGAAGCTTTAACTTCTGGTCAAATTGACATACTTATTCGTAACACTACATGGACGAGTGCTAGGGATAGTCAACAGGCCATAAATTTTGCACCAACCATTTTCTATGATGCCCAAGGCGTTATGGTACCTAAGCATCTAGGAATAACTTCACTAGCAGGACTGGCAGGACGCAGAATTTGTTTTATAAGTGATACTACTACAGAAATTAACTTGGCTGATGTAATGGTAGCTAATAGTTTGAATTATATCCCTTTAGCTTTCAATCATGCAAATGAAATCTTAAGGGCTTATCAAGAGGGTAAATGTGAAGCTTGGTCAGCTGATAGAGTTAGCCTTATAGTTTACCGTCAAATTTTAGATAACCCTAATCAGCATGAGATCTTACCTGAGAAACTTGCTAAAGAGCCCTTGGCTCCAGCAGTACGTCATGGTGATGATATTTGGTTTGATATAGTTAAGTGGACCGTTTTTGCTACCTTTTTAGCAGAGGAGTATGGAGTTAACTCGAGCAATGTTGCACAAATCGCTGCTGAAAGTAATGATGCTAACGTGCGTCGCTTGTTAGGAATAGACCCAGACCATGTTGAGCAACTTAAGCTTGAACCTAATGCATTTCACAATGTTATTGCTCAAGTAGGTAACTATGCCGAGATTTATGAACGCAATTGGGGAAAAGGGAGTTTTGGTATTCCACGTGACTTAAACAAACTTTATACTGAAACGGGTGGTCTTTTGTATGCACCGCCTATGCGTTAGTAGTAAGCGCTTGAGTATAAATATTTGGGAATTTTTTTAGCTATTTTAGCTATTGCTAGAAATTGGAGTAGCTAGCAAAGCTTTGTATGCTAACTACTAGATACTAACTATGAACTAATTCTGGGTTTTTGAATGATAAGTTATATATTCGTTGCTTTTTTGAGTGTTAGGCTATATCAGTGCTTTTAGGCATTATTAGTGATGTCCACGCCAATATTGTAGCGCTTGACGCTGTTTTCCAGCGTTTCAAGAAACTTGAAGTTGATCAAGTGTTATGTTTAGGCGACCTAGTAGGTTATGGACCATCACCAAATGAAGTCATTGAGCGCATTCGATCTGAGCGTGTTTTATGTACACTTGGTGGAGCTGACGAACGTATAGCCTATAGCTTTACAGGACATTATCGTAAAAGAGAAGGGGTCGCTGATGATACACTCGAGTGGACCAGTACGATTATTGAGCCACAACACCTAAGATTCTTACGACATTTACCTGTTCAAGCACGACTTAGAACTTCAGCAGGTCGTTTACGTTATTTTCATAGTTCCATGCAATCACCTAGTGAAAAACTTAATCTCGATCTTGAAGTGGAAGGTCTGCAAAAGGTTTTGAGAGAGCACCGCTGTAATATACTTGCTATTGGTAAAACACATGTTCCTACAATTAAGCAATTACCAACAGGATGGATAATTAATCCCGGTTCAGTAGGCTTGTCACTAAATGGTGAGCCGGGGGCAGATTATGCTCTTCTTAAAGTTGAGAATGGCAAAGTTGAAATCAACATGGATAAGGTAGAGTACGACTATGCAGCGGTGGCCTTTGATATTTTAGCTTGGGATCTGCCAGAAATTATTGCTGAGGCAGTACAGCTAGGTAGGATGCCTTCTACAAAAGGTGATGAGATTCAAGATCCTACTAAAATACGTATTCATAATCCTAATGCTTGATTTATTTCACCTCTGCTAGAAATCTCCTAAGCTGTACCGCTAATTGTGGGAATTCAATTAAAAAGGCATCGTGGCCATGGGGACTACTTAGGGTAAAATACTGCGCATTGGGCATATATTCAGCTAACTGCTTAACTTCTGACTCAAAGTAAAGTACATCACTATTAATGCCTATACATAAAGCAGGCATGTTCATAGCACTTAGTACTTCACCAATACGACCCCTGCCTTCACTTAAGTCGTAATCATCCATAGCTCGAGTAAGGTAAAGATAAGTGTTAGCATCAAAACGTTTAACTAGCTTTACACCTTGATATTCAAGGTAAGACTCTATTTGAAAGCTTACTCCCAAAAGATTACGAGTATCACTTACTCTTTCTCGTCCAAATTTGGCCTCGAGAGAATCCATTGAACGGTAGGAAAGCATAGCAATAGCCCTAGCTAGACCAAGACCAGCTTCGGGTTGATTATCTGGTGCATAGTTACCTTCTTGCCACATAGGGTCACTAGTTATAGCGCGTCTGGCTACTTCGTTTAAGCCAATAGCCCAAGCAGAGTGACGTGCTCCAATGCCAATGGTTATGATAGAACGCACTTGCTGGGGATAGATAGCTGCCCATTCTAAAACTTGCATACCACCCATGCTTCCACCAATTGCTGATTTCCAAGAAGATATACCTAGCTTTTCAGTTAAGCGGTGTTGTACTACCACTATATCCCGAATAGTGTAGCGTGGAAAGCTTAAATGGTAAGGTTTACCTGTTTTAGGATTAAGGCTACTTGGACCAGTACTTCCATAGCAGCCACCTAAGACATTACTACAAACCACAAAGTATTTATTGGTATCAATAGCTTTTCCGGGGCCTATCAGTGGATCCCACCAACCCGGCACACTATTTGCCTCATAAAAACCAGCAGCATGAGCTGAACCAGTTAGTGCATGGCAAATAAGAATAGCATTGTCGCCTGCTGGATTAAGGTCACCATAAGTTTGATAAGCTATGGCTACATTTGATATTTCCTCACCGTATTGTAAGTGTAGAGGGTTTGTGGAAGTAGCAACATCAACACATTGTGAATGCACTTTGCCTACATTACCAAAATGATTTTTTTGGTATTCGCTACGAGCAATTAAAGCACTATGGTCACCCCAAGTTTCGTGCATAAGTGTTCTGTTCATAATGATTTAGGATTTTGCTTGTGCTGATTGCTCTAAATTAATAGCTAAAATCCTTTCTAAAATTTCTTGATCCTTTAAGACTAATGATAAGTTTCCATTTAATAGATTCCTTCAAACTCTCGCAATAATTCTAACAGGAATTGCAGGAATATTGAATAATTGCTCTAAGCGCTTATATAAAGAGAGTATGGATTTCTATGTGTTTGTAGGGGTGAGTCTCAAACCCATCCCTACACTTTATACATTTCGTAAAAACTTATGCATTTCCACTCAACCATTGCCTTTAGGTATAGAATTTGTGAGAATAAGTATAAGCAATGCAATTAACCCTTAGATTAAGGATGGAATTTTATGAGTTACCGTTTTGAAACTTTGCAGATTCACGCTGGTCAAGAAGAGGTTGAAGCAACAACCAAGTCACGGGCAGTACCCATTTACCAAACTACTGCTTTTACTTTCGATGATGCTGACCATGCTGCTAGACTATTTGCCTTGCAGGAATTTGGCAACATTTATAGTCGCATCATGAACCCTACTTGTGATGTTCTAGAAAAGCGAATCGCTGCTTTGGAAGGAGGGGTGGCTGCTCTAGCAGTAGCTTCTGGGCATGCAGCACAATTTTTAACTATTACCAACCTAGCTGATGCTGGTGATAACATTATATCTTCACCTAATCTCTATGGGGGTAGCATCAATATGTTTAAAGTTACCTTGCCTCGCTTAGGAGTAAAGGTTAACTTCACTTCACCAGTAGATGATCCCCAAGAGTTTGCTGACTTAATAGATGATAAAACTAAAGCAATATTCTTAGAATCTATTCCTAACCCATCACTAGCATTACCAGATCTTGATGCTATAGTCAAAGTTGCCCATGAGCGCGGTGTTGCAGTGATAGTAGATAATACCTCAGCTATGGGAGGCTATCTTTACCGTCCTTTTGAGCATGGTGCAGACATCATTGTTCACTCAGCTACTAAATGGATTAATGGTCACGGCACTGGTATTGGTGGGCTTATTGTAGATTCAGGAAGTTTTGATTGGGCCAATGGTCGTTACCCGGGTTTCAGTGAGCCTAACCCTAGTTATCATGGTGTAGTACTCACAGATGTATTTGGCAAGGATGGGCCTTTTGGTAATATTGCTTTTATTATTCGTGCTCGAGTAGAAGGCTTAAGAGACCTTGGCCCCTCAATGTCACCCCAAAACGCCTTCTTGTTCTTACAAGGTTTAGAAACACTTTCTTTTAGAGCGGATAGGCACATAGAAAACGCTGAAAAGCTAGCCCAGTGGCTTACTGAGCAACAAGGGGTTTTTAACGTTCACCACCCTAGTTTACCTTCAAACCCTTACTATGAGCGTGCTAAGAAAGATTTTTCTAAAGGTGCTGGTAGCATACTTACTTTTGAAATAGAGGGTGGTCGAGATGCAGGTAAAGCCTTTTTAAATAATGTAAAGCTTGCCTCACGCTTAGTTAATTTAGGCGATGCCAAAACAAGTGTTACTCATCCTGCGAGCACTACACATTCTCAGCTTGATGAAGAAGGGTTAAAGGCTGCTGGTGTAGAGGCTAGTACGATACGAGTTTCTGTAGGTTTAGAACACATTGATGATATTACCGAGGATTTTGCACAGGCATTAATGGCTGCAAAACAACCCACAACTTAGATTTTGCTTAGTAGCAGTTAGGGGACATATAGATGCTAACTATCTAATCTAGTAAGGTGGTTCTGCCGGTCCTTCATACCCACACATACCTAGCCTTGGTGAATTAACAAATGAAACAGGACCTCCATAACTTTCATGTGTATGGGTCTTTACATGTTTGTCACACAGCATTCCCGATTCATCTTCTTCATATACACATTCCAAGCAAAACCAAGTAGCCAACTCGTTGCACTGCATACACTTTTCTTCTGGTAAGTTGTTGCGGGCCATCAAGAATATTGGGTGCTTAGTAAGAGGTTTACCTTCATTAACGTTTAGCACTTTAATTAAAGTTTCTGATGAAGTACCAAAATCATAAATATGAATCAGTTCTAAGCCTATATCGAAAACCTCATCTGCTCGAGCAGACTTAGGTATTTCTCTTGTACCAAAACCCCCTGTAGAAAACTGGCTCATGTGATCACAGCACTCGAGCCAAATACTTCGCAAATAATCATCTAAATCTTGGAGTGTTGCTGATCCGTTCATTTCTACATGCAGCCAAAAATCCCCTTGCCAAGCATCTTGTACTCGTAAATGGTAAATTTTTTGAGTTTTACCAGATTTTTTATTTGCCTTGCTAATAGCTTCTCGTCGCTTTTCACAAGTTGATAAGTGTTTCGAGAGACCGCCTTTTGTCATTAGTCTTCCACAAAAGACACATTCACCTCGAGTTTGTTTTCTTCTGGACATAAGCTACTTTACCTTATGTTTGCCTTGAAATCATAACTTTTGAATTATTATTTCTTCATTTTCCTGTAGGGTGCATCCCTTTTTTGCACTTGAGTTAAGCTAGGCAAGCCATTTGAGGTTATTAATTTAGAAAAAATCCTTTAGGGTTGTAAAATATTGAAATAATTTCTAGGACATTGATAAACGACTTAACAAACTTATATAAAGAGAAAATAGTATAATTTCAAAATGAAGGCTAAAATATTTGTAAACATACTACTGGTGCTTTTAGTTGCTTGTTCTTTGGTTTCTACGAATCTAGGAGACAACGCCCTTGGTTTTGATGGTGAAGAGGTAGATATGCGTGTAATAGGCGCTACTTCTTTGTCTGCACAACAAAATCCAGATTGTTCTATAAGACCTTTACTTGAAGGTTGTAAGCTGAAAGCCAATGGACAAGTAATAGTTAATGATGTTCCTGACATTAGTAACCCACCTTTAAATCCTAATACCATAACTAGTCAAGTAGGGTTTAGAGCAGCGAAGATTGATTTCTCTTCTGATAATACAGGAACCAATGCTGACGACCTGCCTAGTACTTTCACATTTAAAGAGTTAATGGCAGAGTTCTGGGCTGAAGATGGTATTGTTAATCAAAGGCCTCTTAATCCAGACTTTACGCTAGATGATATAAGTGTCAGTGAAAGTGCTTTGGCAGGTATTGTATTTGTCAAAGATTCTTGTACAAATAAAAATTGTGATTATACTGTGGCAAATGCTGAGAGCCTTATAACCATAAAAATTAGGCAAGCAAGTGACTTCCTAGATGTTTTTGCTGATAACAGTGATAGTGATCAGAACACTGCTGGCCTAGTCCTAGAAGTTGAAATAGATGGCACTCCCAATATCCCTAATGGATCTACTCTTACACTTATTCTTACTAATCCTAAGACCACAGTTCAACTCTAGCTAAATTTGAGTTCATGACAGAATTTTTCACGCATGTCCAAATAATTATTTCATAATATGACAAATCAATTTCTAAAGCTAAAACTTATGGCAATGAAGGTAATAGTGGTTATATTAATACTTATTTTAAGTACAGTTCCGGTGATATCTCAAGGCAACCTAGAAATCCTAGCTGAGTATTCAGGGTTAATTGCCATACCAATGGCTTTAGATGATGCAGGAATGCATATGGAAGAACACTTTGAGCCCCTGCTAGTAATTCGAACACAAAAAGCTTATAGTGTTTTTCTAGACAGACTTCCTTTAGAAGCAGTTTCAGCAACTTCCCCAGCTCCTAAAAATGAAGACCCTCTTCTTCTACGTCCCAAGGTGGATTTCTCAAAGCACATGCTCTTAGTTGTCATTACAAACGCTTTAGATACCCCCCTGATTACAAGCGTAATGCCCCTAGAAAATGACATTGTTTTAATAACAGAGTTCCCAAAAAATATTCATGCTAGACCCTTTGGAACAGGTACTTATAGCGCTGCTCTTGTGAAAAATCTTTCAGGTAAGGTAATTATTAGAGAATCTAATGCAGGAGCAGAAAATTCAGTGGGTGGCTCGGAATTTGATTCTTTGGTATGGGTTGATGAGGATTTGATTCAAGAAGGTGTTCGTTTGAAAATGGCAGATAGTCTAATTAAGCGAAGGTTGCTGGACGGAAAAACACGTACAGAGATTATTAGGCTGCTTGGGAATCCAACTGAAACAAGCTATTTTCAAGATTGGCATCTTATTTATTGGCTTGGTCCTGAGCGTGGTTTTATAAGCATTGATTCAGAGTGGCTGGTGATTCGTTTTGGGCCGGATGATAAAGTGACTGAGTATCAACTGATTAGAGATTGAGGTGTAAGTTATGAAGATTTTGCTGTGGATTTTTTTTGCTCTTTCACTCTGCTTTGCCCAAGAGGCCCAAGAGGCTAATCTTGACTCGAGTGAAAATAAGGTACTACTTGTAGGCATTAAAGAAGCTGAACCTTTTAGTTTTAAAAACTTTTCAGGTGAATGGGAAGGTATTAGTGTTGATTTGTGGAAAGGGGTTGCTAATGAATTAGAACTTGACTATACTTTTGAAGAAGCGACTTTAGCAGAGATGCTTAGTGGTGTTGCCGAGGGAAATTTTGACGCTGCTGTAGGCGCACTAACTATTACCGCTAAGCGTGAAGAATCACTAGATTTCACCCATCCTTTTTATACAACGGGTTTGAGCATAGCTGTGCGTGATGAAAGTGTTGGAATATTGCAGGTACTCAGATCCTTTTTTAGCTTTGAGTTTATCTTAGCAATAAGTGTTTTAGTATTGTGCCTTTTCGTAGCTGGCTTTTTAGTGTGGCTTTTTGAAAGGCATAAAAATGAAGAATTCACAGGTTTACAAGGGTTTGGCTCGAGCTTTTGGTGGTCAGCAGTTACTATGACCACAGTAGGTTACGGTGATAAAACACCACGCACTTTTGGTGGTAGAACTATTGCACTTATTTGGATGTTTACCTCACTAATTATTATTTCAGGGATTATTGCCATGATTGCTTCAGCCTTTACTGTAGAGCGCTTACAGACAAAAATAAGTGATCCCAGAGATTTACCTAATGTAAAGGTGGCTACTGTTTTAGGTTCTAGCAGCGAAGAATATCTACTTGAAAGACAGATTTTCCACAACTCTTACGAAAATTTACTAGGTACTTTAGCTGCACTTAGCAAAAACGAAGTGGATGCTGTTGTTTATGATCGGCCGCTTTTGAAGTTCCTAATTCATAATGATAGTAAATTTAGTGATTTAATAGTTTTACCCCAAACTTTTGATTTTCAGCAATATGCTTTGGCACTAGAAGTAGATAGTGACCTGCGCGAGCCAATTAATCGTGCTCTAGTAGAAATGATAAGTAGTGAAGCATGGGAGGATTTGCTACTTAGCTATTTAGGAGAATAAAATATTTTAGGAAGAAAGCATGTGGATAAAACTTGAAAATAGTAACAGAGTCATAAACTTAGACATGATGGTAGGATTTGAGGTTCTAGGTAAAAGGATTGATGCAGTTTTCCCTGATGGGTCTACAATTACTATTTATGAAGGTGATAATTACAAAAAGATTTTAAGAGCTGTAGCTCCTGAAGCCGTTGATGCCCAAGGCCCTGAAGAACAAATAGAAAAGATTGCTAAAGATGAGTTAGTAGCAAAGAACATTTTTGTTTATGGTCCTCACAGTTACCTTGAAATTAGACAATCGCTTGCTTATTTACCAATTCTAAAATGGAAAGCTGAATTTGAATTTCAAAGGGTTATTATCAGGGATGAGAAAGCAGTTGGTATAGATAATATAAGTTCTAAACAAACTCAAACTTCTCTTAAAAGATTAATAGAGGATTATGAATATCCTTCCCAACAATAAAGTAGTAAAAAACCGTGGCAAAGTTGGCCACGGTTGAGCAAGGGATGTTAGTTTAATGATTGAGAGTTATTCGTATGTGTTACCTACATCCTCAATACGATAATAGAGGGTTGAGCTACACTCAGGCTTGCTGTAACTGCTGAAGTAACCAGCTGATGGTACAGGGTTAAGGTTAAGATTCCATCTACCAACCCAGTCATCAGGTCCTATGTCACTGTCTTTCATTATGCCGTAGATGCTTATAGGGTTATCATAGCGGGCTCTTACAGTTTTATTTCTCCAAATTCCTAAAGATCCTCCAGTGTTTATGCTTTTGTTTGAGTAGGTATAGACTCTTGAACCTTCAATGTTGAAGTAGCCGAACATATCTCCTGCTCCAGCAAATACTCCATCACAGTCATCATGTACTTTGACATACCTTAGGGTAACCTTTAAGTAGTCACCTACTTTTTGGTAATTGTGAACTCTTAATGTACCTAAAGAGTACTGAACATTTCTAATAGGACTGAAAACCATGGTGCTCTTACTGCCCCTTCCGCCGCCACCCCAAAGGATACCTTTGAGCTCGATTTTCCAACCAACATTGCTTACATAACGCCACATATATACAGGAGATCCACTATCACCAGGTCTTGAAATTGTATAGCTGGTATTTGATTTGGTCCAGCTCTGGCACTTATTGATTATGTTTGTGCCATTTTGTCTGGTGTCTACACAAGTTCTGGTAACACGACCACTAGTTGTACCAGTGGTAACTCCAACTTTGTAAATATATTGTCCTACTATAGGATTAGATTTGTAATTAATGTATCTAGTACCTAAAACATTGCGCTGTGCAAAGTTGGTTATAGCAATACCACCTAAACTATAACTAGGGCTATTCAAAAATCTTACGAAAGCTACATCAGCCCAACGGTAACGATAAGAACCAGATGTCCACATAGGAGCTTCGGCGATCTCATAACCAATTTGTCTATTGCTACCTTGATAGTAACGATCAAAATTCACAGTACCTTGATTGCTTGTGCAGTGAGCATTGGTTACAAAACCAGCAATACCTTTTCTAATTGCATTAAAGCCAAGGGTACATTGCCAAGTGCTACGACCACCTGACCTACTTATACCTAAACCACCTCTAAGGGGACGGTTGTGACGGTCAAGGTTAGCTAAAACATCTACTGCACCTTCAACTTCAACTAGAACTGCATTCTCAGGTATTTCTAAACTACTTAGTTCGTTTTCAATTTCACCAATAGTTGCTTGATCATCAGCACCTATTACGATTAGGTTGTTTAACTCATCAATATCAAGAGCGTTTACACCTTCAATACCCCATATTGTGGTTTCAATTGCTTTAAACCAGTCTAATAATTGCTGAAAGCTATAAGTAACTGGCACTATTTTAAAGTTTTCTTCAGGAGCAGCAACACTTTGCAAAGCCAAGTCTCCACCTGTTGAGAGGGCTTCTAATTGAGCTTCACTGGGCTGATTAAGAAGCACATCCTCACCAAATACTTCAGCAATTGCATTTTTAGCAGTAGCTGCTTGTGTGGCTAAAGATTGAGGGCTTAAGTCAGTTGTGGCTACAGCTACGTTTAGTTCACCATTTTCGTCATAGTACATGCCAGCAAAGTTATCCATTTGCTCGGCAACTTGAACAAACTGCTCATCTAGAGTTATAGGGGTTTGTTCACCATGGTCAAGTGTTGGTGTAGTTGTTTCTGTTTCTTTTGTTGGGTTAGGGGTAGAAGTAGTTTGACAAGCACTTAGGATTAAGAGTGCTAATATTCCTAAGAGAATTACCTTAAAAGTTTTGTGCATTTTATTTTTCCTTAAAAAAGAGATTAAAATTGAAGTAAAATTTCAATTTCAGTGAAAGTTTTTTCTTTCTTACTTTCAGAGCATAGATTATTTAAGGGGGTGTTAAGTGACCGTAAATTCGCCTTCCTAGAAATGAGTATGATAATTGATTTTTTTATAATTGGATAATATTTTCCAAAACCTTAACCCTAAGAGAAACCAGAAAACCCCAAACAATATAGCGAAATATTTTAGTATGCAGGTACTGTAAACGTTTAAAAGGAGAGGCAATACGTTGTACAATTTACTATTATGCAGACGTTTAACCTTGATTTCAGAGGTTTATACCTACTCTTTTTTTCTTAATTTCAGTTAAAGTCGAGTGAGTGAGTGAGTAAAATGTTCAAAATTAAATTGTGAGTAGTATGTGCAGTACTAAGGTTGCATAAGAGAGGAAATTTGTGAGTCAAGAGAAACTTAGTGAGCTTAAAGCTCAACTTGCTGAAGTAAATGATCTAAAAAATGCTGCTGCTGTGCTAAATTGGGATCAGAGTACTTATATGCCTAGTGGCGGGGCTGCCGCACGAGGCAGACAATTGGCTACTCTTAGCAAAGTTGCCCACGAGAAATTTATTAGTAAAGAAGTAGGAAAGCTTTTAGAAGATCTTCAAGCTTATGCTGAAAATTTGCCTGTAAATAGTGATGATACTTGTTTGATTAAAGTAGTTGCTCGAGATTACGAAAAGGCCACTAAGGTGCCAGCAGACTTCCTAGCGACTTTCAACGCTCATAGCGCTGAGAGCTATCAAGTTTGGACCGAAGCAAGGCCAAAAAATAGTTTTGTAAAGGTAAAGTCTTACTTAGAAAAAACCTTGGAGCTTTCTCAACAACTTTCACAGTATTTAGGCTATAAAGACCATATTGCTGACCCACTTATTGATGCTGGTGATGAGGGCATGAGCGTTGCCCAAATTCGACCATTATTTAGTAGCCTGCGAGATGCTTTAGTACCTTTGCTAAAAACCATTAATAATCAAGCAGAGGTTAGTGATGCGTGTTTAAGACAATCCTTTTCTAAAGAAAAACAGCTAGCCTTTGGCCTAAATGTGGCTGAGTGCTACGGCTATGATTTAAGTAGAGGCCGACAAGATTTAAGTGCTCATCCTTTCTGTACAAACTTTTCTATAAATGATGTGCGTATTACTACTCGAGTGGAGGAAAATTACTTAGGAGATGCTTTGTTTAGCACTTTACATGAAGCAGGTCATGCTATGTATGAGCAAGGGGTAAACAGTAACTTAGAAGGTACTCCCTTAGCTGGAGGGGTTTCTTCAGGTGTTCACGAAAGCCAATCACGTCTGTGGGAAAATATTGTAGGGCGCAGTAAGGGATTTTGGCAGTATTACTACCCTAAGTTACAAGAAACATTTCCTGAGTTTAATAAGATAGGACTGGAAGAATTTTACTCTGCCATCAACAGGGTTAAGCCTTCACTTATTCGAGTAGATGCTGATGAACTTACCTATAATCTGCACATTATTATCCGCTTTGATTTAGAGTGTGATTTGCTGGAGGGCAAACTTAACGTAAAGGATTTGCCAGAAGCTTGGAATACTCGCTATCAGCAGGATCTTGGTGTACAGCCTCCTAGTGATGTAGATGGAGTTTTACAAGATGTCCACTGGTATGCTGGGACTATTGGGGGTGCTTTCCAAGGCTATACTTTGGGCAATATCTTAAGTGCTCAGTTTCATACAGCAGCAGTTAAAGCAGAGCCTAGTATTCCTAAGGAAATAGTTAAAGGGGAGTTTAAGGCTTTGCATAATTGGCTCAGAGAAAATATCTATCAGTATGGTCGGAAGTTTTCTCCAGACAAAATTATAGTAACTGCAACAGGCCAAAATCTTACTACTGAGCCTTATATAAATTATTTAAAAGTAAAGTACAGCAAGCTTTATGGTTTATGAGTCACTACTAATTACTAGTAACATACCATTGGCTTGGGCTAATGGCTTATAATAACAGCTTGACTTGCTCGAGCAATAAATTTATTCTTTGTAGTAACATATTAGATAGAAAGGTAATTTACGATGATAAGGATCACTCTAGTTTTAAGCTTGATAGGAAGTATTTTGGCAGTTTCATTGGCAATAGCAATAGAACCCTATGGTATTTTACAGGGTCCCATAAATGTACTGTCTGTAATTGATGGAAACACCATAGAAGTAGATATAGGTGGTGCTAAGGAAAGAGTACACTTAATAGGTGTAGACACACCTGAGACTGTACACCCTATCATATCTGCAGAGCCCTTTGGTTTAGAAGCATCAAACTACACAAAAACTTTACTGACTGGTCAGCAGGTCTGGATAGAATTTGACTTACAAGAACGCGACATAAATAGAAGATTGCTGGCCTATGTTTATATTGAGGATAGTAATGGTTGGTGGGAATACGACCAAAAAAGGTTTAGCCAAGTTAATCATTTAATATCAGCTAATGGTTGGGCTGATACCTTAGCTGTACCTCCAAATGTACGTTATGAAAGTATTTACAAACAATCTGTTCAAGCAGCACGTGAAGCCAAAGTTGGAATGTGGGCCAATGTAGAATCAGAAGCAACCATTATGTTGCTGCCACCAGCTCCACACCAATAATAGTTTAAGTGCGGTAAGGAGCTTAAGCTTTTGGCAACGGATATCAAATTTAATTGAAACTTGTCTTGCAAACTACTAGCTAGGGAGTCATAATTGCTTTCACTGCAGATCTCTGTTCCTCACTCTGAGCTTCTAAACTTGCTCTAAAAGAATGCAACCTCAAGGCGTTACTAATTACAAAAATTGATGAAAAACCCATTGCAGCCGCAGCGAAAATAGGATTGAGCAAAATCCCAAAAGTTGAATATAGTGCACCTGCTGCTACTGGAATAAGAATAATGTTGTAAAAGAATGCCCAGAAGAGATTCTGCTTGATGTTGTTTAATGTTGCTTTAGATAAGGCCAAAGCATTAGCAATACCTCGCAAGTCACCAGACATAAGAATTACATCAGCACTTTCAATAGCAATGTCTGTTCCCGTGCCAATTGCTAACCCTACATCGGCATGGGCTAGTGCAGGGGTATCATTAATGCCATCACCGACAAAAGCAACTTTACGATCATTAGCTCGAAGGGTTTCAATAGCAGCAACTTTGCCATCTGGTAGAACTTCTGCTCGAACCTCATCAATACCAAGCTTATTGGTTATAGCTTCTGCTGTACGTTTATTGTGGTCAGTTAGCATTGCAATTTTAGGCCAAGCTCATGTAGTTTTTTAATGGCTTCAACACTACTTTCCTTGATAGGGTCAGAAACCGTAATAAGTGCAGCAAGTTGATCATCAACAGCAGCAAATAGGGGAGATTTAGCATCTTTAGTAAAAGCATTTAAACTTAAGTCAAAATCATCTAAAGTAATCCCTAGGCTATTCATATAACGGTCTGCACCGACTTGAACTGTTTTGCCATTAACAACTGCATTGCCGTTAGAACACACATAACAACGTAGTATGAAGTAATCATACCTTTATTCAATACTCAAAACGCCAAGACACAACGCGTTAACATCAATTGTTGATTGTTAACTTGTAAAAATGAAGAGAGGATGTCTCTAAAATGCGATATGAGTTGTGGATTTGTTTTCCTGCATATTCCTCGGTTGGATAAACACCTAAAAGAACGATATGGTTATCAGTATGAGGTCTATGCGGAAAAAACCAAAAAATTTATCCCCTTTATCTATTGAATGGAAGAATATTGTACAGCATGAATCACGAGCAATACCTTGATAGAAGACGAGGTTCTAACAAAATGATCCAAGGGATGTTACTCTGCGCTGCTCCTTTGTCGCTCTGCTCCGCAACACCCCTGATCATCGTCGTTAGGCCACAAACCAAAACATGACTCTTTGGACGATACAAGCGTTTCCTGCTTGGCACGCTTTCCAAGAAACTGGAGAGCTGCAAGGGTCAAGCAATCATTTTTGTGAGTACACAAACGTTTTTGCCTACGCTTGGATGGCTCGTCAGATGGCGTCACGAATTGGGCTGCCACCACACGAGGACTCTGCACCAGTATGGGCTTGGTTGCAGTGGGAAGGTGCTAGCCGTCCTCAACCGGACCTGCGATGCAGTGCTCATCTGCCGCCGGGGACTCGAGGAGTTAAACTTGAAATTGAAGTTGATGCCAAAAAGGTTCTTCCCTCAGACTTTGAACTTTGGCATTATGTGCTCAACTATTGGTATTTGCCTAGCTCAAACAAAGATGCTGTTGAGTTCGAACAAATGCTGGCAGCCCGATGTGCTCGTTCACCAGCGGATCTTCCCTCTTCCGAGACTGTACTGCACAATAGGGTACAGGCCAGTTGGCAAAGAATCTTTGAACTGGACTGGGCCCTAATAGATTATGCAAGTCCACGCCCAGAAAAATCTATTCAGGCGTGCCTGTGGCAGTTGTCGCTCGACCAAGTGCGAAAGGTGAAAGAGTTCACAGCACGGTGAATCCACTGATTTCTGGCAGGCTCTACAAGATTTTCAGGTGCTTGAACTCTTATCTGAAAAACTTTAATTATTCTTTCACTGCTAAAAGTGAAATGCTCTTAACACCAAACTCCTCAGAAGCTCCAAGGGCTGACTTTGAAAGAAATTTGTATTGTGGGTTTTCTTGATAAACCTTAATCTTTAAGCCTGCCTGTTCAATTATTTCACGATAACTAAGTTCTTGAGGGGCTCCTCCAATACAAGCAGCCCATAAAGAAATATTACAGGTAATGTTTTCAGTAAGTTGCCTCTCAGTAACAATATCTGAAATAGCCATGCGACCACCGGGTTTTAGGACCCTAAAAATTTCACTAAAGACTTTTTGCTTGTCAGCAATTAGATTAATTACTCCATTACTGATTACAACATCGGCGCTGGCATCTTCAAAAGGTAAGTTTTCTATAAAACCTTTTGTAAAGGATAGATTCGTAATACCTTCTTGCTTTCTTAGAGATTCAGCTTTTTCTAACTGTGCATCAGTCATATCTATGCCAGTAACTTTGCCTTCTGATGAAACTTTAAGAGCAGCTAGAAAACTATCCATTCCTGAACCACTGCCTAGGTCAATTACTGTTTCTCTAGCCTGTAAATTGGCAAGTCCAAAATAATAACCGACGCCTGCAAACGAGGCAATAGCTTCTGATGGTATACGGTCAAGGTCGGTTGCTAAGTAACCTAATCTTTCTGCTAAAGGGCGTCCCATTTCAAAGTGATACTTTCCTTCTGGTTCTGTAGCAACTTTGTGATAGACGTGTTGAACTTTAGTGTGAAGTTCTTCAATATTCATATTCATGACTTGGTTCATTTAATTCTCCTTAAGAATTGTAGTAGCAAGGTTTTTCCTTATGCCTTGCAATAGAAAATTTATTGAGTAGAAGCTAAAAAGGGTAAATAGAAATTAGGCCAAATTACCATTGTGAGCTACTGTAGCTACAAGTTTATCTTCTTGGTAAAATGAAGTTTGTGCTAGAAATCTTGAGGGGCCAAGATTGTTTAATCGTAAGCAACAAACAGCCTGATCAAATTCTCCTTGTGCGTCAAAACACTGGACTTTCATTTCATTTATTTCGGGTTTTATGTTTTGCTCGAGCAAATCCAACTGTACAACTTGCTCTTCAAAAAGGCGCTCACTAAGCTCTTTTGCAACATTTCTATAGACAGTACAGTCCAAGAAATCTTCGTCCTCAAAATCATTAGGGGAAACAAAACTATTTAAACTAAACTTAAGTGGACCTTGACAAGTAGTTTTTGAAGATGCTGGTTGCTTTTTAAAAAGTGGAGGTAAAGTAGTATTTGCTAGGGCCATTTCTTGATTATTCTGTATAGTTTCTCTCATTACTTGGTTCATGTTATTACTCCTTATGGTGTTTGGGAGGGGCTTCCCTCGCTTATGATCCAAGTATAGAAAAGCCATCGTTTTATTATCGTCTTGTTATAAGATACGATAGAGTAACCCTCTTCTAGGATGAAAGTTTTGATAAGGAACTTTGTTAGAATTTGTTATATGGTGCTATAGGAAAGTTTTCTCCATAGATGGAAACTCCATCTATGAGCATGTCATTCTGAGGGGCTTGGTCCTTACAGAATAAATAACGAGGAATCTTAGACAATGTTAACGCATGAGAGACCCTTTGTGGAGTTTGCCTTCGTAAGGGCTCAGGATGACATTTCTCGTTAGGGAAAGAATTTGTCTGGATATCTATACAGCACAATATGATGAATGAAATATCTGTCGTGAAGCACGTGATGTAAGGGCCTGCCCTTTGCTTTCATACTCTCGAGCAAACCAAGAGTCGATAAAAAAAGAAAAAGGATCTTGAAACTTAAACTCATTTCAGTAGATCCTTTTTAGGTAAAGGATTATGTTTTTTTGAGAATTAACTTGTTTCCCTTTCCTCTTTATTTCTATAATCATATTCACTTTCTACTGGGCAATCTCTAACACCAAAAAGTAGCATTCCTATGCACAAACAAATGTACTCAAAAAGATTTTTCATGGTGGTTTCCTTTTTATAATTCTCCTCTTTAGATTGAGTGAGTCTAGATTCATTAAGATTCAAATTTGTAGATGCTATTAACTTAATCATTTTTTCTCCTTTGGAATGAATTTATAGCTTATTCCCAAGCAGAGATTGGGAATAAATACCTTGGTCTTTTCTTAAAGGATGCTCATAAGATCTGCAGCAGGATTCTGATGGATTTTAGAGCGCATTCGAATTTCTTATAATTCTGAGCGAACCAAGAGTTATAACAATTAATAATCCCCTAACCAAACGGGCTAGAGGATTAATGATTAATGGAAATCTGAGTTAATGTCAGCCCTTAGAAACTTAAGAGTTAATTGACAGTAACCTGACTGGGGTGAACAGCAAATTGATGATCTTCACAAGCTACACAATCACCACCTAGTGAAGGCTCAGGTTGAAAGCTAGTGAGTTGGGCAGAAAGTTTATTTAAATCAGCAGCTCCATGAGTTCTTAGTACTAGATGAACTTCAGCTCCTTTAACGTTTTGTAATCCTTCACCAAGTAATACTTCTCCTAAAGGGCGACCTTTAGGTAAATATGCACTGAAAACACCTTCGCCACTACTGCTAGCTATACCACTTGTAGCCCATAGGATAGATATATTTGCTTCAGGATTAGGTGAAACGTTCCCATCAGCATCAAAGATATCATCTTCGTTACAAGCTTCACTGCAACCTTGTGGGTTATTAAAGATAACCCACCAAACACTATAAATGGCATCAGAATCAAGTCCTACAGTACGAACCTCTGTAGCTATTCCATTATCACTTCTTGTTAGTGTGGAATAGGCATCTGGGATTTGTGATGCATCTGTAAAGGAATACAAAAAGCTGGTGCTTACTTGACCTGGTGGGTTTTCTTCACTCTTACTAAAACTATAGGTAACTCCGAAAATGACTACTAAGCTGGTAGCAGCTACGATATAAATTGATAATAAAAAACGGTTCATGGTTTTTCTCCTTGAGATTATTTTGAAGGCTTTAGTGTTTTGTTTGTGCCTTCATGGTTTAAAGGATAAAAAACCAAGCGTATTATCAACGTGTTTTTATCGTACTGTCAACGTGTTTTTTATCGTCTTGTGGAATGATACGTTATAAGTAATCCTTCATTGTATTCCCCTTACACTATCCTTTTGCTTCTCCCTAAGCTAAATTAGGATGACCGGAATTAAATTCGAAATTTTTATTGCCAGCCATTGGTAGTGCCCTCGAGGTAGTGCCCTCGATATAATGATGGAACTATAGTTCTAACAGGGCTAAGTTTCAACATATCATTAATAATGTATAGGACTATCTGTTTTGAATCTTCAAGCTTGTTCCCAAGCTCACTGGGACATGAAAAAATCCCCCTTACTAAGGGGGATTTAACTGACTAAGAAATTTAGTCTTGCTTAACTTTGTAAAAATCTATCTATGCTTATTGATCAACACCTAGAATTTCACCTGTTGCAATATTTAGCTTAGCTACATAAGCATCTACACCACCATAACTTGTTGCACTTCCTGTTAATAAGTTACCTGCTGTGGTACCTGCAACATAAACAGCGTTACCCACAGCTATATCATAAGCATAATCATCATCGGCTGAACCATAGTTACCACTAGCAAATTGGATAGCCCATTGTTCAGTGCCTGAACTATCGTATTTTATAATATAAATATCTCTTTTGCCTGCATTGGTAAAGCCGGGAAGTGAGCCATTTGTATAACCTGTTACATAAACAAAGTCGTTACTATCAATAGCAAGTCCTGTAACTAAATTATATAGACTGTCAATAGGAAGGGAATCTCCAATTTGCTGTAAAAAAAGCTGCCCATTTGTTGGATAGTGTATTTTTACAAGGTAAAACCCCAGATTTTCACGGGAAGTAGCAATATAAATATCATCATTGCTGTCAATGACCAAGTTCAAAGCAGATTCATCACCAGCCAAACTAACAACTCTTGTAGAACGAAGGCCCAATCCCCTAGAGTACTTATAAAGCTTTATATCTCGCTCGTTTGTATTATTCCTAAAATTGGTTAAAACAATGACATTATTAGCACTATCGATAGCTAAGGCTTTAACGTTTAAAGAATTTGGCAAACTTCTAGTTCTAAGCAGCTTTCCTGCAGCACTGTATCGCCTGATAACATAGCTACGACTACCGGATTCATCGTCTAGGCTTAAAACATAAACTTCATTATTACTATTGATAGCAATGTCTCTAAGATGATCAACCCCTTTGGAGCCAAATTGATCACCCCAAAGTAACTCACCTTTATTATTATACTTCATCAAGAAAGCATCATATATACCACCTAAATTAAAGCCTATAGAGCTTCCTGTCTGACCAGCAACGTAAACGTTACCCACACTATCAACAGCAACTCTATATGGTTGATCCTCTCTTCTACCGCCAAACTGAACCCCCCAGAGTTTTAAACCCTTGTATCTACGTAAGAAACCGTCTGAAAGACCTTTATTGTCTCCATCTAAGTTCCCACGGGTTGTACCTGTTACATAAACATCT
Source organism: Trueperaceae bacterium (assembly GCA_965223585.1). Lineage (GTDB taxonomy): Bacteria > Deinococcota > Deinococci > Deinococcales > Trueperaceae > CBDCVN01. The sequence goes on from CBDCWW010000023.1 coordinate 195,803, forward strand.
GAACCCCTTGCAGCAATCCCGTATGCTACATCAAGGTCAGGTGTGGCAAAGTCCATTGTTTCAAGAACAGATCCAGGCAAGCTATTTTCTTGAGATACTGAATCTGGAGGTAAAACAGTTTGTGAGCAAGATGCTAAAACCATAATACCTACAAGTACAAGTCCTAAAAAGGACTGCTTTACTACTAAACTAACTAAAAAATGGATTGTGTTTTTCATATTAAACTCCTTGAAAGTGTTTTAGCGGGGGTTTTCCCTCGCTTGCTTTCAAAGTTTAAAAAAGCTACCGTGTTTTCAGCATTTTATTATCATCTTATTTATTATCACATGCTATGACACGATAGGATTATTGCTTTTTGGGAAAGGGTTTATGATAGGGGTATGTTTTGAGTGGGTTTTGGAGTTCGAGCCAGCTAGCAAAAACAGTATAGCCCCCCTAATAGCCTCTTAGAAGTAGGTTTCCCCCAATCTAATCTTGAGAGGGGGTTGAGCATCGTTTAAATTGTCTAGAAGTTTATTTTTAAAAGATTTATTTATTTTGGCAAGTTTTCTAATAAAACCCTTGTTGTTTTCAAACCAAAATCAAAAACCTGCAAAAGGGAAAACTCTTATTTTCAAGCAATCCCTTAAAGAGTTTTCTAATATTTGGTAGGACATACTCTTTTTGTTGCAGGTATAACTCTCATGACTTAATCTCCTTGAAATGCTTTAGTGAGGGATTTCCTCACTTGTCTTCAAAGTTTAAAAAAGCCACCGTGTTTTCAGCATTTTATTAACATCTTATTTATCGTCACATGCCATAGCACGATAGAGTTATTGCCTTTTGGTACAGGGGTTTGGTAAAGAATAAGAATGTTACTTTAAGATAGAGTTAAGGCTCGAGCATTCGTGCAACCTCGAGCCTTAACATCTACTAGAGTTTTTATCAGAAGGTATTATGGATTTTAACCCTAACCTACTTTTTTTTACAAATAGGTTATAAACTTATACGCAAGCCAAACCTTCGGCTTTTATTTCTGCTAACTCAGCAGCATTTATACTATTAATGTGTTTAAGGTCATCTGTAGAGCGGAAATCCACTGCACTTCTAAGTTTTAAGATGGCAATTGCTTCATCAATTCCCACATTGGTAATGTTCTGAAGTTCATTAAAGCTAGCATGATTAAGGTCGACACATACCCCAGAGGCTAGTTCTGAACTTGTTAAGCCTATTACACAAGCTAAACCTTCAGCTTTTATTTCTGCTAATTCAGTTGCACTTATACTATTAATGTGCCTAAGGTCATCTGTAGAGCGAAGGTCTAGTGCATTCCTAAGTTTCAAGATAGCAATTGCCTCATCAATTCCTACATGGGTAATGCTCTGAAGTTCATTAAAGCTAGCGTTATTAAGATCAACACATGCGTGGGTAAAGTTATTAATAAAAACAAAGCCTAAAATAAAGACTGTTAAAGCTAAATATTTTTTCATAAAATTTCCTTTCAGATCTAACTGTAATGCTTAGAATTCTGTACCTGAAGGTGTTCTAAAATAGATCAACTATCATTGTAATGATCATCGTATCTCACTGGATGATGGCAAGATTATTACTTTTAATCATCTATCTCATTATAAACACATCTTAGCAAAATCTTTTGATTTCGCTAAATTTTCAAGTGCAGAAAGGACGTTTCTTTATGAAACTATAAGTTAATTTGAGAAAATTCTTAGAATTTATGTGGTGCTTAGAATTTAGTTTCATTGAATTTTGACAGTTAGGCTTTTACGGTGTTAAAGTAAACCGTCTAAAAATTAACTGTAGGAAATGAGGTAGTAAAGTAGTGAAAACCCTTAAATTAAAAAGCTTATTGGCAAGCTTTCTGCTAGCATTTTTAGTAGTAATTCCTGCTTATTCTCAAGAAGAGGAAAGTGCGGAAGCTCTCGAGTTAAAAATAGGGTTTGTCACCTTTTTATCAGGTGCTGCTGCAGGTCCCTTTGGAGTACCTGCTCGTAACAGTGCAGAAATATTGGTAGAAACTCTTAATGGTGGTACTATGCCAGCACCCTATGACACAGTTGGGATTGCTGGAGCCAAAATAGTGCCAGTTTTTATTGATGAAAATAGTACTGATAAGGTGATTGACTATCGTAATCTTATAGAAAGGCAAAATGTTGATTTAGTTATTGGTTATATTTCTAGTGGTAGTTGTAAGGCTATTGCCCCAGTTGCGGAAGAAGTGCAGGTACTTACTGTTTTCTTTGATTGTGGTACCCCACAAATTTTTGAAGAGGTTGTTACTGAACCAAAATACCTCTTCCGTACTAACTCACACGCTACTATGGATAATGTAGCTGCTGCTAAGTATGTCCTTGCTCGTATGGAAGTTGGCTCTATAGCTGGCATTAATCAAAACTATGCTTGGGGGCAAGATTCTTGGCGCGATTTTTCAGAGGCTGTGCAGGTTTTATCAGAGGACATAGAGATTACTACAGAGCAGTTCCCTCAAATTTTTGCAGGTCAATATGGTGCAGAGATTTCTGCTTTGCTAGCAAATCGTTCTGATGTTGTGCACTCGAGCTTCTGGGGTGGGGACATGGAAGCTCTTATTTTGCAAGGCTCTAGTAGAGGTGTCTTTGATCGTTCTCAAGTAGTATTAACTACCGCAGAATCAGCCATGTACCGCCTAGCAGATCAACTTCCTGATGGCACTATAATTGGCGGACGTGGTCCTAATGGTGTATTTGCTCCTGAAAGCGAGCTAAATACTTGGTTCCGTGATGTTTACTATGAACGCTATGGAACATGGCCTACCTACCCTTCTTATCATATGGCTTTAGCTCTTTTAGGGGTAAAGAGTGCCTATGAAGCTGCTGCTAGCTCTGAAGGGGTACCTGAAGTAGAAGATGTTATTGCTGCTTTTGAGAATTTAGAGTACGAAGCTCCTAGTGGCCCTTCTAAAATGGCTCTTGCTAATGGCCACCAAGGTATTCAAGGAACTGCCTATGGCAGGTATAAGTATGACCCTGAAGGTAGAACCGCTACTGTTGAAGATGTAGAACATTACCCTGCTGAGTGTGTAAATCCACCTGAAGGTGTAAAGAGTTTAGATTGGATTGCTGCTAATTTTGAAGGTGCTGAGTGTGAGGCTGAAGATGATGGAATGACATCAGAAGAAACATCTGATGAAGAGAGTGAAGTTGATAAAGCGGAAGAAGCATCTGATGAGGAGGGTGCTTCTGACGAGGCAGAAGAAGTTGATGAGCAAGAAGAAGGTGCTGAAACCTCTGATAGTGAAAGTGCTGTAGAGGTTGAGGGTGATAGTGAAGAAGAGTAAATAAGTAAGGTTACCCTAATCTGCTCTAGAGGACAGCCCAAACCTCGGAGGTTTCCGAAACCTCCGAGGTTTCATGTATATGATGAGCCAGAAAAGCCTTTCCCACTAGAGAAGACTCCTTCTGTGAACATGTCATTCTGAGGAAAATAGTGACAAAGAACCTCAGAAGGCGTTAACGTATGAGAGATGCTACGTTAATTGGTAAGATTTAGTGAGGACATTAAGTGTCAGATGAGGATATTCTAGGTCAAAAGTGCTACATTAACTCAGTAGGACTTAATGAGCATACTCAGGATCAAAAGCAGTCTTGTTTTTCAAAACTCCATAAGCAATGTGCAAAAGCTTCCTCATTACTGCAGCAATAATAACCATGTTGTGCTTACCACGTTCTTTTAGCCGTTCTACAAACTTTATAATCACAGGATTATGCCTCATTGCTGTTAATGCAGGTAAATATAGTGCTGTCCTCACTGATGCTTTTCCTATCTTTGACAATCTTGGTTTACCTTTCACCGATGACCCTGACTCATAATGTGCAGGATTCAAACCAGCATCGGCTGCTGCCGCTGATGCTGATTCATAATTCCCAAGATCATGCATCTCTGCCATGATCTTATATGCTGTTTGTGGTCCTAACCCCTTGATAGAAGTTAGTAAATTGTATTTCTCTTTAAGTTCAGGAGCATTTTTTATCAAATCTTTTAATTGTTGTTCTATAGCTGTCATCTCTTTTTCTAAAGCAGCTATAAGTGTTTCTAAGGAACGCTTTACATCATCATCCTTACAGTTAGCCAAACGGTTTTTTTGTTGTACAAGGGTTTTCTTTAATCCTTCTAGGTGGCGTACCAAAGACCTTAGTTTGTGTTGTTCTTTACTCATGGGTGTCCATACCTCAGGATTCATAGCAGCACAAAAATCAGCAATGACTTCACTATCTTGTTTGTCAGTTTTGTTACGACGTAACTGGCTGGTAGCAAAACCTTTGATGCGAGCTGGATTAACAACACTGACAGTGTAATCTTTAGAGTGTAGGAATGCAGCAAGATCTTCCCAATAAGTATTTGTAGCTTCCATACAGACATGAAGTTCCTTTACCTGATGTTTTTGAAGCCAGCGATGGAGTTGTTTAAAACCTTTGCTATTGTTTTTAAAGGTGGCAAAATGTTTTTTGCCTTGTTCATCAATCAAAGTCACATCAATTTTGTCCTTAGAAATGTCAACACCTAAAACCATAGTAAAACTCCTATAGAAGTAAAAATAGAGACCTATTCGGGCTTACCTTGCAAGTGCAAGTTGAAAACTTTCTTATGCTACACAGCCTCTAGTGAACAGATCTTCTCGATTGCTATAGTCCTTATCTCTCATCCGGCCTCTGAGGGCATAATTCCTTCTCGGACTTTAAGCCTTTAGATTCTAACCTTCTTACTATTCCTTCGTTAAATTTTGAGTCGTTTTAGCTCTCATTACTTACTAATTCAATCCTCATGGCATTTGATGCACAAGATCCTTTGGGTAGTTTACTCTCGCTTGCTCTAGAGTGTATTGAAGGGGAAGGGCCTAGGATAATATTCCTCGCGTTAATAAAGCAAATGTTTTTCTGGATATCTATAGTCCTACAAAGTTGTTTGTACGGGTTTTAAGCTTATGCCCTACTAAACCCTTAAATTGTACTTGTTTCTCAAATCTCAAACAAATGACCTAGCCTATACTGTTGTGAATCACCTTCCAACTCACCAATAGTTTCTTGAAGGTAATCCAAACCACTCTCGAGCAAGAAGCCTTGTTCTTTGTTGAAAACAGGGTCAGGATCAGGTTGATAAGAAAGTAGGTCAGTTATGCTTACTTCCTTACCAATCATTTTCTCGAGGGTAGGTATAAGTGTGCTAAGAGTATCAAGTTCAACACGTTTTGGCTGTTTGTGAACAAGATTATATATAGTGTTTCGAGTTAACTGCCCAGTAGTTTGTACTGACAAGGCATTAGGTGTGATACCGTAAGCGTCCAAGAACTCCTTTAGTTTCCATATAGTAGCCATAAGAAAAATATACACTCTGATTTGTATATAAGTCAATTAGCTGGTATACCAGCTAATTGACTTACCAGATCAAAAACTGCTTATTTTCTCATTGAAAGTATAGTGAACGACCTCACGAATAAGTTGAAGCAAATTGAGATAAAAGTCTTGTTTTTAGTATAATTCTTATATGCAAAATGGATTAGTGGGTCATTTTTTTGGTACAGCTATGTTTGAATGGCAAAGAAAGGTACTTAAACTACCTACTCGTAAAGCTATGGCCCTGCTATGCTATGTTGCTGTACAGCAACGTCCTGTACAACGTAAGGAACTGATAGAACTCTTGTGGGAGTTAGGCGAAAATATAAGTCTTAGAAGAGAATTACATCGGATTAAAAAACTTCCCGGCTCAGAAAGTTGGCTAGAAATAACTAATGGTGTGGTTGTTCATGCAAAGACTGATTTAGGTGCTTTTAAAGAAGCTGTAGAAGAGAAGGATTTCCAAAAAGCTATCAAACTATATCAAGGCAAAGCTAATGAGCAGCTATTAGCTGGGCTCGAGCCTAAAAATGCTCCTGCTTTTATGGATTGGCTCGAGGCCGAACGAGAGAAATTAAATATACTCCTAGTTGACGTTTTAAAAGGAAACATAGAAGAGCTTGAACATGCAGGGAAGCTTATTGAAGCAATTGAATTCGCAAAACAATTGTTAGAACATGATCCTTTGGATGAAAGTACTTATCGCACTATAATGCGCCAAGAGCTTGAAAGAGGCAACCTACAAGCAGCACTAAAGCAATATGAAACTTGTCGTCAACTACTTGCTAAGGAACTAGCTATTACCCCATTGCCAGAAACTATAGAGCTAGCACAAGAAATTGAAAAGGCTATTAAGCAACCCTTACCTAGGTCTAAATTTTCTATTCAGACAGTTAAAACACAATATCGTATTCCCCCTAAGCTTCTGCGCCCTCCTGTGCTTGTTGGTCGTGAAAGTGAATGGGCAGAGATGGAAAAGGCTTGGGAAGTTGGTAGAAATATCGTAATTTCTGGCACAGCTGGCTCAGGCAAGACACGCCTCATGATGGATTTTGCTCGTAGTAAGAATGATAAACTTTCTCCCAATTATGGTCGTCCGAGTGATAGTGTAGTGCCCTATAGTTCAATATCAAGGCCATTGAAGATTTTTCCAGAGTATTTTCCAAGTGAAATGTTTGAACCTTGGGTGCGTTACGAACTAGCTCGAGTAGCACCAGAACGTTTTGAAGAAAACCCATTACCTATGACTTCTCCAGAAAGTCGTATAAGCTTGTCTAAAGCCTTCATTAGCTTTTTTGCAGCTGCTCTAGAAATATTTGGTGTTTTATTAGCAGACGACCTACATTACTTTGATAAAGCAAGTTTTTATATGGGAGGCTATGTCTTCGGATATCTTGCTGAACAGGGCTATAAGACAATGAACATTACATGCTATCGCAAGGAAGAAATGCTTCCTGAATATCACAACCGCATTATTGAATTAGCAGAACAAGGAGCTTTAACCCATATTAATTTAAAGCCCCTTAATTTAGAGGCAGTTATTGAACTACTTGTAAGTTTAGATATAGAAAGACCTAAAGAAACAGCTCCACAATTACACAAGCTAACAGGTGGTAACCCTCAGTTTATTGTAGAGGTACTTAAATCTCTTTATGAACAAAGTTGGCAGGGTCCCGAACTTCCTGAGCGAATAAATTTACCTAGGCAAGTTGGTTCCACTATTGAGAAGCGTTTAAATCGTCTTAGTCAAGATGCTTTAAGACTTGTTAGAGCTATGGCTGTGCTTAAGGAGTCTTCTGGAGTTCAGGCAAAACAATTGGCTGAGATAGTTGATATGGATTATTTAAAAGCTAGTGAAATGCTAGCAGAGCTTGAACAAGCCTATATTATAAAAGATGGTCTTTTTGTACATGACCTACTCTTTGAAACAGCTCTTAGTACTATTCCTGCACCAATTTATCCTGCATTGAACCAAAGTGTTGCTAAATGGTTGGAAACTCAAAATGCTGCACCTGCTCGCATTGCTCACCATTGGATTGAGGCCAATGAACCAAAGCAAGCCTTACCTTGGCGTGTTAGAGCTGCAGAAATTCTACTTATTCAAGGTGAAAAGGAGCAAGCCTGTGGGTGGTTAAAAGAAGTACTTGCAGTTGCTGACAGAGAGAGTGATCTCTATAAGGAAGCTAGCTTATTACAAGAGAAGGTCGCTAAATGTTGAGCAGGCACCTTAAAAAGCTTACTCTTGACAGGGGTGTAATATTGTGGAGTGAAGATTCAAGTCCAAAGTGGGGATACCCTTTTGGTCTTAACCCAAATGTTGCATTTCAGTTCTAGCTTCACTTAATAAAATAGGAACAAATTGTTTAGCAATAAGCCAAACCACATCATTTTCTATACGAGTATAGTTGTGAACAGCAATATTGCGAAAACCTATTATGCGTTTCGCATTACTAATTTCTAGATCAGATCGTAATTTAAAGGCTTGGTTGACAGCTTCTCCAATAATTATAAGCTCAAGCTCTACTGCTGCTCGAGTCTTACGACTTTGTAAGTGGCTTTCTTCAGTTTCACCAATAAGGTAATCAGCAATAGCTTCACAGCTTTTTACAATGTCACTTAAATATACCAGCACATCAAGCGGCATACATTAGTTCTCTTTCAACTTCAATAGCTCTTAAAAAATAAGGATTTTCTATAGCTCCAGCTTCGAGTAAATCCACATTATGTCCTAATAGATTTTCAAGAGCATCCTTAAAGTCAAAGTATTGATAAAAACGGTTAATAGTGGGGTGTTTTGTAAATTGAACGATAAAGTCTATATCGCTAGTAGAGCTAAAATCATTTCCTCTTGCTGCTGAACCAAAGACCTCGAGGCGCACTACATGATAGTTATGGCATAGTTGGATAAGTTTTTTTCGATTGGTTTCAAGCAAAGCAATCATAAGAATCACTTTTATGACCTATAAACTACCTAAAAACTAGCACAAACTGTCTTAGAAAACAACTTTAATGAGAAGCTTACTTTCGGTATAATTCTTATATGCAAGATGGATTAGTGGGTTATTTCTTTGGCAAGTCCATGTTTGAGTGGCAAGGAGAAATACTTAAACCACCTACTCGTAAAGCTATGGCATTGTTGTGTTATGTTGCTGTACAGCAACGTCCTGTACAACGTGAGGAGCTTACAGAGCTTTTGTGGGAACTAGGCGAAAATAGAAGCCTTAGAAGAGAACTTAACCGTCTTAAACAGCTTCCCGGTGTAGAAAGTTGGTTAGAAGTAACTAATGTTGTGCTTGTTCATGCAAAGACTGACTTAGGAGCTTTTAGAGAAGCTGTAAAACAACAAGATTTTCAAAAGGCTATTAGACTATACCAAGGTAAAGCTGAGGAGCAGTTGTTAGCTGGTCTAGAGCCTAAAAATGCGCCAGTTTTTGTGGAATGGCTCGAGTCTGAACGAATAAAACTAAATGCACTGCTAGTTGGTGTTTTAGAAAGAAACATTGAAGAACTTGAAAACACAGGGAAGCTTATTGAGGCAATTGAATGCACAAAACAATTGTTAGAACGTGATCCTTTGAATGAGAGTGCTCATAGGAGCATAATGCGGCAAGAGTTTAAGAGAGGGAACTTACAAGCAGCACTAAAGCAATATGAAGCTTGTCGTCATGCACTTGCTAAGGAGCTAGGCATTACCCCATTACCAGAAACCTTAGAGCTAGCACAAGAAATTGAAAAGGCTATTAAACAACCTTTACCTAAACCCTCTATCCAAATAGTTAAAACACAATATCGTATTCCACCTAAACTTCTCCGTCCTCCTGTACTTGTTGGTCGTGAAAGTGAGTGGGCAGAGATGGAAAAAGCTTGGGAAGATAGTAAAAGTATTCTAATTTCTGGTACAGCTGGTTCAGGCAAAACACGTCTTATGATGGATTTTGCTCGTAGTAAAAGTGATAATTTTTCTCTTAATTATGGTCGCCCGGGTGATAGTATTGTACCCTATAGTTCAACATCAAGGATGTTGGTTGGCTTAGATCATTTTCCAAGTGAAATTGAAATGCTTGAACCTTGGGTGCGCTATGAATTAGCTCGACTAGCACCAGAACGTTTTGAAGAGAAACCACTACCTATGACTTCTACTGAAGAAAGTCGTTTACGGTTATCTGAAGCCTTCCTTAAACTTTTTCTAGCTGCTCTACAAGCATTTGATAACTTATTAACAGACGACTTGCATTACTTTGATAAGGCAAGCTTTCATTTAGGAGCTTATTGCCTTATGAACTTTGCTGAACAGGGTTCTAGCAAAGCACATATTTCATGTTATCGAGAAGAAGAAATGCCTCCTGAATATAATGACTATATTATTGAATTGGCAGGGCAAGGAATTTTAACCCATATTAATTTAAAGCCCCTTAATTTAGAGGCAGTTACTGAGCTACTTGTAAGTTTAGAGATAGAGCGACCTAAAGAAACAGCTCCACAGTTACACAAACTAACAGGTGGTAACCCTCAGTTTATTGTAGAGGTACTTAAATCTCTTTATGAACAAGGTTGGCAGGGTCCCGAACTTCCTGAGCGAATAAGTTTGCCTAAGCAAGTTAGTTCTACTATTGAGAGGCGTCTAGACCGTCTTAGTCAATATGCTTTGAGATTAGTTAGAGTTATGGCTGTGCTAAAGGAGCCATCTGGAGTTCAGGCAAAACATCTAGCTGAGATAGTTGATATAGACTATTTAAAAGCTAGTGAAATGTTAGCAGAGCTTGAGCAAGCCTATATTATAAAAGATGGTCTTTTTGTACATGACCTACTCTTTGAAACAGCTCTTAGTACTATTCCTGCACCAATTTATCTAGCATTGAACCAAAGTGTTGCTAAATGGTTGGAAACTCAAAATGCTGCACCTGCTCGCATTGCTCACCATTGGATTGAGGCCAATGAACCAAAGCAAGCCTTACCTTGGCGTGTTAAAGCTGCAGAGATTCTACTTATTCAAGGTGAGACAAAACAAGCTTGTGGGTGGTTAAAAGAGGTACTTGCAGTTGCTGACAGAGAGAGTGATCTTCATAAGGAAGCTAGGGCATTGCAAAAGAAGATTGGTGACTTCTCCCATGCCTAAAGGCAGGGGCTTCTAGGGGTTCTCTCCCATGCCCATAAGCCCACGGGCAAGTATATTTTTTGCTGCATTCAAGTCTCTATCTAGAGATATCCCGCAATTATGACAGTTATGTACACGTTCAGATAACCCTTTACGCACTATCTCTCCACAATTGGAGCACATTTGTGTAGTGTTCTTAGGGTCTACCTTGACAACTGTACGCCCTGCCATGCTAAATTTTAAAAGTTTCTTGTTTAATGCATCTAGGGAAGCTTTGGGACGCTTTTGGGACGGTCCTATATTAAAATATTAGGCGAGCTTTTTGTAGGCCGTGGCAGTTTTGCATAACTTTTAAATAATCAGAGTAATGGAATCTAGTAGACACTATAAGGTATTCACACCCCTACTTACGAATTATGAAAATACTTAACTTTTGAATGATATTTAGCCTTTTACTCTTAGGGTTTTATGCTGCTTCAAAAGTGAATATTACAAGAGTTTGAGGAGTTTAAAAATGAAAATCCAAAGATACATACTATGGTTTTTGCTATTAATTTTGGCACTGATAGCCTGTAGTCAAAAATCAGAAGAGCCATCACCAACACTACCGACAGAGCAGCCTGTTGAAAATGTGCTGCCACCCGCTGCTGATAGTCCAGAAATAACTGAAGAAGCAGCTTTTTTTAATGATTTTGATGTTGACCAAGCAACAGAAGAGCTTGCTACTACAGAATTATCTATAACAGCTACAGAAATAGAGCTACCTGAGGGAACAGAGGTTGACCAAAGCAGTCAAGAAGAGCTGGGCACCCAAACTGTTTTACTAAATGCTATAGGCTGGATAGTTTACATAAAGCGCGATCCCACAGCTGCTAATCTATGGAAAGTTTATTTGCACAATCAAAAGAGTGATAGAAAACGTCTAGTTTATAAAGGTCAGCGAGCTATTGATTCTGTAGCAGTAGATGCTAGTGGCGACAACTTTGTACTAGCTATGCGCCAGCGAGCAAATAACACAAGTGACTTTGAAATTTACCGCTACAAAAGATCTACTAATAACTTAACCAGAATAACCTCTAACACCATACCAGACACCAATGTGTCATTATCTGCTGATAACAAAATAGTGGTGTGGGAAGGTGAGGATAATGGTAGACGGGCTATTAAAATTCGTGATTACCAAAACAATAACTTCACTCAAAAAACACTTTCTAGGCGTGGGAGAAACTATATACAACCTTCGGTAAGTGGTGATGGTGACTTTGTAGCCTTTATTCATAAGATTTCAGCAAGTGATAGACGAGTCATGCTATACGACCGTAATGCTGTGAGTAACACCCAACTAAACTCTACTGAAAGGGTAAGGTCACATCCTAGCCCAAGTGATGAAGGGAAAGAAGTTGCTTGGTTACAAAACAGCTCACATATAGTATTAAGAGATTTACAAGCCAATACTAGTACTAGGGTAGTACGTTCAGGAACGAAATTAGGACATCCACATATAGCCTCTGATGGTAATAGTCTCACTTATACTAAAGAGAATGCTAATGGTAATGCTGAAGTTTATGCTAAGAATCTTACTACTAAACAAGTAGTCAGAACAGCTGGCGCAACAGGAGCAGTAAACAACTATGCACCGTTTTGGCAGCAGCATAGTGGACAAGTAGGAGTATGGGGACAGCATCTCTGGGGACAAGTTGTATGGGCACCATAAATTCAGTTAATAAAGTTTCAGAAAGGAAGGAAATAAAACCATGAAAAGACTACACAAACTCATTCTAAGTGGAGCTTTAGTGCTAGTAGTAGGCATTGTTGCAGTGGCGATAAATATTCCCAATACATTTGTTGATGGCACACCAATAAGTGCTTCGGATATGAACCAAAACTTTAGAGTGATTCAAAGAGATTTGAATAGAAATGTAGTACGAATTGATCCAAATAATGGTTATGCTCTTGTTAAAGGTCTATACGCCAAAAACCCAAATAACCCAAGTGCAAATTTCAATTTTGATTGGCTGAATGATGTTCCTCGCCTTAGGGTGGGAGGAACCGGAGTCGGTTCTAAGACAGGCTTAGATATTCAAACGCAAGGTGACAGAAGCCTTATGCGACTTCACTATGATGGTAGTGTAAATGTTAGTTCTCTTCTTGCTAGTGCAGCTTTGAGCGTGTACAACCACAATAACAACGGGGCAGCTTTAACTCTCGATTTCCTTAATGATGTAGCTCGCTTTAGAGTTGGGGGAACTGGACCCGGTGTTAGAAATGGTTTTGATTTTCAGACAGTAGGTAATAGAAGCCTTATGCGACTTCACTATGATGGTACTGTAGATATCAAAGATTTACTGGTCAGGGGTAGTATTAAGGGTAATGGGGAGCAGAAGCTTTATATTGATGATAGTTTATCTGTTAGTGGTTCTTTTTATGCTCGTTCTTTAACTACTGACTACGGTATAGTGACTCATAGTGATCTTTTTGCTTCTGGGGATATAACTAGTGACAGGCATATCTATGCTAAGCATGCCAATATTCTTGGTTCTGTCGAAGCTGATTCTTTTATCACTAGGGGTGCAGACTTATCTGAACCCTTTGACATAACCAGTACTAAACAGTTAGAACCCGGTATGGTAGTGTCTATTGACCCTAAAGATCCTGGCAAGCTACAAGTTTCAACAGAGGCCTATGATCGTAAGGTAGCAGGTATCATTAGTGGAGCTGGTGGGGTAAAGACCGGAATTATTTTAAAACAAGAAGATGTTGGGCTTGACGGTGAATACCCTGTAGCACTAACAGGCCGTGTTTATGCTTGGGCAGATGCTTCTTATGGCGCTATTGGGCCCGGGGACTTGCTAACTACTTCAGAAACTCCCGGCTATGCTATGAAAGTCAATGACTATGACAGATCTGAAGGGGCAATCCTTGGAAAAGCTATGAGTTCCTTAGATGATGGGCAAGGGTTGGTACTTGTCTTAATCCGTAATTAATTTAGTGCTTGTGCAATATTATAGTGCACCAGAAAAACCTTTCCCCTAGAAGGAGACTTTCTCTGTGAGCATGTCACGAACTTATTCCCAAGCTCTGCGCCTGCCCTGATGAGGGTGGGAATACATACCTTGAACACTCTGCGTTCAATTCACAGGACGCAAGGCGTCTGGGTATTGCGTTCCCAAGCAGGGCCTAGGAACGAGTTATCAAGAATGAATGAGGTCTCAAATCTTAAAAAGTCCTGCTGTGAATTGTATGGATTCGTAGGGGCCTGCCCTCGAATGTAGTGAAGGGTTCAAAAACTTGAACCCTTCTGAGCAAAAATATTACCCAATGCCACACTAAACTCAGGTTCAATCATCAGGCAAGATAAAATTCAGCAAAAAGAAAGGAAAGATAATGAAAAGAATACACAAGTTCATTCTAAGTGGAGCTTTAGTACTAGTAGTAGGCATTATAGCAGTAGCAGTAAACATTCCCAATACATTTGTTGATGGCACACCAATAAGTGCTTCGGATATGAACCAAAACTTTAGAGTGATTCAAAGGGATTTGAATAGAAACGTAGTGCGACTTAACCCAAATGGCAATGGGTATGGTCTTGCTAAAGGAGGCATGCAATTTCCAAATCCCAATAACACGCTCGCAAACTTTGTTCTTGATTGGCATAATAATGTAGCTCGCTTTAGAGTTGGTGGAAGTGGAGAGGGTGGTAAAAATGGTTTTGATTTTCAGACACAAGGTGACAGGAGCCTTATGAAACTTAACCATGATGGTAGTGTATATCTTGCAGATTTATATGCTAGTGGCAGTGTTCTTGCTAATATAGCTATGAGGGTATACAACCGCAACAATCCTAGTGCAGCTTTAACTCTCGATTTCCTTAATGATGTAGCTCGCTTTAGAGTTGGGGGAAATGGACCCGGTGCTGCAAATGGTTTTGATTTTCAGACAATAAGTAATAGAAGCCTTATGAAACTTAACTATGATGGCATAGTAAATGTTAAGGATTTGCACGCTAGCAACGGCCTTCTTGCTGATAAATTTATGAGGTTGTATGCAGCCGATTATGGCCCATCTATGTATATGGATATTAAGTTACTTAATTCTATAGTTGACTTTAAAAGTGGAGGAGTTTTAAATGGTTTTGATTTTACTACAAGCTCTGGGACAACTTTAAGAATCAGACCTAGTGGTATAAGTGCTAATAATATACGAGTTGATAATATTTTAGAATTTCTTGAGAGAGGGAGTGATGGGTATTCTTGGGTAGGTAACATGTACGGAGTTAAAAGAAATGGAAGCGCAACAATCATAATTGGCCCAAACGTTGATGTTGGCGGAAGCGTCACAGCTCGTTCTTTTATAACAGATGGGGCAGACTTATCCGAACCCTTTGACATAACCAGCACTAAACAGCTCGAACCCGGTATGGTAGTATCCATAGACCCCAAAGATCCCGGCAAGCTACAAGTCTCTACAGAACCCTACGATCGTAAAGTAGCAGGTATCATTAGCGGAGCTGGTGGGGTAAAGACTGGGATTATTTTGAAACAAGAAGATGTTGGACTTGACGGTGAATACCCTGTAGCACTCACAGGTCGTGTTTATGCTTGGGCAGATGCTTCCCACGGTGCTATAGAACCCGGGGATCTGTTAACTACCTCTGAAACCCCCGGCTATGCTATGAAGGTTAGTGATCACACACAAGCCCCCGGTGCTACCATAGGAAAAGCTATGAGTTCCTTAGATGAGGGTCAGGGTCTAGTACTGGTATTAGTAGCACTACAGTAGACTTAAAAAAAGTTTACTAAGAGTATAGATGTCTACATAAGTTCTTTCCGCGAAACCTCGGAGGTTCTGAAAACCTCCGAGGTTTGGGTGACCCAAGATTTTTCTTGCACACTATAAAACTTCTTTCTGCATAAAGTTTCAACAAAAAGGAAGGAAATAAAGTAATGAAAAGAATACACAAACTAATTCTAAGTGGAGCTTTAGTACTAGCAGTAGGCATTATTGCTGTGGCGATAAACATTCCTAATACATTTGTTGATGGCACACCAATAAGTGCTTCGGATATGAACCAGAACTTTAGAGTGATTCAAAGGGATTTGAATAGAAATGTAGTACGAATTGATCCAAATAATGGCTATGCTCTTGTCAAAGGTCTATACGCTAAAAATCCAAATAACCCAAGTGCAAATTTCAATTTTGATTGGCTGAATGATGTTCCTCGCCTTAGGGTGGGAGGAACCGGAGTCGGTTCTAAGACAGGCTTAGATATTCAAACTCAAGGTAACAGAAGCCTTATGCGACTTAACTATGATGGTACTGTAGATATCAAAGATTTACTGGTTAGGGGTAGTATTAATGGTATTAGGCATGGTGGTGATTTTAATGATTTTAGATTGTATACTAGTAGTGCCTTATTTATGAGTGATCTGGGCTCAATAGGTAAAGAATTAATAATTCAGAATCGTAATGGTGCAAACATTCAAGCCAGTAATTTCACATTTGTCACCTTCAGCCCTAGCCCGGGCCAGCTTCCGCATGATTTTCTTTTCACAAATGAGGGGGATATAAAGGCTGACGGGAATGTCTATGCTGATTCTTTTATCACAAGAGGTGCAGACTTATCTGAACCCTTTGACATAACCAGTACTAAACAGTTAGAACCCGGTATGGTAGTGTCCATAGATCCCAAAGAACCCGGAAAGCTACAAGTTTCAACAGAAGCCTATGATCGTAAGGTAGTAGGAATAATTAGTGGAGCTGGTGGAGTAAAGACCGGAATTATTTTAAAACAAGAAGATGTTGGACTTGACGGTGAATACCCTGTAGCACTCACAGGTCGTGTTTATGCTTGGGCAGATGCTTCCCACGGTGCTATAGAACCCGGGGATCTGCTAACTACCTCGGAAACACCCGGCTATACTATGAAAGTCGATGACCACTCACAAGCCTTAGGGGCTACTATCGGCAAAGCTATGAGTTCCTTAGACGAGGGTCAGGGGCTAGTACTGGTGTTAGTAGCACTACAGTAAACTTGAAAAAAATTTACTATGAGTAAAGAAATTCAGATAAGTAACAGCCTTATCAACGTAAGGAATGTCATCCTGAGCCCTTCGCGTTGCTCTAGGGTAAATTATGCGAGGGATCTCCCATGCGTTAACACCCTCAGAGATTCTTCATAGCTATGCTTCTCAGAATAACATGTTTACAAAGGGGCTTCCCTCTAGAGAAGAAACTTTTCTAGAGCACCATATAAAAAGAAAGCAAATTGTACTAGCTTTAAGCTAAGAACCAAAAAACTGTAGGAGAAAAGAAATGCAAAACAAGCAAAAATACCTAATTTACATAGTAAGCATGGTAATAAGCTTATTAACCCTAGTTGCATGCAACAAGGCTACAAAGCCCACACCAACAGAAGAAACAAATCAACAAGTACCAGGAGAGCCAAACCAACAAGTATCAATATATAGCAGTGAAGACCTAGCAAAAGCAAACCCAGTAAAAATACTATCAGAGGAAGAAATAGAAGGAGAAGACCTAAATAACGGAGAAATGAATATAGAACTACCAGAACCAGAAGAGGAAGAAGAAAGCGACCTAGAAACGCAAGCAGTACTAAACGGACTAATTGGCTTCATGGCATACTATAGGACAAAGGGAACAACATACCAAATATGGAAATATAATCAAGCAACAAATGTAAAAACCCAAATAAGTAACACCACAGAAGAAGTACAATCAGTAGCAATAACAAGAGATGGAAATATAGTAGTAGCCAGCATAAAGAATGCCAATGGCTTCTTTGACATATATGCTTTTGATAACACAGGCGGACCACCAACAAACCTAACAAACACAAATAATAAAGATGAAAAAGACGTGTCAATAACAAAAGATGGCACAAAGATAGTGTGGTCAGGACCAGATAATAGCGGGGCAATAAAAGTCAAAATCTGTGAATATAACGCAACAGCAAAAACATGCGCAATAAGTAAGCTATCAAGGAAAAAGCAAAGTCAAGCGAGCATAACAGCAAATGGAAGATACATACTATTAATAAGAGAGCTAAGCAACGGAAAGAACAGAATACTGATTTATGACATAATAAATAACACGTACAAAACAGTAATAACAAAGACGAAGCAACTAAGCCATCCAAGCGGGAATAATGAAGGAACAAAGGTAATGTATATAGAAATAAGAAACGGGAAACAGTATATAAAAATAAAAGACCTAAAGACAAATCAAATAACAACAGAACTAAAAAGTGGGACAGTAAATCACACACATATAAGTTCTGATGGGAGATACTATGTATATGATATACAAGCAGGAAGCTTTAAGAGGGTATTTAGTAGAGAAGTAGGAACAAGCCAAAAAGCAAAAGCAGGAATAGGGAACTTCAATTATGAAGGGGCATATCTACAGACATGTCCTGCAGCTATCAATATACCTGATGCTAACTTAGAAGCAAAAATCAGAGCTGCACTAAGTAAACCCACTGGAGACATAAGTTGTACTGATATGGAGAGCTTGACGTTTTTGAAGGCTAGAAACGCCAGCATTACTGACCTAACAGGTTTAGAGTATGCTACGAACCTCACAAACCTTACCATTTATAAGAGCAACATAAGTGATATTAGTCCTATAGCAAATCTGACCAGCCTCACAAGACTCAACCTTAGTGAAAACAACATAAGTGATATTAGTCCTGTAGCAAATTTGACTGACCTCACAAGCCTCTACCTCGATGGAAACAACATAAGTGATATAAGTCCTATAGCAAACCTGACTGACCTCACAAACCTTTCCTTTGGTGAAAACAACATAAGTGATATAAGTCCTATAGCAAATCTGACTGACCTCACAGGCCTTTTCCTTGATGGAAACAACATAAGTGATATAAGTCCTATAGCAAATCTGATTGACCTCGTATACCTTTACCTTGATGGAAACAACATAAGTGATATTAGTCCTATGCCAGATCTGACTAGAGGGGCCTACGAACTTAACTTTGGATCCAACAGTATAACTGATATCACACCTATTCAAGATTTAGCTTACCATAGATATTTGGATGGTCTTGAGGGTTTTAGTGTTAGTAGAAATTGTTTAAAAATTGATGCAGTACCTAATAAAGGCATTCTGGCAGTATTTGAACGTAAGATTCTTGATAATTTTGAGGGGTTGTACTTCTTTAGCCACAACAATCCAAAAACAGGTTGTCCAACCGTTACCCAAAGTTCTAGCGTAACAAACTTTGACCTACCTGCAGCCACTTATGATGCAACAGAAGACTGGAGCTTCACGGGTGTTGCTGGTGACTTCACGCATTACTCAACAGGAGGTCGATTTAATGGTTTCATAGAAGCAGCTGATCGAGGTAGTGATGATTGGTACTGGCTAGCACCTGAACAATACCATGGTGATGCCAGTGATTATTCAGGGGGATTACTTAGTTACTGGATTAAACAAAGTAATACCAACGGCCCATTTGTTATTGATGACATAATCATGACTGGTGGTGGCACTACTCTAACTTATCGTTTTGATAACTCTAACCCCGGTAATAATTGGACTTACTATGCTGTAAACCTTAGAGAGCACGGTTGGAAGAAAGGAAGCAGTCCTGCTAGTGCAAGTGACATGGCAAACGTATTGGCTGACTTAACCTCACTGAAAATAAGAGGAGATTACTATTTTGGCTATCTTCGCATTAATGACAAATCTGGGTTGGACAGTGTAGCTATACAAAGAGGTTACTCGCGTAGTCCACGTATTCCTCCACTAGCCATTCCAGATAACAGTCCAGCAGGAGTAAGTGACTCCATAACAATTACAGATACAGGCAGCGTAAGAGACCTGAACGTGCAGCTAGATATTACTCACACTTATATGAATGATTTAATAATTACTTTAGAGCATGTTGCTACTAACACAACTGTTACATTGATTAATCGACCTAGAAGTGCCAGCAACTTAAGTTGTTCTGGTAATAACATTAACAACATTCTATCTGACAATGCGATTTTATCTGCCAATACAAACTGCTCACGCTCTACTACACCTGCTTATCTAGCAAACACTATTTACCAATCAGTTGGTGACCTAAGTGATTTTAACAATGAAAACCTAACTGGTGAATGGAAACTTACCATAAGTGATAATGCTGCTTTAGACACAGGAACATTAAACAGTTGGAGTTTGTTCTTTAAGTAAAGGTTGTCTGAGCTGTGGTTAATTTGATTATGGTGATTTTCTTGATTGTTTATTGCCAAGTCACAAACCCTAGAAGTTTGCCATGCGTACTGGCACTAAACTTAGTGCTACCAAAATAACTCACAACTCTGCTGTTACCTAGACAAGAGACGCATAATGTCACAGGCACAAATATTATTACGTCAAGCCTAATTTAGGAGCAAGTTTCAGCAAAAGAAAGGGAATACTGGTATTAGTAGTACTACACAACAGTCCTAACCAAGTACAAACCTATAATTAGTCATTAGCAGTAACAACAAGACAGCAGCCGGTAACTGGAGGGTTCAGGGTACAGGAAGGAAAAGAAGCAGATGAAGAAATTGCTGCGAGTATAGGCAAGCTGGATGCTGTTTTAGCAACCATGAAAGGAGATATATTATGTTTCGTTTAGTGTTTTTTATCATCCTACTTTTTTCCTTAGTTGCTTGTACTAAGGTTGTAGAAGTCCCTGTCTCTGTCACAGAAACTGATCCTACTGAAGACCCTATCTTTTCTACTCTTGATTTTGCAACACCGCAGGATGACTCTGGGCTTGGTTTAGCTGTTAATGGTAGCAATCTTTATGTGGTAGGCTATACAGAAGGAGATCTTGATGGCACAAATCTAGGGGGGGCTGATGCGATTTTAAGACGTTACAATGGCTTAAAATTATGGGGTTTGCAATTTGGAACCAAATCTGGAGACTATTCTATAAAAGTTGCTACTGACAGTAATGGTTATGTTTATGTATTAGGGCGCACTGTTGGTACACTTGGCTTTCAGGTGGGTTCTAGTGATATCTTTTTAGTAAAGTTCAATAAAGATGGTAAGCTATTGTGGGGTAAGCAGTTTGGGACTAAAGATTATGATCAGCCTACTGATTTAGCTATTGATAGTAATGACCGTATATACATCCTCAGTGATGAGGGTGCTGACAACTTTGCCATTAGAAAGTTCCGTTCCAACGGCAAACTACTTAAAACTCGGTTTGTTACTTTAAACAACCGTCCAGATCTTACTCCTAAAGCTATTACAGTAGATAGTCTAAACAACTTGATTGTTTTAACTAATTGGGATAATAGTGGCAATTCCAAGAACGATGATATTAGACTTTTCAAGTACAACAGTAATCTGAATCAGCTTTGGGAAAAGGCTTATAGTACGTCTAATTCTGACATTGCCTATGACATCGTTACAGACAGCAAAAACAATATTTACTTCACGCTTCGAATAATTGCTGTAGGCAAACAAGCACACGTTATTAAAAAGGCCCCAACTGGAGCTACACTTTACTCTAAACGCTTAGAAGACGGTGCTACAATTACTGTTCCTATAGGTATAGCCAGTGATGACGCTGATAGTATCTATATTATTGGGTACACTGAGGGTTCTTTTTCTGGCTTTGCTAATGCTGGGGATGTTGACACTGTGGTTTTCAAGTACACCAGTGGTGGCACCAAACGATGGGTTACTCAGTTTGGTATTAATAATTATGGTTCGGCACGTGACGATTTTGCTAATGATGTTGCAGTTAGTGGTTCGGTTTACATTACAGGATATACACGTGGCTACTTGTTGTCAGGTGGTGCTACTAGCTATGGTGGTAGGGATGCCTACGTTGCACAACTTAACAAGAAGAATGGAACTATTTTAGGAGTAGATCAGTAAGGGGGATTTAGGGGGATTTCCCTCAGAGATCCAACCTTAAATAAAAGTAGGCAGAAGGCCAGTTAAAGTAAAATTCTAGCAAAAAGAAAGGAAAAAGATTATGAAAAGGATACACAAACTAATTCTAAGTGGAGCTTTAGTACTAGTAGTAGGCATTGTTGCAGTAGCAGTAAACATTCCCAATACATTTGTTGATGGCACACCAATAAGTGCTTCGGATATGAACCAAAACTTTAGAGTTATTCAAAGGGATTTGAATAGAAATGTAGTACGAATTGATCCAAATAATGGCTATGCTCTAGTTAAAGGTCTATACGCTAAAAACCCAAGTAACCCAAGTGCAAATTTCAATTTTGATTGGTTGAATGATGTTCCTCGCCTTAGGGTGGGAGGAACCGGAGTCGGTTCTAAGACAGGCTTAGACATTCAGACACAAGGTGACAGAAGCCTTATGCGACTTCACTATGATGGTACGGTAGAAATTAAGAATTTGCAGGTTAATGATACTGGTACTGTTGATGGTACTATAAAGTTTAGAGACTTTGAGAATACTGAAGAACACTTTTCAACAATTACTCAGTCTTGGGAGGAATTGAAATTCACAAGTATAGGGGGAGTTATGAGCTTTATAGTAGGTTCAACCCAACTGCTTTTAAGTAGTGGTATAGATGTCCAGATAAATTCTTTCCCTAAAGTAGGGAAAATAATGCCATGATAATCCCAATAATAACCCAAAGGAGATTGATCATGGCAAATAATGATAACAAACAAAAACTAGAAGAACTAAAAATACTACGTCGTCGGTATAAAAAGGGAAACAATGCTGATGCCTTACTACGCACTCAAGCCCTTATAGCTCTG
Source organism: Trueperaceae bacterium (assembly GCA_965223585.1). Taxonomy (GTDB): domain Bacteria; phylum Deinococcota; class Deinococci; order Deinococcales; family Trueperaceae; genus CBDCVN01. Next base: position 218,027 of record CBDCWW010000023.1, read on the forward strand.
TACTCAGGCAAAGATATTAAGCTTGTAGCAGAGATGTTTGGCGTTTCAGTAAAAACAGTAAGAAACTGGCGAAAAAAGTTTGAAAAATCGCTTAGTTTAGAAGATGAACAAAGAACTGGTAGACAACCTAAACTTTCTAAAGAGCAACTGGAGCTAATCAAGAAGGTAATCACAGAGTTTAATCAACAAGTTTGGATTGCTAGAAAGGTCTTTATCCTTATCGAAAGCCTTTTTGGAATATGTTTTTCAGTAAAGTATCTACCAGAGCTTCTAAGGAAACTAGGATTAAGTTTTAATAAAGCAGTACATTTGTTGTATAGAAAGAATGAAGAGAAGAGGCGAAAGTGGATACAAGAAACACTACCAAAGCTGTACGAAGACCAGATAAAAGCAGGGTGGAGGATATTTTACCAAGATGAAGTAGGGTTCCAAACGCAGGGGACACTAACGAGCACATGGGGGCTGGTAGGAGAAAAAGTAGAGATCAAGAACTATGGCAGACATGGAAGAGTGAACTTGATAGGGGCATTAGAGTTAGGGACAGGAGAGTTCCATGGGGTGCTAACAAAGTTTAAGGTAAATGCGCAGAGGTTTAGAAGGTTTATCTGTCATATGAAAAGGGAGATGAGGGAAGCAAAAATAATGCTTATATGTGACAATGCACCATTTCACAGGGCAAAGTGGTTACAAGAGTGGGCAAAGAGGAACTCAAAATGGTTGAGGTTAGAATTTCTACCAGGATATTCACCAGACTTCAATCCAATAGAACGTTTATGGAAGTACATAAAGAAGGAATACATACACAATAAATGCTGGGGAACGCAAGCAGACCTAAAGAAGCATTTAGAGGTGGTGGTACAGGAGATACCAATGAAAGTAGAGGAAACCAAGGGAGTAATGAAGAAAGAGATAAAAAGGTTGAGGGAGGCATTTGAGTTTTATAAAACACCAGTGCCAGAAGAGCTAATGATTTGAGTAGTGGTTTAGGGGGAAAGTAAGCAAGTTTGGCATAAGTTTATAGTTCATTTAGCAAAGAAGATTACATTGGGCAGTAGGTATTTTATTGCTTAAAAAGCATTGATTTTTGGTAGTTTTTCCTATTTTCTTCCTCTTTTGGAAAAAAGGGAAAAGATTTTTCTGGGTAACTATAAGTATTGGATTTTGGGTGCGGATCTCGTGGTTGCGGATGGGTATGTCAAAGCTGATTCTTTTATAACAAATGGTGCAGACTTATCTGAATCCTTTGACATAACCAGTACTAAACAGCTAGAGCCCGGTATGGTAGTGTCCATCGACCCCAAAGACCCCGGCAAACTACAAGTTTCTACAGAAGCCTATGACCGTAAGGTAGTAGGCATAATTAGTGGAGCTGGTGGAGTAAAGACCGGAATTATTTTGAAACAAGAAGATGTTGGACTTGACGGTGAATACCCTGTAGCACTCACTGGTCGTGTTTATGCTTGGGCAGATGCTTCCCATGGTGCTATAGAACCCGGGGATCTGCTAACTACTTCTGAAACCCCCGGCTACGCTATGAAAGTCAGTGACCACTCACAATCACAGGGTGCTACCCTCGGAAAAGCTATGAGTTCCTTAGATGAAGGTCAGGGTTTAGTGCTAGTACTAATAGCTCTACAATAGATAAGCCTACTCTCCTTTGCTTTGGAGAATGCCCTGAACTTCGGAGGTTTTGGAAACCTCGGAGGTTTCATGTAATAGAGAAAATTTTGCTAATAAATGTTTGATTTGGGGTGAGAGTAATCAACTATTTAAAATGCTTTGTCAACTTACTGAATCTATGGAAAAAGTCCTAGAATCATCCATTGTTGTCGTGCAATCTTCTGTGTTTGACTATTCATTTCAAGCCTTGTTACCGTTACTCTGCCGATAGCAGTGGTACCTTCGATCTCTCCACTAATTTTATTAACTCGGAAATGATTATTCCAAGCATGTTCTCGTGATGAAAGAGTTTGAAATATTTTCTTTTCTAGCAGGTCAAATCCATCAATTTGAGTTCCTTTACGAAGGTTACATGAACGACATGCTAGAGCCCAATTATGTTCAGCATCCATGCCTGCTCGTGATATTGGTATAATGTGTTCAACTTCAAAAGGAAAATTGAAGATTACCTCAGGTGCATGGCAATATTCACACCTATGACTTGCCCTTTGTGCTACTTGCCTGTAGCGTGGATTCACTCTTCTAATTTGCTAATAAGTGAGGCTGTTCGATTTGCAGAGGCTAGTAACTCAGCTTCTACAAGGGTATCTAATTCTGATTGTTCTTCAACTAATAGTTCTGTATTTCTGTCTCGAGCTCCCCGCCATTTCTCCATTAATTCAGCAAGGCGTTGTTGTTGAACGGCACTAAAAAACTCGTCAGGTCGCTGATTCTGAACAATAATTAGAATATTATCCTCATTATTCAGTTGGGCATTCAGAGCGTCTAGTGCTTGACCAGCTGTTTTACCTGCTGTTCTTTTATCACCAGCCACAGCACTATATGAAATTTCTCCATTTTTAGAAGGTACTGCCAATATAGCCACTTTAGTCATTCTCTACCTCTAGAAGCACAGTTTATCATTTTGGGGAGTATGGTTTGTGGGTTCTTGAGCATAAACTAAGTATATTCTTTATTCTAATGGATTGCCTAGCTCAAAATTTTGGTACTTTCACAACAAATCAAAGAGCTTACTTAGAGGGCTGGAGGATATTCACAAGGTTCCTTTTGAACCTTTAAGGATAAAGTAATCTATTAAGACTCAGCTTTTTCCCATTTTAAAAAAGCAGCAATAAAAGGTCCCCCAAAAGCAATCATACTACCCACTTTCATAATGACTCCTGCAGTAGCTTGGTCGGCTAACACAGAAATACCCCAAACACGTATGGGAGCATTTATATAGGGGGTATAAAGAGGTTCAGGAGAAAAGGTTATGAAAGCAAAGACAATCGTTTGTACAACAGGCAGCACAAAAAGATAAAGAATCTGTCCACCATAATGCATAGCAGGTAACTCTTCTAAGGGGCTCATTATTGGCCACCATACAATAAGTGAAACAGTTAAAAAAATTATGTGCTCAACATGGTGCAAGACAGCATTATCAAGTGCCCCCTCATAAAAAAAAGGTAAGTGCCAAATAGAAAAGAAAAAACTAAAGACAAAACCTGCTATTAAAGGCCTTACTAGAAAGCTGACTGTAGGCTTCACATACTTATTAATTAGTAGTGGTTTTAAAAGCCATTTAGGCATCCCAACAATTACTAAAGGTGCTGCAACATAGCTGATTAAAAGATGCTGCAACATGTGGGCACTTAAAAGGTAATTGGATAAATCATGCAATAATGAACCTTCAGCAAGGTAAAGCACCATTAAAGCAATAAAAAAAGTAATTGCCTTTCCCACAGGAAAGGCAAAGTCTGGAGCAATCTTTTGTCTTAAAGGCCCTACCGCTAAAAAATAACAAAGGGCAGGAGTTAGTAAAGTGCCTATTAAAAAGGGGTCAAGTTGCCAGCTAAAAACCATTTAGGGGAGATTTGGGCGAAGCTCGAGCACCTCTTGAGGTGAAAAATCATTCTCTCTTTCAGCAGTTACTTCACTTGGTAAAATAGGACTAAACTCTTCAAGCAGTTCATCATTACCCCAGCTGCTTAACTCATGGTTCAACACTGCTGCTATTTGCTCATCGCTTAAGAATTTGTGTTGTGACATGGCACTGCTGTAGGTAGTAGCTTGAACTTCAATTTCACCTTGTAAACCATAAATCACTACGTTAATAATGTATTTACGGCCTCCTTCAGCATTGTAAAGTTCAGCCATATGGCCCTTAAGTGGTGGAAATGCACCGGGAATACCTTCACCGTTGACTTGGTGGCAGGCTTGACAACTATTATAGGTTGTTTTACCCAAATCTTGCCAATCAAAGTCTGTACCAGACTCCTCTTGCTCATCTTCAGTATCTTCACCAGCAGTGCTTTCGTCTTCCTCAGTGTTTTCATCTTCCTCAGTGTCAGTTCCTTCAGTTTCTTCTCGAGTATCAGCTGGATCTGTACTATCTGTTGCAGTACTTTCACCTAAACTTCCAGTAGTGACTTGCCCATCAGATTCATCTGGTGAGGTGTTTTCTCTATTGCAGCTTGCGCCCATAACTAGCAAGCATAGAAGTATAAAAATAATTCCTTTTGGTTTTTTTAGCAGAAGAGGGAGGCTTGTTTTTAAAGTTTGCAAAGTATTATATTTCATTGAAAGATCTCCTTACGATAAAGTATCACTAGGCCATGTGATCATCCATAATTTGTAGGGCAAACCCTCATCAGGGCAGGCCTATGTGTTTACCCTTCAAGCACAGAATGAAAATATTATCATACATGCGTTGGGAAGGGTTCAAAATCTTGATTTTGAACCCTTCGTTGTACCCTAGGGCAGGCCCCTACAATCTCGTAAAATTTACAGTAGGATTTTTAGGAGCTTGGTAGCACATTCGAATTTCTTCATTTGAAAACCATCCTAGGGAAGATCGGGCCTAAGCTCGAGCACCTTCTGAGGTGAGAGGATGTTTTCCCTTTCAGCAGCTACTTCTTCAGGTAAGATAGGACTAAACTCTTCTAAAAGTTCATCGTTACCCCAACTATTTAATTCATGATTCAGCACCGCTGCTATTTGTTCATCATCTAAGAAATTCTGAGATGACATAGTGCTGCTATAATTCATACCATTAGCCTCAATTTGGCCTTGTAAACCATAGAGGACTACATTAATGATGTACTTACGCCCTCCTTCAGCATTGTAAAGTTTAGGCATATGACCTTTGAGCGGTGGAAAAGCTCCGGGGATTCCTTCTCCATTAGCTTGATGGCAACCTTGGCAAGTACTAAAGGTGGTTTTGCCTAGTTCTTGCCAATCAAAGCCTACCTCTGCTTCTTCTGCTTCTTCTACTTCCTCAGAAACAGCTTCTTCTGTAGTTTCTGACTCTGTAGCTTGCTCGAGTTGGGCCTCTAAATCTTTAAGCTCATCTCTGATTTCAGCAACTCTTTCTCGATCCTCATCTTTTCTAGCCTTCCTAAGCTCTGCTTTTAGTTCAGCGATTTGAGCATCTAAAGATTCTGCATCGTTAGCACCATGACCTACACTAGGCGCTCCAGAACCATCAAGATTATCAAAGTCTGGTAAAGAGGCACTAGGTGTATCTCCTGTAACACTAGCTCCCACTACAGATAAAGGTTCTTGGGTTTTAGGGGCAGGACGGCTTATACTTTGCTCAAAATCAGCCTCAGGAATTTCTACATGAGCTTCATCATCATGAGCTGAGATTTCTTCCTCAGTACTAGAACTTCTTAACTGGTCAATGTTATGTGCAGTAAACAAAAAGAGTAAAAGGGCTACAGTAGCTCCGCCAATTATCATGCCCATAGTAAAGAGCTGGGAAAGCATCTTGTGGTCACTCTTTAAATGCATAAAAAACATAATCACTAACAAGAACTTAGCAATAGAAAGTATGTAGAGCCCACTAAAGGTAATACCACTACTAAATGTTGGCCATTGAACAATGGCAAATTCAACAAAAGTAATAATACCCAAGACCAGAGCAATTATTGTGTAGAGGACAACTCCTCCAAAAGTTCCTTTTTTGCGCATAATGTAAATCCTAAGCTACAAACTCGATGAGGTAGACAATAGTGAAAATAACAATCCAAACAATGTCTACAAAGTGCCAATAAAGACCTGCAACTTCTAAATAAATGGCATCTTTCTCTGCGCTCATTGGCCTTACATAAGAGGCTATTAAGAAAGAAAGTAACCAGATAACACCAACAGTAACGTGTAAACCGTGTGTACCTGTTAGAGTAAAGAAAGTTGAGCCAAAAAGATTTTGTTGTAAAGTTAATCCTTCATGAACAAAGTGTCTAAACTCAAAAACTTGAAAACCTAGGAAAATAGAGCCAAAAAAACATACCCCAAAAGTCCAAAGTCTGAACTTAGGAATATCGTTTTGGCGCAAAGAATTTAATGCTAGAACCATTAAAAAGCTGCTCATGAGCAAAACAAAGCTGCTAACAGTAGTAAGAGGTATGTTGAGAACATCAGTAGGGTAAGGTCCTTGTAAGCTACGACCTTTGTAAACTAGGTAAGTAGCAATGAGTGAACCAAAAAACATACAATCAGAGGCTAAGAAAAGCCACATCAAAAGTTTTTTATCATCAATAGGCGTGCTGCGGTGCTCGCCGTGGGCTATTTCTGCGCTTGCTGTAGCTGTAGCCATATTTACTCCTCTGGGTGGACATGTGAGCCACCCACACCTTCAAATGCCCAAGCATAGGCACTAATTAAAACAACTCCTAAACCTACTAAAGCAATAGTCAGGCTATCATAAAGTCCACCAAACAAACCTATGAAAATGCCTAATGGCATAGTAAAGGGATACCAAGACTGTCCGGGTAAATGAATACCATGTTCTTCGTCATGTCCACTGTGTTCTTCGTGTTCTTCAGATGATGCTTTATCGTGCCCAAATTCTGGGTGTTTATCTATCCAAAGTTGATCGCGGTGAGTTACTTGTGGCAACTTAGCAAAGTTGTAAACAGGGGTAGGGATAGGTAGACTCCACTCGAGCGTCCGCGCATCCCAAGGATCTTTGGCAACCTTTTTACCACTAGCCCAGTCCTTGAGCACATGTATTATAAATAATAGTATTCCAGCAGCAAGGATAAAAGAACCAATGGTAGCAAGAGCATTTAATGATCCAAATCCTAATTCTGGAGAATAGCTGTGTGTACGGCGAGCCATACCGTTTAAACCTAGGAAATGCATGGGGAAAAAAGTAATGTTAAACCCAGCAAACATAATCCAAAATACCCACTTGCCTGCCTTTTCACTCAGTATTTTGCCTGTAACCATAGGGCTCCAGTAGTAAAAACCTGAAAAGAGGCCAAATATTGCTCCACCTATCAGCACATAGTGAAAGTGCGCTACTACAAAGTAAGTATCTTGTTGCTGGGCATCTGCTGGTGCTGCTGCATGCATAATTCCACTTATGCCACCAACGGTAAACATAAAGATAAAACCAAGCGCAAAAAGCATAGGGGTAGTTAAACGCACCTTACCGCCCCAGACAGTGGCAAGCCAGTTGCAAATTTTTACTCCTGTAGGAATGCCCACTGCCATAGTAGTTATTGCAAAGGCACTATTAGCTACTGCTCCCAAGCCAGTGGTAAACATGTGGTGGACCCATACTGCAAAACTCACAAAAGCTATAAGAGCACCAGAAAGTACTACCATGCGATAGCCAAACAGTGGTTTGCGACTAAAAGTAGGTAAAACTTCAGAAACAATACCCATAGCAGGTAATATAAGAATGTAAACTTCAGGATGTCCAAAAATCCAAAAGATATGCTGCCAAAAGATAGGCATGCCACCGCCACTAGGCTCAAAGAATAGAGTGCCAAATTGCCTATCCATCATAAGTTCTACAAGAGCAATGGTTATAGCAGGAAAAGCAAGAATAACAATAAACTGCACTACTAACACCATCCATACAAAAATAGGCATTTTCCACATGGTCATACCGGGGGCACGCATGTTTATGATCGTTACAATAAAGTTAAAAGCTGCTAATAAAGAAGCAACCCCTAACATCTGTAAACCAAAAACCCAAAAGTCAACTGCTATAGTGGGATTAACATTTATGCTAGTTAAAGGTGAATAGGCAAACCAACCCACATCTGGTGCGCCACCTAGAAACCAACTAAGGTTTAATATGGTTGCTCCAAAGAAAAAAGTCCAGTAGCTAAAAGAATTAAGCCTTGGAAAGGCTACATCCCTAGCTCCTATCATTAGAGGGGTCAGGTAATTAAAGAAGCCTGCTGACATTGGCATTATAGCCAAAAAAACCATGGTGGTGCCGTGCATAGTGAAAAGTTGATTGTAAACATCAGGGCTTATAAGGTTGAGTTCAGCAGCTGTCAATTGAGCACGAATTATTAGGGCCTCGAGCCCACCAATAACAAAGAAAATTATGCCTGAAACAAAGTAAAGTATGCCAATACGTTTATGATCTATAGTAGTTAGCCAACTTACTAAACCTGTTTGAGCAGTAGGACGTTTTATAAGTCCCACAGAAAAATCTGGGACCTTGGATGCTGGTTTGCTAGCAACAGCCATTAATTCTCCTTTCTTTATCTACTTGATTGTGTGGAATCTTCTTTTCCTAGACTTTGCAAAAACTTTGCAATATCTTCTATTTGTTCTTCTTCGCCTTCTTCACCAAGCCAGAGAGTAGGCATGTAGTTAGCAGGCTTAAACTCTTGTGGATCACGGATCCAAGTCTTTAAGTTTTCAAGAGTATTGTCCTTAACACCTGCGCCCACAGTATGACGCAAGCCAAAATTAGTTAGATCAGGCCTATTATCTGTACCTGCAACAAAGTTATCATTGTAAATACTATGACAAGCAGCACAACCTTTTTGTGAAAAGGCTTGTTTACCCCTGACAACAGCAGGATCTGTGGATATGGGGGTATCTTTAGCATCTTGAAACTTTTCGACCCAAGTCTCAAATGTTTCTTCTTTATCTACTACTACTCTAAACCGCATGTAAGCATGTGAACCTAAGCAAAGCTCAGCACACTGTCCATAGTAAACAACTGATTCATCAGATTCTAACTCATCAGCTATAAACCAAAGGACGTTTTCTTGATTAGGAATAATATCTTTTTTGCCTGCTAGTTTAGGTACCCAAAAACTATGCAGTACATCACCAGAGCTTAACTTTAAGGTCACACGGCGGTTTTCAGGAACATGCAACTCATTAGCAGTTACAATACCGTATTCAGGATATTCAAATTTCCACCACCACTGGTAACCTGTAACATTAACAACTAGCTCACCTTCAGCAGTACGTCTTTCAACAGATTCTTGCTCCCAAGTTAACTTCACTGTAGGAACAGCAATAAAATACAACAAAACTACAGGGAGAAGCCACCAAGCAATTTCAGCCAAAGTATTGCCATGAACTTGGGCTGGCACCTCTTTAGCTTCGTCATCATTTTTGGTACGAAAACGCCAAATAATATAAGCCATTACTGCCGCTACAGCAATAAAAACCGCCGTCCCTAGCCAAAAAGTAAGCATAAAGAGGTCTAATTGCTTTTGGGCAATTTCACCTTTTACGTCAAAAGTTGAGCCGGGGTCAGTAAGGGAGCAGCCCGAGAGTACGAGCAGCAAGCCATAGTACAACCACTTTCTTTTGAGCACATGTCCTCCTATCAAATGAATCTAAATGTGAAGCTTAGCACAAGTAGTAAATAACCAGTAGGAAACGTTAATCTTTTCAAATTCACAGCTAAGTATTTGACTCTAACTTTAATGAAAGCTACTAATTTGTGGGCAAAGCTAATTATATGGTCAAACTCCAAAATAATATAGAGCCAATTCTCAGCGCATTTTAACGCCTTGGCAATAATGCCCTAGAGGACGTTTGTCCTCGGCAAAGGCTTTTATCTGTACGTTTTGCTATCCTTTATTTTGACACTAAATATTCAGATCCTTTAAAAACTGTAAGCTAAGAGGCAAATATTGGTGAATATAAATTTGATTTTGAACATAGCGGTGATAGAAAAATTAAGATAATTAACAAGCAATTTAATTTCATGCTATAATCTAGCCCTTAAATGACCCCCACTTTATTTATAAAGGAGAACCTTATATGGAAACTATGACCCTTATAGTAGCAAGTTTAATAATTTTATTTTTCATAATTATATTTAGCTATGTTCCCGTTGGCTTGTGGATCTCTGCCATTGCCTCAGGAGTAAGAGTTTCTCTAACTGGACTTATTGGTATGCGACTTAGGCGCATTGCTCCTAAAAGGATTATAGAGCCAATGATTAAAGCCCATAAGGCAAGTATAAAAGTATCGCAAAATCAACTAGAAGCTCACTATTTAGCTGGTGGTAATGTTCATAGTGTGATCGATGCTCTAATAGCTGCTGACAAAGCCCAAATTCCTTTGCCTTTTGATAGAGCAGCTGCTATTGATTTAGCGGGCCGCCGCGTACTTGAGGCAGTGCAGACTTCCGTTAACCCTAAAGTAATTGCTACACCAAGTGTAGCAGCAGTAGCAAAAGATGGTATACAACTTATTTGTACAGCTCGAGTAACAGTACGTTCAAATCTAGAGCGCTTAATTGGTGGCGCTGGTGAAGAAACTATTATTGCCCGTGTGGGTGAAGGTATAGTTAGCTCTATCGGTTCTTCAGAAAACCATAAAGAGGTGTTAGAAAACCCTGATACGATTTCTAAGACGGTATTAGCCAAGGGTCTTGACTCAGGTACTGCTTATGAAATACTTTCTATTGATATTGCTGATGTTGATGTAGGTAAAAATATAGGTGCTATTTTGTCAACAGATCAGGCCGAAGCTGATAAAAAAGTGGCTCAGGCTAAAGCAGAGGAGCGCCGGGCAATGGCTGTTGCTCAAGAACAAGAGTACAGAGCTAAGGTTGAAGAAATGCGTGCTAAAGTAGTTGAGTCAGAAGCCAAAGTTCCTCTAGCTATAGCAGATGCATTTAAAAAAGGCAATTTGGGTATTCGTGACTATTATGATTTTGAAAACATTAAGTCTGACACATCTATGCGTAGTAACATTGCTAAGGCAACAGAAGAGCATTCAGAAGAATAAGAGGGTGACTTATGGGTGACTTTATTGGCATTATTCTTTTTATAATCTTTTTTGTTCTGCCCATTGTAAACAGTCTTTCTAAAAAAGGTAAGAAAAAAGGCCAACCTACACAAAACCCCACACAAAGACCTGCACGGGTTCCTTCGCAGCCTTTAAGTACACCTACTGCAAGCAATAAAAAGCATGTGGAGACTGATTTTGAAAAACGTCTAGCTGAGGCCAGAAAACGAGTACAAGAGGCTATAGAGAAACAAGAGACTGCTCAGAAGGTGCCTTCAACAGCTTATCAAGTACCTTCTCCTGCTCCTCCAAAACCTTTAGCCCCCATTCCTCCAGCAAGCCCTTATAGTCCACCTTATAGCTCTCAACAACCTTCCCCAAGGGTTAGTTTAGAAACAGTAGTCCCTCTAGGCGGGAGCCTAGAAAATAAAACTGATGAGCCTCAAAAGCCTAAAGTTTTTAAACCTAAAAAGGCAAAGAAGCCTCTAATAAAGAGGACTGCTGTTAAATCAAAAGCATTGCTTATGGGTTTAGAGAGTAGAGATATTATGGCAGGGCTTATCTGGAAGCAAATTCTGGACAAACCCAAAGCTAAAAGAAGGCATATTGACAGATTTTAATTTAAGATTACAAGTAGGGGCAGGTTTAAAACCTGCCCCTGTAGGAGTTATGGATGCATTTCCACTGACTATACAACTACATATCCTAAGGATGTTTTAGGAGGCATTTATTACCACATCAGTAACCTTGAAGTTACGTGATTCTAATGAAGCTATTTTGCTATTTGGGCAAAATGATCAAAATCTAAAACTTTTACGCTCACGCTTAAATGCCAAGTTAGTGGCTCGAGGCAATGAGCTAAAAATTTCTGGGTCCCAAGTAGATGTTGCACAAGCAGAGCACACCTTTAACTCATTATTAACAGCTGTGCGCCATGGTGAGCCTATTAGTTTAGTTGAACTTGAGCATGCAGAACTTGATACTTTGGGCTCTAATTCAGAACGGTATACAGAACAACTACCAAGAAGAGCTAGGCCTAGAACTGATGGGCAGCGCTCATATGTTAAAGCTATTTTTGATAATGAAATCACTTTTGGTATTGGTCCGGCTGGTACAGGAAAAACTCACCTTGCAGTGGCAATGGCAGTACAGTTTTTAAAAGAGAAAAAAGTCAAGCGCATCATTATCACTCGTCCAGCAGTTGAGGCAGGTGAAAAGTTGGGGTTTTTGCCGGGAGATGTTCAGGCTAAAATTGACCCTTATTTACGCCCACTATATGATGCACTTTATGATTTATTAGACACTAAACGTATTGAAGAACATCTAGATAAAGGCATAGTTGAAGTTGCCCCTTTAGCATTTATGCGAGGCCGTACTTTGAATGATGCTTTTATTATTCTTGATGAGGCGCAAAATACTACACCTGAACAAATGAAAATGTTTTTGACTCGTATGGGATTTAACAGTAGGGTAGTAGTAACAGGAGATTTAACTCAAACAGATTTGCCTAGCAATGCAAAAAGTGGTCTGACTGTTGCTGCTAATATTTTAAAGAATATAGAAGGTATTGCTTTCATTGCTTTTACAGAAGCTGATGTAGTGCGCCATCCTTTAGTAGCACATATTGTTAAAGCATACGAGGAAAATAAGCAAAATAACTATGCCTAAATCACTGCCTAAAAACAAAGCAAAAGTCAAACGTTCGGGGCCTACTAAAGAGAAGTTTAAATTGTGGCCTAGCTTAGTGTTAGTAGGTTTATTTACCTTGGTCTTGGCAATCCTACTTGATAGTTCTTATAGCTCGAGGCAACAAACCCTATTAGAGGTTGGCAAACCTAGCCCAAAGCTTTATAAGCTACCTATTGATGTTGAAGTTATAGATCAAATTGCCACTGAGCGTAAAAAGCAGGCTGCCCGTATACAAGTAAAACCAATTTATACAGCTGACCCACAATTACAAGGTCTAGTTTTTGATGCAATAAGTACTTGGACACTAGAAGACTCGATTAAAGATACTGTACTTGAAGCTTACGAAAAGCCTGAAGGTGTCTTTGAGAATGATTTGCCTACACTTATTAACCAAGCATCACAATCTTCTGGAAGCCCTGCAAGGGCAAAGCGTATTCTGACCAGAGATCTTTTGTTCACTGCAAAGCTTGATGTAAAAGCCACTGGGGATGCTAAAGATGCTGCTGCTAAAGCAATTGCACCTGTTATGACTTCATTGCAAGCAGGACAAGTTATTGTAGATGAAGGTTCAATTCTAACTGCTAATCACTTGGATATCTTGCAGGCAGTAGGACTTTATACTCCACGTGATAGAAGCCTTTCTCGCACAGTTTTAAGAGGTTTAGGAAGCTTTTGTATAGCACTACTTTTGAGTTTAAGCCTTGTTTATAGTTACCCCTACTTAAGAAGTAAGCTTAGCTATCAGCAAATAACTTTCCTAGCAATTCTTGTACTACTAGGTCTTTCTGTGCAGCGCTTTATATTTATTTTTCAAGAGGGGTTACTTATAACTCCGTTTATAACTTTGTTACTAGCAGTAATTGCTTCTCGCTTGCTAGCAGTTGCTATAGGGGTATGGCTTAGTTTAGTAACAGCCCTCTTTACACCTGAAGCAGCATTTATAACACTACTAAGTAGTCTTAGTGCTACTACTATATCAAGTTTAGCAATTACTCTTTTTCGTGGTAGGGCTTCACTATTCCTAGCAGCTTGTCTAGCAGGCGTTACAACTTTTTTAACTTTGCTAGCTTATAGCTTGCTAGCAGGTTTTGAAAGTAATACTTTAACTTTGGGTAGTTGGATATTAGCTGGTAATGTGCTAGCAGGTTTTTTAGCCTTAAGCTTATTACCTTTATTAGAGAACAACTTTGGATTTCTAACAGAATTTAAACTTTTAGAGTTTACAAACCCTTCTCACCCTCTTTTACAGCGTCTTCTTAGTGAAGCTCCGGGTACTTATCAACATTGTCTTGTTATTGCTAACCTTGTTGATCAGGCGGTTAGCAATATAGGTGGTAATGCTTTGCTAGCTCGAGTAGCTTCACTCTATCACGATGTTGGAAAGTTAAAGCGGCCTCATTTTTTTACGGAAAATCAATTTGGAGGTAATAATCCCCACGAGAAGCTTAATCCTCATTTAAGCTATCTTATTATAACTAGCCATGTACGTGATGGAATAGAAATGCTCCGTGAATACAAATTACCTAAAGAGTTTGATCCATTTGTACTAGAGCACCATGGTACTACTGTGCTCAATTATTTTTACAAACGTGCACTTGAAGATAATGCTGAACTTGAAGAGTTAAGTTTCCGCTATGCAGGACCACGCCCACATAGTAAAGAAACAGCAGTACTTATGCTTGCTGACGCTGTGGAATCAGCCTCGCGCTCACTTGATGAACCTAATCAAGGTAGCCTCAGGGCTCTTATTGATAGGCTTATTGAGCAACGACTTCAAGACAATCAGCTAGTTAAAAGTAATTTAAACTTTCACGATTTAGATATAATCGCAAGCACTTTTGAAAGAGTAATGATAGCTGCCTTACATCGTCGGGTACCATACCCTAGCGAAGAAGAAATAAAGAAATTGCAATCAACCCCTAATAAGTCTGTGGTGTCAAATGGTTCTAAAGCAATTATATGAACTACTTCAACCAACTCGACTCGATTGCACTGCACCACTATTCAAACTACATCCTTGTTTTAGCTATCAGGATTGGTCTGTAGCAGGAGTGTAAAAGTTTTTGTGAACCACTAAGGAGTAATCAGTGCCTATAGGTAGCTAGTAGTCAGAATTCATTAGCCAGCATGGTAAAGCACTACTAGCTACTGGTTTCTGGTTTCTAGTTGCTATGTTCAATTTTAAATGGGAATTCACAAGTATTTATGCATAGGTGCTTATCTAGGAGGATCTTTTGATGAAGTTATCACCCCTTAATCTTGCATGGACTGCTTTTGTAGGAAACATTATTGTGATCCTACAAGGAGCATTTGTACGAGCTACTGGTTCAGGTGCTGGTTGTGGACGGCATTGGCCTACTTGTAATGGGGAAATTATTCCCCTAGGGCACAGTTTAGAAACCACTATAGAATTCTCACACCGTTTGCTTTCTACTGTTATATTACTACTTGGCATATGGCTTTTTATAGTTGCTTTTAAAAAACGCCGGGAAAAGCAAGGTTTTTTTGTTTTTGCTACTGCTGCTTTGGGTTTTTTAATTGTAGAAGCTCTTTTAGGTGGGGCAACTGTGTTACTTGAACTAACTGGTGAAAATACCAGCATAGCACGTGGGGTTATGGTTGCTTCACATTTGGTTAATTCTTTATTGTTAGTAGGGACATTAGCTTTAACAGTTGTCTATGCACGGGAACAAAACCCTTGGCCCTTAGGGCTAAAAAAGCAAGGTACTCTTACTACCGTTTTATTACTAGGGCTTGTAGGAATGCTCTTTTTAATGTTTTCGGGCGGCATAGCAGCCATGGGCAATACCATGTTCCCAGCAAGTAGTTTACAAGAAGGCATAGCTGCTGATTTTTCCCCTGATTCTCATCCTTTTATTCGTTTGCGGATATTACATCCTTTAATTGCTATTGTAGTAGGAGTTTATTTGCTATTAAGTCTTGGCCTAAGCTGGTGGCTTAAACCTGTGCAAGCAGCTCGAGGTGTTGCTAAAGCTCTACTAAGTATATATCTTTTACAAGTCCTTATAGGAGTGGTAAACTTAGCCTTTCTTGCTCCAATTGTTCTACAAATTTTACATTTAGCAGTAGCAGTGGTAGCTTTTGCTTTACTTACAACTCTAGGTGCATATTTGCTAGGAGATCCTAATCCAAAACAAACCTTAGCAACCTTGCCAGCACAACCTCAAGGTGGGCCTGTTTAAAAAGTAACCTCACGTGCTTTAGTCGCGGGAGGAATTTTTAAAGTATAAGTTAACCACAGGTACCATCAATTTTGGCAAAACAAAACCCTTAAGATAATATTTATCTTGCTAATACAACGCTTTATTAACCATGTAGTAGTAATCACAGGTGCTGCTAAGGGCATTGGCAGAGCCTGTGCTGAGCGTTTCGCTCATGAAGGTGCAAGGGTTGTTTGTCTTGATATTGATGAAGAAAATAATGCTTATACTCGAGAGATCTGCAAAATAAATCAACCTGATATATTGTGCTTTTCATGCGATGTGCGCGATAAAAAACAGGTCAAAAATGCTATAGACAAAACTAAAGAACATTGGGGTCGTATTGATACTCTAGTAACATCAGCTGGAATATATTCTGGTGCAGCTTTGCCTAAGGTTTCTCTTGCTCAATGGGAAAATACCTTAACTACAAATTTAACAGGAATTTTCCTGTGTAACCAAGTTGTTGTACCCTTTATGCAAGAACAGCAAGCTGGTAGCATCATAAACATTTCTTCTATGTCAGGTAAAACTAGTTATCCAGCAACAGCTGAATATTCAGCGTCTAAAAGTGGTATTATAGGTTTTACGAGATCAGTGGCCATGGAATTGGCTCCCTATGGTGTAACAGCAAATACAGTCTGTCCAGGCAATACAATAACAGACATGCTAAACCAAGTGGCAGAAACAGTAGGGCCAAGTGTAGGCATATCATCAGAAAAATGGCTTGAAGCTCGAGCTGCTGATTGCCCGCTAGGAAGATTTGCCAAGCCAGCAGAAATTGCCGGAGTTGTTGCATTTTTGGCATCTGAAGATGCACGCTACATCACAGGACAAGCAATTGAGGTAGATGGAGGTATGATTCTCTCTTAATTCTTTGACGTACTCCCACGGTTTAAAGCACATGGGCTTTCTTTTTATTTTTAGGCAGGCCTGCCGTAATACATGGTATTCTAAAAGTTGTCAGGGACTAACAACTGGGCTTTTCTTACGAGCCTTACCAAACTCCATACGCAATTTAAACATACCTCGTTTGTGAGCAGCTTTTATATCTTCTTCACTTAAACTTAACTCTTTAGTAATATTCGAGATATCTTGTTTCTCAAAACCATTCATACCCTCTAAACGAGCTACTACTTTAGCATCTTGCTCTTTAAGTGATTTTAAGAAAGGCTCTAAATCTTTAGTGGTAGCTTTTGGTCCAGCAGGTTTTTTCTTACTTGCTGTAGTTTTGCCTTTTTTAGTACCTTTTCCTTTAGTACTTTTCCCCTTAGTTGTTGTTTTCTTACTGGTAGTTTCTTTAGTGGCCAGTAGTGCTAGAGCATCTTTTAAACCAAAGCTTTCTATATCTTGCCCTTTAGGTAAAGAAACATTAGTGCGCTTATGTTTAACATAGGGGCCAAAACGACCTTTTAAGATAGGGAGTTCTTCACCTGTTTCAGGATGCACGCCTAGAATTTTAAGTGGCTTGTTTTTAAGCTCTTTTTCTACAATAAGCTCTAAAGCTCTTTCAAAACTAATAGTTAATAAACTATCTTCTTTTTTAAGAGAGGCAAAGGTAGATCCATGCTTAACATAAGGCCCAAAACGACCAATGCTAGCTGTTATTTCCTTACCTGTTTCAGGGCGCTGACCTAGTTTACGTGGTAATGACAGTAAATCAATAGCAATGCTTTCCGTCACTTCAGCACTGGTCATGCCTTTGGGCAAGGACATGCGCTTTGGTTTATCTTCATCACTTTCACCTAGTTGTACATACGGTCCATATGGTCCATTTTTTAGTACCATAGGCTCTTTTGTCTCAGGGTAGGTTCCTATTATGGTGCCATTTGCGCTACCATCTTTTAGGAGTTGTTCTAATTGTTCCTTGGTTATATCTGCAGGGGCTAAATTTTCTGGTAGACCTGCCCTAGCTTCTTCACCATCTAAAACCCCTTCTACATAAGGCCCATATCTACCTACACGAATCAAGTAAGGTTCCCATTTAGTTGAGTTAATAGTAGATATTTCGCGTGCATCAATGCTAGTTCCACCCTCTTCAACTTTACCCTCAATACCCTCTTGCCCGTTATAAAAGCTTTTTAAGTAAGGTATAGGCTCTTTACTGCCTGAAGCTATATCATCTAAGACTTGCTCCATCCCAGCGGTAAAGCCTACATTAACGAGTTGATTGAACTGCACCTCGAGCAAATTATTAGTGGCAAAAGCAGTAAAAGTAGGTAGGAGTGCTGGACCACTTTTACGAACATACCCACGCCTGATAATAGTGTCAATTATATTGGCATAGGTACTTGGTCTACCTATCCCTTCTTTCTCTAAAAGCTTCACTAGAGAAGCCTCGGTATATCTAGCAGGTGGCTTAGTCTCGTGCCCTGCAGCACTTAATTCGTTACACGTAATTGTTTCGCCTTCTTGTAATTGAGGCAATGGTTGTTCACGATTGTCTAAAGCTGCTTCGGGATCGTCACTACCCTCAACATAAGCACGGAAAAAACCTGCAAACTCTATAGTGCTGCCAGTAGCACGAAAAGTGGCTTTATCATCCTTACTTACCTCAATAGTGGCTGTTACAAAACGTAGCCTTGCATCTGCCATTTGTGAGGCCACTGTACGTTTCCAAATAAGCTCATATAACTTACCCTCAGGACCAGAAAGACCAAGTTGGCTAGCTGTCTTCATTTCTGTGCCCGCAGGACGGATAGCCTCGTGGGCTTCTTGGGCATTTTTAGCTTTACTTACAAACTGACGTGGACTAGGGCTTAGATAATTTTTACCGTAAAGTCTTTCTACAGCCTCACGGCTAGCGGTAAGGGCTTCTTTAGAAAGGTGTGTGGAATCTGTACGCATATAAGTAATGTAGCCATTTTCATAAAGTTTTTGGGCTACGCGCATGGTTTCTCGAGCAGATAAACCCAACTTACGACTAGACTCTTGCTGTAAAGTTGAGGTGGTAAAAGGTGCTGCTGGTGAACGCTTGGCTTGCTTCTCGACTATTTTTGTGATTTGCCAAGCTTCATTTTTAAGTTTTACAGCAAGGTCTGCTGCCTTCTCTTTAGATAAAAGTAATACGTCTTTACCTAATACAAGCTTGCTGTTAAGTTTGCCCGTATTGGCATCGAAATCCTTGCCATTGGCTAGGCGAATATCATTTAGATGTGTCAGGACAGCTTCAAAGGTTTTATTTGCTTTTGCTAGTTTGGCTTTTAAGTCCCAATAACTTGCTGCTATAAAGGCAAGTCTTTCCTTTTCTCGTAAGACTAAAAGTCTAACAGCTACACTTTGTACTCTACCAGCTGAAAGTTTCGGGGCAATTTTTTTCCATAAAAGTGGTGAAATACTGTAGCCTACTAAACGATCAAGAACCCGTCTTGTTTCTTGTGCATCTACTAAATCTTTATTAATTTGACGTGTATTCTTAAGGGCATCTTTGATAGCCTGCTCAGTTATTTCGTGAAAGACCATACGCTTTACAGGAACTTTAGGTTTTAGAACTTCCAAAAGATGCCAGCCTATTGACTCCCCTTCACGATCTTCATCAGTAGCTATATAAATTTCGTTAGCACTTTTAAGTGCTTGTTTTAATTGATTGACATATTTCTTTTTGCTTGGTGGAACAATATAGAGTGGTGCAAAGTTATTATCTATGTCTACACCAAAACGTGCCCAAGATTTATCTTTATAATCTTTAGGAATTTCTGCAGCAGAGGCAGGTAAATCACGCACATGTCCCATGCTAGCTTCAACTTGGTAATTGTTAGGTAAGAACTTGCGAATAGTTTTAGCTTTTGTGGGTGATTCAACTATCACTAAAGGTTTATTGTTATTTGCCATAGACCATGTACTACCTTAATAAAACTATATTATGTAAGTTTTAACATTTTTAGGGGGCAGCCTGTCTAGTTGTCAATGTTAATTTTCACAATAAGATTAATTTTTTAGGCCTATCATTTTGTTTTTAATTTAACACTAGGCAACAAATGCCACAATGGTGTCTTTGAGTAAACTGTTAAAATATTTCAACTTGAATGGTTTAAAGTTTGGCTTAGAATATAGTTAATATATTTATGAAGATATATTTGTTTAGAATTATTATGGTAAGAATTTTAAAATATAAAATTAGAGTAACTATTTCTAAATTATGCTTTAATGATTTGATTGTGGAATAAGGTAGTTTTATGCAAGGAAATCTCCTAAACTTTTTGCCTATAGTTAGCATTACCTTTACTTTAGCACTTGTAAGTGTAACCATATTTGTCCCCAAAGTTAAAGCCTTTGCTAGGCGCATAGGTGCTTTACAAGAAGGTGGTGAGACACATGGGAATGGGAAGCGTATTCATAAAGGTAAACTGCCTAATATTGGGGGTATAGCTATTTTTGCAGGTTTCTTGCTGGCTTTGCTAGTAGGCAGCATGGTGAGTCCTAATTTAATTGATGCTTACCGTACAGAATTACTTGCTATTGTTCTTGGGGCAACACTGATGACGCTAGTAGGTTTTTTTGATGATCTTTGGGAAGTACCTGTTAGTATAAGATTAGCAACGCAACTAGTAGCAGCAGGCATTTTAGTAGTAAATGGTGTAAAGATAGGTTTTATAACTGATTACTTCGGTCAAGGAGGCTATGTCTTTTTTGGTGAAAGCTTATCAGTTGCTTTTACACTTTTGTGGGTAGTAGCCTTTACCAATGCTTTTAACTTTATAGATGGCCTTGATGGTTTATCTTCAGGCATTGCAGCTATTTCAAGCTTTGCTCTACTTACTGTAGCTATGCAATTTGCTGATCGTGGTGTGACTGTTTTACTACTAGCTGCATTAGCTGGGGCCTCACTAGGATTTTTACGCTATAACTTCAATCCAGCAACTATAATAATGGGTGATTCTGGTGCTTACATGCTAGGTTATGTACTAGCAGCAATAAGTGTTTTGGGTGCTCTAAAAGTCACAGCAACAGTAACTGTGGTAGCCCCAGTGCTTATTCTTGGTTTACCACTTTTGAATATTACTCAAGTAACCCTAAGGAGATTAGGACGTGGAATGAACCCCGCTTTTGCCCACAATGACCATATCCATGATCTTATACGTAAGCGTAGCGGTTCTAAACGTTTAACTGTTATTATTTTGTGGATTGCAACACTGATTCTAGCTACCTTAGGTATGATGTTTTCGCAAACTCCTCCCAAGTTTGTTACCTTAACTGTAATTGGTATAGTCATTTTAATGGCATTAGTAAGTTATTTGCGCTTATGGGAAGTAGCCAGAGAAAATCAACAGCTTAAGGGATATTAAGAAAGTTTTGGATAGTTAACGAGATCACTAACACCTCTAGAAATTATTGACAATTTGATTATCTAGGCATATGCTTAAGCATATGCCCATAGGTTCCAATGATATGCTTATTGCTGCTCACGCACTATCCTTGGGTATGACACTAGTTACTATGTGAGTGAGTTTTCTCGAGTACCCCAATTAAATGTGGAAAACTGGTTGATATAGCTAAGTAAATAACTATGTGATTCTGCATTAACCTTGTGCTATATAATTAGGTAATGCAAACAGCCAAAGTATTCTCAAAATGATAAAAACTAGATGCATATGGCACACATCTTTTTATGTAAGTACAAGCCCCATAACCAAGCTGCCAAGAACATGTATTTAGGTGTTTTATGAAACGTATTTGTGTTGCTTTTGGCACACGTCCTGAAGCTTCTAAAATGGCCCCTGTAATCTACGCACTTCAAGAGCAAGAGGGCCTCGAGCCAGTAATACTTGTTACCGGACAACATCGTGAACAACTTGATAGTATGCTCGAGCTATTCCAATTAAAACCACATGCTGACCTTAAAGTAATGCGTGAGCGCCAAGGCTTACCTGAGTTGCTGGCCAACATAGTGCCAAAGGCTTCTCGAACTCTTAAAGAACTCGAATTAGATTACGTCCTTGTACATGGCGATACTTTAAGCACTTTTGCTGTTGCTCTAGCAAGTTACTTTGAAAATATTCCTGTAGCTCATGTAGAAGCAGGTTTGCGCTCCTTTAATTTACAAGAACCTTTCCCAGAGGAAGCTAACAGGCGCTTAACCGATGTTATAACTGATTTAGACTTGCCTCCAACACCTTTAGCTAAAGAAAACCTTTTACGTGAAGGTAAATGTGAAACCAAAATGGTGGTAACTGGTAATACAGCTGTAGATGCAGTGCATTATGTTATTAAGAAGGCTGTATTACCTAAACATCTACCCCAGAAAAACCTTATAGCCATCACTATGCACCGCCGTGAGAATTTGCTAGTCATGCCAGAATTGGCCAGAGCACTTACCAAATTGGCAGAAGCTCATCCTAGATTTACCTTTGTTTACCCTGTTCACCTAAACCCTGCTGTGCGTGAAATTATTTACCCTATTATGCAAGGAGTTAGCAATATTATTCTTGATGAACCTTATGATTACACTGCTATGCTAGCCTTGTTAAAGGGTTCTGAACTAATTATTACTGATTCGGGTGGGATTCAAGAAGAAGGTACTGCTTTAAATAAGCCTGTGATAGTTTTGCGTAATGTTACTGAAAGGCCTGAAGGTTTGGCTGCTGGCACTCTTAAGTTAGCAGGTAATGACCCTAAAAAAGTAATAGATACGATTGATCACTTACTTAAAGATGAAACTGCAAGGAAAAAAATGTACTCTGAGAAGAACCCTTATGGCGATGGTAAGGCAGGTGAGAGGATTGCTCAAGCTGTAGCATGGCGATTTGGTCTAGCTAAGCGCCCTCAAGATTGGTGTTAGTGTGGTTAAAGTCTATCTTCATATTGGTACGCATAAAACAGGAACAACCTCCATTCAAAGGTTTTTGACCTCCAATAGAGACAAATTGTTAGATCTGGGCTATCTTTATCCTTTGTCAGGTAAGCCAAAAGCTCTCTCAATTGCTCAACACAAATTATCTTGGGGAGTGATGCAAAAAAAAAGATTTAGAAGAGTTACAGGTAAGTGGGAAGACCTTGGTCAAGAGTGGGGAAATCTTCATGAGGAAATAGCTCGGGAAAAGAAAGAGAATGTTATTATTAGTGCAGAGGACTTCAGTAACCTAAATGCTAAAACAATAAATGCCTTAAAAAAACATTTGTCAAGGTATGATACTAAAATTGTTATTTACCTAAGAAGGCAGGATGAGTTTTTCCTATCATTATATGCCACAGTATTAAAAGGG
The DNA here is from genome assembly GCA_965223585.1 of Trueperaceae bacterium. Classification (GTDB taxonomy): domain Bacteria; phylum Deinococcota; class Deinococci; order Deinococcales; family Trueperaceae; genus CBDCVN01. Next base: position 240,810 of record CBDCWW010000023.1, read on the forward strand.
GGATTTTATAAACCTATAGAGGAGTATATTAGACTAAAAAGGCATAGAGGTGATTACTATACTTTTCTTGGAATTTGGAGTAAAGCTTTTGGTAAAGAGAACCTTCTGATTAGAACCTATGAAAAGTCAGAAATAAAGCAAGGGCTTATTTTCAATTTCTTAGAAACCATTGGATTGAGTGATTATGCTCAGGATTTAGAAGAGTTTAAGCGTATAGCTAATATCCGCCCAAACGAAAAAACCTTAAAACTTTTACGCCGTTTAAACTGGCTTACTAGAAAAAAAATGTTTCTGCCTCAACATAAATGTAGACAACTCTATATAAAAAGACTAATACACCCTAAGTCACAAAAGTTTATTGCAAAGGTGCCTGATTTTATAATAGGTAAAGAAATACTTTCTGTGGAAGCTCGAGTTGCTTTTTTAGCTGAATTTGAGGAAATAAATAGCAAAGTTGCTATAGAGTACCTAGGGCGTCAAGATGGCAAATTGTTTTATAACTCATAAAAATTGTAAGGCAAAAATTAACTCTGAAAGAACCTCTTACAGTAATGATAAAGTAGGTGAGAGAAATGCTAAAGCTGTAGAGTGGCAATGTGTTTTGACAAAGCACTCTCAAGATTGATGTTTAGTGTGGTCAAGATCTATCTTCATATTGGCACACATAAAACAGGAACAACCTCCATTCAAAAATTCCTAGATTGTAATAGAAACAAACTGCTAGATTTAGACTATCTTTATCCTTTATCCGGCAGGCCAAAGACCCTTTCAATCGCTCAGCATAGGTTACCTTGGGGAGTTAGGCGAGAAAAAAAATTTAGAGGTAAGTGGGAAGATATAGGTCAAGAATGGGTAAAGCTTCATGAAGAAATAGCTCAGGAAAAGAAGGAAAATGTTGTAGTCAGTGCAGAGGATTTCAGTAGCTTAAATGCTAAAAGAATAGCCATTTTAAAAAAACACTTATCAAGATATAACACTAAAATTGTTATTTACCTAAGAAAGCAGGATGAGTTTTTCCTGTCGTTATACGCACAAGTACTAAAGACAGGTTTCTACAAATCCATAGAAGAATACATTAAATTAGAACGGCATAGAGGCAATTACTATGCTTTTCTTGAACCTTGGAGTAAAGCTTTTGGAAAAGAAAATATTGTGATTAAAGTATACGAAAAGTCACAAATAAAGCAGAGGTTAATTCCTAGTTTTGTAGAAGCTATTGGGTTAGGTGCTCATCTAAATGAATTAGAACAGCTCAATGAAATGGCTAACACTAGTCCAAACGAAAAAACCTTGAAATTTTTACGCTTTTTAAACTGGCTTGCTAGAAAAGAAATGCTATTGCCCCCACACAAGCGTAAACAACACTACATAAAAAGACTAATAAATCCTAAGTCACAAAAATTTATTGCAAAAATACCTAGCTTCATAATAAGTAAAGAAGTACTTTCTTTGGAAGCTCGAGCTTCTCTTTTAGCTGAGTTTGAAGAAACAAATAGGAAAGTTGCTATAGAATATTTAGGTCGTCAGGATGGCAAATTGTTTTATAATTCATAAAAAAGATATACTTTATTATTACTATTGCTAACGATTAAACAGTTCGAGTATTTCTTCTGGCAACCATTGTGTGGCTAACTCTGGAAAGGCTGTAAGGGCAAAAGCTTTGGTAAAAATGTAGCTACTTCGGTTTAAGTAGTCCTCCCCTTTAGGATTTGTGTAAACCTCAATATACTTGTCAACTAAGTTTACAACCCAATACTCGGAAATTCCATGCTGTGCATAAAGAGGTTTTTTTCTATGGCGGTCATAGTTTAAGCTCGAGTCAGCAACTTCAACAACTAAGTAAACATCTTCAGGATAAAGGATGATCAAGATAAACTTTTCTTTTTAGAATGCTAATATCAGGTAAAGGTAGATTCTTATCTTCTAGATCATGTGACAATCGTAAAGGGTTTTGTACACTAATCTTTGCATGTACCTGTAAAACTTGGCTAAATTTTTCAGCAAGCTCTGTGATTATGATTGCATGTGGAGCATTGGGAGGGGGCATAGGGATAATGTCTCCATTTATTAGTTCTACACGTTCTTTTATTATGCCTGCTTTATCCATGGCAAGCAATTGAGAGTAATTTATTTTAAGAGTAGGCCTTACATCACTTTGTGATGATGTAATTGGCTTATTTTGTTTTTTAGAAAGTAAGGTTCTTTCTTGTAGCATATTTTATTATATCTTCACTAAAGTAACTTCAGTAAAACAGCAATTACTAACCCGATCATAGAAAGGGGAATTAAGCCTTTCCAACAAAGTTCCATCAATTGATCATCGCAGTATCTAGGCAGTGTAGCACGTACCCACATAATAAGCCATGCTATAATTGCTGTTTTAGCCAAAAACCACAATAAACCATAGCTAGATGCTAGAAAGTATCCAAGCTGATTCAAAGTAGTATTTGCTGTACCTAGATTGCGCAAAACTTCGGCAAAATCCCAAATGCCTGCAAAAGGCTGTTGGTATCCCCCAAAAAATAAAGTAACCCCTAGTGCAGGTAGTAGGAAAAGCTCAGCAAATTCTGCTACAAAGAAAAAGCCAAAACGCATTCCTGAATATTCAGTATGGAATCCTGCTACTAATTCTGATTCAGCTTCTGGTAAATCAAAAGGAGTCATTTTGATTTCAGCAAGGCTAGCAACTAGGTAAACAAAAGCAGATATAAACAGAGGAAAACAAGTCCAGTAAGAGTGCTGTGCTTCTACAATGCTTGCTAGATTAAGACTACCTACCCACACTGCTACAGTAAGTAATGAAATAGCTAAAGGGATTTCATAGCTAACTAGTTGAGCAGCTGCACGCAAACCTCCTAATAGACCATATTTGTTGTCTGTACTCCAGCCTGCTATTAAAACGCCGTATGCTCCAAGTGTGCCAGCAGCAATAATAAAAAGTAGGCCAACGTTTAAGTTGGCAAGCACCCACTGTGGTGCAAAAGGCAATATTGCCATTAATAAGAAAGCAGAGATAAACACCATCATAGGAGCTATAGTGAATACCCAAGGGTCTGCTCGAGCTGGCCTAAAGTCTTCTTTAGAAACCAACTTAAAAGCATCTGCTATAGTCTGAAAAGCTCCACCGGGGCCATTATGAAGGGGTCCATAACGATTTTGGACTAAGGCTAAATACTTTCGTAAAATTAAAATTAAGATAAGGGCAGCAACAGCAATAACTAAAAAGCTAAGTAATGCTGCTAATGTGCCATAGATTATTAAGCCAAAAGATGTAAATTCACCTTCCTTGGCAAGGGGGGAGTTAGGTAGTTTAAAAACCCAAGGTAAAAACCCAAAAATAGTAACTAGAGTAGCTATCATAGCTATAAAAAGCAAGCTATAGCCAAAGATTGTGTAAAGGTTGTTTGGTTTAGTTGGATTGTAACCAGTTAATTTGGGTCTAAAGTGCCTATCTGGTGGTATAGGGATGGATTTTAGTTGGGGGATTTTTTCAGAGGTGGTTGACATGTGTTAATTACATCTTTCTGTTCAGGTGATAGATGGCATTTAGCCTATTGTGTTAATTGGCACGCCCTCTACCACTAGGCCACGAATCAAAAGGTAAATTGTCTTGACAAGGTTGTAGATGCTCTTTTTGGTAAACAAAGTTGTACCATACTAACTTTTCAGGGATTATTTCAGTAGCTTGAGAAGCTGATACTATTATACCAACACCACTCTGAGACAAAAAAGTTGCCAGTGATTGAAACCCTCTGTCATTTTCTACATGAGCTATAGCTTCTTTTAGAGAATTACTGTCTTTATAAATTGTATGAAGATTAAAAATAATATAACGATACTGAAAGGCCATTTCCACCTTGGGTGAAACTATCCAGCCTCCTCCAAAAAACTTGGGAAGTGCTCCTAGAGTTTTTATATGTTGCTCAAATGCAAGCTCAGCAACCATGCCTCGAGCTTTATTATGAGTAAGGTAGGCCTGCAAGTAATTTAATGCTACATCACGTTCAAAAAAAGTCATTTTTGCTAAATGTTATCAAATAAAGAACTTTGTAAATTGGTTTTAGGAACATATTTGATTTTTCTAGGTGTGTTAAAGAGGGCTTGAACCATAGATTTAGCAATTGCTTGAACAACAGGAACCACTACAGAATTACCAAATTGTCTATAAGCTTGGGTGTCTGAGACAGGTATCTGGAAACTTTCAGGAAACCCCATTAATCTTGCACATTCTCTAGGGGTTAAACGACGAGGATTCTTGCCCTCTTGCGGGATGAGTATTTCAGAGCCATCTTTATAATAACGTGCACTGAGAGTTCTTGTAATATCATTTAAATCAACTAGACCGTAGCCAAAACCATTTCCTTTAGCTTTATGTTTAGCAGCATAATTTTGTAAGTATTGCCATAGATGATTAGTTAGAGTGTACTTTTCTGATACTTTAGACTCTAAGATGTCACAAGTTTTTGGATGTAAGTTGGGCAATTCAGGGAAGCAGAAATCTAAAGGTTCTTTGAATCCTACAATAAAGATACGCTTTCTATTCTGTGGCACAACCTGCCTAGCATCTAATACTTTATAATAAAGTGCATAGCCCAATTCTTGTTCTAAAGTCCAGCATATGGTCTTGAAGGTATGTCCACGATTGTGATTTTGCAAATTCTTCACATTTTCTAATAAAAAAGCTTTAGGTTGTTTTTCTTTATATGATACGAACAAGATCGAAAAAGAGTGTACCTTGTGTAGGATGGTCAAATCCGTGAGAATTCCCCAAAGCATTATTTTTGCTTACCCCTGCTATACTAAAAGGTTGGCAAGGGAAGCCTGCAGTTAAAATATCATGATCTGGAATGTCTTGTGCATTTATTTTGGTTATGTCGCCTTCAGGTTTGTGGGCGAAATTAGCTTCATAGGTTTGCTGGCTAAATTTATCCCATTCTGAAGCAAAAACGCACTTCCCACTAGTAGACTCAAAAGCAAGACGAAAACCACCAATACCTGCAAAAAGATCAATAAAGTTAAAGCAGACTTTGTCCATGTTTTATAGTGTTTCATCTAGCCACTAATTGTGGTCTAGGTTAAGTTCTGGTTTTAAATAAATTCCTGTAACGGAAAACCAACTTTTGTGCTTCAGTATACTTTTCTAAACTTGCTAAAGCAAGTATTCTATATTTTGAACACCAAATTAAGGTACATTAAAGATGCTGAAAAGCATTTGGAATTTTGAGGTATAAATATAAATTGAGTTAAGTCAAAGGAAGTAAGAAAGCTTGTCCTTAAGAAGTTTGAGTCAAAATTAGTAGAAGCTATTAAAGGTTTTGCTACTTTGCCTCATGATTATTACAATATTTGTTAGCTAATTAGAGCCTTTAAGTATTTTATGTTAAATTTTTAGGAGGTTTTGTGAGTGAATTAGTAACTGATGTGTCAAGGCAATTAGCTCATTTTGATGCTAATGCTGTAAGCATTGCCAAGAGGCAGTATTTTCAAGAAGGCGATAAAAGCATTGCTGACATGTTTCGCCGTGTGGCGCGTTGGGTGGCTAGCCCTGAAAAAACAGATGAATATCAATCTGTTTATGAAAAACTATTTTTTGAGTTAATGCTTAATAAACGTTTTTGTCCGGGGGGTAGAGTATTAGCAGGAGCTAATACTTCCCATGGGAATGTATTAAATTGCTTTGTTCAAGACGGTAGCCCTAAAGAAGAAGGTACAAATGCTTGGGTCATGCAGCTTGCTACTAAGTTAGCTCTTGTCACCAAAGTTGGCGGTGGTAATGGTTTGTGTCTTGATCCTATTAGCCCAAAGCACACTTTTAAAGGAAAGTGTGGTCAGCTTTATTTAACCATCTCACCTAGCCATCCTGATTACGCCAAAGTACAAACAGGTACTTATATGGATCTAGTAAGGGGAAAATATGTAACCAAAGGTTATCGCTTTGCTACCTTTGTAGAATATGAAGATGTTTCACATTTACCAAAGGCTAAGCAAATAGGTGATTCTGTCGAAAATATTTGGCACAGTGCTAAAGAAATGGTTTATGAACTCCTAAATGGTCAGGATGTCTTACTTGACATAAGCCTTTTGAGGTCAGAAGGCACGCCTGTTAAAGGTAGTGGAGGTAGTAGTAGTGGCCCTTCATCCTTTGCTGTTGAAGTTTTTGATAATTTTGGTTATTGGGCTTCGCTTGGTGGAGCTGAGTATGCAGGGCCTGTAGCAACTTTGCGATATATATTTGCACCTACCTTAAGGGTAATAAGACAGGGAGGGACAAGACGTGGTGCGGGGATGGCCACTATGTCAATAACAAACCCTAATGTTGCAGATTTTATTACCTGCAAGGATTTGGACCGTGAGCAAGCTGAAGGAGATATAAGCACTTTTAATATCTCTGTGCTGGTTTCTGATGAGTTCATGGAAACTAGTAGGAATAAGGCTGATGGTATTCTTTATGATATAGCTGAACACGCACACTCCACAGGTGAGCCCGGTGTTATTTTTATAGATAGAATCAATGAACATAATGCGATGCTAGACACTTTAGGAGCAATAAAAAGTACCAACCCTTGTGTTACAGCAGACACTTGGATTATGACTCATTTAGGTGCAAGACAGGTTAAAGGACTGATTAATATACCCTTCTGTGTGCCAGTAGATGGTCAAGGTTACCGTTCTGAAGGATTTTGGTCAACAGGTACTAAACCAGTATACAGATTAAAAACTAAACAGGGTTTTGAGCTTTGTTTAACAGGTAATCATAAACTTAAAAAGGTTACTAAGTATACTCGCTACAAGCAAGATACTACTTGGGTAGAGGTATCTAACTTAAATAAAGGTGATTTTATCTCACTTAGTAATCACCGTGAGGGATTATATTGGGGTGGGGTTGGATGCTTTGAGGAAGGATGGCTTTTAGGATGCTTAATTGGTGATGGTACATTTGCCTCAGAAAAAAACAAATCAGATAGGGCACATTTAGATTTTTGGGGTCAGCAGGCCGAAAGTATGGCAGGGCTTGCTCTAGAACGGATCAGGAAATTTTGTGTAGCACGTTCTGATTTGAAAGTTAAAAGTCAATTTCAAGAAGGTAAGTTTCGTGTTGGGGGTACTGGACTAGCAAATTTGGCTGCTAGATTTGATGTTTATCACGGCAATAAGGTAGTCACTGATAAAATAGAAGAAGCGAGCAAGGATTTCTATCTTGGGTTTTTACGTGGTTTCTTTGATGCAGATGGCTCAGTTCAAGGAACGCAAGCTAAGGGTATTTCTGTGCGCCTTGCGCAATCAAATCTTAATACACTAAAGCGAGTACAGCGTATGCTTGCTAGGCTTGGTATCATCTCCAACTTATATGAGAATCGCCGTGAAGCAGGTTATCGTTCTTTACCTGATGGGCATGGAGGGCATAAAGATTATTATACTAAGGCGCAGCATGAGCTAATAATTGCTAAAGATAATCTTCCTATATTTGCAGAACTTATTAATTTTGAAGATAAAGTAAAGAAAGAGAGATTAACGGATTCACTAGCTTCTTATAAACGAACCCTAAATCGTGAGCGTTTTATTGATGAGATTGTTTCCATTGACTTAGAAGGAAAAAAAGAAGTTTTTGATGCTACAGTTGATTTAGTACACGAATTTGATGCTAATGGTATATCCGCTCATAATTGTGGGGAAATACCGTTGTATGCGGGAGAGCCTTGTGATTTAGGAGCTATGAACTTAGCTGCTTATGTTAAGAACAAGGAATTTGATTTTGATAGCTTTAATAAAGATGTAAAAGTAGCTATTCGCTTTTTGGATAATGTTTTAGAAGTTAACAACTTTGCTTTAGAAGACAATCGTGAAATGTCTATGCGACTTAGAAGACTTGGCTTAGGTGTAATGGGTTTGGCTGATGCACTTATTAAAATGGGACAGCGTTATGATAGTGAGCAAGGTCGCAAGTTAGTAACAGATATGATTACAGCTTTGCGTGATAGTGCTCATGAAGCCAGTAAAGAATTAGCTGAGGAGCGTAGTCTTTTTCCTGACTTTGAAAAGAGTGATCTTAAAGAAAAACGTCGTAATGTTGCTGTGTTGACTACAGCTCCGACTGGGACAACATCTATGGTTATGGGTGTTTCCAGTGGGATTGAGCCCGTTTTCGCTCCCTTTATTTATCGTAAAGTTGGTAGTGATTACATGCCTATGATAGCTCCACTGTTTGAAGAGCTTTTAGAATTACATGAACCTCACCCTAGTTATGAACTTGAAGGTAAGTGGCATTGGGATAAAGTAGTAAAAGCCATACAGGACAATCATGGTAGTGTACAAAATTTAGATTTTGTTCCTAAGGTTGTTAAAGATGTTTTCCTTTGTGCGCACGATGTTAACCCTGAAGACCATGTGCGTATGCAAGGAGTAGTACAAAGAGCTTTTGATGATGATGGTAACAAATTATCTAACAGTATTTCAAAGACTATTAACATGCCTAATGAGGCAACTGTGGGAGATGTTTATAGTGCTTATAGCCTTGCTTTCAAAGAAAAGTGTAAAGGTATTACTGTTTATCGTGATGGCAGTAGAGATTTACAAGTATTGAACACTAGTACAGATACAAAAAGCCCAGATAAAACTGAAAATAAAAAGGGAAGCGTATCCCAAGAAGAGCGTTTACCCAGTGAGCCTCTTTTTGACCGTCCTATGCGCTTGACTGGATTTACTGATGCTGTGAAGCTTACCTTGCCCAATGGTGATAAACGTGGATTTTATGTGACTGTTAACAAGCAAGATGATTTGCCTACAGAGGTTTTCATTATTTCTGGTAAAGCAGGTGATGAAGCCAATGCGGATGCTGAAGCTTTGGGTCGCTTAGCTTCTATGGCCCTGCAATACGGTGTGCCTGCCGAGGCCATTATTAAAACCTTACGCGGTATTAATGGTGGTATGTATGGTACTTATCAGGGTAGGATGGTAGCCTCGAAAGCTGATTTGATTGCTGTTGCATTAGAGACTACAGGTGCAGAGAATGTGCTTAACAAAATGCTGAATTGTCCTGATTGTGGTGGTACTTTAAGGTTTGAAGAGGGTTGCCAGAAGTGTGGGAGGTGTGGTTACAGTAAGTGCGGGTAAGTTTAGGAACGCACCATTTGATAATGGTGCGTTTCAAGGAGCAAATAGTGTGGTATAACTGAAGTTAAGTTAAGTCATTTGTAAAGATGGAACACACTCTACATTGCCTAGAAAAGAGAATATAGCGATCACAGAAAAAGGTAGAATCAGATAATGAGAAGATTTAGGAAATGTATATCTTGGTTGTTTATCTTTTTGTTGCTAACAGGGTTTGCCCTAGCTCAAAACTCACGTTTTGAAGAATGTAATAATATTGATGAAGCTAGCTTGCGTGACGAGTTAAATGCTTTAAACCAAGAGCTTTTTGGGGCAAATGTAAATTCTCTAGAACTTAGACCTATTATTGTTCAGCAGTGGCGTCTTGTAGGTATGGATGATATTATAAAGAAAGAGGTAAAGAACTCTAGCAAATTAATAAGGCAAAATACTAATTACTTTGGAAGGCTTTGGTCAAGTTGGAATACGCAAAAAGCTCGAGCTTTAGCTGAAGAAGCTGCAAATTATACCTTTGGCTCCGAAGGGTTTTTAGCAGGCATAGAGGAGCTTTCTAATGCCATAGCTGCAGATATAACTACTGAGCTTGAAACAGTTACTCAAAGAGTGGCCTCGAGCACTATCCTCTGCATACAAGAATTTATAGGTGACAGTTATGGTGGTACTGTACAAGAAGCCTTTGAAGCTGAGTTAGTAGCCCAAACTGCTGGAGCTGACTTGACTGGTCTGGCTGAAGGTGCTGAGCCCAAACCTATTTCTGGTAATACTGCTTTAGGGATCTCAGTTATTGTGGCTAGTGTTATTGCTAGGCGCTTATTGCAGCGTTTAGGTAGACGTATATCACAAAGGATTGCTGGGCGTATTGCTAGTCGTGTAGCAGGAAGAGCGGCTACTGCAGTAGTTCCTGTGGTGGGTTGGATCCTTGGCTTAGGGCTTATTGCATGGGACTTGGTCGATGGCAATAATGGTGCCTTACCCATGATTGAGAAAGCTTTAACTAGTGAAGAAGTTGCTAAAGAAATTCAAAATGAGATTGCTATAAGCATAGAAGACGAACTAGATGCAATTAGCGTTGAGACAGCTAGGGAAATTGCTGATACTGTTTATAATGAGTGGCAAGATTTTAAATTTAAGTTTCAGAGATTGCTAAATTTAGCAGAGGAAAATCCTAGCTTTAGAGATTTTTTGGATGGTGTGACTACAAATAAGCTACACTTGCTTTCTGAAAGTTTAGATGTAGCAGGAGAAGCAGGATTTTTGGAAGCACTTGACTCAGGTGATTTAACTCAGTTGGTAAACTTGCCTGTTAATAGTATAGCTTTGCTAAAAAGGCTAAAATCTATCCCTGAAGTGTTGGCTTGGGCAGAATTAGCAGGGCCACGTTTTGATGAGTTGGTAAAAGTAGAGGCTCTTTATTTAAATAAAGAGCCTAGTGATTTTAGTGAACAAACGCTAAGGCAGTTGCTTAGCCTCAATGATTCTAAAGCTATAGGTAATCTTGCTATGATGTCAACTAATACTCTTAATATTTTACTAGACAACCTTTCAACAGCTAGCTTAAGATTAGTGGCGCTCGAGCACTCCCCATTATTGCTAAGCACTTTGGCTTGGTATGTTGAACGTTTGCCTAAAGATGCTTATAGTCAACTCATTACTCTGTGGACACAATCACCACAACTTGCTAGTAAATACACCACGCCACAAGCAAAAAATGGCATAGTCAAAAGTGGTGATCCTACAGCCGCTATTTTGTTTGTAACTACGGAGACATCATTGTTTAGCATATATAGGGACTTACCTAAAATACTATCTGGTGAGATTTCAATTAGTCTCTTCTTAGCCAAGTATAATTTACAGCAGGTGCTTCTTTATAGTATCTTTGGCTTGCTGGTCCTACTAATAGTAATAAACTTTTTATCGAGGTTGATTTTTGGTTCTAGGCAAAGAGTAATTATCAAAGAAGTTAAATCTAAAGACAATGAACCTAAAGTAAGGTAAAAAGTGATGTTGTTTAGCCTTGAGCAACCATCAGAAAAAAACATTGAACAAGGGGAACTGCTTACAGTTTGTGCAGTTTCAGCAGCTAATGTGGTTAAAGATATTCATTCAAACATTCGTAACCTTATAGGTGGCAAGATGGAACACTATGAAAAGCTAATTGAGAGTACTTTAGATAGAGCACTTGGTAAGCTTTCTGAGAAGGCCAAGCAAAAGGGTTATGATGGTGTTGTTGGTGTGAAAGTTACTCATCCTGTAGTTGTTGATGGAGGGGTAGAGGTAATAGTGTATGGTAATGGCTTTAAGTATAAATAATGTAAGTTGGACTGAAATAGATGTCCGTAAAGATTTTTCTCAAGAAACCTTTGGGGTTTCCTAGTTTCAAAGATTTGTGGTATCCAAGATTTTTCTGGTGCACTATGAAATCTAATATTTGTAAAGTATCTTTCTTAGGTTATGAAATTAAAATTTATTATTTGGGAGATTCCTGAGCGCTTTTTGCCTGTGCATTATTATCTCGAGCAAGAATGATACAATAATTTAATGATTCAAACTCCTGATTTGCATGGTCTTACCCTTGCTGAACGTATTTTGTCTGTAAAATCAGGTAAGCGCGTTGAAGCTGGTGATTTAGCAGTAGTTGAAATAGATCAAGTAATGACTGTTGATTCTATAGCTCCTAGTGTTATCCGAGTAATAGAGGATAAACTTGGTGGTCAAATAAAACATCCTGAAAAGGTTTCAATAGTTATTGATCATGTTGCGCCTGCTGCCAATGTAGAGGTGGCAACCACTCAAAAGAAAGTAAGGGAGTATGCACGTGAAAAGGGCTTGCAGCTTTTTGATGTAGGGCGTGGTATTTGTCATCAGGTGCTTATGGAAGAAGGCTTAGCCCGTCCCGGTTGGATTATTTTGGGTAGCGATTCTCATTCTACTACTTATGGTGCAGTGTGTGCTTTTGGGACAGGCATGGGTGCAACAGATATTGCTCTAGCAGCTGTTTCAGGGCGAACTTGGCTTAAAGTTCCTGAAACCTTGAAAGTCAACTTGATAGGGGAGAGGTCTACTGGAATAAGCGCTAAGGATGTAGCTTTAGAAGTGGTGCGTAGAATTACTGCTGATGGGGCAACTTACATGAGCATTGAGTATCATGGTACAGAGAGTTTTACTAAGTCTGAACGTATGACACTAGCTAATTTAGCTGTTGAAGCAGGTGCAAAGGTGGGTTTAGTGCCTCCAAGTGGTGAGATCTTGGATGAGTATGATGTGCCTGAGTGGCTTATAGTTGATCCCAATGCTGCTTATAGTAAAGCTATCGAAATTGATCTTGCTAGCTTAAAACCAGTTGTTTCTGTACCTTTTTATGTCGATAATGTTCATGTTGTTGAAGAACAACTTGGTATCCCTGTCGATCAAGTTTTTGTTGGTACCTGTACTAATGGTCGTATAGACGATTTACATATTGTTGCTAATATTCTAGAAGGTAAACAGATTGCAAATAGTACGCGTTTACTAGTGATTCCTGCTAGCTCACAAGTTTTAGCAGATGCGGCATCAGATGGTACTTTGAATAAACTGATTGCAGCAGGCGCTGCTATTGGTACACCGGGCTGTGGTCCTTGTATGGGTCGTCACATGGGTGTGCTTGCTCCGGGGGAAGTGTGTGTTTCTACCAGCAACCGCAATTTTATAGGGCGTATGGGTAGTCCTGAGGCTAAGATTTTTCTAGCTAGTCCAGCAGTAGCAGCAGCAACGGCTTTACGTGGCGTGCTTAGTTTGCCTGAAGAGGTGATAAATGGCTAGGGTATGGAAATTTTCTGATTCCATTAATACAGATGATATATTGCCCGGTAAGTATGCACCTTTTATGGTGGGAGAAGATAAGTTTCAAAAATACGCTTTTTCGCATTTGCGTGAAGAGTTTGCTGCCAATGTTAAAGCTGGTGATGTTCTAGTAGGAGGGCGTAACTGGGGTTTGGGTAGTAGTAGGGAGTATGCCCCACAAGCTTTGAAGAAGTTGGGGGTAGGTGCAATTATTGCTAAATCCTTTGCACGGATTCACTATAGGAATCTATTGAATCTTGGTATACCTGCTTTTGAATCTGAAGAAGTGCCAGAAGCTTTAAATGATGGTGATGAGATAACTTTTGATTTGCATACTGGTATAATCACCCGTGGAAATGAAGAGTTTAAGCTTAAACCACCTCCTGAGTTTTTACGTGAGGCTTTAGCAGAAGGTTCTATTTTAGAATATTACCGCAAACACCAATGCTTTCCGGGTGAGAACAGTTAAGCACCTATACAAAAAGACTTTGTATTTAGATTTCTTTGAGTATGTTCACAATGCTTGTGCTAGGGGTGTTTTTATTACCGACTTTGCTTGAAGTTTTGTTAAGCTCTAGGAATCCACTATGAACCTTTTTTATTTGAGCAGAAAAATTTTATAATGCTTAGATGTCAAGAGTACCTGAAAACCCCGATAGGGAAGATCGTATTATTATGGAGGCTGTTGTTGATGCCTATGATGAAGAAGAAAGGGCGATGGGGTGGTATTATTATGTTCAAGATAAGCTTAGTTGCCCCTTTAAAGCTCAGTGTCTTTCAAAAAGAAGCATATCGCCTCTAAAAAAAGGAGAAGAAGTAGAGGTTATCGGTATGGCTCCAGAAGATGAGTGTGAAAGAGAAATTTTTGTTGAGATTAAATGGCAAGGAGATGAATTATCTGTTCCTCTAGCCCAACTAGAAGGAATTGATGTGGATGAAGAAACACAAGAAGCAATTGAAGATTGGCACTACTGGGTTGCTCGAGGTTACGAATATTGAGTGAAAAAAAGAAACAAGAACCCCTAAAAGTAAAGCGTGCACGTGCCTTAGAAATTTTGGCAGAATTAGAAGTTCTTTATCCTAATGCAACTACAGAGCTGAATCATAAAAATCCTTTTGAGCTGCTGATTGCTACTATACTTGCGGCACAAGCTACAGATAAAGGGGTAAATGCTGCTACCCCTAAACTTTTTAAGCGTTACCCAAATGCCAAAGCCTTAGCTAAGGCCACTCCTGAAGAGATAGAGCCTTATATAAAGACTATTGGCTTGTATCGTAATAAAGCTAAAAACATTGTCAAAGCCTCTACACAACTTGTAGAAGAACATGATGGAGAGGTCCCCAATAATTTTGAGGCTTTAACAAAATTAGCAGGTGTAGGGCGCAAAACAGCTAATGTAGTTTTAGCTAATGCTTATGGACGCCCTGCCATTGCAGTAGATACTCATGTAGGACGTTTATCAAGGCGGTTAGATTTTTCAAAAGAGAAAAACCCTGACAAGGTGGAAGTTGACCTTATCAAGATTTTTCCTAAGGAAACTTGGATTTTTTTGCACCATGCACTTATTTTACATGGCCGTAGGGTGTGTAATGCAAAAAAACCACTTTGTGAGGAGTGTACGCTAAAAAAACTTTGCCCAAGTTACCCTCTGGGTTGAAGGTCTAGTTATCTAATCATCGTCTTCATCGTCATTTTCATAATTATAGTTATGACCATAGCTATTATTGACATAACTTATACACTGACCTTGGTTGTTAAAAGCTGTACCATCATGCCTACGCAGGTTTTGCCAGCCACCTTTTTTACAGTCTTTTTTGTTTGTTGGTACCTCATAATTACTGTAGCTCCTGTAACTATTAGTTTGTAAGGTAGCATTAATGGTGTAGGTTTCGTTGGCATGTAAGTTCACAGTAGTATCAAAGAGGGTATAGCCACTTAGCTCGAGCCGAACAGAATGACTACCTACACTAGTACTGAAAGAACTAGGGGTGTAGTTCACAAATTGACCATCAACATAAATAGCTGCTCCTGCCGGATGGGAGTTAATTTCTAGGACACCATAGTGTGCTACAGGAGGGGGATAGACTGGTGGAGGAGAGGGAGGATAAACTGGTGGTGGTGGAGCTGGTGGGTTAACAACATAGGGCCTTACAACATAAAATACTGCTGTATCAGTTACCCAAGTTTCTTCTGGCAGGGGTTGAACAATTATGGAAAGTGTACTAGCAAAACCCGATTCACCTATGCTGCTAGTAGCAAAACTTCCTTCATGAGTGAAATTTGCTAAGCTATGAGTGTCAAGTGGTTGTTTGCTTGCAACAGCAATGATTTTCTCGAGCCCTTCTGGGCCATCTACTGCAAATCTGTA
This sequence comes from Trueperaceae bacterium, assembly GCA_965223585.1. Lineage (GTDB taxonomy): Bacteria > Deinococcota > Deinococci > Deinococcales > Trueperaceae > CBDCVN01. Next base: position 256,106 of record CBDCWW010000023.1, read on the forward strand.
GCTCGAGTTATGATCTGGGAAATATCTAGTGTGACCTGCATGCACAAAGTTATCTGCCCCATATGAATCAAGTCTATTGGGCAGAATTTGGGTAACAATGCCGTTAGAACGTATGTTAAACAGATAAATATAGCTAGCCTCAGTAGGTTGCACACCTATACGAATGTCCTCGCCTATATCGTACTTGGGGTTACTTTCTCCAGAAGGGTCTCTGTCTACAAAAACAGATACTTGATAGTAAGATGATGGGGGTGAGGGGTCAATTATGATGGACTGCGGGCTGATTTCATCACTTTGCGCTAATGAAAAAGTGCTAAGTATTAATAAGAGTGCTAAACATATAGGATAACTTTTCCTACTTTTATATGCTTGCATGTTATCTCCTTTCACTACTAATTTAACAACAAATTAATGAATATTTTATGGATATACAGCATTTTCCTTTTGCATTCGACCTTTTATAAAGCAATTTGCGTGAGGAAAAATGTTTCTAAGTTCCCATAAAAGAGCATAAAAAAATAAAAATATATTGTTTAGTAGCAGGAAAAGATTGTTGCAATTCCTTATAGGTAGGCTAAAACCAGCATGAAGCTGAATTTGGTCCTGTCTTAATTTATGGTTGCAATTCCTTATAGGTAGGCTAAAACGAGGCGGAAGTACAAGCCTTTGCAAATACTAACAAGTTGCAATTCCTTATAGGTAGGCTAAAAACTTGGTGTGGCTACGCAGAGTGATTCCAGCCATCTGAGTTGCAATTCCTTATAGGTAGGCTAAAAACTTGCTACATTAATATATTCCTGTAGCATAATATCCGTTGCAATTCCTTATAGGTAGGCTAAAAACTCTGAAAAGAGGGCATGTTAGATCACTGATGAACCTTGGTTGCAATTCCTTATAGGTAGGCTAAAAACAGAAGCAAGCACATGATGGCTGTTAGGATGGGTCATAGTTGCAATTCCTTATAGGTAGGCTAAAAACAAAAGCGAGGTTTTCTCGTGGGGGGCCAGGAGTATATGTTGCAATTCCTTATAGGTAGGCTAAAAACTTTAGTTAAAGATGAGTGCCACTTTGGCCCATCTTCGTTGCAATTCCTTATAGGTAGGCTAAAAACTTATTGACTTATGGCTTGACACTAGAAGATATCGTGGTTGCAATTCCTTATAGGTAGGCTAAAACCGCACAAGCAGAGTTGAGCTTAAGTAATAAAAATAGAGTTGCAATTCCTTATAGGTAGGCTAAAACTGTATTGACACCTTGCAATTCTGTCGTCTGTGATTGGTTGCAATTCCTTATAGGTAGGCTAAAACCTTCTGGGCTATTATATTCCTCAGGTAGTTTTAAGTCGTTGCAATTCCTTATAGGTAGGCTAAAACCATTGGTTCAATTAACGAGTCTCATTATTTTGTGGCAGTTGCAATTCCTTATAGGTAGGCTAAAACTTTAAATACTCCGTCTATATACAAAACCGCTTCAAAGTTGCAATTCCTTATAGGTAGGCTAAAACCTCAAGCGTAAAGAGATTGGTGAATCTGAAAAAGAAGTTGCAATTCCTTATAGGTAGGCTAAAACTAATACAAGTATACCTGCTGAAGAAGCTTATCTACGTTGCAATTCCTTATAGGTAGGCTAAAACTAGAGTATGGGTTAGGAGTAAAGGAGGTATAGAGCAGGTTGCAATTCCTTATAGGTAGGCTAAAACTCTTGTGCGTACTCCATGTATGAGAACCCAAACGCAAGTTGCAATTCCTTATAGGTAGGCTAAAACGGCATACTTAAATACCGCCTTTCCATTGTACGTCTTCGTTGCAATTCCTTATAGGTAGGCTAAAACCATTGAAAGGAATGAGTTAGTATGAATAGTATATCAGTGTTGCAATTCCTTATAGGTAGGCTAAAACCCTAGCAACACATCCAAGGATTACTACACTAACAGAGTTGCAATTCCTTATAGGTAGGCTAAAACAAGAATTTTTTGAGCTACATAGAGAGAAATAGGGTAGTTGCAATTCCTTATAGGTAGGCTAAAACGCCTTTAGGGAACTTAGAAAATATAACGCATCACTGTTGCAATTCCTTATAGGTAGGCTAAAACTATGATAAAAACTCCCTAAAATAATACCATGTGTCTCGTTGCAATTCCTTATAGGTAGGCTAAAACTTTTCTCCCCAGTCCCATCGGAACTCATCATCTAGTGTTGCAATTCCTTATAGGTAGGCTAAAACTTTTCTCCCCAGTCCCATCGGAACTCATCATCTAGTGTTGCAATTCCTTATAGGTAGGCTAAAACTTGACACTGAACGTGTTCATTACTCTACCTCAGTGTCGTTGCAATTCCTTATAGGTAGGCTAAAACAAAGATGATTAAGTCAATAGAAACGGACACTGGGCAGTTGCAATTCCTTATAGGTAGGCTAAAACTTTTTCTTCTTAGCTGCTAATATGGATGCTTTTCAAGGTTGCAATTCCTTATAGGTAGGCTAAAACCAGAAATAGCTACAGATATACAAAGGCAGTATGTTAGAGTTGCAATTCCTTATAGGTAGGCTAAAAACGGAAAAACCGTAGTATTCCAGACAGTGAGATTGAAGTTGCAATTCCTTATAGGTAGGCTAAAAACTCATAATATTCTCTCTGACCTAGGGTCTAAACATAGTTGCAATTCCTTATAGGTAGGCTAAAAACTTTGTCCCACCGCGCATCCGATGTGTAAGGGCTAGGTTGCAATTCCTTATAGGTAGGCTAAAAACGTGGGTAGTTACTACAGCGGTGATATCAGAGGCATAGTTGCAATTCCTTATAGGTAGGCTAAAAACGTTCGGTTCTAGGTGTTCTCTAGCCCAGTATTTTAGTTGCAATTCCTTATAGGTAGGCTAAAAACTGTTTTAAACGCAGTATTATTGGTAGTAGGATATTAAGTTGCAATTCCTTATAGGTAGGCTAAAAACTTCTATCGGTATTTGCTGTGGATGGAGAAAGCCAGGTTGCAATTCCTTATAGGTAGGCTAAAAACGGATAGGCAAGGGAGGCAATCAGATTGCCATGCTTAGTTGCAATTCCTTATAGGTAGGCTAAAAACCAAAGCAGTTGGTTCTGATGTTGGTCCTGTAGATAAAGTTGCAATTCCTTATAGGTAGGCTAAAAACATAATTTTGGGTGTTTTCTCGGTCGCGCTTTAGGAGTTGCAATTCCTTATAGGTAGGCTAAAAACCAAATTACTCGTATTATCGGGACTGCGGAGAGTCCCGTTGCAATTCCTTATAGGTAGGCTAAAAACTGTAGGTGCTTGGGTTGTCGAAGGTTATGATGAAAGTTGCAATTCCTTATAGGTAGGCTAAAAACTAATGGAGAGGAGGGATTGGAGGCTCTTATGGTCATTGTTGCAATTCCTTATAGGTAGGCTAAAAACGCAATCGACATATTGATCGTAAATCAATATAAATGGTTGCAATTCCTTATGGGTAGGCTAAAAACAAGTTCTGTTCCGTCTGGAGCAGAGAAAAGGCTTAGTTGCAATTCCTTATAGGTAGGCTAAAAACTAGATGCATTTTTAAAGCAGGAAGAGAGCGATCTCTGTTGCAATTCCTTATAGGTAGGCTAAAAATCTATATACGATAGTCTCTTGGAATCACTAGCCTTTGTTGCAATTCCTTATAGGTAGGCTAAAAACCATGAGAGTAATTGTACCCTCGGCCGCGAGATATGCGTTGCAATTCCTTATAGGTAGGCTAAAAACAAACAACCGCCCAAAGAGTTGTCATAGCTATTCTAGTTGCAATTCCTTATAGGTAGGCTAAAAACATAGGGTTGAACGTTACCGTAGGTATCAAGAGTATCTGTTGCAATTCCTTATAGGTAGGCTAAAAACTGAGATCTGTTATCTCACCCTAAAACTTAGTTTGAGTTGCAATTCCTTATAGGTAGGCTAAAAACTCATGGATAGAATCGTTTTGGTCAAGAAAGACTCAGTTGCAATTCCTTATAGGTAGGCTAAAAACGGTTGTATTAGGAGGAGACGCTGTTGTAAATATAAGTTGCAATTCCTTATAGGTAGGCTAAAAACTCTCATTGACAACCTTATTTTATATGTAGGTTTTAGTTGCAATTCCTTATAGGTAGGCTAAAAACTATTTGAAATGACAGAAAAAGAGGCGAAGACTCATAGTTGCAATTCCTTATAGGTAGGCTAAAAACCAAAGAAAAACAGCTATAGAAACGATCTGAATAAAGTTGCAATTCCTTATAGGTAGGCTAAAAACAAATATACGAGCAACAGGATTTATTGGTACTCTGGGTTGCAATTCCTTATAGGTAGGCTAAAAACTCAAGTATGATGGGACTGTCTGTGGTGAATATATTGTTGCAATTCCTTATAGGTAGGCTAAAAACTATATCGCTTTGTGGCAAACTGGTGCTGGATTTTGGTTGCAATTCCTTATAGGTAGGCTAAAAACGCCCGGCAAGAAATGTTAAATGCCCGGACAAAAAAAGTTGCAATTCCTTATAGGTAGGCTAAAAACTTACTTTGTGAGATTTCTCGACTCGGAAGGAGTCATCGTTGCAATTCCTTATAGGTAGGCTAAAAACAAGGATATGATGAAGGGCATAACTATGAACTGTCTTAGTTGCAATTCCTTATAGGTAGGCTAAAAACAATATTGTATGTCTTTAGCCAAGATAACATCTTTAGTTGCAATTCCTTATAGGTAGGCTAAAAACGAGTGGACAATTCTGTCCACAGAAAGGTGATTTGGGTTGCAATTCCTTATAGGTAGGCTAAAAACGGCATTCTAAATTCTCAGGCAGAAAGGGGTCTTTGTTGCAATTCCTTATAGGTAGGCTAAAAACAGAGCGAGGCTGCTCATACCGTGGCAGGAAAGCACAGTTGCAATTCCTTATAGGTAGGCTAAAAACTAATTACTTTGTCCGATAAAGACACTGTGGTTTTCAGTTGCAATTCCTTATAGGTAGGCTAAAAACTGCGGGGCAGGCTCTATAGTCGATTCAGAAATTTTAGTTGCAATTCCTTATAGGTAGGCTAAAAACCATTGTACCTTCATTTTTATATCACTAGAGAGGTCAGTTGCAATTCCTTATAGGTAGGCTAAAAACAGAGGTCAACATCATGTTAGACCTCAAAGATTTAAGTTGCAATTCCTTATAGGTAGGCTAAAAACGTAACGGTGTTACTGTTCAGGTTAACCAAGAACAGAGTTGCAATTCCTTATAGGTAGGCTAAAAACTCTTGAGGGGGCAGAGCATACCATGTGAGGCAAAGTTGCAATTCCTTATAGGTAGGCTAAAAACTGATGGGAGAGCCGGGCTTCAAGCTGGAGGGGCATGGTTGCAATTCCTTATAGGTAGGCTAAAAACTATATCACTAGAGAGGTCAACATCATGTTAGACCTCAGTTGCAATTCCTTATAGGTAGGCTAAAAACTCTGCTCTTAAAACAAGAGCGCAAAAGTGCTAATAAAGTTGCAATTCCTTATAGGTAGGCTAAAAACGAAACAGCCTGTAGAATTGGCTACTTCGGGAGCCAAGTTGCAATTCCTTATAGGTAGGCTAAAAACCCGCTAGACGGTAACAGAAGGATCGCAGAGACATTGTTGCAATTCCTTATAGGTAGGCTAAAAACTACAGGTTCAAGTTTTGTTACAGTAGGAGTATTGCAGTTGCAATTCCTTATAGGTAGGCTAAAAACTTATTTTGGGTAGGGAGTACAAAGGGGAACCATTTAAGTTGCAATTCCTTATAGGTAGGCTAAAAACCCAGACCAGATCGCTTGGTTAAAGGGGGAGCTCAGTTGCAATTCCTTATAGGTAGGCTAAAAACTCAGGTGCGTTTCCTCACATAAAGGCCTAGTTATAGTTGCAATTCCTTATAGGTAGGCTAAAAACTTTCAGCTGAAGCCACTATAGCATCAATCATTTCTGTTGCAATTCCTTATAGGTAGGCTAAAAACACAATGATCTCTTTTTGGGGGGGAGCAGTGCTGCTCAGTTGCAATTCCTTATAGGTAGGCTAAAAACTGTAAACAAAAATGATAAAGTGGAACTGGGTTGAGGTTGCAATTCCTTATAGGTAGGCTAAAAACAATGAAAAGAAAACTATCTCTATCAAGCTCGAATATGGTTGCAATTCCTTATAGGTAGGCTAAAAACTTTCCGGATCGAAAGTATAACGGGGGCTGCAGAATAAGTTGCAATTCCTTATAGGTAGGCTAAAAACTCTTAGCTCATCGATTGATGGCTGTAATGATTTTAGTTGCAATTCCTTATAGGTAGGCTAAAAACCCAGACAACAAGCAAAACCACATAAAAACTAGATAAAAGTTGCAATTCCTTATAGGTAGGCTAAAAACGATAGTGCCAGATATCAATGATCTGGCGGATATTAGTTGCAATTCCTTATAGGTAGGCTAAAAACTACAGCTATGGTTGATGCTTTTGAAGACTTTTCTTTGTTGCAATTCCTTATAGGTAGGCTAAAAACCCATTGCTTTTAAAGCTAGCACGATATTTTGCATTTTGTCAAGAATTTTGAAATTTGGTAAGCTAGCATACATTGAAAACCACTTCCACTTCCCTGACGTAAAAATCTCTATGGTCTGTTTCCTGTCGACGACAGCTTTTTCCTCTTTTAAAAAATTCTCTTATGTAAGCTAAATTACTATTCACCACACCTACTTCTTTCTCAGAAAGGATTTTATGGCTATTTTCTCTTTCCGTCTGCGATTTTATACATAAAAATTGTATGTTTATACAGCTTTTAAGAAAGAATAAGCTCAATAAATAGCTATTATCACAAAATCTCATTGGGCTCATTTATTACTATTCCTAAACGCTCTTTTCGTAATGATGTTTCACCCATCAACTTATAAAACACTACAGTGTCATGCTTTTTGTTTATTATTTCCTTAACCTCAAATTTTAAATTTTTGAACTGCTTTTGCGTTAACTCACCTTCTAATAAAGATCTTTGTATATGAGTTAAGTACTTACGTCCTACTTTTAGAACTTTTACAACTCGCTCGACACCAACATCATAAGCCATGATAACATACACAACTACTCCTCTATCTTAAAAGGTACATAAACCTGTTTTCCAGCAACATGCTTTTCAATTTTATAGCACTCCCTACGAATAAGGGTACGGTAAGATACTGGACGATCTTCTCCTTTTAGCTTAATAGTTTCCTTTAAACGATCATTATAGGCATTTAAAAATTTTTCTTTGCCAGATTTAGTTAAAAGCGTGCTTTTATTATCCATTTGAAAGCTATTTGCTTTTAAACGTTTGTTGTTTAGCAGGCTAAATATCATTCTATCTACTATTATGGGCTTAAAGATTTCAGCAACATCTAAATTTAGACTAAAGCTGCGGTTATTGGTGCTGTGTAAGAAACCTATGCCGGGATCTAGGTTAGTGGCATAAACTTCTGTTAAAGCACTGCTGTAAAGCAGCATGTTACCAAAACTAATAAGGGCATTTAAACGATTTTCTGGTGGTTGACGAGTGCGCTTCTCGAAAGGAAAATCTGGGTTGTTTAGTATAACATCCCATGCTTTGTAATACTCCTCCCTAGCATTACCTTCTATTGCCATAAGCCCTTCAATGCTAGTAATTTTAGCTAGTTTATCTTTAGCCTGATTGATTTTCTCAATAGTCTTGAAAATATCCATTTTACGCCTTTTATAGTAGTAATTCAGCACTATTCCAATGTTGACAAGCGCTCCTGAAACAAAGCTACGGGCAAGGCTCAAGCGCTTTTGGCTGTCAAGATAATATTCTGCTTGATGTAACTTAACTAGCTGTCCTGAACAAGTACGCTTGCGTGGCATAAAAGAGCCAGAATAGCAAGCAAAAAGTCTTTACTATTATAAAAATTTATAGTAAAGACATCTTTTATAGTAAAAATATCTTTTATAGTATAATAACTATATGTACCAATCCCAAGGTAAAATAGACATAAATGGCAAATTGTACCTTCCTACTAATGTTCGTAAACAACTTGGCCTAGAAAAAAACACAAATGTTGTTATGCTCATTCAAGAGGATCATCTTGTTATAAAGCCTGTTCAACAAGCTATTATAGAAGCACAAACTATGATACAAGAAGAACTTAAGACTCAAGGTATAGCTACCCCCACTAACTTTACTGAAGAGTTTATTGCAGATAGGCGTGCTGAAGCACAAAAAGAACTTGAAAAGTATGGTTCTTGATAGCTCAGCCTTGCTGACACTGTTGTTTCGTGAAACAGGACATGAAAATGTAAACCATACACTGACAAATTATGCGTGTCACATCACAACTGTAAATAGAGCTGAGGTAATAGGTCGGCTTATTCTAAAAGGTATACAAACCAATACCGCCCTTACAGCAACTAATAGCATAAATGCTTTAATCGCTCCTATTGATCAGGAAGTAGCAGATATAGCAGGTATGCTAGTAGAGCACAGCAAACCTTATGGTCTTTCTTTAGGTGATCGTATTTGCCTTGCTTACGCTCAAAAGGTAAACTTGCCGGTGCTCACAGCTGATAAGGTTTGGAGCACTTTACCCAAAGGTATTCTTAAAAGTGTTGACATCCACTTAGTAAGGTAGCATTCCCTGAGTTTTTTAGTAGGGGTTGGGTTTTTAGGCTCGAGTCAAATGTGGCATTTGTGGTGTTTATGCTATAATTGCTATCATATGGCATTATCTTCACAATCATCCCAACTAACTAAACGCCTTTACACACTTAGCGAAGTTGCTAATGCACTTCGTGTTAGTAAAGAAACCATACGCCGCAAGGTTATTCAGGAAGAAATTGCTGCAATTGAGGTTACAGGTGCTCCTAAAAAGCAGTACCGTATCCTTCATAGCGAACTCGAGCGTTGGTTAGGACCAGACGCTGTACAGGAACTTTTTGTCAAGCCTACTACATTTAATTTACCTAATCTTTTTGAAGGCATGAGTGATGAAGAAATTGATGAGTTAGTCAATAAAGCTAAGGCATGGGCACGTGAACACACTTCAGCACCAAAGCCTGAAGGACCAGCTCCTACACCTGATGAAATCAAAGCACGCTTTCCTAAAGGTAGAAGGCTCCATTAGAATATAACGATACTGAGGAGTAAAAAATGAAAGAGTTTGAATTTACATTAAAGTTTAATCTTAAGGACTCTTCAATAGAACCAGATTCTTATCTTAAACGTCTAGAAAGTGAAGGCTGTGATGATGCTTTAATAGGTGTTGGTCAAAAAAAACGTATTGCCCTTCAATTTAATCGAGAAGCTGAAAACGCATTAGCAGCAATAGTAAGTGCAATTAAAGCTGTAGAAAGGGCTATTCCTAATGTAAAGCTTATTGAAGCAACACCTGATTTAGTAGGTTTAACTGATATAGCAGAAATACTAGATTTATCTCCTCAAAATATTAAAGAACTAATGGCTAGTAACATATCGTCTTTTCCTTTACCCGTACATGAAGGAAAAACTGCACTATGGCATTTGTTCAGTGTGCTTTCATGGTTAAAAAAAGGAAACCACCATTCAATTGATCAAAATCTACTAGATGTTGCTGAAGCTAATATGCAATTAAATTTTGTCCGTGAAGCTTCAAACCTAGATTTTTCAATACAAACCAAGGAAGTCACAATGTCCCAAGAAAAACTAACGAAACATTCGAGAAAGGATTTGCCTACCTCATCACAAGTTTTAAGTTATGTGAACTCTGATACTTTCGAGGAGCTTTCACGTTCTCTGCTTTCTATTTGGCGAACCCCTTAGCTAGTTGCTCTAGCTAATTGGGCGGGTTTGTTTTTGGGCTCGAGTAACTGACTCATTTACGAATTTTTGGTTGGCAGTAGTTTAACTGTAGCTGTGGTGTAAAGGGTTTGGTTCTTTGGCTCGAGCAGCATATTATCTCTAAACTAGTTTGTGCTAAAATTCGTTGATTATGATAGAAAAAGCTCCTACATTTACCTTCAAGGACCACAAAAAAGTTGATGTTGAAGATTCTTCAAGCCCTGAAAATTACGATGAATGGGATAAGCAAATTAAAAAGGACATTAGGGCAAGAAAACTCGATAAGTTAGCAGCCAAAGCGCTTAAAAATTTTGAAAATGGTGACTACTCGGAACTTTGAGACGCTTTGCTGATACTGGATTTTAGAAATACTATTCTAAGAAGAAAAGTAAGTTATGAAAAAGTGGACAGTTACAGATAGGTATGGGCATAGTATCTACTTAACTGAAGAGCGTTGGCACCATATCTTGGAATCACGTTGTGAATTAGAATCTTACTTTGAGTTGTTTTTAGAAACCTTAAGAAAAGGTAATCGTAAGCAAGATTCTTTAATGATGAACAAATATCGCTATTATCAGTATTTTGAGGAACTACTTCCTAGTAACAATCATATTGTTGTAGTAGTTGTGTTTAATATGCAAGTAGATGAAAAAGGCAGTTATTTACCTAACAATTTTGTAGTTACTGGTTGGGCTAAGTACATTTTTCCCAAAGGAGGCACAAATGAATCTTTACAAAACTAATATCACCACTCCAAAAGGTTATATGGCAAGCCTTACTTATGATATTAACGAAGATGATCTAGAAATTTCTTTTGGCGACAATGAAAAAGCTACAGGTATTGAATTAACAGAACATATTCTTTTACGCATCAACCTACAAAATGCACGCCCTGTAAGCCTAAGCTTCTTTCACTTCTCTATCCTTTCCGAAATGACGGAATATGGGCCAAGGAGTTATCCTCTTAACTTAGAAAATATTCCAAATGATATTAAAGATATGGTAAGCCGTACTATCCTCAAACCTCCTATTAGTGAGTTTTTAAGTGTGGCACATTTTCAAGCCTCACCTATGAAGCAAGTTCCAATTACATATGTTATTCCTCCAATTGAGCTTACAAGTCATTTAGCTTCACCAGCCATGTAGTGCGAGCTTTGGAGTTTGTGCTCGAGCTAGTCAAGTAGTTTTGTGGGCAGTTGGGCTTTAGCTATGGCGGTGGCATGAAGGGGATTGGTTTTTGTGGCTCGAGCTCTCAGTGTTAAATTGATAAAGCGATTATTTTCCATCAGCCCACTCAATGCCCACAATGGCATTCTTACCCTCACGGAATTTGGCAAATTTAAGAGCATAATAGGCTTCTGTTAAAGTAAGTCCGAACCCTATGGAACAAGTTGCTTTCTTTCCTAAAGCATTGTAATAAAGACCTTGCATTTCCTCGAGTTGCCCCCTACTAAAGCGACCTTTAAAAAGCAAGCTATCACCAGCCTCAAAAATTATATGAGCTTCACTATCTTGGTTGACAAAATCCTTTACCCGAGCGATAGCATTTTTTATATCATTGCTCCATCCTGTTAGTTCACCTTCTAGTAACGAATCTTTTAAAAGTTTTTCTAGTGCTCTTCCTGTGTCATCACCATCCAAACCAAAATAGTACTCCTTTTTATAAATATCTCTAGTAGGAGGAATTTCTATAGGGTCTTTCTTTATCAAAGAGGTTTCTTCATTTGAACCTTTTAGTAAAGGGTGAACAATGTCTGTATAGTATTCGATAAAAGCTAAAGATAGCTTCATAGAAATGTTAGATTTTATTTTTTGAAGGGGTGTATAATCCTTCTTTGAATCAAGGTGTACTGATTTGTTACGTAAATAAATAATTAACTCATTAAGTTGTTTCAAGAGATCTTTGTCAAAGTCCCTTGGCACTGTTTCCTCTAGTTTGTCTTCGCTCCCTGATACTGCTTCCTCTAGTTTGTCTTCGCTCCCTGATACTGCTGACTTTAGTTTGTCTTCAATCGCCTCAAGTTTATTACGTATGGTAGGGTTCTCTTTTGAAGTCCCAATATCAAATTTTTCTATTAGCATGTCCAACAAATCTTCAATACTGTTGGAAATTGTTGCTGAAGCAATACGATAAGAAGCGAGGTCTAGTTCTTCTACTCTATCAGCACGAAGCTTTAGGGAAAGACTTAGCAAAAGATTTTCCTGAAAAAATCTAGCATCTCTTCTACTATCAGTATTAATACTACTGTATTTGTCTTTATATTCTTCAGCTTTTTGCTTATAACGAACCATTTCAGATAAATCAATATAGGCAATTTTATCTAAATCTATACTTTGAGGCATAGGAACATATTTAGACTCGAGCTTATTTGGCTGTAAAAAACCACTAAGCCTAGTAACTCCTAATTTTTTCCTCAAGCCTTCAGTATCAATCATGTATTGATTAGGGATATTCAAAACATAAGCTGCTACTGCTAACATATTTCTATAAATAACTGTACCATTTGATAAATCAACCATAACTTTATGATTACCAACTTGACTATTGAGGATTAGTTCTAGGTGTTCCACTAGATGATGAACAGACTCTTGATTTGGTTCTAGATTAATAACTTGATGATTCAATTTGTCTGGGGTTATAGATGTCCAGATAAATTCTTTCCCTAAAGTAGGGAAAATAATGCCATGATAATCCCAATAATAACCCAAAGGAGATTGATCATGGCAAATAATGATAACAAACAAAAACTAGAAGAACTAAAAATACTACGTCGTCGGTATAAAAAGGGAAACAATGCTGATGCCTTACTACGCACTCAAGCCCTTATAGCTCTGTACTCAGGCAAAGATATTAAGCTTGTAGCAGAGATGTTTGGCGTTTCAGTAAAAACAGTAAGAAACTGGCGAAAAAAGTTTGAAAAATCGCTTAGTTTAGAAGATGAACAAAGAACTGGTAGACAACCTAAACTTTCTAAAGAGCAACTGGAGCTAATCAAGAAGGTAATCACAGAGTTTAATCAACAAGTTTGGATTGCTAGAAAGGTCTTTATCCTTATCGAAAGCCTTTTTGGAATATGTTTTTCAGTAAAGTATCTACCAGAGCTTCTAAGGAAACTAGGATTAAGTTTTAATAAAGCAGTACATTTGTTGTATAGAAAGAATGAAGAGAAGAGGCGAAAGTGGATACAAGAAACACTACCAAAGCTGTACGAAGACCAGATAAAAGCAGGGTGGAGGATATTTTACCAAGATGAAGTAGGGTTCCAAACGCAGGGGACACTAACGAGCACATGGGGGCTGGTAGGAGAAAAAGTAGAGATCAAGAACTATGGCAGACATGGAAGAGTGAACTTGATAGGGGCATTAGAGTTAGGGACAGGAGAGTTCCATGGGGTGCTAACAAAGTTTAAGGTAAATGCGCAGAGGTTTAGAAGGTTTATCTGTCATATGAAAAGGGAGATGAGGGAAGCAAAAATAATGCTTATATGTGACAATGCACCATTTCACAGGGCAAAGTGGTTACAAGAGTGGGCAAAGAGGAACTCAAAATGGTTGAGGTTAGAATTTCTACCAGGATATTCACCAGACTTCAATCCAATAGAACGTTTATGGAAGTACATAAAGAAGGAATACATACACAATAAATGCTGGGGAACGCAAGCAGACCTAAAGAAGCATTTAGAGGTGGTGGTACAGGAGATACCAATGAAAGTAGAGGAAACCAAGGGAGTAATGAAGAAAGAGATAAAAAGGTTGAGGGAGGCATTTGAGTTTTATAAAACACCAGTGCCAGAAGAGCTAATGATTTGAGTAGTGGTTTAGGGGGAAAGTAAGCAAGTTTGGCATAAGTTTATAGTTCATTTAGCAAAGAAGATTACATTGGGCAGTAGGTATTTTATTGCTTAAAAAGCATTGATTTTTGGTAGTTTTTCCTATTTTCTTCCTCTTTTGGAAAAAAGGGAAAAGATTTTTCTGGGTAACTATATATCAGAAGAAGACTCTATATGACTAAACCAAGTGTTTTGGTTTTGACTTTGGTCAATACAAAGTAAATACTTTTCTGAATCTGTTGAGTGAATAACAAATATTCGTGTAAGGCCTTGCTTGAATTTCGATAGAGCTTTAGCGTTTGCTGCAACTATAGCGTTTGCAAAAGTTTCTTGGTTAGTATTGCCATTTATAATAAGGCTGATTACTTCATTCATTAAAGGTTTTCCTCCATTAAGGGGCTCCAAAAAAATTTTATAACAAATAATGTTTACTACTAAATACCTTTATGAGCTAGCTATATATTCATGTGCTTCTAAAATGGTGATGGTGTGCTAATAAATGCCTAACACAATAGCATAAAAATAGCAGAGAGTGGGAAGTTTGGGAATTCGAGTCTTGGGAAGATAATCGTCCACTATTAACTTGAGCTAATTGGAGTGAAGCATACTTTTAGAGCTAGCCAATTTACCAAATACACAATCTTTGTTTGCAGACCAATATGCCAACAGGCTTCTAATATACAATAGATGCAAGGTATAATTCAGCTATGAAAGCTGAACTAATTGTAATCATAATAGGGTTTTCTGTTGCTTTGGCAGGAATTATACTCCTCCTAATAAATTCAGCCCAAGGAGTGTTTTACTCATCTACTGAGATAGAGTCCATATTGGACGCACAAAACCGTTTTTTAGAGGGCCAAAACACAAGGCTAATAATTGTATTTGGTATTATGTTAACTATGATTATGCTTATGGTAACTCTTACTGCCTTGAATATTATTCAGATTAATCAATTTCGTAAGGAAAATGAAAAAGAGATTCAAGATGAAGTTGAGAAGCAAGTTAATGAGAATGTAGCTAAATATATTGATGTAGAGCTCAACACATTAAAAAGTCTTGTTGAACAACAAGGAGCATTAGAAAACGCAAGTGTAGATTACATTTCCCCACAGAGGCAAACCACTGGCTCTATTCCTGTAGATCCTGGCCCATATAGTCTTATAAGTAAAGTATTTAACTCAGGAAAAATGAAATTGTTTGACCTTACTGAACTTAACGAAGTCCAAGAGAGAAACAGTCACATTATAGTTTTAGATCTATCAACAGTTACTGATGATGAAGGAGAAAAACAGGTTAACGAGGTTATAAAAATAATGTCAAAAAGTGAGCAGGTGTTGATTGTTTATGTGGAAGGCTATAAGGATTATTTAGATGGCATATTACCTCCATATGGTACACCTGCTAATTCTCCTTGGACTATTTTAGAGCGTTGCATAACAGCAGCCCAGACTGCTAATAGACTAAGAGATTTTTAAGGAAGAGAGGTAGGCAAAAACTTTCCCTAAATATTTAATTGACCATAGGGTTTTTAAAAGAATAATGAATTTGTAAATTTAAGTGGGTTCACTAGGTAGGCTAATTAAGCTATATGCTAGTAATAAGAAAATAATAAAGTCTAAATTCCTTTGGAACCCACTGATGTAGATACTGTATCATGGAAAATTGTAAAAGTCTAATGTTTAAGGGATTGACAGTGCATAAAAATATTTATATCCTTTACGAAGAAAGTGAGGTTGATTTTTATGAAATCCCAAACTGAAAATTATTTTTAGTAGTAATCAAGAAGCTATAAGCCTAGGAATAAAAGAATCAATTCATATCTAAAGGAGTCGTTTATGAAAAATATACCCTTTGTTGCTTTTGCAGTCTTTGTGGTTTACATTGGGGTAAGTTATTTGTATGGGGTTGAGCTTACTATCCATTCAGTGGTGGTTTTCTTGGCAATTAATGGTTTTCTAGGAGGGATGTATGTGCTTATGGTAATTAAAGGTCGGAAAAAGCGGTGCGAGCAGTGTGCATGCAACATGCTACAAATCGAATCCTATGTAATTTTAGGAATCCTAACACTGATGGCCTTCTACATCTGGGTTTTAGTTTTGAATGTCTAATAGCTTGATAGAATAAAGATTGTAGACTTGTTCAAAAAAAGTGATGGGTAAACTCTTCAGCGTCACCTGTCACTTTAAATCTAGTAGAATATTAGTATCAATGAAAAAATGTGTTGTTGATTGAATATGCACAGATCGATTCATATCTATATACTTAAATGTTTACCTATAATGCTAATCTTAATATGCTTTAAATTTAAATTAACTGTTAATCAATTAATGGAGGGAAAACTCTGTGGAAACTATACATGGAAGGTTTAAAGTAGTCACCCCAGTCTTTATGAGTGGGGCAGAGCAAAATCAAACTGAACTACGCTTGCCAAGCATAAAGGGTGTACTACGCTTTTGGTGGCGTACCTTGGCTAATACGCATTTTGCAGGTGACCTAAAGCTAATGCGTGAAGAAGAAGCAATTATCTTTGGCAGCACAAATGCTCAAGCAAAAGTACTCATGAGTTTGGAGGCAAAAGAACCTAAGAGCATAAATGTTGGAGAGGTTTTAAAGACAAATAATAGAGTTGTTGGAGATGGTGCTAGATATCTTGCTTATGGGATAATGGAAGCCTTTGGTAGCAGAAACAAAGGCACTGAGGCTGGTCAACTTACAAGACCTTGCTTAGAAGCTCCTTTTGAATTTTCTTTGTATTTGTCATTCCGTACATCTTCTATTAGTGAAGAGCAAATGAAAAGTATAAAAGATGCTTTAAAGATAATGGGATTACTCGGAGGTCTAGGGAGTAGGTCTCGCAAAGCTTACGGAAGTGTTAATTTGCTAAGCCTTGAGCATAATGACAAAGAAATTTGGAGCCCCCCAAGGACTTTTAGTGAGTATAAGGAGGAACTTGACTCGCTTATTGCTTTGGCAAGTAGTTACACTTCTTTACCTGATTTCACAGCATTTTCAAAACTTACTCGTATTGCCTTACTAGAAGGTGTCAACAACGAGACACCCTTGCAGCTTCTGAACAAAATAGGCCGTGATTTTTGTATTTTATCGTAGTTGGGGTAGAAGTGGTCGTGTTCTAAATGAGCCCAGCGAGAAAAATTTCAAAGATGACCATGATCTTATGAAAAACATTTCACAAAATATACCTTATCCAAAGAGGGTTGTATTTGGCCTACCACATAACTATGGTCAGCGTTCTAACCAACATGTAACAGGCAAGGATCATGATCGTAGGTCTAGCCCTCTTTTATTTCACATCCATCAGCCACAAAACTCGTTGCCTCCTATTGCTACAATTGCTTTCTTACCAGCAAAGTTTTTGCCAAGTAATGACAAGATTTCTGTAGGAGGTCGTGCTACAGAGTTTGATGGCAGTAAAGATGATTTCTGGCAACCTGCTCATGACTTTTTAGACCGTATGCTCGACAAGAGATCTGAAGGACTTAAGCCTAGACGAAGTGATTTTTCTAGAGTTGAGGAAATTAGCTATGGCTGAGCGTATCTTACACTTCACTTTTGGTCCAGTGCAAAGTTTTGTAGCACAGGCACGCCGTACTCGTGATTTGTGGGCAGGTTCTTTCTTACTTTCCTACTTAAGTGGTCATGCCATGAAAGTAGTTCTAGATGTTGGTGGAAAGATTGCTTTTCCAACAGTTGTTAATGAAGACGATATAATAATCGATCCACTACTAAAAACTATTTGCAATCTAGAACTTTTAGCAGAAGGTCAGGATGGGCCTGCCATAGGTAGTTTACCCAACCGCTTTAGAGCTGAGCTTCCTGCTAATGTTGAATTTGACCCTAATAAATGTGCTGATGCCGTTAAGGGCAAGTGGAAGGATATTTCTGAAGTGATTTGGGAGCAATTTCTCAAAGATTTTTGGGACTCTGATGATGTAAAAGGTGTTACAAGAAAAATTTGGGAACGCCAAGTTGCTGGTTTTTGGGATATAAATTGGGTTATAGGTGACTCTGGTAGCTTTGAAGAAGATAGTATGTGGCTTAATTTTCGTAAGAACTGGCGTAACTATCATCCACCTACAGAAGGTGGAAATCATTGTACGCTAATGGGTGACTGGCAAGAACTTTCTGGTTTTATGGGTGAAACTAGTACTGCGAAAAAGACTCAGCAAAAGGAATTTTGGGAAAGACTTCGTAATCACTTGAGCAAGAAATTAGGTAATAGAGAAAATGAACTGCTCGAGCTAGACG
Organism: Trueperaceae bacterium; assembly: GCA_965223585.1. Classification (GTDB taxonomy): domain Bacteria; phylum Deinococcota; class Deinococci; order Deinococcales; family Trueperaceae; genus CBDCVN01. The sequence goes on from CBDCWW010000023.1 coordinate 273,992, forward strand.
AACACGAACGCCTATGTTCAATAGCCTTTATAAAAAGATTTTTTGCCAGTACACCTGAAATAGCTAGAAAAGCTATAGGTTGGGACCCAGATGTAAAACGCTGGCCTAGCACAAATTATATAGCTGCTGCTGATTGGCTAGCTAAACTTAATGAAAAAGCTAGAGAGGATACTTCCGTGCGACAAGCCTGCGAGATCTATGCTGGAATTGTCAAAGGATACAAAAATAAGATAGTTGGTGGCGGATTTGGCGAAAGGAAAACAACATTAGGCTGCTTACAGGAACTTGGTGAGGTCACACAACTTGATGGGGCACTTCTATTTCAAAATGATATAGATAATAAAAATACTGTACGTTTGCATGAGGACAACGAGGAAGTTCGCAAAGTATTAAAGAACTCTTTGACAGATTTACAAAAGAAAGTGGGGAGTAAGGCAAGCCCCTATTATGCTTTGTTGCTAATGGATGGAGATAAATTGGGAAAACTCTTGCAAAACGATAATGTCACGCCTGCGAATGTTTCTAAGGCCTTAGCAGAGTTCACAGAACAAGCTCCTAAAATCATAGAGAAACATTGTTGTGGTGTTACCATTTACGCTGGTGGAGATGACATAATGGCACTGTTACCAATAAACTTCGCTTTACCCGCTGCTGTGAAGCTATATAAAGCTTTTGGTGACGCTTTCACTAGTGTGAGAAATGAAGCCGAGAAAGCATTTTTCCAAGAAAAAGATCGAGCACCTAAACCTTGTGAGAAATTACAAACCACTTTGTCTGGAGCAATAGTGTTTGCCAATAGTCGCTTAACATTGCGCTCAGTTATTAAAAAGGCAAATCACTTGCTAAAGAAAATTGCCAAAGAGCAAAATAATAGAAATAGTATTGCTATTAAAGTGGCAACTGGAGGACAAGATACTCTGACTTGGGTTTCTACTTGGGAAGACTATACAGATAGAGAAGAAAGCACAATTCCTGATAGTTTAACAATGCTTGCTGACACCTTTGCACAAGGTGGTTTCAGTAATCAGTTTTTCTTTAAGTTGAGCGATAGTCTTCGTCCCCTATTAAATACAGAAAATGGTGTCTTTAATTATGAAGCAATTCTTAATCTTTTAAAACTTGAGTACCAAAAGAGCAAAGAACAGAAGGAAAATGTAGATGATAGAAAAATTGAAGAGTATCTTGGAGATTTGCTAAATCTATGTCGTGAGCGAGTCAACAAGACATATATGCAACCAGAAGAACGTAAGATAATAGAGCAGCAAGAAACAACTCTGCTACAACTTGATGGTGCCATGCTTGTACGCTTTTTAGGTAGTGGAGGCTTATCACATGCATAACTATCTTTTGGCTCCAATAGACACTTTGTTCTTTCGTGATGGAAGCCCTTTTAATCTAGGTGAAACTGGTCAAATGGAAGTGAAGGGTGGTTTTCCACCACATCCTACCTCTATAGTAGGAGCTTTACGTGCAATCTTGGCAAGACATGCCCCTGTAGAGGATAAATGGGCTGGCGTAGGTAAATGGTCAGATGCTATAGAAAACATTCTAGGGAATTATGAAGATTTAAAAACTCTCCGCTTTCAAGGCCCCTACTTATTCTACAAAAACACTGTGCTTTTCCCTACACCCTTACAAATAGTACAAAAGACACTAGATGATGGCAAAAAAAGTTATATCACTTGCTTATTACCTAGCAAGACTTTTTATAATACAGATCTTGGTAAGGAAGTTCATTTACCTACTGAAAGTCAGATTAGCAAAGCTAAAAGTGGTTCTCTTAAAAGATTAGGTGGTTATCTTAAAGGTGAACAAATGGCATTAGTGTTGAAAGGTCAATTACCCCAACAAGAACAGATTATTAGTGAGCTTTGCTTATGGCACAGTGAAGACAAGATAGGAATTAAACGTAATGAAGAGCGCACAACTAGTGAAGATTCCCTTTATCAAATACAGCACAGTCGTTTACAAATGGGTGTATCTCTAGGAGTTAGTGTTGAGGGTTTATCAGATAGTTGGGGTTTACCTGATACATGTATTACCACACTTGGCGGTGAGGCAAGAATGGTTGAAATTGTTTCTTGTCAAGAAAACTTTGCAAAATCAATAGAAGCCTTGAAACCTGACAAGCTGGTTGATAATGGTGACCATTGGCTATATACGGTTACCCTGATTACGCCGGCAGACTTTAACACAGAAAAACTTTCAATGTGGCAGTTCAACTGGAACACTTCTAAAAAACCTCTTACTAGCTACGCTTCTGAATCCATTATAGAAGAACAGCTAGCAATACTACGAGGAGAAGTTGTATCAGCCTGTCTTGGCAAACCTATACTTATTGGTGGATGGAATTCTATAGGTAGGCGTCCTTTAGATTTAAAACCTTGTGTTCCTGCAGGCAGTACTTGGTTCCTCAAAGCAGCGAAAGCAGAAACCAATGGGGAAGATATCCTTAAACAACATGGCAAACACATTGGCTTAAGAACAGAATGGGGCTATGGACAAATTCTTATTGGCACTTGGCCAAAGGAGGCATTATGAACGCAATTTTAGGTATGTTGGCAGAAACTTTTATTCACTCGGGAACAGGATATTCAACAGGTTCAATTGATTTGCCTGTAGCAAGAGAATCAACTACACAGTTTCCTTTTATAGCGGGCTCGAGTCTAAAGGGTGCTCTACTAGATAGTGAAACACAAAAAGGTAATGATGAGGCTATCCGAAAAAAAATTTTTGGTGAGCAAGCCCATGCTGGCAGTGTACTATTTTCGGATGTGCGATTGCTATTGTTACCAGTGCGCAGCTTAAATGCTACCTACAAATGGGTGACTTGCCCTTATGTTTTAGAACGTTTACAGCGTGACTTAGGACGTGCTGGACATCTAGTTGACTTTAAGATTTCTCAGAGTCTACATAAGGGTGAAGCTCTAAGCCAAGATAAGGGAGTGCTTCATTTAGAAGAAAGAAGCTTTAACGTTATAGATCAACCAAACGATGATTTAATAATATCTCTAAAAACATTGATAAAGCATGAGGTAACACAAGCAAGACTCGCTTCACAACTAACTTTGCTACATGATGATGATTTCACATGGTTTGCTAAGTACGGACTTGCTATCCAAGCTCGTAACGCTCTAGACAGTGAAACAAAGACCACCAAGGCAGGTGCACTTTGGAATGAGGAAGCACTTCCTCCTGACACATTAATGTATGCATTTTTAATGGAAAGGCAGGGGAATAGCAATATCTTTGCTGAGTTGAAGACTAAAGACTATTTACAAATAGGTGGTAACGAAACTGTAGGACAGGGTTGGTTTAGTTTGGTTTGGAAGCAATCCAAAAGGAGTGGTCAGGAATGATTCAAAACCTTGCACAGGAACGTGCCAAAGATGCTTACAGTAAAATCGAAGAGTTATTTCATCTAGGTGATTATGGCAACTATGAAAGCTACGTTAAGTCTTTGCCAGCCACTATTTTAACTAGCGGTTTAGGCCAAGCAGCAGCTATGTTAAAAGCTTCAGCAAAAATTGGTAAGAGTAAGCGTACCAATGATAACCGTGCCTATGAGAAGCTGTACCACCACTTATCATCTTGGCTTTGTGGTGGTTCCTCTCAACACTCACCTTATCCTGAAGATCAAGACCTCTTAGAGGCAATAATCAACCAAGATGAGTCTCACTATTTACATGCCCAAGGTGAAGCTTTGGCCTATCTCGAGTGGCTAAAGAAATTTGCGGAAGCTAGACTTGCAGACCAAGAAACTCAAATGTTAGATCATGTCAATCAAACTAAGGATTAAATATGAGACCACTGTATAATTCTGATAATTTACCATCAAGACGTCCCCAAGCAGCTCATTATGGTCTTTGGTATGATAAATATTGCAATACTTGGAAATCAAACTGGACTGATGGTTTAGGAGAGGATGGCAAGAAAACTTGGATCAACACTGTAGTTGGACATGTTGGACAAAAACAGGCACTAGAAGAAACCAGTCAAAGATTAGCTATATTACTAGAATCTGCTGGGCAAAATCCCCATTTTTACAAAACAAGTAGTAATTTTGTTACAGGTCTAGGTCGTGAACATCCAGTGGAGAATGGTTTCGCTTGGCATCATAGTTTAGGGGTACCCTACTTACCTAGTTCTTCAATAAAGGGTATGGTGAGATCATGGGCTAGTAAGTGGGCTAAAGGAGTGAATAGGCAAGACATTGAAGAGATCTTTGGCCTTTCTGCAGGAGTATTAAGCCAAAACAGAGAAACTAACTCCAGAGTAGGTAAGGTTATTATACTTGATGCTTTACCTATAAGGTCTGTGCAACTTAAAGCTGATATTATGACCCCGCATTATGGTGAATATTATAGTAGCGAGGGCAACAATATTACTCCACCTGCTGACTATTTAAGTCCTACCCCTATTCCTTTTCTAGTAGTGAGCAAAGGTTGTACATTTCAATTTGGAGTGTTGCCAAGGTGTAAAGACGAAGCAAGTATTTGTAGGCAAGTTTTGTCTTGGCTCGAACAAGCCCTAATACACTTAGGTTTTGGGGCAAAAACATCTGTAGGTTACGGTCATTTTGAACAGGATAATAATGCTAAAAACCACTACTTACATGACAAAAAGGAACGTACTGAAGCTTCAAAAAAATTAGAGTTTGAAAAATCTATGGAAGGACGTTCCAGCATTTATAAAGAGCTTGCCGATGCTTCTTTACTAGTAGATAAAGATGCCTTTTCACGAAGAGTTGTAGATTGGCTTGGGCAGCTAGAAGCTAATCCTGATGTTGAGGTAATACAGCTACTAGATGAATTAATGAAACATCACTATCCAAAACCATATAAAAATCCAGAAGCTGCTAAGAAACCAAATCAACGTGAGTGGATATTGCGTTTACGAACACTGAAAGGAAAATAAAGTGCTTTGTCTAAAAAGTACGACTTTGTTATGAATGCTCAAGATAGTACGCTTATAGAAACCCAAATCACTATATATAATCAGTGGATATCTTATTGTTGTTTTTATTTTTTATGTTCCAAAACCTGAAATTGAGGAAACATTTATAACTCCAGAAACAACAGAGAGGCCCTTTGAATTACTAAGCCACCCAGAAAATAAAACAGGTGTAACAACAGCTGATCTTTATGATTGGGAAAATCACAACAAAGAGCTTAGCTTACAATTAGAAAGTTAGTTTAAAATTCATTTATCAGAACATCTTCACATAATCATCAAACACAAAAACCCTGTTACGCTGATAGCCAGTCGTTTCAACCAGTATCTTTTGCTGGGCAAAAGTTTTAACCAAATCATTTGCTGCTTTGAAAGATAGATCAGTCATTGCCTGCACACCCTTAATTGTTACAACAGGTTCTTTAAATAACTGGTGCAAGAAATCCATTCCTTGCTTTGATCTTTTGCCCATAAGAAGTATCCGTTCCTTTTCAATGTCTGCTTTTAAATCCGTGATCCTCTTTAAGGTTACAACAGCATTTTCTGCAGTTTGGATCACACCTGTCAGAAAAAACTTAATCCATTGCCCAAGGTCATTTTTAGTTCGGACAAAAGTCAGGTTGTCGTAATACAGCTTTTTATTCCTCTCAAAAAAATCAGAGAGGTACTGATCTAGAATACCGTTTGATACCAGATAAAGAGTAATAAGTAGCCGTCCTATTCTACCATTCCCATCTAAAAAGGGATGAATTGTCTCAAATTGGTAAACAGCCTCCTTAAAATGTGCATTTTGATGAACATGCCTGTATCTGGAACAAATCGGGAAAAGGAATTAAGTTCTCCTAGCTTGAAGGAGGCTTTTTCTAAAAGTCCGTTTATAGCTTCATCGGTCCAGAAAAAAGAGTGGTTAATTTTCTCAGGCAAAAAGTATTGGTACTCATACCCTTCTTTATAGGAACCAGCTTTAAAGTCCTTAATATCCATTAATGCTCCAAAGTAAAATACAATACCCTTTATTTTACTTTCCAACCTAAAAGTAAAATATAAGTTTCCATATTTTACTTTTACACTATTTTAATTTTATGTAAACTTTTAAGAATAAATTTATGCTCTAATAGTAAGATAGTATTTATGAATACAGAACGTCTAACTATTTCCTTACCACCAAAAGAAATCGCCTTTGTAAATGAATACAAAGCAAATCACAACTTAAAAAGTACTTCTCAAGTTTTTCTTGAAGCACTTAAATTACTAAGCGAAAAAGAAATGTACGAAATGTTTACAGAAATGGGTGAAAACATCACTACTGAAGACGAGGAAGTTGTATTAGCCAGTCAAACTGCTGCTGAGGATTTTCTAGATGAATCGTGGTGAAGTTTATTGGTATGTAGGCCCTTCACCAGCTATAGAAATACAAAGTAAACGCCGACCAGTAGTTATAGTAAGTCATAATGCAGCAAGCTCAAATGATAAATACCCGTATGTAACAGTTGTCCCCATTACTTCAAAAGTGGATAAGATATATCCTTTAGAAGTTTATTTGGAAGAATTATCTAAACCATCTAAAGCACAACCACAAAATATTTTTACTGCCAGAAAGATTGATATGGACCTGCCAAAAATAACTATGTTAAATAGTGATTCTCTAGAAGGAATAACTTTAAGTTTGAGTAAGTACTTAAATATTTAGTCAGTAGTGGTAGAAACAGTATAGCACTAGTTTTCTAAGTGTCTATCTTAAAGCAATTGCTTCAAACATACCAAACCCCTGAGCATTCTTAGAGCCCAGCCCTACATCATATGCAAGCCAAAAATAATGTTCAGGCATAGTTAAACTATAAGTCCCCATCCAAGCTTTAATAACAGTTTTATGTACCTTCCCCTTAATCTCTTTAGTGTACATAATCACCTTCTCATCCCTTTCTGAAACATTTTCTGGTTGTATATTACCTGCTTCAAGTAACTCTTTGCCACTATCTTCCCATTCAAGTGCCTCTGCTTTACGAAGCAAATTACTCAACAAACCGTCACTCCAACCAACTTCAAAAGGACTGTAATAGTGAGTTTTACGCTTACCATAGTCATCAATATAGGTGCTGTAAGTAGTAATAGGTGATAACGCTCTTACTAAAATAGGCTTGCTAGCATCAATTCTTGGTTTAGGGATTATCTCAACCCCTTTGACTTCACAGTTATAATTACCTAAACGAACACGCCTTTCTCTTAACAAGTGTTCAGCCAACGAAGACAAAATATCACCATTAATAGAACTGAGCTTAAAAAATACCTTACCTTCAAAGGAAATTTGACCATTTTTGACTGTAAAGGGTTGTCCCTCGAGCCGAGAAAAAGTAAACATTTTATAGGTTCTAGTAGCGCTGCGATAAGCTTTGCCATGAAGCCAATCAGCAAGATTATTATCAAGCTGGTTGTAAATCATACCCTGTAGTAAATGGCTGTAGTGGATGGGTAAGTTTAGTGGTAGGTGGTGTGGCTCGAGTGTAATTCTAAGCCTCATAGCATGCCTCACCTTTTAAATTACTCATTCTTACCTCCAGCAGCATAAATATCATACATTGGCCGCCAAGCCAGTAAAATCTTTTTAACTGCTTCTGTACTTAACTTTGGATCTTGTTTTAGAATAAGAGCAATGTGAGACATGGTGTCTTGCACTTCTTTATTGCTATGTGCTACATCTGTAACTTTAGAGGTTTCTAGCCCTAGCCACTTAAGTACAGTTATAAAGGTGTCTGCCCTAGGCTTAAATACACCATTTTCTATTCTGCTTAAGGTACTAATGGTTAAGCCCGTTTGTTCACTTACTTCAGCAAGGGTCAAGCCTCTTTTTTTGCGAGTTTCATAGAGTAACTTGGGTAGGTCTTGTACATCAATATCTTGCTCTAAATTACTCTCTAAATTTTCTGTTTTTTCTAGTTCTTTCTTGGGCATTCTAATAACCTTACAATCCTTATTAAAAAATTCTTTTGTCTCTGTAACATAACATTATTTACCCGTTAAAACAATAATGGTATTTTGCTTAGATGCAAAGCCACTATAACTATTTCTTAGAAAGATGTTTTGCTGGTTGAGGTTAACTCGAGCACTTTCTAAAGAGCCTCTCTCCAAGATGGAATCTAGCTAAGTCGTATAGTAAACGTATTTGATGAAAATATAACTAAATATAGACCTTTATATGCAGCCTGATTTATTCATTTGAGTGGCGGAGAGGGAGGGATTCGAACCCTCGGTGCAGTTACCCACACACACGCTTTCCAGGCGTGCACCTTAAGCCACTCGGTCACCTCTCCAAACATTAAAAGTTTAACAGGCTAGCCTATTTAGGTCAACAACAAATACTATAAGACTATCTAACTTGGCAAAGGATAAAAACAGTGCTAAAATTAGCAGGCTGTATTTTGCCTTTTAAATTGCAAAGTACTTCCTAATAGAGATTATCTGCATTTAAGGAAAAAAGTTATGCCCAAAGTATGCGCTATTACAGGAAAAAAGACTACAGCTATGAAAACCGTTAGACGTAGTGGCTCGCCAAAGAAAAAAGGTGGGGTAGGAGTTAAACGTACAGGTGTTCACAACCGTACCTATAAACCCAATTTACATAAAAAAACCATTTGGGTGGATGGTAAACCAAAGCGTGTATGGCTAAGTGCTAAAGCCTTGCGTGGGCTAGACCCCGCTCTACTTATTAATCCTAATAAACCACCTGTAAACTAGCCTTAACAGGTCAACAATAGATGCTTAACTCGAGCTAATATTCCTATAAGCTGCTGTAGCTGCACCTATTATGCCTGCTTCGTTAAGTGACTGAGCAGGTACTACCTTAGTTTTAACCTTAAGAAATTCAAAAAACTCCTCACTTTTTCTGCTTACACCCCCACCAATAATAATTAAATCAGGTGCTAAGAGCATATCAACATAATTTAGATAGGTATTAACACGCTTGCCCCACTTTTTCCAGCTAAGATTCTTTTCTTTGCGTATTCGCGCTGCTGCCCATTTTTCAACATCTTTATGTTTGTCCATATCCAAGTGACCTAACTCAGTGTTGGGCATTAAAATACCTTGAACAAATAGAGCACTACCTATGCCTGTGCCAAATGTTAGTAAAAGTACCGTTCCTAGGACGTCTTTACCTGCACCATGGGAAATCTCTGCTATTCCTGCTGCATCAGCATCATTTAAAACAACAAAGTTAGAGCTAGTTTCATCTTCAAAAAGTTTTTGGGCATCAATGCCAAGCCAAGACTTGTCTATGTGAGCAGCCGATAAAATAACCCCCTTTTTAACAATAGCAGGAAAAGCACAGCCTACTGGTTTACCTCGCCAATTAAAGTGCTCTACTAATTGTAATATTATCTTTGCTACTGCTTTGGGTGTAGCAGGTTGTGGTGTTTCTATACGTAATCTATCTTCTAAAAGCTTTCCTGCTTCTATATCTACAGGTGCACCTTTAATGCCTGAGCCGCCTATATCGATACCAAGTACGTTATTCATGAAAAAATTATATACTGAAAATACAAATAAAGGTTACTTGAATAAAGCTTAGGATAATTATTGTGAATCAATCTTCTATTAGTAAAGACACTCGTGATCGGAAAATGAAGCATATAGATGTGTGCCTAAACTATCCCGTTGAGTATAAGCAGCGTACTGCAGGTTTTGAGAAAATTGACCTGCCTTATAATGCCTTACCTGAGAGTGATTTGAGGAAAATAAGTATTAATACTAGTTTTTTGGGTAAAAAATTAAAAGCTCCTTTATTGATAGGGGCAATGACTGGAGGAGCAGATCTATCCAAGACTATTAACCGCAACCTTGCTGTGGCTGCCGAGCATCTGGGTGTTGGTTTCATGCTGGGTTCACAAAGGGTTATGCTGGCAAATGCCGATTTACTAGACTCTTTTAAAGTGAGGCCTTATGCTCCAAATGCTTTTATTATTGGTAATTTAGGTATAGCACAACTTAATAAAGGTTATGACGCTCAAAATATTAGGCATGCTATTAAGCTTGTAGGAGCTGATGGATTAGCCTTGCACACTAATCCTTTACAAGAAGCTATGCAACAAAGTGGAGATACTAACTTTACCAATCTTTTGGTAAAGTTACCAGAGATTCTCAAAGCAGTTGAGTATCCAATAATTCTTAAAGAGGTGGGTCATGGACTTAGTGTTCGAGTGGCCTCGAGCGTAAAAAATGTTGGTTTTGCAGCACTAGATGTAGCAGGAGCAGGTGGAACATCTTGGGCAAAAGTAGAAGATTATGTACGCTACGGGGAAATTCGTCACCCTGACCTTGTAGAGTGGGGCATTCCTACTGCTAAAGCGCTCCTTGAAGTACACCGTGCATTGCCAGAGATGCCTTTAATTGCATCAGGAGGGATTCGCACAGGGCTGGATGTTGCTAAGGCTTTAGCTTTGGGAGCAAGTGTAGCAGCTATTGCTAGACCTCTTTTAAAGCCTGCTACGGAATCAGCAGAGGCTGTGGTTGAGTGGCTCGAGCACATAATCTGGGAGCTAAAAGTAGCCATGCACTGCTCTGGGGCAAAAAATATAGAAGAATTAAAAAAACTAAAACTTTCACGTCGTTTGTCCTAAAATATTTATATGGATGCCCAAGCTAGTAGCACTAACAAGGAATCAGATGGCAATTGGCTAGATTATCTAGTTGAATTAGGAGCACAAAGGACTACTAAAGGTGACATTGCTAGTTTCGGTCTGCCTGAGCAAGAATATAGTGCCCTTAAAGAAAATGCTGTTCTTGTACCCCTTCTAAGTAACACACCTCTAAAAATCACTGGTGAGGATCGTGTTGATTTTTTACACGGTCAAGTTAGCAACGATGTTAAGGGCTTAAAAGAAAGTGAACATAATACCTCGCTCATGCTAAATGTTAAAGGTCACGTACTAGCACAAATGCAAATTTTTAGGCGAGCTGAAGACCTGTTTGTTGCTGTAGAAGGAAATGCCGGTGAACTAGTTGAAAAACAATTTAAAGCTCACATTATCTTTGATCAAGTTAATATTCATAACTTAAAGTATGCCCTTGCTAGCATGACCTTATTGGGAAGTAATGCTAAGCAAACTTTAGAGCAAGCTTTAGGAAAAGTGCCCAAAGAGGATAACTTCATTTATGTTCCTTTGGCTAGTGGTAAGGTGTTAATAAATTCTAGCCAGCGTAGTTTGCACCCTGCTTTTGATTTACATGTTCTAAAAAAAGATGCTAAGAATTTATTTGAGAAGTTGCTTAGGGAAGGGGCAACGCCTGCAGGTGAGGAGCTTCTTAATATAGCTCGAGTAGAAGCAGGTATCGCTAGTGCTACTTATGAAGGTGGTGAAGGTACACTACCTCAAGAAGTAGGATTAGAAAAAGCTGTTTCTTATAAAAAGGGGTGTTATTTAGGGCAGGAAATTATGGCAAGGATTGAAGCTAGGGGCAATGTGCGTAAAGAACTTGTTACTCTTCTGCTCGAGGAATTGCCTGCTGATAATGAAAAAGTAATAGTGGCAAACGGTAAAAATGTAGGAAAAATTTGTACTTTGGTTAACCACCCTGAAAAGGGGTATATGGCTTTGGCAAGCTTGCGTAAAGATGTTGAGGATAGCTTAACTATTGCTAACATTAGAGCACAAAAGGCTCTGGATGCATTAAGTACTCAGACATAACACTGCTGCTCATAAGATTCTAAGTAGCATTTCATATTAAAAGATTTTTGATGTGCTAAAGTTCTAGTGCTGCTAACTATAAAGGAACTCATGAAACACCTTGCTATCACATATCCAATTCTCATTTTGAGTTTGAGTTGCATTTCCACTTTTGGTTTAGCTCAAACAGGAGCGGAAATTTCTTTAACTCCCAACTTTCAACCAGACCCTATGATTTTTGGATATATTTCTGGGGGTCCTATCAATGCTGAAGAAAACTATGGTAGTGAATGTAAAGGTTATATAGCCTCAGAACCTGATCATGTGCTTACTTTAGAAGCCGATTTTAGCTATCTACGCATTTATGTAAATAGTTCTTCTGATACGACTATGCTAATTATTCCTATAACTGGTGAACCAGTCATGTGTAATGATGATATGGCTAGTGGCAATAGTAACCCACAAATTACTTCCTCGTTTAGCACAGGGGTATACCATATCTATGTAGGTAGTTTTGATGAAGATGGCTTGGCTAATTACAATATTTATTTTTCAGCAAAAGCCCCATAAATTAACGAAGTACTACTAAGGTTACAAAGTAATAGGTAATAGGTACTGCAAACAGTGCACTGTCTATACGATCCAGAATGCCACCATGTCCGGGTATAAGCCGCCCACTATCTTTTACTCCTACCCAGCGTTTCATCATAGATTCAAATAAGTCACCAAGTTGGGCACTGCTGGCTACTAAAATAGCAAAAAGGATGCTGTCATAAAGGTCAACGTCTAATCCTAACGATAGCTCTAAAACATAAGTTAATGTTGAAACTACTACTATAGCTAATCCTAAACCCCCGAAAGCCCCTTCAAGTGTTTTACGAGGACTAAGCTTTGGGGCTAACTTGTTTTTACCAAAAAGCTTCCCAAAAACATAGGCTCCTACATCACTAGCAATAATTGCTAATACTGGTAAGATCAAGTACCAAAAACCCAAATAACCATCAGGAGTGTAGCGTAAAGTAATACCATACCCCAAAAGCCAAGATATATAGAAATAGCCAAACAAAGTGTATACTACTGCCTGCATAGATCTTTCATTAGGCTGTATCACTTCTAAGCCAATAAGATAAAGTGCAAAAACTCCTATTAGTGCTTCACGCCAACTTACTCCCTCAAAGAGTGGTTTCATATCTAAGAAAAGCCCCTCATAAGTAACAGGTAAGGAAGCTGGCAATGTAAGAATTGTTGCTACCCATGTACTACGTTTACGTATGGGAATGCCAACTTTGTTTACCATATTGGTATATTCATTCAAAGCAACAATACATAAAAATAAATAGGTGGGAATTAAAAGCGGTAGGCCTACCCAAATAATAAACACAATCAGCATAAAAGCAAACAAAGCTGAAATTACACGAGGTTGTGCAGAGAACTTTTTAAAAAAGGCTTTGGACATTTGGTGATTTATAGTGGGTCAGAAAAATCTGGGGTTTACCCTCGAATGCAGTGAAGGGCTGCCCCAAACCTTAGAGGTTTCCAAAACCTCCAAGGTTTCACGAAGAAAACTTATAGATGTCTAGGTAAATATTTGCCTTATAAATGCGAGGAATGTCGTCTTGAGCACAGTGAAGGATCTTTATTTAATGTAACGCCTTCTGAGATTTTTAGTCGTTATGCTCCTCAGAATGACGTGCTCATAGAGGGGTCTCCCTAGAGGGGAAAAACTTTTCTGGAGAACTATATATGGACATCTATTTAAACCGCTGTAATATCAGCTTCTTTAGCCTTGAAGTGCTTGTCAATAGTACCTATAAAATCATCAGTTATCTTTTGTACTTCAGCTTCACCTTGACGTAGGTCATCTTCAGTAAGTAGATTTTCTTTTTTCATTTCTTTCAGTTCATCATTAGCATCACGTCTAATATTGCGAATAGCGATGCGAGCTTCTTCTGACATGCTTTTAGCAGTTTTGACAAGCTGTTTACGCCTCTCATCATTTAATGAAGGTACATTAATAAAAATAACGTCCCCTTTATTATTAGGGTTAAAACCAAGATCACTATCACGTATGGCTTTTTCAACGTTCTCAATAGCTCCCTTGTCAAAAGGTGAAATGACTAAGGTGCGGGGATCAGGGCTAGAAATTGTTGCCAGCTGATTTAAAGGGGTCACAGTACCATAATAATCTACACTTACACGATTTAAGATGGCAGGATTGGCTCTTCCTGTACGGATTATGCTAAGATTATTATCGAATGCCTCTAGTGACTTTTGCATTTTTTCTTTGACTTCTTTTAAAATACTTTCCATAATTCAACCTCCAAGGATAATTTATAGTTAGATTAAACTTATGTTTTATGGTGCAATAGTTTATCCTATTTTGTCTATAGTACATCCAAAATATACAATTTAATGATCTTGCGATTTGATGATTAAATTGGTATAGTGAAAAATCAAACCACCTATTGAAGATTATTGTGTTAATAGAGGTGGATGCTTTGAAAGAGAAGTCAGGGATGTTTATTTTTACATAGATTAAGTATTTGTAAGGGGAATTCTATGAATTTAAAACAAGCTTTTACCCTTGTTGAAATTATTTTAGTTTTGGCTATTATTGGTGTTTTTATAGGGATTGCAGTTATCAATCTTCCACGTGGTGATATTGAACTTAGGCAGGCAGCCCAAAATTTTTCTATTAGTGTACAAAAGGCTCGCAGTGAAGCTATAAGACGTAACGAATTTGCAGGTGTTACCATCACAGCCGAAAAGTTTATCGTTTTTATAGATGAGAATCAAAACAAAAGCTTTGATGTAAGCGAAACTATTGTCTCACAAGTAAATATGCTTACAAATTATCCTAGTGTATCTTTAGTCACCAATAGAAACAACGATATAGTTTTTGATCCTCGAGGTTTTGTAGCAGAAATTATATCTCAAACGGTGACTTTTAGTAGTTCTAGAAGCAGTTCTATCTTTAAAGCAGTTATTTCCTCTCAAGGACGTGTTCGTTTAGAGAAATTAGGTCTACAATGAAGCTTAATAATGTGGACTTAGATAAGCACAAGGCTCATTTTAATGCTTATAACCAGCAAGGCTTGTCATTGATTGAGTTACTAGTAGCCATTGCTATTATTGCTGTAGTTTTCCTAATCATTGCTATGGGTGAAGTATCTAGCTTTACTACCTTGGATAAGTCTATAGAACTTAGAGATGCTAAAACTTTTGCTTATCGTACTTTGGAAGATAAATATCAGGAATTTATTTTTGATGTTGTAAATGCCAATAGTATTGATGCATCCAAGAGTAAGTTTGATGAATATCTTGCTTGTCAAGAAGGGGTTTCTGGTTGTTCTGGTAGTGATAGTTATGAAAATTATACTGTCAATTGGCAGTTAATCAGTGAAAAAGCTTTAAATAGCAGCAATTCTGTGGACAAAGAGGGTTTAGTTCTTTTAGAAGTACAGGTTGATTGGAAAGAAAAAGACAAGCAATATTCCTTTAGTTTAGCTGATTACTTGAGCTGTGTACAAATACTAAACAGCGATGGGAGTACTGTTTGTCCTACTCCAGCAATACCCGAGGGGCACGAATGAAAAGAGATTTAAAAGAAGCAGGCTTTAGTGTGGTTGAACTAATGATCTCTGCTGCTATTTTAGCTGTTATTACTGCAATAATAGTTGCTTTTTTAACCAATTCACTGCGAGTAAATGAGTTAAACATTGCCCGTAGCGAACTGCAAGGCAATCTTAACTTGGCTATGCAGCTTATTACGTCTGAGCTTTTTAGTGCTGGTTCAATAGGTGTAGCTATGGATAACAGTGAAGATATTTGTAATACTAGAGATGTTAATAGTGCTGCTGAGCCTGCATTTGAGTTAAATAAAAGTGCTGCAAGGCATCATGAATTTACTGTTAGGTATTGTGATTCTTATCCTCGAGAAGCCAAAAAGGTTTCCTATAAAATTCAAGCTGATAAGACAAATAACAATTTATCAACCCTTAAACGCAATGAAAGAGGGTTAAGTAATGGCAATTTTCCCAGAGGAAGCTTCCAATCAACCATTCCCGGTATTGTTGGTTTGGAGCTCGAGTTTAAATGCAAACCTACCGATGTTACAGGCTGTGACCCTAGCAGTGGGAGTTTCAATTATCGTGATATTTTAGCTATTACGGTAAAAATTGCTGCTCAGAGCCCTTTCAAAGCTAGGAATGCCAATCAAGACAAGTATTATTTTGGTTTGAAAGGTAGTTCGGGTGCATTACAGCTCAAAGCCGAAAAAGGTTATCTATATGATTATGCTGAGCAGACAGTTCATTTAATCAATCTAACTGGGACTAATTCAGAACCTTAGAAAACGAGGAGGGTGAAATGAAAGTTAATCCTAACGGTTTTGCACTGATTTTTGCACTGATTGTGATAGTCATAGCAGGTTCTTTACTAACAGGCTTGCTTTTTAATGCCAATACTACTCTAAGTATAACTGATAATGATTTAAAAGCTGCTAGGGCAAGTTCTTTATCTAAAATAGGCTTAAAACGTTTTCAAACTATTGCCCATCAGAGCTATGCCTTTTTTGTAGATCACTGGCAGGATTATAGTCTTACTGACGAGCAGTTAGAGGAGTTACAATGTGGAGCAGTTAATCTGCTTAAATATGGCCTTGATACTGATAGATTACGTGACGGACCTTATGATGGCAGAGTTGGCAACAACACCCGCACACTTGATGTTTTAACCGATCAACCTTTCGAAGAGAAAATGACTTTGCCTGATGGAGCCCAAGGAGGGTATGCTATTACTCTAGCTAATGATGGTAGTGCTCTGGAGTCAATAGGCTACTTGGGTGAAAGTTTAGCAGCGGCAACATCACGCTCTAAAACAAGAGTATCTTTTTCAAAAGGGTTTGGTAGCAATCCTTATGGGAATGCCATTTTTGTTGGCGGGCCAAAGGGCAATGTCTCTGGTAGTACAGCAATCTATGGTTCTGTGCAAACAATTGGCAGTCCAACAAACGGTGTTGCTCTAGACATAGCTAATGACGGTGGTATATACAACAATTACTTTGGTAGAAGTGGCCAAGTCGATTCAGACATTAGTGCTGTTATAGAAGAATTGACAAGCATAAGCGCCAATAGTCCTCCCGACCTTTGTACAAAGATAAAGGTTAAAGATGGTGACATAAATCGTAATGGTATTTCACCCATAGGTTGGAGAGATGACAATATTAACGATGATATCACCTTTGAGGTAGCAGCCCTTTACTTGGCTGGGCGGTTGTTAGGTAGTGTTCCCTATACTAGAAAAGATCCAGAGAGCTACGATGACACTGTAGATGTTAGTATGCCTAAAATACCAAGTGATTATCCAAATGATATAAGTAGTGCTGTTTACATACCAGACTGCACAGATTTTGCAGATGATATTAGCAGTAGCACTTTTGATCTTAGCAGTGTTGATGTTGGTGATGTCTGTTTTTCAAATGATTCATTTATTGCTTGGTTAGCTGACAGTGCTCTTTGTAGTAGCCTCATTAGCGCCCTTGGAGCTAGTTTTACCATAGGTATGATTCCAACTTTGATAGAAGCCATTAAAAGTAGTAGTAGTGATAGTGATAATAAGCTTTTGTGCTTCAATGGCACAATCAACACAGGCAATTTGAATTTAGTCCTAGATGATATAAGTTACCAAGGTCAAGGTGCTATTAGAGTAGGCGAAACGGCTAGCGAGGCAAACATAGATATCTTTGGCAGTATTACTCCTCTAAACAAAGATTTCCCTACTGGCAGTGTTCTTGGCTTAGTTTCTAACCACAATATAAACATAACGCCCACCAATGTTGATACGAGGCAAGCTTTTATTGCTTTTACTGAAGATGCTATTAATATTTCAGAACAAACAGTGATAGCTGGTTCGCTTGTTGCTGGTAAAATTCAGGCTACAGGAGTACCTAAAATAGCTTATGTGCCCGGTGTTGAGGAGGTTGCTCGAGAATTAGCTGGTTTGCCTCAGTTGAGTGGTTTGGGCTCGAGTGAAGAGTTAGGCATGGTTGCTTATGAATAACCTTAGTGGATTTGTGAATGCTCAAACATTACGTTAGCAAATTGCTAAACTGGAAACTTGATTAGCTTAAGCTATTAAGCATAAGGTCTATTCAACACCTTTAGCGTTCAGCAACTTCAAAAACTCTTTGAAGTCGGGCGGTAGTTGGGCTTGGCACTATTTTGCTTGTTGCTTAGCTATAAAAGTACGTATAGTTGGTACAAGCTCTATGGGAATTTCCATCAACGTTTTCTCAACTACAAAAGCTGCTTCATCCTCCATTACTGCTTCATCTTCACTTTGCCCCTCGTAGTGGTTTATAACTTTATTAACTTTTGCTTCATCCCAGCCTACAGGAAATTCATTTTTCATTTCTTACCTCGCTTTTTCTATCGTATGAACTAGCCAAATTCGTTTTCAAAAGGATGAATAAACCTTCTCTTATCAGATGTATCTAGTACAGCAAAAACAACCTTTTCAAAAACATTTTTAAAGACTCCATGCTCGAGATAGCTTTTAAAATAGTGTGCAACATCTGCGGGGTCGTTTTTAAAGACACCACAACCCCAAGCCCCTAAAACCAGTAACTGATATTTGTGAACTACAGCTATTGATAATACTTGCTCTATCCTTCTTAGCATGGTTGGCTCAATATGCTCAATGTTCTCTGGCTCATTTTGCATAACTGCCCCTGCATTAACGGCTGGTGCTGTTAGGAAAGAAACTAAGTAAGGGGGATCTAACAAAGAGTCATCATCATTTCTAAAAACTGGTACTTTGGGAGAATAAATCATGTTGTCTGTATAAAGACTTGATTTATAGGCTCGGTTAACTTCATAGTAAGCCTTCATTTGCTTAATGCACTCATAAAGCCCTGAAGCTCTTGCTAAGCTTTCTTCTTGAGCTTGGCTACCACCTAGAAAACCACCTCCGGGATTTTTGGCAGAAGCAAAGTTTAAACACAAAACATCTTTGGTGGCGTGTTTTTTAGTAAGCCTGTGAGCAGCACTTAGAGTTGCTTCGTTTGTCACCTCAAAATTTGTACTAGCTTGATTATAAGTATTACGAATAATCTCATCACGGTTTTCATAAACAGTTTGAAAATCTTCTGGCTTGTAGTGTATAGAGCCTAGCACAGCATCATGCAAAGGCTTTTCTATAGATATGATCTCACCGATTTGATTGTTATAGTAGCCTTTGCTTAGGATGTTTAGGGTTGCTCGAGCAATTTCTGCTCTCTTAGACCTATTCGCCATAACAATCATCTTAAGGTTATTCCTTAGAATAACACCCCAATAATTCTGAGAACTATATGCTAATGATATTCTTAAACATGCATAAGTATTTTTACCTTTTTGTTCTTACCATTGTGCTAGGTGCTTGCTCTAACGTTAAAGTAGATAATAAAGGGTTTACAGCACAAGTTGATTTGCTACCTCTTATTGACAAGGAAAAACGCTCAGGTGAGTTTATTTTTGCTGGCGTAAGTAAGGTTAGCATCGTTTTACCAAGTGCAGATGGTTATCCTAGCAATCAGCTAAACATACCTGCTACTGCATTTAAGGTTGCTGAGAATATAGACACCTTGAATATAAGTGGTAGCTTAGATTTAGTTCCCTCAAAGGTAACTACTGCTGCTACAGTTACAGTAAACTTCTATCTTGTCCAAGCTGGTCAAGCACCTCTTTCAGGAATACCGTTAACAAGGTCTCTATCTCTTGCCAAAAGGCAGGCTTTTAGTTTTGGCATAGAAGACATAAAAAATAATGGGCAAATGTTAGCAGCATTGAAAACTGGAGAGTTTGTTATTGCTGTAGAAATAACTGTTGAAGTAGGAAAGCCAACTTTGGATACTGTAATGTATGAGCTTATTGCTTTGGGATTAATGCTTCAAATTAATTAAAGCTATCCCAGAGCCTTCTTAATACTCTTGACAAAAAGAATATTTATATGAATGCTTAAACATATGAGCAGATTTTCAGGTATAAATTTATGACAAATTTACTAACAGAAGTTAATGAAGATATTGTTGCTGCTCTTGCTGAATTATTTCGTACCCTTGGTGATAGTGCTCGCATCTTGATCCTTTCAGCCTTGGCAGAAGAAGAGCACAGTGTAAACCAATTAGCAGAGAAAGCAAATTTAAGTGAGTCTGCTACCTCGCATCATTTACGGCATTTAAGACAAATGAAGTTAGTCAAATCTAGAAAAGATGGTCGCTACGTTTACTATAACCTTGATGATGATCATGTTAGGCAACTTTTGCACTGTGGGTTAGACCACGTAATGCACGATTGAAGGTGGAAATGGCACATAATCATAACCACAATAGCGGTAACTTACGTATTGCTTTTTTGCTTAATTTTAGTTTTACTCTATTGGAAATTATAGGTGGATTGTGGACAAATAGTATTGCAATCCTTTCTGATGCCTTACACGATTTAGGTGATAGCCTCTCAATTGGTATGGCGTGGTTTTTAGAAAACTATGCCAAGAAAGGTAGTGACCAGCGCTTCTCTTACGGTTACCGCCGTTTCTCACTATTAGGAGCTTTATTAAACGCCTTAGTGTTACTGGTAGGAAGTATTTTTGTACTACGTGAAGCTATACCAAGGCTTTTTAACCCTGAAGCTACTAATGCTTTGGGAATGCTACTCTTTGCGATTATTGGTGTAGCTGTCAATGGTTTAGCAGTACTAAGGATGCGTAAGGGATCAGGGCTCAATGCTAAAGTGGTAACTTGGCATTTGCTAGAAGATGTTTTTGGTTGGCTTGCAATCCTTATGGCTAGCATAGTAATGATTTTTGCCGATATTCCTGTACTTGACCCTATTCTTTCGCTAGGCATAACTATCTATGTACTCTTTAACGTTCTTCGCTACCTTAAGCAAACACTGACACTATTTCTACAGGGTGTACCTGAAGGAGTTGATGTGAAGGAATTAGAAGAGAAGTTGAATGAACTTGATGAAGTATCAGCCATTCATCACACCCATATCTGGTCTTTAGATGGTGAGCATCATGTACTAACTACTCATCTAGTTGTGGCTCCTAGTGTATCTAGTCTCGAGATAGCACAACTCAAGCAAAAAGTGCAGGCTCTTTTAGAACCACACGAGTTTACCCATATCACTTTAGAAATAGAAAAAGAAGGTGAAGGTTGTAGCATGGTTCCTAAAATTAACATCCCTTAGAGAGAAATTGTGGAAGCATTTCAAGAATTATTTATTCGTTTAGCGGGTACCAATCGCATAATGCAAGGTTTTATTGGTGGTGTCTTTATTGCCTTTCTAAATTTATTAGGAGCGCTACTCATTCTAGTGTGGCGTAATCCCTCAGAAAAGGCTCTTAATGGAGCACTAGGTTTTGCAGCAGGTGTTATGCTCACTGCAAGCTTTACTAGCCTTATCTTACCGGGCATTGAAGCTGGTGGTGTTTTATCAGTTATGTTAGGAATTGTTTTAGGTGTATTAGTATTAGATCGTGCCGATGCTTGGGTACCACACGCTCACGTGCTAGTGACGGGAAAACAGCGAGGTGATGCTTCTTATGGTGGCAGTGGGAGGATGTTCTCAGTTATACTCTTTATTGTAGCTATCACCCTTCATAATATGCCTGAGGGATTGGCAGTAGGTGTAAGCTTTGGCTCTGGTAATCTTTCTGATGCCATACCTTTAATGCTAGCTATAGGTATACAAAATATTCCCGAAGGGCTAGCTGTATCAGTAGCAGCACGGAATGCAGGTCTAGGTAATCTTTTCTACGCTGCTTTCACAGGCATTAGAGCTGGGTTAGTAGAAATACCTTTAGCGCTTTTAGGAGTTTGGGCAGTGTCTCTAGTGCAACCCTTGCTACCCTATGCCATGGGTTTTGCTGCAGGTGCTATGCTTTATGTTATTAGTGACGAAATTATTCCTGAGACTCATGCTCGAGGTTTTGAACGAGTAGCTACCTTAGGTACTATGCTTGGTGTGCTAGTAATGCTGTACCTTGATGTGTCATTAGGGTAACGATGCTGTCACTGACAGCATCGTTACAAATGTGTTCTAAAACTAAGAAAATTTATTCTTCAACTATCACTTCTATTTCTGCCTCAGAGGGAATTAAGCGGCGCTTTTCTTCTAGAACGGGGATTGTCTCGAGCCCCTCAAA
This sequence comes from Trueperaceae bacterium, assembly GCA_965223585.1. GTDB lineage: Bacteria > Deinococcota > Deinococci > Deinococcales > Trueperaceae > CBDCVN01. The sequence goes on from CBDCWW010000023.1 coordinate 295,795, forward strand.
AGCACCCATACCTTGTGCTAAAACACCAAACAAGAAAGCATCATCAACAATGCCCCAGTAAAGGTTTTCTCCTTTTACAGTATCTTCAGTAACATCAGAAAAATCTAAAGATAATCCTGGGGCTATGTCACGGGTTAACTCGAGCTTAGCATTAGCATCTACAGACCAATCAAATTCCAGTTTATAGTTCACACTAGCTTGAATAACCGATTTAATCATTGTTAGCTGTTGACCACCTTTTATTCTTTGAGAGACTGCATTAGCGCAAGCCTCTGTATGACTAGCTATTCTATTTTGCACCTCTTCGTCTGTTAGTTCAAATAACTTGGGATCTTCTAAAGAAAAAGTTATATTCTTGACGTACTCAATTCCTCCACCTAGTTCTGCTCGAATTCCTTTATTTATCAGCTGAAGCTTTTCTGGGGAAATTGTAAAAGTCTGATTTTTTAATTCTGAAAAGTCCATGGTGTCCGACTCCAGTAAGCTAAAACCCTCTCCAAATGCACCACTTTTTCCGCATACTACAGATGCTTTGAAAGGTGCTTCATCCCTTATTACAACAATTGTTCCGGGCGGCAATAGTTTGCTGGGAGGTGTTAGAGGGGTGTGGGCATATTTTTCTCTGAGAACTTTAGCTACTTCTTCTTCACAACCTGTTACAAAACCTGTTAAAAAGAGAAACACTAAACCAATAACTACAACTTCAAACCAGATTTTCTTAAACATAAAACCTTCCTCCTTGACTTAATATACCAGAGTTGTTCCTTTATAATTTTCTATAGCAAGCTAGAAAAATCTTGGGTCTACCCTCGCTTGCCCTCGCCTGTCCTAGAACGTAGTGAGAAGCAAAGTGAAAGGGATTCAGTGAAGGGCTGGCTGAAACCTAGGAGGTTTTCAAAATCTCCTAGGTTTAGCAGAAAAAACTTTTGTTTACAGCTATAAATCTAGCTTTGTTCAACTAGCAGGTGATTTGGCTTATTTTGAAGCTTGCTAGTCTTATATGTTTCCTACCTAAAGCACCAAGTTATGCTCGGGGTTGAGCTCAAATACTATCTTGTCTTGCTGCTTCTTGCTTATAGCCTCAAAAAGTGGCTGGAACTGCATTGAAAAATCATCCAAAACAGCAGCAAGGTCAATGTTAGCTTTATCGAAATCAAACTCTTCACTTAAATTTGCTACGGGATCAAAATCCTTTAACCGACCCCAGAATATACTATAATCCGTAATATTTTCGTCTTCACGCTTACCCATTTCAATGAGCATTGATTCTGCTCGCCCTACCAATCCAAATTCGCCTGATTTTTCTTCTATTGCAGCAATAATAGACGCATATTTTGTTTTTGCAGTGTCTTTATTAATTATTCGATCGGGCAAATTATCTAGGTAAAAAAGCTCTGGGTCTAAAATGTTGAACACGCCGTTAGGCATAAGGTCTTTAACAGGATTATTTTCTTCTTGCAAACCAACATCAGTAAGTAGGTCAGTAACCCACTTACGCTTGTCTTTATTCAGCTCAGCATTGTACTGTATGCGCCAGCTTTGTCTATCATCGCTTGCAAGTAAACTTTCTCTTTCCTGCTGAAGTTCCTTACGCCCTAAAGCTTTAACTACTCTTGTAGTACCAGATAAAGCTAGATTATCTAAATAACCTGTATAACCAGCTTTTATTTCAAAGAAAATCTCTAATTGCTCTACTTCTTCACCAAAACCTTTTAAAACAGTGGCTTTGTCCAAAAGCAAAGACTCTTCATAATGTTGCCATTCATTTGTTCCGTCAGAGCGTAAATTTGCAGTGTGTATATTACTACCAGTATCTGCATTTCGTACATTTAGTATAAGAGCTTTCGATGTTCTTTCTCCTTTAACAAGCCAATCAAAGGAAAACTTTATACCGCCTCCTGTTACATCGGATACGTCAATTACTCGAGTCAAAGTAGTAACTGGCTCTGCATCATCAGCAATTTGATTGCTAGAAAGTTTAGCATTAAAAGATTCTTGCCAGAATTCACCACCTGTTGTTTCACTAAGTTGCCCGTCAATCTCATTAATTCGGTTTGCATGTGGATGATCTTGATTAGGCACTCTCTGAACAGTAAAATACTCGGCATCGCCAAATAGTTTAAACAAAGTAGCTCCTAATCCAGCTGAGATTTTTTCAGCATCAACAGGTTCACCATAGCTAAATAGTTGATGGATGGTATTTTGAAAACCGCCTTCAATATTCCCCTCCCTTTTATGATTATGTTTTGTTTGGCTTTCTTCCAGCCAAGGATCAGCAATATAATTCAAAATAGCAGCTTTTAACCCTTGATAGCCACCGAAACCTTCATATCCTGCTCCTTTATAACCAGTAAAACCTTCTAAATAACCCTTAAGAATCGAGCCTGCTAGTTTGTTACGTTTACCACTAGCTAATTGTCTTAAAGCATGTTCCACTACTGCCCTTGGTTGATAGCGAACCTGAACCTCCTTAGAACCTTTATTTTCAAATTGATTTCTTAGTAAATTGGCAAAAACTGTGGCTGATGTTTCACTAGTGGCTATGGGCAAATAAACTTGATTGTATAAATTTAAGGTTGTTTGGAACTCTTTTACCACGGTTTCGGCCCTTGTAAGAGCTTTCTTTGTTTCAGAGATACTTTGAGACAGTTTTGTATCATGCTTTACTAGCTTCTCCTGTTTTGAGGAAAGTTCATTATCTAGCTTTTGTAAATTCTCTTTAATATTTGCTGGATTGTTTCCTGATGGGTTAGTAGCTTGCGATATGGAGTTTGGATTTCGCAGCATTGCATATAACTCCCTTAATTCGGTTAAGAGATTGTTATTTGTAATATTGTCAGTGTCACCGTTAGGCACTGGTTTTAAAGCACGTTCACCTCTAAACTTGTTTAATTCACCTTGTTTCTTACTAAGTTCCGCTACTACTGTAGATATGTCTTTGCTTAAGGCGCTTTGCTCAACAGGATAACCTTTGACTCGAGAATCAAAATTTCTCAAGAAATACAATCTTTCTTGGTCATTTGTAACAGCAGATTCTAGGGAAATGATTTCCTGTTCTAAAAAAGCATCTTTGTGTACAGTGTTAAGCACATCCAATTCATCGTTAGCGAATAGCTTACTTTCTTGCAAGTTTTTTATACATCCTAAACGCTGCTTGCATATTTCCAATGCCTCGTTATTAAGAGCTTGTTTATGTTGAGTCCCTAGCAATTCCTTCTCAGCATTTGATTCTAGTATTGAGACATACTCTTGTTTGGCTTGGGAATATTCTGATAGCCAACTATCAACACTCTGCTCTAACTGTTCAGTTAAAGCATTAGCAAGATTAGCATTGGATAGTAAGTCTTTTAGTCCATTTAATTTCTCTAATCTTAAAGGAATTTCTCCTAATTCTGTCTCTTCAAGATACTTAGCTGTGTTTGCTTGCTCGAGTGCCTCTTCGTAATTGCGGTAGCTTCTTATTTTGCTACGGGGATCACTTCTAAAGCGAACAGACATAGTTGTCCATTCTTCATCTGCAGCCTGTTTCATATTTGCTAGTCTTTTTTCAGAATAAGGAGCAGCATCCTCTATAATTTTATCGACTTTTTTCTTATGCTTTCCAAGTTCATCTATGTCCTCTTGCAACTGTTTTAATATAAACTCGTTTGTATCTTCCCAATTATCTTGTGCTAGGGGAAGTATACGCTTGATACGGTTTACAAGCTGCTCATCTTGCTGGTTATGCAAAGATACCTTTGCTGCTGCTACCAACTTAATGCCATAATCTATAGATTTTTCTAAAGCAGCTATTTGTTGTTTTTGTTTCTGCAAACCTAGTTCCTCTAAACCCTCAGAATTTTCAAGGACTTGCTTTGTTTTTGCCACCACATCATCAGCCTTTGCTTTAGCAGCAAGAAGTTTTTTATAATCCCTTTGGTAAGTTACTTTTTCCCGATTTAATTTTTGAAGAGTAATATGTTTATTGGCGACTTTCTGGGCAACTTTTCTAACATCTTTGTCACCTAAAACAACTTTGCTACCTACGGTTAGTTTTTCAGCTTCTTCCCCAGTAACTTCTTCATCTTGTATTACAAATTTTTCTTGTACCTGCCTGTATTTCTCAGCAGCACTGTCAATTTCACCAGCATCAGCGCTTGAAGAAAGTTGTTGTATCCCATTTAAGTAATCAGCGAATACTTGTCCGAGTTGTTTATCAAATTTTAGCTCATCAACTTTTCTAGGTGCTTTTTCATTTATTGGGGTTTCCTTTATTGCAGTATCAACTGCTTTGTTTATTGACTGTGCAGCAAGATATTTACCTCTTTGTTCTCTAACATCTTGACACTGTTCTTTAGTTAGCTCGAGCGTAACATCCAAACGAGCCCTCAAAGCGCTCAGCTCACTTAATGCCTCTCGCACCGTTTTCTTATCCTTAGTACCCTCACTAAGAACCTCTTTAACAGAATTAGTAAGCCAATAATAGCTTGTCTGATTAGTCATTTCCTGCAAATAAGTTTCCATTGCTGCCTCAAAAACCTTTAGCTTAGAACCAACCTCTTTGTGAATTTCTACATCACGCTCAACAGCTAAAGATTCTTCTTCTACAGCAATAAGCTCTTTCTTGAAATCTTTAAGCTGACGTCTCGCTTCTGCCCGCTTTTGTATTGTCTCATTATCAAGATCTGAGAATCCCCCACCCCCGCTACTAGACAGGAAATTATTCTTAGCCTCAATACTTGATGTTAACTCTGACTTGCGTTGACTAAGGAATTCTAGTTTATCTTTGGGTTTCGCTGGATTATCAGAAATTTGGTAATAGGTTTGTAAGTGTGCTGCAAACCTTTCTATTTGGTTTAGTATATCTATTTCACTATCAAGAGCTGAGCTAATTGTCTCGAGCTCATCTAAAGATACCTGTATTTTTTGCAGCGATTTTTGATAAGAAGCGTGTTCAGCAATATTACTAACGATGGACTCGAGACTTAAGCGTGTATTTATTAGATTTTGGGAGGCTTTTGAAACTACTTCATCAAATACTCGGTATAAAATGCTTACTTTTGATTTTCCTCTTGTTCCCGGGCGCAAGACCTCTGAGACTTTTTGAGGGTCTAGTAGCTCTCCGTCAAGCAGTTCAGATACTAGTTTTTTTATGGGCTCGAGTAAGCTATTATCTCGAGCTACTGCTGTCGCAATGTCTGTGAAATTACTAGGTATATTGTCAAGGCTAGCTGTAGATAACTTTCCAAATTTACCAAGTAACTCTTGGCGAGTTCTAGCAATAGGCTCTCCCAAAGTACTTTTTGGTGCTGTTAAGATCATCTCTGCAAAAATTGTTTTCCAAGTTAACTCTTTTCCTGTTCTTATAGTGTCTAAAAGGTCTGGTATAGTTTCTTCTGCTTCAATTCCTGTTTCAGTAGCTGCTGTAGTTAATGTTTGTTTGTCTATAAGCTTGTGGGCAATTTTAGTTAAGTCTTTACTAACGAGCTTTATTACTTCTTGGGGAACCTCCTCGCCTATACTAGATGGAGATTGTATAAAACGTCTAATGGTTTCAACAACTTCCATTAGAGGATTAGAGCTACCTGCTCTGATCATAGAAATAGCAGTACCGATGCTGGGTATAGTGCTTAAAACACTTAGACCAATGTCTAAAAAGGCTTCCAGATGTTCACTTGCCCCATCATCTGATACAGCGGAATCCCATTTATAAATATGTTCAGCAGCAGTGGCAAATGCTATTAGTTGCTGCAAATATTTTGTGGGATCTAGATTTTTAGTAGACTCCTCTACCAAGTCTTCTGTAGGTTCTGGTTTTCTAACTTTAACGCCTAAATATTTTTCCTGAAAGGTTGAATCGTCTTCCCAAATAAATGAAAAGTTTTCACTGACCAAGTCCCAATCTTTGGGTGTAAAGAAAGGAACAATTGCCGAGTTTGCCATAAGTATTTCTCCTTTTGAAATAAGACAAGCTATTGCTTGCTATGAAATTGCCCAACTATGCTTAGACCACTATTTACAGTAATTAGAGCAAGTAGCCTTTAGCTTTTATTGAAACTTGAGTGGTATAATGGGCATCTGTACAACCACCAACAACTTTAAAACAAATTACTTTCAGCACTTAGCTGAACATTGTGACTGTAGCATATTTCAGCAGGCTATGGCAATCTTGTTTACCTTAAAAAAGAAATAATCTGCTGTAGAGACGCAACAATGCATCCTTACTGCCAAATCTCTACATCATCTATAGCTATACGACCTTGAATAGAACCATTGCCACTGCCAAAGCTGAGAACTATTTTTGCTATGCTGCTCAAGTCAATTGTTCGTCCTTCGGCAACAAACGCCCACCAAGGAAAAGTGAATGTTTCAAATACACCTTTAGTGGTATTATCCCACACAATTTCCATGTTCCCTTGTGAGTCTGGATAAAAATCTCTAAAAGCACTTGAAGGGTAAACGCGCCTTGCTTGTAACCAAGCACTGGCCCTAAGAGTACTGCTGTTGTCAAATTTATCTATAATACTAATAGAAAAGTCCAAGTCATTGTCTAGTGCAAGAGTCTGAGCATGTAGTGGTTGCTGAGCCACACGTAGGGAGATTGTGCTATTATGTATGTTTTGTGGTGCACTAAACTCAAATCTATACTCGGCTGGGGTATTCCAGTCAAAAAGAGTAGCAGATGTATCTTGGAAGAAGCGATTATTTGCTCCTATCTCACTAGCTAGCTCTTTATCTGCAAGCTTGCCTTCAGCTATATTATGAATACCAGTAAATGTTATAGGTACTCCCGAGCTAGAAAAAGTAAATGAAGGACTAGATAAGTTTTCGTAGTCATCTATTACAGTACTACTCATATGTTCTGGTACAGTCCACGCACCAGTTAGAGGAATTGTTGTGTCAAGTCCAGGTGGACGTAGCAACGAAGGAGGAGTTGTTAGATAAGCTAAGTAAGCATTTTTTTGCTCATGGTAGGCTTTTAAGAAAGCTAGACTATAAGCTTTGGCTAAGTCCTTTTGTTGATCTCGAGAAAGGAGTGAACTTTGATCTATAAGTGAAGGAACAAGATCTACTACTATTGGTTCTGTATAAGGTTGAAGGACTGCTCGAGTTAAATCATCATGAGGCCAACTATCATTAAAGTAGTTATGATTTGCTCCTATAGCATATATTAGGTGACTTCTGGGTCCAGTGGCCCTATCAAAATGAGTCAAAGGCCAAACATTAGGAGCTGTGGCTCCATCCACATCTCTATCAGCACTGCCATATATCAATAGAAATGGTGTTCCTGCCGAGATAGGTGTACTCTCTATAGAGGTTGGAGCTATACTAATTATTCCCCGAATGCTTGAGGGAGGAATAAGGTAGGGCAAACCATTAGCTGGTTTTGGTGCTGTTCCAGAAAGCAAGGCCTGAGTATTAATGGCGGCTTCACCACTGCGAGAGTGACCAATTAGGTAAATAGCAGCTGGATCAATTTTTGCAGTTAAAGCACCACCAGCAATGCTAGGATTGGTAAGTACTTCCTCTATATTACGCAAAATCAAGTTAGCCCGAATGTATATACCATAGTCAAGAATTTCTGGATAACCAACACCAGAATACCCATAGGCTTCGTCTAAATATATGCTTAGTGTTGTATAGCCATGACTGGCTAAGTGACTTTGAAGATAGGTAAAACCACGATAATTCTCATCTGATGTCATTTTAGGGCTAACGATTATGGACCCTTGGCCGGGTAAAGCAATTATAAGAGGTATATGGTTACCGTGTGCCAGTACAATTAACGGCGTTTCATCTGGCACTGGCTCTGGGAATACCAACTTGCCACGCAGTCTAAAGTTGTAGCCGTTGAGGAAATTCAAACCATCATATCCTTGGGGTACAAATGTTGTACTCAGGTTATGGTCTGCTCCATATTCAGCGGTAGCAATAGAAAATGGCCCTGGTTCAAGCAAAGATGGAATTGTTGTGATTGATGGAGTATCTGCAATAATTGTATCAATGATGTCACCAGCACCCAGTGTGCCATCAGCCAAAAAGTTGCTAGGATCACTAGGGCAATTTCCAAAGTCGTAAACTATGTCGTAGCTTCCCGGGGCAAGTGAAGTAACCTCGGTAATGTTTGCCAAGGTAGCCTCTGGCTTAATGGTGATTGGTATAGGCTCAGCTACTGCATTAGCCAGTGATTTGTTGTTAGCCCACTCTTCACTATTACGGTGCGGAACAATGTATATAGCAGCAGGTTGTAAGACTCTGCTCGAGAAACGATAAGGATCAATTGCTGTTTTTACAACTCCACCTTCATTAAAAACTCGTTGGTAATTAAAAAATGGATGAATTGTTAACTCACTGCCAGCTAACCCCGGTAAATCATCTACTCTAATCTTTATACGCCTTTTGGCTATTTCAACTCCATTAGACAAATACCGTAAATTAAATACTGCCTCCCCATAATCATTACCACTAACAAGCAGTGCTGATTCAAACTGTTTAGTATCTTTATTAAAGTCAGTGCCTGTCCAAGTTTTAGGTAAAGATACTATGCTAGGCGTCCAGTTATTGTCATATAATGCAGTACTAGCAGATCCTGACTCATATTCTAGTATAATTTCTGTTTTACCAATAGTAGGTTGGGCAGTCACTGTCAAAGGTTGCATAAGGGGACTGAATTTTTTTAAATCTTCAGTTGTTGTAATGGTGTGTGGATTTCTTTGGAGGAATACGCCTGTGCTTTGCGCTGCATCTTTATTTGTGCAGGTAGCTTGTAGGTTTAGCTCGAGTGCATGAAGGTAAACAAAGCTACTCAGAGCCTCACCATTAGGTGAATCATTAGGAATGAGCTGAACTTGTAACTTTATAGGGTTTATTGTAGGCAGGATAGCAAGTACTTGTAATGTTCTAGGAGAGCTAAATTCTGCTGCTATAAAGCTTACTCCTTCTAGATTTCCTAAAGGTAAGCTATCTCCATTATCAGTTACAATGAAGGAATCAGTGTTTCCAATGGTACGCAGTACAATACTGCCTGATAGCCCTTTGGGTTCTAGGTGTACTGTCAAGTCAGTAGGTGCGGCACCAACTTCAATAATAGCCCCCGGATTTTTCTCCCGTTTAGAGCTTGTGCCAGCAATATCAATGTTTATTCGGTAAATTGTTATATTATGCCTATTACTAACACCAAGTGAAGTACCCTTTTGAAACGCTTCTAGTTCAAGAGCATATTTCCCCGGGGGAGTTGTTGAGTTACGTATTCGACCATCCCAGCTAATGTTGCCCGAAAGCTTGGCTGGCACTACATCTTCAAAAACTACAGTGTTTGATTGATCAAACAAACGCCAATAAAGCTTATCTGGAGTTGTTTCACCACTAATCTCATAACTGAAGTCCATTGACTCAGAACCGCTATCGAGATCATCAAAACTAATGAAAACGTCGTTTGTGAAAAGAACACCAGACTCAATCTTAATCCAGATAGGATTAGGTTCAAGGTATACTAATGAAAAATAAGTCACTATCTTTAATAGTATTAATATTGATTTCACAGGATAAGATTCTAATATGTTTTGGAATTTTTTGCACTAATTTTACTAAAGTAGTTACAGGCGTGTTATTTCTAAAATAAGCCTCTACATTTTCAGTAATTGTCTGAACTGTGACTCGTCTGATTTTCAAGATTTTCTTAATTTTTCAGATGCACCCATAAAAGGCAAAGTAGTTGCGTTAATTGATTGACCTACTTGTATAGCTGTTTCCCTTTAAATAAGTTATGCACGTGTAAATGTAAGGCCTTACACCATTTAACTATTACAGCGAAAGGAATTTACACATGAATCAATTATCAAATCACGCTCATTGGCTTTTGCGTATCGCTATTGCTAGCGTTTTTCTCTTTCATGGCCTAACTAAATTTCCAGAACTTGCAGGTTTTGCTCAAATGATGGGCCTACCCTTAATTGTTGCTCTAGCTGTTGCTCTAGCAGAGGTTATTGGTGCGGGGCTAATACTAGCGGGTGGATTAGGTCCTGCTTGGTTTACACGCCTTGGTAGTATTTTGTTAATCCCTATAATGTTAGGAGCAATAGTTAAAGTTCACTGGGGACAGTGGAGTTTTGTTCCTAGTTCAACACATCCTATGGGAGGTTTTGAATTTCAAGCCTTCATTGTGTTGATTTTAGGGTATCTTTTGTTTTCTCGAGTAAGCCAAAAAACAAACTAGTTCACTAAAGAATCAGTAATTTCCGATCCCACAGGGTTTTTGACTATAGCTTGAGTAAGGACACCTCATTTTACAAAAATTGACGAGTAACTTCATCCAAAAGCATTTAAAAATGAGAGAAAATATCCAGCATGAGTTGTTTGTGAAATGTACTTGTTTCCAGAAGGCATAAAAATACCTAGCACCACTTCTATGAGAGATTTTCAAATGGCACCTCTGTGTTTTAGTTTTTCTACAGTTTTTCCTGCAGTACTACTCTACTTCTATGACGTGTCATAAAGGATTTCATAGCCTGTTACTCTGAAACCATGTGTTATTGCCCTGTAGATATCCTCCATACACTCAAAGGGCAAAGTGTAAAACAAATGCCTTACCCTTTCCCATAGTAGTTTTTTAGTCCTACATTTTGCTTTTGCTGCTTTAAACACTGGACATGCTAATTGTAGTACTTGATCCACTAGGAATGCTTGCATCATCAGTATCGTGAAATTGACTGACAGATTCTTTTTTCCATGCCCATAATTATGCTCTGCTTTGTACCCTTGGTTCTTTAGTGTATTTAGTGTCTCATTCTCCATTTTCCATCTTGCCCTCCCTGCTCGCATTATCTCTTCTACATTTTCTTCATTTATCTCCATATCTGTTACCCACGTAAAATACTGCGTCTTCTTTTCACTCCTTTCCCAATACTCCAACACATTCACCCTGACATCTTCATTTGAGGCATTTATTGCTATATCATTGCTGTAGTGAAAATGGTGTTCTACTCCCGTTTCTCCTTCTACTACCTTATGAGTATGACTTTCACCTGACTCTTTTCTTTTTTCCAATTCCTCAAATAGTTTCTTGTGGTTACTTTGTTTTGCACCTATTATGTAACTCATCCCTTGCTTTTCTAACTCCCTTAAGTTAGGTCCCGTAGAGTGTAATCCATCCTCTAAAATTATTACTTTGAGTTTGGGGTGATCTTTTCTTATGTCTTCTACTAATCTCTTTCCTGCATTACGCTCACAATCATTCTTTGTTTCTCCATCTTGTTTTATTATTGCCTCTACACCTATTGGTATTACTTCTGCCTTGTCTGGATGTACTATTACTGCTCCCATTAACTGATGAGAATAACTTACTTCTCCATTTTTGTGTTTGCGCTCTAAACATCCTGGACAACTTATCTCTTTTGACTTGAAATACTGTGTTCCATCTAGGGACACTAAGTAATATCCATCTAGGTAAGTGTATTCTTTCAGTAACCCTCCCCTTTGCACCTCTTTGAAAACTACCTTAAATCCCTTTTTTATTTCCTCTGGGTCAACTTCATCTATTACTTCCCTCATCCTTGTATCACTAGGAATTTCCTCTATCCCATACACCCTTTCTAAATTTTTCCTTTCTTCTCCATCTTGTCTTCTTTGGTCAAAGCGTAATAGGGAACCATCTTTTAGAGCAAACATAGCAAAACCTGACATCAGTACATCTTCAACAGATATATCAACCTCATTTGGTCGATGATCCTCTATCTCTGCATAGGTTTCTCTTAGTTTTTTATATAGGGCTGTGGCACATAAGTCTTTTCGAGACTTCATAACTGATTTTACCCTTGCTATTAGGAGTTATCAACTGATGCGTTAACTTTGCAAAAGTTTATGAGAGACTACATGCCTCTGACAGCTTTTTCAAGTGGATCGGGAACTGCTGCTAAAGAATCTAGTACTGATAAAACCTTGGGGGTTTTAAGAGTCTCCAAGGTTTGGATTAGCTTAAGATTTTTCTGGACTACTAAGCCTTGCTCGACAATCTAATGCAAGTACTTGAACACTGCTTTGGAACCTTACTTCTGCTCGTAATTTATTCATCCTGACTAAAGTCAGTTTAATGTAACACTTAAACTCTGCTAAACTTAAATTCTATGTCAGTAGGTAAACTTGTTGATGTTTTAGATGAACAAGGTCAAGAAACTAGTAAACAAAAAGATTACTTGGCAATTCATCGTGACGGTGATTGGCACAAAAGCTTTCACTTGTGGATTATAAAAGATAAAAACCATGTACTTTTGCAACGTCGCTCAGAGTACAAAGATTTGGAACCTCAGAAGGTAAGCTTAAGTTTTGCTAGCCATTTTCTAGTAGGGGAGACCCTGCTCAACCTTATAGATAAAGTTAAACAGGAATTGGGTTTAAAGCTCGAGCTTAAAGACTTAGAATACCTTGAAACTAACAAAGTTGAAGTATTCTATCCAAGTACTATAGACCGCGAGTTTCAAGAAGTTTACCTTACCTTTTGTGATAAGCCCTTAAATTCCTATTACCTTGATTATAAAGAGGTAGAAGTTATTTATGAGTTACCTATTAGTAAGGCCCTTGAACTTTATTGTTCAGGGGCTTACTCAGCTGCAGCAGGTTTTGATGCTTATCAACGTGAAAATAATGCTCTTTTGACTGAAGATGATCTTAGTCAACAAAATAGGCAAAATACTGCTGAAGTTTTAGAAAAAATAAAAACTTTGCTAGGGGCATCAAATCAAGGAAAGTAAATAACCAGTAGCACCACTAACCAGTACTATCCACAAGGCATTAACTTTTCCTTTCGTTCCAAATAAAACAAGCGCACTTATCAAAAATATAGTAATTGCTTGCCAGTCTGTAAGACTAGCTTTGCTAAGTTTTATAGTGACTGCTAGCATAAGACCTACAGCACTTATATTTACTGCATCTAAAAATGTTGAAGCTAGCAAGGATTTTCTAAGTTTTGGGATAATAGGGTTTAAGAGAGCAACTAGTAAAAATGAAGGTAAAAATATTCCTGCTGTTGCTATGACTGCACCCCAAAATCCTTTAAGTTGGTAGCCTATAAAAGTTGCTGTTGATAAAACTGGGCCGGGGGTTAATTGGCCTACTGCTACTGCATCTAGCAAGTTTGCCTTAGTCAGCCACCCTAAAGAATTAACTAGTTCCCCATCTAAATAGGCTATAAGTACATAACCGCTACCAAATAAAACTGTTCCTATTTTGAAAAATATTAAAAATAATTTTGCTAGGGTGGCTCGAGCTTCCAAAGAAGCACTTGTAGCTAATGTATTGACAGCCTCAATATTAGTGACCAAAGTCGCAAGCAAGAAAAAAGGGTTGAAACTCTTAATACTAGAGTTTCTATACCTTAAATAACTTAACCAAATAGTACCCACCACCCCACCTAAAAGGAGCACCATTACTTCGTTCTTTCCCGCTAGAGATAAGCTAGCAATAGCTACACCTATGGTGCCTAACTGCCAATTTTTTAAGGCCTTTCTACCTAACCTAAAAAGTGCTACTAAAATGATAGCTATAACAGCAGGCTTCACACCAATTAAGAAGTGATTTAGCTCTGGAAGGGTTTGGTAGCGAACGTAAAACCAAGCAAGGATACCAGTTAACAGTGAAGCAGGTAAAATAAAAGAGACTCCTGCCAAAATAAGACCCAGCCAACTGCCTCTATGAAAACCACAATGAATAGCCATTTCAGTAGAGTTAGGACCGGGAATAAGATTAGTAACTCCCACTAAATCAAGAAAATGTTCACCAGACATCCATTTCCTTTTATGAACCACTTCATTTTCCATCATAGCTATGTGAGCAGCTGGTCCACCAAAGGCAATTAGCCCCAGTTTTAAAAAGAGTAATATAATTTCTTTAAGTTTATAAGCAAATTTAAGCATTACAATATAAATATAGCTTATAAAACCCTTTTAATATATGGGTACAGGGTAGCAGCAGCCTCTTGGTGCATCTCGGGTGAGGGGTAGTAAAGGTTCTCGTATCTTTTTTTGTTGTGGGACCCGTCCTTTTTGGAGCTATTGCTTTTTTTAACTAACAGGGGATGAAGTTGAAACCTTTTATACTCTTATGCCGCTATAAGTAAAGTATCAATATCCGTTTCATAAGCAAGCTGGGGGTGGGAATCTGTTGTAAATGCGACTAACTCAAAATCATCAGCATATTCTTTTTGCAAAACTGAAACATTATCAGCTACTATACGAGTAGTTCCACCTACAGGCTGGGAAGGAAAAAATACATTAACAATTGCGCCTTTTCTAAGCTTTGGTTTCATTTAATCATACCTACCTATTTTGAAAGTCTTCCAAAGCCTGCTCAACTATCCAAGCTATGTTCTGTGCCATTCTAGATAAGGAATACTCTTCTTTTACACGTTCTTGCGCTGCTAAACCGATGCTTTTACGGAGTTCAAGATCATTTACCAACAGATCTAAAGAATCGTACCATTGCTCAACCCCTGAAACAACAAAACCATCTTTACCATCTTGAATTACATCTAAATAGTTTTGGGTACGACTCACAACAGATGGTATGCCAAAACAAGCTGCTTCAAACCACTTAAGTTCGCTTTTACAGTCGTTAATTGTATCTTGGTGGAGTACTGCTAGATTAATGTCAGCTCGAGCTAAGTAACTCCAATACAAGTTAAGGTCACTCAAGGGCACTTGAGCAGTACGCTCTTTATATTTCGCAAGGAATTTTTCTGGCAATTTTAAGTGGCCTGCCACAAAAAAACTTACATGAGTGTACTTTGCCAATATACGTTCAATAGCCGGTAGGGCCTCTAAAATAAAATCTGAATTATGCGCTAAGGTTCCACTGCCATAAAATATAGTTAGTGGAGCTAGTTTATCTTTATCAGTAAAATTGGGTTCAACTATTAAGTTTAGAGAATCTAGAGCATTACGATGCAAAAACCCTTTTTTCTGAAGTACCAATGGCTCTAAATGTTTTAGAAGGGGTTTGGTAGAAGCAATAGCATAATCACATAAATGAGCGGCCTCATGCATAAGGGGCATACTCTTAATTAAACCAAGATACTGCTTAGGTGTAACATAACCCCCATAGCTATTTATAGCTGGAGGGTATATAGGTTCAAAAAGCAAATCATCTATTTCATAAAATCTTAGTTTTCCTAGTGCGCCTGCTTGCTCAATTATTTTAATCACAGAGGGTATAGCAGGCACACGATAGAAAATAATGATGTCATGCCAGTATAGCTCTTTTTGCATATCTTCATTTTTTGTCCAAGGTACTGTTGTTACTTTAAACCCAGCTTGCTCAAGTTGTTCTCGCTTTTGCTCAATTCTATAGCGGATGCATTGTGGTATGTGGTAATCACCAATAATTAATATGCTTTCTTTGTTTAAGCTAGCAGATGCTGGAAGTTTAGTGTTAGACATAAATCTTCGACGATATGCCTTTGCCACGGTTTGAATGGCAGATGCCATTGCTTCTATACTATCTTGGCGGTTTGGTCGCTTAGCCATCGCTACAAACCTTTCCTCTTCTTGCGCCCAATAAGAATTAATACTTCTTTCCAAAAGCGGCAGCAAATGGGGATTAGGAGAAAAGTAGTCAATAGCATCGTTTATCACATAAATAGCTTCAGCTGGTCTATTAACACGCATTAATGCATCAGCAAGATTAGTGTATGGCCATTGCGATTTAGTTTTGCAACTTATAGCCTCATAATAATATTCAATAGCTTGGTGTAACTTTCCCCCATTGAGAGAAAGGTTTCCTAAATTCTCATAGCAAAGAGGGTTAGCTCTAAACATTAATGCTATATGATAGGTATCCTCGGCCTTCTCAAGCATTTGTTGTTTTTCTTTCTCGAGTGTTTGTTTTTCTTTCTCAAGCTTTAGTAGCCTTTCAGAAGTTTGCACAAACTGTTTTTCAAAATTTAGAGCAATTTGAAAATATAAGTGATAATTATCTTCGGCATTATCAAAAAAACTCAGAGCTATAGGAGGCGTTTGATTTAAAACAGAGATTAGCGATTTTGCAGGGTTAGTAACATCCATATCAGGATTTAATTCTTGTAGTTTAGACCCTTCTAGTACCTTCATAAGTGGTTTAGTATCTACTTTAAGAGTGTTTAAATAACTACCTAGATTGGCACAACGCTTCTCTTTATGACCATGCTTTAACCAATGATCTAGAGCCTTTGATTTTCCTTTAAAGCCTGATAGATCAGTATAGAAGCTAGTATAAAAGTTATGGTCAAAATAGTATGACCTATTTTCATTTTTCCCCACTTTTAAATAGTGCCACATTGCTTTACAAATGGCAGATTCTCCATTAGCCTTAATATCAATGTCTGGATTTAATTTTAAATATTTTTCCGCATCAAAGTCTTCGGGTAGATACATATCCAGAAATTTAGGTGATGGGATATACCTTTGTTTAATGCCTGATTGAAGATAATGGATTAAGGGATTTGATTCTACTTTATAAGTAGTTATGTAAAACTCTATATCAAACTCTTCAGTTGGGTTAAAATCCTTTTTCCAACCAACACGCATAAAATGATACAGTGGATCTTCATCTGTATCTATCTCTTCAGAATATTGTTCAAGATAGTACTTATCATCGAAAATACCAACTTCCTTTACAAGCCTGAGTTCTTCTGAAAATTGATTTGGTCTGTATCCTTTTTCTTTACCTACACGCAAATAGTGTAAGAGTGGATTGATTTCACCAACCTCGTCACCATGCATAAAAAGATATTCCCTTATATTAAAATTTTCAGAGGGGTTGAGTTCCTCGAGCCATCCATAACGCAAAAAGTGCTCTACCGGGTCTTCATTTTCAGCAATACTTCTTGCTTGTTCTTTATAGTAAGCAACATCAAATAAACCACTTTCACGCACAAAAGCAGCTTCTTCGGCTAGTTGGCTAGGAAAGCGACCTTCGGGCTTACCAAAACGTACGTGGTGAAAGAAAGGATTAAGGTCAGATTCTTTTACATCTGGGTAGTTGCTAAGGTAATAATTAACGTCGAAACTTGCATTGGGATTGCGTCCTTCTTTCCAACCTATACGCATAAAATGTTGAAGTGGACTCTCGCTTTCAAAAGCTATATCTTTATTATGTTTTAGGTAATATTCCTCATCAAATTCACCTGCTTGGTAAATGAATTCAAATTCCTCTGCAAATTGACTAGGCAAATACCCCTTATTTTTACCTTCATGCAAGTAGTGCAAAAGTGGGTTTATACTCACTTCTTGAACTTCTGGGTACATCTTTAGGTAATCCCTTACATTAAATTTTTCAGAAGGGTTCTTACCTTCTTGCCAACCTTTGTGTAAGAAGTGCTCCAAAGGCTTTTCATCTTCGCCTAGCTCTTCTTTATAATTAGCAAGATAGTAATCTGCATCAAAATAGCCACTATTTTGAATGATTTTAATATCTTTAGTAGAAATGTCTGTTTCCTCAATCATAATTGGCTTCAAAAATGTTTAGCAAATTGTCGTATTCTCACATGTTAAATGTGGTCTAGTCAACCTTCTAATTCTAAACCCTTAGGAGTTATGCCAATTCCAAGCAGTATCTAATATGGTTTCAAGAGCTGAATATTTTGGCTGCCAGCTTAAAAGTCTTTTAGCTTTCTCTGCACTAGCTACTAACATAGGGGGATCACCGGGTCGCCTTGGGCATAGCTTATAGGGTACGGTTTTGCCTGTTACTTTCTCAGCAGCGTCAAGGATTTCCTTAATTGAGTAGGCTTTGCCAGTGCCTAAGTTAAAAGCCTCAGAATTATTCCCCTGAGCTAGGTAAGTTAGGGCTGCAACATGTGCACTAGCAAGATCTTTAACGTGTATATAGTCTCTTTGACAAGTCCCATCAGGAGTTGGGTAATCATCGCCAAAGACTTCTAAGTGGGGAATATCGCCTTTGATAGCCATAAGAACTCGAGGTATAAGATGGGTCTCGGGATCATGGCTTTCGCCTACTTCCCCTTCTGGGTCTGCTCCGCAAGCATTGAAATAACGTAAAGCAGCCCATTTTATCCCATGAGCCACCTCAAAATCGGGCAACATGCGTTCCATAAACATTTTAGTAGCACCATAGGGGCTAATAGGATTGTGAGGAGCCTCTTCAGAGATTGGGAGTTCTTTTGGTATGCCATAGACAGCGCAGGTGCTAGATACTACAATGTTTTTTACCTCACTGTCACGCATGGCTTCTAAAAGGTTCAAAGTCCCCAATACATTATTGCGAAAATAACCTCCGGGGTCACGAACAGACTCTCCCACATAAGCAAAGGCAGCAAAGTGTATGACACCATCAGGTTTATATTTGTTAAAGACTTGTAGCAAACGTGATTTGTCTGCTAGTTCGCCCTGCTCAAAAGGTCCCCATTTTACGAAACTTTCATGTCCTGTAGAAAGATTATCAAAAGTGATAACTTCAATGTCTGCTTGGGCTAATTCTTTGCAGGTGTGACTACCTATGTAACCTGCTCCTCCTGTAACAACTACTTTCATAAGCCTGTAGCTTTTAGATATTCATCAAACTGATCAAAGTCCATTTGTTGCTTTTGATCGCTCAAAGCTACTGCTGGATTAGGATGTACCTCTACCATTACACCATCAGCCCCTATAGCTAAAGCCGCTTTGCTTAGGGGGATAAGTAAGTCACGACGACCCCCACTATGTGTAGCATCTACCATAACGGGTAAGTGGGTTTCAATTTTGGCAAGAGCAACTGCAGAAATATCTAAGGTATTACGAGTATACTTTTCATAAGTACGTATACCACGCTCACACAAAATAACATTATGATTCCCTTCGCTCATTATGTACTCTGCACTCATCACCCATTCTTCAATAAGAGAACTTAGGCCTCGTTTTAAAAGAACAGGCTTTTGAGTCTTACCTACAGCCTTAAGCAAGGTAAAGTTTTGTGAGTTGCGCGCACCAATTTGCAGTACATCAACATATTCTAAACACAAATCCAAGTCTCCAGCATCCATAATCTCTGCAACAAATTTAAGATTATATTTATCGCAAGCTGCCCTTGCCCACTTCAGAGCAGGTTCACCTAAACCTTGAAAAGAGTAAGGATTAGTGCGAGGTTTAAAGGCTCCCCCCCTGAAAAGTTTCAAGCCTTTGCTAGCTACATACTCAGCCGTTGTTTCTATTTGTTCTTGGGACTCAATGGCACAAGGACCTGATATAAGAACAGGTGGGTGTCCTTCACCTATAACAACATCCCCTATTTCTACCACTGTATTTTCTTTGTTTTCTTTTGAGGTTAAAAACTTAGGCTTTTCTGCTTTTTTGCTTGCTTCCATACTGGCTTGAAAAATGCTCTTAAAAAGGCTTTTTAAAGTATTATCATCAAAGGGCCCTTTGTTAGCTGCGGTTAAGTTTTCTAGCATTTCTAATTCACGCTTGGGATCATATTGGGTGACCCCTATGCTAGATTGAATGCTGCCAATCTCTTTGGCAATTTTACCGCGCTCAGAAAGTGATTTAAGAACATCTAGGTTAAGACGATCAATTTCTTGACGGAGTTCCTTAATACGATTTTCAGGCATAATTAATCCTTATTCTGGACATCTATGCTTGTTTCTTCCCTAAGAGAAGTTCTGCAGCTTAGACGAAGTTTTACTATTTAGCAAGATGTTTCCGAATTGCATATATATTATCTGTTGAAACCCTTAGTTTTAGCTATAGGGTTCCTGACTGACAGGCACACGCCTCTGCGCTAAGCTTACTACAAAAATACTGACCTCGTAAAGTATAGTTAAAGGCACTGCTACTAGGGCAAAGTTAAAGGGATCGGCTGTAGGGGTAATTAATGCTGCTAAAATGGCACCGACAATTATAGCATAGCGACGATAACTTCTAAGTGTAGCAGCATAGAGGATACCTAATCTTGCTAGTAAGAAGCTAAGAATGGGCATTTCAAAAAGTATGCCAAAAACGGCCATATACAAAAGTACAGTAGAAAAGTAATTACCGATAGAGATAAATAGGCTTACCTGTGATCCTAAAAAACCTAGTAGGATTGGCAAAGCAAAGGGCAACACTATATATCTTGCAAAAAGAGCTCCTAGAATGAAGGCTACTGTTGTTCCTAAAACAAAGGGAACAGCCCAGCGTTTTTCTTCTTGGTATAAACCCGGGTTGATAAAGGCCCATACCTGCCAACCTATGATAGGGGCAGAAAGAACAAAGCCAAAAAAAGCAGCAATTTGCATAGAGGCTAGGAAAGGCTCGAGCACCCGAAAAGCTCCCAAAGGAGTACCTTCTGGTAAAGGAGCTTGTAGCCAAGCTAGAAGCTGTTCGATAAAGATAAAAGCAATAATTGTTCCCAGTACCCAAGCTATTAAGCAAATAAAAAGACGGGTGCGCAGTTCCTCAAGATGCTCCATTAATGTCATAGAGCACCTCTAATAGTTTTAGATTTCAAAACGTTAACTTGGTAAGCCACCCAAAATTTCATTGACTATAATGACAGAGCTAGGGATTTTAGGTAGCTGGCTTAAAGTAATGGTTTCATTATGCCCAAACTTTAAAATTTTTTGATACTTATCTTTTAAAGGTTGAGTATGCACCCAGACACATAGGCGACCAATGTTAGGCATCTCAACAATATTTCCATCAATTAACTCGAGCCTATCATGCTCATTAAAAATGCCCAACTTGATCAACTTGATCATCTCGCAAAACTCTTGGGAGGAAATTTTGTGGCGTGCTAGTAAAGTATTCAAGAGTTAACCTAAATCCAAATGGAAGCCTTCAAGGTTTTTGAAAGCAAAACTTCT
This sequence comes from Trueperaceae bacterium, assembly GCA_965223585.1. Classification (GTDB taxonomy): domain Bacteria; phylum Deinococcota; class Deinococci; order Deinococcales; family Trueperaceae; genus CBDCVN01. The sequence continues at coordinate 316,580 of CBDCWW010000023.1, forward strand.
ATAGACAGCTAAATTGTACCTAAGTAGGCTTTACTTCTTTAGATTTTTTTTCTTCCTCTTCTTTTAGGTCTACTGTTATATCTTCTTTCATATCGCGAATACCCTTACGAAATTCACGCACTGATTGACCAATGCTTTTAGCAAGCTCTGGCAAACGACGTGGACCGAAAAAAAGCAAAACTATTACAAGAATTATAATAATTTCCCAAATGCCAAAAGGACCGACTCGCATAATTAAAACCTCCTGTGTGGGGTGTACGTCTTAAGCCTTATCAGTTTTTCTTAAGCCAAGCAATTATGGTTAAAGAATAACTAACCTAAGTTTACTTTTGTTTTTTATGAATGTCCAGATAGCTTCTTGTCTAACGATCATAGGTGTTTGTCTACACATTTAACCACAAAGTGAAACTACGATTGCTAAGTAGGCAAGCCCACAAATTCCCAAAGTCACACCCGGTGCTAGTAAGCTTAGAACAACGGTAGAGGGACTGCGCCCCTGATAAAACAAGATCAATGGAATAAATGTTGCTATAAGCAGAAGAATAGGTGTAACACCAAAAAGCCAAATTATAAGTGGAAAATCATTTGTACTTCCTGAGCAACTATCAGTGGCCATAATACCAATAACCAAACCACCAAAATACATAACCACACTAATAATTAACAGCAAGAGAGCTAAAAGAATTGTTAATCCTATAGACCTTTTCTTACGGGTATTTTCAGTTTCTACTGTCATGGTCATATTTACTCCTCTCTCGAGCAGTAGATAATGATTTGGGTTGGCTCGAGCTACCAAACTCAATCAAGTTGCCTATGTACTTTCTTTAGTTTTACTTGGATTCTCAAGTCTAAAACCTTGGTTCTAAATCTTAAAGGTGTAGTAAATAATGCATAATAAATATAAAGGTTAAGTTTTTGCAAAAAATAAACATTTATGTTAATATATTTTCGTGGCAATCATACCGCCTTTTACTGAAAGTGGCACATTACCACCCGGTGATTATAAAATTACGTTCCAACAACTTAAAGAATCACCTTTGGTCATTAATGATATTCCTAACTGGGATGAAACTTGGCGGTTACATCTTGTAAATCAGGCAGAGAGGATTGTGGAACAGTTATGGCAGGTAGGTATTAATGACATTTATCTTGATGGATCATTTTTAGAGGATAAGGTACACCCTAACGATATAGATGGTTATTTTGTTTGTGACCTCATGGAACTTGCATCAGGTGAATTGCAAAGAAAGTTAAATGGCATAGACCCTAACAAAGTTTGGACATGGGATCCAGCGTCAAGACGGGCTTATAAAGGCTATGCTAAAAAACAGCTCCCTATGTGGCATCGTTACAGAGTGGAACTCTATCCCCATGTTGGACAACCCTCAGGTATCCTTGATGAACACGGTAATCAGCAGCTTTTCCCTGCTGCATTTCGTAAACAAAGGCAAACGTTTGAACCCAAAGGCATAGTTAAAATTCTAAAGGAAGGAGATTAAAATGATTCGCACAGAAAGTGAATACCAAAGAACACTAAAACAATTGGAAGAAGGTAAAAGTTATGTAGAAAAGCAACGCAATCACTTTCAGGAAATGGGACTTGAAGGTAGTGATTTGGAACGAGCTTTACATCCAACACTCTCTTTTTATGAACTATTAAAAGAAGACGTGGAAATCTATGAAAGTGTTAAACGGGGTGATTTTGGAACTCTACGTACACTAAGCAATATTGGACGTTGGCTCATTGGTGCACGCATCGCTAAAGGTTGGAGCCAGAAAGACTTAGCTGAGTGTCTTGGTGTATCTGAGGCACAGGTATCACGCGATGAGCGTAATGAATATCATGGTATTAAGGTTGAAAGGGCGCAACGAATTTTAGAAACAATGGATTTTCACTTTCGAATGGAGGAAGAGCTTGAATTAAATAGTCTTTCTGAAAGTTCTAGTGATGTAACAACTAGGCACGAAACTACTATGCCACCACCTGTTAATGTTCCAGAACAAGTAAGTCTCTATTTAAGAGCTGATCCAAAGTTAGATGAAAGAAAAGCTAAAAATCTTGAGGAGATTTTCCGTTTAGCTTACGAAACAGCTGCCAACAATGATGATGGAGGATCCTAGTTAGGGGTATTACAGATGCCAAGCACAAAAAAACTTCCACCTCTAAGTACCAGCCAAATGAAGCATTATGAATGTAATGCCCTCCTCCTACGTAATAAAGCTGAAGTATTGCCTAATGAACCTTTTGAACCATTCAAGCGTTTAGATCAACTTGATGTTGTGTTTAATTTTATAGATGAGCTGAATTTACCTGAAGATTTAGCTGATGACGCCAAATCATATACTGCAAAAGAATGGTCAGGTGGAGGGAGTGTCCTACCAAATGGTAAGCTATTTATATTACTGAACAGAAATCAAACTCAAGAACGAATGAATGTCACATTGTTAGAGGAAGTAGCTCATTATCATTATGGTCACAAACCAACTACAGTCGGTAAAAACGGTTTGAATAATTATGACCCTGTACAAGAACAGGAAGCTCGCTTCACAGCTGCTGCTGCACTGCTTCCAAGCTTAGTGATAGCAAAATCAGTGTTTCAGAGAACATTACCCAAAGATATTGCAAAGACGTTTGGTGCAAGCCTCGAGCTATACGAGATGCGTGTCAAGACCTTACAGTTTTGGGAACAATATCAAAAATATGCACTTGGACAATTAGCATGAAGCAGGAACTTCAGGAAAGTAAAGAATCTCTTGAACAATTACCTCCAGAGCTAAGTTAAGTAGGTTATTTTTAGATTGTGTTTTTGTACTTCTAAAATCTTTATGTGCCTTTATCTTTATCTACCCACTTAGGTGCAGGCAAAGGCAAAAAACGAGAAATCAATGCCAGAATTCCACCAATAATAACCAGTATAGGAATCTCTGTACTTACATCCAAACGACCTGTTTGACGAAGTAAGGCAAAAACCCCTGCTATAGTGAACAGAGGCCCTGCAACAATAGTTACTTTGTCAAAACCACCAATTACAAATATAAGGATGCCCCCAACAATCAACCCAAGCACCCAAACCCAATTAACCCCCGGAATGACATCTTTGGTGGTTAGTAGCCACCCAACTCCTACAGTGATTACAATAATTGGAAGGGCTACAGAGGCACGATCCCCTTTCATTAGTTGCCTTGTATTTTTACTTGAAAACCTAGAGCACGCCTAGCATCTTGTTCTATAGGCTTTACTTCAACTCCTTGCTTATAAAACTCATCAAGAGCTTTCTGAACAGACTCTTCTAAAGCTTGGTAGCTTTCTGATTTGTTGGGTGTGTTTAGCCTGTCAGCAAAGGAGAGTTCCAACTCCCCCAAACCAAGCTCTGCATCCAGAGAAGACTCTTCCCCCAAAAGCTTAGCAGCACTTGCAAAACTGGCAAGCACTATGTGAACACGCTTAGCTAAGTCACCCTCTGGCCAACTACGCTTACGAACATAGAGAAGGCCTGCTCGTCCTCCTGCAAGGTCAATGATAAAATCAGCCTCGTAGCCTACTAGAACAATACTAGGGCCTTGGTAAACGTGCTGATAGTCAGCTATATCTATCAGTAGGTGATTCTCGAAAACTTGTTCCTGAATCCACTTGTGGAAAATAGCAGTAAAGTCAGCAGGGTTTACAGATTTATTAAAAAATGCTTTGGCTCTTATACGATTAGGTAACATTATAATATCCTAGATTTGTACGCCGCCGCTACTAGCACTAGCTAAGCGAGCATCACAAGCATGAGCAGCTTCTATAAAGAGGTTTGCTTCTTCTATTAAACGGTGACTGGATTCTTTATCGGGATTGGCTTTGGGATTTTCATGACGGCTAAAAAGGTATTGGGCAAATTTACCCTTGGCATATTTATCAAAGAATAGTTCTGTGTCATAAAAACGCTGACGGAATTCCTTTACTATGTTATTAGGATCATCACCTACATTAAGGTTTACGTTTAGTACTAAGGCCCTTGCTGCTGAGAGCATAGCCTGATAGGCTTTTTGATCTGCTTCTTCATATTTATTATCTTCTAAGGCTACCAAGGCTTCAAATGCTGTTCCCTCAGCTTTAGAAATGTTTATAGAAAAGAGCGATACTACCTCGCCAGCACACTCACCCACACCCAAATCTCCTAAGGTGAATTCTCGAGGATCACCCCAATCACTATAATAACTAGCATCATCTTCATAAGTGGGAACTTCAGTATAGGGTTGAAGAATTTTTTTGATTTCTACCTTGCCTAATCTAGTAACCCAATCTTGGAAAGATTCTGTGCTTTGACGCTCAGCAGCATAACGACCAACAATAGTATCAAGAAACTCTGGCGCAGCCTTAGAAGGTATAGCCCCTACTGCTAAACCATAACTACCAGCATTTTCCTTCCACTGTCCGCCTAATACCACTTGAAAATGAGGCACAGTACGGCTATTACGACGGCGACTATTGCCGAAAAAGCCAATATCAGCTACATGGTGTTGACCACAAGAGTTAAAGCAACCACTCACTTTAATCCTAAGGCCTTTGACTGCTTGATCTAAGTTGCCATTTTTAACTGCTAAGCGCGTGCACAGTTCACCTGTAAGGCCTCGAGAAGAAGCAATACCTAGTTTACAGGTATCTGTACCGGGGCACGTTGTTATATCCATTATAGTTCCTGCACCCGGTGCTGCTAGACCCACAGAGTCAAGCTCTTGGTAAAGTTCGGGTAAATCAGCTTCAGATACCCAGCGCAAGACAATATTTTGTTCCACTGTAGTACGCAAAGTATCTGGTGTGTATTTGCGAGCAATATCTGCTAAATCCCAAGCTTGTTCTGAAGTTAGGTCACCTAAAGGCAAATTTAAAGTTACAAGGTAATAGCCTTCTTGACGCTGCTTGTAAACATTAGTCTCGTACCATTCTTTAAAGCCTTCAAGTTCAGGTTGTTCAGATAAGGGGCTAGATTCTTTTGAGGGTTTTTCTGTGAAGTGCTCGAGCCCATCCAAATAAGCAGTCCAACGAGGGTCATCAGGCAGCTTTTCTCTTTCCTCAAAGACCAAACGGCGAAACTCTTCAATACCTAATTTTTCTACCAAGAACTTAATACGTGCTCTATTACGGTTGCGTTTCTCACCCAGTCTAGTAAAGACTTTACATACAGCTTGTGTAACAGGTAGAAGCTCTTCTTCTGGAACAAAATCGCTTAAGACTTTTGCTATGTGAGTTACTGTTCCTAAACCACCACCCACATAAACCTTAAAGCCTCTTTTAACTTGACCATCAATTTCCTTAGTTTGAGCTAAGTAACCAATATCGTGCATCTTAACAAGACCACAAGCTTCGTGCTCACAGCCTGAAAAGGCTGGTTTAAATTTACGCCCAAAGTCTTGTACATCGTCATGGCCTAATAAATACTCAAATAGTGCATGAGAGTAAGGCGTTACATCAAAAGATTCTGTGTGGCACACACCTGCTAAAGGACAGGCAGTAATGTTGCGCACAGAGTTACCACAGGCTTCTCTAGTAGTTATACCCACTGCTGCAAGGCGGCGCATAAGGTCAGGGGTATCTTCAATATGTATATAGTGAAGCTGGAAATCTTGACGGGTAGTAACGTGTAAAATTGAGTCGGAGTACTCTTCGGCTAAGTCAGCAATAACTTCAAGTTGCTCTGGGCTAAGTCCTCCATAGGGAACCTTAATCCTTTTCATACCGGGCGCATCCCACTCAGTATCGGGTCCTTTGGTCAAGCCGGTAGGGAAACTTAGCTTCTGAGTTTTTATGCCATCATGACGCTGGCCATTATCATAGCGTTGACCATAAGCACCACGGCGCAAGCGTGTCTCAGCAAACACTTTCTCATCAACTTTGCCTTGTTGTCTAAGCTCTATTTGACCTTCAAAAACATCAATTTCTTCAGCCCATGCAGGGGGCATTTTTTCTGCTAAAGCTTCTTTCCAAGTCATAATATTTCCCTCGTTTAGAAGTTGTTTACAAATTTTGTAAACAATCTTATATTTTCATAATTGACAAGATTTATCAACTAAGCTAAGCGAGGTCACAAGATTTTTCTGGCTAAACTTTACAGAGGCTCGAGCAGCCCAACCTAACAATGTTCAAGCTTAGAGTTGTGTTTTATAGCCAACCGACATTAGCTCTTTAGCCTCTTAGTATGCTTTATAGCACTGCCAGACCTAAAGTGTACTGTCAGTCAAAAGAGTAATATGCTGTTTTGAGTTTTATAAAAATTTGTTATGATCTTACACATTGAGCAATACTCTATTTAGTTTAATTACTAAATGTATAAAAATTTAATAAGGAGAAACGAATGACAAAATTGCATCAGCTCTATAAGTTTGGTCAGTCTGTTTGGTACGATAATATCAATTTTAACCTAATAAAGTCTGGAAAACTGCAGGATCTACTCGATTCAGGCGTAAGAGGTATTACCTCTAATCCTACAATTTTTGATAAAGCTATTTCTGGCAGCACCGATTATGATGAAGCTATTCAAGCTTTAGCAGCAGCAGGAAAATCAATTGATGATATTTATCAGGAGTTAACACTTAAAGATATAGGTCATGCCGCAGACTTGCTTAGGTCAATTTATCATAGCAGTAACTGTCAAGATGGCTATGTCAGCCTCGAGGTAAACCCAAAATTAGCTAGAGATACTGAGGGAACCATAGAGCAAGCCAAGCAGCTTTTTGCTGCTCTTGACCGCCCTAACATCATGATAAAGGTCCCTGCCACACCTGAGGGCATCCCTGCCATCAAAAAATTAATTAGTGAAGGCATAAATATAAACATCACTCTGATGTTTTCCTTAGACCACTATGATGCTGTGGCCGAAGCCTATATAAGTGGTTTAGAAGAACTTGTTGAAAACGGAGGTGACCCTGCTAAGGTATCCTCAGTAGCATCTTTCTTTGTAAGTCGTGTTGAAACGGCTGTGGATAAAGCTTTAGATGCCATAGGCTCACCAGAAGCACTAGCATTAAAAGGCAAAGCTGCCATTGCTAATGCCAAAGTAACCTACGAACGTTTCAAAGGAACTTTTAAAGGCAGCCGTTGGCAGACACTAGCTGAAGCTGGCGCACAGGTTCAAAGGCCTTTATGGGCCAGTACAGGTACAAAAAACCCTGAGTACTCAGACACTGTTTATATTGATAATTTGATTGGCCCACATACGGTTAATACTGTGCCTCCTCACACGCTCGAGGCCTTCTTAGATCATGGTGTAGTCGACGAAACTTTAGATATTGGTGTGATTGAAGCGGAATTACAACTTAATGAACTTGCAAAAGTAGGAGTTGATTTATCAGCTATTACTGAACAATTGCAAGATGATGGTGTAGAGGCCTTTACCAAATCATTTGAATCTTTGATGGATAGCATCACTAAAAAGCAGCAACTTTTACAAGTAGCCTAATCTGGTGTTGATTTGTGATTAAAGCCGTTATCTTTGATCTAGATGGCACATTAGTGCAAACAGAGAAATTAAAGGCTTTGTCATATGCAAAGGCTGCTGTTCAGCTTTGCCCTAATAATTTAGAAGAAAAAGAAGTTATTGAGGCTTTCAAAGACGTTGTTGGCTTATCTCGTCGTGAGGTTGCTAATGAACTTATGCAGCGCTTTGGGCTTGAGCCCAAAGCAAGAGAGTATGCAGAAAAATTTGGAGTAAGCACACCGTGGCAGGCTTATGTACAACTCCGACTCAATCTATACAACGAGATGTTAGCGGAACCTAGCACAATTTTGGATAACCAGTGGCCACATAATGTCTCTTTATTAAAAGCAGCTAGGGAAAGAGGTTGCCAAACTGCTTTGGCAACCATGTCTCATTGCCAGCAAGTACAGCGAGTACTCGATATTTTAGAGCTAAGAACATCCTTTGACTTTGTAGCCACACGTGATGATGTTACTCATGGCAAACCGGACCCTGAGATTTACCAACTTGTTTTAAGCGAGTTAGGTCAAACCCCAGAAGTAAGCCTAATAATAGAAGATTCCCCTGTTGGTGTTGAAGCAGCATTAAATGTTGGAGCAGAAGTGGTTGCTGTGAGTACACCCTTTACCCGTGAACGTTTACATGCCATGGAAGAGCTGCCGCTAGATAGAATTGTTGACGACCTTGATGGACTTATGGGAGTTGTAGCGAAGGTTTTTAAAGAATCAATAAGTATATAAGCAGAGCTTGGGAACAAGTTATCTTCCCTGCCTCGATAAGCTCTTTTTATTTTAGCAAAGGCTCGAGCATCCTAACCAAGTAAAGTTTTTCGTAGGGGTTCAAAAACTTGAACCCTTGCAAGCACAAATTTACCCCAACGCAATTCTAAATTGTAGATCCGATACCTAGATTTTTGCTTTGTCAACGGGTTGTTCTAGAATTACCTTTTGATTTAGGTTAGGTTTGTGGGGTGGTTGTTTTGTTAAAAACCATGTTGGGGGATTTTGCCGTAGAAGGGTTCAAAATCTTGAACCCCTACATTCTCGTTGCGGTAAAGACTTTACGGTGTTTTGGTTCGTAGATGGTAAAGCTACGGTAACCACCTAATTTCCAACTTTCTATAATTAAATCTTTGTACTCTTTCCCTAAATTTGCTTCTAATTGGGAGTTCTTACCTTGGACGCTCTGCATCTTGTAAAGTAAAGCAGAGTGTTTTGAGTATGCATTCCCAAAGCAGAGTTTTGAAACGAGCGTAAAGAGCCTTCCTATAAACTGTTGAACTATCCTCGCTTTTACAGTAAAATTATTCATAGAATATGTACTTAATTCTTACCACACCTTGCTAACAAATGATGGTTACTAAATTGACCGAGAAATATTCCAATATAAAGGTATGGTTAAAGAAGCTGCTTCTAACTATATAAATCCTGAAGCATGTATTATTAAGATGTTAGAAAAGAATAAATTCCAAAATGGTTAAACAAGAAGGTTTATGTATAACATTCATTCCTAGGCTCTACCTTGGAACGCAATGCTCTTACGCTCTATATCCTTTAGCAAAACGTGGAGCGTTCAAGGTATTTATTCCCGAGCAGAGCTTGTGAACAAGTTAAAGGGGTGGGTCTCTACTTTAAGGAGAACAACATGGACATAGCAATGATTGGTCTTGGCAAAATGGGAGCAAATATGGTGACTCGCTTGCTAAAAGGTGGACACAGAGTAATAGCTTTTGATCTTAATGAAGATGCTATAAAAGCAGCAGAATCTAAGGGAGCAGAAGGTATTCGTAATCTTGACGAGCTTGCTGGCAAGCTTTCAGCCCCTCGAGCTGTATGGGTAATGGTACCTTCTGGTAAACCAACAGAAGAAACGGTCTTTAAACTAGCAGAGAAACTATCCCCCGGTGACACCATCATTGATGGTGGGAATAGCTTTTATAAAGACTCTAAGCGCTGTGCAGAAACTCTAAAGGAAAAAGGTTTTCACTTTGTAGATGTTGGCACTAGTGGTGGAGTTTGGGGTCTTACAGAAGGCTATAGCATGATGGTTGGTGGTGATAAAGAAGCAGTTGATAGGCTTAGGCCAGTGCTCGAGACACTAGCACCAGCAGCCAATCAGGGCTGGGGACATGTAGGACCTGTAGGCTCAGGACACTTCGTTAAGATGGTTCATAACGGTATTGAATATGGACTTATGCAAGCCTATGCTGAAGGTTTTGAGCTTATGGAGCACAAAGAGGAATTTGGCCTTGACCTTCATCAAATTGCAGAGATCTGGCGTTATGGTAGTGTAGTACGCTCTTGGCTTCTAGATTTGGCTGCCAATGCTTTAGAAGAGAACCCTAAACTAGATGGTATAGCAGCCTATGTGCCAGATTCAGGAGAAGGACGTTGGACAGTCATGGAAGCTGTTGAACTAGCCACTTCTATTCCTGTTATAAGTTTAGCTTTACAAAACCGTTTCCGCTCACGTGATGATGAGCCCTTTAGTGACAAGCTTTTGTCTGCTTTGCGTAATCAATTTGGTGGACATGCTATTAAACGCGAGGAGTAAGTTGTGGAGCCACCAACAAGTATCATAATTTTTGGAGCATCTGGTGACCTAACCCAGCGCAAGCTTATACCTGCTCTTTATAACCTTAAATTTAAAGGTCGTTTGCCAGAAAACACTACTATAACAGGTTTTGCTAGAACTGATTACACTCATGAGCAATTTCGTAATACTATGCAAGAAGCAGTTCAAAAATTTGAAGACGATTATAATGAGGCTGACTGGCAAAATTTTGCATCAAGCCTTTACTATCTTCAGGGTGATTTCGGTAGCCCTCAGGATTTCCAAACTCTCCTAGATCATTTAAAAAGAGTTGAGGGGTTAGAAGCAAACCGCCTCTATTACTTAGCGACCTCTCCTAGCTTTTTTGCTCTTCTAGCTGAGCAACTCGGTGCTTTTGATATGGTGCATGAAGACGATGGTTGGCACCGTCTAGTGGTTGAAAAACCTTTTGGGCAAGATGCCTCTTCTGCTCGAGCCCTAAACAGAGCACTCCACTCCACTTTTCAAGAAAAACAAATCTACCGCATAGACCACTATTTGGGTAAAGAAACTGCACAAAATATATTATTTTTTCGCTTTGCCAACGCCATTTTTGAACCTATATGGAACCGTAACTATATAGATAATGTACAAATTACAGTTGCTGAAAGTGTCGATGTAGGACATAGAGCAGGCTATTATGACAAAGCTGGTGTGCTTAAAGATATGTTCCAAAACCACTTACTACAGCTTTTTAGTTTAATAGCCATGGAACCCCCTGCTTCTTTCGAAGCAGATGCTATTCGCAATGAGAAAGTAAAGCTCTTTTCAGCTATACATCCACAAACTGAGTTAGAAATTATTAGAAATAGTGTGCTGGCACAATATGAAGGGTATCTGGATGCTGAAGGGGTTGCTCAAGAATCTAAAACACCTACTTATGCAGCCTTATGTCTTTCTGTTGATAATTGGCGCTGGCAAGGAGTGCCATTTTACCTACGTTCAGGTAAGGGTCTAGCCACTAAAGCTTCGGAAATCACCATTGAGTTTCGCAAGCCACCTCACATTATGTTTCCACCGGAAGGACAAGAAATCACTTCAAATCGACTATCTATTTGCATTCAGCCTGATGAAGGCATACACTTACGCTTTGAAGTCAAGGTACCTGATACTATAGTGGAAACTCGTTCTCTAGATATGGATTTTCACTATGCTGAAGCTTTTGGAGAAGATGCTATTCCTGAAGCATATGAAAGGCTTTTGCTTGATGCACTTAATGGAGATGCTTCTCTATTTACACGTAGCGATGGCATTGAGCTTGCATGGGGAGTTATAGATCCTATTATTAATGTCTGGAAAAGTCCTAAAGCTCCATCATTAGCTATTTATGAAAAGGGTAGTTGGGGCCCTAAAGAAGCTGGCGAATTATTAGCTCGAGGTGGTCGTGCTTGGTCTAGAGGGTGTGTCCATGTAGATTAGTATTGTATTCTACAATCTGGTCTTTCCCACTCTCTTTTGCCCTATATAGCGACTTATCTGCTCTTAGTATTAACTCGTCTAGGCTAACCTTTTCGAGATAACTAGTCAAACCAGCACTTATAGTAGTTGAGGTGTTTTCTTTTACCGATTTAAGTATTCTTTCTCCTACTTTTTTTGCATAGCTTACATCAGTATCGGGTAGTACAATAAGAAACTCTTCTCCCCCATACCTCACAGCAAGATCAGCGTCTCGAGTCATACTTTGAATAATTTCTGATATTTGAATTAGTAGTTTATCCCCCGCATTATGCCCCTCTGTGTCATTATATTGCTTAAAGTTATCTACATCCAATAGTATAAGGCTAAAAGGTAATTTATGCCGTTGTGCTAGCGGAATTAGTTTTTCCATAAACATATAAAGCCTTCTTCTATTGCCAAGCCCTGTAAGAGGATCCTTTAAAGATAAGTCTTCATTTTCTAGTTTTAACTTTATATTGTCTATAATCGTTTTGTTTAGAACTCCATTCATACGAATCATAAAAATATAGTAAGCGGAACACATGGCTCCCACTATCATGAAGATATCTCCTTGCAAGGAAAACAATCTTACTGTAAGTGGTATCATTGTTATAGTTAGATAAGTTTGAATGGATATAAGTGACGTGGCATAGATTGTATTAGCGGCAGAGGTCATTCCTACATGAGCTAAGGCAATGAAGATTAAACTTCCAAAAAGATTTTCTTGAAAGGGGAAAAATATTGTGGCAGTCCAAAGTAATCTAGAGGTGAAAAGACCAGCATAAGCCCTCCACTCCCAAATTTGAATGTTATCAGGAAGGTCTTGTTGGTTTTTGAACTTTGAGTTAAATATTATACCCAGCAAAAATCTAGCAATACTAATTAAAATGACCAAGACCATCCATAGTATTAATATTTGTTGGTTTACATTGTTCCAGAAAAAAAGTACTAAAAAACAGCTATTAACAAGAACTCCTAGAAAACCATAGAATCCATTTCTATATAAGAGCTTTATTCTCTCAAAATCTAGTGATTTTCTTGTTTCTTTTGATATATCCATGAGACAAATAATTTTTCTTTCATTTAAAATAATTATTTAGTGATATAGACAAAAGAATTCACCCCATTGTAGTCAGATTAGAGATGAATTCCTTTGGGGAGTATAAAGGGTAAATATATCATAAAACTATTAAAGCATTGCTTAATACTACTAAAGATGTCATTCTGTCTGTACCTTCCTTACTCTTACGAGGGCAGGCAAGAGCAGGTGAGGGCAGATGGGGACAAATTATACAAAGAATCTCAAGTATTATGATGCTTGAAATACCTTGCCATCATAATTCCTTATTATTACATGGCATGTTAGGTACGATAAAGAGTTTTTGTTTAAGGTAAGGGAATTTTTCTGGGCATTACAGGATATTTGAATATGAAAGAAATAAGAAATATTGCCATTATCGCCCATGTAGATCATGGCAAAACTACACTAATTGATTCGCTTTTAACGCAAAGTGGTACCTTTCGTGAGAATGAGTCAGTAGGTGAACGAATTATGGATAGTAATGATCTTGAAAAAGAGCGTGGCATTACTATTTTGGCAAAATGTACCTCTATTAACTGGAATGATATACGCATTAATATTATTGACACACCCGGACATGCAGACTTTGGTGGTGAAGTAGAGCGAGTACTTTCCATGACTGATGGTGTTATTTTGCTCGTTGATGCTGCTGAAGGGCCAATGCCCCAAACAAGATTTGTGCTCTCAAAAGCTTTGCAACAGGGACTTAAGCCTATAGCTGTGATCAACAAAATAGACAGAGCAGATAGGCGACCAAATGAAGTTATTGATGAGGTTTTTGATCTATTTGTTGCACTTGATGCAAGTGATGAACAGCTAGATTTTCCCATCCTCTATGCTTCAGGTCGTGATGGCTGGTGTGTAAGGGAACTTGATGATGATAGGGCAAACCTAAAACCACTATTAGAACTTATAGTTAGTCATGTTGAAGAACCACAGGTAAATGTTGACGCTCCTTTTTCTATGTTAGTAACCCTACTGGAATCTGACCTATTTTTGGGCAGAGTGTTGACTGGGCGCATTTATAGTGGCAAAGCAAAAAAGAATATGCCAGTAAAAGCCCTCAATCTTAATGGTGAAGTGGTGGAGCAGGGAAAACTGACGAAATTACAATCTTTTGAAGGCATAAATCGTATACCTGTAGAAGAAGCGCTTGCAGGAGATATTATTTCTATTGCGGGTATGGAAAATGCTTCTGTGGCAGATACTATTGGTGATCTGACGATTTCAGCCCCTTTGCAATCTACACCAATTGACCCACCTACTATGGCTATAACTCTTAGTGTCAATGATTCTCCTTTTGCTGGCCAAGAAGGCACAAAAGTTACTTCTCGTATGATACGTGATCGCCTCTTTGCAGAAGCAGAAACTAATGTAGCTATTACTGTAAAGGAATTAGAAAGTAAAGATGCATTTGAAGTAGGTGGACGTGGTGAATTACAACTTGGTGTACTTGTTGAGACAATGCGCCGTGAAGGTTTTGAACTTTCTGTTTCCCGCCCTAAGGTGTTATTAAAACAAGATACAGAAACAGGAGAGATTTTAGAACCTATAGAAGAAGTTTTAGTAGATGTAAATGAAGAGTTCAGTGGCATAGTGATGGAAAAAATTAGTCAGCGCAAAGGGATTATGACTAACTTACGTTCTTTGGGTAACGGAAAAGCATATATTACTTTTCTTGTTCCTTCACGTGGGCTTATTGGTTACCAAAGCAAGTTTCTAACTGACACAAGGGGAACAGGCATAATGAACCGTTTATATCACAGTCATGAACCTTATAAAGGGGAAATAACTAGTCGTCGTAATGGAACTCTTATTTCTATTGGTCAAGGAAAAGCAGTTGGCTACGCTCTGTTTAACTTACAGGAGCGAGGTGTGATGTTTGTTAAGCCACAGGACAAAGTATATACTGGGATGATTGTTGGTGAGAACAATCGTGATAGAGACCTCGAGATAAACGTACTAAAAGGTAAACAACTCACCAATGTCCGTGCTGCTGGCTCAGATGATGCTATTAACCTTACCCCACCGAAAGTTCTTTCTTTGGAGGAAATGATTTCTTATATTGATGATGATGAGTTGGTGGAAGTCACACCAAAGAATCTACGTTTGCGTAAAAGGCTTCTTGACTCGCATGAACGGAAGAGGGTTGCTCGAGCAAAAAGTAAGGAAGCAGTTTAAAAAGCCTACATAACTGTCTAGATGTGAATAAAAAGTAGCAATATCTCACTGTAAATATCTTCACTCTATTGTGATTTAGTCCGTCACAAATAGATTTTGCTTATTGCTATAAGTTGTCTGTTATTTTTTTGTGAGTTTTGTGTGACAAGACCCGTGCTTTTATATATTCAAGTGAGTTAAGGCTTCTTCACTGTTTCTCCTTTCAACTCGAGCGTGGTCTGAGCAACCCGCTCTTTTTTTTTGTTGCAAATTATCTTTGTGAGTTTTGTGTGACAAGACCCGTGCTTTTATATATTCAAGTGAGTTAGGCTTTTTCACTGTTTCTCCTTTCAACTCGAGCGTGGTTTGAGCAAACCCGCTCTTTTTTTGTTGCAAATGATCTTTGTGATTCTTGTGTGACAAGGTCTGTGCTTTTATTATTCAGGTGAATTAGTTTTTTTTCACTGTTTCTCCTTTTAAATTGAGCGAGGTTTAAATAACTCGCTCTTTTTTGTTGACAATTCACTTAAACTAAACATATACTTTTAGGTATGAATTTAGCAGTTACAGTCATGCTTCATAATCTAATTCTGAGTAAGGATGGCTTTGAGGTTGTGTTGTAACTTGCTGAAATTTAGTGATTCTTGCCAACACAACCCTCGGCCTAAACACCGAGGGTTTTTTGATTTCAGAAAGGATTTCTTATGCCTAGTCTTTATGAAAAAGTTTGGGATGCCCATACCGTAGGCACACTCTCTAATGGACAAACTCAATTGCTTATTGGTACGCATCTTATTCACGAAGTAACTAGCCCTCAGGCTTTTGGTATGTTGCGTGATAAAGGCTTAAAAGTACGTTACCCCAAACGCACTTTTGCTACTGTTGATCATATAGTTCCCACCCATCAAAGAGTAGAGCCTTTTGATGATCCTTTAGCTGACGCTATGATTAAAGAGCTTCGTAAAAACTGTGAGGAATCAGGTGTAACCTTTTTTGATCTTAACACTGGTTATCAAGGCATTGTTCATATGGTTGGGCCTGAACAAGGCATTACTCAACCGGGTACTACTATTGCCTGTGGTGATTCACATACTGCTACGCATGGCGCTTTTGGTGCTATTGCTTTTGGGATAGGCACGAGTCAAGTGCGTGATGTCCTTGCTACGCAAACTATGGCAATGAGTAAGCTTAAAGTTCGTCGCATCAATGTAGATGGTAAATTGCAACCGGGAGTTTATGCTAAAGATGTTATTTTGCATATTATAAAGATTTTAGGTGTCAATGGTGGTTTGGGTTATGCCTATGAATATGGTGGTAGTGTTTTTGACAACTTCACCATGGAAGAACGCATGACTGTGTGTAACATGTCTATAGAAGGTGGAGCGCGTTGTGGCTATGTAAACCCAGATGAAACTACCTTTGAGTACCTCCGGGGCCGCCCTTATTCCCCTAAAGAAACTGAGTGGGATAAAGCAATAGCAAGCTGGAAATCCTTTGCCTCAGACCCTGATAGTAAATATGATGATGTGGTTAACATCCGTGCCGAGGACATAGAACCTTCCGTTACATGGGGTATAAATCCCGGACAAGGAATTTTTATTAATGAAAATGTGCCTAGTGTGGAAGAGGTACCTGATAGTGATAAAGCAGCTGTGGAGCAAGCTCTTAAACATATGCAGCTTGAAGGTGGTAAGCCTATTAAAGGTACGCCAATTGATGTAGCCTTTTTGGGAAGTTGCACTAATGCTCGTTTGTCTGATTTTAGAGAAGTTGTTAAGTACTTAAAAGGTCACAAAGTGAAAGAAGGCATCAAAGCCATAGCTGTACCCGGTTCACAGCTTGTTTCTAAAGCATGTGAAGAAGAAGGCATTGACAAGGTTCTATTAGATGCTGGCTTTGAGTGGCGTGGGGCAGGGTGCTCTATGTGCTTGGCGATGAATCCTGACAAGCTTGTTGATGATGAGCTTTGTGCTAGCACCAGCAATCGTAATTTTATAGGTAGGCAGGGCAGTGCTACTGGACGAACAGTACTTATGAGTCCAGTGATGGTGGCTGCTGCTGCAGTTACTGGCGAGATTAGTGATGCTAGGGAGGTTTTTGGGGTTGTTTAATAAACAGAAGTGAGACTTATCTATGATAATCAATTCGTTCCATCAAATAACCAAGACAATCCTGACGGATGATTAGCTTGTCACGAGTTAACATAGAAGGTATGATAGGCCTAGTAGTGCGCAATTCACCCTCTTCTACTCTAAACCAATTTTCTCCACAGGTTCTTCCTTTTTCATTCCAAGCTTCAAGATAAACATTACGATTGGGATTAACCCGACCTAATGATGTTCCTGTTGGGATTTCTCGAAAATTTAATTGATCTAGGTCATTTCTTAGCAACAAATCACATTCTGGGTTGTCAAAGCTAAAACTAATCTCTTTTGGAATCTTTATTGTTGTTACAGTATGAAACAGATCCAAATCTTGTGCTGCCACTGGGCGGGTTGGGTGTTCTGCAAGATTAAGGCAAGCATCCAAATACTGGAGAGCATGGTCTACCCCATGTTCCTGACCGGGTTTCCCACACTCAACTGTTACTGCAGGACATAGTGCAGCAAATGCCATAGAAAGTACTTCATCGGGACAGGTAAACCAAACTACCGTACGATTAAACATGCAGGCTAGATGGAGAAAGGTTGGCTCCAATACATTTACACAACCATAGTGGGGATTTAAACCTGTATTGTTGTGTATGTCAATTGCAGCAAACACACCACGATTTTTCATTTCCTCTAGTATCTGACTCGTCATAGCATGCTCTGGAGTGGTGCCCCCTTTCCAAATACGATTGTAATCTGGTTGTTTTGCCATTCTTCGTAGGCCGTAGCGGGCTGCTTGAACATTACCAATGAAGATTGACAAAGAACGAGGCAGTTCTCGATTTTGGTACTGTCGTAATAGTTTACGTAGTGCTAGCCAACTAGTGTCTTCATTCCCATGTAGCAACACCGAAACAAATAGAGGGCGTTCCCGCCGCCCACGCAGATGGATTAAGGTTGGTCCCGGTAGCACAGTATGGAGTTGTTTAGGTTCTAACTCGAGCAAATTATCAGGTAAGTCAGTAATAATGTTCAGCATTATAAATCCCATTTATGGACAGGATTACCACTTCCCTGTCGTTCCAAATAGGCTTTCATTAGTCCAGCCATTTCACGTCCATGACGCTCTACCCACATTCTTTGCCAATTAGCCCCGTTACGGCCGCTTTGCAGACGTCCCTCTATTATTTCCAGCCACTGTTGCCAGTCCTGTTTCTCCAAGGGCATTTGTTCCAGTGCAGTGTGAGCAAGGGGTAATAATTCTTTGAGCAAAAGTTCTTGTACACTCACTTCTTGATTATTCCATACTACCTGTGCCTTGAGGCCATTTTTTGCGGCTTGGTAAAAATTGTCTCGAGCCTGTGCAAACGATAGTTTAATAGGCTTACTATGTTTTACTAGACCTTGTATCATTCCTAAAAACAAAACAGTGTTAGCCATTACGTCTTTCAAAGTAGGTCCAGCAGAAGTTACCCTATGCTCGATGCGTAAGTGTGGATTCCCCATTTCATCAAAGCCCACCAAAGGCCGATTCCAACGCCAAATAGTGCCATTGTGAAGGCGCAGGTGTGGTAGTTTTTCCTGTTCATCATCTAACTTCATAGGTAGCAAGATAGGATAATCCTCTTGGTTCTGGGCAAAAAATTCAAAAAGGCTTTGCTGTGAATAATTGTTACCAAAGCCTACTCGAGCACAATCATGATTACTAGTGTTTGGCACAGAAATCGCTTGCTCAAATAGTGGAATACGTGATTCATCCCATAAGCTATGACCAAAGAGCCAAGGAGAGTTGGCACATGCTGCTACCATAGGGGCAGAAAGCATCTTAGCTGCATTGGAATATTGTACTGCTTCTTGTGGCGGTATTTGCAGGTGAATTTGCAAGGAAGTGGCAGCAGATTCAACCATTATATCATTATGAGTTGAAGTCCAGTGTTCAGCTTTTTGAATATCAAATTTTATTGGTTGTCCCTCACGTATACGCATTATCTGTTCGTTGAGAGCATGGTAACGCTTCATGGCACTGATGTTTTCTAGTACCAAGTCTTCTTCCCGGACTGTAGGAGGAACACCAATCATGGCAATCTTTACATTCTGCTTTGCTGCCATCTGTTTACAGCGTTGCCAAGTTGCCTCTAATTCTTTGTAGAGACGCGATATTGAACCAGCCTTTAGTGGCTGTGGTGTGCCATTAAGCTCTATATTGAAGCATGATAGTTCAGGAACTACTAGTGGATCATTCAAGTGTTCCAAAAAAGAGGCGTTAAGTGGTGCTGGCCGGCCTTGTAAGTCAATTAGCCAAGCCTCGAGTTCGAATCCCAATACCAAGCCATCATCAGTAAAACGTTCTTCATCAAACCACTTTTTTAACAGTGCTGTCTCTGCAGCAAGTGCTCGCTCAAAGGCAACAAAGTCACGTTTTTGGAAGTGTTCTGACTCTATTTCTTGACCCATATTATTTAGTTACTTGCAAAGATATATTGATCATTACATTCACAAGTATAGTTTCTAGTAGGCACTTCGTCAAGGTTGTGAATTTGTTTATAAGCTGTCTATGCATATTTTGAAAAATATTGAAATGGAAGAGAGAATTTTATATGGAAAAATACCAAGCTCGTAAAGTTTACCAAGCAGAAGCTTATGATGATGATTTAGGCCCGTTAAGGTTGCTTCCCGGGAAATGGAAGAGTGTGCCTGATCAAGGTTGGAATATGATTGCATTACCGTTTGCTAAAGGTGAATTTAATTATCGTGTAATGGTCAATTCGTTTGAGGAAGAGCTAAAATTTTCACTAGTGGATAAGGCAGTACCAAATCGTGGCTTGCGACATGATGATTGTGGTGAAGTCAGAAGCTGACCAGTTTCTTGTTGCACTTGATTATGAGCAGATGATAAAACAAACTGATAGTGCTGATTTCCCAGAAAGTGGTTTGACAGGAGGCCCGGGTCTTCCAATTCATCATTAGCCCGGTCTTTGGTTGAACATGTCAAATGAGATTACCAATGATTTTGATGTTGCACGCTTAGCACTCATCCCCCATGGTAATTCTGTGTTGGCTTTAGGTAAAAGTAGTAGAAGTTTAGGTGCACCTGATCTTTCTAGGTTTAAAATTCGGGGTTTGCCTTTTGGTGCAGAGCCACCAGACATTGAGATAAACCCTTATTTGGAACCATATAAGCACTTTCGTGACAACCCGTTTAAAGGTGTATTTGATCCAACTAAACCAACTGCGCCATTAGCCAAAGCCAATGAGTCTGTAAATATTGTAAGAACAACTACGCTCGAGGTTGATACAGAGAATGAAACGGGTGGCATTGATAATATACCTTTTATCACCAAGCAGGCAAATGCTACTGCTATGAAATCAACCTTTTGGATTCAAGAATTTGCTGAAAAAGATAAACATGGCAAACCTAAGTTACGTTTGCAGTATGCACAAGTAGTTATACTAGAATTCTTCCCCCGTTTTGATGGATTACCCGGCCTTGCAGAGTGGCCTCATGTGAGCATTAATACCTTAGAAAAAGTTTATGGTGAATAATAAAACTAAGATTAAAATATGCTCTCTACCATGATGGCGGAGTACATAAGCGGTGCTTTGCTTGCGCTAATAAAATGGTGGATTAATCAAGATATGCCCTACACTCCTGAAGAGATGGATTAATAAGACTTTGTAGAATTGCAGCATTAAGCACAAATAGCGAAAAGAATTTTTATGAAATATGAGGCTATAAACCTTAAGCATAAGTTCAGATTGTTTAATGAGTAGTAGAAACCCTTATGCCACAACAAGATCCTGAAGTAATTGAACTAGCAGGCATAGGAGAAGTTAAAGATGATGAACAATTGCCTGACTTAGTAAATATCGAAGTAAAGAGTGAACTTTCAAGTCAGGCTGTACTGCCTAATTGCATAGTCGAATGCGTTTAAACAGTGGTTCTATTCCAAGTCATAAAATACTTTTGGAAAGGCAGAATTATGTTGAAAACTACTGCAACTCAAAATCATTTGACTATATTACATTCAAAATACCCCCAACCCCTTCAATATTCTTACAGTGTGTATAGGCCTCCAACCATCATTACTACTTATTTCCTTATAGTTATTGGACTATTTGGTTGCGCAGTCTACAAGATTGCCAGTTGATTCAGTTACAGGGAAAAAGGCTAATAGATAAGGAATACTGTTGTAGGGTGTACAATCCAGTTGCAAATTATCGTTAATTGTACTAGTCCCAGCTACATAAATTTTAGCTAACTCATCTAGATTTGTTAATAAATTATTACCACTGATTCCTAAGTTAGCATTTACATCTATCCTTGGCTTACCAAAGCGAAAGGTTGTCAAAGCAAGATTGTCACTAAAGTTAAGAGAACCTTCCACACGTTCTAAATTAGTAAGATTAATACTTTCCAGAGCAATGTTTTCAAAAAAACTAAGGTCATGACCAACTATAGTCAATTTAGGAAGATCAATGCTTACTAAGGCAGAATTATTAGAGAAGTCAAGTTCATTACCTACGCCAGTCAAATTAGTAAGATTAACTCCTTTCAAAGCAATATTGTGAGCTAAGCCAATGTCTTGCTCTACAGTAGTCAAATTACTAAGATCAATGTTTATTAGCTTATTATTATTAAAGAACCCTAGATTACCACCTACAGTAGCCAACTTGCCCAAATCAATGTTTGTCAAAGCTTTTTCATTTAGAGTGAAGTCAAGGTGACCACTCACACGGGTCAAATTAGTAAAATCAACCCTTTTTAGATTGTGATTTTTATCAAAGATAATCCCTTGCTTTCCATCCACGCTTTCTAAGTTAGTCAAATCAACCGTTTCTAGAGCATCATTATCCGAAAATAGAATGTGATCACCCACACTAGGGGTCAAATTAGTGAGATCAACTGCTTTTAAAACATCATTATCAGTGAAATCAACGTGGCCACGTACAATTTTCAAGTTGGCAAGATCCACGCTTGTTAGAACCCTATTGTCAGCAAAGTCAAGGTGACCACCTATACTTCTCAAGTCACTAAGATTAGAATTTGTTAGAGCGTGATTACTAAAGAATGCAAGATCATTGCTTACACTGGTTAAACCAGTAAGGTCAAGGCTTTCTAGATTATTATTGCTACTAATAATAACCGAACCAATAATGCTAGGACATGCTTTTATTGCGGCAACATCCTCTTTAGTATTAATGTCATTAACTAGATAATTACTATTACAATTGTTCTCATATAGAACCTTTACAGCAGTTTGTTGACCTTTTCCAAGGCTTATGGGGTTTGTAAAAACTGTAGCCGTATAAGTTTCTTTACCACTAATTACATCTTTGGCAGTAATGGTATACTTACCAATTGCTAAATCTAATGTTTTGTTCTCAGTTATAATTCGTGATTCTTTGGATCCATTTGGACCAGTTACTATTACATTGCCATTTAAACCTGATTGTATCGTTATGTTGATAGTAAGTTCTGCCTTAGAAATGTCTTTGACCCCCTTAGTTGTAGCAGTAGGATTGGTTAAGGTCAGTGTAAATATAGAATCTTCAAAAATATCCTTTTCCTGAGCACTATTTTGATCGCTCTCTATATCAGTTTCAAAGATTAAACCAACAGTGTTTTCGGTTTCTGTTCCTTTACCAAAAACATCTATAAAGTCGCTAACTTGTGGAATTTCAAGGGTTATTACATCTTTAGCTTTAGCTTCTTCTACAGAATAAATACAATATTCCTCTGGGCAAGGCTCCTTTTTAGTGAAAACAACTGCTTTAAGGCTATCATCATTTAAGTTTAAAGGTACTTCAAGATCAGGGTCTTCAGGTTTAGAATCAATATTACCATCTTGCGCCCAGAAATATCCAACTAACTTGGTAAGGTTAAATGTGTTGGGTAAATCATCAACACTTTTACCTTTAGGTAATTCAATTTTAGCTTCAGTAAAGCCTATGTCACTAATTATGGTATTGGGATTTGGAGGTAGGTTAGGTATGTTTGGAACAGATTTCTGTATAGTAAGACCTTCAGCTGTAACTATGCAGTTATTAGGTGAAGATTCAGACTTACATAGGGGATTACCTTGCTGCACAGATACAAAAGAAACACTTTCTAAAATGTTTCCTAGATCTGAACCTGAAATAGAATTGAATTCATTTGGAAGAGACACTGCATCTAACTCCAAATCACTATCATTAAGCCTAAAAGGATTATTTAACTTATATATGATGGGGGGTAATACAGGTTTTACATTGCAAGCAACAAGGGTTATAAGAACAAGAATTGCTATAGCTAATTTTTGAATTTTCATTGTCTGGCCCTACTAATAACCTATCTAACTAGAACTTATGTAAAAGACAATTTTCTAAACTAAAAGAGCCGCAAATTACTTATCAAACAGGGCTCATTAGTGTTTCAATATTTGATTGCATATAACATAAATCACATAAACTATGTACCAATTCCCATTTTCAAAGAATAAACTTTTGAATTTAACAAGACTACTAATCTAAACCTTATCAATAATTTTGAACCTGAACACTCAATAAGTAGTAGTATACACTTTAATAGTAGCATGAGTATAGACTTTCAAGTTATTGGCAAGTGTTATTGGCAAGTCAAGAATATAGTGGATTAAACAGACCTAGAGAGCCTGAACATCAAACGGGTTTAAGACTTTAGAGGCTTCACCAAAAAAACTCTTGGCTTATCCATTTTAAATCTAGGAATATCTACATCAGTACTGGATTTATCCTAGATAGTAATTTGCTTAAAAATGTAATGAACTATCTGATTTAAAGCCATTTTTTTGCCTTTATGCCACGCTAGCTCAAACTCTTCTCGTGGCAAACTCTTCTTAATATCTGATAAAACCTCTTGAAGCCTTTGGCGTTCTGTTTTTTCTATAGATAATGATCTAAGTTGTTCCGAGGCACCTTTAATTGTTGCTGCCTCTTTCCATTTTCCTTTAACAGTAGCTAAACGGGCACACTCCTCCAATACATCGTATATGGCATCTGAATTAAGTTCTTGAAAGATGGTTATACTCTTTACAAGGTGGTTTGTAGCTTTTTCTGTATCCTTTAAATTTAGATAAACAATTCCCAAATAGTAATTAGCCATAGCAAAATTGGGCTTATCTTCTACACTTTCTAATATACCTATAGCCTTATTCAAAGTATCTCTGGCAGACTCATCATCTGATTGTTGACGAGCTATATCTCCTAAACACAATCTAACTATAGCTACCCTATGGGGATCTTCTTCTGGGGGGACAAGACTTACACACTCTTCATATTTATCTTTAGCTTCACTAAACTTAAACAGCCGCTGATAATTGTGACCTAAATTAAATAGTGTCTGTACTTTAGTTCTAACGTCTACAGATTTGCGAAGTAGTGTATAGCTTTCCTCAAGGCGTTCTGAAGCAGTTTCATAATTTCCTTGTGAGGAATGGACTTCTCCTAAAAGGCTAAGTGTATTTGGAATCATTTCTTTATTACTGAGACTACGAAAGATCTTTAAACTATCCTCCAAACAATCTTGAGCATCTTTGAGACGACCTAAACCCACAGCAAAGTGTCCCGCACTGTACAAACTTTTGGCACGAATTTCCTTATCATTATAACTAAGTTCTGGTAAATCTAAAAGGCTCCTAAGCCATTGGTAACCTTCTGTCAAGTATCCGTTATCAAACCAAAAAGGTACTAATTTGATTGCTAAAGTTAATCCCTCTTCAGGATTTTTATTGTCTAAACTCCACTGTAAGGCAACACGAAAATTATCCATTTCTACCTCTTGTTCATTATATGGTTCATTAGCCAACTTTTCAGCCATATTTAGGTAGTACTGAGCATGCAAAGAATGAATACTAGACCACTCCTCAGAACCTTCTTTTTCTTTCAACTTTTCTTTAGCTAATTGATAAATCACTAAGTGATAGCTATACCTACCCTTGGTAACTCGCAACAATGATTTATCTAATAATCCTCTTAATCCATAAATATCAGTCTTAGTAACTGTTTCAGCAGCTTCTAATTCAAATCCTCCACGAAATACTGAAAGCTGCCAAAAAGTGTTTTGCTCTTCACTAGAAAGTAACTGCCAAGAGTATTCAAACACTGCATGTATACTTTTGTGTCTTTCTGGAATATCTCCTAGTAACTTATTTTGAAATGTGAGAGCATTATTTTCTATCTCCTGAGCTATTTTCGCCAGTTGCACCTGTCCAATCCATGGTACAATCAGTTCTATACCTAAAGGCCAACCTTCAAGTGACCTACAAATTGCTAGTATAGAAACTTTATCTTCAGCGGTTGGAGCAAAGTTATTTTTCCTTCTCCTTGCTAAATACAAGAATAGTTCTAGGGTGTGTGGATACTAAAAATGACAAATCAAAAACGATACTTGAAGTAATTTTAGCGTAACCATATAAGTACCGCTGTAAACTGGCAAAACGCTAAATAGTTACGGGCTAATTTCTCAAAACGAGAGAACACTCGTCTATAATGCTTGATCTTATTGAAAAAAACTTCTATCAGATGTCTTTCTTTGTAAAATTCCTTGTCATACTCCCTTTGCTCTTTTCTATTGGCCTTCGGAGGTATTACTGCTTCTGCTCCCATCTCTTCTACTTTATCTAGCACCACTTGGGCATCATATCCCTTGTCTCCTATTACTCTTTCACCCTCTAAATCATCTAGTAGTTCTTCTGCTTGGGTAACATCATTACGTTGCCCAGGAGTCAATATTAACTTTAGGGGATTGCCTAAAGCATCAGTAGCACAATGTAACTTTGTGCTGTACCCTCCTTTGCTTCTACCCAACTCCTGCTCTTCATTACCTCCATTGCCTCCAGCTGCACAAGAATGAGCCCTTACAATGGTGCTGTCTATCATTATACTTTCCATGTCAGCATCCTCAGCGAAGTATTCAAACATGGCTTGCCAAATCCCTTGTTTAGCCCAGCGGTCAAAACGTTTAAAAACACTGTTCCATTTTCCATACTCTTCAGGCAATAAGCGCCACTGAGCACCACTTCTTGTTACCCAAAGAACTGCTTCAATAAACCTTCTACATTGCTCCTCATCACCAATCCTAAATTTCCTAAACATACACACTACCTTATGACCCTTAAGAAAAAATAAGATCTTTTGCCATTGATCATCTGTTAATCTAACTTTCATATCTTAAGCGTGCAATTTCTGACTTTGCTTGTCAACACACCCTATAGCTGCATAAGACTCAAAATCATCTGTTAATTCTTTCTCCTTAGGCAAAGTTAAACCATCTATTTCAAAAACTTTCTCTTTTAACCGAGGTTTTTCTCGAGAGGTTAACAATAATTTGAGATTAGAACACTCTTCAATAAGATACTTAATGTCAAAACCAATTTCAGCTATAAGGTGTTCAAGGTTATCTAGCACTAAAAGTATCTGCTTACCACCTACACGGTCTATTATTTCTTTCCAAGACTGTACTTTTACTTTATCTTCACTTAAGGAAAAACCCGTTATTTCTTTCCAAGACTTTACTCTACTTTCACTATTTAAAGTGTGGTATATAGCGCTTGGCACGTCTTCAGCTTTGATAAGTGTCTCAAATTCTATGAAAAACACTCCATCAAAGAAATTGCCTTCAATAAGCTGTTTTTTGGCCAAATGCAAAGCTAGTTGGGTTTTACCTGCACCTCCTTGACCTACTAGGGAAATTAATGAGCAATCAGGAGTAGTTAAACTTTCATTGATATTCTGCAAATCCTTTTCACGCCCAATTAACTTGCCTCTTATGCGTTTTGGCAAATTGTTAGGTATTAAGTTTGAGTTTGCTAAATCTTCATTGCCAGGGTTTTGCTTTTGAGCAGCAAAAATAAGATCTTTGAGCCATCCTTCAGCTTTTGCTGCTTTTATAAGTTCAAAGACTATACTTCCTAAACCATCCTCTGTTGTAATATCTTCTAAGTTCTTATTAAGTTTATATTGAAGCATCTCAGTCAACTTTTGCTTGCTAGGGAAAGCTTTTGCAAATATTTTGGTTAGTTTTTGGTGTCGCTCTCCAGTTAACTCCACAAAAATATTATATCCCTAATATTAAAAGCACTATGTTCAACCGCCTGCTAATCGGTTCCAAATTCTACTTGGTAATCCCTACCTGAGACACTTTGTGTCACGTAAAACAATACAGAGCGTTTTGAGTATGCATTTGCAACTGTTTTTAGTATATATGTTAAGCAGTGAATCTCTGCTTTAGAATCTAGCATACATTATATAAATTGATTCAGAAATTATACCAATTCGCACAATATACCTCTGATATGAATCTCTGAACTGGTGGCCTATGCTTTAGAAAAAAGAGGGAATTAATCTTAATTGTTATTATTCCCTATTGATGCAAAACCTTGAGAACAGCTCGAGGTAGGTTAGGCCTCAAATCATATATTTACCATAGGGTGCTATAATTACGATATGCAATTTGATCAAATCCATTTCCATAAACAAGGTGTCTAACACCTAATCCTCTTTCTGTTAGGGACAGCAATTAATAGGGACTAGATGTTGAGTTTTTTAATATAAAACTTTATCCCAAGAAATGTTGGTCTACTTTTCCTTTCTTGACAATCACTAGTCTTGCACAACATTATCAAAAACCTCTAAACTCCTACCAATTGCTGAGAGTAAAGCAAGCATTTTTAGGCTAATAATTTAGGATTTACCATTGTAGAGACTTGGGAAGATTTTGGGAAGATGCCTTCCCTAAAATATTAAATGAGCAAAGCATGAATATATGCTTTGACTAACTATAAAAGAATTTTTCCCTAAGCTAGGGTTTTAAATCGGCTTAAATAAACTTTCAGGAAGGAAAAATAATGATACACTTTAAAAAATTAAACTTTAGCCCACAACACTTGATAATGAAACTTACAGTTTTACTATATTTGATCTTAATACCCCAAATATCTTTTGCTGAAGATATTAATGAGGTTAGCAACTATAAACAAAACATTCAACAATTCGTTGATGCTATAGATAGTGATTATGAAGAGAAGTTTGAATCCTTTACTTTAATGGAAAATAATAGTAATAGCAAGAACATAGGTATGGTTCGGGGAGGAAAGGATATGTTGTGGTGGAACAAAGCCATCTGGACAACTACCTCTGGACACATGCTCGCAGGGCATTTGCAGTATGAATTACCTGCTCCAAGGTACTATTTTACAGAACAAGTAAAAATCCTTGAAAACATGTTAGCAAGCTTTTCAGTTGAAACACCCCTTAATACTTGGGATCAGGTTTGCTTTGATAGAACCTTTGCAGGTTTTGCAGAAAGAAAAAGTCAGCTTGATACTCAAATGAGCAGTGTGAAGAGTACCCTAGGATTAGCGCTTGAGAATAGATTTACACATTGGGAATACAAGATATCATACGAGGCCGAGCGTAAAGAGTTTTTCTCTTATTTCAATCAGGCTACAGCAGTTTCGGTAAGAGATCCTGAGCTCTATGCACAACTCATGGCAAAAGCTGATGAGCACAAAGCTTTAATGGTTGGGTGGGAAGAAAAAATGGAGCAGATGGACGCTGGTTTAGTCGAAGTCTTAAATGAGGCTGCATTGGCACTGACACAACCTGCTTTTACTTGGCAAGCACCTGAGGAGGACCAGCTTGCAGCACGGCGAAGAATCAAGCAGGAGGCTATAGGAAACCTCAGGGCTTATCTCGAGCAAATGAAAAAAGCTCGAGATGATAACGAGCGGATTTGGCTTGAAGAAGTAAATAATGTTGCAAGCGCCTACGAAATTTCCTATACAAACTTTTCTGGAGCACTTGGTAAGCGTAACGAGGAACTTGCTCAGAGTTTAGAGTTTGCTTCTAAAGGCTTACAGGTATTAGAAGGTTTAACCATAGATGTTGCAGGCATTCTAATTGACGCAGCAGAAACTGGCATTAAAGCAGGAATCCCTGAAGTACAAGGTGTTGATGAAGCACTAAAAGCAGGCTTTGGGCAAGGACGCAGCCTTTTCAGGGGGTTTTCTATGGAGCCTCAAACCTCGAGCAGGCTTCCCGGAGTAGTAACTAAGATGCTAAAAAACTATGTTTCTGAGCAATATCGAAGCCTCAAAAGCCTTGATGTTAGTGCTACTATTGCAAGTTTGAATTTGCCTAATAACGCCTCTTGTTACTGGGATAATTTTGAACCAGCAAAACAAAAGGCTGCACTCAATACTTTGTTGGAGGAAGTCTTGCTGGCCTTTACGCCGCCCAAACTCCTTCTTGTTGATGATATGGCTAAGATTTTTGAAACAAGTATGTGGGCACACTGGCTGGCTAGTCACTATAAAGCTTTTGGTGACAATTTAGGTATTCAAATACAGGAAACAGTAATTCCAAATGTACCAAGAAGTGATACTCTCGATAATTGGTTTTTCCGAACATTTACTAGGATCTTAACTCCTGAATCTTTAGAGCCTTGGGTTGAATTTGCAAGTGGCTTGGGCAACCCTGTAAAGCAATTCGTTCCCACTCAATATTTAGCAGCAGCTCATGGTGGCTCGACTATGAGTAGACTTTATGAACTTGGCATTACGCGTGAAGCAGGAATAAACGAATATGATAGTTGGGCTGGAGGTTTTGCCAGAACTGTAGATAAAATCCCTTTTCTTGGTCAGCCTGATTCCCTTCATGAACGCCTTGATCTTTGGGCTAAAGCTTATAGGCCTAGAAGCATACTTGTTACAACTAGTGACTAGAAATATAGAAGTCCTTGTCGATGACAATGAAAGCAACAACACAACCACCCAATGTGAAAGCCTCTTGGCAACAAATTGAAAAGCGGCTCACTGATAATGCCCCCAAGCAAAGAAACAGCCTAGCCGAGGGTGCGACAATTGATCAAATCCGGAAATTGGAATCTCAACTTGGCACCACATTACCTAAGCAATTTGTTGAGTCATACTCTATCCATAATGGTCAAAAAGAAGAGTGTGACTTTATCCCTGATAAATTTGGAACATTCTTTCTTCGGCAAATAAAAGACATCTTCCAAGACTGGAAGTTTTGGAACCAACTCAATGACTCTGGTGAATTCGAAGATCGATTGGCGACGCCTGACAAAGGAGTTGCCACTGATTGGTGGAATCGTGGCTGGATTCCCTTTGCTTCTAATGGGGGTGGCGATCATTTTTGCATCGACCTTGCACCAACTAAAGGTGGAAAGGTCGGTCAGGTGATAAAAATGCAGCACGATGATTCCAATCGCAAGTTGCTTGCATGGTCCTTTGCAGCTTGGTTGCACCAGCTTGCCAATGCATTAGAGGAAGGAGAACTTGATCTATTCCTCGATTACGGTTGTTAGATTATTTTGATTAGTTCTCGAAAACCACTAAACTAGTTTAGTTTTTGCTCGAGGTACCTTATATTGTTAGGGGAGGTCATTTGCAAGTGATATGAAGTAGCTAGTAAACTAATTGTGTGGCACTCTACCTTGAACTGTTAGGTAAATCTCGAGTAAAACAAGAAGAAAATTGGCAAGAGTTTTCTTGGCAAATGCCTAGTGCTTTGCTATGTTACCTAGCTTGCCAAGACACTTGGGTCACCAGAGATGAACTGGCCACTTTACTCAGACCAGAGGACAGCGAAGATGTTGCTAAAAGTCGCTTGCGTAGTTTGCTTCATAGAGTAAAGAAACTCAGCTGGGCTGAAAATCTAGAGGTTGAGAAAAAGCGCATTCGCTATCTGGTTGAAAGTGATGTAAAGCTTTTCTGTGAAGCTGTAGAGCAGAAAAACTGGTCAGAGTCAATCAGACTTTACCAAGGCAAATTTCTTAGCGATGTAGGTTCGCTAGGTTTAATAGGCTTAGATGACTGGTTTGCAGAGAATAGAGAAATGCTCCATGCTTTGTGGCGTGATTCTGTTGCTGCTAGAGCTAAGGAGCTTGTTGAGGTAGGAGAGCTTAATCAAGTCAGCGAGCTTTTACAAAAACTACTTGACGATGATCCACTAGACGAAGAAATTGTACAGCTTTTCTTGCAGTGTACACAGGGAAGTTCAGAAAGCAAGCAAGCTTTTGTTGCTTACGAGCATTTTAGCAAAGCACTTGCAGCAGAAATGGCACTCGAGCCACTAGCCATTACTACAGAACTAGCTAAGAAAGCTCGAGCAGATTTGGGGCAAGTACAGGATTTACCAAAACAACCTTTAGGATCAGTTATTGAGATTAAACCTAAGGCCCCTAAGGTAAAAACAGGTTCTTTCCCTAAAGATTTAACCCCTTTTGTTGAGCGCCCAGAAGATCTGCAGGCTATTACAGAAACTCTAGCTAACAAGGAATGTAGGTTGTTGACTCTGATTGGCCTTGGTGGTACTGGTAAAAGTCGGTTGGGATTATACGCTACTGTAAATTTGGCAGATCACTATCAGCATGGGGTTTGCATTGTTCCCCTAGCAGATGTAGAAACTCAAGAAGAACTTATAAACGTTATAATGTTAGGGTTGGGTTTAGCAATAAATGGAAATGACCCCCAGCAGCAACTCCTAACCTATTTAAACAATAAAAACTTACTATTATTCCTAGATAACTTTGAGCAGCTTGTAAACCATGCACAGTGGCTTAATGAGCTTTTACAGGGAGCATTAGGAGTGCAGTTACTGGTTAGCTCTCGAGCAGCTCTAAACTTAAAAGGTGAGTGGCTTTATGAGGTCAATGGTTTAAGTTACCCTTCCAAATCAAGTAATTTAGAAAATATATCTCTTGAAGATTTTAGTGCAGTGCAACTATTTAAGCAAACTGCTTTTAGAAATGGTGTTACTCCTGACCCAAATGAATACTTTGCTATTGCTCGTATATGCCAGCTGGTAGATGGTTCACCTCTGGCTATAGAAATGGCAGCTAGTTGGGTTCGCATAATGAGTATAGCAGATATTGCTGCTGAATTAGAGCAAGACTTAGGTTTCTTGAGTGCTTCTGGACAGGATGTGCCAGAACGTCACCACAGCATGCGTGCGGTTTTCGATACTTCCTGGCAACATCTTAGTGCGCAGCAGCAACAGGCTTTAGCTGCCCTATCAGTATTTCGAGGAGGCTTTGACCGTACAGCAGCTCAGAAAGTTGCAGGGGCTGTTGCTCGAGTGTTGCTCGAGCTAGCCAGTAAGTCTTTATTAAGACGTTATGACACAGGCAGATTTGACTTGCATTTACTAATTAGGCGCTTTGCTGCAGAAAAATTTTCTGAGGATAAGATTAATAAAGAGCTAATAAAAATAGAAGATTTACAAGTTTTGCAACGTGCCCATGCTGAGTACTTTTTAAACCTTGCTCTAGAAGCCGCTCCACATTTTACTGGTGCAGAGCAAGCGAAATGGCTTGGGCAACTTCAAGCAGAGTACCATAACGTTTGTGCAGTGTTTGATTGGGCAGAAAAAGCTAAAGAAGTAAAACTAGGTCTTGATCTTGCAGTAGCGATATGGCCTTTTTTAGTAGTGCATGGTCATTTAGGTGAGGGTAGTGAAATCTTAGAAAAACTTCTTGCCTTACCACAGGCACAAGCTTATCCTGAGCTTAGAGCAAAAGCAACTAACGCCTTGGCTACCTTGCTAAACACTAAAGGTGATTGGTTAAAAGCAAGAACTTACTTAGAAGATATTTTAGCGATATGGCAAGAAATAGGTGATAAGCACAATGTTGCAAAAACACTAAGTACTTTAGGATGGACCTTTATTGGTTTAGATAATTACACTGAAGCAAGAAGTAAATCTGAGGAGGCACTTGCTTTACATCATAGCGTC
The DNA here is from genome assembly GCA_965223585.1 of Trueperaceae bacterium. GTDB lineage: Bacteria > Deinococcota > Deinococci > Deinococcales > Trueperaceae > CBDCVN01. The sequence continues at coordinate 349,171 of CBDCWW010000023.1, forward strand.
AAAAATTTGCGAGGTGAGGCTCTTTCACTAAACAATTTAGGCTGGTGCGATGTCCTAGAGGGCGATTTTCACAGTGCTAATGCTTATTTTCAACAGAGTTTGAATATACTTAAAAACTCTTTAAATGATAGGGGTAGCACGCATTTTATACTTATTAATCTTGCTTGGGCTCAGCAGTATCTAGGTAATTATGAAAAAGTAAAAGAGCTACTTACAGAAGCAGAAAGTCTTATACAGTTTGTAAGAGACAAGCAAATTATAGGTTGGATGCTTTGTAGGCAAGGCAGTTTAGTTTACGATCTAGGCCATGCTAAAGAGGCCCTGAAGTTTTTTGAGAAGAGTTTAGCTTATGCTAGTGAAATAGGCACTGCCTACCATTTTGTACTTTTGGCTCCTCTGGCAGCTAATGTAATGAGAGAGGTTGGGGAAGTACAAAGAGCACAAGATGTACTCGAGCAACACTTTAGCTTTTGCTCGAGTAACGATAAAAGGCGGCTTTTTGCTGATGGTTTATTTGCTAAAGGGCAACTTTTAGAAGAAGCCAACAATTTGGCTGAAGCAAAGAATGCTTATGTTCAAAGTTTAGAGATATACCAAGACATTAAAGCAAAGTATGCTGTGCCTGAGGTCTTAGAGTCTATGGCAAAGTTATATATTCTGCAAAGCGAGTTAGAAAGGGCATGCCAGCTATTAGCGCTAGCAACTCAACTCAGGGAAAAAATGGAATTCCCCTTACCGCCAAGGTGTCACGAAACTTATGAGAAGTGTTTAAAAAAGATACATAATGAGCTATCCAGAGAAGATTTTCATAAAGCTTGGTCACAAGGTGAAGCTTTGGATGAGGATGACTTACAGCTTTTATTACAAGCCCCTCAGGTTGATAGCGAATTAACAGCTAAAACAGAGGAAAGCTTAAAAGAAGTCCAAATTTTACTAAAACAAGAAGAAAGAGGCAATCAGCCCCCGGAAAATAATTTTGATAATAAAGCAGTATTACCCAAGAACCTTACACCACCACCTTTTTTAGAGGAGAAGGCTTCTTTAGTAAAGAGAACACTGTTTGTAGGCCGAACAGAAGAGTTAAGCTGCTTGCAGAAAGCACTAGAAAGTGTTTATGCTAGCAAAGGGCAGGTTAGGCTGATACAAGGTGGTGCTGGTCAAGGGAAATCGTATTTACTACAAAAATTTGCTAATGAGGTATTAAATACTAGTCCAGACTTGCTAGTGCTAACTGGCTACTGTGAACAGCAAGCAGGAGCTGGAGATCCTTACCTACCTTTTAGAGATATTTTACTGCTATTACTAGGTGATGTAGAGGCAAAGTGGCATGGAGGGCTAATTAGTACAGCTAATGCCAAACTCTTATGGGAAGCAATGGGGGAAACAGTACCTCAGATAGCAAAACATGCTCCAGACTTAATTAGTAGTTTTTCTAGTGGACCAACTTTATTAGAAAGGTTAGCCTTAGCAGGTTTAGACAAAGAACCTTGGTTTAAAGAAGTTGCTGAAGTAGCTAGTATGAAGACTTTGGGGGTGCTCGAGCAAACCAGAATAATTACCCTATATGTGAGTGCTCTAAAAGCTATTGCAAAAGTTAGGCCGATTCTACTTATTTTAGAAGACTTACACTGGGTAGATGTTTCTTCAGCAGAGCTTTTTAATTACTTAAGCAGACAAGTAACAGAAAGCCGTATTTTGATAATAGGCAGTTACAAACCTAGTGATGTACTAATAGATGAAACACATCCTATGCTGGGAATAATAGCAGAGTTACAGGGTCTCTATGGTGATATCTCCATTAATTTAGATGAGCAAAAGGTAGATGATGAGCGTGAATTTGTAAATTCTTATCTTGATAGTGAGCCAAATGAATTTGATGATGCTTTTAGAGAAGCTTTCTTTAAACATACACAAGGACATGCATTATTTACTGCCGAATTACTAAAAGCTATGAAGGAAAGAGGCAATGTTTACCAAAAAGATGGTAAATGGTTTGCTAAGGTTAATATAGATTGGCAGACTTTGCCAGCCAAAATAGAAGGTTTTATAGAGGCTTATGTCAATCGTTTGCCTAGCAATCAACGTGAATTGCTCAGTATAGCCAGTGTGCAGGGCAAGGTATTTATTGGTGAAGTAATTGCCCAAGTAAAGCAGCGAAGTGAACGCGAAGTTATCCACGCCCTGAGTGGCGAGATAAGCAAGCGACATCAGCTTGTCAGACCAGAAAAGATGGAACGACTTGGTGAAAAAAGGCTTTCTCATTACCGTTTTCGCCATGATCTTTTTCAAAAGCATATTTATAGCAAATTAGATAAGGCTGAGCGCGCCTATCTGCATGAAGATATAGCATTAGTGTTAGAAAGAATGTACGGTAAGAAAGCCAAGAAAATAGCAGCACAACTAGCATGGCACTTTGAGCAATCAGGCAATTTTGAAAAAACCTTTGAGTATTTGTTAGTTGCTGGACAGCAAGCACAAGCATTAGGTTCTAACAAAGAGGCTATTGGTTACTATGAACGTGGGTTAGCTATTATGAGTCAATTGACCATTACACCAAAACTATTGTCTGTAGAACTAGGACTTCAAGCTGGCTTAGGCATGGCACTTTTACCTGTTGAAGGTTTTCAATCAGAACGAGTGCGGATTACCTTAGAGCATGCTTTAGAGCTTTGCCATCAAATTGGAGGAACAAGCTCCCAATTGATGACTATTTATGCAGGACTAGCTCATTACGCTCTTTTCAACAGTAGTTTGTCAATTCAAACTTTCTTAGATTGCTCGAGTGAGTTTAAGGCAATAGCTAATAGGCAAGAAGATTTAGCACATTTAGCTACAGCAGGAACTTTATTAACACTAGCTAACTTCTTGCTTGGTTATAACGATAAGGCTATAGATCTAGGATATTCATTTCTTCGTTACATCAATTTTGATCAGGCTAGCCATGAGAAGATGATTTACCATTACACTCATGACCAGCGTGTAATACTAATGCCAATCTTGTCTTGGGCACTTTGTTTTAAGGGCAGGTTAAAGGAAGCTAAGGCACTAATGACTAAAGAACCTCTGACTAATTTTAAGCATGCGGCAAGTAGAGCATTTTTTCTAGGCGTTTGCTTCACCATCTATCAGCTTAGAAATGATTTTTCTGGTTTAAAATCTATAGCTGAGGAACTTCTAGAGTTAGCAGATGAGTATGGCTATGCCTTTTGGAAGGCATGGGGCCTTATCTATCATGGTTGGGCTGTAGCACAACTGGGACAAGTAGAAACTGGCGTTGCTGAAATGCAGCAGGGCATGACCATTACTAGAATGGCAGGAGGAATTATTCTGGGTTCATGCTCACTAGCTATGCTAGCCGAAGGTTTATGGTTAGTAGGCAAACACAATGATGCTCTAGATATGCTCGAGGAAGCTTTTGACCACAGCACTAAAAGAGATGAACTCTTTTACCTTTCTCAACTTCATTGCCTTAAGGGTAAGTGGCTGCAGGAATTAGGAGCAGAAACCACTGAAGTTGAACATAACCTCAGACAAGCTATAGCTGTAGCTGAACAACAAAATGCTTCTATGCTAGAGTTGCGGGCAAGTCTAGCGCTAGCAAAGTACTGGCAAAAAAGTAAAAAAGAAGAATCACATTCATTACTTACAAAGCTATTAAATCGTATTACTCCTATGATAGACATAAATGAAATCCCTGAGTATGCAGAAGCAGAAGAGATTCTTGCTAGACTAGGTGAATAGCTTTTTATATATGTCAGCTACTAAAGAACGTTTTTCACTCAAAGATCATCTATTCAACTCTGAAAAAGTCCAGAAAATCACCTCGGAAATTGCCTTGGTGTACCCAGAATTTGCTAGCCAAGCTTTCCAAAAGGAGGTACTAGCCAAATTTCCCGAGCTGGAATTGCTCGAGCGTATCTACTGGATTCGTGATGTTCTCAAGAAGCATTTACCATCTGGCTATCGACTACCATCTGCACTTCAAAAAAGCCAATGGTACTCTAGCACCAAAAACATTCAAAATTGCCAAGAAGCAGTTAGTTGGGAACAAAACGATTACCCTTACAAAAAAACATCCTCTGCGCATCATGACCACCCGCAAACTCTACCCGGGGAAACATATAGTAGAATTACGAGTCAATGGCATGTCGTGTGGGAAACAAGAATTTATGTTGACTGGTTGGTCAGGCCTTAAAATATTGCAATTTTAAGCATTATGAATTTTCATGATAATGTTTTTTATGTTTTAACTTAACGATTTATTTATTTTTGGTAACGATATGTTTATAAAAAACTACTTTACTTTATTACTCTTAAATATATGAAGGCTTTATTGAACAACGGACACTTAATAACGATAGATGAGGTTGATAGGGAACATCGAAAAATAATGACCTCTATTAGTAACTTAGGGAAGTTAGCTAATCAAGACAAGCCAGATTTTGGGAAAGTGAAAAGGGCTGCTGTGGTTTTGGGTAGCTATATAAGAGCCCACATCTCTTATGAAGAAGATTGGCTAGCTAGAAATGTAGAGCAATTTAGTGAACAGGTAAAAGAGGTAAATAATAAATTTCTAGTTATCTATCAGGGATTAAAAGATAAGCTAGAAAAAGATGGCAATTATGTAGAGTTATTAGAAGTGCTGTATGAATATGCAAAAAGTTGGTTTGCTGAGCACCTTAGTGCAACTCAAGATATTATTTGTAAAACCGTAGAAGATAAAGCTGCAAACCCTATATGCTTAACTTCAATACATCCAATGCCTATGCAAAACCAATTTGCCTAAACAATATACTCTAAACAAGTAAGATTTGGACATTTATAAAATAGTGCTTGGAAAAACCTTGAAAGCCTTCAAGACTTTCAAGGTTTGGGCAACAGAAAATTTATGTGTCCATTTTTAACCCATAAACAATATATTAATCATTTGATTTGACAGATCAAAACGCATATTGCAAAGTGATTTGACCATCTGTATTAGATTGAACTAATCTAATAATATTTTGCGAAGTCCTGCAATTCTGTAGGGTGTTAAGATATGCATCTTCTAAGGATACATTTCTATCTCTTTGCTCTTGATAAAATTCAATCATTTTTATTGCTAGTTCATCATCTTCGTAAGAATCAAACTTCTCAATAACTTCAAAGTCGTTTTGGGGTATTTTGTATCCTTGGTTCATTTTAATTATACCTTTCTGTGAGATTTGCCTAAGCTTCTAGGCGAGTTTTGAATCTAGGTAGCTTATGTTGAAATCTTTGTTAAGAATAAAACTATCTATGCTCATCACAATCACTATCTAATATATTAATTATTGTTAGTGACAAAACTATTATTTTTAACTTACATTTTTCTTAAAATTGCTAACATATGAATTAAATGCTTTGAACTTACCCACTATAAGAAGTTCTTTGATGCACTTTTTGATAATTTTGAGATGTTTCTAGGACAAGGCTTTAAGGGAGGGTTTTCTGCTCACTAAGAAGGAGTGCTTTTGATAATTCCTTAACTTTTACTCGCAAGTTGATTAGCTACAGAATCCGTATAGGGTAAAATACAAACAAAGGTATCTCGAACAATGTTTATTTAGAAATAAACTAGCACTAAACTCCTTGAATTGCAATCCTAGCTTTGGTTCTATAAGCGAGCGTCACACATTGCCTTGTACTATGTGATGCTGATGTGACGCTGGTTGAACGCTTCACTTACTAAGCTCTTTTTTGTAAAGGCAGAAGCCACAAACTCTAGTGGCGAATTTATGAATGCCTTTGCCTTAAGGAGAATTCTAATGAACTGGAAAATTTATTTCATTATTGGATTGTTGTTTTTTTTAGTAGCTTGTGGCACCTCTAGCCCTTCACCTGTTGTAGAAGAAGCAGTTGTAGAAAAACCAGAAGAAGACATTCAGGACTATGATGTTCGCTCTATTATCTTTAATACCTCTGGGGGAGAAGAAGCTATAACTTATGAGGTTGTTGATGGTTTGGCAATGTTCGAGGGCGACATAATACTAGGTACAGCTGAGGAGTTAGAAAGCCTACGCTTAAACCCCCAAGCTATTTTCCACGATAAGAAATGTGGCTGGCGGTGTTTGTGGACAAGCGAAAAAGACTATCGTTGGCCTAATGGTGTTATTCCTTATATTATTGACTCGAGCGTAACAATGTCTGGCCAACAAAACATTCAAGACGCCATTGCCGAATGGGAATCTAAGACAAGTATTAGATTTGTTGCTAGACAGTCTCAGCACGAGGACTATGTTAAATTTGTTAAAGGATCTAGTAAGAATGCTTGCTCATCTGCTGCTGGTAGACAAGGTGGTATGCAAAAAATTAGGCTTACATCATCTGGAGATTGTTCTGTAGGGTCATTAATTCATGAGATAGGCCATGCAGTTGGCTTATGGCATGAGCAAAATCGTCAAGATAGAGATGATTACATTGAAATTATTGAGGATAATATTGCGAAGAAGCGTAAGCATAATTTTAAACGCCGTGTTAAAGATGGTTTGGATGTGGGCCCATATGACTATGCTTCCATTATGCACTATGAACCAGACGCTTTTTGTAAGGAAGATAGTGCTGGTAACTGTGTAGGGCCTACCATTCAAGCTATAGGTAATAATCCTGCTAGTTATCTTATGGGGCAACGAGATGCCCTAAGTATTAGAGATATATATGCTGTTAACTGGCTTTATGCTAGAAACTGGATGGTCTTACACTCTAATGTTAATGGCAGCCAGTTACAACAACTTGCCTATTCTGGAACTAAGTTGCCTTACCTTGCTCTAGGTGATTTCAATGGTGACGGTAAGGTTGATGTCTTTCGCACCCACAGTGGTCAGAAAAAGTGGTATATATCCTATAATGGTACTAGTAGTTGGCAAGTACTAAACTCTTCCTCAAATAGCCTTAGTGGGCTACGCCTTGGCGATTTCAATGGTGATGGTAGAACAGATGTTTTTAAAGCAGTAAATGGACGTTTTTATGTATCTTATAGCGGTAGTGGTCCTTGGCAAGTGTTAAACTATTCTGGTGTAACTCTTGATAGGCTTGGCTTTGGTGATTTCAATGGTGATGGTAGAACAGATGTTTTTAGAACAACAAATAGACGCTGGTACGTGTCTTATAGTGGCAGTGGCCTTTGGCAAGTGCTAAACTATTCTGGTGTAACTCTTGATAGGCTTGGCTTTGGTGATTTCAATGGAGATGGTAGAACAGATGTTTTTAGAACAACAGAAGGAAATTGGTATATGTCTTCTGGTGGTAAAGGTAGATGGAAAAAGTTAGGTCCCTCTATTCATACTCTTTCAGAGTTAAGGTTTGCTGACTTCAATGGAGATGGTAAGACTGATGTATTCCGTGAAGAGGGTAAAAAATGGTATGTTTCCTATGGTGGTAATAGCGGATGGGAACGAATCAATAGTGGACACTATACAGAAATACCACCTTACACTAGAACCACAGGACTTGCCTTTGGTGACTTTAATGGTGATGGTACAGATGATATATTTACTACTCTAGAATGGAGTTCAAATTACTAGCTTTAGTTTTAGATAGTAAGACACATTGTTTTTAAGCAATAGTGCTGCCAGTTTTTGAATTGGCAGCACTTAATTATGGTTATCTACAAGAAAAATGTCCAAGCAATAGCACTTTTTATTTAGCAAGGAAGGAGTAATTAATAATGACTTTAATACAGAAATTTTTTACAGCAATTTTGCCTCGCTCTTGGGCAGAAAGCATGCGAGCTGAGTCACTTAGCTGGATGGTACAGTGTACCTGTGGTTTTGAAAGGTCAGTTTGGGAAATGGGTGGCATTAGGTGGAAAGCTAAAGGTAACCCAAGAAGGCTAATGCGCTGTTCAGAATGTGGGCAGCGTACTTGGCATAAAGTCTATCAAGGGTTAGAAAACTAATAGGTGAAAGTGGAAAGATCGGGGGGGCCATGTTCAAATTAGTCTAGCAATTTCCCTTCCAGTGTTGATTTACTAGCCAGCGTCACATAGCACTACACCAAATGTGATGCTGGTATGACGGTCATTTTTTTAATCTCTATTTAAGCGGTTAGCACTAGCTAACTGACTATTAAGGAGAACAAAATGACTTTTATTAATATAGATTTTACAATTAGACAATTCCATAGCAAGCAATTGCAAACTTCTCTTTTTGGGAAGAGTGTACGTATAGTAGTTTTATTAGTAGTTTTCTTGCTTGGTCTTTTCTTAGCAGCATGTTCAAGCACTTCCAAGCCTCCAACTATAGAAACAGCTGAAGAGGTTAGTACCTTTCGTTTAGAGCTTAGTGAGGAGAGTTTAATAGTTGCCCAAGGTGATAGTGGTCAAATTGCCATCACTATGCAGGGCATGAAGAGCCTAGACGACCTTGAACTTTATGTTGAGGATTTGCCAGAAGAGCTTTTGGACAGCACTAGTTTGAGTACAGATGGTCAAGGCATTTTTAGTGTGGAGGCTTCAGCAGAAGCAGTATTGAGTAACTATGACTTAACATTAGTGGCTATGGTAAAAGGTAAAGAGAGTAGAGCTAACCTTAGGGTGGAGGTAGTGCCAACAGGACAGCCATCTAGCAAAGTTTCTCAACTGTTAACACAAGCTACAGGAGAAATACCAGTAATTTCTCCTATTCGTAACCAATCAGTGATTCGCAATACCAATAATCCCAGAACTATCAAGGTTAATGTAAGAGTTACTGACCCAGATAATAATAGTTTTAGGCTCAAGGTAAACTCTCGGAAAAGAGCAGTGATTCCTAACCAGCCTTGGAAGAGTTGCAACTCTCCTTGTAGAGTAAATTTAACACCTGTACCTGACAAGACAGAAAAAGTCAGAGTAACTGTGGTGGTACGTGATCCTGACGGTAACCGAGTTTCTCGCAGTTTCAGAGTAAATGTTGTTCCTAGATATGTTAGGAACACTAGTGATAGTGGTAGTCAGTCTTTGCGCTACATAATCCTAGAAGCTGCTGCTGGAGACGTTATAGGTTTTCACCCTAGTGTTTTTAGCACAACACAAACTATAGTATTAGAAAACAGGATTACTTTTAATAAAGATTTGATTATTGAGGGAACAGGCATTGATAATCTAACGATAAGTGGTAATAATATTGTGCAGCACTTTGATATTATTGGTGCTAATGTTGGGTTGCAGGACATGAAACTTATTAACGGCTACTCTCAAAACTATGGTGGTTCTATGAGGGTATACAAGGGTTCAAACAGACCAGCTCCTCAACTAACTCTAAAGCGTGTCACAGTAAGAGATAATGAGGCTACTCAGGGTGGAGGTATTTATTTGTCTACTGATAGCTCACTTGTTGTTAGGAACAGCCTAATTACAAATAATAAAGCCCAAAAACAAGGAGGAGGCATTTACAGTAGAGGTGATTTAGTTAGGATTATAGCTGGTAGCACTATAAGTAATAATGAGGCAAAGGGCCAAGGTGGTGGTATTGCCAGTACCTTTGGTACAGTTATGCTAGAAAACTGTGTTTTAGCTAACAACGTAGTAGCCCGTTTGTATGACAGTTATTTAAACACTAGCGGAGGCGGAGTCTATAGTGAAGGTGATCTTAACATTAAAAATTGCCAAATCACTGAAAACACTGCTGAAGGACATGAGACTCACACTAGGGGTGGTGGCATTACCAACTTGGGAAACCTTTTTGTGGAAAATAGTACCATAGAAGCTAATTCTGTGCATTCACTAAGAAATTGTGCCAATCCCTTTATTTGCCCTGATGGTCCTAATGGTCAATACCTAAATTTCTACCACTATGGTGCAGGTATTTACAATGGTGGTGTTGCTATTTTAGCCTCAGGTGCTGATGTAATTGCTAATGAACCGGTTACATATAGCGTTCTACCAACATTTTATTTTGGCGGTGGTATTTACAATGCTGGTACCTTCACACTTCAGTCAGGCAGCAGGGTAAATCTAAATGCAACTAATGATGATGGTGGTGGGATTTATAATACAGGCATTCTTACTCTTGATACAGGTAGCGAGGTAAAAAATAATGATTGCTATTCTAGTAGTTGTGGAAGAAACATTGCTAACTTTGGCACTCTAACTAACAATGGCGATACAAATGATGGTGATCCGAACAGCATCTATCCGCCAGCCCCTTAAGCTCTAGAGTGTTTTTTTGATTTTAGGCTCGAGTGTATCTCGAGCCTATCTTTCTATACCACCAGCGTCACATAGCACCACACCAAATGTGACGCTGGTATGACGGTCATTTTTTTAATCTCTATTTAAGCGGTTAGCACTAGCTAACTGACTATTAAGGAGAACAAAATGACTTTTATTAATATAGATTTTACAATTAGACAATTCCATAGCAAGCAATTGCAAACTTCTCTTTTTGGGAAGAGTGTACGTATAGTAGTTTTATTAGTAGTTTTCTTGCTTGGTCTTTTCTTAGCAGCATGCTCAAGCACTTCCAAGCCTCCAACTATAGAAACAGCTGAAGAGGTTAGTTCCTTTCGTTTAGAGCTTAGTGAAGAGCTTTTAATAGTTGCCCAAGGTGATAGTGGTCAAATTGCCATCACTATGCAGGGCATGAAGAGCCTAGACGACCTTGAACTTTATGTTGAGGATTTGCCAGAAGAGCTTTTGGACAACACTAGTTTGAGTACAGATGGTCAAGGCATTTTTAGTGTGGAGGCTTCAGCAGAAGCAGTATTGAGTAACTATGACTTAACATTAGTGGCTATGGTAAAAGGTAAAGAGAGTAGAGCTAACCTTAGGGTGGAGGTAGTGCCAACAGGACAGCCATCTAGCAAAGTTTCTCAACTGTCAACACAAGCTACAGGAGAAATACCAGTAATTTCTCCTATTCGTAACCAATCAGTGATTCGCAATACCAATAATCCCAGAACCGTTAAAGTTAATGTAAGAGTTACTGACCCAGATAATAATAGTTTTAGGCTCAAGGTAAACTCTCGGAAAAGAGCAGTGATTCCTAACCAGTCTTGGAAGAGCTGCAACTCTCCTTGTAGAGTAAATTTAACACCTGTACCTGACAAGACAGAAAAAGTCAGAGTAACTGTGGTGGTACGTGATCCTGACGGTAACCGAGTTTCTCGCAGTTTCAGAGTAAATGTTGTTCCTAGATATGTTAGGAACACTAGTGATAGTGGTAGTCAATCTTTACGCCACCGTATAGAACAAGCTATATCAGGTGATGTTATAGGTTTTAAATTTGATTTTACTATTAGTGACATTCCCACAATTGTGCTTGTTCAACCTTTAGTAATTGATAAGGATTTGACTATTGAGGGAATTAAAGATTTAGTTATTAGTGGACATAACGCTACAAGGATCTTTACCATTTACAGTGCTAAAGTCACTATTACAAATATGACTATACAAAATGGTTTTAAGTATGAAGGTGGAGGAATTTATGTAGACCGTAATGACCCAAATATAGCTAGTAATGTAACACTTATAAGTGTAAACATCTTAGGTAACAAAGCAACTAATGGAGGCGGAATGTTTATTCGTAACAGCCGAGTTACCCTGCGTAAAAGCTTACTTAAAGATAACGAAGCTGATAGTAGTGGAGGAGGAATTTTTACTACAGGCACTGCTAAGCTAATAGTTATTGGCAGTAATGTTATTGATAATATGGCGCTTGATGGTGGGGGTGGCATATACAGTGGTGGAGAAGAGCTAAAGGTTATGCAGAATAGCAGTGTTTCTAATAATAAAGCTCGCTATGGTGGTGGTGTAGTAAATGTTCAAGGTCAGGCTGAGTTTAGTAATTGCAGCGTTAGTTATAATCAAGCCTTGTCTACTTATGCTGATGCTCAAGGGGGTGGTATTCAAAATAATGGTCAAGCGTCTATAATAGAATGTGTGATTGAATCTAATATTACCCTAGCTAATCTTGGTCAAGCTATACGTGGTGGTGGTATCTTCAACACAGGTACTTTAGTTGCTACAAAAACTCAAATTACAGGTAACAGAGCCTTTACTAATGTATGTAATATATTTCCTGCGTGTCCTAATGCTGATCTTACTCGAGTCAAAGGAGGCGGTATTTATAATTCAGGGATCCTCACAATGTCAGATAGCTATGTTGTTAACAATACAGTGGAATCTACAGCTGGTTGGGTAACAGGTGGAGGCATTCATAGCATTGGAGATTTTGTGCTCGAGGCAGACAGTTATGTAACCAGTAACGCCGCAAATGATTTAGGAGCATTTAATAGTCCAGTGATGAATTATGGTGGTGGTGTTTACCTAACTGGTTTATATGATATTCAGGGCGAAGTTTCTAATAACTCACCTGATAATATCTACTACGTACCATAAATTTACAATTAACAGGCCTTGGAAGCTTCCAAAGCTTCCAAGGTTTGAGCCACCCAAAATTTTATTCATTTGGGTAGTCCTGTACAGATTTTAATTTAGTATCAAATCGTTTACGCTCAAAACGGTAAAAAGCACTAGGAATAACAAAAAGAGTTAATAATGCAGATGATGTTACACCCCCAAAGATCACCATACCAATGGGCCTACGGAATTCACTGCCATCACCTGTCCCAAGCAACAAGGGAATACTAATAGCTACTAGTGTGCTAGTGGTCATCAAAATGGGGCGCAAACGTAGCTTACCTGCCCTGACCAATATTTCTCTTAAAGTTTCTTTCCCTTTTCGCTCTTTATTGTGGATAACAATATCTAATAACAAGATTGCATTTTTAGTTACAAGACCAGTAAGAATAACAATGCCAAGCACACTATTAACATCAAGACCTATACCAGCAATAATAAACAGCCACAAAGCACCTACTAAAGCTAAAGGAACTGTAAGTAGTAGATAAACAGGAATCTTAAAGCTGTTAAATTGACTAGCAATAACAAGATAGTTTAGGAGAAAAGCTAAGGCAAAAGCAATAGGAGTGTAGAGAATAAGGTCGCCTGTTAAATCAAGACCTGTATCTTGTCCTTCAGTCACAAATTCATCAATAATACCTGCTTCGGTAAGTTCTTTCTTCAAATTAGACCTAAGTTCAGACATAGCGGGGCTTTCGGGTAAAACAGAAGCCTCAATGTTTGCCACATAAGTTTGAGCTGTACGGCTAATAGTGGTAGGGGCTTCAAAGATATTAAAGCTACCTAGTTCACCCAAAGGTATACTTTTGCCTAGAACTGGTGAAATAATTGGTAAGCTGAGTAAAGCTTGCTCGTCTTGTAAATCAGTAGGATTAACTTTAACGCTTATAGGATACTCATTCCCCCTATCACTAAAAGTAGCAGCCTCAATACCAACATTATAACTACGTAGGGTCTGATATACATCATTAACAGTTAAACCAGTACCACTTAAAGCTGAAAGGTCAACCTGAAATACTCGCTCACTAATTGTGGTGTCTAAGTTAGAACGTATATTAGTTAAGTGGGGACTAGTTTCCAAAAGTAGTCGAGCTTGTACATCCCTTTCACGTAAAAGGTCAAGATCATTTGAAGCAAGAGTAAGAGTATAGTCTGCTACTCGAGGAGGTCCCGAGTCATTTATAGAATAAGCACTAATACTTGCCTCGGGAAAGTCTGCTAGTAATTCCTTGACTTTTTTTTCGTATTCAACAGCAAGTTCACGATTCGTTTTTTCACGTAGTTGCTTAGCAATAAGTTCAAAGCTGAAATCTGCACGACCAGAAGAAGTAACGTTGCCTACATCACTGTTACTATTAACTCCTACAGCTACTTGCCTAGTTTTAATTTCAGGATAGTTTATAAATTCTTCCTCAATTCTGCCAGCCAAGTCATTAGTGATATTTAGACTAGTACCTGTAGGTAAACGTATAGTAATACCCACATAACCTGAGTCTGCAGGTGGGGAAAAGTTAAAATTTATTAGCCGAACAGCCACGAATAGACTCAGAAAAAGAAAAAAGGCAAAGATAAGTACGAAATTGCTGCGATTAACCTGTAATTTACCAAGCCTTAGATCACCTAAAAGGAAATTAAGGGTATTTCCATAAGCTTTACGCAGCCCATTTACAAACCAATCGGTTATTTGGAATAGTGGAAGTAAAATAGCCCCTATAAGTGTGAAAACGAGTTGTAGCAAATAATGTACTAGGGCAATTATCGTAGGCAGTGCAAGAAGAATAGAACTCGGTATTATGCCTAAAAGAAAAGGGCCTATAGAGGAGTTAGCCAAAGGTAGGGAGCTTACTAATTTAGCAAGCGGACTTTCTATAGGTGCTTTGCCAATAATAAAAATAAGGGTTGTAGCAATAGCAAAAATCGCTGTGGCTAGAATCCAAAGATGTTTACTTCTGTACCAGCGTAAGCCTCGCAGATTGCCAAGGCGAATGAGGGCCCATGGAACATTATGCCAGCTAGCTGGCAAGGGGTTGGGCATATAGGCTAAGCGTACAGTTAAGAAAAAGAGGGCTTCTAAGTAAGAAAAGATTATAGTAGCAGTAAGAGTAAGGCCAAATTCAGCAAAGAACTGCCCCAAGATACCGGGTAAGAAAGATATAGGTAAAAAAACTGCTAGGAGTGATAGTGTTGAGGCTAGGACAGCTACACTGACTTCGCCTGCTCCTTTGCGCACTGCCTCGAGCTTACTATGTCCCATCTTCCTATATCTATCAACACTTTCAGCTATAACTATAGAATCATCAACCACTAAACCCACTGCTATGGTTATAGCTAAAAGAGTAATGATGTTAAAGGTGAAGCCAAAAACACCGAAGAGAATTAGTGCTCCAGCAAAGGAAATAGGTATAGCTAAAACAACTGAAAATACTGAGCCCAAGCGCCCTACAAAAAGAAATACTATGAAAGCCACTATGAAAACTGAGCGTATGAGTTCTGTTCCAGTGTCTTTTACACTTGAAGCAATAAAAGTTGTGCCATCATTTATTATTTCTACTTGATAACCTTTAGGTAAACTTAGTTTACCAATAGCTTTGCGAATGTTGTTAGCAGTGGCTACAGAATTAGAGCCTGATTGTTTCTGTACTTCTAGTAAGATTATAGGTTCACCATTTAAACGTGAATAAGCTGTAACTTCTGCTCTGGTATCGTGTACCACAGCTACATCAATCACACGCAAACCACGTTGGGAATCAATAATCATTTCTTCTACTTGATTTACATTACTGGGTTTATTGCGTCCAGCAAATAATATTCGTTCACCAGCAATTGTTAAGTTACCTAGTGGTACTTCTGAACTACCGGCAGCAATTTCATTTGCTACTTGTGAAGCACTAAGATTATAAAGCTCTAATTTACTAGGATCTAAAAGAATCTGAATTTCTCGCTCAACAGGACCAATAACATCAATACTGGCCACACCCTCAACACGAAGTTGGGGTGTGAGCACATCTTCAGCAAACGTTTGGATAACACGTAAATCTTCACCGGGGGCAGATACAGCAACATTTAGAATAGGTTCATCATTAGGATCAAGTTTTTCAATTGAAGGGGAACCTGCATCATCTGGCAATATACCTTTAACAGCATTCACTCTCTGGGAAACATCAACAGCAGCTTGGTCAGCATTTACACTAGCAGTAAACTCAATAAAGACTACACTTAAACCTTCAAAGCTATAGGAGCTAATACTACTAATGCCGGGTAAGGTAGCTAGTGCTTCTTCTAAAGGTTCAGAAATTTGCTTACTTACTTCCTCAGAACCTGCGCCACTGTAAACTGTAGATACACTTACAAAAGGAAGCTCAAAATTAGGTAAAAGATCAACCCCTGTTGAGAGTGAACTTACTAATCCAAAGAAGACTATTGCTAAGAAAATGCTTATGGAAAATACATAACGGCGAACGAAGAAGCTGATCAGGTTGGTCATATATTGCCTGCTACTTTAGCATTAAATATTAGCTTTTAGCATAGGATGACTGCTATTTTGCTATGTTAAAATATCTGAACTTTGATTAGCGTGATCATAAGTTTTCTTCTAAGCAAACTAAGTAGTATTAAAATTCTGGTAACCTTTTGAGTGTTGCAATTAGATAATTTTCCTACCATTGAAATTCTTGGCTATAAAGTAGCTAGTATTACACTTTCAGAAGCTACTGATTGGTGCCTAGCAGCAATAAATGACATCGAATCAAATTTACTAGTAACCCTTAATCCAGAAATAATTGTAAGAGCCGAGAAACTACCAAATACTAAAGAAGCTCTTTTACAAGCTGATTTAACCGTGGCTGATGGTGTAGGTATACTCTGGGCAGCTAAACAGTTTGGATACAAACTACCTGAACGTATTCCGGGTGTAGAACTAATGATAGAGCTTTTAGAAAAAGGTGGTAAAGATTTAAGAGTTTATTTTCTAGGTACAAAACCTAATGTGATTGAAAAAGCTGCCTCTAATGCTCATAATCTCTATGATACACAAATTGCTGGTGTAAAGCACGGTTACTTTAAACGTCCTGAAGAAACACCTAGGGTAGTAAGCGATATAAGAAAAAGTGGTGCCCATTTACTTTTAGCAGGTCTAGGAGAAGGTCAAGAACTTTTTTTACACCAAAACTGTAGTGAGCTTAATGTTCCTTTGATGATAGGTGTGGGTGGAGCACTAGATGTTTTAGCTGGAGAAGTAAAAAGGACACCTTTGTGGACAAGGAAGCTAGGTGTGGAATGGGCTTACAGAGTTGGCTTGGATGTAAAACGGTGGCACCGCTTCCCAAGACTTATAAAATTTGTGCAGCTAGTTAAGCAAGTAAAAAATTGATAGCTTGCTCTATAAAATTTTATCCTACGCTAAGCAGTTGTGCTCTCCATGTGGTTGCAATATTAACGCTGTATGTACAGTTAGAGCTAGATTTATTTAGCATTACTTTGACGTTATTCAGCACAGCAATATAGTTCTAGAGGAACTTCTAGGCTCATTAATCCTTCAAGACTTTAAGGATAGGTAGACTGGGGAAAAGTCAATTTTGAACATAGTTATTTATAAAGATATTTCTTTAAAATAAAAACTTCTTTTGTAAACACATCACTCTAAAGGTCGCCCTGAACAGGATGTGGATAAATTAACTCAATCAGTGCAACACATTTGAGGCTATTGACTTTGTGTGATATTTCTCATTATACTAATAAAGCAATCATTTATCTAGGCATTTATAAAGGACATGCCAGAGTAACTGCAAGGTAACTTTTTAATGTTAAGGTGAGTTTGATTAAAATTTTTTAAGGAAGGTGAGTATAGATTATGGCTATAAGTGTAAAACCAGCAACTCGGCCAGTGGGTTATTCAGAAGGATATGAAATTGATTATGTGATGTCCCTGACTCTTATGTCTAGGGAGGGACCTATTGATTTTAAGAAGATGCACGACGAACATTATGACCCGTGGTATGACAAAGTTAGAGCTTGGTCTGAAAAACAACTTCATAATTACTTTCTTGGCTCTAGGGCTTATAGGAAGAATGATAACATTACGATATTTAATCATATATTTCTAGACAGGGCTCAAAGAGATGATTATTGTGATTCTCAGGAATATGAAGATTCAAAGGCAGCACTTGAAAGATCTTATGAGATTATGGATGAAGTAATGCTTGACTTTGCTGCTGGGCATGGCTCATCTCCTGGAGGGGGATAAATTTAACTTAAAGTGAATTAGTAAGTTTGGCCTAGCATCTAGACATAAATACTTGTGTGTTTTGTTGAAATTCAAATTAGTAACTAGAAGCCAGTAGTTAGTAGCTAGTAGGGCTTTGCATGATGATTGCTGGCTATTGGTATTACAGTGCGAAGCTACAAAGTACAAAGGGATTGAATTTTTTGGAGAGGATCCTTCTAAATCCCCCTTAACAAGGGGGATTTCCTATTTACTTTAGATTAGAAAGGCATTGGAGAGAATTTGTGCTTGGAAGGATTCAAAATTTTGAACCCTTCCAGAATAAACCCCTACAGCATGACCTTACACCAAACAACCACCCAAGAAAAGCAATGCTATATACAGCGTAAGAAAAATTTGGGATTTACCCTAGAATACATTGAAGGGGCATCCAAACCTCCTAGGTTTTGCGGAAAAAATTTTTGGGGAGCCTATAGTTAAGAGCTATCCTGAGAAAATCCTTTTACAAACTCTTCTAAGTTCATAACTTTCCCTTCTTTGTTAGCTTCAGCAAGCTGTGCTGAAGCAACTTGCTCCCTTAAACCTTCAAGCAAGTTAATGATGTTTTTTTCTGTGGTCTTTACAAGTGGTGATTGTTGCAACAATAGTTCAAGAAGGTTAATGGCCTTTTCAGTTTTTCCTTCCAAGCTATAAAGTTTGGCAATACTAGTAAGTATGTCATGTATGGTTGGTGAGTTCTGTACATCTTGGGCAAGCTGTAAACCTTGCTTAAAATAATCATAGCTTTGTGAAAGCTGCTTAGTGGCAAGTGCAATGTCTCCAAGGAAGCAACAAATTTTTGCACAATAAGAAATGTTATTTTGCTCTTGGGCTAAAACAAGTGCCCTTTGGGCTAATTGCCATGCTTCATCATAATTTTCACGAAAACTAGCTACTCGAGAAAGTTTAAGCAAAAAGTAAGGCAAGCGAGCACTCTGATTTATTGTTTCAGAAAGATTAAGCCCCTCTTTTGAGAGTGCCTCTGCTTCATCAAAACGCCCTGTATTTATTAAAAAGGTTGCTAGGTTATTAAGATACACAAGATATTTGGGTGCTTGTCCTAGTTGCTTTGATGTGTTTAAGGCATGACGGTAATTAACTTCTGCTTGTTCATTATTCCCTTCTTGTTCTTCGAGAATAGCTAGATTGGACAAAATGTTGAGCATTTCTGAGGCTTCATTATGTTCTTTTGTGAGATTTAGTGCTTCTTGCCATATAGTGCGTGCTCGAGAGCTATTCCCTCTTTCTCTTTCTAATATGCCAAGAGTTTGAAGTGAAACGATAATACCCCAAGTATCATTTAGTTTTTTTGAAAACTCTATGCTCTCCTTGCTATAAACTACTGACTGCTGTACCTCACCTAACATATTTAAGCACCATGATTTTCTTTCAAGCAATCGAGGGAAAAATAAGTGCTGCGTATTGTGCTTGCGAAAGTATCCTTCTGCATAGTTGTAAAGCTCAAGAGCTTCTTGGAATCTTCCCTGATCTATATGAAACAAATGTAGAGGTCTTAAACTAGATAGTAATATTTCAGCATCTAGAGTATCCACTGCCCAGTACCATGCCTCACGAATATTATCTAGATTAGTTTCAATAGTTTTTATTACTGTTAAATCACTAGCTTCAATTACTTTTTTATTATCAGTAAAAAAGTCCAAGTAGTATTTGCTGTGTACAGTACGCACTTTTTGATATTCTTCATCATCTTCTTTAAGCTTTTTTGCTGCCCCCTGCCTTATAACCTCATGCATATCAAAACGTTCTTCTTTAGCCTTACGCACAAGGGATTTTTGCTTTAGTTTTAAAAGAGTCACATGGGGAGCTTTGGTTATGGCCCTAGCAGCCTCCTTATCAAACCCTCCTCTAAAAATGGCTAACTTGCTCAAAACATCTTGTTCTAACTCACTAAGCAAACGCCAAGAATGCTTAAAAACATTATCTAAATTACGGTGCCTTTCAGGAATATCCTTGAGAGTACTCTCTACTATACCAATGTCTTTGGTAAGAAACTCAGCAATTTGCTGACAGGAAAAAGCTTGTACCCAACTTGCTGCTAGCTCTAAACCAAGCGGCATGCCCTCTACAACACGGCAAATTTCTAAAACAGCAGGGTAATGCTCAGGTTTTAACTGGAAATGATCTACTTGTTGGGCAGTGCGAGTAAAAAGACGCACAGCATCATACTGGGCAAAATTTTCTTCACTAGCCTTCTCTGGATAGCGCATGCCAAAGACCTCAAAGGTATGTTCCCAAGTAATATTTAGTGGTTCCCTAGAAGTAACCAATAACTTGAGATCAGGAGCGTGCTCCAAAAGCTCACCTAGCAAAGGTGCTCCTTCAAGAAGGTGCTCAAAATTGTCTAAAGCAAGGAGTATTTCTTTGTCCTTCAAGTTCTCTTTTAGGCTCATTTCAGGGGTTTGCCCAGCACGTAAAGGTATCTTTAGAGTATTCAGGATAGTAGCAGCCAAATTGCTAGTAGATTGTAAGGCGGCTAGAAAAATAAAGTGGACGCCATCAGCAAAGTTATCTTTTTGACCTTCAGCGAATTGCAGTGCTAAACGGGTTTTGCCAATACCTCCTAAGCCTTTGAGAGTAAGTAAGCGACAATCAGCTTGGTTTAACCGAGAGGCTATTTCCTCTAGCTCCATCTTGCGCCCAATAAAAGCATTGGCTTGCACAGGAATTGTGTATTTAGGGGCAATATTCTCGGCTATAAGAATTTGTTGTTGGTGTTTTTGCTCGAGGCTCTCTGCAAGTTTTAGGGTGGTTTCGCTAAGCGGTAGGTTCTCTTTTTCAAGGCGTTTTTTTGTATTTTTATAGCAGCGTAAAGCTTGTTCGTATTCACCACTTTTATCTGCACAGCGTAGTAACTGTAGTAAAGTATCCTCAACTTCGTTATAGGCATCAGAGTCTTCATCTTCATGTAGTAGCATTTGCATTAATGCACTGGCATCATCAAAGCGCCCTTCTTTTTCCCAAAGGTTTGCTTGAGCAATTAGGGCTTTGCGCCACTGACCATAAAGGGTTTCTCGCTCGAGTTCTAGCCACTCTTCAAATCTTGGGGCCTTCTGGATGTTTACACCATATAAAAGAGGTCCAGCATATAATTCTTGTGCCTTTACCCATTCTTTGGCATTAATGGCTTCACGGAATTCACTTACATCATTGGCTAAAATCATTTTTAGCCTCTTGGCCTCAATTTCTAAGTAATCAATCCACTTAGAGCTAGAGTCTTGCTTAAGTTTTACTAATGTTACTCGTAAATTACTGCGCGACTTTGCCTCATCGAGCTCCCACAAAAGATCTGCTAACACTTCACGGTTCACCCATTCGCCTTGGATCACTAAATAGTAAAGTAGGGCGTGTTGTTTTGTGGTTGGGAGCTCGAGCTTATTATCTTCATAGTAAATAGTAGGTGGACCTAACAACTTTATATAAACAGACATAAAAATTTTAACTACCCCTGACATGCCACATGGCAGGCAGGATTTTAAAATCAACCTATTCGTTAATACTATCTAGCTAAATTTATTCTAGCAAATGTAATGTTGTTATTTGCTAACAGACTTTTTTAGCCAAGTAATGTGAAAGCCAAAAGCAACAAAGTGTTAAGATTTTTCTATGCTGAATTATCTTCTAGCCTTTTTGAACTCATTTTTATCCGACTTTCCATTTGATCAAAAAGCCCTTCTTTGGGTTAAAAATAATCTTAGGTGGTTTAAATGAAAATAGGTATTGTAGGAACAGGGTTTGTGGGCTCAACAGCTGCTTATACTTTAGTAATGAAAGGTGTTGCAAGTGAATTAGTGCTTGTAGATTTAGATAAAGAAAGAGCCAAGGGAGAGGCTATGGATGTTGCTCATGCTACTCCCTTTGCAGCTCCTGTGCGTGTACGGGCAGGTGATTATCTTGATCTTGTAGGATCAGAAGTAGTCATTGTAGCAGCAGGAGCAAATCAGAAACCCAACGAAACTCGTCTAGATCTTCTGCAAAAGAACACTGCTATCTTTAAAAATATCATCCCATTAATTAGTAGATATGCTCCAGAAGCCATCTTGCTTATAGCCACTAATCCTGTAGATGCTCTTACTCATATAGCTTTTAAAGTAAGTGGCATGATTAAAGAAAAAGTTATAGGTTCAGGAACTACTTTAGACACAGCACGTTTAAGAGCTATGGTGGCAGTTAAGGCACAAGTTAGTCCCCAAAATGTTCATGGCTATGTACTGGGTGAGCACGGTGATTCAGAGTTTGTAGCTTGGAGCAACTTGCAAGTTGCTGGTCTATCTCTTGAAAATTATTTTGCCAATAGGCAAATTGCTTGGACAGAAGCAGATGAAGAGGAAATGCAACAAGAAGTACGCCGTGCAGCCTACGAGATCATTCGCTGTAAAGGGGCAACATATTATGGGGTTGCTAGTGCACTCTCGAGAATTTGTGCTGCAATATCTCATGATGAGCAAAGAGTTCTAACAGTATCAATGAGTGATGGTGAAGTTGCTTATAGCTTGCCTCGAGTACTTGGTAAAGGTGGGGTGTTGGCTACTTTGGAGCTCGAGCTAGACCAAAGCGAAAAATTAAATTTAGCAAACAGCATTGAGATAATTGGTAAAGCTATCGAGAGAGTAAAATAAGGAATACAATACTGAATTCTTAATTCTTGACTAAGGGTGAGGTATTAGTTGTGATCATCAGTTTTAACTCGAGCAAAATACTTTGCAAATGTGCCAGCATTGACTATACTAAAAGCATATATAGAAAAACCTTAACCATGCTAAAATCTTTAGATTAACAAGGAGGTTTTCTATGCAGAAAATCTTAAATGCTTCTTTTACACTTTTGTTATTAACCTTAAGTGGATACTCCTTAAGCCAAGAACTCATCTATTTACCCGGTAGTGAATATGGCAAGGCTTTTCCCAATGTTCCTGAAGGTTACTTGGCTCGCAATGAAGCTTATTTTGGCATTGCTCCTAACTATGAGCCCTTTAAGGATTTTATCAATAATCCTCGCTACTGGAATATTGGACGTTCAGTAGGAATGCTACATATTTTATTAGATAGTCCTACTCAAGGTCCAGTAACTACAGTATGCACTGCAACACTGATTTCAGGGAGTCATATAATTACTAATCATCACTGCATTCCCGGTAGTAATCCCAATGCCCCTGTTATTAGTGCAAAGTTAAGAATGGGTTTTCACTCACTAGCAGAAGAAGGAGAACTATTTGAGGTCAATGTATTGCCCTTAGAAAAGAGCTTTGCACTGGATTATACTGTTTTACAGGTTGAGGGTACACCCGGTCTTAGCTACGGTTTCCTCGAGTTAGATTACCGTGAACCTAGAGCAGGGGAACCACTTTTTATGATTCACCACTCTTTAGGTGAACCTAAAATGATTACAAGACTTAATTGCAGCATTATAAGTGGGACAAACGATAATTCAGAACTTGAAAATGTTGAGGTGCCAAGTGATTATGTGACTGAAAATTCTGATACTGATGTACGCCATCGTTGTGATTCTTTGGGTGGTTCTTCAGGCTCGCTAGTGTTTGCACAATTGGATGATCAAATTGTAGGTTTACATTTTGCAGGAACAGATAGCGATATACCCGTTGAATCTCGTTTCAACTTATTTAAGAAGTTTTCGGTTGTAGTAGAGCAGAGTTCTTTTTTGAGCGCACTGGAGAAACCTACTCAAGATATTGTTGATAATCCTAATCCCATAACAGTAAACCCTAATGAAGGTTTTTTAACAGTACTTAGTGAACCTAGTGGAGCTAATGTATATATCAATAATGATTATCTTGGCATAACTCCAATTCGTGATTATTCACTTGCAGTAGGAGACTATAGCTTGAGATTGGCATTAGCAGGCTATGAAGAGCTAAATGGTAAGTTCAGTATAGTGGCGCAAGAGTTGACTGAAGGTGAACTCGAGCTTATTCCACTAACCCCAGAACCTACAAGCGCTTCTTATCCTCAGGTCAAGCAATTAAGTGTTCTAAATGGTGATAATGCAGGATTTTTCTCTATAGCCTTTGGTCCGAGGGGGCGTCTTTTAGCAGCAGGTGATGTAAATAGTATAAGCCTATGGAATATTGAAGATGGTGAACTAAGAAATAAACTGTCTGGACACAGAAATTATGTTTGGGGATTGGCTTTTAATCCGAAGGAACGTGCCCTTGCTTCTGCTAGTGATGATGGCACTATAAAGCTATGGGGCTATACTGACAATAGTTTGCCAGTTACTTTGCAAGGGCATACTGGGGGTGTTCGTGCAGTTGCTTTTAGCCCTTCTAACAATAACATTCTTGCTTCTAGTAGTAGTGACGGCACAATTAAGATGTGGAATGTTAGCAGTGGTAAAACTCTAGCTACATTGCAAGGGCACACTAATAACGTTTGGGCAATTGCGTTTAGTCCTGATGGTAAACTTATTGCGTCAGGTGGTCTAGACGCTACAGTTAGATTGTGGGATGCTAAAAAGGCCCAGCTTCTAGAAACCTTTAGGGGACATGAGAATAGTATTTGGGCAGTAGCCTTTAGCCCTAATGGTCAGACTGTTGCATCAGGCAGTGTTGATAATACAGTTAAGCTATGGGATGTTCATAGTGGTCAGACTATAACTACTTTGTACGGACATACAGATATTGTTAATAGCGTGGAATTTAATCCTGCCGGGAATATTCTTGCCTCAGCAAGCTCTGATGCAACTATAAAGCTATGGGATGTTTCAAGTGGCCAACTCATAGATACTTTGAGTGGGCATAGCCATTGGGTCTATGATGTGGCATTCAGTCCTAATGGTCGCTTGTTAGCAAGTGCCTCTGGCGATGGCACTATACGTTTATGGGGTGAAGACTAACTAATAGGATGATTCGCCATGCCCTTGTACAGTTTAAGCCCTTAAAAGCAAAGCTCGAGCAAAACCTACTAAAACTTAAAAGTGTTTTAGAAAAGCTGAAAGGTGAGAGCATTGATGTACTCACCTTGCCTGAGACGGCTTTGTCTGGATACTTTTTACAGGCAGGGGTAAGGGAACAAGCTCTAGAGGCTACACATCTTTATGAACTTTTAAATGACATCTTAAAAGAGGCTGACTATGGCGCTCCAATAGACATTTGTTTGGGTTTTTATGAACGCAAGGGTAGAGACTTTTACAATAGTGCTCTTTATGCTGAGTTCAACACTAATTTTAGCGGTATTAAACACGTTCACCGCAAAGTGTTTTTACCTACTTATGGTGTTTTTGATGAAGAGCGTTATGTATCACAAGGACATGAGGTTAATGTTTTTACTACCCGTTTCGGAACTGCAGGCCTACTAATTTGTGAAGATGCATGGCATTCTTTAACAGCAGCTATTTTGGCACTAAAAGGTGCTGATATTCTTTACATTCCCACTGCTAGCCCTGCTCGAGAATTTGCTGGTAAAGTAACCGCTAATGCCCAACGTTGGCAAGCTACTGCTGAGGGTATAGCTGCTGAGCATGGTGTATATGTACTCACTACTTCTTTAGTTGGTTCAGAAGGTGGTAAGGGTTTTACCGGCCACTCACATTTGGTTGATCCTTATGGTGAACTTATTGCTGTAGCACCACTTTTTGAAGAACATATTCTAGTTACAGAGATTCACCTAGAGAGTATACAAGTTGCCCGCTATGAAAGTCCACTATTAGCAGACTTGCGGGCAAATTTGCCTATGCTAATAGAATCTTTTAGAATTAAGTAGTGTCATAAGCCCTTTACTTATTGAAGGCTTCTGTTTCTTTGCATTACTCCGAAAAGCAGCCCTACAACAGATAAACCAATAAGTATAACTGCCCAGCTCATAGTTTGAAGGTCTCGAAGGTCCTTAGCTGCAGTTTCAAAGTCTTCATCTCCTAAATAGGTGTCGACCTCAAGGATACCACGAGTGTCACCCGGTTGCCAATCGGCTTTAGGTGTTTGTGGGTGAGTATTGTGACAGTCTACACAGGCTTTTTGCATTACATCAGCTACAGCATAGCGCAGTCTTTCACGATCATTTACATCGCTAATAGGTTCAATTTCAAAGTAAGGCTCTGCCGGATTTTTCTGCAATGCCTCCCAAGCCCTTTTAGAAAAGTCGGTTTTTAGGCCACCAGACGCCTCACGCCAAGGAAAGGGGAAAGGGCTATAAAGTCGAACACTAACTCCTTTATCGTTATTTTTAGCTATTTCTTCCCCCAGCAAAATTGTAAGGGTTGCTGGTAAAGGTATAGTATCATCTAGATTCGTATGAAAGTGACTGACATTCATGCCACTTTTCTTTGCCTTACTAACTATCTCGTTAGTATAAATGCTTCTAACCTTTTTTATTGTTTCTATATAACCTTGAACCTTATGAGTGGCAGCTATCTCAAAGTTAGCTTTTGTATTCTTATTGGCAAGCCATAAAATAACTCCTAGAGATACAACTACTGCAATCATTAATATTAACAAAAAATATTCAACTTTTGATTTAGACATGCTTTTGCTCCATCTATAAACCTGCTAAGGATTTAGTTTAATTTAATATTTTAAAATTTCCTTGAAGACTTTTAATATCTATCTATCAAAACTTTTAATAAATTATTCCTTTCATGACCCTACTAATCCAAAATTTCCAAACCTCATGCTATTATGGAATCAATTTATTTGTGTGTAAAAATTTAGCACAGTCAATTTAGGAAGCTTATTTTGGAATGGACTTGTGTACATTTAAAGTTTTACAAGAGTTTACTCAAAAACTCTTGAAGTGTATGATTTTATAAACAGCTTTTTAGGATGGTGCAAAATTTAAGCTTGGTAAATCGAACATTTTGTACATTGCTTTATTACCTAGATAATCATAAGTAATTTTTCTGACTTCGACTTTTCTATAAATGTCCGAATAAGTTCTTGCCAGCAAATCGTAAGATGTCATTCTGAGCCCTTCCGAGGGTAAATTACGCAAAGAATCTCCCATGTGTTAATGCCGTGAGATACATTCGTCGTTTATCTTGTAAGGACCAAGCTCCTCAGTATGACATATGCGTTACAGAAATGTATTTCTGTTTTGGGAAAAGATTTTTCTGGCACACTATATTGCGAACACAAGCTTTTTATAGAATGATTTAGCTATGACGCTAAACCCTACTGATAAATATTTAGAGAGTAAGCTTTACCTAGATCCTCAAACCCAAATTCTTCTAGCACTTCTTTAGGAACAGCGTTTTCAGAAGGTAGGATTCTTAAGCTCGAGCACCCCATAGCTTGACAAGCTCCTAGGGCTTGCTCTAAAAGTGCTTGGGGTATGCTGCTTTCTTGCCAACCCCTTTTTAATATGAGGTGGTCAATTATGCCTGTTGGTGCATCATCAAAAAGTCCCCAATAAGTCCACAAAGATATAAATCCTAAAAAATCTTTGTTTTGTTCAGCTACTAGCATAGTAGTACCGGGAGTAGAAAGTAAGCGTAACAAGCTAGTGTTAAGCACACTTTTTAGTTCTAGTGTAAGCGAAGTTTTATCTAACAGTTCAGCTAGGAGTTCAGCCAAGGCACTGTGGTCAGCAGGCCTTGCGACACGAATTGAAAAAGCTGTCATATTTAAGTCCTTAGGTTTTGCTGTGAGGGATAGTATCAAGCTTTGGCATGTTTAGGACAGTGAACTCCTTAGTGTGGAACGGATGTTTATACTCCACTATAATTTCTAAGGAAAAGTTATAGCTAGCATTTACACCATTAGAAAACTAAGTCCCAGTAATTTATTCAACTTCCTATACTCTGACTCAGGAAACTCTATTTTATCAATTTTCTGCAAAGCATTCTTTACTTGATTTTCATAACTAGAATCACCAAATTCTAAAATAGCTGTAGACAATCTAACCAAGGCTAAAGGAAAGTCTATCACCTCTAAACAAGAAATAGCTTTTTTAAGATTACTTTCTAGTTGTTCTTTATTCCCTAGTTGATGGTCAAGCATAATAACTCTTGCTAAAGCTAAAGCTTGTATCCTGTTACTAGAGCTATTAGCAACCAACTCCTGATAATACTCTAAGGCTTCCTGATAGCGCCCTAGTTTTCTAAAAGCAGCTGCCAGATTGAGCTGTAAATTATCGCTATTAGGATAATCCTGTTTCACAATGTCCTTGACTAATTCTATACCTTCCTCAGCACTATCTAAAACTATGTAGTTGTAAAGCAGGTTTAGGGCAGCATCAACTTGTTGCAAGGGGGCTCTTAACATTTTAGCTTCTTGTAAGTTTTGTAAGTGCAAGCCTTGAACCTCTTTGTGCTTGCCAAGGGCGTCGTAAAGGGTAGCATAAGTGATTTTTAAGGTTAGATGATCAGCGGGGTGTAAGTCTTTAGCTATGTTGGCTAGTTCGACCTCGAGCAAATCTATACCCTCCTGATATTTACCTTGGGAGTGCAAAAGTGCTATTTCTATTATGACAAGGTGAAGTTTTAAGGTGTAGTCATCAGCTGGAGCTAGTCCCTTAGCCTGCCTCAAGGTTTTTTTAGCTAACTGAAGTTTGCCATCGGCATGAAGGTGCTCAGTTTTTATGCCTAGAGCAGTTGCTAAAGCCCAAGGATCTTTAAAATTGGGCAAAAGTTCTTCCATAAGCTGTTTTGCTTTGTCAACTTGCTGTGTAGATTGGAAGAAGTTTAGTAATAAGGCTTCACACCGCTGACGCCATAATCCTTGAGGTATCCTTATTAATTTAGCTTCTAATAGCGAAATTCCTTCAAAATAAAGGCCTAAATCTCTTAGTTTAGCTGCTGCTTTAAAATAAGCTTGAGCTGCTTTTTCTATTTCTCCAGCTAAGAACCAATGCTCTGCTATTAAAGCTAATTCAACTTTCATTGACTGGGCTTGATTAGTAAGATGTTCTGCTACTTGTTTGTGAAGAAAACTACGCCGAGTTAGACTTAAACCCTCATATATACTCTGACGCAATAAATCATGTGTAAAACCAGCTTGGTTTAACATGCCTACAAGCTCTAATTCATCAAAGGCAGTAAGTACTGCCCTAGTTGAGAGGCCTGTAAGTTGGCTGATATCTTGTGGCTTAAATTTCTCTTGTAGAACAGCAAGAACTGTCAATACTCTTTGAGTCTGTTCAGAAAGTAGGTTTACTCGTCTACTAACTATATCTTTTACAACAGGGGACAAAGCTAGATTGAGGTTTTGTTGCCAAAACTCAACCGTACTTTCCCATTTATTATTCTTTATTTGTAGAGTATCGGTCTCAAAAAGAGTTTTTAAGGTTTCCATTATAAAGAAAGGGTTGCCTCCCGTATATTTATATAGCCAATGCCCAAAACCTTGAGGTAACTCACTAACTATGTTAGTAAGCAAGAGTGCGACATCATCAAGTTTCAAAGGTTCTAGTAATACAGAATCAGCAAGCTTGCTTGAGTGCAAACTAGCCAAAGTAGATTTTAAAGGTTTAGTTACTTCAGTTGATCGATAGGTGATTAGTAAGTGTAGACCTCTCTTTTGGGCTAGGTAAACTATTAGCTCGAGCATTGCACTATCTGCCCATTGCAAATCATCTATCTTAATTACAAAGTTACTGTGTTTTGAAATGCCAATTAAGTAGCGTGCCCAAGCCTCTAATATTCTAGCTTTAGTGAATTCATCTGCTGGTGGTAGTAAGCTTTCTGGGTTAATGTCAGGGACAAAACGAGCTAATTCATCAAGATAGCTACCTAGTTTTGGTATGGTGTTAAGGTGTTCATTTAGGTGATTTATTAAAGGATAGTAAGGAACAGCTTTAAGACCTTCAGGACACTGTAAGTATACAGCTTGTGGGTCAATCTCATGCAGAAGTCGAGATTTGCCCACACCGGGTTCCCCAGCAATAAGCACCACCTTTGCTGTAGTTTGTTTAATGTGTTTAATTATTCCCTTGCGACCAACATATGGTGGATGAAGTAATTTTGGAGGTGATTTAGACGTTTTGGAATGAGAGTTGCTAACAAGGGGTTTTGTACTAGTAATGATTGCAACAAGCTCTTTGGTTTCTTCTAAGGGTTCTAAATCTAGTTCTTTCTTGAGGCTTTGAGTGAATTGTTTATAAGCTTTTAGAGCCTCTTCTCGTTTCCCTATTTGATAACTTAAGCGCATAAACTGCTGTGTTATATCTTCTGCTAAAGGGTCATATTCCAATACTTGCTTAAGTAAATTTTGTGCTGTTTTGGTTTGCTTTTGATCTTCTAAGGTTTTAGCGTATTTTAAAGCTGCCTCACGCCAAGAGTTATGAAGGTTGGTGCGTTCTAGCTCGAGCCAATTCTCAAACCTAGGGGCATTGCGTAAGTAAAAACCCTCTAGCAATTGCCCAGTATAGAGACTTGTAGCTTCATCCCAGTTGTGATTTTCAATGGTTTTGTAAAACTTTTGTATATCTGTTAGAGGTGAAAAACAGAGCTGATCACCTTCAGTTTTGATAAGATTGCCGCAGGGAAGCTTCTTGGCCCTTTGCAACACTTGGCGAAATTTAGTGCTTGCTGTTGTGGTGGAGGTTATAAGATTAAGTAGGGAGATTAGGTTAGCTCGAGCCACCCAAGTGCCACGGTAGGCCAAGTAACAAAGCAAAGCAGCATGCTTGCTGCTGGAAAGTGGTTTCTCTACGCCTTGATTGTAAATTCTAGGTGGCCCTAGGAGTTTAAGAAGCATAGTTAAGTTTAGCAAGTTAGGCCGTTATGGCTAACCAGAAATTTTTTCCAGTAGAAACCTTGAAGATTTTCAAAATCTTCAAGGTTTGGTACATCCTTCATTCCCTTCACTCCACTTTAGAGCAGGCAAGGGTAATCGCAAGGTTTTTCTGTTATACTATACTAATCTGGGTCAACATTACTAGGTGAACTGGGATCTATACAGCCATCAGGGGCACAAGGATTAACATTTTCCTTTGAATCATCACTTGCCATTGCTATAGCAGTGAACAGTAAAGTGCAAGCAAAGAAAATACTAAGCAACCAGTTTTTCATAAAAATCTCCTTAGAATCTCATTGTTGAAAAATTTACAAGGTTTGTTAGTTAAATAGATAACGGAAAAACTTAAAACTTCTTTATTATAGCCATGTTACGCTGACGTTACGCCTAACCCCTAAGATAGTTACTATTATGATAGATAAGCTAAAGATTTTTTCTGCGCTTTTTGTAGCTTTTTTAGGCATACTACTTGGTTTAATTGCTTGTGGACAATTGTCTGGGCAATCAACTATTAATAATCCAGAGCCGATAACTGATTTGGAAGTAAGTGCTTTATCTATAGATAAAACGCTTGCCAGATTGCTTGCTAAAGCTGGTGTTACTCAGTTTCATCCGGGTCCTAAACAAAACCCTGCTAAAGTCGAATTAGGTCGCCTTTTAATGTACGACAAAATTTTAAGTGGTAATAAAGATATATCTTGTGCTACTTGCCACCATTCCACACTATGGACAGGAGATGCTATTCCATTATCTATAGGTACAGGTGGTAA
Organism: Trueperaceae bacterium; assembly: GCA_965223585.1. Taxonomy (GTDB): domain Bacteria; phylum Deinococcota; class Deinococci; order Deinococcales; family Trueperaceae; genus CBDCVN01. The sequence continues at coordinate 380,262 of CBDCWW010000023.1, forward strand.
AGGCCTAGGCCCTGATAGGCAGCTTGGTAAAGGTAGAGGCTATATTCCTCGTCATGCTCCTGAAGTATTTAACCGTGGTGCCCCCGGATGGCGAACAATGTTTTGGGATAGCAAAGTTTCTTTTAACCTTAGACGAGGATTTATCACTCCTGCTGGAGATAAATTGCCCAAAGGTCTTGATAATGTAGTTGCTGCACAAGCTATGTTTCCTGTTACTTCACGTAGCGAGATGCGTGGCAACAAAGGAGATGTTGTAGTTAATAGCAACAATGAAGAGTTAAACGAGATTGCTTTAATTGAAGATGGTAATTTTACAGAAATTTGGGCAGCTTTAACTAGGCGTGTAGTAAATATTCCTAAGTATAGACGTATGTTCAGAGAAGTTTACCCTAGTGTACCTATAAGGAAAATTGGCTTTCAGCATATTGCCAACTCTATTGCTTCTTTCGAAATAGACGCTTGGACCTTTACACAGAGTCCTTGGGACCGTTATTTAAGAGGTCAAAAAGGTGCTCTTACCTTACAAGAAAAACGTGGAGCAGTGCTCTTTTATAGTAAAGCCAAATGTGCGGAGTGCCATTCTGGCAATTTAATGACTAATCAAGAGCATCATAATGCTGGTATACCCCAACTTGGACCCGGAAAAGGTGTTTCTGCTCCTCTTGATATGGGACTTTATCTTCGTACAGGCAAACTGAAGCATCGTTTTGCTTTTCGCACCCCACCTTTGCGAAATGTCGAACTGACCGCACCTTATATGCATAATGGAGCTTATGCAACTTTAGAAGAGGTAGTGCGCCATTATTCTGATGTCGAGTTTGCAATTAGGCACTATAACCCTACTCATTTACCTCCTGATCTTAAGCAAATGATTCACAACGACAGAGCTACTATCAATAAGGTCCTACGTACATTAGATCCTATTGTGACAGAGCCACTAAATTTAACTAATAGGCAAGTAAGAGATCTTGTAGCTTTTCTAGAAGCGCTTACTGATCCTGCTGCTATTGATATGAGTCATATAGTACCTGATAGTGTACCTAGTGGGTTGCCTGTAAAGGATTAGTCTAAAAAATATGGTAACCCTAACCTAACTAACTTGACCAAGTAGTCACAAAGGTCTTGGAAAAATCACGATTGATCAAATCATCTTCATGAATCATGAATTGTAAAAAGCCATTATCACCCCAGCTCATGCCTACAGGATAGTGAGAGTTTAGCTCGAGTAAACAACACCACTTGCTAATGTTTATATCATGTTTAGCTTTGTCAGTCTGATACCATAGCAAAGTTTCTTTTTTATTTTCTAGGTGTTGTGTTGAGTGGCCCAACGCTTTTGATTTAGCTATCTGCTCATTAAACCACTTAACTTCGTTTTGCAAATCCCTTTCTTGCTTACTTAAGTAAATTTGCTTTTTCCCTTGGGAGAAAAGATAAGCCTTCACTTCTGGATGTTGAGTGTAAGGAGTTGGCCTTAGCAAAAAACGGCTTGCCTTTGGGGTGGAGTCATTGAGTTCAATAACTAGTTCATCAATAAGATTCTCTAGTTCTTCTTGTTCCTTTTCAGATAAAGACATACTGGGTAAAGAAGAACTTAAAGTAAGGGCAGGTTCAAAGCTAAGCTTGTAAGGTAGAAAAACACCATTGCCATGTTCATCTTTTTGATCTGAAAAAACTCTAGCTCTTTCTTTTATGTCAGGTTCTATATGCTTAAGTTGATTAGTATTGCTATTCCAATAGAGTACACAATGTGCTTCTCCTAGACCTAGGCCAAAAAAGTCTGTTGGGGAGGTTAAGTCATCTGTATTCAGTTTATGACCTACCTCCTCTTCATCCACATAAAAAAAGTAAAGCATGCCTGTCTTTGGCAACAACTTTGAGGAGGGTTGAGGTAACTCAGCTAGGTTAAGTTGAGCAAGAAAAGTGAAATGTTGTGTAGCCGTTATCAATGGGCCAGAGATACTTGTTGTCCAGAATCTGGGATAATAAGAATAGTCTGGTAAGTCAGGAAAACCACCAATTCTTGAATTACCAACCTTACTGTAGTCCTCTTTTGCTGCCAAATTAATCTTGGTGCCGGGTTGAGCAAGTTTGATTAAGAGGTCACGTTTTTCATCAAGATATGAACTTTTATAGCCATCTGCCTTTGCTTTAGCTATAGCATCTTCAAGCTGACTGACTAGAATAGGGTTTTTTGTCATTACCCTCAGTTTACTATTTCCCTAGCCTGCTCTACAAATTTTTTGCTGCACCACTACAAAGGCCATTTAATAGTTGCCTGATTCATATTAATGTCTCAGCATTACCTTAGGATGTTACGCCTAAGTTACGCCTAGCCTGTATGCTTTGCTTATGAAAGGTCTCAGATTCACAAAAAATTTTGCATTATTACTTGTAGTAGGAAAATCGGACAACTTGATAGCTAATACTAAATATATTATAGAAACTTTTGAAGTATGCTCGAGATTCAACTAATCAACTATGGGTAGCGCCTGTAGGAACTGTAGCCAAGTATATTTTAAGTTGGTGTCAGTCATAAATTAATTATTGCAAAGGACACAACCCTCTATGTGTAAGAAAACCCCATGCTTAGGGCAAGTTTCACCAATAATATCTGGAAACAGACTATCATCCCATTGTTTTTCCTTAACATGCTGGCACTTGTACGATTTTATTAGTTTTTCAAGTTTAGATAAATACTCAGAGGCATAAGGAGGTTCGTAGTCTAAGAGATGCCAATCCCCTTTTGAATTTGCTCGAGCAATCACTTCAAGTAAAAAACTCTTTTGTTGCTCAAACTCTTCACAATCAATTGACCAAGCAATATCATCAATATCAAAACCAACCATACCCAAACCAAACACTCCTTGATCATGAGTAGTTATCCAAGTAATGCATTCCTTCTCCCAATAACTATTAGCTAATCTTGTTCCAACCAAGGAAAGAATATCTATAAGCACTGACATTCCACCATTGCTCAGCTGTAAAAAGTTTTCTGGATTTGCTTTTTTGTTTGAGACAACATTTGCCACAAACTATTTTACAAAACCTCTATGTAGTTTTTCTACTCACCTAGACAATCTGTAAAAAGTCAAATAGCCTTAATTTTGAGAGTTACAACTCACATAGGACATAATGAAAGGCAGTTTATGACAACAATTCTTTTAAATGCTCTTTTATCTTAATAATTTCACTTTCAGAGATCTAGATAGTCAACCTTAAGAGCCATTTGATTAAATAACAAAGGAATTACCAATGTCTCAAAGATATGAGAATTTATTATACTTATTTTGGAAGTACCTAAAAAAGAACATAGCAAAGCTGTGTTTAATATGTTTTTTAAGTTTGATAGCTGCTGTTTGGGCACAGAGCACTATTGAGAACTTTGATGGCACAGACCTTCATAGCTTAAATAAAAACATAAGAGATATCTCAGCACTTGTTTTTAGCCCAAACGGCGATAAGCTTGTATCTGGTGAGAGAAATGGAATAATTACTATCTGGGATGTAAATAATGGTATGGAGTTGCATAGCTTTCAAGGTCATGCAGATGCTATTCTCCCACTTGCTTTTAGTCCAGATGGAAATTTGCTTGTTTCTGGTGGTGCAGATAATATAGTTAACTTTTGGCAAGCTTCAGATTGGCAGCATCTAGGTCTTCTTGATGGGCACAGTGATGCTATTAAATCTCTAGCATTCAGTCCAGATGGACGTTATTTGGCAGTTGGTGCTGGGTTGCTCGAGCACGCAAACACAATCACCCTATATGGCAAAGCAGATAAATCTCCAGTATTTAGTAGTTCAGAGCACACATCCATTACTCAACCAAATAGTTTTTCTAAACTCAATAAACAACCTAAATTGATTTCCTATCAAGATGAGCTTTTTAGCCTAAAAGTACCCCAAGGTTGGCAAGTGAAAAGTGATCTTGAAGAAGTCTCTGTCAAAATTACGAAAGATCCCAGTAATCAACTTACTCCAGTTATCAATATCAGATTTGTACGTTATTACAAAACTTTAGATTCTCTTATAGACACTTTAGGAAGTAAGAGTAATGTTTTAGAAGTTATCAGTGAGCAAGAAATTGTATGTGGAAATACTTTATCAACAAATTATGAAGAGTAAAATTAATTTAATATTTGCTATAAGTGCTTTTGCAGTTATCTTTTTTGTATTAGCAGGGTTAGCTATATGGTTTGGAGTTAATACCAATAGGTTACAAAGAGAAGTTGTAAGGCAAAGTAATCGAGCAGAACAAGCAGAGCTAAATGCAAAAGAGCAAGCTGACCTAGCTTTAGTTCGTCAGTTAACTGCACAAACATTAAAAATATTGCAAAATCCCAATTATATTAATGGTTATATAGATTTTGCTGCACTATTGGCAGTGCAAGCTAGTAAAATCAAAGAAGGTAGAGAAAGTGCTGACAATATGCTACGCACTTTGCAAAGACTTAATCACCTTAATGCAACGTGGCAAGGGCGTAAGTGTGCTTCAAATGTGGTCTTTTCTCCTGATGGTTCCAAGGTAGTTTTTAGTAGTTTTGATAAAACCCTGCGGTTGTGGGACGCTGAGTCTGGTGAACTTATTGGTGAACCTTGGGAGGAGAATAATAATCAAGTTTATAGCATAGCCTTTTCTCCTGATGGTTCTAAAATTGTTTCTGGTAGTTGGGGTGACACACTGCGATTGTGGGATGCTAACACTGGTAAACCCATTGGTGAACCTTGGCTAGGACATAGTGATTCTATTAGGAGTGTAGTCTTCTCTCCTGATGGTTCTAAAGTTGTTTCTGGTAGTAATGATGCCACACTGCGATTGTGGGACGTCGAATCTGGCAAGCCCATTGGAAATCCTTGGCAGCAAGGTTATAGTGATGATGTTTATAGAGTAGCCTTCTCTCCTGATGGTTCAAAAGTGGTCTCTAGCGGTGAGTACACCGCACTGCTATTGTGGGATGTTAGATCTGGTAAAGCTATCGAAAATTCTAGGCGAGGACATAGTTATGCTAATAGTTATGTTTGGAGTGTGGCTTTCTCTCCTGATAGTTCTAAAGTGCTCTCTGGCGGTGATGACAGCACACTGCGATTGTGGGATGCTAACACTGGTGAGCCTATTGGTGATCCTTGGCAAGGACATAGTGACTCTGTTAAAAGTGTAGCCTTTTCTCCTGATGGCTCTAAAGTGGTTTCTGGTAGTGTTGATAACACATTGAGGTTGTGGGATGCCAACACTGGTGAGCCCATCGGTGATCCTTGGTTAGGGCATAGCAATTCTGTTAAAAGCGTAGCCTTTTCTCCTGATGGTTCTAAAGTTGTTTCTTGTGGTCGTGATGGCACAGTGCGGTTGTGGAACACTAAACCTGATAAGATTATTGATGAGTCTTCGAAAAGTAGTGCAGCACCTGTAGCCTTTTCCCCTGATGGTTCTAAAATTATTTCTGGCTACAAGGATCACAATAGGAATTACACATTGCGATTATGGGACGCCAACACTGGTGAGCCTATTGGCGATCTTTGGCAAGGATATAGTAATTCTGTTTTTAGCATAGCCTTTTCTCCTGATGGTTCTAAAGTCGTTTCTGGCAGAAGCAGTACATTGCAATTGTGGGATGTTAAATCTGGCAAGCCCATTGGTAAACCTTGGCTACATAGTGATATTTATTTTCCTTATAGTGATGATCTTGATGTTTATACTGTTTGGGACGCAGCTTTCTCTCCCGACGGCTCTAAAGTGGTTTCTAGTAGTTTTATGGGGGTGTGGCTGTGGGATGTTAAAACTGGTAAGCTTATTGGTGAGCCTTGGCAAGCGTATAGAGGTTATGTTTGGAGCGTAGCCTTCTCTCCTGACGGTTCTAAAGTAGTCTCTGGTAATGAGGATGGAACAGTGCAGCTATGGAACACTGAAACTGGTGAGCCTATTGGTGAATCTTGGGAGGGGCATAGTAATATTATTCAGAGTTTAGCCTTCTCTCCTAATGGTTCTAAAGTTGTTTCTGGTGGCGATGATAACACTGTGCGCTTGTGGGACGCCAAATCTGGCAAGCCCATCGGTGATCCTTGGTTAGGCCATAGTGATGATGTTAGAAGTGTAGCCTTCTCTCCTGATGGTTCTAAAGTTGTTTCTGGTGGCGATGATAACACTGTGCGCTTGTGGGACGCCAAATCTGGCAAGCCCATTGGTGATCCTTGGCAGGGAGGTAATTTCAATAAACGCGCCAGCTTTGTTAATACTGTTAAAAGTGTTTCCTTTTCCCCCGATAGCTCTCAGGTGGTTTCTAGTAGTGGTGACAACATGATACGTTTGTGGGATGTAGATGAAAAGTCTTGGCAAAAAAGGCTTTGTCGTATTGCTGGTCGTAACTTTACTCAAGAAGAATGGCAAAAGTATTTAGTTGATAGACCCTATGAGAAAACTTGTCCACAGTACCCAGAAGGTACTTAGGCCTTTGTCTGAAATGTGGGGTCTGTGATTTTGTTGGTTCACTATGATTCTATAATGATAAATGACAAATACTAATATGACTGTTACATCATCGCTAATGATTGAACGTTTGTGATGGGCAGGTTAGTGATATGGATAGTGGAAAGCCAAAGATGAGTGTTAAATTGTCTAGGGCATATGCTGAGAGGCTCGAGGCAGAAAATATCTTGAAAATATTAAAATTTATAATAGCCAAGCACTATGAAGTGAGTATCTAAGCTTTTAAACTTAGTAACGTTTCATATTCAGGATGCCTTTAGTGACTAAAATTGGAAGATATAAATACCATCTAAACAATGTTTGGCCTTTTCTTTTTGAGAACGCCCTTGATTCTCAATATTCCCAGCAGTTCCCGATCCACTTGAAAAAGCTGTCAGAGGCATGTAGTCTCTCATAAACTTTTGCAAAGTTAACGCATCAGTTGATAACTCCTAATAGCAAGGGTAAAATCAGTTATGAAGTCTCGAAAAGACTTATGTGCCACAGCCCTATATAAAAAACTAAGAGAAACCTATGCAGAGATAGAGGATCATCGACCAAATGAGGTTGATATATCTGTTGAAGATGTACTGATGTCAGGTTTTGCTATGTTTGCTCTAAAAGATGGTTCCCTATTACGCTTTGACCAAAGAAGACAAGATGGAGAAGAAAGGAAAAATTTAGAAAGGGTGTATGGGATAGAGGAAATTCCTAGTGATACAAGGATGAGGGAAGTAATAGATGAAGTTGACCCAGAGGAAATAAAAAAGGGATTTAAGGTAGTTTTCAAAGAGGTGCAAAGGGGAGGGTTACTGAAAGAATACACTTACCTAGATGGATATTACTTAGTGTCCCTAGATGGAACACAGTATTTCAAGTCAAAAGAGATAAGTTGTCCAGGATGTTTAGAGCGCAAACACAAAAATGGAGAAGTAAGTTATTCTCATCAGTTAATGGGAGCAGTAATAGTACATCCAGACAAGGCAGAAGTAATACCAATAGGTGTAGAGGCAATAATAAAACAAGATGGAGAAACAAAGAATGATTGTGAGCGTAATGCAGGAAAGAGATTAGTAGAAGACATAAGAAAAGATCACCCCAAACTCAAAGTAATAATTTTAGAGGATGGATTACACTCTACGGGACCTAACTTAAGGGAGTTAGAAAAGCAAGGGATGAGTTACATAATAGGTGCAAAACAAAGTAACCACAAGAAACTATTTGAGGAATTGGAAAAAAGAAAAGAGTCAGGTGAAAGTCATACTCATAAGGTAGTAGAAGGAGAAACGGGAGTAGAACACCATTTTCACTACAGCAATGATATAGCAATAAATGCCTCAAATGAAGATGTCAGGGTGAATGTGTTGGAGTATTGGGAAAGGAGTGAAAAGAAGACGCAGTATTTTACGTGGGTAACAGATATGGAGATAAATGAAGAAAATGTAGAAGAGATAATGCGAGCAGGGAGGGCAAGATGGAAAATGGAGAATGAGACACTAAATACACTAAAGAACCAAGGGTACAAAGCAGAGCATAATTATGGGCATGGAAAAAAGAATCTGTCAGTCAATTTCACGATACTGATGATGCAAGCATTCCTAGTGGATCAAGTACTACAATTAGCATGTCCAGTGTTTAAAGCAGCAAAAGCAAAATGTAGGACTAAAAAACTACTATGGGAAAGGGTAAGGCATTTGTTTTACACTTTGCCCTTTGAGTGTATGGAGGATATCTACAGGGCAATAACACATGGTTTCAGAGTAACAGGCTATGAAATCCTTTATGACACGTCATAGAAGTAGAGTAGTACTGCAGGAAAAACTGTAGAAAAACTAAAACACAGAGGTGCCATTTGAAAATCTCTCATAGAAGTGGTGCTAGGTATTTTTATGCCTTCTGGAAACAAGTACATTTCACAAACAACTCATGCTGGATATTTTCTCTCATTTTTAAATGCTTTTGGATGAAGTTACTCGTCAATTTTTGTAAAATGAGGTGTCCTTACTCAAGCTATAGTCAAAAACCCTGTGGGATCGGAAATTACTGCAATATTCCAATTCTAACGTTATACGTTACTTTCTCGAGCACAACCTAGTTGAACCTGAGCATCCTTCTCCAATCTGTTTATGAAGAGGCTTTAGCTGTTGTTCAGGAAATTAAGGATACAACACCTAGCTTTAGTTGTGATATGCCTTAGAAATGTTCTGTAAGCAATTTACCTTCAAAACATCTAATAAATAAGTTTTGAGAAAAGATATAAAGTGTTTCATTTAATAGATACAGCACAACCTAATAAAAGAATGGAGGAGCTATTTCGTTTTGTTGAGCATTGGTATGGCAAATCTATGGAAGCCTATAAAACCTCTGATCCTACCCTCACTGATATACAACTCCCCACGCCTCTTTATTGTCTTTATGAGTTTTTAGGTAAATGGTCAAAGTCTAGTTCAATTAATGGGGATTTTCTTTTCTGCCAACAAGATTGTTTGCTTTCTTTAGAAAATTTATCTTATGAGGATGACAAAGTGATTTTTGCCAGTGAGAATCAAGGTAATTGGCAAATGGCAACCCTTAAAACAGGTGAAGATCCTCCTGTTTGGCATAATGGTCAATTAGAAGATGAGAAAGAACCTTGGGCAAAGGCTAGTAATTCACTTTCAAACTTTTTAATTTCTTTTTGTTTACAAGAAGTGTTAATGGGAGCAAAATACTATAGTGATCAAGATAAAATAAAAGATTTTCTGCTCTCTAAAAATGAATCTTTAGAGATTTTATGGTTGAGAGGAGACTATGTGTACTTTCCCCACCAATACGAATTTCATCTTTACAAGAAAACTCTATTAATGGGATTTGTTTTTGGTAGTTACTGGTTTGGCACAAATGATATTAGTGTTGTGGATACTCTTAAAGGAAACGGTTTTCGGTTTGAGGAACGCTATTGAATACTATGTTAAGGCTTTATTAATAGTTTAATACGTGTCAGGCAAAAGTTGGTAAAATCTACTCTAAATATCCTTTAGTGCTCATAATTTTGGAGGAATTGATGTTAAACAAAAACAAAATACTAACTAAGGGTTTACTATTTCTCTTTTTTGTAATTACCTTGTCTAACTTATTATTCTCACAAAGCTTTGCTCAGTGGGATATATTTACTTATGCTCAAAACGGTGATTCAGGTGGCATCCGTTATCTTTTATCTCAAGGTGTTGATGTTAATGCTACAAATGAAAACGGCGCAACTGCCTTGATGGAAGCAGCATATGCTAATCATTATGAGGCTGTGGCTCTACTTCTAGCAGCAGGGGCAACAGATGTAAACCACAATTACAGGCAATCCCTGATGCTTGCAACATTAAAGGGAAGCCCTGAGTTAGTTCAATTATTAATTGATACTGGGGTAGACTTTGATCCATCATGGTTACTTTATATAGCTATTCGTAATAATCCAAATCCTAATGTAATAAAGCTAATACTTAATAAAGGTGCCTATATTAATCATGGGTTTAATTATTATTCAAGACAGGTACTGGTAGGACATAATTTACTAAATTCTATACCTAAGAATCATACAGATGTTCTTGCTGTTATGAAAGAAGAGTTTAATAAGGAAACAATAGACCATATTGATCCTGAGAATCTTGATCATGCCTTGTTACTCATGACTCAAGTTGGAGGGCCTAAATTAGTAAAGGCTTTGCTTGAGGCAGGTGCTGCTCCTAGAGTAAGTCACGTTGCTTCAAAGTACCCTCCAATGAGAAAATCTGCATTTGGTTATGCATTAGAACGTGAGACAGATGAAATTGCTCGCTTACTAGTAGCTTATGGACTTGCAGATGACTTCACCGTTAATGAACTAACAGAAGCGATAGCCTTAGCTAGTTTTGATAACGATGATTGGCTAATGGAGTTACTTGCTCAAAAGCCTGATCTTAGTGACATGAGTAGTAGTTTTGTGTGTGCAAAAATGGAACACATAGAATTGTTACTAGCTGCTGGAGCCCCTCTTAATGGAAACATTAATAATCTGCGTCCTCCCATATCACAAGCACTTTTTTGTCATGATGATAAACTCGAGCGCCTAGAGAAGTTACTAACAGCAGGTGCTAATCCCAATACTGTAAATATTGGTGGTGAAACTACTCTTATGTTAACTAGTAGATCAAGAAATAGTCTTGATTCTGCAAAACTTCTATTAGATTATGATGCAAATCCCAACATACGTGATTACCAAGGTCGCAATGCACTTATGTCTAGACTTCCTTTATTGGACTGTGCTGAATTTAGTAATTACTCTGCATGTAAACATGCTGAATATGCTGAATATGTTAGCAATTACCCTTTAGATCCAATTATGCCAAATAGTTGTGATAACTGCTCTTCACGGTCAGGAAAAGTACAACTTAACATTGAAGTTGTAAAGACTTTACTAGCAAATGGTGCTGAGTTAATGGCCGACGATAAAGGTGTAACACCACTTATGGATGTGTTTGCTTTGGGCAATCGACACCCATTCAATACAATTCAGAAAGCCAAAAAAGAAAATATAATTGCACTTGCTCAGACTTATTTAGATTATGGTGCTAATGTAGAGGCCAGAGATCATTGGGGACGTACTCCTCTTATGTATGCGGTGGCTAATAGGGTTTTTGAAGGCGTTCAGCTATTGTTGACCAATGGGGCCAATGTTAACGCAAAAGATAATGAAGGTCGTACGGCACTGTTCTATGCTTACTCTTCTGAGATTATAGAGCTACTATATGCTTATGGAAGTGATTTAAATCTAGTTAATAATAAGGGTCTTGCACCTATTCACTCAGTTTTCTGGGGTTGCCTAAGTATTAGGGAAAAGAGAGAAGAGTGGTTTACTTGGTATTCTTCTGGTTTTGGTGAAGGTCATTGTGTAAGTACTATAAAAACATTACTTAAATTAGGAGTTAATCCCAACATAAAAGATGTAAATGGCATGACACCTCTTATGTACTTAACGCGTAAATCCAGATACAGAGATGAAGAAGAACGTGAACAAGCGTATAATGTACTTATAGAAGCAGGAGCTAATCTAGAAATACGTGATAATAAGGGACTAACAGCCAGTTTGCATGCTGCACAGGCAGATAAATGGTTCACTTGGAAGGAGTTCCTAGCTGCTAGTACTGATCCTAATTTACAGGATTTTGAGGGCAACAGTGCTCTTATGTTAGCAATTAAGCAGGGTCATACACGCAATATGAACTCTTTATTGGAAATTGATATTCCCTTGAACATTCGTAATAGCAAAGGAGAGACAGCTCTAATTCTTCTGGGACAATTTATAAGAGAAAACAAAGATTCATCTGATCGATGGGAAATAGAGAGCTATGCAAAGGATATGGCAAAGCTTCTTGATTCTGGAGCTGATGCATCCATAAAAGATAATAAAGGTAAAACTGCTCTTGATTATCTTAGAGAAGTAGAGAGGTTTCATGACACAGAAGCTTATAAGCGCTTAATTTCACTAAGCACCCCTTAAAAACCAAGGAGAAAAGGAAATTACTATGGAAAGGCCATTTTGTTTAAGAGTTGTTTTGGGTTTAATAGTTTTAGGTTGTATTGCTTGGGGACAAATGCCTCAACTCGAGCCTTACCAACATCAAAATATAACCCTAAATATTCCCCACGGTTGGCAAGTTACCAAAGATGACCAGACAGGCACAATAACTATAAGTCCAGACCCTGAGCGTGAAGATGTCCCTGAACTGCAAGTGGTTACCTTACCTTATGCTGAGAGCAATGAGTGGCTTATGGAAAGTTCAGGGAAAAGTAGATTTTTGCACCTTGTTTTGCAGAGTATGGAACAAGAATCTGGTAATAAGATGCAGATAATAGAGGAAAAAGACCTTGCTCAAGGCAAAGGAAGGCTTATTTTTGTTGAAACTACTGCTCTTGTAAACGGGGAGCAAGTGCCTGCTAAGGTCGTTCTGTTACTCGAGTCATCTCCCCAAAACGAGCTTTACATTTTTGCTGCTTTTGCAGCTAAACCAGAGGATTTTGAAAGCCTTGGTGGAGTGAATTTGCTTACTACAGTTGCCACCAGCGCCTACCCTACTGGTAATAATCCTGCCCAGACAAGCGTTCCTGTTGAGCTTCCTTTGGAAAGCACCATTATCATTGATGAAGCTGGGTCGACTTCAGCTTTGCGCTCGAGTGTTCGCTCTGCAAATTCAACCTCTATAGCTAGTGGGCCAATAGATCCAAAGCAACTTATAGGCCAGTGGAAAGTCTCAGAAATGTCTAGCATTGTTGATCAAAGAAACTTTGCTACTAATTCAAATATAGATGGAAGCAGTCTTAGCTATACTTTTAATGCTGATGGTACTTATACTTTACTTTACAAAATGAGTTTGTGGACAGGTATGCTTACTAGTGCAATGGAAATAACTGAAGTAGGACGTTACACTCTTACTGGCAACACACTAGACATTTTACCTGATAGCTACAATGGCTGGAGTTATTTCGGTGCACCTACTAACAAACAAAATATGACTGAAACTAACTTGCCCAGTCGTCAGTATAAACTTGTGACAGTTGAAAACTATATTATCCTTACAGGGGTTTGTGCAAAGTTTCAAGCTGACCCTTACTGTAAGGATAAAGCGGATAATCTTAATGTGCTCGAGTTTCCCTTAAAAAATGTTAATTGATATGGGTTTAGGTTTGAGGAACTAGCACCTTAAGAAATGTCTTTTGAGAGTGCTTTTTTTATAATTTATAATCAATTATGGGAAAACTGTACTTTCAAGTTTATGTTGTTTTACTCGCTTTGTTATATGCACAAAGTTTTGCTCAAGAAGATATTTTTACCTATGCTCGAGCGGGCAATCTAGAAGCACTCCAAAACTTAATTGAACAAGGCGTGGGTATGGATGTCAAAGACACTATGGGACGCACTGCCCTTATGCATGCTATAGTTAATAATAATTCTGATGTAATAAAACTACTACTTGAGAAAGGTGCAGATGTAAACACTAAAGATAGCGAAGGGCGCAGTGCACTGTTTTATGCCTACGACCCTGAAATTATAGAGGTGTTACACAACTATGGAGCAAATTTAGAACTAGCTAACAAGAAAGGTTTCACACCTCTACATTCAGTGTTCTGGGGTTGTTTTGGTAGTGCTCGAGAAGATGAAGAGTGGTTCGCTTGGGAATCACCAGTTGATAAAGATAAGTGTGTAGAAACCGCAATAACCCTGCTTGATTTGGGTGCTAACCCCAATGCCAAAGATAAAAATGGCATGACGCCTTTTATGCATCTAATGGGGATAAGTTTTAGTTATGATGATAATAATAAAGAAATAATCTACCAACACTTTATTAACTCAGGGACTAATTTAGAGCTGCGTGATAATAAAGGGTTAACAGCTAGTTTACATGCAGCAAAAATGAATAATTGGGGCACTTGGAGTGAAGAGCTACTAGCCACAGGAATTGATATAAACACACAAGACTTTGAAGGCAATAACGCACTTATGCTGTCAAACTTGATAAATAGATATACCCGCTCCTCATTATGGAAAGCAGGTATTTTATTAAATGCTTGTAACAATAAAGGGGAAACAGCATTGATTCTTTTGGGCAAATTAATGGCAAAAGAAAGAGAGCAAGGAACAGTACTAGATAGTGACTATGAACTTGCTTTAAATAGCCTTTTGCGAATGGGGGCTGATCCAACTATAAAAGACAATAATGGGAAAACTGTTGTTGATTACCTTGCAAAAGTAGAAGAACTCCATGATACAGACATCTATAAAAATTGGCTTACTCAATGGGATATTTTCACTTATGCTCGAGCTGGAAACTTAGAGGTTCTTAAAAGTTTAATTGAACAAGGTGCAGATGTTAATGCTCAAAGGCATATTGATCCAGCGACTTACAGCAATTTACTTGGAGGAATTGATAATCACACGGTTTTAATGGCAAGTGTTGAGGCCAATCAATACCAGGCTGCAGCCATGCTTTTAGCGGCAGGTGCAGATGTTAATGCAGAGATTGGAGTACCTTTTTGGCTGTGTCCCCACAAACTTATGAGTGGTAGAGGTGGTTTGACAGCACTTGTAATAGCTGTTGAGCAAGATAATCTTGAGATGGTTAAGCTGCTTATTGGTGCTGGAGCTGACATTAATATAAAAAACTGTGGTTCTCCTGTAATAAGTGATGCTACTAGTGATGGTGTAGTACAACTTCTACTGACAGCAGGAGCTTTTTTAGATTATGAAACTATTTCTACACATGGTGCTACTGCGTGCATTGTTGATAGGTTTGGTATGGTTAATGAAAGTATTTTAGCCTTAATACCTGAAAACTATACTGACATCTCAAAAAATATTGGCTTTGGCGACCTCGACAGAGCGTTAAGAATTATGATTATGATAGGTAGTTTCAAACTTGTGAAACTACTCTTAGAAGCAGGAGCAAACCCTAAATCATCTTATGATTTATTGCGTATACGTTGTGCAAGCACCTATTACCATAAAACAGCCCTCGAGCTTGCCCTAGAAGAAGAAACTGATAAAATAGCTCGTTTGTTAGTAGAATTCGGCGCTGCAGAGGAACTCACTGATGGTGAACTTATTAGCAAAGTAGCTGTAGCAGGTTTTGATGGCTGGTTAACAGAATTACTTGCTGCAAAGCCTGACCTTTCTATTGGTATGGCCGAGGGGCTGGGCTGTAGTACTTTAGAACGTATGGAATTACTATTGGCTGCTGGTGCATCTCTTAATGAAGATAGTAAAAGTTATGACCCTCCTATAGCGCTAATTCTTTCAAATTGTAGTTGGCAGCAAAAAATCAAGCCTGGATTTACCTATTCAAGTTATGTCAAAGAAATAGAACTTGATAAGAAACAAAAACCTGAACGACTAGAGAGGTTGCTATTAGCAGGTGCTAATCCTAATGTAAAAAATGCAGATGGTGAGACAGCACTTATGTTAATTGCTCGAGGCAGCTCTAGAAAAAGGTTTACAGGTAGCCCTGCTTGCAAATTTTCCTATTACGCAGAAGCAGAAACACCTCACTGCTTTGAGTCTTTTTCTCGAGATTCTAATGATTTGGTATTAACTTTACTTGAATATGGTGCTAACCCCAACATACGTGATTCTCAAGGTAGAACTGCACTAATGCCTCCATATCCCTTCGATGCTTCTCCTACTAAAGCCGATTACATCAGCACTGCAAATCATAATGCTCTACGTACTCCAAGTTTTAGCAATTCTATTCAAATAGAAGTTATAAAACTCCTACTAGACAATGGTGCTGAATTAATTGCTGACCATAATGGCATTACTCCACTTATGGATGCTTTTACAAATCCAGAAAAAGAAAATGCTGTTGAGATTGCTCAACTTTATCTACAGCATGGCGCAAATATTGAAGCAAAAGATAATTGGGGACGTACACCACTTATGTATGCTTTAGCTAACAATAATCTTGAAGGAGTTAAACTACTGCTTGAAAATAACACAAATGTAGCAGAAAAAGATAATGAAGGACGCACAGCATTGTTCTACACTTACTCTCCTGAGGCTATAGAGCTATTACACAGTCATGGT
This sequence comes from Trueperaceae bacterium, assembly GCA_965223585.1. Taxonomy (GTDB): domain Bacteria; phylum Deinococcota; class Deinococci; order Deinococcales; family Trueperaceae; genus CBDCVN01. Next base: position 396,308 of record CBDCWW010000023.1, read on the forward strand.
GCTAATTTAGATGTGACTAACAATAAAGGGCTTACTCCTACTCATTCAGTTCTTTGGGGTTGTTTTGGTAGCAAGCCAGAAAAAGAATGGTTTGCTTGGTTGCCAGAAAGTAGGATTCCCTCTTCGCAGTGTTTAAGTGCTTTAGAAAAGCTACTTGACTTAGGTGCTAATCCCAATCCACAAGATGAGAATGGTATGACACCACTTATGTATGCAGTGAAATTAGGCCTTGATTCATTTACTAACGATTTTATAGCAGATTCTTATGGTGCTCTCATTAGTGCAGGGGCAGATTGGGAGTTACGAGATAATGAAGGTAAAACAATCCTTTTGCAAGCAGCCACAGTAAGCACAAAAGATTCTAATTGGGGAGCTAAATATTTAGTTGCAGGGACTAATTATGCTACGACAGACAAAGAAAGTAACAATGGTCTTATGTTGACCATTGAGCATGGTGGACTTCAAGATTTTCACCGATTTCTTGACAAGGTACCACTAGATGCTCGCAATATTCATGGAGAAACAGCCCTTATCTTACTTGGGAAGCTAGCCCTTAAAGAGAAAGAAGAAGGTAGTTTGACAGCTGAGAAAGTACAACTGTACTCAGATTCTTTTACAAAACTTATCCAACTTGGAGCCGATCCAACATTAGAAGACAATAAGGGAAAAACAGTTATTGATTACCTTACACAAGTAGAGGAGTTCCATAGTACAGAGGATGGACTTGTTTATTGGAATATTTTTACCTATGCTAGTACTGGCAACCTAGAAGCACTCCAAAACTTAATTGAACAAGGTGCTAATGTTAATGCTTATAGCAGAATAGGTTTGGAACTTGGACCTGATGGAAAAATTACAGTTTTAATGGCAGCAGTCAAGGCCAAACAATATAAAGCTGTAGAGATGCTTCTAGCAGCAGGTGCGTATGTTAATGCTACACAAAGAGTCTGGTGTGGCACAAAAACGATTATTCCCCACGATATGATTAAAGCTAATAATTATGGTGAAACTGCGCTTAGCTGGGCTGTTGAACAAGATGATCTTGAGATAATTAAACTGTTAATTGATGCTGGGGCTGATGTTAATGTTATAGGCCGTTGTGGTTTTCCTGCAATACATTCTGCTACTAGTGATAGTGTAGTACAGCTTTTACTAGAAGCAGGAGCTTTTTTAGATTATGAAATCATATTTTCTCATGGTGCTACTTTGTGCAGTGTTGATAGCAGGGGTATGGTTCATGAAAATCTGTTAGCTTTAATACCTGAAAACTATACTGACATCTCAAAAAATATTGGTTTTGGTGACCTCGACAGAGCATTGAGAATTATGATTACAGTAGGCAACTATAAATTGGTGAAGATGCTCTTAGAAGCAGGAGCAAACCCTAAAACATCCTACGTAATAGAACATATTCCTTGTGGCAATATTTACAAGCTTAAGACAGCCCTTGATCTTGCCCTAGAAAAAGAAAATAATGAAATTGCTCGTTTGTTAGTAGAGTTTGGTGGTGAAGATAGAGAAGTTATTAGTAAAGTGGCTGTAGCAGGTGCTGATGATTGGTTAGCAGAACTACTTGCTAAGAATCCTGACCTTTCTACTGGTATGGCTGAAGGGTTGGGTTGTACTACTTTAGAACGTATGGAACTACTATTGGCTGCTGGTGCACATCTTAATAAAGATAGTGAAAGCTATGATCCTCCTATAGCACTTGTCCTTTCAAATTGTAATGAAGAACAAAAACCAGAGCGATTGGAAAAACTATTAGCAGCAGGTGCCGATCCCAATACACTGAATGAAGATGGTGAAACTGCACTTATGTTGGCTGCTCGAGCTGGTATTAGAAAAAGATTTAAAGAGCATATTTGCAAACTTCCCTATTATGATACTGAAGCAGAAATTCCCTACTGCTTTGGGCATTTTTTTGGCTCTAATGATTTGGTATTAACTTTACTTGAATATGGAGCTGATCCAAATATACGTGACCCTCAAGGACGAACTGCACTTATGCACCCCCATCCTTTCGATACTTCCCCTACTCAAACAGATTACATTAACCCTGCAGAACATAATGATAAGGATCTCTATTATTATGATGTTATAATTGCATTTAGATTTAGTAATTATATTTCAGTAGAAATTATTGAAACCTTACTAAACAATGGAGCCAAGTTACTAGCTGATAGCAATGGCATAACTCCACTTATGGATGCTTTTACGAATCCACAACAAGAAGAAGCCTTTGCCATTGCTCAACTTTATTTACAGCATGGTGCAAATATTGAAGCAAAGGATAATTGGGGACGTACACCACTTATGTATGCTGTAGCTAATAGTAACACTGAAGGGGTTAAACTATTGCTTGAGAATGGGACAGATGTATCAGTTAAAGACAACGAAGGGCGTACAGCTCTGTTTTATGCTAAGTCTTCTGAGGTTATAGAGTTACTACATAATTATGGAATTAACCTTGATACACAAGATAAAAATGGTATGACGTCGCTTATGTATGTAATTCAAAAAGGTAGTAAGAATGCCTACTGTGCACTCATTAAAGCAGGGGCTAACTTAGCACTACGTGATAATGAAGGACTAACAGCTAGTTTACATGCAGTAAAGACATGGCATACTTGGAGAGATGAAGAATCGCTAGTTGCTAATATCAATACACAAGATTCTGAGGGTAATACTGCCCTTATGTTGATAATTAAATTAGCAATTGAAAAAGGTTATCTAAGTAATAAAACTATAGAGCTTTTACTTAAAGATGGGGTCTCATTAGACATCCAAAATTTACAGGGAGAGACTGCTCTTATAGTACTTAGTAAATCAGCTAAAGAAAGGTTAATTAAGGCTAACAAAGAAAACAATCTAAACTCTAGGCAAATAATAAATGACTATTTAGACAATTTTATAAAACTTGTTAAAGCTGGGGCTAACCCCAGTATTAGAGACAATAAGGGGAATACAGCTTTTGATTATTTCCGTGAGTTAGTAAACCTTCCAGACATTGATCCTATAATAGCTGAACTAATAAGATCAAAAGTGGTTTTTTTAGGGCTTTATCTCGAGCAAGAAGTAGGCTCACTAATAAACAATAACTTAGGATACACACCTCTTATGTACGCTGTAGCAAACTACTCTAATGAAGCCGAGGTTACAAATACAAACTACTCTAATGAAGCTGAAGTTACAAAACGTTTACTAGAGGAAATAGAAGATATCAATGTTAAAGACACTAAAGGGCGTACAGCACTGTTTTATGCTCCTTCATCTAAAGCTATAAAGCTATTGACTAGTCATGGAGCTAATATTAACATACAAGACAATAAAGGTTTTACTCCTTTGCACTCACTCATTTGGCACTGTTTTAACCCTGCTAGTCAGTGGTTTGTATCTCATGAATTTAGAAAAGATTATAAACTTGAACAGTGTTCAGAAGCTATTAAATTACTACTTGATTTAGGTGCTGACCCTAATTTGCAAGATGTTAATGGTATGACTCCATTAATGAGTTTGGCGTTAGGGACATCAAATTATGAGATTCTGATTTATAGTGGATTTATCACTACTATTGAAATTATTGATGAGCTTGTTAATGCAGGGGCTAATATAGATTTACGAAATGACAAGGGAGAAACCGCTCTTATTCTATTAGGAAAATCATTTATTAAAGGTTATGTAGTAGATGAGGATAGGTCATCAATATATTACTTAGATACTCTTGAAAAATTTCTTGACCTTGGTGCTAACGTAAATATCAAGGATAACAAGGGAAATATCGCCCTTGATTACTTTACAGAAGTAGACGAGTTTTATGATACAGAGACCTATACACGCTTGCTTTGGTTAAGTACCCCTAAACAAAGGAGCTTCCCTTGAAAAAATTATTTTTTCTTTTATTGATTGTGATGTCTTCACAAAGTCTTGCTCAGGAAGACATTTATACTTACGCCCAAAATGGTGATGTAGGTGGCATTCGCTATCTTTTATCTCAAGGCATTGATGTCAACGCTAAAAGTGAAGATGGTTTAACAGCCTTGATGGAGGCAGCATACACTAATCAATATGAGGCAGTTGCCTTGTTGTTAGCAGCTGGAGCAGATGTTAACACTAAAAGGAGTAAAAAGGATTATCAAACAGCCCTTATATTTGCTGCTGGACAGGCTAGCCCTGAACTAGTAAAACTGCTTATTGATACTGGAGCAGATGTTAATATCAAGGATTTTGAGGGGCAATCTGCTCTGGTTTATGCAGTTAGGCACAGTTCAGACCCTAATGTAATAAGAGTATTACTTGATGCAGGTGCTTCCCTTGATTATGAAAGTGATTTAGGAATTACACTATTTGACCTTGCATTGGAACGTGAAACTGACGAGATTGCTCGGTTACTAGCAGAGTATGTTGAATTAACTGATAAGGAGCTTATTAGCAAACTAGCTATAGCAGGTTCTAATGATTGGCTTAATGAAATGCTTGCCAAGAACATTGACCTTTCTAGTGGTATGAACAAAGCTCTAGGATGCTCAGCTTTACCACAAATAGAAAGACTAATAGCTGCTGGAGCGTCTATTGATAAAGATAGCCAAGATTCACCTATAACATATGTGCTTTCTGATTGTAATGAAGAAAATAGGCTCGAGCGCCTGAAAAAACTAATAGCAAATGGTGCTGAATTAACTACTGATAATGAAGGTGTAACACCCCTTATGGAAGCGCTTAGAAATCTGACAGGGGAAGAAGCATCAACAATCGCCCAATTTTATTTAGAGCAGGGTATAAGCATTGATGCTAAAGATAACAAAGGTCGTACAGCACTTATGCATGCTGCTGCTAATAATAACTTTGAGGGAGTAAAACTACTACTTGAAAATGGCATAGATGTAAACATTAAAGACAATGAAGGACGCACAGCCTTATTTTATGCCTACTCTCCTGAAATTATAAATTTCTTGTACAGCTATGGAGCAAATTTAGAAGTAGCTAACCATAAAGGATTTACCCCTTTACATTCAGTGTTTTGGGGTTGTTTTGGTGCTGCCCAAGAAGGGGAAGAGTGGTTCGCTTGGGAATTACATATTGATAAGGCTAAATGTGTAGAAGTTGCAACAACACTGCTTGATCTGAGTGCTAATCCCAATGCCCAAGATGAAAATGGCATGACACCTTTTATGCACTTAATGGGAGTGGATTTTGACGATAATGATGATAATAAAGAAGTAATCTACCAACACTTTATTAATCTAGGAGCCAATGTAGAACTGCGTGATAATAAAGGCTTAACAGCTAGTTTACATGCAGCAAAAATGGGTGAATGGCGCACTTGGGGCAAAAGTCTATTAGCTACAGGTATTGATATCAATGCACAAGATTTTGAGGGCAACAATGCTCTTATGCTTACAATAGAACGAGTTCGCCAAAATAATAGCGATGCCTTATGGAAGGCTGGTATTCCCTTAAATGCTCGCAACAATAGAGGAGAAACAGTACTTATCCTGTTGGGGAAATTAATGGCTAAAGAAAAAGAAGAAGGTAACTTATTAGAGGCATGGAGAACAGAGGAGTACATAGATGCCTTTGGAGGGCTCCTTCAAATTGGAGCTGATCCAACCCTAAAGGACAATAAGGGGAAAACAGTCATTGATTACCTTGCAAAAGTAGAAGAATTCCATGATACAGAGTTTTATAAGTATGAGCTTGCTCAGTGGGGTATTTTCACCTATGCTCGCACTGGCAATTTAGAAGCACTCAAAAACTTAATTGAACAAGGTGCTGATGTTAATGCTAAAAACCTTGGCACAAGAGGGAAGGTACCAACAATGTGGGGAGTTTGGAACTATACGGTTTTAATGGCAAGTGTTTATGCTAATCAATATCAAGCTGCTACTATACTTCTAGCAGCAGGTGCTGATGTTAATGCTAAAGTAGAGCAGAGCTGTCACCATAGGCTTCGTAACAGGAATTCCCGTGGACATCATATGACAGCACTTATGTTAGCTGTTAAACAAGGTAACCCTAAGATGGTTAAGTTGCTCATTGATGCTGGGGCCGATGCTAATGTAACAGATCAGTGTGGTTTCCCAGCAATAGCTTCTGCTATTAGTGAAGATGTAGTACAGCTTTTACTAGAAGCCAATGCTTTTTTAGACTATCAAGTCCTGTACATTAACGACGCTTCTGGTTGTTCTGTTGATGAAATATCTATTTCTAGAGGGCTATTAGATCTAATACCTGAAAACTATGTTGACATTGCAAATAATATTGGTTTTGGTGATCCTGAAAGAGCCTTAAGGTTTATGATTGAAGCAGGTAGTTACAAAGCTGTGAAATTACTTTTAGAGGCAGGAATAAACCCTAAAACAGTCCACGAGATAGAAGTTGTTCCTTGTGTAAGTGTTGTTCAAACTAAAACAGCTCTCGAGCTTGCCTTAGAAAGGGAAGCTTATGAAATAGCACATTTGCTAATAGAGTTTGGTGCTGCTGAGGGTAGTGAGCTTATTAGCAAAGTAGCTGTGGCAGGACTTGATGACTGGTTAACAGAGTTACTTGCTGCAGACCCTGATCTTTCTACTGGTATGGCTGAAGGTTTAGGCTGTACTACCTTAGAACATATGGAATTACTAATAGCTGCTGGAGCAGCTATTAATGAAGATAGTAAAAGCCATGATCCTCCTATAGCCCTTATCCTTTCGGACTGTAATACAGAACAAAAACAAGAACGATTAGAAAGTTTGCTGGCAGCAGGTGCTGACCCCAATATAGCAAATGCAGATGGTGAAACAGCACTTATGTTGGTTGCTCGAGCTGGTGCAAGAGCAAGGCTAGAAGGTCCTGCTTGTAAGTTTAATCATTTTAGTTCTCACTGTGTTCTAAACTTTTCCTATGAGAGCTTAGATAGTAGGCTCGAGCACATAGCAATTCTACTCAGACATGGGGCCGATCCAAATGTGCGTGATTCTCAAGGACGAACTGTGCTTATGAGTTCTCGTTTCTTTGGTACCCCTCTTACTCAAGGAGATTACATCAGTACTGAAAATGATAATGTACGACATCAAAAGTATTTCCCTCACAATTATTTCTTGGTAGAAGTTATTAAGACCTTACTAGCTAATGGAGCTGAAATACTAGCTGATTACAATGGTATTACTCCACTTATGGATGCTTTTACAAATCCACAACAAGAAGAAGCAGTTGAGATTGCTCAACTTTATCTGCAGCATGGTGCAAACATTGAAGCAAAGGATAATTGGGGACGTACATCACTTATGTATTCTGTGGCTAATAGTAACACTGAAGGGGTTAAATTACTGCTTGAAAATGGTGCAGATGTATCAGTTAAAGACAATGAAGGACGTACAGCTTTGTTTTATGCTAAGTCCTCTGAGGTTGTAGAGCTATTACACGACTATGAAGCTAGTGTAAATGTAGTGAATAATGAAGGACGTACAGCATTGTTTTATGTTGACTCTCCTCAAATTATAGAGTTACTACATAGCTATGGAATTGATCTCGATGCACAAGATGAAAATGGTATGACATCGCTTATGTACGTAATTCATAAGGGTAGTAAAAATGCTTACCATGCGCTCATTGAAGCAGGAGCTAACTTAGAGCTACGTGACAATGAAGGACTGACAGCTAGTTTACATGCGGTACAAACATACTATTGGGATGCTTGGAGGGATGAAGAATCGCTAGTTGCTAATATCAATACACAAGATTCTGAGGGTAATACTGCCCTTATGTTAATAATTAAATTAGCAATTGAAAAAGGTTTAAGTAATAAAACTATAGAGCTTTTGCTGAAAGATGGAGTTTCATTAGATGCTCAAAACTTGCAGGGAGAAACTGCTCTTATAGTACTTAGTAAATCAGCTAAAGAAAGGCTAATTAAAGCTAACAAAGAAAACAATCTAAACTCTAGGCAAATAAATGACTATTTAGACAATTTTATAAAACTTGCTAAAGCTGGAGCTAACCCCAGTGTTAGAGACAATAAGGGGAATACGGCTTTTGATTATTTCCGTGAGTTAGTAAACCTTCCAAACATTGACCCCTTGATGGCTGAACTACTAAGATCAAAAGTAGTTTTTTTAGGGCTTTATCTCGAGCAAGAAGTAGACTCACTAATAAGTAGCAATTCAGGCTACACACCTCTTATGTACGCTGTAGCAAACTACTCTAATGAAGCCGAAGTTACAAATACAAACTACTCTAATGAAGCTGAAGTTACAAAACGTTTACTAGCAAAAGTAGAAGACATCAATGTTAAAGATAGTGAAGGTCGTACAGCATTGTTTTATGCTTCCTCATCTAAAGCTATAAAGCTATTGCATAACTATCAGCAGTTCCCGATCCACTTGAAAAAGCTGTCAGAGGCATGTAGTCTCTCATAAACTTTTGCAAAGTTAACGCATCAGTTGATAACTCCTAATAGCAAGGGTAAAATCAGTTATGAAGTCTCGAAAAGACTTATGTGCCACAGCCCTATATAAAAAACTAAGAGAAACCTATGCAGAGATAGAGGATCATCGACCAAATGAGGTTGATATATCTGTTGAAGATGTACTGATGTCAGGTTTTGCTATGTTTGCTCTAAAAGATGGTTCCCTATTACGCTTTGACCAAAGAAGACAAGATGGAGAAGAAAGGAAAAATTTAGAAAGGGTGTATGGGATAGAGGAAATTCCTAGTGATACAAGGATGAGGGAAGTAATAGATGAAGTTGACCCAGAGGAAATAAAAAAGGGATTTAAGGTAGTTTTCAAAGAGGTGCAAAGGGGAGGGTTACTGAAAGAATACACTTACCTAGATGGATATTACTTAGTGTCCCTAGATGGAACACAGTATTTCAAGTCAAAAGAGATAAGTTGTCCAGGATGTTTAGAGCGCAAACACAAAAATGGAGAAGTAAGTTATTCTCATCAGTTAATGGGAGCAGTAATAGTACATCCAGACAAGGCAGAAGTAATACCAATAGGTGTAGAGGCAATAATAAAACAAGATGGAGAAACAAAGAATGATTGTGAGCGTAATGCAGGAAAGAGATTAGTAGAAGACATAAGAAAAGATCACCCCAAACTCAAAGTAATAATTTTAGAGGATGGATTACACTCTACGGGACCTAACTTAAGGGAGTTAGAAAAGCAAGGGATGAGTTACATAATAGGTGCAAAACAAAGTAACCACAAGAAACTATTTGAGGAATTGGAAAAAAGAAAAGAGTCAGGTGAAAGTCATACTCATAAGGTAGTAGAAGGAGAAACGGGAGTAGAACACCATTTTCACTACAGCAATGATATAGCAATAAATGCCTCAAATGAAGATGTCAGGGTGAATGTGTTGGAGTATTGGGAAAGGAGTGAAAAGAAGACGCAGTATTTTACGTGGGTAACAGATATGGAGATAAATGAAGAAAATGTAGAAGAGATAATGCGAGCAGGGAGGGCAAGATGGAAAATGGAGAATGAGACACTAAATACACTAAAGAACCAAGGGTACAAAGCAGAGCATAATTATGGGCATGGAAAAAAGAATCTGTCAGTCAATTTCACGATACTGATGATGCAAGCATTCCTAGTGGATCAAGTACTACAATTAGCATGTCCAGTGTTTAAAGCAGCAAAAGCAAAATGTAGGACTAAAAAACTACTATGGGAAAGGGTAAGGCATTTGTTTTACACTTTGCCCTTTGAGTGTATGGAGGATATCTACAGGGCAATAACACATGGTTTCAGAGTAACAGGCTATGAAATCCTTTATGACACGTCATAGAAGTAGAGTAGTACTGCAGGAAAAACTGTAGAAAAACTAAAACACAGAGGTGCCATTTGAAAATCTCTCATAGAAGTGGTGCTAGGTATTTTTATGCCTTCTGGAAACAAGTACATTTCACAAACAACTCATGCTGGATATTTTCTCTCATTTTTAAATGCTTTTGGATGAAGTTACTCGTCAATTTTTGTAAAATGAGGTGTCCTTACTCAAGCTATAGTCAAAAACCCTGTGGGATCGGAAATTACTGCATAACTATGGAGCTAATCTTAACATACAAGACAATAAAGGTTTTACTCCTTTGCACTCATTCATTTGGCACTGTTTTAACCCTGCTAATCAGTGGTTTGCATCTCATGAATTTAGAAAGGATGCTAATCATTATCTTAAGAAGTGTTCAGAAGCCATTAAGCTGCTACTTGATTTAGGTGCTGATCCTAATTTACAAGATGCTAATGGTATGACCCCACTAATGAGCTTGGCGCTGGGGACGTCAAATTATAAAATTCTAAGTCATGACAAGCATACCGTTACTGTTGAAATTATTGATGAGCTTGTTAATGCAGGAGCAAATATAGATTTACGAAATAACAAGGGAGAAACGGCTCTTATTCTACTAGGAAAATCATTGGTTAAAGGATATATGGTAGATGAGGATTGGGTATATGAGAGTAGGTCATTAGGGTATTATTTAGGTATCCTTGAAAAGCTTCTTGACTTTGGTATTGATGTAAAGATCAAGGATAACAAGGGAAATATTGCTCTTGATTACTTTACAGAAGTTGCTCTTGATTACTTTACAGAAGTAGACGAATTCTATGATACAGAGGCCTATACCCGCTTGCTTTGGCTAAGTACTCCTAAACAAAGGAGCTTGCCTTGAAAAATGGTTAATGGTGTTTCGTGTGTAAGGTATTACTATTGTTGGCACTTAGACTGCGATGAAAGGGATGGTGAGTAAGTTGGGAAGGTCACAATCACTCCATTTTTTATCTGAGGTCTAATTACACACCCTTGTGAGTCTTTGACTTCAGGCTTAACCTTTTTGGGAAAATTAGCAGGAAAATTATCCAAGGTATCGAGTAAGTTATTATCCTCGAGCGACCAAACATAAACAGTTTCTTTTACCTGAGCACCCCCACCATAATTAGAGACAAGTATAGCTAGCTGTGTACCGTCAACATTAAAACGCACCTCTTGCACAAGTCCCTCTATATCCTGCAATTCATTCAAATTAATGGTCAGGACAGGCTCAAAACTTTTAATGCTCCAAAGCTTAAGTTCGTAAAGTTCTTCAATTTGTTCTTTACTGGGACTTGTCAAAGCTGTTGGATGATAAAGGTAGCTTACTAGTTGATTAGATATGGGATTGTAAATGGCTTCTATAGAACTGTTAAGATTCAATGGTGATTCGGGAATAATAGTGTGCTTTAGTTTGGCATCATCTTCATCAATATGCCAGAACTCGAGATAATTTCTCGAGTTAATCATTAACGTGCTTGAATCTATAAAGTTTAGATCCATACCGGGCATACCCGATGACTCTTTTCTCTGAAAAGTATCAAGCAGCTTGGCATCTGATGTGCGCCAAAGGTAAATTGAACGACTTGCTGCTTCAGCCCCTACTAGGAAATTCCCATCAGGACTAAGCAGTACTTCAATATCCTCATCATTTCCCCACAGGTATCCTTGTAAAACACTGATGGGTTCTAAGGAAATGGCGTCCCAAAGCTGGATGTTAAGATCATAATGAGCAACAGAACGTACCTCCTTGTAACCGTAGGCTAGCAACTTTGTCCCATCAACGCTAAAAGTCCGTTTCATGCACCCAATGATAGCCCATTTGGAGCCTTTTTTCATTGTCAGTGTTCAGGTCAGCAATAATAACACCTTCATACGTTGGTGTTCTATCACCCGGTAATAAAGCTAAAGTATGGCTATCAGGGCTAAAACGTGGACCGCCAATAGTCCAATAATTCTTACCTAGATTGGTCTCTACACCTTTTTTTAGATCCCAAATAATTACATTATCACCCGGAATTCCTGCTACTAGAGAAACGACTATCGGCACTAAAATCATAGCCGTAAATCCAATGCCTTGCTACATTTTGTAATGTCATGTACAACTTATTTGAATCAAGAGAATAAACTTGTCCATAAGCTTCACTGGTTGCATCATTGTTAATTGTTGCTACTAATAATGAACTATCAGGCGAAAAACGTAATGAGGTAATAGCACCATCATCTTGCCAATGGTGGAGAATTTCCCCGCTCTGAAAATCTCTTACTAAGATTTGACCATTATCACTACCACTTGCTAATAGTTTACCCGTAGGACTGAGAGCTAAGTCCAATAGTGTTTGCCTATTATCAAAGCTAGTCAGCAACTTAGCATCGGGTAAAGAGACAAGACTAATTTTTGTTTTATTAGCAAAGACAAACAACCTTTCGTTAGTACTAAAAGCAGGTGCTGCACTGTCTTGCCATTGTCCTAGAAGCTCTTTTGTATGTAAATCCCATAGACTTAGAATACAGCCCTCAAAAGGTTGCTTGCTATTACCTATGGCCCTAACAGGGGCAAGAGAACGCCCATTACCACAAAACTGACTATTGTTTATGACCCTAATAGAGGCAAGAAAACGCCCATTTACTACTTAGAAGAACTGTGTTTGCAGTACCCTCAATGATATCAATAATCTTTGCAGCTTTGCTATCCCAAATTACTACACCACGGCTACCTGCAGTAGCAACTAGATTTAGGTCATTGCTATATGATATGTCCCAGATTTCACCAAGGCCGAATTTTGGTTCAGGATTAGGATTTGGTTGGGCTAAGCTAGATTCTATACAAGCAGAAAGCATGCAAACATAAAACAACTTATAAAGTTTAAATTTTGCAGGGGTCATTCTGAAAGTTTAGTGTATAGTTCAGTGTATAGGATGTGTAAATACATCTTTTTTAATGATGTTTCTCAAGTAGTTTCTATAAGTTCTTGTAGTGATTTAGGCTTCCCTAAACAAAGCTAGATTACTTTGCAAAAGATATTTTTACCAACATGCTTACTGCCTTACTTAAGTCGTTACGCCTACGTTACGCTCTTACTTTACTCTTGCTTTAATGATTTATTTTGTTTGTATGGGAAAAATAAATAACTCAAATCTAGGAGGTTACCATGAAAAAGCTACCTTATTTTATTATTTTTACTTTAGTATTTTTAAGTTGTATTGCTTGGGGGCAAATGCCTCAGCTCGAGCCCTACCAACATCAAAACGTCACCCTAAATATTCCCCAAGGCTGGCAAGTCACTAAAGATGATCAAGCAGGTACAATAACTATAAGCCCAGACCCTGAACGTGAAGATGCTCCCTCTATAGGTGTAATTGTTTTTGACTATATCGAAAATGCTAATGCCGAACAGATTATGGCAAGTATTTTACCAGAGTTGCAAAAGCAAGCGCTAGAATTCAACATTATTGAAACCTATAACATTACAGAAGGTGGTCAAGGCAAAATTATCTTAGCTGACTATGCTGAAGAAATTAATGGGCAAGCTGTGGCTGGTCGTATAGTACTAATGATTGATATTAAAAAGCAAGATAATCTAATTGCTCTAACTAGCTTTCAGTGCTAAAACTGCTGACTTTGATAGTTTAGATGGCTTAAACCTAACTACTGCTGTAACCAGTAGCATAAAACGAGGAAAGGCAAATCCATTAGCTAATGCTAATCAACCTAGTACGAATCAAAACACCTCTATACCACAAGGCAGTCTTCCTACTCTAAATAAACAGCCTCAATTAGTTCCCTTACCAAGATAGCAATATGAGTGCTCAAATCCCTGAGGGCTGGTCTGTTGATGTTAACCCTAATGATGGTACCTTAACTCTTAAAGAACACCCTACAAACCCAGATTCACCTGTTATTCTACTAGGGGTTACTCAAAGCAATTTAAGCTCTTCTATTAATAGTACTAATCCTTCTGGATTGGATAAAGCAAATGTTGGGCAACCAATCCTTACACATAGTTGAAGAAAAACCTCTAACAACAGGTAAGCTTATTGTTGTAGACTTTGACGATTTCCCAATTAAAGTTGCTGCTATTATTGAGGTTGAGCCACAGGGTAGGTTTACCAGCTCTGGCAATGTTAGCAGCTAGTCAAGAAGGTTTTAGTAGTTTGGGCGGTGCAAACTTGCTCACAAGTATTTCTCAAAGCGCTCGTCCTACTTCTATAACAAGCACTGCACCTACTACTAATATTCAACAAAGTACTTCTTCGCCTCCAAACCTAACTCCCTATCAAGATGAGCTTTTTAGCTTACAAGTGCCCCAAGACTGGCAAGTAAAAAGTGATCTTGAAAAAGGCTCTATTAATATTGCTAAAGATCCTAGTAATAAACTTGCCCCAGCTATTAATATCCAATTTGCACCTTATCAGACTCCAGATACTTTAGTGCAGGTTTTTATAGATACTTTAGGAAGTACAGGTGACTCTTTAGAGATACTTAGTGAACAAGAGCTAGCTGGTGGACAAGGTCGTTTATTAGTTCTAGGGGCAAGTTCCTTGCCTATACGTATAGCTGTACTAGTTATAGCCAATGCTGAACTCGAGTTTTCTCTAGTTGCTTACTTACAGAGTTTAACTGAAGAGTTTGAAGTACTTGGTGGTGCTAATTTGCTAAAGACTGTAGCTGAGAATACACAGATTAGATTAGATGAGCAAGGCAATAATGGCACTGGTACAGGCAGTGTTTCGGAAGGAAAGATCCTAGCTTCAGTGTGTTGTGCACCATCCTTTTCTGCTGACGGTAGTGTACCTTCTACCGAAGCAAGTGGTCGATTTATAAAAGATACTATTGGTCAAGATAAAGTAAGCGGTACAGGAGCCCCTGTAAGTAATAATGTGTTAGCAGGTGCTTGGACAGTTAGCGAATTTGATTATTCTTATGATGCTTCTGACTTTGTTTTTAGTGGTGGAGGTTCAAACAGCAAAGGATTTAAATACACCTTTACCGCAGATGGGCATTACACTTTAGATTATTCTGCTAGTGTGACTTTTGGTGTCCAAAACAGCCGTACACAAGTAACTGAAACAGGTCAATATACTTTAAATGGCAACAACCTACACCTAGATCCACAAGGGTTAACAGGCTGGATTTATACAGGTGTATCAACTAACAAAGCATATTGGGATGGTCGAGAGGGTGAACTCGAGCCCCGCAATTATCAAGTCCGCTACTTTCCTGAACAAGATATGTTAGTATTAAGTGGTCAAGAATGTCAAATGTACCGAGTTGATAACTACTGTGGTGAAGTATACGACTTTCCCTTCAAGCGCGCTGGTAATTAACATTGACTAGAACAACCGTCAGCCATTAGATAAGTTTATTTATCAATCCTTCTAGCCAGCGTAGTCTTCATAGATTTATTTATCAACTAATTTATTAGCAAAGGAAAAACGCAAATGAAAGCCTATTTTATTTTTCAAGAAGAAATTTTCGATAAGGAAGCATTTGAAGAATATAAGAAAATGTCGCCAGAATCCATAAAAAAATATGGTGGTGAATTTGTTGTGAGGGGTGGAGATGTAGAAGTACTAGAAGGAAATTTTGATTTTGAAAGGGTTGCTATTCTTGCCTTTCCTTCACTCGAGCAAGCGCGTGCTTGGTACAACTCTGAAGAGTATGCAGAAGCCAAAGAACTACGGCTTAAAATATCTAAATGCCAAGCAATTTTAGTGCAGGGAATTTAATTCACTGTATATTCACAAAACCTACCCCTAATCTTCATAGCTTAAGGCCTAATGTATAAACACACCTGAGCATACCCAAATTTAGTGTTCAGGGAAGGAGATCAAAATGGTCTATGCATACTCTCATGCAGCTGGTTTCGGTTTAGGTTTTCTTAATTTCCTTGGTGGCATCCTTTTCTTCATATTCATCTTTTTCGTGATTAAGTCACTCATATACCACTTTGCAGGACACAAAGGTGGTTATAGAGCTTGGAGTTGTTCTGGTAGGCACAAAGGTAAAGAAGATGAGGCAGCTATGGTTGCTAGGGAACGCTTTGCCAAAGGTGAAGTAACGGCAGAAGAATTTAATGTGCTCAAAGCAGGTTTAGATATAGATAGTAGCAAAGAAACTTCTAGCCCACATTGGAGTTTTGGTGGTCGTGATAGAGCCTTAGGTATTGCCCGTTTGAGATTTGCCAAAGGAGAAATTAGTATAGAAGAATTTGAAGCTGTTAAGAAAGCTCTTTAGGCTTAATTCTTGGTACTTGCTCCTAGACTCTGTCTAGGAGCATCATTTAGTATCTTCATTTGTCTGAACTGTGATTCGTCTGATTTTCTTGATTTTTCTCTGAAATCCTCTATTCTACTTTCTCAACAAGGCTTCATTTAGTTTTTGCCTTTTTCCCTTCGCTGCTCTCAGGGTGATATTCCTTTACGCTCTCAAATCCATCAGGATTCTGCCATAGGTCTTATTAGCATCAATCGTAGGGGTTTAAAATCTTAAACCCCTACAACACGTGCTTGATGACAGGTGCTTTCATTCATCAGGTTGTATTGTATAAATAGCATGGAAATAATTAGATATATCGATGTGTCTTGCAAGTTTTATTTAGTGATTTTCAGTTAGAAATACATTTAAGAGAAATGAAAACTATAATTGAATTATAGTTTATCAATTCATCAAATAAATCACAGTTCAGACATTGTTTTTGATATACTTAAATACTTAGTTCTTTTGTCCTCATAATTTTGAGGTGCAACTTAAATTATAAGTTGGTGAATTTGTGCCTGCTACTATCTTAATTGTTGAAGACGAAGCTCGTCTAGCAGAAATCTTAGAAGATTATCTTAGACGAGAGGGCTTCCATACGGAAAGAGCCAAAGATGGCAAGCGAGCTTTAGAACTGTGGCGAGCAGCCAATCCGGATATGATCTTGCTTGACCTTATGTTGCCAATTCTTGATGGTTTAGAAGTAGCTAGACGCATTCGTGCTGAATCAAATGTACCGATTATTATGCTAACTGCTAAAGACCAAGAAATAGATAAACTTTTGGGCTTGGGTTTAGGTGCAGATGACTATGTAGTTAAACCCTACAGTCCACGTGAGGTGGTGGCTCGAGTCAAGGCTGTACTAAGACGAGTGAGCGGTCAAGTTCTACCACCTGAAAAATTCCAAGTAGGTAATCTAGAAGTAGATTTAGCCAAATACATAGTGCGTTGCGAAAGCAAGGACATTTCGCTTACTGCTAGCGAACTAAGATTACTAGCAGCCTTAGCCAAAGAACCCGGCATGGTAAAACAACGCCCAGAACTTTTGGCAGCTTCTGGTGATGCTGAGCGTTTTGCCGATGAACGCACTGTTGATGCCCATGTTAAAAATATTCGCCGTAAATTAGGCTCTTGTGGTTCACAGCTTGAGACTGTACGTGGAGTAGGATATAGGCTAAGAGATGTTTAAACATAAGCATCATAGCCATCATTTCCCAAGAAGCCATCATAGAACTTGGTCTTACAAACCTCATTGCTTCAAGGGTTGGCAAAGTAGGTCCTCAAAATGTAAAAAGTCTAGAGGCTTGCGTAACCGTCTAACTTTTGCTTTTGTCTTTGTTGCATTATCAACAGTAACTTTGACAACTTGGATGACTTTAGGGGCAGTGTTTGAGGCACAAAGGGAGCTATTAAATGCTACAGGCTTACCTGACTATGAGGGTAAGCCTTGGCAATTTTATCATTCGAATTGGAATGATGAGGCCTTTGCCCCTATACATGAAGCTTTCAAACAAATTACTCGTAGGGCTTTTTGGGCAGCGGTGATAGCTTTCTTTCTAGCCTCTGCAGCAGCAGCAGGAGTAACTCGTTTTTTGACTCGTTCCCTCAGGGCTTTAACTGATGGTGCTAGGAGGTTAGCTGAAGGGGAGCGTGGCATTAGGCTCGAGCCTCCCAAAAACAAAGACGAGATATACACCTTAACAGAAGCATTTAATAATTTGGTAAAGGGTTTAGAGCATCAAGAACAGTGGCGACGCAACATGGTAGCAGATATTGCCCACGACTTGCGAACACCCCTAGCAGTTATGCGTAGTGAAATTGAGGCTATGCAAGATGGTGTAGTAGCTCTTGATGAGGCAGGTTTAGGGCGTTTACATGGTGAAGTTATGATGCTTTCTCGCTTAGTGAATGACTTACGTACACTCTCACTGGCCGAGGGAGGTAATTTACCCCTTCATTTAGAAACACACCAAGTTGAGCCATTACTGAAAAGAGTAATTGATGCTTTTAAATTAAGAGCTTCTGAGGAAGGTGCTGAGCTTAAACTTTGCCCTGTTAGCCCTGAACTTAGTATTCACTGTGATAGCGAGCAAATTATTAGGCTCCTGAGTAATCTAGTAGATAATGCTATTCTCTATGGGCACAAAGATGGTAAGGCTAGAATAGAGCTAGGAGCTAAAGCATTAGAAGGTGGAGTAGAAATATGGGTGCGAGATTATGGTGAGGGGTTAGCTGAGGAAAAGCTCGAGCAAGTCTTTGAACGCTTTTACCGAGGGGATCACGCCAGAACTCGTAAAGATGCAACAAAAGATTCAGTAAAAAACCAAGCCAAAGAATCTAGTGGCTCAGGTTTAGGCCTTGCTATTGCTAAGGCAATTGCTCATGCTCATCAAGGTGATTTACAGGCTCGCAATCATCCCGAGGGGGGAGCTATTTTTAGCCTTTACCTATAGAATTAAATGTCAACACATCTTAGTTTACAGTAACAAGAATTTCTTTTGCTTTTGCATATTCAGGAATATGTTCGGTGTCTATATCAGAAGATATACGCTTTAAAAGTTCTGTTAATAGTGAGTGTACCTCTTCTTTTTTATTGTTAGCTTGCCAGTATTTTGCTAGGGATAAGGTTGCTCTAAATTTTAGTGTAGTTTTTTAAGCAAATGAAACTACTCTAACTTTCCTGCTCATTTAAATGTTTTGATCTAAACTTCTTAATGCACCGCAAAGGTGAAGAACTCTTTCTTAGTAAGGAAAAGATAATGAAAACCTTAAATCTCAAATCAATCATTAAACCCACTGGAGTAATTCTTTTAGGCTTTGTCCTCTTATTAGTAGTAAGCTGTGGCAGGAGCAGTACCCCTCAGCCTAGAGAGTATAAAGAAGTAGAAACTGAAACCTCAACCTTATTTGATAGTAACGATTTAAGTGCTGCTAGAGTAGTAAGTCAAGGAAGTATAAAAGACATTTCAGGTATAGAGTTGAACAATGATGAAAGTGGTACTGAGTTACCGTTTGATGATAAAGATGAAGTTAAGAGTGAGCTTAGCACACAAGAAACCTTAAGTGAGTCAAAAGGCTGGTTGGTTCTTAATAGAAAGGATGATTCAGGAACTTATCAAATAAGACTCCATGATCAAACTAATAATAACAATAGAACAACTGTTTACTCTGGAACTGATGCTGTTCAATCAGTTGCAGTCAATGGTGATGGTAAAATAGTGTTAGCCAGTATTGTTAACCACAAAAGTGGCAAGTATGATATCTACTTATTTGATCTTAATAATAATCAAGGCTATAATTTGAGTAACACTCCTAATATAGATGAACTAGACGTTTCCATAACAAGAGATGCTAGTAAGATAGCTTGGCAAGGTGAACATAATGGTAAGAAACGTCCTTTCATCTGTAATTATGATGCTAGTGAACATAGTTGCACAAGCACCAACAGCTTAAGTAACAAATACGATCAAATTCAACCAAGTCTTAGTGCTAACGGTGATTACCTAGCATTAGTAAGGCTTTTGAAGGGCACCCACTATCAAGTAAGATTATATGGTTTTGAAAATAATAGTTATATCAACATAGAGACAAGAACCGATGTACTCTCAGATCCAAGTGTAGATGAAATAGGGAATCAGGTAATGTTCTTATGGCAGAGATCAAGCAACAATCGTAACTATGTAAGAATCAAATCCCTTGATAACAACACTTATGAAACAGAACTAAGCAGCAGTGTTTCTATTGATCATCCTTTTATTACTGCCGATGCTAAGTACCTCACCTATGAAGAGTTCATCAGCTCTAAGAGTAGACAACATGTAAGAACTCGTAACATTCAAAGCAATGCTCAAGTCTTTCCTCAAAGTGGAACTACTTGGGATTACAGACAACCTTTTTGGATGCTACCAATGCGACCAAGTTGTGGTATGGGTACTACTATAACAGGACATCAGGTTCTTCATACCCAAGCTGATGTAGATGCTTTAGAAGGTGTTAGTACTATCACTGGTGGTTTATACATAGACCCTACAAGTACTAGTCTTGATTTATCTCCTTTATATCTCTTAACTGAGGTGACTAGTGACTTTGGGATAGAGAATAATTCTATACAGACAACACTTTCTGGCTTTGAGTGTTTGACAAGGATTGGACATTACTTTTACATTGCTGAGAATAATAACTTAAGCAGTATTTCTGGCTTTCCTTCGTTAGCTACTGTAGGGATTGATTTTTCAATTTATAATAATGATAACTTAAGCAGTATTTCTGGCTTTCCTTCGTTAGCTACTGTAGGTGGAAGTTCAGATTATGAAGGTTTCCGCATTAATGATAATGATAGCTTAAGCAGTATTTCTGGCTTTCCTCTTTTGGCTACCGTAGATAGTTTTGATATTGGTAATAATGCTAGCTTAAGCAGTATTCCTGACTTTCCTGCCTTAGTTAGAGTAGACGGTGGTTTCAGCTTTTATAATAATGCTAGCTTAAACAGTATCCCTGACTTTCCTGCCTTGGTTAGAGTAGAGGGTGGTTTCAGCTTTTATAGTAATGCTAGCTTAAACAGCATCTCTGGCTTTCCTCTCTTAGCTAGCGCAGGGCATTTCGGCATTGGGAGCAACCCTAGCTTAAGAACCATCTTTGGTTTTCCTCTCTTAGCTAGCGTACCGGGGGAGTTTAGAATTGTTAATAATGCTAACTTAAGAAGTATTATTGGGCTTAATCAGTTAACAGCTGCTAATATAGGAAGCGGAATATCTCCACCTGTATTCATTATTTCTAATAATGCCCAGCTTGATTGTAGTAACCCCGCCCCAAATTTCATTCCTGTAGATTCCTCGACAGGTAACTTAGTTAACTGTGTCACTAACATTTATACAAGTTCTCCAAATATAGCTATCCCAGATAACAATTCTACAGGAATCAGCAATACCATCAACATCACAGAAGTAGGTACAATAGCCGATCTCAATGTCAGATTAAACATTACACATACAGCGGTTGGAAATCTTAATGTTAAATTGAGGCATACTGATGGATTTAATATAACGGAGGTCGAGTTAGTGAACCACCCCGGCATACCTGCTGTTGGACTCTTTGGTTGTAGTGGAGACGATATGGATAACATTGCATTAGATGATGAAGCACTACCAAAAGATTCCATTCAGGATGATTGTATGGAAGACCCAAATCCAGCTTACACAGCTAATAGCTATTATCTACCTAAAGACAGCTTAACTGCTTTTGACTCTCAAAATTTAAGTGGTACTTGGACACTAAAAGTCAGTGACAAACTTTTTGGTGCTACTGGTACATTGGACAGTTGGAGTTTAGAATTCGCAAAGCAATAATCATAAAGCTAACGAAGTAAGGTTCATGCTAAACCTTAAACTAACCACCCTTTCCTACGATTCCTTATAGTTGCAAAGTCAAATAAGGCTGAGTTTCATAAGGCAAATCCCCCTAAATCCCCCTTATCAAGGGGGATTTCTTATATTCCTCTTTAATAAACCAACACACAGAAGAATTTAGAAAATACTTAGAGAAGGTAAAGCTCGAGCTAAGACTCGAGCTTCTTTGTTGATCTATTATCATCATCCCCTTAAAAGCATAAAATTTGATAAGGTTGAACTCATATTTTATACTCCTGCTAATAAGGCTTGACAACAAGCCTGAATTTAAATCTAGGAAAGGTCTTAATATGAATTTAGTTCGCAGAAGTAATTCAGGTTTAATAGTTAAAAGCGGTCTTTTTAGTGATTTTGACCGTTTCTTTACTGTTGTTCTCATTTTGAAAGAATCTTGAACAGGAAATAACAAATAATAATTTAACTACTCTTGATTAGCTCAAAAATGTAAGAGAAATTCGAATACGCTTTCAAATCCCTAAAAGTTCTGCTGAGGTTTTGCGGGCATCAATCGTAGGGGTTCAAAATTTTGAACCCTTACAACACGTGCTTCGTGACAGATATTTTTACTCATAGATTATATAAAATAGTGTGTAAATAATCAGATGTGCTAGTTTAGCAGCCTTTCTGTAGCAGTTTCCGGTTAGAGATACATTTAGGCGAGCCGAGAGTAGCTAAACTATACTTACATTTTGTTGATATGGGTTTCTAGCAAGTTAATTTGGTCTTTAATATATGACTTACAGGTGTGTGTTCTTACCTTGAAGGTAATTCTTTTAGCACATAATTTGTTGCATCAAAAATTTACATAAGGAGTGTATATCTAATGAATTTAAAAACTTATAAAGGTTTTCCTTTTTCTTGGCATGTATTGGCAGTTTTATTGACTGGAATCTTTTTAATAGTTGGGGCAAAAAGTAATGCCCAGATTAACCCCATTAATGAAAGCGAAGCCTTTATTGAAAATGAGCAAAATACTATTGATATAGTAGAAACATATGGGCCTAGTGTAGTAGCTGTTAGTGTAGAGGTTGAAGGTCAGCGCATGACTAGTAGGAATTTTGAGGATTTTTTTGAAGACCTACCTCCAGATTTTAGGCCCCACTTTAGATTTGAAATACCCGATGTGCCAGAACGCCGAGAAGGTACTGGTAGTGGGTTTATCATAAATAAAGAGGGTCAAATAGTAACTAACTATCATGTGGTGGAGGGCGCTCTTAAAGAAGGCACTGCAGAAATGTTAGAAGGTGCTGAAATAAATGTTATCTTTTCTGGTAGTGAAGATCAGTCCCCTGTTAAAGTTATAGGTGTTAATGCTTCTTATGACCTTGCGCTTTTGGAGCTCGAGGATTCTAGGGATTTACCTGCGGATATTACACCTATACCCATAGCTAACTCCGATGAAATTAAAGTTGGACAAAAGGTAATTGCTATAGGTAATCCTTTTGGCTTAGAGTCAACAGTAACTACCGGTATTGTCTCAGCAATAGGACGTGATGTACCCTCAATAGGGCGTTTAAATGTTCCTATGATTCAAACTGATGCTGCTATTAACCCGGGTAACTCAGGAGGACCATTGCTAGATTCTGATGGTGAACTTATAGGTATTAACACGGCTATTATTCCTAGTACTGGAATAATGGGGCAACGAGGGTTTTTGGGTATAGGTTTTGCTGTACCAAGCAACCGTTTAAGTGATAATTTAGAAGATTTAGTGTCTGGTGGTTATAGTGATGTCTTTAGTACCCGCCCGCGCATTGGTGCTAGCATTATGGATGTGCGTTCTTACCCTAAAGAAGTGCGTGATTCGTTAAAACTTCCTGAGCAAGGCTTGGCAATTATTAACGTTCAAGAGGATGGGCCTGCAGATAAAGCAGGATTAAAAGGTCCTAGCTTTGAAGTTATGATTGATGGTTCACCTGTACCTGCTGGTGGTGATGTAATTGTAGCTATAGATGGTGAAAAAGTAACTAGTACTTCGCAAGTACAAGATTTGGTATTTAGTCACGAGCCTAATGACAGAATAGTTGTTGAGGTTATACGTGATGGGGAAAGTGTTGAGGTTCCTGTGGTGCTCGAGGTAGTTCCGCTTAAACGTAATGAAGAAAACTAATCAGCTATAGAAAGAAAAATAAGAAGCAGATCTGACTTACTCGAGCACCTAAATCAAGGTCATAGAGTAAAGTATTTGTTCTTTTGGGGACATAGACCCAATCGTGATGGTTCTATTGGCAAAAGTTGTTTAAGCCAATGGTATAACGCTGGCTTTGAGATTGATGGACAGCACTACAAAACAGCCGAACATTATATGATGGCAGAAAAAGCAAGGTTGTTTGGTAGCGAGGCTATTATCTCAAGCATAATTGCTGCAAGCCATCCTAGTGAGGCAAAAAAGCTGGGAAGAAAAGTGCAAGACTTTGATGAGGGAATCTGGCAAAAAGAACGACTTTCAGTTGTGGTAAGTGGTAATTATGCAAAGTTTACCCAAAACCCTAGCTTATACACATTTTTGTTAAATACAGGAAAGCGAATTTTAGTAGAAGCTAGTCCACAAGATAAGCTGTGGGGCATTGGGCTCAGCCAAGATGATCCAAGGGCAAGTAAACCTGAACAGTGGCAAGGGCTTAACCTACTCGGATTTGCCCTTATGGAGGTACGAGATTTAATTCGTTCTTCCTCTGGCGCTTAATTATGGTGTACTATAGATCGTATGGTTCATTTCTGGCACGAAGAAACTGGTTTTAAAGGCGGGGTTATTTGTGTCTCGAGGATGGTAAGAGTCATCCCTGACGCCTTTTTTATAGGGGTTGCTGAAAAGGATGCTAAAACTAAGCAGGTGATCATAAGTTTTTGTGAGATACGAGGTGTCATATCCAAGTAGGGGTGGGTTTCAAACCCACCCCTACAGGCACGTAGAAATTCACATTTTCTTTTGCATAGGTGCTTAGTAGGGAACTTGTTGAGGAAGTAAAGAAAGTGCTAACAGCTTATTTAAAAACTTACTTTCTGTAAGCATTGGTAGTCTTGATAATGGATACTAGGTGTGCAAAGTAGGGTATAGTAAACACAATTGCATTTATTCCGTTAATCTGAAATTATAGGGACAATGTAATGTAGAATGTATTTTATACTTTATGCTAACTGTTTTTAAATGAAGCTAATTGGCAATAGACCATCAAGATTGCATAGGAGTAATGGCAGATATCGACTTAGTAAAGCAAATAGGAAATGAGTTAGGTTTTCTACTGAGGCCCACAAGGCCTACAAAGCTTAATCAATATTTTATTAGAGAAAAGCCCTCATCAAATGAATATCAATTAGATGGGCAAGGTGCTTTAATTGGCTTAAATTTAGAATTAGCCTCAAGACCATACATAAGAAGCCTATTCTCTAATTTCCCAACTACCATTTTAGAATGCAAGGATTTGCGTTTTTTAACCTTTAGCGGAAGCAAAATTCGAAAATTACCCGAAGCAATAGGAAACCTTTCGAGACTTGAAGAATTAGACCTTGGAAGTAATAAATTAGAGCATATTCCTAATGTATTGAGTAGGCTAACCAATTTGCACACTTTAGTGCTTAGTAATAATCAAATTTGTGATCTGTATTTTCTGAAGGGCTTGGTACAGCTAAAGTATTTAATATTAAGTAGCAATCAGATTGTCGATATTTCTGCACTTAAGAATTTATCCCAGCTAGAAAGAGTTGATTTATCGCACAATTTAATACAGGACATTCCAGATTGGACTGCAAACTTAAACATGGATATCCTGCATAGATATGAGGATAGGTCTAGGGGTAGGGGTTGGGATGTGAGGGTGTCTGAAGGCGTTGATTTTTCTGGAAACCCTATAAAAACCCCACCTGTTGATATTGTAGAACAGGGTAAAGAAGCAATACAAAACTACTTCACTCAATTAGAAAAAGAAAAAGGTAAGACAGAGTATTTATTTGAAGCGAAACTTCTTGTTATTGGAGGAGGAGGAACTGGCAAAACAACCTTTACTTGTAAAATGCGAGATGTCGATGCTGAAATGCCCCAAGAAAAAGATACAACTCTTGGAATTGACGTTGAAAAATGGAGTTATTCTATAGATTTTCCTAAAGTAGCAGGTCCGGGAAAAGTCAAATTCCATGTCAACCTTTGGGATTTTGGCGGACAGAAAATTTACCAAGGGACTCACCAGATATTCTTCAGTGATAAATCATTCTACGTTTTGATTGCAGATACACGTGAGCAAAAAACAGATTTTTCTTATTGGCTGAATACAGTCGATCAATTGGGTGGTGATAATAGTTCATTAGTTATTGTTTTAAATAAGAAGTTCGGCCACGAACAAAAATTTGATGAAAGTGGCTATAGGAATCATTTTGGCAAATTAATCAAGGAAGTAGTCGAGCTAGATTTAAAAAACGACAGAAGCAAAACTATTCGCCTTCAAGACACCATTAAAATGTCACTGAAACAGCTTGAAGGCATAGGCGATCCTCTGCCACCCTCATGGGTAAATATAAGAGAAGATCTATTAAAGGAAAAAGAAAACTTTATCCCTTTTACCCGTTTCCAAGAAATTTGTTCTGATCACAAAATAACTGAAGTAAGTATGATTCATACGCTAAGTGGTTATTTCAACAGAATCGGAGCCTTCACACATTACATTGATGATCCATTATTGCAAGAGCGTATATATCTAAATTCTAATTGGCTTGTTAAAACAGTATATGAAGTTTTGGACAACGAAACTGTAATCAAGAAGAAAGGAAGGCTAACTGAAGCAGATATTATACAAATATGGAGTAAACACAAATTACAATACGAGGTAAATAAGCTTGCTCAGCTAATGCATAATTTCGGCTTAATGTACCACATTCCCCATAGTAAAGATTATGTTGTTCCTGCTCATCTACCAACAGTAACGCCATACAAACAATGGGAGCATGAAAAAAACGGCGAAATATTACAATTCATCTATGAATTTGATAAATACATGCCCCAAGGGATTATGTCACGCTTAATTGTTGCATTACATCACCACATAAAAGATCACAAACTTGTTTGGCATAGGGGTGTAAATATATCGTCAAACAAGGCACATGCTGAAATAGTGGAGAGTTATGGTGGAAGTAATCGTTTTGAAATAAAAATAGCTGGTACAAATACAAGTAAAATGGAACTTCTTGGGATCATAAGAGAGCGATTTGAAGAGGTTCTAAGACCATTCAATAAATTGAACTATAAACAGCTGGTTCCTTGTATTTGTGAAGAATGTAAATCTTCTACTGAGCCCGAGTTTCATGAATACGAAAAATTATTAAAATTTAGAGAAAAAGGGACAGGTTCACAATGTCCTAAAACAGGCGAAATAGTGAATGCTGAAGAACTTTTAAGAATTACCCAGTACAAACCTACATCAACAATGGAAACTCCAAGGCCTGAAAATGCTAATAAAATCATACGAATCTTTCTTGCATCTTCTTCTGAACTAGAAGATGATAGGAAAGAGTTTGAAATATTTATAAACAGAGAAAATAAGAGGTTAATCGAAAAAGGAATTTTTATTAAGTTGGAACTCTGGGAAGATTTTATTGATGCTATGTCAGAAGAAAGTTTACAGAATGAATACAATAAAGTGGTTGCTCAATGCGATATTTTTATAAGCTTGTTTTTTAAAAAGGTTGGCAAGTATACAGCTGAAGAATTTGAGACTGCTTTTGGGCAGTTCAAAGAAAAGGGAAAGCCGTTAGTATATACTTATTTTAAAGAATCTCATGTCAATATAAGCCAAATAAACGCTGAAATTAATTCAAAATTTGAGTTTGAAGAGAAATTAGCATCACTTGGGCACTTTAAAACTATCTATAAAAATATTGATGACTTAAAAAATCAATTCAGAATGCAACTGGACAAGATCCTGCCTTTGTTATGCGCTTAGTTGCAAAGGTTTGTTTTTTAATGTGGCAAGGCATGAACTAATAAACATTTGTTCTCAAGCGAGAAAGTATTCCTTTCTGGGCGTATTAACAAGAACACACCGCAACCAGAAGCTCATTGTCACCTTGCTATAGTGGTCCCAAAAAAAATCTTGGGCCTGCCCTCGAATGCAATGAAGGGCTCACCCAAGCCTCGGAGGTTTTGTGGAAAAAACTTACATGGGCATCTATATTGAAGCAGTTATAGATGTCCAGATAAATATTTGCTTCATTCACACGAGGAATGTCATCCTGAACGTAGTGAAGGAGTGCGCCTACTAACGAAAGAAGGTATTTCTTATTGAGAGACATATTTGAACAGTGATATGAGGGCTGAGTGGCCTGCGTTAGGATGTGGCACATCCTAGGGTGGGAAGCCCACTGACAAAGAATCCGACCTTCGAGCCAGTCCAGGGGGAAGGAAGCGAGCCCTGTACCCTATGCTGACGAGAGAAACCTGTGTCCTAGTCTTACCTAAGACTTATAGCGTCGTTATGCGTGAAGAGCGAAACTGGCTGATACGCTCTGCCCAAAACGGGAAAGTGGTTGCTTTAATGACTTCCTTCTCATTAAAGACTGTTTCTAAACTCCACTCGGCGTAAAGCAGGCAGCTAAGGGGTGCTATAATATCCTCTTTCGGAATTAGGGAACTCTATATCACAAATTCCTTTAGGATGCGAAAATGCCAGCAGGTGATATAGAGGACGGAGGTAGCGTAGTAGCCAAAAGCCTAGCCGTAATGGCAAGGACAAGGTGAAGGACTACCAGAGAAAATGGTAAGGAAAGGTATGAAAAGAGATAAACCAAGGAAAGCAGATGATAACAGTTGTAAGACTGTTAGTGCACCTTGGCATCGAAAGATGAGTCTTCCCATACTCAGTACATGCGATGGACTTGGAAAGCGGAGTGCGGTGAAAGTCGCACGCTCCGTTTGGGGCGAGGGAAAGGCCGCAAGGCCCTACCTATCGCCACTCTCTTATGCGTTAACGCTGTCTGAGATTCTTCGTCGTTTATCCTGTAAGGACCAAGCTCCTCAGAATGACATGCTCACAGAGGGAGTTTCTCTCTAAGGAAAAAACTTTTCTGGAGTACTATAAATCTAGGACAAGTTTAGACCTTATAGACATGCTAAACCTGCACAGTTAAAATTTAACTGCAAAATCACTTTCAATCCACGAGTTAGCTGTATCTTCGTCCACACAAACCACTGAATCAGCATTAACGATTTTGACTCGTACTTCGTCTTGATCACAGGAAACCTCTTCAGTTACTTTCGAGCTATCCTCATTACCTGATTCACTTTCTGCTTCTTGCTCAGGGGTTTCTTGTTCAGATTCTTGTTGCTCAGGTTCTTCCTGATTAGACTCTTGCTGATTAGATTCTTGTTCAGATTGCCCATCAAAAGCAACGGCAAAATTACCTTCAATCCATGATTCAGCTGTGTCTTTGTCTACACAACGGACTGAACCATCATTAATGAGCTTGATTTGAACCTCACCGGGGTCACAGGGGCCTTCTGTAGCCACTTCTGAACTTGTTTCACTACTTTCTTCACTTTGTGATTCTTGCACAGTTTCTTGCTCTAGTTCTTTTTGCTCAACCTCTTGCTGCTCAGGTTCTTGCTCAGGTTCCTTTTGCTCAGCCTCTTGCTGTTTAGGCTCTTGACCAGATTGCCCATCAATAGCAACTGCAAAATTACCTTCAATCCATATGTCAGCTGTAGCTTTTTCTACGCAACGCACAGCATCATCTTTAATGATTTTAACTTGTACCTGACCGGGGTCACAAGAATTTTCTGCAATTATGTTTGAGCTTACTTCACGATTTGATTCGCTTTCTATTTCTTGTTCAAGTTCTTCTTGTTCAGCTTCTTGTTGCTCAGGCTCTTGTTGTTTAGGTTTTTGCTGCTCGAGTCTTTGCTCAGATTTTCCATCAAATGCAACAGCAAAATCACTTTCAATCCATGATTTTGCTGTGTCATTATCTACACAAGTCACTGTACCAGCATTAATGATTTTGACCTGTACTTCACCGGGATCACAAGGACCTTCTCTAACTACTTCTGAGTTTCCCTCTGATTCATTTTTTGCTTCTTGCTCTTGTGCAAAAGTAATACTGAGTAAACTTAGCAAAACCAAGATCCAAATTACATTTAAGACTTTATGCATAGATATAACTACTTTCTATTCATTTAGTTTTTCATGCCCTAGAAAAGAACAGGCAAAACTATATGGAGTTTATAAAGCGTTATTAAGTACAAGATGATGTAAGCTTAAGTTAGATTATAGTTGCAATAAGGGTTAATAAGGTGAGGCTATCTAGTGGTTATATTCATAAGCTCGAGTGTTTTCTTAACAATCAAGAGAAACAACATGCAATGCAAAAAGCAGCTAAAGGGCTTGTCAAAATTTGTGCAGCAAATGAAGTTGCTAAAAATTTATGCAAAGAAATGCTAAGGCTTTATAGTTGATTAATAAATCTTTTATTCCGCAATAGCTCTTTTAAACTCATATATTACTCTTCCATCTACATCATGAACCCATACAACTTCCCAACCTAAAGAACCTAGATAATTAAAAAACTCCAGTTTATGACTTTTTGCATTTGGATCAGGTTCCTCACCTAACTCCTTAAGTAGTTCACCGTAAGCCTTATCTAAATTTATAAGTCTAGTACGCTCAAATATTCTAAGCATACTTTCAGCGGATGTATAAGTGGCTTTGTATTCCTCGCTAGCAGTTCTCCACATAGTAGAAACAATTCCCGCAGGGCCCTTAAAATCTTCCCAAAGTTGACTATATTCATAAACATTGCCTTGTGCAATTACCGTGCCCCATACTGCTAATAAAAAGTATATTATTATTCTCAAAATTCTCCTTATCAGTACATTGGTAATTTATTTTTTTCCTAAGGAAGCTCACCAATTCTACTCAAGGTTTTCATAGGGTGATTAAACACAATTTTTATTATAACGACTGCTGCTATCCTCTAGCAAATATAGACCATCAACGCTGAAATCATATTAGAACGTTGTGAGAGTAGTGAAGTAAAGGAGGCCTAGGCATAGAATTGACAACTACCTAACAACTTTGCACCTATCCTATTTCTAAAGGATGAGAATTCTTCGTCTAGAAAACGTAAAAATACTTTTTAGTTTCTGATTGACTAGTAAAGTTTTAAATGTTAAGTTTTGAAATGATCAAGACTCAAGCTCTTTGGCATCCCTCTAAAACACGAATCGACTCAGCAAACTTGACTTTTTTCCAAAAAGCTGTATCTAGGCATTTAGGTATAGATATAAATAGTTATGCTGAGTTACACCGTTGGTCAGTTGAATCAGCTGCTGATTTTTGGGAGTTTTATGTGGACTATGCTAAATTGCCTCTTACAACCTTGCCACAAGAAATAATTAGCAATGATCCCATGCCTTACACTCGTTGGTTTAAGGGAGCAACTATTAACTATGCTGAGGCAATGTTATTTCCTAGAGGGGTAAGTGAAGCTCAGAAAGCAATTGTTGCCTTAAATGAGAGAGGGGAGAAGCTCGAGCTAACCTACAGAGAACTCCGGCAAAAAGTTGCTAGTTGTATAACTGCTCTAAAAGCAAGTGGTGTAGAAAAAGGCGATAGAGTTGCTGCTTACATAGGCAATGTTCCTGAAGCTGTAGTACTTTTATTAGCTTGTTCTGCCATTGGTGCAGTGTTTAGCAGTAGTTCACCAGATTTTGGCTATGAAGCTGCACTAGCTCGCTTTGGTCAAATTGAGCCGAAACTCTTAGTTGCCTCGGATAGTTATTGGTATAATGGCAAAGAATATTTAACTAAAAATGTCATTGAGCAGTTGCAAAAAAACATAGCTAGTGTGCAAAACGTAATTTATATTGATTATGGTGCTTCAGATCAAAAACAAGCCGATGGTCTTTACTGGCAAGACTGGCTAGATAATGAAGCTGAGGAATTAAGTTTTGCTGCTCTTGATTTTGATCACCCTCTTTATATTCTTTATTCTTCTGGTACAACAGGTTTACCAAAAGCAATGGTGCATCGTGCAGGTGGTGTATTACTAAAGCACCATGTCGAGCATAAACTTCACTCAGATATTAAAGCAGGTGATGTGGTGTTCTACTTCACAACCTGTGGTTGGATGATGTGGAACTGGCTTGTTTCAGCTTTAGGGCAAGGTGCTAGTATTGTGCTATACGAAGGTTCACCCAACTATCCAAACCTAACACGGCTTTGGAATCTTGTAGCAAACAATAAAGTAAATTTTTTTGGTACAGGGGCCAGTTTTATTCATGGCTGTAAAGCTGAAGGCATGACACCTAAAGAACTTTTCAATATGTCCAACTTAAAAACTATTGCTTCAACAGGGTCACCTCTTTCAATTGAGGGTTTTCATTGGATATATGAAAGCTGTTAAAGCAGATGTGCACCTTGCTAGCATTTCTGGCGGTACAGATATAGTTGGTTGCTTCATGCTTGGTTGTCCAACTTTGCCAGTTTTTGCTGGGCAAATCCAAGTGCCTGCTTTGGGCGTTGATCTAGCTGTTTATAATGAAAATGCGCTGAACCAATCTTAGGTGAAGTTGGTGAGTTGGTTTGTTGTCAACCATTACCCTCGATGCCATTATATTTTTGGAAAGATAGTGACTTTAAACGTTACCATAACGCCTATTTTGAGCATTTTGAAGGCGTTTGGCGGCACGGAGACTTAATAGAAATAACACCAGCAAGGTGGAATTATTGTTTATGGGCGTAGTGATGCTACACTCAATCCCGGTGGTGTGCGCATTGGTACAGCTGAAATTTACCGTCCACTAGAAAATTTACCTGAAGTGCTCGAGGCACTAGCAGTAGGTAAGCATGAAAACGAAAACGAAATTATTTGGCTCTTTGTAGTTTTACAAAAAGATGTATGCAACTTAATGAATTTCTTGATCAAGCAAATAAAAAAGCAAATCCGCCTAGAGTGCTAGTCCTAGACATGTGCCTAAACGTATTCTGCAAATCTCACAGTTACCTTATACTCGCAGTGGCAAAATTACTGAAATAGCTGTCTGCACATTTAGTTAATGGGCGTGATGTACCCAACCGTGATGTACTGGCAAACCCTGAGGCTTTGGACGAAATTGCCCTAGTAGTCCATTAGTTATGCCAATTGCTTAGTCAAAGAAATTAAGCTAAGGTCCTTATTAGCCATCTCTAGCCCCATAGCAAGAGCTTCACCACCACCAATGCAAATGCTTGCTATTCCTCTGTGTTTACCGTGTTTTTGTAAGGCATTAAGCAAAGTTACAATAATACGTGCCCCCGATGCACCAATAGGATGCCCCAAAGCAATAGCCCCACCATGCACATTCACTTTGTCATGAGGCAAATCAAATTCTTCCATAGCCGCCATGGGCACTACTGCAAAAGCTTCGTTTATTTCATAAAGATCAACATCATCTGTATTCCAATTAAGCTTGTTATAAAGTTTTTCCATTGCTCCAATAGGAGACATAGTAAATAGCTCTGGTTCTTTTGCGTGAGAAGTATAACCTTCTATGCTTGCTAGAATGTTCATACCTTGTTCTTTAGCTACTTTTTCACTAGTAATCACTAAGGCAGCAGCACCATCATTAATGGTTGAAGCATTTGCAGCAGTCACAGTGCCATCTTTTTCAAAAGCAGGTTTTAAATTTGGCAACTTATCAAACTTCACCTGATAAGGCCCTTCATCATTATTTACTACTGTTAAATCACCTTTGCGCCCCTTAACTTCAACAGGTACAATTTCGTGCTTAAAGATACCATTTTCTGTAGCTGCTTGTGACCTCTTATAAGATGCTACAGCAAAAGCATCTTGAGCCTCACGGCTAAAACTATATTTACTAGCACATAATTCAGCGCAAGAACCCATGTGTTGGTCATTATAAACATCCCAAAGACCATCATGAACCATAGAGTCAATGATTGTTTTATTACCCATACGCAAACCACTTCTAGCGTTAGGCAATAAATAAGGTGCATTTGTCATAGACTCCATGCCACCAGCTACAACAGTCTTTGCATCACCTAATGCTACTGCCCTAGCTGCCTGAATTATACTTTCTAAACCACTACCACATACCTTGTTGAGTGTAATAGAGGGTGTTGCTTGGTTTAGGCCAGCATAAAGTGCTGCCTGACGAGCTGGGGCTTGTCCCATACCTGCTGTTAAAACATTCCCCATAATTACAAGGTCAATCTCATCAGTGTTCAAATTTGCTTTTTCAATAGCTGCCTTAATAGCAACTGCCCCAAGTTCTGAAGCTTTAAGTGAGCTAAATGCACCCTGAAATGCAGCAATGGGTGTACGAATAGCAGAAGCAATAACAACTCTCATCAAAGATACTCCTAACTAGGTAGTTCCTTACGCACAGGAGTAAATATGTTATAAGTTTTTGTTGCTCCTTTACCCTTAGGTACATATGCTCCGTGTGGTTTTAGACTAGGTATCAGTATGATTTCGTCTGTTTTTAAGTCCACTTCTTGATCGTCAAATACAAAAATAAGCTCACCTTCTAAAACAATTGTCAATTGCTCAGCCTCGTGTTGGTGGCGTGCAAAAATTGCTCCTGATTGGTAAGTATAAAAAATAATTTCTAATTTGTCCCCTATTACTCGTTTTCGGGTAACTTTATCTGAAAGCTTAGTAGCTGCAATTATGTCAAAGTCAATTTTCATTTTCTAAACGGCCTTTAGTGTCATGCTCTTAATTACTTCATCAAGTGCTTCATACATAGTATTTGCTATAAAATCTGCATGGTTTTTGTTTATAGTAAAAGGTGGTGCAATTAGAGCGTGATCACCACGTGTGCCATCTACATTACCACCGCCTTGATAAATGTATAACCCTTTGCTTAAACAAGCGTGACTAAATTTTGTGCGCATATCTAATTGTGTTTCAAAAGGTTCTTTCCTTACCTTATCTTTAACAAATTCAACTCCTAAAAGAAGACCCTTACCACGTATACACCCTACATGAGGGTGATCATTAAAAGTTTCATGCAATTTTTGCTTAAGGTATGCTCCTACTTTCTGCACATTTTCAAGGAGGCTTTCTCTTTCAATAATATCAATGATCTTAGAACCTACAGCACACGAGAGTGGATTGCCTGAATAGGTGTGTCCGTGCCTAAAGTAGCCTTTAACATATTGCATTTCTTTATAAATTTCCTCTTTAATTAACACTGCGCCTAACGGAGTATACCCTGCACTCATACCTTTTGCTGTAGTGATCATATCGGGTATGACTTCTATTTGTTGCATCATCCACCAAGTACCACTGCGCCCATTGCCACTCATCACTTCATCGGCAATAAAGAGTATTTCGTGCTTATCACAGATTTCGCGGATACGCTGCCAGTAACCATTACGAGGGTTGCGTCCCGGTGCAGAAGAGCCTACAATGGGTTCAGCAATAAAAGCTGCTATGTTTTCAGGTCCCTCATTAAGCAAAGTGGTTTCCAAATCATCAGCACATTCAAAATGACAACTACTGTACTTTTTTCCAAAAGGACAACGGTAACAAGAAGTTGGAGCAATCATGGGAGCACCTTGCATCATAGGGGTAAAAAGTTGCCTTCTACTAACTTGACCGCTTAAAGAAAGAGCACCTAAAGTTGCACCATGATAAGAGGTGCGTCTGGTAACTACTTTATACTTATTGGTATTACCTTTAGCTAAATGATATTGTCTTGCTAGTTTCATGGCAGTCTCGTTAGCTTCTGAACCACCCGATGCAAAATAGACTCGAGTCAAGCCTTCAGGTGCTCGAGCAGCTACCTTCTCAGCAAATTCTACCATCACCTCAGTTGCAAACTTAGAAGGATGAGCAAAGCTGAGTTTTTGAGCCTGCTCAGATAGCACCTTGGCAATTTCTTGGTTGCCATGACCAAGGGAAGCTACAGCAGCGCCTGAAGCCGCATCTAGATATGCCTTGCCACCTTCATCATAAAGATAGACCCCTTCTCCATGGGTAATAAGAATAGGTTCATGCTTTAGGTCACGAAAGAAAGCTGCAGAGTTTAATAATAGAGACACTATAAACCTCACTATAACCTTAAGACAAAAACCTAGTATAAGTTCTAGATAGTTATTGCTTCCTTTTTATGGGAAGATAGGGGGCTCGAGCAGTTTAAAAGTGATTTAAGCAAGGGTATAATTTAATAGGCCTTTGATGTTGTTGACACAAATTGAAAATTATCTATATGATGGGTGGCATTACTGTTCAAGTAAATTCTCCAACTGATAAAGGACATACTCTCTCTTTTCTAGGTGCTACCAGTGTTGGAGTTGGTGCAATTGTTGGTGGAGGTATCTTAGCTTTAGCAGGGGTAGCTTTTACCACTGCTGGACCAAGTGCTTTACTGGCCTTTGCCTTAAATGGAGTGATTGCTTTACTCACAGCCCTAAGTTTTGCTGAGGTGTCGGCTGCTTATCCTAAATCTGGTGGAACTTATGCATTCGCTAAGAGAGTATTAAATATCCATGCTGCTTTCGTTGTTGGTTGGATTGTATGGTTTGCATCTATTGTTGCAGGAGTACTTTATGCCTTTGGGTTTGCTGTATATGCTGTAATTGTTCTTAAACAAGTTTGGAGTGTTTTTTTTGGCTTACCACCTAACTGGTTAACCGATATTACGATGCAGCGTTTACTTGCTGTGGTTGCTTGTACTCTTTATAGCATTGGTTTAGTGCGCAAAAGAGGTGGTGGAAGTGATTGGGCAACTTACGGTAAGGTAATAGTCTTTGCCATACTGGTCTTAGCAGGAGTGTGGGCGCTAGGAAAAATTCCCTTAAGTGAGGTTCAAACAAGATTAACTCCATTTATGCCAAATGGTTGGTTAGGAGTGTTTCAGGCTATGGGTTTTACTTTCATTGCCTTACAAGGTTTTGACTTAATTGCAGCAGTAG
Source organism: Trueperaceae bacterium (assembly GCA_965223585.1). GTDB lineage: Bacteria > Deinococcota > Deinococci > Deinococcales > Trueperaceae > CBDCVN01. The sequence goes on from CBDCWW010000023.1 coordinate 432,670, forward strand.
CAGGGGAAGTTAAACAACCCAACCGTAATATACCAAGGTCGATGCTATTGTCTTTGGGCATAGCTCTTATTATTTACCTTCCTTTTCTATTTATTATCACAACAGTTGGTCTAGCACCGGGAGAATCTATAGTTGAGCTTAGCACGGCTCAACCAGAAGCTCTAATCGCTATTGCAGTACAAAGATATCTTGGTATTACTGGTTACTGGTTAGTGCTAGTGGCTGCCTTATTATCTATGCTTTCAGCACTACAAGCCAATTTGTTCGCAGCTTCCAGAATTGCTTTTGCTATGGCAAAAGACCAAACTTTGCCAAGGGGAATGGGATTAGTGAGTAAAGGTGGTATGCCTGTAATGGCCACTGCTGTTAGTAGTCTCACATTAATTGCTCTCTTACTCGTTATCCCTAACTTAGCAGCAGCAGGTGCAGCAGCCAGCTTAATCTTTTTGATAAGTTTTGCACTGGTGCATGGCATTAGTATATTGGCTAGGTTGCGTACTCGAGCAAAACCACTAACATTCACCTTACCTTGGTTCCCCCTAATCCCTATCATTGGTGGGGCTGCTTGTGTGATCTTAGCGATATTTCAAGGGATAGTAGTACCCTCAGCAGGAGGGATTACCTTAGTATGGCTGATCTTGGGATTAGGCATTTATACTACACTGTTTGCGCGTGGTGCTCTAACAGCCGATGCCACAGCTGAAGCACTTGACCCTACTCTTGTGCAATTACGCGGGCGCAGCCCCTTAGTACTTGTTCCCATTGCCAATCCTGATAATGCTGCTGCACTAGTTAGCATTGCTCATACTCTAGCAACACCAACAGTAGGACGAGTTTCACTTCTCTCAATTGTTGTAACATCAAAAACAACAAAACCCCAAGAAATAGCTGCTCTAATTAATAAAACGCAACTGGCACTTTCAAGAGCATTACTTTCTTCAGTAGAAGCAGAGCTTTATCCTGAATCACTAATGACTATTTCAGCAGATCCTTGGCTTGAAATAGCTCGAGTTGCCAAAATTCACCGCTGTGAAAACTTGTTAATAGGTCTTAGTCACCTTAGCGATGAAAAAGCAGAAGGTCGTTTAGGCACTTTGCTTAGCACGGTTGATTGCAATGTAACCCTATTACGTGCCCCTACAGGTTGGTCATTAACGGATAATTGTAAGGTACTTGTCCCAGTAGCAGGTGGTAGCCATCATGATGCGCTAAGGGCAAGGTTGCTAATCAGTCTTAGACGTAAGCTATTACCTGAAGTTACCTTTTTACGAGTACTTTCTGAAGATGTGACTGATGCTTCTTATAAACGAGCTAAGTTGGCGCTCGAGCGCTTTGCAAGAGAAGAATTTTGGGGAACTCTAAACGTCAAGCTTGTCAAGAGCAAAAATCCTATAAGTGAGGTTTTGGATTACACAACCAAAAGTGATTTAGTAATTCTAGGCTCACAGCGCACTGGGCATACCCGTGTAGGTATTGGTAACTTTGCTAAACAAGTCATACAGCAAGCTAAGTGTGGGGTACTAGTTATTAATCACCGTAATTAAACTTTTATACCCCTGTTTAATCAATGCCATAGAAAAACATACTAATCTTTCTTAGTCTTGTTAAAACAAGGCTAAAATCTTTGTAAAATAGGAGTCTTTTATGAAGAAGTTTGTTTTTCTTAGTGTAGGAGTATGTTTATTAGGGACTTTGGTATTTGCTCAACAAAGTACTAATCCTGACAGTCCAGACTATATTCCCCCTGTTGTTGAGGTAGACACTGACTTTTACTTGGCTGAGGGAGTTCCCTTAGATACCATTTTAGAAGCGGCTTGGAGTAAGCGCACTCGAGGTTATACACAAGGCGCTTTAACTTTTTATCGATATGCTGTAGAACGTTATCCTAGTTCCTATGAAGCACACACAGCACAGGCTGGTTTTTACCGCGAAATAGGTCAACTAGAAAATGCACGTTTGGCTTATCAAAGAGCCCTCGAGGTTGCAGTTAGTTCCCAAGAGCAAAATGACGCTAGGTACTTCATTGGACGTGTTAGCAATGAGCTTACTTGGGGTATTCAAGCAACGGAAAGTTTTGAAAGAGCCAATGCTAAATATTCACAAGGTGACTATGTGGGTGCAGTAGCAGATTTCTTAAGTGTGACCTATAGTTCTCCACAGTGGATTGAAGCTCATTATTGGTTAGGCCGTAGCTATTTAGGGTCAGGACAGCATCAAGAAGCTAGGACTAAACTTAACTATGTAGTACAAAATGCTGATGTCAATAGTGATATCTATAAAGGTGCTAGTTGGTTACTCACTACATTCTAATTTCTGCTTCTAATTGATTCTGTGACCATGCAATTAAAAGTTACTCTAGCTCTGCAAAGGTGTCACACTGCTGCATATCACCATTTTCAAGGCCTGTTTTAAACCATTGGACACGTTGTGCCGAAGAACCATGCGTAAAGGCTTCGGGTACTACGTAGCCTCGAGCTTGCTTCTGTAAATGATCATCACCTATTTCAGTAGCAGCTAGCAGTGCTGTCTCAATGTCTTTGGGCGTAATGATATTACGTTGCCAAGCGTAATGACCCCAAACACCAGCTAAGCAGTCGGCTTGTAGCTCGAGCATAACTGAAAGGCGGTTGCCAGTTACTTCATCAGCTCGAGCCCGTTGCCTCTGCACCTGATCAGAAATATTGAGCTGGTTCTGAATATGATGGGCAACCTCATGGGCTATAACATAAGCTCTAGCAAAATCACCTTCTTCTGCAGCGGTAGCATTAAGCTGTCTAAAGAAACTTAGGTCAATATAAACTTTTTCATCTCCGGGGCAGTAGAATGGACCTACAGCAGCACTAGCAAAGCCACATGCTGATTGTGCAGCATCGCTAAAGAGTACTAATTTGGGTTCTTGATAGTCGCTACCTGATTGACGAAAAATCTCATTCCAAATATCTTCAGTATCGCCCAAGATAGCACGTATAAAATCCGACCCCTCATCATTAAGGTTTACTGGTTGATTTGTTGTAGGTGCTGGACCACCTCCAGCCCCAAACAAGGCTAGAATATCGTTGGGATTTATGCCAAAAACCAAGCTAAGGACAATGACAAGAAGCATACCCCCAAGTCCCAAAGTGCCAGCACGTCTTGGGACCTGACTCTGACCGCGCTTATCTTCTACATTGCTGCTTCGCCTCATTTCATTCCACTTCATAAAATTTCCTCCAAACAAATTTCTTTAAATGCGTTTCAATCATTTATATATCCTTACTAAGACTAAAGCAAAAGGAGTTAATGTAACGCTTCATCGTATTTAGTAGTATTCTAACTGATTCTATACAACCATGGTGCCAATACTTAGGCCAAATAAAAAGGAAAGTTCTAGAACTTTCTAATAGGAGTTTTAGATTTTTATATTTTAATATTTTAAGTAGGGTTAAACTTTTATTGAGAGAAAGGATTTAGGGTTTTTGTTTAACTTTGCTAACAACAAACTTCATTATAGAATGTAAAACCAATTGGGCTAGTATAAAGGATTTTTCACACTTTCCTCATAAAAGAAGAAGGAATTTAGGATAGGCTTGGGTGTTTAGATGGGTTGCACAATTTTACTCAAAAAATAAATTTTTAGGAGGTAATACTATTTTATTTTAGTGCTTTAAGAAGCAGTGCCTAATTTGCTTAAGGTGGTATCTCTTAACAAAATATTGTTTAGAACATACAATACCTTCATCAAAGTAAGTCAGACTGTAAAATCTCCCAAAAGCTCTTCAAAAAAACTTGCGAGTAATAGTTTGTAAATTGTAAAAGCAAGGGCACTGTACATAATATGTATAGTACCCATGCAAGAAATACAATATATTCTACAATGCCTTAGTCCAGTTGTTGATAAAACAACCCTGAATCAACTCACTACTATAGTTTTTGCAGTACTGTCTATGACAGGTCGTGTGACCATGCTAGGAATTTCTCGTTGGACTTTTGGTCCCGGTGGCAGCTATAGTACAGTACAACGTTTCTTTAGTACTAACATTTGCTGGTTACACATAAATTGGTACTTATTTCGTAACCATGTTTATGATCCTGATGATACCTATTTACTAGCAGGGGATGAAGTAGTAGTTACAAAATCAGGGAATGAAACGTTTGGAATTGATCGATTCTTCAGTTCTCTGTTTAATCGTGTAGTGAAGAGTATTTGCTTCTTTAATTTAGCATTGATTAGCGTTAAGAATCGAACAGCTCACCCAATATTTAGCAAACAAATTGTTCGTACTGATCAAGAGGAAAATAATCAATCAACTGAAAGAGAAGGTAAGGAGCAGAGTAATAACAATGCAGAAGGAGAAGAAGGCAAAGAGCTGAGAGGAAAGGAAAGTAAGAATAGAAGTAAGAAGAAAGCAAAAACGAGAAAAAGCAAGAGTAAGAAGAACAAAGGGAAACAGAAGTCTCCAAAAAAGAAGGCAGGCCGACCAAAAGGAAGCAAGAACAAAGACAAAGTCAATGTGAAGCTACCAGCACATCTAGTGTTTATAAAAACTATGATAATGTTAGTGCTGAACATATTCTTACTAAGAATGGGGATTCATAGCGTTTTTCTATTTGATCTGGTACAAGTATCGGCAAAACCCCTGATTTGAACAATTTTAGAAAAAATTTGAGTAATTCTCTCCTATACTGAAACCACCCTTATAATTGTTCTATAAGGGGTTTGTTGGTGTTTTCATTGAATTTCCTAAAACGCAAATATTCTCATTTTTATGCCTATAAGAATGTCCTTGGATTTATCGTGGGGAGCAGCTTTCCGTAAAACCTACCCTTGGTTTATGTTGTGCTGGTAATAACTAAAAACATCGTTTAGCATTGACGCTACATTAGAATTTTTTCTAATAAAAATCCCCCTTCTGAAAATATTCCTCTTTTTTAATCGTCTTAATCAATAAATCTACAGAATTACTTCTTATTGTCCCGATAAGCTAATCTGAGTTATCCTTTTTCCTTATGGCAAGCTATTCCTTGGATTTGCGACAACGCATTGTTCAATCTTACCTAGATGGCGAAGGTTCTATACGTGAAATAGCACAACGTTTTTTGGTTAGCCCAACCACTGTTCATCAGTACCTTAAGCTTTACCAACAACAGGGTAATTTGCTCCCTAAAGAGTATGTTGCTGGTCGTAAACCTGCTGTAGCCGCTAAGCAATTGTTACTAGTAAAAACTTTGCTACAAAACAAAGCAGACATGACTTTAATTGAATTCTGTACAGCCTTTGAAAAAAAGACTAAAACCAAAGTTAGCACTGCTAGTATGTGGAGGGCAATCAAAAAGATTGGTCTGACCTATAAAAAAAGACTTTACGTGCCAAAGAGCAAGATCGAGAAGACATTGTAGTCAAACGCAAAGCATTTTTACGTTTGCAGAAAGCAATTAAAGCAAATAGGCTTGTATTTATTGATGAAACAGGTCTGTATCTAAACATGACTAGAATTTATGCTCGCTCAAAGAGAGGGGAAAGGGCATATAGTTCTGTACCAAGCAAGAAGCATAAGTTTGCAAATTTGATAGGAGCAATTACTCTAGAGGGGGTAATTGCTAATTTCTGTGTGGATGGAGGTATAACAGGAAAAGTGTTTACAGTATTTCTAGAAGAAGTATTATGTCCAGTATTGAAAGTAGGGCAAATAGTTTTGATGGATAATTCACCAGCACATATTGTAAAAAAGGTACGTGAGTTAATAGAAGGCAGAGGCGCTAAACTGATCTACTTGCCACCATATAGCCCTGAGTTCAATCCTATAGAGCATTGTTGGTCAAAGGTAAAGTCCCATCTACGTACATTAGAGGCTTGGGACAAAAAGAAGTTTAATTCTTCAGTTAAGAAAGCTCTGGAAACAGTTAATGCCAATGATGCTCAAGCTTGGTTCAGGCACTGTGGTTATTCAAATCACCCACCTATGGAAGGATGTTACAATAAATATTTATTCAAATATTCACAACTTTAATTTCTTATAAATGCAAAAGTATGTTTTCATTTTAGATAAATCACCAGTAAGAAACATTTTTACTGTTTGTAAGACTTTAATATGATTTTATGAGAGATCGAAAATCCCGTTTCATAAGAGCATTTACTGTATTTGTATCAGGTCAAAAAGAAAAATGCTACAGTATTTACTATTAGATGGAGCATTTGGAGATAACAATAGTTTACAAATGGCAAGGATGTGTGGACTGTACTTGATAAGTAAGCTAAGAGTTGATTCAGCATTGTATTTTCCATATGAGGGAGAACAAAATAAGCGAGGAAGAAAGCGCAAATATGGAGAAAAGCTAGATTACAAAAAGATACCCAAGGAACATCTCAAGAGTAGTAAGGTAGATCTGAAAAAGAAGATCCGTACAGATATTTATCAGATGACAATGCTACACAAGGAATTTGGACAATCATTGAATGTAGTTATAATAGTCAAAACCAATATGGTAACAGCAGAGAGTAGGCATGTGATCTTGTTTAGCGCTGATCTGGAGTTGTCATACGAGAGACTAGTTGAGTACTATAGTTTACGCTTCCAAATAGAATTTACTTTCAGAGACGCAAAGCAATATTGGGGATTAGAAGATTTTATGAATATAAAGGAACAGCAGGTAAACAATGCAGCAAACCTAGCAATGTTTATGGTACTTTTCTCAAAAGTACTATTACAAAGATTAAGCTCTAGACACCCTAATTGGAGTGTTTTAGATCTTAAAGCTCACTTTAGGTCACTCAGGTACGTACTTGAGATATTAAAACTATTTCCCGAAAACCTTGATCCTATTTTAATTAGACAACTCCTGAACAATATTCCCAATTTAGGAGCTATTCATGATTCATAAATAGCAACATATCCTTTTTTAAGTTGTGTTTTTATAGAACTGGAGTTCTTAGAACCTAATTATTGAAGTGATTCCCAATTCGTATTTACGCTTTTGATTTATGATTGAAATGAATAGGGTAATGGAACATAGAAAGCAAATATTATTTGCTAGGGTTAACTATGAAGCCTTTAGTAAGAGGATGAGTAAGCTTTGCTATTTATCAAAAAGCTAAAACTCACAAATTATTTAGTGTAGGTGTTTGAGTTATTAGTACTCAAAACTTATAGATTAAGCTCGTTTTAGATTTTATATTTTCTCGAGATTGGAGAAAAAGCATTTATGCATTTTTGGTCAAGAATATTTTACATTGTATTTTTTATTCTAATTTTAGGTTCCTGTTCCCAAAACAATCACCTTACAAGTTCTACAGGTAAAGGGCGGGAGACTATTGAAGGTAACGGAGTATCCACACTCTCAGATGCTGAACTATCATCAATTCACAAAGATTATTTGTACGAATCCAAAACGTTATGGCGTGTGTCTACAAATCCTGAAGAGGATAAAACAGCTATTGCCCAAATTGTTAAAGTAGGAAGTCAATCCTTTGATGAAGTTTCTGTATGGAATGGAAATGGTACCCGAATATTTTCACTCCTTGATGAGCGTTCTAGCAACATAGCTTTGAGTCCAGACGGAAGTAAACTTGCCCTTGGTAATAGGACCAACCTTAGACCAAGGCAGACTGCAGTCAGAGTTTTAAATTCTTCTACAGGAGAGAGATTGTTTTTCCTCAGAGTTCCCTCTGGTGTTGATCGTGCAGATGTTGAGGGTTTGCTATGGACGCCAGATGGTCAAGGACTGATCGTATATTTCGAGGATTTCCACGATCATATAGTTGCACTTTTCGATGTATCACAAGAAAATCGACCGGGAGGTTCCTTCATAGGACCAGTTTGGACTACAGTTGAAACCATTCCAAGTGTAAGTACAGTTGAAAGTGCTTCTTTTCACCCCAATGGTTCAGCATTGGCTCTTCAATTTAGGGATAATGCTTTTGAGACAAGCATCCTTTTTTTTAATGCTGATACAGGTGAGGAAATGCATAGGTACAAATTTGAAGGAGATGATGCGTGTCCTTATACATTATCTTGGAGCCAAGATGGTAGCAAATTCGCAACTGCTAGGGGGGTATATGATGCCGATACCGGTGAACCTTTAGGTTTGTTTCCTTACAGTTGTTCTACAATTTATGCTATAGCTTGGAGTCCAGATAGTCAACAAATAGTCATGGGCCATGACCCCTATCTTTCTACAACATCTGTTGTGATTTTAGATGTTTCCGAACCCGTAGGAGCTACATCTGAATTTACAGAGATAATGCGGATTAATGCCCCTGATTGGGATGCAATATATCGAGACCAAGTTTTTTGGAATCAGAATAATGATACGATAGTTGCCGCAGGTAGGCTTTCCGTAGGTTTCCCTCGAACTGGGGATGTTCGGACATGGGATGCAACAACAGGACAATTGCTAAAAATAGTACCCAGACATGGTTTCCATATCTCTAATGTATATGCAGTTAGCTATAGTCCAGATGGCACCAAATTTGCAACAGGCAGCCGAGATAAAACTATCCGTCTTTGGGATACAGAACTTTCAGACCCTTTAGCAACACTAGATGGTCATGCAGATAGTGTATATGCAGTAACATGGAGTCCAGATGGCAATAAGCTAGCAAGTGCAAGTAAAGATAGAACCATTAAGGTATGGGATGTTGCTACTGAGAGTTTGCTTAACACATTCAGGGGACATTCTTATATTGTAAGGGATGTAGCATGGAGCCCAGATGGAACAAAATTAGCTAGTGCAAGTTGGGATAAAACTGCTCGTATATGGGATGTTGAAACTGGTGAAGTCCTGTTTACTTTGGATGGTCATACAGATTTAGTTAATTCAGTAGCTTGGAATATAACTGGAGACAAACTATTAACCAGTAGCAAAGATAAAACACTTAAAGTGTGGGATACTACTACAGGCTTAGAATTACAAACTATTGCAGGTCATACAGGAGAAGTATTTGCAGCCACTTGGAGTCCTGACAATAGTAAAATAGCTAGTGCAAGTGGAGATTTGACTATAAAAGTTTGGGAAGCTAGTACAGGGCAAGAAACATTAAATATAGAAGGGCATACTGAAACTATTCGAGATGTTACTTGGAGTCCTGATGGTACTACTTTAGCTAGTGGTAGCCGTGATCAAACTGTTAAGTTTTGGGATGCTGAAACAGGGCAGCTAATTTTCAGTCGTGAGGAGCCTGACTACACAGTCTTTGCTCTAGATTGGCATCCTAGTGGGAATGAACTTACTGCTGCAGTAGGTGATGCTGTAATCCTTACTTGGCAACTTCTTCATCAATAATGCTAGATAAAGTTTTGTATCTCTTAACAAGGCTTACAAGCACTCTCTTGCACTTTGGATTCACTCACAAACAAAGATTAGCTCAAAGTTTATAAAGAAGTACGCGGCATTTAAAAGCAATTTTATAGAAAGGATTTATCTTGAAGTTTAAAGTTTTTCAAAGAGTTTTCATTTTGCCTTTTGTATTGGTTCTATTAGTAATATCTTGTAACAACAGTAAAGAGCCTGATACCAATGATGCAAAAACTGGTGCAGGTGATATAAGCTCTCAGGAATTGAGTATAATACCTGATGTAGCTTTACTACCACCTATAGGTGATTCAATAGAACTCACAGGAGATTTTGATGATAGTGTTGCTGTCACCATCGAGATTTTTGACTTAGTAAATAATCAAGCAGATGGTGCTCCAATTGGCCCTACATTATCTACAGTTGATGGTTCAATTAGTGTAAGTTACGATCCCAGTATAGAAGAACAGTATCATGGTAATTGGGACATAACTGACTCAAATAAGGAGGATGGTGCTTCAGTACGTGTTGAGCTAAGGTTGGGAAATGCTATAGCTGATTCTCCAGCTTGTAACGCAGGTGCGGATGTAAATAAAGGTTGTATGGCTTATTTTGATGTACAGTTATGGAAAAATCAAGGTCAAGTAAAAAAAGATGATGGTGATCAGGATACTTTGGTAGACTTAATCAACGGTCAGAGCTTGCCTATCAAATTCCATATAAAAGAAGGTGCTGCTAATGTTCCTCCTAGTGTAGTTGTTACTAGTCCTGAAGATGGTTCAACTTTTACACTTGATGAAGACATTACTCTTGTAGCAACAGCTAATGATCTTGAAGATGGTGACTTATCTTCTCAAATTTCTTGGTCATCAGACATAGCAGGTAATTTAGGTACAGGAGCAGCTTTAACTACTCTATTAGATGTTGGGGAACATGTAATCACAGCATCTGTAACGGATAGTAATGGTGATGCTACTCAACAAACTCTACAGGTTATTGTTACTCCATCAGGATCTATAAGTGGGTCTACCTATCAAGCTCAAGTATCTACAGGCTTTACTGACTTGGATCTTTCTCCTTCAGCAAATGTTGATTATGATCTAAGTACTAGTGATCCTACTTGGAATCCAACTAATACCACCTTTGAAGTTAATGTAACCTTAGATAATACTTCTGGAGAAGAGCAAACTGGTGTTAGGGGAGTTTTTAAAGATTTTGATCCTGATAATGTCATAGTAGTTAACCCTGATGGCTATACAGCAGAAGGTTATCCCTTTATTGAATACGGTACACTAGGTGTTAGTGGTACTGCCAGTCAAACTTGGACTTTTTATGCTCCTGACGGCGAGCCTTTTAGTTTTGATGCCATTGTAATAAATGCTGATACTAATTTTGCAATGACCTCGGTAAGCCCTACTAGTTTTAAAAATGACCGAGTTTCAGCTATGACTGTGCAAGGGGAAGGTTTTAGAGCAGAAACTGTTTTCTTTATACAATCTACTCAATTAATTGTACAGAGTTGGGAAGAAACCCAAGCTACTCTTATTTTGCCTGAAGGTTTTAGTCCTGCTACTTACGGAATTATGGCTGTTAATCCTGATGGTAGTCGTGCTACCCTTTATCCTGCTATTACAATAACTGAAGGTTCACCTCCACCAAAGCTTAGTCCTAAATCTCATCCTAAATCTTTTGTTACTGGTTTTGTTTATGACTACAACACTAATCAACCTTTAGGAGGAGCTACTGTAAGTATTCCCGGGTTGGCAGTGCAAACGACTGCTACAGGGCATTTCTTAATGCGTGGAGTACCACAGGGTAGCCATGCCTTTAAAATTGAGAAAAGCGGCTATGAAACAGTTTATAGTTTTGCTGATGTTCTAGGTGATCAACAAACTGTTACTCTAAGGTATGTTGCTTTGGAACGGAAAGATTATAGAGTTACTATGATTGGGCCTGAAGGTGGTACACATAACGCACTCAATGGTGCTTTCTTGGAAATTCCTGAGGGGGCTTTATCTGAAACTGTACCTATACAGTTTACTCATACTCGTTCTGCTGAAACTATTCCTGAACTACCTGAAGATGGTTATTACTTAGCTTTTGCCAAGCTTGGACCCACGGGTTTAGTGTTTGATAAACCAGCCACTTTATTTTTGCCTTTGCAAGATGGCATAGTCCTTCCAGAGGGGACTCCTATACGTATTTCTTACTTTGATGAAAGACTAAAACGTTGGGTACAGGATATTACCTCTGGTGTTATTGCCAATATAGATGGTCAGCTTTATTTAGAGTATGAGATTAACCATTTTACTTGGATAGGGGGGAATTCGCCTCCTCCAGATGTCGTTACAGGTTGTGTGGTTTTTGCCAACGGTCAACCTGCTGTTGGGATATCCACTTATGTAGGACGTTTAACAGATGCCAGTGGCGGTTACACAGCTACACTTACACCTTCTGATGTAGGGCGCACCATTACAGATGCTGTGGTAGGTCCATATGGTGAGGGAGATAGTGTAAGTGTTTTCTATGATGGAAATGGTTCTGTATCATTCCCACGTTGTTTAGTTATACCTACGCCTGATCCTATGGTTACTGATCTGGAAACAAAACAGCTTGATAATCCTTGTGATGAAAGTGAGATTACTCCCTTCTCGCTAACGCCACAAGTAACACAGAGTTCATCTACTTTAGTGATAGCTGAAGATTTCTATGGCACACAAATGCAAATACCTAACCTTGCTGGACTTCTTATTGATCCTTCAACCCTCAAGTTAACTATGGATGGTTTAGATGTTACTAACCAAGTAACTTTTACTTACCCTCTTCCAGATGCTCCTGATACACTTGGCATAGATTTTGAGCCTGACTCTCCTTTTGCTCCTAATCTTAATTTTGAAATTAAGCTCGAGGGTAATACTATGAATGGTGAGCCCTTTGAAAAAGTAGAAACTATTGCTTTGATTCATGATTTGGAAGTGCCTGAAGTCAGTTTTGCTGTTATAGATGATGCAGATGCTGAACCAGACCATACTTATCCTTTCTGGGGTGTGGTGTCACCTGCTGGAGAACCTCTAGAGCTAGTTACATTTTTACGTAGTGATGTTGAGGATGGCTCAGTAACATTCCCATTATATGTTACTGCTGTTGATACTGAGGGTGAGATTATGTCTTACAGTAGTCCTGATGGTCAAACTTTGACATTTATCCTAGATGAGACTATTGGTAGTGCTGTGCCAACTGCAATAGTAGATGGAAGGGTAGAGATTCCTGTAACTATAAATGTTCCAGACCCCAATAACTTACAAGATTTTACCTTTGAGAGTAGTATTTCAGTTATTTCGCCTACAACTAGTAATCTAACACCATCAGGGCAACTTAGACCAGCCAATACTGGTGATAAAACTACACTCAAGTGTACAACCCCTGATGTAGATCCTAATGAGCGATTTCAGCTAGCTAAGCCTCGTGGTAACGCTGATAGTGGTTATTGTGTTGTTTTTAAACCACAAAATGGAATTTATAACACTAGTTGGTATGTTGATAATCTTAGTAGTAATTATAAGAGGCTTTTTAATTTTGGTGGGGATAGGGATCTAATTGTTAAGGACCCTATTGACAATATAATCATTGGTGATATAACCATTGATTTTGATGGTAATGATGTGGGGAAGCTTAAAGTAAGATTTGGCACTAATGAAACAGATTATGGCAGTCCTAATGCAGCAACTGATGGGCAAATTGGTATATATTCTGAAGTGATTTTGGACAATAATCTTTTTCTTGTAGCTATTGATGTTGTTAATGCTATTCAAGGAATTTTTGGTCTTCCTCCACTTGCCAATACAGTAGCAGCAAAATATGCTGTAGCAACGTCAGCAAGTCTATCAACGGAAAAATCCTCACTTATTTTTAGACCCGTAGCTGGAAAACACTTCCTAACCCCTGATAGCACAATCAGTTTTACATTTACAAAATGTGAGCACTATTTTGATGAAGATGATCAACATAGCCCTGATAGTGGAACGCTAGGTGATGGAATTCAATTTTGTGTAGAAGCTAAAGGAAACTATGCAGCTTTGACAGATGAGTTCACATTTTTTATTGGATTGGGACATCATCTTGAAGACCTTGTTTGGCATGATCTTGTAAGGAAAGTGAAAGATGAATATGGTATTCCCTAACTACTAAATTAAGGAGGCTCATGTCTTACTTGCCTCACAGGCGCTGAGAATGAAGTAGTTATGATCAATTTCTTCAATCTAGAAAAAGAAATTTTCTGAGCATCAATCATAGGGGTTCGAAATTTTGGACCCCTACACCACGTGCTTTATGACAAGTGTTTTTATTTATTAATTATGCTTATGGATAAGGGATACTGCTACAAAATTTGTGCAAATTCATTTCCCGTTTTAAATCCTTTGTTGGATAAAGCTAACAGAGACATAAATTCTTTTTGTGTTAGAAAACAACGATTGTTCCAAATAGCAGAAAGTTGAGCAAGTTATATGTTTACACATAAAGCCTTTTTTTCCTTTTCTATAGGAATACTTATCTTATTAACCTTTACCCATGCAAACCCTATACAAATTACCCAAAGTGATATTTTAGGCTTAGGAAAGTTACAAGGAATCATTTACCACCCTAATGGTGAATTTTTGATTAGCTATGGTGGACGTGGAATAGTACTGTGGAACACTAGTAATTATAAACCCTTTCGTATATTAGACAGCCCGCCACTTTATAAGGCCTTCCTTAGCCCTGATGGACAAAAATTAATAACAGGTAGTCAAAATCCTTATGGAGATAGAGTATTGTTACTAGATATCAAAATTGGCAGCCATGAAACCCTCATTCAAAGTGATTATGGGTCTTCTTTATTAGGTGTTAATCCTAAAGGCGGTCTAATAGCTCTAAAAGATGAAACCATAGAATTTTGGAATATTGAGAAAAAGGAGTTAGAAGACATCTTGCCATATAACTATAATGACTATATTATTTCTGCTGCTATCAGTCCTGATGGTCTTACTTTAGCTACAGGTAGTAGGGGTAAGGCCTATACTCCTTCTTATAGTGAAGATAAAGTCATCCGCCTTTGGAATATTTCCCAAAAGGAGTTGAGGTTATCTATGCAGGGGCACATTGAACCTATACGTTCTCTAGCCTTTAGCCCTGATAGCCAAACATTGGCTTCAGCAAGTAGTGATAAGACTATAAAACTATGGGATGTCAATACTGGTGAACTAAAGGCTAGTTTAGAAGGGTACGAAATACTTTGGCGTTCTCTGATCTTTAGCCCTGATGGAAAAACACTGGTTTCAGGGGGTGATGGTGCATCTTTCAATCCTATAACCCTTAATTTAATGTGGGGTCTTGGTGGAGATATTTTCTTGTGGGATGTTAGTAAAGGTAAAGTCAAATCTATTTTACAAAGGGATCAAGGTGCTTGGATTCAATCACTTTCTTTTCATCCTAATGGTAAGAAACTAGCAGTTGAAGCATCTGATTTTATCCAAGTTTGGAATGTGGAGAGTGGAAAACTAGAGAAAGTTTTAGAAGGGCATGACTTTGATACGAGAACACTTGCTATAAGCGCAGATGGACAAACAATAATATCAGGAATGGGTGACAACAACATAGGTATTGTGGATGTAAAGACCCAAAAGCGCCTAGCTGTTTTACAAGGACATGATCATTTTCTATATACTCTTAATTTAAGCCCTGATGGTTCTAAATTTGCTTCTAGTAGTCGTGATGGCATTGTCAAACTTTGGGATCTAGTAGAAAAGAAGTTAATAACAACTTTTGAAGGACATACAAATGATGTCCTCGACATAGCATTTAGTTCAGATGGTTTTTCACTAGCTTCAGCAAGTTCAGATGGGACTATAAAGCTTTGGAATGTTGCCAATGGAAAACTAGAAACCACCTTACTAGGATATAGTGATGTGGCATATCTAGTTTCCTTTAGTTCCAATGGACAAACACTAGCTTCAGCTGGTCGGGATAGTCAGGGGAATAATACTATTAAACTTTGGAATGTTGCTAGTGGGAAGCTTGAAAATACCTTGCAGGAACACGGTAGGGGTTTTGGTAGTATTGAGTTCAGCCCAGATGGATCAGCACTAGCTTTTTCATCAGGTCCAGAACGCAACATAAAACTTTGGGATACAAAAACTCTAGAAATTATAAAAACTATACCTGCATCAAAGAATGTTAAAGAATTACTTTTCTTTCCTGATGGTTTGACTCTGGCATCAGGATCAAGTGGTGACACTACTATTAAATTATGGAATGTAAAAAGTGGTGAATTAGAAGCTGTTTTAGAGGGGCATAACGGTAGCATTTCTGCTTTAGCTTTATCTGCTGATGGAAGCCTTCTGACTAGCAAAGCAACAGATGGAACGATTCGTTTTTGGGATGTTGGACAATGGGGTAATTTACCCTAGTCATGTTACTTATTCTGTTTAGGCAACCAAAGAACTTAGCAATTTTGTCACCTAAAGTTTTTCTGAGACAAGATTGTCTTATCTCAGTCTTGAAAAGCCTTATAATTTTTCTTTCACTATTGGGATTTACTCGAGCCCAAGATATAGATCAAGAAGGACAAAAACACCTATTTGATTTTGGCGTTTTATTGGGGATGACTTATAGTCCCAAAGGTAACATGATAGCTAGTTACGGATCGGCTGGGGTAATCCTCTGGGATGCTCAGAACTATACACCTGTTACCCTTCTAGAAAGCACAGCTACAGTTCATTCTGCAGCCTTTAGTCCTGATGGCAATATATTGGCGGTAGGTGGAAGCAACAAAGATGTAGAGCTATGGGATACCGTTACAGGTGAACTAAAAACCACTTTGAGGGGAAGCATTAATGGCAATCGTTCCTTTAGTTTTAGTGCTAATGGAAAATCCTTGGTAGGTAGCTCAAACGATGGTACTGTTCGCCTTTGGAATATAGAGCAATGGACTAGCAGCATACCCTGAGCTAGTTTTCCCTGTTTTTATCATCATTAATTTTAGGGAGCCACCTACTTTATAAAACACCTACTTAACATAATGTTAAAGCTAATTTACCTTTTATCTCTTATTGCAACCACTTTCTTATTATCCTGTGTACATGCTCAATTTGACAACCCAGATAATAATGATCAACAACATGTTTTCATATTTGGTAATTTAAGAGCAATTGCTTATAGTCCCACTAATGATCTAATGGTTACTAACAACGCATTTGGAATAATCTTTTGGGATACTAAAAATTATAATCCTATTGCTTTTCTAGGAGAGGAATCCACTGAACTTATTGCCTATAATGGGTGGCTAATTTCTCGTGTTTACTCCGTTACTTTTAGTCCTGATGGACGTTTATTAGCTGCAAGTGCAATTACTGAGGGTGAAGGTATTATCCAACTCTGGGATGTTTTAGAAAAGAACCCCTTAGACACTATAAGAGGGTTTGAGGGGCCTAAGTTAACACTATCTTATGGGGCAATTAATAGTTTTGCTTTTAGTGCTGATGGACTTACGCTAGCTATAATTTCTGACCAAAAATTAAAATTCTGGGACACCACTAATAAAAAATTTAAAAATGACCTAAAATTACCCAAGTGGAAAATCCCTGCAATAGCTTTTAGTCCTGATGGTTCTTTGTTAGCAGTATTAAATGAGGATGGTACTATAAAACTTTTCCGTGCACAAACTTTGGAACTAAGAAACACCTTAAAAATAGGACGTGATGGTATTGTAAAATCTCTAGTTTTTAGCCCTGATAGCAAGCTTCTAGTTGTGGGTATAAAGGATGATTTTGAAAATGCTCAGTTCATTGGGAATATTTTTATACAATTTTGGGATGTCAATAAATATGAGTTGAAAACTACTCTTGTAGCACAACAGGACAACTCTTCTTTTGGATTCCCAATTATTTTTAGCCCTACAGAAAATATTTTGGCTTCAGGTAGTTCCAATCTGAATTTATGGGAAATTCCCACCCTTAAACCCAAGGCTAATTTATCAAGTAATGTATCTTCAGGTACAAATTTTGTCCAATATAGTCCTAATGACCTGCTGACCTTCAGTTATGATGGACAACATTTGGCCTCAACTAGTTATTCTAGTCCTGCTATCAACATTTGGGATGTTCAACAACAAAAACTGCACACTCAATTATGGGAATACTATGGCCTTACTCCTTTTGCACTTTTTCTTCCTCGTTGCCCTATGGGCTTTAATTCTACAGGAAACATATTAGCTTTAAATGATCCTGCTACTGGTGTTGAACTTTGGGATCTCGAAAATAGAAAAGTTAAGAGTGTTCTACAAGAACTTCCTTCTAAAGTGCTAACCTATATAGCTTTTGATTCTGATGACACACTTATTTCAATAGATAGAAATAGCACTATTAATTGGTGGGATGTTGACAATTTGCAACTTAAGGCCACTGTGCAAGTAGATATTGAAAGCAAAGCGGATATAAGCGTTTTGAATCATGATAATTCTCTTCTAGCTATAGGTAGTTGGCATAGCAAAATTATTAAGCTTTTTAATGCTAAAAATGGAGAATTTATAGTTGATCTGGAAGGTCATGCCGATAGTATAACTAATTTAAAATTTCATCCCAATGGGCGCATTTTGATCTCAGAAAGCTCTAAAAATCCTTCTAAACTTTGGGATTTTGAAAGTACTTCTAAACTTTGGGACATTAAGAGTGGTAAAGTCAAAACTACTTTAGAAGGGTATTCTTTTTTAGACCTTAGTCCAGATGGAAGTACCTTAGCTCTGTTAGACAAAATGGGAACAATAAAGCTTTGGGATTTTGAAAGTGAAGAAGTAAGGCTTACATTACCAGATTCTAGTGAGGGCATATGTTGTGCGACCTTTAGCTCTGATGGTTCTATATTAGCTTCAAGTGGAGAAGGTAAGTACATAAAGTTGTGGGATACTGTAAGTGGTGAGCTAGAAACCACTTTAGAAGGGAGTCTTACTGGTAATAATTTACTTACATTTAGTGTTAATGGGAAATATTTAGTAAGTAGTTCACCTAATGATACTTTTCGTTTTTGGAATGTTGAACAGTGGGTCAGTCCACCTTAGATATGTTATTTATTCCACTTGAGCAACCAAAGAACTTAGTGGCTTTATTGCCTAAAGCCTTTCTAGCACAAAGTTGTCCTATCTTAGTCTTAAAGAGCCTTGTAGTTATATTTACACTATTAGCAGTTGTTCAAGCACAAAACACCTCAAATCAAATCAATAAAAGTGATGTTTATGGTCTAGGAAGCATCTCAGGAATGGTTTACGGTCCTGATAGTGCTTTTGTTAGCTATGGTGGACGGGGTATAGTTCTGTGGGACACTCGTGACTATAAGCCTTCTCGTGTTTTAGAAAGTAAAGAATACATTAAGCTTGTTAGTTTCAGTCCTGATGGACAGAAATTAATGGCAGAAACTCCTAGTGGTATTACCCTGTGGGATCTTAGGAGTGGGAGCCAAAGTACTATTTTTCAAAAGGATCTTCAGAATCCTTGGAATCGTCACACAGATATATTGTTAGATGTAAATTTCCAAAGTGATACTCTTGCCCTAAGAGGTGATGATAATACTACTATTGAACTTTGGAGTATAAAAGATAAGAAACTCAAAACTACGCTACAAAGTAATAGTAAGTATGTTCTTATGGCTACCTTTAACAATGATGGACTGACATCAGTTTCAGTAAGCGAGGATGATGTATTTACAGTTCGTCTTTGGGACATTGCAAAAGGGGAGTTTGAAGCAAGATTATTGGAGCCTTCAGCAACTATGGATCTTAGTCCTGATGGTTTAACCTTAGCCTATGGAAGTACTGATAGTACTATCAAGATATTGGATATTCCTACTGGTGAATTGAAAACTAAGCTAAAAATTTCTGGAGAGCTAGTCCACAAGGTTGCTTTTAGTCCTGATGGAAAGATGCTATTTTCAGAAGAACGCAACAAACATATATTTGAGGCTGAAGATGGAAAAGCAATAAGAATACTTAAACAAGATGAAAACGTAACCATATGGGATGTAAGTACTGGTCAACCCATATCTGTTTTGTCACCAGAAATTGGCATGTTAACTGACTCAGTATCTTTTAGCCCTGATGGTAACACACTTGCAACTATAGAATCCTTCTTTGCATCTTCTATTAGGCTTTGGGATGTTAAAACAGGAAAGTTAAAGAGGTCTTTGGAGGGGCACATTAGTGGTGCAGGTAATGGTAATGTCACTCTCAGCCCTGATGGTAAAAAGTTATTTAGTGGAAGCACTTTTAGTACCATTAACATCTGGGATGTCAAAAGTAAGGAGATAGCATATACTTTACAAACAGACCAAGGTACCACAAGAGCTGTTGCGATAAACTCTGATGGTTCCAAACTAGCAACTGGCAGTTCTGATGGAACTATAAAACTTTGGGACTTTAAGACAAAAAAGTTACTACAAACCTTTGAGGGCCGCACTGGAGCAATTTACCAAGTAGCCTTCAGTCCAGATGGCAATTTACTAGCCTCTGCAAGTGAAGATAAAGCCATAAAGCTTTGGAATATTAAAACTGAAAAACTACAAACTACCTTAATAGGACACACTGATTATGAGGTATGTTGTGTTGCCTTTAATCCTACTGGTCAGATGCTGGCTTCAGGTGGGCTAGGCGTGCTAGATAATACTGTAAGACTTTGGAATGTTGATAGTGGAGAACCTGAAGCTATTTTGGAAGGTCATAGTAGTTATGTTGTTTCTGTTGTGTTTAGTCCAGATGGAAAAATGTTGGCCTCAGCAAGTTTAGATGAGTCAATTAAGCTATGGGATTTAGAGACTCTAGAAGTTATCAGAACTATACCAACAGGGAAAGAGATTTCCACCATAATTTTCTTTCCTGATAGCTTAACATTAGCATCAGGAGGAGGAATAACATCTGATGGAACTATCAAACTTTGGGATGTAGAAAGTGGGAAACTAAAGGGTGCTTTGCGAGGACATAATAGTAGCGTTATTTCTTTAGATTTAAGCCAAGATGGAAACCTTTTAGCAAGTAGTTCTTGGGATGGTACTCTTCGTCTTTGGGATGTCGAGCAGTGGAATAGTACCCCTTAAAATTGCATGTTGATAAGAAAACGTTCTTTATTGTGAAATATCTTCCACACATTTTGATCACTGTTATCGTTTTTGGTGGAGGAGTCTTTTTCTTCTGGCAATATCTAACCAATAAAACCCCACAAGCTTTAGTTAAAGGCTACGAAGCTACACCACCACGAGTCCCACCAGCTTTCTACACAGGTGGTTTAGAAAAAGGCAGTGGTGGTCAAGTATCAACAACTTATACTGCTTACAGTAAAGACTTATTTGCTCCCAGTCCTGCTTATACTATTACTAAAGCACTATTCCAAGTAGAAGCTTTCTCCTCTCCAGAAGTGTGTGGTCGTTGTCATGTAGGCATTCACGAAAATTGGTCTGAGTCTATGCATGCTGTGTCAGCAACAGATCCGTGGTATTTAAAGGTCAAGGATTTACTGGCTTTTGAGCAAGGTGAGATAGAAGTCAGACTCTGTGCAGGTTGCCATGCTCCAGTAGCATTAATGACAGGAGAAGTAGGACTTTATAACCGTGAATCAATAAGCAGTAAACAAGGAGTATCTTGCCTATTCTGTCACACAGTAGAATCTGTCCATAGTGGTAATGGTGGCTATGTTTCTAACCCTGCTAGGGTAAGGGCTTATCGTGGGGGTGATTACTTGAGTGAAGAAGGTATAGAAAGTGCTGCTCACTTAGTAATGGCTTCCCCTGCTGTACACAAAGAAGATATGATGCGACCACTTTATAGTGATAGTGCTTTTTGTCTAAGCTGCCATAACTTTGAACTAAATGGAGTAAAGCTACAAGCTACCTACGATGAATGGTATGAATCCTCTTATGCTGATGAAGGGATCACTTGTCAAAACTGCCATTTTACACCCAAGGCAGGAGTAACAATTCCCGATAAAGGTCACTTGGTAGAGCATTATCCAGCTCGCCCACATATTTATAGACATACTTTAGGAGGGGGTTCTACAGTAGTTGCTCCTAGAAACAACCTAGAGGACCTAAAAGAAGCAGTTGAACTAGCAGCTAATATTTCAGACTTACTGTTAACAGTGACAATATACAACCGTAAAGCAGGACATCATCTGCCTACAGGAGTAAGTGATCTACGACAAATGTGGTTAGAAATTATAGCCTATGATAATAGCAATAATCCTGTTTTCACGTCAGGGATAATTGACAAAGCTGGTTACTTGCCAGAGAATACTGTACGCTTCCATCAAGTTCTAGGAGATTCTAATGGTAATCCTCTCACTAGACACGATATCTGGCGAGTAGCTCAAGTTTTAGAAGATAACCGAATACCTGCAAATGGCGAATATAATATTACCTATACACTGCCTGAATCAGCAGAAACAGTCACGGTGAGATTACTATGGCGAGATGCTCCTGCTGAATTTGTACAAAGAGTACTTAAACGTCCATCAAGTAGCATAGCCATAAGCGAATTAGCTGTTTGGAAAAAGGATATAGGAAAATAGACTTTACATTTTTAATGAGCTTCATTTTAGTATAGTGTGTTTAATAATATTTGGATATAATTAACTTGTGAAAGCACTTATTCTAGCTGGAGGTGAATTTAAAGCTACTCAACATCTTAAAAAGCTTGCTAGTCAAGCTCAGTTAGTGATAGCTGCTGACTCAGGCTTGCATCATGCAAAGTCCTTAGGGGTTATACCTGACGTAATAGTAGGAGATTTTGATTCAGTATCAAAAGAGGTGTTGGAAAACTATTCTAATGTAGCCAGAGAAAAACATTTTCCTGAAAAGGACCATCTTGATTTAGAACTTGCCATTGATTTAGCTAAAAAGAAGGGTGCAAAAGAACTTATTTTGTTTGGGGTACTTGGCAGTAGACTTGACCAATCCTTAGCTGCCATTTTTATTGCAGCAAGACTAAAAGGGGAGGGGTTTTTAGCTAGCTTACATTCAGCTAGACAAGATGTTTACCCAGTTAATGCAAGAGCAAGAATGAAACTTAAGGTGCCATTAGCTATAAAATTTAGTTTACTTAGCTTGAAAAAAACCTCTAATGTAAGTGTATTTAATGCTAAATACCCTTTAAACAACTTTTCTCTTGATTTTGGTATAGGTTTAGGTGTTTCTAATGAGGTTACCTCATCACCTTTAATAGTACAAGTAAATCACGGATTGGTGTTATGCGTGTTAGAAAGGGAGTTGCCTCTTTCTTGACCAACTAGTACTGAAAGAATTCTCCTTTCATCAGCAGCTTCTATTCTAAAGGTATAGTCCTCAACATTGATGCTTTCGCCCTTCTTAGGAATGTAACCAAACTTGCTTACTAAAAATCCTGCTAGGGTGTCAAAATCTCCTTCTTCAAAGTTCAAGTTTAGGGTTTCTGTAACTTTGTCAAGATTAGTAGAGCCTTGAATTTGATAAACCTTTTTATTTAAATTAACAATTTCAGCAGTTTTCTCAACATCGGTTTCATCGTAGATTTCACCAGTTATTTCTTCAATTACATCTTCTAGAGTAATTACTCCTGCTGTGCCACCATATTCATCAATTACGATAGCCATATGGATTTTGCTGTGCCTCATTTTGCGCATAAGCTCCAAAATACTCATAGTTTCAGGAACATATTGTGGTGGAGTCATAAGTTCAGAAACTGGCGTGCTAGTAAGTTTTGCAGGCTCATTTAAAAATTTAAGCAAGTCCTGTAAGTAAAAAATACCGCGTATGTTATCTAAGGTCTTTTCAAAAACAGGTAAGCGGCTAAACATTTTTTCGCTTAATTTTTGGTGAGCATCTTTTAATAAAGTATTACTTTCAATAGCTATTACCTTTACCCGTGGTGTCATTACTTCACGAACTAATGTTTCTTCTAAATTAATGACCCCTTGAATCATTTGCCGTTCTTGTGCCTCAATAACACCTGTTTCACTAGCACTATGTACTATAAGTTCTAATTCCTTTTCCGTTAATGGAGCATTATTGCGTGAGGTCAAACCAAATAACCTAAGCACAAAACTAGCAATATTAGTAAAGCCTTTAGCAATAGGATAGAAAGCAATTGAGAGGACATAAATAGGATAAATAGCTATACGAGCTACTGCTTCAGCATTGTGAACAGCTAGGGCTTTGGGGGTTATTTCACCAAAAATGAGTACTAGTACAGTCATTACTCCAGTAGTAACACTTAAAGTTATACCTTGATGCCAATCAAAGACATTCGCTAGGTCAACTCCTAAAGCAGTAATTAGAGCTGTAGCACCAATATTAGCTAAGTTGCTACCAATTAAGCAAGTAGTGATAAAGCGTGTCGGGTCACGATTTAGGATTCCAAAAACCTGTTGACCCTCTTCAAACAATTGGCGAATTTTCCACTGTCCTACTGCTGTAAAAGAGGTTTCTGAACCAGATAAAAACCCTGAAATTAAGAGTAAGACTATTAGCAAAATTATTTGTGTACTAGGAATACTACCTTTTGAATCAGAACTTAGCTCACTAGAAGTTTCATTATTTATAAACTCACCTTGAACATTGGTTCTATCATCACTTTTTATAGGATCTTTACTGTTTTGTGCAAGAGATAAAAAAAACAGTGTTGCTGGTACAGCAAGGAACAAAACCAAAAGAAATTTGAGATATGACTTCAACTGCCAAGAAACCTCTTTACGATATTGCACTAAAAACATTCTAGCATATAAGCATCTGTAAATATGTGCCCATTTTTTGGATGCATCCCTTTTTTTGAAGAGGGTTTTGCTATTCCATAACAATTTCTTGCACTCATAATGCACCTATGTCCTTCGCTAAATAAGCAATGAACAATAGCATGTTTTGACTTACTCTTTATTAAGGTTAATACATCACTCTGACTTTCCTTTCATTGTTTGGTCATTATAGGTAACTAAGTTACTATATAGTACCTAGTTGACTTTACATACTTAAAATTTTATAACTAAAATCATAAACCTTGAATTAACACAAGGTTTTGTAAGTGAAGGAGTTAGATATGAAAAACATATTATTAGCCATATCCGTTATAGTTTTTAGCTTGTTTTTACTTGTTGTTCTTCCATCATTCTCAAACAATGATGTAGCGTTTCAGGAGCAAATTGATACATTAACTGCTGAGTTGCAGGCATACAAAGACGAAGAAGCTCGAGTTAAACATAATTTATCCCTTATGACTAAGGCCGATGTTTCTATGAATGCCAGAGATTGGAAAGGTTTTAACGAGGTACATTCAGATGATGTCTATGTTACTTCTCCTGATAAGCCAACCCCCACGGAAAACAAACCTGATCATTTAGAGGTAGTACAGAGCTTTGTGAATGCTTTCCCAGACCACAAAATAGAGCAGCCTTATGTTACGTTGATTGGACAGGGTGATTACATTTGTGCGGTTCACCAAAATGGGGGAACATTCACTGAACCTTGGCATTTACCCGGTACTGATACCGTTATTCCTCCAAACGGCAAAAAATACACTATGAAAATGGTGACGATTGCCAAGGCTGAAGGGGATGAGTTGACTGAAGAAATGATCATTTATGACATGTCTAACATGATGAGACAACTTGAGCTAACAGTCCAATGAAAATTATAGTTGTAGGTGCAAGTGGCACAATAGGAAGCGCAGTAGTGGAGGCCTTGCAGCCTAATCACGAAATCATTAAGGCATCAAGAACTGGAAATATTCAGATTGATTTAGGCAATCCAGACTCAATAAAAAAAATGTATCAGCAAGTGTCAAATATTGATGCAGTTGTTAGTACTGCTGGCAGCGCAAAATTTGGTCCACTCGACTCTATTACTGATGAAGATTTAGAGCGTAGTTTGGGCAACAAACTGATGGGACAGGTAAATCTTGTTCGTTATGGTAGAGAGCATCTAAATAATGGAGGAGTAATTACACTCACAACAGGAATCCTAGCTCAGAACCCTAGCGTTGGGACTGTTATGCTCACAATGATAAATAGGGGCCTTGAAGGGTTTGTAGAAGCTGCCGCTCTTGATATGCCTAATAATCAACGATTAAATGCTGTAAGTCCACCAATGGCAAAAGAAACAGCAGAGAAAATGGGCTGGGGGCAAGGTGGTATGCCAGTAGCTGAGATTGCAAGGTATTATATCAAGTCAGTGGAAAGTAACCTTAATGGGGCACTTATTGGCCCAACCCACTCAAAGTAAGTCCTGATTAAAGGGTGCCTGACAAGATAAATGTCTCATCTAATCATTTTTGTATTACACAACATCATGGCAAGTAATCTTACTAGGTTGCTTGCCAGCTGCATAACAAAATGCAAAGGAGATCAATAGTGTCAAGAACTAAAGTTTTCTTACTATTTGTCATTGCCATAGCTCTAACTATGGCTAGCTTTTCAACATTTGCTCAACAGCAAAGTGTCAGTATTGAAACCAAGACACTTGAGGAATTATATCAAGATGCTATTGAGGAAGGTGGTGAGTTAGTTGTGTGGGCTGGTGGTGATTCTGAAGAACAAATACAATGGCTCAGGGACGCATTTGCGCAGTCATTCCCCGAAATCGATGCTAAAATAGAGGTAGATGTGAGTAAATTTCTAGGTGCCAGAATAGACAATCAGCTTGATAGAGGAGAACTCGAAGTTGATGTTGCACAGCTCCAGACACTTCACGACTTTGAATATTGGAAAGAGCAGGGCCAACTCCTTAATTACAAACCACAAGGGTGGGAGCAAGTTTATCCACAGTTCAAGGATCAAGATGGAGCATATACAGGCATATTTGTAGTAGCGTTTAGCACAATCATCAATACAAACCTCATTACAGATACCGAAACTGCACCTAGAGATGCAGAAGATTTTCTAGACCCACAATACAAGGGTAAGTTAATCCTAACCTATCCTCACGATGATGATGCTGTTCTTTATCAATTCTACAACATAATCAAAAAATATGGTTGGGAATATCTAGATAAACTTTTAGAGCAGGAACCAACATGGGTTCGTGGAACAGCAAAGCCATACGTGGGTGTGCTTATGGGGGATTATGCAGCCACATTCACAGCAGCAGATGCGCTAGTGCCATTCCCGGGCAGTACAACACATTTTTTACTACCTAAGAATGACTTTTTCTTGTCTTGGGCACAAACAGCAGCAGTATTTAAAGATGCTAAACATCCGGCTGCAGCTAAACTATATTTAAACTGGCTTTTGTCAAAGCAATTCCAAGAGAACTGGATTATGTGGCCTATTCGAGAGGACGTTGAAGCTGCTGGTGGATATGGAGCCATATTCGATCACAATACAGATCCTGTTAATTTCCGTGACTTTATGCAAGATAGAGCAAAGGTTGAACGATTTAGAGCACAAATAGAACAAGTCATTGGCCCAGTATTGGGGCCGCCACCATTAGAGCAATAAGCTGTGAAGCAAAGTCAAGGCTTGATTCTGACCTCACTTCCTAACTCAAGAATTCAAACAGGAATCTTTTGCTACTTTAATTAGAAGTAGTATCATAAACATTCAGATATGATCTACACCCCATCTCAAAACACCCTTGTAAAATATGCTGATCTCCTAATCAACTTTGCTCTAGGAGGTGGTAAAGGAATCAAGCCTAGTGACGTTGTTCGCCTTACCAGCTGGGAATCATCTGCACCTCTTTATGATGAGCTGTACGCAGCCGTTATAAAGTCAGGAGGGCAAGTTCTTCCCAATTACTTGCGTGAAGGAACTGATCGTCACGGCACACCTCGTAGCTTTTTTGAAATAGCCCAAGCTGAGCAATATTCTTGGGCTCCAGAAAAGTATTTTAAAAGCGTAGTAGATGCTATTGACCATGAAGTGATCATCATCTCACACAATGATCCACATGCTCTGAAAGGAATTGAGGCTAGCAATATTATATCTCGTAAAGAAGCTTTCAAGCCCTACATGGATCTACGCACTCAAAAGGAATTAACCGAAAAACTCACTTGGACTATTGGTATCTACGGCACTGCTGCTATGGCAGCGGAAGCAGGCCTTTCACCAGAAGATTACTGGCAGCAAATTATCCAAGCTTGTTTTTTAGAAGAAACTGATCCTAAAGTAGCATGGCAACAAGTGTTTACTGAAGTTAAGACAATACGCGATACCCTTACTAATTTACCCATTAAAGAACTACATATCACTGGTGAGGATACTGATTTGGTAATTACACTGGGAGAAAACCGTCTATGGCAAGGTTGTGATGGTCGTAACATTCCATCTTTTGAGATATTTACCTCACCTGATTGGCGCAATACTCATGGAGAAGTCACATTTGACCAACCTCACTATATGCAAGGCCAAGTTTTGCGAGGTGTGCATTTAGTTTTTAGAGATGGGGAAGTGGTCAAGGCTAGTGCTAAGGAAGGGAATGACCTCCTACAATCAATTATCAAAACCCCTGGTGGCAATCGAATAGGCGAATTCTCCCTAACTGACCGCCGTCACTCATGTATCAATACCTTTATGGCTAATACTCTATTTGATGAAAATTATGGTGGAGAATATGGCAATATGCACCTTGCCCTCGGTCAGAGTTATCTTAATAGCTACACTGGAGACAGCTCCCAGCTAAGTCAAAATGAGGTTATAAATCTTGGTTTCAATGCTTCAGCTGTCCATGAAGATATCGTGCAGACCACACCACGTACAGTTACTGCTAAATTAGCTGATGGTTCAGAGCAGGTAATATATATTGATGGGGAGTTCCTAATTGGGAGTGAATAAAACAAAAATTACATGTTCTCGCCTACCTAAAACTTACTGATCTAAGGATGAATTGTGTTTTATAAAGATTTGTTTTGTAACATCACAGGCATATTAATTCCCTCAGAATAAAATTATACGTCATAAGTCTTTTTGATAAATACGATAGGTCTTATAAAGTTTACATCCTGCCATTGCTATTCCTTTGTTCATAGCTTCATTATCTTCTAAAACCCAAGAGCACTCAGCTTTTGTATAACCTTTTGACTTGCCACATCTAACAATTTCTTTAATTAGAACTAGCTCGAGCCCCTTATAGCGATACTCTGGTAACAACCCTAATATACTTAAGCGAGCTGCACTTATGTAATGTTTACGTCTTAATAAGTGAACTATACCTAGAGGAAAGAGTCTACCATTCATACGTTTAAAAGCCTCATTAATATTGGGAAGAGCTACTGCTACACCAGCAAGTTCATCTTTGATTTTGATAAAAAGAGCTATTTCAGGTTCTATTACTAGTTTTAGGTCATTAGCAAGATGTTGCATTTCAGCATCCGTGTATTTTACAAAACCCCAATTTTTTTTCCAAGCATTTTCATAAATGTACTTAAGCTTTTTGACCTCACCATCAAAATCTTTCATATTGGCAGGAGAAATGGTGATTTGATAACGCTTTTCTACTCTTTTGGCCAAACGCTCTAGACGCTCATAGCTTTCATTACCCACTTCAAATAACCAAGCATAGAGATCTTTTACTTTACTATAGCCATTAGCATTAGCGTATTCAGGGTACTGTGGGCCATTATAGGGCATCATAATGTAAGGGCTAGTATCAAAAGCATCTATTTGGAAGCCTGCTCCATCATCCATACTCAAGTTAACAGGCCCACGCAAAGCATTGCGCCCTAGTGATTTTGCCCATGCTTCCACAGCTTGAAAAAGTTGTGCAGAGCCCTCTTCATCTATAGCTTCAAAAAAGCCAAAAAAAGCTAAGTTATCATTGTGAGTAAGATTATGGCTATCGTTGTCAATACCTGCAATGCGACCTACTATTTCACCATTTCGTTCAGCTAAAAAGAGTTTTACTCTAGAATGATCAAAAAAAGGATTTTTCTTAGGGTTAAATCTATCCCACTCAGCTATACGTAATGGAGGAACCCAGTAGTCATTGTCTTTATAGTGCTTGTAAGGGTATTCAATAAAGCTTCTTTTGTGGGCTTTGGTAGTAACTTCATAAACTTTAGTCATGGAGGTATAATATTAATCCTTGATTATTAGTAACTTTGCATATATTATCATGCTTTCGAGTAACACGCTTCGTGCTGCTTTGAATTTAAGGACACTATATAAATGGAAATTACTAAGGTACAGAGCTTACAAGGCAAGGATTTTATTTCTATAGCAAATTTAAGTAAAGAAGAGTTTGGGGGGTTGGTGCTTAGTGGGCTCGAGCTAAAAAATAGCCTCAAAGAACACCAAACTTTACCCTATCTAAGCGGTAAAAGCTTAGCTATGATTTTTGAAAAACCCTCTTTGCGAACGCGCACTACTTTTGATGTAGCTATGTACCAGCTTAGTGGTCATAGTGTCTATCTTGGTCAACAAGAAGTAGGGGTAGGTGTACGTGAAACTGTTAAAGATATAGCTTTTAACTTAGAACGCTGGGTTGACGCTATAGTGGTACGTACTTTTGCTCATGAGGAAGTTATCAAGCTAGCTGAACACAGCAAAGTGCCTGTAATCAATGGCCTTACTGATTTTTTACATCCTTGCCAACTTTTAGCTGATTACATAACCTTGCAAGAACGCTTTGGTGAACTTAGTAGTCTAAAGTTAGTTTTTGTTGGTGATGGTAACAATGTAGCCAACTCACACATAAATGCTGCTATACATACTGGAGTTAATCTTACCATAGCTTGCCCTGAAGGCTTTGAACCAAATGAAAACATTCTAACACAAGCTAAAGATAAAGGAGCAAAAATTGATGTCTCTCGCGACCCTAGAGAAGCTATTAAGGGTGCAGACGTGCTTTATACAGATGTATGGATCTCAATGGGACAAGAAAAAGAAACTAGACGTCGCAAAAAGGCCTTTCAAGGCTATACCATTACTACCCAGTGGTTTGAAGATCTGGCACCACAAGGCGTCTTTATGCATGACTTACCCGCTCACTATGGTGAAGAATGCACTGAAGATTGTGTTTATCATGAGCGTAGCGTAGTTTTTGAGCAAGCGGAAAATCGTTTACACGCTCACAAAACTATATTGTATCAGCTTCTAAGTTAGTGAATCTCAAAGGGTAAACGACGAATGCACCCAACAGCATTAACGCATGAGAGATTCTTTGCTGCACTCAGAATGACATCTTACGATTTGATAGCAGAAGCTTACTTGGGTATCTATACCTATCATATTAACTGTGTTTTAGAGGTTCAAAATCTTGAACCGTTCACTACATTAGGTAAGCCTAGAAAATTTATGACAAGGAATTTAAGCTAAGGATTTTATGGCAAAAGTAAATGTAGGTATTTTAGGAGCCAGTGGCTATGGAGGAGCAGAACTCCTACGCCGCTTATTTGAACATCCTTATGTGAATGTTACTGCAATAGCTTCTAGACAATTTGAAGGCCAAGCACTAGAGATGTGTTGGCCCCAATTTGCACCCTTAGAATCAGGGCTAAGTTTCAGCAGTGCAAAAGAAACTGTTAGTAACTGTGAAGTGCTCTTTTCGGCTGCTCCACATGGTTCGGCAGCATCATTAATTAAAGAAGCTTTTGAAGCAGGCAAAAAAGTTATTGACCTATCAGCAGATTTTCGTTTGTCCCCTAAAGATTTTGCTCAGTGGTACGGTCAGGAGAATCCTCATCCTGAACTTTATGAAAAGGCAATTTATGGCTTGAGTGAATTGCATCGTGAAGAAGTACAAACGGCTAAATTAGTTGCTAATCCGGGGTGCTACCCTACTAGTTCAGCTCTTGCTTTAGCACCTCTTGTTGCTAATAATCTTTTAGGAGAAGAAGTTATTATAAATGCAGCTTCAGGAGCCTCGGGAGCTGGGCGTAGCGCTAAAATGGCAACTCTTTTTACTGAGGTTAATGAAAACTTTAAACCCTATAGTATAGCTGGTACTCATCGTCACACTGCCGAGATAGAAAACACCTTAGGAAGAGTTAAAATTATGGGTAGAATGCTAAAAACTCATAGTCATTTTAATCCGATTACTGTTAGCTTTAATCCTCACCTTTTACCAATGACAAGGGGGATACTAGCAACCTGTTACACTAAACCCAATAAATCAATAATCACAGAAGAACTACATAAGCTATATCAAGATTTTTACCATGGTGAGTCACTTATCCATGTTCAAGAAGCTTTACCACAAACCAAAGCAGTATATGGAACAGATCTTTGTGTTGTAAGCGTTCGTTTTGATAAACGTGTTAAGCTAATAGTCGCTATGGCTGTAATTGATAACTTAGGTAAAGGTGCAGCAGGACAAGCTGTACAAAACTTCAATTTAATTAGTGGTTTCGAAGAAACTCTTTCTCTTACGACAAAGGCGGTATGGCCATGAAATTACCTGCGGAATTCCAAGCAACAGGTATAGCAGCGGGAATTAAAGACGAAGGTCAGCTTGATTTAGGTCTTATTTATACCAATGTACCTCTTTATTGGGCTATGACCACAACCCAGAACACAATTCGTGCTCCTTTCATTGTTCGTAATCGTGCAAGGTACATTTCAGAACAACCCGTACAAGCTATTGCTATAAATAGTGGCATTGCAAATTGTCTAACAGGTGACCAAGGGTTTTTAGATAACGATGATTTTGCTACTGTAGTAGCAAGCACCTTTCATATTAAAATAGCAGAAACTTTAACTGCTAGTACTGGGGTATTGGGTACATGTTTGCCTATTGATAAAATTAAAGCTGCTGCTCCTAAACTAAAAGAAGCTCTTGCTGATGATTGTAACTCTATCTCTGAAGCTATTCTTACTACTGACACACAGTGTAAAAAGGTAGCGGTGAATTTAAGCAGTGGCGCACGCATAGTAGGTATAGCTAAAGGATCGGGAATGATTCATCCCAATATGGCTACTATGCTGGCTTTTATAATGACAGATGTTGATGTTCCCCAAGAGGAAATGCGCGAATTCTGGCCACAGATTGTTAATCGCACTTTTAATCAAGTAAGTGTAGATGGTGATACCTCAACAAATGATAGTGCATTTTTATTTTCAAGCCACCGAGTACCTAGCAATAATGATGAATTTAAGGAAGTTTTAGCAGTGGTTTGTAGTAAGTTAGCTAAGCAAATTGCTCGAGATGGTGAAGGGGCTAATAAGTTAATCACTGTTCAAGTATCTGGTGCTCGCAATAATGAAGAAGCTGATCTTGCTGCTAGAAGTGTAGTAAAAAGCCCTCTAGTCAAAGCGGCTATTCATGGAAATGATCCTAACTGGGGGCGGGTACTAAGTGCCATAGGCGCAGCAGGAGTGGTACCTAACTTGGCTGATGTTAGCCTAAAAATTCAAGAAGAATCAGTTTATAGTGAAGGTAAGCCAGTAGAATTTAATGCTAAAGCTTTGTCTGAAAAAATGATGACTGAAGAAGTGATTATAGAAGTTGATTTAGCTGCTGGGACAGCTATGGGTGAAGCATGGGGTTGCGATTTAAGTGCTGAGTATGTGAAGATTAATGCCCTGTATCACACCTAGCTATCAATCAAACCACTTATAGTTTTGGCTAGCTCAATATCAAAATTACTAATGCCATTTACATCGTGAGTGCTTAAATCAATTATGACTTTCTTATAAACATTAAACCATTCAGGGTGATGATTTAGCTTCTCTGCATAAATAGCTACTTGACTCATAAAACCAAATGCTTCTATAAAGTTCTTAAATACAAATTCACGATGGATTTTACCATCTTTCAACTGCCAATCAGGGAGTGAGTTTAAAGCTTCTTGAAGTTCTTCAGAGGAAAGTTTTTGTGGCTGCATAGTTGTAAAATATTAACACATTTAGTCGATAGCTCACATAATCAGTTCCAGACTACCTCTTTCGCGACTTATCGCTTTACTGAATCTGACTCCATGAGCTTAAAATATTAAGTCTATTTGCTATGGGTACTGCAACTCTCCAAACAAATGCAGTCCAAGAAATAGGATCTTCTTTTTCCCAGAAGTTCTTTGCCTCGAGCCACATTTCTTTCTTTATAATTGCCTGTAAAGGAACTTCTTGATTAAGACTACCTAATGGATCGACTGGCCATATAAGCTCAGCTGTGTCAATATTATGTTGATTGGCACAATCAATGTTAACTACAAAAATTTGTGGCCCTTTATCAGAAGTTAAACAGGGTCCTGCTAAAGCAGCATTAATTATCGGTAGGTATTTTTCATTTATTCTATCACCATCAGCGAACGATCCTATCTCATCGCGAATCTCATATGCACTAAAGAGTTCAATATTTTCAGTCATTTCTTCCTTTCCTAAGAGGTATATTATGTTCAGTGGGAATAAATATCACTTTGATTGCACTGTTGTTATCCCTGCTGTCACCTTTTCCAGATTGTCTGAAATGAGGTAAGTCTTAGAAGTGTTTAGCCCTAGCTCTAAAAGGAAGCTGTCAATAAAGGCTAGGCTTGTATTGCAAATTAATTTGTAAATAACATCAGATGCAGTGCCTAGCAACTAGGGTAAAATACTCTTGTCAAAAGCTTGTTTGTCTTCATTCCATGAAATATCGGTGTCATCTACATGAACATGCCATGATGCCCCTTTTACAACACGCCGTATTTCAGTTAAGGTATCCAGCCAATGCTCGAGCCCAACTATTATTGCCTCTTCAGTGTTATTGGGTAACTTAGTTGCACCTTCAAAGATGACATTTTCTGTACTGGGTTTGTCTAAATCATAAATTGTAAAGGTTTCCCAATTAAAACCTTTCCCTGTTTCTAGATAGGTTTCAAGTTCTGCTGAGACATCTTTCTCGAGCACAATTCTCTCAATCGCTGTTTTTTCTATGTCAATTAAAGGACTATTTCTTGTAGCTGTGTAGTAAATAGAAACACTCATTTAGTTCTCCCTTGCAGGATATAATTATGATGTAGCAAAGCGCTCATGGACAAATCTTATTTGGCTTCGTATAAATTGTCCTGACCACTTAGTCCCCGCTTTGTTTTCGATACTTTCAACTTTGTAGAGAGTGTAAGGGTTATTTTCATTGTATATATCAATCACTCTAGCAGTATCATTTACTTTTGCTAAAGGCACAGACTCGCTTAATTTAATAACCTCAATTAAATCACTCACTTTCAAATCTTTCCAGCAAAAGAAGCATATTTCTTCAGGAATATTGCCTTTAGTTGGTTTACCAAATCTTTCAAAAAACGTATTGAGGTTAGAAACTGCTATATGAAAGATAGTTTCACAATTTGGACATTTGAGGTAGGGCATAGATCATCAACTTAAAGATATTACGAACTAAACTCAGTGGGAGCAAATTAATGGACTTCAGCTTGGTTCAACAAATTTTTGTTCCTTATAGTGTGTAGTAAATTTGCCACCCACGCTTTTCAACGGTTCGTATATTTTCAACTTCTTTCAGATCAGCTAGATATTTCATGAGCCGCAAGAGTTCTTTGTCTTCAGAATTGCCTAACCATTCTTCAATTCTGATTAAGTTACCGTAATTCTTTTGAAGCTTCATAGGTGTATCGTCAACCATAATTATATTTTCAAGCCTATACCCTTGGCGTTTAAGTTTTGATAAATTCTTGATGTAATAGGTTTCCATTGTGTTTGGATTGTAAGCTCGAGTACAGCGTTCACGAGACCAAAGAAACTGTAGAAGGTAGTTTCGCAGAAACACACTTTTGACGACGATTTCTGCAAAGTCTTTACCTGATGTTGTCCAAACACCTACAAGAAAATTCTCTTGGCAAAACTCGAGAAAAGCTTCAACATGTGGACGCTTATAAACATGGTAAAGCTCTGTTCTAAAATCAGTTTCATGCTCGAGGGGTTGTTCCGTTGCATGGATCAGGGTTTCATCTAAATCAAGAATAAGAAGTTTTTGATGAAGCAACTTAGCGTTCCTTACAGTAATATAGTTAAGTTTGGCCACTTCGCTTGTACCAATAATTAGTTAACGCTTCTGTAATGTTGTTTGCACTGTATTTATCTCGAATAGCTTTGAACTCTAAGTAAGCTATTACTGCTTGCACCATTTCCTGCGAAAAAGTTGAAAATCTAAAGGTTGCATAATCCCACCAAGTTCTTGCACCATAACGTTGCTGATTTATGACACCATATCTCGAGTTTTGAGTAAGCCCGTGCGTAAGATAAAAAACAACATCAGTACTTGAAAGCTTTTCATCTATATCAGCTATAAGAAATGCTGGCAAATAAAATAGCAGTGCTTCATCAGAAAAGAAGCTTAATGCTGTTGAATAACCATCGGGTGCGGCGTCTAGAAAATCAACTTCTAAACTTTTCCAATCAGTTTTGTCCTTAAATTCTTCTTTAAGCAAGTAAGGTTCGTCTCCCTGAATGCTATTGACTAGGAAAGCTTTGCCGGGAAAGCGAGTTTTTGCGAAGGCACGAAATATTTGCTCTTTTAATTTCTCTTTAGTCATTTAAGTACACTTTGTCAAATTCTTTGGGCATAGGGTATGTTCTTATAATTTACAGCCATAGAGTCTTAATCCATGGTCTCAATTATATTGATTTGTTCACCATTAAGGTCATACAGCTTGAATACAACCTCATTAATAACTGTTTGGTCACAACCACTGCTAACTTCAACTAATTTTGCTTTAACATCCTCACTGATTAGATTCCACTGGGGTAAACAGATGCGGCGAAGATTTTGTGCTTGAAATCTAAGCCAGCCACCGCGCAGCTTGACTGAGTATGCCCAGACGAAAAGCTTAGCTACTTCAGAACGCAATACCGTTTGTAAGGCCCGAAGGTCCCACTCTTTTGATACTATCCAGTAAAGGTTATGGTGGGGATAAACGGTACCCTCATCGTAGACAACTGTGGGCTTATTTTTAATATCAGGAATCAATAGTTTTGGTTTAAAAGTTAACTCGAGATATATTCGATCAATTGTTCTAAACCAACTATCAGGATTCTTCTTTGCCACATGACGCTTCATGATAGCTTGCTTATTAGCATGTAAAAAGGCTGCAAACTTTGGATATTTGCTAAGGTCTGCAAGAGTTCCATTAACTTCAAATGGATTTACTATACCTTTGCCACTCCACTGAAGCTTCCCACTAGCTAAATCACTAGTCATTGCAAGTGGAAGTTTACGTTCTAATTCAACATCAAGCTCGTCATAGGGGGCAATATAAACTCGGTCACACCCCGAAGCAACACCTATACCAACTTTACAACCAGCGTCCTCAAGCAAGGTGAATTTGTTTTCAAGCTCTCTTATAAGCTTGAGTTGCTTTGCACAATCCAAAAGCCAAGGCTCATTACTCTTGATGACACTATGTATTACCTCAATATTTGCACCATTTGTAGATGTGGTTGCAGCATTCAAGCATTTAGAGAGGTGTTTCAAATGTGATGCTTCTATGCAAGGCTGTTTTGCAACTGTTGTAGTTTTCCCATTCCTATTAGCCCTTATAAAAGTAGTAATGGCTGCGTAGGCAGCTACGTTTTTCTGGAAGGCGTTTGTGCCAGCCATGTCTACATAGTGTTTAATATGATATTCATTAGCTACAAGTTGTCGCAAGCGCAAACCATAACGGTTTTTCATCCAACGATCTGAGCAGATGAATGAAAGCTGACCACTATCTGCTAGCAAGCCCAAGCAACGCTCAATAAAGGGTACATAAATGTCAGCTCGATCATAAATAGTTTTATACTTGCTGCGATAAACCCTCAAGAGTTCAGGAGCGATCATTTCTTGTCGGACATAGGGGGGATTTCCTATGATGTGGGTAAATTGCCCTTTAATTGGAGTTAAGAGAAAATCATCTTGGATAATCCAAGAGTCTGCTAATTGTTTAGCTACTTTAAGACTCATTCCGTGATTCTTAATTAACTCCACGATTTTGAGTTTAATTTCTTTAGTAGTTTCATGGTGTAGCTCAACGCCTTTTACACTATTGCGAAGAGTAGTAAATGGTTCACCATCCTTAAAATATCGTTTATAGGAAATTAAGAGCCGCTCAATAATTGGCAATAAAAAGTCCCCATTTCCAAAAGATGGTTCTAAAATTCTGAATTTGCTTAAGTCTTTTTTGCTCGAGTACTCAATAAGATCAAGCATGAAAGTAACAACTTTTGAATTTGTAAAGACTGCACCACGTTTTTCTGCCCCTGCTTCAGAAAGCATAGTAATTGCTTTACGCAATGCCTCACTTCTTGTTTCGTGAGTATTTAATGGGAGTGTGGCACGAGAAACCAAGGACATATATTCGCAATACTTGGGTATACTTTGTTGTCAAAATACTAATGAAGCCATAATAGCCAAATGATCAGATGGCTCAACCTCTGATGGGAGTGGGGTGGTGTCATCTATATCCGGTAGTTTTACAGGGCTCGAGGCTATTTGAGTAGAGTGGAAAATAAAGTCTATTCGTTTGGTTCTCCCATTAGGATTACATGTAGGTTGCTCCTTATTGGCATAGGCATCCTTAAAATTATTTTTGAGTAGTTCTTTTATAACAAAACTATTTGGCTGCGCATTAAAATCACCGCATATCACCCAACCATAAGAATAATTGTCTTTTTTGATATAGCTGTCTATCAGCTCACTAAGCTGTTTATACCCTAGGTGCTCTTCTTTATTTTTGCTGTCCCACTTAAGATGAGTATTAACCACCTTTAAAATGCCAATGTCAAGCTCAAAATCTAATATCAGTGCTAAGTGACCAGAATTTATTTTTCCTTTGGCTTTATCATTATAGTAAACAGCATGTTCATTTTTCAACTTCAGTTTATCTCTTCTAAAAAAAGTCGCACAACCGTCAGGTTTACCATATCCTTTTTTATAGTAGACTCCACTGTAACTTTTCTTTTGCAAAGAGTCCTCTAAAATCTCAAATGCATCTGCTTCAACTTCTTGTAAGCAAATAATATCTGCATTAATTTTTGTTATTTTCTTTGCAAGCAAATTCCTTCTATTTTCCCATTTCAACGCCTCAGGACTGGAACGAGTGTACCATTCTAGCTTAATATATGAGTTAGCCAAAATATTATATGAAACGACTTTTAGTTCATGGGTCATAAAAAATAATTATGGCTTTTGATGTGTTTCAAGTGCCTGAATTAGTCGTGTATAGAAGACCTAAGAATGCTAGCAGCTGAAGTTTAAAGCGAATATGAAGATATCAGTGCTCAAAAGGGAGCTGGAGGCATATTTCTATAAATCAAGCACTTGGAATTCATGATGAGCTTTATAGAGATAAATTTATGAAAATAGTCCTGTCTTTTCAAACTCATCAATCTCTTCTTCTTTATAGCCAATCTCCTTAAGAACTTCTTTTGTGTGTCCCATTTTTGGAGGGACTCCAGTAAATTTATATTCTTGAGGTGTTTCAGAAAACTTGATTGGGTTTGCAATTTGCCTTACTTTCTCCTTGTTTGGTAAAGGCACTTCTACAATCATTTTTCTTTCATTAACTAAGTTATCGGTAAAAACTTCTGAAAGACTCATAACTGGTTCAACACAAGCATCTGTCTTGTTAAAAATGGTCATCCATTCATCTCTTGTCTTGGTTAAGAATATTTCAGACACTTCCTTTTTAATTTGTTTTATATTTTTTGGAGAAACACCTTCCTGTTTTAGGTCTGGTCTATTTATAACATCACAAAAATTACTAAAAAATTGAGGTTCAAGACTACCAACACTTATATATTTATCATCTTTGGTCTTGTAATAATCATATATTGAACCACCATTCAAAAGATTGTCTTCATAGACAGGATCTTTTTCATCTACTAAAAAACCAGCACCATACATCGCATTGTATGCAATCATACCGTCAGTCATTGATATATCAATGTATTGCCCTTTGCCTGTTGACTGTCTGTGAATTACAGCAGCTAAAATTCCAATAATTGCATTATTAGAGCCTGCTGCTACATCCGCAATTTGCATGCCCAAAAGAGGTGGACCAGTATCTTTTCTACCCGAATATGAAGCTACACCAGACCTTGCAATATAATTTATATCGTGCCCTGCACGATTACGCATAGATCCTGTTTGACCATATCCTGTAAGAGAACAATAGATGATGGATGGATTTATAGCTACAAGGCTTTGATAGTCCAGTTTTAATTTTGCCATAACATCAGGGCGAAATTGTTCAACAATTATGTCGTATGAGGATATAAGCTTGTGTATGATCTTAATCGCTTGTTCATTTTTAAGATTAAGAGTTAGCACTCTTTTATTGCGTCCGAGTTGGGCAGAAGCAGCAGAAAACTTCATGCCAGAAACAGAAGGAGGTAGAAAATCTACAAGATCAGGACGAGAAGCTGATACTACTCTTAAAACATCTGCTCCCATATCTCCTAAATACATTGTGGCATAAGGACCGGGCAACAGTGTGGTAAAATCTAAAACTTTTAATGATGTTAGTGCTCCTGACATTTTTCTTCCTTATTAAGAACTTTGCATAATAGCAATAACCTCAGGTGTGCACACTTTAAATACACTTCCCTACAAGGAATCCTTCATTTAAATTGGTCACTGTGTGCACATCTTGCTGGAGCGACAGCTAGGTTAAATGCTCTATGAGTAATCCTTGTAGTGACTTACTCTGTTAATTTACCTCGAGCTTCCAAATCCAACCAAGTTACCGATTAATTTTCCTTGGCTCGAGCACTTTTAAAGTTATAACAAAATTTCTGACCTTCTATCACGAAGTATTTTAGGGTTAGCTTTATGTGGCCTACTTGTTCTCATTTAAAGATTATCAAAAAGGAGAAAGCCTAGCTATAGGCTATAACTTTATTCCTACCCTCATTTTTTGCCTTGTAAAGCGCCTTATCTGCAAAGTCAATTAATACTTTTGTGTTTTTAGTTGGCTTGGGGGTTAGCATAGATATGCCTGCACTTATAGTTA
The DNA here is from genome assembly GCA_965223585.1 of Trueperaceae bacterium. Lineage (GTDB taxonomy): Bacteria > Deinococcota > Deinococci > Deinococcales > Trueperaceae > CBDCVN01. Next base: position 472,829 of record CBDCWW010000023.1, read on the forward strand.
TTGTTACATTATAATTGCCAGCAATAATAGGACTTTTAGCAATCTCTGTCCTTATTTTCTCAGCAATTTTTAAAGCACTCTCTTGCTTGGTTTCTGCAAGTATGATGATGAATTCTTCTCCTCCATAGCGACAAACAAAGTCAGTTGCACGTCTCACACAGCCTTGGATTATATTCGCACATGTTTGCAGAACTTGATCACCAGTTGAGTGACCGTAGGTATCATTGATCTCTTTAAAATGGTCGATGTCAATCAAGATAACTGATAGTGGATGATTGCCGCGCTGACAACGTCGCCACTCATACTCGTATTGTTGGTTAAAGAAGCGCCGGTTCCTGAGCTTACCCCCAAAATTTAGACAAAAAACCCCGGCGAAATTAAGGTCCATTAAAGATGTAAAATATCTAGAATATGGAGATATAAATGAGCCAGACAAAAGGAATAAGAAAAACATATAAGAAAGAATTCAAAGCTAAAGTTGCAGCAGCAGCCATAGCTGGGGAGAAAAATCTTGCAGAATTAGCAAGTCAATATGGTGTACACACCACTCAAATTAAAGAATGGAAAAAAGCTGGATCAGAGGCATTGAATGAAAGATTTTCACTACTAAGAGGCAGAAAAGCAAGACTACAAGAACGTAGAGAGGCTGCACTATACGAACAGATCGGTAAGTTGAAAATGGAATTAGATTTTTTGTCCAAAGGGCTCAAAAACTGAGCCAAGAGGAACGTATGTTGATAGTTGACCCAAAGCACCCTCAATTGAGCATTACTAAACAATGTGAGTTACTGAACCTGAATCGTAGTAGTTATTACTATCGACCTACAGGAATCAGTGATCTCAATGAAAAGTTGATGCAAAGGATAGATGAGTTATATACAGATCATCCTTTTCTAGGCTATCGTAAGATAACAGCAATGCTCAATGGAGAAAGCTATAAAGTCAATCACAAAAGAGTATATCGTTTGATGTGCCTGATGGGTTTGCAAGCAATTTATGCCAAGCCCAAATTAAGTAAACCAAAGGAAGGACACAAAATTTACCCATACCTTCTGAAAAACAAAATCATAAACAAACCAAATCAGGTATGGGCTAGTGATATCACCTATATACGTTTACAAGGAGGGTATTGCTATCTGGTAGTAGTAATGGATTGGTATAGCCGTTATGTAGTCTCATGGGAAGTTTCAAGTAACATGAAAGCAACGTTCTGTATAGAAGCATTAGAAGAGGCATTGGAAGGAGAGAAGCCAGAGATATTCAATACAGATCAAGGTAGTCAGTACACGAGTTATGAGTTTACAGATATATTGAAGGCAAATGAAATAGCAATCAGCATGGATGGAAGAGGTTCATACATGGATAATATATTTACAGAAAGGTTGTGGAGAACTGTAAAATATGAAGAGGTATACCTTAAGGAGTACAAAAATATTGAGCAAGGAAGGGAAGAAATAGGAAAGTACTTGCAATTTTATAATAGTGAACGTCCACATCAATCATTGCAGTACAAAACACCTGAGTTAGTTTACAGAAAGGAAAAACTAAGCCAATAACAACAGAGCAAACTGTTATCGAGCTTACAAACAATGTAATCTCAGTTTGTTATTATTTTAGTAGGTCTTAATTAACCTTAATTTTTTGTCCGATCAATTGGGTTCACCTCATCCCATCCTAATTCCGGTAAGTGGGTCAATTGTGCTTAGTTTGTCGAGCTTTTGGAGTGCAACTTGCAATTCCTTAGTCCTTTGCTTTACTTGTTGCTCTAATTCCTTATTGCTACTCTGCTGTAAATCGTTAAACTGTTTTTGAGTGGATAATCGAATTTCTCGTTCCTGCTGTATGCGTGCGGCTAAAATTAGAGAAAACAATACAGCTTCCAAGCCAATGGCTAGTTTAAAAAGTTGTAACGGATCGGTGCTGAGTGGTGAAATATTGAATCTGTTGAGTGCATAGTTAGTAAAAGCAAGTAATATAGGTGTCCAAGCAATCATGTAGTAAATGGCAATTCGATTTTTCTGTAAAACAAAATAAAGTCCACTGATGTAAATATAGCCTACAGCACATAATGCGCTTAAAGAGTACAACTTTATGGCCATAATATATGAAGAAGTAAAAGTCAACCAAAGACATATCAGTGACAGTATAGCTATAGCAAATATGGATATCTGCCATAGTATCAATGCCTTGGTTTTGAGTGATAGAATCTCAGCATTAAAGCGTAAAGCAGTGATAATCACTAGACCTGTTGTAAATTTCAGTACCATTTCATTGATAGTTGGCGAAGAAGGCCATAAATACTGATATGCATAACCGGTATGGCAAGCCTGTACTAATATAAATACAGCAATATAAACAATGTAGTAAAAATAACCTGATTCTCGAGAAAAAAGCAGCAAAACAAGATTATAAAACAACATTATCAGCATTACACCGAAGAAAGCGCCGCTGACCCAACCAGCTTGGCGCTCTCGCAACCAGAAACTATTTTCGTCGCTTAGTAATAGCGGTAAAGTAACAGATCCTTTGTGCTGTACACGTAGGAAAAGTGTTGTTGTGGTTTGTGCTGGTAACAGTAAAGGAAAGACAAATGTGCGAGTTGGCAAAGGCCTCGAGGTAAAAGGAAGCTTATCTCCAGTCACATAACGATGCAAGCGTTGTTCATTGTCATCCAATAGTGTGGCTTCAAAATGATCAAGAAAAACACTATTCAAATCAACAAATACTTCTCTATCCATAGAAAGTGGATTACTTAGCTTCACCCGGAACCACCACACTGTGTCGCTTATTCCATAATTTATTGGTGATTTTTTATTGCGTTGCCAACGATCTGAAGAAGAAGCGTCAGTTACTGTAAGCTGATGAGTTGGGTCTTCTAGGTAATCAATTTCAGTAGCAAGATCAATTGTAAATGAACTTTCTGGTACTACTACCTTCGCAACAGCTCCCGCGCTAAGCAGCAGGCTAGTAAATATTATACCGTACAGCAAATTTTTCAACAAAGTTAGCACACTTTCTTGCAACTTCCCCTCTTCTATTAAGGAGTATATTTCTGTGGTCTGTCCATTAAAAGGACTTTTGTAAATAGTAACTGTGTGTCAGTCTATAATATGTGGCAATTTTCCTATTTGTAATGTTTAGTGAACAGAACTCCAAAGTAAATGCTCTTCAACAAATCAATTTCACCTGTAAGAATCCTTTACTACGTTTTGAACTTCATAAATCAAAAAATTTTGCAATTTTTAGCTATTGGCAGGATTTGGCAGTAAGAAGCCTAAACTTAGCAGCTAATTAATGCCTAAACTTACGGTGAATCTTAAGGAGGTTCATTATGACAACTGCTTTAATACAAAGTCCCTCATATCTATTACGTAATGTCCTTTTGGCTAATGCTGCTTTTTCAGCAATAAGTGGCTTAAGTTTTATTTTATTTACAGAAGCCTTTAGCAATTTTTTAGGTTGGTCTAATATTTGGATACTTCCTGCAATAGGTATAGGGCTTTTAGGTTTTGCATTTATAGTTTACCAAAACGCTATGAATACTCAAGTAAACTCTGCTAAAATCTCGAGTATAATCACTGCTGATATTGTGTGGGTAATTTTAAGTGTTATTATTCTTGTTACAAACGTAGTTTCATTAACCCCAGAAGGCAAGTGGGCAGTTGGTATTTTAGCTGATACAGTGGCAACCTTTGCTTTGTTGCAGTATCTGGGTCTAAGGCGTATCAAAGGGTAAAGTCATTCTTCAAAAGCAGAAATACCCTCTTGTAAGGCATATGTCATACTGAGGAGCATAGCGACGAATGTATCTACACAATGGTTACACATAGGAGATTCTTCGCTGCGCTCAGAATGACATCTTACAGCACAAGAAGCAAAAGAATTTCCTGAGAGCTGAGGATCCAGAGTGAAACATTTGTACAAGACTTTCTTTCTCATTTATGGTGGACTCCATCTTTGTGGAGGTGTGACCTTTTGGCTTTCCCCTGAGCTAACAGGGTCTTTTCTAAACCAACCAGTATCGGCTGATGCAGCAACACTTATGGGATTTCTGAGTATATTAGCAGGTCTAGGATTTAGTAGTGCAGCTTTTGCTATTGACAAACAAGCTCAGAAAATTGTTATCATTGCAGCAATTTTAGGCAACTTTCTAAATTTTGCAGCACATTTCCATAATGCTGTGCGAGGGTTTATGTCTAATACAGTTCTACTGTCTACAGTACCTTTTTTTCTCCTTATATTTGTGGTTTTAGTCGTGCTGTTTAGGTCTAATTCATCACGAAAGTAGTTCGCTCGAGCCCAGCTAACATTTAAAATGGAACTTATTAGTGTTGCCTCACTAACTCTACACGCTTTAGCATTTACTTTCACCATGTGGCTCGGGCTTTATTTGATAGCTCGAGCCCCCAATGACAAGCGGCTACTTTATGCTGGCTTGGGTTCAATTGCTTATGCAGAAAGCCTGTTCATTAGTGCTTTAGGCAATTTTAGTGAAAGTGCTTTGCTTATAAATATGCAGTGGTCATTCATTTTTGCTCCTGCTGTTTTCTGGACAGCTACACTTATTCAGCTGTTACCAGAAGATTTAAACCTTAAGGTGCTATTCTACAGATTTTGGATTTATAGTGTTGTGCCCCTGAGTGGACTTCTCTTTATACTTAACTTAAGCACTCCATTTTTTACTGACAATCCTAACTTTGGCCCCGGCATTTTCCTGTTTGGAGCTATTAGCCTTTTACCACTTTCACTAGTTTTCTTAGTAGCACTAAGTCATTTTCGTAAAATCCAACCAAATCAACCTTTGGCCTTTATCTTTATAGTAATTTTGTTTTTTGGTCTAGGCACAAGTGCCCTACTCCTACCATTAGAAATTTTTCCACGTGAAGTTACAGTTTTCGGCATAGGTTTAGACGTATTTTTATTAGGACTTAGCATTGCCTACTTTGATGCGTTTGATTTAGGGGAAAGCTTTTTACCAGACATAACCCGCTCATTTTTATCTACTAGTCTTTTGAGTTTAGTATTTGCTGGACAAATTGCGCTAGTTATGTTTTTTTTAGGTATTAGCTTGCCTTTAGTAGTTTTACTTTTCTCTAGCATAACGATAATTTCAGTTTTGCAAGCCTTTGCAAACCCTTTGCAGGCATGGTTTGATGGCATAGTTTTTGCCAAGCAATCCAAACTACAGCGTGAACGTGCTGAACTTCGTGCTGCAAGCAGTGCTGCTATTAGAAACAAAGATGCTGGAGATTTAGACACTGTTGACCTTGAAACGTTTAATCGCTTGACTCGCAAGGCACTTAGCAATTTTAGTGATCTGAGCCGACTAGCTTCTAGCCCTCTTACACAATTGCCCATTGTTCATCAGCGCTTGACTGAAAAAGGCAAAAACGATGACACTCTAGGGCGCTCTCAGGAATTAAAACAAATCCTAGTTGAGTCCGTTCTTAAATTAAAACCTCAAACAGGTGATGATTTTGGCTCGAGTGAGGAATGGCGACATTACAATGTGCTCTTTTTTCCTTACATTATAGGCATTAAACCCTTTAATCAGCGTGCAGATCATAGTCATTTGGATGTTGCTGCTCGGGAGGCGCTCGAGTACTTCAGGACCTATGTGCCAGAAAGAACTTTCTATAATTGGCAGAAGGTAGCAGCTAGTATAGTAGCTAAAGATTTGCAAGAGCAAATTAAAGCTTTAGCTGTTTCTGACGCAGATCTTGGAAAGCCCTCCAAGCATTTCTAGACTACTTATAAAAACTACGAGAAAGCCGTTTAAAGCTTTCTCGTAGAAGTTTAGTTTGAACTGAAATTACATTTTTAGGACAACTTTTAAAACCAGTGCAAACTTTGGCAAAACATTTAGAGTTTACTAGGGTAGATCTTTTATTTTAGCTACCTTTCGCAACTAACCAAATCAACTCTTTATTTGTACGAATAGTGTAAAGTAATATTTTATCTAAACCATCTTCAAATATATAACGGGTATGTTTTTCTATACCTATGGTTTGCTCATCTTGTTCAGTTATGAAGTATCCTGCTCCAGCAAAAGAGGTAGAAAGTTGTTGCACAAAAGCAGGTTGTAGTGCAGCTAGTAATCCTGAAGCGGTGTAAACTTCCCAATTGGTAAAGCCACTTGCATTATTTACTTTGGAAATGATTTCGTCAGTTCCTTCTCCTACAGCACGATAACTGCCGCTAGGTAATCTAATAGCAGGATTTAACTCAGTAGCAATAGCAGTAACTACTTGAACTTCTGCAAGGGTTTGAGCGGTTACTAAAGTACCAAAACCAAAAAATACAATTATAAAAATAGCAATTCTATAAAAATGACGCATTTATAAACCTTAGCAGTAAGCATGTTAAGTAATCGTGAGGGGGACATTTCCCAAGTTGACTAAGTTGCCTTAGCTTCTTGAACATGGTGTACGTTTTAGTAGTATTTTCATCTGTTTAGGTTTAACTTATTTGAAGAACATTTGCTTTTAAAATGATTTACCTACTCAAGGCCTATAAGTGCTAGTATAAATAGCTATGAGTACGCACGTCTCTGCCAACAAATTATTTGAAAAAGTTTCTAAACTACAGGAGTTTAATGACTTTGTTGCTTGGGTACTCACTCTACAAACCAAAAGACGCAATGATACCTTACCAGCAGAAGAAGCAAAGCTTATAAAACAGATCAACCTTGGAATTAGTTCTGAAACTTGGCAACGATATGAACAACTGAAAGAGAAACGTCGTTCCTTAAACTTAATTCCTAAGGAGCAAGCTGAACTAATTAACATTGGCAACCAAATTGAAGTAGCTAATGCAAAACGCTTGTCAGCCTTAGCAAAACTTGCCACCTTAAGAAAAACTTCACTTGACCTACTCATGAAGGAATTTGGCATTCGAACACCAACTATAGAGTAATTAATGACACCTAGTCTGAGAAAAGCAGTTTCTGAACGAGCTAATAACTGCTGCGAATACTGCTTTAGTCAACTGGATTTTCCCCCCGATCCTTTTTCTGTAGAACACATTTATAGTGACAAACCTTCATAGTGAAATTGAAACCAAAGCCAACTTTTCCATCGTACGCTACGCCCAAGTCTGGGAGGATGCAGACATCCTTTTAGCAGGTTTAGACATACAACCCAACGAAAATTGTCTTTCTATTGCCTCTGCTGGTGACAACACCCTAGCCCTTTTAATCAAAAACCCCGCCAAAGTAGTTGCTCTAGACTTAAATCCGGTACAATTATTTTGTTTAGAGCTAAGAGTAGCTGCCTATAGAACACTTACCCATTTAGAGCTTCTTCAACTTATGGGTTCACGCCCTAGTAAAGAACGTATTCAACTTTACCAAAAGTGCCGTTCGCTTTTAAAGGAAGACTGCCGTGCTTTCTGGGATAGCCAACAAAGCAAGGTAAAACGCTATGGTATTGGTGGAGTAGGCAAATTTGAACGCTATTTTCGTATCTTTAAAAATTATGTCCTACCCTTTACCCACTCTAAAAAGACTGTAGCTGAACTTTTCACTGATAAACCTCTGCCAGAAAGGCAAGAGTTTTTTGATAAACACTGGAACACATGGCGTTGGAAACTGCTTATTCGCTTATTTTTTTCTCAAACTATTATGGGCAAACTGGGTCGCGACCCTGCTTTTTTTACTTATGTTGAAGATAGCTTTGCCAAACATGTGTTTAGGAAAATTAAGCATGGTATGTGTGAACTTAACCCCGCTGAAAATCCCTACTTACACTGGATTCTAACAGGAACACATGGAGAGGCATTACCTTTTGCCTTAAGGGAAGAAAACTTTGAGCAGATACGTAATAACCTAGATAAACTAGAGTGGCACTTGCTTTCTACACAAACATACGTGGAAAAGTGTAAGGCTGAAAACATTATTATTCACAAGTTCAATCTCAGCGATATTTTTGAATATATGTCCGAAGAAAACTACCTAAAATCACTAACTGACTTAATAGAAATTGCCCCATCAGGTGGTAGGCTCCTTTACTGGAATATGATGGCACCACGTAGCAGCCCAGCCTCATTACAGGACAAAATTATGTCACTTACAGAACTTGCTAGTAGCTTGCATGCCCAAGATAAGGCCATATTTTACAATAAACTTGTCATAGAACAGGTGTTATAGCCTCAAAACCCCAACACACCAACTTGTTCACAAGCTCTGCGCCTATCTTCGTAAGGATGGGAATACATACCTTGGACACTCTGCATCCTTTGCTCTGATGGTATACTTCCAAATGTTTCTTGGGCAATCTCGGCGATGTTCAACCCTCACCCCAACCCTCTCTCAAATCTTGGAAGAGGGAGAAAGCTCGAGCTTATCTGGATACCTATATGAGCCTAAGTACCATAAAAATTTTTATTGTATTACTAGCACTGATTGCTTTACTGATAGTAATACGTTCTTTAGGCAAACGCTACAAATGGCATTCCGAATGGCAACGCAAGATTTTGCATGTGGGACTTGGTTTAACTAGTCTAATATTTCCTTGGATATTTGAGCATCTTTGGGAAGTGCTAGTGGTATGCACTACTGCCATTATGATTTTACTAACTATACGCCATGCTCCAATATTGCGAAGGGGTGTGGGCAAAAGCATTTATGGTGTAAAACGCTTCTCGCTAGGAGAGTTACTATTTGCTGTTTCAATAGCTTTTTTATTCTGGGCTCACCAAGGGAATGTAGTACTTTATATAATACCCCTAGCTATACTTACCCTTTCAGATGCTGCTGCTGCTATTGTTGGTACATTTTATGGCAAACGCCTATTTCGTGTGATTGAAGGCACTAAAAGCTGGGAAGGAACTCTTACTTTTTCTATAGCAACTTCCCTGATATTGGCTACCATGCTATATGTTTTAACAGACTTATCTTTACTAGCATTACTACTTATAGCTACCACCTTTGCTGTTTTAGGTGCTCTTATAGAGGCATTTTCTTGGTATGGCCTAGATAATTTTTTTATTCCTATTGGCAGCTTTTTGTTTTTGCATACTTTTTTAGATCAGGGAGAGCTTCGGCTTCTATATCAACTACTCTTTTTAATGGTACTTGTGGTTATAGGGTTAGTAACTAATCGTATGTCTCAGCTAGACACCCACGCAATTATAGGTGTAGTAGTTTTTAGTTACCTTTTTGGCGTTGTGGGAGGAATTGAGTGGTTTATTGCCCCGGCAGTAGTGTTGATTTGCCATTTAATCCTAGTTAGACTCCATAAAGATGAAGGGCAATATAATTTTGAAGCAGTAATTAGCATCATTAGCAGTGGGTTTATTTGGCTATTAATGGATCAGGTATTTTCTATGCCTTACAGCTTCTTTCTTTTTGTAGCGTCGTTAGCTGTACATTTACAGGTCATGGTTTTGCTTCGCCTTGAGGCTTACTACAACAAAGCAGCAAAACCAAACTTAATACTGTTAGTAAGTTTGGTTTGTAGTAGCCTGATCTTATCAACATACTTCGTTTTCCACGGAATAAACCAGCAAATACTTATACTATGTGGTTATGCCATTCTAGTAATGTTTATAGCAGGTATCTTGTTACCCATTAAGTTTGATCGCTTTAGTACAGAACGCTGGATAGCTGAGGGAATATTGTCTTTTGGTGTTTCAGGGTCTGTTTTAATACCTATCCTAATAATGGAAATACTTTAGAGTTAATGTAGGAAGCTATAGTTTAGTATGTCTGAACTTTGATTCGTGTGATTATAATGATTAACTATGATTTGAAAATGGTAAACAACAAGTGTAGGGGTTTACCCTCGAGTAAAGCAAAGGGTTTCAAACAAGAAATCAGGTAAATCACAAAAATCAGGTCAACCACAGTTCAGACAAGAGAAAGTGGCAGAAGATCAGAAATTGATAGATAGTATAAAAAATATTAATCTCAGTAACTTGCAGTTAGAAAAACATCCTCTATTGCCAGACATTGCTTCTTTAGCTAAAAGTACTTCTCAAGAAACTTACTTAGACATAGACAAAAACAAGCTACAGGCAGTTTGCTCTTTGTGGTGGGAAAACAGCCCTACCTACCAAAACTACAAAACGGCAGTACTAGGTCATTTTTTTGCAGATAATTCAACCAGTGGTCAAGATTTAATTCAACATTGCCTTAAATTACTTGCTGAAAGAGGTTTTGAGTATGTGGTTGGCCCAATGGATGGAAGCACTTGGCACAGTTACAGGCTGGTAACAGATTATGGTAATCATTCCCCTTTTTTCTTAGAATATTACACTCCCAAAGAATGGAGCAGGATTTTCCAAAGTGCTGGGTTTGAGAGTATTGCCAAGTATAGTTCGGCAATTACTAGGGATTTGGGCTATCGAGATAGATCTAGTGAGAAATTTGCAGCTAAGATAAGTCAGTTAGGATTGGGCATTAGGCCTTTTAACTTAGAAGCAAGCGAAAAAGAATTAACTGCTATTCATGAACTATCTTTGAAAAGTTTTGCTAAGAATTTTCTTTATACAGACATTTCTCGGTCAGACTTCTTAGCTCTCTATGAAAAAGTAATGCCTTACGTAGATCCAGACTTTGCCCTTTTAGCAGAAGATGATGGTCAGCTAGTTGGTTTTGTTTTTGCTATTCCAGATTATTTGCAAAAGCAGCGTGGAGAGGTAATAGATACTGTTATTATTAAAACAGTTGCAAAAATTCCCAATAGAAGATATGCGGGCTTAGGTAATTATTTGGTATTTGAGATGCACAAGCGAGCTGCTCAGCGTGGTTTTAAGCAGGTTATCCATGCTTTGATGCATGATAGTAATGCTTCTCGAGCCATAAGTAACAAATCTGCATATAAAATAAGAGAATATACCCTATACGGAAAGTTATTAAACAGTAAAGGATGAATCAATATTATCTTATAAGTACCCCTAGATTTGTCGTGCTGCCCTAAATTTTACATGATAGGTGTACAAACGCTTTAGCTTTAATCAGCAACAAAACAATAGAAAAGACCGTCACCACCTGTACTTTGCAAATTTTCCTGACTACAACCCCTAGAACCATGTGCTGAGTTCCATGATGTTGGATTATCGCCACCACCTTCACGATCATGATGACCAACTAGAGCACTACCTTCACCATCACTAGTCCAGTTCTGACAAGTGGTATCCACATCAGATAAAGAGGCTGTACCGTCAAGCTGTGATCCTGTTAGAATGTCATGCCTGTTGGGTTCATCTCCTCGACCATTAACTACCTCGCCCTTTTCATTCACAGCTGTTTCTTTATTAAGGTTATTTAGGTTGGAATGTAGGTCATTAACACTTTGTGCCACAAGAACTTGATTAGCATTGTACCAAGGTCCTTCACCAATTCGGTCACGGGCATTAACAGCTGGTTCGTCTCCAGATGCAGTAGTACTGAGATAAGCGTGCCAAGTAAAATAGCCAACCCCTGCTGATTCAGCTAGTGCTTGGCAATGCTGGTCAGCTCCAGACAAACCACCTAAATTAGCTCCGTTACCGGGTCCAGCACTTGTGAGAAAGAAACTCATGGGTATTGTGTTTTGTGCTACTGATACATGCAAAATTGCTATGAAAAGTATGGTTGATGTGAGGATAGTTAACATCTTACACATTTTGATTTCTCCTTAACTTTGGAACTTTGGCAAGGGCATACACTGAGTAAGTTGCTAATGCCTAATGAAAATATATCGAAATAAGCAATGAGAAGGATTCCCCATTGCTCATCTTATGCTCATGCTTAAAGATGTTCCTCACACATCTTTTACAATTTGTGCTGGTTGAGAATTTCTTTTATTTTCTATATTATGCACAATTAGTAGTTTCTGCCAAATCTTGCGAGATAAACCCGTGGTGAGCGATTCTATCTCATTTACAGAGTTCAGTACTACACCATCATCAAAATCTTGAACGTAAAGAGCTGCCACTTTACTGGTAAGTGAAAGCATTTCACTACAGTAGTCTAAGTAACGCCCTAATAGATAGGTGTTCATGCCATATTCTGGTGAAGATGGTGTGGCTTCAATTCTAGTTAAAACGTGTTCAGGATCTTTAGTAAGCTGGTGCATGTCAATTACGTGGGCAATTGAACGTAACTCATGCAAAGCTTGTAAGGCCCTATTGCGCTTAATACGCCTTTCGATTGTTACTAAGAAGAAAATACCTGCCCCAATTAAAACGACATCATTTATGCCTGCCTCAAGAAGCTGTATAAGATCAAAAACATTGTAGCCATCAGTTGTAGTTTCAAAAGTAATAAACGGGATTATTATGGTAGTTAGTATTATTGCAATTAACAAGATATTAACAATCCGCACCCAGATTATGGGTTTGTTGATGGCTTCTACTCGAGCTTTAGCCTTTTGAGTCACAACAAGTAATTCTCTCGATACACTGTATAAACCAGCTTCAGGGAAGCGTTCATAAACTCTTTGAGAGAGTCTCTCCACAGTTTTAATTATTTTCTGGCTGTTAAGAGTTTTGTAATGCAATTTTTACTCCTTACCATCTAAAATTTACTCCAAAGCCTGCACCTTGTTCTTGGGTTGAGAAATCAAAATTTGTTTGGAAGCTTACAGTAGGAGTAAACTTATAGTCAACAGACACACCTACTTTGGCAAAGGGATCATTAAAATCATCATCTTCAAAGTTAACCTCGCTGCGTAAGCTAGCAAAAATATTAGTTAAATTGTAGCGCAATTCAAAGGTATTGCTTAGAGCAAAATTAGGATCGTTGTAACGTCCTATGCTATAGCTAGCAAATAGGTTTTCATCTAAATAACCACCAAGGCTTACGGAAAAACCAAAAGGGCTACTATTATCATCATTTTGAGGGTTCAGGAGAGTACTTAGAGCAGTGGTGCGAATTTCTACTGAAGGTACTCCTAGTGATTCACTAATAGCTTTTTGCAATTCAGAAACCAGCAATAAATCAACTGCAGTGTCTAGGGCACTGTAACCCACTGCTGTTCCCAAGCCTTGTTCTGATATAATGTTGTCCTCAAAGGAAAACCTACCAAAGGTTATTAAACTAGCCAACTCGTCTTCATTTAAAGGACGTGCTTGCCCTTCAAAGTTAATTAGGGCATTACTACTTAAGTTTAAAGTGTCTGACAATTTAAATTGATAAACCCCCTCTGAAGGTGAAAGTTCCCATGCTCCTTCAAGATCAATATAAACATCAAAGTAGTATTGATTTTTGGGGGATAAAAATTCGACATCGCGTCCTAGTCGTGCTTTATCATAGCTCGAGTGAGCCCTAGCAGTTAATTTAGGGAAAACACCACGTGCAGGTTTAAAATCTGCTTTTCCTTCTAAAAGGTCAAAGTCTTGACCTGAATAACGTAACTTACCTTGCACTAAATTGATTCTTCCTTTTAAAGTTGACTCGGCTGCACTACCACCCAATAGCAGATCTAGGGTAAGCTCAGCGTTACCAAAATTTTCATTAAATCTTAGGTTTCTTGGTGCTGCTAGGTGAACGTTATTAAACTTAATGCGCTTGTAATAATCGGGTGGAATTTCTTGAGGTATTTTAGGCCGAGGGACTAAAGTAGTTTCGTGAGCAAAAACCTCACCAGAGAAAACGTAATCTTGTGTTTGCTTTACCAATTGCAAGTTAACATTGGCTTGGCTCTCACCTACAAAAAACCTCTCAGCTTTTAATAATAACTTATCACCTGTTAGGTTTAGTGCTAAAGGATTAAGCTTGCCTGTTAGTTGGAAGGTTTCGCCTAGTTGACCGCTCGAGCTAAGCCACCACCCTTGGTCATGATAGATTCTTCCTGTAAATTCTTTGACTGGACCAAGAACAGGTACATCAAGGTCACCAGCAAAGTCAAAAGTTATGCTATTTGAAAAAGGATTTAGTAAACTTAGTTGCCCTTGACTGGTTACCATTAAAGTTCCCTGTAAGGCTGAAAGCCCTGTTAAATTGGCACTACCAGTTAATTGTGAGTGTGATAAACCAAAGTTTACTTCGGTTAGTTGATATTGGTTACCGGCAAGATCAACATCTAGTTGTGGAACACTTAGTAAGATGTGAGGTTCGCTAAGGCTACCAACTGATTTCACTGCTAGAGAACCTTTAGCAGCAATGTCTACTCCCGTAAAAATTGGTAGGAGCTGTAGAAATGGACTAAAGTCGGCTTCATCAGCGCGGATTTCAAGATTCAACTCTTCAGCACTTACTTGTCCATTTGCTCGCCAACTACCTACATCAGCAAGAGTATCAATGTTAATGTTACGAAATATAGCTTGTTCTATATGTAATTTTCCTGCTCTAAATCTAGCATTTACGTTACCAATACTGCGCAAATTACTTAGAGCACTTTCCTCTAAAATAATCTGTTCGCTAGCAAAGATGATTTCACTTTGCCTTGGCGATCTAAAGGGAACTACAAAATTTGCTCCTCCAGTTAGCTGAGCACTAACATTAGCTTGTCCAAAAACAGCTTCTAAAAGAGTCTCAAAAGGGAAGTATTCAAAATTTACTCGTCCAACTAGCTCTTGTTGAGTTGATGTGTATTGTAGCTCTGCTGTACTATTATTGTTTAGGTTTACTAGAGCATTTATATGGGCTAGATCACCACTTAAACTCACTTGCAAAGGAAAAGTTTGCTCAAAGACACTAGCAGTACTTGTTAATTCTCCTGTTATGACCTCGTCATTGAAATAAACACTACCTAGTAAGAGTGCATTAACATAGGGTAAATGCTTATGTAGCTGGGGAATACCAGCTAGAGCAAAGTTATTTAAATCCATCTGTACACTAAGTTCATCACCAGCTGTAGGCAAAAACTTAGCAAGTTGAGGCGATAGTTTGGCCCAGCCTAGCTCACCACTTAGTCCTGCACGACCTTCAAAGAAGCTCAGTTCTCCAGTACCTTGCAAACCTTTAGAAGTAACTCCTAACTGACTACTTAGTATAAGAGGGGAGTCAGGAGAAATTAGGGGCATATTATTAATTTCTATTTGTCCTGTAGGACCTATGGATCGCTGGTATGCTAAGTTCACATCTGCATTTCCTGAAGCAAACTCTAAATTGGCAATTAAGTTGCCGCTATATTCAGCTAAGTCAAAATTACCTTGAACTTTACCTAAATCATTCTCACCACTAAAGTTGAGTTGTTTATTGTTTACAGCAATGCTAAATGGCAGAGTATTCAAAGGTATATAAGCTATTTGGTTTTGCTTAGGAGTTAACTCCCCACTAATAAGGCCATTTATACTATCGGCACCGTTTGTCCATTGCAAGTTGCCAGCAAGGGAAATATCTGCATAAGAGGTACTACTTACTCCTGTAATGCTTGCTCCATTTTGATCTATGCTTATACGAGCCAAATCATTTGCTAGTGTTAGCCCTTTTTGAGGCAACGCTTTTAATTCAGAAAGCTGCTGGGGTAGCTGCGTTGTAAGAGCCATGCCTATAATTTCTGTATCAAGTTTAAAGCCACTTTCAGGATTGGCACTTATAGTAAGGGGCAAGCCATAAACTGCTGTTGACAATTCCCCACTGCCACTAAGAACATCCGATTGTAGGTTAATGTACAAGTTTTCAGCCCCTTGGCTTATATCTACTCTAAGAGGCCAGAAATCTCCAGAAACATTCAAGGGATTAGCTAGCACAGGAGAATTAACATTCTGATTACCCCGTAAACTTCCTTCAGTAAAACTAAGGGGGCCACTAAAATTGTGTGCTTGGCCTAAAAGCTTAATTGCACCTCTGGTATTGGCAGTAATGGTATCAGGAATATGTCCCGTAAGAGTGCTTTCTAAAGAAACTTGCCAATTTTGATTTAAGCTTAGATCAGTAGCATTCATAGTGCCACTTACTATTTCTAAGCCTGTTAGTTGCATAGTGCCAGTAAGCTGACCACTATATTGTGTAAAGTCAGCAATGCTTATATCAAAACTCAAATTGCTAGTAGGAGAGTTACTAGACTTGATGTCTGCTGCTAAGAAGTCGTCTCGAGGAATAGCGGTTATGATTGGCTGCTGGTTTTGTGGAGGATAAATTACTTCGCCTTGCAAGTAGCTATTAGCGCTTCTTAAGGTTAGATCACTTAAATGTATATTAGGAGCACTCTTCCAGACCTGTGAGGCGTTGATATAGCCTCTGCCCCAAGCTTCTTCTATTGCTGAGTTTTCCCAGTAGGTAGCTATTATTGGTTTTAAATTTACCTCGAGCACTTCACCCTGAACCCCCCAACCCTCACGATTAAAGTTACCTGTTAGGTTTAGAGCACTGTCAGCAAAAGTAAACTCCCCACCTTGTAAGTTAGCTTTTAAGTGGCCCCTAGCTGAAATTATTCCCTCTAGGTAGATATCTCCTAATAAATTTATATCTGCAACATTTGTAAATGTTGTAGGTGATAGCGTTAGATGCCCCTTTAAATGAGCATAGTCTGCAGGGATATCACTAATAGCTTCAAAAGGAACATCTAAGTTCATATAGCCACTGAGTTGTGGGTTTAGTTCTTTAGTACCTTGTAGGTTTAAGCTTGCCATAGGTGAATTGTTATAGTTGATACTTCCCAAACCACTAAGTTCCCCATTGCCTGTTACAGCTATTTGTAGTGCCAGTGACTCTAAAACTGTACTGAGCTGGGCTGTTCCTGTATAGCCCTCTGCTGGTTGCCAAGCTAGGTTGCTCGAGATATTAAAAGAAGCAAGATTCATATTCCCATTTAGTCTTACCTCACGCGTATCTAGGCCTTCAAGGTAGGCTTGCAATTGCATTTCTTGCTGTAAAGCAACAATCGCAAAGGAGTTTGCTTCTCTGTTAATAGTTAGAGAGGTTACCTCTGGTAAAGCAGGATGCTGAAAACTACCAGTTAAAAGTGTTTGAGGAAAAAGGCTACCATTAAGGTTAAGATTGGTATTTAGTCCATTAGCTTCAAGAGAACTAATCTGTACATTACCTTCTTGAACATTGCCATAGGCTTGTAACTCATCAAAGCCAAAGAAAGCTTGCCCACTCAAAGTGCTTTGCCAACTGTAGCCATAGTCTTGTTTACTAGCTGTTCCAGCAAGTTGAGTTTCAGCTAGAGTCACATTCCATATAAATGATTTTTCGTTTCTTTGTAATAGAAGGGTTGCAGGTTGGTTTTGATAGTTTGCTCGAGCCAACAAACCCTCAGCCCCTAACTCAACACTAATAACTCCAAGGTTACTGAGTTCTGGATTATCTAGGTTCAAATTAAAGTTTTGCCAAGAATCACCTTGGGCATTTAGCAATATTTCTCCTACTGAGCCCTGCAAGTGGAAACCAATCTGAGCATTAGCTTGAAGGTTAACATTGAAAGCTTGTCCCCAAGCTTGCCCTTGAGGATTAGCTGTTATATCAAAGTTTAAGCAGCCTATTAGATTCTTAAAATTTGTGGTGCAAGCATCTTGTAAAGATAAAAGTGTAATCTGCCCTGATGCTAACCCTGCAATTTCTACTTCAATTGGCACAAAATTTTGTAAATAGGCTAGGCTAAAATCATTTAGGTAAGCACTTAAACTTAAGGCTTGACCGTTATCTTGGGTATTAAAAGTGATTATCTCATTGTCAAACTGCAAAGTACCATTTACCTCGTTACTTTGCAAAGAGCCATTGGCTTCTAGTTTTAGGGGTACTGAAACCCCATTATAATTAATGTTAGTAGTAGCATAACCCTGCCAACCTTGCTCCCTTAAGCTTTCACCTTGTAGCTGTGCATTCGCTTCTCTACTAAGAGTCAAAGTAGTCACTTCAGGTAAAGCAGAGTGATAAAAACTCCCTGTTAAGAGTGTTTGAGGAAAAAGGCTACCATTAAGACTAAGACTGCTATCTATTCCTGTAGCTTCAAGGGAGCTAACTTGCACATTTCCTGCTTGAAAGTTGCCATAGGCTTGAAACTCATCAAAACCTAAAAGTGCTTGACCACTTAGTGTGCTTTGCCAGTTATAGCCATAATCTTGTTTATTTGCTGTTCCAGCAAGTTGAGCCTCAGCTAAGGTTAAAGCCCATGAGAATGCTTCTTCATTACCTTGTAATAAAAGACTTGCAGGTTGATTTTTGTAGTTTGCTCGAGCCAACAAACCCTCAGTCCCTAATTCAACAGTAATAACTCCAAGATCACTGAATTCTGGACCAGCTAAACCCAAATTAAAGTTTTGCCAAGAATTACCTTGGGCAGTTAGTGATATTCCGCTTACTGAGCCTTGTAGTTGAAAACCAGTTTGTGCGTTGGCTTGAAGATTAACATTAAAAGCTTGCCCCAAGGCTTGACCTCGTGGATTAGCGGTTATGTCAAAATCCAAGCAACTTATTAGGGTTTTAAAGTTTGTGGTGCACGCATTTTGCAAAGCCAAGAGTGTAATCTGACCAGATGCTAACCCTGCGATTTCTGTTTCTATGGGCACAAAATCCTGTAAGGAAGCTAGGTCAAAATCACTTAAGTAAGCACTTAGACGTAAGTTCTGACCGTCATCCTGAGCACTAACAGTGATTGTCTCTTCACCAAGCTGTAAAGCACCATTTATTTCACTATTTTGCAAAGAGCCAGCAGCTTCTAGTTTTAGTGGTACTGGGCTTTCATTGTAATTAATGGTAGTCGTAGCGTAACCCTGCCAATCTTGCCCTTTTAATGTTATTTCGCCTTGCAATTGCGAATTTAAAGCAGTGAAGGCATTACTATTTAGTGCAAAGTCGCTTTGAATACCCTCTCTATCAATAATTACATTATTGGCATTAACGATGTTGCCTACAGCAGCACCTAAGAACTTAGGGTTAGCAAGGTCACCTTGAAGTTTTCCACTTAAGTGATGAGCTTCTCCCTTTAGTAAAAAGGGTAAGATAAGTTCTCCTGCCCAGTTATTATTAGCAAGGGTAATATTTGTTGTTTCATTGGTAGCTTCTACTAAAAGACCATCTTGCCAAGATGCATTAACTTGGACTGTCTGGGAAGGCAAGTGAACACTAGATTGATTAAATTCTTTACTGACTAAATTTCCTTGAAATTGTGGTTTAGTTAGCTCTCCTATTATGCGGCCAGAAAGTTCTATTTGCTGGTTTTTGGTGGTGAGCTCGAGCCCAAGCTCAGGCATAATTTGCCCTGCTATGCTAGTCTCAAAACCGCTAATTTCAGGGTTGACACTAACAAATAGGCCACTATCTTCTCCCGAAAGTTGCCAAGTTGTATTAAAGCCCGATACTGTCGTGAAAACGTTAGCTGAGCCTTGCCATAGATTTGTTGATTGCTGGTAACCTAAATCACCATTAACGTTGATTACAGCACCTTGCAAATCTTCTGCTATCAAATGATCATGTAATGCAAAGTCATTAGCTTGAAACTGCAAAGACCCTGAACCAAATTCATAAGAAGCAGTTAAACCATCAGTATTTAAATTAAGCAAGGCTTCATTACCTTGTCCACTGAGGTTTAAGATGTTAGAGCCAAGCGTTCCCTCAACTTGATAGCTTAGATCCAAAGGTTGGAATTGTGCTGTTAGAATTATTTGCTCTGCTATTTTTAAAGGTAAATTTATGTTATCTATATAGGGTTTAGTAGCTAATATACCTGCAAGGCTCAGATTATCTAATGAACCATTTAAGCTTAAGGGGTTCCCATCAATTGACAAGGAACCTTGAAAGTTGCCTTTAGGTAAGTCTTGCCCAACATAAACTTCGGTATCTAGCTCTAAAACTATACTTTGATTAAAGTCTTCCCAGTTAGCAACTTGCTTTATTTGCCCGCTAATTTGCCAAGAATCAAGCCAAGATAAATGCAGTTGCGAGTTACCCACACTAATATCAGCATAGCGATCTTTAATATTGCTGCTAACTGAATAAGGTTGGGAGGGTAGCACTAAACCATTAAGCTTGGAATTTGTGGCTTTAAATAAGTCAATAAAACCTTCACCATTTAGTTGCAAGTCATCATAATTGCCTTGTAAACCTACTTCAGCTACGTCACCTAAGTAAACCTGACTATTGAAATTAGGAAAAACTTGTCCTTCTAAACGGACATCTTTACCTAAAAACTTTCCTTTTAGCTGAGCAAGTATGCTAGCCCCTTGCCCAGCAAGGTTGCCATTAACCCCTAGCCCCCAAGCCTTACCAGTAAATGATGCCTCACCATCAAAGTCAGTTTTACCATTTAAAGAAGTAACTTGCATTTCGCCTTGTAAATCACCAGCTATGTTAGTTCCCATGCCAAAAAGTGGAGCAACCTTCTCTGGGGCAACGCTGCCTGAAAAATGCCAAGGCCAGTTTGTTAAATCATTTGGTGAGCCATTACCTTGTATATCTAAGGTGTCATTTACCTTAGCATTAAGGAAAAGCTTTTCTTCTTTAAGTTGCAAGTTGACATTAGCATTATTTTGAAGGGCTTTCCCCTTAAGCTCAGCACTTTTAGCTATTAAATTAACTGTACCATCAAAATCAACGTTTTCGTGTAGCTGTACTGAAGCTATTTCAAAGCCACTTTGTAGGTTTAATTCTGTGACAGCTTCGTTAAGGTTGCCTTGCAGATTTATAAAAGAATCTTCTGCTTCACCTTTAAGATCAAAGTTTAGAGCTTCTTGCCAAGTAGGTAAGGAAGCATACACATCACCTACTAAGCTCAGGTCTTTGTTAGCAAAGGCTAGAGGGAAATCTTGTAGGTGAGCAGCTAGATCATCTCCTATTATCTTAAAAGCAAGGTTATTGGCAACGCCTTGGAAGTTTATCGGCTGATGTTGTTTCCAGCTAAACTCTGCTTTAGGGTTTGTGAATTGTAGGGTTGAAAGCATTAATTCACTACTAGAGAAATTTGCTTTAGTGTTCCATAGATCATCAAGCTCGAGCACTCCCTCTCCTTGAACAGTTCCTGTAAATGGAGGCTTAAAAGGCAAAGGAGAAAGCTGATAGTTCATTTCGCCTAGTTGTTGGCTAAAGTTTAAATCCCCTTTGGCACTGAAGTCACCAAAGCTAGTTTCTATGTTTACAAAATCTTGGGCGTTTTCTAGGGTTGCCCTAGCTTCACCAACCATTCCTATATCTACTACTTCTCCAAGAAAACTAAGTGATAGTGGGTCTTTTGTGCTTAGGTCTAGCTCGAGTGGCAAGTCATAATAAGGCCCATTAGCGTTTACCTTAGCTGTTAATGGCTCATTAAGGTAAGGAATATGAAAATCTATAATATTTAGCTCTGCGATAAGGTCTTCATCTATAAGAGTGCCTGTAGCGTTTATGCTTGCCCCTAAACTATCTGCCCCACTAACATTAAGAGCCCATAAACCTTCTTCGGGTGTAGCTGTAAGCTCAACTTCTGCTTTACGCTCTAGAGTATTACTATCAAAGTGGGTAAGTACTTCCCCAGCAAGCCCTTCTTTACTTTGCTCTAAGTGCATATCAACTGTAGTAACAATATCTGCTTCCCACCAGCGTAAAGATCTAGCGTTACCAGTTATCAATAAAGATTCTTCTTGGTCTATAGCAACCTCAAAGTTGCCCTCTGCAATATCAGCCCCTACATGAACATTGGGTCCTTTATGAGTATGGAAGGCAATATCAACCGCTAGATTGTCAAGGTCTTTGCCTAATAGTTGTCCCCCACCTAAAGCTTCACCTTTTAGGTCAATATAATTCCACCCAGAAAGGTTAAGGGTTACATCTGCCTTGCCTTGTGCATTTAAAAAGCTTTGTGCAAAAGGTAGCCACTGCTGGTTGTTTAACCAAAGAATAGCTTCAGCTAATTGTGGTGATCCCTGAATTTTCCCTTGCCAACGTTCTTCACTAATGTTAGCATTATAGTGCCCTGTTACTTCTGCTCCTAAAGCTTGCCCTTTTACATTAGCCAGCAACATAGAGTCACTGTAATTAACTTCACCATGCACATCGGTAATAGCAATGCCTATAATAGAAGTGCTAACTTGCTCGAGTTCTGCAGTAGCTTCTATACCATCTGGTTCTAGCCAAACTGTTCCAGCAATTTTCCCCGTTTCTACATCTGGATACCATAGTCTAGCGAGGCGTAAATCGGTATCCCAAAAATCAATTTGACCTAATAACGGATTTAAACTTAAAAGATTCGCCTCAAAACGACTTTGCCCTTCAGAAGTTGTTAAAAGAGCACGAACTTTAGAATCTTCTCCCAAGAACTCAACCTCAGATAAGTTAAAATTAGGGAGTGCATAAGGCACATTGTTAACGCTTAAGGTTAGGCCATCAATATCAAGCTTTTTTAGAACGGGTTTAATGCCTTTAGTAGTACCCCCCGAATCATCACTAACTAATTCAGAAAGACTTAGATTGCCCTCCACTTCTTTTAAAGCTAAAGATAAAGGAAGTTTACCTCTAAGCAAAGCTGGTAAAAAGTAACTGACTTTAAGTTGTTCCAAAGTAAGATCAATTCCTTGACCTTGTAGTAATACTTTTTCAAGATTAATGCCTAACCAAGGGTTACCCTTGTTTTCTGCAAAATCTAAGTTGTAGCCAGAGTCTAGTAAAATATTTTGAGCTTTATTTAATAGCCAAGTCCTACCAAAAGAACTTTGTGGTAATAGATAAAGGGTTAATAATATAGAAAATGAAATAGTAAGAGTTAAGGTGCGTTTCTTCACGGTCACCTTGTATTATAGGAGCATAAGTGATGATTTTGTGTAGCTAATTATGCAGATTATGTGTGGGATTTTGTGAAATTGCTCGAGGCTACAAGCCTTGTAATCAAAAGACCTAATATTCTACTACTTGAATATCTGTTTTATCAAAGTCATTGCCCTTAAATAAAAGTGGCAACTTTTTTTCCTTTGCTAAGGCATAGAAAAAACAATCACCATAATTAAGTTCAGCAGGGTATATACTCTAGTGTCTATGGCCACCATCAGGAAGGCAGTCCATTAGAGTCATAACCAAGTATTTCATCAGCAGAGCGATTGTTAAGTACAGGAAGGGAGGCATAATGCTTCCCTATTGCCAACACCTCTTCTACTAGGTCTTCTATATCATTTCCTTCATGCTGGATCCGCTCGAGTCGTTCACGTAAGGAAGATATAACAGCTTGCGTGATGGTTTCTCCTGTTTCACTAGCGACTGTTCTGGCTAGATGGTCAGCTTCAGGATCTTTAATATTTAAGGGCATAATTATACATTATATCAAGCAGAACAACACTTAATTAACAAGCTACACATTATTACATTAGCAAATTTGAGAATGTCTAATTTGTTTTTCTCAATATCCTGACCAGCAGTAGATACCCTCAAATATGAAGTGGCCTTTCTAGGTAATTCGGAATTAGCTATAAATTCCAATCTTCGATATAAACCTTTAAAATGGCTTTACATTGTAGAGAAATCTACGATAATCAGTACTCCGCAAAATGTAGAAAATGAGGTGAACCCAAATATACTTTGATTATTCATCAAGTTTGTGTGCAGAACAAATTGATAATTACTATGAATCTTAATTATAGGCATGTTATTGAGAATCCTTTATCAAGATTGCGGACTACTGATAATGTAAAGCCTTTTATCGAAGATTATGACCAATAAAAAACGGCTGTTTTTGTTGACTTGTGAGATAGAAGCCTCGTGCACATTTCTACAGTTGGAGTTCCTTCTGACCATAGCGAAAATACCCACAGAAGCAGTTCCAGTTAGTCAGTAAAATATTAACATATTATGTAGGACTTTTTCTGACAAATTATAGATTTTTAGATGTTAAGATAGTAAAGCACATGCCAACTAAACACTTGTTTAAGTGTTCAACATTAGTTAGCTGGCAATCTAACAACATGAAAGGAGTAAGAAACCACTATATATAGAATTGTAGTTGTGACAGGCACCCCAATTATGCAGGAACAGGTGCCTATGTTTGGATAACACTCTATAGTAAAGATGGAAGGAACAGTGGTGAACGGTTCATCGACAATGCCGACGATAATTTTGAGAGAGGCAAGACAGACACCTTCACGGTCGAAATGCGCGACCTCGGGGAACTAAAAGGCATCTTCATTCGTCACGACAACTCAGGCTCTAATCCCGGCTGGTTCTTGGACTGGTTATCGTTTTCGAGGATGAAGCAGGAAAAGAATGGAAATCCCCATTCAATCGCTGGCTTGCACGTGACGAGGATGACGGACAAACTGCTCGGTATCTGCTCGTTGCATAACCACTTCCGCCTTGCAGCCAACTTATCTAAAGGTACCCTAAATTAGACAGTTCTCATAAGATACTGAAATAAAGTGTGTTAAGAAGTATTTTTAGAATGGCAAATGTTTACAATTGTACTCATATTTAAAGAAAGAAGGAGACTCATGTCAAAGATCTTTTATTTTCCTCAAGTAAAACCCTATGTCAAAACTTTATTCTGCTTAATCTCGTACCTTCTCATTACCAGTTTTGCCCACTCTCAAGACTTAATAATACGTCCTGCTCTTCCAATATTTCCAACAACTATGGATTTAGCAGAAGAAATGTCAGGAGCATTTTCAATAACAACAGATCTCACTACATCAGACGAGGTAGGAGAGGTCATTGATAGGCTTACTTCGACCATTGGTATGCTGAGAATGGCTCAATTTAGTATGGATGAAAGCCTGTGTGGAGCAAATGATGATTCTCAGCATGTGGAACGATATGATGGAACACTTGGAGTTACAGAAAACTACGTTGGTGTTTACGAAACTCCTACGGCGCAAATTCAGTGGAACGATGATTTAGATGTAATTTTTGGGAATGAAAACGCAGGAAACGTAAGTGACAAGCGTTGGTGTACAGGAACGCTCATAACTAATAACCTTATCTTGACTGCCGGTCATTGTTTTGATATAAAAACAGGAGGATGGGAATCACAATTCTGGAAGACACCCACTCGTGTAACTCAAGGGGGTACTGAAGAATATGTGCCACCTGAAGAATTAGCAGAATTAATGCACGTTAATTTCAACTACCAAGAAGCTGGAACATCACCTGCTAACAATCCAGAAATGAGAGTTCCTGATGTTTTCCAAATCGAGGAGTTAGTTGAATATCGTGAAGGCTCAGACAAATTGGACTTCGCAATTATTCGTCTAAGAAAAAATGATCAGGGAACTTCCCCGGGCGATATGTATAACCCCCGAGGAATCAATTTTAATGCTCTCTCAGTTGGCGAAACTATAGCTATGATGCAACATCCTCATGGAGATCCTAAGAAAGTACATGTAGGAACGCTCAAAGACTCTACAAAAGTTTCAAAGGACTTTTTTAACGCACTAGAAAACGCTTCTAAGAGAATTTTCTATGATGATTTAGATACTCGTGGGGGCTCATCAGGATCTGGAATACTTAATGCTTCAGGACAACTAAGTGGCGTGCATACTACTGGTGGTTGTAACGTTGATTCTAATAGTGGGTTCTCTATTTTAGCAATAAAGGACGTATCTAAAACTGTTAGTTTGATAGAGAAGATACAAGAGCTAGAAGATGAACTAGGAGGAACTGCTGAAGAAGGCACTGAAGAAGTAGCTGAAGAAATGGCAACCGAAGAGGAAGAGGGTGCTGAGGAAGAAGTAGCTGAAGAAGGTACTGGAGAAGTAGCTGAAGAAATGGCAACCGAAGAGGAAGAGGGTGCTGAGGAAGAAGTAGCTGAAGAAGGTACTGGAGAAGTAGCTGAAGAAATGGCAACCGAAGAGGAAGAGGGTGCTGAGGAAGAAGTAGCTGAAGAAACTACTACTGAAGAGCCAGAAGGTGAATCAGGTTCAGGCTCACCTTAAATCAACCTATAGTTAATTTATTTGCGCATTATTGATCGGCGGGCGACGGGCAAGTGTGTAGAAAGCTAAGATTCTAACTGAAAATTCTACTTCTGCTGATTCTATTTATTTCTCCAACCCTTGACTAATTACTTCTTAAAGGTTAGCCTTAGCACACTGGAAGTCTACACACTTGTCTCTGCCTCCTTTAGTCCTTTCTCTAATCAGCAGAATAATTTGGAGTTATTAGCTATTTTAGTCTATACTTTGAGTGTTCACCAAAAAGGACCAACTCCACTAACTTGTTCCGCAACACACACAGAATCAGTAGTTTTTCAAAGAGAATTTTGCTAGACAATGTTGGTAAGCAAAAGACATGATTTACTTTATTAAGAACAAACAACAGTTTATTGGAAAGCCTTAAGCGAAACGATTGAGATTGCCCTGTTAAAGGCTATGGTGAATGAGTAAAAATCACTTGCAAATAGATAGTTTCATAAGCCGAAATTTTTTCTAAAGGAGTATGATTGTGGCGTCTAAAATAACATGGTTAATGATTCTAAGTACCCTTTTGCTAGCTGGAATTTTGTTTTATGGTTTTTTCTTATTTAAGGAATTAAGTAAAGATCCAGACATAGGGATAATTATCAGGCCGCTCCCTGAGGGTCCTGTTAAAGAAATCGATAAAGAGGCACAAGAACTGTTTGAGCTAGCAAATTCGAAGTTAATAGATGAAGTACGTTTTGGAAGTTATTTAAAAAGAATGGGCAATCTAGCTGAGTGGTTAAGTCTTGTTTTGAGTTCTTTTCTAGCTTTTCTTGCAGGTATTTATGGTAGCAAAGTGACTCCTAAAGATGTTTCTAAACTCAAATCTGAAGATGTACTTAATGAGTCTAATCGCACTAAAAATAAAATGGTTCTTATTGGTGCGCTACTTGCGTTAGTTGTGGTGATTAATTCAGTAGGTGATCAAGTAGAAAAAAGAGGGCTTGAGATTCATGAGGCAAGCAGAGGTTTTCGAGATGAATTCAACCAACTGAAAGAAAAATTTGATAGGTCGGAGGATCCAGAAGTTAGAGAGACTGTTTTAAAAACCATAGAATTCACAATAGAAGGCTTTGTACCATAATTTCCTGTATCTGCCATCACTATTCCTTGCTGTTAAGTTGGAGATGCTAGTTCTACTTAAAACTACTCAAAAGATACTGTCTCAAATTTACATATAGGTTTTTTTGCATTGGCGGTGGGGAAGTCGCTTCCCCTTCCAACCATAACTGTAAAAACCCCCATATACTAAAAACAAATAAGATTAAAAGTATATCTAGAAAGATGTATTGATATTCTATTTCATGCTATTTCTTGTTTGCAGGACATAGTAACTTTACTTAGAGTACAATTATAGTTATGTTGAAGTATCATTACCCTATTCATTTCAATCATAAATCAAAAAGCGTAAATACGAATTGGGAATCACTTCAATAATTAGGTTCTAAGAACTCCAGTTCTATAAAAACACAACTTAAAAAAGGATATGTTGCTATTTATGAATCATGAATAGCTCCTAAATTGGGAATATTGTTCAGGAGTTGTCTAATTAAAATAGGATCAAGGTTTTCGGGAAATAGTTTTAATATCTCAAGTACGTACCTGAGTGACCTAAAGTGAGCTTTAAGATCTAAAACACTCCAATTAGGGTGTCTAGAGCTTAATCTTTGTAATAGTACTTTTGAGAAAAGTACCATAAACATTGCTAGGTTTGCTGCATTGTTTACCTGCTGTTCCTTTATATTCATAAAATCTTCTAATCCCCAATATTGCTTTGCGTCTCTGAAAGTAAATTCTATTTGGAAGCGTAAACTATAGTACTCAACTAGTCTCTCGTATGACAACTCCAGATCAGCGCTAAACAAGATCACATGCCTACTCTCTGCTGTTACCATATTGGTTTTGACTATTATAACTACATTCAATGATTGTCCAAATTCCTTGTGTAGCATTGTCATCTGATAAATATCTGTACGGATCTTCTTTTTCAGATCTACCTTACTACTCTTGAGATGTTCCTTGGGTATCTTTTTGTAATC
Organism: Trueperaceae bacterium; assembly: GCA_965223585.1. Taxonomy (GTDB): domain Bacteria; phylum Deinococcota; class Deinococci; order Deinococcales; family Trueperaceae; genus CBDCVN01. The sequence goes on from CBDCWW010000023.1 coordinate 500,587, forward strand.
TAGCTTTTCTCCATATTTGCGCTTTCTTCCTCGCTTATTTTGTTCTCCCTCATATGGAAAATACAATGCTGAATCAACTCTTAGCTTACTTATCAAGTACAGTCCACACATCCTTGCCATTTGTAAACTATTGTTATCTCCAAATGCTCCATCTAATAGTAAATACTGAATCCCCATTCTTAGTAAGAATATGTTCAGCACTAACATTATCATAGTTTTTATAAACACTAGATGTGCTGGTAGCTTCACATTGACTTTGTCTTTGTTCTTGCTTCCTTTTGGTCGGCCTGCCTTCTTTTTTGGAGACTTCTGTTTCCCTTTGTTCTTCTTACTCTTGCTTTTTCTCGTTTTTGCTTTCTTCTTACTTCTATTCTTACTTTCCTCTCAGCTCTTTGCCTTCTTCTCCTTCTGCATTGTTATTACTCTGCTCCTTACCTTCTCTTTCAGTTGATTGATTATTTTCCTCTTGATCAGTACGAACAATTTGTTTGCTAAATATTGGGTGAGCTGTTCGATTCTTAACGCTAATCAATGCTAAATTAAAGAAGCAAATACTCTTCACTACACGATTAAACAGAGAACTGAAGAATCGATCAATTCCAAACGTTTCATTCCCTGATTTTGTAACTACTACTTCATCCCCTGCTAGTAAATAGGTATCATCAGGATCATAAACATGGTTACGAAATAAGTACCAATTTATGTGTAACCAGCAAATGTTAGTACTAAAGAAACGTTGTACTGTACTATAGCTGCCACCGGGACCAAAAGTCCAACGAGAAATTCCTAGCATGGTCACACGACCTGTCATAGACAGTACTGCAAAAACTATAGTAGTGAGTTGATTCAGGGTTGTTTTATCAACAACTGGACTAAGGCATTGTAGAATATATTGTATTTCTTGCATGGGTACTATACATATTATGTACAGTGCCCTTGCTTTTACAATTTACAAACTATTACTCGCAAGTTTTTTTGAAGAGCTTTTGGGAGATTTTACAGTCTGACTTACTTTGATGAAGGTATTGGAAGTATTAAAGGGAAATCTTATAAAAAGACTATATTGAGCAGAAAGAACTACAGGGAATCCTTTTAAAGCCACTAGATACTTTATCTGTCGGTACAACGAAATACTTTCCTGTAAGGAAAATCAACATCACTATTTCTGCAGGATTACCAAAACAAATTACTCTAAGTACAAACGCTTATACACATCTCCATGGTTATTTTCAAGAAAATCTAAAATAGAATCCATTCTAATTGCCTTATTGAGTTTGTCACAGAGATATTCATTGTTTTCCTCGTCACCTTCTATTTTTACTTTTTGGTGGCCCTCATGATGGATCCCTGCCACACGTAAACCGTCATTTACATTAAACATAGGAGCCCCTGAACTTCCCCCTTTAGTATCACATGTATGAACAAACTCGCTTTCCTGATTAAAGCTTGTTAGGTTATATGGGTGTTCAAAACCATTAACCAGACATGTGATATGGCTAATTTGCTTTGTCATACATTCAGGGTGATGAATGACAACCAAAGGATCACCTAGATCAAGCTCGCTACTTAATCTAGCAGGTTTTGCTGCACCAGAACCAGCTAGTTTATCTATTTCTAAAATAGTAATATCAAGTTCCTTTTCCTTTACTAGAGTCTTTTGACACATATAAGATAGGGATTTGTCATCACCATCCCAAGACATATCAATAATAGTGTTATTGCAAACATCATTCCAATCACCTCCTCCACAATGATAATTTGTGAGGAAAAGATTATCTGCAATGACTACACCTGAACAGCACCAACCCTGCTCGTTTTCAGGTCTTGCTGCAACTAATAGTCCAACACTGTCACCAAGTGATTGATAGTCCTTGACTGCTGATGAAAATCCTTGTTGATCATCAGCACACTCACCTGTATTTGCCCTTTCACTAAGGTTACAGTAAAGATTCTGATAATCAGCTTTGCCTTTCTCTTTAGAAGAGAAAAGTGGTTGAGGATATTCAGTACTTTCTGGCATGGTAAGTACTCCTACAATTTTAATGCTAGCGTCACTATTTTTATCAGCTAATGCTAATCTAGCAGTAACTTGTCTACCTTTAAGTCGGGGTGTCCATATGCTAGAATTTTCTTCTTGAAAATCACTTGCGCCGTAGGTCTGTAGCAAACGACCCGTTAGATCATGAATAGTAATGGTCCAATCGTTTGCTCCTATAGTTTCTGTTTTAAATAACACACTAAAAAACTCAGGTGTAGTGCTATTAACTGTGATAGGATAGTATGTCTTTTCAGAGTTTAATGTTACACCATAATCACTAGTATTATAGTTCCCTAAGCAAGTTAAAGGGTTATCGGTATCTTCAGAGCAAGTGCTTTCCTCTTTCTTTTCGTAGCAAGTTGCACCTTCTTGTGAGTAAACCAAGTGGGGAAATAATAGTAGGGTTAGTATCAAAGCCTTTTTGATTTTCATAGTAGTCTCCTAGTTAGATAATTTATTGTAGAAAGTTTCGCAAATTAATTTATTTTTCAGTAAAAAGGAAAAATTGAAGCAAGTCTGTCTATGTTGATAAAGATAGCACTACTTTACTTCCCATCTTTTAGCTCCCATTAGACTGAAGAAATGCTCTACATTCTTCTTGAGCGTTTACGTCTGCATCAAGACTATCAGTAATTTCGGGTATATCAAAGTACGGTACTTGTGATCCGAACACTAAGTCTTTCAACTCACTTAGCTTAATTGGCTTAACATTTTCACCATCTTTTGCTGCTTTATGACACTCCTCAAAGTGCTCTAACTCACATTCTACTATAAGTGCTAGAATACCTTCCTCATTATTATTTGAGAAGTTATTTATTTGAATAGGACCTATGCTTTCTAATATCCCTAATTCCTCTCTGTGCTCATTAGGTCTAACATATAGAAAGTGTTGATTTGATTCCTGTACAGATATTCTCTTCAAGTTTTGAGTTAAGACTTTTTCTTCTACAGATGAAGACTCTTCCTCATTAGAAATAGAATAATTAATATCTCTAGCACACCACCTTGACACTAGTACTGGTTCATATGAAGAATCTTTTTTTAGCCATACATATTTAGGATCCTTCAGGGCAAGCAAAGGATCAATAACACCAGTTGCTACATACTCTTGACCAGGACTCTTTTCAAAAGGCTTTGAGGTAACTAGAATCATTTCTTTCAATTGACTAGGAACCTGATACTTTTTCCCATGACAAGAAAGCATAGCAGCAGAAAGACCACCAACAAATGCAGTAGCTTGAGATGTGCCACTTAAAGAGCCGTGTGATGATTCATCTAACAGGGATACTATATTTTCTGCAGGTGCTACAACATGAACATAATTTTTTTCGGCAGCAAATACATTAGGATAGAGTTCTACAGAAGGTGTTGAGCAATCAGTACAGCCACCAACTAATAAGACATTTTGTTCCTCAGCTAGGTTTTGTGGAACCATTGGGGTTAAAGGTCCAATTACTGTAGATCTAGGGAATGTTTCCTTGTCAGACTCTTTAAATTCACCAAGTGCAACAACCCAAAATTGCTCAGCTCTATTTAAAATACCTTTTACCATATTATGTTTGATCTTTTCCTCCTGACTAGTCAAAATCATTTGTTCATGTTCATTATTTTCTAAACTAAACCTTGAATACCCACCCATTCTGCTAGAGTAGACAAATATTGGAAGAGGCTTTTCAGGGTGTGAAGAATTGCGAGAAACCAAATTTTCTATAATTTGCTGAATGTTATTTCCATTTGTAGCAGCTATATCATAAGAATAAATCTTAGCTTTTGGTGCCATTCCTACAAAACCTATTTCATTATCTGCCGAAGCAATAATACCTGCTAAGTGAGTACCATGAAAAATCCTTTTTTCTTCTTCAGATAACTCACTAGTTGACTTTTCTTCACAACTTTTACTAGAGGAAGTTGTTGAAGCCTTTTCTAATGCCTCAACAATGTCTGGATGGGGGAGGACTGGCGTGTCAATGAGAATCACTTCAGGGCAATTATTTTCTGTACACTTATTGATACACTCAGGAATTGAGGAGAGGTTTAGATAATTCCACATTGCTCCTTCTCCTTGATCAAACTTACCATCTGATGCTTCCTGTGGACTCTTGCTACAACTATCTTTTACCTTTTTTGGACCATCAAAAACGAGCACACTTTTAGATTCTTCTTTATTTGTGAATAAAGGTAGAATTTCATAGCTTTCTAAGACTCTATAAGGATCAGAAAAATCAATGCCTTCGATTAAACCTAATTGCACATTGGATTGAATTTCTTGATCTTCATGATATAGATTTTTTAGAGCCTTATACCCATCCAGTAAATCACTTTCGGTGCTAAATGGGAAAATAATTTTATAGCTTGGAAACTTAGCCTTAATTATAGGGCAATTTTCTATATCGGCTCTTGTAGTAGGTAAAGTACAGTTTATCTCACCAGACCAAAGATTTACTAATTTTTCTAGTTCGTAATATTTTTCTTGAGCTTTTTCAAGACTAGTTCCTGCTGCACTAAAACTACGGAAAAATGACTCTTTTGTAATAAACGGCACTTCAAGTTGATACTGATGATAACCATTTGATAATTCATCTGGGGATGGTAATGTAGTCTCATTCCATATTTGTAGTAAATCCATTAAACTTGCATCTGTAGGACATTGAAATTCTTTCATGTCTTGTAATAAACCATCACCAAATAGGGAAGCACAATAACTCTCTTTGGCGTTAATCATTGTTGTATCCCATTTGTAACCAGATTCATCTAGAGCCTTTAAAACTTTAAAGATGCTATTGTAAACATTACCATGCTTAAATTTAAAGTTTAGTTCTAAACTATATAAGTAACCTCCTTCCTGTGTAGGTTGAAGATAATTATCATGTGGACCATGTTGAGAAATTGCCAAGTTAAATGCTGCCGAGCAAAGCAACAATAAGACATAAAATTTACAAACTGCACTATTATAGTGTAAAATCATCATCTACCTCCAAAATTCAAAATATTACAAAGTTTAAGTTTTAATCCAACTTGCAATTAACATTAGTGTTTTATAGGATTTAATCAACATGAAGTTTGAGTAAGTTGTGTTCTCATTATAAGTAAATTAAGGGATATAGTGGAATCATTATAAAAGCCTGCTTAGTATTTTTAGTAGTCTCTAATTATTGATTGCTAATCTTTTAGTTTGCATTAGATAAAAGAATGTTTTCACATCCTCTTTGAGCGGTTGTGTTTGCATCAAAACCATAAGGAATTCTAGGTATATCAAAGTATGGTACTTGTGCTCCGAACACTAAGTCCTTCAGATCACCTATCTTAATTGGCTTAACATTTTTTCCATCTTGTGCTGCTTCACGACATTCTTCAAAGTGACCTAGCTTGCATTCTACTACAAGTGCTAGCCTCTCATTATACGAATTATTTATTGTGACAGGACCTACACTCTCCAAAAATCCTAATTCCTCTCTGTGTTCATCAGGCTTAACATATAAAAAGTGTTTATTTGGTTCTTGTACAGATATTCTCCTCAGGTTCTGAGTTAAGACTTTCTCTTCTACAGATAATGGAGATTCTTCATTAAGAATAGAATAGTTGATATCTCGAGCACACCACCTTGACACTAGTACTGGTTCATATGAAGAATCTTTTTTTAACCATACATATTTAGGATCCTTAAGGGCAAGCAAGGGATCAATAACACCAGTGGCTACATATTCTTGATCAGGACTCTTTTCAAAAGGTTTTGAGGTAACTAGAATCATTTCTTTCAATTGACTAGGAACTTTATACTTTTCCCCATGACAAGAAAGCATAGCAGCAGAAAGACCACCAACAAATGCAGTAGCTTGAGATGTGCCGCTTAAAGAGCCGTGTGATGATTCATCTAACAGGGATACTATATTTTCTGCAGGTGCTACAACGTGAACATAATTTTTTTCAGCGGCGAATACATTAGAATAAAGTTCTACAGAAGGTGTTGAACAATTGGTACAACCACCAACTAATAAGACATTTTGTTCCTCAGCTAGGTTTTGTGGGACCATTGGTGTCAAAGGCCCAACTACTGTAGAACCAGAGAATATTTCTTTATCAACTTCACTAGGCTCACCAAGTGCAACAACCCAAAACTGGCTACTATCAGTCATAATAGCTCGTGCCATATTATGCCTGTCATAATAGTATTCACTTCTTAGAAGCATTTGCCCATAAATATTTTCTTCTAAAAAATCATTGGAATACCCACTCATTCTGCTAGCGTAGACAAATATTGGAAAAGACCCTTTATCCCCAAAGGCATAGGGGTAAGCAAACTCTTGTATAATTTGCTGAATGTTGTGTATATTTATCTTATCTATGTCATAAGAAATAATTTTAGCTTTTGGTGCCATTCCTACAAAACCTATTTCATTATTTGCTGAAGCAATTATGCCTGCTAAGTGAGTGCCCTGAAAGAGTCTTTGCTTCTCATAAGATAGATTATCAACTGAATCAACTGGCTTTGCTTCACAGCTTTCATTAGAGGGTGTTTCTGAAACTCCCAATGCCTCGGTAATGTCTGGATGGTGGGCAACTGGTGTATTAATGAGAACTACCTCAGGGCAATTATCCCCTTCACAACTGTTGATGCACTCAGGCATTGAGGAAAGGTTTAGATAACTCCACATTGCTCCTTGGTCAAACTTGGTCATTCTTCCCTGTGGGCCGTTACTACAACTATTTATTACCTTTTCAGGCTCACTAAAAGCAAGCATATTTTCATGCGAACTATGTTCAGAAATTGCTAAGTTAAATACTATCCAGCCAAGCAATAACACGATACTGGAATTACGCAGGAGGGAAAATAAAGTAAAATAGGGCTCAATCAAAACCAAGGAGCCCTAAGATGAGTCTAACACAAAGGATAGTTAAAGCACTAGAAGCCATATTGAAAGCAGTTGAGGCAAGTGGTTCTTCAGCCATGGCAGATGGAATGGACTGTGCACACGATACTATCTATAGAGCATTGTTAATAGACTCGATTTTAGCAAAGGTAAGTGAGATAGCCATAGGCTTAAAAATGCTGGTAGGTGGACTTGAAGGGGGCTACTTGGTTCTTGATGATACAGTAATAGCCAGATCAGGAAGGGGAAAAATGTGGCTACCGAAATTACGAGATGGCAATGGACACTATTGCTATGGTTTCGGGATAGTGCTGCTGATCTGGACAGATGGTAAAGTGCGAATACCGTTAAAGATCAAACTTTACTTTGGAGAGGTAAGTAAGCAAGAACTAGCATTGGAGCTATTAGCATGGGCAAAAGAAAAAGGGCTAAAACCTGATTATGTACTATTTGACTCATGGTACGGTTCAAAGAAGATTCTGAAGCAGATACATGCCTACGGTTGGTCGTTTGTGACGCGATTAAAGAGGAACAGAGTGCTGCGAGGAAAGCAGTTGAAAAGGCATAGAGGACCCTACTGGACAAAAGTAGGAAAGCTAAGAGGAATGGACTTTGAAGTGAAGATAGTGAGGAGAGGGAAGAAATACTATGTGACAAACGATTTAGAGCTAGAGGACAAAGAGATAATAGGGCATTATAAGGTGAGACAGGGAATAGAAGAGGTGATAAGAGGGCTAAAGCAAGAGCTAGGGTGGCAAGGATTCAGATATAGAACAGAACAAACAATAGGAGGGCATTTAGGGTTAGGAGTAGTAGCTTATGGGCTTATAGAGGTAGCTCGTAGAGAGAGCAAGCAATCATTTTACAGATACCGTAGGGGACTAATCTCTGGTCGCATTGACCCACCTCTAGACCTTCTGGACTCGCTTCCTCAAGCTGCGTAATTCCAGACGATATAGAATTTCCAAATTGTACCGTTGTAATGTAAAATCATTATCTGCTTAGTTTTCATATGTAACCTCCTAATTAAGTAGTTAGATATTTAAAAGGTTTGATAAACCAATTTATTATTCAGCAGCAATAAAAGTCAGCACTGAATTTGTCTGTGTTAATAAAAACAAAGTTATTTTTTAGCTCCCATTAGATAAAAAAAGGTCTTCACATACCCTTTGAGCTTTTGAGTATGAATCAGGGGCCTTAGGAATTTTGGGTATATCAAAGTATGGTACTTGTGATCCGAACACTAAGTCTTTAAATTCATTTAGCTTAATTTGCTTAACACCTTCTCCATTTTTTGCTGCCTCACGACATTCTTCAAAATGTCCTAGCTTGCATTCCACTATAAGTGCTAGGACAGGCTCGCTATACGCATTATCTATTGTGACAGGACCTATGCTTTCCAAAAATCCTAATCTATCCATGTGACTACTAGGTTTTACATATAAAAAGTGTTGATTTGATTCCTGTGTAAAAATCCTCCTCAGATCCTTAGTTATAACTATTTGTTCTGAGGGTAGTACAGAATTAGCACTAACACTAGAATAATTAATATCTCTAATGCACCACCTTGACACTAATACTGGCTCATATGAAGAATCTTTTTTTAACCATACATATTTAGGGTCCTTAAGGGCAAGCAAGGGATCAATAACACCAGTTGCTACATATTCTTGATCAGGACTCTTTTTAAAAGGCTTTGAGGTAACTAGAATCATTTCTTTCAATTGACTAGGAACTTGATACTTTTCCCTATGACACGTAAGCATAGCAGCAGAAAGACCACCAACAAATGCAGTAGCTTGAGATGTGCCACTTAAAGAACCATGTGATGATTCATCTAAAAGGGATACTATATTTTCTGCAGGTGCTACAACATGAACATAATTTTTTTCAGCGGTAAATACATCTGGATAGAGTTCTATAGGAGATGTTGAACAGTTGGTACAGTCAGTTGAACAGTTGGTACAGCCACCAACTAATAAAACATTTTGTTCCTCAGCTAGGTTTTGTGGAGCCATTGGAGTCAAAGATTCAATTACCGTAGAGCTAGGAAAGTCTGTATCAGTTTCTCTGTGCTCACCAAGTGCAACGACCCAAAACTGGTCAGTAACATCAGCTATAATAGCTCTTGCCATATTATGAGTCTCACGGTATTCTTTACCCGTCAAAAGCCCATTATCTTCTAAATAATCGTCTAAATATCCACCCATTCTGCTAGCGTATACAAATATTGGGAAAGGCTGTTTAAGGCCTGAAGCATAGGGATAAACAAATTCTTGTATAATTTGGTGAATTTTATCTACAGGTGCCTCCGCTATATCATAAGAACTAATCCTAGCTTTTGGTGACATTCCTACAAAACCCACTTCATTATTTGCTGAAGCAATAATACCCGCTAAGTGAGTACCGTGAAAACTTCTTAGCTTTTCGTCAGATAAGCCTTCTAGCTCATCATCTGACACTTTTTTACAATTACCGTTACCGCTTTCAGCAACTCCGCTTCCCGATTGACTCAGTCCTAATGCCTCAATAATGTCTGGATGATGGAAAACTGGTTCATCGATGAGAACTACTTCAGGGCAATCACCTGTTATACACCTATCGATGCACTCAGAAATCGAGGAGCTATTTAAATAGCTCCACATTGCCCCTTGAGCAAACTTGCTTCTTATCCCTCCCTGTGGGCTTCTACTACAACTATCTGTTACTTTTTTTGGTAATCCAAAAGAGATCATAGAAAATAAAGGTTGTGGAGTATAATTTTCTATCTCTTTATAAAGAAAAGCGAGATGATCAGGAAAATATATTTGTACATTAGAGCGAAGCTCTCTGTTGCTATTGCGTAACTGTTTTAGGTCATCATTTCTCAAAAAAAACTCTTTTTTATTATCAAATTCAAAGGTAATCTTATAGTTTGGAAACTTAGCCCTAATTATAGCGCAGTTTTCTATACTTTCTCTTGTAAGAGGGGTATTACAGTCATCTATTATCTTACCAGACCAATTATTTACAAGCTCTTCTAAATCATCATACTTTTTCTGAGCTTCTTCAAGGCTAATTCCTATTGTAGTAAAACTATGAAAAAATGAGGATTTCTCTATTTTAAGTTTAGGAACTTTAAATGTATCTTCTGCTAGTAATTCTTCTGAGGTGGGTAAGGGTGATGGGTCATTCCATATTTTCAGTAAATCCCTTATGTTTGCAGTGCACGGAAATTCTTTTGTGATGTCATTGAATACATCATTATCAAATAGAGCAGTACAATAACCCCCTTTAGCAGAGATTTCATATGTATCCCAGTCATAATTAGAATTATGTAGTAGTTTTAAAACCTTAGAGAAATTATCGTACACATTACCACCCTCAAATTCTACTATTAAACTATAAACTATTTCCTCATCTGCTACGCTTTCAACCTCTGCTAATTTTTCTTTCACAGTAAAGAGTTGATTTTCCAGTTTTACTATCTGAGAGTTAGCAACTGCTAATTCCTTAGTATTCCCATCTGGAAATGCTTTCAGATTGGTTGCATCTGCCTTAGCAGTAGCCAATTGATCTTCGAGGCTTGTAATCCTTGAATTATTAATCTCAGTTTGTTTAAGTAAAAAAGCAAAAACTTCCTCTCCTTGAGAACTTGTTGTATTCTCACTTTCTGCAGGAGATATTACCTTGTCTTTTTGAGCTTTAGCATCTTCAAGGGCTTGAGAAGCCTCTTCACACCAAACTTCTAATTCCTCAACCTCTTTTTTAACAATTTCAACATCTACTTCTAAAGCAGCCATTGCCTTCTCATAAGGTGAAACTCCTAATTGCTTTAGATCTTCTACTACAACTTTAAGTTCTGCTAATTTTTCCTTCTCAATGACAAGTTGATTTTCAAGCTTTACTATCTGAGAGTTAGGGGCTTCTAGTTCCCCAGCAGCAGCTAATTGACTTTCGAGGTTTGTAATATTTAATTTATTAACCTCGATTTCTTTAATGAAAAAAGAAGAGATTGCCTCTTCTCGAGTTTTAGCATCTTTACGAGCTTGTCTAGCCCCTTTACTCCAAGACTCTAAGTAATCAATCTCTTTTTTAACAGCTTTAATTTCTGCTTCTAACATAGCTATTTGATTACTGCTATTTTCAACAATTTTTGCTTCTTGTTGAATTGTAGTTGTGACTAAAGAATTTAGTGCTATAAGTATAAATACTTTTAAGAAACGCAACAAGTTTACTTGCATAAAACTCAACCTCCTCACGGATTTAGCTATTATGAGAGGATTCTCTAAGGATATAAATACTTACTTGAGTAAACCTAATGAACACTTGGTAATCCTGTACTGGTCAAATAGTATATTCATAAGAACTTTGTAAAAGCTGCCAAATTACAATGCTACAGACACAACGAACAACAAAACATAAAACTTCTGTTGCAATATAAATATTTGACCAAACTTATAATTAATCCTACATCTAATACCTATTAGCTGATAAATAAGAAGTTAAAACTTTATATTGTATTTATGCTTATTATCTAGACTTTATGAACACCCCTAGCTTAGTAAGATGAGAATACTTATAGGGCACTTAGTAGGTAAGGAACCCTGATTCCTCATTACTTATCCTAAATGGAGTGCGGGAAAATTCGTTAAAATTTACCTTTTCTGTATCTAGTTAATTTGCTCCTTTAATTTATTTCTCTATCCTTTGGCCCATAAATTGCTTTGATAGCAGCAATATCTCCCTTTGAAAGTTCAAAGTCTCTAGTGCCAAGACCAGCAGCCTCACAAGGGTAAATTGTCGCTGAAACCAAGTCAACTTCCCCTACTTCCCCTTTAGCTTCTATAGGAAATAGTATCTGTTCTAGTTTAAAACCAAAACCACAGTTAATATTATAACCAGCACTGATTGAACGCTCTTTTATAAATTCTACTACTTCTTTGCGTGCATGTTCGTGACGAAAGCCGAGTGTATGTAGTAATTCATGACGTAAAATACCTACCAAGTTGTAATTAGCTGTAAAGTAGCTTTCATCAATGTGAATGTAACGTCTGTCAATAGCATAGTGGGGAAAAAAGGCAGTTGCAATAGTAGCACCACCCAACTCTTGTACATCTACAATAAAGTCAACATCTAAATGACTAGGATTGCCATCAAACTGTTCAAGGTGTTCATAATCAATACCACTTTCTGGACAAGCCTCCTCTAAGTCTTTCGAGGCTTCCTCCATGTTACTAACTATTAGATCATAGTGTTCCTGAGCCTCATCTCCAAACATTGTATCAAACGATGCCCTATCCACAGCATAAGTCAAATGCCTTTCCTCAATGTTTTCCCAGTAAGATAAATTGCCATTTTCATCTACAGCAAAAGATGCTTCAGGAGCAGTTCTTTCTTCTTCATCTTCTGATATAGTGTTTGCTAAATATCGCAAGTGTCGTCGCACGTCAGCTTCAGTCATAGGTAAATCGCCCTCAACTAAATAATAATCTCCAACAGATGGTAGATTAGCTAAAGTAGCATTAAATAACTCAGTTAAATCATCACTTTCCTCACCTTGTATAAGAGCATCAATATATACGTCAAGATCTTCCCTTGATTCATTTTGAGTTAATTCCGAGCTTTCACCAACCACTTCTTCTGCTTGCCCTGAATCTTGTGCCCAAGAGATAAATACTATAGTTGTAGATAAAACAACCATAAAACTAGACATTACTAACCTATAAATCATTAAAAACCTCCAATTACAAAGTTAGTGATTAAAATAGGGTCACCCACCTAGATTCAGATATTTTGGTATAAGATATACACTAACCTTGTACAAAAATAATATAATTTGCCATATAATAAATCAAGAGTTTGACTGAATATAGTTTGTTAATAGCACTAATTATAGTGTATGGTGCCCCTTAACAAATCATTAAGTTACTTACAAAGATTTACTTAGAAGTGTTTAAATCACATTCTAGCCTCTTGCATTGTGTTAGACACATTTAGTGTTTACAGAAACACGATTTTACCTTACCAAGGACATCCTCACAAACACCTATGTCTATCTGCTTATGCTGTACAAATGACAAAAGACCAACTTGCTGCTGCCATTTACCAAACATCCTATATAACGGGAGAGTTTTTATTGCGTTCAGGTACTATAGCTAATGAGTATTTTGATAAGTATTTATTTGAGAGTGATCCTGCTTTGTTAAGAGAAATTGCTCGAGCCATGCAAAACTTAATACCTAGTGATATAGACGCCCTTGCTGGCTTAGAGTTAGGTGGCATACCCCTTGTAACTATGCTTTCACAGGTTACATCTCTACCAGCTTTTTTTGTAAGAAAGAAAGCTAAAAAATATGGTACTAGCAAGCTTGCTGAAGGTGGTGAAGTAAAAGGTAAAAAACTTCTCATTGTAGAAGATGTAGTAACTTCAGGTGGGCAGATTGTACTCTCAACCCAAGATTTGCGTGACCTTGGGGCTGTGATTAATAAGGCTGTATGCGTTATAGACCGTGAAGCAGGGGGCAAGGCTAAATTAGCAGAGGTAGGCATAGAGCTTAATCCACTTTTTACTATGAGTCAACTTAAAGCTGCATCAATTTAAGAAAACTTGACTGTCATCGAAGCTAGGGTAAAATACATTATGAAAAAAAATATTATAACACTAGTATGCATATTTATATGTTTTACTGTTGGTAGTGCCTTAGCACAAAATTCTTTAACACCAACTGCTCCAAATATTTCTCCAAATTCTTATATAGAAACACCTGAATACTCAGAAGAGTATGTAAGTAGTTTGCTCGAGCGCATAGTAAACCTAGAAGTACTTGCTTCTAGCCTTGAAGCACGTGTCGTTGAACTTGAAAGATACTTAAATGCATATACGGCTTCAAGTGCAGCAAATACAGTGATTACTCAACAGCCTACCACTCAACAGCCTGCTACTCAACAAGCTGCTGCTCAACAGGCTGATACTCAACAAGCTACTACTCAACAGCCTGCTGCTCAACAAGCTGCTACTCAGCAAGCCCTGCCACAACAAGAAAGCTCTACCAGTGCTAGTACTGACTATAGTACCAATCCTGACGCAGACTCTTACTCTTACTACTTACAAGTGGGAGCTTATCAGCGTAGTGACCTTGGCTTCCAGCAGAAGCAGAAACTAGAGCAATATGGCTATGCTGTCCAAGAAAGTGCTAATGAAAACATTTATAGGTTGTATATAGGTCCTTTCCCTAATAGTGAGATTGATGGAATCCAAGCGCAATTAAGGGAACTAGGTATTGATAGTTTTCCTATACGTTAAATAAATCAATTAAACTATAAGATGTGCTGCACACCAAGAACCTTACATTAGCTTATAATGATAAGATAGTTGTTGAAAATTTAAATCTAGAAATCCCCAAAGGAAAAATTACAGCCTTAGTAGGCCCTAATGGTTCAGGAAAATCAACAGTTCTTAAGGCTTTGGCTCGAGCTTTAAAACCAAAAAGAGGGCAAATTTATTTAAATAATGAAGATATTTATCAAAAATCTAATAGAGAAGTAGCAAAACAAATTGCACTTCTGCCCCAAGATCCTTATGCTCCAGAAAATTTAACTGTGAGAGAATTGGTTTCCTATGGGCGTTTTCCCTATCAAAATTATTTCGGTATTTTAAATAAAAAAGATAATAAAGTAATTAGTTGGGCTCTTGAACAATTGGGTATAAGCAAGTTTGCTGACAAGCCTTTAAATAATCTTTCAGGTGGTCAAAGGCAAAGTGCCTATTTGGCAATGGTTCTAGCACAAGATACACCTGTTTTGTTACTTGATGAACCTACAACTTTTCTAGATATAGCACATCAGTTAACTTTGCTAAATTTCTTAAAAAGATTTAATAGTGAAAAAACTAGTACTATTGTTATGGTTTTGCATGATCTTAACCAAGCCTCACGTTATGCTAAAAATATAGTAGCTTTCTGGAGGGGAAAAATATTGATTCAAGGTACTCCTAAAGAGGTAATAACACCTCAAGTCTTACAAAGAGTTTTTGCTGTTAGTGCCAAAATTATTAAAGATCCTTATATGGGCGTGCCAATATGTATTCCTTTCGATACTTTCATCACCTGAAAAGAGATAGGCCTTCTAGTAAGGCGAAACGGTGATAGTTAAATTAGTAAGTCCCACACACTCATTGTAGTGTCTATAAGTTTCTATAAAAACTTATATTTTAAATACTTAATGGGGCAATTTTAACTGCACAGCGAATTTTTCCTTAAGGTTACTCTAAGCTTGTGCTAACTTCAGTTAGTGCGTTACCGTAACAATAGCAGACCGCTCGGGACCTTTGAAAATTTTTACTTTGATTTACGCATAAAGCACAAGCGGGAGATAGAGCAAAAGGCTAAACGCCGTCGTGCACTTGGCACGGCTCTTTTATTGTGCTTTCTTATATTACTTGTCTTAATAAAAGCTTACCCTCAAAGTTCTAATGCTAAATCGCTTCCTAAAGTAACTGGGGTAGCAACGACCACAAGCAATTTTTCTAGGACCTCCTTAAAAAGAGTCAAACCTACAAAAGTAGGAATTCAAATTGGTCATTGGAAAGCAGGGGAGCACCCGGAGATTACTGCTTTGCACACAAGTACAGGTGGAGAAGCTAATGGTATTTCTGAACTAGAGGTTAATCTAGCAGTGGGGGAAATTGTTAAGAAGCAGCTCGAGTCTTATGGCATCGAAGTAGATTTGTTATCTGCTACTATTCCTCCTAGCTACAAGGCTGATCTTTTTATCTCTTTACACGCCGATAGTATTGATAGCAGCACTCAAAGACGTGGCTATAAATCTGCTTATTTTGAACCCTTGCGTAACAACCTTGATAAAGTCCTACAAAAACATATAGATGAAGCCTTTCTAGCTAATTCAAAGCTTCCCCATGACAACACCAATATTTCTGCTAATATGCACAAGTATTATGCCTTTAATCACCTGCGTTTTCAGCATGTTATTGCAATGAGCACCCCGGGGCTTATTGTAGAGATGGGTTACCTAAGTAATCCTAAAGATGTCATTTTTCTAAAAGATAGCAAGCGTCCTGCTACTGCTATTAGTAAGGGGGTTATTTCTTATTTGCAAAACCAAGGTTACCTAAGGTGAGCTAAGGTGAGCTAAAAACTACCCAGTGTTTAAAAGGCGTTAAGTCGACCTTATCGCCACTACTACTGTAAAAACTAAAGCCACCTTCTCGAGACCAACGACCTTGTACTTCTTTACCACGCAAATACAAAGTGGCATTACCACCACTTAGCGAAACATAAAGACGTCCTGCATTATCACCGGGGATTTTTTGGACAGCAGTTTTAGCAACAACAACAGCATCAACTAAAACAGATTCACCATAAGCATCACTAGCGTTTGAACCATTGCGTTGCCACTGATAAAGATTTAGGTTCGAGATATACCTAAAGCTACTTTTATAAGCTCCAGTATTGTAAGCTGTATTCTGTTCAGTTTCAGGTAAACCTTCATCAGGGCGATACATTGTACCTGAAAGTGTTCGGGAACTATTTAAATTGAGCCTGTTTATTGCCTCGCGTAGTTTTGTGCCTGTGCTGTAAAGGTTATAAGGGGCACTGCGGGAGGATTCTCGAGCAAAAAGCTCACCACTTGAGTAGGCATTAAAGGTAGGCGTGTTACTTTTCGCAATTTGCTGTAATGCTGCTGGTGAACCCCCATCATGAACAAGGATGCCACCTAATCCTTCAGATAAAGTATGGAAGTAGTCTCGAGCACTACGAACAGGTCCTACACTACTCGGATTACTTCTATCAAAAACCATCATTAAGCGAGTGTAACCACCCTCGACAGGCATTTCATAAATAGCTGAAGCCTCTTTGAAACCTCGTTGTGGGTAGCCACCTACATTATCAACCATTACAGCCAAAGGACGCTCTAGCCTTTCTCGGAAAGGTTCAGCAGGAGGGCGTGGAGCCCCAGTAGGTTGATTAGAACCATTAGGCTGTGAGGCTGCACCTCTGTTATCCAAATTGGGATTATCTGCATTTGCTGTTTGGCGTGGAGTAGGTCCATCACCACCTTGTGGGCCATCAGACTGCCGAGCATTAGCGTTACCAGTAGGATTATTACCTTGGCTTGGGCCTGCGGTATTCCTATTATTGTTGGGACCCGTTGCGGGACTTTCTGGTCCAGTTTGAGAATTTGGGTTACCAGTAGTTGCTTCAGCTTCTTGATTTTGCCCAGTAGCTTCTCCTGTAGTTCGACTAGCTGTTTGAGGTGCATTCACAGCAACTTGTACCTGTGGTGAAGATAAGCTCTCAGTAGCTTCAGCAGTAGCCGTAGCTACAGTAGCATTTACTTGTGGAGTCGGCACAGTTTGGGATACTGCTAAAGAAGTATTTACTTGTGGAGTTGGTACAGCTTGTGCAGTAGCTACGGTAGCATTTACTTGTGGAGTTGGTACAGTTTGAGACGTTGCCAAAGAAGTGTTTACTTGTGGAGTTGGTACAGCTTGAGCACTTGCTACAGTAGCATTTACTTGTGGAGTCGGCACAGCTTGAGATGTTGCCAAGGAAGCATTTACTTGTGGAGTAGGTACAGCTTGTGCTTCTGTTACTGAAGATTGCACTTGTGGGGTGGGCACAGACCGTGCCTCTGCTAATGATGATTGTGCTGTTGGTTTAGGTACAGATCTAGCTTCTGCCACTGAAGATTGAGCTTGAGGTTTAGGCACACTTCGAGCTTCTGCTACTGAAGCTTGCACTTGCGGGGTAGGTACACTTTGAGCTTCTGTTACTGAAGCTTGTACCTGAGGAGTAGGCACATTTAGTGTTGCGACTGCTGAGGTTATAACTTGTGGAGTTGGTACAACTTGCGTCTCTGATACCGAAGCTTCAGCTTGTGGGGTAGGTATTTCTCGGGGTTGCAGTGCATTCCTTTGTACTTGTGGAGTAGGAATACTTGTCGCTGCTGCCACTCTTACTTCAGAAGCGGTCTCTACACTCGAGCTAGCAGGTGTACTAGGAGAAGGGGGAGGTGATGTTTCTGCTGTATTGTTGGCAGTAGTTACTTCTGTTGTTGGAGTAACTTGTGGTGCTGATGATGCAGCTATTTCTGGAGAAGTTTGAGGAGTTGCCTCTTCTGCAGGGGCTGGGGTAGAGCTTTGCGGAGTGCCAATGTTATTATCAGCTACCTCAACAGCATCACCTTGTGGTGCAGGTTCAGAAACAGTAGCAGCCAAACTCACCTCACCCTTAGCGGGTATACCTAGATCAATAACTAAATAACTTTCAGTTGGAGGAGTAGGCTTAGGTAAGCTTTGTAAATAAATAAAAATATATAGTAAGGCTAAATGAAGAGTGAGTGAAAGCAAAAAAGAGCGTCTACGTTCACTAGGTTCAGTATCCTTAGGGTGTCTGCGTACTATTGGTATAGCTATCATAATTTCAAAATAATTCCATTATAATTAATTACTAGTCGCTGCTGCTATAGCGACTCTTCTTACCCCCGATTGTTTTATTTTATCCATTACTTGCACAGTAAGACCATGAGGCACTTCTGCATCAGCACGTAAAACTACAATATCCAAATCGCTACCACTCATAGTTTGAGATAAGGCATCTTGTAACTGATCAATCGTTACAGCAGTTTTCCCCACAAACAATTCTTGGTTTGAGTTTACTGTTACAGTTGGTAAGTTAGAATTTTGTTGCTCAGCGCTTTGAGCTTGGGGTAAGTCTATAGGTAGTCCCGACTCAAAGTCAATAAAAGTAGTTGTAACCATAAAGAAAATAATTAATAAAAAGACCACATCTACCATAGGAGTAAGCTCAAGCAAAATCCGTTCTTGCAAGCGTTTACGCCGGATCGAACGTTTCATACTCTACTCCTGTTCTAAAAGGGTTTGGCGATTTTTTATCATTTTTTTTTGATGTTTGTGGTCTTGGGGTAACTTGACCACTTTCAGGGTCCTTACGTTTGGTAGCAATCACTTGTACCACGCGGCCCATAAGTTCTTCACGACGACGCTCTATCTCAGTAAGAACATCATCAACACGTCTACTCAGATAATTATGACCCATTAGCACAGGAATCGCTACAATAAGGCCTGCTGCTGTGGTAACTAGTGCTTGACCAATGCCTTTTGCTAAGAGTGCAGGATTACCGGTGCCTTGTTTTGAAATCTCGTCAAAAGCTATAATCATACCTGTAACAGTACCCAAAAGTCCTAAAAGTGGTGCGATTTGAGCTATAATTGCTAGGGTACTTAAATTACGAGTAAGGATTTGCTCTTCTTCTAAGGTAGCTTCTTCAAAAGCAGACTCTACTGCTGCACGACCATAGGGCAAACGACTTAGAGCGTACTCGAGCACTCGAGCTACTGGACCACCATGCTCAGAACAAATAGCTAGAGCTTCATCAAGGTCACGGTCATTCACCGCTGCATTAACATCATCCATTAAAACATCAGTGTCAGAAGGCTCTTTCAAAAGATAAAATAGGCGCTCTAAGAAGAGATAAAGGGCAAAAATAGATACCCCAATGATAACAAATAGAATGAAACCACCATTTGCAAGTAATGACATATTAAGTAATCCTACCCCCAAAACATGCTGAGTCTTGTGAGAAACAGAGGAGGATTATTCCACTATTTTGATGTCAAAAAGTTAATGTGGTAACTTGTGGCTATAGATGAAATTTTTGATTAATTTGGAGAATTTATGGAAAAAGAAGGCGTAACATTATGGTTTACAGGTTTAAGTGGTTCCGGCAAAACTACCATTGCAAGAGAAGTACAAAAGCACTTAAATGCTATTAATCGTAAGATAGAAATTTTAGATGGTGATATAGTACGGCAAAACCTATCTAAAGGTTTAAGCTTTAGTGAAGAAGATAGAAATATTAATGTGCGGCGCATTGGTTTTGTGGCCAATTTGCTAAGTCGTAATGGAGTAATTGCTATCACTGCTGCTATTAGCCCTTATAGAAGCATACGTGAAGAAGTACGTGAGATGACTAAAAATTTTATGGAAATTTATGCTAAAGCTCCTTTAGAAGTGTGTGAGAAACGTGATGTTAAGGGACTTTATGCAAAAGCTCGAGCTGGTGAAATAAAAGGCTTTACAGGCATTGATGATCCTTACGAGGAACCTCTGAATCCCGAGGTTATTTGTGAGACTGACAAAGAAACTTTAGAACAAAGTGTTAATAAGGTTATAAATGCACTTAAGGAAGGCAATTACATTTAACTAAGTACCTAATTGTAAATGCTTGTGAATCTCTGTTGGAATTTGAACTAATAGGTAGTTAGAAGTTAGTAGGGTTTCATCATGTCAATTATTATCTACTAACTTCCTCTAAGCAATAATTCCAGAATTTTACCCTTGCCTATTTTCAAACCCTTACAGGGTAGGCACAAAAACCTTCACCCTCTTTTTTCAACACTCAAGTACAGAAAAATCAGGGAAATCCAAGAATCAGGTTAATCTTAGTTCAAGCAATTGACATGTAGGTTCTCCCTTTGCAAAACATTCATAACCTTTACATTAACCCTTCAGTTCAAAAAGCAATGTCTAGTGATAAGGCAATTGTAGCTCTTGAATCTGCCTTGATTACTCATGGCTTACCAAAACCTCTAAATTTAGAAGTTGCACGAGAATTAGAAGCTATTGTTCTTGAAGGTGGTGCTGTGCCTGCTACTATTGGTGTTCTCTCAGGGCAAATAGTAGTTGGGCTGAATGATTCTCAGCTAAGCAACTTAGCTAGCAGTAATGCAGAGAAAGCTTCTTTATGGAACTTGAGTGCTTTACTTACTAAGAAACAAAACGCAGGGACTACTGTTGCTACTACCTGCCAAATAGCCTCCTTAGTAGGCATTAAGGTTTTCTCTACAGGTGGTATAGGTGGCGTGCATAAAAATCCCTTTGATGAATCTGCTGATCTAATAGCATTATCACGTTACCCTGTATTAGTAGTTTGTGCAGGCTTCAAATCTATTTTGAATATAAGTGCTACTAGAGAACGCTTAGAAAGCTTGGGAATTCCCTTAATTGGCTATCGCACTGAAAAGCTAGCGGGTTTTTATCTTAGTGAAACAGACCATTATGTACCAGTACAGCTTGATAGCTCTAAAGAAATTGCTGAGTGCTTTCAGAGGCAGCAGGAGCTAAATTCAAGTGCTCTTTTAGTTGCAAAACCTGTTTCACAAGGTTTAGATTATATTGACCTTGAGGTTTGGTTAAACCAAACACAAGAAGAAATTAATAGGCAAAACATAATTGGCAACGAAGTAACTCCTAACTTGCTAGCACGGCTTACAGAACTTTCAAAAGGTAGCACTTTAGAAGTTAATACCCGCTTACTTAAAGAAAATGTTAAGCTAGCAACAGAAATTGCCATAAATCTTAAATCTATAGCAAAACATTCTTAAAACGTGTAAAATTTAACAAATAGCAGTTTTTTGAACAACTCTTAGCCTTAAAACTGTAACATTTAAGTATAGGTCGTGTCTGATGAATCAAATGATTAATACAACTCAAACAATAAACAATATTCCTGACCCAGCTATTATAGATGGTGGAGTAAAATCACAAAGTCAATTAGGGAAAGTCTTACAAGAAACACGTCAATACCAAGGGCTCGAGCTAAGTGATATAGCTAGTACTACCCATGTGCGCAAAGAATACCTCAAAGCTCTTGATGAGGGCCGTTATGATGACTTACCTGAAAATGTCTATACTCGCAATTTTTTAAGGCTTTATGCTCAAGCAATAGGGCTCGAGGAAAAACCTATTTTAGAGCTTTATAATCAGGAGCGCTATGGCGTCTCAGCATCTAGAAGCATTAAAAAATCCAGACCAAATTTAAAGCTAAAGGAAAAAAGGGAAAAAAGGAATAGAGGTCTATCAGTGCTTAGCAATAATACACACTTGTGGGTTATTTTGCTTAGCCTAGCTACACTTGCAGTGTTGCTGGTAGGAATTTGGAGGGTTCTTACATTACCTGATAGTAAAGTTGGTTGGCTTTTTAATTTGCCTTGGACACAAACGTCTGTTGCTACACCTGAAGCCACACCTCTTATAGAAAATTCTTCAGAGCAAGTTGAAGAATCTGATGTGATTACAGAAGCATTTGCATTACCCTACAATGAAGATTCTGATAATGAAAGCAATGAGAGTGCTTTACCTACCAATGATCTAGTAATTTTTTCTCTAACAACAGTTCCCGAAGGCGCAAGAGTTAGTTTGGATAACTATGATTTAGGTTTTACTCCTATCAATGAAGCGCCACTTACCCCTGCTGAGCAAAAGGTTTTACAAATTTCTTTAGAAGGTTATGAGACTATTGAAGAAACAATAGATGTTAGCAAGAATATAGCTCTTTCTTATGCCCTTGTAGAAACAGGTGCTAATATAGAAGCGTCAGGTTTAGAAACCTCAACAACTGAAGTTAATCAAAGTAGTGTAGTCACTGATGATGTTGTAGATAGCACTAATTTGGAAGATACGGCAACTGAGGCTATACTGTCTGACCAAAACAGTGCTGCAAATGACAATAGTGCAACAGAAAATGCTAGCAATGAAACAGCAACGTCTAACTTAGGAAGTTCTGATACTCGCAAAATCACCATTGATATCGGAAAACTATCTTGGCTAGAGATTTATAATGGTACAGAGAGAAGTGATGACTCTAGACTAGTGTACCGTATGGCTCAATCGGGGGAGAGTTTTACTTTTGACTTGCCCGTTTATGTACGTTCTGGTAATAGTAATACTGTTCATATTACTATAGATGGGCAAGATCAAGGTTTTCTAAGTGATACTGGCGCTGTCGTAGGCAAAGCTTTTGAGTAATACTAATTTTAACTAATGGTTAGGAAAGATACTAAGTTTCTTCAAGAAACTTAGTATCTGCATCCCTATTATAAGTGATCCTCAAGCAAAAAACGGGCAAATTAGCAATTATACAGGCAAGCACTTTTAGCCTTTGCACAGGGGGTAGTTTTTATTTTAGAAAAATCTTTTTGAAGGGCTTATAAGCTAAACAAAATTATGAAAAGCTTAATAACTAATCTAATTGCTGCAGCAATGATAATAATAGGATATATTTCGCCTTTTTATGGCAATATCATCCTAACAGCAGGTCTATTTGCTCTTTCTGGGGCCATTACTAACTGGCTAGCAATACATATGCTTTTCGAAAGGGTTCCTTTACTTTATGGCTCAGGCGTAATTCCCAATCACTTTGAGGAATTTAAAGTAGGTATTAAAAAGCTTATTGTGCAAGAGTTCTTTAATAAAGACCAAATAGAAAGCTTTTTTTTTGGTGAAAATAAGGGGATTAATCCTAGTTTAGTAGAAAAAATCGACTTTGATAAAGTATTTAATGATCTAGTGGATGCAATTTTTGCTTCTCCTATGGGGAGTATGCTTAGCATGTTGGTTGATAGACAATCTCTAGAACCACTTAAAGAGCCGATTACAAGAAAACTAAAAGTTACCATTGATGAAATGGCTACTGATATTTTTAAAGATGAAAGTAGTGATGGGTTTACTGGAGAGCTTACGGTTAAGCTTGAGCAAATGATAGACAACCGCCTAAACGAATTAACCCCTAAGATGGTCAAGGAAATTGTTCAAGATATGATTCGCAAGTATCTTGGCTGGCTAGTTATTTGGGGAGGAGTATTTGGTGGTTTAATTGGTCTAATTGTAAGTTTACTGCAACAATAATATGGCTCAAAATCTTTCTAAAGTATGCACTATTACAGGTGCTGCTAGTGGTATTGGTAAAGCTCTTATGCTAAGTTTCGCAAATGAGGGTTATAGGCTTATTGGCATTGATAAAGATATTGAAAGTTCAAAATTGGTGGCCTTAGAACTCGAGCATAAAAAAGCCAAATACAAATTCATAGTCGCTGATTTGAATGAAAAAAAAGATTTAGATCACCTTGCTGATAGTTTACCTAAAGTAGATATTTTTATTCACTGTGCAGGTATAAGTACTGTGGGTCGTTTTGAAGAACTTAATATAAACGATCAAATAAAAGTGCTAAATGTTAATTTACTAGGCCCCATACTACTTACTAAAAAATTACTTCAAGCAAACAAAATAACTATTGGTGGCTCATTAGTTTTTATATCTTCTCTATCCCACTTTGTGAGCTATCCTAGTGCAGTAGCTTATGCTGCTAGCAAAAGTGGTTTAGCTTCTTATGCTCGTAGTCTTCGGGTAGCACTAGCTCCTAAAAACATTCATGTACTCACAGTCTACCCGGGACCTACTCGAACTCCACATGCTAGAAGGTATAGCCCCAATAATAGCCGTGAACATCGCCGAATGCTACCTGAGAGAGTTGCGAAAGCCACCTTGTACTCTGTTAAGAAAAAACATCGTATACTAATTATAGGCATAGCTAATAAGCTCTTTGCTTTTTTAGGTTTTGCCTTTCCTAGTTTGATTGAAATGATCATGCATCGCATGATGTTAAATTCAAAAGAGCCCTAGTGCTCCTATTAGAAAAATATGGAGATATAAAAAATGAATTTCAAAAAATACGTCAAGCAAACATTATACTTGCTAAACACTTGGCAAATACTCAAAATTTACAAACCAAAGTTCTACATAATCAACTTGGACTATGTAGTTTCAAAGGGTGACTTCACTATTTGAATGTTCATTCAATATTTGAAGGGAAAAGCATTAACTAAGAACTAATGTAATGTAAGGCTGTTTTTGCTGTTATACTCTAACATTTAGCATAGATTATAAGGGTATTAAAGTTTATTGAACGTAAGATCTATAATTCGCTTTAAAATTACTATAAATATTTCAGTAGTAAATCATTAAATAGCTTTACAAACTAACGTTTATTAAGTAATACATACTTAAGTTTAGGGTTTGGCTTTTCCAAATGCTTCATAGGTGCTTTTAGCTTGTAACTAAAGAGGTTAGATACGAAAGGAAGTTATGGATATTATTACGATCCTGCTTAGTATATTAGTGGGCGGTGGAGCAGGATTCTTTTTTGGATATCAGCGTAGGCAAAATATTGATAAAGAGGTACTAGAAGAAGCTAGAAAAGAGGCTGCTAAAATACAGGGGCAGGCTCAAAAAGAGTCAAAAAGACTTTTACAAGAAGCTGAAGAAACAGGCAGACTGCAAATACAACGTGCTCATGGGCGTTTTGAGCAAGAGAGTGAGCGTACTCGTAACCTTTTTAAGCAAGAGGTAGACCGGGAACACCAACGCTTTGCTGATGAGGTTAAGCAAAAACGTGAAAGCATAGAACGTGAGCAACAAGCACAACGTGATGCTCGAGAAGAAATAAAACGTGACAGAGAACGTCTTGAGTCGGCAGAAGAACGGCTAAATCGCCGTGGCGAAAAACAAGACGTTAGAGCCAACAAACTTGATGAAATGGAAAGGGAGCTAAACGACCATAATAAAACTTTGCAGGCATGGGAAGAAACTCTAGGTAAACAACAAGATGATATTGAGGCGCAAATGTACGAAATTGCTCAAATGAGCAAGGAACAGGCTACTGAACTTATCTTGACTAAACTAGATGAGGAACTCGAACGTGAGAAAGCTGTGCGCATTCGTGTTCAGCTTGAAAAGGCTGACGCTGAAGCCAAACGCAAAGCTACAAATATCATTAGCCAAGCTATTCAGCGTTCAGCTAGTGAAATTTCAGCTGCCATTAGTGTTTCAGTAATCCCTATTCCTAGTGATGCCATGAAAGGTCGAATCATTGGCCGTGAGGGGCGTAATATACGTACATTTGAAGCACTAACAGGTGTTGATTTGATAATTGATGATACACCTGAAGCGGTGCTTTTGTCATCTTTCAATCCTATCCGCCGTGAGATTGCCAAAATGGCTTTAGTTGAGCTTGTTGCTGATGGGCGCATTCACCCTGCTCGCATCGAGGAGTCAGTACAAAAAGCACAACAAGATATGCAAAGTTATATACATGAGCGTGGTGAAGAAGCAGCAATGGAAGCAAACGTTATGGGGATTAAACCCGGGCTTCTGCAACTTATTGGTCGTATGCACTTTAGAACTAGCTATGGTCAAAACGTGCTTAAACATTCTGTACAAGTAGCACACTTAACAGGCATAATAGCTGCTGAGGTGGGTTTGGATGAGAGCTTGGCTCGTCGGGCAGGCCTTTTACATGACATTGGCAAATCTATAGATCGTGAGATTGAAGGTACCCACACTGAAATTGGAGCCAGCCTTGCTAGACGTTTTGGTGAATCTAAAGAGGTTATTGATGCTATTGCTAACCACCATAACCTCGAGTTAGTAGAAACTTTGTATCCAGTTATTGTAGCTGCTGCCGATGCCATTAGTGCAGCTCGCCCAGGGGCTCGCAGAGAGAGTTTAGAAAACTATTTACGCCGCCTTGAAAATATTGAGGCCATTGCCACAAGCTTTCCCGGCGTTAACACTGCCTATGCAATTCAAGCGG
This sequence comes from Trueperaceae bacterium, assembly GCA_965223585.1. Classification (GTDB taxonomy): domain Bacteria; phylum Deinococcota; class Deinococci; order Deinococcales; family Trueperaceae; genus CBDCVN01. Next base: position 526,946 of record CBDCWW010000023.1, read on the forward strand.
GTCGTGAGTTAAGAATTATTGTTGAACCTGAGCAAGTTAATGATGCTTCAGCTGTAGTGTTAGCAAGAGACGTTGCTAATCGTATAGAACAAGATGTTGAATACCCCGGGCAGGTTCAAGTTACAGTGATTAGAGAAGCTCGAGCAGTAGAGTATGCAAGATGATCGCTTCTATTCTTTGCTAAATGAGGAATCTATACCAATTTCTTCTTTAGAAGTAGAAGCACTTGAAGTGTGTGTTTTGTGATCTTGAGCATAGAACTCCTCATGCTTAATAGGATTCTTATGTTCAGAGGTGCTAGTAGTTTTTGTACCTTTGTCGGAAGGTTGTAAAAGGTCTTCATTTTGAACAGCTTCTTGAATTGATTTGTGTCTGTCATCTACAGGACTTTGATTTGTGCTGTTAGAAATTGTTTCAGTACTAGAAGCTAAGCTATTCGAATCGACTTCATCATTTAGCATTTCGTAACTTTCTTCATTCCTTTTACGCTTAGTACTTCTATTTGCTTGGCCCAACACTCCTTGACTTTTATTTTTAGGCAAAAAATGTAATGCTGATTTTAAGCGTTGTTTGAGCGCTAAGCCTATATTACCTTTCTTAAATACTATTGACCCACTTGTTATATGATTAGCAGACAAATCATCAATCTTGGCATTAACCTCTTTCATAGCTTTATAAAAATCGTTCTTCTCCACAACTTTAAAGACGTTGCTTTTTAAGTGCTGTGAGAGAAGCTTGTAATCACCATCAAGGTCTTCTAAAAGTTTAGCTGTTTTTACATAATGAGTTATAACTGTTTGATAATAATTTTGAAATTCTGCTTCTTGTTTTTGAAGCACTAACCTAAGATCACTTGTTTCTTGGTTGTCTTCAGCTATAGAAGAAAATTTTCTATTTGAAGCATTGTATTTATTTGGATTGAGCCAAATTTGCAGTTTAAACATAAAGTATCCAGCAATTGCACCAAGGGTAAAAAGTGCTACACAAAACAGCCACAAATTCTCAACATACATAGTGATAGTAATCCTTAAGGCGATAAAATCTACTCAATATAATTTGAGCTTACTTATTATTGTAGTATGATGTTGCTAAAGAAACCACTTAATAATTGTCTATATTTCTGATTGCTTGACTAAAGCCTTAGCTTTTTAAAGATACTTTCTGGTATAGCCTTAATGATTGCCATAATTACTTGCCAAAACCAAGGCAGATAAACCACATTTTTTTTACGTTTTAGAGCATTATAGATTCCCTTAGCAATTATTTCAGGAGAAACCCATAACTTGCCCTTTTTAAGGTTAGTTGTCATAGGAGTATCTACAAAGCCCGGCTTAATTGTAAGAACATGCACTCCTTTTTTTGCCAAACGATTTCTTAAACCTTGTAGAAATAGTGTCAAAGCACCTTTTGCAGAACCATATACATAGTTACTTTGTCTACCTCGGTCGCCAGCCACAGAAGTAATGACTGCTATACTGCCTTGCCCTTCTTGCTCAAAATGATTAGCTAATAAAGTTAACAGTGAGACTGTAGATAGAAAGTTAGTGTGAATTTCTTGTAAAGTTGTTTCTACCGAGCCCTCACAGGCTTTTTGATCTGGAAGCGTTCCGTGAGCAATTAGTACTAGATCTAAACCATTCATCGTATCTATAGCTGATTGTAAAAGTTCTTTATGTTGCTCAACTTGGTTAACATCAAGCAGATATTGATAAACTTCACCTGTAGTACACATCTTTAAATCTTCATACACTATTTGTAAGCGTTCAGAATTGCGGGCTACAAGATAAAGATTGTCACCAGTAGCAGCAAATAAGCGAGCAGTGGCTTGAGCAATAGCAGAAGTAGCACCTATTATTAGTACTTTGCGCATCAACTAATCCTCACTAAGCACACGTTGCCAAAAGGCCGACATTATTTTAGGGTCTCTGTATTTTTCTAATTGTTGCCATTTAGGGAAAGCAGATTTGAAAATCGGGCTGCCCATGCGAGCATCCTTGGCTGGGTAAAGTGCTCCCCCAGCTTCTTTAACAATGCTGTCTAAGCAGTCAAAAAGTTCAAAACTTTTGGATTGGTATGGGAAATCTAAAGCCAAAGTTGTACCCTCTCTAGGAAATGACAACCAACCAACAGGTTCTTTATCCCCAAATACCTTTAGTACTGCTAGAAATGATCCCATCTTGGCAACAGCTATCTTTTCTAGGATTGCTTTAATAATCTCAAAACTATCTTTCATAGGTACTACACATTGATATTGAAAAAAACCTTTGGGGCCATATAATCGATTCCAGTTATTAATAGAATCAAGAGGGTAGAAGAAACTAGTATAATGCCTCTTAGCTAAGCGGACGCGTGGTTTTTGGTAATAGAGATTGTTAAAAAGTTGCAAGCTCCACTTATTGACTAATGAGAAAGGTGGTGTTAAAGGTAAATTATATGTCTTATTTAGGTGTTTGATAGGTTTGTTTAAAGGTGTTTGATTATGGTTACCACGCATAAATATTCCTCGGCCTAGATTTTTGCCTCGAGCTAAACAATCGACCCAAGATACAGTATAGTCATAGTGCCCATCTGAATCTTTTGAGAGAGTAAAAAACTCTTTTAAGGAATTGTAGCGCACAGTTTCAACATCCACATAAGGATTAGTAATAGGAATCATTCTTATTTCTACCCAAGTAATAATACCTGTTAACCCTAAACCTCCAATGGTAGCCTCAAACCAATCACTATTTTCCTTTGGCGAACAAATCAGCCTGCTACCATCTGAGCGCAGCAGCTCAAATTTTGACAAGTGGTGTCCAAAACTACCTTTTACATGATGATTCTTACCATGAATATCATTGGCTATAGCACCCCCAACTGTAATGTAGCAAGTACCGGGCGTTACTGGTAAGAACCAACGCTGAGGAACTGTAAACTTTAAAATATCACTGAGTAGTAAACCTGCTTCACAGCGTAGTGTTCCTTGTTGAGTATCAAAGCTTATTAAATGGTCTAAAGGACGCATATCAATAAGAGTGCCCTGATTAGTTAAGCAGCTATCACCATAACTGCGACCATTCCCGTAGGGCAGAAAAGGTTCACCCCTTTTAGGAAATTCCTCATTGCGCCAGCTCATTTGAGTTGCATGTTGTACTAAGTGAGGATAGTTTCCCCAAGAAGTATATTTTGAAATTCGTTTCATGTGTTCAATTTAGTTTGTAGAGCATAGTTAAGAGAATTATCCATTTTCTTTTAGATGCCTAGTCTTTCATAATCAGTAGTCTGCAATCGTGATAAAGGATTCTCTGTAAGATGTCTATAGTTAAGATTCATAGTAGCAATAAACTCTTTCCACACGCAAATTTGATAAATGATCAAAGTCTACTTGAGGTCAATTTCTCGGTTTTTTCTTCATTTTGCGAAGTGCTGATAATGTGGGCAGCACAATTACAATTACTTTGAGGTCTTTGATGTGTTTCACCATTAGAGATAAGCTACTCTACCTTATTTATTCCCTTAAGTATACTAAAAACGGGTAAGAAATGAACATTTCGCCTAGAAAATTCTTCCATGGTTATTACATGTTGTACTCCTAATGAGTCTTTAAGATAAATGTCCAAAACGAAGCCGTTTTCAGTAGACTTGTTCAGAAATAAGCTAGCGTGCATTATAAAATGTACAATTGCCCAATTTAAAGCTCCGGAAATGCAAAATGTAACAGCTAAGTCTTAGCAAGGGTACGAATCTTTTATCTAATGAGTCAACTATTTGGTCCATCATTTTGTTTCCGAACAACTCTAGTATATATCATCACATTTAACAGCCGCAAGGAAGCTCACATTTTGCAGAAAAAGCATTTCTAAGTCAAGTGCCTAACACAAATCAATATTTATATTTCTGTTTTCAGCTTGCCAGAAATGTTATGATTTGGCAAGTGACTATAGATCTTTGAGAGAGAGTAAATCCAAATGGAATTTTTGAATCCTTATATAATAGCAGATATACCCCTCTTAGAACTCCTTAGGAATCTAGCCCTAGGTATCATTATTGCTACTGTATGGTCGTTTGTAATTAGTAAAACAACAAGACTGATTGTTGATCTTAGACAATATCTTCCAATTTTTTTGTTGCTGGTAATTAGCATGATTCTAATTATTACTACTATTAAAACATCTATTGCTCTTTCCCTAGGGCTTGTGGGTGCTTTATCTATAGTAAGATTTAGGACTCCTATTAAAGAACCCGAAGAATTGCTCTATATTTTTGTTGCCATTGCAATGGGTTTAGGTTTAGGTGCTAATCAAGTTTTATCTACACTGCTTGGTTTTTTAGTAATTGTGTTTTCGATGTTACCATTTGCGTTTTTCCGAAAAAGTAGCTTAAGCACTCAAAGCAGTTTCATTGATTTGATACTTTACCCTAAACAAAACAATCAAATTAATGTAAAAAATATTGAGGATATTATCAAAAATTTAAAATTTAAGTACAAAATAAGAAGGATTTCTGAAACTCTTCAGCAAACAGAAATATTGTTTGAAGCTAGCAAAGTAAATCTAGAAGAATTTGAGCAATTCAAGCATAAATTAAGAGACTATTGTGAAAACTATGAAATCTCTATTACTAGTAATGCTAGAATTATCACCTAATATAAAACACTATTGCCTATAGGAGTGATTTTCAAAAAGGTAATTTGATGAGAAGAGTGTACATAGCAGTAATGTGCTTAGCATTGTTATTAAGTGCATCTATACCTTTGATTTATCAACATGCTGACAGGTTAAGTTCTTGGATTGCATCTTTAAGTAAGAACTGCCCTTTATCAGATAAGGTGTGTCTGACAATGCTATTGCCAACGAAACAATTGTTCGATGTGTCTTTACAAACTCTACGCCAACAGATCACTAAAGAAGAGTTACCAGTCCTAAACATTTATATGAGTGATGCAGCCTTACAAAAATTAAGTGAGAAACGCTTTGTAGCAATAAATAAAGAAAGAAGTATTCTCTTAACTGAGGATGATGATTGGGTAAGTGCATCGATTGTTGTTGACAATGGTGAAGCTAAAAAAGTAAAAACGGAACTCCGCTTGAAAGGTGATTGGGCTGATCACCTAAAGCACCCCTCTAAATGGTCTTTTCGCATTAAAGTTAAAGATGACTACATTCTAGGGATGAAAAGATTGTCACTTCAAAACCCTCTGACTCGTAATTACCACTATGAAACTATGCTTTTGGGACAGATGCGACAATTAGGAATATTAGCTCCCAGATACTTTTTTGTTGATGTTTATATAAACGACTATAAACTTGGCGTTATGGCTCTAGAAGAGCATTTCTCAAAAGAACTAGTTGAATCTCAAAATAGAAGAGAAGGTCCTATTCTTGCTTATGATGAGGATATTATTTGGCAACAACGTAATCTAAATTATAATGTTAGCTACATATCAAATGTTAATGCTAACCTAAATGGTGGTGTTCATCACTATAAAGGGCGTGATCTTGCTATTAAAGAGTTTAGGCAAGCAAACTTTAAACTAGGTACGATAGAAACTAATAATTCTATTCGTGGACAAAGTTTATTCAGAGACTACGTCTATGGAAAATTGCCCGCTGATCAAGTATTTGATATGGCACTGGTCAGCAAATGGTGGGTACTTACTAACTTTTGGGGAGCTTGTCATGGAGCTATACATCACAATCGTCGCTATTACTATAATCCTATCACAGATTTGTTGGAACCTATTTCTTTTGATAATCAGCCAAAGCCTAAACAATTTGAGTATTGCATGGACCCTGCTGTAAAGGGTTTGTTAGCTAGCAAAGAGTTTGTTGATTATGTCAAAAAAGATATTCAGTTTTTTTCTAGGATCTTATTTGATGCTAAATATGAAAATGAGTTCTATCAGCAACAAAAGAAATTACAACAACTTCTTGCAACTGACTTTGAGTTGTCCAGAGAACAGCAAAATACAGTTCCCAATTTAGATATAGATCAGCTTAGAGCAAACCTTTTTGCTTTTCTTAATGTATTAGTAGAAAAATATGATCAGTTTGATAATGCCTCATTGTTCTTACCTTCAAGCGATTCAATTAGAAATCCTAGGCTCTTAAAACTTAACGTTGCATTATATTCACATCTTCGTACCTTTGCATTCTTTGATAAAGGTAAGCTCGAGCTCGAGCTAAAAAACTTAACCTTAAACCCTATTAGCATAGTCAAAATTGCTTTTGTTGATATAAATGATAGAGAAGCTCTAACAATTAATGAAAACTTTACTTTGCCTGTATATATTAAAGAAAGCAAAGCCCACATAAAAACATTGAGAATTGATCATAAAGGATTGTACCCCGAACAAAAGTTGCTAATTCACTATACATATCAAGGTAAACCCTTTACACAAGTGGCTAACTTGCAATTTAGAAACCATATCAATGGTTTTGAAGGCAACTTCTTTACTGATGCAGCACAAATTTCTGAAAATATACTTATTGATGAGCGTCGTAAGAGAGTAATTTTTCCTAAAGGGGATTATATAATTGAGAAAAGTTATATGTTGCCCAGACATTGGTCTGTAGTCATTATGTCTGGTGCAAGAATCAGTTTTAAGCAAGGAGCCTTACTCAAACTTCAGGGCCCTTTGTTTGCCCTAGGCTTGTCTACAGAACCCATTCTTATAAACATTAGTAGCAATAATGATTTTCATAGTATGGGAGCTTGGGGTGGCATTCTTGTAATAAAATCACAAGCTCAATCTCTCATTAAGCACACCTTCTTTGAAGGTGATCCTCAGATAGAGCTTGCCAATCGTCAAGATTTTTATGGCTTGACAGGGTGTATTTCTTTTTATGAAAGCGATATAGATATTCTAAATACAAGCTTTAATTCTATGCAATGTGAAGACGCTATAAACATTATTAGGTCAAACTTCACGCTTAGTAACCTTACCATTACCAATGCTCAAGCAGATGCTTTTGATAGTGATTTTTCAAAGGGGAGTATTACTGACTCAATTTTTACTCATGTAACCAATGATGCAATAGATGTTTCTGGTACAGACATTTATGTAAATAATGTCAGCTTTGATTATATTGGTGACAAAGCTATTTCAGTAGGAGAAAAGTCTAGCCTCACAGCTTATAGTCTTGATGTGAATCATGCTTCTACAGGCATTGCTAGTAAGGACTTGTCTTCTGCTGTAGTGAATAAAGCTATTTTTAAAGAGGTTACCGGTACTGGTTTGATAACCTATATAAAGAAAACAGAGTATGGACCTGCTAGCATCCAATGTTATGAGTGTGTATTTGAGAATGTAACTGCTTTAACAGCTAACCAATATAAAAGTAGTATCACTTTAAATGGTGAGGTAATGCTAGACACCAGTTTTACCTCAAACCAAATGGCTGAAGCTGGCTATAGCACTAATTAATTTATGAGCACTCAAAATTTACGCTACGAATTTAAAGTTCCTTTGCAACATATACAATTTTCTAAATTAAGATCCTATCTTTATCAGTTAGGGCTTTATCCTCGCAAAGTTTTTCCTGATCGTGTCGTTCATTCTATTTACTTAGATACAGCAGATTTTGATGATTATTTAGATAATGTAGCTGGCTCGAGCAAGCGCAAGAAAATGCGTATTCGTTGGTACGATGACCAGAAAGAGAAGCTGACCTTAGAAGTTAAATTAAAAGCTAATAAAACCTCGAGAAAACTTGGCTACCCTCTTGAAAACACTAACTGCTTCTTACCTCTAACAAGAGCAGATCTGCGCAAACTTCTTTATGAAAATAGCTTAAAATTACCAGACTTCTTCCAAGCTTATCCTACTTTAGAGGTTGAGTATACTAGAGAATACTATGAACTAGCTCCAGAAATGCGCATGACCATGGACCGTAGTATTAAATATAGGAGACTTTATCCTATACAACAACATTCATATGTTCACTCGATAGTTGATGCGGTAGTCGAATTTAAATGTCCCATAAACCATAAGAGAACCATGGGTCAACTTCTTACTGGTCTACCTTCTAGAATTTTTCGGCACTCAAAGTATGTTATTGGAGTAGATTCTGTGTGCAACGTATAAAAGTTATTACAATTATCATCATAAGCATTTTCTCTTTAGTTAAAGCGCAAAGTATTATAAATGATGTTGAAGCTATACGTACAGTAATAAAAGAGAAAGAGCAGTTTTCTTTTTTTTACACAGGTCATTCCTATGGCCATCATAATTCAAAAGAGTACTGGCAAAAATACACTGTTGACTATCCAGCTCTTTCGCTGCTGAAAAATTTAGAGTTGCTTAGTAATTTCGATTTTGCAGTTTTTGGTGGTGATATTGTTCAAAGGTGCAACCAACCAAGCGTTAAGGCACTTCAAGAAAGTTTATTGCAGCCCATTGGTTTGCCAATTTTAAATTCAGCAGGAAATCATGATAAATGCTTAAGCTCTCTATATAACTACCCTAATCAAATAGAGATAAGGCTCGAGCATTCTGCTTTTTACATAGTTAGTTCTTTTGAAAGAGATTTAGAGCAGAGTCACTTAGAATGGCTCAAAACAAAGCTTACTGATGTTTTAGAAAACCAAGCCATTCAAAATATTTTTATCTTTACACATCGCCCCATATTTTTACTAGCCTCGAGTGATTTACAAGAAGCTGCACAGCTAGCTAACATGGCAGTTAATTTAGAGCAAAAAGATGACTTTATGATGCTCTTTGAAGCAATATTTAGCGAGATAGAACAGCAAAACAAGAGCTTTTATTGGTTTGCTGGTGATGTAGGTGTTAAATATCCTTTAATTTACCACAGCTATTCTTCTAATATTCACCTGATTGCCTCTGGGTTGTATGAAACTGCTTATGACAACGTAATTTCAGTAAAGGTTTCAGCAACAAAAGTAGAAATAGATGTTATAGGACTAGAAGAGATTGAGTTCGATGTAATCGATCAGTATAATCACACTTGGCTTGCTCAATTTTGGCAAGAGAAAAACAACTTATCTAACTCATCAAACAATTTTAAAGGACAATTTGAGGGCATTAAAAGATTAAATCAAGAAGTTGGGGAAATGCTTATTCTCTCTGAATGAGGTGAACCCAATATGGTCTTGGTCGGTTTCAGTGGACACTTAATGTAGAGAAAAATATCTTAAGGAGTCCAGAATGGAAAAGAGGCCAAAGAAACGATAGGGTAGTCCTATACATGTAGTGATGATTGACTTATGTCAAACCTGAACAAAACAAATAACATAGTTAACATGACTTGTCCAAGATGTGGTTCTAAAAGAATTGTGAAGAATGGTAGCACACATAATAAAAAGCAAAAATTTGACTGTAAAGATTGTGGCAGACAATTTGTCGAAAACCCTAAGAATAAACCTATCTCAGATGCAACAAAAGCATTAATTGATAAGATGTTACTTGAAAGAATATCTCTAGCTGGCATTTGTCGTGTTACAGGAGTTTCTCCGAGTTGGCTTTATAATTATGTTAAGAAGAAATATGCTAAAACCTCACATAGACTCAAGGTTGTAAAGAAGAAAAAGGGCAAATTAATTGTGCAAATGGATGAATTGTGGTCATTTGTTGATAATAAGGGTAATAAACAATGGGTTTGGATTGCCATTGGTGCAAAAACCCGCGAGGTAATAGGCCTTTATATTGGAGATAGGAGCCGTAAGAGTGCTCAGGCACTATGGGATTCTCTACCCCCAGTTTATAGACAATGTGCTGTTTGTTTGCTACACGGTTTTTGGGATTCATATGAAGGTGTGATTCCACCTCAACGCCATCGTGCTGTTGGTAAAGAGAGTGGTAAAATTGGTTATGTTGAGCGTCTTAGTTGTACTTTGAGGCAACGAATCTCTCGTCTGGATAGGAAAGCTTTATCCTTTCCTTCACTACGTTCTAGGACAGGTTCCAAGAGTTTAGAAAATCATATTGGAGCAACTTGTTACTTTAGTCATCATTATAATGCAAGCTTATCAATCTAAGATAATCACTACTTCTGTAGGACTACCTATCCAGTAAGGAAGACCGATGAAATTATCTCGTAATGTAAAGAAATGGCCTTTGTCAAAATTTGACGAAAACGATCAGCCTCATTTTTTGTTTATAATCACGCCATCAAACTCCGGATCGACGGCATTATTAGAGCTATTAAATTCAAGTCATGGGACAATGATTTTGCAAGAAAGGGGGGAAGGGCAGTGGCTGGTGCCGGGATTGTGTGAGAAAGACAGATGGAATCCAGAGAAAAAGGTGGATTATTTATCTGTAAAATCAGTCTGGCTTAGTAAGTACCAAAAAGTGAAACGTTTGGTTCAGAATGTTGATGTAGTTATTGAAAAAAGCCCTCCCAACATGATGAGAATAGAACAAATTTCTTCACTGTTTCGCGACTGCTCTTTTATTGCAAATAATAGAGATCCATATGCCAATTGTGTAAGTAGGCTCTATCGCAGTCATGATGCGGATAATTTAAGCGCTGATAGCCGAAAAGAAATACTAGCTCACCTGACGAATGACTGGATAAAAAGAAGTTTAAAAATACAAGAGTTAATATCTCGCCTTAACATACCTTTGCTCACGTACGAAGAATTTTGCCATAACCCATCATCAGTATTAAATATACTAAATCTTCCAAATGGAGTATCTCAGACTATAGATCCAAATGTTAGTGTAAAGATAAAGGATTATAGGGTTCAACCTATTACTAACCAAAACGAGCGGCAGATTTCAAATTTGAAAGAAGAGGAAATTGAGTACATTAGCCATCTGCTAATGCCTAGTAATAATTTGTTGGAGTTTTTCGACTATCAATGTTTAAGGTGAAGAATATAACACAAGAGTTTGACATAGAAAAATGTTTCTTTGTAGGACGATGTTATTAATGAGTGATAGGGCGAGAAGCTCGGTCACCATCGGGTATTTTTAACGCAATAATACCCTGTCTGTATCTAGTAAAACGCAGGTTGCGCACTTAAACACTTCCCTAGTCTTTAGAATATTAATGATTCGCTTGCCTTAAGACCATATTATGAGCGTAATTGCTAGATGAGCCCCTGACAATATAACTCTTGAACCTCCCTCCAAGACAGCTCTGGATGCTCTTCCTTTTTTGCCCTTACTTGATGAAATGCATCCAAACACAGATCTGCATGTTTCAACTGCGCTGCATACGTCTGGCACTGACATGCCTCAAACCCAAAACTCTGTTTTAACAATCTATGACTAACTTCACCTTGCCACCTTGCCTTATGGACCTTTATTACTTCCTGTACTCCTGTTTCTAGGGTACTTACAAGTACAGATAACTTATTTCCCTTCCTCTCATCCCACCATATGATCACCAGATCAGCTTCCCCCACATCTGAAAACTTTATTTTTACTCGTTTCGCATAGCATTTTAGATTCTTGTACCACCTCGCTATTCCTGGTCTAAATTCCTGAGCCAGATTCTTTATACTCATTTCCCTGTCTTGGAAAGTAATTGTATTAGTTGTTTTTATTCTTCCTACAAAAGGTATTTTTTCTTCTTTTAGTTCCTTTAGTGCAGGACGGGCAGTTATTCCTCCGTCAAATACTACTGCCTTGATCCTTAGAGCCTTGTTTGTCTTTCTAGTCAGCTCTAACATTAATTCACTTGGTGTTAGTGACCTATATTGATTGCTTCCCATCTCCTTATACAAATGACTTTTAAATCCCAAGGGGTAAGGACTTTTCTCTTTATCAGTCCATACTAAAGTTGCATCTGCAAAGCTTAAGCCCCAAGTCACACTATTTCCGTTGTAGTACTTATTCAATCCCTCAATTTTCCAACCTTGGTGTTCACTAGTAAAAATATCAATGGCAAGATAAGCATCGTGTGGAGCAGTTCTAAGGCGTCTAAGCAAACCTGTATTATCCGCATGTTTGTCTTGAGAAAGCAATCTACAAGCATGTTTAATTCTACAAGGTAGTAAACCTTTCTTATACATCTCACTCAGAGTCTTGTGTTTAAGTGTGAGTAAACCCTTCTGATAAGCTATTTCGAAAGAGTCTAAGGTAGAATTGGCATGCTTATTTTTAAAGTCATTCTTTTGAGTATTAACTGTACTGCATAAGGCTAATGAGTTGAGTTAGGATAGTTTGTACTCAAACAACAGAAGTCGCCAAAATCCACATCGTTCTGACCGTAGATATCTCAGATTGTTCTTTGATAACAATTCCAATAAAGTACCTCTGAAAAAACCATCTATTTCCATCACATACATAATTCATGAGATTTGAAGGTAAAAAACAGAAATCAACTTAGGGAGATTAGCTTCTTAGGAAAAGGTAAAAACTCATATACTTTTAGTTGATATGGGTAGGCCTTATAAAACACTAAAGTTGCAACATACTGTTAAAGAACTGAAAACTCACTATCAAAAATGTCGTGATGCTGTTGAGAGTAGACGCACACAGGTTATCTGGCTACTTGCGGAAGGGAAAAAACATCACGAAGTAAAGATACTAACGGCATACTCAGATTGGAGTGTGCGGGACATTATTGCCAGATATAACAAAAAAGGATTACAAGGGCTTAAAAGTCAGTATGGGGGTAGTTGCGGGGCTCCAACAATGTTAAGCAAACAAGAACAGTTATTGCTTGATAAAGCTTTGGAAAGTGATCCCATTGATGGAGGGAGATGGAATGGGCGGAAAGTGGTGGCATGGATAAAAGAAAATCTAGACAAAGAAATCAGCTTAAGTAGTTGCTATAATTACTTACACAAATTAAATTTTGGCCTAAAGCATCCTCGCCCTAGGCATAAACTGGCAAACCTTGCAGAGCAAGAAGAGTTCAAAAAAATCGTTTACCTGAACGATTAATTCAGGTGAGGCAAAATTACCCAAAGGTTGAACTGTGGGCATTTGATGAACACCGCCTAGGATTAAAACCAATCATAAAACGTAAATGGACAAAAAAAGGGATAACTCCTATAGCAACAGTGCATCATCGTTATGAGTGGTTATATCTATATGCATTTGTATTTCCTCAGACAGGGAAAACACATTGGTACATAATGCCAAGAGTAGGAGTAGATATATATGACATAGTGATAAAAGAGTTTGCGGCAGATGTAAGAGCATCAAAGAATAAAGGAATAATAGTGGTACTAGATCAAGCGGGATGGCACAGCAAAAAGGAATTACCAGCAGGGATAGAATTAGAATTTCTACCAAGCTACTCACCAGAGTTGCAACCAGCAGAAAGGTTGTGGGAACTTACGGATGATCCTTTAGTAAATAAATATTTTGAAACAATTGATGATTTAGAAGCGGCTCTAAAAAAGAGTTGTGAAGATTTAATGCAAAAACCCGATTTAATTAGCCAGCAAACGCTATTTCACTGGTGGCCAATTTTTTAGAGTAAAAGAGGTTCTTTATTGGAATTGTTATGATATAGTCTTTCTATAAACATTCACTTTTGTGCGAAAACGGCGACAGCACATATTCGCTTCTGAAAAGATGATTGCTCACTTGCAGAAAATACCAAATGAATCACAAACGAAGTAAATATAGGATATTTTTTTACACGATGGTGACCGAGTTCGAAGACCTATTACTCTTTGATATTATCGTTCTAAAGGTAATTATTTTCTCATGTCAAACTCTTGATAACAACACACTCCAGTGGGACGCTCATACAAGTGGCTGGATTAAGCCTAGAACTCAGTTACATTTCTTTATCTGATTCTAACTGATTCTGTGGCTGAAGGGTTAAAGTCCCTCACAAGGTAAATCCTTCTTAAGTAAATTACCTGTCTTTCCTAATATGGACTGCACAATTATTTACTTTATGGGCTTCGGCATTGGAAATAAACCGATTTATTTTCCTTTGATTTATATCATACGGTGTATCGCCACACACAACTATAGCCGATATAGGGAGTCCACCCATCAACTTTTTAGGATTGGTTGTTATTATTCGTTTCTTTTCTTTGGATACCCAATTTGGCAAGGTTATAGCGCGCCTTTGGCTGTAATAAGCTACTTCAGAACTCCAACCCACTCCCAAAACTAGGATGGCGCTTTCTTCAGGTGTTTTTTCTCTAATCACATGAGCTACCTTTAGTGTTCTATGGTTTTTTAATTCCTTGATAAAAAGCTCCTTGTAATATTCGCTATGATAGAATCCTACAAATTGCAAACACACAATGACCAATAAAATTAGAGTTTTAATGCGATCTTTTTGTAGGCCAGCAATTATAGCAGCTGCAGCAAATATTATGAAAATGCTGTTAGCATATTGATAGTAATTGTGTCTTATATGTAAGATAGGAAACAGCAAGAATGTTGTGATGTAAGCTGAGAGAGCAATGAGCGATGCAAATACAGTCTTTTTATCACAGAATAATAGAAGGCCTGCAAGAAAAAAGATAAGGCTTCCAAAACCTATAGCTTGATTTAAAGACCTACCAAACACTATTTCTAGCCAAAGTTTTTCACTAAAACGAGTTTCCAAATTTCCAAAGTGCCAGTTTTGCAAGGCCTTAGAAGTTAAGTACTGTCCTATAAGATTTTGCTCTTTCAAATCATCTGCAAAATTTGCCCACAAAGAGATTGCAGCAAAGGCTGCTAAAAATATAAAGGTAATGGGCAAATATTTACTAAATAACAATTTTGAATTAAAAACCTTTCTCCAATTGCTAATTATGTTTAAAATAATCAAGATAATGCCAAGGTAAGCAAATGTGGTAAAGGTTGTTACTTTAATTACTATTCCTAAGACTGCTAGTAATGTGGTTGCAGTAAAGTTCCAAACTGAGGGCTTGTGCAAATATTTTTGTAAGAAAAATAGGAAGGATACAGCGAAAAATAGAGCGCATGACTCTATCATGAAAGTGGAACTCCAAAACATATATAGAGGAGAGGATAGTAAAAGTATAGCAAAAATGGGAAAAAGTGTTTTTTTCAATTCTAATTCTTGGAAAAGAGAATAGCAAGCCAAGAGTGTAAGAAAAAGGAACAAAAGATTTACAAGTCTACCAGTAAAATCTAAAGGTAACTGAGTGAGGGTTTTTGTAAGCGCTACGCACCATTGGTAAAAGGGGAATTCAAAAGGGATAGACCAAGGCGCCCCTATAACTGGTGTTTCGTAACTAAACCAGTGACCGCCATTTAATAACCAATATGTAGACAATGCGGTTTGTGTCTGCCTGAATCCATGCATACCTAAAATTGGTTGTTCCCAACGGTAAATGAGTAATAGTATATGCAAAATAATTATTAGTAATAAGGTTATATATAAAATTAAATCTATTTTAGATTTCATATGGTTTTCCTATCGTTATATTGACCACTGTAATTGAAAAATTCAACTCTATAGGCGTTTTGTGTAATATAACTAGACTGCTAGCATTATAATTACAATAGCTAATAAAACCAATACCCAGCTTGTTTTATCTTTGATTGCAAAGATGATTGGGTCATTGTGCATAAGACCACGATGGGCTATTAGCCAAGCTCGAGTCACCCAATAAAGCAAAAGTGGGCATAGAAACCAAATTATTTGTGGTTGTGTGTACAAAAGCGTTACCTCTGCACTATTTATATAGAGTGCTAGTACCATAACCGCCGCATAACCACTAGCTGCACCAAAAGGCAAGAATAAATTAATATCATCTATATGGTAACCGCGCCCCTGAACACTTACTTTGCTTTGCTCCTTTAGCTCTAGAAGTTCTGTATAGCGTTTAAGTAAAGCTAAGCTAAAGAAAAAAAACATAGAAAAGGCCAAGAGCCAAAAAGAAGGTATTGAACCTACAGCAGCAGAACCTGCTAATATACGCATAGTGTAAAGGACTGCTAGCAATAAAACATCGACTAAAATACGTTGCTTAGCCCACAAACTATAGGTCGTTGTAAGAATGTAGTAGAAGAATAAAACTAGAAATACTATTGGTGAAGCAATTAGGGCAACTAGAAAGGCTAATAGCAATAAAATAGGTATAAAAACTAAAGCGTGGTATAAGGGCAAATCACCTGCAGCTAAAGGACGATTCCTCTTACTAGTATGCTGACGATCATGCTGGATGTCAACTAGATCGTTTAATAAGTAGACACTTGAAGCACACAAACCAAAAGCTATAAAAGTTAATGCCACAATCAACCAATCACCTGTAAAAGTAAATTGATGAGCGGCAAGCAACGGTACAAAAACTAATAGATTCTTAACCCATTGGTGAAACCTTAATTCTTTAGCCAATACCTTCCAATAGGATGGTCTATTTTCAAATAAGCACTCAAAATTTTTAAGCCTAGCAATATTTCTTTTTACACTTAAAGATGGATTTACCACTATAGACTTGCAGGATTTTTCCCACACCCAGAAATCTATCTTAGCATTACCAGCATAATCAAATCCTTGTTCACCAAAACGTTCAACTAGCAACCTTGCCTTGTTTTTTCCAGAAAGATTAAATCCTTGTTCTGTAGCAAAAGTTTGCTGAAATAACCCTAAGTGCTTTGCCACAAGCATTGCGTAAGTTATATTTGCCCCTGTTGCTAAGATTAAGACACGCCCTTGTGCATGCTCATCTTTTAAGTGATTTAGCAAGCTTTCTTGGTAGGGTAAATTAGCTACATCTAGTTTGATCCTCTTGGCTACTTCTTGTTTGAAAAAAGCTTTGCCCTTTTGAACCCATGAAATCATTGCAAATATGTGCAATATATTTTGGCTTAGCAAGGTTACAGTTGTTTCTAAAAATATATCTGTTTTTACTAAGGTACCATCAAGGTCTACTATTAAGGGTCGTTCTAGTTTGTCTTTCATCATAGTTGCCTAGGTAACATTAACTAGTACTCTATGTTTGCGCAAAGCATATGATAATGCCCAACTGATCATCAGTAGCCCCAAAGATATCAAGAAATACCAAGCATTAAATTTCAAGCCACTACTCTGTAAATTATCTTCAAATGATGCTCCAACCAACACTCCCATCAAAATTGTAAAGAAACTACCTAGAAAATTGCCAGTAGTAAACATCCAAAAGTTGACTTTCAGGAAGCCAGCAGGTAAGTTAACTACATCACTGGGCAAGTAAAGTAAACGCGCAGTAAGTATAGTTTCAAAAGTACGGTCTTGGAGGTGCTTCAGCCACTTGATTTCTTGTAGCTTGCGTTTTGAAAAGCCTTTGCCAAAATAATGTCCTATCCAATAACCTACCGAGGCAGATAAGAGCACACCAAGCATAGCAAATAAAAATCCCCACAATGGCCCTAGTAAAAATCCTGAGGCAAGATTAAGTATAGTGCTAGGAAGCAAAAAGAAAGGGCGTACTAAATATGCCCCTATAAGCAAAGTTTCTCTATAAGGTAAATCAAAAACCTTGTTTAGTGCAGTAATAGGATGAGTATGTGTTAGCTGCAAATACAGCCAAACAAAAATCACAATAGCTAGCCATAAAATAAGTATGTAACGCTTGTATAAAACCATTAATTCTTATGACCCCGAAAGGACCAATACTTATGACCTACGAAACTTGTAAATACAGGAACAATGACTCCTATAATATGTGCAATTGTTCTTGCTTGCCAAGTTACTCCTAAAGCAGGTAAAGCATAGTAGGCTAGTAGTAAACTAATGGCAAGTGTTTGTCCAACAGCTAGTAGATTAACTAAGGTAAACATTATAAGTTCATAAGATTGCCCTTTAACACTTGCTCCAAAAACTAGCCAACGGTTTAGTATATAAGCAGTAGTCATGCCAATAATATATGCTGCTACAATGGAAACACTGTAGGGCAGGTAGTAATTTAGCAATATTCGTGAAGAGATATTTATAAGGGCGGCAATCCCACCAGCAATCAAAAATTTTATGAATCTAACACTTAAAAATTCACGCTTGACTAGCAAAGTATGTTCCGAGAAAATTGCTTTCATAACTGACAATATCAGATTACTTAAACGTAACCCTACTCCAATATGACCAATCTCTAGCAGTATTCCCATGTGGCCTAGTTTCAAAGATTAATATACCTCCTTGTTCAGGCAAATCAATAATCGCAACTTGTTCTCCTCTATCTGCTGAAATCTGTTTGGGTTGAAGTAAGCGTGACCATATCTCCACTTTTTCCTCGGAGGAATTTAGCAGGGATATTGCAAAAAGTACCCCATCTGTATTCCCTTCTTGCCAAGCTCTATCACGAATACCAAATTTTACATATAGCTGCTCACTATTAAGAAATGGTAGTTTTAAACTAGTAGGTGCATGGGCAATAAGATCCTCCTTCCGTACAGATACATAAGGGTCAAGGTCGTTTAAGGCTAGCATGCGCCCCCTAATTGACAACCACTCTAATTGCTGACGGAGCTCTTCTGTCATAGGCTCTGTAAAATCTCGAGCGAGAGAAACTTCACTAAATTCCCAATAGACTTCTTTTTTGAAAAATAATTTTGTTATTTTGCTTTCCAAAATTCTAACTTTAATCACATGCCTAGCAAATAATCCTTCTGTGCTAGAAGGCAATAACAAGGCTGCAAACTCTTTTTCTTCTGTAATATATGGGGAGAGTAAAAAACCTTCTGAAGCCATTGAGGGAACTAAACTTTTGATTTCACTTCTCCCACTATTAAAAGTCACTTCTATTTTTAAAATTGATTGCTTAAAAGCCAGAGTTAGCAACTTCCCTAAAGGAGACATGTGAATTTTCATTTTGGTCCATATAGGCCTATGTACTTCAGGCAATATAACATATTGCCCCATTTCTGAGCTAGCCTTTGAAATCTCATTCAATGAAATTTTTCTAGGTAACGATCTACGATCTAGAACAAGAAAACCGGAAGAATATCCAACAGGATCATAATTGCGCCAAATAGTGGGCCAGAGTGCCCCATCGTCCAAGGTAGGATATCTACCACCTATAGTCTTAATATCAAAGAGCAAGTAATCTGCCGCTTCTGAAGAATTTAAGTGCTCTATATTTTTTTTGATAAGATTAGGTGTATAAACAGAATAGCTTTGGAAAATAGGTCTAGGATTATAGTCAAGATTGTTAGCCAGTAATATTGCTTGATCCCAAGGGAAAATATCTACAGACCCCTCTAGTTTAGGCAATTGATGCTTATTTGCAATATTTTTTATAGCTTTAGAACGTCTTTCTTCTAGATCTTCAAATCCATCTTCAAGAAATAATGATTTTACTCGCTTCAGAGCAGATACTGGCTGATAAATAAATTTACTTTTAAGCAGCTTTTGTGGATGCATGTTTGCATAAAAATTGAGAATATACAGAAAGAATACTAACGAGAGTAGTATTGTTATTAGAGAAATTATCCTCAAACTATTAAAGGTTTTCTTAGCATTAAAGTATGCAGCTAACAAACTTGTGGCAACTAAAATACTTGCCCCAGCAGTTATGGCATGTCCATCATGACGCACAAACCCCTGCTTAAAAGATAAGAAAAGGAAAATTATTAGTGACAGAAATACAATGCTATCATCCCAGTTAATTTTTTTACGGAATAACTGAGTTATCATCAGTGAGCCAAGCATCACTACTAGACCTAGAAAAATAAATATCTGACTGAAGGAACCCGTTTTTTGCATGGCAGAACTGTAGCCTTTAGATATTTCTAAAATACCTAAGAAAAAGATTCCTATTTTAGATAAAGGTTGTCCCGACAGAAAGAATGCCACTAGTATTGTAGAAACTAGGAGCAATGTCATCTTAGGCAAACTCTTTTCCTTTATAAGGGATTTTATATCCAGCATAAGAAAAACAGGTAGGATTAGGAAAATGGCAGTGCCCTTTACTAGACAGGCTATCCCACATAAAACAATTAATAGGTGAGAGGTTAACCTTACTTCCAATCTATATGGTTTAGTATTTGCCTGTGATAAGGCGAACAATACAGGTAAGATAAAAAGTGCTGTATTTGCATTTAAGCTAACACTTATTAAAACAAGTAAGTAAGTGATTATCGTTACCAAGGGATTTCCCAAACGGTAATAGCTATAAAACAAAAGACTTATAGAAGCAGTGACTAATAACCAATATATCAAAAGTATGGGGTACAAGTTTTGTTGAAATTGTTTGGTTGATAGAAAGCCTAAAGGCCCATAAGTGAATATAATATCTTCACCAAAAGTCAACTGATTTAGTAGGCTATGCTCTATGACGCTTTTCCAAGATGGATCTAAGCCTTCACGGGGCATGGAAGCTTGAAAAGGAACAATCCATGTAATAGCATAAACCGTTATAATTAAACCAACAGCAAAAATAATTCTAGGGTACCAAGAGTTGAATACATTTTTCAAAGTCATTAAATAATACTCCTTGACAATAGAAACACTTTAGGACAGGTAGTTTAGCAATATTCTTGAAGAGATATTCATCAATTCAATAATCGCACCAGCAATCAAAAGTTTATAAATTTAACACTTAAGAATTCGCACTTTACTAACGAAGTATATTCCAAGATAATAGTTCTCATGGCTTTTGATATAAGGTTACTTAAGCTGAACCATGCTCCAATATGACCAATCCCAAGCACTGTTCCCATGTGATTTAGTTTCAAATATTAAAATACCTTTCTTTTTAGGCAAATCAATATTTGCAATTTGTTCCCCTCTATCAGCTGCAATTTTTTTGGGTTGAAGTAAGCGCGACCAAATCTCCACTTTTTCCTCGCGGGAATTTAAGAGGGATATTGTAAAAAGTACCCCATCTGTATTCCCTTTTCGCCAAGCACTGTTATAAAGTCCAAAGTTAACCTCTAGTTTATTAAGATATGCTCCAGAAAAAGGGATCTGTAGTTTAGCTGGTGCATGAGCAAACAATCTTTGATCATCTCTTATCTCAACAAAAGGAGGATCTTTATCAGATGAAACAATTAGTTGTTCCCTTACAATAGGCCAATTAGATGCTACTGAACCTCTTCCGTTCTCTTTTAGTCTTATAAAGTCTAATGCATAAGCCTTTTCAATCCTTTGTCTTAAACTTCGTGCGTTTGGAAGTGACTTTTTGAGGCAGCTATTGGAAGCTTGTTGGTAATGTGATATGCACTCTTGAGTTACTAGCCTCTGAATATGAATTTCCTTCATATCAAGAATACCCTTATACCAACCCAAAAGACCTAGAGCAAAAAGTACTAAAAAACTCACTGTGAACAATAATTGCTTTTGCCAACTACGTTTAAAAATAACTTTTATAATTTGTTGTGACAATACTATAGTTGCGATAAGGAAAAGTAAAGAGACTGTAATATAGCGACCAGCAGTGGCTTGTTGAGTACCCAATCCTGCTCTGCCCAAGGCAGTGATGAATGCATTCCCCATAGCAAATAGCCCTATAGCAAACCAAGGCCATAGTTTACGATAAACCGCCGAGTTCATAAACAAAAAGAGGCAACACAAACAAAAAAGTAAAATAATAGTCCAACCTATGATTTCTTTTGCTATTAGTGGATTGCTAAGGTAAAGACCTATGTATTTCATAATGGATATAGGTTGTTTCAAGACTTCTACAATGCTTGTAGCATTAGTTGGCCTAGTATATTCCCATAAGTAAGTTGCATAGGTTGTAACTCCACCTATTAACCAAATAAGCCACAAGGAAATGTTCCTACGTAGATTCTTATAAAGAACAAATGCACTTAGGACAATTATCCAAATAAGTAAACCACTTGCTAAAGAATATGAACTAATAAAAGCACATATCGCAGCACCAATAACGCTTAAGTAGGCATTTTTTCTAGAAGATGCTTGATAAATGAAGTATATACTAAGCAGCATTGTCAGTACTGCTAAGAACCACTGGATTTGCCATCCCCAAAGCCAATTTATAGCTTGTATGGGTGAATATATAAATCCAGTAATTAAAACAGCTATAAGGGCAAATTCTTTGGCATTTAATTTAAGAGCACTTAGCATTATCAATATTGTTACTAAGGAAAATGTAGCAAGTACATAGCTTACATACATCTCTAATTTTATGTTCCAATTACTAAGTGAGGCCATGGTCAACATGATTAATTGTGGAAATACCATTCTATGATAATTATGTTGCTCGTGCAAATCATTAATAGTCAAAGTTTTATTGACCCATTTCTCGAGCTTAGAGACAAGTCCCCATTGATCCCAGTAAGGAATATCAACACCATAGTGGTGTATCAGGGCCAATGTAGTTATTCCTAGAATGATGATGGTCAATACACAGAAAATTTCTAAGGTCCATTTAGAAAAATTAGTAACTTTCATATGACATTTCCTTATTGTTCACTTGCTCTTTAATTGATGCCCACTCCAATTGCTGACTGAGTTCTTTTGTCGTAGGCTCTGTTAAATCTCGAGCAAGAGAAACCTCACTAAATTCCCAATAGACTTCTCTTTTGAAAAATAATTTTGCTATTTTACTTTCAATAATTTTAACTTTAATCACATGCCTAGCAGATGGTTTTTCTGGATTAATCAGTAATAATACATTTGCAAAATCTTTCTCTTCTGTAATATATGGGGAAAGTAAAAAACCTTCTGAAGCCATTGAAGGAATTAAACGTTTTATTTCACTTTTCCCATCGTCAAAAGTCACTTCTAATTTTAAAATTGATTGCTTAAAAGCTAGAGTTAACAGTTTTCCTAAAGGAGACACATGAATCTTCATTTTTGCCCATATAAGTTTATGTACCTGAGGCAAGGTAACAGATTGCCCCATTTCTGAGCTAACATTTGAAATCTCATTCAATAAAACTTCTCGAGGCAATGATCTACGTTCCAAAACAAGAAAACCAGAAGAATGACCAACAGGATCATAATTGCGCCAAATAGTGGGCCAAAGTGCCCCATCATCTAAAGAAGGATATCTACCATCTATAGTTTTAATATCAAATAACAGGTAATCGGCTGCTCTTGGGGAGTTTAAGTGTTCTATATTCTTCTTAATAAGTTTTGGTGTATAAACAGAATAGCTTTGGAAAATAGGTCTAGGATTATAGTCAAGATTGTTAGCAAGCAATATTGTTTGATCCCAAGGGAAAATATCTACAGAGCCTTCCAAATCAGGTAATGGGTACTTAATTGCAATCTTTTTTAGAGCCCTAGAGCGCATCTTCTTCAGATCTACAGGTCCATTTTCAAAAAGTAGTTTTTTTGTTCTCTGCAAGGCAATTACTGGTTGATTAATAAGTTTGTCTTTCAGCAATTTTTGCGGGTATTTATCTATATAAAAACTAAAAATATACAAACAGAATCCTAATGAGAGTGGTATTGCTACTAAAGAAATGACTCGTAAACTTTTAAGAGTTTTTTTAACATCAAAGTACATAGCCAACAAGCTTGTAGTAACCAAGATAGATGCGCCAGCAGTTATAGCGTGCCCCCTACCGTGACGTACGAATCCTTGTTTAAAAGATAAGAAAAGAAAAATTATCAGTGATAAAAATACGATGCTATCCTTCCAATTAATTTTTTTGCGAAATAGGTGGACTAGTATCAGCCAAACAAGTGTTACTGCGAAGCCTAGAAAAATCAAAATATGACTGGAAGGACCTGTTACCTGCATAGCAGAACTGTAACCCGTAGATATTTCTAAAATACCTAGGAAAAAAGGTCCTATTTTAGATAAGGGTTGTCCTGACAAAAAGAATGCTGCTAGTATTGTACAAACTAGTAGCAATGTCATCTTGGGCAAACATCTTTTCTGTGTAAAGGTTTGTATATCTAGTAGAAAAAAAATAGGTAGAACTAGAAAAATAATAGTGCCTTTTACTAAACAAGCCAACCCACATAAAATAACTAGTAGGTAAGAAGCAAGCTTTATCTCTGATCTATATGGTTTAGTACTTGTTTGTGACAAGACAAGCAATATTGGTAAGATAAAAAGTCCTGTACTGGTATTTAAGCTAGTGCCTATTAAGACAAGTAAATACGTTATTATTGCTACTAAGGGATTTCCTAAGTGGTAATAGCTATAAAACAAAAGACTGATAGAAGCAGTAACTAATAGCCAATAGATCAAAAGTATGGGGTATAAGTTTTGTTGGAATTCTCTTGTTGATAGAAACCCTAGAGGTCCATGGGTGAATATAATATCCTCACCAAAAGTTAGCTGATTTCGTAGGCTATGCTCTAGTACTCTTTTCCAAGAGGGATCTAACCCTTCTTTAGGAATTAAAGGCTGGAAAGGAACAATCCATGTAATAGCATAAACTGTTATAACTAAGCCAATAGCAAAAAGAATTCTAGGGTACCAAGCATTAAATACAATTTTCAAAGACATTAAACAAACACCTTATTTATAATTTATTTGCTAGTTCTTTACCAATACGAATACTTTCTGAGATAGAGCGGTCTTCAGGGTAATAGTATGAGGTATCTGCCATAAATAATCCCTGAATACTAGTTTGCATAGCTGGTAGTTTACTGAAAAAGTTAGGGGTACATACAGTTTGGGCGTATTCATACCGAGAAACATGTTCAGACAGGACCCAATCTTCATCAAAATCTAGATTAAGCTTCTTTAAATAGCCATATACTTCTTTAAAAAACTCTTTGTCAGACCAGTGATATTTCTTATGAGTCTGAGGCATGTAATATGGCACATAAACTATGCTTGCATCTTGATTATTTAAGTTGCTGTATTCAATAACACCCGGTACAGCTATGTTTTGATCATTAATGTTCATCCAGAAATATGGAGATAGCTTATGTTTAAGTTTGAGGATTATACAAACAACAGCAATGTTTTTAATGTTTTTGATAGCTTCCTGCTCTTTAGAAGATAAACTAGGTACTAAATTAGGAAGGTATTGTATGGGTATTGTTGAAATGATGGTGTTGTATGGTGTAACACCCCCATTAACTTTTATCCCTACAACTTTGCTTTCTTCAACAACAACCTCCTGCACGGGGGTTGATACTATGATATCACCACCTAATTCTTTAATATGTTTTTCAATAGCCCTTAGAAAGGTTTCAGAACCTCCTTCTAGATAACCAAGCTGTTCTTGAAAAAGATTCTTCCTTGACAATGCTACCCTCTTAATACGTGTGCCAATCCAAGCAGCAGATAAGCTCTCAGCATATTCAAAAAACTTAAGCTCAAATAAGCTTTTCCATAAGACATCATAGCCACGTGAACCTAGCCACTTATGCAACCAAGAGGTAGCCTCGAGCCCATCCAACCTATGCCAATCCTTTATCGATTTGGTGTATAGCACATGCAAAGCGTAACGTATCTTTGAAAGGAAATCTAATTTAGGAAAAAAAAGTAAGTTCTCAGGACGTCCCCACTCATATAGCTTGCCCTCATAATAAAACCCCATACGTGTATTTTGCCAACGCAAACTATTTTTAATTTCAAGTTCCCCCAGCATATCAAACAGGGGATAATCTGGCTTACAAATGAAGTGATAGTAACGTTCAATAGTTAAACCATCGAAATCAAAAGATGCGCTCATACCACCAATACGGTCAGCAGCCTCATAAATAGTGACCTGATGACCTTGCTTTAAAAGTTCGTAAGCACAGGTTAATCCCATTGGCCCTGCTCCAATAATTGCTACTTTCTGCTTTTGTTGGGGCATTTAGGTGTAGCTTTCGAGTACCACATGGCTATAGCGTCTATCTAAAAAAGTTTCTTTTATTGCTTGTTCAAAGGGAGTTGGTTCAAAATCAAAAATCTCTTTCATATCAACGCCTTGGAACTCGTCTCCAGCAGTTAGTGCCTTAAGCTGATCTGAAGTAAAAGGAGGGCGAGGTGTAAATAAAGCATATATGTCCAGTAAAATTTTAAATAGTCCATAAGGAATAGGTACAATGGCAGTCTTTAGACCCTTGACGTGCTTTATAGTACGAATCATGTCAATGTAATTAATTTTCTCTGGCCCTACCAAATCATACACCTTATTGGCAGGTTGAGTATCTATACATACCTCTATTGCTCGGCAGAAATCACGATTATAAAGGGGTTGTCTTATATAAAGACCACTTCCCGGAATAGGAAAGATGGGCGTTTTTTCCATAAAACGAGCTAACCAACCTAGATGTTTAGGGTCAAACCAGCCAAACATTAAAGTAGGTCTAAGAATACTGTATTCTAGACCAGAATTACGAACCATATCCTCTTGCTTCCTCTTAGTTTGGGTATAATCATCACTAGCTACAGAATTTATCACTGAAGAACTTGCATGTACAAGGTAAGGCACTTTGTAAGCATGGCATTGTTCTAAAACTAGTTCAGTAGCTTTTATGTTATTTTCTAAGAAGGGTTTATATGTTTTCCCTGTAATTTGGGCATGTAGTATCACTACCACACTTGCTTGATCGAAAACTTCTTCCCAACCACCCTGCTGTGATAGGTTTGCTGTTATGGTTTTAACTCGAGGATGAAGTTTACCCAAGATAGCTAAGTTATTAACATGCTTATCAATAGCAATAAGTTCTACATCATTACGTTCAGAAAGCAATGTGATAAGATTTTGTCCTACCAAACCAGCTGCACCAGTTATAATTATTTTTTTCCTAGAAATACCACTCATAATTCAAAACTCACCTTGGATAATTGAGAATTAAAGTTACTTCCTAAAATACACTTCAAATGGGAAGAAATTAGGCTCTCTGATTTTACCATACTGTTTGGCTGAAAAAAGAGGATTGAAAATATATGGTAAATAGATGTCATGAGTATACTAAATACCCGTGACCTCTACATAAGTAATCTTTAGCTGATCCAACAGGATAATCTCGTGCTTTATATCTTGCGTCGTTTAACTACTGCCCTCATTACAATTTTGCTTGCTGCCTTGCTAGTTTTTTTAGCTATTTTGGCGGTCCCGGGTGATCCTGCAGAGGTCATTTTAGGTGTTAATGCCGAGCCTGAGGCATTAATGCTTTTGCGTGAGCAACTTGGTTTAAATATACCACCGATAAAAAGATTTTTAAACTGGACTTTAGCAACTATAAAGGGTGATCTGGGGCAATCTATTCACTACAAGAAACCTGTTTCACAACTCATTACACAGCACTTAAGCATTTCTATTCCTTTAGCTTTGGGAGGCATGTTATTTGCTTGTCTAATTGCCTTACCACTAGGAATTTTAGCAGCCTTAAAACAAAATAGTTACCTTGATACCTTAGTTAGCACTATTTCACAAGTAGGAGCAGCTATCCCTTCTTTTTGGCTAGGCCTTTTACTTATTTTACTTTTTAGTGTGAAGCTAGACTGGTTACCAGCAACAGAGTTTGTACCTTGGAATGAACTTAAGCCACTGCAAACCTTAAAAAGTTTACTTTTGCCCATCCTAACACTTGGACTTGGACAAGCAGCAATTATTACGCGGATGACTCGAGCATCAATCCTAGATATATTAAAGCAAGATTATATCCTGACTGCAAAATCTAAAGGGTTATCCAAAAGGGGGTTGGTCATTAAACATGCTTTACGTGGCGCACTTGCTGCTATTATTACAATTACCAGTCTAAGTTTTGCGGAGCTATTAATTGGCACTATTATTGTAGAAGAAGTATTTAGTCTATCTGGTATGGGGCGCCTGCTGCTTACAGCTATTGACAATAGAGACTTTCCGCTTTTGCAAGGGCAAATTTTTATTTATGCTAGTTTTATAGTATTTTTAAACTTTTTAGCTGATATATCTTACGTTTGGCTCGATCCTAGAATACGCATCTAAAACATACCCTTAGATATAGATGTACAGTGCGTGGGCTCATAGGAACTTTATTAGTACATGGTAGAGACGCAAAATCTTGCGTCTCTACATTCTGTAGGTATACCCTTATTCTTTTTGTAAGTGTTTAAGTAAATTCTGAGAGGCTATTTCTACCATATCAAGGACTTCTTCAAAGCCATCCTCCCCTTTATAGTAAGGATCAGGTACATCTTTTCTGGTTAATTCTGGAGCAAATTCTAAAAAATACTTTAACTTATGCTTGTGTTCCTTAGGACAAATTTGGCTTGCCCACAAGTAATTACTATGATCCATTACTAACAAGTAATCAAACTCTTGAAAATCTTGAGTAGTGAGCTGACGTGCCCTTTGATTAGACAAATCAATACCCCTTTTTCTAGCAGCTATTTGCGAGCGTTCATCTGGCCTTTCTCCTACATGATAGTCGTGGGTGCCTGCTGAGTCTATAGTGATGTTGTTCAAGTTTTTCATTTCAACTAGATTTCGGAATACTCCTTCAGCAGTGGGTGAACGGCAAATATTCCCTGTACAAATAAAAAGCACACTTGTTTCCATATATAAATTCTAATTTTATAACTGTCCCTATTCAAAATCTAGGGCTTTCTGAAATAACTTATCTAAAGCATCAATAGGTGGTCTTTTAAATTCACCCTTAGTTTCTAGGGCAGGCAAGGGTGAACCATGAAATTTTTTATTAGATAAACGTGCAATTTCATCATCTAAAAAATTACTTATTGACACAATTTTTGGCCCCTCATCAAGTTCTATACCCTTCCTCTTCTTTTCAATTAGATCGTTTATGTCGTTTTTGAGCTGACCCTTGGGTACTATAGCACCTACCAAAACACTAAACTCTGTAGGGACAATGCCCCTTGCTTGCTCGAGCCAATTAATAGCTAAAATTGGTCTAAGGGTGTAAAAATACTTTTTGATTCTTACAATGTCACCTTTTAGATAGTCACGGTATGTTCTTTGTGCCATGTGCAAGTAATGGTACATACAAGCTTTTGGAGAATAGAAAGTTTTGGCTAATTCACGCATTTGAGCAATTGAATTTTCCCCATCAAGGTAAACTATTGGTGAACCTAGCCACTCTAATAAAGGTGGATTGGATTTATAGAATAACTTAAGAGCCTTGCGTAAATCCCAACCAGTAATATCAAGCATGTCACTAATTGGTTGCTCAATAACATCTCTTTTGTGTTCTAAATTAATAGACAAGTACCAGTCTCGAGGACGAATATATATAAAGCGAACATCATAATCGCTATCTGATGAGGGGAAGCCCCATGCTCGACTGCCCGATTCACAGGCATATAACACCTTGACGGTTTCTAGGGATTCAATTTCTGAAAGGCGGTTTAGAATAGTTTCTTGCATACTATATACTACTATTCAAGCAACTTTGTTTGTCTTTCTGCAGCTAGATATTGTTTACGACTTTTTGAGACTTTTCTTGTATATGACTTATCTGAAGCCTAACACCCGTTTTTAGGATAAACAGATAAATTTTTTAACCTTGGATTATACTTAGGTTATAAAGTAAAGAATTATCTTTACTTTACGATACGATGGTTTCTTTGTCTCAGAAATTATTATATTAAGGAAAGTTGAGTTAGTAGAATGCAAGGAAAGATCAAACTCATCAATGCCTTAAGGAGTATATTGCTCTGTTTTGTACTTGTGGGATGCACCGGAACTGATGGGTCTATAAGAACTCCCAAAATTACTGTTAGTGGCTGGAGTGCTACACCATCAAGAGCTGTAGTTGAAGGAAAGGTTTTAAAGGTAACCTATTTTTGGGAAGCTACAGTTGGCGATAAAACAAAATTAGTTTGTGAGTTGAATCCGGGTTATGGCTATAAGACAGTTGTTATCTTACCTTGTAAAGGTAATCAAACTTATACTCATACCTATGAAAAGTACAAAAACTATTATGTGGCAAACTTGCGTGTAAGTGACGGTAAAGATAACAAAGTGGAAAGAAAACACTCTTTTTTAGCGAAAGAAGTTCATGAAATGCTTTATCTCTTAAATGAAGCTAGGCAGCAATCGCGTAACTGTGGGGGAGAGCTTTATGAGGCAGTACCTCCGCTAAGATGGGAAATTAAACTAGCCAATTCTGCTAGAAAACATAGTCAAGACATGGCTGATAAAGACTACTTTAATCATATTAGTTCTGATGGACGTGCTCCGAAAGACAGGACTGCTGCAGAAGGTTACTCTGGGCGAGTTATAGGAGAAAACATATCAGTAGGTCAAGATAACTATCTGCAGGCATTAAGTGGGTGGCTGAAAAGTCCCAGTCATTGTAAAGTTATTATGGATGCTGTCTTTAAAGATTTTGGTGCAGGACATGGCTATAATGCAAAGTCTAAGCATGGCAATTACTGGACACAAGATTTTGGGGCTAGATGAAAGGAAGTTTGTTAATCCTATAACACAAAACCTTTTCATTTTAGGTAGAGTGGGGAGTTATGATAAGATTAGATCTAAGTAATGTAACTATAGAACGTCTGGGTAATGATCAGGGTATTGATTTAGCTCGAGAGTACAACGCTTATGGTGATAAGCTAGATAACTTTGTATCAGAGTTGATAGCTAGGAAAGAAGACCCTAATGGTTTTCTGGGCTGGATTGATTTACCTAACGTTAATTCTGCTGTTAGAGAGATTTTAGACTATACTACCCAGCTAGATAAGAGTTTTACTGATTTAGTAGTGCTTGGTATTGGGGGCTCGAGCCTAGGAGCTATAACTGCAATCACAGCTTTACAACACCCCTATCGCAACTTGCAAAAAGAAGGCAAGGGTCTAAGGGTACATTTCGTAGATAACGTTGACCCAGATACAATTAAGGGACTTTTAGAGGTGTTAAAACCTGAAGGTACCTTAGTAAATGTTATTAGCAAATCAGGTACAACAGCAGAAACAATGTCTGCTTATTTAGCTTTTCAAAATTGGTTAGAAAATGCTCTAGGTGACAACTATAAAAAGCACATGGTAGCTACAACTGATCCTGAAAAAGGAATTTTGCGACCTCTAGCTGCACGTGAGGGTTATCAAACTTTTACTGTACCCCCTACAGTTGGAGGACGTTTTAGTGTTCTTTCTGCAGTTGGGCTTTTACCAATTGCCTTAGCTGGCATTGATATTCAAGGGCTTTTACGTGGTGCAGCAGAAGCTAATGCTATGATAAAAGCTAGCATTACAGAAAGTCCTATTAAGCAATCTGCTTTGGTACAGTATCTAGCTTATAAACGAGGTAAGGTTATCAGTGTGCTTATGCCTTACAGCACACGTTTACGTTATTTATCAGACTGGTATGTACAACTTTGGGCAGAGTCGTTAGGTAAAAAAGAAAGTATTGACGGTAGCCTAGTTAATGAAGGTAGCACTCCCCTTGCTGCTCTTGGTGCAACAGATCAGCACTCTCAAGTACAACTTTTTAATGAAGGACCTAATAACAAAATTATCAACTTTATTCGTATAGTAGAATTTGATAATGAAACCTTGATTCCTAAAGTAAGCGAAGATTTAACAAAGCTTCAGTATTTATCAGGTAAAACCTTTAATGAGCTTATAAACGCTGAGCAGGCGGCAACTGCTTTTGCTGTGGCCTCGCATGGGCGGCCTAATTACACAATTACTTTAGATAAGCTTGACACCTATCATTTAGGCTTGCTTTTTCAATACTTAGAGTGGCAGACTGCGCTTGTGGGTGAATTAATGAATATCAATACTTATAATCAGCCGGGGGTAGAGCTAGGTAAGATTTATACTTACGCACTTATGGGTCGGGAAGGTTTTGAGAAAGAGCGTAAAGAGCTAAAAGAAGCAGGTGTGATTTGAGGAACATCCGTGTGGGCTACGGAGAAGATACTCATAAGTTAGTAGCTGATAAAGAAGCTTATTATTGGTAATGTTCCTATACACAATAGTCCCTTTGGAGTAATAGCACACAGTGATGGCGATGTGTTATTACATGCTCTTGCTGACGCTTTATTATCAAGTGTTGCTTTAGGAGATATTGGTCACTATTTTCCACCCACTAATGCTGCTTTTAAAGACATAAGTAGTGCTGAAATTTTGAATGAAGTTCTTCGTACTGTAAAAAAACATTGGGAAATTCAAGTGCTTAATGTGGCTGGAGTAGTTGTTTTAGATGAACCTAAACTGGGAAACCATCGTGGGGCTATTCAGAAAAGGGTGGCTGAGTTAATGAGTTTAAACGTTGATCAAGTAGGCATTACTTTTAAAACTAGTGAGGGGTTAGCAAAAAACTACATACAATCTAGGGTAACTGTTGTGCTATTTTGTGTTTCGCATGAACGACCCCATGGCTAAAGCAAGGAGTTTTCTTTTAAGGATAAAGCATAAAAAATGGTCATATTTTCATATGACCATCCACCTCATTTGGGTGGGTATGATTAGTGGGGTGCACTACTCAAAACATTTGCCTTTAGGGTTATTTGAAGGCTGATACCTAGTATTGTTCCTTTACCCTCACCAACCCCTCACCACATCTAAAAAACACCATCTAAAGGCATCTTTCACCCCACCCATCTAAACATCATGCTCTTTCTTGCTCACTAACTCCTCACCGCTGTTACAATTAATTGTTAATAATGCAAAGTGTCTTTTCTATTAACATTATTTAGAAGAAATGAAATAATGCGCCAAATGCTTAGCTCATTAGACGGAAATTCTTACACTTACCAAAATTCAGCTATTACATCGTAACATTTTGTTAATTCGAAATTGGGCAATAGTACTCTATGAGATGTACATAAACTTAATTCTAGAGCAAACCTATACAATACAATTTACATCACAGAAGCACTTTCTTAGATCTTAATACAAAGATTGTTTACTAGAACTTTAGGTTGACCAGAGTTTATAATGCAAAAATGCTTTTGCTTACTTTAGGTGGACTCGAGTTAAGTAATTGCGATTTTAGTCGCCCTAAACCCCTAATGTTACTTACCTATTTAGCATTAGAGGGGCCACAAGATCGCGGACATATAGCAGAACTTTTTTTTGAATCAGGACCTAGGGCACGTAGTAACCTTTCTATGGCCCTTACTCGTTTGCGAAAGGTTGTACCCGAAGCCATTGGTGCTGATGAATTAAGAGTTTGGACTTCTATAGAGGTAGAAACCCAAAAATTTCTTAATGCTTTGCAGCAGCATAAGTGGCTCCAAGCGCTGAAACTTTATAGAGGGCCTTTTTTAGCAGGGCTGCAATTGCCTAATCTAAAAGAAGAGCTAGAAGAGTGGCTTTATGAAAAGCGTGAATACTTTGCTAGCCAAGTACAGGAAGTTTTGTTGCAAGTAGCAGAAGAAGAAGCTGCCAAAGGTAACTTTAAAGAAGCTGCCAAAAAGGCTGAAGAGGCTTACCTTTTACAAGGTGCACCTTCGCCAGAGCCAGAAGAGTTAAGTCGATTCCATACTTTATTATGTGCGGGAGAAAGCCCTTTAACCAAAGAAGTTTGTAAAGAGGCAAAACTCTTTGATATTAAACTTTCACTATCTAAAGAAAATGCCCAGACACGACTCCGCTGTCACTTTATTAATCGAAAGCGTGAATTAGAGCACCTTAACAACCTTTCCTTAGGTGAATGGGCTTGGGTTAAAGGTGGCGCAGGTATAGGTAAAACCAGCCTGCTTAAAAATATACAAGGCATTTATCTCCCTGCTCGCTCGGGTTTACCCTATGCTACATTAGAATTACAGCTAGGTTCTTCTGTAAATGAGGGTGAAGAAACAATGTTACGCCACCTTGTAAAACTTAAGGGAACTTATCTTGTTGATGGTTGGGAGGCTATGGATAGTGAGAGCCAAAACCTTCTAAAGCGCTTGAGGGGTTTAAAGCCTAATCTAAAAATGATTATTAGCTCGAGAGAAGAAGCTGCTTTGGATGTTGATCTTATTTTAGAATTAGATATCATACCCAAAGAGGAGGTTGAACCCTACACAGAAATTTGGCAAAAAGCAGAGGGAGTACCTGCTTTAATAGGCGCACTTTTGCGAGGAGGAAGTTTAGAAACAACACTTAAGACATGTTTAGCCTCACTGACAACCACAGCGCAAGAGGTATACTGTAGCCTAGTTTTGTTAGATGAACCCGATATAGCTTTTGTGCGCCAGGCACTTGGAATTGAAGCAACAAGCATGGCGAAGTCACTAGAGGAATTAATCTCTGCTGGGTTTATTACTTCAGCTGGGCAGGTAAGGGCTCGTCGCATTGCTAGAGATTATCTTAATGCTCAACCTTCACTACTTAGTAAGCTTGCTTTACAACTAGCTCGCCAATTGCAAGGTACAAAGGCTTTCCCTTTGTATCAAGCAGCTCGAGTGCTTTGGAGTGAAGAGGATCTTGAAGGGCTTGAAGAAGCTTATGTTTCTTGGGCAAAAGAAGTGCTCGAAAGGGGCTTCCCTCAAAGGGCAGCTGAAGTTTTAGAAGAAATACCCTCTGCTAGTTATGAGGTTACTTTGTTGAAAGCTCGAGCACTAGAACGAGCAGGACAATTCCAAAAATCACTCAAAGTTATTGAGAGCCTTTTTGAAGATGCTGAAGTGTTTGCTCTTAAAGCAGTTTTGTACTGGCGACTAGGTCAGATTAGAAAAGCTGAAGAAGCTGCTAACAATGCATTAGAGGGAAGTATGGAAACGCGTGCAGAAGCGTTCAATACTATTGGTCATTTAGCTCGTGATGCAGGCAGTTATGAAAAAGCCTTCCAATGCTTCCAAAGGTCTGCAGCTCTTTGGAAAGCTGTAAGTAATCATGTCCATTGGGTAGATGCCTTGATTAGCCAAGGATTAACTTTAGCTGAAGAGGGGGAAAGTTTAGCAAAGGCTGAATTAATCTTCAAAAACGCTTTAGAGGTGGCTGGAGAAAATCCTATTTTGCGGGCTCGTATATTAAATAATTTGGGATTTTTTGTCTATGAGAAACAACAAAGATTAGATGAAGCTAAAGAGGTATACCGCCAATGTATAGCTATTCATGAGGAGGTAGGCTTGCTAAATACTGCTTGTAGGGCTTGGAATAACCT
Organism: Trueperaceae bacterium; assembly: GCA_965223585.1. Taxonomy (GTDB): domain Bacteria; phylum Deinococcota; class Deinococci; order Deinococcales; family Trueperaceae; genus CBDCVN01. The sequence goes on from CBDCWW010000023.1 coordinate 561,657, forward strand.
AGGTCATGCTTATGAAATACAAAGGCAATTTAGTAAAGCAAAAAGTGCTTATGAAAAAGCCTTAACTATAGCACAACAAGCTGGCGACAAAAGGATGATAGGCTTTGCTGTAGCAAATATTGCTGATATTTCAGGAGACGAAGAAGCTTGGGAAGAAGGGTTACATATACTTGAAGAGGCAGGGCAATTGGCTGCCGTAAAGCGCTTTCGTAAGAATCGTTCCTTTGAGCCTAAGCAGGTTTTTAGTAGAGAAGCAGTTTAGAGAAGAACAAAATCTAACCTACATATTATGAAATAGTATTTGGGAAAACCTTGAAGGTTTGGACAACTGAAAGTTTGTTACAAGCTATACGCTAATAAACTAGTTTTAGTTTTAAGAAGCCACTTGAAAAAGTGGCTTCTTTATTTATTTCATGGCCTTAAAAAATCTAGGACTAGCTTTAATTAGGCTCTGGTGAGGGGTTGGTGAGAGAAGTAACCTAAACTTCTGTCAGGCTTAAATTAATGCCTTAATCCAAATTTTTGTTGAAGGAGTTTAACAATGAAAAGCTTTCTTTCCGCCTCTTTATTAGTATTACTTTCCTTAGGTTTTGCTCTTGGGCAAAATTCCTCCACTATTTCTCAAAGTTCTTGCTCTAATACAATTACACAAACCAATCAGCTCTCTGTAGGAGAATTTCCCAGCATAATGTACTGTGGTGAAGGCTCTGGGGGCTAAATAATTTAGCATACAATCCTCAAAATTACTGACTTTGAGGATTAAGTTCTTATTAATCCTAAATTAAACTTAATTTCAAATACCCAAAAACGATTTAAATAGCAATTTACCTTAGCTTTGCTTCTATAGGAGAAATTTAGTAATGAGAAATATTATTTTCACAGGTTTGTTAACATCACTTTTTCTAGGTTTTGCTGTTGGACAAGCAGATTTTGAAATTACCCAAAGTGCTTGCTCTAGTAAAATTATGCAAGCTAACCAATCTTTTGTAAAACAACCTTCAGGGCTACTTCCCAATATGGAGTACTGTGGTGAAAGTTCTGGCGGTGGAGGTTAGACAATCTGTTTACTATAAGTTTACACAGAAAAATTTTGAATGATCCAAACCTCGGAGGTGTTAAACACCTCCGAGGTTATTTAGTGTTAAACTCTTATTGACACCTAATTTACAAGCTTACTCACTTTTAGGGCTTATTTCTCCTTATGATAGGTATCTAGATAAACAATGGTAACTATTATTTATCTGTGCTATGCTTTTACAGTTTATTTGCACTAGTTACCTAGAACTATTGCTTATATTCTGAAAATTCTTGTAAAATTACACTAGAAGAAAAAACCTTCTCTGGAGAAACAAATGAAGCGTACTTATCAACCAAATAGACGTAAACGCGCCAAGACACATGGGTTTCGTAAACGCATGAGCACCCCTTCTGGACGTAGAATAATTAAGGCTCGCCGTGCTAAAGGGCGCAAGCGCTTGACTGTATCAGATGAAAAGAAAATATAAATAGCTGAACAGAGCTATTCCCGTAACCTAGACAAAAATCTTGAGTAGCCTAAACCTTGGAAGTTTTGGAAACCTCCAAGACTTCACAAAAAACTGAGAACTTCTATGGACACCTATGATTTATGCTTCCTACAACCTTGAAAAAAACCAGCCTTTACTCACTTAAAGGTGATAGTAACTTCCGTAGGCTTAAGCGGGGTAGCTCGAGCAGCAACAAATACTTTAGTATGCGTTGGTTGCCGCACAGAAACGACCCCCTTTTGCCAAAAGAAAACGTGGTATTTGTGGGTATAATAATTACTAAAAAAGTAGGAAAAGCTGTAGTGCGTAATCGTATAAGACGACGTTTGCGTGAAGCATTAAGGGCAATTTTAGCCAAAGAGTCTTTCCAAAAAAAATATACTGATGTGCTTATTATTGTAAGACCTAAGGCAGTTGCAGCAGACTTCTGGCAACTTAAAGAAGCTCTTAGTGCAACACTTGGCAAAGTAAAATTATTGTGAAATCCAAATACTCCCTCTTGCAATGGCTAATGCTCTTACCTATATATACTTACCGCCTTTTAGTTTCACCATTATTGCCAAAATGTTGTCGTTTCCATCCTAGTTGTAGTGCTTATGCTATAAAAGCTATAGGCAAGCATGGTGTTTTTGGGGGCAGCTATTTAACTTTAAGACGTTTGGCTAAATGCCAGCCTTTTCATGAAGGTGGTTTTGACCCTGTGCCAGAAGTTCTACCTAACATTACATTTGATTTGAGAAAATGGAGAAAGCGTGAGAATAGTTAGAAGCTTGTATGTTGTTTTATTTTGTTTCTTTTTATGCCAAATGGCTTTTGGACGTGTAGAGTTTTCTACCAGTAACTTCAGTGCTATCAATTTCCAAAACTCTGAAAAACTAAACGAAATTTGTAATGCACCAGCCGCTTCATCATTTTGGTGTAAGAACTTAGATACTAGTTTAGTACTTATTACTACCAAAGGCAAAGATATTTTCTTCAATGAAGCTGGTGAAGTAGTAGCACTTTATGCCAAGGGGCAGCAGGGACAAGATCTTAATGGGCGCTACAACATAAATGGAGGCCAGAACCTTATTCCTCCTGAAGCCACTATACCCGGTGGAGCAATTCTTATTGATGGTGAATATTTTCCTCCAGAGGTGAGTTTAAGCAATTGGGATAAGCTTGGCGAGAGTCAATTTGTAGGTAAAATGCACTATCAAGTAGCAAATTATCAAATAGAGAAATCTCTCGTGGTAAACAGTATTAATAACACCATAGAGGTTACTTTTATAGTTAACGCAGCCAGTAATGAAGACTCAATAGAAACAGAAGCTAGTAATGAAAATACAGCAAATGAAAGTGAGAATGAATTTCCTCGTATTGCCTATGCTTTTCCCGGTATAGCTCGCAACAGAAATCCTATAATAAAAATTGGTCAAGCAAATACAGCAAGCGTTAGTCCTCTTTTAAATGTTGAAGTGCCAAGTCCTAATTATACCTCTTTTCAAAGTAGTGAAGCTCGAGGGGTAGCACTAATTATGTACCCTAATCCTGAAGAGGATCTCCAAGCATTAGCAGCAGTATCTCTACCTAGCAATAGAATTGCCTTTACAAAAGCATTAACGGATGGCAATGTGGAATTTAAAATAAATGTTTATGGTGGTCCTAATGAATTGGTACGTCTTTATCAAGAGGGCCTTTACCAACTGGCTAATTTATTTAATCCAAATATCATTGGTAGGTTATCACTAGGTGTTTTAGTATCACTTGAAACCTTACATAAATACATTGGCAATTGGGGATTATCTATAATAGCACTTACACTTATTTTTCGCCTTCTTATCTGGCCTTTAATGACCACCCAAACAAAATCTATGGTGGGCATGCAAAAATTGCAACCAAAGCTAAAAGCTTTGCAGAAAAAGTATAAAGACAACCGTGAAAAACTAGGCCAAGAAACCATGAAGCTTTATAAAGAAGCAGGTGTTAATCCAGCTATGGGTTGCTTACCTATGTTAATTCAGATGCCAATTTTCATTATTCTTTGGCGTGTTTTTATGAACTATGAGTTTGATGAGGGTTTCTTGTGGGTACCAGATCTTGGACTTTCTGACCCCACTTACCTTTTACCACTACTTTATGTAAGCATTATGGTAGCACAATCATTTCTTATGGCTAAAGGTAATCCACAACAATTACAACAGACTTTAATTTTTAATGTTGTTTTTGCTTTTATTATGATTACTTTTCCAGCAGCAGTGTTGTTATATTGGGTAACTTCTATGCTAGTTCAGGTAGGACAACATTACTTGATACAACGTTCTATGAAAGCATAAGCCTTTTCTGTTAACCTTTTATTAGCTCTTGCCTTACAACAAAAATAAGATACAATAACACATGGCTGACTTAGATAAGTACCTAGAAGATATAGGTATCAATGTTGATGGAGAGGGATTTTCTCCAATTGCTCCTGACCTAGATAAAGTACTAAACGATGAGTTTGTAAATCAAGATGACTCTATCGTGGCTCCACCTCAAATTGAAGAAACACCTAGAGAAAAGTGTATTACATTCTTAAGCCAGTTACTTGCCATTATTGATCCTGAATACCGAGTAGAAACTCGCCAAAGCGCCTCAGGAGATTTGAAGGTTGGTATCCATGGTGGAGATTCAGCTCGTCTTATTGGTAAAAATGGTTATACTTTAATGGCCCTTGAGTACCTAACTAATATAATCATTAACCGTGATCTTGATAGTAGAGTACGTGTCATACTCGATGTTGGCAACTATCGCTACCGACGTGAGGAGCGTTTGCGTGCAACAGCTCGTAAATTGGTAGAGAATGTAAGAAAAACTGGTAACCCTGTAGAATTAGAACCAATGGCAGCTAATGAGCGTCGTATTATACATCTAGAAATTTCTAAGCAGCATGACGTCATTAGTGAATCAGTGGGAGATGGAAGAGATAGGCACATCATTATAAAACTTATAAACACCTAGACATGAGTAATGTATCTAAGCGCTTAAACTTAAGTACCTGTTGTTGGAATTCAAATTCAAATTAGTAGCTAGTAGTCAGTAGGATTTTAATATGTTGATTACTAATACTGCGACAAAAAAGTTTTGATATGTGGACTTTCTCTAGATATGAAATAAAACCTTTACCCCCTAATTTATGTCATTAAAAGAAACTATCTTACAAGTCTTACCAGAGCATCATTCTAATCCAGAGTTACAGTATTTCTATAAGCTTATTTGTGACTACCCTAGGCGTGGTGGCAAGCACATTCGTGGTCAGTTAGTTTTACTTTCTTGTGAGGCACATGGTGGCGACCCTAAAAAGGCACTCGAGGTTGCAGCAGCACTCGAGCTTTTCCAAAACTGGGTACTAATTCATGACGATATAGAAGATGATAGTGACGAACGCCGTGGCAAGCCCGCACTTCATAAGTATGCAGGGATGCCTCTTGCCCTAAATGTTGGTGATGCTTTACATGTTTATATGTGGCAGGTGCTACACCACCTAGAAGATTTTGAGATTAATATATGGCGCAAAATCATTTTTGAATTTGAGCAAATGATTCAGCGTACTGCTGAAGGTCAACATCTTGACCTCACTTGGGTTTCTAAGGGACGCTTTGATTTGGCTGAAGAAGAATATTTTGAAATGGTAACTTTAAAAACGGCTCATTATACAGTTATCAGCCCATTGCGTTTAGGAGCATTCTGTGCAGAGGCTACCCCTCACGAATCCATCAGTAGAGCAGGGATTGATTTAGGTATTGCTTTTCAAATTCGTGATGATGTGCTTAATCTTATGTCGGAAGCATCTTATGGCAAAGAGTTTGCTGGAGATTTATATGAAGCCAAACCTACACTTATTTTATCTCATACTTTTGCCCATGCAACACAAGCTGAGAGCAACAAGATGCAAAATATCCTTTTAAAACACAGGCCAGAAAAAACACCAGAGGATATTAATTATCTACTAGAGTGCATTTATAAATACAATTCCTTAAATTATGCACAAAATATAGCCCAACTGCGAGCGGAAAAGGGTCTTACTCTTCTTTCAGAAAGTCTAGCGGATTGCTCCTGCTCCAACCAGGCCGTTGTTCGCAAATTGACGAGGTTGTGTGAGTCTTTGGTAAGTAGGCGTAAATAACTCATCTCCTTTAAGTAAAACCTTCAAATCCTTTTTTGTTTGCCTCAAAGCTAGGCGAACTTTCCCTGTGGAAATATCTGGCGCAGCTAAACCGTAGATAATGTACTGGCGGCTTATCTTACTAAGATGAATATGGTGGTTCTGTCCTAAAAAGATTTGATCATCTAAACCCTCGGAAAGAGCACGCTCGAGCACATACACAGAAGGATTATAAAGAGCAGCAAGTACAGCAGCTAGTGTGGTTGCCGAAAGACCTTCATGTTCTCCAGAGCTTTGTATCAGAAGACCATTTTTATCAAGCAGACCAACTCCTAGACAACCACTTTTATCAAGTAAAGAAACAAATATTTGATTGAGACGTTGTTTCATTGTGTTTTTCCCAAATCTATAAAGAGATCATAAAAAGTGTAGTTTATTTATCCTCATACGCATAATCTTTTTTCTAGAATTAAGGCAAGTTGTAGGTTTACCTTAATAAATATTAGACAACATACAAATCAAAAGACTTAAAATTTTTAGCCTTCTAACTAAAAACTTATACTTTTCAAATTATAACTGGTTCTTTATGTTTAAGCAACTGGAATCAGGTGACTATTAAGAAAGTAAAAAAAAGAGAGTCCCCAACTAGAATTTATAAGGGTAGGATTTCCCAAATATGTGCTCGGTTCTTTTGCCAAGCTGGTGCACATGGCGCGCCTTACTTCCAAGAAGCAGTTTTTGGGATTTTCGCTTAAAAAATCAACTCCTAAAAGCTAACTAAAACGACCTCAAATGCTTATTCCAAATTAATCTTCTCAATTATTTTTACCAAGTCATTAGCTATTTCCTCAATGAGTTGTTTTTCAGGACCCTCTACCATAACTCGTACTAAAGGTTCTGTACCACTAGGCCTTAAGTTAACTCTACCTTTATCTGCTAGTTTGCTTTCGGCTTTATTTACTGCAACTTTTACCTCAGCAAGTTCAGCTATCTTGTCCTTGATTTCTGTTGGGACAGGAATGCTCTTAAGTATTTGTGGGAACATAATGATTTCATCTACCCATGCTTCTAGGGGTTTATTAGTTTGTTTTAATGCTGTTAGAACTTGTAAAGCACTCAACATGCCATCGCCAGTAGGTGCTTTATCTAAAAAGAGCATGTGTCCTGATTGCTCTCCACCTAAAGTAAGGCCTTTTGATTTTAGCATTTCTTTGACATAACGGTCACCTACCTTAGCACGGTGAAAGGTTACGCCTTTTTCCTCTAAGTAAACTTGTGTACCCATATTACCCATTACCGTTGATACCACAGCACTTTCCTTTCTTGTTACCCCGCAGATCACTAAGATGTGATCACCTGTCACTAACCTGCCTTGATTGTCAACTAAGAGTACTCTGTCAGCATCACCATCAAAAGTAATGCCTAGCTCAAGCTTTTGATCCTTCACATACTGCTGCAAACTTTCAGGATGAGTTGAGCCACAGTTAACGTTAATATTTAGACCATCAGGCTGAGTATTTATAGTTTTAACTTTTGCACCAAGGAAGGTAAAAAGCTTTGGTGCTATATGGTAACTTGCTCCATTAGCACAGTCTAAGCCAATATTTAAACCACTTAGATCAGGACCATTAATCTTCAAAAAATCAAGATAAGTATCGCTGGCTGTAGTAAATATTTCTGAAACACCAATAGCTTTACCTACAACTGCTGGAAGCTCATTAATGACCTCTAACTTATTTTCAATTTCAAGTTCAATATTATCAGAGAGTTTTTCCCCTTGAGCATTAAAAAGTTTTATACCATTATCTTCAAAGGGGTTGTGTGAGGCACTAATAACAAAGCCCGCATTAGCTTTTAGATATTGACATAGATAAGATACTCCGGGAGTAGGAATTATGCCTATATCAATAACTTTACCTCCTCTAGAAGTAAGTCCTGTGCTTACTGCATGAGTTAGCATTGTGCTCGAGCGCCGAGTATCTCTACCAATTAAAAAGATTGGTTGCTGCTCACTACTTAAAACTTCTGCAGCAGCAACACCTAATTTAAAAGCAAACTCTGCATTCATGGGGTGCTTGCCAGCTATACCACGAACACCATCTGTACCAAAATATTTTCTCATAAAAATAATAACCTATAGTAGGCCTAGCTCTCCCAAGATTTGAAGGTAAAAGATGCTAAGCAGGAGTGTAAAAGTTTTTGTGAGTAGCTTAGAACTGGTTAATGTTCAGGGGTAGCTAGTAGCCAGAAGTCAGTAGCTAGCATAGTAAAGCCCTACTGAATACTATCTACTGGATTCAAGCTACTATACTCAACTTCAAAATTCACAAGTATTTATGTGTAGACACTTATTTCTAATTCTAAGAGGATTTTAAATCTGCTTTACTCTTCGCTTGCATAAACATATTGGTGCCAAGCATATTCTTGTACTTTGTGGAAGCTACGTACATTATCACGAAAGCTTACCCATTCTTCATAGATTTTGGCATAGGTAGGGTTAGCATCAATTTCTTCTTGATGAATTTCATCCATAAAACCTTCCAGTGCCACTAGCACTTCGTTAGGGAAAGTGCGCATTTGTACACCAGCTTCAACAAGACGTTTAAAAGCCTCACTATTTTTGGCGTCGTAGTCAGCAATCATTTGTTGATTGGCCCTAGCTGCAGCTGTTTGAATAGCAGCTTGTAAGTCACCAGATAAAGCATTATATTCGCTTAAGTTGATATATACACCTAGAGCTGCACTGGGTTCGTGCCAGCCGGGAGCATAGTAATAATCAGCAGCAGTATGGAAGCCTAATTGTTCATCATCATAAGGACCAACCCACTCAGTGGCATCGATAGTTTTACGTTCTAAAGCTAAAAAGATTTCTCCACCGGGCAAAACTTGCACATTTACACCTGCCCGACCCATTACTTTGCCACCTAAGCCGGGGATACGCATCTTCAGTCCTTGCAGATCTTCTACCGCATTGATTTCTTTACGGAACCAGCCACCCATTTGCGCACCGGTATTGCCTGCTAGAAAAGCAATCAGGTCATCGGGTTCATTAAGTTCGTTCCATAATGCTTGACCACCACCAGAATGAATCCAAGCATCTTGCTGACCAACATTCAGGCCAAAGGGTATAGTAGTAAAGAAGGCTTGGGCAGGATTCTTCCCCACATAGTAATAAGATGCGGTATGTCCCATAGCGAAGGCACCACTCGAGACAGCATCATAAACTTCTAAACCACCAACCTGTGCACCTGCTGGATGAACTTCCACCTCAACGTCACCAGCAGTAATTTCATTTAGGTACTTAGCAAAATTCTGGGGTCCACCGTATATGGTATCTAATCCTGTAGGCCAAGATGTGACCATCTCAAAAGAAATTTTGTCACGACCTTGTGAAAAAACATAAGGTGATAGGGCGGTGCTTGTAGCAATAGTTACGCCAGCTTTTTTAAGAAACTCTCTACGTTTCATGATAAATATCCTCCATAACTCAGTTAAGGTCTTTACAACCTTTGTTAGTATATGCAAGTGTGTTGTAAAATTACAATAGCTGTTCTAATTTTTGGTAAGGATAGGTTTCAAACCTGCCCCTACAAAGAAACGCTTACTTTTGTAAAAAACGGTGGGATCACCACCAAAGGACACAATAATGAATTTTTTTTTATGTCTCTCTCGAGCCATTGACACTATAACCACAACCCTTGGCAGAATGGTTGCTTGGCTTACAGTTTTTATGGTCTTAGTAGGCTCTTACAATGTAATTGCTCGTTATTTAGTGCGCTACCTTGGCGATAGACTCAACACAGACAGTGTCTTTTATAAATTACAGAGTTATTCTTTTGAATTACAAACTTATGCCTATGACCTAGTTTTCCTCTTAGGTGCTGCTTATGTTATGCAGCAAAATGGTCATGTGCGAGTAGATATTCTTTTTTCGCGGTTAGGGGCAAAGACTAAGGCTTATATTGATATTTTTGGTGCTATTTTCTTTTTAATTCCCTTTAGCACCCTAGGAATTTTTCTCTCTTGGCGCTATGTTGCTAAGTCTTGGGAGGTGCTCGAGCAAAGCCCAAACCTAGGTGGCTTACCCCGCTACCCTATGAAAACTATGATCATAGTTGCTTTTGCTTTACTTATAGTGCAAGCAATTAGTGAAACCATAAAAAATACTGCTTTTATTCGTGGGCATCCTAATTCACGTAGTATGCATGTGCCAGAGATAAAAGGGGACTAATAAATGCTAAGATTTTCTATTGCATTCTTATCACTAATAGCCTTGGTAATAATTTTAATTCTTTTGGATGCACCTTTGGCAATTTATATGTTTGTTGCAGCGATAGTTCTTTTACTGATTGGCTATCCTGTTGCTTTTAGTCTAGGTGGTACTGCATTTTTATTTACACTTTTAGGTAGCGATTTACTTAGTGTTGTTGGTCTAGATATTTTGCCTTGGGAACCAGTTTTTAGACTAACACGCCTTAAGATATTACCACAGCGTATTTTTGGCAATATTATGGATCCTGCTACAGCTTATACACTAGTAGCCGTACCCTTTTTTATCTTTATGGGCGTAATGCTTGAAAAGTCAGGTTTGGCTGAAGAACTTTTAGAGACCATGGGTATTTTATTTGGTCGTTTACGCGGAGGTCTAGCGATCTCAGTAGTAGTAGTAGGGGCTCTGTTAGCTGCTTCTACAGGAGTAGTAGGTGCTTCGGTAGTAACAATGGGTGTGCTAGCACTGCCAGTTATGCTCAAATATCATTACGCCAAGGGTCTAGCAACAGGTATTATTGCTGCTTCTGGCACATTAGGACAAATCATTCCCCCTAGTATCATCCTAGTTATTCTGGGTGATCAAATAGGTGTTTCTGTAGGAAAACTCTTTTTAGGTTCTTTTATTCCCGGTTTCTTACTAGCAGGCCTTTTTATATTATGGGTAATAATTATTGCTATTATCCGTCCTAATGATGCACCTGCTTTACCAGCACAAGCTAGAGACATACCTGTAGGTGTACTTTTTATAAAGATCTTCAGAAGCCTTTTACCTCCTTTGTTCCTGATTCTACTTGTTTTAGGAACAATTTTTTTCGGTATAGCTTCACCCACTGAAGCTGGAGCAATGGGCGCACTAGGTGCTAGTTTACTTGCTCTTATCAATCGTAAATTAATTCTTAAAAACCTATTTGAGGTTATGGATCAAACCCTAAAGCTTACCAGTATGGTTTTTATTATTTTAGTAGGAGCCACCACCTTTAGTATGGTGTTCACAGCTTTAAAAGGCGATAAGATTGTCCAGAATTTTTTGCTTAACTTGCCTAGCCTACCCTTTATAAGTGCCGAGCAGTTTCCTGCAGCTAGCTTTTTGCTTTTTTCAATGCTAGTTATTTTTTGCCTTGGTTTTTTTATTGATTTTATAGAAATTACTTTCATTGTGGTACCGCTTTTAGCCCCTATAGCTATAAAAGGTTTTGGCCTTGACCCTTTGTGGTTTGGCGTTATCGTTGCTATGAACTTACAAGCTTCTTTTCTAACACCACCTTTTGGCTTTGCTCTCTTTTACTTAAAAGGTGTTGCCCCACCAACAGTGAAGACTACAGATATTTACAGGGGTATTATTCCATTTATTGTTATTCAGCTTGTTACTCTTGCTATTATAATCAAATGGCCACAGGTTGTGCTTTGGTTACCAGAAATAGCTAAAAAAGCTGGTGGAAATTAGTAGCTATAAAGTAGATAAGAGTTAAAAACCTTTCCACACAAAGCCAGTAGGGTTTCTTATAGTGGTAAGAGTATCGCTAATAGCTAATGCTAGTAAACCTTGATTTGACAAAGCTATAACTAGACTTTTATCTAAATGAGGTGAAGACATTGCTCTATCAAGATGGTATCTTTAGTTTCTATACTCAAGGAAGTAGTCACGAAGCTCTACTAAAGTTTCTAAAAACTTGGGGATATCTTTTGGTTTCAGAGTACTCTTAGTTTCATTAAGAAGAACATATAGCATACAGTCATTTATTTTGAATGTGCACAACGAAAACCACCATAGTCAAGACTAACATTAGGAACAACTTGGTAACGGTCTGCAGCACGTACGTAGTCAGCGTAATCGACAAATGAGCCACCACGTAAAACTACCTTTTCACTAGCACTATCTTCACCTTCAATAACTTCCCTGCCATCTGTTCTATTATATGGATACTCTTTATACAGAGAATTCGTCCACTCCCACACATTCCCAGACATATCTAATGCTCCTACCCAAGATTTGCCAGAAGGATAGCTCCCCACAGGTGCTGTTTCAGCAAAAGCATCATCATGACTTTGGTTTTTATAAAGCAACCCTTTGCCCCAATCTGTCTGGGCACAATTGCTATCACAATGATTTGACTCATTACCTACCATTGTGTTTCCCCAAGGATACTCTAGTCCATCAGGCCCACGTGCTGCATACTCCCATTCTGCTTCTGTTGGCAAACGTGCTCCTCGCCATGAGCAGTATGCAGAAGCTTGATACCAAGTAACATTATTTATTGGTTGATTTGTAGCTTTAGAGTATTGATTATCTAGCACAGGTGTACATGCACCAGCAGACACACAAGAGTCGTAAGCAATTCGTGTTACTTCTGTCTCATCAAGCCAAAAGGGACTAGTAAAATTCTGTACATTTGTAGGTTCTTCATCTTCAAACAGCAATCTTTGGCAATTCCCACTAGAGCGAGCAGCACTACACAATAGCAGTGCACTATCTATTTGCTCTGTACTACTCCCCATGCTAAAGCTACCTGCAGGCACTAGTACCATCATCGTACCATTAAAGTTGCGTTTTATAGGTGTCCAATCAGTATTGCGTTTGCCATCAAACACTATTAGCTCGAGATTAGGGTCTTTAAAACTATTTGCAATATGGCTATAAACAGGTGCTGCTCGATCTAGGCTAGAGGCCGAAGTAGCTTGGGGATTCCACAGCCAAACTACAGCTACCAAAGCCATTGCAGCTAGTAACCAAGCTAGAGCAAGCTGCCTAGACTTCTTGCTTTCAATAGGCACAGCAGTAGTATTTAACTGCGACTTATCAGTTTTAGACTTATCTATTGACTCTGGTTTTGCTGGCGACCCTTTAGCATCTTTTTTCAAGAAAATTTCAGACTCAACATGGCTTGAGGTTGGCGCTGGTTTTTTCTTTGCTAGTCCAGCATATTTTTCCAAAGAAACTAGAGCTTCAAAATTATTTGGAATTACCAAATGGTCTGGATCATAAAACCCTATATCTGATTCTGTCGTAGGGGAAACAGTGATATTAACCAAGGTAGATCCTTGAAAAGGCTTAAAGTTTATACCAAACTCGTTTTTGAGCAAATCTGTTTTTATTAGGCCAACAAATCCATGTTTGTGCTTAATAAAAGTAATGGGAACTTTTTGTGGGTGCTGGTAGTAACTATCAGGTATACCACTAGTGCTTAAGAGTTTTATAGAATCGTCTTCTAAGATCTCATCCACATTTCCCTCAAAACATAGTTTCATTTTTTCTGGGGTATGAGTAGGAGTCGATATCACCATGTTATAGCCTTTTTTACCTAGTGCATTTAGATAGGGCCTAGCTGCTGCTCTAATGGTTTCAGTATCAGTTATATTGTGTTGATTTGAGCTTATAAATACTTCGCTTTTTAATAGTAGAAAAAGCCCTTCTTCTATTTTGACAAGCTTATCACCATAAGCTTCATGTAGTCTTTTTAATTTTTGATTGGTTGTTTGGCCTGCCACCCATTCATAGGTACTCTGTGGAATACCTAAAAGGGTTAGGCCACTGTAAGTAGAGTTAGGCATAAGGCTCTCCTAGGATTAATTTTAATTAGCTTACCCTTTGCTAGGTACGAAAATCAATAGCCACAAATTATGCCTTCATCATTAATGCCTCACCAAACTAAGAAGAATAAAGATAAGTTAGGTACAAAATGTGCATGTAAAGCCGTTTATGAGCAAGCTGCTAAAGTCATGATGACCTATAAGAACAAGTCCCTAAAGCCACTGCTTTAATAATAAATTGGTAAACCTTACTTGACAAGATACTACTCTGGATATCTATATGGTCAAAGAATATATTTTGCGAGCGAGTTTTGGGGCTCGAGCCAAAACAAAAAACCTTTAACTCATAAATAAGCTATAATGTGAGTTATAAAAAGGTATCCTATAACTCATGGCTTGGAATTGGCAACAAAAAGCTAGCAAAGACAGAAGCAAAGATAAGGAGGGGATATTGAAACAAAGGGTAGTGCACTTTGATGAAACAGGGTGTCATAGTCAAGGGAAACGCTAGTGGCTGTATGTAGCAAGCACAGATATAACCTGTTATGCGATAGATAAGCAAAGGGGAAAAGCAGCAATGGATAGGATGAAAGTATTACCAAAGTACAAGGGGATGGCAGTACATGATGGATAATAGCGGGATTACCTAGTAACTTGATCTAAGTGGACACAAAGTAAGTATATAAAATCAATAACTTTTCTACAAAAAGAATGAAGCCAAACCGACTAAGAGGAAAAGTACAGCCTACAGGGCACAGGGTGTCTTTCAGTATGGATTAGACTATACTTATTGGTGCTTTTTCTTTCATACACCTTAAGGTAACTGAATTTATGCTGTACTTAGAAATATTATTGTGCTCTGTGAACTCTAAACAAAAGTTAAGCCCATTTCATCAAGCTATTGTTTAGTCTGACATGTCAGGTAATTATGGAAGAAAAATTGTTAGCTAACCTCCTAGGCACTCCCTCCTTTTCTTGGCAGGGTGAAATACTAAATATTCCAACTCGCAAAGCAACTGCCTTACTTTGCTATCTGGCAGCCTGTAAAAGTGCTGTTTCTCGTGAAGAACTAAGTGAACTACTTTGGGGTAAACCTCAAAGCCATGCTATGCGCAATGAGTTATATCGTCTAAGGCAATTGCCCGGTGCTTGTTTTTGGCTCGAGGAAACAAACAACCAAATAATCCTAAATGCTACTAGTGATCTAACTAAATTCGAAGAAGCCAGACTCAAAGGAAGCTTTCGAGAGGCTCTGGAAATATATAGTGGTGAAAGCGACAAAATCTTGATCCGCAACCTGAAACCAAAAGATGCTTGGGGATTTATTGAGTGGTTAGAAACAAAACGTTCACAATTAGAAGATTTACTTAAGGATACTTTACAAAGACACATTTTAGAACTAGAAAAATCAGACAAGCTTACAGAAGCCTTGGAATTAGCTAACTGTTTGTTAGAGCGTGATCTCTTAGATGAAAGTACTCACCGTACCATTATTCGTATTGGGCTAAGGAAAGGCGATTTGAAATCGGCACAAGCACAATTTGAAGCCTGTCGCCGCGTACTAGCAGAAGAGCTTGGAATTCAGCCTATGCCAGAAACCTTGGAGTTAGCTCAGGAAATAGAAAGGGCTATTCAAAAGCTGCCCTCTAATTTGGGTTTGAAATTACAAACTCGTATTCCCCCTAAATTCTTGCACCCTCCAGTGTTGGTTGGTCGTGAATATGAGTGGGCCAGAATGGAAACTGCTTGGCAAAAGGGGCAAACCATTATGATTTCGGGATCATCTGGGGTAGGGAAAACTCGGTTGATGCTAGACTTTGCGCATGCAAAAGGCAGCTTTAGTTTCAATGAAGGTCGTCCCGGTGACGCCACATTACCCTTTAGCACTCTCACACGATATTACGACAATTTCCTAAGAACCTATCCAGAGGTGGTTTCGGAGCTGGAGCCTTGGGTTAAGTATGAACTCGCACGTTTTCTTCCTCAACATTTTAACAAGCATCCCAAGCCTATAAATTCTAATGAAGAGCGTGCTCGATTTGAGAATGCACTTTTTCTACTTGGAAAGGCCTTTGTAAAGCCAATTAACACTTTGTGTGCTGACGATCTCCAATTTTACGACTCAGCTAGTTTTGAGGTTGTAGCACGAATTACAGCAAGAGGTATGCAGAGTCTATCCTCAGAAGAATTTGCAACTACTATCACCTGCTTTCGCTTAGAAGAAATGCCAACTGACTTTAAAGAAATCATAGAGCAACATGTTGAAACAGGACTAGCTATTCACATAGATCTTGAGCCCTTAAATGAATCAGGAGTGGCAAAGCTGCTTGAGGCATTAGAATTATCCGACCCTTACCTTCTTGCTCAGCATCTGCAACGTACCACAGGTGGCAACCCTCAATTTATTATAGAGGTACTTAAGTCTCTTTATGAGCAAGGTTGGCAAGGTACTGATCTCCCAGAACATATAAATTTACCAAAAAAGGTTGGGGCAACGATTGAAAAGCGTCTTAACCTACTTAGCAATGATGCCCTCCTTCTAGCACAAACAATAGCTATTTTCAAACAAACCAAGGCAATTAGAGCTAAGGAATTAGCAAGAATTTTAGGTATGAGGTTTAGAACAGTTACTGATACGCTTGCAGAACTGGAACAAGCTCAAATAGTAAGAGATGGCACTTTTCCTCATGACTTGCTTTTTGAAACTGTACTTAACGCCATGCCTAGATCAACCTACAGAATTTTAAATGAGCAAGTAGCTGAGTGGCTAGAAACTCAAAATGCTGAGCCTGCGCGCATTGCTCACCACTGGACTGAAGCAGGTATAGTAGATAATGCTTTGCCATGGCGTATTAAAGCTGCCGAGGTCATCCTTGCCCAAGGCTCTACTGAGCAGGCACGTATTTGGCTTAAAGGAATATTAGAAATTGTAGGACCAAAGAGTGAGCTTTATCGACAAGCAAGTAATTTGCTTAATGCAATAAATTGATCCCCCATCCCAGATGAGCTTGTGACGCTTTTGTGACAGCTTCTTTTTATACTATATAATCAGAGGGATGGTGAACAAATCTAGAATGCTATGAAAACCAAAGCAATAAGGTAACTGTACCTACCTTTGGGAAGTAACAAACCAAACATCATTCTAAGCTTAACAGGGTGGTTTACAAATGATAGCGGAGCTAGTGGCTACATAAATGGTGTTTATCTTTGTTGGTATAAACAGTAGCACTAGTATTTACCCAACAAGAAAGATTATTAGTAAAATGCACGAGCCTTTTGTCCAAAATACTAAAACCATGCTAGTAGTGCCGATTTTATGTTAGTTGGTGACTTTAATGAGAAAGGTCAGGGTTATAAAACTAAAGTGGATTTTACCAGCATTGCTAAGTGTCCTTATAGGGCTGACCTACGCACAGGATAACTACTTTCAGATACGTTATTTTTACCCCTATCAACTCGAGTCCAATAAGTTACTGGCTGGACTGGTTATAGATGCTACGACTAGTTTACAAGCTGGCAACGGGCGCATTGCCTTCAAGCTGGACGGTCTTAGCTTAGTGAGGCAGCGTGTCCGCCTTGAAGCAATAGGTTCAGGTAATCTAGTGCTTTTTGACTATACCAACAGGCCAGGGCGCGAACTGGATAGCCACAAGCAAAGTTTTATAGCTGTGGGTAGCTTTCGCATTCCAGAGGGGGGTAACTTCCTCAAAGAGATTGGGGTCACCTATGTTTCTGAGAAAGAAAGTGGTACACAAAGTTACCATGTCCAAGTAATCAATACTCATATCAAAGGAAACTTGGCACCAGAGTGGCCTTGGAAACTTGGCTATGGCCTGACCAGTACAAATGCGGCTAACCTAAGCAAGCAAATAAGTACATTCAAAGGTGAAATTAAGGGTAAATTTGAATTTATCGACCTTGGACTCAGTAGCGATGTACGCCACGAAAGCTCAGAAACAGATTTTAAAGTTAAACTCGAGGCAAATAGTTTTCTCTCAGAGGTTGAGACTCTTAGTGGTAACTTTAGATATGATTCAGCAAGTGGTGATGAAGAAGGCTTATCTTTTAGTACAACTCGGCTCGAGCCACTAGCACTCACATTTTCTTTGAGGCGAAATCCGAAGAGCTTTAGCTGGGATGCTGATGGGAATTACCCTGCCTCTGAACTGGTTTTATTAACTGCCAATTACAGTGGAACAGTAGGCACAAGCACCATCCAAGTTTTGGGCTTTTCGGTAAAGCTCCGTGAAAGTTTGTGGAGTGCTCAAGGTCAGATGGATTTTAATCTTACCAAAGATGATAAAGGTTGGGAGCCTAGCTATGACCTTAAGCTAAATGGAGCTTACAGGGTTGAATCTTGGAATGTAAGTGGCAGGGCTAATCTCAAGGTGCAGCCTGAAAGGACTACAGCAAGTCTTAGCACCTCGGCAAGTTGGACACAAACCCCTTGGAACATCTTAGTAGACCTAGAGTTTGCCTTGCTAGATGAGCTTGCAGGCAGTGCAGACCTGCAAATCCTTTACTCTCTTACCGATAGTTTGAGTTTAAATATTGGAGGTAGTTATCGCCGTGTCCTAACACCTACCTCAGACCAAGAGTTTAGTGCTGCACTTGGCTTGCGATTTGGATTCTAAGGAGGATGGTCGTGTGAAAAATGATACTAAAGCACTTATCGTTACCTTACTAGCAGTCGTTGGCAATCTGATCTTAGCTGAAGAGTTAAACTTACCTGCTAGTGCCCATGTAGGGGAAACAGTTACAGCTAAGCTAGGGGATCTTCTTGATGGTGAACCCTACGAGCTGGACTGGGGTGATAGTTCTCCTACTGAGGTTTTTGATGCTGAAGGCACTAACATGACCTTCAAGCATGCCTATGATTTTTCAGGTACCTATACGATAACGTTGAATCTGGACGGGGTTCTGGTAACAACAGCTACTATCACTATTGGAAATCCACCACCTGACTTTACTGTAAATCCAAATAATGTGCTGGTAGCTGAAGAAGTGACAGTCAGTATTGGCAATTTAGCTGTGGCCCCCTACATACTTGATTGGGGTGATGGAACTAGTGAAACTTTTGATGGTGATGTGGGAACAACCTTTACCTTTACACACAATTACAGTGTGCCGGGCGTCTATACTGTCACTTTGCAGGATAGCGATTTTATAACACTTGCTGTTGAGCCAGTTACTGTGATGGCTCCAGAACCACCTAGCCTCGAACTTAATCCCGATGAAGTAACCATTGGTCAACCCGTCACTGCTACACTAAGTAACATTCCTCATGATAGTACCCTTGATTGGGGTGATGATGTTACTGACTCTGTGCCTGAAGGCAATTCGACTCTAACTCATAATTATAGTGCATCGGGTATCTATACCATTACCCTCGACTTGCCCGACCTAGCTCCACTTGTTGCGACTGTCACCGTTCTTGCACCTGAGCCAAGCCTCAAAGTTAGTCCCAGTGAAGCATTAGTAGGTCAGACAGTTACTACCAACTTAGGTAATTTGGCAGCTAGCCTGAGCTATACTTTGGATTGGGGTGATGGGGAAGCAGAAGCAGTTACAGGGGAAACGGAAACAACCCTTACTCACAATTATAGCAGGGCTGGCGTCTATACTATCAAGCTTTTTGCTGCCGGCCTTACCCCAATTATTGAAACAGTAACAATTGTTGTACCTGAACCAACATTCAGTGTAAATCCATCTAATGTTTTTGTTAGTGAAACTGTAACAGCAACCCTCGGCAACCTACTCCCCAGCCTCAGTTACAACTTGGACTGGGGAGATACTATGACTGAGACTATTACTGACGAAACAAGTACCATCCTTAAGCATGCCTATAACGCACCGGAAGTGTACACAGTTCGCCTTTTGGATGAAGATGGTAGTATACTAGCTGTCGAAACGGTCACAGTAGGTCTTCCCACTATAGATTTTGAGGTAAGTCCTACCGAAGTACTTATAGGGCAAGAAGTAAAGGCTATAGCAGATAACCTCTATGCTGCAACCTTCACACTAGATTGGGGCGATGGCATAACTTCTAGCTTCGAAGGTGCTTTAGATGGCACATATGATGAGACTCATTTTTATGAGGCAGCAGGCGTGTACACAGTTCGCCTCTTAGATAACGATGGTGGCATACTGGCTGTTGAAACAGTTACAGTAAGCCTTCCCACCATAGACTTTGAGGTAAGTCCTACAGAAACCCTTATAGGAGAAGAAGTAAAAGCTACAGCAGATAACCTCTATGCTGCAACCTTCACACTAGATTGGGGCGATGGCACAACTTCTAGTTTCGAAGGTGCTTTAAATGGTACATACGATGAAACTCATTTTTACGAAGCAGCAGGTGTGTACACAGTTCGCCTTCTAGATAACGATGGTGGTATACTAGCTGTCGAAACGGTCACAGTAGGTCTTCCCACTATAGATTTTGAGATAGGTCCTACCGAAGTACTTATAGGGCAAGAAGTAAAGGCTATAGCAGATAACCTCTATGCTGCAACCTTCACACTAGATTGGGGCGATGGCGTAACTTCTAGTTTCGAAGGTGCTTTAGGTAGCACATACGATGAAACTCATTCTTATGAGGCAACAGGTGTGTACACAATTCGCCTCTTAGATAACGATGGGGGCACACTGGCTGTTGAAACAGTCACAGTAGGTCTTCCTACCATAGACTTTGAGGTAAATCCTACAGAAATACAGGTTGGTCAAGAAGTTACTGCAACTGCTGACAATCTCTATCCTGCCAGCTTTGTACTTGACTGGGGTGATGGCACTAAGAGCCAGTTTGAAGGTGCGCTGAATACTACTTATCAGGAAACACACGCCTATGATGCACCGGGTGTTTATTTGGTAAGGTTGCTAGATATTAATGAGGCCATTTTAGGCGTTGCGACAGTCACTGTTGACTCGAGCTTCGAGGTTTCAAGCTCAACATTAGAATTTACTGAGCCTGAGGCTGGAACTAATATCACTGTTAAGCAAGGAGATAACCTCGAGGCCGTCCTTACTCTTACTTATCAGAGTGAAGGAAATGTTGATATCGAGGTGATGCTTGATAATAACTTGTTAGAGCTTGTTACCCTTACTCTTAGCCCAAATGAAAGCAGTGCTAGCACAAAGCTTAGCAATATTCCTACTAATTTACTAGGTCCTCATCTTATCAGTGCTAAGGTTGTTAAGACTGATCCAACCCTAAGCCTAGCTGCGCCTATTATTATTCCTCCTGTTACATATCAGGTCACATCCTCAATCGAGGCAGAAACACTTGACATTTCAGGGTTTCTTATCAAGCTAACTGAAGTGACGAATCCTGTACTTAACTCTTTTTCTGGCAAGGGAACACATGAGTTAGTGGTAGGTGGTGTACAGGTAGGAACTGTTGAGATTACCTTTGCCAACTTGCAAGTTGCTCTCAGTGGCACTACTGCAAAAGCCTTGCAAGGCACAGTCATACAAACATTTTCACCACCATTGAGGATGAAGGCTGCTGCCCTTGGTAGCTCGAGCCTACATATTGAGCGCTTGCGTCTTATTGCTGGAGGAGGTGAGGCGGGTGGCTATCTGGACGGTAGTGTAACACTTAATACAGTTCCTTGTTTGTTTGCAAAAACGCAGGTCGTTGAGGATACTTACTTTGCTCAGGTCAACGCACAACCTAGCTTTGAAAGTGCCTTTAGTACTGAATCTATTAATAACGCCCTCTCTCAAGGGCCATTAGTTGATGGTTCAGGACAAATATCAGGATCATATCCTAATAAGCAAGTTTTCGTTGATCCTTTTGAGGGAAAGTCAGTTGGCAGCATGAGTTTTGTAAGTACACCGCTTAAGCCAGTCACTGGTGACCTGTATGCTCAAGGTACTATGCAAGCACCAGCCATTGAACTCGGTTGCACGGGTGTGACACTCAAAACCAATCAGAATGCCGTGATTGATCTATCTAGCCAAGAAAGTCCTGCCAATCTATCCCGTGCCTACGGCGCTGACACTACCCCACCTGATACGGGCAATCCTTGGATGGGCTTTTTCTTCCCACAAACCATCTTCCCAGAGGCCAACATTGCCCTTCAAGGTGATTTTGAGGCCAATCTTTCCACACCAGTCGCCTATTCGATGGGTGGCTTTAACCTAAATATTGTCATAGACACTAAAAACTCTTTTGAACTGCTTCTCAGCTTAGCGGCAGGTTTTGAACTTAAAGGTTGGGATGTGCTGATGGACAGGCTCGAGCTGGGCGTGGTGCAAAGTCAGGTGGTCAAAGGCTTGGGCACTGGTAACATCAAGCTGGATTTCTTTGGTGATTTTTACCCCATCAACTTCAACTGGCAGCCTGGTGGCAAGTGGACGGGCACCACGGCAGGGAAAATTCAGCGCTTGTATGGTAAAACCATTGTGGCAGCAGGGGTAGGTGTGCTGTTGGATGATGGAAAGCTGGTGTTTCCTGACGCTTTGTGGGCGATTGGACAGATTGCTGAAGACCGCTCACCACTTTTTAGCACAGGACTTTTGGATTCCTCCCCTGGTAACATTCCACCCAATGGTAACTATCAAGCCAGCCAAAACTATATGGGTGTAGTGTATGGTGGTTCAGTGGGCGTGGGCTCACCTACTGCTACCGATTCAGCTACACCCACCATTGTGGGCCTCTATAATGATGCCCTCGAGGCAAGTCAAAATGATGGTTTGGTGGGCATTGCTATTACTAACCCGGGTTTGCCCAGTGCTGGCGGCAATGACTTAAATACGATTGCTGGAGATGTCTTGGCTGAACCCTCCGGGGATGCGCTCAATCTTTTTGACAGCTATTTTGAAGTGCAACTGCCACTGAGTAACTTGACGCTCGAGCCAGATGGCAATGCTTTCTTGGGCGGAAGTGGTTCACTCAAAAAACCGGGCTCTCCTCCATCCGATGGTTGGCGAACCCTCTGGGGCCAGGGGGATCTGGTGCTCCTTGGCAACCCATTTCCTAGTTCTTATATTGGTGTTTTTCGTGAGGGAGAACGCTATAAGTTGGGACTTCGGGGCAAGCTCGAGCTTGGTGATCTAGAAAATGGTGAAAAACTACCTGCTGTACCTATGATCATGAGTTACTACGTTAAAGATGGTAAGGATGATACGCTCGAGTTCAGCGATGGTAAACTAAAAACCTGCATTCGCGTAGCAATGTGTGTAGATGTAGATATCTCTGCTAAAGATGCGCTTGCTTCGTTACCACCTGTGCAGTATGCCCAATTAGGTGGTGCTAGTGGGTCAGATTATGAGTTTGGTGGTAGTGGTAAGCAGACCATTCATGGACTTGAAGTTGCAGTAGGTGCAAAGTTTGGTCGTAAGGGTGGAACTAGTTACTGGTATATTTACTCTGCTGTTGGGCAACAAGATACACCACTTGTAGCAACACCCGTTCTTAGCTTCTATGAGTTCCATGGTGGTGCTGCTTACAATATGAAGTGGGAACCGGGTACCTTTAGGCAGGAACCTATTTTTGAAGCAGGACACGGGCTTCAGGTACAGGCTGGAACAATTGCAGGGCTAACTGCTAGCAATGGTTATGTCTTCCACATTGATGGCACTCTCACAATTGATTTTAATGGAGCTGTGTACATCTATGCAGAGGGTTGGTTTTTTACCACACTTGGAGATGGTGCATTTGCACAAAGTCAACCGATGGCTCAAGCCTACATAGGCATTGACAGCAAACGCTTTCTAGCACAAGGCTGTGTAGGACAGACATCTGTACCCATTAATAACCTAAACTGCGGGCAAAACAGAGAGCTTGGTATACCCGGTGTCATTCGCGCCAGTGGCTGGGTAGAATTACTTACGCCCTTTGAGGGGGATAATTACCACCTATACGTTGGAACACAACCTTCCCCCGTTAATGTCACACTGCTCTCTTTTGTCAGTCTCAATGGCTATGTCATGACGGGCTTTATAGAATCGGGTAAGGCTCCAAACCAATTTGCCAATAGTGTAGGTCAGGTAGTAGGTGGCAAAATTGAGTGGGTAGCAGAAGCAAGTAAAAGTGGCAAGGTGAGTTTCTTTGTGGGCTCTTGTAGCTATTCCTATGGAGCGAGGGCATATGCTAGTTTTGAAGGTGCTATCGGTTATACAATTGCGCCAAGCTTTGCTGTCGCAGGTTTTGTTAAAGCTGCAGCAGGTGCCGAAGCATGGGCCAATGGGTGTGGTGTTGGTGTGAACCCTGGCATAAATGTATCAATCAGTGGAGATATACATTTTCCAAATCCTAGTCAATTTAGCGGGAAAGTAACAGGTAAATTGCCGTTACCTTCACCTCTCCCCGATATAAGCCTCTCCTTCCCAATAACGGTGTCCTTATGAGGAGAAAATTTGTGAAACAAATAATGTTTGCCATTATATTTCTAAACTCAGTGACAGTAGCCCAAAACGCAAATGATTTACTTCCTTCGCTGCCACTGCCTAATGGTGCAGTTTTGCGTTGGTTCTTACCTGATTCTGTGTTGCCAGATGGTGGCTTCCGCCTCTACCGAAGTGATGGTAGTAATGAGGTCATTATAGAGATTGATGCTCCTCAGAATGCAGAACACGTTGTGAACGAAGGCTGGCTAAGCGAAGAGGAATTCGCACTTCTTGTTGAAGTGTACAAACACCCTATTCAAACTGAGGAAGATAGTTTGCAACGTGCCCTATTTGATATTCAGGTGACAACAAATCCTAATTGGGCACGGGCTTTGGGCATCCTTTATACCGATGAGGGGTTAAGAACTGGGGTAAGTTACAACTATCGCATTGTTGCCGTTCATCAAGGGCAAGAAGTTACCCTTGGAGAAGCTATAGTAACGCCTGGACCAAGCCCTGAGGTAGGCATGGTGACAAACTTGGAAGCCGTCCTGCTTGGTAATCAAGTGGGGTTAAAGTGGCTGCAAGAGGATAACCTAGTGATTTCCTACCATGTTTACCGCGCTATCGATGGTGGCGACTTCGAGCTTCTCTTACCCGACCCACACTTGGCCAATTACTTTTTTTCAGAAGATGGCACTATCCTCTATGATGGTGCACGCTATTTGAATGAAGTTGAACCAGATAAGCTCTATAAATATCAACTTGCTGCAGTTGATATTTTTGGTCGAGAGTCAGCTTTAAGCGAGGAAATTGTTGTTGATACTGCACCCCTTCGTCCATTACCCACACCTGCCATTAGTACCCATGAGGTTTTAGATAAGCAAATATCGCTTACTTGGGAAATGGTGCTTGATGAGCGTGCTGAAGAAGTTTTGGTGCTTCGCACTCTCGACCCAGACAATGAACTTGAAACAATTGCCCAACTTCCAACAGATGCCACATCTTTCACGGATACAACTGTTATTGGTGGCACGCAGTACTACTATGCCTTAGCAACTAAAAGTACAGACACAACCTCGGGGCGTGGCCCCATGCGTAGCATACGTGCTGTGAACCAAACTCCACCCACTACACCATCTGAGCTAACATTGCAAGCAGAAGAAGATGCCTTTAATTTAACTTGGCAACATATCAACGAGCCTGATTTGTGGGGTTACCATGTGCTCCGCGCCGAAAGTGAAGAGACAACCCTAGAGGAGCATGTGCGCCTAACCTCCGATCCCTTAAGAGAAGCGCATTTTACCGACGAGGTTCCTCAGGGTGTTAAGACGCGTTACTACTACCGTGTACTGGCAATTAATACCTCTAATGTTTCATCACAACCTTCAGATGCAGTAAGCGGTGTACTGGTAGACATTACACCACCACCCACACCTGTGCTGCTCAATGCTTCAGGCCTTGAGGGGGCAATTGGCATTGCTTGGAGCTTGGCCCCAACGCCTGATGTGGAAACCTTTGAGATCTTTCGAGTTGGGCCAGATGGAAGGCTAATCTTTGTACAGGCAGTTGGTGCTGCAAGTCTTGGCTATATTGATAGCAGTGTATCACCAAATACCAGTTACGCCTATGCAGTAACAGCAGTCGATGTAGATGGCAATCGTTCAGATGCCTCCAACAGTTTAGAAGCTAGGGCTTTTTTAACAGCGCCCCTAGATGTGCCTGAGGGGCTAACTGCCACCCTAACAGATGAAGGGGTACAGCTCGAGTGGATATCGGCTGGTTCTGCACTAACTTACATTTTGTATCGTCTTACAGTTGAAGGTGTACCTATACAAATTTCTGGCTTGCTCGAGCAAACTACCTTTATCGATACAGAAGGATTAGCTAGCAGTACCTATCAACTGCGGGCAATAGACGTTTCTGGTAATCTAAGTGACTTTTCAACTCCTGTAACAGCGAAATGATACAGGATGAAAAATGAAGGAAAATAGGTTATTTTCTGAGGTTTTTATGTCTAGTGTACCCTCTGATCACTATTTCCATGAATTTAAGGAGTAACTCTTATGAAAAAATTCTGGCCTTTCCCTACTCTAGTTCTTAGTTTTTTATTGGCAAATTTCGTCATTTCACAAGTACCGCCAGAAAATGAGGTCGATATTTGTAGTTTGCTAACAGATCAAGAAGTCATCGAGCTTATTGGAGATTTGAGTGAAGCGACAGTTGAAACAGAGTTGCCTGAGGGTACCTCTATGCGCCAGTGCATGTGGACAGGTCAAGACTATGCTGGACTTGCTCTACAGCTTGGTGATGCTAGCAATCTTGACACCATTGAAGCCTTAAGTGAATTCCTGTCCAATGAAGCTTATGGTGTTACTGCCCATCCCCTTGAGGACTTAGCTTACCCTGTTGTTGTCCAGCTTACTGTCTCTGACGCTAATGCTGAAGAAACTGTTATTGCAATAGTAGTTGATAGTGGTGATGTCTGGGTTTCACTTGTGCCCATGCTGGAAATTTTTGAGGCTTCTACAGAATTCAATTTACTCAGAAAGCTGGCTACAAAAGCTGTAGAAAACCTCATAAATCAGAGGTGATGTAAACAATTACCAGTATGATACTAGAATGCTGTTTTTAATATTTTAAACAGCAGAACTTAATCTTAAGGAATGCCCTCAAGCACACGCATCCCTGCCATAGTGTCTCCACATCAGATTTGAGTCAAAGGCTTAGAAAGAAAAATCTCTCATTCTTAAGCAACCCCACAAAAAGTTTTCTAGCTATTTTGTAGAACATACTCTTTTTGTTGCAGGTATAACTCTCATGACTCAATCTCCTTGAAATGCTTTAGTGGGGTTTCCCTCGCTTGTTAGTTATTAAGGTTTAGAAAAATAACTGTGATATCAGTTCTTATTATCATTCTATTACCATTCCTAGCGGTGGTTTGATAAAGTAAAGGCTTTGATTCTTAATTTTTATCTTCCTTCCTGAAGTTTGAAATAGTGTTTACTATTTCTTAGTAATAAGCATAAAAAGTGACCGTCAAGTCATCGCCAAGTTATCGTCAAGTTATCGCCAATTTTTGGTTGTTGCCTAAGCTAGGGCAATCAACCCTCCTTTGTTATGGAGTGATAGAGCAATTGGCCTTTGGGACAGGGTTTATGGTCAGGAAATATATTTTTAGGTGGGTTTTTGTGCTCGAGCCAAGACAAAAACCTTTAACTCATAAATGCTCTACAATTTGATTTATAAATAAGGCGTCCTATAACTCATGGTTTGGAATTGGCAACAAGAAGATTGTTAGAGTTCCTGATTGAGAAAACTAAACTGTACGATAAACTTAGAGGAAAGTTGAACTCTAGACAAGAAAAAGTAATAGCTCGTATGTACCGTGAGGGATTATCAGGGTTTAAAGGTGGTCTTAGTGCTGAGAATTACATTAGTATTACTGGGGTTTCTCGAGCTAAGACCACTAAAGACTTACAGGATTTAGTTGCCAAAGGAGCACTTATCAAAACAGGTGAACGTAAATATACACGCTATCATTTAAACATTCAAACAATTGATTTTGCATATTAGTTCAGGATTATATAGCTGTTGGATAAACAAAACTCTATTGCACAATAAAAAAGAAGTGGCTGTTCTATAATCAGCCACTTCTTTGTCTAGGAAAATGTTTTAGTTGCTAAAATACTGCTTGTCTTTATTGATCTACTCCCATAATTTCACCTGTTGCAATGTTCAACCTAGCAACAAAGGCATCCCAATTACCATAGCTTGTTGAACTTCCTGTTAGTAAATTACCATTTGTATAACCTGTAATATAAACGGAATCTCCTATAGCTATATCACTGGCTAAATCTTCAGAAGAGGAGCCGTAATTATCGTCACCAAATTGAGTAGCCCACTGCCGAACGCCTGAACGATTATATTTTTCAACAATAATATCTTTTGTGCCAGGATTTGAGTTCGTAAAACCAGAAAGAGAACCAAGAGTAGAGCCTATTACATAAACAAAATCATTACTGTTAATGGCAAGTTTGCCAACTTTAATATCTGAAGTCGGGGCAGGTTGACCAATTCTTTTCATAAAAAGCTCTTGGTTTGTTGAATGGTGTATCTTCAGAAGGTAGCCTCCTTGACTTGAGCTAAAAAAACGTTTGTTAAAGGTAATATAAATATGGTCGTTGCTGTCTGTAGCTATGTCTACAGGTAAGTCATCTGAAGTAGAACTGTAGGCAGGTCTTTCAGAGAGAAAAGCTAACCCCCTAGTATACTTATAAAGTTTCACATCCTTTTTCCAAGTACCATTATCAAAAGCAGTTACAACAATTACCTCATTATTACTGTTAATTGTCATGGCATTAGGTTGTACAGAACTTGGCAAAGCTAAATCTTTAGTTCTAAGCAACTTGCCCAAAGTGTTGTATCGCCTAATAATATAATGACTGCCATCATCTCTACTTAAAACATAAACTTCATTCCTAGTATTGATTGCAATGTCAAGAACATCATCTCCACGCTTAGTACCAGACTGCTTACCCCACAGTATATCACCTTGTGGATTATACTTTATCAGAAAAGTATCGTATCCACCTATTTGGAAACCGCCAAAAGCATTGTCGGTTCTTCCAGCAATATAAATGTTACCTGAATTGTCAACAGCAACTTGTTTTGGATCAGTATTTTTTCTACCACCAAACTGAATCCCCCAGCGTTTTAACCCCCCCATATCGTATCTACGTAGAAAGCCATTTGAACCTTGGCCTATATGGTCTCCATCCAGACTTCCACCAGTGTCGCCTGTCACATAAATATTAGAACCATACGTAGCAATTCCTGTCGCAGAATCACTTTTAGGCGTTGCAAAATCCATAGTTTCAAGAACAGATTCAGGTAAACTGGGTTCTTGAGATACTACCTCTGTAGGTAACGCAGTTTGTGAACAAGATGCTAAAACCATAATCCCTACAAAAACGAATCCTAACTGCTTTACTAAACTAATAACTCTTACTTGATGAGATACTGCTAACCTAGTGAAGAAAAAACGAATATTATTTTTCATAATTAAACTCCTTGAAAGTGTTTCAGCGGGGTTTTCCTCGCTTATGACTAAAGTTTAAAAAAGGGGTCGTGATATCATCATTCCATCACCGTCCCTTACTATGGAATGATAGGGGGAAATCGCCTTCTGGGATAGGGTTTTTAGTTGGAGAACGTATTTTGTTGGTGGGACTCGAGCAATCCAAATAGCAAATAGCACAACCCCCTATGAAAACTTTTACGCAAAAAAGCTGTATGGTACTGGGTAATTTGGCAACTCTTCAAGTTTACCTAATTAATTTATCAGCAGTTAAGCGAGAGTACCAAGAAGTTCTTTTGCTTCTGCATACTCAGGGATGTCATCACTATCTATATCAGAAGATATACACTCTAAAAGTTCTGTTAGTAATGAGCCTATATCTTCTTTTGTATCACTAGCCTGCCAGTATTTTGCTAGTGATAGTGCTGCTTGCAGTTCTAACATAGGAGTTTCTTGCTCTTTAGCTACAACCATAGCCTGCTTGAAATAATGCTCAACCTCGTCAGCTTCTGCCCCTAATTCCTGCAACCATTTACCTTTTAAGCAATTAAGTTGAGACAAGTAATAAAGCTGACTCCTTTTCTTGCTATAAGTAAATGCTTCTTCCAATGTTTCCAAAGCATCATCGTGCTTGCCCATTAACCATAGACCTTCGGCTAGCATTGATAATGAGCATGGACCCAAAATCAATCCTCCTGCCATTCTAGTCATAGCTATACCTTGTTGCATTTCGGCAACACCTGCTTCTATTTGTTTTTCCTGTACTATTATCCAACCATGACAGATAAGCCCCCATGCTTTCCAGAAAAAATACCCGTGTTCATCTGCTAATTTTAAAAGCTCTTCATTTATAGATTCTAACCGAGTAAAATCATTCAAGAACTGGTGAATAGTAAAGCTCGCACCTAGAAAAAATGCCCTACTTGCTGCATGATTAAAATTAGGTAGAGGTTCTTTGGCTATTAATGCTTTAGCTTCCTTTATTTTCCCCTTAAAACAAAGTGCCCAAGAAAGCATTGGCATTAGTATTACACGTTGGTCATGGGTGTAATGACGAATCATATTTTCATGGTTAGCTTGGTCAAACTTATTGTAACTAAGAAAGGAACGCCCTATTTCTATAGCTTTATTATTATTACCAAGGAAGAAATGGGCTGCTATTAATAAAGTGTCTGCCGTAGCTAGATGCGCCAAGTCTTCTTGTTTATCGGCTACAGCTTTAAATTCACTTGACCAGTCTAAATAAGTTTGCATTGACAAATCATTGTTGAATAGAGCGTAATGAGCTAAACCTGCGTAAATAGTCATTAACTGAGAGTTTGTTCCTCCAATTTGACGACACAATTCTAAAGCGCGTTCCAGAGCAATTCGTACTCTTTCAGATTGAAAACCTTCCACAGGTATAAGCGTCATACCTAAGCCAGCTTGGAAACCTAGTTCAGTGGTTATTAATTGTGATTCTTCGGGCAGTTCCTTAATAAGAGCTAATCCACGTTCATAATGAATAATAGCTTCTTTGAGAGCAGAAAAGCGTGTAGCCAAGCCTCCTGCACTTAGTAAGTAGCCTATAGCCTTTTCAGGAATATCTGCTGCTTGATAATAGTGTGCTAGTTGCACTGCTACCTTCTCAGTGTCCTCACCATAAATAGTTTCTATAGCATTGGCTACACTTTCGTTTAAATCAGCCTGTTCTATTTCATCTAGGTTGCTGTAAAGATAGCGTTGAATTAGAATGTGTTGAAAGCGATAGCGAGATAGTTTAACTGTCCCTTCACGCTTTATACCTTGTGCTTTTACTAGATAATGTGCTTTATCTAATTCCCGACTTAGTTGACGTACTACTTCACGTCTATCAAGACCTAGTACTTCAGCTACCACTTCAGCACTAAATTCTTCTCCTTCCACACTAGCTACTTGTAATAGTTCTCTTAGTGGAGCAGCCAAACGACCAATTCGTTCACCTATCACTCCTTCTACTAGTGCTGGCATCGCTTTCCAGTCAATGTTTATTTTCTCTACCCAATGCCCATCTTCCTTAACAATATCTCCACGTTCCTTTAAGCTACGCAAAAGCTCAACAGTAAATAGTGGATGCCCTCCTGTTTGTTTTAGCATAGTTTCTCTAAAAGTATTATCTAGCTTGTTTGGCTCAGCATCTATCAACTCATCTATGAAAGCTTTGCCTGCTACTTGGCTTAAATCAATACTGATTTCCCCAAAAACCCGCTGACATTCATTAATTACCTGTTCTAATGGATGACGTTCACCATCTCGACCTATTCCTACTTCACTAGGTCTATATGCTCCTATAATCATTACAGGATAACTTCTAAGGCGTTTAACTAAATGTAGAAAAAGGTTGGCTGAACCTGTATCTATCCACTGCACATCATCTAACAAGAGTAGTAATGGTGTTTTGCTAGCTAGTACTTGAATAACTTTGGCATACTGTTCAAAGAGGGCACTTTGTTGCACTTGGTTGAGGTGATTGCTCTTTTGGTCAGCAATTTCCCTAAGCTCACTTAACCAAGGTGCTCCTTGAGGGGAATGAGCAACTCCACGACTAATTAAACCCCGAGTTGAAATAAAAGTATCCAGCAAATCTGGACCACTAGCTGTAATAGCTTCAACTGCTATTGGCAAATTTGCCCACAAAGACTTAGCACTATCTGGACTAAGCTCTCCAACTTCTGCTCTAGCTTTAACATCTCCTGTAAGGAGTTCTAGAATTTCACGAAATGGTAAGTAAGGATCACCAATTCCTGTGTATGCATTGCAGTTGCCACTAACAACTGTAAAATTTTTATTTTCTTGAACTTGTTGGGAAAATGCTTGTAGTAAAGAACTTTTACCTTGCCCTGCTTCTCCTAGTACAAATGCTACTTGATGTTGCCTAGCTAGAGTTTTATCACAAAAGCTATTTAATCTTGACATCTCTTTTTGTCTTGCCACAAAAACAGGGGTTTTAAGTTTTACTGATAGTGAGTCTAATTCTAAAAAACTAGGTGGGGATATGGTTTTATTAGATATGGTTTCAGTTTCGGCTGTTGTAGGGGTAGGAGCATCATTCTGGTGTATGTATTCTACTAGCTCGAGCGTAGCACTCTCTGGCTCTCCTCCTAATTCTTCTTTAAGTTGCTTCTTAAATTGTTTAAAGACCTCAAGGGCCTTACTTTTTTGGCCATCCAAGTGTAGACTTCGTAAGTAATGTTTTAGTACATCTTCATCAAAAGGATCAGCTTTATGTAGTTTCCCAAGCGCATCTGCTATGTTACTATAGTGACCTTTTGCCTCTAAGGCAGAGGTAAGTTGAAAAACTGTCTCACGCCAAGAATTAAAAACTTCTAGGCGTTCTGTTTCAAGCCATGCATCAAATTCTGGTGCGCTATCTAGCCTAAAACCTTCCAGCAGCTCCCCTGAGTAACGCTGTACTATTTCTGAGGAATCTTGGGTCTCTAGTGCTTCTCTAAACATTTTAAGATCTGTCTCAGCTAACCAACGCAATCTTGTTCTTTCTATGTCTAAATTATCTACGTAGGACAAGTCTTTTAGGCGACTAAGCAGTTTTCTTAAATTGTTACGAGCATTTTCTTCAGGAATATCTGACCAAAATAAGTAGGTTAAAACACTACGGTCAACCCAATGTTCTTTGTGAGCTAGGTAATAAAGTAAAGCAGATAACTTCGTTGTAGGAGGCACAATCCATTCGTCATCAAACTTTACAGCAGGTGTACCTAATAATCTGACATAAGTGGACATAAAACTATTATATAAAATTAAGTGATATCGACGAAAGTAACCTCTTAGGGCTTTGGATTAGACCCACAAGTCATTTTGAGGAATCTATTAAATTGCAATCAATTTATGAATTCTGTGTATTCTTCCCAAGGTATTCTCAATGATCGGGTAGAAGCAGCTTTTGCTTTCGACAAACGAAATATAAATACAGGCGTCACCTTATCAGACATCTCAAATAGTGAGTGAAGTTCCCTATTTAATTGCTCTATTTGGTACTTTTCTTTTTCCGTGAAGCTTTTACCTTCAAAATATCTCCACCTAATGATGAAAAATGGAAGGATTGTATAAGGATGTAAAGCTATGTTCTCTTTTGTCGATTGAAGCCATAATCTTTGAATAACTTGTCCTGCTTTAATCATAGAGGAAATATCAGGAGCATATTCCATGTAAAGAGAACATAGGTGTGAACTATTTATTAAGAGTGATTTCGTCTGATTTTCCATTGCTTGCTTAGGGATGATATGCCTAATTAAAGGATAATCCTTCATAAGTTTAAACATTTTTATTGCTAGTCTAGGTAATTCAAGTGTATCCACATCAACACCATCTTTGGTTAATTTAGCCTCTTTCTGATTCCATCTAACCTCACTCATAAGCTCATTAAAGAAAGCATTATTTAAAACCCTAATCGTATCAGCCTTGCTAAGAACATTTGCAACTTCTTTTTTTGCTTCCCTAGAATTTACTGTACACAAACCAAATTGGTTGTCGTAATCTTTTACAACATTTTTTAGGTAATCAATTACCTTATCATCTATCAGATTGCCATCTTGTAATTTTCGATTTGTAACTCTTCTATCAATTTCAATATATAAAGGATGCTCTCTAGTATCTAATCTCTTTCCAGTAAAGGTAATTCTAATTAGAGAATCATAGTTACCATCAAACTCTAAAAATTCCGTCTTAAACAAGTAACCTAAAGACTCAGCAGTAATTATAATATTTTCAAAGAAGGCACCTAGAGCTAATGCTGAGGCAAGGTGGCCTACACCAAGGAGACTGTCAGCTCTTTTTTTATCCAAACCAAGTTCCATTATTCGTTTCTGTTTAATAATTACTTGCCAAGGTTGAATATTTCCACCAGATGGTGCTTTACCACCATTGATACATAGCTTTTCAAAATCAGCTCGATCTACTGTAAAATCTGTTCCTAGCATCAATAATCACCCATTTTGTACTTTAATTGAAATGCTTTGATCTTCTCATTCCTCTCTTTTTGAGTTGCTAGATCGTCATCACTATTAGAAAAAAGCTTGTCAAACATAATTTGGCACCTTCCACTCTTTACATTTTCCTGCAAGACTATTTTTTATAGCTGTAGTTATGAGACCGCCTAAAGTTGGTTCAGAATTCACAATTTCTTTTGCATAGCTGCTTAAGTAGGTTAGAACACTACGGTCAACCCAATGTTCTTTGTGAATAAAGTAGTAAAGTAAAGCCGATAATTTCGTTGTAGGAGGTACAATCCATTCACCATCAAACTTTAAGGCGGGAGTACCTAATAACCTGACATAAGTGGACATAAGCTATCATATAAAATTAAGTGCTATTAACGAAAGTAACCACTTAGGACTTTGGATTGGACCTACAAGTAATTAGTTTGTTAGAGAGTGATTTCATCATTTCTTGCTATGGAATTAAAGAAAGATTCTTTTTTGGGACAGGATTTATGTCTGAATTCAGCAAGTTATTTTGGGTCTCGAGGCAATAAATAAAGTTTATTTAAAAACCCCAATCTAGAATAAACTTGTTTTGAAATAATTTTCTGTGCATCATGAGATATACAATTGTTAAATTTAAATTTAACAAAGTGCATAATTCTGTAACTAAATCTTTATGAACATTTAATTTCTTGCTCAGCGTGTTAAGAATTTGAGACTCTATTTTATTTTGAAACAACCCTAATATTAATGTGGTGCTAGTAAAACTAATTACTAACACCACAATTTGATGAATTTATTAAATTGCTATTGATTTACTCTTTTAAGGAGTAGGGAAGATGTCCTCAGGAGTATTATTTGCAACCGTACCTTGATTATTTAGTGTACCTAGATTGTAAATACCGCCAGCACTATCACTTGCACTATTACCAACTACCTTGCCAGATGAGTAAATAGTAAGTATACCTACGTTGCTAACACCTCCACCAGCAGAGGCTGTGTTTGCATCAGTAGTTACATTACCTCCTATAGTACTTGTATTAATTGTTGCTTCGCCATCTTCATCTATGTAAATGCCACCACCAAGTAACAAGGCATCGTTCCCACTTACTTGACTATTATTTAGAATTTGAAGAAGGTTGTTAGTGTAAATACCAGCCCCATTTCGCTCTGCCTCGTTGTTCTTAACACTACTACTTTTTATAGTAAAAATACCTTGTGAGTAAATACCACCACCATTTAAAACTGTCCGATTATCAAGTACATGGCTGTTATTTTGTAGAGTGAAATTACCTAAGTTATAAATACCACCACCATGAGAAGAGGTGGATAAATTACCTTGAATATGACTTTGCTCTATGGTCACAGATCCATCCTCACCATTATAGATACCACCACCAAAAAGCCTTGAACTATTATCTGAGACGAAACTTGCACTCATTGTAAGTGTTCCTTCAATAATAGCTATGCCTGCACCTTTAGGGGCTTCATTACTACCTCCTATAGTACTATTGTTTATGTTGACATTGCCAATGCGTGAATAAATGGCACCACCATAGGATCGTCGGCGAAATAACTTGAGCATTTCAAAATTATTGGGGAACAGCAGTGTAATTCCAAGATGGTAAAAAATCATCAAAAACAATGGGCATTGCCTGTTTGAAATTTTCATCAGCTTTTTGCCCTTTCTTATAGTGCTTATCTATGACATTTACAAAAACCTTAAGTCCTGTTTTAGTTTCTGTTCTAGATATAAGCATCTTGAGGATTTCCACGGAATCTAGTATAACTCCTTGGCAAGCACGAGTTACATGAGGGAATAAACGATGTTCTATAGGATTATACTTGGAACTATAGGGTGGATAATGTGCTATACGTATGGATAAACCAAGGTCATTGGCAAGATTTTGTAGTGCTTCTTTGAATATGTAGTGTCGAGAATTATTGCTACCTCCACAGTCACACAATATTAGCAATTTTTTGCTGTGAGCATAGAGTTTAATTGCGTGATTTTGCCACCATAAACGAACACAGTCACAAGCAAACTCGCTGGTGTCATGACTGGTATTAATGGTTATGTAGCCAAGATTATACCTTAAATCATAAATGCCATGAGGAATAGCTATTGCCTCAGCCAAAGAGTAGAAATCATGATCATAAACTTTTATTGCTTGTTGGCTATACACTTTACCGTTTCTATACAAAGCACCTATAGGCTCTTTTTTTTACTGTCCATGCTAATAACTGGTTGTCTAGCAGTTTGATAATCTTCTTTTAATTTAGCAATATTCTTGAATTGATCATCACGATCTATGCACTCCTTAGCACTCATCACTTTCTTTGCCTTACGTTTACGAAATTTGTGTTTTTCAAGCAGTTGAACCACCAGTTTTTCACTTATCTGAAAGCCTTGCTCTTTTAGAAACTGAGTTAATTCACGCTGGTTTAAATAGGTCCATTTGATCTTTTGATCCATGGGTGAGCCAGCAGTATATTGATCAATAATTTGCAAGAAAGCTAACTCAAGCTCTTGGTTATTTTCAATGACAGACTTACGTCCTCCACCTTCTTGGCGAATTCTAGTTTGGGACAAGATTTGCTCATCGTCAAGCTCTGCTAATCCTATTTTTATGGTATTAGGGCTACACTTTAGCAACTGACTGACATATGTTATTCCACCATGACCTAGCTTCTCCGCTTCTACAGCAGCATAGCGTCGTCTATCTTTTTCAGATAAAGATTCATAATACCTTTGCATATGTTTTTCAACTTGCTCACTATATGGGTTCATTACCCATATGATAATTGATTCTCAAATAATCAACTTATATCGCCGGTCATCCTATGCATGTTCACCATCTATTGTATCAACATCTGCAATGTTACTTGTGAGGGTACTATTCTCTAAAATATTAAGAGTACCTTTGTTAGCAATGCCGCCACCGCTGTTACCTGACCTGTTACTTTCAATTTGACTTTGGCGAATACGAAGGTTACTACCAGTGTCATTATAGATGCCTCCACCATCTCTAATTGCATGATTGTTACGAATAGCACTGTCTATTATCGTTATGCTACTTTTATTGTAGATAGCACCACCATATTTAGTATTGAAATTATCAAGTATCTGACTTTGTAAAATTGTAAGGGTACCAAGATTCCCATTGTAAATACCACCACCTTTAGTTGCTTTATTGTCAATAACTGTGCTGTCTAGCAAAGTAAGAATCCCTTCATTGTATATTCCCCCGCCTAGTTTAGAGCTGCCTCCCTCATTACCACTATCTTGTGCTTCCCCTCCTGTAATAGTCATACCATCTATAACTACATTAACAGCTGGATGAACATGGAAGATGCGTGTATTGGTTGAAGAGTCAACTAAGAGCTTTAGATTCTCTGCACCAGTTCCTCCTATAATTAGGTCTTTATCAATATCTATTTGACTTTCTAGTATAATCTCTTGTGGTGTAGCAAACACTCCTAAAGTATCAAAAGCAATCACATCACCTGATTTAGCATTTGCTATAACTTCACGTAAAGAACCTAAACCAGAATCATTATTGCTAGTAACAAGTTTGGATGCTTGTGCCCAAGTCATAGCTAAGTGGTTTCTAGGATTTGCAGCATTAGAAAGTCTTCTAGTTATTCCCAACTCTAAATCTTTAGTGTAAACGTTAATACCACCTTTACGTTTGCGTCCAAAGGTCATAAAGTCACCATCAGCAGTAATGAAGGGATGTTCTATAGTATTTGGATTGATGTAAACATTCTGGGTTGTACCTGTACTCAAGGTCTTAACTCTAGCTCGCTTGTCTGAGTTAGTGTGTTGTAACCACAGTACCCTATCACCATCATCACTAATAGAAGGATTTTCTAATAATTGACCAGAGGTAGCAACTGTTTTCCTTGTGTTATTAGCAAGGTCAATTCTATAAATTCTATCCTTACCATTATTTAAATCTCTAACAGCTGTTAAGTACCTTCCATCGGCTGAGATGCTAGGATCACGATAGTTTGTGAAATTAGTGTACTCATAATGGCTATTAGCAGTAGCGTTTTCAAACTTAGAAACTACAACTGTTGTACTACCGTTAAATTCTAGTTGGGAGACTGTAACTTTAGCGTTTCTACTTATACTAATATTAATGTTGTCAGTAAAATTAAAGGTCATTTGCTGAACATCACCATTAAGTAGATTAAGGCGATAGATTTGGAATTCTCCACCAGTATAACGGCGCATACTTAAAAAAATGATATTACCACTAAGATCACCTGCTACTGACTGTATTTCACGCTGACCTTCATAAACAAGCGTTTTTATATTGCTAGCTTGGTCGTGTTTATATACACTGTAAGGCTCGGGGAGACTAGTGTCGTACTGAATGTAGTACACGATGCCAAATACTTTTTCTAATACTGCTTGGTTTAATAATTCACTATCATCACTATCTGTTTCTACATTTGGCAGGTCTGGTAGAGTTGCACCATCTGCTATTTCTCCTAAGTCAATTGGTTCTGCTGTCCTAGGGCTTTTTCCTGAAATAGTACGGGCATTATCAATATCACTATCATCAAATAGGTTTACTTCGTTATCTGAAATGAGTGTTTCTTCTTTGGCTACAGGGTTTGGGCTGCTAACGTTCTGGCAGCTAACTAAAAGACTGAAAAATATTCCTAAAACTAAAACTTTGTTTAACATTTTTAAACTCCTTAAAAGTGTTTAAGC
The DNA here is from genome assembly GCA_965223585.1 of Trueperaceae bacterium. Lineage (GTDB taxonomy): Bacteria > Deinococcota > Deinococci > Deinococcales > Trueperaceae > CBDCVN01. The sequence goes on from CBDCWW010000023.1 coordinate 600,199, forward strand.
GGGGTTTCCCTCACTTATGGTCAGAGTTTAAAAAAGGAGCCGTTACATACGCATCCCAAAGAGGCGTTACATTAGCGTCCCATTGCCATCCCTTGCTATGAGCAATTGCTTTTTGGGGATGGGATTTTGGTTGAAGTTTTAAATTATTTGGGGCTCGAGCCAAGACAAAAACCTTTAACTCATACCATGATTTTGCGCAAAATCATGGTCATAAATGCTCTACAAATTGCACAATAAAAAAGAAGTGGCTGTTTTATAGTCAGCCACTTCTTTGTCTAGGAAAATATTTTAATTAGTAAATACTGCCTGTTTCATTGATCTACACCCATTATAATTCCCCTGTCCTTACTTAATTGAGCTAAGTAGGCATCGCTTCCTCCATGGTTAGCATTTTCATTTTGGAAAAGACTACCAAAAGTCCAACCTGTGATATAAACAGCATCAGAAACTGCTATGGATGTAGCATAATCATCTTCGGCTGAACCATATCCAGAAACTTTACTAAAGCGTTTGCTCCATAGTCTAGTGCCATCTGATCCATACTTAAAGACAGCAATGTCCCAACCACGATCTTCACTATTAGACCACGAGACAGAAGTATCTTCACGACCTGCAATGTAAATTTCATTGTTGTCGATTGTAATGCTGCTAGGGATAAAAGCATCGTTTACACTCGTCTGGGATATAAATTTGCCAGCAGAATCTACCTTGACATAGCCTCCCCCAACATGAACGGAGTTTGGTAATACCCCTTGATATTCATCAAATGTGAAATAAATTGAGTTCTCAGAATCAGTAGCGATATCATTGCTGAGTTCGCTGTTTTCACTAAGGACATAACCTTCCTCCCAAATCAGTTGAAGGTCTTTATTGTATTTATGAATACTAGTCACATAACCTGTAGAATCAAATAATACAATAACATTATCTAAGGTATCTACGGTTAGGGCTTGTGGGAAAGTATTACCAGTACCAGATTTATAAACATTTTTGGTTTTGAGTAATTTACCTGAGGCATTAAATTTGCGAATAGTAAACCTACTAGTCCTACTACCACTGCCAAGAACATAAACTTGGTTAGAACTATTAATGACCACATCATAAACAGTATCATTACCCTTAGTACCAAATTGCCGTGTCCATAGTAGTTCACCTCTAGGGCTATACTTTCTTAAAAAGGAGTCCCTCTTACCTACTTTAAATCCCAATGCGCCTTCAGTATTACCAATCACATAAGCATTGTTTCTATTATCTATAGCAACGCCTTTGAGGTCTTCATTTTCACTTGTCCCAAATTGTTTACCCCAAAGTTTACCACCATTATAGCGTCTTATAAAACCGTCTCCCTTACCAAAGTTCTCACCATCTAAATTGCCATGTGTATCACCTACCACATACAAACTGTTCTTACCTACAGCTACTGAAATGCCAGCGTCGGAATCAGGTGTTCCGAAGTCCAAAGGATTAATCTCAACATTATCAATGGACTCCTCATTAGAGGTTTCTTCTGGAGGTAAGGGTAAACTAGCCTGACTGCAGGCTGCCAATAAAACTACTAGGCTAACTATTAAACTAACTATTAAAGAACGGACTATTTTTTTCATAACTAACTCCTTAAAAGTGTTTTAAGCAAGGTTTTCCTCGCTTATGATCAAAGCTTAAAAAAGGAGACGTTACATAGGCATCCCAAAGAGGCGTTACATTAGCGTCCCATTGCCATCCCTTGTTATAGAAACGTACTTTTTGCAGTCAGGAACAGGATATCTTGTAAATTGAAGGCTGTGGTAAGAAACTAAATAATTGGCAAATAAGTTATATAAACGTTACAATTAGAGTGTAATGGCAACTCAGTTTGTGCGTCTATTAGGCCACCCTGAACTACAAATAGATGATAGGCAAATATATTGGAGTTCTGGGCAGGTTGCCCAAGTATTATTGTATCTAGCCTACAAAGCCGACTGGGTTAGCCGAGAACAAATAATCTTTTTGCTATGGCCAGATAAAACTGATGAAGTTGCTCGCCGTAACCTGCGCAGACTACTACACCGTATAAAAAAAGAAGTAAAAGATGTGGAATCTGATGGGGAAATGTTGCGTTGGATTGTTGTTTCAGATGTTCAAAGTTGGAAAGAGGCTATTGATAAACAAAATTGGGAAAAAGCATTTGATTTATATCAAGGACCATTTTTAGAAGAGTTTGATGCTGGTAAAAGCGTGGAGTTCTCTAATTGGCTCGAGCAAGAACGTGAAGAACTTCTTGATGTTTGGCGTGAGGTTTTCTTTAGTCATATGCGAGAATTGCAAAACGAGAACCCAGATCAAGCTAGTGAACTACTTAAACGCTTTTCAGCTCTTGATCCTTTAAATGAATTAACACTGCAAAATTACCTTAAATGTTTAGCCTCAGCAGGGCAGCACGATGATTTAGAAAGGGTTTATCAAATATTTGCAAGGCGCTTGGATGCTGAACTGGGGCTCGAGCCTTCAGAGGAAACTCAAGACTTGCTTAAGCAGCTTAAAAAGGGACCAGTTGAAATAGTAGAAAAGCCTCAGCAAAGAATTACTGAAGTTAAGACTAATGCATATACTCCTGCTCATAGTTTAGATAATTACGGATTACACTCATTTGTAGGACGTGAACATGAAATTAAAAGGCTGAATGATTACTTGGGACTTGCTCTTTCAGGTCAAGGCATGACTATAGCTATTGAAGGTGAAGCTGGCATTGGTAAAACCAAATTAGTCGAAGAATTTCTTGGTAATGTTGAGCAGGTTCAGATTTTCTCGGGTCGCTGCTTTGAGCGGGAATTAGCTGCTCCTTTTGAACCTATTCATGTGGCTATACAAGGTTTAACTGAAACAGTGCCTCAAATTAAAGACAATAGTAGCTTTTGGACAGCTGAAATGAGTGACCGCAGCAATATTCATCAAGATATGATTGCTACTTTGGTAAGTTCAGCAAGAGAGCAGGGGACTATTCTTTTTATAGATGATTTGCAGTGGGCAGATGCAGCAACACTCGAGTTTCTTGCTTATGCTGCTAAACGTATAAACAGTGAACCCATACTTATTATTTTAACTTTTCGCCGAGAAGACAAAGCTAATTTAGAAAATTGGCTAATTCAGCTAGCAGAAAGAAGGGCTATTACACATATTCACTTGGAGCGGCTCGAGCCTGTACAAACGCAGTCCCTTTTAAGTAAATTTTTTGAGATTTCAAATGACGATTTAAAATGGCTTGCTAGTTTTTTACAACAAGAATCAGAAGGAAATCCCTTCTTTGTAATGGAATATTTGCGCTGGCTTCAAGATATAAAAGTTATAGAACTTGATGATAGCAGGCAAATCACTAGTTTGAACCGTAATAAAATACAAGAGAATGCTTTACCTGAAGGAGTACGCACATTAGTGCGAGCACGCATTCAAGGCTTAGATAAGGTTTCACACAATATTTTAAACCTTGCAACAGTTATCGGGCGTAGTTTTACTTATGAATTGCTTGAAGCTGCTAGTAAGCAAGATGCTATGGAACTGTGGTCTTCTTTTGAACCTTTGTTAACAGCAGGCCTAGTACTAAAAGCTACAAATGAGCAGTATATACTTGCTCATGATAAAATACGGCAAACTGTTTATGAAAATATTCCTTTACCTTTGCAGCACAATTTGCATAGTAAAGTAGCGAGGGCACTTAAGGATCAAAAAGGTGATGATGCTGAATTAGCCCACCACTACCTACGAGCAAAAAACTGGGCTGATGCTTTTAAACATCTTATTGTAGCTGCTCAGCAGGCCGAAGCTAACCATGCTTGGGAGAGTGCTTTACAAGGTTATACACGTGCACTAGATACTTTAGACTATTTAGAGGACGATGTTCCCAAACGCTTTGAACTATTACAAGCTTGTGAACGGCTGCATGAATATATGGATAGACGTATTGAAAGAGCACAAGTAGTTGAACAATTACTTGCTTTAGCACGGCAAGCTCAAGACTCTAACCTGCTAGCTGAGGCTCACTTAAACCATATGTCTGTTCTAATGCAAGCAGGTTATACCACTGCTGCTATAGAAGCCCATAAAGAAGCTATCAAGCTTTTTTCTGAATTAAACAATACTGAAGCCGAAGCACGTGCATATCAAGAACTTGCTTATGCTGCTTGGCAAAATGCTGATTTTGAAGGTGTACTTAAAGCAAGCTTCAAGGCTCTTAGTCTTTATCAGGCTCTTGGCGAACGACGCTCTGAAGCAGCAACACTTGGCAACATTGCTCAGGCACATAGACATTTAGGTAATCTTGATGAGGCCCTCAAATGGGCAGAAGAAGCCGCTGATATTTACCAAGAATTGGGCAATAAGCTAGGTGAATATATTCGTTTAGATACTAAAGCTTGGTTGCATCTGCAACGTGGTGACAACATGGCAGCTGCTCTATTAATAAAACAACTATTGCCTATTAGCAAGCAGTTAAGTGATAAGCATTTACTAGTAGGGAAATATATGAATCTAGGTCAAATTTATCTCGAGGCAGATAAAATTGAAGAAGCAGCAGAGTGTTTCCAAAAAAGCGCTGAGCGAGGTATCGAAACTGGTGATCCACGTCATGAAGGTTATCCCCTTATGAATCTAGGGGCTTGTTTACAGCGCTTAGGCGAGCAAGAGCAAGCTATAAAAGCTTACCGCAGAGCCATTCAATTACTTGAGACTGCCTATAATCTTTCTGCTGTAGCAGATGAACGTATTGCCCAAGCTAACGCCCTAACCTTGCTAGCAGGTGCTTTGCAGACTGAACCAGATTGTAGTGATGAAGCACTAACTGCTTTTGATGCAGCCGACCTTATATTTCGTAAATATGGACAAAAATTGCCCCTAAGTAAACTTCTAATGGAACGGGGCGCACTTAATTGGCGTTTTGGCAACCTTGATGTCTCTGCTAATGATTTTGAGGAGGCCTATGAAATAGCTAAAGAATTAGGTGAATTTACACGTCAAACAGCAGCGTTAGCGAGTCTAGGTATTGTTTACAAAGAACTAAATCGCTATGAAGATAGTATAGATGTTAGTCAAAAGGCTCTCGAGCAGGTTAAAGAACAAAATGATTTACAAGTTGAGGCTTATGTTTTGCTTAACCTAGCCAACAATTATAAGCTTTTGGGACAATTAGAGAATGCACGTATTAACTTGGAAAAATCACTTGAACTTAGGCAACTTATTAGAGATGTAAAAGGTGAAGCAGAGGTTCTAAAAGACCTTAAAGAGCTTGAGAGTTTAAATAGTAAATCTTAGTATACTTGAAGGAGAATATAGTGCCAAAATACATCATTCATAGGACAGTTGGACAACTTTCTGAAGAAGAACTTGCAGGAGCAGGAGCACTCAGTAACAAAGCGCTTGACAGTATGCCAGATGTTCGATGGATTCGCTCTTATTACTCTGCAGAAGAAGGTAAGGTCTATTGTGAATACCAAGCTCCTTCACTTAATCTTTTACTCGAGCATGCTAAACGTGCCCAATTGCCATTTGACCATGCAACTGTGGTTAAAGAGCTTGACCCTGCTATGTTTCGCTAATTAATAAAAATTCCCCTACCCTTAGGTAGAGGCAAATTGTAGTACTCAAGTATTTTCACTATCAAAGTATTCAAATAAAAATTCCCTCGGCTTAATCATGAATCAAACTGAGGGAAGTGTAGTTGAGCAGTCAAACAACTATCTTGCTCGAGGTTTTCTATTTCAATTTATCAATTAATAGTTTGACCAAACCATACCTCTATAATTTACAGGGCTCGAGGCTTTTGCTAAGCGTCTGTTGGTTCCTGAAACAAGGTCTTTGGTATAAACATTAATACCACCAGTACGTTTACGACCATATATCATGTAATTACCATCAACTGTTATAAATGGGTGCTCAATGGCAACACTGTTAGAGTAAACATTTTGCGTTGTTCCTGCACTTAAGGTTTTAACTCTTACATATTTTCTTGTAGGGTTATGCTGCGACCACATAACTCTATCCCCAGCAGAATCTATCGATGGGTTTTCTAAGAGCCTTCTTGAAGTAGCTACAGTTTGTACAGTACTTTCACCTATATTAATCTTAACAATTCTATCTCTACCATTATTCAAATCCCTAACAGCGACCAAATATCTCGGTAAGTCCTCGTCACCATTACCCATAAATTGAATACTAGGGTCACGGTAATTGGGAAAGGCTTTGGTGATAGAGGAGGTATGTGAGGTAGGCGTTGAGAAGTAATGAACAATAGTATTGGGAATCACAACATCACTATCATTAGTATTGTCATTTCCAACAACGTTTAACTGATATGCAACTCTGGTACCTCTATGATTCGTACTAACATTGATGTTGTCAAAACTATTATCAGTGACTTTATAAGGGAGAGTAACAGTAACAGAACCATCATCACTTGGTTCATGATATTGAAGGCGATAAATTTCAAATTTATCGCTTTGACTATCACGCACACTTATAAAAAATATGTTGCCAGCATAATTACCTGCTACGGACTGAACCTCATATGCTCCTTGGTAAATACGGGTTCTTACATTATTACTTTGATCATGCCTAAATACACTGTATGGAAATTGAAGATTAGGGTCGTGTTCAATGTAATAAGCATGACCATCTACATTAGGCAATATAGCTTGACCTGAAAGCTCACTCTCTACTTCAACATCTGCTAAGTCAGGTAGTTGCTCACCATCTTCAACTTCTACTAACTCTGTTAGTTCAACTACTTCAGGATCTTGTTGTGGCATAAGGATAGCGTTATCAAGATCACTATCACTAAACAGGCTTACTTCACTATTTTCTTCATTGGCTAAAGGGCTTGGGCTGCTAACGTTCTGGCAGCTAACTAGTAGGGCGAAAAGTGTTCCGAAAATCAAAATTTTATTTAACATAATTAAACTCCTTGAAAGTGTTTTAAGCGTGGGTTTCCATCGCTTATGACTAGAGTTTAAAAAAGGAGGCGTGACATCATCATCCCATTGGCGTCCTTTGTTATAGGACGGTAGAGTATTTACCTTTTAGTACAGGATTTATAGTAAAGAGGTACATTTTTTAAGTGGGGTTTTTTGTCTCGAGCTATTCTTTTGCCTATAAAATTTAATTGGATTTAGGGGCTAGAGCTATTCTAGAAATAAACAATGCAACCTAGCTTAACCTTTCAGGGTTTTATCTAAAAGAGAAGCACTCGAGTGCTCGAGTGCTTAAAAAATTTTTAGTTAGAGTCTTATCTTAGTGAGCTTACATTTTCTAATTGACCAAGTAAGCTGATTGCTCAGCAATTGTCACAAGAGCATTATCAAAAAAGAAAGACGTGTTCACATCAAAATAAGTAGAATTACTACCTTGTACAAGGCGACAAACTACCTGATCAAAATGACCTTCCAAATCATAGTGTTTGAAATTAATATTACTTAGAGTAATGTAATGATTAGGGTAAAGTTTGGCTACATCTTCTAGAAGAGCAGCACTTAGATCTTGGGCATAGAATCTGTAGCTTTCACATGTAAGAATGTCTTTGTCACTTAATGAGTCTGGTTTAACAAGACGAACAGCTCTTAAATTAGCTATTGTTGATTTATACAGTTGGTTCCGAGTTCCTAAAGAAGAAGCCCCTTCAACTGTAGTGCTTAAAGTCTGAATCATGAAAATTTCTCCTCTATAACTACCAAAGCACCATCTTGGCTGATGGTAGAAATAAACTTAGTGTCTTTAAAAAATACATATAAATGAGTGGGGTGGGAATCCACCCCAAGTCACTTAGTTATCTGCTACTACTTGTGTAGGTAAATGGATAGTAAACTGCACATCTTTTTTGTAACAATCTGCGCAAGACTTGCCTAGGCTAAGTTGTTCATAGGCAAGATCTGGCTTAAGTTCACCGTGTTCACGAATAACTAAGTGGACTTCTGCATTTTGAGTATCTGTAAGGCCGGGACCTGCTAGTACTTGACCAAAGGGACGATCTTGAGTAAGCAAAGCACTAAAGTTGCCATTACCTTCAGCATCACTCATAGCACCGTCAGCAAACAAGATAGATATGTTAGCTGCCTCATTTAAGCTCATTTTGCCATCTTCACCAAAAATGTCATCAGCATTACAAACACCACTACAAGCTTCGGGGCTGTTAAAGATAACCCACCAAGCTGTATGGGGCATTTTGGGATTTAGGCCACTAGTCCTAAGCTCCATAGCAATAGTGTTTTCACTACGAATAAGCTGAGAGTAACTTCCTTCAACTTCTATAGCAGTTCCATAATTAAAAACACTGGTTTCACTATGATCTTGAGCAAAGCTGATGCCTAAAAAGGCTATAAGAGTGCTAGCAACTGTAAACAAGAATCTAGGCAATTCTGTGTTTAGGGAAGAAAGTAATCCAAAAATCCAAGTTCTATTTAACATAATTAAACTCCTTGAAAGTGTTTAAGCGTGGTTTTTCCTCGCTTATAACTAAAGTTTAAAAAAGGAGGTGTGACATCAGCATCCCTTTACCATCCCTTGCTATGAGACGGTAGATTAATTGCCTTTTAGCACAGGATTTATAGTAAAGAGGTGTGTTTTTAAATTGTACTCTAAAAAAGAGAAGCAGCTGTATAGAACAGCCGCTTCTTACTGGAAAATGCTTTAATTGCTAAATGTCTAGTTATTTACTGATCTACTCCTAAGACTTCTCCGTTACCCTTATGAATTTTTACAAGGTAGGCGTCGTAAGCACCATGGCTTACTTCACTGCCTGTTAGCAAATTTCCTTCTGTCTCTCCTGTAACGTAAACTCCGCTGTCATTAACAGCAATGTCGCTAACCTCATCCCAATCTTCTGAACCATAATTCTCTAGGCCAAGTTGGTTGACCCACTGCCTAGCACCATCACTATTGTACTTAAAGACCACTATGTCAGTGATGCCAGCATGTTTGAAGCCGGGAAAAGCACCATATGTTTCAGCAGCTACATAGATGTTATCATTACTGTCAATAGTAATGCTGACAGGAAAAGTATCAAAGCTTGTGGGGCTATATTCCAAACGTCTTGTGTAAAGTGTGTTACCATTTGCATCCTTCTTAACAAGTTTACCGCCGTGATTCAAGGCGTTTGTCCTAACCGTAAAGTAAATGTTATTATTGCTATCAGTAATAACATCACTGGGAAAGTCATAGTGACTGGCTTTACCATAATTATTTTGCCAGAGCTCACTTAGATTGCTTTTGTACTTGAAAAGCCTAGCGTCAGTTTTACCACTTCTCTTCCAACTTGTAAGGACAATTACATTGTTTAGACTATCTACCGTAATAGCTCTAGGGGTAAGATCTGGACGAGTGTTTAAGGTAACAGACTTAGTTTTAAGTAAACTACCTCCTGTACTAAACTTTCTTATCACAAAGTTATTGTCGCCTTCATCACTGAGTACATATATCCTGTCATCGCTATCAATAGCTAAATCAGTGGCTCTATCATTATTTTTAGTCCCAAATTGTCTTATCCAAATATGCTTTCCATCTTTGTTGAACTTCACTAAAAATATATCCCCACTCCCCAATTGAAATCCAAGTGGACCAAAGGTGTAACCCAGCACATAAATATAACCATTACTGTCTGTGGCAACACTAGTAGTATAATCAGTAGCTCTAGTCCCAAATTGTGTGCCCCAAAGTTTACCACCATTGTAACCTCGTAGGAATCCATCATTATCCCCTTGGTTTGTACCATCAAGATCCCCCTCTGTATGGCCCACTACATAAAGATTGTTGCCGCTAACAGCTAATCCCGACCCCTCATCGTTTAGTGGCGTTGCTAAATCAAGCGTAGAAAACACAGATTCTTCAGCAGGGTCAGGTTCTGTGATTGGTATAGGTGCCACGCTTGTTTGACTACAAGATGCTAAAAAGAAGATGATTAGACCAATAAACCATACACTAATGCGGTACATATAAATCTCTTTGTTTTTCATTATTTTGCTCCTTGTATTTATTGAATTTGAAGAATGCTTGCTCGTAGCTAGGTCAAGTGAAGATATACTTTTGACGAAATTACTCATTATTTTGTTCCTTTCTAAGAACTAATTAAAGAAAATACTTCAGTGCTTTAGCGGGAGTTTTCCTCGCTTGCCATTAAAGTCTAAAAAAACTGTTGTGACATCAGCGTTCCATTACCGCTCCACTATCGTTCCTTGTGATGGAATGATAGGGTAACTGGCTTTTGGGACAGGGTTTAATAGTGAAGATGTGTTTTTAAGAGTGGATTTTGGGGCTCGAGCCACCTCAATAGTAAACAGCACAACCCCCTATCAGAACTTTCGCGCAAAAAACCTGCCCTTTACTTTGAATATTAGTTTATTTTGACAAGTCTGCTAGCAAAGCCTTCGCTGCCTTTAAATCAGCGGTATCAAACCCTTCAGTAAACCAATTATAGATTGTAGATAATAGTTGTTTAGCTTCTAAGACTTTCCCTTGCTCATGCCACAAACGACTCAAGCTAATAGTTGCTCGCAATTCTAGTGATTTTGCTTCTTGCTCTTTAGCAATATCAATTGCCTGTAAGAAGTACTCTTCAGGTGTAGCCTTATCATCAAGTTCTAGCTTGAGAAGCAGCTCTCCTTTTAGACGATGTAATTCTGCCTTACAAAAATGATTTGCATCTTTGGGCAAGCCTCTTAAACCATCTTCTGCAACTTCCAAACCCTTCTCAGCAAGGCCAGCATGAAGATATGCATCTGCTATAGCACCCCACAAATAACAACGCATAGTTTTCTCTTGAGTCATCTCATAAACTTCTTGACCTTGGGCTAGCATCTCTAGCCCCTTTTCAGTTTGGCCTTGCATTACCAAGAGCCAACCTTGGATTATAGTTAACCAGCCTATGCACCAAATAAAGCCTTGCTCTATCATAATAGGAAGGGTATAAGAAATTACTTTTTGGAGTGCTTCCAAATTACCCGAGTATTGATAGCAGGGAGTTAGTAAAACCGAATTAATTCCTAATGTAAAAGGATGTTTAAATTCTTGCACCATTGTAAATACATCGTGAGCTTTTGCTCGAGCTTCATCAATATAGCCTAGATGCCACAATATATTAACTAGGAAGCTTCTACCATTTGTTCCAACATCATGACCAAAAAGTTTAATTAGAGCATGACCCTGTTCTGGCTTGTAAAGTAATTCGATTTTTTCTGTATGTTTTTTAGCTGACGATAATTCCCCTACACTAAGTAATGTAAGTGCCATACTAAAGTGGCCTGCCATCTGAAAAGGAATCTCATCACGGTCACTCCCTAGGTCAATAAGACGCTGAGATATTTTACGGCATTTTTCCATTTCAGCCCAAGATATGTGGTAATTAAATAGTGCAGACAAGACTAATATGATCTGTGAGGTATCCCCAATCTCTTCAGCAATTTCTAAAGCACGATTCAAAGCTTTCCCTGCACCCGGTGATCCCCAGCCTTGTGTAGCCATAAATGATATACCTAAAGAAATTTGTAGTCTTAGCTCTTGCTCATTTCGCTCAGAAGCCTCTGGGGAATTAGCGAGTAGCTTCAGACCTTGTGTGAAGTGATCAATCGCTTCTTTGTGAGCTGAAAGACGTGCAGCTAAGCCCCCTGCACTTAGTAAGTAACCTATAGCCTTTTCGGGAATATCTGCTACTTGATAATAGTGTGCTAGTTGCACTGCTACCTTCTCAGTTTGCTCACCATAAATAGCTTCTATAGCATTGGCTACGCTTTCATTTAAATCAGCTTGTTCTATTTCATCTAGATTGTTGTAGAGATAGCGTTGAATTAGAATGTGTTGAAAGCGATAACGAGATAGTTTAACTGTCCCCTCGCGCTTTATACCTTGTGCCTTTACTAGATAATGTGCTTTATCCAACTCCCGACTTAGCTGACGCACTGCTTCACGTCTATCGAGGCCTAATACTTCAGCTACAACTTCAGCACTAAATTCTTCTCCCTCTACACTAGCTACTTGTAATAGTTCTCTTAGTGGAGCAGGCAAGCGGCCAATTCGCTCACCTATCACTCCTTCTACTAGTGCTGGCATTGCTTTCCAATCAATATTTGTTTTCTCTACCCAATGCCCATCTTCCTTAACAATATCCTCACGTTCTTTCAAGCTGCGCAAAAGCTCAACAGTAAATAGTGGGTGCCCTCCTGTTTGTTTTAGCATTGTATCTCGAAAAGTATTGTCTAGCTTATTTGGCTCAGCATCTATAAGCTCGTCTATAAAGGTCTTGCCTGCTACTTGGCTTAAGTCAATACTGATTTCACCAAAGACTCGCTGACATTCATTAATGACCTGTTCTAATGGATGACGTTCACCATCTCGGCCTATCCCTACCTCACTAGGCCTATAGGCCCCTATAATCAGTACAGGATAGCTTTTGAGGCGTTTGACTAAATGAAGAAAAAGATTAGCTGAACCTGTGTCTATCCACTGTACGTCATCTAGTAAGAGTAGTAATGGTGCTTTATTGGCTAATACTTGAATAACCTTGGCATACTGTTCAAAGAGTGCACTTTGCTGTACTTGGCTAGGCTGATTGCTTTTTTGGCTAACAATTTCTCTAAGTTCACTTAGCCAAGGTGCTCCTTGAGGAGAGTGAGCGACTCCACGACTAATTAACCCTCGAGTTGAAATAAAAGTATCCAGCAAATCTGGTCCACAAGACATAATAGCTTCTATTGCAATTGGTAGAGTTTCCCACAAAGACTTAGCGCTATCTGGGTTAAGCTCTCCAACTTCTGCCCTAGCTTGAACATCTCCTGTAAGAAGTTCTAAAATTTCGCGAAACGGTAAGTAAGGATCGCCAATTCCTGTATATGCATTGCAGTTGCCACTAACAACTGTAAAATTTCTATTTTTCTGAACTTGCTGGGAAAATGCTTGTAGTAAAGAACTTTTGCCTTGTCCCGCCTCCCCTAACACAAATGCTACTTGGTGTTGCCTATCTAGAAGTTTATCAAGGTAGCTATTCAATTTTGACATTTCTTGTTGCCGTGCAACAAAAACAGGGGTTTTTGACTCTAATGATAGCGAGTCTAGCTCTAAGAAGTTAGGCGGGGATATAGCTTTAGAAGATATAGTTTTAGCTGTTGTGGGGGTAGGAGCATCGTTCTTACGGATGTATTCAACTAGCTCGAGTGTAGCACTCTCTGGCTCACCACCTAATTCTTCTTTGAGAGTCTTTTCAAATTGTTTAAAGATTTCAAGGGCCTTACTCTTTTGATTGTCTAAGTGCAAGCTTCGCAAGTAGTGTTTTAGTACGTCTTCATCAAAAGGATCAGCTTTATGTAGTTTCTCAAGCGCATCTGCTATGTTGCTATATTGGCCTTTTGACTCTAGCGCAGAAGTAAGTTGGAAAACTGTCTCACGCCAAGCATTAAAAACTTCTTGTCGTTCTGTCTCGAGCCATGCATCAAACTCTGGGGCACTATCTAGCCTAAAGCCCTCTAGTAATTCTCCTGAGTAGAGTCGTACTGTTTGAGAAGGATCTTGTGCCTCTAATGCCTCTTGAAAGACTTTAAGATCTGTATCAGTTACCCAGCGCAGCCTTGTTCTTTCTACATCTAAATTTTGTGTGTAGGGTAAATCTTTTGAACGACTAAGTAATTTTCTTAAGTTGTTACGAGCATTTTCTTCAGGAATATCTGACCAAAATAAGTAGGTTAGAACACTGCGATCAACCCAATGTTCTTTGTGAGCAAGATAGTAAAGTAAAGCAGATAGTTTCGTTGTAGGGGGTACAATCCATTCGCCATCAAACTTTATAGCGGGAGTACCTAGTAACCTGACATAAGTGGGCATAAGCTATGATATAAAATTAAGAGCTATTATTACAGCGTGATGTTTACAGTGCGCTGTAACATTATTCATGGAAGCCTTTTTTTCAATGCCTAGAAAATTTGTAGCAATTTTGCTTGTATTACACACTCTAATAGTATTAGCTGAAAGTGTAGAAACAACAGGAACTGAGGTTGTAATTCCTGAGCTTTATAACTTAAGCAATGCGGAATTACTAGAACAGGCACAAAATATTCTAGATCAAGCTAATGATGCTTTCTTAAAACAAACTAGGAATTTAGCAACTACTGAAACCCTCTTTGAAAAAATTAGCCAAGATATAGACAGTTTAAAAATACCAGATTATTCACCAGTAGACACATCTTCTGTAAAATCTGCTCAATTAGCCCTAGACCATGCCCAAAACACACTTAATGCCTTAGATAATAAACTAGCATTAACCATTACTAAGAAAGACCTTCTAGATGAATATATTGGTGATGTACAAGAAGCTAAATTAGCAGCACAGGGCCTCGTAAAAGCTATTGAAGAGTTAGACTCATTCTTGCTCGAGATATCCCTACGAGTCAATGACCAGACTCTAGCTTTGGATCAAGTGCCAAGCTCATTCAATGAAGCAAGCCTAACAAAATTGGAAAGAAACACTCTTTCAAGATTAAGGAATTTGCAGCAAAGGTCTATCAATATACAAAAAGAATTTGACACAACAATTTTGGACATTGACAGTACCAAAAAAATTACTATCGAAATAGAGGCTCAACGTACATCTGCTCAAGAAGCCTATGAGAGACAGCTTCAAAAAGAGCAGCTCGAGCAAGAATATACTCAACAAACATTAACAGAACTCCTTAACCAAATTTCTCAGTTGCAAGAAGAAAGAGTATGGCTAAAAGGTACTTTTGATCTATCCTCCCGCAGATTTAACAGAAGTCAGTCTGAAGTTCTAAACTTACAGCAAGAACTCGAGCAACTAGTACCACCAGAAATGCCTCAAGTAACTTCTGATTCAGAAACTAAAGAAGATATTGAAGCAGCTAAAGAGTTAATCAGTCACCACAATCAAAGTGGTGAAAAGCTTAAAGCACTTAAAATTGCCTTACAAGCTCTTATTGAGGATGGCAATGTTTTTGAGGGAGATGCTCGAGTTTTAACAGAGCATCTTTTTAAAATGCAGGTAATAGCAACTATACTAGAAAATCCTTCTACTAACGGAGAGGTGGATCAAAATGACTTACCAGCAAATAGTCATTTAGATAACTTAGTAGCTGCTAGCAAAACTACAATCGAGCTTATGTCTGAGGCAATCACTGTTACAGAACAAGCTAAAGAACAACTTGGGCAAATAGACCAGCAAATAAGTATTGCTAGAGAGACTCAGCAAGAAGCAAATGAAATGCTTTTAGCCTTACAAAAAGCTTATGAAACTGCTTTACAGACCCAAGAATGGGAAAGTGAACTTAAAAATTTTACAGCAGGGCAACTAGTAGAAGGCTTTAATCAAAGTGCTCAACAATTAGAAGACAATCAGACAGAATTACAAAAACAGTTTGAAGAATTACAAGTTGCTAAGACAGTTATTGAAAGTTTACAGCAGAAATTAGAGATCTTGAAAGATCCAATGCTTCGTTTAGCTGAGCAAGAAAACCTTGATAAAGAACAAGAGTTCTTAGAAAACCTCTATGAGTTTGCTGCACTAGATTTACCTGTTCAAGAAGAGTCTAATTTGGAAGTTGAGGGTACTTTATTACCTTCAAGTCAAGTTGATTCTACTGTTGTGGAGGGGTACCAAAATTTATTATCAACTCGAGTAAGGATTATTGAAGAGCAACAGAATCATCGCAAGGAATTCTTGGGATCTTTAAGAACCTTAAGTAGTCAGACAGATAAATACATAGATTTACTTACTACAACAAAAGATTTTGCCTTGCAGCATTATGCTAGTGCTACGGAGCTAAAGAAGCGTTTAGGGCGTGGTCAACTTACCAACGATGAAATTCCCAGCGGTATTACTAAAGTTTTGAAAAGAGTGCTTATAGAGCAACTTGAAAGTGATATAAGTCAATTTTCACGTGATCAGATAGAGATTAAAGGAGAAATTGAAAAACTAGATAAGCAGGATCAAGCTCTAGAAGGGATAAAAACTCACTTAAGTAATTTAGAGAGATTATTTAGTACTCGACTTGATGCTTTGGAAACTTTAAGGTCTTTGGAAGAAGATTTTGAACTCGAGCTAAGAGACCTTTCTGATGTTGAAATACAAAGTCTAAAACGTGCGGCTATTCGCCTGCTGAACTCTGAAGATACTAGAATAGATGCTTTACTTAGTTTAATTCCTTCAGAAGAAGCCCAAGATCTTAGTGATACTTTAGAAAGCTATTATTTAGAGCTAATAGAGTTAAGAGGCAAAAAGGAAAACTTGCAAAAGCAAAGAGAGGGTTTTGAGCATTTAATTGAGCTTGCTGAAGAGGAAAAAATAGCTACTGCTGAGCTACTGTCTTTACTACAAAATCAAAAAACTCAAGTCCAGAGTGAAGAAGAGGAGGAATGGTTAAAAGCTCATGCTCAGTTAGCACCCGAAAGGGCTGAAGAATTGTTGAGTAACTATGAAGCAAAAACAGGATACTATCTCGCAATACCACTACCTATACTAGAAGAAGACAAAATCAATTTTATTGACAAAGTAGTACAAATCCTTTTTGAAAAACATATCCAGCTTGTGGCTATTGACAAATGGCTTAACCTCTTTGGGCAAAAGCTTGCTCCCTCTGGCATCAATGAAGAAATTGGTAGCTATCAAGATAAGCTTGGAGCTTTAGATGCCCAGTTTGCAACTCTTCAACGCCGAATCAAATACCTTTCAGGTAATTCAGAGAATGATTTAGCATTGGAAAAACCACAAACGGCTATAGAAAAATTACGTTTTACAAAAGGAGAAATCGGCTTATTGAGAGCTGACCGGTATAAAATACGCTCTCAAAAGGTGACAAGAGCTCTGTTACAACTAATTAGCATATTGGTAATGGCAAGACTAATTATATGGCTAGTTAATTTTTCTATGAAACGGGTAATTAAACGCAAAAAGTTCAACAGACAAGAACATATGCATCTTTTATTTGGCCTCTCTTTCTTATTGGCCTTTTTTAAATTGACTGTTTGGACTACAGCTTTTGTTATGGCGTTAAGCAGCTTAGGATTTAAAGTGGGAACACTTTTAGCAGGTCTTGGCATAGGTGGTTTGGCTTTAGCTATGGCTGCTAGGGAAACCCTTGCTAACATACTAGGAGGGATTATGATTTTTATAGAACGTCCCTTCAAAATAGGAGATGTAGTTCAAGTTGGTGATTCCCCTGTCTCAAAAGTTATAGGTATGACATGGCGTACCACTAGATTTGTTGACCCTTTTAATTACCACATAAACATACCTAACAGCCAAGTTACTGAATCAAACATTGTTAACTACACTAAAGATTCTATGGCTGAAGATTACATTTCCATGTATGTTTCAGCTGAACACGATCCTCAAAGAGTAATCTCGTTAGCAAATCAAGCTCTTGAACAATGTCCTTCTGTTACAAAAGAGAAGGCGAATGACACCCTTCTGGTAGGGCAAAAGCAATTAGAAGATACAGTGGTGATGGAGTATTGGCCTCGCTGGCATGTAGACGATTATCACAGTCGGTATGAAATAAGAAACGAAGTTTGGAATTACATATGGGATAATTTTTCTAAAGCAGGTATAGAATTGGAAATAAGTGATGCTATGGCGAAATCATTGAGCAAAGAAGAAAATAAATCTTTGTAATTCCAACGAGTACCAATTTCCTTAAAAGTGTTTTTGTGAGGTCTTTCCTCACTTATTGCTAAAGTTTAAATTAAAAAGACAAGCATGATATCATATTGATACCATCGTCTTTTGCTTTGGCATGATAAAGTATTTGTTTCTAGGAAAGGGTTTGCAGTAGTAAGAAATATTTTTGAGTTGCTTTGGGGTGCTCGAGGCAATAAATAAAGCTTATGTAAAAAACCAATCTAGAATATCAATGTGGTGCTAGTAAAACTAATTACTAACACCACAATTTTATGAATTTATTAAATTGCTATTGGTGTACTCTTTTAGGGAGTAGGAACTATATCATCGGGAGTATTGTTTGCAACTGTACCCTGATTATTGAGCGTGCCTTGGTTGTAAATACCACCAGCACTATTGCTTGCACTATTACCAATTACCTTGCCAGATGAGTAGATAGTAAGTGCGCCCAGATTGTAAACACCACCACCAGTAAGGGCAGTATTTGCATCAGTAGCTACATTACCTCCTATAGTACTGGCATTGATTGTTGCTTCACCATCTTCGTCTATATAGATGCCACCACCAAGTGATAAAGCATCGTTTCCACTGACTTGACTATTATTCAGAATTTGAAGAAGGCTATTAGTGTAAATACCAGCTCCATTTCGCTCTGCGTCATTATTTTTAACACTACTACTTCTTATAGTAAAAATACCTTTTGAGTAAATACCACCACCATCTAAAATTGCCTGATTGTTAGTTACATGGCTGTTGTTTTTAAGAATAAAATTACCTAAGTTATAGATACCACCACCATGAGAAGAGGTAGTTAAATTGCCTTGAATATCACTTTTCTCTATGGTCACAGATCCATTCTCACCATTATAGATACCACCACCAAAAAGCCTTGAACTATTATCTGAGACGAAACTCGCACTCATTGTAAGTGTTCCCTCAATTATGGCTATGCCTGCACCTTTTGGGGCTTCATTATTCCCTCCTATAGTGCTGCTGTCTATGTTGACATTACCAGAACGTGAATAAATGCCACCACCATATGCATGTGCACCATCTATTGTATCAACATCTGCGATATTACTTGTAATGGAACTGTTTTCTAGAATATTAAGAGTGCCTTTGTTAGCAATGCCACCACCGCTGTTACCTGACCCATTATTTTCAATTTGGCTTCTAAGAACACTAAGGTTACTACCAGTATCATTATAGATACCTCCACCATCTCTAAATGCATGATTATTACGAATGGTACTGTCTATAATTGTTACGTTACCTTTATTGTAAATAGCACCACCGTATTGAGCATTGATATTATCAAGTATCTGACTTTGTAAAACTGTAAGGGAACCAAGATAGCCATTGTAGATGCCGCTACCTTTATCTGCTTTATTGTCAATAATTGTGCTGTTTTGCAGGGTAAGGATTCCTTCATTATATATTCCTCCACCTATTTTACTGATGTCATCTCCTATATTACCACTATCTTGGGCTTTCCCTCCTGTAATAGTCATACCATCTAAAACTACACTAACAGCTGGATGAATACGGAAAACTCGTGTAGTTGAAGGATTAACTAGGAGTTTTAGATTCTCTGCACCATTTCCTCCTATAATTAGGTCTTTATCAATATCTATTTGACTTTCTAATATAATTTCTTGTGGTGTAGCGAACACTCCTAAAGTATCAAAAGCAATCACATCACCTGACTTAGCATCTGCTATAGCTTGACGTAAAGAACCTAAACCAGAATCGTTATTGCTAGTAACAAGCTTAGATGCTTGTGCCCAAGTCATAGCTAAGTGGTTTCTAGGATTTGCAGCATTAGAAAGTCTTCGAGTTGTTCCTATTTCTAAATTCTTGGTATAAACGTTGAGGCTACCCTTGCGCTTGCGTCCAAAGGTCATATAGTTACCATCAGCAGTAATGAAAGGATGCTCTATAGTATTATTGATATAAACATTTTGGATTGTACCTGTACTCAAGGTCTTAACTCTAGCTCGCTTGTCTGAGTTAGTATGTTGTAACCACATTACCCTATCACCATCATCACTAATAGAAGGATCTTCTAATAATTGACCAGAGGTAGCAACTGTTTTCCTCGTGTTATTGGCAAGGTCAATTTTGTAAATTCTATCCTTACCATTATTTAAATCTCTAACAGCTGTTAAGTACCTTCCATCGGCTGAGATGCTAGGATCACGATAGTTTGAAAAACCAGTGTACTCATAAACATTAGAAGTAAAACTCTCAAATTTATAAATACTAACCCTATTGTCATCATTATATTGCATTTGGAAGGCAACAACAGTACCATCTCTACTTACACTGACATTAAGATTGTCATCGTAATTAATGGTGATTTGCTGAACAGCACCATTGAGTAAATTAAGTCTATAGAGTTGGAATTCTCCACCTTGATACCAACGCATACTTAAAAAAATGATATTACCCGTAAGATCACCTGCTACTGACTGTATTTCACGCTCACCTTCATAAACAAGTGTTCCTACATTACTAGTTTGGTCATGCTTATACACACGGTAAGGTTCGGCGAGATTAGGGTCGTGCCGAATGTAATATACAATGCCAATTACTCCTTCTAATACTGCTTGGGTTGACACCTCACTACTATCATCCACTTCTCTATCTGGTAGGTCTGGTAGGGTTGTACCATCTGCTACTTCTCCTAAATCAGTTGGTTCTATTAGCCTAAGGCTCTTTATTGAAACAGTAGTGGCATTATCAATATCACTATCATTAAACAGACTTACTTCATTGTCTGAAGTAGTTGAGGGTATTTCTTCATTGACTAAGGGGCTTGGGCTGCTAACATTCTGGCAGCTAACTAGTAAGGCGAAAAGTATTCCAAAAATCAGAATTCTATTTATATTTAACATAATTAAACTCCTTGATAATTTGGAGGGGGTTTCCCTCGCTTATGGTCAGAGTTTAAAAAAACTGCCGTGATACCAGCGTCCCATTACCGTCCCTTGATATGGGACGACAGAGAAATTGTCTTCTGAGACAGGGTTTGTAATCAAGAGATGTGTTTTAAGTTGTTTTGGGCTCGAGCTAATAATTAATTTATTTAGTGCTTTGAAATCAACATATGACTCTAATCAAGAGCATAAAGCCTACCCTTCATCTTCCTAGCTGTACTATAGCGATCAATAAATATTACTAAACCCTTTAGGCCTTATAAGCACCCATGCAAAAAAATAATGAGTTAGCGAAACATAGCAGGATCAAGCTCTTTTACCACACTGGCACTATCAAATGGCAATTGGGCACGTTTAGCATGCTCGAGTAAAAGATCAAGTGAAGGAGCTTGGTATTCACAATAGACCTTACCTTCTTCTGCTGAATAATAAGAACGAATCCAACGAATATCTGGCATACTGTCGAGCACTTCTTTGCTAAGTGTACTTTTTGCTGCAAGTTCTTCGTCAGAAAGTTGCCCAACTGTCCTATGAATAATGTATTTTGGCTGAGCTTACCCCCAAAATTTAGACAAAAAACCCCGGCGAAATTAAGGTCCATTAAAGATGTAAAATATCTAGAATATGGAGATATAAATGAGCCAGACAAAAGGAATAAGAAAAACATATAAGAAAGAATTCAAAGCTAAAGTTGCAGCAGCAGCCATAGCTGGGGAGAAAAATCTTGCAGAATTAGCAAGTCAATATGGTGTACACACCACTCAAATTAAAGAATGGAAAAAAGCTGGATCAGAGGCATTGAATGAAAGATTTTCACTACTAAGAGGCAGAAAAGCAAGACTACAAGAACGTAGAGAGGCTGCACTATACGAACAGATCGGTAAGTTGAAAATGGAATTAGATTTTTTGTCCAAAGGGCTCAAAAACTGAGCCAAGAGGAACGTATGTTGATAGTTGACCCAAAGCACCCTCAATTGAGCATTACTAAACAATGTGAGTTACTGAACCTGAATCGTAGTAGTTATTACTATCGACCTACAGGAATCAGTGATCTCAATGAAAAGTTGATGCAAAGGATAGATGAGTTATATACAGATCATCCTTTTCTAGGCTATCGTAAGATAACAGCAATGCTCAATGGAGAAAGCTATAAAGTCAATCACAAAAGAGTATATCGTTTGATGTGCCTGATGGGTTTGCAAGCAATTTATGCCAAGCCCAAATTAAGTAAACCAAAGGAAGGACACAAAATTTACCCATACCTTCTGAAAAACAAAATCATAAACAAACCAAATCAGGTATGGGCTAGTGATATCACCTATATACGTTTACAAGGAGGGTATTGCTATCTGGTAGTAGTAATGGATTGGTATAGCCGTTATGTAGTCTCATGGGAAGTTTCAAGTAACATGAAAGCAACGTTCTGTATAGAAGCATTAGAAGAGGCATTGGAAGGAGAGAAGCCAGAGATATTCAATACAGATCAAGGTAGTCAGTACACGAGTTATGAGTTTACAGATATATTGAAGGCAAATGAAATAGCAATCAGCATGGATGGAAGAGGTTCATACATGGATAATATATTTACAGAAAGGTTGTGGAGAACTGTAAAATATGAAGAGGTATACCTTAAGGAGTACAAAAATATTGAGCAAGGAAGGGAAGAAATAGGAAAGTACTTGCAATTTTATAATAGTGAACGTCCACATCAATCATTGCAGTACAAAACACCTGAGTTAGTTTACAGAAAGGAAAAACTAAGCCAATAACAACAGAGCAAACTGTTATCGAGCTTACAAACAATGTAATCTCAGTTTGTTATTATTTTAGTAGGTCTTAATTAACCTTAATTTTTTGTCCGATCAATTGGGTTCACCTCAGGCATTAATTCCTCCTAATTAATAATGGTTCTTGATGGATTCCAAGGGTCCGCATTCTCAACATTAACGATAAGCGTGTTCTGTAAGCTAAAAATACTGATAAAACCACATCAAAAATTTTTGCAGAGAAAACACTTTCTGAGACAGGCTAAATCTCATATCTTTGTAACCTAAGCCCTTGGAATCCATAATGAGCCTTAATAATAATGCATTAGACCAATGGTAATGTATTAATAATGTATTAAGATTTACTTATGCTCTCAAGCTCATTAAGATCTTTTAAAACTTCTGCTTCACCTTTTACATCTCCAATAAGTCGTCTAAGCTCGAGTGACTTTTTCAAGTTAATGCGGGCATCCTCTAATTTTCCTAGAAGCTTATAATTACTAGCTAGATTAAGTAAAACATAAGCTTCAACTTGCAAGTCGTTTTGCTGCTTCAAGTGCTCGAGAGCTTTTTGGCTAACATTGATGCTATCTTCATAACGCTCTAGCTCCTTGTAAATTACACCTAAGCTGGCTAGAGCTGCTGTTTGACGTGTTAATTCACCTAACTCCTGCGTTATTTCATAGGCCTCTTCAAAATCATTAGCAGAAGCGTCAAAGTTGCCTAGACGCCAGTTGAATGAACCCCGCTCCATTAAAAGTTTACTTAGAGGCAATTTTTGTTCGTACTTACGGAAAATGAGGTCAGCTGTTTTAAAATCAGCAAGCGCTTCATTGCGACAATCTGGTTCAT
This sequence comes from Trueperaceae bacterium, assembly GCA_965223585.1. Classification (GTDB taxonomy): domain Bacteria; phylum Deinococcota; class Deinococci; order Deinococcales; family Trueperaceae; genus CBDCVN01. Next base: position 623,382 of record CBDCWW010000023.1, read on the forward strand.
TTTGTAAGACATTTGCTAGCAGCGTCAAGGCTTCAGCTTGAGCAATGTGCTCATCTGCTACACCAGAAAGATTATAGGCAGTTTCAAGCAATTGGGTAGCTCTGCGATAGGCTTGTATGGCTTGCTCTTGTTTCCCTAAGTGTTGTAAGCAAGCTCCTAGATTCATAAGGGGATAACCCTCATGACGTGGATCACCAGTTTTAGCGCTTCGCCGAGCACTTTCCTGAAAATACTCGAGTGCCTTTTCAATTTTACCAGCCTCAAGATAAATCCGCCCAAGATTCATATATTTTTCTACTAATAAATGCTTGTCGTTCAATTGTTCAGTAATAGGCAAAAGCTGCTCGATTAATACAGTAGCTGCTGCAGTATCACCACGTTGCATATGCACCCAAGCTCTGGTATCTAAGCGAATATATTCACCTAATGGATTGCCTAAGCCTTGGTAAATATCACCAGCTTTCTCTGCCCATTTGAGAGACTCATCAAAATTGCCTAAATGCCTGTATGCCTGAGCAATGTTACTAAGTATTGCTGCTTCAGCGCGCTGTTCATCAAGAGCTTGATAAAGTCCAAGGGCCTTGAAGCTTGCATTAAGTACACCTTCAAAATCAGCATTTTGCCAAGCAGCATAAGCAAGCTCACGATATGCACGTGCTTCAGCTCCAGTATTGTTTGACTTAGAAAATAGCTTGATAGCCTTTTCATGAGCTTCCATAGCAGCAGCTTTATAGCCTGCTTGTATTAGCACAGCCATGTGTTTTAACTGAGCCTCAGCCAACAAATTGGAATCCTGAGCTTGCTGCGCTAAATCAAGCAGTTGCTTAACTACCTTTGCTCGTTCAACACGCCTATCCATATATTCATAAAGTCGCTCATAAGCTTGCAAAAGCTCGAAACGTTTAGTGATGGAGTTCTCTGAGCGATCGAAAATATCAAGTGCGCGTGTATAGATTCGCAGGGCACTTTCCCAAGCCTGATTGGTTTCAGCTTGCTGAGCAGCTAAGTTAAGATGCTTAAAAGCATCAGCCCAACTTTGTGCCCGCAAGTAATGGTGGGCTAGTTCAGCATCATCACCTTTTTGATTCCTCAATGCCCCCGCGACTTTGCTATGTAAAGTGCGTTGTAAAGGTAAAGGGATATTTTCATAGACGGTTTGCCGTATTTTATCATGAGCAAGTATATATTGTTCATTTGTAGCTTCTAGTACTAGGCCTGCTGTTAGCAAAGGTTCAAAAGAAGACCACAGTTCCATAGCATCTTGCCTACTAGCAGCTTCAAGCAGTTCATAAGTAAAACTACGTCCAATAACTGTTGCAAGGTTTAAAATATTGCGTGAAGCTTTATCTAAGCTTTGGATGCGTGATCGCACTAAAGTGCGTACTCCCTCAGGTAAAGCATTCTCTTGTATTTTATTACGATTCAAACTAGTGATTTGCTTACTATCATCAAGTTCTATAACCTTTATATCTTGAAGCCAACGCAAATATTCCATTACAAAGAAGGGATTTCCTTCTGACTCCTGTTGTAAAAAACTAGCAAGCCATTTTAAATCGTCATTTGAAACCTCAAAAAATTCACTTAGAAGAGACTCCGTTTGTAAAGGCTCGAGCCGTTCTAAATGAATATGTGTAATCGCCCTTCTTTCTGCCAGTTGCATTAGCCAGTTTTCTAAAGTTGCCTGATCTTCTCGGCGAAAAGTTAAGATAATCAATATAGGTTCACTGTGTATACGTTTAGCAGCATAAGCAAGAAACTCGAGTGTTGCTGCATCTGCCCACTGCAAATCATCTATAAAAAGAATAGCCCCTTGCTCTTTCGCTGAGCTTATCAAAGTGGCAGTCATTCCTTGGTGCATGTTGCTGAGGTCATTCACATCCGCTGTCCAAAAGTTACTATCGTCTTTAAGTTGAGGTGCTTCTTCAGTTAAGCTTTGTATAGCCGCATGAATAGGCTCAAAAGGAGCAGCTAATTCCCGCTCAAAACAACGACCCGAGAAAATTTGAACCTGCTTGATATTGCCAAGAAATTCTTCCACCAATTTGGTTTTGCCAATGCCAGCTTCGCCTTCAATAGCTATAGTCATCCCCTGACCTGAAAGGGCAAGCTCTAGATAGTTGCTCAATCGCTTGATTTCATGTTCACGTCCTACGAATGAGTGTACTTTGGAGTTATCTGAGTGGTGGTCAGGCACATATTCATTAGCTTGGATTTGAGGGGTTTTTTGCTGAGGTTTTTCTACTACTTCAACCTGTGTCTTTTTAAGCTGCTTGACCAAATTAAGAGTTTCTTCTGAGGGCTCGAGCCCCAGTTCAGCATCTAACCGTCTTGCAAATGTCTGATAAACCCTTTCTAAACTATCATGCTGCCCTGCCGCAGCTAAGCATTTAAGGTAGCTTTGCAACGTTAGCTCGTTTAAAGGATCAAGGGCTAAAAAGCGCTTAATTAATTCGCTAGCTTGATCAGGGTTCTCATTTTGCAGCTTCAGCATATGATCAAAGAAAGCCTCACGCCAAGTATCAAATAGCTCTTCACGTTCTTGTTCAATCCAATTTGCAAACTCTACACTTTTACCAGCATCAAATGCTTCTAAAAATGGTCCTTGGTATAAATCAAATGCCTTTCCCCAATCCTGTTTTTCAAGAGCCTCTCGCCATTTCTGAATATCTGAGGTAACAACCCAACGCAACAATTCCCCGTCAGATTCCACTTCTTCTACTTGTTTTTTTACACGGTGGAGTAGTCTACGCAGGTTACGGCGAGCAACTTCGTCAGTTTCATCTGGCCATATTAAGAAGATTATTTGTTCCCTGTTAATCCAATCGGCCTTATAGGCTAGATAAAGTAATAGCTGAGCAACCTGCCCAGAATTCCAGTAAGTTTTCTGATCACCTATCTGTAATTCAGGACGGCCTAACAGGCGTACAAATTGAGCTGTCATTACACTGTTTATTATAGCGTTTATATAGCTTAATTGTCACCTTCCATTTTTTTGAATTTACTCGACTTGATTCGTCCCTAACTGCAAAATTAACACCATCCCATAGCAAGGGATGGTAAAGGGATGCTGGTGTAACACCTCCTTTTTTAAACTTTGATCATAAGTGGGGAACTGGAACTCCCCGCTAAAGCATTTTAAGGAGATTGATTCATGAGAGTTATACCTTCAACAAAAAGAGTATGTTCTACAGAGCATTAGAAGACTTTTTGTGGGGTTGTTTGAGTAATGAGAGGTTGTTCTTTCTCAGCTTTTGATTCAAATCCTTTTTTAAAGCAGCCAATAGGCTTATTGCTACTATTAATCAAGATGATTGCTTGATGGTACACTACAAGGAGAGCTAACCTAAGATGCAAATGTTTAATCACGCAAGTGATGAAGGAGAAAATAATGGAAACTACAGTTAATCCGGAAGTCCCTACAGTAGAATCTAAACTCGAGCAATTCCTAAAAATAATCCATGACCTTGGCCCCGTCTTTACTGACCGTGCTGCTGTGCACGATGTTGAAGGCGAATTTGTGGCAGAAAGCTATGCTGATCTTAAGAAAGCTGGTCTTTTTGCTGCAGCTATACCTAGTGAGCTTGGTGGTGGTGGATTAAACCACAGTGAAATGTGTGAAGTGTTGCGTGTTTTGGCTCATTATTGCCCTTCAACAGCCCTTACCTTTTCTATGCATCAGCACCTTGTAGCTGCTACTGTTTATAAGTACTTGAAGGGGCAACCCGGTGAAGCCCTCTTAAAAAAGGTAGTTGATGGTGCTGTATTGGTTAGTACAGGTGGGCGTGATTGGCTCGAGTCTAATGGCAGTATGAAACGTGTTGAAGGTGGCTATCTTGTCTCAGCTCGTAAGGCTTTTGCAAGTGGTAGCCGTGCTGGTAATATTTTTGTCTCGAGTGCCCCTTATGATGACCCAGAAGAAGGGCCTTTGGTGCTACATTTTGGAGTTCCTGCCACAAGTGAAGGCATTCATATTGAAGATGACTGGAATGCTTTTGGTATGCGTGGTACAGGTTCACAGAGCATAATTATGAAAGACGTTTTTGTGCCTGATGGTGCCATTGCTCTTGAGCGCAAACAAGGTGTCTGGCATCCTGTTTGGGGTGTGGTTCTTATGGTTGCTATGCCTCTAATTATGTCGGTTTATCGAGGGGTTGCAGAGGCTGCTTTCGAAAAAGCCAAGAAGCAAGCGCTTAAAAAGAAAGATCCTTGCATTCCTTACTTACTGGGTGAGATGACTAACCTGATGACCACGGCTCAACTAGCTGTGAAAGACATGATTGCTCTTGCTAATAACTACGACTTTGAGCCAACTCTAGAAAATGGTAATGCTATATTGGTTCGTAAAACGATTGCGACCAATGCACTTATAGCAACTAGTGAAAAAGCCTTAGAGATTGCTGGAGGCATTGGTTTTTATCGTGGTTTTGGTTTAGAACGCCTTTTAAGAGATGTGCATGCTGCCCAATTCCATCCACTGCCTGAAAAACAGCAGCACTTATTTACAGGGCGTTTGGTTCTGGGGCTCGATCCTGTGGCAAAATAGTGTTCTGGTGGTCAGTAGGATACTATGTAATATTATGGAAAACCTAAAACAACCAACATAAAAATACATTAAGGAGTAAATCAATGATAATCAAAATTAAAAACCCCTTTTATGTAATCTTAGCAATCAACTTGCTAGCTCAGCTTAGCGTTTATGCGCAAACGCCACCACCACTCTGGCTCGAGCAAGGTGAAACTCAGACTATAGCTGAAAAAAGCGTTGCTAAAGCTTCAGTAGCTATGAGTTCAGGTGGACAAGTAGCAGTTGCTTGGAGTGAGAAAGACTCTTCAAGTGAAGGTTTTAATCTGGATATTTATGTAAAGCACTTTGATGGTGAAAGCTGGAAATCTTTGGGAGGTCCCCTTGACATGGAAGTTGGGCGTTTTGCTAGCAGTCCTGCGGTAGTTTTAGGCATTGTACCAAACCCGATTGTTGCTTGGTCCGAAGAGCATGGGGAAGGTCCGAGTCTTAATACAAATGTTTATGTGAAACGCTGGACGGGTGAAGCTTGGGAGCAACTTGGTGAAGCTTTAGATGCTGATGTTTCTAAAAGAGCTTCTGAGCCTAAGATTGTTATTGATAAACGGCAGCACCCTGTTGTTGCTTGGCGTGAAAATAGTACACATCTTTTTGTAAAACGTTGGGATGGAAGCGCTTGGGAGCAAATAGGGGAGGCTGTGAACACTTGGACAAGTTGGCTTGACTTTGCTTTAGCCCTTGATAAAGAAGGTAATCCCTTTTTAGCTTTCGGAGAACCCGTGGGGCCAAATAATGATGATGTTTATGTTAAAAATTGGAATGGCAGCACTTGGGAAAAACTAGGGGGAGCTTTAGATAGTAAAGCAGAACAATTTGCAGGAAATCCTAGCCTTGTTATTGACAGTGCAGGGAACCCTGTAGTAGTTTGGCAAGAAAAGACAGGTTTAGAGGAAGAATTGTGGACAATTTTCGTTAAGCGTTGGGATGGAAGTGCTTGGGGAGAAGATAAAGCACTTAATACTAATGTCATGCAAAGTGCGGAAAAACCTAGCATTGCTATAGACTCTACAGGCAGTCCTGTAGTGGTTTGGCAAGGGCAATTAGCTGATGGTGATGGTACGAGACTTTATGTTAAACGTTGGCATGAAGATTATGGGGAGTGGCTCGAGCCCTTTAAAAAATCACCCTTTGGTACAGCTAATGCCATGACTAATCCAATAATAGCTAGCTCGAATGCTAGCCTTCAGGTTTTGGGTTGGCTCGAGTCTAGAGATACAAGCACAGGTTTTTACCTAAGCCACTTCCAAACGATTTACCCTAATCCTTAAGGGCTATATATCCAGATAAGCTCTCCTGTTTCTAGACACTAATTATTCTAGAAAGATTCATAAAAACTTCTATAATCTCTGCTTAATCATCTATTTTTCAAAAATTGCTGTTTTTACTCCTGCGCTACGAAAGAGTCTAGCTAGTCTTTGTGCTTTTTGCATAGTTGAGGTTTTAGCTATGACGGCTTCACCATCTAAAAGCATTCTTTCAAGTTTTCCGGGGTCTACTTTTTTTAAGACTGTTGAGATCTTTTCAACTGCTGTAATTACCTCTACTACACTTACTGCTGATGTTAATTTCATAAAATACATAAAATTTTTACCTCATCTTTACTTAAATTTTACCCTCTTATTACAGAACTCCAAAGTAATTCCATTTGGGTTTTAGCTTGTAATAAGATCTTTTTGATTTTGGTATTATTTACCTTCATCATGACTATGCCTAATATTATCAGTTAGACTTGATGACAAAATTATTACTTTTCACTTATAATTTATGAAAAACCTCTAAATGTTAAGATGTGCTTTCTTATTAAGAATCTCAATAATGCTGTTTGGATGCCAGAGTGTTAGTGGCCCAAACAAAGGAGCTATTAGAATGTAGATTCTTATAAAGCTCGAGCTTAGTAGGCCAGAAAAATTTGTGCTTGTGGAACTTCAAAAGAAACTCCATTTTCTAAAATGCTGTACAATTTAACTATGTCTGATAACTTTTTAGAACTTTTAAGCAGCAGCACTAGTAAAAGTTCTTATCGGTTTAACTAGGATGAAAATGTTGTTTTTCTGAGCTACAGGAACCTAGATGGATATAGCTAAAGTGCAAGAATATGTTTTAGAAAGACTAACTGAGCTTTTTCCTCGAGCAAATAAACTCTTACTAGCTGTATCTGGTGGTAGCGATTCAGTAGCTCTTTTGTGCCTGCTAACTAATAGTAAATATACTCTTAGTGTTGTTCATTTTGATCACTCTTTGCGTCAAGACTCTGCTGAAGATGCTGTTTTTGTTAAAGAGTTATGTAGGAAGTTGAATGTACCTTTTTACAGTACTCGAGTTGAAGTTGCAAAAATAGCTAAAGAGAAAGGTTGGAATCTTGAAGATGCTGCTAGGCGATTGCGCTACGATTTTTTTACACATACTGCTAAGGACATAGCTGCAGATGCTATAGTAACAGCACACACATTAGACGACCAAGCTGAAACAGTGCTTATGCAACTTTTACGAGGGGCTGCTTTTTTGAAAGGCATGAAGGCACGCCAAGGTGCTTTGTTGCGCCCCTTAATTGGCTTATCTAAAGAAGCCTTGCTAGGTTACCTAAAAGATTTAGGCCAAAGTTACTGCACGGATAAAACCAATTTTGATACTTCATATACAAGAGCATGGTTGCGACACGAGATTTTACCCAGACTGGAACAGCGTTATCCTAATATAAAGCTTACCCTTATGCGCCTTGCTGAGTTGCAAAAAGCTCAATCTGAACACTTTGATAAGCTTACTACAAATAAAACAAAGCTGGAAGTTAAACAGCTCAGGAAAGTGGATAAAGCTGTGCAACGCCATATAGTTGCAAACCTTGTTGAATTAGCAGGAATTCCAAGCGATTTTGAGCACATTGAAATGATTTGTGAATCTTTAAATGATAAACACCCAACACAAATCTCCTTACCTAAGGGGAAATTAGCAAGGATAAGATATGGCAGTTTAGATATTGTTAATGGTCAGGATAGAGATATAGCTAAAAACTTAGTGGGTGATTTTTGGATAAAAGTTAGAGAAGATTTAAATATTCAAATTTTGCAGGGGTTAAATTATAGGTTGTCAGAAAACCCTGATGGAACTCTTAGGGTCTTTAAGGGAGAAAACTTTTATGGGTACCTAGATAACTTTGGTTTGCAAGATATTGATTTCGATAGACTAGCCAATTTTACTGATCTTAAACTGCGCTATCGCCAAGCTGGAGACAGCATTAAGCTAGTTGGTGGAACTAAAAAGTTAGCAGACTTGTTTATTGATAGGAAAATCCCACATGAAAATAGAGATAATATTCTTTTGCTAGCCTCGAGGTCAGAAGTGCTTTGGGTAGAAGGAGTGGCTACAGATGTGCGTGTAGCTAAAACTTATGAAGATAATGATGTTAAGTGGATGAAAATAGCACTTGAAGAAGCCAAAGTTGCTGCCCAGCTTGGTGAATTGCCTGTGGGAGCTGCTGTTGTCAAAGAGAGTAAACTTGTTGCTAAAGCAGCTAACATTACAGAACGAGAGAATAATCCTACTGCCCATGCAGAAATTATTGCCCTTGCTAAAGCTGCTAAACTTTTGCAAAGCTGGCGTTTAGATGAATGCATTCTTTATACAACTTTGGAACCTTGCCCTATGTGCTTTGGAGCTATGCTACAAGCCCATTTGCCAGAACTAGTTTATGGTGCTAGTAACCATCGTGAAGGGGTCTTGGGCAGTGTGACAGATTTGCAGGAATTTAATTGGAAGCATAAGCTAAAGGTGCGTTCTGGTGTGCTTGCCAAGGACTCGAGTAAATTGCTAAGCAATTTTTTCAAAGAATTAAGATAATGAACTGATGTTATACTTCCAACAGTTTAGTTTTGAACATTTTACAGCTAACTTGTTCCAAACTCTACTTGGGAATACATACCTTGAACGCTCTGCGTTCAGTTCACAGGACGCAGAGCGTCTGGGTATTTTGCTCCTAGGCTCTGCTTAGGAACGAGTTATTTTCTAAAGAATTAAGATAGGGAAATCTACCTCCGAAAATCCAGTTCTAGCATTGTAATAGTACAATACCCCATAGAATATTATTCATATATATATATAGCTTCTATATTGCAGCAAGCGCCTACAACCACAGCACCATTAGATAAGTCTACAGGATCTCCAAATAAGTCATTAAATTTCCCATCGCTTGCTAGAAGCTTTTTTATTTCTCGCCAAGAATTAGGGTTCTTTGTAATACGTTTAAAAACATAGACCGCACCGGTTTCATAATTATTATTTTCATCCCCTACAACTATGGTACTGTAGGAAATAGCTACTTTAGAACCAAAACCATTGTAATTATCATTAGCCATGTCACTAGGAGTGAGTCTCTCAACTTGTCCCCAATTATCATTACCTTGTCCATTTCGCTCAAAAACATAGACTGAGCTAATACCATTAGTTTCATAAGGTGATCCTACTGCTATTGTATCACCCAATATAGATACTGACCTACCAAAACTATCTGTATCTGAACCATTATTTGCTTGTAATTTCTTAACTTGTCCCCAATTATTTTCACCACCAAAATCACGCTCAAAAATGTATACTCCAGAAGACTTTCTACCAAAACTATCGGCTCCTACCACTACTGTATCATTGAATATAGCTACAGAAGTACCAAAGTTGTCCCTAAAGGTTAGATCACTAGCTGAAAGCCTTTTAGTTTGACCCCATTTATCTTTACCACCCTCATTACGCTCAAAAATATAAGCTGCATCATTAGCCATAGTGGCCACAACCACAGTATCATCAAATATATCTACAAAAGGCTCTAGGTCAGGGCATCGCCTAAGATCACCTATAACAATCTTCTCAACTTGCCCCCAATTATTATTCCCACCTCTATTGCGTTCAAAGACATAAGCATAAACTAAATCAGGACAATTACCAGTCACAACTCTTTCAGCAACCACCACTAGCGTATCACCAAAGATAGCTAAAGAAGATCCAAAATTCTCATTACCCTTCCCATCACCAGCAATGATCTTCTTTACCAACATCCAACTATTTCCAGCACCACGTTCATAAACATAAGCAGCACCTGCATTGATACCTTTCTCATTATCATCATGAAAATCCCCTACTACAATGGTGTTAGACTCTATAGCCACAGACCAACCAAATCTACCTATGCTTGTTTCATCAGGAGGCACTATTTTCATCTCATTATTAAATATAGGAATTATGGTTATACCTACTGTAGCAACATCAGAAGACAAATTACCATCTGAAGCGCTGAATTTAAAACTATCATCTCCTATATAATCCGTCTTTCAACACCCTAAATATTAAGGTTTGAGGAATTAACGAGAATATCATTTACAGTAGGGTATGGAAAGCAAAATAGATTATGAATATAAGAGTGAAACTTTAGAACACTTGGGTTTAGTAGCATCAATGTTTGACGAGTTAGGTATAGGTGAAGTAGTTGACAGTCTAATTTCCCAAGACAAAGAGCAACGTAAAGTCACACTGGGCCAATCTTTAAAGGCGATGGTGCTCAATGGTCTAGGATTTGCAAACAGCCGTTTATACTTGTTAAGTCAATTCTTTGAAAACAAGCCTGTAGACAGGTTAATTGCACCCGATATAAAAGCTTCTGATCTCAAAGATCATGTTTTAGGTAGGGCTCTGGACAAGTTTCATGACTTTGGAGCAACAGAATTATATAGTGCCATTTCTGTACGAGCAGCTAGGGAGTTAGGGATTACTCCCAAAGAAGGTCACATGGATACTACTAGCTTCCATGTAGATGGAAACTTCAATAGTGATTGTGAAGAAGAAGAGAATGGTAACTTAAAGACGATTAACATCAAAAAGGGATACAGTCGTGATCATAGAAATGACCTTAATCAGGTAGTGCTGAACTTGATAATAGAGCATCAAGCAAAGATACCAATACTAATGGAACCACTAAGTGGAAATAGCAGTGACAAAGTAGTGTTTGAACAAGTAATAAAAGAGCATGTGTCAAGACTAAAAGTGGATCATGGTCTTAAATTGATAGTAGCAGACAGTGCAAGCTATACAAGTCAATGTCTAAAGGCTTACCAAGAGCAAAAAATATCTTGGGTCACAAATGTTCCCATGACTATTAAAAAAGCCGAAAAAGTACTGGAGCAAGTAAGTATCAAAGACTTGAAGCCACTAAAAGAAGGCTACACTTACACCTCGATGTGTACAGAATATGTAGGAATAAGGCAAAGATGGTTAATTATACACTCTCAGAAAGCATCTAAGCGAGTAAACAGAAGTGTATCAAACTATCTAACCAAACATTCTGATATAGAGTGTAAAGCTTGGGCAGAATTATGTAAGGAGTCATATAGTTGTGCTGAAGATGCACAAAAGGCATTGGAGAAGATTAAGAAAACTCTAAAAGTGACACAAGTTCAAGAGGAAAAGATTGTTGAAGAACTACATTACACTAAACGAGGGCGTCCAGCCAAAGGCACAAAACCTACAAAGGCAGAGTACAAGATCAATGGTGCACAGTTTATGCTAACCTCATTGCCACAGAAGTTAAAAGAGCAACGAGCTTGTTTTATTCTAGCTACTGATAAAGTGCTTGAAAAACATTTGAGTGACATGAAAGTGCTAGAAGCGTATAAGAATCAAAAATATGCAGAGCGAGGGTTTCGATTTCTGAAGGATCCGATGTTTTGTGCTTCTACAATCTACTTAAAGAAGGTATCACGAGTAATGGCATTGATGATGGTAATGACAGTGTGTTTATTGGTTTATGCTGCACTAGAGTATAAAATACGCAACACTCTCAAGGTTAACAAAGAAAGTTTACCAGATCAAAAAGGTAAGCCTACACAAACACCGACAGCACGTTGGGTGTTTAAGTTGTTTATGGATGTACACTTGTTGACCATTACTGGTGATTTTGTCAGAAAGGTTGTAGTTAATCTCAAGCCTGAAATTCGTAGGTTCTTAAAGCTGTTAGGCACTGATTATGTTGTTGTTTACTCTGATGAAGATAGTCCACAAAGCACCTAAGCTTGAAACTTGGAAAAATACTCAAACCTTAAATAATAGGGTGTCGAAAGACGGTATAATCTTCATTTGGTTCATATTTTAAATTTGGTGCTGTGCCTGTTAATTCTCCATGCTCTGGTTGATTTGTAATAGTATAGGTGAGGTTATCACCTTCAGTATCACTAGCAGTTAGAACAATATCAATGGCCTTATACTGTTTTGTACTTAATTTCTGATCATTTGCAATAGGAGCAATATTAGCATCAATTTCTATAGACTTACTTATACTGTGCTCACCACCATCATTATCATTAACAGTTAGTTTCACAGTATAGAAACCTGCTGCAGCAAATCTATGCTCCACAATTTTTCCTTCAGTTGCTTCTCCATCACCAAAATTCCAGTTGTAGTGTAAGTTGTCTCCATCTATGTCATAGGAATTACTAGCATCAAAAGTTATTTTTATAGGTGCTGTTCCTTTGAAAGGGATCATAGTAAAATCAGCAACAGGTACATCATTAATAGGATTGACAGTAATTTTTACTGTAGCTTCATTTGAGTCTTCTGTACCATCGCTAGCTTTAAAACTAAAGCTGTCACTACCATGAAAATCTTTCTTAGGAGTGTAAATAAGATCAGGAACTACACCTGATAATGTACCTTGAATTGTGGGTTGGGTAATAATGTAAGCTAGAGCATCACCATCTACATCATTAGCACTTAGTGTGACGTTAATAGCTACGTCTTCATCTGCGTTAAGTGTTTGCCCCTCTGCTACTGGAGCATCGTTACTACCACCAACCTTAATATTAATAGTGGCAATTTCAGAATCTGCCTTGTTGTCATTTACTTTGAAGGTCAAGTTATCTACTCCAACAAAGTTTTCATTGGGTGTGTAAACAAGGCTAGGTGCTTCTCCAGATAAGTTACCATGCGCTGGTTGCTTAACAAGACTATAATTAAGATTGTCACCTTCAATATCTGTAGCAATCAAATTAACTTCTAGGTCAGTATCTTCAGTAGTTTTTAAGCTTTGATTTTGAGCTACTGGAATATCATTAACAGGCTCAACAGTGATTTTTACAGTAGCAAGGCCAGATTTTTTCTTGCCATCATCTGCCTGAAAAGTAAAGCTATCTTCACCGTTAAAGTTTTCATTGGGTGTGTAGTTAAGGTTAGGTGCCTCACCACTTAACTTACCGTGGTTTGGTAGTGTATCCATTTCATAGCTAAGCAAATCGTTTTCTGCGTCAGAGGCATTTAAGGTGATGTCTAAAGGTATATCTTCATTATCATTGGTGGAAACCACTACCTCTGGTAGTGGTCTAGTAAAAAGTTCTACTAGTTAAGCAATGATGTATTTCCCTAGAAGGTTAAAGAAAGGGAAATACATGCCCAAGAATAGCAGATACAAAAAGTTGTCACACTCAATTTACAGTTGTGAGTATCACGTAGTTTTTTGTCCAAAGTATCGTTTTAGAGTGCTGAAGGATGGAGTAGAGGAATCCTTGAAGCAGATAATATACAAGTTGTGTAGAGAAAAAGATAGAGTAGAGGTGTTAGAACTGAACATAAGAAAGGATCATGTACACATGTTGGTATCAATCCCACCAAAATATTCTGTGTCAGGGATAATGGGCTTTATCAAGGGAAAGTCAGCAATAAACATGCTAAAGATGTATGGAAGGAAGTTAAGAGGATATCCGCAAAAGAGCTTATGGAGTAGAGGATATTGTGTAAGCACAGTAGGGTTAGATGAACAAAAGATAAGGAAGTATATACGTTGGCAAGAGCAGAAGGAAAGAGCATTAGAGGCACAACAGAGGAGCCTATTTGAGTAGTATCGGGCACTAGCGTCCGATACCCCTTCTAGGGGTTAACAAAACAAGCCACCACCTCTGGTGGTGGTTTTATGACTAGTGTTGACCTCTAGATTCTTAGCGTTAGGGGCAGTGTTTACAACACTAACTACTAGCTCGTATAAATGTCCAGAGAGGTTTTCAGTTACAGAAACCTGTGAGGTCTTAATCAATTGCTGGGCAAGACTAGCTTGGTTAACTTGTGAAGTGTCTTGCACAACCACAAAGTAATTACCTGCTGCTAAGTTTGCTTGGATAAGTGAGTCAACTGTATCATCAGCATTATTATCATCTGTAGCGATTAGCTTTTCACCTTCATCAAAAAGCAAAATAAAGCTATCTAGTTCTGAGCCTAGTTCTCGAGCTTTAACAGAAACAACAATAATAGACTCTTCTACTAAGCTGAATTTGTACCAATCTATGTCAGCTAGGGGGTTTATAAAAGAGCGAGTTACTTTGCCAAGGGTTAAAGTTTTGGCTTGTTCAAAGTTATTGTTTGGCTCAAGCTCATCCAAAACAGTAATACTAACAGTGGCAGTATTGGAATCATTGTAAGTATCATTTACCTTGAAAGTAAGACTATCAATCCCTACAAAACCAACATTGGGTTTATAAGTCAAATTAGGGGGAGTACCAGTAATTGTGCCGTTTTCTGTTGAGGCAACAATGGCAAAAGTAAGATTATCATTTTCTATGTCTTTAGCTTCTAATTCAATCTCAATGGCTGTATCTTGTTCTGCAGTCAATTCCTGATTACTTGCTATAGGAATGGTGTTTGTGCTTACAGTTAAAGTTTTTTCAGTGCTATATTTCCCACCATCATCATCTACAACTGTAAGAACAACTTTGTATTCTCCAACTTCAGTAAAATTATGTTCTGTGATTTTACCTTCCCCTGTTTGCTCATTACCAAAGTTCCATTTGTAGTTGTTAATAGTGCCATCTAGATCACTAGAGTTACTAGCATCAAAGTTTACCTTTAGAGGAACATACCCACTTTCAGGTGTTAAGATAAATGCTGCTGTAGGTAATTGATTTTTCTTACCTGTGCAGCTTATAAACAAAAACAAAATAAAGGAAAAAAGTAAAACTCCCTTGCAAAAATTCATAAATTAATACCTTTCTGATGCGTAAAATATGCTTTAGAAAACTAGATTTTTATCCCTTATACATACAGTTGCTACACTAATACATCTCCCTAATTCATAAGTCACTTGTTTTATATAATGAAAAAAGCTTATGTTTTGAATTTGTGCTTTCAAAAACCAATTAAATGCACAGAATATACTACTTAGGAAAAGCTTTCCTGTCCTAAATATCCATTTCATTTCCTATCTTTTATCATACTATCAAGTTAAAACTAGTATTTGTGAAGAATATCAAGTGGGATAAAGATATCAGAGCACCTAAAAATGGGCTCACTTGTTAAAGTGCCTATTCTAGAGTAACTGGTGCCTTCCATTGTTTCTTCAAAGGTAGGAGCTTCTTCAGGTTCTACCTCTACCAACCAACGACTATTACTTTCACTAAATAAAGCAATAATAGGATGATTTACTCTCTCTGAAGTTGGTACAGCCTCAATGTCAAGATTCATTCCTAAACCTCCTGCTAAAGACATTTCAGCAGCAGCCACTGCTAAGCCCCCTTCACTAACATCATGACAACTACGCACCAAGCCATTTTTAATAGCCGTGTGAAGTTTTTGTGCTGTGTGTAAGGCATTGCTCTCTACATTGGGCACATTATCATTGCCCACTCCAAAATGTTTAGCCAGTAAAGATCCTCCCAATTCATCTTTGGTTTGTCCCACTATATAAACATAATTCCCTGCCTCTTTAACATCCATAGTAACTGCTTTAGCTATATCAGGTACTATGCCTATAGCTGAAATGAGCAGTGTGCCCGGAATGGCTTGCCTCTCACCATTAGCTGCCACATATTCGTTGTTAAGACTATCTTTACCAGAGATAAAAGGGGTGTTGAATATTAAAGCCCCATCATAACAGCCCTGAGCTGCTTTAACTAGGCTACCTAACCTATCAGGCAAGTTAGGATTCCCCCAACAAAAGTTGTCCAGAATAGCAATTGTGTTTGGGTCAGCCCCTACTGCTACAGCGTTGCGAATGGCCTCGTCTACAGCACTTAAAGCCATATTATAAGGATTGATTTCACCATAAAGGGGATTAATGCCATTGCTTATGGCTATCCCTTTTACACCTTTACTACCCAAAGGTCTAATAACAGCACCATCACTAGGACCACTGTTATTAATACCAGTAAAGGGCTTGATGACTGTGCCACCTTGCACTTCATGATCATAAGTGCGTACTATAGCTTCTTTACTAGCCACGTTGGGATCAGCGAGGAGTTTAAGTAATACTTCAGGGGCATTAAAGTTTTGGTAATCCTGACTTAGAGTTTTAGTTTTAGGAGGAGACCATTCAGCCTTTAATTTAAGCCTTGGGTGCCCTTCGTGCAAAAGTTTCATAGGCAAATTCACTACAGACTTATTTTCATAGGTGACTTGCATTTGCTCTTTGCCAGTCATTTCACCCACATCATCCCAGTGAACACTAAACTTCTCACAAAGCTTAGCAAGCCGAGGGATATTTTCTGGATGAACAGCTAACACCATCCTCTCTTGTGCTTCGCTCAGCCAAACTTCCCAAGGCTGCAGGCCACTATACTTAAGCCCTACTTTAGTAAGCTCAACTTCAGCACCTAAACTCTCAGCCATTTCCCCTATAGCTGAAGATAGTCCTCCTGCTCCACAGTCAGTTATAGCAGTGTAAAGTTCTAAGTCTCTAGCTATTAGGATGACCTCCAAAACATCTTTTTCAACTATAGGGTCACCAATCTGAACTGCAGTGCTAGCAAAACTGGCCTCACTAGTTTCACTATCTAAATCTAGTGAAGAAAAAGTAGCACCTCTTAAACCGTCCCTACCTGTTTTACCGCCAAGGACTATTAATCTATCACCTATTTGTGGTTTGGTTTTATGGCTATTCCTAGGAGCAAACCCAACACAACCACAGTAAACTAAGGGGTTAGCAATATAGCCTTCATGGTAAAGGACAGCACCGTTAACAGTTGGTATACCCATTTTATTGCCGTAGTCTCCTACACCTGCTATTACCCCTGCTTGAATGCGCCTTGGATGCAGTGAGCCTTCAGGCAGAGATTCATTAGGAAGGTCTTGTGGACCAAAGCAAAGTATATCAGTTAGGGCTATTGGTTTAGCTGATACTCCTATAACATCTCGAATAACGCCACCCACGCCAGTATTGGCCCCGCCGAAAGGTTCTAAAGCTGAGGGGTGATTGTGGGTTTCAACTTTAAAGGACATTACATAGTCTTCATCAAATTCCACTATGCCAGCGTTGTCTACAAAGGTGGAAACCAGCCAATCTTTTTTACAAACTTCAGTTGCTGCTCGAATATAAGTATTCAGCAGACCGTCAATGATTTTTTGCCCTGAGACATTACCATCAGCATCTTTTTCTACAAAATCAATCTCTGCCCTAAAAGTTTTATGATAGCAGTGCTCAGACCAAGTTTGTGCAACCATTTCTAGCTCAGCATCTGTTAGAGGACGGTTTTGCTCTTTGGCAAAATCACGCAAAACCTGCATTTCATTTAACCCAAGTGCCAAACGGCGTTCTTGTGAAAGAGCTATTAAGCTTTCGTTAGCTAAAGAAATTAAATCAACTTGTTCTATCTGTCCTGTGCTGGACGTGCTAGTGATAAAGCTGGGTTCTATAAAACCTAACTTATAGTGCTCAACAACTTCGTTGCATAGGAGACTCTTAGCTAGCATGTGTAGAGTTTCTTCATCCAATTCACCATCAAGTTGGTAACTATGTCCCGTAACCACAGTAACTTCAGGTAGTCCCAAACGCTTAGCAGCCTGTGAGAGTTCAAAAGCCACTCTATCTGTGACACCGGGCAAAAAGCTAACTTCAACAGTCAGTAGGGGAGAGGTAGGCAAAGAATCTGACCAGTGCCAAGCTATTGTTTGGGTGACAGGATCTTGCAAGACTTCAGTACAAATCCTTTCTACATCACTATTTTGTAAGTCTGGATGTTTTAGAAAAAAGATTTGTGCTTGGCTAATTTGATTAACACTTTGAAAACCAGCTTGCTTAACTTCTCTTAGAAGATTGCTTGGAAGATTATCGCTTAAAATTATGCGTACAAATTTGCTCATAAAAGTTATGTTAAGATTTTAACATAAAGCCTAAGGCTAACATTAGCCAAGTGATTGAGACTACATGATTTATATAATCCAATTAGCTATAAAATCAATCAAATTCGATAACTTCTAGGAAATTTAATTGTTAATTTACCCACAAATACCCTGTTGTAGGGACATGTTGAGATACGTTCCTGCTCGAGTCCCTAAAAGTCCTGCTGAGATTTTTGGGGCATTAATTAGGTGAATTGAGAGTTTTAAGCTAATGGCAAGATTTTTTTACTTTCATTTGAGATGGATAGTGTCTTTCAATGCTTTAGTAGCATTATTGCTAATACCTACTCAGACACATAAACCCCACGTTAAAAGTTACTTAAAACCTGTCACCATTAAACTGATTCCTCATAAAACACCAAATAAACAGCTTATAGGCTACTTTACTTCATGGAGCATTTATGATAAAGAAGCTCCGTACAGCGTTAAGGACATAGCTGGGTCTGGGGCAGCTCAGAAGCTTACAGCCATAAATTATGCTTTTGCCAAAGTAACTGATAGTGCTTGTGAATTAGGTGACCCTTGGGGAGACTACGAAAAACCTTTTGGTGAAGAGAGTAGTGTAGATGGCATTGCAGATGAAGCTAAACAAGAACTAAAAGGGAATTTTAATCAGTTTAAGAAGCTAAAGGGGCTTTACCCTGATATTAAGTTAGTTATTGTTTTAGGTGGCTGGACTTGGTCAGAACATTTTTCAGATATTGCCTTAACCGCTGAAACTAGGAAGTCTTTTGTATCTTCTTGCATAGACCTTTTCATCAAAGGCAATCTACCTGAACGTGAAGAAGGTGTGGCTAAAGGTATATTTGATGGTATTGAAGTAGATTGGGAGTATCCTGCTGCACCGGGGCATCCTAATAATGTTTATCGTGAAGAAGATACTGCTAATTTCACGGCGCTCTTACAAGAATTCAGAAAACAATTAGATGAGGTTAATCCTGAGCTTGTCTTGAGCATAGCTGCGCCAGCAGGCGAAAATAGATATAGTCGTATTGAGCTTGCTAGTATTGCTGGCAATTTAAATTGGATAAACCTTATGACCTATGACTTTCGGGGAGCTTGGGACAAAATGACTTTTCATAATGCCAATCTTTATAACTCAGAGGAAAGTCCTTCAGCCCTACCTTTGTCTACGCATGAAACTGTACAGGCTTATCTTGCTGCAGGGGTGCCAAGGCATAAGTTAATTATAGGTATGCCTTTTTATGGTGTGGGTTGGTCAGTTGCTAGTAGTAATGGTAATGGCCTTTATCAAACAGTTAAAGCATCTGTAGGCTATGACTCTTACCGTTCTTTAGCTAGTTTACTTGCAGATAGCCACACTCGTTATTGGGATGATAATTCCAAAGCTGCTTGGCTATTTGATGGGGATACTTTTTGGACTTTTGAAGATGCTGAGGTAGCTGTCCATAAAATTAGCTATATTAAGGAGAATAAATTAGGAGGGGCAATGGTGTGGTCTCTTAATGGTGATGATGAAGAAGCAAGTTTACTTAAGACAATTCACAAGGGGCTTTTTACTAGTCCATAATTGGCATGTTTTAGTCTCAAATTCTATTTTAGTCTATACTCGAGTCCACTGTCCTTTATTGTATGAGCTAATTTGAAACCCCTCAGTAAGCATTAACTCTTAAGCTGCCTTTTCTTGCTCTGTTGCTATTAAGTACCTAAAGCCTTTAACTATATAGCTACTGGTTACTGATGTAGGGAATTTATAAAACTGATCCCATGCTCTAGGAGCATACTGGCTATAGTTATGTTCTCTTCTAGGATAGAAATCAAGATAAGCAAGACGTACTGCATGACCTATAACTACATCTAGTACTATTATTCCATTTATATATAGATCTGGATTGTTTTCACTTAATATGGCTAGAGTCTGCAAGGCTTCAATAGTTAGTTGCCTATATTCAGGGGCTTCTATTTTGTTTAGCAGGTGTTCTATGCGCAAAGCAAAATTCCTCTCACCAGCAGTCATTTCAGCAAGGACAAGTTGACTATCTAAACGGTTGCGCCTATCAAGTTTGTTACCAATAACTATCCCCTCACAGTGCTCTAAAAGTTGCCAAACATTAGGGTAAAAGTCCTTTTCTACACGATTTAGAGCACCTTCATATTGCCTCCTACGTAACCAACCTGCTGAAGAGTCAAGAAGATTCTCTTTAAAGCCTAGATCCCAACTGATGTCTTGAGCACCACTAGTAGATAGAGTTTCTTGCTCCTTGAGTTGATTACTAATAGTTTCATAGCCCATCATCACTTTCCGTAAACGCATCTGAATATCTGAGGGTGCTAAATGCATAAGCCTCTCATAAGCTTCTTCTTGGGTCACTTGTGACTCTTTAGCCAATTCATTAGTAATTAACAGTATCAAATAACCTACACGAATTGTAAGTATACCCTCAAAAAGTTTTGGCTCTGCCCTCATAAGCATGCTGACATAGACTAAAACCTCTTGGGTTAAGACTTTGTCTCTGACATCTTCACGGCTAAAGGTGTTCAGCTTTTTTACTAGCTCGGTATAGGGTATTGGCTTAGTAATAAGCGAATCTTCGCTAAAAGACTTACCAATAAGTATTTGTTTTTGTTGTACCAAGACATCAGCTACAGCTTCAAGAATATCTAAGTCAGTTTTATTTAAAAGACCTGCAGTGCGTCTTATTTCAGCCCACAATTGTATTTGACTGGCTTTGTTATAGGCTTCTTCTAAGAGTTTGCGTACAGTCAGTCGTTCAGCTAAGCGAGTATTAAAATCGAGCCCTTTAAGACGTGCAAGATTAGCCAAAATTTCTATTTGTTCGCAAAGGTTGTCCGAGACCTTAAGCTTATCTAACAAGTTATCAACATTTTCCTCGAGTTCAAGGGCAACTTCTTCATCACAACTAAGTGCTCTTACTGGACCATCTTTAAGATATTGGCCAGTTTTTACTTTGCGCTCTACAGGGGCTCCAATAAAACCAAAGTCATGTAGGTCGTCTATACGCTCTAAGCTCGAGCTATGTTGTAAAACTTGTAAAGGACCAAGTTGCACAGGAACATCGTCACAGAAGCCTTTGCGAAAATCACTCATTAGTTCTAAAATAGCTTCACGACTGGCCTCGAGCATAGTGTGGGTTAGCAATAATGTTAATAAGGGCCTTCCTGATTGTTGCCAATTTCGTTGCAAATAAGCTATTTCACCTTTTAAGCGTTCTAAGAGAATTTGTGAATCTAGCGTTAAATAGAACTCGCTTTGGTCGAAAAAGTTAGGTAAGAAAATTACTAACTCACCACAAAGTTGATAAAGACGTGAAGTAGTTAAGCTACGCACTAATTTAAGAGGTCTACCAGTAAGGCCCAGCTTCTTATTAAGGCCTACCTGATTATAAACGCATACAAGTTCCCCTGCACGGTAAACGGGTATGCCAAGCTGTTCAGGTGTTTGTGTAACAATGCCTTGCTCAATCAGTTCAGCCTGTAAAGCTTCGTCTTCAGCTAAGAGAGCAATTTGTACAACGGGCTGATGTGATTTTTGGTGCAGGTAAAGTCCTAGAGGGTCAACATTCCTAGGTCGAAGGAGATTCTCATCAAGCATTTGTCCTAGTAGATAAAGACTTTGTGCCCAAATTAAAGGTAAGTTATCATTTGGTTTTCTAGCTTGACTATGCGGAGTTTCTCGCTCAGCGTCGATATTTTCCAGAGGAACATAATAAAGCTCGGGTACACAATTTAAAACCATCTTTTTCAACTGTTACTTTATCAAGTTTTTCTCGGTAAATTTGTGCTTCTTCGGGTTTATTACAAAAAAGGGCATCAAGGTAAAGGTAAGTCAAAAAAAGCGGCCACTCACATTCAATATTTTCAAACTGCTTAAGTTCGCTAGGCTCGTAATAGAGCTTGCCCGCATCTTCTATAGCAGTCTGGTGACCATCTCTAAGAAAACGCTTTAGGCCATAATTGCCTGCTAACTTTTCCATGACTTTAAGTCTGGTTTGCTCCACTAAGGTTTTATCCTCTACTGCAAAAGCAGGAAAGCTAATAGCAGAAAGGAGTGCTGCATCAACCTCTTTTGAGCTTGACTCACGTGGCAAAAGTCCTTCTAGAGTAATGCGTGCTTTAGCAATGGCATCGGGTAAAACATGCAAGACAGATGCCTGTGAACCACGAACCCCAAAAAGATTAAATCCATTTAGAGCTTCTAATGCAGCTTTGGACATTGCTACTGAGGAAGCATTTATTTCTGGTTGCCCCCTATTAATTTTATTTCCACGTTCCCAAACACCATAATCTGGTGTGCGATATGTACCACTTATGTAATAGACAAGATTTTGAACAAAATTAACTTCATCGATGGTAAAAATAATCTGCAAGCCTGAAGTTGTCATTTGGGCTAGCATAAGCAAATATAAAGAGGTTGCATCAAGTTGTAGGTGACCCCACTCTCCATCACCAACCACAGTATTACCTGTAGCAGCGTCATATTTAGCGTGCAAAGCGTCCAAAGGCTGCAAGGTTTCTTTAAACCTTTCTACTTTGCTTGCCTGTTTCATCATAGCGTTCAAAAGACCACGCATCAGTTTGATAGTGGCATGTTCTAATTCATAACCCTTCCCACCATCATTATCTAGTTTTCTATAGGCTAAAGCTAAGGCCCAAATTGCTAAGCTGCTGTAGACATTATCACGTACCCAAGCATCTGTATAATTTCCATGAACAGTAACAGCTGTACTAGCAGGCAATAAGCCTGTTACAGGATGCTGCTTGTCAAGGATTAAAGCTTTGATTTGTTTATAGTAGGGCTCGAGTTGACTACTCAAGCCTCCTTCTTGAAATTGTTTATTATCACTCATAGTTCATGCAACCACCTTCGCAAGTTACGGCTAATGGTATTTTCCTTTTGTTAATCAAAGCTATACACTAATTCGCTTAACTTGCTAGCTGTGAGTTTTCTTAAGGCTAAGCTGCTTTCGGTAAGGACTTGTCTTGATTGATTTGATACTTGATTTGCTAAGTTGACTACCATATTTCACCTAAAAATTATTGTTAATAGAACTTCCTCAATATAGCATAAAATAAAAGCAGAAAACTATGTTTAGACTTCTTGAGGTTCTTTCCTTAGTAGTGGCAACGGCACTGTAAAAAGCCAACACGCTGGTCACGCACTAAATATGTAAGTCGATGTTCTTGAGTAATGCGCCTTGACCACACCCCAATACCAAAATGTTTCAGAGGTTCAGGTTTGCCAATACCTATAAAAGGATCACGTAGAACTTCCTTTCTAGCAAATCACAGTTGAGGCAATTAACTTTGCACTGTAGTACTATGTAGTAATAATGAAAGAGATTAAAGAGCTACTGCAGCATGAAGAGATAGATATTTTGGACTCTGGCACTTGTGGCCAAATAAAAGAGCTGGACATCAACTACTATGCAGTAAAAGGAGAACAATGTATCAAAGCATGGCAAGCTATCTACAAAAACTCTGATAGGACAGTTATTGTCGTACCAGAAAAAGTCAATGATGGAGTGGTTATTAGTAGAGATAAGGATACTATTGAAAAGGATTTAGCAACTTACTCGCAAATTGATCTCGAGCAATGGATGGAAGAACGCTGGGAGGGATATGACTTTGATAATGAAGAAGACGAGCTAGTTGAAATGATGGAAGAAATAGGTGAAGAGGTTCCAGACTCACAACCTAACCATCAATTTACAATTCCTTATGATATATTGTCGCAGAAGGCATTAAATAAGTTATGGTTATTGGATTTCACAGGTATTAAGCGATACGAAATACCTATTTATATGCAATATGGTGGCTGGAATGCTTGTCCAATGCCAGATGAACAAGTAGCAGTGCTAAAGTACTGGCATGATAAATATGGTGCGGAATTGTTTGGTCTTACAGATGATGTATTAGAAATGTTTGTGAAGAAACCACCTTCAAACTATGACGAGGCCCACATTTTGGCTAAAGAACAAATGGCGTATTGTGATGATATAGTATTTCAAGGAACTATGACAGTAAAGCGCCTTGCCGAGAGCTTGATTAATAGTACATCTTGGTATTTTTGGTGGGACTAGTACAAAAGATCAATAGAACTTTGTTTTTGACTTTCTCTAAGCTCTTGAACATCTTCTGTAAGCTGATTAGCATTCCCCCTAAGCTCACCAACGCTAACAGCTAGGTTTTCTACTATATTTTCTAGCCTATCTAAGCGATTTTCAGTTTTAGTTACACGTTCTAAAGTTGTTATTGCCATTTTTTACCTCTGTATAGTAAAGCAACCTTTTTATAATCTTCTATGGAAGATTTCTCTTGTAAAAGCTCAAATTGGTGCACATCAGTTTGAGCTAAAAGGCTAGGTGCTAAGCGTAGCTCTTCTTTGTCAATAATACAAGCACTTGGAAAAGTTTCTTTTAGCTTGTTAAGTAGTACTCTAAAGCGTCCCTTTTTAGCGAAAGTCTCTGTTTTTCCCTTTTGTACGCTCTTATTTTTTTCTTCCTCCTCTTTAGGCCAGAGCAATTCAACTAATAAATTTCTTTTTACAGGTTTTTTGTGAACTGCTAAGTAAGCCAGTAAAATGGCAATTCGCTGTGAATTTACTTTGAAAGCCTCTTTTTTTCTCCTTGGACAACGACAGGCTCACCCAGAAAACAAAGAGTAAACCTTTCTTGCTCCTTTTTTGTACTCACGTTTACTTTCCCCTTGTCTGATCATGAGTTAGTGTAATGCTTAAAGTTTGATTTTGCTACTTTCCAACTTAAAAAGTTCTCTTTAAAGTTTCTTCTTTTAAGGAAGAACTCTAGGAACCTTACCTTCCCAGAGTAGGATTGATGAGGATAAAATGTTGCGTAGCTCACAGGTAAACACCCTGACAAAACTTTCACTTCTAATCTGATCTTAAGTTTAACATAAATTTTATTCTAAACTTAACATTCCAATTATTAATTAGAAGTGCAGTTATAAATCCATCTCGATTAAAAAGATGAATTTAACGGATTCAACTAAAAAACTATAAAATTGTTGTTAGTTTATAAGTTAGGCCTAAAAGCTTAGACTCTTAACGCTAATGTTTTAGGGGATGTTGATGTTGTATCATTAGGAGCATCAACATACAAAGCTAATTAAAAATCCTGTAAAATAGCCTTGTGAAAATCCTACATACTGCTGATTGGCATGCAGGACATGTTTTAAAAGGAGTAGATAGAACCCCTGAAATCAAAGAAGCTTTGCAAGAAGTAGCACAGCTTGCTATTGAAGAGAACGTCGACTTGATCCTTGTAGCAGGGGATTTGTTTGACAAGAAAAACCCCAGTGCAGATGCCGAGGCTTGTGTTTATGAATTTTTCTTGACAGTTGCTAAAGCTAGTATTCCAAGCATTGTTATTGCTGGCAACCATGACGCTGTTTCAAGGCTAGAAGCTATTTCAGGGATGCTTAAGCTTACAGGTGCATATGTTTTTGGCAATGTGAGACTAAAAAACCAAGGGGGAGTTTTTGAGTTACCTATTAATAATGAAGTAGCTCAGATAGCTGCTTTACCCTTTATTTCAGAAAGACGCATTGTACGCTACCATGAACTTTTAGAAAGTGATGTAGGCGGGTGGCTAGAAGCATATCGTGATGGGATGCGAAGATTAATAGCAAACTTAACCCAAGATTTTCGCTCTGATTTTGTAAACCTTTTGCTCTTACATACTATGATTGATGGTGCTAGTTTATCGCACTCAGAATACAAATTCCATTGCACTCAAGACTATTCTCTAAGCTATGATGTGCTTCCTGACAACGCTAATTATATTGCTCTGGGACATGTTCACAAAGCACAAAGAATAGATAACGTTCAAGGTAATTTAGCAAGATATGCAGGTAGTCTTATACAGCTTAATTTTTCTGAAGCAGGCAACAAAAAATATGTTTATATTGTTGAGGCTGTAGCAGGTAAAGCTACTAAAACTTTAAAACAACATGAAATTCAAGCGGGTAAGCCTTTAAAACAACTACAGGTTGATGGTAACAAGTTAGAAGGCAGGCTTAATGATCTTAAGAGTTTTTCTGGTTGGTTAAAGCTTTTACTTGTTCTTGATGAACCTATAGCAGGATTAAAGGATAAAATAATGAGTAACTTGCCAAATGTGCTTGATATTGAAATTGATTTACCTAAGCGAATAGTTGAACTCGAGGAAAACAATGAACCGGATCCTAGTCAAATTGAGCTTAGTGAAGCTTATGCCCAGTTTTACCAAGAAGAAAAAGGAAGGGAGGTTTCTCAAAAGTTATTAACGGCATTTCGTGAGCTAGTTGATATGAATTAAGGAGAAATTTTGACTGTCTTACATATTTTACTAAAAAGTATATTTACAAAAGGGGTAATTATATTAGCTTTACTTCCATTGATAATACTAATTCATCCTCTTAGAGGCCAAGTTCAGGTCACCACTGAAGAGTGGTATAATACCTCTTATAGCTATAACTTTACATTAAATCAGGCCTCTATGGGCGACAAGGTTATGACAGGGGATAAAGTTAAACCGAATAATAACCTATCAGGTGATATAGATCTAGGCTCGGATTTTAGGATCCCTAGTGTTGGTATAAGTCCTAGGGGCTACGGTAAAGTCCATTTTTGGGATAGAAAAGAGGAGCAGATCACCCTTATTGCTTATATAAATCCTGCTGATCCTCTTGGAGTAGCTGTTACCAATTTACAACCCGGAGATATAGTTGAGATTACCTCTGCTACAGGCATTGCTTCTTTCTCTGATGGCCATGGCAGATTGATTTCTAGCTTAATAGGGGCGGCTGCTATTGCAGGTGGCGCGCTTGCCCCAGAAGCCTATCCTTTTATTAGAGCAGGAGAGGAGTTTGCCAAGGCAAACTTTTCTAGGGGGAATAGAGGTAAACAACGTGATCCTTTTGGCTTAGATGAAAGAGGTAAGTATCAAAAGTGTGAGGGTGGGGTACTGATATCTTTACCGAGTGCTGGGGGAGTTTACTACTCTACGGAAGGTTGCCTTAAAGAAAAGCTACCTCGCTATGATGATGTAAAGCCCGATCATGTAGAGTACGGATTTTTCCTAGTTAGACCTAAGAATGGTTCGGACGAAAACTGGCGTAGGGTTGCTATTGCAGGGGAAATGTATATGCTAGCTTGGGATAGAAAATTTACTGACAACCAAGGTTATTACATGGTTATGTTAAGAATAACACAAGGGGATTCATAATGGTATGGTGATGGAGAAGTTTCTGAGACTGAGTTTGCCTATCAATTTGAAGAAGAAGGAGTTCGCTATTATTTTTGTACTCTACATCCGTAGAGAGTTGGAACAGTAACTGTGCAATAAGCAGGAGGGGTAAATTTTATCTAAATTATTGAGGTTTTACTATGCTAAATAACCAACGCTTAAAAGCTTTTTGTACTGATGATGCGTTAGAGATTTTTAGCCCTATCATTCGTACTGAAGATATATTTCAGTCAGATGCTTTTGATCTAGATATTATCCACAGTGAGGCTCGAGCAACATACAAAAAATTGTTTGATCGTTTAAACTCTAGCGAAAATCTCTATTCAGGACGAATTTTATTACTACTTGGTGAAACAGCTTCAGGTAAGACCCATCTAACACAAGCTTTTCGCAATTACACTCATCAAAATAATTTGGGTTACGTTAGCTATATAAAAATGACTCCTCAAGCAGCTAGTTCAACTAATTATGCTCTTTACATGTTGAATGCAATACTAAATTCTCTCAGTAAGGTTTATCATTTACCTAATGGTGAAGATTCTGGTCTTATGCGGTTGTCTAATGCTATAGTAGAAGACCCCCAATTAGGTGTTGAGAGCATTAGGATAATACGTGAAGAACAATTAAGCCCTAGGCATTTAGCTGCACTTGTTTATAACGTAGTTAACAAGCTTGCTGAGAAAGATCGTTTTAAAGAGCTAGATGTTGATCTTATGCGTGCTTTAATCTACCTGCAAAGCAATGATCCCACTATTAGTACAATTATTTTTAAGTACCTTTGCTGTAATCCTCTATCTGCTTCTGAAAGTCAGGCGCTAGGAGGATTGCTAACACCACACTTTAGCAATGGTGACCCTGAATACTTATTGCAAAGCTTAGCTAAACTTATATATGCATTGGACACGGGAGCATTAGTTATTTGTTTAGATCAGCTCGAGGACATGCGTCGTTCCCCTGAACCAGAGGCCCAGTATCAAAAAGCTATACAAACAGCTATAACCTTAGCCCAGCAGCCCAATGTAATTGTTGTAATGACTTCTACTAGTGAGGTATTTGAAAACTCTATCAGGCAAGCCCTACCCGGATTTTATCTAGAACTTATAGAAAAAAATCCTGAAAAAATCACTCTTAAGTCTGGTCTTGCTGACACAGAAATAGCAGCTTTAATTAAACTTCGCTTAGCAAAACTTTTTAGTGATTCAGGCATAACTCTTGACGAAAGAAATTCCCTATATCCTTTTCCAAAGGCAACTCCACAGTATCTTGCAGGCAAAACCATATATGATGTGTTGAACTGGTGTAATAAAGAAAGAGAAAAAAGCATAAGAACAGGTCAAGCACCTATTTTGGATGAGTTTGAAGACCCTGAACTTGCTAGTGAATCTTTACTAACTGTAAACCTTGCAGAACAACAGGATGATGACCTTAAAACAGATCAAACGCCTGTTTTGTATGAGCCTGAAGATTTTGAACTTGTTAATGAGCCTTTATCAACTATAGATCTTTTAGAGCAAGACGATGGCTTTAAAACAGGTCAAACACCTATTTTGGATGAGTCTGAAGATTTTGAACTTGTTAGTGAACCTTTATCAGCTATAGACCTTTTAGAACAACAGGATGATGACTTTAAAACAGATCAAGTACCTATTTTGGATGAACATAAGAGTTTTGAACTTAGTAGTGTGCCTTTACCAATTCTGGACCTTTCAAAGCAATGGGATGATCACCTTATAAAGTTTACGGAAGTGTCCCTAGAGAAAGAAAGTATATTGAGCTTATTTGAGTGGGCACTCAAGCAATACAACAAAGAAACCACAAACGGCTTAAAAATCACTGCTAGGCAACAAAACCAGCAACTTGCTGTAGATATTCTTACAGCAAATGGTCAAGAAAACGATCAACTGCAGCTAAGAGTCTGTAACAAGCGAGCGTCAGGGGGTGCATTAGCAAAAGAAATTAAAGAGCTAGCAGAAGCAGCACAAGGGTGCACACCAGTAGCAATACGTTTCTCTGACTTTCCTAGTAACCCCAAAACCAAAATAGCCAAAATTATTGATAAGTTTCTTAATGATGGTGGGAAGTGTGTAGTAGTCACTGATGACGATTTGCAAACCATGAATGCCTTACAAAATTTCTTGGAAGAGCATAGTGAGCATCCAGAGTTTGAAGCTTGGCATCAGACCACCCAACCACTCAGTAATTTGCCTTCTTTAAAACAACTTTTAGATTTAGAGCAGCAAAGCACACAATTTAGTGAGGCATAAATCATGCTCATCATTTAATTAAATCTGGACATCTATATTAAGGTAGGGTTCTACAAAATACTGTGACCTAAGCACTATTAACGGAATGAAAAGAATATCTATTTTAGGCTCAACTGGTTCTATAGGTACGCAGGCTCTTGCTGTAGCACGTTGGCGAGGTTATAAAATCATTGGTTTAGCAGCAGGTAAGAATATTGACTTACTGCTTAAGCAAATAGCAGAATTTTCTCCCCGATTTGTGTCTTGTAGCTCAGAAGTAGTAGATAAACTTAAATCACAGCTACCTAGCGATGTAAAATTAGTTAGTAGTATAGAAGTTGCCCAAGCCCCAGCTGATGTAGTAGTTGCTGCTATTCCCGGCGTAGCTGGCTTGAACCCTACTCGAGCAGCCATAAAAAAAGGCCAAAAAGTAGCTCTAGCTAATAAAGAATCTATGGTAGTAGCAGGCCCGCTAGTGTGGGAGCTTGTACGCAAGTATGGTAGCACCATTTTGCCCGTAGATTCTGAACACTCAGCTCTCTTCCAATGCTTGCAGGGTGAACCTAAAGACCAAGTAGATAAATTAGTACTCACCGCTTCAGGTGGCCCTTTTCACTTAGAACCCAAAGATTTATCATCAGTAACTTCCCAGCAAGCTCTTAAACACCCTAATTGGAGTATGGGAAAGAAAGTTACTATTGACTCTGCCACACTTTTTAACAAAGGCTTGGAAGTTTTAGAAGCCCATTTTCTCTTTGAATTCCCACTAGAAAATATAGAAGTAATTATTCACCCCCAGTCTCTAATTCATGGCTTAGTTCGTTTTAAAGATGGCAACATAAAAGCACAAATAGGCCCGCACGATATGCGTTTACCTATTCAGTATGCGCTAGAAAGCCCCAATCGCCGTTCAATTCCCCTTGAACCTTTACCCTTGAAAGGAGTCTGGGAGTTTTACGAACCTGACTTGAAGCGTTTTCCTAGTTTAAGTTTAGCTTATGAAGCAGGAAGGCAAGGAGGTACAGCGCCAGTTGCCCTTAATGCTGCTGATGAAGTGGCAGTAGAGGCTTTTTTACAAGATAAGATAGGCTTTATAGATATTTTTGGGGTTTTGGGTTATGTGCTCGAGCACACTCCCCACTATACTTTAAGCTGGCAAGCCATTTACGAAATAGATACTGAGGCACGTAAAATGGCACAAAATTATTTGGAAACTAGGAAAATTAAGTAGATAGTGTATAGTGCGCCAGAAAAATCTTTTCCCAAAGCAGAAGTACCTTTCTGCAAGGTACACGTCATACTGAGGAGCAGGTCCTTACCCTTACAAGGGCAGGCAAGGGGTAAACGACGGATGTATCTAACGACATTAACGCGTGAGAGATTCTTTGCGTAATTTACCCTCGGAAGGGCTCAGAATGACATCTTACGATTTGATGGTAGGAATTTAGATGACTCTTGATATTATTACAGCTCCTAACATTAGTGTTCCTCATGGTTTTATAGGTCGTACTGGAGGTTTTAGTCAAGCCCCTTATAATAGCCTTAACCTAGGTCTAAATACTGATGATAATATAAAAGTAGTAGAGAAAAATCAGGATTTAGTATTGGGCTACTTTGATAAGGACCGTCAAAGCACATGCCTACTCAAACAGATTCATAGCGATCGGGTAGTAGAGGGTAAATCATCTTGGTTTGAAGAAGAAGCTGATGCCATTGTTAGCAGTGATTCTCAACTATTACTAGTAATTGGCATAGCAGATTGTCTACCTATTCTTTTCCATGATCCTATAAAGAAAGTAGTTGCTGCAGCCCATTGTGGTTGGCGTGGTACTGTTAAAGGGATTGTTAGTAAAACTTTAAAAAAAATGGTTGCGCTCTACGATTCTAATCCTAGTAACGTTCAAGTGGCTATGGGAATGTGCATTCAAGCAAGAAGTTATCAGGTGGGGTACGAGGTAATCACTAATTTTTTAGAAGCTAATTTCCCTCAGAATGTTTACTCTGGAAAGGAGGGAAAATACTATCTTGATCTGGTAGCAGCGAACTATAACTTACTTATTAGTGAAGGAGTTCTCCCTCAAAACATTTGGGATAGTGGTTTGTGTACCTTTAGTGATGCAAAACGG
Source organism: Trueperaceae bacterium (assembly GCA_965223585.1). GTDB lineage: Bacteria > Deinococcota > Deinococci > Deinococcales > Trueperaceae > CBDCVN01. The sequence goes on from CBDCWW010000023.1 coordinate 654,688, forward strand.
TTTTTCTCTCACCGCCGTGATAAAGGGAGAACAGGGCGACACTGGGCAGTTATTTGCCTTAGTGAGGCTAAAATCTCACTTGATAATAAAGTATATGTCAGAGAAGACACGCTCTGAAGGTGTAAAATTAGTTAATTATTCTAGTGATGATATCAGGTATTCATGCATAGACGTTTATTACAAAAAAGTTAATGATAAAACAGAATAGACTTCGCCACACGCAAGAAATACTCCGTAACATAAAGAGGCATGTTTATCCCTTGAGTGTGCTTTTAGTATCTATCTCATTTCTTCATACCGCCTTTCTAAGCCCCACTATTAATTATCCTTACTTATTTCTTGGTATATTTTGCCTCCTCTTAGCTCTTGTTGAAGTTTTGATGAATCCTTATTGGAAAATAGCAGAGGTAATTTATACCTTTACTTATTTCTTTTTAGTGGCATTCTTTTGTGCTCATTTTGGCAGAATTATCTTTGGGGTTTTGTATGGAAATGGGCCACTTAGCGTCCTTATTGAAAGTTTTGTGTGGGTGCCGGGTATTTATATGGCAACTGTAGTATTTTACCCTAGAAGAAGAGGACTATATTACGCTTGGGGAATTTTCTTCCTTACTTTACTAATAGGCCTTGTGCAAATTGTACTAGCAGAACCTAGTCTTGCAGTAATTAGAGCATTTAGTGATTTTTACCTCGCTAACTTAACTTTCTTATTGTTTCTTTATCTTTTTGTTTATATGCACCAAGCTTTTGATGAAGCTCGAGCTTTCGCTGAAATACAAGAAAAGTTAGCAGAAAGTGACGAGATTACAGGGCTTCCCAATAGGCGTTACTTACAAGAATACTTACAGCAGCTTATTGATAAAGCTAAATGGGGAGAGCAGAAGCTTTCTATAGGACTTTGTGCACCTAAATATACTTCTCAATCTAGATATGGTTACACTCAAGAATCTACAGACACTTTATTGAAGGACCTAGCTGGGACTTTAAGCAAGAATCTAGATGGTGCTGTTTTAGGTCGTTGGAATGCTGAGAGTCTAATAATAATTTGGCAAGATAATTTGGAAAATGCTATAAATGCAGGTAAAGAGCTAGTTAAATCGTGCGAAATAACACCAGAAGGAAGCCAAGGTTCTATAAAAACTATCTTAGGAATAGCCTCTTTTTTGCCTAACGATGATATTGTTCTACTTACTAAACGAGCAGGTAGGGCTTTAGATAGAGCAAATGAAGATAAGAGTAGTGGGGTAGAAACTGCCCAAGGCCCTTTGGGTTTGCGTGTATCAGAAAAATGAATTTTTACTGCTTTACCTCTTTAATTTCCTTTTCTAAAAGAGGCTTTCCAGAAATACTGTTTTTGAAGGGATTAGTTAATCACAATAGGTTTTTGCTGGAGGGGGTTTTTAAGCTGGCTAGCAGAATTTTTAAAAGTAAACCTTGGATATTCTAAGCCGTGGCACAAGCCTTAGAGGTTTTACTACCTTTACCTTTACCTCCTTTTGATTTTTTGGCCCCTTTTGAAGAGGCTTTGCCTAAAATAGGTTGTCGTGTGGTGGTGCCTTGGCAGCAAGGCGTGCGCCTTGGTGTGGTGAGTGCTTGTAAATCTCTACCTGCAAAGCAAATAGTAGACCTGCGTGAGGCTATAGCTATTCTCGATAGCGAACCTTTTATTTTAGAAAGTGCTATAAAACTCATTGCTAGGCTATCTGAATATAGTTGTGTTCCACAGGGCCTAGTACTTAAGCAGTTTTTGGCGGTTGGATTAGAGGTGAAGCTCGAGCACAAAATTCGCCCTCTTAAAGGTGTTACTGATATTGATATACCTATTGACAGATGGTTAGACACTGAAGAACTTGAGGTCAATCAACTTGATTTTTACCGCCGTCAAGGTCTTGTTGAAGAACAAGTGCGTTTGGTAGAAGAAAAACGAAGGGTACTTATTCCTATAAAATTTCTAGCTGAAGCTGAAAAGGCTCTGTCAGGTAAAAAGCATCAAAATCAGCGCCGTGCCCTCAAAGCTCTTTGGGAACTAGAGTCGGTAGAAAGTGCTGCAGCCCTAAGTCGTAAAGCAAATGTACCTATAACAGCAGTAAGAGCCTTGGTAAAAAAAGGATATGCAAGTTATGAGGATAGAATAGCACCAGCACCGGACTTGCCACATTATGTAACTGGTGTAGTGCCTAAAGTGGAGTTGGCATTGCCCTATAGGGGAGACCTAAGTCTTTCAGGTGGATTACGAATTGAGCGTTTAGCATCTTTAGTACCTTTGTTTAAAGAAGATGTTGCTATGGAGAAAAGTGTCCTAGTACTAGTGCCTGAAAATGCTTTTTTGGCAGAGATAGTAGCAGTTTTTGCCGAGACCCTACCCACTAAGGTTTTCAGTGGGGATTTAAGTGATCTTCAAAGACTTAGAGTATGGCAGGAGCTTGCTGGAACACCAACGGTGTTAGTAGGAACTTATTTGGCGTTATTGGCACCTTTGCATGAGCTTAGTAGAATTGTGGTGCTAGAGCATGCCAATAACAGTTACAAGCTACTTTCTGGCAGCCGTATTTTTGTACCTACTGCCGCCCAGTTTTTAGCAAAGATAACTGGTGCTAGCTTTGTTTTAAGCGATGTTTTAGAAACTCCTGAAGTTTTGCATACTTTTGCTAACAAAGATAGGTTTACTTTACCTATAAAGTCCCAGCGTATTCACATTACAGATTTAAACGGTAGCAATAATTGGCCCTTGAGTACTGATCTTATTCGAGTGCTTAAACAAATTAGCCAGAGGGAACGTCAAGCTATTATTCTTGCTCCTTTGCGTGGCTTTTCGGCGGCTTTTCATTGTATAGACTGTGGATATTTAGCAGGTTGTCCTAATTGTGATTTGACTTTGCGCTACCATCGTCAGCATAAGGAGTTACGTTGCTATCAATGCGCACATCGTGAACCCGTACCTGATTTTTGTCCTAATTGTGAAGGAAACCAGCTTGGTGCCACTCGAGCTGCCGGAACAGAATGGATTATTGAAGCTATCAGAAAGCTTCTACCCAAAACAGCTATTTTTCGTTTTGATAAAGATAAGCGCGATAATTTGGCTGAGCTTTTTGAAGGCAAGCCGGGAGCATTGGTGGGTACAACTGCAATAATGCGACAGAAGCTTTTACCCAATGTTTCTTTAATCGCCCACACTTTATTGGATAGTCACTTTGATATGGGGGACTTCCGCGCTGCTGAAATGACTTATCGCTTGCTACTGAATTTGGCAGAATTGTATGAGGGTAAAAGGCCTTTAGTTCTTTTGCAAACTTTCAAGCCTAAACATGAAGTTTTGAAATACTTTTTAGCAGAAGATAGCCAAGGCTTTTTAGAAAAAGTACTAGAAAGGCGTGAGAGGTTTAATTACTCACCTTTTAAAGTTTTGGCTAAAGTGCAAGTTAGTGCTAGGAAAGAAATGAATGCTGAAGAAGCTGCTAACTTTTTGGCAGGTGCTTTGCAAACACACTTAGGGTTGGGTGGCTCGAGCAAAGGAGAAGTGTTAGGTCCTTCACCAGCACCAGTATTTCGAGTGAGGGGATTTTATCATTACCAGTTGTTTGTACGTGCCGATGACTATGAATCTTTAAGACAACTTTTGGAGCCAGTGTTTAGCTATAGGGGTACTGCTAAGGTGCGTATGGATATTGATCCTCGAGAAATGCTGGGACTTTTAAATGAATAGGCTTGCCTTGGCAATGTTGCGAAAATTATGGTTCTGGCAACAATTGTGACTGGTTTGGCTGTTTGAACTGACCTAAATCTAAAAGCACTTGAGTGGAATTGGTAATTACATTATAATTACTTTATGAGCAAGCTTATTCAGATTGGTAACTCACAAGGTATTCGCATTCCCAAAGCCTTTATCAAGCAAGCAGGTTTAGATGGGGTTGATTTAGAGCTGGAAGTTGTCCCACAAGGACTTTTAATAAAACCCTTTAAGCAAGCGCGAGCTAACTGGCAAGAAGCCATCAAAACTGCTATAAGCAAGCAAGAAATTGATTATGACCACGAATGGTTAGATGCAAATTTAGATAGCGAAGATAACAATATCTGATGCACGATGTTGCACGATTTGATGTTTACTTGGTGACACTCGAGCCTATAAAAGGCAGAGAAATGAATAAGACACGACCTTGTGTAGTCATTTCCCCTGATGAGATTAATATGCTTGCTACTGTAATAGTAGCGCCCCTAACTAGTAAAGGTTTTGAATTAGTTACTCGAGTTCCTTGTAAATTTCAAGGTAAACATGGCCTAGTGCTTTTAGATCACCTTAGAGCTGTTGATAAAATGCGACTAGTTGAAAAGCTTGGCAATATTGATGTAGAAGCTCAGAAAGAAATTTGTGAGACATTGCAAGAAATGTTTGCTTATTAGCTGAATTTTCAATTGCCTTAGTATGTTCTAGGAAAGCTAAATGAATGGGAAATATGATTGAGTAGCTCGAAAATAATCATGAGCTTAACTTCTTGCTCGAGCTAGCTAGAGCTTGTTCTATGAGTTTTGCAAGGTGGGAAACTTCTACTTTATTGATACTTGTCAAAGCTCCACTGATAGACTCTTGTGCTGCTAGGAAGTCTTGATTTGCATAAAGTGCCCAACTATAGACATAAAGAGTCTCAGCATCATGGCGCACACTTAACTCATTAGTAGCTAGCTCTAAAGCTTCAGCATAGTCTTGAGGGTTTTGCCTTTCTAAAAGTAGCCTTGCCAACTCACGCTTATGTCCAAAAGCCCCGTTAGCAATTTCTGCCCTTAAGCCTTGTTCAGCTTTGACCCATAAAGCTCGAGCACCTAAAAGATCACCTTTTAGCATTTTAGCTTTGGCCAAGCCACGTAAAACTATATGGTCAAGTGTTTGGGCTGAGGCTTTGTAAAGCTCGAGCACTCTCTCAAAATGCCTCTCGGCAACACTATATTTACCCTGTTTAAGCTTAAGCTCAGCTAACATTACCAGTGCCAAGGGATACTCTGGGGCTATACGTAAAGCTTCCTTATAAAGTTTCTCAGCCAAGATATCATCATCATTGGAAGCCAAGAATCTAGCGTAAAGTGTACGTGTTCTGGCTGAGGCTAGTTCTTCACCAGCATCTTCAGCAGCTATAGCATTTTCAAAAGCCTGTTTTACTTTTTGATCTTGTGCTTGTGCCTCATAAACTAAGGCCTGCAAGCTAAAAGCTCCCAAACTAGGTATGCTCTTAACCAACTCTGTGACTAGCTTATCCGCTTCATCAACTTCACCTAGAGCTAAGTATGAGGTAATTAAAATAGTCAAAGCACTTTCATCACTAGATTGTTGCTCGAGCACTTCATTAGCTAAACGAATTGCCTCTGGGAAGTTATGTTTGGCTTCAGCTACTTTAGCTAATACTAGCAGGGCAGCTGTATTATAGAAGGGCAAGTTATTAAGTGAGCGAAGGGCATGTTGCTCAGCTTCTAAGTAATTATAGGCCGAGCCAGTGGCTCGAGCCATCTTCAAGTAAACACCTGCTAAAGCTGCTAATTCTAGTCCATCTTGAGGGTTTTGACTTATACGTTCTTTGTGAAAAGAGATTTCCGAAAAGAATGTGGACTGTTGCCAATTGTGTTCTAGGGGTGCATAAGGATAACGATAATTCGAGGGAAGGGCGTTGGTTAATAGATTAATTGGGGGCTGCTCGAGCCAGTACCAAGAAAGTATTAGCAGTACTGCTACAAGTGGAGCTAGTAGGATTTTAGAGATAGTTCGAGTGAGTATAGGGATAGAATTCGCAACCTGCATGGTATTTTCTCCTAGAATATTCGAGTGTATATCAAACTAATAAAGATTTTTTTAAACATTGTTATTCTTTTCTAGGCTAGAACTTTTAATTTACTACAGTCATAACAGGGCTAGAGAGGGGTAAACCTTCGATTTCTAGTTGCTGTCCATCTATCTCATCTAGAAGCTCTATGTCCACAATGTGAGCTTGATGGGTACTTTTTTGTTGTATAGATTTTTTACCACTACTGCTACAAGAAACTAGCAAGCAAATAGCTGAAATTAAGATCAAGGTTCCTATTACCTTATGCTTACGATAAGGACTAATAATGACCCCTACAGGGAAAAGTAAAGCAAGTACACCCCAAGTTCTTGGGCTGCTAAAATCAAACGTAAACAAAGTGGGGCTAAGCTCATAAATCACCAATATGTTTGTTTCTTGGTTTGCGCTAGGCTCGAGTTCATGTAAAAGGTCGTGCGTCGTTTCCATAAGCTCGTCTTTTGCGGTTTGACAGTTACCTTGACCAAGAACACAGGCATGACTATAATTCACAGAATTAGTTGCCCACTTGGCCTGTGCAGCTCCAAGGGAATTAGATCCGAAAATGAATAAACTGCCTTGAAGATCAGACTGCATATTGTCAGTAATTTTGCCACTATCGCCTTCGACTTGACTAGAAACAACATTTCCGTTTCCATCAAGGGTTGTTGAAATAAAAACAAACACGTCAGTAGTTTCAACTTTGTGCTCAATTTTTACTGTGGGGGAATTGAGATGATTACTGCTGGTGTTAAGGTCAGAGGTGTGAAGTTGGTTGTGATCATCATCAAATAGGCTGACATTTAAAACTTCAATAGCAGTACCTTGCTCATTAATACCCCTTACCTCAACAGCTAGTGCTGAGCCTTTGAGTTGCCAAGTTTTGACGGGGGAATTTGCTTGGGTTTTAGCTGAGGCAGCAAGGGTTTCATTCAAAAACTGAGAGTCTGTACTTTTATTTGTTTGGCAAGCTGCTAAGACTATGCTGAGGGCTATATTTATTAGGAAGAAGTACTTGTGCTTCATCATTTTTCCTTTCTAAAGGTGTATTTAAGCCAGTTTGAAATCTTGGCTTAAAGAAAAACTTTTCTATAATTAGCAAGGTCATTAGTTTGTGCCTTGCTTGTTTAAATAGTAAAAAATAGATCTTCCCGAAATCTTCCCAAGTTTCTGTAGTGGGAAATTCTAAACTACTGCTAAATCTAAACGAATCTAAAATGCTTGTTTTACTCCTCCTATCTCCACAGAGGTTGAATTAGTTGAATGTTAGGAGTAATAATTGCTCATTTACCAGATCAAAGACTGCTCACTTTTTATAAAAGTAGTGATTATGCTATCAGGGTCTTCCTAAAATCTCACCGAGTTTTTTAGGTTTTTCTAGTGATATTTTGGAAGCTTAAATAAGAATAATTTTAATGGGTTCTGTGTTTACTGGAGTTTATGAAATAGCTGCCCCAGTTTTTCTTGTTCTGGGCATGTCTAAATTTTTGTCAAACAAAAAACCTACCCTAAGAGAACCTCCAATCCCCCTTTTCAAAGAGAGGCTTGCTGTTGTCCCTTAAGGGCTCGAGCACATATGTAAGCCTTAAGAAGCATCTGCTGGAAAAGAAACATCTGATTGGAATGTTTTAGAGGAAACCTTCTTTTTAAACTTATGACCAATTATCCTTGCTATAACTGCTGGATGAAACAACGCAGGTAAAGGTTTTGCAAGTTGGGTCACTTCAATGAATGATTTAGTTAGATAGGCACTAGTTGGCATAGCCTTACCTAGTTGACTGATATACCAATGAGAGAAACGTACTGAGGGAATACGCTTAGCTTGCCCTTCTAGCCAGCGAAAGTCTTCTCCAGTAGCAAGTAGCCAGATAGGGGCAATAACTTTGGCCAAGCGCTTTTGGAAAAGCTTAGCCTTACCTACATAGTTACCTTTTGCAGAAGTTAAAATCTTATCTAACTCTAAAGCAGCCAAAGCACAAGCAGACATACCTTGCCCATAAACTGGGTTAAAAGCACAAACTGAGTCACCTGTAACTATAAAGCCATCTGGCCAGACATTTAAACGTTCATAGTGCCATTGTCTATTAGCAGTTTTGCGGTAGCCAGAAATGTTGGTAAGAGGTTTAGCTCCTTCTAAAAGCTTATAAAATTCAGGTCCTAAAGACCTTATAAAGCCTTTGAAGCCCTTTTCGTCTGTAGGAGGGTAATCACCTTTTGCACCAGCTAAGGTAACAACCCAGTTACCATCTTCTTCAGTGAAAATCACACCAGCACGAGCATCGTGGGGTGGGCAAGTATTACGGTGAACTACTTGCCAATCAAAAGAAGTGTTAGCAGGTGGAGTATAGCGGCAGCTAGCATAGCCTAAACGTGAATTAACTACAGTCTTTTCTGGTTTGGCATAGCCTAAGGTCTCTAGCCAAGTGGGGGCTTGGCTATCACGCCCACTAGCATCTACTACCCAATTGGCTAATAAAGGTATGCCTTTAGAGGTTTCTATACCTTTTACTTTGCCATTCTCAGTTAGTAGCTGCTTGACTCTTATACCTTCTACTAAGTCTATTTTAGGGTTAGCTATTAATTTTTGCCTTAAGTAGTGCTCGAGCCATCGTCTACTAACTGAATAACCTACTAAACCTGAACGCTTACGTGGCAACCACTCCCCAAAAAATCTAAGTTTGCTATCAGCTATCCAATCAAAGGAGGTAATCCCTGCAGCTATTAATTCCTTGTTAAAGCCGGGGAATAGTTTTTCTAAAGCTAAAGCACCCCCAGTAAGTAAAACATGCACATGACGAGATTGGGGCACACCTGAGCGAGTTGCTGGCTCAGAAGGATAACTATCTCTTTCTAGTATGGTTACTTTATCAAAATGTTTACTAAGTACTTGTGCTGTACACAAGCCTGCGATGCTGCCACCAATAACAATGGCATGCTTTTGATTATTCATGACGGGCCTTTCAAGCCAAAATTTTTAGAAAGGAGAAGCTTGTTTTTCATGTTTCGCTCCTTGGGGTTAAATTGGTGCATTTTCTATCAATTCTGCACTGACGTTAGGGTAAAGCTACAAACTGCTCATTTACCAGACCAAAAACTGCTCACTTTTTTTTTGAAAGTATAGTGAACGACCTCAAGAAATAGCCCCGCAAACTTATTTAGTGGTTTTTGCTCGAGTTCAAAGAGCATTCCTCGTAGGGTAAGGACGATCATTGTTGTCATTTAGCATTAAATTCCAATAACTCCATGACTTTGGGTCTAATGCTCCTGCAGGAGCATTGTCAAGTGCATCACGAAAATCATCCTTGGTGTAATATGCTTGTGCTGTCAATACGTCTTCAACAGTACCATAGCGCATCACATAACAAAGAAACCGCCTATGGTTTTTGATGACTTCTTCAGGTGGTTCAAACCAAACAACACGCCTTGCAACTGACAATAGATCGCTTTTAGTTTTATCGTTCATAGGTTTCACTTATCTATTCCCTTTACCTAATTTGTTTTTGACCAACCTGCCCTTTAGAAGGATAAAGTGGCAATTTGTCAATGGACATGTCACGAACTGAATTCAGCAGATCCTTTCTGACATCTTCAGTTAACGTATCAAGGTTGCCACCTTCAAAATACTGCAATGTTTTCAAGGTTATTAATGGATTGTATTGTCTACCATAAATTGTTTTTGCTGCTGCCAGCCCATCAGCAAGGGTTAAATCGGTTTGTGTCACTATAGCATGAATATCTATATAATCTTTTGCTTCTACTCTATTTATAACTGTTACACATTTAGTACCTAATAAGTCAAGTAGAGAAGCAACTTTTATAGAATGCTCATTAATTATTTGTGGTGAACTGACCACACCAAGTGATAAGCCACCAAAGAAACTAATCTTTACAGTCGTTTGTTGTCCTTCTGGTGTAACTAATACTGACAAGGTATTTGGTTCCTGTTGAATGACTTCGCTGTTTGCTAAATAAGGAACTTCCTTTAGTAAATTGCTTGGTTTAAACGAGGTATTAGAAAAAAAGTCAAAATCTATGGATTGACGGTGACCTAATTGTAGAGCTATAGCAGTGCCTCCATAAAGAACAAATTGATCTGGCGTCAATTTCAGTGCAGGTAACAAAGCATGTTGTGTTGTGGGCAGAATGTCTAAACGTGCAGAAAATTGATCCATAGGTAATCCTAGTCTCAATTATAACGTGTTTGAGTCAGAAATTCTTTAGAAAATCTATGAGCTTTGTACTAACTCTCAGTTTCTATAAGGCTAATTTCCTCAAGGTGCTTTGTCGCTTCAGGACCAAGTTCTGGTTCTGGGGTAATATGCTCACGCTCATCGAGTACTTGCTTTATTTCTTCTGCAATAGCTTTAGGAGCACTTGCTAATAGCTTTTCAAAAGCTTTAGCTTCAGCTGCTACTTGCTCAGCAGGAACAGGTTGTACTACATACTTGCCCATTGAGACTTGACGGGAAAGACTGTATACCAAATATTGATTTAGAGACACACCTTCACTTTCAGCTTGGGTAACGAGCTGATGGTGCAAACTATCTGGTAATCTAACTGTTAAACGACTCATTATAGTGTTCCTTTCTGTTTTAACTGAGCACTGAGTATGTTGACAAATGAAGCAAAGCAAGCTTTACCTTGGAGTGCTAAAGCTGTAGAGATTTTACTTATCCAAGGTGAAACAGAGCAAGCCTGTGTTTGGTTAGAAGAAGTGCTTGTAGCCACTGATTCGGAAAGTGATCTTCATAAGTAGGCTAGAGTACTAGTACTGCAGGATAAAGTTGCTAAATGTTGAACACTTAATTATTTTAAAATTTGGAATAAAATGTAATTGCTGGAAATCCAAGCAAGGTAGAGTTTGAGAGCTAATCGCTTAAGTGTTGCTCATCATGCTCCATAGCAGCCCGCAAAATGCGGTTAGCTCGAGTTTGATATCCCTTTCCTCGCTGTTTGAGCCAAGCAAGTACATCGTTATCTAACCTTAAGGAGATTTTAGTCTTATTAATACTCTCAGAAACACGTATAGCATTTTCCAGAAAGCTTTCATCCAGTTCAGGAATATCGGAATAGTCAATGTCCTTATCTTTCATTTCATCAAGGGTTTTTAGCTCTGCTTTAGAAAGCTTCTTTGGGTTATTTGGGTTATGTTTATAGGTAGTCAGTGTCATAGACTCTATTCTCCTTGCGGGTGGCTTTTCGTGCAGATATCAACCGTATTTTTTCTCCTCTTAGTGTATGAGCCACCGTAAATAATCTTCCATCTATCAGTCCCAAAGTGACGAACCGCTCTTCGTCATAATCAAAACGTGTGTCCAGCCAAGTAATATGGCATTCATCATCAAAAACACGAATGGCAAAGTCAAATGGTACCTTATGTTTGACAAGATTCTCTTTGGCTTTGTTATCGTCCCATTCAAATAGCATAGCAGATATCTATACAATTGTATAGACTTTTATCAAGATCAGTATCCAGAAAAGACACACTTATTCACTCTTTAATTTCTGGGGGAAGCGAGTGCTAATATAGTTTTCCAGAAAAGTTTTTTCTCTAGAGGGAAATTCCCTCTGTGAGCATGTCATTCTGAGGAACATAGTTACGAAGAATCTCAGACGACGTTAACGCATGGGAGATCCTTCGCTGCGCTCAGGATGACATTCTTCGTGTTGATAAAGTAAAGACTTATATTGACATCTAATTTATAGTGCAAAGTCAAATGAGGCTGTTTGGAGGGTAAATCCCCCTAAATTCCCCTTATTAAGGGAATCCCCCTTATTAAGGGGGACTTTCCATATTTCCCCCTTAGTAAGGATATTAGGGGTAGATTTTGATAATAAAAGCCCAAAGTCTGTGTTCTAGAAGTAGGGTGCACTGTGCGCACCACTACAAAAAGAATTTGCCCAAAGTTAGAAATATGATAAAATTAGGAGGACTGATGAATAGTGGTTGAAAAATGTCCCCAGCAAACCAAAGAGACCACAACATTGAAAATCTAAGTTTACAAAACTTACAGCTTATTTATAAAAGCAAGCGCAGCCACGTCTACAAGAGTGATCCCAAAGATGAAAAACCAATAGTACTGAAGCTAATGGCACTAGATGCACCTAGTGTCTATGAACAAGCACAACTTAAACAAGAACATGATATCTTAGCAAGACTTGACCACGAAGGTATTATCAAGAGCTATGGCATATCAACAATAGGCCAACGCACAACCTTAGTGCTAGAAGATTTTGGTGGAATCTCTCTAGCCCAAACATTAAGTGAAAAAACGCTGCCCTTAGATGTAGCCTTAAACCTAGCAACTAAGATTTGTCAGGCACTAGCAGTTCTACACCAGCACAATATTATCCACAAAGATATAAACCCCAGCAACATTGTTTGGAACGAAGCCAGTGGTGAAGTTAAGATAATTGATTTCAATATCGCTACAACTTTAAACCGAGAAGTAGTAGAGTTTGAGAGCTTAAACTTTTTAGAAGGTACTTTACCCTATATCTCTCCTGAGCAAACAGGACGCATGAACCGTGCTGTTGACTATAGAAGTGATCTTTACTCACTAGGAGCAACACTTTATCACTTATTTACCAATAAATATCCTTTTGAAGCCAAAGATGAAATAGGCTTTGTTTATGCCCACATTGCCAAAGAGCCTATTCCACTTATAGAAATCAACCCAGAGTTACCAGCTATTCTATCTAAGATAGTGCTAAAGCTCTTAGCTAAAAATGCTGAGGATAGATATCAGTCGGCACTAGGATTAAAAAAGGATTTAGAGAGGTGCTTTAAAGGTTGGCAGGAAACAAAAAGCATTAGTGAATTTGCTATAGCTGAAAATGATGTCCCTAACAAATTTAGTTTACCACAAAAGTTATATGGCAGAGAAAAAGAGGTCAAGGAATTACTAAATTCATTTGAGCGTGTTAATAAAACTGGACAAGCTGAGATCTTGCTGGTTACGGGTTATGCAGGTGTTGGTAAAACTACCCTAGTACAAGAAGTCTATAAACCTATTACTGCTAGCAAGGGTTATTTTATAACTGGTAAATTTGACCAGTTGCAGCGGGACATTCCCTACAGAGCTTTAGTACAAGCTTTTGAGTCTTTTACTAAACAACTATTAAGTGAGAGTGTCAAGGAGCTAGCTCACTGGAAGGCAAAGCTGCTCGAGGTTCTGGATGTCAATGCAGGTGTCATCACTGAAATAATACCAAGTTTAGAAAGCATTATTGGTAAGCAATCTGAAGTGATTAAGTTACCACCTGAGCAAACAAAAAACCGTTTTAATTTGGTTTTTCAAAACTTTATTAAAGTACTAGCTCAGCCGGAGCACCCTCTAACCATATTTTTAGATGATTTACAGTGGGCAGACGATGCATCACTAGCCCTTATTGAGCAAATTTGTATGCGCACTGATGATAAGTCTTTATTGTTCATAGGTGCTTACCGTGACAATGAAGTTGGCGCTATGCACCCGTTAAACCACGCTTTAGAACAGCTTAAGGAAAAAGAGGTTACTATAAATTATGTTGAGTTAAACCCTTTGGGAAACAGTTATTTAGAGGAAATGTTAAGTGATGCTTTACATATTGAGCAAAAAAATATCAAGCCTTTGGCAAAGTTAGTACAGCAGAAGACAGAAGGTAATCCTTACTTTGTGGGTGAGTTTCTTAAAGATCTCTATATTAAGAAAGTGCTTTATCTTTCAGATGCTTGTTGGCAATGGGATATTCAGCAAATAGAGTCTCAAGAATTTACAGAAAACATAGTAGAGCTGTTAGTCAGTAAGATTAAGTCATTACCTGAAAACACTCAAAAACTACTAACACAAGCTGCTTGCATTGGCATAACTTTTGATTTGGCAACTCTAGTTTTAATAGCTGAGGGAAGTCAAGAAACAGTCCTATTAGATTTACAAGCTGCGCTCGAGCAAGACCTATTCCTGAAACGTAAACAAAAATACACTTTTGCCCATGACCGTGTGCAGCAGGCTGCTTATGCTTTAATTCCTGAAGCCAGTAAACAAAAAATCCATCTAGAGATTGGCAGGCACTTATTAGCAGCCACCTCAGAAGCAGGTCTAGAAGGGCAAATTTTTAGCATAGTTGATCAAATGAATGCTGGTTTAAAATTGCTTATCGCTCAAAAAGAAAAGGACCATTTAGCTGAACTTAATCTAATAGCAGGCAAACGTGCTAAGATATCTGCTGCTTATAAGCCTGCACTAGCCTACTTAAGCACAGCTCTAAAACTGTTAGAGAATGACTTCTGGACTAGATGCTATGAACTCAGCCTTACCATTCATCAAGAAACTGCTGAAGCAGCTAGTTTAAGCCATAACTATAAACTTGTAGATACTTTGTTTAACACCACTGTTAATAATGCTCAATCTGTCTTAGACAAAGTTAGTGTTTATAGAACGCAGATAAAGGCTTATACTGGTCAAAATGATCTAGAAAAGGCCATTAAATACGGTTTGGATATACTCAAACAACTAGACATTTACTTACCTCCAAAGCCACGCACTCTACATATTATAAAAGCAGTTCTAAAGGTTAATCTTTTATTTTTAAACAAGAATCTACCTAAACTAGCTAAGTTGCCCAAAGTTAGCAACCCTAAAATCATTGCTATAATGAGTGTTTGTGATGACCTAATTCGTCCTGCTCTTCTTAATTCACCTAAATTCTTACCTTTAATTACAGAAAAACAGCTTACATTACAGCTAAAACATGGTCAGTACTCTCCTTTTTCTTATGTTGCTTGGGGAACATTTATCTTGCTTGGTAAGTTAAATAAAATTGAAGCAGGTTATCAATTAGGGGAGTTTGGTTTTAATCTAAGCCAGCAGCACAGAGATAATGAGCACTATTCTTCAGCTTTGTACCTTTTTAGTTTCATGGGTATGCCTTGGAAAAAGCACCTAAAAGAGATAACCGCAGGTTTTCTAAAAGTTCATCATTTATGCTTGCAGCAAGGTGATTTAAATGTTGCGGCTGTGTCACTAGGTACTCACAACTCTTACCAATTTTATACGGGCAAACAACTCCTAGAATTACAGCATAGTTTTCAGCTAACAATTAACACCTTATCACAGCTCAACCAAACTTCCATAAATCCATTTTTTTACTTATTTTTACAAACTACTTTAAACCTTATAGGAAAAAAAAGTAACCCTTTAGAGTTCCTAGGCCCTGCCTATAATGAAACAGAAGATTCTAGATGTAAATCTTTAGCAGAAAATCTAGCTGAAAGTCACTCTCTTTTCTTTTGGAAAATGATGCTAGCGTACCTTTTTGAGGACAATAATGCAGCCGATCACGCTTTTAACTATGAGCAAACACATTCAGATGCATTTGCTACATATTTTAGTGCTCTGGGTCATTTTTATACTTCCCTAATTTGGCTTTCTCTTTATGAAAAAACAAAAGAGCGTAAGCTTCTTCGCAAAGTCTTTAAGAATCAAAAACAGTTGAAACTCTGGTCAAAGCATTCACCTATGAATTATCTACATAAATGGTACTTGGTAGAAGCTGAAAAATGTAGAGTACTTAATAAGAGTAACAAAGCATATGGGTGCTATAAAGAGGCAATCAAAGAAGCTAGGGAACACGGATTCCTTACGGAAGAAGCTCTAACACTAGAGCTGACTGCTAAATTCTTCCTCAAAAATGAAGATGAAGGACTTGCAGGATACTACATGCGCGAAGCTTATGCTGCCTATGCTCGTTGGGGTGCTGTAGCTAAACTAAAACACTTAAAAGATAACTATTCCTACTTGCTAATAAGTTCATTTAATACCTATGATGCGCTCTCTAATGATAAAGCTTTAGCAAATATATATGCCAGTACTCAACAATATAGTAGCACTCTTGATGTTCATAGCCTCATGCAATCTACTCGAGTGCTCACTAGTGAAATTCAAACAGAAAGGCTAATCAGCAAACTTATGAGTACTCTGATTGAAAATGCTGGTGCCCGTCTTGGCGCATTGATTTTGCCCAGTGGTCAGGCAGACTCTTGGATTATTGCTTCTTATAACGAAATTGATTCAAAAAGTGTTCTTAAAGAGGAGATTGATCTTAAAAATGCTACAGAGCTTTTACCTATAGCACTGATCAATTATGTGATTCGTGCTCGAGAATTAGTCATTCTGGCAGATGCAACTATAGACAGTAATTATCAACAAGACCCATATATTCTAGCTAAAGAACCCAAGTCGGTTATGGGATTGCCGCTGATATACCAAGGGCAGTTAGTTGGTGTGGCCTATTTAGAAAACAGTCTTACTAAAAATGTCTTTGACTTGGGTAAGGTAGAGATTCTAAAGCTACTTTCAAGCCAAGCAGCTATATCTTTACAGAATGCAAAACTAGTTAAAGAACTAAAACTTTCTAGACAGCGCGTCAATCAAGCAGCAGAGCAAGTAAGACAAAAGTTAGCGGAGGATATGCATGGGGGTTTACAAACAAAATTATTTAAGGTCTGGAATAAACTGAATCAGCCCACTGGTAGGGCTGAAAGTGGCAATAACGTAAAGATAGAACTTGAAGAAGCATGTGCAGAGCTTGAAAGCATTCGAGAAAAAGAAATCCGTGGTCTTAGCCATCGTTTGCATCCTCTTAGTGTGAAAATAGGCCTCATGGTAGCTGTTTATTCATTAATAGACAACTTTCCCAAAAGCATTAAATTCAATCTAGAGGTTGATGAAGCTATAGAAACCTTGGATGACTTACAAAGCAATGAATTTCCTATGGAGTTACGTCTAAATATCTACCGCATTTTAGAAGAGGCTCTGCTGAATGTGCAAAAACATGCTAATGCCTCTGTAGTTGACGTTATCATTTCCCAAAAAGCAAGTGACATCTATCTGAAAGTAAAAGACAATGGTAAGGGTTTCGATAACTCTGCTGTAACTAGGGGGCTTGGTCTTCACAGCATAGAAGACCGTGTAGATCTATCAGAGGGTAAATGGTATCTTGAAAGCTTTTTAGGCAAAGGGACTACTCTGGAAGTATACTTATCCTTGAAACAAGACGCTTAATATACTGCCAACGGTCTAGTTTTGAACATTTTGCTCCTAAGCTTGGTAAACCCCTCTGCCCTTCAGGCATCTCCCCTTTAAGGGGAGAATCTGCAAGTCCCTCTAAGGAGGGATTTAGGGGGTGGGGTACAATTTGCCCCGCAGGTAAGCGCTCTAGGCAATGTCCATTTTTAATCTGTTTTCCTTATATACTTTCTTGGTTCGCTCGAAAATACAAAGAAATCTGAATGAGATCTCAAATCTCTAAAAATCCTGCTATGAATTGTATGGATTTATAGGGGCTTGCCCTTGAACCCTTACGAGGGCAGGTGTAGTGAAGGATTCAAGTTTTTGAACCCTTTCGAGCACGAATTTGCCTAGGTGATGCTAGGTACAGGATAATTGTTGATAGAAACTGACTATGCTAGTTGGGTAAAGAAATCTTAAAATATTCGTAAATGTTAATTTATTTTATATTAACTCATATGTTAATATATAACCTAAATGATCACATCCTTTGATCAACATGGATTGTTACCTATTGGTGATCACGTTGTCACATTTGAGGAGCTTAAAAAATCGGTGTTGGTGCATGGATCAGGACAAGCAGGGTGGAACAATGCTTGGCGTAGTTATTTAGTTGAGCAAGCTGAGATAATGGTCAAACAGCTCTGGAAAACTGGTATTAGTGAAATCTATTTGGATGGGTCATTTGTTGAGGCAAAGAATCACCCTAATGACATTGATGGTTACTTTATTTGTGATTACAAAGTGCTTGCAAGCGGGGAATTACAACGCAAATTAAATGCACTTGATCCTTACAAGATTTGGACTTGGGAACCCAGCTCAAGACGGGTTTATAGAGGTTATCCCAAAAAGCAATTACCAATGTGGCATCGTTACCGTGTAGAACTCTATCCACATTTTGGTCAACTTACAGGAATTAAAGATAAGTATGGTAATGATTTAGAATTTCCTGCCGCATTTCGACTGCAACGTTACACTGACAAACCCAAAGGAGTCATCAAACTTTTGAAAGGAATTCTATGATTCGCACAGATACAGAGTACCACCGTGCTCTCGAGCGATTTGAAGAGGGAGCTAAGTACCTTAAACTCCAATATGAAGAATTCAAGAAACTAGGCTTAAAGGGTGAAGAGCTCGAGCGAGTAATGGGGCCTACCCGATCATTTCACGAACAGATTAAGGAAGAAATAGCACTTTACGAACGGATGAAGCGTGGTGACTTAGAAACCCTTAATAGTTTGACGAGTATTGGCTATTGGTTGATTGGTTTAAGAATTGCTAAAGGCTGGACACAAAAAGAATTGGCTGAGGCATTAGGTGTTTCCGTAGCACAAGTATCGAGAGACGAGACTAACGAATATCATGGGATTACTGTAGATAGAGCACAACGATTACTCGAGGTTATGGGACTCAGGTTCCGAATGGAGGCTGAGGGACCTATTGTGACACAGCAATATGATTCAAATGTGGTGGCGTGTTCTTAGATAAAACCACTACTATGGGCACTGCCTCGAGCCCCGAAGCGAAACGCTTAATATCGTTTCTTTTGAAAGTTGCTGTTTTGGAATAAAAGCCTTAGCACCTGCTTTCTTAGTTAGTGTAGTGTAATAGCTATTGTCACTACTACTTGTAAGAATAATATGAATGTGGGGCAGGCTTTCTAGTAGTGCTTTGGTCAAACTAAAGCCGTCCATATTTGGCATCATTACGTCAATAATGGCAGCATCCAATTCGAGCCCAGAAAAGTCTTTGAGTGCTTGTTCAGCACTAAACACCTTACTGATCACATTAAATTGCAAATCTCCAATTAGCATATTTTCAACGTAATCACAGAAGTCTGGTTGGTCATCAACTAAAGCTATTCTTAGGGGGTGCTCATAAGTGGTCATTGTATAAGAACTTTTAATGATAGCCCTCGAGGTATGCGAGTACTGATCTAACACGGGAATGAATTTCACCACCTTTCGTTGTGAAAATACCTAGTTTTTGGTAGATGATACCAAGTTGATTTTCTACAGATTTACTACTAATGCTTAGCTTGTTCCCTATGCCTATATTACTATAGCCTTGTGCAACAAGTTCTAAGATTTGCTTTTGTCTAGCTGTTAGAATGTGCACAGCACTACTTTCACGTTCAGAGATTTGCTTTACAAGCTGCTCATCTATTACCACTCCTCCTTTTGAAACACTAATTACTGCCCTATACAATGTATCAAAGTCACTAACTGATTTTTTAAGTAAGTAGCCCCAACCCAATATCTTTTGACGGGAAAGCTTCTTGGCAAAGTAAGGCTCACTGTGATAGGAAAGTAGCACAATGCCTAGATTTGGTTTGGTTTCACGTAGCTCGAGCGCCAGTTGAATACCACTAGGCTGACCCTCACCGAGTTCAATATCTACAAAAGCAATGTCTACTTCTTTAGCTAAGATGTTACGTTTTGCCTCATCAGCATCAGCATAAGCACCTGTAAGTTCAAAGTCGACTTGCTTATTCAGTCTTTCTCCTAGTAAATCACGAAAAAGTGCTTCGTCCTCAATGATTTCAATCTTAAGTTTTAAGCTTTTGTCATTACTGGTCTTTTCTATCACAACAATTCCTGTATAAAACCTAAAGCACTATATAAATATGCAACATTAAAAGGAAAAAATCATGGGGGATTTCCCTCTGTTATTGGCTAAGTGAAGCAAAGTAATCTAAACCTAAGGCGTTCTAGGACAATCTCTTAGAACATTAAACACTAGAATTGAGGTGTGTAAGTGTTAAGTCACTATAATTCCCCTATTACTTATATTAATTTTGGTATAGATGTCCAGATAAATTCTTGCCTTGTAAGTGCGAGGAATGTCATCCTGAACCCTTCCCCTTGCTACGCTCCCCTCGCTTTGCTCTAGGGCAGGCGAGGGTAAACTACGTGAAGGACCTCTCTTGCGTTAACGTCGTCTGAGATTCTTCAAGTTTACCCTCGTAAGGGCTATGTTCCTCAGAATGACATGTTCATAGAGGGGGCTTCCCTTTAAGGAGGTTTATATGTACCGCATTGGTTTAGTGATTATTGGTCTACTTGTTCTTTCTTTAACAGCTTGTACTAAAACAATTTCTTTACCTAAGCCGCTCACAGGGCCTGACCCTGTCGAAGGCCCTATATTTTCTACCCTTGATTTCGCAACACCCCTAGAAGATCAGGGGAGTGGTTTAGCTGTTAGCAGCAGTGATCTTTATGTGGTGGGCCATACATGGGGAAATCTTGATGGCGTGAACCTAGGAGGGGTTCCTGATGGGTTCTTACGACGCTACAATGGGGGTAAGCTCTGGGGTTTACAGTTTGGGACTAGATCTTCCGATTTTGCTCGCAAGGTTGCCACAGATAGTAATGGTGATGTTTATGTAATGGTTAATACCAATGGTCCACTTGGATTTCAGGTGGGAGATTGGGATACCTTCTTAGCGAAGTTCAATAAAGATGGAGAGCGTGTGTGGACAAGGCAGTTTGGGACTGAAAATGCTGACCTTGCTGCTGATCTAGCAATTAATAGTAACAACCAAATATATGTACTCAGTGGTGAAGGTGCTAACAACTTTGTAGTTAGGAGATTTAATAGTGGAGGTAGTTTAATCACAACTAAGTCTGTAACCTTAAACAACCGCCCGGGGCTTACTCCTAGAGCCATAGCAATAGATGATTCAAACAGAGCAATTATTTTAACAGATTGGGATAATAGTGGCAATGCTCGAGGCAGAGATATCAGGCTTTTCAAGTACACACCTAATTTGAATGAGGTCTGGCAAAAGAATTATGGTACGTCCAATAATGAATTTGCTAATGATGTCACCACTGATAGCAGCAACAATATTTACTTCACATTTAGTGTTTCAAGCCAAGGAGGGCACTTTATTAAGAAGAACACAAATGGGGGTACAGTTTACACAAGACGTTTGGAATATGATTTGAATAGTAGTGATACCTCTCTCAAAAGTATTACCACGGACAGCAATAATAATATCTATATTGCTGGGCATACTCTAGGTTCTTTTTCTGGTTTTAGCAACGCTGGCGGTGCTGACATTGTGGTTTTTAAGTACAGCAGTAGTGGCACTGAGCAGTGGGTTACTCAGTTTGACAACGGGAATTATGGCTCGCCACGTAATGATTTTGCCTTTGATATTGCAGTTAATGGTGCAGTCTACATAACAGGATATACACCTGGCAACTTGCTAACAGGTAGTTCTACAAGCTATGGTGGTAATGATGCCTATGTTGCACAACTTAAAAAGAATAATGGAACTATCCTAGGGGTAGATCAGTAAAATCAAGAGAAAATCCAACGTTTAGACAAATATAGCTAAGATTTTAGGTAGTCCTGAAATGACCACAACTCATCCACAGGACTACCCTTAACTTTTACTACCGTTACAAACTTTACAAATAACCTTAATTACTTCTGGATAGTGAAGTCTAAGCTACCTACCTAACAACGTTAAAGTTTGATATCAAAGCAAATTAAGAAAGATTTATCCAAATATGGTAGTATTTCAATAGGATAAATTTTGGATAACTATTACAAAGACTTTGAGGAAGACGTTGAGCACTTTACAAGACGCAAGAAGCGCCTTAAGCCCAAGGGTAAACGCTCTGTTAAGCAACTTAAAGAGCAAAAAGATAATGTTAAGTTTGATGACGTAGGCTTACAAAATCTTTATGAAGCAGGTTACTTTGATGAGCTTGTCAGTGAAGTTAAAAGTGGTAAAGAGGCCACTCTCTATCTAGTCAAAGGGGCAAAAGGTTATTTGGCTGCTAAACTTTATCGCGATGCTGCTTTAAGGGCCTGTAAAAATAATCAACTTTATACTGAAGGCCGTTTTATCTCTAGAAACAGGCGTAAGCGGGTTTTAAGCTTAGCCAAACAAGCTAAGATTGAGCCTGAATTGGCATTTTGGGTACAGCATGAGTACAATGAAATTTGGGCACTTTATCAAGCTGGTATTCCGGTTCCTGAACCTGTTATTGACCCTAAGGGTACAGATGTGGTGCTCAGTGGACGAGTAGTTCTTATGGCTTTCATTGGTGATGGTGACAACCCTGCCCCACGCCTTGCTGATGTTTCTTTGACAAAGAATGAAGTACAACAAGCTTGGGAACAAAGCCTAACTATTCTAAGCCAGCTTCTTAAAATTGGCAGGGTACACGGTGATTTCTCAACCTTTAATATGCTTTGGCATAAAGAAAAAGTAATCTTGATAGACTTTCCTCAAATGATTGAAGTCAAGCAAAACCCGCACGCCCTTATGATTTTAAAGCAGGATATTAACTCGCTTTGTAGCTCTTTTGCAGGGCTAGGGATTAATTCATCTCCTGATGAGGTTTTTGATTACCTTGGTAAGCAATTAAACCTTAAGTTGCTGTTTGACAAGTTGGATTCGACTTACCTTTAATATAATAAGCAAGGATGTAAAGATTTTTGTGAATTCCTTCTTCACCATGCTCATTATCCAGAAAGCTCTCGTTGCCATAACCCAATAGCTATTTGCTCAACACCACGACTAAGATGGCGACGATAGGTGCTAAAGGGTAATTCCAGAAGTTCAGCAGCAATTTCTTGACTAGCTGCTGGTTCTAAATAAGTGTGAAAAACAGCTCGGTAATACTTTTCATTTTTGGGAGTGACTCTAAGTGACTCAGCAGTTTCCTTAATGAGTGCTTGTAAGAGTGCAGCCGTTGGTTTAGCTTCACTTCTTTCTGCGATTAGCCTTGACTGTAACAAGATGTTTGTTGTTAATTTTTTTAGGATCTTAAAATTCTTAAGCGCATCTCTAACAGCCTCTTTAAACTCGGGCTCTGAAAGAACAACAAGTGGTACAGGACGTTCTTTTTCAAGTTCTTCTGGCTTTAGGTCAGTGGCAAGCTCCCGTTTGCCTAGTAGCTCGAGCCAAGCTGGTACTGGCACAGCACGCCAGTCATGAGCAAAGATGCTATATAGCTTATCACCAACTTCAAAGCTTATCTCAGGTATGTAATTAATATCTGCGTAGTGCAAAACAGGTAGCCAAAACTCACGGTTAGCACAGGGGAGAAGACTCCAAGCAAGTTTAGAATGGGAAAGGTAACTTTGCACTATATTAAGAAAGATCACGCTTTGAGTGGGCGAAACGTCTTGGTAACTTTCTATATCCATCCAAAACCTAAACATGATTATTTCTTCACTAGCTCGAGCTGGTGCGTAGCTACGAATAAAGTTACTAGCAGCATGGGTAGCAGGATCAGCCTCGAGATCAGTTGAATTTGCTTTATCAAGACGTAAGGCAAAAAGTAACCCAGCAGGTTTTTGTCCAGTACCATAGTAAACAGTTAACCCTTCGGGTTGTTTCTCAAACCATTGAGCAGCTAGCTTAGCTGATTCTATCCCCTCATGTTTTTCTATCATAGCTAGCAATTCATTATGATCTTCTTTAGTTGCTGGTTTGCCAAATAAGCTTCCATATTTACTCCACTCAAAAAAAGGTTTCACCATAGGGTTGTGTCTATGCAAATAAACATCATCAAAAAGTATGCGCTGTTGCTCCATTCCACTTATAGTCATCAGCTTGTCATTGTAGTAACCACGTACACGACCATGTAACTCGGCATAGCGGTCAGGGTTTCGCCACCTTAAATCGGCATCTAGGACTTCACGGACCAAATCGTGGGGAAAAATGCCTACGGGATTAGACTCGATAAAAGAAAGACTTCTTAACCACTCGAAAAACTCGTGTACATCATCTAAAGCTAATACTTTGGTTAAAAGGTCTTCTGTAGTTACACGTACCAATGCACAAGTTTCTAGGGCTAATTGGTGGGTGGGGCTAGGAGCTTGTTGGATAAAACGCTCGAGCAGTGCACGAACAATATCAGGGTCGCTACCCAATTCAAAAGTATCTTGGCTTTCTTTTTGATTCTCGAGCACATCTGCTACTAAAGACAAAGCCAGAGGATGTCCATGAGTAAAATCTAGAACTTCTTGATGTTTAGCCTTTGGGACACCCCGTTTATCAAGCAAGGTTCGGCTTTCTTCAGGACGCAAATTGCGCAAACTAATACTACGAACCAGATCGCACCAATCAGGATCAGAAAGCCAGCTAGAAGAAGGTGGCTTACGGCCTGCAAAAACAATGAGTACATGTTTTGGTAGTTTGGGTAAAAAGCTTTCTCTTAACCAACCATCTAAAGGCGTAAGCGTTTCATAGGTGTCAATTGTCAACACAATTTTGTTAAGAAGTTGGTTAATAGCTTCTAAAGGCGAGCTAATTTCAGAAAGCCCTAGTGCCAAACGTAGAGCAAAGAAAAAACCTTCGGGTGAAGGGTCTATGTTACGAGCATCTAGTTGTATAGGTGTGACCTCATGGTCTTTGGCTAAGTTGGAAAATTCTTTTAATAAAGTTGTCTTACCTACTCCACCCGGTCCGTAAATGTGTAAAAGTATAAAGTCCACTTTGGAACCACTAATAGCAGCTTTGAAAAGCTCTTTTTCTTCTAAGCGCCCCACGAAACGGCGTTGATGTGCGGCAGCAAGGCGGTCTGCTAGTGTTAAAGGTGCGTGTCTAGGGCTGTTAGCTTGTAGGGCCATTATCTTTACTTTCTTTAAAATTAGGTCGTATAAGGGACGACAAAATTATTTCTTAAAGACATTATAATCTGTATTTGCTCCTATAACTTCACAGATTATTACCAAAACCCTGTGTATTACAGCGCAATTTTGCTAAAAGCATACTTAATCTTGTACATTTGGAATAAACATAATGCAGCTTGCTTCTCTAGCCAGTACTCAGGCTTAATGCCAAAGGCTTAGCAAATCTTAGGGCAGTGTCTATACTTATGCCAAGCTTGCCTTATATAGATGCTCGGTTAATAACGATATGTCAGAAAAAGTCCTACATAATTTGTCAGAGTATTACTGATTAGTTAGGAAAAGTAATTGCCTAGTAGCTCGACACAAAAGTTTTGATATGTAAACTTTGCTGAAATAGACCTACTTCATGGAAATATAAAGTAAGGCTATGGCAAAGACCTATATTGTAGAGCTAACCAAGGTGGAAAAGACCAGCTTAGTCGAATTAACTCAAAAAGGACAATGCAGTGCACGCAAGATAAAACGAGCAGACATCTTATTACTAGCTGACATGGGTAAAACCGATAAAGAAATAGCTGATACCTTGCACACCAGTATTCCTACTGTATTGCGAACACGACAGAAATTTGTAGCTGGTAACCTTGATTTCGCTTTAAGTGAGCAATCACGTTCTGGCAGAGTACCTAAGCTAGATGATAAGAGTGAAGCTATCCTAATGACTATTGCACAAAGTGTTCCTCCTAATGGACGCAGACACTGGACGCTTAAGTTACTAACGGATCGCTTAGTGACTCTGACGCAATTAGAAAATATTTCTTGTGAGAGTGTGAGAAGAGCACTAAAAAAAATAGTCTGAAACCTTGGGTACGTCAGAAATGGTGTATTCCCACAGTCATAGGGTCTGAATTTGTGTGGCGTATGGAAGATGTTTTAGATCTTTATGCTGAGAGCTATCAGGAAAAGCAACCTGTAATATGTTTTGACGAATTTCCATATCAGCTAATTAGTGAAATTCGCAAGCCAGTGCCAGCGAAAAAAGGTCAGCCCGAACGCTACGATTATGAATATCGTAGAGAAGGGACGTGCAACATATTTATTTGCTTGCAGCCATTGGCAGGTTGGCGTTATGTGAAAGTTACCAAACGGCGTACCAAACAAGATTTTGCTCATGTAATGAGGGATTTAGCAGAAGTACACTTTAAGAATGCTGACACCATAAGAATAGTTTTTGATAACCTCAATACCCACACCCCTACTTCGTTTTATGAAACATATTGTGCAGAAGAAGCAAGGAAGCTAACTAGAAAGCTAGAGTTTCATTACACACCAAAACACAGTAGTTGGTTGAATATGGCTGAAGTAGAGCTATCAGTGCTACACGAACAATGTTTGGACAGACGTTTAGGGAGTATAGAGCTTTTGACAAAAGAAGTGAGAGCTTGGGAAAAAGAACGTAATGCTAGTAAAGCTACTATAGATTGGAGTTTTACTGTTAATACTGCTAGGGACAAACTCAAGAGACTTTATCCTGAAATGTCATAATGTAAAATCACATGTCAAAACTTTTGTGTCAATGTACTAGAATTAATTCTAAGTGGCAAATGCTTTTAAGCACGCCACTTTTTCAAAAAGAGAAAACTTAGAAATAAGCTAAGCTCTTAAGTTCTCTCTACATCTATTGTTTTGTTTAGTTAGGAAGTGTTTTATGTACCGCTTTAATTTATGGTTTATTGGTCTACTTGTCTTTTCTTTAGCCGCTTGTACTAAAACTGTTTTAGTACCTGCACCGCCCACAGAGTCTGACCTTATTGAAGACCCTGTGTTTTCTACCCTTGATTTCGCAACACCGGAGATTGATGAGGGTTCAGGCTTGGTTGTTAAGGGCAACAACCTGTATGTAGTAGGTTCCTCAAGGGGAGATCTTGATGGCACAAGCCAAGGAGCTAGGGATGCGATTTTACGACTTTACAATGGTGGCAAGCTCTGGGGTTTACAATTTGGGACTAGAGCTTTCGATTATGCTCGCAGGGTTGCCGTGGATAGTAATGGTGACGTTTATGTTATAGGTGATACTTTGGGTCCGCTCGGGTTTCAAGTAGGAAGTCGGGATGTCTTCTTAGCAAAGTTCAACAAAAATGGAGAGCGTGTGTGGATAAGACAGTTTGGGACTAAAGGTGCAGACGTTGTCACTGATTTAGCTATTGATAGTAACAACCGAATATATGTGCTTAGTGATGAAGGTACTAACAATTTTGTTATAAGAAAGTTTCATAAGGGAGGTTCCCTACTTGGAACAAAGTCTGTTACCTTAAGCAGCCGACCGGGTCTTGTGCCTCGAGCTATGACAGTAGATAGCTTAAACAACTTGACTGTCTTAACTGACTGGAATAACAGTGGCAGTGCTCAAGGCATGGATATCAGGCTTTTCAAGTACACCAGCAGCCTGAGTCAGGTCTGGCAAAGGAATTATGGTATGTCCGATGATGAATATGCTTTTGATATTACTAGCGACAGCAGCAACAACATTTACTTCACTCTTAGAGTAGATGCTGTAAACCAAGGGGCTCGTTTTGTCAAGAAGAACGCAAGTGGAAGTACACGTTACACAAGACGCTTGGAATATAGTGCCACAAGTTTTGATACCTTGCCCCTAAGCATTGCCACCGACAGCAGTGGTAGCATTTACATAGCTGGTAACACTCCGGGTTCTTTTCCTAGCTTTAGCAATGCTGGCTTCCGTGATATAGTGGTTTTTAAGTACAGCAATAGTGGCACCGAGCAGTGGGTCACTCAGTTTGGCAATGGGAATTATGGCTCGGCAGGGGAGGATTCTGTTTTAGATATTGCAGTTAATGGTGCAGTATACATTACAGGAAACACACTTGGCAATTTGTTAACAGGTAGTGCTACACCTGCTGGCGGTGGCACTGCTAGCGATGCCTACGTTGCACAACTTAATAAGAATAATGGGACTATCCTAGGGGTAGATCAGTAAGGTTATATAGAGAGATGCAAATCCACAGATTTTCGATTTGGAAGGTTTGGAAGGGCAAATGCATAGATAGGCCTACCCTAATAAGGGTTTGTGCTACCGTTAGTATAGTCCCTGTAGGGGTAAACCTGTGTGTTTATCCTTCTCCTATATAATACCCTAACCTGTACTCATGTCGTAATTGGCATAGAGTAAATTCAGGTGATGTCATTTTCGATTTTATGGAATTAATGGGTTCCTTCTCCAGAAAGCTCCTGCTGCCACAACCAAGTAACTATTTGCTCCACACCACGACTAAGATGGCGGCGGTAGGTGCTAAAGGGTAAATCTAAAAGTTCAGCAGCAACTTCTTGACTTGCCGCTGGCTCTAGGTAAGTGCGAAAAACAGCTCGGTAGTACTTTTCATTTTTGGGAGTGGCTTTAAGTGAATCAGCAGTTTCTTTAACAAGTGTTTTTAAGAGTTCAACCGTTGGTTTACCTTCACTTCGTTCTGCAATTAGCCTTGACTTTAACAAAGCATTTGTCATTAATTTTTCTGAGTTATTAAAATTCCGAAGGGCGTCTCTCACAGCTTCTTTAAACTCAGGTTCTGAAAGAACAACAAGCGGTGCAGGGCGCTTGTTCTCAAGCTCTTCTGGCTTTAGGTCAATGGCAAGCTCTCGTTTGCCTAGTAGCTCGAGCCAAGCTGGTACTGCTACAGCACGCCAGTCATGGGTGAAAACACTATAGGACTTGCTCCCAACTTCAAAGCTAGCTTCTGGTGAATAGTTAATGTCCATATAGTGTAAAGCTGGCAACCAAAACTTGGAGTCAGCACAAGGAAAAAAACTCCAAGCAAGTTGTGAGTGAACAAAATAGCTTTGTACAACATTAAGGAAAATCACGCTTTGAGTAGGGGAGACGCCTTGGTAATCTGCTCGAGCCATCCAAAATCTAAACATTATTATGTCCTCGCCTTTTCTAGGTGGTGCATAACGGCGAGTAAAGTTAATAGCAGTAAGGGTAGCGGGGTCAGCCTCAATATCAGCCATATCTGCTTTGTCTAAATGCAGAGTAAGGAGCAGTCCCGCAGGCTCTTGGCTTGCATCTCGATAAACAGTGAGTCCTTCGGGTTGACGATCAAACCAGTGAGCAGCCAACTTAGCTGACTCTGGCCCTTCATGCTGCTCAATAATAGCTAACAGTGCTGGGTGATCATCTTTAGTTGCTGGCTCACCAAAAACGCTGCCATACTCGCCCCACTCAAGAAAAGGCTTAACCATCGGATTGTGCCTATGCAAATAAACGTCATCAAAAAGAATACGCTGCTGCTCCATGCCCCGTGTTGTCATCAGTTTATTGTTGTAATAATCTCGCATGTGATTATGCAGTTCAGAATAGCGGTCTGGGTTACGCCATCTTAGATCAGCATCTAGAGCTTCGCGGGCCAAGTCGTGCGGGAAAATGCCTAAAGGACCAGTTTCTATGAAAGAAAGTTCTCGTAACCACTCAAAAAACTCGTGTACATCATCTAAAACTAATGCTTTAGCCAATAGGTCTTCTGTAGTGACACGTACTAATGCACAAGCTTCTAGGGCTAGTCTGTGGGTGGGACTAGGGACCTGCTGAATAAAACGCTCGAGCAGTGTACGCACAATATCAGGATCGCTACCTAAATCAAAAGTAGCTTGGTTTCCTTCTTGGTTCTCGAGCACATCTGCCACTAGAGATAAAGCCAGAGGATGCCCATGAGTAAAATCTAAAACTTCTTGATGCTTTGTTGCAGGGACACCTCGTTTATCAAGGAAAGTTCGGCTTTCTTCAGGACGCAAATTGCGCAAACTAACACTACGAATCAGATCGCACCAACCCGGGTCAGAACGCCAGCTAGGTGAGGGCGGTCTGCGACCTGCAAAAACAATGAAGACATTTTCAGGTAGTTTAGGCAAAAAGCTTTCTCTTAGCCAACCATCTAAAGGTGTAAGAGTTTCATAAGTGTCAATTGTCAACACAGTTTTGTTAGACAATTGGTTAATTTTTTCTAAAGGCGAGTCAGCTTCAGAAAGTCCTAATGTCAAACGTAGTGCAAATAAAAAACCCTCAGGTGAAGGATCTATATTACGAGCATCTAGCTGTATAGATGTGGCCTCAGTATTTTTTGCCAAGTCAGCAAATTCTTTTAGTAAAGTTGTTTTACCCACTCCACCCGGCCCATAAATATGCAAAAGCACAAAATCTACTTCAGAGCCATTAAGGGCAGCTTTAAAAAGCTCCTTTTCTTCCGAACGCCCTACAAAACGGCGTTGATGTGCTGCAGCAAGGCGATCTGCTAGTGTTAAAGGTTTGTGTTTGGGACTATTAGCTTTTAGAGCCATTATCCTTACTTTCTTTAAAAATCAGGTCGTATATTGAACGACAAAATCATTTCTTAAAGGCATTATAACTTTTTTGAATCCGCTAATCTTGAAACGTTTTGTAAATCTTACTATAATGGATTTCTAAATCTTAAGGAGGTTTATATGAACCACTTTAGCTTATGGTTTATTGGTCTACTTGCTTTTTCTTTAGCAGCTTGTACTAAAACAATTTCGGTACCTACACCACTCACAGAACCTGACCCTATTGAAGACCCTGTGTTCTCTACCCTTGATTTCGCAACACCACAAGCAGATCATGGGAATGGCATAGCTGTTAACGGTAGTGATCTTTATGTGGTGGGTGAGACAAGGGGAGATCTTGATGGCATAAACCTAGGGGAGCGCGATGGGTTCTTAAGACGTTATGATGGTGGCAAACTCTGGGGTGTACAGTTTGGGACTAGAGCTGATGATGTGGTTTGCAAGGTTGAAACGGACAGTAATGGTGATGTCTATGTGGTGGGTCAAACA
This sequence comes from Trueperaceae bacterium, assembly GCA_965223585.1. Lineage (GTDB taxonomy): Bacteria > Deinococcota > Deinococci > Deinococcales > Trueperaceae > CBDCVN01. Next base: position 685,001 of record CBDCWW010000023.1, read on the forward strand.
CAAGGACCATTTGGATTTCAGGCAGGGAATCAGGATACCTTCTTAGCAAAATTCAACAAAGATGGAGAGCGTGTATGGATAAGACAGTTTGGTACTAAAGATTTTTTTGGTTTTTGTTCTGACCTAGTACTTCGACAAAAAAGTTTTGATATGTAAAGCTTACAAAATAACACCCATCTATCGAGATATAGAGTAAGGTATGGCAAAAACCTACATTGTTGAATTAACAAAGGCCGAAAAAACTGATCTAGTCGAATTAACTCAAAAAGGGCAACACAATGCTCGTAAAATTAAGCGAGCTAACATTTTGTTACTGGCAGACATGGAAAAAACAGATGAGGAAATAGCTGCTACTTTACACACCAGTATTCCAACTATAGTACGCACAAGACAAAAGTTTGTGGTTGGGAATCTGGAATTTGCTTTAGGTGAAAAAACACGTTCTGGTAGAGTACCCAAATTAAATGACAAGGTTGAAGCTATTCTAACAACAATTGCACAAAGTGTTCCTCCTGATGGACGTAGGCGTTGGACACTAAAACTGTTGACTGATCGTTTGGTGACTCTGACTAAGTTGGAAAGCATTTCTTACGAGAGTGTGAGGCTGGTGCTAAAAAAAATAACTTGAAGCCTTGGGTACGCCAGAAGTGGTGCATTCCCACAGTAGTAGGATCTGATTTTGTTTGGCGTATGGAAGATATTTTGGACTTGTATGCTGAGGACTACCAGAAAAATCGACCTGTAATATGTTTTGATGAGTTCCCTTATCAACTGATTAGTGAGGTTCGTAAACCATTGCCAGCAAGAAAAGGTCAACCAGAACGCTATGATTATGAATACCGTAGAGAAGGGACTTGCAATATATTCATATGTTTACAACCATTAGCAGGTTGGCGTTATGTGAAGGTTACCAAACGGCGTACAAAACAGGATTTTGCTTATATCATGAAGGATTTAGTGGAAACACACTTTAAGGATGCCGACACGATCAGAATAGTCTTTGATAATCTCAACACCCACACTCCAGCATCATTTTATGAAACCTTTAGTGCAGAGGAAGCAAGAGAGCTGACTAGAAAGCTAGAATTCCATTACACACCAAAACATAGCAGTTGGTTGAATATGGCTGAGGTAGAGATTTCAGTACTAAATGAACAATGTTTAGACAGGCGTTTAGGAAGTATGGGACTTCTTAAGAAAGAAATTAATGCATGGCAAAAAGAGCGTAATGCTAGTAAAGCCACTATAGATTGGAGTTTCACTATTAAAACTGCAAGGGACAAATTAAAGAGGCTTTATCCTCGAATTTCATAATATGAAATCACATATCAAAACTTTTTTGTCGAGATACTAGCTATTAATAGTAACAACCAAATCTGATTCTAACGGATTGCTTGGCTGAAGAAATATCATCCAAAATAATGATAAACAGATGTCATGAATATACCAAATACCATGACATCCACAAGGAAATGTAGCACAGACAGAGAAGAAATTAAAAGTTCAGGTAAGCAAATTCGTGTTCCTATAAGCAAAAGTAACTATATGGACATAATTGAAAAACCTGATCAGTTTAGGAAGTACCTTGATGAAATGATTACCATGTACCCTGAACTGTTTCCTAATTGTATAAAGCAAGGGTACAAACTCGATGGTTTTGCTAGGCTCTCGAAAAAGATGCCTAAAATTCGATTGCGTCGCATTTGTCCTCTTAACAAAGGTCAAGATAGTGCTAAAAAGGAAGTTTACACAGTAGGACCCTCTTTCATCTTGCCTTACATGACAGGTGATACTGAAAATGTAGAGAAAGCCATTTTCTTGCATCAGAAATTCAATGTGCCTTTCTGGGCGCTGACTTATGTGTTTGGGCGTAATGATATGTACTGGTATCGTATTTGTCAACATATAGGAAGAAACAGCATTGTTGGTACAACTGTCAGACAAGCAGATAATTTACCAGAAGATTTGGTAGCTGATGAAAAGCATACCCATCTAAATGGACAAAAGGCTTATGTAGCAACAACTGTGGCAAAAGAATGTGTTTTAGGTGCATCTATTGTTATATCAGCAAGCACACAGAGTCTAATAAGGGGCTATAGACAATTTAAAAATGAAGCGCTAGCATTATTTCCTGAATATCGACCCAGAACTGTAAACACAGATGGATGGTTAGGAACACAACAAGCATGGCAAACACTGTTCACAAATGTAGTAATCATAATGTGTTTTTTGCATGCTTACCTCAAGGTAAGGAATAGAATGAGGCGTTCAGAGGAATTACATAGAGTGTCAAAGCATGTATGGGAAGCTTTTGGAGCCAAGAGCAAGGGTAAATTCCTGAGAAGATTGAAGACACTGAGGCGTTATGCAAGCAAGAAATTGAAGGGAGAAGCATTACAAGCAGTACTGAAGTTATACCGAAGAGGAGAGAATTTTGTACAGGCATATGATTACCCTGAATGTCATAGAACTAGCAATATGGTTGATCGGCACATGGACGGAATGGACAGGTATTTGTATAGTGTAAGGTATTTTCATGGAAATTTAATGTCCGCAGAGATAGCAATACGAGCATGGGCACTAACGCACAATTTTATGCCTTATTGCCCAAGGGCAAAAGTAAGTAACAAGTTCATATCGCCTGTTCATCGTCTAAATAACTTTGTCTATAGGGATAATTGGCTAGAAAATCTTTTAGTTGCTACTTCTTTAGGAGGTTCAAGCTCTTAACCAAGCAATCCGTTAGAATCAGTAACAACCAAATATATGTGCTTAGTTATGAAAATATTAATGATAACGGCTTTGCGATAAGGAAGTTTAATAGTGGAGGTAGTTTACTCAAAACTAAGTCTGTAATCCTAAACAACCGCCCGTTTCTTCATCCTGAAGCCATGGCAATAGATAGCTCAAACAGAGTGCTTGTTTTAGCAGACTGGGATAACAGTGGTAATGGTAAAGGCCAAGACATAAGGCTTTTCAAGTACAACAGTAACCTGAATGAGATCTGGCAGCAGAATTATGGTACGTCCAATAATGAACACGCCTATGATATTACCACTGACAGCAGTAACAACATTTACTTCACACTTTATATACCGGAAAATGGTCTAGGACGCGGGGGTAAATTTGTCAAGAAGAATGCAAATGGGGGTACAGTTTACACAAAACGCTTGGAACCTCATTCCCAAATTAGTGCTACCCTCCTGAGCAGCATTACCACGGACAGCAATGATAATATCTACATTGCTGGGCGCACCTCAGGTTCTTTTTCTGGTTTTAGCAATGCTGGCTCAAACGACATTGTGGTTTTTAAGTACAACAGTAGTGGAACCCATAAGTGGACTAATCAGTTTGACAATGGGAATTATGGCTCGGCAGATAATGATTTTGCGAATGATATTGCAGTTAATGGCGTAGTCTACATTACAGGATCCACGTTTGGCAACCTGCTAGACGGTACTGCTACAAGCTATGGCAGTTTTGATGCCTACGTTGCAAAACTTAATAGGAGTAATGGAACTATCCTAGGAGTAGATCAGTAAGAATTCTAAACCTTAAGGAGGTTTGTTAGTACCGCATTAATTTATGGTTTATCGGCCTACTTGTTATTTCTTCAGCTGCTTGTACTAAAACAGTTCTGATACCTACCTCGCTTACAGAACCTGACTTTGCCAACGACACTATATTTTCTACCCTTGATTTCGCAACACCACAACAAGATGAGGGGAGGGGCTTAGCTGTTAGCGGCAGCGATCTTTATGTGGTGGGCTATACAGATGGAAATCTTGATGGCACAAACCAAGGGGACCATGATGCAATCTTACGACGTTATAATGGTGGTAAACTTTGGGGTTTACAGTTTGGGACTGGACTTACTGATAGGGCTCACAAGGTTGCTACAGATGGTAATGGCAATGTCTATGTGCTGGGTCAAACTGCTGGTCCACTAGGGCTCCAAGTAAAAGGTCTTGATGTCTTCTTAGCAAAGTTTAACCAAGATGGGAAGCGTGTGTGGATAAGACAGTTTGGGACTAAAAATACTGATAGACCCGCTGGTTTAGCTATTGATAGTAATAACCGGATATATGTGCTCAGCGATGAAGGTCTTAACAATTTTGTAATAAGAAAGTTTGGTATGGGAGGTGGCCTACTTAAAACTAAGTCTGTTACCTTAAACACCTACCCAAATCTTACTCCTGAAGCCATAGCAGTAGATAGTTCAAACAGAGTAATTGTCTTAACTAACTGGTTCAACAATAACAATGGCGATGATATCAGACTTTTCAAGTACACCAGTAGTTTGAGTCAGGTCTGGCAAAAGAATTATGGTACGCCCGCTTATGAAACTGCTTTTGGTATTACCACTGATAACAACAACAACATTTATTTCACGCTTCTTAACGATGAGGCGCGCTTGGTCAAGAAAAATGCGAAGGGTAAAACAATTTACTCAAAACGTTTGGATGTGGATGTGGAATATAAGCCCACAGATACGCATGGATATACCTGTTTTGAAAGCATCACCACCGACAGCAGTAATAATATTTACATAGCTGGTTACACTACGGGTTCCTTTCCCGGTTTCAGCAATTCTAGCAATACTGGTGTAGACTATGAAACTGAAGACATTGTGGTCCTTAAGTACAACAGTAGTGGCATCCGGCAGTGGCTCACTCAGTTTGACGGTGGGAATTATGGCTCGGCAGATCCTGATCTTGCTCTTGACATTGCAGTTAATGGTACAGTCTACATTACAGGATACACGAATGGAAACCTTCTATCAGGTGGCACTATAAGCTATGGCTTTGCTGATGCCTACGTTGCAAAACTTAGTAAGAGTAACGGGACTATCCTAGGGGTAGATCAGTAAGAATTCTAAACCTTAAGGAGGTTTGTTATGTACCGCATTAGTTTATGGCTTATTGGTCTACTTGTTATCTCTTTAGCAGCTTGTACTAAAACAGTTTTGGTACCTACACCACTCACAGAGCCTGACCCTGCCAACGACCCCATATTTTCTACTCTTGATTTCGCAACACCACTAGTAGATGAGGGGAGGGGCTTAGCTGTGAGCGGCAGCGATCTTTATGTGGTGGGTTACACACTTGGTAGCCTCGATGGTACAAACCTAGGGTCTTTTGATGGGATCTTACGACGTTACAATGGAGGCAAGCTCTGGGGTTTACAGTTTGGGACTAGATCTTTCGATTTTGCTTCCAAGGTTGCTGTAGATAGTAATGGCGATGTCTATGTAGTGGGGCACACACAAGGTCCGCTTGGATTTCAGGTGGGAGATACGGATATCTTCTTAGCAAAGTTCAATAAAGATGGGGAGCACGTATGGATAAGACAGTTTGGAACTAAAGATGGTGATACTGCTGTTGATTTAGCTATTAATAGTAACAACCGAATATATGTGCTCAGTAAAGAGGGTGCTAACAATTTTGTAGTTAGAAAGTTTAGTAGTGGAGGTAGTTTACTCAAAACTAAGTCTGTAACCTTAAACAGCCGCCCGTTTCTTCATCCTAAGGCCATTACAGTAGATAGTTCAAACAGAGTGACTGTCTTAACGGATTGGGATAACAGTGGCAATGCTCGAGGTTTTGATATCAGGCTTTTCAAGTACACTAGCAATCTGGTTGAGATCTGGCAAAAGAATTATGGTACATCCGATGATGAATTTGCTCTTGATGTCACCACTGACAGTGGCAATAAAATTTACTTCACGCTTCAAAGAAGTACCCTAGGCCAAGGAGGGCACTTTGTTAAGAAGAACACAAATGGAGGTACAGTTTACACAAGACGTTTGGAATATTCTCCCACAAGTCAAGATACCCTGCCCAGAAGTATTATTACGGATAGCAATGATAATATCTACATTGCTGGGTCCACAGGTGGTTCTTTTTCTGGTTTTAGCAGTGCTGGCGGAGTTGACATTGTGGTTTTTAAGTACAGCAGTAGTGGTACCGAGCAGTGGGTCAGTCAGTTTGACAGTGGGAATTATGGCTCAGCAAATACTGATCTTGCTCTTGACATTGCAGTTAATGGTGCAGTCTACATTACAGGATTCACACTTGGCAACTTGCTAACAGGTACTGCTGCACCTGTTGGTGGTGGCATTGCTAGTGATGCCTACGTTGCACAACTTAATAGGAGTAACGGGACTATCCTAGGGGTAGATCAGTAATGGAGAAACTCAAATCAACAGTTAAAACAAATATAGCAAGGAATTGGAATAGTAACTATATAGAATTCTAAACCTTAAGGAGGTTTATTATGTACCACATTAATTTATGGTTTATTGGTTTACTCGCTTTTTCTTTAGCAGCTTGTACTAAAACAGTTTTGGTACCTACCCCAATCACAGAGCCTGACCCTGTCGAAGATCCTGTATTTTCTACCCTTGATTTTGCAACACCACAACAAGACGAGGGAAGAGGTTTAGTTGTTGATGGCAGTAATCTTTATGTGGTGGGTTTTTCAAAGGGAAGCCTTGATGGCACAAACCAAGGCAATGCTGATGGGATTTTAAGACGTTACAATGGTGGCAAGCTCTGGGGTGTGCAATTTGGGACTAGGTCTTTTGATCAGCCTGATAAGGTTGCCATGGACAGTAATGGCAGTGTTTATGTAGTGGGTCAAACAGCTGGTCCGCTTGGGTTTCAGGTAAAAGGCCTTGATGTCTTCTTAGCAAAATTCAACCAAGATGGGGAACGTGTGTGGATAAGACAGTTTGGGACTAAAAATACTGATAGACCCGCTGGTTTAGCTATTGATAGTAACGACCGTATATATGTTCTCAGTGATGAAGGTACTAATAATTTTGTAATAAGAAAGTTTAGCATAGGAGGTAGTTTACTTAAAACTAAGTCTGTTACTTTAAACAATCGTCCGGGCCTCGAGCCTAAAGCTATTGCTGTGGATAGTTTAAATAACTTGACTGTCTTAACAGATTGGAATAACAGTGGCAATTCTCTAGGAAGAGATGTCAGGCTTTTCAAGTATAACAGCAAGTTGAGTGAGATCTGGCAAAAGAATTATGGCATATTCATTAATGAATATGCCTATGATGTTACAACTGATAGTAACAACAATATTTACTTTACAATTAATATTTTTTCTACGTCTGATGGGGGGTACTTTATCAAGAAGAGTGCTAATGGAAATACAATCTATGAAAGGCGTTTGGAATATGATATTAACAGTAAGGATACCTTTCCCAAGAGTATTACCGTAGACACCAATGATAACATTTACATTGCTGGGCAGACAGGTGGGTCTTTTCCCGGTTTTAGTAATGCTGGCATGAATGGTATAAGTGACATTGTTGTCTTTAAATACAACAGTAGTGGCACAGAGCAGTGGATCACTCAGTTTGACGATGGAAATTATGGCACAGCAGCTCAAGAAGAAGCTGTAGATATTGCCGTTAATGGCACAGTCTACATTACAGGACGTACAGGTGGAAACCTGATTACAGGTAGTGATACAAGCTATGGTGGTTGGGATGCCTACGTTGCACAACTTAATAGGAGTAACGGGACTATTCTAGGGGTAGATCAGTAAGATCATATAGAGATTAAAATCCACTGTGGGTACACATCAAGATTGGGAGGCATTGCTAATCACATCTCTACGACCACAGTGTCAGGTGGTAGTATTATAAGGTATGACTTGGCAAAATTATCTTAAAGAACATCAGTCTGGGTTTTTAGAGGAATTGCTAGATTTTTTGAGCATTCCTAGTATCTCGAGCTTACCCGAACATCAAAAAGATGTCGAGGATTGTGCGCAATGGGTAGCAAATCGTCTTGAAGTAGCAGGCTTAGAAAATATCAGTGTGCTACCCACAGGTGGGCATCCTGTTGTCTATGGTGAATGGTTAAAAGCCGAAGGTCAACCTACAGTACTTATTTATGGGCATTTCGATACTCAACCAGTAGACCCTTTAGAGCTTTGGGATTCGCCTCCTTTTGAACCATTAGTAGCAGAAGAAAAAGTTTATGCACGTGGTGCCTCCGATGACAAAGGAAATATGTTAGCACCTATTTTGGCTATAGAGTCACTACTTAAAAGTGAAGGTAAACTACCTGTAAATGTCAAGGTATTGTTTGAAGGGCAAGAGGAAATAGGTAGTCCTCAACTACCTGATTTTGTGCGCCAGAACAAAGACTTGCTAACTTGCGACCTTGTTATTAGTGCTGATGGTTGGCAGTGGGCAGAAGATCAGCCTAGCCTTTTATTAGGCCTTAGGGGTTTGTGTGCTTTGCAGGTGTCTGTAAAGGGAGCTAGTGGTGACTTACATTCTGGTGGTTATGGTGGTGCTGTGCAAAACCCTATTCATGCTCTTGTTAAGATACTGGCTGACATGCGAGCAGTTGATGGTAAAGTGCTTGTTGAGGGCTTTTATGAGGATGTGCAACCTCTCAGTCAAGAAGACAGAGAAAATATAGCTGCTGTTCCTTTTGATGAAGTTGCTTACAAGTCTGAAGTTGGAGTAGATGAACTTGTTGGTGAAGCTGGTTATAGTGTGCTCGAGCGTATCTGGGCACGACCTACTTTAGAAGTAAATGGTATCTGGGGTGGCTTTCAAGGTGAGGGTGTTAAAACAGTATTACCTAATGAGGCCCATGCTAAAATTACTTGTCGTTTAGTAGCTAACCAAAAATCACAAAAGATTGCTAACCTTGTAAAAGATCATATTGAAAAGCATCTTCCAGCAGGAGTTACTGTCACAGTCGAAATTGAAAAAAGCGTTGCTGAACCTTATCTGATGCCTACTAATCACCCTGCAAATAAAGCAGCTAGAGATATCTTAGAAAGACTTTATAGTAAGCCACCACTTTATACAAGAAATGGTGGCAGTATTCCTTTTTGTGGTCTTATGTTAGAAATTTTAGGTGTTTATACTCTTAATTTTGCGTTTGGCTTAGAAGATGAAGGGGCTCATGCTCCTAACGAATTTTTTAGACTTAGTAGCTTTGAAAAGGCGCAGCAAGCTTATGCCGTACTACTTAAAGAATTGATTACTCTGCCCAAAATCTAATCCTCTAAATAGTGTCTAGAAGCCTCTTTTCAGGGCAAATGTTTGTACAGCAAATATTATTAAAGTATTTTTCTTTTTGCTTTCTTCTGCAAGGCATGCTCAAGACTTGCTATTATGGATAAAAGGCTAATAAACACTAGAGCAAATCCCACAAAGCCTAAGGTATTGATTTCTATTTTTAAAAACCAGAGAAGTGGTAAAGAACAGAACGCAACAGCAATCATAATTACAGCAAAGCCATTTAATAATTTCCATTTCCAAGAGTCATCTCTTTGCACCAATTTAGACCGTTGGATTTTATTTTGAATCTGAATTGGTAAAATGGTATTTATTTTTGTTAAAAGGTTCATCTTTGTCTCCTTGTCTTCATCATTTAAGCTTGAAGCATCTGTGCAGGATATTGATGTTAATACTAATTTGTTATGAATTCGTTAATAGTTTATTAGGCAACAAGACAAGTGAAAGATTAATTACAAATTTGTTTTCCTGAACTGTTAGAACAAGTGATCCTTCCCCTAATTTAAGAGAAAGTTTTTTAGTGCTTATATAATATTAATTATTTCACACAATAACTTAGAAATATCAAGTTCTGTAAGGTCTTAACAACTATTTTTTTGTTCCACGTGAAAAACTAAATAAGTACATTCTCATTATAAGCTGTTGTTTAGGCACAGGATGTCCTGTCGTGCTATGTTTAGCAACTTTAGGAACTATTAGAGTAAGTTAAGTACAGTTCTAAAACTAGGGCAACAATTGAAAATTAGATTAACTCTGCTGTTAAAACGTACACTAGTGTGCTTCTAACAAAATAATATTATAAACTGTAGGTAATTTTTTAGTAAAAGGGTAGCTGTTTTTAGCAAGAAAAGGTTGATTTAAACAAAAGGTAGGTCAGTATGTATGAAAAACAAACTGTAATTATAGTTGAAGATGATGAGGATATCAGCCGTTTGCTTAAACTAGAAATGGAAGATGCAGGCTTTACCGTTATAACTTGTGACACAGGAGTGCGAGGCCTTTCTACTATTAGAGAAGAGAATCCAGATCTTGTTATTCTCGATTTAGGTTTGCCAGACTTTGATGGTGCAGAAATTGCGAGGCGTGTAAGAAAAACTAGTGAAACCCCCATCATCATTTTAACTGCTGCTGACGATATAGAAACTAAAGTAGAGCTTCTAAATGCTGGGGCAGATGATTATATGACCAAACCCTTTCATGCTGAAGAGTTGCTGGCACGTGTTAATGTACAGTTGCGCCATAGTAGTGCAGAGTCTGTACAAAAGATAGGTGATATGATTGTCCATCCTGCTCGTAGGCAAGCTTTTTGGGAGAAGCAAGAACTTCGCTTATCACCTCGAGAATTTGACTTGCTCGCTTATATTTGTAGCCAGCCCGGGCGAGTATATAGTCGTGAAGAGATTGAAAAGAGCGTTTGGGGTGAAGAACTTCCCCCTTCAAGCAATGTAGTTGATGTTCACGTAGCCAATATTCGCAATAAGCTACGTGATGTTGGTGGCTTTGGCATCATTCGTACAGTGCGGGGAATTGGCTATGCAGTAAAAGCATAGCAGGTATATGTAAAGTTTTTGTGAATACTGATGGTGTATAGTTAGTGTCTCGAGGTAAATAGAAGTTAGTAGATAGCGTAGTAAAGTCCTACTAATTTCTATCTACTAATCTGAATTCCTATAGAAATTCACCAGCATTTATGTCTAGATGCTCAGAAGCCCTAAAATGCCAAAAGGATTTAAGAGCAAGCATAAAACAATTATTGACGGCCATCATACCTTAACTGATGTTTTACCTAAGGGCGTTAGTTACAGTAGCAGAGGACTAGCTCTTAGATGGCGCATGGCTATTTATACTAGCTTAGCAATAGCAATTCTAAGTATTGCAGGAGCCTTTATAGCCTATGTAGTTATTCGTAATAGCCTTTATAATAATCTTATAGAAAGCCTAGAAAATGATGCTTTGAAGATCAAAGATATTTACGAAGGAAAAGTTCAAAGTCAACCATTCTTTACTGGTGGCATTGTTGTACAAATCTATAATCAACGTGGTGAGTTCATACGTTCCTCGCAAGAAACATTTGAAGCAAATGTTCCTAGTCAAGAAATTGTAATGGCCTTAGATAGTGATTTAAGGCTTTGGCAAGGTGTTCTTAATAATTTATCAGTAACAGCTATGCTTACACCAATAACAAACTTTGGTGTGGTTGCTGTTTTAAGGACTACAGGTTATATTTCTGCAGTACTAAAACGCTTGGCTCAGTCACTTATTGTTACTGTTGCTATTCTTACTATAATAAGTAGTATTGTTGGTTATTTTGTAGCTGCAACTTCACTTCGTCCTGTAACTGAATTAGCTAGCACTGCTGCTAAGCTTGATCCCAACGATCTAGTCACTTTGCCCTACAGGGGGCCCAATGATGAAATTGGGCAATTGCACACTGTTTTAGATGCATTAATTGAACGCTTGAAAGCAGCTATGGATGCTCAAAAGGTTTTCTTGGCAGAAACTAGCCATGAATTACGCACGCCCTTAACTAGCATTAAAGGTTTTTTAGAACGGGCTCAGAAAAAAGAACCTGTACATTCTGAGGTCAGGGTCTATATTGATGATGCAGTACGCATATCACAAAGTATGACTAGGCTTGTTAGTGATATTTTACAGCTTTCAAGAGGTGAATATGTGCGTGAATATCGACCTTTTCTTTTGGATGTAGTTAAAGACCTGCTAAAACCAGCTATTCAAGAATTCCCCGGTGTAGGCCTTGCTGCTAACTGTAACAAGGAAGTACTAATCTTGGGTGACTCTGACCGCCTGAGACAAATGATGCGTAATTTAGTCTCCAATGCTATAGGTGCTTGTGGTAGTACTGATAAAGTTATGCTTAGCTTTCTGGAAGTTTCAGAGTACGTTGTTATTCAAGTTAAAGATAGAGGCCCCGGTATACGCCCTGAAAGCCTACCACATATTTTCAATAAGTTTTACAAAGGTGGTAAAGGTGGTGGTTTTGGTTTAGGTTTAGCAATTGTAAAGCAAATTGTTGAGACTCACAAAGGTCGTATAGAAGTTGAAAGCGAATTTGGGAAAGGTACTATTTTTTCTATTTATTTGCCTGCACTTGATAGTGAAGCTTAACAATCACACTGTCCGTCTAACCTCATAGTTGAGGGAAGTTAAAATATTGGTGGCCTTATTAACGCTATCTTCATCATTAAAATCAAGCCTTAGGGCACCACCTTCCTCGCGTATATCTAAGACTGCGATGTTACGAATGTTTACACCAGCGTCACCCAAAGCAGTAGTAATACGTGCTAATTGACCGGGTTTGTCTGGTACAGCCACATTTATTTCAAAATTAGGGGGTAATAGGCTACGTTTGACAATAGGAATACTGTCTCGAGTATTCTTAGCAGCTTCGGCAGCTAAAAGCATTTCTTCGGGTTGCTCGAGCAATTCCTCCAAATCATCCAAATTCCTTTTAAAAACTTCTAGGACTTCTTTTAGTTGCACTTTGTTACTTACAATCATATCACGACTCATACGTGGACTACCTGAGGCCACTCTAGTAACATCACGGAAACCACCAGCCGCTAAAAGCATCATCTTTTGCGTATCTTCATCTTCAGCGATGGTTTTAGTAAGAGCTAGAGATGCGAAATAAGGTAGGTGGCTTATTGCTGCTACTAGCTTATCGTGTTTTTCTGGTGGGATTTCGGTAACTTGGGCACCCAAACGCTCTATAAAATTTTGCACTGTCTTAAGGGCATTTTGATCTGTAGAGTCACTAGGAGTGAGTACCCACAAGGCATTTTCTAGGAGTGCAGCACTTGCACTTTGAACTCCTCCTCTTTCGCTACCAGCCATAGGGTGTGTACCTACAAAATTAAATCCCAATTTGTAAGTTTGCCTAACAATATCAGCTTTAGTGCTGCCTACATCTATAACTATAGCTTCAGGCTTTAAAAAGGGTTGCATGCTCTCAGCAGAAGATACAATAGTAGCAGCTGGTGAGGCTAGAATTAATAAGTCAACATCAGCTAACCACTTACCCGGGTTAAATTGGGCCTCGTCAATTACACCCATGCCTAGAGCAGCTTCTAAAGCTTTGGGGTTTTGGTCTAGACCAATGGTTTTGTTTGCTAAAAAACGCTGATGTATTCCTAGGCCAATGGAGCCACCAATTAAGCCAACGCCAGCTATGGCTACAGTTTCAAATAAAGGAGCAGGTCTCACAGGTAGATTTTATCAGGAAATGGTGCTTTTGCATTGAAGTCATACTATTACAGCGAAGAGTCAAATTAGGTTGAGTTTCAGAGGGTAGATTCCCCTAAATTCCCCTTATTAAGGCTCTTAGGGAAAGGTTTTTGATACGAAAATCCTAAAAAATACATTTTAGAAGTAGGGTGCACCGTACGCACCATTTTGGCAAAAGAGCCCTTCGTGAAAACATGTTTGAGAAAAACCTACCTTATAAGCTTATTAAGGGCGGCTAGGGGGAATTAACAGATATATAAGTCTTTTCCCAAATGTTACCTCTTGGTGATTGTAGGGGTTCAAAATTTTGAACCCTTACACGCACTGGTTAGCAATGTTTACTTCCAGTTAAGATTATGTCTTACAGGATTAAATTTCTGCTTTGGGGAAGAATTTTTCTGGGAAACTTATACCTCTTGTTGTTTTGATGCTTCCCCAAGTTTTTCGGAGTAAGCACCTATGCAAAAGAAAATATGAATTTTTAAAACCTGCTCTAGTCCTATTTCTACAGGAGCATAGGTTTAACACTTGCATATTTTTCACATCAATTTTTGCATGTCTGCTTATAATGGAATTAACTGGAGAGCAACACACAGAACTAGTTTTAGCATTTACTAAGGCCTTCCCTAGCCAGCAGAAATTAGCACAGATGCTAAAGCTTGGGCTTGAGAAAGACTTAGCAACCATTCCTGCAACAGAAAACTTGCAGGATGATGCTTTTGAACTAGTAAAAACAGCTCTGGCTCAAGGCTGGGTAGAAGATCTCGTTGAAGCCCCATTGAAGCTGCCCTAGAAGATAGCCTTAGGAGTCCAGAGTTACTAGTATTTAAAGAGAAAATTCAGCCGAAGCAAATAACCCTTGATCGAAGCAAATAGCCCTCGATTAGCCCTCGATGATTTGATGGCAGTAGACAATAAATACGAAAGTTTCAAGTGGAAAAAATCAAAGAAATCCCGAAAATCAGACAAGTCACAGGAAATGTTTTCTAATGAAGTTAGAGAAAATTATTATGCACCTTTTAGGATGTATAGTATAGGTAGTTATGCACTTGTTTAGGTGTTCAACACTATTTAGACGAGTATGGAGGCCAATAAAAAATCATGGAAGAAATTGATGTAGAATTTTATTATGAATTTCCATTCAGCAATACGGATTGTCGTATATTTTCTATTAATGAGCAGGATCGGGACAGCACATTTAAGCAGCCAAGGTTATTTGTCAAGCTAGCTAAGGGTGATCAAATACTATGTTTGTATAAAGTTTATCAAACCCGTAGCAGTTGTTCGGATTATTTTCTTTACAATGAATATCATGATTGGCATTCGTGGATTGCACTAGGGTGTGGTGGTTATGTGCATTTTGTTTCTAAAGAGAACTTTGAAGTAAAATCATATATTTTGCCTGATCACTTCATAGAATTTTATTCGACTAAAAATCACTTTAGCACAGAACTTGATAAAAATATATTGCTTGTAGCAAGTGGTGATGGCCTGACACTTTTTAATGAAGTAGCTAATAAGGTTTGGGAGTTGGAAGATTTGGCTGTGGATGGTGTTATTGTGCATGACGTGAAAAAAGATACCATTTTTGTTAGTGCTCAACAAGATCCACCAGATGGGTGGGCCGATTTTGAGATATCCTTGAAAGATGGGACAATAATCCGGGAGCCAAAGTATTGGTTTGCGAAACACATAATATAGTCAAATGATTTTGGATTGCGGTAGTTTTTGACATAATTTCGCCTTCCCAAAGCATTTTATGGCTCGAAAGAAGGCCGATATTTGAACTCATTCGACTATAAAGTAATAAATAAGGAGAAGCTTTACTATTAAGGGGAACACGACAAGCAGAAGGCTAAATTAAAATTGCTAAACACTTAAAATTTAAGGTATAATTAATAAAGGAGTATAAATATGTTGATAGAGAGCAAAGTCTTAGGCCAACGTAAACGTCCTTTTGAACCTTGGGAACTAGACTTATTTGAGTCTAAAACTGAAACATTAAGCTTAGAGCAGTTCTTGCGCCGTGTGGTTTTACAAGAGGTTGAAGCATTCAAAATTCGCCAAGAAGAGCGCAAGCTGTTGCAGGTTTTAAGTAAAGAAGAAATAGCAGTGGGAACAGTTAAAGGTAAAATTGATATGGGAGGGCGTGATTTAGAACAGGAAGTTGAACCACAGGAAGCCATAGAAGATGCTTTGCTAGCCTTTAAAGATGGTTTTTATTATGTGTTTGTTGATGAAAAGCAAGTTGAGAAACTAGAAGAAGAAATTACTCTACATCCTAACAGTCATGTACTCTTTCTACGCCTTGTACCCTTAGTAGGAGGCTAGAGTGCTTAGTCGTGAACAGGCTCGAGAAGAACTAGCAGCATTTCGTATAGAAGATGCTCTAAAGCGTAGTGAAAAACGTTTAGGCAAATTGCCAGCTCCTATTAGCAATTTAGGTAGTCAATTATTAGCTCATATTCAAGCACAAAAAGATCGTTCTGGTCATATTTCTTATTATTATACTAGAAGAACTTCTATCAGTGAAAAAGATTTTTTAGATACTTTTGTTCAGCTCGAGCACCTAAAACCAAAAGACCGTATTCAACTCTTTAGTGCTCTTTTTCCTCAGCTTCAAGAGGCAGTCGAAAGTGCTTGGCAACTGCGCAAAAGTATGCCCTATCAACTAGGTTACAGCCGCAAAGCATTTTGTATCCCAGATGCAGAGGTTACTTTGATGGCTCGAGCCACATGGCTCTTTCAATTACTAACTTTTACACTACCTTATGAACAAGATCTTGCTTGGTTTGCAGCTTGGACACCTTACCTTGGTTATGGTGCAGATGCTCTTGGCTACTTGTTTGCTGGAGCTATTAACAATAAGAATGAGGAGGGCCAAGCTGTTTTTGATATTTTAATTGCTTCTGCCAATAGTGAGCACGAAATTGGTGCTATGGGTAGGCATGTTACTAGAGCATTACTAACTTGCATCGATCCAAAAGCATGGGAATTTATGGAAAAAATGCTCCTAGCTGCCCAAAGGCAAGAGGGTTTAAGACAAGTTATTTTAGAAACAATTGATGAAGCTCACCCTGAGGCTTTTAGACGGATGCTTAAACTCATTTACGAAGAAGATTTAAATCGCTTTGCTGCTGTTATTAGAGCTATAAATGTATGGTTTAACTTTCAGTTTGAAACAGGTAGTGGCAAGCAGGTCAAGCAGGTTTTAGAACAAGTAATAGAGTTTTTAGAGAACCCTAAGGCTTGTCAATCAGCCTTAAAAACTGAAAGTGGGCAAAGCACATACTTGGCCTTGTGGGTTACAGCCTTTGAAAATGCTCAAGAAGCAGTTGAAGAAATTATAACGATCCTAAAAGACTCTGATGTTGAAAGGCGTTTTGCAGCAGTTTACTTACTAGCACAAATAGGTTTGATTAGCTCTTTAAAGCCTTTAGCAGATGCTTTAGAAGATGTTGATATGAGAGTGGCTTTTAAAGCATTAGGAGCACTTTATACCCAGCAGGATTCGGATGAGCATATTCCTGATCTTTTTGAACGACTCGAAGTACTAATTGCCCGCACTCCTAAAGAGGAAAAGTTGCCCCCACTTATTTGGGACTGGACAGAGATTACTATTAACAAAGCGCAAACCGTTGGTAAGTTGGCTGGTTTTCTAGGTGATAGGGAACCTGCCAGATTGCTGCCCTATACGCAGTTCATGGACAGCTATGCTCGTCGGAATGTGGTACATCTTTTGGCTGAAAAAGCTAAAGAGGGTGATGTTGACCCATTGACTCGAGAAACACTGTTTAGTTTTGTAGCCGATTCTACCGCGGGTGTGCGCGAGGAAGCCCTAAAAACCCTGAAAAATTTCAAAATAAATCCTACAGAAGCTCAAAATCTAGAACCCTTGCTTGCAAGAAAAGCAGGAGACTTGCGTCGTGGTGTAATTGGTCTACTACTTAGACAAGAAGGTAAATACCCTTTTGAAAGTGTAGGGCGCTTGCTTTCAGCTTCTAAGGCTTTAGAACGGCAAGCAGGTTTAGAGATGCTACGTGAGCTTAAAAATGCTAAGCAAAGCCCCAAAGCTGTAGAGGAATTGGCTAAAAGCTATCAGGAGCGGCCTAAAATCTCTGATACTGAAAAAGCCTTGCTGAGAGAGATATTACAAACTCAAGGCGAAGTTGCCACACTAGATAATGGTTTGGGTCTTTTTGATCCAGCTAAACGCTCTCAACCTATCACCCCACAAAATAAACTAAAGGGAACCTCTAAGCAGGCTGGGCGTAAGTTTGTTAGTAGGAAAACGGCTAAACTAATCAAGGCGCTTGATGATTTTATTTTCCAATACCGTGAAACACCAATCCAACTAGCTACATGGCAAGGAGATCGTGAAGAATTACTAGGCAACCTAAGCTTTTTCCCTTACCCACGTGATCACCAACCCTTGGCAAAACAACTCGAGCAATTACCGCTATGGGATACATGGTTTGCTTGGTGGCAGGACCGCCCTAAACAGCTACGTGATGACGATGGCTTAGAGATTGTACGTACTGAGGCTGCTTGGCAAGCTACCGCACAAACTAGTTACCTCTCAAACAAAGACACTTTGCAGAAGTTTAGCCAAAAACTTTATGGAAGTTTTGATATTGAAAAACTTAAGCAAAAGTTACTAACTCAGAAGCTCATAAAGTGGTTTTTTGTTGTCGAATTAAATGGTGAAGCCTTGGATTTTTTACTAGATGGTTTTGAAACTAGTTTAGCTTTAACTCCAGAAGATGCCTTTTTGCAGTGGCAGAAGCTTGTGGAAGAGTCTAGGAAGAGCAACAACTGGTATCGTACAGGACATCATGGTGATTTGAGGACTAATACCGTACAGTTTAGTTACTTTAACCTCCTTCGCCAAAGCCGTAAGTTGCGCCCGGAAATATGGACAGCAGAACACTATAAGCGTCTTTGGGGCTTATTGCGCACTTATGATGAGGGCTTTGAGGCTGCTGAACGCTATCGTGCTGATTTTTTTGAGCTATTGCAGGCTTATAAAACCAAGGTAGCCAATGAGCATGATGTTTATGATCACCTTATTGGACCTCGCAAAGTTAGTTCTTATTATTCCTTTCGTGAGCTGCGTCAGTTTACTAAACATAAAGAACCTGAAGTATTTAAGGAATTCCCAGAATTAAAAGAATATGTAGAACGATGCCGTGAGCGGATTTTAGAAGTTGAGTTAGCTCGAGGCGATTTACCTACTGCTGCTTCACAGGTTACTCGAGCTTTACGTAGCATTTACGGCATAGAGTACCCTCTTACCATACTTAGCTCGTTAGGGAAACAACCTTTCATACGTGGTTATACTGCGGATAATCTGAGCAAAACTGCTAGCTTTAGCCACCTGCTTAGGGTAAGTTTTCCCAAAGAAGATGAAACCCCTGAAGATTTTAGTAAAAAGGCTAAAGACTTAAAAATAAGTGACCAACGTTTGCTCGATTTAGCAGTCTTTGCGCCGCAGTGGGCAACCTATGTGGCAAAAACAATAGGGTGGAAAAGCTTAGAAGATGCTATTTATTGGTTGCATGCTCATACTAAAGATACTAGCTGGACTGTAGATAAAGAAGTACGTGAAGTATGGGAAGCAGAGGTTCGTGAACGCACACCACTAACAGGACAAAATTTGCTTGATGGGGCAGTAGATGTGACTTGGTTTCAGCAAGTCTATAAAGCTTTAGGCAAGAAGTACTGGGCACAACTAGACAAATCTGTTAAGTATGCTTCTGGCGGTGGTGGTCATAAACGGGCACAACTTTTTGCTGGTGCTCTATTGGGTGAACTCGAGGAGAAGGAACTATTAGAACGTATTTGGGAAAAGCGCAATCAAGATACCTTGCGAGCACTAGGGTTGTTGCCTCTATCACGCAGTAAAAACAAGCGTCGCCAGCAGTTGTTGTCGCGCTATAAAGCTGTCCAAGAATTTTTGCGTGGTAGTAAGAAGTTTGGTTCTCAGCGGCAAGCTAGTGAAAAACTGGCAGCTGGTATAGCCATGGAAAATCTAGCTCGTACAGCAGGTTATCCAGATCCCCAGCGTTTAACTTGGGCTATGGAGGCCGAAGCCATTGCTGATCTTGCTAAAGGCCCTGTAAGTGTGAAAGAAGATGATGTAACAGTCTCGCTTTTTATAGATGACGTGGGAGGGGCACAGCTCGAGATAACAAAAGAAACTAAAAAAGGTCTTAAGAAATTGAAAAGTGTCCCTGCCAAATTGCGTAAACATCCTGAAATTACTAACTTACGTGAACGTAAAGCTGATATAGCAAAACAAACTTCTAGGATGCGTAGTTCTCTGGAAGAGGCTATGTGTAAAGGTGATGAGTTTACTACTAGTGAGTTGCAGGAACTCTTTAAGCATCCAGTACTTAGGCCTATGCTCACAGAGTTGGTTTTCATAACTGAAGGTGGTGCTTTAGGCTACCCACAAGAAGAAGGTAAGTTACTGCTTAGTGCTAATGGCAGTGAGACTACTTTAGGCGAGACCAAAGTACGTATAGCCCACGCCTACGACCTACTTGATAGTGAGGACTGGCATACTTATCAACAGGAGTGCTTTGCTAATGAACGTAAGCAACCCTTTAAACAAGTTTTCCGTGAGCTTTATGTGCTTACTCAAGCAGAAAGAGAGGCTAAAAAACACTCTAAACGTTATGAGGGGCACCAAGTTAATCCTAGACAAGCTTTAGCTTTGTTGGGTCAGCGAGGCTGGGTTAATGTACCCGAAGAAGGTGTGCGCCGTACCTTTTTTGCTGAGAACCTATCAGCATGGTTATACTTTCATGAAGGGTTTTACACTCCTGCTGAGGTAGATGGCCTAACTGTAGATCAAGTTTACTTTTCTGAAAGGGGCAAGTGGCAACCTCTTGAATTAGCAAAAATTCCCCCTAGACTTTTTAGCGAGGTAATGCGTGACCTTGATTTAGTAGTAAGTGTTGCTCACCGTGGTGGAGTTGACCCTGAAGCTAGTGCTTCTACAGTAGAAATGCGTACATCCCTCTTAAGAGAAACTTTAAACCTACTTAAAATTGACAATGTTAAACTCGAGCGCAGTCACGCCCTTATAAAAGGAGAGCTGGGGAGTTACAGTGTGCATTTAGGTAGTGCTATGGTACACAGACAACCCGGTGGTGCTTTGTTTATTATTCCTGTACCATCACAACACAGGGGTAGGTTATTTTTACCCTTTGCTGATGATGACCCCAAAACTGCTGAGGTAATTTCTAAAGTGATTCTGTTAGCTAAGGATAAGGAAATTAAAGATCCTACTGTACTCGAGCAGTTACTCTAAGCTAAACTTTGCCTATTAGCTAGCACTACAACAACAAAATATTGCTAGATGTATTGACTGAATATAATCATGACTTCTTTATTCACTGTGCCATTTCGAAAGCTTAAAATTATTCCCACCATTAGTATGGAAGAGAAAGTTTGGTGAGGCAAGCATATCTTTGAATGCATTTTTAAGATAGTGCGCTCCAGCTTGTAAACTACGAAGGTTTTCTTTCCAGAATTCTTGAAGATCTGAGAGCATCAAAGAGGTTTATTGTGTTTAACACATGTGTGTTGCACTGTAGCGTAAGAGTGTTGAAAGTCTATTGTATGCTAAAAGCATATCTTTTTTGAACAGTGTAGGAACTTGTGCCTGACCAATCTAAATACAGGCGAGCTTCATATTGGCCCGGAGCTAAAGATTTGGTAAATTGCATACTACCCTCAGTCTTACCATCTGTGTAATACCATTCACCATAACTATTATCTGGAGTTCCAACAGGGACAATAGTGATCCAATCAGTTTTATTTCCGGGCAAGCCTTCAAACCACACAAAAACACTTTCGCCTGAAGCATATGTTTTTTTAAATGTCTCTAAAGTTAAAGCACCTGCTTCAACAGTAAATTTATGATTTGTTCGAAAACCTTCATAGCGTTCATTCGGCCAATTTATATAGCCTCTTGCTTCATACTTACCAGCAGAAAGACCTTTAAAGCTAATTGAGCCATTTGCTTTACTTATCCAGTCCCATCTAGCAGCATCGTAGCCTTGTATGTCTGCACCTGCTGAAACAACAGTTATCCAATCACATTGCTCGCAATCGATAGGAAAACCACTGTATTGCACAATAATTTCTTCATTTGGAGCAAAAACAGTTTTACTTGTTGTAACTGTTTGACTCAACCCTATGGATGTTATACTCAGTGTAATTATAATTATAGAAAAGACAAGTGTATTGATTTGAGTAAAACTATTTCTAGGTTGCCTTTTTATGGTAGATACCTCTATACTATTTTTAAAGACTTTAGCTTGAGCTTGATCCATTATTAAGGTGTCCTTCCTTATTTTTATGGTTTTAAATTCAATACGACTGATGATATAGTCTTACAATGGTCCATTCCATTAACTTTACTTCAAGTGTTCAAGCCCTATCAAGCTACTGATTCAGCGTACTTCTACTAAGAAAGGGTGGATTATGATCCATGACCTTTGTAAAATTAATACTAGGTTTGCTTGTTGTTAGTTAGAGTTTGTTTATGATATTCGCTACAGATATACAATACAATGAAAATAATACAGCTACTGCTGCTGGAGTTTTATTCCCCAACTGGGAATCTGATACTATTGACAAAATTGTTGTGAAAGAAATTACTGATGTGGCACCTTATGAACCGGGGTCATTTTATAAACGGGAGTTGCCTTGCATTTTGAGCCTTTTAGAAGAAATTGAGCAAGACATAGGAGTTCTTGTTGTAGATGGCTATGTAACATTAGGCGATGATAATAAACCCGGTTTAGGTATGCACTTGTTTGAACATCTTAGTAAGTCTATACCTGTTGTTGGAGTTGCTAAGAAGAGGTTCGTGGATACTCCACTTGAATGCCAAATATTTAGAGGCCAAAGCCAGAATCCACTATATGTAACATCTGCAGGTGTTCCACTCTCTGAAGCAAAGATGTATATTACAAATATGCATGGTAAAAATAGAATTCCAACTCTTTTAAAGAAGGTTGATCAAGTATGCCGTGGTATAACTGCCTAGTCCTAGTCTTTAAAAATAAAAACTCCTCCCGATGCTAAAGTTATAAAGGGAGGAATTTTTGATTGTGTTAGAAGTAGAGTTATTAATAAGCAAAAGCCTTCACAGTTTTTTGCTCTCCTCCTAGTAAGTTACTTTGGATTTGGGCAATTAAAGGTAAATCACGGAGATCTGGGGTGTTAGAGCTTGGCTTTTCAGAAATAGCCTTGTTAACCACATTTATATGATTAACCAACCATTTTTTTGTAGCTTCAAACAATGTTTCTAGAAGCTCTTTAGTAATTTCTTCGTTTACTTGATGTCTAGAGGCTTCATAACACTCGAGAAATTCCCTATCTATAACCTTGCTTTGTTCGCCTAGATAATACCCATTCCTAAACAACCATTCTTCTACATATGAAAAGTGAGCCTTTATATAAGCACCCAAAAGTACAATTTTCCTTCTAGCTTTTCTAGAGTCTACACTAATTTGATTTGCAAGTTGTTCTAATTCATGAAGAAAATCAGAAAGTTTCTTGTGCTGTTCATCAATGCCTTGTACGCCTGTCATGTATTCGTTTTTCCATACAAATGTTGTCATTATAATCTCCTTAGAAATCTGTTCTAAAATTTGCTTAACTCCCTAAGAGGAGTTTGCTTTATCATGTCTTTTAATTTAATTACTGGTTATGTGTAAAACATTACTAAAATAGAAATTATCATTAGAGAAATTATAGAAAATGTAAATATAAAAACTAAATATGCGCATCCACCGTATTTTCTTAAAAAATCTAGTGCAAGGGAAAGTTAAGCTTTTAGGTGATGAGGCCCACCATCTGATTAAGGTACTAAGAGTAAAATTAGGTACCAAGGTTAAAGCTTTTGATGGTAATGGTTTAGAGTCTAAAGGTGAAGTCGTAGCTTTAGAACCCCTTTGTGTTACCCTGAAGCTGGAACCACCTACAAGAGACAAGCTCGAGCCCCCTTGGAAAATAACTTTAGCGGTGGCTCTGTTAAAAGGCGATAAATTTGCTAATGTAGTAAGGCAAGGTACTGAAATAGGAGTTGCTCGATTTATTCCTTTACTAACAGAATACTGTGATGTGCTTATACTTAAAGAAACTAAACTTAAGCGCTGGCAAAGTATAGCTCAAGAAGCTGCTAAGCAGTCAGAGCGGAGTATTATTCCAACAGTAAGTAAACTTTGTGGTCTAAGTGCTTTAAAATCAGAAGGGGTCAATTTAGTTGCCCATCCTTATAGCACTACAACACTACATGAAGCAACTCTAGCTTTAGAAAATGAGCCACTTGATTTTTTGTGTGTCACAGGTCCTGAAGGTGGTTTTAGTAATAATGAAATTAAGATGCTTGAGGAAAAAAACTTTCAAAGCATAAAATTAGGTACAAGGATACTACGAGCTGAAACTGCTCCAGTAGCACTTGCAGCAGCACTTTTGCTGCCAAAAGGATTATAATGTTACATTTATTTTGGCTATTATTGTTACTAACAAGTTGTTCCTATACTTATATTCCCCTCATACCCAGCAAACAGACTAAAGAAAGTAGGCTCGAGCTACACACCTCTAAAGGTCTTAGCACTGAAAATGAGCGCTTGCAGTTAAGCCTTTTTCTATACGAAGTACCCCAAGAAGCTTGGTTAGCTGTACAATGGTTTGAACCTTTAGGTAATGAAGTGGCCTCAGCATCCAAATGGGTAACACCTGAAAGTGTTGGTGAAGAGCTAATATTTGTATTACCTGAAGATATTGAGATGAAGTATGGCACTTGGCGCACAATAGCGTCTTTTCAGGGTGAACTTATTCGGCAATTTTCGCTCGAGGTCAAAGAGCCTTCTTCAGAAGTGACAGTAGAAGAAGGTTTTCAAGAAGAAGAAATAATAACTGAATAATCACTAGTATAAAGGTTTTTTGGATATTGCTGGAGTAAGTACTATCTAAATGAAAGATTATTAATCTAAAGAGATCATTACTTCTAAAGACTACCAAAAATTTAAAAATTCAAACTCGCTGAGACCCTATTCAGAAAGTGAGAGTCAGAAACATGCTAAGAAGAACACTTTTAAAGGCAAAAGTCCTTTATAATGGCATAGGTGCAGCTAGAACGAATGGAGCTGTGGTGGTACAAAGTAGTCATGAGGGTAAAGACCAAATTATAGCTATAGATAGTTTTGAACAAGCTAAGCGTAATTTCCCAGATGCAACTATCAAAGATGTTGGTTTTGCCATTTCTTCTTCCCCTGTCAATGCTCATACACATTTAGCTCTTACTAAAATGCCTCTTCAAAAGGGTAGCTATGTCGACTTTGTTCGTGCAGTAATGGCATATAATAAAGTAAACAAGCACAAGGGGTTATATGCAGCCAAAGCAGGCCTAAAAGAAATTTATAGTAGTGGAATTAAGGTTATAGGAGATATAGTACGTGATGAAGAAGTTATGAAATGGCTTTTACAAGAACCTTCTTTAAAAGGTGTTGCTTACTGGGAAGTTATTGGCCCTAATGCTGAAAATGCTGAAGAGATCTTTAATAATGTTGTACAGAAACTACAGCAATTTAAACCTTTAGAGCGTGAAGAGGGAGTTAAACTTGGTTTGTCACCACATTCACCCCATACAGTAAGCGAGCCTTTGTTGGTAAAGCTTAGTGCTTTTGCTAAGCAAAACAACTTACCCATGCAAATCCATGTTGCAGAAAGTGTTGCAGAGGTGGAAATGCACAAACATGGCACTGGTGAGCTTATGGAATTTATGAAAGACTTCTTAGAAAACTGGCAGCCAACTGGCCTTAGTCCTATAAAGTATTTAAAGAAAATAAAAGTGTTAGATACTCGCCCTACTTTAGTTCATTGCGTAGAAGTTGATGAAGATGATGTTTATGAAATACAACGTGCAGGTTGTGTGGTAGTGCATTGCCCTAGATCAAACGAGGCTTTAGGATGTAAACGTTTCCCTTGGGAACTTTACATGAAGTATGGTGTAGAGGTAGCTTTGGGAACTGACTCTCGGGGCTCGAGTCCAACTCTTTCTATTCGTGATGAATTATTTGCAGCAAAACAGCTTCATAACACAAAGTTGAGCCCACTTGCCTTAATTCGTGCTGCTGTTAAGGGGGGGTATAAAGCTTTGAACATGCAGACTCCCCAACTAACACGAAGTGACCAAGCAAATAAGCTTTATATCTGGTAGGGGTATGTAGTTTTCTGTGTAGAATAGATAACATACTTTAGCTAGTTACTTAATTAAAGTAATCAATGATTGGAAGATTATTTATGTCAAAAGATTTAATAGAGTTCACCGACCAAAACTTTCAGTCCGAAACCCAAGGCGGACTAGTATTAGTAGATTTTTGGGCACCTTGGTGTGGTCCTTGTCGGGCAGTTAGTCCTATCATCGAGGGACTAGCAGGTGACTATATTGGTAGAATCAAGGTTGGTAAGCTCAATGTAGATGATAATCCACAAACTGCCATGCAGTTTCGTGTTATGAGCATTCCCACAGTTATTCTTTTTAAAGATGGTCAACCTGTTGAAACTATGATAGGAGCACAACCTAAAAGCGCCTATCAAGCTCGAATTGATCAGCACGCTAAAGTAGCAGCATAGTAGGGGTGCGATGCATAATACCCTACCTGAGTTTACCCTTAAATACAGTGAAGTGTAATACTAACCTTGAAGGTTTTCAAAACCTCTGAGGTTTTATGGAAAAGCCTTTTATGGAACTATCATCTAATTTATCTCCTTCTGCTCTCCCTTCTATTTTACCTATAGAAACAGAAACCTATGCGGGATTTATTGCCCTTTTAGGTAAACCTAATGTTGGCAAGTCAACTCTTTTGAATACTTTCCTTGGAGTTAAAGTTGCACCGATTAGTCCCAAACCCCAAACCACTAGGTATGGTGTAAGGGGAATTTATACTGAGGGTGATCATCAACTTATTTTTGTAGATACTCCCGGTCTACATCGCCCCAAGGACAACTTGGGTAGCTATATGAACCGTGAGGTACAAAATGCTGTTGTAGGTGTAGATATAATTTTATGGGTAGTAGACTTAAGACGTCCTCCTAACGAAGAAGATAAAGATGTTGCTAGGTTAATTTGTGACATCACTAGTAACACTCCTGTATATTTGATTGGTAATAAGCTTGATGTTGCCAAGTACCCTTATGAGGCCATTGATTTATATAAAGAACTTGTACCTGCTATAGAACAAGTACGTTGCTTAAGTGCTTTGCAAAATCCTAAGTCTGTGTACTCTTTACGCGAGGAATTACTTGGTTTACTTTCACCACACCCCTTTTTCTTTCCTAGTGATATTCGTAGCGATCAATCTAGAGAAAATTGGGCAGCTGAAATAATTCGTGAACGCTGTCTAGTACACTTGTATCAAGAAGTTCCTTACAGTGTGGCTGTAAAGGTTTTGGAATGGAGGGAGAAAAAAGGTAAGCCTATCTATATTCAAGCAGAGATCTGGCTCGAGCGTCCAAGTCACCGTATGATAGTTTTAGGTAAAGGTGGTAAAATGATAAAAGAAATAGGTCGCAGTGCTAGAAAGCAGCTAGAGATTTTCCTAGATAGAAAAGTATTTCTTGACCTTGAGCTTACTGTCAAACCTGATTGGCGCAAGGATGTATATGCTTTAAGGGAGTTAGGCTACAACTAAAATTTAAAATTCAACGCAACTTAGAAAGTGCTTTGCGAATAAGTTCCTCGGCACTTGCCTCTGTGTTTTTTAAAGCAAGCTCAGCTACAGTAGCTTTTATTTGTGATTCGCGGTAGCCTAGAGCTAGCAGGGCTTCTACTGCATCTTCACCTGCTTGAGAAAGCAAAGCTTTTGGTTTTGTGGCTCCACCTGATGTGGCCATAAGCTCTTCGGGTAATTTATTCTTAAGCTCAACAATAATGCGCTCAGCTAATTTTTTACCTACCCCCGGTGCAGAAGATAACAGTCCCGCATCACCTTTTAAAATAGCTCCTGCTAGTAGTGTACTTTGCAAAGAGGAGAGCATAGCTAGAGCAAGCTTTGGTCCAACACCAGAGACTCCTATTAAATAAGTAAAGAGTTTGCGCATATCACTATCATGAAAACCATAAAGTGCTAGCAAATCTTCTTTTACTACTAAATAGGTGTGTAAGCGCAAAGCCGTACCCATTTTGCAATTCATCAGGGTAGATTTAGGGGCAAAAACTTCAAGGCCAAAAGTGCCGGACTGGAGTACTATGCTATTTTCTCTTATTTCAGAGACAACGCCATCAACAAAAGCAATCATTATAGGAAATTATACGCTCTTAAACATACATTTTTTGGACTTTTTTTGGAATTTAAATTAGTAGCTAGAAGTTAGTAATCAGCAGGGCTTTACTATGCTAGCTACTAGCTAATGACTACTAGCTACTTGTATTTGGGTTTATTTCATCCTATTAGATTAACAAAATGACACCTTAAGCTTTATAGTAATGGTACAGGATAAACCAGTAGATTCTATTCAAAGCACGTTACCTACAAGTTTTGAGCCTTTTAGCCAAGAACCAATTCAGTTTGTTAATGAACATGGTGAGTGGGTTGCGCCATTTGCCTTAGAAATTCCTAAAGAAGAGCTACTAGGTTTTTATAGAGACATGATGGCTTCTAGAATGCTTGACGAGCGTTGGCACAAGCTTCAGCGCATGGGTAAATCGAGCTTTATTGCTGAATCTAGAGGACATGAAGGGGCCCAAATTGGCGCAGCTCGAGCACTAAAAGCAGGCTTCGACTGGGTAGTGCCATACTACCGTGACACAGGGATGGTATATACCCTAGGGATAAGTGCGCTTGACTTACTAGCACAATTTTGTGGCAGCAGTCTAGATACTAACAAGGCTAGACAAATGCCTTGCCACCCTACCTCAAAGACTCTTAATGTTTTTACAGTGATTTCTTCTATAGCTGCCCAAGTACCACCTGCTGTAGGCATTGCTATGAGTATTAATTACCAAAAGACAGGTCAGGTTGTATTAACTAGTTTTGGCGATGGTGCGACATCAGAAGGTGATTGGCACGCTGCTGTTAATTTGGCAGGGGTGCAACGTGCTCCTATAGTTTTCTTATGTCAAAACAACCGTTATGCTGTTAGTGTTCCTTCAAGTAAGCAAACAGCCTCTATCAATATTGCTATAAAGGCTCAATCTTATGGCATGAATGGTTACTTTGTAGATGGTATGGATGTACTGGCCTCACACTTTGTTATTAAACAAGCATTAGAAGAGGCTCGTAAAGGAGAGCCTGCCTTAGTCGAAGCAGTGGTTGACCGTTTTGGACCACATTCTTCTTCAGATAGTGATTTAAATTATCGTACCAAAGAGGAAAAAGAGTTTTGGCTTAAGCGTGACCCTATTAAGCGTTTAGAGCTTTATCTGCAAAACCTTGGTATTTGGGACAAATCTTGGGAAGAAGATATAAAAACTGAAATTGATAGGGAACTCACTGAGGCAGTACGTGCTATTGATAACGCACCACCTGTAGCATTAGAAACTCTTTTTGAAGATATTTTTGCAGAGCTTACCCCACAGCTTCTAGCTCAACGTAATCAATGCTGTACTTGATTAGAATAAGCTAAATTTAACCAACCTCTTACGAGCAAACCACTTGGCACACTATAGGGCACTAGGTAGCTTGTGCTTAGGTAGCAAAATCAAGTTGACGCCAACATTCATAAAGCACTATACCTACACTGACTGCTAGATTAAGAGAGCGTACTTTTTTAGTCATAGGAATGCACAGTTGTGTTGTTATTTGCCTTATATTTTTAGGCAAGCCCCGTGATTCAGGGCCAAAAAGCAACACATCATCTTTTTTATAAAGTATTTTGTTGTAGTGCTTTTTAGCTTTAGTAGTTAGTGAGAAAACACGATTTTTAGCAAAGCTTGTAGAAAAAAACTCATAAAAACTAGTAAAACTTGCATGCACCTGTAAATCAACCTCATGCCAGTAATCCATACCAGCACGCTTCAAAGACTCTTCGTTAATCTGAAAACCTAAAGGACGAATGAGATGCAGTTTTGCCCCTGTTGCTAAACAAGTTCGGGCTATGCTTCCTGTATTGCCCGCTATTTCAGGTTCAAATAAAACGATGTTTATAACAAACTATTTAAATTGTTCAAAGTATTGTATTTTCAAAGTTAACAAGTCTTAGCTAACTTTGAAAATAGTTTCCCGCTGGAGCGGGAATTGCAATAGATTATGAGGCTGGATATTGCCCAACCAAAGTTTGAGCAATAAAGACACTATATTCATAAAATTACACAAGCTGCTAGTGATAATCATAAAGGAGGTTCAAAAAATTTAACCTCTTTAGGTAATACCATCACTGACCTTTTGCAAATTGTGTTTTCTTATAGTTAGAGTACTGCATTCATTAGAAGTAAATGACTTTGACAGTACTCACCTTTAGCGAAAAAATGATGAAACTAGATTACCCTTCAAATTTTTAAGGGAACTTTTATAAACACTTAATATCTAAAATTAATACCTTGATGCTACTTTAGTAACCGTCACATTAGTTGCTTGTGGGCCTTTCTGACCTTTTCCTAAATCAAATTCGACCTCGTCGTTTTCATTTAGGCTGCGAAAGCCGTCCCCCTGAATTGCAGAAAAATGCACGAATACATCTGGACTATTATCGTCCGGTTGGATGAATCCGAAGCCTTTATCGCCATTAAACCATTTAACTTTTCCTGTTGCCATATTAAAAAAAATCCTTGCTGCCAAACTAGAAGTAAGGCAAAAAACTAAATTGAGCTTACGCTCGAGGTCTAAAAAAGCGTTTAACTTTTAGAGTTCCTCACATACTACTTTAGAGGGCTTTCTGTAAAATTGCAAGCGAATATTTATATGTCAAGGAACCTTGACAATAAAAGAGTGTCTGTATGAGGCTTTAGGTAAGCAACTGTCTATGCCTTTGTAAAATGCTACTTGAATGTAAAGTGGGGTTCCCTAATGTATTAATATTATATAGATAACTCTAATTGGATTTTTAATTATAATGTATTGTGCTATGGAAATGAATATTCATTTTAGAAAAAATTTTCTAGAGCATTAAGCATCTATGTTAACTTTAGAATGAGAAAACTGATTTCCATACAGGTGCTCACAAAAACTTTTTCAGTGGTGCTTATAATCAAGCTGTTAAATATGACCTTAGATGATTTACCTATTTTACCCTTAGAGTCTGGTTGCTATCTGTTTCATGATGATAAGGATAGTGTCATATATGTTGGCAAGGCTATTAACTTACGCAATCGTGTGCGTAGTTACTTTGGTGAACAAGCAGCGAAAAAACCTCAGCTTATCCGCAGGCAAGCTAAGTACTTAGAGTTTATCACTACCAAAAGTGAAACTGAAGCACTTATCTTAGAAGCAAATTTAATAAAAGAATATAAGCCGCACTTCAATGTACTTTTAAAAAACGATAAACACTACCCTTTCTTGAAGCTTAGCAAAGAAAAGTATCCTATGCTTATTTTCACTCGTAAGGTTCAAAAAGATGGTGGTGAGTACTTTGGGCCTTACCCTAATTCTGGAGCAGTTAAGAGGGTTTTAGAACTAATTAATTCTCTTTTTCCTATAAGACAGAACAGTGGTTATCCTATGCAAAAACGCAAAAAGCCTTGTCTGCGCTTTCATATGGGGCGCTGCCTAGCACCTTGTGTGAATGATGTATCCCCTGAGGAATATGTTAAAGCTGTTAATCAGGTGCGAGCTTTCTTAGAAGGGCGTGTTGCTGATGTTATTTCAAGTTTAAGAAGTGATATGCAAGCAGCAGCAAAAAGACAAGACTTTGAGTTAGCTAAGGTCTACCGTGATAGAATAGAAGCAGTTGAGCGTTTAAGTGGTTATAACACTAGTGTAGTTCATGTCACAGGTGACAATCTTGATTTCTTAGGAGTTGCCCAAGCAGGCAATTTTGCTATGGTGCAACTTTTTCAAATGCGCCTTGGAAGAGTGGTAGGGCGTGATAAGCGTTTTCTAACTAATGCAAGTGATGCTAGTTCAGCAGAACTTTTAGAATCCTTTATGTCCAATTATTATAAGCAAGTTACTCATATTCCCCCTCTGATCCTTATACCTGAGAGTGAAGTGGAAATAGATTTTTGGCAAGTCTTTTTGAGTGAGCGTGCTAAACACAAAGTAGCAGTAAGGGTGCCTCAGCGAGGTGAAAAAGTTGAGCTAATGGAAATGGCAAATCGCAATGCCAAAACGAGTTTAGAGGCTGAATTGACTCTTTTAGAGAAACGGGGCGAGGCACCGGGAGTTAAAGAACTACAACGCTTAGCTGAGTTAGAGAATCAGCCATATCGTATCGAAGGGTTTGACATTTCTAATTTAATGGGTGAACATACTGTAGCTAGCATAGTAGTTTTTGAAGGAGGCAGAGCTAGAAAAAGTGAGTATCGCAAAATGCGTATTACGGGTTTGAATAAGCCTGATGATTTTTTTGCTATGCACCAAGTTATCTATCGTCGTTTTACGGGTTCCTTAGCAGATAAAATGCCCCTACCTGACCTTCTACTCATTGATGGTGGTAAAGGACAACTTAGTGCTGCAAGGCGAGCCTTGGATGAGACTGATATAAATATTCCTATGTTAGGACTTGCTAAACGTTACGAAACCATAATTCGTGAAGGTAAACCTGATATCTCAGTACCTGAGACTCATCCTGCTTTAAGATTGCTGATAAACATTCGTGATGAAGCACATCGAACAGCTGTAGGCTTTAACCGCAAACAACGCACCAAAGCTATGAAGAAGAGTATTCTTGATGATGTTGTAGGTATTGGTCCTAGAAAGCGCGATTTAATACTAGAAAACTTCTCTAGTATTGATGAAATTAAACAAGCAGATTTGAAGCAACTTAGTGATCTAGTGGGTAATACTGCAGCTCGAGCTGTAAAAGATTATCTATCTAAATAAGCAGGCGAGTAAAAGTCACTAGAAAAACTACTACGCTAGAATACACTTTTCTCGAGGATATAAATAAAGAATAGATTAAGGATTTTTACTCTCATAAATTTCTAATTCAAATATTAAATTTTCCATGTTAAAATACCAATCAGTTAACAGGGATTTTTTCTTGTTAACTGTTCATTGAGCATCTTCAACTAAACTTAAATATCTAGTTGTTACTTAACAGGGATAAATGAGCGACTGATGTTTCGGGACAAAGAGGAGCTGATATTTTGAGCTATTAAAGAGTAGTTATTAGGTTATGGGGTTCATCTATTTCCACAAAGGAGACCAATGCTTTGGGATAAAGAAAATAATGCTTTTAAGGGTTACAAGGTTTTAAGGTTCATTTTTAGGAAGGAGAAGGCGAATGCTTTGGGATAAAGAGGGTAATGGTTGTTAAAAGTTAAATCCGTAAATTCCAAGACTGCCTTTGAAAGGGTATCTTAGGCTTGGAATTTACAAGATTTCTAAGTAAATTTTAGCTTGCTTTAACACTTTATATTAAAAATTCATAAAATAAACCTCATCAAATAGAAGAATAATTGCATCATAATTATTATTGAACTAATGTTCTTACCTGGAGAACCCAGGAAAGTTACTCCTTTGGAGATATGAGTTACATTCGGCCTTAGGAAACATTCTGAAAAGGATCTAAGATTCACCTTAGATTATGATCAGAAGTTCAAGGAATTTATTTTTGAGTAGCTTAAGCCAATTAAGCGACTGGCAAAGGATTTTTATGTTAACTTAACACCCTTTTATATATTCTATGGTTAATTCAATCTTTCCTAAAAGGTTTGAATGGAAAGCTGAAAGGTGAACTTAAAGTGGAAAACAAAACTGCTCAATCAAAAATACAACTACTCTTTATTTATCTATTAGCGATACTACTATTAAGCTTTCTGGGCCGAATCCTAGCAGAAATTACACCATATCAAGCTCAAAATCAGCAAATGAGTACCTATGTCACAGTAAATGTTGACTCGAGGTAGGTTCAGTCATTATCCTAGAGGGAGTATTTTCCCCACTTACCAAATCTTTTAGAGGGGTGACATGAGGTTTGTTAAGTACCAGCTCGAAGAGCTTCAACAGGTTCTAAAGAAGCAGCCTTTACAGCTGGTTGAAGACCTGAGAATAAACCAATGATTATCCCAACCAATGGAGCAGCAAGAGGTACCCATGCATCCAGAACAGGTGTCCACCCTTGAAAGGCTGCTACACCAACAACTACAAACGTTCCTAAGCTTGCCCCTAATATCCCTCCTACTAATCCTAGTAAGCTACTCTCCAATAAAAACTGAAATGCTATTTGTGGCTTAGTAGCTCCTAGTGCTCGTCTAAGTCCTATTTCTCCTGTTCTCTCCATCACTGACACTAGCGTCATGTTTGCTATTCCTATTGCTCCAACTAACAATGCTACTCCTCCTAGTAATAAAAATAGTTTGTCTAGGTCACTTTGCACTGCATCTTTAACTCGCTGTGGTTCTAAAGGTGATGCTACTCGTAAAAGTGATTTGTCATCTGGCCTTAGAGCTATTGGGGCTTGTTTAGCAATCAGTGATGCTGCTCCTATTTCTGTTTCTACCATCACTAGTTCTGGTGATGTTATGTGGTAATACTCTTGTGCTGTACCTTGTGGAATAATCACAGAACCTAATAATTTTGGTTGTCTTTCAATATTTTCTAATATACCTATTACTAAATACAAGTCATCACCTATGGTTAATGCAGGTAGTTGATTCACTCGATCAATTTTTAGGTTTTCTGCTGCAGTTGGTCCTAGAATAGCTACTTTATCAGCTCGTTGAGAATGTCCTTCATCAAAAAGACGTCCTGCTTGTAGTTGTGCCCTAGTAGCTCGAAAAGCATCAGGAGAAAGAGCCCAGACAGAAGCAGTAACAGTGCTAGCAGTTTTAGGATCACGAATAGGAGCAGAGCTGACAGTGTCGTTGCCAATATCAATTTGGGTAAGGGTTCCTGCAGCAACAACACCGTTTAGGCGTTGCAGTCTTTCTCCGCTATCCCAAGGAAGGAGTGGTCCATAGGGACTAACTGCATCAACTCTGGGGCTTACTACCACAGAAGTAGCAGCCAGTTCATCGAAACGACCAATGATGCGGTTACCAGCAGTTTTAGAGAGACCTAGGGTGGCAACTAAAGAAGCTAGGCCGATCATTGTACCAATGATGGTTAGTATCATTCTACTTGGCCTTGAAAACAATCCTGCTATGCTTTCACTTAGTAGGTCTGCTAGTGTTATGCTTGATGGTAGTACTTTTGAAGCATTCTTTCTATATACAACACCCTTTACTCTAGTTTTCTTAAGTGTTATCATCAAAAACTCTCGCTTAACTGCCCATCAAGAATTTTAACTTGTCTCGAGCTATGCTTAGCAACCTCTTGATTATGTGTAATCATCACAAGGGTCAAACCTTGCTCATGCAAATTCTTAAAAAGCTCAAGAATACTCTCTGTAGTCTTTGAATCAAGATTTCCTGTAGGTTCATCACAAAGTAAGATTGCAGGTGAACCTAGGATAGCTCGAGCAATAGCCACCCGCTGACGTTCCCCTCCAGATAGATGAACAGGTGAATGATTGAGACGGTGTGAAAGTCCAACCTGTTCAAGTGCTTCAGTAGCTTGCTTGCGACGACTCGCTCGCTCAGTTGCACGGTAAACCTCAGCCATCATTACATTTTCTATAACAGTCCGATGGGTTAATAGATTAAAAGATTGGAAAATAAAGCCGATTCTTCGGCTACGCAGTCCTGCTAGTTGACGATCTGATAATAAGGCTACTTCTATTCCCTCAAAACTATATTTCCCACTAGATGCTTTATCAAGCAAGCCAATAATGTTAAGCAAAGTAGATTTACCTGAACCAGACGCACCAACAATAGACACCCATTCTCTTTCGCGTACCACAAAGTTGACATCATGGAGTACTTCAATAACAGGATTAGTGCCAAAGCGACGTCCTATTTGTGAAAGTTCAATAACGTTTGTCACAAGGCATTGCTCCTAATCAATTAAATCCTATGACAACCAAATCATTTGGTACAAGGGAACCAGATACAGGAGTTACCTCGACCATGCCGCTAGCTAAAAGTCCTAATGTTACTGTAAGGTACTCAAATTCCTCACTACGTTTTACTTGTATATGTGAAGTTCCATCAGCAGCAAGCGACAAGGCACTTACAGGTACAGCAATAACTTCCCCATCAGTTGATTCAATGGGAATCTTAACGCGAACCGAAGCTCCAATCATTGTTGGGGGAGGGCTAGCAACTGCAACCTCTGCATGAACATGAAAAGCATCCTCTCCATAAGTGCCCGGTTGGTTTGCTACAAAGGAGACCTCTCCAACTACTTGAATACCTAATAGCGGTTCATCTATGGTAGCAGGCATACCTAACTTTAGGAACTTAGCATCGGCAGTTCTGAGCGATAAATCAACTGCCAGATTCGAGTTAGTAACCTTAGCAAGAGGACCACTGGCAGGATCACCACGGTTTGCAATCACTGTGTCAACTCTTAGTGGCAATTCAGGTAGAAAGACTAATTCGTCAGTTGGAACAATAGCAGGTAAGGGCACAGTAATTAAACTTGCTGCAACTGTAGCATCAAAACCACCAAATTGCGTATACCAGTTTTGTAAAGAAGCAAATTGATCTTTAGAAGGTCGGAACGGTTGTACCCCTACTGCTAGATACCAAGCCTCGATTGCAGCAGCAGTACTACTATCGTAAATACCATCTATACCTCCCGGCTCATAACCAAGGCGAGCTAGTGCAAGCTCTAGCTGCATAACATCTGTCCCAGATGCTCCGAGTGCCATATCACGATATGTTGGTACTAATCCTGCCAATACCAGCACTGGGCGACCCGAAACTGTCAGTAAAATATCCCCTTCCTCAATGACCTCTCCCAAAGTAGGAACAGCAGTGACAATCCCTAATTCTGCTTTAACAACAGAGGGTTCAAGCAAAACATCCATTGGTTGACCAAACTTAGCGGTACCACGAGTAATTATGTTAGTAGAAAGCACTTTCTGCTGGACAGGTGCCAAAATAGGTGAAGGCTCGGGTGGTTCTGCTGCGGCAGCAACTTCTGCTGGTGAAGTAATTCGTATACCAGCTAGCCATCCTGCACCTGCTGCAGCTACGATTGTCAAGAGTGTTATTATGATTTTGTGAGTATTTTTCATCATTTACCTACCTATACTCGTTTTCATTGCCTGATGACTGGACCTTGCTAGAACTTAGTACTTTTATCTCGAGCCCATCAAACAGTCCTGAAGATACTGGGGAAACTACTTCAACTCCCTCAGCAATACCTTTAACCTGTACCTTGTCTTCGGAACCTGCTAGCACATTTACCTCTTGGTGCTGGGCTTTGCCATCTTTCGCAATGTAGACATAGCTCTTACCTGCTTTATGTTGTAGTGCATCAACAGGAAGCAAAACGCCTTCCCCAATGGTGTAAACATATGGCAGTTGTGCCACCGTGCCATTAGGAATGCGAGTTTTCGAGTCATAAAGTTGTGCTATTACTTCTACAAGTTGGGTATCTACAGCTACATGACTAACTGTGATTACCTGTGCAGCGTAGTCAAGTCCTCCATGTTTGATCCAAACCAAGCCTTCAGCCTCGAGGCTATCTGCTATATCTACAGGAACATTAAAGCGGGCTACTTGTTCAGTAGTGCTAATGATATGAAATAAAGGGGTTCCGTCTTGTACAGACTCACCTAGGGTCACAAAAAATTCAACAATCTCCCCATTAAAGGGTGCCGTTACAACAGCACTATCAAGCGAAACTTGAAGTTGAGCAAGTTGATTTCTGGCTTGCTCAACTTGTAAGTACAAAAGCTCTAAATCTCCTGTGCCAGCACGCTGGCTTCTAGCAAGATCTCCTTGGATTTGGCTAAGATTTGCTTTTGCTTGATCAAGTTGGGTCTCGATGTTGGTAAGTTCATTTCTAGAAATAATGCCTATTTCGTAGAGTTCTAGTCCTTCTTGGTATTGTTTTTGGGCTAGCCGTTCACTTTTTTGGGCAAATTGTAATTGAGTAGTGGTTTGGTTAATAGTTTCCTTGCTAGCTTGTTGGGCACGAAGTAACTCTACTTGAGCACGTTCTATATCCAATTGGGCACTTTGGACTTGCAACTTAAGTATTTTGGTATCAAGTTTTATAATTGCTTCACCTGATGTAACCTTCTGGTTTTTACGTTTTAGGATTTCAGCTATTGGAGCTGCTGTTGTAGCTGTAACCTTACTCTCCACAGCTGGCCCAATGGTTACTGAAGTAACTCGTGTAGCAGTGAGTTTATCTATTTTTGCAATAACAACTTCAACTTCTAGGGGATTGGTTGCTACAGCATCTTGCACAGTATCTTGTGCTCCCACAAAACTACTCAAGATAAGAACAGCAATTAAGATCTTCATAGCTAGTTACTACCTAAACCAATAGCTAAGTCCATCATTGTGCCAACCTGTAAAGTTAGTAAGGATTTAAGGTAATCATTATAAGCTTTTAGAGCATCAAATTCCGCTACCACTGCGTCTAGCTCAGCTTGGCGTGAATCAACCTCAGAAAGTAAACCCTGCTCAAAACGTTGCCTTTGAGAGCTGTGTCTAGTGCGAGCATTAGCCAAAGCAGTTTGCTCAACAATGTAGGCCTCACCTGTTGAAATTACTTGGGCATAAAGACGACGAACCTCTAAGGCAAAACCTTCCTGCTGAGTGCTTTCCGCTCCACGAGCTGCCTCGAGTTGTGTTCGTGCAAGCTCAATTTCAACGGGGGCAGCATAGATTGGGCTAAGAGTTTCATAATCAAGTCGTGCTATTTCTAGTGACTGGCGAGAAGTAAGCCTGTCAGGGTGTTGCTCACTGACTGCTAAAACTGCCTCAATCTGGGGTAGTGAAACTAAACCGCGTTCTGGAATTAATGCTAGGGAAGCAGGATCTACTGCTGTGTTTAAAAAAGTCTCCAATTGATTTTTTGCTAAAGCAAGTTTCTCTTGCGAGAAACGTAAATCCTTTTGGGCTTTTTCAAAAGTGGTATTGGCATCCTCAACATCAAGAGCAGTAGCACTGCCATTGCGCTGACGAACTCGAGCACCTTCAAGAAAACGTTCAGCTAAAGCAACTTGTTGGGTAGAGATATTAAGTTGAGCCCTTGCCTCTATTACTTCTGTATAAGCAGTGGTTAAATCCAAAGCTGCTTGATAGTTAGCACGTTGTAAATCAGCCTGAGCTAGTGCAAGGCGATGTTCAGCTTTAACTAGATCAGGTCTTAAACCCAAAGGGTCTCCCTGAATACGGCTTAGGCTCTGTTCAGCATCTTGCAACTCGAGCTGTAAAGTTAAAATATTAGCCTGATTGGGAACTTGAGCTAATACCTCTGCTAAGGTAAGGGCATAAACAAAACTGAGGTGAAGGAGTAGATAAATCAGTAAGTAAATAAGGTGTCTCATGGTAAAGTCTCCGAAATGGGTTGAGCATAAAGCTTGTAATATTCCAGTACAGATTGTGAAACAGCAAGTTCAGCAAGTTGAAGATTTAGCTCAGCTTCTGTAAGTGCAACAGCAGCGCGTTGTGTAACAAGGGAAGTCGTCAAACCTAAACTTTCTTGTGCCTTAGCTTCTTGCAAATCTAGCTGTGCATCCTCAAACTTGTTTTGCGCTAGATTTAACTCTTGTTGTGCATAAAAATAGTTGTTTTCTATTCTTTGTAGTTGTAGCTCTGCTTCTTGGAGTGCGTTGTCTAAAGCCTTCTCAGCAGCCTGCAATTCACGGCTTCTAGCATCTAGAGCATCAAAATCACTCACTGAAATTGTCATTGACAAACCCACACTAAAGCTACTACCGGGTGTATGGCTGGCAGAAACTTCATAGATGTAACCCAAACGAGGTTGAAAAGTACTTGAATTAATAGAAGCACTAAGAGTACTTTGTGATGACAAATGATAATTGTAACTAGCGTCTAAAACAGGTAAAAATGTTTGTTTAGTAGCTTCTCTTGAATCTTTAGCAATATCAACAGCAATTTGTGCTCGAGCTACTTCTAAAAAGTCTCCTTGGGGTATAGGTAATTCTGGTATAATTTCTAGAGGCCTGTCACCTACAAAACTCCTAAGCATTTGCTCAGCCAGAGTTAGCTCTATCTCAGCTTTAGTTAGTAAGCTCTGTGCTTCTATTAAAGCCAGCTCTGCATCACGCCTTTCACGAATTGTAGCTACACCAGCATCAAATTTAGTTAGTATGGCAGATAGTTCTTCAGTTGCTAGCTGATGCTTTTGAGTTGCTAATACTAGTCTTAGCTTGCTTATCTTGACGTTAAAGGCAGCTTCAAGCGCTTGTGCTTCTAATCTACTTAGTGTTTCATTATAATCCAGCTGGGCTTGTTTGAGTTCAAGCTTACGCTTTTGCATTTCCTCGGCAGCACTACCAAATATAAATGGACGTA
This sequence comes from Trueperaceae bacterium, assembly GCA_965223585.1. Classification (GTDB taxonomy): domain Bacteria; phylum Deinococcota; class Deinococci; order Deinococcales; family Trueperaceae; genus CBDCVN01. The sequence continues at coordinate 724,819 of CBDCWW010000023.1, forward strand.
GGACAAGATCTGTAGAAACTATTGTTGTTGCTGAAGATAAGTCAGGTTCACTATCATATATTGCACCAACTTCAACTTTGGCAGGATCGCGTGCTTGACGGAGGTTTGCTTCTGAAGCAAGCAGTGATGCTCGAGCTGCCTCTAAACTTAAATTATTATCCAAGGCAGCCAAAAACTCGACTAGAGTTTCAGTTCTAGCTTGAGCTAAAGTCACTGTAACTATTAAAAAAGCAAGTATTGTCACAAAAAAACGAATCACTGTCTTTAAATTCCTTTGTTTGAACTTCATAATGATCTAAAAAATATTTTGTGAAATTATTAGTGCCCTAGCTTTGTCAACAAATCCAAATCAAAATTGAGACGAAGAAAATAAGGGCGCTACTGTTAAACTAAGCTCTAGGTTGAGTAGTTAGACCATTAAAGTAGCGCTTAGGTCTGCCTAGCTCATATTGGCTATTAAATCGATTGCTTACAAGGATAATAGCTTACTTTGCCATTTCCCCTTGCTAGCAACAAAAATGTCACCTTAGTTCCAAGTAAAGCTCTTCTTCAACTTCATCTCTAGTTTCTTCTAAATATTCCTCCTCACACTCTATATCAACAACAGCTAAATCAACTTCTTCTGATTGTAGTTCTTCTAGTTCAGCTAGTTGGGTATTGCTTAGTTCACTTAGGGGCTGATTACCAGTGACTTCTTCAAGTCTAGTCATAAGATATGTTGGAATATCGTCTTGTTTTTCAAAAACATAGCCAGCATCAAGTAGGCATTTAGACCATTCCTTATAGGCAGCAAGCACTCGCTTATCGTTTTCTACCCGACTCTCGAGATCAGTTTGGAAATTGACAGCTGAAACCTCCTCTGGGCTAAATATTTGCTCTGCTGCCTTTTTAAGGCAACCACCTGTTCTTACAAAAGATTCGTTATCTAGGGCCATTAGGAAGGTAGCACCCTTATCTTCCCCATAGAGTACTTGGTCATAGGCAATTTGGTCAGTTTCTGGGAGGGATTTGTAATATTCCATATTTCTATCACCCTCAGCACTAGTAATTTGGTCTTCTTGTCCATAAAATGTTGAAATTCCATAACCAAATCTTTCTTTGAAATCACTGACGTTTTCCTTTATAGCAACAACAGTTCCATAACTTAGAGAGAGGGTCGTAAAACGAATCTCAATATTAATACTGTCAATAAAATCAAGTGCAGCACGAATAATTGCATAGTCAACTGGGTAATACTCAAATCCATTTTCAGCCATACACTCTGCAATTAGTGGTTCTACGGCATTAACCCTACGGGCAACCTCTTTTTCTGTAAGATCAAATGAATCATTACCACGTGTTGTATCACGTTGAAAAGGTGTACTTGTTTGGGTTAGGGAGGGAAACAAAAGGCTTACTAAAATTATTAGACTAAGAATTCCAGTGATAAGTTTGAAATTTTTTGCCATTCTAAAATACTCCTTAAACTAAAGTCATGGCCTTTCAGCCACTGCTAGCTTAGGAAAAAAATGTTGAAAAAATGTTGAAAAAATGCTGGACTGTATTTGGAAGATATAAGCAGAGGTTTAAAAGTTCTGTGAACGCCTTTGGAGTAATTAGTTTTTAAAAGTAGTTAGTAACCAGTAGTCAGCATAGTAGAATCCCTACTGGCTACTAGCTACTAATTTGAACCCCAGCAGAAACTTACAAGCACTTATTAAGTGTTGACTATGCAGCTTTCAAAAACTTAACAAACCTTCAGATTAATTCAGGTACAGCCTTAGCTAAAATGACATACTTCTACTATCACTTTGAGACGCCCCTTTAAAAACTAGAGAGGTAAATAAAGTGAAATTAAAATCATAAGAAAGATTAAGTTTCGTTCAAAAAACGAACTTTAAGAAAGGAAGTTTCTAATGAAAAAGATTTTATTAACAATAGTTGTACTTATTACCGCTTTTGCTTTAGCAGAAAACCAAGCTAGTCTTAACTCTAAGTCTGTAGTTAGTACCCCAAATTATGTTGTTGGAAAGTCTGGTTCTGTTCAATACTTGCCCCCTATCCCAGTTCCTGAACCAAAACCGATTCCTTGGCCTTGGCCCGGTCCCGTATGCTTATCCTGTCCTCCTTTTCCCTTGGACAGATTCGACCAAGAAGTTTTACCTATAGATCAGTTACAAATACAAGAACAATTACAACAGCAAAATCTTCCTAGATATAGATAGCTGCCAGACCTAAAAACACTTCAACACAGAGAACAGCGTGTAGTTCTGAACTACACGCTGTTTTAGTTTAAAAAGGAAAAGATTTTTAGCAACTATTTGTAATGCCAACTTATAGGCAGCATTTATTTGTGTACATTAAAATTAAATTTCCCCTTTGGCAATCATTTCATCTTAAGGTAGCTAACCTATCTTGATGCTGAATACTTACTAGAAAGACATACCTTTTCCCAAAGCTTTACCTAAAAATCATCATTTCTGAACACCACTTTATTTCCACAATCTGACTTTTAATACAAACTCCGCATGAATGTTTCCTTATCCTGATGCATGTAACTGGTTTGACTTTTATCACCAGCTGTAATTACCAAATGATCATAGTCAGCATCTCCTGCTACATCAAAAAGGACATTGAAGGCATGCCTTAGACTTGCTTTTCCAAAAATAAAGTTATTGCTAGCCACCACAGCGCCTAAATCGTCAGGATTACCATTAAATAGGTTTAACTCTACGACAGTACCCTCTTTCAAACCAGACAGAATACCTAGAGTATCATATTCATAAAAATCCTCACCCCAGAGTTCATCTTCAGTATAGTTTTCTACAGACCCGTCTTCAAAATCTTCTTGAGCAACAACTAGACTAGGACCTCTTATAGTAAGACCTACTAATGCTAATACTAAGCCGATGTAAACAACTTTTTTCATTGAAGTTTCCTTTCTGATAGTGAGGTGTAGTTTCACTATACTTTGTGAAAGCTTTTGCCTTCAACTGTTTAATAATTTTACAATTTTATGTATGGATCTTATTTAGAAATTGTTGAGATTTTGTTTAGGCAACCATAATGTTCAGAGTTCAAGTACCAGCTCGAAGAGCTTCAACAGGTTCAAGAGAAGCAGCCTTTACAGCTGGTTGAAGACCTGAGAATAAACCAATGATTATCCCAACCAATGGAGCAGCAAGAGGTACCCATGCATCCAGAACAGGTGTCCACCCTTGAAAGGCTGCTACACCAACAACTACAAACGTTCCTAAGCTTGCTCCTAATATCCCTCCTACTAATCCTAGTAAACTACTCTCCAATAAAAACTGAAATGCTATTTGTGGCTTAGTAGCTCCTAGTGCTCGTCTAAGTCCTATTTCTCCTGTTCTCTCCATCACTGACACTAGCGTCATGTTTGCTATTCCTATCGCTCCAACTAACAATGCTACTCCTCCTAGTAATAAAAATAGTTTGTCTAGATCACTTTGCACTGCATCTTTAACTCGCTGTGGTTCTAAAGGTGATGCTACTCGTAAAAGTGATTTGTCGTCTGGCCTTAGAGCTATTGGGGCTTGTTTAGCAATCAGTGATGCTGCTCCTATTTCTGTTTCTACCATCACTAGTTCTGGTGATGTTATGTGGTAATACTCTTGTGCTGTACCTTGTGGAATAATCACAGAACCTAATAATTTTGGTTGTCTTTCAATATTTTCTAATATACCTATTACTAAATACAAGTCATCACCTATGGTTAATGCAGGTAGTTGATTCACTCGATCAATTTTTAGGTTTTCTGCTGCAGTTGGTCCTAGAATAGCTACTTTATCAGCTCGTTGAGAATGTCCTTCATCAAAAAGACGTCCTGCTTGTAGTTGTGCCCTAGTAGCTCGAAAAGCATCAGGAGAAAGAGCCCAAACAGAAGCAGTAACAGTGCTAGCAGTTTTAGGATCACGAATAGGAGCAGAGTTGACAGTGTCGTTGCCAATATCAATTTGGGTAAGGGTTCCTGCAGCAACAACACCGTTTAGGCGTTGCAGTCTTTCTCCGCTATCCCAAGGAAGGAGTGGTCCATAGGGACTAACTGCATCAACTCTGGGGCTTACTACCACAGAAGTAGCAGCCAGTTCATCGAAACGACCAATGATGCGGTTACCAGCAGTTTTAGAGAGACCTAGGGTGGCAACTAAAGAAGCTAGGCCGATCATTGTACCAATGATGGTTAGTATCATTCTACTTGGCCTTGAAAACAATCCTGCTATGCTTTCACTTAGTAAGTCTGCTAGTGTTATGCTTGATGGTAGTACTTTTACTCTCTGGTCATGAGTTGTGCTTGGTTGCTGAGATTCTATAAGAGGTTGGTTTGGAATTTCTAAAGCTACTACTCCATCTAAGATAAGAGGTTGTTGCTCTTGTTTTACTTTTTCAGGATTATGTTCACGTAATTTCTCATGTAAATTTAAAGCCTTGTGGTGTAAATCTGTGGCTTCACTGTTTTTGCCTTGTGCCTTTAATAATCTTGCAAGACTATTAAGGCTCTTCAACGTCTTAGGATGTTCAGGGCCATGTAATTTTTCTTGTATGGCTATGGCTTCTCTATACAAAGATTCAGCCTCCTTGTACTTACCTCTTGCTCTTAACACCCCTGCAAGGTTACGAAGGTTAGTTACTGAATCAGGATTTTCTAAGCCAAATACTTTTTTACGTATAGCTAGGGCACGGCGATATAAAGGCTCTGCACCAGCGAATCGACTTTGAACATGTAAAAGATGTGCTAAGTCATTGAGAGTTTGTGATACGTCAGGATGTTCAGGGCCAAGTACATCTTCACGTATATCTAAAGCTTGCTGATATAAAGACTCAGCTTCACTATACTTACCTCGAGCTTTTAGTACGGATGCCAGATCATGAAGATTTTGAGCTACCTTAGGGTGATATTGACCCAAGGTTCTTTTATTCATCGCTAGAGTCTTACGATAAGAAGATTCTTTAGAGTCACTATAATTCTGGGGCATTAGCTATTTACTTCTTAGTAGGACACGTGTGTCAAAATGAAGAATTTCAATAATTGTAAAAACCAGATACTTTCAACTTCTTAAAGAAACCTAAGGGACCCTCAGCATCTTCATTGGATTGTTCGCCATTAGCCTTAGTTTGGTTCAAAGCTCTCTTGGCAATTTCTTTTTTGAGGGAATACTCACTCAATTGTCCATCAACAAGTTTAACTTGTATGGAGCTATACTCAGCTACTTCTTGGCTATGCGTAATCATCACAAGGGTTAAACCCTTTTCATGAAGGTCTCTAAAAAGTTCAAGTACACTTTTTGTAGTCTTTGAATCAAGGTTTCCTGTAGGTTCATCACAAAGTAAGATAGCAGGTGAGCCTATGATAGCTCGAGCAATAGCTACGCGTTGACGTTCCCCCCCAGATAAGTGAACAGGGGAGTGATTGAGACGATGTGAGAGCCCGACACGCTTGAGTGCTTCAGCAGCTCGCTCACCACGACTTGCTCGTTCACCTGCGCGATAAACCTCAGCCATCATAACGTTTTCTATAACAGTGCGGTGGGTTAATAAATTAAAGGATTGAAAAACAAAACCAATTCTCTGACTACGCAATCCTGCCAATTGACGATCTGATAATGAGGCTACATCTATACCCTCAAAACTATATTTTCCACTAGAAGGCTTATCTAATAAACCAATAATGTTAAGTAAAGTAGATTTACCTGAACCAGACGCACCAACAATAGATACCCATTCTCTTTTGCGTACTACAAAGTTGACACCACGAAGCACTTCAATAACAGGATCAGTTCCAAAGCGACGCTCTATTTGTGAAAGCTCAATAACATTTGCCACAAGGCACTATTCCTAACTTCTAAAAGAAGTAGTTAGTAGCCAGCATAGTAAATCCCTAATGACTAGTATTTACTGGCTTTTGACTACTAATTCAAATTCCAAAAAAAAACTTCCCTTTGGTCGAGGGTAAACTCACAAGTATTTACTCCCAGGTATTCATTGTCTTGGAGCTGATTAATCAAAGCCTACGATAACCATATCACCCTTTACAAGTAAACCAACTGTAGGAACCACTTCAACCATACCACTAGCTGAAAGCCCTAGATCTACTGTAAGGTACTCAAATTTTTCATCACGTTTTACTTGAATACGTGATGTCCCATCTGGAGAAAGTGATAAAGCACTCACAGGTATAGCAAGGACCTCTCCAGCTGTTGATTCAACAGGGATCTTGACACGAACTGATGCCCCTATCATTGTAGGGGGGGCATCATCAACAGCAACTTCTGCATGAACATGAAAGGCATCTTCACCATGAGTACCCGGCTGACTTGCTATAAAGGAAACTTCACCAGTTACTTTGATTCCTAACAATTGTTCATCTATGGTAGCAGGCATACCTAATTGGATAAATTTTGCATCATTAATCCTTAGCGAAAGATCAACTGCTAATTTTGAATTAGTTACTTTAACAAGTGGCCCCTGAGCAGGATCGCCACGTTTTGCGATAATTGTATCAACTCTTAGTGGTAATTCAGGGAGGAACACTAATTCATCAGTAGGGACAATAACAGGTAAACTAGAATTATCAGATTGAGTAGATGTAGGGATTAGTATAGGAGAAGAACCACCGAACTGAATGTACCAGTCTTGCAAGGTGGCAAATTGATCTTGTGAAGGTTGGAACGGTTTTGCTTTTGCTGCTAGATAAAAAGCTTCTACAGCAGTTGCAGTATTATTATCATAAACACCATCAATGTTTCCCAGATCATAGCCAAGACGGGCTAGTGCTTGCTCGAGTTGCATAACATCTACCCCAGACGCTCCTAAACCCATATCACGATATGTTGGTGCTTCTCCTGCTAGTACCAACACTGGTCGTCCTGAAACTGTTAATAAAACATCTCCCTCCTCAATGACTTCTCCTAAAGTAGGAACAGCAGTAACAATTCCTAATTCATTTTTAACAACAGAAGGTTGAAGTAAAATTTCTCTGGGTTGACCAAATTTAGCTGTTCCCCTAGTGATTACATCAGTAGAAAGCACTCGTTGTTCTACAGGCACAAGAATAGGGGAAGGTTCTGGAGGTAACGCTTGAGCAGCCACTTCAGCTGGCGAGGTAATTCGTGTGCCAGCAAACCATCCTGCACCTGCAGCAATGACAATTATTAAAAGCGTTAAAATTGCTTTACGGGTATTCTTCATTATAAATGAGCTGTCCTAAGCAGGAGTGTAAAAGTTCTTGTAAATATTTCTGAATTAATTAGTGCTTAGAGGAAACTAGAAGTTAATAGGGTTTCAGTGTGTTATCTACTAACTTCTAAATACTAACTACTAGATTGATTATTCACCTGAAAGATCTTCTTCAACTTCTTCTTTAATGTCAGCCAAATGTTCCTCCTCACATTCTATGTCAACCGAAGCCAAATCAACTTCCTCTGCTTGTAACTCTTCTAAATCAGCTAGTTGACTCTCACTTAGTTCTTCCAAGGGTTGGCCATTAGTGATTTCCTCGAGCCTAGCGGTAAGTGACGTTGAAATATCAGCAGGTCTCTCAAAAGTATACCCAGCATCAAGCACACATTCAGACCATTTCTTATAAGCAGCTATAATTCTTCTATCATTTTCTACGCGACTCTCGAGGTCACTTTGGAAATTTATAGTTGCTGTCTCTTCTGGACTAAACACTTGTGAGACTGCTTCTTTAGTGCAGCCACCTGTTTTTGAAAAGTCCTCACTATCAAGAGCTACTAGTAAAGTAGCATCCTTGTTTTCTCCATAAAGTATTTGATCATAAGCAACTTGGTCTGCTTCTGAAAGAGACCTATAGTACTCTGTATTTCTGTCACCTTCACCATCTGCAATTTGACCTTCCTGACCATAAAATGTTGAAATTCCATAGCCAAATCTTTCTATAAAGTCACTACCACTTTCCATTGCAGCACGAATGGTTGAGTAGTCAACAGAAAAGTACTCAAAGCCATATTCAAACTCACTGGCTAAATCAAGGCCTGCACGAATAGTTGCATAGTCAACAGGATAATATTCAAACCCGTTTTCAGCCATACATTCTGCTATCAGCGATTCTACAGCATTAACCCTGCGAGCAACTTCTTTTTCAGTAAGATCAAATACGTCATCACCGGGTGTGTCATCACGTTGAAATGGTGTGCCCGTCTGGGCTAGAGAAAAAAATAAAATACTTATTAACATTAATAAACTAAAAACCCCAGTAGTAAATCTAAATAATTTTGCTTTCACTATTGTAATTCTACCTTTCTTGTATATAAATGATTGCTAGTGCAAAAAATCTTAAACACTTAGGTTGTATATCTTGTACACAACCCCACACTTAATTTTATGTCTAGACATAGCTCCTTACAATTGAATTTAGGATCTATCGATCACCATAACATTATAATTTATCAAACCATGCAACAATATCATGAGAGAAGAATCAAGGAAGTATCATAAAAGAAGCACCAGTAAAGCATATTATTGTTTAGGGTTCTGTATAGGTTACAAATTAATCTGCAAAAAAGTAGTTAATAGATACTTACTATAGTAAAAAGTTATGCACAAAGGCCCATTGAGGTAAAGCCTTGCCATTTGGGAAAGACTTTAAAGTTATTTAAGACTCTTTTAGGGTTTGTTGTCTCTGACATAACTGCGAGCTATTGTGCATAAGACATACATTTTAAACAACAAATGTTGGAGTAGTGTGGGAATTTGACTATTTTGTTAAATGTTTATGTATGTCTATAAACCCCTATTACTTTTCTATAAACTGATGATAATACTATTAAAGGTAGTTGTAATTAGTAAATTAGGACTTCAACTCAATTTCAACATTCATTTTCTATAGCGGCTCTAGCTAAAGAGGTCTCTAATAGCGGAAGGAACTATAATTATGAAGAAAAATGTCCTTATCTACTTAACTTCTAGCTTATTGATTTTAGGTTGTTTTACTGTAACAGCACGCTTTTCACAGCTTTCAAAAGTGAGTGATCAGATTACTTGCACGCCAACACAGGAAGCAACAGTGTCTATTGATGCGGCTAAGTTGTATATAGAATACTATTTTACTGATGATGATATAGGTGTTCACGGCGCTTTCGATAGTAGTGACTATTCTAAGCTTTGCGTCTATGACTCCAATGGCACACAGGCATTAACAGTTAAGCCTTTGGAACAATTTGAGGATCTCACTATAGGTGGAATTTTATTTGAGTCAAGAGAACCACTCAGTTCGGAGTTCTCTTATGGGGATCTTATGGCAGATTTTCCTGAAGGTCAGTACGAAGTTCGTGGGGTGACCTTTGAGGGAAAAGGGCTAACTGGAGCTGCAACTTTCTCTCATGATGTTCCAGCAGCACCAACTATCAAATTTCCTTTAGAAGATGATGTAGTTTCCCTTAACAATTTAGTCGTTAGCTGGGAACCTGTTACTCAAACCATAAAAGGTGATCCAGCTACAATCACAGCATATGAAGTCATAATCACAAAAGAATGTGGAAGATGATCCAAATGGTTATTCCAGACCAACTTTCGATGTGCATGTACCTGCAGATAGAGACAACTTAACTGTATCTGCTAAGTTTCTTGAACCAGATACAGAATATGAGCTTGAAGTCTTAGTGTTAGAGGAAAGCGGGAATCAAACAATTTCAATTATTTTTTTCAAAACTAGTAAAGACGAAAACAGCAATGAAAATAATGAGGATGATGAAAATGGTGATAATGATGGTGAAGAAGATGATGATGGAGAAGGTGGCGAAAGTGCTGATTTAGAGGTGAGCACATTTATGAAGCTCAGAGTAAAGATGGCACGGTATTGGGCCAATATTTATAACTCATCTTGATAGGGGCAAGCGCTAAGCTAGTTGAGGTTGTGAAGGAGGAGGACTTCGCTTAAGAAAAACTAATAATTTCCTGCATTAAGCATTAAAGTTCGGGGAGTTATCAATAAGAAATATTTTAAGGAGTACAGTCATGATAAATCTTTGGGGAATCCTTTATGACAATAAAGTAGTAAGATGTTTAGAGCAAAGTAAACTGCTGATAACTTCTTAACTCCGACTTTTTCAATTGCTTTTACAGATTTTGCAATTATAACTTCAGGAACAAAAAGAACTGTTCCAAACAAGTATTAAGGAGTTTGTTATGAAAGAGTTTTTGGTTATTGCCTTAGGAATTTGCATTCTAAGTGCTTGTCAGACTACACCTAAAGGCAATTCTAGTCCTGTATCAGAACTCGAGGAAGCCCCTCTATTTACTGATGAAGATACCTCTAAGGCCAAACTTGATATTCCTAGCCTATTTCAAGAAATTGAAGGTACAGAAGGCATTACACGCTATATCGGCCAAGAAATCAATCTTAATTTGGCTATGGAGGAGAATTATGAAAAAGAACTAGAAACTCAGAGGACACTTCCGGGCGCTAATGGGGTAATTTGCTATGTAAGGTATAAGCCAAGTGCTAGAAAACCTTATAAAATTTACGCTCATGATCAATCCACGGACATCAAGTTTCTTGTTTACTCGAGCAAAAATCAAATTCAATCAACAAGCTGCAATTTTGATAGTAGGATTTTTGCCTTTGCTGAACATGATGGAGAAGATTTTGAGCTGTACTTGCTAACTTACTCAGGCATTTCACAACTGACTGATAACACTACTAATGATATAGAGATTTCGCTTGATTCTAATGGTACACGAGTGGCATGGGAAGGAGATAAAGAAGGAAGAAGGGCTATTTATTGGCGTGATCTAGGATTTAGTAGTGCTAATGTACTCACAAGCTCCCTTTCTCAAGAAGATCCTAAATTAACTGGTAGGGGTAATATTATTGTTTTGGTTAGCTTGCTTAAGGACGGCAGATATAGAATTCGCAGCTATGATATTAATGCCAATAGCTACACTAAAATTTATACTAGTGTTGATAAGTTATCAAATCCTAGTTCTTCAGATAGCGAATCTTTTGTGAGTTGGAAACAGGAAGAACCTGACGGAGCTGAGGTGATTAGAGTAATTGATGCCAATGGAAACATTATGAATGTTTTTAAAAGTAATAAGGGTATTAATCGTCCAATGCTGACTTGTAATGGACAAGGCCTGAGCTATTCCACAAAATATAAAGATAGTTGGGTAGTTTATGCCCTATATTGGCAGCAAGGTACAAAAGCACCTATCCGAAGAAGAGTAGGTAATGACTTTTTAGGAAGTTTTTGGGCTACACGCTGTCTAGCTGGTGTTCAGGAAGGTCAACTTACCACAGATGATCTTATAGATTATGATCGGACTTATTCTACTGACTATCCTTATTATGTTGACTACTACGACTTAAAAGGTTTGAAGAGCACCTTAAATTCGCAAGCAGTTGGTGATAAAGTAGTAATTACTCTGCAAAGCACCTTTTCCTCTAACCTAGTTCTTTATAATAAGGACCAACGTCAGTTTAGTGGTGGTGGTGCAATTTCATCTTCAAGTGAAGGTGTTCTAAGCTTTACTGTGGAGTCAGGAATAAACTATCTAATAGGTGTAAGTTCTAATTACTCTTCTCAAACAGGCTCTTACGCCGTATCTACTAGCTTTGGTTTAATAGAGCCATCTGATTTTGGTAGGTTCCCTCCAGTAGTTGATAGTGAAAAGGGTAAGCTAACTAGAAGTGATCTCATAAACTATGACACCACTTCTAATATTAACTATCCTTATTATATTGATTACTATGACCTAAATGATCTCAGCAGTGATTTGAGTGCACAAGCAACTAGTGAAGAGGTAGTGTTAACTTTAAGAAGTAATTTTTCCTATTCTTCAGCAGTCTTGTTTCTTTATAACAAAGATAAGCGTCGTTTAAGTGGCGGTGGTACCATTACTTCCTCAGGACGAGGATTTATAAGTTTCACCCTTAATCCGAAAATTAACTATCTGATAGGTGTGAGCTCTAATTATGAGGATGATACAGGTACTTATAACCTTTCAACTAGCTCAGGTGATTTGACGCCTTCTGATTTTGGCAAGGTTAACTTTATTGATAGTGAAGATGGCAACCTTACTACAAGTGATTTGATAGACCCTGATAATGATTATACCCACTATATTGATTACTATGATTTAGGGAATCTTGACAATTCCCTAAGCGTGCAAGCTGTTGGTGATAGGGTAGTGGTTGCCTTAAGAAGTGCAAGAATTGCAGACTTGCAACTATCTCTCTATAATAAAAACCAACGTAGTTTTGCATCTGGTGGTAAAGTAATTACCTCTTCAAATATAGGTTTCTTTAGCTTTAAGGTTAAAGAAGGAGTTGATTATTTGGTGGGGGTTAGCAGCTTTTTGTATAATGGAGAAAAAACCTCCTACAAAGTTTTGACTAGTTTAGGGACACTAGAGCCTTCCAACTTTGGTAAATATACTGTTACTGATAGCAAAAAAGGCAACCTCACCACAGATGATCTGATGAATCCTGACACTACTAATCATTATGATACTTACTACATTGATTATTATGACTTAACAGCTTTAACAAACAATGTAAGTATTGGTGATGATGTGTTACTTGTACTAAAAAGTGGTTTAAACTTTGACTCGAGGTTAGTTCTTTATGATAGGAATAAGCGTCATTCAAGTGGTGGTGGTGAGATTGCTTCTTCTAGTAATGGAATCCTTGGATTTACTGTAAAATCAGGAGTTAGTTACTTAGTAGGAGTTACTGCTCAGGAAAGCTACTGGAATAGTACAGGCTCCTATAGAGTCTCAACTACTGCAGGTTTACTAAAACCTTCTGATTTCGGGAAGTTCACAATTGTTGATAGCAAAGAAGGTGAACTTACTACAGATGATCTGATAAACCCTGACACCACTTATGATAAGGATTATCCTTATTATATTGATTATTATGACCTAACAGACTTAGGTAACAATATAAGCGTGCAAGCTGTTGGCAATGAGGTAGTTATTACATTAGATGATGACTTTGATTACTCTAACTCAGTGTTATTTATTTATGACAAGGATAAACGTAACCTAAGTGGTGGTGGTGCAATTTCCTCTTCGGGTATTGGTATTCTTGGATTTACGCCTGAAGCAGGGGTAAACTACTTGGTAGGTATTAGTTCATATTATGAGGCTGACACAGGCCTTTATACAATCTCAACTAGCCTTGGTTTGTTAGAACCTTCTAATTTTGGTAAGTAATTAGGCTTCTTTAATTTAAGGTTTTTGCGAGCAAGAAAATAATTCCTCCTTAAAACCTTTTAAGTTTGGGCTATTCCTATTCAAGATTTTATTGATTTACTAAAGTCCAAACCTTGATATCTCACTAGTGGAAACAACCTTAGTTTAATACCTTTAAGGAGGTGTTCAGTATTGAATCTTAATTCTAAGACACTTGCCTAGACATTCTTTAAGATAAGAGCTTTCAGGCATTTTCTACAAATAAGCACCTATGCAAAAGAAAATATGAATTTTTAAAACCTGCTCTAGTCCTATTTCTACAGGAGCATAGGTCTAACACTTGCATATTTTTCACATCAATTTTTGCATGCCTGCTTATGTTCTACATCCCTAAGGTTTATTTGCAGATCCTGCCTGTGAGAGCATGTAAGCCTTACTTTAACATCTAAAACCACAAGTGTTAAGTTGAACATTAATTGCTCAGGAACACCTTTGGTAAATAGCAAAAAGCTTGAAATTTAACTATTTCAATTTACACCTGTCCGAACTGTTGCAAAAAATTACTCACTTCTTTTGCATTATTAGGGTGCCTAAAGGTGGTCTACCTGTTAGTGCTTAACTTGACATTAATACTTAAAATTTTAGGAGAAATGATGAAGACTTTTATACTAATATTTGGAGTTATCTTTTTATCACTGCTCTCTAGTTGTGCCCCAACTACTATAGGAACTACTGCAAGCCCTAAAAAAATAGCTTTTGTTAAAGATCCTCGAAACACAGAAAGTGTAAATGTTGCTCTTGGGAAAGCTGTATATGTACAAATAGAACAACCATCTGGTTTTTTTGACCTTAACGAAAGGCAGTTAAAGCAACTTGACGAACGGTTAAGTGACATTGATATCAAAGTCAATAAAAATGACATCTTAGTCACCGGAGTTTCTTTATGGTTTACTTTGGTGGATTATCAACTTTTTTATAATACTGGTAATGAACTTGTACTAATTGATGATGAAGACTGGAGTATTGAACTTAAAAAGACAATAGCTCGCCGTGAAATAGAAAGGGTAAAGAAGGAGCGAGCTGGCGATAGCGACATCAGTCATATTCGTTACAGTGAATGGTTTGATTTTGTATTTGCCATCACTCCAGATGATCAAGCTGGGGGAGAGTATTTTGTTGCAGCCAACATTAAAATACAAGGTGGAAACACAGGGGAAGTTGTGCTTAGGTTTAAAGCACCATCAAATAGAACTCCCCCAAATACTCCTAAAGAAAATAGTAGTGGCCTTGCTTCTTAATTGAATATGGCACAATCACTCGAGCCTAAAGGGATGATTTCATCCAGAAAACCCTGAAGATCTCCAAGAAAAAAATAGTGGCATATTATCAATTCTAGTTCTAGTTAGCTTTATAGCTATCCTAATTGTTTTAGAAAGTCTAAATGCCAATTTGGTAGTCCTATACAAGTAATGATATGTTAAGCTCTAGCAGGATTAGAGTTATTGCTTCATCATTACATGAAGGGCACTACCTTATTCAGCAGCCTTTAGCCCTAATAGCAGCACACTTGTTACCATTGGCTCAACTGCCATAGAAGATAGAAGTATTGAATTATGGAAAGTAAGTGATGGTAGTTGGCTTACCTTTCTAGGTAGCCACATCTTTACTAGCTCAGTAGCCTTTACTTTAGCTCAAATGGTCATTATCTGGCAGCCAGTAGTAGTCCTAATAGCTACAAACACATCATAAACATCTATGGTGCTAAAGATGGTTCAGCTATTTTTGGTGCAGCTCCTTAAACTATAGTTGCCTGACGCTTGAAGGAGGCTTTAAAGGCATGGAAAAGATGAGTAAGACCTTATGAGCTAAATATTTAGGTAACTGTGAGGTTGTTACAGTTACCTTTTTGAATGTATAGTGCAATATTGGACAGAGGTAAAGTAAGTCAGGCATCATTTAATGAGAAAGAGTTGTAACATTCAGTGGCTTGTTGACCACTTTTACAATTTAGCCTTAAAAGGACGGGGTCATTTGTCAAGAGGAAAATACTTTTTTGCCCTGCACCTACTTGAGTATGCCCTTAGCAAAGAACTGACTACGCATGGTCCTCGAGCAAAACCACACCTCTGGCTTAAGCTACTCTTCGACGTAGTAAACGACTACTTTCATGGTTATGCAGCTAGCCAAGATTCTGGTGCTAGCGAAGAAGACTTGAAGCAACTTATTAAAGAAGAACTCGAGCAACCTTGGCAAGTTTTTATCACTAAAGTCCATACAGTGGGTAGAGAGGTTGGTTGGGACAACATCGCACAAATGGTTGACAGGGCCATAAAACGCTACTTAAAACGAAAAAAGTTGCAAAATGATTCACTAAGCCTTTATTTAGGAGTTGAGGAGCTGGCAGAGCTTGATGTTAATGCTATGAGAGTAGCCGATGTTTTTTGTTGGTTACCTAGCCTTGTAGATGAAAGTAAGCCAAAAGATAAAGCTAAACATGAATCTGGGCGAACTTTAGTTAAAACACTACAGGCACTATTGAGTGAACCTTGGTATGAAACTATAAAAGAGTATTCAGAAGTACTAGAAGGGCATTTAAGGAAAAATAGCCAAATGCCTTTATTTGTATACTTATTTGCTTGTTTACCTCCTTCTGGTATAGCTTTAGTTAACGTCATTAGTGATTATTTAAAAAAAACCCACCATAAATTTCCTAAAGGTTATATTCTACCTGAACAAAATAAAGTGCCTGAAGGGCAAACTTACAGTTTTATAATATTTTATGTTTTAACTAGTAATCCACCTAGCAAAAGTCAGGGCAGGTATTGGCAATTTGCTAATTGTTACCATTCAGAATGGGACGAAATTGATTTTGAATTGCTTTTTGATGTAGAAGAAAAAGTTTCTGCCCGTCCCCTAGAAATAGTGTGCTTGAGTTTAAGTGCTGTTTTCCCACAGATAATTTCAGTAATTGATCAGTGGTTAGAAATTTGTGATGACTTTCCAGAACTTCATGGCAACCAAGCTTGGTATGCTTCTTTGGAAAAATATCTTGATGAAATTGATAACCTGCAATCTTCAGTTTGGGAAACAGTTATTTTAAAAATCAGAAACAAAAGTGATAACTAATGACTTTAATAAGTAATTTTCAAAAATTAAGCCCCTTACTGCAAAAGGTAATTCGTTCAGAACCTATTACTGAAACAGATAAACACTTTCTTAACACTCTGCAAAATTCCCCCAGCTATACAAAACTACCAAGCAGCTTAGCTGCAGCAGAAGTCACTGGTCAGGCAAATTTCTTTTTGTTGAGAAAAACAGTAGATGCATTACAATTTTTTGTTCTAGAAGATATTAATAGTGCTTTGGAAACAGCTCGAGCAACCTTACAGCTCAAACTAGGCAAAGATCCTTTCAGAGGTATTTTCTATAATTTTGCTGCCAAGTTAGCTGAGTTGATTGGTGATGAACAAACTCAAATAGCTTTTGAAACACGTTATAGAACCTATCAAGAAATCTACCGTTTAGAAGGCGTTTTATTAGGAACAGAACAGGCTCTAAACCCTGAGGTAATGGATTTGCTAGACGAAATTTTGACAGCAGAAATTGAGAATCAAACTTCTCAAGCAATTTATGAAGTTCCAACATCAAGTAAAACAAGTTCAGCAAATTTCCAGTTACCTATTAGCCAAGTAGGTTACGTTTCTGGGGCAGAAGAGCAAAATCCTAAGGTCATGATTTTTACTAAGCCAAAAGTAGCTAGCTTTGTCAACTTTGAGTCTGAGCTTATTAATATTGAGTCAAGTTACGAATTTTTAGATATAGATTTTGAACTGTTGCCAGATAAAGAATCTGCAGAGCTACTAACCTCTTTAGAAGGCAGTAATTGGAAATTGAGGCTTATTCCCAATGAAGAACTTAACCCTTGGGTTTTTTCCGGTAATGAAATTGATGAAATAGATTTTTCATTTAATAAAGTGCACCTTACTCTTGAGCAGCCTAGTCGATGGCTCGAGCTTTCTATGGCTCGAGCCATCGATTGGAGAAAACTCTGGTTTGGTTTATCTACAGTTGTGCTCATTGCCAAATAATAAATAAATTATTTGATAATTACCATAAGAAACTTGCAGGAGGTAGCAAAGTAAAGTTATACTTCCAAAAGTTTTAGTAAACATTTAAGTCACTAAAATAAAAATGCTATTAAACAACTTTAGGATGTAAAACAATGTTACCCACCAAAAAATTTACCTTTTCCAAGCAAAGTGTTTTATTGTTTAGTGCAGTAATTTTGTTGACCTTAGGTAGTTGTAGTGTTAGACCTATAGTGGCTCCAACAATTAAGTTAACAGGAACTATAAATGCACCTATAACTAATCCTAGTGACATAGATATAAGCAGTAATCAACACAAACCTACATCTCCTTTAAAGCAAGCTTTACAAAAGTTAAGTGTAGAAAATATAAATCAAAGTATTTTTTCTGCGCTTCAATTGCAAGGTATAAATACAAAAGATTTAGAACCGCCTATCCGCGGTATGAATGCTTTAGTCTTGTCTAGATTAGTAGCTGCTGCTAATGGTGAAGGTACTTTATTTGATAATCAAAATAATAAAATTTTAGTTGTTAATAGTACAGGTAATGTAATTGCTGAAGCACAAGTTAATAAAGATGGCAATTTTGATTTAAAGTTAGAAGAAAATGTGGCTAACAATGAAGATGTAGCTTTAGTTTTTGCTGAAGTTATAGCTGGCAAGCTTATTTGCAAACAACCCCTTGAAATCGATCCTTCACCAGCAGAGGAGCAGGATTTAGAAACTGATAACAGAACTTTAGTAGTGAACTTTGCTGATTTAAAGAGAACAACATTAAGTACTCAGCAAAGCAATACTGATTCTGAAGTAGCTATAGGAGCTTTTGGCTTTAACCCTGAAAATGGTAACCCTGATAATATAGCAGCAGCCCAGATTAGCCCTATAGCGAATAATCAATTCAATACAGATAGCAATAATGATGGTGTATTGGATTTTTTAGAAACTTGTGGCAATTCGGAAACTGTAAATCCCCACTTACAGGCTAACTTTAGTTGGCAAATGCCACCTAACAAAGAGGAAAAGATACTATATCAGTATGGCTTAGCAGTTGCTATCAATAAAGATGCTGGCATAACAAAAACTGATTTCAATGCTGCTGCCTCTGCAGGAATAGGTGTTAATGGCAATATGAATATGTTAGTTAGGAAGCCCAATGAATCACACAAACTTGCTCTAGCTTTAATGGATGAAGCCTATATAGCTACCAATAGAGCAACTTTTCCACTAACCCCTTTCTTTGATGTTAATGCTGCCTTAGATTTTCAGACTCCTTTTAAAACTGTAAATCAGGACAATATAAGCCAAGATTTTAATCTTGATACAGCTAATAATTTAGTAAAGGGCATGGCTTTTGTAACTGGCATAGTAAAAGATAATGCTGGAAACCCTGTAAGGGATGCTACAGTACTAGGTACTCTTAACAATGATAAAGTTTTAGATTTCAGTATAGGTATTACTGATTCAGTTGGCAGATATGAACTTTTCTTGCCTGCACTAAGTTCTAATAGTTTTGGTAAATACACCATCACTGCTATTGCTACAGATGGAAATGTAAAAAGTGAATTTGAGTTTATTGATGAGGCTAGAGAATTTAGAATTGATGTTACCTTGCCTTAAGTGGTCAATGCAAAAAATTGAAGCCCATGTTTGGGGTAGAGACGCGATTAATCGCGTCTCTACGGCGATAGAAAGAAAAATTTAGGAGACTTACAGTGTTACATGGTTTAAAATCACTACAGGTTTATGCATGGCTTATTCTGCTGATGTTAATTCTGAATGGATGTGTACAAGGAGGAGCGTTACCACTATTCATAACCACCCCAAGCAAAGACGCCCGTGTAGGAAGTGAATACAGCTATCAAGTTAAAGCCATAGCTCCTAAAACAGGCAAGCAAGCAACTATTAAAGCCATAACTATTCCTGAGTGGTTAAGGTTAAAAGCAGAAGATAACATTACCAAATTGATTGGTGAACCCCAAAAAGCAGGTAATTATTTAGTTACTCTAGTTGCCAAAGATGGAGGGTCTGAGAACCATCAAAGTTTTGAAATAATAGTTAAAGAAAACTCTCAACCAGAACTGCTATTAAGAGATGAAAGCATACAAGCAGGTACAGATTATAGGCGAGATGTAAAAGTTTATGATGCTGATGGTGATAAGATAACAGTTGAAGTTATTAATATACCTCAAGGGCTTATTTGTACTCCCAAAGATAATTGTAGTGTTGTAGCTGGGAATATTGCTAGTCAAGGTGAATATACCTTAAGATTCAGCTTAAGTGATGGTTTTGCTGTTACAGAGGCTTCTTTTAAGCTAAAGGTAAAGAATGAGAATGCTACACCAGAAATCATTACTGTTCCTGAAGAAAAAGTAGTAGCAGGTGGAGAGTATAGATATGTAGTACAAGCAATAGATAATAACCTTGATAATATACTTACTCTAAAAGCCCTAAAAAACCCTAGCTGGTTAGAGTTTGAAGACCTTGGTAAAGGTGTTGGAGTGTTAAAAGGTACTGCTGGGGAGGGGGATATAGGTAAGCACGAAATAATGTTGCAGGTAGAGGATAACCATGATCCTAAAGCTTCTCAGACACAGGAGTTTATGCTAGAAGTTACCAAACCCAATAGTCCACCTATCTTTGAGAGTTTACCTAATACCAATGCCAGAGAAGAGAATGCTTATGAGTACCAGATACAGGTAAAGGATGATGATAAAGACCCCATACAGATTTGTCCTGATGATGATTCTGTTAGTAACTGTGTTTTCCCTACATGGCTTAACTTGGAGGATAAAGGTAATGGTATTGGGATATTAAAAAGTGCTGGCGAAGTAACAAAAGAACAAAGAGGTTCACATTTTGTTGTGTTGGTGGCTACAGATGGCAAAGTAGAAACCAAACAAAGCTTTACTCTAGTAGTAAGTGATTCTAACTTTGCACCATCCTTTATAGAACTTCCACTTGCAGATGCTCCTGAAGATAAGCTTTATGTTGGTACTATTAAAGTAAGTGATAATGATGGACCTAAGAGTCCTGTAAAGATAACAGTCACTATCAATCCACCACAAGGTAAAAGTTCTGAATGGTTAAAGTTTACGGACCACCAAGACAACACTGCTATTCTTGAAGGCATACCTACAGAAGAGCATAGGGGTTCCTATCAAATTATCTTAAAAGCTGACGATGGTAAGGCTGCTACAGAACAAACTGTAACTATTGTAGTAGGTGATGTAAACAAAGCACCTGAATTTACACAATTACCACTGGCAGATGCTCCTGAAGACAAAGTCTATAAAGCAACAATAATAGCTACAGATGAAGATGGTCCTGCTGAACTTAAAATAACAGCAGAAATAATACCTCCTACAGGTAAAGATAACTGGCTTACTTTTACAGACCAAGGTGATGGGGTTGCTACTCTTGAAGGCACACCCACAGAGGAGCATAGGGGTTCCTATCAAATTATTTTAAAAGCTAATGATGGTAAAGTTATTACAGAGCAAACCATAACTATTGTAGTAGGTGATGTAAACAAAGCACCTGAGTTTACACAATTGCCACTAGCAGATGCACCTGAAGATAAAACATATAAAGCAACAATAACAGCTACAGATGAAGATGGTCCTGCTGAACTTAAAATGACATCGGAAATAATACCTCCTACAGGTAAAGGTAATTGGTTAACTTTTACAGACCAAGGTAAGGGTGTTGCTATTCTTGAAGGTATGCCAACAGTTGATAACAGGGGAACTTATCAGGTTGCTTTAAGGGCATTTGATGGTAAGGCAACTACAGAGCAAGTTGTAGCTATTGTAGTAAGTGATGTTAATCAGGCTCCTAGCTTTGTTGATTCACCAAATATAAACGCTACAGAAGATTCTCTATATTCTCAAGACATTAGGGTCCAAGACCCCGATGGTTTTCCTGAAGAACTTTCAGTAAATGTAGCACAAACACCAGATTGGCTCACAGGGTGGTTTGATCTTACCAATAACATCATTAGATTGGAAGGTACTCCTAAGAATGATGATGTGGGACAGCATGGGGTTGTATTAAAACTTAGTGATGGAAAGGCTGAGAAAGAGCTTAGTTTTACTCTATTTGTAGCTAATACTAATGACCCACCGTATTTTGATTTTGAAGAGGCAGTTCGTACTGGTGGGTTAGTAGGTACCTATATAGATAATAGTGTTCGTTATATGTTTCCACACAAAGCCAATTTAAATGTTTCTGAGTACTTTAAAGACCCTGATATCGCTCATGGTGATCGTTTAGTGTTTAGAGCTACTCAAACTGATGGTAGCTCTCTACCTTCTTGGTTACAACTTGATGAAATAGGTGGTAATTTCTTTTGGAATGGTAACAATATAGAAGGTATTACTAAATTTGAAGTTTTTATAACTGCTACAGATAGCAGCAACAATAGTAGTAAAGTAAGGATAACGATAGAAAATCCTGAAATACAATTCAGTATTAGTGGGGATGATTTTGCAACAGACATTGCTACTGATGATTTTGAAACTTATATTGTTGGTTATACTCGAGATAAAGAGAAAAGCTTTGATTCAGATGCTTTCATTCGAAAATATGATAGTGAAGGCAACATACTTTGGACCGATCGATTTGGTCATCTTGGAGATGATCGAGCAAACAGTATTGCTATTTATACAGGGCATGGATTTTGTCATCCAGATGATCAAGTAATCAGTAGTTATGGAATTTATGTTGTTGGTGATACTCAAAGTGACCTTGAAGGAAGTAACTCATCTGGTAATGCTTTTATTCGTAAATATGATAGAGATGGTACGGTAGTTTGGACTAAACAGTTTGGTTCTATTACAACTCCATCTGCTACGGCAACTGCTATTGCTGTCGATGACTTTTATGGCTGTATTTATGTTGTTGGTTCAGCATTTAATGTTGCTAATGATTCTTTAGATGCTTTCATTCACAAATATGACGGTGATGGCAATTTACTTTGGACTGATCAATTTGGTGGTAATGAATATTATTATGATTATGATGGTGCAAACGGTATTGATCTTGATTTGTGGGGTAACATCTATGTAGTTGGTAGTACTACTAATCTTACCCCTACAGATCATGGTGGTGTAGATGCTTTCATTCGCAAATATAATGGTGGTGGTTATGATAGTGATCATAATGTAAACTGGACTAAACAATTCGGTACCAGTGGGTATGATTCTGCAACAGGTGTCGCTATCGACTATTACGATCATGATGGGAAAGTTTATGTTGTTGGTATTACTAATGGTCCTAATTTAGATGGTGCTTTCATTCAAAGATATAATAGTAAGGGTAAAGTTGTTTGGACTGATCAATTTGATACAGTTGATTATACTTTTACTTTAGATATTATGGTTAATGATGATACTATTTATCTTGTTGGTGCTGGCTGTAGTAAAGATGATAATTCAGATTTATTAGCAAATGTCCCCTTCATTCGCCAATATAATCATAGGGGTAATTTAGTTTGGAACTATTGCTCTAGTTATGATTTGGATTATAGTGGTATTGCTATTGGTGAGATCAATCACCATACAGGAATTTATGTTGTTGGCAAGTCAGATAGCCACTCTCCATATATTGTTATTCATAAATACTATCATTTGGATCCGTATAACCAACCTCCATATAATAATAATATTCATTATGAGGGTAGAAACTGTGATACAACAACAAACCAGCCAACAGAAGCTAATCCAGATGGCATCTTTATTTATACTGGTGCAAAAAGTGAGTGTATACTGTGGAAAAATTGGCGAGAGTAGTTCACTAGAGAAAAATTTCAATGATATAAACAAGACCTTTTCCAAAGGCTTGTTCAATATTTGTATTCTAACTCACTATTTATAGCGGATAACTCGAGTTATGGAGGTGCTTTTATTCATCACAACTATTCAGATGGCACTTACAATGGTCAACGTTGTGATACAGCAACAAATAAAGCAACAGATACTGATCCCGACGGTATCTTTATATACCATAAGTGCATTTTGTGGAAAGAGTGGAATTAGCTTTTGTTAACATCCTTTTATCCTGCACTTTTAAAGCTTATTTTGTCCACACAAAAGACAATCAGAAATTAACAATTTGTTAAAATGCAAAGAGGTTATTATGGTTAATTATAAAGAGCTAATTACTATTGAGCCAGGCAAGAGATCTGGAAAACCTTGTATAAGAAGACTAAGAATCACTGTATATGATATTTTAAATATGCTAGCTGATGGAATGACCTTTGATGAAATTATAAATGACTTTCCCAAAATAACCAAGGAGGATATACTTGCTTGCTTGGCTTATGCAGCTGATCGTGAACACAAAGTTACAGTTCTAAGTGCATGAAATTATTGTTGGATAATAATTTATCCCATAGATTAATTGATAGGCTCAATGATGTTTTTCCAAACTCTACACATGTAATGTTAGAAAATTTAGATGAAGCAGATGATATTGAAGTCTGGGATTTTGCTAAAGAAGGTGATTATACAATCCTAACAAAGGATTCAGACTACAGCGATTTAAATATATTGCTAGGTCATCCTCCTAAGGTAATTTGGTTGCGTGTAGGGAATTGCAAAGTTAAGGCCATAGAAAATATTATCCGAAATAACATTCAAGATCTTAATGAATTCTTTGAGGATTTGGATAGGGGACTTATAGAAATTGGCTGAAAATCTCAGCAGTTACTGATATTCATAAGACGTAATTAATTAACTCATCTAAATTCATATTGTTGCCCTGTGTTTGTGCTTTAGCAAACTCTGTTGGTGGCAAGTTTTTTTGTATACTTACTAAATTTTTCTGGAATCGTTTAATTTCAGTTGCTTCTACTGGAGTGTTTTCAGGTCTAAGCGTATCTACTGCCTCTTTAATAATTGCTGCTGTTTGCCACTTCTGTTGCAAACTAGCTAATACTGAATACTCTTCTAAAACATCATAAATAGCAGAAGAAGCTAGTTTTTTAAAAATTTGTAGACCTTGGTTAAGATATTCTTTGGCTTTAGTTAAGTTATTAAGCTCTGTATAAACAATTGCTAAATAATAATTTGCCATAGCCAAGTTATGTTCATCTAACTCTATAAAAGCAGCTCGAGCTGCTAACAAATATTCCTCAGCAAGTTTATAATCCCCTTTTAAACGAGCAACATCACCTAAACAAAGTTTAGCAACATGCAAACTATGGAAATCGCCTTCTTGTTCAGCAAGTTTCAAGTGTTTTGTATAAGCCTCTTGTGCTTTATCATGATAGAGTTGTCTTTGATAATTATGCCCTAAAAATGACATGGCTTGCCGCATCATTTTACTATCATTTTGACTTTGAGCAAGTTCGTAACTCTCTTCTAAAAGTGGTATAGCAAGTTCATAGTTTCCCAATGAAGAATGCACTTCTCCTAAAGAACTAAGGACGTTCGCTATCATGGCTTTATCTTGTAATTTACGAAACATGGCTAAGCTTTTTGTAAAACATTCATAGGCAATAGGTAAATTGTTTATTACTACTGCTAGATAACCTGCTGATTGTAAAGCTTTAGCTTGTAAAGAATATTCCTCATCATCTTTTGGTAATTTTAGTAGTTTTACAAACCATTCATAACCCTCTTGTAAATAACCTCCTGAAAACCAAAAGCTTGTTAAATTTATTGCTAGATTTAACCCTATCCTAATTTCTTTGGTAGTTACACACCATTGTAAAGCAGCTCTAAAATTAGCTAACTCATTTTCTAGGCTCCTCGAGGTTTTAAGGTCTAATCCTTTATTTGCTTCTGTAGCAATATCTAGATAGTACTCGGCATGAGAATTATGTAATTTAATGTGCTCATCAGGATAATCTTTTAGCTTCTCTATAATAATTTGATGAATAAGTGAGTGGCTGTGGTAACGGCCACTATCTAATACCTTTAAAAGTGATTTATCCACTAATTCTGCTAGCTCATGAGCATTGGCATTAACTACTTTAGTAGCCGCTTCTAACTCAAAACCACCACGAAAAACCGCTAATTGCCGCATAATGCGCTGTGCTTCTGCAGATAATAGCTGCCAAGAATAATCAAAAACTGCTCTTACACTACTATGTCTTTTTACAGCGCTTAGAGAACGATTTTTTAGAAAATCAATGTTATGCTCAATTTGCTCAGCAATTTTTACAAGTGGCATTTGCTTAACCCAAGCAGCAGCTAACTCTATACCTAAAGGCCAACCTTCAATTAGTCTACATATATTTAGTATTAAAACCTTTTCCTCAAGACTAGGGTTAAAATTACGCTTAGCTTTCTTAGCTAAACTTAAAAATAAAGCTGTAGCACCATAATCTTCAAAATTTTCAGTGGTAGTTTGGGGTAAAGATAAACCTGACAGTTCAAAAACAAGCTCACTATCTATATTAAGCACTGCTCGAGAAGTTACTAGTAAAGTAAGGTTTGGGCACTGCTCAATCAGTTCAGTAATACTGTTAGCAACTTGGTCTATAAGATGCTCGAGGTTATCTAATATCAACAGCATTTGCTTATCAGCTATACCATTAATAATTGCTTGCCAAGGTTCTATATTACTGTTTAAAGGTAACTTCAGTGTTTGAGCTATAGTATTTGGTATATATATAGCTGCTGTTAAAGATTCGAAAGTAACAAAAAATATCCCATCTAGGAAGTTATTTTCTTTTGAATCCAACACTAATTTTGCTGTATGTAAGGCTAATTGAGTTTTGCCAACCCCTCCTTGTCCTACTAAGGTGATTATGGGGTAATCGGGATCGGCCAAGTACTCACTAATGGATTGCAAGTACTCTTCACGCCCCAATAGTTTCTTAAGGCGTTTTGGCAAATTGTTTTCTATCTTTAAAGGTTTAGCAGTAATTGCTGGTGGATTGGATTTATTTTCCTGAACTTGCAAAGAAATATGATTAGTTGGTAATGGTGAAGTTAAAGTTGCTAGTGGAGAATTGGAAACAGCCTCTGGGGTTAATATGTTCCAAATAGACAACAAAACTGCATTAGGTATCATTTGTGCTACACGAATATTGTTGCCAAATGCGGCAGCAACCATGCCTACAACTCCCTTAAGGTTCCTGTTATAGACAGGAGCACCACTAAAACCCCCTTTTATAAAGTGGCTAGCAAGATGATTGCCTTCCATTTGCAACCAGCCGTTAGCTTGATATTCCATAAGCCTACCATCGACCCAGATACCATTTTTAAAATTATTAGGAAAGCCACAGGTTTGGAAAGCATGGTTGTATAAATCTATTTGAGATAAGAGTTTTACAGGTTGGGTATTTTTGATAGGTGTTTGTAGCTCGAGCCCAGCAATATCATAAGCCCCCACTATTTTATTCTTCTGCACTAATGCTTCATCTGTTTCAAGCCAAAGTACTACTTTAGCTTCAATAATTTCATTAGTTAGTTCTGCAACAAAAGGGAAATTTATAGGTATAGTTTCTAGAGGTTGTTTAAAAGAATTTATGTCCTTGCCTAAAGCTGCATTAACAACATGTGCACAAGTAAGTATATGTTTAGGGGATACTAAAAATCCAGTACCAACTATTTCTGAAGCATTTCTTGCAAAACATACAATAGCAGGAGAGCAAGGGTGAAAAAAATTTTGTTGCTGACTTGGAGATAAGGGCACTAAATTATATTTTACTATAATATTACAGTGCTAAGCACCTATGCAAAAGAAAATATGAATTTTTAAAACCTGCTATAGTCCTATTTCTACAGGAGCATAGGTCTAACACTTGCATATTTTTCACATCAATTTTTGCATGCCTGCTTATATATTCCATGTGTAGGCATAGATAATTACCTACTAAATCGTTGGATACAGAATTTAATTTTTATTTTTCATAAGGTCTAACTATTTGGTTTTCAACCTAATTCCAACATTCATTTTCTATAGTGGCGCTAGCTAAAGAGGTCTCTAATAGCGGAAGGAACTATAAATTATGAAGAAAAATGTTCTTATCTACCTAAATTTATTGATTTTAGGTTGTTTTACTTTAACTGTAAGCTTTGCACAACCTTCAAAAGTAAGCGATAAGATTACTTGCATGCCAACACAGGAAGAAGCTGTGGTTATTGATGATGCCAAATTGTACATAGAATACAATTTCACTGATGACGACATAGGTGTTCACGGTGCCTTTGATAGTGGTGGTTATTCTAAGCTTTGTGTTTATGACCCCAATGGCACACAGCTATTAACAGTCAAACCTTTAGGTCAACTTGAAGATCTTACCATGGGTGGGATTTTCTTTGAATCAAGAGAACCGCTTAGCTCGGAGTTCTCTTATGAAGAGCTTATGGCAGATTTTCCTGAAGGTCAATATGAAGTTCGTGGGGTGACCTTTGAGGGAAAGGGGCTAACTGGATCTGCAACTTTCTCTCATGATGTTCCAGCAGCACCAACTATCAAATTTCCTTTAGAAGATGATGTAGTTTCCCTTAACAATCTAGTGGTTAGTTGGGAACCTGTTACTCAAACCATAACAGGTGATCCAGTTACTATTACAGCATATGAAGTCATAATCACAAAAGAAGGAGTAGAAGATGATCCAAACGGGTTTTCCAATCCAATTTTTGATGTACATGTCCCTGCTGATCGGGATAGCTTGAGTGTATCTGCTGAGTTCCTCGAGCCCTATACAGAGTATGAACTTGAAGTCCTAGCCTTAGAGAAAAGTGGCAACCAGACAATTGGAATTGTTTTTTTCAAAACTAGTGGGGAAAAAGACACTGATGAAAATAGTAGCGATAGCGAAAGTGACGAGAATGATGAGGATAAGGATTATGACGATGAAGACGAAAAAGATGATGAAGAAGATAATGGAAGTGATGATTTAGATGAGGGGGAAGATGATGACGATGAAAATGATAGCAGCACAAATGATGAAGAAGACAATGATAACGAAGATAGTGAAAGTGACGATTTAAATGAAGGAGAAGGTGATGATGAGGACAAGGATGAGGGTGAAAACGACAATGATGATGGCGAAGATAGTGAAGATGATGACTTAGATGAGAGCAACGATGATGAAGAGGATAATGAAGATAGTGCAAGTGATGACTTGGATGAAGGTGAATATGATAGTGAAAACGATGAGGGTGAAGACAATGACGATGAAGATAGTGAAAGTGATGATTTAGATGAAGGCGAAGGTGATGATGACTATGAAAGTGGTAAAGGTGAAGATAGCGAAAGTACTCACTTAGATAATGGTGGGGATGAGGGAAATGATGGTGCTGAAAACATTGAAAATACTGACTGTGAAGAAGACGCTGAAGAGGATGCAGCAAATGCTGATTGTAAGAGAAATATTGAAAATGGTGATAGGGAAGGTAAAGAAGATGATAATGGTAGTGAATAGAACAAAATTGACACGATGAGTTCTCTTTAGAAAACTCTGAGTCAATCACGATCCTAGAAAGACCTTAGTTAGTAAAGTGATTCGCCACACTTTCAATATGGGGGCAATGAATATTTTTAAGGAGCACAGCCATGAGAAATACCCCTTTTTTACTAATAGCTCTCTTTATAAGCTTGTTGCACCTTTCAATTGGGAACGCTCAAGTAGTTGTAGCTGTCATAGGCAATATAGCTTGTAACCCAATAAAGAATGTCAGAACTGACTATTGTCAGATAGAAACTATAGCAAATCAGATAGAACTTTATAATGTCAATGCTATGTTGATTTTAGGAGGCAATCAGAATTTGCTAGGGCGTTATGAAACTCTAGATTTCTATAAAAATAATCAAGCTTGGAAAAACTTTAAAGGCATTATCTACTCCATGCCGAATGCTCCCAAGGAGTACTATGCTTACTCTGGCAAAGTGAAAAGAGAACTTCAAAGAGGTTATTATAGCTTTGATTTAGGTACTTGGCATTTTATAGCACTTAATACTAATTGTGCTGAGGTAAATGGTTGTGGCGCAAACTCTCCACAGATTAGATGGCTCGAGCGAGATCTAAAAAACAATTCAGATAAATGTACGCTTGCTTACTGGCAAAATCCGCATTCTAGGTTAGGTAATTATAATAGTAATGACAGGCAAAAGACACTCTGGGAAGTCCTTTATGATAATAAAGTAGACATAGTATTAAACGGGAGTGGATATAGTCACAGCTACAAACGTTTTACTTTTCAACAACAAGTAGGCAAATCTGATTCTGTATTGGGTCCACAAGTTTTTATGATTGGTACAGATAACGAGCTATTTAACCAATTGACAGTGTCAAAAAAGAATGATCTGCTGGCAGTAGCAGATACACACACTTTTGGCACTTTATTCCTAGCGCTTTACGAGACTAGCTATCTTTGGTGGTTTGAGTCTGTTTCAGGGGAAAAGTTTCAAGATTTAGGTGCAACTATGTGTTATTAGCTTCGTGTCTAGTCAAAGCTGAATAAATCTTCAGAATAATTCAGGATTCCTTTTTATATAAATACTATGCTCTTAGGCACGGATATCGATAAGATTCCTGTGTGTGAATAAAAAACTAAAGAAATGAGGAAGGAAACTGTCCTAATTAACTGAAAATAAATTAAGATTATGTCTGCAATGTGAACAGTCAACATGTTTACACACTTAATTTTTGATGTTCTTGGCATATTCCTATCAGCGCTTTGAAAAGCTTAAAGCCACCCATAGTTATCAGGGACAGTACCAAGTTTTATTATGAAGAAGTCTTTATTGATTAATAGATTAATGGTTGCTCGCCCTGAGAATGGCACAACCTCTAAAACTGCTAGTGCCAAATATAGAATTATATTACTAATGGTACTTGTTTTACTAAGTTTTTCCCTATCTTGGGCTCATCATCCTGAGGTTTATCATCCTCAAAAATTTGAGTTTACAGGAACATGGATAGGATACGGTTATAGTTGCAAGGGAGATATACTTCAAGAGAAAGTAAATATCTCTGTGTACAATGGTCATTTAGTGGCAACTAAACTTACTGGCGATTATTGTGTCCCAGCAGGTAATATTACTTTTCAAGGAAAAGTACCCTATTATACGTCAATAGGTAGTTACTTCCCTGTTACGTGGACAACAGGTTCACCCCATTATCCAGCAAGCTACAGAACTGTAAAAAATTTAAAGATACTGAGTTATGATTCATTCACTTCATTTGGTGTAACTTTTAAAAGGGTGTATGGTGCAGGTAATAGCTACCAGTATTATTGGTGACCATTGTTTTTCGGCAGGTAACATCAATTTTTAAGCACCTACACAAAAGAAAATGTGAATTTCTATGCGCTTGTAGGGGCGGGTTTTAAACCCGCCCCTACTTGGATATGGCACCTTACATATATCACAAAAGCTTATGGCTATCTGCTTAATTGAAACAATAAAGGATTGCCCATGCCTTGAAGGTCTCAAGGGCTCTTAAGGCTTTTCCAAGCACTATTTCATATATGTCCAATCCTTACCCGTTAAAGGTAGCAACTTAGATTTCAACACAGCTCCAACATTCATCCTCTATACTGACACTAGATTAAGGGTAATCCATGTAGCTAGTCAGGATTAGTAAAGTAACTAACTGCTGAATATCCTAAAAAGGCGATTTTTAAGTGTCATTTAGTCTATAGAAAGAATATCTAATAATGCGAATTCTTGTTGTTGAAGACGACCCCGGCATGGGAGAACTTGTTTATGAGGACCTAGAGGAACAAGGCTATGCTGTAGACTGGGCAAAGGACGGTGATGAAGCACTTTCTTTACTCAAAAGTTTCCCTTATGATCTTGTAGTTTTAGACATTATGTTGCCGGGGCTTAATGGATTTGAAATTACTAAAGCCCTCAGAGAAAAAGAAAATAAAGTGCCAATTCTCATGCTTACCGCTCAAGATGCTGTTGAAAGTCGTGTAAAGGGTTTAGAAGTAGGAGCTGATGACTATTTAGTGAAGCCTTTTTACTTTCAAGAGTTACGTGCAAGGATACTTGCTCTTTTAAGACGTGCCCAAGGCAAAGCCAGTAACCATATTGTAGTGGGTAGATGTGAACTTAACTTCTCGCAGAAAAGGGTTTGGTTTGAAGGGGCCGAGATAAAATTATCAAGTACAGAGTACAAGATTCTAAGTTTCTTAATGTCTTATCCTGAAAGTTACTTTACTCGAGAAGAACTTTTAGAGCATGCTTGGTCTGGCGAGGAAAGCATTGATCCACGTACAGTTGATAGCTATATATATTATCTACGGCGTAAGCTAATAGGAAATGTCATAGAAACACGCCGGGGAGCTGGCTATCGGTTTCAAGGGTGAATAATTTTGTGAAAAGGCTTCGTGCTATCTTATCAAATGTGACACTGCGGTTGCGCCTAACTCTTTTTTATACTCTGGTGGTGACCCTAGTATTAGTAGTTAGTGGAATAGGTCTTTACTTTCTGCTTTCACACAATCTTTATGCCACACTTGACTCGAGACTACAGGAGTCCTCTGATATATTGGCTTCCCTTATAGAGTACGATACCGGCCAACCCATGCTGCATGAGTATGATGAAGAGGATATGGAAGACTATGGGAAGCAAGTAATTCCCATATCACGAGCAGACTTGGTAGCGGCCACTTTTACTTCAAATGGGAAGCTTATAGATAGCTTGGGAAGTAAACCAGAGAACCTTGAAGTTACACCAATGGGTTTCAACACATGGAAAGACTGGCGGGTCTATACCCAAAAAATTCCTAGAGGCATTCTACTTACTTTAATTAAGAAAAAATCTGCTCAGGAAACCTTAAGGCAATTTGTAATTAGTTTCTGCACGCTAGTGCCTTTTGCTTCTTTATTTGCTTTCTTATTGGGCTATTCTTTAGCAGGCTTGGCACTTTCTCCAGTGGATCGGCTTACTAAAGCCACTTATGATTTAGCAAACCGTCGTGCTTGGCGTGAGCGATTACCTGAACCTACAAGTCGCGATGAGTTATGGCGCTTGGCAAGGGGAACAAATGAACTTCTTGTTACTTTAGAACATGTTATAGAGAGTGAGCGTCGTTTTACTGCCGATGCTGCACATGAACTGCGTACACCCTTGGCAATTTTGAGAGGTAGAGTGGAAAAGGCTTCTGAGAAAGCTTCTGATGAGGAAATTAGTCTTGCTCTTAATAAAGCGCTTAAGGCCAGTGACGATTTACTTGGGCTCATAGAAAAACTATTAGTGTTAGCCCGCACTGAGGCAGGACAAGGGCTTACTTTTGATAAATTGGCTCTAGACGACGTTGCTTTTAATAGTGCTGAATCACTTAGACACCTTTTTGATGATAAAGGGCTTAATCTTACTCTTGATTTGCCTCCTGAGCCTATATGGATTCAGGGTGACTTTGCTGCACTAGGCTTGGCAATAGGCAATTTGCTCGAGAATGCACTCAAATTTACAGCAAAGGGTACTGTAACATTAACTACCCAGGGAAATAATGGGCAGGCTGTTATTGTCATTGAAGACAGTGGTCCGGGCATACCAGAAGAATCTTTGCCTAATATCTTTGAGCGTTTTTACCAAGCAGAGGTTAAATATAGATCCATGGGAAGTGGTCTAGGATTAGCTTTAGTAAAGAGTATAGTAGCTTGGCATGGTGGGGAAATTAAAGTGGAAAATCGACTAGAAGGTGGTAGTAGGTTTATTCTAAGTATACCTCAAATAGATAATTCAACCTCTGAAGCGATAACCAGTTCTTCTACGCGTTTCAATAACATCGCTAGCAAGCTTGCGTCTTAGATAATGAATATAAGTATCCACAGTACGGGAATCAACATTTGATTCACCGGACCAAACATGTTCTAGTAACTCTTCACGTGTAAAGTACTTCTCAGCATTGAGCACTAGAAACATCAAAAGGGTATATTCTGTGTTAGACAAATTAATTTCAAGCCCATTAAACCAAGCTCTTTTTTGTGAAAGGTCAATCTCACACCGACCTACGGAAACATGATTACTGGCTTCGCCTTGTGAACGTCTTAGTAGGGCAAGAACTCTAGCTCGCAATTCTTTAAAGTTGAAAGGTTTAGACAAGTAATCATCAGCTCCTTTTTCTAAACCTTTTACAAGGCTGTCAACATCTCCTTGAGCGGTAAGCATCAGGATTGGTATTTTATTTCCTTTAGCTCTTAGTGTTTGTGTGACTTCAAATCCATTGGAACCGGGTAACATTATGTCTAGAACCAAAAGATCATATTCGAAGCTGCTCAGTAGTGAAAGTGCTTCATCACCATCTCTAGCCCAGTCTACAGCATAACCTTGCTCTCTTAAGTCCTCACAAATAAGCTCACCCATTCCAAAATCATCTTCAACAACAAGTATGTGCACCGCTAGTTCTCATTTACTAGAAATATGTAAGCCCCTCTTAGAAAGACAAGTATAGTTGTTCATAAAAGTTTTTCCACAGGGTGTTGAAGGTTTGTTTCACATAGGAATTTTCAACACCTAGCATCTAAACTTCTCCTACTAAAGGTGGTCAATTACTCACTTTGTTCAATTGGTGATGTTTGACCATAAACATCTTCACTGTTCTCGTAAGCATTCTTTTCTAATTCTAATGCTTCTTCACGAGCCTTGGTAAGATCCTCTGGACTGAGTTGTTCAAATTTAACAAGCTCTAATTCCTCTTGTGATGTGTCATCACCTCTAAAGCCAACTTTGATATTACCTACACCATCTGCATAATACTTAACTTGGAAAGCGTTTTCTTCTGCCTGATCAAACTCTTCGATTACTGTTACATTATCAAAACAGTCAGGTTCAGGTTTAAAAGGAACGCAAACATTATCTTTCCCCGTCTCGACTACCTGAGCACGATCTGCCCATTCAACTCCTGGTCCCCATCCTTGAGGATAGGCATCGCCTTTTTGTGGGTTAGCTTTCATAAAATGCCCTGCTCGAGCATCCTCAATACCAACAATCCAAGTTGGGGCATCAACAAGTTCTTCTTCTTCATACTCCTCTGGATACTCACCAAAATTCCAAACATTACCATCATCATCTTGTGCAAAGAAAGCAATTTCTGCTTCTACTAGCTCTTCATCATCACTTTCGCCTGCAAAATCCTTAATCAAAACAACAACAGTACGTATATCTTCTATTACCTTGGTTAGGTCAGTGATAGTAGTTTCTATACGATGAGGTATGCTTTCACCATCCTCAACAGTAGTTCCCTCATAAACATAGTGATTGCCCGGTGTTCGGGGAAGCCACTGATTGTTAATAGTAGTTGAGTTGCTAAAATTTTTAGAGTCAAGTTCTGGGAACTCAGAATCTAAACAAGCCTCTGTAGTAGGATCGGGGTCGCAAGGATCATCTTTGGTATTTGTCGAACAACTTGCCAGTACCAATAAAAATAAAATAAGCAATAAAAGTAGGGCCTTTTTATCATGCAACATAATTTCTACCTCTCTTTAATAAAAATATGTTAAGAAATTAATTATAATAAAATCTTAGCTTTATAATTCTTTATTATCTTTTTATTCAAAAAATAGCAAGCATTAAATCAGTGTACCTAGTTAATTTTCCTTTTGAGAACTGGGGATTGATAATGCTTGTAGGGTACAGTGTATGGATGTGTGAAGGTAAATTGATGCACGGTAGAGACGCAAAATCTTGCGTCTCTACGTTTCGTAGGGGGCAGGACTTTAACTTGATGGCAGTTGTTGCCTACCTCGAGCAACATTACCAAAACGCAAGTACAAAGAGGGTATAACAAAAAGATTCAGCAAAGTTGAGGTAATAAGACCACCCACAATGACAATAGCCATAGGATATTCTATTTCGTGACCGGGGAGATTACCAGAGATTACTAAGGGTAACAAGGCTAAACCTGTTGTGGTTGCAGTCATTAATATAGGTGCCAGACGTTCCCTAGCTCCACGCAAAACAAGTTCTGGACCAAAGGTTTCGCCTTCATGTTGTTCAAGATGCTGAAAGTGATTGATCATCATAATGCCGTTACGTGCGGCGATTCCCAACACAGTAAGGAATCCTACCAGTGAACCAAGTGAAACTACCCCACCGCCAGCTAAGGTCGCTAGTATACCACCAACAAAAGCCATAGGTAAGGTCAAGAAGGCAATTACTGCTAAACGCCAGCTATTGAAAGATGCTTGCAAAAGTAGGAAAATCACAAAGACAGCGAAAATGGCATAAATGAAGAGCTTTTGCTGGGCAGCTTGCCTTTCTGTGTACTCTCCTAGCATCTCTATGCGGTACCCAAGTGGGAAATCAATTCCTGCCAGAGCAACTTTGACATCACCTACAACAGAACCAAGGTCTCGCTTACGGAAATCAACATTGGCACTAACATCAATTTTTCGAGCCATACCTTCATGGTCAATATGGTTTGGTACAGGTGCAATGCGAACATCGGCAACTTCTTGAAGCTGTACTACATCACCACTAGGTGTGTCAATAAGGAGTTCTTGGACATCATTTAAACTATCACGAGTTTCAGGCGTACTCCAAACCTGCACATCATAGGCTCTACCATCTCTAAAGATGTCACCCACTTCAATGCCGTTGATAAGAGTTGCAGCAGCCCTTCGCACATCACCGGGTTTGAGACCATACACATCTGCTTCAGCAAGGTCAACCTCAATTTCTATTTGTGGTATCTCGTTTTGAAGCTCTACATGTAAGTCAATAATGCCCTCTATGTCTTCAAGAGATTCTCTTACCTCTGATGCTAATGCACGCAGGTTGTGTAATTCTGGACCGTAGATACGAAGGACAATAGCATCACTCGAGCCAGTAAGTACCTCTCGAATTCTTTCCTTCAAGTAGGTCAATACATCTCGGAAAAGTCCGGGGTAACCATCGACAGTTTCTTGAATCTTGTCAACAGTCTTTTGGTAAGGAACACTAGGATCAACACTAATCCAGTTTTCACCAAAATAGATTCCCACAACTTCGTCCATTATCAAGGCCTGACCTATATGGGCTCCAAAGTTGCGCACTCCCTCAATATCTTGAAGTTCTTTACTAGCTTGAATGGTAATTCTATCCATTTCTGGCAAAGAAGTTCCCGGTCTAGCCAGCCAGTGCATTAGAAAGTCTCTTTCTTGGAAAGAAGGTAAAAGTTGTTGCCCCAAACGGGGCCAAATTGCGACACCTGCTATTACAAGAACAATAACTGTTAAGTAGGCTCGACTTGGTTTCTGGACAATTTGCTTGAGGAAACGATCATAGCGACCATGTAACAATTTTATTAGAGGTGACTGGCGACGCTCGAGTGGTGCACGACGCAAAAGGATTAAGCTCAGTGCTGGTGTAACCGTTAGCGCAACTATCATTGAGGCCAATATAGCCAGTGCATATGAGAAAGCCAAAGGCTTAAAGAACGCTCCCGACAAACCTTCCATAAAGAAGACAGGTACTAAAGCCATTACTTCTATAAGTGTTGCAAAAACAATGGCATTACGCACCTCAATTGAAGCTTCAAGAATAATTCTAGCGGTTGATTTCGCCTCTTTGCCTTCTTTTCTATGTTGCCGCAGACGCCTTACAATGTTTTCTACATCGATAATAGCGTCATCAACAACAGCCCCAAGGGCTATGACCAATCCGGCTAATACCATAGTATTGATTGTTGTACCTTGGAAATAAAGTACAAGGACAGCAGACATCAAAGACAAAGGAATAGCTATACAACTAATTAAAGCAATACGCCATTCGTAAAGGAAAGCAATTAAGATCAAGATAACCAGAATACTAGCAATGAGAAGTGCTCTAGTAA
The DNA here is from genome assembly GCA_965223585.1 of Trueperaceae bacterium. GTDB lineage: Bacteria > Deinococcota > Deinococci > Deinococcales > Trueperaceae > CBDCVN01. The sequence continues at coordinate 761,791 of CBDCWW010000023.1, forward strand.
GATTTTCTATAGACATCTCTATGAATGTTGCAGGCCTAAAAATCTCAGCATCCATTATCACTTCAGGCAATCCGGGACGCAAAGCTTCAAGTGCTTCTTCTACCCCTCTAGTTACCTGTAAAGTATTAGCCCATGGGAATTTCTCAACTATCAATAAAAGACCGATGTCTTCATCAATTACGCCATCGCCAACTAGTGGCTGATGATCTTTTACAACATTGGCCACCTCACCAAGGGTCATAGGAGTACCGTCACCTGCTTCAATAGAAACTTTAGCTAAGTCCTCTACTGTTTTAATGGGCAACACATGTTGAATTCCCAACCTTTGATTGGGAGTATCAATGAACCCTCCTGTACCAACAATAGCTCCTTCTGAATACTTAAGCAGGCCTGCTTCTAGAGCATTAGCCGTGACCTCTTTAACTTCATCTAGAGTAATGCCTAAATCACGCAACTTTTCTGGCTCAACTTGCACTTGGAGCATATCTAAACGCTCACCCCATATAGCAACATTAGCTACTCCGGGCACACCCATCAGACGAGCTCTAATCTTCCAATAAGTAATCATCGATAGGTCTATTACCGATAATGTGTCTGAAGTGATCCCAATTTTCAAGAAGCGACTAGTTGCAGATAATGGTGGCAGCATCACAGGTGGGCCAACATCAGCTGGTATTAGACCAGAGCCAGCTACAGTATCAAGCCTCTCTTGCACAACTTGCCGGGCATACATAAGGTCAGTGCCTCGTTTAAAGTAAAGCTTAACAGCTGATAACTGAGGCACTGCTTTTGAGCGTATAACATCAAGCCCCGGCAAACCGTTGAGCGCTTCTTCAAGAGGGATAGTAACTAACTCTTCTACTTCTTCAGGAGAAAGTCCAAGACTAGGCGTTTGAATTTCCACGATGGGAGGGGCAAATTCGGGGAAAACATCAACCGGCATATGATTAAGCCGGTCAATGCCATATAAGATCATCACTGCAGCAAAAGCAATGACTATAAAGCGAAATCGTAAACTTGATCCAACAAGCCAACGCATCATTGTTCGGAACCTCCTCTCACAATCATTTTCCTACTCCGAGGTCTTCTCCAAGCAGTATAGCTGCACCAACTGACACAACCTCTGTATCAAGAGAAGGACCATCAGATATAATTGCAAAACCTCCGACTATGTACTCAATTTCAATAGGCTCTCTCATAAAAACTAAAGGTTCAGGATTTACATAAACCCAAGCATCACCTTTAATGTCATAGATTACTGAAGAATAGGGAACAACTGTTTTTTTGACTTTACCCTTACCGTCACGCTTTGCTACTCGCTCTTCTTTAACGGATGCTATTTCTATACCAGTACGTTCAGCTGCTTTCTCGGTTAAAGTTATTTTATTAAGACCGTTTTCCATAGCCTCAACAACAGCAGGCTTTTCCTTTTTTGATGAATTTCCTGCATCAGTTTTGCAAGCTGAAAGTACTAAGCTAATAATAATTAGTATTGCTACAAATATCCATTGATTGCCACGGTGCATTATCTTCCTCCTATTTTATTAAGACGGTCTTGATAAATATTTGTTAATTTATCAGAGCAAAATTGAAATCTAACTAACAATTTAACTTTATCCATATTGTGGGTCCCAAATATCAGGCTTAGAGTTAGCCCCAAAATGCATGTACAAAGCAGGAATGATAAGCAAACTCATAAAAGTAGAGGTAACAAGGCCACCTAAAACAACTATTGCCATTGGTTGCAGTATTTCATGGCCGGGGATAGCACCAAAATATACAAAAGGTGCTAGGAATACTGCTGTTATAATTGCTGTTAAAAAGATTGGTATAAAGTTTTCTCGAGCACCCTGAACAACAAGATCTCGATCAACACTTTCACCTGCTTTTTGGGACTGTTGGAGGCGGTTTATCATCAATATTGCATGACGAGCAGTCAGTCCTAGTAAGGCCACAAAGCCAACTAAAGAACCAAGTGTAATTAAGCCACCAGTTAGTGAAGCTGTCACTACACCACCCACTAGGGCTGCAGGTAGAGATATAAAAGCCAGTATTCCCAAGCTCCAACTACTAAAAGCAGCTTGTAAAAGCAGAAGAATACCAAGGATAGCAATGCCAGTGAAAGTCCATAAACGCCACTGGGCTGCATTTTGCTCTATGCGTCCACCTAGTAATTCTGCATGGTACTCTAGTGGAAACTGACTTTCTAAAATTAAAGCCTTCATTTCATCAGCAACGTCGTTTAAGTTGCGGTCAGCAACATTAGTACCAATATCAAGATAGCGCAAGACACCTTCATGTCTAATAACACTAGGAGCAGGCACAATATTTACACTAGCAACTTCTGCTAGAGGTATGTGTTCTCCAGCAGGCGTTTCAATTAGTAGGTCACGAACATTAGTTACACTTTGGCGTGTTTCAGGAGTGCTCCAAACTACAACATCAAACACTTTTTGGTGCTCATAAAGATTACCAACTTCAATTCCTGATAGCAAAACTGCTGCTGCTCTTCTCACATCTCCCGGTTTGAGGCCATGACCTTCAGCTGCAGCGAGGTCAACCTCAACTTGTATAATTGGTTCTGTAACTATATTTTCTACTTGTGAATCAGTTACCCCAGCTACACTGGCAAAAGTCTCACTTAACTTCTCTGCTTCTTTGCGAAGAATCTCTAAATCTTGACCATAAACACGTACAACAATGTCACTTTCTACTTTTTCTGAGACGTCATTAACTCGTTTTTCTGGATAGGTTAATACATTGCGAGAAAGCCCGGGATAGCCCTCTACTACTTCCCTAACTTCTTCCATTGTTGTTTCATAGTTAGCATCTGGCTCGAGGCTAACCCAAAGTTGGGATGAGTTAACATTAACTACTTCATCCGATAGAACAGCGCGCCCTATGTGGGCATTAACATTACGAACTCCTTCAATAAAATATAATTCTTTAGCTGCTTGATTGGCAATACGGCTCATTTCTGGATGAGACGTACCGGGTGCACTTTCCCAATCAACTAAAAACTGTCTTTGCTGGAATGAAGGAATAAACGAGGGTTGCCAAAGCGTGAACAACCCTAAAACCCCCACTGCAAATACTATAACAGTTAACAGGTAAGCTACAACAGGTACACGAACAAAGCCTGAAAGAATTGGATTGTATATAGCTTGTATGCCTTGTAAAAGTACTGGTCTAGGACCTGCAACACTTTTCTCAACAAGCTCATCACCTTCACGTGACGTTTTAGTTAAGAAGATAAGTCCTAAGGCAGGTGTAAGTGTCAGAGCAATTACCATAGAAGCAAGTACTGCTAATACATAAGAAAAAGCAACAGGCTGAAGAAGTGCGCCTAATACACCTTCTATGAAAAAGATTGGTAATAGTGCCATTATGCCAATGAGAGTTGCAAAAATTATAGGGTTGCGTACCTCTAAGGAGGCCTCAATGATTATTCTTGCTATTGATTTATCTTTATCTTCTTCTCGCCGTTCACGCAAACGCCTTGCCATATTTTGGGTACTAACGATAGCATCGTCAATAACAGCAACCAGAGCTATAGCTATACCAGCTATAATCATAGTATTAATCGTTACTCCACGCATGTAGAGCACTAATACTGCTGCCATCAAAGAAGTTGGAATAACTAAAATGCTAATTAAAGTGATGCGCCAGTTAAAAAGCAAAATAAGGAGAGCCAATAAAACTAAAATTCCAGCAATCATAAGTGTATTTGAAAGATTGCTTATAGATGCTTCAATAAAAGTGGCAGGCCTAAAGATCTCGGTATTAATTTCTATCCCAGAAAGACCGGGGCGCAAAGCATCAAGTGCTTCTTCTACATCACGTGTAACTTGCAAAGTATTAGCCCATGGGAATTTCTCAATGACAAGCATAAGACTAGGCTCTCCACCAATAAGTGCATCTCCAATAAGGGGTTGATGATTTTCTACGACCTCAGTTACCTCACCTAAAAGCTTTGCTTGGCCCTCGCCTAATTCAATAGGAACTTTTGCCAATTCATTAGATGAGGCTATAGGTAAAACGTGCCGAATAGTAAGCCTTTGGTTAGGAGTATCAATAAACCCTCCTGTACCGGGCAAGGAAGCATTCAGAAAACTTAACGGTGATACCCAAAGGGCATCCCCTGCAGTCTTTATAATTTGACCAAGTGCAATCCCCTCTTCCTGCAAGCGTTCTGGCTCAACCTGTACTTGTAGCTGCCTTTTACGCTGACCCCATATTGCTACGTTAGCCACACCGGGAACACCTGTTAAACGAGGCCTCATTGTCCAGCGAGCAATCACTGACATCTCAATCAGAGAAAGCTCTTCTGAAGAAAGTCCAACCATCATAAACCGGCTAGTTGATGACAGAGGCTCGACCATGGCAGATGGTTTCGACACATTTGGCAATGCTCCATGTGCCTGCGTCAACTTTTCTTGTACCACTTGACGTGCACGCAAGAAATCTGTTCCGGGTTCAAAAGTAAGAGTAATAGTTGAGAGCCCCGGAATTGACTCAGAAGTTATGGTATCAAGCCATGCTACACCATTTAATAAATCTGCCTCTAAAGGAACAGTAATTAATTGTTCCACCTCTTCCGCAGAAAGCCCGAGGGCTTCTGTCTGAACTTCCACATAAGGTGGGGTAAACTCAGGTAAAACATCTACTGGGAAACTATTTAGCCTTGTTAGGCCAAAAGCCATCATCGCTACAGCAAGAGCAATTATTAGAAATCTACGCTGCAAGCTTGATCCAACAATCCAATGCATCATTACGAAAAACCTCCTTGTAAAGTTATTTGCCGACCCAAAAGACCAAACTCTATGGATAAAACAACGTTAGTCACACAATTTGTTACAGCTACAGTAAAGGAGGATTAAATTTTGATTATAGATTCATTAAATATCATCTAACGCAAGCGATAGCTTTCATAAAAGCTTACAACATGCTTAAAAATTTTAAATGCTAGATTCTAATGCACAACAGCTCACAGTTTTGTCAGAGACAACAAACCCTTCACTATTTTTGAGGGTGAACCCTAAAAGAGCCTCAAACAACAAAAAAGCTTTATTAGATAATAGTTTTACTCACAGAACTTATTGTAGATCCTATTGATTTTCTCCTTATAATTTAGCTGTACTAAAGGTGATCAAACACCAACTGAAGTTTACCCTAATTTGTTAAGATAATTCATGAGAGAAGTTAGTCATCAATAAAAAGATTATTAGATATCTATCTAATTTCAGCTATAATTTCCCAAAAGAGACTTTCCTTTAAATATCTGCTAAATATTTTTAACTTAGAAACCTGAGTGCTCATCAATAATTTCGCCCAGAGCAGCTAGAAAAATATCATTTTCTGTTGGTGTACCAATAGATACTCGCAAACAGCCCTCAATAAGATGGTCTTGGCGACGCACTAAAACCCCTTTTTCTAGAAGTTCTTTATGGGCTTCAGCAGGTCTTTCTACCCTTAACAAAAAGAAATTAGTGACGCTAGGATAGTAACTGATTTCTAGTTTATCGAGGGTAATAAAAATGCGTTTACGTTCCTGCTTAACTTCTTGCAAATAATTACTTACAAAATCGTGACCATCCTCTAGAGCTTCTAGAGCTGTTTCTACAATCAAGAGTTGTACAGCAGACACAACGAAAGGGGGAATGGCTTTACGCAATTCTAAAATAATTTCAGGGTGCCCCAAGGTATAGCCTAAACGCACTCCAGCCAAACCAAATGCTTTAGAAAAGGTCCGTAAAACAGCAACATTTTTATATTGCTTGGCTAGTGCACTAAAATCTGTTTCTGAAAATTGATAATAAGCTTCGTCAATTACTACTGTCCAATTATTTGTTTGGGTAGATTCTACTAGCTCAACTATTTCAGCTTCAGGATGTAAGTTGCCAGTGGGAGCTGCTGGGTTAGCTATGAATAGTACTCCTGTATTTTGCTCGAGTTCAACTTTTAAAGCTTCCAGTGGTAAGGAAAAATCATCATTCAAGGGTATTTCAGTTAGGTTACTAGGATCTAAAAGATTAGCATCTAAGCTATAAACAGCAAAAGTAGGAGCTACAGTCAGCACCCTTTGGTTTAAACCACAAGCTTCTATAAAGTAGCGAATAATTGTGTTTGAACCACCACCTAGGATAACACCATCTTCTGGCCAATTATTTTGCCTAGCTACCATTTGTCGCAAGGTCTCACCTTGCATTTCTGGATAGCGGTTAAAAGGCAAGTTTTTGAGTTTTTCTAGAGCCTTTTCTTTGATTTCTAGTGGTAAATCATAGGGGGATTCATTTTGATTAAGCTTAATTTTATGAGGTTTGTCTTCAAACTTATAAGCGCTCAAGATTTTTACAGCGTCGCGTATCACAAGCCACAACCCCAATTAATTACTTCTATAGGAGAATTATTTTGCCACATGTAAACACTTATAATGTCAAATTCATACCCAAACCCACCAAGGATAATCTCCTGAATGCCATCACGATTAATGTCTAGAACAGTCTGAAAATTATAACGGGTCAAGGAATCAAAAATAGGTGGGTTGTTTTCCATATCTTGTTCTTCTAATGAAGAGGCCAGAGTGAAGGTATGAACAACTCCGTCTATTAACTTGCGTAACAGAACAACACTATAGTCACCTCGAGCAGAAGTCTTAAAACCTTCCAAATTATGATTAGAGGCCACGATAATAACTTCATCAACACCGTCATTTTCTAGGTCTAGCTTAACAAGTCTCTGAATTATGGGTGAGCTTGTAATTTCATTCAGAGTACTTTGAGTAGCTGATTTGTAAGCTTCAGAATTGTTGTCAAGGAACTCTATTTTATTGTTTTGAATGGAACCTGTAGGGATGGCAAAACCACTTGGTCCTTGCCAATTGCTATAACGGTTCCAGTGGCAGCTACCTGTTTCCTTCAATTCACGTTCAGCCTGACCTTCACCTAAATAATCACTAAGACCATTAGTGCTCTCTGAACTATAAACACTATAGCTTTCAACCTCGTAAGGCAACTCGTCTAAAGCATTAACGTTGATAAAACCAGTTGGGGAGTAATAACCTATTAGTTCAGCATTGTTAGTAGTTGTTTTTAATAGTGGGATAAGATTTTGAGCGTAGCAGAAACCAAAAATAGCAGCTGCTATCAAGATTAATTTTGTTTGTGCTTTACATTTCATGACTTATTTTAACTTGGATATTAAAAAGGCTCGAGCCCAAGCTCGAGCCTTTTTCTAAATAATTAAATTTTACTAAATTAGGGAGGAGATTGCAGACCAAAGAAGTAATCTCACTTGAAACAACTAAGGCAGATTAAAACGAATGCTTGACTGACAACCGTTAGCCACATAATTTTTCCAATCCCCTGTGGCATCGGTGCGGTCAGTAGAGAGACACCATCCACCACCATTGTCACGACCCTCCCAGAGAATTTGGTCACCACCCTTCTTTACCCGAAGCTCATCAATATAAAAGCCATCACCACCATTAGTGTTAATAATTATGTGGGTGATTTTATACCAAGTTTTTGTTGAGAAGGTTGCATCTGAAAAGGAACAATTGCTCACACCATCACGATATTTGCCTGACACAAGATTATTACTTGCCCAGAATTGCACTGTGACACGGGAGTTAGTATGAGTACCAGTAAGCTTAGAGTGATTGCAGTCTATATCGACAGTGATTTCTTTCTTAGAATTATAGAAAAGATCTGCGTTAGGGTGATTTGCGTTGGGACCTAATACAGGATTTGTATCTGCAATGTTACCACTAAGCTCACTCCACTCTTGATTCTTATTTTCAACAAAAACATCTGCACTACCAAGCTCATAAAAATCAACTGCTAGATAATTAGGTAATCTACCTGCAGCAGGTTCACAATAATTATCCCATCTTAGATTAAGGCGAGCAATGCCATTGTCAAATGCTGCTGTAAATGTAGTAGGCACATTACGAAAGTGATTCATAACAAATAAGCGATTCCAACCAGTTTCGATTTTATTTAATGGAATAGTATCGCCCCACTTTGGTGTGCATTCATAGTTATTTCCTTTATCACCTATGCTCCAGTAATTCTCTACAGTCAATTCTCGTTGGTAGGCTACCCATTGATTTTTATTGGCGCTTTCACCTGTAAAAATGATAAGGCGTTTATTGTTCTTTTGCATCCATTCGAGTGTTGGCCAACCCTTTTCTGTAACCTTCCAGTCAGGATCAGTACTTGGATTATAAATAAAGGATATAGCAGCAGGTGCATTCCTGATAGCATTTTCGAGTTGGGTAGGACTCGCGTAGTCCTCAAGGAAGATAGTAACAATATCATTTTTGCCAGTGTTGTTAAATAGCCATACACCTATTTCATGTAGGGTATCAGAGAAACCTTGTCTTGGCAAAGCATAGGTTGATCCTGCAATAGTGTTACATCCTCCATGACAAAGATACAAACCGGGATCATAGCAATCTGATCCAAAGCTTACTCCGCAAGTAAAACCGCCTCTAAAATCTCCATCACCTTCAAAATAGTGAACATCTAGCATTAGACCTCTTACACCATTGTTAAGCTGGTGAATGATTCCATGTGATTGATTTGCTGTTGCCCATCGGGCGTCTTCATAGTTGGTAAATGAATTATGAGTGGTTAACCAAGTGTACTGGTCAAAAGTTCTAGGTGTTAATGAATTTGTGCCTGAGCCTTGTGCTCCATTTGAAACAAGAGTAAATAGTTGATTAGGATTACCAGTGCATGGCCACTGAATAATATCAACACCATTGTCGTGCGAACTATGAGGAACATCCATGCATTTACCATTTAACACAGAAACTAGTTGATAGCCACCAGAAACTGGTTGTAAACGAAATTGTTGATTCTGTCCACCATGATAACCCCACTGTATAATTGATTCTCCATTAGTTCTAGATGATGCTGGTATATCTAATGACTTACCACTTGATAAAGATATTATTTTGTATGTACCATTACCTACACTTTCAATTTGCCACTTCTGATTGTTACCACCGTGACACTCCCACTGAATGATTTGGCCACCATTAGCTGTGGAGTTACCTTTAACATCTAAACACTTTCCACTATGACCTATAGTGATAGTGTACAAACCATCGGCAACTTGTGCCATACTAACTTGACTAAAACTAATTACTAGAAATAAAGCTTTTACAATTGTTACAAAAACTAATGTTCTTATTTTGATATTTTTCATGATAAAAGTTCCTTATTTTCTTTTGGATTAAGCTACAAGGTTTGTGTTGTTGTTTATTGCTTGCTTCCTTGCGCTTAAAGTAAGTATGCCTGTGCTTCAGTAACACTGCGGTAACACTAGCCCGACACAAGGTCAAATTTGATTGTTTTAGGGGAGGTTTTTATTAAATTTGATATGCACTCTTGGCAATAGCTTTTGTTGCTCGAGCCCATAACATTGGGCACCTGAATTTGAGTCTATAGACCAAGGGATAATAGCCTCTCATCTCCCAGAAGAACTAATTGATGGGAAATTACCGAGTTGCCCTAATAACTAATCTAAATCGTATTTCACTGCTAAAATGCGCTCGCTGGTCTATGTTACAATAACCTAGACTGCACTTGGTCTAACAACTTTGTGCTGAACAATTATCATGGAGGTTTGTCATGAGGAAATTTGTTCTGGTTGTACTTTTACTCTTAAGTGCTATTATTTTTGCACAAGAAGAGTCAAGTTCAAACTTTAGTGAGCGCATGCAGGAATTGCACCAGCGCGCTATGCAACTTCATATTCTTAAAGTACCTGAGGAGGCTCGAGCAGATGTCGAAGCCTTGCTCGAGCGTGGAATGAAACTGCATCAGAGCCATCAAGAGTTGGTTATTAAGATGTTTGAGGTTGAGTTGGAAGCGCTTGAAGCGGGCGAATCCCATATGGTAGCTAAAGCATTAGCATTTCAAGCAGTAATAGATGAAGGTGTGGAGTTAGCTCGAGAAGCAAGTGATTTACATGAAGAGGTACGTTTACTAGTAGATAAATACCCTGAGACACGCGAATTAGTGATGAAGGTAAAGAGTATGATGTCTAGGGGCCATGGAATGATGGATGGTTCTGGGCCCCACGGTAAGATGAATTTTAGTTTCCATGGGAAGATGAATTGTGGCCCCCATGGTATGAAAGGTTATGGCCCTAAAGATAAGGGGGCTTCTGACAGTGAAGCTGGGATGTTGGAGGAAGAAGTTGATTCAGAGGCAATAGAAGATGAGGAAGTTGATGCCGTTGAGGAGGTAACTGAAGAAGTTACAGATCTGGAAGCTGCTGAAGAGGAAGTGACTGAGGAAATCTCTGAAGAGGCAGCTGAAGAAGTAGTTGAGGAAGTAGCTGAGGAAGAAACTGAAGAAGTAGCTGAGGAAGCTGAAGCTGTTGAAGAAGAGGTAGCTGAAGAGGTTACAGACATGGAAGCTGCTGAAGAGGAAGTAGCTGAGGAAGTTTCTGAAGAGGCTGAAGCTGTTGAAGAAGAAGTAGCTGAAGAAGCCGAAGCTGTTGAGGAAGAAGTAGCTGAAGAAGTAACTGAAGAAGTTGAAGCTGTTGAAGAAGAAGTAGCTGAAGAAGTTACAGACATGGAAGCAGTTGAAGAGGAAGTAGCTGAAGAAGTAACCGAAGAAGCTGAAGCTGTTGAAGAGGAAGTAACTGAGGAAATCTCTGAAGAAGTTGAAACTGTTGAAGAAGAAGTAGCTGAGGAAGTAACCGAAGAAGCTGAAGTTGTTGAAGAAGAGATAGTTGAAGACTTCACAGACATGGAAGCTGCTGAAGAGGAAGTAGCCGAGGGAGTTGCTGAAGAAGCTGAAGAAGTTGAAGAAGAGGTAACTGAAGAAGCTACAGATATGGAGGCTGTTGAAGAAGAAGTAGCCGAGGAAGTAACTGAAGAAGCCGAGGTTGTTGAGGAAGAGGTAACTGAGGAAGCTGAGACTGTTGAGGAAGAAGCAGCTGAAGAAGTCACAGACATGGAAGCTGCTGAAGAGGAAGTAACTGAGGAAATCTCTGAAGAGGCTGAAGCTGTTGAAGAAGAAGTAGTTGAGGAAGCTGAAGCTGTTGAGGAAGAGGCAACCGAAGAAGTTACAGACATGGAAGCTGTTGAAGAGGAAGTAACCGAGGAAGTAACTGAAGAAGAAGAAGCTGTTGAAGAAGAAGAAGCTGAGGAAGTAACTGAAGAAGCTGAAGAAGTTGAAGAAGAAGTAGCTGAAGAAATAACAGACATGGAAGCTACTGAAGAAGTAGTTGAGGAAGTCTCTGAAGAAGAGGTAACTGAAGAAGTTACGGACATGGAAGCAGCTGAAGAGGAAGTAGTCGAGGAAGTAACTGAAGAAGTTGAGGCAGCCGAAGAAACTACTGAGGAAGTAACTGAAGAGGTTGAAGCTATTGCAGAAGAAGTAATTGAGGAAGTCTCTGAAGGAACTGAAGCTGTTGAGGAAGAAGTAACAGAAGAAGTAACAGATATGGAAGCAGCTGCAGAAGGAGCAACAGAGGAAACCCAATTAACAGTAGACTTTGGCGAGGAAGTTGATACAACCACAATAATAGTCACAGGTGTGTTGGTGGCTGCAGGGGATTCTGTAGAGGAAGGACAGGTATTACTCGAGCTTTCTGCTGGTGAAAGTGTTCATGAGATAGCTTCACCACAATCAGCTACAGTCGTTGAATTACATGTTGCTGAAGGTGATGAGGTGGTAATTGGTCAAGAACTAATAACCATTGAATTTTCTACGGAGGCTGCTGAAGAAGAAGTAACTGAAGAAGCCGAGTCTGTTGAGGAAGAAGCAGAAGAAGAAGTAACAGATATGGAAGCTACTTCAGAAGAAGTAGCTGAGGAAGTAACCGAAGAAGCTGAAGCTGTTGAAGAAGAAGTAACTGAAGAAGTTACGGACATAGAAGCTGTTGAAGAGGAAGTAGCTGAGGAAGCTGAAGCTATTGAAGAGGAAGTTACCGAGGAAATCTCTGAAGAAGTTGGAACTGTTGAAGAAGAAGTAACTGAGGAAGTAACTGAAGAAGCTGAAATTGTTGAGGAAGAAGCAGCTGAAGACGTCACAGAAATGGAAGCGGCTGAAGAGGAATTAGTTGGGGAAATCTCTGAAGGAGTAACTGAGGAAGTAACTGAAGAAGCTGAAATTGTTGAGGCAGAAGTGGCTGAAGAAGTCACAGACATGGAAGCAGCTGAAGAGGAAGTAGCAGAAGAAGCAGTTGAGGAAATCCAATTAACAGTAGACTTTGGTGAGGAAGTTGATACAACCACAATAACAGTCACAAGTGTGTTGGTGGCTGCGGGAGATTCTGTAGAAGAAGGGCAAGTATTACTCGAGCTTTCTGCAGGTGAAAGTGTTCATGAAATAGCTTCACCACAATCAGCTACAGTTGTTGAGTTACATGTTGCAGAAGGTGATGAGGTAGTAATTGGTCAAGAACTAATAACTATTGAATCTTCTACGGAAGCCGCTGAAGAGGAAGTGGCTGAGGAAATCTCTGAAGAAGCTGAAGTTGCTGAAGAAGAAGTTACAGACATGGGAGCTGAGGAAGAAGTATCTGAGGCGACCGAAGAAGTAACCGAGGGAACTTCTGAAGAAGCTGGGGCAACCGAAGAAGTAGCTGAAGAAGAAGTAGTTGAAGAAGCAACTGAAGAAGCCGAAATTGTCGAGGCAGAAGTGGCTGAAGATGTCATAGACATGGAGGTATCTGAAGAGGAAGTTGCAGAAGAAACAACAGAGGAAACACAATTAACCATAGACTTTGGCGAGGATATTGATACAACTGAAGCAACAGCTGTTAAAGAAGAAGTAGCTGAGGAAATCTCCGAAGAGGCTGAAGCTGTTGAAGAGGAAATAGCCGAGGAGGTTTCTGAAGAAGCTGAGGCAACCGAAGAAGTAGCTGAAGAAGTAACTGAGGAAGCTGAAGCAGTTGAGGAAGAAGTAGCTGAGGAAATTTCTGAAGAAGCTGAGGCTGTTGAGGAAGAAATTACGGACTTGGAAGTTGTTGAAGAGGGAGTAGCTGAGGCAACTGAAGAAGTTGAAGCAGTTGAAGCAGTTGAAGAAGAAGCAACTGAAGAAGTTACAGATATGGAAGTGACTGAAGAGGGAGTAACAGAGGAAGTCTCTGAAGAAGTTGAAGCTGTTGAAGAAGAGGTAACTGAGGAAGTAGCTGAAGAAGCTGAAGCTGTTGGAGAAGAGGTAACTGAGGAAGTTATAGATGAAGAAGTTGTTGAAGAGGAAATAGCTGAGGAAGTAACCGAAGAAGCTGAAGTTGTTGAAGAAGAGGTATCTGAGGAATTAATTGAAGGAGCAGTTGAGGAAGCTGAAGCTGTTGAGGAAGAGGTAGCAGAAGAAGTCACAGACATGGAAGCTGCTGTAGAAGAAGCAGTTGAGGAAACCCAATTAACAGTAGACTTTGGTGAGGATGTTGATACCACCACAATAATAGTCACAAGTGTGTTAGTGGCTGTAGGGGATTCTGTGGAAGAAGGGCAGGTATTACTCGAGCTTTCTGCAGGTGAAAGTGTTCATGAGATAGCTTCACCACAATCAGCTACAGTTGTTGAGTTACATGTTGTAGAAGGTGATGAGGTAGTAATTGGTCAAGAACTAATAACCATCGAATTTTCTACGGAAGCTGCTGAAGAGGAAGTGGCTGAGGAAATCTCTGAAGAAGCTGAAGTTGTTGAAGAAGAAGCTACAGACATAGAAGCTGAAGAAGAAGTAACTGAGGAAATTTCTGAAGAAGCTGAGGCTGTTGAGGAAACCTCTGAAGAAGTAACTGAGGAAGCTGAAGCTGTTGAGGAAGAAGTAGCTGAGGAAACTGAAGCTGTTGAGGAAGAGGTAGCAGAAGAAGCTACAGACATGGTTGAGGAGGAAGTATCTGAGGGAGCTGAGGCTACTGAGGAAGTTTCTGAATCTAATGTTAGTGTTAGCACGCTATTGTTTAAATGTAGCCATTCTTGCGATGGTGTAAGCATTGCTAATGAAGATATCGAAATTACCAAGACGGGTGGAGGTATTTCCTACATTTGGACAGAGGATATTGCATATGATTTTAATGTAAGTGACGAGTTAGCAATCCACCTAGATGCCCTTATTACAGGAAATGCTGAAGTGATTGTTGCCTTTTCTAATAATAGAGGACGTTGGAGTGTTGAAGACTCCGATGCCTTGGCTTTTAGTGTGAGAGGTACTGATAGGGAAGGCTTTACTTCTGCTATACGTACTGAGATGTTTGAAAACTTCCTTGCCTTCAATTCTGATACCTACTTAGGAGTAGATGAGTGGGGAAGTGTTGACATTAAGCTAACTCAAAGCAGTTCACAGTTTTATGTCAATGGCACTTTGGCTTTAGAAGCAGAGCTTGAGCTAGGAGATATACCTACACAAGGATATGTTGGCATTATTGTTTATGACGTAAATGTTCCTTCTATTCCAAGTTCAGTGCACTACCAGAATGTTACGATCACTACGGAAGCAGCATCAGACATGGAATCTGCAACTGAAGAAGCTGAGGTTGCTGAGGAAGTTTCTGAAGAAGAAACAGTTGAAGAAGAAGTAGCTGAAGAAGCTACAGACGTGGAAGCTGCTGAAGGGGAAGTGACTGAGGTAACCGAAGAAGTAGTTGAGGAAACTGAAGCTGTTGAGGAAGAAGCAACTGAAGAAGCTGAAGCTGTTGAGGAAGAAATTACCGACTTGGAAGCTGCTGAAGGGGAAGTGACTGAGGTAACCGAAGAAGTCACTGAGGAAACTGAAGCTGTTATAGAGGAAGTAGCTGAGGAAATTTCTGAAGAAGCTGAGGCTGTTGAGGAAGCCTCTGAAGAAGCTACTGAGGAAACTGAAGCTGTTACAGAGGAAGTAGCCGAGGAAATTTCTGAAGAAGCTGAGGTAGCCGAAGAAGTAGCTGAAGAAGAAGTAGTTGAGGAAGTAACTGAAGAAGCTGTTGAGGAAGAAGTAGCAGAAGAAGTAACAGATATGGAAGTTGCTACAGAAGAAGTAACAGAGGAAACCCAATTAACAGTAGACTTTGGTGAGGAAGTTGATACCACCACAATAATAGTCACAAGTGTGTTAGTAGTTGCAGGGGATTCTGTGGAAGAAGGGCAGGTATTACTCGAGCTTTCTGCTGGCGAAAGTGTTCATGAGATAGCTTCGCCACAATCAGCTACAGTCGTTGAGTTACATGTTGTTGAAGGTGATGAGGTAGTAATTGGTCAAGAACTAATAACTATTGAATTTTCTACGGAAGCTGCTGCAGAAGCTGAAGTTGTTGAGGAAGTAACTGAGGAAGCCTCTGAAGAAGTCACTGAGGAAACTGAAGCTGTTACAGAGGAAGTAACCGAGGAAGTTTCTGAAGAAGCTGAGGCAACCGAAGAAGTAGTTGAGGAAGTAACTGAAGAAGCTGTTGAGGAAGAAGTAGCCGAGGAAATTTCTGAAGAAGCTGAAGCTGTTGAGGAAGAAGTAACGGGTATGGAAGCTGCTACAGAAGAAGCAACAGAGGAAGCCCAATTAACAGTAGGCTTTGGTGAGGATGTTGGTACCACCACAATAATAGTTACAAGTGTGTTAGTGGCTGCAGGGGATTCTGTGGAAGAAGGGCAGGTATTACTCGAGCTTTCTGCAGGTGAAAGTGTTCATGAGATAGCTTCACCACAATCAGCTACAGTTGTTGAGTTACATGTTGCAGAAGGTGATGAGGTAGTAATTGGTCAAGAACTAATAACTATTGAATTTTCTACGGAAGCGACTGAAGAGGAAGTAGCTGAGGAAGTTTCTGAAGAAGCTGAGGCAACTGAAGAAGTAGCCGAAGTGAATGGCGAAATAATTAATGTTACTCATAGGCGTATAGATGATTGGTTAAGCGAGGATGAATTTGAAGCTTGTGTAAGTTTTAGAAATAATGGCATTGTCGAGTCAGAGTACGACGTTTCACTTTATAGTGGTGAAGGTGAGCACATAGATACTGAACCTGATACCTATGAAGTAAATCTAGAAGTTGGAGATAGTACAAGCATCTGTGTAGGCACTAATTACATTTGGCCCTCTATTAATGATCTTGGAAGTACCTATATTGTTGTACTACGAGTTGATGATGATAGCACAGGGCTTAGAGAAGTGGATCGTTATACAGGAGACACGCCCTAGTTTGATTACTTCATTTCAGGTAGGTGCTGGTATTAGCTGCCTACCTGAAAACTAAGTGCATTAGCCACAGAATCCATTAGAATCAATATTTTTGGACTATTATAGATTCTTAAGCTTTACATGGTGTTGTGGTTTCCTAATTATAAACTTATTCTGAAACAGCAGAACGCTTATTAAGAGAATACCAGCGAAAAATTAACATATGCCCAAATAAAGCAGCAGTCACTAGAACCATTGGTAGCCAAATGTAAGGGTAGTGAACAGCAAGAAATATTCCAGATTCCCCTAAGGAAAATACTTGAAATGGTGTTGGAATAGAGAGAATAGCTGTTCCAACTACGTTTATAAGGAGGGCTAATCCTATGATGTTCCAACTCAAAATTAGGGGTTTAGAAAATCCGTTTTTCCAGATCCATAAAGCTACTAGTGGAGCTGTGATTCCTGTAATAATATCATAGTTCCAACCTTCATAAGTTAGTTGAACTGGTAAAGAGTTTGCTTTGTAAGCTTGGTGCAGAAAAAGTTCTACTGGAATGCGAAATACTTGATAAGTAATTATTCCAATAGGCCCAATGTTATGAATCAATATTGTACCAAAGCGGGAAAATGCTAGTGCTATAGTTAAAATAACTCCTACCAAAACGAGAATGAAAAACTTTGGTGGCAAGGAAAAATCCTGAAGTAATCCTATTTTAGCAAGCCAGCCTGTTAAGCCAAGCCAGCCTATATAACCCAATAAAGTACCTATTCCCCAAAGAGTAACTTGTTTTGCTGACATTTTTTCTCTTTTAGCAGCAACTACAATGCTGACACATGTAATAACTATGATTGAAAAAACTATAGTGTAGAAAAATAATTCTGTGGATTTAGGTATTGACATAATGGAACTCCAAAGCTAAATAGACCTTCCTACATTAGGAAAATATTAGAAAGCTTTATTATAATAGAGTAATTACTCATAAAAAGTAAAGTGACTAATGTACAATAGTAATTATGAAGCGTAGAAAGTACCATCAATTTTGTGCCTTGGCTAAGGCATTGGATGTAATTGGAGAGCGCTGGACTTTATTAATTATTCGAGATCTCTTGCTAGGTCCAAAGCGTTTTTCTGATTTGCTAGAATCTCTTGCTGGGATAACAACTAATCTTTTGTCCAAAAGGTTGAAGGAAATGGAGGAAGTTAAGTTAATAGAAAAGCAGAAAATTCCTCCACCTGCTTCAGTAATGGCTTATGTCCTTACTGAAAGAGGAAAGGGGTTAGAACAAGTTATTTTTGCTTTGGGGAATTGGGGAGATCAGTTTTTGCTCGAGCCAGAGTTAGAAGACATGTTCAGTATACGCTGGGCTATGGTTGCTTTAAGACGAAAATCTAGGAAAATTGATAGAGTCTGGATTGTTGAGCTTCGCACAGAGGACATAGTGTTCCAAGTAAAAACTGGGCAAGATCTTTACGAAATAACTCAGGGAAGTACATGGCAAGCAGATACTAGGATTGAAGGTTCTGAAAAGGTTTTACTTCAGCTTTTGTCTAAACGTAAATCTATTGAAAAACTGCTGGTACAAAAAGCGATCCAGATCTATGGTTCTAAGGATGCTCTAAAAGACTTTATGAATGGTTACAGGGATTAATAAACTATTCTTGCCAAGCTACACTACGGTTTGTCCTTTATCCTAGGAATGAATCCAAAAACAAACCCCTAGGAGCACATACAGTGACCTTGAGGTTTTAGTTTATTTAGACTTTAATTGTAGTTGTTTATATTTGTAAGGGTAAATTATTGAGAGGAATTATGACTATGGCCAAATAACCTTTATAGTTGCTGGGTCAGGAACAAGAATAATTCCGGCTCCTGTTGTAGTTCTTGAAGTCCCACTTATTACAGTAAAATATAAATATCCTACAGGCTTGCCTGATGTTCGCATGATGCATTCCACTTCACCACCCGCAACAAGTTTTTTAGCTTTACCTAATGCTTTTGTTAATTCAACAATTCCTGTTTGTGCAGTTGCTTCTGCATTGAAACTAAAAAGACCAGATGATGTAAATGAAGCACTATTAACACCCTTGGCACTGCAAGTTACCTCATAGGCAAAAGAAATTGAAGCTACTAAGAAAATACATGTACCTATTATAATTTTAAATGAAGTTTTCATGGTTTTTTCTCCAAGTAATAAGCTTTTTATTAATTCCTCGCTGCCATATATAGAGCTTAGCTAAAGGAGTGTTAAGAGGGCGTAAAACTATCCTTCTACAAAGAATAATCTGTAATTTTTAGTCTGCCCACTTAAAAGAAACCCATAGATGAATCTATGGGGATGAATTTTAATCAAAATAGAGGTATGCTCGAGCTAACAATCTCAACTTTTTCCACCCTGTCCAAGCGAAAAGTTAAAACCTCACGCCTTAAGTGGCAGTAACCCTTAATGTACAAACCATCAAAAGCATGCACATCTACTAAACGTTCTTTGCTGCCATAAACCATTTTCACACTGCCTCTATCATCACTAACTTTTTTAAAAGTTTCAGCAAAAGGATTAATAGTAAAACTCATAGGAATAGGAGCACGGCGTTTACCCTTTTGATAGTAAAGGACGTGATTGGCTTTAGCATACTCGTAAAGATCACGAGTGATTTTTACGTCTTCTAGACAGTAGCGCTCGAGCTTTTCCCAATCACCTTCAGCATAGTAATAAAGTGCATCAAGTCCTGAGCCTATTTTATTCATACCTAGGGTGGCTTGGGCTAGTGCATCAAGGCTTATACGATGCCCTAAAGCTTTTTGAGCTTCAAACATTAAATCAAGAGTAGGTAATTCCCTTACCCAATTACCTAATTCTGCTGCTAGAACAGGCCAATCAAAGCCAATCAAGTTAAAGCCAATGGTTAACTCTGCTGCCTTAAGTTCTTTTCCTAATTTTGCAAAGTTTTCTTCTCGGTAAGCAATAAACTTATCTTCGTTATAATGGTAAACCCCTACTACACTTACACCTAAAAGGTGTTTGTTGTGAGAGCCACCAACTTCAGTAAAAGAGCGTTTGGTTTCCAAGTCAAGGACAAGTTTTCCCATGGTTTAATTATAAGCAGGAGTGTAAAAGTTTTTGTGAATACCCTTCATTTCTGCCCGTACTTTTTAGTCTTTGGCAATCAGATACTTAAAAGTGATAAAAAAGCTTATAAGTAAAGCAACAAAGGTAGCCTCTATACTTTTACTTGCAAGAAAAACACCAATAGGATACAAAAACAAAGTCAAAAAAACACCTGTTGTTGAACCTTTTGCCAATAAGGTAGCTATTACCAAAATAACTAAAAGTATGAGGGCTGCTATTGGATAGAGGACAACCGAGGCTCCAAAAGTAGTAGAGAGTGCTTTGCCACCTTTAAAACCTATATAAGGTGACCACAAATGACCTATTATTACAGCAAGGCTAGCGCTTACAGCAGCTTCTTGAGAAAAAAGTAAACCTAAATAGGTTGCTAGTGCACCCTTGCCAATATCAAGCAGCAAAACTAGGACTCCTAAACCATAACCTAAATTACGAGCTACATTCATTGCTCCCATGTTGCTCGAGCCCACCTCAAAAACATTCTTACCTTTAAGCTTTACTACTAAAACAGCACTAGGGAAACCACCTATTAGGTAGCCAACTACTAAAAACAAAAATATTGATAATAATAATGTGAAATCCAATTTACTTTCGCTTTGTAGACTTCTGGATTGAAACAAGCCTTCTAGTTAGGCAATTTACCAAACAGCTTACGATAACGAGACGACTTTCCTACTTGGCATTTTAACCAAAGTATTCTTTAAGGTTATCACAAATTACCCAGACACAAAATCCAGTAAAACTAGAGCCAATTTAAAATACTTTTAGTGACCTCTGGTATTGCCATCTCACTAGTATCAAGGTATAGCAAGCGGGTGCTATCTAATTTGTTTTTCAAATAAGCTGCTGTTGCTGCTGAGTCATAGTTTTCCTTTTCAGTTTGAATTATTTTTATTGCTCGAGCAACTCGATCAAGATCAACGCCTTGCAAACCTTGCAAATTAGGAATATTTTCTAGCTCCAATTTACCATCCACCCGATCAAAAATATCTTCACGCCCTGCCAAACGTTGCAAACGAACTTTTTCAGGAACATCTAGCATAATAAAACGAGAGTTAGGGAAGTACTGGGTTCCTCCTTTCACCTCATCAACACCGCGTAGATTGTCAAAAACTAAAGTACCTCTAGGAATTTCTATACTTTCAAGATAAGTCTTTAGTACATATGCCATACCACTGGGGTGAAATTGACTATAGCTCTTAGTGAACTCAAAACGCTTTACTCTATCTTTGACAGGTTCTACAGGCAAGTTTTGTTTACTCTGCACCTCGGGAATAATAATATCATCAGTTAGTTTGCGACGGTTAGGTAATAATGTAAAAGTAATTGATTTCTGTAAAGCCTCTAGGGCAGTGCTTTTGCCTACACCTGTAAGGCCAACTATAAGAATTATGTCTGACATTTTAAGGCCGTTTTTGACTTATGTAAAGGGTATAAGGAGCTCTTTGGTTGGGTTTATGCATGCCTACATATATATCATAAGTCCCTGCAGGCAAGCGTCTATGACTAAGGGCAGGATTAGAACCACTACCACCATTATCATCGCAGTAGCTTCTGGTAGTAAGGCGTGAAACCATTACCAGTGTGGTATCTTTTTTGCTTTCCACATAAACTTTTAGGTATTCAAAGAAACCTTTTAGTTTAATGGTATGATCTGGTTCATCAGCAATATAGCCCTTACAATTAGAACCAAACTGATCTGCTAGATTTTTACCTCCTGCTTCAAAGGACAAAGCGTATGGATCAGGACTGAAATTAGGAGTTATGTTTACAACTTGCTCATCTTCATGCACTGCTGCAAAATCTTTAAGATAGCTTTTAAACTCAGTAACAAAAAGTTCAAAATTTGCAGCAGACTTTTTCTGTTCACGTCCTACATAAATGCTGTATTTACCTTTAGGCCAAGGAGTACGTTTGATTTCTGTAATGCTTTTAGCATTATCATTACAAAATACTTCCCCTGTATGATCATTTTTTACTATTATAGTAGTGTTAATCTGACTCTGCACATAAATTCTTAAAAATTCAAAGTCTTCAGTAATTTCTAATTGGGCATCCGCCTGTTTAGAAACAAATCCCTTGCAGTTATTGCCAAAACTCCTTCTTGCATCAAGCTTACCATTGGTTACTCCTGTTATGACAAAAGGATCATCTAAGAAATAAGGGCCAATAGCAATTTTGTTAACACCCCTAGCATGTGTTATTAGTAGTAAGGCAATTCCTAAGTACAAATAAAGTATCTTCATTTAGGTCGTGCTATTCCAACTAAATCTCCTGTTTCAGCATTGCGTATCCAAACTACTTCTATGTTGGTTTTAAATATGCGCGCCATCAACCAAGGGCTTATTCGCCCTTCGCTTTTTATAAGACTAGAGGGCTCTGTTATTGTTACCTCAGCATAAACTTCATCATCTTCTAAAATAATGTTGTCTATACCAACAGCATGTCCTAATTCATCTTTAACCCCTAAGAAGATGCCTAAGATACTTTCGCGTGAAAAATCGACAGATGGTCTTTTGGGTAGGTTAAGTTCACCCGCATAGGCTTCATTCCATACACTATTAAAAGTACTGTCATTAGTGATTATGACAAAGCTAAACCCATTTTTATCTAAAGCTCCATCACCTGAACTTAAAAGATCCCAGCGCACTGATTGAATCTCGGCAGAAAAGGTTTTTTCCTCAAAACTTATACCTTCTTGAACATAGAAAATTGTGTGACGATACTCATTAAAACCACTTAGGTTCTGAGCTGGCAAATCATCTTCTAAAAGTGCAATAAATATAGGTTTATTAAGACTGGTAAAATAGCGCTCGAGCATATAAGCTTCTTTTTGAGTAAGCTCTCCCACACCTTCTAAGCCTTCAAGGCGCTCTTGGGGCACTATCTGTGAATTTACGTTTATGGTACTGTCTTCAAGCAAAGTAAACCACAGCTCACCATCAAAATAAAGAACTTTTTCTAAAGGTTCATTAGTATTTAACAAAATGTCGCTTGAATAACGGTAGCGATTAGCTTCGAATGGCGTATCTCGACGAGAAATTAAAGAGTTTTGCAAATAAGGTTTACCATCAGCATATAGCGCCTCAGGTACAACAAGGTCATCCAACTCTTGGTCTTGTAAACTTTCTTGCAATTCAATAGGAACACCTTCTATTTTCACTTTTTCATCAGGAGAACCGTAAAAATAGCTATAGCGTATGCCACCATTTTGCTTATAAAGGGTAATTTCATGCAAATTGGGATTACTATCAGAATTGGGTACGCAACTTGTTAATAGAGCTAAGAAAAAAACTATGGTAAATATGCGAGACATAAACCACATGTTACCACTTTTGTGATAATTTTAGAATGTTCACCTTACAAATGTGTGAATGTCTAGATAAGTTTCTGTTCTTATACTGTAAGATGTCATCCTGAGTGCAATGAACTTCTGGTTTATGAAAAACCTTCCTGACACACTATATTATTCACTTTCTTTTTCTTCTAGTGCCTCTATAAGCTCAGGATCAAATTGGCCTTTCTCAACGGCATTGTTTAATAGCTCTATTCCTAAGCGGACTACTTCGGACTTTGACACAAGCCTTTCAGGATTGGAAAGTTGGTAGGCCGTTTTAGTTAAGAGAGCATCTTGCTCTTCAGTAATAACTACCTGTAAACGTTTGCTTTTTTCATGTTTAGGCAAGGCTCATCTCCATAAGTACTCATATTAGCATGTTGCATATTCTCTTGACAATACTAAGGAGCAGAATTATCCTACATTTGCGTAAATTGTGTAAGATTTGTGATCTAATGTATAAGTTTAAACCAAATAATTATCTGAACCTTAGGTCTTTTGAAACCTAAGTTTAAGTTTTTTAGGAAAATAATCAGGAATCCCCTGGTCCTGCTCTTACCTGCCCTCATAAAGGTAAGTATAAAGTTGGGGTATCCTTTCCGGAGTTCTTATGATTACTAATAACAAAAACTCTTTTCATATTACAGGTGGAATACCTTTAAAAGGCGACATCTATGTTAATAAAGCTAAAAATTCTACCTTGCCTTTGATGTTAGCAGCACTGTTAACTGATGAGCCTGTTGTCATTAAAAATACTCCACGCTTGAGCGATGTAATTAACTTAGGTGAAATGCTTCGTTACTTTGGTGCCAATGTAACTTGGCAAGACAATAGTTTAAGGATTCAAGCAAAAGAAATTATCAGCTGTACTGCACCTTATAATTTAGTAAGTAAATTGCGCGCTAGTTTTGTGGCGATGGGGGCACTCTTATCACGTTGTGATGAAGCTCGCATCCCCATGCCCGGTGGTTGTACATTCGGACCTCGTCCAGTTGACCGCCACATTAGTGCTTTTCGTGATCTTGGTATTACCATAAGTGAAGAAGGCGGTGATTTTTTCGCCAAACGAATTTCCCCTCTTAATGGTAAGGTAACATTTGCAGTACCAACAGTAGGTGGCACACAAAATGTAATTCTGGCTAGTGTTTTAGGAAATAATCAGGTTACTATTGAAAATGCAGCGCTCGAGCCTGAAATAAGTGATCTTGCTAACATGTTAAACCTCATGGGTGCTCGCATTAGTGGAGCAGGTACTAACCTTATTGAAATTGAAGGAGTTGAAAAACTACATGGCGTTAGTTATTCTCCAATTCCTGACCGTATAGAAGCAGGCACCTTAATGCTAGTAGTAGCTGCTACAAGGGGAAATGCTACTTTACACGATGTTGATGTTGAGCATTTAAAAGCAGTAACTGCCCAATTAAGGGAGAGTGGGGTAAAAATCTTTGAATTAGATAGTAAAACCTTGATGCTTGATGCCCGTTATAAACTCAAGCCTATAAATGTTACGGCTACAGAGTATCCCGGCTTACCTACTGATTTGCAAGCACCTTTTGGTGCCTATCTTGCTACCGTTAACGAAACAAGTACTGTAACTGATTGTGTTTATACTAATCGCTTTACTCATATAAGTGAACTTAAAAAAATGAAAGCCATGGTTAGCTTAAATGAGCAAACTTTCTTTGTAAGAGGTAATCAATTAAAAGGTGCTCATGTGCATGCTGCCGATATTCGTGCAGGCGGAGCACTAGTAGTTGCAGCCTTAGCTGCTGAAGGTGAATCAGTTATTACAGGTGTTGAATATATTCAAAGGGGTTATGAAAACCTACCTGAGCGCTTACAGCAGCTAGGAGCCAAAATCAGCTTAGAATCGCTACCTGAATTGCCAAGAGGCACATTTAGCAACTTACGTGCTAGTTAGTATTTATTACACCGTAAGATTGTTAAAAAGCATGTTTAATTTAGTAAAAGAATCATTTGGTACAAACCTAATTGGCCTTTAGCTTTGTCAATTAGCTTGCTTTATCTGTATTGTTAGCAACTTTCCTCTCATTAAGGGAGAACAGTAAGTCCCCCTTAACAAGGGGGATTTAGGGGATTCACCATACAAAACTCAACCCTAGCTAACTTTATATTGTAATGCCAATCAACATTGAAAAACACTAATGTCAATTCTCAAATTCATTTTCCCTTTAATAATTTTTATCAGTTTAAATATTGTATTTGCACAGAGCTTACAATTTGGAGTAAGTGTTGCTTCACAAAATAAAGATATTACTGACTTTCACAGTGAAACTTTTTTGAAGCTCAATAATTTAAATTTGGAAGATGCCAAACTTTCTTTTCGTATTGCTTCAAATCTATTTACCCCAATAGAATTGGGTTTAGAGGCTCAGTACAATCTTTCTTGGGGACCTTTTGGCAACATCCGATTAAAAGGCTCTACTGATATAGATAGTGATGGTCTAGCAGATATAAATGCTTCAGCCGAAGGGGTTTTAGGCTCTCTAGCAGCCCTTGAAGCTAATCTTATGTTATTTAATGTTGATAAAGGTCATTTTGCGCTCGAGTCAGCTTATGGTGATAGGGCAAGACCTCGTTATAATACCAATGAGCTAGTATTTGGTTTTGGTCTAGGGGGCAGGTATCGTTTGGAAAGGACTCTTATCTTAGAAGTCAATCCTACCCTAGTATTAACGGAAAATACTTTGGGTGGATATGGGAATGCAGCCTTACACTTTCGTCATCTAGTAGAGCGTGATGATGGCATTGCAAAGTTAAAATTCGAGAAGAACCCTACTACAAATGATGCTTATGGGGCAATTGGTTTTGAATATCGCCTAAGCCGTCGTAACTGGCCTGCTTTACAAGCAACAATTTGGTTAGCCGCTGGCACAGAGGGTATCTATCCCGGAGGAGTTCTCAAACTCAAGCATAAACTTAAAGATCAACCTATAACTTATGAAATAGAGTTGGCCGCCGAACCTTACCGTATTGATGGTATTGACTATAGTGTTAGTGCTTCGTTGGTTTTTGAACTCGAGCTAGGTGAGTTAAATTTTCAGGTTTTAGGTGCACCAGATAATGAAAGCTTGTTGCCAGAACTTGCTTTGCAAGTTGGGTATAGTTGGCACTTCTGATAAATTTATAGACAGTAATATTTCTGGGGTAATTAGTGTTAGAGGTAGTAGCTAGCCTAGTAAATTCCTGTTAATTCATAATGCCAATCCTAACTTCTTCTAGCTCAAGTCCCTGTTCGCTTCTAACCCTGTACACACACAGCTTATTCGCTCAGAAAGTTAGTCAAAACGCTTTAGCTTCCACTTTGCCTGTTAACAGTGTGCTAAGGGCCATAAAGAGTACCTTGCTCTGCCCCAGCTCGCATAAGGTCGTAGAGGCTTTGAGCAAATTGCATTTCTTGACCTAACTCCTGATAGGTTTCAGCATTGGCGCGGAAACGCTCGAGCGTTTCCTTCATAAGTGTTACAGCCTCTTCACGTTTTGGCCCATACATTTCAGCAGCTTGGCGCATGTTGCTTACTAATAAAGCTAAAGCCACCGTTTTACCCACACTAGCTTGCTCATAATATTGACCATTTTCTAAGGGCTGACCTTTGTAATTTAGTTTAAGAGTTTGGCTTTTCAGCTTTCCATCCAATGTTTCGTAGCTAAGTAATCCTTGAATGCCTAGACCTTCAAAGTCATTTCCCTGCTTATCAAGGCGTACTAAGAGTGCTCCCCGACGATGGCTAAAGAAGACAGTGCTTACCTCAAGTTCAGCTTTATCACCAGTAGTAGGAAATCCATAACCTTCAGCAACACGAAATCCTTTGTTAGGCAATAAGCGCAAGGCCAAATCGTAAGCAACAGGACTGACTAAAAACGGCCAATCTTCTTTTATAATTTGATTAGCTTCTGCTAAACCACTACCTATGGTAGTGGTGCAATTAGGGGTTTTACCAGTCGAGTAGTAAAGTTGGGTAAAAATGTACCTCCCTAGAAGGTGAAATTCTGGAGGTACACATGAATAATAATAAAAGATTTAAGAAGTTGTCACATTCTATATACGAATGTAAGTATCACGTGGTGTTTTGTCCAAAGTATAGATATAAGATATTGAAAGGAGAGATAGGAGATTACGTAAGTAATGCTGTTTATCAGTTGCTAGGATACAAGGACGGAGTAGAAGTAATGGAATTAAATGTACAGGAGGATCATGTTCATCTGGTGATGTCTGTAGCGCCAAAGTATAGCTTGTCAGACATAATGGGATACTTGAAAGGGAAGTTAGCGTTAAGAATGTTTGAGAGATACGAACAGTTAGGGAAGCGGTATTGGGGAAGGCATTTGTGGAGTAGAGGGTATTGCATAAGTACAGTAGGATTGGATGAAGAAAAGATAAGGAAGTATGTGAAATGGCAAGAGAAAAAGGAGAAAGAGAAGGAACAGGAAGAGGAATAAATGTAGGTTAGGGAAAGGAGGGTTAAGGTAGATGTAACATGCCACCTTCTAGGGGCAATAAAATAAGCCACCACCTCAGGTGGTGGTATCTTGACTAATTTCTTCAGAACCAAAGATACTAAAGGCATTACCACCACGCACTTTACTCATAGCTTCAAAAATAGCAGGGCCTAAACCTACCCCTACGCCAAAAACAGTAATACTTGCCCCATTACTGGCACCCTTTTCTGTCAAACGTTCAAACTCTGTTGGTGTGGTAGCTCCTACGTTGGGCTGAACATCTGTAAAGAGCAACAGGCGTTTTTCAGTAGTACGGTCACTAGCTTCACTCATAACTTCATAAGCTAAACGTAGGCCTGCTTCCATAGCTGTTGAACCCCTAGCCTCTAACCCATCAACAACTCTTTTGATATTTTCGTGTTTATGACCTGAAGTAAACCCTAAGCTGGTGCGGGCACTACTACCGTAGGTTACAATAGCAACCTCGTCTTGAACATTTAATTTTGGAATAAGCCTGTTTAAAAGTAATTTCACTACTTTCAAAGGAGTTTGGTACTCTTCATAGGTAGTTTGATATTTCCAACCCATAGAGCCAGAAACATCTATAACTAAAATAAGGCTTAGGTTAGGTCTTTCAAAACGTTCAATGTCCAAGCTAGATGATAAACCCACCTGTAGCCATGCAGAAGGGTTTTCATTGACTGTAGGAGCAATACCCAAAGCACCACGCAAACACAGCAGTTCTTCACAAGGGTCTCCTTCTAAAGGCAAGTCGTATTCAGAAAACATCCCCTCAATGGTAAAAGCTTCTTTGGGGGGTACAGTGCCGTTTTTTACTAGTTCTCGAGCCAACCCCATATCTTGTACCCCACCCGGTGTTGCTCCTAATTCTCCACCGGGGTTAGGTGCTGTCGGTGATCCTACATTTGCTGAAGTGTCACAGGCAACCAAAAAACCTATTAAAACTAAAGCAGCTAAAAACAAGCTTAAGTTTTTCATCATAATCTCCATTCATATTATCTCAAAATCGAGAGTTTAAACCTATAGACACACAAGGAATAAAAAGCTTAGAGGGTAAATCATTTTCTGAGCGTATGTCATTTTCAAACTCATTTAAACGTGAATTATCCTCGCCTGCAAACAAAGCAGACACCCCTATTCCTGCCTCAGCAAATAATTTAACGTGCTTAGGACCTACTTCAACCCCTCCAAAGCTTGTAATGCCTAAGTAAGTACCTGAGTAATCTAGATCAGTTATAAATACAGAGGGGACTCCAAAGCTTAGCTCTACTCCTTCACCTACATAGGGCTGAAATCCTTTTGTATCTGGGCTATACATGAACACTGGTTGCTAATCCACTGACTACTGTGTGAGCAGTGTCGTGAGAAACAAAACCTTCTATCCTCAAATCAATATCCTCAGCAAATGCATCTGCAACGCCAATTTTTAATGAAATGGGTAAACCAAGTGAAAAACCAACCCAATTAGGATGACCGGCGATATAAGTTGATTATTTGAGAATCAATTATCATATGGGTAATGAACCCATATAGTGAGCAAGTTGAAAAACATATGCAAAGGTATTATGAATCTTTATCTGAAAAAGATAGACGACGCTATGCTGCTGTAGAAGCGGAGAAGCTAGGTCATGGTGGAATAACATATGTCAGTCAGTTGCTAAAGTGTAGCCCTAATACCATAAAAATAGGATTAGCAGAGCTTGACGATGAGCAAATCTTGTCCCAAACTAGAATTCGCCAAGAAGGTGGAGGACGTAAGTCTGTCATTGAAAATAACCAAGAGCTTGAGTTAGCTTTCTTGCAAATTATTGATCAATATACTGCTGGCTCACCCATGGATCAAAAGATCAAATGGACCTATTTAAACCAGCGTGAATTAACTCAGTTTCTAAAAGAGCAAGGCTTTCAGATAAGTGAAAAACTGGTGGTTCAACTGCTTGAAAAACACAAATTTCGTAAACGTAAGGCAAAGAAAGTGATGAGTGCTAAGGAGTGCATAGATCGTGATGATCAATTCAAGAATATTGCTAAATTAAAAGAAGATTATCAAACTGCTAGACAACCAGTTATTAGCATGGACAGTAAAAAAAAGAGCCTATAGGTGCTTTGTATAGAAACGGTAAAGTGTATAGCCAACAAGCAATAAAAGTTTATGATCATGATTTCTACTCTTTGGCTGAGGCAATAGCTATTCCTCATGGCATTTATGATTTAAGGTATAATCTTGGCTACATAACCATTAATACCAGTCATGACACCAGCGAGTTTGCTTGTGACTGTGTTCGTTTATGGTGGCAAAATCACGCAATTAAACTCTATGCTCACAGCAAAAAATTGCTAATATTGTGTGACTGTGGAGGTAGCAATAATTCTCGACACTACATATTCAAAGAAGCACTACAAAATCTTGCCAATGACCTTGGTTTATCCATACGTATAGCACATTATCCACCCTATAGTTCCAAGTATAATCCTATAGAACATCGTTTATTCCCTCATGTAACTCGTGCTTGCCAAGGAGTTATACTAGATTCCGTGGAAATCCTCAAGATGCTTATATCTAGAACAGAAACTAAAACAGGACTTAAGGTTTTTGTAAATGTCATAGATAAGCACTATAAGAAAGGGCAAAAAGCTGATGAAAATTTCAAACAGGCAATGCCCATTGTTTTTGATGATTTTTTACCATCTTGGAATTACACTGCTGTTCCCCAATAATTTTGAAATGCTCAAGTTATTTCGCCGACGATCCTACGGTTTTGAAAAGATTATTTCCTAAAGTATGAAGTATCTATTATCATCTCTAATTGCCTAAAATAGAGAGTGATCGTTAAATCATCATAGCATATATAGAGAGTACCATATATAGAGTACAAGTACTCATCATTTAGGAAAGGAACAAGTTAGCAATTGACAAGTAGGGTTCTTCTAAACCTTCTGTCCCATAAAATGCTTTGTTACTAGCACATGTTTCCCAAATCATTGATGATTCAGAAGAAATCCGCAAGTCTTTTCTGAAAATGTGTCTGTGACATTAAATTCTTAGGCATACTTCACTAAATGTGTTTCCCTACTCCTCTTTATAGTGTAGAGGTACAAATATCTTCATTATCATTGGTGGAAACCACTACCTCTGGTAGTGGTCTAGTAAAAAGTTCTACTAGTTAAGCAATGATGTATTTCCCTAGAAGGTTAAAGAAAGGGAAATACATGCCCAAGAATAGCAGATACAAAAAGTTGTCACACTCAATTTACAGTTGTGAGTATCACGTAGTTTTTTGTCCAAAGTATCGTTTTAGAGTGCTGAAGGATGGAGTAGAGGAATCCTTGAAGCAGATAATATACAAGTTGTGTAGAGAAAAAGATAGAGTAGAGGTGTTAGAACTGAACATAAGAAAGGATCATGTACACATGTTGGTATCAATCCCACCAAAATATTCCGTGTCAGGGATAATGGGCTTTATCAAGGGAAAGTCAGCAATAAACATGCTAAAGATGTATGGAAGGAAGTTAAGAGGATATCCGCAAAAGAGCTTATGGAGTAGAGGATATTGTGTAAGCACAGTAGGGTTAGATGAACAAAAGATAAGGAAGTATATACGTTGGCAAGAGCAGAAGGAAAGAGCATTAGAGGCACAACAGAGGAGCCTATTTGAGTAGTATCGGGCACTAGCGTCCGATACCCCTTCTAGGGGTTAACAAAACAAGCCACCACCTCTGGTGGTGGTTTTATGACTTTATATTCTTCGAAAAAAATGACCATTTTTTCGGCGATACAAGTCTAATATTGAGAATACTGCTAGGGTATAGATTAAGATTTTAAGATCTTCTAACATTATAAGTTTCCTTAAAATTTTGTTGTGTTAGTTTTATTTTCAAAACAATAGTTTGAGTAACACATAGCAAAGAGTTTGTAGCCTAGCTGTTAAGAAGGTGTTAATCTCCTTTTTTGGAACATTGTAATTTGCTATCTAGAACTTGAGAATTAATTAGTTGTTTTGGAGATGCTCGAGCAAAGCCATATAGTATTACAGAGCAAAGCTAAAAGAGACAGAGCTTCTTAGGGTAGATTCCCCTAAATTCCCCTTATTAAAGACGATAAAAAACTTTATTCAGCTGGCTTCACATTTGAAATTTATATCCCTCAGTACTCATAAGGACTGTGAGTTTTTCAAGGTCTGCAAAGGCATTGTTTTGTTGATAAAGTTTAAAGGCCTTATTGTATAGATGTCCAGATAAATTCTTTCCCTAAAGTAGGGAAAATAATGCCATGATAATCCCAATAATAACCCAAAGGAGATTGATCATGGCAAATAATGATAACAAACAAAAACTAGAAGAACTAAAAATACTACGTCGTCGGTATAAAAAGGGAAACAATGCTGATGCCTTACTACGCACTCAAGCCCTTATAGCTCTGTACTCAGGCAAAGATATTAAGCTTGTAGCAGAGATGTTTGGCGTTTCAGTAAAAACAGTAAGAAACTGGCGAAAAAAGTTTGAAAAATCGCTTAGTTTAGAAGATGAACAAAGAACTGGTAGACAACCTAAACTTTCTAAAGAGCAACTGGAGCTAATCAAGAAGGTAATCACAGAGTTTAATCAACAAGTTTGGATTGCTAGAAAGGTCTTTATCCTTATCGAAAGCCTTTTTGGAATATGTTTTTCAGTAAAGTATCTACCAGAGCTTCTAAGGAAACTAGGATTAAGTTTTAATAAAGCAGTACATTTGTTGTATAGAAAGAATGAAGAGAAGAGGCGAAAGTGGATACAAGAAACACTACCAAAGCTGTACGAAGACCAGATAAAAGCAGGGTGGAGGATATTTTACCAAGATGAAGTAGGGTTCCAAACGCAGGGGACACTAACGAGCACATGGGGGCTGGTAGGAGAAAAAGTAGAGATCAAGAACTATGGCAGACATGGAAGAGTGAACTTGATAGGGGCATTAGAGTTAGGGACAGGAGAGTTCCATGGGGTGCTAACAAAGTTTAAGGTAAATGCGCAGAGGTTTAGAAGGTTTATCTGTCATATGAAAAGGGAGATGAGGGAAGCAAAAATAATGCTTATATGTGACAATGCACCATTTCACAGGGCAAAGTGGTTACAAGAGTGGGCAAAGAGGAACTCAAAATGGTTGAGGTTAGAATTTCTACCAGGATATTCACCAGACTTCAATCCAATAGAACGTTTATGGAAGTACATAAAGAAGGAATACATACACAATAAATGCTGGGGAACGCAAGCAGACCTAAAGAAGCATTTAGAGGTGGTGGTACAGGAGATACCAATGAAAGTAGAGGAAACCAAGGGAGTAATGAAGAAAGAGATAAAAAGGTTGAGGGAGGCATTTGAGTTTTATAAAACACCAGTGCCAGAAGAGCTAATGATTTGAGTAGTGGTTTAGGGGGAAAGTAAGCAAGTTTGGCATAAGTTTATAGTTCATTTAGCAAAGAAGATTACATTGGGCAGTAGGTATTTTATTGCTTAAAAAGCATTGATTTTTGGTAGTTTTTCCTATTTTCTTCCTCTTTTGGAAAAAAGGGAAAAGATTTTTCTGGGTAACTATAGTTTTCTTGAGCTAATTCCCTATTATCAATTCTATGATATATTTCCCCAATTTCTTGCCAAGTATAGGCCATCCAAAGTTGATTATCTCGCTCTTGAGCTATTTCTAAAGCTTGTAAGTGTATAGTTAGTGCTTTATCAAAGTTACCAAGTCTATGCTCAGCTTCCCCTAAGTTGAGTAGGGCAAAGAAAAGCTTGCTGCTTAATGCTGATATCGTTACTGTAGAGTTTATTTGAAGTTTCTGGGCTACCTTAACAGCTTCATGCGAATACTGTCTCACAGCTTGCCAATCGTTAGAAAAAGAAGCTAAGTGTCCTTTATTTTGCAGAATATGGCATATAGCTAGACCATCATCATGAGTTTTTGCAAGTTGATAGGCATTTTCTAGATAATAATTAGCATCATCAGCTTGTTGATGGAAGCGTGTAATACCAATAAGGCTAAGTAAAATAGCTTCGCGATGTTGGTTACTAATTTGCTGAGCCAATTGTAAAGCTTCTTGATAACTTTTCAAAGCTAGATCAAAGTCACCTAATAATTCTCTATAGGTATCACCAAGTTGGGTAAATAAATAGTGTGCAATTTCCTTTTGCTGTAGTGTTTTAGCAGCGATTGCAGCTTGTTGGAGTAATATAAGAGATTGTGGGCTGTGCCCTCTAGTTATGTAGTAAGCATTATCTACAACCAGTAAATGCATCATTTCTATAAACCAAACTTTGTTATACTGCTTAGCAGCTCGAGTGCCCCCTAAAATGTTTCCCAGTTCAACATCAAGAACATTAAAGTCGTGTTTGTGAACTTTTAGGAAAGCCTTACAAGCTTTTATAAACGTAAGGGGACGCAAGTGATTACAGTTGGCTTTAGTAAAACTAAATACTAAACTGTGAAGCCTATAGGTTATCACATCACTACCGGGTTCAGTAAGCCTTTCAGTAAGACCTCGTTTCTGAAGCTCTATTAAGGCACTTTCTACTTCCTCTTCATTGCGACGAATACAGCTTGCAAGTAATTCAGAGGTACAGCTTGCAGTAAACAACACTCCAAAAGCTAATTAAGCTTCAAAGGCTTCATCACTAAGCACTTGTAAAGTAGCACTAAGCAAATTAGCCACGCTCTCACGTCCTTCCTCAGCAAACTCTACAGGCATCTTCATACTATAAGGTGCGTCTTTAATACGCTCTAGAAGAATTTTAGGAGTAATGTTCTCTACTGCTAAAGTAACATCAGCTATGCGCAAAGCAAAAGCATGATCTCCTAAGGTTTCACAAAGTTCATCAGCGGTTTTATCACTAGGAAAATCTTTACCAGCATAGTGATTAAGCAAATGAAGTGCTTTCATGCGTGCAAGGCTCCCCACATCTTTACGTTTAAGTTTAGGATAACGCTGCCTAGCAGTAACTAGTAAAGGTATATCTTTTGGTAATGCCTCTATAATCTTGCTTAATGCATAAGCATTCCAAACATCATCTAGAACTAGTAAAGAAACTTTGTATTTTGTAAGCAAGTCACAAATAACCTTTGTCTTAGTTGCTTCCTTTGCTTGGTTTATAAGTGGTGTGGCATTAAAAACTCGAGCAATAGCATCAAAAAGGGTATGATGATCATCATTACCTGCCTGTAGCCATAATACTTTGGCATCAATTTCCTTAAGATGCCTAGTTGCTACAGTAGCTGCTAAAGCAGTTTTACCCGTACCACCAAAACCATGTAGCAATATGCGTTCACCTGTCCTTAAGCTCTCTTCAACTTCTTTAAGGAGCTCATTGCGACCAATAAGTTTTTCTGGTCTACTAGGAATATCCTCAGCTATCTTAGTTAAGATAGCCCTCTTACTTTTTGAAGCGCTGCTACCTTGCTCAATTTCACGTAGAAGATCAAGAGTTTCTTCTAAAGGCTCAACACCTAACTCATCTTGCAAAATCTGTCTACAATGCTCGAATTGCACTAAAGCTGCTTCAGTGTTACCACATTTGTGCTCGAGCCTCATAATAGCTCTATGTGCTTCTTCATTAAGCTTAGCTTTATTTATTAGCAGCCTAGCTAATTTTAAGGCCTCAGAATAGTTATTTACATTTTCGAGTTCACCAACACGACTTTGTAGTCCTTCAAAATGAAGTTGATTTAAACGGGAACGCTCTGACTCGAGCCAATTCATAAAAGCTTTACCACCACGCAATTTTAACCCCTTTAATAAGACTTTATTCTCAACATCATCCCCCCATGCTGCTAAAGCCTCAACAAAACCTCTATTTTCTAAAGCTGTTTCAAACTCAAGTACATCACTAGGTAAACTAACACTTACCAATTGCCCTTTAGTTTCTAACCACCTTTCTGCTTGTGGTAAGCTTCTCAGCTCTGTCAAAGCTACTCGCAAACTACCAGTTTTCTTCGTGTCCCAGAGTAATTCTGCTAAATCCTCACGAGCACAAGATATACCTTTTATAGTAAGATAGCAAAGCATAGCAAAAGCCTTAGGTGGAGGTAGACTAATAGACTCCCCTTGGTATGTTATCTTGGGCACTCCAAAAAGCTTAAGGTAAGGAAAATCTTTGTTGACTTCCCCTTTTTCCATAAATTACCTCAGTAAAATCATCTTATCATAGCTTATTTATCAACTAACTCCTGTAAGCACCTAGAAATACACTAAAAACGGGTTAGAATTGGACATTTTCTTAGACGTTGTGTTTATGCTAAAGGTCATTCAGATAACATCCTATCTTTAAGGTTCAAAACTAAATTGTTGGCGATATGTTTGCTAAGTCAGAAGGTTTACATTTAGCGAAAGTTGCTGGGCCACTCGAGTCATAGTTTGATCTGATGTTACTAAAGTTAAAACTTCAGTTTGGACTGCTGCTAGGTGAAGTGCATCAGGTGCTTTAATACCCAAACTAAACTGTCGTGTGAGTTTAGTTGCACTAATAATTGTGCTATTATCTAACGCCAGCAGATGAAATAAGCCTTGTTGTAAATGCTGATTAAATTTAGCAACTAATCTATTAGCTGCTTGTCGTGGAACAAGTCCATCCCGTACCTGCCGACCTAGAGCACCATAAAATTCTGCTTCACACCAAGTACTTATTACAAGAGACTTCTGATGTTTGTTAATGAAGCCTCGAACTTGGCTAGTTCGCTCTCCAGACACGTAAAAGTCATAAAGTGTGCTGGTATCTATATAGTTAATAGCGATACTCTGTCCTAGCTTCTACAACTGCATTACTCTCATCAAACAAACCAAGTTCTTCATCAAGATCAGCCATGTCACTCAAATCAACTGACTTGACCTTTGGAGTTAAAGTAGCAATTACCTTGCCATGACGAGTAATGCCAATCTCTTCACCATTTTGAACGCGGTCAAGATAGTGACTAAGCTCTTTTCTAAACCGGGCAATGTTCACTTGATACATATTGACTCCTTTTGTACATAAATAGTGTACAAAATTTTGACACGGATTTCAATCCAAACCACCCTAAAAAATAATTTGTAGCTATAAATCCCTATTAGCTACTGGCTTCTAGCTAATAATTTGCATTCCAATAAAATTTACAAACTCATGTCTAGAGCATTTTTAAGTAGTACCAGAAACTAATTTAGTACATATTGCTCATAATAAGTGTAGTAAGGACTGCTTCTCTTAACAGAATCCTCTAACCTAGCATTTTTACTTACCTCTAAATCAGTTTCAGCCATAGTCCAGTAAGAAGTGCTAAGCTGCGGATTTTTAAAAGCTTCTGGAGTGGTGAACTGGTTTATGTCTCTTTGGGTTAGTAGCTCGAGGCTAGAAATAAGTATCACTTTTTCTGTACCCTCTATTTTACCTAGAGCCATAAAGTACATAAAAAATAAACCAATACTAGGATAAACTGCATGAGCCTCACTATTTTCATCAAATGGCCAAGGGTATAGTAAACGTACAGTGTCATCAGCTTCTATCTTAAAAAGATACACATAGCTATCTCTAGTCAAGTTAGCTATAACGGGAATAACTTCTTGGGGAGGATAACTTGACTGCATAGAATCTTTTTGCCAACCAAGTTTTAATTCCACTGATAATCCAGTATTATTTTCTTGAGCAAAAACCATCATCAGAATGACATAAAGAAGCAGTATTAAAACACTCTTAATACTAAATCTGAACATATAAGTAAATCTTTTTGCTAATTTTCTTAACACAAAAAACCTCCCTAGGATTTTGCTCTAAGTTACTGCAATAAGCTTGCTGAAGTTGCAAAGTTTTTTTCTAGGGGCCTATAAGAAAAATTACATCTCTAATAATAACTTGTTCCTTAAACAAATCGTCAGAAATCTCAGATGAAGACAAGTTAAACTTTAGTTTAAAGGAAAGGTACCTTAATTATAGGGTCCTATT
This sequence comes from Trueperaceae bacterium, assembly GCA_965223585.1. Taxonomy (GTDB): domain Bacteria; phylum Deinococcota; class Deinococci; order Deinococcales; family Trueperaceae; genus CBDCVN01. The sequence goes on from CBDCWW010000023.1 coordinate 798,790, forward strand.
TTGATTTTTTATAAAGGTAACACTAAATATATGATAAAAAAAAGCCTTTTATATCTTGGCCTACTCTTAAGTTTTGTATTCGCTGAGCCATATACTGTACAAGTTGCAGCACTTTCAGATCAAGATGCTGTCTTAAAACTTCGCAATGACCTTGTTAATCAGGGCTATCCTGCATATATTATAAGTGCTAGTACAGAACAAGGCGACTTACTTCGTGTACGTGTAGGGGCTTTTGCTAATCGTGAGGCCGCTGCTGCTTTTGCTAAAAAGATGGCTAAAGCAACGAACACAAATCCTATTCCAGTACTACTTAGCGCTATACCCCAAGGCTTTATCCCCTTGCTAGCAAGGTTCATTGTTAGCTACCCTTATTTCCCTGATATAACAAGTCTTCAAGTTGTAGATTGGGACCAAGGAAACAGAGCCTTACGTTTTCAGGGTAGTTATGAAGATCAGTGGCTTGAAGCAGAATATAGAATTTTAGATTCTAAGTTTGTACACAACTCTTTTTCAGCTTGGCGAGCTGCGCCTAGTAAAGATGGTTCTGTAGTACGTGTTTATAGTGCTCCACTTTGGCCTAACTATTTTAGTGAGTTAGATACTGATACTCTTGCTAAAGAAGAATCCCGAGCTTTAGCTAAAATAGCTGATGATTTAGAATTACGCCCAGAAGAAACTCGAGAATATATTTTCTTTGCACCGGGTACTGGTAAACCTTATTTGGTCATGGCTGAACGGCGCTACTTAGAAAATGGCTCGTTCGAAAGGTACCCTGTTTTAGGTGATAATAAAGAGTCACCTATAAGTAAAACAGGTCCAGACTTAGTATGGTTCGATCGTGCTTATGAAGATGATATACCTAAAGATATAAATAATATACTGATTGATTTACAAGTTTCTAATGGGGAATCTCAAGCTGGTACCAGCACGCCTCAAATTCATGGTAGCCTCCAAGGAAATGGTTGGACTGCGGTTCTTGATGGGGAATATACTACACTACACTTAAGAGAAACAGGACAGGCATGGCGGAGTATAGCAGGCACACCACGTTGGGCTTATGGAAACTACCTATTAGTACAACAGGATAGTGAGCTTATACTTTATAGCTTTGATTTGCCCGAATAAAGCTTATTTGTACTTAATTAAAGGAGTAGCTAGAAGCTAATAGGGTTTTGTATACTGATTAATTCTAAACACTAATTACTCCAAAAGTTTATCCTAGCCTGCCTTAATTTGCCCTAGAGCAAAGCAAAGAGAACAAAACGAAGGGAATGTAATGAAGGGCCTATCCTCGAACGTAGTGAAGGACATTCACAAAGACTTTTACGCCTCTGCTTATCAATACAGTGAAAATTCGTTTAAAGCTCGAGCAACCAATAAATAATGGTTTTGCTCTAGGGCACTTACCAGATGGACGTGTAGCACTTGTCAAAGGTGCACTACCCCAAGAAGAAATTATAGCCGAGCTTAAAGAGCGTTCTGGAGTACTGCAAGGCTTTGTTTTAGAAGTACTTACCGCTCACAAAGATCGTATTGAGACACCCCTGCACCCCGGTCTTGACTATGGCTTCATAAATTATCAAAGACAGCTTCAACTTAAACAAGAAGTAATAGTAGACACCCTTAAACGTAGTTTAAAGCGTAAGGTAATAGTACCAGAGTTAAGGCCTGCACCTAATACTTGGCACTACCGCTATGCAGTACAAGCTGCTCCTATTCAAGGAGGATTAGGCTACCGTAAGTCACAAAGCCATGAAGTTATAAAGTTGCCAAAAGATCCTACAGCCCATGCAAGCATCAATGACTTTTGGCAAAAGTGTGGTGAGGGGCTAAATCAAAAAGGCATAAAAGAGGTGGCTTTTCGTTGTAATGATAATGGCGATGTTCTTATTTGCTTGCTAGCTAAGGCTTCAGCTAAAAATTACTTAAGCCTTGCCCATACTATTCTCGAGGCTGGGGCAGCAGGTGTAAGTTATAGCCATTTCTCTGACAGGGGGCGTTTCCAACATAGGATTGAGCGTTTAGCTGGCCTTAGGAGTATAAAGCAAAGCTTTGGTCTTTTTCTAGCAACTATAAATAGTTTTAGCTTTTCTCAGCCTAATCCTGTAGCTGCTAACCTACTGTATGAAGAGCTTAGTAGTTGGGTAAAAGATTCTAGCCTTGGTGGTGAATCTGCACTTGATCTCTATGCCGGTAGTGGAATAATCGCTTTTTATCTATGTGAGCACTTTACCCAAGTAACAGCTTTAGAAATAGATGCTAGTAGTGTAGCAAGAGGCAAAAGTGACGCTAAGAGCTTAGGGCTTGATAATTTAAGTTTTATTAAAGCTGATGCTAAAAGAATAGAGCCTTTGCCAAAGGCTGAGCTTATAACTGTCAATCCACCAAGAGCAGGAGTGGCTAAGCCTGTGCGCCAAGCCATAATAGCTAGTCCTGCAAAAAATTTAATCTATGTGTCTTGCGATATAGCTACTTGGGCACGTGATGTAGCTCATTTTGAGGAAGAAGGATTTAAGCTTGTAAAGATGCAACCGTATGACTTTTATCCTCACACTCACCATATCGAAATGCTTTCACTACTATCACGAACTATAGGCTAAACTACTCAAATTTATTTCTTAATCAGTAAGTACATTCTTGGATAATGTCCACCATGAAAAACTCTATGCTTACTTTTTAGTGTCCAAGACGAAAAACTAGCTATTAAGCGTTCAGTAAGTTTAATATCGTGACTAAGCAGTACCATACGGGTACCTTCTTTAGCAATTCGTGTCATCTCTTTTAAAAAAGCAGGGTAAAGCTTGGCATTAGCTTTATTTGTACCTACGGCATCACCCCAAGGTAAGTCACAAACTATTACATCAATACTTAAAGAGGAGATGCTGAGTTTGGTTGCATCCCCTAAAAAAAGATTTATTTTATTCTGCAAGCCACCTGCTAATATATTTTGCTGGGCGCAGTTTAGAGCACTGCTACTTTTGTCACAGCCAGAGACATTACCATATTTGTAAGTAGGATTTTGACAGGTTTCTATAAGCAGAGTGCCCGAACCACACATAGGATTAAAAATGTAATCATTTAGTTTAGGTTCAGCTAGCTCGAGCATAGCCACAGCCAAAGTAGCATTAAGCCCTCCTGCTATATTGCAAACTCGCCAAGGCCTTGCCGAGAGGGGCCTTGGTGTAAGTCTAGCAAGTACCTCCCACCCTTTAGCTTTATTTGGCCGTACACGCAAAAGCAAATCACCCTCTTTCTCAACAAAAGGAAGTCCTGTTTGCTTAGTAATGACCTCAGACAAGCGCTTAAAAATAGTTGAATCATGACCAGCAGCACTAAAGCGAAAGCTAGTGAAGTTATCTTGACTTATTATAAATTCAAGAAAGCTAAGTAGCTTCCTTTGGTTTTCATCCCCTAGAAAAGCCTTGGGTCTTGGTATAGCAAAGTATAATTGGGCATAAACGGTAATAACTGTGCGCAGTTGTTTAAGTTCTTTCATTTTACCTTTAAAAGTGAAGTTTAAAGTCCCGTTTTTTACTTTGTTCACAACTACACTACCAAGTTTACTTAGCTCGTTTTTTGCTGTTTGCTCGAGTCCTTCTAAAACATCAACTTCATATACTTCTAACGATTTGATTATAGACATTTGTATTTATTTTGGCTCTTGAAGTGTTTCAAGTACTGGAATTTTCATAACTAATGCTAATAACAAACTGATCAAAAAGTGAGCAGTTTTTGGTCTGGTAAATGAGCAGTCATAGTCTTTAAATTTTAAGAGTATTAGATATTTGATCCTACAGGAAGGAGATAATTAATGGAAAAAGCACCTTATAGTTTTAGAACCTTGTGGCAGCTCGAGACCAATATAGAAGGGGTTTTTGAGGTCATTGCTACACCAACTAATTGGCCTCAATGGTGGCCTTACGTCAAAAAGGTTACAGAATTGTCTGCTATAGAGAATGGTGTTGGTAGCATACACCATTTTGAATTCTATACCAAATTGCCTTACAGGCTTAACTTTACTTTGCAAAATACCAAAAAGCAGGCACCTAAATTGCTTGAAGGTCGTGCTGTGGGAGAGTTAGAAGGTATTGGACGCTGGACGCTCGAGCAACAAGGAAATATAACTGAGGTGCATTATCTTTGGGAGGTCAGCACTAACAAGGTGTGGATGAACTTATTAGCTCCCTTGCTACGCCCAGCTTTTGAGTGGAACCACCATCAAGTGATGCGTCAGGGAGCTAAAGGTTTAGCAAATTATTTGGGGGCAAGACTTATAAAAGACCCATAAGTTGGAGAAAAGAAGGTGGGAACACTCTAAGAACTCGTTTTAGGGGTAAAACATGGCAAAAACATTTTACTTAAGGAGATAAGTATGAGAAATCGTTTTTGGATAGTATTCGTTTCTATAATATTTTTGCTGCTGGCTTGTACACCTAGCACTTCTAAGGTCAGTATAGAATATTCGCCTAATTCTGAATATTCAAATAATACGCAAGAGACTCAACCTGAGCATACTCAAACTCAAATGGTGAAAGCAGAGGTGCGCTTTGCCCCAATTCGTGGTAGTCAGGGTATTAAAGGCAGTGCTGCGGTATTCACCCTACCTAGTGGCGAACATGAAATATTTGTACGTCTGGAAGGGTTTGAAGCAAATTCTGGCGTCTATGCTAACCATATTCATCACAATGCTGCTGGCAACGCTAATTGTAATGCTCAAAATGGCGATAGAATTATTGGTCTTGCCAACCTCGAGCCAAATTCAAGTGGTATAGCTTTAGCATATACCAAGCTACCTGCCTCAGTTCAAATGCCGTTAGGTAAAACATACCTCAATGTTCATTCCAATAACCCTGACCCTGTTGGCCCTAGCATTACTTGTGGCAACATTAACCTTGCTAGAAACGTAAGTCATGCTGAGATAAAAAGTTCAGGAGGTATTTTTGGTAATACAACTGTTATTCAAACGCCTCAAGGATTTAATGTGGTGACACGTTTAAACGGTATGCACCCTAGCTCTGGGGTATATGCTAATCACATACATCATAACGCTGCTGGTGATGCTAACTGCAGTGCTCAAAATGGTGACCAAATAATTGGTCTTGCCAACATAGAACCTGATGCTAGTGGTATGGTCTGGACTTTTACTAGCTTACCCAAATCAATAAGTTACCCAAGCGGTAGAACCTACCACAATATTCACTCCAATAATCCTGACCCTGTAGGACCTAGTATCGCTTGTGGCGATGTAAATTAACCAAATTCTAAGGAGAAAAACTATGAAGACATTTAAGAAGATTTTTTTGAGCTTATTGACGCTTGGAAGTTTAACTTTAGTAACTATTATTAGCCTGAGCCTAAGTTCAGCTTCAGATCATGATGATGGTGAAACTGATACCAAAGGGCGTAATTTAAACCTCACAGATTTGTATGTTTTTAGAGAAGCCGACCAAAATGCTCATGCTGGTCACGATCTTATACTAGTTATGAATACCAACCCTCGCTCTCTTGCAAGGCAGCAATATTACTTCAGTACTAAGGCTCGCTATGAATTTCATGTAAGCAGGGTACATGATAATGATGCTACACCCACAGGAATAGCTGATCTCACTTTGCGTTTTGAATTTGGTGCCCCTGACCACATGGGTCGTCAACCTATAACAGTAATAGGCATTAACAATGGTCAAGAGGGTGTAATGGATAGAACTGTTGATGGAATTCCTATGTACACCACCCCTCTAGGTCATCACCCTACCCATAACCTAACTTCTTTAGGCCTTGGTGGTTCGACCCTAACTGTGTTTGCTGGTCTTCGTGAAGACCCCTTTTTCTTTGATGTTGAGCAGTATTTTAGGGTACGTGCTGGGGCAGCAGGTTTAGGACCAGCAGTAGGCTTTCGTAGTCCCGGCTATGACTTTACAGCAGGTTACAACGTCAACTCTATAGTTGTGCGTGTATCAATGGAGTTTTTACAAGGCCACTCTGGAGCGCACACCTTTGATGTTTGGGAAACTATCTCTGTACCGGGAGAAAACGGTGAATATGTGCAAGTTGAACGCTTAGCACGTCCAGCTATTAATGAGGGTTTAATACTTACCAATGACTTTTTAAATGCTCTTAACAGTGTTGGTCCTGACTTCGAAGCAGCAGCTTTAGCTGGTCAACAACCCCAAGCTGATATTGCTGGACCTATAGTAGCAGAAGCCAAGGCTACGTTAATGGCAGTAGGTAACAGCGAAGAACGTGCTAACGCCTTAATAGGTGCTTTCTTACCAGATGTTATGCGTATCGACACCACTGGACCAAGTGGCTATGCCAATGCACTTAATGCCCAAGGCAGCCCTATTCGTGGACGTATGATCTTAGATGATGTTATTGACATTACTTTAAGCGTGTTAACAGATGGAGCTATTGCATCTGACAACGTTTCTTACGAGGGTCCTAATGCTAATAGTTCTGCTCATCAGCCACTTTTAGCAAGCTTTCCTTATTTAGCAGTACCTAATTAGAACATTAGGTTAGACAGATACTAAGTTTTTTTAAGAAACTTAGTATCTCTTCGGCGCTTTAGATTGCTTGTTGAAAGGAGAGTTTCATATAGGGCACATTCAGACCTGAGTTAAGCGCACTGGATTCTGCTTGACTTGGGAAGATTTTGGGAAGATATGTTTCCTAACATCCTAAACAAGCAAGACATAAGTTCATGTGCTTGTTAATTATAAAAAAGTTTTTCTCTAAGCTGAAATCCCAAGTCAGCTTATGCACTTTCAGAAAGGGAAACTATGAAACATACCTACTTTATTCTAATAAGTATAGTTCTAACTATAGTTTTAGCAGCTTGCCAAACAAGCAAGAATACAGTCCCCCAATCCCAATTTTTGGATGAAACTCTTACAGCTTCTGGAAAAACCAAGGCCAAAACATCTATTGAACGTTGGGAGTTAACAACTTCTGAGCAAGGAGTAAAGGTTGAGGGAGTTGATAGAAGTGGTAAGCCTATTGACAGCTTGCAGGTGGATATAGATGCCAACGGCAGCACAAGTACTCAAAGTTTTTTTGACTCTGCAGGTAATGAGCTGGCTTCAGCAACAACTACATTTAATGAAAGGGGTGAAGAGCTTAGTAGCAATATCAGTGGTGACCTTGAGACTCTAACTTTATGTTTAGACTGCATGAGTAATGATCTTCAAGCCGCTATCTTTAATGAGGCCAATCGACAGTTAGGAACACAACAGCTACCTCAGAAGGAATGTTTTTCTGCTGCACACAGTTTAGTAAGTGTTACTGCCAATTTCAATCGAGATTGTCAATTTGCTTCTAAGACATCATGCCTAGGTACAAGGAATAATTTAATTTCTGCAACAGTGGATTATCGAAAGGATTGCCTAGGAACGGTGGTGCTAAAACCAGAACCCTCACTTCCATCTGGTGATGTAGATAATTTGCGAATTGAGCCTTCAGCAGTACTTTTTACTGATAGAGGCCAGTCTGAGACGCTTATCGTTAAAGCTTATGATGAAGGTAAAGAGGTTAGTGCAGCAGGACTAGGACTCGAGTGGCTCAACAGCGACTCAACAACAGTACAAGTAAATCAAGATCCAAACAAACCCCATATTGCAACAATTCGCTCGCTGAAGGATCTAGGTTCAGCAACTTTGTCAGTGCGAAGTAGAGTTAATAAAGATTTGATATCTCCACCTTTAAATATAACCATTGCCAAGGTGAAAGCAGGTGTCAAGCTTATTAACGATAATGAAGTCATCTTCCCACCAACCAATGCACCACGTTTAACAACACCAGCTTATCTCGAGTCTATTGCCTCAGATATAACTTCTGAATTTAGTGCTAACGAGATTTTTAGTTTGTTTGAAATTAGTGCTAGTAATCTATTCCGCTATCCAGTTTTGCTAAAAGACACCACCTTAAATCAGGGAGACCTTGTTCTTGCCCGCCAATCTTCAGGTGTTTTAGGTAGAGTAATCAGCGTTGAAGTACGTGGCGATACTGTACTAGCGGAACTCGAGGAAGTGCCCCTGCTTGACTTTTTTGATGATTTTGAGTTCAATTTTGATAGTGAAGCACTGCTCGAGCAAGGAGTATTGACTCCCTCAAGTCTAGCAACTTTAGTAGGTGCTGATAGCCTAATAGAGACTCTGAGCACAGAAGGTTTGAAGTGTGAGCAAGGAGGGGGACTCGAGCTAACATTGGAAGAAAGTAGCGGTTTAGAAACACCAGAGTTCATTGCAAAGTTTACGGTTGATAAGAGTAAGAGCATAACGGGATTCCTACTGGGAGTCAAGCTAGGCCTTCTTGCTAAAGCAACAGATGTAGGAATTACACCACAATTTAATACCAGATGCAGCATTCCTCTCGAAGATCCACTGTCTTATGGTTTTGGTTTGGGTATCACAGAAACCCTGCTTGCTGCGCGTATTGAAGCTGCCCCAGTTTTTGCTGTTTCAGGCGATTTTAAAAACGGGCCTTCGTTAAAAAACGGTGATATAACCTTTGGTATCAACCTAACTATCCAAGTAGGTTTTGATTTAAATAAAGGCAACCTTTCTGATGTTATCTTTCAAACAAATGTTATTTCTGAATATGAACTTGATCCAAAAGATCAGTTGAAAGACCTTAACTTTAATCTCGATGTTGAGGTAGTAGCCGAAGCTAAAGCAGGCCTTCAACTCTTTTCTAAAATTTTTGACATTGCAGAAAAAATAGCTGATTTTTTTGAAATAGATACAGCCAAAAAATTAGTGACAGAAATAAGAGATAGTCTGTTTGTTCAGTTTTTAAAGGGCAAGCTTGGCCCAATTGCGCAGGGTACATGGGAAAGTGCTAAACGTGTTATTGACCGAGGCAGCTCACGGGCAGGAATAGATCAGAATTTTATTTTTGAGCTTAGGCTCGAGAGCCCAAAACTTAACTTTGTACTTAAAAAAATAGGCTTCTCAGGTGTAAGTGTTTCCTTTGAAACAGAGTTTGCTACTAAAACATTGCAAACAGTCTTTGAGAAAGACAAGCTCAGTGTTAGTGAAGACCTCTGTCCAAATGAGCTAGCCAAAATTTGTGTGCACCCCTGTAAGGAGGTTACCTTTACCATTGACGTAAAGTATGTGGGAAATCCTGAAACCAAACCAAACTTAGCTGATGGCGAAGTGTGGCTAAATAAAATTGCTCCTATTGATGGAGCTAGCACAACTATTGTGGATAAAGACACGATGAAAATCAAATTAATCCCTGATGAGACAATATGTGATCAGGAGCTTAACTTTCTTGCCTATAGCAAATTGTGGGGCATTGATACAGCGGGTTATGCTGGTAACGTCAAGATTGAATGCCGTAACCAAGGACCAACAGCTGAGCCTTATTTTGAGAGTTCTGTAAAAAACAGAGCTGTTCGTATTGATCTCACCAATTTTGTTAGTGACCCAGAAAATGATCCTTTGACATTGACCTTAAGTAAGAAACTTGCCTCAAATATGGGTACAGCAAGTATAACTGGCAAAATTGTTACTTATAACCCGCCTAACAGAGATTTTACGGGTACTGTTCTTTTGGAATACACAGCTACTGACCCTGCTGGAGCCTTTGCAAAGGCGAATATTACCATTACACTCTTCAACAGACCTCCTGTTGCTCAAAGCCTTGGTGTACAATTGGAAGAAAATACTTTAGCAAGAGTGAATATAGCTGCTCTTGTGAGTGACGCCGATAATGACCCTATAACTCTTGGTATTTTTCAAGGTCCTACAAGGGGCTCCTTTAATTTCATTAACAGCATTCTTACCTATAGACCTGATGATGATTTTGTAGGTATTGACTCAATCACTTATATTGCAACAGACTCATCTCTTGATTCAGCTCGAGCAACTATCACCTTTAATGTTCAGGAGAATTCAGATCCTATTGCTGTAGATAATTCTTTCCTCATTGAAGACGGTCCAACAACTTTTGTACGAGAGGGCCATGAACTCAATGTACTTTTGAACGATAGAGACCCTGATGGTGATTCATTTTCCCTGCATGAGTTTAGTCAACCTTTAGATGGTAATGGCGTGGTGCAAAGAAAAGGTGACAACCTTGTATACTTCCCTGCTAGGTTAGGTACAACTACATTTACTTATACAATTAAAGATAGCGCCGGTAATGAAAGCAATAAAGCGACAGTTACAGTAAGAATCTTCTCAAGAATTACACCTCCGCCCCCGCCTCCACCGCCGTTGCCACCTATTCCTTTACAGGTGCAATGATTTTCAATAAAGGTTACAAAAACGTTCTCTATGCCCTACGAATCATTTCGTGGGGCGTGTAATTATTGTTTTTGCAGTCTAGCTTGATAAAGATATTCTCCGCTATGTGGATTGTAATAATCAATTATCATAATAGGGTACTCATAACTAAGGTACATTTTTGTTGGTTGACAATTACTGCTTACAACACCAAAATCTTCTAGAACAAGAGCTGTAGCAACAACTTCTTGGGAACGCTTTAATGCCCCTTCGCAACCTTCGTGGGAAGGATATAGCACAGTAGCGACGGTTTGTCCTACTGGAACTTGTCCAAAGATTTGCATTGTCATAGTGAAACTCCAACCCGCAGGGGCTGTGCCTCCTCCTACCCAATTACCTTTGAGAGTATTGTAATTGTAACCAAGGGCTTGTCCTAGATTACTGGAACCTAAGTTACTTGATTCTTGTTGCGAATTTCCTATCCCTACATGTTGAGCATTTACCACAATAAAGAACAGAATGTATATTGCCAAACAAATCTTTTTTAAAAAGTGTCTTTTCATTTAAAAATTTCCTTATATAAATAGGGTAGAGTTCCTTAAGAAGGTTTTTAGTCTATCTTAGCAAGTATCAAATTGACTATATGTGTCATAAAGCTAACTCTTTCTGGCTTTACATTTACTTGCTTATAGTTCACTAGCTTGCCTAATTGTTTTTGTACTCATTAATTGATTCTAACAGTGTTTGTTTTGATACTAGCTCGAGTATGTCAAACTTTCACTCCAAGATTAATCAATACATTGAAATTCAGGAAAAACTGCACAAAAAAATAGCCCATAAACCAAAATAACGGTGGCTTATGGACATTCTTTGTCTGTTAGCTCGAGCCAGTCTTATACTGCAAAAAAACCTTTTTCAGTAAGGCGATATGTCAACGTCGTACCTTTTATATCTTTAATCTGCCTAGCTTCAACTAAGTCTTGCCTATGTAAACTAGCTAAGATAGGATATACAGCACTGTTAAGACCAGTACTACTTCCTAGATCATTAATTGATCTGAAAATTGCTGGTTTATTTGCAAGCTCGAGTAATAACTGTCTTGTCCATATGCTTTTTCTAGACTGTAAGCATTGTTGAGCAAAATTAAAAACTGCTTTACGAAAACTCGAAAGGCTAATTCCTAAACCTTTAGCACTTGTATTGTTTTTAGTAACTTCTGTGTTTAATTGATTCATGATTTATCCTCTCTCGAAAAATTCACAACATGATAATTGTGGGATCTAAACTATAGAATTATTAGTATTCTAGTGACTGAATAAACCTAAGTATTTGCTTAGTTTTTCCCTTGCTATCTAAAAATTTTGCCTTGCAGATCTATTTAAAGTTGAGATTTTGCTTTTATGGGAGTTGCAAAGCTTGTAATCTTACTCCTTATTCCTTAGTCAAGGTATTCCTCTAATAAAAGGCTAGCTACTGGTTAGTTCCTTTAGGACACTTGCCATCTATACTTATCCTACCCGTCACTTTTCTTTAGTGCATCAGTGAAATTCTGACAGATTATGTAGGATTTTCTCCTACACTGTAGAGGCAACTCATGTCTTACAGTAAAAAGTCAGCCCTTTGAGTTTTTCTGATTCTAATGCCTTCTGTGATTGTTCATCTGGAAGAGATTTCTTAAAATCTCCAGAATATTAAAGGTGAGAGTTCCTGCTATCCTAAGCAGCTCGAGCAATCCAAAACTAACCACCGTGCAATAAAAAATCTGTGGGGTGCATTCCCACAGACTATAAATAAGCTGCATTTTTTTAACTCAACTAGTTTGTAGTAGGTTTTTAATGATGTTAAAGATGACTTTAAGGGCTTGTTTCCTAGACGTTGCTGAACCAGTCGTAATAAGAGTGTTGTTGTGACTAACAAAAAAGGTGTAATTGTTGGGTTGTTTATGTATTGAGAAGTTCATAGTTCAATGTTTTCTAGAGATTTTCTCTTATTTCATGTTTATAGCTTAAGTAAATGAAGGTTAAGAGAGCGTAAACTGCTTTACTGTACAAACTAGACTGGTGATACACAAGCTAAACCTTCAGCTTTTATTTCTGCTAATTCAGTTGTGCTTATACCACTAATATAGCTAAGATCGTCTGCAAAACGGAAATCTACTGTTCTTCTAAACCTTAAAATGGCAATAGCCTCATCAATTCCTACATGGGTAATGCTTTGAAGTTCATCAAAGCTAGCATTATTAAGGTCAACACACACCTTAGTATTAGCCATCACTTCTGAACTTGTTGAAGTAGGGGAGTAATTTAAAGGAGTTACCTTTGCAGCAAAAACAAATCCTAAGATTAAGGTTACTAGGACTAAAGAATTTTTCATTAAGTGTTCCTTTCTAAATATTGTTTGAGAGTAAGTGTGTAACATCAAGTAAGAAAAATATAAAATTATTAGTAATCCAGTGACTGAATAAGTCTGAGTATTTGCTCAGTCTTTTCTCTTAAACTAGAACACACCTTGTTAGTGTGTTAGATAGAAGTTTAGTTCAAGTTGTTTTGATTAGCAGGAAAGTTAGAGTAGTTTATTTTTGATAGCAGAAAGAGATTTAATAGCTATTAGATTATTTTTGTTTGCTCGAGCCCTTGAGTTGTACTCGAGCAGTATAAAAACAATAACAAACAGAAGTTGCTGAACTAGGCGATGCTTAGAAAACAACATCATCAGAATATGATGATTTGGTATTTACTTCCGTTATTGGTGGATCAGTAGACCCAAGAAATTTTTACAGAGTTTGGCATGACCTGCAAAAAAAGTCTGGCGTTAGTAAAATACGCTTTCATGATTTAAGGCATATGCATGTGAGCCTCCTTAATAAAGCAGGAGTTGATGCTAGAACTATAGCTGACTGTATAGGACACACTGATCCAGCATTTACTCTTCGTAGGTACGCACATGTTTTTGAAGATCAACGCAAAGTTGCTGCTATCCCCTTAATCAAGTTACTATCCTCTTGTCAAGGTATACCTAACTAAAACTCATGGCTGTAAATTGGCTGTATTTACAAAAAAAATACAACCCCAGATTAAAACTTGGAGTTGATTATTAGTGTTCCTTATAAAAATTTTCTTTGGTGGGCGATGTAGGACTTGAACCTACGACCCTCCGCTTGTAAGGCGGATGCTCTTCCAGCTGAGCTAATCGCCCAAATTAAGGGAGTTTTACTCCCTTTTGTGGTGACCCCTACGAGATTTGAACTCGTGCCGCCGCTGTGAAAGAGCGGTGACCTAACCACTAGTCGAAGGGGCCATGCTAATGCTAACTTCAAGAGTGGTGGGCCGTATAGGGATCGAACCTATGACCCACTGATTAAAAGTCAGTTGCTCTACCAAACTGAGCTAACGGCCCGTTAGCGTCAAATAGTATATGTAGGCTAGCTCTTCCTGTCAAGTCCCTAAGTTATGCCCCCTTTTAAGCAAATATAAGAAAAAAGGACCTCCTACTACTGCTGTAATAACACCTACGGGTAGTTCGGAGGGTGCTATAAGTGTTCTAGCTAACAAATCTGCTAGAACCATAAAAAGTGCTCCCCAAAGAGCAGTTAAAGGAATAATCTTACGGTAATCTACCCCTATAGTTAAACGTACCGCATGTGGAATCATTAAACCTACAAAACCAATTACACCAACCATGCTAACAGAAGCAGCAGTAGCGAGGCTAGCTACTAAAATAAGCGTAAATTTAAATGTCTCTATTTTTAAGCCAAGTTGAGTGGCTTGGACTTTACTAAGTTGTAAGATGTTAAGCTTATAACTTGTTGCAATGAGGATAAATAGCACTAGCATAGTAACTGGGGCAATACTGACAACCTTTGACCAACTAGCTAGTGAAAAGCTACCTAGCATCCAAGTAAGTATGTTACTAGCTTGGTTACGGGCTAGCATCATGATGAAAGAGGTTGCAGCCGAGAAGCTCGAGCCCACGACCACTCCCGCCAAAATCAGTGATACCATAGGAATTTGCCCACCTTGTTTTGCTAACAACATAACCAATATAACTGTTAATAGCGCTAAGCTAAAAGCGGCCAAAGGCACTCCAAAACGCAGCAACCATATTTTTGTGCTACCAAGCGAAATTACTAGAGCTGCACCAAAACCTGCACCACTAGCTGCTCCGAGTAAATAAGAATCAGCTAGAGGGTTACGAAAAAGCCCCTGAAAGGCCACTCCCGAAAGGGAAAGATTAGCACCTATGAAAGCTGCTAAGAGTACTCTTGGTAAACGAATTTGCCAAATAATTGTGTCATATGTACTTGAAAGGTTATTGGTAAAACCATGCCATAGTGCTTTGGTTGTTTTCAAAGGAGGTATAGATACAACTCCTACCCCTACAGCTAGGACTATTACTGCTACAAGTAGTGCTAATGAAAAGAAAAAAGTAAATTGAGCTTTTTGAAAATACCTTTCACTCAAGAGTAGAAACCGATTTTTTTTACACTCAAATCAACATATTAATATACTGGCTGTAAGATTGGTGCATTTGTTGGATTATTTTCAGGTCTGCTGTTGTAGTATTGTGGAGGTAACTTGTTAATAATATCTAAGACAGAATTATCAATAAGTTCAGCTATAGCTTTTTCCATAGGAGTATTTTGATAGCCAGCTATAGCAACACCTCCCAGAATTCCACCTCCGAAAAGAGCACCACCAAAACGAGAAGCTAACCCTTCGACCTTAGAAACAGAAATAATGCGACGCGTTCTAATATCTACTAAACGTAAATCTATTGCCACGTAGGCATCTTTTTTACCTGCTGCTACACCCCCAACTAAAGGTAAGGATATACTGCCAGCAGCACCACCAACGCCACTAGCATTAGGCTCAAAAGCAGTGACAGCAGCAATTATGGCGACATCAGCCCCTGCAAAAGAATCACTTTCACCAGTTATGTCTAGCTCATCTTGCAAAATGTCTACATTACTACTTGACTCGAGCACTTCAAAACGATTGGACATAACCAAAGAGCTAATAAGGGCGTCAGCCATGCCACGACCAATTTGGTAACCACACTTAGCAGCTTTACATTCAAATTCAGAAACAACTATACTAGCTTTAGGCCCATTGTAAGGGGGTAATTGTGGGTTGGATTGAACAGTACTAGTTTTGGTGTCACCTACTGTAGCAGGGGTACAACTCACTAGTAAAACAAGCATCCAAGCACTAATAAAAATAAAATTGTTTTTCATAGATTATTCTCCTAGAAAGTTAACTTCAAAGATTAAGTGTACTAAATATTTGTATTAAGTATTATTAGAGGCAAAGTGTCCCTGTATGTATTAGAAAGAAATTTAATGAAAGCGAGAATTACTAATCTTTTTCAAGAGTCTATCTGCTTCAGGAGTTCTCCATGGTGTTTCAAAAACTTCTTTAATTAATTTTTTTGCTCGAGAAACATTATGCTCTTTTAAATAAGCTCGAGCAATCGAGCAATATTTAGCCAGAAAAATCTTAGATTTGCTCAAACCTTTAGGGTTTCACAGAACAAACTTATATGTACATCTCTATATAAAAGTCATCACACTAAACATTTTCTAAGTTTATCTATTACACGATCAGCATCTTCTTCATTTTCAATAAGCTCCCATGCTTTTTTAATAGTATCTATTTGCTTTTTAGTAAGTTGCCATGATAGCGGTGGATCTTCAACTTTCTTAAATTTACCTTTTTTATTTTTTAGTTCAGAAGGGAAGCCAATAAAAACATGGTGAATATCCACTGTGTCTTTCCAGCTCTTCTTAAGAAGCCCTATTTCTTTTTCATTGCGAGCTTTCTGAGTAGAGGTACGAACATTTGCTAAAGTTTGTAGTGGCCCTAGAAAAGCTGTTTGCCAACCATTCCAAACCTTTTGTTCCTTTTCAGTAACATTTGGAAATGAGCGTATTTCTAATATGATAACCTTGTCAATAAAATCCTTGCAGAGGGGTAGAATCTGATTATCTAGCCATTCCACACTTGTGAACACTCCAAAGTTATCAAAGTACCCACCATCAGCTATGTGACGAATAGGTTCACCTTTATCATTACGACAAATAGGTGATACATAGGAAAATGTTGCTGAAAGTCTAGCAGCAGTTGTTGCTCTAATGTCATAGTCCTTATAAAGGGTACTAAACTCCACAACTTTTTTGCCTAAACTTTTAGCAATCGTTATAGGGCTAAGCAGGAAGCGAAGGCCATTCTCTGCTATAGTAGCGTTAAAAACAGGTATAGGTAATTTGCCTTTTAAAATGGACTCTTTCCAAGTTTTAAAAGAAATCTCTCTATTGTGCATAGCATGTTCTAGCCTTTGCTCGAGTGCCCAACCACGATCACGTTTGTGTCCACCCCAAAGCCAAACTAGAAAAGGAAGACCAAGAGCACGTAAAAGATCTATATAAACAATTCCCCAAGTTGTTGCCGATAAACTATCTCGGGTTGTACGGTCAAGAATCTCCTTTTTCTTGTCAGGGTCTAAATTTCCCTTATTGTCAAAGGCATCTAAATAATGCATAGTTCCTACGGAACCACCAGACACCGAGCTAATAAGACCAATAGAACTCGTAAACTCATATTCCTTTTCTAGCAAATCATCCAAGCCTTTAAGAACTTGTGCTGTCCAGCCTGCTGCTTGAATACCGCCTCCTGCAGCACAAACCACTACTAAATTTTTCTTCTTATTATCCTTTAGGCGTTCTTTAAGTATTGCTATCAAGTCACATTCTCTAGTAGCGACACCTAACTCAGTGATTTCATAAAAGTGATCTACACGAAAAAGAATGTACATTGCAAAAGCCAATAATACAAAGGTAGAAAAAACAGGTATGCGTACAATATCAAAGAAAAATGTTACTCCTCCAAAAAACAAACAAAGTATTGTTACAGTAAGCAGCAAAAAGTAAAGAGCTGGAGCTTGAACTCCTTTTCCTTTTTTGGGAGCAAGAAGGAGTCCACCTAACCAATAAACTATTACTCCTACAAAAAGGTAAGCTAAAAGGATACTGTCAAGTCCTTGAATTTGACCAATTCCAGGAATAAAATCCAGTTGCTTCGTGATATTGGTATTGGTTAGTAAATTTTGTGCTGAGAGTGCTATATAAGCACCTAAAGATAACCCTAATCCTAGTATAGTTACTAAAAAACGTATAAAAAGGTTGATTGTTACAGAAAGTAAGAAAGAACCCAAAATTATAGGTAAGGCTAGAACAAGAGCTATGGGAAGTTTTAAAGAGTTGATAGGCTCTTTCAGAATGGCTATGCTTTTTGTAGGCAAGTTAAGTAAAAACCCTTTGTCATCCACTACTGCTTCTTCTGCACTAGATGTTTGAGGTAATAGCTCTTGTTCTTCTGGAACTTTCCTTTGCTCAAGCATTTCTAGAACATGGTCGTATCTACCTGTTTGAGTTGGTAGTGGCTCTTGGCTTGCTGTGTATTCACTTGCAAGAGACTCATTGTTTGTGGCAGAGCCTATGGCAAGTTCACTTACAGTACCTGTCTCAGGTTCAGTTTTAATATCAGCAAAGCGAGGTGAGTTATTAAGTCCAATTAAGCCTACTTCTACTGTAACAACACTTGCTGTGCAAGTTAATATGATGACCAGTAACAATTTCAAGTTACTCTCTAGAACAAATAGGTTTTTTAGGACGTGTGGTAGTCCTAGGGTAGCTATGAAGGGTAAGGCAAAAAGGAAAAGTCCAGTTAAGATTGGTACTCGCAAGAGAAAAAGGAGTCGTACCCAGTCTTGATGTGGCCATATAACTGAAAGAGTCAATAAGGCCACTTCATAAGCTACAATAAATAGGATTACAAATAGGTACCTTAAATTCATAGATTACACTCCTTACATTTATTTAATTTTGTTTTTGGCCTTGCTAATAATGTAGATTGAAGAAACAATAAAAAACCCTAAGAAACTTACTAGAACCCATACCGACTTCTTCATAACCTACCTCCTTATAAGATTGAAATTTACTAAGGGCAAAATTATTTTGGACTGTGATGAATTAATAAATTTATTTGTTTATATTTTATAGTAGATTGCTCCAAATACCTTAACACCAACACATAGTTAACAGCCAAGTTTATATCTACCTCAATGCTCCTTTAATCTAAAAAATTATATTGTATTTAGTAGGATAAAAATGAAGTAACAAAAACCCCTACCTAATCCAATATCTTTAGCCTTTACTATATCACAAGTTAGTGATCTGTCAAGACTTTCATAGTCTACATTTTGCCCCAATATCCCGTGCCCTTGGAATCCAAGATAAGCCAAATAAGAAAGTGCTCTATTATTGAACTAGATCAAGTTGCAGCGAATTTTGAGTACCAGCAAGAAAATCGCACTTTAAGACGGGCAAGGTGCTATGCCCTTGTAGGAAATGTGGGTGTAGAGCCACTTCTTGGACAAGTGGTTTTGGAGCAAATGGATTTGCTTATTGATTGTTAGACTCAAAGCTTACATTACAACCCTGAGAGTGCAGTATATCCAAAGTTTAAGTTGAAATAGCTAACCAAAGGAGTTAGTGAGGAATCAACTTAATCTATAAATCCTCAAAGTTAATAGCTTCTTGTGTAGCTATAGGTTCCATAACACTTTTAGCCAACCCCTTCTTTTCATTCCCTTCACCCCGCCGCCTTTCAGAAACCCGTTCTTCACTAGTATCTTTAGCAATCACTTCGTAAAGCAGTGCTAGCTTGCCTTCTTGTCTACGCAATATTCTCCCTAAACGTTGCACATATTCTCGAGTAGTGCTAGTACCAGAAAGAACAATAGCAACATTAGCGTCAGGCACATCGACACCTTCATTTAAAACCCTCGAGGTAACCAAACGAGGATAGTCACCTTCACGGAATTTCTCGAGCAAACTATGCCGTTCCTTCACTTTAGTTTGGTGAGTAATAGCAGGAATTAAAAATGATTTGGAGATATCGTAGACTGTAGCATTATTGTCAGTAAAAATAAGTGTCCTATCACTTTTATGCTTAGTGAGTAGATCTGCTAAGACACGTATTTTTCCAGAGGTGCCAAAAGCTATTTTACGTGCCTCTCGGTGGGCCAGCATAGCTTTGCGGCCTGCTTTGGACTGAGCACTTAATTGCACAAAGAGCTGCCAACCTTTGATTGTGCCTAAGCTGATATTCTTTTCACGCAAGAATTCATTGCGCTCAGCTATTAGTTCATCATATCTCTGACGCTCTTCTTGAGATAAGTCAACATAAATACGTGTAGCTTTGTGTTTTGCTAGGGCGTCTCCAGAAAGTTCTTCAGGGGTTTTTGCATAGGCTACTTGACCAATTAAAGTTAATAAGTCTTGCTCTCGACCATCACTACGATCAGGAGTGGCACTTAAACCAAGGCGATAGGGAGCTATAGAGTATTCAGCAATGCTACGCTTAAAATCTGAAGGTAAATGGTGGCACTCATCAAATATAAGCAGCCCGTAGCAATTTCCTAGCTTTTCTGCAAAAATTGCTGCACTGTCATAAGTTGCTACTAGAATTGGAGAGTCATCTTTAGAACCTCCACCTAATAACCCTACTTCAATATTAGGGAAAGCTGCTGTGAGCTGAGCATACCATTGATGCATTAAATCAAGAGTGGGCACACAGATAAGGGTTGAACGTGGTGTGGACTCGAGCGCCATCTGAGCAAGATAAGTCTTACCAGCACCTGTTGGTAAAATAACAATGCCACGCCTACCTAAACCTTGCCATCCTGCTAGTGCCTCTTCTTGATGCGGAAAAGGAGTCATGCTCATAGCACTTTTAAGCTGTAACGTACCAAAATTACTGGCTTTATCAATCACTTCTATACCCTCAGTACGCATAGTTTCTAAAAAATGACGGTAATTAATAGCGGGCAAGCGAAACTTTTCTATGCGGTCATCCCATGTTACAAATTGCACCCACTTTTGACCTTTAGGGGGCGGGTGTAAAATTAGAGTTCCTCTATCGTAAGTTAGAGTTGCTTTTCGAGCCATTGGCGTTCTTTTATAAATATAGCACCTCATCTTATTCTTTTTTCAACAAGACCAAAATCCAGTAGAATTAAATTCATTATGGATAAGCACGTGACTATACTAGGTGTTCCGATGGATTTGGGAGCAGGTAGACGTGGTGTGGATATGGGGCCAAGTGCTCTACGCTTAGCCAAGCTTGCAAATAGATTGAAAAATTTAGGTTACGAAGTAAAAGATATAGGAAATATAGAAACTGCTGTAGTAGAAGCACTTCATCTAGATCATGGTCCTTCTTACTTTGAGATTATTGCCAAGACTTGTAAAAATGTTTTTGATTGCCTTGACTCACTAACAGACAATGCCATCCCTGTTGTGCTAGGAGGAGATCATTCTATTTCTATGGGTACAGTTTCAGGTATTGCTACCAAAGGACGTACAGGTGTGATTTGGGTTGATGCACACGCTGACACTAATACTCCTGAAACTAGTCCTAGTGGTAATGTACATGGTATGCCCTTAGCACATTTGCTGGGTGCTGGCGATACTAGATTAACAAGTATTTGGGGAGGTGGTGCTGTAATCGAGCCTGAGGACATCGTTCTTATAGGTTTGCGTAGTGTAGATCCCGGCGAGCGCAAGTTTATTCAAAAGCATGACATTACAGCCTATACCATGACTGATATAGACCAACGGGGAATTGCTCGAGTAGCAGAAGAAACCCTTGATCATTTAAAACATCTAGATCGCTTACATATTTCCTTTGATGCTGATGTATTAGACCCGATGGTAGCTCCCGGTGTGGGGACTCCTGTTCCGGGAGGATTTAGTTACCGTGAGGCACATCTACTTATGGAACTTTTTGCAGCTTCTGAGTTAGTGGCTAGTGTAGATCTTGTTGAAGTTAATCCCATCTTAGATGTAAAAAACAGTACTGCTGAAATTATGGTGGAAATGGTCTCGAGTTTGCTGGGAAAAACTATCCTGTGACCTATTATTTTAATATTAGAAACCTTTCTCTACCAGTCAAATCACATTCTATACTTTTACTTTGCCAATGACTAACCTCATCAAAAGCAGTTTGGATATTGCGAGGGTCTAGTTCTAGCATCATCACACAATCTTTTTTTAAAAATTTATTGGCTTGTTCTAAAAGCCTCCTAAAAATTTCTAAGCCATCTTTGCCAGCAAAAAGCGCCCTATGTGGTTCAGCCCTGACTTCAGCAGGCACCCTAAAAACATCTTCCATAGGTAAATAGGGTAAATTAGCAACTATAAGATCAGCTAGTAGGACTTGTTCATGGACTCCCTCGAGCAAGTCAGACAAACAAAAATCTACTTTGAGATTGAGTTTTTCTGCATTTTGTTTAGCTATTCTAACAGCCTTAGGGTCAACATCTACACCTAAGATCTCAGCGTTAGGACATTCATGCTTTATAGCCAATGCTATTGCACCACTACCAGTTCCTACATCAATTACTTTGGGTATGGGTATATTTTTAATGGCTTCTAGTGCTAAAAACACTAAGCTTTCTGTCTCTGGACGTGGGATAAGTACTGCAGGGCTCACTTGAATTTCTAAGCCGTAAAAGGAAGCCTTCTCTAAAATATATTGCAAGGGCTCATGTTTTACACGACGTTCTAACCACTGTCTTAAAACAACCTCTTCTTTACTGCTTAGCACATTGTTTCCGAGCAGCACAAGTTCATTACGAGATACACCTAGCAACTCGCTTAGAAGCAGATAGGCTTCTGTATCGGCACTGTCAATTAGGGCTTTTTTTAATGTTGTTTTTGTGTTTGCTAAAGCTTCAATAATAGTCAAATTGTCCTACACTTTTAGAAAATGTTACGGAGGTTGGCGAATTGTTGCGTTGGGCTTGGGAAAACCTAGATTTTAAAAACCTCGAAGATTTCTTTTACTATTGCTGGGGTTAGTTTCTTATAATTGGAAAATCATTGCTGAACACTTATGCATTAACCTTGATAATTTACCTAAAACATATAAACATTGATGTTTTTTTAGGGCTCGAGCAACAAGTTACCTTTCCTAAAATTTATTATACAGTAAGTAATTGTGATGAGAAACGAAAGCAAAGTTGGAGAAGCATTATAAATGAAAACGGCCTTTAACATAACTGATGACGAGCTTATTGTTGAAGTACTTAACTTAGCAGAGTATGGTGTATTAGCTCTATATGGTACTAAGCCATATGCAGTACCAGTCAATTTTGTATATTTAGATGGTTCTATATACTTTCACGGTTCTCCCAAGGGCAAAAAAATGAGGATCCTTGCCCAGAACAAAGAGGTATCATTCAATGTGATTGCAGAGGATAATATTATACCATCATATTTCAGCAGTGATTCGGGGCTAGCTTGTCCAGCAACCACATTTTTCAAGTCAGTTATTATATATGGCTTTGCTGAAATTGTTGATAGCCGTGAAGAAAAGGCAAAAGCATTTGTTGCCATGATGGAAAAATTACAGCCAGAAGGTAAATATAAGCCATTTGAATCTAGCGAATATGATAAACAACTTTCAGTGGTAGCAATTGTAAAGATTCTGGTGCAGGAAATGACTGCCAAGTTTAAATTTGGTCAAAATTTGACTAAGGAGCGATTTCAAAAAGTTATTGAGCACCTCGAGCAAAGGGGTGATGCAAAGGATTTATTAACAGTTAAGGCAATAAAACAGTTTTTTGACGCTCCCCATAGCTAAAGCAAAGGGATTCTCACTTCTTAGATTCCCTAACGGGACATCTCCATGAGCTCACTGGGCTCCCACTACTTATAAGTGGGTTTTCAAATATGTGTTCAAAGGGCACTCTTCTAGCGACAGGGTGCGCACAGCGCACCCTAGACTTTACTTTACAAGGCCATAACAAAAGATGATTTTTCTTAGTTGACTAGCGTATTATGATAATCATGACTTGGAGGCTTGTGTGCATAATAAATTTAGCATTGACAATATTAACGAGCTTAGACAAAAATACTTAGACTTTTTTAAAGATAAAGAACATCTTATTTACCCCTCGGCTTCTTTAAAAAGTGAAGACCCTACTTTACTTTTCACCAGCGCAGGCATGGTACAGTTTAAGTCCTATTTTTTGGGGGCCACCCCCAAATTTGCTGGTTTTGAGGGTATCTGGCACCGTGTGACCACCGCACAAAAGTGTTTGCGCATTAACGATATTGAAAATGTAGGTCGTACTCTGCGCCACCACTCATTTTTTGAGATGATGGGTAATTTTTCTTTCGGAGATTATTTTAAAAAAGAAGCTACTGCTTGGGCTTGGGAACTATTAACTAAAGATCTAGATTTCGCTCCTGAAAAGCTTTATGTAACTGTTTACCAAGATGATGACGAGGCCTTTGATGTGTGGGAACAGCACGTAGGTGTTCCTAGCGAAAGAATCTCTCGTTGGGGTGAAGATGAAAACTTTTGGCCTGCTAATGCAGTTTCCCAAGGTCCAAATGGCCCCTGTGGCCCTTGTTCAGAAATATTTTTTGATCGTGGACCTGAGTTTGGCAGTGCTGATGAGGATGGGCCAAACACTGGTTCAGGAGATAGGTTCATAGAAATTTGGAACTTGGTTTTTACTCAGTTCGATAGGCAAGGTAATGGGCACTTAGAACCCTTACCTCAAAAAAACATTGATACGGGCTTAGGATTCGAGCGCCTAGTGGCAGTGATGAGTAATCAAGAAGATGCTTATGCCACGGAGCTTTTTCAACCTACCATACGCAAAATAGCAAAGCTTTCAAATAAACCTTATGAAGGCAAGAAAAGTGTTTCACACAGAGTTATGGCTGATCACATAAGGGCAGTAACTTTTGCTATTAGTGATGGTATTTTACCTACTAATGCTGGCTCAGGTTATGTAGTCAAAATGCTTTTGCGCCGTGCTGCTAGACACGCTTACCTTTTAGGGTTTAAAGAACCAATTCTTTATGATTTAGTCGAGCAAGTTATAGAAGCTATGGGTCAGGCCTACCCTGAACTAGATCCAGCCAAAGAACAAGTAGAAGGAATTATCTGCAGGGAAGAGCAGCAATTTTTACAAACACTCGAGCAAGGCATAAATCGCACTAATACCATACTAGACAATTTAGACACAGACGTTCTTCCCGGTGAAATAGCTTTTGATTTATGGCAAACTTATGGTTTTCCTCTTGATTTAACTGAAGAAATGGCTACTGAACGTGGAATTAGGCTTGATAAGCAAGGTTATGAAATTGCTAAAGGAAAAGCTAAGGAAGTTTCTCGAGCCCAAGAAGAAAGTGGGGCTATTTTTGCAGGAGGGAAAAACACTCTAGGAATCATTGCTAAAGCCCATGGTGAAACCATTTTTGTAGGCTATAAAAAAACAAAGAGCGAGGCCTCTATAGTGGCTTTATTAAGAGGAGAAGACTTTGTTCAAGAAGCCCAAGAAGGTGAAGAGGTTGATATTATCTTAAACAATACCCCTTTTTATGCTGAAAGTGGTGGTCAAATAAGCGATGTAGGTGCTATTTATTGGCAAGACGGGCATGCTAAGGTCACTGATACTAGAAAAAGTAAAGAAGGTGTCTACTCTCACAAAGCTAAGATTGTAAAAGGCAATTTGTTAACAAATAGTAGAGTTAAGGCAGTGGTAGGCTTAGGTCGCCTCGAAATTGAAAAGCACCACTCAGCCACACACCTCTTACATGCTGCTTTAAGGATAGTCTTGGGTAATCATGTTGCCCAAGCAGGTTCATTAGTAGAGGCTGAGAGATTACGCTTTGACTTTACTCATAGTTCCGCACTTATGCAAGAAAATATCGAGCATATTGAAATTCTAGTAAACCGCTGGATTCAAGCTGATATGCAAGTCTTGTGGCAAAACATGCCTATTGTTGAAGCTCGTAAGACAGGAGCAATGATGCTTTTTGGGGAAAAGTATGGCAGCATTGTACGAGTAGTTAGTATGAGTGATGGTGAGAATGCTGTTTCTATAGAACTTTGTGGAGGTACCCATGTTCAACGTACCGGTAATATAGGTAGCTTTTTAATTGCCTCAGAAGAAGCTGTTTCAGCTGGTGTGCGGCGTATTGAAGCAGTGGTAGGTGAAATGGCTGTTAGGCAAATGCAAAGTATGCGTTTTACCAACCAAGACATTGCTCAACAATTAAATGTTAAGCCTAGCGAGGTAACTCAACGAATAGAAAAATTACAAGCTGAGCTTAAAGAATCTAAGCAAGAAGTGATGCAGTTACAAGGTAAACTAGCTAAGGTACAAACTAGTGACCTAGATTCTGGACTTAAAAGGGCTGCTGGTTTTAGTTACAACACTGCTATTTTGAAAGATATTGATGCTGTTGCCCTGCGCAATGCTGCTGATAACCTCTTAGAAAAATCAGGAGCTGACTTTGTAGTGTTAGCTAGTGGTAAACTATTAGTAACTAAGGTTAGTAAAGAAGCTCGAGCAAAGGGTGTTCACGCTGGCAACATTATTCGTAAGTTGGCCGAGCTAGCGGGTGGTGGCGGCGGTGGGCGTGCAGATATGGCTCAAGCAGGGATTAAAGACCCAAACAAGTTAACTACTGCTTTAGAGGCACTACCTGAAATTCTCAGTTCTTTAGGAGCATCAAATGATTGAATGCATTGGCGTGAAATTTGATAATGGCCCTAAAGTACATTATGTTGAGGCACCGCAGAATGTACCCAAAGTAGGTTCTCATTGTGTTGTTAACACTAGGCGAGGTTTAGAAATAGGTCTAGTACGCACTCCCTTAAAAGAATATCCTACTCCAAATGGGCATTTTGTGCGGGAGGCTTTTGAAGAAGATTTAAAAACTTATCATCAGCTTAAAGAAAAAGCAGAAGATCTTAAGTGGTTCCTACGTGCTAGAGTAAGACAAGCAGAAGTTAATGTAAAAATAATACACTTGGAACTTAACTTAGAAGAAACTGTTTTGGTAGTTCATTATAGTGCCAAGGAAATCCAAGATTTGCGGCCTTTTATTAAAGACTTATTGCAATATACCCAAGCACGCATAGAATTTCATAATGTTGGGCCTAGAGGGCAAGCTCGAGTGCTTGGTACCTTAGGTGTTTGTGGGCAAGGTTCTTGTAGTTCGACATGGCTGCAAAACTTCAGCACAATAGGTATTCGTATTGCTAGAGATCAGCAATTACCTCTTAATCCTGAAAAAATCAGCGGGCCTTGTGGCAGGTTAATGTGTTGCCTACAGTATGAACATGAAATGTACAGAGAGCTATTACAAGGTATGCCTCGCAAATATAGTAATGCTTGCCATGATAAAAGTGGGCATTGTGGACGTGTTGTTAAAGTAAACCCTTTTAAACAAACAGTAGACTTACAAACTGAGCGGAACATATTAGAATTTCCAGCAAAAGAGATACGTGTCTTGCCATATAGCAAACGACCGAGAGAATTAGAGGGTTACGAAGATGTTGATTATGAAGATGTTGATTATGATGCTCTTGAAATAACTAGTCCTAATCAGGAAACAGATAAGTAAGAGTATTTACGCCTACTAGGAATCTGCTTTTTTAGCGCTTTTTGAATCACTTTTTAGGACAACTTCTTTTTCTTTCGTCTCTTTTTGAACATTTTTAAAATCATCTATAATGGTGGTGTGGCTTGAATTACCTTCTTTAAAATCCCAAGTAACATTTTTGTTTTCTCCTTCCATAGACTCAGAATATGCCTCACCTAGGGTGAAAATCATATCACTATCAATTTTCTCAAACCAATTTGGGTTAGGAGATTCAAAATCAAAATTTTGTTGTGCTTTTTTAGGTTTTGCTAGGGTAATAGGTTCTGAGGGCTGTCTAGTTGTAGCCCTCTGTCTAGCCCTTTGAGTTGCTTTTCTTTCATCTACTCTTAACCCTTTTTTACGAGTAACCTTAGAACTCGTTGCCCTTTTGGGATTAGCTTTAGAGAGCCAAAAACGCATTGCTAGACCAATTATAACTAAGATCGTTCCTACTATAGTCAAGTAAGTCCAAGGGTTTGGTGAAGGTTTGACTTCTAATCTTGGCAAAATACCCACTTTTAGAGCTTGTTTTTGCAAAGAGTCATTAGTTGCTAAAACATCTAAAACAGGTAATTTGTACGTTCCACTAGAAAACGCCCATGCCGAGGCCTCTTCACTCAATACCCTCCACCCATCAGGAGTAAAGGGGTCGTAACTACCTACAATGCCATAAAGGGTAATATTTTTATTAAGTGGCAGGTTGGTAGTTATTACTAATGTGTTATCCTTTATAGAAAGTACTGCTTTAATCTCATTAGTTATATCAACTACCTTGCCTTGACGAGGCGCATAGATATTCAAACCATCCCCTGTTAGCTTAAAGACATGGCTCCAACGCTCACCTCTAGGTAAACTCATACCACTACCGGGCAAGATGGTTGTGTCAGTTGGTTGATTTGGCACTTCTACATATACTTCTATAATAGGTAAAGAAAAACCAAACTCTAAAGACCATGGATTACTTAACCTCTTAAATTTAAGCTCAAAACTAAAAGTAGGTTCATCAGGAATATTTAACCCCAGTAAGTCAAAAGCATCTAAATTACGAAAGACTGTTGAACTAGGTGGTTCAAGCTCATTTATGCCTACATCACCATGAGGATCATTTATAGAAAGAAGGGTTGTTAACAATAGGGCGCTCAACATGCTTTGCTATCCAACCATTTTATTAAGCTTGGTGCTATCTTTAATATAATTAATAAGCCAAGATACTAGTTTTTCAGGGTCATGTTGCGCATACAAACCTTTGCTTAATAGATCTGCATGGGTAACCTCAATGCCCTCAGCTAGAAAAGGAGCATGATCAAAGTTAACTACTTCAGCATGTTCGATTTGGTAAGCTCTTAAACGATCATGATCAATAGGAGCGTTGTTAATTAGTACCCAGTCAGGGTATCTTCCTAAATGGGCTTTAATAGACTTGACATGATCCCAAGCACTATAGTTATCGGTTTCGCCTGCTTCAGTCATCACATTACAAATATACCCTATAGGAGCAGAGGTATTTAGTAGTGCTTGCCTGCATTCAGGGACCAGTATAGGAGGCAAGGTGCTGCTAAAAAGGCTTCCCGGTCCTAGAACTATAACATCAGCTGAAGCAATAGCTATTGCTACTTCTGGGACAAGTGGTGGGTTATATGGCTCAATGGTAACTTTTTCTATGGGTCCCGGAAATTTACTAAGGTTGCTTTCACCAGTTACCCACTTGCCTGAATGTTTTTTAGCTTTAAGAGTAATAGCAGAGGTGCTAACAGGATAAACAGCACCACATATATTTAAAAGTGCATTCATTAAGCGAATTGCTTCCGCAAAATCACCTTCCACCTCAGTCAAAGTAGTAATAAAAAGATTGCCAAAAGTGTGACCCTTTAGCTCATTACCACGATTAAAACGATACTCCAGTAGTCTACTCACATGTAATTCATTGTCCGAGAGTGCTGCTAAGCAATCTACTAAATCTCCCGGTGGTGGAATATTAAAAGCACTGCGTAAACGCCCTGAGGAGCCTCCATCATCACTAACTGCTACTACTGCTGTAATGTTTGAACTGTGGTGGCGTAATCCACGTAATAAATTAGAGAGTCCGGTGCCACCACCAAAAGCTACTATTCTAGGACCTTTGGAAAGTGATAAGCGTTTATGGGTGACAATGACTGTGTCTCTAGGTTTAGGAGTCCAATTAGAAAGCAAGGAATAATTGAGAGCCCTGATAGCAAAAATAACAAGCCCTAAACCTAAAACTAGAAAGAAAACTGAAATATACGCTCCTGTATGAGTCCAGATAGGATTTATAAAGATTTTTGGAGTAGTTTTAGATAAACCCTGAGAAAACCATAAAACGAAAAAAATCACCCCCATCATTAGAAAAATAGTGCCTAACATAGCTAAAGAGATATGGCGTTTTACTTTCATTCCCGGAGTAAGCCACAAAAACATCTTTTTAAATTTACCCATTACCACCCCCCTCCAGAATGAGTCTTATTAAGGTCACGATGAAAAGTGCGTATAGTAGCTAAGGTATCTAAATCCCTTTCTAAACGTTCAACCACAGCTACAGAGCGATGCTTACCTCCCGTACAACCTATAGCGAGGGTGTAGCTTAAACGTCCTCTTTGGGCAGCATTTCTTACTAATTCTGTTAAAAAAGTAACTAGTGGGGTGTAGAAGTCTTGACCACTGATTTCTTGTTGAAAAACATAGTTTTGCACTGCCTCATTGCGTCCATCAAAGGGACGTAATCTAACATCATAAAATGGATTTGGCATTACTCTAACATCAAAGACATTATCGGCATCAATAGGAGCACCATGCTTAAACCCAAAGGAGATAAGTCTAAGCTGCAGGCCATTTTGTCGTCCATAATGCTGTTGAATTTCTTCAACTAGTTGTTGTGCAGAAAATTCAGAGGTATCTAAAATCCATTGTGCTGCTCCACGCAGTTCACAAAGTAAACTTTTCTCTTGCTCGAGCCCTTTGTGCAAAGAAGCTTGTGGCAAAGGATGAACACGCCTAGTGAAGTTATAGCGTTTGATTAGCACCTCAGCGCTAGCATCTAAATATAGCAGATCACAAGAGTTTTCCTCTTGAAGCTCGCCTAACACAACTAAAGCATCTGTTAGAAAATCCTTGGCACGCACATCTATTGCTACAGCTACATTCATGTTTTTTGCCTCTTTAATAAGAACAGGCCAGAGTTTTGGTGGTAGATTGTCCACCGTAAAATAGCCAATATCTTCTAAAGCATGAAGTGCTGTACTTTTACCTGCGCCACTATGTCCTGTGACAACGATAAAGTTCATACCTTTAACTCTAAGCTTGTCCAAGCATCTATCTCATAATAACTGTTAACCACGAGGCAATTCGCATGTGAGTTAACAAATCTTGCTGCTTTAGAAAGCATCCCTTCTAGCCATGTAGCATCATTACTAATTGCCACTGCACCAATTATTTCCCAGTCATGGCAATTAAGACCTGCAAGTCTTGCTACAGATAAAGGAAAACGCCTTTTTAGCTTTTCAGTAATAGGGGTAACGATAGAACGCTTTTCTTTTAGACTTTTAACCCACGGAGTAGCTAATTTAGCTATATAAATACCAACATAAACATTTGCCATAGTCCTATTGCCAAGGCCTTATCACAATTTGCTCCTTTGCAAGATGGGCTACTTCAGCATACTTAGGGTTTGCCATAAAGGCCTTGGCTGAGTCGGATTTTTGGGGTTTTTGAATCCCACGAAGTTTTTTTGAGAAAAAACCTTTACGAACATTTACGCTCTTTTTGCTCTCTTTTTCTTTAAAGGTTCTTTCATTTTGCAAAAGGAAACTAGCTATTCTCAGCTGTGGTGAGAGAATTTGTTTTGCCCAGATAACTGCTTTTTCATTACCACTTGCACCTGCATGGGCAACACCACGCAAAATTCCTATTACAATGATGTCATCTTCAGCAACAATTTCTGCACCGGCATGCACATCTGACAAAATCACTACAGAACCATCTGATACAACTTTTCCACCTGAACGTACCATTTTAGCAATAATCTTAGTTTCACCTTTACGCTTTGTAGCACCCGGAGTAGTAATAGTGTTTAACTTGCCTTCAGCTTCACTTACTGCATCAGCTACTAGCTGAATAACTTCCCAAGGAACTTCATTTTCGATTTCAAGAATAACAAAACCTTTGAGAACCTTTTTATGGGCCTCGAGTTGACTTCTAACACTTTCTAATTTATCTCCCTTATTTAGACGAATAGTGATGCCGCCACGTGTGCCTTGTATTTTCATAGTTAATGCTTCTTAATTAATCCTTAGGTCATTTAACTCATTATTTTAACTGAAGTTAAAGAAATTCTCTAGTTAGTTGAAAATATCCTCCTTATGAATCCTAGCATGTAGTGTAGTCAACTACCCACGACTAAAGTCGAGGGCTTGTCCTTCCAACTCCCGTTAAGGCGGAGGACATTAGGCTGTTTGACATCAGCCCTACTAGCCAAGGCTAGTAGTACATACAAAAGTATGTACCAAACATTTGCGAAACGCTTATTAACTGTTTGCTCTAAAAGAGTGTCTTTGCGTTTTGTTTGCATAACTATAACTATAGCACACTAGGAGGTGTTATTGCATGAAAAAGACTAAATTTTCTATAGAAAATTCCTTAGAATTCCTCCATGCCTAAAGGCAGGGGCTTCCTTCTATACAGGCGTTCCTTTGAAAATGAAATAATGAAAAGCAACCATGCAATTTTGTTTTCTACATGGTTATTTTATTAAAGAGGCATTGATTTTAAGGAACTTATGCCCTGCTACTCATCTCCCTTTTAAACTCCATAGCAATCCCAATAGAAATGTTCATTTTATATCGCTGCAAGTATATGCCCCGGGTAGGACTACCCGATTAGTCAAGGGCAAAGTCAAAGCTCAAGGTATTTCCCTAATTCTTGGTCAAAAAGGATTAGGACCTCGGTAAGTCCTATAATTGTTAATATTTTAATCTTGTGGCACATCCCAATAAACTGCCATAAAATCTCGAGCTATAGGTATAGCTACAGCAGTGCTCGAGCCACCATTTTGAATAAAAACTGTAACTACTAACTCAGGATCTTCTACTGGGCTATAACCCGTAAACCACGCATGCTCGAAACCGGGACCCAGACCATTTTGGGCTGTGCCTGTTTTTCCAGCAACTGTTATAGGAAAAGTTCTAGGACCAAGTACATGCCTTCCCCCATAGTTTGTCATCATAAGACGCATACCTGCTTGAACTGTTTGCCATGATTTTCCTTCTATAAGTTTTTCCTGAACCACTATTGGCTCATCACCTATTTGTTTAATTAAATGTGGTGCAACCTGTTTACCACTTAAAGCTATTGTGGCAGTAAGCTGGGCAACTTGTATGGGAGTAGCCAACATATCTCCTTGACCAATAGTTATATTTAAAGTATCACCCGGACGCCAAGGATAACCTTTTATACGCCTCGAGTACTCATCATCTGGTACTATTCCACTTTTTTCTTCATTTAAACCTATACCTACTAATCTACCATAACCTACTTTACGAGCATAATCAGTTAGACTCTTTGCAAAGGAGGCCCAGCCAATAGTGACATTAGGCGTCTGGGCAGCAGCGTTGAAATAAAAGGTGTTACAACTATCAGCTATTGCCTCTGCTACATTGTACTGACCACGCCAATAACCTGCCCAGTTGCGCATAGTTATGCCTAAAAAATTAAAAGCACCTGAGCAAGGGTATGTTGTGGTAGGAGAAATATAACCATTATCTAAAAGAACTAGACTAGATAATAATTTAAAAGTTGAAGCAGGTGGAAAAGCACTGACAGCACGGTTATGTAAGGGGAAATTTACGCCATCATTTAAGAGTTGACTAATAATTTGGGGCTCACTAGGACGACGTGTAAAGGTGTTAGGATCAAAAGTAGGATAGCTAGCCATAGCCAAAATTTCGCCTGTATTAGGGTTTAAAGCTACTAAAGCTCCTCGTGGTGTTTGTTCTTCTGGTAAGCCATAGCTACGCCTACGTTGATTCACATATTTTAAGGAATTGGCAAGCACTCGCTCAGCAGCAGCCTGAAGTTTAGAATCAATAGTAAGAACAATATTTTTGCCCGGCACAGCTTCAATACGAGTATTAGGAATTGTACGTACTATCCTACCTCTATTATTAGTTTCCACTATTTCACTACCTGCTTGACCAAAAAGTATTGCTTGGTATTTGGCTTCTATACCCCCTACACCTACTAGTCCTATTTTGTATTCCTTATACTCAGAAAGTCTTTCAGGGTCAGCCTCTGTAGTGTAGCCAACAACATGAGCTGCTAGCTTAGTGGGATAAGTTCTCTCTATGCGTTTACGTAGATATAAACTTGGTTGTCCACGAAAGTAACCTGTTGTTACTATAGGTTGATTTACCACCAATTCCTCGAGAGTAGGAATCAGTTCAAAAGGTATGTTCCAAGAAATCGCTTTACCAACAAGGCTCTCACGAGAATCATGCATGTCAGGTGGCTCGAGAGGAAGTTTAAGCTTAAGTAAGTGGGTAATACGTTCTAAGTGCTTAACTTCTTCGCCACGATACATAAGGTCTATAGCTACACGGTTATTTGCTAATATAGCACCGTCTTGAGCTAAAATTTGCCCTCTTAAAGGAACTAGGTCTCTACTAAACTGGCGATTTTCATCACTTTGTGTTTGATATTTATCATTTTTAAATAATTGTAGTTGAATAAGTCTTACTGTAAAAATTACTAGTACGGTAAGCATAACTGCTAGCATAATACGCAATTTAGTTATCAAACTTGAATTTCCCTTATTACCCGTATAAGACATGTTAAAATCCCTTACGCAAAATATTATCGCGCTCTAAAAGCTTATTTGCAAAAGGTAGTAAGATAAGGCTAGCTATTAAAGTAAGTATAATTTCTAAAGGAACAATTGGCCACAATTGGTTTAAGGGGTTATGAGCTGAAAGCCACACTAATAAAGCAAAGAAAACTAACCACTTGCCTATACAAGCAAAAGTAACTATAAGAATACGTTCTATTAATCCCTGCTCACTAAGTTGTGAAGCTACAAACATTGCTAAAAGCAAACCACCTGCAATCCCTAAAGCATGTAAACCCAGATAACCATAACCTACAACATCTTGTAATAGGCCTATACCATAGGCAATTAATATTATACGCCATGCCGAGAGCCTCCATAATAATGTTAGTGCACCTACCAAAAACAAATCTGGGACAGGCCAATGCCCAGCCAGTACAACTAAAAATCCTTGTGTAACAAAAAGCAAGAAATAAAAGATTAGTAGTCGCATATTGATATACTTACAGCCTTAACCTCGCCTACTTTGCCTGTCCTAAGAGATGAAGGGACAAGGAAAGGGTAAAGCAATGAGGTTCTTGCTTTATGGACTTGCCAACCTGATATCTCTATAAGTTTGCCAAGAATTTCCTGTACTGTCTTTGAAGTATTTTGAGAAAGTCTAAGGCTGCCAATTTTGATTTTGGAGCAATTCCCAAAACCTTTTATATGCATATCACTATTTTATAGCAATTAGTGTCGAAAAACAAACTTAGCGACAGAAAAATCCTATTGCTTAGTAGGCAATTACTTCTACCCATTCTCTTTTTTAACGTTCTTTTAAGGATTACAAGTTGCCCATAAAAGTATAGGGGCTAATAGTCTAAAACTTGCTGAACTGCCTTTAAAACTCTGTTCAAACTAGGCATATATTCTTTCTCTAAAGCATAAGGGTAAGGTGTATCAAAACCTGTAACTCTCATAGGTGGTGCCTCGAGGCTATCAAAAATCTCTTCACAAATAGTAGCTACAACCTCACTCATAAAGTTATTTGTCTTCGGCGCTTCACTTATCAAAACACAGCGGCCCTTTTTAGCAACAGCTTCTAACACTGCTTCAGTGTCCCAAGGCATTAACGAACGTAAATCTAGTACTTCTGCACTAATGTTTTGTTTTTCCAAAGCTTCAGCAGCCTTTAGAGTTTCTAACATAGAACCACCATAAGAAATCATCACTAAATCTTTTCCTGCTTTGCGTTGTTTAGCTTTACCTAAAGCAATGGTGTAATCTTCTTCTGGCATCTCTTCTTTAACAGCACGATAAAGGCGTTTAGGCTCCATAAAGATAACCGGATCATCATCATATATAGCTGTTTTTAAAAGCCCTTTAGTATCATAAGGTGTAGAAGGGTAAACAACTTTAAGTCCAGCCGTATGAGTAAAATGCGTTTCAGGGGATTGTGAGTGATGATGTCCACCTTTAACGCCGCCACCAGAAGGCATACGTATAACCATAGGTGCATAAAACTGCCCACCACTACGGTAGCGCAATTTGGCAGCCTGAGAAAAAAGTTGGTCTATACCGGGAAAGACATAGTCTGCAAATTGAATTTCGGCCACTGGCCTCATACCATGTGTGGCCATGCCAACTGCTGCGCCTATAATGGCAGCTTCAGAAAGAGGTGAGTCAATCACTCTATCTTCACCATATTTTTTTTGCAGGCCTTCAGTAGCTAGAAATACTCCTCCACGCTTACCCACATCCTGACCCATAATTACTATATTAGGGTCTTTAGCCATCTCTTCATCTAGAGTTTTGGTGATGCTGTTAATCAAGTTTAGTGTTGCCATATATGTTAGTTAGTTTAAAGATTAAGTATAAAATTCTTATAGTACAGAACTTGCAAAATTAGAGCTTAAACTACAGCTTATGGTTAGTATTACTGGGGTTATTATTATGTTGCTTTGCTTCTATATTTAGTTGCACTGCTAGGGCAATGGGTCTTGCTGTGCTTGGAAAAGCGTTGTAAATTACTACAGCATTCTTAACTTTTGCAGTGCAACCTCTACAAAACCAAAAAGAGAACAAAAGATTTGCTCGTAGAAATTCTCACTCTTCTAGTTGAGTTCACGTAATAATCTAATTTAGAGTTCAAAACCGTACACTTTTTTGAATTGCTCAAAGGCACTCGTGTATTGTGTCAGCACATCATTTTATTAGGAACTATTAACAATCCTTCAAGAAATCAAATACTTAAAAACAGAAATCTTATTCTTTATTTTCGGAAAATGCAAATTATTTTAAACTTATGATTAAATATACATTAATTTTCATTCATTTTTAGGTAACTTATAGGTATTCAATTAATAACACTCCCTCTTTAAGCTAGTTCCAGATCAACGGGTATATATACCTGCAGGTCAAATTTCAAAGGAGAGTTTAAAATGATTGTTAATAAAGGTTTTAGCGTTTTTGTTCTTTCCCTATTTTTTTTATTTCTTTTAGTCAGTTGTAACCAAAAAAATTTAAAGATTCCTACTGAGTCAAGTACAGATACTTTAGTAAATTTGTCTGAGAGGAATATACCTGCCAATGATCGTGCCAAAGGTTTAGTGTTTGATGGGTTTCACCCCGGTGCCAAAGGTGGGCCTTGTGAAGGTCTTTTTGAGTTGGATGTGCCAGCTGCTGATAAAAACCCCATTTGTACTCACGGTCCTGATCCAGCACCTGAAGGAGTGGATGTGCGTGCGGCAGTAGACTTAAGTACTTTAGAAGTTGCTAACACAGATACGGTGCCTTGTATAGGTGATGGTACTAGCGGTCACCGTGTACAAGCAATCTATGCAGTAGCCTCTGATCAAACAGATCGTTATGATGAAGTAGCACCTTTAATAAAAGGTTGGGCTGCTGATACCAACCAAATGTTTGTTGACAGTGCTACCGAGGTTGGCGAAGAGCGCAATATTCGTTTTGTAACGGATGCTAATTGTGATTTGGTGGTAGAGCATGTAGTTCTTTCACCTACAGGTGATGACAATTTTAGTAATATGGTACAGGAAATGAAAGTACAGGGTTACGATAGCGGAGAGCGCAAATACCTAGTGTGGATGGATGCTAGTGTTTATTGTGGGCTTGCTTCTGTATACACTGATGATAGCCCCCTAGAAACTAATAAGAATAATGGTGGTATCCCCATGTTTGCCCGGGTTGATAGTGGTTGTTGGGGGAATGCAACCAGACCCGAGGCCCATGAACTTATGCACAACCTTGGAGGGGTTCAACCAACTGCTCCTCATGGTACAAGTCATCGTCATTGTAGTGATGAACATGATCTTATGTGTTATAGGGATAGTATTGAAGTAACGATAGAATATAATTGTGATGATACCAATCGTACTAGAATTGATTGTAACCATGATGATTACTACCACCCCAATCCACCTGCTAACTCTTATCTAGCAACACACTGGAACACTGCCAACAGTAGTTTTTTACATGCTGGAGCCATAGGTGAAAACCCACCACCACCTTCTAATGAACCACCTACTGTAGATGCTGGCGACGACCAAGATGTAGAAATTACTGTTGAGGCCACACTATCTGGTGTGGTAGAGGATGATGGTTTACCTAATGGTGGGGTTTTGCAAGCCACTTGGTTAAAAGCTTCGGGTCCCGGTAATGTTGATTTTGCCAATGCCTCTTCACCAGCGACTACAGCAACATTTTCAATGGCTGGTACTTATACCCTCCGTCTAGAAGCGGATGACTCTGAACAATCTAGTGCAGATGATGTAACTATTGTAGTAAATGAAAATACTGGCCCTACTACTGCAACTGAAACTTTTTCTTCAAGCATTAATCGTAAGAATCCTACTCGCAGTTTTACAGTGAATATGGCTGCTGGACCAACAGAAGCAATACTTACCTTTGATAGTGGTAAAGGAAAGAAAGCCAAAAACTTAACATTGAAAGTTTACGATTCCCAAGGAACATTAGTAAGTCAAGCTTCAGGAGCTAGTCCAGTAACCATAAGTGGGGATATGGTAAATGATGTTTACACTTATGAAGTAAGTGGTAGTAGGGTTTCCTTTACCCTTAAGGTAACTTATATATATCCTTAGGCTTAATTACCCTATAGTATATTTACGACTGAAAATAAGATAAATCAAAATTGTGTCTTCTGAACTTATACCGTTTACTTTTTGTAGGTTTGAAATAATTGTTAGGTAAAGCGTTAAAAGGATTCACCAAAATGCTTATAAAAAAGAGCTCAGCCATTTAGCTGAGCTCTTTTCACAGAGGTCTATTATACTAA
Organism: Trueperaceae bacterium; assembly: GCA_965223585.1. Classification (GTDB taxonomy): domain Bacteria; phylum Deinococcota; class Deinococci; order Deinococcales; family Trueperaceae; genus CBDCVN01. The sequence continues at coordinate 836,655 of CBDCWW010000023.1, forward strand.
GCTAATAAAAGCTAAAGTGTATTAATTACAGAGATCTCCGTTATTGTATTGATCAAGGGTTGCTGCTAGGTTGTTTGCATCTTGGTACTGTTGACCATCCTTTGGTCGTAAATAATTACCAGTACCGTCAAAACCAATGCTAGCTAGCAAGGTCTGTGCTGCATTTACTGCGTCTACAACTTCTTGACAAGTCTCAGCACCAGCTGATAAGTTCACTTCTGCAGCGAGTAGTTGCGCTGCGAGGTTATAGGCAGCATCATTAGCTTTCTTCTTGCCAGACAAAATGTCACGCTTGTCAAGGATGTTTACTGCATCCTCACAGTCTGAGCCATCAAGTTGCAAGATACCAATAGTGTAACCCGGATTGTTTAGAAGGTCGTCTAGGATGAACCAACCCTCACTTGGACCACCGTTCTCAGCCGCAGTTTGTGGTTGATTACCACCTGTGCAGGTGTTCCAATTCTTCCAGAAGCCTATAGTACGCGGATCACCACCGGGGAACTGGTTATTGATTTGGAAGTGAAGCGTTTCACCTACACCAACTATGAAGTTTACACACCGTGTGTCATTGGTATAAGTACCAGGAGGAGCTACATAGTTTGGATCATACACTCGGCTATATCCTGTAATAGGATCTACAGGGTCATTATTAACGCCTGCAACCATTGGAATGATGACTCCACCAGCTTGCCAATCGAGTGTCCACCCTGCTGGAATACCAACTTCACATAATGTGTACTCTTCACCCGGAATCAACTTAGCACCACCAAAATCTATTGTAGTTGGTGGAGAAGAAGCACTTGTGTCAATACCTGGACCTGTTAGAGTGAAATTCCAAGTCATTTGACTCTCAACCCCATTGGTGAGCTTGAGTAGCTCGACCATGCCCAGAGCCTCGTTTTCGATTGTACATGTGACATCTTCATCTAAACCGAGGGTAATTGTTGAACCTACTTGTGTTCCACCATCGCAAGACCAGTCGGCTTTAACTTGGTAGCCAGCTACGATTGACTCTTCCAAGTTATATCCTGCATTGGCAAATACTGTCTCAAAGACACCTGATCCACCTGCATTGGAAAAGTTACGACCATCGTCAGGTGCAGCAGCTGTTGCTGATAAAGTCCAATCATCGGCAACTGCGGTACCACCTGGATTTGCGCCATTGTCAACTATCTTAACTAATTTCAAGGTAGGTGCAATATCAGAGTTAGTCAGCGTACACGTCTTGGTCTCACCCAAGGCTACCGTGGTTTTACCGTTTTCATCACAGTCCCCACTGAAGCCATCAAACGTATAACCCGGCAACTGTGTCTCGCCTGCAGTGTACGTACCTGGATCGACCGCAATCTGCGTACCCGACGTGGTCGCATTACCATTCAATGTCAGATTGAAGTCATCCGGTTGCGCATTACCACCATTGGTGTTGTCTACTACCTTCTCAACAATGATATACGCCTGCTGTGAGGAGTTCGTCAGCGTACACGTCTTGGTCTCACCCAAGGCTACCGTGGTTTTACCGTTTTCATCACAGTCCCCACTGAAGCCATCAAACGTATAACCCGGCAACTGTGTCTCGCCTGCAGTGTACGTACCTGGATCGACCGCAATCTGCGTACCCGACGTGGTCGCATTACCATTCAATGTCAGATTGAAGTCATCCGGTTGCGCATTACCACCATTGGTGTTGTCTACTACCTTCTCAACAATGATATACGCCTGCTGTGAGGAGTTCGTCAGCGTACACGTCTTGGTCTCACCCAAGGCTACCGTGGTTTTACCGTTTTCATCACAGTCCCCACTGAAGCCATCAAACGTATAACCCGGCAACTGTGTCTCGCCTGCAGTGTACGTACCTGGATCGACCGCAATCTGCGTACCCGACGTGGTCGCATTACCATTCAATGTCAGATTGAAGTCATCCGGTTGCGCATTACCACCATTGGTGTTGTCTACTACCTTCTCAACAATGATATACGCCTGCTGTGAGGAGTTCGTCAGCGTACACGTCTTGGTCTCACCCAAGGCTACCGTGGTTTTACCGTTTTCATCACAGTCCCCACTGAAGCCATCAAACGTATAACCCGGCAACTGTGTCTCGCCTGCAGTGTACGTACCTGGATCGACCGCAATCTGCGTACCCGACGTGGTCGCATTACCATTCAATGTCAGATTGAAGTCATCCGGTTGCGCATTACCACCATTGGTGTTGTCTACTACCTTCTCAACAATGATATACGCCTGCTGGTCAGAGTTAGTCAGCGTACACGTCTTGGTCTCACCCAAGGCTACCGTGGTTTTACCGTTTTCATCACAGTCCCCACTGAAGCCATCAAACGTATAACCCGGCAACTGTGTCTCGCCTGCAGTGTACGTACCTGGATCGACCGCAATCTGCGTACCCGACGTGGTCGCATTACCATTCAATGTCAGATTGAAGTCATCCGGTTGCGCATTACCACCATTGGTGTTGTCTACTACCTTCTCAACAATGATATACGCCTGCTGTGAGGAGTTCGTCAGCGTACACGTCTTGGTCTCACCCAAGGCTACCGTGGTTTTACCGTTTTCATCACAGTCCCCACTGAAGCCATCAAACGTATAACCCGGCAACTGTGTCTCGCCTGCAGTGTACGTACCTGGATCGACCGCAATCTGCGTACCCGACGTGGTCGCATTACCATTCAATGTCAGATTGAAGTCATCCGGTTGCGCATTACCACCATTGGTGTTGTCTACTACCTTCTCAACAATGATATACGCCTGCTGTGAGGAGTTCGTCAGCGTACACGTCTTGGTCTCACCCAAGGCTACCGTGGTTTTACCGTTTTCATCACAGTCCCCACTGAAGCCATCAAACGTATAACCCGGCAACTGTGTCTCGCCTGCAGTGTACGTACCTGGATCGACCGCAATCTGCGTACCCGACGTGGTCGCATTACCATTCAATGTCAGATTGAAGTCATCCGGTTGCGCATTACCACCATTGGTGTTGTCTACTACCTTCTCAACAATGATATACGCCTGCTGTGAGGAGTTCGTCAGCGTACACGTCTTGGTCTCACCCAAGGCTACCGTGGTTTTACCGTTTTCATCACAGTCCCCACTGAAGCCATCAAACGTATAACCCGGCAACTGTGTCTCGCCTGCAGTGTACGTACCTGGATCGACCGCAATCTGCGTACCCGACGTGGTCGCATTACCACAATGTCAGATTGAAGTCATCCGGTTGCGCATTACCACCATTGGTGTTGTCTACTACCTTCTCAACAATGATATACGCAATCTGCGTACCCGACGTGGTCGCATTACCATTCAATGTCAGATTGAAGTCATCCGGTTGCGCATTACCACCATTGGTGTTGTCTACTACCTTCTCAACAATGATATACGCCTGCTGGTCAGAGTTAGTCAACGTACAGGTCTTGCTTTCACCTAACGCCACCGTGGTCGCACCGTTTTCATCACAATCACCACTGAAACCATTAAATGTGTAACCAGACAATAGTGTCTCACCAGCTGTGTATGTGCCAGGATTAACTGGAATCTGTGTACCTGATGTAGTTGGGTTGCCGTCCAGCGTCAGATTGAAATCGTCTGGACTCGCTGAACCACCATGGTCGTTGTTAACTACCTTAGTCACCGTGATATACGCCTGCTGGGCAACATTGATGATTCTACATTCATTGGGACCAGAACCTGTAACTTTGGCTATTATAGTAGAAGGGATACTTGGTATAGGGTTAGGTACATATACAACATCACCAGTACACACCCACCCAAGGTCTTGATAACCAGAAATTACACTCTCAGATATTATGTAGTGACAATTAAAATGATCAGACTGACTTACATTACTAGTAAAGCTACCAGACCCAGAGATTTCGTTTATGAGACATTCTGGACTAGATGGATGAGTTGGATGATCAGTTGCTGTTAACTGAGCTGTTAAAGTCCAATCTCCAGGGTCTGCTGAACCACCATTGTCATTGTTAACTACTTTTGTTAATGTTAGTGGTACAGGTGCTGCTTCTGCTAAGGAGTTAGTAAAAGTACAGATGGTCTCAAGCCCCGGGAGGATTGTGACGTCGTTGACCCCAGTCACATTATTAGTACCGGTTGGTGTCACGGGGTTGGTCTGGATTTCGCACGAGGCAGAGTCTAATTCCCATAACGCTGGCACAATCTCATTCAGATCGAGGGTCGTGGTCGGTAGGTACGGAATGCCCTGTACTGAGCCTATGCCTGATCCCGTGCCTGAACCATCATCTACGACAGTTATGTCCCAGCTGTTACTACCATTCGTCGAGGCCTCAGAGGCATTGAAGGTGAATGGGGTTGCGCTAGTGACATCCGTTATCTTTACAATCGTCAGGAAACCAGAGCCCGGTGTGACGACACAGTCAAATGGGTTGTTGTTCCCGTCATTCCCAGCTGATGGATACGAGCAGACATTGATGAACTTAGCACCCGTTGGAATGAGTGGTTCATCGCCTGAGACATCGATCTCACAGACCACAGTGAGATCTATTGGGTAGTCATCCCCAGCCCCACCAGGTGTACCATTGGCAGGATCCGGATCCTCCTCCCCAGGTGGGATCACAGGTGGGAACGGATCGGTGTTGGCTTCCATAAGCATGCAGATGGCGTTTATGGGAGGATCCGTATAAGGGTCAGCAAGTCGATTCGGATGCGTACAACGATCGTCCTTTCCATCCGAGCATTCGATCCAAGCAGGGAAGTCCTTGACAGAGTCTTCTCCTGTTCCTGAATCGGTGATGAAGTATCCATCAGCTTCAGTAAAACTCACTTCAACACAGAAGGAATAGTTTATGTTCCCATCACCGTCGGTGTCGAACATTGCACAGCCATTGGAGGCATTACCACCCTTAATTGTCGTGGGTTCGTCCCATGACCAACCGACCTCAAAAACATCCTCCGTCAAAAAGTTATCACCCTCCAAACGAGTTAGGTCATTCTGACCATCTCCCATAACATCATTCGAACCGCCATCATCAATAACTATAACTCCACCAGTTTCTGTTGCTAATAACTGAAGGGGAGCAGAACTCTCTAAATTTGTTTCAGAGTTATCTATAGAATCATCTAAATTAGACGCTTTTGGTTTAGATCCACTCGAGCAAGCAGCGATTACAAAAAGCAACCCCAAAAGCATCACTGTGGGTAACATCACTAGCAAAAATTTATTTAATTTCATTAAAATACCTTCCTTAAAAAACTAACAAGGTTAATAATTAACCTAAAACACATACAAAATTCCCTAATAATAAAAACCTAATCCTTTCTTTCATAAACTAATTGCACTCAAACCCAAATAGCGTAAATTAGAAATTACTGAGGTGCTAAAATAGAGTTGCTCCTAACACGCAGTGTACTTAATGCCTAACATTTGCTTTCGCTAACACCACATTTTTTAATGTTTAGCGGACAAACTTTTTATGAGGAAATAACTCTAAATTAAATAGAACATACCAATAGTGCACCCTACTCTAAATAAACACCACTACAAACCTAACCTTATTAAAAAATTCAGCCACCTATCTAACCAAAAACATAAACTAACAAAAAACTATGATAGACTTAACAACTTAGTTACAATAAAATTGCTAAACTTTAAGTTGTATCAAACTGATCCTTTGGTAAAGAGAAAACTTAAAATAGTTAAATACACAACTCTTCAAAACTAACCCTTAAAAACTTACTACACAAAACCAAACTTTTAGATAACCTCCTTACTTTCATCTAAATGCTACCTGTAACTACAAAAACAGCCTCTACATTAGATGATTAAGATTAAGATTAAAACGAATCAAAAAACCCTCATGAATCTTACCTTAATTAGAACTTCAAGTAGATTAGTCTTTTGTGAGAAATATTATAGAAAAGTTAGATTTGTGTTGACTTTGATTTCAAAACCTCACACTTTCTACTTTGAAATCTATTAACCAAGAATACACATCACGGTGTATTTTTCTTACTTTCCTTTTCTAGCCACGTTTCTTCAAAGAGTACTGTCCCCACAACAAAAATTACAAAAGGGATTGCTAAAAGAATTGTGCTAAATACTTCGTTACTCAGTGCACGATAAACTAACTGATATTGCTCAAATTGTTCTACTGAGGGCTTGAAATTATACAAAAAGAACAAAAACCATCCCATAGCCATTGCTGAAAGCATTAAAACTAAACCTGTAAGCTTATTTTTATTCATCTAGCTCAAAAATCCCATAGCAATAAGCCTTTCTCTCATGGCGTTGCCTTTGTCTACAGTACTCTCTAAATGGCTAGCTGTGACATTATGCTTAAGTGTTTGGCTAATACTAACACTCCTACTTGGAGGTCTATATAATTTTTAAACACCCTCTAATATAACCCAAGCTTAGATTAAACGATTTCCCTCATAGACAATAACTTCAGAACCTTTGGCAAAAATAACACTAGCTGGCCCTGTTAACAGGGCTTTACTTAACTTAGGTCCATACAAACGCTCGTAATCAACTTTAACATCAAAGTTATTTAAACTAGCAACTTCCCAAGTTGGGTGCTCAACTTGGTATTCAATAGTTTGTTTACCGCCAGAACTATACCCCCAATAATGCTCAGTTATAAACTCTGCTAGTGAATCTTTTTCAGGCAGTGCTAAAGCACCTTCTAAAGCAACAGTAATATAATGCCACTGTTTATCAAAGTACCACCTGTACATCACTTGCTCTTCATTGATAAGGTGCTGCATCTTTAAATAAACATAGTTTTCTTTGTAAATAGTATTAGCTATAAAAGTAATAGCCCTCCTAGGAACAATTTCTTTTATAAAGCAAACCCCTCTTTTAACCTCAGCTCCCTCAGTGCGTTTAACATAAAACCTTAGATTTACCTCTTCAAAATTGATGTGGAAAGGGATTTTAAAGCCTTTTACCTTTGTGTTTTGAAACAAAAAACCTACCAAGCTTAAATATGTTTTGCCCTCAAAGAAATCCAGCTCTGTTCCTTGGGGCACATAGGGCAAAAGTGACTCTGGCTCAACTTCGTAATTAAGCAAGATAAGGTTTTTCCATTCGGCAGTTAAAAATATAGGTTTCATAATTTTTTATCGCCTCGAGTCTATAGAAGTCCTGCTGTGAATCGTATGAAATTGTAGGGGTTCAAAATCTTGAACCCTTCTCCAACGAACTTTTCCAAAACGTCATTTGAACTTAGATCATGCCTCAGGCGTAATACCTATCCTCCTGCCATGTCAACGGATTATTATTAATATATTTAGATATTTTAAAATATGACTGCTCATCTCGTATAATGTGTTCATAGAACCCTTTTTGCCAAACATTATGAATTTCTGTGTTTTGGCGAAACCATTTTGTGACACCAATTTTAAACCCCCGAACAATTGAACCAATAGATTTTGGAATTACTTTCTGGTATTGGTTTATTTTTTGTAGATGGTTGTTTTGTGACAAATCATTTTGGAGGGTTTCATGTTGGAAGGGTTCAAAATCTTGAACCCCTACGTTCTCGTTGGTAATTTGTATAATTCCGTGCATGTGATTGGGCATAATTATATGCTCATGCAATTTGGTGTTTGGGTAATGTGTAGGTATCTCTTGCCAGCATTGTTCTGTAATAATACCTGCATCACTAGAAATCATCTTTGTATGTTCGACATAACCAAATAAGGATTCTCTATTCTTTGTGCAGACAGTAATAAAATACAGATTTGTACACGAATAATCATAACCTTTCAAACGGATAGATCTACGCTGATGAATTTCTGGATTGTACATTACTTACCGCTAGTTTACTGCAACCCCCGGTACACCTAGTTTAGCCTGTACTAACTTTTCAACATACTCACCCACTTTGGGTAAAGTAATTCTACTAGTTACCTCATGCAAAAAACCTGTAACTAATAAATGCTCAGCTACTTCAGGACGAAGGCCTCGGCTCATTAGATAAAACCTTTGATCATCAGGTACAGGACTTACTGTTGAGCCATGTGAGCACTTTACATCGTTAGCACTTATCTCGAGCTGTGGAATAGACACGGCTTCACTGTCCGCATCTAGTAGGAAATTGCGATTTGTTTGGTAAGCATCTGTTTTCTGTGCTCCCTCATCAACAACTATAATCCCACTGTAAACCGCTTTACTCTTATCGCGAAGAGCCCCTTTAAAGAGCAAATCACTAAAAGCATGGTCACTTTTATGGTGTTGTAGTGTGTATTGATTGTAATGCTGGCCCTTGTCAGCAAAATAAAGCCCCAACATTTCAGACTCACTACCCGAACCATCTAAAACAGACTCTACTTCTGCTCTTGCAGTATTAGCGCCTAAACTAACAGTAAGTGATTCTAAACGGCTGTTGCGGCCAAGCTTAGCTTGCATCTTGCTCATATGTGTAACTGTTCTTGACCAATTTTGTAAGCTTACATAGCGAAGCTTTGCCCCATCGTGTAAAACAATCTCAACTGCGCCATTTGAAAAGAGCTGTTCACCAAAATCCTCGCTAGTGTATTCATCAATAAAAGTAACTTTGGCATTAGCCTCTAAAACAATTAATGTTCTAGGTGAAATAACTCCACCTTTATCAGCACTGTAAAATGTTCCTAAGGGAAGCTTGACTTCTATATTTTTTGGTACATACAAAAAGGTACCATTTTCCCAAATAGCACTATTTAAAGCAGTATATTTAGTTTGTGTAGCATTAACTGTACTATAAAGGTATTTTTGTATTAGTTCGTTATGTTCATTAAGTGCTGTGCGTAGGTCAGTGAAAATGACTCCCTCTTCAGTAATATTAGCCTCATGATGAATTAGTTGATTGCCTTTTTGTACCATTACTCCTTCCGCATCCGAGTCGTTTATACGTTTCCTAATACGTTTACTTACCTCTTTGTTTTTTGGGCTATCAACTAAATTAAGCCCCTTTAGAGAAAAGCGCTCGAGTTCACTATAACGCCACTCTTCAGTGCGATTAGTAGGCCAAGGTTTGCTAGTGAAAGAATTTAATGCAGTAAGTCGTTCTTTAATCAACCAATCAGGTTCGCTATGTTTTTTACCAATAGCTTCTACAGTTGCTTCAGAAATTACAAAATCATTCAATGTTTATATGATTCCTTTCAAACTACTATTTTACATTAAATATTGTAGTTTGAGTTTATGTTTTATAGATGTTCAGATAAATATTTGCCTTATAAACGCGAGGAATGTCATCCTGAGCCCTTCACATTGCTCTAGGGTAAACTACGCGAAAGATCTCTCATGCGTTATGCCCCTAAACAGCTAGTTTTTATATTGTAGTTGTAGAGCAAGCAAGCCTATGGCCCTTCCAACTAGTTGAAATCTGCCTCTACAGATATCACTGTAGACTAAATAAAATAAACAACAAAAAAAGCCCCAAACACGCCAGTAGCCAATACCTAAAAGGGTACCAAGATTGATTTTGCAAATTGGCAAAAAATCCCCTCATAGGATACATGTCCTCAATTTCAAGTATGCCACCTAGAGTATCACTCATCTTAATGGACTTAGGCTCTCTTTCAACTTGAGGCAGATAATAATTTTTGGACTTGGCATTTATGGCCTCTACATGGATAACTAAAGCTGTTATGTTATCAGGACTACCTAATTCATTGGCTTGAGTTATTAACTTCTCAACGGCGTCTTTAGGATTATTGTTAATAATTATTTCAAGTATTTCTTCATCAGTAAAGAGTGTGCTAATACCATCACTACAAAGAAGCAACCTATCGTCTTCCTGTACAACAAAATGAAAAAGATCTAGACTAACCTCTTGAGTTGCACCAATGGCATTAGTAATCACATTACGCCAATGATGCTTTTTTGCCTCAAACTCTGTTAAGATCCCTTGACGCACTCTATCAGCTACCCAACTGTGATCACGGGTAAGTTGCTCTATTTGCCCATCTCGAATAAGGTAAGCTCTTGAATCACCGACGTGTCCAATAATACCCACTTGATCATCAAGAAAAAGAGCAGTAAGGGTAGTACCCATACCTTGATGGCCTGCAACTTCACTAGAGTAATCATAAATTTCTAAATTTGCTGCTTGAATGGCTTGACCCATAATCAAAGGGGGGCGTTCTTGATTGCCTTTAAACGTTTCTAAGAAAGCTTCAATAGCTAATTTACTAGCAACTTCTCCATCTTTATGACCTCCCATACCATCAGCAACTATTGCCAAAATACCTTGGGGCAACTTATCAATAAAATAATTATCTTGATTATTACTGCGTACTAAACCAGCGTCTGTTGAACCTGCAAGGTGTACATACGTGCCCACCTGTTTGATTGTTTTTGTGGTAACGGATAGTTCTGCATTCATAATTAGAGTTGTTTCGAAATAAAATAGTGCTCCAAATACTTAACGCATTCAACAAAAAATTTGGGCACTTGCGAAGACTTAGTCATCGTAGTGTGCATTTTGTAAGCTGTAAATTGAGTGGTTGTATATATCATAATGTACACAGAATTATTCCAGAACAAGTCTATTGCTTAGATCAAAATAGATTAACACATACCATTCAACAGTAAAAGCTTATGGAGTATTAATCTATCATATTAAGTTTATCTTATATTATATTCATTAAACTTCTCAATCCTTAGGTTTAGTTTATAATTGCTGAGCAAAAATTGTATCATTGATTTTCAAGATGAAATTTGCTTCTGAAATAGCCAAAGAAATAAGTACAGGCAATGTCAGTGCCGAAACAGTGATACAAACAGCTTTAGAACGTGCTAAAAAGGTACAAGAAAGACTAAATGCCTTTATTACTATTGCTGATGATTATGCCTTAGAGCGTGCTCGAGCAATCGATGCCAAGCGTAATGAAGGCAAAGCACTTGGTGTACTTGCTGGAGTACCTGTGGTGATTAAAGATAATATTTGCACTAAAGGAATAGGTACTACAGCAGCTTCAAAAATTCTAGAGAGCTTCGTGCCTCCTTATAGTGCTACTGTGGTTCGTAGGCTCGAGCAGGCAGATGCCATAATCATTGCTAAAAGCAACCTTGATGAGTTTGGCATGGGTAGTAGTAATGAATACTCAGCCTTTGGAGTAGCTCGTAATCCTTGGGACCCAAATAGGGTTCCCGGCGGTTCTTCTGGTGGTTCTGCTGTTTCTGTAAGCACAAATGTTGCACCTATTGCTCTAGGCACAGATACTGGTGGTTCAGTACGTCAACCAGCAAGTTTAAATGGTCTTATAGGTTTTAAGCCAACTTATGGCAGGCTTTCTCGTTATGGAGTAATCGCCTTTGCCAGCTCACTAGATCAAGTAGGAATTATGACCCATAGCATCCAAGACCTTGCCTTAGCAATGGATGCTATGGGAGGTCATGACCCCTATGATTCTACTAGCATTGTAGAAAACACTCCTAGTTTTGGTAAGGCTGTAAGCGAGGCCAAAGGTTTAAATGGTTTGCGAGTAGGCATAATAACTGAACTTTGTGGTGAAGGCAATAGTGAAGGAACTTTAGCTGTACTAGAAAGTACAAAAGCCTTGCTTAAAGATTTAGGTGCTGAGGTTGGTGAGACTTCAATTCCCCATGCCCCTTATGGCATAGCCACCTATTATCTAGTAGCACCTGCTGAAGCAAGCAGCAATCTTGCCCGCTATGATGGCATGATTTATAGCAGTCGTATAGGCGAAAATTCTTTGGGACAATCCGAAGTTATGAATAGGTCTCGAGGTACAGGTTTTGGTAAGGAAGTACGCCGCCGTGTGCTTATTGGAACCTATGCACTTTCAGCGGGCTACTATGATGCTTACTATGGGAAGGCTTTAAAGGTACGTCGTCTTATAGCTAATGACTTTGACAAGGCTTTTACTGAGTTTGATGTTCTTTTAACTCCTACCTCTCCTTATCCCGCTAGACTTATTGGTGAGCAAATTAATGATCCGCTTGCTATGTACCTTAACGATATAAACACTGTGTTAGCCAATCTTGCTGGTACCCCCGGAATTAGCATTCCTATAGGAGTAGCTGAAAACAATATGCCTTGTGGCATGCAGTTGTTAGCACCTGCTATGCAAGATGAAAAACTTTTTCAAGTTACAGCAGTTATTGAGAATTCTTTAGGAGGACTAATGATGAAAACTACTCCCTCATGGCAATAACAATAGAATACCCCTCACACAATTTCCCACTATATCTTGCAACAAAAGTAATTTTGTGCAAAAATCTAATTCCACCGTAAATTTTACGGTGGAGTTCAAGAAAGAAATTTCGTGAACTGGTGATCTTACAAGGGGGCGATTTGGTCTCGACGTAAGTTACCAACAGAGAGGTTGCAAGCCGAGGATAGTGGTTGGCCTCGTTAACAATCCACTAAAATGTTAACTGGCAACGGTTATCAATCTTACCCCCTTGCTGCTTAATTAGCAGCGGCATCCACTAAAAGCCCTGCCTATGGCTCATTAGTTCGGATGTTCTAAAGTAGGCTAGCTAATAGCTTCTAGCACTGAGCTAATTAGTGAAATTTAAGGTGCTCGAGCTATAAACAAAGTGCCTCGTCTTTGAGCCTGCTTATAGCAAAAAACAATCAAAGACTAAGCTTGTAGGAGCCTCCTTGAGGGATTTGCGGACGCGGGTTCGACTCCCGCCGCCTCCACCATATGTGACAGTAGGAGCAGGTTTTAAACCTGCCCCTAAAATAGAGGTTGAGTAAGCAATTGCAAGAGGGTAAATTTTAGAGCTATAGGACGATTATCTGTATCCAATGTAGTTAAACGACCATTCCAATCCAGATAAGTAAAGCTTAAACGGTTACTACCTGCTCGAGCTTGCAAAAGTATAGATTGGCTCACAACATCATCAGCTAAAAGATTATTAAAGCTTTCTACCTCTTTATTATTAAATTTAACAACCACATTTTGCTCAGGAAAGGGGATTACTAAAACTAAAATCCGAGCCACAGGTCTTTAGGTTCTTCTAGGTAAAATATTAAGGCGCTTTCGCCACCAAAACTCCAGCGCCAACTTTCTTCTTCAGATTCTTCTACCTTTCCCCAGTTATCCAAAGCTACTGTTTGTAATAAAGCAGTAGCGATTAAATCAGATTCGCTTTCGGCAAAAGGAGTTACCTGCAATTGAAAAAGAGCCTGATTAGTAATTTTAACTATGTAAGAGCTCATTATCTTCATCTTGACCAAAAGATACCATACCCCCATAACCTTCCCAAACTTCATTGACTTTCCAGTAACTATAGTCACCCGCTATATCAGTTGCAGTGCTCGGTGTTAAAGTCCAAACACGCCCTTGCACATCTGCAAAGAAATAAAGCCCTTGCAAGCTAGGATAATGTGTTCCCCTATAAACATAACCCCCTATAACTGCCGAACCGCCTTCTGGGTCTAAATAAGGGTGGCCATACTCGTGAATTGGAGCTATAAAACGATGTGCACCACACTTATAACCAAAACGATTATCACCACAGCGACTACCTTCAGTAATGGGCCAACCATAATTACCACCTTTCTCAACCAAATTGACTTCTTCATAAAAAGTTGAGCCTACATCTCCAACAAAGAAATCACCTGTACAAGAGTCAATAGCAAAACGCCAAGGGTTACGAAAACCATAGGCCCAAATTTCTGCTTTAGCACCTTCTTGACCTACAAAAGGATTTGTTGGAGGAATACTATAAGCCAATTCATTTTCAGAATCGGAGCTGTCAACATCCAGACGAATTATCTTACCATTGAAAGTGTCCAGCTGCTGGGCTTGGTTAGGATGTAAAGCATCACCTAAAGAAGCATAAAGATAACCGTCAGGACCAAATTGCAATTGACCTGCTCTGTGCATAGTAGAATCTTCTGACTGGGGCATCTCGAGCACCACATTTTCTTCAGGTAAAGCACTATCAGGATTGTCAGGGTCCACTCTAAACTCAGCGATTACTGAACTAAAAGGCTCTTGACGTGTATAAAATACAAAAAAACGTCCATTTTGTAAGTATTGAGGGTGGAAAGCCACACTTAACAGGCCTTGCTCATTAATTGTAGCTAAATTTTGAGAAATGTCTAAAAAGGGCTTTTCTAAAATTTCGCCCTGCTTAAGTATTTGTATGCTTCCAGTCTTATTAGCAACAAAAAGGCGACCCGAACCATCTCCTGAATTAGTGACGTGCAGTGGTGCTGCAAAACCTTTAGCTACTAGCACTAAGCTAATAGGTGGTGGTACCTCAACATTTGCTTGTTCACCACATGTGGGTTGGGCAAAAACTGAAGGGTAAATGTTTAGGAGTGTTATTGCAATTATAATTTGGCTTAGTGTAAAAAATTCCTTGAACAAATATTTAATTTTCACTATTAGAACCCTATTCGATACATTCAACTTCTTCACTTTGATAGAGGATGTATTTTTAGTCCTGCTACCATTTTAAAATCCTGAGCGTTAAAAGTGATGAGTGTGAGACTATGAACAACGCTTGTTGCTGCAATGATGGCATCAGGCATAAGAATAGGATTGTTTGATTGTCTACTTTTGTAAACAAGTTCACCTGCTTTATCTGCTGCACGCTTATCTAATTCGAAATTAACGAATCTAGACAAAAATTTTTGCGTAATATAATGTTCGCTTGGATGTGCCCCTGCTTGAACCTCACACCGAGTTATTATTGAAATACCTAAGCGATTGTTCTTACTCAAACCTCGCAAAAGTTGTACTGTACTTTTCTGTCCACGCAAGTGACGAATAAGTAAGCCCGTGTCTACTAAGTAGAGCACTAACTAATTACCAACCTTGCCTTAAATTTTTGAGCCACTTATCTATATCCTCACCATTTTTCATATCAGAATGATGGGTATCTGACCATGCTCCCATTGCTTCCTCGAGAACTGCATTTTGCTCAACAATGTTAAGACGTTCTACTATAGCTTCTTTAATAAAAAAATTGTGTTGTTGGTCTGGTATAAAATCATTCAAGCGTTCTAGTAAAGGCTTTGGCAGCCTAATAGTTACCTCTTGTTCCTCTATAGCCATAATGCTTAACTTAGCACAAAATCAAAAACAGATGTGATAGGTAGCTTAGTGATTTGCAAGTCGATTGTACCTAAATTTGTAACTTTGCACCTAATCCTATACACTTCACTACTTTCATACTTGATAAACTCCCGTGCCACATTCGCATACCTAAAATGAATAATTCTAAACCTAGATTGATTATTGCACCTTAAACAACTTTAAGTCAAGTCTAGCAAGCTAATTTGGGAAATAAACCAAATTTATACGCTAATTAGGGGTAATAAATTTTATTTAGACTTTAGTGTCCTTTAAATTGTTTAATAGTATGATATAGGGGTTGTAGTGGTAGAGCCATATGTAGGATGTGGAAAGACGGTTAAGTTTAACCTTATATGGAAAATCTTAATGAAGCTTTTAAGCAAAAAGAGGCTTTTTTCAAAACCTTAAGAACTCTTGTTGAACTTGAAACTCCTACTCAAGATAAAGTCGCCTGTAATGATTTTGCAGACCTTTTAGAGAAAAGATTAAGCAATGATAATTGGCAAGTGGAACGAATTGCTAAAGAAGAAGTAGGTGACCAGCTTATAGCTAGCTTGCCTGCTAAAGCTTATCAGGATACTCTATTACTTTGCCACTATGACACTGTATGGCCACTAAATACCTTAGCAAGTATGCCTTTCAAACAAGAAGGGGATTACCTTTATGGCCCCGGTATTTTAGATATGAAAGGGGGCATTGCTCTTGCTTTGCACGCACCCTCAATCATTGAAAAGTTAGCTAAAGAAACTACTAGTAAACTTACATTGTTGCTTACTTCAGATGAAGAAACAGGTAGCTATCACTCTCGAGAGTTAGTTGAAAGGCTTGCCAAAGAGCATGAACGTGTTTTTGTACTCGAGCCCACCCCCCAAAACAAAGTTGTAAAAGTAGGCCGTAAGGGTTGTGGCAGTTATCTAGCAGAGTTTATAGGTATAGCTGCCCACGCAGGCAACAATCCCAAAGACGGGGCTAGCGCCCTGCGTGAGTTAGCCCATTTCCTTTTTTTTGTAGAGAGCTTAAATAACGAACTTGGTACTAGTATTAATTTAACTGTAGCTAGTGGTGGCAGCGCTAGTAATGTCATAGCAGAAAGAGCCCAAGCTGAAGTGGACTTCCGTGTGCCTACTTTAGATCAGTACAAATATCTTGAAGATGCTGTAAACAATTATGAAGTTAAAGATAAAAGAGTTAGCTTTAAGCTTACAGGAGGTTTAGATCGCCCACCCTTAGAGGTTACTGAAGGTAACAAAAAGCTTTTTGAAAAAGCTAAAGTTTGCGCCCAAGATTTAGGCTTTGACTTGATAGGTAAAGTTGTTGGTGGAGGCTCGGATGGTAACTTTAGCTCTGCTTTAGGAGTCCCTACTTTAGATGGGCTTGGTGCAGTGGGAGAAGGTATGCATGCTCGGCTCGAGCATATAGACTTAAACGATACTCTTCAACGTTTAGCCCTTCTTAGCATGCTTATAAGTTGCTAAGCTAAAACTATGTCAAGAACGGAGAAAATTCATGAAAGAATCTATTAGATTTGAGTTTCTGGAATTTCTTTTTGGAGCCTTGGGCGCTTTTTTATCTTTCCTTATAGGTATGGTGCGCTTAATCCTCTTACTCTTAGGCTAGGAAAGCGTTAACTTAAAGAATTAAAATTAACTAATGCGAAGGCAAGGGGTGATTTTAGTCTTTGTTGGCTCGAGCCTTATTATTATAGCACTTTGGGGCTCAAGCATTCCCTAAATTGCCTAACGTTTTCCTCCAAATATGATTTTGCATTACTGCACATTCTCCAGCAAGCTTAACAAGTACTTTCCATAGCTACTTTTACCCATTAACTGTGCTGATTGCTCGAGCTTTTCACTAGAAATATAACCCTTTGACCAAGCAATTTCTTCAGGACAAGCGATCTTTAACCCTTGGCGCTTTTCTAAAATTTCAACAAAATGGGCTGCTTCTAAAAATGATTCATGAGTTCCAGTATCAAGCCAAGCATAACCCCTATCTAAAACAACAACATTAAGCTTATTGTTGTTCTAGGTAGTATTTATTTACATCAGTTATCTCTAGTTCACCTCGAGCAGAAGGCTTAATCTCTTTAGCAATGTTCAACAACCTGATTATCATAAAAATAGAGTCCTGTTACAGCATAATGAGATTTTGGTTGAGCTTGGTTTCTCTGCTAAACTTATTGCTTGTCCTAAACTCATCAAACTCAACTACACCATAGCGCTCAGGATCTTGTACATAGTAAGCAAATACAGTTGCTCCCTTCAGCCATTTTAGTAGCTTTTTGTAGCTGCACACTAAAATCATGACCATAAAAAATATTATCACCTAAAATGAGTGCAGCAATTATCATTTCCTATAAAGTCACTACCTATTATAAAAGCTTGAGCTAAGCCATCAGGAGATGGTTGAATAGCATAGGACAAATTAATGCCCCATTGCTCTCCAGTGCCAAGCAAATCTTGAAAAAGTTTAGTATCTTTGGGGTGGAAATAACCAAAATATCACGTATGCCAGCAAGCATAAGTGTGGATAAAGGATAATAGACCATTGGCTTGTCATAGACAGGCAAAAGTTGCTTACTGACAACTTTAGTGTTAGGGATAAAGGCGAGTGCCTGAACCACCAGCTAATATAATACCTTTCATACCACCTTCCTTTAAGCCTAGGCGCTCGAGCTTATATTCTCCACTTAACACTCTGCTGCCACCATTGCTGATTTTCTAAGTACCAAGAAACAGTTTTCCTAAGTCCTGCCTCAAAACTTTCTTCTGGCTGCCAATTAAGTTCGTCCTTAATTTTGCTTGCATCAATAGCATAGCGTTTGTCATGTCCCGGCCTATCTTTAACAAAAGTAATTAGATTTCTATGTTCTTTAACCTTTGGTGTTGTGACAAGTTCATCTAGTAGAGCACAAACAGCGTTTATTACTTCTAAGTTAGTTTTTTCATTAGTAGCACCAATATTATAGGTTTCTCCTACTTTACCCCTTTCCAATACAGTAAGTAAACCACGCACATGATCATCTACATAGAGCCAATCCCTTACATTTTCCCCCTTACCATAAACAGGTATTGCCTCATCTGCTAAAGCTTTAAGGATAACTGTTGGTAGAAGCTTCTCTGGGAATTGATAAGGACCATAGTTATTTGAACAATTTGTTATCAGTATTGGTAAACCATAGGTGTGGTACCATGCCTTAACTAAATGATCTGATGAAGCCTTGCTGGCCGAGTAAGGGGAGCGGGGATCATAAGGTGTCTCTTCACTAAAAAGTCCTGTAGCTCCTAAAGAACCATAAACTTCATCTGTCGATATATGTAAAAATCTAAATTGCTCATCACCTTTATTTTGCCAATAGTTTTTAGCTGCTTCTAGAATGTTGTAAGTGCCTACAATGTTTGTCTGAACAAAAGTACTAGGTCCATCAATAGATCGGTCCACGTGCGATTCAGCAGCAAGGTGCATTACAGCATCAGGAGCATACTTCTCAAAGATATTTTGCATAGCTGCCATATCACAAATGTCTTGCTTCTCGAATTGGTAGTTTTTATGGGCATTTATCTCAACTAATGAATCAAGGTTACCAGCATAGGTGAGTTTATCAACATTAATTACTCTATGGTCAGTGTTTTTAATGAGGTAACGAACCAAAGCAGAACCAATAAACCCTGCCCCACCTGTTATTAATATTGTTTTAGACACTATTTTAACCTCTATCTTCTTCCCAAATATCTTTACCAAAATAATCCCAAGGTAAACGGCCTTCATTGGGATCTGCTACATTGAATTGAGCATTCATAGCATAAAGTAAAAGGGCTCCTTCGTTACCTGCCTGATAGCCATGTGCCACACCTGAAGGAATATAAAGTAAAGCGGGCTCCTCACCATCTAAAATGTAGGGGCGTTTGACACCACAGGTTGAAGAGTCTTGACGTACATCAGCAAGCCAAACTTTAAGTGATCCCTCTATAACGCACCAAATTTCGTCTTGAATAGCTTTAGGGTGCAAATGAAAAGCATTTATGCGATTCGGTAAAGCTCTAGAAATCGAAAGTTGGCGTAACTCAAAAGGTGTCGGTAAACCTTCTATTAAAGATTCACTTAAACGTGAATACTCCATAAACCACCCCTCTAGAGAGCGATGTTTTTTTAGACTTTGGTAATGTACATCCTTAATTACAGTTTTTGGAGTATAATCTTGATAATAAAGAGCCTTACTTATATCCTCAGGTAGTTTAATCATAACTTCACCACTGCTTTTTTAAACTTTGCCACAAACTTATATCTAAGGAAATGTCATCAGGTAATTCAACCTTAGCACTTTGTTTAGAACTGCGTTCCACGTTGCCTGCTCGTCTCTTTGCAAGTTCATAGACAGATTTACGTTCTGTAGCAATATGTACAGTATTATAAGGTATTTGTTGATGATTTTGAATAGCTATAGAAATTTCTGGGGCAATTACGTCTACATAATCTTGAGAAGTATAAACATCGTCAAAGGCCTTTGGGTAAGGCCAAGCTTTGGGACGAAAGCTAGTACGAATGACCAAATGATTAGGCAGAATACGCACTATTTCCTCCGCAGCTAACTTAGAAAGGGAATAGTAGTTCCTAACAGGTCCTACAGTATCGTTCTCATTATAGTTACCTTTATCACCCCAAAACACATAGTCTGTAGAAATATGAATGAGCTTAATAGGTTTATCTAAAAGGGCTTTTACAATATTCCGTGTTCCTTCAACATTAACTTGCCAACAGATATTACGTTTACTTTCAGCTCCAGCAACATCTGTAAATGCTGCTGCGTGGATAAAGACTTGAGGCTGATACTTTTTAATGACTACTTCAATAGTACTTATATCAGTAACGTCTAATTCTTGGTGAGATGGTGCAGCAATACTGGGCATTGACATCAATAAAGCTTCACCTAATCGCCCTGAGCCTCCTGTTAAAAGAACTTTTTCGTTAATTATTAACACTTCCTCTGAGGTTTAAAAGCAACTCTAATACCATTATTAGCAAGTTCTGCCAAAACAACATCATCTGTTAAACAATTCTTTTTTAAGCCTAAAATCTTCAAACCACTAAAGGTAGTAATTAAAGATGTGTCCTGTACAAAAGCAAGAGGAGCTATTGATGTAATTTGATTGTTATTTAGAGCAAGAACTCTCAGATTGGAAAGCTCTGCTAAGGGCTCAAGGTCACTAATTTGATTGCTATCTAAGTTTAAAACTTCTAAATTATTATTAAAAGCTAGTGGAGCTATTGATGTTACTTTGTTTTTGAGCAAATTAAGAGTTTTTAGTTTTGAAAGATTTGCTATAGGTTCGAGATCACTAATCTGATTACCATTTAAGTTCAAGGTTTCTAAATTAGTGTTTAAAGCAAGAGGAGCAACTGAGAGAATCTGATTATCATTTAAGTTGAGGTTTTTGAGATTTAAAAGTTCTGCTAGAGGTTCTAAATCACTAATTTGATTGTTTTGCAAGCCTAAAATTTCTAGATTAGTTGTAAAAGCAAGTGGAGCTATTGATAAAATCTCATTATTGCTTAGGTCAAGATTTTTTAAATTTGAAAGATTTGCTAAAGGTTCAATATCAACCACACCTAACCTATCTAGACCCAACTTAGTTATGCTAGACATTTCCCTTAACTTCGTAAGCTCTTCTATTGCAATGGGGTTACCACCAATTTGAAGTTCTTCAAGATTAGGTAGTAGAGTAGCAGCAAAAATACTAGTTATTTGGTTGTTGCTGATAATCAGGGTGGTCAAATTACTGTCGAAGATAAAACCAAGAGGAGCAATTGATGAAACCTTATTATTGTTTAAGTTAAGAGTTTTCAAGTTAGGAAGATCTATTACAGGTTCAATATCACTAACTTGGTTGCTATCTAAGTTTAAAACTTCTAAGTTATTATTAAAAGCAAGAGCAGATATTGATGAAACTTGATTTTTGACCAGATTAAGAGTTTTTAGCTTTGGAAGGTTCGTTAGGGGCTCAATATCACTAACTTGATTGCCATTTAAGTTCAAGGCTTCTAAATTAGTAGCAAAAGCAAGAGGAGCAATTGATGTAATCTGGTTGTCATTTAGAACAAGAACCCTTAGATTGGAAAGACCTGCTAAGGACCCAAAATCACTAACTTGATTTTTATCCAAGTTTAAGATTTCTAAACTCCTATTAAAAGCAAGGGGAGCTATTGATGAAACGTTGTTTTTGATCAAATTAAGAGTTTTTAGTTTTGAAAGGTTTGCTAGAGGTTCAAGGTCACTAATTTGATTGCCATTTAAATTCAAGGTTTCTAAACTATTAGCAAAAGCAAGAGGGGCTATTGATGTAATCTGATTGTTATTTAGAACAAGAACCTTCAGATTTGAAAGGTCTGCTAGAGGCTCAAGATTATTAATTTGATTTCTGTCCAAGTTCAAAACTTCTAACTGATCATTAAAAGCAAGGGGAGCTATTGATGAAACGTTGTTTTTGACCAAATTAAGAGTTTTTAGTTTTGAAAGGTTTGCTATAGGCTCGAGATCACTAATCTGATTAACATTTAAGTTCAAGGTTTCTAAATCAGTAGCAAAAGCAAGAGGAGCTATTGATGTAATTTGATTGTTATTTAGAGTAAGAATTCTCAGATTGGAAAGGTCTGCTAAGGGCTCAAGATTACTAATTTGATTGCTATCCAATTTTAAAACTTCTAGATCATTACTAAAAGCAAGAGGAGCTATTGATGAAACATTGTTGTCGACCAAACTTAGAGTTTTTAGTTTTGAAAGGTTCGCTATAGGCTCGAGATCACTAATTTGATTGCCATTTAAGTTCAAGTTTTCTAAATCAGTAGCAAAAGTAAGGGGAGCTATTGATGTAACTTTATTGTTATTTAGAACAAGAACTCTCAGATTGGAAAGGTCTGCTAAGGATTCAAGGTCACTAATTTGATTTTTATCCAAGTTTAGAACTTCTAGATCATCACTAAAAGCAAGAGGAGCTATTGATGAAACTTTGTTATCGACCAAACTCAGAGTTTTTAGTTTTGAAAGGCTTGCTATAGGCTCGAGATCACTAATTTGATTGCCATTTAAGTTCAAGTTTTCTAAGCTAGTAATAAAAGCAAGAGGGGCTATTGATGTAATCTGATTATTATTTAGACTAAGAGTTTTTAAATTTGGGAGATTTGCTAAAGGTGAAAGATCACTAATTTGATTGTTACTCAGGTCTAAACTTTCTAAATTAGTAGCAAAAGCAAGCGGAGCGATCGATGAAACTGAATTATTACTTAGCTTAAGGGTTTTTAGCTTTGAAAGATTTGCCAGAGTTTCAAGATCACTAATTTGATTGTTACTTAAGTCTAGGCTTATTAAACTTTTAGTAAGAGGGGCGATCGATGAAATTTTATTATTACTTAACTTAAGGTCCGTTAGTCTAGGGAAATCTGCTAAGGGTGAAAGGTCACTAATTTGATTGTCACTCAAGTCTAAACTTACTAAGTTGGGAGCATTTTCTAATCCTTTAAGACTTTTGATTTCTAATTTTCTTGCCTTAAACCTCTTAAGCTTCAGGATATCCTGACAACCCACAGGAGTCTCTCCTAATTCCAAAGTATCTAGTAAAGGGTCTAGCTGTAAAGAAGCTATTCTCAAGGCATCTTGTATAGCAGTAGCCAAATTGGAATCAGCAATAGTGATAACCCTATTAGAAGTTCGATTACAGATAGGGATAAAGGCAAAAGCTTGTTGGCTAAACAGCACAAGAACTATAAAAATAAATCTAGAAATTTTATTCATTAGAGTTTCTCCTAAAATAACTTGTGGCCTGTAACTTTCCTCTAGATGGATATCCATTAAGGACCCTTTTGAGGTAAATTGAAAACAGATTGATTAGATCAATCTCGTTAACTCATAATATCTAAACAACCTTAAAAGATAATTTGTATGCTTTTGAACATAATTGCTTAAAGCACCCTAGCAGGGTATAAGACCATTAAACAAGTTTTTCCACTCTCTGTACTGAAACTTAGGTTTTATCCAGCAATTCCCGCTTGGCCTGAAAACTCCGTTTGGAGCATAGTTTTGAAAAAACACTTTCGCAAAGTTTTACACTGTCCTAGAAAGAAACATACTTTTTTTTAAGGGCAAAATTTGAGAAAATCGCTTCCCTATAATCGCAAAATAGTGGTTTTTTACTCGTGTCTCTAACAAGATTTTCTCAAAGAGCGGGAATTGCTGGGTTTTATCTGAAACTATTTATTCACAATTAGTGGCAGCACTAATTAAATTATTATGTTACATAAAATCGCATATCAAGTCTGTGATGAAGGAGCATTGATTTAATGATAGTTCATAGTATATAGGTAGCCTCACCAAGCAATCTGTATACCTATCAGCATTTGGTAAGTCTCGACCATCATGCTTATCTTTGTAGTAAGGACTTTTATGGAGGGATAGATAGTGAAATGCTGTACTAACATTATTTTGTTTTAAGTGACTAATTAGGCTGGTTCTTTCCTCCAAACTGCTACAAACTAAGTAAAACATATGTCCATTGTTAGTAGCATAACTAGGAATATAAGGCAAAGATAGTTTGCCAGATTTAGCTAGCAAGTCTAAAGCTTTATAATATTGTTGCCAGATAGCTTTTCGCTTGTCCTGAATAACTTCTAGATTTTCTAACTGCCCCCACAAATAAGCTGCAATAATCTCAGAAGGCAAAAATGACGAGCCTATGTCAATCCAGCCATACTTATCGACCTCTCCACGGAAAAAAGCAGAGCGATTTGTGCCTTTCTCACGAATAACCTCAGCTCTCTTTACAAAACTTTCATCATTAATAGCTAGAAGCCCACCTTCTCCTGAAATTATATTTTTGGTTTCATGAAAAGAAAAGGTACCTAGGTGTCCTATTGAACCCAAAGGTCTACCCTTGTAAAAGCTATCAATGGCTTGGGCTGCATCTTCTACCACAAATAGATGGTATTTCTCAGCTAAAGCCATAATTTTATCCATGTCACATGCTATACCTGCATAATGCACTATTACAATGGCTTTTGTTTTTTTTGTGATTAGACTTTCAACCCCATTTGCATCTAAATTAGGATTCTCTGGGTTACTGTCAGCAAAAACTATTTTTGCCCCCCTTAATACGAAGGCATTTGCAGTGGAAACGAATGTATAAGAAGGTACTATAACTTCATCGCCTGCTTGAATGTTAATTAGGATAGCTGCCATTTCGAGCGCATCTGTACAAGAAGTAGTAAGCAGAGCTTTTTTTATACCATATTTTTCTTCAAAAAAATTTTGACATCTCCTTGAAAAATTACCGTCTCCAGAAATTTTTCCAGAGTTGACAGCTTCCCGAATATAGTCAAGTTCTCTACCAACAATTGCTGGTTTATTAAAAGGAATTTTCACTTCAAATTTCGCTCACCTAGGTAAGATTATCTCATTTGGCACTCTACTTTTCAAATACCTTCTGGCTTCTTGACCTACATTAAATAGTAAATCTAAAACTGTGACAGCCCCCTCAAATTCGCCATGTAATTGAGGATAAGGCTCATAATCATATGACTTGTACTCGAGCGCTACCCCTTCTTCAAGGAATTTATTTTTTTCTAGATAATCGCCTCCAGCAGGTCCAGATAAATATACCTTTGCTCCAACCGCTTTCAAAAGATTTATTAAACGCTCAGTTGACTTGCCCTCGAGCTGATATTCCGACGATCTACCAAGAGGCGTCTCAATACCTAAAATGTTCATCAACCATTTAGTAAGGGTTTGATTTAGTTCACTAATGGTGGTCCAATTTCTACTATAGAACTCTTTTTCGAACTCAGAAAAATAGACATCAAAAAACTTTGCCTTTTGGTAGCTCTGTTTTATCTGGGCAAGGATCTTGTTTTGCCAATCATATTTATCTGAAATTAAGGTATCCTGTATTAAAGTAGCAAGTCCAGTTTTGATAACTGGAACTGTTATCCACTGCGACCCGCTAGGAGTTTTGATTTTGTTGCGATTTCGCCAACTACCCTTAGAAAATTGTAGATCGTCGTAAAAAATAAATAGGTCACAATCATCTATAAAATCAAAGTAACCTCTCCAAGGCAAAAAACTGGATTGTATAACTCCTACACGCATAATTTATCACTAATCTTTCTAAAACTATTCTTTATTTTTACAGACTTGGCGTACAAAGTATGCTGGACGACCTTCGATGCTATGAACAATACGTACTAAATATTCCCCTATTACACCAACTGCAAACAAGATTACTCCATTAGTTAAAAGTATAGTACAAATTATTGATGCCCAACCCGAAGCGGTTTGGAAAAATGTTGCCTTAAATGCAATGTAAATTAACACCAAGAAACTGACTATAGCCATGCCTATACCAAGAAAACCAATAAAGCGTAGTAGAATAGAGGAATTGTTGACTAATAAACGACTAAGCTGGCTCAACCGACGCCAAAATGTATACCTGCTTTGTTGACCTTTGGAATTATCTACATTCACTGGCACAGCAATGATATCTTTCGTAACAATTAGTAAAAGGGCTGCCTCAAAGGGATAAGGTGTCTTAATTGCCAACATATTTTTTATTACTGAACTCTTACACAACTTAAAAGCAGACAGTCTAAGCCCTACAGGTTTTCCCATAGCAATACGCTCAATTTCAGCTTTGAACCAACTGCCAAAACGAGCTAAGTAACTAGAGTGCTTTCTTGGATACTGAGCCACTACAACATCATGATCTTTGTGTTCTGCTAATTTTGGTATATCTTCAGGACGTTGCTCTAAGTCATCATCCATAATGATAGTATATTGCCCTTGGACATAGGATAGGCCACACATGAGCGCACCGGGTTTGCCAAAGTTTTTTGTTAATTGAACACAAGTAATATCTGAATAGGCACTTGCAAGTTTTTCTAGGGTCTTCCATGTTTCTGGATTAGTTGATCCATCATCTACAAAAATAATTTCACAAGTAGTTTGAAGTTCTTCTTGAAAAACTCGAGTAACCCTCTCTGCTAACTCCCTAACAGAATTAACACTGTTGTATACAGGAACAACTACACTATATTCTGGCATTAAAAAATCTCGTTCCTAACTCCAAAATCTGAACCTAGTCAATTTAAGGCTTTTGCCGTGGATTTTTGACGAACATTAGGCAATAGATAAATTATTCCTCCAGCTAAAGCTACTAACCACAAAATCAATCTTTGTAAAATAGCAATAACAATAGCCTGATTATAAATAACACCCAATTGTATGAAAAAATATGCTATTACCCCCTCACGAATACCTAGTGCCCCTAAGCTAACTGGCAAAACAGATATTAACGCAACTGTAGATATAAGCAGTAGCATATCCAAATAACCCACAGAATAAGTTTCGTTATAACAAACAGCTAAATAAAGTAAGTAGAAAGAAAGCATTCTCAAAGGTACGAGTAAAAATGACACGAGAGAGGCATAGGACAAACGTGCAAGTGAAAATTCATGCGAGGCTACAATAGTCTTTTGAATAAACTTTTTTACTCTCATACTAATTTTCCTGTAAATATTTCCCATACTTCTTCTCAACACTATAAACAATAGTGCAGCAAAGCAAAGTATTAAAATAATGGTGGAAGCTTTTAAATTGTAAACCCCTGCCATCAAATCAAAATCAAGTATTTCTTTAGCACGTTTTGGGAATAACAACCAATATGCAATGAAAATCAAGATGTTAATTGAAACATTGAACAGCCTTTCCAAAACAATTGTAGCAAAGGCTTTTTCTATATTTTTCTCACTATGGTTCAATTTGTGAATTTTATAAACGTCACCACCTGTCCCGCCCGGTAAAAAGCTGTTAAAAAATAAACTAACGAAAAATATATTTAAGGTTCTGATTATAGAAATACTATAGCGCTCAAGTAAAACAAACAGTCGGTAAGCTTGTCCAACAAACACAAGTAAATAAACCAAGGTTGCCCAAGTCACATAGAAAAGGTTTACTTCTAGCAATATTTGAGCCAAAGCTTTTTGATTTGCAAAGTGTAGTAGTGCTCCTAAAAATGCTAGGGCAACTGCTAATTTTAAGTATTTAAAAAAATGTTTAAATCTCAAACTTAATAACCTTAAATGGTACTATTAGCCCTAGATATAATCCCAAGTATCTCTGTCTCTGAAAATTGCGAAGGATCATTTGATTTCTAATAAGCTAATCAGAGTGTGCCTAGAATATTAGAGATTAGATATAAAAAAGGTAGGCATATGCTGATTACGTTTCACAGTTCAGGAAAAATTCTGATTTACCCGTATTTAACAATAAAGAGGGTAAAGTACCTTTTTATTTATTCTTGATTCTTTCCTCTCCAACTAGCTATACCATTCTGACGGGCAAAATCCAGCATAGCTTTGCATGTGTCATGCCCCTTTCTACAACGAAGCCATTTTCTCATTTTCTCTTCTGTTATGTCTTGAGTATCCTTCAAATAAATCCGTTCACGTATAGCATAGTTGTGCTTTAACCTCTGATAATGATGGCTTAACAGATAATAACCTCCAGTTGCATTAGACAAAACCACTAAGGCTAGGAATATAATACTAATTTTACTAGCAATCTTTACTAGTGTCCCTTTTATACTTTTAGCTCGATTAGCAAGAAAGATAATATTAATGATTACTAGCCCAACCATGAGAAGTGAAAATGTACCCACATATCTTTCTCCTAAAGCTATAGAAGTACCATTAAATTGTTCTCCATTTCTTCCTAGTACCACCAATCCCATGTAGCACAATGCATGAAAAATAAACAGAATTGGTAATCTAGTTAAACGATATTGTTTAGTAATAAAGTAAAGGCTTATTGAATATAGCACTAAGGCAACAGTAATCAATCCTAATAGAAATTTTAGTTCATGCGAATTCAAAGTTTCAAAATAGGAGGCAATTTTACCTAAGGTTGTTTGTGACCATCCAATATTGCTTAGAGAGTAGACAAAGTATTTATAAGGTAAAACTTCTTCAAGAATACGACTCCCTTTGTTCTGTATAGAATGAGTACTTGCACCAACGATTCTCATATAAGCCATTGTGCATAAGATAAATAAGGTGATAATTATTGAAGCTTTTACCAGCAGCAAACCCCAAAGTTTCCTCTTTACAATTAGTAAGCTCAGACAAAATGTAGCACCTATGGCAAAAAAAACTGCGACAAATTGACCAGTCG
The DNA here is from genome assembly GCA_965223585.1 of Trueperaceae bacterium. Taxonomy (GTDB): domain Bacteria; phylum Deinococcota; class Deinococci; order Deinococcales; family Trueperaceae; genus CBDCVN01. The sequence continues at coordinate 864,901 of CBDCWW010000023.1, forward strand.
CTATAAGAAATGTATGAAGCAAAAGAATTAAGATCAAACTGATCCAAGTTGGAATGTTACCTAATTTTGTATGGTCAGCTAGGATGTGATCTGCTAATATATAAGCAATTACAAAGAGCAATAATTGTACATGAAATTGGTATGCAGTCATGTCATAATGCATAACCGCACGCTTTGCAGGAGTAAAAAGAACAAGCATCAATATTGATAAGAAAATGGCCCCTTTATAACTGTTTAGTTTTGGTACCTTATACAAAAGCCAAAAATTGAGAAGTAAAGCAGCTCCACCACAAATTATAGGACCTATAAGCACAAAAATTTTTGTATTCCAACCAAAGAATATGTAATTGATCAATATACTTACTTTATAGAAGAAATTAACATGAGCTCGCTTTGCTGACTTGAACAAATCGTTGAAGTCTAAGTTATTATTCTCGAAAGCTATTACATAGTTCAAAAATTGCCAATTGTCATTCCAAATTATGTTAGTGGTGACTAATTCTAGGTAAATTACCCAGAAGGCAGTTAACATAGTGACAAAACTGATAATTATGATGAAATGAGGCCTTTTCAAATTCTGCCTTAAGAATGATTTAAAGTTAGAGTTTGATGCATCCATTAGCAACCACCATTAGGCATAAAGCTAAAAGAAAGTGTCCCTTGGTGTGTTTTGAGTGAACGAATTTTCAATATTAATAATAGCCGTGTCAAAAGTGCTAAAAACACCAATACCAATGGGCTGAGGTTTGAGCTTGCTACTAGAAAATCAGCTTTCAAGAGGGGGCTAGGCTTATACTTCTGTAGGCTAATAAGCGCTTGGAATCCATACATAATGAAATGAGTAGTCATATTATCCTTATACTCCCTAGAGGGATTTCAATAGGCCATCATATCCTTTTAGGAGAGACATGATCAAACCCTATCAAAATAGGTTTTTGACTTGGTGAGAAATAAGAGTTGAGCAACTAAAGCAACTAAACATTATACCTTGCTTCTATTTAGCATGGTTATAATTGTCTTATCTTGGAACAATTCCTTTACATATCTTTTATCTTCTTCTAGCATATCAACAACTAGACTTTTCTCTTCTTCTGAATATTTATCTAATGACTTATCATCTTGTTTATTAGGAGCACTTGCAGAATCAATCCAGCTCCTAAGAGTCAAAATTAGCTTCTTTGGGAAAAGACGTATTATTGTACTAACAAACCCCTTTTTTTGTAGAAGTTTTTCAAACAAAGCAAATCTTTTTCGACTCCTAGCGTTAATCTTCTTATTTGTAAAGTTCCTTTCATTAAAAAATGGCTGAACACCTATAAACTTTTCAATCTTTTTAAGAAGATTTTCTGCATCTTCTTCTAGCACCTTGAAGTTATAGATAAAAAGATTATCACCAAAATGCTCAATATACTCTTGGATGCGCTTCATAATCTTATTGTTTGTGTAATCAACTTTTATTTCTTTACCTTCACGTTTAATAGTGCAACCAGCTAGAAACTCTTTAAGTGGAGGAACTTGAAAATTCTTACTGTATTGTTCATACATTGAATAAATCCATTCGTAAGGATCTCGTACACCAATAATGACCTTTGCATCAGGGTTGAAGCTCTTAATTCGGGCTAGGGCATTATCATCTGTAAAGTAAACTCCACAAATATCAAAAGGAACTTGACCATCCTGCACATCATCAAAAAATTTCAAGTACCATTGCTCGCCTTCTTCATAGTGATGTGCAAAGTAACCTATTTCCTTTCTTGCAGGAACAAAAATATCCGGATGTTTTTGCAAATTATGGTATAAGAAAGTCGTTCCAGCTCGAGACATCCCAACCACAAAAACAATTTCTTTCTTCACTGGCTTACTGCTTTGCATTTTTTCCCTTGCGTTTCTCTCTTTAGAGGAATTGTTTTAGCCTTAAATAAGCTTTATTGCTATAAAAGTATTGAGGTATTATATTTCTGTTTGCCTTACTATTATCAAGTAACATATCAATTCTCTTTAATTCATCTACCTTGTTTTTTTCTATAGTGCTATAGTTTTTTGGTAAATCTGAGCGTGTTATCTCAAAAGGTTCTTCAAAACCTACTATTGAATTTTTATCAGGTTCTGTTTTATTCAAGCTATAACCTAGTTTCTTCATTTCAAAAAGGCACAGCGATTCAGTATAGCTTTCAATAGCTTCTGAAAATTTACCTGCTTCATAATCAGTAGTTAAGGGGAGGTTACCTTTTATTTATTTTGCCCCCTCCAACTAGCTAAGCCATTCTGACGAGCAAAGTTCAATTTGATTTTGCATTTGCTATAACCCTTTCTACACCTAAGTATTTTAATATCCTTTTCTGTTACCTCTTGAACACCCTTCAGATAAACTTGTTCACGTAAATCATAGCTTTGCTTTAATATTTGATAATGATAGGTTATCAGATAATAACCCCCAATTGCATTAGACAGAATCACCAAAACTAGAAATATAATGCTAATCCTACTAGCCACTCTATACTAGGGTCCCTCTCACACCTTTGTCTTGACTAGCAAGAAAAATAGCATTAATGATTACTAAACTAACCATAAGAAGTGAAAACGTACCTACATATCTTGCTGATAGAGCTATAGTGGCACTAACAGCCTGCGGGCTTCTCCCTAGTAAAACCAATCCTATATAGCATAATACATGAAAAATAAGAAGAATTGGTAAGCTAGTCAAGCGATATTGTTTAGTAGAAAAGTAAATTATTATCGAATATAGCATTAAAGCTACAGTAATCAATCCTAATAAAAATCTTAGCTTACGATAATTCAAAGTTTTAAGAGAAGAAGCAATTTTTTCTAAGGCTGTGTGTGACCATCCAATATTGCTTAAAGAATAGGTATAGTACTCATGAAGTGCAATTTTTTCAGTAATATACCCCCTTTTGTTCTGTAGGGAATGAGTGTTTGCACCAACAATCATCATATAAGTTATTGTGCATAAGACAAATAGAATAATAACTATTGAAGCCTTTATCAGTCCTAAAAATTTTCTTTTTACCATTAATAAGTTCAGGCAAAAGGTAGCAATTATGGCGAAAAAGACTGCTACAAATTGGCCAGTTCCTATAATAAATGTATGAAGCAAAAGAACTAGGATCAAGTTGGCCCAAGTTGAAACCTTACCTAATTTTGCCTTGTCAGCTAGTATTTTATCCACTAAAATATAAGTGATTATAAAGAGCAGCAATTGTACATGAAATTTATATGCAGTCATGTCATAATGCATAATGGCATACTTTGCAGGAGTAAAAAGGATAAGCATCAATATTGATAAGAAAATAGTCCCCTTAGAGGGTGTTTGGAAATTAGTGTTCCTCTGAAGAATCTAGCAATTTAACTAAAATTTGAACTAAGTATAGCATTGTAGAAATGAAGTAGCTATACCTGATTTATGTCAGTATAGCTACTATGAAAACAAATCATAGACAAGCATACTCTACTGACATTACTGATGCACAATGGTTTATAATTGAAGCCTTCCTACTTAAAGTTTTGGCCAAAAATACTAAGCGAGGGCGTCCCATGAATCTTGATCTCCGTGAAATCGTAAATGCTATACGTTACCTCCTGCGCAATGGTTGTACTTGGCGTGATCTTCCACATGATTTTCCTGCCTATCAAAGCGTTCGTTATCACTTTGACAAATGGTGTAAATCAGGTTTATGGAAGGCTTTAAACAAGCATTTGCGTAGAAAACTCCGTGAGGAAGAAGGAAAACTTGCTGATTGCAGTGTAGGTATAGCTGATAGCCAATCAGTCAAAGGTAGTGTGCATGAAGAGAATGGTTATGATGGAGGAAAAAAGGTTAATGGGCGTAAACGTCATATATTGGTTGATACCATAGGATTATTGATAGTTGTAATTGTAACTACAGCAAATAGATCAGATAAGAAAGGGTTAGAAAAAATGCTGGGAGCAATAAAAGGAAGTATGCCAAGATTGAAGGTGATTAAGGCAGATCAAGGTTACGTCAGTGCGAGGTTAGAGAAGTGGGTGCTGGACGTATGTGGGTGGATATTAGAAGTAACAAAGAAACCAGAGGGGAAGGGCTTTCAAGTCATTCCACAAAGATGGGTAGTGGAGAGGACATTTGCATGGCTAGGAAACTATAGACGTTTAAGTAAAGACTATGAAGTATTAGCAGCAACAAGCGAAGCCTTTATCTACATGGCAATGTGTGATATTATGACCAAGCGTTTAGCGCATCAATCTACACCCAATTTTGCTTAATTGGTATTTTCCAAACACCCTCTAGAGGTACATTAAAAGATATAGAAGACCCTACCAATGAATTAATTCAGTTTAGCTGTATAGTATCAGGTTCACAAATGACTTGCTCTTATAAGGACTCTTTTGGTTCTATGACCATGACTGGTAAGGTTAGCGGTAATACTTACTCAGGTAATCTTAGAATTGTAGTTAATGGGCCACCACGTATTACTGGTACTGGTACATTTACTCTAGAAAAAACAGATGTAATTTCAAGCATCACAGTAGAAAAAACGGCGAACCCTATAAGCGTAGAAGAACCCGGCGGAAATGTAGATTTTACTGTAAAGGTAACTAATACTAGTTCAGTAGATACAATTAAACTAACAACAATAGCTGATGACGAAAATAACGATGGTAAAGACGACAAGATCTACAACGCAACAGCTATTTGCTTAACTACCAGCTTAGCTCCAGCAGAATCCACAACCTGTAGCTTTAGTCATGATGTAACAGGTGAGGGTGGAGAAATAATCACCGATAAAGTAACGGTAAGTGGTACAGATGATGAAGGTGATGAAGTAAGCGCTAGTGACACAGCAGAGGTAGCAATCAAAAGTTTAATCTGTGTCGCCTTTTCTAATCAAGCAATCACTCGGACTAGACAAGTTTTGCGCCACTCTGAGGATATTTATGTACCCAATCAACTTATAGTACGCTACAAGAAACCAGAAGGACTAACCTCACTACAAAGTTTGGTTACAACCATGGAAAGTACCTATGGTTACCACACTTTGAGTTCTGGTAATGGTTTAGGCCCTGACCTTATAGAGATTATAGGTGATGTTGAGAGTACTGCTACTAGACTTAATGGTGATCCAAACGTAATTTATGCTGAACCTAATGGATATCTTGATCCCCTTGTGGTTATTCCTAATGATCCTCTTTTTGAGCACCAGTGGAATATGCAAGACTTTGGTTTGCCCCAAGCTTGGGAAATAGAAACAGGAGATACTAAAACAGGTAATGCTCCAATTGTAATAGCTATTTTAGATAGTGCAGTGCAAACTGATCATGAAGATTTAAAAGATAAAATGTTACCCGGTTGTGATTTTCATGATAATGACAACGATCCAAGCAGTCCTAATATCAATAACTTTCATGGTACTCATGTTGCTGGCATTGCTGCTGCTGTAGGCAATAACAACCTTGGAGTTGCAGGTGTAGCCTTTGGCAAAGAGATAAAGATCTTACCAGTTAAGATTTTTGATGATACTGGTACAAATGGAAATTTCTTTGACTTAGCTAATGCCATTCGCTGGTCTGTAGGACTAAACGTTGCTAGTTTTGCTTCTAATCCTAATCCTGCTAAGATTTTGAATATGAGTTTAGGTGCAGCTGGTAGGAGTCTTGCTCTTGATGAAGCAATAGCTGATGCTACCAATGCTGGAGCACTTGTTTTTGCAGCCTCTGGTAATGCAGGTCTTAGCAATGCTATTTTAACTCCAGCGAACGCACCTGATGCTATAGCAGTAGGATCTGTAGACAGTGATTTTGAGCGCTCGAGCTTTTCAAACTTTGATGAAACTGGTGGCAAAACGGTTGACTTTGTGGGACCGGGAGGTTTTCTAAAAACAGATACAGTAGCTAATTGTGTAGGCGTAAATTCATCAGCAATTTTTAGCACCTTTCCTGTAAATAATTACAACTGTTTGGCAGGAACTTCGACGTCAACTCCTTTTGTATCGGGAGTAGCTGCACTTGTTTGGAATCAAAACCCCAACTTTTCTGCTGAGCAAGTAAAAACACGGCTTGAGCAAACCACTTTTTTTGATCCCTCATGGGGAAATGGTAAAAGCTTTGAGCATGGTTTTGGAGTAGTTTGTGCTGATAGAGCACTTGGAGGAACAACTCTTTGTGGCAAGTAATTACTCATTGCTTACTTATTAAGTAAAGAGCATATTTTCTATATTAGGGTATATAGGCAATCATAAAAGTTGCTGCTACAGGGTAAGCAAACATTCATGTAAAATTTGGTTGCCTATCATGTATTATGTCCCATGGTGGGGTTTTTGCCCAACCTCTAATATATGTCAGAAAAAGTCCTACATCACCTGTCAGAATTTTACTGACAAGCCAAGCAAAATTGTAAATAGGATATTTATAAGTGGCAAACAGGTGTGCAGTGTAAATGATAATTAAAAAATTACAAAAAAGGAGCACTTTTAACAACACAGGCCTTTAATTCTTCCACAAATCTTATTAGAAAGAGGTATAAGTAAAAGAAATGTAGTTTTTTAGTCGTACTATTTGCTATACTTATTACAGTTATAACTTAATCCTTGCAAGACCCAAAATTAATTCGTTTTTAGTATAATGCTCTTATGCATTCACAAGAACTGAAAGTTCTTTCTCAATGCCCCCTATTTAAGAATCTTCAGATTGATGAAATCCAAGCTTTTGCAGCAGTTGCTAAGTTTAAAAAGCTTAATAAAGGTGAAAGCCTATTTACCGCTCAAAGTTTACCTGAGGGTTTACATATTGTAACTTCAGGAAAAGTAAAGATCTTTGTTATTTCTCCTGATTCAGGCAGAGAATTAATCCTTACTGTGGAAAAACCTTTTCAAGCTGTAGCAGAATTACCATGTTTTGATGGAGGCAAGTATCCTGCAAACGCTGAAGCTATGGAAGTTACTCAAACTCTCTTTATCGAACAAGCTAAACTAGAATACCTTCTATCTACACGGCCTAGTGTTGCCTTGCACTTCATGCGTGTATTTGGACGTAGATTAAGAACTTTAGTTCGGTTAGTTGAGAGTTTGTCTTTTCAAACAGTTATGCATCGTCTTGTAGACTATCTAAAAAGACAAGCTAGTTCTGAACTACCTTTTACACTTGAAAGTAACTCGAGCATTGCTGCCCAATTAGGCACAGTACCTGAATTAGTAAGCCGTAATTTAGCGCATTTGCAAAATGCCAAAGCAATTCAATTGGAGGATCGTAAAGTAATCAAAATCAATCAAGCAATCCTAAGTGGCTTTGTAAAAATTCCTAAAAATTAAGAGATTGACTTAGGTCATGGTATTTCTTTTGACATGTATTATAAATTGTGTCTTTGAGTTCTCTATATTGAGGAGACAAAAATACGGCTGATCGGAAATAGTTCGCCCTAATGTTCAAGGTATTTTTTATCGTTTTATGCCAAATAGAAAGGTGTTTCTAAAAACGGTTACAGTTGGGTAATTAGGTTTTAAATGGTAAATCGCCAAATTTTGGGTATGTCCTACAAGGACTTAAAGTAATTACCGATCAACCGTAAAATATTTGGCAAATCCATTCTAAGCAAGCTAAATTGGAGGACTAACTTATCAACGTTACTGCTTATGTTCAAACTTTGAAATGAGGTTTTATTGTGAGTGATAAAAAAGGAAATCAAGAAACAGATAAACAATCTGAGCGCCCAGTTGGGGCTGTTGTTATTACAATCATCCTAGCACTTATTATTTTAGCAGGGTGGTTCGGCGTTTTTGCACTTTATGCTGCTAGGAGCTAAAAATGACTGATAGGCAACACGACGCTATCACCAAGTGGGAACGCCGCTGGCTAGCGGCTTCAGGCATTATATCTTTGCTATTTATAATTTTCATTGCCTACTCGTTAGCAATTGAGGGCGCACATATTGCTCAAGGTAGTGGTCGCACTTCACCAGAACAATTGCTAGGTTCAGGCAGTTTTGCTAACCCCGGTGTCTTAGAACTGTCTGACAATAAATTTCAAGTTACTCTCGTATCCCAAATGTTTTCTTTTCAACCTAGTGAAATACGTTTGCCAGTAGGTGCTGAGGTAACCTTTTTTATGACTAGTAGAGATGTAATTCATGGCTATCAGATTCAAAATACCAATATCAATGTCGAACTTATCCCCGGGGAAGTGTCTTATTTAAAATATACTTTTGATAAAGAAGGCCAGTACCGCATTACCTGTAATGAGTACTGTGGTTTAGCTCATCAAAACATGGTGGGTAAACTATTCGTTGTTTCAGAAGATGAGTATTATGGTCAGGCTGAAGAGGCTTCTACTTCTACAGAGTTGGCTGTAGAAGTAGCTGAAGAAACATTAACAGCAGTACAAATTGACGGCGAGAAGGTTTATTTAAATAACTGTGCTGCTTGCCACCAAGCTAGTGGCCAAGGAATAGCTAATGCTTTCCCACCTCTTAATGAGCATACAGCACAACTTTACCTTGCAGATCGCAATTATCTTATCAAAGTAATACTTTACGGTTTACAAGGGCCTGTTAAAGTTCTCGGTAAACCTTATAGTGGTGCTATGCCTGCTTGGCAACAGCTTAGTGATTCTGAAGTAGCAGCAGTGCTCAACTACATCTTAGATTCATGGGGTAATCCAGAATTACTATCTGACACAGATTTTGAATCATATACTGCCGATGAGGTGCTTACAGAGCGCACCCAAAGCCTAAGTGCCCAAGATGTTCAGCTGCTAAGACAAGAACTAGGGTTTGAATAAGGAGATTATATTGACAACTGCAACCTTAAACCCTTCTGCCAATGCCCCTTCTCTTGCAACTTCTGAAAAGAAGCTAGCCCTTTTCTTTATAGTAACAGGCTTTTTGGCATTACTGTTAGGTGGTCTGTTAGGGCCTTTTCAAGCACTAAATTATGCTGGGATTGACCTATACAGCTTTTTACAACCACTCATAAAATCTTACTATCAAGGTTTAACTCTCCACGGCGTGCTCAACGCCATTGTTTTTACCTCTTTTGTTATTAGTGGGCTTATGTACTACTTACCAGCTCGAGAACTAAATCTACGCCCCAACATGATCTATGCTTGGGCTTCTTACTGGCTTATGACACTTGGTTTGCTAATAGCAGCTTTTGGCATTTTAAGTAATACCTCTAATGTGCTTTATACTTTCTATCCTCCTTTGCAAGGTCACTGGAGTTTTTATGTAGGCGCAGCCCTCATTGTGGTGGCCTCCCTTATGCCCGGTTTTGAGATTATGCGTTTACGCTTTAAGTGGCGACGGCAAAACCCCGGTAAGGTTACACCTATTGTTACTTATATGTGTGTAGCTACTTATTTAATGTGGACCCTAGCAACTGTAGGTATAGTTACCGAAGTAGTAGTTTTCCTTATTCCTTGGTCTTTTGGCTTAATTGATGGTGTTGACCCCCTACTTTCACGCACGCTCTTTTGGTTTACTGCACACCCAATAGTATATTTCTGGCTCCTCCCTGCTTATATTTCTTGGTATGCCTTAGTACCTAAACAAGCAGGTGGCGAGTTGGCTTCAGATTCACTAACGCGCCTCGCTTTTATTATGTTTTTGCTTTTTTCCACTCCTGTAGGTTTCCATCATCAATTTACCGATCCTAGTATCCCTGCAGCTTGGAAAATGATTCACTCTATGCTTACTATGTTTGTCGGTATTCCTAGTTTGCTTACTGCCTTTACTGTAGCAGCTTCATTAGAAATTGCTGGGCGTGCTCGAGGAGGCAAGGGTCTATTAGGTTGGATAAATAAATTACCTTGGGGCAACGCTTCGTTCACTGCTCAAGTTCTGGCGATGATTAGTTTTATCTTTGGTGGTGCTGGTGGTATCATCAATGCTAGTTTCAATTTAGACTTACTTGTTCACAATACTGTTTGGATTCCCGGACACTTTCACATTACAGTAGGTACTGCTACTACGCTCACCTTTATGGGGATAACCTTCTGGCTTATTCCGCACTTAACTAGCAAACCACTTTTCTCCAATGCCTTGGCACTAGTTTCTAGCTGGTTGTGGTTTATAGGCATGATGACCTTTGCAGTTGGTATGCATTGGCAAGGTCTTCTTTCAATACCACGTAGAGCACACATTTCAAACCTAGCCCCTAATTTAGAAGGACTCTACGCTGACGCTGCTTTACCAAAACTGATTACTGGTATTAGTGGTGTTATTCTTTTGATAGCCTTAATTTGCTACTTTATAGTGCTTTTTGCTTCTCTATTTAAGAAAAAGCGCCTTGCTGAAGAACAAGTACCTGGCATTCCTTTTGTAAGCGCAAGAGAAATGCGTAGTGAAGGCACCTTAAAAATGCTTGATACTTTGTGGATTTGGCTTGGACTTGCAATTTTCCTTGTGTTAGTTGCTTACTTACCAACTCTTATTGACCTTTTTACACATCAAGTTCCTATTCCTGCTGTGAGACCTTAGGAGGTAAGGTTGTGTTTTTAGCTTTAATATTATCTTCAATTGTTGCAGGTGGTATTGCCACAGCAGTTATGGTTATGTTTTTATACCTACCCCTTTTGTGGGGTGGTGTCTATTACGATACTTTAGGTGCTATTGGTTCTATGCTTACACGCAAAGTAGATGGGCGCTCACGTGTTATAGGCGGCATAATTTTGGCAATGGGTGGGCTTTTATTGGCCATTTTTTATGGTGCTTTTGTGCTTATGTTTGAAGTTGGCCCACTGCAAGTGCCTGATTATAGAATCTTAAGAAGCTGGCCTGTAGAAATTAACCTTGTCTACCCACTATTGGGTTTAGCTATTGGTTTTGGTCAAGGTATGTTTGTGTCTCTAATTACCAGTTTTATATTTGTAGATTTTCACCCTTTGGAATTGTATAGAGACCATGTAGGATTAATTCTTTCTTACATAATTGGTCATACAATTTATGGAGTAGTAGTTATGTTTTTTCAAAGCCAGTTTTTACAGCTTTTGCTAGGCTAAAGTAGTCAATAGCTGTATCAGGCAATGCCATAAAATCTCTAGCATTATAGTGCGCTAGAAAAATCTGGGATTTACCCTAGACTGCTCTTAGCTTGCTTTAGAGCAAAGTGAAGGGTAACCCTGTCAGGGTAAGTGTAATGAAGGGTTTACTCTCAAGCACAGCGAAGGGTGGTTCAAACCTCTGAGGTTTACAAAGCCTCGGAGGTTTTTTGGGGAAAAATTTCTTTTAACTTCAGACATATATAGCATTTTTCTTTTTGACCTGATACAAATACAGTAAATGCTCTTATGAAACGGGATTTTCGATCTCTCATAAAATCATATTAAAGTCTTACAAACAGTAAAAATGTTTCTTACTGGTGATTTATCTAAAATGAAAACATACTTTTGCATTTATAAGAAATTAAAGTTGTGAATATTTGAATAAATATTTATTGTAACATCCTTCCATAGGTGGGTGATTTGAATAACCACAGTGCCTGAACCAAGCTTGAGCATCATTGGCATTAACTGTTTCCAGAGCTTTCTTAACTGAAGAATTAAACTTCTTTTTGTCCCAAGCCTCTAATGTACGTAGATGGGACTTTACCTTTGACCAACAATGCTCTATAGGATTGAACTCAGGGCTATATGGTGGCAAGTAGATCAGTTTAGCGCCTCTGCCTTCTATTAACTCACGTACCTTTTTTACAATATGTGCTGGTGAATTATCCATCAAAACTATTTGCCCTACTTTCAATACTGGACATAATACTTCTTCTAGAAATACTGTAAACACTTTTCCTGTTATACCTCCATCCACACAGAAATTAGCAATTACCCCCTCTAGAGTAATTGCTCCTATCAAATTTGCAAACTTATGCTTCTTGCTTGGTACAGAACTATATGCCCTTTCCCCTCTCTTTGAGCGAGCATAAATTCTAGTCATGTTTAGATACAGACCTGTTTCATCAATAAATACAAGCCTATTTGCTTTAATTGCTTTCTGCAAACGTAAAAATGCTTTGCGTTTGACTACAATGTCTTCTCGATCTTGCTCTTTGGCACGTAAAGTCTTTTTTTATAGGTCAGACCAATCTTTTTGATTGCCCTCCACATACTAGCAGTGCTAACTTTGGTTTTAGTCTTTTTTTCAAAGGCTGTACAGAATTCAATTAAAGTCATGTCTGCTTTGTTTTGTAGCAAAGTTTTTACTAGTAACAATTGCTTAGCGGCTACAGCAGGTTTACGACCAGCAACATACTCTTTAGGGAGCAAATTACCCTGTTGTTGGTAAAGCTTAAGGTACTGATGAACAGTGGTTGGGCTAACCAAAAAACGTTGTGCTATTTCACGTATAGAACCTTCGCCATCTAGGTAAGATTGAACAATGCGTTGTCGCAAATCCAAGGAATAGCTTGCCATAAGGAAAAAGGATAACTCAGATTAGCTTATCGGGACAATAAGAAGTAATTCTGTAGATTTATTGATTAAGACGATTAAAAAAGAGGAATATTTTCAGAAGGGGGATTTTTATTAGAAAAAATTCTAATGTAGCGTCAATGCTAAACGATGTTTTTAGTTATTACCAGCACAACATAAACCAAGGGTAGGTTTTACGAAAAGCTGCTCCCCACGATAAATCCAAGGACATTCTTATAGGCATAAAAATGAGAATATTTGCGTTTTAGGAAATTCAATGAAAACACCAACAAACCCCTTATAGAACAATTATAAGGGTGGTTTCAGTATAGGAGAGAATTACTCAAATTTTTTCTAAAATTGTTCAAATCAGGGGTTTTGCCGATACTTGTACCAGATCAAATAGAAAAACGCTATAGAGCAAAATCCAGCAAAGTTGTCTGCAGATGGCGAATTCTTCTTTTTAAAGAGCTTATTGTAGGAAAAAATCCTACATTACCTGTCAGAATATTACTGATGCAATAAAGACACTGGTAGGTGAGGATATGTATAGAGTTGATAGGCACCTTTTAAAGGAGGTAACCACTATTCACTGGCCTCCTAGTAGAGGAATACCTTCAGCTAAGGAAAGTGTGTAAAATCTGCAGATTTTACGCCATTGTAATTTCTAAGGAGGTAAAGATTGTGTTGAACTTATATCGCTTAGTTATCACTGGGTTTTTATTGGTAAATCTTTTTACCATAACTCTAGCCCAAACAGAAAAACCTAAACAAGAAACTCAGTATTGGTTTGGTGTCTCACTTGGCTTGCCAACTTCTTTAAGAGTTGGTGTTAAAGATGTTCTTTGTTAAAGATGTTGATCTTCGTATAGATGGATTTCTTTCCCTTGCTATTGATTCTGATGGAGATGAAGAAGTAGCAGGTGTTTCTGGATTTGCCACTAATGTTATTTACAGTCCTGATGCAAAAGGTATTCAGCCCTATATAGGTACAGGGATTGAAATTGATTTTGTAGAAGAAATAGGACTTTGTATTTTTTCTTGTCCCGAATTTTATTCAGGCACATATCTAGGGATTACAGGCCTAGCTGGCTTCGAAGTGGGCTCTAAACATGTTAAGTTTTTCGGCGAAGCTGGAATAGGTTTTGCCACCTTGCTTTCAGGTGAAAATAATCCTCCTTCAACACTATTGTTACCCAAAATTGCTATAGGCGTTAATTTTCTATTTTAAGCCCTGATGGGATGATTTGTAAAAATTTAAGACTGAAAGGAATTAAACATGAAAGAGTTAATTTTAAGTATAGGGTTTTCACAGTTTTTAATCAAAAGGTTGCTAAACCTTTCAATTATTTTCCTTTTAGGAGTACTTGCCATTTCTTTAAATGCTTGTGCGCTTACTACTCATGGTACTGTTCAAAGGATTCCCGTAAATTCTAACCCAGAGGGTGCTCGAGTTTTCGTAAATGGAGAGCCTACAGGAGTAACACCTCTAGAACTAAAACTAGCTCGCAATAAGACTCATACTCTTAAACTAATCTATAATGGACAAGAACAGATTGTAGTTGTCAAAAGTAGTTCTGATACTACTTCTATTCTGTTAGATACTGTTCCTGCAGCGGTTTCTGGTGGTTTAACAATAGCTGCTTGCCTTAGCATCGACAGCGAAGAGCAAGGACTTGCTGCTGTTGGTTTTGGGACTTTTTGCCTTGGTGGAGTGCTTGTTACACTCTTAGCAGGTACTCCAATCTATGTTGATGCTGCTACAGGGGCTTGGCATAAGCTTTCTCCTAAAGAAGTTATGGTTGATTTTGACCAATAGATGGTTTGTAACTAGGAAAGACTAAAAAGGGTTAATACCCTCTAAAACAATTTTCAAACAAGAAAGGAAGATTATGAAAATTTTAAAAGGTATTTTGGCTATTGGACTGGTTTTAACGTTGTTTAGCTGTGGTTTATTTGATTCTGGCTCTGATCAAGAAGATTCTGATCCACGAAAGGGTTCTGGTGAAATAAAAGACTATAACGGTGGAGCACAAGATTTATTTGCTCCTACTTTAGAGATTGATGATAACTTAAACAGTTTAGCTATTGATAAGGTGGGCACCATAGATAGCAATGGTAAATTTGAATTTGAGTTACCTGAAACTTTAAGCCCTCAAGAGACAGTAAGAGAGTTTTTTGTTCTTAGCGGTTGTAGTTTAGAAATAAATAATGGAGATGCAAAAGTGAGTGCTGTAGTGAATTTTGAAGTGGGTCTTGATACAGGCATTCTTATGCAGGCCTCTTCACAGGAAGCGGTACCTAGGATTTTTGACCCTATTTTTGGTGGTATCGCCAAAAAAGGTGATGGCTATATAACCCGTTATTATTTAGATGCTGAAGCTAGTGTAAAGGGAAAGTGTGAAGAAACTGGTACGGATAACAAAGCAGAGTTTAACCTCGAGTTTAAAAAAGGCTGGAATTATGCTTTGTTTACATTCACAGAGTTTATAAGTTTAGATAATTTTACAATTAAGCTCGAGACCAAAAATACCACCAATCTGGAATGGTTTTTTTATTCTGTAAAAGATGAAATATCTAGCATCTCAGTAGAAAAGACAGCGAATCCTACAAGCATAGAAGAACCCGGCGGAAATATAGAATTTACCGTAAAGGTAACCAATACCAGCGCGGTAGATGCGATTACGCTGACAACAATAGCTGATGATGAAAATAATGATGGTACAAATGACCAGACCTACAATGCAACAGATATTTGCTTAACTACTAGCTTAGCTCCAGCAGAATCCACAACCTGTAGCTTTAGTCATGATGTAACAGGCAAGGCTGGAGAGATAATCACCAATAAAGTAACAGTAAATGGTACAGATAATGAAGGTGATGCAGTAAGTGCTAGTGATACAGCAGAGGTAACAATTAAAGCTAGCACCTCGAGTATCACAGTCAAAAAAACGGCGAATCCTATAAGTATAGGAGAACCCGGCGGAAGTGTAGAATTTACTGTAAAGGTAACCAATACCAGCACAGTAGATACGATTACACTGACAACAATAACTGACGATGAAAATAATGATGGTACAGATGACAAGATTTACAATGCAACAGATATCTGTTTGACTACCAGCTTGGCCCCATTAGAGTCAACAACATGTGGTTTTAACCATGATGTAACAGGCAAAGCAGGAGACACAATAACCAATAAAGTAACAGTAAATGGTACAGATGATGAAGATGATGAAGTAAATGCTAGTGACACAGCAGAAGTAGCGATCAGTGATGGAGATTTGGTCTATAAGCTAACAGCTTTTGATGGAGCAGATGGTGACTACTTTGGCCAATCTGTGGCCATATTAGGAGATATAGCGGTAGTAGGTAGTCTTTTAAATTCAGCCTATATATATGAACGTAATACTAGTGGTAAGTGGGTACTGATCAAGAAAATAGTAGCTTCTGATGGAGCAGCTGATGATGAATTTGGCGTTTCTGTAGCTATATCAGGGGATACTGTGGTGGTAGGGGCTACCTTTGGTGATGGTAACAACAGTAATTCAGGTTCAGCCTATGTATTTGAGCGGGATTTTGGTGGCAGTAATAACTGGGGTGAGGTCAAGAAAATAGTAGCTTCTGATGGGGCAGTTGACGATCTCTTTGGTCGCTCTGTAGCTATATCAGGAGATGTGGTGGTGGTAGGGGCTAACAGAGATGATAATACCAGCACTGATTCAGGTTCAGCCTATATCTTTGAGCGCAATAAGGGTGGTAACAATAACTGGGGTCAGACCAAGAAAATACTAGCCTCTGATGGAGCAGATGGTGATCTCTTTGGCTTCTCTGTAACTGTATCAGGAGATAGTGTGGTGGTTGGGGCTCGCTGGAATGACGATGACGGCTTTAATTCAGGTTCAGCCTATATCTTTGAGCGCAATAAGGGTGGTAATGACAACTGGGGAGAGGTCAAGAAAATACTAGCCTCTGATGGAGCAGTTGTGGATTTCTTTGGTACCTCTGTAGTTATAGATGTAGATACTTTGGTGGTAGGGGCTCTCTTTAGTGATGGTAAGGATGTTAACTCAGGTTCAGTCTATATATTTAAGCGTGACCAAGGCGGTAACAATAACTGGGGACAGGCCAAGAAAATAGTAGCCTCTGATGGAGCAACGAATGACGAGTTTGGTGCTTCTATAGCCATATCAGGAGATACTGTGGTGGTAGGGGCTTCTAGAGATAATTATAACGGCGAGTTTTCAGGTTCAGCCTACATATATAATCGCCACCAAGGTGGTAATGAAAACTGGGGACAAGTGAAAAAAATATTAGCCCCTGATGGGGTGGAAAGGGACCGCTTTGGCATCTCTGTAGCTATATCAGGAGATGCCGTGGTGATAGGGGCTAACGAGGATGATGATAACGGCAGTGATTCGGGTTCAGCCTATATATTTGAGCAAGTTGGTTTGTAAGTAACTTTTAACAAGTTTGGGGGGCTCTTCACAATAAAAGAACAGATCTAATGTAAATGATTATGACGGATTCTGTGTCCAATTTTCTTTTTAGCATTGAAAAAGATTTAGAGGATAGCTTTCAATAGGTACAAGTGAAGTGTGGTGGAGCTTGTTTGCACTATTCATTTCTACAGGCTTTTTTCATGAAGAAGAATTCTCATGAAAAGCCCACTAATTTTTATGAATAAACTGAAGAGGTAAAATTTAGAGTATTTTAGTTCCTTAAGGGATAATTAGGATTTTAAATTAGTTTATTTTAGACAAGAAAATCTAGCATTCTTATGAAATTGTTGTGCCTCATGAAATCAAAGGAAAAAGAAGAAATGATGTGTAGGTATGAAAAACACAGGAACTACACATCAAGCGAGTATACCAAGTCCAATAGCATATGTTATGAGGGTTAGAGAGGAACGGCAATTAAGCAAATGCCGTTATAGCATGGAAACATTATGGAAGCTTGTGCTGATGGGGATCTGTGCAGGGTCTGAAAATGTTCGGGAGCTACACCAGTGGCTTGAAGATCAAGCAGAGGAATTATATGAGCAGGGGTTTAGAACTCTAAAAGGTGAAAAGTGCCTACCCTCTGAGGTTACATTGTATAGATTCTTCTGGATTTTAGAGAGGTGTATTGTGGAATTAGAACACCAACTCAAGATATGGGCAATAGAAACTCTGAACAAAGTAATTCCAGTGGGTGAGATGTTGGTGATTCATGTGGATGGGAAGCACCTTAGGGGTAGCACACGTAAACGTTGTGGAGATAAGGGATTGCACATGTTATCGCTGTACATTAACCAAGTGGGTATGACTTTAATGCAAGAACAAGTAAAGACGGATGAAGCGAAAACAGCTAGGCAAATGATAGGAATATTAAATGAGGTGTTTGGTAGACCATGGATACTGACAGGGGATGCAGCGTTTACAGAACGAGCAGTTATCGATGCTGTGTTAGAGGCAAATGGAAGGTATTTCTTAGCACTGAAGGATAACCGATCAAGTTTAAAGAAATTTGCTGAGTGGGCGTTTAGCCTTGAGTTTTGTGAAGAGGATAGCCAAATTGAGGATGAAGAGCATAGAAGTGGAGAAATATGGTTGCGAGAAATTGAAACAAGGCCAGTTGATGAGATAACCCAAGGACAGTTACCTGAAGCACAATATTTCGTTCGATGCCTTCGTACTGTTGTTTGTAAAACAACGGGTGAGATCAAGTCTCAGGAGACACAATATGCCATTACCAGCGCTCATGGGGATGCAATGAGGTTTTACCTATGGTGGCGAGGGCATTGGGCTATAGAGAATCGCTCTCATCACAAAAGGGATACGATATGGAGAGAGGATTTTTTGTCGTTTAAGGAAAGGAGCTCAAAGCTTTGCTGCTTTACGTAACCTTGTACTGAGTTTGTTTCATCTAAGAGGTACTACTTCTGTTCTTAGGCAAACACGTCGTTTCGCTTCGAAACCTTACCTCATACCAGAATTTCTGGGCTTTTGATACCTTCATGAAAAAAGCCTGTCATTTCTAGTAAAAACTTATAGAAATTTTTAGGAGGAGTATAATGACATTTTTTAAGTGGAAACTAATTATTTACTTAAGTAGCTTGTTACTAAGCCTAATTATCTTAGTTGCCTGTAACCAAGCATATGAAGCCTCAATCCCTAAACCTGATTTAGAATCAGAACCTGCTTTGTATAGTAGTGAGGATTTAGCAAGGGCAAAAGCAGCAAGAATAGTATCAGTGACTGATCTAGAGGGAAAAGACTTAAATAATGAAGAAATAAATATAGACCTTCTTGATTTAGAAGAAAATTTATTTGAAGAAACTAGTAATTTGACTACTCAAGATACTCTGCCTACAGGAAGTGGGATTGCTGCTTATTACAGAACTGATGGAAATACCTATCAAATATGGATACATAATCAAGCTATTGGTGGTAAAACACATATCTACAGTTCAGTAGATGAAGTGCAGTCTGTAGCAGTGAATAGTAGTGGAAGCCTTGTTGTTGCTAGCATTAAAAATCCTGCGAATGGTTTCTTTGACATCTATGTTTTTGATGATGGAAAACCAATGCTTAATCTTAGTAACACTAATGATAGAGATGAGCTTGATGTATCAGTAACAGCAGATGGAACAAAGATAGTGTGGT
This sequence comes from Trueperaceae bacterium, assembly GCA_965223585.1. GTDB lineage: Bacteria > Deinococcota > Deinococci > Deinococcales > Trueperaceae > CBDCVN01. The sequence goes on from CBDCWW010000023.1 coordinate 883,932, forward strand.
CTGGACCTGCTAGAAATGGTAGAATAAAAGTTCAAATCTGTGACTATGATTCAGCTACACAAAGTTGTGCTAAGAGTACACTAGGAAATGCGCATGCAAAAGATCAAAGACAACCTAGTATAACTAGTAATGGTAAGTACATTGCTTTAATAAGGGATATAGATGGTGGTAAACGGCGTATTTTTCTTTATGACGTTATGAATAATACTTACATTAGAGTTTTTACAGGCGTTAATGAGGTGAGATATCCTAGTGCTAGTGATGATGGTAAGTATGTAATGTTCTTAGAAATAGAAGGTACAGAGCGCAAAGTTAAGATCAAAAACAGGGATACTAATGAGATTGCTAATGAGCTTACTGGCAAATCTATTAAAAAAGCTCATATGAAGTCTAGTGGTAATTACTATATTTTTGACAGCTTTATTACTGGCCACCAAAGGGTTTTTACTGCAAACATTGATACTAATGAGAGGGCTCGAGTTGCTGCTGGTCGTTGGGATTATGGTGGAGGGTTTTGGCAACATTCTCCTTTTAATATTGAGGTTAAGCTAACTGCTTTTGATGGAACACCTAATGACACCTTTGGCGAGTCTGTGGCTATATCAGGAAATACTGTAGTAGTAGGGGTTCCTAGAGATGGTGATAATGGCTATAATTCAGGTTCAGTCTACATATTCGAGCGCAATGTTAGTAGTAAGTGGTTATTTGTCAAGAAGATAATAGCCTCTGATGGAGCCGCTGGTAACTTTTTTGGTACCTCTGTAGCTATATCAGGAGATACAGTAGTGGTAGGAGCTCGTTTTAATGATGATAATGGTGCGGCTTATGTATTTGAGCGCAATAATGATGGCAGCAATAACTGGGGAGAAGTCAAGAAAATAATAGCCTCTGACGGGGCAACTCTTGATGAATTTGGCTTCTCTGTAGCCATATCAGGAGATACTGTGGTAGTAGGGGCTCCCTTCAATGATGATAACGACAATAACAATGATTCAGGATCAGCCTACATATATGAGCGCAATAATGGTGGTAGCAATAACTGGGGAGGAGTCAAGAAAATACCAGCCTCTGACAGGGCAGATGGTGACTACTTTGGCTTCTCTGTAGCCATATCAGGAGATACTGTGGTGGTAGGAGCTATAGAAGATGATGATAATGGCTACCAATCAGGTTCAGCCTATATATTTCAACACAATCATGGTGGCAACAACAACTGGGGGCAGATCAAGAAAATAATAGCCTCTGACGGAGCCACTGAGGACTATTTTGGCACCTCCGTAGCTATATCAGAAGATACTGTGGTGGTAGGGGCTTTCGGGAATGATGGTAATGGTGATAGCTCAGGATCAGCCTACATATATGAGCGGAATAATGGTGGTAGCAATAACTGGAGAGAAACCAAAAAAATACTGGCCTCTGATGGGGCAGATGATGACTGGCTTGGCGAATCTGTAGCCATATCAGGAAATATGGTGGTGGTAGGAGCTACAGGAGATGATGATAATGGCTACCAATCAGGTTCAGCCTACATATATGAGCGGAATAATGGTGGTAGCAACAACTGGGGAGAGGTCAAGAAAATACTAGCCTCTGATGGGGCAGATTATGACTTGTTTGGCTTCTCTGTAGCCATATCAGGAGATACTGTGGTGGCAGGGGCTAGGGGTAATAACAATGATTCAGGATCAGCCTATATATTTGAGCAAGTCGGTTTTTAGGTAACTTTTTTTGGGAGGCTCTTCACAATAAAAGAACAGATTTAATGTAAATGATTCTGACGGATTCTGTGTCCTATTTTTCTTTAGCATTGAAAAAGATTTAGAGAATAGCTTTCAATAGGTACAAATGAAGTGTGGTAGAGCTTGTCTGAATGCTCGAGTAAAGTTTGTCAGAAAAAGTCCTACATAACTTGTCAGAATTTTACTGATGCAATAAAAAGAGCGGTAGGTAAGGATGTGTAGAGGGATAAACACCCCTTAAGAGAGGTAGCTAATGGTAGCTAGCCTCCTACTAAAGGAGTATCTTGAACTAAGGGAAGGAAATAAAATATGGGGATTTTCCAATACTTTACTTTGCAACTTCTGGGCTAATTTTGCTGTTATCTGCTTGCAGATTGTCCAATAAGCCTAGTTGATTTACAAAAAGGTTCAGGGAAATCAAAGGTTCTACAAGTGTAGCACGGAGCTTGTTGGCGCTATTCATTTCTAGTAAAAACTTATAGAAATTTTTAGGAGGAGTATAATGACATTTTTTAAGTGGAAACTGATTTTTTACTTAAGTAGCTTGTTACTAAGCCTAACTATCTTAGTTGCCTGTAACCAAGCATATGAAGCCTCAATCCCTAAACCTGATTTAGAATCAGAACCTGCTTTGTATAGTAGTGAGGATTTAGCAAGGGCAAAAGCAGCAAGAATAGTATCAGTGACTGATCTAGAGGGAAAAGACTTAAATAATGAAGAAATAAATATAGACCTTCCTGATTTAGAAGAAAATTTATTTGAAGAAACTAGTAACTTGACTACTCAAGATACTCTGCCTACAGGAAGTGGGATTGCTGCTTATTACAGAACTGATGGAAATACCTATCAAATATGGATACATAATCAGGCTATTGGTGGTAAAACACATATCTACAGTTCAGTAGATGAAGTGCAGTCTGTAGCAGTGAATAGTAGTGGAAGCCTTGTTGTTGCTAGCATTAAAAATCCTGCGAATGGTTTCTTTGACATCTATGTTTTTGATGATGGAAAACCAATGCTTAATCTTAGTAACACTAATGATAGAGATGAGCTTGATGTATCAGTAACAGCAGATGGAACAAAGATAGTGTGGTCTGGACCTGCTAGAAATGGTAGAATAAAAGTTCAAATCTGTGACTATGATTCAGCTACACAAAGTTGTGCTAAGAGTACACTAGGAAATGCGCATGCAAAAGATCAAAGACAACCTAGTATAACTAGTAATGGTAAGTACATTGCTTTAATAAGGGATATAGATGGTGGTAAACGGCGTATTTTTCTTTATGACGTTATGAATAATACTTACATTAGAGTTTTTACAGGCGTTAATGAGGTGAGATATCCTAGTGCTAGTGATGATGGTAAGTATGTAATGTTCTTAGAAATAGAAGGTACAGAGCGCAAAGTTAAGATCAAAAACAGGGATACTAATGAGATTGCTAATGAGCTTACTGGCAAATCTATTAAAAAAGCTCATATGCAATCTAGTGGTAATTACTATATTTTTGACAGCTTTATTACTGGTCACCAAAGGGTTTTTACTGCAAACATTGATACTAATGAGAGGGCTCGAGTTGCTGCTGGTCGTTGGGATTATGGTGGAGGGTTTTGGCAGCATTCTCCTTTTAATATTGAGGTTAAGCTAACTGCTTTTGATGGAACACCTAATGACGACTTTGGTGAGTCTGTAGCTATATCAGGAGATACTGTAATAGTAGGGGCTCCCCATGATACAAAAACCGGCGTATATATAGGTTCAGCCTATATATATGAGCGCAATGCTAGTGATAAGTGGATACTAGCAAAGAAAATACTAGCCTTTGATGGAGGAGGTTTTGCTGGCGAGTCTGTAGCCATATCAGGAGATACTGTGGTGATGGGAGGAACATTTAATAATGGTGTGGCTTATGTATTTGAACGCAATAATGATGTTAACAATAACTGGGGAGGAGTCAAGAAACTACTAGCCTCTGATGGGGCACTTCTTGACTACTTTGGTGGCTCTGTAGCTGTATCAGAAGATACAGTGGTGGTAGGGGCCTATGACAATGATGATAACGGCACTAATTCAGGTTCAGTCTATATATATGATCGCAATTTTGGCGGCAGCAATAACTGGGGAGAAGTTAAGAAAATACTAGCCTCTGATGGGGCATCCGGTGACAGTTTTGGCATCTCTGTAGCCATATCAGGAGATACTGTGGTGGTAGGGGCTATAAGAGATGATGATAACGGCTTTTGGTCAGGTTCAACCTATATATTTGAGCGCAATCATGGTGGCAACAACAACTGGGGAGAAGTTAAGAAAATACTGGCCTCTGATGGAACACCTGATGACTGGTTTGGCTGGTCTGTAGCCATATCAGAAGATACTGTGGTGGTAGGAGCTCGCTTCGACGATGATAACGGTGAAGATTCAGGTTCAGCCTACATATATGAGCGCAATCACGGTGGCAACAACAACTGGGGTGAGGTCAAGAAAATACTGCCCTCTGATGAGGCAGTTTTTGATCAATTTGGCAGTTCTGTAGCCATATCAGAAGATACTGTGGTGGTAGGGGCTCTCGATGATGATAATGGCTACCAATCAGGTTCAGCCTACATATATAAGCGCAATTTTGGCGGCAACAACAACTGGGGTGAATCCAAGAAAATACTAGCCTCTGATGGGGCGGAGTGGAACTGGTTTGGCTGGTCTGTAGCCATATCAAGAGATACTGTGGTGGTAGGAGCTATGGCTAATGGTTCTGGTGCAGCCTATATATATGAGTAAGTTAGTTTTTAGGTAACTTTTGACAAGTTTGGGGGGCTCTTAACAATAAAAAATAACTCTAACGTAAATGATCTAGACGGATTCTGTGTCCAATTTCTCTTTAGTATAGAAAAAGAGTCAGAGGGTAGCTTTCAATGAGTACAAGTGAAGTGTGGTGGAGCTTGTCTGAATGCTCGAGCAAAGTTTGTCAGGAAAAGTCCTACATCACCTGTCAGAATTTTACTGTTGTGCCAAAAAATAGTGACGCTCTAAGATAAACCTTAGGCAGTAAATAGGGGAGATGTTAAGGAAGTAAAATATGGAAACTATTTTGCTAAGGCTTTATGTCAGAAGAACTTTCCCTAAAGCAAAAATATTCCCCATAGGAGACTAGTATGAAAAGAACCATATTAATTTTTATTTGTTTATTCATTTGTTGGGCAGTATTGAACCCTGTTTACTCTGAAGATATGGAACAAGTTGTAAATAGTATCAATTCTTTTGCCTTTGATTTATACGGTGAGCTTACTAAAGAAGAAGGTAATATATTCTTCTCACCATATAGCATATCTTCTGCTCTGGCTATGACCTATGCAGGAGCAAGAGGTAATACAGAAAAGCAAATGCAAGAAGTACTGTATTTTGATCTTGGTCAAGACATTCATCCTTACTTTTCAGAATTGCAAAGTAGTTTAGATACCTCAGAAGAAGACAAAGGCTATGAACTATATATTGCCAATGCGCTTTGGGGACAAAAAGACTATCCTTTTTTAGATGAATTTATTGACTTAAACGAAACGATTTATGGTGCAGGTTTAAATCTTGTTGATTTTAGAGATGAAGAAGCTAGGGAAGAGGCAAGATTAGCTATAAATAATTGGACAGAAGAGAAAACTAATCAAAAAATTCAAGAGTTGATCAAAAAGGGAATTCTTGATGATTTAACTCGTCTTGTGCTTACAAATGCAATATATTTCAAGGGAAACTGGGCAAGTCAATTCGAAGCTGAGAACACTACAGACAACCCATTTTATGTATCCTCTGATGTTACTAAAGATGTTCCTACAATGTATCAAAAATCTATTTTCAAATACACTGAAGATTCAGATGTACAGCTAATTGATTTGCCATATGTTGAGGAAGATTTATCTATGCTTATAATCCTACCAAAAGAGAGGTTTGGATTAAAAGATATCGAGGATAAAATCACTGTTGAAAATGTAAATAATTGGCTATTAACTACCTACGAGCAAGAAGTAGAAGTATATCTTCCAAAATTCAAGGTAGAAGCTAGTTTTAAGCTTAATGAAAATCTCCAATCTCTTGGAATGGTTGATGCTTTTGATATGAGTGCTGACTTTTCGGGAATAGACGGTGGAAAGTCGCTTTATATTTCTGATGTTATTCACAAAGCTTTTATTGATGTAAATGAAGAAGGAACAGAAGCTGCTGCTGCGACAGCAGTAATCATAGGACGTAAGGCAATTATAGAAATTCCTATTTTTCAAGCCGATCATCCCTTTATTTACTTAATAAGAGATAATAATTCAGGAAGCATTTTGTTTATGGGAAGATTGGTTGACCCAAACGCATAACAGCACTCAGCTCAGCCTTGTTAAACTTTGCGCTGCAATCGTATAAAAATTAAAGATTTGTTAGCTTTTGTATAGATGTTTAATTAATAAAATAAAAGTATGTCAGAAAAAGTCCTACATAATATGTCAGAGTATTACTGATTAATTGGGAAAAAGAGATAGTCTAGAATAGGATAGTCCTAAGTCCTAGGGGGGCAAATGCTTTTTTTAAACACACTAAATTGTTATGAGGAGGAAACTCAGGAATAAATTAAGTTGTAAGACTAAGACCTAAAACCCTCTCTATAATCTACTGTTTAGTTAGGAAGCATTTTACGTTTGCAAGAAGCAGAAGTATATTCACCTGCTTAGGTCTAATACTAATTATGTGCTCTGACCACAATAAGACTGATCCAATAGGCCATATGTCAATGAGGAAAGAAGAGAAATGAATCTAGATCAACTAACAGAATTTTTTAAATGGATGACAATTATTAATGTTGGGCTTCTAATATTGAGTTCTGTTTTAGATATGGCTCTAAAGAATGTTATGGGTAAAATTCATGGGAAATTATTTGGAATTAAAGAAAATGAAGTAGCTCTGGTGGCATATGGATATTTGGGAATGTATAGGGTATTAGTATTGGTGTTTAATATAGTTCCTTACATATCGTTATTATTGATTAAGTAGTTCCATTAGGAGTGGGCACATAGAGATCTTTGAGGTGGAGTTTTAAGATTTTGGGGTTGGCTCGAGCCAAGCAAAAGTTGTTTAACAACTTAAATACTCTCTAGGAGAAAATATTATGCGTAATCTTTCAATTTTAACCATTGTTGGAATTTATCTATTTTTTGGGATTATATATGGAATTAGCCAAGCTATAGCTCAAAGTCCGTATGCACATCAGTATGATATTAATGGAAACGGCCACATTGGTACTTTAACTTATAATGTTCATGGAAACAGAATTACAGGCACCCTGTATGGTAATAACATTGTGGGATACCAAGTAGGAAGACATGTGGTTCTTTACAGAGAAGCTGCAAATCAAATATGGACAGGGTGGATTAGTGAGAATGGTTCGTTAATTGGTGGTGATTTTAGTCATGGGGGCGAAAATAGTTACCCTTGGTACGGTACTAAGATTACTGCTAGTACGCTTTCCTCAGCGGTAGGAAGTACTTTTGATGCTAATGAGCTAGATACAGATGGCTGGACTGTGGACCTTGGGAAACTTGAAAACTTTAGGTCAGATGGCAGTTATGGCGGTATTTATAGGGGTTATATAGGAACGTCAGCCCCTAGTGAGGGTAAAACTAGTTATTATATTGCACCTACTAAATTTCATGGAGATTGGCGAGGTTATACTAGGCTAGATATAGATTTATTTAGCTCTGGTGGAGGATATTACCAAGATAAGGCTGATATTTTTCTAACCAATGGGAATTTGACTGCTGGACGTTTCTTACCAAACCGACCTCCTGTAGATTGGGAAAAATTTTCTATTCCTTTAGTAGATGATGGTGGGTGGATACTTGGTGGTGGTGCTACTTCACTAAACGATGTACTGAGTAATGTTACGGACTTCCAAATACGCGCTGAATATGGTGATGGTAGCGATAAATCAGGGTTAGATAATGTCAGGTTAGTGCCTCGGTAAAAGGTCGTGGCTATAAAACAAGGAGAAATATGAAGTTTTATTACCTTCTTAAGTTTTTAATTTTGGGAGCTACGCTATGTTCAATGATGTTAGTATTATCGGCCCACTCACAAAATTTCCAAGGCCTTGTCTACTTTCAGTCTTATAATTATCCAGATCTTTACATAAGGCATAGAGATGGTCTTGGATATATTGAATCAGCAAATGATGACCTAGCAAGGCAAGATATAACATTTAGAATTGTTCTGGGATTAGCAGACAGGAACTGTAACTCATTTGAGTCTGTTAATTTTCCAAATCACTTTTTGAGACATCAAAATTTCAGACTAAATTTGTCAGAAAGTGTAGATGAGCAACTTTTTAGGGAAGATGCAACATTTTGCATTGTACCGGGGCTGTTTGACAACAATGGTTACTCGTTTAAATCCTTTAACTTTCCCACGCACTATATAAGACATAGAAACTTTCAACTATGGTTAGATGCACCAGATGGTAGTGATCTTTTCCGAAAAGACGCAACATTTATTTTCACGACTCCTTTTGAAACTGCCCAAAATAATGTAGATTTTGAGAAACCACCTCCTCTTCATAGTTTTCAAGGCCTTGCTTCCTTTCAGTCTTACAACTATCCAGATCTTTACATGAGGCACAGAGATGGCCTTGGATATATTGAATCAGCAAATGATGACCCAACGAGGCAGGACATAACATTTAGAATTGTTCCGGGATTAGCAGACAGAAACTGTAACTCATTTGAGTCTGTTAACTTTCCAAATCACTTTTTGAGACATCAAGATTTTAGACTAAGGTTGTCAAAAAGTTTAAATGACCAACTTTTTAGGGAAGATGCAACATTTTGCATTGTGCCGGGACTATTTGATAGCAATGGTTACTCGTTTAAATCCTTTAACTTTCCCACGCACTATATAAGACATAGAAACTTTCAACTATGGTTAGATGCACCAGATGGTAGTGATCTTTTCCGAAAGGACGCAACATTTACTTTCATAACAGCTCAAAATAATGCTGATTTTGGAGAACAGGCTTCTCCTTTGGGACAAGGCTATACAGTTGAAGATTGTTCATTGCAGGAGGTGAGGACAATCAATGCAGCACATGGGTCCTGTAGTTTTAAAATAGATTTTGAACAAGATGATGGTTTAGCAGTCGGGGATGTTAACGGTGATGGAATTGCCGAGATCGTACATGGTGATCGAGATGACTGGATTAGAGTTTATAACATGCGTGGGAATAAACTTGGGGAATTTCCAGTAGATTTTGAGCAAGATGATGGTTTAGCAGTCGGAGATGTTAATGGTGATGGGATTGCCGAAGTCATACATGGTGATAGAGATGACTGGATCAGAGTTTATGACATGCGTGGAAATAAACTTAGAGAATTTCCAGTAGATTTTGAGCAAGATGATGGTTTAACAGTCGGGGACGTTAACGGTGACGGAGCCAGCGAAATCATACATGGTGACAGAGATGATGGGATTATCATTTTTTGGTAAGATTCAGCTGATCAGTAATCACTTTAAGCTTCTTTAAAATATATTCAAAACTTAGTAATTTGACATTTTAAGACTACTTTCCTATGCTCGAGGAAAGTACGTCACCCCCTAAGTATTTTCCTTTAGGTCAAAGAAATTTTAAGAAAGCAACTCATAATTGAGGTAAAAAATATGGAACATCGAAGCCTAGCATTAATCAAACGTGTAGGCACTGGATTATCAATTATTATCTTTCCAATTATGCTTTTGTTTGGATTCATTCTGCATCCAAACATTTTCAGTTTTAAACTCATAACAGATGCAACAGAATGGGCTGCAGAGTGGCGCGGTAATTTTCTTTTTCATTTTGGTCATCTACTGGTCCTTTTTGTAGTTCCGCTTGTCATAGCAACAAGCGTCCGCTTTATGTTGTTGTTACAAGGTCGTGGCGCATGGTATGGATTTATCGGTGGCATTCTAGGTGTTTTCGGCGCGTTCATGCTCGCTGTAGATAAGGGAGCCCTTACGCTAGTACTAACAGCATTTCAAACTTTACCGGACGAGCAATTTGTAAGTATTACCCCTGCGCTGCAAGCCCTTTTGGATAAAGCTGGTTGGTTGTGGATAACATGGCTTTTTGCACTTCTTCCAGTAGGGGTCGTCCTTCAGACTATCGGTTTGATAAGAGAAAAGATCATACCAAAGTGGCAGGGTGTTGTTATCATCATTGGACTGTTACTGTTAATTAATCCAGATATTGAAATTATTAGTTCTGCTGGGGCTACTCTTATGTGTATTGGTTTTATTCCTATAGGTGCTCGAGAGCTAAACGGAACATTAGAACAGAGTAAAGATAAACCAACCTAAAGAAAAGGCGACTTAACAAATTAACCCAGTTGACCTCTAACACAGCAGCTAAATTCGGCTGTTAGGCATTGAAAGAGGAATAGATTGATTAATAAACAACAATTAAATAATTGGCCATCTAAAGAAAAAACACGTTTAATACTTCTGGGCAGTCTATTACTAGCAGTAGTTTTTAATGTTGTTACAGCTAACCAGCTAATTCTTTCTAATTATCCAGAAAAAGGTCTAATTGGGCCTTATCCTTCTTGGTGGTTTACTTTTAGTGGTGAAGTACTAAAGTCACACTATTCCGTATTAATCGAACAAGGAAATTTGAATAAATTTATATTAGTTCAATATTTAGATTTTGGATTAATGTTAACGACAGGTATTTTCTTTTTTACTCTTGCCGTGTTTGTGGCTGGAAAGCACGAAAGCACCTCATTTTTCAGAAATTTTGGTTTTATAGCTGCATTGGTACTAGCTATATCTCCGGTTATGGACTTTTTCGAAAATACTGTTCTTCTAATCATGCTATCTAATCCGCTGGATTTTCCAGAGTGGATGGCTATTGTTTATTCTAGTTTTGCTACAGCTAAGGTGGGGTTCGTAACTGTGGGATTATTGTTTGTCATAGTGAGTTCAGGTGTTCTAGGGGTAAAAAAAATAAAGTTATGATATTCCTTATGAAACTACACCTAACAAGGACAGCTAACAGGGATTGTTTTACTGCATCGCCCCCTATTAGTCACTTTGCAAGAAGCCGTTTGTTACTGCCAAATTTAAGCCCTTGTAGTAGAAGTTTGAGGGTTTTGTTGAGGGCTCGAGCTAAGGAACTGATCAGTCCAGAGGTAAGTGAAGCAGCTAACATTCGATCCACAAGCAAGCAGCAGATCGTCTGGGAAAAGAGATTGGTATGAACTGGTCCCGTCAACGTCTGTACGCATCTCTTCTTGCCCTTGGGGCTACCATTCTACTCTTCCGTACCCTTATGATGCTTACTCAAGGAGCACTCTCAGTGTTGGTAATTTGGGTGTCCGGGTTACTTATTCTCGAGTTAGTACTGGATGTAACAACTTTGCTGGGTGCAGTGAGGTGGTGGATGACTTCTGCGCAAAAGGATGCAGGCTTTGCACTCCGAGCTGGCGCTGCAGCAACCATTCTACACGCTTTGCGGGTCCTGATTTTTGTGCTCGGGCGCACTGGGCCATGGATAGACTTTGATGTGAAACCAGAACATAGGGCGCTACACTCAGAACGCTGGAACTGGGGCGAGGTGTATTTTGCAGCAACTTTGTCTGTGTTGGGAGTTGTGGGTGTTATTATCATCTGGCAGTATTGGCGACGACAATCAAATAAAGATTGAAATATGTCAAAATTAGTTGTAGCGGCAACTATACTCGTGAGTTCAAGCCTTTGGGCTGCAATACTAAGAAGAAGCCAATGAATACAAGCATAAAGTTGGTTCTCTAATGAAATACGTATCTCTCATTGTGAGATGGTTCTTTAGCATTATTTTTTGCTTGCTGGCCATCTCAATGATGCTAATGGGAAACTGGCTTCAAGCAATTCCTCTTTTGACCATTGTTTTACTTCTGATTCTGCCAATCAGTAAGTTGTTTAATAGGTTCGCTGGCAAATCTATTTCTTGGTGGTGGCAAATCATTTCCATTATAATCTTGCTAGCTATTTTTGTCTGGCTTGGTTCCTTTAACAAATATACATCTGCCATATACAAATCACCCGAAGTTAAGACTAGGTTGCTGGACATTTACGCCACCAAAATGGAAATGTGGCCAGTTACTTACGAGGATGTTTATTTAAATACCGAATACGGCAAAGTTCACATTATTGTGAGTGGGCCAAAGGACGCACCACCAATAATTTTACTTCATGCATCAGGTGTGGGGAGTTGGTCATGGTTTTATAATGTAGGAGCATTAAATGAGCATTATCGGATCTATGCTATTGACACTTTAGGGGATGTTGGAAGGAGTGAATTAAACAGTCGTGACTATTATCCTAAAGACGGTCATGCACAGGCAAAACTGTATTCAGAAATATTTGAAAAACTTGGTATTGAGAGCGCTTATGTTGTAGGGGCTTCTGAAGGTGGCTTTATTGGTACCAATCTGGCAATTTTTTCTCCCCAACGGGTAAAAAAACTGGTACTGCTTGGCCCAATGGGATATGGTGGCACTACTGAGTCAGTAATAAGAATTATAATCACTCAGTTTTTCCCCCTCAAACCAATTCAGGAGAGTACCATTTCTTGGGCGTTTGGAGATGACCCAAAGATTGTGGAAGCATTTGAAGAATGGTTTCGCTTAATGATGTCAGGGACATTTCCCCAAAAGGCACGACCCATTCAATTTACAGCTAAACAGTTACAAAGTTTGAAGGTGCCAGTGCTGTTGGTGCTTGGAGAAAAAGACAATTTAGTAGGCAGCCCGAAAAACTCTAAGACCCTTGCTCAAAATATTCCTGATGCTCGTGTTGAGGTAGTAAATACTGGGCATTTAATTGGAGCCGAACAACCAGAGCAAGTCAATACGCTCATCATTGAGTTTTTAGGTGAATAACTCAAAAAATGATAACTCCCTAAGAGGAGGTTAAAAATGGTCAAGACATCAGATCACAAGAAACTACTATTACTTTCAGGCTTAGCTAGGAATTTTACTAAATATTGCGAAAGGCTTCTAAATGAAAATCAAACACTATCTTTATAACGCATTTCTAATTGAAGATGGTAAAACGAAAATTGCCATCGATCCCGGACAAAACTTTGGGCTGTTTAAGTTTAAGACCTTAATCCCTAAATTAGAATGGAATGACATTACGCATATTTTAATCACCCATGGTGATCCCGATCATCACTGGCAGTCTGATAGAGTAGCAGCTGCATCAAAGGCTCCTGTTGTTTGTGGAAAAGAACTAGCAAGAAAAGAAGATGGTAAAATATTACTTGTAGATCCACGTGGTAGAGAATTGACCTCTTGGATCCCCTTTGAGAATGTCCATTTGCTCGATGTTGGGGATTCAGTCAAACTTGATGGTGTAGAAGTTGAAGGCATCAAATCAGTGCATGGCCCAATCATTGTACCGATTCTATGGTTCAAGCTTAAACAGCAACCCGGTCCGGGAGAGAGGGTTGGTATTGGCTCTATGGGATTTAAGATTACGATCAATGAAAAAACTATTATAAATCTTGGGGATTCACTTCTTCAGAGAGAATGGGAAGGATTAAGGCCAGATGTTCTTATGTTACCCATAGGAGGTTTGGGCAATAATACTTGGACAATGGATGTGCCGGACGCAATCGAGGCTGTAAGAATTATATCACCAAGAAAGGTCATTCCCTGCCATTACAATGTCCCTTTTCTCTGGGTTAGGAATGCAGCCCCTGCAGATGATCAATTCTTCAAGCAGGAAGTGGAGAAACTGGGAGTTGAGTGTTGCATTATGAATCGTGGGGATGAAATCAAGGTATAGAATAGTAATGAGATATACTTCTAACGGCTTAGTTTTGAACATTTTGCTCCTCAGCTTGGTAAACCCCTCTGCCCTTTGGACATCCCTCTAAGGGGGAGCTTAGAGGGGTAAGGCACAACTTACCCCGCAGGTAAGTGTTCTAAGAAATATCCATTTTTAACCCGTTTTCAGTATATCAGCAAAATTTGGAACCAAATTATTCTACCGTGCTTGCCTAAAAGAGTGCCCCTAGCTTTAGCTATGGGGGTGGATTTTAGGAACTTCTGCAGGAAATTTGTATGTTTTGCACGTCCTTCACCTATTGTCTAAGATTAGGTTGTAAGGGGCTTGATAAATACACCATAATGGCATCTATAGGTTCAAGTAAATGATAAATTAGAACCTATGAAAAAATACTATATTTTCTTGCTGTTTATCTTTATGTGCGTTGCCTTTGGCCAAAAGGAGGAAGGCACAAAAACCCTAGTTCCTCTTGATTTAGTTGAGGAACTTATTAATCCAGATATCAAGGGGGAAAATAAAGTTCAACTTTTAGTAGGTATGTTACCTGAAGAAATCGGCTTTCTCAACTCAATAGAAACTATAGATGTTGTTGGATCAATATTAGAAGAATATAGATATGGTGATGAGGATGACGAAGACTTGTATGCTAGTACTTCCATTACCTCAAAACTGATCCTTAATGCTGACATGAGACAAGCATACTATATACTCCACGATGCATTCATAGATAATGGCTGGCAAAGCTCATCCTTATCCTATAAATCAAAAATGGAAGCAGAAGAATGGGGCTTTATTTTTTCTCAGTTACCTCAAAAGCTGGAAAACTACCTCGACCTTTGCAAAGAAAATTCTATGTTAGAGATTCACTTGTATGCTCGAACAGATGGCATCTTTGTCAAGACATCCTTGTTTACGGAAATATTAAATAGAAATAGAGATAATAATATTTGTAATCAAACAGAAGTTGAGAGAGTACCAATAAAGCTTGACGATAAATTAGAATCAGACTATTCCAATCTACCAGAAATCAAACTCACTTCACCAGAAAAAAGCACTGTTTTTTTAGGGGTAAAAAACTTCCCTGCATATGGTTGGAGTGAGTATGAGGTACTGACTAATGGTCTAAACTTACCTACTAATAAAGTTTCCAGAGCAAGTATTTCTACAACATTAGAACCTAAAGAAGTACGCAAACATTATGATCTGCAGATGCAAGAACTGGGTTGGAAAGGTATTAGGAAAGGACAAGACGGTCCTTTAACGTGGAGTCAATGGAATTACCAAGACGAAGAGAAAAAGGAATGGGTAGCCTTAATTATTGTACTTAGCGATAATACTATTTATGAATCTCTAATGATACCTGTTCTGATGGTGTCTGAGAAATGAGTGGCTCCGAACAAAACCATACTGAAACTACATAAAAGGTCTACAAAAACTCAGGTTTAACTTACTTTAGCCTGAATTAGTAAAGGTAATACGAAAATCAGTGCCTTTCATGTAATGATGAAGTGATAGCATTGACAGGACCAAGGTCTTGCATCTGTTGTTTGACCCCTCAGAATCCCCTAGCTTTAGCTATGGGGTATACATTAAGCTTTATTGGACGGGTATAATATCATCATTAACAGAAAGGTGCTGCTGAGCATAAAGCAGCAAGTAGAAGCTATGGACAAGTTGAAACTGACCCCACCTAGAACAAGAATAAAAGAGTTAATCTCTAAAGAAAGATCACAATATTGGGCTTTTATTAGTTTATCTCTTGTAGTAGCAGTACTAACAGGGGTAATGTATTTTTCTGACACAAATTCTTTTCAATCATATATTGGTAAAATCAATCCACTAGTCTTAATCTGTTCCACAATTATTTTAGGGGCTATTCTCTTATCTTTTCTCCTTTCAAAGGGCTTATTTGTAATTTACAATAAAGGGAATTTCAAGGGACTGTTTTTATCAGCTAGTATAGCAACGCTTTTTGCATTTGTGATTATCGTAGTTGACCTTATAGTTGTTTTCCCCGATGACTTAAACGTTTTGTTTCCAAAATCGCTGTTGTTTTACCCTGCTATTGGATATGTTGCTGAGATTTTTTTTCATGTATTGCCCCTTTCCTTACTTTTTTTCTTTTTGACTGCACTTTTCAAGAAAATAAGCCATGAAAAAATTATCTGGGTTATGATCTTAATTGTTTCATTATTAGAGCCTATTTATCAGACTGTTAGTGGTTTTTCGGAACCATACCCCCTATGGACTATTACCTATGTTGGAGTGCATGTATTTTTATTCAATCTATTCCAATTAATAATTTTTAAGCGCTATGATTTTATCTCAATGTATGCATTTCGTTTGGTGTACTACTTGCTTTGGCATATTGCATGGGGCTATATACGTTTAGGATTGCTTTTTTAATTTAAGAATTCACTGACTTACCTATTGAGATTTTACAAGCAGGTGTTGGGCTCAACAATTCAAATTCGAGAAAAGGACTTGAAAAATGCTTCAAACTAAACTTTTAAACTTTGTCAACGACACAGGGCTTTATCATCGTGCAATTAGACACTCAGCTAAACCTAGGACAGAAGGTGTCAAGTATGCCTAAACATTTGGAGCAACACTATGCAGAACGAATTGGCTGGTTAAGGGCAGCAGTGCTGGGTGCGAACGATGGAATCGTTTCAACAGCAAGTTTGGTGGTGGGAGTAGCATCTGCGAGTGCAGTGCGGGGTGATGTGCTGATTGCTGGAGTTGCAGGCCTAGTGGCAGGTGCGATGTCAATGGCTGCAGGCGAATATGTGTCAGTGAGTTCTCAAGGGGATACTGAGAAAGCTGACCTAGCACGTGAGCGCCTTGAACTCGAGAACGACGAAGAGTTCGAGCGTAAAGAACTTGCAGATATATATGTAAACAGAGGGCTCGAGCCCTTGCTTGCACAGCAAGTTGCCGATCAGCTTATGGCGCACGATGCCTTGTCAGCCCATGCTCGTGATGAACTAGGGCTCTCCGAAATACACACTGCTCGCCCTATTCAAGCAGCACTGGCATCTGCCTCTACATTTGCTGTGGGAGCAGCCTTACCGCTACTCATTGCCTTGTTTAGTCCATTGGCGTACCTAATTCCAACTGTGGCGGGAGGCTCTCTTTTGTTCTTGGGTTTAATGGGAGGGCTGGCTGCACGTGCAGGGGGTGCAAATGTTGCCATTGGCATTGGTCGTGTGACATTTTGGGGAGCTTTAGCAATGGCAGTTACAGCAGCCATCGGTGCAATCTTTGGCACTGTTGTATAAGAAGTAGATTCTTTTGGAGGCTCTAATGTTTTTCTCTATCGGGAAACTAGAAACTAGTTATCAATTCTTTGTTCGTTACAGAAGCGTTGGTAATGTTGGTGAAGCTAGCAGCAGAAAGGGAGCCTTGAAATTGATCTTTGAAATAATTAAGGAGTCTGTCCCTTAACAAAATATAGGTCGCTCTTACCTATGCGACGACACCGGGGGAACGGTAAGAGCAACCTAAAAAGGTACACTAAATTCTAAAAAACCGTAGCACTCGTTTGTAACTAAGTTGTAAGAATCTTGTAAGAACTTTGTAAGAATCTTGTAAGAGTTTCGTAACCAATCCATTTGTGCCTTAGTGCAAAGCAAAAGAATAGGACACCCTTACGGTGTATACATCATATGAGCGATGTAGTAAGGGCGTCCTGATGAAACATATAGATATCTATAAACATAGCGCTCGTTTGTAACTGATTCGTAACTAACCCATTTGTGCCTTACCATAAGGCATGTGATCTTTGACAATTGAATAGCCCATTATTCACCACTAGCTGAAGGCTTTTGTTAGTAGGTATTGGTGCTGGTTTTGGGCAGAATTTTAGCTTAGCTACTTATACTGGTACATTTAGTAGCTTTATAAACGCTTGGGCTTCTTTTAATCCCAAAGCAAAACTTTGAAACGCTTACCAGCACAGCACTAAACAGTGCTATTTTTTGACCTTCAACAAAACAAAAACACCCTTAATACGACACACAAAGTATTAAGGGTGTTTAAAAATCAGACACCCTCATACAGTATAGTTAACAATGGGCGTCTTAAAAGAAAGTTTTGCATGGATAAGTTACTGAAACATGTGACACACTTGAGAATATAACAGTGAGTAATTTTACTTCGGATAGTCAGAAAGAGATATCCTTCTCTAGGAAGGAATTTATGAAAAAGAAGACCTCGAGCGAGCAAGAGAAAGGAAATTATGAGTTTAGAGTTTGCCTAAAAGAATCAGAAAGTTCAGATCCTTAATGCATTGAACAAGGAACTAGGACACTTATCAAGACTTGGCTACAGTATTATGCATTTTGTAAGTTATAAATTGAGCAATTTTACATCTCATAATGTACGCAAGATTATTCCAGAACAAGTCTATTAAAGATACTCTTACCCTCAAAAACTTCTCATATGCTACTCTATATAAATACACATTCATCCTAGCTCCTTAGTATGCTTATGCATTACAGAGCCAAGAGAATGAGGCAACCATGTTAAATTGGCTAGCTAATGAGGAACACTTTAGAGCAGTTTTTGATAAGCTGAACGAAGGCATTATCCTTTTCAATACCAGTGGTGAGGTTCTTTATACCAATGAGGAAGCCAAAACCCTCTTTGGGCAAGTGCTAGGAGCGAATTTAGAAAACTTTGCTAATACTTACCAAGTTTATGATTTAGAAGGTCAACTTATACCTCAAAAACTCTGGCCACATAAACGTATTATAGGTGGTGAAACTGTTAGCAATGTTGAGCTGCAACTTAAGCATCTTGATACCAATCGAAAAAAGGTTATCCGCTTTAGCGGTCATTTATTAGAGGGAAAAACTGATTCAGGCATTCTTTTTCTTTGTGATATTACCGAGCAAAAGAAGCTCGAGCACCAATTCCAACGTTTATTAGAATCCCCCTTAGACGCAATGATGGTAGTCGATAAGCAAGGCATTATTAGGATGATTAATGAGCGTATGGAAGTAACCTTTGGCTATAAACGTGAAGAACTACTAGGGAAGCAAATGGGAATGTTAGTACCCCAACAATTTCGTTCTGCACATAGCCAGCACCACAAGGACTACTTCACAAAACCTCAAGTACGCCCTATGGGAACAGGGCTTGAACTTTATGGTTTACATAAAGATGGTCATGATTTTCCTGTAGAAATTAGCCTAACCCCTATGGAAACAGAAGGAAATATGCTTGTTTCAGCTGCTATTCGTGACATTAGCACACGTAAATATGCTGAGATACTGCATGCACGCTTTGGTAAAATTCTGGAAGCTTCCGCAAATGAAATCTACCTCTTTGATGCCAATACCTTGCATTTCACATTTGTCAATAAAGGTGCTAGGGATAATCTTGGCTATAGCATGGAGGAACTGCGAGAACTAATTCCAATTGACTTAAACCCTGAGTACACCAAAGAAACCTTTGCAGCACTTATTCAACCCCTTAGAAATGAAGAAAAGGACGTTATTAGATTCACAACTAAGCATCGCCGCAAAAATGGCTCGCTTTATCCTGTGGAGGTAAATCTTCAACTCTATCTTCATGAAACACCCCCTATATTTGTTGCTATTATTTTGGACATCACAGAACGTGTACGTGCCGAGACTGCGCTACGCGAGAATGAGCAGAGAATGGCTTTACACATAGAGCATACTCCCTTGGCAGTTATAGAGTGGGAGGTCAAGAATTTCATTATTACTGCTTGGAACCGCTCTGCAGAAAGGATTTTTGGTTACAGTGCAGAAGAGGTAATTGACAAACTCAAAGTTGATGCAATTGTGCCTGATTTAGTAGGGGCTCAACTCGAGCTATTTCGACAAGGACTCCCTGACCATGGTAATAGTTACCACACTACCAAGGAAAGTTTAACTAAAGAAGGTCAAACCATCATCTGTGAGTGGTATACTACCCAACTCAAGGATAGAGAGGGCAAAGTCATTAGAGTAGCAGCACTAGCACTAGATGTTACAATAAGGCAACGTGCTTTAGAAGCCCTTCTTAGTGCTCAAGAAGAAGAAAGAGAACGTATCTCTCGTGATTTACATGATCAGGTTGGTCAATCACTTACAGCTATCAACCTAGGCTTATCAACTATGCTTAAAACTAATAGGTCACAACTTGAACAACTGAAAACTTTAACTGTCAAAACCTTGGAAGACGTTCGCCGAATTTCACACAATTTACGTCCCTCGCTCCTTAATGAACTAGGGTTAGAGGCTACTCTCAAGCGCTTTGTGCGTGAACTTGCTGAGCAATGTAATTTAAGAATTGAACTTTTAGCACGTTTACCTGAAAGGTTTGACCCTAATGAAGAGTTAGTTGTCTACCGTGTAATTCAAGAAGCTCTCACAAATATAGTGCGCCACGCTCAGGCAAAAAACGTTTCCATAGTTTTAACCTCTATGGACAACAGATTGCAATTAATAGTAGAAGATGATGGCATAGGTTTTGAACCAAATGAAATTCCTGCCACTGAAAAGTTGGGTATTCTGGGAATGCGTGAACGTGTAGAACTTCTAGGTGGAAGTTTGAATATAGAGAGTCGTTTAGGTTATGGTACTAGTGTTAATGTTCGTTTACCACTTAGGCAATTAAGATAATGAGTTTGACAAAAATTTTCCTAGTTGATGACCATGCTGTAGTGCGTAAGGGAATTCGTGCCTTACTTGAAACAAATGGTTCCATTAACGTTGTTGGTGAAGCTGAAAATGGTGAAGAAGCTGTAGAAAGGGCTTGTGAGCTAAAACCCCACATCATACTGCTTGACATCAACTTACCTGACATGAGCGGGCTTGAAGTGGCTAAAATTTTGCGGAAAAAATTACCTGACTCACGTCTTATAGCACTTTCTATGCATGATGATCCTGAGCATGTACAGAGCTTTTTAGAAATGGGTGGTTCAGGTTACTTACCTAAAACTGTGCTGGATACACAACTCCTAGACGCTATCTCTGCTGTGGTAAGAGGAGAACACTATTTACCTCCTAAGCTCCTTACAAATCTTGCAAAAGAGATTGCTACCCCTAATCCCTTTAAACAAGCCAAACTCACGAAAAGAGAACTAGATGTGGTGCAATACATTGCTAGTGGTAGTACCTATAAAGAGATTGCTCGTATATTAGGCATAAGTGAAAAGACTGTTGCTACCTATCGTGAACGAGCTGCGGAGAAGTTGGGTATTAAGACTCGAGTAGAATTAGTTCGTTGGGCGCTCGAGCACAAACTACTATCTTAGTCCTTCCTAGCTACAAACCGTCCATTTATTCGTCAAAATCAGCCATAACTTCTTTAGGGGAAAGCACATGCCAAGCACCTGTTGCTCCATCAACAATTAATGGTGTAGTTGATACAAGGCTAACAAGCAAACCTACACTACAAGCTATTCCATAAACTAGGTCACCATATTCACCAGAATCAGAACCAGAACTAGAACCAAGGCAAGCAGATGCTGTAAAACTACCAGCTATTGCCAATGGAACAGCATCCAGAATTATTGAGGTAGTATCAGCACGGCTTCTTACTATTACTACTCTTTCTTGTTCACCGTAGCGTAGCGTGATTTCGTGCCTACCACTACGCTTTAATTTAACTTCCATAGGTGTTTTACCTATAAGCTCACCTTCTAGAAAAACTTCTGCACCCGGTGGTTTAGAATTCACTAAAATATTTTGTGAAGTGCCATGAGCTATAAGAGCACATGAGCTTAAAGAGAAAGTAAGTAAAGCTATAAGGAAAATAATTGAAAGGTTTAGTAACCTTGTGGTTAGAAACTGCGCAAGTCTTATGTCTAAAACTACCTTTTTCATGTTTAACTCCTTATCAGTCTTAAATTTTTACAAATCATCCCATTAGGGCTCAAAATAGAAAATTTACACCTATAGCAATGTGGGGTACCAATAATGTTGAAGGGGGATTACCTTCACCTGCAAGCAAAATAGCAAAACTCATTCCAGCTTCGCTGAAAAATTTGGTATGTTTAGAGCCAACTTCAAAACCACCTAGGCTTGCAATACCTAAGTATGTCCCTGAATATCCAGCTTCATAACAATTCCAATCCCAAATACAAATTTCTTTTGCAAAATCAAGTTCAATCCCTGTAACTATATAATACTGAATACCTTTTGCGTCAGGACTGTAAATAAGATTAGCAGAAAGTCCAGCAATACCTGCTCCTTTTTCATCTTCATCAGGATTAACAGCAAGGGAAAGAAGCCCATCTATACGAAGATCAATGTCTTTAACAAAAATATCTTTAATACCAACTCTTAGAGAAGTTGGTAAGCCAAGTGAGACACCAAACCAATACTGAGGTTCTTGTTTAGGTTTTTCTGTTTGGGCTAGAGTGATGGTAAAAAGATTTACCAATAAAAACCCAGTGATAATTAAGCGATATAAGTTCAACATAATCCTTACCTCCTTAGAAGTTACAATGGTATAGAATCCGCATATTTTACTCCCTTGACTTAGTTCAAGGTTATTCCTTTAGTAGGAGGCTAGTTACTATTAGCTCCCCTCCTCTAAGAGATACTTACCACCTCTATACATCCTTACCTACTACTTTTTTTATTGCATCAGTAAGATTCTGACAAGTAATGTAGGGTTTTTTCTGACAACTTTTGCTCGAGCATCTAGATAAGCCTCACCACACCTCAGTTGTACCTATTAAAAGTTATCTCTTAGCTCTTTTATGAGCTTAAAGAAAAACATATACATTTATGGGATTTTAGTCCATGTTAGTCCGCTCAGCTGGTTTTTTCTCTAACCAGTTCAGAAGAATCGTAGCCTAACAGATTACATAATTGCTCCAGAAATCCTACCTGTCCCTTGAAAATTTTTTCTTTTGCCACACCAATTGTAAACCAGTCAGCCTTATCTACTTCAGGAAACTCCTGCTGCTTCCCTGATTTGGGAGGCCATTCCATTGGAAATGTGTTGCTTTTTATAGCAGAAGCATCGCAGTCGCTTTCTACTGTCCAAGCATAAATAATTTTTCGGCTTGGTTGCTTTACTGGTTGAAGCTGAGTAAAATTTCCATCTACTTCAAAGCCAGTTTCCTCTTGGAATTCACGTTTTGCAGCTTCTAGGATGTTTTCTCCTTCATCAAATTCACCTTTAGGAATGGACCAAACATGTTTGTCTTTATTGGACCAAAATGGTCCTCCGGGGTGTACCAAAAAAACTTCTAAAATCTTGTTTTTGAAACGATACATAACAATCCCTGCACTTTTTTTTGACATGGTGAATTTTACTCCTTTTAAAGTTAGGTTATTTTTGAGCATTAAAGATGGTTGTCACACACAGTGATAATTTTATAATTAGAAAATACATGCAAATTGAAAATTGGCAGCTTTTGCACAGATGCTTGGTTAATAGCAGCATGTCAGAAAAAGTCCTACATAACATGTCAGAATTTTACCGATTATCTAAAAAAAAGTAAGCGCCTTAAAATTAGGACAGTTCAGGTAGCAAATGCTTTTAAGCATGCTACTTTTTCAAAAGGAGAGGACTCAGAAATAAGTTATTGTAGCAAAATCAAGAGGTCGTGCTATACAGATAAATTTACCGAAAAGCCAATTTGAGACAAGGTAAAGAGTCATTTGAAAGGTCTATATTTCAATTTTTAAGCTATGTCCTGTACAGATAAAATCATCACAAGTTGAAAGGAAAGCATTATGACGGTCATTAAGACTTTCATTAAAAGTCATTTGGTGCTGACCTACTACGCCCTAACATTCGCTATCTCATGGGGTGGTGTACTCATCTTGGGCGCTCCTTACGGAATGCCAGCCACTGAAGAGCAATCTGCGAAGGTGTGGCCAATCGTGTTTTTACCATATTTCCTTGGCCCCAGCTTAACAAGCCTTCTGTTGACTGGTCTCGTTTATGGCAGAGCGGGCTTTCGTGAACTTCTGTCTCAGCTGCTAAAATGGCGGGTAGGCTTTCGCTGGTATGCAATAGCGCTCCTGATTGCTCCACTCTTGAGCACGGCGATACTCCTAGCGCTTTCGCTCACTTCCCCGGTATTTCTCCCCCAAATACTCACTACGGCTGACAAGGTTGGCCTTATATTGACTGGTCTTATGGTCGGGCTTATTTTTGGTGGCTTACTGGAGGAGCTTGGATGGACGGGGTTTGCCATACCTGAGCTGAGGCGGCGTTACGGTGTCTTTACAACTGGGCTCATCGTGGGTATTCTGCATGCAGTATGGCACTTCTTTCCAACCTTCTGGGCAAGTGGCGATTCCTCTGGAGCACTCGATCTGCTTCTCTTCCTGCCCCCCTGTCTCTTCTACATAGGGGTACTGCCAGCCTATAGGGTGCTCATGGCATGGGTTTACGACCATACTATGAGCCTGTTTGTGGTGATGCTCATGCATGCGAGTCTCACGGCTAGCACGCTCTTTATCTTTTTACCTTCGGCAAAAGGAGTTTACCTCATAACCTATTACCTTATACTGACCTCCGTGATGTGGTTAGTCGTTGTAGCGATCGTCTTAGCCAACCGTGGGCAGCTTGAAAGGGATAGAGTTGATTGAACTCTCTAGAATTGCCACCTAGCATGTAGCGGACGGTGCTTCAAACCACCGCTGATGCTGAGCGTTAGGTGACATGGAAACTTGAGGATGTATTCAATTCAAATAGAAAGGACAATATCATGACAATGATCAGGGATTTCATTAAGGCGCATCCTCTGCTGATCTACTTTGCCCTAACATTTGTCATTTCATGGGGTGTCATTCTCATTTCAGTTGGCTTTGACGGAATCCCGGTCACAACGGATCAAATTATGGTGTTGGTAATAGCAATGCTCCTTGGCCCCAGTTTAGCAGGCATCTTCTTGACAGGCATTGTCTTTGGAAGGGAGGGTTTTCGCAAGCTTGTATCTAGGTTGCTTAGCTGGCGAGTAAGCTTCCGTTGGTACGCGGTTGCGTTACTGACCGCCCCGCTCTCGACTGCGGCAGTACTTCTTGCACTTTCGCTTTTCTTCCCCCAGTTCCTCCCAGCTATATTCACTTCAAACGACAGGACCACCCTTCTGCTAATGTGGATTGTGGGAGGCCTTATAGTTGGATTCTTTGAAGAGCTAGGCTGGACAGGGTTTGCCATCCCCCAGATGAAGATGAAGTACGGAGTTTTCACTACTGGCCTTGTTGTGGGTCTCCTGTGGGGAGCATGGCACTTCCTTGTGAATTGGGAAAACGACACCTTCTCTGGAGCATTACCCTTGACCCTCTTGCTTGCTCGCCTTTTCTCTTGGTTACCAGCCTACAGAGTGCTGATGGTATGGGTCTATGACCGGACTGAAAGCCTGCTTATCATTATGCTCATGCATGTGAGTCTCGTCGCCACCACAGGTATCATTGATCCTGTGCTAGCAGGGTGGAAACTCCTAGTCTTCCTCCTTGTCAAGGCTACTGTACTCTGGATCATTGTTGCAGCAATTCCCTTGATGAAACGGCAAAAGGATGTCGAGCTGATTGAACCTGCTAGAAGCACCACCTAACAAAAGCATATGGTGGACACCTCTGCTGCTGATGAGTGTTAATCAGGAAAAAATGATTGCCTAGAATAGCTCTGAATGTCAGATACTTTTAAGCGTACTTTTTTACAATGAGGAAACTCAGTGCAAAGTGGAGACAGGGAAATGATTACTGAAAGTATATAAGAAAAGAATGTCACATAATAAGAATACTGAAAATTATCTTAAACTACCTGATGGTCGTCAGCTTTGCTATGCGGAGTATGGAGACCCAAAAGGTCAGCCTATTTTTGTTTTTCACGGCAATCCCAATTCGCGGTTGCTTTGGGGTTTGATACCGGGGTCGCCCTTTTTATCCAATGTCCGTTTAATTGCGCCAGACCGGCCCGGCTTTGGCCAGACTGATTTTAAAGAGGGTATAACCACGCTCGAGAATTGGCCCAATGACATTGCGGCTCTGGCTGATTCACTAGGAATAAAAAAATTCGCTGTCTTTGGACCGTCTGGTGGCGGACCGTATGCCTTAGCCTGTGCTTGGAAAATTCCTGAGCGTTTGACTTCAGTTGGTATCTTTGCCAGTGTCGGACCTTTTATCCCGGAAACAATTAAGAACATAGCGGTTCCTATTCGTATGATGTGGGCCAAAGCACCTAAATTGCCAAAACTGTTCAAGTTGCAAATGAAGATATTTGCTTGGCTAGCAAGAAAATTCCCTAAGCTTTATATTAAAATGATCCCCAAAGAATTTAGCGAAACCGACAGAAAAGTTTATGAACACCTTAATATCGCTGAGTTGATCCAAGCTGATCGCAATGAGGGTTACCGCCAAGGGGGCATCGGCAGCTGGTATGATGCAATGATCCCTAGTAATTGGTCGATACCGCTGAACGAAATCAAGACCAAGCTTTATCTCTGGCAGGGTGAAGAAGATATCAGTGTTCCCCTGTCGATGGGGCAATATATAGCTGAGAAGGTTCCCAATTGTGAAGCGGAATTTATTAAGGGTGCGGGACATTTTTGGATTTTTGAGCATTTAGCCGAAATGCTAGAGAAGCTTGTGGAACGACAATGATGGAAAAGAGTTCACTTTTTGGCATAAGCCAATACCATGATCTTCTGTTGATCTATACGAACCAATGTCCGTATATTGGTAAAGCCAACGCAGAAATGCCTACAGTTGCAGAGCAACATGGTACCCAACTTCATTTAGTTGAGCTGAACAATGCGGCGGAGGCACGGGAAAAATGCCATCTCCTTATGGGGTGATTAGTTTACCAAGGCCGACTTCTGGCTGATCATCCGATCAGTGTGACACGGTTCAAGAACATATTACGGAAGGAGTTGAAGCTTGGAACAGCAGACAGCAACTAATACCAGCTGCATTGTGAATGCATACACTTAAGGCTGAGCAGTTGAGCAGCTGTTCCAGACGCCTATTCCGCTACGCTCCATAGCCATAGGTGAGTTTTGTCATTATAGGTGGCATCACTAGAAATGGTGACTCATCTGGGGTTTTCACACAAGGAATAAATTCATGGAATTTTCTAGTCTCTTAAAATATTTTTTTATTCCTATCTATAGGCCAAAACATAGTATGATCCAGCTACTCGAAGATAAGCATAAGATGGGTTATTCATTCAGCATATTCTTATTTTTAGGACTTATTTATACGCTAACTGTGTTCATTGGCTATAAAAATGGTTTTGGAGCAGTAGAAGAACCATTCATAAAAATACCTGCCGAAGATTACTACTTTTGGCAAATGTTCTATCAAATCCCTCTCTTCATCATTATTGCAATTCTATTTGCAGGAACTGCTAGAATAATAGCTATACCATTTAAAGGAAAAGGAGCCTTTGAAGATGCATTTTCAATCTGTTGTATTAGTTTAACATTCCCTATGTTCTTACTACTGTGGGTTCCTGAATCTCTTTTAGTAATTATCTTCCCAGATCAAAGATTAACTCCATTAGGTGGGTTCAAAATATACCCGATGTGGTTTGATTACATAAGAGTATTAGCAGGTATAATTTGGCCTATTGTTATAATGATTATGGGAATCACAATCTCAGAAAAAGTAAAGTGGAGCTATAGTTTAATAATTACTTTAGTAGCATCAATTCCTCTTACAGTGCTCATAATTATTTTCATCAGATAAAAACACTTCCTCTGATTGACATAACACCTTGTCATTATGAGAAAGTAGTTTCGGGGAATGTAGCTCAAAGTGTGCGCACCTAAGCTTAGTGCCATTCGGTCGTTGCAATTAGTAACAATAGAAAAGGAAAGGACAGAAGATGGAATCGTTTCAGGAATGTGTCAATGAATATAGAAAACAACTAGAGAAGGGGATTATTCAGGAGGCGTATAGGGGATTGATGGAATATATTATGGGTTTAAGAACTCATTTTATGAAAAAATATCCTGATTATGTCGTATCTGGAAGTATCTATTATGGGTATATGGATATGACATATTTTGCTGTCTTTCCAAAATCAATAAAAGATCAAAAATTGAAAATAGCTATTGTTTTCCTTCATGAAGCATTTAGGTTTGAAGTGTGGTTATCAGGAGTGAATAAACAGGTTCAAGCAAAGTATTGGGAATTGATAAAAGAAAGTGGTTGGAATAAATACAAAATTGTGCCGCTTGCGAAAGGCGTTGATTCGATCGTAGAATACATATTGGCTGACAATCCTGATTTTAGTGATTTAGATGTTTTAACTCAACAAATAGAGAAGGGAACTTTTAAATTTATTCAGGACGTTGAGAACTTCTTATCTAAGCACTAGAACTGCAACCTATTTTCTTAGTGCTAGGTATTTCGTCAAATTCACACACAATCACGTATGTGAACGTCAATTTTTCCTATATGATTAACCAACCAGTTTCCTGATGCGTCATATAGTCTCTTTGCTAGCCCTCTGGTGATGCCTACTTCCTCACTTTCTGCTCTTATATCCTTGTAAAAGGTAAGGAATTTCTTGTGTGCATCTTCGTTTTTCTTATAGATAGGGCAATTGTTTTTAAACATACAGTCTTCTTCATATCCAAAATGCCTTTTTGTATAGATACCTAAAAAGATTATTAGTTTTTTTACTTGCCAAGTGTCTAACTCAGGCTTTTCAATTACCTCTTCCATTTCATTAATGGTTTTAAATAATTGTTTGTGTTGCTCATCAATCTCTTTTACTCCTGTAGCGTACTTTTCATCAGTCCACACAAATGGCATATTTCTGCTCCTTATATTTTTACTTACGATCCGTATGACTTAGTAGAGCGCATATTATCAAACTCTACGAAATCCCTGATTACAAAACTCTTAATAGAGTTGTTCGGAAACAAAATGATGGACCAAATAGTTGACTCATTAGATAAAAGATTCGTACCCTTGCTAAGACTTAGCTGTTACATTTTGCATTTCCGGAGCTTTAAATTGGGCAATTGTACATTTTATAATGCACGCTAGCTTATTTCTGAACAAGTCTAATAAGTGCTAAGGAATTTTACAGAGCGATCTTGTTTCTAAAACGAAGAATTCCATTGAACAGAAGGTAAAGCTTTAACTGTCTAAGAACTTATAACTTTAGTAGACACTGACAAAAAGACTTCGTGTCACCAAAGTAAGCCCTAAGCAGTAACTTTTTTGAAGAAGTTGGTATAAGCTGGGTATTGTTCCATATGAAATTTAAGTGGGGCAAAAACACCAATTAGATTTGACAACTGAAAGGAGAAACCAGAATGGCTTGTGGCAAGATATTGGCAGCATTGAGCAGAGCAGCTAATTGAGCGGGAAATCGGATTTTATCTGTATCTAGTGTTTTGAATTCACTAGGTGAGGCAAACAATAGCTACAAGGTACTCATCACCGTCCAAGATAAGTTGTTTGAGGTTACGGGCAGATGCCCTCGTTAATCCATCACTAGGATTAGGGTTGGGATTGGGGTTGATACTTGTATCTTTACAGCCGATAAAGAATCCAAGTAGTAAGATAAAACCTAGATAAGTGCTTTTCATGACTTTGTTTCCTTTCATGCTTCCCTTTTAGTTATTTTCTGACATGAAGCTAATACTTAGTAATAGATAAGACAATAAATGTCTACTAATCGACTTAGTAAACAGTACGAGCCATTCAAATCTAAGTTTCCTGACTATTAAGATACCGAAAAAGTGCAGGCAGGGCTAAAAGCTGCAAGCTGGCCACTTCCATACGGAATAACCAACTTGCGAAACCGCTGTTAAAGCAGAAGAGAAAAAGGCAGCGTAAATAAAATATGACAGCGATGGCCACGGACGGTTATATTGTTAAACATGACCATAGCGATTTATAGCCATCCTGACTGCTTGAAGCACGATACAGGGTTGATGCATCCGGAAAATGCTGGGCGGCTCTCTGCCATCCTGAAAGCACTCAAAAACTGTAATTATAAAGATCAACTAGAATTTATAGATGCACCTCTGGGCACAGATGACAATATCCTGCTGGCGCATACACAAGATTACTTGAATGAAATTAAAGATAGCGCACCTGTGTCAGGTTCCATTTATCTGGATGGTGGTGACACCGTGATGTCAGCAGGCAGCCTTGATGCTGCCTACCGGGCTGTGGGCGCATCCTGCGCTGTTGTCGATTTGATTTTTAGTAGTGATTACGCCAGTGCGTTTTGCGCCGTGCGCCCACCCGGCCATCACGCTGAGAGAAGTAGAGCTATGGGATTTTGTCTTTTCAACAATATTGCCATTGCCGCACTTTATGCTCTGAAACATAAAAATTTGCAGCGCATGGCCATTGTCGATTTCGATGTGCATCATGGCAATGGCACACAAAATATTGTTCAGCAAGACAAGCGTATCCTTTATATCTCCACCCATCAAAGCCCATTCTACCCCGGTACTGGTAAAGAGGATGAACATGGCTCTGTGGGCAATGTTGTCAATGTGGAGCTGCCTGCTGGAACAAACGGCAAAGCATACAGGGAAGCATTTAGCCAAAAAGTTCTTCCTGAACTGGAAAGTTTTAAGCCGGAATTGCTTCTTGTTTCTGCTGGGTTTGACGGCCATAAAGATGATCCTTTAGCAGAAATGAATTTAACTGAAGAGGATTATCATTGGATCGGACTGCAATTATCCAATTTCGCACAGAATTTCTGTAATGGCAATGTCGTTTCCCTACTGGAAGGTGGCTATAACCATGAAGCCCTTGCCGCCAGTGTCTTGGCTTATTTACGTCCTTTTGTCTAAGCTGTTTTTTGATGCGTTAACGGCAAAGTTACAATAACCAGAGACGTATCATCAGGGTCAGGCTCAATCTGAAAACCTAACTCGAGGCACATTTTTAGCATATTGGTATTTTCGCGCAAAACCTGCCCCCATAATTCCTGAATGTTTTCGCTTTTCGCATAGTCAATGAGCCGTTGCATCAATGCCCAGCCGATCCCTTGTCCTTTCATATCACTACGGGTAATCACACCATATTCGGCACGGACATAAGCGTTATCGCTGGCCAGCCGTGAAACACCTAGCATTTCATCCGTATCAGGGTCTATCGCTATAAAAGCCATGGCGCGAGCATAATCGATCTGTGTTAGGCGAGCAATAAAATCATGCGAAAGATGACGCATTGAGGCGAACAAGCGTAGTCTTATATCGTTCGGGCTGGTTTTGTCCATGAAGGTATCATAGAAACGTTCATCATCAGGCCTGATCGGGCGAATCATAATTAGTTTACCATTTGCCAGTATTTCCTTTTTTTCCCATTTCTTCGGGTAAGGCCGGATGGCAAAACGCGGGTTCAGCTTACCTGACTCAACAACCGTTTCTTTTACGACAATTCTTGCATCCAACGCAATCACACCATTTTCATCGGCCAACAATGGATTGATGTCCAGTTCAACGATTTCTGGTAATTCGGCAATCATTTGTGATACTCTTACAAGAGTCAGAGCAATTGCATCCATATCAGCAGCGGGTCGGTCACGATAGCCTTGCAGAAGCTTATAGATTTGCGTTTCATCCATAAGATCATAGGCCAATTTTAAATCCAGCGGTGGCAGGGCCATAGCCGTGTCCTTGATCACTTCGACAGCTGTACCTCCCGCACCAAATAACATTATAGGGCCGAAAGTTTCATCTTCACTCATACCGATAATCAATTCATGCGCACCAGTACGACGAATCATTGGTTGAATGGTAAAGCCCTCAATATGGGCTTCGGGGTTGATTTTCTGAATACGGGCAAGCATCTCCTGTGCAGCCTTTTTCGCCGCATCGGCATTAGGCAGACCAAGTGCGACACCACCGACATCGGATTTATGCGTAATCTCTTTGGACAAAATTTTAACCACTACTTCTAATCCTGCACCATCCAACATTTCTGCCGCTGTGCTTTCAACCTCATCCAGCGTTTTAGCAATCACTGTATCAACTGTTGGAATGCCATATGCTTTCAGGACAGTTTTGGCTTCAAACTCTGTGAGGATTTCACGGCCTTTTTTTATAGCTGGATGAATGGTTTTTCTAGCAGTAGCGGGGTCAGTTTTAAAACCTTCCGGCAGGCTAGGCGGGGTTTGCATCAAAGCACGTTGATCCTTGGCGTGGCGCGTCAAATAGGTAAAGCTGCGCACCGCATCGGCAGGCGTTTCATAAGTCGGATAACCGTTTTCCGAGAGCAACTCATGTGCTTCCCGCGCTGCGCCGTCACCCAGCCATGACGTCAGGATAGCTTTGGGATGTTCTTGTTTCTTATTGTGTGCTTCGATTGTTTTGATTGTGGCCTTAGCGGCTTCGGTACTTGATGCCAAAGCGGTAGGACAGTTCATTACCAAAACGGCATCAATATCCGGATCATCTAGCACCACTTCCATAGCGGCCCTGTAACGCTCCGGCCCAGCATCGCCGATAATATCAACCGGATTGGCCTTTGACCATGTCGAGGGCAAGACTTTGTTTAACTTTTCAATCGTCTTAGCGGACAACGTGGCCAGATTACCACCAAAATCAATCAACCGATCTACAGCCAACACGCCTGCCCCGCCGCCATTGGTGACAATTGCTAGCCTGTCCCCGGCAATCGATTTCAGGCGGCTCAAAGCTTCCGCCGCATTGAACAAATCTTCCATATCAAGGACTCGTAAGATACCAGCTCTGTGAAACGCTGCATTATAGACAGCGTCCGATCCTGCTAAAGCGCCCGTATGGGAATGCGCAGCTTTAGCCGCTTCAGCATGGCGTCCGGATTTGATTACCACAACAGGCTTGATGCGGGCCGCAGACCGCGCTGCTGACATGAATTTGCGGGCGTCCGTCACGTGTTCCAAATACATGAGAATGGCGCGAGTTTTGGGATCGCTGGCTAGGTAATCCAGCATATCGTCGAGATCGACATCAGCCATATTGCCCATCGATACCATAGATGAAAAGCCGATCCCTTCACCTGTAGCCCAATCCAGTACCGCGCTGATCATAGCACCGGATTGTGAAATAAACGCCAGATCGCCCTTTAGTGGCATGGCATGAGCAAAGCTGGCATTCAGGCCAATATCCGGCACCATCACGCCGATACAATTTGGGCCGACAATCCGCAGGCAATGCGGGCGGGACGCATCCAGCATCTTCTCAGTCAGGTTTTGTTCCCTCAGACCTGCTGTAATCACGATGGCGGCCTTTGTTCCTCTTTCACCCAGATCGGCAATAATTCCCGGCACAAATTTGGACGGTGTGGCAATCACTGCCAGATCAGGCGTTTCGGGCAAGTCTTTGACATTTTTATAACAGGGCTGGTTGCCAATCTCTTTGTGCTTCGGGTTCACCAGCCAAACTGGTCCTTCAAATCCTCCATTAAACAGATTATCGGTAATTGTTTTACCGACGGAAGACTCCCGTTTACTGGCCCCAAACAGAGCCACGGATTGTGGTGCAAATAATTTATCCAGATTGCATATTGTCATATCCTTATCTCAACATTCCGGGAAAAAGACCAACGTAACATCAAATTGGCCATTAAAATACCTCAAACCAAAATGTAGACCAATAATCTTGTCCATTATTAAAGAATATCAGATTTGTTAGTATAGCAATAAAGGTAGCCCACGACCTAAATAGTGCTCTCCTCGCATCACAGCAGGAATTACCCTCTTTAGCCTCACTAATCCATTCCAATTCTCAACCTGAAGTTCATGACACCTCTAGGATTTTAGATTTTCAATACAACCTGATTTTGAGCAACTTCAATATAACCTTCAGGTTCCACGTCTTCAATATAGGAACACATATGCAAAATAATTAGCTAGAATATATGATATGAATGAATTTCTAACTAGTGAGAATATCTGGATATTGTATGTGCTTATTACAGTCTTTTTAACGTTCGTACTTAGTTATTTCTCACGCATATTACTCAATCTACTGAAGTATAAGCTGCATAAAACGCAGAATTTGTTTGATGATGCATTTATGGTAGCTATTTACCGTCCAATTCGTGTAACAATTTGGTTAGTTGGTATCAGTATTGTAGGAGAGGTTATTAGCCAGCAAATTGAGTCCCCGATACTCACCTCCATCCCTAAAATCTGCGAAGTTTTGTTCATTATTATTGTTGGTTGGACACTACTGAGAGTTACAAAGAATGGTGCAGGAGCTATAGTTGAGCACCGCAAGCAAAAAAATGAAGATATTGACTTCACCACAATTGGTGCTATTACTAACTTGCTTAAGGCATCAATATTTATCACTACCAGTTTGATTGTACTGCAGGCGTTGGGATATTCGATTAGTGCTGTACTAACATTTGGTGGCATTAGCGGTATAATAGTGGGTTTTGCTGCCAAGGACTTACTCGCTAATTTCTTTGGTGCGATGATGATTTATTGGGATCGCCCATTTAATATAGGTGACTGGGTTTGTTCACCAGATCGTGATATTGAAGGTACAGTTGAAAAAATTGGCTGGCGGATGACAACGATTCGTACCTTTGATAAACGACCTCTTTATATTCCCAATTCGGTATTTACCCAAGTGGCAGTGGAGAATCCTTCACGCATGAGCCATCGGCGGATTTATGAAACTATTGGTATTCGTTATGATGACATTGCCCAAATGAAATCTATTACAGACGCTGTGCGTAACATGCTCATTGCCCATGAGGAAATTGATAATTTACAGGATACGGTTGTACACTTTAATGCTCTTAACGCCTCTTCTTGTGATTTCTTTGTTTGTGCTTTTACCCGTACTATCAATTGGATTAAATTTCATGAAATCAAGCAGGACGTACTGTTAAAAATTGCAGATATCATTACTGAACATAATGCTGAAATGGCTTTCCCGACTCAAACTTTGCATATAACAGAATTAGAACAACAGGTAAAAAATGGTTAGGAACCTAGATATTTAACTATTCATTTGGAGCTTGATAAACAGAATTAGAGCAGAAAAGGGAGTTTTGACTGTCTATAAACTTATAACTTTACCGCAGCGACCCCAAAGCTGACCCAGAAGGTAAGCATAAGGTAGATCTCTGCGTACCACTTGCCTAATCTCGTGACTCCCCTTGCCACAGAACTCCGCCAGCAGACTCTGACCAACTATGTCGGCGTTAAGCAGCCAACCGTCTTGCCGTCCTTCGGATTAACCATCCCAGAACTGCCTCAAACATCCCTAGGCCGAAATACAGCCGGTGGAGCCAGTGGAACCCCGACATCCAGTAGACTTGAACTAGGATCCAGGCAACAAGGAAGGCACCGAGAGCCATCGCTGCCTCGCCAGCGTAACGATGTCGTGCGAAGGACAAGACTGCTCCAACGAGACTGCCCAGACCGTTGACAGTGAAGAGAACGATGCCCGGAACTAGATAGGTTGTGAAGGGCGTTTCCTCGAGCAGCTCGAGCGGTATTCCAAGACTCTCGCCACTTGGGTTCAACGCTAGCCCCAGACCGCCTGCCACTGCGCCAACGCCGATGAACACCTGTAGAACTCCCAACCCATTGAACAAACTCTTCCTCATCATCGGGATTGCCTCCATTCAAGCGGACACAGAATGAGTCGTCCCAGTAAGATGGCAGCCACTTGAGGCTGCCTAACGATTAAGATAAGCTGCTTGCCAACCAGTCTAGCAAAAAATTTCCCACGCTCATAAGCTTTCGACACGTTACTCCTCTCAAATAAAGCAAAAAATCACCTTATTCTAGATGGTTACTTTATTTCTAGTAATAGGTGAAAGTCTTACAAGCCATGTAGGACTTTTTCTGACATACTACTGTTAGCAAACATTTATGATGGTAAACGTGATGTTAGTGTGGATATTGCTATTATACCAGATTTGATCGACAAACTGTTGAAGCCTACAAGTATGTTGATAAAGGACACAAAAAGGAAAATGCTATAATTACCACTGGAGGTGCATCCATGTTATACGCACTCGATCGGAATGAGCTAAAACAGCTTCGTAGTGCTAACTGGACTAAGGAGAGGATATGAATCAGACAATAAGCCAGCTCAATGGGAAGTCCAAAAAGGAATCGTTCAAATTGCAACATCAGTTGTTGCGCTTTGTGGATGGAACCGATGACAGAGACTTCTTACTCGCGTAGACGATGGAAGATGCCGTCGATTGCGATCCTTCCATTCGTTCTCATTACCTTCGCAATAACTTGGGGTCTGATCGGTATCTACATCTTTTATCCGGACCAATCCGTTGAATGGTTCGGAGAGATCAGCGGCACCCACCCGTTTTTCATCTTAGCTACTTGGGGGCCCGCATTTGCCGCATTCATCGTGACGCTGATCTATGGCGGATTTTCTGGGATTAGATCATTTCTCTCTCGCCTTGCACTCTGGAGATGTTCCTTGGGGTGGGCAGCATTCCTGCTGATCGGCATTCCATTGACTTTTGCGGCGGGTGCGTTGGTGAAGGGGACTTTGACGGACCCTTTGCCCTTCGACAGTCTCAGTGCTCTGTTCGGATTAATGGGTTTCAGGTTGTTTCTTGGCCCAGTGGAAGAGTTCGGCTGGCGTGGCGTGGCACAGCCTATCCTGCAGCGGCACATGGCACCAATCTGGGCGGGGCTCCTGATCGGGGCAACTTGGGGGATTTGGCATCTTCCAGCATTCTATCTGGCAGGAACCGTGCAAAGCGATTGGAGCTTCATGCCTTTCTTCATCGGCAATTTAGCCCTCGCTGTGATCGTTACTCCTCTGTTTAACGCATCACGTGGCAGCATCCTGTTACCTGCCCTGTTTCACTTTCAACTCATCAATCCGCTTTGGCCAGATGCGCAGCCATATGACACCTACTTCTTCGTGCTAATTGCGATTTCGGTGGTGTGGCTGAACCGTACCACTATGTTCACTCGAGCCGATGCGGTATCCGAGGTCATTCCCGGTTCAGACAGTAACCTGAAATGAGAATTGCTCTTATTGTGCTTGCTATTCTAACTGCCAGTTAACACAATTGGCAATTTGTGTTAACTGGGTGCCCTCCGAAGCTGGATAAAATACAACTGTGTTAATGTGGGTAACTATGTATTTGCTTGGGTGTTCAATACTAGTTAGGCATTAAGGTGGGAGATTAAGGGTTTTAGTAAGAATTTGATACAAGGAAAACAAATCAAGCTTATTTGGTTTTAGTAATTTGAGCTAAATTAGCATAGGAAATTACTACAGGATTTATAATGGCAATGTTAAGTGATATGTTGTTGTTAGAAAAGTGATAAGTACTATCAGAACAAGCTAAATACAGTAAGAAATAAACAATTGTGATTATTTATGCATGGAACACAAGCATTTGAAGCAATTCTATCCGTTGATTTTAGTCAAAGTCTAGCTAAGTCATTCCCCTTTGAAATATCTACCACAGAGAGTAAAGCCTTTGTTCATAAGGGTATGCTTTCACGACCATCTTTTTACTACCTTACTTGGATCGAACATGGTTCTGGTAGTTACATGATTGATTTTATTGACTATCCAAATAAACCTTACAGATTCTATGTTTTATTGCCAGGGCAAGTACATGCTTGGTGTATAAGTAAGGACTTTAGAGGAGTCTCTTTATTTTTTTTGGAAGAATGCTTGTACATAAGCCCACAACAGAATATTTTAGAACAACTCGAGCTTCTACAGTACCAACGTAGACAACCTTTTGTAGATATTCCACGATCACACGTTGATGAGTTTAAACAAATCATTGAAGATTTAAAACAAGAAGAGCAGTTAAAGCAATTTGGTCACAAGATAATGATCCAAGCGCAGTTGCATAGATTGCTTATTAAAGCACAGCGTTTTTATGCTGACTCGAGTCCCCAAAAAACCAAACAGCATTCTTCAGCAGCAAATATACTGGCTAGCAAGTTCCAAACCCTAATCAATCAACAAGGTTTCACATTACGCTCCGTTCAGGCCTATGCAAACAAACTTCATATCAGTCCTAAGCACCTTTCAGAAACCATTAAAAGCGAAACAGGTCACCCACCTAGTGTGCATATTCGAACACGGATTGCCCTAGAAGCTAAACGCTTGATTGCCCACACAGAAAAAACGGCACAAACTATTGCCTATGAGTTGGGTTTTGATGATCCTGCTTATTTTGGACGCTTTTTTAAACGTGAAGTAGGCATGACACCTAAGCAGTTTCAAAACACAATCCGAAGTAAGTACCAGAATACCTGAAATAAATCCATTTACGGTCATTTACTCAAAGGGTAGTCTGTTAGTGCTTAGTCAGGACGTCCCTATGACTCTAAGCTAAGACAGAAATTTTGTGACTGGAGAAATTATGAAAAAGATTTCCTTTATAGGTTTAATGTTTATAGGTTTAGTCACTATAGCATGCACTGCTCAAACAACAGAGATAACTTCGGCAGAAAAGTCAATAACTGTTTTACAAGCTATTCAAAGTGGAGATGTAACTGCTATGCAAAATTACATCAACCCAAACAAATATATACAACACAATTTATCTTACCCAGATGGGGCTTCAGCTGTAATTGGAGCTACCCAATCAGGTGCTTTTAATGGTACAACCATAACAACTATTCGTACTTTTACAGACGATGATATTGTAGTACTGCACTCTGAATATGGTGGTACATGGAATAATAAAACCCCTCAAGTTGTATTTGATGTTTTCCGCTTTGAAAATGGTTTGATCGTAGAGCATTGGGACAACCTAGCTAATATAGAAGATGATGGTGATGGTACAACTCAACTTAATGGTGCACTAACACCTGCATCTAACTTGGGTGAAACAGAAGTTAACCGAGCTGTTGTTACTGAAACAAGTCAGAAAATATTTATCCAAGGACTATACAGCACAATTGGAAATTATTTTAATGAGGCTGATTATATACAACACAGTGTTGGTTTTGGCACAGATATCCAGCCGTTGTTAGCATTCCTAGCAACTTTACCCGAGGGAACTCCTTTTTATCAATCCATTGAATTTATCCATGTTGAGGGGAATTTTGCTTTAATGATGTCACAAGGTTTTCCTGACAAGGACACAGGTTTAGCATCTGCTTACTATGATTTATTCAGATTAGAGAATGGAAAAATCGTTGAGCATTGGGATGTAGTTCAGACTATTCCTCAAGAATCAGATTGGGCTAACACAAATGGTAAGTGGTAAATAAATTGATAAATCAATCATTTGAGGGTTTTTGACGCATAGATAATTTGGAAAACCTTAACGACCTGATAATTTTTTTATTTCCACATAAGCTTGCACCAGCAAGCTTATGTGAGGCTTTGAGTCACAGGAACAAAAGTCCTAAGTTGTGAATTTTGGAATTGAAATTTTAGTGGAAGAATCGCTTATGACCAAGAAAACAGGTAGACCACTATGTCACTAAAAGTGAAAGAGATTGAAGCAAAATCAATTATTGCCAGAACTAAAGTACCTAGCGCTGATTATGTTATCAATCCCTACACAGGTTGCCAATTTGCCTGTATGTATTGCTTTGCCAGTTTTATGGGGCGATTTGTTGGAGAAACCAATAACAATTGGGGTAACTATGTTTACGCCAAAATCAATGCAGTTGAATTAATGCAAAAAGATATTCAACGGTTGATAAAAAAGAAACCACATCCTAGAGTGGTACTTAGTACCGTCACTGACCCTTATCAAGGTGTAGAAAAAAAGTATCGTTTAACAAGAGGTATATTAAAAACTTTTGCTGAACATAATTATCAAGGAAGGGTAGGGATACTAACAAAATCTCCAATGGTTTTGGATGATATTTCTATCCTAAAAGCTATCAAATATGTTGAGGTGGGTTTAAGTATTACCACTTCAGACGATACATTAAGCCGCTTCTTAGAAGTGCAAGCCCCTTTAGCAAGTACCAGAATAAGGACACTTAAGAAACTAAACGAGGCAGGGATAAAAACATACGTATTTGTTGGGCCCTTTTTACCACACATGAAATATGAGCCTGAGCTTCTTGAAAAGCTATTTGCTGAGATAGCAGCAACAGGAACAAAAGATGTCAAAGTTGAGTACCTTAATCTTCCTAAGTATGTACAACCTCGTATGAACAAGGTACTTAAAGAACTACCAAAAGAAGTTCAAGATATCTACGGCTCTTCTCAACTTCCGTCTTACAAAGATGAAATGGAACCTATGATTAGAAGGCTTCTCGAAAAGTACAATTTTGATTTGAAGTTTAATCAAATAGTAAACCATGTTGAGGAACAGAATTTAGTTGAAACACCGTTTGAGTGAAGTTTAGCTAACTTTAATC
The DNA here is from genome assembly GCA_965223585.1 of Trueperaceae bacterium. GTDB lineage: Bacteria > Deinococcota > Deinococci > Deinococcales > Trueperaceae > CBDCVN01. The sequence continues at coordinate 923,739 of CBDCWW010000023.1, forward strand.
AGAAAGTAATAAAGATTGGAGAATTTTAAAATGAGTAGTAAACTTGAAAATGCTAAAGGCCTATATTTAGAAGGTATTCGAGATGGCAAGGTAAAAGAAGCATTAACTAAATACGTAGGAGAAAGATATACACAACATAGTGCTGGTGTTAAAGATGGTGCTGCTGGCTTTGCAGAATTCTTTGAAGGTTTTTTACAACGTACAAAAGACCGAGACATCCGAGTTATTAGAGCTATAGAAGATGGTAACTATGTGTTTTTACATGTGTACCAAGACATTGATAATGGCACTGCAAAATGGGTAACGACAGATATGTTTGATACTGATGCCAATGACAAGTTAGTAGAGCATTGGGATATTATTGCTCCTTACGTAGAAGTAGAAAAAAGTGTTTCTGGAAATGATGTAGTATTGGGAGATTTTGAACTAAAAGATTTAGACAAGACTGAAGAAAACAAGGCACTAGTACGTAGTTTTATCGTTGATGTATTTCAAAATGCAAACCACACTAATTTGGCAAAATACGTTTCTACAGAAAAGTACATACAGCACAACCCTAATGTTCCCAATGGTATTGAGGCAGTAAAACAGTTTTTAGCTACTCAAGATTTTAGTTATGATTTTGTTTTTAAAGTGATTGGTCAGGGAGATCATGTAGTAAGCTATTCTAAAGCCACATTTAATGGTCAAGAGCTTGCTGTATTTGATATTTTCAGAATAGAAAATGGATTAATTGTTGAGCATTGGGATAATATGGAAACCATTTCTCCTAGAGAAGAATGGGCTAATAGCGGTAAATTCTAACTGGAAAGGATAGAAATGATGAGACTCATTTTAACGTTATTGGTTTTGCTGGTTATTCCCCTAATGCCTGCATGGGCAAATGAGGGAAAATCTGCGCAACATTTGCTGGACGGTACATCTGCTAAATATTATTACCAAAACGGATCAGGCATCCATATTGAGTTTTATGATGGCAAACTTAAGTATGAATGGATCACTGGTCCGCGAACAGGCAACGGTAATAAGGATCTGGCATATAACCCCAGAAAGATTGGTGACAAAATGTATGTGATTAATTGGCTCGAGGAATCACATCCTGATTTTGTGACACTGATTTTTAATTTTAACAATAATGTCATGTATTCTTCTGGCATTCTCAGGTTTGCAACAGAAGACCAAAATATTGTTTTTGATGGTGGGATTATTGAAGACCTTTACCTGAGCGAAAAAGAATAAAATCAACCAATTAAACCTAGAGGACGGAAAGCAAGGAATAGCTTCCTGTCACCAAATTTGTAAAGGACTTTTTTACTTTTAATGTACAAAATCCCTGTTTTGAAAGCATTAGTAGCATTTTTATTTTTTATCTCCATTGCAAGTATTACTTCTTCAAAGGAGCCTGATGCTATCGAAGTTTCTTTAGAATATTTGCTAGGAAACCTAGAAACATGGGGCTCATGGTTTGATCCAACAAATGATGTTGGGCTCATTCCTGAAGCTGAGGGAAGATTCGTGCCCTCAACAGCCCCTTTGACACAAGTAGGAGGAACAATTCCTAGCGGTATAGGTGTGGTAGGTTTTGCTCAACCGATTGTTGTTAGTCAAAGTGGAATACCCAAAGGGTTTGATGAAAATGACCGTTTGCATGAATATGAACCATTACCTATCAACTACAATGACAGCATTGAAGATGTATTCCAAAAAGTATCCTACCTTGATCGGCTTACTTACCAGTATGGAGTACAAATAAGTGGGCGCATAGTTCAAATTTATCGTAAGCCTATTGAAAAAGAATTTACCTTGCTTTCTCTGCTTCAACGAATGGGGGCTTCTCCTGAAATTGCTGAAGTTTGGGTAACAGAATATGCAAAGGTAGCCCATTTACCTCAAACTATTCAATTAGCTTGGTTGATTTCAGATAATCCTTTAGCAGAAGATTATCAAGCACATGTAGAACATTTGCTAACAGGATTAGATTGGAACGCCTTATTGATAGCCAACCCTCGAGTTGGAGAAACATCTTCAATTCAAACTTCTGGTTCTTTGTTAGCTAACCAGGACCCTTTTTGGGCAGAGGTTCAGAAACAACCTTTAATAGTGGCATTTACTGAATTACTCAGTGATGCTAGTGAAGATGTTAAACGAAGTTTTATAGTTTCTTTGTTTTTTTCAGAGCCTATTTTACCCGTTGCTCGAGAAACCAACCCTGTAGTCGTAAGTGGTATTGATTCTCGCTCTCAACCATTCTCTTCATCAGATAGAGGTATAACAGTGTCAGAAAATAATAATAAACCCACAATCCTTAACACAGGACCTACAAACCCAATCTTAAGTGCCAAGGAAGTTGGTCACCAACTTATCAATATGTACCGTGAAGGTAAAACCCATATAGAAGTTGTTCAAAAACTCTATTCTAATAATGTGGTAAGTATTGAAGCAGTTCAGGGTAGTGGCCCTGCAAGGGAAATAAGTGGTATGGATGCAGTCATTGATAAAGCCAAGTGGTGGGCAAATAACAATGTAGTTCATAATGCAGAATACAGAGGGCCATACCCTCACGGTGACAACAAATTTGCTGTTTTCTTTAATCTTGATCTTACCAACAAGCAAATGAACAATACTCGTTTGCAGCTTGAAGAAGTTGCAGTTTACGAGGTATCAAAAGGTAAAGTTGTGCGTGAGGAGTACTTTTACAACGTAGACGCAGTAGGTACTAACTCAACATTAGATGCTAAAGCAGTTGGTACTGAACTGGTCAGCATGTACCGTGAAGGCAAAACCCATATAGAAGTTGTTCAGAAACTTTTCTCCAACAATGTAGTAAGCGTCGAAGCAATTCAAGGCAGTGGTCCTGCAAGGGAAATAAGTGGCATGGATGCAGTTATTGATAAAGCCAAGTGGTGGGCAAATAACAATGTGGTTCATAGTGCAGAATATAAAGGACCATACCCTCATGGTGATAACAAGTTTGCTCTTTTTTTCAACCTTGACCTCACTAACAAACAAATGAACAATACTCGTTTACAACTTGAAGAGGTTGCAGTTTACGAGGTATCAGAGGGTAAGGTTGTGCATGAGGAGTATTTCTATAATGTAGATGCTCCTAATACAAGTGAAAGGCTAGAAAATGCTATGAACTTATACCTAGAAGGAATAAGAGATGGCAAGATTAGAGAAGCTGTAACAAAATACACTGGTGCACGCTATACTCAGCATAGTACTGGGGTTAGAGACGGTGCCGAAGGGTTTATAGAATTCTTTGAACCATTTATTGAGAGGAACCCAAAACGAGATATTCAAATTGTGCGTGCTATTGAAGATGGACAATATGTATTTCTCCATGTTTACCAATCTTTAAATGATGGTGAAGCTAAGTGGGTCACCACTGATTTCTTTGATACTGATGAAAACAGCAAAATCATTGAGCACTGGGATGTGATTGCAGAATATACTCCCGAAACTCCTTCTGGTCATACCTCTATTGATGGGATAACAGCAATTACTGATTTAGGCAAAACCGAACAAAACAAACAACTAGTTCGTGATTTAATGAATGATGCTCTCATAGGCAAAAACTTTGAGAATATTGGTAAATATATATCGAGTGAAAAATACATTCAACATAATGCTAAAGCTCCTGATGGTCTTGAGCACTTTGAAACACTCTTGTTAGGACAAGACAAAGCATTAGTATATGAAGAAGTGGTTTTACTTGTTGGTCAGGGCAATTTTGTTGCGACACTCTGTAAGGTCTCACAAAAAGGTCAACCATTTGCACAAGTTGATATATTTCGTATCGAAGGCAGCAAAATAGTTGAACATTGGGGTAATGCAGAACCAGTACCACCAAAAGAAGAGTGGGCAAATAGTGGCAAATTTTAAGTGAAAGAAGTATCCAATATGAAAAAAGTTGTTATTTGTACTGGAGCCAATGGCGGTATTGGAAGACATTACTGTCGTGAGATGTTAATTAGGGATTACCATGTGGTAATGGCTTGCCGAAATGAGCAATCTGGGAGACAAGTAATGGAAGACTTACAACAGGAACTTCCTGACAAGTCGGTGGAATTAATGATTGTTGATATGGGTGACTTGTCATCAATTGAAAAATTTGCTAATGATTTCTTATCTAAACACTCGAGATTAGATGTACTAACTCACAATGCAGGTGTTTATTTTTTTGATAAATCTCGCAGATCAACTGTTGATGGTATAGAACTTAATTTTGCAGTCCACTACGTGGGGCCTTTTGCTCTCACTGCACGCTTATTCCCACTCTTAAAGACTACTCCTGATGCACGTGTTGTTAGTATGTCTTCCAAGGAACATCACGGTCATCCAATTGACTTAAATGACTTACAAATGGAATCAAACTTTTCATCACTTGGAAATATGACAGCTTATTCAAGAAGTAAATGGGCAATATTGGCATTTACCTATGAATTGCAACGCCGTATAGAAAATGCAGGGTTGAAGCCGCATGCTATTGCAGCACATCCAGGAGTATCAATTACGGGGATTCAATACGGAGGGAATCCTAACATTTTACAAAAGGTTGCTATATGGATGTTTGGGAAATTGCTAGCAGCTCCACCTGAAGAGGCTGCTAAGCCACTTGTTATGGCTTCTGTTGAGGGGAAAGGTGGTGAGTTCTTTGGACCGACTGGGTTCAAGGAATTTAGAGGAGTCCCTGGACATGTTAAACCAGATGCTAATACTAGAGCTCTACAGGTTGGTGAAGCGCTCTGGAAAGCTTCAGAAAAACTCACTGGTTTACATTTCATCATATGAAACAATCTTCAAGGTAATCTTAATCTTCCTACAGGTATTCATTCTTGTGCGAAAATGGCTATTCCTAAATCATGTTTGCCTAACTATCGCTCAAGGTGATGCACATAATGAATGGCGAAGTTAAGTGTGGTTTAAGTTGCAGGGGACTTCAGTGTAGGATGTGCACACCTTAGCTCTGTACCGTTAGCCTTACGAAGCAGGGTGGAACACTAACCTCTACCCGATCGCAGTTTGGTAGTCACTTGAACCTAGGAGGATTGAATAATGAACACGAAAGAGACCACAAGCATGTTGGAGGACAGGAAGGTGAATGTCAAGACCAAGCTCGCTTTCCTATGGGTAGCCTTGATGTTCTTCTATATTTATAACGATATATTCTCATTCCTTCAGCCAGGGCACGTGGCGGAACTAGTAGAGGGGCAGTTGGAAGGTGTACAGTTCACTCAAACAATCCTGTTCAGCGGAGCCATGCTTATGGCTTTTCCGAGCTTCATGGTCTTACTATCTCTTACGTTGAAGGCCAGAACAAATCGCTTGGTGAACATCATTGTAGGCGTTCTCCACATCCTCGTTCTGGTCGGCACACAGTTTGTGGGCGAGGGCGAGACTTGGTTTTATTGGAGGCTCTATGAGCTACTAGAAGCCTTATTCCTCACGCTCATCATCTGGACTGCATGGAAGTGGCCTAGATCAGCCACTTGATATCTCTTACGAGCTGACCGCTAGACACAAAGCAAGGAGAAATAAAATGAACATTGTAATTTTTGGAGCAACAGGTGGTACAGGTCAAGAAATAGTCAAGCAAGCACTCGAGCAAGGACATACAGTTACAGCATTTGTGCGCAACCCCGCAAAATTAGAGCACAAGCACACTAATCTCAAGATTATTCAAGGTGATGTGCTTGACTACACTTCAGTCGAGAAGGCATTACAGGGTCAAGATGTTGTTTTATGTGCTTTAGGATTGCCTGCATCAAATAAGAGTAAAGGACGAGCAAAGGGCACAAAGAATATTATCCAAGCTATGGAAAAAATAGGTGTCAAGCGCTTTATTTGCCAAAGCTCGCTTGGTTTTGGTGACAGCAAAGATTTCCTTCCTTTTCATTTCAAGTACTTGATTGTTCCCTTTTTCCTTCGCCACACTTTTGCTGACCATGAACTTCAAGAAAACCACATAAAGCAAAGCCAATTGGATTGGATTATTGTGCGCCCCGTAAACTTAACGAATGGTGAACGGATAGGTATTTACAAGCATGGGTTTGATGCTAACGAGAACATTAAACTCAAAATTTCTCGAGCCGATGTAGCTGACTTCATGCTTAAGCAACTTACAAGTAATACCTACCTACATAAGACACTAGGACTATCTTACTAGATAGAATCTTTAGGAAAATTGAATGTGCCACCCCACAACAAATTCACAAATCGACTTTATTTTCTAGACAACCTAAGAACCACCATAATCTTTTTAGTGATTCTTTATCATGCTGGTGGTGTTTATGAAAGCACAGGCTGGTGGGCATCTTTTTGGATTGTGGATGATCCTTCAACCAATAACTTGGTTGGCATTCTCAACCTAATTCTTGACATTATTGTGATGCCGACACTATTTTTTATATCAGGTTATCTGACACCTAATTCTTTACAAAAGAAGGGAATGAGAGACTTTTTAGCAGCTAGGTTTAAGAGGCTAATGATTCCTTGGCTTGTCGCTGTACTAACGCTCATCCCACTTTACAAAGTTATATTTTTGTACACAAGAAATTTGCCGCAAGAATTTTGGACAAGCTACTTTCACTTTAGTAGCGGAAACATAAGTAGCCAAAGTTGGTTATGGTTTCTTCCTGTGCTCTTTTTATTTAATCTGTTGTTTGTACTTCTCTCGAGCATCAACCTAGTACCAACCAAAATGTCTTTGAAGTTTGCAGTAATAGCAACATTTTTCATCGGGTTTGTAACTAGTTTTAGTATGGACATTCTTAACCTCCAAGGTTGGACACTAACAGCATTGATCGACTTTCAAAATGAAAGACTGCTCTTATACTTCATGCTTTTCTTGTTAGGGTCTCTAGCCTTTCAACAGCAAATATTTGCTGTTGAACCTAAAAGCAAAAGAATCTATACAGTCGTAAATTTAGTTGCTTGGATTCCAATAACAATTTACATTATATTCCTTATCTTCCCAATACTTTCCTCGGGAAACTTTATTTTTTCTTGGTTTGCAGACAGACTTATTGTGTGGCTTAGTTTTTACCTAACCTTACTTTGTTTGCTGTACCTGATGATTGAAACCTTCTGGCGCTATGCAAATAAACCCAATCGAATTTTAAATGAACTGAACCAAAATTCTTACGATGTTTACATTATTCATGTAATTGTGTTGGGATTAATTGCGTTGCTCTTACTCAATACAGCCTTGCCATCGTTACTCAAGTACCTCATTCTGACAGTATCAACATTTGTAGTTAGCAATGTCCTTATTTCACTCTATCGACGTGTTGTTGGGGTCAGGTAAAGAAGTGATGGTGACATTACTTCCTTATGGAGTCACAAAAGTCTTGTAGAAGTTTCTTTTAAATTCGTTTACAAGTGACTCTTTCGTAGTTTGGGGTGGTAGTATTTTCCATACTGTACGTTATCACGCATTCACATTCAGATTTTGACCAGTCCTCTAAGGAAAATTTGACCTCTCTGCTTTCCTTTGTTGTGCAATGGTGCAACTTCTCATGCTCAACTCAATGAGAAATGCTGTTAGAACCGATGAAATCTGCGAAAAACTCCCTATTTTACCCTTTTGTGCACTGAATCAGTTCATTCAAAAACTCTGATTAGTTTCCACAATACAACTTATCAAACCGTTATCTTAAAAAACCTAACATTTCCACTCTTATTACAGATATCCTATAATTGGTTTTTAGTGTTAGATTGAGAAAATCCTTAGAATTCTTATCTCAATCCAAATAAGCATCAACATATAGAAAGGCGCTTGATAGTCGACAAGGAAAAGAGGAGACGGAATCAACGAAGGTCTCGCAGGCATTAGCGGCAACGGGAGTGATTCAACATTAGAGGTTATTTACATGAAATTTAGCTATATTCGAATGTGTGGATACTGGATAGGAGGCATTTGGACGGCTTGGGGAGGTCGTAAAAGGATTGAAGCCAAACAGCTTAAAAACCTTCGGCGTCTTGTACAAAAGGCCCGTAAAAAGTCTCCATATTTTCATAAACTTTATGCTCATTTGCCTGATACAAATCTTATTACACTAAACGATCTTCCTGTAACGTCTAAGGTTGATCTTATGGGTAACTTTGATAATTGGCTCACCGATCGTTCTTTAACGCTTGCTCAAGCAAGAGAACATATGAGTAACATGGATAACCTTGGCGTTCCGATTGGCCAGTATGCCGTGTTTAGAACCTCTGGAACCTCAGGGGAACCTGCGGTAGTAGTGCTTCCATCATCTGTACTTGAGTTTCTCTATGGCCTTGCCTTGGCCCGACTTTTTCGTCAAGCAATAATGATGGAAAAGATTCAAAAGGCCGGCGCTAATCTGGCAATTTCGGGGGGAGGTGGCCATTTTGCTGGTGCCGGACTTGGTAAGCTTATGCAACAATTAGCGCCTCGATTAGCAAAACATCCAATTTCTGTTCCGGTAGAGCAACCGATCGAAAAAACGGTAAAACAGCTCAATGGGATTGGACAAATAGCTTCTATAGTAACTTATCCAAGTATGCTGGAAATTTTGACAAGAGAACAAGAAGTTGGTCGTTTAGAAATAGAACCTAAACTTTTTAGGCTTGGCGGCGAAACATTCACCTCTGAGCTTCGTAAACGAGCTGAAAAAGCATTTCCTTCACTCGAGCTTGGCATTATTGATACTTATGCTTGTACAGAGTGTCTCTTCATGGCTTATCAGTGCGATTGTGACCGTAAACATGTACTTGAAGATTGGGTCATATTAGAAGCAGTAGATGAAAATATGCAACCTGTTCCGGACGGAGAGTTATCCACCACGGCATTGTTAACTGTACTTTCAAATCATATTCAGCCTTTCATTCGCTATGATATTGGTGATCGCTTGCGATTTTATCGTGACCCTTGTGCATGTGGTTCGCCATTTAGAAGTTTTCAAATTGAGGGACGGCAAGCAACAGTAGTTCGAGTGGGAAATGTCACTCTGTCACCTTTAGCTTTTGATTTAGAGCATGAAAGTGCTCAGCGAGTGCAATTGGTTCAAACTTCAGAATTTGTTTTTGAAGTCCGGGCCGAGCTTTTAAATCATGAGAATCCAGACCAAGTTTTTGAGCAAATAATTCAGTCAGTAAGTGAGGTGTTTGCAAAAAATGGACTGGTAGATGTAAAAGTTGGAAAAAGTGATATTCCGCCTCACCTAACTGCAAGTGGTAAGTTTCATGAAGTGATCCCCTTTAAAAATTATTCAGGGGCATTAGCTGATAGGCTAAATTCTGATAGCAACAAAAGTCACCCTCAGTAGATATATGGGAGCGTCCACGAATAAATAAGCGCCTCCACACCCCATTCAGGCCGCTATTGGATGGGTTGATATGAGACTACTTTTAGAATTGTCATTACTGCTCTTTGTTTTTATAGGCTTGCCTTCGCCAACTAGGCCAATATTTGGATAATCAAACTCTCAAGAAGAAAAAGGGCAAGAGGACTAATTTCCATACTGTAAGTTATCGGACTTTAGAGATTTTATATAAAGTGTTGTTGGGTGCATATATTATTCAAATTATATGGCAACTTGATAGCTCAGTAGTGATATTAATTAAAGGTATAACAACTCTAATCGTAAGATAATTTAAAGCGAGATCATGGAAGCAAAACTACCCGATAAAGAATCAGAACGTCTTGAAGCCTTACGTAGGTATGAAATCCTTGATACCCTTGCAGAGCAAGCATATGACGACATTACTATGCTTGCAGCATATATTGCACAATCACCTATCGCACTGATTAGTTTAATAGATTGTGACCGACAGTGGTTTAAATCCAAAGTTGGTCTTGCAGTTTCTGAAACGCCACGAGAGCTAGCATTCTGTGCACATGCTATATTGGAACCTAATGAACCTTTAATCGTACCTGATGCAACCAAAGATGCACGCTTTTCAGACAATGATTTAGTTACTGGAGAACCTGATATCCGTTTTTACTTTGGAGCACCACTTGTTACTCCTGATAATCATGCTCTAGGTACTCTTTGTGTAATTGATAAAAAACCACATAAACTAAATACCGAACAAATACGCGCACTAAATGCCCTTTCAAGACAGGTTATTACTGAACTAGAGTTACGACGTTCTGCCGCTGACCTTCGCCAAGCAGATATTGACAGAGAAATATATTTGTCGCAACTTAAGGACTACCAACAAAAACTTGAGCAAGCTAACACAAGCCTACAAATAAAGAGCACTACTGATGCACTGACAGGCCTTAAAAATCGCCGAGCCTTTGACGAAAAACTTACAGAAGAGGTGTATAGAGCTAATCGCTACCAATTACAATTATCACTTCTTCTTATCGATGTAGACAAATTTAAAAAATATAATGACTCTTTTGGACACCAAGCTGGTGATCTTGCATTGCAATCAATAGCGAAGTTGCTACGTAGCTCTTCACGTTCAAGTGATTTCGTTGCACGTTTTGGTGGAGAAGAGTTTAGTATTATTTTACCAGCTACCGATTGTGAAGGTGCAAGCGTCTTAGCAGAACGAATGCGAAAAACTGTTACAAATGCTTCTTTTACTCATCAAAATATTACAATAAGTATTGGCGTAAGTACTTTTGGAAAGGCAGTCCAAAACAAATCTTCATTATCATTGGTGGAAACCACTACCTCTGGTAGTGGTCTAGTAAAAAGTTCTACTAGTTAAGCAATGATGTATTTCCCTAGAAGGTTAAAGAAAGGGAAATACATGCCCAAGAATAGCAGATACAAAAAGTTGTCACACTCAATTTACAGTTGTGAGTATCACGTAGTTTTTTGTCCAAAGTATCGTTTTAGAGTGCTGAAGGATGGAGTAGAGGAATCCTTGAAGCAGATAATATACAAGTTGTGTAGAGAAAAAGATAGAGTAGAGGTGTTAGAACTGAACATAAGAAAGGATCATGTACACATGTTGGTATCAATCCCACCAAAATATTCCGTGTCAGGGATAATGGGCTTTATCAAGGGAAAGTCAGCAATAAACATGCTAAAGATGTATGGAAGGAAGTTAAGAGGATATCCGCAAAAGAGCTTATGGAGTAGAGGATATTGTGTAAGCACAGTAGGGTTAGATGAACAAAAGATAAGGAAGTATATACGTTGGCAAGAGCAGAAGGAAAGAGCATTAGAGGCACAACAGAGGAGCCTATTTGAGTAGTATCGGGCACTAGCGTCCGATACCCCTTCTAGGGGTTAACAAAACAAGCCACCACCTCTGGTGGTGGTTTTATGACTGATCATGGCTGCAGATAAAGCTCTATACAAAGCTAAAGATGAAGGACGTAATAGAGTTGCTCAAGCAAATCCTTGTTAATAGTATTTTCCATACTACAACTTATCACTCTGTGGTTTATCAATTGCATCCACTAAATCACAAAAAGTTGTTGCCTACCACTGATTCTGCCCTTCTCTACGTTCAATTGCATCTTGTGCCATACGAAAAGCATCTACAAAATGTTCCAATTCTGGCTCTTTAGCTTCATCACTTTTGCACCACTCTTCAAAGAACCCTTTTCCTTGAGCGCAATTGCTGTCACAAGCTAAAAATAGAATTTCTGTTGCTCTTCAAACTTAATATCCTCTGTCGTCATGCTACTATACGTACCAATAAAGACTTCCTCTTATAGCGCATTATCAGAACTTTGGGGATTTTTGTTGCCGTATAAAATCTATAAAATTGTTTACCAGAAAGTTAGAATATATTTTCTCGGTGGTTCATATGAAAATATCCTTTTTAGGAAATTTAAATCATGGAAACAAATAACAAACAATACATATCAGCGCTTCGCTACCGTTGGTTAACAAAGTTTTATGATCCAATTATCGCAACAACAACAAGGGAGAAAGTTTTTAAAGAAAAATTAATAAAACAAGCAGGTATCAAAAAAGGATTTGAGATCATTGATATAGGCTCAGGTACAGGAACTCTTACACTATGGCTAAAAAAAGATGAACCTAAAGCAGAAATCATCGGTTTGGATGGAGACCCTGAAATCATAGAAATTGCCCAGAGAAAGTCACGAGATTATGATGTAAAATTTGAGCAAGCACTATCTTATAAGATGCCATATGATAATAATCGGTTTGATCGCTGCACGTCTAGCCTATTTTTTCATCATTTAACACTAGAAAATAAGGAAAAAACTTTTAGGGAAGCTTACCGTATACTCAAACCTAGTGGGGAAATTCATATAGCTGATTGGGGTAAGCCATCTAACCTATTAATGCGTTTCTTATTTTATCAAGTTCAAATTTTAGATGGTTTTAAGACTACTAATGATAGTGTCAAAGGAATACTACCAGAAATAATGAAAATAGTTGGTTTCCAAAATGTGCGTGTAGTTGAAGAAATTCCAACTATGTTTGGAACTATAGCATTGTATAGTGCGATCAAGCCAAAGATAGCAAAATAAATATAAAGCTAAGTCCCAAAAAGCAATCCTACTGTGTTTTAAACAGTATTTCTCGTACTATACGCTATTAAACTTTAATCAAAGTCCTGTATCCAAATTCAGCTTGCCATATTTTGTATTGTAGTTAGGAGCAAACCGAGCAACCTCATCGCCATTTACAAGAAAAAGCCAATGCCCGTCTATAGTTTCAATCCAGCTTGGTTTTTTCATCTGAAACGCCATTACTCCTTAATTTTTACAAATCAATACCATTGCGTTGTAATATTAAAACCGTGCTAGAATTTATTCGTAGTGGTTTGGATTAGTTTGGCAAGATAAAATAGTCCACTAAATAGCTTGGCAATTTTTTTCTTGCTAGAACTTATGCCAGAACGTCCTAAGCTGAACATCTTGTACAATTTGTTTATGAAAGATTTACTGGTTGTCACTGGTTTACACCATCTTTGAATTTACTTCAAATCGAGTGGAGGTAAGAAATGAATAAAAAAACGATTAGTCGCAGGAATTTTTTGGGAGGAGCTGGGGCTGTCACCGTTTTGGTAGTAGGTGGTGGTGTCTGGCGTGGCATTAGTCAGGGTGTTTTCGCTACTGGATCGGGGCCAGCCTACGAACCATGGCATAACTGGCAAGATGCTGACGTTGAAGGCCCACTGATCTTAGTCAAAGCAGCTATTTTGGCAGCCAACCCCCATAATACTCAACCTTGGTTGTTTCGAGTTACAGAATCACGCATAGAGGTATTTGCTGATCTCAATCGTCATTTAGGAGCAATGGATGTGTACCTACGAGAAATGCACATTGGATTAGGATGTGCTGTAGAGAATATGCTTTTGGCTGCCAAGGCAAATGGTTACAAAACTCAATTGACACTCTCTCCTGATACCTTAACAAAGCCGCAACCAAATTCGAAACCTATACTTGCTGCCACACTTAACCTATCACCGGGAGAAACATTTGTCTCAGATTTATACAAAGCCATCCCCAACCGGCATACTGACCGAGCTGCTTATGATAAGACGCATCCAATCTCGACAATTGATTTAGAAACGCTCAAAACATTCGCTAATGACAATGAGAAAATCACAACATTTCTATTTACTACAGAAGAGAAACGCAAATTGTTTACAGAAGGATCTATACAAGCTACAAAAGACATCATCGCCGATGCGACTATGTCGCATGACAGTGCTAAATGGTTTCGTCATAATTGGAAGGATGTTCAAAAGTACAAGGATGGCCCCTATATCGACACCGCTGGCGTCTCCCCAGTTATGAGGGCATTCGTTAAGATGTTGCCACCCACTTCAGAAAAAACGAACAATAAATACTGGCTAGATGCAACAGAAAACACCCTGAACACAATGCCTGTAATGGGGTTTATTGCCGTACGTGAATTGTATGACCTGCCACAGGCTATGCAAGCTGGACAAGTGTGGCAGCGAATGAACCTTTGGGCAACAGTCCAAGGCATCTCAATGCAACCAGTGAATCAGATGTGCGAGATCGTTGATAGAGAACTAGAATTAGGGAAAGAAGCTCGAATGGCAAATTTCATGAATAAAATTACCGAGGAATCTAGTTGGAAACCCACATTTGCATTTCGATTAGGTTATACAACTATGAAACCGTTAAAAAGTCCACGCCGCCCTATTAATGATGTTCTAATTTGATTTTCTATCTCCTGAATTTTTGACGAGAACAAGCGTGTTCCTCTTTTACCTTCTCTCGTAATGATTTCGCTGTTTTCTACAATGATTTCCTTTACCCCTTTCGGAAACATAATCGGTTCAAAAGTTTGTTTGTGCTGTGTCGCTGTCATTGCTTTTTTTCCTTTGGAATTGTTTAACACTGGCAAAAACCCATGCTAAAAGCAAGCTGATTTCCATATAGCGCATTATCACTCGTTTAAGTCGAGTGCGTCTATCTGCAATGTCAAGTTCGACATTTCTTCCTGAGCACAATCATACCCTGCTGCAAATGCCTCAGTATGTGTCTTATTTGCTTCTTTTGTCTTCGCAGCAAAAAGCAAATACTGAAGCCCTGCAAAACCTAGGCCCCACACAGTACCCTTATCAGAAGTGCTGTAGTACTTATCCAATCCTTCTATTTTCCAACCTTGGTGCTTACTAACAAATATATCAACAGCCAGGTAAGTGTTTTTAGGCGCAGTTTTAAGACGTTTTTGTAATCCCGTTTTATCAGCATGAATATCTTTAGAAAGTAACCTACAGGCGTGCTTAATGCTGCAGGGAAGTAAACCGTGCTTGTCCATTTCATTCAATGTCTTATGCTTAAGGGTTAACAATCCAATTTGGTAAGCGTTTTCTAAAGATTCCAAAGTAGAATTAGTATTATTGTTTTGAAGTTCATTCTTTTAGTATTAGCTGTACCATGAGGTCTTTGTGAGCCTTCTTGTTACAGCTTTGCTTTTGCAAATCAGATGTCTTTACTTAAAAACTTAAATAGCTTGAGTTTAGACGATATTGACCGAGTGATTCTCCATTTGACCTTTCATCTTTGCTTCTAGAATGACTTTTGGTTCACCATGTCAAACTCTTGATACACGGTTTTGCAGTGGGAGGGCTTGGGCAAAAACCACTATTGATAACGAATTTTGTAAGTTGAGAAACCTTTTGATTTGAGCCCAGATAAATCACTGACTTCTTTGCCTACATGGGGTAGTGAACCGATTAGTGTCAAAACTCACGCTAAGCATGAGCAAATTGTCAAAAACCTTTTTAGGATGGTATTAAGAAAGCAGATTGACATGTTTCATCTTGTTATTCAGATTTCATAAAAAATCCAGAGAGCGAAATAAAGCTATGGATGCAACTAATTTGAAGCATTGTAAGGGTAAGAAATTCTAGTTTTTTCGTAGTAAGATGGCAATTACGAAATTAAAAACACAGTTAACCAGTAAAATACTTAGATGCGTGCTAGCCTGCTAAATTATCTTAGCATGAGTTTTGGCACGGATCAGCGTATTACCCCAATCTAGGAAATACAATAGGTGTTGAAATTTTAGGAGTTCCAATGAACCACTTTTTATGCCTAGCAGGAACTGGATTAGTTGTGTATGCAGTTTGGGTTGTAATTGTCGCATGTCCAGCAAATCTTTCACGGGAAAATACTAGAATTAAAATTTAGATATGGATACTCACCTTACGCGCTTTTTAAATATTACTAGTGTTTGAAGGGGTTGATCTTTTACAATATTTGATTATCCTTAAATTTTGAACTTTCCTCTAAACGCTTAAGTTCCCCATGCGCAGCTTGTATTGCCTTAACATACATCTTTGAACGCAAAGCAAAATGATTCAATCCCGTCCCTATCTTTATCTTCTCTAGCTTTACATATCCATATATTGATCCAAATATGTGATTCTTTTGCGTCCTTATTGTTTGTGTTGGGGATAACTCTAGCGCTGTGTTCCCTTTGATTGAAGCATGAAATTCCTCTACACACCACCTTCTTTGATAGAGTGCACAGATCTCAGCATATTCAAGCGTTAAATCATCCGTTACCAGATACAAAACACCTTCTGTTTCTGACTCATCTCCTTCTTTGAAGACTTGTTTTATCAGCAACAGGGGAAATTCTAGTTGTTTTACATATATCCTATAGGTTTTGTTTTGTTCCAGTCCCACTAACCTAACTTCTTGATATTTGCCTTCCTGTTTATCTTTTTTTGTTAAAGCTATGTTTCGATCTGACTTCAGTGGCATTACAAAACTTCGCTTCAGCTCCTTACAGATAAACTTCATTGTTTCTGATGCTCCGTACCAAGTATCTGCTATTACATATCCAAACTTTATTTCGTTTTGCACGCAAGTTTTGAGCATCCTTCTTACATGCTCATTCTTGCTTTCTTCACTTTTTCTCACCTCTTTCTTCTTTTCTTTATCCCATACCCATTGGGTTTTCTCTACTACTTGGAGTTGGTCGGTTTCAGTGGACACTTAATGTAGAGAAAATATATTAAGGAGTCCAAAATGGAAAAGAGTCAAAAGAAACGGCAGTACACTATAGAGTTCAAACTCGATGCAGTGCATTTGGTATTGAATGAAGGCTACAGCGTAGCGAAAGCTGCAGAAAGTTTAGGTATAAGTCCCAATAACTTGTATAAATGGAAAGAACAATATGAAGAAGGACGTCTAGTCCCTGGGATGAAACAAGCCCAGCCAACACCTCAAGAAGCTGAGCTGAGGCGCTTACGTGAGGAGAATCGTCAGTTGAAACTTGAGGCAGAAATACTAAAAAAGGCGTCGGCCTACTTTGCGAGACAGCTCAAGTGAAATACGAGTTCATTAAGATGCATGCTGAAGATTATCCTGTGAGTTCACTGTGTAAACACTTAAAAGTTTCTAAAAGTGGCTATTATGCTCACCTCAATCGAGAACCATCAGAACGACAACAAGCCAATGATGATCTTATAACCTCTATCCGAGAAATTTACGAGCAAAGTAGGCAAACCTATGGTAGTCCTAGAATACATGCAGAGTTATTGAATAGAGGAAAACGTTGTTCCTTGGGACGGGTTAAACGTCTTATGCGTCGAGAAGGTATCTATGCCGAGGTAGGTAGGAGTTATCGACGTAAGAAAACAGCTAAACGTGAGATTGAATCAACAGAGAATCTGCTGATCAAGGAGCAAATCCAAGTCACTGGGATTAATCAAGTTTGGTATTCAGATATTACACAAGTCAGAACGACAGAAGGCTGGTTATATTTGGCTGCTATCATAGACGCTTTTTCTAGAAGAGCTGTAGGTTACGCCATGGATGATAATATGGAAACTGATCTAATAATAAAAGCTCTGAGAATGGCGATTAAGGAACGAGGTTCAGTCAAGGGCCTAATTCATCACAGTGATCGGGGTTCTCAGTACACCAGTTATGCTTTTGAGCGAGAACTCAAAAGTCAAGATATCAAGGCCAGTTTTACTGCAACAGGAGCATGTCTTGATAATGCATTTATTGAATCGTTTTTTGCTAGCATCAAGAAAGAGTTGGTTTATAGGACTGCCCTCAACACTCGGGAAGTAACTAGGACTGTTATCTTTGAGTACGTTAACATCACTTACAACCGTTTTCGCTTACACAGCTCGATTGGTTACAAAAGCCCTGAAGCTTTTGAAGTTAATCAACAGAATAACTTGAAGTAATGAACAGTTTATTCTATACTTTAAGTGTCCACAAAAATAGACCAACTCCATACTGTGTAACTTACAGGTATTCGTATTCCCTGTGTTTCATACAGTGTATTTACTATGTTTATTCCTTTTACTGCTCTTCCCTTGCTATGATCAAAGTGCCAGCAAATTAGACTACTTTCATCTGTGTAGGGCTTTTCTTCTATAGTATCGTCGATTACTATTACTGCATCTTCTTGTTGATATTTGCGAACTAAGGGTTTTACTAGTCTCCATAGATCTTTCGAATCAAGTAAATCGCTGCTTAGAAATCTTGTTATTTTATCATGACTTATTGCTCCATCTAGCATTTTAGATAGTCCTGTAGCTGTTGCATAGCTAAATGAACAAATCAGGTAGTCACTGTAAATTTCCAGCAGTTCTCTATTCACTATTTTTTATGTTATAATGAAATACTGCAAAAATGATTGATGGCGCTTCATGCGTAAGGTGAGATGGATAAACAATATAGTCTAAGGAAGATACTAACAATTTGGGCAATAGTTGCTATCCCGATGCCGATTTTGGCATTTGTTGTAGCTCCCACTTTAATTCCGAGTGGCGGGTTGAATTATTTACTGTTGGTCTGGTACATGATGATCGCGGGGATGATTTGGCAATTTATTGTCTCAGTATTCATTTTGTATCACGAGCTAGATGAGTTTACTTGGGAGGCTATCAAAAAAAGAATATGGCTACAGAAACCAATAGACCCAAAAACTGGCGAAGCAAGCTATAAACTTTTCTGGTGGCTTATTCCAGCATTTGCTTTTTATGCATTGATAGAAATGACACCTGTTGTAGATATTATCGGAAGTGTAATATTGATACCATTTCCATCTCTAGCATCGCTTCCGGAACTAAATCTTGAAGCTTTAATGGTCCCTGAGTTTGTTGGAGCATGGTGGTTAATGGGTGTTGCCATAATTAGTTGTGTGTTCAACTATTTTTTAGGTGAAGAATTATTATTTCGAGGTATTCTACTACCTAAGATGCGCGGAGTGTTTGGTAAATGGGATTGGTTCGCCAACTCTGCTTTATTTGCGTTGTATCATATGCACAGACCACTTCAGATGCTTGGGTTTATCTTTGGGGGACTTGCTTGGAGTCTACCATCACGTCATTTTAAGAGTATATGGTTTGCCATAATATTACACGGTTTTGAAGGCATATTTGTTCTTGTTGGTGTATTTATGGTTGTCTCAGGCTTGGCGTTTTAATCAATCAATGAAGAAAATTAGCGGAGTTTGTAATTAAAAGATTCAATCCGTCCGCCTTGTAAGTGACTTTCACATCGCACCCATATAATCTCACACGAATCTCGCTACTACCCTATTTATCTTGTAAAGTGACATAATAAAATTGACTGATGCTCCATAATGGTGAAGTGATTAGCCACGACCCCATCAGTAACAGGCGATTTGAGAATATTATAAATCAAAAACTAAAGGAAAAAAATTAGCCATCATGGAAAAAATACACCCAAACATTGCTGTAATGCAACAATTTAACCCCGCAAATATTGTCGACTCAGCTGAAATTATAGCCGAAGATGCCGTTTTTCACTATTTTAACCCTAAGCTGCCCGATTTGCATGGGGATTACCTTGGCAGGCAAGGCTTTATAGATTTTTTCGGGAATCTAGCAGATCAAACTGAAGGAACATTCAAGGTTACTCCACTGTCTATTACTCCAATGGGTGATGAATTAGTGGTTACGCATGTAAAAGACAACATGACTTTAAGGGGTCAGCAATTAGAAATTGATGCCGTTGTAGTATGGCGGATTGTTGATGGGAAAATAAAAGAAGCATGGGACATTCCTGCCGTTTATTCAGCAAAATTAGATTAAACAAAAAATTGTCGGAGTACCTATTCAATTGTTTTCTACTTATGCTTTAATTTTGTAAACTGATATCATGAAATACAATACCATTGTCATTGGCGGCGGCTTAGCCGGACTCGTAGCAGGCAGCACTCTTGCCAAATTCGGAAAAAAAGTACTGCTTATAGAGCAACACCACAAACCGGGCGGCTGCGCCACTACCTTTAAACGAGGTGATTTAGTTATTGAAGTCGGTCTGCATGAAATGTGTGGCTTAGATAAAAATGGCGCAGTGTTGAATTTATTTGACATGCTGGATGTCAATCAAGAGGTGGAATTTCTACAAGTACCTGAACTATATGCTGTACTTTCAGACCAAGAAAAGTTTGTGTTTCCACATGGCTATGATGCAGCAAGCAAGGCACTAATCGACAAATATCCTGAAGATGAAAAAGGAATCAAACGGTTGATGAAATTTATTGCCGGTGTACGAAAAGAAGGAGTCAAATTGCCTCGTACACCATTGAAACGCAAACTGCTTTATCCGTTTATGCCATTGCTTTATCCCAATCTTGTAGAAGCATCTCGACATACAGTTGGGGCTTGGTTAGATAAGTATATTACCAATGAAAACGCAAAACTCGACCTATTAGCACATATTGTTTATTGGGGCGATGACCCTTACACATTATCTATGTTTTATTACGGCTTGCCATTTTCCAGTTTCATTGGGAGTGGTGGTTACTTTATAAAAGGTGGCTCACAACAGCTTTCCAGTCATCTGGCAGTATACATAGAGAAACAAGGCGGGAGTGTTTTGTTGGGTAAAAAGGTAGAGAAAATCATAACCAAAAATGGGCGAGTAACCGGAGTCACCTTCCGTGATAGTTTTAATGAGAGCTTAGAAGCCATCACCATTGCCTGCGATAATGTCGTGGCCAATTGTGCCATTCCCATAGTGCCTGATATGCTGGATGAGCCTCATGCAACTTCGCTCAGACAACAAATCGCTGATAAAACCAATGCTTGCTCCTTATTAAATATTTATCTAGGCTTTAAATCTGATTTAGAGACCTATGGTGTAAAACACTACTCTAATTCTATTAAGGGAGATGATGTGAAGACTTTGAAGGACATACACCCTAACAATACAGGCGATTGGTCAAAACGCAGCTTCGTCTTTGTAGATTACAACAAGGTAGATGCCCAACTGGCACCATCCGGCAAATCTGTAGGTGTAATCTGTTGCGCAGATTATCTGAAAGACTGGGATGGACTGAGTGAGGAAGACTACAAAGCAAAAAAGGAAGAAGTAGCCCAAATTTTATTGGACCGATTAGAAAAACAATTTCCAGGAATACGAGAAAGCATTGAATATTACGAAGTCGCCACTTCAAAAACCATTAAACGATTTACCTCAAATACTGGTGGATCGGTTTATGGCTTTGCACAATCCAAACAACAGTCAGGTACTAAACGCTTCAGAAATAATTTCCTGATTCCAAATCTGTATTTTGCATCGGCATGGGCGTTTCCCGGCGGTGGATTTGAAGGAGCCATTATGGCAGGATTTTTGGCAGCCTTACAAATGAACAGAGATAAGATTTGGTCTGAGAGTGATGCAGAAAAATATACCGATGATAGAATTGTAAAGCTCACAGAACGTAAAGAGACGGGCGGAAATGCTATTGAATTGAGTTTTGAAAAGCCCGCCAAATTTGAACATCAGAAAGGGCAGTATGTCATTCTGCGGCTAATCACCCCAAAAGTCACAGAATTGGACGTGCCTTACCGCTGGTTACCCTTAGATTCCACATCAGACGAACTTGATTTGAAGTTTCGAATCACGTTAGAAAACAACAGTTTTTCAAAAAGTTGTGAGCTATTAGAAATTGGTGATGAAGCTATTATATTTGGCCCTATGGTTTGATAGAAAGAAATTATGAAAATCTAAATCTATCAGGTGCCGGATGGAAAACCGTATCATGATTGGCACGCGGTGTTTGATGATGCGCAGCCAATGCCATGGAAGGCATGGAATACTGGGTACATTTCTGGGGCGTTAAAAAATAACGCACAACCAGAAAGTTTTCCTCCGCATCGAAATCCCACAGAACGTTACAACTATGCCGTCATGGCATTCCATTTCAGGCATCAGACACACGGCGATATCTTGATTGATACGGGGTTTGACCGGACATTCCACGAACACCCTCCATACGGAAATTTATCCTTCACAATGCGGGTGTATAACAAGCTTATGAATGTCCAGTACACCCAGAGTAACGGTGACATGGACCTCGGGTCACACCTCGAAAAAAATCAGATTACCCCTACCCATGTATTTCTGACGCATTTACATGCCGACCATACAGGGGGACTCCCATCAATCCCCTCGCAGAGCCATATTTATTATGGAAAACAGGAACGTACGTTCCTGTCCCGGCTGTTATGTGGCAATCATTTTGCGGGGAAATCGTGTGTCTATCTCCTTGACATGAGTACAGGAAAGGCATTGTCACCATTCTCTCAGGTGGTCGATGTCTTTGGCGATGGTGCGTTGTGGGCGGTGTCTACACCAGGGCATTCACGCGATCATCTCGCCTACCTAATTAATACCACTCCGACCCCGATATTCGTTGTTGGTGACGCAGAATTGACAGCATGGGCGATGCAGGATGAGATCCTCGTCAGTACGGTCGATGGAGCACGTGGGAAACAGGAGATCCAACGTTCAGCGGCGATGATTCGAACCTTTCATACGATGTATCCTCATGTGCAGATCTGGTTCTCACATGACGAAGACCACCTGTAGATGTCGTGTTCTCACGCGAGAGAAGGGTTTTCTCTCATAAACATCGTGGAATAAACCCTCCCTTCTAAGACTAATCGGATGAGTTTTCTTGAATATCCCTTCCAGATAATTCTTTTCTGCTGGCTTCATCTTTGCCTGTTGTTCTTTTGTCACGCCAATTTTACTTATTACTCACTCTCTTCATTCATAAGGGCCTCTAGCATTTCGCTTAAGTGCTCAAACAGCCAAAAATGACCAGCACCTTTAATAAACAGTGCTTCACAATTAGGTAAATGATTAGCAAGATAATGTCCCATTGCTAAAGGAACGCTTATGTCTTCTTCACCTTGCCACAAATAGACCTTAGTTTTTATTTCCTCAAGAGGAATTGGCCATTGAGAAGGAATCATGCAATCATACCAAGTACCAATGCCATGCTGGCGATAGGCTTCATTACGTTCAGGCTGAAAGAATTTACCAAGATTAAGACGTGCGTATGTTTGTCTGTCTGCGTTGCCAAACTCACTTTGTACCATTTTGCTATAACGCATTGGATATTTCTTTGCAAACCAAGTCATTAAAATCATTTGTATTCTGAAAACTAGGGGCAATCTAGGTGCCCATTCCCATAGAGCTTTTACAGGAGGAGCTAGACCTTCTAGAGCTTCTGATACATAGGGGCCGACACTAGCAAAAAGTCCAACTTTGGTTAAACGGTGGGGAATTTTCCATGCACAAGCGAGGGCATAAGGACCACCACCGGATGGACCAAAAACAGCAAACTTATCTATACCTAAATGATCAGCCAGTGCTGCAACATCATTGGGCCAATTTTCTAGAGTGGTTACACCTCTTTTAAAGTCAGTGCGGCCATAACCGGGTCTATCTGGTGCTACAAGGTGCAATTTGGGAAGAAATGGAGAACCGGGAATCATTCCCCATAAAAGCCTAGAACCCGGATTACCATGGAATAAAAAACAAGGAATGCCCTTAGGGTCACCGTACTCAGCGTAACTTATTTTGCGACCATCATTCAATTTTAAGATGTTTTCATTTTGAAATGCCATATTTACTTTCTGCTCAATTAAAGATGATTGATAATCTTAAGTTAAGCGACTTCTAAACCCTACTTTCAAAACAACCAAAATTTACGTTTAGTGAGAGTTGTCCTTGTCAAAATTAGCCTAAGCACGAAAATCAGAAATTAAAACAGACAATAATTTCCAGAATAAATTAACGCTATTGGCAATACGTACTTTTATGGGATTTGACCCTAAGTTTGGATGCACAATAGTCATAAGTTTTTCTCCTCATTTGATATGTATAGAAGCACTTTTACCCAGCGACCTTGCCATCAAACATTGAATAGGTAAAGAAGGCATAATAATCTGGATGGTCCAAAATGAAGTCTGGTGACTCTAGCAAGCAGATACGCTGATACTCAGCCCAGTCTTCCTGTGTCAGTTCCGACTTCACTTTTGGCCAGCGCATCTGAAAGAGCGCTAACAAAGCGCCACGAAGATCTTGACTCAACGGAGCATAGATGTTGCCGACAAAGGTTCGAGCCGTGGGTTCCTCCAAGCTAGTATCACGGAACCAGCCAAGCGCTCGCAAAAAGTGTGACTCTGGTTTCTTTCCCTTGGCAAAAGGGGCAATCCCTGCAGATGTCGCATTCAGGCGAGCCTCCAGCAAAGGATATCCGGGAAGTAGTTTTTCAGAGGACCAAACTAGGATAGACACGTTACCACCAGGCTTGACCACCCGTGCAAGTTCCTTTACCAATGGCAAAGGTTCAATCGGTATGTAGCCTACACAATCCACGCTCCATGCCCAATCAAAGGTGTCGTCAGTGAAGGGAAGCTTGCTTATGTCACCTTCTTGGAAGGAAATCCTTTCTGACATGTCTACTTTTTTCGCTATCCCCTTTGCATAAGCCAGTAACTCAGGTGACAAATCAAGGCCGGTGACATGTCCTGCAGGACCTATGGCTTCTGCCAACAACAAGGTCTGAAGACCGACGCCACATCCTACATCCAGCCCCTGACTCCCCGTAGGAAGCTGGAGTGCTTGGATCGCAGACAAAAGAACAGGCTCTCTCAGAACATTGAGCGCGTATACCGTTTCTACATAGGAGTCTAGGTCAAACACTGTTCATCCTTTCTTTCTTCAAAATACTTACAGAAAGAGGTCTAAGCCATCAAGAATTTGATAAGTATTGGATTTATCTGCTCTGGAAATTCATAGTGTGCTAGATGAGCAGCATTCTCTATCTCATGATACTCAATCTCTGGTATTAGAGAGCGCAACCTCTGCATAGATTCACCTGAAATACTCTGATCTTGGCACCCCCATGTCAGGAGCATCTGAACTTCCTGTTTTTTGACCGTTTCATAATATGAAGTTGCATTGCTAAGAGCATTTCCTCTAAGGTTGGCCAATATTGCTCTTTTCTTTCCTCTATAATGCAATTGCCTTTTTATTTCTTGTATTAAAATAGATCTTTTTTCATCAGAAAAAACTCTATTATTTGATCTAAATTCATCTCTCTTCTTTCTTCATCTCTTTTTCAATCATCTCTTTTGTGATAACTGATCTTCCAGAAAAAACGAAGACTCCCAAAGCATGAAAAAGCACACCAATGCCCCATCCCATGAGTGGCCACTGAAACCAAAGTTGTTGGGGAGATGTACTTAAGTTAATGATTATAAGCAGAACATTTACTGCTATATAGACTAATAGATGAGTGTAAAATCCAAACTTTGCTTCTAATCTTTTTTTAGCTCTCTGATAAGCTTCCTGATTTTCCATGAAATTTTCTCCTTGGTAGTTAATATAAGAGCTTAATGCACAGACATTTGTCTTAGCAGATTCACACCCAGAGATTACTCTCTACGCATGTGCTAATAGGCTACAATTGACGGAACAATTGGTTTTATCTTTCCTCCTATCTGGACTTGTAAAACAATGACCTAAGTGACTTTTCACGTCGCACCAATATAATGACCCTACTTTTTGCCTAACAAAAGATACCCACCTAAGCACTTAGAAATACCGCAAGGTGATTTGAATGGTTATATGTGGGTCTGCAAGCTCAAAAACAGCATCCTTCCATTTGAGTGAACCAAATCGAGATTTTGCATCTCGAGATGCACCAATGCCTTCTTTGGGAATACCAACAAAGTTTGTATCAAGTATTTCATTATTGTTTTCGTCATGAAAAATAGATATCGCATATTGTCCGTGAGAAAGGTCTTCAAAACTACCGGAAGCAGAACCATCTGAAATTTCAACGATTGTTCGCTGAATAGACTTCTCAGAATCCTTTGGAAAGCCTTCTTCACTTTGGTATAGTGCAACCAAAATCTTTCCCTCATCAGATCTTGCACCAAATATTTCAAAGTCAATCTTCCCAAAATTAATATTCAATTGTGTTGATTCTGTTTGTTCAGTATCAGGATTATCTTGCGAGGACTGCTCGTTGGTTTCGACTCTTTCCTGATCTTTAATCTCTTCAACATTCTGTGCTATTGTAATGGGACCACAGAAAACTAACATAACTCCAACAATTAGTAGGTATTTTGTCACCATGATAATTACCATATTATTCCTTTCTTGAGCACGTAATATACTTAAAAGTATTTACTACTCTAAGTTATCCCATTCTAAGCGGTCCCCTACCCCTAAATAGTCAGTAAAAATTCTGACACGCTATGTAGGACTTTTTCTGACATACTACTGTTAGCAAACATTCATTTTTGGCTGTACAGGGCTGGGATCACTAAATTTGGGAAAGCCTTTGAGCGTGCTTTAGAAATCTGTTAACAAACTGGGGACAACTCACATATATTCTCAATCTTGTATGGGTTATTTTCTTATTACACAGCTCAAGCCGAACTAAAGAAGGGTCATGAAATATCTCAGCGCCTTGTTCATTTAGGAAGCAATCATAGTGAGCTTCCATTTCAAATGGTAGGCCATTTTGCTATGACCCTGAGTTTCCCCTGCAATGGATGCACAAAGACATGCAAATGGTTGCCACTGCTGCTTATGATGTGGGGGTAGCAACGCCACTCGCTAACCTTGTTAAAGAAACCTATCAGGAGGTAGTACAACAAGGTTTGGCTGAAGCAGATTTTTCTGCACTGTAGGGTTACCTCAAACAACGCTTGAGTAAACTGCTAGAAAAACAGGTATCGAAGTAGTCAAGCAAGCCTTAGAGCAGAATCATCACGTCACTGCTTTTGTCCGTGATCCGGCCAAACTTAATTTGCAACATGATCAACTTGACGTTGTTACAGGTAACGTTCTTGATGTCAAAATCACTCAAGCGAGCAATTAAAGGACAAGACGCTGTGATGTGTGCCCTAGGGGCAACAAGTCTAGGCAAAACCGCTCTTCTTTCTGAAGGTACTCACAACATAATTACGACCATGCAAAAGTATGCTGTCAAACGCCTAATTATCATGACTGCTATAGGGACGCATGAAAGTTGGAAACAGCTTACTTGGTTTGCAAAAGCCTTTTTTATTTTCATGCTTAGGAATCTAAAAGTTGATCATGAAAGACAGGAAGATATTGTAAGGGCTAGTGGCCTTGAGTATATCATTGTTCGCCCCGGACGACTCACCAATGGAGTAAAAACAGCAAACTATACATTTGGCACTGACCCATCAATAAAATCTGCTAGTGTTTCTCGAGCTGATGTTGCAGATTTTATGCTCAAGCAGCTTGAAGATGATAATTTTGTGGGTAAAGCTGTTGCAGTAACTTAGGTCATTTATTGCCAAATCATAGTCCATCACTTAATCACGTAAATCAAAATTCAGACATTAACCTTGTGAGGCACAATGTGTTTGGTCCTTGTAAGACAGCTCATTCAAAATCAGCTAACTTTTATGTCAGAAAAAGTCTGACATACCTTGTCAGAAAGTTACAGATGTAAATTAATAGAAAAGGGAGTAAACTCGAGTTGGTAAGTGTATGTAATGTAGAGCGCTTATTTTTTGTGAGATGGTGTAGAGATTATCAGCACCAAACACTAAATTCAATAAGGAGAAGAACATGGAGCAGTTAACAGATAAGGTTGTCCGCTACAGACTGGCAAGCCTTTTAGGAGTGGCATTTTTGCTACTCGTGTCGCTTGCCTATAGTGTTGAGTTTCGCTCTGATGAAAATATTGTCATTGCTGCTGATGAAGTCATAGAAGATGATATTTATGTAGCAGCAGCCACAGTTACTTTAGATGGCACTGTGCTTGGCGATATTGTTACTGCAGGACGTCACATCACTATAAACGGTAAAGTTGAAGGAGATGTGATAGCAGCAGGACAAACAATTACTATAAATGGTGAGGTTACTGATGACGTGCGCATAACTGGAGCAGCCCTCACCCTTGGACCAGAAGCAATTATTGGAGATGATGTTATTTCCTCGGGTTACAGCCTTGAAACTAAGGCAGGTAGCACTGTTGGTGGAACACTTAACTTTGGTGGTGGGCAGGCATTATTGGCAGGTGATGTTGCAGAGGATGCTAATGTTGGTACTAATGGGCTCGAGCTAAGGGGCACAATTAGTGGAAACCTTAAAGCAGAAGTAGGTGACGAATCAAAAACTCCTAGCTTTAGACCTAATGAGTCTATTCCGGGCATGCCTGATGTACCAACTGTTGCAGGTGGGTTAACCTTAGGAGATGAAGCTCGTGTTGAGGGAGACCTTAATATTCGTAGCATAGGTAGCATTGAAATTCCTCCTGAAGCAGTTGGCGGTGAAATAGCAATTGAAAAACGTGATGTTATTATTGTGAACCAAATGCGCTCACGTCTTTGGACAAGCCTCCAGCGTTGCTTGGCTTTAGTAATTGTAGGTTTACTACTATTTTGGTTAGCTCCGAATTTAGTCAAGCGCCCTGCAGAGCAGTTAGCAGATAAGCCTTGGGCTAGTTTGGGTTTAGGAACGCTCACACTAATTGGTTTCCCTATAGCCATAGCTGTTTTTATTGGTTTGGTTATTGCTCTAGCAGTTGTTTTAGCTGCTATTACTTTAGGTAATCTTGGAGCTAATCTAGGCTTTCTTGGAGCGGTGGCTGTACTTATTTCAGGCACTATCTTTGGCTTAGTTCTGGGTTATCTAACGCAGATTATTGTAGCTTACCTTGGAGGGCGTTGGCTTTTAAGTCGTAAAACACCAGAAGCTACAGTTAATCCCTTTTGGGCTTTGTTAATAGGAGCTCTTATTGTTGTTGCTCTAACAGCACTTCCTATCCTAGGCCCTATTATCACCCTAATTATTATAATTTTTGGTTTAGGTGCTTTGTGGTTAAGTAGATCTAAAAACTCCACTTCGCAAGGCGAACCGGCAAGCATTTAATATTATAGCCTAGCGTCACTAGTTTGCAGAAACCTGTTCTTCCATTCCCTTTCAGGGTAAACTAAATTAAACGCACCATTCGGTAATGGTGCGTTTAAAAGAGGAAAAAGAGCAATATAATTGAAATAGAGGCTGATGGACGCTCGCCATATATATGTCCAGATAAAACACACCCTACTTATCTAATAAGAAAAATATAATTATAGTGTGCATAGAAAAAGGTAAAATCAGAGAAAGGAACTCAAAATATGAATCAATCAGAAACAGGAACTGCGGAAGCTAAAGAAGAAAAACGAACCTTTGTCGAAGAGGTTGAAGTCGCTAGTAATAAGCTCGTGGATTATATTAAGGAACTATTAGAAGAGGGTAATGCTCGTCGTGTAATCATTAAGAACCCTGATGGAGATGAATTGATGTCCATTCCACTGACTTTCAGTGTAGTAGCAGGAGGGTTGATTACTTTGTCTGCTCCCTTACTAGCAGCAGTAGGAGCATTGGCAGCGCTGGTAAGTCGAGTTAAGCTCGAGATAATTCGCGAAGAAGAAAACAAAGAGGTATAGGTAAATAAGGGACTCTAGTATTAGTAAATTACAAGTTATTTCTGGTATAGGACCAATTAGCTTGACTGTTACAGATAAACTGATCAAAAAAGATGAGTCAGTTCATAAAACCGTTACTTGGTATATTAAGGTACAATCTAAAGTGAGGTAATTTGTCATGTCTGAAAGCATTGCTTATTTTTCCATGGAAATTCTTTTGTCCTCCCAAATACCCACCTATAGTGGTGGGTTAGGTGTGCTAGCTGGAGATACTATAAGGAGTGCTGCTGACCTCAAACTACCGATGCTAGCAGTTAGTCTGCTTCACCGCAAAGGTTACGTCAATCAGCAGCTTGATGCCCAAGGACATCAACACGAAAAGGACACAAGTTGGGATGTGAACACTGTTCTAGAAGAATTACCTCCTAGAGTAACGGTTACTATAGAGGGGCGCAATGTCAGTTTGCGTGCCTTTAAATATGAGGTTTCAGGTTTTCAAGACTACCGTGTGCCAGTCTATCTTTTGGATAGTGATTTGCCTGAGAATAGCGATTGGGATAGGCGTCTTACTGACCAGCTTTATGGCGATGGTCCTCGCTACAGACTTTGTCAGGAGGTTATTCTAGGTATTGGTGGAGTGCGGATGCTTCGTGCATTGGGATATCACCAAATTAAACGGTTTCATATGAATGAAGGTCATGCGGCTCTGCTTATACTCGAGCTACTTGATGAGGTAGCTCAAAAAGAGGGCAGGCAAAACATAATTCGCCATGATATTGAGATAGTACGCAAATCCTGTGTGTTCACCACTCATACACCTGTGACTGCTGGTCACGATCAATTTTCTCTAACACTAGTAAGGCAAGTTCTTGGCTCCCTCAGACGCTACGTTGACACTGGTGATGCACTTAGCGTTAATTTAGCCAAGCGAATAACAAATAATGCTACTAGTCAAGCTTTGGAATCTGGTGAAGCTAGGCTCAATATGACTTATCTAGCTTTAACAATGAGCCGTTATGTTAATGGTGTAGCCAGAAAACATGGTAAGGTTTCTCGAGAATTATTAGGTGATTATGGCATTGATGCTATTACCAATGGAGTGCATGTAGGACGTTGGGTATCTAAGCCCATTGCGACCCTTTTTGACCTTTATATTCCCGGCTGGCCGCTAGATAATTTTAGCTTACGTTATGCCTTGAATATTCCTAAAAACGAGTTGTGGCAAGCTCATGCTGAGGCTAAGCAAACCCTTCTAGAAACTATTGAGAAGTTGGTCGGTATAAAGCTAGATAGAGAATGCTTTACTATAGGTTTTGCCCGACGTGCTACTAGTTATAAACGTGCTGACCTTATCTTTAATGATCTTAATAGACTCCGTAGATTAAATCATAATATTGGACCATTTCAACTTATTTTTGCGGGTACGGCTCATCCTAAAGATAGTGGTGGCAAGGCACTTATTCAGCGCATTTTTGAGGCCAAAGAAACGTTAAAGAATGACATCAAGGTGGTTTATCTTGAAAACTATACTGCCGAGCTTGCTAAGCTTCTTACGGCAGGTACAGACCTTTGGCTTAATACCCCACAACCACCTTTGGAAGCTTCAGGTACTAGCGGAATGAAAGCAGCACTTAATGGGGTTCCAAGTTTAAGTATTCTCGATGGTTGGTGGCTCGAGGGACACATTGAAGGAGTAACAGGTTGGTCAATTGGCGAACACACTAACCGTAGTACCAAGGATAATCAGCGTTTGGAGGATGCTGAATCACTTTATGACAAGCTCGAGCACAAAATTCTGCCACTTTACTACCAAAAACGTGATCGCTTTACTGAGATAATGCAACACGCTATAGCCTTAAATGGCTCATTTTTTAACACTCAAAGGATGTTACAGCAATATGTCCTTAAAGCTTATTTTGAATAACATGTATTACTGTATTTTATGTTTCTGAAAGGAAAACCCAACTATGATTCGCTCAATTTTACTTGCTACTGACACCTCTGAAGGAGCTAAGGTAGCAACTACCTACGCAACTTATTTGTGCTACAAATTGGATGCACTTCTAAAGGCTGTATATGTGCTAGATAGTCGCCTTATCCATATGCATTATTGGAGAGATTATGGGGCTATTAGTCTCCCCACCACGACTTTTTCTAAACAAACAGAAGAGATACTTAATCAGGTAGGACAAGCATTGCTCGAGCAAGTAGAAGAAAAAGCTGCAGAAGCTAATGTCCCTTATCATAGTGAATTACTCACAGGAATTCCTGCTGTTGAAATACTTAATGCTGTCCGAGACTGTGATCTAATTGTTATGGGTAGGCAGGGCGAATCGAGCAAGCTCGAGGCAGGTAAGCGCTTGGGTTCAGTGGCAGAAAGGATTTTGCGGAATGCAAAACAACCTGTTTTGATAGCACCTAATAGCTATCAACCTATAGAGCGTGTGATACTAGGTTTTGATGGCTCTAACCATGCTCGAGCAGCCATGCAAACAGCTGCTAATATTTCTGAAAGCCTGAGTTTACCACTACTTGCTATTAGTGTTCAGGAGAGTTTAGATAGAGCTGAGTTGTTACTTAAAACGGTGAAACGTTATGCTAAAACATATGATCTCGAGGTAACAACTTTGCCATTAGAGGGTCATCCTACCGATGTTCTTTTACAGCAAACCCAAGTGGGTGATTTGTTAGTAATTGGAGCCTTTGGTGAGGGGCGAGTTCGGGAATGGTTGCTTGGTTCCACAACCGAGGCAATTTTAAGAACTGCAGAAGTACCAATTATATTACAGCGTTAAGTTAAGCTAATCCGAAGGTCTGTCTTAACCACCAGCCTACCAAGTAAGCTAGGGCAGCAGCCATGCCTCCAACAGCTAAGGTTTCGAAACCTGCTTTAAGGATTGGGCGCTTCAGGACTTTACCTTTAGCAACACCAACACTAAAAAAGGCCAAAGCTGTAACAATTGAACTGGCTAAGAAAGTCTGTTCTGACGTGAGCCCCGGAATTAGGAAGGGTACTAGGGGGATAAATCCAACTACTAAGAAAGCAAAAAAAGTAGCTAAGGCTGCTCTCATAGGGTTAGGTCCATCAAGTTGAAGGCCTAGTTCTTCTGTAATCATAGTATCAACCCAAAGTTTTTTGTCTTTAGTAATGACTTCTACAATATTTTCCAAAGCGTCACCTTCAAAGCCCTTGGCTGCAAAAATCTGACGGATTTCCTCACGTTCTCCCTCAGGTATAAGATCAATATGTCGTTCTTCTTGGCGGCGTGCTTTTTCTACCCACTCGAGCTGACTTTTTGTACCTTGATAATTACCTACTGCCATGCTGAAACCATCAGCTAAGAGATTAGCAAAGCCTAGAACAATAGCAACGATACCTGCAAAACCACCGCCAACTGTACCGGCAACTACTGCAAAGGTGGTGACACAACCATCAATACCACCTAAAACAGCGTCACCCAAATAACTATGATTGTTAAGTGTTTTTAGCCTAGATTTTATTACCTCAGGTTTGTGTTCTGTAATAAGACTTTCTGGTAAGTCATTTGAATCTTTCATAAGGAATTAGAACATAGATGAATCACGAGCGTCAAAAGTGTTACCTTCACATTCCTTCAACTAATAACTCCAACACCTCCTGATTTTTAAAGTACCCTCTATGTGCCCTAAAAGGATCACTAAAAACCCCCAATAAAGATGTGTTGGTGTTGTTCACAGCAATATCAATAACATTAATTTGATTATACTCTTCTACATATTGACCTACAGTAGGGCCAATAGGAAATGTAAGTAAGTCATTCGGGTCAGAAAATGCAACTATTGTAAGGTGTTCTGGTATATAGTTTTCGTTAAAAAGTCTTTCCCATGGGTAAAGTCTAACTACCCCTGTTCCTAACTCGAGAAGTGGCAGTTGATTTGCCATCATATATATTGCCCTAGTTTTTTTAAGAATATTATTTTCTTCTCTTTGAAAAATTCCCAGAGAGGATATATTTCGATTTGGGTTATAGAAACCGTACTCAGTAAGTAAATCAAGTTGATAAAAGCCATAAAGTCTAGTAAGTGAATCGAATAAAACCTTACTTCCTAAACTCTCAGTAATAAAACAAATCCTACTATTGGGATTTTCTTTAAGAGCATCTTTTAAAAATAGTGCTATATCTCTTGTAATCTTTTCTCTTTTAGGAGGGTTCAAATATGTAGCTACATCAGATAATCCCCAAGTGACAAACCTCTTTTTCAAGATTTTGTTTATAATTTCTGCATCCTCAACTAGAATCTCATCCTGTTCGTATAAATGCCTCTTATCAATTGTAACAAGGCCTCCATAAGGATACTCTCCTTGAGGAAAAGCAAAGTAGCCTGTGTAATTGATTTCATGAAAAACAATTTGACCTTTATTTCCTAGATCAATTTCATAGCGGTAAACTTTAAGTACACCTTGAGTTTTTGAGCTAGTTGGTAGTTCAACCTTTTTAGGAATGCCAAACCCTTTTAAGATAAGATTGATGTTTTTATCAGCCCGACTCTTATACAACTCTTCCTGCTGTTCAGGCTTGCCTAATGACATGCCGTGAAACATAAAAATGTGCAGCGCTTGCCCCTTTCTTTTAGCTTCATTTAAATGATCCTCTAAACCATAAAAAGTAACCTGTTGCCTATTACCATTAGGATATATAACCTTGGGATGTTGATACTGGGGAACACAAGCAGTAACAAGAAGTACAGTTAGGATAAGTATTATTTGTTTCTCTTTCACTATTACCAAGTAGCTATAGTCAGCCAGCCTTGAAATAGCAAGATCAATACACAAGAAAAGAAGCCTAGTAATGGTAGCCAACTTGGAACTACAAAAACATTATCTTCCATTTCAGTTTTTTTCCTCTTTACTTTCCATGCTGCTAAGTTTACACTGGCAAATACTATTAAAATTATACTGCTAGTCGCTTTAGCAAGAGTAGTTAAGGGCAGGAAAAGGGCTAGCAGTAGGATGGCTATAGTTATTACAGCAGTGGCGTGTATCGGGGTTCTTGTTACTGGATTAACCTTGGCAAACCATGTAGGCGCTTGTTCTTTTTTGGCCATGCCATAGGTTACTCGAGCTGCCATAATAATCTGTACCAATGCTCCATTAAGCCCTGTTAACATACTAACAAGCCATAAACCCGTAACAGAGTACCAACCATGACCACTAACAATCTCAGCCATAGGAGTGTTGCTTGCTGCTAGTACACTAGGTGAAACAGATAATACTGCTACTGTAGATACTGCCATATAAATTAGCGTGGTGAGCACAACAGTAGTTAAAATAGCAATAGGCAAAGCCCTGCGTGGATTTTTCACCTCCTCGGCCATATTAACCATATCCTCGAAGCCTATAAAAGCATAAAAGGCTAGAAATGCTCCTGAGAAAATACCTATCCAAGCCTGAATGTTAGTAGGCCACAAGAGTTCATCCCAACGTTCAGGTAACTGCCCAAAGCTATCTCCAGCAAGGACAACTATATAGATTAACGCCATCACCTCAATAATAGTAATGGTTACTACTACCCCCACAGATTGACCGATGCCCCAACTAGCCACTAAACCCATGCCCATTACCAAAAGTAGTATTCCTAGCATAGTGGGTACTTGTACAAAGTCTTGCAAAAACCCAATAGTAGCTACTGCTAGTGTGGCAGCAGAAATCACTCCGGTACTGATTACTAACCAGCCTATGATAGTAGCAAAGGTTTTGTTATTAAACCCTTCTCTAACGTATTGTACTTCTCCTGCACTGACAGGGAAGCGTGATGAAAGTTCGGCAAAGGAAGTAGCACTTAAAAATGCCAGCAAGCCAGAAAAAATTAAAGCAATTGGCGCAAGTAAGCCTGCCTCGCCTGCTACTTTACCCAGCAAAGCATAAAATCCCCCACCCACCATTGTTCCTAGACCATAAAAAATCAAAAGTGGTAAGGGAATAGCACGCTTGAGTGATAGGTTATTCATCATATTTACCATTTTTCAACATTATTGCGAAAGGGTTCTTATGTTTTTATATAGTTTGCTAGAAAAACCTCGAGTGCTTTTAGGAGTAAACTTTATGGGAGGAACGGTAAAATCAAAGCCCATCACCATAATCACATAGATCAAAGTTCAGATAAGTGCTTTCGGGAGTTTCTTCATTACACATTGATTCATTGATTAACCACAGTATCCATTAGAAAAGTCGTAAATCTACGGAACTAAAGCCAATCATGAAACCACCCACCCAAATTCCTAAACCAAGTGCAGCAAAACCTAAAACCCAAAGTAAAGTCCAAGTGATGCGTCCTAAAAGCGAACGACTATTTTTGAGAGGAATCAGTAACGCCATAAGGATAATGAAAACAAAGGTAACTATGCTAAGTGTGATATAGGCAGATAACTCTTCGGGCAAAGTGCCTGTAGCAATTCCAAGTGCGAACAATACTAAGTACAGTACAACCACTAATAAATTGAAATATACTTTTGTTTGAGTTTTCATTAAGAAATCCTTTCTATTCAGCATCCTTTTGTGGTGTGCTAAATAGAAGTTTATTTCAAAATTTTTTTATTAGCAGGAAAGTTAGAGTAGTTTTTTATCACCGTCTACAGACTTATAAACAGGGATGCTCTTTACTCTTTTAACGATTGTTGTTACTCTTGCCTATATTTGAGACGCTTGAGCCATTTCCCATTATAGTAAAGTACCACTGACACAATCACAATTGCTATTGCACCCCCCACACAAATAGGGCTAGTCTAACTATTTTGACAAAAAATTTGCCCTCGATTTTACTACCTCATATAAATTTATGGTTAGTTAGGGGTTTTTAGTAAATCCCTAACTAAATTTACTCTAGGAGGATTGATTTCTTCAAAGACAACAATCGCTTGGTTGAAATATTTTTCAGCTTCTGAGGGTTGTTCAAGTCTAAGGTAAATCTTTCCTATGTCAGTAAGCAAATTGCCTTCTTTTTCTTTGCTCCTAACCTCTACAGCGATTTCTATGGCTCGCTCGTGGTAGCCAATGGCTTCTTGGTATTGTCCTAAATTATAGTAGGTAACTCCTAAGTGGTTAAGCCAAGTGCTTTCATTCTCTTTATCTCTAACTTCCTGAGCAATTTCTAGGGCTTGTTGGAAGTAATTGATAGCTTCTTGATAACGCCTCAACTCGCGGTAGGCAATTCCTAGGTTGCCAAGCCAAAAATCATTCTCTTTATCTCCGATCTCCTGAGCAATTTCTAGGGCTTGTTGGAAATACTTGATAGCCTCTTGATGTTGCTTTAGATTGTTATAGACTATTCCTAGATTACCCAACTGTATGCTTTCGTTTTTTCTACTACTTATTTCCTGAGCAATACTTAGGGCTTCTTCATAGTAGTTAGTGGCTTGTTGATAGTGTTCAAAATTTGGGTAGATTTTTGCCTTACTTGTAAACCATGAGCCTTCATTTTTTATATCCTCCATTATCAGAGAAATATCTTGGGCTTGTTTGAAGTAATAGCTAGTTGCTCGGTATTCTCCTGACTCAAGATGGTCATTTCCCAGATTCCCAAGTTGGACACTTTCATTTTTTCTATCTCCAATCTCTCGAGCAATGTCTAGGGCTTGACGGTGAAAGTCAAGAGCTACTTCATATTGTCCTGACTCGAGGTAGTCATTTCCCAAATTTCCAAGTTGGACACTTGTATTTCTTCTATCTCCAATCTCTCGAGCAATGTCTAGGGCTTGATGGTGAAAGTCAAGAGCTAATTCATATTGTCCTGACTCGAGGTAGTCATTTCCCGAATTTCCAAGTTGGACACTTTCGTTTTTTCTATCTCCAACCTCTCGAGCAATGTCTAGGGCTTGATGGTGAAGGTCAAGAGCTAATTCATATTGTCCTGACTCAAGGTAATCATTTCCCAAATTTCCAAGTTGGACACTTGTATTTTTTCTATCTCCAATCTCTCGAGCAATGTCTAGGGCTTGATGGTGAAAGTCAAGAGCTAATTCATATTGTCCTGACTCGAGGTAATCATTTCCCAAATTTCCAAGTTGAACACTTTCATTTTTTCTATCTTTAATCTCCCGGGCAATGCCTAGGGCTTGACGGTGGAAGTCAAAAGCTACTTCATATTGTCCCAAATCATGATATATATTTCCCAGATTTCCCAATTTGATGCCTTCATTTCTTCTATCTCCAACCTCTTGAGCAATGTTTAGGGCTTGTTGGAAGTAATTTATGGCTTTTTGATTTTGCCCAAAATTTTTATAGAATATTCCTATATTGCTAAGTTGAATACCTTCATTGCTTCTATCACCAATATCCTGAGCAATGCTTAGAGCTCTTTTGTAGTAAGTAATAGCTTCTGGATATTCCGCCAAATTATAGTAGACAATTCCTAGATTGCCAAGTTGGATACCTTCATTTCTTCTATCATCAGTATCCTGAGCAATTTTTAGA
Source organism: Trueperaceae bacterium (assembly GCA_965223585.1). Classification (GTDB taxonomy): domain Bacteria; phylum Deinococcota; class Deinococci; order Deinococcales; family Trueperaceae; genus CBDCVN01. The sequence goes on from CBDCWW010000023.1 coordinate 961,342, forward strand.
GCTTTTTCAAAGTAATGAATGTCTGTTAGATATTCCCCCAAATGATTGTAGGCTACTCCTAGATTGCCAGTAGCTATGCCTTGGAACCCCTTATCACCTTGCTGACTAGCTAGTTCATTTACTTCTTTGAAGGAAGCAATAGCATCATCAAGTTTGCCCAATCGGAGTTGTAATAAGCCCAACAGATTTAAAGCCTTAAGGTTTTTCCCATCAAGGTTAACAGCTTCTTGTAAGTGCAATAATGATTTCTCAGGGCTTATAAATGCTCCCATCAAACTAAGGTCAACAAGCTCCTGCACCAACTCTTCTTGCTCAATCTCTGATTGTTCTCGGCGTTCATTAACTTGCCTCTCTTTAAGAACAATTGCCTCAGCCAAATTACCTTCTGCTATTAATTTTAGTACTGCTTGGCTAGTTTCATGATCTGGATTTCCCAAACGTTCAGCAAGTTCCTCAAACTCACGCCTTGTTAATCCCTGCGCAGTTACTTTTTGATTATCAATTTCTCTGTCTTTGAATATTACATCAACCACTGCTGCTCTAATAAGAATTTCTAACTCCTCTGTACCTATATTCTGATGGGGTTGCTGAATTTCGATAGGGTTGTTCTGAGGTTTAATTATAGTGAGGGTGTCACGGTTGGGGTAAACAATTATAATTGTATCTGAAGGATTTTCTGTAACTGTATGACCAGATTGGGGAGCAAGGTTTATTAACCATATAATCCATAACACGACTACAATTAATATGCTTAGCGAAATGCTAGTGAGGATTAAGTATTGCCTTGGAAAACCTGCCATGCTATTTCCTTAAAGATGACTTTATTCCTTCTAAAGGAAGCCACAAAGCAATTTTATATCACCTGCAAGCAAACCACCTATCCAAACCACTAGACCAAGTAAGGCAAAACATAAAATCCAAACTAAAACCCTAATGGTACGTTGTGTAAACGAATAATTATTCCAGAGAGGAATCGGTAATGCTGTAAGGATGATGAGAGCAAATATAAGGATACTAAGTTCAAAGTAATCGTAGAATTTTCCATTGCAGGAGTTTTTCCCTGCAGCAATTCCCAGTATGAACAATCCTAAGTACAGTGCAGTTGCCAAAAATCCGATCAATTTAGGTAGTGTTTGGTGCAGGAATAGATACATAGCTCTCTAAAAGCTAGAATAACATGCCCTTTAGTTGGTATAGGGTGTTATAATCAATGCGGTAAGAAATGGTAGTTAATCTTCAACAGGGCTGGAAGGTTATAATAGAGGTTATTCTTAAGAGTTATGTTATCCCATGAGCAAAAGAAACAAATTGAAACTACTTTTAACGCTGTTGCAACACGTTACGACACAAACCATTTTTTCTTAGTTTCTGCACAAAACTTAATTAATTGTGTTGATTTTGAAGGTGCTAAAAGGATGCTAGATGTTTCTACAGGTACAGGCACAGTTGCTATTCACGCCGCAGAAAAGTTTCCTGATTTAACAATAGATGCCATTGATATTTCAACTGAAATGTTGCACCAAGCTCAGAAGAAAGCGCAAGGTAAAAACTTAAAAAAGATCAGATTCCTCAAAAACGATGCTGAGCAATTAAAATATGAAGATTCAACCTTTGATGTTATTACTTGTGGTTACGGATTATTTTTCTTTCCAGAAATAACTCACACATTTAAAGAGCTGTACAAAACCTTAAAACCTAATGGAAAACTTGCATTTTCCAGTTTTACCACTAATGCTTTTACCCCTTTTGAAAAGATGTTTGCTGAACTATTAAAAGAATATAAAGTTGAAATGCCCAAGCTATCAAAAACTAAACTTAAGACTAATGAGCAGATATATGATCTATGCCAAGAAGTTAGTGCAGAGAATATTAGCATTACTAGTCACAAAATTCGTTATAAAATAGGAATTAATGATTGGTGGTCGCTGCTAAATAGTGCAGGCTATAAAGGTTTATTAAACCAGATAGATACTGATAAGATTAATGAGTTCAAAGAAAAGCATCTTAATCAAATTGCAGAACTATCAGAGCAGGGAAAAATTTTGTTGAAAGCAGACTCACTTTATACGGTGGTAAGTAAACAGGTTTTTTGAGATGTTAGTGCAAAAATATTAGACCTTTACTTTAGTATAGTTCTCAAGAAAAGTTTTTCCCTCTAAAAAACCCCTTCTGTGAACATGTCATTCTGAGGAGCATAGCGACGAAGAATCTTTAAGGGCATTAACGAATGAGAGATCCTTCGCTGCGCTCAGGATGACGTTTCTTGTGTTGATAAAATCAATATTTATCTGAACATCTAAGCACCTATGCAAAAGAAAGTATGAGTTTTTAAAATCTGCTATAGTCCCACTTCAACAGAAATATAGGGCTAATACTTGCATATGCTTCACAACAAATTTTGCATGCCTGCTTATAGTGTTCATATTTAATATTTAAAATAAAGTATGAGAATATTTATGTTACTATTTTTAATCTTGGTAACTTTGGCTTTCGCTCGAGCGACCCCTCCAAGCATAACCTCCGAAATGACATATACTGACCGTCAGGCATGGCATACTTTCCTAAAATGGCCCCAAAGCTATGAGGACACTTTTTTAGAAACCCATAGCAATTTAGCAGCAGATGACCCTGCTTATATGAATTTCTACCCACTCGAGTCTGACTGGTACTTGCTTGAAATTCAGACCTACTTAGGTGCTTATCAACCGGGCTATATCTATATGGCTTATAATGAGAAATGGCAAGAAGGCTTCCTACTAAGTTTCCCACACGTTTCTTCCCAAAATGCTAGTTACTCCTTGAGTTCTAATATCGAGGTTGCTGGTTTGCCAACTTTTAATGCCGAAACAAAAGAACTCAAGTTATTTAGCCGAGCTCGAGGCGTTGGGGGTTGTGGTGACTTATCACGCTACCGCTTTGAGTCTAGTTTTGCTTACCTTGTTGAAATGCACTCACAATCTTGTGAAGAAGCAGATAAACAGGGTGAAGAAATGATTCTTGCTCCACAAGATTGGCCTGTGATTTGGCCTCTACAGTAAGAAAACAAAATATATTGCAAAGGTTCTTAAAACCACGTTTTATCGCATTAGCCATTCTATGTGTTGTGCTTATTGTTTGGTACTTTACTATTGGAATTCGCCAACCGCGTGCCGACCGAGTTTGGGCTGATGATGTCGCCGTATTCCCTCATGTAACAATTAATGCTGATGAGGTGACTATAGAAGGTGTCCGTGATTGGCATTATGAACTAGAGAGGGTTTTGTCAGTTGACTATATTGACCAAACTTTTATTCCTAGTCAGATAAGCCAAGTTTGGCTAGTACAAGAGCCCTTTGCAAACTGGAAGGCAATAGCACATACACTTTTTGTGTTTGATTTTTTAGATGGTGAGTCAGTAGCATTCTCAATAGAAGCTCGTAAAGAAGCAGGGGAAAAATTTGCAGCTTGGGCAGGTCTCTGGCGCAATTTTGAGCTTATTTACTTGTGGGGAACTGAGCAGGATTTCATTAATCGTAGGTTTGTGTACTTTGATCGTGAGGTATACAAATATCCACTTGCTACAACGCCAGAGTTTAACGCTCAACTTTTCCTCGAGCTAGCAAAAGAAACTATTCGCCTCGAGCAAAACCCACGTTTTTACCATAGCCTAGCTAGTAACTGTACTAACAATCTTGCTGATATCACCAACAAGGTAAATCCCGGCACAATACCACTTTTCACACGGGCTCGAGTACTACCGGGATATACGGATAAATTCCTTTTTGAACAAGGGCTTATTGATACTAAGGCAAAAACTTTAGAGGAAATGCGTGAGCAATTTAAACTTCTAAAGCCTGTTATATGAGTAGATTAAATGGTGCTAAAGTAAGTAATTGGCATTTTAGCTAAGAAAGTTTATTGAGTATAAAGTAGAGCGTTGAGGGCTATAAGAATTAGACCTAAAGTAACTAAGAGTGTGCAAAACGGAATGGTGAGTGGCGCTGCCCACCTTGGCAGCAGATAATCAGCAATCAGGTCGTTGCCTGTTTTATCCCCCAATCGCTTTGCCAGTAGAGTTAGTGGACAACGTTTACCACTTAGCAGAAGGATGATTAACTCGAGCCCAATCATGCCTAGAGCAAAACCGAGCTTCCAATCATAGGTTTTTGTCACACCAGCATAGAATAGATAGCCTACACAAGTAGTCATAAAGATGTAAATTATGCTGTGAAAGAGTTTAATAAGGAAAATCATGGTTTACTTATCTTAATTCAGGCCTTGAAAAGTTAATTGGTGAGTGCTTCAGCCAAACCGGGCACATCTTCAGCTCCAACAGGGATTGTAATGCTTGAACCTGCAAAGTCATCACCAACAGGCTCAAAGCGCCCACCTAAGTTCTCAGCTAAAAAAGCTTCAGCAACTGCAAAGAAAGAAAGACTGTTCTCGGGGCGCGCAAAACCATGTCCCTCATCTGGATAAAGCACATAGGTTACTGGAATAGCTTTTTCTTGCATAGCCTGCACAATTTTATCGGATTGAACACGGGGTACTCGAGGATCATTAGCACCCTGACCAATCAAGAGTGGTTTAGTGATCTGGTCATAGTAAGTCAGCGGCGAACGTTCAGTCAGGAGCGCATGACCTTCTTCTGTGCGATGGTCACCAATGCGAGTAGCAAATAGATCAAGCTGTGGCTTCCAGTAAGGTGGAATCGTCTCCATCCAAGTGACTAAATCAGATACACCCACAATATCAACACCACAACTAAACACCTCTGGTGTATTGGTCAAGCCCCATAGCGTTGCGTAGCCACCATAACTACCACCCATAATGGCTATTTTCTCTGGATCAGCTATCCCTTCTTGGATAGCCCACTGGACCCCGTCGATAAGATCATTGTGCATCTTGCCTCCCCACTCGAGATTACCTGCGTTAATAAATGCCTTGCCAAAACCAGTAGACGCACGGAAATTGACACTCAGAACAGCATAGCCACGATTGGCTAACATTTGATGTAACGAATTGTAGCCCCAGCTATCACGGAACCAAGGACCACCATGAACCAGCAGCACCATTGGCAAGGGAGCATCTGGTCGTGCATCATTATTGCTATCACTTCCGATGGGCAGAGTATAGTAACTGACTAGATTTAATCTGTCACGTGAAGGAATAACCACCGGGTGCATCTTTGCCAGTGGCACGTTTTCTAATGCCTGTTGGTGAGTAAATAAGAATTTGGCTTCTTGCTTAGCACGATCATAGTAGTAAAAAGCAACCGGACCATCATCTAATAGGTAAGCGACAATCCAGAACTTATCATCAAGCGTGCGGTCAAGCACTTCAACATCGCCGTCTGCCACACTACTTAGATAGGTCAGGTCATCAGCGACCTCTTCATCAATAATTTGCCATTGCTTGCGCTCATAAGTAAAAGCAACTGCTTGCACAGTCTTTTCGGTAGGATGGAACATGACATCACTTACATCTGTGCTCGAGTCCTCAGCAACCAAGCTTTGCTCCTTTGATTTAACATCAAGTGTATACAAAGCTGAGGTATCTCGGTCACGACTATCTATTATGTAGATAAAATTGCCCTTTTTGTTAAACATAATCATACCCGTGCTAAGCGTATCTTCCATCGGTACTTTGAAGTATGATTTCCAGCCAACTATCTTTCTTGGTACGAAATACTTCTTCCCTCCATCAGGTGTTAATCTTGTAGCAACACGAATTATGTAATCATCGTCCAACACAAACCTTGCAAAACCTTGTTTGTTTTTCAGAATAATCTGCCGTTCACCAGACTCAATATTAATTCGGTACAGGTCATGCAGTTGTGGTACTCGGTCATTCAACCCAACAACGATTTCTTCTGGAAAGTTTGGGCTAACTGCCTGAATGCGTGCTTGAATACCAGCTAAAGGGGTGAGGTCTTTGACATCACCATTATCTAGGTTCACGCTATAGACGTGCCAATTTTCATCGCCTTCCTTATCTTGAATGTACAGAATGTGTTTATTTGTGTAGGCCCAAAAATAGCCACGAATGCCACGACCCGTATCATTGGTTACTGGTTTGGCTGCCATGGGATCATCTACAGGTGCTACCCAAACATTGAGCACCCCTTCTAGTGGCGAGAGGTAACTGATCCTAGTTCCATCTGCACTGAGTTGAACAGAGACCTTGTCGGGATTGCCAAACAGAACTTGGCGTGGGATAAGTGGGGTGTTGGCAACAGCTTCTTTATTAAATTGTGAAACATCCTGAGTCTGACTAGTTCCTAATGGAAACAACATCGTCATCATTATGAGTCCTAAAAAGATTTTAAGTGACCAGTGAAACATTTTCTTAACTCCTTACCCAGTGGTGTCAAAGCCATGAGCAAAATTTACAAACATTAATCAATTTAGAGTTTAACCCACCTTTCTATGTAACTAGCATCAGTAATTTTCTGACAAAGCATGTCAGACTTTTTCTGACATACTGTTATTAGCTATAGCTCTTGATAGTTCCTATATTCTTGATAAAGTCCATGAGCAGATCAACAGCCCTCTGCGGATTCTTGTAAGGGATCCAATGACCGCTCTCCTGCTATAAATTAAAACAGCGTCCCTCAATTGTATTGGCATATTGCTTCAACAAATCAAGGGGAAGGTCATCCTTCACCCCAGCCACAATAAGGGTGGGAGGGAGTTCCCTTATTTATTGTTTGAGCGTCTCCTGAGCAATCCTGATGAGTTCCTCAGCCCACTTGTCCGGTTGATCAAACATCATGGTGTGGGCTGAGTCTTCAAACCAAGTGAAGCTCTTGGCCGGAGCCTCAAGAAAGACATAGTATGCTTCTGTCAATTCACTAGGTGTTACATGATCGTGCCGACCTGCAAAGAAGTGAATGGGGATTGAGGATTTGGGGAAATCTCGAAAGAGATCATAATCCTGCTGCGCAATCTCTAGGGATACAGTTTGTGATGCAAATTCTAAGCCTAGGGTGTAGGCTTGAACCTCGGTGTCGGTATAAGCTGAGCTCTGTCCGCTGAGCACGTACTCCAAGTACTTATCCCAAAGCCCCTCAGTATAGTAGTCTCCACCACGGTAGCGGTCCAAAAACTGATTTTTGGCAGTTATGTGCTCTAAACTAGTCGGATCAAAGGGCTCGAGGCTTTCTAGAGCCTCAATAACTTTGTCATCACCTGTGTTTCTTGCCTGTGCCAAAACCCACTCATAAGACATTATTTGCCTTTTGTTCCAGTGTGCTGCCTCGCCACTGGCAATGTAAGCGTGATAAGGTTCGGGATTCTCCATGATGGTTAGGAAACCTAGAGCGCTTCCCCAAGAATGACCCGTCATAAAGATTTTGTCTTGCTCAAATCTGTTACGCAATATGTCTGTTAACTCCAATGTATCATTGATGAAATTTTCAACGTGCATGTCTTCTGCACTAAGGGTTTTGGAGTAAGATTTGCCAGCACCTCGCTGATCCCAGTGCACCACCACGAAATCCTCTTCAAGTTTTGCCTTTTGGAACAGTTCAAGCCAAGGTGTCATAGCAAAGCCCGGTCCACCATGCAACACAAGCAAGACTGGTTTGGTAATATCAGCACCGCGAATAAGAACCCACTGGTCAACACCACCTAAGGTGATTTTTTCTAGGGAAGCAATGCTGCCTGCGATAACGTTTCCACCAGCATCAGTGATAGCGGGCGTGAACGCCTTCACTTCTGGGTTTTCATATGCATTGTTTGGGGTGCTAGTTTGAACATCAGGTGCTAGCACTTCAAAGATAGGCGCGAGGACTTGCCCCACAGAACCTTGCGTGGTAATCACAGTCGCAATGGTCATGTCATAAGCAGGAAAATAACCAACGAAGGAACTAAATCCACCAGTGCCACCAAGATGCCCAATTGCTTCAATGCCCCCAGGAAAGGTCATGTTCATCAACCCCAAACCGTAACCGTTCCAATCTGGATAAGTCACCTCAACAAATGCAAGCATCTCCTCTAGAGTTTCAGCTTGTTGGAACAATTCACCAGCTAATAACGCTTCTAGGAAGCGAACCAGATCTGTAGTGGTTGTAACTAGGGCATGACCTCCAGCAGCCCCTGCCATCGACGGGTCTATCCCTGTAAGATCAAGTGCTGTACCATCAGATGGCAGGAAGTTGTAACCATGCGCATGATTATCTGGAATAAATATATTGCCCGGCTCAGGTAGCTGCGTATTTTCCAATTGCAGTGGCTCAATAATGCGCTCACGAACCTCTTCACGCCATGACCGACTTGTAACCTGTTCTATCACTAGGCCTAGCAGGTTGTAATCTGTATTTGAGTAGGTCCAGCTTTCCCCCGGTGCAAAATAGGGTTCTTGTGAAGTTGCTAGATCAAAGTATTCATCAACGTTTCTAACCCTTGCTGGGTTAGCGGCGATTTCCTCAATAGCAGCCTCGGTGAGCCACTCTGGAATCCCACTAGTATGGTTCAACAACATCCGTACCGTGATATAGTCGCTGTTAGCAAATCTGGTAGTGATGCTCTCAGGCAGTACCATTGGCATGGGGTCATCTAAGGACAGCAGGCCTTCTTCAACTAGTTGGAGCACAACTGTTGACACAAAAGGTTTTATGATGCTGCCTGCACGGAACAGATCATCAGGTTTCAAGGGGGTAGCCGTGTCAATGTTTCTCACGCCCGCTGCTCCAGACCAATTGTCTAACTCAGGACTGTTGACAAAAAGTAGTGCACCCGGGAACACAGTATCTGGGTTTGCTACGGTAGCCTCGAGAGCAGCTTGCAAACGCTTCTCCAACGATTCTTGAGGAATAGCAGCTTGTGCCACAAACTCTTTAGCTATCTCTTGGAAGGTCTTATCAGGTGTGAAGTTCATCGGTTCATATTTGAATTGAGAGTCGTCAACTTCACCCGAAAGATAAAAAGCCTCCAAGAGATGAAGAAGTGCTTCAGGTTGGCGTGTTACTAAATCTGTCACGTGCCCCATTTCGGCAAGTACTACTAGCTCGCCATTAGGTAAGAAAGGTAATAATTCTCGAGCATTTTCAACTGGTGTAGAAAAATCAATGCTGCCATTGACCAGCAAAGTCTCAACCTCCGATATGCGTAAGGTCCGGTACTCCTCTGGAATAGGTTGAATTGGCCAGACTACATCCTTAAGTACACCCAGTTCTTTTGAGAGTGGGGAACCTAGGATTGAACCTGCTGGATCCATATCTGCTTCATAATCTCGGTTGGGATCATAATCAGCACTCAGTGCTTTTGAGGCACGGTCACCCCAATTCGCTGAGGTAGGAATGATCTGGTCGTAAGCAACCGATAAATAGGCCAGCCCACTGTAATCACCGTTTTCAGCAGCAACATAAGCATCAAAAACTTGGGCAGCGCTCGAGCGCTGGAACAGCTGAAAATGGGTGATGGTTCTCACCTTGTCAGGATCAATTCTGAATCCCTCCCATTCTTGGGGTAAGGTTGCCAGCACATTTTGCATGGTGGCGAGAATGTCGGGGCTCCTAGCAACGGCCTCAGCATCTTTTTGCCACAGCTCAGCGTAATAATGTAGTTGTGCGTCTATTCTCTCTGGCTCCCAAACAAAGCGCCCGGGTGTGTTGACTGCTAGCATTGCCGAGCGGTGTAAACTTTCAGGATAACGTAGGCCATAGAGGTAAGCGACACGGGTACCGTAACTGCGGCCATAGAGGTTGATCTGGTTATAGCCTAGTTGCTCTCGAGCTGCTTCCAAGTCATCAATGACATCGATCATAGTGTAGCTGTCCATATCGATACCTTCTGCTTGCAAGCGTTGAAAGGCTGCAGAGTAGGCTTGCCCTAGGCGCTGCAGGTTCTCACTAGACAGCGGGTTCTCTTTAAAGGTTTTGTAAACTTCGGTGACCTCTGGTGCATCAAGGGACACCGAGCCATCTATTCCCCGGTAGCCAACCATTACTAGATCATGATGTTCGAGGAGTCTTGCAAGTGTGGGATCAGTCCACCTAACATTGCTGCCACCCGGCCCACCTGCGAGCAAGAAGATGGGCTCAGCAGGCTCATCACCTGTTGCGTGAATCCTGATAAGAGGTAGTTCGATGAGCCTCGAGTCAGCTTTGCTTCTAGTTTCAGGTGCCAGCAAGGTGCCGATATCAGCTGCATAGGCTTGACCGTTTAGATCGTAGGTGCCACTTTCGATCGTTTGCACATTTGCTGTTAGGCCTGCGTTTGTCTCTTGGGCAATACCCGATATGGACAATAGATCAAGGACGATCAAACCAATCAATAGAAGCCCAATTTTGAGAGAAAGTCTTGAAAAATTTGAACTCATTTTCTCCTCCTTTAGAAGGTGGTTGTTAGGTGCGAATATATAATTCAGTACTCTGCAAAATGTAGATAACATAAAATAACGAGAGCTAGAAAGGAAAGGCTAATGAAGCAATCTAAATTACATCCCTGAGGTAAATGACAACTACCACACAAAGAAAGCAATAACAGCTAAACCAATAAATACAAGCACCCAGTACTGAACAGGTATAAAGAAGAAACTATGCTGACGACGTAACACTATTCTTTGTCCAGTTTCAGGGTCTACAAGCTCACGTCCTGCTTGTTTATTTAAGGCAAGGCTTAAGAGCCATGTAAGTATCGCGGCTAAGACCAACCCAGCTATCTTTGGCCAACTATTTGCACTATAGTAATTAGGATCCTGAAAAACTATTCCTGTAAGCCATTGGGCTAAAACCAAACTTCCAATTCCAATTATAACCACAAGAAATCCTAAACCACTCCAAATAATCATAAAACTTCTTCTTACAACGTTTACAAGCTTTTAAGGTAAAATCCCAGATTTCTTTACTAAGAATTCAAGGCCCACTTACAGTTTTTATATTATCATAGCAGGTCTCATCATATCTGATGGTTCTACGTCCATACAAAAGATCAAAAGTAATGACTTCACCCAAATCTGTTTCAGCATAGAGAGTGTCGCCTTCAATACGATAACGACCCCAAATAGGCTTAACGTTTGGAGTAGGAGGGTGAGTTATCGAGATAGCATCAAAGTAAGTTTCTATATAAATAAACATGCGTCCATTTGGAAAAAAGTAGTAGCGGAATTCATCGTGGTATTCACCCTTACCATAGTCAATTATTTGATTTTCATTATTAAAAATTATACCAGCACTGGTAAAGGTTCGGAAACTACCATAAATATCATAGGCATAAAAATTCCCTGTGGGAGCTTGTGGGTAAAGCTGCATTGCTGCAAATGCTGTGGCATCTGAGTAGACCTCTTCTGGGTTAGGATCTATGGGCACTACATCTGATGGGGGAATGCGTAAATCCACTTGTGCAGGAGCTAAAGAAATAGTAGCCTCCCATTGAGCAACTTCCTGTTCAATTTGCTTATCTCGAGCTGCTAAATAGTCAAGCATATACTGATTATTAGTTGGTGGAGCTGCCATATAAGTTAAGGCAAAATCGTCTCCAGAAAGTATCATATGGTTCTCAATTTGCTTAAGCCTACGGCTAAAAGGCTTTCCACAAACAGGATCAAAGGTAATCAGACCTTTTTTTATCTTATAAGATCCCTCTGTTTCATACTTGGTAACTTCAGTAACCTTGGTATAATCTGTTTCTAAATAACGCCCATCTGCTAACAGAATAATGCTGTCATCTTGTACAATATCCTCAGTTTTTATCCAGTGCCAAGTGATTTCAGATACGCTAGGTAGGGCTGTTTCTGAAACCTTCTCAAAATCACCAGCGACCATCCCTCCTATAAGATCTTCTGCTACTAGCTTGTCTCGAGCATAGCGGTAAACCTCCTGCTCAACCCCATCAGCAGTATGCACTAACAACACTAATTGATCACCTTCAGCCCTCGCAGTTACAGGATAAGATTTATCTCTAATAAGTAAGGAACCCTCATAAGAATTACCCTTAGCACGCAAGGTTAAAGTCTGATGTTCCCTTATATACTGACCTGCAAATGATATATCTGTTCGGCTGGGATCGTGAACTTTTTGAAAGAACTCATCATCTAAACCGCTACCAGTTAGATAAAGTATTAAGTCATCAGGGGTTCTATAAGCAAAAGTAATATCAGGGTAGTTGCTTAAGTGTAAACCAGTCTCTTCAACCCACCAAGTGCCTTGCTCGAGAGTATCCCCACTAAAAACATTTGAGATCTCCAACTGATAGTTACCATCGGGCTTAAAATTAAAAGTCCATTTGTCTAAACTAGAGAACCCCCACCAACTACCTAACAACCAACTTAGTTTAGGGTTAAGTCCTTCGTCTGGTTTATAACGCTCATAGAGCAAACTTTGTAAGCCCAAGTCTCCACCAGTGACACGAAAAGAATTATTTGATACCTGTTCTATAGCATAATTAGCTTGCTTCTTTTGGTTATTAATAGGGCTTATCCAGTTTAAAACTAAGTAATCATTACTTAACTTCCAAGCTCCCTTTATAATTATGTTGCCCGCATGAAGTACATAGCTACCATCTGAGTGGTTTTCTAGCAAGAAGATACCAATGTCACGCGTTATCCATTCACCTAAAAACCACTTGTTGGTAAGTGGCTCTGTAACAACAGCTTCGCTTCTCACTATTGGTACAAATGGCACAGACTTACTTGCTACTGGAGCAGGCTTGGTCAAGTCTGAGACCTTTTTGTAGTCAAAAATATTACCCTCCAAATTACCTCCAGACATATTAACTACGCCATTAGGAAGTTGAATGAGGTCATAAACTTCTTCTTTGGCCTCACCTGTCCTAGGATCTACCCAAGTTTGAGTAAGTTTATCTTTATTAAGCTGCCAAGTACCCTGCTCACGGTAGATAGGATCAGTGTTTATCTCAAAAGTATAGCTACCATCTGTCCGATTAGTCATACGAACGGTGTAGCCATTAAAGTTTGTTTCCCAAACGCCAAACCACCAATGCTGTTCTGTTTTAGAGTTAATGTTACTTATTTGTGGGGTTTCTTGATTACTAGCAGCCAAGTAGTCTTCAAAAACTCTAAAAAGTAAGCTTTCTCCACCTAATTTTTCAAAACCTTTTAGAGGTGCAGCAAACGCTAAAATATTAAGCTGGGTGCTTGTCTCAAAAGCATAAAAGATATATTTACCTTTAACACTATTACTATCAGAGCCACTAATCAATAACTTATAGCTGTTAGCTTGAATTTCCTCATCCAATACTTTGACATTTAGAAGCTCTAATTCATCTATTAGGGAATTCACAAAGTCTTGTAGTGTACGGTTGGCACCTTGACCGCGCATTAATAGTAAGGCAGCCGATGTATCTTGATCTGGTTCTTGACTAATTAGCATTAACTCAAACCCATCCTGCTCAGTAACCTCTACTACCCAGTCTTGTGGTATCTGAAAAGTTTCAGAACCATGGTTATAGGTTTCTAAAGAAAGTTCTGAGAAAGCTGCTTCATTAAACAGAAAGGCTAAAATGATAAAGATGTGCTGATACCTTATTAGCATTAATTTTACTCCTTAAATAGGCCCTAGTACCCCTTAAAGGTTGTTACGTTAGATGATGCCATGAAAGAAGAGTAGTAAAGTGAAAATATCTTTGTAGGTCATTATAATTGCAGCAAACCAATCACTGCAAACAATTATCTAAAGGATTTTCGTTAACTAATGTACAAAAAGAAGGCTCATAAAGTTGATTCTATGAAACCTTGGAGGTTTTCAAAACTCCAAGGTTTGGAACTGCATTTCCTTCGCTATGCTCTAGGACAGGCGAGGGTAAATCCCAAATTTTTCAGCTAACTATTAATATAGTTTTTCAACTCGAGTGCAAAAATTAGGATGTACTTTTAAATGGATGTTGTTAAGCTATTAGCAATGAGCTTTATTAAATCACTAGGAAATAATGGCAAAAAAACTTACCGCTGGAAATACTACATACCACATGAATGGGATAAGCCTAGAGCTGTGTGGGAAGAAATATACCTTGTTCCCGATATTCCAAATTTCCCCAAGCTTTCTATTTGTATAAGCATTGATGCACTTGGTGAAACTAAAGATCCTTATGGTTCTGACAGAACTGAGATTTATCAAGAACTTAAAGAGCAACTTAATGGGGCAAAATACTATATTGATGGTGAACAAATGCTTGTTCGAGCACGTAAATTCACTAAAAAGGAACTACTTAAGTGGGTTAAGATTTGGCTCGAGCAAACTGGCTTTGAAGTAAGTGGGTTTATAGAAGCTCCCTCTGAAGATTTCGAGGGCATAGAGGATACCGATGATTATACGGTAATGCAAACCATGATTGAAGAAATGTAATAGGCTAAAAATTTATTTGGCAGAATTTCTAAAAATTGAAAACCATAGCTGAGCTAATGCCTTATCAATAAACCTTAATAAATTACCTTTTATCCCTGAAATATCATCAGCATAGCTAGGTGATCTTAATTCAATATCCTGCATACCAAATAGGACTTTCTTGTTTTCAAGTTCTTCTTTTGCCTCTGTTAATTTACTGAAAACGACTCCACAGCTTTGGCACATAGTACTTTCTGGCTGATTAAGCCCACATTCTGGACATATCATCATTACTACCAACTCCCTGACGCACCGCCACCACCCGAAGACCCACCACCAAATCCACCTGCCCCACCAGATGACCAAGAACCACTAGAAGAATTGGGGATATTACGCATTATACTAACTACAAGATAAATTGCTGCCAACATGAAAACTAGAGCCAGACCTATAAGTACCCAACCCCAGCCACGTTTACCACTTTTGATAAGGCTAATTCCTACTAGTAGTATTATTAGGCCAGTAACAATAAAGATGACAATGTTCCAAGGAAAGCCTATCCTTACCCCAGCAAATTCACTAGCTAGCTGCTCTACCCCTTCACTGACACCAGCAATATAATCGCCTTTACGGAAAGCTGGTACAATAATTCCTTGTATGATGTCATTAGCATCACTATCTCGAGCATGACCATAACCTGTCCCTAACTCAATACGTGCTTCACGATCTCTAAAACTAACTAGGAGCAAAATACCATTATTTTCTGGCATATTGCCAATACCATACCTATTAAAAAGGCCTTTGGCAAAGGATTCTATAGAATCATTCTCAGCATCTGGATAATCTGTTAAAGATTCTACCGTAACTACAATAATTTCAATATTAGTACGTCTTTCAACTTGCCACAACCATTTTTCTATTCTTTCTTGCTCCTGAGGAGGTAACAATTTGGCTAAATCTGTTACATAGCCAGCATCTGGTTGAGGATATGGGTAGTAATCTAATTCGTTATTTTGAGTGAATGCTAGACAGCAAAGTGTAAAAAGCAAATTAATTAAACTATATTTCAAAAATAAGAATATCCCATAGCTTGACATATATTCAAGCTAAAGTATCTCCTCTGACACAATCATGACTCAATTATTGTGATTGGAATTGAAGCGGTTAACAAATAAAAACTTTAAGCAGAAAAATCCCAAATCAGATGAATCACAATCCAAACACCTGATCTAATGTAGCAACTAGATTACTTCTCTGAATCCCACAAGATCAACTCGCCTTTTGAGTTCCTCTTTTAACCTTTCTGCCCATTTGGCCTCGAGCCCCTCATCAACTTCTAAAATCTTCTTGGCAAGCTCTCTTGACTTTTCAATAACATCACCATCTTTAGCTAAGTCCCCTAAAACTAAATCTGGTAAACCTGATTGCCGCGTGCCTCTCATTTCACCCGGACCACGCAGCTCTAAGTCTTTTTCAGCAATAATAAAACCATCTGAGTACTTTTCTATTACTTCAAGGCGGTGCTGAGTTTTTTTACTGCGGTCACCAGCTATAAGAATACAATAACTTTCATACTCACCACGCCCCACTCGCCCTCGAAGTTGATGAAGTTGGGACAGCCCGAAACGCTCAGCATTTTCTATAATCATAAGGCTAGCATTAGGTACGTCTACACCAACCTCAATTACTGTAGTAGATACTAAAAGATCAAACTCTTGTTGGCGAAAACGCTCCATCACCGCTTCTTTTTCTGCACCAGACATTTTACCATGCAAGATATCAATACGGCAGCTTTTGGGCATAATAGCACAGAGGTCTTCGTACATTTGCTCGGCCGAAACAATTTCTGCCATTACTTCTGCTTCACTTTCTTCAATTAACGGTGTGACTACATAAACTTGCCTGCCTTTTTGAATTTCACCCCAAGCAAAGCGGTAAACATCGCGGCGCTTTTTATCGTTAACTAATCTCGTGCTTATAGGTTTGCGCCCCGGAGGCAATTCATCAATAGTTGAAAGCTCTAAGTCACCATAAATTGTTAGTGCCAAAGAGCGGGGAATAGGTGTAGCACTCATCACCAATACATCAGGCAAACCAGCTAGCAGCTTACGCCTTTGCTCAACACCAAATCTATGTTCTTCATCTATGACTGCTAAACCAAGGTCACGGAACTCAACACTTTCTTGAATAAGTGCTTGTGTACCTACTATCACATCTATATCACCTGTTTTTAGTTTTTCTCTGACACTATCAGCTTGTTTTTTGGTCATGCTGCCCACTAGCAATTCACATTTAACTCCTAGTGGAAACAAATAGCCTTGTAAACTAGTAAAATGCTGCCTTGCCAAAATTTCTGTAGGGGCCATCAATGCTGCTTGGGTTTTATTGTCTATTGCCACATAAATAGCTGCTGCTGCTACTGCTGTTTTACCAGAGCCTACATCACCTTGCAATAAACGCGCCATCTGCTTGGGGTTTTGCATGTCTTGCAAGATCTCGTCTAAAACCCTTTTCTGGGCATTTGTTAATTTGAACGGTAAGCTTTGCTCAAAGCTTTTTATTACTTTCTTTTTGACCTTAAAGACTTTGCCTAGCAAAGAAGTGCCCCTATTTAGTAAGATGCGCAACTCTAAAAACAAAAATTCATCAAACTTAAGCCTTCTTAGAGCTTTTCCAGCAAGTAGGTCATTTTCAGGAAAGTGAATATGCCTTAGAGCAGTATTTAAAGTAACAAGATCATATGTTGTCAGTATTTTTTTAGGCAAGTAATCAGGTAAGGTAGCAGTATTTTCTAATAAACGATATACGGAGCGGCGTATATATGCTTGTGAAAGACCCTGTGTACTAGGATAAATTCCTACTATACGTCCATGTGATAGGCTTTCTTTGTCATCATCAACTTCAAATTCACTTACATGTAACTCTTTACGATTACCTTGATGTTTAACTTTTCCTGTAGCAATTATACTAAGGCCCGGATAAATTTGTTTTTCCAACCAAGCTTGGTTAAACCACACAGCAGCCAACTTATTCTTATACTTATCTTCTAAAGAAACTCGCAAAATAGCCATGCCTCTTTTGCTTTTTATAGTTTTCCTGCTAACTACAAGCCCAGAAACTGTAGCTACTTCTTGATTAGTTAAGGCAGTAAAATAAGGTAGAGTACGGCGATCTTCGTAGCGCTTAGGGAAGGTAAATAATAAATCCCTATAACTCACAATGCCAATAGCTGAAAGTTTAGTTGCGGCATGTGTACCTAGATCAATAAGGTTTTCTCTAAGACTAGTATCTAAATTTTCTTGGTTAAGTGGTCCTTTTTGAGGTTTAGCAGTTGGCTTCTTATTATCATTGCTTTTGGGGGTAGTGTTTTCCAAAAGAGTAATGGCTTGATTAATACTCTCTTCACGCTCCTCAAGACTCATATCACTATAGCCACTTATAAGTTTGTGAACATCGGCAACAGGTTTGCCTATAGTTGTTAGTAGGCCTTCTAACCCCCCTACAACAGCATTGTCTTGATAATTGTTTTTTTGCTCGAGTTCTAAAGGACGTTTTAATCTTTGTCTAAGCTCATTAACAGTAGCCACAACATAACCAGTTTAACCTATAATTAGTGTTTCCTGTTATTTCTAGCATGATTCTTAGGACTCTAGCATTTTCTTTTATGTCAGAAAAAATCCTACAAACCACGTAGGAATCTTACCGATGTTCTTGTAGTCCTTAAGTTTTAAACTCTAGCTAAAGTTACTTGAAGATATACTTAAGGAAGTACTTAATGACTAATCAAAAAATATTCAAAGTATTCAATTTGCAACTCATTCTGAATTTATCATTAGTAAAGTACTGTTTGCTGGCACAGGAACTTGAATCAAAAATTTAGTTTTGTTAAGGATGTGATTAAATGATTATAAAGTGGCAAAATGTCCGATCGAATCAACATTTGTATGCAATTCCATCTGTGCCTAGGCAACGTTTAGGGGCAAAGGAACGTTATTGTACCATCTTTTGTAGGGGCGACCCTCATCCCTTCCTTTGTCAGGGCAGGCAGGGCAGGCCTATGTGTTTGCCCTTTGATGTTAAACTGTACAATCTAAATTGGGACAGATACGCAGGTAATGGCAAACATTCAGATCTGCCCCTACACTGTGCTTTTATCTAGAAAGAGAAAAAAATGCAGCATATCCTTTGGTTTAAAGATACTGGTATTGACAAAGTTGCCCAAGTAGGCGGTAAAAACGCCTCGCTTGGCGAAATGCTAAGAGAACTTGATAGTTTAGATATAAAGGTCCCAGACGGTTTTTCAGTCACTGCTGATGCCTATCGTTATTTCCTTAAGTTTAATAATTTAGAAAGTATTATAGAGGATATTTTTGAGGACTTTAAGCGTGATGATGTGACAAACATGGCTGAGCATGCACGTAAAATCCGTAATTTTATTCATGGTGGTAACTATCCCCAAGACTTAAAAGCCGAGATCTTAAAGGCTTACCATACACTCTCGAGCAAAGCTAACATGCCAGAAGCTTATGTTGCTGTGCGCTCTTCGGCAACAGCTGAGGACTTGCCTAATGCATCCTTTGCAGGGCAACAAGAATCTTACCTCATGGTTCATGGTGAAGCAGAACTACTAGACACCATAAAACGTGCCTTTGCTAGCCTTTTTACTACTAGGGCTATTAGTTATCGTGAGGATATGGGCTTTGATCATTTTAAGGTAGCTTTGTCAGTTGGTGTCCAGCAAATGGTACGTAGTGATAGCTCGAGCAGCGGTGTGATGTTTACTCTTGATACTGAAACAGGTTTCCGCAATGTAGTTTTCATCAACTCAATCTGGGGCCTTGGCGAAAATATCGTGCAGGGACGTGTCATACCAGATAGCTTTTATGTACATAAGCCTAAACTAAAAATGGGTTTCAAGCCACTAGTTTGGAAAAAACTTGGTGACAAGGAGCTTACCCTAACCTACAATGAAACGGGACATAGGTTAGAGAATGTGCGAACTCCACCAGAAGCACAGAAAGAATTCTCTCTTTCAGATGAGGAAGTCCTTAAGCTTGCCAAATGGGCAACTGCCATTGAAGATCACTACTCACAGAAGCATGGCAGTGAAACTCCTATGGACATAGAGTGGGCCAAAGATGGTTTTACTAATGAGCTTTATATTGTTCAAGCTCGCCCTGAAACTGTTCATAGTCAGAAGAAGGGCTTTAAGGTCAAGATCTATCAGCTTAAAGAAAAAAGTGATGTTTTAGTTAAGGGATTAGCAGTCGGTGAAGCTGTAGCTGTGGGCAAAGTCCGTGTTGTCAAAGACCCTAAAGACATGGATGAAATTCAAGAGGGAGAAGTATTAGTCACTGAAATAACTGATCCTGACTGGGAGCCAATTATGAAAAAAACGGCTGCTATAGTCACAGAAAAAGGTGGACGCACTTCTCATGCTGCTATTGTAGCCCGTGAACTAGGTATTCCTGCCATAGTTGGCGCTAAAGAGGCAATGGAAGTCCTTGAAACGGATAGCACAGTAACTCTCTCAACAGTAGAGGGCGAGATTGGTAAGATTTATCAGGGTGCCTTACCCTATGAGGTTGAAGAAGTCGACTTACTGAAGTTAGAGCGAACCCGCACCAGAATAATGCTAAATGTTGGCAATCCTGAACAAGCATTACATGTAGCTTCGCTACCTTCGTATGGTGTTGGTCTAGCTCGTATGGAATTTATCTTTGCTAATTTAGGTGTACACCCCCTAGCACTAATTCGTTATGAAACACTCCCTATTAATATCAAGCGCCAGATTGATGAACTAACTAAAGGCTATAAGGAAAAAACTGATTACTTTATTGACAAGCTTTCACAAGGTATTGGCATGATTGCTGGAGCTTTCTGGCCAAGAGATGTGATTTTGCGTTTTAGTGATTTTAAAACTAATGAGTATGCCCATCTTTTAGGAGGTGAACTTTTTGAGCCTAAAGAAGAAAACCCTATGCTTGGTTGGCGAGGTGCAAGCCGCTATTATCACCCCAATTATAAAGAGGGCTTCGTTTTAGAGATTGCCGCTGTAAAGCGAGTTCGTGAACTGTTTGGATTTAAAAATCTCAAGGTTATGGTGCCATTTTGTCGCACTGTAGAAGAAGGTAAGAAAGTCCTCGAGGTCATGAATGAAGGTGGCCTTGTACAAGGTAAAGATGACCTTGAAGTTTATGTTATGGCAGAACTACCCTCAAATATTTTACAAGCTGCTGAGTTTGCTAGAGTTTTTGATGGCTTTTCAATTGGTTCAAACGACCTTACCCAATTAACTTTGGGAGTTGATCGC
This sequence comes from Trueperaceae bacterium, assembly GCA_965223585.1. Lineage (GTDB taxonomy): Bacteria > Deinococcota > Deinococci > Deinococcales > Trueperaceae > CBDCVN01. The sequence continues at coordinate 981,918 of CBDCWW010000023.1, forward strand.
GATTCTGAAAGAGTTGCTCCCCTCTTTGATGAACGCGATGAATCAGTTAAGCGTGCTTGCGCTATGCTAATCGCTGAAGCCCACAAAAACGGGCGCAAGGTAGGCATTTGTGGTCAGGCACCCTCAGATTATCCAGAATTTGCTGCCTTTTTAGTTGAGCAAGGCATTGATTCAATAAGCCTAAATCCTGATTCAGTCTTGCGAACCTCACGCAAGATTTTAGAAGTTGAAAAGCAACTGCTTGTCTGAAAGGAATAGCTATGTATCACGAACACAGCTTAAATTTCTTTGGCTATATGACCATGATCCTTTTTTGGATACTCATTATTGTAGGCATAACTTATCTTATTCGTGCGGGTAATAAAAATGAGAGTACTGATGACAAAGCGCTGCAAATTTTACGTGAGCGCTATGCCAAAGGTGAAATTGAACAAGAAGAGTTTGAGACGCGTAAGCAAGCCTTAAAGTAATGGAGGTAATTATAGTGTCTGAGAAAGTTTTAATTGCCTATGCTAGTCGTTACGGCTCTACTAAAGAGATTGCTAAGACAATAGGTAAAGTTTTAGAAGATCACAAACTAGCAAACGATATTTTCCCCTCAGAAGACGTAAGTAGTTTAATTCCTTATCATGCTGTAGTAATGGGTAGTGCTCTTTATTCAGGTAACTGGCTCGAGCCTGCCTCGGAACTATTGGAGAGTTTTCAAGAGCAGCTTGCCCAGATGCCTGTATGGCTTTTCTCGAGTGGGCCTACTGTTGATGGTGATCCAAACAAGGCATTAGAAGATTGGCACTTTCCAAAATCTTTACAGGTTATTGCAGACACTATCAATCCACGAGATATAAAACTTTTTGCTGGCAAGATTGATGCTAAACTCCTCACTCTTGATGACTGGTTAACTAATCGCTCTATGGGTGGCAATTTTGGCGACTATCGTGATTGGGACACTATTGTTGAGTGGGCAAGCAGCATTGCCAACAGTCTAAAATCTAATATAGGTAACGACGCGGAGTTTACCGCTTAAAAAATGAAAGGAGAAAAAAATGGCACTAAGAAGATGGAGACCCCCTAGCGATTTACTTGCTTTGCGCAGGAATTTAGAAGATGCTTTTGAAGATGTTTTTCAACTACCTACTGGATGGGAGTCGTTTCAAAATAGTCGTGCTCTAGACCTCTATGAAACAGATGATGCTGTAAAAGTTGAGGTTGAAGTACCCGGAATGAAACCCTCTGAGGTTGATGTCACCTTGACAGGCAACACCCTAACTATAAAAGGTGAGAGGGAAAAGAAAGACGAAGTTAAGGAGGAAAACTTTCACCGCCGCGAAATAAACTATGGTGCATTTTCACGCTCTGTAGTCTTACCTGCTGGCGCTGATACTGACAAAGCCGAGGCTAAATTCCAAGATGGAGTTTTAACTATTACTTTTCCTAGGCTTGCTGAGGCTAAAGCTAAAAAAATCAAGGTTAAATAGTGTTTAGCCTCCGCGTCGTTTTCAATCTTTATGCAAGATGTACCCTAGCTTTTCTAGGGTACACATCAAATAATGTTGTACAGCTGTATACTTTGACCCTCTAGCCGTAGCTTACAGGACACAGAACGTCTTCAACATATTTCCTTTAGATAAAGCCTAGGAACAAGTGTTAATATGGTGTATAAGTTAAAGTGTCTTGTTAAAGAAAGGAGACAAAAAATGAAAAATGCAGAAAGCAAAATGTTAGAAATGAATTATTTAAGCCATGCTGATATCAAACCTAATGCTGAGGGTAAACGTATTCGGGCTTTGGCAGATAACTTGAAGTCCAAGGGTTGCACTGTACACTTACGCCATTTAGAAGGGCGTATATACTTTGAGGTTCCTGAAAGTGAGCTAACTTGGGTAAAAACTGGTGGTTTAGCTACTTTACTAGATTCCTTTAGTGATATTGTTTCTTGGGACCCTAACTTTCAAAAGGAAGAGCCACAACCCTATGTTTTACCTTAGACAATAGAAGCTGGGGAAAGTGCTGAAGTGAAAGTGGTTTTTAGGAAAACTCAGTAAAAATCTACTGGTCTGAGGAACGCTAAAATTTGCTATCTAACAGCCATAGTGCGTAACAATTGTTGTACAAGATGAAAAACAAGGCCTACCTCCCAAGGAAATTGTAATTGCTGCCAAGAAATTAGATAGTGTTAACAAAATAGAGAAAGAGTCTGACCATATGTTAGTTCACTGAGTTGTTTTTGGGTGGGTTTTGGAGTGTTGAAGGTTATTGATTACATTGTTAAACCGTAGAATCATAGTCTATATACTTATATTGTCTGAACTGTGATTAGTCTGATTTTTTTGATTTCTTTGATTTTTATCTTTTCTCTAAAATTTCAAATTTGCTGTTCACCATTATTAAGTTGTGGAATCATAGTCTATCACTTAATCACATAAATTACAGTTCAGACAGGCGTTTTTTGGGGTGGTTGAGATTCTTCGCTGTGCGTTGCGAAGTGGTTAGGGGTTTGGACTTACAGGGCAGAGTTCAGGGTAATTGAAAGATAAGATGTCATGTTGAGTGGAACGAAGCATCTCACGACGTGAAGGTGTGATTTGAATTTTTTCGAGGTGGTGGAGATTCTTCACTCATTGCACTGTGCTTACTTAGTTTACACTTGCTTGCCCTCGTAAGGATAAGGGTTCAGAATGACATAGCTGATTAGGAGTTCAGGATTACAGGGCAGGGTCAAAGTTAACCAAAAGATAAGATGTCATGCTGAGTGGAGCGAAGCATCTCACGACGTGAAGGTGCGATTTGGATGTTTTTCGAGGTGGTGGAGATTCTTCACTCGCTACGCTGTGCTTAGTTTACACCTGCTTGCCTCGTAAGGGTAAGAGTTCAGAATGACATGGGTGGGTGTATGGGTTAGGTCCCTTCTGGGTACTGCGGGCAGGTTTTTTCGTAGGGCCGATCACCCAAATAGTGTTGCCATTCTTCTTGGGTAAAGTTACGACCGACAATATGGCAAAGTTTTTCTTCCAAGGAACCCTCGTTCTCTACATCCCAAATAAGTATCGTGTAAACCCAGCGGTTTTCAGGGTCATAATCACTACTAGAAACCACATTTTTACCGTCAGGGGAAAAGGCTACACTCCTAACACTGTCACTATGACCCTGCCACGATTCACCAATAGCCTCACCAGTTTGGGCATCCCACAAGCGTACGGTGTTGTCTTGACTACCAGAAACCACATTTTTACTGCTAGGGGAAAAGGCTACACTCAAAACCCAGTCACTATGACCCTGCCACGGTTCACCAATAGGTTCACCAGTTTGGGCATCCCACAATCGTACGGTTTTGTCTTCACTACCAGAAACCACCTGCTTACCGTCAGGGGAAAAGGCTACACTCCTAACACTTTCACTATGACCCTGCCACAGTTCACCAATAGGTTCACCAGTTTGGACATCCCACAATTGTACGGTGTTGTCTTCACTACCAGAAACCACCTGCTTACCGTCAGGGGAAAAGGCTACACTCAAAACCCAGTCACTATGACCCTGCCACGGTTCACCAATAGGTTCACCAGTTTGGGCATCCCACAATCGCACGGTGTTGTCTAGACTACCAGAAACCACCTTCTTACCGTCAGGGGAAAAGGCTACACTCCAAACACTTTCACTATGACCCTGCCACGGTTCACCAATAGGCTTGCCTGTTTCTGCATCCCAGATTATTACTGTGTCGTCAGAACTACCAGAAACCACTTTAGAGCCATCAGGGGAAAAGGCTACACTCAAAACCCAGTCACTATGACCCTGCCACGGTTCACCAATAGCCTCACCAGTTTGGGCATCCCACAAGCGTACGGTGTTGTCAAGACTACCAGAAACCACCTTTTTACCGTCAGGGGAAAAGGCTACACTACTAACACTTTCACTATGACCTTGCAACGGTTCACCAATAGCCCCATCAGTTTGGGCATCCCACAATAGCACAGTGTCGTCAGCACTACCAGACGCCACATTTTTACTGTCAGGGGAAAAGGCTACACTCAAAACCCAGCCACTATGACCCTGCCACGGTTCACCAATAGTCTCACCAGTTTGGGCATCCCACAATCACACGGTGTTGTCTAGACTACCAGAAACCACCTTTTTACCGTCAGGGGAAAAGGCTACACTCTTAACACTGTCACTATGGCCCTTCCACGGTTCATCAATAGTCTCACCAGTTTGGGCATCCCACAATCGCATGGTGTTGTCTTGGCTACCAGAAACTACCTTTTTACCATCAGGGGAAAAGATTGCACTCCTAACACTGTTACTATGCCCCTGCCAAGCTTCCCCTATAGGCTGACCAGTTTCAGCATCCCACAAGCGCACAGTTTTGTCAGCACTACCAGAAACCACCATTCTACCATCAGGGGAAAAGGCTACACTATTAACCCAGTCACTATGACCCTGCCAAGGTTCACCAATAGTCTCACCAGTTTGGGCATCCCACAATCGCACAGTTTTGTCATCGCTACCAGAAGCCACCATTTTACCGTCTGGGGAAAAGTCTACGCTCCTAACATTGCCACCATGACCCTGCCACGGTTCACCAATAGCCTCACCAGTTTGGACATCCCACAATCGCACGGTGTTGTCTTCACTACCAGAAACCACCTGCTTACCGTCAGGGGAAAAGGCCACACTCAAAACCACGTCCCTATGATCCTGCCACGGTTCACCAATAGTCTCACCAGTTTGGGTATCCCACAAGCGCACAGTTTTGTCAGCACTACCAGAAGCCACCATTTTACCATCAGGGGAAAAGGCTACACTACTAACCCTGCCACTATGATCGTGTAAAATTGCATTAAGACGAGCGAGGTTTTGCAAGGTGATAAAACTATCACTAATACTTCTAAAATCTTTTTTAAGTTTAACACTTTGAACAGCCAGTAATGCAGCAATATCAACAGGATTAGCAGGGCTAGGATTTTTAGCGGCTAGAATAGCTTGTGTACCCAACTGACGAGCTAGTGCTATGTCAGCTTGTTCAACAGCCGCCTCTGTTGCCGCCTCTGCTAGCGTGGTTTTACGACGTGCATCCCACCAAAAAACAATAACCAACACCAAAGCTATCATCAACAGCAAAGATAATCCACTGAAGATAAACGACCTTAGTTTCAAACGCTGGATGTGTATTCCATAGAGTTTGTCCTTATCACGACCAGTTATTGCACTAACTATGCTTGCTAAATGACTTTGCCATTGTTGAAGCTCTTGCTTTCTATAAGACTTTTCTCGATACTGACTTAAATCAATGGCTAAAGGTTCTCTACCACCCTCAGTTAGCAACTTCACAGTTTCTTTCGAAACAGCAACATCTTCAGAATCCTGAGAATACCCCTCGCTTGTCCAAGGGGTTTTGCCAGATGTTACTATCACGCCTATGTTATCAAGAGAATTGCCTTGTAAGAAATCATCAATTTCTTTTGCAACCCATTCTGAGCGTGCCGAACTTTGAGAGGCCAAGAGTAGTAAAAACGAAGAGTCTTTAAGTTTAGACTGCAACTCTCCCCATAGATCACTGGTCATGGGTATGTTTGCATCATCCAAATAAACCCTAATTGACCTTGCTTTAAAAAAAGGTGTTCCAAACGACTGGAGACCCCCATGAATAACTCTGCTAAATTCAGCATCCTCAGAGTGACTATATGAAATAAATGCATCGTACTTAAACTTTTTAGTAGCTAGATTTTCCTTTTGTGATCCCATAGCTTTATATTTTATATGATTTACTGTTTAGAAATCTAGGAAGCCTGACTATAACTTTCTAATTGGCTTTCAATATCAGCAAGTAGACTACTAGCACCAAAACGAAATAGGGCAGGCTTTAACCACTGTTCACCTAACTCTTCTTTTACCAAAACAAGCCACTTTAAAGCTTCTTCTGCTGTGCGAATCCCGCCAGCTGGCTTTAAGCCAACTTTATAATTAGTGTGCTTATAGTAATCTCTAATGGCTCTTGCCATAACTAGACCTACAGGTAAGGTTGCGTTGACGGCTTCTTTGCCTGTTGAGGTTTTAATGAAGTCTGCACCTGCCATCATTGCTACCATTGAGGCTTTATAGACATTGCTAAGTGTACCTAGTTCACCAGTAGCTAGAATTACTTTAAGATGGGCCTCGCCACAAGCTTCTCGAAAAGTTGATACTTCATCATAAAGGGCTTGCCAGTTTCCAGTTAGTACATGGTGTCTAGCAATAACAGCATCTATCTCCTTGGCCCCTTCTACAACCGAGGCTTTTATTTCTTCTACACGCAACTTAATAGGGGAGAGGCCAGCAGGAAAACCAGCAGATACCGTAGCTACTGGGATGTTTGTGCCCTGCAAAGCTTTAAGCGCTGTCTCTATAAAAACATGATAAACGCATACAGCAGCCACAGTAATATTCAAATCACCACCTAAAGCTTCTAAAACCTCTTTTTTGAGGGGTTGACAAGCTTTTGCACAAAGCTTTTTTACTCTATCTGTTGTGTCATCACCAGAGAGGGTAGTTAAATCTATGCAGGTGGTGGCCTTTAGTAATCCTGCAATTTTCTGTTCACTACTAAGATCACGTTCTGTAGCTAGGTTTTGTAGGTGTTTTGTTATAGCACTTTGACTTATGTTTGCTTTTAAGGGCTCGAGTTCAAACCCCATACCAGCATTACGTGCAGGAAGTGAAAAATTATTAGAGGTCTGATTTGCTAAATGATTCATTAAGTTATCCATAATTTTCTTTGATTCTACTTTTTTCTGTGCCTAAGTATCTTTTTTAGACAATGTAAATTCTTATGTTGGACTATACCTGAACTGGTTAACCTCATCATCATTAGTTTAAACTAGTACAAAGAGGGGCTGAAATTTTATCTTTGGAGGAATGAATCCTATGACAAAGTTTTTTTTGAAATTTTGTAGCATTGCTACGTTAATTATTTTTATACAAAGCCCAGTTCTAGCTGGTGTTGTTTTTACCATTAACAGTACAGATAAGCAAACTGGTGAGTCACTTGGTTCAACGGAAGTTTTAGTAGAGGGCACTTTGCTAAAAATGACATTCTTAGATAGTGGGAGTCAGCGTGTAGAGGTGGCCAGAGCTATGGAACATGATCCAGAAATAATTATTGCTGATGAAGCCAGTAGTGCATTAGAAGCCTCTAGTGCTAGTGCTAGTGCTAGTGACGATGCTAGTGTTATGACCAATACTAATACCAGTGAAAATGCTAATAGTGGCGATATGATTTATCGTGCAGACCGCAGAGAAATGATTGTAGTTGATCACGAAAATAAAGAATATTTTGTTATGGACGAAGCTTTTTTAGCAACTATAAAGGAAAATTTTGGTGATGTAGCTGAACAAATGAGTGAAATGAATAGTATGATGCAACAAGCTTATGAAACTGCATTAGCACAGCTCGATGCACAAGGCTTATCACCCCAAGAGCGTGCTGCTGCAGAGCAAATGCTAAAGAATACTTTTGGCATAGCGGATTCGCCTACTGCAAGTGATCCAGCAACATTTGAAGTTATTAAAGGTGATGGAGAGACTATTAATGGTTATCCTGCAGTTAGTTATGAGCTTGTTCTTGGTGGCGAGAAGATAAAAGAGCTATGGGTAACTAATTGGGCAGATCTAGGTAAAGGAGCTAAAGCCCAAGCAACATTTGAAAGTTACTTTGATTTCTTTGCTGCAATGAGTAATAGCTATGGCGAAATGGGGTTTGGTTCTGATGGTGGTTCCAAATTCTTTGAAGCTATGGATCAAATTGGTGGCTTCCCAGTAGCTGGTAAAGACTTTGAAGGTGGAGAGGTTGATGAAGAGTGGTCGCTCGAGTCCATAACAGAAAGAGACCTTGACCCCGATGCTTTTGAACCACCAGCAGGTTATAGATTGAGGACTATGGGAGGATTCTTTCAGTAAAGTTAGTAGCTATTTTGTAGGGGTTCAAAATTTTGAACCCTTAACAGCCTTCCTTTTGCCCTGTGCGAGGCAAACTAGGATAAACCCTCAACAGGATCTTTGGGAATTTGAGGGGCGTATTGCAATGCGCTCTTACGGCGGGGTATCGTTGAACGAATCAAAAAGTTAATTGCTTTGTAAGGAGGAAAAAATGTCTTCAATCGCATGGCTGCACCGTTTTTTTATAATTGTACTTTTTACAGCTTTGTTTACACTAAGCTCAGGATCAAGACACTTTGTACTTGCTCAAACTGATTATACTAATGCTGAACAAGTAGTTCTTGAACCACTTAACACTTTAAATGTAGATGCACATACATCAATAGGGCTTTCCTATCAACCTTTTGATGAAAGTCTATCTGAGCGAATAATCTTGCATAGCATTGAAGATTCCGCTTTTGATGGCGAGAAAATCTCATCTCCCAATAAACTAGGGGCTTTTTGGAGCATGTTTCCTAATTTTAGTGAGGAGGCCCCTTGGTCAACAACATTTTATATTGAATATGAGGGTAAGGATGCCTTACGCTTGGCATTTTTAAACCATGCTAATGTCTTGCCTAGAGCCCAATGGATAAACGATGAGTTGCTTTATGTCAACGTTTGGTGGGGACGCATTGCAGGTAGTGATCTTATCCTTGATGTTGCTAGGGAAAAGTTCATTTATAAGAAAATGTTTTACTTTAATTTGAACCCTACACCAAATGACACAAGCTCCACAGATGATGGATTACCTGAACTCAATTTTCACCTAGAGCATATTGAAGGTGCACTACCACCAGATTTTAAAAGCATAACCTTAACATCAAGTATTGCAAATGGTGATAAGGTCCGCCAAATTGCCCTAAAAACCTTGCCACCTATGATCACTGAATGTTTTGTTGAAGCTAAAGAGGAGCAAATTGAAGCAATTCATAGCCTGCTACAAGACTTTTTAGCAGAGCGAGAAGAAAATGCACCGCCGCATTCACTGGATACTGTTTGTCGCAACTGTACTATCTACCATATGAGTTGGACAATTGATGGTACTGAAATGGGCTCTTTTGATTTTTCAGAACAGCGTCCGCTACGCTATCTGGTTATGGATGGGCTTTTTCCTCTTATTGATGGTTGGCTCGAGCACATGAAGAAGGAGGGAGAATGCGGTGCTTAAGTATAGATGCCCCAAAAGACGCTGCCGTGAAACCTCGGAGGTTTGGGCAGACCCAAAATTGTTCTGGCTAACTATAGGAGAACTTTGATGAAGAGAATATATTTCACCCAGTTAACTTTTCTACTAATCTTAAGTTTTACATTTGCTCAAGAGAATTCTGATCCTATAGGCCTCGACGAGGGCGGCCTTATAGATAATCAGATTGAAGAGCAATTTACTGATGAGGAATTGGCAGCAGAACAAACAATATCTATATCAACAAAGCAGTATCCTGACTGGCTTATTGGAGAATGGAATGCTATTCAGGTTGATACAAGACTTAATTTGAACCTTGAAGAATCAGGTAAGGGACAACTTAAGAATACTGAAGGGAATAATACTGAATCAACTGAGATAGATTGGTCAGTAGATAATGATATATTTATAATTACAATTCAGGAAGAAACATCTAGATTGATCATGAACAGAGTATCAGACGTGGGATTTGGACTGTTTGAGCAATTACCAAAAAGTGAGAGTACAACTTTCTTTTATAGAGCAGGTGTTAAAGTTAGGCCAAGTTTTCTTGTTGGAACATGGCAAGCGCAAGATAACAGTGGTAGAGAACTTGTTATGGAAGCTGGTGGGAACTTTACTTTAACTTCCCAAGACTCCCTACTTACTGGAAAATGGGCACAACAGGATTATGAGTTAGTGCTAGAATCTATTGGCGAGTCCCCTGTCATTCGCTATGAGCTTTTTTCTTTAGCAGAAGGACTTTTTGTTATAAAAGAGCAACCAAGCAATATAAAGCTAGTTTTTCTCAAAAAATAACCAATTGAATTTTTTGCCTATAATTTCTTGGTTTCGTGATTATTGCCATTGGTATTTTTGATGCACGTAGAGACGCAAAATCTTGCGTCTCTACCACTGCTAATCGCATTTTTGTTTTTGTCATCCTTAATCACACCTTCACTGACGTTTAATTCAATGTATCCTCATCCTGAAACAACTCTAGATAACGCTCTTTTTCAAACCAGCTAGGCCAATCACCTCGACTTATTTTCCCTGCAACTTCAAGCAACACAGGGGTTAAGAACCCGGGCTCATCACTTTCTTTAATAAGCATGTCAAAAGAGAGGCGTGAGGCAAGTTGCCCAAGTAAAGGATGGCACAATGACTTTGCAATGTGTAAATCGTACTGGGCTAAACTATTACTTCGACAAAAATGTATTTCCTTGTACCAGCGTTTCAAAATTGCTTTGCAATAAGTAGTAGTTAACTCTGGTGTAGTTTCAAGTGCAACAAGTGCGGCTCTAACCAAAGGCCTATAAGTCTTGTGCCACTTTTTTAAAATCTCTAAAGCTCGCTGTTCTTTTACAGGACCAGCTTTTGCATTAAGCAAAGCAAGAATTTTTTCAGGTGGCTTTTGCCATAAATTAAGCATTTCATCTGCTGCTTGCTGAGCCCCTAGGGTTTCACTAGCAACTTTAAAGCAATGGGCTAAAATATTGTGATTTACTTTTTGCCAAGTTTCCAATTGTTTTACAGCAAAAGGTTTAGCCTCCTCTTTAAGAAGGTCGATACAACGACAAATAACTTGATGATCTTTACTTTCTTTAATAAGTCTTCGGGCATCGTCTTTGGTTTCCTCTTTAAGAAGGTCAATACAGCGGCAAATGACTTCAGGAAAGTTACTTTCTTTAATAAGCCTTTTGGCATCATTTTTAGCTTCTTCTTTAAGAAGTTTGAGACAGATGGAAATAACATTTGAATTCTGATTACTTTCTTTAATAAGCCTTCTGGCATCATCTTTAGCTTCTTCTTTAAGAAGTTTGAGACAGATGGAAATAACATTTGAATTCTGATTACTTTCTTTAATAAGCCTTCTGGCATCATCTTTAGCTTCTTCTTTAAGAAGTTTGAGACAGATGGAAATAACATTTGAATGCTGATTACTTTCTTTAATAAGCTTTCTAGCATCGTCTTTAGCTTCTTCTTTAAGAAGATTAAGGCAGCTACAAATGATCTGTGAATTCTGGTTACTTTCTTTAATAAGCCTTTTGGCATCATCTTTAGCTTCTTCTTTAAGAAGGTTGAGACAGATGGAAATAACATTTGAATTCTGATTACTTTCTTTAATAAGTCTTCTGGCATCGTCTTTGGCTTCCTCTTTAAGAAGGTCAATACAGCGACAAATGACAGAAGGATGTTGACCACTTTCTTTAATAAGCCTTTTGGCATCGTCTTTAGCTCCTTCTTTTAAAAGGTCTATACAGCGGCAAATGACTTCAGGAAAGTTACTTTCTTTAATAAGCCTTCTGGCATCATCTTTGGCTTCATCTTTAAGAAGGTTGATGCAGCGGCGAATGACCTCTGGATTTTGGTTACTTTCTTTAATAAGCCTTCTGGCATCATCCTTGGCTTCCTCTTGAAGGAGTGTTAGGCACATACAAATTGTTTGGGTAGGGGTTGATGAGCTTTTTAATAATTTTTTCGCAATGGTTTTAGAATCTTGTAAAGCTAAAGCCTTAAACAAGTGCACTGAGGCAGTACTATCTGAGACGTTAGCACTTGTGAGCAACTCTTTAGCTATTTCTTGGGCTTTCTGTAATTGACCCAGAGCTTCTAAATGGTTGACTATATGCCCAAAAATGTAGCCATCGTCTGGAACAGTTGACCAATTACCTGTACCGCTTTGCTCATAGTTAGTAATAAGTTTTTGATGCAAAGATTTTACATCTTTGATTTGTTTGCGCACGTAATCATATTGCAAGTCATGCAAAACGACACCATCTTTGTAGCCTCTTTGAGCTAATGAGTGATCAACAAAATAGTCTATGGCATCAATTGCATCATAATGCCCCAGATCATCTTTTACCCAAAGAGTTTCAAAAACAGCTTCAGGAATACTGTAACTTTCAGGGAAAACAGCAAAATCAAGATAACGAGCTTGCAGTTCTGGTGGTAGCGCCTCAACACTTACATGAATAGCTTTAAATAGATTTGGATAAGGGTAGTCAGCAAATTCTTGGCGTATTTTTGCAAGCTCAGCATTTTTTAATCTTTCAAGCGTTTTTTGCCAACGAGTCTGAGGTTTACCTTTAAGCATTGCCCCTACCATTGCTAAAGCAAGCGGTAAATAACCACACTCTTCACAGATTTCTTTGGCTTCAGTTGGCAAGTCCTCTAAACTTGCTATATTTGCGCTTTGTCTCAATAGCTCTAAAGCTTGTGGCTCATCTAATACATCTAATTTGTATTCTTCAGCACCCAGCGCAGTAAGAATATTACTTTGTCTGGTAGTTATAAGCAGTTTGGAGTGGCTACTTCTAAAGAAGTTTGCGTGCTTACTTTGCCAAACATCATCTAGAACCAGTAAGCATTTCTTATCACTGAAAAGCTCCTCTAGTTTGTTTTTGCCTTCTACTGGATTTTCAAAAACAGGGGATTCTTTTTCTATAGCTTGTACTACAGTAGCTTGTAATTGAGTTATATCAGTTATATCTGGGTTTTGACCTAGAGTAAGCCAGATTATACCATCTGGAAAGGCTTGCTGAATGTCTTCGTCATAAGTCAGAGCTGCTGCTAACACAGACTTACCAATGCCCCCCATACCTTGAACACCTATATTTTGTGACACACCTGTAATGCCAACATTAGTTGAGTCGCTGTCTAGTAGCTTGGTTTTTAATGCACCAAGGTGTTCATTGCGCTCCAAGTAGTGTCGGGGGCGGGGCGGTACATGGTATAGCCTCCCTAGAAGGCCACCTGTTTCTAGAGAGGCGACATGGGGTGATTTGTTGTGGCTTCTAAAGCTTGTTTTATTCTTTCAATGCCTTTATCCCAATCTTTAAATAAATCAACACTCTGTAACTTGTTAAGGTTTTCTGTTGCGTCAAGTTTAAAGTTGGGTATTTGGCACTCTGATAGTCGAATAGGGATAATGAAAATAGAGTTAGGCGGTAGTTTACGATAGATGCCTATAGCGTCGCGAAGCTCTGGGTATATTCCCGATGAATCGCGGCTCTCTGTTTCTTTAGAAAGGCAGGCTAATACGGCGTAACTATTAGACATAGCCTCAGCAATTGTGGTTTCCCAATTTTTTCCGGGCAAAATATCTTGATCCCACCAAAGAGGCTCTCCCTTTGCTGATAGGTCTTGGTGAAGCTTTTCTACTTCTTTGAAGTTGTCACGGCAGTAAGAAATAAAAGCATATTTCTTACTAGTTTTGTCTCTTATCCTCTCAGTTGGTAGTTGCTCAGAAGCCAATCCTAAATTAGGAGGTGGCTTATCACTTTCTTTACTTTGAGAAACTTTTTCTGCTTCTAGTAGCTGAGAGTTTAGTCCTAACTCTTGTGCTATTTTTAATAGCTTCGGATTTCCAGAATTTGCTTGCCTTGCAGCTAAAATGAGATCTTTTAGCCATCCTTCAGCTTTTGCTGCCCCTATTAACTGAAAAGCCATATTTTGTAAATTCCCACCTGAAGCTATGGAATTTAAAGCTTTATCCAACTCAAACCTTAGCATTTCTCCCAAACTTTCCTCTGAAGGGAAAGCATCAGTAAGTGCTTCAACTAGTTGCTTGTATTGTTTTCCTGTTATTGACATTATGAGGTATCTCTCCCTACACTACTTTCTACATTAATAAGAGCATTATAAATGATTTTAGAAGTTGCTCAAAATCCAGTCGTTGGGCAAAGCCTTAGCGTATATTAACAAAAAAATTAACTATAAGACAAAACTCTATTCCCTTTGCTGAACACAGTTAATCTAGGAGAAAACTTTTTTTCACAAAAAGATGATAAAATACTTTAAGGGCGTAAACGTTATCTTGTCAAGACGGGAACAATAAATTGAGGAGGAAAAATATGTTTTTAAATATTTGGTTACACCGTTTTATCGTTGTTGTTCTTTGCACTGGTTTGCTTGTATTAACTTCAGGACCAAGATATTTGGTGTTTGCTCAAAACACTGATGATATTAACATTGACCAAGCACTTGCTGAAGCTCGTAACTTTGTAAACTTAGCTGGAGAAGCACTAGATAGTTTACCCAGAGACAGCTTTGATGTTGAATCAATTTTACTAGAAGCCTTTTTAGATATTGATGAGCTTTTTGCGTGGACAAAAGAAAATATAACTTGGGTTCCCTATCAAGGTGTGCTACGTGGTCCACAGGGTGTTCTTATGGACCGTTTGGGTAATAGTCTTGACCAAGCCTTACTTATGGCTGATTTTGCTGATGGATCAGGCTTTGATGTTCGTCTGGCTCATGCCAAGCTTGATAGTGAAATTGCTAGTGAACAACTTGCTTTTTACAAACAGTTTAGTTTGCCTATCCTTGAACCTACCCTTGGGGAAGATGATCTTGATACTGTAGCTCGAGTAGCTGAAGGTGTAGGCTTGTCACCTGAGGACTTGCAAAAACAGATTGAAGAGGATCAGAAGACGGCGCTCGAGGATATCCAAGCACTACAAACACTAGTTGAAGAACAAGCAACAGAACTTTCTAACTCTCTAGACCTTCCAGAAGTAAATGATAAAGCTATTGAAGAAAAGATAATCTCAGCCTTAAGTGACCATTGGTGGGTACAAATTGATACAGGAGATGGCTGGCAAGACTATGACCTTATTCTAGACGAGCCGATTGAGGCTGCTGAAACCTTTACAGTAGATGAACTTCCAGAAGAGCTATACCATAGTGTGAGCATAAAAGTTGTGGCTGAAAAGTGGGAACAAGATGATGTTGCTGAGTCTATTGCTTTAGATTATAGTTTTTTGCCTAGTCAACATATTGGCACCGCCTTTAGCTTAAGCTTTCAGCCTCTAGGCACAAATTATGATGATGTTTTTGAACAAGAAAATGCCCAAGAAGTTTTTATAGCTAGACTAGCTGAAACAGAAGAATGGCTTCCTGTTCTGAATTTTGATGACAAAACAGCCTACCAAAACAGCATTATGACAAATGGCAACCTCAATGAAAATCCCAATATTGATTCAGGTGTAGAAGATTTAGGTCAGTCTGTTGGTGGACTTTTTGGAGGTGGGCTAAGAGGTGATACAACTCAGGAAGAGTCTAATTCTCATTTTAGCGCCCTTTGGATTGACTACGACGTAAATATACCCGGACAAGAAAACCAACAAATCCGTCGTGAGCTTTTTGATTTGATAGGTGTTGCTGAACGTGCTGAGGAAGATCTTGCACTTGATATGAATGATGATGCTGTACTCGAGCGTAACCTAACCTTAGCTGGAGAAACACAAATCATGACGCAGGTGGGCTGGTTATCTACACCCTTTGCACAAAAACTTGCTTTAGAAGATGCTGTTTCTACTATTGGGCAGGGTATAGAATTTTATGAAGAACAAAGTGAGGCTAGTGCAGAGGATCTGGCTGAACAAAAAAGCTTACCAGCCGATCTTTTAAGTTTTTTGTTAGCTCGACATAAACTTAGCCCCTATACAGAGCACATTTATCTAGATCAAGTCAATGTTGTTAGTAACCATGTTTATGGAACTTTAGAAGATAATAGCATTCAGCTTATAAGAGCTATTGATATTGTCAATAATGCTGTTGCTGTATTTCCTAGTGCTTCTGAAGATATAAGGTATGTTCGCATGACACAAGGAGTACTAGATACAGCACTCGAGAATTATGTTTTGGGTAATGATTTAAGTGATGTAAGTTCAGATAATGCTTCTAGTTTGCTTTCTACTTCATCTAAATCTGATAGAGCGTGGCAAATGATGCAAGATAGTATTAGTAAAGATGCCGTACTTAATACAGATAGCCAAGTACACATTCAACAAAGTTTAGATAAGGGTTTTAGTGCTTATGTGCCAATGCAAGTACCTGAAAGCACAAAGGTGGCTTGGTGGCGTATTGATCCTACAACAGGGAATACTTTGGGGATTGGTCCAAGGGGTTGGGGGCAAGCTATGGAACAAAGGACTATACTTGAAAAGGTGAGCCAACTTGGGCGTTCCCTAATAGACAAGCTAGCTTGTACTATATTTGTTGCTTTCATACACGTGCTTTATACAATTATTTTAAATGTGACTTTAGGTTCAGGCCCCGGCGCAACTCTAATAAAATCCCTTCTAGTAGCCGCTGCTTTAGTTCCTTGGCAAGTTCTACGTAATCGCTGTATTGAAGGATTATCTATGATGTGAAAATGAAACAACAGACTTTACTAATAATTTTAACCATAAGTTTGCTAGTTCAACTTGCTCAAGCGCAAACTTGTAAAAACACCCAAGAACCTGATAATATGCCAAGTGAAGCCACAGCATTGACAGGCAAAGCATGTGCTATTGGTGAAGCTGAAAAAAGTGATCAAGACCTTATACTTTGGACAGTTTCTGAAGAGGACGCCAAAAAGTTTTGGATTTTAGAACTCGAGGGTCCCAAAAATCAACTAAGCGAATTAGAAGTGTTACG
Source organism: Trueperaceae bacterium (assembly GCA_965223585.1). Lineage (GTDB taxonomy): Bacteria > Deinococcota > Deinococci > Deinococcales > Trueperaceae > CBDCVN01. The sequence continues at coordinate 998,458 of CBDCWW010000023.1, forward strand.
AGTGACTCTAGCAGAAGATGGTAGTACTGTTACTGCTCGAGAAACCCTCTTAACCCTTTCAACACCAGATGGTAACTTAGAATCTAGCCAGCCCCTTATATTTGCCCCCGGAACATACATCCTAGGCATGGTTTCAGCAGGAGAAGGAGGTTATTATCTTAATTTAAGACCAGATAAACACCCAAATAATCCTAGCGCTAACAGAAATTTGCCATCTAACAGAGACTATGAACCTAATGAAAGCACAGAAGAGGCCTCTATTGTTAAAGGGGCATTTAGCTTTGCTGGAGATATCGTAGGCAGCCCAGATTATTACCGTTGGGAAGTTTCTGAAGAAGAGGCCAAGCAACTTTGGCAACTGCAGGCCCAAGCTATGCTGGGCAGTGAACTTACTATAAAAATTTTTGATAGTAGTGGTGAGCAAGTTACAGTTGCTTCAATCGAGGGCAGTGATAATCTTGCTATTAACAACTTAGGCTTAATTGCTGATACTTATACCCTAGTATTAAGCCCACCAAGCAAGCTTCCAACACCATATGTAATCAGTACTGCACCTCTAGGCATACCAACTGATGGACAAGAAATAGAGCCAAATAACACTTTTAAAGAGGCAAATATTCTTAAGCCAGAAGCGCCTATGGTAGGCGACTTGGACACACAAGGCTCAGACTACTTTCGCTTTACAATAAATAGTGTTGAGGAAACAAGATCCATCCAACTTAAGTTAGATAAGCAAATAAGGATTAACCTTTGCCTCTATGACAATGAAGGTACTAGACTAAAGTGTCAAAGTAGTGAAAATACAGCTCTTACTAATTTAAAGTTATCAGGTGATTATGGCTTATCGGTTTCACCAGTGGGGGTTCAAGAAGAGGGTATTCCCTATGCTCTAAGCATTGTTAATGAAAATGTAGCCAAACCCGGTTTTGAAACTGAGCCAAATGACCGTTCTGAAGATGCTTTTGTACTTAATGACAGCAATGCTGTACGAGGTAACTTAGTTGCAAGTGAATACGATTTTTTTCAGTTTACAGTTGAGGGTAATCCGCAACTGTGGCGTATCCAAGCTGTAGGTGAAGGGATTCGTAACCTTGAACTTACCAATCTAGCTGGTCGTCAAATGCAAGCAAGAGGAGTTAATGTAGGCGAGAAGCGTATTCGACTTGATAACTTACTGCTATTCCCCGGAACGTATTTCATAAGTCTTTTAGGACAGGACACTGATTATGCTTTGCGAGCAGTGTCCCTTGGTCCACCAGATGAACTTCTAGAAAGCCTCACACCACTAGAAGATTCTGTTGAGCCTCTTCAAGAAGAAGCTGAACTTGCTGTTGAAGATGACTTTAGGGTTATTATTCCCGGTCCAAGGCCTGAAGGTCTAATTGAGCAAGAACCTAATGATGTGCCGGGTAGTGCAGAGCGTTTACGCTTTGATGCACCTCGCGTGGGTTTGCTGCCCTCTGGTGATGCAGACGTTTACCGTTTTTTCCTAGCTGCTGAGCAATATATAAAATTTGAAGTTACTCCTCCAAAGGATGCTCAGGTGCAAATTAGCTTTGATAGTGACATTAGAACTATTAGCTCAGAACTGGGTGCTGTCGCTATGTACGAGGGGTTGCTATTGCCCGGCGATCATGTAGTGACTCTTAAAGCTTGGACACCTTCTGAAGGTTTTTATCAGTTGCGCCTTACACAGCTTGATCCATTAGCAGTACCTGCTGACCTCGAGCCCAACAATAGACAAGAACAAGCTAGGCCCTTACCAGCAGCTTTTGATGTTAGTGGCACTATTGGTCAGTACAATGACCAAGATTGGTTTAGGTTACCTATACTTTCTCAAGAAACCCAAATGACTATAGCTATGAAGGGGGCCGTAAGTGATCTTGCTTTTATGGTTGGGGAAGAAGTTCTAGAATTTTACTTTGATCGGGAGGCTAATGCTTACCAAGGCGTAATACCTGCTGACACAATTGTAGACTTGAGATTACGTGGGCGAGGCGAGGGTGATTATAGCCTTGATTTTACTTTTGATAATGCCCCAGAGATAGGTGATTTGCCAGATATAGCACTTACACTCGAGTCCAATGTTAAAGAAGTTGCTGCCTACTGGCATGAGGGACAAAAAATACCTCTCTCACTTACTATTAAAAATAATAGTGACAGCGAACAGGCGCTTACTCTACAAAATGCTAGTAGTGATCACAATTGGACACCAAGTTTTAAGCAAGAAAGTCTGACACTTGCTGCTGGTGAACAAGAAACTCTATCAGGGCAAATAGAAGTTTTGGCTGATGCTCGAGATGATCAGCCAGTGCTGATAACTGCAGGAGTCGCTAACGAACAGAGTTTTATCAATAGTACTTCTTTGAGCATTACCCCTAGCTGCATAGCTCCAACGGTAAACGCTCAGCAAATTTGGCCTTTGCCAAAAGAATTGCTAGGCGGTTTAAATGTCGCTTGGGCAGGTTTAGGCTCACAAGTTGTAGGTGACAATAGATTTGCCCCGGATGCTTTTGACGGAACTCTTTCGGGTAGTAGAGGGGCACAGCGATCTTTAGGTGAAGTTATAACTGTTGAGCTAGCAGGTAATGAACCAGTTAAGCTTTTGGGAACTCTATTGCACCCACAGGCTAGCGTTCATAGGGATGAGCAACTTAAAGACTTTGACATTTTGGTTTCACTTGATGGTGAAACCTTTACAGAGATTTTCTCTGGTGAACTTAGTGCTGTTAAAACAGAGCAAGCTTTTATCTTTGATGAGCCTGTAGAGGCCCGTTTTGCCCAAATTCGCCTTAATAACAACTACGGCATTAAAACGCATGCAGGCTTTGGCGAGTGGAAACTTATTACTGCTCCAGATGTTTTAAAAGGCCCTTTTAATATTGCTGATCCAGCTCTTGGTGGCAACGTAGTGTATTCGGACCCCTTTACTGGTTGGAAAGATGCGATTGTTACTGCAAAAAATGAAGGTCAATTCCAAGTGCGACCTCGAGATAACATCTATGAGTGGGTTGTTGGTTTTCACCATTACCGTGCGGCTCAAATCACAGAGTTGCAGTGGCTCGATAGTCCAGACCAACGACCTGAACAATACTTACAAAAAGTGGAAATAGAAGTTAGCCTAGAAGAGCCTGTTGGTCCGTGGCAATCTCTTGCCACTTGGGAATTAGAACGAAGTGAAGATGGTATTGCACCCCTTAAGCTCGAGTCACCAATCTGGGCTAGGTTTGTACGCTTTCGTGCTAGTGACCCTGAGACAGGTTATGCTCCAACTGTACCCCAACAAATAATTGTTTTAGAGCGTGCTAGCGATGAAGAATACCAATCTATATTGGGCGAGTGGGGCATGAACAGTCGCAACAGTATCTATGAATGGCTTAATCCGCCCGTGATCGATGCTATTATAAGCGATGATGACAATAACGACAGCCGTGAGAATGTGCAGTTGTTAGAATTGGATAAAGATTTCTCAGGACGTGTACTGGTAGAGGAAGATATTGATTGGCTGCGCATAGATATTCCTGAAAATCACAATATCTTAAATATTACCTTGCGTGGAGATCCTAGCATTGACTATCAGTTCGAACTTCAGAATGAGGTAGGACAAGCTGTTGCTGCACACATTTCAGGTGACAACCTCAGGCACAATGAAATTGTACTAACAGCCAATGTGACCTCTGGCAGTTATTTCCTAAAAATTGAAGAACCTCCTCGCTCAGTAGTGTTCTCGTGGGATACTAGTGGCAGTGTGGGCCCTTTCTATGATGTTATTGACCAGACCATGGCCCAGTTTGCACAAGAAGTAAAAGAAGGTCGTGAAGAGGTCAATCTCTTACCCTTTGCTGATACAGAACTCGAGTTCTTACTAAGAGATTGGTCAGGAGACGCTTCAACAGTTATGTCTGCCGTTGCTAACTCTGATAGGCGAGCTAGCTCGAGCAACGCCGAAAGCGCCCTCACACTATCAACCTTGGGTCTCAGAGACCGTTTTGGCACCCGTGCCATTATGTTCATTACCGATGCTGAGACAGACGGCATTAAACTAACTCCTAGTCTTTGGCAAGCACTAAAAGAAATAAAACCACGTATTTTCAGTTTTGAAATTAGCTCGCGGGGAAGTACTTATACCCAAGATATGCTGCAAAGCTGGGCTGGTGTTAATAATGGAGTATATGACTTAGCGATTAACACTGGTGACCTAGAAATTGGTTTTGCTAGGGCAACTTGTATGTTGCGCCGTCCTAAAACTTACCATGTTAGGGCAAAAGCTATTTTTGAAGAACCAACCGGCCCCGGCTTTCTAAAAGTGGTTCAAAAAGAATTTTCAGATTTAGAGTTAGAAGAAGAAGCTGTTTCTAGCAGTGTTGCTGTTGAGGTTATCTTAGATGCTTCGGGTAGTATGTTTAAAAAGCTCGAGGACAAGTTCCGCTATGTCATTGCTAAAGAGGTTCTTAGTGATCTAGTAGCTAACACCTTGCCCGATGATGTTCCCTTTGCTCTTAGAGTATTTGGTAATCGTGAGGAGCAAAGTTGCCGTACTGATTTAGAGGTTCCTTTGGGGGTGCTCGAGCGCGAATCTGTGCAAGAAGTTATTGCTGGTATTGTTCCACAAGCTTTTGCTGGTACGCCTATTGCTGATTCACTATTGCAAGTTGCTAGCGACTTGAGTGGTTCCGATGGACCTAAGACAGTCATTTTGATTACTGACGGCGAAGAATCCTGTGATGGTGATGTTGAAGCAGCAATTCAATCACTTAAGGATCAGGGCATTGATGTCCAGCTAAACATAATCGGCTTTGACTTTGATGCAGATGATAAAGAAAAGGCTAGACAGCAGTTTAGAGCTTGGGCAGAGCTTGGTGGTGGCAAGTATTTTGATGCCAATAGTGCCGAAGAATTGGAGCTTTCGCTAACACAAGCGGTACAAGCACCTACTGAAGTTACCTTTGAAGTTATTGATAGTCAAGAAAAAGTGATAGCCACTGGCACAGTTAATGGTGAAGCTCTCGAACTACCTGCAGGTAACTATAAGCTACAAATAATGACTGCTGAACCTTATATAATTGATGTGCAAATTTTAGCAGAAGAAACTAAGCAACTAGAGATAGAGCAGGAATAAGAAGTTAAGCAATTGCAAAAACCTATAAACTCCTACTTTTAAAGCTTAAGGAAAACTTCCACTTATCTAAAGTTTAGAAGGTGATAAATTGACTTGTGATTAGGAAGCTAGTTTAATGACAATAATTCCTACAAAGCTAATTAATGTCTTGGTTGACCTCTATAACACCAATTAGGTGATATTTAATGCAATACAAACGCTCTGATAAGCCATTACCCTTACAAAGACGTTTATCTCGTGAAGAACTAAAAGTCTATACTGTTTGTCGTAATGCTGCGACTGTTCAGGAAATAGCAGAGAAAACAGGGCTTGATCATGTCCAAATTATAATTGTTTTAAATTCTTTTATACCTGAAGGTTTGGTTAATGTGCTCGAGCAATGACTTTTGACTAAACTCATTATAAAATGGTTGAATAGTTAGAAAAAAAGCTTAAAATTTTTAAGCTTTGGAGGTTTTTTATTATGTCGGGAATGGCCATTATTGGGGCTCAGTGGGGTGATGAGGGTAAAGGCAAAGTAGTAGATGCCCTAGCTAGTCAAGCAGATTTTGTAGTGCGCTATTCAGGAGGGGCAAATGCTGGTCATACAATAGTTGTAGGAAAAGAAGTTTTTAAATTGCATCATTTGCCTTGTGGCATATTGCATGGTCAAGCAGTCTCTATCTTGGGTGGTGGCATGGCTATTAACCCTTGGACATTTAGGGAAGAATACGAAACTTTTGCAAAGCAGCATGACATTGGTGAGGTTTATATTGCTAAAGGAGCACATCTGGTTTTACCCCACCAACTTAAAAATGATGAAGGCGGTGGCAGTTATATTGGCACTACTAAACGTGGCATAGGTCCTAACTATTCTGATAGAGCCAGACGGGTAGGTTTACGCTTCGAAGATCTATTCTCTGATGATGTTTTGCTTAAGCAACTGGAAAGACTCTTGGTTGCCAAGCCTAATTCTACTGCTCGAGTCAATTGGAAAACTACTGAACAAGCCTTTGAAGATTTAAGAGATGTACGTGAATTTATCTTACCTTTTGTGAAAGATACAGGGCAAATTTTGCGTGAGGCTTTAAGGAAAAATGCGAGAGTGCTTTTTGAAGGTGGTCAAGGTACTATGCTTGACCTTAACTACGGCACTTATCCTTACGTTACTAGTAGTCATCCCACTGTAGGAGGAATTTTAATAGGTGCTGGTGTAAGCCATAAAGCACTAAACAAGGTTTATGGTGTGGTTAAAGCTTTTACCTCTCGTGTAGGAAACGGTCCTTTCATAACTGAGCTTGAAGGTGAAACGGCTGGTTTTCTTAGAGGTACTGGACAAAATCAGTGGGATGAATATGGTACCACTACTGGCAGGCCACGTCGAGTGGGCTGGCTTGATTTGGTACAGTTAAAATATGCCTGTGAACTCAATGGTTTTGATGGTCTTATCTTAACTAAGCTTGATGTACTTTCAGGCCTTGATAGCATTAAGGTGTGTATAGAGTACAAAAATAATACTCCTGTTTTTAAAGAGGTGGCTGGTTGGGGTAAACTTAAAGGTTTGGGTAAAAGGGAGGCCTTGCCCAAAGAAGTTTTAGAATACCTTGATCTAATAGAGGATTTCACTGAAACCCCTGTAGTTATGTTTTCAACTAGCCCTGATCGTGAAGATACATATGGAGAAATATCTTGGTAGCAATGAAGATTACCAGTTCTGAATTAGCTTGGCAACCAAGGCTGTCCAGCCAGTTTGGTGGCTTGCACCTATCCCTGCACCAGTGTCACCTTGAAAATACTCATTAAAAAGAATGTGATTGCGCCAGTGTGGATCAGTCTGAAAATAATCATTGCTGCCATAAAAGGCACGTTTGCCTTCTTTGTTTTGTAAAAATATACTTGAAAGCCGCCAAGCAATATCATCAGCTACTTCTTGCAGAGTTGCTGACCTGTTAGAACCTGTGGGAAGTTCAACCTTGAGTTTGTTTCCATAGTAATAATGGTACTTTTCTAGTGATTCAATGATGAGGTAATTTAGTGGAAACCAGATAGGACCACGCCAGTTGCTGTTACCACCAAAAAGATTTGTACTTGATTCAGCAGGCTCATAACGAACCGTATGTGATATACCGTTTAGTTGAAGAGTAAATGGGTTGGTTTCATGCTCTTTAGACAATGAGCGCAGACCATAAGTAGAGAGAAACTGCTCTGTGTCTAAGGTGCGTTTTAGAATGCTTTCAAGCTTATCCCTATTAACTATAGAAAGAAGCAGGCGTTCACCCATGCCAGTCTTAGTAAATGAAGCTGCATGCCTCACTAGATTTGGGCGATTCTTAAGGAACCAGTCCATTCGGGCTTTAAACTGAGGAAGTTTTTCAAGCAGGTGTGAATCTAGTGTTTCCACTGCAAAAAGAGGAATTAATCCTACAAAGGAGCGAATTTTTAGAGGAATGTTATTGCAATTTTGCAGGTGAATTTGATCATAATAAAAATTATCATTATTGTTCCACAGGCCTTCTCCACCACAAGTGTCATTGATAGCACTAGCAATATAGATAAAATGCTCAAAAATTTTGTCGCCACATCTTCATAAATAGGATTGCTACGGGCTAGCTCGAGCGCAATAGCTAACATATTTAAACAGTACATACCCATCCAAGCAGTGCCGTCGGCTTGCTCGAGCCGCCCTCCGGTAGGAAGCGGTGTGCTACGGTCAAAAACACCAATGTTATCAAGGCCCAAAAACCCACCTTCAAAAATATTATTTCCTTCAGTATCTTTGCGATTAACCCACCAAGTAAAATTCAAAAGTAGTTTATGGAAAATTCCTTCCAGAAAGTTTGTATCTGCTTTACCAGTAGCGTTGCGAGCAATTTTATAAACGCGCCAAGCAGCCCAAGCATGTACTGGTGGGTTAACATCACTAAATGACCACTCATAAGCAGGAAGCTGCCCGTTGGGGTGCATATACCACTCTCTAGTTAACAGGATAAGTTGTTGTTTGGCCCACTCAGGGTCAATCATGGCGATTGGCAGAGTGTGAAAAGCCAAATCCCAAGCAGCAAACCAAGGATATTCCCACTTATCTGGCATAGAAATAACATCATAGGTGTTAAGGTGTCGCCAGTGGCGATTGCGTCCATGTTTGCGTGTCGCAGGGGGTTTTGGTTGTACTGGGTCACCATCGAGCCAAGGTTCAACATCTATGTTGTAAAATTGCTTGGTCCACATAAGGCCTGCAAAAGCTTGGCGCTGTACAAGTTTTTCATCGTCACTTAGTCCATTTTTCTGTATAGCAGCGTAGAATTCGTTGGCCTCCTCGAGCCTTTTAGCAAAGACGGCCTCAAAATCATCAAAGGGTTGGGCTAAGGCTTGATTGCTTAGGCGTACTCGAGCAGTAAAAGTTTCACCTGATTCCAAAGTAGTTTTAAAATGTGCAGCGGCCTTGCTACCTTTACGTTTAGGATTGACCTTATATACTTCTTTGTGAACTACTGCATTGTTAATGCCATCTTTTACATAGGGAGATGAATTTGGCGAGTCGAAAAGGCGTTCTTTATTTGTTTCGTTTTCTGTAAAGAGCAGTGGTCTGTTGCCATCGATATACCACCAGCGCTCACCCAGACTTTGGTTGTTGGTGTAAATAGTATTGGGAGAGATTGCACGCAACTCAGTCTTTATTTGCTTATGGTCCCAAGACCAAGTGTTACGTGCCCATAGGTGTGGTAAAATATGAATAGGAGCTACTTTTGGCCCGCGATTCACCACAGAAATTTGGCAGAGGATATCTTCTTCACTTGCTTTAGCATATTCTATAAAGACATCAAAGTAGAGGTTTTTGTCAAAAACCTCTTTGAGGGCATCGTATAGCTCGTATTCGGGAGCTTCTCGTTCACGTCGGCGATTTTCCTCGACTAATTCAGCATAGGGGTAAGCAACTTGTGGATACTTATAAAGCATCTTCATATAGCTATGTGTAGGAGTGCTATCAAGATAATAATAGTACTCTTTAACATCCTCACCATGGTTACCTTCTGAGCCTGTCAAACCAAAAAATCGCTCTTTTAAGATTGAATCTTTCTCATTCCACAAGGCTAGTGCTAAACAAAGATTTTGGCTGCTGTTACAGATGCCTCCCAAACCATCTTCATTCCAACGGTAAGCGCGAGCTCGAGCATGATCATGAGGAAAATAATCCCAAACATCGCCTTGTTCACTATAGTCCTCGCGCACTGTTCCCCAAGCACGTTCACTTAAGTAAGGCCCCCATTTTCTCCAATTGGTTCTTTTAGTTTCTAGGTCAACTAGACGTTGGTGTTCAGCGGTTTTAGGATAAGACATAATGCCTCTACTATACCTTTAGCTATAGCGCTCGAGCTTAATAACTTGAAGAATGAATGTGGCTAATAGGAACTGCTAAAACACTAGGAAGTTAATTATAAGTCATTTTCAGCTAACCATTTCTCTGCTGCCATAGCTGCTCGAGTACCTGCCCCAACACTGGTGCCAAGCTGGCGGTAGATTTCATCACTTACATCTCCAGCAGCAAATACCCCTTCCATATTAGTGTAAATCTCGTCACGCACATCTACATAGCCGCTATCACGTAGTTTAATTACATCTTTTAAGTAGCCAGTGTTAGGCACATGACCTATATAGATAAAAACCCCATCAGCTTTAATGAGACCCTCTTCTCCAGTTTTTACGTTGCGTGTTTTAACCCCAGTTACTAAACCATTCTCACCAATAACCTCTTCAACTACAGTGTCCCAAACCCAGTGCATCTTCTCATTAGCAAAGGCGCGTTTCTGGGCTTCTTTATTGGCCCTAAGCTCATCACGACGATGGACAACTGTAACCTTGCTAGCAAATTTAGTTAGAAACATGCCCTCTTCAACAGCAGCGTCCCCACCACCAACTACAACCACTTCCTTATCACGATAGAAAAAACCGTCACACGTAGCACAAGTGCTTACCCCTCTTCCATAAAATTCGTCCTCGCCGGGAACTCCTAAGCGACGCGGATTTGCTCCTGTAGCTATAATAACTGCTTTAGCATGATAATCTCCTTCACTACCCTTAACTAAAAAGCCAGTGCCATTTTTTTCAATGCTATTAATCTCCGCCATTTTGATCTTAGCCCCAAACTTTTCAGCTTGTTTAACCATACGTTCTGAAAGCTCAGGTCCACTAATGACTTCAGGGAAGCCCGGGTAATTCTCGACTTCTTGAGTCTGGGCAATTTGCCCGCCGGGTAAACCCTTTTCTAAGATGACAGTACTAAGCTGGGCTCTACCTGTATAAATACCAGCAGTTAGGCCTGCAGGGCCTGCACCAATTATAGCTACGTCTACTCGTTCATTAGACATTTAAAACTCCTACAAAAAAACTAGGTGATCAACACCTATATTACCTAAACTTTAACAAAATAATTGCGAAAAGCTTGTATGCTTAGCGACAAAGTTCTGTATAGCGAAAGCAATCTGTAGTATGATCCATTACCATGCCCACTGCCTGCATATGAGCATAAACGATTGTAGAACCCACAAACTTAAACCCACGTTTCTTTAAGTCTTTGCTAAGAGCATCTGATTGAGAAGAAGTCGCAGGGATATCCTCAAAAGTCTTCCAATTATTGACAATGGGTTTCCCTTTTACAAAATCCCAACTATACCCATCAAATGAACCAAACTCTTCTTGAATCTTTAAAAATGCTTGGGCATTTGTAATAGCCGCTTTCACCTTAAGCTTGTTACGAATAATGCCCTTATCGCTTAACAGTCTTGCGACCTTGTTCTCATTATAGTTAGCTATTTTTTCTATTGCAAAACTATCAAAGGCTTTTCTAAAATTCTCACGCTTCTTTAGGACTGTGAGCCAACTAAGGCCTGCTTGAAAGGTTTCTAAAAGCAAAAACTCAAATAGAAGCTTATCATCATGAACAGGAACACCCCACTCTTCATCATGATAAGCAATATATAGTGGATCATTTTTAACCCAAGCACAGCGGGTAGCCACCTAATTTACTTTAACTTTTCCTGTAGCTCATCTAAAACAAAAGCAAAGTCATCATAAGAGTATCTTCCGGGAACTTTAATACCTTCAAATTGACCATTTTTTTCTTTCCCTATTATGAATGTTGGAGTGCCTTGGGCACCTACACTTCTACTTTGCCTATTATTAGTTTGAAATGTAGTTTTATACACTTGGTCTTGGATGCAGTTGTTTAGTTTTTTCTTATTAATTTTTAAGTCTTGTGCTAGACCTTGAATTGTCTTAGCATTCCGTGGTCTGGGAGCTGAATATATATCATTAATAAAACTTAGATGGTCCTTAGTGTTTAATTGCTTTCTAACACACAAAGAAGCATTAACGGCAGACTCTGTAGTTGAGCGACCTATCATTGTAACATCTCTATAAACAAATTTTACTTTCCCTGTATCTATATAGTTTTTAATCAGTAAAGGTAAAGTTTCATCATGAAATATTGCACAGGAAGGACAGTTGTAATCTGAATACTCAATTATAGTAATAGGTGCATCCTTATCACCAAAAACTATCTCATCATTAAAGCTTAAACTTTCACCTTCAATTATTTTGGGTTCTCTATCTGAACTTGCTTCATTATCTTCAGAATCACTATCTTCTTCACTATTCTCTGATGTTCCTTCAGTATCTTCTAAAGGCGCACCTACACTCTCTGGCTTTGCTTTAGGGGTTGCAGTCGCTTGTCCTGAAGGTATATAAAAGGGTAACTCCGAATAATCTAACTTAGTAGCATAACCAATTTTAATGCTGCCCTCAGCTGAACTTTCTGGCGGTGGAGTGTTGTAAGAAACTATAATATAGCCATCATTGGTTTTGTAAAGTCTACCTTTTAAGGTAAGGTTGTCTGCCAAGGCAATGTTGCCCCATGTACTTACGGAATTTAAGTATATGCCAGCAGGGCGCACACTTATATAAGTATCCCACAAACTTTTAAACATGGCTTCATCAACACTTGCTAGGCCACAAAACCACTGAACATCAATATTTACACCATCCTGTGAATCCTCTTCACAGTCTATGGAAGCACTATAAGTCTTTTCCAACATGTAACTAGCAAAATCATAATAGGGCCCATCAGAGGACATTTGCTCAGCTGTAACTTGCAAAAAGCAAAATGCCCCTACTAATGTAATTAATATAACTCTGTGAATTAAATTAGCAACCATAATCTATCCTCCAAAAAATCTTTTAAATCAAATAAACTAATGAGTGATTGTTTTAATTGTTAAGAAAAAATTATCTCTCAAGTTTGTAATTCTAATTGCTTAGTTCTAATAGCATATTGGATAGAGAATCACCCAAGGAAATTAAGCTTGACAATCATCAACACTCTCATAGTTCTGTATTTTATAGGCTATGATTACAAATAAGCTTAATAAATATTATATGTGGTCCAAGATAAATGTTGGATAAGGTTAATCAAGATTCAACAAATCACCTATTAAAGCTAAGGGTACCTTGGTATTTCTGGTGGGGTTTAGGTATAGTTACTTATGCAAAATCGTTATTTGTGGGTATTGTTGTTTTTCTTATTGTTTGTTAGTGGTTCTAATCCTAGCTCGAGTCAAACATCTACTGGCCATAGACTCTCAGGAAGTTTCCAACCAGAGTTTCTTTTAAGGGGCAGTGGTGTATACCCTTTAGGACAAGCAATTACTATTAGCACCTATAATCGTTCTTTTTCAAATAAACCATTTCCACCCTACCTCAAAGTTTATAAGGTCAGAAACCCTGCAAATTTGTTAATTGAGCAGATAAAAAGTTCAAGTTGGCAAGTGGATGATGATAACTTAAAGCTCATAAGCATACTAAAGCTTAAGCCCCGCCAGTACGGTGATTATCATTATCAGGCAGAGCTAGATTTGTCCTTAGGGTTATATTTTGCACAACTGGGTGAGGGCTTTACTGCTAGCACTGCACTCATATTAGTTACTGATCTCGCTATGGTAGCAAAGCACAGTGAAAAAGAATCTCTTTTTTATACTGCCAATTGGCAAACTAGTGAACCAAGGCAGGCCAAGCTTAGTTTCATAAAAAATGGTAATGTTCTGTTTGAAACACAAAGCAATAACAAGGGCATAGCAAGATTTAAGTTTACAGAAAATACTTTAAATCTTAAGAATGCCACAATAGTAGCTCAAGCAGGGGAATCAATAGCCGTAAGTGGAAGCATTTGGAGTTACTGGCCTAAACGTTACTATAATGATGTACGCACCTATATTCACACTGACCGACCTATCTACCGCCCTAAACATACAGTTTATTTTAAAGGAACCATACTTCAAGGCATACTTCAAGGAGAAAATTTAGATCTGGTAAGTGATAGTAAAGTCACAGTAATTATTTATAGCAGTAAGAGGGAAGAAGTTTACCGCGAGACATTAACAACAGATACTTATGGTAGTTTTCATGGGGAATTAAAATTAGGTAAAGAGCCTGACTTAGGCCGTTATCGCATTAGCATAGATGAAGGTTATGGCAGTACATTTTTCGAGGTGCAAGCTTACCAAAAACCAGAGTATTGGATAGATGTAAATGTCGAGGAATATGCCTTGCAAGGTGAAAAAGCTATTTTTACTGTAAAGGGCGAGTATCTTTTTGGTGGGGCTTTAGCAGGAACAGAATTAGAGTATAAGCTCATAGAAAAACCTTACCGTAGTTTTAGACATTATAGCCCTTACCAAACAATGATTAAACAAGGTAACGCAACTTTTGATGCAAATGGCGAGCTTGTGCTCGAGCATATACCAGCCCTAGAAAACTACGATTATGCCCTTAGCCTTGAAGTGGGTGTTCGTGATGAGGCCCGTCGTCAAATAAGCAGTTCTGCCTTGTTACCTGTTTATCGTTCTGATTTGATACTTAAGATTGATACTGAACGCTCGAGCTACGAACTAGGTGATGAAGTTGAAGTTACTGTACAAGCACAGGATCTGAAAGGTAGGCCTGTTCAAATACCCTTTACCCTTATCCCTACCCGTGGTTATTGGCAACACAAAGAGGAACGCAAAGGAGAAGGCAAAAATCCTTTTCAAGGAGAAACTGATGAAATGGGTAAGGCTGTAATTAGCTTTAGCCCCAGTGAGCAGGGATACTACCGCTTAAACTTAAAGGCACAGGATTTCAAGGGGCGAGAAGCCAGTGTCACAACTAGTTTGCGAATTTCAAGTGACGAACCTTGGTATTGGCACTATGAAAACTTCACTGTGGCCACTGATAAATATGAGTACGAAGTAGGAGAAGTAGCACAGTTAACTATAGAATCACCCATTGAAAATGCCTATGTATTAATTACCAGCGAGGGTAAAGCAATTCATAATGCCGAGGTAGTACAAATTTTAGGTAATGCCTTAACCCATGAAGTGCTAATTACTGAAGATGTGTCCCCTACTGGACACATTAAAGTTGTTATGGTGGCTGATAGCCAATACTACATTCAAGAAGTGAGCTTTAGTGTGCCTGCAAGAAAAAATTTTTTAGATGTTAATGTGCAATCAAATAAAGAAATCTATGCTCCTAATGAAGAGGGCATTTTGCAAGTGCAAGTAAGTGATAGTAATGGTCAAGGTGTGCAAGCTCAAATAGCACTGGCTTTAGTTGATGAGGGTGTGTTTTTACTACGCCCATACCGCCCTAATAGCTTACAAAAGTTTTTTTATGGCTTTGAGTTTAATAAGGTAATGACAAATTATGGAAATTACTTTCCTTTTAGCAAGGTGTGGCCACTAAATTGCTGGGATATAAATAATAATGGCAAGAAAGATACTTTTGAAGATATGGATAATGATGGCAATTGGAATTTAATTGATTGCCATAATTGGAATAATACTTTAGTCACAGTAGAAATCCCTGACGCTGTAACTCGTAGCCACAACGTAAAATTACCCCGTATCATAAGGGGTTCTCATTTATGGACTTTTGCCCTTCAAAATAAAACCACTAAACCTTTGGAATACAAAATAAATGAGTCGCTTAGTCAAAAAGGTTTTGAGTGGCTCAGAGTAATTTCTTATTCAGGAGTTGTTCCTGCTAAAACTGCTAATAAAGCAGGAACAGATATTGTTGCATTTCTAGCTTTCTGTCCAGATGATCCGCTAGAGTTTTTTGATGACCTTACTATTGAGGGCAGCCTTCCTATAAAACTAGAGGATTCTAGTGGGGGTTTCACAGAGCAGAAATTGAATGTGGAGCTTGATTGTTCTTTAAGGTTTGATTATTTTATGGCTGCCAACTCTGCTCTTGCCAGCAGTGAAAACGGTTCTGCTAGTCCTATTGGTCCTCAATTGCTTCAAATTGATGCTGTATCTAGCTTTGTAGAAGCAAATTTACGCCAAGATTTTGCTGATACACTATTATGGTTGCCAACTTTAGAAACAGATGCCCAAGGTCACGTTAGTGTACCCATTACCTTCCCTGATAATCTAACTGAGTGGCGTGTAATAGCTAAAGTTATTAGTAAAGATGCCAAGGTAGGTGAACAAGTTGTTAAGACTACCACTACTTTGCCTATTATTGCACGTTTAGCAACACCCCGTTTCATGATTCATGGTGATGAAGCTTATTTGCGAGTTATTGGTCAGAGCAATCTGGCAGAGACTTTGGAAAGTAGGCTCGAGCTAACCAGTAAAAATATAGAGATATTATCAGGGACTCCAGAGAATACTACAATAGCAGCAGGGGAAAGAGTTACTGCCGATTATTATGTTAAAGCCACTCACACTGGCGAAGCTAGCCTTACAGCCCAAGCTCTTACCACAGAATCTAGTGATGCTGTAAAAATTGATATTCCCATATTACCACATGGGGTAGCAAATATTCTTTCTTGGACTTCAAATAAAGATAACCAGTGGAGTTTTGGATTACCTAATGACGTTGATTTAGCTAGTACCAAAGGTACACTTTATATCACTCCTTCTTTTAGTGCTGCTGTTGCACCAGCCCTTTCTTACTTGGTTAATTATCCCTATGGTTGTACTGAACAAACTATGAGTCGCTTTTTACCTAGTGTTTTAGCAGTACAAGCAGGTGAACAAGCTAATTTACCTGAAGATATTGCCGAAAATTTAGACGACATAGTAGCCTCGGGGTTAAAGCGCCTATATAACTTTCAGCATAGTGATGGTGGTTGGGGTTTTTGGAAAAATGATCATTCTAACCCTTTTATAACTGCTTATGTTGTTAGTGGCTTACTGAGTGCCCAAGAGGCTGGTTACAATGTGGGGCAGAGGCAGCTCGAGCAAGGTTTAGACTTTTTAGACAAGTTTGTAAATTCTGAAGACATTTATGAATCTCATCGCATTACCGATGCCGATGCTAGGGCATATGCCTTTTATACTTTAGCTCGAGCAAACCGCAGCATTAATGTAGACTTAGCTACAAGTTCACCGTTGCAAGAACGTCTCTGGCAGATACTAACCCCTGCTAAAGACAAACAGGAAAGTGATTTATCACCTTATGGACTTGCCTTACAAGTACTTGCCCTTGCTAAGAGTGATCAAAAAGAAGCTGCTAAAGAAGCTCTTGAAAGCTTAATAGCAGAAGTAACTGAAAGTGAAAGTGTAGCTTATTGGGGAAGTCGTGCGCAGCGTTATTACTGGAATGATGATCGTATTGAAGCTACTGCCTATGCTTTGCAAGCTCTTTACACTGTTGATCCTGAGCATTATCTTGTTCCTAAAGTTGTAAACTGGTTGCTACAAGAGCGTAAAGGCTCGCGCTGGCGCTCAACTAAAGACACAGCTGCTGTAATTACTGCTGCTTTATTAATGGAAAACCCTAATGAGAATATACTTCCCCAAGAATTGTTAGTAAAACTAAATGGTCAAGTTGTTCAGGAAATTACTCTTAGTGCAATAACTCAAAATCACCAAGTTGAGCTTACTCAATTTCAGGTCGGAGAAAATATACTAGAGATTGACACTTCTAGTAACTCTCCCCATATTAGTGCTCAAGTAAAGTACTTTGCAGAAAAAGAACTTTACAAAAAAGAAACCACTTACTTTGATATAAACCGTACATATGAGCGCTTAGAGCTTACCCAAGATGAAAACGAATATTATTATAAAACCAAACCTTTAGATGAAACACAAGTAGGGGATTTGGTACTAGTGACCGTGAATATTACACCTAAAGAGAATTATCGCTATGTACTTGTCAATGAACCTCTGCCTGCAGGATATCGGGTAGTAGAAAATGAGCAAAGCCTTAAGATAAAAGGCATACAAAACCCCTCTCCTTGGCACTGGAGTCACAATCGCGAAATATTTGATGAGCGCATTGATATTTACTTTACTTATTTAAACAACCAAGTAAGTTTTAGTTACATAATCCGTGCAGAAACCCCGGGGCAATTTAGTGCATTACCTACACAGGTATGGCTTATGTATGAACCAGATATACGAGGCCTAGGAACTCAAAATACACTTGGCGTCAAGTACTAATTATATACTGCTTACAATTACGAATCTTCTTCATAAGGCAGGTCAAGTAGGGCTCTTACATAAGCTTTGGCATTATAAGGTTGCAAATCTTCAGGACTTTCACCTACACCTATAAATTTAATGGGTAAACCTAACTCACAAACTATCGGCAAAATAATCCCTCCTTTAGCAGTACCATCTAGTTTGGTTACGATGGCTCCTGTCACACCTACAGCACTGTGAAATTTACGAGCTTGTTCTAAGCCATTCTGTCCTGTAACAGCGTCTATTACTAGCCAAATTTCTCGAGGTTCCCCCTCATCAGCTTTACCAATAACACGCTTAACCTTTTTAAGTTCTTCCATAAGATTATGTTTAGTGTGAAGCCTACCTGCGGTGTCAACAAAGAGTAGGTCATAATTCTTTGCCTTACGTGACTGTGTTGCATCAAAAGCTACCGCACCGGGGTCACCACCATCGGGGCCACTAATAGTGGGAATTTTTAGGCGTTCACCCCAAATTTCTAGCTGAGTAGCTGCTGCTGCACGAAAAGTGTCTCCAGCTGCAAACATAACTTTTTTGTTATGCTTTTGATAGTATTGTCCCAACTTGGCTATGGTGGTAGTTTTACCTACACCGTTTACACCTACTACCATAACTACTTTACCTTTAACATCAACAAAACTAGGAGGTAAATCTAATGAGGAGGTCTCCTGCTGTAAATTTTGCTCATTGTAGCTGAGTTCGCTTAGTAAGGCTTGCTCGAGCCCCTCAATAAAAGTTTTCCCTAATTCCCTATTCTCTTTTGCCTGAGCAACTATTTTAGCAGACAATTTTGCCCCTACATCAGCAGCAATAAGGGCAATTTCTAAGTCATCCCAATTAATCTCCTGTGACTTTATAACTGCACCTAAATCACGCACATCTGTTGTTAGGATTTCTCGTGTTTTGCTTAATCCTGCCCTAAGTTTGTCAAACCACCCCATTAAGCCACCTCGCTTTTAGAGTTTTGCTGATTGTTCTTATTACCTTTTTTACTCTCAGCTTTTTCCTCCTTTTGGGGTTTTTCAGGCTTATCATCAGGTAAACCTTGGGTAATATAAGTTAAAGCCCTACCAATACGACCTAAAACTCTACTGCGCCCCAAAATACTAATGACATCAATAAGATCAGGAGAAGAGGTGGTGCCAGTTAAGGCTGCCCTAAGTGGTTGCATAACCTCACCCATTTTAACACTACGGGACTTAACATAATTTCGAATAACATCATCTATACTGTCGTAGTCATAAGAGTCTAACAAAGCAAACTGACGTTCTAAAGAGCCTAAGTAGACTTGTCCACCCTTTAATTTCTTCTTGGCCTCTTCTTCAAAACTAAAGTCTTCTTTAAAGAAATAACTAGCTTTATTACTAAAATCACTTAAGGTTTCAGCTCGCTCACGCATTATATCCAATACATCTAGAAGATAATCTTCATCATCCCAACTAAGCCGTGCCTCGATTAAAAAAGGCTTTACTCGCTCGGCCAGTTCTTCTAGTGAAAGTACTTCACGTAGGTAGTGGGCATTAACATAGCGCAATTTTTTAAAATCAAAAACAGGTCCACCCAAAGAAATACGCTTATAATCAAAGTGATTAATCATGTCCTGTAAGCTAAAGAACTCTTCACCTGTAGGCATGCTCCAACCCATATTACCTAGAAAATTGAGCAGTGCTTCGGGCAAGATACCTTGTTTTCTATAAGATTCTACGCTAGTGTCAACCTTACGCTTACTGATTTTTGATTTGCTCTTATCAGGGTTACGCAACAGAGGCAAGTGAATGAATTTAGGTTTTTCCCAACCAAATGCCTCATAAAGTAACGTGTGAATAGGAGTACTAGTTTGCCAATCCTCGCCACGTATAACGTGCGTTACTTTCATTAAATGATCATCTACTACATTAGCAAAATGGTATGTAGGGTAACCATCTTGCTTAATCATCACTCCATCACGAATTTCATTGTTAGGAGTATTAATAACACCACGCAATTCATCTTTGTAACTAGTTTGGCCCGCTTCAGGTGTACGCAAACGTAGCACATAGGATTCACCTTTTTCTATGCGTGCCTTGGCCTCTTCTAAAGGAATATCACGCTCACTTCCATCATAACCTATAAAAGGAGCTTTTTTACGGCGCTGCTCTTCACGTAAAGCCTTTAATTCTTCAGAAGTCATAAAAGAAGCGTAAAGAATTCCTTTATTAAAGAGCATTTCAGCATACTTTTTATAAACTTCTAGACGTTCACTCTGCCTGTATGGAGGATTCTGACCACTTACTTCAGGGCTTTCATCAGGCTCTAAGCCCAGCCAGTGCATACTCTCTAGAATGAGTTTCTCACTCTCAGGACTGTAGCGCTCTCTATCAGTGTCTTCTATACGTAAAATAAACTTACCTTTTTGTTGTTTCGCAAAAACATAGTTAAAAAGACCTACATAAGCTGTGCCCACATGTGGATCACCTGTGGGTGAAGGAGCTATGCGGGTAACTATAGTTTTATCTGAGATATTTTCATCTGGCATGAAGTTGTCCTTAACATAATGGAACTAAGCTAAAAGGATTTGCTTGTAAGGTTTAGGGTTTTAGCCCTTTCTTAAAAAACAATTCTCATTTTTAGGTTACTTAATTTATAAATCCTTATTACTTACACCTTCCTCAAGCTGCTACAGGTGGAACAGCCATTTCTATTCGCAAGGGCTCCACTCCAATGTTTGTCAGATCAACAAGGGCCGAATTAATTGCTGTTTCTAAGGATTTAGCCTCTCTATCAAATGCTATATAGGTAACTCCATGACGCTGCCCTACGCTAACATCGTTGCAAACACCATAAAGCTTTTCTACTGTTTCATCTTCTATTTTTGAAATGATCAGGGTAAACTCATATATTTTCATAAGTCCAGAACCTTTCTTAGCAATTTATGATTTTTCAAAATTAGTGATCTGATAGTACTTGACTATGAGTACAATTGTCCACAGCTTGATAAATTCTACGAGCATGTGCCTCTGGATTTTTGGGTGTTGAATGGATATTGAAGTAGCAACCCTCTCTAGTATGCATTGGGCAAAGGATTTTACCCCAAACATATGTGCCTGTCCATGCGCTTTAATAATTCGCCAACCTTGCTTTTCTGCATAGCTAATTGCTTTACGGATATGTTTATTTGGATGAATAGCCACACAGCTTCTCTTATTTCACAGACACTTAAAAATATTATAGTCTAACTACTAATTATACACTCAAGTGAGCTCTAACTTGTCATTTAAAATAGCCCTCACCGCATCAGGTTTGGCTTTACCTTTAGTTTTTTTCATTACCTGACCTAAAAGAGCATTTACTGCTTTAGGATTTTCCTTTATCTGAGCAACAATTTTAGCATTATCAGCGATTACCTCATCAACTAAAGTTTCAATAGCACTAGTGTCAGTAATTTGCTTAAGTCCACGCTCTGCAACTATTTCTTCAGGATTTGCCCCTTTCATCACATCAGGCAAAATGTCTTTTGCTGTCCTTCCTGATATACTGCCACTATCGATCATTTGCACCATACTTATCAGCCCTTCAGGCTTTAATTTAGCATCTTTCAAGCTCAAATTCTCACCCTTTAACCAACCTACCACATCACTATTAAGCCAGTTTGCAATAGTCTGAGCTTTGCCCTTATAAATCTTTAAGGCCCCATCAAAAAAATTAGCTAAGTCTATATCAAAAGCAATTATATTAGCATCATAAGGTCGCACATCTAAACTCAAATAACGTTTATATTTATTGTCAGGTAACTCAGGGGTTTTTGTGCGAATGTTAAATAGCCATCCTCTATCAATTTTTATAGGAGGTAAGTCAGGATCAGGCATATAACGGTAGTCAGATTCACCTTCTTTCACACGCATTATGTAAGTTTTTTGACCGCCATCATCCCAACCGCGTGTTTCTTGACGGATCTCCCCACCATCTTCTAATACTCTACTTTGACGTTTAATTTCAAACTCGAGCGCATTTTGTACAGCTTTAAAAGAGTTTAAATTCTTTATCTCTACCTTAGTACCCAAAGGTTGGTCAGTTTCACGCACACTTACATTTACATCTGCACGCATTTTACCTTCTTCAGGATTAGCATCCGATACTCCTAGAGCTTGGGCAATGGCGCGTATTTTAAAAAGAAACTCCCTTGCCTGTTCAGGACTGTTTATATCTGGCTCTGTAACCATTTCAATAAGGGGTTGGCCTGTACGATTGAAATCAACCAAACTATAGTCAGCATAAGTAGGGTGCATTGATTTACCAGCATCCTCTTCCATATGGCAACGAGTAATACCTATTTGCTTTTCACCTACTTCAACAAAGCCATGCTCACCAATAGGTTTATCATATTGGCTAATTTGATAATTCTTAGGTAAATCAGGATAAAAGTAGTGCTTGCGATGGAATTGAGTAAATTGAGGCACTTTGCAATTAACTGCTAAACTAAACATGATGGCTTTCTCAACTACTTCTTTGTTGATAACTGGCAAACTGCCCGGAAGACCTAGGCATAATGGATCTACAGCAATGTTTGGCTGTTCACCAAAGGCATCTGCACTCGAACTGCTAAAAATTTTAGTGTTGGTTTTTAAGGCTATATGGACTTCTAAGCCAATAACGGGTTCGTAGGTTGACATAGCAATATCATAGTAACAAGTGTACTATTACAGAGCAAAGTCAAATGATGATTGTTAAACATTACCAAAGTAGACCACAAAAGAAGCTTAAACTTAACCTACCTGTTCTTACAGATTTTCTAGTAAGCTTTTTGCAAAACGAAATAAGAGAACGTAAAAGTTTTGATAAGACTTTGATTTGCTTATCTGGCGGTATTGATAGTGCTGTTGTGACTTACCTCTGTGTTAAGGCTTTTGGTCCGGATAATGTTTATGTCCTTAAGTTACCTTATAAAACCTCACACCCTGATTCATTAGCACATGCTCAATTAGTTGTAGACGATTTAGGAATAAACTCTGAAACTATTGATATAAGTGCAGCAGTAGATGGCTATACCAATCTACTAAGTAATATGAATGCACACCGTAAAGGTAACGTAATGGCAAGGGTACGCATGTTAATAATGTTTGATAAAGCCTTTGAGTATAATGCACTGCCTGTAGGTACTAGCAACAAAACTGAGCGGCTTTTTGGTTATTATACTTGGCATGATGCTGCTGATGCTGCACCTGTAAACCCTCTAGGTGATCTTTTTAAAACTCAAGTTCAGGCATTAGCAAGTCATTTAGGTGTTCCCCAAGAAATAATTGACAAAACTCCTAGTGCTGACTTAGTACCCGGTCAATCCGATGAGCTTGACATGGGTATAACTTATGAAAAAGCAGATGCTATTTTGGTACATCATCTAGCTGGCTATGAAGACACTTATATTGCTGGTTTGGGTTTTACCCAATCTGAGATTGATTTAGTTAAACATAAAGTTGCCAAAACACATTGGAAAAGAGAGTTGCCAATTAGTGCAGTTATTTCAGAGACTGCTATTAATGAGTTTTATCTAAGGCCTGTGGATTATTAAAGAGGGAATTGATTCTTGTGAAGGCCTACTTCTGGAGTAATTACTGCTGGTAGTTAGTAACCAGTAGTCAGTAGCTAGCATAGAGAATCCCTACTGACTACTAGCTACTAATTTGAGTCCCAAGAGAAATTCACAAGTATTTATGCCTAAGAGTTTAAATTTTACAATGTCTTACTTCTGTCTAATTTTCTTATCTAAGGCCAGCTATATTTTCCCTAATGTTTTTCTTATTTTAGGTATTGTTTAATGTAAATATGACAACACTTGCTAACTACCCCTCACAAATTCAAACTGGTCAATATGACTTTAGTTTACTCGAGCAATTAAGCCTAAATCTAGAAGATGTTATCAACAATGCTTCAACAGAAAGTTTAAGAGATCTTGCTTTAGAAGGTTTACAAGAAGTACATAATGCAATAGGTAACTTAGCAAACATAGTATTCTCGCCAAGTGCAAATCAAACAATCTATTTATAAACTTGGTTTTTGTCAGGGTTCTATACTCTTACAGTATAAAAATGCTGCCTAAAGAGTTGTAAATTATTAGAACAGGCGGCACATTTAGGAGACAGGGACAGTGCTTGGAAGTATAAAAGAGGGTATCTATAGAAATAGAGACACAAAGTTTTGCGTCTCTACTTTTAATTTAATTTAATTTAGGAAGCAGCTACTTCTTGTAGTGGTTCAAAAACTTGATTCTCACCTGCATTTAGGATTTTTGTTTGGCGGGGGTTAATCATAGCTGCTCTTAAGTAGCTAGCTGTCTGTTGAGGGTTGCGTTGTGAGTTAATAATTAAGGCTGCTCCCGCGTGGCCAGCAGTATAAACAAACACCTTACCATCAGCTTTTAGTAGTGATAGAAAACCACCACTAGTGCCTATGTCAGTTATACAACTTAGATCAATCAGACAACTCTTACGTTGAATGACACCTTCGCGAGAAAATAAGCGTTGATTAGTAAGAACCCAATAACGTTGCATTTTTAACCAGCGGTTAATTAGTGCAATAGTTACTACTATTATTGCTAATATTAGTAAAGCAAAACTAGCAGCAGGATTACCTTTACCTAAAAGGGCAGGTAGTAAAAACAATAGTCCCAGCAATATGAACAAAAGTACATTAGGTACCGTAAACTCGGGGCGTACTACTAGAAGTACATGCTCTCCTTTGTTTAGGACATGGCCATATCGCTTGTTATTGCCTTGAAGTTGTACTTCGCATGATTCTGCCATTATATTTCCTTTCTTGGATGAGCACCCTTCTTAAAAAGTTGAGTTTTGCCTTGGGTGATTGCAGCAAACTCAAGAACCGACTAGATACTAAACTAACAGTTAAGTTATCTCTAATTGAAATCAATTTTAAAGATTTCATGAGATTAACAGTAGAAATATTACAGAAATTATACAGTTTTATAAAGGGACAAAAATAACCTTTGTACAGAAAAATGAAAGATTCTCATAAAACTCCTTTCAGAAAACTCAATAAGCATTGTTAAAAACATATAGATGTTCAGCCAATCCTCTGTCTTACCAAAACGAGGAATGTCATTCTGAGTGCAGCAAAGAATCTCTTATAGATGTCCACAGATAAGTACTTGCTTTATCAATGCGAAGAGTGTCATCCTGAGCCCTTCCGAGGGTAAACTCCGAGGATCTTTCATGTGTTAATGCCCCCTGAGATTCTTCGTCGTTTATCCTTGCCTGTCCTTGTAAGGGTAAGAGCCTGCTTCTCAGAATGACATACTCACAGATGGGTTTTCCTCTAGGGAAAAACTTTTCTGGAGTACTATATGAGTTAACCCTATAGTATTACGTGCTCTATGTGACAATAAATCTTGTGTGCAGCTTAAACAGCAAATTTTAATAGGTATCAGGCTAGGCTTAAACGAATGTTTTGTTATTTGTGCCCTTCAAATTTTCTTAGTATTGCTTAATCTATTAATTTACTGTATCTTTTATTTCAAGATGTTGTATTGGAAGTTTATTAGTGTCTAAAGATTTAGCTTGTATAAATTGTGATGCTATAGCTCGAGAATTAATACAAGAAGTTATTGGTGAGGATTTAGCTACTATGTCCTCATTAAGCGTAGTGGGAATTAGTACTATTGGTAAAACCAACCTCTTTAAATACCTTGCAAATGAAGAGCGTCAACTATTCCCTGAAGAACAAGGGGTTAAAAAACAACATGGGGCACAAATTGCTTTTAAATACATAAATCTTTATGGTTATTTTAAACAAGATGGAGAGCCATATTTTGATGAATACACCAACATTATAGAAGTTTTAGCCTATGAGCTAAGTTATATAGC
The DNA here is from genome assembly GCA_965223585.1 of Trueperaceae bacterium. Taxonomy (GTDB): domain Bacteria; phylum Deinococcota; class Deinococci; order Deinococcales; family Trueperaceae; genus CBDCVN01. The sequence continues at coordinate 1,023,918 of CBDCWW010000023.1, forward strand.
TAAAAATCATCCTCCAAAAGATTTGCAGCTTGATGCCAGCAGCAGTGCAGCGAAACAATTGCAAAGCCTTTTGGCAGCCTACAAGCGTAGCAGGATTCACCTGCTTTTGTTACTTGATGATTGTGACCATGCTTTTAATAACTTGACTTTAGAAGATGAAGAGCTTCTTTTTGGCTTAATGGATAAGCAAAATGAGAACTATCATGCTATTGTTACTGCTACTAAACGCAGTTTTGCTGAGTTAGTTAAAACTTTTGGACATGGACACAAAAGTCAGCTCCCTAAACACCTTAAGAGTTATTCAATGGATCTTTTATCAGAGGAGGAAGTTCGGGCCATCACAAAAGGCCTAACTAATTACCTAAAAGTAGAGCTAACTCCTAGCGAGAATGATTTCCTGTTAGATGCAGCAGGTGGTCACATAGGTTTGCTCAAAGCTATTTATAAAGCCTACGCTAAGCTTAAGCAGGCTAGTAACATTAACTGGGACCAAGACAAACTACAAAAACATGCTAAGGAATTGCGAGGAGCACTACTAACAGATGAGAACTGTAAAGAAATTTTTGCTGAGATTTGGTCTAGCCTTACCACGCCTGAACAAGATGTTTTGCTAAGAATAGTGGCTGCAAAAACTAGTAATTCCATTGATGCTACACAACAGTTACAAAATATGGGTTTGGTTAGAGGTAATATGGTCTTCGAAGCTTATAGAGGTAAAGGAAAATCTTCTAAAGAACGTTTAGTTTTTAAGGGCGAATTGTTCTCGAGCTTGTTTACTGATTACATTAGGATAGTTCATGCCGAGGATTATAAAGAAAGCCTTAAAAACTTTCTTAATACTTTAAGTGGTACAGAGTACCGTGTTCTTAGGAATTTAATGGAGCATCCCAATCTTGTTTGTAGTTATGATGATCTTTACTATGTAGGTTGGCCTGACGCTGACAAAAATGAAACTCGCTATAAGAATAAAGTTGAGATTGCTATCTCGCGCATTAAGAAAGATTTAGAAAGTTATATTGATAAGAACCTTTATAGTGGTTTAAGATCTGAGTATGAGTATATAGTCAATGTACGTGGTCGTGGCTATCGTTTGGTCTTACATTAATATAATAAAAAATATATTGTCCTGCTTGCCGCTCACAGGACGTTCGATAAGGTTAAACCGAGAAGGAGGTATGAGGTGTTAGGTCGTAGTAGAAGCTCTTTACTTAGGGGTATGGTATGAAGGAGAAAGAACCTAAGTAGCGGCAAGGTTTAGGAGAGAGCCTTATCTACTGCTTTAAATATTATGTGTATACTTCTTACATGACTCTGAAAAATATGGCACAAAACTCTGATTGAGTTGTATAAACGTTTGCTAGACACAGATATACTCTATCTTGGTATTGCCTGAACAAAATTTATAATTGCTCGAGGTGACATATTAGTTCGAAATTGTGGCACTACTTGCATTAGAGTAAAGATATTTGGTCCTGAACCATTAAAAAGTGCCGTATAGTGACTGAGGTCTGCCACATCAGAGTTAATAAATTCTAAGTATGTTACCTCTTGACCTTGAGGAACTTCTATCCAACTTTCAAATCCTGTAGAATCTGTTTTGAAAACATACATAATTGAGCGATTATGGGTCAAAAAAAGTTGTCTTGCTGCGGGCCCGGGTCCATAGACATAATTTGAGAATTTACTTGCACAGTTTCCTACATGGGCAAAAATACTTTCGAAGTTTTGACTAACATCTATTTCTTCAGATGGTTTTACTACTATAAGACGAGGGTAAGGGGGATCATTTCTTAGTATAGAAAGAAAAGAGAAATTACTGTCCTGTCGTGAATTTACTCCTGCTAATACTAAGGGATTAATAGTTTCTGAGGCCCGATCAATAAGAATACTTAAATTGTCAATAAGCTGTTGGTTGTTAAGCCCTTCGTGGGAAATGCTAACTGGTAATATGTCATACCACATGACAACTTTTAGCAGCATTGCTCGCCATACTTGTGGGTCAAGTTCACCATCTTGCCAAGTCTCTGGCAGTATTTGCCTGTCTGCTAAATACTTTACAACAGGGTAATCTGGATCGTCTGGATTTAGGGTTGTTATATAGGTATCGTTAAACGGTGGCATAGCTGGTTCCAAAAGCTCGACAGCTTGCTTAAAAAGTCTTGCTGCTACCCGTCCTGTGGCTTTCTCTGCAAGCATTTCATCACTTAGATTAGCGCTAAGCTCATCTACACACTGCTGGGCTAGAGCAACATTAAAGCCAGTTATTAAAAAAAGTAAAATTAAAGAGATTTTTCCAATCTTTTCTAAGTCAAGCATCATGAGAACAATTTTACAGAAGTTTGCATGTAGTAAATTAAAAGTATGTTCGCTGGATTGTCACCCATACGGAAATGATTTTTGTAAGGGCGAGTTTCGAGCTTGCTACTACTTGCATATAATCTTTATCTTTCTCACAAAGACTTTTAAATCCTTTTTTATCTCTATAGTTTTGGCAAAGTTACTCCCTTTTGCCCTTGATATTTACCTTGACGGTCGGCATAGGTGACTTCAGGTTTATCTCCTTGAAAGAAAAGTAATTGTACTATACCTTCATTGGCGTAAACTTTAGCAGGCAGTGGTGTAGTATTGGAAAGTTCTAGGGTTACATGTCCATGCCACATCGGCTCTAGAGGGGTTACATTTGCTACAATGCCACAGTTCTTTACAAAGACTCCTGCTTCTAAGGCAAAATTGCCAGCTTCAGGCACAGTAAGGCAATAAACATCATGATCCCCCTGTAGTTCCCGAATAGATTTGACCTTGTGATTCTTAGTACTTTTCTGACCTTTAAATGCTTTTATAATATCTGGAAAACGACGAAAAACTGAGCGATCACAATTTAGTAATCTAGCTGCACCACGAATTGATCCTGTAGCATTTAGGGCTGTTCTTACGGCTTCCACATCAATGTCCTTACGGAGTCTGATCTGTCTAGCAATTTCTTGTTGATTAGATCGGCGTAATTCAGAACTTTGCATCCAAGCCTCACGAGACTTCTTCCCTTGTAGGGCTCGAGCCTCATCATTATTTTCCCAAAACTGTTTTTGTCTTTCAGCCTGAGCCTCACGAGCTTGATGTGTTTGCCAGAAGGCATGACGCTTTTCTAAAACTCTTTTCCGTACCTCTGCATGAGCTTTACTATGCCAAAAGTCCAAAGCCTTTTTTTGCTGAGATTCCTTATGTTGCTTAAACCAATTTTTGTCTTTACGAAGTCTGCTATAAGCAGCTTTAATAGACTCACTATGCTCTACAGGGTCAAATCCTTTTCCATAAGTATAAGTATTATGATAGCTTATGTGTTCACTGCTATTCATACGGGTTATGTTCCAAGGCATATTATTTTGCCTATTGTGATCTATATGGTGTCTATGTGTATCAGGCACATCTTCATAAATGTTGTTACGAAGATTCCACTCATCAGCAAGGCGATGTGTAGGAAAGTGATTTCCTGTCAATGGTTGATATACCATTTCATACCCTCTAAACAAATTACGGTAAAGAGGCATTAGTGAGGCATTTTGTTTTAATGAGCTTGCTTCTACCATATTACCATCTCTAGTCATAAATAGGTGATCTGGAGTGCAATGAATAACTTTGTTATTGTCAAGGACTATTTCTAAAAGTGAGTCACGACCAATATAACGAGGTGCGTGTAAATGTGTAACAATAATCCGACCATGAGGACCAACACTATAGCCAAAAAAAACCTCACCCTTTTCTGTTCTCTCAGCCATATCCTCCAAAGTTACTGAGGTTCCATTAACTAAAGCGACACGGGTATCGCCACGGAAACACCTAGCATAACTTGACTTGCCTAGTGCTACTACCATTATATCTTCTGGTATACGCATATACTCTACTGAGCGGGTCAGCACAAAAGAGTTAGGAGGAATAATGCAGGTTTCCCCTTCATGTTCTACAAAGCTAGTTGTATCAAAGTTCTTGGGATCAACTATTGTATTAAAGGCATTAACAAATATACGCCATTCAGTAGCAGCACGTAAGTCATAGCCAAAGCTCGAGAGTCCAAAGCTAATTACTTTTGTTTGCTCACTCTGACGGACAAGTCTATCTTCAAAAGGTTCAATCATACCTCTTAGAGCTTGTTCTTTAATCCACCAATCTGGTTTTATACTCATATCTCTAATTCTACCTGATTTTTACAGCTACTGAAAAAATTGACATCCTGTTGATTTTGCAGTGTAGAATATATCCATGAAAATTAGTGAATTGTTAATACCCGAGCTTAAGCATGAAACTCAACTTGTTGAAAAGTTTTTAAAGCGTGTGCCTCAGGATAAGTTAGACTGGAAGCCTCATGAGAAATCCATGTCTATGGGCAAATTATGCGCACACCTTGTTGAGATTTATGACTGGATTCCCGGTACGATGAATGTTGATGAAATGGATATGGCAGGCTATAAGTCTCCTACAGCCACCTCTATTGATGAGCTAATAAGTAAATTACCTGAGGTTGCGAAAGTTGCTGAAACAGCTTTGGATAAAGATGATGATGAATACTGGAGGGACTGGGCCATGAAGCAAGATGGTGCAGTACTTATGCAAATGCCTAAATACACGGTTTTACGTTCTATGGTCCTAAATCAGTTCCCACATCATAGAGCACAACTTGGTGTTTACTTTCGTATGTTGGATATTAGTGTACCTTCTACATACGGTCCTTCTGCAGATGAGTCTTAGGTCAGTTACCCACGGCTAAAGCACGTGGGATTCCTTTTTAAGCAGGCCCACCTTGAAGATCCAAAAAAAGACTGCCCTTATTGTACAGCAAGGGCAGTCTTCTTAATAGATGTTTTTAGTTAAAGATTAGTTACTACCATCTACTGCTATATCGAATTGATCTTTAGGCATTGCTCTTTCAATCTTCACACGCCTAGAAAAAGGTGAGGCTGCATCCCAATAGTAGTGATACCAATGTGTAGAATTAGCAGGGATTTCATGTACTTTCCAAGTTTTCCACCCACCGGAGTAATACTCCCATTTTAAAAGAGGTCCAAAGTAAAAGCCACCAATATAATGATTGTTAGTGCTTTTTTGAACAGAACGACCACAAAGAGAGCCATACCATCTCTTAACATATTTTGTTTTGGTGAATTTATAACGAGGATGTGCACCTCCTGCAGCAAGAGTATAAAAATCATACTTAACAAAACCACTGTAGTTTGAAGGCTTTTTATTTAATTTGAAGAATGGGTTTGTAGATCTTAAGTATTTTATAAGTGCTGACAAGAATACACCATCATCACAAGCAACTTTCTTGGCTGCTACTTCAAGACTACCTTCTACAGATGTATTAGCAAGAAGATTTATGCCTGACCCTTGTTCACCAGAAGGCTCACCATATTTATCAGTAAGGAAAGTAGGAACTGGTGTACCGGGATCAGAGAAGGCCCAGAACATACCAAGAGGTGTAGGTTCATTATCATTATCAGCAAGGGTCTTAATAGCTGAGGCGCTGTTATCCTCACCAGATTCTATAACCAAGACACTATCGGTTTCTTGCTCGTAAGCGAATTCTAAAGTGTTACCATTTGAAAGGTTTACCTCTACCTCAGTGCTATCTGATCCATTAGTAACACTAGGAGCAGGGGCGCTAGTGTTTTGACAAGCACTTAGAACTAAGAGTCCTAAAATTCCAAACAAAATTACTTTAAAGTTTTTATACATTATTTTAATTCCTTTCTATAGTGAGCGACTTTTCGGAAATTTATTTATTTCCTTTCTAACAATCAATAGTTTATTTTAGAAAGCGTTAAGCGGGCGTAAATTCCTTTTTCTGGACAGGGTCAAAGACCTTTGTTGATTTAAGCTACTTATCTATATTAGTAACTAACATTCCTTTAGTTGTTTATAAACTGACAATTAAAGATCTTTGTTTTCAGCAAAGGCTTATATTTTAGTCTAGATCATCACCTAAATTTTTGAGAGCAAGTAATTGCTTGGGTAGTTGTATAAGTTATTGAGTTTACTAGATCAGCATGGACTTAGGTGTTTATTTTGAAATAAATTCACTGTCAGAGTCATAGAATCTTAAAGGTGCATCTTTCCACTCTTTAGCATAATCAATGCCTATACGAGGAGTAGTGACTATATTTTTAACCTTGGGAGCTTGCTCGAGCCACAAACTTTCTCCCGTTAAGTCAACTTTATTATGATCTCTAGTAATTCCCATTGTTTTAGTAAGCTTGCCCGGCCCATCAGTTTTGCCCTTAATATTTTCAAGTGGCTCGAGTGCACGAACTAACACTGCTTGTCCCTCTCCTTCTTTACCAGTAACTACATTGAACATGTTATGCATACCGTAAATAAGATAAACATACACATATCCTGCCTTACCAAAAAGTACCTCAGTGCGCCTAGTCCTACCTTTAGCAGCATGACAAGCAAGATCATGCTCCCCTAAATAAGCTTCACTTTCAACTATGCGTCCTTTAGATAGTATGCCTTTATTTTTATATACCAGTATTTTGCCGAGTAAATCTTTAGCAACTAACTCGGCGTTGCGGGCATAAAAACTGTAAGGTAGTTTATTATGCTGCTTCAGCAATTTCAATAAGCCTTTTAAAGGCCTCTGGTTTTCTTACAGCAAGATCAGCAATAATCTTACGATTAATTTCTACGCCTGCTCTACGCAAGCCACTTATAAATGTTGAGTAGGTCATACCTTCTTGTCTTGCAGCAGCGTTAATACGCACAACCCACAAACGCCGAAAGTCATTTTTCTTATCCCTACGATCACGGTAAGAATAATCTGCAGCATTAAGAAGGGTTTGTTGAGCAATACGAAAACTTTTTGAACGCTTACCCCAATAACCCTTAGCCCGCTTGAGGACCTTTTTATGTTTACGGTGACGTACTACACCTGTTTTAGCTCTTGGCATAAACTATTCCTTACTCATAGGGCAGAACAGACTTAATCCGTTCTGCCTCAGGTTTAGCTAGTACAAGATCAGTACGACCCTGACGTACTTTCTTACCATTCATCTTATAATTAAGGTGACGTTTACCTGAACGCATTGCCTTAACTTTACCGCGCCCAGTGACTCTAACACGGGCTCTGGTGCCCTTGTGGGTCTTTAGCTTTGGCATCAAAATACTCCTTGCTCTTTCTTAAAAATCAAACTGAAGCAGTGTTTCTAACAATTATAAATGCATAGTTTAAATCTTAAAGGATTGAATAAAAATTAGGGTAGAAACACGCAAAGTTGATCAAGTTAACTTTTCACACTACAGACACAGTTTTAATTTATCTGTAATTATATATTTAAAAACAATACTGACTGTTACTTAACAGCCAGAAACAATTCTAAGCTTAAGTTTTATTTGGCGCAAGTACCATGTTCATATCCATACCAGCAATAGAAGGTCTAGATTCTACAGTACCAATTTCATCAGTATCTTTAGCTACACGTTGTAAGAGATCTTTGCCTAATTCTGGGTGGGTTCTCTCCCGGCCCCTAAACATAATAGTTACTTTAACTTTATGTCCACCTTTTAGGAATCTACGAATATGATTGACTTTAGTATTGTAATCGTGCTCGTCAATCTTAACTCTAAACTTAATAGCCTTTATTTCTTGTTGGCGTGAGTGTTTACGAGCTTCTTTGATTTGCTGCTGCTGTTCATAGCGGTACTTGCCATAATCCATCATTTTGGCAACAGGTGGCTGAGCTGTTTCACCTACTAAAACAAGATCTACCCCGGCTTCTCGAGCACGTTGCAAAGCATCTTTAGTAAAAACAATGCCTTGTTGCTCACCATCATCACTAATGAGACGCACTTGGCGTACTCGAATTTTTTCATTTATTATTAACTCTTTTGCTATAATCAACCTCCAAGGAATTGTTGCTTTTAAATTTTTAAAGCAACCTATAAATTCTAGCAAAGCAATTATAGCTTAATCAATGCTAAATACTTCGTTTTTGTGAATTTTTCGGTTATACTTTAAGAACTAATGCATATTTTGGCTACACTCTGTAAAGATTCTAGGCTTAGTCAGGCCCTAAGTAATTTTCGTGATGAAAGCCTTAATATCTATATGCATCCTATTCCTGATACAAGTGATCTTGCTGATGTTTGTGCTGCTTTAAAACCACTTGATATTTTAGGTGCTCTTATACTTGATGAAACTTCACAAGTTAAAGCTTTTGAGTTAGTAAGGCGTAGTAGCTTAGATGCACAGGAAGTAGGGGCTGTAGATACTTTGAGTACTACAGCAAATGGACTTATTGGCGAATACAATTTAGGCAGGGCTATAACTTGGGCACTAGATAATTCTGAGTGGCATGCTCGAGATGCTGAAGCTGTTATTTTGGGCACTAGTCTAAATGTTCGTGCTATCAGCCGTGAATTAGCAAGTTTGGGTTTAAGGAGGCTAAGTATTCTGGCAACTAGCAGGCCTTCAGCTGAAAAAATTATTACTAAAGTGGCAGCCAATACTAAGATAGTAGCTAAAGCTTATAATGACCCTAGTAGTCTTAGCTTGCTCGAGCATGCCGACCTCCTCATAAAACTTGATGATACCTCTATACCTGTTCCTGAAGAACTTTTAGGGCCACATTTAAGTATTATAGACTTATCTACAGAAGTTATGAGCCCTTTGAGGCAAAAGGCTACTAATTTTGGTGCTCCCACCTTAAGCTTGCGTGATATTCAGGCTCATCAAGTTGCTCTATCTTTAAATCATATTTTGGGAAGTCGTCTAGATCCTGCACCATTTTTGGAATTGCTACTCGATATAAAATAATCCTATACTAAAGATTGACTTGTTCTAATTGAATGCCCCCCTATAATACCTAATTACCTTGAGTTGCTTGATCAGCAAGTAGAAAAGTAGAATCATAAACATACCATACAATTGGTACATCAGGTCCTATCAGTTTTTGTACAAAGCTAACAGGGCGAATATAAAGTTGCTCTTCATAAGAATCCCCGATAGTTTCGTAAACCCCTGCTGTGGGTATGCCAATAAGTTCTCCTCGAGCATTAACAGCAGTACCACCAGAATTCCCTCTAGCTATCTTGGCATCAGTTTTTACCCATTGCTTACCGCCTGATTGAAAGTCCTCACCAACCCAGCCACTCATAAGCCCACTTGTAAAGGTGATGGTCGAGCCAGAAATACCCGGATAACCTATTATGGTAATAGTATCTCCCGGAAAAAGAGTGTTTGAGTCACCCATAGGTAAGGCAGAAAATACTATATCATCTGGCACGGGTGATTCATCAGGATATTCCTCAATTTTTAAGATAGCTAAATCATGAGCGGGGTCGCTATTAATATAACGTGCCCAGTAAGCCATTTCAGGTGCTTGATCAACAGCATCGGGGTTAGACATTAAGATAGCGTGCCACTGAAAGTTATGCTGGTTCTCGAGGTCACTAGTGACATGATAATTTGTGACAATATACCCTTCAGGACTAATTATTGTGCCTGAGCCTGCCCAAGAAGCTAATTCTTGAGCTCTATCATCCCAAGGGATAATTTGTACTGCTGTTTCTAATATGAGATTTCTTACCTCACGAGATAGGCTTTGAGCATTAACATAACTAAAGGTAATAAAGAGCATTAGAGTTACCTTTAAGTATAGTTTAGAAGCCATAAATTCCTCCTAAAAATAAGAATTATGTTTGCAATAGCCTTTTACAGTTTTAAAGTTTGCTAAAGGTCTACTTAAAACTACTTTATATAGAGATTACTTTGTTAGAGGCTTGAACCTTCTTCTAGAAGTGTTATTTAAATTTGTTACTTTAGACAAAACCTTAACTAAAAATAAAAAAGTAGATACTTTAAACAAGCAAAATCATAATGTGAACTCTTTTTGCTTCCTTCAAAAGAAAGCTAAATTGCCTCATAATTGAGCCTAGCATAGTAACCTAATTATTGTAAATAGTTAATTTTTAGCGTACCTTAATCTGTCATAAATAGCCCATCAGAATTCCTATACTAATTCCCAAAAGCATACCTACAAAAACTTGAGGATAAGTGTGCCCTAGTAGCGTTTTAAGTATCTGTGGTTGAAATCCATCATGGAGAAGGTGTGAAAGTTCTTTTACTAAGTCATTAATAATTTGAGCGTGCATGCCAGCAGCACGGCGAATACCTGCAGCATCATACATAACTAAATAGCCAAAAATTGCAGAAATAGCAAAGTAAGGGCTCTTCCAACCTTCTTGCAAACCTAGATTAACTGCTAATGCACTTACAGCGGCAGTATGTGCTGAAGGCATTCCTCCTGTATCAAGTATCCTACTTATATCAAACCGCTTTTCAGTTAGAAACTCTAAGCCTAATTTGATAATCTGGGCGAGACTACTAGCAATTAATGCTGCCCACAGTGGACGATTTAAGAAGATTTCAAGCACTTTCTCGCCTCCTTATAGCTGCTTTAAAAGTGTTGAGCATCAACATAGCAACTGTTACTCGTCCAGTACCACCGGGCATAGGGGTTAAATGGCCTGCTACTTCGGCTACTTCAGGATGCACATCGCCTACTATCTTATTTTCGACTCTAGTCAGGCCCACATCCAAAACTACTGCGCCAGCTTTGACCATTTCAGCAGTTATAAAGCCAGCTTTACCAACAGCAACCACTAAAATATCAGCTTCTTTGGTAAGTTTTGCTAGGTCTCGAGTACGTGAGTGGGCCACACTTACTGTAGCATTGTTTCTTAGAAAAAGCCCTGCAGCAGGCTTACCCACAAGATTTGAACGCCCAACAATTACAGTATGTTTACCTTCAATAGGCAAATTGTAATGATTCATGATTTGTATAAGTCCTGCAGGCGTACAAGGCAAAGATGCTTCTTGATCTGTCCACAAACAGCCTACGTTAGTAGTATGCAAACCATCAACATCTTTAGCAGGGGCAACTGCTTCAAGAATTACTTGCTCATTCATATGTTTAGGCAAAGGTAATTGTACTAAAATACCGTCTATGTCATCATCAGCATTGAGTTCTTTGATAAGAGTTAAAAGTTCATTTTGTGCTGTTGTTTCAGGCAGGGCATGGGTGTAAGCATCCACGCCTATAGATTCTGCCATACGTTGCTTACTTTTTACATAAGAGACGCTAGCAGGATCTTCCCCTACACGAATAAAGCGAAGCTTAAGAACAAAAGGGAGTTTGCCAATTTTTTCTGTAAGATCATCTTTAATAGCTTTTGAGACTTCTTTACCTTTTAATAGTTGTGCAGGCATAGCTTATAAATCCTTAAAAACATAGTTTTTCCAATATTATATCCCAATAAACCCTTGTCTTATCATAACTAAAGATGGCTCTTGGATTGGGTTTCTTGGTAAATTAAAAAGTGTTTTTTCAAAGTAGACTGTGCATCAAATTATCAAGGGTTTCAGGTGGAGGTTGTAATTGTGCTTCACTCAATTGTGCTAGCGGTGTATCTATTAACTCCATAGTTTCAGCAAGATTAGGTCGCTTAGAGTTGTAGTAAATTAATCCAGTAATAAATTCATCTTTTTCTTCAGCAGTAATCAAACGCTCTATGGCTTTGTTACGGCTTTGAGGGTTATAGTCTTCTTCTAACTTTCTAAGCTGAATATGCGATCCATCATGCATTTCCACTACCTTTAGAGCACCCGGATCATAACCATCAATCATAATTTCTTCAGCAGGAGATACAAGATCATGAGGCACAAAATCGATTTCATGTAGAGGTAACTCGTGTTCTTTACCATAGCTATAACTTTTAGGTGAATGAGCCTCATCATTAAAGGTAACACAAGGGCTAATGATGTCAAGAAACGCAGTGCCATCGTGGTGAAAAGCAGCCTTTAATAACTCACGTACTTGCTTGGGATCACCTGCAAAAGAGCGAGCTACAAAGCCACAACCAGCAGCAATAGCCTCCAAGCATAGATCAATTTCTGGGAAAGGGTTTGTGCCTAATTTCTTAAGATTCAGACCCTCTTCAGCAGTAGCTGAGAATTGCCCTTTGGTAAGGCCATAAACACCATTATTTTCTACCATATAGATTACCCGCACATTTCTACGAACAATATGTTTAAATTGTCCCATACCAATAGAAGCAGTGTCTCCATCACCAGAAACACCTATAGCTGTTAAATTGCGATTTGCTAGAAATGCTCCTGTAGCTACACTAGGCATACGTCCATGCAAAGCATTAAATCCGTGTGAGTGGCCTAAGAAATAGGTTGGGGATTTACTCGAGCAGCCGATACCAGAAAGTTTGATAACTTCATGCGGTTTAATACCTAGCTCAAAAGCTACTTGAATAATTTGACTGGCTATTGAATTATGACCACAACCTTGGCATAAGGTGGTAGGCGCACCACCATAATCAGCTTTACGCAAGCCTAAATTGTTAACTTTTTTTAAAGAGACAGACATCATTGATTCCTTTTGCTGACCAGTAGCGGCGTATTGCAATACGCCGCTACGCTTGCGCTCCTATAGTTAAGCAATTTTTGCAAATAGGGGCTTACTTTCTTTTGCTGATTGCTGATTATAAAGGCCCTGTTTCATTAGATGCTTAGTTATTTCCTTTACTACCCACCCAGCACTAAGTGGCAAGCCATCTAAATGAGCCATTGAAACAAGTTTACTGGCTAAATCGGGCATTTCATTTTGTAAGATGCCATGCATTTGTCCATCACGGTTAAGTTCAACAACAAACACTTGTTCATGATTTTCCACAAAGTCTTTAACCTCACCATTAATAGGTAAAGCCCTTAAAAGCAGAAAGTCAGTAGCTACACCTTCTTTTAAAAGTTTTGTTCTCGCTTCATTGATAGCAAATTTAGTGCTACCAAAAGCAATAATGCCTATTTTTGCTTCTTCTTGCTCTTCTAATATTGGCTTTGGTACAAGTTGGCGAGCTGTCTGAAATTTTTTCTTCAGGCGTAGCATGTTATCTTCCCAATCAGTAGGGGATTCACTGTATTTTGCGCTATCATCATGCCCTGTGCCTCGAGTAAAGTAGGCTGAATCAGGGTGACTATTACCGGGTAAGGTACGATAAGTAATACCATCACCATCTTCGTCAAAGTAGCGAGCAAATTTATTGTTTCTAGATTTAATCTTTTCAGCAGAAAGAACCTTACCACGATTGAGCGGTTTGTTTGGGGCTTTTAGTGGTCTACTCATCCAGTGATTCATACCTAAATCAAGGTCAGAGAGTACTAGCACAAGAGTTTGCAATTGCTCGGCTAGGTCAAAGGCTTCTATGCCAAATTGAAAGCACTCTTCAAGGTCACTAGGAAAAAGAAGAATATGTTTACTATCACCATGGCCAAGATAGTAAGCAAATGTGACATCACACTGCCCAGTACGTGTAGGCAAGCCGGTTGAAGGTCCAACACGCTGAACATCCCAAATTACTGCAGGGATTTCTGCAAAGTAACTTAGACCTGCAAACTCAGACATTAAACTGATACCGGGGCCACTAGTAGCAGTCATAGCTCTTGCTCCTGTCCAACCTGCACCTACCACCATGCCAACAGCAGCAATTTCATCTTCAGCTTGTACTATAGCATAGGTCTTCTGACCTTTATCATTGTCTGGGCGGAATTTGGGTAAGTATGCAGAAAGGGCTTCTATAAGACTAGTTGAAGGTGTAATAGGATACCAAGAAGCAAAAGTTACACCACCATAGATTGCACCCAAAGCAGCAGCTTGATTACCAGTCAACAAAATTTGGCCCTCGGTTTCATTCATGGGCTTAACATAGTAGGGGTCTGCCTTTTTGAAGTTTTCCTTAGACCAATCAAAAGCGAGCTTCGCTACATTGAAATTAGTTTCTACAGCTTTAGTTTTGCCCTTTAGATTATGATTAAGTGCTTCTTCTATAAATGATAAGGGGATTTTAAGAAGTTGTGCTAAGGCACCTACATAAACCATATTGGCAATATAGCTACGAAGCTTACCTTTCATACCAGATTCTTTAATCAGTTTATTAACAGATAAGGGGTAGTAAGCATTGATAGAGGCATTAGTATCTTTTTCTAGGCTTGGTGGACTTTTACCTTTCCAATCACCATTATAGATGCAAACATCGTTTGGTGAGAGGTTGTTTACATCTTCATCGAAAGTAGCAAAGTTAAAAGCTATTATTATATTAGCTTTCTCAGGTCTAGCCATAGCTACACTGTTTTCTTTGGCAACACGTATGTGATACCAAGTTGGCAAGCCTTGAATATTTGAAGGAAAAATATTTTTGCCGTGTACAGGAATACCCATTTTAAAAAGGGCGCGTAGAATAGTTAGATTAGCAGTTGTGCTACCTGTACCATTGGCAGTAGCAATCATAATTGAAAAATTGTTGATAATGGGAGGCTTTATAATTTCAGTTTGTGGCCATTCGCTTACCAGTGTAGCCATAATCTTAGCTCCTCAAATACTAAACCCCAAAGAGGTTTTTTTGATTTTTGAGTGGTTTACCCTTGAAAACTTTCTTAACATAAAACTAGGGTCAAGTCTTAAAAAAAATAAAAGGTTGGGCTGTCAAAAAGACAACTTGACTTACAGATTGTGTAAAATGATGCTCGATGCTTAATCAAATTACAATGTCCAAAATTGTATATATAGAATATGAGTGGATTTCTTCAAAAACATGAATGTGCCATAGTTATGATTTATTTTAACTGAAAACATGGCTTTCTATGTTCACTTGTAATTAGAATGTCGAACAGTATTTTTTAATTCTATTTTTTAACCACTGTTTCAAAGAAGTATTTTGAGTGGCTTTCTTAAAATTATTAAATATAAAGAAGGTGGCTTTAACAAGTGGATCGGAAAGAGCAACAGACCCCTCTTTCCAAATAATACGATGTTCGCTTGTTATATGTTTGGCAAGTTTCCTGCTAAATGCAACCTTTACCCATAAAATAGCAAGCTTAAAAACACTGGCAAGATTAAGAGGTCTAGCCATATTAAAAACTGGGAACTCGTTTTGATCCTGTCCTATGGTAATTTTAGCCAATGCTTTTGCTTCTTTATGTGTAGGGTGCTTCAATAATAAGAATGCAGGTTCTAAAGAAATGTTAATAAGCTCTTGTAAGTTTTTATTACTTTCTAAAAGATTTGCCTTAGTAATTTCTTGTGAAAATCTAAGTATAGTTTCTTGAATTGTTTTTACGTAAAGCTCTCTATCAGGAAAGTCAATAATTTCACGTAGGCAAGGTATAAAACGCTCGTTCTCCTTTTTATAGCCAGATACACTGCCATGATCAGCTATAGTAAAAATATTTTCTATCAAACTCATATTCTTAAATATTACTAAGTTTAGTTGGCTATTTGATTTCTCTAAAAGTTCGTAAAATAGAAACGCTTGATAGCCACCTGCCTCTTGTAAAGATAAGTGATCCTTATAAATACCAAAATAGTAACCCTGAATGTGATTTTGAGAAACAGATTGTAAGAGCCTTTTTACTGCAGCCTGTGTTTTCAGAGTCCAACCAATATCTACAAATGCCCAGTGAGCATCTTTACTAGCTAATCCCTCTTGTGAAAAGTAAGCAAGTACGCTTTCCCTTTGTGCTGAAGCCTTATTCTCTATAAGCTTAATAACTTTTGGATGCAGCAGCACCTTCCAAAAACGCTCAACATCATCAGTAGAGAACTCTTTTTTGAAATCTTCTTTTTCAAACTTGTATAAGCTTAGTATATCCTGAACTTCTGAAGACTGAATATCAAGCCTCTTTAAACAGTTAATGACTGTTTTTGATTGATGTGGCAACATGACAAAACCTAGTGTTTCTCTATTAAACTTGAATAAAGAAGGTAAGAACCATGCTTGCCTTGAACCATAAAGATAGTTCAGTTGAAGTGGTTTAAAGTTACTAGAAAGCTCCCTAGCAACTTTTAAAAATATTTGACCATCGCGGGATATGAAATATAGTTTTGATAGCCCTTCCTTGGTTGCATTTTGTAGTACCCAAGCAACAAAAGCCACTATAATTGGTGCAACTGCATTAGCAATAATGTTTGCTAAAGAAGCTTTATTATCTTCGCTAGAGTAAGACAAGCGAACAGCACGACTTATGCCAGCAATCTGTGAGCTAATCCAAGGTTCTTCAATGTTTGCATTAGCCATGGTTTGCTCATAGCGGTTTAGTAAAGAGCCTGTAAATAGCTTTGCTCTTATTCTTAATCGGCGTGGAGAAATATAATCTGCACGTATATTGTCCCCGATGTGATACAAATTGCGAGCAAGAATCTTTTCTTGCTTAAGGACATATCTAAACAAATTGCCTGATCGTTTTGTTAAACCAACTGTGTTAGAAACATATATAGGGTCATTTTTCTCTGCAAAGCCATGTTCAATAAGCATCTGTTGGATTATATTTGCAGGCAAGTACATATCGGAAATAAAGATAATCTTTTTGTCCTGCTGTCTAAATTTAAGTACTGCCTTTTTGATTTCTTCTATGGGACGCATTGAGGCTAGCTCGAGCTGCAACTCCGTTGCCATCATCTCTTTTGAATTGATGTTCCAAGACCCTAATTCATGAAAATGCTCATAAATCTGATTAAGGGTTATGTCTTCTTGGTTACTAAATTCTCGAGCACGTCTTTCAGCTTGAATTCGGAGATTTACAAGTTCACTAATTGCTTCTTTAGTTTTATTTTCTGCTTTTAGTATTTTTATAGCTAGGAAATAAAAGAGGGTTTCTGGCTGAGCATAGATTCTAGTTAAGCAAGTATCAAAAACATCAAATGAAACAACTTTTACTATTTTTTTAAGGTTGGCATTTACAATTCTAGACATATAAAAGCTAGCGCAAATGTTTAGGGAATATGTTTTTTAGTTTTGGCTTACCCACCAAGAAACGATAAATATTGACAATATGCATAGTTGTGTGATGACCAAAAAGTAGCATAAGATACTTGCGTACTAAAACTTTAAACAGCCTGAACTGTTTATAGAAGGAGTTCTTTAGAATGCCATGCTTAGATAGTATTGCTATTTCTTCTTTTAAGCGATTTGATTCTTGAAGGGGTTGGTATGAAATTCCTTCGTTACCCATAACAGCAACTATTACGTTTGGTACAAACAAAGCCCCTTGAGTTTTCAAGACTCGAATTAAGAACTCATAATCTCCACTTATGCGAAAAGCTTCATCAAAATCGCCATATCTTATGAACAATTCTTGATGATGAAAAGTTCCTTGATGAGGTATATTCATAGAATTAAAAAATTCTTTTTTAATTATTTCCCAAGATTCACCAAGCTGTCTAATAATCTCACCATCAGATGCAACAACATTTACCCCACCATAGATGACTTTGAAATTCGTTCCGTGGGTTTGTAAGCTCTTTGCAATCGTAGCTAAAACATCCTTTTGATATAAATAGTCGTCAGCTCCTATAAAGTATACCCAATCACCTGTAACTTTTTTTAGAGCCTTATTCCAAGCATAGTAAATACCGTCATCAGGTTCAGACTTCCAGAAGGTAATAATGTCTTCATTTGCCTTAAGAATTTCCAAGGTGTTATCAGTAGAGCTGCCATCAAAAATGATAAGCTCCCAGTTTTTGTAGGTTTGTTTAGCAATGCTATCAAGGCAACGCTGCAAAGTTCGCCCAGCATTTAGTACTGAAATAATGATAGAAATTTTAGGGCCTTCAGTCATAACATTCCTCTCCCTCAAAGAGATTCTCGCACTTGCTTGTAAGTACTCTCAATTCCTTTTTGAAGGTCTATACTTGGTTGCCATCCCAAATTATACAAGCGACTTACCTCTAGAACTTTCCTTGGTGTACCATCAGGTTTGGAAAGGTCGTGAACAACCTTACCTTGAAATCCAGTAATCTCTTTTATTAGCCCAGCTAAGTTTGCGATGCTAATGTCTTTGCCGGTACCAACATTAATAGGACCAGAATCATTAAAGTTTTGCATTAGGAAAAAGCAAGCATTAGCCAAATCATCTGCATGTAAAAACTCTCGTTTAGGTTTACCTGTGCCCCATATGACAACTTCTGAAGCGTTATTTTGCTTAGCTTCGTGAAATTTCCTAAGCAGTGCTGCTAGTACATGGCTAGTTTCTAGATCATAATTGTCATTTGGTCCATAAAGATTAGTGGGCATAGCTGAGATAAAATTACAATCATATTGCTTTCGATAACTATCACAAAGTTCGATAGCGGTGATTTTTGCAATAGCATAAGCGCGATTAGTGGGTTCAAGAGAGTCTGTAAGTAGGTATTCTTCTTTAAGCGGTTGAGGAGCATGTTTAGGATAGATACAGCTGCTCCCTAAATTGAGTAGTTTCTTAACCCCGTGTTTATAAGAGGCATGAACAACATTAGCAGCAATTAATAAGTTGTCGTAAAGAAAATTAGCTGGGTAAGTGCTATTAGCAAGAATACCACCAACCTTAGCAGCAGCTAGAAATACATATTCTGGTTGCTCTGCTGCAAAAAAGTCCTCAGTAGCCTGCTGATTTCTTAAGTCTAATTCTTTAGAAGCTCTAGTAATAAGGTTGCTATAACCTTTAACTTGCAATTTCCGAACAATTGCTGAGCCAGCTAAACCCCTATGACCTGCTACATAAATTTTAGCTTTCTTATCTTGCATCTCAATTTGGGAATCAACCACTAGCGATACCTCGCAGGGTTACCACATGCCCTGCTTCTTTAAGTGTTTTTTCTTGCTTTGCAAGTTCCATATCGTGTTCAACCATACGCATAACAAGTTGATCAAAGCTTATTTTAGGTTGCCAAACCAGCTTACTAACAGCTTTGCTAGGATCACCTTGTAGAAAATTTACCTCGGTAGGGCGAAAGTACCTTGGATCAACCTCAACATATTCTTGCCAGTTAAGGCCTAAATATTCAAATACTTTCTCTACAAATTCACGTACTGAGTAAGCTTTCCCTGTGGCAATTACAAAGTCGTCAGGTTCATCTTGCTGCAGAATTAGCCACATGGCTTCTACATAGTCCTTAGCATGGCCCCAATCACGTTTAGCATCCAAATTCCCCAAAAATAGCTTATCCTGAAGGCCTAGTTTAATGCGGGTGGCAGCCCTAGTTATTTTTCTAGTAACAAAAGTTTCCCCTCGACGTTCAGATTCATGGTTGAACAAAATGCCATTACAAGCAAAAAGATTATAAGCCTCTCGGTGATTTACCGTTTGCCAATAGGCGTATACTTTGGCTGCAGCGTAGGGAGAACGTGGATAAAAAGGAGTTTGCTCAGATTGGGGAGGAGGTGAAGCTCCAAACATTTCTGAAGTGCCTGCCTGATAAAAACGAACATTATGACCTGTACGGGCACAATAATCTTTTACGGCTTCTAATACTCTTAGTGTACCTAAGGCGTCGATATTAGCAGTGTATTCAGGTTGTTTGAAAGAAACAGCCACATGTGATTGTGCTGCTAAGTTATAGATTTCATCAGGTTTAATTTCTTCTAAAATATGGTGTAAATTGGAACCGCTTGATAAGTCACCATAGTGTAGGAATACTCGAGCCTCAGGTTTATGGGGATCTACATATAGGTGATCTATGCGATCTGTGTTAAAAGTTGAGGAGCGGCGGATTATCCCGTGAACTTCGTAGTCTTTGCCTAGTAGAAATTCTGTTAGATATGAGCCATCTTGTCCGGTAATTCCAGTGATAAGTGCCTTTTTCATAAAGAGTTTTTTTCCTTGCTATGTTGTAAGAGCTTCTTCAAAAAAAATTTTAGGAAATGATTAATAGAATTACTGTCCTGCATAACCTTTCGCTCGGCTAGTTTTCTTTTGAATTTCTCGACACAGTAATTATAAATCAGGTAGTCAAGATCATTATTCCTTTTGAATTGGTCTACTAACTCCTGTGGCAACTCCTCACAAAATTTATTTTTGAAACCCTTCTGCGTTCTGTTCATCCATGGTAATGACTTATAACGCTTACCCTTTATAGCAGCCAAAATATCTATGCTCGTTTGACCATTTTTGAATAGGTTTGACATGGTGACACCACTGCCAGCTTATTGTTTAAATGGAACAGGCGAAATAATTAATACTCTAGGGAAAGACATTACTAACTCTACTTAAATTCTACTAGATAATTTTATTGTTTGAGTGATTTATTATAAATCTACTAACCTTATTCTATAAGCATAGTCTCGCACTGCCTTATATTTCTTTTGGTTATTTTAGCCTATTGACAAGAGGAAGTTTCGTCTATGTTCGACTTGATTCCTATTTTGGTAAATTGTAACTAAATTTTTCGAGCTCCCACACATATAGCTTCCGGACAATCTCCTCAGTCTCAGAATCGTAATAGTCTTGAATTGCTATTCTATGATTTCTTATTCCTTTCTTGAATTCGGGAATGCGTGAAGGCTCAAAGGGAATGGAAAGCTGTTTGCATACATGCTTCATGCCTTCATACAAATCCTCAAAACGGATAAAGTAATCAACACACTCTTCCCCATCAATCAAATATTTGTCTTGATCAATGATTGCCCCTCCTTTCCGAACCCAAGATCTAAAGCGTTCAATTTCCGTTTTTCCTTCTACTCGGTCGATTGGGTTTCCTTTGCCTAACATTCGCTTAGCATAAGCATTTAATCGTTGAGTGTAATTGTAGTTCTGTTTTCCTTTTTCAAGCATGAAAAATCCAGAAATCATTTTGTCGAATGGGTTTCTAACTATTGTGAATTTAAAATAATTATCCCAGACACTTTGACCTATTAGGTCACGTATTCTTTTAGCTGGCATGTGATTATACCATGTTGAGTTCCTTCTATTGGGTCCTCGATATCCTATAATGCCAGCTTGTGAAACACACTCGTCACAAGCATGAGATCCCTGCCACTCTCCGTCAGGCATACAATATTGCTCGAAGTAAGATTCAATGGAAGTCCCTGCTGTTTTTGCAGTTTTAGTAAAAATGAAGTGTTTTCTATGGCTAATGAGCATAGGTTTGCCTCCTAAAATTTATTTTGCCGGATGGCAATAGGCTCAAGGTTATCTTTTACAATAATTAAAAGTGGTATGTTTTAGTCTCCCATTTAGCTTGTGGTGATTCTGGGTGAGTCCTTATAATTTTTTTTCCCTGATACCCGAAAGTGTTTGATAATAGCTTTCCAATAACCGGTAATTTGAATAATTTTAATTTTCTTAATATTATAGGTAACTTCTGGCGATAATTCCTAGACCGCCAACCAGAAGCATTTCGGAAAATAGTTAATGAAGTGTTTGCTTCTTGAACATACTTAGCAATTGATTTGCTCCTTTGGTTACACTGAAGTCGGAAACCAGCAAGTGGACAATTTACGCCATATAGTTCAGCATATTTAAAGAACCTTGCCCAAAGGTCGAAATCAGAAGCAAGGCTATATTTTGTAGATATCTGTCCACTAGCCATTTCCCATAATGAACGTCTCCAAAAAGTTGACTCTTGTTGAATCCAATCTAACTTGCCACTCTCATTACCAAAATACAACTTGTCTAAAAATGCTTCCTTAGAAAAACCGAGGGCTATTTTTGTGTCTGTGAGATAGCCACACCAATCCCAGTAACAAGGATAAAGTGTTGAAATCCACTTAACTTTTGGTAGGTCAGTCATAATGCTAGCAACAGTTTTTAAGGTCCAAGGGAAGTGCATATCATCACTATTTAGCCAAGCCATTATTTCACCAGTAGAGAGAGTAAAGCCCTTATTGATAGCATGGTATTGCCCTTCATCTGGTTCACTACACCAATACATAAGGGAGTTTTCATATTTTTTTATGACTTCAACACTGTTGTCTGTTGAACCACCATCAATTATTATGTACTCGAGATTAGGGTAATTTTGAGAAAGAACACTAAGTATTGTCTCTTCAAGAAAGTGGCCTTGATTATAAGAAGGTGTTACAATTGAAATCCTAGGCAAATTCGCTTTTACTTTACCCATAAAACTATTTCTTACCCTTTTTTTTTGCTAATGAGAGGGCTTCATTAAAAGATATTTTAGGAAAAACCTTCAATTTACCGCCAAGAGTTGCATCTTGAATTGTTCTACTGTCTCTTTTGTAATAAAATTTTGCAGTATAGTATGCTAACTCAGAACCATCTAGATCAGGCAAGTGCCAGTCTTGATCTTTAAAGTAATTAGATGAAAAGTGGTTAGGGTCATCACCCTTTAAATACTGTTTTTCATTAGGGGAACCAGAAATGAGAAAGTTATGGTCAACACCTATAAGAAAAACTTGACTAAAACCCATACAATATGCCAATTGCATAGCAACATAAGTTACAGTGCTACCTTCAAAAGTGTAGTGCTGAATATTTGTTTGAAATTGAGTAGGGAATTTGCTTTTAGTTATAATAAAGTTTATGTGTTTTTGAGACTTAACTACTTTATGTGCAGCTTTGAACGATAAGAATGATAGGCAATTTAAATTTTCCAACTCACTGGAACTTTGCTGAATAACAAAGGGATTAACTGCAACATGATAACTGAGATTAAGCTCCACTTTGTCAAAGATAAGGTATATTTTATTGAGGCCAAATGTGTGGTAGTCATTTAATTTGGATAGGTCCATTTGATTCAAAGATGGGCCATTACCTATAATGAAACAACTTTCACCTTCATGTAAATTGTAAAACCTTCTAAGCTTGGTAGAATACCTTGTGTACCAATAAAGGTAATCAAAATCATTAATATGACAAATCAGATTTTTAAGTGGCTTTAAGGTTGATTTTATTGACTTATTCATCAAAACTTACTCTGTACCAAGTTTTGCCAAAGCCCCACCATCAACTACTAGGGTTTGACCTGTTATAAAAGAAGCATCTTTATTTGCAAGGAAGAAAATGGCCTTTGCAATTTCTTCAGGATTACTAATCCTGCCTATTGGCGTTTTAACAACTAGATTACTCATCATTTCCTCCGTAAGATGTTCATTTAGCATTGATGTGCTTACTGCACCGGGTAAGATTGCATTAACACGTATTTCAGGGGCAAATTCTAAGGCTAAAGCTCTGGTAAGGGCTGTCAAGGCTCCCTTGCTAGCAGCATAGGCAGCCATATTAGTAGAGGTTGCCATAGCATGGACGGAGCTAATATTAACAATGCTACCCCTGCTGCTTTTGAGAAAAGGATGGGTGAGTTTAGAAAATAGGAAAGTTGCTCGAGCATTAATAGCCATAGTCTCATCCCACTCACTAACGGCCATCTCTAAAATAGGTTTACAAATTTGAATAGCTGCATTATTTACTAGTGCATCTAGCCTACCAAAAGTTGTGATAACTTGTTCCAAAACATTTGTAATTTCATTAGGTTTAGCTATGTTTGCCCGTAAGTAAAGTTTTACACCATCTAAGTCAGTACTAGTTTTGTAATCAACTCCTATAACTTGCCAACCTTCAGCAGCAAATACTTTAGCAGCTGCACAACCGATACCACCTGCCACACCTGTTATAAGTACAATTCGTTCCATTTACTTGTTTTTTTTAGCTTCAGCACGCTTAAGGTCACGTACTAAATTATCAATAGCTAGTTGATTTACTTTTAAAACTGCTTCACGAGTATTTGAGCTATTATGACTTCCTAAAATAACTTGGTCATAAGCACATAGGGGATGTCCTTTTAATAAAGGCTCGACTTCAAAAACATCTAGTGCTGCACCTGCTACTTTGTCAAGTTCTATTGCTTGCATTAGGGCGTCTTCATCTATAAGGGGACCTCTAGCCACATTAACAAGCCAAACTCCTGCTTTCATTCTTTCAAAAGCCTTATTGTCTAATAGATGATAATTTTCAGGAGTTAGGTTACAACACAAAATTATACAATCAGCCTCAGCAAATAATTCTTCAAGATTCACCTGCTTTAAGGAGGTTTCTGAATAAAACCCTGAATCTATAGCATTAACATCATAGCCTATTAGTTTCATACCGAGTACATTAAGACGGTTAGCTAAAGCTTTACCAATACTACCTAAACCAATAATCCCAGCTACTTTACCTTTTAGTGATGTTCCTTGTATCTTTAACCATTGCTCATTTCGGACAGCTTGATCAATTTTATGAAGTTGTCTAGCCAGTAGTATAATGTAACCCAAGGCAACATCCGCTACCTCATCACCAAAAACATTAGGTGTATTAGAGGTATAGATGCCAAGCCTTTTAGCAGCATTAAGGTCAAAAGCATCAGTGCCAATACCCCATTTGGCTAGAACTTTTAAACGTCCTTCTCTACCCGTTTCTAGGACGCTAGCTGTAAATGGATCGTCGCCAGCGATCACACCATCAAAATCAGCAATTATTTCACATAACTCTTGTTCACTTAATTGTTGTTGAATCTTAGGAGCAACCACTTCTAGATTCTCAGCCTTCAACCTCTCTTTACACATATCCAAGGTTGCTAACATTGGGGGACAAGTAATAAGTATATCCCAAGCCATATTTTTAGAATTGCCCGTTTGCTAATTGCTGTTTTAGTAGTATTTCCGCAATTGTAAAGTCTATTTCATCATCTATGTCCCAAGCTTCAATAGAGTCTATTTCAAACATTATGGGTTTACTACCTATACGATTTTTCCTTGCTAATAAGGTTTCTTTAGTAAATATATAAATATTTGAATTCTCCTCAAAAATAGGAGGTAAATCTTGGGTGCGGAGTAAAATATTAGGGTCATGATTAATGGCTTGTCCTTGCGAGTCATAAAGGCGCTTGTATAACCTAGTTACACTAAATAAGCTGTCAAAATCAGGCTTGTTTAAGTAAGTATCTATAGCTTTAGAAATAGTTTCAGTTTTAAGTAGTGGGTTAGTGCTATGGGTTTGAAGGTATATATCAGCATCTACTTGCGAAGTGGTATTTAATAGCACATCATTCATAGGTATTTCCCCAGACCGTAGGTGCTTAGGTCGCACCAAAATTCTGACTGTTGGGAAATGCTTTTTAGCATCATCAATAATAGTCTCACTGTCTGTATCTATACAAACAGAAGTAATTTGCGGGCAATCCAGTAAACTTTCTACTATATAGTGATAAAGTGTTTTCCCAGCGCAAGGACGGTAGTTTTTGCTTGGAACTCGCTCACTCGAGTGACGCATGGGAACTATAGCAATAGTACTTTGTATCATTTCTAAACCTGAGTGTAAGTCTAAGTTTAATAGTAAACTTACCTTAACCACTTTTTATTAAAAGCGCTTATTTCATGGGGGGTAAAGAAGTGTTGAGTATATTTTGAGTTATACATTTCCTCAATATACTCCTTTGGTAGATTTATAGAATTCTGAAAATCTTTATAAATGCTATAATAATTCTTGCTTTCTGCAACATTATTGTTGCTAAGAACAAAACTTTCTAAGCTAAGAAATTCTTTAAATGCTTTCTGGGTACAATCCTCAAGCTTGTCTAATCTAATAACTAGCAGTTTTACATTTGACTTCTCAATTATAGTGAAACCTATATCTTTAGGAAACTCAGCAGAAAATACATCCACACCAAAAATCGAATTAATTTCCCAATCCAACCACATTAACGGTAAATCATGAGGATATTCGGTTAGAAAAGTGTCAATCAATGTATCAATATTTAACTTTTGAGACTGATAATCTATTAAAAAATGCTTAAACCGTTTAGTAATATTTTCAAAGAAGGCAGAAATATTTCTGGCAATTGGTTCACGAATCAAAGTTATTACCTTCCAGTTTACTTGTGCATCACTCTCTAAATATTTTTGAAGATGCTTACCAATAAAAAGTTGACTATCAGGGATTATTTGCTTTTCTTTTAGATTTTTTCTCTGTACCTTAATGCGTTCAGGGTGTAAGAAGTGAGTGTGGTAAATAGGAGTATCAAGGTGTAAATCTTTGAGGGAATGATATACTGTTGAAGAGCCCACCTTTCCCATTGTGTGAACTAATATAGCCTCTTCTCTATTTAGTTCTTTGAGTAATTGTAAGCGAGCACGATTCTCCCTATAAAAGTTTTTTAAGTAGAAGGTAAGGTAGAAAGAGAACTTTTTGCTTTGAGTCAAAATGGAAATTCCTTTGGGTGTAAAATTAGAATATTTCTTTTAATATAGCTCTTGCAGGAGCTGCTTCAACCCCTTGGAGTTTTATTGGTGAACAATAAAGCTCATATTGACCTTGAGTTACTCCAGTCAAATTAAGCCCCTCTAAAATAACTACCTCTGCCTCTAATAGTATCAAATGAGTCTCTGATCCAGCATAAAAGCCTTCTATAGAAAGGTAATCTATACCTATTAACACAATTCCTTTTTTAACAAGCCAATTAGCAGCATCGGGAGTTAAGGCAACAAAGTTAGTTTGAAACTCTTTAACACCCTTTTGCCAAAACTCTGAATTACTAGTATGTAATAGCAAACGTTTAGCATTAGGTGGTAAAGATATTTTTTCTAGTACAGCTTCAGTAATTACCTCAGCATCACGTACATCAGCTACATAGGCTGGCCCTAATAAAGCATCTAAAGAAATTAAATCTATACTTTTACCCTCTTTAAAATAATGTAAGGGTGCATCAATATGTGTTCCCGTGTGAACACTACAAGACATTTTTGTATCATTAACTTCATCACCTTTTTCTAAATCAAGGTGACGTGATAGCTCTATATTTGGACTATTAGGCCAACAGGGTAAAGTAGGTGTTACTGGAAGTGATATATCAATATACTTACTCACAAAGGTCCTTTATAGCTGTGATTTATAATCAATGGCTTGATTTGCTTTATTAGGTGGTGGTGCTGATAAAGTTTGCGAGCTGACTTTTGGATAGTAAAAAGCTTGTCTAAGTTGCTGGCTAACAGGAGCTTTTTGAACATACCCTATATATGTACCCCAAAATTGCATGAGCCTAAATGAAGGAATAGACTTAAGATTCTTAGTTAGAACTTTATCATGCCAAGCACTTTTATAGTCACTAAAGGTGTTTGCTATAAATAGGCGAAAAAAGTCCCATAGAGTGAATTTTTCTTGGGGAAAAGTTTTTTTAAGGGCAATTGCTTCTCTACGATAGCGATTGTAAATCTTTTTTAGTGCTTCATCATGAACATGAATAACTTCTGCTTCAGGGATATAGGCAATTTTGTAACCTAAATCCATTACACGTTTTGCCCAGTCTAGGTCCTCGAGCCCAGTAAGATCTTCATCATAAGGGACTTGTTCCCAAAGTGATTTTCTAATAGCTGCATTGGCATTGTTACAAAATGGGTGACTTTGATTCGAGTTACCAACATTAGGAAACCAACTGGCAAAAACCTGATGTTCGGAATACTTAGTTGTGCTATTGCCTCTTTGCTTACCATAAGTTAAGGCTAATTTGGAATTTACTAAAGGAGTTACTAGCTGCTCGATCCAATCTTTATATAAAGGATAAACATGGGCACTAGCAATAACAATTAATTCACCACTAGCAACTTGGCAACCCAGATTAAGTGCTTTCCCAAATGAAAATTCTTCTGGGGCTATAGGTAGTATTTTTACAGGATAGCGATTTGCTATTAGCAGAGTGTCATCGCTCGAGCCAGAGTCAACTACGATAATTTCAATATCAGAAATAGTTTGTTGAGTAAGACCATTTAATAGTTTACCAATGTGCTTTGCTTCATTATAGCACCTTATCACAATTGATACCTTAGTCACTTATCTACCTTAATCTAACTATCGAAGTGAATTGTAAACAGCTTTTGCGCCGGGAATTTTCTTAATTAAATTACGAAATTGGGCAACTCTTCTAGCCCTAGTTAGGTTTTGCAAGTAGTTTTTCAACTCTACTGGAAATTTATCCTTATCTTTTTCTGGTACAAAAATAAGGTTACCCCAGACAGGTTCATGCTCGAGTGGGTAAGGTGCACACTGAATCCATTTATGCGGTTCACTTTCTTGCCCGTCTCTGCCATACTCCTTAAAAGCTTGCCATTCTGAGATGAAACAAGTATATTTAACATTTTCCATAAAAGAAACCATGTCGTGATGACTATAATTAAAATTTTCTAGAGATCTTTCATCCATGAATTCGACCATAACTATCTCAGGTTGATATTTTGTAAAGTCAAACCCCTTTAAGGCAAGTAAATCCGCCCCTTCAATATCAATTTTTAACAAAGTGACATCTGATACATTTAATTTGATTAAGGCATTATCTAAACGTACGGTCTCAACCTCATAAGCTGGCTTATGAGTTCTATGAAAGGGTTTTAACGAATGAATGCCAAAATGCTTATTGCTTGTGTAAAAAGGAACTTTTTCACCTGTTACATCTGAAACGGCTTTGTCAATACAGATGACATTACTAAACTGAGAAAGATTCTTTTTAAATGCTTGCCTATTATTGTGCTCAGGTTCAAATGCAATAACCTGCCAGCCCTTGTCTGCAAATGCAAATGATACAGAACCGTGGTGTGCACCAACATCAACTAAAATTGGTTGGTTACTTTTAAAGTTATAAGCTTTTAGTAGTCCTAGCTCAGAAAAGTCCACTCTATAACCTCATACATTACAATCTTCTTGACCTATAGTTTGCTTATTGGCAACTTTCTCTATTAACTGCTGAAATTGCTGTCTAACTTTATTGGCATTATGATTCTGAAAAGCTAACATACGAGCACGTTGTCCTAGCTTGGCACGCAATTGAGGATCTTTTGCAAGACCTAATAAGGCTTGTTCAAGTATGATTGGATCTTTCTGGTCAACAACCATTCCCCACCCACCTCTCTTTGCATAGTTAGCATTTGGATTATCTGAAGGAGCATAAACTAACGTAGGTGTACCAGATGCCATGTACTCTGGTACTTTTGTTTGTAAAGAATACTTCATGTAAGCTGTACTTTTTTGATCAAAATTTATTGGTAAAACCAATAAATCAGCTTTACTAAGTATGTTGGCCTTATTCTCACTAGGGAAAAATCCACCATAGATTACTTCTGGAGGATGAAGTAAATACTTTTCTATATTCTTTTCCCAAAGTGATGGTCCATAAATGCGCAAACGTAAAAGATAACCTCGTTTATTAAGAGATATAACCACATTGCAAATATCTATTAAACTCTCTAGTTCTTTATCTTCAGTCACTGCTCCTATATAAACTAAGTTAAACTCTTCAGTGCTACTATAAGTTTTATCTATGTTTTCCCAATCTGAAGCGTCAATGCAATTATGAAAAGGAATAAATTTGCCACAATACCTTTCTTCAAAGGCAGTACACATCTCGGTAGAAATGCCTACATTTACAGCAGCCTTTTGAAACAACCTTGGTAAACGGTGACGTAATTGAGGTTGCCAAAATAAATTACTTAATAAACCTGTATTTTCTTCAAAACGTGATGGCCAATCGTCTAGAACACGTGTTATATAGGGAATGTCTAGTGAATTTGCTAGTGCTTGAGGCAGCCAACTATAGATAAAAGGGCTTTCACTAGGACGGGCATAAATAACATCAGGATTAAAATTTTTGCACCAAGCCAGTAATTTTTGAAAGGGTATAGGTAATTTTAAAAAGTCATTATTGTGTAAAAGATAGCTAAGTAACTGAGTTGATTTATAGATTAGCTTTCCCCTAAGACCTGAATTATTTATTGGCAAATAAAAGTATTGATTACACACAGATTGATCAACTTCTATACTTTGCGATGAGTAAATCTGGGCAAGAGATGCTAGTGGCCATTCTTTAAATAGATTTGACATTGTTACACCACTACCAGTTTTTTGGTTAAATGGAATAGGTGAAATGACTAATACTTTGGGAAAGGACATTGCTAATTCTACTAGATAATTATGTCTATGTTTTTGCTTGAGTGATTTATTATAAAGCCTATCTTAACTATTTTCTGCACTTACATCTTGCACTTGCATTTCTATAGTTTCTTTATACAATTTTATGTATCGTTTTGATTGAAGGTGCAACGAGTACTCATTGACAGCAATCTCACGACATTGTTGCTCTAAAAATAATCTGAGTTTAGGATCCTCGAGTAAATTTACTATCTTTTGAGCTAGATTCTTAGTATCTTCTAATTCAGCAAGCTCTCCTGTAACTTTAGGTCTTACAAGATCAGAAACTCCTCCAACATCAAAAGCAACTGATGGTGTACCACAAGCCATACTTTCTTGTATTGTAAGGGGTAAATTGTCAGCACGACATGGATGAATAAACAAATCTGCTGTAGAGTATGCAATGCACTTCAAATGGTCACTATCAATATAACCCAAATTGATAGCTGACATTCCACTCTCACTCACAATGTTTTCGCTATCATGGCCTATTGTTAAAAGGATAGTCTCATTTTTTAATGCTTTTGGTAAATGGTTTAAAGCTTTAACTAAGAGATCTCCTCCTTTACGGGAAATGCCAGCTCGAGCAGCACCAAAAAGAATCACATACTTTTTTTCTAAGGGGATCTTAAGTACTGTCCTACATTTTTCTTTATCAAGAGGTTGAAAAATATTTGTATCTACACCGTTTGGGATGTGGTGAATAGGAAAATACCTTAATATACTATTTTGGGCAAGTTCATAAAGCCACTTACTTGGCGTAACTACCACAAGGTTTGAACGGGAATAGACCCGTTGCTTTAATTTGTATTCAAGAGCAGTGTTATCACGCTTTACTGCAGGATAGGTATTAGGGTAAGGACACTTTCCACATCCTTCTTTCCAGCGATCACAGTCAAAACTATATGCACAATGTCCAGTAAATGCCCACATATCATGCAAGGTTATAACTGCTGGCTTACGCTTGGTCAGTTTAGGTAAAGCAAGATAGCTGAAGTAGTGATTATGTAGGTTATGAAAATTAAGTATATCTGCACTCTTAAAAAAATCATGTTCGGTGATTTTGAAACTGCCAATGTACTTAAGGTAATTGAGTCCCAAAGGGTCTGTTAATTTAGATAGGATATATTCAGTTCGATGCTTTCTTGGCACAGGGGCAACTTTAGGGTCTTTACTAGCAACCATACCTGCTAGAATATAGGATTCAACATCTAATTCTTGGAGAGCTTTATGAAGGCGGTAAGCAGCTATACCTGCTCCTCCAATAATGTCTGATTGATTGATATGTAAAACTTTCACATATTTTTCCTTAATGTTTCTATTGGTATACTATATAAATTAGTAATTCACTTCGTACGCTTTTTGAATATTATCAACATTGAAAGATATTAACCCCATATTCCAATATTTTCTTAAAAAAGATGGGTGGCTTTTGGAAGACAGCAATATGGAGCATAGCAATAATATAGTGTAACTTTACTAATTTTTTCAGAGGAGCAAATGAAGTATTTTTACACCTAATTTTTTAGGTAATTTCTTAGAGGAAATGAGTTTCGCTGTTGAAAGATAGAAAAATGTCAAGAATAACAAAAAGAATTGTTCAAAGCTTAAGAAGATTACAAACTAAGGCTATCCAGAAATCATTAAATAAAAATGTTAGCGTTTCTAATGAGTCAGTATATTTTTATACATTTCACAAGTGTGCTAGTAGCCTTTTTAGTAGTTACATATTAAAAAATATTGAAGGTTTGTGTCACATTGATTATGCAGAGCAAATCTATAAAGGAGAAAATGTTGACAATGTAATCTTTGAAAAAGAAGGGTTTATTTATGGGCCAATACGTCTTTCTGTTAGCCCCAATTATTCTGTTTATGAAAAACTGGTAAAGCCTGCTTCAACCAATGACTTTATAAAGAACAAGATCGCCATTTTCCTAGTGCGGGATCCTCGAGATATCTTGGTGTCAGACTACTATTCTAGTGGCTATACCCATGGATTTAGTCCTGTTGAGGAAATACAAAAAGCACAAAAACAACGAAGGAATCAAGTTCAAAGTCAGTCAGTTGATGAATTTGTGCTCGATAATTCATCTAAAGTCCTAAGTGATTTTAAAACCGTTGATAAACTCAGTAAAGCTTGTAATCAAGGCATTATTCTCAAATATGAAGATATGATTGACAATTGGGACTATTTTACTAAAGGCCTCACTAAATATATTGAAATCAAAGAGAAAGTTCTTACAGAAATTTATAAAAGATCAAGGCCAAGGGAAAAAGAATTTAAGATGTCACACCGCCGTTCTGGTAAGCCAGGAAACTTTAGGAGTAATTTGAATACAAGCACAGTAACATTTCTCAACACCAAATTTGAGGCAGTTCTTGAGCAATTTCAATATGACTTATAATAGACATAGTTTTCATTTGAGAGGATTTGATTTAAGAGGGCAAGTGATAATAAGTCTGGGGAGTTGATTGGAATTGCTTCTTCCAAGTTTGAATAATCGCTTGATCAAGCTTGATTTGGATGGTTTTAGGATTTACTATCCATTGTTTAATATATTCAAAATCATCTCTTTTACTTGTTGTTAGACCGGTGTCTTTAGCAATTTCTTTAGCACGATTATCAATCTCAATAATCAAGCTTCGCTTTTGGGCTAATAGACATTTAACACCTCCATGCAAACGTGTCCCTACATAATCAAATGACGTTTTAGAGCTAACAAACTGGTTTAGTGCATCTATGGAATGTTTAAGAATAATAGTGGAAGCAGAATCAGCATTTAACTCATGAAAATATTCTTCATCATGCTTTCCTTGTGGCCAGAACACGATTTTCTTATAATTTAGTGCCAGAATCTCTATAAGCTTTTTGTCAAGTATAGGTTCTTTGT
>CBDCWW010000024.1:0-958914 GCA_965223585.1 Trueperaceae bacterium
CATGACTTCTTCATATGGATATGACCTCACCTAGCACTGCTTTTCTGAGAGACTTTCAAACACTGCTTTGAAGCTAACTTCTTTGTTTTTTAGATTACTAGGCTTTTAAATCCATGCACTTTCCTCCCAAAATTCTGGTAGCTCTAATAGCCCTTCTGGTAAAGGCATTGCACATTCTAGTAGATACTCTAAGTATTTCTTCCCTAACTGAAATAGGCTCAGTACCCTTCTGTCTTTCCTTCTAAATTGCCCCTCCTTCCCTTCTTTTCTTGCTACAGATCCTAAATATACTATCCAGATGTATGCAAAACACGCTACCAGTAAAAGCTTTTCTAGCCTCTTGGGATTCTTTATTCGCGTTTTGTGTATGTTAAATCCTCTTGATTTCTCATCTGAAAAAAATGTCTCTATCAAACTCCTCTTTCTATACAGCTCACATGCCTCTTCTGTTAACTCCACATTTGTTACTAAATATATTGGCTCTTTATACTCTTTGCCCCACCACGCTATTATTTGTACTGGCCCATACCTCTCATTCGTGTACTCTATCCCTTCTACACTTACTTGCCCTCCCTCTTGGAATATGTCTTCTGGTTTGAATGGCTCGTTTTCTCCTTCCTCATAACAATTGATGTTTTTTGCTGCTCTTAGTATATATTCCCACTTGTACTCTTCACATTTCTTTTGGAACTCTACTCCATCAAACTCGCTGTCACCCACTACTACCACATCTAATTTCTTGTCTAAACCCTCTTCTAATTCTTGCACTAACTCGTATAACTCCTCTAGTAAAGCTATATGTTCTGCTTCACTAAAGCTTCCTTTGTTCCCTTCTCTTACTTTCCAAATTACTGGTAATGCTCTTCCTTGGTATATCACACTTATCATCAGTACTGCACAATGTTTCCCTAAACTACTTGTATCTATTGTGAATATTAAGCTTGTTTTACTTATCCCTGCTAGTATTTCTTTGATGTAAGGGAAGTACATCGTTTCTTTATTGACAGCTTTATTCCTCAACCAACGATTAAATCGCTTTGTTCGGCTTTCTGTTTTACTATTTTTATGTTTTGTGCTCTTATCTGCCATTTCATCCAACGCTATTTTTCCTGATCGAACTAGCCCTGTTATCATCAAGGCAAAAACTATTAATCGCCTCGATGATTGACCTGATATGTTTTTTTGTGCAAACTGCTTGAGTGTAGCGAATATTCTGTTATATGATTTTTGAGAATAACTCATGCCCTGCATTAATCATGTTTCAAGTAATTTTGCAATACCCTTGAAGCTCAATGTGGGGCTTTTTTATTTCGATCTGATCTACCCTTGGTTGACTTTCGCCCTTGCCCTTTGTGTTTCCTCAATTCAAAAAAGTGTACGGTTTTGAAAAAATAAATAAGGATTTTTTGGAATTCTCTACACAATATATTAGCAGCTAATGTTAAGTGTTGCTGATAGTAACTATCAAAATATTTTTAATAACTTATAGGAGAGCAAATGAACATAAAACGGAATCTAAACATGTTGTTACTAATTGTTGGCACACTTTTACTAGCTGCTTGTAGCAACACATCAAGTGGTTTATCTCAACCTAATAAAGATATAAATGATCCCATTCCTCTAGAATCTTCTGGTCCTTCAGAAACAAAAATAACCGCTAGTGATGGGGAAGCAGGAGACTGGTTTGGCGAATCAGTTGCCATAAGTGGAAATACTGCTATAGTGGGTGCTAGTAAGGCACAAACAGGAGCCGCCTATATCTTTACCCACTCTGGCACAAGTTGGCTCCAACAAACCAAACTCACCTACAATAATGATGGTAGTGGTAGTAATGATTTTGGTAAATCAGTTGCCATAGATGGAGATACCGCTATTGTGGGTGATCTAGGAGCTGAGTTTAATGATGCGAATGATAATTACTTTAATGGAGCTGCTAGGATTTTCACCCGTTCTGGCACAAGTTGGACTCAGCAAGCCATACTTTTCTCCAATGATATAGAAATAGATGGCTGGTTTGGTTACTCGGTTGCTATAAGTGGGGATACTATTATTGTGGGTGCTCATAGGCCTAGTGATTATGATGCTAAGGGATCTGCCTATATCTTTACCCGTTCTGACACAGATTGGATTCCACAAGCCAAACTAACTGCTAGTGATGAGGCAGCTGGTGACTTTTTTGGTCAATCGGTTGCTATAAGTGGGAATACTGCCATCGTAGGAGCTTGGGGGGATGATGATAAGGGTTCTGCCTCAGGTTCTGCTTATATTTTCACTCGTTCTGGCACAACGTGGAGTGAACAAGCCAAACTTACTGCTAGTGATGCAGCAAAAGGTGACCGCTTTGGTAAATCAGTTGCTATAAGTGGGGATACTACCATAATAAGTGCTCACGAAGATGATGATAATGGTAGTAGCTCAGGATCTGCTTATATTTTTACACGTTCTGACACAACGTGGAGCAAGCAAGCTAAACTTACTGCTAGTGATGGGGTAACTAATAGCTGGTTTGGTTTCTCTGTTTCCATAGATGAAGATACTGCTACTATAAGTGCTCCTGGGAGTCATAAAACCACCACCAGAGGTGGTGGCTTGTTTTGTTAACCCCTAGAAGGGGTATCGGACGCTAGTGCCCGATACTACTCAAATAGGCTCCTCTGTTGTGCCTCTAATGCTCTTTCCTTCTGCTCTTGCCAACGTATATACTTCCTTATCTTTTGTTCATCTAACCCTACTGTGCTTACACAATATCCTCTACTCCATAAGCTCTTTTGCGGATATCCTCTTAACTTCCTTCCATACATCTTTAGCATGTTTATTGCTGACTTTCCCTTGATAAAGCCCATTATCCCTGACACGGAATATTTTGGTGGGATTGATACCAACATGTGTACATGATCCTTTCTTATGTTCAGTTCTAACACCTCTACTCTATCTTTTTCTCTACACAACTTGTATATTATCTGCTTCAAGGATTCCTCTACTCCATCCTTCAGCACTCTAAAACGATACTTTGGACAAAAAACTACGTGATACTCACAACTGTAAATTGAGTGTGACAACTTTTTGTATCTGCTATTCTTGGGCATGTATTTCCCTTTCTTTAACCTTCTAGGGAAATACATCATTGCTTAACTAGTAGAACTTTTTACTAGACCACTACCAGAGGTAGTGGTTTCCACCAATGATAATGATTATCAGACTGTCTATATCTTCAATCGTTCTGGCACAAATTGGACTCAGAAAATTAAACTTACTGCTAGTGACGCGGCAGAAGAGGATTCCTTTGGCTTCTCAGTTTCTATAAGTGGGGATAACACTATTGTAGGTGCTATGTGGGATGATGATAATGGTAATAACTCTGGTGCTGCCTATACCTACAATCTTACCTCAGAAGAACCTTCTGAAATTTCTACTGTTTATGTAAGCTCGAGCTCAAGTGGCAACGCAGGAGGTGTAACTTTTGCCAACGAAGATATCTTAGCCTTTGACACCAACACAAACACTTGGTCACGTTACTTTGATGGTTCAGATGTAGGTCTTTCTGGAAATGATGTAAACGCTTTCCACCTACAACCTGATGGCAACATACTGCTCAGCTTGAAAAAAGACAGCTTTGCCATACCGGGCTTTGCCACTGTAAGAGCGTCAGATATTGTTAGATTTGTGCCAACCAGTACAGGTACTAATA
Organism: Trueperaceae bacterium; assembly: GCA_965223585.1. Taxonomy (GTDB): domain Bacteria; phylum Deinococcota; class Deinococci; order Deinococcales; family Trueperaceae; genus CBDCVN01. Next base: position 3,689 of record CBDCWW010000024.1, read on the forward strand.
CACAAGGCAGTTTTGAGTGGTACTTTGATGGTTCAGATGTGGGTTTGGGTAGTGCCGAAGGTATAGATGCTATCGGCTTTACAAAAGATGGAGATTTGCTACTCAGCTTTGTAATTAATTCTAGTGTACCGGGTTTTAGTATTGCTGATGAAGACTTAATGGCCTTTAGTGCCGATAGCTTAGGCAGCAGCACATCAGGAGTATGGAGTCTTTATTTTGATGGTTCAGATGCGCGTTTAAATGACAGCTTAGAAAATGTCTATGGTGTTTGGCTTAATCCTAACAATGGTGATCTCTATTTAACTACTAAAGGCACTTTTTCAGTAACAGGACTTAATGGAGATGCTGACGATATTTTTACCTTTACATCTAGCACTCTTGGTAGTAGCACCAGTGGTAGCTTTAGTGCTTTCTGGAATGGTGACAGTAATGATTTTGTAAATGAGCGTTTGGATGGGCTATTCTTGCAGTAAACCTTTGTCTGGATTGTGGGTTTTTGGATTTTCTTGATTTCTCTATAGTGAAACTGTCAAATCATAACCCATCAATTAATCACACGGCTCATAGTTCAGACATTCATAACTTTCTACTATACCGCCAGCAGGGTTATATTCAGCTCCCAACAAAGTATTTAATCCAAAAGTTTTTGCTGTTTTATTTGGGAAAAATCAGCTTGTGTATAACCAAAAGACAAAACACTAACAAGGCAAAACCATCTAAAAACTTTTAAAAATCTTATTAGTAATAGAGTTGTTCGGAAATAGAGAGGCATGCTAAAATAGCAGTCACCATGGCAGCTTTTAATACAAGAAGTGACAGACAAGTGAGAGCTTTGACAGGCTTGCCTGAAGAAAAGATTGATGAGTTAGCATCAACCTTTGAACAAGCCTACGAAGAGCAAAGTCAGAAAGATTATGAAGAACAACAGGCTAATGGAAAAAGGGAACGATCTCTTGGTGGGGGAAGAAAAAGTAAACTTTCCTCTGCTAAACATAAGCTTGAATTTATCCTTTACTACCTCAAAAGCTATCCTACCCTTGATGAATTAGCAGAAAAGTTTGATATGGCTCGTTCTAGTGCACATTACTGGGTACACAAACTACTGCCAATTCTCTCTGCAGCGTTGGCAAAATTAGGGATGTTGCCTAAACGAGAATTCAGTACACCAGAAGAATTAAAAGAAGCACTTGAAGAAGCACGAAAAATATTAATAGATGCTACAGAGAGGAAGCATAGACGACCTAGTAAAGATGAAGAGCAAAAAGAGCTATATAGTGGAAAGAAGAAGCGACACACAGTAAAAAACACAGTGATAGCAACAGGAGAAAGGATAATAATCTATGTAGGAAAGACATTTGCTGGGCGAAGGCATGATTATGGGATGTTCAAAGAAGAATTCCCACCTGAGGAGGGATGGCTAAAAGGAGAAGGTAAAAGAGCGAAGCTAGACTCAGGATATCAAGGGATAAACAAGGACTATGGAATAGAAGCAGAGATACCGTACAAGAAGCCGAGGAAGAGTAAAAAGAATCCTAACCCTCAATTAACAAAAGCAGAAAAAGCAAGGAACAAAGCACTAAGTAAAGCAAGGGTATATGTTGAACATGCAATAGGAGGAATGAAACGCTTTAATATATTAGTGCATGCCTTTCGGAATCGCAAAGCAGGGTTTATAGATAGCGTTATTGCTGTTTGTGGTGGGCTTTGGAATTTCTTGATTATGTGAATTATTTATTTCCGAACAACTCTAATATTCTCCCTATATCTATTAGGTTTGTTGGTTTGCAAAAATTAGCGGTGGTACTGTGTGTAGCAATTTTTAGTTAAAAAAGGGCTCGAGCTTAACGAAAACCTCTCTTTTCAAGGTCTCAAAGTCACCCTCGTTGTCAATAACAATGTCAGCACGCTTAACTTTTTCTTCCAAAGGCATCTGTTTAGAATCTCTTAATTTTATTTCTTGGGCTGTTAAACCACTACGCTCAACTATTCGTTTTATACGTGTTTCCAGACTAGCATAAACTACAATAACAGCATCAAAATCTTTTTCCATGCCATTTTCGTAAAGCAAAGGAATGTCATGTACTATTACTTTGGGTGGAACTGCAGAAGCCTTTAATTTCTCTACCATTTCTTTGCGTTTTTTACCTACCCAAGGATGGATAATGCTATTAAGCGTTTTTAGAGAGTTTTGATCATTAAAGACTTTTTGGGCAGTCGCAAAACGGTCAAGTTTACCATCCTTAACAAGTTCTTGGCCTAGCTTAGTTTGGATTTGTTTTAAAACTTCAGGATCTTTGGAGGCTGCTTTGGCTAACTTGTCAGCATCAATAACAGTTGCTCCCATTTCTTCTAATAAGCTAGCTACAGTAGATTTTCCAGAACCTATACTACCAGTTAAACCTAATTGTTTGAGTCTACCTGTCAGAGTTTTCATTAGCACCTAAAAATTGCTAGCTATCATTAATGGTAAAATAAATCATTATGGCTGTGACAATAATACCAGAATCTCAATCCCTTGAGGCTACTTCAGATTTTCCCAAGCTAGAAAACACAGTAGAGAAAAAGCTCCCACAAACCATTATTTATCCAGAAAGTGATGATAAACCTATGGCAGAAAATACAGAGCACTTTAAGTGGATAACCACTATTGTGGGAGGCCTTGAGGCTCTTTTTCAAGATAATCCTGAGGTTTTTATTGCTGGTGATCTATTTTGGTATCCTGTTGAGGGTAATCCAAGAATTCGCACTGCTCCAGATGCTATGGTGGTATTTGGTTGTCAAAAGGGAAAACGTGGTGCTTATTTACAATGGCAAGAAAATAACATTGCTCCTCAAGTAGTATTTGAGATTCTTTCTCCTAGCAATAGTGCTCGAGAAATGATGAAGAAGCTAGATTTCTATGAACGCTATGGTGTGGAAGAGTACTATATCTATGCCCCCAGCTATGAGGAAAATTCTTCTTTAGAGGGACAAAGCTTAAACATTTACCATAAAACAAATGAGGGATTTAAACTTGTAGGTAGCCCTAGTAATTGGAAAAGTCCAAGATTAGGACTAAGTTTTAAGCTTAGTGAAGGAGGATTAATTATAATTGATTCAGATGGAAGTCACTTCCAAAGTTATGTAGAACTGAGTAACAGTGCTCAGCAGGAAAAAGAAAGGGCTGAGTTATTGGCTGCCAAACTACGCTCCTTAGGCGTTGATCCTGATGAGGCATTTTAGAGCATTTTATTCTGCTTTTTCTAATTCAGGTAAGAACTCGGCTAAATCAGCCATATAGCTGCGGTAAGTAAAATCTAGCTTTAGAGGTGTTACAGCGGTGTAGCCCTCGAGCACAGTAGCATAATCGGTATCAGGAGCATAATCTGCTACAGGCTTACCACTAACCCAATAATAAGGTTTACCATCAGGGTCTTCTCTTTTTACTACTTTGTCATCAAAACCATATTCTGATTGATGAGCCAAACGCACTCCCTTAATTTGCCCTATAGGAAAGTTAACGTTGAGTAATGTTCTTCTAGGTAAGCCGTGCTTTACGACTGCAGCAACTATCTTTTTAGCATAATCAGCCCCTTGACTAAAATTAAGCTCGCTTTCAGGAGTAACTTGCTGTGAAAAAGCAATAGAAGGAATGTCCATAGTAGTTCCTTCTAAAGCTGCTGCTACTGTACCTGAATGGGTAATATCAAAGCCCAAATTAGAGCCTATGTTAATTCCTGAAATTACAATATCTGGCTTACCAGAGTTATGAACACCTAAAAGAACACAATCTGCAGGTGTTCCATCTACACGGTAAGATTTTACATTTTCTAAACCTTTCAACTTAGTGGGAATATAACGTAAAGGTCGGCGTATAGTAATTGAATGACCTGAGGCAGACTGCTCTACATCTGGTGCAGCTATAACCACCTCAGTAGCAATTTTAGTCATAGCCTCAGCCAGTGCACAAATACCCGGCGCAAAAATACCATCATCGTTGGTAACTAGAACTTTCATTAGCAGGATTATAAACGCTTAGGAATAAATCCTTTGTGTAATTTAATCAGTAACCAGTGGGGTGTGCTGTGCGAACCATATTGTCTATGAGTAGCTAGAAGCCAGTAGGGATTTACTATGCTGGCTACTGACTTCTGACTACTAGCTGCCTATAGGCACTTATTACTCCCAAGTCATTCACAAAAATACACCACTGCTTAAGCTACATCCCGCCTTCTAAAGCTCCAAAAAAGCAAGATTCCAAAAATCAGCGCATATATGCCCATGACAATCATAGAGCGGTTTAAATCAATAGTAAACATGTTTACAAAGGGGCCAGCTCCACCAATTTCATTAAAAAAATCCAGTTCTGAAAACTCCTCAACACTGAGTATAATTTCTCTTGAAGGGGCACTAAAGTTACTAGTAAGAAAGTATCGAGGCAAGTTCTCCAAAGTATTCCTGAGCTGTAAAGCCTCTAGAGCAGCCATAAATCGATTATTGACTTGACCAACTTCTGAAATTACAGCATAAATGCCATAAAGACCTTCAACCAGTCTAGGCAAAAGAATAATGCCAACTATAGCTAGGGCATTATTTCTTAACCACCAAACCATCAAGAAGCCAAAAAGTAACATTGTTAAGGTAAAAAGCCATTGTGTAGCATAAATTTTGACTACTGGTAACCAATCGCCACTGAATTCTGTTGGTAAAAATAAAGTGCCTAAGTACCCAAAAACAACACCACTTAGGAGGCAGCCTAAGAAAAGAAAGAACAGTAACAGCATAGCGGTAATAATTTTGCCTAAGAGCACAGTAAAACGGTTAGGTTCAGCAACTAGTACTGTTTTCCACATTTTTTGGTTGCGCTCTTCTCCAATAAAAAGCGTTGATAGTAAAGCTATAACAATAATTAGGAAAAAGACAAAATTGATCATTAAAATTAGGTTTATACGTGCAATAGTTATAGGGGCAGCAAGGAACTTGATAATTTCTTGTGTAGCGCCACCATCATCTATATTTATGCGAGTATGTGCTATATAAGCAATAAGTAGCAATATAACCGCAGGTAAGATCCATGCTAATGCTGCAAAAACATAGATACGCCTTTTACGCCTAGCTTTAAAAAGCTCTGCCCGAATAACATTGAAAAGCCCTGTCATACTGGCCTCCCATCTTCTTTTAGGAGTTTAAGATAAGCACCTTCTAAGTCATCAACCTCACGGCGGGCTTCAACTAAGGCTACCCCAGAATCCCCTAGGCGCATAAGGAAATCAGTATCGCTTTTTGAGACGTTGGTACGAATAAATCCAGAATCTAACTTTTCTATGCTTTGTTCCATACCCTTGAGCACTTCTACTAACTTTTCCTGATCTGTAGACTTAAGTTGATAAGTTACTTGTTCATCCCCTAAACGTTGAGTTAGGTTTGGAAGTGTATCATCATAAAGTAACCTACCACGCTCAATGACCAGCACACGCTCAACAAGCTTTTCAAGTTCTGCTAGTATGTGGCTCGAGATAAGAATCGTTACCCCCTGCTTGGCTATCTTTCGTAAATTTTCACGCACCTCAGCAATACCTACAGGGTCAAGACCATTAGTAGGTTCATCTAACAGTAAAATTTTAGGTTCCCATAAAAGTGCTCTTGCTAAACCTAACCGTTGCCTCATACCTTGTGAATAAGCCTTTACTTTCTTCTTGATGGCTTTTTCCATATGTACAAAATGTAGAACTTCATCAATTCGTTCTTTACTTACGCCGCCATGGAGTAAAGAAGAGTGCTTTAAATTGTTTCTTCCTGACATATAAGGATAAAAACTTGGTTCTTCAATCATAGTACCCACTTCACGCAAGCTTGCTCCGGGACTACGCTTATTTAGAATATATGACTTACCTTTAGTCGGGTGGGCCAACCCTGCTAGCATACGCAAAGTAGTAGTTTTTCCTGCCCCATTGGGGCCTAAAAAGCCTACGATTTCCCCTTTCTCAATTGTAAAACTTACATTGTCAACAGCAAGATGCTTGCCATAACGTTTTGTCAGATTCTGTGCTTCTATAGCAGGCATGAAATTCCTCTCAAGTAAAAGTGGTTAGAGTTTAAAAATAATCTTCTAAGAAAATGTTTTGACATCAGCTTCTTAAGCTTATAGCAAAAAGGAAGCAAAATGTTATAGTTCCATTATGGAAACACCCGAAATAGATGTCTTTGAGGCAAAGAAGCGTCTTGAAGAAAACGGCGATCTTCTTGTAGATGTGCGAGAGCAGTATGAGTTTGATGATATACGTATTCCGGGTAGCATCTTAGTACCACTATCTGAGTTTAATGAGCGCTACGAAGAGTTACCCCAAAATAAAAATATAATTATGCAGTGTCGCAGTGGTTCAAGAAGTGCAAAAACAACAAATTTTCTGATAGAAAATGGTTACCAAGCAGTTAATATGGCAGGTGGCATACTGGCATGGGAAGAAGCAGATTTTCCTGTTGAATACGATGGCTAGTAGGGGCAGGTTTGAAACCTGCCCTAGCAATAAAACACCCTGCTAAATCTAACAATAAAAAAATGAATCTCTACCTAGGCATAGACAGTGCCACCCCCTACCTTTCTCTATCGCTTTGTACTGAAGAAAGTGTGTTAGCCAGTTTTTGTGAGCGCCTAGAGCGCAGCCATGCCAAACATATCATTCCTGAAATAAACAAACTTTTTCTAACTACCCAAACTAATAAAAGTGATTTAGTGGCTATTGGTGTAGGTTTAGGCCCCGGTTCTTATACAGGTTTACGCATAGGTATAGCAGTAGCAAAAGGAGTGGCTCGAGCATTACAAATACCCTTATGTGGCACAAGCACCCTAGAAGCTATGGTAGCACCTCACTTAAATAATAATGCACCTCAGGCACTAGCTGTACTTGAAGCCTATAGAGGTAATGTTTATGTTGGGCACTACGAGTGGTCTGAAGGTGCTATTAAGCAAAGGAAAATTGATAAGGTTGCTCGAGCTAATCTAAAAGAGTATGAACAACTCCCTTTTATAGAAGATGTTCCTCCTGAAGCAAGTTATCTAGCCCAAAAGTCTGTACGACAAGCAAAGTTATTGGCTTTGGAGCTTAAGCCCCTTTATCTGTAACCCAGAGTTAAAGGGGATTTTAGAGTGTTTTAAAAATTAAGTTTGCCGAAGTAGCCTTTTAAAACTCAGAATAACTGTGTGTAAATTTTTCTGAAAAGCTACTAACAATTGTACAATTACATTTGATACTATCATGTAGGCATTTAACTTTAATTTTAAAGGTCTTTGCCTAACCCTCTTTTCTTAATTTTAGCTAAAGTCAAGACTATGTGTAATATACTTTTGATGTTCGGAAAGTGATATGTATTATCAGGACAAACTAAACACAGCAAGAAATAAATAATTGTGATTATCTATGCATGGAGCACAAGCATTTGAAGCTATTACATCAGTTGATTTTAATCTGAGCCTAGCCAAATCATTACCCTTTGAAATCTCCTCTATAGAGAGTAAAGCCTTTGTTCACAAGAAGATGGTTTCACGCCCGTCTTTTTACTATCTTACTTGGATTGAGCAGGGCACAGGCAACTATATGCTCGATTTTGTTGAATACCCTGCTAAGCCCTACAGGCTCTATGTTGTATTACCGGGTCAGGTGCACGCTTGGTGTGTTGATAAGAATATTAAGGGAACGTCTCTCTTTTTTTTGGAAGAATGTTTTTATATAAGCCAGCAACAAAATATATTAGAACAACTCGAGCTTTTACAGCACCAACGTAGACAACCTTTTGTAGACATTCCACAATCACATGTTAATGAGTTTAAACAACTTTTTGAAGACCTAAAGCAGGAGGAACAGTTAGAGCAACTTGGTTGGACAATGATGATTCAAGCTCAGTTACATCGATTACTGATTAAAGCACAGCGTCTTTATATTGACTCGAGTTCCCAAAAGGCCAAGCAAACTCTTTCAGCAGCAAGTGTACTGACCAGCAGGTTCCAAACCCTTATCAATCAGCAAGGCTTCACGTTGCGCTCTGTCCAAGCCTATGCGGATAAGCTTCATATCAGTCCCAAGCACCTTTCAGAAACTGTTAAAAGCGAAACAGGTCAACCACCTAGTGTGCATATCCGAACACGCATTACCCTAGAAGCTAAACGCTTGATTTCCCACACAGAAAAAACGGCACAGACAATCGCTTATGAACTAGGTTTTGATGATCCTGCTTACTTTGGACGCTTTTTTAAGCGTGAAGTAGGCATGACGCCTAAACAGTTCCAAAACACAATCCGAAGTAAGTACCAGAATATCTGAAATAAATCCATTTACGGGCATTTGCGTAAGAGGTAGTCTGTTAAGGCTTAGTCAGGACGTCCCTATAATTCTAAGTCACAACAGAAATTTTTCAATTGGAGAAGTGAGGTGAACCCAATTGATCGGACAAAAAATTAAGGTTAATTAAGACCTACTAAAATAATAACAAACTGAGATTACATTGTTTGTAAGCTCGATAACAGTTTGCTCTGTTGTTATTGGCTTAGTTTTTCCTTTCTGTAAACTAACTCAGGTGTTTTGTACTGCAATGATTGATGTGGACGTTCACTATTATAAAATTGCAAGTACTTTCCTATTTCTTCCCTTCCTTGCTCAATATTTTTGTACTCCTTAAGGTATACCTCTTCATATTTTACAGTTCTCCACAACCTTTCTGTAAATATATTATCCATGTATGAACCTCTTCCATCCATGCTGATTGCTATTTCATTTGCCTTCAATATATCTGTAAACTCATAACTCGTGTACTGACTACCTTGATCTGTATTGAATATCTCTGGCTTCTCTCCTTCCAATGCCTCTTCTAATGCTTCTATACAGAACGTTGCTTTCATGTTACTTGAAACTTCCCATGAGACTACATAACGGCTATACCAATCCATTACTACTACCAGATAGCAATACCCTCCTTGTAAACGTATATAGGTGATATCACTAGCCCATACCTGATTTGGTTTGTTTATGATTTTGTTTTTCAGAAGGTATGGGTAAATTTTGTGTCCTTCCTTTGGTTTACTTAATTTGGGCTTGGCATAAATTGCTTGCAAACCCATCAGGCACATCAAACGATATACTCTTTTGTGATTGACTTTATAGCTTTCTCCATTGAGCATTGCTGTTATCTTACGATAGCCTAGAAAAGGATGATCTGTATATAACTCATCTATCCTTTGCATCAACTTTTCATTGAGATCACTGATTCCTGTAGGTCGATAGTAATAACTACTACGATTCAGGTTCAGTAACTCACATTGTTTAGTAATGCTCAATTGAGGGTGCTTTGGGTCAACTATCAACATACGTTCCTCTTGGCTCAGTTTTTGAGCCCTTTGGACAAAAAATCTAATTCCATTTTCAACTTACCGATCTGTTCGTATAGTGCAGCCTCTCTACGTTCTTGTAGTCTTGCTTTTCTGCCTCTTAGTAGTGAAAATCTTTCATTCAATGCCTCTGATCCAGCTTTTTTCCATTCTTTAATTTGAGTGGTGTGTACACCATATTGACTTGCTAATTCTGCAAGATTTTTCTCCCCAGCTATGGCTGCTGCTGCAACTTTAGCTTTGAATTCTTTCTTATATGTTTTTCTTATTCCTTTTGTCTGGCTCATTTATATCTCCATATTCTAGATATTTTACATCTTTAATGGACCTTAATTTCGCCGGGGTTTTTTGTCTAAATTTTGGGGGTAAGCTCAGTTTTTACAGCGCACAAAAGACAGAGACATCCGTGTTATAAGGGCTATAGAAGACGGTAACTATGTGTTTTTACATGTGTACCAAGATATTGATCATGGCACTGCAAAGTGGGTAACGACAGATATGTTTGACACTGATGCCAATGACAAGCTAGTAGAACATTGGGATAACATGGAAGCCATTTCTCCTAGAGAAGAATGGGCTAATAGCGGTAAATTCTAAGCTCGAGCTTTATTGAAATGGTTTTGTTTGGTTCCTCGCTTTTTTGTAAGATAGCGAATAACATGATTCAAAGACAGGAGAAAATATTATTCAATATTGGTAGTGATTTAGGTGAAAGCATCACCTTTGTCAGTTTCAGCTATTACCATTCATCACACCTAGATTTGTGGATGAAGGATTTTGACTACTATAACAAAGTACATTTTCTCAACCCTTTTTACTCTCTTTAGCATCTCCTTGCTAGTTTTTGCCTTAATGTATTTAACAGGCGATCCTACTACAGCCCTTTTACCTAAAGATACTCCACCTGAAGCAATTGCTCAATTTAAACAAAAACATGGGTTTGACAAACCATTTTTAGTACAGTACTTGGCATTTTTAATGAGGGTACTAAAAGGGAATTTAGGTACTTCTTTATACTACAGCGAACCTGCCCTACCATTAGTTATAACTCGTTTGGGCTATACCCTATGCCTAGTGGGAACAGCATTACTACTAGCTTTTATTATTAGTATTCCTATAGCTTTACTGAGTACTTTGTGGCACAGAAGTTTTCTTGATGTTTTACTCAATATTTTCGTGCTTACAGGACAGGCTCTACCCTCTTTTGTGGTAGCAAATGGCCTTATTTTTATTTTCGCCCTAACACTAAAGTTACTACCAGCCACTTGGCATACTAGTTGGCAAGGTCTTATCTTGCCTGTTCTTGCACTAAGTGTTTACCCTGTTGCACTATTAGCTAAGCTCCTACGAGCTAATTTACTAGAAGTTATGCAGCTAGATTATATTCGTACAGCTAAAGCTAAGGGCATGCCTAGATACCTTATACTGCTCAAGCATGCCCTGCGTAATTCTATTACTCCTATGCTAGCAGCATTAAGCGTGGAACTAGGAGCACTTATTATGGGGGCTGTGATAGTAGAAAAGATTTTTGCTTACCCCGGTATGGGGCAGCTTATAGTCAGAGCCCTAGACTCACGTGATGTGCCACTTATGCAGGCTTTTGTGTTAGTAATAGGGCTTTGCATAATGTTTATAAATATAATCTTTGATTTATTTTACCGCTGGTTAGACCCAAGAACTTAGATAAAAACCTATTCTGGACGTGGCAAGAACATGTCTAACACAGCATCATTAACGATTTTTTGTGCTGTATAAGTAGCACCACCTTCTTGACTAAAACGGACTGTAAAAATGTTCCAACCTGTATACATTGGAATAGCACTGCCTGAAGCATTTAGAGTAACATCTCTATCTACATAAAATAAAGCAAAGAAACCAGGTAAATTTTCAACACTAGCTATACCTAAATATAAAGGGTCAGTGTCGTGACCATCATAAGTAGCATTATTATTTGAGTCTACATAAACATTAGTAATAGCTCTTGCAAATTGAGCACCTTCTGGAGTCACTGTAAACTCATTTTGTAGTCCGGGCAATACAGTGCCACCATTTAACAAGGGCCGTAAAAGTGAACTGTCAGGTGCTGTTGTGGTGCTCAAGTTGAAAGTTCCTGCTATGGGATTTACTCCTAAAATTTCGACATAGCGATTGCTCTGTTGATCTATAACATGTAAAGCTACTCGAGTATTTGGAAGTAAAGCAGACTCAGACTTAACCAAGCCACTTATAGTCATCATTTGTTGAGCAAAAGCAATATTGGCTAGGAGCAAAAATAAGCAACTAATTTTTAAATATATCTTCATAAATATTTCTCCTTAGCAGTTTTGTACTGCTTTAGAAACTATAGCTCTAAGTAATTAAAATTTATGTGGGAAAAATCTTGTTTTATGAGTTGTACTTAGGGAAAAAATTGCTTTGTGGTGGTAAAATAAAAATTATCAGGCATCTTAAGATATAAATCTGGTGGAAATTCTTGTGGGAACTTTCACTTTTAGTAAAGTAACTATTTTCTTATTAGTAAGAAATATTTTAGTGTTAGTGTTGGTTAGCAACCATTAGGAATTATTTTAAACTCTTATTAAACATCATCTAATTCATCTAACTTAATAGTTTATCTTAAATCAACCTTACTTAATTAAAGTGAATCTTAAGTGCGTAATTATATTTTGAAGAAAAATCTTTATACTTTAGATTAGATTTGGTTCTGATCGTCTGTAGGTAGTGATTATGTTTAATTTTGATGAACGTGGCTCGAGTGTAGGCAGAGAGATTCTAGCAGGTCTAACAGGTTTTCTGACAACAGCATACATCTTGTTCTTAATACCTGCAAACTTTGCAGAAATAGGAGCATCTTTTGAAACTGTTGCTCTAGCAACTGCTTTAGTAACAGGCATTATCTGTATTTTTGTAGGATTCTTTACTAACTTACCACTTATCATAGCCCCAGGAGTAGGACTAAATGCCTATATCGTTTTCACCTTAGGATTTGATAAAGGTTTGGATTACCAAACTGCTTTAACAGCAGCCTTTTGTTCAGGAATAATTTTCCTTCTTTTAGCTATATTGGGCTTACGAAACTTCCTTCTACATGCCATTCCTCAACCTGTGAAAATAGCTTGTATGTCAGGTGTTGGTTTCTTTCTTGCAATGATTGGCTTTCAAAATGCTGGCATAATTGTTGATCATCCTGCGACACTAGTTACTTTAGGTTCTTTACAAAACCCTAATGTGATCCTTGCTCTGATCACTTTGATATTTGTAGGTGTTTTACTAGTATTACATCTTCCCGGAGCACTAGCATTTGGAATCTTAATGTTCTCACTTATGGCTTGGGGGTTTGGCCTTGGTGATCTACCTACAGGGGTATTTGCTATGCCCACTTGGCCAGATTCTCTTTTTATAACCCTTAACTTTAGTCAAATGACCTCAAGTGTCTTTATAGCAGCTATATTAGGAATTCTTTTCATAGATGTTCTAGATACTGCTGGAACCCTTGTGGGATTAGGGCGTTTGGGAGGAGTTAGAGATAAAGATGGCAAAATATTTGGTTCCACAAAGGCTTATATTGCTGATGCTATAGGTAGCATCTTAGGTCCATTAGGCGGTACTAGCAATTCAACTGTATTCATTGAAACAGCCGTGCCTATGCAAGCAGGAGGACGCACAGGTTTAACTGCTATTACTATAGGAGTGCTATTTCTACTATCTATCTTCTTTTTGCCCATCATAGCCGCTATCCCAGCTGCAGCAACAGCACCCATCTTGATTCTTGTTGGAGCAATTATGATGCGTGGCGTTACTGATTTAGATTGGGTACACATAGAAGAAGTTATCCCTGCTTTTCTAACAGTTGTCGGTATGGCACTTACCTTTAACATTGCCGATGGCATGAGTCTAGGGGTAATTAGTTATGTGCTATTACACCTTACAACGGGTAAGTTAGAAGATATACATCCTAGTAGCTATATTTTATCTGTTGTTTTACTGGTTTACTTAATTTTGTTTTAAGCTCGAGGTTTCTCAACCACAAATTTTTTCTAGTGTATTAAGCACCTAAAATAAATTTGTGAAATTTTATCTAGAATTTAAACTAGATAGTGTAGTAAACAGTAATTAGTAGGGTTTTATTATACTAAACTACTAATTACTAACTTTTAACTATATTTTAGGAAATAATTGATTTCCAAAGTGTTCACCAAAATTTCTAAACCACTTTATAATTTCAATTAGCTTCCTAAAACTTAATCAAATGTTAATTTTCAAGGTATTGTAATTACTAAATCTGTAAAATAAAGTTATGGACAACAACACTATTTTCAACAAAACCGAGAAAGCTAGGCAAGAAATAAGAGACAAAACTATACAAGTACCTTTAAAGTTACGATTTTTGTTGAGTTTAATTGATGGTATGCATACAGTTGGTCAACTGCGGACAAATCATGGTGAGCGTTTTGGTGATATAGATACTATTTTGCAAGACTTTGTTAATCAGGGGCTCATAGAAAAAAAATCTACTGCTCCTGAACCCGTTGAGGCACAAAGTCAAGCTAAAACACCTTCTAAACCAGCATTTCATGGAGAAATTTTTTTAGAAGGTAAGAAATTATTGATTGGCAAACTACTGGTTAAAATCTATGGGCCAATGGCAAATTCCATGTTGCCTAAACTAAACAATTGCCAAAATGAAGATAGTCTTTATAATTATACTAAAGAACTTAGTAATCTTATTGCTGAGGGGCTTAATAAACGTAAGGCAGAGAATTTTTTGTCTAAAGCCACAGAAATTTTAGGAAGTTAAACCAACAAGTGTAAATCTTTGTTGTGAGTTTCTTGGGAACCAATCTATGCAGTTACTAGGGCTTCTTAATTCTAGTTCTTAACTACTGATTACTACTTACTTCTAAACACATGCTATGCTAAGCCATGCCTTGGCTAGTTCCTCAACCTGCTACAAAAATAGATACTCAGCTCACAAACTTTATTGGTGAGTTGGCAGAACAATTTGATGACTCGAGTGTAGACCGCTACGCACTAGTCAGTGAAACCCTATCTAAAATTATGTACGCTTGCTCTTTTTCTGAGTTAAATCAGAAAAGTCCTATGGCAGCTTTTGCTCTTGATCCTCATAATATAACCTTTGAAGCCGAAAGTTATATAGTCACAGATCAAGAAAAATTTAAATTGGTTAAGCCTTTACTATGGCTATGGAAGTGCCTTGACCAAACTCCTTTAGGCCAATCTGTTAATAGTGGCATTCCCATACGTAGAATGTTAGCTGAGCGTATCTTTAAGCAAGCAGGCAAGAATATTAAAATTTTTCAAAATGTTGAGGTTTCAGTAGGTTATAACCTCGAGGTAGGCAATGACGTAACAATTCATAGGCATGTTCTTATTGATGATATAGGTGGGGTTAAAATCCACGACAATGCCAGTCTTAGTGACTACGTAAACATTTATAGTCATACTCATGATGTCCATTCACTACCAGACGTAACCCTAAAAGAAACAGTTATTGGGAAAGGTGTAAGGGTAGCTTATCATGCTGCTGTATTAGCAGGTACAGTCTTAAGCGATGATAGTATGGTTGGTGCTTTTGGGCTTGCCAATAGGGATCTAGCACCACATGCAGTGGGTTTAGGCATTCCTGCTAAACCCCGCCTATTTAAGTGTCGCTTTGGTGACCCTGATTTTCTGGAGTTAGAGGTTGACGCCCGCAACTATGAGCGTAAAGATCCTGTACGTGCTAACCCTGACTATCATGACAAAGACCCTACAGCAGTTATGGGGAAACCTTGTAAGTAACTTACAGGTCAGAGGAATCACGTGAACGTCTTTTAAAAGATGGTTATACTGTCCAGCTCCATTCACTGTCCGAAAAATGATATCACTTATTGTTTGGTTTTGGGGCTCGAGCCCATAACCAACACCCTATGATAAAGTTACTCACTAGAAAACATAAGTGTTAACTGTTAGTCCTCGGTCTTATTTGAAGTTTTCCTGTAATAGTATTTCTAGGCCGTTGCGTACATTGTGTTCCAGAAAAGCTTTTCCTCTAAAGGGAAACCCCATCTGTGAGCATGTCATTCTGAGGCGCTAGGTCCTTACAGGATAAATGACGAAGAATCTCTGAAGGCATTAACGCATGAGCGATCCTTCGCTACACTCAGGATGACATTCCTCACGTTGATAAAGCAAATATTTATCTGTACATCTATATTGGAAATTTGCTTTGGTTGGATGCTTAAAACTTCTTAAAACAAGTTAATCAGCCTCATTAGCTGGCTCTGACTCTGCTGTTACTATATTAGGGGAACGACCACCACCCTGAAACTCGAGCATCCAACCGGGATACTCTGGTGGCAAAGCACTAACTTCGTCAAGGCGTTTCAGTTCTTCATCACTAAGTTTTACATTGGGAGCCTTTAAGTTGTCCTCGAGCTGGGCCATAGTTTTAGCACCAATTATGACACTAGTTACAACCTCTTGGTGCAACAGCCAAGCAAGGGCAATATTTGCTACAGAAACATTGTGACTTGTTGCAATTTCACGCATCACATCAACAGCATTGAAAGCTCTTTCCTTGTTCACAGGTGGGAAATCAAAGCTGGCACGGCGCGTTCCTTCAATCTCTTCACCATCACTACTAAACTTACCACTCAGTAAGCCACCAGCCAATGGGCTCCACACCATCAGGCCAACTTGCTGATCTTTTAGTAGGGGTATTAGTTCACGCTCGAGGTCACGCCCAGCAATAGTGTAATAAGCTTGTAGAGACTCAAAACGTGCCCAAGATTTACTCTCTGAAATACCTAGTGCCTTCATAAGCTGCCACGCTGCTAGGTTAGAAGCACCAATATAGCGCACCATTCCTTGTCTTACTAAGTCATTAAGCGTTGAGAGGGTCTCTTCAAAAGGCGTTAGTTGATCAAAGCCATGAATTTGATACAAGTCTATATAGTCAGTTTGTAAGCGCTTTAGACTATCTTCAACTGCTTTCATAATGTGTGAACGTGAAAGACCTATTTCATTCGGCCCGGGTCCCATTCGACCTTGAGCTTTAGTAGCTAGCACAAGGTTATCCCGCTTTCCTTTAATAGCTTCTCCTAGTAATTTTTCGGATTCACCTTCAGAATAAACATTAGCGGTATCAATAAAATTAATACCTGCATCAAGCGAACGAGCAACTAAGTCGTTGACCAAACCTTGGCCTTGCTGACCAATAACTTCCCAAAAACCCTTACCTCCAAAGGTCATAGTGCCAAGGCAAAGTTCTGATACGTAAAGTCCTGTTTTTCCAAGTATGTTATAGTGCATAGTCTTCCTTTCTTATTGTAATGAATTAAATTGTAGGTGTATTGGGCCAGAGAGATCTTGAGTTTACCCTCGAGCACAGCAAAGGGTGACCCAAATCTCGGAGGTTTTGAAAGCCTCCGAGGTTTCATGGATGAAACTTTTATGGGCATCTATAGCAACAATAACTATCATAACTAATCGTTAAAGGCTCCTAGATTCACTGGCTTAAAGCAAGGTTGAAGCTTTTAATTTTTTCCTGAATTTTCCTCGAAATAGAGCTGTTCATCTTCTTTGAGTTTCCTAATTTGGTGTCCTTTTAACGTGTTTTTTGGGAAGGCATGTTTAAGCTGGTGTAAAGCATCAAAGTTTGTATCTTGAGTAGCATGAATAAAATCTTCCACGAGTTCTATAAATGCTTCTATATCCTGCTGCTCCTCACAAGCATGAAGGTAACAGCGAACAATATCAAAATGGATATTACGATGCTGATGAAAGTAATGTAAGTCTTGTAATAGTTCTATATTAGTTGGTTGTTTGCTTAAACCATATAGGAGGAGTTTTAGCAGCTGCTCATTTCCCTGTTTGAAATATCGTCTAATAAGTGGGTAGTTAGGCTCTTTAGAGTTTTTTAGCGTTATAAAGTTCTGGACTTCCTTCTGTGATATTTGTGACTGTCCCTCAAAGTAATCCATCAAGCTTTTCTCTAAGGCGTTTTTTGGTGAAGCTGCAAGCTCCTCTTCAACTTCTCCTGCTTCGCTATTATCATCAACAAAATCAAAACCCAATGGCGCAAGTATCTCATCGTGGAAACCTGTTGTTTCTTTAAGGGCTTTAGTAGCTCTTTCAATAATAATTTGGTTACGTAAATGCTCAAAATCATCTTGTGACATGTGACATCACCTTTTCATTTTGTCTAAGGCTTATTGGTTCATTCATTATATTTAGAAAGTACATTACATATTGCTTCTGTGTTAGTGAGAATAGCATCACCAGCAAACGCAAGATTTTCTAGGGCACGTTCACCTGCTTCATGGTGCCCTGCACCACAAGCATCACGCACTATGATAGGGATATACCCTAAATCAGCGCCGTGTCTAACTGTTGGGTCAATACCTATCTCGGTAGCAACCCCAACAATAATGAAACTATTAATGCCACAATCACGCAATGCTATATTAAGAGGCGTTCCTTCAAAGGCTGACATGGTTATCTTGTCAAAAATGACTTCGCTTGGTCTGGGCTCGAGTTCAGGAGTAAGAGGAAACCCCGGTGAATCACGCAAAAACCAAGGCTGTACATCTTCAACCTTGGTAGCTCGTTGCCAGCGCATAGCCATATGAAGTTGAAAAACACCCGCTGCCTCTTTGGGTAAGGACATGTGGCGCATGAAAAATACTCGCATGTGTGCATTGCGTGCTGCATCTAATACTTGTTGAACCTTTACAAGAATATCTTTTCCATGAGATAGTTGGCTTAAAATACCAACTTGCATGTCGTAAACGATAAGTGCAGTATGTTGGGGCGTACAGGTTTCCTCGAGAGTTTGTGGTATTTCAAGACCATAAACATGTTGCATAGTTATCACCTCAGTGAATTTATTATACTTCAAAGAACTTTATATCAGATACAAGCCGCATAATGATCAAGCTCATCGGATGGCAATTAAGCACAGTGAATAAAGATGCCTAACAAGCAACTTGAAAAACAGATGTTAGCAACCAATTACTAAATCAATTCAGGGTTTGGGTATGCGCATTCAGCCCAAGCCCTTATAATGGAGTAGATATGGCATATGATGAAGGTTTAGCTGAGAGAATTCGGGATATAGTCCTTGACCAAAACAACATTACTGAAAAGAAAATGTTTGGAGGGCTAGCCTTTTTACAAGAGGGGCACATGTTTGTAGGCATTAACGATAATAGGCTTATGGCTCGAGTTGGTCCTAAAAATTACCAAGATGCTCTAGCAAAACCGCATGTTCATGAAATGGATTTTACAGGAAAATCCTTTAAGGGCTATGTTTATGTTGAATCAGAGGGCATTGAATCTGATGAGGACTTACAATATTGGATTGAACTTGCCTCGAGTTTTACTCAATCATTGCCACCTAAGAAAAAATGAAAACCATTAGCATTATACAAGGGCAAATTGAATGGGTAAGATGCTAGATTTGATGCTTTAATGTTTTGCTTTAAGCATCAAATGTGGCAATATAGACAAATTGCTAGGTTATAGTGCTCCAGAAAAGTTTTTCCCCAGAGAAAAACCCCATCTGTGAGCATGTCATTCTGAGGAGTATAACCCTTACGAGGGTAAACTTGAAGAGTCTCTGAGGGCGTTAACACATGAGAGATCCTTCGCATAGTTTACCCTCGTAAGTGCTCAGGATGACATTTCTCGTGTTGTTAAAGCCAATATTTATCTGGACATCTATACGTGCCTTGCAGTATCTAGAAAGCTACCCTCGAGCACTAATACCCTTGCCTAACTTGATAGAGAGCTACTTCCTCACTTTGCAATCGTCTAAGTACTGTGCCCGGATAATAAAACTCTAAAATTTGTTGATAGTCATAGTCATGTTCTGCTAGGGTACGTGCACCATATTGACTCATACCTACACCATGACCCCATCCCTCACCCCTAACCATTAAGCCACCACCTACAAGTTCAAAATGGGTGGATTTTAAACCCCAATCCCTTGCTATTTTGTGTAAGATAGTTCCTTCTAAAGCTAAGGTTTTTGTTTCACCATGGATTTCAAGTTTTTCTATTCGACCCGAATCACTTTTTTCTAAGATATCTATTGATTTAACCTTGTCAATATCATAACCATAAGCCTTTATAACTTTTTGTACAGTATTTGGCTCGAGATGAAAGGTCCAATTAGCATTAGGACTATTTTGAACATAATCTGTTTTAGCTGTTAAATAAGGTAAATTTAGCCCCCAAACTTCTAGGCTTGAAGCAATTTCCCCTCCTGAGTCAGCATGGTAATAGGTATATGCAAAATTATCACCATAAGTAAGCACCATACCTGCTGTTTCACTTATGGCTTGATTACTTAAATGGTGTTCTGCACTCATTCCCTCATATACTTGACAATCAGTAGTTGCACACACATCGTAAGCAGCATTAGGACTTAATGAAGCAAGGGTATAAGTACGCGCAGCTATGGCTTGGGCCCTTAAAGCCGAATTGGGCCAAGATGCTTGCATTTCAGCAGGCACTACCCCGCGCAGATAATCTTCTAAATCTACTATGTTGATAGCTCGGATACCACCATCAACTGCTACTAATTCAAGACTGCCCCGATAAGGCTTCCCTTCCCAATAAATAGGATCATTGTTTAAAGGCTCGAGCCTTAAATTTCTACCTATAGTCGTTCCTTCTACAACCAGCTCGTTTCCTTGAACGTTTATGGGCCAACTTAAACCTGCATTAGTACTAAAAAGTAAGTCGTTATCTACATAGCCCTGATGTGCACTATCTATATAATGATCAATATGATCTAACTTATTTTCTAAAAGTACCCGAACAGGTGTAAGAGCAAAACCAGAGCTAAGTACTAAAAAACATACTAAGATGAGAAGTTTTGATAATAGCTGAATCATTTAAACCACATTATCTCATGCTCAATACTGAAAGGTGAGGGAGGTTATTACTTTCATACTATGATGTTACTTTTTTTATCGAATTTGTCGCTGTTCCTTTACTGCATTACGCAGCAGCAGAATATAAACCACAAATAAAATAATAGCAAAGGAAAACCACTGAATGGCGTAACCTAAATGAGGCCCGTTTGTTGTACTTGGAGGAAGTATTTCTAAAGGTAGAGTGTTTACAGTACTTTGGGAAGGGGCTTGTTTTGTCAGGCGTAGATAAATGGGCTCGAGAGTGTAACTAATTTGTTTTTGCAGCCTTTCTATATCCACCCAGAAAACTTTGGTTAACTTAAGTGATGGGGGGTCTTTTGCTCCGATAAACCCCTTCGGTTGCTCCTGTGACGAAAGTAAAACCCCTTCAAGCTCAACTTTACCCTTGGGTGGTGCAGCATCTGTAATAGGCGGCCAATCTAAATCTAGAGGTACCCAGCCTCGCTCAACTAACAAGGCCCTATTATCACTAAGTCTTAAAGGTGTTAGAACATGATAACCCGGTTGTCCGTTATAAGAACGGTTGCGGATAAGCACCTCTTGTTCTATGTCATAAACCCCAGTTACTTTCGCTTTACGGTAGGCAGCTGAATTTTTCTCCTCCTTCTTAGAACCTAAGTTATAAGTTTCTTTTATATTATCAAAAGATAAGGGAGCTTGCTCTAAGTGGGAGTTAATTAAGGAATTAAGAGCTGCTCTTTGGTTTGCTCGTCTAAGTTGCCATAAACCAAAATTGATAAAAAGTATAAGGCCTATTAGCACAAAAAAATGAGCAATCAGCCACCGCACAGAAAAGAACTGTTTTAATTTAGCCATTATTAACCCTTCTTTTGCCAATCCTTATAGCCTGCCTCAGCAAAGTAAAGCCCCTGTGGAGGTGCTTTGGGACCTAGTTTACTTCTATCTTTTTTAGCTATTAGACTAGGAATTTCTTCAGGTTTTATTTTCCCTTCACCTACATAAATGAGCGTTCCTACAATGGTTCTGACCATACCCCTTAAAAATCCATTGGCAACTATATCTAATTTTAGGTCATTGCCTTCAGAACTGAGCTGGCACCAATAAATTTCCTTCAGCGTTGAGCGTTTTTCCTGAGTAGCTAAGGCTGCAAAATCTCTTTTGCCTTCAAAGTAAGGAGCAGCTTTCTGCATAGCTGCGACATCAAGTAATTGAGATAAGAAAAGTAAATACTTACGTTCTAAAGCCATACCCTGATAACACGTACGTGCTAAACGCATCTTGTAAATATAATGCCTATAGCAACAGCTAAATTGAGCTTCAAAATTTTCGTCTACCTCCTCAGCTTTTAATACTCGCACATCTTCTGGCAAACGTGAGTTAAATACCTTGGGAATTCTATTCACAGGAATATTATCCTTAGTATTGTAATGAGCAATCATTGCTAGAGCATGGACGTTAGTATCCGTACGACCTGCACCTATCATACGTGGTTTTGCCAAAGGAATGGTTTTAAGTACATCTTCTAAGACACCTTGGACTGTGCGTTCACCTGTGGCAGCTTGTACTTGCCAGCCATGGAAGTCACTGCCATCGAATTCTAGGGTGAGTTTAATGCGCCTCATGTTATGCTTGCCATTACATCTATTAAAACTTACCAACTGTAGATGTCCAGATAAGTTCCTGCCATCAAATCGTAAGATGTCATTCTGAGTGCAGCGAAGAATCTCTCATGCTTTAATGCCTTGAGATACATTCGTCGTTTACCCTTGGAAGGGCCTGCTCCTTAGTATGACATATGCCTTGCAGGAGTGTATTTTTGCTTTGGAAAAAGATTTTTCTGGAGCACTATATTCAACATGATTTTAACCTTTAGACTAACTTACAGGTTCAGTATTTTTTTGTTGGCTCGAGTTTAAAAAACTTGCTAGCGTATAGATAATTTCGCTATACATCTTTAAACGCATTGCTAATCCTCTTAGAAAACCCATATCTGACTTCTCTTCTTTCATTACTTGAGAAACTCCGTAAAGAGGGACTCGAGCTACTCGCCACCCCTCCCGTTTAGCAGTAAGAGATATAGCTACCTCTACACCATAGCGAGTGCTAGCTAGTTTAGGAATACCTAAAAGCTTTTGGCGTAAAATAGCACGTTGCCCATTTAAAATAGGGGTTATAGTTTGTGAAAAGTTAGTTTGCCAGCGTCCATCCTTGAAGTCACCTCGAGCCATATCAATTTTGGTTTCCAGTAAAGGTTTAGCCAAGCTTTGTAAATGCTTTGGCTTTAAACCTATAAGATCAGCGTCTAAAAATAGCAAGACATCAGCCTGTAAATGCTTTGCTCCTGCTACCATGGCACCACCCTTGCCTTGGTTTTTCTCTAAACAAATAACTTGTGCCCCTGCTTGCTTGGCAACTTTTGTGGTGAAGTCGCTCGAGCCATCGTCAACAACACACACCTCACCTAAGTTTGATGCCAAAGCCACTGTTATTACCCCAGAAATAGTAGTAGCTTCATTGAAAGCTGGAATAATAATGCCACAAGTCATCCCCCAAACAGATCCCGTACTTCTCCAAAAGTAATAAGGGCTATAAAAACTATAAGTAAGGCAAGACCTGCTAGGTGGATAATTTCCTCACGTCCGGGTGGTAAAGGCTTACCCCGTAAGGCAATAATAAAAGCAAATATAATACGCCCACCGTCTAAACCAGGAAAAGGCAATAAGTTAAAAACAGCTAAAGAAAAGTTAATTAGTGCAGCCATTAACAAAACTGGTAAAAGGCCCTCTCTAGTAGCTTGATTGACCATACCCACCATACGAACTGGCCCTGCTATCTCTTCACTACGTTGCCCCATAAAGGTTGTAACAAAAGTCTTAGCAAAACTCTTTACAGTTTCAGGCACAACTCTTACAGTAAAAGCAATTGATTCTCCAAGTGCTTGTACATAGCCTATATCTTCTAAGGGTTCAATATGCAAAGGCCTTAAACCCACACCAAGCCTAGGGGTACCCTCCAAGCCTTCCGGAGGCCAAGTTGTAATTATAGAAACTCTCCCCCCATTTCTTTCTAGCAGAAGGTCTAATCCCTGCTCATTTTGTATTTGATGAGCAACTTGCTCAGTATTAGGGTTTTCAACACCGTTAATAGCTAAAACTATATCACCAGCTTTTATGCGCAGCTTTTCAGCTTGAGTGTCTTCAAAAACTTCACTAAAGACTGTTCCTGAGGTACTAGGTTCTAAACCTGTAGTTATGGTGCGGTAATTTGAATCAAAACTGGTAATAAAAGCTAATAAGAGTACTGCTAGAATGTAATTAGCTATTACTCCACCTACCAAAACCCAAATCTTTTGCCCCAGATTCTTTTTAGCAAACCCCTCTTCTGGGTAGTGAAGATTTCCTTCTTCATCAGCTTCTGGGGCCAAACCGGGCAAATCTACATAGCCGCCAATTGGTAAAAGCGACAAGCGCCATTCAGTACCACGCCATTTCTTACGCAAAAGTACAGGCCCCATGCCTAAGCTAAAAGCACGCACAGGCAAACCTACACTTTTAGCGTTAAGAAAGTGCGCTAGTTCATGTATAATTACTGCTATAGTAAGAATAAGTAAAAAAACAATGGCTGTCTGCATATCTTGAGTATACTTTTAAAAAGTCTTAGAAAGTTGCAAAAATACTGTCATTTGTTATTGTCTGCATGAAGGATCTTTTCATCTAAAAGAAAGGAAAACCCCATCTAATTAGATTCTATCTTCATTTTGGCTTAGTATATCTTCTATTTCCTTGAGTATGAGACGAGCAAACTCTTCCTTAGTGTAATCTTGATTTTTTGCTAGCCTTTTACTTACTATTATTGTAGCAGCATTTTGCAACTCACTATTGCTAGCAGAAATTACATAGTCAGTAATATCTGCACGAATGGTATCAGTTAGTTCCTGATTTGTGTTTTTAACACAGCTTTCAAAACTTTTGTGTATAAAAGTCTCATGATCGATAACTTTCTGAACACAGCCATTAAGGGTATTAGGATACAACAATTCTGAACTGTTATCTTGAGTACTAGGTGCGCATGAAACCAGTAAAACAATAATAGAGATAATCAACTTAATATCTAAACTGCTAATAATTACTTTGAAAAAATTAAGTCTAAGTAGGCCGTTCTTATTAATATTTTGAATAAAAGAGTACCTATACATATGATTATTTCCTTTCTATCAAGATATTATTCTAGCAGCATAGAATTTAAATTGTTGAGAATATATAGTGCTCCAGAAAAATTTTTTCCCTAGAGGGAAACCCCTCCTGTGAGCATGTCATTCTGAGTAGCATAACGACGAAGAATCTCAAACAACGTAAAGCATGAGAAATCCTTCGCGGAGCTTACTCTCGTAAGGGCTCAGGATGACATTCTTTGTGTTGACAAGGCACAGAAATTGATCTGGACATCTATAAAATGCTCCTAGAAAAACTAGGAGCATTATAGTACTGCAGAAATTTAAGTTGATTTATAACTTTAGTGCCAAAATCTAGGCCCACTAAAATTATTAGGACCTTTAGGGCCTTTTGAACCATCTCCCCAACGACCGCCTTCTTCACGACTGCCGAATCTTTCCTTCATAGCTGATAAATTAACTGTACGCGTTTGAGGACTTGTACTTAAAACAACATAAGCAGAGTCCTTTGCAGATTCAGCAAAGTCATTTCTAAAGGCTAGTTCACTATCTTCACCTGCTACGAAATTAAGGCTATTTAGTTCACTGCCGCCTTCATCAGGATTACCATCATAAAAAGTGGCTTCAAAGTTACTGCCTTCATTTAAGTGGAAAAGCAAAAAGGTTAAACGGTGCATTTTACTGCGACCAGATTGACCATCTTCTTTTACTTTAGAAAGATCAACAGAGCGGCTTTGAGCGCTTTTGTTAACTACTACAAACTCTGCATCCTTAGCAGCAACACGAAACTCCTTCATGAAATTGCGAGCACTATGTTCACCTGCTACAAAGCTAAGGGTATTAACCACTTCAGCTTCTTCAGCAGGGTCACCATTATAGAAAACAGCTTCTAAACTGGTGCCTTCTGTAAGGCTATGACCTAACATGCCACCACCATGCATGCCACCTCTGGAGCTAGGTCCAAAACCATGTCCTCCAAAATAACCCTTTTGAGCACTTACTAGACTGAAACCTCCTATAGTAAGACCAACTAAGGCCAATACTAAACCGACATAAACCACTTTTTTCATTGGGATTTCCTTTCCAGTAGCGAAATATGGTTTCACTACCTTTGTGAAAGCTTCTGTTGTGCTTTCAACTGTTTAGTAGTTTTACAATCCCATGTATGGATCTTATATGGAAATTGTTTAGATTTTATTTAGGATAAGCAAAGTTATATTGTATAATCTAATTTGATTTAAGGAAAAAACCATGCAAACATACTCAATACAGATTGGCAATATAAAACGTGAATTACCTATTATTAATGTTGGTGAGGTTTCAATTGCTTTGCTTAATTTGCTTGGTGATACCGAGCTTACAGAAGAAGCTGCCAAGGAATTAGCCAGAAGGTTAGATGAAAAGATAGAGATTATTGTTACTCCTGAAGCTAAAGCGATTCCTTTAGCTCATGCTATGAGTGTAAGAACAAATATACCTTACATTGTTGCACGAAAGACGCAAAAACCTTATATGGTAGGTGCTGTAAAAAAAACAGTTATTTCTATTACTACAGGTAAACCACAAGATTTGGTTCTTGATGGTGCAGATATTGAGCGTATAAAAGGCAAGAATATTGCAATTGTTGATGACGTAGTTAGTACAGGGGACACCTTAAGAGGACTTTCCGAGTTACTTAGCCAATTAGGTGGTATAGTTATGGTTACCTTGGCCGTATTAACAGAAGGAAATAAACGCGAAGACATTATAGCACTTGGGCACTTACCACTCTTTCCTAAAGGCTCTGTATAAAATAAAAATGCTAGGTTTCAGTTATGAGTGATGTCTAAACATCAAATAAGTGCTTAATCACTAATAAAAGTATTACTTTGCACACATGAAATGCCTTTACAAAAAAAACCCTAATAGGTTAGAATTGCCTTTTAGTCGTCGCGGTAGTGGCTACATCGAGACGTTAAATGCTCATGGACCTGTCCTCGTAAGGATGGGATGTAAAACTACTTACCCCCTACAAGGTCAAGACAGCAGTTCTGTGTAAAGTGAGAACTTTTGAGTACACTTATCCTCACCTACCCTCATAAGGGTAAGGATTGCCCTTTGGGGTTTTATGAATGCAACTGTACGTACAAGAAAGGTAGCAGTTAGGCCAGATGAGTACCTTCAGACAACAATCACGTTATCAAATAGGAAGCTTCTTAAACGAAGAAGCGGGGGTGAAAGTTTATAATGGCCTTGATCCCCTTACAGGCTTGCCCATTCGATGTTATGAATTTTCGGGAAGTGCCATTAGTGATGCTGAACTTATTAGTTCCCCTCACATACCTGACATTTTGGCTTCCTGTACTCGAGAAGATCAAGTTCAAGTTTTTACTAATCATTTGAGTAACTGCAAAATTACCCAACCCCAAATTGCTGTAGCTCAAGCGGAAGCATTTCTCTTAGATACAGCCCAAGCTCTTAATGATGCTGCTATATTAGGCGTTGTCCATGGTGGAATATGTCCAGAACGCTTTTTGTTTGATGGTGCACAATTTTACATAGAAGGCTATGGTGTGCACTGGGGGGAAATCGAGGGTCCTTACTACCCAAACGAACAAAGCTTAGCAGGTGATATCTATGCTTGGGCAATTTCTGTGAAGGAGTTATTAGGTGAGACCCCTCCCAAACAAATAGATAGTATCATTAGTTCCTGTTTAGCTGAAATTCCTAGTGAACGGCCTAATGCTCAATCCCTGCTTGAAAACCTCAGCAGCGTGTATTTTTATATCTCTAAAGATTCTGATTTAGATAGCTTACCTGCTCAAACAGAAGAAGCCATAAACTCCTTAGTAGCAGAGGGAGAATTTTCTAATTCCCATCTTAAGACAAAGACTATTTCAGAACCTAAATTCTATGAAAGTGGCAGTAACCTAGAAGAGCAAGACCCTAGTAAAAATGAGCCTGCTAATCACACTACCAAGCCAGAAAATGATTTATTAGAAGCAGAAAGTGTAACAGGTATAAGTGCAGAAATCGCTCAAGATTCTAATATTGACTTAGTATCTGAAGACTCTGATGTAAGCCATACCGATATAAATTTATCATCTGAGGTAGAAAACAATAAATTATTGCTTGGACCTGAAAAATCTTTTGATGAGTCGCATAAAAACGATGAAGCTTTGCCCAAATTTTCAAATGAAGGAAGTAACTATTTAAACAAGGAATCCGCTAGTGAAAGTCAGGAGTGGGGAGAAGCCTTTTCTAAAAAAGTAAATGATTCAGATAAGGTTAAACTAAAAGTAGATAGTAAAAAAAGTTGGGTCGAGGAGCTGCTTGAGCAAAAGCAACAAGAAGCAAAACTAGCTGAGTCACCTCCAGAAGACACAGAAATAGATACTGAACTAATTGAAGAGATAGATTTTGAAGATGGTGGCCTAGAAATGACCAATATTGCAGGCATTTATGGAACCAAGGAAAAATCTGGAAGAAGTTTCCCTTTAAGCCTTATTTTTCTTATTGTAGGAGTACTTGCTGCTACAGCTATTACTTTATACTTTTTTTTCTCGGAACAAAAAAATGCTCTTCCTGTACCTGTAGAAGTAGATCCCGCCCCTCCGGGCATACGCTATATTATCTATCCAGAATTTCCAGCTGACTTGCGCTTAATCGAATTATTGGTTATAAGTAGTCCTAAGGGTTCAAGCAAACCAGCAGGTAGTATCCTAGGCACTTTAACTAGCTCGCGTCAACCTATTTTCTTAGACAAAGAGGGCAAGTGGCAATTGCAAGCGCGCTTTGAAGAGCACCTCTCTAATATATTAGATGTCACGGTGCCCCTTGATAATTTGCAAGCAGGTTTAGAGTTTGAGTTCCAATAGTATAGTTGTTCTTGATTATGGTTCACAGTACACTAGACTTATAGTTCGACGTTTACGAGAGCTTAATGTTTACGCCCTTATTTTACCTGCCTCAGCAGATCTAGCCGAAATATTATCACAAAAACCTAAAGGTCTTGTTCTTTCAGGAGGACCAAGTAGTGTTTATGATGAGGATTCTCTAAAACTGCCCCAAGGCTTGTTGTCAGCAGGCTTACCTATATTAGCAATTTGCTATGGGATGCAATTGTTGGTTTATGAACTTGAAGGCCAAGTGGTTAAAAGTACTACTCATGAGTATGGCAGAACTGTGCTTAGTCACTATCAGGGCGCTTTGTTTAATGGTGTAGAGGGTGAGTTTATTGCTTGGATGTCGCATGGGGATGTAGTTAAATGTCCACCTGATGATTTTGAAGTGATTGCCACTACAAATAACGCGCTTATAGCTGGTATACAAAATGAAGCTAAAGGTTTCTATGCTTTGCAGTTTCATCCAGAAGTACAGCATACCCCACAAGGAACCAAGTTACTGGCAAATTTTATTAAGCGGACTGGTATAGCTAGGGACTGGCAAGCAGGTAACATAACTGACAAGCTTATCGCCGAAGTGCGTGAACAAGTTGGCAATGAAAAGGTACTCTTGGCTATTTCTGGTGGGGTTGACTCGAGCACTCTAGGACTTTTACTTCACAAAGCTATAGGCACACAATTATCAGCAGTTTTTGTTGACCACGGCTTACTAAGAGCTGGAGAAGCTAAAGAAGTAGCAGAAGCTTTAAAGCAACTTGGGATCAATCTAACAGTAGTCACTGCCTCGGAGCAATTTTTAAAGGCCTTAAAAGGTATTACAGATCCCGAAGAAAAACGTAAAGTTATTGGTCATGAGTTCATAACTGTTTTTAACAAGGAAGCCAAAAAGCTTAGTGAAAAGCAAGGGAAAATAAAATTTCTAGCGCAAGGCACGCTTTATCCTGATGTTATTGAATCTGCTGGTGGACATGGTGCAGCCAATATTAAAAGCCATCATAATGTAGGAGGGCTACCTGCTGAATTAGAATTTGAGCTGCTAGAACCTTTCCGTACATTACTAAAAGACGAAGTGCGTAAAATTGCTAAGACCCTAGGCTTATCCGATAGGTTGCGCCTACGACACCCATTTCCCGGTCCCGGCTTAGCAATTCGCTGTCTTGGTGAGGTCACCAAAGAGCGTGTAGAAGTTTTACGACAGGTAGATAAGATATTTATTGAGGCGCTTCATGAATACAATCTTTACCAAGATACTTGGCAAGCACTAGCAGTACTTACTCCCCTACAGACTGTTGGAGTAATGGGTGACAATCGTACTTACAACAATGTTGTTGCTTTGAGGGCTGTCTCGAGTATAGATGGCATGACTGCAACTTGGACGCACTTACCCCATGAATTTCTTGCCACTGTGTCTAATCGCATCGTCAACAATGTAGCTCAAGTAAGCAGAGTAGTTTTTGATATTACTAGTAAACCACCGGGAACTATAGAGTGGGAATAAATATCAGAAAAACTCTATTCCTATTCATAAACATCACCTTAAAGATTCTTAGCACGAACATCCTACAAGCCGTTAAAAATATTTTATACTTCCACATCTGCAAACTGAGCTTTGGCATCCTCGAGATCATCTACAGTAGGAATAATTTTGTCGAGCAAGGTATATTGAAGAACAGTGCTCACCGCTGTACTAGGCTTAATAAGACAAAGATCTCCTCCATGACTTCTTGCTGTTTTAAGGGCAGAAACAATAGCTGCTAGACCTGAAGAGTCCATAAAGTCAACTTTGTCCATCTCCAAATAAATAAGGATGTGTCCCTTTTCCTCTATTTCCTTTAAGGCACTACGTAGTTTTGGTGAGCTATGAGCGTCTAGCCTTCCCTCCACAATAATGTGTGCTTGTGCTTTGCCAAGAAAAGTCCATGTGATCACAATTAACCTCCAAGGTTGGGAGCATTTCTAAACTTTAAAGTCAATTTATTATGGTTATTGCTGCGCTCATAGTGCATATGATCTGTTACCTGCTGTACTATAGCAAGGCCATATCCTCCTTCACGTAATTCATTTAAAGGTAAAGTAGGGGGATCTAAAGGATTAAAAGCTTTGCCATTGTCTTCTATAACCATATAAAGGTCTCCTTCATTATTTACACTCACTATACAAAAACTTGCACCACCATGTTTAATAGCATTAACAACTATTTCTGTTACAGCTAGTTCAATAGCCATTAACCTAGAGTGTTCAGCACATAGACTTTTTATAAACTCTCCTAACATTTCTAGATGAGCGGTATTAGCAGGAAAAGTTAAGATCATTTGAAGAGTTCTGGAAAAGCTTAAAAAGTTCTTGAATGCTTTACAAATCTAAACAACAATTTAAGATATTGTATAATTATTGATATGTTTAGATGTCAGTAACCCCACAATATAAATCACCATCATTTTGTTCGGTTTGAATCTCTAAAATTTTTTTATGAGCCTTTACTTACAAGGGTAAGCAAAGACAGACTATTAGTATAGTGAATTAAGTGGAAGAATAAGGTATTAAAACTAGGCTTGCCTTAAATTTAGGTAAGATGAGTTTTTGATGATTAGATTATGTGTGTAAATTTTTGAGAAGTAATAGAGCAGTTATGCTACTTTAAATCCTATGAGTGTATAGTTAGTATTTAAAAGTGGGTGCCTTTGTCTAGCACTTAAAACTTATAGAAAGTTGATACAAAATTATATAAATGCCTACAGCTCCTAGTTCATTGCTTTCACATACCCCTGTGATGCTCGAGCAGTGCCTAAAAGAACTTAAGCTCGAGCAAGAAGGTTGGTATATTGACGGCACTTTTGGGGCTGGTGGACATACCAAAGCAATGTTGGCAAGGGGCGTAAAGGTTTTGGCAGTGGATCGTGATTGCTTAGCTCAAAAATTAGCTAAAGAACTAGAAAACGACAACTTTATCTTTCTAAAAGACAACTTTGGTAATTTAGGAGCTATTGTTAAAGATATAAAAGTTTACCCTATTAGGGGTATTTTATTTGATCTGGGCGTATCTTCAATGCAGCTTTCTGAAGCTAGTCGGGGTTTTGCTTTTCGTTTAGAAGGTCCTTTGGATATGCGTATGACTGGTGAGCCTGATGCTGGCCTATCAGCTGAAAATATTGTTAATAGTTATTCACAAGAAGACATTGCAGCTATTTTATTTAAGTATGGTGAGGAACGCTATAGTCGCCGTATTGCTCGAGCTATAGTCAACGCCCGTCCTTTAAAAACAACTGCAGAATTAAGAGAAGTTATTATTCGTGCTTATCCCAAAGGTGACAGGCGTGACCATCCTGCTAGGCGTAGCTTTCAGGCTCTAAGGATTTACGTTAATGACGAGCTTAATGCTTTAGAAAAAGGCTTAAAATTTGCTGAAAGCTCTTTGGTTGAAGGAGGACGCCTACTAGTTATTAGTTATCATTCACTCGAAGATCGTATAGTCAAAAGGTTTGTTAGGCAAAGTCTGGCTTTACAAGCAGTTTATAAAAAGCCATTAAAGCCAGCTGAAGAAGAGGTCCTACAAAACCCTAGGGCTCGCAGTGCTAAGTTGCGCGTAGCTGAAAAAGTAAAAGGAATTAATGCGTGAACCCACTAGCTTATAAACTAATGACAATATACATTTTACTTTTAATTGCTCTTTCCGCTTTGGGAGTACAAAATAGAGTATCTTTAAATAAACATCTAGAACTTTTAAATCAAAGGAAAGAAATTTTAGATGCAATTGCTATAGCAAGACAAGCAGCAGATAGTGTAGAAGGTCCCGAAGCTGTGCGAGCTTGGGCTTTGGCACATCAAATGCAACCTTCAGCCCCAGACGACACTGCACAGTCTGCACTTTTTCTAGAAGCTCCTGAAGTTAATCTTACCCCTAATCAAACTCAACTGGAGATGTGGATAAAATGGCACTAAACCGTAGAATAAAACGCAAAAAGTCTTCTAAGGAAGCAATCTCATTAATTTTCTGTAACCGTATTGCTTTACGCATATTATTACTTATTCCTCTTATTATTGCTTTAGCAGGTTTTGGAAGATTGCAAGCAGTTTTACCTAAGTGGCCTGAAGGACTCAAGGAAAGTACTCGTAGAGGAAGCATTATAGCTAAAGATAAGTATGGCAACATCACACGCTTTGCTGAAGGTGATGTAGATAATCGTCGTTATCCACAGGGCCAACTAGCTGCTAATCTTATTGGTTTTAGTGGTAAGCGCCAAGCAGATAATAGCTACGGATTACGCGGTTTAGAGAAAGCCTTAGATAGTACCTTGCAAACAGGAAAAGATGTAGTGGTTACTATTGATCCAGCTTTACAAGCAGTGGCTCAAGCTTCTTTAAGAAAGTCGGCTGAGAGTAATTTAGCTGAAAATGGTTCTGTTGTTGTCCTAGAAGCTAACACAGGACGGATTCTTGCAGCAGCAAGTTATCCAGAGTATGACCCTAATTACTACCAATATTATTTAGATTTAGAACCTGACCCTATGAGTAACCGTCCTTTTTTACAGCAGGTTGAGCCGGGGTCAACCTTTAAGCCGATAGTTATAGCAGCACTTTTACAAAGTGGGAAGCTTAGGGCTGACGAAATCCTAGAGGCAAATATGGCTATTAGAGTCGGCTGGCATACATTCCAAGATGTTATGAAGCACGATAAGATTGTAAGTGTAGCTGACGTGCTCAAGTACTCGAGCAACGTAGGTATGATAAAAGTCGCTGCTCGTTTTAGCTCTCAGGAATTTTATAATTGGCTAGCAGACTTTGGTTTTGGTCAGGATTTAATTGTACCCCATACTTATACTCGTAGCGGGCATATAAATGACTGGTGGCATTGGGTACCACAAGACCATGCTTCTGTTAGCATTGGTCAAAGTCTCTCAGTCACTGCTTTACAGTTAGCTGCTGCTTACAGTGTTTTTGCTAATGATGGCCTTTATATTCCTCCCTATCTTGTTGAGGGAAGTAGATCCAAACGGCTTACACAACTTCTAAGCCCTGAAGTAGCTGGAACCATACGTCAAATGCTGGTTGGTGCAGCAGAGTATGGCGGAGCTAGAAATTCTTTGGTAAGTGGCATAAGCATAGCAGGGAAAACTGGTACAGCAGATATTTATGATTATGATGCAGGAGAATATATAGATGGTGACTACACTACCAGCTTTGCAGGTATTTTCCCTGCTGATAAGCCTAAAGCCATAGTAGCAGTTTATTTACAAAAACCAAGGGGCAAAAACCGTTATGGTTCTGCTGTAGCAGCGCCAGTATTTAGGGAAATTGCTAGTGAAGCAGTAGCATTGTGGGGAATGCCTCCTAGACCCGGTTACTATGCTTCACGTTAATTAAGTTTAAGTATATTAGACTTGTCCTGAGGTAAACAAATTGGTCAGAACGAAGGAACTATTGATATAGTTTGACAGAGGAATCTTGAGCTTATCTTCGAACTTTGTTAGGGCAAGTTTAGTGAAGTTTAGTGAAGGTTGTCTCTCCTCGAGCAGCCAACCTCACAGTTTCAGCCAAAGCAGAAGCCTTCATATCTTTAAGTAGATAACTCTCACCTACATGCAAAGCTGGGAAGATGTGCTCATCATCATAATAGGAGCTAAGAGGAGTACATTACCTATTATGACTCGAGCAGTCAAAGCTTTCCTATTAAAGATGAGTTAAGCGTTAAACCTGATGAGCTTTATTATGATGGGCCTGTCGTTGTACTTATTGACAACCACACTGTTAGTTCAGGAGAAGGTATCCCATTATTGATTCGAGGTTAGCTCGAGGCAAGGTTGTAGGTTTTTATAGCACCTATGGTTCCTTTGGCATGACAGGAGGCTCTGTGAAAATGCCCGGAGGCTACACTATTTCTTACCCCAATGGACAATCACTTAACGAGCAAAAAATTATTCAAGTAGACAGTGATTACAATATGGTGGGTGGGGTAGCACCAACCCACCGAGTCCCTCTTACAGAGGAAATGGTCAAGGCTCAGTTTCTACAGGGTAAAGATGTTGTGCTAGATTTTGGTGTTTGGTTACTTAAATATATAGACAACCCTTTAAGGGTTGATTAAGTATCTTTTAAGAAGTATTCTTAGGTGTGGTTTTTATTGAGCTAAGCAGCTTTGTTAAAGTCATTGATTCACTACTAAGTGATGAGGAACAAAGAAGTTTACAAAACCTATACTAAAAACGGGTTAAAACTGGACATTTGAAAAGCTCAGGTAGTGAAGGACTAGAAAAACAGGTAGAAGATAAGTCACTATTCTGAGCATGATAAACATAAACTTCAAACCTGAAGAGATAGAAGTCCTCGACTATGAAAGATACCATCACCATCACCCTAAAGTCCAACAAAGAATGCATGCACTATATCTAAAATCCCAAGGATTCAATCACCAATGGATAATGATAGTTTGTGGAATCAGATCAAGAACTACACTCTCTACTTGGTTAAAACTTTATCAGACTGGTGGTATTGATGCTCTTAAACACTTTAGTTACCAAGGACAAGCAAGTGACCTAGATAGTCATACTGATACCCTCAAAACATACTTTGAGCAGAATCCTCCACGCAGCATCAATGAGGCAGTCAGCGTTATAGAGGAGTTTACAGGCATAAAGCGTAGTCCTACACAGGTAAGAATATTTCTTAAGAAAACAGCATCTCGCCAAGTGTCTTTTAGTTGTTTTCGCTCAGTCTCGAGCCAATTTTCAAACTCAAGGGCATCATCTAAGCGAAAGCCTTGCAGCAGGTCTCCCTTATAGAAACTGATGACCTTGGAAAACTGATTGTTATGGCTAGCTTCTTTAAAAGAAGCGACATCTGTTTCAACATTCCAACAAATGCGACTACGTTCGACTTCGAGGCTTTGCGTATAATCTAAACTTTTGATTCTAACTATCAAATTACGTAGATTCTTGCGCGCATTGGTTTCAGGGATATCTGACCAAAAGAGATATGCCAGTTCTTCACGTTTTACCCACGTGTTCTTGTAAGCCAAGTAATATAACAAGGCTGATGGTAAACCTATGGGTAGCTCGAGCCATTCTCCTTCATGCTGTACAGCAGGTGTACCCAGCAGCTGAACAGAAGTAAGCATTATTCATTTTAGCAAATAATCTGAAATCAATTACTTCCTAAAATTAAAAAGTATAGCAATCCCTTTCCTAGAAAGCAAAATTTACTAACGTCTCACACCATAAGATGTTGATAAAACGTTGATAAGATGCAAGCTTTTCTAAACTTTGATCATCAGCAAGGGAAAC
Source organism: Trueperaceae bacterium (assembly GCA_965223585.1). Lineage (GTDB taxonomy): Bacteria > Deinococcota > Deinococci > Deinococcales > Trueperaceae > CBDCVN01. The sequence continues at coordinate 39,286 of CBDCWW010000024.1, forward strand.
CTTGCTAGAAAACAAAAACGAAGGAGAAAAAGATTATTAGAAAGAACACTACTAAAAAATAGAAATCTGCCCTCAGCCCCACGTTCATTCAAGCTTGGAAAAGCTAAAAATATTTAGGAGAAGAAAAATGAAAACAACAAAAATCTTACCCGCAGTCGTTATTACTCTTATCGCCCTTTTAGGCATCAGTTTTGCTCAAAACAGTAGTGAAACCAGTGTTTTTAATTTTGCAGATACTACCGAAATTGCAGGAACTTATTCCCAACTCGTTCGTAGTGAAGACACTATAGCTATGGAGTTAAGAACTAGTAGCTTAGAACCAAAAGCACCTTACACCATTTGGTGGGTTGTCTTTAACAACCCTGAAGCTTGTAGTGAAACTTGTGATGAAGATGACATCTTTGGTGAAGACGGCAAAATGAGTTTAAATGAAGCCGCTAATATTTCTATCCTATTTGCTGATGGAGCTATGACAGATGCTGAAGGTAATGGTAACTTTAGCGCCCTACTTACTGAAAATCGTCCCTTTGGTCAAGTATTGGTGGGCCCGGGTCTTACAGATGCCCAAAACTCTGAGGTTCACTTAGTAGTTCGTGCTCACGGTGAACTTATCCCAAGTTTAGTTTATGAGCAGCTCAGTTATGGCAAACACTGTGCTGATTGCTTCAAAGAAGATGTGCAGTTCGCCATCCACTTAGCACCGCAAGCACTCGCAGGTAACTAGATATAAAGGAAAGGAAATAAATCACTATGCCATTCACAAGTGTAAAAGTCATTGAAGGAGTATTTTCCAAGGAACAGAAGTCCCAGCTCATCACAAAGATCACTGAAGCAATGATCGAAGTGGAGGGTGAGGGCATGCGTGATCTAACTTGGGTCGTTATTGAAGAAGTCAAGCCGGGCGACTGGGCAATCGGGGGTAATCCCATCAGCCCCAAGCCTAAGAGTTTGTAGATCAAGGGGTGGGAAATCCACCCCTTGTTTATTATAGCAACATTTGCTGATATCAAGACACTGAGTAAATATATAAGATACTTTCTTAAGATCGCCCTTTTTAAGGGCGATTTTGTTTGTTTCTTCAAAAAAGTTTTGAGTTGGCAGAAGTTAATATAAGTAACCTAATTGTTTGGTGACTCGAGTTTTAGAATCCACCTACTTACAAAACCAACCATAAACTCCGTTCTAAAAACTGATTGCTCTATCGTCCCATATCAAGGGACGGCAATAATACGCTAATGGGACAGTAGATTTTCTAAACTTTGATGACAAGTGAGGAAACCCCTCGCTAAAGCATTTCAAGGAGATTGAGTCATGAGAGTTATACCTGCAACAAAAAGAGTATGTTCTACAAAGTATTAGAGAACTCTTTGTGGGGTTGCTTGTGAAAGGTTTTCCTTTCTCAGCTTTTGACTCAGGCTCATTTTTATAAAGCTAACAGGCTTATATCAATCAAGATATTTTTTGGTGGTAAAATACTAGGAGAGCTAGTATAGGGTGCAAATATTTAATCACGCAAGTGATAGAGGAGAGAACAATGGAAACTACAGTTAATCCAGAAATTTCTACAGAAGAATCTAAACTCGAGCACTACCTAAAAATAATCCATGATCTTGGCCCTGTTTTTGCTGACCGTGCTGCTGTGCACGATATTGAAGGTGAATTTGTAGCAGAAAGCTATGCTGACCTTAAAAAGGCTGGCCTCTTTGCTGCTGCTATACCTAGTGAACTTGGTGGTGGTGGATTAAGCCATAGTGAAATGTGCGAGGTGTTGCGTGTTTTGGCTCACTATTGTTCTTCAACAGCGCTTACCTTTTCGATGCATCAGCACCTTATAGCTGCTACAGTTTATAAGTACTTAAAGGGGCAACCCGGTGAGGCTCTTTTAAAAAAGGTAGTTGATGGTGCTGTACTGGTTAGTACAGGTGGGCGTGACTGGCTCGAGTCCAATGGCAGTATGAAACGTGTTGAAGGTGGCTATCTTGTTTCAGCCCGCAAGGCTTTTGCAAGTGGCAGTCAAGCTGGCGATATTTTTGTCTCGAGCGCACCCTATGAAGACCCAGAAGAAGGCCCTTTGGTGTTACATTTTGGTGTTCCTGCCACAAGTGAAGGCATTCATATTGAAGATGATTGGAATGCTTTTGGTATGCGTGGTACAGGTTCACAGAGCATAATTATGGAAGATGTTTTTGTACCTGATAGTGCTATTGCTCTTAGACGCAAACAAGGTGTCTGGCATCCTGTTTGGGGTGTGGTACTTATGATTGCTATGCCACTTATTATGTCAGTTTATCGAGGGGTGAGCTTACCCCCAAAATTTAGACAAAAAACCCCGGCGAAATTAAGGTCCATTAAAGATGTAAAATATCTAGAATATGGAGATATAAATGAGCCAGACAAAAGGAATAAGAAAAACATATAAGAAAGAATTCAAAGCTAAAGTTGCAGCAGCAGCCATAGCTGGGGAGAAAAATCTTGCAGAATTAGCAAGTCAATATGGTGTACACACCACTCAAATTAAAGAATGGAAAAAAGCTGGATCAGAGGCATTGAATGAAAGATTTTCACTACTAAGAGGCAGAAAAGCAAGACTACAAGAACGTAGAGAGGCTGCACTATACGAACAGATCGGTAAGTTGAAAATGGAATTAGATTTTTTGTCCAAAGGGCTCAAAAACTGAGCCAAGAGGAACGTATGTTGATAGTTGACCCAAAGCACCCTCAATTGAGCATTACTAAACAATGTGAGTTACTGAACCTGAATCGTAGTAGTTATTACTATCGACCTACAGGAATCAGTGATCTCAATGAAAAGTTGATGCAAAGGATAGATGAGTTATATACAGATCATCCTTTTCTAGGCTATCGTAAGATAACAGCAATGCTCAATGGAGAAAGCTATAAAGTCAATCACAAAAGAGTATATCGTTTGATGTGCCTGATGGGTTTGCAAGCAATTTATGCCAAGCCCAAATTAAGTAAACCAAAGGAAGGACACAAAATTTACCCATACCTTCTGAAAAACAAAATCATAAACAAACCAAATCAGGTATGGGCTAGTGATATCACCTATATACGTTTACAAGGAGGGTATTGCTATCTGGTAGTAGTAATGGATTGGTATAGCCGTTATGTAGTCTCATGGGAAGTTTCAAGTAACATGAAAGCAACGTTCTGTATAGAAGCATTAGAAGAGGCATTGGAAGGAGAGAAGCCAGAGATATTCAATACAGATCAAGGTAGTCAGTACACGAGTTATGAGTTTACAGATATATTGAAGGCAAATGAAATAGCAATCAGCATGGATGGAAGAGGTTCATACATGGATAATATATTTACAGAAAGGTTGTGGAGAACTGTAAAATATGAAGAGGTATACCTTAAGGAGTACAAAAATATTGAGCAAGGAAGGGAAGAAATAGGAAAGTACTTGCAATTTTATAATAGTGAACGTCCACATCAATCATTGCAGTACAAAACACCTGAGTTAGTTTACAGAAAGGAAAAACTAAGCCAATAACAACAGAGCAAACTGTTATCGAGCTTACAAACAATGTAATCTCAGTTTGTTATTATTTTAGTAGGTCTTAATTAACCTTAATTTTTTGTCCGATCAATTGGGTTCACCTCAGGGTTGCAGAAGCTGCTTTTGAAAAAGCTAAAAAGCAAGCACTTAAAAAGAAAGACCCCAGTACCCCTTACCTATTAGGTGAAATGACCAATTTGATGACTACAGCTCAACTAGCTGTAAAAGACATGGTTGCCCTTGCTAATAACTACGATTTTGAGCCAACCCTAGAAAACGGCAACTCTATATTGGTTCGCAAGACGATTGCAACTAAGGCGCTCATGGCAACGAGTCATAAAACCACCACCAGAGGTGGTGGCTTGTTTTGTTAACCCCTAGAAGGGGTATCGGACGCTAGTGCCCGATACTACTCAAATAGGCTCCTCTGTTGTGCCTCTAATGCTCTTTCCTTCTGCTCTTGCCAACGTATATACTTCCTTATCTTTTGTTCATCTAACCCTACTGTGCTTACACAATATCCTCTACTCCATAAGCTCTTTTGCGGATATCCTCTTAACTTCCTTCCATACATCTTTAGCATGTTTATTGCTGACTTTCCCTTGATAAAGCCCATTATCCCTGACACAGAATATTTTGGTGGGATTGATACCAACATGTGTACATGATCCTTTCTTATGTTCAGTTCTAACACCTCTACTCTATCTTTTTCTCTACACAACTTGTATATTATCTGCTTCAAGGATTCCTCTACTCCATCCTTCAGCACTCTAAAACGATACTTTGGACAAAAAACTACGTGATACTCACAACTGTAAATTGAGTGTGACAACTTTTTGTATCTGCTATTCTTGGGCATGTATTTCCCTTTCTTTAACCTTCTAGGGAAATACATCATTGCTTAACTAGTAGAACTTTTTACTAGACCACTACCAGAGGTAGTGGTTTCCACCAATGATAATGAAAAAGCTTTAGAGCTTGCTGGAGGTATTGGCTTTTACCGTGGTTTTGGTTTAGAACGCCTCTTAAGAGATGGTCATGCTGCCCAATTCCATCCACTGCCTGAAAAACAACAGCATCTATTTACTGGACGTTTGGCCTTGGGGCTCGAGCCTATTGCTAAATCATGATAATGACAAAGTTTTAGGTGTGGTTTCCAATTAGGTGGGGCAGCAAAAATCTTATAGAAAGATTTTTGATTCTATGTATCTACTCTTTTGCTATCAAGATATTTCTAGTAGCCAGAAATTTAACACTTATTCTATGGCTTTCATTTCGATAATTCTCACCAAGCGCAGTTTTAACATTTTATGAGAGATTATGAGATGTTGATTAAGTAATGTTTTTGATCATAGACTTACGGATTTATCACCTTTTCTCTAAAGTTATCTATTAGATTAGAAATGTATTCGAAAAATTTGAAGATGATTTACAACACATAAAATTCTGAGCTTGCAAAAAAGTATAAAGATAACTTAAAGTAAATGAGCCGTTTTACGGTACTTTACAAAATTTCAGGAGGAAAATCGTGAAAAAGTTTTCAGCATTATTCGCCTTCGTTTTTCTACTATCTATTTTCGCCCTATCTCAGGCGCAAACTTCACAGGGGAATGCATGTTGGGGACAAGCCTCGGCTGTCTTTGCCCAAATAGAAGCAGGGAACATGGGTGTGCATTCTAGTGATGTTGAGCAATTCAATAATCCTGGTAGGCTAGGCTTATACAACTTGGCTGTTTTCTTAGTTGATTCGGGAGTGATAGAGCTAGAGGAGGGGGAAGAACCTTCCCTACAAGTTTTAGGAGCTTGGCTTGTTGAAATGGATCCTACGTTAACTGTTGATGCTTGTATGGAATGAAGACGAAGACAAATAGTTAAGTAAAAAGTATTAAAGCAATATAGCTGAATGTTTCCTTGTGTAATGTTCAGCTATTTGCTATTTGTGAGCTGTCGATCGGAATCCATCAAGGGTCCTACTCTAGTACTTGAAAAGTATATACAATGATTTTTATGAGAACAGCCATTGCAAAAATGGGGAATATAGTCAAGGCATTCGCATTCCAAAACAATTTTTAGAAGATCTTGATTTAACTGTAGGTCAAAAGTAAATCTCCAAGTTAAAGATGGAATGTTGCTAATTTACCCAGCAAGGAGAAAATATAATCTTCAAGACTATTGCTAAAATTCCTGAAAACTACAAGGCTAAAGAAATAGATTGGGGTAATCTGCAGGGCAAAGAAGCTTGGTAAGCAATGGCTATCTACATTCCAAAACAGGGTGACTTTACTACTTTATCATTTGATCCACAATCAGGACACGAATAAACAGGTAAATGGCCTGCGCTTGTTATTAGTAAAGATGCTTTCAACGAAGCTACAAGCATGGCAATATGTTGCCATTTGACGAAAACCAATAGGAATTTTCCCTTTCATGTAGCCGTAACACAAAGTTCATCAGTTACAGGTTTTGTCATGTGTGAGCAGCTTAAACCTCTTGATTACCAGAGCCGGAAAATCAATTTCATAGAAAAAGCTTCTAAAAATCTGTTGGTTGAAGTCTTAGCTATAGTAGATGCTTGCTTGTTTGAGGTCGTATTCTAAAAGCATGGTAATATATGGGGACTATGTCTACTTATGTCAGGTTGCTTGGTATCCCTGCTATAAAATGGCAAGATGAATGGCTCGAGCCCCCAACAGGTAAAATTTCTGCCCTTCTGTACTACCTTGCTTACCAAGGTAGTTGGATTAGCCGTGAAAAACTTTCCTATATTTTTTGGCCAGACATACCTGAAACAAATGCCCGCAGTAATTTAAGAAAAATATTAAACAGAACCAAGAATCTAGACTATGTTGTGGATTTAGAAACTGAAAGAACTCGTTTGCGTTGGAACATTTGTACTGATGTAAAAGACTTTAAGTATGCTATTGATGCTGAAAACCTTCTGACAGCAACACAAATTTATAGTGGTGAATTTCTACAAGGTGCTAGGCTTGATGATTCTCCTGAATTCGAAAATTGGCTCGAGACCACGCGAGAAGAACTAAATAATATATGGCATAAAACAGCATTCTCACTAGCAGCTGAACTAGAAGCTAACAAGAGTTACGAAGAGGCTGCAGAAGTTCTCTTGCCTTTACGTAAAGCTGACCCATTTGCTGAAGAAGTTTTGCGTTATGAACTTCGTTATTTATACTGGGCTGAGCAACGTAGCAAGGCTCTACAAACTTTTGAATCGTTTCAAAAATTTTTAAAGGATGAGCTAGATGGTGAGCCTGAGCCAGAAACGCTTGAATTAGTTGAGAACATCAAGCAAAAATCCTTAGAACTACTAACCAGTACCTCTCTTTTAGAACAAGCTATAATTGATAATAGTAGAGTTATTGATGACTTATTTGTTGCTAGACAACAAGAGTTAGATCAATTAAATGACTTTCTAAAAGTGGCTTTAGCTGGCAAACGGCAACTAATATTTGTTACAGGAGAAGCGGGTTTAGGGAAAACCGCTCTAGTTAACACTTTCCTAGCACAGATTAAAGAAAAAGCGAATTTAAGAATTGCATTTGGTCAATGCCTCGAGCGCTCGAGCCAAGGTGAAGCTTATATGCCTGTGTTAGAAGCGTTAGGTCATTTATGTGAAGGGGCTGATGGCAAGGAAATCATTGCACTATTAGCCAAAAGAGCACCTTCTTGGTTAGTACAAATGCCTTGGCTAATAACTGATGAGGAATTTGAAGCTCTACAAAATAAAGTCTTGGGTTCTACTCGTGAACGTATGTTAAGGGAAATGGTGGAGACGCTCGAGCACCTGACTGCCAGTAAACCATTAGTATTAATGTTAGAGGATCTTCATTGGGGCGACAATTCCACTTTAGACTTGCTCACTTACTTAGCACAGCGCCAAAAACCAGCCCACCTACTGATAATAGCCACCTATCGCCTTGGTGAAATGCAGCTTCCTGACCACCCTCTGCAAGGCATGAAGCAAAGGCTAAGTATTTGTGGACATTGTGCAGAACTAACATTGCCGCTTTTAGCAGAAGTTGATGTGAGTGACTATCTGACTAAACGCTTTCCAGAGGCAAAATTATCTACCGAATTTACTGAACTTTTGCATAAACGTACAGGCGGTCATCCCCTTTTTCTACGTAGTGTGGTAGATACTTGGCTAGCACAAGGGGCAGAGTTAGATGATAAGGAAAAATTTACAGAACTCTTGCAAGAGATACCGGAAAATGTACGCCAGTTAATAGAACATCTTTACAATCAACTTGATACTATCCAGCAAAACATTCTAGAATCAGCTAGTGTTGTGGGATTGGAATTTGCAGCAGCAGCAGTGACAGCAGCTATTGATATTACAGAAGAAGACATTGAAAATCACTGCATCAAGCTAGCTAAGCTTGGGAGTTTTTTACAAGAAACCACTACAGCTGAATGGCCTGATGGTACTATCTCAACACGGTTTAAGTTTCAACATCAGCTTTATCAAGAAATCCTTTATAAGCAAATACCAGCAGGACGTCAAGCACGAATGCACCGTAATATTGGTGAGAGGCTCGAGGCAGGCTGGGCAAAGCTTGCTACTCAGAAAGCAGCCGAATTAGCAGTACATTTTATATGTGGTCGTGACCACCTAAAAGCTATAGAGTACCTGCAATTAGCAGCAAGACAGGCCATACAACGTAGTGCCTATAATGAGGCTATTAACCATCTTACTAAGGCGCTCAATCTTCTTAAGAAGATTGATAAAGCTGACAAGGAAAAACTTGAACTAAGCATATTAGCTGCCTTAGGACCTCCCCTTAGCGCTACTAAGGGCTGGGCTAATCCAGAGGTGGAAAACCTTTATAAGCGTGCTAATGAGCTTTGTGAACTTCTAGGAGACCCTCCTCAAGTAGCTTTAATATGGTTTGGACTAGCCACAATGTATGAGTTGCAAGGCGAATTCACCAAGTCGCAAGAAGTGATGGAGAAGCGCTTGGACCTATCTTATGAGTGGCATGATGGCGAGATTTTGCTCGAGTCTTTTGACTTACTAGCTTGTTCTACATTCCATCAGGCATCTTTTAATACTGCTTTGAAACACGCAGAGCAAGGACTTTCTTTGTATGATCCGAAGCACCACCGAAAGATAATGGCTTCCTATGGTGAAAACCCGGGTGTGGGTTGCTATGGCTGGGCTTCTCTAGCACTGTGGTGTTTAGGCTATCCAGATCAAGCTTTACAAAAAGCACTTGATGGTTTGAAACAAGCTGAGGACCCCAACCACCTTTATAGTTTAGCAAGTGCTCAAACTCATGTGGCATGGCTTTATCAACTACGGTTAGAAAAGAAACCAACTGAAGAGTGGGCAGAGGCTGCTATAAGTATTGCCACTGAGAATGGCTTTCCTTATCGTTTGGCAAAAGGAACTATTTTCAAAGGCTGGGCTTCAGTCATGATTAATCAACAAGAAGATGGCTTAGATTTAATGCAGGAAGGCTTAGCTGCTTGCCGAAATGTTGGTGCAGAGTTAGGTCGTCCTTATTATCTTGCTTTGTTAGCAGAAGCAAGTAATCAATTTGGCTATGTAGATCAGGGACTCGAGACTTTAGCAGAAGCCCTAGAAATAATACAGAGTTGCCAAGATTACTTTTACAGAGCAGAGGTCTTCCGACTCAAAGGAGTTTTGCTTTTACAAGCAGGCAGCCAAAGAGCTGTTAGTGAAGCCGAGGAGAATTTTCAGCAGGCACTTAAAGTAGCTAAAGATCAACAAGCTCGGATGCTCGAGCTTAGAGCAGCTATGAGTTTAGGTAAGTTATGGCAAAAACAAGGCAAAACCGCTGAAGCTCACTCAATGGTTAATGGTGTTTACAACTGGTTTACTGAAGGGTTTGATACTGATGATTTGTTGGGGGCTCGAGCTTTCCTTAATGAGTTAAACAGTGAATGTTGGACAAGTGCCTGAACAAGTACATCTCACTACATTTATAGTCTATTTGAGAGTGTTAAGTGTTTGGTTACAAGGGTATATACCCATAGGGGTACCTCTACACTATAACATTTCTGAAAATGTATTTTATATGCGTGGTAGGGGCACGATGCATCGTGCCCCTACGGAGATACTAAATGTTTAACTCTTGGATTACCTCGAGTAGAAAAGGGCTATCAGGATTTTCTTTTATTGCTGCAAGAATAAGCTCTTTTAACCAACCTTCAGCCTCTGCTCTTCTTATAAGCTGAAAGATCATATTTGTCATGTTACTAAGCTTAACAATCTCGTTTAACTGCTTCTCAAAATTGAATACTAACATTCGGTCTAACTGCATTTCATCTATAAAAGATTTGTTAAGAGCTTCAGTGAGTCTTTTACATTGCTTGCCTGTTAATTGAATAGGGCTATTTTCAAGTTCAGGGTCAGTGCCTTCAAGAATGCTTTTAATGTTGACATATTCTGAATGTTTCTCGCATATTACTTGAGTGATGCCCTTACTAAGATGGCTTTCTAAGGTTTTGTGGGAGAAAAAGTATGGCTCAGAGCTTGATTTACATTTAGGACAAACACAAGACAGCAACTCCTCCACTACAAGTTTATTAAAGCTTTTATGTATATCCTCGAAAGTTTCACGGACATCTGCTAGCAAATCTTTTTTATTTTCCCCCCTCAAACGAATGGTTATTCTACGGTTAAAATAGTCCTCTCTTACTAAAGCAAAAGTATTCTTTCTTTCCAATAAAACCCCATAACGCCACTGATAGTTTTCACAGATGTAGCGGTAACTCTCTACAATAAAACGAGCTAGCATACCCTTGGGCATAAAGTCATAGCGGTATTCAAAATGTAGGTTGTTGGTATCTTCCCAAATTAACTTTTCTGGTTTATCTTTAGGCAAGCGGTGTGGAGCAAGGTAAGATTTATCTTTTCCTCTAATCTGGTAGCAAATCTTAAACACTTGCATTAAGGCTATAAACTCTGCTTCCCAACCTTCATAAACAGTGTCTTTCCAAAGTTGATTCAGTTCTTCTTGGCTAAATTCTCCAAAATTCTCAATCACCATAGGATCATCTAATACTTTGTAGACGCCTTTGGTAACCCATTCATTGTTAAGAAAAACTGTTCTTTTTAACAAATCATCTTTCTTAAAGTGTAGAAAAATCCCTAGGTCATGGAAAAAATCGGCTAGAAAGCCTGCACGCTCTTCATTCATGTCAAACTTCTGGCAAATATCTAGATAATCTTTATATGTGATCTGGGGAATATTTTGCTTTTGCAGTGCAGAAAGTTCTTTTCTCACATCCACCCAAACTTTAGGAAGTTTGTCGCCTATATGGGGCAACAAATCTTTGTTTTGAACAATCTTGGCAATAACTGTTTGCAAGTTGCCAATGGTTTCTTTCCGCTCAAACTTGCAACTAGTTCTTATTAGATTATCGGTTATGTTGCTAAATCTAGTTTTGTATTCTCGAACGGGAATATCTTCTAGAGGTTGGTCACACTTATTTTGTACTAGCAGTACAGGGCTGTCTTCACCCAAAAGTTCTATAATGTTAAGCCAGTAGTAAAAGTCATCGTGACGGACTTCTTTACGAGGCTCTGTTACTAGCAAATAGACAGAACGCTTACTAAGAAAAAATTGATGGGTAGCATGGTATATTTCCTGACCACCAAAGTCCCAAACATTTAAACGAAAATCCTTTGATAGGCCAGTTTGACCTTTCGGGATGTGCCAAGTCTGGATGTCTATACCTTCAGTGCTAAGTTCATCTTTGTTTAAATTAAAGCTAGGGTCTGTAAGAGATTTCATTAGAGAAGTTTTACCAGCCCGCTCTTCACCAACAATGAGCAGTTTGGCTTCGTAGATATAATCAACTTCTTTTAGTTCCTCAAAATAATTGAAGATAGCAAATATGCCTTGATTTACAATTTCGGGTGGAGGTATTGTAATTTGATTATCAGGAAGTCGAAGCGTCTTCAGTTGTCTTAATTCGATTATCTCAGGAGGAAGTTCGGTGAGGTTAGTGTTTCTGAGGTCAAGTGTGATTAGGTTTTTTAGCTTGGTTATTTCAGGAGGAAGCTCAGTGAGATTATTGTAACTGAGGTCAAGTGTGATTAGGTTTTTTAGCTTGATTATTTCAGGAAGAAGCTCAGTGAGATTATTGCTTCTGAGGTAAAGTGTGGTGAGGTTTCTTAACTTGATTATTTCAGGAGGAAGCTGGGTAAGATTATTGTAACTGAGGTCAAGTGTGATGAGACTTTGTAGCTTGATTATTTCAGGGGGAAGCTGGGTGAGATTAGTGGAACGAAGGTAAAGTGAGGTGAGGTTTTGTAGCTTGGTTATTTCAGGAGGAAACTGGGTGAGATTATTATTACCAAGGTCAAGTGTAGTGAGGTTTTGTAGTTTGGTTATTTCAGGAGGAAACTCAGTGAGATTATTGTAACTGAGGTCGAGTGTGGTGAGGCTTTGTAGCTTGGTTATTTCAGGAGGAAGCTCAGTGAGATTATTGGAAATGAGGTCAAGTGTAATGAGGTTTCGTAACTTGATTATTTCAGGAGGAAGCTGGGTGAGATTATTGGAGCTGAGGTCAAGTGTGATGAGGTTTCGTAGCTTGATTATTTCAGGAGGAAACTGGGTGAGATTATTGTAACTGAGATCAAGTTCAGTGAGATTTTGTAGCTTGATTATCTCAGAAGGAAGCTGGGTGAGATTATTGGAGCTGAGATAAAGTGCGGTAAGGCCTCGTAGCTTGGTTACTTCAGAAGGAATCTGAATGAGATTATTGTAACTGAGGTCGAGTGTGGCAAGTCCTTGTAGCTCGATTATTTCAGGAAGAAGCTGGGTGAGATTATTGGAACTGAGGTCAAGTAGGGTAAGGCTTCGTAGTTTGGTTACTTGAGGAGGGAACTGGTTAAGATTATTGTCACTGAGGTCAAGTGTAGTGAGGTGTTTTTCTTTTACCTCAGCTATCCTTTGCTCAACTTTTTGTTTTTCCTCCGCCGTCATACTTGAAACTATACCTTAGATCTCTTGGTTCACTCAAAAATATGGAAGAACTTCTAGTGTGTTTTCAAATTCCTAAGGGTCCTGCTGAGGTTTTATAGGCATCAATTGTAGGGGGCTGCCCTAGAATGTAATGAAGGGTCCAAAATTTTGCCCCCCTACAACACGTGCTCCATGACAGGCATAGTATCTAAGCTTCTGTTACTTCTTTTTTACTGTCTGTGGTTGTGTTTTCCACTTGTAGTGACTCAATGTCCTTACAAGACAATACGAAGTCCTTATCAAAGTTATTCCTCTCAACAAAAAATAAAGCAAGATAACTTTTGGACAAATTGAAGAAGTCTTTGCCTGTTATATCCCTATAGAATTCTCCTAGGTGTTGATAATCAAGGCCTAAGTCTCTTAATCTCTCTTTTGCAAAACTTAATAATCTATCGGCAATGCTTAAATCAAACTATGAAGTATATTTCTGCACGGCTTTGGTTTTAGCTTCTATTGATACCTTATCTATAACCCTTAGAAGGTCTTATAATCAAAACGTCTCATTTCATGGGACGATCAAAATAAATTGATGAGACGATGGAGGTACGATGATGGGACGTTTAGTTTTTTATCCTTTGAGTTGTAAGGCATTAATACTAATGAAGCCTTCAAATCATCTCAAGGAGAAAACCATGAGTCGTTTTTTATTACCAATTTATATCGTAGTTGTTAGCAGTGTAGCAGTTATTGCAGGAGTTACTTTTAGTTCTAGTCAAGGCGAAGAAAGCCCATCAAATCAGGTAAGTACCAGTTCTGTATATTCCTTTGCAGACTTCTCAGAAATACCAGACACTTATTCCACCTTAACAAGAAGTGAAAATGGAGTAGCTATGGAACTTCGCACCGTAGGACTTGATCCCGATGCTATTTATACTGTGTGGTGGGTAGTTTTTAATACACCTCAAGGTTGTAGTGAGGCTTGTAACGAAGATGATATCTTTGATGCTGACGGTAACGTTTCCCCTAACCCTGACGCCAATATCTCCCTCTTGTGGGCTACAGGTGCTATGACCAGCAGTAATGGTGAAGGTGCTTTTAGTGCTTACTTGTCAAAAGATCGCCCTTTAGGTGAAGTGGTTTTTGGACCCGGTTTACAAGACACACGAGGAGCAGAGATCCATCTAGTAGTAAGAACCCACGGCGCAGCCGATACAAGCAAGCTCTACACTCAACTTTCTACCTTTGAACCACATCCTGCATTAGGTGGCAGTTGTGAAGCTTGTGAAGATCACCAATTTGCTGTTCACCAACCTAGCCAAGTTATGGCCAGCAACTAACTTGAACTTTTTGGTCAGGTTAAGGTCCTACCAAATATAAAATCATAAATCACCTAAGCAACCTCGGAGGTTTTGAAAACCTCCGAGGTTTGTACCACTCTTCACTGTAATTTAAAGGTAAATCCAAGATTCTTTTGGTGCATTATAATATCAGTAATAAAGAGATTTAGAAGTCCTACTAGTTATTTTAAGCTTGGCGGAATATTAGTGTTACTACAGTGTTACTAAAGAAGAAGCATACTTAACGTGCAAGAAGGAAATAAAAACTTCCATAACCCAAGTCTTGCAGTTTGAATAAATGTAAAACAAGTAATAGTAAGAAGTATCTCAAATTTAGGTCAGTGAAAACAAATCACTGACAGAAAAGAAAGAAAACCCATGAATCAAGAACAAATCCACTTAACCCAAAAAGGAAACGTTATGACAGAAGCAACTTTATTTTTTGTACCCTATTTAGAAAGTTTTTATCATATACCACCTGAAGCTAGTAATTCCAGAATAGATCTTAATATGCTCAAGCAAACTAGCCAACAAAAGGAGAAGCAAACTATGAAAGCTAATAAACCTTCAATTGTTATTAAAGAATGCGATTCGTACTCCACCAACTCCAGCCTCAACTACTTCAGCTCTTAGGGGCTTTGGTATACCTAGGGCACGGAGGTACATGGGATGCTGGAATGCTGCAATATCTACTTCAGTGATTTGTTGCCACACATACTTAATGGGAGCATTAATTCTGGTTGAATTTTTAATATTACACTTTCTTATCTGCATAAAGTTTCTTCTTATCATAATTTACGCAAAGCCACAAAGCCACTACCTTTGTGGTGGCATTTTGACTATTTTTACACCATGATATTCCTTATAACATATGCGTTACAAAAAGACATTGCTGCTTTAGGAAAAAGTTCTCTAGTGCACTATCCGTCTTGCCCAATAATATCTGATATTCTTATAACTTTGTCTTTAAGTAAAAGTTTTAAAAGCCCTCTGTTGATCTTAGCAAGCATAAAAGGCCCTTCATAAACAAAGCCCGTATAAACTTGTACCAAAGAAGCTCCAGCCTTTAAACGAGCATAAACATCGCTAGCAGTAAAAATCCCCCCTACAGAAATTAATGATAAATGGGAGCCCACTTGTTTGTAAGCATAGCGTAAAAACTCAGTTGACAAGTCTTTAAGTGGTGCTCCTGATAAGCCACCTGTTTCTTTAGTAGAAGTTCTTAAGCCTTTTCTCTGAACTGTGGTATTGGTAAGAATAAGTCCAGCAATGTTTTGATCAAGGCAAAGCTCCATAATATCATCAAATTCTGACCAAGAAAGATCAGGTGATACTTTAAGCAATAAAGGTTTACGTTTAGCAACAAAGTTACTAAGTGTACTGAGCAATTCACTTAAGTGGTTCTTATGCTGTAGCTTACGCAACCCTTCAGTATTAGGGGAACTAACATTGACTACAAAATAATCACCATATTCAAAAAGTTGCTTAAGAGAGTTTAGATAATCTTCACTAGCTTTTTCTAAAGGCATAACTTTAGATTTCCCCAAATTAATTCCTAAAGGCACTGTTTTTTTATAATGTAGCTCTTTTAACCTTTGGGCAACAACACTAGCTCCATCATTATTAAAACCAAAACGGTTTATAATCGCTTTGTCTTTAGGTAAACGAAAAAGTCTTGGTTTAGGATTGCCTGCTTGTGGATGGGCAGTTATGCTGCCAACTTCAATAGAACCAAAACCAAGGGCTTGCCATGTGGGGATGGCTCTAGCATTCTTGTCAAACCCTGCAGCCAAACCTACTGGATTAGAAAAATTTAAACCAAAGCGTTCTACTGCCAACTTTGAGTCGCAAACTTGGTACTTTTCTATGAGTCTAAGTATATTTTCATGCCGAGCTGACCATGCCAATGTGGCTATAGCAATGTTATGAATGTGTTCAGCTTCAAAGTAGAAAAGCAAGTTACGCAGATATTTATACACTTACAGTATAACCCGTGTACCAGACTTTTTCTCTAGGGCTAGTGCTAAATTCTCAGGTTTACGCCCATCAGCAATTACAGCAAAACTAGCACCTTTTTCTAGAGCATTAAGTGCTGCTTCAACTTTAGGAATCATACCTCCTATTATAAGTCCTTGTTGAATGCGAGTCTTTATTTCTTTAGCTGAAAGCTCGCTAATTAAGCTAGCACTGTTTTTAGGATCATCTAGCACCCCAGCTACATCACTTAGGAATATAACTGGCGTAGCTAAAGCACCTGCTACTGCTCCAGCTACACTATCTGCATTAACATTCAAAACCCCTTTATCGTCTTGGGGAGCTGCCAAACAAGCAATAACAGGGGTAAGCTCTAACTTTAGTAAATCCTTTATGAAAGTGCTATTAACTTCAGTTACATCACCAACAAAACCCAGCTCTGGCTTTTGCTTTGCTATAAGTAAATTATTATCTCTACCAGTTAAACCTATAGCCTTGCCAATCTCTTGAGACAAGATCTTGCTTAATTGAGTTAAAACTTGTTCGATTATAGGCAAGCTTTCTGAAGTAGTTTTGCGTAAACCCTCTACAAACTCACTTAGGATTCCTTTATCCTCTAGAGAGTCTCTTATAAAAGGTCCTCCCCCATGAATAACTATAGGGGCCTTCCCCTCCTTAGCAAACTTAGCAATGCTTTGAGCCACTTTAAATCTTAGAACACTATTTGTCATAACGCTGCCACCATATTTAATAACAGTTGCCATCAGCTACCACATTTCATTACCCACTGGGGGAAAAGTATTGATTTCTGTATGAATGTTATTTTTGGTCACACCTTCTAAAAATGGTTCAGGATTAGAATCTTACTTGTTAATGAGTGTAAAAGCTAATTCCCTATATACCAAAACTACGTCCAAATTGGCATTGTGGTAGGAAGCTTAGTTAAATTTTTTTCTTCGCTCAAAAAATTCCTTTTTAAAATGGAGCACATAGTTAAATCATTGTTATTGCACATATAATTTCAAAAACTCCTCCTTAATAATCTCATCATTTGTTGTAAACTGCACACCCTTATAAAATGTATCTAAAGCAACTCGAGTTTGTCCTAAAATCATCTTAGCTCGAGCTAATTGAAAGTACACTCTTGCCTTGTATGGATCATGCTTAATTACTACTTCAAAATGTTGAATCGCTTGCTCATATTGTTTTTGATTGAGGGCAATACGCCCTAGTTGAATTCTTGCCAAGGTGTTTTTAGGATTTAACTTTACTGCTCTTTCAAAACATATTTTTGCTTGTTTGCCTTGCTTAAATTTTCTGTGTACCGTAGCCTGATAATAGGCTGACAGAGACTTGTCTTTGGAGCTTGTTTTTTCTGAACCTGCTTCTGAAAACAATTCTATATATCTCTCTTGGTTTAGTCTGTTGACTTTATTTTCTAATTCGTACTGTAACTGCAGCCTAGCTGCTTCAAACTTTTGATTTTGAGCAAGTGCTTCAACCAAATTCTGGTAGGCTTGCTCAAGCAAGACACTTTGGTTACTTTCTTCTTTTAACTGCTCAAAGAGTACTTTAGCTTTTTTTGGATTGAAACCGAAATTTTTACCTTGTTGAATAGAACTGTGAATTTCAAAGTCAACAAAGTTGCGTTTTTCAATAAACTCTCTGCTGATCTCTGGAACTTGCTTGTGATAATTAACACGCTTTGTTGTTAGAGGTTGATTGATGGCAAGGTAGTTGCTAAGTATATAAATCTTCTCATCAAGTTGCTCTGTGCACAATAGAAACTGGATACACTGCAATACTTCGAGTACTTGTTCAAGTAAATCAGTTTTATGGCTGCTAATAAGACTAGGGAATTGTTTTACTAAAGCTTGACTAGCAGGATTAGCAATTCCCTGTTTAAGAAATTGTTCATGTGAAAAGTATTTACCTATTGTTTGCATGTGATTTAGTTTGTGATTATATTGAGAAACGTAGTGATTATAAGGATCACGGTAGATAAAGAAAAGAGCAATTTCATGATGAGGTAAGAGTTTAATAATTGAGTCATTAACTCCATGACCACAAATAAATTTTAGCTTACTACGTTCTTCCACCTTTAATTCCTCGAAAAGAGGTTGTGCATTAAAGAATTGCTGTACTTGGGAATAAGGACCATAGATTGTAGCCTCATCTTTTGCTAGGTGAGTAGTGAAATGACTAGTTACTGAAGTACCTCCCGTTTTAGGAAAATGGTAACCTAGCAGTGTTTTGGGGTTTGATGTCATGGTTTACCTTTAGTGTAGTAGTTACTGCTAATTTTCAACTAGCAAACTACTTTTATGGATAACTATAACACAAAGGTCCATCTCTCAACTAAACAAGTAAGCTTTTTCTTAACAGTCCCATGGTACATCAACTGCTTGGAATGTGTCCAGATAAATCCTTGCCTTGTCATAGTGAGAAATGTCATTCTGATTGCAGAGAATCTTAAGCAAAAATTAATTATACTGCTCGAGATTCTCCTATCACCTCATCGCAATGCTAATCAGCGCAGCATATTAGGAGTAGTTTATGAGCGAAGAATTAAATAAATCTAGCACTAAAGGTCTAAATAAGCACAGTTACATTGTTACTCGAGGAGATCACCGCGCTCCTAACCGCTCAATGATGAGAGCAGTAGGTTTTGAAGACGATGACTTTGATAAACCTATCATTGCTGTAGCAAATGGAGATAGCAACATTACTCCTTGTAATGCTGGGCTTGGCGAACTTGCTGATATTGCCTCAAAAGCTATTAAACAAGCTGGTGGCATGCCACAAATGTTTGGCACTATAACTATTAGTGATGGAATTTCTATGGGCACAGAGGGCATGAAATGCTCTTTGGTAAGCCGTGAAGTCATTGCTGATTCTATAGAAACAGTTTGTCGTGGCCAATCTATGGATGGGCTTATATCTATAGGTGGTTGTGATAAGAACATGCCCGGTGCCATGATTGCTATGGCAAGACTAAACATTCCTAGCATATTTGTCTATGGTGGCACTATTAAACCGGGTCACTATCAAGGAAAAGATTTAACTATAGTCAGTGCTTTTGAAGCAGTGGGTGAATATGGTGCAGGGCGTATTTCCTATACTGATTTTTGTGCCGTTGAGCGTTGTGCCATTCCCGGCAAAGGCTCTTGTGGTGGTATGTATACTGCTAACACTATGTCCAGTGCCTTCGAGGCTATGGGAATGAGCTTACCCTACTCTTCTACTATGGCTGCTGAAGATAAAGAAAAAGCAGATAGTACAGCTGCTAGTGGTGAAGCACTGATTAAACTTATAGAAAATGATGTTAAGCCACGAGATATTATGACCCGTAAAGCTTTTGAGAATGCTATAGCAGTAGTAATGGCTGTAGGTGGTTCAACTAATGCAGTTTTGCACCTGTTAGCTATAGCCCATGCTGCAGAAGTACCACTTAGCATAGATGATTTTGAGGCTATTCGTCACAAGGTGCCTCACTTAGCAGATTTAAAACCTTCAGGTCACTTTGTTACCGTAGATTTTCATCGTGTGGGTGGTGTGCCGCTTATTATGAAAATGCTTTTAAAAGAGGGAATACTACATGGTGATTGCATGACAGTAACAGGAAAAACTGTAACTGAGAATCTGGAAGATGTACCAGATGCTCCTGCTGAAAATCAAATAGTAATTTTACCCTTTGATAAACCCAAATATCCTAAGGGCCACCTTGCTATTTTAAAAGGAAATCTAGCTCCTGAGGGCTGTGTGGCCAAAACCAGTGGTTTAAAAAACACTAAGATTACTGGTCCTGCTAGAGTTTTTGAATCTGAAGAAGAGTGTATGACAGCTATTTTAAACGATAAAATTAAAGCTGATGACATTCTTATAATTCGTTACGAAGGTCCCAAAGGTGGCCCGGGAATGCGTGAGATGCTGTCGCCTACCAGTGCCATTATTGGTAAAGGTTTGGGGGATAGTGTGGGACTTATTACTGATGGACGTTTCTCAGGTGGGACTTATGGTATGGTTGTTGGGCACGTCGCCCCAGAAGCACAAAAAGGTGGCCCAATTGCTTTGGTAAAGGAGGGAGATAGCATCACTATTGACTCTGAAGTAAACTTAATACAAATAAATGTTAGTGAAGAAGAGCTAGCAGAACGTAAAGCTAATTGGAAAGCCCCAGAAGCGCGGTATAAAACAGGAGTTTTAGCAAAATATGCTAAGTTGGTCTCGAGCGCATCAAGAGGTGCAGTGACTGACTAACAAAAATTAGTAGTTATTCATAATTCAGCCTTGTTAAACTTTGCGCTGTAACATTCCAATACATGGAAATATCTAAGTTTGTGCAGGTGTGTAGAGACACAAGATTTTGCGCCTCTATAGTGAGGTGATAGTTTTTACACCCATTGATTCACAAATTTGTAGCACTGCTCGAGCTAAAAAAACGAAACCCTCAAAACTTATTGATTTCCTCAGCACTCAAACCTGTTGATTTTAAACTGCTTTTAGGATATCACATAATTACCAAAAAACAGACTTAATGTTACTTTTATATAGATAATAATTATATTAAATACACGATTCATTACATAAAATCTACATAAATTAATGATATCCCACTGCAATAATATAAGAAGCTGATATTTAGTTAAGGAATATTTATTAAAATTGCCTTATAGAGAAAAAAGATGATAAACACTAAACAAGAAAACGATCCAAAAGATAAACCTAGCATACTCTTTGCTACTGAAGGTGTCTATCCTTACACTATGGGTGGGGTAAGCTCATGGAGCTATCAACTTATTGATGGTCTGGGTGAGTTCGACTTTAAGGTAATGACTATAATAAATCCTCATACAACTAAATCTAATATTAAAGTACCCAAGCATGCTACAGAAGTAATTTCTATAAATTCTTGGCGTCCACGTCAAGGAGTTGCTCGAGCTAAACGTCTAGAAAAAGAGCATTTCTATAAAACTATTGATGATTTTTTGGCCTTCCCTGAACAAGACATCAGACCTTTTGCAAAAGCGCTAATTGCCTTAGCAGAAATGGGCAATATATACAATTTATGGCCCCTTTTTGAAACTCGTCAAGTGTGGGAAACCGTACGTTCTTCTTTAATAGAACTTACAGGCAAAACACCTCTTTTAGGAGAAATAAGCTTAACTGTTAACTGGCTTAGGTCTACTTTAGTACCGCTACTTTTTGTCCCACCACACACTGACCTTGTTCATGTAGTTACCAATGGCCTTTGTATAATACCTGCTTATGTGGCAGCTCGAGTTCATCGCAAGCCTCTATTATTTACAGAACATGGCATATATTTACGCGAACGTTACTTGAGCTTAAAAAAAGAAAATGATCCTCATAGCTTAAAGCTTTTGAGAGCTAGATTTTATAAGCTTCTTATTCAATTAATGTATGTTTATTCTAATCGTGTTACTTCAGTAAGTAACTTTAGCCGCTATTGGCAGCTAGAACTTGGAGTTCCTGAAGAGCGCATTAAGGTTATACCTAACGGCGTTAACCCTAAATCTTTTCCACTACCCACAGTTGCTCATCAAGACAACCCAACTATTGTATGGATTGGACACATTGAACCACTAAAAGACTTAGAAACACTTCTAGATGCTTTTGTTACTGTTAAAGAGCAAATACCTCATGCAAAATTACGTTTGTTTGGCTCAATTCCTAAAGGTAATGAAGCATATGGCCAAAAACTTATTACAATAATAGAGGAACAAAACCTCACCCCAAATGCCCGTTTTGAAGGACCTATAAGCTCTTCCTTAAAAGCCTATCACGCAGCTGATGTAGTAGTGCTCTCAAGCATATCTGAAGGCTTTCCTTATACTGTCATTGAAGCCATGATGTGTGGCAAACCCGTAGTATCCACTCAGGTAGGTGGAGTAGGTGACATTATAGATGATGATGTCGGTCGCCTAGTGCCATTAAAAAGCCCTATCTCTTTGGCTCGTGCATTGTTAGAAGTGCTAAGAGATAAAGGTCTGCGTGAAAAACTAGGAAAACAGGCTCTTCAAAAGGCGCTCGAGCAATTCACCTTGCAAAAAATGTGCTCTAGCTACCAAAATACCTACTTGAACTCTTTAAAAGAACCCATAATACGCCTTGCAAAGGAAAAAAATATAGCATCAAGACCTATTATTAAGCCAAGTAATTATTTAAAGCAGCTGTTTCCAGAAATATCTTCTCAATTTGATAATGTTTTAGGTGCTAATAAAGACAGCTCTTTAAAAGAGCAAAGCAATAAAGATATTATGGCCTCAGCTAGTTATTTAAAACAATTATTTCCAGAAATATTTTTTCAATTTGATAACATTTTAAGTACTAATAAAGACACTTCCTCTAAGGAACAAGATAGTGAAATGGTCACATTGTAATTTATTTGATAAAAACAGCTAAAACCCAATATTTAATCTTTAAAAACGATCACTTTTTAAGGTTAACAACTTCATAAAAGCAAACTTAGACCTTAGTGTAAATGTATGTCCTACTCACATTTCAGTAAAATTATATTCTACTATATTGTTTTATATTTGGTAACTAATTTAACTTGCTATAAAAAGCACCTCTATCTACCTAAAGATAGAAACCTTTACTGCAGAGGACATAAATATAACCCAGAATTTTAAAGGTGTCAATCAATTAAAAATGATGCCAATTTACAAAAATTTAATCTAGATCCAAGTGATAATGATGAGTGACAAAGAACAAAAACTTTTCCTAACTAGAGAACTTCCCACAAATACAGTCCAATCTGAAGAGCAAGATTTTATTGCCTTAAATTTGCTTTCGCACTCCGTACTAGAAACAGCTTGCCATGAAGCTGCTGATGAACACGAGTTAGCAGCACATCTAGAAGCTCTTGGTTATAATAATGATCGCACCAAAGAGGAATTTGGACTAAGCAATACTTTCGAACTAGCCTCAGAGCTTTTTAAACATACTAATAGTCAAACCAAACCAAATATCAATCTAAATTCCCTGAGTGACTTACAAAACCAGCAAGCAGTACTAATCTTTGCAATTATCGTTACCATATTTGCTTTTCTTAATGAGTCCATAAACTGGGCAACAATGCTTTGGATTATTAGTTGGTCATTCATGGGCAGCTATCTTCTTTCACAATCACCTAAATATTGGTCAAAAAAAGAAGAAGCAGGCATACTTACAGCTACACTTTACATAGGGCTTTTAGGTTTTCTTCTAATGAACTTGTTTTTTGGTTTTAAATTTTTCAGTGTAACTGTAGCTATATTTTGGTGGACAATAGTTGGCTGGATCTGGCGACAAAAGATCTATGAGGAAGTTCATATCCTTAGTGGTCTCATGCCTTCCTTTTTACTACTATTAAGTATGATAGGAGGAATTGTATTTGACTCAACACCTTGGCCTGCTTTTACTTGCTTTCTCATGTTAGCCTTAGCTTTTTTCTTGGCTAGGCACGAACTTATCTGGCCTAAAATGGAAACTTGGTACTGGATAACAAAATATGGGCTTAGCACCTTTCTAATGGGACTATATGGTCTTGGGCAAGGCTTACTTTTTGTAAGTTTGATTGATTCAGCAAAAGAGGTAGGGATTTACTGGAGCTTGTTAGGTTTAGCGCTTTTCACCATTTTAATTATGGTGGCTCAACATTTAGTGCTCTGGTTAAAAGACGCCTTAGCTAAGCTTATGTGGTCAGATAATTTGCTTTCCCGTAAACATTTTTATCGTTTTGTTGAAACTATAGTTTTACGTTACAGCCTTTTGCCTACGCTAGCCTTATTAGCTGTCTTATTATTAGCCAACTATGATTCAAATAATGACTTCAGTAATTATATGCCCATTATAGGCTTTGTTTTACTAGGTATATCACTCAGCTTTGCCTTAGCTCTTGTCAGTATTAATGACACTAAGTTAGCACAAATTTCTTTTGCTATAGCAGGACTCCTTAGCCTCACAGGTTTACCAATAAACTTTCTCTTAATCTGTTTGGTTATTTTACTTTTTGGAAGACTACTTATTTATAGTAGGCATATTGAGCAATATGGCATTTTCCTATCTTTAAAAAATCCTCTAGCATCTTCACAAAACTAAGTTGTGTAGGTTTTAATATTTTTTAGATAAGTTTGTTTTTAATTTCACGTATATGCTGTGCAAAATTGCCGTCTTCTTTTAGTGTGTTCTCAACTTTGTTTACTGCATGCATAACTGTGGTATGATCACGATTTGAAAAGAAGGAACCTATTTCAGGGTAAGAGTGATTAGTAAATTCACGAATTAGATACATAGCTATCTGACGGGCATTAACAATTTCAGCACGCCTCCCCTTAGAAATAACATCCTGAACAGGAATATTAAAATGCACGGCACAAGCTTGTAATATAGCATCCATGCTTAGATCAGCATCTGAAGGCATAAAAATATCAGAGAGTGCCTTTGCTGCATTTTGACTGTTCAAGGGTAGGTCATTCATGCTCGAGTAAACAATAACTCGAATAAGAGCTCCTTCAAGTTCTCGAATATTGTTAGTTACATTGTGGGCTATATATTCAATAACCTCATCATCCACCTTAACCTTACGATATTCAGCATTCATCTTCAGAATCGCCATACGTGTTTCTAAATCAGGTGCTTGTATATCAGTTATCAATCCCCATTCAAAACGGTTACGTAACCTTCCCTCAAGCTTAGGGATATCTTTAGGTGGCCTATCTGAAGAAAGGATAATTTGCTTACCCGCTTGATGAAGATCATTAAAAGTATGAAAAAACTCTTCTTGAGTACGTTCCTTACCTTCAATAAATTGCACATCATCAATAAGTAGTAAGTCTATACTACGGTAATTGTGGCGAAATTGCACCATTTTGTCTTCACGTATAGCAGTAATAAGTTCATTGGTAAATGTTTCACTAGATACATATTCAACTATTAATTTAGGGTAAATCTCGAGCGCTGCTTGTCCTACAGCATGCATTAAATGGGTTTTACCCAAGCCAGCGTCTCCATAAATAAAAAGAGGGTTATAGGCTTTTCCGGGAGTTTTAGCAGTAGCTTGAGCTGCTGCATGAGACAAGTTGTTACCAGAACCCACCACAAAATTATTAAAAGTATACTTAGGGTTTAGTTGAGGGCGAGGGTGAAGCGATGCACTTGTTAGCTGCTTATTATTTTCTTGTACATCAGTGTCGGTTTTGTTCTCAGTACTCGAGTCATCGAAAAGATTTTGCTGCTGGGCTGTTATTGAACTAATCTCAAAGCCAACTTTTGGATAGTCTGCACCTAATTCTTTTAGCCCCTTCTCAAGCACATCACTATAGTGACTTTTAAACCAATCCCGTACGAAAGAATTGGGTACGGCAATCATAAAAGTCCCATCTTCTATACCTATAGGAGCAGTTTGCTTGAACCACGTTTGGAATTCCACCTCGGGAATATTATTTTTAACATAGCCAAGCAAGTCATGCCAGATAGCGTTTTCTTGACTCAAGAACTTAACCTCAAAATAAACTTCATAAAAGGGTCCTGTTAAGTTTCGTTAATAGGGATAAAAACTTGCTTGATTAGGTAACTGCGAGTCCCAAGCTTACTCATTCAAACATAAAAACAAATTCTTTTCCACCCTCAGTTTGTGGGGTTTCCGACAAAATTTAGTTGGTCAATCAATTAGTGCATAACAGTTTGATTGCAACTATTTTAGTATAACTCAATTAAACCTCAAATGTATGTAAACTTCTCAAGATGAGGTTGCTGACACTAATATATCTTCAAATTCACTAAGCAACTCTTCAGCTACTCCTTTGCTTCTAGCAACTATCAAAATAGTGTTTTGTCCTGCTATTGTGCCTACAATATCATCACGCTCGAGCTTATCTATAATATACGCAATTCCACTAGCATGCCCTTCATCAGTGCTTATTACTATTATATTTTCACCTCTGTCAATATCTCTAACAAACAGTTTAAAGCGTTCTTTTAACTCTGTTATTACATCTTGCTTTTCGACAAGGGGGATTGAGCTATAGCGATGTTGCTTATTGCCAGCAGGTAGGCGTACTAATTGTAGCTCTTTTATATCTCGACTAATAGTTGCTTGAGTTACATTTATTCCCTGTTCTTTTAAGCGCTTAACCATTTCTGCTTGAGTAGAGATAAATTCCTCTGCTATCAGTTTTTCAATTAGTCCTTGTCTATAGTCTTTACTTGGCATGATGTTAAATACTACCTTTAATTTCTGGTTATAATTGAATGTTATGAAACGCTCTTTTAGAGAAATTGTTGAACTTATTGTCATAGGAGTTTTTGGCCTAGTCGTTGCTAATGGTTTAATTTGGGTATTAGGTCATTTCCTTCGCTTTATAGGCTTTTTAGGACATTACGTTATTATAATAGCTTATTGGTTATGGGTTCCCCTCCGTTGGATCTCTGGACTTACCCTACTTATAATTCTGGCTTATTTATTAATTAAACATATTTTAAAACGTAGAGCTATCTCCTCAAATGAAACAACAACTTCTTCAATAAAGACGGTCACTACATCAAAAGAGTCTACTTCTGAGGCAAGCATTGAAAGCAGTAATCCAACTTCTAATCCAAGCAAAGAAAAAGTATCTTCAAATAAAGAAGAAACATCTGAGGTTACAGGATCTAGTTCTAGTAAGACAGGTGAGGACATTGATTTATAGGGAGATGTTGCTAAAAATATTTTGAAAACACCTAGTGCAACTAAGGATAATTCCCTTGGGAGCAGATTAAAAATCTGCTCCTATTCCAAATCTTTTGTTGTGACTAAAGTTTAAGTATTTTATAATTAGCGTCTCCAAGGGTAGAGGTGCTGTTAAGGCTAGAAAGTAGAATGTTCAAAATCAAATTGCGAGCAGTATATCAATGATGAAAATTCTTAATTCAGAAAGCCTTTTTGCACTTTCAAAAAGTCTAATCCCCGGTGGTGTTAATTCACCTGTAAGGGCTTTTGGTAGTGTAGGTGGTGTACCACGCTTTATTAAAAAAGCTAAAGGTTGTCATTTATGGGATGTTGATAGTAACGAGTATATAGATGCTGTGGGTTCATGGGGGCCTATGATTTTAGGACATGCCCATCCAGAAGTTTTGGCAGCCATTAATGAGGCAGCAGTAAGCGGTACTAGTTTTGGTGCACCTACAGAATCAGAAATTAGCCTAGCTGAATTAGTTTTAGAACGGTACCCTTGTGAACAAATTAGATTTGTTAACTCAGGGACAGAAGCTACTATGAGTGCTCTTCGGTTAGCTCGAGGAGCAACCAAACGTGACTACATTATAAAGTTTTCAGGGAATTATCATGGTCACGGCGATAGCTTGCTGGTAGCAGCAGGCTCAGGGGCATTGACTACTGGTATACCTTCAAGTGCAGGAGTGCCTGAAGATACAGCCAAAACAACTTTAGTAGCACAGTACAATCATCTAGAATCTGTAGAAACTCTTTTTGCTGAGAAACCCAATGATATTGCTGCAGTAATTTTAGAGCCAGTGGTAGGTAATATGGGTGTAGTTATACCAAAGCCTGATTTTTTGCAGGGTCTGCGCAAATTAACAAAACGCTATGGGGCACTACTAATAGTTGATGAAGTAATGACTGGTTTTCGCTTGGCTCGAGCAGGAGCAATAGAACGCTTGAACATAGAAGCTGACATAGTTTGTTGGGGTAAAATTTTAGGTGGCGGCTTGCCTGTAGGGGCTTATGGTGGTAGTGCTGAGATTATGAGCAACATCTCCCCTATTGGCCAAGTCTATCAGGCAGGTACCCTTTCAGGAAATCCTTTAGCAATGGCTGCTGGCATTGCCACTCTTAAACTTATTGATGACACCCCAGATTTATATAGTGTGCTAGAAACACGTGCTGTTCAGCTTGAAGAAGGTTTGCGTGCTGGTGCTAAGGCTGCAAATATTGCCATTACCATTAACCGTGTAGGTTCAATGATTACCGTTTTCTTTACAGAAAAAGAAGTTATAGATTTTGATAGTGCTAGTAGTACTAATACTGAAATGTTTAGTAAGTGGTTTCATGGGTTGCTCGAGCGCGGAGTGTACTGGCCTATGAGTAACTATGAGGCTGCCTTTTTATCTTATGCTCACAGTGAAACAGATATAGAGGCTATGATAAAAGCTGCTAGTGAATCCTTTAAACTTCTAAGATAAAACTTGGTTTAAACCTCAAGGCATCAGCAGCAACAAAGTGAATAGCAATATTGTCTATAGTATCAATAACCTGCGTAGCATCTTTGCCATGTAAGTGACCAAAAGCAAGGGCATCAGGAGATGCGGCTTGGATTATTTCGGTGAATTTTGAGGGCTCGAGCCCAGCATTAGTAGGTGGATAATGCAACATAACAATAAGTTTGTCACCAACTTGTATAAACTTCTCAGCAGCCTTTAAAGACAGTTTCAATCTCTCTACTTCACGCAGATAAATCTTTTGATCCTTTTCTGAAAACTCAAATTCGTTAGGACAAACCCAACCACGTGTACCTGCAATAACCACGCCAACTTCCTTGCCAACAAAGCGTAAGGCATCATTTTGTAAAGCATACATACCTTTGGGCAAAACTTTACGTACTTTACCAATAGAATTCCACCAATAGTCATGATTGCCACGCAAAAGTACCTTTTGTCCTTTAAGGGCAGCGATATCTTGCAAGTCTACAAAGGCCTCGTTTAAGCTCATGGCCCAAGAAATATCCCCGGGAATAAGCACTAAATCATTTTCTTGCACTACTTCCTGCCACTTAGCAAAAAAGATTTCAGGATGTCCCTCCCAATTACCACCAAAAATGTCCATAGGTTTTGGAGAGGCCCTAGAGAGGTGGGGGTCAGCTATGGCGAAAACACGCATGTTAGGGGTGGCAAACAGTAATGCCTTTTACAATTAACTGGACCAGTAGTATTAAAGAAGCGCATCGGTTTGCTGTAAGTATCTGCGTAAGTCACGAATAATGCTACGTTCTTCGTTAGTGTCTAATCGCTTAATAAGTTCTGTTATATACTTAGCGCTCCGCATAGGAAAAGCTAGGCTACTTTCCGCTTTTAGGTAATTACCTTCTATAAGATAGTAGATATAAAGTTCCTCACCATCATAAATCCAGAGTTCTGGCACTCCTAAAGCAGCATAAATAGGCAACTTGCTTGCTGATGGATGGGTAATATCAACTTCAATTGCTAAATCAGGAGGTGGTTGTTTTTCTAAATCAATGTGCCTACCCCGCACCTTATTAGCATTTTTAAAGTAATAGCTTACATCTGGTTCAGCACCTCGTTCCAAATCCTTACAATCTAGCGTTACTGAACCTGTTGCCTTAAAATCTATATCAAGCTCAAACACAATTGCTGAGATTATTGTTTCTAAAAAGGCTTTGGTAATTTCGTGAATTTCTGAAGGTATCTGGATTTCTAGCTTACCTTGGTTGTAAGCAAGTCGAGATTTACGCTCATCTCCCCAATCTTTAAGTATTGACTGATAAGTTTGCCAACTAATGCTGTCCTGTACAAGGTGTTTGATTTGCGGCTGATCGGGTATTTTTACTTGCTCCATTAATGCAATTATATATGCTAACTATGGTTTTATCTTAAACATTTTGCTCCAAGAAATCCTTCATTACATTCCCTTCACTCCGTCCTAGAGCAGACAAGGGTAAAATCTGTTCCTTATCTCCCTATCTCCTCATCTCCCTTCCTAAATTCCATAACAACCCTAATTAATGTCCATTCTTATAGTTTTGCAAGTATAGCACCACCAATTTATTCTCTAGGATGAGGCCTCCCCAAAGCCTCAAAAGCTAGCATAGCTACGCCTTCAGAGGAAGGGTTTTGAACTGTGACCTTTTGACCTTCATACCAAGCAGTAAGCTCAACTTGCCCACCTTTTAAGACAGCATAAGCCCCTAAAGCCAATTGGCAACCTCCCTGCAACATGGCCATTAAACCCCTTTCAGCAGCCACACACTTATGCACATTTACATCGTGTATATCAGTAAGTATAGAAGCTAATTCATAGGCGTCACGACGACACTCTAACGCCAGTACACCCTGAGCAGGAGCAGGTATCATAATAGTAGATTCCACGTATTGAACATGAAAATTAGAGACATCAAGGTTTAAACGCTCTACACCTGCTGCTGCTAGCACAATAGCACCATAGTGTTTGTTTTGGAGTTTTTCTATTCTTGTAGGTACATTACCACGTAATTGACTAACCTTCAGATCAGGTTGTAATTGAAGTAACTGTTCTTGCCTTCTCACAGCACTCGTACCCACATTAGCCCCCTCTTTCAAAGGCAAAGGGGCTTTTTGTTCAAAGGCTTCTTTATTTATAATTAGCACGTCTCTAGGATCAGCTCGTTCACTCACTGCTCCTATTTCAAGCTCTGGATGTGGAGCACTAGGCAAGTCTTTAAAAGAGTGTACTGCCAGATCAGCTTCACCTGTTATGAGCTTATCTTGTACAGCTTTAGTAAAAAAGCCTTGTCCTTCTATCTGCGAAAAATCACGGTTATCTTTATCTCCTTGTGTTTCCACTAGTACTAATTCAGAGCTATGGCCTAGATTTTCAAGCTGAGTTTGTGTCCAACGGGCTTGCCAAAGAGCAAGCTCACTTTTTCGCGTTGCTATACTTATTAGCCTCAACTTAGGGAGTTTTCTTTTGTAGGAGAGGATAATTCATTAGAATAATAAACTGAATCATCTTGAAAACATTAGAGGTCAGATTGCAAAATTTATCAGAAAGATTGCGTTCACATAACATAGCTTTTTATGGCATTTTATTATATATTTAGCAAGGTAGGAAAACACCTTACCTTTTGCCTTAATGCTAATTAGAGTAAGATAATAGGGAACTTAGTTTAGATGGGTTTGGATGAAGTTTTTTATGGAAATATATATAACAATTGGCATTTATAAAAAAGTAGATAGTAATAAAACAAAAATTGGACTCAAGACAAAAAATGGAAGGTATCTTGATTAAGTGCAAACCAAATATATATTTATAACTGGAGGGGTAGTTTCTAGCCTTGGCAAAGGTGTTTCAACTGCCAGCATTGGCGCTCTTTTACATGCAAGAGGTTACAGAGTAACTGCTGTTAAAATTGATCCCTATATAAACTTAGACGCTGGTACTATGCGCCCCTACGAACATGGGGAGGTTTTTGTCACTCGAGATGGTGCTGAAACTGATCTTGATGTTGGTACCTATGAGCGTTTTTTAGATATAGACCTTGCAAGGGCAAATAATATAACAACTGGACAGGTTTATAAGAGAGTTATTGAAAAAGAAAGACGTGGCGAATACCTTTCACAAACCGTGCAGGTCATTCCACATATTACTGATGAAATTAGGGAGCGTGTACTTGAAGCAGGAAAATTAGTTAATGCAGAAATTGTACTAATTGAAGTAGGAGGAACTGTTGGTGACATAGAATCTTTACCCTTCCTAGAAGCTATTCGTCAAATGCGTTTTAGTGAGGGGCCTGAGAATACTCTTTATATTCATGTTACCCTTGTCCCCTACTTGCATACTAGCGAAGAGTTTAAGACTAAACCTACTCAACATTCAGTAGCAACATTACGTAGTGTAGGGGTACAACCAGATGCTATTATTATTCGCTCAACAAAACCCTGTCCTAAAGACATTAAAGGTAAAATAGCCTTGTTTTGTAATGTATCTACTAATGAAGTCTTTAATAGCTTTGATGCAAAGCATATTTATGAAGTGCCAGAAATACTAGAACAACAAGGAATAGGTCATTTTATTGAAAGAAGTTTGCAGCTCGAGAAAGTAACACCTCACCTAAAAAGCTGGCAAGAAGCTGTCAAAGTCTTGCATCAGCCTGAAAAAGAAGTAAGCATAGGCATCGTTGGCAAATATATTTCCATGCCCGATGCCTACTTGAGTCTTATGGAAGCTCTTACTCATGCAGGGCTAGCCCATAGAACTCGGATAAACACTACTTGGGTTAATTCAGAGGATGTAGCCGAGGGTAATTTACAAGAGTTAGATAATTTTGATGGCATTTTGGTACCCGGTGGATTTGGTATGCGTGGTATTGAAGGGAAAATACGCGCCGCAGGTTATGCTAGGGAAAAAGGTATCCCCTTTCTTGGCATTTGTTTGGGTATGCAAGTAGCAGTGATTGAGTACGCTCGTAACGTTGCAGATTTGGCAGGTGCTAACTCGAGTGAATTCGATAGCCACACCCCTCACCCTGTTATTGATCTCATGCCAGAGCAACTTGAAGTTAAAGGTCTAGGAGGTAGTATGCGCTTGGGGGATTGGCCTATGAAAGTTTTGAACGGTACAACCCTTAATAATCTTTATAAACCAAGTTCTAAACGTATAGTTTATGAGCGCCATAGACACCGCTATGAAGTATCTCCAGAATATGTAGCTAAATTAGAAGTAGCAGGATTAACTATATCAGGCATAACCCCGGGAGTAGACGGCCGTGGTGAAGGTTTAGTAGAGGCTATTGAGCTACAGGAACATCCTTTCTTTTTAGGTTTACAATCCCACCCCGAACTAGCCTCGCGTCTGTCACGCCCTAGTCCTCCCTTTAGAGGATTTATAGCAGCAGCTCTAAAATTGCAGGAAAAACGTAAGCAGTTAATACCACTTTTTAAGGAAGAAATTTCTTAGATTATCGGATAAAAACTTGATTTTTTACAAGCATCTAAGTCAGAGATTTGTTAGCTGATTTTATTAATATTCAAAACCGTACACTCTTCACCCTTTGCAGGAAACGAATTGCGTACCCAAGGCAATTATAGATACTCAAAAAAGACCTCAATTTCTATCTGTTTTCTAAATTTGATTTTAGTTATTGATTTAGCTCGTTACTTTTTTGCAAAACCTGCTCTTCAATCCAACAAAAAATGAGAGAAAATGTCTATTATGAGCCTTTTATTTGTCATGACTTCTTCATATGGATATGACCTCACCTAGCACTGCTTTTCTGAGAGACTTTCAAACACTGCTTTGAAGCTAACTTCTTTGTTTTTTAGATTACTAGGCTTTTAAATCCATGCACTTTCCTCCCAAAATTCTGGTAGCTCTAATAGCCCTTCTGGTAAAGGCATTGCACATTCTAGTAGATACTCTAAGTATTTCTTCCCTAACTGAAATAGGCTCAGTACCCTTCTGTCTTTCCTTCTAAATTGCCCCTCCTTCCCTTCTTTTCTTGCTACAGATCCTAAATATACTATCCAGATGTATGCAAAACACGCTACCAGTAAAAGCTTTTCTAGCCTCTTGGGATTCTTTATTCGCGTTTTGTGTATGTTAAATCCTCTTGATTTCTCATCTGAAAAAAATGTCTCTATCAAACTCCTCTTTCTATACAGCTCACATGCCTCTTCTGTTAACTCCACATTTGTTACTAAATATATTGGCTCTTTATACTCTTTGCCCCACCACGCTATTATTTGTACTGGCCCATACCTCTCATTCGTGTACTCTATCCCTTCTACACTTACTTGCCCTCCCTCTTGGAATATGTCTTCTGGTTTGAATGGCTCGTTTTCTCCTTCCTCATAACAATTGATGTTTTTTGCTGCTCTTAGTATATATTCCCACTTGTACTCTTCACATTTCTTTTGGAACTCTACTCCATCAAACTCGCTGTCACCCACTACTACCACATCTAATTTCTTGTCTAAACCCTCTTCTAATTCTTGCACTAACTCGTATAACTCCTCTAGTAAAGCTATATGTTCTGCTTCACTAAAGCTTCCTTTGTTCCCTTCTCTTACTTTCCAAATTACTGGTAATGCTCTTCCTTGGTATATCACACTTATCATCAGTACTGCACAATGTTTCCCTAAACTACTTGTATCTATTGTGAATATTAAGCTTGTTTTACTTATCCCTGCTAGTATTTCTTTGATGTAAGGGAAGTACATCGTTTCTTTATTGACAGCTTTATTCCTCAACCAACGATTAAATCGCTTTGTTCGGCTTTCTGTTTTACTATTTTTATGTTTTGTGCTCTTATCTGCCATTTCATCCAACGCTATTTTTCCTGATCGAACTAGCCCTGTTATCATCAAGGCAAAAACTATTAATCGCCTCGATGATTGACCTGATATGTTTTTTTGTGCAAACTGCTTGAGTGTAGCGAATATTCTGTTATATGATTTTTGAGAATAACTCATGCCCTGCATTAATCATGTTTCAAGTAATTTTGCAATACCCTTGAAGCTCAATGTGGGGCTTTTTTATTTCGATCTGATCTACCCTTGGTTGACTTTCGCCCTTGCCCTTTGGTGTTTCCTCAATTCAAAAAAGTGTACGGTTTTGAATTATTAATATCTAGTTATTTAAAGAAGCTATGAACAAATTAATATTAAACTTACTAAAGTATCTAAAGCCACATGTAATTAAGTACTATTTACTAATTTTGAAAATCAAAAGATTAGCTTATTATGGCAAATATAGCTGTAGTTAATGATGCCTTTTCACTTGATTCAGTTACTGATCTTTTAGAAGATCAAGGACATTCTGTATTGGTTTGTGAAAAAGGAGCTGATCTGGAAAATAAGATTCTTCATTTTTCACCTCATTTGATTCTTTTTGATATAACATACGCTGATTATAAAATCCTACGTTCAATTAAACACAGCGAATCTATAAAAGATGTACCCATTATTTTAATCAGTTCAAAAGATGGTTCTAATAACTTTGAGTGGGGCCTACGGCAGGGGGCAGTTAGCTATATCTCTCAACTTACCCCTATGAGTATTACCTCAACTATAAAGCCTTACCTACCAAGCAAATAGATTAGAAAGTAATGTTATTTACAATCTAGTACCCTGTCAAGTTTAGTTTGAGGGGTTAAGGAATTAAGTTGAAAATACAATGCAAGACAGAGTAATCTTACAAAAATTTGCTAGTTGCTACCCCTCATTTTAGTTTTGACAAGGTACTAGCTGCAATGCATTAAGGTTGTAAGCGCCCTTCGTCTCTTGGGAAAGCTCTTGCAAAACGAACATTATCAATACCTAGCAGCAATGCTGTCAAGCGTTCTGCACCAATAGCAAAGCCTCCATGCGGAGGCATACCATGTTTAAAAACTTCTAAATAACCTTTGAAAGCTTCAGGATCCATCTTACGTTTTTCTAATTCTTCTATCAGCAAATCATGTCTATGAACCCGTTGCCCTCCAGAAGTAATTTCTAGACCTCTAAAGATAAGGTCAAGCCCTCTAGTTAAACCATCGTCTATAGGATAAGTATAAAAAGGACGTGCTGCTTGGGGGTAGTTAGTTACAAAAACAAAGTCTGAATTGTGCTCTTCTTTAGCCCACTTGGTTATTAACCTTTCAGCTTCAGGGTCAAGGTCCTTTCCTCCTGTTTGATGTTGATAGCGTTCTTCAACTATTTTGCGAGCTTCTAGGAGAGTGACTCGAGGGAATTTGGCTTCAGTGTTAGGTAGTGTGGCTTTTAGTAGCTCGAGCTGAGGTTGGCATTTTTCTGATACATGTTGCACTATGTATTTTAGCAAAGCTTCTTGTAAATCCATTACCTCACTATCATCTTCAATAAAACCAACCTCTACATCTAAGCTCAAATACTCGCTTAGATGCCTACTAGTGTGACTAAGTTCAGCACGATAAACAGGTGCCGTTTCATAGACCTTTTCATAAACTGCCACCATAATTTGTTTATAAAGCTGCGGTGATTGGGCAAGATAAGCTCTTTTACCATAATAATCTACTTCAAAAAGGTTTGCACCACCTTCTGCTCCTGCAGAAACTATTTTGGGAGTGAAGATTTCTGTAAAGTCTTGAGAGTCAAGATAATCTCTAAAACCACTTACTAGCTCAGCTTGTACCTTTAAAATAGCCCTAGCTTTTGGCTCACGTAAGCTTACATGTCTATACTCTAAAATAGTTTCCGGGTGAACATTCCAATCTGTTTTAGGAATTTCTATGGGTGTGGGCTCTTCTGCTTCACTAATAATTTCTAGTTGCTCTGCTTGGACTTCAAAACCACCCGGTGCTCTTTTGTTTTCAACAACTTTACCCAAAACAGCTATGCAACTTTCTGCTAGGGGTAAGTCAAAGCTTTTGTCAAATACACATTGCACAAGGCCACTAGTATCACGCACCACTCCAAAACGAACGCCACCTAGATCACGTCTAGTATGCAGCCAACCTTTAATGAATGCTACAGATCCTACTTTTTCTTCTAGCTCAGATATTTTGCTTCTGTTTTCTGCTAACTGTGTCATTTTAAATATAAACTGCTCCTAAAAGCCAAAATCAATCTTGGCAAGAATGCCCACAAGACTATTTTGATTTTAACTTTTTTTGTATTTGATTAGTATTATTTAGCTTTATAACTGAAGTTGTTCATTTTTTATAGATCCTACCGAGCAAATTTAGGAATGTCACTATTAGGAAAACTTTGTCTTAAAACTTCTAAGAAAACCCTGACACTAGGAGTTTTTAGCACACTCGGTAATAAGGTGACACCTATACCCCGCTCGAGCAAACTACTAGTTGGCACAACTTTAGCATTTTCAGGTAGTTCATCTATGGCAAGTGCAGGCAAAAGACTTATGCCCAGCTCTTGTGAAACCATTCTAATAATAGTGGAGTCTTCCATCACTTGATATTTTGGTTGGACAGGAGTCCCTAAATCACTTAGATAGCCCTGTACACGCAAGGCACACTCATCTGTTTCATGCAAAATAAGTGGCAGGCATGGTATTTCTGACCATTTAAGCAACTCACGTTTATCAGAAGCAGGAATAACCCCTTTATAGGGATCACGCATTATCTCCCACATTAAAAGGTCATCATAATGTGGCTTTGGTGGCAAGTAATCAATAAAGCTAATATCTGCACAGTGTTCACGCAAAAGTTTTACTTTGCCATGCATATTGAGGTGATCTAGCTCGAGCAAACGAATACTTACACGAGGGTGTTGCTGCTTAAGCTGTGACATTAGTTGAGGCATAATTTTACCTGCTACACTGCGGAAAACAACTACTCGCAACTCTCCACAAATAGGCCCTTGAACAGCACTAACTTCTTGATTAATAGCCTTAATATGTTGACCAATGCCACGCGCATGAGCTGCTATTTTCAAGCCTAGTTCCGTGGGCTCAGCACCAAAACGACCACGTGAAAGAAGTTTAGCCCCTAGTTCACGCTCTAACTCAGCAATGGTGTAACTTACAGCAGATTGCGAAGTATCTAATTCTAAGGCGGCATTGGAAAAACTGCCTGTATCAATAACTATTAACAAAGTTTCAAGCTGCGCCAGCTTCATTTTTACATTCTACATAAAAATTCCATAAAGAAACTTGATAGATCTTAGCAAAGCCATCAAGAAAGCTTTTTGATTAATAGGTTTACTTACTTCTAACATAAAAGCAGGAGATAGTAGAATGACTATTTACTTTAAAGTGCTCTTAACACTCATAATCTGCACCATTTTTGCTTTAATGTGGCATGCAAGTTCTGCTGTTGAAGCCTCTGAAAAGAGTCAACTTATTAACAGGGAGATGCTCGAGCTTTCCCTATCTGGTACCCTAAGTGCCAAACTTGATATAGCTAAATTCAAATATACTTACTGCACAGAAAAAGAAATCGTATTTCTTAGTAATAATGTTTCACCTTTTGATGTAAGGTTTTCCTTTCAAAGCAACGGACTAGACTCACAAGGCTGGCAACATTATAGTTTAGATAGTACTCAGCCTTTAAAGTTAAACATTCTAGAATTTAGAAAAAAAGGTAAGACTACAAGTTTTCATGCTTTAGATGGCAATCTTGATTTTTACAAAGGCGAGGGGCACTTTGACGCTTTTATGATAGATGATCAAGGTAGGCATCTTTTTTTAAGTGGTTATTTTCAGTGCTCTAAGCCATAATTTCAAAGATAAGCGGAGATAGTCCAGCAGGATTTTCATTTAAAGAAAACGACTGCTCTAGAAGTTCCTTAGCTTTCTCAAAGTTGTTGTTACGATGATACATTGTCATAAGTGCCATGCCCTTAAATACAAAATCACCACTTTTAGCATGAAGTACAACACCAACACCAAGATCAATTTTTTGATCTTTTCGATACCGTCCACCACCTAATGCTTTAACAGCCTCACCTATTTCTAATGCATTCAAATTAGTAAGATAACCTTGCTTAGGAGCTGTAATAATATACTCATTAGGAGCTAGCTCGAGCTTATCCAAAGCCTCAACATTACCACCTTGTGCCGAAATCCAGCGCTCAAAAGTTTCATATGCCTTCCCATTATCTAAAAGTTTAGCAATATCTTCTCTAGATCTTGTTAGGCTAGCCATTTCTAAAAGTTGCTCAGCAAGCGTAAGGCATAATTCACGCAAATCAGATATATTTTCACCTTTTAAACAACTTATGGCCTCCTGTACCTCTAAAGTGTTACCTACCGCAAAACCTAATGGGTCGTCCATGTTGCTAAGCACTGCTCTCACATTACGCTCCTTCTTTTTACCTATCTTTACCATTAGTTGGGCTAGTTCCTTGGCGTCCATTAGGTTCTTCATAAATGCTCCCTTGCCCACTTTAACATCTAGAACTATAGATTTGGCACCACTAGCAAGCTTCTTACTCATTACACTACTAGCAATTAAAGGTAAAGAATCTATAGTAGCAGTTATATCTCTAAGGGCGTAGAGCTTACCATCAGCAGGTGCTAAGTTCTTAGACTGAGCACTTATCACTATGTTGATAGCTCGAGCTTGCTTAATAAACTCCTCATCGCTCAGAGTAGTTTTAAAGTTAGGAATGCTTTCTAATTTGTCAATGGTGCCCCCAGTATGACCTAGTCCACGACCACTCATCTTTGCCACAGTTGCCCCACAAGTTGCCAATAAAGGTGCTAGTACAAGGCTCGTTTTATCACCAACACCACCAGTAGAATGCTTATCTACTGTATAAGGTAGATTAGATAAATCCAATATATTTCCCGAGGCTGCCATAACCTCAGTTAAATTTATTGTTTCTTCAAGAGTCATGCCTTGTAAACATACTGCCATAAGCCAAGCAGAAACTTGATAGTTGGGTATGTTATCAGCAAGATAACCATTGATAAAATTTTTTAGTTCAGCTTTACTATGAGCCTGATTTTGCTTTTTAGCCAATATGAAGTTAATAACGTCTTGCACTAGGAACAGTATAATAAAAAAATGTGATTGCCTCAGTTAATCATTCTGGGAATTTAAGGTATAATTTTCTTAGGATGCAACTTTCTATGTTAACTTCATTTACCTTGCAAAGTGCTTTATACAACCTATGGCCAAAGCAGTAAAAATCTATACTTGTCTTGAGTGCGGCGCTAAACCTCCTTTAATGATGGGGAAATGTCCTCATTGTGGAGCTTGGGGTAGCATAGAAGAAGTAATTGAACAATCTACTAATAAAGGAAGTAAAGGTACTAACAAGTATTCACAGCATAAAACTATAGTAAGTAACTTAAAAGATGTATTAGAAACTACTTTAACTCGAGCACCCTCAGGCATAGCTGAAGTGGATAGGGTACTAGGAGGGGGATGGGTTCCAGGAAGTGTTTTACTACTTGCTGGAGAACCCGGTATAGGAAAGTCAACCTTACTGCTACAACTTGCTAATGAGGCTCTTGATCAGAAACGTGAAGTGCTTTATGTAGCAGGGGAAGAATCCCTATCACAAGTAAAGATACGGGCTCAAAGGCTTGGTGTTTCTAGAGAGCTTAAGCTTACCCGTGAAATAGATGCTCGAGCCCTAATCGCTCACTTAGAAAGTGAAAAACCTCACTTAGTCATTGTAGATTCTATTCAAACACTTATTGCTAGTGAAGATGGTACGCCGGGAAGCCTAAGTCAAGTACGGGATAGCACTGCATTGTTAACTCAGGCTGCTAAAGTAGCAGGAAGCACTCTTGTGCTAATTGGCCACATAACAAAACAGGGCAGCATTGCTGGCCCTAAAGTCATTGAACATGTAGTGGACGCAACTTTAGCTTTGGAAAGTGCTGCTGATTTTCGAGTTTTGCGTAGCTTGAAAAACCGCTTTGGTGCAGTGGGTGAAGTAGGGGTTTTCGAGATGGTCCAAAAAGGTATGAGAGCTGTTGATAACCCTAGTGAAGCCTTTTTAGCTGAACGACCTATTGGTGTGCCCGGCTCTGCTGTAACAGCAGTGCTTGAGGGACAAAGGCCTTTATTATTGGAAGTGCAAGCTTTAGCAGCAAAATCACCTTATGCTGCACCACGTCGAGTAGTACAAGGCTTAGACCAACGTAGAGTAGATGTCGTTTTAGCTGTTTTAGAGAGGCGGCTCCAACTACCTCTAGCAGGGCTAGATGTTTATGTTAATGTAGCTGGTGGTTTACGTTTAACGGATCCCGGCACTGACCTTGCTGTAGCCCTAGCAATATACTCTGCAGTCACCAATCGCACTATACCGGAAACAACTGCTGCGGTAGGTGAAATTGGCCTAGCAGGTGAATTACGTAGCGTTGCACAGTTACCAAAGCGCATATTAGAAGCAAAAAGGGCTAATTTCACTCGTTTTATTGGCCCTCAAAGACTCCAACAAGATATTAAGTCCAATGACTCATCATCTACAAACACTTTTACGGTAAAATCTTTAGCCGAAGCACTCCAAATTACTTGGGAGGCGTAAACTGTATTCAAAACATCCCACACAAGAAATGCCACCATCTTCAATGAGGCATTTATCTAATCAAGTTAGAGTTACCTATCTTTTGGCTCGAACTGCACTAAGTTTAGTAGGGGCAATTTCAGGATTTTTAGTGTCCCGTTGGCTTTTCGAGCGAGAAATTCTAAGCAAACCTATAAATCTAGTTTACCTAAGTGCATTAGGATTGCTTTTAGGGTACTTGATTAGTGTGCCACTAGCTAAGCACTGGGAAAAGTTATGGCATGATTTTGTTATACAGGCAAGGAAAGTATCTCCTGAAACCATTCTGGCAGCAGGAGTAGGTACAACTCTAGCATTATTAATTACTGTACTTTTAAATAGTATTTTAGAAGATATTCCCGGTTTTACTTGGTATTGGTCACTCCTTATCACTGCCATTTTAGTGATAGCCTCATCATGGTTTTTTGTGGTTAACAGAAAACTTTTTGCTCGTATGGTTTCACAAAGAAATGAAGAGTTTGAACCTGAAATAGAATTTCAATTAAAGGTACTTGATAGCTCTGCTATCATTGATGGGCGCATTACTGAGATCATTGAAACTAACTTTCTAGCTGGTAAGTTACTGATCCCTAATTTTATCCTTTTAGAATTACAAAATATTGCTGATTCTAGTGATGCTTTGCGTCGTAAACGAGGTCGTCGTGGCTTAGAGATTGTAAACAAGCTTGTTCAACAAAATAAAATGCCTAGTACTGTTATTTATGATGAAGCAGACGCTAGCACTGTTGACGAAAAGCTCATCAGACTTTGCCAAGAACATCAAGCAGATTTAATAACTACTGACTTTAACCTAAACAGGGTAGCTGCTTTACAAGGTGTTGATGTTCTAAATATAAATCAGCTTGCTAATGCTATGAAAGCAGTGGTCTTGCCCGGTGAGACTCTATCTTTACAATTAATAAAAGAAGGTAGGGAGAAAGGTCAAACCTTAGCCTACCTTGAAGATGGTACTATGGTGGTGGTTGAAAATAGTGCTCAGCACGTAGGTGAAACAGTAAAAGTTGTAGTAATCAGTCACTTACAAACTAATGTAGGTAGAATGATTTTTGCTAAACTAAGCACTTGACATAATCAAAAAAACACCGTATTATTTTTGAGCCCCATGGGGCCGTAGCTCAGTTGGGAGAGCGCCTGCTTTGCAAGCAGGATGTCGTCGGTTCGAGTCCGTCCGGCTCCACCATAATTTATAATTTATTCACCAAAAAGCTCATCAGCTAAATTAAAAAGCATATCCTTAGTGAATATGCGTTTGCCTTCAACTAAGGCCTGCTGGTCAATATTATAATTGAGTTTCCGATAGGTGTGTGACTCATAGGGATGTATCACTACTTCTTTAAACAAGCTGTGTCGTGAACTAGCATTCAAAAATAGTATTGGTTTCCCCTTCATATCTGAGAGTGAAGCACTCATAATAGTAGTTGGCAAATCATAGGGGCGTTCCATACGGTAGATATAGTCAGGAAAATCAGCTTCTTTCTCAAATTTAGCTTCTTCGTGCACCTTAGAATATTCCTGCATCCACTTAAGCACACTTGCCCAAGCTTGATAAAACTGTAAGTCTTTAGTAGTTAATTTCTTTACCATACTCTTAGGTTGCTAGTATTTCAGAAATTGTGTATAGCTGCAAATCAATTTCCTTACGTGTTTCCCATGCATCACTTAAAGGAGCAATAATCATCTCACCTTTACTCTTCCCTACCATTACATCACTTTTACCTTCTCTGAGGGCTTGCACAGCAAAGTAGCCTAGTTGTGAGGCTAAAACACGATCATAAGCACTTGGTGCGCCACCACGCTGAATGTGACCCAGAATAGTAGTACGTACTTCATAATCAGTAGTTTGCTCGAGGCCTTGGGCAAGTGCAGTTATGCCGCCTTCATAAGCACCTTCAGCAATTACTATAATGCTTGACCTTTTCCCCCTTTTAGCAAAATCATTTAAAGACTTAATAATATCTTCAAAGTTAAAGTTAACTTCAGGTATAAGGATAATTTCTGCACCTACAGCTACACCAACATTTAAAGCAATGTGCCCTGTGGCACGCCCCATAACTTCAACTAAAAAAAGTCTTTCATGACTAGCTGCAGTATCCCTAAGTCTATCAATGGCTTCTAGAGCTACATTCATAGCAGTATAGAATCCAATAGTAACATCCGTGCCAGAAATATCATTGTCAATGGTAGCAGGAATTCCTACTACTGGAATACCGTGCTCATCATAAAGATAATGCGCTCCTCGAAAAGAACCATCACCACCAATAACTACTAAACCATCAATACCACTCTTTTTAAAGGTTTCTGCTCCTCTAGCACGTCCCGATTCTTGATAAAAGTCTTTACACCGAGCACTTCTTAAAATAGTACCACCACGTTGAATAATATTGGTAACATTACGAGGACCTAATTCTTCTATGTTGCCATCAATAAGGCCTTGGTAACCACGATAAATTCCTGAAACTTTTAGATTATTAAAAACAGCAGTACGCACCACAGCACGAACAGCAGCGTTCATCCCGGGTGCATCACCACCGCTAGTTAAGACAGCAATATGTTTCACAATCTGCTAGTATAACCTTTAATTTAGTCTAATTTCTAAGGATAGCTCCTCTAAAAAGTTTGCTTGCAACTTACCCTAAATAAATCTGTTCAACATTTATTTTCTCAATTATAAAGTATACCTTGACACTCGGATTTAAATCTGTTAAATTACAAATCGATGAAAATGAGTTATAAATTTTGCCTTGGAGCGCTTGTTTTTAACTTATATGGCAAATAAAAATTAAGAAATGATTTTTTGCTGCCTTAAAAGAGATTGGCAAAGCTAATTAAAGCCCCTAGAGTTTGGTTGGAGGCCTGTTTACCCAGGGGTAGAGTTTAATCACAAATAGGATTTATGTGATGTAGTTTAATACTAACACACACTCACCTATAAGATAAGTAGTATAAGGAGATTTACAACTATGAGGAAGTTACTTTTAGGTATTTTTGTTATCTGGTGCAGCACAGGATTTACTCAAAGCGCAGAACTACTAAAACGCCAAGCTATTATCAACTATGCAAACATTGTTTATGCTAGTTATGAAGATGCTCTTTGGTT
The DNA here is from genome assembly GCA_965223585.1 of Trueperaceae bacterium. Classification (GTDB taxonomy): domain Bacteria; phylum Deinococcota; class Deinococci; order Deinococcales; family Trueperaceae; genus CBDCVN01. The sequence goes on from CBDCWW010000024.1 coordinate 82,885, forward strand.
AGTGCAAAACCTCGAAAAGAGTATTACAACATTTGTAAACGATCCATCTGAACAAGCTTTACAAGACGCCAAAGATGCTTGGTTGGCTGCTCGAGAAATCTACGGTCAAACTGAAGCATATCGTTTTTATGGTGGCCCTATAGACGATGAAGATGGTCCTGAAGGTTTAATTAATGCTTGGCCCCTCGATGAAGCTTATATTGATTATGTCGAAGGTGATTCTGATTCAGGTATCATCAATAACCCAATCGATTATCCCGATATTACTAAAGAACTTTTGATTTCCCTTAATGAGCAGGGCTCCGAAGAAAATATTTCTGTGGGTTTCCATGCCATTGAATTTTTGCTTTGGGGACAAGATCTTGACCGTGATGGTGCAGGAGCACGACCTTATTTAGACTACACTGCTGCTGAAAATGCTGAAAGGCGCAAATCTTATTTATTAGTCACCAGCAGACTTCTTACTGAAAATTTACAAGAATTAGTTGATGAGTGGAATCCTAGAGGTACTGGTTACAGATTACAATTTCTAGCTTTACCTACAGATGAAGCCCTCTCCAACATTCTTACTGGTATAGGTGTACTAGCCAAGTCCGAGTTAGCAGGTGAGCGTATTTTTACTGCCTACGACAATCAAGATCAAGAGGATGAACATTCTTGCTTTAGTGATAACACCCACCGTGATATAGCTGCTAACTTTGCAGGGGTCAAAAACGTTTACTTAGGTACATACACACGCCCTAATGGTGATGTAATAGAAGGTGCTTCTATTGCTGAGGTTTTAGAAGTTGTTAACCCAATTTTAAACGCTGATGTTAAAGCTCTTCTTACTAAGTCAGAACAACAAGTTGAAAGTATACAAGATGTACCTTTTGACCGTGCCATTACTGATGAACCCCATCGTCAGGGAGTATTTGACCTCACTTTAAGTCTTTTTGATTTGGGTGACAGCATTGCCCAAACAGCTAGCACTTTCAATCTTACTATTAGCACTGCTTTGCCTGAATAAATAGGATGGTATGGACTTATTCAAGTCTTCACTAAAAAATCCATCAAATTGAGGAACCCCTAGAGCTTAAAGAGTTTCAGCAAATCTCCAAAATACTCTCTAGGGGTTTTAGCCTAACCCAAGAGGGTTGTGCTATATCTATAGTAACACAGCCCTCTAGAATCTAGAAAAGAGGTTGTTTGTGAAGAAGTTACTTATTAGTCTTCTTATTATTTCTTTTAGTTGCAGCTTGGCACAAAATATAGAGCTATTAAAAGGCCAAGCAGTTGATACCTATACAAGAATAGTCAGTGCTAGTTACCAAGATTCCCTTTTACTAGCACAAAGTCTTGATCGTAGCATTGAAGCTTTTTTGGCTAGCACTTCTGAAAGTACCTTACAAGATGCTAAAAGGTCTTGGCTAGCTGCTCGAGATGTATACGGTCAAACCGAAGCATATCGTTTTTATGGTGGACCTATAGATGATGAAGACGGCCCCGAGGGTTTAATTAACGCTTGGCCTCTTGATGAGAGCTACATTGATTACGTTGAGGGTAGCCCTAATGCTGGAATCATTAATAATGTAGCCGATTACCCTCAAATCACCAAAGAGCTTTTACTATCTCTCAATGAACAAGGTGGTGAAGAAAATGTTTCTGTAGGTTTTCATGCCATTGAGTTTTTGCTTTGGGGACAAGATCTAAGCCGTGATGGTGCAGGCGCTCGTCCTTATACAGATTTCACTACGGCAGCAAATGCTGACAGACGCAAGGCTTACTTGGAAATTACTAGCAAACTTCTTATTGGAAATCTAGAAGAGTTAGCTAATGAGTGGAGTTTCTCGGGTAACAATTATAGGACACAGTTTTTGGCCTTGTCTCCCAATGAAGCCCTTACTCATATTTTAACCGGTATAGGTGTATTAGCTAAATCGGAATTAGGTGGTGAGCGTATTTTTACTGCTTACGATAATCAAGACCAAGAAGATGAACACTCTTGTTTTAGCGATAATACCCATAGTGACATAATCGCAAACTTTAAAGGTGTTCAAAATGTTTATCTAGGCACATATACACGACCCTACGGTAGTGTAATAAGCGGTGTGTCTATTGCTGATGTCTTAGAAGCTACAGACCCTGCTTTGAATGCTGAAATAAAAGCACTACTTGATAAATCAGCTAAACAAGTTGAAAATGTGCATGTGCCTTTTGATCGTGCCATCACTGATGAGCCCTATCGTCAAGAGGTGTTTGCTTTGACAGTAAGCCTCTTTGCTTTAGGTGATAACATTGCTCAGACAGCTAGTGCTCTCAATCTTACAATAGATACTTCTCTGCCAGAATGAGCGAAAGAAAGCTTTTTTTGTGAGTATAGTTCTTAATTTAAAGTGCTTAGAGGTAAGTAATTAGTAGTTAGTGTTTGGTAGCCAACACAAGAAGTTTTGTTGGCTACTTAACTAATATTTTAAGTCTCAAATGGAAGTTTACAACTATTTTATTTATATATACATGCACTTTTTAGAGTATTTCCTTTTAAAGGCAAGGGATTGGGTGTTGCCAATGTCAAATTTAAGAGGAGTTATAAAGTACATATGGGAATAACTAATTTATGGGTTAGTAGGCATTACCTAAATATTTTCTTCTTGCTAAGTGTAGTCATACTGACTTTTTCCGTAGTACAAGCTGAAAGTGTGTGTCAGAATTGGGCAGAACTTTATGATGGTGAGTACCTTTACTCAAATGATGTGCCGGGCAAAGGTGAGGTTATAGATAGTAAACAATGCTTGCTAACGAGGGGAGAAAATAATGAACTCGAGCATGGTTGGAGTTGGCAATGGCCCGGTGAAGAAGATGATCACACTATTAAAGGCTATCCTAAAGTAATTTATGGACATAAACCTTCGGTAGCTCACTCTACAACACCGCAACTACCTATTCAATTGGCAAAACTAGCGGCTTTACAACTAAATTATGCAGTAACCACTGATGCTAGTGGCGTTTACAACTTAACGCTTAATTTATGGGTTACCGACAGTGCTAAACCCAGTCCTGAAAGTATTGTTCATCAAATCAGTGTTCAGCTAGCAGATAAGTGTATAACCCCTACAGGGAAGCTTATAGGAACAACAACAATAGGAGATAAGTCTTATGCTAGATATTCTGGTGAAGTAGAAACTTGGCAGTATACTGCTTTTACTAGTGAATCAGGGCAACTGCAAGCTCAAATTTCTTTAAAGGCTTTTTTAGACCTGTTGATTAGACAAGATAAAATTTCTAGCACGCATTACCTAGCTGCTATAGAACTAGGTAATGAAGTAGCTAGTGGTCAAGGTACCACTTGGCTACAAAAATTTGAGATTACCACTAGAAACCTACCTCCTGTTAGTGAATCGGCTATATTGTTAGCACAAAAAGTAGCTATGGCTACCCTTGATGAAAATGCAGATTTCTGGACACAAACTACTGAATTAATTGTTCCTACCGAAGCAGCACAAGAACATTTGCCAAATGGTTCGCATGTAAGGCTAAGAGCAGTTTATGATGATGAGAACGTAGTTATCCGCAGCCAGTGGTATGATTCCACTAAAAGCATCTTAAAAGAAGCTTGGCGTTGGGAAGGCAGTGGTTTCAGTAAACATGGTAATGAAGACAAGCTTATGCTAGGTTTTCCCATAGAGAATAATTCTGAGTTTGCTAGCAAGGGTTGTACAGCAGCTTGCCATAATACCTCAGATTATGAAAGTGATTGGTGGATGGGCTCTGAAGACGAAGGTTTTCGCTATGATGTCTGGCACTGGAAATCTGCTGTAACAAATCCTGTTGACCAAGCTGAAGATATGTACTTAGGCATAAAGCGAGACCCCTTTGAGCCTAATAGTAGTAACTACAGTGATTATACTGAGAGCGGGGGATATATAATTAATATTGCTTCTAACGAAATAGAGCCCCTGTTTATGTCTTCTGAAGGCTCGAGTAACCTTATGTTTAGTGGTGAAGAAATTGATTTAGACACTGATAACCTTATTGAGGGGGACATAATTCCCGGTTATATACTTAGTCCTTTTGTGGGCTCGAGTGGTGATGTTGCTGCTAAAGGTGTATGGGTTGATGGTGAGTGGGTTGTATTGCTCAAACGAGTACTAGACACCGGTAATGACGATGATGTTGTGTTTACTCCTCCTAAGCCAATACCTTTTGGGCTTGCTATTACTGATGCTGCTGCTGGCCTTGATCATACTTACACTCCAGAAGTCCTGATTTTACGTTGGAAACGCTAGGTTGAGAATATTACCTTATGATTAAAGAAAAAGACAATAAAATTAGTCGCCGCCTCTTTTTTGTAGGCATTCTAGTAACTGCTGGAGCTAGTATTATAGGTTTGGGGGCTTCTGCTGTGCGCTTTTTTATAGGCGACTCTTTTAAAGCAAAAAAACAAAACTGGGTCAAGTTAGATGAAGTTAGCAACCTAACCACCAATAAAGTTCACAAGGTAGTAATAAATGTTCGTAGCAAAGATGCTTGGCGTAGAGTGGAAAATAGCAAAACAGTTTATGTTTTTAGTGAGGATGGTCAAAACTATAGGGTTTTAGATGCCACATGCACTCATTTAGGTTGTCTAGTTCGTTGGAAAGAAGACAATCAGCACTTTAGTTGCCCTTGCCATAAGGGTATTTTCTCTAAAGAAGGATTAGTTGTAAGTGGTTCTCCAACCAAACCTCTACAACTATTAGAAATCAAGGTTGAAAACGATGCTTTATTTGCCCTTGTCTAACAAACAAAAACCTTATGCAAAAGATGAATCACTTTCTTAATAAACCCATACCACTATATGTGCAAAAGAACACCCTTTTTGCTTTAGGCGGCCTAACTCTAACCAGCATTATCTTGCAAGTGATAAGCGGCATTATGATGACCTTTTATTATACACCTAGTATAGAAAGTGCTTACAATAGCGTAGACTATATTACTTATTCTGTTCCTTTGGGATGGCTTATGCGAGGATTACATGTCTATAATGCTAGTGCTCTGTTTATTCTTATTTTTTTGCATTTAGTGCGCACATTTTTTAGTAGCGCTTATAAAAAACCTCGAGAAATTACATGGCTAACGGGTGTACTTTTATTGCTACTGATTGTTGGCTTTGCCTTTACGGGAGCATTATTGCCTTGGGATCAACATGGTTACTGGGCTACAGTGGTAGGAACTAAGATTGTTGCTGGGCTACCCTTTATAGGCGAATGGTTAGCTCAAATTATGCATGGAGGTAGCAATTTAGGCCAATTGTCATTAACTCGTTTCTACGCCATGCACGTTATAATTCTACCTATAATACTGTTTGTTTTACTAAGTTGGCACTTTAGGCAACTTCGTCACGGATTTTCTTCTCCACTCAAAAAACACAGTAAAAAATTTTTGGAGCGTTCAGTACCTTTCTTTCCCTACAGGCTATTCACACATACTTTTTTAGCAACGTTACTTTTAAGTGCATTAATATTTGTTAGTTGGAAAGAACGAGCCCCTTTAGAATTTCCAGCTGACCCTACTAGTACTAGCTATGAACCACGTCCTAGGTGGTATTTCTTAGCTTCATATCAACTTTTTGAATACTTTCCGGGGCACCTAGAACCCATTGCCTCAATGTTAATTCCACTTTTGGTTATTGGCAGTATGTTGCTTTTACCATTTGTTGATAAAAACAAAGAACACCGCTTTTGGCGTAAACCTATAGTTTCTTTTATTGGTTTCCTGTACATCTCAGGGATAGTCTTTTTAACCATTAGGGCTTTCTTTACTTCTTAAATTCCGAGTTATTTACTAAGGTATTGACAAGTACTTAGAAACTTGACATTATGTTACTTAACCTAGGCCTAGGTAAGAACCTTAATGAATCACCCTTCAAGGAAGGAAATTTTTTGTGAGAAATTTTTTAGTTTTACTATCATTTCTATTAATTTTCTGGTCTTATTCCCAATCAGAGAAGTTAATCGCTATAGAAGTTGATGAGGTAGCACTAGACAGTGAAGCTAGTTTTTGGGATGAAGCCTCTGAGCTTATAGTTGTTACAGAGGCTACTAGAGAAGATGAGCCTAATGGTCCATCCGTACAGTTAAAAGCTGCTTACGATGATGAAAGCATAGTCATACGTGCTGAATGGTCAGATGATAGTGAAAGTGTATTAAAAAATGCTTGGACTTATGATGGTAGTACTTTTAACAAAAGTGGTGATGAAGACCGGATAATGTTTGCTTTTCCTATAGAAAACAACGCTGAGTTTGCTAATAAAGGCTGTACTGCAGCTTGTCATAACAGTGCTGATGATGAAGCTGAGTGGTGGATGGGCAGCGAAGATGAAAATTTACGTTATGATGCTTGGCACTGGAAAGCAGCTCGAACTAATCCTGTTGGTCAAGCAGACGATAAATGGTGGGGTACTCAAGAAGACCCTGATGATGTTGAAAGCAGTCGCCACGGTGATGCTAAAGAAAGTGGTGGTTATGCAAATAACCGTAATGAAGAAAAAACAGCTCCTAGCTTTGTGCATAGTTCTGACTTAGAGGCCTCTTTTATTCTTGATGGAGAGGAAGTTACTTTTGATGCAGATACTTTAACAGAAGGAACAATTATCCCCGGTTACATTTTGAGTCCTTTTGTTGGTTCTCGTGGGGATATCCTTGCTAATGGTGTTTGGGATGATGACACATGGGTGGTAGTAATTAAAAGAGCACTTGATACAGGTAATGATGATGATATTGTACTTACTCCTCCTAAACCTGTTCCTTTTGGTGTCTCTGTAGTTGATGATGGTGGAGGTGTTGAGCACACTGTATCACCTGAAGTGCTAAGATTAGATTGGGAGTAAACCAAACCCAAGGAGGTTTTTATGAAAAAGTTTTTTGTTTATATTATTTTAGGCTTGCTAGTTGTTAATATTGGTTTTGCACAGCAAGGTGAAGCTCAGCGTGAAGTTACTCAAATAGCAGGTGACTTATACCGTTTTCAAAATAGCTTTCACTACTCAGTTTTTTTAGTTACAAGTGAGGGGATTATTGCAACTGATCCCATAAATGCAGATGCTGCACAAGCACTTAAAGCATATATAGCTGACAACTTTAATTTACCTATTAGGTATGTTATTTATAGTCACGATCATGCAGATCATATCTCTGGTGGTGAGGTGTTTGCTGCTGATGGTGCTGTGGTGGTGGCTCATGACAATGTTAAGAGCGACATTATAGGAGAGAATCGTCCTACAGCTATTCCAAGCATTACTTTCTCAGATACCTTAAGCATAGAACTTGGTGGTAAGACGGTTGAGCTAACTTATGTGGGCAAAAATCACTCAGATGGGACTATCGTTATGAATTTCCCAGCTGAGCGAGCCCTGTTTGCTGTTGATTTTATCCCTACTGGTAAGACTTTGCCTTTCAGGAATTTGGCTGACTCATTTTTCCCAGATTGGATTGATTCATTAAAAATTGTAGAGGGTATGGATTTTGATCTTTTAGTACCCGGTCATGGAGAGGTTGGTAACAAAGCAGATGTTAGCAACCTAATAAGCTACATGCAAGACCTTTATGACACTGTTTTAGAGCAAGCTCGAGCAGGCAAAACCCTAGAAGAAACTATTGAGTTGGTTAAGCTCGAAGAATACAGTGATTGGGGACAATATGAAGAATGGTTACCACTCAATATAGAAGGAGTTTATAATCGCATTCAACTTCATCGTAGATAAAGCTCAAAATTTTTAGTTTTTGTTTTTGAGTTTTTAGCTTATTATTCATAGTATGACTAAGTTGAAAGAACTTTTAGTAACAGCCTTTTGGGATGATGAAGCAAAAGTATGGGTTGCTGAAAGTGATGAAGTCCCCGGACTTATAACAGAGGCAGAAACTGTAGACATTGTTGCTCGAGAAGCTTCAGGATCTTGTGCCGGAGTTGCTCGAGCTTAACAAAAAATCTATACCTATAAATTTACCTATTAATTTCAGAGCTGAGCGAGTGATTACAGCAATTGCATAGAAAGTTTTTTGGAGAAGATGGTTATAAAAGAAAGCTACGGTAAACTAGGCGAAGATAATGACTTTGATATTAACTTCTGGCAAAGCCAACCTCCTGAAGTCATTTTTGAAGCAGCATATGACCTAATCAAAGATTACTTACTATTAAAAGAAGGCTATGCTGGCAAGCCCAGACTTCAAAGAACTATTGAGTCTTTTCAAAAAGCATACTGGCCTTCGGGCGACCTCAAGATTTACTAGGGTGTGTTGACAAGCAAAGTCAGAAATTGCACGCTTAAGATATGAAAGTTAGATTAACAGATGATCAATGGCAAAAGATCTTATTTTTTCTTAAGGGTCATAAGGTAGTGTGTATGTTTAGGAAATTTAGGATTGGTGATGAGGAGCAATGTAGAAGGTTTATTGAAGCAGTTCTTTGGGTAACAAGAAGTGGTGCTCAGTGGCGCTTATTGCCTGAAGAGTATGGAAAATGGAACAGTGTTTTTAAACGTTTTGACCGCTGGGCTAAACAAGGGATTTGGCAAGCCATGTTTGAATACTTCGCTGAGGATGCTGACATGGAAAGTATAATGATAGACAGCACCATTGTAAGGGCTCATTCTTGTGCAGCTGGAGGCAATGGAGGTAATGAAGAGCAGGAGTTGGGTAGAAGCAAAGGAGGGTACAGCACAAAGTTACATTGTGCTACTGATGCTTTAGGCAATCCCCTAAAGTTAATATTGACTCCCGGGCAACGTAATGATGTTACCCAAGCAGAAGAACTACTAGATGATTTAGAGGGTGAAAGAGTAATAGGAGACAAGGGATATGATGCCCAAGTGGTGCTAGATAAAGTAGAAGAGATGGGAGCAGAAGCAGTAATACCTCCGAAGGCCAATAGAAAAGAGCAAAGGGAGTATGACAAGGAATTTTACAAAGAAAGACATCTGATAGAAGTTTTTTTCAATAAGATCAAGCATTATAGACGAGTGTTCTCTCGTTTTGAGAAATTAGCCCGCAACTATTTAGCGTTTTGCCAGTTTACAGCGGTACTTATATGGTTACGCTAAAATTACTTCAAGTATCGTTTTTGATTTGTCATTTTTAGTATCCACACACCCTAGACATTGAAAACCTTCAAAAGGGTGATTAGTAAATTTAATTATGTCTATAGTTACAGCAGCTTGTGAAAATACTGACTTGAACTGAATGAAAGGTTCACCTTAGAGGAAAGCCCGTAATATGAAAGTATCAGTTTATATTGCCGTAAGTATTGATGGTTTCATAGCACGCACTGATGGGGATATAGAGTGGCTTCATAGTTACAGTGAAAGTGATGAAAATGAAGATTATGGCTATGAAGAATTTATGTCTTCTGTAGATGCTCTTATAATGGGACGCAAAACTTTTGAGAAAGTCTTGAGCTTTGAAAAATGGCCATATGGAAACAAAACGGTTGTGGTGCTTAGCAGTAGTTCTGTCGCTATACCTGAAAAGTTAGGCAAGCACATTGAAGCTAGCTCTTTAGATCCTTCAGAGCTGTTGGCCAATCTCAGCAAACGTGGTATTAATCACGTTTATATAGATGGTGGCAAAACTATTCAGAGTTTTTTATGTGCTGGTTTAGTTAATGAATTTACCATCACTTATATCCCACATCTTATAGGAAATGGAATTCCACTATTTGGTGCTTTAAAAGACGATGTTCTACTAAAGCATATTTATACTAAGTCCTATTCAAACAGTCTTGTTCAAAGCAAGTACGAGGTTTTACAAGGTGCTGCGTAATACCTGCTTATTTACTAGCATATGAGAAAATTTTTAGCTTCAAGTAACTTTATAGACTGGGAACATCCTAAAATTCTAGCAAAAGCTAAGCAACTATCTGAAGGACTGGATGATGTTAGTGAAATTGCAAGGTCATGTTTTCATTATGTCAGGGATGAAATTAAACATAGTTGGGATTATAAACTAAATCCTGTTACTTGTAAGGCTTCGGATGTGCTCGAGCACAAAACAGGCTATTGCTATGCAAAAAGCCACCTATTAGCAGCCTTATTAAGGGCAAATGAAATACCAACAGGCCTTTGTTATCAAAGACTTACTATTCAAAATAATAAGCCACCTTTCTCCCTACATGGTTTAAACGCAGTCCACTTACCAAATTATGGTTGGTATCGCATTGATGCTAGAGGAAATAAAACTGGTGTTGAAGCAGAGTTTTGCCCACCTATAGAAAAGCTAGCTTTTCCCATTGCTGTTGATGGCGAGGCTGATCTACCAGAGGTTTGGGCAGAGCATTTGCCAACAGTCGTGAAAGTATTAGAAAATAGCAGTAATTTCCAAGAGGTTGCAGATAATTTGCCAGATGCTCAATTTAATTAGTAGTTGGTTAGGTTAGAAATGGTTAAAGCAAATAACATAACATATCTATTCTGTAGTATTTTTCTTACTTTTGTTTTTAGCTGTGCAATTTTAGTATGGTCACAAACACAAAATGCTTCCCAAGGCACCTCAAAAGAACTCCTTGGTGGACAAGGTTCAATTTTTAATACCACCCCCAATGCTTTTGCTCAGCCTATGCCCGGTTTAGAAGGTATGAACGAGATGCTTTTTTTTGTAGGTAACTCGTTTTTCAATCAAAATTGGGTAACGGCTCCTGCTTCTACTAAAGCTCGAGACGGCCTAGGACCTCTATTCAATACTCGTTCTTGTGCAGGGTGTCACTTTAAAGATGGTCGTGGTCGGGCACTAGAAGCTGGCGAGTCCGGCACAGGATTTTTAATACGCTTAAGAATCCCTGAGCGTGGTGAACATGGTGACTTTTTACCTGATCCCAAATATGGAGGGCAATTTCAAGACCTAGCTCTTGAAGGTGTTCCTGCTGAAGGTAAAATTCGTATTGAGTATGAAGAAGTTGGTGGGAAATATCCTGATGGTAGCAGTTATAGTTTACGCAAACCCACTTACCATCTTGAAGAATTGGCCTATGGTAATTTACACCCAGAAGTAGTACTTTCGCCTCGAGTAGCTAACCAAATGATTGGTCTAGGCCTCTTAGAAGCAATTAGCGAAGAAGATATTCTTGCCTTAGCTGATCCTGAAGATAAAGATGGTGATGGAATTTCTGGTAAACCCAATTATGTATGGGATGCTATAAATGAGCGCAAAGCTTTAGGTCGTTTTGGCTGGCGAGCAGAGCAACCCAGTATTTTGCAACAAGTAGCAGGAGCTTTTTTAGGAGATATTGGCATTACCACTGATATTTTCCCTGAACAAGATTGTGCCCCCGGACAAACAGCTTGTTTAGCTGCAACTAATGGTAGCAATGAAAACAGTGGTTTTGAGATAGATGCTGATGATTTGCGGAAAGTAGAGCTTTACTCGAGCACCCTAGCCGTACCTGCCCAACGCAATTTTGACAGCTCTAATGTTAAAAACGGTGAAAATCTTTTTATGGATATTGGTTGCCAAGGCTGCCATATTTCTGAATATACTACTGGGACTCATCCCACTATTCCTGCTTTATCAAATCAGCATATACGACCTTTTACTGACTTACTTTTGCATGATATGGGTGAAGGTCTAGCAGATGAGCTTGGTAATTTTGAAGCTAGTGGTAGCGAGTGGCGCACACCACCACTTTGGGGTGTTGGGCTTTTTGAAACAGTCAACAAACACACTTTCTACTTGCATGATGGACGTGCTCGTAATCTCGAGGAGGCGATTCTCTGGCACGGTGGTGAAGCAGAAACAAGTAAAGAAAAGTTCATGAGTTTAAAGAAATCAGAGCGTGAAATGCTTATAGAGTTCTTAAATTCTTTATAGGTAGAAGCTTATAAGGTTTTTGTGAATGTTTTGGAGTAGTTAGTGCCTATAGGTAGTTAGAACATTCTGATTAACCTCAATGAAAAATTTCTTAGTTATTCTAACGGTTTTATCTTTTAGCTTTACCTTTGCTGCTAGTGGCTATGAAGTGTCACAATCAGAGTTAGAGCAATGTCGTTCCTTAATGAAAGATAGTTTTTATAATGATGTTGAATCATGCTGGTTAAATGTATTATCTGATTTTGTAATCCGTGACCGTGACGGTTTAAAACTTACGATCAAGCTCTACAGCAATGAAAAAATAGCATTTCATAACTACGATATACCCAAAGGTGGTTGCTTAGATCCATGTGGACCTTTCTATGCAGTGGCAGGTTACTTTCCAAATCAAGATTTTGTTGTTCTTAAATACCTTAATGAATTTGTTTGGTGCTATCAGCTCATATCAATGCTTACAGGAAAGTTTGTTGCCTGTGTAAAATCACTTTCTTATATTTCTTCTGATTTTCAATACTTTGTTTATCCTAGTGCAGAAATTGATAGTGGTGGTGGAACAGCTTGCTATTATAACACATTCATTGAAGTTTCTCGCCTTCAAGATGTACATTCTGATAATCCTAAGGTGACACAAGAACACTATGGCTCATTGAAAGGAAGGACTATTGTTAAATGGAAGTCAAATAACAAGCTATTAATTGAAAAATATGCCTATGAAGATGTAGCTTGTTCAGAAAAAATTCTTTCTCAAGAACTTATCCTTTTGGAAGCTGAACAATGAATTGAGTTAGTTTTATTGGTAATTGTGTCACATCACTAATTTATAGGAGTAAATTTTGAAAAAAATTCATCTAAGTCGCAGTAGGATTATAGTCCTACTTATAGTAGCAAGTTTAGCTTTATTTGCACTTTATTCCCTAGCACAAAATTCTGGCAGCGCCAATGACTTCGATCGTCAAGCAATGCTTGATAACATTGCTTTCAATATTTTCTTGCCTTTGCATGAAGAGCTTGTGGATAAGGCAGAAACGCTTAATCAAGCTGTAGGGGCTTTTGCCCAAAACCTTAACCTTGACACCCTAGAAACTGCTCAAGAAGCTTGGAAAGAAGCTGCTTTACATTGGCAACGCTGTAACCTTTTTGAAGTAGGCTCTATGTCAGCTATGCTTTTTCATAATCAAATTAGTAAAACCCCTGCCAATCTAGAATTGATCGAAGATCATATAACAAAAGCAGACAAAATTGATGAAGCTTTTATAGAAAGCAAAGGTTCAACATCTAAAGGCTTGCCTGCTATTGAATACTTTCTTTTTAGCTTAGAAGGAAATGAAGCTGTAATTAGCTCTTTGAAAGATGGACCACCAGAACGTTTGCAGTACTTAGTGGCACTAGCACAGAACCTGTCTAGTAAAGCAAAAAGGCTTTATGATCTTTGGTTACCAGACAAGGATAATTTCATAGAGAAATTAACTGCTCCTAAACTTGGCACACAAGAACCTATAAATATGCTAGTGAATGCTATGGTTGCACAAGCTGTAGGTATAGGCAGAGAGAAAATAGGCCGACCTCTTGGTAAGATTACTGGCGAGCCACTTCCTGAAACAGCACAAGGTAGACTTAGCAGTACATCTATAGAGCAAATTATTAGCAACATTGAAGTTTTACAACTCACTTTTAATGGAGCAGATGGTCTCGGTTTTGACGATTATCTTGATTTTATAGATACTTCTGATTCTCTAGCAGTAAAGGTTAACCAACAACTTGATAGCACTTTAAATGCTCTTAGGAACATTGATAACCCCCTTGACATAGCCGTAGTAGAAAATCCTGAGCAAGTTGAGCAAGTATATGCAGAGGTACGTGAATTAGCAATACTCCTTCAAGTAGATACTGCCAACCAACTAGGAGTAACCATCACTTTTAATGATAGTGATGGCGATTAGAAGCGATTATTTATGCCCCAGCCAGCACAATTCATAAAATATAGTAAATTGAATTGATCAAATTACTTTGGTACAAATTGCAGCACCCAATAAACATGATGCCCCTTGTAATATTCCGTATTGCTTTTGGAGTACTAATGTTTATAAGCGTAGTACGTTTTTTGCTGCGCGGTTGGGTATATGAGTTTTATATAGCTCCTGAGTTTCACTTTACCTATCTTGGCTTTGGTTGGGTCAAGCCACTACCTGAACCTTGGATATATGGAATATTCCTAGCTATGGCTTTGCTAGCTTTAGGCATAGCCCTAGGGCTCTTTTATCGCTTTAGCACTATGGGCTTCTTTTTACTTTTTACTTATGTTGAACTGCTAGATAAAACTTACTACCTCAACCATTATTACTTTGTATCACTACTAAGCTTCTTGCTGATTTTCCTGCCACTTAATAAAAGTTTTGCCTTAGATACTCGTTTAGGCATAGCTAAAAAAAGTAATGCAGCACCTACTTGGGTACTTTATGCTATTCGCTCACAGCTAGCTTTAGTGTATTTTTTTGCAGGCTTAGCCAAACTAGAACCAGATTGGCTGTTCCAAGCTATGCCTCTACGCATTTGGTTAAGAGCTAACACTGACCTACCTTTATTAGGACAATTTTTTGATGAGGCGTGGATGGCTTATGCTATGAGTTGGGCAGGGGCTTTTTATGATCTTACTATTGTCTTTTTTCTATTGTGGCGTAAAACAAGATTCTTAGCCTACCTAGCAGTTATTGGGTTCCACGTTATGACAGCATTACTTTTCCATATTGGCATGTTCCCGTGGATTATGATTGTGTCTACACTTATTTTCTTTTCAGAAAAGGATTACTTGAGGGTTATTAATATCGTTCGTCATCTGTTCAGAAAACCTATTTTATTCTTTAATAATCAAAACCTAGTGAATACCTTTAAGCCCAACAAAGCAACACTAGTTTTGACCATCATTAGCTTATCTTTTTTATTTCAAATAAGCATGGCCCTAAGGCACAATCTTTACCCTAGTAATGTGTTATGGAGCGAAGAGGGTTTTCGTTTTTCTTGGCGAGTAATGTTAGTAGAGAAAACGGGCTTAGCTATTTTCACAGTTAAAGATCCCAGCACAAACAAAATTTGGGAAGTATACCCCTGCGAATACTTGACTCCCCAACAAGAAAAACAAATGTCTTTTCAACCAGATATGATTTTACAATTTGCTCATTTTATAGAAAATAAATTCCGTGCACAAGGTTATGAAGATTTAGAAGTTTACGCTGATGTTTATGTTAGTTTGAATGGTCGCTCGAGCACACCCTACATAAACCCAAAAACAGACTTAACCAAAGAAAACTACAACTTGGCAGCAAGAGACTGGGTATTGCCAATACAAAAAAACTAACTTGTACATTTTTTAATGGTTTATAAAAAGCCTCGAGAAATCACAGGGCCAACTATAATACTAATGAGAAACCAACTCTTTCCCAAGATTAATAGAGGGGAAAGCCTGTTTCCAAGAGCCCAAGGGCAACATGCTGTAAACAACTATTTAGGAAGGCTTGAAAATGAAAACAATTACCTTAAGACAGTGGCGAACGATTGCCTTACCACCTGAACACGGTAGTTGGGGTCTTACACTCGAGCCCATCCTATTAGGTTTGCTATTAGCCCCATCAACCGCTGGTTGGGGTTTGGCTCTGCTTGCTTTCAGTGCGTTTTTGTTGCGCTGGCCACTTAAAGTGCTAACACAAAGTAAGCAACTGAAACGACGCAGTCTTGCGGTAGTGTTTTGTAGCTTTTATGCTTTGCTAGCACTAACTGGTCTACTCCTAGGTATGCAAACAGGTACGAGACCACTCTTACCATTTGTGTTGGCTCTCCCCTTTGGTGTAATCTTTTTTCTCTTTGATAAACAGAACAAGAGTCGTTATTGGCAAGCAGAGCTTGCAGGTCCTGTGGCTTTCGCTGCAACTGCTACAGCAATTGCCCTTGCTAGCAATTGGACTATGTTGTCTGCACTGGTGTTGTGGGTGGTTATGGTAGCTCGAGCAGTACCCTCAATTCTCTACGTGCGGGCCCGTTTAAGACTAGATCGTGGTAACCCACACCTACCATCTCTTGTAACTGCTGCACATATAGTGGCATTACTTATTACAGCTTGGTTAGTCTGGCGAACTTGGTTGCCTCCACTTACAATTGTTGTTATGGGGTTGTTGTTGGCTCGAGCTGTACTAGGGCTATCTCGTTACCGGCGACCTGTGCCAATAAAAGTAATTGGCTTCGCAGAGTTAGGTTGGGGTTTACTCACTGTGTTGGTAGTTGCATTTGGGGATTTTCGTTAATTTATGTTGTGTTACCAATATGAACACTTCTAGCGTAATTAACTTTCCATTTCTAATAACCACTAACTTTTAAAGTAGTAATTAATTGCCCCATATGCCTCTGCGTATGTTCTGCTGCATGGAAAAGTAACCCTAAAACATTAGATGGTAGACCAGCAGCTCCGACTCGACGCTCTTCTAGAATCATTTCTTCAGGTGTTTCTCTTAACTGTTGTAAAGCCTTATTTGTAATCATCTCAAATTTTTGTAATAAGGCTTCAATGTTAAGATTAGGGTCTCCACTCGCCTTCTCTAGAACCAATGCTTGACGTTGCTCATCGCTTAAAGGCTCAGCCTTAGCATAGCTCATTAGCCTGTCTAAACTACCACTCATGTGTAAAATGTGAAATCCTATTGAGGCTGCTCCATTTGGGCGTTCCCAAAGCGTTGCATCATCTATGCTTGCTGCTAAACGATTAATGTCTTCTCGGACTTGTAAAAGTGCGTGGGCTACAGGCATTAAATAAATAGACATATTCTTAACAGGCCCCCTAAGCCATACTTCTGGTTGTGAGTTTTGTGCCATAAATTTCTCCTTGACTTTAATGTTAGGAGTTTATCCTAATAGCTATAAAGTTGCAAATTTAGGCCTTTTGTGACAATATTTGTTTATGTCCAGTAGTGTTACAACACAAGATAAACCTGTGGGAACAGGTATAGAAACAACTTATATCTGGTTTGATGGTAGGCTTGTTGCTCAAGAAGAAGCTAAAACTTCTGTTTTAAATCATGCATTGCATTATGGCTCAAGCGTTTTCGAAGGCATTCGTGCTTATGAAACTAGCAAGGGACCAGCTATATTTCGTTTAAATGAGCATACTAAAAGACTTTTAGACTCAGCAAAAATATTTGATATGAAAGTATCAATAACTGAAGATGAAATTAACAATGCTATTATTGAAACTGTTAAGAAAAATGGCCATAATTCTTGCTACATTCGCCCACTCTTTTGGTATGGTGGTGACTCCCTAGGAGTTTGTCCTCAAGGTAATCAAGTTCATTTTATGGTAGCAACTTTGCCTTGGGGAACTTATCTTGGCGATGAGGCTGTGCAAAAAGGTGCTAGGCTTATGACTAGTAGTTGGCGACGCAGCCCCGGTGATGTGCTCGCTACCAAAGCCAAAATTGGCGGCAATTATGTAAACTCTATTCTTGCCAACCAAGAAGCTAAAGCTAATGGTTTTGATGAAGCTTTATTACTTGATAAAGAAGGTTACATTGCTGAAGGATCTGGAGAGAATATATTTTTTGTAAATGCAGGTGTGCTTTACCCAATAGTTCACTCCATTAACTTACGTGGTTTAACTCGTGATAGTGTTATTAGGATCGCTCAGTTCATGGAAGTGGCAATTGAACCTACCATGGCAACTAGAGACGAGCTTTATACTGCTGATGAGGCTTTTATGGTTGGCACAGCAGCAGAAGTCACTCCTATTGCTGCTATTGATGGTCGTTCTATTGGTCAAGGTAAAGCTGGAGAATTTGCTCTAAAGCTTCGTAAGGTTTATCTTGATGTTGTTACGGGTAAAGTACCTGAGTTTGAAGATTGGTTAACTTATATAAACTAAAGCGAAAGGCTTGGCGTTTTGGCTTCAGGTGCTTGAGGCAAAGGGTTCAAATCAACCTTATCAAGGTCTTTTAGTAGCTCTAGCATACCATCGTAACGTTCCTTGGGTTCTTTGGCAGTAGCCTTGAAGATAATCTTCTCTAGACTAGCAGGGGCTTCATTTCTAAGCTCACAAATGGGTGGCAAGGCATCTTTTACAATAGCACTAATTGTTGCTAGCATATTCCCATGACGTTCGAAAGGATTGAGGCTAGTGACCATTTCGCAAATGACTACACCGAGCGACCAACAATCGGCTTGATGGGTTACTTCTTTTCCTAGTACTTGTTCAGGTGACATGTAATTAATGGTACCCACCATTGCACCAGGGCGTGTCAGGTTTGCACTGGTGTCTTTTAGTTTCCACTTTGCCACCCCAAAATCAAGAATTTTAAGGGTTCCCTGCTTAGTCACAAAGATATTAGCAGGTTTTATATCACGATGGACAATGCCTAGACTGTGAGCGCTAGCCAAACCACGTGCTATTTGCTTAGCATAATTCAAAGTACTACTTATAGATAAGGACCCATTTTTTAGTATTTCCTCAAGAGTCTCCCCTTCGAGATAAGGCATAACCATAAAAGGATGGCCATCTAGTGCTTCATCAATAGTATAGACGTTGCAAATATTAGCATGATTTAGGTGAGCTGCTGCTCTAGCTTCTCGCATAAAGCGTTGTTTTAGCTCTTCATTATCAGCAAGTTCTGTGAAAAATTTAAGAGCAACTGAGCGATTAAGTTTTCTATCAGCAGCCTTGTATACTACTGACATACCACCGTCACCTATTTTTTCTAAGATCTTATAGTGAGTTATAGTCTCACCAGTAAGTTCAGTTACTCGTCTAGGCATAGCAATGTGTACAAAAGTACTGCGCCTTAAAAGTGCATCAACCCTTGCTAACAACTCCTCTGTTTCAAAAGGCTTGCTCAAATAATCATCTGCAAATTGTAAGCCCTTAACACGGCTATCCAAATCATTTTGCCCTGTAAGCATTAGAATCGGCAAATTATGGACTTTTTCATTAGCTCTTATTTCTTTAGCAACATCAAAGCCATTAATTAAAGGTAAATTAACATCTAAAACAGCTAGATCATGTGGTTTAGTAAGTAAAGCTTCCAAGCCATCTTTACCATTATCAAAAGTGGTAGTAGAATGTCCTTGTGCTTCAAGTTTAAGTGATAGAAGTTTAGACATTGCTATGTTATCTTCGACAATCGCAATATGTGCCATTAAATTCACTTAATCCTTAAAAACTTTTCTTACTCATCTTAAATAATAAGAACTTTGAAATCACTAGAAACCTTGACTGAGAAATTCATTAAAAACTTCACGTTCCTTAGCAATAAATCATACTATCAGTTTTTTTACAAGATTATTACATTATATTATATTCACTATGGATTTTCTAGAAAATCCATCCTGAGAACAGATTTTGCTAAGTTAAAAATTCTCATAGACTTTATGGAGTATTTGATTTGAATCAAGTAATTGTAGTTATATGTATAGTTATTGCTTACCTTTTAGGAAGTTTACCTACAGGATATTGGGTGGCTCGAGCTTATGGAGTAAATATACAAAAGATGGGTTCAGGTAACATAGGCGCTACCAATGTATTACGTAGTGTTGGAAGAATACCAGCTCTTATTGTCGTAATCATTGATCCTCTTAAAGGAGCTCTTGCTGTGCTTTTAGCTCAAGGGTTAAACATTGGTATTTGGGGCATAGCCCTTACAGCTCTTACAGCCATCCTAGGTAACAATTTTAACATCTTCTTGCGCCTAAAAGGAGGTAAGGGTATAGCTACAAGTTTAGGTGTTTTTATGGTTATTGATCCTTTAACAACCCTCTTTGCCTTTACTATTGCCCTTTTTACTATGCTTATAGGGCGTATAGTTTCAATAGGTTCTTTAGTAGGAGTATTTTCAGGAATCTTTTTGCATATCAAGGGTGATTTTCATATTGCTACATTACTGCTCTCAGCAGCTATATTTTCCTTAGCTATGATAAGACATAAAGACAATTTAGCAAAGTTAGCGAGAGGAGAGGAAAGGCGTCTGGAAACCAAAGGTAAAAAAACCTCAAATACTAATTAAAAACATAGTTGGTAAAAACCTTAATAAGATTAGAAACACGGATCATGCTATTATTTAGGTTGATTTTGTTTTATGAAGGGAGGACTTGAGTTATGGATCCTCGAGCAAGACGAGATTTAATTAGCACTATTATTATTATCCTAGTAGTCTTTTTTGGTGTAGGTGAATTTTATGGTTGGAAATTGGGAAGCATGTCTCAAACACCTATTTTTGTCTATAAGAGTACCGGGCAAAGTATGGCAGAAAGATTTGTTGGAAAGGATTGGCTGGACCTTACTGTTGAGGGCAAAGTAAGACAAGGAACAGTTACTTTAGAAATTACACATGAACTTCCCAAGAGTTTCCAAGATCCGGGCCAACCAACTGTTCCATTACATACAGTATATAGCCAAAAGTTTGAGAAAGGAGAACAAATCAAGTTTGATGAACATGTAACAGAGGGGCCCGGAAAATATCAAATCAAACTGCTTTTTGAAGAAGCATCTGGAACTTTCCGAGTCAGACTGCCAAAGAGCTTGTAAAGCTTACAAAACTACTGAAAAGGATCAATAAAAGGACAATTTACAACATGATCTGCATTTGCTGGCCTAGCTAGATTTACCTCGAGGGTATCTTGTGCTGCTAGCTCAGATATTTCAGTAGTACTTTTAAGCATAGATGCCTCATCAGGATTATTCCAAGAAACCATAAAAATCCTCCACATGGGTGAGTAATTCTCATCACCAATATTAGCAGCACCAATACCAGCTTGGAAACCCATAGGACCAGTGCCCTCTATGCCATTGCCAAATTGAAACAAATCCACAGCAGCAGAATTTGCTATTAGATTTGCTGAGGTAGGTGTATCTACTACTCCCATCATATCAGCTGCAGGTGTTGGCGTAGCGTCTGTGACAATATAATAAATAGTTTCACCATTTGGTCCCCAACCCCTATGAGCTACAAACGTAACTGTCATTTCTTCAAGATTGATATCAACAATTTGTCCACCAACATAAGGCATATCATCAGTAATTTCTTTATCATCTCTAACTAACATTTGCCCTTCAGGCCAAACAATATGTGGCATGTTGATGACAACTGGCAAATCAGTTAAAAGTAGTTCACCAGCAGCCTCTGCATCTAGAATTTCTTGTTCTGAGGTGAGTTCACGTGGTGTGGCTTCATCAAACCAAGTTACATGAACATGGGCAGTAAGAGCACTGTATACCTCTGGTTGTGCAGGGGTACTAGTAAATACCTCACCTTGGGAACCATGTATCCCACCACCTTCAACGCCATTAGTGAACATATAAGTTCTAGAAAGTGCTTCTTCTGGAGCATTTGCCAGTAAAGGTGCTAACTCTACTCTCCAACCCTGCTTTTTAGTAATGACATCAACATGTTTTTGCTCACTAGCATCGGTAATAATAAAGTAGACTTCATCACCCTCATAATAACCCTTGTGCAAGGGTAAAGTTGCTGGAACATTTGCCTCAGAAAATTCAACCTTTGCCTCTTTTACCACGTCGGAAGCCATTATGGCAAATCCAGTTCTTACCCAACTCTTAGCAACTGATTCTGGAGCACAAGTAGCTCCACCATTAACAATAATAACCTTAACTTTGTTAGAATCACACTCTAGCTCAGCTTCAGCAAAAGTATGGCCAAGGCCCAATAAAATCATAAATAGCACTAAATAACTTAAAGCTTGTCTCACAGTAAATACTCCTTTTGTTAAAGGTTTTATGTTATAGGGTTTGCACTACATAAACTTGGCACAAAACACCTAAACATATAACAATCTATTCCTAAGATCTAGCATAACTTTGTTATACAAGTTACAGTAATGTGAGGAAGGGCTAAATGGATGACAGGAAAGGTGTCTTTATAATGCTATGAGTTTGCGAGAAGAGGTGATAGTATCTCTTTTTCCTAGCCTAGCCTAAAGATTGTATTAGTGCCATCATCATCGATTTCTCCAAGGCCATTGCCAGTAAAGTCATTGTTATCCCACACTACCGTTCGGTTACACTCTGGATCAGCAATTTTAAGGCCATACGCAACATTGCTAGTGACTGTGTTCAGCTTTATAATGTTGCCATCACAGGTGATACCATCACTAGATATAAGGTAGATTCCATCGCCTGCATTGTCTGTAACTGTGTTTCCCATGATAATGTTTCTATTGCCACTATTAATCTTAATACCATCTTGACCTGACACAGTATTATTCTTAATGATATTGTCATTTGATTTCTTATTAGGTTGACCTTGAAAAGGATTGGCAGATGATTTGTTGATGGAAATACCTATTCCATTAGATATATTGGTAATTGTACAATCTTCTATAAGGTTATTTTTCGCAGCTAGCAACTGAATACCATCTCTTGATATACTCTCACCATCAATAACACAATTGCGAATGATGTTGTTTTCAGCTGTTTGACCAGTACCTTTGCCATCAAGAATAATACCACTGCCACGTGATTTGTCTACTTTGACATTCTCGATGAGCCAATTGTTAGCAGCATCACCGTCAATGGCATCACTAGTAGAACGAGATACCCCCCCAGCTGAAACTGTCAAACCCCTAATGGTAATGTTATTGCTGTTAGTAGCATTAAAGGGTTCCGTGTCAGCAGCAATATTAGAATTATTTTTCACCACTGTAACATCAATGCCTTGACCCTCAAATGTTATGTTATTTCTATTTACAATCTTTAAAGAGTCTGAACCTAGATCAAACACACCTGCTCGGAAAGCAATTGTTCCCCCACCATCTAAATCCACTTCATTCATAGCGCTTTCCACTACTTCTTTTAGCGTACCAGTATAAGATAAAGTAGCATTAATAGAATTAGCATGATAAAGATTAGGATTTCTAGCATCTTGATACACATCAAATGTTTGAGTTATTGAAACCTTTAAATCCTTGTCAGGACTAGGTTGCTGCACGTTACCAGCAACAAAGCCAAAAAAAATCAAGGGTAAACCAATTGATAACAAGAATAGGAAGTGTGATGATTTTTTCATGCAATCCCTTCTCAAACAACATTTTTGATAGCTACTTAAATCTTTTAGATTTCTAAAATTAAGCAGATAAGTAAATTATGGTTATTGTTCAGCAAAGTAAATTTGTAGAAAGGCTTATTACTTATCTTAAATCAAATAACCTTGATTAATTTTATCACATTTAGCCTAATGCTATCAAGCATTTATGGTAACACTAAAAAAAGATTAACAAACCTTTATTACCTTATAATGAAATTATGGTTAATGAGAATGTTAAATCTCGAAGGTTTTGAAAACCTCCGAGATTACATGGAAAGAGCTTGTGTGGAATCTTATCTCAACTAATTCGTTGTCACAACAAGTTCAGGTGCATTGCCATTAGAGTTTTCCTTAGAAGCATAATCAGCACCGTTGCTGTTACTCGAGCTAATGCGAATGCTAACTGGACCATCTCCACTGACAAGCGGAGTTACATCTAATTCATACCAGTTACCAGAACTCACACTACCTAATGAACCCAATGAAATACCATCACCGGGTGGTGCATTGTTCCAGGTTACAGTGTCCTCATCCCAGCTGCCGCTAGTTGCAGTTATCTCAACAAAATCACCACCAAAGGGGGATGAATCGGTAGAGTAAAGGCGTAAAGTAGCATTACTAACACTAGATGAGCCAATCCCACTGACATCAAAGCGCAAGAGTGCGTTCTTGAGTGCATCTGTATCGATTTCAATGTTAGGAGTGTTTCCATGGGTTTTATCAGGTTTATCTGCCCGAATAGTAGCGTCATCTGTTGGTGTAAAAGTGAGGCCTGATGAGCTAGGTGGTGTAGTTACATTAATAGTATTGCTCTGTGGTGATACGTTACCCGCAGCATCTCGAGCACGTACAAAGTAAGCATAAGTAGTACTAGCAGAGACAGTTGTATCTTGATAGGCTGTTGTGGAACCCCCAACTTCATCTATCTTTGCACCATCACGGTAAATATCATAGGCTGTTACTCCAACGTTGTCAGTAGAAGCATCCCAATCAAGAGTTACCTGATTTGCTTGAACATTGGTAGCAGCTAAATTACTTGGTGCAGTTGGTGGTTCAGTATCAGGTTCTGGTGGATCACCCAATGTAACTACTAGTTCAGGTGCATTACCATTAGAGTTTTCTTTTGAAGCATAGTCAGCACCATTGCTGTTGCTCGAGCTAACGCGAAGGCTAACCGTACCATCCCCACTAACAAGCGGTGTCACATCTAATTCATACCAATTTCCAGCACTCACACTGCCTAATGAACCTAGTGATGCGCCATCGCCAGCTGGTGCATTGTTCCAAGTTACAGTACCCTCATTCCAGTTGTTATTGGT
Organism: Trueperaceae bacterium; assembly: GCA_965223585.1. Lineage (GTDB taxonomy): Bacteria > Deinococcota > Deinococci > Deinococcales > Trueperaceae > CBDCVN01. The sequence goes on from CBDCWW010000024.1 coordinate 107,080, forward strand.
TACCTCAACAAAATCACCACCAAAAGAGGATCCGTCAATGGCATATAACCGCAAGACAACGCTATTAATACCAGATGCACCAACCCCACTCACATTAAAACGCAAGAGTATATCCTTACGTGAGCTGGCATCAACTTCTACAGAGGTCCTATTTCCATAGTTACTATTTGGATCACTCTCTCGAATAGTAGCATCATCAGTTGGTATGAAAGTGTTTACCTGTGAAGGTGGTGGTGTAGTTACATTAATAGTATTGCTCTGTGGTGATTCGTTACCAGCTGCATCTCGAGCACGCACAAAGTAGGCATAAGTGGTATCGGCAGTGACAGTCGTATCTTGATAGGCTGTTGTAGAGCCACCAACTTCATCTATCTTTGTACTATCACGGTAAATATCGTAGGCTGTTACCCCAACATTATCAGTAGAGGCATTCCAGTTAAGAGTCACTTGATTTGCTTGAACATTGGTGGCAGTCAAATTTGTAGGTGCTGTGGGTGGTTCGGTGTCGCCTCCTGACATAAATATTGTGTCAGTGCCATTATCGTTAATTTCCCCACTACCATTACCAGTGAAGTCATTATTATCCCACACCACTGTTCGGTTGCACTCTGAATTATTAATGTTAAGACCGTACCTAGTATTGCTAGTGGCAGCGTTGAACTCCACAACATTATCATCACAAGAAATTCCACTACTAGAACTGATTTGTATACCATCACTAGAACTGTTAGTTATGGTGTTTCCTGTAATTAGATTCCGATTGCCACTGTGAACCCTAATACCATCTCCACTGGTATTATCTATAGTATTATTTCTGATAGTATTGTCAGTTGACTGTTTATGGGGTTGACCAGCACTAGCAGATGCTTTGTTGACATTAATGCCATTACCATCAGTTACATTGGTAACGGTACAATTTTCTACAAGATTGTTATTCGCAGCCAGTAACTGAATTCCACCATTTGGAACGCCATCAACAATACAGTTACGAATGATATTATTAGCTGCTATCTGTCCCGTATCTTTGCCATCTAAAATAATTCCACAGCCCCGTGATCCATCTATCTTTACATTTTCAATGAGCCAGTTGTTAGCAGCATCACCATCAATAGCATCACTAGTACTACGAAGTGACCCCCCAGCTGAAACTGTTAAATCTCTAATGGTGATATTGTTGCTTCTACCAAAATTGAACGGTTCAGTGTCCTGTGAGGCATTTGAACTATTTTGCACCACGGTGACATCAATACCTTGACCTTCAAATGTTATATTATCCGCATCACGAATCCTGAAAAAGTCTGAGCCTAGGTCAAACACACCAGCTCGGAAAGAAATTGTACCCCCACCACCTAAGGCAAGTTCATCAACAGCATCTTCTACCACTTCCTTGAGAGTGCCAGTATAGGATGAGCTAGTTGTGGTAGAATCAGCGTGATAGAGATTAGGGTTACCAGAATCTTGATAAACATCAAATGTTTGTGTCACTGTAGTTTCCAAGCTCCTGTTAGGCTCAGTTTGCTTAACGTTACAGGCAACAAGACCAAAAACAACTACTAGTAAGCTAATAAGTAATAAAGGTAAAAAACATAATAATTTTTGCATATGATTCTTTCTAGGGCAACCTTTCTAACAACTACGATTAATTGTCTTAGAACTCTAAGGCTAAAAGGTTAGACATGCCATTACCATGTATAGTAAGGCAAATTTGTAAAAAGCTTTCCCTAACACACTTAAGTAAAACAATCTATGTTAAATTTATCACATTAAGTTTAAATTAATCAAGCATTTACAGTAACTTTATAAAAGAATTAACAAACTTTTATCATTCTCTCATTTAACCATAGCAATGTTTATCCCTATCATTTGTGGAAGCAACTATAAGATGTACATATGAAAGAAACCTCAGAGGTTTTGGGAATCTCCGAGGTTTAGGCTGATCAGCCCTTCACTGCGTCCCCTTCACTATTCACTATTCTCTAGAAATGATCTCTAGTTTGTTATCACAACCAGCTCAGGTGCATTACCATTAGAATTCTCCTTAGAAGCATAATCAGCACCGTTGCTGTTACTCGAGCTAATGCGAATGCTAACTGGACCATCTCCACTGACTAGCGGAGTTACATCTAATTCATACCAGTTACCAGAACTCACACTACCTAATGAACCCAATGAAATACCATCACCGGGTGGTGCATTGTTCCAAGTTACAGTGTCCTCATCCCAGCTGCCGCTAGTTGCAGTTATCTCAACAAAATCACCACCAAAGGGGGATGAATCGGTAGAGTAAAGGCGTAAAGTAGCATTACTAACACTAGATGAGCCAATCCCACTGACATCAAAGCGCAAGAGTGCGTTCTTGAGTGCATCTGTATCGATTTCAATGTTAGGAGTGTTTCCATGGGTTTGATCAGGTTTATCTGCCCGAATAGTAGCGTCATCTGTTGGTGTAAAAGTGAGGCCTGACGAACTAGGTGGTGTAGTTACATTAATAGTATTGCTCTGTGGTGATACGTTACCCGCAGCATCTCGAGCACGTACAAAGTAAGCATAAGTAGTACTAGCAGAGACAGTTGTATCTTGATAGGCTGTTGTGGAATCACCAACTTCATCTATCTTTGTACTATCACGATAAATATCATAGGCTGTTACTCCAACATTGTCAGTAGAAGCATCCCAATCAAGAGTTACCTGACTTGCTTGAACATTGGTAGCAGCTAAATTACTTGGTGCAGTTGGTGGTTCAGTATCAGGTTCTGGTGGATCGCCCAATGTGACTACTAGTTCGGGTGCGTTACCATTAGAGTTTTCTTTTGAAGCATAGTCAGCACCATTGCTGTTGCTCGAGCTAACACGAAGGCTAACTGGACCATCTCCACTAACAAGAGAGGTCACATCTAATTCATACCAATTGCCGGGACTCACACTGCCTAATGAACCTAGTGATACGCCATCGCCAGCTGGTGCATTGTTCCAAGTTACAGTAGCCTCATTCCAATTGTTGTTGGTTACCTCAACAAAATCACCACCAAAAGAGGATCCATCTGTGGCATAGAGGCGCAAGACAACATTATTAATGCCAGATGCACCAACCCCACTTACATTAAAACGCAAAAGTATATCCTTGCGTGAACTTGCATCGACTTCTACAGTGGGCCTATTTCCATAGTTGCTATTTGGATCACTCTCTCGAATAGTAGCATCATCTGTTGGTATGAAAGTATTTACCTGTGAAGGTGGTGGTGTAGTTACATTAATAGTATTGCTCTGTGGTGATTCGTTGCCTGCAGCATCTCGAGCACGCACAAAGTAAGCATAAGTGGTATCGGGAACAACAGTTGTGTCTTGATAGGTTGTTGTGGAACCACCAACCTCATCTATCTTTGTACTATCACGGTAAATATCGTAGGCTGTTACCCCAACATTATCAGTAGAGGCATTCCAGTTAAGAGTCACTTGATTTGCTTGAACATTGGTGGCAGTCAAATTTGTAGGTGCTGTGGGTGGTTCGGTGTCGCCTCCTGACATAAATATTGTGTCAGTACCATTATCATTGATTTCCCCACTACCATTACCTGTGAAGTCATTATTATCCCACACTACTGTTCGGTTGCACTCTGAATTATTAATGTTAAGACCGTACCTAGTATTGCTAGTGGCAGCGTTGAACTCCACAACATTATCATCACAAGAAATTCCACTACTAGAACTGATTTGTATACCATCACTAGAACTGTTAGTTATGGTATTTCCTGTAATTAGGTTCCGGCTGCTACTGTGAACTCTAATTCCATCTCCATTTGTATTATCTATAGTATTATTTCTGATGGTGTTGTCAGTTGACTGTTTATGGGGTTGACCAGCATTAGAAGCTGCTTTGTTGACATTAATGCCATTACCATCAGTTATATTGGTAACGGTACAATTTTCTACAAGATTGTTATTCGCAGCCAGTAACTGAATTCCACCATTTGGAACACCGTCAACAATGCAGTTACGGATAGTGTTACCAGACGCCATCTGTCCTGAATCTTTGCCATCTAAGATAATTCCACAGCCACGTGACTGGTCTACCTTTACATTTTCAATGAGCCAGTTGTTAGCAGCATCACCATCAATAGCATCACTAGTACTACGAAGTGACCCCCCAGCTGAAACTGTTAAATCTCTAATGGTGATATTGTTGCTTCTACCAAAATTGAACGGCTCAGTGTCTTGTGAGGCATTTGAACTATTTTGCACCACGGTGACATCAATGCCTTGGCCTTCAAATATTATATTATCTGTGTCGCGAATCCTGAAAAAGTCTGAGCCTAGGTCAAACACACCAGCTCGGAAAGAAATTGTACCCCCACCACCTAAGGCAAGTTCATCAACAGCATCTTCTACCACTTCCTTGAGAGTGCCAGTATAGGATGAGCTAGTTGTGGTAGAATCAGCGTGATAGAGGTTAGGGTTACCAGAATCTTGATAAACATCAAATGTTTGTGTCACTGTGATTCCTAGGTTTCTGCTGGGCTCAGTTTGCTGCACATTACAGGCAACAAGACCAAAGATGAGTAGTAGTAAGCCTACTAGTAATAGGGGTAAAAAACGTAATAATTGTTGCATATGTTTCCTTAATATCTTTGACTATAAATCCTAATCTGTTGTCACAATCAGTTCAGGTGCATTGCCATTAGAATTCTCCTTAGAGGCATAGTCAGCACCATTGCTGTTACTCGAGCTAACACGAATGCTAACAGCACCATCTCCATTGACAAGCGGTGTCACATCCAGCTCATACCAGTTACCAGCAGTCACTCTACCTAGTGAGCCTAGCGATATACCATCACCAGCTGGTGCATTGCTCCAAGTTACAGTGTCCTCATCCCAGCTGCCGCTAGTTGCAGTTATTTCAATAAAATCACCGCCTAAAGGGGATTCATCTGTAGCATAGAGGCGCAAGATAACATTACTAATACTAGATGAACCTAGGCCACTTACATCAAAACGCAAAAGTATATCCTTACGTGAACTTGCATCAACTTCTAGATTAGCCCTACTTCCAAAGTTGCTATTGGGATTGCTCTCTCGAATAGTAGCGTCATCTGTTGGTGTAAAAGTGAGGCCTGACGAACTAGGTGGGGTAGTTACATTAATAGTATTGCTCTGTGGTGATTCGTTACCCGCAGCATCTCGAGCGCGTACAAAGTAAGCATAAGTAGTACTAGCAGAGACAGTTGTATCTTGATAGGCTGTTGTGGAACCACCAACTTCATCTATCTTTGCACCATCACGGTAAATATCATAGGCTGTTACTCCAACGTTGTCAGTAGAACCATCCCAATCAAGAGTCACCTGACTTGCTTGAACATTGGTAGCAGCTAAATTACTTGGTGCAGTTGGTGGTTCAGTATCAGGTTCTGGTGGATCACCCAATGTAACTACTAGTTCAGGTGCATTACCATTAGAGTTTTCTTTTGAAGCATAGTCAGCACCATTGCTGTTGCTCGAGCTAACACGAATGCTAACTGGACCATCTCCACTAACAAGAGAGGTCACATCTAATTCATACCAATTGCCGGGACTCACGTTACCTAGTGAGCCTAGTGATATGCCATCTCCGACTGGGGCATTGTTCCAAGTCACAGTGTCCTCATCCCAATTGCCACTAGTTGCAGTTATCTCGACAAAGTCACCACCAGAAGAGGATCCATCTGTGGCATAGAGGCGCAAGACAACATCATTAATGCCAGATGCACCAACACCACTCACATTAAAACGCAAAAGTATATCCTTGCGTGAACTTGCATCGACTTCTACAATGGGCCTATTACCATAGTTGCTATTTGGATCACTCTCTCGAATAGTAGCATCATCAGTTGGTATGAAAGTATTTACCTGTGAAGGTGGTGGTGTAGTTACATTAATAGTATTGCTCTGTGGTGATTCGTTGCCTGCAGCATCTCGAGCACGCACAAAGTAAGCATAAGTGGTATTGGGAGCAACAGTTGTGTCTTGATAGGTTGTTGTGGAACCACCAACCTCATCTATCTTTGTACTATCACGGTAAATATCATAGGCTGTTACCCCAACATTATCAGTAGAGGCATTCCAGTTAAGAGTCACTTGATTTGCTTGAACATTGGTAGCAGTTAGATTTGTGGGTGCTGTGGGTGGGTCATTGTCACCTTCTGACATAAAAATTGTTCCAGTGCCATTGTCATTAATTTCCCCATAACCATTACCAGTGAAATCGTTATTGTCCCACACCACTGTTCGATTGCACTCTGGATCATCAATATTAAGACCGTACCTAGTATTGCTAGTAACCGTGTTAAACTCTACAATATTGTCATCACAAGAAACACCACTGCTAGAACTGATTTGGATGCCGTCAGAACTATTTGTTATAGTGTTGCCTGTAATTATGTTCTGGCTGCTGCTGCTAACCTTAATACCATCTGCATTTATGTTGTCTATAGTATTATTCCTGATTATATTGTCAGTTGATTGTTTATTATCAGAAGAAGCAGATGCCTTAGTAACGAGAATGCCTACTACACTACCTAGATTGGTAATGGTGCAATTTTCTATAAGATTGTTGCTCGAGGCTAGCAACTGAATTCCGTGACTTGAAGTACCATCAACAATACAATTACGAATGGTGTTGCCATCCGCTGTTTGTCCTACAGCTTTGCCATCAAAGATAATACCTCTACCACGTGATTGGTCTATTTTAACGTTTTCAACTAACCAATTATTAGCTTCATCGCCATCAATGGCATCGCTAGTAGAACGAGCTGATCCTCCAGCTAAAACAGTCAAATTTCTAATAGTAATGTTATTGCTATTACTACCATTAAAGGGTTCAGTGTCAGCCGAGGCGCTCGAGTTATTTTGCACCACAGTAACATCAATGCCTTGGCCTTCAAATATTATATTATTTTTATCTTTAATTAAGAAATAATCTGAGCCTAGGTCAAACACACCAGCTCGGAAAGAAATTGTACCCCCACCACCTGAGTTAAGTTCACTCATAGCATCTTCTACGACTTCCTTAAGAGTGCCAGTATAAGATGAGCTAGTAGTAGTGGAATCAGCGTGATAGAGATCAGGGTTACCAGAATCTTGATATACATCAAATATTTGTGTCACTGTGGTTTTCAAGCCTCTGTTAGGCTCAGTTTGCTGCACGTTACAGGCAACAAGACCAAAGAAAATTATTAGTAAAGCAACTAGTAATAAAAATGGGAAATGTGTTAATCTTTTCATACAGCTCCTTATCAGAAAACGTTTTTAACAACTGAGTTTAAGTTTTTAGGCTTCTAAAATTTAAGAAAATAGATGAGCTATATATGTTCAGCAAGGTAAATTTGCAAAAAGGCTTTATCTACTACTTATCTTAATTTAAGATAACACTAGTTAATTATATTACATTTAACCTAATGTTATCAAGTATTTACAGTAATATAATAAGAGAATTAATAAACTTTTATAATCTTCTCATCTAACTATAGCAGTACTTATCACTATCATTTGTAGAAACTACCATAAGATTTCCATAAAAAACCTCGAAGATTGTGGAACCTCCGAGGTTTTGGCCACCCTTCACTAGCATTTAAAAATAATGATTTCTAGTCTGTCGTTATAAGCAGTTCAGAGGCATTACCGTTAGAGTTTTCTTTAGAGGCATAGTCTGCACCATTGCTGCTGCTCGAGCTAATGCGAATGCTAACAGGACCATCTCCATTAACAAGTGGTGTCACATTTAGTTCGTACCAGTTGCCGGGGCTCACTTTACCTAGTGAGCCTAGTGATATACCATTTCCAGCTGGTGCATTGTTCCAAGTTACAGTACCCTCGTCCCAACTACCACTAGTGGTAGTTATTTCAACAAAATCACCACCAAGGTTTGATCCATCAGTAGCGTAGAGGCGCAAAGTAGCAGTATTAACACTAGCTGTTCCAACTCCGTTTACATTAAAGCGTAAGAGTGCATCCTTGCGCGGACTTCCATCAGCTTCTATATTGGCACTGTTTCCGTAGTTGTGATTTGGGCTACTCTCTCGAATGGTAGCATCATCAGTAGGTGTGAAAGTAAGGTTCCCAGCACCCCCTCCTGATTTATAGATTGTATTAGTGCCATTGTCATCAATGTCTCCAACACCATTACCAGTAAAGTTGTTGTTATCCCAAACCACCGTTCGGTTACATTCTGGGTCAGCAATTGTCAGGCCGTACTCAATGTTATCAGCAGCTGTATTAAACTCTATAATATTGCCATCACAAGTAATGCCATCACGAGATATAAGGTGAATGCCATTAGTTGCACCATTCGTAAGGGCGTTTCCTGTAATTGTGTTTCGGTTGCCACTATTAACCTTAACGCCGTCTCGACCTGAATTATTTATAGTGTTATTCCTAATGATATTGTCATTAGATTTCTTATTAGGTTGACCCTGTGTAGGATTGTCAGATGATTTGTTAATAGAAATACCAACTCCATTAGATATATTGGTAATGGTACAATCTTCTATAAGGTTGTTCTTTGCAGCTAGTAATTCAATTCCATTTCCTGATATATCATCACCATCAATAACACAATCACGAATAGTGTTGTTTTCCGCTTTTTGTCCATCCCCTTTACCATCAAGAATAATACCGCTGCCGCGTGATTTGTCTATTTTGACATTCTCAATAAGCCAATTATTAGCGCCATCACCGTCAATAGCGTCGCTAGTCAAACGAGGCCCTCCCCCAGCTGAAACTGTTAAATCCCTAATGGTAATGTTATCACTGTTTGTGGCATTAAAAGGTTCAGTATCAAGGGTTGTATTATTAGAGTGATTTTTTATTGTTGTAATATCAATGCCTTGACCTTCAAATGTTATATTATTTCTATTTACAATTTTCAAAGAGTCTGAGCCTAAGTCAAACACACCTGCTCGGAAAGCAATTGTTCCTCCACCATCCAAATCAACTTCGTTAATAACCCCTTCTACAACTTGTTTTAATGTACCAGCGTAGGATGAAGTAGTAGTAATAGAATCAGCATGATAAAGATTGGGGTTGCTAGAATCTTTATAAACATCAAATGTTTGAGTTACTGTTAATTCTAGGCTTTTGTTGGGTCCAGCTTGTTGCACATTACAGGCAACAAGGCTGCAGAAAACTACTAGTAAAGCAATTAGTAATAAAAATAGAAAGTGTGATGATTTTTTCATGCAATTCCTTCTAAAACAACATTTTCAACAACTGAGCCTAAGCTTTTTAGGTTTCAAAAATTAAAAAATATAGGTGAGTTATGGATATACTTAGCAAAATAAATTTGTAAAAAGGTTTTCCTATTGCTTATCTTAAATAAAATAACCTTAGTTAACTTTATCACATTTAATCTAATGTTATCAAACGTTTACAGTAATATTACAAAAGAATTAACAAATCTTTATTGTCTTATCATGTAACTATACCAGTGTCTTACCTCTAACTTTGATAGCTGGCACTTTCAAACTATTTCTCGCGACTAAACTCACAAAGTACAAATTCTTGCGCAAAATTTTTATTTCTTACACTTTATAATTATATAATGACCACTATGTCAGATACCCCTACACAATCAGAAACACCTTCATCTAAAACTTCCAAAGCTTCCATAACAGGATTAGTTATTTGGATAACTTTACTTTTTGTAATTACTTTAGGAGCCTTGTTTTATGGTTACCTCCAGCTCGAGACAAGGTTGGCAAACTTAGAAAAAAGCTTAGCTACCTTAGAAACTGCTGTGCCCAACTTGCCTAGGGCCACAATTGACGCTATAGTAAATTATCAAGATGAGCAGGTAGCAGAACAGCGTGCTGAACAAGAAGAGGCAGCACTTGAGCAAGCTAAAACTGAGGCTAGCAATACTCGCACCCTACAAGTTGGTATTGATGACGACGCTTTTATAGGTGATAAGGACGCACCCATTGTTCTTATTGAGTTTAGCGACTTAAATTGTGGTTTTTGTGGTCGTTTCCATCAAGATACCTTTGACCAAATCTTAGAAGATTACATCAAGACGGGTAAGGTTCGTTATGTTTACCGTGATTATATTGGTGTAGGAGGGCAAATATCACAAGCTGCTGCTTCTGCTGCTGAATGTGCTAGAGAGCAATTAGGAGATAGTGACTATGTTGATTTTATCCACGAGATGTACTTGCGCTCAGGACGCAAGAATGTTGACATGCTTAAAGAGCTAGCTGCTGAATACGATTTAGAATCTGAGGAACTCGAGGCCTGTATAGCTGAAGATCGTTACCTAGATGAGGTAAGACAAGATACTAGAGCTGGACAGCAAGTAGGTATTCGTGGCACTCCGGGTTTTATCGTAGGCAACTTAAATGAGGATGGCACTGTACAAGGAGTCAATTTACAAGGGGCACAACCTTATCAAGTTTTTGACCTTTATATAAAAACTCTACTAGGCGAAAGCTAGTAAAAAATAGAATAGAATTTTCACCTACTAGGGACCCAAAAAGCTACTTTTGGCAACTTGTCCAAAAGTAATATCCCTAAAGCAAAGTCATCTTTAGCAGAAACTACCAAAGCCCCATGCCAAGAGAAATCAAATGTTGTAGTGTCATTAAGCTGCCAGTGATTTTCTTCTTGCTTATAGTGGTGTGCTGCAACAAAGCGACGGCTTTCTTTATCAATATATACAAAAGTATCCTCTGCAATTTCAGGCAGGCGGAATTTCCACGGCTCATAATTATGGCTCAGGGGTAAAAAAGCTAAATCATTGCTTAAAAGGATATCGTCTTCAATTAAATTAATTTGTATATCTGCTAAGTTTAAGTATGTTTTCCCTTCATTTGCTCTTTTAGGAGGCAGAAGACTATTACTCGCCCCTAAGAATCCTCCCTCTACAGGGAATATAGTGCTATGTCGTACTTGTTGACTTAAATTAAATGTCCATGCATTGCCTTCTTCCCACACCAAACTAGCTGTTAGGATTTCTGCTTTAGGTAAGCTTTGGCTTAATTGTAATTCCTCTAAAGGTAAGTAGGGCCTCCAATTTACCCATTCTGGCTCAGGTTCATCATACAAGGTGAATTGGTAAGCATCTTCGACTTTTGCGCCAGCATTTACTTCAGGAATAGCAATATTGACCCCTCCATCTAGCAAGGCCTGTACAGAAGCCAGTTCTACAGATATACCCCGTAACCAACCAGCATCAAAAGAAACAGCAGGACTGCGCCAAAAACGAGTGTTTTCTCTAATTAGTGAGGTGTATTTTGGCCTTATGTAAGCAATGGCCATCACGGCACTAGCATCCCTAGCAAGATCAACTTCAGTAATAGTACCTATAACAATTTGTCTGTAGCTTATAGGTGCACCGCGTTGTAGTGCCCCCATACCTTTAGCTAAGAGAGTGATTTCTAAACCACCTGATTCTAAAAGGTTCTTTAAAGGTGGTTCCTCAAGGCCAATAAAAGAGTATTGTGCTACACCTTCAGGAACAGGTAAGACACGTAAGTAATTTGCTCCCAAAAGGGTCTCTAAACCAGAAATATTTCTTAAGCTAATCCTTGGTCTTTCTATCCAAAAAACATTGCCCTTTCTAGCAATTATCTCAGCAGAACGAGTAAGCTGTACAATAACTTGAATTGCATGGGCATCTTCTGTTAGATCAATATGGCTTACTTCCCCAACATCAATCCCACGATAACGCAACCTATCTCCCACCTTAAGGCCATGACCTTCTTTGAATAAGATGGTAATAGCTATGCCCTGCTCTCTCATACCTAAATAGATTAAGCTTGCAACACTAAAGAGTGCTAATACAGGAATAAGCCAAGCCCATGACCAACGCCTTTTGGGGCGTGATATGGCAGTAGGAACATCACTCATTCTGCTCCCACATAAGATGAGAGTTAAAACTAAGACTTGCTAGCAGATTACAAAGCACCATTAAAGTAAAAGCTAAGAGCCCTATACCTGCGGTAATACTTACAATGTCACCAACTTTAATATAAGCAATTAAAATAGCGACAATCATAACATCTAACATGCCCCATTTGCCAATGCCATCGAGTATTTTGTAGAGAGAGGCTTTGTGGCTCGAGCGCATAAGTAAACTCTTATTGGAAAGCAAAATAAGTACCATTAGCTTGCAAGCAGGCAGTATAACTGAAAAAAACAAGACCACTATTGCAATAAGCCTATGCCCATCAGTAAACAAGGTAAAAATAGCTCCTAAAAGATGATTTTCGTAATGGTGTCCTAACTCCTCGACTTTAAGTAAAGGTAAGAATAAGGCTGGGACATAAAAAAGCAACCCTGAAATTCCCCAAGCAATTGCCCAATGATTTGTTTTTTGTTGATTGCTCAACTGCGTGTGACAACGGTAGCAGTAGGCATAATGCTTAGGAAGCAAAGGGGGCATTTTTTGTACGAGGCCACAGCAATGGCAACTTGTTAGAGCCATAACAAATTACTTTAGCAAATTAAATTGTTAGCTTTTAGTATAGGCAATAGCATCTATTTCTATAAGCACATCTTTAGGCAAACGCGCTACCTCTATAGTGCTACGAGCAGGCGCATTATGCTTAAAAAAACTGCTGTAAACTTCGTTCATGGCAGCAAAGTTTTTCAAATCACTTAAAAAACAAGTGCACTTCACTACTCTATCAAGGCTAGCATCGGCAGCTTCTAGTACCGCCCTTAAATTATTTAAAACTTGCTCTGTTTGAGCTTTTATATCGCCTGCTTTCAATGTACCATCAGGCTTTAACGGAATTTGCCCTGAGGCAAAAATAAAATCTCCAACTTTAATAGCTTGTGAGTAAGGGCCGATGGCTGCAGGAGCATTATAAGTGGCAATAACTTCTAACATAAGTACATAATAACAAGCAGGCCATGAAACAATTTTACAAAGATAATCTAAGGCTAAAATTTCATGTTAATGACAGGGTAAGTTTTAAGTTTGAAAAACGAATACTATCAGGCGTAATTGCTAGACTTAATCCAAAGCGTGCTCACATCGTTTGCGAAAATGATCAAGAGTACCAAATTCCCTATGAAATGTTAAGGTTACTTTCTAAGCAAAATAGTGATGTTGGGAAAAATCGAAGTGGGTTGGAGCTCGAGGCTATAAAAAGACTAGCTAAAAAGCTTATGGTAAAGCACAGTTTAATAAGCTGGCAATTTGAATTTGACAATGGTAGCAAACGAGCGGGGTGCTGTGATTATAGAAGGAAAGTAATTTCCTTATCATATGGATACGCAAGATACGCCTCAAACAAGGAGATTAAAAACACTATTTTACATGAAATTGCACATGCCCTAGTCGGTTCAAAGCATAATCATGACGCTGTTTGGAAAGCAAAAGCCATTGAAATTGGTTGTTCAGGAGAACGTTGCCATGATGTTGAATTTACGCCCCCTAGGTATATCGTGAAATGTAAAAATAATTGCTGGATTAAAACGGCGGAAAGAAAAAGGCGTGATGTCGTTTGCATACACTGTGGTGCTGAAATAGTTTACATGACTTTTACTGAACAGCGTTGGCGAGAAGCCTTTGCCTTAAATACTAGCTAAATGGCTTTTATTAGGTTTGGGCCATTATTCCTAACGTTTCCAACATCCTGAGCAACAGGGTGGGTAGACATATTTTCAGCAGGGAAGGGAGTGAATAGGTGCTCGAGCTCTTCCTGTTCACTTTTACTATCATCTAACCAAAGTGAATAATCTTTAGCCTGTAATATTACTGGCATCCTATGATGCAACTTACTCATAAGCTCATTTGGTGTGGTGGTTAGAACAGTACAGCTTTCTATGGTTTCCCCACCATAAGACCAGCGGGACCATAAACCTGCAAAAGCAAGCAAAGAAGAATCCAAGACTCTAATGTAATGTGGTTGTTTATCTTTCCACTCGTAAAAACCACTTGCTGGTACAAGACAACGTTTCCTTTTAAAAGAATCTTTAAAAGAAGGTTTTTCATGTACAGTTTCTGCTTTGGCATTAAAAAGAGGCTTAAAACTTTTATAGTCCTTTACCCAGCTTGGTATTAGCCCCCAGCGTGCATAAGTAGCCTCGCGGGCTTCTTCTTGTTGTCTAACAATCACTACTTGTGTAGTAGGAGCAATATTGTAACTAGGAGTAAAGTCAAGGGGTTGCTGTACTGCAAAAGTCTCCTTAAATTCTGCTGCTGACCAGTGAGCTGTATAACGTCCGCACATGGTTAATAGGATAACATTTTTCAACTAGACCTTATACCTTATACTTGAGTAAAGATTATGAGATATCAACTAAAACAAGTAAAGCCTTTACCTATATGGTTATGTGTGATATTATTACCAAGCATTTGGCTATCAGACGGCCTGTGAGTTTAAAGAATAAGTATTTTTAAAACACCCTCTAGACACATAGAAACTTTGGCTCAATGAGCTTGTTGCAAGCAGACTTTAATGATATCCCTACCATGCCACATTGCTTGACAAAATCTTGACATCATCAAACTAGTCTAAAACTAGTTTTTTTGTTGAAACATTAGGCAAATTCTTATCAAAGCTTACTTTGAAAGCTATCTAAAAAGAGGGTTGTAAGGAGACTCTTCAAAGTCATAAAACCACCACCAGAGGTGGTGGCTTGTTTTGTTAACCCCTAGAAGGGGTATCGGACGCTAGTGCCCGATACTACTCAAATAGGCTCCTCTGTTGTGCCTCTAATGCTCTTTCCTTCTGCTCTTGCCAACGTATATACTTCCTTATCTTTTGTTCATCTAACCCTACTGTGCTTACACAATATCCTCTACTCCATAAGCTCTTTTGCGGATATCCTCTTAACTTCCTTCCATACATCTTTAGCATGTTTATTGCTGACTTTCCCTTGATAAAGCCCATTATCCCTGACACAGAATATTTTGGTGGGATTGATACCAACATGTGTACATGATCCTTTCTTATGTTCAGTTCTAACACCTCTACTCTATCTTTTTCTCTACACAACTTGTATACTATCTGCTTCAAGGATTCCTCTACTCCATCCTTCAGCACTCTAAAACGATACTTTGGACAAAAAACTACGTGATACTCACAACTGTAAATTGAGTGTGACAACTTTTTGTATCTGCTATTCTTGGGCATGTATTTCCCTTTCTTTAACCTTCTAGGGAAATACATCATTGCTTAACTAGTAGAACTTTTTACTAGACCACTACCAGAGGTAGTGGTTTCCACCAATGATAATGACTAAGACTAGAAACTTATATTCAAACTTTATATTTGTCTTATTAGGTTTATTTCTAAGCATAGTATTATTTTTTGTTGTCTCTCGGGCAAATAAGCCAAACACAGCCTCTGAAAGGGAAAGTGGCAACTTTACTGCTGCCAGCTCTGACATTGCTATTTTTAGAACTAGGGTAACTAGTGGTCTTGATGATGCTGAAGAAAAAGGTCACGGCGGCGTTAATCTTGATAGCAGTGACCTAGAGCTAACTTATGACAATAATAATCAGCAGGTAGGCATACGCTTCACTGGAGTAAATATTCCCAAGAAGGCAAAAATTAAAAATGCTTACATAGAATTCACTGTTGATGAGACAAGTACTGAAGAAACTAATCTTATTATAAAAAGTCAGGACGCAGATAATAGTACACCTTTTATTAGCACTAAAAATAATATTTCCTTAAGACCTAAGACCAAGACTAGTGTTTCTTGGTCACCTTCTCCTTGGACAGGCCAAGGCCAGTCTAAGCGCACTCCTGATCTTGCCCCAATAGTACAAGAAATTGTCAATAAACCTAGTTGGGATAGTGATAATACTATGGTATTTATCATTACTGGAACTGGTAAACGAGTAGCAGAATCCTATGATGGTGAACCTACAAAAGCTCCTTTGCTTTATGTAGAATATATTTCTGGGACTGGTAATAGTACCCCAAACATAACTAGTTTTAGTGTAACTCCTAATAAGGCAAAAACCAAAGAAATAGTAACTTACTCTTGGTCTGTGTCAGACACTGATGGTGATGCTTTAAATTGCAGCTTGGATGTTAATGATGATGGTAACTACGATTTTAACTTTAGCGATTGTACGAGTACAGCTAGTAAGGAATACGAGTACACTTCTACTGGTAACTATACTGCTAAATTAAAAGTAATTGACACTAACAATAATTTTACCACTGCTACAACTACAATTACTATAGGTACTATAAGTAACTCTTCCTCGACATCTGTCACCATAGCCGCAGCAGGAGATATTGCTTGTGACCCTGACTCTTCTCGTTTTAATGATGGCAACGGTACCAAAGATTCTTGTCACATGAAAGCTGTCGCAGAGGTAATAGAAACTGTTAATCCTGTAGCCGTCTTATCTCTAGGGGATCTGCAATATGAAGATGGGAAACTCTGGAAGTTTCAAGAATCTTACGATCCTAGCTGGGGTAGGTTTAAGAGCATCACTTATCCTGCAGTTGGCAATCATGAATACTTAACTTCTGGAGCTAAAGGATACTTTGACTATTTCGGTAGCAGAGCAGGTGATAGCAGCAAAGGTTATTACAGTTATGATAAAGGTGAATGGCACCTTATAGCCCTTAACTCAAATTGTGGAAAATTAGGTCGTGGTGGTTGTAGTGCTGACGGGGATCAAGAACAGTGGTTAAGGAATGACCTAGCAAATAACTCATCGAAGTGTATTCTAGCATATGCGCACCATCCACGTTTTAGTTCTGGTATACATGGCAATAACTCAAATCTTGAAGATTTATGGAAAGCACTATATGAGTATAACGCTGATTTATTTCTATCAGGTCATGATCACAACTATGAACGTTTTGCTCCACAGACACCAAGTGGTCAGTTAGATAACTCAAGAGGTATTAGGCAACTTGTTGTGGGTACAGGAGGTAAGAGTGTAAGGAGTTTAAAGGACACAAAGCCCAATAGTGAACTTAGAGATAATAACCATCATGGTGCTCTAAAGCTCACTCTGCATCCTCAAAGTTATGATTGGGAATTTATATCTGATACAGGGACTATTATTGATTCAGGAAGTGATAACTGTCACTAGTAACTCTTAGCCAAATATGCCTTTGAGAGTAAAAAAGAAAAGTGCTCCTAAGATACCTGCTATTGGTAGTGTTATGACCCACGAGACTATAATGTTAGTGATAACTCTAAGATTCAATGCACCAATTCCACGTGCCATCCCTACTCCCATAACTGCACCAACGGCTATGTGGGTAGTAGAAACAGGCAAACCAGTACGAGATGCTAGAACAACTGTTGCAGCAGCTGCAAGTTCCGCACAAAATCCTCGACTTGGTGTTAGGCTAGTTATTTTCTTGCCTATAGTTTGCATAACTCTGTACCCCATTGTCATTAAGCCAATTACAATACCACCACCGCCCAAAGCAAGTACCCACAACGGTAGGTTAGCCTTCTGAACAACTTGCCCTCCAGATTGTACAATGCTTACAATAGCTGCAAGTGGTCCAACACTATTTGCTACATCATTTGAACCATGAGCAAAGGCCATGGCACATGCTGTAAAAATCATCATTGGCACAAACACTTTTTCAACACTGGCAAAATGAAAATCTTTTTCAGCAGCAGGATCAATTTGGATACGTCTAATCAGTAACCAACCACCTATAGCTACAAAAATACCCACTATTGCCGATATCAGAAAGCTTCCTGAAACACTTAATTCAATATTAAGATGCTTTAATCCCTTGAATAATGTAACGAGAGTAATGATAAAACCAACAAGAAATATATAAATAGGCCCCCAACGCTTCGCATTATCAAAGGGTTTTTCAGTATTCAATATTAGCATTCGGATGCTCATCATTAGCAAATAGGCAAGGGTGCCTCCAAACAATGGGGAAACTAGCCAACTAGCAACTATTCCACCAATTTTGCCCCAATTAACTGCGTCAATGCCAATACCTGCCATAGCAAAGCCAACAATTGCACCAATAATAGAGTGTGTGGTTGATACAGGCCAACCTTTTGATGAAGCAATCATTAACCAAACACCTGCTGCTAGAAGTGCTGCTAGCATCCCGTAAATCAGGTATTCAGGATTATTGGTGATATTACTAGGATCTATAATACCTTTGCGTATAGTGCTAGTAACATGCCCTCCTGCAAGAAAAGCACCGCAAAATTCAAAAATAGCAGCTATAATAATAGCTGTCATGACTGTAATAGCTCCGGAACCGACAGAGGTTCCCATAGCATTAGCAACGTCATTAGCCCCAATACCCCATGCCATATAAAAACCAAAGATCAGTGCTAAACCTATGAACCAAACACCATACTCAGCAATAATTTCCATGAAAAACTCCTATAAAAATCTAAATAAATTCAACTAAGCATCCTTGCAAAAAACTAAACTTTAAAACTCATTCAAGATTTATACTTGCATGAAATGGTTTTGTAGAGCTAGACTTCTTTTAATCTGTTTCTACTTGTAAAATTACTGAGCTATGAGTAGCCTTAGTCTATTACCAACTTTTTCAGCATAGTCAGCAAGATCACCTATCCAGTCAATTAAACGGTACCAAAAAACTACTGATACTGGTTTTAAATCATCTTCATGTTTGAATAGAGTGCGGGCTAGCTCCACACCTAGATTATCAGAATCATCCTCGAGTCGATTCAATTCCTCAATCATATAATCCACTGTAGAAGCTTCTCTCCCTCTAAATCCCGTTTCAAGTAGCTCATCTAATTCCTCAATAATCTTTCCTGAATGGTGACAAACTTCTATACATTTATTTACAAAAGGCATTAGTGAGTCCATCAATGGTTGGGGGACTTGCATAGAACGCTCAAATAATAACCCTGCAATATCCTGAGCAACATCAGCAATAGAATCCTGCATGTCAAGTACGTCTAGAAGATCTCGCCTACCAACAGGCAGGAATGTGGTTCTTGGTAAATGCTGACGTAATTCATTCTTAATTTTGTCTGCCTCTGCCTCTTTCTGGAAAATGCGATCCTTTATTTCTGCTACTTTATCAATATCTTCATTAGTTACAGCCTCAAACAGCTGTGGAATCTCATCTACACACGAGATAACAACTCGCATATGTTCTTGAAGAGATTTAAACGGGTTACGACCAAATAATTGGACAAATGGACTTGTTGGCAACTCGAGTCACCTCCTTGTAAATTCTTAATTTAATATATAGCAAACATAGCAGACATTTTACCATAATTTACTCTAAGTCATTTTAGAGGCTTTCTAAGCAATATATCCAAAGGTATAGAGGGGTTCTTCAAACTAATAAACTTGTCAAAAAATAAGTTCCCGCACTTTAAATCAAGAGCCATAAGCAACCCTTGGATAAATAGAATAGCTCCATTTAGAGCAAACTTCATGTGGAATTAGTCCGATAGCATTCATCAAATCATCAGAAGTGGTTAGGCCAGTTTTATATATTTGCCTGCTGAGATAGGCAAATATCATCAAGCCAGCACTAATCATGTGATAAATCAACTCCCCTCACCACTCGCTTAAGTGGCTTAGGTAACCACCAATTCCATTTACCTGCTAAAAGCATCACAGCAGGCACAAGTGCTAAACGCACTAAAGTGGCATCTAAGAAAATAGCAACACTAAGCCCAAGTGCAAGGGTTTTTATGATTACTAAGTGGCTAAAAATGAACATTATAAAAACGAGTAGCATAATTAGTGCTGCACTACTAATTACTCCACCTGTAGCACTTACTGCTTGAATTACGGCCTCTTTACTATTTAGACCTTTTTGATGATTTTCAAAAATACGAATAACTAAAAAAACCTCGTAATCCATGCTGAGACCGAAAACAATAGCAAAAATAAAAATAGGTACACTAGCCTCTACAAAGCCTAAGCCCTGAGACAAACCAAAAATGGGTGCAAGCCAACCTTTCTGAAAAACCAAAACAACTACTCCAAAAGCAGCACTAACAGTAAGGGTATTTAAGATGATGGACTTTAAAGGTATAAGTATTGAATGGAATGCCAAACCTAGTAGTATAAATGTTATGGCATAAACTGTAAGTAGTGCATAGGGAAAGCTTTGATAAAGTACAGTTATCCAGTCATGTTCGAAAACATAGTCTCCTCCTAGAAAAGTATTTACTTCAATCTTTTGTAATACAGCTCTTAGTTCACTAGCTAGCTCCCTACTTTCTCTGGGCAAAATGTTGGCTTTAGGAAAGATTCGCAAAAGTGTGTACTGCCCATTTTTACTTACCGTTGCTTCAACAACACTATGCAAAGGACTTTGCATAGCTAGTTCTTGGGTAGCATAGTACTGCTGTCTCAAAAGTGGAGGTAGCCTACCTGTTTTAGTAGGGGAATAAACTGCTGTAACATCGTCTAGGCCTCCTATATCACGAGTAAGTTTTGCTATAGTGTTTACAGATGAAGGATGAAAAAATCCTCTGTCCTCAAAATCAACAATCAGATCAAAAGAGCGTAATAAACCATCTAACTCTAAGTCTTCTAGAATAATTTGAGCTTTGCGTACATCTGTGTTTTCAGTGAGTCCATTCACACTTGAAAAACCTGCTTGTATGCTAAATGTTGGGTAACTAAGGCCTAACAATATTAACAATCCTAAAGATAGCCACACAAAGGGCCTCCTTAGAACTTCCTCTGCCCTACTCTGCCAAAAGCCCCGACTGCGTTGCCCCAATGTACGCTTACTGAAGCTAATAAAGTTTATACGCTCACCTAGGAGTGTGAAAAGCGCTGGCAAGGCAGTCAAAGAAATAAAAACGCTAAAGAATATGACAGTCATGCCAGCAAGCCCTACAGAACGTACAAATGCAAGCGGGGGTATCAGTAGGGCGGTGAGGGCAATAACTACAGTAAGACCACTCAAAGTAATGGCCTTCCCAGCAGTTTTAGTGGTCAAAACAGCAGCTTCTTTAGGACTATGGCCTTTTAATAACTCTTCACGAAAACGGTTAACCATAAGTAAGGCATAATCAATACCTGTTGCCATGCCCAGCATAGTGGTAACAGTTTGTACAAAGGCCGAAATGGTTAAGAATTGCCCTAATATAAATAGTGCTGCAAAAGAAAGGGAAATAGATATTAGTGCTACGAAGAGGGGTAAGCTTGCAGCAACAAGTGCACCAAATGCTACTATAAGCACCAAAAGACTCAAAGGCAAACCAAAAAGTTCTGCCCGCTTTGTATCACGATCTACTGTTTCTAAATAGGCAAGGTCAATAGCTGGAATTCCTGTTAGATAATAGGATAATAATCCTTCCTTAGGTAAGCGTTCTTTAATTTGTTTAGTAATTGTTGAGGCTTCAGCTAGATCTTCAGTATTTAGCTGTATGAGTGCTAAGCTCGAGCTATTAACTTCAGAAAAACTAGGGAAATTACTATTATTGCGGCTATAACTTATGCTAGTAATACCACTAACATTTTGTAAATCAGTTAAGATTTCTTCAAACTGACTTTGCGCTACTAGCCACTCCTTAGCTAGTGACTCACTATTTAAATTAGTAATAGTAGTGGTAAGGAAAAGTTGTATTTTACGCTCACTAGCAAAATGCTCTCTGATAACTTGCCTGACGAATCTTTCTTCACTATTAGGAAGGCGACCACCTACATCATTACTTAAAACTTCACTAGCACGTTGTGACCAAGGCGTAACAGCTACAACTAGAATAATCCATGCTAGTAGGATGGCTCGAGGATACTGACCAACAACTTTGCCTAAACGTTCAAACAAGGTTGACTCCTTGTAAATTTACAAATATTCACCTGTTAAAGTACATCTCCCTTATCATTGTACTATTTGAGGCTGGTTTATCTATTCTGTACACATTAGTGAATATGATAATTATATGCATAGTTTTTTCCACACAAAAAATTAATGTTTTGGCTTTCATAATTTTCACATATTTGGTGAGTTTGCTTGGTTACATTTTTATCAAACAGTAGAGCAAACACAACTTTTAGACGGAGAAAACTCAAACACTGGCACATACTAGTAGTAGACTTTAAATGCCAGAGAAAGTCATAAATACCTATAATTTAAGTAACTTAGGCTGTGTTTATCCGTCTGCAGTTTTTCAGCCAAAATAGAGCACCGGCAATATGCCACTTTGAAGATGGTGTGTGGGCAACAGTGTTCGATAATCCCAAATAAATTTATGGCAATGTTTGCAAGCGTTTATTACTTAAGTAAGTTAGTGCCAAAGCCAAAGCATCACTTACATGATTGCTCTTTAGTTCATTGAGCCTTAATATAGTTTTTACCATGTACATGACCTGTTCTTTGCTTGCAGCACCTGTACCAACTAAAACTTGCTTAACTTGTTTGGGTGTATATTCTGTAACAGAAATATTTAATTGGTAAGCTGCTAATAAGCACACCCCAACAGCTTGTCCAACTTTGAAACCTGTATCGCCACTAGGTTTAAAAAACTGCCCCTCTATTGCTAAGGTATTAGGTTGATGGTCTTGCAAAAAACTCTTAACCTCACTAAAGATATGATTGAGTCGTTCAGGTTGTGCAGTGTGGCTGCTAGTACGGACTATCTTGCTGCCCAAGTGAGTTGCTTCGCGTTTTTGCTCGAGCACTGCCCCCAAGCCCAAATTAGCAAGGCCGGGGTCAATGCCTACCACTACTATTCCTTCATTTTCTTTTCGTGATGGCATTTTTGTTTTTAATTGAGCTGTTATTGTTATTTAATCCCTCCTATCAACTCTTAACAAGGGTAACTAGAAGTTTAAAAGAGTGGGATTTTTATAATTCATGTCAAGCACAAAAATTCTATCTCCTCCCCTTGATGGGGCTCTTAGGAGTAGGTTTTTTATGTGAGAATCCCAGAAAATACGTCCTAGAAGTAAGGTGCGCCGTGCGCACCATTTTGACAAAAGAGTCCTTTGTGAATAAATGTTTGAGAAAAACTTACCCTTATAAAAGGTTGGGAGGGGATGAATGCGCAAAATACTTCTTAGGTAATCTCGGCGATGTTCAACCCTCACCCCAACCCTCTCCCAAAATTTGGGAGAGGGAGAAAAGCAGGGACAAAAAGTCCTCTTTAATAAGGGGGATTAACTTCACAAAACTCAGCCTTATTTAATTTTGCGCCGTAGTATTATTATAAAAATTTAGAAACACAACTAATTTTTACTAATTTACTTGTCCAAAAGTACGCTCTAGTAAAGCATTTATATCTGGCTTGCGGCCCATAAATTCATGGAATAGCTTTTCAGGCTCGTCACTGTCACCACGTGAAAGTATTGCTTCAACAAAAGCACGGCCTGTCTTGTGGTTTAAAATGCCTTCACTTTTTAAAACGGGTAAAAGCATCAGCATCTAAAACCTCTGCCCACTTATAAGAGTAATACCCTGCTGCATAACTACCTGTGAAAATGTGTGAGAAGACTGTAATAAAATGATTATGGGCAAATTCAGGTTTAATTTGAAAAGGCTCCATTACTTTTTGAGCATAAGAGACTGCATCACCATTTTTGCTAGGGTCATAATTAATATGCAATGCTAAATCGACTGTGCCAAAGGAAAGCTGGCGCATCTGCAAGTAGGCACCCATGAAAGCTCGAGCGCTCTTAATCTTAGCAAAAAGCTCTTCTGGAATGGGCTCTTGTGTCTCGTAGTGCCTAGCAAACATATCTAGAGCTTCACGTTCCCAACACCAATTTTCCATAATTTGTGAAGGTAGCTCTACAAAATCCCATGCCACATTGGTACCAGACCTAGCAGGAATAGTTACTTTGGAAAGCATATGATGCAAAAGGTGGCCAAACTCATGGAAAGCAGTTTCAACTTCATTGTGTGTAAGCAGTGCAGGTTTACCCTCCTGTGGTGGAGTAAAATTCCCACACACAAGGCCTAGATGAGGTTTTAAAGCTATTATCAGGTTGTGGGCCACCAGTATAGAAATAATTCATCCATGCTCCAGAACGTTTGGACTCTCTAGGAAACCAATCGGCATAAAACGATCCTAAATAGGTGTTATCCTCGTCATTTATGTCATAACAACCAATGCTATCAGACCAAAGCTCAGTGTTTTCTCTTGGAGTTATTTTAATGCCAAATACCCTCCTAGCTAACTCAAATAAACCATTTATTACGCTATTTAAAGGAAAGTAAGGGCGCAAAAGTTCATCATCAATATCAAACTTGGCTTTGCGGAGCTTTTCCATAACATAAGGAGTATCCCAAGGCTGCAAGTCAGTGATGCCTAATTTACTTTGAGCAAAATCACTTAGTAGCTGAACTTCTTTTTCAAAATATAATTGGGTACGATCGGTTATATCTTTTAGAAAGCCAGAAGCCTTCTCACCACTTTTGACCATATTCATTTCTAAGCGATAATCAGCAAAATTGTCCATAACCATGTAAAGCAGCTAATTCTTTTCTAAGTGCTAAAATGCGCTCAATTAAAGGACGGTTATCAAACTCTCCTTTACAAGCAGAATTACTATAGGCTTGATAGAAGTGCTGGCGTAGGTCACGTTTATCACTGTACTTCATAAAGGGGTAGATATGAAGGAATTTGTAAGGTAAAGCGGTATCCTTCAATACCCTTACTCTGAGCATTTTCTTTAGCTTGTTGAACAGTTGAAGCGGGTAAACCTGCTAGCTGATCTTCACTAGCAATGAACTCAAAAGCATTAGTAGCATCAAGGACATTGTTAGAAAATTTAGTGTGAAGCCCAGATAACTCCACCTTGATTTCCTCAGCTCGCTTTTTCTTATCATCAGGTAAATCTGCCCCTGCGTGGGTGAATTCATGCAAGGTTTTGTCTAGATGACGTTTCTTTACACCAGTTAAGCTCTTAGCTTCTTCTGTAACACTATAGCATTTGATTATCTGCCAAAGTTTTTCATTAAGGGGTAGTCTAGCAAAAAAGGCTGAAAAATCTGCTTCTACAGCCTCGTAACCTTGTCTAAGCTCCGGACTATCTTTTACACTCATAAGGTGCTTTGCTAAACGAATAGAATGGTTGAGCTTTTCTACTAAGACATCAAGTGCTTCTAAGGTATTTTCAAAATTTAAAGGACCTTGATTTTGGGTTAACTGCTCGAGTTCATGCTGAGCTGTGTCAAGTGCCTCACGTATTGCTGGTTCAACATGCTCTGGCTTGATTTGACTAAAAGGAATATCAAAGTCTCTTTTTAGTAGGGGATTCATTTAAACACTGCTAACAATGGGCCAGATAATTTCTGTACGCCACTTCGACTCATCAGGCTCTTCTTTAGGATTTGTCCAGTAAACCTCCCAAGGCCCTTTAGCAGGTGTGTGGCCTTCAGATTTCATCCATGCCTCAAGCCTACGATAACTTTCTCCAAGAGAGTCATAGTTTCCTATGTGCCAAGTTGTAGCAACTTCAGTTGCTGGTAAAGTGCTGGCTTGAATTCTACCATTGGGTTCAATGGGTTCATGAACAGTCATGCCTGCTTCAAGATCAATTTCTTGACCGTAAGAATGGTACCGCCCTAAAGGTGGACCTGATGGCTTTACACCTATGCTTTTAATATAATTCATTACCTCGGGCAAAATTTCTTCAAAGGCTTCAACAAGTTTATCAGGTGTAGTTTTCATGCGAATACTGACTAGAGGCTTCTCAATCAATGTCTTGACTTGAAAATCATTGTCAGCTTCAGTTGATTTCTCTTGAGTTAATTCAATAATATTAAAAGGGTTGCTATAAAGGTCAAAAAAGTTTGCGGAAATACCCCAAGGCATTTGCTGAGGTTCGTCTTCCATAAACTTAACTCCCTTAGCCTTAAGATCATCAAAGGTCGCATGGCAGTCGTCCACTTCCAAAACCCACCAAGTTCCTTGCCCTAGCCGCTTAAGTAAGGTGCTGACTCCTTCTTCACCACCATGAATAGCAGGCACAGGTTTTTGCAGTACAATTGCTACCTCACCTTTTGGTGGTGCCACAGTTAACCAACGCATATCGCCAATTTTGCTGTCATCGCGCTTTTCAAAGCCTAGAGTTTCTGTATACCACTTTAAAGCCTCTTCTTGGTCTTTGACTATGACAGTTACATAGATTAATTTCTTTATCACGTTGTTCTCCTTATCCTTAAAGTTTAAGGCATATATAAACTACTATATTTCAAAATTATACTGCAAACGCAGTAGAAATTGGACATTTGTTCAGCAAGGAGCCCATTTGTTGTAAAATTGGCATTAACATGTTTACGCAAGGGTTTCATATACGCTTCTGTGAAGAAATAAACCCAGACACTAACAACTATATTCATACTTTAAGCAATACCTTACTAGCCAACCTTATCAAAGGTATTACTGACATTATTCCTAGCTATACAACTCTTTATATAGAATATGACCCTAGCACTTTAAAAGAAAAACAAGTAAGACTATGGCTGGCACATTGTCAAGATAACTTAATTGAGGATTCTATTGGCCAAAAAGTTGAAATACCAGTTGTCTATGATGGTCAGGATTTACAGGTTATAGCTGATGAAACTGGTTTACAGGTAGAGGAAATCATTGAGGTGCATGCTCGAGCAACTTACCAAGTTTACGCTTTAGGCTTTAGTGCAGGATTTCCTTTTCTAGGACAATTACCTAAATTTCTGCAATTGCCTCGGCTTGAAACTCCTCGAGACAAAGTACCTGCACACTCTGTAGCCATAGCAGGTGCCCAAACAGGTATTTACCCTACAAGTACGCCGGGAGGGTGGCGCTTGCTAGGGCACAGTTTAATAAAGATCTATGACCCTCAGCGTAACAAGCCCTTTTTATTAAACCCCGGTGACAAAGTAAATTTTATACTTAGTAGGGGCACACCACCCGATGAACCAGAAACTTTAGAACTTTTGCCAAAAGAGCCTAAACTTCCACTTTTAAGAGTTATTAAGGCAGGTCTCTTGGACTTAGTAATGGACGAGGGGCGTTTTTTACAAGGCCGTTTTGGCTTAAGCCGCTCAGGAGCCTTAGATATAAAAGCTGCGCAGCTGGGTAACCGTCTTTTAGGGAATGATCCTTTTACACCAATATTAGAAATACACTATCAGGGCCCAGAATTTGAGGTCTTAGACAAAGGTGTATTAGCTTTTACTGGTTATGGTTTAAACCCTCAACTCAATGGTAAAAGCATACCTTCTTTTACCAGCTTTGCAATTAAGCAAGGGGATATCATTAGTTTTGAACCTAATAATGAAGGTAGCACTGCTTATTTAGCCTTAGCAGGTGGCATAGAGAGCAAGAAATTTGCAGGTAGTGCTTCTGTAGACATCAAAAACAAACTAGGTCGTGCTTTACAAGAAAGTGATGTTTTAGGGGTAGCTGAAATCAAGAAATCTATTGTAGATAGGAGCTTTATCCCTTATTATCCTTTGAGCCGTAATAATGAAACTACTCTAAGGATTTTGGCTACTGAACAAGCTAACGCTAAAGCTTTAGAGGTGCTGTGCGCTAAACCTTTTAGGGTAGATCAAGCTGATAGAGTCGGGGTAAGATTTGATGGTGAAAAAGTTAAAGGTGGTGAAATTATATCTGAAGCCACAGCCTTAGGAACTATTCAAATTACACCAAGCGGTCAACCCTTTCTGCTTTTAAATGACAGAGGTACCCTTGGTGGTTATAGTAAACCTGCTTTAGTTGTGCCACAAGACCTAACTAAAGCTGCTCAACTTAGATCTAATCAGTTAGTAAGGTTTCATTTAGTTTAATTCTGTCAAAGAATTGTTATTACAGTATAATGAAAATTTGTTGTAACTATAAAATCTCCAAAAAACAACCTTTGTAACGTACTACACAATAGTAGACCTTATACTAGCTGGCAGTTGATCCAACAAATAGGAGAGTTCTTTTTCTACAGTGTTCATCCAATCCTTACGATCAACTCGAGCAAAACATTTATGTGCTATGGAATAGTAGTTATGCTGCCTTTTTAGCCAAGGTATTTCATTTTCTTCGTTCATTAGTTGTGCACGCTTCTTTATAATTTCTGCTCTTCTAACATAACATTTTCCTTTATTTAACTGGTCGTCGTAATCCTCGAATATAGAAATTGCTCTGATAATACGGGCAAAAGATTCATCAAGAAATTCGTGTGCTATTTCTATTAAGCCTTCTTTTTGTTGAGAATGCGCTTCATCTAAGCTTATGTATGAAAGATGCAATAAAGCACTAGCTAAATATTTATCCCGACCAGTTTGCTTGTATTTCTCTTTAAACTGTGTATTTTGCTTTTCTGAGTTTTGATTAAAAGAAGTTAAATTAGTGCTAAATTCGATGCCTTTTCTTTCATACTCTAAGGTTTTTTTACAGTATTCCTTAGCTTTAGACCTAAAGCTTTCTCTATCACTACCCTCCTCTGTTATTTTCATTTTCTCTAGGTAATAAGCACTAAAAGTAATATAAAGATATAACTCTCCTCTATAGTCTTTTAGGCCCTTTTTAATTTTTTTCTCTGCTTCGAGTAAACAATTCACTGCTTGCTCGAGGTTTAAAAGGTGTTCCTCTAAATTATTTTTATCTTTATTTAGCAAGGCTTTACTCTTCAGTATTAAAGCGTAAAACTGACTCCGAATATTCTCACTACAGTCATAACCCCTGTAAATTTCATAAGCTTTGTCAAAAGAAGAAATAGCCTCTTTATAATCTTTACGGTAAGAAGTAGAAGTATTGAGCAAGCCTTCAACAAAATAACAGTTACCTAAACCACTTCTGTCACCAATTTTCTCAAACTCTTTTTTACAAGAAATAATATGCCTGCGCGCCTCTCTCAATAAACCTTCACGAGGATTTTCTTGAACAACTAGTCCTTTGCGGTATAGGGCATTTGCTAAATACACTTTGGCATGAGTTTTGTTTCTGGTACTCCCTGATACTTTAAATGA
The DNA here is from genome assembly GCA_965223585.1 of Trueperaceae bacterium. Classification (GTDB taxonomy): domain Bacteria; phylum Deinococcota; class Deinococci; order Deinococcales; family Trueperaceae; genus CBDCVN01. The sequence goes on from CBDCWW010000024.1 coordinate 135,924, forward strand.
AGCTAAAGCCTTGCGATGGTATTCAATTGCCTCATCCACTCTCCTGCCACTCTCCTGTAACAAAATGCCCAAACCATTATTTATGTGACCTCTTAAATCATTAGCATCTTTACCCAACAGATGCTCTATTGAATTAAGTGCTAACTCATAATAAACTGTTGCTTGCTTAAAACCCATCCTGCGTAAGCAGTCACCTTGTATACGTAGAAGACTAGCTTCTAGAATAAAATCTTTACTTGTCCAATCGCGTATCAACCTCAAGCTATCTAGGGCAAGCTGGCATATCTTAAAGGCTTTTGGAGACGCCTCTATTTTTTTATAAGTATTGCTTTGCCTTTCTAAAACTTCAACTTGCTCCCTGCTTGCCTTTTTATAATCCACCAATACCCCAGAACTTCTGTCATCATTAGTAACTTTTTCAATACCTACTAATTCCCCTGCTTTTTCATAAACATCTTTTGCCCAGAAGTAATTTCCCCATAAGTAGAAAACATCTCCTAACTTAACTAATAAACGACTTCTCACAAGGGGATCATCTATTTCCTCTATCCTAAACAGAAGATTAGCTTCCTCCTTATCAAAGGATAGCTTTTCTACAGTGGACGAACGTTGAACATCAATTTTACTGAATTTGCTCTGATAATAAAGGAGATCCTTTTCTATACTTTTTTGTTTTTCATGTAGCCCATACTGCCTTCTCGTGACCACTAAGTCCTTTAAATTTACTTCTTCGTGAGTTAACTCCTCAAGAACAGTAATTAACCTGTAAAGCGTTTTAACACTAGGTATACGCTGACTTTTACGAGTATAGGTGTAAAGAGTAGACAACCCAATTTCATCAAAGCCTTCTTGTTTTGCTAGTTCTAACCATTTTGTATGTAAATCCTTTATCTCAATGACATGGTCATCTAAAAAGTCAGATAACCTTAAAGATATTTCCTGATTGGGAGTTTCATTAGGCCTTTTAGTTTCCATAGAATTAATTATAAGACATTTTACTTGCAAATTGTAGAATTATGTGAATCATTTAAAAAAAGAAATTATTTGATTATGGCGTATACTATAAACAAATACACCCCCCTTGCAAGTTTTTGTATGAAGTAGTAAAGTGAATAACGCCTTAATTTCCTAGATATTAGGAAAAAGGCGTTAGTAAATCGATGGACCTGACCTTGGCGGGAATAGTTCCATCGAAAGGACACAGCAAGGACGCTGCTATATTTATTTTAGCAGATTAAATTGCATTTTTCCCAATGCTTAGATTTTCTTTTTGTGTCCAGAAAGGAAAGTATGAAACGGCCACAAATCCCTTTTGTTAAGCCCCCAAACATCTTTAATGTGCTCGGTGGCTCATTCATCAGCGCCTTAATTCAGGTGCGATCAGTTAAATACCGTAGGAGGTTAAATATGATAAAAATTGCCATTTTCTTAAATTTCTTGCTATTAGGCACCTTTGCTCTATTGCAAAGTGATCAATATTCAACTTTATATAAGCTCGAGGGTAATGATGCCTCGATAACTTCTTTTGGCTCAGTTGTAGATATAAGCTCAAATAAGGCAATTGTGGGAGCTAATCTTGAAGGTAAAGACCAGAGTGTTCTATATATTTTCCAGAAAGAAAATAATCTTTGGAAACAAGCTACTGAACTTTCCCTAGAAAATAGTAACTTTTTTGACCAATCAAGCATATCAGCAGCTATTGATAATAGTACTGCTATTGTAGGATTGCCATGGAATGATACCAATGGTAAAACTGCACAGGGCATCGTATATGTTTTTGAAGAGAAAGGTTCTTGGCAACAAGTAGCTAGGCTTATTCCTGATGACGGTCAAGCAGAAGATCTCTTTGGCAGCTCGGTGGCCATTAGTGGCAATACCATTATAGTTGGTGCACAGCGCTCTAAAACAGATAGTGGTATTGCTAAAGGAGCTGCTTATGTTTTTACTAAAGAAGGAAATAACTGGCAACAAACTGCCAAACTTCAAGCAAGTGCAGGTAAAGCCTTTGATGGTTTCGGTAATGCTGTAGCTATAGATGGTGATATTGCCCTTGTTGCAGCCAAAAGTAATGAGGTTAATGGAGAGCCTGCTCGAGGTTCTGTATATGTATATAAAAAGCAAGGAAGTAACTGGGCCCTTGCCAATACACTTATTGCTCAAGACGGAAAGTCTGGTGACAAGTTTGGTAGTGCTGTAGCCATAGATGGAGAAACTATAGTTGTAGGGGCTGAAAGCTATACCTACGGTAACCAAGTATCTCAAGGAGCTGCTTATGTTTTCAAAGCACAAGATAACTGGCTCGGCACTAGTGAGTGGGAACAAGTTGCTAAACTAATTGCGAAAGATGGTGAGGGAGGAGATCATTTTGGTAGTTCAGTGGATATAAATGGTAATAAAATTGTTGTAGGAGCCTACCTTGACAATATTGATTCAAATGGTTACTTTCAAGGTTCTACTTACATTTTCGAGGAAAGGCTAGGGGTTTGGGAGCAGCTTACTAAACTAGCAGTTGAAAATGGTACCAAAGGAGATAACTTTGGTAATTCTGTTGCCATTAGTGGCGAAGACATTATTGTGGGAGCGCCTTCTTCAGATATTAATGGGAATATAGACCAAGGTATGGCCTATACTTTCACTGTTCCTTTGCTACAAGCTGCTAAAGCTAAGAAAGGAATACAACCCTTTTAAAGATAAGGTGCATGTGCATATGTAGGTGTGGCATAGATGCTTGGTAGGGGCGCAAAATTTTGCGCCTCTACTTTTTGAGGGGGGTTTAGGTTCTAAATTTTAGTGAAAGTTACTCATTAAATATTTTACCTTGCGAATTATAGAATTATATAAACTATTAAAAAAAAGAAATGTTTTATTATAGCGCATATTATAAATGATACCCAATGCACTTTCTGTGTTTGCGTAGCTTTATGTTTCTAATCAGATAGGGAAGTTTGTAAGTTTTATTTAAGTTATTACATATACAACTACTAGGACAATGTAAGTTCATAGATGTGTAATCTTTAATATTTAAGTGCGGAAAGACTGTAAAGTAAGAAACGCCTTAATTTCCTTGATATTAGGAATAAAGACATTAGGGAATAAATTTGACTTCGGTAAGGATGGTTCCAGCCGTAGGAGATTAAATATGATAAAGATTATTGTTTTCATAAACTTCTTGCTATTAGGTACTTTGTCCCAAGCACAAAGTGATCAATATTCAACTTATAAGCTCGAGGGCAACTATGCTTCAACAGCTTCTTTTGGCTCGGTCGTAGATATAAGCTTTAATAGAGCTATTGTAGGAGCTAATCTTGAGGGTAAAGATCAAAGTGTTTTATACATCTTCCATAAAGAGAACAATTTTTGGAAGCAAGTTGCTGGACTATCTTTAGAGAACAGTGATTTTTTTGATCAATCAAGTATATCAGCAGCTATCGATAATAGCACTGCTGTCGTAGGGTTACCATCAAATGATACCAATGGTAAGGCTGCACAAGGTATTGTTTATGTATTTGAAGAGAAAAATTCTTGGCAACAAGTAGCTAGGCTTACTCCTAATGATGGTCAAGCAGGAGATCTATTTGGGAGTTCAGTAGCTGTTAGTGGCAATACTATTATAGTTGGTGCACAACGCTCTAAAACAAACAATGGTATTGCTAAAGGAGCTGCTTATGTTTTTACTAAACAAGGAGATAGATGGCAACAAACTACTAAACTGCAAGTCAGTACAGGTAAAGCATTTGATAGTTTTGGTAATGCTGTAGCCATAGATGATAATATCGCTATTGTTGCAGCTAAAGATAAAGAGGTAGATGGAAAATCTGCTCGAGGTTCTGTACATGTATATAAAAAACAAGGTAATAGGTGGGCTCATGATAATACACTTACTGCCCCAGACGGGAAGTCAGGCGACAAATTTGGTAGTGCTGTAGCAATAGATGGAGAAACTATAGTTGTAGGTGCTGAAAGCTATACCTATGGTAATCAAATATCTCAAGGCGCTGTTTATGTTTTCAAGGCACAAGATGGTTGGCTTGGTACAAGTGAGTGGAAGCAAGTTGACAAGTTAATTGCAAAAGATGGTGAGGGAGGAGATCATTTTGGTAGCTCAGTAGATATAAATGGTAATAGGATTGTTGTAGGATCATATCTTGACGATGTTGATTCAGATAGTTACTTTCAAGGCTCTACCTACATTTTTGAGGAAAGCTCAGGGGCTTGGGAGCAGCTTGCCAAACTAACAGCTGAAGATGGTACCAGAGGAGATAACTTCGGTAATTCTGTTGCCATTAGTGGTGAATCTATTATTGTGGGAGCACACTCTGCTGATGTTAATGGGAAAATAGACCAAGGTGTGGCTTATACTTTTACTACTCCTTTGCTACAACTTGCTAAAACTAGGAAAGGAAGACAATCTTTTTAAAGATTATATAGTGTAGGGATGACATGTATGCCTAGTAGAGACACAGAATTTTGCGTCTCTACTTTACTATAGAAGGGCAGCATATTGTTGATAATTTCTTGTTTAGAAGAGGAATCACTATAGGCTCATCAGCAAGGCTCAAGGTGCTAGAAGTGCCAATTTTAGCAAAGTTAAAAATTTCTGATTTGCATTAGCTAATTTATGTGCTTAACAGCCCTTTACAAAAGCTTATAGCAAGCTCGAGAAAATTTCCCAGCCTTTCTTCTTGCTCTGCAACAACGTCGTTTGCTCGCAAAGCCTCTGGACTACTCAAAACACTAGCTGTAAAACCTTCAGTGTGCCAGTGACCTATAGATAACTTTGGAAGATTAGATTCTTGAGGATAAGGCCAAGGTGAAATATACCAGTATGGTTCATTATAGCTACTATCTCCGGGGCTTAGGCCTACTCCTACGGACTTTCCTTCCCCTAAATTAATAAGCGTAGCTATATCAAAGTGATGTGGCCAGCAGAGTACAGGAGAAGAACTTTCATTTTTTCTTACTTCGCTTAAAGCTTTATGAGCATTACCATACCATTTAGAAAATTCAGCTAGGACATCAAGGTTTGGTTCAAAAGGTTTCTCATCTCTAGCAACAGGATGTTCGGGCAGATCATAAGTGGGTTTTGTTAAATTGACATCTTGTGAACCGAGTCCGCCTAAAGAGGCACTGAGCCATGCTAGAGCATCACTAAACTTTGCTCCAACTAGCTCATAAGCATTTACAGGCCTTCCAGTCTCATCCAAATTTAAAAGGGTCAGGTTACTAATCTGTATAGCAGTGGCAAAAGGTTGACGGCTATCAACAAAACCTCCTGCTAACACATCTTCATCGATTAGATAAAGGCTGGTATGGCTATAGTCATCTTTAGCAGGTAAGGTGGCATTGTTAGCAGCTGCAACTAATTGTACTGCCCAATGGAGTTGCAAGCGGGTTTCTTTGAGTGTGTCTGAGGGAAAGTTTTTAAGCAGTTGCCAAGTAAGCATTAGATCAATCTCCTTATTATCTTTAAACTATAATTTAATCCTAACGTTAGTTTGCCAGAAAAACCTTTTCCTAAAACAGGAACTTACTGCTGTATTGAGGAGCAAAGGCAAATTTATTAAGTTAGTGCATGAAAAACTCTTCTTTGCACTTAGAATGCATCTTACAATATAAGAGGCAAGAATCTACATAGACTTTGGGCAGTAGTTAACATTCACCTCAAATTAAGAGCCCTTGCTATTATAGGTAGATGCTTACTTTTAAAGAACAAATCTTTTTACTAACCTTAGTTATAAGTGTCTTTTTCTGGGGATTTTCTGAGGAGCATTCTACAGACGGCACTTTTTCTATCATTAGTTCAAAAGCAGACGCTAAATACTTACCAGAAGTATTTGCAATATTGCAAGAGGCTAAGAGGGAACTCGAGCAATCATGGGGACTAAATATACCTGAGCAAGTAACTGTCGTAATCCATCCAACTTTAAGTTCTTTTATAGAAGCAAGCCAAATGCCTTGGTACATTGCAGGTGTAGCCAATGTACAAACTAATCAAATTGATTTGCAGCGTTTGAAAGTATTGTTAGAAAGGAATATCTTAAAACTCACCTTAAGACACGAGGTTTTCCACCTTGCACAAAGTGATGATTTGCCACGCTGGCTTGCTGAAGGAATGGCTATGCATTTTGCAGGAGATAGATTGCTAGCACCACCTATAGAAGACATTAGTGAAGAGGCACTAAATAATCTTCTTGCCAATCCAACATCACAAAATGCTCTTTATAGATCTAGGGCAACAGCTTTTATATGGAGCAAACCCTACTTGTCTAAAATTAATTCAAATTGAGAGGGGTTTTATCTTAAAAGAGAAATGAGCCTTGGCTGCCGAACCAAGGGCTCATAATATTTATTGCCGTTAAGGCAAATGTATGAGGGTGTATAGCAGGGGCTCACGCTTGGATGAAAAGGAGGAAAAACGTCCAAGTTTTGTCCGGCAGGATAAGGTAAAACAAGAGCCTTGACTGCTATAAATAGAGTACAAATCTAAAACTTACCAAACTCTTAAATAGCTTTTTTGAAATATAGTTTAATAAAATTGTGTCACCAACTCTAAAAAACTCACAAATCTTAGAATTCTTTAAGAAAGTCAGTTTGTGCTATTACGAAAGCTAACTTTGAAGGTATTAATTATGCAAAGCTTTTAGCTGTTGCCTACACTCAGCGCTCGAGCAGCCACTATCTTACAAAATTTAGAATTGTCCTCTCCGCCTGTCCGTCTTATTTATGTGCAGCTCAAGCTTGGCAAAATAGTTATTTTACTATGGCTGGGAATATTTGCATTTTTTAAGCTTTAAACTTTTAATTGGTAAAATCAAAATTATTTTATTGCCTATCTTGTTAGCAACTATCTTAACGACATTAACGTTTAGCAGCTTTTTTGGTCAATATTATTGGGTGTTTGAAATTATATCCCATTTTCACATGCAGTATGCAATTGGACTCATTATTTGCTTGCTTATACAATTGCTTATTCCCCGTAAGAGACTGCATGCTTTATGGTTTTTGCCTGCTTTATCAGCTAATCTACTAATCCTTGGCCCATTTTTCTTGCCACCTACCAAATCAAGTACAAGTACAACTGATTACCTGCGTGTGCTTACTATAAATGTTTTTGCACACAATGATACTCTTGAAAAGGTAATTGCTTATATTAATGATTCAAAGGCAAATATAGTTTTACTTTCAGAGGCTAGGCCAGAATTTATGGCCCTGTTGAACAAAACAATAAGTAAAGAGTACCTACACATTCATGATGCTTCACAGCGTGGACATTTTGGTATTGCATTACTTAGCAAGCATCCTCTAATAAAGTCACAGACAAACCGACTAGGCATTAGGCAGTATCCATCTATTGAAGCGGCTATTGATTGGCAAGGTAATTTGGTGAGAGTTTATGGAGTTCATCCAAATCCACCAATTAGTGCTCGTGAAACAAAATGGCGAGATAGTGAGTTAGCAGCTATTGGAGAAGTTTTAGCTAGCAAATCAGATCCACTTATTTTAATGGGTGATCTTAATGCTGCCCCTTGGTCGTACATTACACAGCAACTTTCTGCTAAGGCAGGCTTGCAGCATGCAGCTTTAGGCCATGGAATCTGGCCTACGTGGCGTTTGGGTAGCATCTTGCTAGGTACTCCCATTGATAGTATTCTTGTGTCGTCTCAGTGGGTAGTTAAGGCCTATAACATAGGAGAAGATGTTGGTTCTGATCATTACCCTGTTATAGCTGATTTGGTGTTGCCCTAGTGAAATGTGGTTTGTTTGCTCGAGGCTCCGAAAACTAAAAGTGGGTTCCGAAAAACCTCGGAGGTTTCTCTGAATCCAGCGCAACAATTTGCCAACCTATACTAAAAACGGGTTAAAACTGGACATTTGAAAAGCTCAGATAGTGGAGGACTAGAAAAACAGGTAGAAGATAAGTCACTATTCTGAGCATGATAAACATAAACTTCAAACCTGAAGAGATAGAAGTCCTCAACTATGAAAGATACCATCACCCTCACCCTAAAGTCCAACAAAGAATGCATGCACTATATCTAAAATCCCAAGGATTCAATCACCAATGGATAATGATAGTTTGTGGAATCAGATCAAGAACTACACTCTCTACTTGGTTAATTTAAATATATGAATGCAGCTTTTTGAATTTGCAAATAATTCGTCACTGACTATCAAAATTAAAGAATAATGCTACTTGCCAGAAAAATACATGGTAGAAATTAATGAGGTTCTGAAATTGCACCTAGCAATATAATATCTCCAGACAATAGGGTATATTATTCAATATGAATCAACAAATCACCCTAGAAATCTCTTCAGAAAGTTTACTGAGCCTTAAACTCATGCCAAATGAAATAGCAAATGAATTACGCTTGGCAGCTGCTATGAAATTTTATGAATTGGGTAAATTATCCTCAGGAGCAGCAGCCACTTTAGCAGGTATTCCTAAGCCTTTGTTTTTGATGAAATTAACAGATTATGGTATTGACAGTTTTGATTTAACTGATGAAGATTTCCAGCTCGAGACACGTCTTGCCTAAAATTGTTTGTAACACCTCTCCATTACAATATCTCCATCAGTTAGAGCTTTTGCACATTCTTCCTAAGTTAGCTGATGAAATCATTGTACCTGAAGCTGTTGTATAGGAACTTAGTGCTGGGCATGCTATGGGAGTAAATGTTCCCCAGCCTAGAGAATTTGATTGGCTTACAATTAAAGACCCCAAGGGCTTGCCTGTTTTGCCTCTAGTCACCGATTTGGGAAAAGGTGAAATAGAAGTTTTAGCATTGGCCCTTGAGGATACTGAACTAGTTGCTGTTTTGGATGATAGGTTAGCCAGAACCTTTGCTCAATCTATAGGTGTTGCTTTCACAGGAACATTAGGATTGCTACTTGATGCAAAACAAAAACACCTCATTGAAGATGTGGCCGAAGTGGTGTTCTAAGCATTTGAGTTAGGTGCGCACACGCACCCTACGATTCTATGCTTTGTTGTAGCGCCATAATTGTCAGCTCCTCCCCTTGAGCAGCCTTTAAAGACTTTACTAGCCATTTCGCTGCCTCAATAGTACTAAAATAAGCTATACCTTTCTCGAGAGCTCCCCGTAATTTAGGGGTATGCTGAACATCCACAAGCAAATTATAATCATCAGTGTCATAACTAACATCAAAACCTAAATCCTGAAAGTCTTTACTAATTTCTTCTAAGCCTTCACCCACCAATAAAACTGTGCCGCTTTGGGGCAACTTAACATTAGCACCTAATTGTGCTTTGTAATAAGCAAGATAAGGATCTTTGTCTATGCCCATACTCTCACCAGTCGAGCGCATTTCTGGCCCCAAAACAGGCAAAACCCCTTTAAATTTCAAAAAGGGCAAAATAACTTCTTTAACACTGTAAAAATCAGGCTTGGGTGTTTCAGTAAAGCCAATCTCTTTTAGAGTTTTACCTGCAGCAATAAGTGCAGCATACTTAGCTAAAGGATGCCCAATAGCTTTAGAAAGATAGGGAATAGTCCGACTTGCTCTAGGATTAGCCTCTATAACAAATACTTGATCATCTTTAATAACATATTGAATATTTATTAAACCCCTTACGCCTATAGCCTTAGCAAGCTTTAAACTATAGTCAATAATGGTATCTAACACAGCTTGAGAAAAAGAAACTGGTGGAGTTATACAAGCACTATCACCAGAATGTATTCCTGCTGCTTCAATATGTTCCATTATGCCAGCAACCACAGCTATTTCTCCATCACAAAGGGCATCTACATCTACTTCTTGTGCTCCTGCTATAAAACTATCTACCAAAATAGAAGGGTTTTCTGGTAGATCAGCATAAACTTCATTCAAATAACCTTCAAGCTCTGTTTTATTATAAACAGTTAACATAGCCCGTCCACCTAGCACATAGCTAGGCCGTACCATTACAGGATAACCGATTTCAGCAGCCAACTTTATAGTTTCTTCGGGGGTTATAGCTACTCCACCTTTAGGTTGAGGAATACCTAGCCGTGAGCAAAGATCATTAAAGCACTGCCTATCTTCAGCTTCATGGATTGCTTTAGCAGATGTCCCCCAAATAGGTGCTCCTGCCTCTGTTAAACTATTAGCCAATTTTAATGGCGTTTGTCCTCCAAGTTGCACAATAACTCCAACAGGCTTTTCGTGTTCTATAATATTAAGAACATCTTCAAAAGTAAGCGGTTCAAAATAAAGCCTATCAGCAGTGTCATAATCTGTGGATACTGTCTCGGGGTTAGAATTAACCATAATAGTTTCATAGCCTGCTTCGCGTAGCGCCCACACTGCATGAACTGTGGCATAGTCAAACTCTACACCCTGTCCTATACGATTAGGCCCAGAACCTAAAATAATTACCTTTTCTTTCTCAGTCTCCCCTACTTCATCTTCCCATTCATAAGTGCTGTAGTGATAAGGAGTATAAGCTTCAAATTCTGCTGCACAGGTGTCTACAGTTTTATAGACTGGGTTTACCTTACGCAATTTGCGACTCTGAACTTTATCTATACCCGTAAGAGCAGCTATATCACTGTCAGAAAAACCAATGCGTTTAACCTCGCACCACAAATCCTCATCCCACTCACTAGGCTGGGGTAAATCTTTTATTTCCTGTTCAACTTCAATAATTTCTCTAAGCTGTGCTAAAAACCAAGGGTCAATTTGGGTTTTTTCTTGTAAGTATTTTAAGCTTGTTTTACGCCTTAATAGCTCTAAAATTGCAGGTAAGCGTTTAGGATTAGGTGTTGTAAGCTGTTCTTCAAGCACTTCTGGGGATAAGCCTTTGGTTTCTGAACGTACATCTAACTCGAGTGAACGCAAAGCCTTTAAAAGCGATTCTTTAAAAGTACGTCCAATTGCCATTACCTCGCCAACACTACGCATTTGTGTGCCTAATTCGTCAGTAGTAGCAAATTTTTCAAAGGCAAACCGTGGGACTTTAGTGACAACATAATCAATAGCTGGTTCGAATGCTGCTGTTGTTTCACGCGTAATATCGTTAGGTAATTCATCAAGATGGTAGCCAACTGCTAAAAGTGCTGCAATCTTTGCTATCGGGTAGCCTGTAGCTTTAGAGGCTAGAGCTGAAGAACGTGAGACTCGAGGATTCATCTCAATGACAATTACCTCGCCATTTTTGGGATTAACAGCAAACTGAATGTTAGAACCACCAGTATCTACGCCAATCTCGCGAATAATAGCAATAGCAGCATCACGAAGTTCTTGATACTCTTTATCTGATAAAGTTTGGGCAGGCGCTACAGTAATAGAGTCCCCTGTGTGAACACCCATAGGATCAAAGTTTTCAATAGAACAGATAATGACTACTGTGTCATTGTGATCACGCATAACCTCTAGTTCATATTCTTTCCAGCCTAAAACAGATTGCTCTATTAGCACACTGCTGACAGGAGAGTCTTGTAAACCTTGATTAACTATTTTAGTAAAGCTTTCTTGATCATAGCCTACTCCACCGCCAGTACCTCCTAAAGTGAAGCTAGGGCGAACAATAGCAGGATAACCAATCTTGTCAACAAACCCTAAAGCTTCTCCTAAGCTAGTGACTAATTTACCCTGAGGAGTCTTAAGGCCAATTTTATCCATAGCCTCTTTAAAAAGCTCTCTATCTTCACCCTTATTAATAGCTTCATAATTAGCACCAATAAGCTGGGTATTATACTTTTCTAAAATCCCTGCTTCAAAAAGTTCCTTGGCTAGATTTAAAGCTGTTTGTCCCCCTAGAGTAGGTAAAATAGCTTCGGGTTTTTCCTCAACAATAACTTTTTCTACAAATTCCTTTGTTAAGGGTTCTATGTAGGTTCGATCAGCAATTTCAGGGTCAGTCATAATAGTAGCAGGGTTAGAATTAATAAGCACTACTTCAAACCCCACACCACGCAAGGCCTTACAAGCTTGAGTACCCGAATAATCAAACTCGGCTGCTTGGCCTATAACAATAGGCCCTGAGCCAAGGATAAGGATTTTCTTTAAATCTGTACGTTTGGGCAATAGAGTTGTTCCTTTTATAAGTCAATATTTGTTAAACAGTAGACCATATGCAAGATAAAAATAAAAGTTCAGAATATTTCCAGAGTTTATTTTTCTTCCCAAAGATATGACGCTCTTGCTACAGGTGAGCTTTTCGGAAGTTTGACACGAAAAACCTACCCCCTAAAAGCCCTTAACAAAGGGGATTTAGGGGGGCTGCCCCAAGAATCCAATCTCATTTAATTTTGCTTATCTAGTATCTATACTTACTGATCTACCCCCATAATTTCACCTGTTGAAATTTTCAGCTTAGCTATGTAGGCATCTGAATCACCATAACTTGCTGAGCTTCCTGTTAATAAGTTACCCTCAGTATAACCTGTAATATAAAGAGCACCACTCACAGCTACGTCCGAAGCTATATCTTTAGAGCCTGAACCATAGTTATCCTTAGCAAACTGGGTAAACCATTGTCGAGCACCTGAACTATTGTATTTTTCAACAATAATGTCTTCTTCGCCTGCATTTGTAAAATTAGGAAGGGAGTTAGTAGTATTTCCTGTTACATAAACAAAGTCATTACTGTCGATAGCAAGTGCTCCAACTCTAATATCCGAAACTGGAACAGGGGATCCAATTCTTTTTACAAAAAACTCTTTGGTTGTCGAATGGTGCATCTTAAGAAGGTAACCCCCTTCAGATAAGTTGACAGAACGTTTTTGAAAGGTGATATAAATATGGTTATTGCTGTCTGTAGCTACGTCCTCAGGGTAGTCATCTGAAGTAGAACTGTAGGCAAATCTTTCAGAGAGAAAAGCTAATCTCCTAGTGTACTTATAAAGTTTCACATCCTTTTTCCGACTACCATTATTAAAAACGGTTACAACAATTACCTCATCATCACTGTTGATTGTCATGGCAGGGGTGGAATATACAGAATTTGGTAAAGCTATGGTTCTAAGTAACTTGCCTAAAGAACTATATCGCCTGATAGTATAGTGAGTACTATCTTCACTTAAAACATAAACTTCATTCCTATTATTAATCGCAATGTCAACAACATAATCTCCATCCTTAGTGCCAAACTGCTTACCCCACAGTATCTCACCTTGAGGACGATACTTTATCAGAAAAATATCACTGCCACCTATTTGAAAACCGCCTAAAGCGTTATTTGTGTTTCCAGTAACATAAATGTTACCTGAACTGTCAACAGCAACTCGCGATGCGTAAGTTGTCGATCTACCACCGAACTGAATTCCCCAGCGTTTTAAGCCACTGGTATCGTATCTACGTAAAAAGCCATCCTGAAAGCCTATACGGTCTCCATCCAGACTTCCCCTAGTGTAACCTGTTACATAAACATTAGAATCATACGTAGCAACTCCAGATGCACGATCTCCTTCAGGTGTTGCAAAGTCCATAGTTGCAAGAACAGATTCAGGCAAACTGGGTTCTTGAGATACTACATCTGTAGGCAAAGCAGTTTGTGAACAAGCCGCTAAAAGCATAATGCCTATAAGAACAAGTCCTAAAAGCCCTTGCTTTAATAATAAACTGGTAAACCTTACTTGACTAGATACTACTAACCTAGTGAATAAAAAACTAATATTATTTTTCATAATGAACTCCTTAAAAGTGTTTCAGCGGGATTTCCCTCGCTTATGATTAAAGTTTAGAAAAGCAGTTATGATATCATCTTTCCTTTCTATAGCACAATGGGTAAATTGCTTTTTGGGACAGGGTTTGTGATAAAACTAGGGTCACACATTGCTATGTGTCCCATTCGAAAGGTTGACCTATAGTTAATTAAGAGCATTAACATGCTTATGAACATAATTAGCTCCTTTCTGAAGCAAGAAATAGTTAGTGCTATTTCTTTACACTATTTAGCTTAAAAACCAAACGGCAAATTATCATAAAAAAAACGTAAAAAAAACGGCAGTTTTTCGCTTAGTCTTTGCTGAAAGGGCAATTCAAGATAGGAAGTGTCTGAACTTTGATTCGTGTGATTATAAAGATTAACTATGATTTAACAACACTAGAAGCAATGAAAAGGCAGGGCGTTCAACGATTAATTGTAATTAGTGCTTCAGGCGTAGGTGATAGCAAGAGTAATCAATGCGCAGTAGAGTCTCAATAGGGGCAAATGCTCGAGTGTTATCATGTCTTCGCATTTACCTCCTTTGCTGACACAGTCAAGTGATAGCGGTGGCAACTCTAGTAAATTTGTAGGAAGGGATTATGTGCTTGCTCTTTGGCAGAAAATCATATAATTTCAATCAGGACAAGTACATAGGTATAGGTTTAAAATTTGATATAAACTAAACAAGGACAGACACACAAATCTGCCCTTACTAGGTTGATATTTTGATTTTAATGGAGAACTGCTTCTCCACCTAAGTCTTATAATTAGACAGTCATACTTCTTACAATGCCATCAACTTCACCGGGTAAGGAAATGTACCAATCACTGACAGAATTACGTCTTAGATGAGCAATCTCGTTTTTATTTTTGTAATTAATAACTAAGTCATAACCTAGCTCAACAGAATGAATTTCTAACAGCTTTGTTTGATCGATTTTGTTGTTTAAATAGAGTACTGCATCTTCAATTAATACAGTATCACTGTCAGGCAAGTCACCTACTATTTTCACCTTGTAGCCAGCAATGTTCATAGTGAAATATTATAGCACTGTGATTCTGAGCAGACAGTGTAAAAGTTTTGTTAAGACCTTATTTAAACTTTAAATCTTAAAGCGTATCTGTTTGTTAAGCTATGAGATATGGCAAAAAATAAGAGATTAACCCCTCAAAGTGAAGATTTTAGTGCTTGGTACAATGAAGTAGTTTATAAAGCTGATCTTGCTGATTTGTCACCTGTGCGTGGTAGCATGGTGATTCGGCCTTATGGTTATGCTCTCTGGGAAAACATTCAGCGTAATTTAGATGATATGTTTAAAGCTACAGGACATGAAAATCTTTATTTTCCTTTGCTTATACCCATGAGTTTTTTTGAGCGTGAAGCTGACCATGTTGAAGGTTTTTCGCCTGAGTTAGCAGTTGTAACACATGCTGGTGGTAAAGAGCTTGAGGAACCCTTAGCAATCCGGCCTACTAGTGAAACTATTATTGGCGAGATGTATAGCAAGTGGGTGCAATCCTATCGTGACCTACCTTTATTATACAATCAGTGGTGCAACGTTTTACGTTGGGAAATGCGTACCCGCCCTTTTTTGCGCACTACTGAATTTTTATGGCAAGAAGGTCATACTGCCCACGCAACAGCAAAAGAAGCTATAGCTGAAACTGAGCAAATGTTGAAAATTTATGCTAGTTTCGCTGAAGATTTTGGAGCTATTCCAGTAATTCGCGGTGAAAAAACTGCTAGTGAACGCTTTGCGGGTGCAGAGATGACCCTGACTATTGAAGCAATGATGCGAGACAATAAGGCCTTGCAATTGGCAACTAGTCATTACTTAGGTACAAAATTTGCTGAAGCTTTTAATATAGATTTTACTGATGAAAACAATCAACAAGCTTTTGCTCATACTACTAGTTGGGGGCTGACTACTCGCTTTATTGGCGCAACCGTAATGACTCATGGTGATGACAAGGGGCTTATCCTACCTCCTAGACTAGCACCTTATCAAGTAGTCATCGTGCCCATTTATAAAGCTACTAATTCAGAAGATAAAGTTAACGTTTTAGAAAAAGTACAGAAACTAAAATCTCAACTTAATAGTGAAGGTGTGCGAATAAAAGTAGATCAGCGTGAGGGCATAAGTCCGGGCTTTAAGTTCAATGAGTGGGAACAAAAGGGAGCACCTTTGCGCATAGAGCTTGGACCTAAGGATCTAGAAAAAGGCACCTTTTTACTAGCCAATCGCTTAGCTGAGGGTAAGGAAGAAATTGGGCTTGATAATGCTGTAGAAGTGGTGAAAGCAAAACTGGAAGATTTTCATAATAATTTATTTGAGCGGGCTCGAGCCTTCAAAGAAACCCACATATTTGAAGTAAAAGATTTTACAGAATTCAAAGAGAGGGTTGAAGAAGGATTTGTATATGCTGCTCATTGTGGTGAGGCTGAGAGTGAGAAATTTATCCAAGAGCAAACAGGGGCAACCCCTCGTTGTATTCCTTTTGAAGGTCCTAGTGCTGGAGAGATAAACTGTATCCACACTGGTAAGCCAAGCGCATATCCTCGCAAAGTGATATTTGCAAAAGCTTACTAGGTAGGGATGCCAAAACTTAGTTAATTTTTAGTTTCTGATCAACTATGAAAAAGTTTTTATGTTTTTAAGAACTCATTAAGAAAAATCAGCTTAAAATTAAGATAGCGTTTGCAAATTTAATTATTGCAGATGTTATAGAGTGTCTATAAGAGTTTGTCAGGAACCTCATAGTCCTACCCTTGCCTGCCCTAAGGATTAAGTGTTAAGCTAGGAACTAACCTAATAGACTCGGTACTCAGTGGAACTTATTTGGAGGACCTGATGATTTTAGAACAGGACCAACTAACTTTACGTGTTCGTAAGGCTATAGTCAGCGCTGCAAAAGCTATTGACCTTAGAGCAAGCTTTGCTCCCGGAAGGCGCAAAAGTGATGTATTACTTGTCAAACTAAGAGGTAAGCGCGAGCATGCTCATATTATAGCTACCCATTTAGTAGACATTTTTCCTGAAATTGATATTGAGGTTCTAAAGGGTATACAACAAGATAACTATTACAACTTTACCCTAGTGGTCACTCAAAAATTAGCTGATCAAGAAGTTATAGCTAAAGAAAGACGTGCTAAGCTTATTGCTACTATAGCAAAAGAATTAAATGATCCAAATCAACTAGCTATTCCACAGGAATTGCATGATACTTTGTTTCTAGAAAATATTTAAGCTAAAATAGTTTCTGCCTAGCTAAGCATAAGTTTTTTGGAAAAGTAAAGTTTTACCTCAGGCAAATATATATTGCCTCTTAAATCTAAGCTTTATGTCTTATAATGTTAATAAGCACCCTTAGAAGATAGCACTACAAAAAGAGTTCGACTTATAATGTATATATCAAGCCATACTGACCAGTTCCTGACATAGTAGGCATCAAGTCTTACTCTTTGATCATAACTTAACTCACTCCTACCTAAAATTTGAAACAAACCTGTTAGACCCGGCCTTACTTGGGTGTATAGATGAGCTTTGTTTGCATACCAATCTAATTCATCTGCCATAATAGGGCGTGGCCCTACAAAACTCATTTCCCCTCTAAACACATTCCATATCTGGGGAAGTTCATCTATAGAAAACCGCCGTAAAATGTAACCGGGACGAGTAATGCGTGGATCAGAGCGAAGCTTGCGTGTTTGATCCCACTCTGTTTTAGCCTTAGAGTTTTTTGCTAGGTATGTTTCTAAGTGATCTTCAGCATTAGTGTGCATGGTGCGAAATTTGTACATAGTGAAGGGCTTCGCTCCTTTGCCTAGACGAGTTTGACGTAGGAAAACAGGTCCTTTGGAATCAAACTTAATCCACAAAGCAACAGAAATCATTATGGGCAAGGTTAAGATGCCTATAACAAAGCTTAGATTTAAATCTATAAAGCGCTTTATAAATTTGTTGCGAGGTAAAAGCAAATTATTGCGCAGTTCCAAAGCCAAGTGCCCCTGTAGATCTCGAGGAGTAAGCCAAACACTAGCAACATCTAAAAGATTAGGGACCAGCCATACCTTCTTGAAGCGCTTGTTAAAATCATCAAGTATAGTCGAAAGATTATTAATACCGTCGGGAACTAATAAGCAATGCGGGCAAGTTATATTTTGGGGTGGTTCCCCTGCACTTTGCCCTAAAACACGTAATCCTAGAATAGGGGTTTTTATAAGAATATCTTTTAGCTCATTAGCTCGTTCAGAAACGCCCACAATCCAGACATTTTCACCATAGATAGGACTATGGCTTAAAATTAATTTGACAAGTGCTCGAGCCATAGGCAAAACCAAAAATAGAAAGAAGCAGGTTAGGACAATGACAATGCGTGAGTAGTCCGTATTAAATTGGAAAAGTGCACCACCAGCAAGAGTGAAACAAGCTACAAAAAAGGTGGCAATTGTTTCACGCCGAAGTTCATCGGCTGGGTTAAGCCCGTAACCGGGATATAGGGCAAATAATCCTCGCATAAATACTAAAAGTAATAGTGCTGGCCAAAGACTAAGGTAATTACGAACAGGGGTGAATGGCTCGATCCCAAGCAAGGGAAGAATCTTGGCTCTTATGAAAATTACTAGTAAGGTCAGTAAAACAGTGACTAATACATCAACAACAATTAAAACCAAGCTGACTAAATGTTTCATTTTTCAACGAGCATTTGTAGGCAGATGCCATTCTGAACTTGTTTTCAGTAAATCACTGATATTAGTCTGTTTTCTTGAAAAGAATCCCCCATATTCATATATCCTTCGTTTAGCTTCCTTTACAGTGTTTTGCACTTCTCTGCACCCTGTCAAGAAAGCCTCTAATGAAGCCTCTAGGGCAGGCGGGAACAAGCTAAGACAGGCAGATTTGTCTTTAACCTGAGTCTGAAAGAAATTTATCTTCACTTCGTTCGACTTGAGTACTTTTATAATAGAATAGTTCCTTAGGGTTTAACCTTAGCACCAAATTTGCCAAAAAGGCCATGCCATAGACCTTTTGCTACTATGCTTACATCTTTAGGTGAAAATATAAGCGTAGCAAAAAGGAAGATGACCGTTTGAGCAGTGCCAAGAATATATAATCTAGCACTATGAGTTCGACCAATCAAAATGCGGTTTCTAGCCAGATAATACTTTTTCCAAGCAGGTAGAATAGGATAAAGTAAAAACTCTTTGCCAAAAATATTAATAGCTTTATTTTGCTTACTTAACTTCCAATCTGCATGTAAAATCAAGCTAGAATTGATTTGATAGATATTACCCCTTGCTTTACGGATACGCAGGCAATACTCTGAATCGTCAGTGTAGATAAAGAAGTCTTTACGAGGTAATCCTACTTGCTCTATAGCTTTTCGAGAAACAGCAAAGCCTACAAACATAGCTTTATTAATAACTTTAATTTGCTCATCACACTGTAAATTATTAGGGGTTTGTTGCACAAGTCTACTACAAAGTACTGATATACTATCTTTATATTGCTCTAAAAAAGGTTTTAGACAAGCCAATGAATTCTCGAGCGGCAAGGCATCATCATCCATGACCCAAGCCCAGTCAAAATCATTATCAAAAGCCCACTGCATCCCTGCATTAAAGCCGCCTGCTCCACCTAGATTTTGATTTAGCTCGAGCAAAACCAAATCAGGATAATTTTCTTTTACAAACTCAGCAGTACCGTCAGTGCTAGCATTATCCACTACTAAGATTTGATCTAGTGGCCTAGTTTGTTGCTGTAAGGCTTTTAGACATTCAACTAAGAGTTCTTGGCGATTATAGGTAACTACTACTGCACAAACACGCATAAATTCCAATTCATTCAACTTGAGCTTCACTAACTAGTTCTTCGAATGCGGTTTTTATAGCTGCCTCACATACCTTGGGTGAGACGAAACGAAATATATTCTTAAGGTCCATATAATTCACCTTTAGGCAAGGTCTTTGTGCATATGATAGCTGCATTTACCACCCTCACTTGTCTGGATCTTGATTAGCATGATTTTAGGATTTTCCTGATTTTTGTTGTACGTTTCCATATTGATTGTTTACTACTGTCTGAACTGTAATTCGTCTGATTTTTGTGATTTTCCTGACTTCTCTTTTGGGACTCTTCAATTTACCTTCCCTGACAGAATTACCTTCATTTTGCTCTAGGGCAGGCAAGAACAGATTAGGGCAGGTGAAGATAAACTTTTACATTCCTTGTTTACCATTGTCAAATCATAGTTAATCATTTAATCACGAAAATCAAAGTTCAGACATTTTAATTTCCTCAAAAAGACTAAGTGCCCGACCTACTGCCTGATCCATATTGTAGTACTTGTAATCAGCTAAACGACCTGCAAAGTATACATTTTCTAATTTTTTAGCTTCCTGCTGGTATTGCCTATAAAGTTCCCGATTCTCTTCTCGAGGAATAGGGTAATAAGGCTCATTCCTATTAGCCTCATAGCTTTGAGGGAACTCCTTAACTAAAGTAGTATTAAAAGAAATTTGTCCAGTCAGATGTTTTTGTTCAGTAATACGCGTGAAATCATGTTCATTGGGATAATTTACCGTTGCTACTTTTTGAACATACTCTGTATTTTCACTAAAAAATTCAAAGTGAAGACTACGATAGGGTAATTTACCATGAGAGAAGTCAAAGAAGGTGTCTATGGGCCCAGTGTAAATCATCTTATTGAAGTGGATGTCGTTTTCAATTTCCCTATAATCTGTGTTTAAAAGCACTTTTATGTTGGGGTGCTTGATCATTTTTCTAAACATAGCTGTGTAGCCATGTTTGGGCATAGATTGGTAACTGTCTTGAAAGTAACGATTATCACGGCTAATGTAAACTGGCACACGTCCTGTTACCGCTGGATCCAAGTCTTCAGGTTTTAGATCCCACATTTTAGTGGTGTAGCCTAAAAATAGCTTTTCGTAGATATAGTCAGCTAGAAATTTTAGTTCATCATTTGCCGATTGGCGTAACTTTAGGATAGGCACTTTGATGTTGAAGCCAAATTGGTTGATTAGGGATTGCTCGAGCCTTTGGGCATACTTAGGTGGAAAAAGAGTATAAAGCGAGTTAAGGTTAAAAGGTATAGGTACTTGCTGGCCGTCAATAACTCCTAGCACATGATGGTAGTAAGGCCGCCACTGGGTAAACTGTGACAAGTAGCGCCAAACTTTTTCCGAGTTGGCGTGGAAGATATGCGGCCCATAGCGGTGAATCAAAATACCATGCTCATCATATTCATCATAGGCATTACCACCAATATGGTCACGTTTCTCAACAATTAGTACTTTTTTACTTAGCTGCATTGCTAACCTCTCAGCAAGAGTTATGCCCGTAAAACCAGCACCTGCTATGAGCCAATCAAATTTCAAGTTAATTCCTTTATCTTTGATTTATGTCCTTCTAAATTGCCTCTCAAACCTTCATAAGCAAACTTTATAACCTTTAATGGAGTTAGGTTATTGCTTGTTTCAAAAGACAGAAGAATAAAACGACTAATGTGCAGTAACCAAGGTAGTAACCCTCCTCGATATTGATATGCTAGATAGGCATAGTTACGAATCAGCAAGTAATCTTTCAATTCGGATCCTCCTAAGGGAACTGTTATCTTTGTGCCCAAAATTCTAAGTTCCCTACGCTGTGTACGGTCGGGTGGATGCTTAAATGTTGCCAAGATTACTGTAGCTAGCGGTAAACGAGCACGCTGCATGCGAAAAAAAAAGTCCCACTCATCACCCCAGATAAAGAAGTCTGCATTTGGTAAGCCCACTTTTTCAAATACTGTATGTGCGACCAAGATACCATTGAAGGGGCTAACAAAACCTTCTACTAGGCCATTAGAAGAAACCTTCTTAAGTTCTGAGTAGGAATAGATAGCTTTACGCCCGAATATTTTTTGACTGTCCTGCTCAGAACGGTAGATAAATGCTAGCGATTCTTCAAGTGGATCATCTGCTGATAATACTACTGGGCCACGGATTAGTAAGTATTCTGGAGCTTTTAAGAGCTGCTCTAAAGTATCTACCTGTGGTAGCCCATCATCATCCATAAGCCATATCCACTGCGCACCTGTAGCTATTGCTGCTTTTGCACCATGATGAAAACCACCTGCTCCGCCTAGATTTTGCTCGAGGTAAAGATGAGTTACTTCTGGGAATTCTTGCTCGAGCATTTCCCTAGTGCCATCTGTACTGGCATTATCAACCACTATAATTTTAGTAGGAAGGACAGTTTGCTTATTTAAACTTAATAAGCACTCATGCAGCAAGTGTTTACGATTGTGAGTTACAGCTAC
The DNA here is from genome assembly GCA_965223585.1 of Trueperaceae bacterium. Lineage (GTDB taxonomy): Bacteria > Deinococcota > Deinococci > Deinococcales > Trueperaceae > CBDCVN01. The sequence continues at coordinate 157,901 of CBDCWW010000024.1, forward strand.
AGCACAAACAGCTTTTAGAGGATGCATTTTCTCTATTAGAACCTTTTATGGTGTGCTAGAAAAATTAAAATTTACTCTTGTTCGCCCTTACATTTCCTAGGAAGCAGAATGAAGGTAACTCTGCTAGGGCAAGTATAGTGAAGGACAATCCAAACCTTCAAGGTTTCTATTGTGTCCTACTCCAAGTGCAAACAAACTCCATAGGTATCTGGACCAACATGGGAAGTAATTACCGATCCCATTTCATGGCTTCCTCTATTTTCATAGTCTATGCCTGCTTCATCTAAGGCTTCTTGCAAGTGTTTAAGACTATCAAGGCTTTGAACATGGACAAAATGAGCAATTAGCTTGCCTTCATAACTACTAGCATAAGATTTGGTGTATTTAACCAGTTCTTTTAAGGCTTTTTTAGTACCTCGAGCACGGCCCAAAGGACTAATGACTCCTTCGCGCACTTCTAATATTGGTTTAACGCTTAACAAACTACCAACCAATGCTTTTGCTTTTCCTATACGTCCTCCTTTCTGTAAAAAATCTAGACCACCTACGGTAAAGTAAATAACGCCCTTATCGCGTATATTGTTCAGCACATCTAAAATATCAGGTAAGCTTGCTCCTACCTCACGCATAGCAACAGCTTTCTCTACCATAGCTCCCAAACCTAGGGAGGCTGTACGGCTATCATAAACTGTAACAGGCACATTATCGTTCTGTCCCGCTAGCTTAGCAGATTGATAAGTCCCTGATAAGCCACTACTAATTGTTAGGCAAAGGATTTCTTCAGCACCTGCTTGTACAGCAGCTTTATAGGCAGCTTCAAAATCGGCAGGAGTAGGTTGGCTGGTTTTGGGCAAGTCTGCACCAGCATTTACCCTTATTATAATTTCTTCAGGAGTGATTTCTAACCAATCTTTGTAAACCTCGTCTTTAAAGTTTACATACAGTGGCACACTGTAAACAGATAGCTCATTAAGTCTTGCTTGACTTAGATCACATGTTGAATCAGTAACTATTGCTAACTTCATAGTTTAGTTTATATTGTATTACTGAAATTTCTTTGTTGAACCTCACACCCTTAACTTGGAAGTTGCCGCCTTTACCTAAAGAGGCTCAGGAAGTCAAGATCCAAGTAGTAGGGGAAAGAAAACATCTCATTCTCCCCAATATTAATATTTCTAATAGGAAGCTGCAAAAAATAGAATAGGTGCTACCTTTGTTACACGTCGGACTCCTGCTTCACAACTGGATTTTGAGCAGTTTCTTGAGTTATAAGGTTGATTAGTTAATGTAAGCATAAGTTTTATCGCCCAAAAACTCAGGAGTGCTCTGACTAATCTTATTAACCACATTAGATTGCCCAGCCTTATAAAACTCGTTTCTAATTACTGTTAGAAGCTCATGTGTTGAAAAAGGTTTCCTTACGTAGCAACTGGCACCCAACTGCAATGCTTGTTGTTTAGTCGCTTCATCACTAAATGCTGATAGTATAATGATGGGCACACTACTAGATAAGCTTCTAATTTCCTTTAATAAAGTAAAACCTGAACCATTAGGTAATTTTAAATCAAGAATAATTGTATCAAATAAGGCCAAACTTGTTTTGATAAGTTCTTGCGCTTCAACAAGGTCTGATAAAGCTCTAAAACCATATCCCTCATGTCTCAAAAAATTACTAAGTAGTGTGCGCATAGATAGACTACTATCTACAAAAAGAATTGATTTCTTAGTTTTCTTTCCAAGTACTTCAAAAAGAGAAGGGTCACTAACAATGGCTTCTTCAAAAATATGCGTGTTAATTTCTTTTGCTTTTTTGCGGAGCAATAAGTCTAGAGTTTTAAGTACTATCTCCTTACTAAGATAGCTGTTTAAATATCCATCAATTTTAAGAAGTGCTCCTTGGGACTTAATTAGTGGAGTCATTTTGGGACTAAACATAATTATAGGTGTGTCTTTTAGTCGATTTACACAGCGCATGCGGTTAGCAATGTCTAATCCACTTATATCAGTTAACTCAGTATCTAAAATAGCAATGTCGGGCACCGTTTGCTGTAGGTATTCTAATGTAATTCGACCATTACGCAAAGGAACACTTACATAGTTATCCTCATCTAAAGTTTTCTTGAAAAATTCTAAAGCTCTTGCATTATTCGTGGATAGAAGGATGACAGGATCATATTTTGGAAACATAAGTTCACCTTAAGCCTTTCATATTTTTTAATAGTAACTGCCAAGAATTTGCCATCATCGAAGTTAAGTCAATCTTTTGAATCTTGCTTATTACTGAGTTTGCCCAAATTCTCAAAATTAAAAAAATTAGTAGAAAACAGACTTATAGTAGCAGTAAGGTCACTAGGACACTTTTTGGTAAAAAATGCCTGATTCGTCAGGCATCTAGTACCTTGTCAAGACTAAAATGAGGGGTAGTAGCTAACAAGTTTTTGACAAGATTCCTCGGTTGTGAATTGGATTCTCAATTTAATTCCTTAGCTCTTTACCCCTCAAACTAAACTTGACAAGGTACTAGGAGCAATTATTGAAAACACTAAGAACACTTTAATACCACACAGCTTTCAGCCTGACGATTAGCTCACAAGTGGCATCCTAAATTTAAAGGTGATTTGCTATTCTGTTCCTGATACGTGATTACCGGATTAATTTCATCCAAGAACGTTTCCCAATTATCAACTGTATCTTCAGTAACAAAGTAGGGTTTTCTTCTTTTCTCGTAAAAGGGATGGGTTTTTTCTAGGGTATAAGGTTCAATAAGTGCAGCCATAAGGCCACGTCTATCAGGATTCCCTAAATGAAAAACATCAACTGAATATTGAGGAAATTCCTGAGATACTCTGAGATAAAATTCAAGGGCATTATCTTTTTCTGTATTCAAACTCATTACCAAAATATCATTTTCACGATTGCCTTTATCAAATTCAATTTCAATTTCATTTTCTTGGGCAAGAAAATTTATCTTTTCCTGCAAAGCTCTAGTCTGATGTGGAAGTATGGTTGGCATATTTAATCATTCCTTTTCTAAAAAGATTTAGGATTTTTGTTAGGATAAAAAATCCTTTGTCATTAAAAATTAAACAAATGCTGTACAGAGACAACTTACTCCCAAAGCTAGGTACAGAGGAAATTTGACTAAGGGAGTGTAGTTGATAAATGTTGAATCTTACAAGACGTCATGTTTCCTTTCCGCAGTATTTTCGTTTAATTTTTAAACAAAATCATTACTAAATTACTGCTATTTCGCAGTGTAAAGAAAATATACTTACTAGATTCTGAATTCTTAATAGAGATAAGAGCAGTGGGCAGTTTAGGCTAGATTGTGAACAGGTCAGAACTCAAACATAACATTATGTCTAAAAAGATTCTTTTATAAGGTTATTCTGTTCAAAATAACCTTCTTTGAGTTTGTTTAAAATGGCAAATAGCAGTCTTGTTAGTAATTATCTTGATTTTTGATATAGTCGTAAGTTTTTAGTAATAGTAACATTTCTATATTTTAATCTAATGAATTTATTTATTTTAGTAACGATATATTTATAAAAGGTTACACTTTTTTATTATTCTTAACACTATGAAAGCTCTTTTGAAAAATAAATATCTAACAATCCTAGATGAAATTGATAAGGAGCATCAAAAGATTGGGTTTGTAAAAAGATTGGGTTTATAACATGAAATATATAGGACTTGGTTTACTCTTAATCATTTTGGTTGTTGGACTTGCGGAAGCGTCACCAACAAATGTAAACATAAAACTTCCCTTTTTTCTATATGCCTATAACAACTTGCAAACAATCACCTTTGATTTTCGAGACGACATCACTGGGGATGCTTCAGGTCTTGCTGGTCAAGCTAAAGGAGCAAAAATTTCAGGTAAAGAAATAAAATTTGCAACACTGAGCAATCTAGATACATGCATAAAAGACCTTTTAGAACCTATAGATAATCTTGAATTAGAAGAAAGTGGTAATATAGGTGCAAATGCAGAAGCAAGGGGTAGTACAGAAGAAACAGATCTGTGTTATTTTGCTCCTAGTGATGTCACCCGTTACAAAACCTTTAGTGTAAAAGCAGAAAATGATGCCGATGGCTGGCTCTTAGTCATTACTAATTCTGCTAATTGGAACGTTAATGCTAACGTAACTACCGCATTTCAAACTCTCAAAAACGCTAATTTGCACGTTACTGCTAACAAAAATACTAGTTTTGTTGAACTTGAAGGAGGTACAATCAAAGATAGTTACGACCTTGCTGATCAAAAAGCATTTTATTATACTGATCGCCGTTTGCACTATGTATTACCCCTTAATTATGCTCTTGAAATAAATCCTTTTGACAGTAGTGTAGAGTTTCTTGAAGGTGATATTTTTGAAGTTGGTAGTGGCTCAAATTCAACCAGTAATGCCGTTGTTACTGCTGATAGAGCACAAATCACCTATACATTTGCTATTCCCTAAAATGTATTAAATAATGGTTTACTAATAACAGTTTTCAAAAAGCAAGTTTGCTATACTTTAAATGTAAGTAACGTTACCTTGGCCTTATATTAATGTTCACCTTAAACTCAATAAGAATTATGTCATTCTTACTAACTATAATTTATTTTAGTAAGGCAGCAAAGGCTGTTTTATCTTTACTAGTAAAACTCGAGTCGGTCAGAGTTTAACTAGGATAAATAAATTAATTTTTGAGAGTAGGTGAATCATGAAATTTCTTGGACTAAATTTACTTTTAATAACTTTGACTTTTGGTCTTGCACAAACCCAAACAGATATTACAATTAACTTCCCTTTTTACCTTTATGCTTATAATAATTTAAGTAGCGTTACTTTCGATTTTACCACCAATACCACAGGCACCGTTGGTCAAGCTAATGACCTTAATGGTAACACTGTTACCACAGCAACGCTTGACAACTTCTCTACTTGTTTAAATGCAAGTGTAGCTTCTTTGACAGGAGAAACATTTAACGCATCTACAGATCAGGGACCAAACGCAACATTTGGTAGCAGTAATGCTCATACTGCAAATTGCTACTTTCATCCTACAGATGTAACTGAGAACACAGGTTTTTTTAGTGTTAATCCCGGTAGCCTTGAAGATGGTGATGGTTGGCTGCTAGTAGTTACCAATTCCAATTCTTGGGATGTTACTGCAACAATGCAAAACCTTAGTACTGATTTTGCCACAGACTTCCCCGGCTCAGATTTATCCATTACTCCTGATCAAGGGACTACTGATGTTAAGGTTTACACAGGTGGAGCTTCAGCTGGAGCTGTTTCCCTAGCTGACCAAACTGACTTTTATCGTACTCAGTTCAGGCGTAATTATGTGTTGCCTTTGCAATATGTACTGAATCTTGATCCTATGGATGGCGGGTTAATAACGCCAGCCAATGCAAGTGGTAGCAGTGTGAACGCAGATGGTGAAATTATTGATGCTACTGATGGTAATACTGGAACAGCTGATGTTATATATACATTTGCCCTACCATGATATACTCAATAACATGGCGAGGAAACCCCTTCTTGTTTTGATAGCCCTAAGGCTGAAATGGCAACATATTGCTGCCTTACTAATAATACTGAGTATAGGTAATTCCTATGCTCAGTTTTCTGTAGGTGTTGCACCTCCTCGGTTTAGTCTAAATTTGTCTGCTGGTAGTAATCACACAGAGGAGTTTGTAATCTTTTCCAGAGAAGATTTCTCACAGGATATTAAACCCGATGTGAGGGACTGGACTCTGAACTTATTAGGAGAAGTTGTTGTTCTAGAACCTTCTAGTCAACTTTATAGTGCTAGTGAGTGGATTGATTTTATCAATACACCTTTCATACTAGGAAGCCAAACAGATAAAACGCTAGAAGTTAATATAGCTGTCCCAGACAATATACCTGATGGCTCTTATTGGTCAACACTTACACTTACCACTGAACCTAAACAAGAAGATCATCAAGGAATGTCTATCCAACAGATTGGTCGATTGGCTGTTATTATATACGTGCATGTTGGTCAACTCTTACCTAGTGGGGAACTGGTGGACTTTTATTTTGAAGAAGGTGAAGATGGCGAAATAGAAATAGTTGCCCTCATACAAAATACTGGCAACAGTGTGCTACGTTTTGCTGGAACAATTTCTTTCCTTGATACTTCAGGGGAACCTGCCAACACTATCGAGTTAGATGAAAGAGTAGTATTGCGTGAGGGCTTGGCTGAATTCCGTATGCCCTTTCCAGAAGATCTACCTGAAGATACATTACTTATGAATGTACTATTTTCAGATGAAAGTAGTGGCATTAATCTTTATGGAGAAATTGAGCTGCCATGAGCTATAAAAGGGCTTACAAAAGATGGGGCTATGCTCTTTGGTGTTTGCTTCTAATGCAGATTCTAATTAGTGTTAACGCACAAGACTTTGAGCCTAAAAATTTACGTTTTTCGGTACCTCAAACTTTTAGTGCTGGTAGTTTGGATTCACTTACTAGCAATGTTAAGCTAGTTTATGATATTAGTGTGCAAGATTTACTTTGTGCAGTAACCTCAAATCCACAACCCATACAACTTTCTAACTCGCAAAAGTCTCCTTTTAAAGTTTTCGAGGCTAATCAGCGTAGTATAGAGTTACTTGTTGGCATTGATTGCTCTGATTACAGCTGGCCTGTGTACAAAAATCTTGCTAGTGAGGCAGAGCACGCCTCGCTTTGTTATCAACCCAACCTCTCGAGTAAGAGAGATGTACCCTGTGTAAAGTATGCTTTAAGTGTGGATTTTGATGAGGTACAGTCTACTCAATTCGAAGTTCTGCAAGCTTTTCAAAATAACTATGATATACACCTAAACGTGCGAGCCTTTTCCCCTTCATCATCTAGTGGTGAAGTTATAGAGAACGCACCAAAGACAGAGTATAGCTTTGATGCCTTACATTGGCAAAACCTAGATACTGAAAGTACACTTACTATTCCCGGTAGTGCTTTTCAATTTCAGCGCTTTGAGCTACAAGATGTTGATTACTCACCTGAAGATTGCCCAAAAGAGTATGAGGTTTGTAAGCGCATGGAAATAGCAGCACAAGTCTTTTATCGTGTAATGATAACTGGAGATGAACCAGAGATGACTTATAGCTTCAGTGTTTTTATACCAAGTAATGCCATTGAGCATTTAGAAGAATAGCAATACAAGTGATAATCTGTTTTTTGCTGCTATCACATGACTATTCCTGTGGTTGTACCACTATAATTTGCTCGAGCAAAACCTCACGTCCATCAGAAAACTTACCAATTACCTTAAATAAAAGTCGAGCCTGCTCATTAACTTTTGGCACTAGGAAATTTCCTTGCCAATCGGCATAGCCACTATTTTGTTTTTCCCCTGAAGTCTCTGATTCTAGTATTAGTGGTTGAAGATCAAACTGCTCATCTTCCAAATTTATATGGCTTGATACTATTTCATCACTGAGCCAGTGCACAGTAACAGGTATTTTAGCTTCTGAGAGTACTGCCCTTGGATAAGTCACATTCCCCCAACTAGCTGAGTCACTACTAGTTAGTAGTAAAGGGAAAGTGGCTTCATTGCCTTGTTGATCTCGAGCTATAACACGCATAAGTAAAGAATTTTCTGCTTGTAGGGGAATGCTTACACGTCCTTGCCAAAGCTCATCATCTTTTTTGAGTACACCTAGAATATTCTCTTGATAGCTGACTTCAACACTTACAGCTTCACCACGTACTTGCACAGTTAAAATTGGCCTAGAACCTTTGGGAACAGTTTTTGTTTCCAACTCAGCTCGGCGTATGCGCATAAGGGTAGGATCAAACAACTGACGTTTTTCTACAGGAGGAGTGAGTTTAAAGTTAACTTCTAAAATTTCGGCGGCTGCTAGTGAAAATGTCATTTCCTTAGGCTCACTCTGCCAATCTTTTGGCAGGATAGGCACAAGGCGATAAGTAGCTGGCTCTAAACCCTTAACGCTAAATTGACCTTGTACATTACTAGTTATGTTGAAGCTTTGGCCTTCCTCATTAAAAAGCCTTAAAGGTATAGGTTGAGGTGGTGCATTACTTGTACTCTCAGCACTACCATGTACCTCTGCAGTAGCGCTTAAGTTAAATACAGTAGATACAATTTCCTTGTGTTCAATTTCAACATTGATTTTGTCTTGAATAAGAATAAAGCCAAAAGGAATATGCTTTGGGTTTATGCTAACAATATAATTACCTACTGGTAATGCTAACTTAAAATAACCATCTGCTTCAACCTTTGTACTATAATCCCCTGCTTCTACAACAAGCCCTTCAGGAATACTTGCCCCTTCAACAATTACCTTTCCTTCTAAATAACCTACCCGCTTGCCCCCAAACACTTCACTTAATGCTGTGGGAACATCTAAGGTGGTATTAAGAGATATTCCAAGGCGAAGATTGATCTGAGGATTCTCTTGGTCAAATGTAATTGCAGATCCTGCTCCATTACTAGTTTCAAATTGATAGTCTAAACCTGCCTCTGCTAGCATGAGTAAACTAGTTTCCTTACTGATTTGCCAAGGGTAATTTACACTTAGTAAAGCTCCTAAATCATTCAGGCCTTCTTGCCACTTATAGTCTAAACGCGCTTTAGCAAAAGCCAAGTCAAATTGATACTCGCTTTCTATGCCTGCTTCAAAACTAGTTTCTAAAGGTGTCAAGGAAATTAATCCACTAACATTAGGCTCAGGTAAAGCGAATTTCAAGCCAAAAAGCATTTGCTCGAGATCATCACTTTGTAAGCTAAAAAAAGGCAAAAATCTGTAGCCTACCTTTTTATTGGCGTGGGTATCTAGCTCGAGCAAAGCCCGCCAACTTTGATCATATTGATACTCAATACGCCCATCTACCTCTAAGTCAAAGTTTGGCAAAAGCTCTACAGTTTTAAAGGCACTAAATGCCAAACCATCTTGCTCATCAATTTCTAATCTGGTATTAACATAGGACAAACGAGCTTGCAGTTGCCCACGCCATAATGAGCTGTCTTCATCAGCAAAAGGGTTAAGTTTAAACCTACCACTTATCTTATCGTAGGCTGCCTTTAAACTAAAATCAGTCTCGGGGTTAGTAAGTAGCTGCTTGCCTGTTAAAGCAAAACCTGCATTAAAATTTCCGTTATGGTAGTTGCTACTAGCACTAGCTACAAGATGATCCTCACGCCAACTTACATCGGCTGACCAAGTCAAAGAATCATTTAAAGAGTGATTAATATATGCAGTGCTTAAAATACTGTCGTCATTTTTTTCTAAACCAGTATAATTTAGTGTTGCTCCTGTAATTATCTGTTGTTCTGGTAAGCTTAAAGACAAACTCAAAAAACTTTCTAAACTAGGAGCTTCACTGCCAGCACTAAATGTAAAATGCCTATCACTGTACCCTCCTGAAAAACGAAAAAGATCGCTATTAAAAAAACTTTGAGCAAACCAGTTTTTATCTAATCCAGTATTACCATCGAGATGCAAACTACCTCTTAAAATTTGATCATTATTCAGCTGGAACTGCATGTTGGTATTTACAAAATCAGAAAGTGGCCCATGAAGACCAAAGTTCAACTCCTCATGGCCAGAGGAGGTAATTGGTAGGGTGGCAAAAGTGTTTACATTAGCTGTTAATTTAAACTCTTCATTAAGGCCCCTAGGCAATGTTTGTGATACTACTTTCACTCTAAACTGTTTTTTGATTTTACTATCACGCAATGAGCTAACTTCAAATGTGTAGGTGCCTATACGTGGTAGATTAAAGCGTACAGTACGAGCCTCTCCTGGTTCTAGGCTTATTTGTCTGCTCGAGACATCTTCAGAGCTTAAGATTTCAAATCTAAAACTATCATCTCCATTACCAAGATTAGTGATTTTAACAGGCCACAAAGTGCTTCGTTCCAGAAAGGAAACCTCTTGACTAGCGTGTAGAGTAAATCCAGCTTTGAAGTTTACTTTAGTGGGAACATAAAAATCCTTACCTGCTATATTTAGGCGCAAACTTTGCTCGTAAAGGCCTTCTTTCGCTTCTAGGGGCACTTGAACAGTAACAGGTACAAATAAAGCTTTATCAGGGTTAATGGTGGCTTTGCGCTCTTTTACACTAGGTATATTCCAACCTAAGGGACTTGCTAATTTTAGCTCGAGCACTCCAGATTCTTTAGCAGTGATTTTCCAAACATAACTAACATATTCTCCGGGTAACGCTTCTTTAATTTGTGGAGTAATGGTTTCAAACTCTAGGGAAAAAGTTAGTTTAAGTAAGCACAATAATATTGTGCACTTAAGTGTCTTTACCAACAAACTGGCAGATTTCATAATGGCCTTTTTTAAGGTATTGAAAAATACTAAACAGACAAGGCCCTCAATATCATTTTGAGAAAGAGTAAATGCGAATTATCCATACTTGAACACTCCCACAGATATAACTTGATATTGAGTAAATGTAGCACCCTTATTGATAAGGACTTGATATCAATCATACCCTTATTGTTTACATTTTAGAGCTAAAACACCCCACTCACAAGTAAAATTATCGCTTTTATAGCCCTTCCTCTAACTATATTTACAAATTAAGTAATTAAATTGTTGTTCTAGGATAAGTTTTTATAAGACCCACTAACCATAGTAAAAATAGTGTGGCAAAATTTTGACCCTACGGAAACTTTCTTATTGTTCATTAGGGTCTAGGCATTTCCTGACTTTAACTGTTTTATTAATGCTTCAGGTTCAAGTGGCTTACCAAAGAGGTAGCCCTGAGCATAACTGCAACCAAGTGAATGTAATAACTTGCTCTGTGAAATATTTTCAACACCTTCAGCTACCACCTTAATTCCTAAAGTCTGTGTAAGCATAAGAATGGCTTGTACAATACCGGCTTTGTTATTATTCTTATCAATCTCGCTTATAAACGACCTATCTATTTTAAGGGTATCTATAGGAAAACTAAGCAAGCGATTTAGTGAGGAGTAGCCAGTACCAAAGTTATCGAGCTGGATAAGCATACCCCAAGAACGCAGAGTTTCTAAAGTGTTACAGATACGTTTAGGAGATTGGGAAATTGCCACTTCTGTTACTTCGAGAGTTAGACGCGAAGTATCAGATTCATTTTCAGCTAGAATGGTTTTTATGTTATTTGCCAAGTTATAGCTTCTAAGGTATTTACTGGAAAGATTTATGCTTATTTTTAAGTCCTTTGAGAAACCGTTCCAACTTCCTAGAAATTGGCAAGCTTGGGCAATAACCCAACGATCTAGCTCGAGAATTAGACCAGTTTCTTCAGCAAGTTCTAAAAAGCTTGTAGGTGCAAGTAAGCCTTTCTCAGGATGATGCCAACGCACTAATGCTTCACAGCTAACAATTTGTTCTGTTTCAAGATTTATAATAGGTTGATAGAATACTTTAAATTGTTTTTTCTCCAACGCTTGTTTTAGAGACATTTCTAAGGAAAGTCGAGATTTGATTTCAGCGTACATACTACTGTCAAACAAAGTGTAACGAGCTTTACCTTCTTGTTTAGCACGATACATAGCTATATCAGCATCACGCAGTATATTGTCTGGAGTCTGATAGCCAGTGTCACTTAAAGCAATCCCAATGGAGGCACTGCTTCTAACTTCCTCCTTTTTCAACTTAAAGGGATTTGCAAGTAGAGTCTGGATTCGCTCAGCAATTTTAACTGCATCCTGTGGGCTTTTGATGCCCTCGAGCAAAATGGCAAATTCGTCACCCCCAAACCTAGCTAGTGTGTCTCTGTATAATCTCTCTTGATTATTGTCACTAGAGTTTTGGGCAGAGGATTTAGGCTTACTAGAACGCATTGATTGCTCGAGCCGTTTTGCTACCTCAATAAGAAAATCATCGCCGGAAGCATGGCCCAGACTATCATTAATGGCTTTAAAATGGTCTAAGTCAATATAGAGCACAGCAAACCTGTAGGTTTTTTGATAGGTAGAATAATCAAGTGCACGCTTTAGACGATCAAGGAACAAAGTGCGATTAGGCAAATTGGTAAGACTGTCATAAGCAGCAACGCGGCCACTAAGGTCTGTTTGCCAACCAGCCATGCGATAGGCATTACCTAGTATGTTGCGAATAGCTAAACCACGGTTTAACACCCAACGATATCGACCATCTTTTTGACGAATACGGTATTCACTTTCAAAGTTCATACTTAGACCTTTTAAGTGGTGTCCAAGAACTTCTTTTACGCGCTCTAGATCATCAGGATGAAGGCGTTCTAACCATTCATCAAGACTATCTTTAATGTCTAGCTCATTATAGCCAAGCATTACTTTCCAACGAGGTGAGTAATAAACTTTGTTTTCTTTAATGTTCCAATCCCACAAACCATCGTTGGCACCTTCTGCTGCTATAGTGTAACGTTCTTCGCTTTCTTGCAAAGCTATTAGTGTTTTGTGACGTTCTATTGCATGCCTTATTGAGCGCTCGAGTAGTGCTTCTGTTATTTGACCTTTAATTAGATAATCAGCGGCACCTGCTTGAATTGCTTTAGAGTCAATCTCACGATCCCCCAAGCCAGTAAGCATTATTATAGGACGCTTAATACCAAGGTTTTTGGCATTATTAAGAAGGTCAAGACCTGTTTTTTCACCAATTTGATAATCTACTAGATAAATATCATGCTTTTGCTGAAGCATTGTTTCTAGTCCTACATCGTAAGTATCAACCCATTCTAAATTATAAGATTGTCCTTCTATGTCGGAGAGTATTTCTTTCGTGATTAAATAGTCATCTTCATCATCATCAATTAGTAGCAAATTAATAATGTGGTCATTATGCATTACCCTAGCTCCTTACTCACTATAAGACCTTGCTACAATTTGTTTTTTACTCACTTAAAAAGTATATCACAACACTTTATACTAAAAACGAGTAAGAAATGAACATTTTATAGTGCATACCCTGCTTCTGTTTGAATAGTTACTTTCTTTTCAGAATTTACTTCGGGTACATCACCAAATGTTTTCTCTATTTCTCCATGGCGTATAGGAAGTATAATAGTGAAAGTAGCTCCTTGATTTAGAACACCTGTAGCTTTAATGCTACCTTTGTGCTTGTCAATGATTTTGCGCACTATAGATAAGCCAATACCACTTCCCTCAAATTTGCTGCGACCATGCAAACGCTGAAAAACGCCAAAAATGCGTCCTGCATGTTGATCATCAAAACCAATGCCATTATCTTTAATTATTAGTTTACATTTATTTTGCCCTATTAGTTGACCTGAAACATTGACAACTAGTGGAATTTCATCTCTATTGAATTTAAGTGCATTTCCAATAAGGTTTTGCAGCAGTTGACGCATGTGCAAAGCATCAGCTTCAATTTTTGGTAATGCCTCAAGTTCTAATTCTACTTTAGCGCCTGATTGCTCAATCCTTATTTCTAAGTCAGAGATAACTTCTTTAGCAATTTTATCTAAATCTACGTTTACAAAGGGTTTCGTTTTTGTACCAATCCGTGAGTAGCTCAGTAGATCTTGAATGAGAGTCTGCATACGGTTAGCAGCATCTTTCATACGCTCTAAGTAAAGCTGACCATCTTCACCTAAAGCAGGACCTTTTTTCTTTACTAGACGATCACCAAAAGCTTGTATTTTGCGTAGGGGCTCTTGTAAATCATGTGATGCTGTGTAGGCAAACTGCTCGAGCTCAGCATTTGAACAGGTAAGCTCGATAGTTTTTTGCTCGAGCCCTGCCAGCATACTATTAATGTCTTGAGCCAGAACATTAAGTTCATCTTGACCTGCTAAGATAATACGTTTAGATGTATCACCTGTTTGAGTAATGCGACGCACCCGACGGCCTAGTTTCCCAAGCCTTGACAAAACTAAGCGCTCTAAGAAAAAAAGCGCCAAGAGGATGATGATGACACTGATTACTACTAAAGAAATAGTAAGATAACGAACATTGCTAATACCTTGCTGGTAAATATCACGAGGACTATCTACTCTTAAAATTTGAATAAAATTTCCAAAGATATCAGGAAGAAAGGTATAACCTACTACTACAGTGTCATTCAAAGTATTTACCCAGCCCATTTTAGGATCCTCTTTAAGCTTTAGGTATGCGGCATTCACATCTTTGGGCAACCCCTTATCATCTAGAGCATAGTTTTGAAGTGACAATTGGGTGGTTTCAGAGATTTCAGTTAACCTATCGTCGGTGAAATACCTTGCCATAATAAGTGTACCTCTAACAGGTCCTTCACCTTGACTAGTAATTATGGGGGTTGCTGCATAAAGAGCCGGACCAGTTGGAAGTTTTACAATACCACTATAACTTGCTTCAACCTCTTCAGGGCCGAACAAAAATTTACCTGCTTGTAAAAATTTGAGGGTCTCTTCAGGAAATTCAGTTTCCTCTCCTGCTTCAAAATCATAACCTTTAGCGTAAACGGGGTTACCTTCAGTATCAGTAAAAAGCACAAGGTCTAAGTCAAAAGCTTCATGAATATACTCATCAAGGTTGCTGGCAACAAAACCTGGATCTTCACCTGCTACAAAAGCGTAGGTATCGTCCCATAAACCATAATCCACACTTTGGGCTTTAAGTGCTGCCAGTACTGTTGCAAGGCCATTTTTGGCTCTTTCAATATCACGGTGCATGCTTTGTGTCTCGAGCTTAGCAAAACTCCTAAGCGATATGTTGGCAACAATAATACTAGAAAGAACGGTAAGTATTGCTAGTGCTAGGCCGATAGTAAGTGATGTCTTTTGTCGTAACTTCATGAGGTACCTCAAGTAGGTTTTTGTGTCTTGCTTAAGACAAGTTAATAGCCAATTAAAGCAGTGAAGCTATAACAGGATTATTACAGGCTAAATTTGTGATTTAGAGTTTGCTATAGTGAATTTGTGTATATAACTTTGGCAAGTCCTGCTAATTTTAAAGAGGTAATAAAAGGCTCTAGTTTTATTGCCTATGCTGATAGAGTTGATAGTGTTGAAGTAGCTATGGAATTTCTAAAAGGCATTAAAAAAGAGCATCCTAACGCTACACATCACTGTTGGGCCTACCACATAGCCGACCAATACCGCTTCTCTGACGATGGAGAACCCGGTGGCACAGCAGGTAGGCCTATGTTAGAAATTATTACTCGCCAAGGACTTGACAGAGTAGTAGCAGTGACTGTGCGTTATTTTGGTGGTGTCAAGCTCGGTGCTGGTGGTTTGGTACGGGCTTATAGTGGTACGTTGGCTAAGGCTCTTAATAAAGTTAAATTTGTTGAAGTTAGACCTCAGGTAAACCTAACTCTATTAGTGCCCTTTGCCAAATCAGATATGGTGTTTCGTTTTTTAAAAAGCTTAGATGTAAGTATAGAAAAGACTCAGTACAGTGAATTAGGAACGCGGCTTGATATTGTCACTTTTTTAGGTGAAGAGGAAAGCTTAATTAGCGAACTTAATGAAATTACTTGCGGAGAAATAAAGGTTGGGTACCGTTACTAAGGCAATGAAGCAAAATCAGTGAATTTTTCTCTGCTGCTTCCAGCTTTCAAGCACTAACTTTGTTTGAACTGTGATTTGTCTGATTTGGGATTTCCCTGATTTTATTGCAACCATCTGATCAGATTTGATTATTTCCTTGAATGCTTTGAGTTTTTCAGAGCAAGAACCTTTCTAAGTTTCATTAAGCCCTTGAAGCTTTTCTTTCAAAAACTCTTCTGAAGAATCTATACGCATCTGTACCCAAACAGGATAGTGATCCGATACTTGATTTCTCCGCCAGTATCGCTCGTAGTAGAAAAGGAACTTGTCATCATTAGTTAGTGTGCTCGGGTCATCTTTATGTTCTTTCATAGTCTTCTTATAGGCATCTATTTCACCTTCAGTGTAAATATGATTAAAAACTTGGAAAACATCACCACATGTTTCACTTGAGTGTCTATCAACCTTAAAGTACTCATTCTCGTGGTAGAAAATACGATCATATATTTCGTTTTGAGAAGCATTGGTGGGTTTGCCTTCTAAATCTGCGATCTCTTTAAAACCAGCGTCATTGATTATTTTAACAATGTCACTATCGTTCTTATAAAGATTAAAATCCCCCATAAGCATTAAATTTTCTGACCAAAGTCTATTACTAAGTAGCTTTACCTTAATTGCTCGTAAGAGTAGCTCAACTTCTTCTTTACGTTTGTCCTTATCTCCCTTACTTTTTCCGGGTTGTAAATGTACATTTATAATAGAAAAAGATTTCCAACCTGCTTTAAATCCAGTTATATAAGGTGTGCGCTTAAGTTGTTTAATGTTTGAGTTCTTAGTTAGATCATCCCATAGGACAAGCTCACCAGCTAGACCAGATAGTTTAACTCTACGCTCATCAAAAATATAAGCAAACCTTTCTGAATTACCATCTCTACCTTCAGTAATATCTGCCACTAAGTAAGACCAGTCACTTCCTAATAAACGCATAATAACGTGTAAATCTCTAAGGCTACTTTTTACCTCTTGAACAGCAATTAGATCAAATCTATTGAGGATTTCTGCTATGTAAAAATAGGATTCTGGAAGACGTTCTTTTAAGTGGCCAAATTCCTTTAAATTCCACGTACCTACGATTAGGTTCTCATCATTTATCTTGCTAGCAACTTGTTCATCTAGGTTTTCTCGTAACTTGAGTAAGTTTGTTATCGTTCGTTTCTTTTCAGCATTATCCATACTTGGAAAGACAAGAGAATAGTTCTCTTTATGATCATCTTTATCTGGTCTTAAATCATTGTACCAAGGCATTCTAGGTTTCTCCTTAAATTAAGTCTAAGTTGAGTATTGCCATTTCGCTTCACTGATACCCTTATTTAGATTAACTGCTCTTGCTAAGATAAAAAGGGCATCTGACAAACGATTTAAATAAATCAGGGATTTTTCGTTGACGGTGTCTTGTTTGTTTAAAGTTACCAGTGCTCTTTCAGCATGGCGAGCCACAGCTCGAGCAACATGAAGTGCTGCAGCAGCCGAATGACCCCCCGGTAAAATAAAATTTTTTAGCTCAGGGAGCTGGGCATCGTAATGATCTATAGTTTGCTCGAGCCACTGAACATCACTTTCGTCAATCTCTTTAATCCTTTGCCGATAGCTCGAGCTGTGTTTAGTAGAAAGGTCGGTACCCAAATTAAAAAGGGTACTTTGGATTTTTGCTAAATTACTATCTAGTTCACTTATTTCTAGGTTTGCTCGAGCCAAACCAATAGCTGCATTACACTCATCAACTAGACCATAAACTTGTACACGCAAGTCATCTTTATCAAGGCGTTCACCACCATATAAACTGGTTTTTCCTTGATCACCTGTTTTAGTATAAATTTTCATAGAGTTAGCTTAACAAGCTTACCCCTCAATAGGGAAAAATAAGCAAGTAAACATAAGTTTTTGTGGGAAGTATAAAATGTTAGATCTAAGTAGGGGTAGGTTTGAAACCTGCCCCTACAAGCACATAGAAGTCCACATCTTCTTTTGTATAAGTGCTTAATCCGTTTTTTGGATGCTCATAAACAATTTTACCTGCAAGTATAGTTAATAACACTTTAGTTTTGCTAATACGTGTTTCTGGAATTTTAAAAAGATTTTGATCGATTACTACTAAGTCTGCTGCTTTGCCTAGTATCTCACCAAATAAAAGCAAGTTCAGATTAGATAAAATAGTGGGAATACAAGGGCATTTCTTAGGAAGTTGTAGAATTTTTGATAGATTGGAAATTAAGGAGAAATTTATGAAGAAAGCCTTTACTTTTTTAGTGACACTAGTTAGTTTAACATTCTTTTTAACGCTATTTGTAGCTCTTTTATACCCAGCAGTTAATGCTGAAGGCTCTAGCCCAAAACAACAATTGAAAGAAGGTAAAGCACCAACAGAGGTGGCGTGTGCTGAGGGCCTCGAGTTAGTAATAAGAACTGCTGGCGACCCTGCTTGTGTAAAACCTGAAACAGCCCAAAAGCTAGTTGAGCGTGGCATGGCACAATATCCTGCTGAGCCTCCTGCCGTGGCTGAAGAATCCGCCTTACCATCAGAAACAGTGGGTGGTCGTACCTTTGTTGTTGTACCAGAAGAATCTAAAGCTTCCTACATAGTTGATGAAGAGTTTCTTGACAGTGCTTTGGATAAGCTCGAGATCCTACCGGGTCCTGTCACGGCTGTGGGAACTACCCAACAAGTTGAAGGTCATTTACAGCTCAACTCAAACGATTTAACTGACCCACAAGTCCTTGGTCCCAATAGCTTCACAGTAAACATTGAGTCATTAACTTCAGATGATGAAAGACGTGATGACCGTATTAGGGAACATAACTTGGAGTCATCTATTTATCCTCTAGCTACCTTTACTGCTACTTCGATTGATGGTGCACCAGCAGAATATGCTCAAGGTGAAGAAATTAGTTTTCAACTATTAGGTTATCTTACTGCTCGAGAAATCACTTTACCCATCACCTTCGATGTTACTACCATTCTAACTGATGACACTATTGAAGGCAAAATGTCTACAAATGTGCAAATGACAGACTTCGGCTTCGATCCTCCAGACTGGGCAGGGATTCGCACTGTTGAGAATGACTTTACTATAGAAGTTGAGTTTAAAATGGTTGAAGACTTTACCAAAGAAATTTGGGTAGAGGAACCAGCAGAAAGCATTGAAACTGTTGAAACTGGTGTTCCCGGAATCACTATTACTGACGCAATTGAGGCAGAAGATTCCTCTCTAGCTACATTTGCTATTATTTCAACTAGTTCAAGGGCCTCTTATATAACTCGAGAGAAGTTCTTTGGTGGAGCTATTGCTGAAATAGGCTTTACCACTGGAGGGCATGAAACAGTAGGTAGTACTCAGCAAATGTTAGGACAAATTGAGTTTAATCCAGATGACTTATCGCTTGGTCGTAGTTACTTCGCCGTACTAATTTCATCTTTGCAATCTAACTTAGCAAGACGCGATGAAACCATTCGAGAAAGCGATTTAGAGTCCTCTAGATATCCTGTTGCAGAGTTTACTGCTAAGTCGATAGAAAACCTACCTGCAGACTACCAAAAAGGTGAAGAGGTTGGTTTTGATCTTTTGGGTGACATTACTATTCGAGAAATTACTCAGCCAGTTACTTTTGATGTTACAGCAACTGTAACAGATGAAAACCTTGAAGGTGTGATGATAGCAGATTTACGCATGACCGATTTTGGGTTTAATCCTCCAAACTGGGCAGGTATTTTTGAGGTCGAAGATGATTTTCAGATTGAAGTAGAATTTGCTATGAATAAACGTGATGCTTGGGATGAAAGTATTGCCAGTAGTGCTAACATTGTTCAAAAGTTAGGCATACCCCATGAATTACTAACAGCAGAAGTTCCAGCAGCCCCAGAAGGCACTGCCAATATACGTCGCTTTGAAATTATTCCTGAAAGTGCAAAAGCGTCTTATTTTGTACAGGAAGAGTTTCTTGCTGGTGCTCTTGAGGAGCTAGGTATGACTGTAGGCCGCCATGAAAGAACTGGTAGCACTAGCCAAGTTGCTGGACAAATGATACTTGATACTAATAATTTATCTGCTCCGCTTGGGCCTAACCATTTTACAGTACAAATAGAATCCCTAACCTCTGACGAAGAGGAGCGTGATGAAACTTTGCGTGAAGAGTGGCTAGAATCTTCTAGGTATCCCTTTGCCACCCTTATTGTTACTGCTATTGAAGATGCCCCTGAAAATTATGAAGTGGGTGAAGAACTCAATTTTATCATGCAAGGCGACCTTACCATTCGTGAAGTTACCCAACCTACTGCTTTCGATGTCACCGCTACTATTGGTAGTAAATCTATTGAAGGGGTTATGGAAGCAGATTTACGGATGACAGATTTTGGTTTTGATCCGCCGAGCTGGGCAGGGATTTATACTGTTGATGATGACTTTAGAGTGCAAATAGAGTTTGAAATGGCTGAGCGTGGGCTTGATCTGGGGCCTCCTCCTAGTGAATAAGCAGTTGTATACTGTCTGAACTGTAACCCGTTTAAGCTTTAAGTTTTTCTAATTTTTCAGCTTCTAACCTTCATATTTTTGTCTGCCACTGTAAAATTATGGCCCCTCACTTGATTGTCTGAACTGTGATTCGTTTGATTTTTTTGATTTCTCTGATTTTTTGTTTGAAAACCCAAATTTGTTGTTTAACATTGTAAAATCATAGTCTATCATTTAATCACCTTAATCAAAGTTCAGACATAAATGCTTTACACCCCCTTTTCTGCAAGTGGTTTAGGTGCTATGGAAGCCTTAGACAGGAATTCCTGTAGAATTAGGGGGGGTGGAGGTTTTATATTGTCCATTGGTCATGGACAATGCCAACTAAATACCAATTTTCTCCTTCTTGCTCAAAAACTAGACTGAGGCTCCGAAAATCTAGACCATCATATCTAGGGTTAATACCTTTAAAATAGTACTGAACAAAAAAAGCATCAGGATAAACCTTGGATATATTGTCTATAGTGAGCTTATGTCCTACAAACTCATTGTAGCCAATATTGTTGGGACAAGTATAATAGGCATCATAAACAAACTTATAAAAGTAGTCGTCAAAATTAAGCTCTATAGGCTCACCTGTCCCATCATATATACCCCAAGTGTGTACAGTTTCGTCCTCAAGTGCTGTCTTAAGATCTGGTGCGCTAAACACCAAGTCTTCATTATTTGTAAATATAAAGGCGTAGGGAGAGAATCTTACACCCTTATCAGGGTGAACAAACTTCGCTACGGTCTCTAGATCTCTTGCTTCTAGAGCATGCACAATATCGTTAGCCATTTGGGCAATAGGAATCTCCTCCTCGCTAAGCACGTTAGTATAGCTAAGAGTATCGGGTATGGGACACAGGTCAATGTGTTCTTGGGCTCTAACAAAACTACAAAAGCATATAGCCAACAGTAATAATCCGCCCACAACTGGATTCTTAATCTGGTTTGTATTGCTCATAGACAGCAGTGTACTCTTTTGATAAGCAAGTTTTGATGAACCACGGATGTAGTGATTGCAGCTACTGCCTTTTTATACCAAACCTAGAGAAAGTTTAAGACCTCTAGCAATCAGCTCGAGTGTATCCAAGTTCAAGTGTCCCAAGGGTTTTAATAGTTTGCTACGATCTAATGTAGTAATTTGATGACACAACACAACACTCTTTTTATTAAGTCCTCCCTCACCCATAGCAAGCGGCACTACAGTTGGTCCACGCTGTGCCTGACGTGATGAAGTGGTAACTGGTAAAACGATAAGTGATGACCAGCGTGGCTCTTGGTTCATAAGGTCATCAGATACTAGAACAATAGGACGTTGACCGCGTTGTTCACTGCCTGAACGTGGCTCAAGTCGTGCTAAAAAAACATCACCGCGTTTCATCCAAGTCCTCATCCCAAGTAGTTTTAGCAAGCATATTTTCAATACCAGCAGCCTCAAGTTCTTGATCTAGATCTAGCTCAGTGCCTGCATTGGCTTTTATCCAATCAGCAAACTCTCGGCGTAGGCGTTTGCGCTCGAGTTCTTGAAGGTAACTTTCTAAGGCAGCTCGAGTTATTACAGTAGCAGGCTGTCCCTGAAGTGCAGCTTCTTGACGAAGTTTCTGATATAAAGATTCTGGTAGAGGTACGTGTAGGTTGTGCGGTTTTTCTAAATTTGGCATGTAGTTTATTATGCCATAAAAATATGGCAGAAAAGCATAGATTACTTTGCACTTCTCAGCCTACAAGAATTACAGCCTGTAGAAAGAGTTGAGCTGGAAATTGCTCAAAATTTTGTTTGTAAATTGGCATAATAAAAGATGAGTGATTAGCGTCAATATAGAATCCATCAAAGTTTTTTCATGAAACCTCCGAGGTTTGGGTGAGCCCAAGATTGTTCTGGTCACCTATAAAAACTAATAGTGAGCCTAACTGTGGTGTGTCTGAACTGTGATTCTCCTGATTTTTTTGATTTCTCTGATTTCTTCAGCTTAATTGCAAATTTGCTGTTCACCACTGTGGAAGCATTAGTGGTTAGTGTTGATAAAAACCAATAGCAAGCCTAGCGTTGGTAGAGGCGCAAGATTTTGCGTCTCTACGTGCGTTGATAGTACCAATAGCAATTAATTGCGAAATCAAAAAATAATTATTTATGTTTGCGTTCTTGCCAAGCTAAAGTCGTAAGTGCTTGTGTAGCAATTCTACAAACATCCCTATACTCGTCTCCTAAAGCCTTCAATAGGGCATTTCGCACCTCTGCTTTATCTGCCTGAGAGCCTAGCACTTCTGCAGCAGCACTGCGAACAAGCCCGTCCTGATCTCCTAAAGCGTTAAGCAAGGCTTCTCGCACCTCTGGTTTATCTACCTGAGAACCTAGCACTTGTGCAGCAGCACTGCAAACATTTCCTTCCTTAGCTCCTAATGCGTTCAGCAATAGCTCTCGCACCTCTGGTTTATCTGCCTGAGAGCCTAGTGCTTGTACAGCAGCACTGCGAACATACCCCTCCTTCTCCCTTAGTACCTTCAACAATGCCTCTTGCACCTCTGGTTTATCTGCCTGAGAGCCTAGTGCTCCTGCAGCAGCACTGCGAACATACTTTTCCTTATCTCTTAATGCGTTAAGCAAGGATTCTCGCACCTCTGGCTTATCTGCCTGAGAGCCTAGTGCTCTTGCAGCAGCACTGCGAACACCCCCTTCCTTATCCTCTAATGCCTTTAACAATGCCTCTCGCACCTCTGGTTTATCTGCCTGAGAGCCTAGAGCTCCTGCAGCAACACTGCGAACATCCCCTTCCTTATCTCCTAATGCCTTTAACAATGCCCCTCGCACCTCTGGCTTATTTGCCTGAGGGCCTAGCGCTCCTGCTGCATTACCACGAATATCCCCTTCCTCATTTCCTAATGCCTTTAACAAGGCCTCTTGCACCTCTGGCTTATCTACCTGAGAGCCTAATGCTCCTATAGCATTAAATGAGCTATTCTTTCCTTTGTACCTTAAATTCTTTAACAAAACATCTCGTACCTCTGTTTTTTCTGCCTGAGAACTCAATGCTAATACAGCATGAAAGCGAACAGAAACATCCCCTTCCTTATCCCTTAATACCTTCAACAATGCCTCTAGCACCTCTGGTTTATCTGCCTGAGAGCTTAGCGCTTGTGCAGCAGCACTGCTAACATACTTGTCCTGAGCACCTAATGCTTTGAGCAAGGCGTCTCGGACCTCTGATTTATCTGCCTGAGAGCCTAGTGCTCCTGCAGCAGCACTGCAAACATCCTTTTTCTGATCCCCTAATGCGTTCAGCAATGCCTTTAGCACCTCTGGTTTATCTGCCTGAGAGCCTAGCGCTTGTGCAGCAGCACGGCAAACAGCTTCTTCCTTAGCCCCTAAAGCGTTAAGCCAACAAGCTACTATTTTTGTTGAGAAGGGCTTTTCCCATTTCCTCAAAACATTATTAATCTCTTCTCGAAACCTTATGTCCTTTGTCCAAACTTCAGAAATCCAGTTTTGTACTGCTTGCCATTGCTGTGAGTTCTTTGGCAAAGGTGTCCCTCCCATACCCACTAAACGTAAAATTTCTAGTTCAGCACGCCGTAAGTATTTATCCAAGCTTGGGTGCTGGTTTTGCATAATGGTTTTAAAAAGATTTTCCAGTGCCCCTTCACGTTCTGCTGCACCAATTGCATAAAGTGCCCAAGTTTCTTGCCAACTTGGGTTATCCCAGTGAGCTGCTACATCAGCAGTGGTATCATGTTTTAGGAGAGCTTGTGCAGCATGGTATTCTTGAAAGGTTAAATGTAAAAAACCATAGCTATCAAGTCCACGAAATACCAAGACCCCTATCAAGTCATCAGCAGCAGCTATCAGGCGATGCATTTCATCATCTAGTTCTTTACCCCTTTTATAATTGTGATTCTCCATGATAGGCTCAGCTATAGCTTCAAATTGACGTCTGGAAAAAGAAACTATGCCTTGGCGCATACCTTCAAGTGCTAAAACTTCTAACAATTTAGGTAAGTAACGTCCTGTCTCAAGTTCTTTTAACTGTAAGCGGTGCCTTAACCAAGTATCACGCAGAGTTAGATCTGCATAAAGGTAAAATTCTAAACGGTCCTGTGGTAAACGGCGGTGAGTTCTATAAAACAAAACTGCTAGCGTTAAAAGTAAGCCGTTACCACGCATGCGACTTAGGCCGGGTTGTGTTTCAAATTCGTGTGCTAATTGTTTATAATCAAAAACTAGCTCTTCTTTTTCACACAGTACTTTAGCCCAGTTTTCTAACATCTTTAACGCTTGCTTACTACTTAAGGAGCTTAAGGTAAATACTTGCCAGTCCTGACTAAAATGCGGTTCAAAACGCAACTCTGCTGCTGGGCCCGGGCGGGTACTCAGGACCCAACGATCTGTGGGCTTATTAATTGCTTGAACACGTATTTGCTTGATCAACTCTTTCCGTTTATCCTCGTCACGAATTTCATCAAGACCATCTAGCAACCACAAGACAGAGCCCTTAAACCAACTTTTTATAGCTTGAGGATTAATCTCAGCTTCTTTTATGACCCTTTTTTCCAAGTGCTCACTTAAAGACTCATTATTTTTTCCTAGCAAACTCAGACGCACAAATACAGGAAAAGGTTTGCTAGTAGGCGAATCCTTCCATTGTCTAGCTGCTTCTAAAAGGGTTACAGAAAGCAAAGTAGTTTTACCCTGCCCGGGTTCACCAACAATAAAGGTTTTAAGTGTATTAGCTAGTACTTGTCTAGCAGCCTGCCTTATTTTTTGCTCCTTGCTTAAGCGTTCGTAAGCATCATCTAATTTCTCACCTTCTGGCCGTGCTTGCTCTCGACTCCCTGATTTCTTATTCCCTGAACTTACTTGCTTTTGTTCACCTAGCTTTTCATCATCTGAGTGTACTTGCTCTTTTCGTAAATATTGTTTAACCTCAAAGGCTTCTAAATCTGGTTCCACATAGACTTCTTCCAATGTCACGTCACGGTCTGCATAACCGGGTCCCGGCACGTAGAAAGCATTTAGTCGAGTGCTGTCGTGGCTTGCCTGTATAAAGGTAAGATACTGACTACGATTATAGTCAAGGTCACTATCACTTAAAGTTTTAGTGGCATCTCCTAAAACGCTCTTAAGTTCCCTAAAAGCTTTTGCCCAATCTTGTTCTTGGTGAATGGCAATAGCTTCAATATTGTCGCGACGGTCAAGTAGATTTATGTAATCTTCAGAAGCCTGCCACATCCAAGCATAAAGGCGTTTTTTATTACCTTTTAGCCAACGGCGAACTTTAGACATAATGTCATTGACGTGTGGATCAGACATACTAAACCCCACAAATAGAAGCGTTTTCTTCAATAAACTCTCTTCAAGGAATCTAGCAAGAAGTGGATGCTTCTCTTGCCATTCGCGATAGTCTTCAGCAGTCAGAGTGTGTGGATTGGCTTTTACTCCATGAATATGTACAAGTGGAGGTTTAGGCCCATTATCAATTTCTGTATAGTCGTTGTCTTGATGGATAATTTCGGTACGGTTATAAAGCCTAGCTAACAAATGATCAAAGTTAGTGGTTATAACACTGTGCCAAGGCAATTCTTTGAGGGCCTCGTGTGCATCTGACAAAACAAAAGGCTCATCATCCAATAAGTTCATAACAAATTCTGTTAGGGTCTCACGGCCTTTTTCTTGCATATAGACAACAGAATCAAAAACATTTAAGTTATCTACTCCCTCTAAACCAAATTCTTCTTTAGTTATATCAATTAGTCCTTGCCAAAGAGGTAAACGTTCTGGGCTGCCATCGCGCCTTTTAGCAAGGTAAGACATACCTGAACCAACAAAAATAATCAATTGGTCATTACGTAATTTCTGTGCCAGTGTAAGTGCATGATCTTTTGGTAATACAAACCCAGTACTTGGCTCAAAACTTTTTAGTGCTGCTTCAAGTTTTAGAGCACTCTTTTCTGATAGACCGCTTTCTCCTTTGGCTTTAAGGAAACGGTTGAATTGGGCAGGGTCAATTTTACTTGCCTTAGCCAAAGCAACTTGAGTCAATTGACCAGAGGCAGTAAGGGACAAAGAGCGTTTTCTAAGTTCAGCTAAGCTATACATAAACAAAATCTACTAAATAATTATTGATTTGTCAAATATATGATTGATTTACAATTTTCATATTGACAGCTATCTAATTTATTGTTTACCATTGCGGAATCATAATCTATCACCTCGTTGTCTGGACCATGCTTAATCTAATTTTAGGATTTTCTTGATTTTTCTAATGGATATCTATAAACCATGTTAAAGTAATTTTTTATATGAGGCAAAATCGGCAACTCCATGAAGTTCGGGAAATTTCTTTGGTACCAAACTATATCCCTCACGCTGAAGGTTCTGTGTGGTTAGAATGGGGCAATAACAAGGTGCTAAGTACCGTTACTATAGAAGAAACCTTACCCCCCCACTTGCGTTACGATAAAAGCTATCGAGGAGGCTGGTTAACCGCAGAGTATGCTATGTTGCCACGCTCTACAGAAGCTCGCTCTAAAAGAGAGAGACTCTATGCCGGCGGGCGCACTCAAGAAATCCAACGCCTTCTAGGCCGTGCCTTTCGCAGTGTGGTTAACTTATCGCTATTTCCAAAGCAAACTTTAACCATAGATCTTGATATTGTCCAAGCTGATGGCGGGACACGCTGCGCCTCTATTGTAGCAGGCTATGCTGCTCTTTTTAATGCTGCTGACAAACTTATTGAGAGTGGTAAAATTGATGAATGGCCTTTGCGTTATGAGTTAGGAGCAGTTAGTGTGGGCATTATGGCAGGGCAAACCTTAATTGACCTTGAATATACTGAAGATATGGAGGCTGAACTTGATATTAATGTAGTTGCTACTGCTGATGGTAAAATTCTTGAAATTCAAGGTGGCAGTGAAGAAGGACCTGTGGAAGCTGAAACTTATGTAAAGCTTATTGCCCAAGGTATAGCTGCTGTTCAGGATATTTTAGGTGTAGTGCGTAGTGAAATGGCCTCAGGAAACTCATAGATGAACTTAAGGATCTTCTAAGTCATCACTATGAAAATAGCTATAGCCACTACTAATGAGGGCAAATTAGCTGAAATAGCAAATTTACTCAAGCCTTTAGAGATAGAGGTATTGTCAGCAAAACAAGTTGGTGTAACTCACTTTCCCCCTGAAAATGGTGCAACTTATGAGGCTAATGCTCTTATTAAGGCTAAGCATGTAACAACCCAAACTGGTCTACCTGCCCTTGCCGATGATTCTGGTTTAGAGGTTGATGCTCTAGATGGCGCACCGGGTATTTACTCAGCACGCTTTGGTAACAAAGCAACAGATGCTAAGCGCATTGATTATTTGTTACAAGAGTTAAAAAAATACCCTGATAAACCACGCACGGCACGCTTTATTTGTTGTATAGTTTTAAACTTATTAACAGATAAGTATCAGAGCTTTCATGGCACAACTACCGGTAGTATTTTAGAAGCACCTAAAGGACAAAGTGGCTTTGGTTATGACCCTATTTTTTTAAGCGACGACTTAGGTAAAAGTTTTGCTGAGGCTTCTCGGGAGGAAAAACAAAGTGTAAGCCATCGTGGTAGAGCGCTTAGGGGTTTACTCGAGTGGTTAAAAACTCATAACTTAGATTGACTCTCTTGTTCAACAGCTTTTTCGGCAAATGCTCGAGCAAAATGCTTCATCTCAGCAGCAAGATCTTGATTATTAGTTGCTCTTTTATAGGTGTCTGCCATTGATAAAAAAGTTTGAAAGAAAAAATCATTCATATCATGTATTGTCATATCTTTAGTCCATAAATCAATTCGTAAAGATTGACGACTGGCAGCATCCCAAAAAGCTAGCAGCATAGCCTTAGCTTCGTGTTTATCACTAGGTGCTTCAGTAGCTGACCAATTAATGTGCTCAATATCTAAATCATTATTGCGCTTGACTTCTATATGTATATCTGCATTTTTACTCACAGCTTATATAATAAAGCTTGTAGCTTTTTAAAAATTAAGCAAAAACACCTCAATTGAAACTTACCCCAAAGGTTTAATAAAAGTGTTTGCAATCTCTAGATACTTTTCTTCTAAAGCATCAGCTGTTTCTTGACGGATTTTACCAATGGTTAAAAGCGCTTCTTCGTGATTCATACCGCCATTCCTTAACAGTGAATACGCAAATATTCCGGTCCTGTGTAAACCTGCAGAGCAATGAACAATTATGGACTCACCAGAAATAATTGCAGTTAATGAATTGTCAATAGCCTTGCTAAACATAGTTTTTTCTTCTAAAGTAAAGTTTGTTGCCTTTGCAACTTTAACCCATTCCCATTTCATGCCATATGATTCAACCTCGGCACCAATTAGATGGGCTTGTTCACGGCGACTTGGCAATATTGTTACCACACGATTACAATTATCATTTACTAACTTTTTAACTTCCTTTATTTTGGGTCGTTGAGAAAGTGCTAACTGCCCACACTCAAAAACTTGAACAAAATTATATAGAAGTGCCATATTAATCCAAGCAACTTAATACTGGGACTAAACTGTACTGGGAAATCTGAAGTTTGCAAAACAAGCAGAAAAATATCAGTTGGGGCAATTTATCAAGTGGTGTCATCTAACTCTGTAATGTATTCCCATGGGACGGTGTCAGTGAGCCATACATGATTTTCTGACAGGTAGAATTCATACCCATAATTCTGCATAGATCGTGCATCAATTTGAAGAACTATTGGATTGCCGTGTCGAATACCAACTTTTCGAGCAGTTCTAATATCAATAGATAAATGAACATGTTGCCGATTCATTTTTCGTAGTCCTTCATTTCGAATCAAGGGTATAAACTTGCTAGCTGTTCCATGAAATAGGATGTCTGGTGGTGTTTTAGCCTTTAAGTTAAGGTTGATTTGCAAAGAATGACCTTGGTTAGCCCGAATCTTACCTTTTCGAATTACAAATCGTTTTTTATCATTTTGTTCAACTATATTATGAAGATACTCAAGTGTTAAAGGTTTTCCAGCACGTTTACAAGCATCAAGTAGTTCATCCACAGGAACCCAACCTTCAGCATCTAATTGCACACCAATTGACTCTGGTTTATGTCGTAACACTAGGCTCAAAAACTTACTGGTTTTAACTAGTCTTTTATTCATGGTGCTTGTTATTTAACTATTACCTTTTATCTTACCAAAATATTCATAAAATACAGTACTATCCTTAACTAGCTTGTCATCACCTGATAGTAGCCTATCTCTAACCTTGTTTGTTATTTCATGGTTTATTATTAACTGTTTTAAATCACCATGAAATTTAACGGTCAACTCCCTTAATATAATGGACAGTATCTCTATACTACAGTTTTCAACGAGGCTAAGTGATTTCTCAATACCTCTGATAAAATTTGTAGAAAGTAATATCTCCAATGCGTAATGTTTAAGCCATTTGTCAGCGTACAAAGTATCATCAAGTAAATAAATACATAGCTCTTCAACCTCAGGATAATCACGTGAATAAAGCTCATAGAGTGCCGATGTAGCACAACTCAGCTCCCACCCCTTTACTAATTCTACCAACACAGAATCTTTTACAAAAGCCCAATCAGGTTCTTTTTCAGGAAATACAAATTGTATTGTCTCAGCTTCTGTAAACTTCATTTTCCGTTTCCTAAACCTATTGACTAAAAATCTCATATGTATCGAGAACTCCTGTACTCGTTTAAAATACCCGTTATTTTTGTATCATTTGGATAGTTATGTTTGCTAGCCCTACAATCAATTAGCTTCTCCACATGTAAAGTTACTATTTAGTAAAGGGCAGAAACTAGGAAAAGCTCAAATCAAGTGTTAAGGTATTTGGAGCGCTTTGTAGCTCGAGCCCCCACAAATAACAAAGACAGTCATTTAAACTGTCTCTGCTATACCCTCGTAACCTCATACTTTAATATAACCTTAAAGGGCACAAACACCCTTTATTTCCAGCTTAACAACAAGTTTTGCATTACCTTATATAAATTAGAGTTGTTCGGAAATAAATAATTCACATAATCAAGAAATTCCAAAGCCCACCACAAACAGCAATAACGCTATCTATAAACCCTGCTTTGCGATTCCGAAAGGCATGCACTAATATATTAAAGCGTTTCATTCCTCCTATTGCATGTTCAACATATACCCTTGCTTTACTTAGTGCTTTGTTCCTTGCTTTTTCTGCTTTTGTTAATTGAGGGTTAGGATTCTTTTTACTCTTCCTCGGCTTCTTGTACGGTATCTCTGCTTCTATTCCATAGTCCTTGTTTATCCCTTGATATCCTGAGTCTAGCTTCGCTCTTTTACCTTCTCCTTTTAGCCATCCCTCCTCAGGTGGGAATTCTTCTTTGAACATCCCATAATCATGCCTTCGCCCAGCAAATGTCTTTCCTACATAGATTATTATCCTTTCTCCTGTTGCTATCACTGTGTTTTTTACTGTGTGTCGCTTCTTCTTTCCACTATATAGCTCTTTTTGCTCTTCATCTTTACTAGGTCGTCTATGCTTCCTCTCTGTAGCATCTATTAATATTTTTCGTGCTTCTTCAAGTGCTTCTTTTAATTCTTCTGGTGTACTGAATTCTCGTTTAGGCAACATCCCTAATTTTGCCAACGCTGCAGAGAGAATTGGCAGTAGTTTGTGTACCCAGTAATGTGCACTAGAACGAGCCATATCAAACTTTTCTGCTAATTCATCAAGGGTAGGATAGCTTTTGAGGTAGTAAAGGATAAATTCAAGCTTATGTTTAGCAGAGGAAAGTTTACTTTTTCTTCCCCCACCAAGAGATCGTTCCCTTTTTCCATTAGCCTGTTGTTCTTCATAATCTTTCTGACTTTGCTCTTCGTAGGCTTGTTCAAAGGTTGATGCTAACTCATCAATCTTTTCTTCAGGCAAGCCTGTCAAAGCTCTCACTTGTCTGTCACTTCTTGTATTAAAAGCTGCCATGGTGACTGCTATTTTAGCATGCCTCTCTATTTCCGAACAACTCTATTCAATCTTTTTAGTTGATACCACAAGTTCAAATCTATAAATTTCACCATAGAAACAGCCTAAATAGCTGTTTCTATGGCCGACTAACCCTAAATGCAATTTGAGACTAACCCTAAAGGCATCTTGAGATAGCTTTCTCTACTATAGCAAAAAAATTTTATAGTGGGTTAGTTTTTAGATGGTTCAAAAGATTTAATGTTACCATCTTTATGAAAGGAGTCTTGCTTAGCAAGCTATGTCTGAAAATTTAAATATTGCCATTGTTGGTGCTTCTGGCTATGCTGGCGGAGAATTCTTGCGCCTTGCTCTTGTACATCCCAAACTTACAATCACACAAGTTACTAGCGAACGTTATGCTAAACAACCTGTTCATATAGTTCATCCCAACTTACGTAGTGTAAGTAAATTACGCTTTAGCTCTATCGATGATTTAAAAGAAGCTGATCTTTTAGTAGTAGGTTTACCTCATAAAAAATCTGCAGAACGTTTTGAGGAACTGTCTAAATTTGCTCCCCGTATGATTGATCTGTCAGCCGACTTTCGCCTAAAAGATGCCAGTGTTTACGAAAAATACTATGGTGAACCTCACCCTCGCCCTGAACTTTTAGGTAAGTTTGTTTATGGTAGTCCAGAAATCCACCGTGAGGAACTTAAAGAGGCAACTCATATAGCTGGAGCTGGTTGTCTGGCTACAGCGAGTACCTTAGGGCTTTATCCTCTTTTGAAACATGCTGTGCCTGCTAAAAACGATATTTTAGTCGAAGGAAAAATAGGATCTTCAGCAGCTGGCAATAAACCTAGCGAGTCAGGGCACCATCCTGAGCGTATGGGTGTTATTCGTACTTACTCAGCAGTGGGACACCGCCACACAGCAGAAATAAAACAAGCACTGCCCGGGAACTTTACTATTCACTTAACTGCTACTGCTATTGAAAGAGTTCGTGGCATCCTTGTTACTGCCCATGTATTTTTGCCTGATGGCTATAGTGACAAAGATGTTATGGCTGCTTACAGAAAAGAATATGCAGATGAACCTTTTATTCGCTTGGTCAACGTCAAAAAAGGAGTTCACCGTGTGCCAGACCCCAAAATCTTAGATGGCACTAATTATTGTGATATTGGCTTTGCTGTAGATAATGATACAGGACGGGTAGTAGTTATGAGTGCTGTTGATAATTTAGTTAAAGGCACAGCAGGCCATGCTATACAAGCACTTAATATAAGCATGGGCTGGGAAGAAACTTTAGGATTAGAATTTTTTGGTTTGCATCCTTAATTAACTCTAATTCCTAAAGACGGAGCTTTAGGTGTAGGACAAAGTAATTATATCATAGCGCTGTGACACCTCGAGCAAACTCAACCAAACCTTTAAAAAAGTCTGCCCAACTTAGCTCGAGGCCAAAAAAACTACCAAACAAGCTAAGCGGAAAGCCCAAGCCGAAAAATATAACCCCCAAGAAAAATAATGCTATTATGAAACCAAAAGACAATAAACCCACTACATTGAACCCAATAATTGAGGGCATAAAGAAAATGGTCGTAGTACTTATAAGCAGTAAAAACAAAATTCCAGATACAATCATAATTTTTAATTCCTTTTTTAAGTAATTACTTGCACCAAGGATTTACTAGAGATCACAAGTAACTTTATAACCCAACATGCAAGCTCAAGGCTTGCTCGAGCATAACTATAACATCCTCTGTCAATGAGTGAATTCTACTCAACCTTTAAGGGAATTTACCCAGCTTGACTCGAGCCCTTTTCTAAGTAATAAAGAAAAAGTTAGAATCAGCTACATTATGAACATACCCTATAGCTGGTTAAAGGAAATTCTTTTAGTACCCGATCTCTATAAACTAACAGATATACTAGTTGATTTAGGCCTTGGGGTTGAGGATGTGTATGACCTACCTGCACCCCCTAAAGGAGTGATAGTAGTACGTATAGAATCTTTAACTGCTATTGCAGACAGCGAGAATTTGCAACTAGCCCAAGTTAGTGATGGCGAGCGCAGTTATAGTGTAGTTACTGGTGCACCTAATGTCACAGTGGGAATGCTTACTGCCCTTGCTACAGTAGGAACTGAATTGTTAATAGGTTTGCAAGTAGCCAAGCGTAACATAAAGGGTATAGAAAGTGAGGGGGTTGTTTGCAGCCCTAAAGAATTAGGTCTATATGATTACAGCGGGGGATTAATTGAATTCTCTAAAGATACACCTTTAGGCAAAGAACTTAGTGATTTGTGGGCAGCTGAAAATGTCATCGAACTAGAATTAACTCCCAATCGTGCCGATGCTTTTAGCATTTTAGGAGTAGCTAGGGATTTATCAGCTAAATTAGGGGTTCCTTATAAACATCCTGCAATTGATTTAGACTTGGGTAATATTAACTTAACCAATAACTTAAGTGTAGAATTAGAGGATCCTGCCTGTAAACGTTTTACCCTACGCTTAATTGAAAATGTAACTATACAACCTAGTCCTATATGGCTGCAAAGACGTCTAGCCAGCTTAGATTTACGCCCACGTAACAATGTGGTAGATATAACTAATTATGTTACTTTTGAGTTAGGCCAACCTTCTCATGCCTATGATAAAAGTGTACTTACTGATGGCAAAATAATAGTACGTAAAGCCCGTGAAAATGAAATACTTACAACTCTAGATGAAAAAACCTATGAACTCACTGACCAAGACTTACTTATAACTACCCCCAATGGTGAAGACGCTAAACCAATAGGCCTAGCTGGTGTTATAGGTGGTTTAGATTATAGCATCAAACAAGACACTACAGCAGTAGCCTTAGAAATTGCCCACTTTGATCCCGTTGCCATTAGAAAAACTGCTAAGCGACATGGATTATCTACAGATGCTAGCCATCGTTTTGAGCGTGGTGTTGATCCCAATTTACCACCTGTTGCCAATGCTCGAGTATCTCACCTTATAGCTGAACTTGCTGGTGGCAATTTGCACCCTGCACTTGTAGACGTAGGAGAAAAGGATATTACTCGTAACAATATTACTTACAATCCTTCACAAGCACATTTCCTTATGGATGTTGATATTCCTGATATGAAGCAAGAAAACTACCTTGAAGCTTTAGGTTGTAAAATAGAAAAATCATCTGAAAATTGGTATATAACCCCTCCAAGCTGGCGCTTTGATTTAGCTATAACTGAGGACTTAATAGAAGAGATAATGCGTTTACATGGCTATGACCATATAGGTGAAAGCATTCCCCATTTGCACTTTATACCTGAAGGGAAAGATAGCACTCATCGTGGTTTACGCAATCTTTTAGTGGGTTTTGGCCTAACTGAAGCCAGAAATTATTCTTTTACTAGTGATGAAGAGTTAGCACGGTGTTTGGCTCCTAAAAGTGCTGTCAAGCTAGAAAACCCCCAGAGTATTGAACGTAGTGTATTGCGTACTGCACTTTACCCTAATATGCTCCTAGCAGCACAAAATAACCATAGTTTTGCTGATTTAGCACTCTTTGAGATTGGTAATGTTTTTAATGAGCTTGAAAGTGAAAGACTTTGTATTCTTATGCGAGGTTCTTGGTGGGCAGGTAGCTGGCTTAAACCACAAGCTCTGGATTTTTATCTTTTTAAAGGAGTTTTTGAGAAGCTGGCTGGTACACTTGGCTCGAGTTTCAGATTAGAAGCTGAACAGCACAACTCACTTCACCCCGGTATAAGTGCTAGCATATACTGGAACGACCAAAAGATTGGTTTTTTGGGTAGGTTACATCCTGAAATTGCTACTGCATATGAGCTTGGTGAAACTTACCTTGCAGAGTTAGATTTGCCCTTAGAAGGAAGTGAGGTTAGCTTTAGTGATTATTCACGCCAACCTTTTGCTGAACGCGACCTTGCTATTATTACACCTGATGATGTTAGTTATACTAAATTAATTCATTTAGTGAAAAATGCAGCAGGGGGAAGGCTAATCTCTTTAGAGCCTTTTGATGTTTATAAAGGCAGCTCTATTCCCAAAGGCAAGCGTAGTGTTGCATTGCACCTACACTTTAGACATCCAGAACGTGCTCTACGTGATAATGAAGTTGATGACTATATGACAAAGATTATCTCTGCTATAATTGATGCTGGATACAATATTAGAGATTAAGTAAGGTACAAAATATATGGAGATACTGACAGATTTACTTGATAGCATTTTAAATTGGTTAAAGGTTGTTAATTGGTTTGATGTGGCAATGGCATTACTACTTGCAACAAGTATAGCCCTTTTTGCCCAAAAGCGTTTGACAGGTTTTCTTATAGGCGTTGGGGCTTTACTTATTCTTAGACCTCTTTTAATACTAGGTGTGAAGGATCCTCTGTTAGCTATTGCCTTTGGACTTTTAGCAGGAGCGGCGCTTGGTTTTATTGCTCAAGTATTAAGCCCTAGGTTACGCTGGAGTAATCGTAATGAAACCATTTTGGGTGGTTTGGGAGGACTTTCTTTTGGATTATGTTTTATTTTGGCAATTGTATTATCTTTGCCAATAAATGTTAATCCCTTTAGCAACCAAATAACTTATCCTGACTTTAAAGATTTCCCTGATAATTTTCCTGTTGCTATTAGCGAGTATATTAAAGATTCACGCATAGTAAATATAGGACGCGATACCCTACTTTACAAAGCTTATCCAGACCCTTTACAAATAACCTCTGCTGATCCTGATTTATTGCAGGCGCTAAACAGGTGGTTGGTTGTAGGTACACCTTGGGAGAAAACTAAGATAAAAGAAGAAATAGACGCTGGTGAAAATGGTACTTAAAACCAAAGAACACTACCATCTCTCTTTGTAGGGAGTAGTGATTGGTAAATAATTACTCGCCCCTTGTAGAAGCAACACTCAATAAACTAGCGAAGGAAGCCCCAAGTAACCTGTAGATTGTGAAATAAGAAATTTAAGAAATTATGTTGACTAAAAGAGTTGCTCTCTTTTAAGATTAGGGCTGACTATACACCTGCTATGTCAAATTACAGACTAAAATAGCCTAAGGAGTGATAAGGTAAACAAAAAAACATCTTGAGGGAAGCGCAAGTCCAAAAAACTTTGGCCACGAGGCGGAGGGCTCTGAGTTTATATAAAATCTCAGAGATAAGCACAAAAACTGTGCTGAAAACGCGAATTTAAGTCTGCGGGCCCCTCCCAAGGTCAACCCCCTTGCTCGAGCTGTTCTGGGTTAAACAGGAAATAACCACTCCTAAAAATACATACAAAGAAGACAGTTATTAGTCAGGAACTAATATTTACAGTGCGATGTTGCTAAATAGCATGCTTAATGGGGATTTACCCTAAGAAGTAAAGCCTAATTTGACTTTGCGTTGTAAAACTAATAACAAAGTAAAAATACTTTATTTTGATGGCTAGCTACTGACTACTAACTTTTAACTACTAGCTACTTATAGAAAGAGAGAAACTAATGTGCGGTATTGTTGGTTACGTTGGACATCGTCAAGCAGCTGAGGTAATTTTAGATGGTTTGGCTCGGCTCGAGTACAGAGGCTATGATTCAGCCGGCATTGTAGTTACCGGTGACCCAGACTTAGATGTTGTTAAAAGAGCAGGTAAATTACAAGTCCTACAAGAAGCTCTTAAAACCAAATCCTTAAGAGGAAACTTGGGTTTAGGGCACACACGTTGGGCCACCCACGGCAAGCCTAATGATATAAATGCCCACCCCCATTTGTCAGAAGATAACAAACTAGCAGTTATTCATAATGGAATCATTGAAAATTATTTAGAACTTAAAGAAAGGTTAATAAAGCAAGGACATATCTTTGTTTCAGAAACAGATACTGAAGTACTGGTTCACTTAATAGAAGAATACTATCAAGGTAATTTAGTTACTGCAGTGCAAAAAGCACTGCAAGAAGTAGTTGGCGCTTATGCTTTAGTGGTGTCACATAAAGATCATGACATTATTGTAGTAGCACGTAATACTAGTCCTATGGTTTTAGGAGTTGGTAAAGGGGAAAATTTTGTGGCTAGTGATGTACCTGCTTTGCTGCCTTATACTCGCAAGGTTATTTATTTGCATGATGGCGATATGGCCCTTATAAGCAAAAATGACATTACTGTAACTGATTTTGTTGGTAATGTGCTAGATCGCGAGCTGCAAAACATTGAGTGGAGCGCAGAAGCTGCTGAGAAAGACGGACACAAACACTATATGCTCAAAGAGATGCTCGAGCAACCCCAAGTAGTTCAACAAACTCTAGGAGGAAGACTAGCCAGTAATGGTATGGATGTGCAACTCGACATTAATCTTGACCCCCACAGCATTAATCGTGTGGTTATTGCTGCTGCAGGCACTGCTAGTTATGCGGGCATGGTTGGCGAATATTTGCTCGAGCAGTTAGCCCACTTACCAGTAGAAGTTGAGTTGGCCAGCGAGTTCCGCTACCGTGAGCCTGTGTTGGATGAGCATACGCTATGCATTGTTGTGTCGCAATCAGGTGAAACAATTGATACCCTAGAAGCCTTACGTGAAGCTAAACGCCGAGGTGCTAAAAGTTTAGGTATCATTAATGCTAAGGGCTCCTCAATTACCCGTGAGATAGATGATGTTATATATATACATGCTGGACCAGAAATAGGAGTGGCTAGTACTAAAGCTTATATGGCTATGT
Source organism: Trueperaceae bacterium (assembly GCA_965223585.1). Taxonomy (GTDB): domain Bacteria; phylum Deinococcota; class Deinococci; order Deinococcales; family Trueperaceae; genus CBDCVN01. The sequence goes on from CBDCWW010000024.1 coordinate 195,569, forward strand.
TAGTAGCTTTTGAGTTATTGGCTATTTGGTTTGGGCGTGCTAGAGGTACTCTAGGTGATGAAATTGCTAAGGGCCTAATAGCAGAGCTTAGACACGTTCCTAGCTTGCTCGAGGAGGCACTCAAAACTCGCAAAGCAACAGCAGAAATAGCCGAAATTTTTAAGGGTCACGACGACTATCTATTTTTAGGACGTGGTATTAATTATCCAACTGCTTTGGAAGGAGCACTTAAACTTAAAGAAATTAGCTATATTCACGCTGAGGCCTATGCCACTGGAGAAATGAAGCATGGACCTATTGCACTCATAGACGACAAAATGCCTATAGTGGCTATAGCTACTGCCTCTAAACTATATGAAAAGACCATTTCTAACATCCAAGAAGTTAAGGCCAGAGATGGTATTGTTATTGCTTTAGCTAGCTATGGTGACAAGGAAATAGCAAATCATGTTGATCATGTTATCTATGTGCCCCAGACAACAGAAGTTATCTCACCACTAGTTAATGTAGTACCACTGCAGCTTTTGGCTTACGAGACAGCAGATCGTCTAGGCTTAGATGTAGATAAACCTCGTAATCTAGCAAAATCCGTTACTGTGGAATAAGTAGGGTGCGCTGTGCGCACCATCTCACTAAAAATACCTTTGTGAAGCTGAGTATAGATGTTCAGATAAATTCATGCCTTATCAACACAAAGAATGTCATCCTGAACACAGTGAAAGATCTCTCATGAGTTAATGCCCTCTGAGATTCTTCGTCACTATGCTACTCAGAATGACATGCTCACGGAAGTAGATTTCCCCTAGAGGAAAAACTCTTCCGTAGGACTATAGATACTTATGAATCTTCAACAAAAACTTGCTGTTAGCAGAACTAGGTTAGCAAACGAAAGGACACTATTAGCTTATGTCCGAACTTTTCTTGGATTTATTGCCTTAGGAGTTGCAATTATTGAATTCCTCGAGTGGGAACTTAGCCTTCCCCTTGGAATTGTAGCAATGTTCTTAGGTTTAGTAGTAATGCTTTTGGGAATAATTTCCTTTGTCAATACAAATAAAGAGCTTAAGTCTGATAGAGCATCTAATATTTGAGTAGAACACATCCTATTTGGCTCGTTCCTTTCTGAAAGTTTTAACTTGTTCCCAAGCTCTGCTTGAGAATACATGCTTTGGAACGCTCTGCGTTCTTTTCTTAGAGAAACTTACAGGGCGCAGAGCAGTCTGGGTATTGCGTTCCTAGGTTCTGCCTAGGAACGAGCTATCAAATGTTCATTTTTACTGTGCAATATAATTATCTAAACTCAAGGGTAGTAAAGGAATGTAGGATATACTATAAGATATTCTAAAAGTTGGAAGGAAAAGATGAATACAAAAATTGTTTTAGAAGAAAAGCATATACCTGAAAAGTGGTACAACATTGTGGCAGACATGCCTAATAAACCCCTACCGCCTCTTCACCCAGCAACAAATCAACCTATTGGGCCTGAAGCACTAGCACCACTGTTCCCCATGGCTTTAATTGAACAGGAGGTAAGTGGAGAAAAGTGGATAGAAATTCCTGAAGAAGTGCGGGAAATTTATCAAAAATGGCGTCCCACACCCCTCTATAGAGCACATAGTTTAGAAAAGGCTTTGGATACACCCGCTAAAATTTACTACAAATATGAAGGCGTTAGCCCTGCTGGCTCGCATAAACCCAATACTGCTGTAGCACAAGCTTATTACAACAAACAAGAAGGTGTTAAACGTATCACTACTGAAACAGGAGCAGGACAATGGGGCAGTGCCTTAAGCTTTGCCTGTAAAATCTTTGATTTGGGTTGTGAAGTTTACATGGTCAAAATTAGCTATGAGCAAAAACCCTACCGCAAAATGATGATGAATACTTGGGGTGCTAAAGTCATTGCCTCACCAAGTGAGTTAACTGAAGCAGGTCGTAAAATTCTAGCTGCAGACCCTGATTCACCCGGTAGCTTAGGCATTGCCATTTCTGAAGCTGTAGAAGTAGCTGCTAAAAATGACGGTGCTAAATATTCTTTAGGTAGTGTGCTCAATCATGTGCTTATGCATCAAACAATTATAGGTTTAGAAGCCCTCAAGCAACTAGAGCTTGCTGGTGATTTACCAGATGTAGTTATAGCTCCTTTTGGGGGAGGTTCTAACTTTGCTGGTCTAGCATTTCCGTTCTTAAGACTAAACTTAACTGAAGGTAAGAATATTCGCTGTTTAGCAAGTGAGCCAACCTCTTGCCCTAAGTTGACTAAAGGTGTTTTTAGATACGACTTTGGTGATACTGTAGGCATGACACCACTTTTACCTATGTACACGCTAGGGCATACTTTTGTACCTGCTAAAATACATGCGGGCGGTTTGCGCTATCATGGTGCAGGGGTAGTAGTTAGTCAACTACTTAAAGACAAGCTTATTGAAGCAGAGGCTATTGACCAAATTGAAAGTTTTGAGGCTGGCATTACTTTTGCTCAAACTGAGGGGATTATACCTGCTCCAGAAGCAAATCATGGCATAGCTAGTGCTATACGTGAAGCCAAGCAAGCAAAAGAAGCTGGGGAAGCTCGAGTGATTCTCTTTAACCTCTGTGGGCACGGTAATTTTGATATGTCGGCTTATGAGGCATATTTTGCAGGAGAGCTTAAGCCACATAGCCTAAGTCAAGAGGAAATAGACGCTGCTGTTGCTAAGATTGATACTCCAGCCATCAATTAAACCATATGCGCAATAAAAATAAACCTAAAATATTCTCCGCCCAAAGGTTTATAGCATTTTTCTTTTTGACCTGATACAAATACAGTAAATGCTCTTATGAAACGGGATTTTCGATCTCTCATAAAATCATATTAAAGTCTTACAAACAGTAAAAATGTTTCTTACTGGTGATTTATCTAAAATGAAAACATACTTTTGCATTTATAAGAAATTAAAGTTGTGAATATTTGAATAAATATTTATTGTAACATCCTTCCATAGGTGGGTGATTTGAATAACCACAGTGCCTGAACCAAGCTTGAGCATCATTGGCATTAACTGTTTCCAGAGCTTTCTTAACTGAAGAATTAAACTTCTTTTTGTCCCAAGCCTCTAATGTACGTAGATGGGACTTTACCTTTGACCAACAATGCTCTATAGGATTGAACTCAGGGCTATATGGTGGCAAGTAGATCAGTTTAGCGCCTCTGCCTTCTATTAACTCACGTACCTTTTTTACAATATGTGCTGGTGAATTATCCATCAAAACTATTTGCCCTACTTTCAATACTGGACATAATACTTCTTCTAGAAATACTGTAAACACTTTTCCTGTTATACCTCCATCCACACAGAAATTAGCAATTACCCCCTCTAGAGTAATTGCTCCTATCAAATTTGCAAACTTATGCTTCTTGCTTGGTACAGAACTATATGCCCTTTCCCCTCTCTTTGAGCGAGCATAAATTCTAGTCATGTTTAGATACAGACCTGTTTCATCAATAAATACAAGCCTATTTGCTTTAATTGCTTTCTGCAAACGTAAAAATGCTTTGCGTTTGACTACAATGTCTTCTCGATCTTGCTCTTTGGCACGTAAAGTCTTTTTTTATAGGTCAGACCAATCTTTTTGATTGCCCTCCACATACTAGCAGTGCTAACTTTGGTTTTAGTCTTTTTTTCAAAGGCTGTACAGAATTCAATTAAAGTCATGTCTGCTTTGTTTTGTAGCAAAGTTTTTACTAGTAACAATTGCTTAGCGGCTACAGCAGGTTTACGACCAGCAACATACTCTTTAGGGAGCAAATTACCCTGTTGTTGGTAAAGCTTAAGGTACTGATGAACAGTGGTTGGGCTAACCAAAAAACGTTGTGCTATTTCACGTATAGAACCTTCGCCATCTAGGTAAGATTGAACAATGCGTTGTCGCAAATCCAAGGAATAACTTGCCATAAGGAAAAAGGATAACTCAGATTAGCTTATCGGGACAATAAGAAGTAATTCTGTAGATTTATTGATTAAGACGATTAAAAAAGAGGAATATTTTCAGAAGGGGGATTTTTATTAGAAAAAATTCTAATGTAGCGTCAATGCTAAACGATGTTTTTAGTTATTACCAGCACAACATAAACCAAGGGTAGGTTTTACGAAAAGCTGCTCCCCACGATAAATCCAAGGACATTCTTATAGGCATAAAAATGAGAATATTTGCGTTTTAGGAAATTCAATGAAAACACCAACAAACCCCTTATAGAACAATTATAAGGGTGGTTTCAGTATAGGAGAGAATTACTCAAATTTTTTCTAAAATTGTTCAAATCAGGGGTTTTGCCGATACTTGTACCAGATCAAATAGAAAAACGCTATAAATAGTTGACTCATCCTTTTTAGGGGCAAACCCTAATCAGGGCAGGCCTATGCGTTTATCCTTATGGCACAGAATCAATCCCTATCTTACCAACTCTTGATTCACTCAAAAATATTAAAGAAATTCTAACGTATTTTCCCTTAAAAGTCCTGCTGAGGTTTTATAGGCATCAATCGTAGGGGTTCAAAATCTTGAGCCCCTACAACACGTGCTCCATGACATGTGTTTTCATTCATGATGTTGTGTTGTTAGGGATAATCATGTATATCAGCATGTGACTACTTTATCTTCTTAAACAATATCCTTGGGCGATAGCTCAAATATGCCCCTAATTCTTGAGGCAGCTTAGGCAAAGTTTCTAAAGTAAACTTGTCTGCTAGCTTTTTAATACCTTCAGAAAAAGTAGGGTAGGGGTAAATAAGTCCTGAAAGTTTATAGAGAGAAAGCCCTTGATAAACAGCTAAAGTCAAAAGAGAAATCATCTCTGAAGCTTTAGGAGCAACTATTTCAGCCGAGAGCACTCGGCCTGTTAAGCGCATGGCGTGTATTGCTACAAAACCTGCATTTAAACTTTCTGTGTAGCCTTTATCAGTGTCTTTAAGCTCAAAAGTAAGGCTCTTAATAAGTTTTGGATGATACCTTTCTTTTAGTTGAGCTAGGCTAAGGCCTACTTGAGCTATTTCAGGTTGACTAAAGGTAGCATTGGGATAAGGGGGCTCTGCTTTAAAGCGTGGTAAGACAGGCAAGGCCATACGAGTTACTAGGCGGCGACCCTGAGCATTTGCTGAGTGAGTAAAGTTAGATTGAGGGGTGACGTCACCAATAGCATAAAGCCCTTTGACATTAGTAGCACCATAGGCATTCGTATCAATGCCACGCTTACTGTAGTTTATACCTGTATTTTTTAAGCCAAGGTTATTAACATTAGGGGCACGCCCAATGGCTAAAAGTACTTTGTCAACACCTTCTAAAACAGCGCCACTTTCAAGATGAAGACTTTGAGTACTTTCATCATAACTAGTGGCCTTTGTATCTACGTGTACATCTATTCCTTTAGTTACTAGTGATTCATGGATCACTTCACTAGCTTTTTCACTCACCACACTCATTACCCTTGGTGCAAAATCAACTAGGGATACCTTACTACCAAGCTTGTTAAAGGCAAAAGCCATCTCCGTGCCAATTACACCTGCACCAATGATAGCTAGATGTTTAGGGGGGTCTTCTTGCTCAAAAATGTTTTCATTGGTGAGAGTTCTTTCTTCAATCAAGCCTTCAATGGGTATTCTTATAGGTGAAGAACCTGTGGCTATAACTATGTTTTTAGCACTAATTTCTTTCTCACCCCCTGCATTTAGCTTGACCCTTAGCTGATGGCTCGTTATAAACTCTGCTGCTCCCTCAATAAACTCGGCTTTTTCTAGTCCTTTTACCCAATCAGTTTCCTCATCACGCAAATGATTACGCTTTTCACGTACTTTTGCTAGGATTTCCTGAGGAGACAAACCAGAACTGTGAAGATTATTCACTTCATGTATAAGTATCTTAGAAGGTACACAACCCACGTTAGTGCAATCACCACCAACATAATTCTTTTCAACTAGTGCTACTGATTTGCCAAAACCTGTTAAACCCACTGCAACTGTTAATCCACCTGATCCTGCACCAATAACTATGGTGTGGTAGTTATTCATCTTCAGCATCCTTTTTACTTTCTCTTCTTTTAAAAAGTTGAGATAGTCCTATGCTAGCAACAAAAATAACTACTGAAGCTATTAGTACCCAAGGTTTAGGTTTTGGGAAACCTCCAGAGAGATCAAAGTCTTCAAAGGAAGCTCCTACAAGAACAAAAGCCAAAGTGCCGGGAATTGAACCCAGAATTGTAGCTAAAAGAAAAGGAAGATATTTGACTTTTAAGAGGCCTGCTAGATAATTGACCAAGTCATAGGGCAAGAAGATAAAGCGCATTGTTAATATTGTCTCAAAGCTGTTAGCTCTAAGTCGTTCAGCATAATGCTGGACAATGCCTTGTCCTTGGTTTTCTATGTTGCTAGTGCTCAGGAAACGCCCAATAACATAGGCTAAACTTGCACCTGCATTAGAACCAATGACTGTAAATAAAACGCCTAGTAGGGGGCCAAAAAGGAATCCTCCAGCAATACTTAAACCCAAAGCAGAGAAAAAGACTATAGGTCTTAAAGTATAAGCAAGTATGAAAATAGCTGATCCCCAAGCATTTTCTTTCATAAATAAAACTAGATTTGTTAATGTCTCGAGTGGTGAGGCTTGTTGACTAACCGTATACCAAACATATCCACCTATAAGCAGTAACCAAAAGATAATTGCTATTATTTTTGAGAGGTGATCTTTCAAAAAGTTTGTTTGCCTAGGTTCTGTACTCGTAATCATTATATCTCCTAAAGATGTTTTATAGCCCAGATTATTCTTTGTAGGGTGGTGAGTAACACTAAAAAAGCCATAAGGTTAAAAAGAATTATTAGGACTCCGGGGAAAATTAGAAAAAGACAGTAAAAGATAATAGTTTCTGTTCCTTCTATAAAACCACTTGGCATGGTTATGCTAGTTTTCTCTTTTATGCCAAGACCACGCTTTTCTAGAATGGCTGATAGAAACATCCAAGAGCCTGCATTTATATAGAAGCTAGCTAAGAGGGCTCCTAAACTTAAATAAGCAGCTTGTGAAGGGTTAGCTATAGCAAGACTAAGTGGTATTAAAGCGTAAATCACTAAGTCAAGCATTATATCTATATAGCCACCTAGATCACTTTGTTTATTCCAAAGACGGGCAATACTACCATCTAAACCATCAAGAATACGATTTAAAAGCCAAAAGAAAAGCCCCCAGCTATAGTCGCCTACCGCAGTACTTAGAACGGCAAGAAGGCCAAGGCCAAAGGCGAAAAGAGTTATATAAGTTGGGTGAATGCTGCGAAGGTGTTTCGCTGCACTATTTAGTACAATGTCTTTGGGAGCACGCAAATATCTATCGACCATAAAAACCTTACTTTTTAAAGTTACATGGTCTATACAGACTGCATGCAATAGTGCTAATGCTAAGAGTTGTGTACTTATAGTTTCAGTAAAGCACTAAACAAATCTGTTTCTATAGGTGTCCAGATAAATCTTTACTTTATTAAGTTAAATGAGGCTAAGTTACGTAGGGCAAATCCCCCTAAATCCCCCTTATTAAGGCTCTTAGGGGTAGGGTTTTTATGCGAAAGTCCCAGAAAATACGTCCTAGAAGTAGAATGTCCCTTAGGAATGGGTTTTTTAATCAACAAAAAATTAAATGCGTTCAGGACAGACAAGCCCCGCAAATTGCTTGTTTGGTGAATTCCCTTTGTGGCAGCAATTCTAAAGAATCTATCCTTGTAAGTGCCTGTGGCATGGAAGAAATCCAGCCATCCCAAGGTGCATTGGCTTTTCACCCCTTGTAGGGGTAATGTAAATGAGTCACCACCTCTGTGGTATTTTGATTTTCAGTTAGTTTGAGTTGGTTGAATTGAGTATGCAGGGTTGAATTGCTGCAAAATGAGCTTCAATTCGTTCTTTGGACAACGCAGAATCATAGAGCACAGCTTCATCAATTAGACCTTTAAAGGGCCGAACTCGCGTGGTTTGGTTTCCAATACCGAGGTCGGTTTGTCTAGTTGCTATCGGTCCTGAGAAACTATCCTTATCAGCCTCGTTGGTATCTAGCAATCCATTTATGTAGATTGAAACAACGCTCCCATCATACGTAACAACAATGTGACTCACATTAAAGGGAGTTAATGATCCTTGGCTTTCTACACTGGCGGATCCACCTTTAGTCATCAGTTCAACTAGTACTTTCCCATCTTCTTTGATAATGAGATTATATAAAGCTTCTGTTTCAGCAGGAGAAAAACGTGATTTTTCAAAAACCCTTTGCTGGTGCTTGTTTGAGCCATGCCAGTTAATTAGGGCTTCCATTGTAATGTTAGCTGGATTCAATAAGGCATTGTTAGGAATGGAAACTCGGCCTTTTCCTAGATTGTCAGCATCATAAGCATTAAAAAGTATCCCTTTATCTCCTTCACAAACCCCTTCCTCTTCAAGTTGTAGTCCGGATATCGAATAATTGCCATTTAGTTCGTTTGGGGATGAATCAACTGCGTTTGTTGAGCCTATCGGTTCGTTGAAACGCCAGTAACCAATTGGCTTGTCTGCAAGTACTTCCTTGGAAAATTGGTCGTCATTGTAATAATTTTCTAGACCTTCTGCAGCTATTTGTTCATTAGCATTTATTGCTTCTTCTAACAAATTGCTTTCACTCACAGCAGCTTCGAACTTTGAAGGTGCTGCTTCAAGAGAGCTTGCCCTAACCGATTGTAGGGCCTCTAAAGCTGATTCATTTCCAGACAAAGCCAGTCCTAATATTGCTTTCTGACTATAGTCAAAGTTGCGCACCTCAATTAAAGCTTCTAAGCTTTCAGTACTATCTTCATCCGTAGAAGTTAAAGATTCTAAGCCTCTAGTAGTTTCTTCATCAGGAGAAGTTGCAGGCAAAATAGAAGGTTCTTCTGCTATTCCTCTTTCAATCCAAACTTCGGGCTGTAAACTATCTGCCAAATAAGTTAGAGCCTCCTCGTTATCAGTGCGATTAATGAAATAACCCATAGACACAATTGCACTTGTCTTAGCAATATAGGCTGGGTCAGATGGTTCTTTATCAGTAGGCTCTTCTATAAATTCTATTAAGGGCTCTAGAATACTTTCATCACCCACCATTCCTAAAACGGCAACTATATTTATTTTAAAAAAATCTTCCTCTTCTGGATCATTTAACATTTCTAATAGTATTGGCACAACCGTTTCATCATATTGGCTAATGGTCTCTGCATAAGGAACCCCCTCTACAAAGTACTGACGAACATAATCCCTTATATCCATGGAAGGTTGTTTGTTATTGTGATAACTTTCTAGACGTTCTGCAGCTATTTTTAAATTGGTACTTATTGCTTCTTCTAATAAGCCGCTTTCACTCACAGCAGCTTCAAACTCTGAAGGTGCTGCTTCAAGAGAGTTTGCTCTAACCGATTTTAGGGCCTCTAAAGCTGATTCATTTCCAGACAGAGCCAGTCCTAATATTGCTTTCTGACTAAAGTCAAAGTTACGCACTTTAATCAAGGCTTCTAAGCTTTGGGTATTTTCTTCATCTACAGAAGTCTCAGGCTGGATAGAAAGTTCTTCTGTTGTTCCTCTTTCAATCCAAACTTCGGGCTGTAAACTATCTATCAAATAAGCTAGAGCTTCCTCGCTATCAGTGCGATTAATGAAATAACCCATAGACACAATTGCACTTGTTTTAGCAATATAGGCTGGGTCAGGTGGATTTTTATCAGTAGGCTCTTCTATAAATTCTATTAAGGGTTCTAAAACACTTTCATCACCCACCATTCCTAAAACGGCGACTATATTTATTTTAAAAAAATCTTCCTCTTTTGGATCATTTAACATTTCTAATAGTATTGGCACAACCGTTTCATCATATTGGCTAATGGTCTCCGTATAAGGGACCCCCTCTGCAAAGTACTGACGAACATAATCCCTTATATCCATTGGTTCTGACTGAGCCATTATTATTTGGCTAATCAGACTGCTAGTAAAAACTAACCCTAGAAAAATCTTAAAAATTATTTGTTTTTTCATAATTTAGCTCCTTTGTAAACTCAATACCCTAAGTGTGTAAGCACTATAAAGTATTTGTTTACTGAACAAGAAATGCGTCACTTTCGGCCGAGTTTAATCCTTTTTCAGTTGGGCCTACTGTAGGATTCATAAGTAATGATTGACCAGCACGGTGCCTTAAACCTTTATTGTGACCAAACTCATGAGCCCAAAGAATACCTTCCATACTTTTTATCGTTTGGAATTCTTGTAAACTATCTATACTATCGTCACCTTGCGAAAACACTGTCACATCTCCATCATGAATAAGTTCTACATTGTTGGGAATATTGTTAGGATTATCTTTAGTTTGTAGTACCTTAATATACTAAAAACAGTTTAGTTTTTGACGCTTGTTTGCAAAGATTTGTTAGAGGTACAACACGTAATATTTGTAAAGAATTCTTCTATACAAAATGTTCATTTCTGACCCATTTTTAGTATAGTATCATCCAAAATTCTACCTGTATCTTGATTAGTTAGATTAGATGGCTGTGAAAAGGCTATCGATGCCCTCATCTTTTTTCGCAAAATTAATTCCTCTCTAGGGATACTCCTTCTAGCAACATTTTATCAATGAGAGCTTTTACTGTACCTGATATAGTTTTTTTGGTAGAGTTTTCAGCAGATTGCCTACCACAATCTTTACAAGCAAATTTTCGCTTTTCACTATGTGTGTGACCATTTTTACAGTATTTCAGAACCACATCTTGGACAAACTATGCTTTAACTCTTTACACTTTTAGAAAAGTATGTGTCAACTTATTATTATTTGTGAAGCACTACCCTTTAGCTTAGCATTTGCCTGAGCTCTACCCTATTGTTAAAAGGTAAGGGTGTTAGTTTAGCTCAAGCTCTCAAACTCAACTAAGTTATGGGTTCATTATTCTTTGGCTCGAGCATTAAAATCAACATTAGATCTTAATTAACTGGCTATAAGTGCTTCCTCTATACGTCTTTGAATTGCTCGATAAAAACTTGGGCGTTTAAAATAACCACCGTGAGATTTTACGGGTGATGTTCCTGTGTTAAAAACCAAATCCTCATCAACATCCTGAAAAACTGGATCAACCTTGAAACTAAAAATATCAGTAACATCGTAGACATTCAACCAATAACTAACTTGAGATTCAAGACCCGATAATTTCTGTGGTGTGCCAAGGGCTTTATCACTCGTCTGGAAAATTTTCATTTCCTCGAACAAGCCAACTTGTCCTCCAACTAAGATCCACACATCAATGCTCAAGTTAGGAGCATAATAGGTAAGAATATCATAAAGAATATTACCACCCATAGAATGGGTAATTATAATTGTTGGCTCTTGATCGTGATGCCTTGGGGCGTCTCTAATTGCTTCAAGAACTTTCAGGACGATGGGACCAGGATTATTATTTTCATCTCCACGCTCATTTAGGTAAACAAATCCATCACCTACAAAGTTAGCTATATTTTGATGTAACGTTTCACGGAAAGTTTTTAATACAGGGATACTGGCTAAACGGGCTGGAGCATTTGTAGTTCGATTGAGAAATTCTCCAGCTTTATCTTTAAAACTAGGAACCCAATCAAAATTTATTTCTAAGGGGCTTGGTTTTACAAGTTCACTTTCTGCTGCTAAATCATCAAAGCGAGCTAATATAGCTATTTTCAAAAGGTCTACAATCTCATCATCTGACGTAGCAGCAGTGACTTTGGCCTTAACTTCATCGTCTTCTCCAACCTTTTGAGCAGCTACAATCAATAACGCCTCGCCAACACCTACTTTTTCGGCATTATCTTGTGTTGTATTAGTAAGTGTCACTTCAGAGAAAATAATTGGCAAGAGCAATGCCTCAATGAATGCTGGTAAATCCTTCTCTGCAGCTCGTTTAAATCGACTACTCCCATCATTTTCTAATGCTGATGGAGATGCATCTAAATCGTCAATCATTTCAACAAAACCTATGTCTGCATTTGGAGTAGTTAATGATTGACCCTCAAATAATTCTAAAGCACTGGCTGGTTCCCCAATTTTGGGTAGCGTTGCTTGGTCCCAACTAAATTTTACCCCCAAATCACCCCAATATGGATTGACGATTTCAATTTGCTTGAAACGGTCATCCTTATCTCCAAGAGGTTCTAATATAAGACGTTTAATCAATTCATTACGAGTTGCTACATTCTTGCTATAATCAACTCCCTCACGAATGTTGACTCCATGAACAAAAATAACAGGCATATTTATCGATGGTGTTCCCAACAACTGCGGATAAATAGGTTGGGGAAAGTAGTGTAGTGAAAGCAGATAAATAATATAGGTTACTATAATAATCATTAATCTAAAGTGGGTTACTTGAACATATAAATTTATTGATACTATATTTTTCCAGTTACTTAACACCTTTGCCCAACCTTTACTAAATTCATCCACAGCTTACCCTTGTTTAAACACCCTCTTTTTGTCTAGCTTAACCATCCTTCCTGTCTCCAAGGTGGTACTCGCTTCATCAAGACCTCCTCCAAGCACCATACCTTACTTGTTAATCCTGCTGACATTCCAGGTGTCTGCTTTTCCCACTTACGATTTCCTCCTGCTGTTAGCTCTTTCCGCAAACTGCCGTGTGGTAAGCAAAAGTTGTAGTATAGCTGAAACAATGCTAATTCTGCAATTAGCCCTTTTTCTCTCTTTGCCAAACTCTGCACTTTCCTTCCTAGTGCTGCTACATGCTGCCTCAAACTTAAGTTGAATCTCTCTATGTAAGCCGTATTTATCACCTTCCCTACACTTACTGCTATTACCTTCTCAACTGCCTCTTTAGTGCCATACACTACTCTCTGCTTCACACTTACCATCCTCCTTCCTACACGTTTCTTCACCACTTGGGCATATCTCAATCCTGATACGGCACAAAACCTTGGCTTTGGTGATCTACCTCTTTTATGTTTTCTAGGTATCTTTACCCATTCTCCATAGTGCCTCAATAATGCACTTTGGAGTTGGTCGGTTTCAGTGGACACTTAATGTAGAGAAAATATATTAAGGAGTCCAAAATGGAAAAGAGCCAAAAGAAACGGCAGTACACTATAGAGTTCAAACTCGATGCAGTGCGTTTGGTATTGAATGAAGGCTACAGTGTAGCCAAGGCAGCAGAACGTTTAGGTATAAGTCCCAAGAACTTGTATAAATGGAAAGAACAATATGAAGAAGGACGTCTCAAGTCTGGCATGAAGCACGCCCAACCAACACCTCAAGAAGCCGAATTGAGACACTTACGAGAGGAGAATCGTCAGTTGAAGCTAGAAGCAGAGATCCTAAAAAAGGCGTCGGCCTACTTTGCGAGACAACTCAAGTGAGATACGAGTTTATTAAGATTCATGCTGAAGATTATCCAGTGATTTCCCTATGTAAACACTTAAAGGTTTCTAAAAGTGGCTACTATGCTCACTTCAATCGTGAACCATCAGAACAAGAACAAGCCAATGATGACCTTATAACTTCTATTCGAGAGATTTACGAGCAAAGTAGGCAAACTTATGGTAGTCCTAGAATACATGCAGAGTTATTGAGTAGAGGAAAACGTTGCTCTTTAGGGCGAGTTAAACGCCTCATGCGTCGAGAAGGTATCTATGCGAAATTAGGTAGGAGTTACCGACGTAAGAAAGCTGCTAAACGTGAGATTGAATCAACAGAGAATCTGCTGATCAAGGAGCAAATCCAAATCACTAGGATTAATCAAGTTTGGTATTCAGATATAACGCAAGTCAGAACAACAGAAGGCTGGCTATACTTGGCAGCTATCATAGATGCTTTTTCTAGAAGAGCTGTAGGTTACGCCATGGCTGAGAATATGGAAACCGATCTAATTATTAAAGCTCTGAGAATGGCGGTTAAACAACGAGGCTCAGCCAAGGGCCTAATTCATCATAGTGATCGGGGTTCTCAGTACACTAGTTACGCTTTTGAGCGTGAACTCAAAAGTCAAGATATCAGGGCCAGTTTTACTGCGACAGGTGCATGTCTTGATAATGCTTTTATTGAATCGTTTTTTGCTAGCATCAAAAAAGAATTGATTTATAGGACTGACCTTACTACTCGGGAAGGAACTAGAACTGTTATCTTTGAGTACATTAACATCATTTACAACCGTTTTCGCTTACACAGCTCGATTGGTTACAAAAGCCCTGAAGCTTTTGAAGCTAATCAGCAGAATAACTTGAAGTAATGAATAGTTTATTCTATACTTTAAGTGTCCACAAAAATAGACCAACTCCACTTGCATATGCATCTAAACCATCACTTATAAATAATGGAATGCATTCTGGTGCTAGTATTAGGGTTAGACCATGTATTAGTACTTGTGCATTCCTTTCACTTCGATCTCCTACTACGAAATTCAGCCATAACTTGTCCTCTGCATCAAATGTACACCATACCCACCTTGCTCTTGCACTACGTGTCTCTCCTGCTTCCTTACTTCCTACCAAACTCCACAACTCATCAAGTTGCACCTGTTTTAACTCTAAATCATGCAGTAAGTAATTATTCACTGCCTCTGCATGTTCAGAAGCCTCTTCCAACCATCTACTAATTGTTTCTACCTTTACTTTAAATATTCGTGACGCTGCTTGCAGCCCTACTCCTTCTGCTAAAGCAGTTATCACCAACCAAATAGTCTTACCACTTGTCTTTTTACGATAGAATATTGTTCCTTGTGTTTCCACAAAGCACTTGTTACAGGCTTTACACTTCAATTGTCTAGCCTTTCCTTTGTTTGGTCGTCCGTTAGCTATTATGTTTGCTAGGCCTAACCACCCATAGTACTCACAGTCTTCATTAGGGCAATAGTGATTGCTAGTATCTATCTTTCTTGGTCTTCCTCTACTCTCTCTCATTCTCATTGGCCTTTTCGGAGTCTCTGCTATTGTTTCTTCTTCCTCACAACCCTCGCAATGAGGTGCTTTGGTAGGTGCTTTCCTCTGTTTTTCTTCTTCTGTTAGTTCTTGCTGCTTTTGTTGTTTAGTATCTGGGTTAAGAGGCTCTTTGTTATTTTTGTGCTTACCTTTCCGACAACGGTTTGTTAACAACCTAATTTCAGCAAATAGCCAGTGGAAAGTGACTTGGAAGAAAATAAGTGGCGAATATGGAGTTATTAAAGGTTTTATGTTTGGGTTGAGCTCATTTGATAACACACTTGCACGAGTGGTGTGCTCAGCAGTATCATTAACATCGTTTGTTACGGGAGTATATGAGGTAAAGCTTGTAAATAAGAACAAAAAGCTTACTGACAATAGCCTAATTAATTGCATAACTATTGTTTAACCCATATACTCCTCCTTTTTCCTGTATTTACTTATTTATCCGCAATTATGGGAGAGAGTACCCAAAGCCCTTTTTTTTCCAAATCCTCAACCACAGCAGGCACGGATATTCCAATACAATTTCCATCATGAGTGTTCTTGCTTTTATGAATCCCTACAACTTCTTGATTAACATTGAAAATTGGTGCACCAGAAGCACCCGGAGATGTTTCAAGGTGGTAGTTTAATCGTTGCTGTTCATTTGAATACTTAATGAATGCGTTCTTTGCAGAAGTAATTGTAAGTTGGTACCCTTGACGAAAGAATGTTGTTCCAAGCGAATCTCCTGGATTTAGGTTGGATTTTTCCGCTAATGTTAACCAGCTTCGTGGTTTCCCTTTAAGAAGTCCTTCTGGTACTTCTTTACCAGCTGGACGTGCCAAACGTAACAGAGCATAACCTAGAGCCTTGTCTGCTGCCAATAGCCAAGGACGTTCAGACTTAAAGTTTGCTTCAGCTTCACTACCAATAGCTAGCGAATAAGCTTGTCCCTGTGATAGGTTTTCATTAGATGATGTTGCCAATAAATCAAAGCGAAAAGTTAGGTTTTTTGGTGGTGAATTGCCTTCCAATATCTCCTCAACGCCAAAGTAAACCGTCAGAATTAAATCTTCAGCAACCAGAAAGGCGGTAAAATAAGTACTAGTATTACCCTTTTCGATCAATTCAGCCCGACAAACACACGACTGAGAGTCTTTCAAACTAATTTCCTGATTACTAGTCAAAATACTAATACCAAGGTCTTTTAATAAGTCGATTAATTGTGGGTGGTTTGGATATTCAACAGATAATATCTGAAGAAGTTGGATCGTTTTACCATTGGCCTCAGACCAGCTCACCAAATCTGCGACCTGACGATCAAGCTTATCTGCACGACTTACTTGTGTCAAAGAAATACCAAATTGATCTTTCATTAGATTATGCAACTCTTTAGAAGTGAAGATATCTAGAAGTGCATCTTGAAGCAGAGTTGCCTGTTTGCCTGTCAAAAGGAGACGTCCCTTTATTAATTCGACTAAAGTAATGCTAAGGGTTGGTGTAAGCGGATGGGTTTCAATTAGGCGCTCAAGTGAGCGAGAAATAGATTCCCACGAATTTTTCTCAAGATACGTTTGCCAAGTGAGGTACAAGTTCCCTTGCCACTCAGCTTTCACTGAGCGAGCTAGTAACCCGGGCTCTTCATCCAGTTCACTTGAACGCAAATCATCCCAAGAAGCTATTGCGTTGGCAAGGGGATTTACATTAGATGGTTTTTCATTCCCTAAACCCAAAAGCCGCACAGCACGTTTCACCATTTCTGGAGACTCAGCACCTATTTGTGTCGCTAAGTCTCGGATTAAATGAGGGTACTGGAATATCTCCTCATCACTGACATTATCTAAAGCCTTTTGGAGTTTGTCATATTCTCTCTGAACTTCTAGATCATTATTGGGAAGTTGGCTTTGTCTTAAACGATAAATACTTAGTTGAATTTGCAAAAAAGAGATAACATCTTCCAAATGTTCAGCGATATTGAGAGCACGCTTATAACTCTTCATTGCACTATCAAATCTCTCCTCTTTTTCTGCTATAGAAGCTGCTAGCAAAAGTAACTCACGAAGCTCAGAGGAATTTGGTGGTGTACGACGAATGCCTTCTTCTAACACCTTCTCAAGGTCATCTCCTCTATTTAGACCAAGAAGTGCTAGCACATGTAAAGAATATAGAGGACTACCAAGCGAACGCTCCTTACGCTCAGTAAGTTTTTTTAGGGCTTCTTCATAACGTTCCAAATTCAACAAGTTCTCGACACTACGGGCAGTTTTGTGTTCCCAAGACTCTAAATCAGCATCATCCCATATATTTTGATCAAGCTGTATATTGACCTTAGCTCTAGAAGATAAGTAAGCTTGAGCATTTGCTGGTAAGTCTTGAATATTGCTGCTAAGTTCATCTACAATCATTTGTAAATCGTCAAGTGAATAATCATCAAGGAACTTAGGCTTTTCCTTTAAAGCAAGTCGATGATACACTTCATCAGCTAAATCTCGTATATCTGGTTCAGTTTGCTCTTCTATTCGTTGATGAAGATATGATACTGCTTTTTGGTGAATTAACTTGACTGTATTGCCTTTATCCTGAAGAAGTAACTCTAGCATTGCCAAACGTAATTCAGGGCGCTGTCGGAGTTCGCTTGAGCTAGCTTGATTAATGTCGGTAACAGCTACTTCTTTTTTTAACTTTTCAAATAAAATCTTGGCATCATCTATATCCTTAACTTCAATACCACAAGGCTCTGCCAAAACATTAAGAATTAAATCTGGTGTAACTCGGCGTAGAACCATTCCCGGATGCGCCAAGGCCCTAACTCGTGAGTCGTGAATATGTCCCAAAATGCGTGTATAGAGTTGTCCTTGAATCAAATATTCTTTTACTTGGAAAAAGTACGTTTGACGTGATTCCAAATCCTTGAGAATATTTTCATCACCATTTAGACTGTGGTAAAGATCTGTAGCTAACCATAAGCTCAAGGGACTTTTACCTGTAATTTCAATAACCTGTTCGGCGAAATTTTTATCAGGAATTCCTCTATCCATCAACAATGTAAGTGCAGATTGATGATCAATTTCGCTAAGTGATAGTTCCTGAGTAGGGTATTCACTAGGCAAGGGTGAACGACTACAAATAACGATTCGAAGGTTAGGAAGCTCTGTGTTTAACTCAGCCAGAAAATCCCATAGTCTGTCTAGATATTCAACGTTGCGATAAAGAAACTCCTCAAAGGTGTCAAATATCATTAAAAATGCTCGTTTGGCGCTTTGAAGCTTTTGAATAGAGTCACGAAATTCATAGAAATACCGGTTTAAGCCACGTGTTTGATAAGATGACCTTGCTACACGCTCGAGTCCAATTTCTTCCTGAGAAGAGAACTCCTCTAAATCTTTACGCCATTCTTTTTCTAGCTGGTACCATCGCTTTTCATCAATTGGATATTGTATAGCAAGTTGTTGACAGGCCTCTAATAAAATTGAGGTTGGATTTTGGACATCGATATCACCCCGATTAAAGTCAATAAACACGTATGGAATACGTTGTTCACTTTCTGTATCAGCATGCTCGAGAATAAATTTGGCGATGAGTGTGGATTTACCTATTCCACCCAAACCATAGATTAGAAGCGGAGGATTCTCCTCAAAGTCATTATATGGTAACTCTGAAGTCTTGTCTGCTTCATCTTTAGCTAGTACCCCAACATATTCTCGTAGCTCTTGAAGCTCCTTATCCCTTCCTTGAAACTGATCCCTCAACAGAAAACGAAAAGGCTTGAGCAAGCGTTCATGAGCCATGCGCCGACGTACCTTGCTCTCATCAGGTAGTTCTGGTATGCATCCTTCCAACCATTTAATAACTTGTAACGTAGCCTCAAGCTGATCCAAGGTTTGATCTTCTACCTTTGGTTCATTGCCTAGAATGTAAGCATCTAACATAGTTTGAAGGGTAGACAGGTGAGATGCTGGATTCGCTTTTAGCACATCCTGAAGTCGATTCTGTTTTGACAACTGTAAGAATGTTTCATGGCGTATATCATGTCCTAAACGCCATGCAAATCCATTCTCTTTAGAGTGAGTCTCTATGGATTCTGCCAATACTTTTCGAATGGCTTCTCGCATTTCTAGTGTAGTTTCAATATCCGCTGGATGGAGTTCAGAAAGATTGTATTCTACTCGTACAGCAACACGCTCACGGTATTTCCAATGCTCTGTAGTGATTTGTGATTGCATTGTCTCAAAAGATAGATTAGCTAGCCGTTGCTTTAGTTGTTCTTTTGTTATATTTGCTTTACGTGTAGACATAGGCAATTACTCCTTAGGACAATAGCTGCTCAGTTGTTTCAACAACCCTAATCATAATCTCCAGCATACGGGACTGGTCAGAAGGGACACCTCTTAATATTTTGGTAGCAAGAGCCTGCAATTGCTGATCATCGTAATCAATACCTTGATAATCAAAGCTTGTCCTAAAAAAATTCTTTAGCTCTACTTGATCAATGTCCTGAATATCTTCGCTATGAACAAATGGTTGTAAATCTCGTGGTAAAGATCTGCGCTCATAATCCAAGAGGATTAATCGTACTAGGGGTAATCTTCTGTCAACAGCGCTAATGAGGAAGTTTATAAATGTTTTTGTTTCATTTGGCAGATCTGGATTGGAAAAACCATCTAGAGCAATCCAAGCACGTTGATCATTTAATCGACGGATTTTTTCCACCAGCCAATCACATAATTCTTGTGCCCAGCGATCGCCTACGTTTTGCTGCATAGGGAATGGATCAGTTTCTGGCAAGGTAAGATCCCTATCAATGCGTCGCACCATAACATCTGGATCATACTCGGACGGGATTTCACGCTTAAGCTCAATAAAACAAGTTTTAAACCCAAGATGGTGAGCAAGTACCTCAACCAAATATTGCGAATATGTTTTACCTGATCCGGGTTCACCATTGACTAAGAGAAAACGTCTACCATTATCACTATGCAAATCCCGTAAATAATTACGAAAGCTATTCCGATTAATAAACGGTCGGCCTGCAGGCAGAGAGTAAGCATCAAATGGATCTATGCTCTCTGGTACGAAAGCGTTTTCTTGCAAATCCTCAAGAAAGCTATTGAGCCCCTCTTTTAAAAGTGTATTGCCATCGTGATCAGTATCACCTAGAACTGCGTTAATCAATTCTTCTATCTGCGCTTTAGCTTCATATTTAAGAATTAACTGGAAAAAACGATAATGTATTCCAGACGATGGAGCAAAATTGTCAGGGATTTCATCAAGAGATATCCTGACAAACATGTCAAAAGCCTCCTCAGTTGGATATGCCCTAGTCAAGAGTTGGCCTAGCTGCTCAGATTGTTCACCAGTTAGTTGACCCATACAAACTTACCTTGAAATCATTTTTAAAACTTAAACTAAATTATTAGGAAGCCATATTAGCAAGTTTGGCTTTCTTATTTGCATATTTATGAATTAAACCAATGGGAATACATTGGTTATATTAGAGTTCGTATAACTCACTATAATTTGGGTCTCCAGTGTGGGGAAGTGCCACTGACTTCTTATTCACAATTAATTGTTCAAACTTTCAAGAATATAGGCACGAATCAAATCTATTGGGATTCCTTGATTATATTCGGGCTTATGAAACTCGCTGTAATTTGGGTCTCCAGCGTGGTGGAGTGCCACTAATTTCCAATTAAAATTAAAACAAGGGGAGCCAGAAGAACCGGGTAGTGTATTAGTTTTATAGCGCAATCGCGTATTATTCGCATTGGTCTCCAAATCAGCGTTCGTATCTAGGGCAAGTTTAAGATAATCACCATCAGGATGCTGGAGTATCAATAACGGTTCACTGGGTTCAAGATCAACTGACGGCTCCTCAATATCAAAATAGCCACGATTTGGAAACTCAGTATCCACATCCAAGAAAATTTTTCCTACATTATCATTTGCCGGTTCACCTTCTACCCTCAACAATGCAAAATCTAACTCATCTTCACTTGGTAAGTTATTTTCATCTGCTTCTTTGAGATCTGCTTGACTGTATGGACTAGAAGCAATAAGCCAGTCTTCGTCTAATTTTAATTTGTATGGTGTTCCTGGGTTTAGAGTAATATTATCTTCTGAACGCTTATAGTCAAAACGTAAAACAACATCTTCAGCTCTCGCTTTATTATTAATAATAGGTTCAATAACATGAAAATTGGTAAGTATTGTATTCCCTTTGTTAAGCTTATCCCTTTCACTTCCAATCAAAAAACCAGTCCCATAGCTTCTATCACCATTATTCAAGAGCAGTTCAATACGACAAACTCGCGTCTCAGCTACACCTAGATTAGACCTCCATGATGCTACATCAAGAAAATCAATTCCATCGTTTATTATACGTTCAAGATCTTGACCACTTTTGTCAGTAGAAGATAGATTGAATTGTTGGATAAATTTTATAACAAGTGGATTCTTTGGACGAGATTCACGTACAGCATTTATAAGTTGTAGAGTCCACCCTTGTGCTTCAGCATCCCCAATAACGTTAAAACTATCTACTCTTATATTAGGTCCATTTGAGATTACAGCTAGGTTTTTATTAAGACGTGTTCTTAACATTATTCCCAAATGATCACGAGTAGGATATGCGTTCACCAAAACTTCCATTAAATCCTCATATTGATTTCCTGACAAAGGACTCATATTTTTTCCTCCAAAATATTATTGAATTGATAGCTAACACTGAATTTATTATAGCCTATGCACAATAAGTTTATTGAATCAAGATTTTTATCGTTTAGATGAAAAATTATCATGCTTTAAGACCCTTCTTAGAACTTGTTGCCTTTAACACAATTATCAAGCTATTGTGTGTAAAGCTTACAATTTACTTAACAAACTAACTTTAACTTGGTACTCTCTTCTATAGACTTGTTCCTGAATAATCTTGTGTACATTGCAAACAGTACATTTGCTCAACTCAAAGTTTAAAAGCTACATAATGCGGTGATTAACTCTCAATAAGTGTTCCGAATTTCTTGTTTAATGTGTCAAGTACTTGAATCACCATTTTATTTCGGAACAACTCTTATGTCAAAATGAAACTCTTTTAAGGCCAAAGATCACTATCAGTACTCCGCAATCAAACATGAACAGGCAAGGGGATGGACTTACGAAGTCCTAGACGTTCTTTAGCAACTTCCCATAACCATATGGAAAAGGTTTCTAAAGGGAACAATTCACAGAGTACTACCCTAGGCCCTCGTTGCCTCAAATGCAAATACACCCATTTCAAATATGTCCATAAATTCAATAGCATAAACCCTAAGCCCATATAGAATAAACGTACTATTGCTAACTTCGTACATGTCCTGATCCTTACCTTATTCACCATTCTATAACTTGATTCTATCCCAAAACGTCTACGATACTCCTCGTATACCTGCAATGGTGGCATCTTTAACTTCCCTGTAACTATGTATGCAAATGCTTGTATCCCTTGTTTTCCATATTTCCCCTTGCTGTACTTACATGCTATATATACCTTAAACTTAACTTCCCCATACTTATCACTGTTACGACTGAACTCTGTCTCATAACTCTGTTTTGTATTCAACAAATCACGAACTTTCTTGCCTCTTCTTACTAACGGTACGACACAAGGAAAGTCTAAACTTTGTAGGTACTCTATCACAGCATTATTATCAAAGCCCCTGTCCAACAGCAAACGCTTGATTTTCAATCCTATATCATCAGCTTCAGCTAACAAGCGCTTCAGTACATCCAATACCTTTTCATCTTTATCCATAAGGGTAATTGCTAAGGTGTAGCGACGATTTTTCTTGATCACATATAAAGTAGCATAGCAGTGGAACTTAGTAGTACCTTTTTGAGCTTTACCTCCACGCACAGATTCATCAGCTCTATCACCATAGTAATTGATCTCAGTAATGTCTATTGCACAACGTAAAGGTGTTTTGAAGAGGTTTTTAGGAAGGTTATCTCTCATTGCATTATTGAGTTGTGTTTCTAAAGCTCTGGTCTCTTCAGGCAAGGCATCTTTGATGAAGTTACGTACAGTATTAGGGGAAGGAGCACCTTTGAGGTCTTTACAGGCTTGTTCTATAGAAATATTTCTAGTAGCAGCAGCTAGTATCACATCAGAAATATCTTGAGTTGAGTAGGAACTACCAGAGGAATCGAAATCAAATTTCTGATCGATAACTTGGCTAGCTTGTTGATGAATATCATTTGCTTCTAAGCAACTCGGTGAGTTAAGATTTTCTAGAGTCACATTAGTCTCCTTAAAGAATTTTCCATCCTTTAATTTTTGACTTTTGTTTGACTCTTTTTCATGCAGTTAACTCACAGTAATTCTCTCGCTTTTTATGGTATCTACCTATTTTGCGGAGTACTGACTATAGTTACTCCTCAATATTTGGTTTCCCTGGTGTCATTGACAGCATAGTGCCCCATGCATTATCACCGTCAGAGCGACGTCCGTAGGTAACATCTGTTACCTGTGAGCCAAAATCAACTTTGTCTATAACAGTTTTTCCATCAATATCAATTAGGGTAAGAGATTCACCACTCTTAGATAATTTAAAAGTGGCATGCAAAGGACCTTGATGGGGTTGATCATCACACCAAATCACTAAATAACCTTTAGGCGGTATTGTTGTCTGATCTGGATTGTCATCAGGGACCATCCACTTGTTGGAAAGGTCATTTTCATCACTTAAGAACATTCCTGCAAGATTAATGGGGGCATCAGTCTGATTGTAAATTTCTATCCAATCATCAAATTCGCCAGCAGTATCTTGTTGACCAGAATTGTTACTTGCAAGCAGTTCATTAATTTTAACTTGTGGCTTCCATGGTTGCACATGACGTTTCACAACTGTTTTGAATTTCTCCTGTAATTCTTCTTCAGACATATCTGAACCCCCTACTAGAATCACACCATCAATTAGCCCCTTACTTGCAATGATACTTTGTGTTGCAGTAAGTTTGTTCCATGCTTCTGTAAATCCTTTATCACGACTGATTACGGCAATCTTTGTAGACTCTGAAAGTACATTCCCCTGACTAGTTTGTGAGTTAGGAGCAAGCAACGCATTAAGCTTTTGCGCAAAAACTTCTACTTCACCCGCATAGATAATCTCTGGGGCAACCACAACAACAAGCAAGACGTTGGACAATTCAGGCATCCTAGGATGTTCCTTATTTGGTTCTGGCAGGTTATAATGACGCAGAAAAACTGGGACTTGATCAAATCCCTCATATAGGACTTCACGCTCCACTAAAGCAATTTGTTCTGCTTCACTCTTTTGCAACAAATAGTTTTCTGACCAGAGAACAAGCACAATATCATCAAGGTAGCTAAAAACAAACGGGCGTTGAGGTAAATTCCTCAACAGCTCATCTTCACTTTGTGGGAAGTACATAGTTGACGACGAATAGAATGGCGAATAGGAATTCATCAAATCCACTAGCTCCTTACGTGCTTCCTCTGCCTCCTTATGAGTCTTATAAGGCCCTTCCACTTTAGCATGATGCATATAGTTACTTGCTGATTTCTGGTAGTGGCGATTTAAAGCATATTCGTACTGCTCCAAAATCATTTTTTGACTAAAAAACATGTAGCGTGCTCGCATCACAGTAGTGAATTCAATTTCACTAAAACTGGGATTAGATGTTATGTAGAAAAATCCTTGCTCTTTCTCCAGCTTCGGTAAACTTTGAGCCTGATTTCCAACATGCTCCTGCAGCATAGCCCAAGTACCCAAAAACAAAAAACTGAGTAAAAGCAATTTTAGAAAAAAGGCATGTTTTAGAACACCAAATTTAAAAAATAACATAAAGCTGACTCCATATCTCATGGCTTTTCATTTGTTTGTATGCTCTGGAATCAAAGGACGAATCACATTTCGAATTTGGCGTTGGTTGGCAGCCTCATCAAAAGGATTTGCAGCAGCTGCATCAATTGGTAGGAGATGAATTCTGTCTTCAAGATTTGAGTTCACACCGATCAGTTGAGTTATTAATTTCTTTTGCAAAGATTCCTCTTCAGGAATCACACGACTGTAAATAACAAATTGCGAATTGCTGTCAGCCATAACTGAAAGAAAGTCTTTTAGTGCTTCACTTCCGTCAGTGGGCCTTGGGTGTTCTTGTGAATTTAACTCTAACTGTACATCACGGGGCACAGCAAATGCCGACAAATGAAGAATGATCAGATCAGGATTCGATTGCCGAATCGCATCACTCTTAGTCCAATCAGAAGAAACTAGTTCTGTTCTAGGAGTCCTGATACCAAGATCGTCTATAATCTCTTCTATATCATCATTATTGGATAAACGCTTGTCACGCGTTCGCTCATTGTAAACGTAGTCTGGATAGGCAGAATCCATGAGCAAAACATCATATGCTTTTTTCGGCTGCCAAAAATAGATAGCAACCAAAACTCCAAGTATGATTATTACTCCAACCCCACCACGTACTAGATTGGTGTTTGATCGCAACCAATGCAGAAAGTAGCTACTCCCATAATATTCTTTTGGATTGCTAATAACCTGCTCAAGATCTTTATAGATGTCACCTTGCAAGAAAGGGCTATCCGGGTTTTCCTTTTTCGCTGCTTTGATTAAATCACCCAACCAACCCTTGGCCTCAGCAGATTTAATGACCTCAAATATTCTATCATGTAAATTCCCCGGCTTTGCTACTGCTTCCAAGGATTTATCAAAATGGAATTTGAGCAGTTGTTCTAAATCTTCTTCGTCAGGAAAGGCACCCTCTAGTGTTTCTACTAGCTGTTTGTATTGTTGGCCTGTCAGTTTCATTTTTCTTTACTCTTTATGCATACTGTCAATCCAAGTCCAATCCAGCCAGTGTGTTGGTCGCCCCAAGGGCAATCACAGTTTCTGTACGCGCTGGACTTAGCAATGCAACAGGTTTTGGATTCATCATTAATCTCCTTCATAAAAGTTCCTAACTGAATTCCATCTAGACTTTCCAGTGTACAGCAAAAACCACTCCACTCACCTATTTGAGAGGAGTTTTACTTTTTTCTGCAAGTGATAGTCAAAGTACCACCACTAAAAGTGGTGGCTTGTTTTATTAACTCCTAGAAGGAGTATCGGACGCTGGCACCCGATACTCCTCAAATAGGCTCCTCTGTTGTGCCTCTAATGTTCTTTCTACTATTGCCAACGTATATACTTTCTGGTAATGCCCTTCATGCAATAATGAGCTAAAAGCCTAGCTATAAGGTTAAGCTCAAAGAAGCATTCTATTGATCTTCATTGTAGTAGCCTTCTAGACCTTCTGTAGCTATTTGGGCATGAGCACTTATTGCTTCTTCTAACAAGCCATTTTCCCTCACAGCAGCTTCAAATCTTGAGGGTGTTGCTTCAAGAGGGCTTGGTCTGGCCGATTGTAGGGCCTCTAAAGCTGATTCATTTCCAGACAAAGCCAGTCCTAATATTGCTTTCTGACTATAGTCAAAGTTGCGCACCTCAATTAAAGCTTCTAAGCTTTCAGTACTATCTTCATCCGTAGAAGTTAAAGATTCTAAGCCTCTAGTAGTTTCTTCATCAGGAGAAGTTGCAGGCAAAATAGAAGGTTCTTCTGCTATTCCTCTTTCAATCCAAACTTCGGGCTGTAAACTATCTGCCAAATAAGTTAGAGCCTCCTCGTTATCAGTGCGATTAATGAAATAACCCATAGACACAATTGCACTTGTCTTAGCAATATAGGCTGGGTCAGATGGTTCTTTATCAGTAGGCTCTTCTATAAATTCTATTAAGGGCTCTAGAATACTTTCATCACCCACCATTCCTAAAACGGCGACTATATTTATTTTAAAAAAATCTTCCTCTTTTGGATCATTTAACATTTCTAATAGTATTGGCACAACCGTTTCATCATATTGGCTAATGGTCTCTGCATAAGGAACCCCCTCTACAAAGTACTGACGAACATAATCCCTTATATCCATTGGTTCTGACTCGGCTATTACTATTTGGCTAATCAGACTGCTAGTAAAAACTAATCCTAGAAAAATCTTAAAAATTGTTTGTTTTTTCATAATTTAGCTCCTTTGTAAACTCAATACCCTAAGCGTGTAAGCACTATAAAGTATTTGTTTACTGAACAAGAAATGCGTCACTTTCGGCCGAGTTTAATCCTTTTTTAGTTGGGCCTACTGTAGGATTCATAAGTAATGATTGACCAGCACGGTGCCTTAAACCTTTATTGTGACCAAACTCATGAGCCCAAAGAATACCTTCCATACTTTCTACAAAGCGTACTACGACTAAAGAGTTTCCTGGTCTAGGCGCACAGCCAATTATACCTACTCCAATTTTACTGCACCAATTAATGCTATTTACCACCTTTACATTTCCAGACAAATCGTTTACCGTTTGGAATTCCTGTAGACTATCTATACTACCGTCACCTTGTGAAAACACTGTCACATTTCCATCACGAACAAGCTCTACATTGCTGGGAACATCGTTAGGATCATCTTTAGTTTGTAGTACAGCAGTGGCATCAGCTAAAATTCTATCTGCATCTTGATTAGTTAGATTAGAAGTCGTGAAACGGCTAATTGCTAATTGATGTACTTGTACTGGGCCTCTTGGGCCTCCTGTACCTCCTGGGCCTCCTGGGCCTCCTGGGCCTCCTGGGCCTTCTGGCCATATGATGTGTTCTATGGTTCCATCAGGCTTTGTACCAAAACACTCAACACTATCTGGCAATTTTGAACGACAATTAAGAAAAGAATCAAGAGCAAAGCTACCACCTAAACTTTCCCAAGCACTCCAATTAGAGCCATTCCATTGAGTATGCCACAGCTCTCCATTTGAAACAATTACAAAGCAGTGAGCCTCATCTATAGACAAAGTAACACAAGGGGTGTTCTCAAGAACAGGCTGGAGATTTTGTTCTAGCATCTCTTTTGTAGAAGCACCAAAAAATGCTTCCCCTGGTTTAATTACTTGAACTGCTGGTTTTTGGGGTTCCAGTGATGCTAAAAACTTTATTACAGTCTGTTTTTCTTCATCAGTCAGTTCCTCAAGTGCTTGTATTACTTTTAAAGTATCATTTATAGTAAGACTTTCTTGTGCATAAGTAACAGTCCCCAAAAAGATGGACACAAGAAATAAACTTATACCAATAGTTCTAACTTTCATTTTTATTACTCCAATCACATTAAAAAAATACACTTTACTTTTCCTCACTAATTTCTTTAATTTGCCTGACTAAAAGGTCCACAGTTGCTTTTTTATTGGGCAAAGCAGGCAAAGGTTCACCGGGAACTGCTGGACTCATAATAGTGCCAAAAATCTTATTAAGAGCTTCTTCACTGAATCCTAGAAGTTCCTTTGTGAGTTCATTGGTTAACTTTCCTGTAAATTCTACTCCTGCACTCTTAATGCAAGCATTAAAAGCTTCTTGACTTGCATCCTTTGCTAAAATATCGAATACACAATCCTTAATAACTTTTCCCAAATCATTTGTTATTGGTACGCAAGCATTAAGGGCGAAAACAATCAAAACCATACCTATAAAATATTTCACATAAAACACCTCCAAAAATAAATTAGTTTCCTGCACAGAGCAGATAACTTACAATAGATTATTTATATGCCCTACAAAATACACTAAGGGCGATTGAAAAGTAATTCTTCACGTGCAATAGGTTGAAAATCATTTAGCAAAGATTTATTAACACTGGCTCTTTCAATTCTTTCAATTTCAGCGATTCTATCTTCTATAGTCTCACCTTCTTCTAAAGCAGTTGCAGCAAGGCCTTGAGGATCAAGACGAAATCTTAGTTTTAGATTATCCCAATCATTATGGTCTCTTAAAATAGAATCAAATTTTTCAACCTTGTTACCATTTGAGTCTAGTACAAACACTCCTTGATTTACTTCATGATCTAGGTTCACATTATAGCGATAAGGGGCTAAATCTGTACCAACGCCATCTCTATCCCAATCTAAGGTAGATGCTCCATGACCAATTCCCTCTCTTTCATCTATGCTGTTTTCGTTAAAAGTACTTCCCCCACCATGAGAAAAATCCATCTTGTAACTTTGCGAGCATACTGAGTTGACCATTTGGCATACGTTATTTGGCTCGGAGCCTGGGAAATATATGTAATGACGTTCGTGTATTCTATCACCAGTTGTAGGACCTATTCCATAAAGAAGGTAAGTGTAACTCATAATGCTGAGGTAGCTTGGTTTGTCATTTGTTACTTCAAAACCGCCATGCTCAAGGCCAAGATTATGACCAAGTTCATGCATAATTACCCCTGCTTGCAAATTAATAAAGTACTGAAGCTCATTTGGTGTATCATTAAACACCCAACCTCCTGCCCGTCGTAAGTCTTGGGGATCATTTTCATCTGGTATAGGATTACCACCTAATAAAATAAGTATGTCATTACCGCCAACCTCTGCACGCCCAGAAACTCCAGCTTGACCATTATTGTTTTCAGTAGTTCCCATTAACATGTAGTGGAAAATTGCTGAGCGAGCAGGATTCATAAAGTTGTGCTTGTAAAAGTAATAGTTTTGTTTTGCCCTAATCTCAGGATCATTACTAAGCCATGCAACAGTAGGGGCTAATTTTACACTTTCTGCAAATGGCACTCTTGATTGCTCTTGCCCAAGGTTATATCTGCCTGATGGGAAAAAATTTCCTGTGTCAAAATGTACTTTAATTGGTAATCTAGGCTCTTGTTCTTGTTCTAAAACTGTCTTACTATCAAACACTGCAGTAATTTGATCAAGTGCTTCTTCCCTAGGTAAAACACCTAAGTTAATAACTCCCCTTCCCTCAATGCGTACCATATGGCTTTCAGCTTCCATTATATCAACTTCAACAAAAATATCCTTTTGCTGTACACGTGCTCCTATAGCATGTAAATCTATGCCTGCAAATGTTCCACCAGATACCTCTGCACTATCAGGTATACCATCAAAATCTTCATCAACAGCGTTT
The DNA here is from genome assembly GCA_965223585.1 of Trueperaceae bacterium. Classification (GTDB taxonomy): domain Bacteria; phylum Deinococcota; class Deinococci; order Deinococcales; family Trueperaceae; genus CBDCVN01. The sequence continues at coordinate 225,508 of CBDCWW010000024.1, forward strand.
TGGGGAACATCATTTGGACCACCCGGTGTAGCAAATCTTTGCACATGCCAGTCAAAAGCCTGATTTGAATCTGAACAATTAGAGTTTCTAGAAAATGATCCTCCTACAAATGAATCTACTCCTAGATCGCCTCTGAAAGTTATAGCAGCTCCAGACCAAGCATTGGTTTCTACAGGAGAAGGGTCCCTTATAAAATCTAATTGGTCTCCCCATTTTACATAGTCAACAGATTGACCTGCTCTAACAAGCTCTACAAAACCAGAATAGCTACCATGTGCAGTTCCCCAAACTGGGTAAATCTTTTCAGACGAGCCCTCCCGATTACCATTATCAATAAATGCCAAATTAGGTCCATTAACAAGGATATCATCGAATCTTCCTCGAATTAAAGCATACTTCCCTTGTGGCACTGATATTTCTGGCAAAGAAAAGATTTGTTCATCTCTTAATCTATCAAGTGAACGTAATTGATAATTAACAAGGTTTATAGGCTGATTAGTAGGATTAAATACTTCAATCCATGCAGAAGGAAAAGCAGTACCGTTAGGGTCAATAGTAGATGTATGCCCTACCTCACAAATAACTAAATCTCCATTAGGTGTTCTTGGCCCCCCTGTTCCCGTTCCTCTTGGTATATAATTAATTGTCAAATTAGCTGATTGGTTTGCTATTAATTGAACCCTCTGTGATGCAGGTGGGTCAGGTACAAACCCCTCTCCTTCAGTGGCAATAGCGCCAACTATGTACTCTCCTGCAGGCAGTGATAGTGCTCCAGAAACCTCTAATTGATCAACAAACACATTGTTTCTGTAAATAAGAACCCTTGCATCAACTCCTAGCGGTAAACCTGTTACCTGAACATTCAGGCTTCCCTCTTGTGCAAAAATAAGGTTAGTAAACGTAAAAACTAAAGCTATAAAAACAGTGAATACAAATTTATACATATAAATTCCTTTCTTTAAAACGTTGTTGAAACACTTACTTGAATACGATCCAATGCATTTGAAGTATTGTCATTAAATTACTCATACTCCTTTTATTTGAATCAACTCTTTACTTCCTAGAAAACCTCCAAAATAAAATTTGTCGCTACATAAAGCAGTTAACAACTTACTCTCTTTTATAATTGATAGTTATAGAACTAGCCTGACCTTCAAAAATCTCAATTATATGCAATTGGTATGGGTTAGGGCGAAATCTGATCCCTCCTACATTTACCAATGCACCACCCACAAGGTATTGGCCTCTTTCAAGGTCACTCAATAGATAATTTTGTGAAATATAGTTAGTTGTAGTATCCTTTAACAGCACAACTGTTGGCTTAGCACCTTCTGGCAAACCAGTAAAAGATATCTGCAAGGAACTTCGAAGGTTAGTTGCTTTGTAATTAAGCTTTACATTACCTGTGGCACCATTGTAACCATCTACTGCAATAAAGTACTTAGTGTTAGCAGTAATATTAATATCAACGCTACTTTGCAAATTACTGTGGTTTATATCATCATTTTCTTTTACAAGAGAGAGATCAGTTAAGTCGTTACCTTTGTAAACAGCTAATGTTGTGTCGAAGCTCGAGCCTAAAGTATCTATCTCTATTTGTCCTGAAGCTGGAGCAATCCAACTGAACCATAGAGATGCGCCTCCTCGGTTACCAGCATGTTGAGGTTCATTAACCTCTCTACTAGCACCGCTGCTGTTACTACTAACTGAACCTGTAATTCCTTCAAGAGTTTGGGCTAAGGCAAAAGCATCATTACTAGCTACAGGTGTACTGAAATAAAGTAGTGGAGAGTAGGGACTTTGCTGTCTACCTTGCTTTGCCACCATATTCCAACGGTAATTTTCAGCAGGATCAATCATCCCTTCTGGCAGCGTAAGGCTTGTGGTACTTATGTTCTCGTTTTCATATATTAATACTCTGTCACTCAAGCGCAAAATATAAAGTCCATAATGGCTTGCACCATTTACAGCCTGCCAGCTAAAGGTAGGAGAAAGACTATCTAATTTAGGATTTTCTGCTTGTGATCCACCGGGTTGGCGGTTTATTGGCGAGTTAGGAAACTGCGTTACATTATCAACTCCCAAGTAACTCTCAATACCACGCTGCATAGCTTTTGCAACAATCTCTTGAAATTTAGGATCTTGCAAAGCAGCATTATCATTAGGATTAGTATGAAAACCAACTTCAATAATAACACTTGGCATTTTCGCCAAACGATTTTCCCCTTTATTACCATTTGACCCTTTTACACCACGTCCTCTCCAATCAGGTGCATAATTGCGTCGAATGTCATCAAGTACTTCATTGTAAATAAGTCTAGCAAGTCTTTCACTTTCAAAAGCATTACCGTTACTAGTGTCATACAAAATTTCTAAACCTCGAGCTGCTTCATCATCAAATGCATTTGTATGAATGCTAATGAGCAATACTGCATTTCTAGCATTAGCATAAAGGGGGCGACTAGCAATATCATCATCACGATGCCCCCTACGACTATCCCAGATGCTAGCAGCAAAACCTTGTGATTTAATGTAGTAGCGTGCTGCTTCTAACCAGGCAGCTTGCCCTGAAATACCCACACCTGCATCACGATCTAGCTGGCGAGTACTTTCAACAAGTATAAAACCATTATGGTTAAGCCCATCATTTAATGTAAGGGCAAAGTTCGGGGTAAGTACATCCTCCCATGTGTCAAATGTGCAAGGGCGTTGGTAGTCCCAGCCAAATGGTAGCTCACTAGGTTCACAACCTGCCCTTGGGGTTAATTCTGTTTGGTAAAGCCCATGACCGGGGCTGACAATTACAAGGGCTTTGGAGCTTAGGGCTGCAGCAGCTTCAAACTCCTCACTTGGAATCGAAGGTATATCAGTTTCTTCAGGAAAAAGCTCATCTAATACCTGCTCGAGTCTACGCCCTTCTATAAGAATAAGATACTCACGGTATGTGCTCAGGTCATCTCCTAAAGCCTCTTCAGCAGCAAAAAGTGCTCGCCTTGTTAAGGACTCAAATTCAGCCATGCCTGAATCATCTGTTTGCAACCCCCTAAGCAAACCTTGGGTAAAGTTAAGAACTAGTACATCACCATCAATCTGTACATCAAGTATGTCAAGACTTGGTAAGGCTGCGGAAGGTGCAGCAACAGCAGGACTAGGAGTATCAATCGAATGCAAATAATCCTGCACTGCCTCTAAAACATGTTGTCGTGTACTATTTTGTGCCCAAGTTAGGCTCAACACAAAAATAAGAGTTATAAAAATAAAAGATACAGTTAACTTTAGCACTACTTTAATTTGTCTCACAAGCCTGCCTCCTAATAAATAGCCATACAAAAACTCATGGCTCAAAAAACTCTTTAAGAAAGTCCATCAAATCCTTAGCATTAGCTTGATCTATTAGTGGGGTAGCAGCATCTGGGGCTGCAGCTGCCTCTGGAAAAGCTTCTGCAGTCTTTAAAGAAGAAGGAGTAACATTAAAGGCTTTAATTATTTCTGCTGCAGCTTGTCCTTGCTCTGCTAGGGCAACCAGTTTTACAGTATTAATGACTTCTCGATACATTTTTATTACTTGTTTATCCTCTAAAACACCATTTGCATGTAATTCACATAGTCTGTAAAGTGCTTCCCTTTGGATTTGCAGTGCTTGCCCACGCTTAGCTAAATCAATGACCTCCTCAGCAATATTTGCGCCCAACTCGGGTTTAATGGTTTCAGAAAGGTTTAATGTAGCTGTTAAATCAGTTGTTAGTCCGACAGCAATATCTGGCGGGGGTTCTGCACATACCAAGATCCTTTTGGGGTTTCCAACGTCAGGACGCACATAAGCACCCCTCCGAGCAGTACTATAATCAATTACTGATGCACCTTGATCAAGTTTAAGAACAGATGTTTCCTTAGTACTTGGGGTACAACCTAAAAATAGAAAAACCAATAGTAATACAGTCAAAATACTTCTAGTCATACATACTCCTTCAATGAAGCAGAAACACTCTTTGCCAAAGAGACACTTTGAAAACATTCTTATTCACACCTTTAAAATCACTGACAAATTATTTACCAAGCAAAGTAGATAAAGAAAATTTTTACTACTTTGAGTTACTCTAATTAAGCTTCTTTAGAAGTTTAAATTTCATAGTTAAGAAAGACCTTTAATAAGCCCAAACTTCCAAAATGATGCTTTAATAAACCTTTCAACCCCTTCTGGTTTAGTTAGAAGGGTGAGAGATATTTAACTTATCATAAAGAATTACTATTTGCAACTTTAAAATATATTCCAAATTTAAAGTCTCTAGCAAACTTATGGTTGTTTTTTTAAATTTTATGGTTCTAGAGGGTACCATAATGATGAGAACACCTAATGGAATGTTTTTGAGAATCAATTATTAGAGATTCTTCGCTATACTCAGTAAAAACATATGTGATACTTGAAGGTATCTGGACATTTACATCCAGTACTAAGTAGGAGCCAACTTGGACGGTATACTCATCTTAGCACAATTAACTTTAGGAGCCTTGGGAGTCCTAGGAATAGCAAGTAGAGGAGATATGCCTGAAGATGGTGCCCCTCTATTATGGCTTGATCACATATTGCGTGTAGGACTAGCTTTTTTTGTAACCTTTATAGTGGCACGTATTTCTGCCAAAAAAATTATTCGTATAAGCCCTCTTATTTATCTTAGTCTTCTTATTGCTCTTATTTTGGTACTTATACCTATCCCCGGCTTTTCACTCGAGGAAAACGGTAGTCGACGTTGGCTCAACCTAGCCTTCTTTTCCTTTCAACCCTCAGAGTTTATGAAAGTTGCAGTGATTGCTTATCTAACAGGTTTTTTTTACAATCACTTAGAAAATTGGGAAATTTGGCGACCTATGTTAGTAATTGGTGTGGCAGTAGGTCTTATCGCTTGGGAACCAGACTTCAGTACTGCAGGTTTTATCTTTTGTTTAGCTATAGGTGTTATGCTTTCTGCAGGTCTTACACTAGTACGTTTTTTAAGCATTAGTTTTGCTGCAGCTTTGCTGGCATTTTTAATGTTGTTTATGTATATAGATGACGATAGTTATGTTAGGAAACGCATTGCTGGATTTTTAGACATATGGGGAGCACAAGAAAAAACTGAAGGGGTTAGCTATCAAGCTATACAAGCTCAAAAAGCACTAGCACAAGCTGGAATTTTTGGAGTAGGCATAGGAGCTAGCGAACGCCCACGTGTGCCTGAATCTCATACAGATATGATAGCTATTGCTATTGGTAATACCCTTGGTCTTTTGGGCGTTGGTATTTTACTTTCACTTTATGCTGTCATTATCAGCAGAGGCTTAAAAATAGCTTCTGTACTTAAAGGCCCAAGTTCTTTATTAGCTGCAGGAGCAACTGTTTATATAGGTGGACAAGCCTCTTTAAATTTATTGGTTGCTTCAGCAATCTTTCCTATTACTGGTATACCTTTACCTTTAGTAAGTTATGGTTTGAATAGTCTAATTTCTGTAAGTATAGCTATGGGCTTTATTCATGGAGCATACCGAGAGGTAAAAGCAGAAGGTATCGCTATTTAAATGTCAAATCACCCTCACATTGTCCTTGCTACAGGTGGTAGTGGTGGTCATATCTATCCTGCTATAGCTGTCGCTAAAGAACTTTTGTCTAAGAGCTATCAGGTTAGTTTTATAGGTCAAGCCAAAGGTATGGAAGCTCAAATTATTCCCCAAGAAGGTTTAAACTTTTATGGTGTGCATGCTGGTAAGTGGCGTAGAGGAGAGTTTGGCTTCAACCTGATAAGTGAACCTATAAAAGCTCTTTTAGGGTTCTTCGATGCTTTAAAACATTTAAGACGCTTGAAACCAAAACAGGTAGTTGGTTTTGGGGGATTCGCCAGTTTTCCTGCTCTATCTGCTGCTCTGTTACTGCATATTCCTATAGTTTTGCATGAGGCCAACGTTTTTCCCGGCAAAGTAACACGCTGGTTTGCTAACAAAGCAGCTTTAGTATTAGTCTCAGCTCCAGAAACAAAAAAATATTTACCTAAAGCAAAGCAAATATTACATGTGGGCTTGCCCATTAGAGAAACATCTATAGACAAGTGTACAGCTCGTCAAAAATTAGGTCTACCAGAAGGACTTATGACGCTGGTCATAGGCGGCTCTCAAGGTTCTATAATACTTAATGATTATGTGCCTAAAGCATTTGAAACTCTTAATGTGCCCAACCATTTTGTACTGCACAGTAGTGGTAAACGCTGGCATAAGGAGCTTAGCGAAAAAATAACTTCAAAAGATTATTATATAGAAGGCTATGTTGATACTACCCTAGCATGGTCAGCTGCAGATGTTGCTATTACTCGAGCAGGTATGAGCACCCTAACAGAAGCTGCTTTTCATGGTGTGCCTTTAATAATGATTCCCTTGCCAGTAGCTGCAGAAAATCATCAATATTATAATGCTAAGGCTGTAGAGGCTTCCGAGGCTGGTAAAGTTATTGAGGAAAAACAACTCAATAATTTAGAGGTGCTAAAAAACTCATGGCAAGAACTACTTGAAACACAAAATAATAAGCTTGCTAGTCAAGCTGCCCTTAAACGCTATCATCAAGGGGCAGCAAAGCGCTTTGTAGAGGCCTTAGAAAACCTGATGTCAACTTCACCTCAATCACCCATTTCTAACAAGGAGGGGGCATGAAAGAACATTTACATTTTATGGGTATTGGCGGTGTTGGCATGAGTGCTCTAGCAAGCTGGTACCACACCGATGGTCATACTGTTACAGGCTGTGATACACAAAATAGTCCTACTATAGAGAAACTAAGAGACAGTGGCATTGCTATAGAAATTGGCCATAGCCCTAATCATATTCCTGACATTGATATTTTGGTAAGCAGCATGGCTGTGCCTGAAACCCACCCTGAAATTGTAGCTGCAAAATCTAAAGGTAAGCAAGCACTAAAGCGTATAGAGCTTTTGGCCGAACTTTTGAAAAAGAGAAGCAGTATTGGTATTACTGGCACACATGGAAAAAGCACTACTACTGCTATGATTGCCCATATATTTAAAGAGCTGGGGAAAGACCCTTCCATATTAATTGGTGCATCTTTACCTAGCTTAGGTGGTAATGTGCATTATGGAAAAGGCAAATCTCTAATAGCTGAAGTTGATGAGTCTGACCCCGGCTTTGCACAACTTGTTTGCGAGACAGCAGTTATTACTAATCTTGAAGAAGATCATATAGCTGGCGATTTTAAAGAACGCCGTAATTACCATACTAATTTTGCTGATTTGGAGGAAGCTACTTTGGCTTTTGCTGAGGGGGCCAGCAGGGTACTTTATTGTAGTGATTGGCCTCCACTAGTAAAGCTTTTAGGAAACAAGCAACCTCTAACTTATGGAATTGACCCTAAATCTACCTACCAAGTTAGAAACGTTACTCTAAATCCTGTAAGAAGTTGCTTTACACTTTCTACCCCTGATGGTGATTTCGCAGTGGTTCTCTCAGTTTTAGGACAGCATAATGTTCTCAATGCTGCAGCAAGCTTAGCAGTAGCTCATTTACATAAGCTAGATCTAGAAGAAGCAATTAATAGCATAAGCAGTTTTACTGGCATAGATAGAAGGTGGCAGTGCCGGGGGCATGTTAAGGGTGTGCCGATTATTGATGATTATGCCCATCATCCTACAGAAATACGTGCTACTTTAGAAACAGCTAAGTATACGGGAAGGCGTGTCCGAGCAGTTTTACAGCCCCATCGATGGGTACGTACTGCTAAACAGTGGCCAGAAATGGCAGAAGCTGCTACTCTAGCTGATGAGGTTATAGTAGTTGATATTTATGGAGCAAATGAGAAGCCCATAGAAGGAATCTCACCTCAGTTGATTGTGGATAAGCTGAAGAATATGGGTAAATCTGCTAGCTATCACAATTTGGTTTCTGCTCAAACTTATTTGTTAAACTCCCTTAAAGAAGATGATTTAGTCGTCACTTTAGGAGCAGGTGACGTTTGGAAAGTAGCACAAGGACTGGTAGATTTTGGTAAAACCTAAACAAATTTCCCTTGCTGGACTTACTACCTTAGGAGTTGGTGGACCTGCTGAGCTTTGGGAAGTTGAAGATCTAGATGACCTTCGTGAGGCAACTTTAGCGGAGTATTGTGTTATTGGTGGAGGATCAAACTTACTGGTAAGTGATGAAGGTGTTTCCAAAAGAGTAATTAAACTAGGGCAAAGTTTCAACAATATTAAAGCCTTTGACGGTAAAGTAGATTTATGGCTTGGAGCAGCTACCCCTTTGCCCGGGTTAGTTCGCAGAGCAGCAGAACTAGGCCTTTCCGGCCTAGAAGGGTTACTGGGCATACCTGCTGTGCTTGGCGGGGCTATTGCTATGAATGCTGGTACTCGCTTCGGAGAAATTAGTGATACTTTACAAGAAGTGGAATTATTCACAAATGAATGTTTTGAGAGACTACCTGCTAAAGAGCTTAAGATGCGCTATCGTCATTGTGAACTTCCTAAAGGGGCTATTATTACTCAAGGAAGATTTAAGCTCACAGCTTCTACAACAGAAAAAGTTAAAGCCTATCTCACTAAGGTAGATAAAGCTCGACAAGGTCAACCTAGAGTGAAGTCAGCAGGTTGTGCCTTTAAAAACCCTGATGGTGATAGTGCAGGTAGACTGATTGATGCAGCAGGCCTAAAAGGATTGCGTGTAGGAAAGGCAATGGTGAGCCATGAGCATGGTAATTTTATAGTTAACCTTGGTGGTGCAACAGCTCGAGATGTAACTAAGCTATTAGAAAAAATTCAAAGCCAATTGGGGAGTTCTAGAAATTGAATGGCAACGTTGGGGTTTTGAAAAGGCTTTATGAGCAACTCACGCCGTCGATATCGCTTTTTATTGGTTTTGCTTTTACTTGCCTTAAGCGTTATCTTTATAATTTCACGTTACTATCCTAAGCTAGAGCATGTTGAAATTTATTATGGCTATGATGATAGAGACCCCTATTATAGTGAAGCTGACATAAAAACACGCACTGGCGTATATGAAGGCAAAGCTTTTTTTAGTGTTTCTCCTAAGAAATTGAACAGTTTTGCCAGAGATCCGTGGATAGAAAAAGTGCGTGTGGTACGCTATTGGCCTAACACTATTACTATAATAATATGGGAGCGTAAACCTACTATCGTCTATCATCAAACACAAGATGCTAAAATTGTGTATGCTTTAGATGGTACTATGTTGCCTAATGTGAAGAAAATGCAAGAAGAGAATCTTATTAGTTTAAATGGCTGGGGAAGAGCCTCTTTAGAAGAAGCTCTTAAATTAATCAAATTACTAGCAGAATTTGGACCAACTATGTTACACTACTCGCCAAGTGGTTTTGATATAACCCTTAATTACTCACAGCTCTTTACTCCTAGTTTAGAGACTTTAAAGAAGCACTGGGGTGCCTTCTCAAGTGAACACTATCGTTATAAAGAAGCGGAAGGTTTGAATACAAAGCCGCCTATAATTACCATTTACGAGTGGGGAATTAGTGTACAATGAGTGACGAACGTATTATAGTAGGTTTAGATATTGGTACAACTAAGATTTGTACGGTTATAGGTGAACTAGCTAGTGATGGCATACTTGACATCATTGGTGAGGGAACTGTGCCAAGTGACGGTTTGCGTAAAGGTACAGTAGTTAATTTAGAAAGAACTATTTCTTCAGTTAAAGAGTCAATTTCCATGGCCGAGAACATAGCAGGTGTCCGTGTAAAAAGAGCTTTTGTGGGAGTTGCAGGCTTACACTTAAAAGCACTTACTAGTCATGGCATGGCTGCTATCAGACGTGGTCAAGAGATCAGCGAAGCTGATGTGGAGCGTACCATTGAAAATGCAAGGGCAGTTCCTTTGGAAGCTCACATGGATGTTATCCATATAATTCCTCAAGAATATGTAGTAGATGGTCAAGACGGCATCAAAGATCCTGTAGGGATGAGTGGAGTACGTCTAGAAGTTGATGTTCACATTATAGCAAGTGCTCAAGGGCCTCTACAAAACTTACGTCGTTGTGCACGTGATGCTGGTCTAGAAGTTAATGATATGGTGGTTCAATCTCTAGCCTCTGGATTAGCTGTTTTGGATGAAGGTGAGAAAGAACTGACTACAGTTCTTATTGACATTGGTGGTGGTACCACTGATGTCGGTGTATTCCTCCATGGCACATTGGCTGATTCTGCAGTTATTCCTTTAGGGGGAGACCATATAACTCAGGACATCAGTCAACTTTTACGTATTCCCCCCGATGAAGCTGAGCGGGTTAAGAAGAAGTATGGTGTGGCTACCTTAGAGCTAGCAGACAGAGATACAATAATTGATGTATCTCATCCAAATCATACTGCTTCATTATCCACATTTGAGTTAGCTCAGGTTATTAGTCCACGTGTGGTAGAAATTTTTGACCTAGTAAAAAGCAAAATTGAACAGCGCATGGGAGCGCTCGAGCTACTAGCAGGTAGTATCGTAGTAACGGGTGGAGCATCATTAATGCCCGGCATGGAAACCTTAGCTATGGAGCGTTTTCGCTTACCTGTTAGACTAGGAAAACCGTTGGGTATTTCAGGTTTAGTTGATGTAGTAGCAAGTCCAGCTCATTCAACAGCTGTAGGGTTAGTACGCTATGGCGTCGAAAGCCACAATGTACGGAGTAGCTTACCAGCAACTCCAAGTCGTGAAGCTCCTAAAAGTAACATTTTGAAGTCTGTCAGAAAGGTTTTTAAAGACTTTTTTTTAGCCTATTGTTTATAAAGTTATTAAGCATAAAATTAGAACTTAGATTATTATGTGAATATTTTAACTTTATTTTTTCTTGACTAACTTATTCTTGATTTTTAAGTTATGTTAGTAGGGTTAGTGTGCTTTGGCAAAGATAGCAAGGTGAATGTTTTGTTTAAAAATTTTAGTTAGAGTAATTGATTTGAAAGTTTTATTTTACTAAAATTTTATCAGTGCTATTCAAGCACAAATTGAGTAACTAAATGTGTACTTATTATTTATGAGGAACAGAGGAGAAATGACTTCATATGACAGACAATGCACTTATTAAAGTAATAGGCCTAGGTGGGGGGGGCAACAATGCTGTTAATCGTATGATTGAAGCAGGTTTACAAGGGGTAGAATTCTTAGCAGGCAACACCGATGCACAGGTTCTTTCCACTAGTTTAGCTGATACCCGTATACAGATGGGAGACCACCTTACCAAAGGTTTGGGAGCAGGTGCAAACCCTGAAGTGGGTGAAAAATCTGCTATTGAGGATCGTGACAACATTACTGATGTCTTACGCGGTTCAGATATGGTTTTTATTACAGCTGGTATGGGTGGGGGAACGGGTACAGGAAGTGCCCCAGTAGTTGCTGAAATTTCTAAAGAAGTAGGTGCTCTTACTGTAGCAGTGGTGACTACTCCTTTTCAATTTGAAGGACCTAGACGGCTAAGAGTGGCTGAAGAAGGTTTGAAAAAACTAGAAGAAAAGGTAGATGCCCTTATTGTTGTTGAGAATCAGCGCTTACTCTCTGCGCTGGATAAAAAGGTTAAGCTTACTGAGGCTTTCAGGGTTGCTGACCAAGTGCTTCACCATGGTGTTCGTGGCATTAGTGATGTTATTAATGTTCCCGGAGAGATAAATGTAGATTTTGCTGATGTCAAAACTTTGCTTGCCGGTGCCGGCAAGGTGCTTATGGGTATTGGTTCAGGCCAAGGTGACAATATAGTTGAAGCTGCTGCTGATAGTGCTACACAGAGCCCTTTACTTTCTAGAGGAGTTGAAGGTGCTAGCCATTTACTAATTAACATAACTGGTTCAGAGGAATTGTCTCTTTTTGATGCCAACGAAATAGTTGAAAGAATAAGTGACGCTACTCAATCTGATGATGTTAATGTATTTTTTGGTGTTACCTACGATAACAATATCGGTGATGAAGTACGTGTAACTTTGATTGCTACTGGTTTTGATCATAGTGAAAAAGTTAAAATCTTACGACCTAGTCAGATAAAAGCTGACAGAACCCGCCAATATGACCCCAGCAACTATGATATCCCTGCCTTTTTGCGTTACAGTACTGAATAGGAAATCATCCAGTAAAAATCAAATTTGATTTTATACCACTTTAATTCAAACAACTACCATTCGGGGAGCTTGAAGGATTACTTAGAAAATCATTTATAATTCGCCAAGCACAAGAGTTATTTAGCACGCTATGACCATCTGTAGAGGAGATATGGAGGTAAGAGCGAGGTAACTTACTAGCAATTGTTTCAGCGTAAACGGGAGGGGTCACAGGATCAAACTTTGCTGAAAAAACTAAAGTAGGAATATCACTTGTCACAGGTTCTTTTAAGCGCTTGTCTAAAAGTGGTACAGGCCAAGCAGGGCATAGCTCTGGTAAATCATTGTCAAGATATTCAGCAATAGGCTTAGCTACTTGGGGAATAAGTCCAGTAAAGTCCCAATCCGTGTCGTTGAATGTAAATTCATCTGCACAGGTTACTGAAATATATAAACCACTGCTAACTACAAAGGCCTCCTCGGGTGGGGAAAATATTGACTTATAAGTTACTATATCTGCAAGCACCTTACCAGCAGTATTGTAATCTCCCATTGATGTCCTAAGGATGTTTAATCTAACTTGTTTTGGGTCACGATACATTAGTTCATAAAGTCCCTGTACCCACAAATCACCATTCAGTTTAACTTCTTGTCTTTGGTCATTAATATTTAGGGTAAGAGGAACTGGTTGCTCATTAAGCTTGTCTACAGTAGTAACGAATACTCTTTCTAGATCAGGATAGTTTTGCTGGCAATTAATATCAGCTTTACAATTTTCAAAAAGGTTTTTAAAGGCGTTGTTCGCGGCTCGAGGAGTATTTAAAGGCCAGTGCAAATAAGGAGCAACAGGAGCATCAAGGGTGACGCTGTGTAATAACTTAGGGTAATCACGCATTAGATATTGTGCTGCTATAGAACCATATGAACCGCCATAAAGATTTACCTGTGAATAACCTAAAGCAGGTATGGCAAGGGCATAGTCATTGGTGATCTCAATACTATTAAAAGCTGCTAGATTAACCCCACGTTGCTGCCAAGAGTCAAAACAGTCTTTCAAAACTTGTTGTTTGACTTGCATGTCATCTACATTAGGATTTTTTGCTCTGTGTAGAATCATAGGCTGAGGGGTAGGACAGATTAAACGAGGTACGGAATAAGTGCTACCTCTATAATCAATAGCTACAACATCACGTTGTGAACGTACAGTAGCTAAAGCAGGGTTACTACCCCAAAAAGCATAGGCTGCTGCTAGTTCTATGCTACTGCCACCGGGACCACCTTGAATCATGAGGAATGGTATAGGACTAGGATTGCTTGAAGTGCTTTTAAGGATAACGTAACCTAGTTTAAGAGTAGGGCTATCTAAATTATTGTGTTCTTCAGGTACATGAATGTACCCGCAGTGGTAGTTTTTTCCTTCAACCTCTCCCCTACTAACAAATTTTGTAAAGGTGGGAAAAGTAGCACAAGGCACATCTTCAATAATTTCAGCATTACCTTCTAAGAAAGCATTACTATTACTTGGGACAATATTTGTCTCTTTATAGCTAGGGGTTGCAGTTGACTCAGGAGAAATATCTGCGAAGTTATCTTGAAGAGTAGATCCTTGAACAGGTGCTTGAAATTCTTCATAAGAATTCTGTTTTTCTGAAGGGGGTTCTACTTGTTGTGTTGAGTGAGGTGTTGTTATGGGGGCTAGAGTATGGACTTCTTCTGCTAAGGTTTTGTCTTCTATTATAACAGGTTCCATTATCCCTACTGGTTTTGGAGGTTCATTTACGGGTTGAAGAGTAGGTATTTCATGAACTTCTACTTCATGATCTTCTTTTTCTGAGACTTCTATTGCTAATAATGTTTTTTGTGAGGGCTGTAAGGGTCCTGCTATTTTAGTTTCTTCAGAAGAAATAGCTTTTCTAGAACTTGCTTTAGTTGTTGTACCATTAGCATTTGGTGTACAGCCAAATAAGAAAAATAATAAAATACAAATAAATAATCTCAGGATCAAACTGTTTGCCATATCAGTGATATTTTAACTCAGCATAATGAGATGCGTAGTCTCAATTTTGATATTGCCACATTCCTCCTACACGCTTTGTTAAATGGCAAGTGTTTTGCTGCTCATTTTTTACCATGTAGCCCATACGCTTGTAATAGGGCAATAACTCTTCTAGCTTATTAGTTAAGATAAGAGATAGAGAAACAATGTTTTGCTTAATGGCCAAGGCTTCTAAATGGGTCATTAGCCACCGTCCACAATTTTGTCCACGATATTCCACTAAAGTAGCAACTCGGTCAAGTTGCCAACCATGATTACTATCTTGCCAGCGTAGAGCGCTGATAAGTTGACCATCTTTGCTTTCAAGTATTAGTGTGCCGCCGCGCTCGAGCCACCCCCAAACCTCAGCCTCGCTTTCATCGCAAAGCCATGCTGTTTGGTACAAATTAGTTAAAGCTGCCACATCTTCAAAAGTGGCCAAGCGTAAATACACTTGTTGTGTGTTTTTACCATCTGAAACTATCACTACAGTACTCCGAATCAAACTTGATTTTATTATTAGACTTGTTCCTGAATAATCTTGTGTACATTGCAAACAGTACATTTGCTCAACTCAAAGTTTAAAAGCTACATAATGCGGTGATTAACTCTCAGTAAGTGTTCCGAATTTCTTGTTTAATGTGTCAAGTACTTGAATCACCATTTTATTTCGGAACAACTCTATTCTATTAATTATGTGCATTATCTTGTACTTAGCTAGGCAAAATTTACAATTGCTCATGGTAACAAAGTCCGTAACCTTTTGAAAACATCTTTAGTAATATCAGAAGGCAATACACATAATTAGATAGTTTTCTTGCCTTAACCTTATCTATTCTACTTTTAACCTTTTTTCCTTTACTTTCAATATCCTTGAATCTTTCTCTAAACCCTAACTAAAGTAGTTAACTAACTATATCAAAATTTTTCAATTGCCTGAACGGTGATTCATCTAATTTAGAGTTTTCTATGATTGCAACTGCTTAGCAATACGCAAACGCAAAGCATTTAGTTTAATGAAGCCTTCTGCATCAGCTTGGTTATAAACATCGTCTTCTTCAAAGGTAGCTACGTCTTGTCTGTACAAGCTATGAGGTGATTTACGCCCTAAAATAATGACATTGCCTTTATAAAGTTTAAGCTTGGCTGCTCCTGTAACAGGCTTTTGTATATCATCCATTAAATTTTGTAAGGCTTGCCTTTCAGGCCCATACCAAAAGCCATTGTAAACACAGCTAGTATATTTTGGCACTAGCTCATCACGCAGTTGCAACACGTACCTATCTAGCGTAATGGACTCAACTGCCTTGTGAGCATGAAACAACATAGTACCACCGGGTGTTTCGTAACAGCCACGTGACTTTAAACCTACAAAGCGATTTTCAACAATGTCTACTCTACCTATTCCATGCTTACCAGCAAGCTCATTTGCTTTACTAAGTAGTGCCACAGCATCTAACTTTTCCCCATTTATCGCTATAGGATTACCCGCTTCAAAATCAATCTCTACTATTTCAGGTTCATTAGGAGCGTCTTCCGGGTCTGTGGTTAGACTCCACATATCTTTAGGGGGAGCAGCCCAAGGGTCTTCTAATATGCCGCCTTCGTAACTAATATGAAAGAGGTTTGCATCTACAGAATAAGGCTTTGATTTCGTTACAGGTACAGGAATACCATGCTCTTTGGCATAAGCAATGCAATCTTCACGCCCTTTTAAATCCCATTCTCGCCAAGGCGCAATAACTTTTATATCAGGTTTTAAAGCATAGCTAGTCAGTTCAAAGCGAACTTGATCATTGCCTTTACCAGTAGCACCATGAGCAACTGTATCTGCCCCTTCAACCTCAGCTATTTCTATCATGCGCTTGGCTATTAAGGGCCTTGCAAAAGAAGTTCCCAGTAAATAGTAGCCTTCATAAATAGCCCCTGCTCTAAGGACAGGAAAAACAAACTCTTCAGTGAATTCCTTTTGTAAGTTATCTGCATAAGCCTTGAAGGCACCTGTTTCCATGGCTTTTACTTTGGCTTCTGCAACTTCTTCACCTTGACCTATATCCGCTGTAAAAGTAATGACTTCAGCTTGGTAATTTTCTTTGAGCCATTTTAGAATTACAGAGGTATCTAAACCTCCTGAATAGGCAAGGATTATCTTTTTCGGTTTATTATTCATTTTGTTAATACAAACAAATTTTTTTTGAATTTGCAAGCCTTAAAGATATCCTATTGTACTGCTATAATTTAAAATTAATGATATTTAGGTGGATAACTTTCTTTATTTTACTAGTAGGTGCTGCTTATGCACAGCAATCAACTCCATTACGGATTGGCTTAAAGGAATCTCCTCCATTCACTTTTAAAAATGAGCAAGGTCAATGGGAGGGAGTTACTATTTCTTTATGGGAAAAAATTGCTCGAGACCTAGGAAAAGAGTACATTTTCGAAGAAAGAGACTTAAAGGGTCTGCTGAAAGGAGTTACTGACGGTACCCTTGATGCATCTATTGGGGCGCTTACTATTACTTCTGCTCGAGAAGAAATCTTTGACTTCAGCCACTCATTTTACACTACTGGATTGGGGGTAGTAACAAGAAAAGGTGAAGGGGTGGGGATAGGAACTACTATAACCCAACTTTTAGAGCGTGGCGTTGTCAAGCTTTTAGGTATTATTTTGATTGTTTTAATCAGCATAAGTGCTATGGTTTGGTTTTTTGAGTGGCTTTATGTTCAAACGCGTCCCAAAGAAATAGAACGGGCTAGAGATCGCTGGGGTGAAAACGCTCTGGTGGTCATTAGTCATTATGCTGGGTTACGATGATCGACACCCTGTTAGCTTAGGAGGGCGAATTGTGGCTATTCTTTGGATGGTAGCATCACTTTTTATAGTTTCAGGTGTTACAGCTGTAATCACTTCAGCACTGACTGTAAATGAGCTACAAAGTGGCATTACTGGGCCTAAGGAGCTACGTCGTACTCGAGTTGGTACTGTACCTGTATCCTCGAGTGCAGAATACCTTGATAGAGGAAGTATTAAATACCATCCTATTGAAGATGTCAACGCTGGACTGGAAGCTCTTGATAGAGAAGAGATTGATGCCTTTGTATATGATCGCCCTCTTTTACTTTATCTAGTTGCGCAAAACTATCATGATAGTCTAGAAGTACTTGGTTTTAGTTTTGAAGCCCAAAACTATGGGTTGGCCTTCCCAAGTCATAAAACCACCACCAGAGGTGGTGGCTTGTTTTGTTAACCCCTAGAAGGGGTATCGGACGCTAGTGCCCGATACTACTCAAATAGGCTCCTCTGTTGTGCCTCTAATGCTCTTTCCTTCTGCTCTTGCCAACGTATATACTTCCTTATCTTTTGTTCATCTAACCCTACTGTGCTTACACAATATCCTCTACTCCATAAGCTCTTTTGCGGATATCCTCTTAACTTCCTTCCATACATCTTTAGCATGTTTATTGCTGACTTTCCCTTGATAAAGCCCATTATCCCTGACACGGAATATTTTGGTGGGATTGATACCAACATGTGTACATGATCCTTTCTTATGTTCAGTTCTAACACCTCTACTCTATCTTTTTCTCTACACAACTTGTATATTATCTGCTTCAAGGATTCCTCTACTCCATCCTTCAGCACTCTAAAACGATACTTTGGACAAAAAACTACGTGATACTCACAACTGTAAATTGAGTGTGACAACTTTTTGTATCTGCTATTCTTGGGCATGTATTTCCCTTTCTTTAACCTTCTAGGGAAATACATCATTGCTTAACTAGTAGAACTTTTTACTAGACCACTACCAGAGGTAGTGGTTTCCACCAATGATAATGATAGTCCTTATTTAGAGTCTGTAAATCAAAGTTTACTGAATATTGTTTATGAGCCTCAGTGGCAAGAAGTTATTGACCATTATATAGGAAATTAGTAGCTGATATACTGTCTCACAAGTCTTTTAAAGCTATATTCTATAGCTTTTCAAAACTGCTTGCTAAGTTAGCTGATCTATGTTTTAATTGTTGTGAAGTAAATTACTTGGAGGTTACAAATGGCCGATTGGAGAAAAGTAGCAAAAGCTTTTGCACTTCGTGATGGACATATAAGTACAAAAGAAGTTGATGTTATGCGGGATACCTTTTTTGATGATGACCACATTTCTCAGCGTGAATTAGACTTTTTACATGAAATTAAAAAGGAAGCTAGGAGTGCAGTGCTCGAGCTTGATAAGTTAATTGAAGAGTGTGAAAAAGCCAAGAAATAGTCGATCTTATTCTATAGATTAGTTATAAAAACCACCTCAAATAATGAGGTGACCTTATAAATATACTAAAATGGGTTAGAATCGGACATTGTTATAGATATTATATTTATGTTAAAGGTCATCTAGGTACTAAGTTTCTCTAAGAAACTTAGTACCTTTAGGTTCAAAATAACCCTAAAAAGTATAATTTCAAAATTCGAAAAGAGCCTTAAACTTGGCTAGCAAGTACTGACCAGCAGCGCAGGCAAAAAAGTCAACCAGCACGAAAAAGTCCAAGTTAGGCTTATGCCAAATGTGTAGGAGCTGCTTTACTCGCCGCTAAAAGCCTTCTCAATTAACATGTAATAAGAACTTAATTGTGTAATTACTACACAAAAAACTTTAGAAACAGGTCTGAAGGCTAATTATCTATGCCTGTTATAATATAAAATAGTGCAACTTGTGACTTTTGGCAAAGTTTATCTTGAGAATTACGAGTTTTCAAGACCCAAACCACTTTTACTATTAGCTTACTTAGCAGTTGAAGGACCCCAAGAGCGCCTCAAGATAGTTGATTTATTCTGGGCAGGTGAAGCCAAAGATAAACAAGCAATGCAAAAAAAGTTGGGCAAACTTTCTGTAGTGCTTTCGCAGTTAAAAAAAGGCGCAGTGGGGGCTGCCATTCCCAACAAAGCAGGCATTAATCCTTTACCCACCTTAGTTAAATGTGATGCTTTAGACTTTTTAGCAAACTTGAGTGAAGACAGACTGAAACTTGCTTTAGAACTTTACAAAGCCCCTTTTCTAAATGATTTAGGTAAACCACTTAAAAGTTTAGATTTGAGCCCTCAGTTACTTGATTGGATCACTGAGAAACAAGAGTACTTTGCCGATAAAGCTCGAGCAGCTATGATAGAGCTTGCTTCATTAGCTCTTGAACAAAATAACCTAACCGATGTTCGTCACTGGGCTGAACAGGCTCAAAAACTACCTGCTACATCCGAGCCTACACCAGCAGTTTTAGCAAAGCTTAGACATTTACTAGAAGTTAGTCTTGGAGATATTTCTGAAACCACTGACAAAACCCAAGAGTATTTAGAAGAGCTTTCAGAAGAAGCGCTGCAGGCTTTTTTAGCTCTTTCACTACAGGATAAACCCAATCTTACCATTGTGCGTGCAGCTTTAAAGCTAACTCTTGAAGAAATGTCTTCAATTAGAGAAGAGCTTATATTAGCAGGCTTAATTGATGTTGATATTCAACTAAAAGCTAAAGGTCTGGCTAATGATTGGTTTAATAGGTACCCAAAAGAGCTTATTTCACTTCTTTTAAAACTAGCAAGATCAACGCCTGTTGAAAAAACCTTCTCGCTTTATAAACGCATTTATGACAAAACTCAAGGCTTTGGCGGGGTTGGTGATATGCCTAGAGCAAGGCAAGCATATGCCCTAGAAGCAAAAGAGTTAATAACAAAACTAGAATTTGCAGATGCTAGGGAGTTACTAACCCAAATCTGCTCTGTAGAAACTATCTTAGGGCTAGACCCTGAGCCTGAAATGTATTTTTTAGAAGCATATGCCTTAGAGCGCATGGGACACTATAAGGAAGCTATGGGTCTTTTAGAAAACTTAGCTGAAGAACTTTATAACCCAAACATTATTGCCCTAAAATCTACACTTCTTTGGCGTTGTGGTAAAGGCCAAAAAGCCAAACAAGCTGCAGAAACTGCTAGTCAAAGCGGCTTAGATTGGTTGTGGGCCAAGGCAACAGCTATGAATACTCTGGGTTATTTGGCTCATGCTGAAGAAAACTTTTTAGAGGCTCCTTCTTACTTTAAAAAAGCAGCAAGCTTTTATCAAGCTACAAGTGATGGTAATCGCTGGGTAGGCGCACTAAATAACTATGCTATTGCTTTAGATAAGCTAGCAATGAATGAAGAAGAAAAGGGTAATGATACCGCCTTAGAAAAGCTGCGGGAGGATACTGAACAAGCCTACCATAGTGCGCTAGCAGCACTTGATGAAATAGAAGATAATCCCCTTTTAAGAGCACGTATCTTGCTTAACCTTGGCATACTCTGGGAACGTCGCAAAAACTTGAGGCAAGCTGAAAATTGTTATCTCGAGGCTAGCAAAGTTGTCCAGACAATTGGCGCTCATGAAATTGCTGCAAGACTTCAACTTAATCTAGGCTACATATACTTTCAGCAAGAGCGTATTGATGAAGCTAACACTTGCTTTAACCAAGCTATAAGTATAGGGCACAAGGCTGGTGAATTCTTTATTCAAGGGGCAGCAATGGCAAACTTAGCAAACATGAACATTAGCCCTGATACTATGGAAGTTGCTCTCGAGCTTATAGAAAAAAGTGGCAATATGGATGAACTCTATACATTTCAAAAAGCTTACGAAAAAATGCTTAAGCGCAGACTGGAGCAGGTTCTATTAGATAACAATGCTAGAGAAGCCCAAATGCTTTTAACAAAGCTAGAAGGACTGTACCAAAAACAAGATAAGCCTATGCAAATAGTCAAAGTTCAAGATGCTCTTGGCGCAATAGAAAACCTTGTGGACCTTAGCCAAAATAAAACTATGCTTATGTCTTCACTAGGAGAGCCTATTCAAGTCTCAGACAATACTGTTAAAAATTGAGAAAACCATTCCTACCTATTGAGGTAGCGTTTTGATAGCGCTGGGGTTGTAATGGAGTTCAATACATGACAACAAAACAAAAGATGGAACAAAATATAGCGGAAGCTATAGAAGGACTAGTCACACTAGATTTGAGTGAATATGGACTAGGTGAAATACCAAAGGAAGTTTTTGAGCTTACTCACTTAACTTCACTTGACCTTAGTCAGAATTATCTTAGCCAGCTCCCTCCAGAAATTGGTCAGCTTGTTAATTTAAGTTCCCTTCAACTTTGGGATAATGATCTTAGTCAGCTCCCTCCAGAGATTGGCCAGCTTACTAATTTGACTTCTCTTGATCTCGAGGGGAATAAACTGAGCCAACTCCCTCTAGATATTGGCAAACTTGCTAACTTAACTTCCCTTTCCCTCAATCACAATAAACTTAGCCAGCTCCCTACAGAAATTGGTCAGCTTGCTAACTTAACTTTCCTTAATCTCTATAGAAATAAGCTTAATCAGCTCCCTCTAGAAATTGGCCAACTTGTTAACTTAACTTCCCTTTCTCTCGATCACAATGGTCTTAGTCAACTCCCTCTAGAAATTGGCCAGCTTGTTAACTTAAACTCCCTTTCCCTCAGTTACAGTCAAGATACCACCACCTGAGGTGGTGGCTTATTTTATTGCCCCTAGAAGGTGGCATGTTACATCTACCTTAACCCTCCTTTCCCTAACCTACATTTATTCCTCTTCCTGTTCCTTCTCTTTCTCCTTTTTCTCTTGCCATTTCACATACTTCCTTATCTTTTCTTCATCCAATCCTACTGTACTTATGCAATACCCTCTACTCCACAAATGCCTTCCCCAATACCGCTTCCCTAACTGTTCGTATCTCTCAAACATTCTTAACGCTAACTTCCCTTTCAAGTATCCCATTATGTCTGACAAGCTATACTTTGGCGCTACAGACATCACCAGATGAACATGATCCTCCTGTACATTTAATTCCATTACTTCTACTCCGTCCTTGTATCCTAGCAACTGATAAACAGCATTATTTACGTAATCTCCTATCTCTCCTTTCAATATCTTATATCTATACTTTGGACAAAACACCACGTGATACTTACATTCGTATATAGAATGTGACAACTTCTTAAATCTTTTATTATTATTCATGTGTACCTCCAGAATTTCACCTTCTAGGGAGGTACATTTTTACCCAACTTTACTACTCGACTGGTAAAACCCCTAATTGCACCACTACCATAGGTAGTGGTTTAGCAGAAGCTAATCAACTAACCCAGCTCCCTCCAGAAATTGGTCAACTTGCTAACTTAACTTCCCTTAACCTCAATGGGAATAGACTTAGACATCTACCTCGAGAAATTGGTCGGCTTGCTAACTTAACTTTCCTTAATCTCGAAAGGAATCCTATTGCTATTTCACCATCAGGTGACCTCAATTACAATCAACTTAACCAGCTACTTTTAGAAATTTGCCAACTTGCTAGCTTAACTTTCCTTAATCTCAGTTACAATAAGCTTAGTCAGCTCCCTCCAGAAATTGGCCAGCTTGCTAACTTAACTAAACTTTCCCTCGGTTACAATAGACTTAGCCAGCTCCCTTGGAGTTGGTCTATTTTTGTGGACACTTAAAGTATAGAATAAACTGTTCATTACTTCAAGTTATTCTGTTGATTAACTTCAAAAGCTTCAGGGCTTTTGTAACCAATCGAGCTGTGTAAGCGAAAACGGTTGTAAGTGATGTTAACGTACTCAAAGATAACAGTCCTAGTTACTTCCCGAGTGTTGAGGGCAGTCCTATAAACCAACTCTTTCTTGATGCTAGCAAAAAACGATTCAATAAATGCATTATCAAGACATGCTCCTGTTGCAGTAAAACTGGCCTTGATATCTTGACTTTTGAGTTCTCGCTCAAAAGCATAACTGGTGTACTGAGAACCCCGATCACTGTGATGAATTAGGCCCTTGACTGAACCTCGTTCCTTAATCGCCATTCTCAGAGCTTTTATTATTAGATCAGTTTCCATATTATCATCCATGGCGTAACCTACAGCTCTTCTAGAAAAAGCGTCTATGATAGCAGCCAAATATAACCAGCCTTCTGTCGTTCTGACTTGTGTAATATCTGAATACCAAACTTGATTAATCCCAGTGACTTGGATTTGCTCCTTGATCAGCAGATTCTCTGTTGATTCAATCTCACGTTTAGCTGTTTTCTTACGTCGATAACTCCTACCTACCTCGGCATAGATACCTTCTCGACGCATAAGACGTTTAACCCGTCCCAAGGAACAACGTTTTCCTCTATTCAATAACTCTGCATGTATTCTAGTACCTCACCAAAAAAGTTTTGACATGTGATTTCACATCATCACACTTCTGGATAAAGTCTCTTTAATTTGTCTCTAGCAGTATTAACAGTAAAACCCCAATCTATAGTGGCTTTACTAGCATTACGCTCTTCTTGCCATGCATTTATCTCTTTTTCAAGAAGTTCCCTACTTTCTATACGTCTATCCAAACACTGTTCCTGTAGCACTGATATAGATGTCCAGATAAATTCTTTCCCTAAAGTAGGGAAAATAATGCCATGATAATCCCAATAATAACCCAAAGGAGATTGATCATGGCAAATAATGATAACAAACAAAAACTAGAAGAACTAAAAATACTACGTCGTCGGTATAAAAAGGGAAACAATGCTGATGCCTTACTACGCACTCAAGCCCTTATAGCTCTGTACTCAGGCAAAGATATTAAGCTTGTAGCAGAGATGTTTGGCGTTTCAGTAAAAACAGTAAGAAACTGGCGAAAAAAGTTTGAAAAATCGCTTAGTTTAGAAGATGAACAAAGAACTGGTAGACAACCTAAACTTTCTAAAGAGCAACTGGAGCTAATCAAGAAGGTAATCACAGAGTTTAATCAACAAGTTTGGATTGCTAGAAAGGTCTTTATCCTTATCGAAAGCCTTTTTGGAATATGTTTTTCAGTAAAGTATCTACCAGAGCTTCTAAGGAAACTAGGATTAAGTTTTAATAAAGCAGTACATTTGTTGTATAGAAAGAATGAAGAGAAGAGGCGAAAGTGGATACAAGAAACACTACCAAAGCTGTACGAAGACCAGATAAAAGCAGGGTGGAGGATATTTTACCAAGATGAAGTAGGGTTCCAAACGCAGGGGACACTAACGAGCACATGGGGGCTGGTAGGAGAAAAAGTAGAGATCAAGAACTATGGCAGACATGGAAGAGTGAACTTGATAGGGGCATTAGAGTTAGGGACAGGAGAGTTCCATGGGGTGCTAACAAAGTTTAAGGTAAATGCGCAGAGGTTTAGAAGGTTTATCTGTCATATGAAAAGGGAGATGAGGGAAGCAAAAATAATGCTTATATGTGACAATGCACCATTTCACAGGGCAAAGTGGTTACAAGAGTGGGCAAAGAGGAACTCAAAATGGTTGAGGTTAGAATTTCTACCAGGATATTCACCAGACTTCAATCCAATAGAACGTTTATGGAAGTACATAAAGAAGGAATACATACACAATAAATGCTGGGGAACGCAAGCAGACCTAAAGAAGCATTTAGAGGTGGTGGTACAGGAGATACCAATGAAAGTAGAGGAAACCAAGGGAGTAATGAAGAAAGAGATAAAAAGGTTGAGGGAGGCATTTGAGTTTTATAAAACACCAGTGCCAGAAGAGCTAATGATTTGAGTAGTGGTTTAGGGGGAAAGTAAGCAAGTTTGGCATAAGTTTATAGTTCATTTAGCAAAGAAGATTACATTGGGCAGTAGGTATTTTATTGCTTAAAAAGCATTGATTTTTGGTAGTTTTTCCTATTTTCTTCCTCTTTTGGAAAAAAGGGAAAAGATTTTTCTGGGTAACTATATCTCTACCTCAGCCATATTCAACCAACTACTGTGCTTTGTAATGAAATTCTAGCTTTCTGGTCAGTTCTCTCGCTTCCTCTGGACGGAATGTTTCATAAAATGAAGTAGGTGTGTGAGTATTAAGATTATCAAAAACTATCCTGATCCTGTCAGCATCCTTAAAGTATATTTCCACTAAATCTTTCATAACTTGCGCAAAGTCTTTTTTAGTGCGTCGCTTAGTGACTTTCACATAACGCCAACCAGCCAATGGTTGTACACATATAAATACGTTGCAAGTTCCTTCCCTGCGATATTCATAGTCATATCGCTCTGGTTGATCTTTTTTTGCTGGTACAGACTTACGAACTTCACTGATAAGTTGATATGGAAACTCGTCAAAACATATCACAGGACAATTCTCCTGATAGCTCTCAGCATACAGGTCCAAAATATCTTCCATAAGCCACACAAATTTAGCTCCTACAACTGTGGGAATACACCACTTTTGACGTACCCAAGGTTTTAAACGATTTTTTTTAGCGCAAGTCTTACGCTTTCACAAGAAATACTGTCCAGTTGTGTTAAAGTTACTAAGCGATCGGTTAGCAACTTAAGAGTCCAACGCCTACGTCCCTCAGGAGGAACACTTTGTGCAATTGTCATTAGAATTGCTTCAATTTTGTCAGTTAGGATCTGTAATTTTATAACTGTCGTAACTTATGAAATTATGGGAACAGCACGGTAATTCCATCGAGGTAAAATTGCGTCAAAAAGGATTGAAATGTTGGCGCGAAACTCAGAAGTAGCTTTCCTGCCTTTGTTATAAGTCTTATCAATGATATTTACAGTTACGGTAAGACCTTTACTAGTACTAGTATTTGAAATTAACCTTCTGGCAAGTTCAATGTCGGTTAACATTACTCCTTTCATAGCCTTAGTGACATGGGGAAACAAACAATGCTCAATAGGATTGTATTTAGAGCAATAAGCTGGATAGTGAGCAATACGTATTTCAATACCTAACTGATTGACTAGCTTCTGGAGGTCTTCTTTAAAAATATAATGACGACTGTTGTTACTACCTCCACCATCGCATAGCCATAGTATAGAAGTTGCTTTAGGATACAGTTCTTTGCCATAGTCTTGCCACCAAGAAGCTACATTTTCGCAGGCAAATTCACTAGTATCTCGACTAGTACCTAAATATAGGTAGCCATGATTAAGTTTTAGATCATATATTCCGTAAGGGACTACTACTCCCTCAGCAAAACTCTGAAAATCATGGTCATAGCTTTCTAATGTTTCTTGAGTGTAAAGCTTACCTTCTCTATAAAATATGCCTAAAAACTCTTTCTTCTTTGTATCCACACTGACAACAGGATTTCTTTGTCTTTGGTATTTCTTCTTGAGTTGGGCAATCTTCTTAAACTGTTTGTTCCTTTCAACCACGTTCTTCATTGTGGTCTGCTTTTTTATTTTGCGTTGCCCAAAGGAATGTTCTTTTAATAATTGTTTTACCACAAAGGTGCTTACTTTCACTCCTTTTGCTTCCATACGTTTAGCTATTTCCCGTTGACTTAAATTAGTCCAATACACTCCTTCACGCATGGGATCTCCTGCCATTTGGTCTTTGATTACTTTGAGAAACATTTCATCCACACTAGTTTTTTTTATAGTAGGGCTTTCGACCACTACCTGAGCGTCTTATGCGCCTTTCACATTCACCATCCCTTGGTAAAGTCTTTAACTCTACTATTCCTCTTTGGATCGTTCTTATTGAGCATCCTAACAATTTACTGATATAGCTTTGTCCTCCATACCCCACTTTTATTGCTTCAACACTGGCATAGCGACGTCGGTCTTTTTCTGACAAGGTACTGTATATCTTCTTCATTTCTGCTTCGATGTTTTCTGAGTACTTGATCATAATTACCCTTGATTTTTGACCTTGTTATACCCTATTTTTAACCTTGCTATACCTTGTTCTTGGCAAGTTACGACACTTATTTAATTACACTTCCTTAGTTTAGGTATCCTGCCAGAGCGTGATTGTTCGCCCAAGGCAAATTCAAGATTGCCAACTACAAACTTTTGTCGTGTTCGTACTACAGTAGAAATACTTGTTTGTAAAGCATCAGCTATTTCCTCATCATTTTTTCCCTTGTCAGCCAACAACAAGATATTTGCCCGTTTGATTCTACGGGCACTGCATTGCCCTTTTTTAGTTAACCCAATTAGGTTGGCTTCTTCAACCTCTGTCAATTCAACAATATAGGTTTTTGCCATACCCCTATTCTAATTTCAATAAATGCAGGCTATTTAGTAAGCTTTACATGTCAAAACTTTTTTGTCGAGGTACTAGGACTACCATAGGTTTGCCTACTTTGCTCGTAAATTTCTCGGATAGAGGTTATAAGATCATCATTGGCTTGTTGTCGTTCTGATGGTTCTCGATTGAGGTGAGCATAATAGCCACTTTTAGAAACTTTTAAGTGTTTAGGATCGTCGGCGAAATAACTTGAGCATTTCAAAATTATTGGGGAACAGCAGTGTAATTCCAAGATGGTAAAAAATCATCAAAAACAATGGGCATTGCCTGTTTGAAATTTTCATCAGCTTTTTGCCCTTTCTTATAGTGCTTATCTATGACATTTACAAAAACCTTAAGTCCTGTTTTAGTTTCTGTTCTAGATATAAGCATCTTGAGGATTTCCACGGAATCTAGTATAACTCCTTGGCAAGCACGAGTTACATGAGGGAATAAACGATGTTCTATAGGATTATACTTGGAACTATAGGGTGGATAATGTGCTATACGTATGGATAAACCAAGGTCATTGGCAAGATTTTGTAGTGCTTCTTTGAATATGTAGTGTCGAGAATTATTGCTACCTCCACAGTCACACAATATTAGCAATTTTTTGCTGTGAGCATAGAGTTTAATTGCGTGATTTTGCCACCATAAACGAACACAGTCACAAGCAAACTCGCTGGTGTCATGACTGGTATTAATGGTTATGTAGCCAAGATTATACCTTAAATCATAAATGCCATGAGGAATAGCTATTGCCTCAGCCAAAGAGTAGAAATCATGATCATAAACTTTTATTGCTTGTTGGCTATACACTTTACCGTTTCTATACAAAGCACCTATAGGCTCTTTTTTTTACTGTCCATGCTAATAACTGGTTGTCTAGCAGTTTGATAATCTTCTTTTAATTTAGCAATATTCTTGAATTGATCATCACGATCTATGCACTCCTTAGCACTCATCACTTTCTTTGCCTTACGTTTACGAAATTTGTGTTTTTCAAGCAGTTGAACCACCAGTTTTTCACTTATCTGAAAGCCTTGCTCTTTTAGAAACTGAGTTAATTCACGCTGGTTTAAATAGGTCCATTTGATCTTTTGATCCATGGGTGAGCCAGCAGTATATTGATCAATAATTTGCAAGAAAGCTAACTCAAGCTCTTGGTTATTTTCAATGACAGACTTACGTCCTCCACCTTCTTGGCGAATTCTAGTTTGGGACAAGATTTGCTCATCGTCAAGCTCTGCTAATCCTATTTTTATGGTATTAGGGCTACACTTTAGCAACTGACTGACATATGTTATTCCACCATGACCTAGCTTCTCCGCTTCTACAGCAGCATAGCGTCGTCTATCTTTTTCAGATAAAGATTCATAATACCTTTGCATATGTTTTTCAACTTGCTCACTATATGGGTTCATTACCCATATGATAATTGATTCTCAAATAATCAACTTATATCGCCGGTCATCCTACACAGTGAACTCACAGGATAATCTTCAGCATGCATCTTAATGAACTCGTATTTCACTTGAGCTGTCTCGCAAAGTAGGCCGACGCCTTTTTTAGTATTTCTGCCTCAAGTTTCAACTGACGATTCTCCTCACGTAAGCGCCTCAGCTCAGCTTCTTGAGGTGTTGGCTGGGCTTGTTTCATCCCAGGGACTAGACGTCCTTCTTCATATTGTTCTTTCCATTTATACAAGTTATTGGGACTTATACCTAAACTTTCTGCAGCTTTCGCTACGCTGTAGCCTTCATTCAATACCAAATGCACTGCATCGAGTTTGAACTCTATAGTGTACTGCCGTTTCTTTTGACTCTTTTCCATTTTGGACTCCTTAATATATTTTCTCTACATTAAGTGTCCACTGAAACCGACCAACTCCACCCTCCAGAAATTGGTCAGCTTGTTAACTTAAGGTTCCTTTCCCTCAAAAAGAATCCTATCACTATTCCACCGCCAGAAATTATTAGAGGGGGTATACCTACTATCTTCAATTACTTTTACTTTGAAGAATTAGAGAAAGTTAATAAAGTAAATCATTCCTACAGAACAAAGCTAATAAAACTAGTTAGAACTATAAGAAAAAATATAAAAATCTTTATGAAGTCAAAGAGATAAAATGCATCACTACATGATAGATGTAATCGTATTAAAAGGTTTGAAGGCGACTTTTCTGTTTCTCCATTGTTTTCCAATTAATCCTGTCTTTGAAAGAACTAAATGTTTAGTTCAGACCCAATGTTAAGGCCTTGTTAAGAGTTTACCTTTAGCCTAATTATGGTATATGTTTTCAAAGTATGCCTTGGAGGAGAAAGTTATGTATTGGAAATTAATCTCAACTCTTTTCTGTTGTTCTATAATACTAAATTCTATTGCTGAACAAGCAAAATATGTAAGTTCCTCAGATTATGAAGTAGTTGCCTATGGTGAAAGTGTTTTAATTAGAATACCTCCCCAAACTTCAAGCAGGGTACAAGAAGTATTAATTAATAATGAAAATGTAGAATTTTGGCGGCGACCTAAAGGTATAGTTTTTGATATTCCCGAACTTACTGGCAACTTTTCAGACTTAAACGAGGATGATAACGGGCAACAAAGCGTAGTAATAAAACTTGTAATGACTAATTATGAGGTTATTGAACGCACTTACCAACTAGTTGGTTCAGTAGTGCCTAAACAAGTAACCGGACTTATTAAAGATGTTAGTAGCTTAGAAGAATGCCATAGTATAATTCAATCTTTTGAGGGATTTTCTGCAGAAAAGGTTGCCCATGCTAATGTTTCTTATAATCAAGTAGCTAGGGGACTATGTTTTACTGTTTTACATATTGGAGATAACAGTACTAAACAAGCCATACAAGATTTAAAGCAAAGTGTTAGAGTTTTAGAGGTTGATAGAAATATTGTTTTTCACCCAGACCAAGGTGTTAACTCTTATGATCCTGCCTGTAGGGATATTAGAAGATGGATTGACCCTATAACTAGAGGCTATGAAAGTATAGATACAGCCACACTTTTGAGCACCATCAAAGCAGATCAAGCACACTATCAAGGCATTACTGGCAAAGGTGTCAAAGTTGCGATTATTGGTGGAGGTGTAAATAGCAATGTTTTGTCTGCTAGTGCACAAGCCCAACTTAGAGTGGGTCGCAACTTTCTTGATGGTTCTAATGTAACTAATGATGAATATCGCTGCGATTTAGATCGTGATGGTCATCCTGATATTCTAGGGCATGATTCACATGCAGCACAGATTATCCATAACATTGCTCCTGATGCTGAGATCATGCCCTTAAAAATTTGTAGAGATAACGTTTGCCCTTCAGGTAGGCTTAGTTTAGCTGTGTTCTATTTATGGAATAATGTTAATCAGGAGGTAATTGCAAATGTAAGCTTAGGAAGTCCTTTGGCGGATAGAACCTTATTACACTTACTAAAGATAGATGACAATGTCACTAATAGGCTCCTTTTAATGGCTTCTGCAGGTAATCGTCCTCATGTAAGTGGCCACTTCCCTTCTGATTATGCTAAGCGGGCAGATCCTACAACTCCATCAGCTCCTAGACCTTTTTCTATAGTTGGTAATGTTGGCAATGTTATAGCTGTTGCTGCTACAGGTTTGCCAACTGACTCGAGCAATTGGCAACTTGCCCCTTTTAATAGAGATGAATTCTCTGAAAGGAACCTAGAAGCACCCGGAGTTAGTCTATGTCCAGAAAGTGTTTTAAACTTAGGATTCCGTTGTAATCACACTTATCCAATAGGTATGAGTGGCACATCATTCTCTGCTCCAGTAGCTACAGGAGTAGCAGCACTTTATGCTCAAACATTGTCTCTAGAGCAAACACGGAGAAAACTGCTTGGGAATGACCCTAGAGATAAAACAGTACTTTACAAATAGTGAACTAACAGGCTCATAAGGGTAGAGTTTTTCAGACATGTTTTCACAAAGGGCTCTTTTGTCAAGATGGTGCGCACGGCGCACCCTATTTCTAATTTATATTTTACTAAGCTCATGAACTTTATCTGTTTTTTCCCAAGGGAATTCCTCACGTCCAAAGTGCCCATAACTGCTTGCAGGAGTATAAATTGGGCGGCGCAGATCTAACTCTGCTATAATTGCTGCTGGACGGGCATCAAAAACCTTACTAATGACTTCGCTTAAGATGTTGTCTTCTATCTTCCCCGTGCCAAAGCTATCAACATACATACCAACAGGTTGGGCAACACCTATAGCATAAGCAAGCTGTACCTCACACTTTTTAGCTAACCCTGCTGCTACAACATTCTTGGCAATATAGCGTGCATAATAAGAACCACTACGGTCAACTTTTGTAGGGTCTTTACCACTAAAGGCTCCTCCCCCATGTGGTGCAGCACCTCCATAAGTATCTACTATTATTTTACGTCCAGTTAAACCTGCATCACCTTGTGGTCCTCCAATAACAAAACGACCTGTAGGATTGATAAAAAATTTGGTATTAGTACTTATATATTTTCTAGGGATTACATTATGTATAACTTTAGCTATGACATCTTCATAGATGGTGTCTTGTGGAATTTCAGGATGATGTTGAGTAGACACCACTACTGCATCTACACTTTTTGGCGAACCATTTTCATAGGCAATGGTTACTTGTGCCTTGCCATCAGGCCGTAAATAAGGAATTTCTCCCGACTTTCGCACCTCGGCTAAACGCTTGGTTAACCTGTGTGCCAAGGTAATAGGCAAAGGCATAAGCTCAGGAGTTTCATCTGTAGCATAACCAAACATAAGACCTTGGTCACCAGCACCAATTTTGTCGAATGTATCTCCTGAATCAGCCTCTCGAGCTTCACTTACTCCTTGGGCAATATCGGGTGATTGTTCATTAATTGCTATTAACACTGAACTATGATCTGCATCAATACCATAAGTTGCGTCAGTGTAGCCTACTTCACGAACAGCTTCACGTACTATCCTTTGAAAATCCACATAGCCTTGACAGGTAATTTCACCTCCAATTAAGGCTAACCCTGTGGTTAACATAGTTTCAGCAGCCACTCTTGCCATAGGATCAATCGTTAAAATAGCGTCTAGAACACTATCACTAATACGATCAGCAAGTTTATCAGGATGACCTTCGGTAACAGATTCTGAGGTTATCAGTTTAAGCATGTTATGCATTTAAGCATAAATCTTTGGGGATTTTGTCAGTTACTCCATAGCTAAAGCGAGAGGATTCCTTAAAAGGAATTTTTGTTGAAACTCAACAAGCTCTGTTTGTTTTAAAATGCTCAGGTTTTAGTTACGGTGATTTATCTTTAATAATTAGATTCATTTTTGCAGTATAGATAGATAAGCTTTCCAAGGACCAACCTCTGTTTCATACTGCTTTGCCATAGTTCGCACAATCTGTTTTATATGACTTAAATCATGGACTACCCATGTTGCCAGTAACTCGCTCAGCTTTACCTTACCAAACTCAGGATGCTTTCCTGTCTTTTCAAAGTCTCCTTCAGCTAAACCATATTCACGAAGTATTACCATATTTTGCCCGCGCAAAACAGCAAATTCTTCAAGTAATTCTTCAAGGGGTTTCCCCTGACTTGCCTTGAACTGTGCAAATCGGTCAAAGGGTTCAAAGGGGTGATTTTCACCATAATCTAGAATGGCTTTTGCTCTCGTCATCCAGTTTGTTTTCTCTGCATTTATCAGGTGGCCAACTACATCATAAGGACTCCAAGTTTCATGACCTTCATTTTTATCGACCCAATTGCTTGATAGTCCCAACAACAAAGTCTTCAACGAAGCAGGCGTTCTAGATAGTATTTCTATGGCTTCTTCAAGTTTAAACATCATCCCAATAGTCACAAATAAACTATGCTTGATAACCAAGCATTTCTAGGAGCCTTTGAAGCTCATCAAAAGAATGAAAATGAAGTTCTAGTCTACCCTTATCTTTTCCAGCAATCCTTACTTTAGCTCCTACATGTCTAGCAAGGTCTTCTTCAAGTTGCCCATAATGCTTTTCGGGTTTCTTAGTGATGACTTTATCTTCTGGAACAAAAAATTCTAGGCGCTCTGCTTCCCGCACACTTAAATTCTTAGTTAAAATTTGTCCAAGTGCCCAATCTTGGTGCTCTTCAGGTTGGCTTAGAATAGCTCTTGCGTGTCCTGCACTAATTTCCCCTTGTTCTAAAGCTTCTAAAGCTTCTTCATTTAAATTTAAGAGCCTTAGCGTATTTGACACAGAACTACGGCTTTTACCTATAGCTCTAGCAACGTCTTCTTGACTTACTCCAAACTCCATAAGTTGCTTAAAAGCCCTTGCTTCTTCTACTGGGTTTAAGTCCTCACGCTGCAAATTTTCAATAATGGCAATTTCTAAGGCTTCTTGATTACTTAGTTCTTTTATAAGGACAGGAACTTTGCTTAATTTTGCCTCTTGTGCTGCTCGAAAGCGCCTTTCACCAGCTACTATTTCATAGCCATCTTCACTAGATCTTACCAAAAGTGGTTGTAGAATACCTTTTTCAGCTACGGAGCTGACTAGTTCTGCCATAGCTTCGGCATCAAGGTGTTTACGAGGTTGAAAAGGAGAAACATGTAGAGCCTCTATAGCTATTTCCTTTACCCCCCCCTCTTCACCACTATTAGTGTTTTCAAGTTTAGGTAAAAGAGCGTCAAGCCCACGCCCAAGACCCGGTCTTTTAGACTTTACCGGCACGTTGCATCACCTCCTCGGCAAAACGGCGGTACATTGCCGCACCTTGTGAAGTAGGCGCATACTCAAAAATAGTTTGTCCATAAGAAGGAGCTTCTGCAAGGCGGATATTACGAGGAATAACATTCCAAAAAACCTTATCACCAAAGTATTGGCGGACATTGTCTTCAACCTCTTGAGAAAGTTTCGTACGACCATCAAACATAGTAAGTATAACCCCTAAAATATTGAGGTCAGGATTATAAGCTGATTTAATCCGTTCAATAGTATCACTTAACCCTGCTATACCCTCTAATGCATAGTACTCTGCTTGTAGAGGAATAATAACGGCTTCTGCTGCTACTAGAATGTTCAGTGTCAAGCTACCAATGGAAGGAGGGGCATCAAGGAAAACAAAGTCATAGTCTTCCTTAATTACTCCTAGGGCCTCTTTCAGTAAATAGAGGTTTTCTTTAGTGGCATCAAGCTCGAGCGCTGCCCCTGCTAAATCTGTAGTAGCAGGGATCAATTTAAGACTCTCAATTGCAGTATCATAAACTGTTTCAGCAGGAGTCATGTCACCCGCTAGCACATTGTAGACACTTCTCTCAGGTGCAGTGATACCAAGGCCACTACTAGCATTGCCTTGGGGATCTAAATCAATCAAAAGAACCTTATATCTTTCAGCTAGGGCTGCTGAAATATTAATTGCTGTGGTGGTCTTTCCTACACCACCTTTTTGGTTAATAATACCAATAATCATAAATAAAATTCTCCAAGAGGGGGTTTTTAACCCTCAAAAATGTAATGCTATGAGTTTACCATGTGTTTTTAGATTAATCTCTTGGCTATTAAGTGTTTTTAGTTGTAGGTGTTGCTCGAGTTCAAGTTTTTCTCCTACCCAATTATCTCCTTTAGAAGTTATTAAAGTAAAGTTCCGGGCATGTAAATGTTTTGTTAAATTATAAAGCAAGGTAAAACTGCCCACTGCTTGAGCAGTGATGATTTTGGCAGTTCCAGATAAATCAGCAATAGTGAGATTTTTTACATCACCTGTAAAAATACAAGCATTTTTTAGTTGAAGTTGGGAGGTAGCTAACTTTAAAAAGCTAGCTCGTCTTTGTCTACGCTCAGTAAGGAATATCTGATGCTTAGGTAAAACAACAGCTATAGGAATAGCAGGAAGGCCAACACCTGAGCCTATGTCAAGTATTTTGATTTGGTTATTAGGATGCAGTTTATTAATAACTTCGGCAAATAAGAGGCTATCAGCAATTTTGTCATCTAGTGAAGCTAGAGCCTTATCTGAAATTAAATCTAAAGTGTCGTGGTAGCTTAAAATAAGGTTTTTGTAATTCTTCAATTTATCTTTAATTGGCTTGATCTCTTAACTTTACTCAACTTCCCAAAGTTTTATAGTCTTATCTCCACTTCCAGAAGCTAGCATTCTCCCATTATGACTAAAAGCTACGGAATAGACAAAATCATCATGTCCTGAAAGTGTAGCCAACTCCTTGCCATTTTTAGCACGCCACAGCTTTACAGTTTTGTCCTCACTGCCCGAAGCCAAGAAAACTCCATTGGGACTAAATGCTACTGACCAAATCCAGCTTTCATGCCCTAGAAGAGTGCGTACTAAAGTACCATTGCTTACTCTCCATAGTTTTATAGTGCCATCCATGCTACCTGAAGCCAGTAAATCTTCCTTAGGATTAAAGGCTACTGAGAAAACATAGTCACTATGGCCTACTAGAGTAGTGAGCAAAACACCATCATTTACTTGCCATAGCTTTATAGTGCTATGTTCACCTGCTGAAGCCAGAATATCACTTTTGGGATTAAAAGCAATAGAGTAAACGCTGTGATCATGATTTAAGAACATGTTTGAGTTAAGATCTTTTCCTTGCCATAATTTGACAGTGTGATCATCACTTCCTGAAGCTAGTAAAGTACCGTCTGGGCTGAAAGCAATTGAATAAATAGAACCACTATGCCCTGATAGTTTCCTTGTCTTCTTATAGTTACTTGTTAGTTGTACCTTCAATTTATTTCCAGCACTTCTTGAAGCTAGCATATTACCGTCTGGACTAAAAGCGACTGAAAAAACCTCACCATTGTTGTGTGATAAAGTTTTTAAGATTTTACCACTGCTTGGTTCCCATAATTTAATAGTCTTATCAGAGCTTCCTGAAGCAAGCAAATCTTTTTTAGGACAAAAAGCAACAGTGTTAACATAATCACTATGCCCCTCGAAGGTATATAGCTCTTTAGGGGTAATCCTTCTATTGGGATTTATTGGTGGCTTTGGCCTAACAGATTTGGCATTATTAGAACCATTCAATAAGGCCAAAAAAGCAAAGCTGTTAGCTGGTCTAGCATTTATTCTTACAGTCATGCTAGCAGTAATTACTTTACGTAATCCCTCTGGTATATTAGCTGGTAAAGGATCAAGGTTATCATTTAATGCTCTACTAGGTGCATCTGGTGGGGCTTTTCCAGTAAGTGCATGATATAGCGTTGCTCCTAGCGCATAAATATCTGTATAAGGTCCGAATCTTGCTTTAGCAACATACTGTTCATAGGGTGCATACCCGGGGGTAACAAGTCTTGTGTGATTTGAGGTTTTATGCAAAGTGTATTGCCTTGCTGACCCAAAATCAATAAGTACAGCTCGCTCATCTTCAGTTAAAAAAATATTCTCAGGCTTTATATCACGATGTAAAAGTTCTGCTTCATGCACTACCTTCAGAGCACTCGCTATTTTTTGTGCAATAGGCACTACTTCTTTTGAGCTTAATTTACCTTTTTTGTTTATAAGCTCAGCTAAAGTTTGCCCCTTTAAAAATTCCATTACAAGATAGGTAGTATCATTTTCCTCTACCACGTCAAAGACACGTACAATACTTTCGTGATCAAACTGACTTAGGCGACTTGCTTCTTTTCTAAAACTCACTTTGCTTTCAGTAAAGCCTTGCAAACCTAGCGAGCGTGGTGGTAAAACTGCCTTCCCTAAACGTGTTGCCCCTTCAGGGAAAAGTTCTTTAATAGCCACATGGCGCTCCAAAATATTGTCTACACCCTTATAGGTTATACCAAATCCCCCTTCACCAAGC
This sequence comes from Trueperaceae bacterium, assembly GCA_965223585.1. GTDB lineage: Bacteria > Deinococcota > Deinococci > Deinococcales > Trueperaceae > CBDCVN01. The sequence continues at coordinate 262,498 of CBDCWW010000024.1, forward strand.
ACTCCATCAATAGTATAGCGTCCATTAGCTATCTTATTACCCTTGGGCAAATGTTGTAAAAGAACAGCATTACATTTTAAGCAAGTTGTTCTATCAGGTTTATTTTTAGTTTGGCATGCTGGGCAAAGCATTTATTGATAAAGATCCCATATCTTAACAATCGAATCACCCCCTGCTGAAGCTAAAAGTCGACCATCAGGACTAAAAGCAATAGCTTTTACCCAATCACTATGACCTAACAAAGTGTGAAGCAATTTACCCGTTGCAGCCTCCCAAATTTTGATGGTTTTATCAGCACTTCCTGAAACAAGTAGACGACCATTAGGACTAAAAGCAACAGTACGCACCCAATGTGAGTGATCAGTAAGGGTATACATAGTCTCACCTGAGGCTACTTCCCAAAGTTTTATAGTACTGTCTTGGCTACCTGAAGCTAGTATATTTCCCTGTGGATTAAAAGCTAGTGTTATAACTGCATCTGTGTGACCTATTATGTTTGTTGTAAACCTACCAAGCTTAGCATCCCATAACTTTATGGTGAAGTCCTCACTGCCCGAAGCAAGTATAGTTCCATTGTGATTAAAGGCTAGTGAGCGCACAGGATGACGATGCTGTTCCAAAACGTGTATTAATTGGTTACCGGGTAGTTGCCATAAACGTACTGAAGTATCACCACTACCTGAAGCAAGAATACGCTTGTTTGCATCATAGGCAAGGGTTAGGACTCCACCATCATGACCTCTTAAAATATCGTACCTCTGACCTCTTTCCAAATGCCAAAGTGATACGTCCATATCACCACTACCAGCAGCAACATCTTTTCCATCAAGGATAAAACAAACAGCAAAAATAGCATCACTATGCCCCGCCAAGGTACGAACTAATTTACCACTACTGACCTCCCAAACCCTCAGAGTTTTATCATTACTACCCGAAATAAGTGTTTGCCCATCAGGGCTAAACGCAATTGTAGAAGCATAACCCCTATGTGCTTTTAGAACACGCTTTTCTTGAGGTGATAGCTCTGCTGGCAACTCCTTTAGTGGTTCCTTTGGTAGTCCCTTGGTTGATGCATTTAGGTTTTTTACCTCTTGTTTTTGCTCGAGTATATCAATAAATTCTTGTACACTTTGAGGTCTATCTTGTACCTTTACTACTAAAGCCTGCTCTATAGCATTCTTCAGAGGCGTTGGAGTGTTTTGGGGCAAGGGATTTAACTCTATACCCATAATGCGGTCATTAGCATTAGGAGGGGGATGTCCAGCTAAGGCATGATAAAGGGTTGCACCTAAAGCATAAATATCTGTATAGGGGCCAAATTTAGCCTCGGAGGCGTACTGTTCTAATGGGGCATAACCGGGAGTAATGAATTGAGTGTGCTTTGAAGTTTTATCATCAATAAACTGTCTAGCTGAACCAAAATCGATAAGTACAATTCTCCCGTCTTCAGTAAAGAAAATATTGTCAGGTTTAATATCTCTGTGTAAAAGATCTGCCTTATGTATTACCTGCAAAGCTTCACAAAGCTTCTTAGCAATTTCTAAAACTTCTAAACCACTAAGCACTCCCAATTTTCTTATGCGCTGGGCTAAAGTTTCACCTTTTAAGAACTCCATAACCAAGTAAGCTGTAGAATTATCCTCAAAAGTGTCATAAACACTTACAATGCTTTCATGATTAAATTGGGCCAGAGTACTAACTTCTTTAAGAAAAGATGTCTTATAATCAATAAAACCTTCAGTGCCTAAGGCTCGAGGTGGCACAACCGTAGATTCACTACGCGTTGAACCCTCGGGGAAGAGTTCTTTGATGGCCACTAAGCGTTTCATAGTGGTGTCAGCACCTTGGTAAGTAACACCAAAACCACCCTCACCTAATACACGTCCTATAGAGTAACGCCCATTAGCTAATCTTGCGCCAGTGGACAAGTGCTGAGCAACAGGTAAATTGAAAGAAAAGCCACATATAGAACAGTTTTTTGCATTATCGTTATTTTCAGAGCCACAATTTGGACAAAGCATAAATAATCCTTGAGTTAATTTAACATTATACCTTAACTTTTAATCCAATTTTGTTGCTTGGTGTTTTTATTAAATTAACTGTTGATGCACACAAAACTAACTACAAGGTATCATCATGAGAAAATAGTGAGGTTAAGCTATTTTAGCAACAGAATTACAGAAAGTAAGGGGCAAAGGACCTAAGCACTCTTTTCTTCAATTCAACATTAAGAACTATGGGAAAATTGACCAGATAACTCGACATTCTTGTCTAGGTAAGATATAATTGATACCATGGCAAATCCTGATGTGGATTTGCAATCTATAGGAGAAGTTTAATTAAGGTATTTATGAACCAGTTAGAAATAAAAGATCTTCATGCTAAAGTAGATAATCAAGAAATTTTAAAAGGTGTTAACCTTGTTTTACCTAAAGGTGAAGTACATGCCCTTATGGGCCCCAATGGTAGTGGTAAATCAACTCTAGCTAAAATTATAGCAGGAGACCCTGCTTATGAAGTAACTAAAGGTGATGTATTGGTTGATGGTGAGAGCATAATGGACTTAGAGCCAGATGAAAGAGCTCGAGCTGGCCTCTATCTAGCTTTCCAGTATCCAGTAGAAGTCCCCGGTGTTTCTATAGCTAATTTTTTGCGTTTAGCAGTCAATGCTCGTTTACCTGAAGGTGAAGAAATTGGGGTAATGGACTTTTATAACAAAATTACTGATGCTGTAAAAACTTTAAATTGGGATGATTCTATTATAGAAAGACACCTACATGAAGGTTTCTCTGGTGGAGAGAAAAAACGCAGCGAAATCTTGCAGCTACTGGTTTTAGAACCTAAGTATGCCATGCTCGATGAAACAGATTCTGGCCTTGATGTTGATGCTCTCAAAGTAGTTTCTCAAGGTGTTAATGCAGCACGCGGTCCTGAATTTGGCGCATTGGTTATTACCCATTACCAACGACTTTTAAATCATATTGTTCCTGACAAAGTACATGTTATGTATGATGGTAAAATTATTCAGTCTGGACCTAAAGAATTGGCTGTCGAGCTTGATAAAAAAGGTTATGACTGGCTTAAAGAAGCTGCCTAGAAATAATAAGATAATATCCTTAACAAGGATTTGAAATTTTTAGAGGTATGAATACCTCACATAAGGAGCCCATTATGTCTGAAACTACTACATTACAACGCATGGAGCATGAAAAACAGTATGACTTTCAAATAGCTGAAGATTACTTTTTTAAATCTGAAAAAGGCTTGAACAAACGTATAGTAGAGCAAATTTCTTATCAAAAAAACGAGCCTGAGTGGATGCTTAAATTCCGTTTAAAGGCGCTAGAAATTGCAGAAAAAAAAGGGCGTCCCAAGTGGGGTCCTGATCTCTCGAGCTTAGACTTCAACAACATTTATTTCTATGTGCGCCCTCAAGACAAAAAAGGCACTAATTCTTGGGAAGATGTGCCAGAAGAAGTTCGTGAAACATATCGCCGTCTTGGTGTTCCTGAAGCAGAGCAAAAGATTTTGGCTGGAGTAGGAGCACAGTTTGAGAGTGAAATGGTTTACCACTCGCTAAAAGAAGAGTGGGAAAAGCAAGGTGTTATCTTTTTAGATTCTGATACTGGCCTGCAAGAGCACCCTGAGTTGTTTAAAGAGCACTTTGCTACAGTTGTTCCCCCAGAAGATAATTACTTTGCTGCTGTTAATTCTGCGGTTTGGTCAGGTGGTTCTTTTGTTTACATTCCTGCTGGTGTAGAAGTAGAAGCACCTATGCAGGCTTACTTCCTGATTAATGCACAAAGTATGGGTCAGTTTGAGCGCACATTGATTATCGCTGAGGAAGGTTCAAAGGTTCATTATATTGAGGGTTGTACTGCTCCAACATATAACAGCGATTCTTTCCATTCTGGTGTGATTGAAATTATAGTCAAAGAAGGTGCTCAAGCACGTTACAGTACAATTCAGAATTGGTCTCATAATGTTTATAATCTTGTTACCCAACGTGCTTTAGTACATAAAGATGCTAATATGGGTTGGTTAGATGGTAATTTAGGCTCTAAAGTAACCATGAAGTACCCTAGTACCTACTTGGTAGGTGAGGGAGCACGGGGAGAAGTTCTTTCAATTGCTTTTGCCACTAATGGACAGCATCAAGATGCTGGTGCAAAGGTTATCCATGCTGCACCACACACTAGTAGCCAGATTGTTTCTAAATCTATTTCCAAAGGTACTGGTCGCAGTAGCTACCGGGGTCTGGTACAAATTCACGAAGGTGCTTTACATGCTAGGGCCAATGTTGAATGCGACGCTTTATTACTTGATGACACTAGCAAAACGGATACCTATCCTTATATTGAAATTAACGAGAAAACAGCCAATGTAGGTCACGAAGCCACAGTGTCAAAGCTTAATGATGAGCAAATTTTTTACCTTATGAGTCGTGGTTTGCCCGAAGCCGAGGCAGCATCGCTAATTGTGCGTGGTTTTCTTGATCCTGTAGCTAAGGAATTACCTCTTGAGTATGCTGTTGAACTTAACCGCCTTATTGAACTCGAGATGGAAGGCAGTGTAGGGTAAGTACATAATTTAGCAAGAAGTTTGTGAGCATCCAAGCTTACAAACTTTACCTTTTAAAATCGAGCTAGATGAAAAGGGGAGTTTTGGTTTTGGCATTTTTGTTCCCATTTTCAATTAGGTGTAATTGCTTAATACCCACGCCAAAGTGAGTCATATTACCAACTCACGCTAACACATTTCAAAAAACTGATTCAGTACGACACAATTGCTAAATAGTTGAAACGAGGGCACCATACATAAAGTATAGTACCCATGCAAGAAATACAATATATTTTACAATGCCTTAGCCCAGCTCTTGATAAAACAACCCTAAATCAGCTAACAACAATTGTTTTAGCAATGCTATCTATGACTGGTCGTGTCACGATGCTTGGTATCTCTCGATGGACTTTTGGTCTTAGTGGTAGTTATCGTACGGTACAACGTTTCTTTAGCACCAATATTTGCTGGCTATACCTCAACTGGTACTTATTTCGTAACCATGTTTATGACCCTGATGATACCTACTTACTAGCAGGTGATGAAGTAGTAATTACTAAATCAGGTAAAGAGACTTTTGGAATTGATAGATTCTTCAGTTCTCTTTTTAATCGTGTAGTGAGGAGTATTTGCTTCTTTAGTTTATCACTGGTTAGTGTTAAAGACCGCACTGCTTACCCAATACTTAATAAGCAAATTGTACGTACTGATCAAGAAGAAGGCAATGAACCAGAGCAAAAGGAGTCTCAAGACAAGAACAATACGGGGCAGGAAGAAGCTAAAAGAGAAACACAAGATAAATCACAAGATAACAGTAAGGGTAAGGCAAAAAAGAGCAAAAGCAATAATCATAAACAACAAAAGCAGAAAAATAAAAAGAAGGCAGGACGTCCAAAAGGTAGCAAAAATAAAGACAAAGTCAATGTGAAACTACCAGTACATCTAGTATTTATAAAAACGATGATAATGCTAGTTCTGAACATATTCTTACTAAGAATGGGTATTCAGTATTTATTACTAGATGGGGCCTTTGGCGATAACAACAGCTTACAAATGGCAAGAATGTGTGGACTGTTCTTAATTAGCAAATTAAGAGTTGACTCAGCATTGTACTTTCTCTATGAAGGGAAGCAAAATAAACGAGGAAGGAAACGCAAATATGGAGAAAAGATAGATTACAAGAAGATACCTAAGGAATATCTTGAGAGTAGCACAGTAGATCTAAAAAAGAAGATTCGTACAGATATCTATCAAATGACAATGTTACACAAGGAATTTGGACAGTCTTTGAATGTAGTAGTAATAGTTAAAACCAGTATAGTAACAGGAGAAAGTAAGCATGTAATCTTATTCAGCAGTGATCTGAACATATCATACGAAAAATTAATAGACTACTACAGTTTACGTTTCCAAATAGAATTTACCTTCAGAGACGCTAAGCAATATTGGGGATTAGAAGATTTTATGAACATAAAGGAACAGCAGATAAACAATGCAGCAAACCTAGCAATGTTTATGGTGCTATTCTCAAAAGTGCTGTTAAAAAAACTAAGGTCTCAGCATCCTAATTGGAGTGTTTTGGATCTTAAAGCACACTTTAGGTCGTTCAGGTACGTACTTGAAATATTAAAACTATTTCCCAGAAACCTTGATCCTATTTTAATTCGACAACTCCTGAACAATGTTCCCAATTTGGGAGCTATTCATGATTCATAAATAGCAAAGTGAATTGTTTTGGAGTTGCCTTTTTATAGAACTGGGCTCCTAATACCTCAGTTTTCAAATAAGTTTAACTTTCCATAAAGCGCTTCTGTTTTGTGATTGAGAATGTCATAGGTATTGATTGCTCATAAATAATAATAATTAAGGCAACCATTTTTGTTTCTAGGTCCATCTATCGAGCACTAAATCCAATTAAATTTAAAGTATTATACCCCAAAAGTGGCAAAATATTGAACTTAATCCCAATATTGTCCTATTAAAAAAATTAAAAGACGCTAATGTCCTTATAATATATTTATGACCCCAAATTAGGGTATATATTTGGTTTATTTCCCAAATTGGCCTATTAAATTTGACTTAAAGTCATTTTTGGTGCAATAATCAATCTGAATTTAGAGTTATTTATTTTAGGTATCTAAATGTGGCACGGGAGTTTATCAAGTATAAAAGTAGTGAAGTGTTTATGATTAGATCCCTATTTAGGTGTTCAATACTAGTTAGGCCTGTTAATTAGTGCTCAGACTTTGTTAAAGTGTTTTTGGTTGGTTGCTCGAGTTGAGCCAGCGGTGAGCATTAAGATCTGCTTGGACGCTAGCCGACTCCAGCGAAGAAGAAGCTTAGGAATAGTTGTTGCATGAATATCGTCAGAGAATCAAAAAGACCACTCGAGCAAGCAGGCGGTTATTGGTGCACATTGACAAATCTAGACGGAGTTAAAGGATGAATCAGTTTGTTACGGACTTTGAGCTATGTAAGGAGCCTTTGTTGCATGTCCTAGGAGCAAAGCTTGGAAATAACAACAGGATTAGTTGTAATCCGAATTGTTTTTGGAGAAGGAATGGCCGAACTACCGCTGCAGCGGGATGCTCACACGAGGGCTCAAATCAAGTCTAGAGCTCAGTTAAATTAGGTGTACGTAGAAGTGAGCACCCCTGAGCTTTGTAAGTTAGACTCTTTATGGAGATAATATAGTGCCAATTGATGTTAATGTAGGTAGACAAATTGTTGCTTTGAAGAACAAAATTGTGGCAGAGTTCAGTGAATCACATTGGTATGAACTAGCACTATTGACTAATCATTCTGAAGAGGTGGGACATCACCCACGTTTGCTTCGGAGTCTGGGTTTTGGTGATGGCGATTATGAAGAGCACGTTCTAAACATGCTTCAAAGCATGGTCATATCAAATCCTAATAACCTAGATGTTATTACCCAATACGTTCAGGAAAAGTGTTCAGAGGCTGGTGAATACATCTCTAGCGAAGATAACAATACACGTCGTATATTGTTCTCACCAAGTGTTTTTCGTGTTCCTGATAGCAATGTAGATTATTCACTTGTGTCAGCAATGATGCCGTTTACTGATGGATTGTCCAGCGTATATAAAACAATTACTCTTGCGTCAACTATAGCTGGTTTTACCTGTAAGCGTGCTGACGATATCTGGGATGACTCAACAATCATTCAAGACATATTCTCTCTAATATTTCAATCCTATGTAGTGGTGTGTGATTTCACTGGCAAGAATCCAAATGTTTTTTACGAAGCAGGAATTGCACATGCATTGGGGAAACATGTAATTCCTATAACCCAAAATGCTGATGACATTCCGTTTGATTTGCGCCATCACCGATTTATAATATATCTTAATAATGTGGAAGGTCGTGAAGAGCTTGAGTCAAAGCTTGCTGAACGTTTCAGAACTCTTGCAAAAAAATATAAAGCTCCACTATAAGTAATGTGACTGTTGGAAGTATGTTTCAGTAAGGATTCTGTCTAACAGCACGCTGCAGTGGGATACTCACACGAGTGGCAAAATTAAGTCTATAATCCAGTTACAAGAGATGTACGTAGAAGTGAGCACCCCTGAGCTTAGTGCCGTTAGATTTAACCAGATCCCATTATCTTTCCAAACGGATCGACCGTTAGAGAAATTGAGCATTGAATAGAATCTTAAGGAAAGAGAAGTCTCATGATTCAAAAGCAACTCTATGAACTCACCCCTGCAGACCTAGAAGAATTTGCGATCTGGGTGTTCCCACACGGTGAAGACAATGATGATGATGAAATCGATGAAGAAACCGTTCACGGAGTCAATTTAAACAACTTTTCTTTTGATCGGGCGTTTCTATGTAAAGCTAAGTTCGCTTTAGCTGATGGTCGCGAATACATAGGTATTGTCCGTCCAGCGAACAGCCTAGGAGATTCAGAGCCGTGGTTTTTCGTTAATGAGACTACGGCAGCCTATTTTTGGTTTGGGATCGTGAAACCTGAAAAAGACGAATTGGATCGGTTGTATGAATTAATGGGAGGTCGAGATTCAAAAATCTTTCCGATTCGGTGGTTTGCGCCCGGGTTACCGTCTGAGTATCCGTCGGAAGGTACTATAGATGGGTTCGCTTATACTGAAAATCTTGAAGAAGTTATATATGTTCATTAACAAGTTTGTGAAAGCAAAATCTAACAACCTGCTCCAGCGGGACGCTCACACTAGTGGTCAAATCAAGTCTAGAACTCAGTTGCAGAGTATGCATACAGAAGTGAGCACCCCTGCGCTTAATGGCGTTAGGTGCACCAGCTAGTTTTTTCTATGGCAGATTTTGATTTCAACAATCTAGAAACGTGGGAATCCCACTTCACAGAGACTCTACTCCGAGTAGTTACGAATAAAACCATTCAGCAGTTGAATAATACCAAGTTTCGCTATGTCGAAGATTCCTTAGAAACACTGCTTGATGGCGCGCACCGAATTGATGTGATTGATGCAGTCCTTGACCTCATAAGAAGTAACAAAGTGGTGGGATTCCACTGTTCGCGACTCACAGAAGGTGAAATCACAAATGTTCAGGAGCGGGGCTTGGTCACCCTTACTGGAGAACAAAGAAAGATTCGTCTCAGACGTGCGTTGTCTCGCTCTCCTAGATGAAAGGAAATCGAAGGACAACTTGATGATGCCATTACAATGTACAAGAACGGAAAAGCTGGAAACAGAGAAAACCAAGTTCACCTAATGCTTTCTAGTGCAGGATTGCTGAAGTCCTCCAATATTTACCTGAAATACGGCTCCGAATTTGACCAACATGTTGCATATTCTCTTTTGGAACAAGAAGGATTAGATATTTCTCTCCGCAAGACATCATGAATAAGGGGGAAGTACCAAATCTAGTGGAAGAGTTTTTGATGTGCTGGAGCTTTTGGCACAAATTCGAACTTTGAGCCAAAAACACTTAATCTAGATTGCGGACTAGTCTTTATGGATGATATACCCACCAGTTGGATTCTTGATGTTGTCAAAATCCAGCTAGGAGAACCACTGTAAGTGTAACGTTAGGCGTGTTCGTCGGTGCTTAAGCTTTGAGAGAGTGATAGTGCTTAGTTGCTCAAGGCTAGCTAGTTGTGAACATTGTATTTAGTGTTAAACTTGTGTGGTGACTGAGGAAATACCTGATGAAGCATTGGTGGTTAGAGGTGGACGTAATCAGCCTGAAGATATTGCTCGAGGTACTGGCACACATCCAAGTGGTGTAACTGGTATTTCAGTTGAGTGCGGGGTTAATATTTCTGTTAGTGAGTTGGCTAAAAGCATTCCTCACAAACAAGTTGGAATAGCAACCGTTGGTGAGGTGCGTGAGCTTGGTGGAAATGTAGTTCGTACTTCAGGTAGAAGTCCTTATCACGCAACGCTAACAGGCATTACTCCTGAGCAAACTAGTAACCTGCTTATGCCTACTACACCTAATCCAAACCAAGAGAAAAAATGATAAACTATAGGAATGAATATGCCACATGTTTATGCTGATTTTCATAATGCCGATGAACAAGGTCGATTGCGCTTAAATTGTGTTGGTACAGTACAGGATTTATCAAAGCAGTGCATAGCTTTACAAGAAGATCTTCAATTAATCTTTTACAGCGAGGAATTAGAAGTTAATGGGCAAGTACAGTTTTCTGATGACGAAAACATTTGGGTTGCAGTTATTGATTGGGGTGCCATCCGTGAAGTAGAAGTGCCTAGGCCCACCGAAGCAAATTCGCTTACTCCTTTCTCAAAAGTGCCTAGCAAGAACTTGGTTGGCTTTGGTAACTCGAAGTAAGGTTGCAAAACTGAGCGTGTTAGATTACCTTTTGCATTGTTCCTGCCTAACTATCGCTCAAGGTGGTGCACATATGAATGGCGAAGTTAAGAGTGTTTTAAATTGCAGGGATTTTTGGTGTGAAATGTGCACACTTTAGCTCTGTACTGTTAGACGGCGTTGGTCAGTGCTTAGAGTTTGTTAAGATAGTTTTGTTTGGATTTGCTCTAGCCCAATCAGCAGTGAACATTTAAATTAGGAAAAGTTGTTGTATGATACTTGCTAGAGAATTTAAGAAGATTCTTAATCTAGCATCATTGCATAAGAAAAGAGGTCTTTAAATGGGAGAAAAAATAACATGGGATGATATGAAAAAAGAGTTTCCTGATGAGTGGCTTCTTATCACTGATTTTGATTTAGATAAATCTGGACATATTATTGCAGGAATTGTCAATAGACATTCGAAAGACAAAGATAACGTTTATGGATTACCTGCATTAAATAAGTCAACAGCATTTCGATTTACTGGTGAATCCAACTTTGGTGGTTTAAGGAGTCATGCAGGAAAATATAACATCGTTTGATACAAACAAGCATCATATCCATATTGAATTTATGGTCACAGACCCAAAAGGCATATTACACAGTGTTGCAGGAATTTTGGACACTGGGGCTCCAAGAACAGAATTTTCTGATCAGTTTTTGATGTACATGGGATTCCTTGATGCTAGAAACGAAGAAGCAAAACTAAAACCAGGATTGCAAACTCAGAAATATGGGATTGTAGAGTTACCATCGGTTATGATATGTGGTCATAGAATAAGTCCTTTCGAGGTTTTCGTTTCCTATTTTGAGCAATCATGGGGTATTGATGCTTTGATAGGACTAGACTTTTTTCGCCGCTTTCTTGTGAAAATTGATTATGTCAATGGAATTTTGATTACTTCCCCATACGAAGCCACATAATATTGAATTTTGACAGTGTTTACTATTTTATTTCGCTATGGGAAACGTTTATCGGTTGTTTAGTCTAACACAGCGCTCCACTGCGACAAGAAGTCATGTGTACGGCTGTTAAACAGCGAAATTTGAAAGGAAGGAAGCAGATTTAACCGAATGCCCCACCATTCGTACCCTCCCAAGATGTGCATCACTGGCAACAGTGTTGTGCAAAGCTCTTGGTAGAATGAAACCCATCATATGAGGAGACTAAGTAGTGATGCAAAGTCAACAACGCTAGTACCGTGCGTGAGGGAGCTAGGGTTAAGTCATATGGTTAACATAAGTGAAGTGCTGATAAACATCGTGAGTTAGGAACAGCCAAAGGTACTGATAGGCTGTGACCAAAAGGTACAGGGTTTGGATTACATTCTGAGCGATAATGTAACACAGATGTTAAGCCCTCGGTGGATAGGCACGACCTAAATGACCATAAAGGCGTACACATGAAACTCGGTAAGCCTGTATATCTCCCTCTGGGAAAGCTGCCTGTAAAGCGAGCCTATGGACATGCAGGTAAAGGAAGTCGGAGAAAGCGAAAGCTTGTTAGTAATAGACAAGATAGGGCTGGTGAGAGCCAGAGATACCCAACCCTAAAGGGTGCAGAATTCCGACAGGTCTCAAATGACAAGAAAGTTTGTCAGAAGTTAGAGGATAGTAGCTAGTGCTGGCGCTTAGAGAAGGAATACCCCAATTAAGAAGAGCTGACGCGCTATCCCCTGTGAAGCGATTATCAACTATGTCGTGGCATGAAATAGAATAGCAGAGGAGTAGCAGAGTAGAGCAACAGCTTCAAGTCTAGTATCGTCAAGGTCATTGAATGGCTGAGTGTAACCAACACGTGGTTATGCTTTATTGAGGCTTGAGCCATATGATGGGAAACTATCAAGTACGGTTCTTAGGGGACGAAAAGCCAGCAATGGCTTTCTGTTACCCGACAAGGTGATGCACACATGAATGGCAAAGTTAAGTTTGGTTTAAGTTGCAGGGGGCTTTAGTGTAGAATGTGCACACCTTAGCTCTGTGCCGTTAAGCGTCCACCTATGACTTACTCTATTCGTCAAGCAAACGATGCTGATAAAGAACAACTACTTATTCTTACACAATCCTTTCCTTCTTCAACCCCTCCCAATGCGACTGTATTCAAGAAAATTTTTGAAGCTAAATTATCAGACCCATCATCTTTTCTTGCGGTGGCTGAGTCTGAATCCACATTACTTGGTTATGTATCTGGGTATCGCCATAACGCCTTCTATGCCAGTGGTCAAGTCGCTTGGATTGATGAGATTTATGTTCACCCAAATTCTCGTGGTCAAGGACTAGGAGATTCTCTGATAAGCAAATTTGAGAATTGGGCATCAAAACATCAGTGTAAACTTGTTGGATTGGCTACTCATGGCGCTCGAGACTTTTATACAAGGTTAGGATACGAATCTATAGCAAGTTACTACAAAAAGTATTTGCCTAAGCCGCTTGACTAGGCACTGCAGGGGATGTGAACTGTTTCTGCCCTTTGCTGTGTAAACTGTAGTCATGTCCATTATTAACCCGTTATTCACACCCCTGAGCTTAGTAACGTTAAGCTCAGCAGCTAATTGCCCCTAGCTTTCAACCATTACTAGTTACAACCACGCTCTAATGCCCTTTGACTAAAGCAATCTTCATCAACATCCACTCCAAATTTTACATCTTCCATAACTACTATTGTTTCTTCGCCTTCCTCGAGCAAATTAATAATCTCAATATAAGTAGGCATATAAAGATCCCCTGATTCAGTGTAGTCAGAGAAAATCATGCTCCTTACAGGTTGCTCACGCTGGTCGTAATAAAGATACTCTAAAGGGCGATAGCCATTTTGCCTATCCGCTAGGAGAACCACTTTACCATAGGGAGTAGGTGCTAGCTCTGCAGGAATTAAGGTAAGCTCAATAGTATCTTCACTCTCAGCAGTAATCTCTGCAGTATAGTCTTCTTCAAGGTCACGCCCACTAATATCATTGTAAGACAAGTCTGAGCCTAGAAAACTATCATTACGACCGCTTGGCGGCAAGCGTAGTACACGCTTTAAACGAGGGTTAAAAAGATAAAGGTTATCACCATCTTGTAAAAAAGCTGTGCCTGCATCACGTGAAGGGGCAATTACATGAATAAGGCCACGTTCCTCACCATCACCTACAGACTCTATTGCAAATTCTTTGTCGTCCTTATCAGGGCGAACAACAGTCATAGTAATTTCCATACTGACTGTTTGGCCTCCTCGTTGTGAATCAACAATAATATCTAAAATTTCTTCTGCAGTAACTTCTTCAGCAGCAACGTCTAAAATTTCTTCTGCAGTAGTTTCTTGGGCAAAGGCAAAAGTTAATACTAATAAAATAATTAAACTCAAAAGCTTTTTCATAAAAAACCTCCAAAAGGGTATTTCTTTCGGTAATTGACAGCAAATACTTTAGGAGCGCAAGTAAGTACTTGCTTGCAAATATAGTTTAAAGCCACCTGAAATGTTTGTCAAGGACTATTCCGCTCGCATGGCTTTAGCAGGGTTCATACTTGCTACTTTTCTTGCTGGGGCTAAAAGCGCAAAAATAGCAGCAAAAACAATGGTGGCAGCAGCATAAAGAATGTAAATGAGCTTATTAGCGGTGTACATTTCTTCTCCAAAGCCAAAATCGGCAAAGGTTTCTACAGTTGCAGCAAAAAGTGCTCCAAAGATATTCTTGACACTAAAAAGCCACGTAAGACTGTAGCCAAATACCAAACCAATTAACCAACCTACTAAAGTAGCAATGATAGCTTCTAACATCACCATTACAGCTAACTTAGGTGGGGAAACACCAATAGCTCCCATCATACCAAATTCTCGAGACCTCTCTAAAACACTGACAAAAAGCGTACTTGTTACAGCTAGTGCTGCAAAAATGGCAAAAAGAATACCAATAGGCACCATCTGTACTCTGTTAGCATCAAGCATCTTATTCATTTCGCCCATAAGTGCTGTTATGCCATAAATCTCTATATCTGCATAATTTTCAAGGACAGGAACAACTCTTGTAGCTACAACATCTTCTTTACCTCTAGCAATATCTAGAGCCACAGCAGTAGCGGTGTCCACACCTGTTAGTTGCTTTGCAGCATCAATATGAATAAGAACAGTAGTTTGGTCTAGATCTGCTACATTAGCATCCACTACTCCCACCAAGATAAAGCCTGCTGCTTGAGCACCTGCTAAAGAGGAAACATCAAGAGCTACACGCTCACCTAAGCGCACATCTAAACGTTCTGCTAAGCCTTCTCCTAATACTATCTGGCCCCTAGTTTCTAACATATTTCCTTTACTCAACTTGCTAGGTAGGTTACTAACGGTAGGTTCTAACTCAGGGACAACACCACGGATCATGACATTTTCTGAGGTGTAAGCAGAACGGAGTAAGCCGAAAAGCTCGAGCCGGGGCGCTACCTCACTAACGCCACTAACTGCTTTAACCTCATCAACAAAATCTAGTGTGGGCAAAGCATTTTCAGGATCAGGATCATCTTGATAAGCTTTAGTAGTAATCAAAGCTGGTGCTTGAATAAATCGTGCTTGATTAGTTATTAAAGATTCATTCTGCCCATCTGTCATACCCCAAAAAAAGACAGTTGATAAAGAAGCATAAGCTACAACAATGATAAGTAGCGTGGTACGACGCTTTTGCCGCCAAACATTACGCCAAGCTAACTTAAAAATAGTACTCATAAGTTTTAGTTTAATTACTTGCTATTAGAATATTATAGTGACGGAAAAATGAAAAGTCTTGGCAACTTACTGTATGCTTCTAGAGGAAGATTTGGGTAGCTTCTTAACCATTGTAGAATTGACAATATGGAAAATATTGTTGTTATTACTGGTGCAGGAATTAGTGCTGAAAGCGGCATAGAAACTTTCAGAGGTCAAAAAGGGTTGTGGAATAAACATAGGATAGAAGATGTTGCCTCTCCAGAAGGTTGGGAAAGAGATAAACATTTGGTTTTAGACTTCTACAATAAACGTAGACGGGAAGTACTATCTGTAAAACCAAACTTAGCACATAAAGCCTTAGTTGAGTTAGAGAGCAAATATAATGTTACTGTTGTAACACAAAATATTGATAATCTACATGAAAAGGCCGGATCAAGACAAGTGCTTCATATACACGGTGAAATTATGAAATCTAGGAGTTCAACAGATCCTGAACTAATATATGACACTCAGGGTAATGACATTAAGTTAGGGGACAAATGTGAAAAAGGAAGCCAGTTAAGACCCCATGTTGTTTGGTTTGGTGAACAGGTTCCTTTATATGAAAAGGCATTAGAAATTGTAAATGCTGCAAGTAAATTATTGGTTGTAGGAACGTCTTTATCTGTTTATCCTGCTGCCTCGCTGATAAATGAGGCAAAAGAAAATTCAGAAATTGTTATTGTTGATCACTCAATTACGTTCATGAATAATAAAGTGCGTGTTATAAATAAGAAGGCTACAGTAGGTGTTCCCGAAGTAGTATCTAAATGGTTAAATTCATGACTGAAAGCGATTTAAATCTTATTGAGGAAGAACTCGAGCTAAAACTACCCTCAACATATCGTAATGTTATGCTTGACTTCCCCATTCCAGCGTGTGTAGGCAACGATGACACTGAACTTTGGGACAACGCAAAAAGGCTTGTTTCTGAAAACAAGGAGCTTCGTAAGGGCATGCCGGGCGGTGTAAAACCTTGGCCCAACCACTTTTTCTGTTTAGGTGGTGCTGGATCTGGTTGTGTATACGCTCTGGATTTGCGAAAGCCTGATCCACCAGTTTGGTGGGTGGACCATTGCCACCTTGATTTGGAAAGTAGCGGTGAGGACACACCAAAGTTTTCAGATTGGGTAGACAATTACATTAGAGTTGTTCGGAAATAGAGAGGCATGCTAAAATAGCAGTCACCATGGCAGCTTTTAATACAAGAAGTGACAGACAAGTGAGAGCTTTGACAGGCTTGCCTGAAGAAAAGATTGATGAGTTAGCATCAACCTTTGAACAAGCCTACGAAGAGCAAAGTCAGAAAGATTATGAAGAACAACAGGCTAATGGAAAAAGGGAACGATCTCTTGGTGGGGGAAGAAAAAGTAAACTTTCCTCTGCTAAACATAAGCTTGAATTTATCCTTTACTACCTCAAAAGCTATCCTACCCTTGATGAATTAGCAGAAAAGTTTGATATGGCTCGTTCTAGTGCACATTACTGGGTACACAAACTACTGCCAATTCTCTCTGCAGCGTTGGCAAAATTAGGGATGTTGCCTAAACGAGAATTCAGTACACCAGAAGAATTAAAAGAAGCACTTGAAGAAGCACGAAAAATATTAATAGATGCTACAGAGAGGAAGCATAGACGACCTAGTAAAGATGAAGAGCAAAAAGAGCTATATAGTGGAAAGAAGAAGCGACACACAGTAAAAAACACAGTGATAGCAACAGGAGAAAGGATAATAATCTATGTAGGAAAGACATTTGCTGGGCGAAGGCATGATTATGGGATGTTCAAAGAAGAATTCCCACCTGAGGAGGGATGGCTAAAAGGAGAAGGTAAAAGAGCGAAGCTAGACTCAGGATATCAAGGGATAAACAAGGACTATGGAATAGAAGCAGAGATACCGTACAAGAAGCCGAGGAAGAGTAAAAAGAATCCTAACCCTCAATTAACAAAAGCAGAAAAAGCAAGGAACAAAGCACTAAGTAAAGCAAGGGTATATGTTGAACATGCAATAGGAGGAATGAAACGCTTTAATATATTAGTGCATGCCTTTCGGAATCGCAAAGCAGGGTTTATAGATAGCGTTATTGCTGTTTGTGGTGGGCTTTGGAATTTCTTGATTATGTGAATTATTTATTTCCGAACAACTCTATTAAAGATCTTCTTAGTGATTTAGAAGCTGAAGGCATTGATCCTAATGCTACTCCCAAAGAACGTGATAGAATCGAAAAGAAAAATGCTAAAGATGGTTGTATTGTGATCTTTTTACTGATAGCATTAATTACAATTTTCTTTCTAATAGCATTTGCAATCACCAAGTGGATAATCTAGCTTTTTAAGGCTCCTGCTCTTAGCGGTGAAAGGAAATAATTATGGTTTTTTTAAAAGAGTTCAAAGAATTTGCAGTTAAGGGAAATGTAGTCGATATGGCTGTTGGTATTATAATTGGTGCTGCATTTGGCCAAATTGTCTCATCTTTTGTTGATGACATAATAACGCCCCCCATTGGAGTGTTACTAGGTGGGGTTGATTTCTCTAATTTGGCTATGACTTTACAAAAAGTAGCTGGAAATGTGCCTGCTGTCACACTTAACTATGGAAAATTTATTCAAACGGTTGTTGACTTCACAATCATTGCCTTTGCAATATTTATTGCTGTAAAGTTAATTAATAACCTTAAAAGACAAGAGGAAGAAACACCTGCAACGCCACCAAAACCATCAAATGCAGAAGTTTTGCTTGCTGAAATTCGCAACTTACTTAAAGCAAAGTAGATAAATTGTTTTCTTAACACAGATAGTGCTCTTCCATATACTTCTAGCAATTTGCTTATGAGCATTTGTATTCATCAAGAAGATATATGCTATGAATATTTTCGATGTTTTAAGTCGTGGAAAGTCTAGGCTACATGAACCTAGTATTTCTGCAATGCTAGGTTACCTTCTCAACTCAAAAGAAGATCATGGTTTAAGTGATACATTACTTAGACGTTTTCTTGAGGTTATTAATGCTGAAAGTTCAAAAAGACTTTTTGATGATCTACTCGAGCGTCCTTTTATAAATGCAGACATATTTCTAGAAGATCCTTACTTGCTAAATGATAGGCGTAATGACATAGACATTCGCATGACACTCTACGATAAAACAGAGACTACAGAAATTTGCCGAATTGTCATAGAAAATAAAATTAGGCCAAGTGCTGCACAGCCTGAGCAACTAAAATCTTATTATCTTGCGGTCTCTGCAGACGAAGATGTAAAAATGGCAAATTGTCCCATCGTTATGGTATTTTTGACTCCTGATTCTGAAAAGTCAGGTTTGCATGAAGAATATAAAAATCTTTCCTCTGAAGTTCTCGGAAATGATATTAAGATTTGGCTTTATTGGACAAGTAAAATGTCTACCCATAAATCAATTACATTTTTGTTGCGTGATATTCTCGAGCGAGAGCAAAAAGCTGAGATTAATCCTATTAACGAATATCTTCGTCAAACAATAAAGGCATTTGTCCATCATATTGATATTAAAGTAAGGGAAAGCACCGCTGGTAAAACTAGAAGAACAGAATCTATTGGCGATATTCTTGAAGAAGTGCAAGTAACCATAGAGAATATTAACTATCGTTTACTGCGAAGGAATAGTGGGCAAATTGAAATTTTTGATATTGAAAAGGATGAAAAGCAAGCAGCAAAACCATTACTTAGAAAAATTATAGCTGCTTATAATTTAGATGTGCAGCTTCAAAATGAAGCAAGCAAAGATCTTAATACACAACAACTGGGTAAACGAGTTATCAAAATTCTTAGTAAAAGTAAAAGCTTTACCTAACTTTGTAATACAAATAAGAAGCCGAATTGTTTAAAATTGATTTGAGGATAATAATGGATAGATTGTTTAAAATTGATTTGAGGATAATAATGGATAGAAAGAAAATAGTATTAACAGTCACCTTTACAATTTTATTATGTATTTTAATAGCATGTTCTAGCAGCAATAGTAATGCAAATGATTGCTCTTCTCAAGGTAATTCAGCCACTTATCAAGTTAGTTTTACTAGTACATGGAGTGCAGCTACTCACCCTCAAGATTTCCCTGCTAACCCTCACTTTTCTGGTTTGATTGGAGCCACTCATAATAATAATGTGACCTTTTGGGAAGCGGGAGAGCTAGCTTCTGCAGGAATTAAGAATATGGCGGAAACTGGTAGTAAGGCTCCGCTGACCAGTGAAATTGCTGCTGCCATTACAGCTGGAACTACTAACAAGGAAATTTCAGGTGGGGGCATTGGTACTTCACCGGGCAGCATTACTGTAAATGCTAAAGTTACCCCTGATTTTCCTTTAGTTACCTTGGTTTCTATGTTAGCCCCCAGTCCAGATTGGTTCGTTGGAATCTCAGGATTTAATCTATGTGAAAATGATAAATGGGTAGAAAATAAAGTTGCAACTTTATACCCCTATGACGCTGGTACAGATTCTGGGGAAAGTTATACTTCAGCAAATAGTATTACTAATCCTCCAGAAAACATTTCCCGCATAGAAGCTGGCGTCCTTGCTGTAGGGGGACAAGCTACAACAGTAGGTACATTTACATTCACCCGTCAATAAATAGAATAGGTATAAACATACAAATTGACCTACCTAATTATTTCTGCGCTGCTTATAAAGTACCATGTAGTAAATGAAAAACTGTTATAGAATTCGTTTTGTAGTGGTTCAAAATTTTGAACCCTTCATTCACAGCATTCCCTTTACTCTATTCCTTTCACTATGCTTTAAGACAGGCAAAGTTAAGAGTAAAGCCACAAAATTTATAATAGGATTTTTATAGATTTGAGCACACATTCAAGTTTGTCTACTTTTTTTAGTGGCTCAAGAAAAAGAAGGTTGGTTTTTGAGAATGTCCTCTAAAACAGAATATGACTCCTCATGGGATAAAGATAATCATAAATTATGGGATAAAAAGTATAAGGAATGGAAAGAAAGGGAATCTGAGGGGAAATGGCAAGATTGGCTCGAGCAAAATTTATCTTTTCCATTTGAGGTAAAAAGAGTTGAGGACTTAAGCAGTAATCCTTTTAAAGAAAAAGATGAGCCATTTGATGTTGGACACATTATGAAACTTATCGCTATAGATTGTGATGAGGATCACTATGGCATAATTGTGAAAGTAAGAGAAGGTCGTAAAACGGCCTATCTTCCTCTTTGTGATCTTGAAGTAACTTCAAAAGACGATCCCAATTTTTGGCCTGTAAGGAAATATGTAGTTTGGTTTGCTAATAGGTGAAAGAAATAGCCTTCTAAGACTTCTCAAAAGCACTGAGTTAGAATTAGGTTCTTTAGCTGAAATGTAAGTTATCAAAAACACATTTAACTAGGAGAAACTACAACTATGAAACGTATAATACTTTGTTTACTGTTATTAACAGGTTTAGCACTTACTAATTCTCAGACCTACGTAGAACTCATTTTAGATGCGTCAGGTAGCATGTGGAATAGGATTGAAGATGGTAGATACCGTATTGTGGCAGCAAAAGATGTGCTTACGCAATTTATTGGTGGTTTACCTGACGGCGATTTAAATGTTGGGTTAAGGGTCTACGGTTCGCAATTAGAAGCTATAGAGGAAGGTGCTTGTGAAGATAGTAAACTTTTTGTGCCCTTAAGTGGTGTAGATAAAGCATCTTTGAGCAAAACAGTTCAAGAGGCTGACGCAATAGGTGCTACCCCTATCGCTTTCTCACTATTAGCTGCTGCAGATGATTTCCCAACAGATGCACAGCATCGCCTTATAATTCTTGTTACTGATGGTGAGGAGTCCTGTGGAGGTGACTTACAAGCTGTGGCTGAAGATTTGCGTAATCGTGGTTTTGAGATTGATATTCGTATTATTGGTTTTGATTTAAATGATGAAGCTATTAAAAGCTTTGAAGGTGTGGGTACTTTTGAAAATGCTGAGAACGCTGAAGAATTAGCTCGAGCACTAGACACAGCTGTTGAAGACATTGTTGAAGAATCCATATCTGAAAATAATTGTGATGCTTCTGCTACTCTTATGTTACCTGAAAGTGTTGAAGCAAGTTATACTTTCAACCTTCCCTTTGAAGGTCCTGAAGGTATTATTAGTCTTCATCCAGTTGATGGTGATGAGTACAGTGCATTGCAAACCGCTTATACTGAGGCAGCTAATCCTGCCAAACTACTTGCTCCTACCGAGGCAGGCGAATACGAACTACGCTATACTGTAACAGCAGGAAATTGTGTAATTGCTACAGCAAACCTTATGGTTACTGAAGTAGAAGCTAGCATCACAGTGCCTGAAACTATAGAAGCTGGCTTTGAGTTTGAGGTACCTTACTCTGGTCCAGAAGGAATTATTGCTCTATTCTTACCAGAAAATACGAATAATAGTCATGGCTATAATGAAATTGGTTATCACTTCACAGATTGGGGTAATCCTGCTAAGCTTACAGCACCTACAGAAACTGGTGTTTACGAAGTTCGTTACTTAGATGACAATAAAGGCGTACTTACCTTAGTACAAATTGAGGTAACAGCTAGTACAGCTAGTATTACAGTACCTGAAACTGTAGAAGCTGGTTTTGAGTTTGAGGTGCCTTACTCTGGCCCAGAAGGAATTATTGCTCTATTCTTACCAGAAAATACGAATAATAGTCATGGCTATAATGAAATTGGTTATCACTTTACTGATTGGGGTAATCCTGCTAAGCTTACAGCACCTACAGAAACTGGTATTTACGAAGTTCGTTACTTAGATGACAATAAAGGCGTGCTTGCTTTAGCACAAATTGAGGTAACAGCTAGTACAGCTAGTATTACAATACCTGAAACTGTAGAAGCTGGCTATAAGTTTGAGATTCCTTACTCTGGTCCAGAAGGGATAATTGCCTTATTCCTACCAGATAATACAAATAATCGAGATTATAATAAAATTGGCTATCACTTCACTGATTGGGGTAATCCAGCTAAGATCACTGCACCTACAGAATCGGGGACTTACGAGGTTCGTTATTTAGATAAAAACCAAGGTGCAATTGCTTCAGGACAAATTGAGGTAACTACTAGTACAGCTAGCATTACAATACCTGAAACTATAGGAGTTGAACTTGAGTTTGAGATACCTTACTCTGGTCCAGAAGGGATAATTGCCTTATTCTTACCAGATAATACAAATAATCGGGAGTATAATAAAATTGATTACCACTTCACTGATTGGGGTAATCCTGCCAAGCTCAATGCACCTATAGAGCCGGGCGTTTATGAGGTTCGTTACTTAGATAAAAATCAAGGTACACTTACTTTAAAGCAAATTGAAGTTACTGCACCTTGATAGAAAATAGATAATCAATAACATAGTGAATAAAGTTATCTTCCAAGAAACCTCGGAGGTTTGGGCGAGCCAAGATGTTTTTGGCACACTATCATGGAAATTGTATTAGGTATTGACACCTCCTGTGATGATACTGGCATTGGCATTGTCAAAAATGGCAAGGTACTTGCTAACCTAGTAGCATCACAGACTCTTTTACATGCTCCTTATGGTGGTGTTATTCCTGAGAAAGCTAGTCGTGAACATCTTACTGTTATTGACCGTTTACTCGAGCAAACCCTAAAAAAAGCCAAAATAACCCTAAACGATTTAACAGCTATATCTGCCACCTACGGCCCGGGTTTAGTAGGGGCTTTATTAGTAGGTCTTAACTACGCTAAAGCTTTGGCTTGGGCTAAGGACTTACCCTTCATAGCCATCCACCACCTAGAGGGTCATATAGCTTCTTGTATGCTAGAAAAAGATGTAAGCCCTCCCTTTTTATGTCTTATTGCTTCTGGGGGACACACCAGCCTTTTTAAAGTTGAAACTTGGGGCAACTACCATGAGCTTGGTAAAACTCTTGATGACGCAGCAGGTGAAGCTTTCGATAAAGTAGCTAGACTCTTAGGTTTAGGCTATCCCGGTGGGCCACCTTTAAGTAAACTAGCTGAAAAAGGTAACCCCAAAGCTTTTCCTTTTACTATTCCTTTAAAGCAACAACAAGGCTTTGATTTTTCTTTTAGTGGTTTAAAAACAGCAGTAGCCACCTTGGTAAGAGAGCAGCCCGAAGCAAATAAGGCTGATATTGCTGCTAGTTTTGAGAACACTATTGTAGAAAGTTTAGCTCGAGTAAGTCTAAAAGCCGCTAAAAAAACAGGTTATGAGACACTGATTATTGCAGGAGGGGTGGCAGCTAATAAGCGGTTGCGTGAGCGTTTTGCTCGAGTAGACTTAAAAGTATTTTTCCCTCCTTTAGAGTTAGCTACAGATAATGGCACTATGATAGCGCTAGCAGCTTATGAACATCTTAAAGCAGGCACAATTACTAAAAATTCTTGGGAAATTGATGCTGCTCCTTATCTCCCCCTTAATAATTAACTCCTCTACACACCAAGGTGTTACCCTGAAAGAGAAACTTATGAGAAGAAAGGAAAGTTTGAAACCTATCTTTACTCGAGCTTAATATCAAACCCAATAGCACTACGTACCAAAGCTTTCATATACTCTGCAGCATCATCGCTACCTTCTTCTTCAAAAGCAACTCCAAGGCTTGGCATAGAAAGTAGTACTGGCAAGGTGCGCCCACGCATTATACGCTCTGTAGCTTTATTAGGGTCAGCAATTAACCCTTCATCCACTACCACAAGTCCATACTCATCACTTTCAATGATACCTTCTAAAGTTTTTTGAGCATTATCAGGATTAGCTTCATGAACCGCTACCCCTGCTAGACGAAACCCTGTAGCAGTTTCACTATCAGTAAGCATTAGCATTTTAGACATGGCCTATCTCCTTGGCTAAAGTGGCTTGGGACACATTATAATATTTCCCTCTAGCTAATAAGCGGATTTTGGCACTCTCAGTTTCTTTAGCATGTAAGTAGCTTGCAGTAAGCCCTATATTAAGAGAATCAGAGGCTAGGTTCTCAGCTCGAGCTTTAAGCACATTTTGTATTACTGTTTCAGCTTCACTTAAATTGGCTGTTTCGATAGCAGCAGCAAAACTAGTGCCCGATAAAACTTGTAGTGCATTTGCTGAGGTTTCACCTGCAATTGCTTCAAAAGCTTGGCGATTTATTTCGCTGCCGCCTTTAATAAAAATATCATCAGTAGTTGTTTGTCCCTGCAAGCTTAAAGCGCTACGTAAGTTAGTAGCGTCTACTTCACTTTGAATATAACGTTTAAACTTTTGGGGCGGATTTAGAGTTTTTAATGACTTAAGCAAAATGCGGTAATACTCACGGTCTAGGGTTAGCTCGAGCCCCTGCAAATCTCCATCACTAGCATACTTTGCCTGAGCTTTGGCAAAGGCGCTTCTAAGCGGTGTGGGAGTGCTGGCTAAAGCTTGAGCTACTCCAGCCATATCTGTAGCTGCCGCTACTAACGATAAAACAGCAGGCTTAAGCTCCCCAGCTGGCAAGAGTTGGGCTTCAATTTCTTCTTGGCTGCGACCAGCATGTTTGGCCCTAGCAATAGTTTTTATGTTGTTTAAGTCATAACGCATTAATAGTAAAGCTATTAGCTTACCTGCTTTACCATCAGAAAAATTTAATATGCTGCGTGTAATGCGGTAAAAGTTGCGACCCACCGCTTCATCTATAGCTTTTAAGCCAGAAAAGCGGGTCTGAGCTTCTTCTAAGTCCTGCTGATAAAAGCCTTGAGCTAATACATTACTAAAGGCTTTAAAGTCATTGGCATTTAAAGCCTCATTAAAAAAGTTAGAATCTAAAAGTTTGGACTTTAAACCGCGTATTCTAGCATTGATATAAGCAAAATCCTTGGGCATATTAAGCCTTAATGAAAAAGGGTGCGAAAAACTTCTGAGGATAACTCTTCACGCAAGTTAGCAAGCCTCGCAGGTAAGCTATTTTCAACTGTGGAACTCATGCCTTTACCTTGCAACTTTACACCTGCAAAAACAGACTTATCTGTTTTAACTTGAAGGTCTTCAAGTTCAATAAGTTCCTCATCTGCAGGATTAATAAAGACAGTTGACACCTCACCTACAACTTTCTTGGCTTCTTGAAAAAGTTTGTTCAAAATTACTTGATATTTGTCTCTATCTTTAACAAGTTCCTGAATATTTTTTTCTACTTGAGCAAAGACCTTTTGTACAGCCTCATTTTGAGTGCGCAGCTTAAGCGCAGAGGCTTCAAGCTGAGCTGCACTTTTAACCCGTAAAACCTCGGCTTCATGCTGTTTAGTTAGCACAGGCTCAGTGCGTGAAATGAGTGCTTTTGCTTCCTCGGTGGCTTTAGCCACAATTTCTGAGGCTTTAGCTTTGGCCTCAGAAATAATAGCTTCTTTTTCTACACTTGCTTCGCGCTCGAGCAAAGCAGCAAGGTCAGCCATAGTTAGCCGCCAATTTTGCCGTTTAAGAAAAAGGCAATTACAAAGCCAAAGATGATAAGAGTTTCAGGAATAACCAAGTAAATCAAAATCTGACCAAAAGCTTCAGGTCTTTCAGCTAGTGTGCCTGCACCAGCACTACCAATGCCGCCTTGGGCAATACCTACGCCTATAGCAGCTAGGCCAATAGCTAAACCTGCGCCTACACCAAGTAAACCTGCGCCTATACCACTTGCACCACTGGCAGCTTGCTCTGCCTCTTCGGCTAAACCAAAACTAAGTAAAAGGGCATAAACACCAACAAAGATAAGAGTACTAATTAATATTTTCATTATTTGCCTCCTAAAAGATTAAAGGGTTGATAAGGACGACCATTCTCGTCGTAGAAACCAAATTTAGTAAAGAATTCAACATAGTGCAAACGTAAAGGTTGCAAAGTGTGACCAATAATAGTAAGTATTAAGGTTATCATGTGCACAGAAAGCCCTACAAGAATACCTATTACAGGACCAATTATTGGCAAGCTGCTATTGATAGCAAATCCCAAATCAGTAGCTAAGTTAGCTACCAGAGCAGCAGAGAGACCAACTGCAAAAAGCCTTAGGTAACTAAGAATATTACCACCATTTGAAATAAGTTCTATAAGCATAAGCGGCATACGTGACATAAAAACAGCAAAGATAAAAATGGCCAAGCCAGCTATAACTATAGTTTGTACAGCTGCATTAAGCCCATCTTGCAAAAAAGCAGTAGCAAAAATAACCAAGGCCAAAAGACCACTGAACATGCCAATACCTTCCCAAAAATGTTTTCTATCATGATGTTTATGACCATAGTAAGCTCGAATAGCCCAACCACCCAAGACCTGCAATATCCCAAAACCAAGAGAAAGCAGTAGCAAAGGTGTAAATTGCTCTACTCGAAAAAGTGCAATAGGTATAAAACCATTATCACTGTGCAGCGGCGTGTAGAAAATGGGTTTTGCTTGAGGCCAGTGCTCTAAAAAGTTACCAAAGAACTCACCATACAAAAATCCCCAGACAATCCCCCACATAGCACACCAGTTAATTACTGTGCCTATGGGCAATAGCGCTTCAGGTTTTATAGTAATACTTAAAGGTCCTAAGCTAAGCTTCTTGTTATCTTTACCTCTAGCACGTAAGGAAAAACCTATTAGCAAAAATAAAAGACTAAAACCTATATCCCCTACTACCAAACCAAAGAAGAAAGGAAAGAAAACAGCTAATGTCCAGCTAGGATCAAAGCTGCCATATTTGGGCGGGGAGAAAAGGGAAAGGAGACCTTCAAAGGGCTTGATCCAGTTTGGATTCTCGAGCTTAACTGGTACATCCTTATCACTATGCTCATCAGCAGGGCGCACTTCCACAATGATGTCCTCGGGATACTGCTTCTCAAGGGTAGCTACTACTTTTGGGCTATTTTGACTGGGCAACCAACCTTGTAAAGCAAAACCATATTTAGTCTCACCTAGGTTAGTAAGCACTTCAAAACGCTTCTGCTGATTTTTAGCTATTTTTTC
The DNA here is from genome assembly GCA_965223585.1 of Trueperaceae bacterium. Lineage (GTDB taxonomy): Bacteria > Deinococcota > Deinococci > Deinococcales > Trueperaceae > CBDCVN01. The sequence goes on from CBDCWW010000024.1 coordinate 289,544, forward strand.
TACAGCTTGTAAAGCCTCAGACTTCTGGTTACTTATCTTGTCTAACTCATTATCGATTATCGCTAAACGCTCAGGTATACTTTTTAAACGCTCTTCCATAATATGGACTGCTTTAGCAGTACCTTGTTCAGCATAGCTTTCAGGTAGAGCAAGAGCTGCATAACCAGAACTCCCTAGTAAACGAGTAAATTCCTGAGTGTCTTTCTTAAGCATAGTGGCTGTAACTAGCCACTCCTTACCGTAAGCCTTCTCAAAAAGAAGTGTCTCTGGCATTTCCTCTGCCACAACTGCTTTAAAAACTTGAACCGCTTCATAATCAGGTATTATAAAGGCTTTACCTACTAGATAATGACTATCATCAAGGCGAGCTAAGTCTGCAGCAACTTGACGAAAAGGTGGTAAGTAAGTGTTTATGACTTCTAACTCGTCAAGCATAGTCTGCTTCTCAGCTACTAAACGGTCAGCTTGCTTAGCAATGTCGTTAAGCTGTTTCTCTAAGCTGTCTATGTCTGTAGTTTCTAACTTAGCAGCAGGTACAAGGTCATCTATTTCTAAAGCATTAAGCAAGCCCTTACTTTTATTAGCAAGCTTATCCCAGCGCTCTTTAAGTAAAAGTTCGTCGCCTTGCAAGTTAAATTTACTAAGTGATTCAAACTCTATAGGCTCAACTTGTACAACACCAAGCTTTTGCAAGCTTGTTAGAGCCTCATTAACTTTGCCCTTCGACCCAACAAGGGTCAGCTTATCCATTTGAGCAATCATTCTGTAATGCGTTCCATGACCAGTTCAACAGCTGCTTGTAAGCGACTTTCAGCTTTAGCAGTAAGTTCAGCAGCCTCTTCTTCAGCAAGATTCAAAATATCAGTGCGCAATTCATCACTAGATGTTTTAGTTTTTTCAGCAAAATTAGTACTTAGCTTTTCAACCTCGAGCTTAGCATCAGCCAAAGCAGCTTCTGCTTCTGATTGGGCCTTTTGAAGCACTTCTTCTGCTCCCACTTTACTTGTTTGAAGCTCAGCTATAAGATCTTGCTCTTTATCTAAAAGTTCCTGTAAGAGCTTTTCGCTTTGAGTGTTCAAGCTAATCTCCTCCCTTGCACATAAGCATGCACCAATTTAAAGTGCAAGAACAGTGAATAAATGTTAATGTTTTGATAAGCATTTTGTAAAAATAAATGTTTTGCCTAAAGACTCTATTCAAGTCTCTATAACTTAAAGAAGCATATCAACAGGGTTTTGATGTGTCAATAAGACAAAAGTAACTTCTTATAAGTCCCTGAAAAATCCTTTTTCAAACATATAAGCATAATCCCGTAAAACATAATCCTGCTTAAGAAGTAAAATATTGTTAATAATTTAGTGTATGAGTATTCACAATTTTTACCCTTACTATATTGCTAAAGGTAAAACAATCTCTAATTGCAGTAGGTCATTCATCAAAATTCTTACAAATATAAATGCTTAATTGAACTAACTGGACAATAAGCATTACAGATACTATGGCCTGTAAGGTTAACAGCATGATTTGTTCCTTAATCAGGAAGTAGAACAAGCAGGACAAAGGCAAGCAAATGAGTCAATGGCAATTGAGGGTTTATTAACTCTTATGGTTTGCTCTTCCTTTCTCTGACCAGTTTGATTAAACGTTTTAAGACCTATCTTGGACTTATTGGTTTCAGGCAATTCCCTATAGAACTTTTCTAAGTCAAGCATGGAAAATAAGACTGGGTTTGTCATAATGTTTCCTTTTTGGGCTAAGTTGATCTGTTCTTGATTCATGGTTTTATCCTTATCTTTTCTTGCAGTCACACCTTTAGTGGTGTGTTAAATAGAAGTTTAGGTCAAACTCTGTAAATTATCAGGGAAGTTAGAGTAGTTTATTCTAGAGGTGAAAGTAACTTGCTGATTAATTTTTTAGATGATTCAAGAACTACACAAAAATAAGCCAGAAGCTTTTAACTTCTGGCTTATCTCACGGAGATTTTTAGTTGCTAAATGCTATTTACTGATCTACACCTAGAATAGTTCCATCACTCTTATCGAGTTGTGCAACATAGGCGTCATAACAATTCCAATAAAGTACCTCTGAAAAAACCATCTATTTCCATCACATACATAATTCATGAGATTTGAAGGTAAAAAACAGAAATCAACTTAGGGAGATTAGCTTCTTAGGAAAAGGTAAAAACTCATATACTTTTAGTTGATATGGGTAGGCCTTATAAAACACTAAAGTTGCAACATACTGTTAAAGAACTGAAAACTCACTATCAAAAATGTCGTGATGCTGTTGAGAGTAGACGCACACAGGTTATCTGGCTACTTGCGGAAGGGAAAAAACATCACGAAGTAAAGATACTAACGGCATACTCAGATTGGAGTGTGCGGGACATTATTGCCAGATATAACAAAAAAGGATTACAAGGGCTTAAAAGTCAGTATGGGGGTAGTTGCGGGGCTCCAACAATGTTAAGCAAACAAGAACAGTTATTGCTTGATAAAGCTTTGGAAAGTGATCCCATTGATGGAGGGAGATGGAATGGGCGGAAAGTGGTGGCATGGATAAAAGAAAATCTAGACAAAGAAATCAGCTTAAGTAGTTGCTATAATTACTTACACAAATTAAATTTTGGCCTAAAGCATCCTCGCCCTAGGCATAAACTGGCAAACCTTGCAGAGCAAGAAGAGTTCAAAAAAATCGTTTACCTGAACGATTAATTCAGGTGAGGCAAAATTACCCAAAGGTTGAACTGTGGGCATTTGATGAACACCGCCTAGGATTAAAACCAATCATAAAACGTAAATGGACAAAAAAAGGGATAACTCCTATAGCAACAGTGCATCATCGTTATGAGTGGTTATATCTATATGCATTTGTATTTCCTCAGACAGGGAAAACACATTGGTACATAATGCCAAGAGTAGGAGTAGATATATATGACATAGTGATAAAAGAGTTTGCGGCAGATGTAAGAGCATCAAAGAATAAAGGAATAATAGTGGTACTAGATCAAGCGGGATGGCACAGCAAAAAGGAATTACCAGCAGGGATAGAATTAGAATTTCTACCAAGCTACTCACCAGAGTTGCAACCAGCAGAAAGGTTGTGGGAACTTACGGATGATCCTTTAGTAAATAAATATTTTGAAACAATTGATGATTTAGAAGCGGCTCTAAAAAAGAGTTGTGAAGATTTAATGCAAAAACCCGATTTAATTAGCCAGCAAACGCTATTTCACTGGTGGCCAATTTTTTAGAGTAAAAGAGGTTCTTTATTGGAATTGTTATCAGACCCACCATAGCTTGTAGCACTACCTGTTAATAGATTACCTCTTGTGATTCCTGTAATGTAAACTGCCTCATTAACTACAACGTCCCTAGCTTCATCAGCATTTGCTGAACCATAGTTATTGGTGTCAAATTGGCTGATCCATTGCTGGGTACCGCCACTGTTGTACTTAAAAACCACAATGTCTGCATTACCAGCATTTGTAAAAGTGGGAAAAGAACCATATGTATGACCAGCAATGTAGATGTTATCATCACTATCATTGGTAATGCTTGTAGGAGTAGTGCTACTTGTAGTACTATAGCGTCTGGAGTAACGTGTAGCCCCGGCTGCATTCTTCTTAACAAAGTGTCCAGATATAGTAAAGTAAATATTATTGTTACTATCAGTAGTAACATCATAGGCATGGTCATTATTAGTTGTACTATGTCCCTTTTGCCAAACAAGATTTAGATTGCTGTTGTACTTGAAAAGTCTGACGTCTCTGCCTCTACCACCAGCACTGTTATTCCAATCTGTTAAAATAATCAATTTGTTTAAGCTATCTATAGCTATGGCTTTAGGTGTAAGATCTGGGCGGCTAGCTGAAGTTACAGACCTAGTTTTAAGGAGTGTGCCCTCTGTATTAAACTTCCTTATCGCAAAGTTGTCAGCACCCTCGTCACTAAGTACATATATCCGATTATTACTATCTATAGCCAAATCAACACCAAAATCATTACCCTTAACTCCAAACTGTCTTATCCACAAACGTTCTCCATCCTTATTGAACTTTGCTAAAAAGGTATCTTTACCTCCTAATTGAAATCCAAGTGGACCGTAGGATGACCGGCGATATAAGTTGATTATTTGAGAATCAATTATCATATGGGTAATGAACCCATATAGTGAGCAAGTTGAAAAACATATGCAAAGGTATTATGAATCTTTATCTGAAAAAGATAGACGACGCTATGCTGCTGTAGAAGCGGAGAAGCTAGGTCATGGTGGAATAACATATGTCAGTCAGTTGCTAAAGTGTAGCCCTAATACCATAAAAATAGGATTAGCAGAGCTTGACGATGAGCAAATCTTGTCCCAAACTAGAATTCGCCAAGAAGGTGGAGGACGTAAGTCTGTCATTGAAAATAACCAAGAGCTTGAGTTAGCTTTCTTGCAAATTATTGATCAATATACTGCTGGCTCACCCATGGATCAAAAGATCAAATGGACCTATTTAAACCAGCGTGAATTAACTCAGTTTCTAAAAGAGCAAGGCTTTCAGATAAGTGAAAAACTGGTGGTTCAACTGCTTGAAAAACACAAATTTCGTAAACGTAAGGCAAAGAAAGTGATGAGTGCTAAGGAGTGCATAGATCGTGATGATCAATTCAAGAATATTGCTAAATTAAAAGAAGATTATCAAACTGCTAGACAACCAGTTATTAGCATGGACAGTAAAAAAAAGAGCCTATAGGTGCTTTGTATAGAAACGGTAAAGTGTATAGCCAACAAGCAATAAAAGTTTATGATCATGATTTCTACTCTTTGGCTGAGGCAATAGCTATTCCTCATGGCATTTATGATTTAAGGTATAATCTTGGCTACATAACCATTAATACCAGTCATGACACCAGCGAGTTTGCTTGTGACTGTGTTCGTTTATGGTGGCAAAATCACGCAATTAAACTCTATGCTCACAGCAAAAAATTGCTAATATTGTGTGACTGTGGAGGTAGCAATAATTCTCGACACTACATATTCAAAGAAGCACTACAAAATCTTGCCAATGACCTTGGTTTATCCATACGTATAGCACATTATCCACCCTATAGTTCCAAGTATAATCCTATAGAACATCGTTTATTCCCTCATGTAACTCGTGCTTGCCAAGGAGTTATACTAGATTCCGTGGAAATCCTCAAGATGCTTATATCTAGAACAGAAACTAAAACAGGACTTAAGGTTTTTGTAAATGTCATAGATAAGCACTATAAGAAAGGGCAAAAAGCTGATGAAAATTTCAAACAGGCAATGCCCATTGTTTTTGATGATTTTTTACCATCTTGGAATTACACTGCTGTTCCCCAATAATTTTGAAATGCTCAAGTTATTTCGCCGACGATCCTAGGTATGACCCACTACATAAACATCCCCATTACTATCTGTAGCAACTTTGCTAGCCCGATCGTTAGTCCTAGTTCCAAACTGTAAGCCCCAAAGCTTACCACCATTGTAACGTCTTAAGAACCCATCCCAAAGTCCTAGATTTGTGCCATCAAGATCTCCGAATGTATCACCTACAACATAAAGATTGTTGCCACTAATAGCTAAACCTCTCCCTTCATCTGATTGTGGTGTAGCAAAATCAAGAGTAGAAAATATAGGGTCTTCAGCAGGAGCAGGTTCTGTAGGTGGTATAGGTGCCACACTAGTTTGACTACAAGATGCTAAGAAAAAAATGATTAAACCAATAAACCATGTGCTAATGTGATATATATATACCTCTTTATTTTTCATTATTTTACTCCTTGTATTTATTGAATTTGAAGAATGGTTTGTATTAGCTAGTATATTTTTGACGAAGTTACTCATAATTTGTTCCTTTCTATGAACAATTTGAAGAAGATATGTAAGTGGTCTTTTCTTAAGTTCACACCTTTAGTGGTGTGTTAAATAGAAGTTTAGGTCAAATTCTGTAAATTATCAGGAAAGTTAGAGTAGTTTATTTGTAAGGAAAAATAGTTTACTGATAAGTGTCTTTAGATGATTCAAAAACTACACAAAAAATAAGCCAGAAGCTTTGTAGCTTCTGACTTATCTCACAGAGATTTTTAGCTGTTAAATGCTACTTACTGATCTACCCCTAGAATAGTTCCGTCGGCCTTGTCGAGTTGTGCAACATAGGCATCAGTAAAACCATAGCTAGTAGCACTACCTGTTAGTAGATTGCCACCTGTATACCCTGTAATATAAACTACATCACTAACAGCAATGTCATAAACTCCCTCTGCATCTCTTGAACCATAGTTATTAGTGTCAAATTGGCTGATCCATTGCTGGGTACCACCACTATCGTACTTAAAAACCACAATGTCGTGACTGCCAGCATTTGTAAAGGTGGGCAAAGAATCAATTGTGGAACCAGCAATGTAAACATTATCATCGTTATCACTGGTAATGCTGCCGTATGGCACTCCATGGATATCACTACTGTGGCTATATCCTAGATATTCTGAGTAAAGGGTTGTTCCAGCTGCATTCATCTTAATAAAGTGTACCGGGCCATCTACATTAAATGAAAAGTAAATATTATTATTACTGTCGGTAGTAATATCATGAGGATATTCATTATTAGTTGTACTATGCCCCTTTTGCCAAACAGGTCTTAGATTGTTGTTGTACTTGAAAAGTCTGATATCACGGCCTCTACCGTTGGAATAATTATCCCACTCTGTTAAAATAATCAAGTTGTTTAAATTATCTACAGCCATGGCTCTAGGAAGAAGGTTAGGGCGACTGCTTGTAGTGACAAACCTAGTTCTAAGGAGTGTACCCTCTGGATGAAACTTTCTTATTACAAAGTTGCTACCAAACTCATTGCTAAGTACATATATCCGATTATTGCTATCTACAACTAAATCAATACAATGATCATAACCCTTAGCCCCAAACTGTCTTATCCACAGACGTTCTCCATCTTTATTGAATTTTGCTAAAAAGGTGTCTATACCTCCCACTTGAAATCCAAGTGGTCCAAGGGTTTCCCCCACTACATAAATATCCCCATTGCTATCTGTAGCAACTTTTAGGGCTTTATCAGAAGATCTAGTCCCAAACTGCAAACCCCAGAGCTTACCACCATTGTAACGTCGTAATATCCCATCAATACTCCCTTGATTTGTACCATCAAGATCTCCACCTGTATCACCTACCACATAAAGATCGTTGTCATTAACAGCCAAGCCGTGCCCAAAATCTCCTTGTGGCGTCGCAAAATCAAGAGTAGAGAAAACAGGGTCTTCAGCAGGAACAGGTTCTGTAGGTGGTATAGGTGCCACACTAGTTTGACTACAAGATGCTAAGAAAAAAATAATTAAACCAACAAACCATGTGCTAATGCGGTATAGATAAACCTCTTTGTTTTTCATTATTGTACTCCTTGTATTTATTGAATTTGAAGAATGTTTGGTATTAGCTAGTATATTTTTGATGCAGTTTTTCATAAATTTGTTCCTTTCTATGAACAATTAAGGAAGATAAGTAAGTGTTTTTTCTTAGAGTCACACCTTTGTTAGTGTGTTAAGTAGAAGCTTAGGTCAAACTCTGTAAATTATCAGGGAAGTTAGAGTAGTTTTTTTGCAAAGCAAAAACGACTTGCTGATAGGCATTTTTAGATAATCTAAAAATCACATAAAAAAATAAGCCAGAAGTTACGTAACTTCTGGCTTATCTTGCAGGAATTTTAAAGAATTCGGATGTGACCGAACGCAAAGAAGCAGTAGTTAATTACAAAATTTTTCGTCCATCCCATTTAATTCCCGTTCTTCACGTATCTGATCACCGTTTTCATTTACATAACTTATCAATCCAGCTAACCCATCTGAAACCATTTCTCGACCTGCGTCCCAATCAGCATTGTTGTCAAACTTGATATATGGATAAATAGTTTGAAACGGGGGAACTGAGCTTGATTTGGAAAGGGCTTGGTTGACTATAACAACGTACTTGTTTAGATCGCAAAATGCGTATCCATTAATGAACTTGCCAGCAAGCTGTGCAAAGGAGTCGTGGGCATGTCCTAGCTCAAAAGCTGGATCGCCAATACTTCCAACAGCAGTTTGATCAAGCAGTAATTGAAAAAGTTTACCTCTATGCTGAGCAGCATAAAACCAGAAAACTGCTTCATCTTTTTCCCCTAAATCATATAAGCGAATAGCTGCTACATACATTGCCACAACGGTTAAACCATCCCAATTAGCTTTCATATTATCTATAGTCTTGATTACCAATTCAATATCGTCAGATTGAAGCGCCTCGCTATATTCTCCTATTTGAATCAAAGGGCCTTCCGAATCATAAAAGGGGGTTACGTATATAGGAATACGAGAAGCTGATTCTGCAATAAGGGGTAGAATAGAATTACTCATAATTATTAAGATCAAAATCAATTTTTTCATTTGTTTGAGAACCTCCAATAAAATTTAATAGCAATACCATACAGTGATGGTTAATTTCTGTTCAATAGCTGTGACCGCTTGCGCTCTTAAGGAATCACTTTTTCTTAAGGCCACACCCTTAGTGGTGTGTTAGATAGAAGTTTAGGTCAGATTTTGTAAATGAGCAGGGAAGTTAGAGTAGTTTACTTGCAAGGTGAAAGTAGCCTGCTGGCAAGTATTTTTAGATAATTCAAGAACTATACAAAAATAAGCCAGAAGCTTTTTAACTTCTGACTTATCTCACAGAGATTTTTAGTTGCTAAATGCTATTTACTGATCTACCCCTAGAATAGTTCCATCACTCTTATCGAGTTGTGCAACATAGGCATCAGGACCACCATAACTTGTGGCACTACCTGTTAATAGATTGCCTTTTGTGCTTCCTGTAATGTAGATCACATCATTAACAGCTATGTCTAAAGCATCATCATCTTTTGCTGAGCCATAGTTATCTTGGTCAAATTGACTGGTCCATTCCCAACTGCCGCTACTATTGTACTTAAAAACTACTATGTCATCATCACCAGCATTGCTAAAGCCAGAAAAAGAGCCGCCAGTATTCCCAGCAATGTAAATGTTATCATCACTATCCAAAGTAATACTTTTGGGAGAAGTATCAAAATTTAAATCACTATATTCCAAACGCCTTTCGTAAAGTGTGTTTCCATTTGGATTTTTCTTAACAAAGCGCCCCCCACGGAATGCACTTGCTGAACGAAGAGTGAAGTAAATATTGTTATTGCTATCAGTAGTAATATCATGGGGATAATCATCACTAGCTGTGCCATAATTCCTTTGCCAGACCTGGCTCAAATTACTTCTATACTTGAAAAGTCTCACATCTAGGGCTTGAGAATTACCACTATTATTCCATCGTGTTAAAACAATCAAGTTGTTTAAGTTATCTACCGTGATAGCTATAGGAATAAGCCCCGGACGGCTGCTTGATGTAACAGACTTGGTACTAAGTAGGCTACCTTCTAAGTTAAATTTCCTTATAACAAAATTGCTAGCACCTTCATCACTGAGTACGTATATACGGTCATTGCTATCTATAGCTAAATCATGACCACTATCATGACCTTTAGTCCCAAACTGCCTTATCCACACTAGTTCCCCATCTTTACTATATTTTGTTAAAAAAGTATCCCAATCTCCGACCTGAAAACCCAGCGGACCTCGGGTAGTACCCACCACATAAACATTCCCATCACTATCCGTAGCAACTTTTTTAGCTTCATCATGAACTCTAGTTCCAAACTGTAAACCCCATAGCTTGCCTCCATTATAACGTCTTAAGAACCCATCCCGACTCCCTTGGTGTGTGCCATCAAGATCTCCACCTGTATAACCCACCACATAAAGATCATTGCCATTAACAGCTAAACCCCGACCAACATCAGACTCTGAAGTTGCAAAATCAAGAGTAGAAAAAATAGGGTCTTCAGCAGGAGAAGGTTCTGTAGGTGGTATAGGTGCCACACTAGTTTGACTACAAGATGCTAAGAAAAAAATGATTAAACCAATAAACCATGTGCTAATGCGATATATATAAACCTCTTTGTTTTTCATTATTTTACTCCTTGTATTCATTGAATTTGAGAAATGTTTGTTATTACCTAGACTTGGTGAAGATATATTTTTGATGAAGTTACTCATAAATTTGTTCCTTTCTATGAACAATTAAGGAAGATATGTAACTGTCTTTTCTTAAAGTCACACCTTGTAGTGGTGTGTTAGATAGAAGTTTAGGTCAAACTCTGTAAATTATCAGGAAAGTTAGAGTAGTTTTTTAGAAGGCAAAAACAACTTGCTGGTAAGTGTTTTTTGGATAATTCGAAAATCACACAAAAATAAGCCAGAAGCTATAAAACTTCTGGCTTTTCTCACAGGAATTGTTAGCTATTTAGGATTTTTGTGGGTGCTCGCTCGAGTCCAAATACTATAAAGCTAACGAATGACTACACAATAGTGTCAGCCTTTAATTTTACTGACACTAAAAGGACAACTAAAGAAGTGGCTGTATAGAACAGCCACTTCTTTCTAGAAAATATTTTGATTACTAAATGCTATCTACTCACTGATCTACGCCTAGAATAGTTCCGTCCCCCTTATTCAGTTGTGCAACGTAGGCATCAGGACCACCATAGCTAGTATTGCTACCTGTTAGAAGATTGCCAAATGTGTACCCTGTAATATAAATTGAATCATTAACTACAATATCATTAGGAAGGTCGCCATTTGCTGAACCATAGTTATTACTGCCAAACTGAGTAACTCATTGTTCATTACCAGCACTGTTGTATTTAAAGACGACAATGTCTTTACCACCAGCATTAGTAAAGCCAGGAAAGGAGGCATTTGTGGCTCCAGCAATATAAATATTATTACTGCTATCTTTAGAAATGCTTCTAGGAAAAGTATCTAAGCTAGTAGGACTATGCTCTAAACGTTTAGAGTATAGGGTTACCCCAGCAGGGTTCTTTTTAATAAAGTATGCTCCTCTACTTGCAGCAAGAATACGCAATGTGAAGTAAATATTGTTGTTACTGTCAGTAATGATATCATAAGCAAAGTCATTATTAGCTGTGCTATAAGCCCTTTCCCAAACTGGATTCAGATTGTTGTTGTACTTGAAAAGCCTGATATCTAGATAATACCCACGCCAAAGTGAGTCATATTACCAACTCACGCTAACACATTTCAAAAAACTGATTCAGTACGACACAATTGCTAAATAGTTGAAACGAGGGCACCATACATAAAGTATAGTACCCATGCAAGAAATACAATATATTTTACAATGCCTTAGCCCAGCTCTTGATAAAACAACCCTAAATCAGCTAACAACAATTGTTTTAGCAATGCTATCTATGACTGGTCGTGTCACGATGCTTGGTATCTCTCGATGGACTTTTGGTCTTAGTGGTAGTTATCGTACGGTACAACGTTTCTTTAGCACCAATATTTGCTGGCTATACCTCAACTGGTACTTATTTCGTAACCATGTTTATGACCCTGATGATACCTACTTACTAGCAGGTGATGAAGTAGTAATTACTAAATCAGGTAAAGAGACTTTTGGAATTGATAGATTCTTCAGTTCTCTTTTTAATCGTGTAGTGAGGAGTATTTGCTTCTTTAGTTTATCACTGGTTAGTGTTAAAGACCGCACTGCTTACCCAATACTTAATAAGCAAATTGTACGTACTGATCAAGAAGAAGGCAATGAACCAGAGCAAAAGGAGTCTCAAGACAAGAACAATACGGGGCAGGAAGAAGCTAAAAGAGAAACACAAGATAAATCACAAGATAACAGTAAGGGTAAGGCAAAAAAGAGCAAAAGCAATAATCATAAACAACAAAAGCAGAAAAATAAAAAGAAGGCAGGACGTCCAAAAGGTAGCAAAAATAAAGACAAAGTCAATGTGAAACTACCAGTACATCTAGTATTTATAAAAACGATGATAATGCTAGTTCTGAACATATTCTTACTAAGAATGGGTATTCAGTATTTATTACTAGATGGGGCCTTTGGCGATAACAACAGCTTACAAATGGCAAGAATGTGTGGACTGTTCTTAATTAGCAAATTAAGAGTTGACTCAGCATTGTACTTTCTCTATGAAGGGAAGCAAAATAAACGAGGAAGGAAACGCAAATATGGAGAAAAGATAGATTACAAGAAGATACCTAAGGAATATCTTGAGAGTAGCACAGTAGATCTAAAAAAGAAGATTCGTACAGATATCTATCAAATGACAATGTTACACAAGGAATTTGGACAGTCTTTGAATGTAGTAGTAATAGTTAAAACCAGTATAGTAACAGGAGAAAGTAAGCATGTAATCTTATTCAGCAGTGATCTGAACATATCATACGAAAAATTAATAGACTACTACAGTTTACGTTTCCAAATAGAATTTACCTTCAGAGACGCTAAGCAATATTGGGGATTAGAAGATTTTATGAACATAAAGGAACAGCAGATAAACAATGCAGCAAACCTAGCAATGTTTATGGTGCTATTCTCAAAAGTGCTGTTAAAAAAACTAAGGTCTCAGCATCCTAATTGGAGTGTTTTGGATCTTAAAGCACACTTTAGGTCGTTCAGGTACGTACTTGAAATATTAAAACTATTTCCCAGAAACCTTGATCCTATTTTAATTCGACAACTCCTGAACAATGTTCCCAATTTGGGAGCTATTCATGATTCATAAATAGCAAAGTGAATTGTTTTGGAGTTGCCTTTTTATAGAACTGGGCTCCTAATACCTCAGTTTTCAAATAAGTTTAACTTTCCATAAAGCGCTTCTGTTTTGTGATTGAGAATGTCATAGGTATTGATCTAGACGTTTGGAATTGTTCCTATTATCCCAATGAGTTAGAATAATCAAGTTGTTCAAACTATCTATAGCCATAGCTCTAGGATCAAGGTCTGGACGATTGTTTAAGGTAACAGATCTAGTTCTGATTAACCTCCCACCACTGCTAAACTTTCTAATAACAAAGTTTTTATTACCTTCATCACTGAGTACATATACACGGTCATTGCTATCAATAACTAAATCAATACCAGTATCATCATTTTTGGTGCCAAACTGCCTTATCCACAGAAGTTGTCCATCTTTATTAAACTTTGCTAAAAAGATATCGAAATCTCCCACTTGAAAACCAAATGGACCAAAGGTATCACCTATTACATAAACATCACCGTTACTGTCAGTAGCAACTTTTCTGGCACCGTCAGCAAATCTAGTGCCAAATTGTAAGCCCCAAATTTTGCCACCATTATAGTGCCGTAAGATCCCATCAGAAGCTCCTAGGTTTGTGCCATCAAGGTCTCCTTGCGTTTCACCTACCACATACAGGTTACTACTGTTAACGGCTAACCCGTACCCATAATTATTACTTGGTGTCGCAAAATCAAGAGTAGACAAGACGGGATCATCAACAGGATTAGATTCTGTGGGTGGTATAGGTGTCACACTAGTTTGGCTACAAGATGCTAAGAAAAAAATAGTTAGACCAATAAACCATGTGCTAATGCGGTAGATATAAACCTCTTTGTTTTCCATTATTGTACTCCTTGTATTCATTGAATTTGAGAAATGTTTGTTATTACCTAGACTTGGTGAAGATATATTTTTGATGAAGTTACTCATAATTTGTTCCTTTCTATGAACAATTAAGGAAGATATGTAACTGTCTTTTCTTAAAGTCACACCTTGTAGTGGTGTTAGATAGAAGTTTAGGTCAAACTCTGTAAATTATCAGGAAAGTTAGAGTAGTTTTTTAGAAGGCAAAAATAACTTGTTGATAAGTGTTTTTGGTCGATTCGGAAATCGCACAAAAAATAAGCCAGAAGGTACGAGACTTCTGGCTTTACTTGTTGGAGTTACTTAACTCCTAGAATTTGTTTCTCTTTGCTAAAGTTAAGCGTTCTTTATTTCTTGCTCTTTCCACGATTACCTTTATCTTTTGGTTTTGAATCATCATCAGACTCATCATGACTTGCTGTCTTGTCGTCACAATGTCCGGGCCCAATAATTCCATTGTTGTATTGATCTAGATAGTCCTTAAGATCCAATGCATAAGCAATATCACCAGTTGCGATAGAGCAGCTTAACAAAAGTGATTCGGCGTCTGCCAATACGGTTGCAATATCAACAACTAAAGTGGAGGTTGTTGCTCCATTTGCCACATTGAGCCTAGCAGCAATCCACTGGTGGGCCAGATTTAACCACGCATTTCCACCTGTCGGTGTATCTAAAATATCTAGCCATGTTTGACCACATAATAATGTATTTTCATCAATTGGCCAAGGGATTTGCTGGCTTGGATTATTTCTGTACTGATTGTGATTTTTCCAATAGCCTTGAGTAAAAGTGCATCCTTCTAGACAAGGGCATCCTGATTCAACAAAGCCATTATCGAAATTCATATTGTTGTCCATAAACACAATAAACGAATAAGTATTGCCTGCAGTTAAAAATACTGAATCTTCTACCAATGTCCAAGGGTCTATTTCAGAGTTGCCACCAGGTAAGTTGACTGTAGTAGTTACACCAACAACAGCCCCATTTAAACCAGTACCCTCCCGTATAGTTACTGATGCTTGTCCAGGCAGATTGGCGCGGGTTGAAAAGTACCCACCAAAATTCACCTCTCCTGAGCATTCGGGTGAAAATGTTTGATAAAAAGTATTTTCGCCACTAGCAATATCAAGGTAATGTTGAGGAATACCAGCACCCGGAGCAGAAGCATCTGATTCAGGCCCCCAATTACCTAACCAATCTAGCCCACCGGGACCATCTACTTCTACAACATTAGAAGTCTGACCTGAACCAAGCACCCAAGGTAGAATAGGCCATCCAATATGATTGCCGTAACCTGTCGGTGGATTTGTCTCAAAGTCAGCATTTAATAGCTCATTTGTATTTAGCGTTTGTAACGCTAATGAGTCTCTGCTATCAACATAAAATCGAGTTGAGCCACTTGATATGCTATTACAGGCAGCTAACAACAGTAAAACCAAGCCTATAAAGAAACTTCTTACTTCCATTTTAACCATCCTTCTTATTCTTAAAGTCACGCCTTTTTGGTGTGCTAGGTAGAAGTGTAGATCAAATTATGTGAATTATCAGGAAAGTTAGAGTAGTTTTTTAGAAGGCAAAAATAACTTGCTGATAAGTGTATTTGGATGATTCGAAAATCACACAAAAAATAAGCCAGAAGTTCCAAAACTTCTGGCTTGTCTCATAAAATTATGGTTAAAGTATGTATTTAGTTTAATCCCCTAATTGGCTTACTAAATTTGACTTAAAGGCGTTTAAGGTGTAATAATCAATCTAAGTTTAGAATTATTTATTTTAGGAATGTAAATGTGGCGTGGGAATTTATCAAATATAACAGTAGTTAAGTACATGGAATTAGATTCCTATTTAGGTGTTCAATACTAGTTATGTAGCTAGATGTTACAACTCAAATTACTAGGAGCATTAAATGATCAATAAAGACTTTAAAGAGTTATCAATGGGAGAAAAATTTCAGCTCCAAAAAATAATGAGGAAAAAACGTAAAGGTAAGGAATTAATGCCAAGCGAACAAGAACTATATGATCGATTTTCTGAAGAGTTTACTGCAGCTGAAAAAGCGGTCGGAGCTAAATGGCCTATTATTATAGGGCTTCTAATAGCTAGTCTGCTAGCGATTTTACGAACATGTCAATGAGCATGGGGTAGTCCTATACAAGTAATGGTATGTTGAATCTTGACCCTATTAGAACCATTGCTTTATCATTACATGAAGGGCACTACCAAAATATCTTATATGTAGTTTTTAAGCAATTCAAAAACTACACAAAAAATAAGTCAGAAGCTTTGTAGCTATTGGCTTGTCTTATGGAAATTGTTAGCTATTCAGGGCTTGTTGTTGGTATTTGCTCGAGCACACTATCCAACTCATCAAAATTTTGTAGCAGCTCATCTGGTAAGTAAAAAGCTATGTCATCATTAGGAAAGGTCAACTCATCAGCCTCAGCTAGCTGACCAATACGTGTGTAAGGATAATCCAAACCTAATTCTGTTAATTTAGCTATTAACTCAGGCAGAAAAGTTATATCAAAGATTTGACCATATAAATCAATATCTAAATCTTTTAGGAGTTCTACAGATTGATGAAACCAAATTTGCTTGCCCGTAGCTGTAGATAAGCCTTCCGAAAGGCACACAGATTGATTAACCTCTATTTGCCCAGCTACAGCTATGTCTAAGTATTCTAAAAGATTCATAGGCTGACTAACCCATATTTGCCCAGCTGTAATAGTCGTAAAAGGCCCCAAATCTTCACCTATTTTAGGGGCAACCTGCACACTACCTTCTAATACCACTACTATAGTCAGGTCAATTTCAGAATAGTAACTAACTATATACCAAGTTCCCATCTCAATAACAACAGCATCACCTGTTTCAGTAACATGTTCACGACAATTTTTATGCGTTACTGTGCCCTCGAGTGCTTGACATTGAAAGTAGTTGTCTTCTTTCGAACACTGTTCCAAAACAGATCTACTGCCAAAAACTCCCCAAAGCTTGCTACGACGAAAAAGATAAGACTCACAGACTGGTTCCTCTACACCCAAATCAAAACCAAGTAAATGAACTTCCCCTTTATCATCTGTGATAATTCTGTAGCTTTCCTGCTCAGGGTTTTGAGGAACTTTAAGTCTAAAAGGCTTATTTTCGTGTATAGATAGGATACTATTGGATTCAAGTAATATTTCCCAGACCTCTACTGAAAGTTCTATAGGATCTGAAAGAAATTCATCTGGTTTACCATCTTGTGCTAGTACATAGTTTGTAAAGATTAAAGTTATATAGATTATTCTATAAAGAGCTTTCACCTGTGACCACTTCCTATATTCCAAAACTGCTTAATATTTTTCAGTGATAGTCCACCAATAATAATAAGTACTACTAGACTAACATCTATTAGAGATAAGTAAGTTAAATATGGAAAGTCACCTATTTCGTATATTTGCTCACTCCAAGCAAATATAAGTCCTTCAGGAAAATTGAAAATGTTAGGTAAGCACCACTGTACAATAGCAGCTAGTAAAATGGCTAGCAGAATATATAAGCTTTTTTTGCGGCGCGATTTGTGTCCTATAGAGTTACTTATGCCAACGCCAACTAACAGACTACCTAAAATAGCTGGCAGGGGATTTTTAAGAAAATTAACAGGACTTATAGTTAGTGACATTATTACTGTAATAAGGGTAAAACAACCTGCTCCAACCACTAATTTTACAATGTTTTTGGGAAGCACTTTTTCAAAGAAGATATCAGCGATTTTACTAAAGGCCATGCTAGCACCTAATAGCATTCCCCAAAAGAAGTAATTTAATGCACCACGGGGGTCTGAACCTATAAATTTAAGGGTTAAGTATCTAAAAAGAGTATAAAGGACTCCTACAAATATACTGCTGATTATAAGTGAACGTATGAATTCATTTCTCTGAACTTGCTTTAAACTGTCTTTGACTAACTTCTCTTCTAATTGAGTCCACTTACGCATTCCAAGCTGACCATTTGTAACAAGGATTAAGTCTGATTTATCTAAAGTAGGAAAGCTTGATTTGCTTTGAGGTATTAGCTCATCTTCTTGTTTTACTAAGCGGCTCTCTAAAATCCGTCTAGCCCTTTGGCCTAATTTATTAGAATTGGCAAAACGTTCACGTATTAGTGGAGCAAGTATGTCATGAGTAAGACGAGTATGGCTTCTCTCATTAGTATCTTCTTTACTTAAATCAGTTAGTAGATAGTGTTCTTTTAATTTATCAATTAGTCCATTTAAGTGTTGATGGTGTCCGTATCTTTTTTGAATTTCTCCAGCTAAGTGATGAGTTGTCGTACCTACAAATGTAGTATGGTACTCCAGAATATCTAGCACTAGCCCTAAATCAACTACATCTTTTTGCCATCTTTCAATAGCTTTAAAGCGCTCATCCAAGAAGTCATCAAGCAAAATACCTTGTGCTCTTAATTTTTCATAAAGAGCAAGGTTGAAAACAGGTTTTGATCTACTTATTTCCTTAGCCTCATTCCACATTTTAGTCAAAAGAACTTGTAAAGTTGGGGCTAAACTCGAGCCAACATCTCTTAGCAAATCTCTAGCAATAATCTCAGCTACACCGTCTTCAACAGTTAAGCTATAATGGCCTTGCAATCTTTCGTTTTTAGTTACGCCTTCAACAATCTCTATAACACCCTCGTAATCAAGTGGCTCTAAGAAAAATTTCTTGGCGCTTGGCAAATCACTTTGGCTTAGCTCTTTCTCAATTTCAGCTAACCATTCTTTACGAAAACTAAGCATTAACCTACCAAGAGGGCGCTCTTCTGGCTTAGCAAACACTTGTTCCAATGCCTGTTTTAGTTCACTTATTTCTTGCTCCCAGTTTTGTATTGTTCCTCCTTGTTGAAAATTATTGTCTTTTTGGGGGTTAGTGTAAATCTCCTCGAGTTGATCAAGAACTACAATTAGTGGCTTATCTGCTTCTTTTTCTATACATTGCCAACTTGCTTTCAAATTGACTTCTTCTGACTCATCTGCTTTAAAAGCTTTAAGTAAGCTACCTAATGCACCCCACTCTTGATTTCGCCTTACATAAAGTACCTTGTAAGAAGGGAATCCCTCTACATAGCCAGTCTTCAGTCTTGGCAATAAACCAGCCGCTAAAAAAGAAGACTTACCCACACCTGCTTGACCATAAAGTAAGGTAATAGGAGTGCTTTCTGGATTGGTAAAGTGCTGGTAGAGTTCAACAATTGCTTTGCTGCGACCAAAGAAAATTTCACTGTGAGCTTCTCCAAAATACTCGAGGTCGCGAAAAGGTTGTTTTGGCAAATCACCCTTAGGCAAACTAGGCAGATTAGGCTCAGGGTTTTTAAACAAAGATTCTTTGGGTATAGCAACCTTATTCCATACTTTATTTAGAATGTAGGTTGGTATTAAGAAGGCTGTCTTACCTGTAGTGGTAGCAGCACTCATAATGCCTACAATGCAACCCAATTCACTATGCCACACGCCACTACCACTAAACCCTTGCCTAATACCTCTGCCTTGTTGCTTATCGTCTACTTGTATCCAACCACTAGCAGCTTCATCTCGAAATTCTCCAGAAGCCCAAACACCTTCATCATAGGGTTGAGGAAAACCAAAAATACGAAACTCTTTACCCCAAAATCCAGCAGTAACATAAAGCATAGTAGGCTTAGTATCTTCAGGTCTTGGGTCTATTAGTTGTAAGCCTGCCACATCTCCACTTTGATTATTTGGCTCTTCATAGAAAATAACTTTTGCCTTGTAATTTGTGCTCTCTTTACTAAAGGGAAAAGTAATATTAACAGTTTCTTGTAAAAGATCTTTAAGTTTATTTTCTTCAGCAGCTAGGCACTCTTTAACAACATGTGCACAAGTAAGAATGTACCGATCAGCAATAAGTACCCCAGCACCCTTGGGTTTATTCTGCCCCTTACCATTTCCCCACAGACAAACCGCAGATTGTTTTAATTGTTGTGGTTCAGTTTGTTTCATTAGCCAAGCAGCTTGTTAACTAGCAAAAATTAACTTTTGCTAGGAATAAATACTATAGCAATAAGTCCAAACCAAAACTTTTCCCAATTAATTTCTTCAACTAGGGCCAGTTCTTGCCAACTTTTAGGCTGCTCGAGAGTAACATGTAAAGTATTAAATGAAGAGGTCACCTCAAGGTTATCACCCAAAAAAGATAGTGGTTCCTCTTTAAGATCAGTGATTAAGCGTAAAATCCAAGCAGTATCTTGTAAACTAGCAAGCAAATCCGCTGCTGTTTCTTGGGGAGAGAGCTCCAAAGAAAACTCCAAAAACTCATGATTTGGTTCAATGTTTATAAGCTGGGCCTCAAAATCTACAAAGCGAGCTAAACGTGGCTCATTAAAAATCCTTACCGCAGGACTCTTTTGTTCTTCTTCGTCTCTAGCAATATAAGTTAGACTACTTACAGGTGGCACAAATCCCATTTCTCTTGAATCATCTAAGGAGGTATGGATCATAGGATCATAAAGTTGGCTTTGAGATTGGCTATCCTCTACTAGCATTTCACTAAGTAGATCTTGCACTTTTGAGTCAAATACCTCAGTAGCACCCAATAAAGCATTTTCTAAGGCGTAGATCTCACGGTATACCCTGTAACGATTAGCAAATGCTTGGCTGGTTTCTTCATCGCCTGCTAGTTGAGCTATCTTATCAGCAAAACAATAAAAAAAGCCTCTAAAGGGATCAAGGCCTAACTTAAGATTTTGAGTTTCTTTAGCTATTTGTAAAGCTTGCTTATTATCTCCTTTTGCAAACAGTGATAGTGAATCAGCAGCTTGTTTTAATAAGAAAAGACTAGTTTTATTAGCAGAATCAGCTGCCTCTACACTTTTGGGCAACTTGTCATATGCTGGGGAGTTTTGGAAACTAGTTAGAACCTCTTGGTCTTCTGCTGTGAGATTTCCTGAGAAAACCACTCTTTGTAACAAAGGTTTTAGACGTTGAAAATTACTGGTGAAATGTGCCATCACTTTCCTTTCTCTTTAATCTTAAAAATAACTGCTTCTAAAACAGAAGCTTCAATGGCTTCAATATTATCTAGGTGTTCTTGTACAGACTCGTGCCAAGGCTTATCACCAAAAAGTTCAGGAAAATCATCACAGTGCTCGAGCCAATTATCAATTACTCGTATTGCCTGAGGAAAAGCAGCGCTTAAGCTCAAACATGCTAATTCAAGTGGACGGCGGCTATCTTCTCTACTGTCAACATCAAAAAGTACTCCAAAGTTTACTTCATCTTGTTCAGAAAGGTAACAATTTACCACTTGCCATTGTCTTGCCCTAAGGATTGGGTCTTTTTGCTTAAAGGGAGTAGAGTTCGTAGCAAGGATATAAAGTACTGCAAAACCATAATCTTCTGGTGCTAAGTTATATTTATCTTCCAAGTAGTCAGCAATGATGTTTAGTAAAGATATCCCAGAGAGGGGTAAACAGCCAAAAGCATAAAGAAGTAGGGGCAAGTCATTTTTAGGCCATAGTTTAATGACCTCATACCAAGATTCACTAAAAAGTTTGCGTACTAACTTAAGCAAGCTTCCACCAATAGTGTGCTTACCTTTACTACCTGCCTGTGCAAGGCTTGGCAACCAAGTAAATATATCTACTACACTCATAGAATTTATATCAAGTTGGGTAAGGTTCTCATTACCTAAATAGAGTTTTAAGGAGCTTTCTTTTAATAAGTAGTTTTTAATGGTTACATCTGTTAGGGTTGCAATCTCACTTAAAGCAATGTTTTTTAAGCAAACCATGAACTCTTGCCATGTTTGCTCGAGCCCCTTTTGAATAAGATCTCGTATCTCTTTTTCACTCTTACCAGATACCAAATAGCCATTTAGATAATCGTTGACTACATCAAAAAGCAATGCTAACCATTGGTGTGGCGCTTTGCTGGGACGATACTTAGACATCCCTTTAGCAAAAGCAAGTTCCAGAAAATGTAAGACAAAAAAGTGGCGACCTCTTGCTAAATCACCGTGCCCCTCAAGAGCCAAACTATAAAAGTGGTCAACAAACGGTTGAATTCTATAGCTCCCCGTATTTGCCATTTCGAAGTCGCTTTCAGCACTCATATTATTACAGATTTATAACATAATTTTGCATAAAAACTAATTATTGAATAAAAATCTATGATCAGTTTGTTTATAAACTAAAGCTCATAAGTTTTCATTTTAATGTCCCACCAGACCCGATTGTGTGGCAAGAGCACACCTAATAATTAGGTGCTAGAAAGGGAAAAGGGGACAATAATCAAGAATCTCTATACCTTAAATGCTTTTTTGACCTTTCTTTATGAGAGTCACACCTTGGTGTGCTAAGCGAAAGTGTATGTCAAGTTGTGTAAATGTGCAGGAAAGTTAGAGTAGTTTCTGGATTTGCAAAATGATGTCAAAAAAGTGCTACAAGATAAAGGATATTTTAAGCAAAAACGATAAGCCACCCTCCCACACAATCTAAACTCATTAATGACACGATCATGACACGCCTTGATAGTAAACTCATTTCAAGGAGGTGATATATCAAAAACATTTAATTTATCACTTGTCAGAACCCTAAAGATACATTTGTAATTGCTTTTAACTACCCCCAAATAGTTCCCAAAGATATATAAATCTTTCGTAAGCTAATCCCTTATGCTACTTTAGAGTTCATTTACCCTGTAAGGCTTCTAAAATCTGATAAATGTAAATTATTTATCGAAGTGTCTATAAAAATAGCTGTCCCTAAATAAGATTTTGGGGGTGGCAAAGGCAAAATGAAGATTTCAAAGTGCTTGCACTCACCATAATGCTGAAGTATTTTCACAAAAGTTAAGGTGATGATAGCTTACTATCATCATCTTTCAAATCAGTACTTGCACTAAAAGATATAGGTAGTGAGAATTTTTGGCACAGTCATGCCAATTTTAGTATCTAATGAAATTAAGGAGTTTAAGAAATGAAAAAGATAATATTACTAGTAATTTTTACGCTATCAGTAAGCTGCCAAGGTCCAAGTGGTAATTTGAGTGATCCAAATAATCTTTCTGGTGAGGTTATAACTGATCCAATCCCCTTTACAGATGTTCCACCCGATATAACACCTAAAGAAGGAAAGTTAGAAGTAATTTACCAAATAAGTTTGGGTAGCAAAACAGGACTTGCAACTGAAGCTGATATAGGAGTAAATATAGGTGAAGTAGGCATGGTAAATGTTAGTCAGGCTAGTAGCAACCAGTGGCACACAATTGATCTGCAAAATAGCTATAGGAGCCCAGTAGTTATTATGCAACCATTATCCTACAATGGTGGAGATCCTAGTGTGGTACGTATTAAAGAGGTTACTTCTCAAAGGTTCAATTTTCAGATAGATGAATGGAGTTATCTAAATGGTGGGCATGCCAAAGAGGAATTAAGTTACTTAGTATTGGAAGAAGGTGTTTGGGCTTTTAAAGATGGCTTAAGTTTTGAAGTAGGCAAAGCAGTAGTGAATAACAGTTTTAAGCAGGTGAATTTTCAACTAAACTTTACAAACCCTGTAATATTAACCCAAGCACAAACTTACAACGACCCAGCAGCAATAACCACAAGACAAAAAACAAAGGGTAGTGGATTTCAGGTAAAAGTGCAAGAGGAACAAGGGGCAGATGGAATACATGCTAATGAAACAGTAGGATACATAGTCGTATCGCAAGGAGAAGAACATTTGGGGAGTATAGCTATAACAGCAGGGATGAAAGGAAATGTGACACATAATTTTAGCACCATAAACTTTGGGTTTAATAACTCAGTAGAAAATAAGAAACCAGCATTCCTAGCAGGAATCCAAAGTTATAATGGAAGAGATCCAGCAGCTCTAAGATATAAAGATCTAAGCACAAGCGTAGTTAAAATAAGAGTGGAAGAAGAAAAGTCTGCAGATGCAGAAACATCTCATGCACCAGAGAATATAGGCTACTTGCTACTAGCTAATATAGCATCAGTCAATCCCCCACCACCGCCGCCACCACCACCCACAACACTTGATGGAGCTATCCTTTTTGTTACTCAAGTCCCTATTCCTAATGACTTCACTACCATTGGTTCTACCTTTGGCAATCAGCTTAGTACTATGCAAAGTGTAGGAAGGGGCGGTGATTTGTGGATTCGCTACAACGATGGTGAGCTAAGGAATCTTACCCAAGCAGCAGGTTTTGGCAGCGAGGGTTTTCAAGGTGCTAATGCTATTGCTGTACGCAACCCTAGTGTCCACTGGAACGGCACAAAGGCGTTATTTAGTATGGTTGTTGGTGCACCAACACAACAATATGAAGTCAAAAGTTTTCACTGGCAAGTTTACGAAATCAACAATTTCGCTAAGGGAGAAACTCCTATTATTCAAAAGATTGCCAATCAACCTGACAATTACAACAATATCTATCCTATATACACCAGCAATGATGATATTATCTTTATAAGTGACCGTCCACGCAATGGCGCTAGTCACCTTTACCCACAACTTGATGAGTACGAAGAAGCACCTACCAATAGCGGGTTATGGTTGCTCGAGCCATCAAGCAGCAAGCTAACCTTACTAGACCACGCCCCTTCAGGCGACTTTAGCCCCTTCATTGATAGCTTTGGCAGGGTGGTCTTTACCCGTTGGGATCACTTACAGCGTGACCAACAAGCAGATTCTGATGCTTTGTCAGGTGGTTCGTGTACGTACTGTACTTTCAACTATGAAAGCGAGGCTCCCAACGCAGCTATGCTCAACAGTAATGAAGAAGTTTTTCCTGAGCCACGTGGAGTACGTACAGATTTGTTGGCAGGAACACCTTTTACAGGACACCGTTTCAATCATTTTTTGCCTTGGATGATAAACCAAGATGGCAGCGAGCTTGAGGTTCTTAATCACTTAGGCCGGCATGAACTTCATAGATACTTCAACCGCAGCCGTAACGATGATCCCAAATTGGTTGAGATGATTGCTGCAGCTAGCGGGCGAGTTAACCCTAATAGCATTGAAAATATGTTCCAGCTTTCTGAGGACCCTAACGAAGCTGGGCTTTATTATGGCATTGATGCTGCTGAGTTTGGAACACATTCTGCTGGACAAATTGTCAGTCTTGGCTCACCGCCAACACAAAACGCTGATACAGCACTCATTAATTACCTCACACCACCAGACCGTTCAACAGGCTTATTTCGTTCACCCCTCAGGCTTGCAAATGATCAGCTTATAGCAGTTTATACCAGCGAAACTCGAGATGATGCAAACGAAGGCAACAGGGCAAATCCTAGCTCACGCTATGACTTTAGACTTCATATACTAGAAAAGCAAGGTTCTTTCTGGGAAGCAACTACACCTCTTACTCAGGGCATTAGCAAAAATATTAATTATTACGATCCTGATGTTAGTGTTAGCTATAATGGTGAACTTTGGGAACTTGATCCTGTTGAGGTGCGTGTAAGGGCACGTCCACCTGCAACTCATGCTGAGCTGCCTAGTATTGAGGCTAATGTCTTTAATGATCTGGGCATCAATATAAACACTTTTAAACAGTACTTACAAGATAACGATCTTGCTTTAATTGTAAGTCGCGATGTAACAAGTCGTGATGATGCTGACCGTCAACAACCTTATAATTTACGTGTTTTAGGAACAAATACTATGACACTAGGTGATGATGGACACATTTACGATGTAGAGTACCTACAGTTTTTTGAAGGGCAGTTGATTCGTGGTTTAACAAGAGGAGGTAGCGTACCAAGAGCAGGCCGCCGTGTCCTTGCTCAAGCAATGGATAATAGCATTAATGGTCATACAGAAGGTCCTGAAGGCAGCGTGCCAATTGCCAGTGATGGTTCTGTGGCAGCTCTTGTCCCTGCTGAACGGGCGCTTACGTGGCAACTTACGGATGATGTTGGGGAAGGGGTTGTTCTCGAGCGCAATTGGTTAACTTTTCAAGCAGGTGAAGTCCGTGTATGTGCATCCTGTCATGGGCTTAATGATAAAGACCAAGCAGGCAATGGAGAACCACAAAATGAGCCAATGGCTTTGCGGCAACTGCTCCAAAGTTGGCAACAAGGACAAACCCCCTAGAGTAAAGTAAAGGGATCAACCTAGGGGTAAGCACGTATGCAAAAGAAAATGTGAATTACTAGGTGCTTTTAGGGGCAGGTTTAAAACCTGCCCCTAATGAGATATTTTATATATATTACTACCTGCTTATCCTTTTAAGTAGACGCAATAAATTACCCTCCTACACAATATAAACCATTGAATGACACACTCATGACACGCCTTGCTAGTAGACTTGATTTTTAAGGAGGTGATATACCAAAAGCACTTGGTTTATCACTTGTCAGACCTCTAAGAACACATTAATACTGTTAAGCCCCTTCCTGCTTCCACTAAAAAACTACTCTAACTTTCCTGCTAATAAAAATATTTTGAACTAAACTTCCATTTAACACACCAAAAAGGTGTGCCTTATAAATACCCTTAAGAGTGATTTTTTCTAACACTATTTGTTAGTGTCTTATTGAAGATCATAAATTAATAAAAATGTAATAAAGATTATCCAGTGCGATAGCTTTATTCTTATTTAACGTTTAATCACTTAACGTTAACGCCCTAAAAAATGAGCGCAATTCCAAGAGTTAAAACCCCAGCTAACTCTTAAAAGAAAGGATTTAACAATATGTTCCGAGTTTATTTAATAGTTTTAATAATTTTACTGTCAAGCTGCCAAAATCTAAACAGCAGCACAAGTAACTCAAACGATATTTCTGATGAGGCAATAACTGACCCTGTACCCTTTACAGATGTACCAGCAGATACTGTGCCCGCAGAAGGTAAAATTGAAATACTTTCTCGCCTTAGTTTAAGTGGACAAAGCCTAGGACTTACCACTGCTGCTAGTTTGGGAATAAATATTGGCGAAGCAGGTAGGGTAAATGTTAGCCAAGCTAACAGAAACCAGTGGCACACTATTAATCTTAAAGATAGCTACCAAGATCCAATAGTTATAATGCAACCACTCTCCTATAATGCAGGTGATCCTAGTGTAGTACGCATAAAAGCTGTGACTTCTAATAGCTTTAAGTTCCAAATAACTGAGTGGGCTTACTTAAATGGTGCACATGGTGCAGAAAAATTAAGCTATATAGTTCTTGAAAAAGGAGTATGGGCTTTTAATGGAGGCCTAAGCTTAGAAGTTGGTTCAACTTCAGTGAACCATAACTTTAAACAAGTTAATCTTCAGTTAAACTTTGCTAGCAATCCAGTGGTGTTAACACAAGTTCAAACCCATAAGGACTCAGAGCCAGTAACGACAAGGCAAAGACCTAAAGGCAATGGTTTTCAGGTTCGTTTACAAGAAGAGCAAGCTGCTGATGGCTTACATGTAAATGAGAGAGTGGGTTATATAGCTGTTTCACAAGGGCAAGAGAGGCTAGGGGATATAGCAATAACAGCAGGAATAAAAGGGAATGTGACACAGAATTTTAAAAACATAAACTTTGGATTTATTGCACCAGTAGAGAATGAAAAGCCAATATTCCTAGCAGGGATGCAAAGTTACAATGGAACAGATCCAGCAGGACTAAGATACAAAAACTTAACTACAAGTAATGTAAGAGTGAGAGTAGAAGAAGAGAAATCTGCAGATGCAGAGACATTGCATGGAGCAGAGGATGTAGGCTACTTACTCTTAGCTAACATACCACCAGTAGTTCCTGCATGGACGGAGCAATTTGGCACTAGTAATTTTGACGTTGCTAGTGCAATGGTGACAAAGGGTAATGCAATTGTGGTAGCGGGAGAAACATGGGGTTCTCTAGCAGGAAACAGTGCAGGGATTAGAGATGCTTATGTGCGAAAATATAATAGTACAGGAAATGTATTGTGGACAAAGCAATTTGGCACTCTCAGTAATGATTATGCTAGTGGAGTAGCAGTAGACAGCAGTAAGGATGTGTTGGTGGCAGGAACCACCCAAGGTCCTTTAGCAGGAAGTAGTGCTGGACTCAACGATGCTTTTGTAAGAAAATACGATAATCTAGGGAATGTATTGTGGACAAGGCAATTTGGCACTCTCAGTAATGATTTTGTTCATGGAATAGTAGTAGACAGCAGTAAGGATGTGTTGGTGGCAGGAACCACCCAAGGTCCTTTAGCAGGAAGTAGTGCTGGATTCTACGATGCTTTTGTAAGAAAATACGATAATCTAGGGAATGTATTGTGGACAAGGCAATTTGGCACCAATACATATGACTCTGTCGAAGCAGTGACAGTAGATAAAGATGATAATGTATTAGTAGCAGGGCAGACTTCAGGCTCTATAGCAGGAAGTAATGCTGGAGCCATGGATGCTTTTTTACGTAAATACGATAGTTTAGGAAATATATTGTGGACAAAGCAATTTGGTACTAGTGATCCTGACCGTGCTTATACAGTGGTAGTAGACAGTAGTAATAATATTTTAGTAGCAGGAGCAACTGCTGGAATTCTAGCGGAAAGTAAAGTGGGAGGCTACGATGCTTTTGTGAGGAAATACGATAGTTTAGGGAATGTATTGTGGACAAAGCAGTTTGGTACTAGTTTGAATGATACGGTTGAGGGAGTAGTAGTAGATAACAGTAATAATGTTTTGGTAGTGGGACAAGTTCTAGGTTCTTTAATAGGAAATAGCTTGGGAAGCTACGATGCTTTTGTAAGAAAATACGATGGTTTGGGAAACATATTGTGGACAAAGCAATTTGGTACCAAAGATTCTGACACTGCTAAAGCAGTAGCAGTAAACAACGGTAATGAAGTGATAGTGGCAGGAGACACTGCAGGTAATTTATCAGGAAGTAATTTAGGAATATTTGACGTATTTGTACGCAAGTATACCTATCCATAGCAAATTTTACCTAAAGATAAAAATAGTGCGTAAAATTACGCACCTCTTAATTTTACAACGCAACATTACTCAGAAATACCTTTCACTGGTTCCCAAATTCTATTTGGGAATCCATACCTGAGACGCTCTGCGTCATGTAAAACAATGCAGAGCATTTTGGGTATGCATTCCAAAGCAGAGCTTTGGAACGAGTGTGGAATTAGTTTTATTATGACCTTGCGCTGTAATATTATGAATATTAATAATTATCCCTTTCCTTACTTTGTTTATGGTAACACTCAATTTGGGGGCTGAATGATGCTAGTTGTGTGGTTGAACACCACCAAAGTAGTAGAATCACTTTCCTAGACAATCTCTAAACCTCTCATGACACGCTCATGACACGCCCTACTAGTAGGATTGTTTTAAAGGAGGTGATATATTAAAATATCACTTATAAAACTTCTAGGAACACAGGATTTTGTAATTACCCTAATTATAGTTAATCCATAAAAGTTTCTCCCACAGTAAATTTGAAGGCCTAAAATTTTCTAGCTTACTGTAGCTCTAAAATCACATAGGCTTAGATTATCAAAGATAAAACTAGGATTTATAGCTTGCCTTTAGGGGCTTCTAAAATCTGATGTATAAGTTGTTTTCAAAAAGTGACTTATTAAAGATTACAAGTTGATAAGAAATGTATAGAACCATCTAGTGCAATAACTTCAGGTCAATTTAACACTTGGCTATTTAATGTTAACCCTGTGAAAAAGGAGCACAGTCTCAAAAATTCCTCAAATAACTTTTAAAGAAAGAAGGTCAAATAATTATGTTAAGAATTTATACAATAACTTTAATAATTTTACTATCGAGCTGCCAGAAACTCAACAACAACACAAATTATTTGGACAATGATTCTAGTGAGGTAATAACTGATCCAATACCCTTTACAGATGTACCAGCAGATACTTTGCCTGCAGAAGGTAAAGTATCAGTGCTTTCTCGTATTAGTTTAAATGGACAGAATCTAGGACTTACTACTGCTGCTAATTTGGGAGTAAATATAGGCGAAGCAGGCAGGGTAAGTGTTAGCCAAGCTAATAGTAACCAGTGGCACACAATTAACCTATTAGAAAGCTATGAAAGCCCAGTAGTTATAATGCAACCTTTGTCATACAATGCTGGTGATCCTGCTGTAGTACGTATAAAAGATGTGGCTTCAAATAGTTTTCAATTTAAAATAGCTGAATGGAACTATCTAAATGGTTCACATGGTATAGAGGAAATCAGCTATCTAGTTTTAGAAGAAGGAATATGGTCTCTTAAGAATGGCTTAAGTTTTGAAGCAGGCAAAACAGCAGCAAATCATAACTTCAAGCAAGTGAATTTGCAACTAAACTTTACAAATCCTGTAATCTTAACTCAATCTCAGACCTACAATGGTGCAGACCCAATAACTACAAGGCAACAACTAAATGGTAGTGGATTCCAAGTAAAAGTACAAGAGGAAGAAGGAGGGAATGGTATACATGGCAACGAAACAGTGGGATATATAGCAGTGTCACAAGGACAAGAAAGATTAGGAAACGTAGCTATAGTGGCAGGGATAAAAGGGAATGTAACACAAAATTTTAAAACTATAAACTTTGGCTTTAGTGTCCCACTGAAAAGTGAAAAACCGGTATTCCTAGCAGGAATACAAAGCTATAATGAAGCAGATACAGCAGCACTAAGATACAAAAACTTAGGTGTAAGTACAGTAAAAGTACGTGTAGAAGAAGAGGCATCTGCAGATGCTGAAACATTGCATGCAGCAGAGAGTGTAGGTTACTTATCCTTAGCTAATATACCTTCACTTTCATTAAAGTGGAGCAAGCAATTTGGTACTAGTAACAATGATTATGCCAGAGGAGCAGCAGTAGAGAATAGTGTTGATGCAAGTCTTCTTGTAGTGGGATCTACCTCTGGTAGTTTAGAAGGCAGTAGTGCAGGAGGGCTTGATGCTTTTGTACGCAAATATAGCTCCTCTGGCGATGTGTTGTGGACTAGACAATTTGGTACTAGTGGTTCTGACACAGCAGTAGCTGTAGCCGTAGATAATTCCAAAAATGTGTTTGTCACAGGGTACACAAACGGCAATTTGAAAGGTCGTAATGCGGGTTTGTGGGACAGCTTTTTACGCAAATATGATTCTTCAGGTAATGTTGTGTGGACAAAGCAGTTTGGCAGTAGTGGCAGTGACTTTGCTCGAGGTATAGCAGTAGATGTTTTTGGTAATGTGGTAGTGGTAGGATATACCACAGGTGATTTGGCAGGCAGTAATGCAGGGCTTACTGATGTTTTTGTAAATAGATACAACAATGATGGAAACAAAGTGTGGGCAAAACAGTTTGGCACTAGTGGGCTTGATGAAGCCTATGCAGTATCAATACGTCAAGATTACACTCATAACGATATCTTTGTAGCAGGTATAACTTCTAATAATCTAGCAGGAACCCATGCAGGAAAAAACGATGTTTTTCTACGCCGTTATAGTACCGTAGGTAATGAGTTACAAATAAGACAATTTGGTACTAGTGATAATGATTATGTTAAAGCAATAAAAGTAGAACCTATTATAGGTAGAATAGAAATCGCTGGATATACCAAGGGCAATCTAGCAGGTGGCGCTGCTGGTTTTGATGATGCTTTTGTACGCAAATATGATACTAGCTTCAATAGTTTGCGAACAGAGCAATTTGGTACTAGCAACTATGATAGGGCTACTGCAATAACAACCTTCAATCCTTCCAATACTAATAATAAGGAATATAGAGTTATAGTAGCAGGCTTCACTAGGGGTAATCTGTTTAGTCATAATGCAGGGAAATATGATGCTTTTATACGCGAATACGATGATAATGGCAATGAGCTATGGAAAGAGCAATTTGGCACTACCAGTAATGATAGGGCTATTGCAATAGCAACAGACCCTCAAGGTAATGTATTTTTGGTTGGATATACAAAAGGTCAATTAACACGTGGTAGTAGTAGTGCAGGAGGGGAAGATGTTTTTGTACGTAAGTATATTCGCCCTTAACAAATAAATATTTCTCTATATAGGCAGATTCCTTTTTATATTAATAGCTTACAAATTTACGAAAGGATTAATAATGTACCGAATTTATTTACTAATTTTAATAAGTCTACTACTAGTGAGTTGTCAGGATTTAGATAGTAGTGATTTTTCTGATGAGACAATAACAGACCATATACCTTTTACAAATATTCCGCCTGATATAACACCCAAAGAAGGGAAAGTAGAAATACTATCTCGCCTTAGCTTAAATGGACAAAGTTTAGGGCTGACTACTGCCTCAAACTTGGGTATCAACATTGGTGAAGCAGCTAGATTAAGTGTTAGCCAAACTGATAGTAGCCAGTGGCATTTCATTGAGTTATTAGACAATTACCAAAATCCAGTGGTCATTATGCAACCAGTTTCTTACAATTATGGTAATCCTAGCTTGGTAAGGATAAAATTGGTTAGTTCAAACTCTTTTTATTTTCAAATAGATGAGTGGGATTATTTAGATGGAGGGCATGGTACTGAGGAATTAAGTTACCTCGTAATGGAAGAAGGTCTATGGTCTTTTCAGAATGGCTTGGGTTTTGAAGTAGGTAAAACAATAGTTAATCACATCTTCAAACAAGTTAATTTGCAGCAAAACTTTAATAATCCAGTTATACTTACACAATCACAAACAGTTAATGGTGCGTCAGCAATAACTACAAGGCAAAACCCAAATAATAGTGGGTTCCAAGTAAGGTTGCAAGAGGAAGAAGGAGCAAATGGAAGCCATGTTGGTGAAACAGTAGGATATATAGCAGTATCACAGGGACAGGAAAAGTTGGGGAACGTAGCTATCACAGCAGGAATAAAGGGAGGTGTAACACATAATTTTAATATTATAGACTTTGGCTTTGCTGCACCAGTAGAAAGTGAGGAGCCAGTATTTCTAGCAGGCATTCAAAGCTATAATAGCAATGATCCAGCAGCACTACGTTACAAGAATTTAAATACTAATCAAGTAAGTGTAAGAGTAGAAGAAGAGAAGTCTGCAGATAATGAGACCTCACATAGTGCAGAGGATGTAGGTTACTTGCTATTAGCTGACACATTACCCATAGTGCCAGTTTGGACTAAGCAATTTGGTACTAGCGTTGGCGATATAGCTCGAGCAGTAGCAATAGATAGCAATGACAATATAGTGGTGGTAGGTTACACCTATGGAAGTTTAGAAGGTAGTAACTTAGGATTCGAGGATGTCTTCTTAAACAAATATGATAACGATGGTAATGAGCTGTGGACAAAGCAATTTGGCACCAACGATTCTGATAGGGCTTATTCATTAGCAATAGATAGTAGTGATAACATAATAGTGGTAGGTTACACAGAAGGTGATCTAGCAGGCAGTACAGGGTTAGATGATGCCTTTGTACGCAAGTATGATAGTGGTGGCAATATTTTGTGGACTTGGCAATTTGGCACTAATAAAGATGAACAAGCCACTGCAGTAGCAATAGATAGTAATGATAATATAATAGTAACAGGCTACACCAAAGGCAGTTTACAAATAAACGCTTTAGGAAGCTTTGATTGTTTCGTGAGGAAATTTGATAGTGCAGGTAATATTTTGTGGACAAGGCAATTTGGTACTTGGCAAAATGATCAAGCTTATGCGATAACAGTGGATAACAATAATAATGTGATAGTAACAGGGTACACTTGGGCTAATCTAGCAGCCAATAATCAAGGCAAAAGTGATGCTTTTATACGTAAGTATGATACAAATGGTAACAAATTATGGACAAAACAATTTGGTAATAGTAATTATAATGAGCCTCGAAGCATTGTTTTAGATAGCAACAATAACATTTTATTAACAACAAGGATCTTCCCTTCTAGTACAAGCAAACATGATGTTGATGGTAACGAGTTGTGGAAGCAAGTAATTGGTGGTGCATTTCCTACAGAACTAAAAGGGACTATAGATAGTTCAGATAACATAATAGTAACAGGAGACACAACCCTTAGTTTAGCAGGCAACAAGTTTGGCGGTAAGGATGCTTTTATAGGTAAATATAATAATCAGGGAGAGTCTTTATGGTTTGCTCAATTTGGTACTACTGCTAATGATGTTGGTAGAGATGTAGTAATAGATAGTTTAGGTAATATTATAGTAGTAGG
Source organism: Trueperaceae bacterium (assembly GCA_965223585.1). GTDB lineage: Bacteria > Deinococcota > Deinococci > Deinococcales > Trueperaceae > CBDCVN01. Next base: position 323,243 of record CBDCWW010000024.1, read on the forward strand.
TGATACTAAGGGGGATTTAGCGACTCCTAGCGCAGGGAATAATGACGTTTTTGTGCGTAAGTACACTTACCCATAATTGAGAGTCACAATAATATAGAGTTGTTCAAAACCCTAACTGTGTAGTACACTTATTAAAAGTCTAACCAAAGACATATCTGGACGATAATAGCAGATCATTCCCTGCTAATCAACTAAAGGTATAGGAACAATTTATGGCAGTAAAGATATATGGTAAAAACATAACAGTTTACACTTCTAATGGAGGAGGTGAGTCATTGTTGCAAGCTTTAGGCTTCATGGCTAAAACACTACCTGCTAGTCAAGTTTTAGATGAGGTTTTAGATCTTCTAGTACCTATTGGTCAAACAGGTAACTTGTACTTAGAACCTGTCCCTCCTGAAATTTCCACACCAGCGCACTTAACATGTCTAGCCAAGTTGATCCGACTCTTTATTGAAGAACTTGCTAAAGATTCACCTAATCCTGCTGTTACTGACATTGATTGGAATAAGGAATTACGCCTATGGTGGCTAGCCAAAATGCTTAACTTCTATGATTTGATCAGAGACACGTTCTTGCCTGAGTGGAATGTGCCTCCTCCTATTGAACTCGAGCTTTCCAAAAAAGACAGGCTTGATTGCAAAGTAAATTGCTTAAAACAGCTTTGCTTTCACCACAGCAAAAAGAATGAGTGGGAAACTCTACTAGATATTTTTGACAGCATAATTGCACTAAGACTCCAAGAAGAGGCATCAAAAGATAGAGATAGAGATATCGCTCAGCAGTTCTTGGCCAAAGCTGATATTTTTGAAAAGCAAGGTAACAATGATGCTTATAAAAAAGCGCTTAAGCAAGCTCTTGCCTATGAAAATGATTTTGAAATGCGCCAAGCTGTTAAAGAAGAAATATTATACAATTAGTTCATAGAAAGGAACTATTATGAAAAGCTTTGCTAAATTCAACTTCTCTAAAAGTTCATTAGTCATAGTACTAGCAGCATTTATAATTACAGTTACTGTTTTCATTTCACAAGATACTACCGCACAAAGTGCACCTCAGGAGGCAAACATGTTATCACACTATCAAGAACTACTTGACTTAAGCCAAAACGAAAATAAAGGCTTGACATTTTATGTTAATGGTCAAACCATTCCCGGTCTTGTAACTAAAATTGTTGGTAATGAGGCAGTTGAAGTACGCAATCAAATGCATGATCGTTTGATTATCCGAATTGATCGTATTGATGCCATAGCCTTGAATTAATGGAAGATGAAATAAGTTTAGAATTCAGTACAGCACATGAAAAGCTTCTGCGCTGCGCAAGATTATACTGGGTAGGTGTTGAGAGGGGCGCACCGGGTATTTCATTTGGAGGTATTGATTCAGCAGTAGAAGAAGAGCTATGTGACTTTGAAGTGGGTGAGGATGAGGACCTAGACAAGGAAGTGCTAGAAGCTGCAAGGTTAGCTATAGAAGAAGCTGATGGACAAGCGCCTACAGAAGACTTGAATAGTGCAGTTGGTTCACTAGCACAAGCCTTGGAAATAATGCTTGATCACGGAAAAATAAAGCCAGGTATTTACAATTGTCAAGAGAGTGAGATTGATACCTTTCTACTAGAAGTACTAGAAGTTGATCTTAAAAGCAGGTTTGAGTTAACTAATGAGCACATAGCGCTGATCCGAATTCTGAGTGTGAGGGAGGGAGTGTTGCCCTATATTGACCCTAAGCGTCCATATGGGAGCATGACCTACTTTGAACTCGACATGGCAGCAGCTTTGGGGATGCCCTTACCAGAAAATGGCGCAAAGTTTCCAGAAGAGGAAGAGCAGCATTTGCACAAGCTACACTTTGAAATGTTACCTGCTCTGCACGTTTTTCTACGCAATGCAAAAATAGATAGGGGAATATTTAAATTCAACCGTCAGGATTGGGTTTGGGAACGAATCTAGTATTCGATTAATCTCTAATGAATATTGAAGACGAAACAAGTTTGGAATTCAACGCATTGCATGAGAAACTTCCGCGTTGCGCAAAGTTATATTGGTTGATGGTTGAAAGTGGTGCACCGGGCATTTCATTTAGTCGTTTTGATGAAGTGGATGACACTCAGAATTTAGATGAAAAAGTACTAGAGTTTGCAAAATCGGCTATTGAAGAATCTAGCAAACAAGTGCTAACAGAAGACTTGAAAAGTGCGATCGGCTCACTGGCACAAGCCTTGGAAATAGTACTTGACCATGGAGAAATAAAGCCGGGTATGTACGATTGTCAAAAGAGTAAGATTGATACAACTTCACTGGAAATACTAGGAATTAACCTTAAAAACAGATTTGAGTTGACTCATGAGCACATTATGTTGATTCGAAAATTGAGTGTAAGGGAAGGAGTATTGCCTTATATTGATCCTAAGCGTCCTTACGGTAATATGACTTACTTTGAGTTTGAAATGGCAAAGGCTTCGGGTATGACCTTGCCAAGAAATGGTGCTGGATTTCCTGAAAAGGAAAAACAACATTTGCATAAGCTACACTTTGAAATGTTGCCTGCACTACACGTTTTTCTACGCAATGCAAAAATAGAGAGAGGAACATTCAAGCATAAGAGATTTACTCGTCCTTGGGAACGTGTTTAGTATAGATCAACTTGGTAAAACAACAATCATCATAGAAATAAAGCGGGCTTTTGCTAATGTGCTGCGAGAAGATGGTACAACACTTCATGAAGCTCTTGCTATGGATGACCGCTTATCAGATTTAGAGATTTTAAAGGCGAGAAAAAAAGACTGTGATGAGCACTGGCAGGAATTAGCCTTAAAGGATTTATCGGATAAAGAATCTGCTCTATCATTTTTGGATGAAAAAGGACTTCTTTACTATTTGCCTGCATTTATGCTTGCAGCAATTGAAGGACACGTTGATTACAGCTTCTTATTTTTCCATTTGACTAGGCTTCCTAGCTTATCTTTACGTAAAAGCACACCTGAGAAATTTGTTGCTAAGTATGCGTTTGACTATAAGCAGGTCAAAGCAATTGCTATGTTTTTATGTTTTGCTGTCGCATCAGATTTTTTTATGATTTGTGATCCTGCTGAAATGGAAGCTGTGAAGCGATGGGGAATTTATATGACAACCAATCAAGAAAGCAATAAATCAATGAAGGAAATTAGTTGATGGAAAATGAAAATGTAGAGAAGCGCTATTTTATAGTTCAAAAAGATGACTCCACTTCTTTTGTTACTCTTTATGAAGTTAGTGCAATTCCATCACGCTTTCCATCATTGAAGCCGTCAGCAGGTTTTACATATGAGGTTAATAGCTTTCGAATGGAAATGGGGAAAGTTATAACCTCTCAAAATAGTAAAACATTAGTAGGAACTGTAACAGGTTTTATAAAAAATCGGCTTAAACATGCTAAAGAGGTTTCTGCTGCTGAGTTTGAGTTAGCTTTAGCTACTGCTGCCAAAACTCTCATGGCAAAACACCAAGAGTCAGATACTGACAAAGATTACCAACTTATTTCATGGCAAGATGTTAAGAACCGTTTTCAACCTGAGTTTCTTGACGTTGAGCTTAATTTACCAAGTAAATTCCTACGTCAATTTTGCCTATATAAAGGTGATGCAACCTTTGATAGTGATTTGCGTCTGCGTGTTGATATCTCAAACCCTAAGGCTCAGACAGAAATGCGTAATATTGTTGTGGAGGGAGACCTAGTAATCAATGGTAACCTAGACATAGGCGATAATGAAGACACCTACCCTATTTACATCTATATTCAGGGGAATTTGAAAGCAAAAAATCTTTTTACGTCTAATTGGACAGAATTGGTCGTAGCAGGCAATGTAGAGGTAGAAAACATCATATTCGGTTTTGGAGAACCTGGTGGAAGCTTTGATGTTCGTGGAAATGTTCAGGCGCAACATATGTTTTGCTGTGAACCATACCATTTTAGGGTTCAAGGTCAGGTTAAGGCAAAGGCTTTTACATTTAATAGGGATACGATTAGTGGTTGCTCAGCTCAAATTATTCCCTACAGCATTTCTAAAGAAGAGTGGGAATCAAAAAAGCAGCAACTTCCTTTAGAAGGAGAGGTTTACAGCTATGACGAGTATGACAACGAATTCTGGTTTGTTGATGACAAAGCTTATGAGAGACTCCTTAAGGGCAAGGATATTTTCAAGAAGTAATATCTTCAGATAGTTTTCTGCTAAGTATTAATTTGGTGAATTATATGACTAAAAACATAGAAACCACTCCTATTGCCGTACGCATTTGGGTCAACGAGCATACACAAGCTAATTTAAACCTAACTGTAGGTGGTATAAATGTTTACCACATTCTTCTGGAAAAGGGTGAAAAAGATCAAGGTAAGTATGTTACCTATACCTTTGACTTACAAAAGGATGCTCGAGAATTAAATCTTTCTGGAACTTACGAGCATTATGATAGTAAGCACCAAAGCGTAAGTGGCAGCCAGAATTTCAAAATTATAGATATAGCACCCATAATGCAAACTTTAAGAGATACATCTCGTCCATTTGGTCAACGCTTACTTGATTTTAAAAAGGCAATGCTAACCTTTGATCAAAACTACCCAAAAAGTGAAGCTATGTATAGTCCCAGCACTTTCTTAAAATTTGGGAAGGGAGTATCTAATAGCATGATTAAAGCTGCTGAGCAGCGCCTAGGATTTAACCTACCGACTGAATATGTAAACTTATTGCGCAAGATGAATTATTTTGCTTGTGGTGACTCTGGTAGTGATCCAGCGGAGAAAATTACTAATGCTTATAATTGGGGAGATTTAGAAGGATGTAATATTGATGCAAATACAATTGCTTTTTTTAAGTCTTCAGTTGTTCTTTATACAGATGTGGGTGATGGGGTAGGCGGCTTACTTTATCAACTAGGGACTTCTGAATGTGGTAAACAAGGAGCCTATTATTGGCTTTATCAGGGGCAATATGACCCAATTTTGCTTAAAAATAGTGATGGAAGTTGTAAGAACTATACTGAGGCAATGATTTGGTTGTTGGCAAATCAACTTTTCTCAGATAGTGAATATTTCTATCATGCTTTCCATAATGCTGGCGAGAATACACATGTTTTATTAGTAGACCACAGCACCCCGAGTACCTTAATCTTAGATTTAACTTTTCCTAGCCTTCGTCCCTTACCAAATGACAACTTTACACATGAAGAAGCACTAGATTGGCTAGGGTTTCAATTCGATTTAGAAATTGCATGGGATAAATTTGAATAATCTAGAGCTGGGAACCCATTTAAAATTTTAGACAGTTTTCTGCTAAGTATTAATTTGGTGAATTATATGACTAAAAACATAGAAACCATCCCAATTGCCATACGTGTTGAAAGCGACAAGTATACGCAAGCCAATTTAAACTTAATTGTAAATGGTATTGATGTTTGCCACATTTTTTTGGAAAAGGAGAAGGAAAATCAAAGAAATTATATTACCTATAACTTTGACTTACCAAAGGACGCTCGAGAATTAATCCTTTCTGGAACTTATGATTATTATCATTTTGATAAGCAAAAAAGTGTAAGTGGCCACCAAAAGTTTAAAATTATAGATATAGCACCCATAATGCAGACTTTAAGGGATGCCTCTCATCCATTTGGTCAGCGCCTACTTGATTTTAAAAAGGCAGTGCTTGCTTTTGAAAAGCACTATCCGGAAAGTAAATCTAGGTACAGTATTATTCCCAGCACTAACCTAGAGTTTGGGGAAGGAGTACCTGATAGCATGATTAAGGCTGCAGAGCAACGCTTAGGATTCAGCTTACCAGCTGAACATGTAGATCTACTGCGCAAAGTAAATTATTTTAATCTTGTTGAGTCTGGTAGTGAACCAGTGGAAAGAATCGATAATGCCTACAATCAAATGATCAATATTTGGAAAACACCTCAAGAAACTTTAGAAGAATTCCCTGTTAATTTAATTACCTTTTTGAAATCTTCAGTTATTCTTTACACAGAAGTGGGTGATGGTTTAGGGGCTATAATATACTTGCCTGAGTGCAATAATCAAGGAGTCTATTGTTGGTTTCATCAGGATGGAGATATACACCTAATCAAAAACCCTGATGGAAGTTACAAAAATTACACTGAAGTGATGATTTGGTGTTTAGCAAACAATTATTTTTATTCCCAAAAATTTTTCTATCATGCTTTCCACTATGCTGGTGAAGATACACATGTTTTATTAATAGATAGCAGCGCTCTAAGGGCTTTGACTCTCGATTTAACTTTTCCTAGTAATCGCCCTTTACCAAATGGGCATTGGGGTAATTATGATGAAGAAGCACATGATTGGCTTGGTTTTCAATTCGATTTATATATTGCTTGGGAGAAATTTGAGGAAAACATCCCTGAAAGATCGCCTTTAGCCATTATTAAAAAGCTGGAACGTCTTTACCAGAGAGGATAAATTACTTAATAAAGGTCAAATAAGTGCAAAATTTTGAGGCACAAAACCTCCAAAATCAGCAGTATTTACTTTGGAGACAGTCATGAACATAGAAACTATCCCTGTTATTATACAAGTTCAGGATCATGAGGAAGACGACGCTGACTTAAACATTGTTGTGGATGGCCTAGAGCTGTGTCAGATCCGTTTGGAGAAGGGTAAAGATAAAGGATTACATGATGCTTGTAGCTTTGATTTACCAAAGGATGCTAGTGAATTAACTCTTCAAGGAACGTTCTCTAAACCATATGAAAAAAATCGGAGTAGGCGACAACATGAGCATGTTAGGCAACAATTCAAGATTGTAGATATAGCACCCATGACTCACCATTTAAGGGACACTTCACGTCCTTTTGGAAGACGTATACGTGATTTTCATGAGGCAATTGTTGATTTCGAGCAACAGTACCCTATAGTTGATGATGAAGGTATAGATTTTCCCTTAAGGTTGGGGGAACCAACTTTTGCTGATGTAGTTGAGGTAGTAGAGCAACGTCTAGGTTTCAACCTGCCTGCTGGGCATGTGAGCTTGTTGCTTGAGACAGGTCAATTTTATATAGGTGATTCTTATATAGAGTCAGCAAAAAGACTCAACAATGCTCATGATTACATGATCGACCCTTGGGGTTGGGGAGAACCTAGGGAATCTATGGAACGCCCCCCCTCTGATGTTATTGCTTGGCTAAAATCTTCAGTTATTCTTTACACAGAAGTTAGTGATGGTTTAGCAGGACTACTATATCAGCCAAAAGGTCCCGCCAATTGCAATAGCAAAGAAGCCTATTACTGGATCCATGATGACGATATGGTTAATCCATTACTACTTAAAAACCGTGACGGTAGCTGTAAAAATTATACTGACGCTATGATTTGGCTGCTCGCACAGCAGTTTTTTGCTAGTAACTATGAGTACTTTTATTATGCTTACTATACTGATGGAAGCCCTAATCATGTTGTGCTAGTAGATAGTAGTGCTCCTAACAGCTTAAGGCTTAGTTTGGTTCCCCCTCGGTGCGAAGAAGACGCCTTTCAATTTGGTTTGTATTTGGATTGGGAAGAATTTGAGTAGATTAAATATGGAGCAATATTCTGAACCCAAAGATGTTAACTTAGTGTACCTCGAGCACCCAAACAACAATCAGTTTTTTGAAGTGTCAGAAACTAATAACGCCTTAAGGATTCGTAGAGGAGAAATTTCTAAACCTTGTTTGGTATTCAATGCTACTTATAAAACAGCTAATAAAGGGCGAGAAATCTTTGAGAGGCTTATAAAGAATTGGAAAGGGCAAGGTTATGTGGTTACCCAAGCTAGTAATACAATTATTGAAGGGTCTATAGCAAATGAACTGTTTGCTGCTGAAATAGAAGACCATCCCGTATACAGCAAGTTTTTTAATCTAGGTTGGGCTAGTGAGCTGCGAGGAAAGCAAGAACGTATTTTTCATTTCCGTAACGGCTTAAGATACGAGGGGCATCTTGACCTTGAGGACACCGCTGACATGGGTTTGGCTTCAGGACTCATTATTGAAGGTGGTGTTCAAGTAAGTGGTGTTTTTAGTCAAATGACATACACCTATCCAACAGCTATTTTGATTACAGGTAGTGTGCATGCCCAAAGTTTGGCACATAAGGATAGTCACATGTTTATTGAAGGGGATGTCCAAGTAGAAAATGTTGTCTATGGTGAATATAATGATGGCTGGCTTGAGATTACTGGCGATGTGTATGGGAAAGCTTTTATTTCATTTGATCATGCAATGGAAGTTTATGGAAACTATTATCTGCCAAGATTTGACTGGGGTGATGAGGATATTGGGTGGCTGTCACCTAAAATATTTGACTTTGAGGGCAACCTAGATGACGAGGTTTTGCGTGGATACATTTGGGCAGGGAAGAGCCTGCTTCGTAAAGGGTTTGTTTTTACTGCGCCTAAGTCAAAAGAATCTCAAGCTAAACCTGAAGAACTTGAAGAATCAGAGCTAACGCAAGAAATGCAAGCGCTAGTCTTGGCTGAAGATACCAATGGAATGGTTGAACTATTAGAAAACTGGCCTGAGCGTGATGAGGAGTGGGAACAAATGTTGGACTTGCACCTTGATGAACCTAGTATGACAGCTGAGCAGCTCGAGCGACTAACTAAGCTTAAAAATAATCTTTTTGAAAAGGAAGAATTAGAAGAGAATCCTCAGAATGTCTTTAGGGTTGAAGTTGTAAACAAACTAATTGAACTTGAAGACTCAGGGGCAGACTTTGAGTCTGAAGAGGTCAAAAACTGGCTTGAATCCATTGATAAGCTACACATAACGGCAGAAAACCTCGAGCGCATTCCAAAATCCTTAGGCAAGTTAACAAGACTTAAATCATTAATGCTAACAATGATTAAACCTAATGGTCAAAAGCTCCCCGATTCACTTGGAAAGTTAACGAATTTAGAAGAGTTGTCATTGGCTTGGAGTGGTTTTACAAACTTACCTGCTGGACTTTCCGAGCTTAACAAGTTAAAGATGCTGAGTATTATGGATAATGAAATTACCAAATTGCCTAGCTTGCCAACTAGCCTCGAGCACCTAGTACTAGACGAAAACCCTTTGAAGAGTATTGACTTGTCGAAGCTGGTAAATCTTAAGTTTCTATCATTGGATGGTATAAAAATTATTCCAGTGGGATTAGAAAATTTGCTTAATCTAGAAGCACTTAGTTGGAATAATGGAAAATTGAAAACCTTTCCTAAAATTCTTTTATCACTACCTGCAATAAAGCAACTTGGCTTGTCAGATAACTCTTTTACTACTTTTCCTAGTTTGGATAGATTAGAGCAACTAGAAGTTCTTAATTTAGAAAATTGCCAGCTTGAGCATTTACCCAAAGGCCTGTTGGAACTAACAAACCTCAAAACTTTGCTACTTAAAGGTAATGTAAAACTAGTAAACCTTTTAGAGAAGGGTAAGGATCCTACTCAACTGCAAATTTTAGAGCAATTACAAAACCGAGGTGTGGAACTTGGTGATCTTGATAAAGATATTAAGGCTACCCGCATGCTTAAATCTCTCAAAAAGGCTAAGAGACTTAATAAAGCCGCAAGTAAGCAGCAAGAGAAGGAAGCTAGTGAAGCCTTAGTAAAATATGAACAAGCTATAGAGCTTTGCTCTGAGTTTTTAGAGGATTTTTCTAAGGATGATACTCTTAGATACAATTACATTTTTGCTTTGCAGGGCGAATTGTGGTGTTTAAATGATCTTGTTGAAAAAGGGAAACCTGAACATCAGATTGAAGTTGAGAGTTTAGCGAGAAATCTGCTCGAGTATACTAAAAATCATGAGGCTTTGTTTTACTCTTCTGAAGAGGGGCAATTTGCTCGCACAGCAGAACTATTAGCCCACAACACACTAGCTTGGTACGGCCTTAAAAAAGGACGAGACTTAATAGAGGCAGGTGAAGTGGCTACTGCTGTGCTCGAGGAAGCGCTCGAGCATATAAACATTGCTGTTGAAGAAAAGCTTGAGTGGAATAGTAAAGAAGAAGAATACAGTACAGTTTTGAAAAATAAAGTAGAGATCTTGCTGGCACTAGGGCAAAGTTACGAAGCTTATGCTCTGGTTTATCAGGTGCAACGAAGGTTTCCTGACTTACCATATTTTAAAAAGGTAGCACAAACCCCTGTGTACCAGCAGTGGAATGAAGAAAATTAAATGCGAACTACAAATCAATTTGAGAAAACTTTTATTGGAAAGGAAAGCTTTCTGAAAACATTGCTTATTGTTGTAGCAGGTTGTATTCTTTTAACAGGCTGCATAAAAAATATGATGGCATCAGCAGTATTTACTTTGGAAGCAGGTATGGATATAGAAACTACACCTGTCATTATCCAAATTTGGGATGAGGAGGAATATGATGCTGACCTGAACATTGTTGTGGATAGCCTAGAGGTGTGCCAGATCCGTTTAGAAAAAGATCAAGATAAAGGGTTACATGACGCTTGTAGCTTTGATTTACCAAAAGATGCTAGTGAATTAACTCTTCAAGGAACATTCTCTAGAGTATATGAAACAAATATATTTGGACGCTCTTGGAGTAGGCGAGAACGTGTGCGTGGTAGTCAACAGTTCAAGATTGTAGATATAGCACCCATGACTCACCACTTAAGAGATACTTCACATCCTTTTGGAAAACGTATACGTGATTTCCAAAAGGCAACAGTTGATTTTGCACAACAGTTCCCAATAATCGATGAAGAGCTTTTATCCCTAGAGTTAGGCAAAGCAGTACCTGCTAGCACGATTAAGGCTGCAGAACAGCATTTGGGTTTTAATCTACCTGCTGAGCATGTTAATTTGTTACTCGAGACAGGTCAATTTTATATAGATTATATAGATTACTCTTATTTAGAGCTAGCAGGAAAACTAGAGAATGCCTATAACCACATAATTTCCCCTCAGGGTTTGGGTTATCCTAAAGAGACTATAGATATGTTGCCCTCTAATGTTATTACTTTGCTAAAATCTTCAGTTATTCTTTATATAGAAGCTGGTGATGGCTTAGGATTCCTACTCTATCAGTTAAAAGGTCCAGCTAATTGCAATAGCAAAGAAGCTTATTACTGGATTCATGATCACTATATGGTTGATCCATTACTACTTAAAAACCGTGATGGTAGTTGCAAAACCTATACGGAGGCTATTATTTGGTTGTTAGCACAGCAATTTCTTTATATAAACTATGAAAATTACTATTTCTATGATGATGATACTAGCATTGTGCTAGTAGATAGTAGTACCCCTAGCGGTTCAAAACTTAGATTGTGGTTCCCTTGGTACAAAGAAGCTAAATTTAAGTTTGATTTACCTTTTGCTTGGGAAGAATTTGAGTAGATTAAATCATGACTATTGATAATTACCCCTTTCCTTACTTTGGTCATGGTAATACTCGACCTTGGGATTGGATGATGCTGGTTGCTTGTTTTAGAGACATTGTTTCTGAGGAGCAACATAAAGCCATCAAAAGAGGTATTCCCAAGCCACTTTGCCCGGGTTCTCTAGCTGAGCGTTTTAGTGGTTTAGGTATGACGATTCACTGGGATGAACGCTTTTTTGTACTTTCCAATACTGTTGAGATAATGCATGATGTGCTCGAGCACAGTTACCGTGGTAATTGGACAAAATTCCAAAAACGGGTAGATACTTGGCTTACAAAAATACATAAAAAATACCCCATACAGTTTGTTCTTCGGGAGTGGGCAGAAGGAGAACCAAGTTCATGGCATGAATGGAGTGTCACTCAGTTAGGGGAAAAGGTGTTTCCAGTGCTACTCAAGTACAGTCAGAATTTTGAAGCATCTGAGAAGCAGTCCAGTGAGTACAATCCTGTTCAAGATTTAATTCAGTACCAGCTTTTACCATATTTTGAGGAGCAGCTTGATTACTTTGGCTCGAGTCCCCAGCTTACCCAAGACCTAATAAATTTACTTCAGTGGTTGCCTAGTCGCCCTGAGAACAGTGACCAAATGATCCAAAAATCCCATTTGGTTGAGCAACTGTGCTCATCTTTGCGGTTCTCTAGATGATTTTAAATTATCACTTGTTTTTCTGACATGATTTCTGTACCTAAAACATCCTTACACGTATAGGACTTGCCAATATTGACACTATTCTCGAGCACAACAATGAAAGGTTTACAGTCCATAAATTTATGGCCCCTTACTGCTGCCGACGCTCTTGCCACTTCTCGGCCAAAGCAGTGATGAAAGCTAGCACCGTACCTATCCCTAAAAGAATATAAAAAATAGTAAAGATCTTGCCAGCATCCGTCTTAGGCGTCAGGTCACCATAACCTACTGTAGTAAGCGTGACTACACTAAAGTATAGGGCGTCCAGAAAACGTCAATTTTCTATCCGCCAATAAAATAATGATCCCATTAGAACAATGCCTAGTATAAAAACAGCAAGTCCACGAAATTCCTTATCCTTTAGGCCATAACGTAACACAGAAAAGAAACTAACGATAGCAAGTAGAAGCTGAATCATAAAAAATAGAATACTTTGAATTCAGTATTGAGTTCAGCAGTAATGCCTTGAAAACACTCCATGTACTAAAGGCAATTGCACTACCAGAATATTAGATCTAAAAGAATTTTGGAATTTTGACAAAACATTAGCATTTTTAAGAAAAACGAGAATTGAAGTAATAGTTTTGTCACCAATATCAATCAATAATATTAGATGTGATAAAGATAGGTAGTGTTAATCTTAAAAAGATCCCAACACCAGCTATCTAAATTCAAAATTTGCCTATAAAGTTAGGCAAACCTCACAGAAAGGTATAATTAAGATGAACCAAGGATACAGAGTACCTAGAAACGACTTTGAAGTTATTGAAAAATTTGATTCTTACGATGATGATGATTTAGCAGTAAAAATGGTTGAGTTTTACCAAGAACAAAGAGACAGAGGCATATCTTTGGAAGATGCATATCTTAAAACCCTACAGGTTTGTAATACATCGCAAGGGAGTCTTAACTTAATTAATTCTAGTATGGGTAGTCAAATAACTTCTCAGTATGCGTTTTGATTTATAGAAGTAAATAAATTAATGTTATTTAGGCAAATTGATTTTGCATAGGCATTTGAGGTATTGAAACTAAATGTTCTAGATTTGGGGTTTCATCTTTTATCGCCTTGCAGATAATATTGTGAGTTGCGTTAATGTGTTCAGCAAACCAAGCTTTTGCATATTCATACAGCACTTCTAATAACTCTACATAATTGCCTTCTTTTTCAACCTTATCTTTTAATCCCTGATAGATAACAGGGAATTTGTTATTTACATCTTTTACCTGCTCACTAAATTGCTCCACATTTCTAGCTAGCCAATCCTCTTCATAAGAGATGTGAGCTTTTATGTAGCTACCCAAAACCACAATAGCTCTTTTCACTTTTCCAAAATCTGGCATGTCCTGACTAACTAATTTCCCTAAATTAGTTATAGAGGTCACTATCTTCTGATGCTCTCTATCAATTTCAGCTATAGTTGTTAGGTGTTTATTGTTCAAAAAAGCCTTCATATCTTTAAGAATAATAGAATGGTGTACCTTTTTATAAATATATCGTTACTAAAATAAGAAAATTCATTATCCTAAAATATATAATCGTTAGCACAGGAACTACTATGCCCCTCTTGAATGGCTCTAGTTCCTAATTTGTAATATAGAAGGTTTTTGGCCTCTGTATAAGACCACACAGAATGATTCTCAGCTTTAAGGATAGTGCTAAGTAACTTAAGCATCAGAACAGAATCATCAACTATAACTATCTATACTATAATCCTATACCATTCTACACCCTCTGATAGTACAACAAGTTAAGTGCAATGACCAAACTAATGCAAGGCCCAAACATTTTGCCTTGGTACAGTAGCTTGCTGGTTTATTATCCTTTCTTTACAATAACCCCTAATTCAGTAAAGTCAAGACTATCAGTTATCTTCCACAAAGTGTTTCAGCGCCTAATGCTTTATCTGCACAAATAACACCTTGACCATATGCTTTAGGATTCCACTCTTGATCAAAGTAGGTGCTTTCTAACATACGGGTCTTCACCTCTTGAGCACTCAAACTAGGATTATTGCTCCAAATAAGTGCTGCCACACCAGCAGCAAAGGGTGCTGCCATAGAGGTCCCTGAAAGGCAAGAGAAATTATTATTTGGAAATGTACTTAAGATGTAGTTGATGCTAGGGTGACTACCTTCTGCACAAGTAGGAGTACTACCTACAACTAATCGACCACCGGGGGCCATAATGTCTACTGTTTTACCTCCAAAGTTATTATAATTTGAGAAGCTCGAGCGACCAAAATCACTATCAACTGAACCTACTGCTATAGCATCAGGAGCATTGGCAGGGGTGCGTAAGTTATTATCTATCCCATCGTTACCTGCTGCAACAAAGATTAAAACCCCTGCTTCAGAAGCTGCCTTAACTGCTTCGTCAATAGCTTGACTAGTTTCTAAAGCACCTAAACTTATATTAATAATATTTGCGGGATAAGGGTTTTTAGTGAAGCCTGCAGTACCCAGACCTGCTGCCCAACGTATAGCATTAGCAAGACTGTCTAAAGTAGCTTCTGTGCCTTCATCATTAAAAATTTTTATAGGTGAGATTTTAACGCCTAAACCAAAAGCTACACCTGCTACACCAATACCATTGTTTCCTATAGCTGCTGCAATACCTGCTACATGAGTACCATGACCATCAAAACTACGAGGATCACTATCACCATCAAAGAAATCACAACCGGGCAAAATTTTGTCTCGCAAATCCTCATGCTCTATCTGTATGCCACTATCGAGTATTGCTATCACTAGATCCTCTTGGTCTATTTTAGGTGCACCAGTTTCAATTTCCCAAGCATTAGGAAGACCAAAAGCACTCATGTTCCATTGTTCTATATAAAGAGGGTCTTTAGGTATTAATCCAAGGGGCTCAAGATAATAATTAGGCTCTGCATAAGCAATGCGAGGATCACTAGCTAAGTTTTTAGCAAAGGCCTCAAGATCTTTAGCATCTAAATTATCAAATTGGACAATATCAGGACCGTAGCCTAAACCTGCTCGTAACGTTCTGAAACCATACTCTTGTGCAAGAGTATGCAACGATGTGTCATTTGTACTTAAGTTACCTTTGTAACTTATCAGCAATTGATTGGGTACATAACGAGCTTCTTCGTTTCGAGGTGGGTACTGATAAGCTAAAGTGTTCAAGGTGCTCGAGGTAGCGCAATTGATAACTTCAGCATTAACATCAAAAGAGATTGGCTTATCTCCTGTACTACTAACAGTTACACTAGTTTGGTAAGTACCAGCAGCTAAACCGGGCTTAAGAGTTAAATTTACCCAAGAAATCTTCCCTGCCATAGTCTGTCCACTATTTGGAGTCATCACTAGCCAATCATCTTGGGCACTAATTTCCCATCTAAGTAATGAGCCTGCACCCCCGCTATTACTTACAGCAAGGGCAGCCCCTCTAAAGTCAAGTATCACAGGATCTTGCAAGCTAGGTAAACTTAGCTTAGCTACATGAGGTGACTCTGTAATCACATCTGCATTACAAGCTATGCTTAAAAGGACAAGAAAAAAAACGCAACTAAGAAGCGGAGCTTTCATGCTTTTAGTCTATATTTAGCTAACCTACAAAATTATGAAGTTCCTTAAGATAAACAGATAAGTGGCTTATAGGTGATTTTTACACAAACTTATTGGCGTTTCCTCGGATCGAAAGCATCTCTAAGACCATCACCCACCAAATTCCAGCAGAGCACTGCCATAAAAATTGGTATACCGGGCACTAAAAGCCAAGGAGTAAAGTGAAGTGTTGCTGCACCCCTAGCAGTAGCATCTTTTAAAAGTAGACCCCAGCTAGCAGTATCTATTTCACTGGGACCAAGACCTATAAAAGAAAGTCCTGTCTCTCCTAGAATAAAGCCGGGAATAGCAAGAGTAAGCGCCACAATCACGTAACTAGCTGTAGTGGGTAATAGGTGTTGCCAAATAATGCGTCTTTCACTAGCACCTAGAGCTTTGGCAGCTTGGGCATAGTCTAATTCTCGAGCGCTTAGTAATATACTACGTACGGTACGAGCCAAACCTCCCCAGCCAATAAAGCCAAAGACCATGACAATCATCAAGTAAATTTGTGCTGAACCCATTTCAGAACCAAATGAAGTCATTGCTGAACCTAGTTTTCCAAATAGAGGAACCCCTGATAAGATATCACCTAAATTACGCACAAATGAGAACAAAGAATTTTTTGGGTCACGTAAAAGTGATGAAAGCACTATTAATAGATAAAGGCCCGGAATAGCATCAAGTACTTCAACAAAGCGCATAATAAGCTCATCTACCCAACCACCATAGTAACCAGCAAGGCCACCAAAAAAAAGTCCCAAGAAAAATGCTACCCAAACAGCTAAAATGCCAATTGTCAAGCTCACTTGTCCACCATAGAGTACTCGAGAAAAAACATCTTTACCTAAATTATTAGTTCCCCATAGGAAAATTCTTGCTGGCTCATCTACTCCAAAAAGATGCAGGTCACTTTTAAAAAGGCCTAAAATTTTATAAGAAGCTTCTGGCCTGCGCACAAAAAATTTAATAGGATATCTTTTGCTAGTATCTTCAATATAGACTCGCTGACGGGTTTTAGGATCACGCTGGCTTTTGGTAACGTAAACAAAAGGACGAACCAGCTTTCCCGTTTCAAAATTGGTCCAGTGGATTTTTGTAGGTGGATGATACTGAGTAATAGGAAAACGCCTGTACTCATTAATGCCATAAGGTGCTAAAAAGCCTGCAAATATAGTGACGATATACATAAGAATAAGGAAACTGCCACCAACAAGTGCTATTTTATGTTTGCGAAACTGCTGCCAAATAACAGTAGTACGGCTTTGTGAGCGGCTTAGGTCACCTAAATCATTTTCAGTTGCCATCAATTATACCTAATTCTAGGATCTACTAGGGCCAAGAGTAAATCCGAAACAAGATTGCCTATCATTAACAAAAAGGTAGATACTACTAAAAACCCAAGTGCCACATAAATATCTTGTCTACTAATAGCAGAAAGTAGTATCGGAGTAATGCCCGGCCAACCATAAACTATTTCTACTAAGCCTGCCCCACCAATAAGCCCGGGTAAGAGTCCACCTATACCTGCTACAAAAGGAATTAGAGCATTGCGTAAAGCGTGCTTATAAGTTATAGTTCTTTGCCCTAAACCTTTAGCCTTGGCAGTACGGATAAAATCACTACTTAAAAATTCCAACATTTGCCCACGAAGTACTCGAGTGAAACCAGCTATACCAGCAGTAGCTACTACAAAAGAGGGTAAAAGAGCATGCCAGAGAACATCAAGTACTTTTTTAAAACTAGAAAGGTCTTCATAATTAGAGCTAGTCATTTTGGCAACAGGAAAGAGCAGTTCATTATAGCCAAATACATCTCTTGTGAAACTGCGTAGGGCAAAAAGGCCTAATATTAGCACCAACATAAAGAAAAAATTAGGAATAGCTAAACCAAGATAGCTAACTACTCCAACAACTTGGTCGCCTATTGAGTACTGCCTTACTGCTGCATATACCCCCAAGGGAATTGCCATTAGCCAAAGCATTAGAATCGATAAAATCACTAAAATCATTGAATTTGCTACTGGGCGGCGAATTAAATTGATTACTGGTTGATTACTATCAAAGGATAGGCCTAAATCACCTCGCAGCAAGTTACTCATCCACAAAAAGTACTGCGCTGGCCAAGGCTTATCTAAACCAAATTGCTTTTCCATACGTTCTATGGTTTCTGGGCGTACATCAGGGTTTAAGCGCATTTGATTTAAGAAATCTCCGGGTACTAGTTGCGTAATAATAAAAGCTAGTAGTGTTGCTCCTAAAAAGGTAGGTATTAAGTTGATAAAACGTCTAATTATGTAGAAAAGCATAGATTATCAAATGTCCTACTTTTGTAAGCAGTTTTTTTGAGCTAGTAAGCTTACAATAAAGTACTATATTATCATAGCAATGCATTAAAAAGTATAACCTAACTGCTTAACTTTACAATCAGTACAATGTACAGTTGCTTTTAACTCCAAATTTTATAATTTTGCCCTTATAATTTTTACCTTTAACCTTCTGGGACAAGCAATTGCTCATTAATTTTAAGCCTTAGTATTTACTGTATCGAAAAACGATAGAAGCTTTCCTGAAAGCTGAAATAGATTTTCAACAAAAATTGTAACAGGCATGAAACACTTAGGCTCTAACCTAAATTTTAGGTAAGCAAATGCTTACTAATAAGTGCTTCAGACAAACTCTAAAGGAGCGAATTTACCCTGAAGACACATGGAGATAAGGAATACAATGTACAAAAATTTAGATAGATTCAAATATATATTTGCTCTGGCATTAGCTTTTAGCATTTTTGTATTGAGTTCTTGTAGCTCAAAGCAAAGTCCAGCGCCAGAAACTACAGTCAGCCTTGACTCTAGTGAAGCATTAGCAGATGTAGTTGCTAGTGAATTATCTGAAAAAGATAAGGTTTATAACGACAGCTACGCAGATTACTATGACCTAAACCTTGAAGAGTTTAAAGGAGGTAGTGAGCTAACCATAATAATGGAAAGTGAGGACTTTTTACCTCATTTATATTTACTTGATGCTGCAACAGGAAAGATGCTTGTTGAGAGTGACAAGAACAAGTTACTAAGCACTCAAGCCAAAGGTGGTACCACCTCATTAACAACTAAAGCGAGTAACATTAGGTACAAATTAATAGCTACTAGCCTTGGTAAGGCTTTAGGTAACTATAACCTTGTCCTATGCTTAAATTGGGTAAGGAATAATAGCGATAGTGGTTCTGGGTCTTTGCGTGCAGCTGTTGCCAATGCTGGGCGATTTGGTGCTATATGCTTTGATAGCAGAGTATTTTATGACGAGGCCCCTGAAGCTAGTAGAACCATTGCTTTAGAGTCTGAGATTGTAATAGATAGAAATGTTTATATATATGGACCCGGTACAGGTGCAGCAACTGTTAGTGGCGAAGGTTTTACCAGAGTATTTAAAGTCTTACCTAACACAAGGTCTACTATACGGGGACTAACTATAACTAAAGGTGAAGTTGGTAATGGTGATGGTGGTGCTATTTGGAACCAAGGAACCCTAACTTTAAAAGATAGTGCTATTACTGAAAGCTCTGCAGGAAAAGGTGGTGGCATATACAATGATGGTAGTTCTGCATTTACAGGCAGTTTGGTCTTAGAAAATACTAAAGTTAAAAGCAATAATGCCTCTAATGGTGGTGGTATCTTTAATCAATTTGCTATTTTGACTCTAAAACGGGACAGTGTAGTTATAGGCAATACAGCTACCAATGGTGCAGGAATTTATAATGCTGCTCTTGGTGGAGCTAGTGGGAACCTTATCAATCTAACTATGCAAAGTAATAGTAGTGTTACAGGCAATACTGCTAGCTTTGGTGGTGGCGGTATTTTTAATGATGGTGAGATTGTTTTAAAGGATTTTAGTAGTATCACTAGTAATGTGGCTAATACTTGGGGTGGAGGTGTTTACAACAATGTTGGAAAACTTACCATGCAAGGCTTAGCAGTTATATCGGGTAATAGAGCGGGCAATGATGGTGGGGGCATTTACAACGACTTTGGGACTCTAAGTGGAATAGTTATAGGAGGAACAGGGGCAAATGTTTTGGGTAACCAGCCCAATAACCTCGCTCCTTAAAGTAAGGACTTCTTAAGGATTCTTGACTAAATTCTAGACCATCCTCCTTTTATCAAAGAAAAGGAGGATGGTCTTTTTTGAAAGTGCTAGAGGAATTTTTTATGAAAAAGATTTTTGCTTGGTTTGTATTGTTGATTTTTAGTTTTGTCCTAGCCCAAGAGCGAAGTGTTTATATCAATATGGTACTTCTAAATAAAAAAACACTTCAAGAACTTGAAAGTTATTATGGAACCATTCTCGATGGCAATTACTGGTATGATTCCACTTCAGGGCTTTGGGGAATGCAAGGTGGACCAGCACAAGGACAAATTATGTCAGGGCTTGTTTTGGGAGGCTCTTTGCAAACAGATGCCTCAAATGGCAGTACAAAAATGTTTGTGAATGGCCGTCAATTAAGCACTAGTGAGTATGGAAGGTTTGCTGCTCATTTAGCCATACCTTCTGGTCATTATTAGTTGGATGCTCAAGGAAATTTTGGTTACAAGGGCAAGCCTGCCTTGGGTAAAATTAGCATAAAAGCTATTACTAGCGCTCAGCATGTTTATCATAGAGATCTTTGCATACAGAACATTACTGATCCAGATTCAGGTGAAGAGTATATAGTAGTTTTCGAAAAAGGCCCATGCCCCTATGCATGGTAATATATATACTTTTTGCAGGTTAATTTTGAACCCCAAAGATACTAAGTTTCTTGGAGAAACTTAGTATCTGGCTGATCTTTAGTATAGTACAACATCTACGAAAATGTCCAACTCTAACGCGTTTTTGTTTTGCATGGCCAATCCCTGCAAAAGTAAAATAGTAAAGCGCCTTGACAAGTTCTTAGCTCCTTCAATTTACTCTCATATTTAGTCTAGCATTAAACATAGTTTAGCTAGATAGTACTAATTTTTACGAGAAAGAATGAAACTACCCTAACTCTTTACTTAAGGTGGTAGTCTAATTTCTTTTAAGGGTTTTGAGAAATCCTTGTAATTAGTTTGAGAAATTGAAGGAGCTTATTTTGAAAAGTATATTTTGCCTAATAATTTTTACACTCACATTAGTAAGTGCTCAGAATTTGACTGCTGAAGAGATACTTACCGAACTCGAGCAAGTAACACAGTCACTTGAAGATACTGAATTTTTACTTTTGGGTAAACTTATTGATTCAGTAGATAATACGGAAATAGAACTTGAAATTGAGTTCCAACTTATTCGTGAGGAGGAAGTAGGTAAGGCCTATTTCATCAAACCTGAAGCTTTGGCAGACAACTTTATTTTATACAATGATGCTGCTGTCTATAACTATCTTTTTCTTACCAATCAGGTCACTATTTTAGATGCTACTGACCCTGATGCTCTAGGTAGCCTTTTTCCCGAAGCAGAAGATACAAAGGAAAAACTTGACCTAGACTTAAGCCTAGATACTCTTTTTGTAGATTGGGATACATCAATTTTAAATTATGAGGATACTCCTTTAGGTAAAGCTTATCGTCTACGATTTGACGATACTACTGAGGACAAAGATGGCATAGACTATGTAATTGCTGTAATTGCAGAAGAAATGTGGACTCCTTATCAGATATCTTTTTATGGACAAGATGACTCCCTTTTAGCTGAGTTAGAAATTGATGACTTCAGGCGTAACGTTGACCTAGATGCTGAAGAGGTGACTTATATTCCAGAAGATGCAGAAATAATTGATGAAAGGTAATAATGTTGTTAAGATTTATCACAAATTAAGTAAGAAATTTTCCACATAATTTTAGCTAAAAAAGATTAATGGTTGTGGATAACTTTTTAGCTTGACAAAAACCTGACAATTTTGTTAGAGAATTTTAAACTTAACTAAGTGAGCAGAAACGCCCTCCTAGAATGAGTTATTTGTCTCGTGTGTATCTCAATCAAGTCTTACTAAGGCTAAAAAAAGTTATCCACAGGCCTGTGGATAACTGGCTTTTTTTGCAGTAAGTATGAAATCTAACATTTTTTGGTGATCTTTCAAACCATAATTTGCCTCTACGCCTGAAGATACATCAACTCCGTAAGGTTTAAAAAACTCAATGCCTTCGCTAACGTTCTTAGGAGTAAGTCCTCCTGCTAGGATTAGATGTGGTACTTTTCTTAAGAATTTAGCTTCTGACCACTCAAAAGTTTTGCCGCTGCCCGGCACAGTACTATCAACCAAAAAAGCATCTGCTAGTGAGCTTTGTAATACTTTAAGATCTGCATCAGCTTTTATATTAATAGCCTTAATGACAGGAAAATGCTTTTTGATTCTAATTATATAGGCTTCGGATTCTTGACCATGAAGTTGTACTGCACTTAAATGCAAACTGCTAGCTACATCTAAAACATATTCAGATTCAGAATTTACAAAAACACCTACTTTAGCTGTAAAAACCCCTAATGCTTTACAAATATTTGCAGCTTGTTCAAAATTTACAAAACGCTTGGATTTTTTATAAAAAATTAACCCAATAGCATCTGCGCCTGCTTTTTCAGCATAAAGAGCATCTTTTGTATTGGTGATACCACAAATCTTAACTTTCACTCTAGTTAGTTTTCTGGCTTCTAATTGTTACCTTACTAGGTTGTGGAGTGACTATTTCCCGAGTCCGAGGAGTTTTAACCCAATGCATTTCACGTTGTAATAAAGCGTCTCGGCAAATATCAAATATAGCTTTGGCAGAAACTGGTACAAAAAGTTGTGCGTAAGTAAAGTAACTCATGACACCCAAAAGATAATTTGATGATTTTGGTTCTTCAACATAAGTAGCAAAGTTAACTTGGTAGCTATATATAAAAAATGATAACGCCCAAACTAAACTAAAAATCGTTGGTACTGTAATTTCTGCTAAACCTATTACATTTAGCAAGAAAACACTATGACTTAAAAAAAGTGTAGGCAAGAAAATAATGTAATTTAGTAAGATATTTAAAAATTCCAAGCCCACTGTACGCGGTTTTTTAATAGCGTTTGGAAAGTATTTCCAAACCACATAAAGATTACCCCGTGCCCAACGTGCTCTTTGTCTAAACCAAACAGGTAGAGTTTCAGGCTCTTGTTCCCAAGTCACTGCTTGAGGTATCCAACAAATACTTTTACCTTTCTCAATGATACGCAAGCTCATTTCCAAATCATCAACTAATGAACTCTCATCAAAACCACCTAGCTCCAATAAAATGTCCTTATAAATAAGGTAGTTAGTACCCATCAAAGTAGAAAGTTTAAACCAGTACCAACGTCCTGCTTGAAAAAGCCATTGAAAATTTATAAATTCTATGTTTATAAAACGTGTTAACAGGTTAGTCCTGCGATTGCGAGTGCGGACTTTGCCATTAACAGCGACTAGTTTGGAATCATTTAAGAGTGCATGCACAAGATGCTTAAGAGCATCTGCTTTAGGAGTATTGTCTGCATCATAAACAGCTATAAGTTCACCTTTAGTATATTTTAAGCCATAATTTAATGTAGCAGACTTTCCTTTACCGCCTTGCCCTTTGGGAACATTTATACAGGTAAGTTTAGGAATTTCTTGGCATAGTGATTCTAAAATAATTCCTGTGTTGTCACTCGAGCCGTCATTAATCGCTATAATTTCAAAATTTGGATAGTCTAAAACACTAAGGGAACGTATACTTTTTTCTATGACTAAAGCTTCATTGTGAGCAGGTACTAAAATAGATACTAAAGGAACATTTTTAAGATTTAAGCCCTCTTGTTTTTTTGTATTGAAGTCTTTGTGGTAGAGGTAAGCACCCCAACTCAAAATAAGCCAGTAAATAAGGGCAGTGAACATTCCTAACAGGGCAATAGAAAAAAGTAGGTTAATTGTTGACATATATCCTACTTTCGCTTAAGGCTTGATGAGCTTGGTGGTAATGCAAAAAGAGTAAGCTTCAAAGAAAAAATTATTTTTGATTGCATAAAAAATTCTTACCTCATAGATTCCTGGGATTAGTACTTTTGCAAAGATTTTGTAAATTATATCCTAGAGATAAAGTCAACCAAAAATTATTAATAATGATTTGGCTGATCAATAATATCTCTTGATTCTATAAATGTTTTGGGTTTTTGTAAAATCAAAGTAGTTATTTTGTATGTTAAATTGCTTTAAAAATTAGTCCCAACGTTGGTTTAATTATACCTTAATTAAACTGACTAACAAATAATCCCACCACCTAAGAGTCTAGTACCATTATAAATCACTGCAGATTGTCCTTTAGCAGTGGCAAAAACTGGTTCATTAAAGTGCAGTGAAAAAGTATTTTCACTTGTGCGTTTAAATGTTGCTGCTTGGGGTCTTTGGCGATAACGCGTTTGCGCTAGAACCTTCTCAGGTATGTTACTAGTTATAAAGTTAGCATCTTTAGCCTCTAAATCATGAAAATAACACATTTCTCTGGTTCCTACTACAACTGCATTATTTTTAGTATCAAGTTCTATAACAAAACGCTCTAAGTGAGAATGATAGAGTCCTAAACCTTTACGTTGTCCTATGGTGTAAAACTGCAAACCTTGATGTGTACCAATTTCTTTATAGTTATCTGCTGCATCTATAATTGGTCCTATCTTTGGTTTAGTATGTTCTTTAAGATAATCCTTAACAGTTGTTGAAATAAAGCATAAACTATGTGAAGAAGGTTTGTAAGCAGTAACAAACTTACGTTTCTGGGCTTCCTGTCTTACCTGATCTTTGCTAAGTTCTGCCAAAGGGAAAAGTAAATGGGAAATACTTTGTTTAGAAATGGCCCAAAGGAAGTAAGTTTGATCTTTATTATCATCGTCACCTCTATGTAGCTCAACACCTTCACTTCCTAATATTCGTTTGACATAATGTCCAGTAGCTAGATAATTACAATCAAGCATAAAAGCTTTTTTCAAAAGTGCTCCAAACTTGATTTCACGGTTACAAAATACACAAGGATTAGGTGTTTCGCCTTTTTGGTAGATTTTGGGAAAAGGACTAATAACAACATCTTCAAAAATATCACGATAGTCCACTAAGTAAAAGGGTATGTCCAAATTATCAGCAATTCGTCTAGCATCATAGGCTGCTTCAGGACTACAGCAAAGATCAAAAGCACCACAAGCTCTGTCATCAGGCCAAAAACGCATCATTACACCAATAACTTCAAATCCCTGCTCCTTTAAAAGTGCAGCTGCTAGTGAGGAGTCTACACCACCTGACATAGCACAAAGGACTTTATTATTAGTTTTAGGAACATGTTTATTATTAGAAGAATCTCTCATTGTATTAACCATTTTGTACTATAATTCTCAAATACAGGGAATCCCCTGTAAACTTATAGAAATGTAATAATAGAGAATTTATGAAACAAAGTCCATCATTTAGTTGTGGGAGCATAAAAATTGCTATAGGTATCCAAGCAAATTTTTACCTTATCAAAACTAGAAATGTCATTCTGAGTGCAGCAAAGAATCTCTCATATGTAATTCTGTATAGATATATTCGTTGCTACTCTCCTCAGTATGGTATGTACGTTACAGAAATGAATTGCTGCTTTAAAAGGGATTTTTTGATACATTATAGCCAGTATTAATTACTGGTAATTGAGTTTAACAAGCATTTTGAGATCCAAATTGTTCATTTTGTATACATGAAGTCGTTTAACAACTATCAATCATATTGCAAAATGCCCTATTTAGTTTAGTATTTTAATTTTAGGAAGTTATTTTATGGATAAACTAATTTTTGGCACTGATGGCTGGCGAGATATTATAGCTGATAAATTTACCTTTACCAATGTTGCTAGGGCAACTCAAGCTTATGCTAATTACTTACTTGAGAAAGGGGAAACTTTAGCTTTGGTAGGTTATGACACCCGTTTTAATGGTGCACTTTTTGCAAGGCGTGCAGCAGAAGTTTTGGCTGCTAATGGTTTACAAGTTAAGGTGTCTCAAAATTATCTACCTACTCCTGCCCTTTCTTTTGCTACTAAACACTATAATGCTGGTGGAGGTATTATGCTGACCGCTTCCCACAACCCTCCACAGTACCATGGGTTTAAACTAAAAGGTCCTTATGGAGGAACTGCTACCCCAGACATTTATCAAGCAGTGAGTCAACATCTTGAAAACCTCGAGTTAGCTGATATTAAAACCTTTGATGCTAAAAAGCACACTGTTGAAAATTTTGATGCTAGTGAAGCTTATTACCAAGCGTTGAAAACTTTTTTAGACGTTGAAGCCCTTGCTAGCTTTAAAGGCAAACTTCTCCATGAAGCAATGGGTGGGGCAGGAACAGGGTGGCTCAAAGGTTTTGTAACTTATGCCAATCTTGACTTTGAGGTGCAAGAAGTTAATGATCTTCCCAATCCACTTTTTTATGGTGTAAATCCTGAGCCTATACCAAAAAATCTTGGTCACGCACAAAAACTTATGCAAGATGGTGCAGCAGCCTTTTGTGTAGCAACTGACGGGGATGCTGACCGCTTGGGTGCAGTGCTACCAGATGGAAGCTTCTTTAACTCACATCAAATCCTTGCAGTATTACTTGATGTCTTACACAAAAAAGGTAAAACAGGCAAGGTAGTCAAGACTTTTACTGTAGCCCGAGTGGTTGAACGTCTAGCAAAAAATCGAGGCTTTGAGGTAATTGAGAAGCCTGTAGGCTTTAAGTACATAGTTGACGCTATGCTCACAGAAGATGTACTTATAGGTGGTGAAGAGTCTGGTGGTATAGGTGTCAAAGGACATATTCCTGAACGTGATGGTATTGCTAATGGTTTACTTTTACTGGAAGCTATAATTACTTCAGGCAAATCATTAGCTGAGACTTTTGCTGCTATTGAAGCAGAGGTAGATTGGCACCATGCTTTTGATCGTGTAGATTTACATTTAAGTGGCAATACTTTAAAAGATGCTGTCATGAAAGCCTTGGAGAATCCACCAAGTAGTTTTGCTGGACAAAACATCAGTTCTGTTGAACGCTTAGATGGTGTCAAATTAAATTTAGATGGTAAAGCTTGGCTAATGTTCCGCCCTAGCGGTACCGAGCCAGTACTAAGAATTTATTGTGAAGCACAAAGCCAAAGTGAAGTTGAGAACTTTCTTAATGAAGCACAAGTTTTTGTAAAAGAACTAACTTAATCAAAGCAAAACGTTTCAATAATACTTTCTAGAACAATCTTATCTGAGAGAAGATTTCTGGGAAAGCTTTATTTAAATAAGAAATAGAACTCTCATGAACTTAAACTCAATGGCTCTTCTTTAGGGGGTTTGTAAAACACCTACATAACACTTTTGTAAATTATAATGGGATGAGATATTACTTAGTTTTATATTCAGATTTTTGTAAGAACTTTGTTAGTGAAGTTGGCTAAAGTCATTTAGTAATGATGGCTAACATTCTGATTGCTGACGATCACCTTGCTCAACGAGTGCTTTTAAAAAGTATCTTGAGTAGAGAAGGTCATAATACTCTAGTTGCAGAAGATGGTCGTGAAGCACTAAAAATTATAAAGACAAGCCCTGAGGTAGAGATGCTTATTACTGATATTGATATGCCCAACTTGAGTGGTCTCGAGTTACTCGAGCATCTTATAGACAATACTAAGTTAATTAAATTAGTAGTTACAGCTCATACACAACCTGAATACAAAGAACGAGCAAGAAGCTTAGGGGCTGATCTTTTGACCAAGCCCCTTCAAAGCAATACGTTTAGCAAATTTATTAATCGTTTACTAGACAATGGACATCTAGATGTCTAGGCATATAGTGTGTTAGAACAGTCTTGAGTTATCCAAGCATCATAGGTTTGGATGACTCCAAAATTTCACAAAAAAACTTATATTTTATATTTTTGCAGGTCCTTAATAGTCACTTTGCGTCTAAGAAAAGTTTCTGGGTCTACAAAAACAACTACTAAGAACCCAAACATAACAAGTAAAATTGCATAAAGAATATCAAAGTTAAAGGTGCCATCAATTTGCCAAGAGGGCAACACATTAATACTAATATCACCTTTTTCTTCTTGCCAAGGCCACACTTTCCATAAAGAACCTAAAATAAAACCAGTCAACAAGGCTATAGTTAGATTATAATGGCTTTTAAATAACCAGCTCAAAAACTTTGCGAACGTAACTAAGCCTACCACCCCACCTAGAGCAAGAGTCGCTAAGCTTAAGATATCTTTTTGATTAACAGCTTGGATTATAAATTCGTACTTTCCAAGAAGAACTAATATAAATGCACCTGAAATGCCAGGAAGAATAAAAGCACACGCTGATATTGCCCCAGCAATAAATATAAAGGCTAAGTTCTCAGGAGTTTTGGCTGGAGTTAGACCAACTACACCAAACGCAATAGCTGCACCAAGCAAAAGTGCAGCTATTGTAGGGAAACGCCAGTGTTTGGCTCTATGCCCCACACTAAAGACCGAAGCTGCTATGAGTCCAAAGAAAAAACTCCACACCAAACTAGCCTTATTCTCTAGCAAATACTCGAGCACCTGTGCCAATAGCAATATGGCAATAATAGCCCCAAAGATTAGGGGCGACAAGAAACTCCAATTTATATACCCCCAAGCTTTCTTCAAGCGTAACTGCAATAATGCTTGCAGAAATTGTTTGTCCCCTAAAGTTTTAATACTAACCATTAGCTCTTGGTAAATACCAAAGATTAGTGCCATGGTACCTCCGGAAACCCCCGGAACAGCATTAGCTGCACCTATAGCGATTCCTTGTAAAATCAAAATACTATAGTCTTTAAAATTTCTTCTTACAACTCGCTGGCTATTTGTCATATATAGATAGTTATATCTTTCCTTTCTTATGCCCAAAGGTTAAAAATTAGCATCTTTACTATAACATACTAACATTTGTCGTGTGATATCATAAGCTATTGAGTTACTTTAACTTGATTAGTAAAATCTGTAATTCAGTAACTAAGAGTCAGCAATATGACAGAAACAGAATTAAAAGAGTTTGTTGAGCAAGCCATGACCAAACAAGGTTTAGATAGTGACACTTTAGAGGCTTTAGGCTCACAACTTCTTTGGCGCAT
Source organism: Trueperaceae bacterium (assembly GCA_965223585.1). GTDB lineage: Bacteria > Deinococcota > Deinococci > Deinococcales > Trueperaceae > CBDCVN01. Next base: position 352,023 of record CBDCWW010000024.1, read on the forward strand.
AGGGCAAAGTTTTGATAAGCAATCATTGATAATAAGAGTTGGTCTAGCAAAAAGTGCATCTCTTTTTGCTGAATTGCCCAAACTTAGAGGTGCTAGTGATTTAGACGTAGAAATGGCTCTGAAAACAGGTGACTTTGAGGTAGAGTGGGTTGGCTACTAGCCAAATCATTTATAGTTTTGTGTTTAACAGAACAACATCAGTCAAGCTGCTAGGATTAGCATTGTATGAGAGGAAAAACTAATGAAGATAGAGCATTCCATCCCTTTTGACATTGACCTCTCTTTGAGTCAACAAGATGCTATATCTTTTGTTCAAAGTGTAGAGCACAGCTTAAGCAAGGCAACTTTTATAAATAATTTGCAGCTCTTACATGAAGATACTTTGGAACATGATTATATTTGCGCCAGCATTCCTATAAACGCAGCTATGTTTGGACAACACCAGCTTGATTTTCAGAGCTTATTAATTCCTATTGCTAAAGGAGCAAGGTTACAAGCTTTACCTTTTGATACTCCCAAGGCTAGTTGGGCAGAAGTGACTGGCAAAGCTGTTGTTGATTCTTTACCAAAGGGATCAACCGTACATTATGACTTTGATATTACTATACATTTGAATTTACCTAGACCAGAAAAGTGGGGAGGGGAAGCTCTTCTAAAAATGATTGAGTTTACAGCACAGCAGGTCCTAAAACACATAGCTGAGGAGTTTCCTCAAGCTGTAAAAGCAGCAGCTAGCAAATTTGAAGGAACCCTACTTAATAAAACACTACTTCATAGTCCTTAAAATTACCTTTATTGTCATAGTAAAAAACTGCTGAGAAAAACTTGTCTTGTACCAACCAAGGCATAAAAACTCTATCGCCTTCCCAAAGGTTTAGCTCGAGTAGCTTATCATTTTCAATCCAGTGGAGTTCTCCCTCATCTGAAGGTTTCAACATACCTGAGAACTTTTCAACTGTGTAGACAAAAACGTACCAATCTTCTTCGGCATCAAACATAGGGAAAGTAATAAAACCACATAGGGTGGCTTTTTCTACCTTTAAGCCTGATTCCTCATAAACTTCGCGTTCTAGGCACATTTCAGGGGATTCACCAACTTCGAATTTACCACCTAGACCATTCCATTTTCCCTTATGGTGGTCATCTTTCTTCTTGTTACGGTGTAGCATAAGGGTTCTATTTCCCTTTTTAAGGTAGGCAAGCACTGTAAGTTTCATTTTACTTGCTCATCAAAAACTTTACCTATAATTGTTAGACTGTGATAGGAAGGGACGGTGAGTTTGTTCAGGTATTGCAAGTGATTAACAATTATTTTCACAATACATCAAAGTATGACATGCCGAAGTGGCGGAATTGGTAGACGCGCATGATTCAGGGTCATGTGCCTGCAAAGGTGTGTGGGTTCAAGTCCCACCTTCGGCACCACTTTAGAGACGCACAAAACAACTTTCATATATCTAAACTCATTCTAAAATTTAAAGCAAATACAGCCAATATACAACCATCAGTTTTGTAAGATGCACTCTCTTTAGCTTCCTTTAACAACAAACAGCAAATACCCTCTTTTATAAAGGGGATTTTGCTGCTTCATATGTTCAATAATAAGGAGGTAGTCAAGAGGACTCAATGACTAAATATTAAATTTACGGGCTGACTCTTACTGGATTCTTAAAGGTTTGTTTATGCTAGCTCGAGCATCAAAACTTTGAACATGAAGAAGAAAAATAGCAACTTCGGCTTAAAGACAAAATTACAAACTAGTGTAGAATTCTAACCTGTGGGATTACCTCACAGACTTTCTTTCATGAAGTTTTAAATAAAGCAATGCTATAGTTTTGTGGACGCCCCACAAACTTTAGAATCTTTTTCTGTTAGTTTAACTTTCATAACAGGGCGTTCTAATGAGCTTAAATACTAAACCTCAACAATAGGCTCAAAAGCTTGCCATACTTAGTTATGCTCATTCCTTAGGCATAAATATAGATGGGTCCATAGAAGTTACTGCCTCTTCACGCAAAACCACTAAAGAGCGTCAGCTAGACTCTCTACTTCAGAAGCTCGAGCATGGTGACAAAAAAGTTAATAGTAAGTGAGCTCTCAAGGCTAGGGCGTAGTCTAGGGCAAATCATAGAGATAGTGGATAGTTTAGTTAAGAAGGGTATTGACTTTGTAGCTATCAATGAGAATATAAGCTTTAAGGGCAAGCAGGATATGCAAACTAAGGTAATGATTACTATGTTCGGGCTGTTTGCTGAAATAGAATGTGACTTGATATCTGAACGTACTAAAGAAGTTTTAGCTAAGGCATCTGGTAAATTTTTAGGGCGTCCTAAAGGGCAACTAAGCAAGTCTAAGCTTGATGGTAAGGAAGCAGAAATAAAGGATTACCTTGCTAAAGGTGTTGCCAAATCCTCTATAGCTAAGATTATGGATGTGTCCAGAACTAACGTATATCAATGTTATTAAGTCTAGGAAGCTCGAGGCCTAGATTTATAATACATTTTCGCTGCATAGCTGTATAACCATCACTAGCAAGCAGATAATACACATATCTGACGTCAGGGACCTATCTCTACGCACACTTTTTAGTGCCTTAAAGTTAGTTAAAGCTTAACATTACCTTCTTAGTAATTGTCCCCGAACTTCACCAGAAGGATAATTTTTAGTGTGAACATCTATATACCACATGCTACTCCATTGTAAGCTAGTAAGGGGGTGATTATCACAAGAAAAAGTAGCACTCAACTCAGCGCTTTTTCTAACACTATCATTACTAATATCAAGATCTAAAGTAACTCTTCTACTTGAATTGTGTATATGGGCAACAGTAATTTCACTACTTAGATTTTTAACATTTCCATCAATAGTAACAATGCAGATATCACACTCGGGTGGGACAAAAAAACCAACACACCAGCTTGGTGGCCTTGGGCTAGTTATTTTTACTGAAACTTTACCTGAAGCATTTGTGTTTACTGGTGGAACTACTTGACTACCTTCTAAAGTGGCTGAACGCTTTACAGTACGATAGCTCGAGCTCGAGCAAGCCACCAAAACTAAAGCACAAATAACTACACTGATAAATAAAAAGGTGTTCTTCATTAAAACCCCTTTCCAAGAAGGCTTGTATTGACAGACATCTGTCACAGAGTATTTATTCATCGAAATCAGCCATGACTTCTTTAGGGGAAAGCACGTGCCAAGCACCTGTTGCTCCATCAACAATTAATGGCGTAGCTGATACAAGACTAACAAGCAAGCCTCCTATGCAAAAAGCTTCTGCAATATCATTGCCAAAATCAACAAAACCACTGCTACTAGAACTACTACCTGTAGAAGCACAAGCTAGAACTGTTAAACCACCAGCTATTGCTAATGGGGTAGCATCCAGAATTATCGAACCAGTATCAGCACGGCTTTTCACTATTACTACTCTTTCTTGTTCACCATAGCGTAGCGTGATTTCGTGCCTACCACTACGCTTTAATTTAACTTCCATGGGTGTTTTACCTATAAGCTCACCTTCTAGAAAAACTTCTGCGCCTGTTGGCCTAGAATTCACTAAGATATTTTGTGAAGTGCCATGAGCTATAAGAGCACATGAGCTTAGAGAAATAGTAAGTAAGCCTAGAAGGGGAATAATTGAAAGGCTTAGCAACCTTGTGGTTAAAAACTGTGAGAATTCTATGCTTGAAACTACCTTTTTCATGTTTAGCTCCTTTCAGCCTTAAACTCTTACAAATCACCCCATCAGGGTTCAGAATAGAAACTCACACCTATGGCAATGTGGTGAACCCATAATGTTAAAGGTTAGTTGCTGACTACTTCCTGTAAGGGAAGAGACGCTTGTTACCTTAATATCTATCCTACCTAGCACCTTTTTTTAGTGCATCAGTGAAATTCTGACAAATAATGTAGGATTTTCTCCTACAATAATGAGTAATCTTTACCTAGATACACTTTTCAGCACCTTGTTTTTAAGGTGGGTGAGATGTCCACCTTTTAGCTCGAGCACTCTGTATAATTGTATATTCCCCACTAGTAACTCTAGCAATGATGATGGCTTATCCCTTCCCCCTGCCCTGCTTCGTTCTTAGACTGAGATGATTATATTAGATAGTTAATCTTGTGATGCGTCCTGCTAGGTACTTAAGCTATTGTTGCTGGCTGTTAACCACGTGACGCAACTCAAAATTCTAGAATCGAAAACACCCCCATGCCTTTTCTTCAGTCGCCAGAAAATCCCTACCCACAAACGAAAACAATCCTATTTGCGTCTTACGCAGGATTTCTGATAAATTTGCGTCTAGTGCGGGTTCTGCTGGCGCAGTAGGTAGGTATACGCTCGAGCAAGCTCGAGCAAATCCTACCTAAGTGCAGCTAAAAAGGTACTCTTAACCCCTTCTGAGAAAGCTACTCATTCTTGAGTACCGTTCCTGTACTTATCCCTATAATGTAGGGTAAAACAAATTTTTTGGGGGGTAGGAAACCTCCCCCCAAAGTTCTGTCAATAGAACATCACTCAAAATTGCACCAAAATGAGCGTTTGCAAAAGGCCTGTTAGAACATCTTAGAATCCGAGTCAACTCGAATTCCCGTAATTTCATACAAATGAACCTCTGTTAAAAAACCTTGAATCGAATATTTTTTCGGAGGTTAGCCAAGAATGTAATGATCGGTGTTTTCCTGCAAAGGGTAAAAAAGTCTCATAGAAATTTGGAGTTTTTATCCCATGTTTTCTGAGCCATTTGTATAGATTTGCATCTCTAGTATTGTAGTGTTTGGCAATAAAGTGTCTAGGACCAGTGAGTGCATTCAAGCAAGGGTCTACGGTTTAGGACAGAACTTCTAATTCATAACCGTAGTTTTCTGTGTGAATGTGCCCGCTGATCCTAGTAGACAACACTGTCTACTAAGTAGCAAAAAAGATATAATAGACAGTTTATATCAGGTTATTTCGAGTGTCTACAAACTTATAAGTTGGGAGACATTTTACTATTTACGTTGCTTTGATTCCGACTCTTGACCTATTGGTCTTTCTAATTGATTCGGTAAAGCCTCTTCAGCAAATTCACCGTGTGGAATATTAGGGTTATCAACCCCACCTGAACCTGATGGCACGCAGTCATAACCTCCATTAACTGTATCAGGTACCATAATTTCACCTGGAGGACATTCTGTTATTGGCCGCAATACATCATTTATATATTGCTCAGTACTTATTGCCAAGACAAAAGCTGACAGTAAAATTGCAGCTGATGTAATAACAATTTTAGCGATCTTGTTCCCCCATATATTTTTTTGACCCATTGAAATCATCCTTCCTATTCTTAAAGTCACATCCCATCTTGAGGATGTGCTAGATAGAAGTTTAAGTCGAATTCTGAAAATGAGCAGGAAAGTTAGAGTAAATTTATTTGCGAAGAAAAATAGCTTTTTAAGATGACATTTTGTCCCCTTGATATCGAATGGTCGGTTGACCGACCATTCACAAATTTCATGTAAATGTGCCTCAGTCAAAAAACCCTGACCGACCATGTCCTGATATTTATATCTCCTTTCCAAAAGGCATTATTCCAAAAAAAATCCTCAAGATTTTTTGTGAATGCTCGAGCTACCCCCTTGAGCACCTGCGTTTTTAAAACGCAACTATCTCAAGCCAAAAACAGGGCCATAGAATCAACGATATGGCATTCTTGGCTCACCATTGATACAAATACACCTTAGCCAAATCACCTTCTCTTGAGTCACAGGATTAGCCTGACGGTACTACCTGTTTACTGCGTTGTGAACTTGTTCTTCAGTACTGGTTACTTGATTGTTTAGGGGGTTGCTCGAGCACTAACTTTTATACATTTTTGCTGCATAGCTGTATACCCCCCACTGGCAAGAACTTAAGCACGTTGCTAGCGTTAGTAAACTAGGCCCACACACACTTCTCAGGAGCACAAGAGCACAAAGTTAGTTAAAACCTAACATTACCTTCTTAGTATTTGTCCCCGAACTTCACCCGAATGGTTTCTTCTGGTATGAGGGTGCTCTTTAGTGTGAACATCTATATATAGATTACTCTCTCTTAGATAATTTAAAACAGTCAAACTAGGAGCAAAATCCCCACTTAACTTAGCACTTAACTTAGAGATATCACCGCTAGTGTTAACTTCCAGAGTAAATAGCACCTTTCTGAGGTTGTCTAAATGTACATGGGCAACAGTAATTTCACTACTTAGATTATTGACATTTCCATTAAATGTAATCGTGCATGATATGCATTTAGGTGGTCTTAAAAACCCACCACTTCCTACTCTAGTTTTTGATGCTACAGAAACTTCACCTGAAGCATTTGTATCTACTGGTGGGATTACTTGACTACCTTCTAAAATAGCTGAAAACCTTTCGATTTTCCTGCTCGAGCAAGCCACCAAAACTAAAGCACAAATAACTACACTGATAAATAAAAAGGTGTTCTTCATTAAAACCCCTTTCCAAGAAGGCTTGTATTGACAGACATCTGTCACAGGGTATTTATTCATCGAAATCAGCCATAACTTCTTTAGGGGAAAGCACGTGCCAAGCACCTGTTGCTCCATCAACAATTAATGGCGTAGCTGATACAAGACTAACAAGCAAGCCTCCTATGCAAAAAGCTTCTGCAATATCATTGCCAAAATCAACAAAACCACTGCTACTAGAACTACTACCTGTAGAAGCGCAAGCTAGAACTGTTAAACCACCAGCTATTGCTAATGGAGTAGCATCCAGAATTATCGAACCAGTATCAGCACGGCTTTTCACTATTACTACTCTTTCTTGTTCACCATAACGTAGTGTAATTTCGTGCCTACCACTACGTTTTAATTTAACTTCCATAGGTGTTTTACCTATAAGCTTACCTTCTAGAAAAATTTCTGCGCCTGTTGGCCTAGAATTCACTAAGATATTTTGTGAAGTGCCATGAGCTATAAGAGCACATGAGCTTAGAGAAATAGTAAGTAAGCCTAGAAGGGAAATAATTGAAAGGCTTAGCAACCTTGTGGTTAAAAACTGCGAGAATCCTTTACTTAAAACTACTTTTTTCATGTTTAACTCCTTTCAGTCTTAAACTTTTACAAATCATCCTATTAGGGCTTAAAACAGAAAATCCACACCTATGGCAATGTGGTGAACCCATAGTGCTGAAGGTTAGTTGCTAGCCCCTTCCCTTAAAGGAAGGGTGCCTACCACTTGTATCTATCCTACCTACCACCTGTTTTTAATCCATCGGTAAAATTCTGACAAACGATGTAGGATTTTCTCCTACAATAATGAGTAATCTATACCTGCCCACACTTTTCAGCACCTTTCACAAAGAAAGGTGGGGAAGATATCTAGCTTTGACTCGAGCTGAGGTAAGTATTATCTTGCGCAAGATGCTTTTGCTTAGGTAGCTTAAGTAGAAAAAGGCTAGCAATATCCATGCTAGCCTTAAGTTCCTTAAGTTTCATTGTGAAGCATTTTAATAGCTCTTTTGATGGATAACTTCACCCAGAAGAGATGATAGAAGAATCACTTTATAGCTCGAGCCATCAACCAAGTTTTCCTTAACTCAGTTCTGACAAGGCAAAATTTGCCCTCTTTTCCCCTCTCTAATCTGAATCTAGAAAATCCTTTTTGTATGGGGGTGCGTTTTGAGCGTGTTTTTAACAGCCAGCACAAACCTCAGAAGCCACTTGTGTCTTGCACGGGGTTTGCGTTTAAAGGTGTGTCTGGTAGTGGATTCTGTTAGTACAGTATCTCGAGCAAGCTCGAGTGTATTTTTATAAGCCTAAAAACTACTTTTCCTGAATCAAGCCAAGTGGGACTAATCTGACTTTTATAGAGAAATTGGGGCGTGGCAATCAATGAAACAAAAAACTAAAAAGGCCACACGTGGTGGCCTTGAGGATTTAAAAATAAGTTCTGCTTTAGAAATAAATTATGGTTATTTTATTTACTTGGAATATTTAGTACTTTTCCTACAAAAAAATTGTTGTAGCTAATTATACCATTGGCTTTAGTTAGCTCAGCCACAGTTAAACTAAATTTACTAGCAATTTTGCCAAGAGAATCTCCTGACTGTACTACGTAGCGTGTAGGGCGTATATTATCTGTATTAGGTGTGGCAGGTATAGTAGATGCAGTAGCTTTAAAAGGGGATTCATCACTAGGACCAGGGCAATACCCAAAGCGACAGCCATCGTCTTGTGCGTAGGAAATGCTTAGTAGCAAACCAAAAATTACCACCATTAACCCTATAAATATATTTTTTGTTTCTTTTCTATAATTCATGATTACAAGACTACAGATCCATAATTAGGCAACTATCAATAATTAGTTACGTGATTTGTAAGCATTTAGTGATTTAAAACCATCTGTTCCAGCTCGAGTAATCCTCACTCAAAGCAAGGAAAAAGTAGCAGCGCTGCTACTTTTATGAGGGAACTGTACTTTGTCCAGCTCGAGTAAATGTCACCCATCCTTCTAAATACAAGTTAACTTGGAAACCCGTAATTTCATCTATTTGGGCAGCATTACTAAGAAGCAATAGATAAGGCATCCATAAAAACTATATCCCCCAACCACAAAAAAAGCCTGTGAGAGTGCGACTCACAGGCTACTTACAAGTTACTACTCGCACTTTTTTTAAGCGTTGTTCAATCTTAACCTACTGGTTCAAGGTCTTCTGGGAGACACATTGAAACCTTTTCCCAACCAATAACAAATAATCCTTCTTCATCATAGATTGGTTGCTCATACCATGTAAGGACCCATCCTTCAGGACAAGCAATAGTAATGGTACTTGGGTGTGATTGATTTCTGCGGTCATCACTTCTGCTTTGATCTGAATCTCTTGCCTGACTTAACTGAGTTCCAGCTAACATTATCAAAATAGCAGCTATAAAAAGGCTTTTTAAAGCTTGGTTTAAAAGGGAGGTTGTTAGAGTTTCGTTTATTTTCATTGTTCTGTTCCTTTCTAAGAACGGGGTGGAATTAGTGCTCTAAAGCACTTTATTTTCTTTCTTAAACACACTTTGGTGGTGTGTTAAATAGAAGTTTAGTCCAAGCTGTTTTTATCAACAGGAAAGTTAGAGTAGTTTTTCTTTAGAATCAGGAAAAGGCTTAACAACCTATCCTGAAAAGGCATTGCATCAAATTGTTGTTGTGCTCGAGCAATTCACAATCAAAACGTCAAGAAAAACCTATTCCTCAACTTTACAACATCAATAAGCTAATCTTGCCTCTGGTAAGCCACAGGATTAGCCTGACAGTATAGCTAATTTACTGCGTTCCAAGCTGCTTCTTCAGTTCTAATTAGGGAATGTTTTAGGGTTGCTCGAGCCTCATAAAACAACAGAAGCAGTAATTATTCTATTGCTAGCCACCCAGAAAACTTTCTATACAACCCTAAAAGCATTCTGAGATAGCCTTTCCAGTATAAAGGTTTAGGGATGCTCGAGGGGCTCAGCTACTATTACCTAACCGTGCATGAACATCTCACGGCTTGTCAAAACGTTAACTTTTGTTATGAGTACCTCACTTTGAGGCTTAGTAAATGCGTTTCTGGAGACGGGAAACATTCCTCTGGATTTTCTTCTAGTTAATTGTTTCCCAGCCTCGAGACTGTATGAAGTGATAAACATTTGTTCTAGAAACACCAAGGATTTTAGCTATGGCGTTAGTGAAGAGAAAAAATCAAGATGCTGCTACTCGCTACCAATAACCAAGTGTGATTTTCATTTGAGGTAATGACAGAATAGTGTCTTTAACAGTTTCACTCAGATTTCTTGCACTGAGCAATTCAACAGCATGGTTTTGTGATTCTAAATAAAGTTCATCTATTATCAACCTACACTAGGTGTACGCAACTTAATTGCTTGACCTTTTCCTCTCAGGCGTAGATTTAATAGTTCGACAAAAATACTAAAGCCCATAGAAAAGTAGATGTAGCCTTTGGGTATGTGGAAGTGTAAGCTTTCAGCTATTAAAGACATACCAATAAGCAATAAAAAGCTAAGTGCTAACATCTTGACAGTTGGATGATCTTCTACAAAGTGATTTACTGGCCCCGCAGCTACCAACATAATTCCTACAGCAATCATTACTGCAAGAACCATAACCATTAAATGCTCAGCCATGCCTACAGCTGTAATAACAGAATCAAGTGAAAACACAATGTCTAGCAGTATTATCTGCACAATGACTCTTGAAAATGATGCTACTACACGACTGGTAGATAATTCTTCTGGGCCTTCTAGCTTTTCGTGTATTTCGTGTGTGGCCTTGTAAAGTAGAAATAGGCCTCCAAGCATCAGAATAAGGTCACGGCCTGAAATCCCTCTGCCAAAGATCTCTATTAAAGGTTCCGTGAGACGTATAATCCAAGCTATTGAAAAAAGCAATAAGATACGAGTAAACATTGCTAGTAATAAACCTAGACTGCGAGCTCGAGCTTGCTGTGCACTAGGAAGTTTACCCGATAAGATAGAAATAAAAATTATGTTGTCTATACCTAGAACAATTTCAAGAATTGTTAGAGTGACAAGAGCAATCCAAGCACTGGGGTCAGATACCCAAGCTAGCCATTCCATAATATTGAATACACCATCCTAACAACTTCATCCTTAATTTGCTAAGCAACATAGAAGTTAGTAGCACTATAACCATTTTTTCTTTGTTGGGGTGTGACAATTAATGGAAACCTACGGTTTAGGATGAGAATATCAATTTATAACCGTAGATTTCTGTCCAAATGTGCTCGCTGGTCCTAATTATTCTGATTCAAAAAATGAATTGTTTCAGACCTGAACTCCTCAAAATGTCCCAACTTCAGATGACCACCATCTGGCAAAGAAAGCAATTGAGCATTAGGGATTGATTTATATAGGTGCTGAGCGTGGGAGAAAGGAACATTTACATTGTCAACAGCCCTCCACCAGAAGATCCTATAATGGCATTTGGGAATATTTAAAGCATCAAGTAAATCAGCATATGCATCAGCCTGTGCGGGTGCCGAGCTATCCTTAGCAAGTGGCGTTTGTAGATGACCAAATCTTGACACGGCAATTGCTTTAAAATCTTTGTCAAGATAGGTCTGGGCTATGATTAGTCCTTGGTCATAACCACCAGCACCACCATGACTTATCATAACTGGAAAACCTTCACCAAAGATAGCATATTCTATGGGACCAGATTTTGTTTCTACGACTAAGCTGCCTGCAAGTAATTGTGCTCGAGCTTCACACGTCTCGTTTTTAAAACGGATGTAGATTAGTGCGAAAACCAGTGCAAAAATGGTTACAATAAAGGCTAAAATAATCCAAACCATTATTATTCACTCTCTTCATTCATAAGAGTCTCTAGCATTTTGCCCAACCATAAGTGTATTTTATGTGTCTATGTCATGAGAGTACTATCTAATCCTATTAACAAGTTGTTTAATTGAACTATGAAAAACAAGCAAAATACATTCAAAAAGATATTTAAAATAACATTAATAGCAACATTATCTTTAATTCTTCTTGGTTTTCTTTCATTCACTCTAGGAATTGTTATTAGTATCTACAAACCCGCAATGCAACCAATTGTCTATGAGTCAGTTAATCTTGATTATTGGCCAACACAAGCGTGGCAAAAGACTACTCCCGAAGAACAAGGGATGGACTCAACTAACCTTCTTGAAATGGCGGAATTTTACGAAGAGAAGCACTCAAAAAATGAAAACATAGTCATTGATTCAATAACAATAGTACGTAACGGTTATATCATCGCAGATATATATCTTAATCCGCTATTCCCGACAGATACAAAGCACATTATTCATTCCTGTACCAAGAGCATTATATCAGCCTTAATTGGTATTGCTATTGAGAAGGGCTATATTGAAAGTGTTGATGTTCTTGTCCTCGATATTCTAGATAATAAGAATATTAACAATGCTGATGAGAGAATAAAAACCCTAACGCTAAAAGATTTATTAACTATGCAAACAGGTTTACATAGTCAAGATTCTTACCTCTATCAATATAGACAGTTATTTGAAATGCAAAAGACAAATGATTGGACAGAGTATATCTTGAACCTACCGATGGAAGTAAAAAAAGGTACTCGTTTTGACTATAGTAATATGGCCTCCTTTTTGCTTTCTGCTATCATCAAAAAAACTACAGGAATGGCTACACTAGCTTTTGCTAAAACACATCTTTTTGACCCCTTAGGGATTAGTGATATCCAATGGGAGAAAAGTCCACAAGGTATCGACATTGGATGGGCTAGGATGTGGCTCAAACCCCTCGATATGGCAAAAATAGGGTTGCTCTATTTACAAAAAGGTAAGTGGCATGAAGAACAGATTATTCCCCCGCAATGGATTGAAGAATCATTAACAGCACACAGCTTACCGAAGAAATATAGGTATGTATACAATGAAAAAGGCAAAGTGGATTATATGGCTAGTGGAGGGTTATGGACCTTTACAAATCTTGCCAGACCTTTTGCAGATGGTTATGGTTATCAGTGGTGGTTAGATAAGTCTGGCATGTATTCAGCGGTGGGCACTAGCGGACAATATATTATGGTGGTGCCTAAAGAAAACTTGGTTGTTGTATTTACAAGCAAGTTAAGTGGTCCTGAAGCTTTTCTGCCCGGACGATTATTAGACAAGTATATCCTCCCAGCCATTCGATCCAATGAGGCTATGCCTACAAATGAAAAAGCTCAACGTCAACTTTTATTGTTATTTGAACCTCCTAAACCAATTGTTGATCCCAAGCCTGTTCAGGAATTACCTGCGCTCGCACAAAATATATCAGGTAAGACCTATTTATTAGATTCAAATCCTTGGAAATATAATAATTTTAAACTGGTATTTGATTCAACCAAAGATTATGCAGAATTTAGTTATACTGCTAAAGAAAATGACATAGTCAATTATCAAATTGGACTAGATAATACGCATCGATTGACCAAATCCAATGGGGGTACCTATGCAGCAGTTGGATCTTGGACGACACCAAGCACCTTTAGCATAGATTATGAGCTTATTGGATATTCAACTAAGGGCAAATGGACATTAGCTTTTGATAATGAGGGCATTACTATTGAAGAAGTCGGTGTAACTGGAACGTATTCTTATAAGGGCAAAGAAAATAATTAATATTTTTAGAAGGTAGGATTATGTATTTACAAAAAATAAACATTAAACATCTGTTAGTAACAATAGCATTGCTTTTACTAGTGGCTTGTTCAAGCTCAGATAAAAAGACATCAAACACTGTATTAAGCATTAGTTCTCCAGCTTATGGCAGCATCACAACACTAGACAAGATAAGCCTTACAGGAACTGTTAGTTCTGAACAACCTGTTAAGAGTTTAAACTATGTTTTGAATAGTGCTCAGTTTATAGATATTACAAACCAGTTACAAAATAGCATTTTCAATGTTGAGATCGTTGGCCTTAAAGAGGGTGAAAATCTTATTGAATTGAAGGCTATAGATAGTGAGGGTAACAGCTCGAGCACTCAAGTAAAATTTTTCCGTGACAGTTCCAAACCCCTAATAAACATAACTAGCCACCAAGACGGTGAGGTTATAGAAGCTAAGCAGCAAACCATTAAAGGTCAAGTCCAAGACAGTGGCGATCAACCCATTAAACAATTCTTTGTAGATTTGAATGGGACTCAGCAAGATATCTTCCAAAACTTGCAAGAAGATGGTACTTTTAGTTTAGAATTTACCTCACTAAAACAGGGTACCAACAAAATTATCTTTACTGCTGTTGATGAAGCTGATAATCAAGGAATAACCTCACTAGAACTGAATTTCCCTGCAGGTAGTATTGCAGCCTTATTATTACCAATAACAACTACCCCTAATCCTAATTTGCGAAGCTTAGCTATACCTGCCGGGGCACATTTAGTCACTGGGCAAGCTATTGTTAAATTTAAAGAAGACAGCACAGAAAAGGCTAAGAGTTCTTTGGAAACCCAAGGACTTAGCATAGAAAATTATCTGGGGCTTGGTTTAAACCTTGTTTCTACTAGTGCTAATTTGAGTACCCAGAATTTTAGCACTGCCAAAGCTGATAGTGAAGAAGCGCAGAGTACACTCGAGTTAATAGCCAACTTAAAAGCCCGTGATGATGTGCTCTATGCTGAGCCTAACTATATATACCAGTTAATGGCTGTTGAACCTAATGATCCTCTTTATGACCAGCAATGGAACCATCCTATTATTAATTTACCAGAGGCTTGGGAAATTACTAAAGGCAGTAGTGATGTAGTAGTAGCAGTACTTGATTCAGGTATTACTAGTAATCAAGACTTTAATTGTGATCGTAGCATTATGGGCCTTGATTTTATACAAGGAGATACTGATCCTACAGATGATGACAATATTCAGCATGGCAGTCATGTTGCTGGCATTATAGGGGCCTGTAGTGATAATGCTCATGGTGTTGCAGGAGTCGATTGGAGCGCTAAGTTATTGCATGTGAGGATATGTAATAATCAAGGTTGTCCACTAAACAATCAACTCTTAGCTTTGCAATGGGCTACAGGATTGCTTAATGGCAATGGGGTTTTCCCAGATAACAGTACTCCTGCCGATATTATCAATATGAGTCTTGGTGGTCCCGGTCTTAGTCAATCTTTGCAAGATGTGATTACTACACTTGTAAAACTAGATAAAATAGTTGTAGTTGCTGCTGGTAATGACAGCAATAGAGCTGAATTATATGGACCTGCTGGTTTAGAAGGAGTAATTACAGTAGGTGCTACTAATCGTGCTAATGACATAGCTGCATATTCAAATCACGGATCTAGTCTAGAAATTATGGCCCCCGGTGGTCAAACAAGCCTTGGCTTTGACGAAAATGGTGGCGTGCTTTCAACTGTTAAAGATGACTTTGCATACTTTCAAGGTACCTCAATGGCTTCACCACACATAGCTGGTGTAGTAGCTTTGATGAAAGCAGTCAATCCTGAACTTAACTGGGCTAAAGCTACACATTATTTACAAAGCACAGCCGCCCCTATAGAAACCTCCTTGTGTCAACAACATGGTTGTGGGACAGGTTTGGTTGATGCTCGAGCTGCGGTACAAGCTGCCCTAGACAATCAGTCTATAGGTCCTATATTGCGTTTATCTTCAATTAGCCAACTTAATATACCAAATTTAAACCAAGTTGTTACCCTTAGCAATGATGGTGACCAAGAATCGCAAGTAAACCTAAGCATTGATGTTCCCTATGTAACTGTAGATCCACAGCAAGTTACTGTTGGCCCCGGTGAAGATGTAAACATTAAACTCTTTTTTAAGATTAGTCTCGTGCCGGGCAATGGATTTTATCAAGCTAAACTTACACTAAATGATAGCGTGAAAAATCGGCAAATTCCTGTATTTGCTAATCTAGGTACACCCACCATAAGTGGTACTATACCTCTTATTGATTTAGGCCCACTAGACTGGGAATTTGGATTAGTTAATGGTAATGGTCTAGAACCTATTCGTGGCAGCTTGGTTGCTGGCAGTGGGGACGAAGCGGTTAATTATAATGAGGGGTACGTACTGTTCATTGAAGATGTTATGGCTGCAAGTAATTATGGATTACTTGCCAAAACAACAAATCCTAATGTACAACTTTCTGGTATTGGTCTTTTAGAAGTAGAAACAGGAAAACTTACAACTTTGGTTATTAGTTTGCATCCAGATTTTTTAGTACCGTAGATTTCATACATACCTAGACAAGACAAGAAACTACGGATACCCTTATGAAGTGCAACTATATGAGGTTGCTTTGGAGGTTTTACATGAAAAATTATGGTTTTAAGCTTTGGATAGTCTGTGCTTTGCTCTTAATAAGCAGCGCTCAGGCTTTCTGTGGGTTTTATGTCTCTAAAGCTGATGCTGATCTCTTTAATGAATCTTCTAAAGTTATTATTGCTCGAGAAGACAATAAAACTATCCTCACCATGGCAAATGACTTTAAAGGTGATGTCAATGAGTTTGCTTTAGTAGTGCCTGTGCCTACAGTTATGGAAGAAGGGCAAATTCAAGTTGGCGATAACGCTATTATTGATAGAATTGATGCTTACAGCGCCCCTAGACTAGTAGAGTATTTTGATAGTGATCCCTGTTTTGACTACTACTCTCGAGACTTTGATGATGGCTTCCCAGTTCCTTCTGCTGCTCCTTTAACAGAAAGTGCTGCACGTAATGAAGCTTTAGGAGTAACTATAGAGGCTTCTTTTAGTGTCGGTGAGTACGACATCTTGATTCTGAGTGCAGAAGAGTCAGATGGTCTGGAAACTTGGCTTATAGAAAATGATTACAACATACCTGAAGGTGCTGCTGATGCATTTAATGGCTATATCAAACAAGGTATGAAGTTCTTTGTTGCTAAAGTCAATCTAGAAGCTTTTGAAGAAAGTGGGCAGGTATTTTTACGTCCCTTACTCATGGCTTTCGAATCTGATGACTTTATGCTTCCCATTCAGTTAGGTACTGTTAATGCCAATGGCCCACAAGATCTAGTTATCTTTATGCTCTCCCCCAAAGGTAGAGTTGAAACTAGTAACTACCGCATGGCTAAAATTCCTAGTGATGTCAACATTCCTGAATTTGTTGAAGATGATTTTGGTAACTTCTACCTAGATATGTTTGCTCATGGCTATGAAAGAGAAGATAGAGATGCTGTCTTCTTAGAATATGCGTGGGATATGGCTTGGTGTGACCCTTGTGCTGCTGATCCTCTTTCTGAAGAAGAATTAAGAAGAGCTGGGGTATTTTGGTTAGATGATAATGCAAACTTTGGTGCTCCCAATGTGTATTTAACTCGTATGCACTTACGTTACACTAGTGAAACACACCCTGAAGATTTAATGTTTGAGGTAACAGACAACCGTGAAAACTTCCAAGGTCGTTATATCTTACAAAGACCATTTGAGGGAGCAATTACTTGTGAGGCAGGCAAAGAGTACGTTCGTAGTGTGAGAGAGCGTCAAGACAAAGAGGCGCAGGCTTTAGCAAATTTAACAGGCTGGGACATTACTGATATTAGAGCTGAAATCACACCTTACCGCCCTGAAGAAAATGTTCCTTCTTGGTGGGATAGGGTCTTTGATCATTTTAGGTAGTCCTTTACTCCTCTCTGCCCTGACCTGCATAAAAGTTTTTCCGTGAACCAAGAGTTTGAACTAAAAAAATAACCTTGTTTAGAACATATTTAAACAACTCAAAGGTGGTAGAGTATCCGGTCAAAGCGACGTTTATAGCCAATTTGATTTATGCCCTCGTACAAAGCAATTGCAAGGTGCACAAAACCATGATAAATTATGCTTCCCTTTCATACCCAAACATTAGTTCTAGCACGCAACCTCTGAAATACTACCAATTTGATAGAGCCCAAGAAACACCTGTTTCTGAGGGGCTTAATTTGAATTACCTTGCCTTGACCGGATGTTTCCTTGTGTTAGCATGTATATTTAAAGCTAGGACGGCCCTTAAAGATCAGTTCAAACTCTTGGTGAACGTGAAACCTTGGAGGTTTTGAAAACCTCCAAGGTTTGGTCAGTCCTTCACTGCATTCCCTTCGCTTCTAGGGCAGGCGAGGGTAACCCCAAGATTTTTCTGGACCACTATGTTTGCGCAATCTCTCTTTTTTTCAAGAAATCTTTTGAACAGTAGCATAAACCTAAGGCAAATACTCCACTTCCAAAGGTTTCTCTTTAAAATCTACAGGGCTTTTAGGTTCACGCAACATTTCTGGATAAAGATTAAGAAAAGTCTGCCAAGCTTCCCAATCTTTTGACTTTTTTTCAGTTTCTGCCCATACCCAAAACTTTGAATAGATTGGTTTTGCGAGATCCAATTCCTTATAGAATATATGAGCACTTAGCCCACCAGCCTGCAGAAAGCCTGTTGTCTTATAGCTTTTAAGTGCCGCCTCTCGGTCGTATTCTACTGCTCGGAAATCTGTCTGCAACTGGTTTTTCTCTAGACTTATTATTAGGTACTGTGCCCTAGGATCACTGTTAAAAGGCGTTCCTACAGCTCCTGTATTTAAAAAAAGATAGTTTTGCCAATAGCGACGCATAGGTTTGTGAGTATGCGAACCAATGTAAATATTAGCAGGATAAGCTTTTACGATTTCTTGAATGTCCTCGTCTGCTAACAGACGTCCATAGCCTTCGCGGTAATGACGTGGACTACCATGATCAATTCTTAGTTTGGTCTTGCTATCTAGTTCAATTATGTGTTGCATTGGTAGGCTTTTTAAGGGCTCGAGCCAACCCGATTCCAAAAGCCTTTCTGCTACCCAAGCTGTACTGGCCCAAAAAGGATCCTCGAACCAATCTTTAGGTAGGCTAGAATGTTTCTCTACCCACTTACAAACTAAATCATCATGGTTACCTAAAATCAGAGTGCAATTCTCTTTGTGCAAAAGTTCCAAAACAGCAATATTATTGGGAGCGCGATTAACAAAATCACCATTAGCAATTATTTCATCCACACCTTGTTTATGAATATCAGCTAATACTGCTTCTAGAGCATGAATATTGCCATGAATGTCAGCGATAATAGCAAGTCTCAAGGTAGTAGTTAGCTTATCATTTTTATTTTAGATTCAGTTTTATCAAGGAATTATTACAGGTTTATCACTTTTATAAATACATTATCTAAGATTTCCCTAACGTTTATCATTAGAATGATAATTAGATAGGAGTTTGTGATAACTATGGAATTTGTAATGGAAAATATAAGCACACCACCCCCTCAAAACCTTCTTCCAAATTTAGAAATACCATTTAGTGTATTTAAAGATTTGTACACCCTTCCAAAAACTGTCCGTGAAAGTTTATTTCATTTCACTCCTATAGATCCCAAAACCATTAAAACTGCTGAAGAGCACATCAGTAATCTTTTCTACCTGATTAGGCAAAATCATATTTCTTGGACTGAGCCACATATTACTACTAAAGGTAATGGAGATATATGTTTCGAGTGGTGGAAAGGGCAAAAGTTACTTGAATGGACTATAGAGCCTGATGGAAAAACAATGTTTATAGCTGCATCAGGATCAAAAATTTTGCGAAAAATAGAGAAGCGTGGACAATTAAATAATACCGAATTAATGAACTTTTGGCGATGGTTAATTTACGATCAACCTTTAGATTTTTCTGGTCAGTTCCTTGATTCTTTTAATCAGTTCTTCGATATCTTTTCACAGAAACTAAAGTCTTGATCAAAAAATCTGAATCTTTATTGAATCACTGTCCACACCACCATAATCATCATAAATAATTAAACTGACAGTGTATTCACCCTCTTTAGCATAAGCATGGGTAATGTTTTTTCCTCTTCTTTGAGAGCCATCACCAAATTCCCAATTATGGTTTAAATGGTCGCCTTCAGGATCAAGGGAATTACCTGCATCAAAAATTACTATTCTTTTATTTTCTTTTTGCTCTAAGCTTATTTTTGCTACAGGACGGCGGTTTATTAACCAAGCCCCTTCTTGTTTTATATCATTATAGTTAAGCCATAACTCTTCTCTAGTAACATTAGCTTCAAATAACTTCTTATTTTGATAGCCATTTGTTGGCACAGAAAAAACATAGTCACTACCAAACTCTTCTAAACAAGCTAGGCCACCTTCAAACCAAGTACCACTTCTTGCAGTAATTTGCCAATTGGTGCCAAGTTTGTCTTGGTGCAACCTATAGGAATATATCTTGCTGTAATCTAGCGGGTCTAAACGCTCGAGCCCTTGCCCAGAACTCTCAGATCGCTTACCTAAACAAGCAAATCTATGTTTCTCAGTAGTATCTCTTGAAGCCCAACGACCATTTAGTGTTTGCACCACACCATCGCCAAATTGCCCCTCATCACCCTCCTGCCAACTCCAAACCGCTCCTTTAAGTCTATTAAACCCATCAACATACAGTATCTGATCAAGGCCTATAATGTTAACATTACAATTTGCTAGTTCAGCAAGGTTCTCTTGGGTGATTTTACCTACAACAAGACCTAAAGGATTAGGCGATAGCTTTACCCTGTCTTCGTAAACTTCAGAAAACTTTTCAAAGTAATGAGTTTTTTGAGTGAGGTCTGTGTTATTCCCTCCCGTACAAGTTTCAGAGCGAAACAGTTTTAGATAAGCAGACCTTAAACTATCCTTATAATCGCCTGACCATTTGCCATTAAATAAATATTCACTATCAAATGAGGGAGTGCCTTGCCATAAAACTACAATACGTTTATTAGCTTCAACCATCTCTGCTATTGTTGGCCAGCGGTGGGGATTTTTGTCAGTAGGTTTAAAAATTAGCTCTCCTAAATACTCTTTGATAGGATCATTTATATGGTTAGCACCATCTATTCCTTTACTTACTTCATCCTCAATCTCGAGAATAACAACTTCTTGTCTATTCTCTATTTTCTTCAGCCAAGTAGCAATTTCTTTTACAGCGCTAGAAAACATACGGTTAGTACTCGAGCAACCAACGTGAGTACTTAAACCATGACACAAAGAAGCTGCTGAACCTTCCCAGAAAGATGAGTTGCCGTAGTGGACATCCAACATTATAACTCGACCCCCTATGCGCAACTGGTCTGTGATAGAGTAATACTGGTTAGGAAACAAGTAACCATCTGCTGTATTATTGTAGGCATTGTGCCCTGCTAAAAACATAATATTATTAATGGGATCATGTTTTGCAAGTCTCAACTGCTCTTGAATTGCCCAATATAGCCAAGTTCTCTGGAAATCATCAACTGCAGCTTGATAGCGAGTATCGTTGACACAGCTACCTAGCGGGTCAAAAACTTCCTCTCTACGCAATAGAGAAATGGCTTTTAGAAATTCTCCCTTATCCAAACTATAAAGCTGCTTTAAGGTACTATTAGTTGGCTTTAATCCTCGGTCACAAAAATAGTTACCATTCTCCCAAAAAAATATAGTATCTGCACCACAAGGTTCTTCACCTTCTCCACCACAATCGTAAGTGGTTTGTACATTGGCTTTGCTAGGAGGGCTCAGAAAAATATCTTGAGCTAGGGTGGTTTGGGTACTTATAATTACGAGAAGGAACCAAATAAATAATTTTAACGTGTCTAGCATACTAGTAATATATCCTTACTACCTCAGTTAAATTATCATCTCCACTTTTGATGAAGTTTTCCTTGCCATTCTTTAATAATTTATTGATGATTAATATATTTTATCTAACAAATTTCTTATTTCAGGTATTGTTTAATATAAGCATGACCTCATTCAATACTTTCCCTTAGAATCAAACCTTACTCAATATAATTTCAAGCTACTCGAGCAATTCTATCTAATTTTAGAAGACATTGCCAATGATGCTGGTACCAAAAATTTAAAAGAGTTAGCCCTTGATGCCTTGTGGAAAGTGCAAAATATAATAGCCACACTAAAAGATAATACATTGTCACCTAACTCAAAACCCCAAATGAAACACTTAAATGATTTGAGCCTAAACTAAGCACTCTATTTAAGAAGCAACCTTAGTCATTAAACCTTCAGCAATAAAAGTGTTTATAACTTCTAAAACCTGAATTTCTCGCAACTTTGTTTTATTTATTAGATCTTCAAGGGTTGAATTATCACGACAGGCAGCAAAAACCTTAACTTCATTGCGTGATAAAAATCTTTTGCTAGGTATAAATGTAGTTCGCTTATAGTACATAATTATTCTCCATCACCTAATATCTTAAAATATACTCTGTCCACCTTCACCATAGCCCTTACCTAATTTTTATTTTTAAGAAAATGTCTAATAACCAAATCTTGTAAAGGTTTATAGCCTTAAAGACTCTTTCAGGAATAAACCACATGTTTAAACAACTCGGAATCATGTATTTCAACCCTAGGTCTTCCATATTCATTATGAGCCTCAGCACTATCGTAAGAGTCAAACTCATCTACTAGACCTTCAGAAATAAAAGTATCTATAATCTCTACAACTTCGGTTTCTGGCAACCTTGCTCTAGTTACTATCTCCTCAAGCTTTGAGATAACTCGACAAGAAGTAAAAACCTTAGCCTCATTGCGTGATAAAAGTCTTTCATAGGGTATAAATGCAGCTCGCTTATAATACATAATTACTTTCCATTCTGAGAGAATAATAGGGCAGATAGCTGCAAAGCAAGAATCTTAAATGGGATTTTAGTTTTGATAAGGTTTTAAGATTCATACTATCTACTTTCACAACCATCTCTAAGTAACATTATTAATAGATTTTGATGTCAAAATTATTATTTTAGTTTATATTTTCTCAAAAATCTCTAACGTTTAAATTAAATCTTTTTAGGATATACCTAAGCACATAGCTTGCAAGACAAAAACCATTATTTTCAGTAAACTGGATTTTGCTTTGTCGAATTTTATGTGAATAAGCTTGTCCTGAGGAGGACTTAAAAATATGGATTATGACGTAATAGTTATTGGCTCTGGCCCCGGTGGTTATCATGCGGCAATTCGTGCTGCTCAACTTGGACAAAAAACTGCTTGTATAGAAAAAGAATATGTAGGTGGAGTCTGTCTTAATGTCGGCTGCATTCCAACTAAAGCTCTTTTACATGCATCTGAGGTGTTAAGAGAAGCTAAACATGCTAGCAGTTTTGGCATAAACTTTGGCCAGCCCGAAATAAATATACAAGCACTTAACAAGTGGAAAAACAAAACTGTTACTAAACTTACTGGTGGCGTAAAAAGCCTTCTCAAAAGTAATGGTGTTGACTTAATAATGGGGCAAGCCACACTTAAAGATACTCAAAAGGTAAGTGTTAGTGGTTCTAAAGGTGACAAGGAGTTAGTAGCTAAAAAAATCATCCTTGCTACTGGTTCAGAACCTGTAAGTATTCCCGGTTTCGAAGTAAACAATGAAACAATCATTGATTCAACTGGAGCACTAGCCTTAGATGAAGTACCCAAGCGTTTTCTAGCTATTGGTGGTGGCGCTATAGGCCTAGAGTTTGCCGATATTTACAATGCACTTGGAGCAGAAGTAACTGTAGCTGAATTTATGGAGCATATAGTTCCTGCTAGCGACAGTGATGCTACTAAAGAACTGCAAAAGGCCTTGAAAGCTAAAGGCATTACTATAAAAACAAAAACTAAAGCATTGAGCCAGAAAAAAACAGATGCAGGTATTGAGGTAGTTCTTGAAAGCGAGGGGCAAAAAGAAACTATAGTAGTAGATAAAATCCTTGTGGCTGTGGGTCGGAAGCCACGTGGCAAAAATTTAGGCTTAGAAGCTATGGGTGTACATGTTGATGAGCATGGCTACGTGCCTGTAAATGAACATATGCAAACTACTATTCCCACTATTTATGCCATTGGCGATCTAGCTCGACAACCTTTACTGGCACACAAAGCAATGAAAGAAGGTTTAGTAGCTGCCGAGCACGCTAGCGGGTTAACTAGTGCCTATGACACTATCGTGCCTAGTGTAGTTTATACAAGTCCTGAACTAGCTAGTGTAGGTATGAGTGAATTAGAAGCCAAAGAGGCTGGGCGTAAGTTGCGTACAGGCATTTTTCCTTTAGCTGCTTCAGGTCGGGCTATGACCCTAGGTGTAAAAAGTGGGCTTATTAAGGTTGTA
This sequence comes from Trueperaceae bacterium, assembly GCA_965223585.1. Classification (GTDB taxonomy): domain Bacteria; phylum Deinococcota; class Deinococci; order Deinococcales; family Trueperaceae; genus CBDCVN01. The sequence continues at coordinate 375,665 of CBDCWW010000024.1, forward strand.
GCTGACGAAGAAAGTGATACTCTTTTAGGATTTCATATGGTTGGCCCCAATGCTGGTGATATAGTTTCAGAAGCTACACTTGCCCTTGAAATGGGAGCAACCTTAGAGGACATTGCTTTAACACAACATGCTCATCCTACTATTGCTGAAAGTCTTATGGAAGCAGCTGAAGTAGCGCATGGAAAGGCTATACATATTGCTAATAAACTTTAACCTAGAGGGAGTCGATTAACCAAAGCAACAAATTCTCTAAAGATCTCATCACTTTCAGTAAAACCTGCTGAGAAGTTAAGGCGGTTTAGTATTTTGCCATCACCTTTAAAGAGTGTAAAGAGCAAAGCAGTTACTTGTGGAATTGTTTTTAATTTACCTTTGGGTATAAACAAAAATGTCTGAAGTTTACATCCTTTACTTTTAGTAGGAAGCCCATTAAAGAAAACCTGAAAATCAATGGGCTTTTGAAAATTCAGCCAAGCAATATTACCACCTGAAATAAGAAAGGTAGCTTCAATGTCTTGTTTTCTAGTACCTGTCAAATTTTGTATACGTTTACCTTTAGGTCTACCTTGCAATTTAATGCGTAAGCTATGTCTACTAGGATGCTCGAGAACTGGCTCTTTTGTTAACTGAAAGCTGTGCAAAGTTTCAAAATGATTAATATCAAGGCTATTACCTATAACTAGGTGAGGGTGACAATTAAAGCGCCAACTGGGCAACCCAAAAATACGATACTCACTGTCATCTGGCAGTTCAGGGAAATTCATAAATGGTACACGACCATTAAAAAACCAGATGAATCCCCACTTTTCTAAAACAGGATAGCTTTTAGCCTGACGTTTTGGGGGAGCAATATTTGGAGCATAGCTACACCTTCCCTCAGAATCAAAGCGCCAATGGTGAAAAGGACATTCCAGTTCTCTACCTTTAACTTTTCCCTGTCCTAAATTAGCACCAAGGTGTGGACAATAGGCATCAAGGACATGAACTTTTCCTAATTCATCACGGTAAACAGCTAGTTTATAACCCAAACGTTCAAAGGTTTTAACCTGCCCTTTTCTAAGCCTTCTAGAATGAGCTATTACATACCAACTTTGTGAAACAACTTCAAAGTTATTAAATACACTAGCGTGAGGAGAAATTGTAGATTTACTTTTAATTACTGCGCTCATGAATTTATCATACCTATTGATAAAGCTTCGCTGCTACTTTAGAGGTGAAATCGCTACCTAAACCCCCTCACCAATTTTGGGTTTAAAAAACTATTTGGCTCAGAATCTAACAAAGAGTTACTTATTGGCTCTTTAAATCAACTTTTGCTCGAGCACTTCGCAGCAATGCATCCTCAGCAAGAAAAACCCACCCAGAAAATTAGTGCTGAACAAGATAATCCGTCAATACTAAGAGTGCTCTTAGCGAAAGTAATTTCGCAGTATTTCTTGATACTCTAAAGGAATACTACCTTCAGTAATAGCCTCCTCAGCAAAGTACTGAAAATTATTGTTAGGGGTTGGATCTTCTTGGGGGAAATTTGCCTCTGTTTCACCCGGCAAGCTTATTTCTCCTGCAAGATTACTAGGGCCATCTATTAGTTTTCCTTCTAAATGAGTAGTTTCATTTGAGCTAGTCTCTAAACTCTCACTAGGATTGCTCGCAGATGCTGAATTACCAGCAGTATTATCACCCTGACTTGGATTAGCGACAGTTTGAATACTTTGTGAATCTTGCTGTTGCCCAATTTGCTCATTATCTGATTGGGTATCTTCAACCTCAGTAGCTTCTGTGGTTTCTACAACCTCTTCAGAATTATTCTCTGAACGCTGGCTTTGTTGATTTTCACTGTTAGCATTATTACCAGTTTGCTCGAGTTCAGAATCATTATCAGCTTGCGTGTCTTCATCTAGCCGTGAGTTTTCATTGCTAGCAGATTGCTGATCTTCAGACTCTGTTTGCGACACTGCTGAATCTAAAGGAGTTTGAGGTTGGTTAGAAATTAAGGGCGGGTCAGCTGACTGTAAATCTTCACTGGAATTGACCTGTTGATCAGACTCAATGGTCTCTGTAAGTTTCTGAGGGGGGGAAGATTCAATTGATTGGAAAGGGTTAGCAGGGCCTTCTTTTGTTTGATTACCATTCTCCAAAAACTGTTCTAAAACTTCATTGTCTACAAGTGTAGGGTTGAATTCATTATTTGTAGTGGGTGTGGGTTCGCTACCTGTTTCTGAATTAGTCCTAGAGGTTGAAAAATTACTACCTTGATTCTCAAAGGGCAAGTCTTCCCCACTCTCTACAGTTTTCTCAGTACTATCTTGCAAATTCTGCTGGTTTTTTGTTTCTTCATCGTAGGCTCGAGCAACTTGTTCAGAAAAATCATCTATTAGTGAATAAGTGGCTTCCACAGCTGTAGGCAAATTTATATTGGGTAAAAAAGTTATGCCTAAAGCAAGGCCTAAAAGTAGTAGCCACCAAGGCAATATTTGTGGTAGCTTAGTTTGAGCTATTAAAAACTCAGACCTTTTTTGTAAAGCCACTTTAAACCCAAGGGTTTCTTTTTGGTTGGGGGGTAGCTCGAGTAAAGTTCGATAACTCAAACCTATATTTTCATCAAGCCAGTCAAGAGACTTTCTTTTGCTATAGCGTATCGGCCACAAAAAACCTAGCAAAAAGCCTACAACCACACTTAATAACTGCCAAACAATATCAATCCCTAATAGCCATGTGCAAAGCGAAAAAAGCAAAGCAGCACTACCACAAACTATTAATCTGTGGTGCCAATAGAAACGGCTTGTTAATAGCTTATAGAAGTTATTTGGTAATATGCTGTCACGTAACAAGATTAAGTCCTTTACAAGACCAATTAAGTGACATGTAGTATAGCACAGCACTTTTGAAACTGTGAGTGCCACCAAAACTAAGGTTAATTCTCAATAATAATCTTACGGATAAACCCTTGTATCCAATGATCGATAACTTGACCTTTACTTAAGGCTTCTCCCTTGTCGTTAAATACGGTGGCTTTAGGAAAAAGTCTTATTATAAAAAACCCTTGGTCGCCTTCTGGTTGTATGCTCCTCAGAGTTTGGGAAAAATAGGCCCTTTCTTCAGATGAGGCAGGCAATAAAAAATAATCCCATGCTTGCCAGTTTTTATACTCATTGCTGGGATCATCACTAGGTCCAAAGTAGTCTACTCTAAGTAACCCTTGCTCTACTGCTTCATACTCAAAGGCCAACTTGCAACTGCCAAGATTGTCACAGTGTACTTGTGCTGGCTCAGTAGCAGAGCCTGTTAAGTACAAACTAGCTTTAGGGTGGCCTTGGGTAAGGGTCAGTCCTCGAATTTGACCGTTCACAGCAGGTGGGTTCTTGTAGCCACCTCTATCAACATCATAAGTATCACCATAATCAACAACATCAAAACCCCAAACGAAAGGCTTATCTGCTTGAAAAGTTGCTTGATTTTCCAAAGGTACAGCAAATAGTTCAACAGGCATTAGTACAGTAGCTGTATCTTGAGGAGCTATAGTCGTTTTAGCTTGCCCTAACGCATCATATTCATGACCGCTAGGGTTAATTAAAAGATTGACGATTAGATCCCTTTGTTGGGGAATTACATTCTTTTCCATTTCAGTATAAAAGCCCTCGAGTTCTACAGGCAAGGTGTTAACTGAGAAAATCTCTACAGGAACTTTTAAAGTAAGTGCTCGTTCATAAAATTTAACGCCACCGGGGGTTTCTTTCCAAAACGACATTTGCCAAGTCATCATGTCACCCTCATCTGCTAAGATTCGGTTAACCGTAAGCTTGTTTTTTTCATAAGCACCCACATCAATACCTCTAATATTGCCTTGAAAAAGCAATTGTGGGTTTCTAGGATCATCATCCCAAACTCTAACTTCAAGTCTCTGATTTGGCCCCGGTGGCTCAATGCCACCCAGAGATTCAGCTATAGGCATACGGTGAGTTGCGTCAAAGTCAAAATATAGGCTTTCCTCCTCATACGATTTGTAGGGTTGTTGAACAATCATTCTTATGTTCACAGTCCCAATCTTGGGTAATGTTTCAATGGTGGGTCCAGCACCAACTAATAAAATAAAAAAACTTAGGTTAAGGATTATTTGGCAAATTAACTTCCAAAATTGTTGCATGAATTCTCTCCTGTTTATTGCTTCCTAAAAGCTGCCTTAATTAGTTTAGCCTGTTTAGCCTGTTACCTATTACATTAATGTAAATGCTGTTGATAGACATTAGACACGTTCCCAAGGACAAGCAAATCTTTCATGTCTGAATTTGCCCCTCTCCATTTTTGCATTCCTTAGAAAGATATGTAGTGCAGGTAAAATTTCAAAATGTAGCTTCTGTAAGTGTTGCTCTTCCTCTTTTAGAAATTTCGCATCATTTGCTGATAAGATCATACCCAAAACTCGTGGCATATCAAGCTCAAAGTAGGTCATATCACCATATGGATGCTTAAAGTCAATGTAAGGCAATACCCTATCCTCACCCATTTCAAGATCACATAGTTCTTCTTCTACTTCTGAATCAATACCCGCAAATGAAATACCCGGCACATCCCTCTCAACGCCCAACCAATATAATTTTCTTGCACAATGCAGAAGTTTTTCATTTACTGCGCTGAATTCCAAACTTATTTCTTCATTGATTTTCATTAGGGTTGTTCCTAGTGATAAAGAGCTAAACTGTAAGGCCTTGTCAAATGAATAGCCAAATCATGATAGACATAAAAAGCCTAAACTTCTGAATTGGCTATACCATACAATATACAAATCTTATTGTGGAACAACTCTGTTAAAATTTTTTAATTGTTTATATAGGTCTACATCATGCGACTAATAATATTTTGAGATTGCTCTTGGCTTATTTCTAAGGCTCTATGGGCAATAGGGCCACTTTCTAACACAGGTTCCTTTTGATCTAAAGAAGATGTGTTTTCAACATGGAAAAATAGTCCTGTATAGATAGTGTCTCCCCATACCATAGCCTTTTCACAGGCTGTTTTCCAATCACTAGGGTCATGGTTTTCGTCCTCGAGCTTCTTAACCCGATCTCTAAAGAAATTATAATCATTATCTTTATTAAAAGTTACACAAGGACTAAAAGTGTCAATATGAGCAAAGCCTTTATGAGTGATGGCTTTTTTCATTAGCTCAACGAGATGCATGCCATGTCCACTAAATCCCCTTGCTACAAAGGTTGCACCATTTATGATAGCTGATGCAGTAGGATTAATGGGGCGCTCCACACTACCATAAGGACTAGTTTTAGTCTTCATTCCCTCACGACTAGTAGGTGAAAGCTGTCCTGTGGTTAGTCCATAAATTTGGTTGTTCATAACAATATAGGTAAGATCAACATTGCGGCGAGCAGTATGGGTAAAGTGGTTACCACCAATGCCATAGCCATCACCATCACCACCAGCAGCAATAACTGTAAGATGATGATTAGCCATCTTTGCACCAGTAGCCACAGCAAGGCTACGTCCGTGCAAACTGTGCATACCATAAGAATTAAAAAAACCCGGGAAGTTCGAAGAACAACCGATACCACTTACAACAAGGATCTCATGGGGATTAAGTCCCAATTCTGCACAGGCTTTTTGTAAGGCGTTAAGTACACCAAAGTCACCACAACCCGGACACCAGTCAGGATTAACTTTACCTTTAAAATCTTTTGCAGTAATTTCTACATTAGGTGTTGCTACAGACATATACTTCCTTTCAAAAAATATCTTTTAACTCAAGGCTAAAGCCTTTTAGGAGTGGCGCAGCACTTACACTTTCAGGATTTTCTAGAACCTTAAGATCATCCGAAGCGTAAACATAAACTCGTTTTTCTTTAGGGTCAATAAGCCAGCCAAGTTGAGCGCCATTTTCAAGATATTCTATCATCTTTTTTTGGAGTTCATACAAACTATCACTAGCAGAGCGTAGTTCAATAACAAACTCAGGACAAAGGGGTAAAAACTTTTCCCAATCTTCTTCACTAAGATTTTTAAGTTTGTCATTACTAACCCAAGAAGCATCAGGAGAGCGCATAGCCCCACTGGGCAAAATAAAACCACCTGAAGAGTCGAAGCTTTTACCCTTACCATCTTGTTTTGACCAGTCCCTAAGTTGATAAGTTATTTCTGCATTCCTATCACTAGAACCACCACCTGTTGGTGACATAATAACAAGCTCCCCTTCTTTTGTTAATTCTATACGCAAGTCACGGTTTTGTTGGCAAAACTCAAAAAATTGATTATTGCTAATAGGCATTAGTGGTGTTATATCTAGTTTTAGGATACCATTCTCAAAACCATTTGCAGGAACGGGGTGTCCTATTTCAACAGGTTTTGCTTCAAGAACTAACATTATCTTTATTATGATACATGCTCGAGCAATTTCTTCAACCCCACCCTATTACTTACCATCTGCACTTAAATTATGATGAGAGGAGTAGCAGAAAATCTTTCTTATAGATGTCCAGATAAGTTCCTGCCATCAAATCCTAAGATGTCATTCTGAGTGCAGCGAAGAATCTCCCATGCATTAATGTCGTGAGATACATTCGTCATTGTATCCTGTAAGAACCAAGCTTCTCAGTATGACATATGCGTTACAGGAATGTATTTCTGCCTTAGGAAAAGATTTTTCTGGTACACTATAATTTCCTTGTTATAGTTGTCCATAAGAGTTTTCCTACAGAAACTTTGAGGGTTTGGGAAGCCAAGGTTTTCCTAGCGCACTATAATTTACTTTCACAAACTAAGTATGTTTTTCAACCATGTTATGCTATAGTTTCATCTAACGATTATGAAATATCTTGAAATATTACTCACTATTATTCAAACTCTATGGCAGCTTATTTTAACTTTAGCGCTAGGCCTTACTACTTTTTTCCTAATTGGCTATGTGCAAATTTGGTTTGATGAACGAGTTGCAATGTTTGAGCAATGGCTTGGCGTTAGACAGAATTTACAAGGTGGCATTTTTGAGCTTCTTGATTTTGTTGGTTATACCCCCTCAATGCCAAATTGCTGGGAATTACTGACACAATCTATTTGGATTGGTGTAGGCTGTACTTTGATTTGCCTACCTGTAATCTCTTACTTTATGCGTCAAAAGCAATTAAAGATTTACAGATAAATATTTTCCTAAACCATCTTTACTTGATGTTTTACATGTGTTAAGCTCTCAAGCTGATTGTTAATGAGGAGGCTCTATTTTGATAGAAGTTCAAAATGTAAGTAAATCCTATGGAGATTTTACAGCTTTAAATAAAGTGAATTTTACAATTAAGGCTGGCGAAATTGTGGGTCTTTTGGGGCACAATGGAGCAGGTAAGACTACAACGCTCAAAATCTTAACAGGGTACTTACAACCTGATGAAGGTAGTGTAAGCATTGATGGCAAAGATGTTCTTACAGAAACTCAAGCCACTCAAGAAGTTATTGGTTATTTGCCTGAAAATGCTCCTTTGTACCCAGAGTTGAGTGTACAAGATTATCTACAAATGGTAGCAAATGCTCGTAAAATTCCTAATAAGCAGCGTAAGGAATATATTCGTGAAGCAGTGTTAGCTACTGGACTTTATGAAAAGTTAACTAGTCCCATTAGCACTTTAAGTAAAGGGTATCGGCAGCGTGTTTGCTTGGCCCAAGCTATTTTGCATAAACCACGCTTACTAATTTTGGATGAGCCTACAGTAGGCTTAGATCCTACCCAACTTATAGAAATTCGTAACCTTATTAAAAGTTTAGCTAAGCACAGCACAATACTTTTCTCTACACACATTTTAAGCGAGGTAGAAGCACTTTGTGATCGTGCCATCATCCTTTTAAATGGCGAAATAGGCTCGGATGCAAGGCTAGCTGAGCTTGCTAGTAGCTCTGATGTGGTGCTCGAGCTACAAAAAGACACCCCCGATGCTTTGAGAACTTTGAAAACACTCAACGGAGTTAGTAAAGTAGAAAAACTCCCTCTGAACAATGAAAGGGTTACTTACCACATTACAGGTAAAAAGAATGCTGACCTTACCCCTGAAATTTTTGAATTGGCCAAAGAGAATAATTGGCCCCTGCGTGAATTAAAAAGTAGTACTAGGACACTTGAAACTGTATTTAGTGAGTTGGCACAAAATTTAGTTGCTTAGAAAACTTTTGCTAAATGGTAGGTGTCTATACAAATTTCGTGCTGTAGGGGTTCAAAGTTTTGAACCTCCATGTTCATCACGGTGCACTATTTGGGCAATTTTGCACCATGTAATCAATATCAATTTTTAGGAGGAGATATCTGTGCGACAAATGTTTGCTATTAGCCGTAAGGAGCTTATAAGCACCTTTGGCTCACCCTTAGCTCTTATTTTCATAGGTACTTTTTTACTTATAACTCTATTTACCTTTTTTTGGGTAGAAGGCTTTTTTGCAAGGGGCATTGCTGACTTGCGCCCACTTTTTAGGTGGATGCCACTACTGTTGGTTTTTCTAGTTGCAGCTTTAACTATGCGTCAGTGGAGTGAAGAACAGCGTTCAGGCACATTAGAAGTATTGTTGACTTGGCCAATAAAACCTTGGAAACTAGTTATGGGTAAGTTTTGGGCTACTTTATTTTTAGTGGCTGTATCTCTTGCTCTACTATAGGTTTACCAATAACAGTGTTTTTGCTTGGCAATTTAGATTGGGGGCCTGTTATAGGGGGATATCTAGCTGCTTTGCTACTAGCAGCTGCTTATATCGCCATGGGTCTTTTTATTTCTTCACGAACAGATAATCAAATAGTAGCGCTTATTCTTACGACACTGTCAGGTGGGTTTTTCTACTTACTAGGTTTGGGCTTCACAGGTTCTGGCTTTGACGAAATATTACGTGCTCTTGGCACTAGCAGCCGTTTTGAAAGCATAGAGCGTGGGGTGGTTGATGTACGCGATCTTGTTTACTACTTCTCACTTACAGTTCTCTTTTTAACTTTAAATATATTCTCACTAGATAAACAACGCTGGGGCAAGGGAGAAAACACACGTGAGTATCGTTTTGATCACTCACTAGGTGTTGTTCTTATTGTCTTAAATTTGATTTTGCTTAATGTACTGTTTTTCCCTCTACAAGGATTAAGGGCAGACATAACGCAAAATCGTCAATACAGCCTCTCACAAACCACTAAAGATTTACTATCAACATTGCAAGAACCTGTTTTAGTGCGTGGCTATATCAGCGAAAAGACCCACCCCTTACTAGCACCTTTAATTCCTCAAGTAAAGGATATGCTAAGAGAATATGAAATTGTGGGCGCAGGGCGAGTTACTGCTGATGTTGTTGATCCACAAAACAACTCTGATTTAGAAGCTGAGGCCAACCAAAGCTATGGTATTCAACCACGTCCTTTTCAAGTATCCAGCCGTTATGAAGCATCTCTAGTAAATGCTTACTTTGACATTCTTATACGTTATGGTGACCAGAGCGAAGTCCTTTCCTTTGACGAGCTTATAGAGGTAGTACCTACACAAAGTGGTGTCCCTGACATTAATTTACGCAACATCGAATATGATCTTACTCGTACCATCAAAAAAGTAGCCTATGGTTTCCAAAGTGTAGATGCTATTTTAGCCTCACTTAGTAAGCCTGCTAAGTTTACTATTTTAGCTACACCTGAGAGCTTACCTCAAGGTTTAGAAACAGGATTAGAAACTTTTGAAAAAGTAGGTCAAGAGCTTAGTGAAGAGGTAAGTGGTAAATTTATAGTTGAAACAGTTAATCCTCAAACAAGTGATAACTTAACTCCTCAAAAGCTTTTTGATGACTACGGTATTCAGGCTATTGCCACCTCTATTTTCTCTGATGAGAGTTACTACTTGTATGGTTTACTCGAGGTAAATGAAGAAATCCAAGTACTTTATCCTTTTAATGACATGAGCGAGGCCAATGTACGTAATGCTTTAGAATCAGGTTTAAAACGAGCTGCCCCCGGTTTCCTCAAAGTGGTTGGATTCTGGACACCTCCTAACACACCTACACAAAATGCCTTTGGGCAACCTCAACAACCCCTGTTTGGTGCTGCAAATGTTCGTGAGCAACTTAGTTTTGACTATGAAGTAAAAGATGTTGACTTGAGTGAAGGACAAGTGCCACTGGATATAGATATTTTGCTGGTTCTGTCACCTAAAAACATGACTAACAAAGAACGTTATGCTATAGACCAATTTCTAATGCGTGGAGGAGCAGTGGTAGCAGCAGCGGGGAATTATAATATTGCTCCTGCTCCCTTTGGGGGTAACCTAGTGTTGGAGCCTATACAGGAAAACCTTAAAGACATGCTTAAGCATTATGGTGTAATAGTAGCTAATTCTTTAGTAATGGACACTCAGAATGCTCCCTTTCCTGTAGTAATAAATCGTCAAAGTGGGCCTTTTCAGGTGCAAGAGATTCAAGCTGTTGACTATCCTTTTTTTGTAAATGTCTTACCTAATGGTATGACCAAGGGACACCCTACTACTGCTAGCTTGCCAGCAGTCATGATGACTTATGCTTCTCCTTTAGAGTTAAGTGAAGATTTGGGCGAAAATTTAGAAGCCACTGTTTTACTAGAGTCTAGTTCCAAATCTTGGCTACGTACCAATACAAACATTCAACCTCAATTTGAAATTTATCCTAACTTAGGATTTCCTATAGAAAGTGAACAGCAAAGTTACCCTTTAGCTGTAGTAATGCGTGGACAGTTTGAAAGCTTTTTTAAAGATAAGCCTTCACCATTAGCTGAAACTGAAGAACCTTCTGAAGAAGCAAATGCCGAGGATTTTACTTTAGAAGAACCTGAAGAAACTGCTTTAGATATTGGTACCATTGAGCAATCTTCTGATAGTGCACGTTTAGTAGTTGTTGGCAGTAGCGAATTTATTAATGATATTGTCTTGCGCTTGTCTTCTCAACTAGGTCAAGATAGATCGCTTAATAATTTGCAGTTTTTGCAAAACACTGTAGATTGGTCCGTTGAAGACGCTGACCTTTTGAGCATTCGTTCACGTGGTTCGCATACTCGAGTACTTAACCCTCTAGAAAAAGACCTTTGGAGTTTAGGCAACTATACTTTTAGTGAGCAACAACTTTGGGAATTTGGTAACTATGCCTTTGCTGTGCTAGCACTCATAATTATTGCTACTCTCTGGCGAGTTAGCAAGCGTAAACAAAAACCACTTTTCTGATTCAAGTAGGGGTGTAGGAGTTTTTGCTCATACTTCTGAAGTAGTTAGTACCTATAAGTAGTCAGTAGCTAGTATCCAACATAATAAAGCCCTACTGACTACTAGCTACTAATTTAAATTCAACAAAAACTCACAAGTATTTATTACTAGATGCTTAGGAGACAAAATATGAAAATGGTTGCAAAAAATTCTTCTGGAAAGAGCACTCGTAACATTATCTTGGTGATTTTTGCTCTTATACAAATTGTCCTTATAGGTGTTATTTATAGTCCTCGATTTTTACCCAATAACAATGAGTCTGGAACACTTTTAGGCGATATAAAGACCAGTGAAATTATTGGCTTAAAGATTTCTGATGGTGAGCAGCAAGTCAGTTTAGCTAAAGACGGAGATGAGTGGATTCTGCCTGAAGCTGACAATTTCCCTGTAGAATTAGATAAGGTAACGCCTTTTTTAGACAAGCTAATAGCTTTAGATAATCAAAGCCTTGTTGCTGATAACAAAACTAGTCATAAACGCTTGGAAGTAGCTTCTGATAACTTTGTGCGTAAGATAGATGTTGAGTTAAAAGGTAATAAGAATACTACTCTCTACGTAGGTTCCTCACCAACTGCTAGTGCTACACATTTACGTGTGAGTAACCAAGATAGCGTCTACCTAAATCGAGACTTTCGCAGTCACGATGCCAATGCAGAAACTAGTAATTGGATTGAAGCAGCATATTTTGAAATAGAGCAGGATAATGCAATCAGGCTAAGATTGCAAAATGAGCAGGGTGATTTAACCTTTAGGAAAGTGAAGAACAACTGGAGGTTAATAAATTCTACTGAAGACGAAAATGTAGAATTAGATGAATCAGCTATAGATTCTTTGCTAAGAAAGGCTAGCACCATACGTATGGTACGTCCTTTGGGTAAGGAAGCCAAAGAAGAGTATGGTTTAGATAATCCTAAAGCTACTGTTACTATTGTTACTCTAAAGGAGCTCGAGGAAGAAGAATCTACAGAAGAAGGTGAGTCTGAAAGTGAAGCTGAGGAATCAGAAGAAGACGAGTCTGAAAGTGAAGCTGAGGAGTCTGAGGAACCAAAATCTGAAAGGCAAACTTATACTTTAACTGTAGGTAATGAACTAGATGATGGTTTTGTAATCAAGTTTTCAGAATCTGAGTACTATGTAGTGGTCTCTGACTTTAATGCTAGTGACTTTGTAGAGCAAAGCAAAGAAGACTTTATTGTAGTAGAGGAGACAGAAGAAGTTTCTGATGAAGATTTAGAAGAAAGTGCCTTAGAGTCAGAGACTGATGAAGATAGTGTTGAAGGTGAAGGGGAACTTCCTAATGAAGAAGATTTAGAAGAAGATATCTTAGAGTCAGAAGTTGATGAAGAAAGCTCTACTAGTGAAATTAATGAAGAAGTTGCTAACGAAGAAGAATCAGAAGATACTTTAGAGCCAGAAGTTGTTGCTGAAGAAATTAGCGATGAGGAAGTTCCAGAAGACGAAGGAACCCTAGAAGTTGAAGAAGTAGAAGTCAGCGAAAATGATCCCTCTAATGAGATTAGTGATGAGGAAATTTCCGAGGAAGAACCTGTCGGGTCAGAGATTTCTGAGGAAGAGGCTCCTGTTACTAGTGAAGAAGGTGTTTCTAATGAGTAATTTAGTGCAGAGGACTCTTGCATTAAACTAAATTCATGCATAAATTAAGCGGTTATTTAAATACAGCCATTAATGCTGCTAGAGCAGCAGCACATATTCACAAAAGTAATCTGGGCAAAGAGTTACTGGTTGAGAGCAAAAGCACTTACACAGATTTAGTGACCAAAGTAGATAAAGAAAGTGAAACCAAGGTACGTGAAATTATAAGCGCAGCTTATCCCCATCATGTTATCTTAGGTGAAGAAGAGGGGCAAAATGCTCAAGGCACACACCGTTGGATAGTTGACCCTCTTGATGGTACTACAAATTATGCGCATGGTTTTCCCTTTTACTGTGTGAGCATTGCTTTAGAGATTAAAGGTCAACTTAAAGTGGGAGTAGTGCTGGATTCTTACCGTGATGAACTATTTAGTGCTGTAAGTGGTGAGGGCGCTTATTGCAATGGGTTTCCAATCTACACCAGTAAAGAAACCACTCTTAGCAAAGCGCTTTTAGCAACTGGATTTAATTATAACCCTGAAGTCATAGATGAAAGCCTAGCTCTCTTTAAGCGAGTTTTCTTAAAGTGTCGTAGTATACGCCGTCCGGGAGCCGCCGCTCTTGACCTTTGTTATGTTGCTTGTGGGCGCTTAGATGGTTTTTGGGAAACAAAGCTAAACTCTTGGGATGTGGCTGCGGGAGTGCTTATTATTCAAGAAGCAGGGGGTAGTATTACTAATTCTGCTGGTGGGCCTTATGATTTAAATGATCCTGTGATAATTACTTCTAATGGGCATTTGCACCTGAAATTGCTAGATGCTTTGGGGCTCGAGCCCAATCCCTTACCAAGTCATGTTTAGCTAATGTGGTATCTTAGAAACTATGAACCTTGGGATAGACGAAACTACTAAGGAACTGCTGAATCGTGAACGTGAAATCATTAACGATCTTAATGTACTTCTAGGTCACATAAATGCTGATCGTAAAGATCTTGAAAAGCTTAAAAATGCTTTACGTGATTTAGAAGATATATTCATGTTGGTAGTTTGCGGCGAGTATAATGCTGGCAAGTCTACCTTTTTAAATGCTTTGCTTGGCGAAAAGGTAATGCTAGAAGGAGTAACTCCTACTACTGACCGCATCACCATTGTTACCTATGGCGAAACCCCGCGAACTAGCGAAGAAGGTAAGTTTACAGTAAAACGTCAATACCCGGCCGAGTCACTAAAAGAACTTGCTATTGTAGACACCCCCGGTACTAACGCTGTTATAAGGCAGCACCAAGAACTAACTGAAGATTTTATTCCACGTGCAGATCTCATCCTTTTTGTAACTAGTACCGATAGGCCTTTTACTGAAAGTGAGCGTAGATTCCTAGAACTTATACGCTCTTGGGGTAAAAAGATTGTTATTATTGTTAATAAGATAGACATCCTAGAAAAGCAAGAGGAGCGCCGAAAAGTTCTTAATTTTGTCAGTGAGCAAGCTAAGAAAGCTCTGGAGATAACTCCTCAAGTTTTCCCCCTCGCCTCTAAAAAGGCCTATCAAGCTAAACTGTCAGGCGATGAACAAACCTTGAGCACCTCTGGATTACCTATTATTGAAGATTATATTCAAGAAAATGTAACTGGTACCTCTCGTTTAGCACTAAAAATGAAAACCCCTTTAGGAGTGGGGATTAAGCTTGCTGGGAATTACGGAGATGTTATTAACGAGCGCTTAAAGCTTTTAGATAATGATAAGAAAACTCTTGAAGAAGTTGAGAGGCAACACAAACAATTTGAGCATGACATGAAACGTGATTTTCAAGGCCACCTCGCTCGCATTAAGGAAGTACTTTTAGAAGTTGAAAGGCGAGGAGAGGTTTTTTTGATGACAATATACGTCTAGGACGCGCTCTTAAACTTGTTAAGCCTGAAAAAATTAAAAAGGAGTTTGAGGCTGAAGTAATCCGGGGAGCTGACCAAAAAATTGATAAAAGTATAGGGAATTTAGTTGATTGGTTTATTCAGCGAAACATGCAACTTTGGGAAGATGTTATGCTCTTTGTAAAAGAGCGCCGCAAAGCTAGCCATGACAAAGTAATCGGTGAAGTAGGTGGACGTTTTCAGTATGATAGAAAAACCCTAATTCGCAGTTTAGAACAAAGTGCTGAAGAAGTTTTAAGAACTTATGATGAAAAAATAGAGGCTACTAAATTAGCTAATAGTTTACAAGGAGCCGTACTACGCAGTGGTCTTGTACAGCTAGGAGGAATAGGTTTAGGAGCAGCCTTGGCTGCCATATTATCTGGCTTGGCCCTAGATGTTACTGGCATTGTGGCAGGTATAGCTGTTGTAGGCATAGGTTTTCTAGTTTTGCCAGATCAGCGCCGCAAAGCTAAAAAAGATCTGCATAATAAGATGCAAGAGCTTCGTGACGGTTTAGAAGATACTTTAGGTACACAGTTTGAAATAGAGCTTGATAGCTCGAGTGAACGGCTAAGGAACGCCATAAGTCCCTACACACGCTTTGTAAGTAGCGAACTAAAACATATAGAAGAAGTTAAGAGTGAGCTTGGTAAGATTAAAGACGATTTCCAAACACTCAGGCGAGAAGTAGAAGCTTTATAGGCAGGGGTATAAAAGTTTCTGTGAACACTGTAGAGTAGTTAGCACCTATAGGTGGCCATTAACTAGCATATTAAATCCCCACTGGCTTCTAGCCACTAATTTTAACTTGACAAAAATTCACAAGCTTTTATGCCTAGGCACTTAAAAGCTTAAATGTTTACAACCTGACCTTGATAAATAAGCTGAGCACAACGTATACCTTCTGAAATACTCAACTTTAAAAGCCAACTATCCTTATACTGTTCTTGTAGACCTTCTCCCCATTCTATTACTACTAGACGAGCCTTTGACAAGTAATCATCTAAGCCCATATCAATCAGCATTTTGGCTTCAGGCAAACGGTAGGCATCTATGTGAACAAGTGTTCCTTCTAAGGTGGGATACTCATGAATAAGAGTATAGGTAGGACTACTTATGTTTGCGCTTGTACCTAGGGCCAAACCAATTTCTTGTGTTAAGGTAGTCTTACCTACCCCTAAATCACCTAAAAGAATAAGTAAGGCACCCTTAGGTATACGATTTAGCAAAGTCTGCGCTAATACTTTGGTAGCTTTAAGCGAAGGCAGGATCACTTAAGGTTTTGCTAATTAAAGATAAATTACTACGCAACTTTTCTAAAATAGCAGTTAGATTACTAGGTTTATCTAAAACAATTGCTGCAGTATAATTTTCTTTAGGATATAAGACAATTAAAGTAAATCTTGGCGTTTCTATAGTAAAAAGTTGATTTTGTCCTAGAGTAAGTTCTTCTCCAAGTGCTTGCCAATTATTTTCTAGCCGTTTAAGGGTATTGGAAAACTCTCTTGGCTCTAATAAAGTTGAGCCGCTAAGCATTTCCCCTTCAAGACCAAAGATTACTGCATCTCGTACTCCATCGTCTTTCAAATAATCAGCTAACCACTCATTAAGTGCCTGATTACTATGATTATTACTAAAGACCTTTTTAGCAGCATCTTTGACTGTTGATTCCTTTGGCTGTTCTTTAGTAGATTTATCAATATTTGAAGGGGTTTCCAAGCCAAAAACACTATCAAAGATATTTCCACTCATAAGTTTGCCCGCTACAGCACTAGCAGCTTCAAGCTCCTCTTCTAATACTTTAAGCAAGTTCTCTGCTTCGCTTAAAGAGTTTTCAAGCTTACTACGCATCTCTGCTGAAACTTTACTAAGATTCTCACGTTGTCCATCCAAATGGCGCAAAATACGTGAAGCAGTAGTACTTGCATCATTATTAAGCTTAGAAACAGCAGAGAAATCTTTAAGTGCTTTATCAAGGCGTGGTTCAAAACTTGTGAGAGCTTGCTCTTGTTTATTGCGCAAAGATTCTAAAAGTAACCAGCAATGATCTATACCTTCTGCTAAATCACCTTTCTCAAGTTGCTTACGAATACTCCTTAAAAGAACATCAAGTTGCTTAACCTCTTCATCTTCTGCCTCAGTTATTTGTTCCCTTTCAGCTTCTAATTGATGAAGCTCATCTAAATTTGCTGTCAAACGCTCATCAAAAGCATTTTTAAGGGCACGCTCAAATTCCTCGAGATCAGGATATTTATCAGCGTCAAGTTGCGTTTGGGCTTCAGTAATAGACTTTAAACATTTCTTATCGCCTATATTTTCAGCACGTTCTTTGAATTCTGACAGCTGGTTTTGATAATTAAGCTTAGCTTTATCTTTAAAGTCACTGACTAGTAGATCAAGCTGCTGCATTCTTTTTGGTTTTAAATCTTTTTTTGAATCAAGTTGCTTTAAGCTTTTCTTAAGTTCTTTAACTACCTTATTCCCCTGAGATTCAATTACTTTTATGCTAGGTACTGCTTGTACTTGCATTAAAAGCTTGATAAGGTAAGCTTCTTGATGCTGTGACTCGCTTAAACTTTGCTTAAGAAGAGTCGCTTCTAAATTTTCAGCAGCACGGCGCGCATCATCTAAAATATCTGTGGCAAGCTCTTTTTCTGCTTGAGCCTCAGTTAAAAATTTCAATTTATCAGCAAGTAAGTCATATTCTTCCCTAGCTATCTGAGGGTCATATTTTTCTAGAATGCTCTTTAACTGTTCAATAGCCTCATCTTGCTGCTTAAACTTAATTTCAAAAGCTTCATGCTCCTGTGCCTTAGCTTCAGAAAATTCATTAGCACGTTGTTTCAGCAAACGATATAGATCACGGACTTCACGTATATCCGCTTCAGCAGGTAAAATATTTTCTAAAACATCTAAAGTCACTTGCAAACTTTGCTGCAAATGCTTACTATCTAGTTCATCATCAAAATTTAAAATATCTTTTTGTATGTCGCCTAACTCAATTTTAAGCGCTTTACGTAACTGATTTTGCTCTTCATTAAAATATTCACGCAACTTTACAATAAAAGTATCTTCGACAACTCCCTCTTTAAGTTTTTGCTTGGTATCCTCTATTTCCTGTATAAGTTCAGGTTTGAAAACTAACAAGTTAGTAAAATCTTTACTGAGTGTCTCAAGTTGATAAGCTTGATCATCAGTACTAACTAGTAAATCCTCCACCCCTTCTGATTTATCTTTGTCTTTAGAGATTTGCACAGATGCCTCTGCTTCAGAAGAAACTTCCTCTCCTTCTGCTAAAACCATCTTATGCAATTCACCAGCTAATTTCCTAGCACGTTCTAATTCAGCTGGAGCAAGCTGCTTTGCCACTTGGGCATTGTCAAGTTGTCCAATTAATCTATCTAAACGACGTACCTTAGACCCTCCTAGGTCTTTCACAATCTCATAGGTTTCTTCTAAGCGTTGTATTTCAGCATCTTGTTGCACAAGCTGGTCATTAAGCTTTTCTTCAGCTTTTTTAAGCTGGGCTCGCACGTTTGCAATTAATTGACTAGCTTCTTTTTGATTATTATGATCTTCTTCTATTAGTTTTAAGAGTGCTCGAGCTTTCTGCACTTCTGGCCATTGGAAGTAAAGACTAAGAGACTTAAAGGCCTTTTTAATTGCAGCAATGGTTCTTGCTTGCTGTTCCAAAAAAGGAGGAGGTCCACTAACTTCTTCTGTAGCACCCTCAAGCTTTTCTAAAATATCAGTAATTTTCTCTTTAGCTTTTTCAGCATCCATTGCCACTTGTAACTGCTTATATACCTGTGACTTGAATATTTTCTCCATGTCACGATATTCAACATCTTTAGGTGACTTACCTACTTGCTTTAAACCAATGTTGAGGGCGCTTGAAACCACTCGTGGTGAAAGTACCGCTTCTAACTCGGTCATTGCAGCACGGTAAATAGCATTAACCATGTTGCTCCTTGTGTTTATATATTTTTGAAGTAATTAGAACCCACATAATCCATAAGATTCTACACTTAGTAGAACCCAAAACCAATATCACTAAAATACAATAATTCATCAAAAAATAATGTCATAATATTACAGCACAAAGCCAAGATAAGTATACAGTATGAGAAAATCACTATGTCTATCAAATTCATTTTCTTACTCCTAAATTGAGTTTATAAAAGGAGCTTATAAAGGCTGTAGTTCCTTTCCTAAGCAGAAAAAATAGTATTGTAATGATATTCTTACCAAAAATTTAAACATCATGTTAGAATTGAGCTTGCGAAATGCTGATCTGGAAGTGAGTTAATCTGCTTTTAATTATTAGTGTAATCATCTCTTTTTGGGTAGTAAAGTTTTTCATATATCTTGCAAAACATTATAATTGGGGTAAACCTGTTCGCCAAGACGGCCCTAGATCCCATCTTGATAAAGAGGGTACTCCAACCATGGGAGGAATAGCCTTCTTAGCAGTTGCTTTAGTTACTTGGCTTGTCCTTGCTCCGAAAAGCTTTGATGGTTTGGCTCTTATCACCCTTACCTCTTTAGCAGCTTTTCTGGGAGGTATTGATGACATTACTTCACTGAGGCGTAAACAGCGCCTTAGAGAAGGTTTAGACGAAAAGAAAGATGCTTCTACAGGTTTATTAGCACGTTATAGACTTTTACTACAAGGCCTAGTTGCGCTTATTTTTGCTACTTATGCTGTAAGCACTGGACACGTCATTTTTGGCTTAATATGGCTTGATACATTGATTTATGCTTTTATAATCGTTGGTTCTATTAATGCCATTAATTTCACTGATGGTTTAGATGGTTTAGCCACGGGTGTAGTGATAATCTTGCTTTTGCCTTTTTTAATTATGCCTTTTAGTCTTTGCCTGTTAGGTTCACTTTTAGGCTTTTTGTGGCACAACACCAAACCAGCTAAAGTATTTATGGGAGGAGTAGGCTCTGAGGCTTTAGGTGCTGCGATAGCAGGTATTTTTATACTATCAAACTCAATTTGGTGGCTACCCTTAATGGCTCTTATTCCTCTTTTGGAAGTCCTCTCAGTCATTTTACAAGTAAGTTATTTCAAGCTGACAGGAGGTAAACGCATTTTAAAAATGAGTCCTTTACACCATCACTTTGAGTTAAGTGGTTGGCCTGAAGAGCAAGTAGTAATACGCTTCTGGTTAGTAACAGCCTTCTGTGTAGCCCTAGCTTGGTATCTTAAAGGGATAACTTTGTGAGGGTGCTAGTTTATGGTTTGGGTCGTAGCGGCCTAGCGGCCTGCGAGCTTTTGTCTTGCCAAGGTCATGAGATACTTTCCTTTGATAAAAAGCCTCAGGAAGTTAAAATTCCTAATTGCAAAGCAACAACAAGACCTATAGAAGAAAATATAGACATTTGTATAGCTGCCCCCGGTGTACCATATGACCATCCTGATTTGCTGGCCTTGCGCAAGCGTGGTATTGAAACCATTGGCGAGGTTGAATGGGTTTTTCGCACTGTGGCAGCAGAGATTATAGGTATAACAGCTACAGCAGGTAAAACCACTGTAACAAGCTGGTTAAGTAGTGTACTTAGTCAGGCTGGCTTAGATGCTCCTGCGGGTGGCAACATTGATCCTGCTCTAGCCAAAATAGCTAGGCCGGGAGCTACTTTAGTTACTGAACTGTCTTCTTTTCAGCTCGAGCGCTGCCCAACTCTAAAACCAAGCATTGCCATAATCTTAAATTTAGGTCGTGATCACATAGACCGTCACGGCAGTGTTAAAAACTACCACGCAGCAAAACATAATCTGGTTGCCAATTTAGATCAAGATTCTATTTTTGTTTACAATCAAGACGACCCTATCTTATGTAAATGGGCAAATACTAGTCCTGCTCAAACACTCAGTTATTCTTTAGAAAAACCTGCTGCTGCTTACCTTAATAAAGACGAACTCATGCTAGCAGGGGAACCTTTGCTATCAATTGATAATTTGAAAATTAAGGGCAAGCATTTTTATGGCAATATTTTGGCTGTAGCGCTAGCTAGCAAAGCTAAAGGCTTGTCTTCAGAACAAATTTGTCAAGGTTTAATAAGCCTAGAGTCCGTAGAAGGGCGCTATAGCTTAGTTGGAAAACTAAAAGACATAAATTTTATTGAAGATTCTATTGCTACACGCACATTATCTGTTAAGGCTGCATTAGCTGCTACACCTAAGCCTATAGTGTGGCTTTTAGGTGGAGAAGACAAAGGTGCAAACTTTGCAGCTTTGGAAGAATTAGTACGTGAGAAAGTAGTATTGGCTATAGGGGTGGGTAAGTCAGGAAAACATTTTACTCAAGAAATCTCAAATTGGACAGAAACTAAATATTGTCCTCAAGCTGACGGAGAGACTGCCCTTTTTGAAGCCTGTAAAATAGCTACAGAATGCCTTTTAGCATACCCTAATGGAGGTACAGTTTTATTAGCTCCTCTAGCAGCGTCTTTTGATCAATTTAAGGATTATAAAGTTCGGGCTCGAGCTTTTCGTAAAGCAGTAAATAAGTTGCTAGAACATTAGCCCCATAAAGGTTGTTAGTCCTATACAAGTAATGATATATTGAACCTTGACCCTTTTAAAGCTATCTATCATTACGAATGAATAATGATAGCAATTCAGGAGTAAAATTATGGCTAACTCAAACGTACTCAAGATCTTTGTAGCAATGCCTGGGTCAGATATGGGGCCAAATGCAAGCTACACAGACCCTGAGTCAGTAAAGGCTAACTTACTGCAACCTAAGTAAACAAGCTCGAAAAAGAACATGGTTACAAAACTATTCTGTCTATAGAAAAAGATAAACTCAAATCTGGTGATATTCATACATCCATGTTCTCTGAAGCCCAAGACGCAGATGTTTACATCGCAGATCTTACAGGAGCAAACCCAAACGTCTACCTTGAACTTGGAGTTCGATGGGCACTACGAGACAAAGTAACTATATTAATTTGTCAAAGTGTTAAAGACCTTAAGTTCAATGTCTCTCCAAGTCGTGCCTTGCCTTACCACCCAGATATCATTATAAAAGCAATTGATGATGTCGTTAACACAATTATTAACGGGTTAAACAGTTCTGAGCCTGACAGTCTTGTTCGGCTCAACTCAGATTACGTAACTATCTCAAGAACCAGAATTGATGAATTAGAAACTGAGATCGAACGTTTAAAAAAAGATCGCGGAGAAGATTTATTGCTTGCAGCAAATGCTACTGAAGAACTGAGCAGCCGTATTGTTCTTCTAAAACAGGCAGTACAAGCTAATCCAGCATCTACTAGAGCATTCCTCGAGCTTGGAAAAGCACAACGTGGACTTCGCCAGTATAACGAGGCAGTGGGATCTTTTCAGACTGCTTTGAGACTCTCTCCTAATAATTCTAAATTGCATAGAGAACTAGGCGTGACCTTTAGTAAACAAGAGAATTCCGGTTTGGCAGTATCTTCCCTTCGAGAAGCCGTTCGCTTATCCCCAGATGATTCGGAAGCTTGGAGTAATCTAGGAGGTGCGCTACGCAGAGTCGGAACGTCCAATGCACCAGAGAGCTACAATAAAGATGCGCTTCTAGAATCACGAGAATGCTACAGCAAAGCTAATGAATTGAAACCATTCGACCTCTATTCTGGGTTAAATGTTTCTCGGGTAGATTTAATGTTGTCAAGATGGGAGGCAAACCGAGCGGATCAAGCCAAACAAGGGTTCTCTAGCCAAGTCCATCTGTGCCGCCACATGGTTCAACAAAATCCTAAAGACTATTGGAACAAATTTAATCTTGCTGATGCATTACTATTTTCAGGAAATTATGCTGAAGCAAACTTGTTATACGATGACGCAATAAGCGCAGTACCCATTAGCGAACGGGAAGATGCCTTAAGAAATACTGTGCTTGGCCCATTAAAAGGTTATATAGCCGCAAGCGTTCTTGACGGAGAACTCCTAATTGAAGTCAAAAAAGTAATTATGAAACTTGAAACCGCAATATCAGCAGGTGACAGCCAACAGAAACATGAATAAGGAGGCTAGTTCAAACGAACTGCTTGGCTGAAAAATATTTAAGAACCAGCAGGGTATTGGGTGGGGGCAAGTTTGTTCATATGGCCTGTCACCTAAATACTCCTGCCACTCGCTAGGAGTGAAGTTACGCCCAGCAATACGACAAAGCCTTTCTTTCCAAGACTTTTCATCGACATCCCAAATAAGTATCGTGTAATTCCAACTATTGTTGGGATCATCTACACTGCCAGAAACCACCTGTTTGCCATTAGGAGAGAAGGCTACGCTCATAACATCACCACTATGCTCTTGCCAAGCTTTTCCTATAGCCTTGCCTGTTTGGGTGTCCCACAAGCGCACAGTGTTGTCCCCACTACAATAGACCAACTCCATAGTGCCCCCCAGAGAAACTAGAGAGAAGAAAGCATTTGAGCTACTTTGGTTGCTGAGACAGCAGAATTCCCTACACGGAACTTGCCAGCGAAATGAAGGCCAACAGCTTCCCCTGTCTCGATGTCTAGGACTACAGATCCAGAATTTCCACCAAGTGTTGAACAGTCATGCTCTAAGATTTCCCCTTGCTTAGAAGTGATTTCTCCCGGTGCTAGTCTTTTAACATTAAAGATAGACCCAAAGATTTTTTCCATTGCAGTGGAATCGTTTCTACTATCTTTGGCTGGATATCCAATCACAGCCACTTTGGTGCCTAAAGCTGGATCAGAAGTTGCTAGCTTGATAGGCGGGGGTAAAGGATCATTATCATCGGAGTTGGACCTTACCTCGAGAAATGCCACATCTGCATCGTTTTCGTCAGCAATGTGTAGTACCTTAGTAACTCGGAACTCGACTTCCTCAGGCCGATGAAATTCTTCTCGAAGGTCAACTCGAGCTTTCATGACATCGTTCATGAAGGTATGTTTGAAAGTGAACTCTGAACCTGACCTTCTGCTGAATTCACTTGCCACATGACGATTTGTAACTGCTATGTTGTCTTTAACAACCCATGCCGTACCAACCCAATCCAATCTTGGATGATTTCTAACCTCAACTCTACCAACTGAAACTATAGCACTTTCAATTTTAGGCCTATTTGTACTCAAGCGTTGCTTCCATAGATCGGAAGTGGGTAGTTGATAAGTCCCATTTTGTATAAGTAATACAGGTCTACCAACAAGTTTGACTATAGCCTCTAAACCTTCAGGGGCTTCCCCACCCTGTGCTTCTAAGCCGGGTGTAAAGTTTTCAAGAAACCCTTTAATTAGCTCTGGCTTGTAGCCTAGTTGGGAAGATAGTTCTTGAGAGTCCAAGTTAGCTAGAATGTCAGCTTTTAGGTTGGGATCATTCAGAATCCTGTCAAGATCAGACATCTTGCACTCCTTTCACAAAAGATATAGCAGGGGAAAACTCTAAACAAAATTGGCGAACCACAGCTATATGGAATAGAGGGTTTATAAATCCTACATAATTATGCTGCCATGAATTAGAACTACACCAATCAACCATAATACCTTTCCTTTCTCTTAAGTGAGGCACACCAAGCAATTTACTTAAAGCACCATGGAATTAAGAGTTAATCAGGTTAAATTCTATCAGAATATATGGCAATGTAGCAAGAGGATAAGTCTAATGTTTATGGATTAACAGTCTATCCTTTTATAGCTTTAATAATACTTGATATTGTTGTGCATGTGCCTATGCCGATAAGGTTGTCTTGCTCATTTTTCCCAAAGCCACCTCTTTGATGTACACAAACAAGTTCACCAGTATTCGCATCGAAAATAGGTGCCCCACTAGAGCCTCCACTAGGAGTATATGTGTACTCGAGAGTCAGCTTGTTTGGACTGGGATGAGTTCTAACAAGACGATTAATAGACAGAAAAAAATCATCATCAGCACTCCAACCCACCATAGATAACTCATCCATACCAAAGGACATAGAGCTAAGTATTTCTCCAATGGAAGTTGGCCCTAAATCTCTAATTAAATCTTGCTCTGGCTGGTTCAAATGCGAATTGGTTCCTATTAATTTCACATTGCTAATTGCTACAACTCCTCGTGGCAATTTTCCCTCGAGGCGAACTCCTGCCACATCTAAATCATCTAGGCTAAATGAAAAGATCGTTTCTCCCAACTTGATATTTTGATTAGGGTCTACCCCGGGAAACACAGCAGTGAAATTACTAGGATTAGGCATCAAAACATGCCCTGCTGAAACAAGTATAGTTTCTGCTGCCCAATTGGGATTGAATACCGAGCCCTCAATCAAAAAACCTGTTGCTTTATTTGAGGGGCTTGAGAGAATAGCAACCGATAATTTATAGTCTGTCGCAATCCTATACCACTTCTCTTCTATAAGTAGGGGGCGGTCTGTTGGGGCTATTTTGAGCTTTATACCTTCACTAAGCCGAAGGTTATCTTTTTCCGTTATTTTGGTTTTACGGTTTGCATCCAGTGCAAAAACAACGGCTAGTATTGAAGCCAGTAGAAACAAAGCAGCTAAGCCACTAAAGATAAATAATCTTTGCCTCAATCTTTGCATATGTAACCCATAGAGCTTATCTTTCTCTTGACCAGTTATGGCACTAACTATACTTGCTAGATGGTTTTGCCACTGTTGGCGCTCTTGTTTCCTATAAGATTTTTCTCGATATTGACTTAAATCAATCACTAAAGGTTCTCTGCCACCCTCAGTTAGCAGCTCAACAATTTCTTTTGAAACAGCAACATCCGCATCGTCTTGGGAGTATTCTTCGCTTGTCCAAGGAGTTTTACCAGATGTTACTATCACACCTATATTATCAAGAGAATTATTCTTTAAGAATTCATTGATTTCTTTTACCACCCATTCTGAGCGTGCTGAACTTGGGGAAGCAAGAAGCAAGAAGAATTCAGAGGCTTTAAGTTCAGATTGTAAGTCTCCCCATAGGTCATTGGTCATGGATATGTTTGCATCATCCAAATAGATCCTCATTGCCCTTCCTTTAAAAAAGGGTGTCCCAAACGACTGAAGTCCGGCATGAATCACTTTGCTGAACCCAGCATCTTCAGAGTGACTATATGAAATAAATGCGTCATACTCGTATTCAGTTGTGCTGTTTGCCATTTCTAATACACCTTTCTAAATAATCCTTTATTGTAACTATAAATCATCCTTCAAAGCATTTATTATGCTTTGGATCCAGATACCTTCATTAGCTTCGTAGGTCCCTGCTTGATCATTTAATCTAGGCATACTTTTACTCCCACTATGGTGCAGAGCAATAAGCTCCCAATCACTATTAAATACAGGGCTTCCAGAGCTTCCCGGTTCTGTTGGGGCACGGTAGTGAACTTTTGGTACTTTATGATCAAGAAGCAAGTTATCCCTTAGAGAAAAGGACATATTGCGGCCTTGTGGATGCCCAATTACTAAAACATGTTGCTTATTATCTACTGGGGGCAAGTTGCTAGCAATTGGATTAGGAGAAAGTTTGTCTAGCGATATCTTTGGCTCAATTCGGACTAGAGTAGCATCTAACTGATGGCTAGGTGAAGACCACAATACCTCAGCTACTTTATACTCTGGGGCTTGCCCTAACACCTCAAAGCGAAAAACGGCTGCTCTAG
Source organism: Trueperaceae bacterium (assembly GCA_965223585.1). Lineage (GTDB taxonomy): Bacteria > Deinococcota > Deinococci > Deinococcales > Trueperaceae > CBDCVN01. The sequence goes on from CBDCWW010000024.1 coordinate 402,007, forward strand.
GGGAAAGCGAACCATTTTCTATTCCTTTAGGGCTAAGAACATGTGCGTTAGTTAGGAATAAAAGTTCTTCCCCAAAACTTTCATTGAGATCGCTACCTCTAACAAGAAAACCAGTTCCAACAAAGCGACCTGATATATTTTCAACACGCCCCACAGTACGGGCACGGTTGATTCCAAGGGTAAACCACTTAAGGGTTTCAAATTCATCATGACCAAAAACTTTTTCATAACCCTTATTCTCTATGTTAGTAAGGACTTCCCAGCTCTTGGGTGTTGGAGTCAGTTCAAAATAACCACCTTCTTTTTCAAGAAGAGAAGCCATAAGCAGTGGTAATAAGCTATCCCCCGGTTCCTTAGTATGTTCAAGCTGCCAAACTTCTCGAAATTGCCTTAGGGTGCTGGCTAATCCAAAAGCATTAACATCATCTGATTTAACATAGTGGCTGAGCCAGCCTAAAGCTTCTTCAGGTTTTGATAGTGCTAAATAAGCCTCTACAGCAATGGCATAATCCCATGATTCAATTTCACCCTTTGATTTTTTCTCATTAATAGCACTAAGGATGTCTTTAGCAAGGGCTTCGGTATTGGGGGCATTGGTCAGTGAAACTCCATCACGCTCTGCTCGCTTTACCAGAGCAACTGTATTAATTCCTTGCCAAGCATAATTACTATTTTGGTAAGCGTTGTAGTAGCAAAGCATTGCTTCGTTTAAGTGTTTAATGTCAAGCGAGCTTGGTAAACCTTTTACATTTTTACGAGCATTTATATAAAGCTGCTTGTATGCCCTACCAATTAAACCTCGAGCTTCATCTTTTTCTTCTTCGGGTGAGTCTTGCTCGAGCTTTTCCAAAACATAAATAGCAGCAGTAATATTGCCTTGATCAATTAGTGCTTGAGCATACTGCCGCTTAACCTTGGGTGACTCTTCACCCCATTGAATAAAAACATCACCTGCTTGTTGCGCTAGATCAAAATATCGGTTGTCAAGCAAAATGTTAAGGATTTCTTGAGCTTCTTGTTCAGGATACACTTCACCACTACTATGTACATCTTTGACAAGAGCTTCTACCAATTCACTTGCCTGTGCCTTATCAAAAGTGACTGCTGCTTCTTTTAAATTTGCAATAAAATCAGTGCTCGAAACCATTAAACCATTCCTCCAAAATAAGTTTTCAAATTAGGCATACTTTTCCTTCCTCAAGTGCTTACTTTCAAGCAAACTAAGTTTCACCATTTAAGATTTTACTTACATTTTTGGCTACTCGCTTTTCCAGCTCCTTGTAACCTTTGGGAGTTTTATCATACACAAGGACACGCCTATGGCGCAGGTCGAAAGGGACATCTTGCATTGATTGGCACAAGAGGAAAACATCCTTTTTTAGCGTATGAGCAATTCCTACTTCATAAAAGACGTTGGGGTTCCTGTCGGTTAAATCAGCAACAATGATTTTGGCACGTTGAATACTGCTAAGAATATCTTCCATTATTTCATTAGACCCAAAAGCATCGTCGCCCCTTTCACACTTCAGGCCACATTCATCTTTAATAGCTGGTTTAATGTAGTACTCGTAAATTTCGTTAAGTTCCTTTGAACCAAACGGCATAGCTACAAAGCACAACTTAGGATCAACTTCTACTGAGCTATCATCGACAGTATTTGTTAGTACTCCTGCCTGTCCCGTAAATACCTCAACTTTTTTCTGCAAATCTTCAAACATGCCTATTAACTCATCGTGATTGAGATCTGAACGTGATATTGAATCTGATGCGGATTCTAATCCCGAACTTGGCACTCTATCAACGGCACGTACAGTTGACTCAGATTGCTCCAGAGGTTCTACCAGCACTTGCGGTTCTTTTGAAAGAATCTCTAGTAATTTAGGAAAGGAGTCCTTGATTGCTTTATCTGTACGGAAATCCCAGTGTTCTCTATTTGCAAGATATGAAGGTATATCTAATGGCTCAGAATCCCATTGAGAAATAGAAACTTCCCGATTGTTCTCTCTGTTCCTGAACCAATTGGGGTTCCAAATTCTCTTAAAAAACCCCCTATTTTGAGAGGCTATATCACAGTCACGATAAAGAATGGGAAGTACCTTGACTTTTTCATTTTTAAATTCCTTAACAAGGGCTAGCTCATACTCTTTTCTAGCCCACGTAGACGCAAAATAATCGGGAGACATCACTGCAATAACATACTTGGCACTTTCGACTGCTTGGTTAATAGAATGAACAAGGGTATCACCTGTTGCTAAAGCAGTCTTATCAAAGAAGACACTAATATTCCTTTTGCTAAGTTTATTGGCTAAACTATGGACAAAATCTTGGTCGGCTCGAGCATAGCTAATAAAAGCATCATGAGTTTCCATATTATCACCCTAGTAATTTCTGCGCTAAGCTCAAAGTGCCAACACAACCCGAAGCAAATTACGAAGCTGCTGCGAACGCACATACTCAACAAAGTCATGGTGTAAAAAGGATCTGTTAGGTACTGACATATCGATAATTTCAAGCTTCCCACCTTTTTGATAATCATCAGCAAGAGGTGCATCTAAAAGGGACACAAGGTCAGCTCTATTGAAAACATTTGCCCATAACCCATTAAGTTTGCTACTGGGAAAGCCATCATGGCTTTGCCACTCAGGTTTTAGTTGATCTTGAACTTCATCTATGCCAAGTGGGCTACCAACAGTGAAAAGACCGTCAATAGCTGGACAATCAGTAACACGTTTCAGGCAATCATAGGCAATTACTGTACCCATACTGTGGCTTATAACTATATGCTTACCATCTTGATTATCAGCAGCATCCTGCTCGAGCCTCTCAATAAAACGTTTGCGTATTTCATCTTGAACTTTGAAAGTACGACCATCAGCAAGGCTATGCTCAGTATTAAAAAGATAATGATGCACATCTCGTAAGAAACGTTTCATAATCCTTTTCTTCAAAGGTCCGGGCAGTGGAATTCGCTCGAGTTCACTTCCCGCAATTCCTTCTAGAGCACTGCCAGCACTTTCCCCAAAGGATTCTAAATTAGAATCAAGTTTTGCAGTTAAACGATCAACAAAGTCTTTCTCAATTCCTTCTAGTGAGTCCTGCCATACCGTGCTTTCTTCAGCAAACTCGCTCTCGACGGCTGCACTCAAGCTTTCTTGTGCTCCCTCAGTTAGTTTGGGCTCATCGTACAGAACATCTGCCCAGTACACTAGAGAGCTAGTAACACCCTTTGTATCTAAATCTATGCCGTTGTCAGTAGTAAGGGCTTGTTTCCATTGCTCGAGCAGAGCATCAGGCTTTGGCTTATTGCCTATTCCGTGAATAAAAGTAACATGTGCCATAAAGTTTTCCTTTCATACTGCTTCCCCTAAAATAAACTAATATAACAATTCCCTATAGACCATCAGCCACCTATTAGGCATTTGAGTATACTTGTACAGCTTAACACATAATCTTAACTTTGTGCAAAATACGATTTGTACCAATTAAGATTAATTCCCTTTTCCCTATCTTTCTTTTCCACTTTCAACCTCAACTCCAGCAGGTGATCTAATTAAGTAAACATCAAACTCCCTGCTACCGTCTCTACTTACTCGAGTTTGAGTAACAGGTGCAAGAAACCACCAATTAACCTCTTCACGAACACTTTTGAAAGGATGCAATACTGCTGGAGATTGTGTGATTGTAAAGATCATAGCGCTAGCATGTCTCGAAGTTGATTGCGGAACCTTTGTGTACGGGCATATCCAACAAAGTAATGATGCAAAGCAGTTTCATTAAATACTGAAGTGTCATCTACTACAGACAATCTATTTTTCTGATAATCATCAGCAAGAGTTGGGTCGAAACGAGAAATAATGTCAAAATGGTCAAAGATATTTATCCATTCTCCAAGGAGTTTGCTGCTGGGAAAACCATCCTCCTTTTTCCATTCAGGTTTAAGTTGATTTTGAATTACACCCACACCAAGTGGGCTGCCAACTGTGAAAAGGCCATCAATAGCTGGGCAATCATCAGCAATCATCAAATCGTTTAAGACAGTCATAAGCAATTACAGTGCCCATACTGTGACCGACAACTATGTGTTTACCACCTTGATTATCAGCGGCATCTTTTTTGAGCTGTTTAACAAAGCGGTCACGAATTTCATCTTGAACCTGATAGACGTCACCGTCAGGATTTCTGTACTTGACATTAAAAAGATAGTGATGTGCCTCTCGTGGTAAAAACCTCCTAATAATTTTGTTAAAGTCAGGTAAGGTAATAAACTCGAGATCATCCCCACCAAAACTTTCTAAAGGACTAGCATGGTTATTTTCAGAAGAGCCTAAATCAGCATCACACCTTGTCATTAAATCATCAACAAACTCTTTCTCATTTCCTTCAAGGGAGTTCAACCACTCCATATATTCTTCAAATTCACTGCTAGCAGTATGAGCTTCTCCAATCAATAAAACTTTCTAACCTTGCTTCATTTGCTTCAGATTTACCATAGATTACATCTGACCAATTAACTAAAGAGCTATCAATGTTCTCTGCATCTAAATCTAATCCATTATTTTCGGAAAGGGCATCTTTCCATGTATCAAGAAGGTCTTCACACTGTTTCTGTTTGCCTACTCCATGAATAAAAGTAACGTATGCCACTGAATTTTACTCCTTTCAAAATGTTTTTCTTAAGCTACTAATGTAACTTACCTAGAAATTACTAGTGTTTTGCCGATCACCCATGCCCCTTAGGCATGTGAAGATACCTTTATAGTTTATCTAAAAAATAGCTAAAGGACAACCTTTTATTTTTTGTTGATGCTTTTTTAAAAGAAAACCTTTAGCCCTTTGGGGTGAACTTATACCCCACCCCCCAAACCGTATGAAAGTAGATAGGTTTAGCAGGATAGGGTTCAAAGATTTTTCGAAACTTCACTATAAAATTATCTATGGTGCGGCTGCTAGGAAAAGCTTCTTCACTCCAAACATTATCTAAAATGTCATCACGACTAACTACTTCACCAGCACGTTCAGAAAGTAGTCGAAAAATCTTTAGTTGACGCTCACTTAGTAATTCTTCTTTACCATCTGCTAGCTTTACTGTATAGCTGCGGAAGTCTACTGTGTGCCCTGCAAAACTAAAAGTATCTTCACTTTTCTTCTCAAGATTTTGACGCTTAAGCATGTTTTTTACTCGTAGTAGAAATTCATGTAGGTCAAATGGTTTGGGTAAGTAATCATCGCCTCCCACACTTAAGCCTTTTATCCGATCTTGTGTTTCACCTTTAGCACTCAAAAACAGCACAGGAGCGTTACTGCCAAGCTTACGCATTTGCTCACACAGCTCAAAACCGTTTAGATGAGCAAGCATCACATCAAGCACTACTAGATTAGGCTCGAGTTCTTGCCACTTATTTAACCCTTCCTTACCATCTTTAGCAACCTCCACAAAGTAATTCTCTTCTCTAAGATTATCTGCTAGAAGCTCAGACATTACTTCTTCATCTTCAACAATTAATATTGTGGGCAACTGTTTTTTCATTAATTGGTAACTCGCTTGGGAAAAACTAATGTAAAGCGTGTTCCTTTTTCCAGTGGTTCACATTTTACCCAACCATTCATAGCCTCACTAATAGATTTGACCAAATGAAGCCCTAAACCAACACCTTTAAATTCTCGAGTGAGTTCGTTACCAGCACGATAAAATTTTTTAAATATGCGCTTTGCATCTTTAGCACTAACTCCAATGCCTTTATCTTCAACATGAACCTTTACAAGATATTTATCTGCCTCTAAACTCACGCTAATAGGTTTTTCATTACTGTTACTGTATTTTACAGCATTGTCTAAAAGATTAGTTAGTACCAAGCGAAAAGACTGGGGGTCAATAGATACGGGTAAAGGAAAGGTTGTGTATTGAAGGCTTAAGCTTGCTCCTCTTGCTTCTAAACCTGCTCTAACTTCTTCCATTACATCTCTAACTACTTGATTAAGGTCATAGGCTGCTAGTTTAGGAGTTGTTAAGTAGTGCTCGAGCTTTGCACTAGCTAATACCTGCTCGCTAGTATTTTCTAGTCGCTTTAACTCTTGCAGCATCTTTATAAGATAGTCTTTTCTTTTTTCAAAGTTAAAATCATGTCTTTGTAAGGTTTGGGTTAGTAGTTTCAAGCTAGCTATAGGAGTATTAAACTCATGGCTAATGGCATTTAAAAAATTTTCCTGACGGCGCTTAAGTTCACGCTCGGCTTGCAAGCTTTGGTAAATAATAAGCAGGCCACAAAGCACAATTATTACAAAAACAGGCCCTTCATACTTAAACATGCGAACATACTTTTGTTGCTGGTTTTCAAAGTCACTAATAGCACGTGGATCAACAATGATATTGTCATCTTGAAGTACTAAGTGAGTCAACTCTTTTTCTGTTAGAAGCTTTTTTTTGTCATTAACAGAAGCTGTAGTAGCATTTGCTAAATTGGCCTCTAATTGCCATTGTTCGAAAATTAACGTAGTCATGAATTGGACATAACGTTGTTGGAAAATAATCCACCATAACACTTGTGCTAGCACAAAAATAATAATAACACCAAAAGTTAATTGAACAATTTTCTTAGGGAAATGTAGAGCTTTAGTAATTTGGTTCTGCACAGTCAATAATAATTTTACAGTTTGTTAGAAATTTCTTGAAGAAATCTATTCTGGCAATCCACAACAGCTATTAGTATACCTAACATGATACACTATGAAAGATTCTTCACATACTCAGAATGACATCTTACTATAAAAGGGATAAGAAATCATTTGGTAAAATACATTTTCAAGGGTTGTGTGTATAACACTAATGAAATATTAATTAAATTCTTAATCGTTGCCGATAATTCCAAAATCATTATTTAAAAATTGATTACCGATTCATTTTCTAACCCTATCGCAATTTATACTTTTAATAAACAATATTTAAGCATTAATAATTTATCGATATCTTAGCTAATTACCGAACACCAATCTAATCATTATGGAAATAATTGTCTAGCGATTTTATTTGTAATATTGGCGTAAGATACCTTGCAATAAGCTATTTAAACTGGCTTATTTGGAGATTTATGGAACATAAAAACGGTTTTACATTTATAGAAATAGCTACCATTCTAGGGTTTTTGGGGATTATTTTGACGATTGGCTTACCTTTGGCCTTAAAAGATTTTGCCGACCCCCTTGATGATGTTACCACACAGCTAGAGGGTTTTTTTAATCAAGCTAAGGCTCGAGCCCTAGCCACCACTTCTGCTTCTTATTTTTACCCTGATATAACCACAACACCTCACAAAATTATTGTACAGCGCATTCCTCGTTGCGATCAAGATAGTATTAGCAAAGCTGATAGCAATAGTTTTCCTACAGGTAGTTTGTGGGGTTTGGATTCAAAGCAAAGGCCGCTTGAAATACCTAGTGAAATAACTCTTGAAACCCTTAACTGGGGGGTATGTGTTAGCAGCCGAGGCTTAGTTACTCTTTTAGGTGGAAGCTTTACTGGTGAGGTGAGTTTTTACTATTCAGAGAAAAATAAAAGGACTTTTGTTGAAATGTTTTTGGGTGGCGGAGTACGTGTAACTAAACAATGATAGAGGTGAACAATGAATAACAATAAAGGTTTAACTTTAATGGAGGCAATGGCTGCAATGGTAATTGTGACTATATTGATTGTTGCTATCGTACCTGCTTTAGTAGGGTTTACACATGTAAACCAAAAAAGTGAGTGGCGAAGTGGTGCTGTTGATGCAGCAGAACTGCTGTTAGAAAGATACCGCACTCAAGAGGTAGGAAGTACCTTACCTACAACCACAGCAAATCAAACAGAAACAGTAAGTATAGGAGGGCTTGATTACGAAGCAACAACACTTTTTTGCCAAACAATCAGTTATTGTGACGGTGAAACTACTCATATTAAAGTGGAAGTGAGCTACCAAAATGAGAAACTGTACGAGGTTGAAACAGTTTTTACCAATCTTAACTAAATCAAGCAGGCGTAACCAAAAGTTAGCAGGATTAACAACCATTGAACTACTAATGGCTCTTGGTGTCTCTAGCATTATTTTTAGTGTTGTTTTAGGATTGATTCTTTCTAGTCAACGTCTTTATGATACTGATCATACTCGAGTACAAACCCTGCAAAACTTGCGAGGTAACTTAGATGTAATCGGTGTAGATATACGTAAAGCAGGAGTAAATTTGCCTGCTAGTTTTCCAGCATTACTAATTTCTGATGGCGGTTCAGGCGCAGATACACTTACTGTACGGCAAGGCTTAGATAGCACACCCCTTACTATTTGTGTAGACAACACATTAATAGTTAATGACGGCAATCTGAACAATCCAAATTGTGATTTTGTAGATAACGATGCCAATAGCTTTCCCGATTCTTTAGATCTATGGCAAAGCATTCGCACAGCTGATGGCGGCACAACATTGAAAGCCTACATTTACACTCCTGCAACTGGTCAAGGAGAATTCTTTGACATTAGTAACGAGGTTGATTTAGGTGGTGGGCAATATGGGCTTAATGGTACTACCTCAAATTCATATTTGCAGGGGGCAAGGATATACATTGTAGAAGAACGAAAGTATCAGCTTGTAGCTGATGTATTGGAAATGGTCGTTAATGAAGTAGATACTTTTAAAGTTTCTTTTGGCATCAAAGATTTGCAGGTTCAGGTGGGTTTACAAGATGGCAGCACTACTAATAGTTTTGATGTCACCGACAATTGGAAAACAGTTGATTGGATTGATGTAACTCTTAAAGCACAAGGCTCTGATGGTGAAGGTAGTATTCGGACATTATCTTCGCGTGTTTTGCCACGTAATGTTATCAGTGATTAATATGGAAAGGAAAGTAGACGTGTACAGTAACCAAAATCAAGGCTTTGCTATGATAATAAGTCTCTTGCTTTTAGTTGTTTTGATGGTGCTAATTGCAGGCCATTTTGCCATAACCTCTATAGAAATTTCTACTGCAAATGCCTCACAGAACAGTACTACTGCCTTCTATGCTGCTGAGGCAGGGCTTAATATAAGAGCTAAAGAGGTACGTGAAACCTTTGAGGGCTTCAATCGTCCTAAGGGCACTAGCCCAAATGATTATAAAGATTGCTTAAGTGGTAGTACAGGTTCAGAAGATTTTGCTTGTAAGAACTACAACTTCTCAGGCCATAAAGTGTGGACCTATACAGTAGATGAAACACCTCTAAATCCCATTCTTAAGTTGATTCCGCCGGGAGAAAAATTTGCTGGCTTAGTTGCTCAAGAATATAAATATACCACTTACTCTGTTAGTCTTGATAAACAAGATTTCCCAGAAGCTATTTTAGGACTTACTTTTAAAAATCGTCTTATACCAATTTTCCAGTTTGTAGTTTTTTATAACAAAGATTTAGAAATCCATAATGGTCCATTGATGACTATTAACGGTCCTGTTCATGTTAATGGCGACCTTTATTTTGACCCTTCATCTGAAGTTGAAGTTTTGGGGCAAATCACTGTTTCTAAGCGTAGTCCTGACGATATTGCTACTTATAGTGATGAAGGTGGCAAGCTCTATCGTGGTCACAAGCCTGAGAATCGCTGTCGCTACGGCGATGTGGAAATTGCCAAAGAGGATAATACCTTAGAAGATTTAGATTGCCTAAGCAGCAACCGTGTTTTGCTGGATCAAAGTGATGTGAGCGCTTGGGGAGATAGAATCAGGTTGGCACAATCTTATTTAGAGGTACCTGAACCCGATACTTTTGCAGTAGGGGGTTCTTATTGGCAGAAAGCAGATTTGCGTGTGGTTTTAAGATTAGACAATACTGGTGCACTTGATCAAATAAGAGTACTTCGCGATGACGAAAGCCTACATAGTAGTGGTAATGCTTCTCTAAATAGTTGTCAGAAGAAGGCTGCTAGTTCTCCTTATAGAGATGGTTCTTTATCTCCAGTGCCAACCATATTACAAGATAACAAGGCAGTTTCAGCCTCTCAGCAAAGTATGTATAACATACGCGAACATGATTGGATGACAATGTTAGAAGTTGATGTTGTAGGTTTGCTAACTTGCCTAGAAGCCCATCCCGGCATTCTTGGTGCAGGTTCTGCTGGGCCAGCTGTAGGCATTGATGATACTACAGATGGTGGTTTGGTTATCTATTTCACTGTCGATGGTCCTGATTCAGACAGTTTAAACACTTATGGAATAAGACTTTATAACGGAGCACGACTTGCTACTGATAGTGATAAGTTTGCTCAGGGACTTACTGTGGTAAGTGATCAAGCAGTTTACACTCATGGTGATTATAATCGCGATGTAGGGCGTATGGGTAGTCAAACTGGTGATCAGTGGATACCTGCTTCTATACTTTCTGATTCTTACAACATACTTTCTAATGCATGGCAAGATGGTAATGATACAACTTGTGTTAGCAGTGGACCTGACGCATCTGATACTCAAATCAATGTTGCGTTCTTAAGTGGCACTGATTCCTCTGGTGATGCTGAAGGTGTAAATGGTCAAGACAACGGTAATAATACTCAAAGTGGTGGTTGGCACAACTACCTACGCAAGCATGAGGATTGGGGTAGTTCTACCTTACAATATTTGGGTTCCTTTGCTAGTTTAGGTAGGCCAGATCATGTTCAGGGCAAGCATCTTGTAGACCAGTGTTACAGTCCACCCACTCGAGATTGGGCTTTCGATACAAGGTTTTATAACATAGATGATCTACCACCTATGACTCCTAATGCTGTTTACTTAAGTCAAGAACTCTTTGAACGTAGCTTTGATGAGGCAGGGTTCTAAACAACTTCGTATGACCTGAATTTATTTAGTAATAACTTTTTTACTGAGCATCTAGGCAAAAACATCAATGAAAAATAAGCCAAGAAATAGTAAAGAATAATTGATAGGAAAATACATATGTTGAAATACAACAAACAAGGATTTGCTATGGTGACAGCCCTATTGCTTCTAGTAGTTCTAGCAGCACTTTTAGCGAGTTATTTTGCTTTAACTTCTATAGAAATTTCCACTGAAAACTCTTCTCGAAATAGTACTACTGCCTTTTATGCTGCTGAGGCTGGGCTTAATGTTAGAGCTAAGGCGGTACGTGAAGTTTTTGAAGGTTTCAACTTTCCCTTTGGCACTAGTCCTACTGGCTACCAAGATTGTTTGACTGGTAGTACAGGTTCAGGTGACTTTGCTTGTTCTCAAAAGACCTTCTCTGGTCACAAGGTATTAACCTATGTTGTCGATGAAACCCAAGGTGTTCCAAAAACTATTCGTATACCTCCCGGAGAGCGCTTCGCAGGTCTATCTGCTCAAGAATATGTTTATACTGCTTACTCAACAAGTTTAGATAAATTAGATTTCCCTGAGGCTATTTTAGCGTTGCGCTTTAAAAACAGATTTATACCAATTTTTCAATTTATGGCTTTTTATAACAAGGATTTAGAATTTGGTTCTGGTACCTTTATGCAAGTTACAGGACCTGTACATGCTAATGGTGATTTATATCTTAATGCTGTTAATTCTGGGACTATACTTGAAATATTAGACTCTATTAGCGTAAGTAAATACGACCCAAATTTACCTGCTAGTCAAACTACTAATGGCTATGAAGGTGGTAATCTTTATCGCGGCTCTAAGCAAAATAGTGGCAGTTGCTCAGAGACTGTTGAGATTGTTACTATTGCTGATGATTCCTTAAGTTTACAACCTTTAAACTGTGATGGGGCAAGTTCACGCAGACTAGTGCCTGAGTCAGAATTGACAGCAACATGGCCTGAAACTGTTAGTGTAGGTAACAATTTTGTAGAAGTCCCACCACCCGGTAACTTTTTAGTGGGGGGGGAATATTGGAATTCATCTGATCTAAGAATTGTTTTTAATATTAACACAAACAGCGTTGAAGTAAGGAACCAAGCTGACGTTCTTAACGCTAGCCTAACTACTACCTTAAGTCAATGTGCCCTTTCACAAGATCCTGTAACTTTTAATGCCCAAAACATTATTTATATGGATGCGGTTAATAGTACTGGACCAATTACAGTTTCAGACCAATTCCCAGATAGACGTGAGGGCACGTATTTAGCCCCACAACCTTATGAACTTATTAATGTAGACATTCAGGCTTTACTAACTTGTATTAATAATAATAATAACTTACTTAGCCTTGGTCCAGCAGGTGGAATTGTGGGACTTGCTGATGATACTGAAGGTGGCTTGGTTTTTTACTTTACTGTAAACGCTACTAATAAAGATAATTATGGAGTACGTTTTTATAATGGTGCTAGCCTATCGAATGTGGATACTAACTTACAAGGACTTACCCTAGTTACTGATTTGCCTGTATACTTGCAGGGAGATTTTAATTTAGGCCAATCTGGAGCTGCCAATGCCAATAATTGGCGACCTGCTGCTATTTTTGCAGACACCTTTAATGTGCTTTCAAATAGCTGGCGAGATAACAATGGTGTTTTAGAATGTGCTAATGATCCTTTAATAGCAGTCTCAGCAACCCCAAATACTATGGAGGCCAATGTAGCAGTAATTAGTGGTACTGATACAACTGGCAATAAAGAAGGCTCCGATGGTTGGAATGGTACTGTGTATAGTGGTGGTGTGCATAACTACCCTCGTTTCCATGAGGATTGGAACAGTACTGGCTTCGGTGCTTCTACATGTACACAGGCACAAACTCTTTCCTATAGGGGTTCGTTTGTCAGCTTAAATAGGCCAGCTATTGCTGATGGGCAATGGCAATGTTGTGGTACTAATGCTTATTATTATCCTCCTATACGTAATTATGGTTTTGATGACCGCTTCAAAGATCCTGCAAACTTGCCACCTCTTACACCTAATGTAGTTTACCTAACTCAAGAGCTATTTGAACGTAGCTTTGACGAATCAGGTTTTAATTAATAATTCCTAGCACTTCTTTAAGTGTTTTTTCTAAACTTTCAAGAACCTCCTTTATGCTCAAATCACAAAGGAGGTAAGTCTTTGTCTATAGCTCTAATAATATTTTTTATTAAACTAGCTCAGGATCAGATAGTATTTCAACCAGACTAGGATCTTGGTGATTAAGTGCCGAACTAAGTGCCTCATCAAGTTCTTCTTTACTATTAACACGAACTCCATAAGCACCACAAAGTTTGGCATACTCAGCAAAATTAGGATTGTGTAAAGAGGTTTGCCAAACTTCAAAATCTCCTGAGCGTTGCTCTTTTGCTATTTTACCTATTTGAAAATTATTTAAAACTACATGGGTTATGTTTATGTTGTACTTTACAGCAGTGGTAATCTCTGCTAGATATTGACCAAGGCCACCATCTCCTGAAATAGATACCACTTTACGCCCCTTAAACTTAGGGTCATCTTCTTGAGTTGCTGCCCAAGCTCCGAGTGCAGCTGGTAAAGCAAAGCCAATTGAACCTAAATAACCAGACATAAGAATGTTTTGCTTACTACACTCAAAATAGCGTCCAAATGAATAAGTGTTGTTACCTACATCTACAGTTATGATGGCGTCTTCTGGCACTTGCCTATTCATAGCAGCAAAAATTGCAGCAGAATTAATACCTTTACCTTTATCATCAGCAGTGCGTTTTTCTTTCTCTGCTCGCCAAATTTTCCAGCGTTCCGCAATCTCGCCACGTTGATCTTTAGTTTGGTTATTTATAAGAGCTTCTTTAAGAAGCTTTGCAGTTACCCCTATTTCTCCCCAAACAGGTACAGTCACGCTGTGGAATTTACCTAGAGCCATAGGATCATAATCGACTTGTATAATACGCTTCTTGGGTGAAATGCCTGTATGATTGCTGAAACTTGCGCCAAACACCAACAAACAATCAGCCTCGTTCATAAGCCAACTAGCAATTGGGGTACCGCTACGGCCTAAAACACCACCAGCTAAGGGGTGGCTATCAGAGATCAAGCCCTTGCCTTTAAAGGTGGTGATTACAGAGCAATTTAATATTTCTGCTAGCTCTATAATTTCAGGCATGTTGAAACGTGCACCGTGTCCCACAATAATTGCAGGTTGCTTTACAGTACTAAGTAATGCGATGGCTTCATCAAGGGATTCTCGAGGAGGTGTAATAGCGCGCTGAGTTAAACGACCTTTAGGATTACCTGCTTGCTTATTGGCTGCAGGCAGAACTTGTACTTCATCGGGGAAAATAAGATGTGAAACTCCGCGATTCAAAATAGCACTTTTTAAAGCTAGATTCATAAGTTCAGCATGTTTGCTGCTGTGTAAAACAGGTTGTGACCATTGGGCTACTTTACCAAAAGCTGCTTGTAAATCTACTTCTTGAAAAGCACCGGGGCCTAAAACTTGTGTGTCTACTTGACCTGTTAAAGCTAAAGCAGGTGCTCGGTCAACATTGGCGTCCCAAAGCCCAGTAAGTAAATTAGTAGCACCCGGACCAGCAATTGATAAACAGGCTGCTGGACGACCTGTTAGCTTGCCATAAGCAGAGCAGGCAAAAGAAGCAGCTCCTTCATGGCGAATGCCTATATAACGCAAATTTCCTGCTTCTTCTTGCCTACGTATAGCATCAGCTAAACCTAAATTAGAATGTCCTACCATGCCAAAAACATTCTTAACGCCCCAATTAACCATAGTTTCTGCCATTACATCTGAAGTTGTGCGGGTATGGGAAGCCTCTGGCTCAAAACCCACATATATGCCATCCTCACGGATCTCTGTAGGGTAAACTTCTACACCATCGTCATGTCCACCGGGAGAATTTCCTGTAAGTGGATTGTAATCCCAACCATGCCAAGGACAGCGTAGCCAACCTTTTTCTATAGAGCCTTCGCCTAAAGGTCCACCTTGATGAGGACACTTATTATCAAGGGCAGCATACTTACCCTCAAAATGTGTCATGCAAACAGTTTTATGGGCACATGTGACAGCTTTGACACGTCCTTCAGGGAGTTCTTTATTATCTAGGACTTTATACCAATCTCGCTTCTTACTTTCTTGAATGTTTTCAGGCATGATGGGACTCCTTATTATTTGACAATAATCCTGCAAATATAGGAACCTATTATAATTTAGGTTTTCTCAAAGAAGCAAAACTAAACATCGTTAAATTTAACCAAATTATTTGGTCATATTTAACTGTGAGTAACAAAGACTTGTTCATAAACAATAGACCTTATGCACAATAAAATAACTTGCAATTGCGTCAAGAGCAGTAAATTCTGAAAATTATCCAAAAATTCAACAAACCTTACCTAAACGATAAAGTCTTGGTCTAACGAATTTATTGTGTATATATTCTATATAGTATTACAGCGCAAGGTCATAATAAAACTAATCCCACGCTCGTTCCAAAGCTCTGCTTTGGAATGCATACCCAAAATGCTCTGCATTGCTTTACATGACGCAGAGCGTCTCAGGTATGGATTCCCAAATAGAATTTGGGAACCAGTGAAAGGTATTTCTGAGCAATGTTGCGCTGTAATAATAGTTAGTTATCTTGTTTATTTTAACTCTAATTAGTGTCAGGACACGACCTTAGCTGGCTAGGTAAAACTTTTGATATAGTGAAACTTCTTAATGTCTTACTAGGATTTTTGTCATAGCCTTAGATGGAGTTTTTATTAACTTACTTAACTAAGGATTATACCACCTGCACAACGAGCCTAAAACCATAAAATAATGAAGGAGGCTAGCATTACAACGCAAAACTACTCAAAATGCTTCATGAAATCATTTCAGTTAAAGTGTTGTGTTATGTTTGAAACCTTAGTTTTGTTTCAATAGCTTTGCATTGTGATGCTTAGTAATAATTATGTTTTTACTTAAAAAGTTTTGGCAAGGTAAGTAATAATGAAAAAAATCCTTGCTGTTTTGTCGGAATGGGGATTTTGGGGAGAAGAGCTTATAGGCCCCTTAGATGTTTTTGATGAAAAAGGTTATAATACAGTTTTTGTAACTCCTACAGGAAAGCGTCCTCCAGCGTTACCACCTAGTATGGACGCTAGTTATCTTGATCCACCCTTAGATCGCTGCGTTACCAATGAGTATTATGCAGAGAAAACTCGAGCGATCAACGAGTCATCCCGTCTAGATGACTGCCTTAGTTTGGTGCAATGGTTTCCTCAACGTCCTTACTTTAGCACTAAAAACTATTTGCGTGAACTTGAAAAGTATAATGACGCTGTTGATGAAGCGCAGGCATCATTGGCAGAGTATGATGCACTGTTAATTGTTGGTGGCAGCGGTCCTATTGTTGATATGGTAAATAATCAGCGCCTACATGATGTGATTCTTGGCTTCTACAAACAGGGCAAACCCATTGCAGCAGAATGTTATGGAGTAACTTGTTTAGCATTTGCTAGAGATTGGTATAACCGTAAGAGCATCATTTGGGGTAAGCATGTTACTGGACACCCACTCGAGTATGACTATAAGAGTGGTACAGGTTTTGTAGGTACCGATTTTAATATGGGCCCTCCTCCTTATCCTCTCGAATACATACTACGTGATGCCACAGGCCCGGATGGTGTTTATTATAGTGGTGTAGGACGTAAAATTTCTTGTTTAGTGGACTATCCCTTTATCACTAGTCGCTCCACTGCTTCGTCACGCACTTGTGGTGAAAAGCTAGTTGAAGTGCTTGAAGCTGGGCTTAAACGCTATGGCTGGTAAATCTTGGCCGGATGTCTATAAAAGTATTTTCTGTGCAACATCTTAGGTTTTCAAAACCTCTAAAGCTTGTATAACTCAAGATATTTCTGGCTAATCACATTGCTATTAGCTTATAAATTCGATTAGGAAAGGGTTTATGGAAACTAAAACAGGCCGCTTTGCTATCCTCGAGCAATTTTTAGCAGACGGTATTAATTATATATTTGGCAACCCCGGTACAGTAGAGCAAGGGTTTTTAGATGCTCTTAGACAATATCCAAGTCTTAAGTATATTTTAACCTTGCAAGAGACCATTGCTGTAATGGCTGCAGATGGGTATGCTCGAGCCACCCAAAAACCAGCAGTAGTTCAAATACACAGTACTCCCGGTTTAGGAAATTCTATAGGCGCTCTGTACCAAGCAAAGCGTGGTCATTCACCTTTAGTAGTTATTGGTGGTGACGCAGGCATTAAGTACCAAGCTATGGACGCACAAATGGCTGGTGATTTAGTAGCGTTTGCTGAACCTGTGACTAAATGGGCAACAATGGTTATGGATCCCTCGTCATTACTACGTGTTTTGCGCCGTGCCATCAAAATTGCTGCTACCCCACCAATGGGGCCTGTTTATGTGTGCTTGCCACAGGATATTTTAGATGAGCCTGCTTTAGAAGAGGTAAGACCAACCTCATTCCCCTCAACAAATACTTTGCCCAATGAACAATGGTTGCAAGAGGCTGCAAGTACTTTAGCTGCCTCTAAAAAGCCAATGATTTTTATAGGTGATGGTATAGCTTTCTCCAAAGCACAAGAAGAGCTGGCTCAGGTAGCTGAACTTTTGGGCGCAGAAGTTTGGGCCGTCGATTCTGGTGAACTCAATATGAGCTACGCTCACCCTTTATATCAGGGTTCAACAGGGCATATGTTTGGTTCCCACAGCTTGCCTATTACTTCTAAAGGAGATGTTAATTTAGTTTGTGGCACTTATCTTTTACCAGAAGTTTTCCCTAACTTAGATGGCATTTTTGCCCCTAAGGCAAAAGTTATTCATATTGATCTTAATGCCTATGAAATTGCTAAAAATCATCCGGTTGATTTGGGGGTTGTGAGTGATCCTAAATTGACTTTAGCAAAATTGGCCGAGACTCTTAAATTAGTTATGACTGCTGAGCAAAAGGAGGTGGCGGTTGCTCGAGCAACCGAAATTGGCAAAGCAAAAGAGCAAACCTTAACCAATCAACTTAAAGCCGATCAGGCTACTAGTGATGAAATGCCTCTTCATGCTGCCCGGTTTATGAAGGAATTAGCAACAGTTTTACCTGATGACGCAATTATTTTTGATGAAGCCCTTACCTGTTCTCCAGAGTTAATTCGTTATCTGAAGCCAACAAAACCCGGGCATTTTTTCCAAACACGTGGTGGTTCATTGGGCGTTGGAATTCCTGGGGCACTTGGGGCTAAATTAGCTAATCCTGATAAGACCGTTTTTGGTTTCACGGGTGATGGTGGAAGTATGTACACCATTCAAGCGTTGTGGACAGCGGCTCATCACAATATTGGTGCTAAGTTTGTTATTTGTAATAATCAAAGTTACATGCTGCTCAAACTTAATATCATGCAGTATTGGCAGGAATTAAAAGTTGAAGAGCATGATTTCCCACAAGCATTTGATTTAACCAAGCCGGTTATTGATTTTGTTGCTCTAGCCAAGTCTATGGGTGTACCCGGCATTAGAGTTGAAAGACCTCATGAGGTTGCGCCAGCAATTAAGCAAGCTCTTTCACACGAGGGGCCCTTTCTAATTGATTTAGTCATAACAAACCACGTGCCTAATTCAAAAATAGGTTGTAAGTGTGGACATTAGGAAAAGAGAGGATGAGTTATATGGAAACATTAACAAACTGGGAAGTAAAAGAACTTGTCTATACATGGTTTAAGAAAATCACTGTCAAAGCTCCTGTGAAAGAACTTTTGGCTATGCTTGATTCCAAGGAACTAGAAATGAACTTCCCAGAAGAGGCTTTGCGTAGCAGTGATGACTTTATAAGATGGTATAAAGTAGTAACAAACAAATTTTTCAATCAAGTTCATGAAATAAAAGTGCTTGATGTTTATATCAATGACGCTCAGGCAAGAGTAAACTTAGTTGTTAATTGGCAAGCTCATACTTGGGACCCGCCTGCTCCTTTTAGCAAATGGGCGGGGTTTGATATTCACCAAACATGGATTGTCAAAAGAGACAGCAACTTAAAAAAAGCTGTAATTACTAAATACCATGTGGGGGAATTAGAGCCAATGCAAGGCCCCCTTACCTAAATGAGTTCTCAACTGCAAATTTCTAACAATCCTGTTGAGATCTTATGAGCACTATATTGTAGGGACTCAAAATTTTGAGCCCTCACAACACATATTTCATAACAAGTGTTTTCATTCATTATGTTGGAATGTATAAATAGTTTAGAAATAACTAGATATCAATATTAAAAACAGGAGGAAATAGTTATGACAACAGAAGAAGTTGTAAAAAAGTACTTTGAGGCTGTTAATGCTGGCGATTGGGAAACGTGGCTAAGTTTATTTGATGATAACATTGTTTTAATAGAACCTATTGGAACAGCAGAAGGCATAGAAACTTTAAAGCAAGGAGTAGAGGGATTAAAGAAAGGCTATGCCAACTTTCAAAACAACTTGTTGGGCATGGTTGTTCAAGGAAACGAAGCTGTAGCATTTACACAAATAGAAGCAACTACTGCAGGAGGAAAGCCTGTTCAGGCCCAAGTGGCAAACCACTACACTGTTAAAAACAGTAAAATAGTTCGCCAGCAAAATTACTTAGACTCAAAGGACCTCGAGCCATTTTTAAAAGAACAAGGGCTCGCTTAATCTTTAGGCCATTTAGGAGACAATCATGCAAAACTTTGCCTATTACAATCCAGTTAAGCTGCTCTATGGTGAGGGGCAACTTGCCAACCTAGCCCAAGAGATTATCCCTTACGGAAAACGAGTCCTTTTTGTTTATGGCCAAAAACACCTTAAAGAATTTGGGGTCTATGATAAAATCACAAGCTTGCTTAAAGAAGCAGGCTTAGAGTGGTTTGATTTAGGTGGAGTACACTCTAATCCTAGATTAGAACTAGTTCATAAAGGTGTGAAAATATGTCGCCAAGAGAACATAGAATTTGTGCTAGGTGTTGGTGGTGGGAGTGTAAGTGACACAGCTAAGGCTGTCGCAATGGGGGCAAAGGTTGACTATGACATATGGCAAGCCTACGAAGATTTTCATAACTTAATGCATGGTAATGAACTAGAAAACCCCCATGTACCAACAGAGTCATTACCTAGTGGTGTAGTAATGACAAAGGCTGCGACAGGTTCAGATTTTGATTACACTACTGTTCTAAGCAATCATAAAACCCAAGAAAAACTCATGATTATCAATAAAATCATGTACCCTAAGTTTGCCATACATGAGCCTGCTCTTACTTATACCTTGCCCAAAGAACAAATAGCCTATGGCGTAGCAGATATTATGACTCATTATCTCGAGCAATACTTCACCCCTGACAAAGACATAGACATGTTAGATAGAGTAAAAGAAGCGGGTTTAAAGACTGTTATTGAGTCTGGACGAAGAGCTTTCAGCAATCCTCAAGACTATGTAGCCCAAAGCAACTTACTATATTGTGCAGCTTGGGCCTGTAGTGACAAGAGTATGACAGGCACGTTAGGAGGATGGGATTCACATCAAATAGAGCATGAACTATCTGCTATTACAGATGTAAACCACGGCCTTGGTATGGCCATAGTTTTTATAGGTTGGATGAAATATGTTATTAAAGAGATTCCTGAGAAGTTTGCTGAGTATGCTGAATGGGTTTGGGGAATTGAAAGAAGGCGCTCAGACTTGGAAATAGGTTTGGCTGGTATAGAAAGAACAGCTGAATTCTGGCAGTATTTGGGAATCCCTTTGACACTAACTGAAGCTGGTGTTGATACAGCAGTTATTCCCCAAGCCGCTAAACAGGCTGTTAGATTTGGTCCTTTGGGTAGAATTAAGAAGCTGGAACAAGCTGATGTTGAGAAAATATTAGAATCGGTAGCTTAAAAAATAGGAAAGGTAAGGAAAAAAATGTTTAGACATATTGCTCTTTTTAACCTAAAAGACTCTGCTAATGGCCAGAGTAAAGCAGAAAATACCCAGCAGATAATAAAAAATGTTGAACGGTTACGAGAGAATATTAACGAGATCAAATTTATTACAGTTAGGCCACATTACAAACTAGAGGATGCAGAAGATGCTTGGGCTTGGGATTTATGTGTTTATGTGGAGCTTGAAACGGAGCAAGATTATAAAACTTATTTTTACAATCCTGTACATAAAGAGGTTGCTGGATTTGCCAAAGAGGTTTCTGAAGAAGTTTCGGCAATTACCTTTAAAGACTAAGCTCTCTTTGCACCCAAGAAAGGAACTAGAACTTGATGAAGCTAAAAGGTAAAAAAATAGGCATCCTTATTGAGGGTGATTATTATGAGCCAGAGATTTGGTACTACAAATTTCGCTTTGCAGAAGAAGGAGCTGATCTCCACTTTTTAACTCGTATGTGGGGGCAAACTTCAGAAGTTATGGCCCAAGGCTTTAAAGGACACGAGTACAAAGTACCTTTTGAAGGTACAGTGGAGAGTTTTGAAGATATAGACGATGAAACCCTTAAAAGTTACGCAGCCATCATTGTGCCATCTGGTATGGTAGCTGACCGCCTAAGGTATACCGAAGATGTTAACCAGCTTCCTCCTGCTACTGAGTTCTTGCAGCGTGCCTTTGCCGAAAAAGATATTCTCAAAGGAATTATTTGTCATGGTATGTGGTTAGTGGCACCGGCACCAGAGTTAGTTAAAGGTCGTAAAGTCGTAGTACACAACAATCTTCATGGCGATGCTAGGAATATGGGAGCTGTTTATGTAAATGAAGATGTTGTTGTTGATGATGATTTAGTGACAGGACGTACAGGTGGGCATTGCCACCTCTTTGCCCACAAGATTATAGATTTGCTGGCACCTGCTGGCTAGATTAGAAGAGGTAGAATGATTTTTTCCCATGTTGCTTTAAATTGCAAAGATCCTATTGCCACCGAAAAGTTTTATAGTAAGCATTTTGGCTTTAGGCGTGCACGTGTAGTTCCCATTGAGAATAACCAGCAAATTGTCTTTATAAAACTTGACAATATATACTTAGAACTTTTCCCTGCTAGTGGGGAATATTCTGTCAAACCAACAAAAGATGGACCAACTCAGGCAGGAGTGCGTCACATAGCTTTCAAAGTTGATGATGTTGATGTTCAATTATCTGCCATGGGACAAGATGCTGCTATTACTTTAGGACCGCTTGATTTTAGTGATGTAATTCCTAGTTGGCGCACGGTATGGTTGACTGACCCTGATGGAAATATTGTTGAGGTTAGTCAAGGCTATGTTGATCAGGAAAACCCTCCTTCTTTAAGTGAGTAAAATGTTCAATTTGTGTGTCTGGAAATTTTCTTTGATGATCTTTAATTAGAAATACATTTAAGTGAACTGAGAGATTAAGTACGATCTCTACGAAAATATCCAACTCCAAACCATGTTTAGTGTATAAAAAGGAGTACTAAATGACATGACCATAGTCACATCGGAAACTTCAAATGGGGCTTTTAAAATTGAAAAAGGTTCTCCTCACCCATTAGGTGCTACGCCAAATGAGAATGGAGTAAACTTCTCTATCTTCTCAGAACATGCTACTGCTGTTGAATTACTTTTATTCGAAAATCATGACGATCTTAAACCAATTCAAATAATTGATCTTGACCCAAGAGTAAATAAAACTTATCATTTTTGGCATGTTTATGTAAGGGGAGTGCCACTAGGTACTCACTATGCTTATCGTATTGATGGACCACAGGATTTTAGTGCGGGGCACCGCTTTGATAAGCAAAAGATCCTCATTGACCCTTATGCTAAGGGAATTAATAAAACTCTTTGGCAAAGAGGTAATTCCTGTGTACCCGGTGACAACCTTGCTACCTCAATGCGTGGCGTAGTTATAGATACGGCTAATTATGACTGGGAAGGGGACAAACCTTTAAATCATTTGATGAGTGAAACCATCATTTATGAGATGCATGTAGGTGGGTTTACTAAGTCATCTACCGCTAATGTGAAGCACCCCGGCACCTTCTCAGCCATGATTGAAAAGATACCTTACCTTAAAGAATTGGGTATTACTGCCGTTGAACTCTTACCCATATTTGAATTTGATGATACTGAAGTGCGTTATGTAAACGAGCAACCTTTAACAAATTACTGGGGGTACAGTACCATGGGCTTTTTTTCTCCCCACTCGAGCTACTGCACTAACCCCGAAGAAGGAAGCCACGTACAAGAATTTCGTGATATGGTCAAAGCTCTTCATCAAGCTGGCATTGAAGTTATTTTGGACGTGGTTTTTAACCATACTGATGAAGGTAATCACCAAGGTCCTGTCTTCTCATTTAAGGGCATTGACAATAGTCTTTACTACTACCTAGTACCCAATGATAAACGCTATTACTATGATTACACTGGTTGTGGTAATACTTTCAATTGTAACCATCCTATAGCCGAGAAGTTCATTTTGGACTGCCTGAAATACTGGGTTAAAGAGCTTCACATTGATGGTTTTCGTTTTGATGAAGGTTCTGTTTTGGCAAGGGGAGAAGATGGTACGCCCTTGGAGCACCCTCCCATTATTTGGGCTATTGAATTAGAGGAAATGCTAGCTGACAGCAAAGTAATAGCTGAAGCATGGGACGCTGCTGGACTTTATCAGGTTGGTTACTTTCCGGGTTACCGTTGGGCTGAGTGGAATGGGCGTTACCGTGATACTGTGAGACGTTTTGTCAGAGGTGATGCAGGCATAATTAGCGAATTAGCTTCACGGATTTCTGGTAGTGCAGATCTTTATCAAACAAGGGGGCATTTACCAGTTAACAGTGTTAATTTCATTACCGCACATGATGGTTTTACCCTAAACGACCTAGTGTCTTATAACTACAAGCATAATGAAGCCAATGGTGAAGGTAATAGAGATGGTATTGATGATAACTTAAGTTGGAACAGCGGTGCTGAAGGTGAAACTAATGACTCTGCTATAAATAGCCTGCGTGAGCGCCAAATTAAAAACTTCGCTACTATTTTATTACTCTCTCAAGGTGTTCCTATGTTAGTAATGGGTGATGAGGTCAGACGTAGTCAAAAAGGTAATAATAATGCTTACTGTCAGGATAATGACCTAAGTTGGTTTGATTGGTCACTGCTAGAGAAGCATAGTGATATATTTCGGTTTTGGAAATTAATGATTGACTTTCGTAAAAGTCACTCTACAATCCATCGTTCCCGTTTCTTTACTGGTGCTCTCAACAAGCGCGGATTAAAGGATATCACTTGGCATGGTTGTCAATTAGACAACCCTGATTGGAATGATCCTAATGCGCGTGCTTTAGCTTTCACTTTAGGTGGCTTTAATGATGAGGCAGATATTCATGTCATGATGAACATGTATTGGGAAAAGCTCGAGTTTGAAATTCCGCTGCTTAAAGCAAGGCGGTGGTTTAGGGCAGTAGATACTGCTAATCAATCACCTGATGACATTAGTGAGCCAAATAAAGAAGTTTTAATTAAGGCCAATACCTATTTGCTCGAGCCACGCAGCATTGTAGTATTGGTATCTAAACAATAAAAAGGAGTCCTTATGACCAACCAAATCAATTTCACTTTCTCAGACTTAATTGCTGGTTATGTAACAAACTACGATGCTACCAACCAAACCTTTGGTTTAAAAACCTCAGATGATCGTCAATTCACTGTTGCTCTAACTCCTACCGTTTACGGTGAGCTAGTACGCAATTTGGGTGAGGCTTATCACGATGCTACAGCCCAGTTGCAGGATATGCTCACTGCAGGAAGGTACTTATTTGTTTATGGTACTTTTTATCCTGATGGGCCAAATGAAACCTATAAAGTCGAGGCAAAGCATGTGGTTTTCTTGGGCCGTAGCGCTTTTGAATACGCCTTTGAAAGACAAGATTGGTGGATTAACCAAATTAGGCAATTAGCAGACTTTTATTTAGAGGCTGAGTTTGGTGTCAAAGAGGGTGGGGACATTGATTATAGTAAGTATCGCACTAACCTAACCATTACTGGTCAAAAGCAAAAAGCAGGCCGTCAAGAGACTGATACAATTTCACGGTTGGTGTATGGCTTTGCCTCAGCTTATCTGTTAACTGGTGAAGATAGCTACCTTAAAGCAGCACGAAAAGGAACTGAGTACTTGCGGCAGCACATGCGCTTTCAAGATAAAAGTGAGGGCATTACTTTCTGGTACCATGCTGTAGATATTAAAGATGATGGTACTGAACAAAAGATTTTTGCCTCAGAGTTTGGTGATGATTATGATGCAATACCCTGCTACGAGCAAATTTATGCTTTGGCTGGTCCTACTCAAACCTACCGTATTACAGGTGATCCTAAAATTCTGGGGGATATTCAGTCTACTATCAGGTTATTTGATAATTTTTATAAGGATAATGACCAAGGTGGCTATTTCTCACATATTGATCCCATTACCCTTAGTCCTCATAGCGAATCACTAGGTCAAAATAAAGCTAGGAAAAACTGGAACTCTGTTGGCGACCATGCCCCTGCATATCTTATTAATCTTTGGCTTGCTACCGGTAATCAAGATTATGCCAAGTTTCTAGAATACACTTTTGATACCATAGTAACCCACTTTCCTGACTATGACCATAGTCCATTTGTTCAAGAAAAGTTCTTTGCTGATTGGTCTAAAGACCAGCATTGGGGTTGGCAACAAAACCGAGCTGTGGTAGGCCACAATCTTAAAATTGCTTGGAACTTAACTAGAATGTATGGCTTAAAAGCAAAAGGGGAATACAAAGAACTTGCCCAAAAAATAGGTAACATTATTCCTGCTGCTGGCAGTGATCAACAACGCGGTGGTTGGTACGATGTAGTCGAGCGGGTGCTAAATGCTGGTGAAAAGTTCCACCGTTTTGTATGGCATGACCGTAAAGCTTGGTGGCAACAAGAACAAGGTATTCTTGCTTATTACATTATGGCTGGAGTTTATGATGAAAACCCAGACTTCTTGCGCTTTGCTAGAGAAGGAACATCTTTTTATAATGCTTGGTTCTTAGATACAATGTCTGGAGGAGTGTACTTCAATGTGTTAGCTAATGGTCAGCCCTATGCACTTGGTACAGAGCGAGGTAAAGGAAGCCACTCGATGGCAGGCTATCATTCATTTGAACTTTGTTATCTAGCTGCTATTTATATAAACTTGCTGGTACAGAAAAAGCCTATGGATTTTTTCTTTTGCCCTACTAACACGCTTGAAAATAACATTCTTCGTGTTGCTCCAGATATTTTGCCACCTAAAAGTGTTGCTATAGGAGAGGTGTGGATAGATGGGAAACCACATGAGGACTTTGATGCTGAAGCTATGACTGTTACCTTACCAGCCAATCATAATGAAATGAAAGTAAGAGTAAGGCTTGTTCCTTTTGGTGTTGACTTTACTGCTGATCTTGTAGATTTAAGTAGCGCTGAAGCTAAAATAGCTCTAGTTGGATCTTTGGAACTTGGTGGTTTGAAACAGCTCGAGCAACAAATCAAAGCAGCTACAGCACAAAAAGCTGGAAAGATTATTTTTGATATGAGTGACCTAAAAAGCATTTCCAACGAAGCCCTGAGGTTTATGGTATTTAGCAAGCAAAAATTAGGAAAAGACTTCCCTATAGTTATCTCTGGTGCTAACGAGCAAATTAAAACTCTTTTGGAACAAAGTGAATTTAACGAAGAGTTGATTATAGAATAAACAAAACGATCGACTAAAGTTACCATGCTTCTTCTTGATTGGACCCTAGCCATAGCCATTACTTTAGCAGCTATGCATTTGCTAGGGCCACGTATTCACCATTTTTTACAGGCAAAAGAGACAATTGCCATCTCTTTAGGCGGGGGGATGGCAGTTGCTTATGTTTTCTTGCAACTAATACCAGAAGTTGAACAAACTCACGCTTTTATAGGTGATGCCATTCACTTTTTTATTCTAATAGGCTTTATTATTTTCTATAGTATAGAAAGATATTTGTTACTGCTACGACTTAAAAGCCCAACTGACAGTAACTCAGACTTCATTTTTCATTTGCACCTTGCCCTAGCATGGATCTATAATTGGTTGATTATCTTTACTATGCCAGAGCAGCTAGAAACAAGTGCTTTCCATGCAGTAATAAGTACCGTTGCAATCAGTTTACACCTTCTTTATAAAGATTATATTTTGCAGGTTAGTCATGCTCGAGCCTTTAATATATGGGGTCGCTATGTCTTGGCTTCAGCCCCTTTAATTGGTTGGGCCATGGAAACGTATATGGGCCCTACAAAAATGATTTCTGATATTGCCATAGCTATGCTTTCAGGGTATGTTCTTTACAATGTTTTTAACGATGAGCTCCCAAACATAGAAAAATCTAGTTTCATTTTATTTATTAGTGGTGTTGGAATTTACTTAGTTTTATCTATATTATCTTAGTTGTTAATAAACAGTACATTATTATTTAAAGCTCCCCTCAAAGACTGTTACTATACACTTTTCAAGAATTAAATAAACAATTATTAATGGTAAAGTAGCTATTAGTGAAGCTGCAGCCAAAATCCCAAAATTAAAAGGGTTATTTCGCAGGAGGTTACTTAGAAAGATTTGAATTGTAACTATTTGTGCACCTTGAGTCAGGCTAGTCATGGAGTTGGGTTCCTTTAATTAGAGCTATTTTTCTGTAGTAAACTCACCATAAGAAAACTAATAATTGTAAAAGCTAATAACGACAAAAAAGGTATGGTAACAAATCCCCACCAGTTAATGTACATATGACTACAAGGTACACCAGCACTACAGCCACCAGTAGAAAAAAGCTCAGGCATTTTCTGACCTAAGTAGTGGTACAGAGCAATTCCTAAGCCAATAATACCTAGCGGTAAGGTGTAGACAGCAATGCCTTTGTCTTGCCTATAGCTAGCAATTCCCAAAATGATTACTAAAGGGTACATCAAGATGCGTTGATACCAACAATAAGTGCAAGGTATAAAATGACGCACCTCACTAAAATAAAGACTGCCTGCTGTAGCTACAATAGCAACTAGCCATGCTAGATAAAGCCCGTAATTATGGAAGAACTTCATAAGTTACTGAGAGCTTGTTCAATTGCTGAGCTGATTGCTTCAAAGGAAGGATTATTATTACCTTCAGCATCAGAAGTTGCTTCACCATTGACTAATACTGTGGGAGTAGAACTAGCAACAGAACTAGCTATTTTACGATCACTGCTTACTTTTTCACTATGGCGATTTTCTTCTATACAAACTTCGAACTCTTCAACATTTAAAGTAGGTATATATTGATCTGCAAGCTCTGCTAAGCCCTTGGCTGTATAATTAATGTTCCTTTGTGAACGCATTAGCACAGTTTTAAGTTCCCAAAAGGCCTCATTATCTTGCTCGTAAGCACACTCGCTTGCTAAAGCAGAAATTACTGAAGGAGGCCCAAAACCACCTAATGGGAAGTTTATAAAGAAAAATGCTACCTTATCGTTATTACGGTACTCACGCTTAAGCCTTGGAAAAACATCTTCTGTAAAGCTAGCACAGTGAGGACACAAAAAATCTTCAAAAAGCACTACTTTGACCGGGGCATTGCTATCACCAAGAACTGGTTGGTCACTATAATCAATATTAGCAGGGCCATTAGCATTACCAGTATTATTAAAGAAACGAGAATAAACAATAATTGCCAAGATTGCTAGGATTAGAATAGTGGCAGTGGTAACAACAAGTTTTTGAGAGTTTTCTTTCAAAATTTACTCCTTAGTATTAAGGTAGCTAGACAAATATCCCTATAACCTTAATATTAGCGTTAGAATTTAGCATCTGATTTTATACTAGGCTCTAGTTACTAAACTCTAACTGCTTCATATTATTAAAATATTACATTATATTTTGTTAAGGTGTATCTTATGAGCAGACAAGAAAAGGTTGTTACCCTTATGCAAGAAGGGCAGCAAAAGCTAACTCGAGCATTCGAAGAAACTGATAGACAAGCCACATTTAAAGAGCACACTTGGCAACATAAAGAGGGTGGAGGGGGAACAGCTCGAGTCCTAGAAAAAGGCAAGGTTTTTCAAAAAGCTGGTGTAAACGTTTCTGCTGTTTACGGTAAACGTGTGCCAGCAAGCCTAGCCCAAAAACATCAAGGTATAGAAGGCAAGCCCTTTTTTGCAACAGGTATATCTATGGTCTTACATGCAGAGAACCCTTATGTACCCACTTTTCATGCTAATTATCGCTACTTTGAAATAGGCGATAAAGATGATCCTACTAACATCTTTTGGTTTGGTGGTGGGGCAGATATGACACCTAATTATGCTTTTGAAGAAGACATTATTCATTTTCACAAAACCTTAAAAGCCCAGTGCGACCGCCATGGCAAACACTACTACGCTGAGTTTAAAAAGCTTTGCGATGAGTATTTTTTTATAAAACACCGTGGTGAAATGCGTGGTATTGGCGGCATATTTTTTGATGAATTAGAGCCTCCAGACCAAGCAAACTTTGAGCAAAACTTTGCTTTTGTAAGTGATGGCATTGATACTATTTTGGAAGCTTATTTGCCTATAGTTAACAAGCGTAAGGATACACCTTTTGGAGAAAGTGAGCGTTCATGGCAGCTTTATCGGCGTGGGCGTTATGTAGAGTTCAATCTAGTTTACGATAGAGGGACTCTCTTTGGTTTGCAGACAGGTGGCAATATTGAGGCAATATTAATGTCTCTGCCAGCTTTAGCACGTTGGGAGTTTGACTATAAGCCTCAAGAGGGTAGTGAAGAGGCTCGGTTGCTCGACTATTTGCAGCCAAGGGAATGGTTTTGATTCTTTATGCTCAAACAACACAGTTTTTCCACAAATGACCTTATGCTTATGAGTCAGGCAGGTATGTTTGTGGATAAAAGGGTTGAACTGATAGGTGGAATTTGAATTTTAAGGTTGAAAAAGAAATTGGTCGAGCTAGACTAGGACTTTTAACTACCCCTCATGGTGTTATCAAGACTCCTGCTTTTGTAGGAGTGGGCACCCAAGCCACAGTCAAAAGCGTTACTCCAGAAGAGGTTATCTCTACTGGCACACAAGTGATTTTTGCTAATACCTACCACCTGTATTTGAGGCCCGGTGCTGACTTAATAGCAAAGTTTGGTGGTTTGCACAAATTCATGCACTGGAATAGGCCTATTATGACTGACTCAGGTGGGTTTCAAGTGTTCTCTCTAGGAGCAAGTATTGAGCATGGTGTGGGTAAGGTTGCTAATATCTTTCCAGCAGAAGATGGCGGTGTGCTTGTGCTCACTCAAAAACGACAATTTAAGAGTGGAAAACCTTTAGTGAAAGTTACAGAGGAAGGAGTAAATTTTAAAAGCCATATTGATGGTAGTATGCACAGTTTTACACCTGAAATTTCTATAGATGTGCAGCGCAAACTTGGTGCAGACATGATATTGGCTTTTGATGAGTGTACTTCACCTTTACATGACAAGGACTATACTGCCAAAAGTGCTGAGCGTACGCACCGCTGGGCAGGGCGTTGTCTTAAGCGTTTTAAAGAGACTAAGGCAGAGCACGGCTATTCACAGATGCTTTACGGTATTGTGCAAGGGGGAGCATTCGAAAACTTACGTTCTCATAGTGCTAGAGTAATTACTAAAATGGATTTTGATGGCATTGCCATAGGTGGCAATTTAGGTAAGAGTAAAACAGACATGCACGATGTTATCAGGTGGACTGTTGCTGAGTTGCCTAAAGATAAACCTAGACATTTACTTGGTATAGGCGATGTTGAGGATATATTTGCAGCTATAGAGCTTGGTTGCGATACTTTTGATTGTGTAAGCCCTACCCGTAATGCTCGTAATGGTGGTATCCTTAAACGTTTTGATGATGAAGGCAAACCCCTAAGTAAATTTCGTTTAAACATTAGAAATGCCAAGTTTTTTGATGACATGCGTCCTATTGATTCTGAGTGTGACTGTTATACTTGCCAGCATTACTCAAGGGCCTATCTCAGACATCTATTTAAGGCTGAAGAAATCTTAGCCCAGAGACTTGCTACTATACACAATTTGCGCTTTATGGCAAGACTGTGTGAAAATATAAGGGTTAGCTTAAAAGAGAATACCTTTACACAACTTAAAGAGGCTTGGTTACTTAACTAAATTACAATGTAATGTAAACGAACTAAATCTTTATTAGTGCTTTCCAAGTCAAAGTATTCTGGATCAAAATTCCTCTCTACCACTGTTGCTTATAATAGCTGTGCAAGTTCTTCTGTAGTCAAGTTGGACACTTTTGCTGTCAACGTATTTTCCTCGAGCTGCTCCAATCGACTGGCCCCAGCCACTACTGTGGCTACTGCAGGATGTGCTAATGTATATTTTATAGCAACTTGTGCTCCGGTACGATTTTCATTAACAAGATTTTTTAGTTGCTCTTGTACTTTAGCAACTTCATCTGTTGTGTAATAAAGATATTCCTTTGGCTCTTTATTTGCTAAGAGCCCCTTAGCCAAGGCTCCTCTCACAATAACGCTAACTTTATTACTCTGCAAAAAATCTAGACAAGCTTCTTCTGGTCTCCTATCAAGTAAACTGTATTGCATCATTACACTTACTATATTGGCCCTATTAACGTATTCATGGATAACATTGGGACGAATAGATGAAATGCCATAGTAGCGAATCCACCCTTCTTCTTTAAGTTCTTCAAAAGTAGCGATAATCTCTTCAATAGGATCATCTATAGTACCACCATGTAATTGATAAAGATCCAAATAATCGCTTTGTAAACGTTTTAAGCTAGCAAAAATAGCACTTTTTATGTGATCTTTGCTAGGATTCCAATCCCAAGTGCTGCCATCTTCTCTCCAGACATTACCTACTTTACTAGCAAGTAGGACCTTGTCACGTATTCCCTTAAAAGCCTTACCAAGAGTTATTTCATTTTCACCTTTGTCATAGAGGTCAGCAGTATCAAAAAAATTAACGCCTAAGTCTAATGCTCTATGTAAAAGCTGAGCATTTTTATTGTGGTCTAAGCCTAATGACATACAGCCAAAACCAATTTCACTTACCATGAGCTCTGAAGTGCCTAGCCGATTATGAATCATTCAAGCCTCGAGTTGAGCCCGACGTCTTTCTGAAAGAGTGATAAGATATTTTTGAACATCTAAATGCTCTTGGTTTTCATTAATCTTTATGCGCTGGTAAGAACCATCTTCTTTAAGCTCACGTGCTTTTACATTATCTTGTAAATAGAGCTCTAAAATCTGCATAATTTTTGCCTTTGATTTGGGATCCTCTATAGGAAAAACCGTTTCCACACGGCTATTTAAATTGCGCTGCATCCAATCAGCAGAACCTAAATAAATATTTTTTGCCCCATTGCTGTAAAAGTAAAAAATACGAGAATGTTCTAGAAAACGCCCCACAATACTGCGCACACGTATGTTCTCACTCACTCCAGTAACGCCGGGGTTTAAGCAGCAGATACCCCTTACAATGAGATCTATTTTTACTCCCGCTTGTGAGGCTATATACAAAGAACGAATAACTTCTGGATCAACTAGTGAGTTCATTTTAGCTAAGATTCTTGCTTCCTTACCAGTACTAGCATTATTGGTTTCCTGTTCAATAGCTTTAAGGATTTCTTTTCTTAGTGTAGTTGGTGCTACCCACAGTTTACGCCACTGACCTTGTTTAGAAAAACCAGTGAGAAGATTAAAAAGCTCTGAAACATCAGCACCTAGCTTTTCATCACAAGAAAATAGCGCCATATCGGTATAAAGCTTACTGGTACTTGGATTATAGTTGCCAGTGCCTAGATGAACATAACGACAAATACCAGTAACTTCACGACGTACAATTAATAGAGCTTTACAATGAGTTTTCAGCCCTACAAAACCATAAACCACGTCTACACCGGAACGCTCTAGCTCTCTTGCCCAAACAATATTATTTTCCTCATCGAAACGAGCCTTTAATTCTACTAGAGCTGTAACATGCTTGCCATTGCCTGCAGCTCGAGCAAGCTCTCTAACTACAGGAGAGTTACTACCCACTCTATAAAGCGTTTGCTTAATTGCCAAAACATTGGGGTCACTAGCAGCTTGTTCTATTAAATCAAGTACTGCATCAAAAGCATGAAAAGGGTGATGGATAAATATATCTTGCTTAGCTATAGCCTCAAAGATGTTTTGAGTACCACGAAACTCACTAGGTAAACGAGAGGAAAAGTTTGGGTAGCGCAATTGAGGAATCTCTAAACTAGCTAATTCCATAAAAGCACCTATATTAAGATAGCAGTCTAGTTTATAAACATCTTCAGGGTCAAGGCTCAAAGTCTCACGCAAGTAACTTTGCCATTCCGGTGGCATATCATGCATGACCTCAAGCCTGACAGCGTCACCCCAACGACGTTTACGCACTTCATCTTCGATAACTTGTAAAAGATCCTCGGCTTCATCTTCAGCTAATTCTATGTCAGCATTACGAGTAATGCGAAAAGAATAGGTACGCAGCACCTTATAACCTGTAAAAAGTCTATGTGCATTGACCTTTATAATATCCTCAGCAAGTGTAAAGCGGTGATGATTGTTTTCTTGTGCAGGCAAAGATAAGAAACGCGGTAATACACTGGGCACTTGAACTATAGCAGTTTTAAGTTGGCTGGTAGCAGGGTCTTGCAACTCTACTAATAGTGAAAAGCTAAGATTAGGCAAACGTGGAAAAGGGTGCCCCGAATCGACAGCTATAGGAGTAAGTACTGGGAAAAGCTCTTCATCAAAATAACCATTGACTACTTTAAGGTCAGTTTCTGAAAGATTACTTATGGGCTCGAGCACCACTCCATATCCTCTGAGTTGAGGTAAAATAACTTCACAAAGATGTTTTCTATGTCTTTTAAGCAATGGACGCAAGCGTTGTGAGATTGCTTGGACTTGCTCTAGGGGGACACGCCCGTCAAAACTAGGCTCGCTAATACCAGCAGCAACTTGCTCTTTTAGGCCCGCATAGCGAATCATGATAAATTCGTCTAAATTAGTACTGAAAATAGCTAGAAATTTTAATCTTTCTAGTAAAGGGCTACTTTCATCTTCTGCTTCCTCGAGTACCCTTTCATTAAATTGTAGCCACGAAAGCTCACGATTAAAGTAGAGTTCAGGATTGTATAGGTCAATGCTAGACATACTATGAATGGTATCATGAAGGCGTCATAAAAACTCAATTTGATAACACATTTGCTTATGCTCTGCCTTTAGATTTAGTACTCTCAACTTTGCCACTCGAAAGTACTAGTACTGTTACTATAAGTGCTGCCACTATTGGTAGGCCTATTACCCAAACAAGCCAAACCCAAAGGTTGTTAGAAGTTACTTGTGTGGGTGGAAATATAAATTCAATCTTTTCAGGGTTTTCGGCACCTAAATTTATACTTACTCGAGCAGTAGCCTCTTCTTGCTTAAAAGTTTGATCACGGAAAAAAAGTTCCCAAGTACCTTCTTGTGGTAGCTTAATAGTAGTCTGGTAAACTCCTGCCGAGTTCTCTGTAAGGTTGCTAATAATAGGCACTGAATCACTAATTCCTTGCAAGGATGCTTCTACTAGTATAATGGCGTCTTCAATAGGTGTTTGCAGAGGGTCCTCGAGATGAAGTTCAATTTGAAAGTTTTGGCCAGCTTCAGGGGCTTTAGGAGTTACAGTTAAAGTAACTAGCACTATAGAAGCATGGGAAAATACAGCACTGAATAAAGTTAGTAGAAAGAAACTTATTGATCGTTTCATTAGTTTATTATATAGTGCGTCAAAAGATTATGGAGCGTTTGCAAAAGTATTTGGCTCGAGCTGGTATAGCCAGCCGCCGGAAATCCGAAGAACTTATTAAAAAAGGGGAAGTGACTGTTAACGGACAAAAAGCCACTTTAGGCATGAAAGTGTCAGGCCAAGAAATTATTTGTTTTCAGAACAAACTAGTTATGGCAAAGCCTGAACACACAACTTATGCTCTTTATAAACCAAGAGGAGTAATAAGTACTGTCAAAGATACTCATCATAGGCAAACAGTTATGGAATTTGTGCCTAAGATTAAAGGCCTTCATCCTGTAGGCCGCTTAGATGCTGACTCAGAGGGTTTATTACTTTTAACTACTAATGGTGACCTAACTCTTAAACTTACCCACCCTCGTTATGGTCACGAAAAGGAATATAGAGTGTGGTGCGCTGAAGGTGAAGTACACTTTAGAGATTTACAGGCCCTATGCAAAGGCGTTATGTTAGTTGATGGCTTAGCCAGAGCTGTAAAAAGCAGAGCTACTTCACAAGGTTGTTATCTTACTCTTATTGAAGGCCGTAAGCATCAAGTAAGACTTATGCTAGCAAAGCTAGGTTATAACGTTATTCGCTTAAAGCGCATTCGAATTAACAAGCTTACTCTTGGTGACTTGCAAGCAGGACAATATTATAAACTTTGCCCAGAGGACCTTCGTAAAATTGGTTACAATACTAGTTAATTTATGGGCACTTCACAAATCATTGTTCAAAAATATGGTGGTACGTCTGTAGGGGATTTAGAACGCATCAACAAGGTAGCAAATCGCATAGCTCGCACTACTCAAGAAGGGCATAAGGTAGTAGTTACTGTTTCAGCTATGGGGCGAACAACAGATAGACTAATAAATTTTGCCAAAGAAATAACACCCCGTCCTAACAAAAGAGAATTAGATGTACTTTTAAGTACGGGTGAGCAACAATCTATAGCTCTTTTAGCTATGACTCTTCAAAATATTGGAGTATCAGCGCTTTCCTTTACTGGTCAGCAAGCAGGCTTTTTAACTGATGGACTTTTTGGCAGTGCACGAATTATAGAGGTTGATCCCAAGGGTTTAATTAATGCTTTTGAAAAGGTAGATGTCTGCGTAGTAGCAGGGTTTCAAGGAGTGGATAGTGAGGGAAACATTAACACTCTTGGTCGTGGAGGTTCAGATACTACGGCAGTAGCTATAGCAGCAGCTTTGAAAGCCAAAGAATGTGAAATTTATACTGATACGGAAGGTATTTACACCACTGATCCACATCTAATCCCTAAAGCGAGAAAACTCGAGCTAATTGATTATAACGAAATGCTAGAACTTGCTTCTTTAGGTGCTAAAGTTTTACATCCTCGTAGTGTGTGGTATGCCCGCCGCTATGGCGTTAGAGTTCATGTTCGATCTTCTTTTTCTTATAATAAAGGTACAATTGTTACTAAGCTTAAGGAGGCTTCTGTGACAACAGATAAACCTGTAACTGGCGTGGCCCTAGATAAAAATCATGTAAGGGTAAACTTACTAGATATTCCAGATGCTCCGGGAGTAGCTGCTGAAATCTTTAAAGCTTTAGGTGAAGCAGGGGTTACGGTAGACATGATAATTCAAGGTGTTCCCGGTACTGATGGTAGTCGTCAGCAAATGGCATTTACTGTAAATCAAGATGTAGATGAAGATGCCCTAGATGCTGTTAATTCTGTGTTATCTAAAATAGGTGGGCGTGCTGAACTAGATAAGGGTATAGCCAAAGTCTCTATAGTAGGTATTGCCATTGGCTCCACACCCGGTTTAGCTGGCAAGATGTTTGAAGCTGTTGCTTCAGTTGGTGCTAATATTGAAATGATTGCTACCAGTGAAGTGCGTATATCTGTAATTATTCCTTTAGAAAAAGCTAAGGAAGTAGTAAGCGCTGTGCATAGTGCTTTTGGCCTAGATTCTGAAAATTGATAAATAAACAGTTTAAATGTTAGACTGGGCTTTGTGGTATTATACACACATAAAGAACTCTCTGGAAAGGAATTTTTATGAAGAAATCCCCCTTGTTTTTTTTGGGTATATTTATATCTATTCTTTTCCTCAGGGTATGATGTATATGGAGTGGAAGTTGGTATTGGGGAGCTTTTATGCTTAATGGGAAAGGATTAGATTTATGGGAAGTTTTGGCAAAAATTTAGGAATTTTGCTAGCAGTTCTATTGTTATTTGTGCTTGCAGCTTGTGCCTCGAGCATAAAAGTCAATAGTATTGCAATAGATACTACAAATGTTGATACACAAATGGCTGTAGGTGAAGAGCAAACACTTACAGTAACTATTGTGTTGGATGATCCTAATGATTCGCTTGCTGACGTTGATGTTGAGTGGTCTGCTGTAGAATTACAGACATCAGCTTTAGGTGTAACAGCTGTAGAGGATATAATAGAACTAACGCCTAGTTCAGACACTAAAAGTGTAGTAGTTAAAGCTGTAGGTGAGGGTGAGGTAGAAATTACGGCTGAGGCTAAGGGTACTAAGTCATCTCCATTAAAAATCAGCATAACTGATGACTCTATAGTTGAAAAGTTTTTAGCTACTTTAGAAGGCAGTCAAGAAGTCCCACCAGTAGAAACAACTGCTTCAGGCGAGGTCTCAGTAGAACTAAACACCAAAGATAAAACTATTACAGTTGATGGAAATGTACAAGGTTTAGGTAGTGAAATTACTGCTGCTCATATACATAAAGGGGCAGCAGGAACGGCTCCTCCTGATAATGTTGTATTTCCTTTAGACATTGACACCAGTAATGATAATACTAAGAGAAGTGCTAAGTTAAGTGGTAGCTTTGATGTTAGTGACAGCCAAATAGCAGATCTAAAAGCAGACAACTGGTACATAAACGTTCACAGTCAAGACAATGCTCCCGGTGAAGTGCGGGGCCAAATCCAAATCAAACCAAATTAACTAAGGAATTTTAAATAAAGTTTAAGGCAGCTCTAGGGCTGCCTTTCTTAATCCTGATATTTTACAAATAATTGATAGCAAACCTTAATTGTCTATTTTTTGTTGACAGAAACAGTATAACCACTAGTTGCTTTTTCTTTAGCCTCACGACGTTCTCGATCAAGTATTTTCTTGACTTCTTCAGTTGTAGGCAGGTCTTTTTTAGTGCCAAAGCGGATGGGTTTTCCTAATTCGAGTTCTTTCATAGCAATTGATACAGTGTTGCGCGTTTGGGGAGTTTCACTTCTGTCAAGCAGTGGTGGCAAACCCATCTTTAACTGAGCAGCACGACGAGCAACTATAATAGAGAGTCGGTAGCGAGAATCAGTAAGTGCTCTTAAGCTATCAAAACCTTCTTGTGTCATAATTAATCTCCAAAGTTTAAAGTTCTTGCAATAAGATAGTTATATCTTTATCTTGTAAATGTTTAGCTTTCGCCCGTTCAGCACGTATGATGCTGCAAAAATCCTGCACGGCTTGGGCTAGTATATTATTTATAATTATATAATCAAATTCTTTGACTGCTTTAATCTCTTCTCGAGCCCTAGCTAAACGCTTTTGGATTCGACTTTCAGAGTCAGTGCCTCTTCCCCTAAGGCGTCTTTCTAATTCCCTTAAATTTGGTGGAGCAATAAAGATCATAATTGCAGCAGGCATCTTTTCTTTAATTTTTCTTGCTCCTAACAACTCAACCTCTAAAAGGACATCTTGGCCTTGCTCTAAAGCTTCCTTTACAGGTTGACTAGGAGTACCGTAACAATCTCCCACATATTCAGCATACTCTAAAAGTCCATCACTCTCAATCATTTTTTGAAAAGCATTATCATCATAAAAATAATAATGCTTGCCCTCAATTTCTCCAAGGCGTTTTTCTCTGGTGGTAGCAGAAATAGAATAGAAGAGGTTATCAATGTCAGGTAAAGCGGCTTGACGAATAGTATCTTTGCCAACACCTGAAGCGCCTGTCATTACAAAGAGGTTACCTTGTTTGCTCATATAGACATCCAGATAAATCCTTGCCTCTTGTATAGTAAGATGTCATTCTGAGTGCAGCGAAGAATCTCTGATGTGTTAAACCACATAAATACATTCGTCGCTATGCTCCTCAGTATGACATATGCCTTACAGAAGAGTATTCCTGCTTTAGGGAAAAACTTTTCTGGCACACTATAGAATTTGCATTTTGCGTTTATGAATTTCCATAGGCTTCCTTTAAAAACTTTAAAGTTAGAGTAAGTTCTCTTTATGAATAAGAAAAGTTTAAGTGTTTCTGTCAAAATCACCTCACTATAATATTTTTATATTGTTTAAAAGTTGATAGTTGGCATTTATTCTAAGGTCTTTTGATACAAGCCTTATAATGCCCTTGGGAAACTTCTTCAAGCTGTGGTACAACTTCTGCACATTCTTTTACAGCTATAGGACAACGAGTGCGGAAAACACAACCACTAGGGGGACTAATAGGACTAGGAATATCGCCTTCTAAAAGGATACGCTCTCGTTTTAAGCTAGGATTAGGAATAGGAATAGCTGAGAGCAAAGCCTCAGTATATGGATGAATAGGATTGCTATATAACTCTTTAGCGGGGGCAATCTCCATAATTTTGCCTAAGTACATTACAATAACAGTGTCACTTATGTATTCTACTACTGCTAGGTCATGAGCAATAAATAGTAAGGTAAGCCCCAGCTCTTCTTTTAAATCTTGTAGTAGGTTTACAACCTGTGCTTGAATAGAAACGTCAAGTGCTGAAACAGGTTCATCGGCCACAATAAATTCAGGGTTTACTGCTAAGGCCCTAGCAATGCCGATACGCTGGCGTTGACCACCACTGAATTCATGAGGGTAGCGGCGCATATGTGATGATGATAAGCCTACTTTTTCTAGTAAACTTGCCACTTTTTCTCTTTTGGCTTTGCCCCTAGCTAATTTGTGAATTTGTAAAGCCTCACCAACAATATCCCCAATCGTCATACGTGGATTTAAGCTAGCAAAGGGATCTTGAAAAATTATTTGCATTTTCTTACGATATGTCCGCATTTTGCTCTTACTAAACTTTGTTATGTCAACACCAGCAAATTTTACTTCCCCTGAGCTAGGCTCAATAAGTCGTAAGATAGCACGCCCTGCAGTAGTTTTACCGGACCCAGATTCACCTACTAAGCCAACAACCTCGCCACGTTTAATTTTAAAAGAGATATCTTGTATTGCCTTGACATTGGCTACAACTTTAGAAAAGAGTCCTTTACGAATAGGGAAGAATTTACGCAGGTTATTGACCTCAAGGAGGTACTCACTAGCTTGTGAATTTGTTGCAGTCATGCAATTACTGCTCCTTGTATTTCTTCTTGTACTTCCTGCCAGCGAAAACAACGAACAATATGACCATTGCCTATAGATTCTAATTCAGGCGCATTGGTTCTGCAAATATCTTTAACATAACTGCATCGCGGATGAAAAGCACATCCTCGAGGTAAATGTAAAGGATTAGGTACATTACCCGGAATTGCTTGCAAATGTTTTCTCTCGCCTGAGGCTTTATCGAGACTGGGAATAGAATTTAGTAACCCTAAAGTATAAGGCATCTTAGGGGTATGAAAAATGTTATTCACATCACCTTCTTCAACAGCACGGCCAGCATACATAACCACTACACGATCAGCAACTTCTGCTACTACACCAAGATCATGAGTGATAAAAAGAATGCTCATACCAATCTCGCGTTGCAACTTACGCATAAGATCTAGTATTTGAGCTTGAATGGTAACATCTAAAGCAGTAGTAGGTTCATCCGCTATTAAAAGTTTAGGGCCACAAGAAAGTGCCATAGCAATCATCACTCGTTGACGCATACCTCCTGACATTTGATGGGGGTAATCTTTGACACGTTTAGTGGGTTCGGGTATACCTACTAACTCGAGCATCTCCGTAGCCAATTTCATAGCTTGACGCTGGGTCTTGCCCTGATGAAGTACAATGGCTTCCGAAATTTGGTTGCCCACTGTATAAACAGGATTTAAACTAGTCATAGGCTCTTGAAAAATCATAGAGATATCATTACCGCGAATCTTGCGCATATCTTTCTCTTTAAATTTTAAAATATCATTTTGCTCAAATATAACCTTACCCCCAGCAAAATACCCCGGTGGCATGGGGATAAGCTGCATAATAGAAAGGCTAGTCACTGATTTGCCAGAGCCTGACTCGCCAACGACTGCTAAGGTTTCCCCACGGTCTATATGAAAGCTTACGCCATCAACGGCTTTAACTGTACCTTCATCAGTACTAAAATAAGTTTTGAGATCACTAACTTCTAAAAGTTTTTGGTCACTAATCACAGTAGCAAAATCTCCTTCGGCACTTAAGCTACACACAAAATTAATCTAGTACAATTAAACATCAATGTAACCTTCAAGATATTGAACTGCTTTACCTGACACTATGACCTGCTTATCGGTTACGCTACACTTCAAAATACCGCCTCTATTAGAGGCTTGATAAGCTGTCAAAGTATTTTTACCTAGTCTTTCAGCCCATAATGGTGCTAACCCCGCATGGATTGAGCCAGTGACAGGATCTTCATCACCACCGTTTGCAGGCCAGAAATACCTTGAAATGAAGTCATATTCACTTGAAGTGGATGTAATGACGACATCTTTAGGAGCAAGTTTGCTTATTTCTTCAAAGTTTACTTTAATAGAATATATGTCTTGCTCATTTGGATAAATAATAAAATATGCTTGCTGATTAAGTAATACTTCTTTAGGTGCAATTGATAAACCAATGGTTATTTCCTTGGGAATCTTGGCTATCTTATATGGTTGTCGATTTGGGAATGTCATAGCAATATAGTCATCTTTCATTTGACGAATATTTAAATTGCCAACTGCTTTAGCTAAGAATACGAGCTCATCAATAGACTTATCTTGGGCAAATATTACAAATGCAGCAGCTAAAGTTGCATGACCACAGAAATCAATCTCTTTAATAGGAGAGAACCACCGAATCTCATATGAATTAGCACTACACTTTTTAGCAAACGCTGTTTCAGAAAGGTTATTCTCAGTTGCAATTAATTGCATCAAATCATCAGATAGCCACTGATCAGTAATAATAACAGCAGCGTAATTACCTTTGAATACTTTATCAGTGAATGCGTCAATGTGATGGATTTTTAACCTCATCTTCATTCCTTATGACTGGACTAAAGTTTTCTTAGACACTAACTTTGCTAAAAGTTTTTACAAAGATTTTACACAATATTGCTTATAATATATTTTCAACCATGCTCGAGGTAAGCAACATTTTTGTTTCCATAGACTCAGCTTTTAACTCACCATAAATTTGTAGTAAATCCCCTTTTTTGAAAATTATTTCCTGAGGGCTTTTAAGCATATAATTAGCAAACTCACTTAGGTATGGTTCGTGTCCTACCAAAGCTAAATGATTATTACTTTCTTGGCTATAGTGTTGCAAATCAATCAATAAATCATCATATCTTGCTGAAGCTAAATTCTCAAGTAAGATTTGCTGCTCACCTTCTCTAAGGCAGTTGTTTAATGGCTTAGCAGTTTCAATAGCTCTAACATAAGGACTAGAAAAGAGCTTATCAAAATTAATGCCTAGAGTGGTTAATGCCTTACTTAAATTCTTGGCTTGCTCGAGCCCTTTTAAAGTAAGGGGGCGTAAACTGTCATCTGGATAATTTGCTCCTCGTTTTTTTGCTTTGGCATGACGTATTAGGTAAAGATTGGGCATATTATTACTTCCTTGCTTTAGTTTTAGACTTAGTAGCACCTAAACGCACACGTTTACCACCACTGCGTGACTTAAATATAATTCTTGTAGGTACTTCATGAAAGCCTAAATCCTCGCGGATACGGTTTGCAAGGTACTGCTCATAAGCTCGAGTAATAAACTTTTCGGTATTGACTGAAATTATAAAAGTTGGTGGGGCAATGTCAGCTTGGGTGGCATAGAGTAATTTAAGAGGTTTACCTTTAAAATTGGGGGGTGATTGGTACTGTGTCCATAGCTCGAGCCAGCGATTAAGCTCACTAGTTTGAATCCTGATACGCGCACTATCATAAACACGAATCACTGCTGCTAAAAGATCGTGTAAACCATAGTCATTTATAGCGCTTATGAATACCCAAGGTGCAAAACGTAAGTGATAAAGCGCTTGTTTAAGCCTTGCCTCTGTTTCTTTTAACTCTTCATCACTTATCAAATCCCATTTGTTGACAGCAACAACTACAGGCCTACCAGACTCAAGAGCAAGGTTAGCAATGCGAAATTCGTGATCGCCAAGTTCAAAAGGGTCTATTACTAAGATGTTTACATCTGCTCGGGTAATGGCTAGTTCCGCACGTAGTTTTGAGTAATATTCAATGTCTTCAGTAGTTTTACGCCGAATGCCAGCAGTATCTACTAAAACAAAGGGACGCCCACCAAAATCAAAATTTACATCAATGCTATCTCGAGTTGTACCAGCAACATCAGCAACTATAACCCTTTCATCTTTAATTAAAGCGTTAAGTAAACTTGACTTACCCACATTTGGTCTACCAATAATGGCAACACGTACATTTTCTGCCTCGGTTTCATAATCTTCTGTAGGTAAGTGCTTCTCTATCTCAGTTAGTAGTTCAGAGAAACCGCGCCCTTGTTCAGCACTAGTGTAGTAGGCATCTCCAAAACCTAGGCCATAACTTTCGTAAAGTTCAGGATTCTTTTCATGCTTAGGATGGTCTAATTTAGTAGCAACGGCCAAAACATCTTTTTTTAAAGCTCGGAGCCAAGCTGCTATTTCATAATCGGCAGAAGTTAGCCTCTCACGCCCATCAAAACAAAAAAGTACTAAATCAGTATCACGCATAGCGTACTCGATACGTTTTTTAATGGCAACTTCCCAGTTATCTCCAGACCACAAACCACCAGTATCAAGAAGATGAAACCCTCCTTCATCAGTAGTAACCCAACTTTCTTTGACATCTCGAGTCACTCCGGGTTTATCAGCTACTATGGCTTCACGTTTACCGACTAAGCGATTAAAAAGGTGGGATTTGCCCACATTTGGGCGTCCGACAATGGCTACACGTCCCATAAACTTAGCTTACCTTAAATTGTTGTTTATATCACTGAGTAGTTAGCAATATGTGTTGGTGTTGTTATTTAAGGAACATAATTTAAAATTGTAAGTAATGTGAAAGACTACTTGTATTAAACTTTTGCCTATTGAGGAGGTGGTAATTTACCATAACTATGAACATCCAGAAGAGAGTCAAATTATTAATTCACAAGATGGCTAGTCAAATCATTTGCAAAATTTTAAGGGTAGAAATAATTAGTAGATTAATGTAGTTAAGGTCTAAAGCCCAAAAAAGTGTTGGGTTTTAAATTGAAGTGGAAATGAATTAATGGAACAAGAGCATGGCAAGACTTCTAATCAATTTGGGCAGAGTTTAACTCTTCCTAAGAGTCCTGCTAGTATTTTGGCAGTAGATGATGAGCTTGTTATTTTGCACTTGCTACAAGCTTTCTTAAAACCTAAAGGTTATGAAATAGAGTTTGCTAGCAGTGGTGAAGCGGCTTTGCAATGTCTGCAGGAAAAATTGCCTGATCTAATTCTTTTAGACATAAGCATGCCTGACATAACAGGCTATGAACTTTGTACTCAGCTTAAGGCAGACAGAAAAACTAAA
Source organism: Trueperaceae bacterium (assembly GCA_965223585.1). Classification (GTDB taxonomy): domain Bacteria; phylum Deinococcota; class Deinococci; order Deinococcales; family Trueperaceae; genus CBDCVN01. The sequence goes on from CBDCWW010000024.1 coordinate 446,338, forward strand.
AGTATTCCTATTGTTTTTATAAGCGCTCTTTCTGAAGGTATAAATAAAGCTAAGGCTTTTGAAGTGGGCGCAGCAGATTATATAACTAAGCCTTTTGAGCTTGAAGAAGTTTTAGCTCGAATTAAACATCAACTAACTCTTTCTAACTTACAAAAGACTCTGATAGGTAAAAACTTGGAACTGCATGAAGCAGTACGCAAACGCCTTGCTGCAGAGACAGAAATACGCTCTCTTAATAATGAGCTTGAGAATCGTGTATTAGAACGCACTGCTGCTTTGGAGAAAGAAATAACAAAGCATAAGCAAACCCAAAAGAGATTACACTACTTAGCCCACCATGACATAACAAGCTTACTACCTAATCGCATCTATCTTTTAGAGCAGATCGAGCAAGCCATTAAACAAGATTCAGCCATGTTTGCGCTATTGGTTTTAGAGGTTCATAGACTTAAGGCAATGCAAGACCTTTTGGGTGAATTTGGTTCGATTAGTCAAAAGTTACTTAAAGAAACTACTAAATGCTTGAAAAGCAGTTTACCAAAAGAAGCCATACTAACACATTTGAGCGAAGACCGATTTGCAGTATTACTTAAGGGTTTAAGCAAACCTTCTGAGATTCGCAATATGGTACAAGGTGTTTTTAGAGGCTTACAAAACCCCTTACAAATAAATCAGTATCAGATTTCACTTGGTGCTAGTATTGGCATAAGCACCAGTGCTATTGGCTACAAATCTGCAAAAAATATTTTGCGTGATGCCAGTACAGCACTTCAACGGGCTAAAACTCAAGATCAGGGCCACTACGCTATCTTTGGAAGTTCCATGCAGGATAAGAATCTGAAGCGGCTATCTCTTGAAAAGGATTTGCGGAATGCGGTTATCTCTAGCTGTGAAGGTCAAAAATCTAGCTTATATGTCTACTATCAACCAATAGTCTCTATAACTGATAAAGAGCTTTATGGTTTTGAAGCTCTTGTACGTTGGAAACATCCTGAGCAAGGGTTTATATCACCAGTCACTTTTATTCCCTTGGCTGAGGAAACAGGACTAATTCATGATTTAGGTTGGTGGATTTTAGAAGAATCGTGTAGGCAATTGCTAAGCTGGCAAAAACGCTTTAAAAAGCCAAACCTTGTTGTAAACGTCAACCTCTCTCCTTTACAACTTAGACAGGTTGATTGCCTAAAGCATATTTTAAGCGCTTTGGAAAAAACTCAGCTTAAAAAATCTTCGCTTAAACTCGAGATCACAGAAAGTAGTTTGTTTGATAATATGTTAGAACAAACTAGTTTGTTGCAGAAAATACGTGCACTAGGAGTGCGGCTTTGTATAGATGATTTTGGAACAGGCTACTCTTCACTAAGTCGTTTGCATGAATTTCCCATTGATACCCTCAAGATTGACAAGGCCTTTATTGATCATATAGTAAACCCCAAAAGTGAAGCTCCTACGGTAAAAACGATTTTAGCTTTAGCACATAGTCTTGGTATGGAAGTAGTTGCTGAAGGAATAGAGGCAGGTTATCAGCTAGAAAAGTTACAAGACTTAGGTTGTGACCTTGGGCAAGGTTACTTTTTTTCCAAACCGATGGGCTCTAAAGAAACAGAAGAGTTTTTATTAAGGAAATTTAAAAATGTGAAAAATGCACCTGTAACTATAAGCACTTCCTTAGCTTAGTAAAGTAGCTAGTAAATAGGGGTGTAAAAGTTTAGTTTTTGCTAATAACTTTGCTTACTTATCCACATCTCCCATTACTGGATCCAAGGTTGCTATATTAACGACTAGATCAGCAAAGAGCCCATCTATTGAGGCAGGTTCCAAACTTTGCAAATTAATAAGGCTTGGTACACGCACTTTGACACGATAGGGCATAGAGCCACCATCTGAAACAATATAATAGCCAAGCTCACCTCGAGCACTTTCAGTAGGAACATAAATTTCTCCAAGTGGTGGGTGAAAACCTTCAGTGACTAGTTTAAAGTGAAAGATGACTGCCTCCATTGATGTTTCTAGTTCTTCTCGAGGTGGCAAAGAAATGCGTCTATCAGGATCTTTAATAGGACCACCTTCAAGTTTATCTAAGGCCTGTTCTACAATCTTCATGCTTTCTAGCATTTCTTCAAAGCGCATCATAAAACGGTTATAGGCATCACCCACTTCACTAGTAGGTACGTTAAAATCATAGTTTTCATAGCCGCTGTAGGGCTGTGCTTTGCGGAAATCCAAAGGTACACCACTAGCACGTAGAGAAGGCCCTGTTAAACCGTAGTTTAGCGCTTGTTCTTTGGAAATAACTCCTATACCCTTGGTACGGGTAGTGAAGATGTCATTGTTGGCAAATAGCTTGCTGTATTGCTCGAGCATCTCAGGAAATTTCTCTAAAAATGTCCTGACAGTTTGTTCAAACCCTTCAGGTAAATCATAAGCAAGTCCTCCTACTCGGAAGTAACCATAGTTCATACGCACACCAGAAACTAGCTCGAAGATATCTAAAAGTTTTTCCCGCTCACGCATAGTATAGAAAAATAGTGTTAAAGCCCCCATGTCCAAAATGCCTGTACCAAAAAAAACCAAATGGCTAGCTATACGATTAAGCTCATTTAAGATCACACGAATTTGCTGAGCACGTACTGGTACTTTTGCATCTAAAAGCTTTTCTACAGTAATTACATAAGCAAGGTCATGGGCAAAACCGTGCAAGTAATCCATTCGATTAGAGTAAGTTACACACTGCTGATAGGTGCGGTTCTCCATGGTTTTCTCAAAACCAGTGTGCAAATAACCAATGCGTGGTTTAACTACTTTAACTTTCTCGCCATCTAGATCAACTTCTAACCTAAGCACACCATGAGTACTAGGATGCTGCGGACCTACATTTATATGCATGAGTTTGGTTTCAAACTCTCCAGAAGAGTTTTCAATAGGTATTACTTTAGTTATGGCCACTTCTTACCCCCTTACGACTACCACCTTTCCAACCAGAAAGTCCAGCATCTTTGCCAGTAAGGCCTGCTCTAAAAGCTTCAGGATCAATAAAGCGTCCTTCATTAAAAAGAGTAGGAGTTTCACCCAGAGGAAAATCCTTGCGATGAGGGTGTCCTTCCATTTCCTCAGGAGTAATTAGCCTCAGCAAACTAGGGTGGCCCTCAAAAGTTATTCCAAACATCTCATAAACTTCCCGCTCCATAAAATTTGCGCCTTGCCAAATATGGGTAATAGTTGGTAAGCTTTCATACTCATCAAGAGCTACACGAATAAAGATACGTTCATTTTGAGAAACACTATAAAGATTGTAAGCAACTGCAAAACGTTTATCTTGATGGTTAGGATAGTTAAGGTAATCAATCCCAAATACATCTGATAACATCTCAAACCCTGATTCTTTTGCAGCTTGCACACTTTCGACAAGATCCTCTTTAGCAATGGTTATGCTAAGGACATCTTTAAAATCTGTAGTACTGAGTACTTTAATCTCTAAACTTGCAATAAAATCATTAGTTAAGCTCACTGTTGCCATCCCTGAATGCTTGGTAATTTACTACCACCCTCATCAAAAGCCTGACCACGTACTTTCTTTTGTAATTGCATAACACCATAAACTAGTGCTTCAGGTCTTGGAGGGCAACCCGGCACGAAAACATCAACAGGTACTACAGAATCGACATTTTGTACAATAGCATAGTTATTAAACATACCTCCTGAAGAAGCACACGCTCCCATAGAAATAACCCACTTAGGGTCAGGCATCTGGTCATAAACTCGGCGCATAATAGGAGCCATTTTCTTAGATAAGCGTCCAGCTACAATCATTACATCAGCTTGACGAGGGCTAGCACGAAAGACCTCCGAGCCAAAACGAGCTAAGTCATTTCGTGAATTAGTTGATTGCATCATTTCTATTGCGCAACAAGCTAAACCAAAAGTGGCAGGCCACAACGAGTTTGAGCGTCCCCATGATACTAACTTCTCGAGAGTTGAAAATAAAATACCTTCATTTTCTAGTTCTTGTACATCTTTGGTGAATAAATCAAGTAAGGCCATAATTATAACTAGTCTACCTGATAATTAGACTACCTTGCACTTCAATATAAAACTTAAACCTCCTTTTTAAGTTTTGAGAGTAAGGTTTCAGTAATACCCAGATATGAAGTGTGGTTATGAATGTCACGCTGACTGGAACGCTGGGAAAAATCTTTTTCAGTGGGATGGATGGGTATGTTCTGTTGGGCTTGAGAGTCCTTTGTCTGTAATGGATAAAGGTGTTCAACAGGATGGGGTCGGTGGGCGACCCCTTAACTTGGTAAGTGAAGGTGTTCCCGAAGGAACACTAGAGTAAGAACAAGAATCCCACGTTTGCCCTTGTAAGGGTGCCTTAGCCATGGGAGGTTCAAAATGCTATAGTTTTTTCTCTATGAAGCAAATTTTCCTAATAGCAACTTTGATAAATATTATTTCTATAGTAGTTGCTGTATTTATATCAATGTCTATATTCCCTAAAACTCAAGAAGACACCCCTAAAATTCAAGAAGATGTAACGAAGGCTCAAGAAGATGTAGCTATCCCGATTCAAGAAGATATACCAATGCCTGTGCTTGAAAAAGTTGCCCAACGCACAACAATACAAAACCATTGTGGAGCTTGGCAACTAGAGACAGATATTGATTTTATACCCAGAAACAAAACAAAGTTGACTACTGCACTACTTGAACTTGATAAGTATTTTATTCCTTTATCTATACCAGTCCACGGTGGTGGTCTTGACTCATGTGGGCGTAATCTTATTATCCTTTCAGGTGATACAGGCAAACTTCTTAAGCTTGATATGGCTAGTATGCAATTACAAGAATTGCCAGTGGCCCTTCCAAATAATGGAAAAGATGAGCTTACTAATTTTGCAAAAAGCTTTGAAAAAGAAATTCAAGTACTCTTGCATAGATATAATGATATTGCATTCTGGGTAGATAACAAAGGGGATCTTTTTCTTCTAATATCGTATAGCTACTGGAATAGTCAGGAGGAGTGTTTTACATCTAGACTTGCTAAAACAAAAGTGACTAAAGAATTAAGCGAACTTGACTCTAAAGATATTAACTGGGATATTCTTTTTGAAACATCGCCTTGTTTTCCCCCTAAAGAACTTAAAGGGACTACTTATGCTGGTAATCAGGCAGGGGGGGCAATTTACGCCTTAAACTCAGAAGAAGTAGTTCTTACTGTTGGTGATTATGATTTTGATGGTCGCAACAATGATCCTATGTATCCTCAATCTTTAAATGTGCACTACGGCAAAACCTTTAAGGTAAAAGTTGAAGACGGTGCTATTGAGCTTTTAAGTATTGGGCATAGAAACCAGCAAGGAATTACTGTTGATGATTTTGGACGAATTTGGTCTGTAGAACATGGCCCTGAAGGTGGTGACGAGCTTAATCTAATAAAAGCTGACCTTAATTATGGCTGGCCTTATGTAACTAATGGTACTAATTATGGTAAATTCGAATGGCCTTTTTCCAAAGCACAAGGCCGACATGATGGATTTGAAAAACCCATATATGCATGGGCTCCCTCTATAGGTATCTCAAACGTAGAAGTAGTTCGCGATTTTATAGATTTATGGAATCAAGATCTTCTTGTTACTTCTTTAAAAGGGAAAATCCTGTATCGTGTAAGGACTCATGATGAAAGAATAGTGTTTGCAGAGCCTATAGAACTAGATGGTCGATTGCGATATGCACATTCTGCAGGTAGTAAAACTATAGCTATACTAGTAGATGGTAATGAAAATAACGCAAACATATTGATTTTAAGACCATCTATTGAGGCTATAGAGGCAGAGGCTGAACGAGTGGCAGGAGTAGATAGTAGTCAAGAAGTTTCAAGTCAAAAGGATATTGAGGTAGAAGCAGCATTTACACGGTGTCTTGAATGTCATACTGATCAGACTGCTAGTAACTCTGTTCCAAGTTTAAGAGGAGTGTATGGTAGAAAAGCTGGATCGGCTGATTCTGATGGTTACTCAGATGCATTAGTTCAATCTGGAATTAATTGGAATGAGGGTGAGTTGCTCGAGTACTTAAAAGATCCAAATGGCCTTATCGAAGGAACATTAATGCCAAACCCGGGAATATCGAAAGAACAAACTTTAAAAGGTCTAGTGGAAATATTAAAAGATTATTAGTACTCTTTTTGTGTGCTATAGATTTTCCATCAGCTTGATTTTATACTAACCCTTTTCCCTAGCTCTTCAAGAAACTTATCTTTATCACTTGGAGATATGATGGTAGATAGGCTTTTGTGGGTTATAGCCAATCTATCCATTGATAATGCTGGTCCTGCTAACCAACTTTTTGTTGTACATACATCACTTATATCTGTATAGGCTATTTTGAGCTTTACCCAGCCAAATTTTACTAGTAAGTCACTTTCTCTTAAAGTGTAACTAATTGGCCACACCAATGTAATTAATAGAATCAGCATTACTAAGGCTGAACCAATAAAAATAAGTGCAGTGACTAGATTATAGAATATATAGTAAATTCCAAAACCAAGGCAGACAATAGCATAGAGTAGGCAGAAAATTAACAAGACCTTTGCCCATAGGTCTACTTTTGTTGGGAATGTCATGGGAAATTCAAAGTCCTTTCAACATTTAAGGTTAATTAAGGGGTTTTTACAATGCTCAGGCTTATAATCGCTAAAGTACTAATATATGGAGCATTTTTTTATTATATTCTCTCACTTATCTGTAATGATAGGTTTTCTTGGTAAGATAGGTTTAATTGCTTTTATTGCTTGGAGTGCTCCTACTGTAGCTGAAAGGGCTTTACGCTTCACGGCTTTAAACTGTGGTTTGCTAGTTTTGCTTTGCTTGCGTATTTTTGATTTCTCGCCTGCAGAGTTTATTGTTTCTGCAGTAACTTCTGATAAAGCTTGGCAAGTTGCTGTTTCCATTTTTGGCTCGAGCCTCTTTGCCACAATAATGGCATGGTGGTTTGTAACCACTCTAAGGAAAAATCAAAACATTGCCATTAGGCTTTTGGTTTTACTAGGTATTATTACAACTCTTGTCTATCTAGAGGTTTATACAGGCACTATAGCTCTGGCGAAAGGTTTTGTACTGGATAAAACATTACTACCCAATATAAGCTTTAACATAACTGCAAGTTTATATGCCATTCTTAATCATAAAGTAAGATCATAAACTAAATTACCTGCCTTGAGCAAAAAAACTCATTATACCATTATAAAGTCCGTCAGCAAGTTTTTGGCGATAAGCACTAGTAGAAAGTTTACTACCTTCTGTCGGGTTATTTACAAAGCCAAGCTCAACTAAAACTGCAGGTGTTTGAGCGTTGCGAATAACATAAAAGTAATTTTCGTGAATGCCACGATCTCTAGCACTGGTCTCAGTAATCATGCCTGCCTGTACCATTTCTGCTAGCGTTTTACTTAGGCGCAACTGTTCCTCACGGACTATATCGCTCACTATACTCTCAAACATTTTCTGAGACTCCAATGTTAAAGCTTCACCAAGCTCTCCGCCACCATTTTCATCGATAGCTATGTCGAGTAATGAAGCGTCCACAGGCTTACCAAAAACCCAAGTTTCAATGCCATTAGCACTATTAGAACCAGCAGAGTTAGCATGAATAGAGATAAAGAGATTACGGTCTTCTCTAGTGGCCATAGCAGCTCTTGCTGCTAGATCTGCACGTTTAGTATCTTTTAAACTGTAATCTCCAGAACGGGTCATTATAACCGTTATGCCTTGGCGCTCGAGCAACTCTTTAAGCTTAAGTGATACATCCAGCACTACCTCTTCTTCACTAACTACACCCTGAGCACCGGGGTCACTACCACCATGACCGGGGTCAATGACTACAGCTCGAGATTGCGCAGGCAGATTATTTTGCCCTTGGGTTGGTGCTGTGCTAGCTTCACCTGTTTGCTGACTCTGCCCATAAATTGAAGTACTAAAATCAATATAAATAACTTCATGAGGATTGCTACCGTTTGCAGGTACAACACCTATGCGGTAACCATAGCCTTCGCTACTAAGAGCATAGCGAGCATTTATAATCAAAGCTAAAGTACTGCCTATAATCTCATAGCGCACACTCTCTACATATGGGCCATCACCGCTATGGTAAAAACTATCCGCTTTTAGACTAGGCAAACTAATAATTAACTGAGTGCCATTTATAGCAGTAGTATAATTAGTGCCTACTGGCAGGTCTAAAGCAACCCTAGTATAGCCTTCATGCTTACCAATGCGTGGTGTTTTTATAAGATATTGGGCGTTATCACCAGAAATGGTTTGCGAGTTTGACTGTTCCGGGGTAGGGTTACTCACATTGGCACTAACCTCAGAAGAATTGCTAGTAGGAGTTACCTGCCCACTGATAGTTGCACTAACTTGTGGTTGCTTGGCTGTATATACAAGTATAGTACGTGAGGAAGCATCCCAAGCGCTTTCACCATTAAAAGCTTTGACAATAGGAGTTACTGCTACATAGCTAGTCCCTCCAGCAATTATGCCCATAGGACTATCTAAGGTTTCTCCATTAATGGTCATAGTCCCTGAACGTTTTACTAAGCCTGTAGGGGCATCGGTTGTTACTTGTAACTCTACTAAATCTGTACCTCTGCTAAAAAGCAATGTTTGACGTCCTGAATCAAATGTTACTAAGACACCTAATTCGCGGGCAATAGTATCAGCGTTTACAAAGGCGTTTTGATTATCGCCCTGATTTATGAAATAACAAGCAGTTTGCCCTTCTAGCAAACGACCGTTAACAGCAATAAAGTTGAGGCATTGCTGGGCTCTGCCAAAACTTACTAGCGTTAAACCCAATAAAACTATATAAAAGCCAGCGTAAAAACCCTTTTTCACACTAAAATTTTGGAAAATAATTTTTTGGTATTGACTCATTACATTTAAATGACCTAATAGCATTATCTAAGTGATTTTACACACGAGCCTATGAGAATGCTTTAGAGTCAATACAAATAGTAAAACAATCAGCAGAATCCTACTGACAGAGGAAAACTCTGTTACAAGATGAAATTTTATACTTTACTGTACTCCTAAAATAAATGAGTGTTTACTTTTGACTATACTTCAGAAAGCAACTCTACCTCATTTAAAAAGGTTTTAGCTGCTGCCAAGCCATACTCCCTTGCCACTGCTTTTAGTCCTTTGATAGGTATATGTACAAATTTATGAGCTAGTTGTTGAGCTTTTTCTGGGGGTAAGCTTTCACCAATGGTATCAATATATAGCTCACGTAGTTTCTTAATAGAGGGACCAAGTTGGCGTTCTGTCCACTCACTAAAAGCTAGGTCTAATTGCTCGAGCAAAATCTTCTCAGCCTTGGCAAGTTTAAGCCTAATCTCTTGACGCCTTTTTTCACCTGCAATTTGCAAGGTGTCCACATCAAGTACCGTATAGTGCTCACCAACGCTTTTTTGAATATTACGTGGAATACCTAAATCAACAAGGATGTGTAGGTTATTAAGCCTCCTTACTAAATCAAGAGTTATTAAGTCTTTCACAGGGGTAGCACACACTAGGGCTTGAACATCAGGAGGATGCACTAAAAAATCATCTAGGGACATAGCTTTGGCATTAAGTTGCTCAGCAAGTTTTTGAGCTTTTTCCAATGAGCGATTAACAATTATCAAAGTCTTCTTCAGGGCAGTTAAGGTTTTAGCTGCTAACTTGCCCATCTCTCCTACTCCTAAAACCGCTACGCATGCGCTTTGCGGTAACTCATTTTCTAAAATAGGCCTTGCTAGGCTAAAGAGTGAAGTATCCATAGGAGCAATGGCTACCTCATGACGAATTTTCTTCGCTATGCGCAAAGCTGTATCAAAAGCAAAAGTAGTAGTGCTACCTACAGTCCCTGAAGCTTTAGCTATTTTAAAAGCCTCACGCACTTGTTTTATTATTTGATCTTCGCCGGGATTCAAAGACTCTAGTGAAGCGGCAATGCGAGTAAGTTGTTCTAAAGCACCATCAGCAAAATAGGCATAGGGCTTGCAGCTTTGCGAAGTGTCAGTAAGGTGCTGTCGAACCTGAGAAAGTTCCATGCCTTGGGGTAAAGCCACTACTATATCCCAGCGGTTACAAGTGGCAATAGGCACATATTCTTTAAAGCCTAGCTTTACTAAGGATTCATTAGAAAAAGTTTTTTGATAGTGCTCGAGTGCCTGTGCACCGCCGCGCTTATGTGAAACACCTATAAGAGCTAAATCTTCCACTAGATTTCTAGTTTAGTATTTTTATCTAAAGTAAAGTGTCATGAAGTTGTCAAATAAATCTAGGAGGGGTTTTAGGCAAGCATACTAAATTTACCACACAAGTGTTTTCATCTTTGTTAAACTTACCAAGTGATGCAAGACCTTGATCAAACCCTAGCCACTTTAGTAGAAAATATTGATGGAGCACTTGTAGCAGCAGTTGGTGGTATGGATGGCCTCATAATTGAGCAATACCCTCAACAAGAACAAGACCTATCAGGTATTACTGCTGAACAAACAAATATATTGACTACTGCCAAAAGCATTTATGTAGAAAGACTTAAAGGTGGTGACCTACAAGAATTCATTGTAACTGCTGAAAACTTAATTGCTTATACAAGACTTTTAAATAGTGAACTTTTTTGCTTAATTGTCATGAATCCTTCTGGAAATATAGGTAAAGTAAGACTTTATAGTGAACAAGCTCAGACGCGTATTTTAGAGGCCTTAACGTGAGTCTAACAAAAATACTTCGTCCCTTACTAACTTTCGATGGTCTTATAGCTGTTATGGTTATGACCCGTGATGGCTTGCCTGTTGAGGCTATAGGGCACAATTTTGAAGGTAATGAACTTGCTGCTGAAGTAGTCACTATTGCAGAAGCGAGTCGCAACTGCTTTACTAATTTGCGAATGGGACAAATTCAACATGTTAGAGTTTCTTTAGAGCAATACGAGATCGGCATTTTTAGCCTAGATCTTCATTACTTAGTTGTTATCTATAGACCAAATATTGATTTTGCACTTGTTAAAGAGATTGTGGAAAATAATAAGGCTAAAATATATAAAGAATTAGGAGGCGAGTCTTGAGTTTGTTAGACTTATTAAATCAGGTAAGGCAAATCAAGGGAGTGACTAGTGCTGCTGTAGTAAATGAAGAGGGATTTATTATTGAAGGGGTTGCTAGTGGCGAGATGGATTTAGGATTTGTAGGTGGTTTGATAGCTAGTGGCTTGGCCTCGAGTCAAGTCATGGCCAATCTTATGAGTGAGGGGCAAATTCTGCAAACTATGATAGAATATGAAAGTGGCCCAGTATTGTTAACCCCTTTGCAAGAAGAGACTGTTAAATCTGAGGGGGGATATGCAGCAGTTATAACCCTTGATTCAACTAGCAACTTAGGTAGAGCACGTTTCCAATTGCGCAAGCTTCTACCACAAATTGCTGAGGTGGTTGCAAATATTTAAAGCCTATGCAGGCATTTTTTAGGTTAAGCCGTTGCCCTGTTTGTAAAAGCAAAGCTAACAGCTCACTTGGTTGCTGTGAAGTTTGCGCTAAAACACTTTTTGAACCATTTATTTCTGGCGATGCTTTAGTATTAGGGAGATATCGGGGGAAGCTCGAGCAAGCTATACGATCCCTCAAGTACTACCATGCTACTCGTCTAGCTGATCTATTTGGTCAAAGTCTTGCTAAAGAACTAAAAACACGTAGCTGGCAAGTAGATAGTATTACTGCTGTGCCACTGCATTGGCAAAGACGTTTAATAAGAGGTTATAACCAATCAGCACTTATTGCTAAGGTATTAGCGAAAACGTTCAATAAACCCTATGAAACACTACTTACTAGAACGAGGCCTACGCAGCAACAAGCTAAACTCCCCAAGGAACAACGTTTAGGTAATGTTTCAGGAGCATTTAGTGCAAAATCTGTTAAAGGTAAACGAATTTTCTTAGTTGATGATGTTATTACTACAGGTGCAACTATTGAGGCCTGCCGTGAGGTGCTTCTAAAAGCAGGGGCAAAGCAAGTGTATCTTTTAGCTGTAGCAAAGGCATGAGTGTGACTAAAACGATTTTAATAACTGGTGCTTCATCTGGTTTTGGTGAAGCATGTGCCCGAAAATTTGATGGTGCAAGCCATTCTTTAATTGGGTAACATCTGTACCAGCACATGTGAATATTAATACTGTAGAGGTCATGCCTATTTGCCAAGCTTGGGGTCCCTTATCCATAAGCCGTGACATGAATGAACTGCCTAGCACAAAGCCACTATGATTCCGATTCCATTTTCTAGACTTTGTCCCTTGCATCTTTAAGCCCAATGCCATAGAGTTAACGATATAGCTTTATTGCTCGAGCTTAACAAATTTAAATTATGGATAGCAAACAAGTGTGTGAAGCTCTAGTAGGTAAGGGGAGGAGTTGCTCGAGCAATCTCAAACCAACCACAATACAACTAAAAAGCCTGTGAGGTTAACTCACAGGCTGTAATCAAAGGATGGTTATTTCTAAGTCGTTCGTAGTAGTTTTTTATAACATCAAAAATGGTTTTAAGAGGCTCTTAGAGCTTTTCCTCATTTCATGCTTATAGCTTAAGTAAGGAGGCGTTAAGAAAGCGTAAAGTCACCTTATTGCACAGGTTAATCTACGTCGTATTTATCTTAATATATCCAAAAACCTTGTGTCTGATTGGGAATGTGGTGTTAAGAAACTTAGTGGTTCTGCTTTAGGCTTACTAAACATTGTACAAAAACATGGCCTTGATGCATTGGCATGATTTTGCTAAATTATCTACCTAAAAATATCTTTGCTTTAAAGCCTCGTACATCAAAAGAGCGCCTGAGGTTGCAACATTTAAACTATCAACTATTCCTAGCATAGGAATATTAACAGTTACCTCGGCATTTTTTAACCATAGCTCACTAAGCCCTTTATTTTCTGCACCAAGGGCAATAATGACACCATCTTTATAATTCGTTCCCCAGTAAGGTATTTTTGCTTGTGGTGAAGTGGCAATTATACTTATTTTTCTGGCCTTTAGCCATGGGATTAGTGTGTTGTCATCAATTTGTAGGGTTTGTTGACTAAATAAGCTGCCTATGCTCGAGCAAATTACATTAGGATTATAAAGATCAGTTCCTTTACCAGTTATGAATACTGCATCAATACCTGTTGCATTCGCTGTACGCAGCAAAGCCCCTATATTCCCCGGTTTTTCCACACTGTCAATAGCAAGTAGTAAAGGCCTTTTTGGTAAATTAAGCTGATCTAGGGTTATCTCTTCTACTTTTGCTAAGGCAATTATTCCTTCAGGTTTTTGACGATAACTTATCTTTTTAAAAACAATTGGAGAAAGTTCAGTAATAGGTAGTTGAGGAGGTAAATTAATAGCATTGTTGAAAAGTTTGGAGCAGATAAAAACTTGTTCTATAGGTGTTTTTGACTTTAAAGCATTAGCAACCTCTTTCTTACCCTCAATAAGATATTGCTCCTTGTTTTCACGATGACGACGCTCTTTTAAACGAATTAGAGCTTTTATCTTAGGATTTTGTGAGCTTTTAATCAAAACTCTTTTAATAGTTCCTTAGGGTAATCTTTAAGGTGTAAAATCCAACGTGCAAAAACAACCCCAAAAAGGAAGCCTCCTATATGTGCCCACCATGCAACATTACTTACATCGCCGGGGGTTACTATCCCTGTAACTGCTTCAATAATTTGCATACCAATCCATGCACCTAGATAGAGCCAAGCAGGCAACCATATTAAGAAAACAGGGGCTATATAGGTTTGTACTTTATGACGCGGAAAGGTGATAAAATAGGCTCCTAGGACTGCACTAATGGCACCTGATGCTCCTACCATAGGTATGTGTGAGCCCGTTGAAAAAATGCCATGACAAAGGGCTGCAAAAACTCCCCCTAGCAAGTAGAAAATTATAAAGGTGGTATGTCCCATACGAGCTTCTATGTTATCTGCAAAAATCCACAAAAAAAGCATATTACCTAGGATGTGCATGAGGCTACCATGTAGGAACATACTAGTAATAAGGTCAGAGAAGCTTGAAAGGTAATCTTCAAAGAAAAGCCTAGGTACAAAACCATAGTTGTTAATTAAGTCAACAGTTTGTGACTGTTCTAATAAACCAAAGCTATAAATAAAGACAAGTGCGTTTAGTGCTACTAAAGACCACATTACTATTGCAGGTCTATTTTTGGGGTTATCATCTCTTAAAGGAAGCATGTTTTTTTACCTTAAAGTTTAATTTTTTGTCACTACTTCTAATGATTGTCGCAGCTTAACCACGCTGTCAGCAGGATATACTCCACGTAACATAGCACAATTATAAACCATTGTACGGGGGCCTATTATGGTACCCGGAGCTAGTACAGAGTTACAGCCTACAAAAACACTATCGCCAACGGCAGCGCTGAACTTATGCAAGCCGGTATCTTCACCTGCTACCTTTACATTTTTGCCAAAAGCAGCAAGATTGGCTAATTTGACTCCTGCACCTAAATTGGCATTGGAGCCTAAAATTCCGTCTCCAATGTAGTTAAAGTGGGGGGCTTGAGCACCATTTAGAAGCAAGGCATGCTTTGCTTCACTACTATGGCCTACTCTGGCTTTACTGGCTAAGATTACACCTCCACGAATATAAGCGCCATGACCTACTTCTGCTCCCTTGCCAATCCAAGCAGGTCCTTCTACTAGGGCATGAGACTTGATTTTAGCCCCTGCTGCTAGATAAACTTTGCCACTTATCACAGCTGTAGGGTGAACATCGCCTTGTAAGCTTTCTTTTATATTAGTTAAAAATTGGTCTAACTTACCAAGAATTTGCCACGGTTTATCAACCTTTAAAAGAGGTAATAAAGGTTCATCTATGTAAGCAATATCAAAAAGAGTTTGCGTTGTAATGCTCATCTTTCAGCAGCTTAACAGGTTAAAACTAGACAAAGCAAATTTTCTAAGAAACAGATTGTATTATTATGCTCAGTTACTTTGAGGATGTGTTTATAGTGTTTAGAAAATTATTAACCTTGAAAATCAAATTGGAGATACTTTTCATTAGTTGTTTATTTTTTCAGGCATTAGCTACTACTTATCGTGATATGAGCTTAGAAAATATGCTCGGTAAGGCTGAAATAGCTTTTCATGGGGTAGTGAGTGATGTAAATGTAGAATCTCGAGCAAACGAACCATGGACCATAGTGACCTTTGAGGTAAAACAATCTTTACTAGGAAATCTAGAAGAGAGCATAGAGTTGGCCTTTTATGGAGGAACTGATGGTGGTGTAGTGCTCGAGGTAACAGGTATGCCTAAATTTACAACAGAAGAAGAGGTTATTATTCTTGCTTATAATAGCGACTACTACTCACCTATAGTAGGTTTTTCACAAGGCCTGTGGCGATTTAGAGGCAGGGGGTTTGAAAATAGTGAAAGAGAACTTTTGAACTTAGATGAAGAAGGCAATCTTGTTTTAGGAGATGAGGGTGCTGGTACAGAAGAAATTTTAGCTGCGCTTGACAAAGCCTTATCAGGAGACAATCAGTGAAGATTACATCCTTATTTAGATACATTTTTTCTTTGGTTGCATTTTTAGCTGTTGTCTTTGCTCTTGACTACAAAGTTGATTCCAGCGGCGGACCTCTTACGCTCGAGGCCGATATAAGAGCAGCTTTTGAACAGTGGACTAGTGTTGGAGAGGCTAACTTTAAGGCTAATTTGAATGAAGAAGCGAATACCCTTATGCGTTATGGTGACAGTAGCCTATTTGGTCCAGATATAGTTTCCTTAAGTGTTTCCAAGTTTGAAAATGGCGAGCAGAAAGTAATTGTTTCCTTTAAACCCAGTGGCGATTTAATTTCTTTTGCCTTCTTACATGAAACAGGTCTCTTAGCAGGACTAGAAGTTAGCCAAGAGGGAGTGATGAATCCAAGATTATCTAGTACCTCTCCTTCGGAACCTACTTTTGCCAATAAACAAGGCCTCATAAGCTTAACTCGCTTTGTTCCAGAAGACATTAACCGTGATGGAACAGTAGATTTTTATGATCTTTTTGAGCTAGGTAAGGCATTTGGCCCACAGGGAATAAACAATGCAGCAGATATTAACAAAGATGGTGAGGTAAATGGAGAGGACATCAAGCTACTTGAAGCCGCTTATACCTTCTCAAACCCTGCAAGAGTTAAGGGACAAGATTCTGCTGATGGACAGGATTTTGGCGATTTTGAAGATAGATCAAACGAGCTACTTTATGAATCGCCAGAGGATTTCGTTAACAATCTACCAATTGAATTCTTTGATAAATTGCCAGAGGAGTTTCTTGAGGTTACACCAGAGGATTGGGCTGAGTTCATAGCTAATTTACCAGAAGATTTTTTTGATGGTTTGCCAAAGGAGTTCTTTGATAGGTTGCCCGATGAGGCACTTGATGAGTTACCAGATGAATTAATTGATAATTTGCTCGAGCAACCTATAGCTGAAGAAGATGTTGAGGATAGATCAAATGAGCCACTTTATGAACTACCAGAGGATTTTGTTGATGATTTGCCAAGCGAGTTCTTTGATAAGCTGCCAGAGGATTTCCTTGATAGCGTGCCGGAGGGTTGGGCTGAATTCCTTGCTAATCTACCAAAGGATTTCTTTGATGATTTGCCAAAGGATCTTTTTGATAAACTGCCTAATAAGGCACTTGATGAATTGCCAGAGGGAGTAATTGATAATTTGCTCGAGCAACCAATAGATGATGCCCCTTCAGAAGATGACCCAAATGACAGTACAGGTGCGGAGGATGGCAAGGTAAATGATGATAGTGAGAGTCAACAAAATGAGTTGCCAGAAGAATCAAAAGATGATTCTCTTGAGCAACCAGCAGATGATGACCTTTTAGAAACTGATTTAACTAATGGCACAGGTGTAGAGGTTAACATCAGTGAAGATAACTTTGAAGATAGATCAAACGAACTACTTTATGAACTGCCAGAGGAGTTCATAGCTAATTTGCCAGAGGATTTCTTTGCTAAACTGCCCGAGGAATTTCTTGACAGTGTACCAGAGGATTGGGCTGAATTCCTTGCTAATTTACCAGAGGATTTCTTTGTTAATTTGCCCAAGGACTTCTTTGATAAATTGCCAGATGAAGCACTTGATGAGTTATCAGATGAATTGATTGATAGCTTGCTCGAGCAACCAATAGATGATAGCCCTTCAGAAGATAATTCAAGTGACAGCACAGGGGCAGAAAGTGGTGAAGTAAATGATGGCAGTGAGAATCAACAAAATGAGTTGCCAGAAGAACCAAAAGATGATTCTCTTGAGCAATCAGCAGATGATAGGGCTTCAGAAGATGATCCAAATAACAGTACAGGTGTAGAGGATGATGGCGTAAGTGATTGAATTGTTTCGTACAGCAGTCTCTGAGTTACTCAACATGGCTGCTACTCAAGATTGGACAAATTGTTTGTTATGCCTCAACATCAAAAAGTTAGGATAGCAGCTAGTAATGCAATTGAAGCAGAGCCATCATTTGATAGTGAAAAAATCATAATTGCTCGAGCGGTCCACAAGTGGTTTGGTGATTTCCATGCACTAAACAACATAAACCTTTCTGTTAACAAAGGTGAAGTTGTAGTGGTAATAGGCCCTTCTGGATCAGGAAAGTCAACTTTAATTCGCTGTTTTAACCGCTTAGAAAAGCATCAACAGGGCTATATTTCTATTGGCGATGTAGAACTAAATGATGATCTTAGCAGCATTGACCAAGTGCGCTGTGAAACTGGTATGGTCTTTCAGCAGTTCAACCTTTTCCCTCACTTAACTGTGATACAAAACATTACTCTTGCTCCTATGCGAGTACGCAAATTGACAAAATCTGCAGCGCAAGCCAAAGCTATGTTTTACCTAGAGAAAGTAAAAATACCTGAGCAAGCGCATAAATACCCTGCACAGCTTAGCGGTGGTCAGCAGCAACGAGTAGCTATTGCTAGGGCCTTGGCAATGGAGCCTAAAGTCCTACTCTTTGATGAACCTACTTCTGCTCTTGATCCCGAGGTAGTAGGTGAAGTTTTAGAGGTTATGGTCAACCTAGCTAAAGAAGGTATGACTATGGTAGTGGTTACTCATGAAATGGGGTTTGCTCGAGAAGTAGGAGACAGAATCATCTTTATGGATCAAGGGGAAATTGTTGAAGTTGGTGATCCAGAACATTTTTTTACTACTCCTCAAGAAACCAGAACCAGAGACTTTCTATCAAAAATTTTGTGAGGTTAAGGAAAAACAACATTGTGAGCAACTTCACACAGTTTTGTGTTAATGTAGCATTGTTAAATTAATCCTAAGGAGCCAAACATGAAAAAAGTTTTCCTGATTTTTTTGGCATTATTTACCACATTTGCCTTAACTGCTGCCCCTGACTTAGATGGACGTGTGCTGAAAATTGGTACAGACGCCACTTATCCTCCACTGGAAACAGTTGATGAAATCACTGGAGAAATAGTTGGTTTTGATGTAGATATCATAAACGCTATTTGCGAGCAAATTAATTGTGTTGCTAATTTTGTCAGCACTGCTTGGGACGGTATATTTACGGCCCTGTCACAAGGTGAATTTGATATTGTGATTTCAGGAGTTTCTATTACTGAAGAACGAGATAAAATAGTTGATTTTTCTGAGCCTTATATTATTGTAAGTCAATCTATTCTGCTAAACATAGAAGATGAAGCTTTAACTGAAGAAGATTTTCGCAGTGGAGATTTAACACTAGCTGCACAAACTGGTACCACTAATGCTGCTCTAGCTGAAGAAATAGTGGGGCGTGATAATATAAAGCTCTTTGATACCTTTGCAGCAGCAGTATTGGCTTTACAGAATAACGATGTAGATGGCGTAATTATTGATAGCACCTCGGCAGCAGCTTATGAGCAGCAGTTTGCTGGCGAGTTAGTAGTTGGCATAACTGGTCTGCAAGCTGACCCTCTGGGCATAGTTTTTCAGGAGGGCGATGAATTGGTGGATGCTTTTAATGAGGGACTTAAAATAATTCAAGAAGATGGCACCATTGATGAATTAACAGCTAAGTACTGGTCAACTGACTCTGATGAACCTGAATAAGACAATAAAACTGACTGCAGTTTTTGAGAAAGTTCCTGTAGGATACATTGGTTTTATTGAGGAGCTTCCGGGTGCGAATACACAAGCCTCAACATTAGAAGAAGCACGAGAAAATCTTCGTGAGGTAGTAAGGCTTGTACTCGAGGAAAATCGTGCTCTGGCTGAAGAATCTTTACAGGAACGTGAAGTTATTAGGGAAAACCTTTTCGCAATCGCATTGTGAAGCGTCGAGACTTAGTAATACATCTTGAGAAAAATAGCTGTGAGTTCTTTCCTGAAGGGAAAAAGCATACAGTTTACGTTAATCGTTCTGCTGGCAAAACCTTAACTATTCCTAGACATCGTGAAGTCGATGATTATCTTGCTAAGCGGATTTGCAAAGACCTTGAGATTCCTGCCCCATAAATACTAGCTCTTGGTTTAAGCATATGCGCCCTAGTAACATAATACTTTTAGCTGCAGTTCCTTTTATAGTTTATCTATTTTTCACCGCAGAAAACTATCAACGCTCATTAAAGTTTATTGCCCCGGGTCTATTGACCACAATAGTTAGTGCCCTCGGGGCTTATTTAGTAGCTGCATTGCTTGGCCTTATATTAGCAGGGCTTTTGAGCCTTAAGAAGACTGAGCGGACTCTTTATTATTATGGCATTGCAACACTAATTTTGGCAGCTCTAAGTGCCTTTTTCTTTACTCGCCCTAAAGAGCAATATGCTCTTATTGGTAATCTTAATGGTCGCGTGGCAATTGTAAAAGGAACAGCACAAAGACTTAGTGACACTATTCGCTTTGGTAAATATGAGGGCGGCAGTGGTCAGCAGGGAACTATTCGTAGTGTAGCTAATTTAGAGAAGGCGCTCGAGCAATACCAAACAGAAAATGGCATAACTGCTACTTTCATACCCCAGCAAGCAGTTCCTGCAAATTCTCCTATTCTATGGGAGGCATCTTTCTTAGCTAACCATTATCGTGTACCTGCTATCTTATTCACTGTTATCGCTGTTCTATGCTTGCTACTAGTTTTAGGTTCTTGGCAGAGTGGCATGCATCCTTTAGCTATTTTTGCAGAGCTTTACATTGATGTGGTGCGGGGTTTGCCTATGCTAGTAATTATCATCTACATTGGTTTGCCACTAATAGGTGCTCTAAAGGACGTTACTAACAACCG
Source organism: Trueperaceae bacterium (assembly GCA_965223585.1). GTDB lineage: Bacteria > Deinococcota > Deinococci > Deinococcales > Trueperaceae > CBDCVN01. Next base: position 466,639 of record CBDCWW010000024.1, read on the forward strand.
TTTGAATCCACCCAATTTGCTACGTGGCATGGTAGCACTATCAATAGGTTACGCTGCCTACATGGCAGAAATTTTTCGAGCTGGTATAGAAGCTGTACCCAAAGGGCAAATAGAGGCTTCACGTAGTTTGGGTTTAAGCTCTTGGCAAACTGCTCGCTACATTGTGTTACCACAGGCTATAAAAATAGTTATTCCTCCTTTAGGAAATGAATTCATAGCCCTGCTTAAAGATACAGCATTGCTATCTTTGCTTTCTGTACGGGATTTGGCACAAAGAATGCGTGAGTTTCATGCCAGCAGTTTTTTGCCTTTTGCACCTTATAATACAGCAGCTATTTTATATGTAGCACTAACGCTTTCAGCAGCAAGTTTATTGAAGTGGCTGGAAAAACGGACTGCTAACAAAAAGAGATAGTAGTGTTATCTGAGTGTGTGCTGTATAAGCAATTAGTTGCTTACTTTTATCTGCAAAGCATTAGCAAAGGACAAAACAGCCTTAAAAGTGTATATTTATGCCAAGTCTTGACATACTTAACACTGTTAAGTATGATAACCATGTTATGAGTAAAGATGTCCAAAATTCAACCCGCGAAGCCCGTACACAAGCCAAGAGTGCTGCTCGCCGTAAGCAACAAAAAGAGGCTTTAAGCCAAACTATTTTGGACGCTGCTGCAGAATTATTTCAAAAACAAGGCTATCAACATTTTTCGCTTCGGCAAGTTGCTGAGGCCATCGGTTACTCACCAACAACTATCTATTTGCACTTTAAAGATAAAGACGAGCTACTTTTCAATGTGGCCATACAAGGATTTAAAACCTTTGGTGAGCGGTTACAAACTGCTTATGATAATGAAGACACACCTTTAGCACGCCTTCAGGGTATTGGCAAAGCTTATGTGGATTTTGGTTTAAGCTATCCTGTGCACTATCGTCTAATGTTTATGGAACGTGGTGAATTCTTACTAAAAGAACCACCTGAAGGTTGTGAATCTGTAATTGATGCTTTTGAGATTCTTATACAAACTATTAAAGAGTGTATAAGTGCAGGAGTTATTAAAAAAGGAGATGTACAGACTTATGCCAATACTATTTGGGCTGTGACACACGGTATTGTAGCTTTAGCCATTAGTGTGCCTACAGTTGATGAGGTGGACGCTCGAGCAAGTTTCGAAACCGCCATACAAATGATACAAAAAGGCTTAGGGTAAAAAATTTTTGGCTTTTCACTTAACACTGTTAAGTATCCTAACGTCGTAAGGAGATTTTTATGTTTAAAGCCACTTTAACAAATCTGGAATTACGCAGCTTGAGGAAGCGAGTCCAGAAGGTCTAGAGGTGGGTCAATGCGACCAGAGATTAGTCCCCTACGGTATCTGTAAAATGATTGCTTGCTCTCTCTACGAGCTACCTCTATAAGCCCATAAGCTACTACTCCTAACCCTAAATGCCCTCCTATTGTTTGTTCTGTTCTATATCTGAATCCTTGCCACCCTAGCTCTTGCTTTAGCCCTCTTATCACCTCTTCTATTCCCTGTCTCACCTTATAATGCCCTATTATCTCTTTGTCCTCTAGCTCTAAATCGTTTGTCACATAGTATTTCTTCCCTCTCCTCACTATCTTCACTTCAAAGTCCATTCCTCTTAGCTTTCCTACTTTTGTCCAGTAGGGTCCTCTATGCCTTTTCAACTGCTTTCCTCGCAGCACTCTGTTCCTCTTTAATCGCGTCACAAACGACCAACCGTAGGCATGTATCTGCTTCAGAATCTTCTTTGAACCGTACCATGAGTCAAATAGTACATAATCAGGTTTTAGCCCTTTTTCTTTTGCCCATGCTAATAGCTCCAATGCTAGTTCTTGCTTACTTACCTCTCCAAAGTAAAGTTTGATCTTTAACGGTATTCGCACTTTACCATCTGTCCAGATCAGCAGCACTATCCCGAAACCATAGCAATAGTGTCCATTGCCATCTCGTAATTTCGGTAGCCACATTTTTCCCCTTCCTGATCTGGCTATTACTGTATCATCAAGAACCAAGTAGCCCCCTTCAAGTCCACCTACCAGCATTTTTAAGCCTATGGCTATCTCACTTACCTTTGCTAAAATCGAGTCTATTAACAATGCTCTATAGATAGTATCGTGTGCACAGTCCATTCCATCTGCCATGGCTGAAGAACCACTTGCCTCAACTGCTTTCAATATGGCTTCTAGTGCTTTAACTATCCTTTGTGTTAGACTCATCTTAGGGCTCCTTGGTTTTGATTGAGCCCTATTTTACTTTATTTTCCCTCCTGCGTAATTCCAGCAAATCTAAAATTGCTTTCTAAGCAATATCCACCACTATTCTTCTACAGTTTAATTATGAGCATTTTAGGGCTTTTCTTCTTGGCAGGTATCTTTGCAGATTCACGTATAATAATTGGTGCACCTGCTTGGTTAAAACCAACTAAATTTGCAATTTCTACAGTTGTTTACAGTATTTCAATGATATGGCTACTTAATCAAATTAGTACTGTCAGAGTCTGGAAAAGAAGGCTAGTAAAAGCTTTTGCTTGGGTCATTGCCCTTGTTTTTACTGTAGAAATGATCCCCATTACTTTACAAGTAATTCGTGGTACTACTAGCCATTTTAATGCTTTAACACCGTTTGATTCTGCAATGTATTCAGCTATGGGCATAGCTATTACTATCTTGTGGCTATGCAACCTTATTATTGCTTTTGTATTATTTACTGAGCGTCATCATTCACCTGCTTTAATGTGGGCTCTACGTTTAGGGGTCATTATCACTTTAGTCGGTATGGCTGAAGGGTTTTTGATGACTGGCCCCACACCCGAGCAATTAGCAAGTTTGCATGCAGGAGCATCTGTTACAAAAGTTGGAGCCCATAGTGTTGGCGTAGAAGATGGTGGCCCGGGTTTACCTGTGGTAAATTGGAGCATAGAAGGTGGTGATTTACGCCCTGCACATTTTGTAGGCTTGCATGCCTTACAAGTTATTCCCTTACTAGGTCTTTTCCTAATCCGTCACCGCAGATTAAGTCAAAAACAAAAAACGGCACTTGTTTTTACTGGAGCGAGTGGTTATTTGGCTGTTGTACTGCTACTTACTTGGCAAGCCTTACGAGCCCAGCCTATTATTAGACCAGATATGCTAACAATTAGTGTGTTTGCTAGTATTGTTGTTGTCACAGTAGCTTTAGTGGCTATGATTACTGCTAGAATTGATTTTAGATTTGCTCGAGCCCTAAAGGAACAAAAAGCATGAGTCAAATTTTTTCACTCAGCAGTTTCCTAGTCATGCCCTTTTGGTTACTAATGGCATTTTTACCCACTTGGAAATGGACTAAACGTATCATTGGTTCACCTTGGGTTGCTGCACCAGCAGCCCTACTATATGTTGCTTTAGTTATTCCTAACTTCATAGAACTTTTTCCTCAAATTATGAACCCAGAACTTGTGAGTATAGCTGCGTTGCTTGGTACCCCTGAAGGCGTGATCATTGCTTGGGCTCATTTTTTGTGCTTTGATCTTTTTGTAGGGCGTTGGATCTACCTAGACAGTCACAAGAAAGCTTTGCATCCTGTGCTTATGTTTCCCTTTATCTTTTTTACTTTGATGTTTGGGCCTTTGGGATTTTTTGCTTATCTAATGCTCAGGAGCTTTACTGGTAAGAAGATTTCTAGTTGACTGCGGGCTCGAGCAATCCAAACAAAACCATCTTAACAAACTCTGAGCACTAACGAACAGGTTTAGCTACCAAGCTAAAGCTCGATGGGCTGGGCGCATACGAATACACGAAGCAAGGCAAAATCAGCGCCCGCACGACGCACGACCGTTGCGCCCATTGTCGCTTGCAGCGCTTGGTTAGCGGGCGCTGATTCAGGGCTCATTCTTCTCCACCATATCCGCTTCTTCCTGGATCGGCCGTCCACCAGAATGTCTCGCCCTGCGTGACCGCAAGGTGGACGAGATTCTCTTCAGCTTCAGCATCCGCACCATGGCGGTGCAGCACTCCTGCTGGGATAATCACGCGGACTTCTGGTTCGAGACGTATTTCCCTTCCATCTTCGAACTCGATGAAGCCTTGACCTTGCACGACATACAAAAGTTGATCACCAGAATGGTGATGAAGCTTGGTATAGGACCCTAGCTTGAAGTCAACAAATACCGCCCGCAGTTCTGGTGATTGGGGCGCATCATCAAATTTCTCAAGGTGTACAGTTCCAACAAACTTATCTCTGGACCCTACCTCGTATCGCTCGCTCCGATTCTTGAAGTGATAGTACTTCATTGGCTATCTCCTGAGTATAGCCCGCTAACGGCACAAAGCTCAGGTGTACACGTTCCACACAAAAGTCCTCTACAACTTAAATCACACTTAACTTCGCCGTTCATATGTGCATCACCTTGAGCAACAGTTAGGCACAGCATAAATAAGAGCAAAAAATATAACATATAGTTTAACACAATTAAGAAACGCTAGTCGCAAATACTCTATGCTTGTTCACTTAGCCCCTTCTTGATTCTCTCAAAGCATCCAAAATATCCTGCGTTGTTGCCTCAGTCTTTATTCCAGGAACATCAAAAGGTGATAAGGTCTTTTTCTTTTTTTGTGTTAAGGAAAATATAGCACCGTCTCTTCTGCGAATTTCAATCTCTTCTTTTTGTGCAAGTGATAATAACTTAGAAAGGTTTTGACGGTCTTCTGAGTAAGTAAATACTTTCATTATGATCTACTCCAATAGTTTGATGTTAAGTTTAGCAGCCACCTGTTTCATGTGCTTGTCAAGCGTAATTAATGGACTTGATAAGGATTTTGCACACTGTAGGAAATATGCATCATAAGCGTAAATATCAAATTCAATCGCAAGTTTCAGTGCTTGTTGAACATCTATAGGAACAAGTCTTACGGGAATAAGAGTTGCTGTTTCAAGTGCCGACAGCGCTTCATAATATGTAATCCGATTCCGTTTACTCATAACTCAAGGTTAATTGCGCCCCGCGTGTGTGCGTCACACTGAAGCGCTGTGCCAGACAAATTTTACAAACAGATGTGCTACACAAATCTCTTAAGATATTCATGATGCAACTTGATAAATAATAGGTCGATAACTAGGCTTTGGAATGGGTTTTCCTGTTTCCTTTGCTGCTTCTAGCCAAGTTGCTTTAGCAATCTCCACTTCCATTAACGCTTTGCTAGGAGTACTACCAAACGCACTACACATTTGTAAATCAGGAATATCAGCAATGTAACCGCCATCCTCTTCACTGTAAAAGATGTTTATATGATAATCTTTCATTCATTATCTCCTAACTGCAAATTATAGAGTTCCACTAATTTGAGAAATTGCCTAACCTGATATGGTTTAACCTTACCATCCACCTCTTGTAGGTTAACCAATTTAGAAACTTCTGGGTGCGTAAAAATGTGGTGGCTACCATTAATGCGAGACAGGGTAAATCCAAAGCCTTCAACTAAAGTTACAAAATCAGCAAAGCGAAGATTATTTGGACTGGCTAGTGCTTTAACAAGTACCTTACGTGGTTTCATTGTTTCATCGATTTCCCAACAAGGATTGTCCCAACAACTGATTCACTTATTCCAACTACTTTCTATTATTAGGCAAAATGTTTCACTGCTGATTGGGCTCGAGCAATCCAAACAAAACCATCTTAACAAACTCTGAGCACTGACGAACAGGTCTAACGCTACTAAGCTCAGGGGTGCTCACTTCTGTGTACACCCCCTGCAACTGAGTTATGGACTTAATTCGGCCACTCGTGTGAGCGTCCCGCTGTAGCGGTATGTTAGATAATACCTTCACCAACAAACATTCCAATAACAGTTAAGCCTATTGCCATTTTAAGACTTGTTCCGAGAATATACAACAAGGCCACAACACATCGCTTAGAGTCCGTGTCTAAGTGATTTGTACGTTGATTGCTTAAGTTTGTAACTATGCAGCAAGGACCGCCTACTCACTCGAGCAACCCCATAAATTCTCCAACTATTGAAACACGGCTTTTCATGTACCTACACGGGATCATAAGCCACCCAATCTTGACCGTGTGTCATCCAAGTTTTGGAAGGTTCTAAAAGCTGTTCACCATCTACACTTTCCAAACCCTAAAGGGTGTACATGACGGCTTAGGTGTGTTTGCAACCTTCGTAGTCATGGCAGATATACTCGCCTAGATCAAGCAGTGCGTTGTCCTACCGCCTTTTTCTATAGCTCAATTATAGCAAAAATGCTAGAGAGTGCTCCAGAAACAAGGTTTACACTCTTTTGCCTGAACCACTTCTATATTCTTCCAATGAATCTTTCACATCCTTATAAAGATCGGGAGTATCCCTAATATGGTCTAAAAAATTAATGAAGGTGTATGCGTCTTGGATTCTTTGCTCCGCTTTGCTTAGATTTATATCTTTGTGTGGAGTTAATTCATAATCTGCTCTTAATCTGTGATGATGCATGTCTCTCAACTGAGTTAGGATTTTTACGGCTACTCTGTTTTCGTTACCTCCTAGCTTGCTGACTACATATTTAAGATGCCCTTGTATCTTTTCATGAGCGTCTATATTTTTTATCAGAATTTCCATTTCACTTAAAAGTTTTCTTGCATCTAAAAATGCAGCATAATAAGCCCGACTAATTGCCGTTCGCCAGTCGCATTCTTCGGATTCGAAGTCAGGATCAGTCAGTGTTTCTGCAGTTTCCAGAAATCGTTTAGGTTCCATTAGGGTACAACGGTATAGTCAAATCTCAGTTGGTTGTTTTCTTTGGTGTTGGTGCTTTCAAGCCATTTGTCTAAAAACTTGCTATATAGCATGGATAATTTTGGCAAATTACCTCTTGCCCCAATTTCGACTTGTACCCATCGCACTTCCTCATCGTAAAAATCTTCCTCAATAACTGTGTGAATGAAACAAACGTCCTCAAAATGTTCTTTTATAAGTGAAATTGCCTGCTCATAAGTTTGTTTGAGGCCAGCTTGTGAAATAAAAAGCTTAACTTCTTGAGAATGCTCTATGTGTATATTTTTCTGAGGAGAAAGGTTTCTTACTTTTGAAACCATAGGTGTTTTTACGTCAACTTTTGTTGGGGTTTCGTATGGGTCCTCTTCAAAATCAAGCTTTGGCAAAGGCCGAGGGAGGTTAAAAGCGTCACAATCATTTCTTCTTGGTTCACAGATGTCCATATCATGCTCAGACCTAACCCTATACTCTGTATCAGTATCCATTATCCTCCCCCTCAGTTACTAGGTATATCAGATCAGCTTTTGCAATAACTTTTTTGGAGCTTTCATGTTTCTTTTCAGCCCGTTCTATAACACTTTTAAGTTCAATTAGGCTATCATAATCCATGGCTACATATAGGTCTTCATAATCATGACTTCCGTGTGTATGAAGTTTTAAGGTATGTACTATTGCCGCCGCCACTGGCACTTCTTTCGATGTATCTCTTGAAAAAATGTTACGAATATCAGTGTGGATTTCGCAAAAGGCAAGTATTTTGTCATGTTGTGTTACTACTTGCAACCCCTTGGCGCTAAGTCCGACGGTTTCATGAGACTCTAAAATACCTAAGAGAAAGTGATAAAAATTGTCAAAATCCTCTTGGCTAGCTTCTTGGATATCCTCAATATCAAGTTCTTTTAAGCCTTCAATTACTCCTTTAGCTATTTCACTATGACTTTCTTTGCGCTCATTCAGATTATAGGTGCTGATAAAGAACCTTACATAATCTCGCACCGAAGCGGCATCATAATCAAAAGTTTCTTTAAGATGCTTTTCGTATTTTTTAAGGCTTAAAGAAGATGGTACTTCTTTTAATGCTTTGAGTAATGCAGTTCTTTCAGATTCAGAAAGCAAAAATAGTTTTATGGTCGCTTTTATTAAGCGCTTAGGTAAAAGTATAACCATAACTTTAAACTAATATATTAGGATTAGGCATAGGTAAGGGGGGAGAATATTACATACGTAATCATGGGCATATGTTAACACTACAGCTTGATGATAGGCTCAGTTTTTGTGCAGAAACAAGTTTTTGTGCAAAGCCTGTTAAAGCTAATAAAGTCGATGTTTCTGAGGCTTTTTGCCGTGTGTTATCGCACATAGGATTCTTCAATCCTGATTTAGGGATAATTTCATGTAAAAACTTCTCCTAATTTCCTTCTTCATTACAGTAGGCTAGTGTTCAAACAGGTATTCATGCTCAACGTTGGTTGGGCTCGAGCAAATCCAAACAAAACCATCTTAACAAATTCTAAGCACTGACCAACGCCGTCTAACGGTACAGAGCTCAGGGGTGCTCATTTCCGCGCACATCCCATTTAACTGAGTTCTAGACTTAATTTGACCACTCGTATGAGCATCCCGCTGCAGCGGTAGTTAGAAATACAGTACACCAACTAAGCTGCTGACAAAGATTGTACATTGATTTCTCCCATATTTTGCTCAGCAATCCAAAGGTCATACTGCATCTGATGCTTGAGCCAACTTTCTGCCGATGTACCAAAAGCTTTAGATAAACGAATTGCCATTTCTGGACTGATACCTGAACGACCGTTAAGTAATGCTGAAAGGGTTTTGCGACTAACCCCTAAAGCCTCTGCCGTTTGAGTTACTGTCAAACCCAATGGTTCTATACAAAGCTCTCTTAAAATTTCACCTGGATGAGGAGGGTTATGCATTTTCATAATCAACATTCCTAATGATAATCTTCGTAATTAACATCTGTAGCGTTAGTATCTTCAAACCTGAAAGTGACACGCCAATTACCGCTGACTTTAACAGACCAAGTTTCCTTCCTATCTCCTTTTAGTTCATGAAGGTCAAGTCCTGGCAAACTCATATCTTGAGGAGAAGTTGAAACATTGAGCTGGGCTAGAATCAAACGAAGGCGTTTTGCGTGATGAGGTTGTATACCAGCTGTTGTACCACTGGAAAAGAATTTTTCAAGTCCACTATGCTTAAACTTGTTAATCACTACATTTAGTGTAACCTGTCCAGTATCAAGTTGCAAGTATTACAAAGAGAAAGAGAATGTATGAAGGAATATCTAACGGATTAAGCCCAGGGGCATTGAATGCTCGACTTTAAACATTTGACACATACTCTGACTCCTTTTTGCGTTTGGGATAGAACGATTCAGCGTCCCTTGAAGCACCTAATTATAACTCGTTTATCAATCGGTAAGCTCAAAATTTCTAACCCTGAGTAGGGGGTGATTAAAACAATCACCCCCACAGCACCTCGCCCTCCAATGTATCGGAGTCCAGGGAGTTGCCTAAAATTAGTTTCCCCCCATTGATGGGGGTTGTGCTTGAGCGTTTTCTAATCTCATCATTGAAAGTCCATCACAGCGCTCGAAGTCTTCGTTTCGCCATTCTACATTTGATGCTCGCATTCTCAAATCATCTATTCTACTGCCCAAAAAATAACGTTGGTTCTGATGTATTATTCCATACTCAATAGCAACAGAGTTAGGTTTACGAATTAGTCCTGCTAGTTGTGGGGCTCCCCCAACTTGTAAATCTGAAGAGTTTAAGATCGTGTGACATAAACAATGATAAATGTTTCGCGTGGTCCCTTTATTTTTACCAGACTGAAACAGCTGATAGTTGCTTAAAAACTCTTTACGTCCTGACCCTAAAGTAAATAGAATTTCTGATTGGCTAGGCAAATTAATAGAGAGTCCCTGCCAGCCATTTGCCTGTGTCCATTGGATACTTCTACACTCAAAAGACTTGCTATTAGGATTCTTAGAGGCGTGAATAATTTGTAGCGAATTATCTGCAAGGCCAAATTCCATGACAGGATAAGCTTGAAATTGATGGTTCAACTTATTAACAATCGCTTGATACTTCTGCTTACTGGAGTAACTCTCTTCAAAAAGTAGCCCTGAGTCTCCAAGTTCAATAATTTGTCCGAGGACGATTGATGGAAAGAGCACATCACCACAGTAGCCAAGAATATCGGGATAATTAGAAAATGCAAAAATCTTTCTACAATGATCAAATTTAACATCTTTTTGCCACGATATCCGACTATCGGTTCCAATATACATTGACCCCACTCCGTGCGTATCAACGCCTGCCCATGCCACTAAAAGAGTCATTTAAAGATTTGCCTCTTACGAGTTATAACGGTACAGAGCTAAGGTGTGCACATCCCACACCAAAATCTCCTAAAACTAAAACCACACTTAACTTCACCATTCATATGTGCATCACCTTGAGCGACAGTTAGGTACACCACACGCAGTAACTACAAGATAATTTAGTAAACTTAACTTCACAAGCCCAACTTTCGCCAAATACTTGAAAACTTGATACTCGAGCCTTTACTTCGCACCTTCCAATGGGATGTTTAACGACAGTGATCACCAAGTCCAGACGATCGATTTTCCACTAAAAATGCACATGCAAGCTGGACTTCGGTATCGCATTGTTATTCGGATGATTCTGGTGGTGTTGGCCATGGTTCCCAAGGCTCCGGATTTTCCAATTTCATTGTAACAAGAATGTGTCCACCGCCCAACGATTCAGCCGCAGGCATTATTCCAAGCCGTTGATGCAGTTTGAATTCAAGTTCAATTTTTGTGTTAGATTTTGCAGCAATATTTCTGGTCATTTCCAATTCGTGAATACCACAATGCACACGAAAATATTCATGCAGTGGTTTTGTGTGAAACTCATTTATAAATCGTTCGATTAGTTGTTGCCGAAGTACTACATATGCAAAGTCATCAGGAGGGCGCAGGTGATCCTCATTTTCAATTGATTGCTGCGACCGATTGGGTAGAATAATTGCGCCATTTAATGCGGACGGAGACCATTTGAAAATTTGAATTAGTGATTCACGCTCTTCATCAGGAACAGGTGTGCAGTTGTGGTTTGATTCCATAAAGACCAAAAGATCGTCGTCGATGAGATCATCATATTGATGTAGCTTCAATGCTGGTAGCATTATTGGCCCATGGTTGATTCGGCGCAAGAAGTTGACCCTATTATTGACGGAGGGATCTGTAGAGATCGCAAGGACGAATTGATTTTCCGATTTGGTAACAATTCCTTGTTGAATCAAATCGTTCATAGGAGCAATAAGGTCACATTGTTCAACGTCAACATCTACGAGCGATTTCCATTCAGCAATAATTTCGTCGTAACTAGAGGAGCAATTGCGAGATAGCAAGGCGGTAAGAATGATTTTTTGAAGCCTGTCCTGTCGGTTTGCGAATTCACGGTCAGCACTAAGGTCTATACGTTCACCCAATCTGCCTGATTCTGCGACCAAATTGACCAACTCGTCTAACGTGCCCGAAGGATTCTTTCGGTTTGCCGATATAGTCGTGTAGGTGTTATCAGAAAACGAGGCGATATAAATGAAATGGCGTTCGTAATACGCTAACTCAAGTGTTGTAACTGTTCGTGTTGTTGATTCGTAGATTTCACGAGACACGTCATTCGGTTTGCGTAATGGATAAATAAGCTTGAGTTTCTCCGTTAAATCTTCACCGGTAACAATTTGTATATCCGTCCTTTGTTTCTTTACCTCGGCATATTGGCCTGCAACGTTTCCATTCACGCCCGTTAGTGCAATCATTAACCCAGACACTGGAGTATTCGCTGACAGTTCTTCAGTGAAGATCTTACCCAAGAATTTGAGCCAATTTGTAGTGTCAATTGGTTTGTCGTGCGCTTTGCACTCGCAAATCAAACGTGTCGCAACTGGTTGACCTATGGATGGCTGTCGAAAATTTGCCTCTACGTCAATTTCATGACCACCGTAAGAAATGCGATTGGTAACAATGTCGGAGTAGTTCAGATACGAAAGAAGCATTGTAGTAAGTGTCTCTATAGCATTTTCCTTTTTTATCTGGCCCAAGTATCGGCAAAACACCTAGTTTAATCAATGCTTGAGTTAATGTCCCCTCTTACCAAAACCACGTCAAATGCCTTCTGAGAAAGTGATCGTTTCTCTTTTTAGCTGATTTCCCAAAATGCAAATATTCTCATATTTGGATATTTTGTCGCTCTTGCTAAATTGCTTGTAAGATAGAATATTCTGAAATGGGCCTAGATTTCTCTCTTTCTACAAATAATTGAAAAAGCCTTGCTGCATTGCCAGAAAATGAGAGAATTTTCTAATGAAAAATCCTGATGTAGACGCATCTGATTATTATCACCGTCTCACTAAAGAATATCTAGTTATGCTAACTTTCTTATGGGAATTTACCCCTTAGCTTTACGTAAACGCATTATCGATGCTTACCTCGCTGGTGAAGGTTCTCAACGTGATATAGCAAAAAGATTTCTAGTTAGCCCAACTACGGTTAAAGCATACCTCAGACTTTATCAAGAAACAGGTGAGTTATTACCTAGAGAACATAATAGAGGTCGTAAACCTGCTGTAAGCACTAAGCAACTTTCACTGATAAAAGCTTTGCTAGAAAAGCAACCAGACATGACCTTAACTGAACTCTGTACAGCTTTTAAGAAAAAGACTGGCATTAAAGTTAGTAGCACTAGCATGTACAGGGCAATAAAAAAGATCAACTGGACTTATAAAAAAAGTCTTTACGTGCTAAGGAGCAGGATCGAGAAGATGTTAAAGCAAAGCGGGAAGTATTTTTACAGTTACAGAAAGCTTTTAAAGCAAAGAGACTTGTGTTTATTGACGAAACAGGTCTGTATCTAAACATGACTAGAATATATGCCCGTTCAAAATTAGGGGAAAGGGCATATGGTTCTATACCCAGTAAGAAACATAAAGTTGCAAATTTGATAGGAGCAATTACTCTAGAGGGGGTAATTGCTGATTTCTGTGTGGATGGAGGTATAACAGGAGAAGTATTTACAGTGTTTTTAGAAGAGGTCTTATGTCCAGTATTGAAAGTAGGACAGATAGTTTTGATGGATAATTCACCAGCACATATAGTAAAAGAAGTGGGTGAACTAATAGAAGGTAAGGGAGCTAAATTGATCTATTTGCCACCATATAGTCCTGAGTTCAATCCGATAGAACATTGTTGGTCAAAGGTAAAGTCATACTTACGTAAATTAGAAGTTTGGAACGAAAAGAAGTTAAATTCTTCAGTCAAGAAAGCTTTGAAAACAGTTAATGCCAATGATGCTCAAGCTTGGTTCAGACACCGTGGTTATTCAAATCATCCACCTATGGAAGGATGTTACAATAAATATTTATTCAAATACTCACAGCTGTAATTTCTTATAAGTGCAAGAGTATGTTCTTATCTTTGACTAGATTACTACCAAGAACTGTTTTTACTGTTTGTGATTTAGTGACATAATTTTATGAGTGGCGAAAAATGCTGCACCACAAACCAAAAGCACCGTAGTGGGTCAGGTTAAAAAGGAAAATGCTATAATTGGGTGCCGCGATCACTTCCATTCTTGCCAAGTATTTGCAGTTTCATTTGGGTATGCTAACCAACAAGCCTAACAGTACCGAGCTCAGGGGTGCTCACTTCTGGATGCATCCCCTGCAACTGGATTATAGACTTAACTTGGCCACTCGTGTGAGCATCCCGCTGGAGCGATAGTTAGGCTAAACGTTCGACAAGGGCTTTCTAGGCTCATTCACTAATATTATATTTTACCTTAACTTCTTAGACTCAATTAGATTAATGATTTATTTCCCATTCAATTGAAAAAGTAGACCGACACATAGTATTATGTAGTTAGTGGCATAAACGATATCCTTTGTTGTACTGGCAACTAGTTAGGTTGTTTTAACAGGGTGGAAAGAGGATATACACCTAACCAGTGTTCCTGTTCTTGAGTAAGTGTTTTTCCTGTGGAAGTAATCTCTAGTGAAAGAGGCCAATTGAATTTATAGTTAAGTTGGTTAGGGTAATTTTCCACCTCCTTTTTCCAATCCCTATATTCAATAGCACTTTCCTCTTCATATAATGACAAAGGCACATCAGAGAGAATAAACTCAATCCCTTTATCCATAACACGAAAAATATATAGTCTTTTACTGTAATTTTTCTGGATAAGGTCTTCCATGTTATTAGTAGAAGTGTATGATCCATTAGAAACAACGTAACTATAGGCATTTAAGTCAAGCCTCTGCCAATTCAAAAGCCGTTGTCTAAAACCCTGCCGAGAAAACTTGTTTGCATTACTAACAGTGTATCCCAAAGGTAAATCAACCACCTGCTTATCCCTATTAATTCGCAAAAAATCATGCTGTATACTTATAGAACCACTTGCAGTATTTCCACCTCCACCACATATTAATACTGAAGTATTAGTAGGAGGATCCTCAATCTTTCTAAATACCTCACTAGTTTCATATCGAGCACATGAAAAACCACAAGAGACACATACATTGTCACCTATAGAGTCTTGAAATTCCAATATCTCTTTTGATTCAATACTTCTTGGTAAGTTTTGCCCAAAGGTTAAAAGTCCCAAACAAAAACCAATTGAGTAAAGAAGCATTTTAACTTTAAAGTGCATAGGGTAGCCTAACTAGTATTGAACACCTAAATAGGGATCTAATCCTGTACACTTCACTACTTTTATATTTAATAAATTCCCATGCCACATTCACATACCTAAAATAAATAATTCTAAATCCAAATTGATTATTGCACCAAAAATGACTTTAAGTCAAATTTAATAGGCCAATTTGGGAAATAAACCAAATATATACCCTAATTTGGGGTCATAAATATATTATCAGTACTCCGCAATCAAATACGAACAGGTAAGGGGATGGATTTGCGAAGACCTAGACGTTCTTTAACCACTTCCCATAACCATATGGAAAAGGTTTCTAAAGGAAACAATTCACATAACACTACCCTAGGTCCTCTTTGCCTCAAGTGCAAATACACCCATTTTAAATATGTCCATAAATTCAATAACATAAACCCTAAACCCATATAAAATAAACGTACTATCGCTAACTTCGTACAAGTCCTGATTCTCACCTTATTAACCATTCGATAACTTGATTCTATCCCAAAACGTTTACGATACTCCTCGTATACTTGCAATGGTGGCATCTTTAGTTTTCCGGTAACTATGTATGCAAATGTTTGTATCCCCCGCTTTCCATATTTCCCCTTGCTGTACTTACATGCTATATATACCTTAAACTTAACTTCCCCATACTTATCACTGTTACGACTGAACTCTGTTTCATAGCTCTGTTTTGTATTCAACAAATCACGAACTTTCTTGCCTCTTCTTACCAGTGGTACTACACAAGGAAAGTCTAAACTTTGTAGGTGCTTTATCACAGAATTATTATCAAAGCCCCTGTCCAATAGCAAACGCTTGATTCTCAACCCTATATCATCAGCTTCAGCTAACAAGCGCTTCAGTACATCCAATACCTTTTCATCTTTATCCATAAGGGTAATTGCTAAGGTGTAGCGGCGATTCTTCTTGATAACATATAAAGTAGCGTAGCAGTGGAACTTAGTAGTACCCTTTTGAGCTTTACCTCCACGCACAGATTCATCAGCTCTATCACCATAGTAATTGATCTCAGTAATGTCGATTGCACAACGCAAAGGTGTTTTGAAGAGGTTTTTAGGAAGGTTATCTCTCATGGCACCATTGAGCTGTGCTTCTAAATCTCTAGTCTCTTCAGGCAAAGCATCTTTGATGAAATTACGTACAGTATTAGGGGAAGGAGCACCTTTGAGGTCTTTACAGGCTTGTTCTATAGAAATATTTCTAGTAGCAGCAGCTAGTATGACATCAGAAATATCTTGAGTTGAGTAGGAACTACCAGAGGCATCGAAATCAAATTTCTGATCAATAATTTCACTAGCTTGTTGATGAACATCATTTGCTTCTAAGCAAGAGGGTGAGTTAAGATTTACTAGAGTCACAATAGTCTCCTTAAGGAATTCACTATCCTTTAATTTATGACTTTGTTGACTCTTTTTCATGTAGCTACCTCACAGCTATTTTTCCCTTTTTTATGTTATACACTTATTTTGCGGAGTACTGATTATAAGGACATTAGCGTCTTTTAATTTTTTTAATAGGACAATATTGGGATTAAGTTCAATATTTTGTCACTTTTGGGGTATAATACTTTAAATTTAATTGGATTTGGCGCTTAATCTATAGATCTAGAAGCAACAATCATCACCTTAATTATTATTATTGATGAGCAATTACACCTTAAACATTTTGAGCAAGCACCTAGCCTAAAAAAGTAGCACTTCTAAACGCTTCCTTAATATTCATAAAAAGCAGTTTCCCAAGAAACCTCGGAGGTTTTGAAAACCTCCGAGGTTTGGGCACCCCAGATTTTTCTTTGTGCTATAATTTCAGTAGCTTTCTAATTAAAGAGCTAACTTGGCCAGTTGGGACGTATCCCCCATGGAATAGCTAAAAAGACAAGAAGTATAGCTATAGTATAAAAAGTAGCAGCCAGACGGAATTTTGCACGATCACTCTCGGCACGTTTACTACGTGAGTAACCAACTTGTACTAAAATGAAGGCAATAAACATTAAAACAATATGGTAAATACCAAAGAAAATTATCTCTACCTTGTTGCTGCCAGTTGCTTGGGAAATCAGACTTGGATTGCTCATCAGAGGACGAATTAAGGGGCTAATACCATAAATAATAAGACCAAGTATTAACTGAAGGCCAAAAGAAATATTGAAGCCTAAGCCTATAATCTTGTCAGAAGATTGCCAAGAACGCTTGCTAAAAAGCCCTGAGTAGCTAGTTATCAGAGCTAATGCTCCAAAAGCAAGCACTACCCAGCGTGTGATGTTATGAACATCTAAAAACATGTTAAAGTTAAATTCCATAGTGTTATTCTATACTCAAGTGTTGTGGTAGTAACGCAAGGCAAAAGTCCCATTAAAACTGTAGGTCACTGTCTAGTAATAGGAGCAGGGGTAATGGGATGTACACTTGCTTATGAGTTGAGCAAGTTTGTTAAAGTTACCCTGATTGAAAAAATGAAAGTGGGTTCAGCTACTGTGCCAGTAGCTTTACTCAATCCTTTTCGTGGTCGTAGCGCAAGAGCCACCAGTCTAGACCTTGCTGGTTTAAGTGCTATACAAACACTAGCTGATGAGCTTAGTGGTTTAGGTTTAGATCACGGTATAAATACTACAGGAATTATCCGTATTGCCTCTAACTCTAAACAAGCAAAAAAATGGCGAGAGTTACAGGGGATTCAGTGGTTAGAGCAAAAAGACTTTCCGACTGTTTATAATGCACCTTTTGGGGGCTTTTTAGTAAACTCAGGTGGTCTTGTTGACTCCCATAAATTCCTAAGGACCCTAGTCACAGCAGCTAAAAGTAATAATCTAAGGCTTGTTGAGGACTGTCAAGTGCTAGATATTAAAGCTAACAATGCTCCAGATTTTAACTTGCCTAAATATAATATTGATACTACCAAGGGCAGCTTTGATGCCGATGCTGTCTTTTTGTGTATAGGAGCAACTAAACCTTTTACTGATATATTGTCCAAGATGACTTATACCACTGGTGAGGTTGTAATCCTAAAAAGTAATACTGAAATCCCTTATCCTTTGGCTGGTGCAGTTTACGCCTCTAAGATAGCAGAAGAATTTTATATTGGTGGTAATCATCGTCCTTTCGGCGAGGAAGATCCCCATGCGGTAAGGCAATTACAACATTCAGTAGGTTGGTTTATACCAAGCTTAAAAACGGCTCAGCCACTAGCTGTTTGGACAGGGAACCGTGCTAAAAGCTATGATAATCAGCCTATAGTTAAAGAGCTTAAACCTAGGCTATGGTTTGTAGGAGCGTTGGCAGGTAGAGGGTTTTTGTGTGCTGCTTATATTGCTAAAAAGTTACTGAAGATTAATGAAGAACCTTTATAAACTCACCTTGTTTTTCCCCTATATGGCTGTAAGCATAGGGCTCTATTTACTACATAGTGCATGGCTAGCTATGCTTGTTTACCATAGTGGAATTATTCTGGTTTTGATGATTCTAGGGAAAGATGACTTAAGAATTCAATACCTATTTTCAGGATTGGATCTAAAAGTTTTATCTGTAGCAATGGTAGTTGGTTCGCTTTCTGGTGTAATTATTTATAACTTGTGGTATTTTATGGCTCTGGAAAATGTCAATATAGATGTGTCTTTAACAAAATATGGGTTAGCAGGACTTTCATGGTATTTGTTTATGATTTACTTCTCCACAGCTAACCCCCTGCTAGAAGAGCTTTTCTGGCGCAGATTTCTTTACAAAAAGGATATTAGCCCTTTGCTATTGAATGTTGCTTTTGCGGGCTATCACGTACTAGTCCTGCACTTGTTTATAAATTGGCTATGGATTTTCTTGGCTTTTTTGCTACTAGTAGCCACAGCATGGACTTGGCAATATTTATATAATAGTTTAAATGGCCTTGCTGCGCCTTGGTTATCTCATACAATTGCAAATACAAGCATTGTTCTTGCAGTAAACATGTTAAGACTCAATATATTAGGTTAAACTAATGTTCGTGAAACTCTTGAACAAGAAGTTAATGTTAGGCTTTCTAATAGTTAACATTGTAACTACTATTACTCAATTCTTAGTAATTGCTGAAGCACAGGAAACTGAATTTGGTTATTTAGAAGGAACTATCTTAAGTATTGATGCAGGCCAACGACAAGCACGTGTAAAAATCGCACCCAACAAGACTATTGAGGCTGAGATTGGGTTATCCTTACCAGACGAGCTAGGCAATAATGAGGCATTGGCTTTTAAAATAGGCCAGCGAGTGGAACTTTACTATTCACCTGACCCTAGCGGTCAAAGGCAATATGTAGTTGTGGATTGGGTACGCCGCCCTGCGCTACTGTATTTAGTAGGCCTCTTTTTACTTGTTTCTGTGCTAATAGCTCGTTTTAAAGGTTTGCGAGCTTTTATGGCTACAGGTCTTAGTTTGGGAATTGTGATACTGTATATTGTGCCAAAAATAGTTGCAGGGCAACCACCTATGTTGGTGTCCTTGTTGGGTGTTGGTGGCATTCTTGTCTTAGCTATTTATTTTGTACATGGGCTTAATTGGAGTACTACTGCTGCATTAGTAGGTACTTTTTCTGCAGTAGTGATTACAATGTTTTTAGGGATACTTTTTAGCAATCTAGCTCACTTAACGGGTCTAGGCAGTGAAGAAGCTATGATGATTAATGTGGGTGCAAGTCAGATTAATTTGAAAGGGCTAATGTTGGCTGGTCTTCTAGTAGGGGCTCTGGGCGCTTTAACAGATATTACTATTGTACAGGCTAGTGTAGTGCGTGAGCTTGCCCATGTTAATCCTAAATTGGGTTTGGTTGGTCTTTATACTCGAGCAATGAACGTAGGTCTAGATCATATAGGTTCTTTAGTAAACACTCTAGTTTTAGCTTATACTGGTGCAGCACTACCTCTACTTATACTTTTAAGCCTAGGGGATTTTACTTGGCAACGGGCTTTAAATTTGGAATTAGTGGCTGCAGAGGTGGTTCACACTCTTGTAGGCTCTATTGGTTTGATTTTAGCAGTACCTTTGACTACTTTCCTAGCAGCGTTAATGTTTAAAGGCGATCGCTTACCTATGCAAAAAGGTGAATTAGATCTTCATCACGGTCACAGTCACACATAGTTTTTGCCATAAATCTGTAAACTTAGGTATTTATTTGGAGCTTGTTAAGTGTTTTTTGAGCACCATTGCTAGTTAATCCAGTGTGTTTTCTGGCCATAGTTCAACTTTTCCAAGAATATCTTGCTTGTACCAATTTACTACGTGCTCTAATCCAGTGTTTAACTTTGTTTGGGGATTGTAATTCAAAATCCTACGGGCTTTTTGAATATTGGCATGTGTCTTTAACTGGTCACCAGAACGTGGGGGTTTGACACTGATTTTAGCAGACTCACCTATTAGATTTTCAACTATTTTTATGCCTTCACCCGTTGTAACAGCAACATCTGTTCCTATGTTAAAGATCTCTCCCTGACATTTATCAAAATTGTCCAGTACTGCTACCATGCCATCAATAATGTCGGCAATATAAGTATAGCTCCGTAAATGATCTAAACTTCCTCTATGAAGCGGAAACTCTCTACCTTCATAAATAGCGCCAATTAGTTTTGGATAAAGCTTCTCCGGGCGCTCTCTAGGTCCATAAACAGAGAAAAGCCTCAGTGAGCAAGCAGGTAAACCTTGTTCACGTGTGTAAGCAAGTACAAGTTGCTCTGCTGCAAGTTTGCTAACCCCATAATAAGAGGTTGGTTTTGGCTCCGATGTTTCATCACCTGTGGCATCAGCACCGTAAACTGACGATGTCGAAATATTGACAAATCCTTGAAGTGTAGGAATATTCTTGGCTTGCTCGAGTAATCTATGTGTAGCAATAATGTTGTTTTTTACATAAGTATCTAAAGGAACTGTAGCTGATATCCCGGGTTGTCCTGCTAGATGAAAAATCATATCAACATCTTTGAGCATACTTACCAACTTGTCTTCTGCTAGATCAAGATTGTGAAACTCGACGCCCTTTTCTTCTATTTGGCTTACATTGAGCTTTTTTAATGAGGTTGTGTAATAATCTGTCAAACAATCAAGACCTTGCACTTTATGTCCTAGATTGGCAAGGTTTTCAGATAAGTGCGAGCCTATAAAACCAGCTGCACCAGTTACTAGAATGTTCATTTAGAATTCTCCAAAATCAAGATTTCTAGTATAATGCAGTTTCATGGAGCAGACAATTGAACTGAGTATTCTCATTCCCACCCACTCCCGATGTGAAACACTAGCTGATATGCTACGTCGCTTGCAGGTTCTCCCGGGACCAAGCCGCGAAATTATTGTGATTGACGATGCTTCTAGCGATGGGACAGCTCAAATGTTACGAACGTTCCAAGAAGTGCGGGTATTGCGTAACGATACCCCTAAGGGGTTTGACAGTCTACCTGAGGCTATAAGGATGGCTCGAGGTAAGCTTATTCTTCAGTTAGATGATGATGCTTATCCGGGCGAGATGACGCTCGAGAAAATAGTCAGACACTTTCAAAATAGAGGGTCAAAACTTGGTTTAGTAGCTTTACCTTTTCAAGAGCCTAACTCAGGACGACTCAGTTATACAACTTACTTCCCAAAGGTGCAACCCGGACAAAACTATGTGCCCACAAGGGGATTCCATGCTGGAGCAGTAGCTGCTAGACGTGAAGCTTGCTTAGAAATTCCACTCAGCCCACCTCACTACTTTATGTACGGAACTGAGATTCCCACTGTTATAGAATTCTTAAGCCAAGGTTGGGAAGCAGACTATCTTCCTAGCGCACCTGTTATCCACCATTGGGATGCAAGGGGTAATAGAGTAAGTCCAAGAGCTGCTTACTACCCACTGCGCAACGATTTGGTGACTATAAAACGCTATTACCGAGGTTGGCGACGCTGGGAAATGTTGATGGGGCGCTACATAGCAGGGATTTTTCACCTAATAGCAGCAGGAAGGCCACAAGACGTATTCAAAGCTTCAAGATCTGCTCGTAAATTGCTTGAACAAGAAGGCCTTAGTCAAGTATCAGAAAACATCTTGAAGCATATTTATCCTGCCTTTGAGGGACTAACACTCACGACATTTTTCTCAGAAACAAATGCCCGTAGGGTAGGTTGGTTCTTAGGTTTTGTTCCCATTGACCAAATCTGTTAGCGCACCCAATTTATACCTTTGCCTACAAGTGACAAGTCTGGTGTACCGTGTTGAGCATAGTGTGCCAGATAGGCTGCAACACGACGAGTCATCTCAGAGAAATCGAACTGTGCTGATGTTTGGGCAACATGCTTATGTTGACTTGGGTCCTTATAGTAGGTTGTTACAGCACCCTGTAAGGCTTTTTTTGTTGGTACATAAGCACCCAAGTTATTAGCTGTGAGAAAACCTAGTATGACATTTTCGATGCCGCCGGATTTTTTGGTTGCCAAGAATGGACGACCTACTGCTAGTACCTCGAATACAGCAGCAGCACCAGATTTGCCAATTACCACATTACTAGCTGTCACATAATCTGCCATGTTTGTAACAAAACCTTTTACGCTGACTAGGGGGTCGTTTCGGTATAAATCATTTAACTCTTTTTTCAGTGCTTCATTACGACCACTAATAACAACAATTTGAACGGGGAAGTCTAATGCCCGTAGTGTCGAAACGGCGTCACGAGGGGAACCACCAACACCCTCTCCACCAAGGGAAATTAGACATGTAAATACTTCCTGTAAACCGAGCTTAGCTCTAGCTTCTTCTTGACTTGATAAATGAAGGAAGCTTTGTTTTATAGGGTAACCAACAACATCAATCTTGTCACCACTGACACCTAAATGAATTAGGATGTCTTTAGCAACCTGAGAACCAAGTATCATACGCTCAATGTCAGGGTCAGCCCAAAGTGCTGTGGCATCAAGTGTAGAGGTTTGAAAGGTTAGGACAGGCACCTTGAGCCCATATTTACGCTGGCTTACGGTGAGAGCACTCGACAACCAACCATGATTGGCAACAATTAAATCGGGAGGATTACTGTTGAGAAGGGTAGCTGCTTTCTTAGAAAAGGAATTTAGCATTCGCCTCTGTAAGCTCACTGATAGACGGGGAAGGGAATCTATAATCTTTTGTCCTCCCACTACTAGTTTAGGGTGACCTAACATCCATGCCCATAAACGCTTGTGACGTGCATCAAAGGTTGCAAAACCATAGTCTTTCATGATTTCCTTGACCTCAAGCTCGAAGCAGTTGGGGTAATGTGCTTCCAGAGCTTGTTTCATTGCCTCTGCTGAAGCTACATGTGCGCCACCCGCTGCGATAGTGGCAAAGAGGATCTTGGGTTTCCGGGTAATCCCTTTAAGATCAGTACTAGCCATAAATTTAAAACTATAGCATATATAAACGAGTAACGTTAGGTTTGCTGTTTGGTAAATTTTAGTGAAGAAGGTTCAGATTTTTTTGACCTAGCTAGTGCCAAAGCTCCAATTAAAGGGCCTATTAGAAAGTAAAGGTAATAACTCAACATACGCCAGAAGATTATTACCGAAGCAAGCACCTGTTGATTCCCCGGCTCCTTAAGTAGCCATGAGAGGGATAGTTCTTGGTAGCCACTTGCTCCGGGGGTGGGTACAGAAAAGGCAAATGTATGGAGAATAGCATTGAGAGACATAATCTCGATGGGGTGGCTTGTTAGATTAAAGGCATTAGCAATGGCAGCTAGGAGTGCAAAACGGCTTAGCCATAGTAGGGCCGATACACCATGAAGTTTAAGATGCATTTCCCATGGAGCAGTAGCTAGATTCTGACTTGCCAACTCGAGTGAGTCAAGGAACTTTTCAAGCCTTGCTTTATAGCGAGCTAGGAAACGTAGGTGCAGAAGTAATCGCAACCAGTGCACCAGTAGTCCTAGCTTGAAAATAAGTACATAAGAGAGTGCTATTAAGAAAATAGAGAAGATGATAATAAGTATGCCTAGATTTTCTATAGGTATTATCACATTACGCTTAAAAAGATACAAAAATGATACTGCTACTGCCCAAGAAAAAAAGGCCATATCAAAGACTGAGTTAAGAATTGAAACGAATACCCCCTGCCGAAGTGGTACACCAAAGCGTGTTAAGATCCAAGCTATGCCAACTGCGTTACCCCCGGCTGCTGGCGTGATGACTGAAGCCACTAAACCCATAAGATAGGTTTGAATGCCTTGTGAAAGGCTAAGATTGCTCCCGCTCATACAAACAAAATAGACACTTCTGAGCCCTCCCAATAGCCACGAAGCCACTACAAGGCCACAGATAAGTATAAGGTCATACCAATGCAAGTGCGTAAACATAACCAAGCTGTGTAGGTTGAACGAGTTTGGCAGGATTAGCCACAAGGCTCCTAGCCCTAAAAAGAGGGATAGTAATAGGGCTTGCCATAGCCTACGCATTATATAATTTTAGTAATCTATCTGTTGAATGACCGCCTAAGTGGGAATGACTGGTTAGTGCTTGTAACATAATTAAGTATCGTAGTTATTGATAATTAGTGCTGTTTGACATTGCATGGCTATTTAATGATATTACAACACAATGATTGGGCAGCTTAGGATTTTTCTAGCGCACCATACGGGCAACATATTCTAGTCGATTAATATTTCTAGGTTAATTAATTCTGACAGAGAACTTATACCGCTGATCCGATTGTCAGAGAGGTGAAGCCACCGCAAGTTAGTTAACCCCGATAAAGAGCTGACATTATTAATTTGGGTGAGAGAGAGATCAAGCCACCGCAAGTTGGTTAACTCTGATAGAGAAGAGATATCACTGACTTGGGTATTATGTAGGCTAAGGTCTTGCAGGTTAGTTAATCTAGACAAAGAAGTTATATTGTTGACTTGGGTATTAGAGAGGTAAAGTACCTCCAAATTAGTTAACCCCAGCAAAGAACTTATATCGTTAACTTGGGTACTAGAGAGGCGAAGCTCTCGTAGGTTAATCAACTTTGATAGAGAACTAAGGTCATTTACTCGAGTGTTAGAAAGGCTAAGCTTTTGCAAATCAATTAACTTTGACAGAGGACTTATATCGTTGACTTGGATGCTATAGAGATGAAGTACCTGCAAATTAATTAGGCCTGATAAAGAACTAAGGTCATTGACTCGAGTAAAAGAGAGGTTAAGTTCCTGCAAACCGATTAATTTCGACAGAGGACTGATATCTTTGACCCCAGTGCTGTTAAGGTCAAGTTTTTGTAAGTTAGTTAACTTTGATAAAGGGCTAATATCATTGATGTCAGTGCTATAAAGGCGAAGTTCCTCCAAGTCTGTTAATTTTGATAGAGAACTGATGTCACTAACTTGGGTACGATGGAGATGAAGTTCCTTTAGGCTAGTTAATTTTGCTAAAGGGGTCAAATCATTTATATTGCTGGGAAAATCTCCACCACTGAGATTAAGTTTTTGTAAATTAGCAAACAATTTTGAAAATGGATTAACCAAAAAGATATCAAGTTCTTCTTGTGAATTTAGTTTCAGCTCCTTAATTTCCAACAAGTGTTCAACAATCAGTATTTCATTTTCTTCTAGTTCCAAATTCCTAAAGATAGCTTTTTTCTGTAAGGGGTTTTCTATACTAATTTCTTGATCGTATGGTGAAACAGTGTCTAATTGGGCATTTGTAATTTCACTTGCTAGCAAAATGATTGTACTTATACTTGCTACAAGCTTAATAAGCTTAGCTGGAAATTTTCTTAAATGTTCCATAACAGACGATAGCACTTGTAGGGAGTCAAGACCCTTGATGGATCTAGAGTCCTGTTGCCTGCCTCTCAAGAGTAAAGGGTGATTTTGCTTGTTTTGTGAACTAAAGGTTAGAATAAAGAGCTAGCTTAAGCAAAGTTATCACCATAGATATATGTCCAGATAAGCTCCTATCATCAATATCGTAAGATGTCATTTTGAGTGAAACTGAGGTGAACCCAATTGATCGGACAAAAAATTAAGGTTAATTAAGACCTACTAAAATAATAACAAACTGAGATTACATTGTTTGTAAGCTCGATAACAGTTTGCTCTGTTGTTATTGGCTTAGTTTTTCCTTTCTGTAAACTAACTCAGGTGTTTTGTACTGCAATGATTGATGTGGACGTTCACTATTATAAAATTGCAAGTACTTTCCTATTTCTTCCCTTCCTTGCTCAATATTTTTGTACTCCTTAAGGTATACCTCTTCATATTTTACAGTTCTCCACAACCTTTCTGTAAATATATTATCCATGTATGAACCTCTTCCATCCATGCTGATTGCTATTTCATTTGCCTTCAATATATCTGTAAACTCATAACTCGTGTACTGACTACCTTGATCTGTATTGAATATCTCTGGCTTCTCTCCTTCCAATGCCTCTTCTAATGCTTCTATACAGAACGTTGCTTTCATGTTACTTGAAACTTCCCATGAGACTACATAACGGCTATACCAATCCATTACTACTACCAGATAGCAATACCCTCCTTGTAAACGTATATAGGTGATATCACTAGCCCATACCTGATTTGGTTTGTTTATGATTTTGTTTTTCAGAAGGTATGGGTAAATTTTGTGTCCTTCCTTTGGTTTACTTAATTTGGGCTTGGCATAAATTGCTTGCAAACCCATCAGGCACATCAAACGATATACTCTTTTGTGATTGACTTTATAGCTTTCTCCATTGAGCATTGCTGTTATCTTACGATAGCCTAGAAAAGGATGATCTGTATATAACTCATCTATCCTTTGCATCAACTTTTCATTGAGATCACTGATTCCTGTAGGTCGATAGTAATAACTACTACGATTCAGGTTCAGTAACTCACATTGTTTAGTAATGCTCAATTGAGGGTGCTTTGGGTCAACTATCAACATACGTTCCTCTTGGCTCAGTTTTTGAGCCCTTTGGACAAAAAATCTAATTCCATTTTCAACTTACCGATCTGTTCGTATAGTGCAGCCTCTCTACGTTCTTGTAGTCTTGCTTTTCTGCCTCTTAGTAGTGAAAATCTTTCATTCAATGCCTCTGATCCAGCTTTTTTCCATTCTTTAATTTGAGTGGTGTGTACACCATATTGACTTGCTAATTCTGCAAGATTTTTCTCCCCAGCTATGGCTGCTGCTGCAACTTTAGCTTTGAATTCTTTCTTATATGTTTTTCTTATTCCTTTTGTCTGGCTCATTTATATCTCCATATTCTAGATATTTTACATCTTTAATGGACCTTAATTTCGCCGGGGTTTTTTGTCTAAATTTTGGGGGTAAGCTCAACGAAGAATCTATCATGTGCTAATGCCGTGAGACACACTCATCACTGTATTCCTCAGAATGATGTGTGCATTTTAGAAGCGTATTTCTGCTTTGGGAAAAATTTTTCTAGTGTACTATTATATTGAATGGTTGTCAGATTATACGCTTGGGCAAGAAGTGCTACTATAAAATTCTTGCTGAGTAACAAGAACGAAAGAAAGCTTATAGAACATGGAGTTAGCCAATAGCAATTATATTGAAACTTTAGGTTTAGTCGTTCAAATTTTACTCGAGCTAGTAATGGGAGGACTAATAATTACGGCAGCAATCATAAGCCGAAAATTTGCACCACTCTGGGTTATGATCCTTTTTATCACTACAGCAACAATCAAAACTCTTGGCATGATACCAAACTGGCA
Source organism: Trueperaceae bacterium (assembly GCA_965223585.1). Classification (GTDB taxonomy): domain Bacteria; phylum Deinococcota; class Deinococci; order Deinococcales; family Trueperaceae; genus CBDCVN01. The sequence continues at coordinate 493,818 of CBDCWW010000024.1, forward strand.
CTTTGTTTTGGTAAGCTTTAACCAGACTCTTAATGAGCGACAATTTAACAATTTTTATAGAGCTTTTGCCACCATTGATCTTATTAATGACCTAGTTTTTGCCATTGGATTTTTAGTTTTTATAATGCTCTGTGCTCGGTACTTTAAGCAGGTTGACTCGAGCCTAAAACATTCATTTTATGAAAGGACTGTTATGTCTGATTTTTCTGTTGGCTACAGTAAAAGAATGGGTTTTATATTTCTAGGGCTTGGCTTGGTTCCTCTAACCCTTAATTTATGGGTTATGCTCCTAGATGGAGGTTTCAGGCTGGGAGTATTAACAGGGGCTATAGTGATGGTTGTTGGAGTTCTGTATCTCACAAGGGATTTTCTGCGAGTTTCTTCTTCTTCTGTTGAGCAACTTAATATGCTAGGTATGACCTTGAAAAGTTATCCTATTAGTCAACTCGAGGTTGAAAACGAGCAAGTTTATGTTGTGTCGGAAGGTAAAAGAAAAAAGTTGGCAACACGTTGGTTGGCAAGGGATTCACATTGGCAGAAATTGCTCGAGCACCTGCAGCACCAGTAGGAAACAAAGCCTTCTTGATACGCTTAGTTTTGGTCTACTACAGTTTATTTTAAATGCTGAAACGGTTTGCATAATGTCTGATTGTGGTCAGTCTAAAGGGTGTGGGATCACCACTTTTATTGATTTAGTATTTTTTAGATCCTATCAGTATGTGAACTTGATGGTTCTAAAGTTACAGCAAGGAGTTTATCAAAGGGCTTAGCTGCTAAGATTTCTAGACTATTTTCCAGCTTTGCTGCCATAACTTTATCAATAACGTCCTGCACAGAGGCATAACTCTGATTGTACTGATGGTGAGTACCTAGTGGCATAAGACGCCCAAAAGAAGTCTCGCCACGCAGAGTCACAGTAGTAGCAAATTTACGCTGTTCCCGTTGCCATTCTTTTTGCTCTAAGCCTTTTTCTTGCACCTCTAAAAGTATATCTTTAAATATTCCAATTGCCTTTTGAGCCTGATCTAGGTCTGTAGATAAGTAGCCTAAAAAAGTTCCTAGACCATCGGCACCATCGTGCCAAAAGCTGGCACTATCAACTAAACCATTATCTATTAATGCCCAGTAAAGGCGACTGCCTACACCGCCTCCTATGCAACTTGCTAAGATAGAAGCAGCATAACGCTCTTCACTTTGAGCACTAAATCCCGGGGCATAAATAGCGGTGTGGAAACGCTTCACTTTCTCATCAGATAATTTGTGATAGCCTTTTATAGTAGTTAGGTTAGGATGATTACGTTTAGTAGGTTTAGGTTGCCAATTCTGGCTAAGCTCATTTATCTGAGAAACAATCTCTGACCAATTATAGTTACCTGTTAAGCAAAGAAAAAGATTATTAGGCGTATAGCGATCTTCAAAATAGTCACGCATTTGCTTAGAGCTAAGATTACTAATAGAGTCGGTAGTACCAAGGATAGAATTACCAAGAGGATGACCATTGTAATAATGCCGGTTGCCTTTATCAAACACCTTTACATTAGGCCTATCCTCATACATAGCAATTTCTTCTAAAATAACGTTTTTTTCAACATCAAAGTCTTCTTGTCTTAGAGCGGGCCTCATCATATCAGTCAGTAAGTCTAATAGTTTTTCAGACCTCTCTGGTAAAACTGCTCCATAATAAACAGTGCGTTCCTCACTAGTGAAAGCATTATAGTTTGCGCCTAACTCATCAAATTCACGATTTATGTCTTCAGCACTGCGCCTAGGGGTACCTTTAAACATCATGTGTTCTAAAAAGTGCGAAACACCAGATACTTCCGGGCTTTCATCACGTGCACCAGTTGTGACAAAATAGCCTGCTGCAAAGGATTGTGCCCTAGGGTTGTGTTCACCAATAATAGTCAGTCCATTGTCTAGAGTAGTTTTATGGAATTCCATTATGCTACCTTCTTCAATGCTTTAGGCCCTAGAGTCATCACCGTAAAATTAGGTTTGGGTCTAGCATACAGAAAATTATTAATGTCCTCTAAAGTTTTGCTCTCAATCTCAGCTTTAACAGCCTCTAATGAGCGAGGTTTACCTCTCAAAAAGGTGTCCCTAGCCAAACTATTTGCCCTAGCAGCACTTGACTCACCTTGCATTACTAGACTAGAGAGAATGCCTGTGCGTGCACGCTCGAGTTCATCCAAGGTAACACCTTCATAAATGCCCTCAAGCTCTGCTAAGAGCACTTGTAAAGTCTCTTCAGCTCTTTCAGGTGTAGTACCTGCATAAGCTAGTGTATAGCCAAAATCTTTTAGAGTATAATTACTAGCAAACACACTATAAACTAAACCTCTTTTTTCACGTACTTCTTTAAAAAGCCTCGAGCTCATACCACCACTCAAAACTTCTATAGCCAAGGCATTTTCATACCAATTATCCGAATTAGGGGCTACTGCTTCAAAAGCTACCCCTATTTGTGTTTGAGCGTTATCAGATTGAATGTGTTCAATTCTATTATCAGATAAAACTACTGCCGGGAACTCTACTTCCTCACCTTGCCAATTCCCAAAGTACTGCTCAATATACGGCAAGACTTCTTCGATTTTAATGCCCCCTGCAAGACTTAGAATTGTGCCCTTGGGAGATATCCTGCTGCTATAGTCTGTTCGCACGCTTTCAGCAGTTAAGGCCTTAAGCCCTTCTTGAGTACCGTAGCTACTTCGCCCATGTAAAGAAGCAAAATAACTTCTAGTCAGAGCAATAAACATGCGCCTAGCAGGCTCATCATCAAGAGAAGCCAGTTCTTGCAAAGCTACTGTACGGGCAGGTTCAAACTCTTCTATTATTAAAGTAGGGCGCTGCACAATATCAGCATAGAGCTCTAAGGTTTGTGGTAAAACATCAGTCAGCATAGAAGCTTGAAAGCTAGCTGTTTCTTTGCCTGAGCTGCCACCTTGGCGAATACCAAGATCATTTAGTGCATCAGTTAATTCCCTCGAGGAACGGCTTCCAGCACCTCTATCTAGCCACTCATGCAACACTACTGAACTACCCTCTAAACCTTCAGGATCACCTATAGTGCCTATAGGTAAGCTCAGATTAAAACTTACTGAGGGCAACCAAGGCATTTCTTCTACAACAACTTTCATGCCGTTATTTAAATTAATTAGGCTAATGCCATCAATTTTCTCAATCATCTACTTAAGGTATAGCATAATTTTGGGGTGCTCGAGGTATTGCTCGAACCCCCAAGGATTTTGGGGCATAAAAATGGACATTCTTATTTAGAGCTGTGGTGGTATTAGTAAGGGAGATGGGGAGATAAGTTGCATTCTACTACCGTTCTTACTTAAAAGAGAGCCTGTTTTAGCTATGGGAGTGCCAAGTTGCTTAGATAAACTTTTTGATTTGTTCCCAAACATAGTGCCAAACAAGTGAGCGCTGTGTTTCTAGTCTTTTTTTGAAAAGATGAGTTAGGGCTATTGTTGCTACCATAACTGCTGCACCCATGCCAAAATTTATGGCTGCAAACACTAAAACCTTAATATCAAATACAAAGCCTACACCACCAAGCAAGCAAAATATGCCGTTTGCTAAAAAAGCAATTTTTATAGTGTTTTCCAGTCTACCACCTGAAAATATCGGGGCGATAAATAAAGATGATAGACCAAAGAACAGTGTCCAACCCAGCATTAATATTGCTAAAATTATAGAACTAGGATTGACCATAATGAAGAACTCGAGCCCATCTAGAACCTCTCTTGCCAAATTTAGTCTAATGACACTTAGCTGAATAAAGTAACTCATGCCAATAAGCACTGTAAAAATAATGCCAAAGCTAAGGCCAATCTGAGCTAGTACTTTTCTGCCAGCTGGAGCATAATCATAAATACTACTTACAATTATGATGTACAGTGGCCCAAACAATAGCATTGCTACTTGAGCAATGTATAAAAAGATTTGGTTGTTTTCGTTTAAATGCTTAATGTAATTGTTCAAGTTTGTCCAAGTAAAAGGAGGTCCAGTTACAATTATGCTAACAAAACAAACTATAAAGACAAGAAAAGTAAGTGCAGCCAATGATGCTGACCAATACCCTAGTTTTAAAGATAAAGAATTGTTATCTGGAGGATTATTCATTTGATTTGTGCAGACCTCATTAAATCTTGTTTAAGCTCCCACAAACTATTAGTCAAGGAAACATGATAGATGTGGGGATTAACCACACGCTTTACCCCTGAATCAAGTTTGGCAAGATCATCTTGGCGTCTTTGACGCATGGTTTCTATACTAGGTGCTTCACCAACTCTTTTACCTTCTTTAACAATATTTACTAAAAGAGGTTCTATTTTACTAAGAGAATCAGATTGCAACTTGCGTTCCTTGCTTAAATCCACTGAATGAATCAGCCGATCAAGAACTCCTTCTTGTGGGTTTTCATCAGCTAAACCTATTAGGTCTACCGTAGCATAACCCCGCTTATCATAAAGTCGCCATAAAGATTTATCACCCGGATTAGGAACTTTTGCTGCTGAATTAGAAATTTTTATAGCAGGTCGCCAATTACCTTTATCATGCATGCTAACTAGTTTGTAAACTCCACCTAAAGCACTATCTCCTTGTGAAGTAATAAGCCTTGTACCAACACCATAAGCAAGGCGTTTAATGAGCCTATCCGAATCAAGATTGTAACTTGGTGCTTCTTGTTTAATTTGGGTAACTATTTGCAAAATAACAAGCTCGTCTAGGTCACTGCTAAGTACTATAGTAGTATCTTCAAAGCCTGCTTCGTCAAGCATTTTAGCAGACTGGATACTAAGGTAAGCGAGGTCACCAGAATCCAAACGAATACCTAGGGGCTTATGACCTTTTTTCTTTAACTCCTCAAACACCTTAATAGCATTGGGGACACCACTTTCTAAAGTATCGATAGTATCTACTAATAGCAAACAATCATCCGGATAGCTTTCAGCATAGGCTCTAAAAGCATCTAGTTCACTTAAACCTAAAGCCATAAAGGCTTGAACCATAGAGTGGGCGTGGGTACCCTTGGGAGGATAGCCCAGTACATGTGAGATTCCTACATTAGAAGTAAAATCTGCTCCGCCTATTAGGGCAGCTCGAGCCCCTGCATTAGCTCCCTTGTCGTGTGCTCGTCTAGCCCCAAACTCCATTACCATGTTATCCCCAGTAATTTCTTTAATTCGAGCAGCCTTGGTAGCAATAAGGATTTGATAGTTTAAGTGTGAAAGTAAAGAGGTTTCTAAGATTTGAGCAATAGCTAAAGGGCCTTCTACTACAGTTAAAGGTGTATGTGGATGTACCACTCTACCTTCGGGAATAGCGCAGATATTTAAAGATTCAAAGCTACCATTTTTACGCAGCCATTTAAGAAAACCTTCAGCAAAAAGTGGTTGGCCCTTATGATCTTTTTGCTCTCCTAGTACCTCAACATCTTCATCGCGTATATAAGCTTCTTGCATCCAATCTAAAAGCCAGCCTAAGCCAGCATTGATGCAATAACCTGCTTTGTGATTGCCATAGTCAGGATAATCGCGAAAGAAGTGATTAAATTGGGCAGTTTTTTCGTGGATTCCTTGCCGAAAGTAAAGCTGTGCCATGGTTAGCTGGTACATGTCGGTAAAAAGGAAACCTTCGGCTAAGCGTTGAGTTTGAGTTATGGACATTGCAGAAGATAGTTTACCATACTAGTACTTCGACAAAAAAGTTTTGATAAGTGATTGCAAATCATGAGTTTATTGGATAAAGTCTTTTAAGCTTGTCCCTAGCTGCATTAACAGTAAAACCCCAATCTATGGCGGCTTTACTAGCATTACGTTCTTTTTGCCACACATTAACCTCTTTCTCAAGAAGCTCTATACTTCCTAAACGCCTATCTAAACATTGTTCGTGTAGCACTGATATCTCTATCTCAACCATATTCAACCAACTACTATGCTTTGGCGTGTAATGGAACTCAAACTTCCTAGTCAAACTTCTTGCTTCCTCTGGAGAAAATGTTTCATAAAAAGAGGTCGGTGTGTGGGTATTAAGATTGTCTAGAACAATCCTGACCTTCTTAGCCTTTTTAAAGTGTGTTTCAACCAAACCTTTCATGAAATAAGCAAAGTCCTGTTTGGTTCGTCGTTCAGTAACCTTCACATAACGCCAACCAGCTAATGGTTGTAAGCATATAAATATGTTGCAGCTTCCTTCTCTACGTTATTCGTAGTCGTAGCGAGCTGGTTGACCTGACTTAGCTGTCAATGGTTGCTGGGTCTCACTAACTAACTGATAAGGCAACTCATCACAGCACAATACGGGTTGACTAGACCGATAATCCTCAGCATACAAATCCAGAATATCTTCCATGCACCAAACGAATTCAGCCCCAATAACAGTAGGAATACACCACTTCTGACGTATCCAAGGCTTCAAGTTGTTTTTTTTAGCACCTGCCGAACACTCTCATAAGAAATACTTTCTAATTGTGTCAGAGCTACTAACAGCCAGTAATTGTAACGTCCAGCGTCGACGTCCGTCAGGAGGAGCACTTTGGGTAATAGTAGTGAGAATTGTTTCAACTTTATCATCTATCTTGGGCAACCTGCAAGAGCGTGATTCTTCACCCAAAGCAAAGTTAATACCACCATTAACAAACTTGTGCCTTGTTCTTACTACCGTAGGAGTACTGGTGTGCAAAATATCAGCAATTTCTTGGTCGCTTTTGTTGCTGTCAGCCATTAGTAAAATGTTTGCTCGTTTGATTTTACGGGCATTATTTTGACCTTTTTTAGTTATTTCAACAAGGCTTTCTTTTTCAGCCTCAGTTAGATCAACAACATAAATCTTTGCCATAGCCCACACTACAACTCAATCAAAGTAGGAGTATTTCTACTAATTACTTATCAAAATTTATTTGACGGAGTACTAGATGGAATGATGAAGTAACAACCTTAGATTATTGGGAAAGTTCTCAGTTCTCCATGCTGTAATACCCTAAATCTCCAAAAGCAACCTAGCAGGATTCTCTATACTTTCTTTAATCTTTTTTAGAAATGTAACTGCTTCACGACCATCTACAATGCGATGATCATAAGAAAGGGCAACATACATAATTGGCCTAATTTCAACTTTACCTTTTATTGCTACTGGGCGCTCAACTATATTGTGCATACCTAAAACACCACTTTGTGGAGGGTTTAGTATAGGAGTGGATAATAAAGAACCAAATACACCACCATTAGAGATGGTAAAAGTACCACCTGTAAGTTCATCGGGAGTAATTTTGTTTGTTTGCGCCCTTTTGGCAAAATCACCTATAGTTTTTTCAATTTCAGCAAAACTTAGGCGCTCTGCGTGACGTATTATAGGTACAAGTAGTCCCTTTTTACCACTTACAGCAATGCCAATGTCATAGTAATTGTGATAGATAATATTATCATTTTCTATTCTGGCATTAATTTGAGGGATAGCTTTAAGAGCCTCAACAGCAGCCCGCACAAAAAAACTCATAAAGCCAAGTCGCACACCATAGTGCTTTTCAAAAGCTTCCTTATATTCAGCACGTAAGCTTTTAACTACACCCATATCTACTTCATTAAAAGTAGTCAGTGTAGCAGTATTTTGCTGCGACTCTACAAGACGCTTAGCAACTGTGCGACGTAGTGGTGACATGGGCACAGCCTCTTCATATCTTTCTCCTAGTAGAGGAGCTTCACTTAAAACTGTAGGAGCTTCTGCAGCTGCTGCTAGATGCTGTTGCACATCTTCTTTTAGTAAACGTCCACCGGGCCCTGTTGCTTGTACAGCAGTCAAATCCACCTCTTCTTGAGCAGCAAGTCGTTCAGCAGCAGGCATAGCAAAATGAGTTTTTTCATTAACAGTACCAGAAGTGTCTTGGGGAGTAGAGCTTTCTGGCTTAGAGAAACTACTAGTACTTGTAGCATCTTCTTCAAGATAGGCAATAACTTCACCTACATCAGCATTTTCTCCACCTTTTTTTATTATATTTTTCAAGATACCGTTAACTGGAGAAGGTATTTCCAAAGTGGCTTTATCAGTTTCAATTTCAACGAGTGGTTCATCTTTAGTAACAACATCACCAACTGATTTAAGCCATTCACCAATAAAAACTTCATTAATAGATTCACCTACGGTAGGAACAGTTAGCTCTATAGACATAAAAAACTCCTTGGGCAGTTGTCTACCAAGTTTTCTTTTGTAAGATCATAAGTATTGCCAAAATTTTGCCCAGATCACTAATAAGATACTCCTTAAAATCAATAGCAATAATTTTATCAGTTAATTTAAGAAAACGCTAGTTAGTTCCAGTAGTGATTATACCAAATTCATCTTTAATTTATTCAACGCTTTCAAAATCACTGTAGGGCATGATCTTTATTTACAAAAAATAATTAATGAATGAAAATACCTGTCATAAAGCACGTGTTGTAGGGGTTCAAAATTTTCAACCCTTCACTATGTTCAAGGACAGGCCCCTACGATTGATACCCATAAAACCTTAGCTGGACTCTTAGGAGTTTGGGTTTGAGAACACAGATGACTGAAATCACTCATGTTCTATAAGTCTTATCAAACGATGTTAAAAGCCTCTTCTAACAACTCCTCCTGCTCAACCTTATGTGTGTTACCAGAACCAGTTGCAGGACTAGCTGACTCAGGTCGAGTCACCCCTAAAATCTTGCGACCTATACTCTCACCAAAATTAATACGCATATAAAACCATGCCCCCATATTATAAGGTTCTTCTTGCGCCCAAATAATAGGAATATCTTTTGAATAGGGTTCAAGGGCTGCTATAAGTTCAGCTTTAGGCAAGGGATAGAATTGCTCTACACGAATGAGAACTATGTCATTACGATTCTCAGCTTCGCGTTTTGCCTTAAGATCGTAGTAAATCTTACCACTACAAACAATTACCCTACTTGCATTGGCAGCTTGTTCGCTAACTATAACTTTTTGAAAAGATTTTTCTAGGTCTGTTAAACTCGAGCCAGCTTCAGGATGACGTAATAAACTTTTAGGAGACATTATGATAAGGGGCTTACGCCAAGGACGCAATACTTGTCTTCTTAGGGCATGAAAATAATTTGCTGGTGTGCTTAGGTTCATTACTTGTATGTTGTCTTCGGCACAAAGCATCAAGAAGCGCTCGAGTCTAGCTGAAGAGTGCTCAGGCCCTTGCCCTTCAAAACCATGAGGTAACAATACTACTAAACCACTAAGCCTGCGCCATTTGTCTTCACCGCTAGAAATAAATTGATCAAAAATAACCTGTCCAGCATTGGCAAAATCACCAAATTGAGCCTCCCAAATTATTAAGCCCTCTGGCCAATCTAGGCTATATCCATACTCAAACCCTAAAACTGCTGCTTCACTAAGTGCACTATTAATTATGTTTACAGGCGCTTGCTCAGAACTTAGATTTGCTAAGGGGATGTAGGTTTCATCTGTATTTATGTCATGCAGTACTGCATGACGGTGACTAAAAGTTCCCCTTTCTACATCTTGACCACTCATGCGAATGCGATGACCTTCAGTAGCTAAACTAGCAAGGGCTAGCGCCTCTGCATTAGCCCAGTCAAGCATACTCTTACCTTCAGCCATTTCTAAACGTTGTTGCAAGATACGCTTAATTTTATTGTGAGGAGCAAAATCTTTAGGATATTGGCTTAATTTGGTAAGCAAAGCTTTCGATTGACTCTTAGAAATACCAGTGGATGCTTCTGGTATGTTCTTGTCTAAACCACCTTTGTACCCCTTCCATAAGCCATCAAAAGCTTGATAGCTAATCTTATAGTTTTTAGCCTTAGCTATTTCTAACTCTTGTTCTAAGTGAGCATATTTTTCCTTAGCTATGTTGTCAGCTTCAGCTCGAGTAATCTTACCAATAGCTTGTAAGTACTCTAAGTAACCTTCTCTAACACCCTTATGTTTTTTTATAGCCTTATACATAAGTGGTTGAGTAAAAGCAGGTTCATCTGCTTCATTGTGTCCAAAACGGCGATAACAGTACATATCAATAACAACATCGCGTCTAAAGATTGATCTAAATTCCATAGCTAAATTAACCGCTTGAGCTACAGCTTCAGGGTCTTCACCATTAACATGAAAGATAGGGCTTTGTAGCATTTTAGCAACATCTGTTGCATAAGTAGTGGAGCGTCCTTGCTTGGGCAAGGTAGTAAAACCCACTTGATTATTAAGGATTACGTGTAACAACCCACCTACTCTATAGCCTTTAAGCTCACTTAAATTTAAGGTTTCTTGTACTACTCCCTCACCAATAAAAGCAGAATCACCATGAATTAAAATCCCCAAAGCATGCTCATGAAATACATCAGCATAACGATCTTGTTTAGCCCTTACCCTGCCCATAACTACTGGATTTATAAACTCTAAGTGACTGGGATTAAAGCATAGTGAAACATGTATATCCTTGCCTTGTCTAGTGGTTATATTTTGGCTATAGCCAAGATGGTATTTTACATCACCTCTTCCAATATAGTCCTCTACATCTGTATCGTAGAACTCTCTAAATATTTGATGTTCTGGTTTACCACAGATGTTGGCCAGCACATTTAAACGCCCACGATGAGCCATGCCCAGAATAATTTCTTTAACTCCGTTTTCACCAGCTTTTTGTATAGCCAGAGTGAGCAAAGGGATCAGACTCTCTGCACCAGTTAGAGAAAAGCTTTTTACTCCTACAAATTTTTTCTGTATGAACTCTTCAAAAACTACTGCTGTAGTAAGTTCCTCTAAAATACGTAGTTGCGCTTCATGAGAAATTTCTAGACGATTTTGAGTGTACTCCATAAAGCTTTGCAGCCACCTACGCACCTCAAAATCGTCTATGTGCATAAACTGCACACCAATCCTGCGGCAGTAAGTAGTCTTGAGGCGTTCGAAGACTTCGGCTAGCGTATAGCCTTCCATAGTACCACTTTTAACAACACGGTTCATATCAGCAGCACTCCAGTCATAGCATTCAGGAGTCATTTCATAGGGTACTTCGTGCTGCTCTAAACCTAAAGGGTCCAGCTCTGCCATAATATGCCCACGCACACGGTAGTTACGAATAAGCATCCCAACTTTGTGTTGTAAATCGGTATCTGCTTTACTTTGTGCATCAAGGTTGCTTGCAATACTATGATTTTGTGTAACTGGAGAAGGATTGAAAATACTAGAGGGTTTAAAAGAAGGGCCTAACTTGACACTACCATTTTCTGACATATTTCTAAAGAAATTTTGCCAAGCAGGATCAACACCATCAGGGTTTTGAAGATACTCGAGATAAAGGTTTTCTATATAGGGTAGGCTCGAGCTATTTAGCAACTCTTGCATAGCAATAATGATTTCTCCTATTTAAAAAAATGTATGTAATATAAACATCAGGATTGAAACCCAAGACTTTTCCAATGACTATAATATCAGTATTTCTTGTAAAAAGCTGCTAGATAAAACAGTGACATGTTTATCAGAGCAAATATTTCGAAATTAGTAAAAATACGCCAGAATATAAAAAACTGCGAAAAATTAATTTTAGGTTAAGTAATTGTAATTATATTTTGCAATATAGGTTTATTAGCTAACACTAAAATAAATTAATATTTTCCTTCAAATAACTCTCAGAAACCATCTAACTTGCCGCCGAAGGTGTTTTGAAAGGTGAACTTAAATTATGTGTAGATATTTAGCCTTGATTATATTTATTCTTAGCTTACTCATTAGTTGTAACACAAGTAAAGTTACAACTGGTGATAAAAAGCCTATAGAACAAGATTCTATATTTAGTGATCTAGACATAGATAATGCTATTTTGCAACTAGCAAATAACGAAAATTTGTCAGATGAAGAACTAGGTAAGTTGGTTTCTGCTACTAGGACTCCACAGTTAGCTGCTACAACTGGTGATTTAGGATACATATATTATACTAGCCATAATCCTAATGATACTAATCCTTGGCAAGCAATACGCTATGATCCGGTGGGAAACACTAGTGTTGTTGTTTATGCAGGAAAGAGCCAGATTCAGTCTATAGCTGGAAGTCTAGATGGCAATGTTATCGTGTTGAACCTAAAACGCAGAACTAATGGGGTAAGTAATTTAGAAATTTATCGTTTACGAATTAACCCTAAAAAGATACATAAGTTAACAGAAACAACGGTTGATGAGGTAAATATTTCTAGTAGTGCCGATGGAAGACAGATAGCTTGGCAACAAGAAAATAGTGGTTTGGAAAAAGTGTATGGTCGAGTTTACTCAGACACTACAGCAACAGCTGTATACCAACAATTTTTCCTAGAACACTTTAATGCACAAAGAAATCCAAGTATAAGTAGTAATGGGCGTTATGTGGCACTAGTAAGAGATATTTCAAGTGGTAATGATTTAGTGTATATCTATGATTTTTATACAGGAACTTATCAGCTAGTGGCACAAGGTTCTGATAGTAAAATAAATCCTAGTATAAGTGAAGATGGTCAAAAGGTAGCTTGGTTGGTAGATGAGTCTGTAGATAAAACCGTTAAATTAAAAGATTTAGGTACAAACACAACCACTACAATAGTTGATAGTAGTACAAACATAAACCATCCCTTCATAACATCTGATGGTAACTGGTTAGGCTACAGCCAAAAGGTAAGTGAAGTATGGCGAGTTTACATTAAGAATCTAATCACAGAGAAAGAAATAGAAATTACCTCGCCAATAAGTCCTACAAACCACACAGAAGTATATTGGCAAAGATCAAATGTTACAGATAATGATGGTGATGGTACTCCAGCAGCAGATGATTCTGATGATAATGATCCCTGTATGCCCAATAATGCTGTTCCAGCTTGTGATAATACCACCAATACAGACAATGATGGAGATGGAACACCCGCAACTACTGATCCTGATGACAATGACCCCTGTGTACCTGATGATACTGTATCAGCCTGTACCAATACCATAGATAATGATGGTGATGGAACTTCAGCTACTACAGACCCTGATGATAGTGATCCTTGCGTACCAGATGATACCGTGCCAGCCTGCAATAATGCAGATATAGTAAAATTTGCCCACGAGACAAGACTATTCCCTAATGATTCTTCTACTGACAGAAGAAATCTTGGTTACGCTGTAGATATAGATGGCAGCACTATCATAGCAGGAACTGTAGGGAGTTCAGCTTATATTCTCGAGAAAGATAATGATGCTTGGCTTTTTACAACTAAGCTTACGGACAACAGTACTGAATTATTTGGATATCCTGTAGCCATATCTGGTGATACGGTAGTAGTAGGTACTAGAAATGATTTTCTCGTTTTTGATCGTAATCATGGCGGTAATGATAATTGGGGTGAGGTTAAAGAGCTTACTATAGATAGTGTCACCAAATCCGTAGACATTTCAGCAAATACTATAGCAGTAGGACAATATGGCCTACTTTCTGTTTTTGAACGTAATGAAGGTGGCGCAAATAATTGGGGCAAAACTAAGGAAATGACCTTAGATCCACTTAGTACAGTTGCTGTAACTGTTAATGGTGATACGCTAGTAGCATGTGAAAGAGTTGACCACTATCCCAACAATCTTGATTTTACCCAAGTCTATATTTTTGAACGCAATGAAGGTGGTGCAAACAACTGGGGAGAAGTCAAGAGTTTTCCCCTAGCTGGAGGTTGCGAAGGCATTGAATCTGTAGCTATTGAAGGTGATACGTTAGTAATAGGTTATAGTACCACCCCTTTCCCTAGTGCTTATATTTTCGAGCGTAATGAAGGTGGAGCAGATAACTGGGGACAAGTTAAGGAAATCAATTTTGAATTTGACTTTAACTACCTATCCGTAGGTTTTGGTTACTCTGTGGATATTTTTGATGACATAATAGTAATAGGGCACGGTTCCCATGCTGTCACTGCTAATTCCACTTTTATCTTTGAGCGTAATGAAGGTGGAGCAAATAACTGGGGGGAAATCAGAGAGGTTTGGGCTGGTAAGGAAATAAGAAGAAATAGGTATGGTGAATCTGTGGCAGCATTTGGTAATACAGTAGTTGTAGGTTCTCCGGGAGATTCTAACAGCGGCTTTAGCCGTGCTGGTGCAATTTTTGTCTATGAGCATGCACCAAGCAACGCAGATAATGATAATGATGAAACTTTAGTTGGTGATGATCCTCATGATGGTGATCCTTGTTTACCTGATGACAGTGTGCCAAATTGTGATGGCATTGTAGATAATGATGGAGATGGGGTTTCAGAAGCTCGAGACATAGATGACAACGATCCTTGTTTGCCTTACGATAATGTACCAGCTTGCACAGGTAACGTAGATAATGATGGAGATGGAACGCCAGCTAATACAGACCCTAATGATAATGATCCTTGCGTACCAGACAATACTGTACAAGCTTGCACTGATACTATAGATAGTGATGGTGATGGGACTTCAGCCACTACTGATCCTGATGACAACGACCCTTGTGTGCCAGACAACACCGTGCCTGCTTGTGTTGGTGGATTGGATGAAACAAAGATTTCTGCCTTTGATGGAGCACCTTCTGATTTGTTTGGCATTTCCGTAGCTGTAGATGGCAATACCATGGTGGTAGGAGCTTATGGAAATGATGACAATGGCACTGATTCAGGTTCTGCTTACGTATACGAGCGTGATATCAGTGGTAATTGGGGACTAGTAAAGAAAATACTAGCTTCTGATGGAGTAGCCAACGACTTATTCGGTATTGCTGTAGCCATATCAGGAGATACTATAGCAGTGGGTGCTCATTTTGACGATGACAACGGTACTGATTCAGGTTCAGTCTATGTTTTTGAGCGTGATAGTGGTGGTAGTGACAACTGGGGTGAGGTTGCTAAGCTATTAGCTTCTGATGGAGGAACTCGAGACTTATTTGGTCAATTTATAGCTATATCTGGAGATAATGTTGTAGCAGGTGCTCATTCAGATAATAATAAGAAAGGCAGTGATGCAGGTGCAGCCTACATATATAACCGCAACCAAGGTGGCAGCAACAATTGGGGAGAGGTAAAAAAACTACTAGCTTCTGATGGAGAATCTGGTGACGAGTTTGGTATTTCTGTAACAATATCAGGAAGTACATTGGTGGTAGGGGCTAACAAAGATGATGATAATGGTGGTGCTTCAGGTTCAGCTTATGTATTTGAGCGCAATAATGGTGGCAATGACAATTGGGGAGAACTCAAGAAAATAACAGCCTCTGATGGAACAGCTTTTGATGAATTTGGTACTTCTGTAACCATATCAGGAGATATTACGGTAGTGGGCACTGACAATGCAGGTGCAGCCTATATATTTGAACGCAATAATGGTGGCAGCGAAAACTGGGGACAAATCAGGAAAATATTAGTCTCTGGTAGTTATGTGGCTATATCAGGAAATACAGTGGTTGTGGGGGATGACTCAGATGATGATAATGGTACTAACGCAGGTGCAGCCTATATATTTGAGCGTAACAGTGGTGGCAGTGACAACTGGGGACAAACCGAGAAGCTACTAGCTTCTGATGGAGTAGCTGGTGATGAACTTGGTCGTTCAGTAGCAATATCAGGGAATACCATAGTGTTAAGTGCTTATAAAGATGATGATAATGGTAGCGATTCAGGCTCGGTTTATATGTTTGAGTGAGTAATTATTCTGAGTTCAAATTTGTTAATTGTTTGTTGATGCATGTAGAGGCGCAATTAATTGTGTCTCTACTAGCGTTGAATTGCCTTGGGTAAATTCATCAAATAAAGTTGGGCATCTGAAATCTATTATGGAAATACTTTATTTCTTGTTCTAAACACAGTTCTTGGGTATATAATAAAACCACTACAGATTAATATTATTTAACTAAATCAGGTTCATACCTGCGAAAGTGAATTTTTCATTAAGGATTATATGCTTATATGGAAACACTAAATTGATTGGTAAACACTAGAATAATTCAGTGCAGTTCTTTAAACAGACCCCTGCTGGTTGTTAAACGGTAATCAGCAATATCCTGAAAGGTGTATTGATTATGAAATGCAGATATGTAACTCTATTCATACTTATTTTTAGCTTGCTTGTTAGTTGTAACACTAGTAAGGTTATAAATACTGATAAAAAACCTGTAGCACAAAATTCCATATTTAATGATTCAGATATAGATAACGCTACCTTGCAATTAGCAAATGATGACTTATCACCTGAAGAACTAAGCAAATTGATTCTTAACACTGATACTTCACAGTTAAGCACTACAGCAAGTAATTCTGGATTTATTTACTACTTTCCTAAACAATTACCAAGCCATAAAATTCTAGAAGCATGGCGTTTTGATCTAGCCAACAATATTAATACCCTAGTTTATACAGGGAAACGTGAAATCAGATCCATAGCTGGAAGCTTAGATGGCAACACCATTATTTTGAGCCTGAAAAGCACAACTGATAGTGTGAGTAATTTTGAAGTTTATCGTTTACAAGTCAACCCTAAAAAGGTATTTAGGTTAACTAAAACAACTTTTGATGAAACATTTGTTTCCAGTAGTGCTGATGGTAGACACATTGCTTGGCAAAGACAAGAAAGTGATTTTAATAAGGTTTATGGTAGAGTATACTTAGACACAACAACAACTTCGGTTTACCACCAGTTCAATTTACAACATTATAATTCGCAAAGATACCCAAGAATAAGTAGTAGTGGACGCTATCTTGCTTTGGTACGAGAATTAGAGGCAGACCCATTAAATAGAAATGATCGGTTATACGTTTATGATTTGCAAGTAGGAGATTATAAATTTGTTGCTAAAAGTTCGGCAGGTATCCTTTATCCTAGCGTAGGATGACCGGCGATATAAGTTGATTATTTGAGAATCAATTATCATATGGGTAATGAACCCATATAGTGAGCAAGTTGAAAAACATATGCAAAGGTATTATGAATCTTTATCTGAAAAAGATAGACGACGCTATGCTGCTGTAGAAGCGGAGAAGCTAGGTCATGGTGGAATAACATATGTCAGTCAGTTGCTAAAGTGTAGCCCTAATACCATAAAAATAGGATTAGCAGAGCTTGACGATGAGCAAATCTTGTCCCAAACTAGAATTCGCCAAGAAGGTGGAGGACGTAAGTCTGTCATTGAAAATAACCAAGAGCTTGAGTTAGCTTTCTTGCAAATTATTGATCAATATACTGCTGGCTCACCCATGGATCAAAAGATCAAATGGACCTATTTAAACCAGCGTGAATTAACTCAGTTTCTAAAAGAGCAAGGCTTTCAGATAAGTGAAAAACTGGTGGTTCAACTGCTTGAAAAACACAAATTTCGTAAACGTAAGGCAAAGAAAGTGATGAGTGCTAAGGAGTGCATAGATCGTGATGATCAATTCAAGAATATTGCTAAATTAAAAGAAGATTATCAAACTGCTAGACAACCAGTTATTAGCATGGACAGTAAAAAAAAGAGCCTATAGGTGCTTTGTATAGAAACGGTAAAGTGTATAGCCAACAAGCAATAAAAGTTTATGATCATGATTTCTACTCTTTGGCTGAGGCAATAGCTATTCCTCATGGCATTTATGATTTAAGGTATAATCTTGGCTACATAACCATTAATACCAGTCATGACACCAGCGAGTTTGCTTGTGACTGTGTTCGTTTATGGTGGCAAAATCACGCAATTAAACTCTATGCTCACAGCAAAAAATTGCTAATATTGTGTGACTGTGGAGGTAGCAATAATTCTCGACACTACATATTCAAAGAAGCACTACAAAATCTTGCCAATGACCTTGGTTTATCCATACGTATAGCACATTATCCACCCTATAGTTCCAAGTATAATCCTATAGAACATCGTTTATTCCCTCATGTAACTCGTGCTTGCCAAGGAGTTATACTAGATTCCGTGGAAATCCTCAAGATGCTTATATCTAGAACAGAAACTAAAACAGGACTTAAGGTTTTTGTAAATGTCATAGATAAGCACTATAAGAAAGGGCAAAAAGCTGATGAAAATTTCAAACAGGCAATGCCCATTGTTTTTGATGATTTTTTACCATCTTGGAATTACACTGCTGTTCCCCAATAATTTTGAAATGCTCAAGTTATTTCGCCGACGATCCTATGGATAAACCAAGGTCATTGGCAAGATTTTGTAGTGCTTCTTTGAATATGTAGTGTCGAGAATTATTGCTACCTCCACAGTCACACAATATTAGCAATTTTTTGCTGTGAGCATAGAGTTTAATTGCGTGATTTTGCCACCATAAACGAACACAGTCACAAGCAAACTCGCTGGTGTCATGACTGGTATTAATGGTTATGTAGCCAAGATTATACCTTAAATCATAAATGCCATGAGGAATAGCTATTGCCTCAGCCAAAGAGTAGAAATCATGATCATAAACTTTTATTGCTTGTTGGCTATACACTTTACCGTTTCTATACAAAGCACCTATAGGCTCTTTTTTTTACTGTCCATGCTAATAACTGGTTGTCTAGCAGTTTGATAATCTTCTTTTAATTTAGCAATATTCTTGAATTGATCATCACGATCTATGCACTCCTTAGCACTCATCACTTTCTTTGCCTTACGTTTACGAAATTTGTGTTTTTCAAGCAGTTGAACCACCAGTTTTTCACTTATCTGAAAGCCTTGCTCTTTTAGAAACTGAGTTAATTCACGCTGGTTTAAATAGGTCCATTTGATCTTTTGATCCATGGGTGAGCCAGCAGTATATTGATCAATAATTTGCAAGAAAGCTAACTCAAGCTCTTGGTTATTTTCAATGACAGACTTACGTCCTCCACCTTCTTGGCGAATTCTAGTTTGGGACAAGATTTGCTCATCGTCAAGCTCTGCTAATCCTATTTTTATGGTATTAGGGCTACACTTTAGCAACTGACTGACATATGTTATTCCACCATGACCTAGCTTCTCCGCTTCTACAGCAGCATAGCGTCGTCTATCTTTTTCAGATAAAGATTCATAATACCTTTGCATATGTTTTTCAACTTGCTCACTATATGGGTTCATTACCCATATGATAATTGATTCTCAAATAATCAACTTATATCGCCGGTCATCCTATATATATACGGTGTAGTGCTCTTCATGTAATGATGAAGCGATAGCTCTAACAAGGCTAAGATCCAACATATCATTACTTGTATAGAACTATCTTAATAATTTGATTGGGAGGCAATGGCTAGTTCAGATTTATTCATCCCTGCGAAAAATTAATTTTTAGTTAAGTAAATATAACTATGTTTTGCAATACTAGCTTATTAGTTAACGCTAAAATATCTTAGCGTTATTCCTTTAAGTAAGCCTCTAGATTTACTTAAATGACTTGTAAATGAAAGGCAAATTCATCCATGCGCAAGTACTTAGCTTTATTAATATTTGTTTTTGGTTTGTTCATTAGCTATCATGTAAATGTAGTTATTGCAAAAAGCTCAACTTCTGCTATATTTGATAATTCAGACATAAATAATGCCATCTTACAGCTAGAAAATCAGAATCTATCCCCTGAAGAATTGAGTACATTGATTGCTAAAGTTGGCACTTCAAAATTAAGTACTACAAATGGCGATTTAGGACCTGCCCTCGAACCCCGTCAGGGCAAGCACAGTGAAGGGTACGTATATTATATTAGCCATGATCCTAACGATACTAATCCTTGGCAAGCAATACGCTACAACCTAGATGAGAATTCTAGTACTCTGATCTATGCAGGCAATAGCAAAATCCAGTCTATAGCTGGAAGTCTAGATGGCAATATAATAATTATGAACCTGCAGCGTGAAACTGCTGGCACAAATAATTTAGAAATTTATCGCTTACACATTAATCCTAAAAGTGTTCATAAACTAACTGAAACAACTGCCAATGAGATAAATGTTTCTAGCAGTGCTGATGGTAGACATATAGCTTGGCAACAAGAAGATAATGGTTTTAATAAGGTTTATGGTCGGATTTACTCGGAGACAAAAGCAACTGCTTTATATCAAGGCTTTTTCCTAGAACACTTTAAATCACAAAGAGATCCCAGTATAAGTAGTAATGGGCGATACTTAGTGCTGGTCCGAGACATCGCAAATGATAATGATTGGATATATCTCTATGACTTATATATGGGTAACTACAAACTTGTAACACAAAGCCCTAATAACAAAACACACCCTAGTGTAAGTGCGGATGGTCAAAAGGTAGTTTGGCTAGTTGTTGATGAAGTTAATAAAGTAGCAGAGTTAAAAGATTTAAATATAAACACAACCACTACTGTAGTTGCTAGTAATACAAGCATAAACCATCCCCACATAACAGCTGATGGTAATTGGTTAGGTTATAGCCAAAAGGTGAGTGGCATTTGGCAGGTGCATACTAAGAATCTAACTACAGACGCATTGGCTAAGATTAACTCACAATTAGGTTCTGTAAGTGATGCTGAAGTTTATTGGCAAAGACCAAGTACTACAAATAATGATGCCGATATAAATTTAGTGGTTGCAAAAAATAATACCAATACTCAGAAATTACCAAATAACTCAAATATTAACAATAGAGAAGATACTGAATCATCTTCTAATCTTCAGCTAGAACTCGAGAAGTTAAGAGCTTTAGATTTAGCTTATTCTAATAATAATCCTTGCTTGTCAGATAACAGTACCATTGATTGTCACTCTGCTGATATAAACCTAAAGAAACTCCCCTCTGATGTGATGGCTTTTGACCGTTTTGGTAGCTCTGTAAGCATAGATGGTAATACTATGGTTGTAGGAATTGACCATAATATAGAAAAAGGTTCTAATGCTGGCTCAGCCTATGTGCTCGAGAAAGACAACGATGATTGGGTATTTGTAGCCAAGCTTACTGCTAGTGATGGGACAGAAGGTGATAGATTTGGTTCTGCTGTGGCTATCTCTGGTGATACAATAGTAGTAGGATGCCCTCAGAATGAAACTAATAGCTTTGATCTAGGCTCTGCCCATATATTTGAGCGCAATACGGGCGGTACTAATAACTGGGGAGAAGTTGCGAAGTTAACTGCTAGTGATGGAACATGGGGTGATCAGTTTGGAATTTCTGTAAGTATATTTAATGATACAGTTGTAGTAGGAGCTAACCTTGGTGGCAATAATGGTTTGGATACTGGCAAAGCTTACGTCTTTGAACGCAGCACAAATGGTGCTCATAATTGGGGTGAAACTAAGAAGTTGCTTGCAAGCGATGGAGTAGCAAGAGATCACTTTGGCAAATCTGTAGACATTTATGATGATTTGATAGTGATAGGGGCTCCTGCAGCAAATATTGGTGGTGTTATTGATGATGGAGCAGTTTATATATTTGAACGCAATGCAGGTGGCATGGATAATTGGGAAGAAGTTAAAAAACTTGTAGCTAACGGTGATGGCGACAAAGATGGTTTATTTGGTACCTCGGTAGCTATTTTTGCTGATGCTGTAGTTATAGGCGCCCATGGAGAAAGCAATACCGACACACCTAGAGGGCATGCTGGTGCAGCCTATATCTTTGAGCGTAATCGAGGAGGTATTAATAATTGGGGAGAAACGAAGAGGTTGGTGGCAAGTGATGTGGAAGAGTTTGCAGGAAGGGTTAATGACTTTGGTTTTGCTGTAGACATTTCTGCCGACACAGTGGTAGTAGGGGCCTATAGAAATAAAGAAAAAGCTGATTTGTCTGGTGCAGCCTATGTCTTTGAGCGTCAAAAAGGTGATAATGGTAATTGGGAAGAAGCTAGAAAACTCTTTGCCAAAGATGGTTCAAAGAATGATCTTTATGGTAAATCTGTAGCTATCTCTGCTGATATAATAGCTATAGGTTCCCCCCAAGATAATGATGGTAGTACGATTGATACTGGTTCAATATATATTTACGAATACGTTGATTTTAGCATTGCTGCTCAGTAAATTTAGTTTTCTAAAAGAATATTAGAAGCCAAGAAGTGGATTCTAAGAATCCACTTCTTTTAACTAAATTCTGGCAGTTTCCACAAAAACTCTTACAGTGATGCTTACTTATGTTTAAATGTATTTTTAAAAGTTGAACTCTGTACTTTAGTAGAAGGGTATTGTTCAAACAAATTAATTAAATCTTTTACAATAGGAACAAGATGAATTGGAATATCTATCGCAATTGCTTCTCCACTATTCTTGTTTGTCAAGAGGTCTGGATCAGGGTCGCTAGGAATTGTATTTAGGGCTGTTGAGTGCTCAACTAATGGTTTAGTTTCAATTTCTGCTGTTTGAAGGGTATCCAAATCAACCTCATTTTTATCTACTGAAGAGACGTCTCTAAGACTTGTACTTAAATGTGTTGGCTGTTCCACTGATGGCTGAATTTCAGTTTCTTTAACTTGAGCAACATCTAAATCCCTAACATCTGTATTTAAAGGCGCTATTTGTTTTACTGAAGTTTCGCTATCTTCAGAGAAAGAACCATTCATTGCACTTGCCCTGACAGGGTTTCCCTTGCTCTGCACTTCGCTCCGCCCTGTCAGGGGAACCTCTAGTGGAGCCTTTAGGTCAGGAGAGAATGGATCTGCTTTTAGCTTTTCCTCATGGTTTAGGTTCTCTAATTCAGGTAAGTTTTCAACATCTAAAGACTCCTCTAAATTAGAGTCATTATCAACTGGAAAATTATCAAAAAGTGTATCAGTTGGTTTAATTCCTTCTTTTTCCACTTCCTGTAAGTTAATTGACTCATTGGTTGTAAAAGACTCTTTTTCAGTAGGAGGTTCATCCAAAGGATTTTCATCAAGAGGATCTGCTAATAAGATACCTCCTTCTACAACCTCGACAAGTTGGCTTTCCTCAAATAAGTGATCTTTCGAGGGCTCTACAAATTGGCCTTCTGAAGATAGAGGTTGTTCTAACAGAGTATTTGGATGAATATCTTCACTCTCAACGCTATCACTTTCCCAAAAGGATTCGGATTGAAAATCTGTTTGCCACATGGAACTTTCGCCCCATGTTTCAGACTCGAGCCAAGGTAAAGACTCCTGTGGCAATGTTTCTAGAGTGGCTTCAGTAGTTTTTTCTGTGCTCATAAATGTATCCAGTATTATTTATTATTGCTCTACCAAATTTGAAATGATGGGGGAACCTAAGAGGTTTAGCCATTTCCTTATCTGGTGCAGCATCAGTATACAAACATAATATGGTTTTATATATGCTTTATTTAGCAAAGATAATGCCTGTGAGCATTATTCCATATCCTTAAAAATCAAAAATCCCACACTCACCTGTTTGCTTGTAAAAGTTTCCTAGATTCTCTAACAAAAAATGAAAAATTTTCGTTCTTTGGATCAAGCTTAAGGGCCTTATTGTAGTAACGTAGGGCTTTTTTATAGTTACCTTGCTCAAAATGAATGCGTCCTAGCCACCCCCAAGCTTCACCTTCATCAGGCTCTTTCTTTGTAGCTAGCAAAAAGTATTTCTTAGCTGCTTGAAAGTCGGTAAGTTGATAGCTCTCTAAACCTTTATCAAAAGGATTATCAACTCGTGAAGTATCTAGGTTATTCAAGCTGGGTCTAGCATTATAAGAACTACTAGCTAACAAAGTAGAAAGGAAGTATTTAGCAGCCTCATCATTGGGGTCAATACTTAGAGCAGCTCGCCAGTAACGAATGGCATTACCATTATCTTCTTCTTCTTGGTAGGTGCGCGCTGCCCACTTAATGGCCTCAAGGTAGTTGGGGTTGTGATTCACCGCAGAAACAAAACGAGTATTGGCTTCACTTAAGTTTCCCTGATCATATAAAGTAATTCCTTCACGGAAAGCTGTAGCAGCTAAAATACCCCAAGTAAGTTGCTCAGTAGCAATTTGCAAGAAATATTTTGCACTCTCATCATCAGGAACTAGTTCAGTTACTTTACGCCAAGCTTGCTCAGCAGCTCGAGGTTGCTGTAACTCTAGACTTGTACGTCCTAACCATACCCAAGCTTCCTTAAAATCAGTATTTGCCTGCGTGGCCTCACTAAATTCTTGTTGAGCAGCTGCAAGATTACCTTCTTGATAAGATGTCATACCTTCATTAAAAGCATTGCTTGCTGCTACACCATGGGCTATTTGTTGTTGAGTACGTTCTAAAAAATAGTCTGCACTTTTAGAAAGCTTCTCTTTAGCTGCAACTTGCCAAAAAGGTAGAGACTTTTTCGGTTTGCCCTGTTCAAAATAAATTCGGGCCAACCAAACTATAGCCTCTGAATTTTTAGGGTCTTTTTCTAGAATTTCCTCGTAGTAGTCAAGGGCACCTTGTATATCTCCTGATTTATAATGAGAGTAGCCTAGTTCTGTAGCAGATTCACCCACCTTTGCAACTAATTCGGGATCTCTTTCTCCGCCTGCTTCTAAGTAACGCTCCCAGTAAAGCCAAGTACGGCTATGCCAACCAAGCTCAGCATATGTTTCTACTGCAAAGCGTAACACCTCTAAATTATTAGCTTCGGCACTTAGCGCCAGATCAAGCTGTTGCACAGTAAGGCGCCAAAGGGGCTGATCTATACTAAAGGTAACTCCTACATAGGTTTCTCGAGCTTCTTGGGCTAAAGCTCGAGCTTCCTTAAGCGCTTCCTCAGCATTTATAGGTGGCTGAGAGGGATCACCTTCCATTTTTGATTGAGTAGTAGTTTCATTAACAACCGCAGTCTCTTTATTTTCATTTGAAAAAGCGATTCCTAGAAATTGACTAAAGTATAAAGAAAGTAACAAAAAGATAGCGAATATTTTTTTGATAAGTAAATGAGATATATCTTGCATGTTCTTGATCCTTGATTTTAGAAGCCAAAAACTGCTTCAGGCTCAGGCCTAGCAGTTGCTCTTAATTTGATTTTAGAGCACTAGCAAATGAGAAGCTCACTACTAAAATCTATAATTATTCTCATGCTAAACGTTACCTATCCAGAAAAAATAACCATTGAGCCTAGAGGAAAAATAGATTCTGCTCTTAACGTTGTTGGTTCTAAAAGCCTTAGTAACCGTGCTTTTATAATTGCCGCTTTAGCTGAAGGTACTTCTACACTTACAAATACTCTCATTGCAGAAGACACGGAGGTAATGGTAAGCGCTTTAAATGCCTTAGGCATAGTTGTTGAGGCTAATGACACCACTTTTACAGTGCAAGGCAAAGGTGGCAAAATTCCTGTTAAGGAGGCCAACTTGGACTTAAAATTATCAGGAACTTCTATACGTTTTCTAGCAACCTTGGTTACTTTAGGTGAAGGACATTATAGACTCGATGGCAACGAGAGAATGCGCCAGCGTCCTATAAAAGACCTCTTAGCTGCTTTGCATAGCTTAGGTGTTAAAGCTGAAACAGTTGATGAATCTGGTTGTCCTCCTTTTATAGTAGAGGCAAAAGGAATGGAAGGAGGCAAAACTAGTATAGCTGGGGACAGTTCTTCACAGTATTTATCAGCATTACTGATGGCTTCACCTTATGCAAAAGGGTCTGTTACTATTGAAGTAACTGGGGAACTTCAATCCAAGCCTTTTATAGACATGACTTTAAAAATAATGAGTGATTTTGGTGTGACTATAGAGCGCAAAGACTATAAAAGCTTCCATATTTCTCCTGCAAAGTACCAGCCCAGAAATTATCAAATTGAAGGCGATGCTATGGCAGCAGGGTATTTTTGGGCAGCAGCAGCCATTACAGGTGGCAAAGTGAAAATTGAGAATGTTGGCAGTGGTTCTTATCAAGGAGATAAGCGTCTAGCAAATGTCTTAGGTGAGATGGGTTGTACAGTGAACTGGACTGAAAAGAGTTGTGAAGTTATAGCACCAGCAAATAGCAAGTTAAAAGGTGGAAGTTTTAACTTAAACGATATGCCAGATCAGGCACAAACTCTAGCAGTGGTGGCACTATTTGCTGATAGTCCTGTGCGAATAGAAAATGTTTGGAACATGCGCATAAAAGAAACAGACCGTCTTAAAGCATTAAATATTGAACTTACCAAGCTTGGTGCAGAAGTAGAAGAAGGCAAAGATTATATAGTGATTAACCCTTTAAAAGAAGCAAAGGCTGCTGAAATTGATACTTATGGAGACCATCGCATGGCAATGGCCTTTGCTCTAGCAGGACTACGTTTGAAAGGCGTTACTATCAAGAATCCTAAATGTGTTGCTAAGACATTTCCCAACTTTTTTGATGTTTTAGATACTTTGCACTTGAGCTAGTAGGAGCAACCCACCTAATACCCAAACCCATAAACAAAGACGAACTACTTACTAGATGATGCCTTTGGCAACCAAAATGCAAAAGTGCTTCCTTGTCCCTTTTTACTTTCCACCCACACTTTGCCACCATGTAATTCAATAAGTCGTTTGCTGAGCGACAAACCTAAGCCAGCACCTTCATAGACACGGTTAACGGCATTATCTATCTGTGAAAAAGGTTGAAAAAGTTGATGGATGTCTTTTTCAGCAATGCCAATGCCTGTATCTATCACCTCTACTTGTACCCCCTTATCAATATCCTCAGCAATTATCTTAACTACGCCACTTTGTGGTGTAAACTTTACAGCATTTGAAAGATAGTTATAAAGCACCTGCTTTATACGTACAGGGTCTACAAAAAGTTGATTGGTAGAACAATTGGTACTTTCTAAAGTAATGCCTTTAGCGTCAGCTTGGGCTCGAATTATTACAAAGGCACTCTGTATAAGACTATCTACATTAACATTTTGCATGTGCAGAGTCACTTTGTCTGCTTCTAGTTTAGATAGATCAAAAATACGGCTTATAAGTTCCATAAGCTGTATGCCTGCATCGTATATATCATGGGCATACTGCTTTTGGTTTTCATTAAGGGGGCCAAAATCTTGATTGAAAAGAACTTCGGCGTAACCAGTGACAGCAGTTAAAGGTGTGCGAAGTTCATGGGACATATTAGCTAAAAAAGCACTCTTTAGCTTATTAGCACGAACAAGCTCGGTATTTTGTTGCTCGAGTTTCTGCTGGGAAGCTATAAGCTTAGCTTCATCATCTTTACGCTTAGTGATATCTTTTAGTGAAGCAATATGTACAACACCTTCTTCATAAGGCAAATCATAAGTAATGACCTCTACAGGAAAAATGGTGCCATCTCTTTTTTTAGCAAATGCTTCAAAAACTTCCTTTTTACCTTTTTTTAGGTTTGCTCGAGCTATTTCTAAAGATTTAGGGGCAAAAAGATCTATTAAGTCCTTGCCAATGATGTCATCAATCTCAACACCAAACAACTTACCAAAGCTTTTATTGGCATCTAATATTTTATCTTTGTCATGAATAACAATACCTTCAAAACTAGCATTTGCCAAGCGGCGAAAACGCTCTTCACTTTGAGTAATGTTTGCCATCATGGATTCTAAATGAGTGCTTTGCTTTTCTAGATTAGTACGTAAATAAGCCAAGTTTTTAAGTAGGTTACTTTGCGAGTAGTGAATGACTACAGCAAGTACAGAAGCAAAAAACAGTGAAAAGCCAAAGTAGAATAAATTGCTTGCATCTGTAAAAACAACTATTGCCCCCCAACCTAGCCATGATAAACCAACAAAAATCAATACCCAAGAAGTAGAAAGTAAAAAGCTCCCTAGAATAATCACTACTATAAGGATATTTGTACCTTGGATGATATCTTTTGTTATCCAAAAGTGAGCAAGGCTATTAGCAAGAGCAATACCCATAATAAGCACAGTGGTTATTTTTAGATAGCTTAAGGATAAAATATTGAATTTAAGAAGGAAGTACAAAAGCAGTAAAGCAACACTTGAAGCCAATGCTACTAAAACAAGGCTAAGTCTAGTCTCGATAGGGGAAGAAAGTATGTCTATCAAGGCTAAAAGAGAGTAAAATATACTCAGGATTAAAGTAATAAGACTAATAGAAGGCAACGCTTCGCTTTTGAAGGTATTATTTAGGCTTGGATAAGTTGCCACATTGCTTTTAGGAAAGCTTGTAGTAAGGGGTGGCATAATTACTCAGTTAGTGTAACTTTTTTTGATTTGGAAAGCTATAAGGCAGCTTGCATTTGACAACATCATATGATGATATATATCATCAATCATATGAGAACTATTGTTGATATACCTAATGATGTAATAAAATCTTTGGCCATTATATGTGAAAAAGAAAACAAGTCTAGGGCTGTATTAATTAGGGAAGCTATAGATGAGTATCTAGCTAAAAAAACCAGTAATTCTATGGAAGATGCTTTTGGGCTGTGGAAAGGTAGAAAAAAAGATGGTCTTGCCTATCAAGAAGAAATAAGATCTGAATGGAGTTAAGTTTGAAAGCAGTGTTTGATACTAATATTCTTATTGACTACCTAAATGGTATCTGGGAAGCAGCAGAAGAGCTAAAACTTTATAAGGCAAAACATATCAGTATTACTACCTATATGGAAGTTTTAGTTGGGGTAGAAGGGCAAGAAGAAGAGAAAATAGTCAGATCTTTCCTTAGCTCTTTCAAAGTACATAAGCTCTCAATTGAAATTGCAGAACAAGCTATATTTATAAGAAGGGAAACAAAAGTGAAATTGCCAGATGCTGTTGTTTATGCTACTGCGAAAGAAGAAGGTTGCATTCTAGTTACTAGAAACACTAAAGACTTTAAAGAAGGAACACCAGATGTTAGGGTTCCTTACAAACTATAAAAAACTAATTATAAATCAGGAGAACTATTTTGTGATTTAACAATGACATCTAATTATATTTTACAAAAAACTCTAGCAGGAAACAGAAACTCTAAAATTTAATATGATTGAAAAATCAAATAATTTCGGAACAATTATTCAGCTCTGGCGATTACTAGCCTCTTACAAATGGCAAGTTATTGGTTTGTCATCACTTATTAGCTTATCTGCTGCGTTAGGTACAGTTGGACCACAGTTCACCCGCATTGCTTTTGATAGTGTAATTCCTAGCGGTCAGATAAGACCTTTTTTGTTTTTAGGATTGGGCTTCACACTTTTTTATTTGCTTAGAGCTGTCTTTGGCTATGCAGGTATGTACCTTAGCTATGCTTTTACCCAAAACATTATTAGCGATATTCGTATGCGAGCTTACTCGCGCTTACTTAGGCTTCCAGTAGTACGCTTCACTGAGGAACGCTCTGGATCATTAGTCTCACGTGTGGTTAGTGATGTTAATGCACTCGAGGGTATGATTCAAGCAGGTGCTACACGTCTAATGGGACAACTTTTTAGTATAATTGTAGTTGCAGTCATTTTATTTGTAATGCACTGGCAATTAGCATTAGTGAACTTAATAGTCGTACCGCTTCTAGCAGGTATAACTCGCCATTATCAAGAACCTTTAAGACAGGCCTCTCGTAAAATACGCAAGCGTGTAGGTGAAATGACTGCTGTCGCTAATGAGGCAATTAGCAATATCCAAGTAGTCAAAGCTTTTGCCAACGAACCTTTAGAAATTAACCGCTTTGGCAAGGAAAATAATACTTATATGCAGCTTAACTTAAATCGCCGCAAAGATGTGGGAATGATGGAAGCACTTGTTACTATAACAGCTGAGTACGGTATGGGAGCTATCCTTTTGGTAGGAGGTTGGTTGGTGGCGCAAAAAAGCTTAAGCTTTGGCGAGTTAGCTGCTTTTCTGCTTTATCAGCGCATGCTGCAAAGCCCAGTTACCTCAGTTATGTTTTTTAACAATCAATTACAAGCAGGTATGGCAGCTCTAGAGCGAGTTTCTAGCTTATTAGACTCTAACGAAGAAAAAGAAGGAACACTCACTCAAATACCAAATGGTGAAGTGGTTTTTCATAAAGTGAGTTTTACTTTTCCTCAGGCAGAAATCGCTGCACTTAAAGATTTAAGTTTTCACATTTTAGCAGGCCAAACAGCAGCTTTTGTAGGACCATCTGGAGCAGGTAAAAGCACAATTACTAAGTTAATTGACAGGCTTTATGACCCAGATGAAGGTGAGATACTAATAGGTGGACAAGATGTACAGGGGTACAAACTTGATACCTTGCGTAGTGCTATAGCTATAGTTCCACAAGAACCCACACTATTTTCAGGGAGTGTACAGGAAAACATCCGCTATGCTAAACCCGAAGCAAGTAATGAAGATATTATAGAAGCGGCCAAACTTGCCAATGCTCACAAGTTCATTACAGATTTACCTGAAGGTTATAGCACTGAGATAGGCGAGAGGGGTGTGAAGCTTTCTGGAGGACAAAAGCAGCGTATTGCCATTGCTAGGGCTATCCTTAGAGAAACCAAAGTATTAATACTTGATGAAGCAACATCGGCTCTTGACAGTGAGTCCGAAGCAGTAATTCAAGACGCCCTTGATGGACTTTTTGCTAAGCGAAAGGGTGTGACTAGCATCATTATTGCTCACCGCCTTTCTACTATTCACAATGCCAATAAGATAATTGTTTTGGACGAGGGGCAGTTAGTTGAGGAAGGTACACACCAAGAACTTATAGCAAAACAAGGACTTTATAATCACCTTTATGAACTTCAGCATAGAGATGAGCAAGAAATGGACTCTTAATTTTCAGATAAATTAGACTTGCTTTGCAATAGGCCTGCGTTTACCCTATATATACTATTGTTCAATTAGGTGCTCACAAAATGCACAACTTGATAGATAAACCTTGGCAAATGCAAGAATTTTTTTGCTAAGTTAATTATTTTAAAGCCAAAAAGCTTTATTAGAATAGTGAGTCAAAGGGGACTAGACATATATCTACCTATATGCTAACATTCTAAGTGCATCTAGCATTGCCCCCCTTTTACCCCCTTTAGCGCCTGCGTATGCAGGCGCTCTTTTTATAAAATTTACTGATTAAGCATAGAACAGGTTAGGCACAATGCATACAGATATCGTAAACTAATGATTAATGTTGGTTCTTCATGCTTTGTGGCAACCTGACAACAATCACCCTGCTAATTCATGTCTTGTTTTTTGGGCAGAAGTAAATCCAGAGTATGCTACAAAAAATCATAAACTACATCCATTTGCTTTATTTGCAGAGCAATTGGAAAAGTACTTAATTACATTATGTAAAAAGCTAGCTGTTCCTGAAGATAGCTTAGAATCATTTGATTTAAAACTTTGGTTACCTAGCAAGGGTTACACCCCACAGCATAGTTCTTTGGGTTTTGTTAAAGCTTCTACTGCCAAATTTAAGTTGCGCCAGTGGCATGTACCTGCTCGAGCACTAAACCCAAAAGATAGCCTAAAACTACTTATGGCCCTTAGTGAAAAGGATGTGCTGAAATACTTCTTTGGTAACGCTCAGTTGGGGTCAGATATATACTTTTGGCAAAAAGCAGCTTATTTGGTCTTAGAAGCCTTAGCTAGTCATTCTTTTATACCTTCTACTGCTTTAGAGGGCAATAAACTCAAGGTCTTTTGGAAACTAATACTTGATGGAGTAGAACA
This sequence comes from Trueperaceae bacterium, assembly GCA_965223585.1. Taxonomy (GTDB): domain Bacteria; phylum Deinococcota; class Deinococci; order Deinococcales; family Trueperaceae; genus CBDCVN01. The sequence goes on from CBDCWW010000024.1 coordinate 525,247, forward strand.
AAGTCGCAAAGTTGCTGAGCTACGTGATAATTTACCACCAATTTGCCTTGCTTCCTGTAAAGATCCTGAAAAGCCAATGTTGTCTCAGGAATTACTCGAGCACTTTCTACAAACAGTAGCTGACAGTGTAGTGCGAGCCTCATTAGATGAAGATATAAAAAGTGGAATTGCAACTCGCAGTGGCAAGTTACCTAAATACCAGAATCAATGGATTTATGCTTTACTAGACAACAAAGGGTATGTTGATAAACCTTCTAAAAACCTGCAAAATCTGGCAGAAAAATATCCCAATTGGCTTCGTAATCTTCATGTTGCTAGCAATGAGCATGCTCGAGTAGCCTTTAGATTAGAAGAACCTAGCCCAAGATCTAAGAAAAAACAGTGGATTCTAAAGTTTTTGTTGCAGGGAAAAGATGATCCCAGCCTGTTTATTCCTGCTAAGGCAGTATGGAAAAAGGAATTAGATACACTTGGCAAATTAGGGCAACGTTTTGAAGGAGCCCATGAGCTTTTGCTTACTGGTTTAGGTTATACAGCTCGCCTATTTGAACCACTCAAAAAAGCACTGCAAAGTGCCGCACCTGAAAAAGCTACTCTGAATGGTGAGCAAGCCTTTGATTTCTTGCGCAATACCGCTCCGCTGTTAGAGCAAAGCGGTTTTGGAGTACTAGTCCCATCTTGGTGGACACGTCCTAGCTCACAGCTGGGATTAAAACTACGTTTTTCCTCTCCTAGCGATAGTGGCGAAGGTGTAGCAAGTGGTGTAGTGCAGCTTAAAAATTTAATTAATTACAAGTGGGATGTTGCTTTAGGGGATAGTACCTTAACTCCTGAAGAGTTTGAAACTCTGGTAGCTCTAAAATCACCATTAGTACAAGTACGTGGAGAGTGGGTAAGACTTGACCCTGAACAAGTGGAGTCGGCTGCTGAATTCTTTAGAAAACGCCAGCAGCAGCAAGAGGTTGGTTTGCTCGAGGCCATGCAGCTAAGCTTAACAACAGATGAAGAAATAGCTGGTTTACCTGTACAGAAAGTTGAGTTTGAGGGGCAAATTGCTAATTGGATGGATAAGCTTTCAGGTAAAGAGAAGTTTAAGTTATTGCCCCAACCAAAAGGTCTAAAGGGTAAACTGCGCCCTTATCAACGTAAAGGTTATTCTTGGCTCGAGTTCTTACAAAGTCTAGGTTTAGGAGCTTGCTTAGCAGATGATATGGGTTTAGGCAAGACTATTCAAACTCTTAGCTTACTTAGCCATCAAAAAGCTAAAAAGCAGCTCGAGGGACCAGTGTTGCTAATTGCCCCTACTTCGGTAGTTACTAACTGGTCAAAAGAAGCTGAAACTTTTACTCCTAGTTTGCATATATTAGTACATCAAGGTCCTGAACGCTTAAAGGGTAAGGGTTTTAAAGATGTTTTGAAGAAAACTGATATAGTGTTAAGCAGTTATGCCATTGTAAGACGTGATGCTGAGCTACTTGAAGATATTTCTTGGCAAGGAGTTATTTTAGACGAGGCCCAGAACATTAAGAACCCTGAGGCTAAACAAAGCAAACTTATTTATAGCTTAAAAGCTGGTTTCCGTATAGCCCTAACTGGTACACCTGTAGAAAACCGTTTGAGTGAGCTGTGGTCAATTATGCACTTTTTAAATGCTGGTTATTTGGGCTCGAGGCAAGCTTTTAGGAAAAATATGGCTTTGCCTATAGAGCGTGAACAAAATCAGGAGGCTCTTGATTCCTTACGCCGCTTAACCTCTCCCTTTATACTCAGAAGGCTTAAAACCGATAAAAGCATAATCAAAGATTTACCCGAAAAAACTGAAACTAAAGTGTATTGCAAACTCACAGAAGAACAAGCTAGCCTCTATGAAGTAGTTGTTCAAGACGCTTTGAAAGAAATTGCTAGTGCTGACGAAGGTATAGCACGCAGTGGCTTAGTGCTTAGTATGCTTATGAAGCTCAAGCAGATCTGTAACCATCCTGCACAGTTTTTACATGAGGGTATAGCAGAACTAGAAAACCGCAGCTACAAGTTAAATCGCTTAAAAGATTTACTCGAGGTTACTTTAGATGTTGGCGATAGTAGTTTGATATTTACGCAGTTTAAAGAAATGGGGGAAATGATTAATCACTACCTTAAACAGCAATTTGGTGTTGAGACCCTATTCTTACATGGTGGTACACCTGCTAAAAAACGTGCGGCTATGGTCGAACGCTTTCAAGCTGAAGAAAATTCTGCACCTATTTTTATTCTTTCTTTAAAAGCAGGTGGCACTGGTTTAAACCTCACTAAGGCTACTCATGTCTTCCACTTTGACCGTTGGTGGAATCCTGCTGTAGAAAATCAAGCAACAGATAGAGCTTTTCGTATTGGACAAAAGCGAAATGTACAAGTACATAAGTTTGTTTGTATAGGTACGCTAGAAGAGCGTATTGATGAGATGATTACCAAAAAACAGGCACTAGCCGATAGTGTGGTGTCAACAGGTGAAAAGTGGGTTACAGAACTTGATACCAAATCACTACGTGAGTTAGTACAATTAAGAAAAGAGGAGCTTGGTTAAAATGGCCTATTATTATGATTTTCCTACCAGTAAACCTAAGAAAGTAGAAGGTGGGCTAAAAGCTAAAAGCAAAAAGGGTAAAATCGCTGAGAGTTGGTGGGCAGATCGCTGGATCAAAGCTATGGAAGGCTTAATGGACTCTGGGAGGCTGGCTAGGGGTAAGAGGTATGCTCGAGCTGGGCAAGTAATAAGTCTAACTGAAAAGGGCAACAAGGTTATTGCTAAAGTGCAAGGTTCTAGAGCAACACCTTATAAAGTCACTATTGAAATGACACCTCTAGATGATGAGCATTGGGAAAAGGTGTTTGATGCACTTGCTAAACAAGCTATTTTCGCTGCACAGCTTTTGGCAGGAGAAATGCCTACAGGTATTGAAGAAATCTTTGAGCAAGTAGGAATTAGTCTGTTCCCTTTAAGAGAGGAGCTTGTTAGTGACTGTTCCTGTCCTGATTGGAGTGAAGTATGCAAGCACACAGCTGCTAGCCACTATCTATTAGCAGAACAGTTTGATGAGGACCCTTTTTTGCTCATGCGCTTGCGGGGTAGGAGTGCTGAGCAAATTATGGCAGCCTTGTGGGAAAGGCATGCCCAAGATGACACCAAGGAAGAAATCGTTGAGAAGATTGAGCCACTTTCAGCGTCCTTAGAAAGCTTTTGGGGAGAAAGTAGTGCAGTAGGAAAGTTACATTTTAATATTAAAGAACCTGCTGTGCCTATGAGCACACTACGCCGTTTGGGAAAAGCTGATTTTGTAGATGTAGATTTAGCAGAGCTTTTGAAGCCTGTTTATCAAAAGGTTACTGAGAAGGCTTTAGAGACTTCTTTTGGTGTTGCTGGGCTCGAGGATATAAGTGATATTTAATTGTAGGGTACTATTCTCTTAACTATTAGTAAGCAAATTGTGTCTGTGAAACAAAAATCAATCCCCTTCTGAGTGATTGCATTAGAGTTGATTATACTTTTCAAAAGTTTCCCTCAGAAATCTAATTCCTTTTAAGTTGTAAAGGTTACAAATTCTGTTAGCTGTTTCTTTTTCATTTGAATCATAGAGGATCTGAACAATGGCAATAATATCCTCTTTATCATAATCTGGGTAAGTTCCAGCATTAAGCATTTTTAGATATAAACCACCTACCATACTAGGTGTTTTCATAGCGTGTCTGCGGAGGTATTCTATAAAGAAACGTGAGTCTAAATTATCTTCTATAGCTTCCACAGAAATTTTTAACCACTCATAAATATCATCATCAATAGTATCAACAAGAAAGAGCCATTTCCCTAGATTAGATGCGATGATACGATACTCGTCTTTATTAGGAACTATCTTTTCTATCATTGCTTTCCATAAGGGCTTGATTTTGTGTTGTAGTTCTTTATTATCCCTATCCTTAAATGACCATATGAAGGTAACAAGTTCGGATATGTGTTCCGTATTATCAGTCTTAAGTAATTTACATAGTAAACTATCTGCCTCTTCCAAGTCATCCCATCCTGCTAAATATCCAATGGCTATATTTTGAACTAGCTTTTTTGAAGCACGTTTATCGCTGAATGAATAGGAAAGACCTTTTTCATAGTGACCATTATCACGCAAAAGTTTATACATTTCCTCATGTATTTTTGATGTTCTAACAATATATCCAATGAAAGCGGCTTCCCAATGCTTGTCACTCTTAAGATCAAGTATTCTATTGAAGTTATGGATTACCCACTGCTTATCAAGGTAGTTCAAGTATAGAAGATGTAAACCAATAACTATTGAAAATTCCAAGCCAGGTTCTTTTGTTTTATCGAGACGCTCTGTGAATTCAGACTTTATAGATTCTATCCATTTATCTTCTTTGTCTTGAAGATATAAACGTGCATAACGGAGTGAGTAATTTATAGATGCCATGAACACCTTACCCTTTGATGAGTTTAAAACTGAAGTTATAAGGTCATTCATCATGTTCATGTCACCCTTTACGTTCTTAAAAAGAAGTAAAATTATTTGTTCTGCTATTGGTAAAAGGTCAGGAGAAAAGGCATGTTTATCATCTTTTGTACCTTCTTTAATGAGATCTGCTATTGTATCAGCAATCCAACGATTATAGTCATATTTGTGCTTATATTTGCCTTCTTCCTTTTCTTCATTCCAAAAACCAGCATCCTCTATTAATTCCTTCATAAAGGGTAGTAGTTCATTCCAATCGAAATCTTTATTATTTCTCCATGCTTCTTCAAAACCTCTAAGAAATTCATGCTGGTATTTTCGAGGTATAGAGAGGAACGGAGTTAAGTCTTTTGAATATTGTATAGGGTCACTAGCTACAAATTTCCTGACAGAAGAGGCAAGATTTACTTCTGTAAGGTCTTCCCATGAAATATCATCTTTTTCTTTATGTGAATTAATATAACTTGCAATTTCAGCATTAGTCTTTTGCTTAAACTCATCCTCAGCTATTGGACTAATATCCTGAATGATACCCCCAGATGACCAAATCTTAAATCCAGGATGCCTTATTATTGTATCATTAATGGAATTATAGGTTTCATAACGTCGTTTGACTTCCTCATTGCCAGTATCAAGCAAGGGGAGAAGCCATTCTTTCTTAGAGTAAGCTTTAATGTACTCTTCTCTTTCAAGGGTATCAGAAGAATTATAAAGCCAATCAAAATTTTTAGTTTCAATCCAGTTTAGGATAGTCTCAATTTGTTTCTCATCAAAGCTTTTACAGTGGGCTTTAAATAATTCGTAAAGTTCATGAATAGTTAAAATGTTAAGCGGATTGTAATTTATGCTCCAAAGTAAATGGGATAATGAATGATAGTGATAATTTATTAGATGATATGCTAGACGCTTAAATATATCATGTTCTTCAATTAACATATCCTTTATTAAAGGTTCAGTGTCCTTTGATCTTGCTGCCTCAAGCATGTCTCGCACAAAATGAACAATCTGGCACTGATATTCATCAGGGAAATCTGTCTGTTCATGATTTTCTATTGTAGGTATCCATGCATCATTAAACTGAAACTTATCTTCCTTCAATATTCCCTTTATCTTGGTTATTGCAATATTAGCAGCCTCAAGAGCGCAAACTTCAGAAATGCCCTTCTTGTTTTTATCTAAGGTTTCCTTCAGATAATAAGGGTCAATAACTGAAGTATATTCATTACCATACTGCCCATATGATTTGCTGTAATGCAAAATCACATTGAACAACTTTATTATCAGGTCTTTTGCTTCTTCTCTTATGAGTTTAGGAAGAAATGTATTACCTATTTTATGGTCAAGTAAAGAGGTATCTATTCTAGGGCGAAGTGCATCTTCAATAAATTGTATGTGCTGTGCACCAATGTAATTAATAGGAAAGTGGGAAATGGTTTCTAACAGCTTCCAATCAGTTCTGTAGTTATCAATCTTGTCTCCATTATCACGATACGTAATAATTGCATCAACAATCTCAAGTAACATCTTAGAAACCTCATCATTGGGCGTTTCCTCATTTTTTGCTGCCATATTTTCAAGCGCATCTAAAATATTCCAGTGTGGGACCGTATAGTAACCCTTATTATCGGGTACTTCTTGAGGTTTCGGATTGTTCTTAGGATCGAAATACCCAGCATCTCGTAAAGGAATCAACCATTCAAGTGGCTTAGAAGCTTTAGCAAGTTTATTGAAAAAATGGTTTTCTAAACTCTTATCGTTTTTTATCTCTTGAAGTGTGCTTACTATTTTATTTGTGGACATGTCTACCTTACTGCATCATCAATTCTTTGAGAAGCTGTATGCAAGTAATTAGTTACTTGGTTTATTTCTTCGTTCCAGTGTTTAATAATTTCTATAAGTTGCTCGTAACCATTAGCATCCTTTTCATATCCCAGAACATTAATGCCAAGGTCATTATAGTATGTTTGCTCATAGCTAAGAATATTATCCTCACGACTGTAGAAAGGAGATAGCATGAAATGCCTTGGAGCCAATGATTGACTTCTGGGATTATCCTGAAGTATGAAATCCAGTATTTCAAATTCTGCTAGACCATAGCCCAAGAAAAGAACAGTGTACTCACGAAATATTTGTTCGAGAAATCTCCTAAACTCAGGGTTTTTATACCTTTTCATATACTGAGAAACCGTAAATATCAGAGAACGCTTATCCCTAACAGAGCCATGAATATGATATAAATTTGTGCTGTCTAATCTATCCTTTCTGAAGTCAGAATCTTGGTAAAGAATATTTGGAGGGTTAAAAAGCCTGTCGAAATGAGTATCAGCATTGGTAGTTATAAATAAAGCCCTTAACTTATAAATATCATCATAGATATTGGGGGCCTTAATATCATTGTCCCCTTCTTTTAAAGCTTTTTCCATCTCTTCATAAAAAACTTTAGAATGATCATTGTTATTCAATAGGTGGTAGCATATCGTTATTGTTTTCTTATGCTCTGCAATCTGTAAAAGAGTTTCTTTCTCCTTAAAGTTGATGATTTTTTCCCTATTACACCTCTTGACAAGGTTTTCAGCAAGCTCATTCCATCCTAGACACCCTACCAGCCTTGATACTCCTGCACCAATAAAGACAGCTAGGGTACCTTTATTAACAGCATCTCTTATCTCATCTGGAACTTTAGGGATAGGCGAAATGCTATTACTCATTTTTCTTTTCCCCTGTTACAGATTCACTTTTTCTACCAAAGAATAGGTCTCGATAGTCAAGATACCACCACCTGAGGTGGTGGCTTATTTTATTGCCCCTAGAAGGTGGCATGTTACATCTACCTTAACCCTCCTTTCCCTAACCTACATTTATTCCTCTTCCTGTTCCTTCTCTTTCTCCTTTTTCTCTTGCCATTTCACATACTTCCTTATCTTTTCTTCATCCAATCCTACTGTACTTATGCAATACCCTCTACTCCACAAATGCCTTCCCCAATACCGCTTCCCTAACTGTTCGTATCTCTCAAACATTCTTAACGCTAACTTCCCTTTCAAGTATCCCATTATGTCTGACAAGCTATACTTTGGCGCTACAGACATCACCAGATGAACATGATCCTCCTGTACATTTAATTCCATTACTTCTACTCCGTCCTTGTATCCTAGCAACTGATAAACAGCATTACTTACGTAATCTCCTATCTCTCCTTTCAATATCTTATATCTATACTTTGGACAAAACACCACGTGATACTTACATTCGTATATAGAATGTGACAACTTCTTAAATCTTTTATTATTATTCATGTGTACCTCCAGAATTTCACCTTCTAGGGAGGTACATTTTTACCCAACTTTACTACTCGACTGGTAAAACCCCTAATTGCACCACTACCATAGGTAGTGGTTTAGCAGAAGCTAATTAACAGTTGTTTCAGCTCGTTTCATTTTTCCCTTTTATCTGAGTAACAGTTAGGCCAGATGCTCTGTAGATAATCTTTGTAGTAGTAACTCACTCTGTTAATTTTAACTCGAGCCACCAAACCCAACCAAGCCACTGATTAATTTTCCTTGGCTCAAGCACTAAATCCATAAAAAGTCAACCCCCCTTCCCTTTTCTTGACACAAATAATCATGACATTTAAAATGTTGTCATGATACCTAACTTTGCTGATAGGGGTGAACTACCTTCAGGCATCCACCCATCAAATTGGCAAGAGGTAGTTAGAAAATTGGGCTGGACAAAACAAAGGAAGGTATTACTTGAGGGTTTGGAACGTGGACTTGAAGCTCTTAGAAGTGCAGGTTGTGAAATTGCCTATATAGACGGCAGTTTTGCAACTAATAAGGATGAGCCAAAGGATTTTGATGTTTGTTGGGAAGTAGCAGGTGTACAGGGTAAATTACTGGATCCTGTACTTCTTACCTTTGCTAATGGTCGTGCCGCTCAAAAGGCTAAGTACTTTGGTGAGTTCTTTCCTTCCGAGTCACAAGCCACACCTGCTGGATTGCGTTATTTAGACTTCTTTCAGATAAATAAACTTGGACAAGCTAAAGGAATCATCAAACTTGATTTAAGGAGTTGGAAAGATGATAACCAATGAATTGCAATACAGAGTAACAAAAAGTGAGGCTCAAAAATTTGTTGATGCTATAGAAGATTTAAAACAAAAACCTTTAGGGAAAACTGATCCTATTCTACGTCAAGCACAAATTGATGCCATGCAAAGCCAGCTTGAGGAAATGTATCAAGACCTAGCTGATTATGAAGCGCTCAAACAGCAGAAACGCACTGAGTTTAATACACATTCTATAACAGAGTTGCCCTTAGGATTGATTCAGGCTCGGATTGTTCAAGGGTTAACCCAAGAGCAACTGGCTGAGAAGTTAGGTGTTTCTAAGCAACTAGTACAGCGTGATGAGGAAAATTTTTATGCTAGTGCCAGTTTGCAACGATTGGCAAAAGTTGCTGAGGTTTTGGGGGTTAGATTTGATGGTAGGCTCGAGCTGGCATAAACGTTCCTCAAAGGGTGTTCGAGCAGCTAAACTAAACCACACATTCCTCACCTAACAAGTTTGCTTTTGCTCTAGCACATCAACCTAGCTCTGATTGTCACCAGAGGTTCTCGGACACAGCCCTAACTCTAAAACCCTTTATGAATTTGATGATTGACTCGAGCGCTCAAACCCAACCAAATTACTGATTAGTTTTTCTTATTGATTTGTCATTCCAAGTTTAACACCAAGGGCTGCAAACGTAGCTGCAAATGATTTTCTTAACCAGATAATAAGTCTGGGTGAATTAGAAATGTATTCACGAACCACACTTGCCAAAACACCATACAAAACAAAGATAATTAATGTTATGAGCATAAACAAAATACTCAGCATAAACATTTCAATTATTGGTGATGAGGTATTTGGTGAGATAAAGAGTGGCAAAAAAGCAAGGAAGAATATTGACAATTTAGGGTTTAAAATATTGAGTAAGATAGCTTTCATTACAATTTGCCAAGGGGTACTCTTGGAAGAAATTGCATCAAATTTAAGAGCGCCTTTTTCATGCCACATAGCCCAAGCAAGATATAATAAGTAAATAACGCCCGCAAATTTGAGTCCTTGAAAAACAACTGCACTCATATGAAGAATGAATGATAGTCCGAGTATACTTGCTAATAAGTGTGGAATAATGCCTACTGTGCAACCGAATGCTGCTGCAATACTTGCTCGCCAACCGTGAAAAAGTCCTGTTGAAACTGTATAAATTACACCTGTTCCGGGTATGAGCACTACTATTAGTGATGTCAATAAAAACTCTGTACTAAACATTCTCACCTCCGAATGGGATTTATGCTGCATTTTACTTTGCTGTTACCCAAACCTAATGGTATTAAGTTCAGGAATGTATATTTTAAACACATTTCCCTACAAGCAATTATATGCTTAATTTAGATATCCATGTACACATCATGCTATAGTGCTAGTCGAGTTAAATGTTTGATAAGTGTTCCTATAGTAATACACCTTAGTAATTTTACCTCGAGCCACCAAACCCAACCAAGTTACTGATTAATTTCCCTTGGCTCGAGACCAATTCAAACCTACCCATCATAAGCTGCTATAATCTATCTATGACTGAATTACTTGAAAAGGCCATCAGCGAAGTTAAACAGCTACCTGATGCTGACCAGAATGCAATTGCACAATTCATTTTTGAAGAACTCGAAGATGAACGTCGTTGGGATGAAGCTTTTGCTAAATCTCCTGAAGTGCTCGAGCGTTTGCTCGCTGAAGCCGAAGCTGAAGACCTTGCTGGACTCACTCAGCCTTGTGATTCTGAAGATTTGTGAAGTCAAAAACAACCAAAGCTTTTCGTAAGCTGTTAACAGCTTTACCAGATGACGTACAAGAACTAGCCTATAAGCAATACAAGATTTTCAAGAAAGATCCTTGGCACAACAGTTTAAAATTTAAGCAGGTTCATCCTAAACTTCCTATTTATTCAGCTCGAGTTAGTAAAGGCTATCGTGCCTTGTGCAAAAGAGATAAATCAAGTGTCTTATGGTTTTGGATTGGTTCCCATAGTGAGTATAATAAACTCTTGTCACAATTTTAGTTATGCTCTAACTAGGTACTTTAGTTTTCTTTAGCTCGAGCCCCAACTAAAACCCTTACAACTCTCACTAGCCATTTTCCTCTTTCCACTTTGCAATGAAGATTTCTGCTTCATCCATTGCCTCTGCCACAGTATCGTAATTTCCTTCTGCTTCCCAAAGCATGCCACCCATATCGAGTACACGAATTAGTGAACTGCTGTAATCATCTTGACCCAATTCAATCCAACCAATTTCTTCAGCCCACCAAGCAATGTTAGGGTACAAAGAGTCAAACGATGCAGCCATATTTTAAGCTCCTATCTAAAAGTTTTTGACAGTGAAAATCTCATGTGTATTAGACATACCACAACTTCTACACCTTAAATTGTTATGTGCTATTATTCCACCCCATTAAACTTCTTGCATATTAAAGGATGAGCAAAAGCACCAGCTTTGAGTATAGCAACATTGTCATGCGTGTCTATTACTATGACGATAGACTCATTCATACTTTCTGAATTTTGAGCAGTTGAGAATTGTAAATCTGTGCCAGTTATTACAGTAAAATCTCCACTTTTAAGAACCTCTCCTGTGCCTTCCCAACAACCCGTATAGGCACAAACACTCATAGACCCTGAATCATCAACATTTACATCCATAGGAGTAAAACTATTATCAATTCGCACTTCACATTTCCCTGAAAAGCATGTTATCTCCAAATCGTTTCTGCAATTCCAGTTCTCTGCTTGTGCTGTTGCCACCAAAATAGTCAAAAATATAATTATGCTAAATTTCATGTTGGTCACAATCTTTCTTGTGGTTTATGAGTTAATAGGTGTCATCTTCAAAATTGCACTCTAGTCCCACAACCTTACCGTCTTCAATTAGCTCATAAACAGGATATGTTCCATCACCATTGCCTGATTTGACATACACTAGCAATGAAGATTTATAAGTAATTTGTCCTGAGAAATTCTCGTTTATTTCATCATCTAGTGCTGTCTCAGTCCACTCTTCATAGTCAGGGTAGCTAGAATTTATTTCAGAAACGAACGTTTCATAATCTAGTATCCCAACACTTCCATGATCGACTGATAAATGACCAATCATCTTTCCTAGTTCAGGGTTTGATCCTACTTTTCTTGCTCTTACACGAGCACAATACCACGGTTCGGGCACATTTATTTCTATGTCGTACATCCCGGGGTCAACAACAATTGCAGGCCACTCAGGTGTAGTCTCAGCACTGTCAAGAAGGATCATTGCATCCTTGATGATAATCTGCTGCCCTCGAGTCTCAATTTGTGCTAAGTGATTCCAATTCATATTTTGTTACCTCAAATTTTCAAACCCGGCCAAATGACTAAACAGCTTCTTAGCTTCAGTTTTCACCATTTAATTCTATGGTCAGCTTCTTCATTTGCTCATAGAGCATAATTGTTGCTTCTATAAGCCTTTCGTAATCTTGATCTTCAATTAACAAGTGCTCAACTATTATATCGAAACGAAACTTTTCTACAGAATCCTCAGTCTTAGAAAGCTTATCGTTCAGAAACCTAACTTCTAGCCCGTGTCTTTTACCAAGCTCGAGCAATTTAATTTGAATTTCTGGGGTTAGAAGAGACCTAATAAATTCCTCTTCCTTTGCACGAATGATAAATTTGTTATCAAATTCAGCTCGGTCAATTTTTACCTTTTTTAGCTCTCGCCTTGTTTCCATGACTATGGTTAGCCTTGATCTACTCGTAATCCTAAAACTGCAATAATTAGGAAAAACTGTTGTATAGAACCTAGCATATGTGAAAGACCCATTTTCACCATCGCCTGCTGAAACAAAAATATCAACGTCTCTGTGGCGAAAGGACAATTGGGGGTAAGATGCAAAAACATTTTTTATAGAGCCAGTCCTTTGCAGCGCCTGCCTTTTAAAAACAGCAGAAATTTTCTTGCTATCTTTCTGATAAAAGTACAAGCCCACTATTGCAGCAATGGCAAATAATACCCAAAGGATATTCATAATATTATCTTTACTTGCCTAGCAGCAATACGCTCAGATGTGTGCACTCTAAACGTCATCTCCCATAAGCAATTCCAAAGACCGCCTGCGTGTAAATCCTGCTAGGGCAAAAGTTTGACCAAACTTTTGTTATGTAACTCCTATAGTGATTCACTCTTTTATCTTACCTCGAGCAAATAAGGCCTAAGTTACTGATTGGTTTTTCTTGGCTCGAGCCCCACCAAAACTCTCAAATTTCTACAGCAAAAGTTAAACAATGTGACTAAAAACGGCCACTGGAAATGGGAATACCCCAAACGGGGTGAGTTAAGTTAAATCGTTCAAAAATAGCTTTGGCTTCTTCTAGAGTCCACTTTTGCCAGTCAGGGCTTAAGTGATTCCCGTACCAAGCTTTAGCAAATTTGAAAACTTCTTCAGCAGGCTGAATATCACCTTTAGGTATATTATGGCGTTTTGCCTAATCTTCAATAGTCGCTTCATTTTCAAATAAGAGCATAGTCGTACACGTGAAAATAATATTGTCCCAAGCATCAGTCATGGGGATGGGAAAATGAACGTAAAAGTCTTTGTCAAGAAGCTGCCCCTCTTTAACACGTAACTGGACTTGCCTGCTATTTGCACCAAGAGTTGTTGTAATGGTCACGTCTTCTCCAAGAAGCGAAGCCGCACCAAGTGAGCACCAAGCACAATTGCCCCACCATTCCATATTTCCTTTTCGAAGTAGGAAGTTGGTGGGCGCAAGTGAGAATGGATGAATCACCCATACTTCCGAGTTATGGGGATGTAACACAACACCGTGATATTCTTGCAAGGCTTGTAGTGCATCTATAATATCTGACTTTGGTTTAGCGAACTGGTCTGACAGTTGCTCAATGTTTGGTGAGTAACCTTTGTCAACAACATGCTTGAGAATAGTGTAGTGCAAACTTGAATGGTTTAGTTCTTTAGACACAGGTTCCTCCTTGCAAGCTAAGGTGGCTAACTTTTCCTTATTTTTTTGAGACTAGAGCAACTTGAATCCCAACCTTTAACCATAAGTCAGGGTAAATACGTGAGAGGGCTTTAGGTTAACAACACTCTTACTTATAATGACAGTGCCAAAGGTGGTTTGTAAACCACCTTTGGCATAGCATAAAAGCTACTCACCCTCACCAATTCGCAAAGTTTTCTGCCTACCCACCCCCCGAACTTCTGGCTCATACATAAGCCAAGCCTGCGTAGGTAAAGCTGTAAATGTTCCCGGCGTCTCAGCCCGCAAAATATAGGTAAACTCTACACGATTACTTAGATAAGTAAAGTAGTAATCCACTCGCTCATCACGGACATCACGTCCATCGTACCAGTAGTTCCAACCATAGTAATTATAACCGTAGCGGGGTTTAACTCCTGCTATCCTAAAGGCATGATCATTTTCAATGACACGGTAGCCTGCTGGTAAGGGCTCATTTACTAGTACATAGCGGTAATTGCCTTTAGGCTTAAGCTTGACTGTTACTAAAACATAGTCGCCTACATTAGCTTCTTTCAATGGTTTACGGTTGTAGGTATAGCGCTGTTCACGCTCATCAAATTCTGGGGTTAATGACTGATAGGTGCGATTTATTGAGAAGTGCTCAGAATCAACCTTGATAAAATCTCTTTCCTCAAAGAAAGAAACACTAGCGCTCAAATAAAGCGTGCCACTACCATTAACTACTACTTTGAGTTGGTTTTCGCCTGCTTGCAGCTCATTTAAATCAATTTTTATAGCTTCACTCTGCTGTCCTACAATAAGCTTTTCCTCGCGTTGACGGTTATTTAAGTTAACTACTACATTATATTGTGAGTCACTCTCACCCTTAACCTCAGCCAGAACCAAGGCAGCTTTAATCACAGCAGCAGTATCTTTAGTAGCAACCCAACGCGCTCCTTTGCGTTCTAAGAGTAACCAGTTAACCACCTTAGGGATAATGGGGTCATCAGGGCGTAAACGAGCTAAAGCCTCGAGCGCATAAGCAGTAGCCTCAATCTGATCGTCATTCCAGTAATAGCGTGCTGCACCAGTTTCCCAATAAGCAAACCTTTCATGCTCATTTACTTGTTCTAAAAGGCTGTCAAGGTAAATATTAGCTCTTTCTTCGTGTCCAGCAATGGCGAGCGCTAAAGCACTTAAAGCCATACCATAAGGAGACATATCATTACGGCCTATTTTGCTGCCTAGACCACTTATGTCTTTTCCTGCTCGAGCCAAAGCATAGTAAGCATAAGCCCTAGCGTCACCATTAGTTAGGCGGTAATTACTATAAGAAGAGTCCCCATTGACAAAACTATTTAAATAATCAAGGGCATTGTCTAAAATCCATGAGCGCACATTATAGCCTGCTTCTTGAGCATGAATAAGGCCATTAACCACATAGGCCGTAATAAAAGGATTAGAATCGTCATACTGCCAAAAACCCCAGCCACCATCACCATGTTGGAAACTATAAAGGCGCTTTAAACCTTTGGCTACAATATCATCAAGGTTTTCAGCTATGTCTTCGGGCAACATAGCCAAATCCCCTGCTTGGGCTGCTAAAACACTTGGTAAAAAGCGGCTCATGGTTTGCTCAGTGCAGCCATAAGGATAGCCAGCTAGATAGGCTAGAGCAGGTGAAACTGCTGCTGCCATAGAAGGTGTTAAATAAAGCGCACCTTGGGTGCTGTTTAAGTCTACTTTTTCTGGTAGGTTAAAGCTCCATAAGCTCGAGCCACTATCAGCCCAACCTATCTCATCACGTATACCATGGGGCAATACTGGCACTGGAATTTTCATAGCATCACTGGCTTCGGGAGTAAGCGCTGTAGCTGTTAAGTAAGCAGTGCCTGTTTCTGAAGCAGTAGCTTCAAAGTCAGCAGTTTCTCTTGCATTTGCTGCCAGACTAATAGCCTGTGGGTCAGGATTTTTAATATCAAAACCTTCTGCTGCCAGTTCTAGTTGTCCTTCTTGGTCACTATCTAAATTGTTTTGGCCTATAACCCTTACAGAAGCTTCATCACCACGAATGAAAAAGCGTGGTGTAGCCAAGCGGGCAATAACAGGTAAAGTAGTGGTTACTGAATAGGTGTTTTCTCCTACTTGGTCACCTAGAGTAATAGCTCTAGCTGTTAAACGCCATTCAGTCAAATTATCAGGAAAGGTAACTTCAACTGTTGCTCTCCCCTGTTCATCAGTTTCTATAGTAGGTAACCATAGAATAGTGTCTCTAAAGTCCTCGCGCAGTTCTGCCTCGGCAAGGCCAGAATCTTTACTCTGAGCAAAAACACTTTCATCCATGGCTGCTCGAGCTCCTTCAGGAGCCGCCTCCAAAGAACCTACAGCTCCATCTAATGTACCAACATTACCAAAGTAGTACCAAGCACTTAGTTGTGTCCCTACAGCATTACTCCTCAAACCGTAGAAAAAGCCACGTATATCTGGTGTATTATCAGAACGAACTAGAAAAATACCTTCATCCACCAAGGCAAGAGCAATTTGGGCCTTTACACCTTCGCCTTCTGTGTTTGACAAACGCAAATCAAAAGTACCAGTTTCACCCGGTTCGTAGGTATCAGAGTTAGAGGTGATTTCTACATTCAAGAACTTACCAACAGGGGGAACTTTAAAGCCTGCCGTTTCATAGTACATCTCTCCCTCGCCTATTATGGCTACTGCTATGTAACCATTGGGAGACATATCTTCAGTGATCTCTAATTCATAGGTTAGAACTGTACCCTCAATCTCAATTAATTCTGCACTTTCTAATACCTCTCCCTCATGGGTTAAAAGTATGTGGGCGTCTTCAACAGGCGACTGAATAACAAAGCGAGCAGTCTCCCCTATTTCATACTCAGGTTTATCAGCACGAATAGAAATAGCATCGTAAGCCCAGTACCAACGTGAGCTTCCTGAAACCCAAACTGAATCACTAGCACTAGTTGCTCTACCTGCTTCATCTTCTGCTTCTACAACAAGGCTATAGGAACCTTGTCTATCAAAAGGTATCTTGATTATTGCTTCACCACTAGCATCAGTCTCACCTTGAATGACTTCTTTGCCTTCTTGCTGCCTACCAATCCCACGCCGCCAATAATAGCGCTCACTACTTAAGCTAAAAGGTACACTTACCGGATTTCCTTCTAAATCTTCAGCTTGAACACGTACCTGTGCTTCTTCCCCTTCTTCATAAGCATAGCGGTCAGTAGAAACATTTAAAACAATGTTTGCACGGTAAGCAATAATTTCCCCTGTGCCACTAATCTCACGCCTAGCTTCATCCGTTACGCCTGCTTGTATAGTGATCTGGTAATCTTCTTCTTCAAGTGGTAAGTCTACTTCTATCTCTAGCTCGCCTGCTTCGTTTAAAACACTTTCACCCCGTTCAATCATGTCACCACCGTAGTAGCTCGAGTAACTATAATCTTCATAGAAGCCATAGCGCGATGTATAGCGGTAGCGATAATAAGGCTGCTTAAGCACAGCATAATTAACTTCTCCCCCAGCTACAGCCCCACCAAAGAGATATTCTGCTTTTATTACAAATTTTGCCTTACCCCCTTGAACAGTATAGCTTTCCTCAGATTCAACAGTTACTTTATATTCAGGCTTTTGGAACTCTTCAACATAAAAATCACTGCTATGAGACTCTCCTAAAACAGTTGTTTCAATGCTGTATCTACCTAGTGGTGGTTCAGCACTTAGTACAATCTCTCCATGAAAACTGCCGTATTCATCGGTAGTAAAAGTTTCACGGTAAATCTCTTCGTAATCAGCATCACGAATTACCACTATAGCTTCTTCATCAACTAGAACCTCTAAACCTGCTGGTGAACGTGCTGTCCCCTTAAAGTAAACAGTATGTGTAGGACGGTAAACTGAACGATCTGTGTGTACATAAACCTTGCTCTTTTGCAAGTTCCAGCTTTGCCAATAACTACTGCTAAAAGCCCATGACTTGCCAATATTAGCAGCTAAAACAGGATTATCCTCGCTGCGCTCAAAACGGGCTAGACCATCAGCATCACTAAGGGTCTCATTTATAATTCCTTCACTAGACAGCAAGTAAACACTACTCTTTTTGGGGTTGCCACTTTGTAGGTTAGCCGTGTAGGTTAGCGCTATATCTTGGTCAGACTTAACCACCATGCCCAAATCTGTAACTAGAATCAAAGTCGCTGCTGCCTGCTCACCCTCACCCACTTGAGCAAAGTACATGCCCAAAGGCAATCCCTGTATTTTAGTTGATTCATAATAGCTACGCTTACGCTTTTTGAGATGGTAGGTGCGCAGTAAGTCTAGCTCAAGTTCATTACTACCCTGAAAACCTTGTGGGCCACCTAATTCTAAAACTTTTTCGGGATTTTCAATACGGTAAAGGTTAAGTTCTGCACGTTCATTATCACCTAGATAAACTTCTAGATTAATAGTGTCCCCGGGGGCATAAGTTCCCCCACCATAAAGTGACATTCTAGCTTGGGCAGTGTTGGCTAGAAATACACCTAGCAACACTATCAGCAAAAAGAACTTGAAGTTGCGACATAAATACATGTTTCCTCCAAATGTTTAGCATAGTTATGCTAATTTTATACTCTAAAAGATTTTGAAGTGTATGAAGCTGTGGATATTATACGAACAATAAAATCCCTCAATAAAATTAACTACTGATGAAAGAGTAGCAAGGGTAATAAATCTGATTTTTATTTAGAAGAGCCGCCAGCCACAGAGGCTCAGTCATAAAACCACCACCAGAGGTGGTGGCTTGTTTTGTTAACCCCTAGAAGGGGTATCGGACGCTAGTGCCCGATACTACTCAAATAGGCTCCTCTGTTGTGCCTCTAATGCTCTTTCCTTCTGCTCTTGCCAACGTATATACTTCCTTATCTTTTGTTCATCTAACCCTACTGTGCTTACACAATATCCTCTACTCCATAAGCTCTTTTGCGGATATCCTCTTAACTTCCTTCCATACATCTTTAGCATGTTTATTGCTGACTTTCCCTTGATAAAGCCCATTATCCCTGACACGGAATATTTTGGTGGGATTGATACCAACATGTGTACATGATCCTTTCTTATGTTCAGTTCTAACACCTCTACTCTATCTTTTTCTCTACACAACTTGTATATTATCTGCTTCAAGGATTCCTCTACTCCATCCTTCAGCACTCTAAAACGATACTTTGGACAAAAAACTACGTGATACTCACAACTGTAAATTGAGTGTGACAACTTTTTGTATCTGCTATTCTTGGGCATGTATTTCCCTTTCTTTAACCTTCTAGGGAAATACATCATTGCTTAACTAGTAGAACTTTTTACTAGACCACTACCAGAGGTAGTGGTTTCCACCAATGATAATGAACAAGCAAGGCTTTATGCCAGCTTGACTACTTAAAGCATAAGTCAACTAAAAGGAATTGTATAGGTGTGTAGCAAATCGACTAGCTATGGTCTTTTTTATGTTTCCAATGCCTTTTTAGTAAGAAATTCAAGTCTAGACAAAGCTTTTTTGTATACATACCTAGACAAGATAAAAAACTAGAGATACTCTTATTAAGTACAACTTATGAGGTTGTTTTTGGAGGTTTCACATGAAAAGTTATGGTTCTAAGTTTATTCTAGGCTGCTTATTAATCTTAATAAGCAGCGCTCAGGCTTTCTGTGGGTTTTATGTCTCTAAAGCTGATGCTGATCTTTTTAATGAATCATCAAAAGTCATTCTCGCTCGAGAAGATAATAAAACCATTATGACAATGGCAAATGACTTTAAAGGTGATGTCAATGAGTTTGCTTTGGTAGTGCCTGTACCTACCGTTATGGAAGAAGGGCAAATTCAAGTAGGTGATAACGCTATTATTGATAGAATTGATGCTTACAGTGCCCCTAGGCTAGTAGAATACTTTGATAGTGATCCTTGTATGCGTTATGAGTATCGAGAATTTGAAGGTGATTTTGCAATTCCTTCTGCCCCTGTAGAAGAAAGTGCTGGACGTGACAGTGCCCTAGGGGTAACCATAGAAGCGTCTTTTAGTGTCGGTGAGTATGACATTTTGATCTTAAGCGCTGAAGAATCAGATGGTCTAGAAACTTGGCTTATAGAAAATGATTACAACATCCCTGAAGGTGCTGCTAATGCATTTAATGGCTATATCAAACAAGGTATGAAGTTCTTTGTTGCTCGAGTTAACCTAGAAGCCTTTGAAGAAAGTGGTCAAGTATTTTTACGTCCCTTACTCATGGCTTTCGAATCTGATAACTTTATGCTACCTATTCAACTTGGTACTGTTAATGCCGATGGCCCACAAGATCTAGTTATCTTTATGCTCTCCCCCAAAGGTAGAGTTGAAACTAGTAACTACCGCATGGCTAAAATTCCTAGTGATGTCAATATTCCTGAATTTGTTGAAGATGACTTTGGTAACTTCTACCTAGATATGTTTGCTCATGGCTATGAAAGAGAAGATAGAGATGCTGTCTTCTTAGAATATGCTTGGGATATGGCTTGGTGTGATCCTTGTGCTGCTGATCCTCTTTCTGAAGAAGAGTTAAGAAGAGCTGGGGTATTTTGGTTAGATGATAGTGCAAACTTTGGTGCTCCCAATGTGTATTTAACTCGTATGCACTTACGTTACACCAGTGAAACGCACCCTGAAGATTTAATGTTTGAGGTAACAGACAATCGTGAAAACTTCCAAGGTCGTTATATCTTACAAAGACCTTTTGAAGGAGCTATTACTTGTGAAGCAGGCAAAGAGTACGTTCGTAGTGTGAGAGAGCGTCAAGACAAAGAGGCACAGGCTTTAGCAAATTTAACAGGCTGGGACATCACTGATATTAGAGCTGAAATCACACCTTACCGCCCTGAAGAAAATGTTCCTTCTTGGTGGGAAAGAACTTTTGATCGTTTTAGATAGTTTTTACTCTTCTTCATCCTGACTTGCAAGCATTTCAGAAATGAGTTTATCTGCTTCATCAGCACTGCCCTCAGGGACTAAGACATAGGCAATGCCTACATGATAAACCCCCAAGTGTGTTAATGCATCGCTTACTGTATCAGGGCCTTTGGTCATAACCACAAAGCCCTGATCTTCTAAAAAGACAGCAACCATTTCTGCAAGTTCTGGTGTAGGTGCTACATTAACAACAGTCCATTTATCACCGTTGATTGTTAGAGTTTTACCTTTCAAAGTCTCTCCTTAAATTTCCAAATAATGCCTAATCATAGCAAGTATTTTTACAGAAAAATTTGGAGTTGCCCAAACCTCGGAGGTTTCACGAAAAACCCTTATGAGTTTCTGTAGCGCAGTTTTGTGAAGAAAAGTGAGTAAATGGAACCTCTAATAGGGGTAAATATTCAACGTTATTCAAAAATATCATTTCCTAAAAGGCGTTATCTGCCCGGGCAAGGTTTACACCCAGATAAAGATCCCCAAGGTTCTCACATACCTGAAATCCCTTATTCTCAAATTAAATTCTCTTTTGAGTCATGGCAGAAATCTGAGCAATATCTATATGCAATAGATTTATTCAATTATCAGTATTTCTGGGAGGCACATGAAGTTTTAGAGGGCTTGTGGGTTGAAATTGGAAGAGAAACAACAGCAGGAGTGTTTCTGCAAGGCATTATTCAAGTATCTGCTGCACTACTGAAAGAAGTACAATCAAACCACAAAAGTGCCCTACGACTAGCAGATAAGGGTTTATTAAAATTACGTTCAAAATCTGGTGTATTTCTTGGTGTAAGGGTAGATTCTTTTACAGAAGAAATTGAATCTTTTTTAGCAGGAAGATTGTCGTCATTTCCTCTTATCCTTCTGAAAAAAGAATAAGGTGGTTCATATTTTTCTGACATTAAAGTACTGGAATTATACCGAACGTTAAATTATGGAATTATGGTCTATCAGTTAATCAGATAAATCAAAGCTCAGACAAGTGTTTTTCAAGCCTCTTAATTGTCTGAACTGTGATTAAGCTGATTTTTGGATTTATCTGATTTTTTATTTTTCTCTAAAATTACTAAATCCGCTGTCTAACATTGTTAAACTGTAGAATCATAGCCTATCAGTTAATCAGAAAAATCAAAGTTCAGACAAATGCCCTTCGAGGTGGTAGAGATTCTTCGCTATGCGTTCATGCTGAGGGACAAAGCATCTCACGGCGTGATTTGGTGTTTAGTTACTTTAGCGTGATTCACGGGGTGGTGGAGATTCTTCACTGCGTTCAGAATGACATGGTTGGTGTATGACTTAGGGGCCTGCTGGGTACTGTGGGCAAGTTTTTTCGTAACGTCGTTTGCCCAAGTACTTTTGCCACTCGGCTTGGGTAAAGTTACGACCAGCAATTCGACAAAGTCTTTCTATCCAAGATTCTTCATCTACATCCCAAATAAGTATCATGTGATCCCAGCGATCATTGGGGTCATCTCCACCACTAGAAACTACTTTTTTACCATCAGGAGAGAAGGCTATGCTAGAAACAGAAGCATTATGATCTTGCCAAGTCTCACCAATAGTTTTACCAGTTTCTACGTCCCACAGGCGCACGGTATTGTCTCCGCTACCAGAAGCAACCTTAGAGCCATCAGGAGAGAAGGCTACGCTATAAACAAAATCATTATGGCCTTGCCAAGCCTCACCAATAATTTGACTACTTTCTACGTCCCACAAGCGTATGATCCTATCCCAACTACCAGAGACAACCTTAGAACCATCAGGAGAGAAGGCTACACTCTCAACATAAGCATTATGATTTTGCCAAGGCTCACCAATAGTTTTACCCGTTTCTACATCCCATAGGCGTATGGTTTTGTCTCCGCTACCAGAAACCACCTTAGAACCATCAGGAGAGAAGGCTACACTCTCAACAGAAGAACTATGGTCTTGCCAAGGCTCACCAATAGTTTTACCCGTCTCTACATCCCATAGGCGTATGGTTTTGTCTCCGCTACTAGAAACCACCTTAGAGCCATCAGGAGAGAAGGCTACGCTAGAAACAGAATTACTATGACCTTTCCAAGGCTTACCAATAACTTGACCAGTTTCTACGTCCCACAAGCGTACGGTATTGTCCCAACTACCAGAAACCACCTTAGAGCCATCAAGAGAGAAGGCTACGCTCCTAACAGAATCACTATGACCTAGCCAAGGTTCACCAATATTTTGACCAGTTACTGCGTCCCACAGGCGCACTGTATTGTCTCTACTACCAGAAACAACCATAGAACTGTCAGGAGAGAAGGCTACGCTCTCAACGTAACCACTATGACCTAACCAAGCCTCACCAATAGTTTGACCAGTTTCTACGTTCCACAGGAACACGGCATTGTCCCAACTACCAGAAGCAACCTTAGAGCCATCAGGAGAAAAAGTTACACTATAAACCTCAGCACTATGACCTTGCCAAGGCTCACCAATGGCTTGACCAGTTTCTACGTCCCACAAGCGTACAGTATTGTCCCAACTGCCAGAAGCAGCCTTAGAGCTGTTAGGAGAGAAAGCTACACTCTCAACATAAGCACTATGACCTAACCAAGGCTCACCAATGGCTTGACCAGTTTCTACGTCCCACAAGCGCACAGTATTGTCCCCACTACCAGAAATAACCTTAGAACCATCAGGAGAAAAGGCTACGCTATAAACAGGATCAATATGGCCTAACCAAGGCTCACCAATAGCTTGACCAGTTTCTACTTCCCACAAGCGCACGGTATTGTCCCAACTGCCAGAAACAACTTTAGAGCCATCAGGAGAGAAGGCTGCACTAGAAACATAATTAACATGACCTAGCCAAGCCTTACCAATAGTTTGACCAGTCTCTACGTCCCACAAGCGCACGGTATTGTCCCAACTGCCAGAAACAACTTTAGAGCCATCAGGAGAGAAAGCTACGCTCTCAATATAAGCATTATGACCTTGCCAAGCTCTACCAATAGCTTGACCAGTTTCTACATCCCACAGGTGTAGGGTTTTGTCCCAACTACCAGAAACCACCTTTGTGCTGTCAGGAGAGAAGGCTACACTAGAAACATAAGCACTATGATCTTGCCAAGGCTCGCCAATAGTTTGACCAGTCTCTGCATCCCACAAGCGTATGGTATTGTCCCTGCTACCAGAAACCACCTTAGAGCCGTCAGGAGAGAAGGCTACACTCTCAACATAAGCATTATGGCCTTGCAGAGTTGAACTAAGGTGAGGTAGACTTTGAAGTGTGCGTAGCGCACTGCTAGCGCTTTCAGAACCCTCTTTAATTTTAGTACCTTGTACAGCTAGTAAAGCTGCAAGATCGACAAAGCCATCAGCAGGGTTAGGGTTTTTAGCAGCCAGAATAGCTTGTGCACCCAACTGACGAGCTAGAGCTACGTTAGCTTGCCTTGTAGCATTAATCGCAAGAATAACAACGATAACTGAGGCTAGTAGGAACAACATAGCTAAACCACCCAAAAGGTATAACCTTTGTCTCAAATGTCTAATATGTTGTCCATAGAGCTTATCTTTATCTTGACCAGTGATGGCACTAACTATACTTGCTAGATGGCTTTGCCATTGTTGGCGCTCTTGTTTTCTATAGGACTTTTCTCGGTATCGACTTAGATCAATAACTAAAGGTTCTCTACCACCCTCAGTTAGCAATTCCACAGTTTCTTTCGAAACAGCAATATTTTCAGCATCTTGAGAATAGTTTTCACTTGTCCAAGGAGTTTTACCAGATGTTACTATCACGCCTATGTTATCAAGAGAATTGTTTTGCAAGAACTCGTCAACTTCCTTAGCAACCCATTCCGAACGTGCAGAACTTGGAGAAGCCAAGATAAGTAAAAATAAAGAGGCTTTAAGTCTAGACTGTAACTCTCCCCATAAATCACTTGTCATGGGTATGTTTGCATCATCCAAATAGACTCTCATTGCCCTTGCTTTAAAAAAAGGCGTTCCAAAAGACTGAAGTCCCCTATGAATAACCTTGCTGAATTCAGCATCTTCAGAATGACTATATGAAATAAATGCGTCGTACTTAAATTTTTCAGTAGCTAGATTTTCCTTTTGTGATCCCATAACTTTATATTTTATACGGTTTACAAGGAAAGTGCGTAATAAGGTTTAGAATATAGCCTTGTAATGAGCAGCTCTCTTCTTCAAACCAAGCTAATTGCTCCACAAACCACAAGCCCTCGAGTCCCCCGACCAAAACTCGAGGCACAATTAACAAAAGTGCTAAATCCTAACTACAACCTAGCCCTAATTTGTGCGCCTGCAGGATTTGGCAAAACTACCTTAGTAAGCCACTGGCTGCTAACACAAAAACACTCCTCAGCTTGGCTTTCACTAGATGAAGGAGACAACGAGCCAATACGCTTCTGGTCATACACCTTAGCTGCACTTAATAAGCTACAGAAAAACATTGCTACAGAGGCTCAGGAAGTATTAAAAGTTTCTCAAGAATACAAAGCAACACTCACTATTTTACTGAACAGCTTAGCAAATTTAGAATCACCTACCATACTGGTACTTGATGACTATCATCTTATTAGTAATGAACAATTGCACGAGGGGGTTAGTTTTTTGCTCGAGTACCTACCAAGACAACTCAAGCTCATTTTCACTAGCCGCAGTGAACCACCTTTGCCTCTAGGGCGTTTGAGGGTACGGCAGCAGTTGCTCGAGCTAGGTATGCCAGAACTAAGTTTTACAATTAGTGAAGCAACAGATTTCTTAAATAATTTGATGAATTTAGATATTTCTACTAAAGATATTGAAGCTCTAGCAAAACGAACTGAAGGTTGGATCGCCAGTTTACAACTAGCTGCACTCTCCATGCAGCGTGAAGACAATCCACAAGATTTTATTGAAGCCTTTACTGGTAGCAATAAATATGTCTTGGATTACCTTGCTCAAGAAGTTCTGGATAGACAAGATGCGGGTATGCAAGAATTTCTTTTGCATACCTCGGTGTTAAAGCGTCTAAGTGGACCACTTTGTGAATCTGTTACTGGCTTTGATAATGCAGGTGAGCTGCTATTGCAGGCCAGTCAAGCCAATCTTTTTCTAATTCCTTTAGATAATTCACGCAAGTGGTTTCGCTACCATCATCTCTTTGCCGAGTTTTTGCAACAGCGTTTGCGTGAATCTAGGCCAGAGCTTTTTCCTGAACTTAATAGCCGAGCTAGTGTTTGGTTTGAAGCCCAAGGCTTAATAGATGATGCTGTACAGCATGTTCTAGCAGGTAGCGATATGGAACGTGCAGTAGAACTGCTAGAAACACACAGTAAAAATATGCTCTGGAAACGTGACGAGCACGCAACTTTAAAGTATTGGCTTGATTCTTTACCACAAGAAGTTATACGAGCTAGCCCTAGGCTTTGCTTGGACTATGCTTGGCTTTACTTCGTAGGACCAACTGCCGAAAGTTGGCTTGAAGACGCTGAGAGGCTACTGGCTGATCTTGAAGACACTAAAACTATATTAATGCGTGGTGAAGTCGCTATCCTGCACTCTGAAAAAGCTGTTGATCAAGGGAACATCTCATCAGCCCTCAACCTTTTGGATCAAGCCTTGCAACTACTACCAAGCAATGAAACTTATATGCGTGGCCTTGCTCTACAATCTAAGGGGTATGCACTTGTTGCAAAGGGAACTATGGCTGAGGCTGAAAAAGTCTTAAATGAAGCTAATGAGTTGTGTAGTGCTGCTGGAAATGTTGTGGGGGAAATAGCAGCCCTCACAGATCTAGCTGAAGTTTATAAGTTGCAAGGTTATTTGGATAAAGCTGAAAGGACACTGCGAAAAACCCTAGAAGTTGCAAATCAAAATCGTGCTCAATCCCTTTATATCTCTTGTGTAACTTTTGTTGGGCTTGCTAATACCCTTTATGAACAAAATCACTTAAATGAAGCACTAAAGTATGCTCAAGAAGGGCTCAAATTTGCACAGAAAGCTAGTTATAGTAAAGTTGAGGTTCATGCATGCTTTGTACTAGCAAAAATTTTTCAAGCCTTGGGCAACACTGAAGAGTTAAATCAGCAAATTAAGTTCATCACTAGCAACATACAAAATGATTGGAGGGGCAAAAGAGTTGAAGCACAGTGTATGCATCTTAGGCTTGTGCAAGGGCACATAGCAGCAGCTAGCCAATGGGCAAACGAGCTTCTTGGCAGTAATCACCATGAGCAGGTTTTGTTAGCAGTAGCACGTATTCGCTTAGCTGAGGGTAACACTGAAGCAAGCCTTGCGCAACTTAAACAACTTTTATTAGATGCAGAACAGGGTGGTCGTAAAGGGCGCATGGTTGAGATTTATGCTTTACAAGCACTAGCCCTTACCAAACAAGGTGACGATGAACAAGCGCTTAAAACGTTGCAGAATGCCCTGACCCTAGTTGAAAATGAAAAATATGTTCGTACATTTGTAAATGAAGGTGATTCCATGTACACACTATTACAAAAAGCCTTAGCGCACGGCATAACACCAACTTACACTAGTACTTTACTAAAAGCTTTTGCCAACTCTAATATCACTGAGCAATCTTCTTTAAATTCCCTGCTCACACAGCGTGAATTAGAGATACTCACACTTATTGCTAACGGCTTCTCTAATAAAGATATCGCCAAGAAACTAATTCGTTCGCTAGGCACTATTAAGGTACATACTAGCAATATTTATAGCAAGCTTGGCACAAAAAATCGCACTGAGGCAGTTGCTCGAGCTAGAGAGTTGGGCCTACTATAATGCATATCAATCCAATCGTTTTTCGCCACTCAGTATTGTTCTAGACTTGATTCCTTACAGTCCAAGGGCAAATTAGTGTGCTATGTTTCAAGGTTTTTGCCTCGAGCACCCACCCCCTATTGCTTTCGCATAACTTCAGGTACATTTACTTGTGGTTATATTAAGTTTGTAATCTATTCAACAAGTCCCAACAAACCTTGCAATTTTACTACTTTTATTATTACTCTTATTAAGGTATGAGTACTTTATTAAAAAAGGAATACTTAACAAAGGTAGATGAAATTGATAAGGAGCACCAAAGGATAGTGACTTCTATCAGCAACTTAGGGAAATTAGTTGGTCAGGACAAGACAGATGTTAGAAAAGCTAAAAGGGCTGTTGTAACTTTAGGTAGCTATGTAAGGGTTCACACCTCTTACGAAGAGGAATGGATGTCTAGAAATGTGGAGCAATTTAATGGACAGGGAAGGGATGTGAATAACAAGTTTCTTACCCTCTACCAAGAATTAAGAGATAGGGCTGACGAGAAAGGTAATTATGTAGAGCCATTGGAAATATTGTATGAATCTGCAAAAGCTTGGTTTACTGAGCACATGAATTCAACTTACGATATTATTTGTGAGGCAGTAAAGAACAAAGCTTAAAATCCTAAACCTTTAAATCAAATCTAAAAAAGTAATAAAATCCAGCTCAAGAATGCCACAAGAACTATTTAAACGAGCCTATGAGCTTTATAAACGTGGCAATCCTGCTGAACCAAATGATGTTACTTATGATGAAGCTTTAGAATTATTGGCAAATGTTATTGATAAGGGGGATTATACAATTTTCCTTTGGATAGAAGCGAAAATTACACCATTATAGAATTCTCAGTGTTTGAGGGAAGGTCACCTAAAGCTAAGAAAAGGCTGATAACTGCTTTATTTACTCTTATACCTGAACGGGTTGGTATAACTCCTCAAGATTTAGAAGTCACTATTTTTGAAGTGCCACAAGCTAATTGGGGCATCCGTGGTTTACCGGGAGATGAACTTTCACTCAATTACAGGGTTAAGGTGTGAGCTCCAAAAAACTACCACAAGGAACGCTAACACACTCTAAAGGTAGTGCTGTAGGTGCTAGTGTAATTTTACTGCTGATTGTATCTCACAGTGTTAATGATGCCTATGTCAACTTTCTCTCGCCTTTGCTACCACTGATCCAAGAACGTTTTGTCTTAGGTGAAACCTTCTTGGCTGTGCTTGTAGCAACTATTTCACTTTCTGCAAATGTTTTACAGCCGCTTTTTGGTGCCTTGTCTGATAAACTAGGTAAGCGTATAGTAGTTTCAGGCGGGTTGTTTATGTGTTCTGCATTAATGCCACTTATCGGAATAGTGCCTAGTGCATTATTATTGATTGCTTTACTAGCTATAAGTGGACTTGGTTCAGCAGCTTTTCATCCTTCAGCAAGCAGCATTATGCGTGATGCAACGCATAGACGTAAAAACAAGGCTTTGGCTTTTGGGCTCTTTACTGCAACAGGTCCTCTAGGACAAGCACTAGGCCCAATAGTAGTTCTTTTCATAGTAGCAAATCATGGTTTAGATGCTACTCCTTGGTTGATGCTGCCGGGGTTTGGCTTAGCCTTTTTGCTTTATTTACTTATCCCTGCTCAGGCTCGATCAATAGATCAAACCCCTCATAAGTTCTTCGACTTTGCTTTACTAAAAGGCCCTGTGGGTGCCCTAGCTTTTTCAGGCATCTTACGAAGCCTTTCATATGTCACTTTTGTCAATGGGATGCCTCTATGGTTAGTTGCTCAAGGCTTAGAACGAGACTCTCCTGTAATTGGTTGGACACTAGCTACTTATAGTTCTGCTGCAGCTTTGGGAGTTTTGTTGGGGGGATGGCTCGAGCCCCGCTTGGGCCGTCGAAACATTATTGTTATCAGTATGCTGTGCGCAATTATACCTTCTTTTCTTACCCTTATGTTACCTATAAATCACCCTTCTTTCTTTATTGCTATTGCATTGGCCAGTATGCTGGCCAATGCTCCTGTACCCCTTTTAGTAGTTTCGGCTCAAGAGTTAGTACCTCCCCACGCTATAGGCACAGCTTCAGGCTTACTTATGGGTTTTACTTGGGGTATGGCAGGCGTATTTTACATTGGCCTTGGACGTTTACAAGAAATCTGGGGGCTAACACCTGCCATTGGCCTTAGTTATGTTTTTTTGCTACCAGCAGCAATCTTAGCATTTTATGTACTTAGAAAACATAAGTAAATTGATGTGCAAAAGGAGCATTATTAGCACGAATTAAAACTGATAATTTGAAAAACCCAAAATTTAGTGTTTTGAAAAGGAAAACAGTGACTAGTTTCAAGGCAACACTTTCAACTTCATAATTAGAGATACATTTTTTAGCCTTTTATCTGTTGTGACCATTGTAGATGCTTTACTTGCTAATGCAGAGCCTAAATGGATAGCATCTAGACTACGAATCATTACAGAAGGATGTTGATTATAGATTTGCCTAACAACTTCTTCAGCTTTAATTAGTACATCTTTTCCTTTAGGGATAGTTATGATTTTTCTGGTGCTCTCATCAGTAAGGAATTGTTTGAATAGCACATCTGCTGCACCATTTTTGATATCTCCTGAACGTTCTTTACGATATAGAGCACATAGAATTTCTTCTTGGGTAATGCTAGAAGTGAGTAAAGGGCTATTACTCTTTATTAATAGGTTGAGAAAGTAAGCCGAATCCGTTTCTTTGACATAAATTTTTAATAGTGCTGAAGTATCCCAATAATTCAAAAGCGTTCCTGACGATCTTCAGTCAGAATATCTTCAACTGTAAGATTCATTTGGCCTGTACTGTAGGTTTGCTGTAGGCGTTTAAGTTCTAAAACCCAAGACTCCATATCATTAACCTTATCTTGAGGCGTTACACCTACTAACTTAGCTTTTACTTTTCCTCTAACTGTAATAAGTGTATCTTCACCCTGACTAGCAAGCTCAACTAGTTCAGAGAGTTTGGCTTTACTTTCTTTTAGGGTTTTGATCATGTGACCATTGTAGTCACTTTTTATTTATAAAGCAAGAAAACGCAGGATAAAAACTTTAGGCAAAATAATCCCCTTTCAAAATTGCTATGACTTTTCTGGTAAGCAGGTATGCAAAAGAAATAATGCAAACTAAAAGCTTTTCTACAGGCGACTAAATCTTGTTACTCTTCACAAAAACTTATGCTAAAATGCTTAAGTCTTCAAAGCAGATTTGATATACACTAAAATAACTTGATGTCTAGGTATAGCTCCTCTTTAACCCTATGTAATATACTAAAGCTATTGACTTATTTAGAGTATTGATAAACTCGAGAATAAATATGGTGTTTTATATTAAGGAGTTAACATGGTTCCCACTGGGTATTATGTCGCACTCAGTGCAGTAATTTTTGTGATTGGTGCTGTTGGTGTCCTAACCCGCCGCAGCGCTATTTTAATTTTTCTATCTGTTGAACTTATGCTCAATGCTGCAAATTTAGCTCTAGTGTCTTACGCTAGACAGTGGTCAAGTAGTGGTGCTGCTACTGCTTTAGCAGGTCAAGGGGCAGTTTTTATTATTCTAGCTATTGCTGCCGCCGAGGTCGCTATAGGACTTGGCATCTTAGTGGCAATTTTTAGATATCGTGCTAGCTCAAATGTAGATGAACTTTCGCAGGTGCGCTTATGACTTTAGCTACTTACGCTCCTTTTGTAGCCCTTTTAGGGGCATTTATCAACGGATTTTTTGGCAAACGCTTAAAAGAACCTTTACCCGGCATAATTGCCTCTTCAATTGTAGCTATTTGCTTTGCTCTTTCTACAATAAGTTTTGTAGAACTAATAAGCCTAGAAGAAAAAAGCCTTAATGTACCTTTATGGCAATTTTTGCAGGCTGGCGAGCTTAATCTTGCTATTGGCTTTACTATAGATACCTTAAGCATCATTATGATGCTGATTATTACTGGAGTAGGACTTCTAATTCATATTTACTCAATAGGTTATATGCATGGGGATAAAGGTTATAGTCGCTACTTTGCACTTTTAAACCTTTTTATTGCTGCGATGCTCATCCTAGTGATGGCTGACTCTTACCCTCTTATGTTTATAGGCTGGGAAGGAGTTGGAGTTTGCTCCTACTTGTTAATTGGTTTTTGGTATAGCCACAAACTGAATGCCGATGCTGCCCGTAAGGCTTTTATTGTTAACCGTATTGGTGATATAGGTTTTCTTTTGGCAATGTTTCTAATTTTTAAAGTTTTTTCTACTCTTAATATCGCCAATGTTAATTTAGCTGTAGAAAATTTTGAAGTGGGCACTGTTGCAATAAGTATTATTTGCATACTCTTTATGTTAGCTGCTGCTGGTAAATCAGCACAGCTACCCTTGCACACATGGCTACCTGATGCTATGGCTGGCCCTACCCCTGTTTCAGCACTTATTCATGCTGCTACCATGGTGACCGCCGGAGTATATTTAATAGCTCGCTCTGGAGCACTTTTTGCACTCTCACCACTAGGCTCAGCTGTAGTAGCTTGGCTAGGTGCATTAACTGCTTTGATTGCTGCTTTTAGTGCTGTGTCACAAAAGGACATCAAGAAGATTTTGGCTTATTCAACGATTTCTCAGCTTGGCTATATGTTTGCTGCTGTTGGTGTAGGGGCTTATTGGGTAGGTATATTTCATGTTTTTACCCATGCCTTTTTTAAAGCCTTGCTATTTTTAGCTTCGGGTTCAGTTATTCACGCCCTTAATGGCGAGCAAAACATTGAGAAAATGGGCGGTCTAAGAAAATATTTGCCTATTACCAATATTATGGCCTTGATTGCTACTTTAGCTATTGCGGGTGTACCGCTTTTAGCAGGCTTTTTCTCTAAAGATGCTATTTTGAGCCACGCCTTTAATAGTACTTTGTTAGATGGTTATGGCAACTATGCTATTTACTTTATTTTGCTTGTTACTGCTGGGTTGACAGCTTTTTACATGTTTAGGTGGTATCATTGCATTTTCTTAGGTAAAGAGCGTTTTGAAATTAAAGTACACGCTCTACCACTTATAATGACCATACCGTTAGTTATTTTAGGTTTTGGTAGTGTCTTTGCAGGGTATTTGGGCTTGCCTGAATTTTTAAATGCTAATTGGTTTGGGGGTTGGCTCGAGCACTCCACAAAGACTGCAGCATTCAGACACCTGACACTAGCCGCAGAAATAGTTTTAATGTTGCTATCTACAGCAGTAGTTGCCCTAGGTCTTTTAGGAGCTTACTGGGTTTATGAAATGAAAAAAGGCAAACCTGCAAAAGACTTTAAAGAAAGCATTTACAAAGAAATAAACAACTGGTCAGCGAGTGCTTTAGGTATTGATAACCTTTACAATCAATTAATTGTACACCCTAGTGAAAGATTAGCTAAAATATTTAACAGAGTGGATAAAAACCTAATGATTGGTTTGCGTGAAGGGGTGCTGGGCATAAGCAAGCTAGCAAAACTTCTTAGAGTAGTGCAAAATGGCTTTGTAAGAAGTTATGCCCTGATTATGCTAATTGGTGCAGTACTGATAGTACTCTATTTAGCTTTTAGCGGAGGTGCTGCATGATAGCTTTGTGGCTTATTCTAACGCCTGTTATTGCTGTACTGCTTATTACTTTTGTTCCTAGCAAGTGGGTTGATAAGGTATTTGCTTTACTGAGTAGTGTAGCTACTTTTGTACTGACACTTTTTGTTGCCCAAAGCAGCCTTCAGGTAGAGTGGTTAGATAAATTTGGGATTTACTTTGCTTTGGATGGTAATGGTGGCTCGAGCCTACTAATCCTAACAGCTAACCTAGTAATGGTTCCCGTTATCATTTATGCTTCTGCCAAAATAGAGAGGCAAACAGGCGTTTTCCTAACCATGCTATTAATTATGCAAGCAGGTCTAAATGGTATTTTCCTAGCCAAGGATTTGGTACTGTTTTATATTTTTTGGGAAATTACTTTTATTCCTAGCTTAATAATGCTATTTGTTTGGGGAAGAAAACAAAGGCGTGAAGCTACATATAGTTATTTAGTTTATGCAATGACAGGTTCTCTTTTAATGCTAATGTCTATACTAGCTATAAGACCCTTGTCTGAAGCAGATAGCTACCTTTTTAGTGATTTATTGGCTGCTACACCAAACTTAGCTTTGTCTACACAAAGCTGGCTCTTTTTAGGTTTTGTTTTTGCTTTTGCTGTTAAAACACCTCTTATCCCTGTTCACTCTTGGCTAATAGGTTTTCACGAACAAAATCATCCTAGTGGTGTAGCCGATGTAGCTGGAACACTTTATAAAGTAGGAGCTTGGGGCTTTTTTGCTTGGGCACTGCCACTTTTGCCCGGAGCTGCTGAAGTTTTCTCTCCTTTTTTACTAGCTTTAGCTGCTGTTACTGCTTTATATGCAGCTTGGCTAGCTACCTATCAAACAAACCTAAAACGTTTACTAGCCTATGCTTCTTTATCTCATATGGGTATAGTAGCAGCAGGAGTTTTTGCTTTGCATATAGCGGGTTTAAATGGAGCCATTTACCTACTAGCTGCCCAAATGGTTTCTACTGGTGCACTCTTCCTAATATCTGGTATGCTTTTTAGACGTCGTCAAAGCTTTGAACTTGATAGTTATGGTGGTGCAGCCAAAAGTGCTCCTGCTCTAGCTGCCATAACCCTCTTTGTTTTGTTTGCTAGTATTGGTGTGCCCGGCTTAGCAAATTTCCCCGGTGAGTTTTTAAGTCTACTAGGGGTATTTCAGCAGAATCCTTACCTAGCTGTGTTAGCTTGTGGAGCAATAATTGCTGCAGGGGTGTATGGAGTAAACCTTTATCAAAGGCTTTATCAAGGCGAGGAAACATCGCCGCTATCTGAAATAAAGTTTAGAGAGGTTGCTATGCTTGCTCCTCTTTTAGTCATGATTGTTTATTTAGGCACATTGCCTCATAAGCATCTTCAAGATATTGAGGTACAGGCCAACACGATTGCTAAACAACACAAAGACATGTTTACCGTGAAACATAGTGCTCCAAATCAGCCAAAACCTCAGGAAGGGGACCACTAATGACTATAGGTACAGAATTTATAACTGGAAGCTTAGTACCGCCTGCCTTATTGCTAATCACCGCCTCATTTGTGCTAATAAGAGCGTTGTGGTGGCCTTCTGTTAGGCAGACTGTTATATTTAGTCTTCTTGGGCTCGCCTATGCCTTTTTAGCTAATAGCTTGCTTTTTGGTCAAGTGAAACAGCATGGAGGACTTAGTAGTTTTGGTGGGCGTTATGTTATAGATAATTTTGCTCTATCCTTTAACTTAGTTATTTTGCTAGGCACTGTCCTAGCTATTTTAGTTAGCTTTGAGTACTTGAAACGCTTTAACTTAGATCATATCGAGTACTACCCTCTTATACTACTTAGCGCTTGTGGAGCTATGTTAATGGTTGCTGCTAAGGATCTTATAATATTAGTGCTAGCCTTAGAGATTATGTCATTAGCAGTATATGTACTCTCTGCATGGCGTCAGGAAGCTAGAGAATCTGAAGAAGCAGGCATGAAATACTTTTTGCTAGGAGCTTTTGCCTCTGCCTTTTTCATTTATGGCATTGCCCTAAGTTATGGTGCAACTGGCACTTTTACTTATGAAGGTATTTTGGCTGCTGTAACCTCAGAAGGTTTTAATCAAGGCGCTCTTTTGAGTCTTGGTTTGGGTTTTGTTTTAGTAGGCTTAGGTTTTAAGGCTGCTTTAGTGCCTTTTCACCAATGGGCACCAGATGTTTATACTGGAGCACCTACTTCAGTAACAGCTTTTATGAGTGTAGTTGTTAAAACAGCTGCCTTTGCAGCTCTACTACGGTTTGCCACTATGGCTTTTCCAGATGTTTCTCCAGCTCTAAATCAGCTCTTTATTATGTTGGTGGTGCTTACACTTATTGTTGCTAACTTTGTTGCGCTCGAGCAAAAAACTCTAAAAAGAATGCTAGCCTACTCTGCTGTTGCCCACGCAGGCTACCTTGGCATGGGTGTTTTAGCTGGCAATGAGTCAGCAGTTATTTGGTATCTAGCAGCTTATACCTTTATGAATATAGGAGCTTTTGCGGTGCTAAGCCTCATTAGTAACTCAGATGATAAGGGAGATAGTCTAGAAGAAATTACTGGTTTAGGTAAACATAGACCTCTTCTGGCTTTAGCTATGAGCATTTTCTTGCTAAGTCTAGCAGGCATTCCGCCCTTTGCAGGCTTTTTTGCCAAATTTTTAGTTTTCCAAGCTACTCTTGCAGCAGATTATATATGGCTAGCAGTGTTAGGGATTTTAACTAGTGTAGTAGCGATAATTTACTACATGCGTTTTATGATAGCAATGTATTCACCAAAGGAAGCAACCCCTTTAA
The DNA here is from genome assembly GCA_965223585.1 of Trueperaceae bacterium. Classification (GTDB taxonomy): domain Bacteria; phylum Deinococcota; class Deinococci; order Deinococcales; family Trueperaceae; genus CBDCVN01. The sequence goes on from CBDCWW010000024.1 coordinate 560,974, forward strand.
AAGAAGATTCAAAAAGTCCTGTTGCTTTTGTGGTCATAGTGGTTGCTGCTGTAGCTACGGTGATTTTAGGGATTTTGCCTGTTTGGTAGTATTTTCCATAAGAATTTTTAAGAACAGATACTGCTTTTAAACCTTGTTAGGTTAAACAGAAAGGAAAATTGTGCAAGCTATAAAACTAGATGGAGTTATTTCAAAAGATCATAGGCTTATGCTTACTATACCTCCTGATATTCCTTCAGGCCCTGTGGAAGTAGTAGTTTTGGTTAAAGAAAAGCAAAAAGAAACACTAGGAAAGCAAAAGTCTTTACAGGATTTCTTAGCTAAGCTCGAGCAAAAACCTTATTCAGACCGTAGTGCTGAGGAAGTAGATGCCTACATTGAAGAAATGCGTAACTCTTTTTGTGAAAAAAGGCAATAGTACCTTTTATAGGTGTCTATTTGGTAATATTTTAATATGAGTGCTACTTATATAACAGATCGAATTACTGTTAATCCTAAGCAGTGTGGGGGCAAACCTTGCATTCATGGTATGCGTATTCGTGTTATTGACGTACTTGATTTGCTTGCTAATGGGCTTAGTGTTGATGATATTCTAGAAGAGTTTCCTAAACTCGAGCGAGAAGACATTTTTGCCACTATCAAATATGCTAGAAACCAAGTTGATCATGTGGTGCTTGCAGCTTGACAATCTGGATCGGTGCTCAGCTTTCGCCTCACCTAGCAAGCAACGATAAGGCGTTTTAGACTCAAATTCTTGTGTGAATTTCTAAGCAATTTAACAAAATCATAAGCTTAATGTTTTGTAAACTCATTTAACTTGAATCGAAATTCAGTCTAGATTACAATTTCTTATGCCCATTACATGGGATGATTTCAATTCCATCAATAAGCTAAACAAAAAGGTTGAATTTGAGCAATTAGCTCTTTTTCTATTTTCACATCGCTACAAAATTCCAATAGCATCAGTTACTCAGTATGCTAACCAACCAGGAGTTGAAATTGAACCAATAGAGATTGAGAAGGGAGGGAAAAAGATATTTGCCTCCTTCCAATCTAAGCACTTCGATAACAACATTGGTTGGAAAAAATGTGAAGAATCCATAAAAGTGGCTATTGGCAAAAAGAAGAAAGGTGTCAAGACTTACAAAAAGCTTGAACAAATAGACGTCTATATAAACAAGGATGGGGGGCAAACGAATCAAACACGAGATAATATTGAAGCAGATGCACAAAAAGCTGGAATAACAGTTATTTGGCATTATGGAAAGGAGATTCTTCTAGAACTCAATGATCCTTCAGCAGATGAGGGCTTGAAAAACATTGCTAGAAAGTTTTTTCATACGTCAATTCGAGTACCAAATGTTGACCCACCTCTCAACATGGTGGTTGGACGAGGTAGACTCATAGATAAAATCACACAAGCATTAAAGACTCAGAAACGAATTCAAATCTATGGCTTTCCCGGTATAGGTAAAAGTACAATTGCCAGATATATTGCTGCTTCGCAAGCTATGGAACTTGGTGCAGCAATTATAGACGCAAGAGATTTTTCAGGAACTCAGGGCGGCAAAACTGTGGAATCACAACTTCAATTGCTTGCTTCCAAGGCAGTGAGTAAGTTTAGAAAAGGGGAAATTAAAGGTAATGCTATAGAAATAGCAAAAGATTTATTTCGTGTAGATAAGCGTTTGCTTGTTATTGATAATTTAGAGGCCCCAGAGCTAATTCGTGCTTTTATTGAAGCAGTTCAACCTGAAAGGTTACTTCTGACTAGTAGAAGGCAGACACCTAACTGTTTACTTAATGGCAAGTGCTTTTTAGTAAACAAGCTGTCACCTAATGCAGCCAAAACACAATTTTACAACAGTAATTTCCGATCCCACAGGGTTTTTGACTATAGCTTGAGTAAGGACACCTCATTTTACAAAAATTGACGAGTAACTTCATCCAAAAGCATTTAAAAATGAGAGAAAATATCCAGCATGAGTTGTTTGTGAAATGTACTTGTTTCCAGAAGGCATAAAAATACCTAGCACCACTTCTATGAGAGATTTTCAAATGGCACCTCTGTGTTTTAGTTTTTCTACAGTTTTTCCTGCAGTACTACTCTACTTCTATGACGTGTCATAAAGGATTTCATAGCCTGTTACTCTGAAACCATGTGTTATTGCCCTGTAGATATCCTCCATACACTCAAAGGGCAAAGTGTAAAACAAATGCCTTACCCTTTCCCATAGTAGTTTTTTAGTCCTACATTTTGCTTTTGCTGCTTTAAACACTGGACATGCTAATTGTAGTACTTGATCCACTAGGAATGCTTGCATCATCAGTATCGTGAAATTGACTGACAGATTCTTTTTTCCATGCCCATAATTATGCTCTGCTTTGTACCCTTGGTTCTTTAGTGTATTTAGTGTCTCATTCTCCATTTTCCATCTTGCCCTCCCTGCTCGCATTATCTCTTCTACATTTTCTTCATTTATCTCCATATCTGTTACCCACGTAAAATACTGCGTCTTCTTTTCACTCCTTTCCCAATACTCCAACACATTCACCCTGACATCTTCATTTGAGGCATTTATTGCTATATCATTGCTGTAGTGAAAATGGTGTTCTACTCCCGTTTCTCCTTCTACTACCTTATGAGTATGACTTTCACCTGACTCTTTTCTTTTTTCCAATTCCTCAAATAGTTTCTTGTGGTTACTTTGTTTTGCACCTATTATGTAACTCATCCCTTGCTTTTCTAACTCCCTTAAGTTAGGTCCCGTAGAGTGTAATCCATCCTCTAAAATTATTACTTTGAGTTTGGGGTGATCTTTTCTTATGTCTTCTACTAATCTCTTTCCTGCATTACGCTCACAATCATTCTTTGTTTCTCCATCTTGTTTTATTATTGCCTCTACACCTATTGGTATTACTTCTGCCTTGTCTGGATGTACTATTACTGCTCCCATTAACTGATGAGAATAACTTACTTCTCCATTTTTGTGTTTGCGCTCTAAACATCCTGGACAACTTATCTCTTTTGACTTGAAATACTGTGTTCCATCTAGGGACACTAAGTAATATCCATCTAGGTAAGTGTATTCTTTCAGTAACCCTCCCCTTTGCACCTCTTTGAAAACTACCTTAAATCCCTTTTTTATTTCCTCTGGGTCAACTTCATCTATTACTTCCCTCATCCTTGTATCACTAGGAATTTCCTCTATCCCATACACCCTTTCTAAATTTTTCCTTTCTTCTCCATCTTGTCTTCTTTGGTCAAAGCGTAATAGGGAACCATCTTTTAGAGCAAACATAGCAAAACCTGACATCAGTACATCTTCAACAGATATATCAACCTCATTTGGTCGATGATCCTCTATCTCTGCATAGGTTTCTCTTAGTTTTTTATATAGGGCTGTGGCACATAAGTCTTTTCGAGACTTCATAACTGATTTTACCCTTGCTATTAGGAGTTATCAACTGATGCGTTAACTTTGCAAAAGTTTATGAGAGACTACATGCCTCTGACAGCTTTTTCAAGTGGATCGGGAACTGCTGATTTTACAATGATTCAAAATTGGATGAAATAGAAACTCAAAAGAGTTGTGTTGAAGAAATTTGCTTGGAGCTTGGATATTTACCTCTAGCAATAAATTTGATTGCAGCTCAGCTTTACCGAGGTCAATTTGAAAAAAATCCAGAAATAGCTTTGAAAGTTTTACGCCAAAAACGTCTTGATTACCTTGATCGTTATAGTGGTGATTCATTAGCGCCTGAAGACAATATACGTATTTCTTTTAAAGTTTCATATGAGCGTCTTACGCAGAGACAAAAACATGTTATACAAACAATTGCCACTTTATTGCCTACAGGTGCTAATTTTGCATCAATACTCTTCATGAGTAAACTTTCAGAGCATGACTTACAATATGATCTTAATGAATTAAATTGGCGCTCTCTTGTTAGTTCCCCATGGGAGAAAAGATATCATCTACACCCTTTGTTATGGGAATATGTTAGAGAAAAAATTGACTCTCAAAGTCAAAAAGATTTCTTCTATACACGTGCTAAAGAGCTTATTCAGAACCTTTTAGAAAAGCATGACGATGAAACTGATAATATTGATGTTGATTTTTATGAGCAACATTGGTCACAAGCAGCATTTCTTACTGCGATGGTGCAACCCAATATTGAAGATTTTTTAGCACTTGCAGATGCAACCTCAAATTTTCTCTTTCAAACTTCACGATTTTGGGAAGGAATTAGGTACAATGATTGGGTCTTGGGCCTTGCAAGATCATGGAACAATAGCTATGCAGAGGTTGTTTGTTTAGATAAAATGGGCAGTGCCTATCAAAATCTTGGATTTTATGAGAAGGCTTTGAGCTGTCATAAAGATGCGCTTAAAATAGCTCAAGATCATGAATTAAGTGAATTACAAGGAATTGTCTTAGGCAATTTGGGCAACGATTATCAATATCTGAATAATTATAAAAAAGCCTTTGAAAATCATAAAAAATCTGCCTCTATTGCAAAAGAAATCAAAGATAGAAAAGGAGAAGGTGCTGCCATAGGTAATCAGGCAATTGCTTTGCGGAGTTTGGGGCAGCCTGAAGAGGCATTTAAACTTTCACGTGAATCCTTAGATATTGCTAGAGAAATTGGGGATAGTCGTGCTGAACTGTCTGCTTTGTCTAACTACGCAAATGCAGTAGCTAGTTTAGAAGGTGAGGTAGCTGCACAGCCCATTTACAAAGAAGCCTTGCAAATAGCAGAAGAGTTACATAATAGAAGTATGCAAGCTTCACTCCTAAGAAGTATTGGAAGAATAGATCAGGATATGGGTAACTATGAAAACGCTTTAAGCTACTTTGAGAATAGTTTAAATATTGCGAGGGATATTGATAACCCCCCCCTCATAGCACAAACTTTGGGCAGCATGGGGGAAATATTTTTAAGTTTAGGTGATTTACAAAAAGCACAAGATTGTCATGAAAAGGCGCTTGAAGCAGCCAAAGATTTAGGTGACTTGAAGCTAGAGGGAATACAGCTTGACTGCTTGGGAAGTGTCTATCTGGCTTTAGAAAAATATGATGATGCTCTACATTATTACAGAGAAGCGCTTAGTCTTTTTGAAAAAGTCAACTACTTTAGGGGTATGTCAGCTGCAAAAGGGAATATTGGTCATGTTTATTACAATAAAGAGGATTATCAAAATGCTCAAGAGAATTATTTCTTATCATTAGAGATTTCTATTGCAAACCAAGACCGTGAGAATATCGGACTTACCTTAGTAGATATAGGAAACATTTTTTGTGCAGTAGACAACCTTCGACATGCAGTAATGTTTTGGGTTGCTGCTTGCCCAATTCTTGCACAAGAAAGAAAGTCCTATTTTGAAGAAATTGTTCATAGACTGAGTAATCTAAGAAATGATTGGGAGGAATTTAATGAGTTTTTGAACAGCCTTATCCATGAAACAGGTGATGAGCTTATTGAATCGATTCGTGAAATGGGTCTTTTAGAAAATATTACTGAGGAATACACAAAAGGACTCCTAGAAGAAGGTTAATCAAAGAAAGTTAGGTAGCTCTATACATATAGTGATGACTGGTTTATGCCCTTAGTACACCAAAACAGATAAAATAGTTAACATGAACTGCCCAAAATGTAGCTCTAAAAAGTTTGTGAAAATGCATCTTAAACAGCCTTTTAATTCAGCCTTTATGCTCTAAAGACCCTCGAGAAACGTGGAAAGGACAAGCTTGCTACAAGGCAGGACGCAACCTCACTCAAAAAGAGTGGGAAACATACATGGACGGTAGGCCATATAAAAAAACTTGCCCTCAGTATCCTTTAGTTCATAACGACCAGTAAGTTTAAATAGAGTTGTTCCGAAATAAAATGGTGGCTCAAATACTTAACACATTAAACAAGAAATTCGGACACTTACTAAGATTTAATCACTGTATTATGTATTTTGTAGACTTCAAATTGAGCCATTGTATAGTTCATAATGTACACAAGATTATTCAGGAACAAGTCTAATAAGTAAGTGCAAAAACATAACGTAAGCATTAGGGTGTGTGGATACTAAAAATGACAAATCAAAAACGATACTTGAAGTAATTTTAGCGTAACCATATAAGTACCGCTGTAAACTGGCAAAACGCTAAATAGTTACGGGCTAATTTCTCAAAACGAGAGAACACTCGTCTATAATGCTTGATCTTATTGAAAAAAACTTCTATCAGATGTCTTTCTTTGTAAAATTCCTTGTCATACTCCCTTTGCTCTTTTCTATTGGCCTTCGGAGGTATTACTGCTTCTGCTCCCATCTCTTCTACTTTATCTAGCACCACTTGGGCATCATATCCCTTGTCTCCTATTACTCTTTCACCCTCTAAATCATCTAGTAGTTCTTCTGCTTGGGTAACATCATTACGTTGCCCGGGAGTCAATATTAACTTTAGGGGATTGCCTAAAGCATCAGTAGCACAATGTAACTTTGTGCTGTACCCTCCTTTGCTTCTACCCAACTCCTGCTCTTCATTACCTCCATTGCCTCCAGCTGCACAAGAATGAGCCCTTACAATGGTGCTGTCTATCATTATACTTTCCATGTCAGCATCCTCAGCGAAGTATTCAAACATGGCTTGCCAAATCCCTTGTTTAGCCCAGCGGTCAAAACGTTTAAAAACACTGTTCCATTTTCCATACTCTTCAGGCAATAAGCGCCACTGAGCACCACTTCTTGTTACCCAAAGAACTGCTTCAATAAACCTTCTACATTGCTCCTCATCACCAATCCTAAATTTCCTAAACATACACACTACCTTATGACCCTTAAGAAAAAATAAGATCTTTTGCCATTGATCATCTGTTAATCTAACTTTCATATCTTAAGCGTGCAATTTCTGACTTTGCTTGTCAACACACCCTAGTATTCTGCATTGATTATGTTAAACTATAGATGTCCAGATAAATTCTTTCCCTAAAGTAGGGAAAATAATGCCATGATAATCCCAATAATAACCCAAAGGAGATTGATCATGGCAAATAATGATAACAAACAAAAACTAGAAGAACTAAAAATACTACGTCGTCGGTATAAAAAGGGAAACAATGCTGATGCCTTACTACGCACTCAAGCCCTTATAGCTCTGTACTCAGGCAAAGATATTAAGCTTGTAGCAGAGATGTTTGGCGTTTCAGTAAAAACAGTAAGAAACTGGCGAAAAAAGTTTGAAAAATCGCTTAGTTTAGAAGATGAACAAAGAACTGGTAGACAACCTAAACTTTCTAAAGAGCAACTGGAGCTAATCAAGAAGGTAATCACAGAGTTTAATCAACAAGTTTGGATTGCTAGAAAGGTCTTTATCCTTATCGAAAGCCTTTTTGGAATATGTTTTTCAGTAAAGTATCTACCAGAGCTTCTAAGGAAACTAGGATTAAGTTTTAATAAAGCAGTACATTTGTTGTATAGAAAGAATGAAGAGAAGAGGCGAAAGTGGATACAAGAAACACTACCAAAGCTGTACGAAGACCAGATAAAAGCAGGGTGGAGGATATTTTACCAAGATGAAGTAGGGTTCCAAACGCAGGGGACACTAACGAGCACATGGGGGCTGGTAGGAGAAAAAGTAGAGATCAAGAACTATGGCAGACATGGAAGAGTGAACTTGATAGGGGCATTAGAGTTAGGGACAGGAGAGTTCCATGGGGTGCTAACAAAGTTTAAGGTAAATGCGCAGAGGTTTAGAAGGTTTATCTGTCATATGAAAAGGGAGATGAGGGAAGCAAAAATAATGCTTATATGTGACAATGCACCATTTCACAGGGCAAAGTGGTTACAAGAGTGGGCAAAGAGGAACTCAAAATGGTTGAGGTTAGAATTTCTACCAGGATATTCACCAGACTTCAATCCAATAGAACGTTTATGGAAGTACATAAAGAAGGAATACATACACAATAAATGCTGGGGAACGCAAGCAGACCTAAAGAAGCATTTAGAGGTGGTGGTACAGGAGATACCAATGAAAGTAGAGGAAACCAAGGGAGTAATGAAGAAAGAGATAAAAAGGTTGAGGGAGGCATTTGAGTTTTATAAAACACCAGTGCCAGAAGAGCTAATGATTTGAGTAGTGGTTTAGGGGGAAAGTAAGCAAGTTTGGCATAAGTTTATAGTTCATTTAGCAAAGAAGATTACATTGGGCAGTAGGTATTTTATTGCTTAAAAAGCATTGATTTTTGGTAGTTTTTCCTATTTTCTTCCTCTTTTGGAAAAAAGGGAAAAGATTTTTCTGGGTAACTATACAAATAACAATGAAGGCGGTTACAAACCGCAAAGTTCTTCCGCCTTCGTTGAAATCCAAACTTAGTGAAAGGATTCAGATGAATTTTAACACAATTATTCAATTCCATTTTCCTACACAACTTATTTCTCAATTGCAAAAGAGAGGCAAGGGTAAAGATGAATAACCTTGAAATTTTCAACTTTGAAGGCCAAGAAGTTAGAATGTTTATTCTAAATGGTGAAATATGGGCTGTGGGCAAGGATGTTACAGGATTATTTGGGTATGAGCGTGCTAGAGATGCGATCTCCCAACACTGCAAAAATACCTGTTCAACAAGGGATTTATTTAAGGGCGGTGAAACACCGCCCTTTGACTTACACCCTCAGACACTGCTAATTAACGAAGCAGATATTAACCGCCTTATTTTTGGCTCCAAGTTGCCACAAGCCGAAGCTATTCGCGATTGGTGGTTTGAAGAAGTTCTACCAACAATTCGTAAAACAGGCAGCTATTCAATTGATCCAAAATTGGTACAAGATGCTCCAACACAATTATCAAAAGCTCAAAAGTTCTTTGAGGACAGCGAATTATATAAAAAAGCACTCGAGCTAACCAGCCTATTCTTTAAAGACAGCCAAGCAAAAGTAGCAGCTAACGATATTACCAAAGAGATTACTGGTACCGATATAGTTACCCAGAAAAATCTTTTCCCTTTTTTCCAAAAGAGGAAGAAAATAGGAAAAACTACCAAAAATCAATGCTTTTTAAGCAATAAAATACCTACTGCCCAATGTAATCTTCTTTGCTAAATGAACTATAAACTTATGCCAAACTTGCTTACTTTCCCCCTAAACCACTACTCAAATCATTAGCTCTTCTGGCACTGGTGTTTTATAAAACTCAAATGCCTCCCTCAACCTTTTTATCTCTTTCTTCATTACTCCCTTGGTTTCCTCTACTTTCATTGGTATCTCCTGTACCACCACCTCTAAATGCTTCTTTAGGTCTGCTTGCGTTCCCCAGCATTTATTGTGTATGTATTCCTTCTTTATGTACTTCCATAAACGTTCTATTGGATTGAAGTCTGGTGAATATCCTGGTAGAAATTCTAACCTCAACCATTTTGAGTTCCTCTTTGCCCACTCTTGTAACCACTTTGCCCTGTGAAATGGTGCATTGTCACATATAAGCATTATTTTTGCTTCCCTCATCTCCCTTTTCATATGACAGATAAACCTTCTAAACCTCTGCGCATTTACCTTAAACTTTGTTAGCACCCCATGGAACTCTCCTGTCCCTAACTCTAATGCCCCTATCAAGTTCACTCTTCCATGTCTGCCATAGTTCTTGATCTCTACTTTTTCTCCTACCAGCCCCCATGTGCTCGTTAGTGTCCCCTGCGTTTGGAACCCTACTTCATCTTGGTAAAATATCCTCCACCCTGCTTTTATCTGGTCTTCGTACAGCTTTGGTAGTGTTTCTTGTATCCACTTTCGCCTCTTCTCTTCATTCTTTCTATACAACAAATGTACTGCTTTATTAAAACTTAATCCTAGTTTCCTTAGAAGCTCTGGTAGATACTTTACTGAAAAACATATTCCAAAAAGGCTTTCGATAAGGATAAAGACCTTTCTAGCAATCCAAACTTGTTGATTAAACTCTGTGATTACCTTCTTGATTAGCTCCAGTTGCTCTTTAGAAAGTTTAGGTTGTCTACCAGTTCTTTGTTCATCTTCTAAACTAAGCGATTTTTCAAACTTTTTTCGCCAGTTTCTTACTGTTTTTACTGAAACGCCAAACATCTCTGCTACAAGCTTAATATCTTTGCCTGAGTACAGAGCTATAAGGGCTTGAGTGCGTAGTAAGGCATCAGCATTGTTTCCCTTTTTATACCGACGACGTAGTATTTTTAGTTCTTCTAGTTTTTGTTTGTTATCATTATTTGCCATGATCAATCTCCTTTGGGTTATTATTGGGATTATCATGGCATTATTTTCCCTACTTTAGGGAAAGAATTTATCTGGACATCTATATACTCGAGCTAGTAGGAGCAACCCACCTAATACCCAAACCCATTAATAAAGACGAACTGCTTACCGTTACAGAAGTGGGAAAAAGGTTAAATCTTTCTGCGCGTAGAACTAATGCTTTGCTCGAGCTAGCAGGTTTTCAAATTAGTTACAGAGATGAAAAGGGCCGTTTGTGTTGGAAACTAACAGAAAAAGGGCAAAACTATGCTACCTACGTGGGCACTGGTAGAAAACAAGCTGATGGTAGTTTAGTAAGGCAAATCAAGTGGTATAGTGAAACTGTTAATCAACTCAAAATGATTTGGTAAGACTTTGTGCTCGAGCCCTCTATAAATTTCTTAAAAAACTAAACATTACTTCCAAACAACCCAACTGTATTCCTGATTTGTGGTCAGGCACGACTATTCTAACTCTACAAGCTTCAAATCCAATAAAATATTTTTATGTTAGAAAAATCGCCTCAATTTGCTCATCTACATCAACACACTGCCTACAGTCTTTTGGACGGTGCAGCTCGCATCAAAGATTTGATTTCTTGGGTAAAAGAAGTTACACCTGAAAACCCTTCTATTGCTATTACCGACCACGGTAATATGCATGGCGTTATAGAATTTTATAAAACTGCTGGCAGTATGGGTGTTAAACCCATTATTGGGCTCGAGGCCTATGTAACAGCAGGTTCACGTTTTGAAAAGAAAAAAGGTAGTAGCAAGCTTGATGGGGGATACTTCCATCTAACTTTGCTGGCAAAAGATTTTAAGGGCTATCAAAATTTATGCAAACTCACTTCTAAAGGCTGGATTGAGGGCTTCTATAGCAAGCCTCGAGTTGATCACGAACTGCTAAAGGAGCATTCTGAAGGCATTATTGCTATGTCAGGTTGCCTTGGGGCACAAATACCCCGTATGTTGCTCGATGTTGGTTTTGCTGCAGGTGAAACAATGCTCCAAAACTACTTGGAAATTTATAAGGATAACTTTTTTATAGAACTGCAAAATCACATTCCAGAAAATCTTGATGATGCTAATCCCAAATTAACAGAGCTAGTAGAACAACAAGGCAAACTTAACCCTATGCTGAGAGAGCTTGCTAATAAATATGGCCTTGGTATGGTAGCCACTAATGATGGTCATTATGTCAAAAAAGAAGATGCTAAAGCTCACGAGGCTCTTTTAGCCATTCAAACTAAAACCACACTCTCTGACTCCAAACGTTTTAGGTTTCCTTGTGAGGAGTTCTATGTCAAAACCCCTAAAGAGATGGCCAAAGCCATTCCCGAAACAGAGTATCCTAGTGCACTAGCCAACACTATGGTTGTGGCTGACATGTGTAATGTTGAGTTGCCTATAGGCAATAAAAAGGTTTATCAGATGCCAGAGATCCCTATTCCTGAAGGTAGAACTTTGGCTGAGCAACTTAGGGTACAAACCTATGAAGGGTTGATGCAACGTTATAAAGTTATTACAGAAGAGTTTTATGGTGATTATTTTAATTGCATTGAGAGCAGGCAAGCTAAGGACTTAGAGGAAACTCTTTTAGGGGTGGCAAGGGCTGGTGAGAAGCATCGTATGCCCAAAGCAGAAGGGGATAATTTTGATACCTATCAATACCCTCATTTAGAGAAATTTAAAGAAACTAATGCTGATGAGGAAACACTTAAAATACTCGAGCGTACTGAATATGAACTTGGTGTCATTATTGCTATGGGCTTCCCAGATTACTTCTTAATAGTAGCTGATTTTATCAATTGGGCTAAAAGCCAAGGCATAGCAGTAGGACCCGGACGTGGCTCGGGTGCTGGTTCCATTGTAGCTTATGCTCTCGGGATTACTAATATTGACCCTCTAGAATTTGACTTGCTTTTTGAGCGCTTTCTGAATCCAGAACGTGTTTCCATGCCTGATTTTGACATTGATTTTTCTGACGTTAGGCGCGGTGAGGTTATTGATTATGTGCGCCGTAAGTACGGTGATGAAAAGGTTGCTCACATAGCCACTTTTGGTACTATGGCTTCAAAAGCTGCTATCAAAGATGCTGCTAGGGTGCTAGAAGCTCCTTATGCTGACGCTGATGCCGCTGCCAAACTAATCCCAGTAGTCTTTGGGCGCTCTACTCCCATCGCTAAAGCTATGACAGAAGTCAAAGAGCTTAAAGACCTCTATGATGGGGTAGCCAAGGAGTTTATGGATGTGGCTATAACCTTAGAAGGCCTAACTCGCCACGCTTCTGTTCACGCCGCTGGCGTTATCATTGCCCGCAGGCCAATACAAGAACTAGCTCCTGTCTTTAAAAGTGGTGATGTTACTGTTTGTCAATACGATATGTCCAGTATTGAAGACCTAGGTTTTCTAAAAATGGATTTTCTTGGTTTACGCACTCTTTCTTTGATTGAGGCTGCTGTCAAGATAGTTAAAGAGTCTAGGGGAATAGAGCTTATCCCAGACGAATTCACTGCCAATGATCCTGAAACTATGAATTTGCTAGGACAAGGTAAAGCAGCAGGAGTATTTCAGTTTGAGGGGGGTGGTATGGTTGATACCTTAAAAAGGCTTAAACCTAATCACATTGAAGATCTTATTGCTGTTTCAGCCCTTTATCGCCCGGGGCCTATGGAAAATATTCCCACATATATTCGCCGCCATCACGGTGTAGAAGAGGTTAAATATAAAGAGTTCCCCAATGCTGAGCGCTTTCTTAAACCTATACTAGAAAAAACTTATGGGATACCTGTCTATCAAGAACAGATTATGCAAATTGCACAAGCAGTTGCTGCATATAGTCTTGGTGAAGCTGATTTACTTCGTAGGGCAATGGGCAAGAAAAAGGTCGAAGAGATGGCTAAGCAAAGAGAACTTTTTGAAAAAGGAGCATCTCAAAATAACATACCAAAAGATGAAGCAAGAGCCATTTTTGATTTACTAGAAAAGTTTGCTAACTATGGTTTTAACCGTTCCCACGCTGCTGCCTATGGTGCTCTTTCTTATCAAACTGCTTACCTAAAAGCTCACTATCCTACAGAATTTACAGCTGCTTTACTAACAGTTGAACGTGCTAACAGCGATAAAGTAGCTGAGTATGTCACTGCTGCTAAAGGCATAGCTGTTTCAGTATTACCTCCTGATATTAATGAGTCAGGTAGTGACTTTACTCCAGTAGGTAAAGTAGTACGTTTTGGTCTTTATGGCATTAAAAATGTAGGCGACAATGCTGTGGAGAATATTTTGAGTGAGCGCCGTAAAGGTGGTAAATTTAAAAGTCTCTATGATTTTTGTCAGCGGGTAGATAGTAAAGTTATCAACAAACGCGCTGTTGAGCACCTTATTAAAGCAGGGGCTTTTGATGGACTTGATGAAAGGCATGTTATGTTAGCCAACTACGAGGCAGCTCTCAAATGGGGGACTACACAGCGAGAACAATCACAAGGAGGACAATTAGGGCTTTTTGCTGTAGAAGAAGTTCAACCACCTACCCTAATTCCTGCTGAAGCTTTAGGTAAGTTAGAACTATTGAAAATGGAGAAAGATGCTTTGGGATTATACATTAGTGACCACCCTATGAACTCTTATCCCGGCTTGGCTGATAGTGCTAGTTGTAAGTTAGAGGAATTAGAGCAATGGTATAAGACTAATGCTACTAATGGTAAAGCTCGAGTAATTCTAGCAGGCATAATGCAAAATGTAGTCAAAAGATCAACCAAATCAGGCAATATGATGGCCCGCTTTGAAATTGCCGACACTTCTAGTAGCTATGAGTTTTTGGCTTTTAGTAGAGTTTATGAGGAAATAGCTACTAAGCTTGCTGAAGATGTGCCTGTAGTGGCAGTAATAGAAATTTCTCCTGACGGTGAAAGCGGTTGGCGACTAGTCGTCGAGAAGTTAATTCGCTGGGACGCTAAAGAAGATTTACCAGAAGTAGCTATAATAGAATTTACCCTTTCAGAAGCAAATGATGAGAAGCTTGAAAAACTCCGCTCCCGTATTGATGAGTTTGTGGGCATCACCCCTTTACAGCTTAAGGTCAAAACCCCTGAGGGTATTCATAATATTGAGACTAACAATATACGCCTTAGTACAGATCACTTAAAAACTTTGGAGGATTCTTTCTCTTGGCTAAAAAGCAAGGTGGCAATTGACCGTAATAGCTTGCTTAAACCAAGGAATAACTTCAAAGGTAAGAAAGAAAATAAAGAAGAAAGCCAAACAGAGGTTCCTTTTTAATTGGTAGTACAGTAACATAAACATCGATAAAAGTTTTGTCCTAGAGATCTCCAAGGTTTTTAGGGTCTGTATTGCTCGTCTATAATTGTCGAATCATAGCCCATCATTTAATCAGCCAAATCACAATTCAGACATTATTTACAAGGGAACCACAAAATCTTCAAAGCATTGCAAAAGCTCGAGCCCAAGTAAGCTAAAACACCGCAAACTTCGTATAAGAAAGTTTATATAGTACTACATAAAAGTTTTTTCCCTAGAGCCCCCCCCATTTCTAAAAGCCCATTAGCAACAACTGCTTCATTACTGTTACAATTCTACTGAAAATGATCAAGCTGGCTACTAGTGAAGACACTGAAACAATATCATCTATATTACGTGAGGCTGCTGATTGGTTAGTTTCTCGAGGAATGCCACTATGGCAAAGTGATGAGTTATCACCTGAGAAAATTAGTGGTGAAGTCGAAAAAGGTTTATTTTGGTTGGCTCAAGTTAATAATAAACCTGCTGGCTGTGTCCGCTTCCAGTTAGAAGACCAACTTTTTTGGCCTGATATTCCTATAGGTGAATCAGCATTTATACACAAATTGGCAGTACGTAGAAGGTTTTCTGGTGGGGTATTGTCATCACAAATACTACAATGGGCTAAAAATGAAACTAAGTTAAATAGCCGTCAATTTCTGCGTTTAGATTGTGAGTCAAAAGCAGCAAAGCTTAGAAAATTTTATGAGCGAAATGGGTTTGCACTTCATAGTACAAAGCAAGTTGGGCCTTATCTTGTAGCTAGATATGAATGTGATTGCCACTAAATTTGTATTTCACAATCAGGAAAAGCGAGTGGAGAAATTTTTTCTTCTAGGTTCACAACAAAAACTTCAAGATAGCACTTTTTTTCTTGTTGGGGATTGCGATGTACTTCTATTTGCATTTCCTGAAGGTTCACAATCCAATACTCAGCAATACCTAATTCAGCATAGAGAGTAGCCTTAACAGTACGATCAAATGCAAGAGTAGAGTGTGCAACCTCTATAAGTAAAAGTACATCTTCTTCTGTAGGTAAACGCTCTTGATATTTTTCTAAAGGAGGTTTAACAATAAGGATGTCTGGTTGAGGTTCGCTACTTTCTCCTAATTTTAGGGGGCTTTGGGTAAAGACTACACTACTCTCTAGTAAGCAACTCTCTAAAAGATTCTCTAACTTCTTAACTATATAAACGTGCTTTGGCCCTACTGGCATCATTTTATAGATTAGGCCTTCTATAAGCTCATAGCGACCATCTGTCTCAATGATGCTTGTTTCAGCTATTTTATGGTACTGGGCAGCATTTAAACGGTAGATTGGAGGATTGGAAGGTACAGAGAGCATGTCTTTATTTTTATCTGTCCCAAAATCTGTTTGGGTAAAATTTACTTTAGAGGCTTTACTCCTAAAAAGAGACAGAGCCTCTAGGTTTTTGTTCTAAGCTAAACTTAGATGAGGGGTTATACTGCTAGGGTACTTCACGAAAACTATTTATAGCTTTATCCAAAACTGGGCGATTTTCCTCGAAACGAGATTTTAGTGTCCAAGACAGTATTTGATTAAAATAACTAGGACTTTCAATAGTTGTGTGAATGTAGGATATGCTCAGACCTTGAGCTGAGCCATGAATTTCAAATTGGACAGCAGGGTTACCATTAACCTCAAATGATTTTGGCCCCACTATTTCTGGAAAGTCAATACTTGTTAGGAAACTTCCTAAAGTTAATCTCGAGTGTTTATCCAAGTTCCAACCATACAAATCTTCCTTAGCATCAGAAAGCACTATAAGGTAATTCTCTTCAAGTTCATTACCTACTTCAATATCAGGGTCATCATGAAGATCTAAAACACCCCAACTAGCAGGCGCATCTATTACTAAATTTCCTGCATCATTTGAAAAAGTTTTCTTCTTTATTAGCGATGAAATTTGAGCATTAGCCTGAGAGCCTATCAAAAGTAGTGTAGCAACTAAGCAAATTAAGAATTTATTCACTTCATACCTCATTTCATTATTAAAAAATTTTTACTATAAATGACATTGCTGATAAGGCAGCCTCATAGACTATAATCTAGGTGCTTATTGGTTTAAATCTATACATCAACAAAATCAAGTGCTGTTAGTGTTAGGCCTGAAATTTACTGCCCTACTAACACTTAAAAGCATAATCTATTGACTTACTAACTTCAAGATAAGCATAAATTCTGAAGTAGGCTTTAAAGTATTCTAGCTACTGACTCCTAACTATTTCTAGACACTAATTACCCCAGAAGTACTCAGTACTCACGAAAACTTCTACACCACTGCTTATAATGTTCCTAGAAAGATGGTCTACTATGCCTAGCACTATTTCTAGTAAACCTAAGATCTCTTGGGAATCCTTACTTCCAGACTTTGAATTACCAGATGATCCTGTAGGAAATATAGAGCAGCCTTTACTGGCCGCTACACTTAATATTGATACGCAAACTCCCTCCTGAACTTATCCGTGAAATAGCTGCTGGCGAGGTTATTAGTTCACCCGTAGATGTTGTTAAAGAGCTTTTGGAAAATGCACTAGATGCAGGTGCTTCGCGCTTAGAATTACACCTTGTGGACGGAGGGGTTACTTGCATTAAGTTTAAAGACAATGGGAAAGGTATTCCCAAAGAAGAATTACTCCTAGCAGTAGAGGCTCATAGTACCTCAAAGTTAAAAAGTATTGATGAAATTTCTACCTTGGGTTTTAGAGGTGAGGGGCTTCATGCTATTCGCTATGCAGCAAAGCTCTCACTTACTTCTCGTCCTGCCAAACAACTTGGTGGAGCTACTTTAATAGCACAGCAGAACAATGTTGATTTAAAAGAAAATCCTGCTCCTGCTGGCACTACTGCCATAGTCACTCAGCTCTTTAGCTATTTACCTGCTCGTTTGAGCACTCTAGACACACCTGCTAATGAAACTAAAAAGATTGTAAATTTATTAAGCCGTTATTTATTACACCATCCTTATTTAAACTTTAAACTTAGTACTGATCAAGAGCAGCGCTGGTCTTATGCAGGTGGCAATTTTACAGAAGGAGTTAAGTTTATATGGGGCGGCGTAACAGCAAATCGTTTACTAAATTTAGAGGTAGAACAAGGTGCTTATCAACTAAGTGGTCTGCTTTCTCGCCCTGAACTAAGTCGTGCTCGCCGTGACAGGTTGTTGTTGGCAGTCAATGGACGACCAGTAGAATGGCCAGATGAACTTCTAAAGGCAATTCTAGCAGCATATAAAGAGCTTTTACCTACTAATCTTTATCCTGTGGGAGTAATTAATCTTGTAGTGCCACCAAATAAAGTGTTAGTTAATACCTCTCCAGATAAAAGTCAGGTGCGATTTTTAGCTCGCCAAGAAGTGGTTTATTTTGTTGAAATGGCTATCAAGCAGCTATTAAGTACTCATCCTTTAGCTCGAGCACTACCAGAGCTACACAATGCTGAGGTAATAAGCCAAGCCCCAAAACACAGTTTCCCTGAGCTTAAACATATAGGGACGTATAGGGAACTTTATTTACTGGCAGAAGCTGAAGGCCAACTTTGGATGGTTGATCAACATGCTGCTCATGAACGCATTTTGTATGAAGAGTTGCAAAAACGCTATCAAGTAGAAGAACCAGTTATACTGGAAGTCCCTGAACTTATTAACTTAACTCCTGAAGAGATAGCTAGTTACAATGAAAGAAATGAAAAGTTAAGTGAGTTTGGTCTAAAGCTCGAACCTTTCGGGAAAGACACTTTTCGCTTAATTACTATCCCTGCTTTACTAGCAGGACATCCAACACTTATAATTGATGTCATCAAAGGTACACTAGGACAAAGCAGTGCTGAAGAAGCTTGGCGCAAAGTATTAGCTCGACTTGCTTGTTTACCGGCCATAAGAGCAGGCCATCACCTTTCTGAGTCTAATGCTCAAGCCTTATTAGATACTTTAGGACAATGCGAAATACCGTGGTCGTGTCCACATGGAAGGCCTACAGCTTTAGTCTTAAGTGAACTCGAGGTGGCAAGGCGCTTTGGTCGTAGAGGGGTTAGATCTACACTATCGCCTTGGTACATCAATTAAGGTAGAGATGCGATTAATCGCATCTCTACCTAGGCCAGCGCTTGAAAGATTGTTGGTAAGTCTGAAACAGTAATGATACCAATGATTTTTTCAGTCGGCTTACCATTTTGAGTAATTAGTAGGGCGTCTAGGTATTTGCCTTGTTCTTCGGATTTTCCAAAAAGCTCGAGCGCTTTAAACATAGTAGTATTGCGCCCTATAAACTCATAGTTCTTTTCATCTTCTGTAAAGGTTAATACATGTTCAATTATAGTTTCACTAAGGCTAAAGACATCTTCAGCAACATTTGCACCAAGCCAGCGGGTAATAGTGTTTGCTGTAAGTAAACCAATAAATTTATTACTTTTCATTACTGGTACTTGAGAAAATGATTGTTTTAGTATTAATTTTAATGCCTTAGCAACTGAGTCAGAGTTTTTTACAGTAGTTACTTTAGTTTGAAACTCAGGAATTACCGTAGGTGGTTTTTCAAGTACGTTGGCTATACGCTCAATTCGGTCCACTACATAATCATTTGGTTCAGCAATAATGTTGCCCCCTGAGCGTTCATGGACTATAGCGTTTCTAAGATCAGCATACTCTTTTAGATCGTCTTTGTAGGACCTAACTGTACTATTAGAAAGTATTGCTTTATCAATGACCTGATAGAAGGTGACGTAATTATCAACATTTATTTCTTGGCGTAGAAAGTCTTCAATGGCTATAAATGCATTAAGAAATCTTTCTGAGTTCTTCATTTACCTTCATCAAAGATACAATTTTTGTTGTTCAAGTTGCTAAACTTGCTCTAAGCCCATCGATATCGTGAGTGAGTACTTCATCCCTAGAGGCTTCCTTTTCCTCATTATTTTTTTCTTGAGCCTCTGATTGGGCTCGTTTTAAGGCCCTTTCTTGCTCGAGCTTAGCAGCTGGAGTAAGCTCAAAAGATCCCAGCTTCCTAAAACGTTCCTGACGCGAGCTAATAAGTTCACTTTCAGATAATTTACATAGAACCTCTAGTTCTTTTATAAGCACCTCTGTTAACTTTTCCATCATTACCTTAGGTTCTCTATGTGCTCCTCCAAAAGGTTCCTCAATAACCTTGTCCACAATCTCAAAGTCTAATAAATCCCTAGCTGTAAGCCTAAGTGCTTCTGCTGCTTTGGGAGCTTCATTAGAGTTACGCCACAAAATAGCTGCACAGGATTCGGGGCTAATTACAGAATAAATAGCATTTTCTAAAATAAGTACTTTGTTAGCCACACCTATAGCCAAGGCTCCGCCTGAACCACCCTCGCCAATCACTACACTGATTGAAGGAACTTTAAGATTGCTCATGCGTTGGATACTCTCAGCAATAGTCCATGCTTGACCATTTTCTTCAGCAGTAATGCCCGGGTAAGCACCGGGGGTGTCTATAAGAGTTATTACAGGAAAATTAAATTTGTCGGCCAAGTCAAACATACGTATAGCCTTACGGTAGCCGCTAGGATGGGCCATACCAAAATTTCTTTGTATGTTTTCTTTGGTATCACGTCCTTTTTGTTGAGCTACTACTACCACTGTTTGCCCAGCGAATCGCCCCAAACCAGATATAATAGCAGAGTCATCGCCAAGCTTACGATCACCATGCAGTTCCATAAAATCTGGCATCATATGATTAATATAATCTAAGGCTGTAGGCCTTCCAGCAGCTCTAGCAACTTGCACCCTTTGCCAACGACTTAAATTTTGAAACGTTTCCTGTTTAAGCTTTTCTAAGCGTGCCTCTAAAACCACTATTTCTTCACTAATATCAATTTTATGAGATTCAGCATAGCTACGCATATCAGTGATTTTGGCTTGCAAGTCATCAACAGGCTTTTCAAATGACAAGGGCATAACTTTTCACTTCCTTATTTCGCAAAAGACAAACATAGTTTGCCAATTTCTCCTTTAACTGAGGCCTAGGCACAACATCGTCTAGCATGCCTTTTTCTAGCAAAAACTCCGAGCGTTGGAATCCCTCTGGTAAATCTTGTTTTATAGTTTGTCTAATTACTCGAGGGCCTGCAAAGCAAATAATAGCTTTAGGTTCAGCAATTATTATATCTCCTAAAGTAGCAAAACTTGCTGTTACTCCCCCTGTTGTTGGATCAGTCAAAACGCTTATAAAAGGCAAGCTTTTTTTAGCAAGCTCTTCTAAGGCCACCACAGTTTTAGCCATTTGCATTAGGGAGAGTGCTCCCTCTTGCATTCTTGCCCCTCCTGAAGCAGTTACTGTAATAAAACTTCTTTCTTCATTGGCTGCACGTTCAGCAGCCCTTGCTATTTCTTCCCCAACCACTGAACCCATTGATCCCCCAGCAAAGAAAAAATCCATTATGGCAATAGCTATAGGCTCTCCTCCTAAGTTTGCAGCACCAGTAACTATAGCATCAGATTTTTCTTGCTTTTCTTGTGAGCGTTTTATACGTTCAGGGTAAGGTAGGGTATCCACAAATTCTAGAGGGTCTTGGGCTTGAATATCCCCTGACCATTGCTCAAAACTTCCTTCATCAACAAGTAATTTAAGACGCGCCTCAGCAGGCATGCGATAATGATAGCCACACTCAGGACAAAGGTATTCATTAGCAACTAGATCTTTACGATAGATCTGATTATCACAACCATCGCATTTAAGCCACAAACCTGCAGGGCTACCATCATCTCCTGTTTTAGTTGGGCGCTTGCGTCGAAACCAACGTTCTAAAGCCATTTTTTCAATAATGCCTTACTTTTCACACAAAACTACTACTTTAGGTAAAACTATTTTTAATTTCGCTAATTTTAAGCTTTCACTTACTCAAGTTTATAAGTGGCTATAAGTATCATTTTACAGTTACATTTTCAGAAATAAAGTTTACTCCAAAGTAAAAATGTGTCACAAAAACTTGTAGGGCCTATAACCTCATTCATCTTTTTCCATTATAACAAATCCAACGTAAGAATTTAGCACTTGTCTACTCTGACACATCCCCACAACCAAAACAACTGTTTTTCCTTCCAATTCAACATTAAATTGTTACCTTCCCAACTTTCAGCACTTAATACTTAAGCATCAAAAAATCGTTAGACTAACAAATGATAAATGTTACCGTTTAAACCCTAAAAATAAGATTCATTTAGTAAGCAAACATTTCTTGCAATATCTTACAGATTTCTTGTTGGTCTTCTACATCAATATAGGCTCGAACAAAACCAAACAAACATAGAAACATAGTCATTCCACAAGCAAGGGATTATTCACCCATTGCAGTGGATCAACAGGAACACCCATGACTCTTACTTCCCAATGTAAATGGGCTGCCGTAACTAATCCTGTATCACCAGCGTAGCCTAAGAGTTCACCTGCTGCCACTTCTTGATCTTTTTCCACTGTTATATTACTTAGATGCATATAACCACTACATACTCCTAAGCCATGAGAGAGTATAACAGCATTGCCGCGTACCTGTAAGGTATCTGCTATTAATACTTTGCCGCTAGCTGCAGCATAAACAGGGGTATTACTGTTTCCACGTAGGTCTAAACCTCTATGAAAACTGCGATAAGGGCCACCATTATATGAGCGTAAGGTGCCGAAAGCAGAGGTATGAAAAGGTTCACTTATTGGATATTGGAAAGCTCCTTGCCAAAGCTTAGTAGGTGTGTAAAGCGCACAAGTTTCTTCTACTAGGCGGTGCTCTGCTCGAGTTATTTCTGGTTTTAGTAAGCTCGAGGTACTAGGTGACAAGTTTATAGCTTCTCGGTCATAATTACCTGAACTTATGTTTATTGGTAGCTCGACGACAACTTCACCACTACCTAAAACAGCACTAATTTTAAGTGGAAATACTCCTTCTGGTTGTAAAACAGACACAGGGATTATTGCTATCCAGTCTCTGTTAAGAGGAGCAAGCTGATAATCCTGACTTAGAAAATTAACTCTTAGATGGGCCTCTTCTGCCATAGATACCTTAAGCAGTACTGCTTGACCTTGGGTTGCCACCTTAGATGAAAATGCAATATCTATAAAAGGATAAGGTAAATTTTCTGGCCAAGAGTCCTCTAAAGATATAACTAAAATCTGACCAACTTTAATTAGGTTAGGGTTATCTAAATTATTTAAGGAAATCAGTTCACTAGCACTTACCCCAAAGCGTTTAGCAATATTATAAAGTGTGTCACCTTGCTGAACTTGATAGTTCTGGGCAACTGTATTGGCTAAAAGAACAAAATAACAAAGAATAATACACTTGCAGAATTTAGCTTCTTTCATGTAGCTATCTTAGAATCAAAAGATTAAAGTTCTTAAGTAGTTTGCTCTATGTATCTTGTATAGGAATCAATTTTTTCTTTAAGCCTATTTGCAAGTACATCATTAGCCTCATGTAAAGCCTCATAGATTAATAAAGCTTCTTCTCTATAAACAATGCGCTTCTTATTGTTCCAATAGAAGGGTGGAGCATAAAGATTGGTAATTCGATCTGCCATTTTCACCATCCACACTTCAAAAGGCTGTGCTTTGATTCTTGCTAAGGAGTCAGCCATTTGCTCTTGTTTGCTAGGAAGCTTGAGATCTTTCGTTAAGGCAGAAACACCATCTGCTACGCTCTGACCAAATTCTTTAACTATATCCTCATAGCTGTGCTCTGTATCTTCAATTGTATCGTGTAATAATGCGCACTGAACTGCCAAGTTGCCATCAATATCATTAGCCGAAGGTAATGCCCAAATAATTTCCATAGCAACTCTACCAATGTGATTGAGATAATCTATCCGTTGACCTTCTTGAAGGCCACCATAGGTTTGTCCTTGATGAGCAATTGTGGCAAAATTCCAAGCTTTTACAAAAACATCTTGTGACCAACTTTGTTTCATCATAATCTCCTCTAGGGAATGCCCATTTTTAATTCGTTTTCAGTATATAATCTTAAGCTAATGAATGTTGGGATACTTGCTCTACAAGGAGCTTTTCGTGAACATAAGCAAGCTTTGCTAAGGCTGGGTTCTAATGTGAGAGAGGTGCGTTTACAGAAAGACCTCCTTGGTCTGGATGGTTTGATTATTCCCGGCGGGGAATCAACTACTATGGCTAAGCTTATAAAAATTTATGGTTTTGACAAAGCGCTGCCACAGTTTTATCAAGATGGGGGAGCTATTTGGGGTACTTGTGCTGGTACTGTCTTGATAGCTAAAGACATAATTGATTACCCTAAACAGTTTAGGCTTAATTTGCTTGATATTAGTGTTGAGCGCAATGCTTATGGTAGACAAATAGCTTCTTTTGAAGCTAATGTGGTGATAGAGAGACTTCACACAGATTTACAAGCCATTTTTATTCGTGCTCCACGCATTGTTGCAGTAGGCAGTCAGGTAGAGGTGATAGCTTCTTTTAATAATGATCCTATTATGGTAAAAAAAGAAAGGTTAATGGCTACAGTTTTTCACCCAGAATTGAGTAAAAATGACAAAGTTCATGCTTATTTTCTCGAGCAAGTGATTAAACTTTAGGCTTCTTAACTAGCTCAAAATTTTATATGGAGGTTCGTATGAAAATATTGCGTTTAGTTGTTTGGTTAACTGTTACGATTTTCCTAGCCTCAGCATGGTCTCAGGACGAAGCTAGTCTAGTTTCACCTTCACCAGAAGGAGCAGAAGCTTACTTTATTATTCTTAAAAATGGCGACAAAGTTAAAAGTCCTGTAACTGTTCACTTTGGCCTTAAGGGTATGGGTATAGCACCAGCTGGTGTTGAACGTGAGAATACAGGACATAATCATTTGCTTATAAATGAACCTGAAATAGATTTAAGTCTTCCTTTACCCAGCACAGATCAGATTAAACATTTTGGCGGTGGGCAAACAGAAGTGATGTTAGAACTCGAGCCCGGCCCCCACACCTTACAAATTCTACTTGGTGATCATTCACATATCCCTCATGACCCGCCAGTGATGTCTGAAAAAATTACTATAGTAATATATTAAGCACTGCACTGAAAACATGAATCCTTTTAGGTTTTTTAAAATGAGAGCAAAACTAATAGATGCCCCAATAGAGTTTGTGTGAACGCTATTCTTATCACTAATGGTCCGGGTGAACTTTATACTTGGGCCAAACCTGTTTTGCAAACCTTACAGTCCTATTATCCTGAAGTAAAAATAATTATTGGCTTTGTACCTTGCCAATTTGCTAGCGGTCACGAAGCGCGCATTGCTCAAAGCTTTGAAATCGAAGCGATCATAACCGCCAGTGAATTCGTACGATTTTTGAGTTTAGGTACATTACCTAAAGCTCTAGAAAAGATTTCAAAAACTGGATTTGTTTTGAGCCTTGGTGGTAATACCAAAATGGCTTTAAGGTTGGCAGGTAAACTTGGTTACCCTATCTACCGCTATAGTTTTATTCCTTATTGGCACTCTAAGCTTAGAATACTTTTTGTAAACGACAATAAGTCTGAAAAAAAGGCAAGGTGGTTAGGAGCGCCTAAAGCAAGGGTAAAACAAGTAGGTAATCTCGTAGCCGACGCAACTTTTATAACTAAACCTATAACTAAGGTAGGAAAACCCCATGTGCTACTGATGTTTGGTAGTCGTGACATTTTTGCCTTACCAATTATTCCTTTTATGTGTGCTTTAGTTGATAAGTTAGGTAAGTACTATCCCAAAGCCAGTTTTACTGCCCCAATTAGTCATTTGTTAAGCAGGGGTACTCTAGAAACTGGCATCGCTGGAACTTATAAGGATATATTAGGAGGTGTTGCTAGTCAACAAAAAGATAATACTATTATTACGCCTAACGGGCAGAAAATAGAGCTGGTACCTGAAGAAGACAGGTACGCACATATGCGCTCAGCAACTATAGCTGTTACTATTCCCGGCACCAATACACTCGAGCTAGGGATAGCAGGTGTTCCCAGCATAGTTATTTTACCACTAAATAAACCTGAAATTATTCCTCTAGAAGGTCCAGCTCATTGGCTTTCCCTAATTCCTTTAATAGGTACTATCTTAAAAAGATATGCTGTAAAGCTTGCTGCCCCACACTTACCTGTTTCATTACCTAACTACTTTACAGGTGAAGACCTAATGCTTGAAATAAAGGGTATTCTTACTTTAGATGGGGTAGTAGAAAAAATATGCTATTTGCTGGATAATACTAAAGAGTACAAAAGACGTAAAACACGTTTATTAGAAACTATGCCTAAACAAGGAGCAGCCAAACGCTTGGTAAATAGCATTATGAATGACTTACAGTATGTCAAAATATCCACATTAATAATCGAGTAATGACAGTAGCTCTTTACCTACAGAAGCATTAACTATTAGTGTAATTTTTTTAGAAATAGAGCGGGCTTTCGCTCTTAACTCGTCCTCACTTGAGCAAGCACGAAGTTCCTCTATAAACTTTCCTGCTTTTTTCGCAGGTAATCTAACTATCAAAATACTTTCAAGCCTCTCTAGTAATTTATCTACTTCGCTCTCTTGATCTATCTTAGAGGAAAACTCTTTAGGCAAGTTTTCCATTTTTGGTTTTTCAAGAGGCTTTACATGAGCTTTATCATCTTCTAGAGAAGTAAACTGCCTCATTAAACCTTCGGCAATAAAGGCATTAATAACTTTTATAATATGAGCCTGCTCTAACTTTGTCTTGCTAACTATTTCATTGAGTGCAAGCTTATTTCGACAAGCGGTGATCACTCTCAATTCTTCAACTAACTGTCTAACACAATCTTTACAGAAGTAACCTTGCTTACCGTTTAATCTTTTTGCAAGCTATTAAGAAAAATCTTGTCTTCTTCTGTTAAATCTGCAAGTTTAAGTAAATCTTTTCGTCTTTGAAGAGTGCGTTTTAACGCTTGCTGCCGTCGCCACGTTGCTATCTTATTGTGGTGTCCACTCAACAGTATTTCTGGTACTGCTATATCCTCAAATACAGCAGGACGAGTATATTCAGGATAATCTAACAAACCTGTAGTGTAAGAATCTTGTTGATAACTAGTACAATCACCGAGAACATTAGGAATGAGTCTTGCTATAGACTCGATAAGTGCTAATGCTGCTACCTCGCCACCCATAAGTACATAATCACCAATACTAATTTCACGAGTTACTAGGGTTTCTACTCGAGCATCAAAACCTTCATATCGCCCGCAAAGCAAACAAAGGTGTTTTCTAGTAGCAAATTCCTCTGCTAGCTTTTGATTAAAAGTTTCACCTGCAGGAGTGAGCAAGACTATTTCATCTGGCAAAGGAGTCTCTTTTTTTACTGCAGCAATAGCCCTTGCAGCCACATTGGCTCGAATGACCATGCCAGCCCCACCACCATAAGGATAATCGTCAACACTGTTGTGCTTGTTATTTGCATAATCTCTTAAATTACGCAGCTCAATTTCAATAAGCCCTTTTTCAACAGCACGACCCAATAGAGCCTCATTTTGCCAAGGGATTAAAAGCTGTGGAAAAAGAGTTAGAACTGTGAATTTCATAAAGAGAAAAGTAGCAAATATTTTGCTGTAGAGGAGACAAAACTGTAAGAGCGTATTTCAAACCCGCTCCTACTTATTTAAGCCAAAAAGACCTTCAGGAGGGTTAGTTATATAAACTGCTTTATCAGCAAGTTCTACATAATCGGCTTTTAGAGGAATAATGTGCTTATCATTAACTACTAAAACATCTTGCTTTCCTAGTGCCAAAATGTCAGTGACTTTCCCAAATTCTTTATCATCAACCAGAACAGGCTTACCTAAAACCATTTCAAAGTAGTTTCCCTCACTAGGCTGAGGCAAATTGCTAAAAGAGGCGTAAATCTTCAGGTTTACTAAATTTCTAGCCTCGTTAACATCTTCAATACCAACTAAAAATAAAATGGTATGAACACCTTTAATTTCAACATTTTTTATTACCCTTTTACCAAAGCTAGTTATAAAAATTTCTTTAACCTTAAATATTGCATTGGCTTCAGCCTCTCCCACAGCATAAAAGCGGACCCCCCCCTTAAGACCAAAAGTTTTTCCAAGCTTTCCTAAATAGAGATGATCTTTTGTAGGAGTGATAGGGCCAACTTTTTTTAACACTGTCAGTCAACTAGATTTACATCTATGCGCTCACGTCCTTCAGCAGCAGCTCGAGCTAAAGTGCGAATACTATTAATAATGCGCCCGTTTTTACCAATTATTCGCCCAGCATCTTCTGGTGCACAGCGTATTTCTACACTGACGATATGGCCCCTACGGCTTGCTGTAACACTTAAACTATCAATGTCTATAACAAGATTTTGGGCTATGTAGGTAATAAGATCGAGCGACATGAATATTAAAGGTTAAGCTCGAGCTTGATAAGCCCTATTGCGTTTAACAATAACATTGCCAACACTCACTCCAGCTTTTTCTAGTAGCCGCAAAGCTGTGTCAGTAGGTTGTGCTCCTTGTGAAAGCCAGTGCTGAGCGCGATCTACATCTAGCTTTAAAGGTTCTTCAGTTTTTTCCTTAGGGTCATAGTAGCCCAGTGATTCTATACAATCACCACTAAGCTTTTTACGTGAATCAATTACTACAATACGATACTGAGGATTTTTCTTTGATCCTAAACGCATAAGGCGAATCTTCACCATTTATTAAATTCCTTCCATTTCTGGGGCCTTCTATGAATAAACCTAGAGATTTTATCTACTCTCTTATGTGTAGGAGAAATGACTATATCTAGGTTGTTTAATATTTTTAGCTGCACGATCATCTATTATAGGGAGTTTGTTGCGTGGGAATCAAGTCCTTTGACAATGTTTGCTAATACATAAACTTGTTCTCGCTTGTCCTTTTAGAGGTAAGGATAAACTCACCCCGCCCGCCTTTTCAAAGAGACTAAGAAATCATAGCAAGTCCCTCTTTGAAAAAAGGCGCAATTTAGATGGATTTCCCTCTGAAATCCAACCCTATGTTAAGAAAACACAAAATCAGTTAGAGCTTGCCATTGTTAATCCTAACTACTTGACAGAATCTGCGCTAATTGATCAGCTACAACCGCTGCTGACTTAATAGAAGAGCAGCAATAGAGATTCTTCATTCAGAATCACATAGTCAGATGGGTGATTTAGTAGCCTGCTGGGTACTGTGGACAGGTCTTTTCGTATGGCCTGTCATGCAAATAGCGTTGCCACTCTTCTTGGGTAAAATTACGACCAGCAATACGGCAAAGCTTTTCTTTCAAAGAGCCCTCGTTTTCTACATCCCAAATAAGTATCTTATGATCCCAACGACTTTTAGGGTCATCTGTACCACCAGAAGCAATTTTTGTGCCATCTGGAGAAAAGGCTACACTATTGACATCAAAACTATAACCTATCCAAGCTTCCCCAATAACTTGGCCACTTTCTACATCCCACAGACGCACAGTGCCATCCCTACTGCCAGAAGCTACTTTTGCCTCATCTGGAGAGAAGTCCACACTATTAACCCAATCACTATGACCTTGCCATGGTTCACCTATTGCTTTGCCTGTATCAACATCCCACAGGCGCACAGTACTATCCAAGCTACCAGAAACTACTTTTGTGCCGTTTGGAGAGAAAGCCACACTCTCAACAGCATAATAATGGCCTTGCCATGGTTCACCTATTGCTTTGCCTGTTTCGACATCCCATAGCTGCACAGCACTATTATAAGAATCACCAGTAACAACTTTTGTGCCATCTGGCGAGAAGGCTACACTATTAACAGAATCATTATAATCTTGCCATGATTCACCTATAGCTTTACCTGTTTTAACATCCCACAAGCGTATAGTATTATTACTGCTACTGGAAATCACTTTAGTGCCGTCTGGAGAGAAAGCTACACTATAAACAAAAAAATAACGAATATAATCTTGCCATGGCTCACCTATCATTTTGCCTGTTTCAACATCCCACAAGCGTACAGTGTTATCCCTACCGCCAGAAACTACTTTAGTACCATCTGGTGAGAAGTCTACGCTCCAAACAGAATCGCTATGACCTTGCCATGGTTCACCTATTGCTTTGCCTGTTTCAACGTCCCACAAACGCACAGTATTATCACTACTGCCAGAAACTAATTTTGTGCCGTCTGGTGAGAAGGCTATACTCTCAACAGAATCACTATGACTTTGCCTTATTCCGCCTATTAATTTGTCTGCTTCAATGTCCCACAACCGCACAGTATTATCCTTACCGCCAGAAACTACTTTAGAGCCATCAGGAGAGAAGGCTACACTTTCAAAAGAACCACCATGACCTTGCCACAGTTCATCTATCAACTTACTTGTTGCAACATCCCATAGGCGCACAGCCTTATCACTGCTACTAAAAAGCACTTTTGTACCATCTAGTGAGAAAGTTACGTTATTCACAGAACTATCACCTTGCCATACTTCACTTATTATTTTACCCGTCTCAGCATCCCATAGGCGTACAGTATTATCCTTACTGCCAGAAACCACCTTTTTACCATCAGGAGAAAAAGCCACACTATAAACAGAATTACTGTGACCTTGCCATGCTTCACCTATGGCTTGACCTGTCTCAACATCCCATAGACGCACAAAGCTAAAGCTGCCAGAAACCACTTTTGTACCGTCAGGAGAGAAGTCTATGCTATAAACAGAATTACTGTGACCTTGCCATGCTTCACCTATAGCTTTGCCTGTTTTGACATCCCACAAATGTATAGTATCATCCTCACTACCAGAAACTACCTTTGTGCCATCTGGTGAAAAAGTTAAACTCAAAACAGCATCACTATGACCTTGCCATGGTTCACCTATTGCTCTGCCCGTTTCAACGTCCCACAAGCGCACAGTATTATCCCTACTGCCAGAAACAACTTTTGTGCCATCTGGTGAAAAGGCTATGCTATAAATAAGATCATTATGGCCTTGCCATGGTTTACCTATAGATTTACCTGTCTCAGCATCCCATAAACGCACAGTTTTATCCCAACTGGCAGAAACTACTCTTGTCCCATCAAAAGAAAAGGCT
This sequence comes from Trueperaceae bacterium, assembly GCA_965223585.1. GTDB lineage: Bacteria > Deinococcota > Deinococci > Deinococcales > Trueperaceae > CBDCVN01. The sequence goes on from CBDCWW010000024.1 coordinate 591,579, forward strand.
AAGTCAGAAACAAACCGACTATGACCTTGCCATGGTTCACCTATCGCTTTGTTTGCTTCAACGTTCCACAACCGCACAGTACTATCCCTACCACCAGAGACCACTTTAGAGCCATCAGGAGAGAAGGCTACACTCAAAACATAATCATTATGACCTTGCCACGGTTCACCTATCGCTTTACCTGCCTCAATATCCCACAGGGATATAGTCTTATCATCACTGTCGAAAACTATTTTTTTACCATCAGGGGAGAAGGCTACACTACCAACAGAACTATTGCCTTGCCATACCTTACTTATTGTTTTACCTGTCTCAACATCCCACAGGCGTACAGTATCATCACTACTGCCAGAAATCACTTTTTTGCCATCAGGGGAGAAGGCTAGACTTACAACAGAATGATTATGACCTTGCCATGGCTCACCTATAGCTTTACCTGTCCTAACGTCCCACAGGCGTACAGTACCATTATTACTGCCAGAAACCACTTTTGTGCCATCTGGTGAGAAAGCTACACTGAAAACCAATATAATATGGCCTTGCCATGGTTCACCTATAGTTTTACCTGTTTTTACATCCCATAGGCGCACAGTTCTATCACCGCTCCCAGAAACAACCTTTGTGCCGTCTGGTGAGAAGGCTATACTATAAACATTATTACTATGACCTTGCCATGATTCACCTACTACCTTGCCTGTCTCGACATCCCACAGGCGCAAAGTATCATCACCACTACCAGAAACAACTTTTGTGCCGTCTGGTGAGAAGGCCACGCTATAAACAACAAGTTTATGACCTTGCCATGGTTCACCTATAGCTTCACCTGTTTCTGCATTCCACAATCGCACAGTATAATCACTGCCACCAGAAACAACTTTTGTGCCGTCTGGTGAGAAGGCTACACTATGGACAGAATCATCATGGCCTTGCCATGTTGAGTTAAGATGGCCTTTCATTTGCAAGGTGCGTAACATATTACTGGTACTTTCTTTACCTGCTTTTATTTTAGAAGCTTGCGCAGCTAGCAATGCTGCAATATCTACATAACCATTAGCAGAATTAGGTTTTTGTAGCGCTAATAGTGTTTGTGCAGCTAATTGACGAACTAGTGCCATATCAGCTTGCTCTTTTGCTGTTGCCACTGCCTTTTCTGCACTATAGCTCCGTTCTTCTACATCTTTTTGTGCTTGTCTAGCATTAAAGCCAAAGAATGTAGCCAAACTTGCTAAAACAAGAGCAATAAGAGCAAAGGTTACTAGGCTAAATATAATTCTTTTGGATAAAAACATGTTTTAAGCAATCTTATCAAAAAATATAAAAGTTGCCGAGAAAATCAGAGAAATCCATAAATCAGCTTAATCACAGTTCAGACAAATGAAGATAGCAAAAATAGTAAACTTATTTTGGAGTACTCGAGCATCAACTCAAAGCAGTGTAACAGTGCATTTGCCATTTGAGGTGGTAGTGTAGTAATACCAAAAAAAGTTTCGATATTGATAAATTTGCCCTGCCTTAGTTCTCAAATTGGCTCCTAGGAAGTGAGGCTTATTGGAGAAATTACCAATAAAAATAGAAGTAAATCATTCATAATTTTAACGCCAACTGATTTTTAGTATGATTGCATGAATAATTATTCAATAAACCCAAAATGCATTATATTTTCTGCATTTGTTATTTTATTTCTTACCCTATTTACTAATTCATATGCACAACATCATGGTGGAACACAAGCACCACCAATTTCTTTTGGTGATGGAGAGGTTACCGTAAATACTAGTATTTATCCACCTGACTTCATTCCAAGCAAAGACTCTAGTACCAACCTTAAGGTTAGATTCTTCGATGCCTCTTCAGGTTCCAATATTCCAAATGTAACTTACCGTGTTCAAATATACTCTGGGGAGCAGTTACTTGCAAACCAAACGTATTTTGACAGCGATGGTGAGCTAGACATCCACATTAAACCAAGATCTGGTTGTGAAGAAAAGATTGATTTGTGGCGCTGTACAACATATGAAGGAGAGATGGATCCAATCGTTCCAAGCGCCTTTGCCTCAACTGATAAAAGTACACCTGTAATTAAAGGGCCTGTATTTGACAAAAGTGGAACGTATACAGTTAAAGTGGCAATAATTGGTGCAACAAATCCCAAGACACAAGTTGAACAAGACATAAATTTTGAAACAAATATAATGATTGCCCAAGAACAGCAATTATCTTTAGGTGTTTCATCTGGTGCAGTGCCTATATTGGTTAGAGATTATCACGAAAAAATATCTTCTTTGCAATTCTATGAAGAATCAAACTCAATCAAAATGGAAATACCGCTTCCAGAGGAAAACACAGCTCACGCACCAATAATAAAAAATGAGATTGCCTTTCCAAAAACTTTTGAACCATTTAATGAAGTAAGTAGTTTCTCTGGGTTTGTAGATGGGGTTCCTTTATTGCCCAAAACCTTACACTTCGATAAAGCATCTGATAAGACTGACAATATTCTCCATATTATGGTATCAAGTGATGAATTACAGTCATTAAAGGAGAAAATCTCTGATCCTGACAATTTTTCACTGGTAATTACTCCTAATTCTGAAGAGTTTCTCGAGTCCAAAAAGCTAAAATTTGATAATGGGTATTCTGCATTAGCTTCAGTTGATACAAGGCGCTCTGAAAGTAAAGACACGGTTTTCTCAGTAGCATTCTTTGACACCTCTGGAAACCTTGTCGAAGATGTAAGGTATGCATATGGAATAAAAGATCCTAACGGAAACGAAAGTCTAAATATGGGAGGAAATGAAAGCCAAATTGGATTAAAGCTTCCTAGTGGTAGTGACATGCAAACAATTTCTACTCCAACTGACGGAAACTATAATCTAAAAGTGGTTCTAATAGGTACAGGACGTGATGACTTTGAAAATTACATGTACCAAGACTTTAGTTTTGACATGAAAGAATTTTCAGCAGCACAAGCACCAGTAGTATCAAATGTAGAGTCTAAACCTGCAAGTGAAACAACTGAGGTAACTGCATTACCTGATTGGGTTAAAAGTAATGCAAAATGGTGGGCAGAAGGACAAATAGATGATAATTCCTTTATCCAAGGGATTCAAAGTCTAATAAAACAAGGCCTAATTACAATTTCAGAAACAGAGGCTGGGCCTAGCTCGAGTGAAATTCCAGCTTGGGTCAAAAACAACGCAGGATGGTGGGCTGATGGGCAAATATCTGAAAGTGACTTTCTTAAAGGAATTGAATATCTTGTAAGTATTGGAATAATTAGAGTTGATTGATGCTTAGAAATTTTTAGGTAGAATTCATACACACCTAGACAAGATAAAAAACTACAGATGCCCTTATGAAGTGCAACTATCTGGTCGTTCTTGGAAATTCCACATGGAAAGTTACAGAAGCTTAAAAACTGTAATGTTGAAAATATAGCACAAATTGTTAAGTAATCTGGCATACTTGTGTATAATGAGCAAGATAAGTAACTTGCATATATACAGTATAGTAAAATACTCAATAAGAACCTTTTTGAAAGCTTATTTATACTAATGTTTGGACTTAACAATGACTCCTGAAAACCATCCCTTTGATTCAATTACTATAGAAAGTTTACAAGAACGTCAAAACAGTAAGTGGCAAGCTTATCCTAAAGGGATTTTACCTCTTTGGGTATCTGATATGGATTTCCCTACAGCTGATGTCATCATTCAGGCTTTGATTAATTGCGCAAAGACAAATAATCTAGTTTATCCCCTTTCAGAAGGTGTAACAGGCCTTAAAGAAGCTATTATCGCTCGTCAGAAATTAAAGTATAACTGGGAAATAAAACATGAGAATATATGGCTTACCCACGGCACCGTACCGGGAATTTTTTTAGCTAGCCTTGCTTGTGCCTCTGTGAATGAGGAGATTATTATTCCTGCTCCTATTTATCCGCAATTTACTAAGGCAGTAAAAACCACCCAACGCACAGCTTGCTACATTCAAATGGTAAAAGGTAGTAAAGGTTGGGAAATAAACTTTGATGACCTAGAAAAGCATATTACTCCGGCAACAAGACTTATTATGTTTTGCAATCCACACAACCCTACAGGTCATGTTTTTACTCGCAAAGAATTAGAAAAGCTTGCCGAAATAATTCTGGGGCACCGCCTTTGGGTAATCAGTGATGAAATACACTCTGATATTGTTTACCAAGGTTATAAACATATTCCTTTAGCATCTTTAAGTAGCGAAATCGCAGAACGCACCATTACACTCTTTAGCCCCACCAAAGGTTTTAATATTGCAGGTCTAAATATTGGTATTCTAGTTACTCAAAACCCAAAGCTTATGGAACACCTTAAGAATGTAGGAGCAGGTTTCATACAACCACCTAATGTTATGGCCCAACATGCTACTTTAGCAGCTTATACCCAAGGTGAAGATTGGCTAAAAAGTACTGTGGCTTACCTTGAAGGTAATCGTCAGTTAGTACAAGCTTTTTTTCAAAAATGCTTACCCCAAATAAACTATGTGCCACCAGAAAGCACCTATCTTGCATGGTTAGATTTTAATACTTTAGGTCTAGGTGAAAGCTTAGAAGACGTGCTTTTAAAAGATTGTAAACTTGGTTTAAGTATGGGTAAGAATTATAGTGAGCATAGTCAGAGTTTTGCACGTTTGAACTTTGCTACTGCTAGGACTATTTTGGAAAGTGCTCTTAAAAGACTTGAAAAAGGTCTAAGAAAAACCTAAAGTGAAATGCTCTCTGTAATTCGTGCTACTGAACTACATATTGGTGCAATTGCGTCAATTCATAAACAGGCCTTCCCTAGACAGCAAGATTCAGGAACTTAGGTTTCTGCTACAATTCGTACATATCCACGAATTTTTGCTTTTGTTTTGCTCGAGCAAGCAGGAATTGTAGATTATGCTTTTTGGGCACAAAAATCTGATCAGACAAGCACACTAGATATACAATGGTTGATATTATACTGTTCTAAATCTAAGATATATCTATTGCTATGTTTTCACGAAGAGCTTGCATTATAACCTACGGTTGCCAAATGAACGAATACGACAGCCATACTATTAATTCAGAGTTAGTATCTGGTGGTCACCAAATAGTACAAAGTCCTGAAGACGCTAACCTTATAATTCTAAATACTTGTGCGGTAAGGGGTAAGCCTGTTGAGAAAGTTGTTTCTGTTCTAGGAGAACTGCGTAAGGCAAAGCGTCAGGGGCGTGAGTTGATTATAGGCTTGATGGGCTGCTTAGCACAGTTAGAAGAAGGTCAAGAAATAGCTAAAAAGTTTGGGGTAGACATTTTAATTGGTCCCGGAGCAATTACTGACATTTTACCTGCTATTGAGGCTGTTCAAAACGGACAAAAAGAATATCAAAATTTAGATTTTAAAGATGAGTTGCATGAATACTTAACTCCGGCACCTAATTGTTTAACAGGATTTCTTACTATTATGCGTGGCTGTAACCACCATTGTACATATTGCATTGTTCCTACTACTCGCGGGCCTGAAGTTAGCCGTTCAGTAGAATCTATAATGCATGAGGCCAAACAAATGAAAGAAAATGGAGTTCAAGAAATTTACCTTTTAGGACAAAATGTTAATAGCTATGGGTTAGGGCGTGATGACTTACCATCTTTTGCTGAACTTTTGCGCTTAGTTGCTGGTATAGGAATACCAAGAGTAAAATTTACCACTAGCCATCCTATGAACTTTAGTAGTGATATAATTGAGGCTATTGCCGAGACACCAAATATCTGTAAGTACATTCATTTACCAGTACAATCTGGTAGTGATAGCGTTTTACGTCGCATGGCTCGAGAGTACCGCTCAGAGCGTTATCTAGAAATAATAGAGGAGATCAAAACTAAAATTCCTGACGTGGTTCTCTCAACCGATATCATAGTGGGCTTCCCCGGTGAAACTGAAAAGGATTTTGAGGCCACATTAGAACTTTACGAAAAAGTACAATATGATCAAGCTTATATGTTTATCTATTCAGCTCGAGCAGGTACACCTAGTTACAAACATTTTACTGATATGCCTAGGGAAATTAAAACAGAGCGTTTACAAAGGCTTATTGAAAGGCAGAAACATTGGTCTTTCAAGTGTAATCAGCGTTGGGTGAACCAAAGTTTGCAGGTGCTAATAAAAGAAGAAGCTACACAAGGTGATTATATGACTGGACACAGCGATCAAAATCATACGGTACTGGTACCTAAAAACCAAGTGAATAAACTAGGTTTACATAAAGTAAAGATAGATACTGTTACACCGCACACCCTTTACGGAACAGTAGAAGGGTTCGATACCCAGACTATACCCTTGATGATGGCTTAATTAATGATTCGCTTTAAAAAAGTTACCAAAACTTACTCTAGAGCACACGTTCATGCACTACGTGACGTGACTTTTAGAGTTTTCCCAAAAGAATTTGTCTATATAACAGGTCATTCAGGGGCAGGTAAGTCAACTTTGCTTTCACTCATTTTAAGACGCACCTTGCCTACAGATGGTATAGTTACCATTTTAGATCATGACATAAGTAAGGTAGGTAGAAGACAGCTTCCTTATTTAAGGCGTAATATAGGAATGATTTTCCAAGATCACCGCTTACTTCCTAACATGAGTGTTCTAGATAATCTTACTTTTGTACTAAGAGCATTAGGAGAAAAGAAGTTGCTCGAGCAAAGAGCCCTAAGTGCACTACGTGATGTAAACTTAGCGCACAAGCGCAAAGCTTACCCTATAGAATTATCACTTGGTGAACAGCAACGTGTTGCTGTTGCTAGAGCTTTAGTAACCCATCCACCCTTACTACTTTGCGATGAGCCCACTGGCAATCTAGACCCAGAAACCAGCTGGGAAATTTTAGAGCTTCTAAACGAGATTAATGCAGGTGGTACTACAGTAGTGGTTGCTACTCACGCTCGAGAGCTAGTAGATCAAGTTCGCCACCGCACTATTGTCTTGCGTAGCGGCACAATTATACGAGATGATGCAGAAGGTGGCTACTCTATTTAATTGCAATAATCTTAACCCCTTAAGCATAGCTCCAATGATGTCTTATACAGACCGTCATTACCGCTTTTTTATGCGTCAAATCACCAAAAGCACCTTACTTTATAGTGAGATGGTTACTACCAAAGCAATTTTGCACGGTGATAGAGCAAAATTATTGGACTACTCTGATGAAGAACATCCTTTAGCCCTACAAATTGGCGGAGATAATCCTAAGGAACTTGCTGAGTGTGCCAGTATTGCCGAGGATTGGGGTTACGATGAAGTGAATCTCAATGTGGGTTGTCCTAGTGATAGAGTACAAAACGGTAACTTTGGTGCTTGCCTGATGGCACAGCCAAAATTAGTTGCCGAGGGCATTGCAGCTATGTGCCAAGCTGTAAGCATTCCTGTAACCATCAAACAACGTATTGGCATCGATGAACTAGATAGTTATGAAGACTTAGCAAAGTTTATAAGTATTGTCTCACAAGCAAAGCCTGCTAGATTTACTATTCATGCACGTAAGGCATGGCTTAAGGGCTTAAGTCCTAAAGAAAACCGTAGCATCCCACCTTTACGTTATGAAGATGTATATAAACTTAAAAATGAATTTCCTGAGCTAATAATTGAGATCAATGGTGGTATTACAACTTGGCAAGAGGTTAATGATCATCTTAGTCATGTTGATGGTGTAATGATAGGCAGAGCAGCTTATGAAAATCCTTATCTTTTTGCTGAAGCTGATAAGAACATTTATAATGACAGCACTAAACCCCCAACACGTTATGAGATTATTGAAAACATGTTGCCTTATATTGAAACTTGGCTCAGTAAAGATCTCTATTTAAAACACATTACAAAGCATATGTTAGGATTGTTTGCGAATATGCGGGGTGCAAGAAAATGGAGAAGACACATTAGTGAAAATGCTCATAAGCAAGGGGCAGGTATCGAGGTAGTTTTAGAAGCCATGCAATACACAATGTCCAAAAGCTTACTTCTTGACTAAAACCTTTTTGCAATTCATCAAGAAGATTAGCAATTTTACTTCTTTACACCCAACCATAATGTAGCACATGTACCCGCCTTGCTAGAAAGCTCGAGCTTACCAGTGTGAGCCTTAGCAACTGCTTGTACAACTCTTAGGCCCAAGCCTTCAGGAATTGGGTCGGGAAGCCCCGGACCAGTATCATTAACTTGCAAAAAAGCCTGACCATCCATTTGTCCACTCCGAATAGTCACAGTACCATGAGCCGTGCACCTAAAGGCATTAGCAAGAAGGTTATTAAGAGCTTGCTCGATAAGTCGTGCATCGCACCAAGCAGTTGCAGGGTTGTTGTCGAGGTAGAGCTCTAGACCTTTAGCTAGCGCTAGAGGTTGGAAACGATCATAAGCAGCAGCAACTATGTCACTTAGGTCAATAGCTGCTGCACGTAACTCACCTGCTTCGGCTCGAGAGAGCGCCAGAAGGTTTTGCGCAAGTGTCTCAAGCCGCAAAGACTCACTGTAAAGCCGATCAAGCATATTGGAATCAACAGGAATCTTTTTAGAACGTGCAGCCTCGAGGCTAGCTCTTAAGGCAGAAAGGGGAGTGCGAAGTTCATGAGCAGCATAGGCTAAGAACTGCTGCTCACGCTTACGCTCAGCTCTAAGACGCGTAAGCAATTCTGCAAAGCTGCGTGCAAGTTGAGCAGGTTCCCCCAGACCAGATACTTCAGGCACATCAGCAGCGTCCTCAAATCGGCTTGCTGCATCAGTCAATTTACGTAATGGCCTTAAAGCAACTCCTACAGTTGGCCAAGCTACAACGCCTACCAACAAGGTTAACAAAAATGTCAAAGGAATCGCAATTCTGTTGTAAGGTTGCAGAACCTCCCAAGTACTTAGTAGAGGACGACCCACTTGTACAACTAGACCCTCTTCAAGCTCAAGAAGGGTAAATACACGCCAGCTCGAGACACTACGCCCCTCACTTTTTTCTCCTAACAAGCCTTCAGGATCAAGGGGTCGTGGGGCACTAACGATACCTCCCTCCCACAAAAGTTGCCCTTCTAAGTAAACTTGGGCCGAGTTGACACCACGTTCGTCTGTAAGGTAATTTTCAATGACTGAGGGAATACGCACCTCATGATCTAATCGAGACATTGCAGTCTCAAGAATCACCTCAGCGAGAAGTCGACCTTCGGTATCAAGTTCATTAAGTCTTAAACTAAGAAGTAACCAATAGGTAAGGCCCAAGCCTAGAGCCAAACCCAAGAAGGTTAGCAGCGAGGCAATCAGTGCAAGCTTAAAACGTAGGTTCATTACGTCCTTTCTTCACCCGAAAAGCGATAGCCCATCCCCCGTACTGTTTCGATCAGACCCTCGCCTAGTTTAGCTCGTAAATTTTTTATATATACATCAACAAGATTTGAGTTTGCCTCATACTCGAGCCCCCAAATACGCTCTAGCATGTCCTCACGACTAAAGACCCTACCGGGATTGAGCATCAGTAGCTCGAGCACTTCATACTCTTTAGCAGTAAGCCGGATGAGGTCTTCTTGACGGCGAACTTGTCGTTCTTCAGGTAGTAAAATCACTTCCCCTGAGGTGATCTGACGGGGGCGTATCTCACCACGGCGATATAGCGCCTTGAGCCGAGCAACAAGTTCAGCAAGTTCAAAAGGTTTAGCAAGATAATCATCGCCAAACTCTAAACCCCGTACCCGATCAGGTAGGGTTTCACGGGCTGTTAAAAATAGTATGGGTTGACGAAAACCAGCATCACGTATTTGTTCTGCCAAACGAAAACCTGCTTCTTTACCCTCTGGCAACATGACATCTAGAATTATAAGGTCAAAGGGGTGTTGCCAGAGAGTTTCCCAAGCTTCATCAGCAGAGTAAGCACAGATAGGTTCAAATCCGTGTGCTGTAAGGCTATCATGCAAGGTGTCTGCAAGGGATTTTTCATCTTCAACAATTAATAACTGCATGATTTCTCTATTCCAAACTGTTATCACGGTAGGGCTACTTTGTGAACCCAAAATGAATTTTACAATTAACCTAGCAGCACACAAAACTTTGCATATTTCATATTCGATTCATGGCATGATTCTATTTTTAGTCATAGAGGCAAGGCAGCACAAAAAGTGAGCCTATGAGCACAAGAATTTAGCATACTTGTCTAATTAAAAACATCGGTTCACATTAGGACCAAAAATGAGTCCTTTATGGCACAAGCTGTCACAAAAAACCCCTCTTAGCAAACAGCACGCTAAAACTGTGATGCAAAATACCCATTGGCGTAGTTGCCTAGTTCGATTTTTAGCGTGTAAGTATTGTGCCAGTAAATTTTTCTAAGGAGAAAATTTAAAATGAGTAAAGAAAATAAAGACCCAGACTATGATTATTCAGGTTGGCAAGGTTTGGTACGTAAATACCAACAACCAGACCTCCGCAAAAGTATTTATCAAGTAGTTAATTCTTTTGGTGGTTTGTTTTTAACTGTAGGCCTGATGTACTTAAGTTTAAGTGTAGGTTACTGGTTGACCTTGTTGTTAGCAGTGTTAGCAGCAGGTTTTTTGGTACGCATGTTTATTATCCAGCACGACTGCGGCCACGGCTCGTTCTTCAAATCAAGACATGCTAATGATGTAATTGGCACCCTAGGTAGCCTTTTTACCTTGGTTCCCTATAAGTTCTGGCGTAAGACCCATGCTATCCACCATGCACATCATGCAGAACTCGAGGAACGTGGCCTCGGTGATGTGTGGACCATGACTGTTACCGAGTACTTGCAAGCACCTTGGTGGAAGCAAATTGTTTACAAGGTTTTTCGCAATCCCTTTTTCCTTTTTGTTATCGCACCTACGATTAATTTTATTATCGTGCAGCGCTTTCCGTTGGGAGCAAAGAAAAATTGGCCTGCTGACGAGAAGGCTTCAGTCTGGTGGACTAATTTAGCAATTGTTGGTTGGTTAGCTGCTGCCACTGCACTCTTTGGCTTTGGTACTGTGCTTATGATCTGCTTACCAATAATCATCATTGCTGCTAGTGCTGGTACTTGGCTATTCTATGTGCAACATCAGTTTGAACGTACCTATTGGGAACATACGCCACAGTGGGATTATACTTTAGCAGCCATGCACGGCAGCTCTTATTACAAATTGCCACGTTTATTGCAATGGTTCACAGGTAATATAGGCTTTCACCATATTCATCACTTGAGCCCACGCATTCCTAATTACAACTTGCAGAAATGCCATAAAGAGAACCCTATATTTCAACGTGTTGTGCAGCTTACCTTGCTTAGCAGTTTGAAAACAGTCTTGTTATCATTGTGGGATGAAAAGCAGAGGCGTTTAGTAACTTTTCGAGAGGCATTGAAGACAAAGCAGAGTGCAGTAATCTCTTAAAGCTGGTTTTTGATTACAAAAATTAGTAATAACAAGAGTTTGACATGAGAGAATAATCACTTCTAGGACAATGGTACTGCCTTAACAACCTTAGCAACAAAAGGTGAAGTCATTGAGCGGACAAGCGCACTGTAGTTGGGTTGGAATATGATTTCGGTACCAACAGGTGCATTATGATTGGCAGTATTTACAACGAGGTGGTCGCTGCTTGACCCAAGGATCTTAATGCCGGGCGGCGACTGGAGGCCAGATGGGTCAGTGTCTTGGTGTCCGATTGCAAGAATAGCTTGCAAGATGTGGCCACTATCTGTATCTGTGATGGGTGGTTTCTTGCAAAATGCTGACTGCGCAATCTTGCCCCATGGCAAAGATGGCTTGATCTTTGACTCTATCACTTCAGCTACAATTGCGAAGGCGTCCGTGTGCAAACCGTTGATTGGCAGACGATTGAGGGGTTCTCGACCAAGTAGGATCGATTCTCCCAAGCGCAAATCATTGATCCGCCCAGTGTCAGTGCAGTTGAGGGCCCAATCAAGATTGGCTGAATTTCCCCCGGAGATGATATCTAGGTGCAAGCCGAACGTAGCTTCGATCGAGCAAGCCAGTTCAGATAACTCAGTCATGTTCTTGGAGTCTGGGGATACACCACTACGGCAGGCTAGATTGGCTCCTATCCCTTTAAGAACAATGTGCTGAAAGCTCAACGTTTCTCTTACTGTATCCTCAAGGTTATGGGGTAAAATGCCTTCACGTAGGTCACCAAGCTCTACCATAAGTACCACCCCGTGGATCAACCTCTGGGTGCCAGCAGCGTACGATAGTTTGCTAATAATATCAAGTTCAGTGTTGAAACTTATGTCAGCGTGCTCAACAACCCGATCTATCTGACTGAGCATCGGAGAACGAATAAGTGTCATTGTTGCTGGTACTCGAGCACGTCGCATCGCTTCAATATTCTCAATGCGAGAATCTCCAATTGCATGCACGCCTGCCTGAAGCAAGGCACCAGCTATTTGTGGTGAACCTAGGGTTGCCTTTGTAATGCCAGTGACCGAGATACCACGATCAGCCAGCGATTCAACCATTTTCCGTGCGTTATCCTGAATTTTTTTAAGATCAATTTCCAATCGTGGTGCAGTCATTACACATTAACAAGTAACTTCTGTTCAAGTTTTGGAAATGCTGCTAGAACCATTTCCACTAAGCGTTTTGGGGAATGGGTTAACGCATTAGTGGTGGGAATACCAAGTTCAAGTTCGTAATGTTCAATGGCTGTGTTTACCTCATCATCAGTCATGTTCTCATGGTTGATTGTCAAACCAATGACCTTAGTGTTGGCAAACATCTCGATGAGATTGATTTCACTGATAGGCGTTGGCATAGCCATCTTTTCAAAATCGCAGCGATGGTTCCGTCTCGGTGCGTGCTGCAACACGACTCCATCAGGGAGGCTGCCACGGAGAATAAAAGTTGAAGTTGAGAAAGCTGGGTGACTTAGTGCGCCTTGGCCTTCAATTATGATCACGTCTGGATCCTCACCTTCGAATGCCTCGATAATAGCTGCTTCCATCTCGCCTGAACAGAACTGTGATGGAATGGCATCGAGCGCAACACCGTAGCGAGCACCTTGAATCAAGCCTGTCTGACCAGTGCCTACCATCACAGCTTTTAGACCGTAATTATTGAGTGCTCTAGTCAAAATGGTGGCGGTAGTCCGCTTGCCTATGGCACAATCAGTGCCTAGCACAGCTATACGTGGGCATGTGACCTTGGCTATATCACCGCTGAACATCCGCAGATCCTTGTTGGCACGGGGCTTTCGAATATCAATAATTTTCACGTTTTTAGCAGTGCTAGCAGCAACAAACTCCGGGTCATCGCTCAAGAATTCATGCAGACCACTCACCACATTTATCCCCAGATTTATGACCTCAAGTATAAGTCCCCGCTCGTGTGGTGATAACATGCCGCTGGCTGGTGCCATCCCAAAGATAAAGTAGTTAGGCATATCTGCAGCTTGTGTCAGGGCATCAGCAAGATCACCATAAATGGGAATGCCGTTCGGCTCCTCGCCGAGCACAACACCAGCATCGCTACCAGCTTTTTTGCTGTCAATAACTGAGACGATCTTGTACATTTGTGAATGACGAACAAGTCCGTTGGCAGTTTTGCCATCAATCTCACCAAAGTTTGCTTCGCAATAAACGATTGCAGTTGCGACACCATTTTGATTACAGAGAGATTGTCGTTGTGTGAATAACGCCCTGTCATGATTGGTGTTAGCATCGAAGTTAGTTTTTGACAAAAAAGATGATTTAAATGCACTCGGCGATACGCCGAGAGTAATTGTGGACATAATGGCTCCTCGAGATGGGCTCAGAAGAGGCGACAAGATCGTGTCGGCCATAATTTGGCCGAATGTCAACGAGTAGTCTCCACTAAGTCAATTTTGTGATTCACACAACACAGCAGTAGTTGATTAAATGTGTAAAATGCACTCCACTTCAACTAATCATACACTAAATTGACTATGATCCTAGTAAGATGGTGATTTACTCCCTATTTAAACAAATACCTTATGGAAAAAGTTATTGATTTACACCAAGATCTTATGCTGCATATAAAACAGCCAGATCGATATCCTATGGGATCAGAGCAAACAAGCTTTGCCCTGATTGAACAAAGCATTGCCAAAATTGTTTTCGTAACTAACTTCGTTGTTCCAAAAGGTGCAAATTACTTTGCCACCGAATCGCCAGCTCTAATGGAAGACTACCTAGAGGAATACTTGCGATATATTGATGGGAATAATGCTTGGAGGATAATAAAAACCCAACGAGATATAATTGAAGTACTTACCTTACCAAATCAGCGAGGGCTTATTTTAAGTGTAGAAGGGATGAATGTATTTTCAGATACAAAGGATAGTTGGGCCCTCTTAGAAAGATGGTATGAGAAGGGTTTACGATCGTTTGGAATCGTTTGGAACCTAACTAACCAGCTAGGAGGTGGTACTAGAGAATCAGGTGGTTTAACTAGCTTAGGTAAGAAAGTTATTGGCTGGTGTCAGGAGAGGGGAGTGATTGTTGATTTTGCTCATGCTAATAAGGAAACCTTTTGGGATATGACTAAGGTTTTAGATGGGCCAATTATGGTAAGTCATGGTAACGTATCAGCACTTTGTCCTGAAGATCGTAATTATAATGATGATCAACTTAACAGGATTGCTGAAAGTGGTGGCTTAATTGGGATTACATTTGTGACACAATTTCTAACTAATTTACCTAATGAAATCGTAATTGAAGATGTGTTCAAACATATTGACTATGTAGTCCAAAACTTTGGTATTGATTATGTAGCGATTGGCTCGGATTTAGGTGGGCTTACTGATCCACCGTTAATTCCTAATCTCAATACTGTGACTCATTTAACTGCTTTAGTAAAATATCTATATGATCAAGACTACTCAGCAAATGATGTTGATAAAATATTATATAAAAATGCTGAGCGAGTTATAAGCTCTATATTATCTGACGTGTAGTAGATTGTTCTGAAAAGTGCAGGAAATTTTGGCTAGATTGAAATTTCAAATAGTTGCTGAAGAGCTTAGTATAGTCTGAAATTCCCCTTTTACTCAGGATCAGGCTTAAAAAATATTTGATATAACGAAATTAAACTTAAAAGAATAATAACTAACAACAACAACACTAAAAATAATTTCATATCAACCTTTGTAGATAACGATTAAAACCAGTTTACAATTACACACGAATCTCGCTGCTACCCTCCATATAACTTATTTTGACCAGTTTGCACAGCAATGTAAGGTAAAGCGTGTTTTTCATGAAGTTAAGGTACTCAAAAAACCATGACTTAAACGACCTTCACATCGCACAAATTCTCTAGAAACAGACTTTGTTATCCTAGCTCTCATTCATGAGCGATCACGAATACCCAAGTTGCCTTCTTTAAAGGCCTCTGCTATAGCCAGAGGTACTTTAGCTTCTGATGCAACCACCTTGGCACGCATTTCCTCAACCTTAGCTCTGTATTCTTGCTCTTGTGCTGCTGCCATTGCCCGACGCTCTTCTGCTTTAGCTTGAGCCACTTTTTTATCAGCCTCGGCTTGGTCAGTTGACAAAATAGCGCCTATATTCTTACCTATATCAATATCTGCAATATCAATAGAAAGTATTTCGTAAGCAGTACCTGAATCAAGACCTTTGGCTAATACTGTTTTAGAAATTGTATCAGGGTTTTCTAGCACCTCTTTATGGTTTTCCGCAAAACCAATGGAGCTAATTACACCTTCACCTACACGAGCAATGATAGTTTCTTCGCCAGCACCACCAATTAAACGCTCTAGATTTGAACGCACTGTTACAAGAGTTGTGCAAATAAGTTGTATACCATCTTTTGCTATGGCTGTTACCTTTGGAATAGCAATGACTTTAGGATTAACTGAAGTCTGCACTGCCTCAAGTACCCGACGACCTGCTAAATCAATAGCGGTAGCTCTATCAAAAGGCAAAGCGATTTGTGCTTTGTCAGCAGCTATTAAGGCATCAATTAGGCGATCAATATTGCCTCCAGCTAGATAGTGGGCCTCGAGCTGGTTTTGTGAAACTTTAATATTTGCTTTATGAGCCTTAATCATAGGTTCAATAATCCTCTTAGGGGCAATACGCCTAAGCCGCATACCAATAAGGCCAGTTAAAGAAACTCTCACACCCGAGGCAATAGCAGAAATCCACAAGCCCACAGGTACTAGGTAAGGAATTATTATAAAAAATAATACAAATAAACCTGCTATTACAACAATAATTGAAGCGCTGATAATAAATTCTCCTTATAACTAGAGTACACGTCAGGAAGTCAGAAACAAACTCGTTCCTATTTAAAGGAAGTTTTGTGCTACAATGGTAATATGACGATTAACTTAGATAATGATCGACAGGCAAGGGCTCTATTAGGCTTAGACAAAGATAAGTTTCTAGAACTCGTAGAAGCATTTGTTGTCCCAAAATAAAATAGTGGCCAAATACTTAACGCATTAAACAAGAAATTTGGACATTTACTAAGACTTAATCTATCACATTATGTATTTTGTAGACCTTGAGTTGAGCAATTGTACAATTCATGCAGTAACGCCACTCTCTTCATGCCTTCTTGGATCAGCGGGGGCATTTGAAAAAGGAGTTGAGTTTTTGCATGTTTTTCTCCTCACACCATAGGCTTTTCAAGTTCAGCCATTAGTTCTTTGTTTTCCTGTTTTTTTCCTGTAGTGAACCCACACATATAAGCGTGAGAAAGTGCATTTTCTATAGAAGAAATAGCAATATCGCCTGCTCCATAAACCTTGGCAATCCCATTTAGAGCATTTGTTAGATTAGAATATTGATTTTGTGATGGTGTATATTGTTGCTGCATTGCCTTGTTGAGGGTAATACGTTCTAATTTGTTATCCATGTTTTATTTTCTCCAAGCTAACCGTAGCGCTATTCTTGCACCACTTATATGTTGCGCTCTGACATTCCTTGTTGATAATAAAGAACTACCAGAGAAAGTTGCTAGAAGAAAAAGGTACACAAGCTAAACCTTCGGTTTTTATTTCTCCTAATTCATTAACATTTATGCCCGCAATATAAGTAAGATCTTCAATGAAGCGAAAGTTTAGTGACCGCCTAAATCTTAGTATATTAATAGCTTCATCAATTCCTATGTGAGCTATACCTTGAAGCTCATTGAAAGTAGCAGTATTAATGTTTATACATGCTTCTGAACCTTCAGGTATCAAGTCCACGCCTTCATCAGATGAAGATGCTGCATAAATGAAACCTATACCTAGAAGTAAAAATGCTATAACTGAAAGTTTCTTCATAGTTTTATTTCCTTTCTAAGAGTCTATAAAAATAAATACTTCGGCTAGAAAATTTGGTGGTGTTCATTTCTGGGTTACACACGTGCTTTCCCACAATTAACTGAAATTATTATTTTTGACATGCCATTCCCTTACTGTCTTCATGAGTTAATTCAGCCAGAGCAGGACGGAAAGTTTGAAATAGTGTAATATTATCTAAAATTCCTTTTCCTACCCTGTAAACATAGTTTCCTAACAAAGTGAAAGAGTTAGTGGTAATAAGTAGTACCTTTACACCAAATGTGGTGATGTTATAATCTACATCACTTAGGAATACTTTAAGTGTTTTTTTCATAATTTTTTATCTCCTTAATTTTTATAAGTAAAGTCATGACAAGTTACGAATAATTTGAAATTTCTAAGTTGCTTATACAACACTCATAATCTTAATCAGGAACAATCCAAAGTCGATTTACAGCTTTATTGGGAAAAAGCTACAAAGCCATAGGCAGTGTATAAGTATGGGTGTTGAATAAGCGTTGAAAGCTAAAAGCTATCTTGCATTTGGGATTTTATAGACCCAAGTACAATAAAGTGTTGAAGGTTAAAAGATCCCTACTTAGTAGTGATCTTGTTCATTTCTTGTAAAAAGCAAAGTATTTTTATACGCTGGATAAGTTTATTTTATAATCACTTTCTCGAATTGGTACAATGTTACATACCGATTTGATATTTTTTCAGAAAGCACAAGCTTCCAACCTGAAGAACTTAAGTAGTTTAGAAACTCAACTTTGTTGTTTACTAGATTAGGATCATTTTCAGCTCCTAGCTCCTTAAGTAACCCACCATAGGCCATATTCATATTTTTAAGTCTATTAGAATTAGTATTCTCCAAAAACTCTAAAGGGATCTGAGAACTACTTGAGAATGCCTTATTGTCAGCTTTCCAAACAATGGAGATACTTCCCAATCCACCGCTGAAATCTTCTATGAGTTGAGCAGATTCTGGTGATGTAGATCCTTCAGTTACAGTCTCTTTTGCTTCTTCAAGAACATCATCTATTTCCTCATTAGCATCTTTAACCGTTTCTTCTATACTTGTTCCTTCGGCTATAATATGAAGAGCATTTGAACCTTTTGGGGTAACGTACCAGCCTAACTCACTGAAAACTTCAGCTACATTTGGCGTAACACAAGATGTAAGAAGCCGATCATTCTCATTTATCTGGGCAATTTTTACTAAACCTTGATCACAAAAATCATGTATACCTTGAGAGGTAATAGGAAAACTATTCAAAATCATTATTGTTAAAGCAAAAGTAAGCAATAAACGCATGTTTTTCTCCTTATTATTAGTGCGCTTGCACTCTAGTACTCTCTCTCTAGAAGAGAGTGAATTATCACAACAATTGGAAACTTAATTTTAGCAACCTTATTAGTGTTTTATCTTTGGTAAGCTACTTGTGAGATATGATTATATTTCCCCTTGTTAAGAAACTGAACATTATCATCAGGTACATCTAAAATTAATTCCGCATAAGGCAAACTCTTTTCAGGAGGTTTCGTAACGGATAAAAACATACTATTTGTGGCTTGCCAAGCCCTCAAAACTTCTGCTACTCCTGAAGCTCGAGCTATAGCACCATGAGGATTAAAAGGGGCATCTCCATCAAAAATTTCGCCAATTGTGCCTAGACCCTGATTATAAAGATGGTCCTCGAAAGGGGCTAAGAAAGAGCGTGCAAGTTCTGCATCTTTGTAAACTAGATAGTGAGCACTTATAAAAGGACCAATGAGCCAACTCCAGACAGCACCCTCATGATAGGCAGCAGCACGCTTTTGCTGATAACCTTCATAACGCCCTATATAATTAAATTCGTCACTAGCTAAACTACGCAGACCGTAAGAGGTAAGTAGTTTTTGAGCACAAATATCTACAATGGACTTTTGCTGATCTTTTTGTAAAGGACTATAGTTTAGTGAAACAGCTAGGAGCTGATAGGGACGTAACCTCATATCGTGCCCCTCCGGGCCATCCAAAATATCAAAGCAGAAGCCTTTATCCTCTTGCCAAAAACGTCTGAAGCTTTTTTGTATCTTGTCTGCTAGCTCGAGATAAATAACAGCTGGTTTACCTAATTCAGAGGCAAAATGTGCTATGCTGAGCACAGCATTAAACCATAAAGCATTGAGATCTACAGGTTTGCCTATGCGTAATCCCTTTTTCTCACTAGCTTCTTCTATATATAAAAGGTTATCTTGAGGGTCTAAACGAACATGGTTTTGGCTGCTATAGTTATAATCTTGGATTATGTTTTCAGCAGTAGAAAAAAGCTCTGCTATTAGGGTTTGGTTACCTGTACTTTCCAAATAAGCACGTAAAGCCTCTATGTAATAAAGTATAGCTTCAGGAGTATGATTGTGATTACTTATAGGAGAAATATTTTGTTCTTGTTTACCTTTGTTAAGAGAGTGCCCAAATGCCCTGAGAATACTAACAGCTTCTTCAAAACGTCCTGTAGCCAAAGTAAGCCCCGGTAAACTCATGATCGAACTTTGGTTTCTATCACCAAGCCAAGGGTACCCTGTTATGATAGAATAAGCCTCTTTTTCCACTAAAGGGTTATCGTGCACTATAAATTGATCAGCTGAAAGTATTAGTTGCTTCATCCAGCTAGGGGTAATATGTTGACTACGACAAAGCAGCTCCTCTTCATAAGCCTGTTTCTTTTGATATGCTGATACACCGTCAAGGTCAAGATCTAGCAAAGATTCTGTGGTAGCTACCATTGTCAAAGATTGTCCCGGTTTTAGTATTTGCTCGAGTTCTCCTCCATAGAGGTGATCATCCATAGCATCAAATCCACGACAGCCTTCAAGGCTAAGATAAAAGTTTCTATACCACGTATGGCGTGTGGTTAATTTGGCATTATCAGAGAGGAGATAAAAAGGGGTAGCATCTTCAAAAGCTTTTACTTTAAGTCCATTATCAATAGCTTGAATATCCATACACCAATCATCTGCATGAGTGTTATTATTATGGTCACGGTAATTTATTAGTAATTTGCTCGAGAACATCAAGGGCAAACTGCCACGAAGAAAATCATAACGTATATAGGCTGTATTTTGCCCAGCTTGTAGCCATAATCGCTTTTCTAAAATGGCATCAGCAAAGGCAAAGGTCCATACAGGTGTAGTACCTTCAAGACGAAAGTGCTCCAGATTCTGGAAGCCATAAGGCTCTCCTACCCCTCCTATCCAGTGATTGGTGTATAGAGGATAACACTTTTGATCATACTCTACGGTTTCATCTATTTTACTTAACAACAACTTTCGTTCTAAAGGAGGTTTAAGTGCTGCTATAAGTAAACCATGATAACGACGTCTAAGTTGCCCTGAAATGGTACCTGAAGCGTATCCTCCTATACCATTGGTGACTAACCACTCTGCAGCACCAGATTCTGCTAAATTACCACATATTTCTCTACCAAAATTAATCATTAGTTCCTCTTTTCAGGTAAATTAAGGTTAGAAATTTATATAAGTTTTTGTGAGAAGTAGGAGATTTAATCATTATGTAGTATGAGTTTCAAGTAAACACACTACCCAAACTGGGAAAAAGTGTGGATAAGGTGACCATGCGAAAAATAAAGTATTGATTCATAATTAACTCCTAGCAGTTAAAATTGATTTGCAATATAACTTGTGGGAAATGCAAAACTTCTAGAAACAGTGTATGAATACGGGTGTTGAATAAGTGTTGAATGTAAAGGTTGTTCTTAAATTAGTTTAAAATCTTTTTAAGTGGGAACCTTCGTTCAGATTTTAGAAAAGTACAATTTCAAGTAATCTTGATTGTTCATGTAAAATTTGCAATGCTTAAAACTAATGGCTGATAGAGAAAAACCTCTATCTCTCAAATTGTTGGGATCGCCACATATTTTGCGAGATGGAAAGGTTGTTACTTTAGGTACAAGAAAATCTCTGGCACTTATTGCTTACTTGGCAGTGCAAAGATCTGCTGTTCAACGTGACACTTTAGATAACTTACTTTGGCCTGAATCAGATACTGAAAAAGCAAGACGAAACTTGCGGAGTGAAATTGCACGGATTCATCGTTTCTTGGGTGACAATATTGTTCTGAGCGAGTCACAAGCACTTAGAATTAATGCTGCTGAAATTAATGTTGATCTATGGGAATTAAATGGAGTCCTAAAACAAGGTAATACCACTAGGCTTATTGATCTATATAAAGGTAATTTGCTTGAGGGGTTTTATCTTAAAGACTCTGAGGTTTTTGAATCTTGGCTTGAAGAAGAAAGAGAAAACCTGCAAAACTCTATTACAGAAACACTTGAAGTTTTGGTAAAGAGATCTGATGATACAAATCAATTTGCTAAGGCTCTCAAATATAGCAAAGATATTATCAAGCTTGATCGTTTGAATGAAGATGTTTATCTAGCAGCAATTCGCTATGCAGTTATTCTTAATGATCGTATCGGTGGCTTGAGTATTTATCAAGAACTCGAGCACATGCTAGCTAAAGAATTTAATTTCAAGCCCAGTGAAGAAGCACAACTATTAGCACAGAAGCTAAGAGAAAGTCTTGTTAATGTTCAGCCTATTATTGATACCAGCATTGATAAACCCGCACAACTTGTTCCAGTAAATAACCAAGAAATAGCACATAACATACCTGTCACAATGCTCCCCTTCTTTGGGCGTGAGAAAGAGCTTTCTATTATTATCAATCGCTTATCTTTAGCAGAATGTCGTTTACTTACTGTAATAGGCTTAGGTGGGGTAGGTAAGACAAGGCTGGCACGTGAAGTTGCTAAGCAGGCTTTAGAAACTGATCACTTCTCATCAGGAGTTTGGTGGGTTTCTCTTGTTGCTATTACTGGAACTTATGCTATTTATTTTGCTATTGCTAAAGCTTTATCTCTAGAGCTAGATAAAACAAGTAGTATAGAAGAACAACTCCTAAACAGGATATTAGATAAAAATCTTTTAATAATTTTAGATAATTTTGAACACTTACTAGATGATGACCTAGAACCAGTCAGAGTTCTTTTAAATAAGGCTAAGAAATTAAAACTACTTATTACTTCAAGGCAACCCCTAAATATTAATGAGGAATATCTTTTCGAAGTCTCTAGTTTTCCTCTTCCTGAAAAGATTAACTTGGAAAGTACCTATGAGAATATTGATGCTATCAAGCTTTTTTGTTATGCAGCTAAGCGAGCCAACCACAGTTTTGCATTGAATCACAGTAATAGAGATGATGTATTTAGAATTTGCCAAATACTAGATGGGCTTCCTTTAGCTATAGAACTTGCAGCAGCAAGGTTACGCAGCCTGAGCTGTCAAGATATAGCAAATGAACTAGAACACGATTTTGATTTTTTGCATCAAGCATACAGTAAAGATATGAAGAATAAAAGCTTAAAGCTAATTTTCGAACAAGCTTGGTCTCGACTTAAGCCAGAAGAACAAAGAGTTCTTTGTGGCCTTTCAATATTAAGAGGAAAGTTTACGCGAGATGAAGCGCTGGAAACAGTAGGGGGAAACTTTACTACACTCACTGGTTTAGTAGAAGCCTCATTGATTAAACGCTCTCCACCCAAAAATTATCAAATTGTTGAAACAATTAGACGCTATGCTTTTGGAAAGCTCGATCTTTATCCAGAATTTAGCAAGAGTCTTGTTCAGGCAAGAAGCAAGGTAGTAGAAAAACTCGTTAATTAATTCCTAGTAACCTCTAAAATTCAACGCTTTTTCAACACTCTAAAAAGCAAAATACAGGACTCTAGTCTTAGACTTTATTTTTAGGCTAATAAAGAGGTTTTATGAGTAATACCAAGCGTAAGCTTAATAAGCAAAACAATGATTCCAAAGAATCAAGTTTCCACATAGGCTTATTAAAAACACAACACAAATTGCGAGCTGGTGAATTTATTAAAGATGTTTGGAAAGCTAGAAGCATTGCTAGTATAGACAAACATCTTTCTGAAGACTTTGTGGATCACAATTCTTGGTTAGGTGTTACGAAAGACCTTAAGAGTTGGAAGCTTGGTTTTCAACATTTTAGAAAGAGCTTCCCAAAGTATAAATTCTCTTTAGATAAGCTTGTTTCTGAAGGTGATATTGTTGCTATTAAATACAATATTACTATAAGAGTTAAGCAAAATAGTCTTTCAGGAAATGATCTTGACGATAACCAAGTTACTCTTTCAGGCGTGGATATGTACCGCATTGCCAAGGGGAAAATTGTTGAGCGTTGGGGGCTTGATATAAATAATTCAATTACCCAAACACAGAGAATTTACAATTAGAGATAACTATCAATGACTGAATCACTTAACAGTATATCTGAAAAAGTTGATTTGCTACCCGATTTACTTTTCCATGTTCTGAGGTGCTCGAGCCTAAGGCTTGAACAAAAGATTTTAGCTTTTTTCGTATGATTTAAATTCCACCCTACATCCAATTATTGCTAATTGTTTTGTGTTGTTAAGATTTCTTTAGGCACACTCTTGAAAATTATTCAAGTCTTTTAGAAAGATCAGGTGAACCATGAATTTTTCTATACACAAACGAAACAATAAATATGACTTCTTTGTTTACCATAACAAAAATCTTGTCATGTTTGGTACAACGGAAACTAGGAAGCGAGCCCTTAAAATTACCTTTGAGATTATCAAAAATCTACTACCAGCTGTGCCCTTACCTTTATAAAGGTGGCGTGGAACACGGTAAGCCCCTAGTTCTCCTTCTGGAAAAGCGAACTGTAAAGTAAGCCTAAGGGACTGTGGGTAGAGGAGAATAAAAAAGCGAAAGCCTGTCTATAATGGATGGGACAGGGACGAAACACTACTGACTGTTAGATGGATTATTAGAAGGTTCATTACTTAACCCTTTAGCTGGTTGCCCCATAATACCACCAATATCCAACAAGAAGTTACCTTCCGAAGGCAACATAATTGTTCGAATAGAAGGAGCAAGCTTTTGAGCAATTTCAAGCTGAATAATTTCAGGATTTTCACGAATGGCTTTACCACGTAAACTTAAAGCTTCGGCCTCACCTTGAGCCTTAGCTATAGCTGCATCACGTTCACCCTCTGCTACGGTTTTAGCACGTCTAGCAGAAATATCAGCCTGTAATTTACGATTTTCTTCAATTGCTACTTGTTGCTCTGCTGTTTGTTTTTCTTCAATAGCTTCACTAATCGATCTCGGAATGCGTACGTCACGCAAAAGCACCTCTATTAAAGTGATGTTACCTTTCCCCAAAGACTCCTCTAAGGCTACAGTAATATCTAACTCCAGATCAGTCCTTTTTGTACTAATAATATCAACAGCTTTATATTTGGCTACGGCATTTCGAATAATAGAACGTACTTGGGGACGAATTAGTATATGTTGATAATCTCCATCTTTGCCAAGAGTTTGATAAATGGTTGATGCTTCATTGCGAATAATTTTGTAGCGAATGGTAGTGTCAATGCCTATAGATAAACCTTCTTGCGATAACGCATCAATATCATCACTTTGCTGTGAAGTAAAGGTTAATTCTTGTTCTCGAGCACTGAATTGCTCTATCTGTTGGAAAACAGGCAAAATTATTTGCAAACCTTCATCACGTTCTTTATCTTGTACTCCTGAAAAAATGTTAAAAACTACCCCTACTTGACCTGCTCCAATAATAACAAAGGCTTTTGAGAGTATAGCTATGGAAATACCGATAACGGTAAGAAAAATCCCTAAGCTTCCTAATCTTCTTTTTTGCCCTCGAATACCTTGTACTAGTAAGGCCAGCCCCGCAATAACAATGGCAAAACCAATTGATGTTAAAAGTCCCATAAATGTAGACCTCCTCAGATATCTTATCACTCTAAAAGTTTTGTTGTTGGGAGGATGAGTTGATTACTTTGAAAACCTACGTCACGTACGATTCTTAGGGGGCGAGTTGGGCGCTGTTACCAGCGCTTGGCTACTCGGTGGTGGGGAGAGCGATTTCCCTACTGACCATAACGCCACACCCCAATTGCCACTTTAGTTATCAAGCGATTATTTCTATAAATCCTGCTTGCCCTTTAAATCAGAACTTTTCATAATTTTTGTTAGAGACTGCAAGCAATATTTTTTCATTTGGGACTTTTGTTTAAATTAGTTGAGTCTATAGTAGTATTTGGTCTTTGTATTGTCTGACTGCCTTGTTATCTCAATAACACCTAAAGAATTAGATTGTATTTGAGCAGGAACATCTTGACTATAAAGTCTAGGGTCTTTCTCATGAGGCATGACTATTTGAAAAGAGGTTTGATTGGGCCAAATAGCCGATGCTTGCCGCAAGGTTTCTTTTAAGGTAATAAAAATAGATTCTTCAATCTCACTTTGATCTAGTATGGATTCATCTAAATCTTCGAATGTATAAGCAGGAACAATCAATTTAGGCTCTGTTCCCACTATAGCTTGTTGCGTTCCTTTTACAATGTGCCTAAACAATGCTAGTGACTTATTACCATCTGACCTTTGGAAAATAGCTATAGGTGAATTTTTAGCTTCTGCATAGCTAAGCCACTGCTCGGGACTTTGCCTAGCTAGTTCCAAGCCACTACGTTCTAGGTCAAGTTGCAATCCTTTCTGATGCTCAAAGTAAAAAGCTAAATCAGTCCCATTATAAAAAGGAATCTCTTTTAAATTAGGACTTGCAAAGGAAGAAAGGACACGGACTGAACCTCTTGTAGGTAGCCCTTCGAGCACTGCTTTTGTCCGAGATATTATATCTGCAAAGTTTTTCCCCATTTCAAAAGACAGTATTAGACTATCAATTTGTAGAGGAGTCAAATCTAGCAAGTATTTTACCTCATTGGGTTGTGCTAAGAAATAACCTTGGTCAGGTATATATACCAAAACCATGTTACCTTGCCAAGTTTGACGTAAGGATTTGAGGGTTTGATTATCTGGGCGAGTTTGCCATTGTAAAATTTGCTCTATCTGTAATGTGCCATCAGCGGTGAAAATAGCTTTTCTCTTACCTGCAGTAGACCACACTGTCACTGTGCTGCTGGGATCAATTTCTAGGGATTTAGATTGCTCGAGTACTATCAAAGAAATAGCACTTAACCAACCTAAGTTCTCATGACTTTGATAAGAGAATGACCCAATATTTGTCCCTGTCAGCTTAGTAACTATTACCCCTAGTCTTTCAGAAGTTTCTTTTGACTTAAAAAAAGCACTTTTGAGTTTACTTATAGAGCCTCCATAGAACTTACCTTTGCTAGACTGCACAATAAGGTAAGGTGAGGAATGTGTTTGGTGAAAACTTTGAGCTAACTCCATTATATGTTCTTTATTCCACTGACCAGAAGAAGTCATTATTTCATTTCGAGGTAGCTCGAGCTCTTGTGCAGAGCTTCCAGATAAAGTACTAGTTGTATCTTCCCTAAGGCTATAAAATGTAATTGACTGATTTTCTGCAGGTACTGCTACATTAACTTGATCGTAGTCATACTTTGTAGCAGGATTTCCTGGGCGGATACTGGTGTATTTAACCCGTCTTTCTAGTATAGCTGCCCCTTCTGGCATTAGCACCTCAAATTCCTTTTGCTCAGGGAAAAACTGTAAGCTTCTATTAATAGCGTCAGCAATGCCTAGACTAATAGTAACTTCCTTTTCTTCAATATCTAAGTCTGCAAGGTCATAAACTGGTATTAGGGTGCTTACTTGTAGATTTTCAAGAGAGCTTTGCTTGGCATCAACTAAAAGACTTAAAGACAATGCTGAAGCTGGCTTATCTTCAGGACGAAAGATAGCAATAGGTTGATCACTGTTTAGTGTCGTTGCAAGCAGAGTTTGGTCATTTGCTCGAGCAAGTTCCCAACCACTTTCTGTTACTACTAGTGAGCATTGTGGAGAGTAAGCTAGTTCTATATTACCTTCTGAGAGTACTCGAACTGATTCACAGTCAAGATTTTTGTTTTGCAAAATTGTTTGAATTGAAGATGGAGCAAATTTTTGTACTGAGTATGATACAAGTAAGGTATGTACTTGAGATTCTTCATCAGCATGTTTTTGCAAGTATTCTAGCTCATCAGCGCGAAGCAGAAAATATCCTTGTCGAGCTCTCATTAAAAATGTATTAGTCTTCCACTTGCTACGCTCATTTAATAACTCTTCGTTAGAAGGGAGGCTATTCCAAGCAACCATAGAAGAGATTTTAATTTCTGGGTCAGCACGACCTCTTTCAAACTCAACAAATCTGTGAGTAGACTGGATTGCAATTTTGTCTTGCCTTGAGAAAGACGAGCTAAAGACATCTTGAGCCACCTTACCAGCATAATTTAACCAAGTGTTTTGTAATTCTCCAGAAATGGATGGGGAATTTCTAACAGACTTGCTTCTATAATTGGTAATACCTTTTGCTTTAAGCACAACAGTCTGAAGGGTATAGTCTTGTCTATTCTTAAATAATTTTTTAATTTGAGGCAAACCACCAGCTACATAAGGACCATTTTCAATGCTAACTACAGCATAAGGAGAAACTATAGCTTTATGGTGATTAGTTGCATACTTAATAATAGTATCATTATCAAATTTCTCTGCAGTCCATAAGAAGGCACTGCCAGCAAAGTATATTGGTGAACTTAGCTTATCAATTATTTTACGGTCTTCTCCTGCTGGACCTGTAAACACCTTTAAAACAGGTTGGCTTCTGGGAAGATGATCATTAGTTACGTTACTTACAATTGTTTCATAGTTTGATTCGTGTTGCGATTCTTTTTTTGGTGAAAATTGTGGTAGTGCCGTTACCGCCATAATGAAATAAGGAGTACCTTTATCATTAGGATTAAGTAGGTTTCTCTGTGACCAAGGAATTATTTGGTAGCTTTGTCCGGGCATCCAGTATTTAATTAGATTCTTTTTTTGCTGCAAAGCTTCTGCCACTAAACTTTGGTCTGGATCTATTATGGTTGCTGCCGCAGGAGATACTGGATCATTAGTATTAGGAGTTGTACTAGTAGGAGTTGTATCAGTGTCTGACCAGAAAAACGGCTTGGAGCGGAGACGTATATTTACATCACTACCACTGCTTTTGCTGGCTTTAGTTCCAAGGGGGGTAGACTCTAAAAAGAAAAGAGAAACTATAAAGCTGCGCCTGATTTCTTCACTAGAACTACTCAATAAGTCTGCAAAAGCACTTAGAAAAGGTTGTTTTTGCACTTCTGTCCAAAAAGGGTCTTGGCTAACCCACCTTGTGCTGGGGTCTTGTGGCAAAGAAAAATTTCCAGAAAAGTCTTGTTCCAATAAGACATTCAAATCAAATATTGCTAATGCATCCCCTACATACACCTGATAATCTTTAGCTAGTGGATTACCAGCAATCAGCCATGACAATTGAATACTTTGTGGCAAATAAGCAACCTCGGCGTACTCTGCTACCCAAATTTCAGCAACTTCTGGAGGCACTCCCATTTTCCTTAACATGCTAGCAAGTGTTAGCTCTATTTCAATGTTTTTACTGTAAACTCGAGCAACACGACCAGTAACTTCTACTCCATATTGGTAATTCAACCTATCAAGATAAGATACTTGTTCAAATACATCTTCGACATAGTCATCATAGCCAGCTAGAGAGGTTTCATAGAGGAAGTTATTTTCACTAAACCCTTCAGGTATGCCGCTTCTGCTAATAGTAATTGGCTGTGCAAAGCCTACTATACCTATACCCCCGGGAACCACTCCTGTTTGTAAGATTGGAGTGCTCGAGACCATAAAACGTCCTTCAGCCTCAGGTAGTAAACCTGCATTGTTATTGGGCTCGAGCCAAGCACCCCAAACCTCTAACCCTGCTAACAAGTAGAGCAAAGTAGCCTCAAGAGCATCGTCTTTTTCTGTAGGATATGAAATCTCAAGGATTTCTAAGTCCTGTACAATAGAGGTATTCTCTTCTACAAGAGTATAAGTTTGTTGTATTTGCCCAATTTTGTTTTCTAAGCTGAGTATGTCCGTTTGGATCTGGTTTATGTACTGGCTTTGAGCATTTATCCAGTTTTCTATTTCGTTAGGGGGTGCATCTGCAAAGGCATTAGTGGCTAATTGGCTTAACAGTGCGTTTAGCCAACCTGTATTGGTTAGGGGCTCGAGCCTTTCAATTTCTTGCCAAATTTCGTTTAGCTTAAGCACATCTTCTGACTCTGCCCCAATTTCTTCAGACAAAATTTGAGATTGATAGTTTTTGAACCACTGTTTGTGAGCAGTAATTTCTAAGGCAAGTTGACCTAGTGTTTGTTTAGATAATAAAACTTCTTCTTGAAAAGTAGTAAGTAAGTCATTTGTACTGCCAGTTTGTGAAGAAGCTGTACTTAAAATCAACATAAGAGCCCAGAATAAGAGTAGCTTTCTAAGAATAAATTTATACATAAGGTGTGTAGTTACCTTTCCCCAAAGCTATAAAATGTGATTGGCTGACCCTCTACAGGTACTACTACATTAATTGCGTCGTAATCGTGCCTTGAAAGAAAACTTTTCGGAGGGGTAACAGAATACTTAACATGTTGTCCGTCTGGCATTAGCACCTCAAATTCTCTCTGCTTAGGGAAAAATTGCAAGGTTCTCTGTATAGCATCAGTAATACTTATACCGATGCCACTCTCTCTTTCTTCAGCATCTAAATCTTCAAGTCTATAAACTGGCACTAAGGTACTTACTTGCAAACTTTCAATAGAGCTTTGTACTGTATCAGATAAAGCTTTTAGATATACTGCCGAGGCTGGTTTCCCATCAGGGCGAAAAACAATAATAGGTTGAGCGATATTTTGTGCTATGGCAAGTTGTTTTTGCTCATTTGCTTGGGCAAGCTCCCAACCGCTGTCCGTTACCACTAATGAGCATTGGGGAGAATAAGCTAATTCTACTCCTTCACTTGCAAGAACTCGAACCGATTCGCAATTGAGGTTTTCATTCTTTAGAAGTGTTTGAGCTGTATATATACTTTCTAGATGTGGTGCCGCTGCCTGAGATAAAAGTAGGGTATGAATTTGGGGTTTTTCGTCAGCAAATTCTTGCAAGTATTTGAGTTCAATATTAGGAATAAGAAAGTATCCCTGCTCAACCTGAACTAAAAATACATTAATATTCCACTGCTCACGCTGTTTTAATAGTTCTTCATTGGAAGGAAGAGTTTTCCAAGTAACCATAGAAGAGGTTTTAATTTCCACGCTCGAGTCATTGTCTACTTGGAATTGAGCAGCTCGATTGGTAGATTGAATAAAAAGTTTATTTTGTTTTGGTGGGGACCAGCTAAAAATACCTTGGGCAACAGTTCTAGCACTGCTTAACCAATGAGCCCAATTTCGGTTAGAGGAAGCATCTCCTAAGTGGGCTCCTGTATTAGTACCCTTTGACCTTAGTATTACCCTCTCGACTACATAATCTGTTTTTCCTGCAAATAATTTTCTAATGTGTGGTAAAGAACCAGCTATATAAGGCCCGTTATCTATGTGGATTGCTACATAAGGGGTTTTTCTGAACTCATGATGCTTAGCTGCTTGTTGTAAAATAACATCATGCTCTAACTTCTCAGGAGTCCATAAAAAAGTGTCTGTATTAAAACCTAATAGAAAGCCTTTATTATTAACTAACTTACGAGTAGCTGTTTCAGAACCTACAAATACTTTAAAAACAGGCTGGTTTTGGGGAAGGTGGTTATCAACTATACTCCTTACAATCGTTGCATAGTTTGTTGGTTGACTTGGGAAGCTGTTCCTCGGTTCAAATTGAGCTAGAACCGTTACCGCCATAATAAAGTAATTAACACCTTGCTCATTAGGGTCAAGTCGATTCCTCTGTGACCAAGGAATTATCTGATAGCCTTGTTCAGGGGACCAGTATTTAATTAGATTGTTTTTTTGCCTTACAGCTTCTGCCACTAAACTTTCGTCTGGGTCTCCAATTAGACCTGTTGTAGGCAATATAGGATTGTTATTAGTGCTAGTAGCTATAGTACTATCTGACTCTAAAAAAGGTGTGGAACGAAGCCTAGCATTTTGCTTGTTATTGACTTGGCCCTGATTAACTTTGTTAGCTGCTCCAATCCCTGAAGGGAAAGGCTCTAAAAAGAAAAGAGATATTAGAGTTGTTCGGAAATAGAGAGGCATGCTAAAATAGCAGTCACCATGGCAGCTTTTAATACAAGAAGTGACAGACAAGTGAGAGCTTTGACAGGCTTGCCTGAAGAAAAGATTGATGAGTTAGCATCAACCTTTGAACAAGCCTACGAAGAGCAAAGTCAGAAAGATTATGAAGAACAACAGGCTAATGGAAAAAGGGAACGATCTCTTGGTGGGGGAAGAAAAAGTAAACTTTCCTCTGCTAAACATAAGCTTGAATTTATCCTTTACTACCTCAAAAGCTATCCTACCCTTGATGAATTAGCAGAAAAGTTTGATATGGCTCGTTCTAGTGCACATTACTGGGTACACAAACTACTGCCAATTCTCTCTGCAGCGTTGGCAAAATTAGGGATGTTGCCTAAACGAGAATTCAGTACACCAGAAGAATTAAAAGAAGCACTTGAAGAAGCACGAAAAATATTAATAGATGCTACAGAGAGGAAGCATAGACGACCTAGTAAAGATGAAGAGCAAAAAGAGCTATATAGTGGAAAGAAGAAGCGACACACAGTAAAAAACACAGTGATAGCAACAGGAGAAAGGATAATAATCTATGTAGGAAAGACATTTGCTGGGCGAAGGCATGATTATGGGATGTTCAAAGAAGAATTCCCACCTGAGGAGGGATGGCTAAAAGGAGAAGGTAAAAGAGCGAAGCTAGACTCAGGATATCAAGGGATAAACAAGGACTATGGAATAGAAGCAGAGATACCGTACAAGAAGCCGAGGAAGAGTAAAAAGAATCCTAACCCTCAATTAACAAAAGCAGAAAAAGCAAGGAACAAAGCACTAAGTAAAGCAAGGGTATATGTTGAACATGCAATAGGAGGAATGAAACGCTTTAATATATTAGTGCATGCCTTTCGGAATCGCAAAGCAGGGTTTATAGATAGCGTTATTGCTGTTTGTGGTGGGCTTTGGAATTTCTTGATTATGTGAATTATTTATTTCCGAACAACTCTATTATAAAACTGCGCTGAATTTCTTCATTGGTATCACTTAATAGACTAATAAAAGCATTAAAAAAAGGTTGTTTTTGCACCTTTTCCCAAAAGGGGTCTTGGACAACCCAATGTACATTTGAGGTTGGTGATGAAGGGGAGTTCTGATCAACATTACCCTGCTCTAATAGCGCCTTTAAATCAAATGCTTCCAATATATCTTCAACGTGCAACTGGTAATCTTTGGCTAGTGGATTACCAGCAACCAACCAAGATAATTGGATAGTCTGTGGTAGATTAGCTATTTCTGCATACTCTTCCACCCAGATTTCAGCAATCTTTGGAGGTGCTCCCATTTTTTGCAACAGGGCATTAAGTGTTAACTCCATTTCAATCGGCTTGCGATAAACTTGAGCTGTTCGCCCATCTATATCTACCCCATATTGATAATTTAGCCTATCAAGATAGGATATTGGCTCAAATATATCTTCAACATGGTCACCATAACCAGCTAGAGCCATTTCATAGAGGAAGTTATTTTCACTAAACCCTTCAGGTATACCACTTCTGCTAATAGTAATCGGCTGAGCAAAGCCTACCACACCTATGCCTCCGGTAACTACTCCTGTTTGTAAGATTGGAGTACTCGAGACCATAAAGCGTCCTTCAGCTTCGGGTAGTAAACCTACATCGTTAGTGGGCTCGAGCCAAGCACCCCAAAACTCTAACCCTGCTAACAAGTAAAGCAAAGTAGCCTCAAGAACATCATTTTTCTCTGTAGGGTATGGAATCTCAAGGATTTGCAAGCCCTCTGTGGTTTGGGTATTTTCTTCTGTCAAGGTATCAGCTTTTTGTATTTGCTCAATTTTGTTTTCTAAGCTTAGTACGTCTGCTTGGATCTGGTTTATGTACTGACTTTGACTATTTATCCAACCTTCTATCTCATCAGGAGGGGCATCTGCAAAGGCATTAGTATCTAATTGGTTTAAGAGGAGATCAAGCCAGCTTGTGGGGGTTTTGGGCTCGAGCCTTTCAATTTCCTGCCAGATTTCATTTAGCTGCTTACTGATGACATCATTTAGCTCTTCATCTTCAGCGCTCTCAGATAAAAGTTGCGCCTGATAGTTTTTGAACCACTGTTTGAAAGCATCAATCTCTAAAGCAAGCTCATCTAGTGACTGTTTAGATGACAAAATCTCTTCACGAAAAGCAGTAAGTAAGTCATTTGTATTGTCAACTTGCGAAAAAGCTATGCCCAAAATAGATATAAGAGCCCAGAGCAAGATTAACCCTCTAAGAATCAATTTATATATAAAGTATGTAGTTACCATCTCTTAACATCACCTTTCCCCAGATGCATAAAATGTGACTGTTTGCCCATCTATAAATACTCTCACATTAATGGTGTCGTAGTCGTGTCCTATACGAAAATTGCTCGGAGTGGCAGTAGAATATTTAGTACTTTGTCCATCTGGCATCAAAATCTCAAATTCTCTCTGTTCAGGGAAGAACTGCAAGATTCTCTGAAGAACATCAGTAATACTTACACTAATAGCACTTTCTCTTTCTACAGTATCTAAATCTTCAAGCCTATAAGCTGGCACTAAAGTGTTTACCTGCAAATTTTCAATAGAGCTTTGCTCAACGTTAACATGCTGTTGCAAATACTCGAGCTCATCCACAGGAATCAAGAAGTATCCTTGTTGAACCTGAACTAAAAATAAGTGAACTCTTTGCTGCTCACGTTGCTCTAATATAGTTACCCAGAAAAATCTTTTCCCTTTTTTCCAAAAGAGGAAGAAAATAGGAAAAACTACCAAAAATCAATGCTTTTTAAGCAATAAAATACCTACTGCCCAATGTAATCTTCTTTGCTAAATGAACTATAAACTTATGCCAAACTTGCTTACTTTCCCCCTAAACCACTACTCAAATCATTAGCTCTTCTGGCACTGGTGTTTTATAAAACTCAAATGCCTCCCTCAACCTTTTTATCTCTTTCTTCATTACTCCCTTGGTTTCCTCTACTTTCATTGGTATCTCCTGTACCACCACCTCTAAATGCTTCTTTAGGTCTGCTTGCGTTCCCCAGCATTTATTGTGTATGTATTCCTTCTTTATGTACTTCCATAAACGTTCTATTGGATTGAAGTCTGGTGAATATCCTGGTAGAAATTCTAACCTCAACCATTTTGAGTTCCTCTTTGCCCACTCTTGTAACCACTTTGCCCTGTGAAATGGTGCATTGTCACATATAAGCATTATTTTTGCTTCCCTCATCTCCCTTTTCATATGACAGATAAACCTTCTAAACCTCTGCGCATTTACCTTAAACTTTGTTAGCACCCCATGGAACTCTCCTGTCCCTAACTCTAATGCCCCTATCAAGTTCACTCTTCCATGTCTGCCATAGTTCTTGATCTCTACTTTTTCTCCTACCAGCCCCCATGTGCTCGTTAGTGTCCCCTGCGTTTGGAACCCTACTTCATCTTGGTAAAATATCCTCCACCCTGCTTTTATCTGGTCTTCGTACAGCTTTGGTAGTGTTTCTTGTATCCACTTTCGCCTCTTCTCTTCATTCTTTCTATACAACAAATGTACTGCTTTATTAAAACTTAATCCTAGTTTCCTTAGAAGCTCTGGTAGATACTTTACTGAAAAACATATTCCAAAAAGGCTTTCGATAAGGATAAAGACCTTTCTAGCAATCCAAACTTGTTGATTAAACTCTGTGATTACCTTCTTGATTAGCTCCAGTTGCTCTTTAGAAAGTTTAGGTTGTCTACCAGTTCTTTGTTCATCTTCTAAACTAAGCGATTTTTCAAACTTTTTTCGCCAGTTTCTTACTGTTTTTACTGAAACGCCAAACATCTCTGCTACAAGCTTAATATCTTTGCCTGAGTACAGAGCTATAAGGGCTTGAGTGCGTAGTAAGGCATCAGCATTGTTTCCCTTTTTATACCGACGACGTAGTATTTTTAGTTCTTCTAGTTTTTGTTTGTTATCATTATTTGCCATGATCAATCTCCTTTGGGTTATTATTGGGATTATCATGGCATTATTTTCCCTACTTTAGGGAAAGAATTTATCTGGACATCTATAGTTCTTCATTGGAAGGAAGAGTTTTCCAAGTAACCATAGAAGAAGCTTTAATTTCTAAGCTCGAGTTATGACCTACTTCAAATTGAACAGCTCGACTAGTAGACTGGATCAAAAACCCATCTTGTTTTGGCAGAGACCAATTAAAAATATCTTGGGCAACATTGCTGGCATTGTTTAACCAACTAATCCCAGTATTGCTAGAAATTAAAGCAGTGTTAGAATAGTCTCCTGTATGAGTATCTTGTAACTTTACTATTACCGTCTCGACTATATAATCTGACCTTCCTACAAAAAATTCTCTAATTTGGGATAAAGAACCAGATATGTAAGGGCCGTTATCTATACGAGCAACTACATAAGGAGTATTTCTAGTTTCATGGTGCTTGACTGCATGATGCAAAAAATCATCATTATCTAACTCTTTAGCACTCCATAAGAAAGAATTTCCAGCAAGGCCGATTAATAAACCTTTAGCATCAACTATTTTGCGATCATTTGTTTCAGAACCCACAAATACTTTAAAAACAGGTTGATTTTGAGGAAGGTGATTGTTAACTATACTTTTGACAATTGTTTCATAGTTTGACTTGTGATTTAGTTGTTTGCTAGGCCCAAATTGGGGTAGTGCTGTTACTGCCATAATAAAATAAGGAGTATCTTTATCATTAGGGTCAAGTAGATTTATTTCTGACCAAGGAATTATCTTATAGCCTTGCTCATGTGACCAATACCTAACTAGATTTGTTTCTCGCCTTAGAGCTTCTACCACTAAACCTCTGTCAGCGTCCCCAATAGGGTCTGTTATAGGTGGTAAAGAATTGTTATTAGCCTCGGTAGTTGCAGTACTATCTAACCAGAACAATGGCTTTAAACGGAGCTTTGCACCCATATTGTTATTGGCTTGGCCATCATTAACTTTCCCAACTGCTCCAACTCCAAGAGGTACAGGCTCTAAAAAGAAAAGAGATATTATGAAACTGCGCTGAATTTCTTCATTGGTATCATTTAATAGACTTATAAAAGCATTAAAAAAGGGCTGTTTTTGCACCTCTTCCCAAAAGGGATCTTGGGTAACCCATTGTACATTTGAGTTTGGGGATGAAGGGAAACTCTGCCCAACATTACCCTGCTCCAATAATGAATTCAAATCAAATGATTCCAATATATTCTCAACGTGCAACTTGTAATCTTTGGCTAGGGGATTACCAGCAATCAACCAAGAGAGTTGAATAGTTTGTGGCAAACTTGCTATTTCTGCGTACTCCTCTACCCAAGCTTCTACAATTTCAGGAGGTGCTCCCATTTTTTGCAACATGCTAGCAAGTGTTAGCTCTATTTCAATGGGCTTGCGATAAATATGACCCCTGCGACCATTTATTTCAACGCCGTATTGATAATTCAATCTATCAAGGTAAGACTCTTGTTCGAATACATCTTCAATATAGTCATCGTAGTTAACTAAAGCTGATTTATAGAATTCACTCTCACTAAATCCACTAGGCACACCATTTTGGCTAATAATAATTGGTTGCGCAAAACCTACTACACCTATACCGCTAGGAGCTATTCCTGTTTGTAAAATAGGTGTGCTGGAAGTCATAAAACGACCTTCAGCTTCAGGTAGTAGGCCGACTTCGTTAGTGGGCTCGAGCCAAGCACCCCAAACCTCTAACCCTGCTAGCAAGTAAAGTAAGGTAGCCTCAAGAACATCACCCTCCTCAAAGGCTGTAAGTGAATCCTTTGTATTGTCAGTTTTTGAAGGAGCTATACTCAAAATAGACATAAAGACCCAGAACAAAATTGATTTTCTAAAAGTAAGTATTTTATGCATAAGGTGTCATTTTTTCTATCCTTAATCTTTAGAGTTTGAAGTCCAGCAGTACAGTTGCTTGATATACTAAGAGCGCTACACCCCTGCCGGACTTCTTTTTTGGAGATGGAGATGGAGAAATCCATCCTGTAAGCAAACACGACTTTCATTGCCACCCCTCAAAACAATAGATAATTGTGCTACCATATAATCTACCTGAATCCCGTTGCTACCCTTATTGAAGAGAAATATCAAGCAGATTTATACTTACCCCTCAAATTGAATTTTCTTCTACTTAGATTTAAATATAGTTTACTGAATATTTAATTTTGAAGTATGTAAAGGTAAAAAGGCCACAAAGAACTGGCTTCTTTACTAGCCTGAGTAATTATAGCACCATTACTAATTTGTGCTTGATTGCCAGTAATAACATGCCAAGGTGTACTAAGGTCAGCTGTTTGAAATGATTCAACTGTAGTGAATTGGCTAACATCGCTTCTAGTAAGTGGTTCAAGGCTAGTTACAAGAAAGAACCTCATTAAACCATCGTTATTGCCTGAATCAACAAATCGTAAAAAGATTTGTCCTTCACCACCCCAGATAATATTTTCCTTAACACTCTCAAGAAAAGGTGAGGGATAGTCAAGATTTATTTGACCATTAGGTTGCACCGTAAAGAAATAAACGTAGCTGTTACGGTTTAATTGGGCACTAACTGGAATAGCGTCATTGAAAGGGTAAGCTGTTACATTGGTAGCATCCCAACCAACACTAAGTTCTACAGCTAGCGGGGGAAGATCGTGCTGCCCAAAAACAGAGTTTAAAGAGAGCAGGAAAAAAATAAAGGAGGAGAGCATACAAATTTTCACTTTGTAATACTCAGCAAAGGGTGTATTAGTGTGACACATGGTCCACTTCCTTAATTGGGGTACAAACCCACGTTAATTACTATAACACATAGAAATTTTTATGAACAAAAACCAAAACGACTTCAAAAAGCAAAAAAGCCAAGAAGATAACTATCCCACTAGAGAACCCTTATCACTATGGTTGTGCTTTATGCTCACAAACTTAAACCATCAGTGCAAACGTACCTGCCCAGAGGAAACAAACAGCACTTGTAAATTGTGTTAACTTTCCTTCCCTACTAGGAAACTTCACACGCACTTCTCAAGCTTGATAATAGTTTGAATTAATGTTGATAATACTGAAATGGCAAATATTAGAACAACAACTGTTTATCATATAATTGGAAAACGTTTTGTGGGTATAACTCCAGATAGGCAGCGTTTAATGATTGATGGGGAAAGTGTAGCTAAAACAGGCATGAACCCTATGGAAGTTTTGTTAAACGCTTTAGGGGCTTGCTCAGCTTTTGATATAGTAGGAATGCTCAAAAAACGTCGCTTACAAATCAATAGTTATCATATAGAGCTGAGGGGTGAACGTGCTGATGGTATACCTGCTTATTACACACACATTCATGCCAAACATATTTTTGATGTGCCTAATTTAGACCAAAAGACCGCTGAGCGTTTTGTAGACTTAGGCATGAACAAATACTGTTCAGTGGTTGCTAGCTTAAAAGCGGAAATCAGCTTTGAGGTTGAACTTAAACAGAGATCTGTTTAAGTGTCTGACGGACTACATTGTAAAGAGGGTCTCTATCTTTATTTAAGGCAGAAACAGCTAACAAATTACCCTCACCAAAGCTTTCAACTATCAGTACCTTCTCACCTAAAACAACTAAAAAAGCACTTAGGTCTTGACCTAATTCAGCTTTTTGACGTTTTAGAATGCTTTGAGCTTCTTTGAACAAAGTATTACCTTCACCAAGACTTTCAAAAGGCTCGAGCGATGCATTATTACCCATTGCCACCCCTAAAACATTAGGACACGCTTTTTTGATATCTTCTATTACCTTTTTATAACGCCCATGCTCATCAACTAAACGGGCTGCTTCAGTAAGAGCATAAGCAACTGGTAAATTAAGATTATTCCTTTTAGGTTTTTGAAAATCTACGACTTCAAAGTGTAAATCCTTACTAGATAAAACCTCTACGAGTGCAGCTAAACCTAGCTGTAAAACATGATTTTTATCCATAAAATCTACATGTAACAATAAACCATTCTCAACATAGATCTTGCCTTTATCACCATTTTCACCAAGCAATATAAGGGAGCTTTGTTTTCCCATTCCCATAAGCTCTAAAATATTATCAATGTGTAAAAAAGCGCTATCCCCTGAAAGGCTAACTGTTTTTACATTATATGAAAATGGCAAATCTGGTTTATCAAAATTAGTTTGGAAAGAAGCTAAAGGTTCAGTCTTGACTCCTTTAGGTACCGGCACACTTTCTACTTCTACAGGA
Source organism: Trueperaceae bacterium (assembly GCA_965223585.1). GTDB lineage: Bacteria > Deinococcota > Deinococci > Deinococcales > Trueperaceae > CBDCVN01. Next base: position 631,251 of record CBDCWW010000024.1, read on the forward strand.
AAAGAAATAACACCAGCAACATTAGGAAGAGCTAATGATGAATTTCCTATAACATAAAAAGGAGAATCAGGACTAAGACGCTCATGCCAATTCAAAAATCCTTTTACTGTAGCACCTTTTAATTTCTCGTCACAAAAAATAGCGTCATATTTTTTTTGTTGCATGCTTTTTAGGGCTTTACTTGGCTCTATGAAAGATTCAATTCGCCACTTGACACTTTCTAGTACTTTAGTGATGTCATCTAATCTTTTATTTTGAGAAGAAATTAATAATGCCTTAGATCTGGCCATTGCTTATGTATTATAACTTTGTGTTAACTTACTAATTTCTTATTTTTAATATTAGGAAAATTATGACTTTTGTAATAGAACTTAGCCATCTCTCCCGCCGTTATGGTCCTCATTACATTCTTAAAGATCTCAATTTAACTGTAAGCCAAGGTAAAGTGCTGGTCTTACATGGTAACAATGGTAGTGGTAAAACCACTCTACTCAAAGTGATTGCTACAAGACTCAGACCCAGTAAAGGTACTGGCAAGATTTTTACTTTCGATTTGCACAAAGAAGCCCATAAAATACGTTCTAAAATAGGCTATTTAAGCGTCTTAGGTGGCAACTATGGTGTATTAAGTGCACTAGAAAATTTACGGCTTGCTAGTAGGCTTTATAATAAATCTTTAAGCTCGAGTACATTGGAAACTTACCTTGCCGAAGTAGGTTTATTGAAAGCCAAACATAAATTAGTTAGAGCTTTTTCTAGCGGCATGAAAAAACGTTTAGCCATTGCTAAACTTTTATTAGCTGATGCTTCTTTATGGCTTCTTGATGAACCTTATGCTGCTCTTGATGAAGAAGGGCGAATACTCATAGACACACTATTAACTCGAGCCAAAGAGGAAAGTAAAACTGTTATAATGGCTTCACATGAATTAGAACGAAGCAGCAAGTTTGCTGATGCAATACTTAGATTATCAGAAGGGCAACTCCATACTAGTCATTAAGCAATAGTGTAAAAGTTTTCTGATTTTAACAGATTCCCATAATGTGAAAGTTGTTTAAGTCACTGCCTTTACTTACCTTTGTGCCATCTAGTTTATCTTCCAACGTGTCCCTTCAGCAGTATCTTCAAGCACAATGCCCAACTCATTCAAATGCTCACGAATAGCATCAGCATTTTTAAAATCACGCCTTAGACGAGCTTCTTCTCGTTGTTTGTTTACTAAACTAATAAGCCCATCTAACATGTCCATGCTTGCTCCTTTGTTTGTTTCTTTTGCTTCACCAAGTACACCTAAGATCTCTCCTGCATAATCTTCATAAAAAGCTTTAGCAGCACTCAGATAGTCTTGGCTTGGTCTCTCAGTTAGTTTTGCGTTTACCTCTCGAACAACGTCAAAAATAACTGCTAGAGCCTGAGGAGTATTTAAATCATCATTCATAGCTTCAGCAAAACGCTCATGGTAGGAATTAAATCTATCATCTTTAGTTTCAAAGCCTTTTTCCGATAGGCGTATCACTTCACTATAGCTTTCACGTATGCGTTTTAAGCCTTGTGCAGAAGCATGTAAGCCTTCAGATGAAAAATCACTTACACTACGGTAGTGTGAACCCAATAGATTAAAGCGAATGACTATAGGGTCATACTCACTAAATAATTCTGCTAGGGTCTTAAAGTGACCCTTACTCTTGGACATCTTTTCCCCAGAAAGGGTAATAAAATTCCAATGCATCCAGTAGCGGGCAAAGGATTTGTCTGCTGCTTTTGCTTGGGCAATCTCGCACTCATGATGAGGGAAAATAAGGTCTAGACCACCACCGTGAATGTCAAATTCATTACCAAGGTATTTGGTACTCATAACCGAGCATTCCAAATGCCAACCGGGGAAACCCTCACCCCAAGGACTATCCCAACGCATAATGTGACTTGACTCAGCCCGTTTCCAAAGGGCAAAATCACGAGGGTCGTCTTTTTCACTGCGTATTTCTACTCGAGCACCCTCCAAAAGATCATCCGGATCACGTCCAGAAAGCTCACCATAGTCTTGCCATTTAGAAACATCAAAATACACACTACCATTAACTTCATAGGCCAAACCATTTTCAATAAGCTGGGAAGTAAGCTCTATTTGCTCACCAATATGCCCAGTAGCCCTTGGTACAATATCAGGCCGTCTAACACCTAGTTTATTCATAGCATCAAAATAGGCCCAGAAATACTTCTCGGCTACTTCCATAGGTTCTAATTTCTCTAACTTAGCCCGCTTTAAAAGCTTATCTTCGCCATCATCAGCATCATCGGTTAGATGGCCTACATCAGTAATATTGGACACTAAACGTACTTTATAACTACTAAATTGTAACCAGCGTTTTAAAACATCAAAAACTATAGGCCCCCTAGCATGTCCTAAGTGTGGCTCAGAGTAAACTGTAGGGCCACAAAAATACATGCCTACATGACCTTCAGTTACAGGTTTAAAAGTTTCTTTTTGACGACTTAAGGTATTATAAAGTTGCATATAATGCAGCATAACCTCTTCAGAAAAGATTATGCTAGCCATTTAATTGTTAAATAGCTAGAGGGTGTTTGGAAATTAAAGTTCCTTTAAAGAATCAAGCATTTAGGTTGTGTCAATTATGGAATCATTTACTAAAAGTGACAACAGCTGTATATCCTTTACTGACAAACCGTAAATTAAGCTCATACTTTTTACCTTCTAGCTCGAGCGTTAATAACAAGCCAACGCTTTCACCACTAGGGGAACTAACTGGGACTACGTTTAAAAATTCCCTCCTCTTTGTAGTGGTGTCAAGTGTTATGTAATCAATAGGTTGAATTTTCGCATCTAATCTATCATTGCTAGGTATAGGACTGGGGCTTGGGGGATTATTCCTAGCTGTTAGCCAAACATCATAGCGAACTAACTTTGATGTATCACCCTTAGTGGTAATGAAAGTGTTCTCGTCCCATATAAGTTTGATTACTTTCTCTTGTTTATTTTTTATAGAAATTATAAAGCCTTTTGGAAAAACCCTCCGCTTTAAAAATGTATCTCGATTGTTAGGATCATAAAGAATTTGTTCTACGCTGCTTAGTTTTCTTTTAGTCTGTGAATATAATTGCTTGTAGCTGTTGAGCTTACGAGCTTGAGTAAATTTTAGAGTGTCATCGAAATTAACCGTGACATCAAAATTTTCTGTCTCTATAAACCATAGATCATCAACCTGAACAATTAGCCTTTCTCCGTTTAAGCTGGCTTCTAGGTCAAAATTTTCGGTGGCTGGCTCCTCTATAAAACCCCAATCAAAGGACCTTATCGCTTCCTCTGTTGCCTCTGTCGCATCCTTTCCAACTTTCTTCTCTTTGGTAGCTGGTGCACAAGATACTATTGAAGCTAATATCAATACCAATACAAGTCCTAGAAATTTTTTCATGGCAAACACCTTTCTGCAAACAAATTCGCCGCCTTTCACTGGTAATTACTGCCTACAGTGGTCATGACCACACACGTAAGCACTGTCACTTTACCCTATAAATAACCCTGTTTTTTGTGGGATAAGTGGCACTAATATCTAAATAGCATTATCTATTTGGAATGTTAAGCTCCTGCTATGTTTTTTAAGAAATTTGTTGTTTCAGAAGCTATAGTTTCTTGGTCTTTCCAGTGACCATAAGCATGACCTTGCCCTTGTAGGATCTCGAGCACAGCTCGAGTATCTTCATCAACTAAACCGGGGCTAGCTTGTGAAAGTGGTGTTCCTACTAATGGCATAAAGGTATGACTATGCACCCTTGCTCCCATCTGGGTAAGTTCTTTCATAAGACTTATAGTAGCAGCAATGTCATCTTTGTCCTCACCGGGCATGCCAAAAATGAAGTCCACATTAGCCTTAAAGCCAAATTCCAAAATGAGTTTAGTAGCTTGTATAACCTCAACCACCCCATGTCCTCTGTGAATGCTCTTCAACATACGCTCACTGCCCGATTGAGCCCCAATAATTATATTATCGTTAGCACAATAGCGTTTGACTAAGCCTAGAGTTTCAGGACTAATGCTTTCAGGGCGAACCTCTGAGGGAAAAGAGCCAAAATAAACATGTTCTTTGCCAAAAAGTTTTTCTGTGGCTTGTAAAAGTTCTTCTAAAACCTCGAGGTTAACAGTGCGACCATCAACAGAACCATAAGCAAAGGCCACTGGGGTGATAAAGCGCAGATCACGATAACCACTCTCCTTAGCTAGTTTCGCATACTTAATTATACTTTCAAGCGAGCGATAGCGCATACGTCCGCCCATCAAAAATGGCGTCTGACAAAACTTACATGCCCAAGGACAGCCCCTACCAATTTCAATGGGGGCAAAACGTTTGTGCTTTACTGCAAAGGGCGGGTAATCGCTCAAATCAATTGGCTTGGGTTTACCAGTAAAGCAATACTTTCCATTGCTATCAAAGAAGGCTAAACCCTTTATAGTTTGGTAGCTTTGGTCTGTAAAATATGCCTCCAAAAGGTTAGGTAGTGCCACCTCGCCTTCACCTATTACCACCACATGAGCACCCATTTTTAAAGTGCCTACTGGGTCACCTGAGGGGTGGGGACCACCAGCAATAATTAGAATGTGGTCTTGTTTGTTTTGCTCAAGCCTCTTTCGCAAAGAAACAATAGTATGTCCCATAGCTATAACATTAGGTGTGTGAAATGAAAAAGCCACCACCAAGCGTACGTATTTTCTAGTTAGTTCAAAAATGTTTCTCTCTAAATCAGAGTTGACTGCTTCATTGTGTGCTGTTCGCTTGCGGGCTTTTACAAAATGTATATCTAGCTCGCCAAAACGTTCATCTTCTTCCAATACCCCAGTTAAAACTGCTAGGCTGTAACGGTTGTAGCTGTATTCAATAAAAACAAGGGCATTTTTCATCAATAAATACTATAAGGCAAATCCAATATAACCATTGCAGGCATAAATGCCTAATCAAGCTTTTACTTGGTAAGTTACTTCTCAGCATTCAAATAATCAGTCTCAGGAAAGCTACTCTTCAGATGATGTTTATTCTCCCGCCCCTAAGCTGAGTTTAAGGTTGGGATACCTACTTCTGGTAAGTCCCTATTAATAAGCAGCTAGTTTATGTTATATTCCTTAAGTTAAAGAAGCTAATCATTAGATTTTGATAAAAGCACCAATATTTTGTAGTTGAGGTAATTTATGAGTTATACAAAAGCTGAAGTTAGAAAGTTACTTGAAGGTGAAAATGTAAAGTTCCTACGACTTATGTTCACAGATATTATGGGCATGAACAAAAATGTTGAGGTACCAACTTCGCAATTTGATAAGGCCTTAGAAGGCGAGGTTATGTTTGATGGTTCTTCAATTGATGGCTTTACTCGCATTGAAGAATCAGATATGCTCCTAAAGCCAGACCTTGATACCTTTATGATTTTCCCCCTTAGCATAGAAAATAGCGGGAGGGGTAAAGTAGCTCGACTCATTTGCGATGTTTACCATCCTGATGGCACTCCCTTTTTAGGTGATCCTCGGCAAGCTTTAAAACGTCAAGTAGAGCGCCTAAAAAAACTTGGCTTTGACAACATATATGCAGGACCAGAACCAGAATTCTTTCTCTTTCAGCGTAATGACAGTGGTGCTCCAACAACTAGAACTCATGATGCTGCTGGCTATTTTGATCTTGCTCCTATAGATTTAGGTGAAGAAGCTCGCCGTGATATGGTAAACGCTTTAGTAGAAATGGGCTTTGAGATTGAAGCTGCCCATCATGAAGTAGCTGCCGGTCAACATGAAATTGACTTTAAATATGAAGATGCTATAAAAACTGCTGATAATATTGCTACTTTTAAACTTATTGTCAAAAGAGTAGCTTTACAACACAATTTACATGCTACTTTCATGCCTAAGCCCCTTGCAAACATTAATGGCTCTGGAATGCATGTCCATCTTTCTGTCTTTAAAGATGGTAAAAATGCTTTTTATGATTCTAAAGCTGAACATCAGCTCTCCAATGTTGCTCTAAACTTTATTGCTGGACTTTTAAATAATGCTAATGGCTTAGTAGCTATTACTAATCCCCTAGTAAATTCATACAAAAGACTTACTCCCGGTTATGAAGCCCCTACCAATATAGCTTGGTCAGCTTCTAATCGCAGCGCTATGATTCGTATACCTGCTCGTCGTGGTGTAGGTACGAGAGCTGAATTGCGTATGCCTGATCCAAGCTGTAATCCCTATCTTGCCCTTACAGTTATGCTTGCAGCTGGCATAGATGGCATAGAAAATCAGCTTATCCCTCCCCCACCTATTCAACGGAATATTTTTGAAATGAGCATTCGTGATCGTCGCAAACACAAAATTAAGGAGCTTCCCCCAACCCTACTTGACTCTGTAGAAGAATTACAGAAAAATAAAGTTATCCAAGAAGCTCTTGGCGATCACATCTTTAAGCAATTTATTGAAGCAAAAAATCGAGAATTTGATGACTATCGTATCACTGTCCACAATTGGGAATTAGATCGCTATCTTGCTGAATACTAAACAGCTAAATGCCTAGACCTATAAATACTGATAGGTTTTCTGTTGGAATCCAAATTAGGATGGCTTTTGATGGATTCCAAGGGCCTGCATTCCTAAATATTAGTGATAGCCATGTCCTATGAGTCAAAAACACCAATAAAATTAGGCTCGAAATTATTATAGAGAAAATAGTGTCTGAGATGGATTAAATCACCTATTTCTATAATCTAGGCCCTTGGAATCCATAATGAGCCAAGATTTTTATAACCGAGCGCAACATTAAGTGCAAAAGTGCCCAATCTGTGAAATAAGTTAGTGAAATAAGTTAGGTGTTGCCCTACAGTTTCTCACTTTACTCTTGGTGGTAATGGGAATTTCCTTCATCGCGAATACTTCTTAAAGTATTTGGTTGGGATGTGTTTGTCCTTACAACTTTTTCTTTAAACTTTTTAAGTACTTAAGAAGTTTTTGTCCCTTGCTAAGACGGTAAACTCCATTGACACTCCACTTGTTATCCTTAAGGAATTTGGGGTTATTAGGATCAAATTGTGGATTATCCTTTCCTTTGTTATCTATTACGCCTCCCCAGAAATCAAGATTTACCTCGAGGAAATGGTTTTTGCTAATTTCCATTCCCGGCCAATCATAGCCTTCATATTTGCATCCCGTCTTGCGATCAGGAAGGTATTTGTCCTCATCTATATTATCTGCATTTATACGGTGCCCATAATGCCGTGGAAACCGCACACTACTACTACTATCCTCTTTCCATACATTCTCCTCCATAAGGCCTGATCTACCTAGTGTGTGTTTCTCCTTTATACCATCTTTTTTGAAGTAACCTTTAACAAGTTGCCTATACTCCCCGCGGGAACAATCACATTCAGGAGTATCCTTAAACTTGATGATCATTTTGAATTCTGCACCAAGCCTCAATAACTTTACTATTTTTGGTGTTGCAGGATCTGGCACCTTAAATTCCTCAATGCAGTCCTTATTCATTCCTCCCACATCATCAGTATCTTTCAGCTCACTTGCATTAGGCGCTATTCGCATTCGATAACGGAGCTGTTTAATTCCCTTAATGTCCTCTATATTGATGGTCAGTTTAACCCCTTTCTTCAGTTTCCGATTCATTTCTTTCTCAAATTTCTTTGCTAATAGCCGCTTATAGTCCATCCAACCCTTATCATCAAGCTTTTTCGGCCCATCATCCTTTTTAAATCGTTTTGACAGTTTCTCTAACATCCGCTTGTGTTTTGCTTCCATAGCAGCTTTTCCTTTACCCTTTCGTTTTCGCCAAAAACTTTTTGCCCTCCACACAATCCAGCGCACGGTTTTGTTAATAGCTCTGCCAATTGGTTTTCTCAAGTGTTTGAGAACAGACTTTATCTTTTGCGAAATACCACCCAAACCTATAAGTTGTGCTAACAGGCTTACAGAAAGGGTTATACCTCGTGCTAATACACCCTCAATATATTTCGCAGCACCCTTGATGTTGCCCGCTGCTACTTTTGTAATTGACCCAAATATAGATGAAACAAAGCCCTTTAGTTGTTGACCTCGTTCTATCAAAAAACTAACCACATCATAAACTGCTTTTGCCACAGTAAAAAGGGCTCCTACCGGATTGGCCATAGTCGCTAACTTTGCAATGCCCTTCAATATAACGCTATTCCTAACCCATGACATAACGGGTGGAATTATTTTCTCATGAAGCTTACCTAGTTTTTTCTTGACCCGCGACCACATAGCTTTTGGCCCCTCTTTTTTGAGCCTTTTAATAAAACCAACAGAGCGCTCAACCATAGATATGATGGTTTCACCTCTGCGACCTAACCGTTTAACCACTCGGTCACGAACATATTGATAAGTGAAGTTTAGTATCTGAGCAATAAAACCAAAGGTTGTTTTTAAGTCAAACTTCTTAGGTAAATCGATGCCTGCTTTACTGAATGTACCAAACAGCCAACCAAAAAGGACTCCCTTAAAGTGTTTATCGAAATTCTTTTTGAAAAGTGTAAACCCTTGACTAACAGCGCTGAGGAAACGCTTAATAAATCCAATGGGATTGTTGATAATCGAGCTAAGTACTTTCCTGCTGCGTTTGAATACTTGAAAGACTTTTTTGCCCAATTTACCAGCTAGCGATAAAGCACCTTGGATAATAAATTCTTTTACTTTGCCAGTAATCGCACTGACAAAATTTCCTATACGAAGGATTAAGGGCTCAAATGTTTGTATAATAGCGCTTTTAGCACTTCTGACAGTTTTGCTTGGGGAAAGTAATGTTATACTTGTTCTTTTCCATGCCAACTTGAAGAGTTGCTTAATACCTTCCCATGAAATATTTAGCTCCTCTAGGCGTTTACCTAACCACTCCCCAGTAGGAACCAATTGCTTCGTTTCTTTCAACTGTTTGATTAAGAAATTTGGTAGTAGAGCTTTGACAATATTGAGCCCAGTCCAAGGCACTTTTTCGTCTGTGATAGGATTTTTACCTAGCAAAACCGAAATTAAATCAAAAAATGGGAGTTGCTGGGCAACTTTAGCGATTTTCTTTCGAATCCATCCCGGTACAAACCAAAGGATGGAGCGTTGTATCAAAGTGGGGCTGCGCAAAACAGGAAACGATTTACTTTTCTGATTACCAGTTTGTTGAATTACATGGGTAAGTTCATGGGCTAAAAGGCGCTTACCAGTATCCGATTGGGGACTATAATGTCCTGTATTAAAAAAGATGTCACGGCCATGAGTAAATGCTCGTGCCCCAATATGTTGATTAAGTACAGCAGCATTGTGGTCAGTGTGGATACGAACTTGATTAAAATCTGTACCAAACCGCTGTCCCATAAAGGACTGTGTTGTTTCAGGTAAAGACATGCCACTACCTTTAGCACGATACAGGTCACTTTCAAAATTGCTATTGTTATCAAGCGCTAAGCCATCACCACCCTCACGCATAGTATTGACACTGGATTTTACTTTTGTTGTGCTGGCAAAAACACTTTTGTCTGTACGTTTGGTTTGGATTTGCTCATCTTCATCTTCAGCTGTGTTTTCTTGACGCTGTATCAAATCACTATTCAGTGATTTAGTTTGAAGTGGTTCTTCCTCTTCTTCACTATCTGATTCTGATTGTCGTTGGATTAAGGTATCATTAATCAACTTGGCCTGAACTGGTTCATCGTCTTCCGTATCTTCCTGACGTTGGAGTAAACTATTCTCTTGTTTGGCTTGAACAGGTTCTTCCTCATCCTCATTTTCCTGTCGTTGTATTAGCGGTGTCTTAGCTTGATTATTGATCAACTTAGCTTGAGCAGGTTTGTCCTCATCCTCTGTATCTTCCTGACGCTGGATTAACGAAGATTGCAATTTAGCTTGAACCTGCTCATCATCTTCTTGCTCATCTCTTTGTCTTTGTACCAAGGGAGTAATCTTAGTAAAAATTGGCTTGGTCTGTACTGCCTCTGGATCAGGCATACGCATCACTTGATCTGCTATCCTGTCTGCCTCTTGCTCATAACGATCATTAGGTGCGCCAATGCGCAATTTAGTTTGTATGGGTAATGCTTTCTTTTCTTTCTCTGCTTGACAACTAGGGCAACTACCACCACAAGCACAACGCTGGATTACTGAAAACGGCGAGAAATTATAGGCAGGCTTGGAGGTGCTAGGGGCATTATGCCTATCACTAGAGGTTCTAGCTGGGGTATTCGTTACAGCAGGTTGTTTAGCAAGGGCATGAGACATAGCCTATTTCTCATCTATAGTGTTGCTAGCCCTATCTAGCAAATCTTTCATCTGATTCGGAGGAGTGCAGTTACTGTCTGCTTCTTCTAACACAATCTCACGGTAATCAACTTGACCAAGGGAAACATAAACTGGAGAATCCTCTTTGTGAATCACTTTAGCATTGCTATTTGTGATAGTAAGAAATAAAGGAGTATTTGGAAAGTCTAATTGTTGAAACTCTTGTGAATAGCGTAAAGAAAAATAACCGTTCCCATCCGAGCAGCTGTGGCCTAGCTCCTCGAGCCATTCACCTTGCCCATCATAGATTGATACCGTTACATCTTTAATGCTCGAGCCGTTTTTATCAAAAACTTTGCCATGAACCAGCCATGTGTTTTTGTCTAGCTCAGAAATCTTTATTGTTGCTTTTTTAATCTCTGTGTCAAGGTTATCTATTAAGCCCTTATTATAGGCAACACGTTGAGAAACCTTCAAGACTTTAGGGTGAGTAGAACCATATTTGACACTAAGTCGCTGCTGCTCTTTTTGCAATGCTTTATTCTTGATTGTTTGTATAGTTTGAAGTGTTTTTAAACCCTTTACTCTCTGTATGTCTAAATTGTCAAAAGCCTCATCAATTCTTGCAAACCTAAGGTCATCATTAATAGTTGTCATTGTTATCATCACCTTGTTCTTCCTTCTGGCACATAATTAATATAAACTTTCCATTCAAGGTGCCACAACCATGTATTTGGCCTGTAAGCCTGAGCGATCTTTATCACAGCCTTGTTTTGAAAAGAGTACTGTATTACCTGACTCTACTCTCAAATAAGGTACACCCAGCACTTGCAGACAATGTGTGGCTTGGTTTGCTGTTGCTGTATTCATCATACCATAGGAAAAGAGCGAATAAGAACTTAGTGTAATACCTTCTTGAAAACGATTATCGTTGCTTCTAATCGAAACAGCAAAAAGGGCAGTATTTGTTAGCACTATATCTCTCAGTGAAATACATTCAGATTGATTGCTAGTTAGAGCTACATCGTCTAGTGAAGCAATCAGTTGAGAGCTAAGGGTAAAATCAACTTCCTCGGCTCGTAAATCTAACGTAGTCTGATTACTGACAAAGAGTACTGTACCGCTAGGAAGGTGTAATATTTTCTTTAAGGCTTCCAATTCTTTGTTTGAATGAAAGGCATTGGCATTTACTCTAGCTAAATTCCTAAAGCTTGGAAATAGCAAAAAAGCAAAGTCCTTAGAAATGCCTAGATTTAGAACAAATACACTACCAGCTAGCAGGGATAAAGGATCACTGCTAACATTTACTCCCTGTGACGTAAACTGGTTACCAATTACTGAAACAGGACCCAATGCTATAATGTGAAGAGCTTGTCCTAAGGGTTGAACAACTACATTATTATGAATTTTTACAGCTGGAATTCCATCAGACATTAAGATCTTTTGTTCTGTGAAAAGGTTATTTACAAGTTCCTTAAAACTTGTTTTGATAACTATACCACCTCGATAACCGCGTCTGGCAGCTCGATTATCGTCAGTATTGCGTGGGCCATTATTAATAATATGATTTCTGGAAATCTCAATGTTTTCCCCTTGGAGCATAAAAATGCCACAGATAGGCTCAGAATGGCTGAGGCCATTGTTTTCAATACGATTCTCATTAATTTGGGCGTTTTCGCAATCAGCTAAAGCAATGCCTCCGAAGCCAACTTGCTCGAGCATCTCAGTAGGAATTTCGGCAGGCATTTGCCGCACACAAGATGTAATGAAATTTTGGTAAATAATGAGACTGTTGACACTTACAAGCAATTCAAGAGTTGTGAGGTTAAAAAAGGTAGCAACACCAATGCCTGATAAACCCATATTTTGAATCAGGTTGTCTGTTATGACTATTTCATAAAGAAAGCTATTAAATTTGCTTTGTAGTTCTCCTAACCTAGCAAAGTTAGTCATGAATGGCTCAACATTGTTGCTAGCTATTTCAAAACTTGGTAAGTGTCCTAGGGTAATGCCATTTCCACGACCACCAATGATTTTGTTGCTTTTGATACTGACTTGCTCAGAACCTCCTCCAATTTGAATGCCTCCTTGGGCTAAATAGGCCTTTGTGGTGACAGTAGAAGCAGCTGCAACAAATAAAAAGACTTGATTTAGGAAGTGGGTTGCAGGAAAACTATTTGCATAAGCAAGTTGAGGGTCTGCACACGGGTTATAGATTTCCACAGTAGGGTCTTCAGTATTGCGAGGATCATTGGGAGAATTAGGGGCTGGTATAACCACTAACTTATTGTGCTCAATAAGAACTCCATCTGCTAGACAAAAAATACCTACCTTACCCTCAGGTTTATCTTGCATGGCAATCTGATTGTGAGCTATGTAAATATTATTTTCAGTTGCTGTTTCATTAAACACCTTTATATTAATAGCGTGGATACAAGCAACGATTCTATTGTGTGTAATTGAGATATCTTTTGATGACAGTTGTGTATTGGATGGATCCTCAAGTTCAATAACAGTCCCTGAAGCACTAAAAAGTGTCATATTATCGATATGAATGTTTTGAGAAGCCTCAATGTGGAAGATTGCTTGATTTATCTGATCCTTATTGGGCTGAACCAGAGTATGCACTCCACAACCCCTAATGTGGATGTTTTGACGTGCCACAATATCTACATTGGCTTTATGAAGGCCGGGCAATAAACATATTTCCCCTCCTGATTGAGGGAAATGCTTTAGAGCTTCTTTGAGGGAATTAAAATCTCCATGACTAGATGTACCATCACCAACAGTAAAAGAACAACATACACTTTGATTCGTAAGTGGCCTGAAAATCTTGCGACAATCCTCAATAGCCTCCGCACTTTGCTCGCCGTTAAAGTCTTCCCACTCAATAACAGCTAGGGGTACGCGGTGATAAACAATTCCTTCAGGAGCTTTGTCATTAATAAGTGTAGTATTATTAGCTATTCCACCAGCACGCACTTCAAAAGTCCAGTAGTCACCCGGAGTGTAGTTACTGTTAGTATCAAACTCAAGCCTTATACCATCACGTAACTCACTTGGCTTTCCTGACGATATTTTGGGAAAAGCTGTAATAGGTAAAATGCCATTCCACAAACGAAAGAAAACGTCTTTACCTTTAGGCAGTCCATTTTCCTTGTAATACTCTTTCCCAATCTTGAGGTCATTCCCATCCAAAGTAACCTCAGCACCATAAGTTACTTGCCAATAACCCTGCTCAGAATTTTCCTCAATAGTTTCCATATAAAACGTGGTATGCCCAGACATCTTAATTGCCTGATCATTTGCTGTAAGCGTAACTATTTTCTCATCTAAATTGAGTTTTCCCCGCCCAACCAAGCCACCGTTTACTAGTGACCACTTGAACATAGCAGAAGGATTGTTATCTGAGTTAGTAGGTCTTACCTTAGCTATTTCAATACGGTAAAGCTGGTGTTCGAAACCAACATAGCCACCTTCCTCCACTACTGGACAATTTTTATTAGTATTAGTAGTTTCCTGTAGGGTAACTTTTAATTTCCCTTTTTGAGTAAAGTCGTGTTGAATTTTTTCTTTTATATTGTGGCAGTTCTCATTTTCCTCTAGACGATAGATCCTAAAACGCATAGCAGTACGAATGCGCTCTGTAGTATCAGGACCACCAAGAGCAGGTTCAATAAAATTTGGGGGATCTTGAAAACTATTAAAAGCCTCTCGCCATAGCTCTAGAATCACTACATCACGTACACCATTACTAATAGAAGATGTATCCTCTGGAGGGTCTTGTATTGGAGGTTCCAAATAAGTAGCCACATATTTTGCTAGGTCACCTGTATTTTGGGTTAGATAAGCTAGTATGCCGTCAGCCCACAACTTACCGGAGTTGACTTCAAACTTTATGAACTTCCCTTCAACAGAGGCACTTTTGACCTTAAAACTATCAGGTAGGTTTGAAGGTACAGCAGCTACCCACGCACCAAAAGCATCTCTTGCTGCCTGATCTTGCCAATGGTTATTAATTTGCGTTTGTGCGTTGCCATCAGTATCTAACAATACTCGGCCCTGCTGGTGCAGAGTTCCAGTAAAATTCTCCTTTGGGTTAAAACGCCATTTTGAAAAGTCACCCTTCATAATTATCCTTCCTTAAGTTACAGGCACTAAAAGTGGCCGCACTCCTACAGGCATAAACTCACCGTAGCGAATCTGCAAATTACGCCACTTGTGAGCTTCTAGCAAAAAGCCAAATGCTCCCATAGCGTCATCATTGGGGCCACGTTCTCGAATACGAAAGTCACTACTGTGAGCAAGTTGCCCATAGGCAGCCTCACCGAAGATTTCGCTAGTAAAGTGTAGTCTAGCCACTATTTTTTGTGTGGAATCCATTCCTTCTATACAACCAAGATTTTGTGGTAAACGGTCACCTACACCCGAAAAGTAACTAAACTTAATACAACCTTTTTGATTATTGAGCACTTCTAAAGCATGTACCCAAATGCCCCCACGACCATTTATACTGTTTACACGCATTCGTCCAAAAACAGTAAGGCCATTAACTTCTGTAGGAGGCCCCCAACTGTTTGAAGGATTACCAGCACCCGTAACCCCAAAACTGTCTTCAGGGGCATCACTAACACCCTTGCCAGCATCTAAAATGCTGCTAGTTAGAAAAAGTCGGTAACGCTCATCAATTTTTAGTGGCCCTGCTATAGTACGCTGCAAGATGATTTCTGGTGTTTGCTTAAAGGCTTTCTCTTCATTTTTATCTGTAAACCCATAAGGGTAACTTAGCTCCATTGAGGTATGGATAGCAGTACGAGTGCCACTAAACTTTTTATATTCACTAGGATCAAGGGTGCAATTTATGATTTCTAGACTGTTTAGTGCTGCACGTGCGATAAGTGGACCTTTAGCTGGGGAGAATGACTTATCGCGGGTTAGATAAATACCCTCTAAACGCACAGTGAGCTTATCCATAGCAACATCAAATTGTTTTTGTTCTTCTGGCAAGGTACTGTGAACATTTGTAGGCCGGAACCTTAGTGGCTGTTTCAGCTTAACAATAGGGCGCTTACCATCTGCAGCACGAATTACTAAAGTTTTGCTAAGCTTTAAGTTTGGTTTGTTGTCTTCAGTGAAAACCCCTCTAACAGCAGTAAGATCAAGCATATGTACCATGCTGTCTTGAATGGTAATAACAATAGGTGATATTCCTTGATCTAGATCATTAAGGGCATTTCTTAAGCTGTTACGATCACTGTGAAAATTAACTTCTTTAAATATAACTTTCTCGCCTTGCCACTCTTTTGGTGCATCGTCTCTCGAAATAGGGTGCGCACCAACTGGCCCAACCGCACCATAGGTATAGGTTAGTAACAGATGTTTCTTTAGAGCTTTTGCCTCACTATAGGACCCTACACCAACAAGAATACGACCAACTTCAGGGTCAATAACAGCTTCACGGTTTTTAAGTGCTGGTCTTACACCCTTTTCCCAAGCACACAAATTAGCTCCACGGACTAACCAACTACTCTCTTCTTGCTTATTTGGCCAAACTTCATCCTTAAACTTTGATTTAGGTAAGTGTAATTGTAAGCCTATATCAGCGACCTCGAGCTCTGTAGAAATATTTTGAGGATCATAACTATTAATAGCCAGATAAGCCTCAGGATTGCCCGACTCTGTATTTTCACTAAGCCTAGCTCTAGGAATAGGTCCCGGAGTTCTGTTAAGCTCTGTGACAATTGGTGGTTCTCTATCAGGGTCAAATTGGTAGGTGTTAAATAGTTTGACGGGATAACCTAGCGGATGTACCTCAAAACGAACTACATGAGTAGCTTCTTTATCAGGAATAGTTGTCCTTGTTTTCTTTATTTTGCTGAACAAAGGTTTACTTGCTATTACACGGTAGTCCTTTAACCGCCACAGGAAAATAGCTAAATTGGGTAGGTTATAGCGAACACTACCAAAGCTAGGAGGTTTTAGATCGGCTATATGACCAAAGGAGTCAAAAGGTGTACCTAACAAACTAAGCACTGCTGGATCACGCAAAGTCACTGTACCACCACGAATCGGCGAAAAGCATTTGATGGCAGCATAAGGAGGGTTCCCACCAGCATCAGGACGTTGGTGATTAAGCTGCTGGTTCCACACCAGATTTTCACGTAGCTCTACACAATGCACTCCCCACTTACTTAAGTTAAAGGTAAGCCTCTCTATACCTGCTTTAGTTCCTTTACGTCGCCTTAAAGCAATAGTATCAGCTACATCTGCTCGTAAAGTCCAAGGGTCACCTTTTAAATGGCTTACCCCTAATAGATCACCTATATAAGGAATTACCCAATCATCACAAGTTTCTATAAAGAGGTCACTATAAAGATTTTCTATATTTTCATGTATAGCACTAAAAGCATCTTCGACTAGTGCTAAGTAATTCTTTAACTGATAGGGAGGGTTTTGTTCCTCGTCCTTAATCCTATAAATTTCGGGTAGCCTTTGGTAGAGCGGTACACGTGTTTCATCCATCTTAGTGCCCTCCTACCTTAGAAGCGGTTTCAGGAACGGACTCTGGAAGTAGCGTTAAGTGATCTTTGTAAAGACCAAGGATATTGTGATGAGGGATTTTAGCTGTAAATGACTTAGAATTGGGTTCATTTAGCTCTGAAGGATTTTCACTCTCACCAAGCAAACCAAGCTTTGTTACCTCAGTCCACTGCACCCCAGCCACATTTTGAATAGTACCCTCTATTCTACTAGCGTACTCACTCTGACCAAAATGGCGCTTTCCAAGAGCAAAAAGCCCTTGTGAGCCATCAAACCCATCTTCTTTAATTCCAGAAACACCTAGAGCTTCTTTAATAGCTTTTTCAACAATTTCTTGACGGTAGCTTGGTTTATAAACGACCTTAGTAGTTAGGTAAATGTACAACCTTTTACCCAGAATCACCTTAATGGGGAAACGCTGTGCTCCTCGAAAATTATCATAATTACTCAGAGTCTTTCGTACTGCTTCACCTTCCTTTTCTCGTCCTGTTTCCATAAGCACAGTTAGTACCAGAGTAGGAATATTATTATTCTCCATATTCTCCAGTCTCCACGCTGCTAGCACCTTAGAAACACCCGAGATTGCTAGAGCCTCTGTTTCAAAATCTTTTAGGCTAACTAAGCGGCCTAAGCTTTGGATTTTGCCCGGTGCACTTGCTCGAGCTTCATCCCCAGACTCTGCTTCCTCACCACCTGTAACAACACCCGGAAGTTGAATTTTCTTAAGGTGCTCGAGCCTAGTACCAGCTTGGACAGTAGTTTCTTCTCTAGAAGGGCCATAAGCCCCTATACCACTACGGTATTTAGCCACCACATTCTTAAGGCCAGAAGGCAAGCGCTTACCAGTTTTACCATCACCAAATTGCACCCAACTATCACCATTAGCATCCTCCCGCACAAGGTAAATTTCCTCTTTAGGGCCACGATTAAAGAAGCTTAACACCCGTGTCCATAAAATATCATTAACATAGATTTGTAATTCAGGAACTTCTGGCGGTGTTTCATCCGCAGCAATATGATAGGTTAAAGGGCTTTTCGGTAACTTAAAGGTTTGGAAAGTTTGCCTACTGTCACCATTACCAAGTATTGCTTCTTTTTCTGCCTTGCCTTGGTTGGCTTCAACTAAGTTGCCATAAACAGTAACTTTAGGAGATTCAAGAGGAAAGTCTTTTAGGGTAAACTTATTTTCAAACTCATCAGTTTCTGAACTAACATTTAAACATCTAAACTTAACATCTGGGTCAGAGAGTTCATTCTCATCGGTAGTTACCTGTATATTTGCACTAGTACCGTCTTCTTTTTGAAGAGCTAAAAGTCTTTTGTCAAGATTTTTATAACTATCTAACGAACCAAAGAAACAAAGCTTTGACTCATTTATCTTTGCACTATCACTTCCTGAAGCTTCTCTTTTGCTTTGTAAGGTAAATTTGTTGCCTACTACTTCATAAATTACCAACTCTCGGATATCAATAGTAGTATTTGTGTCGTCACCAATTTGTTTGTTGAGTGTTACTAGCGTAGTCGAGCCTGTCAAGGATCCCCAAATCATAGAGGCTGGTTTGCTATCAACTATTGTACGTACAATAGTATCTTGAGGTAAACCTTGAATAATGAGACTGTTACCTACAGAAAGATCATCTACTTCGTTATCAAGAGGGATTTGGCTATCTTTAAATGAAGGTTCGATTGTAGTGGGATTTTGTGCACTTTTTATGCTCTCTGTAAGCTTATTAAGATTACGTTTGTAGCTGATAGATTTTGCTGAGGCCGTGTTACCATTGTATTTGATTACTTGAGGTGGTGCGTTGTGGCCAAAATGACGAAAGGTTCGGTCTAATTTAAATGCAGCAACCTTACTCAAATCACTGCTTCTGTTCCAACTACCCTCAATAGTGATATTGGTACGGTCAAACTGCGTTTCTACTTTTTTAATCACAACAATTTGTGCCTTGCTAGTAGGTTTTTTAGCTGTGCCTATGAGCATAAGCCTATCTTTTATGTTGATTTCTACTCCAGCTTTCTCAAGCTGCTTAGTCTTTACAGAGAAAACAAACACTCCATCAGTAAATTTTGGGAAAGAGCTTGGTCTATACAAATGGAATTTATTTAGCTCAGGGTAGGCAGTAGTTTCTTGGGAAGTTTCAAATTCTGTTGGTTGTTTTAAGTGCTCGAGCTGCACCTTAACAGGAAATCCTTTAGGAATAACTACGGGCTTACCACCCTTTACCTCAAAGGCAAAGCTAGCCTTACCACCCACCCCCGGTGAAAGACGGTAACCCAAAAGCCTAACCAGATCGCTTACGCTTTCTCGCCAATTAGCAGTACGCAAATAAGCTTCATTGGCATAATGCTCTTGATAAAAAGTGAGTATATCACCAATAACAGCAGCACCTTCTAGTAAAGCAATGCCCGGGTCATCAGCTTCTCTATAAGTCCAATCTTTAAGCACAGCATTTTGATTTAGCTTCCTTAACATAGACTCTAAAAAATCTGAGTAAGTGCCAATCCTGTAATCAATGTGCTCTAGACCAACTCTATTGTAGACATTCTTAGGGAATTCAAGGGGATCAACACAATCATTACGACATTCAGGCTTCACTGGCCACCTCCGTATTAAAGTCAAAGTGAATTGAGCCTTGTTCCATGTGGTCAGGGTTATTTCTCACTTGGATAATCTCACTTGCCACTACCTCAATAGAATCAGATGTGCCCGGTGTAACCTCATTAAAACGTTTCATAGTAATGTTACGCACATGGTCTACACCCTGAATTGCCTGCACCCGCCCTAAAATCCGGCTTTTTCTAAGTGGCTGCCCAAAAGTCCAGAGATCTGGGTGAAAAAAGGCCTGTTGCCCACTAGGGGTGTAACCTTCTGAAAATTCTTGCTCGAGCATAAACCTAACATCTTCAGGCCAGTAACCGAGTTTTATGCACAGCGAAACCTTTATCTCTAAAGGTACAAAACGTGGTGGTCGTATTTCTAAGTCTTCACCTAGCAAACGTACAGCTTCTAAGTGCTGAGCAACTTTTGCTTGAATTTTTTGAAAGGTAGTAGTGCTTATAGGATCAATGGTGATTCGTACAGTGCGCCAACTACCTGTCCACATATATCTAGCTGCAGCTCTGGAAACCTCTGGCAGTTCCTCGGCTCGCTCTTGGTAATCTTGCAACGTTACTGCCCTTAACTGGCGGAAGCGATATGCTTCTGGAGCACGGCGGATAACCTCAGCCGCAGGTTCGGGCTCTTTACCATTAGTAACATCAAAGGGGTTCCAAGTATTCTCTATTTCAGGGAAGGCCTTAGCATCAAAATTTGCGAGCACATCAGCTCCTACATTTCCCTCAGCTCCTGCACCTACTTGATATTTGCATTTAACTACGGCTCTTTCAGGAAGCTGCCGACCATTAACACCATTACCAAAACGCAATAGGCTATTGCCTTCTTCATCTATTTCAACTACAAAGTGGTCACCACCTTCAGCACTATCATCGCTGTGTAGTAAACTAATAACTTCATCCCAAGCGTCACCATCAACAGTAACTTCTACAGTTGACTGAGAAGGCACTTCTCCACCGGGAATAGTGTCCCAATAAGCAAGTGGGCCATTTGGCAAATGGCACAAGGTTGCCACCTCTCGTTCAACTTCCCCACCTATTCGCCGTTTGACTTTTTCATAGTGATATTCTGGAATTACTGCACTAGGATTTAATATTTCACTTGGATCTTTAAAGATTATTTCCTGTGGAAAACCATGATAAACCTTCACCACATTGCCATGAAATAATGATACGTTCTTAACCATGCCATTAGGACAGTTCACAGTAAAACAGTAATTATTTTTAAGCTCATCCTCTTCACACCAATTAACACGCACAAACCAACTACCTGTTAAAGGATCTTTTAGTGCTTTAGCCCCTTCATTACCTGAGAGAAGTGTTAGTAACTGCCTTTTTTCAGGATTAAAGCCTCTTACTTCACCAGTTAAAGGATTTATATGTTCTTGAATAACTAAGTGGCTAATAATACCCTTGCGGATAAGCTTTTGCACCTTTTCTGCTTCTGCTTTTCCTGTTTTTGAAAGCTTTAGGTCAGCACTGGTACTGCCTGCTGCTAAAGCAGGAGTGGTATCGCTCCAAGTGTAAAGGCTTACCTCATTAAGTAGAGGGTCTAGGGTTTGCTCATCACGATTAATAAAGACTATATTATTAGAGTTGCCAAAACCGTTTGCAGTTACTTGAAAATCCTTCTTTAAGGTTAGGCTTTCATTTACAGTCAAAACTAAATGTGTGCTAGCTTGATTACCTTGGTGAATGTGATAGTCCACTAGACGAGCGTGTCTTGCTAGTGAAACCCGCTTGCGAGCAGTAGCCAGATAAGCCTCATTCATTACCCTGTCTTGGTAGTCACTTAGCTCATCGCCAGCTACACTGAAAAGCTCGAGCAAAACTTGATCAAGATCTGCTTCACTAGTTGGTTGCCAGTTAGGAACCCGCTGACCCATCCAAGCCATCAAAGTATGACGAAACGAATCATAATCTTTATTTAAATAATCTATAGCAGGGTCTTGACGGGGTGCTGGTGGGGCTTTCCAGTCAGGAGGACAGTTGTTAAAGCAATCCGGACGAAATTTAAAATCTATAGCACTTAAAATAGGATCTATGTTTTTATAAGCAACATTTAAAGTATATGTTGAGTAGTCACCTATTGGCTCAATTGTTAGCTGAAGGATTTTATCGTTTTTAGGGTCAATAACCACATTAACAACTTGTATTTGGTCTGTCAGTGGTCCAGCTAAAATACGGTGACCTCCAGTTATAGGGAAAATACTTTTAGCTTTTGTGGGATCAGCCTTAATGTCATTGGTAATATTGATAAGTTCGTTTTTGTTAAAAAAGTGCACAGTTAAGATAGCTTTTATAGGATTCTTTTCAGGTTGCAAATTCACCAATACTAAGGCTATACCATTAAGGCCCTTTTTTACTAAGTTCTTAACTCGTTCATCTAAGGCTTCTTGGTGAATAATCTTCATAGCACAGCATCCCCCTTGCGCTGGAAGCGCATAACACGACTTTCCTCAGTGGCGACAAGACGGTATTGAATTTCCACTTCTATGATGTTGTTGTTAGCTTCC
Organism: Trueperaceae bacterium; assembly: GCA_965223585.1. Taxonomy (GTDB): domain Bacteria; phylum Deinococcota; class Deinococci; order Deinococcales; family Trueperaceae; genus CBDCVN01. Next base: position 653,193 of record CBDCWW010000024.1, read on the forward strand.
ACTATAAGGTTCTCGAGCTGTACACGCTGACCAAGCCAAGTCTCTATAGCCTGAGTAATCTGTGCTTTAGTTATACCTTTGGTAGCTGGATCAGTAGGCTCAAAGACTAGTTGCCTTAGACCACCACCAAACTCTGGTAAGAAAGCACGCTCGCCTAGGTTAGTAAGTAAAAGCTGTATAAGTTCATCGTGGACGTGTTCTTCTAGTGAGTTAACTTGTGCTGTACGTCCGTTTGAACCAATTCTAAAAGGAAATGATAAATGACCACTCATCTTGTCATCACCCTTAGTTGACTATTAACTACTGTAGCCAGTCCTTGGACAACATTTTCAGCGTTGTAGCAAGTGCCAATACTACTTTTTATTAATACTGGAGTATTGCCAACACTAACACTGCTTGCCCCTGCACTCCACTCGATGCGCACACAGGGTGAATATTTACTCCCTACTGAGAAAGGGCAACCAACCACTGTATGTGTGTCAGTTTCTAAAAGTGCTTGTGCTCCTGTTGTGACTCGAGTATTAGTAGTGGTCAGTGTTGCTTGGCCACCATGGGTACACATTATGGTACTGGTAGTAGTTAGGATATTACCGGGCATTAGCGAACCTCCAATGCGCCGTTGTTAATGTTTACGCCACTAGGTGAGAGTGTAATTTGGCTTGAGCCAATCTTGATGGTAATATCATCACCAGTCATAGTGAACTCGGCACCCCCTGAATGAAGAAGTTGCAACTTACCTTTTTCATCATCTAGTACCAGCTTATGCCCACCAGAAGTTACTAGTACACGGGTTTGCACACCACTGGAAGAAGGCATTTCATCACTTGCCCACCAGCAACCACTCCAAATAGGACGTGATATATCACCAGCTTCAAACTCAATCCACACGCCATCATCTACCTCTGGTAAAACTACTAGGCCATGATTTTTGCCTGCAAAGGGTACAGAAGGCATTGCCCAAGGAGAATTAAGCTCACCGTATACCTCTGGTACTTGGGCAACAATACGTCCTAAATTTTCAGGATCATTGACATCTTGCACTTTGCCACGGTATTTGCCGAAGTAATGATCACGAATAAACTCAGCAGCTTCAACTACTAGACTTTCCATGTCTTCATCAATCATCAGAAAATGCTCCCAATCAGGTCATTAAAATTTTTGGCCCCAGAAGAGCGGGCATTACGCTTTACCACAAAAGATTGTCCATAAGAAGAGCGTGTTAATGTATGGGTAACTTTATGAATTAAATAGTTGCCACTCAAACGATCATTAATAGTCTTAACTTCAATTATCTTATAGGGGCTTAGTACCCCCTGATAGCAGTCAGCTACAACATTTCCAGTTGCTTTAAAAGAATAGCTACTACGTTTGGTATCAGCAGCTGCAAGGCGATGAGGGTCAATTATCCCACCTAGACTTGGTCGGGCAAGCTGTACGCTAGTGTTGGTTTCGTTAGTAAATGCCTGTTCTTTACCAAGGAGGTCAAGGTCACGAAAGCTCGAGCGGCTATTAATTACCACCTTATCAGTAAAATTTAGGCTAAACGCTTGGGTTCTTGCTGGACGCTGTTCATCACTACTGATATTAAAGCTCTCAATATTGCGTTCTGGACCCAAAAGCACTAGTGGAGGCAAACCTGAAGACTCAGTGGGTAGTTTGTCAAAATGCCCTACACTCCCACCCGGCTCATCATCGGGTAGAACATAGGCATGAAAACCTTGTCTCTTAGCTAAGAGTCGCAAAAGCTGCATAGCAGTACCGCGCTGAACGACTTCTGGAGGTAAACTATCTGCAGCAGTTTCTGCTTGATCAATTTCAGTATAAGTGATCTGCTCAACACTATCAAATAACTCCTTAGCAATCTCATGATCGAGTCTATTGCTAAGATGATTGAGCTTTTCCTCTCGATTTAAATAAGCACTATCATCCTGTACCCTAAGAGTAATTGAGCTTTGGCCCGGCTCAGAACTTTTTACAGCATCATATCCAACAATTGGTCCATCAATTAGAGCAGCGAAAGGATTTTGACCAACCCTGACCTCAACACGAATCCGTGAAAAGGGTTTCATAAAATCTGCACTTTCACTTTTCCAGTTACCCTTTTCATCTACACAAGTGTGAATCTTTAAACGTGACTCCCAAGCCATATCTATTTCCTGCTCCACAGTGATTTCCTCTATACTATCAAGCTGCTTACGTGTAGCAGAATCATTATTGAGGAAAAGGCGGTACTCACTAGCAGTCATTTAGAACTCCGGTATTTTGATGATATGACCGGGCTCTTTAACCAAGTCGTTGGCTTGTAACTCTGTGTTAGCATCAGCAATACGCCAGAACTGAGTGGGGTTAGCAAAGGTCTGCTGTGCCATAATGTCTAGCCGATCATGTTGTTTTACTGCAATATTAGTGCTGTTAACTATTGGCAAACGCCGCAGTTTAAGAGCTTTTATAGCTTGACCATCTTTAGTAATTACTTTCGTTTGGGCAACTTTATGATATCTTGAACTCTCTAAAAACATAGCCAACTCCTAAAAAGGGATAAGATCAATCACTTGTGAGACTTGGTTAGCTAGATTGGCAGTTGCTTGTGAATCTTTAGCTAGAGTTGAATAAGTTACTGCACCCCTAGCAACCTTATCATCTGAACATTTATCTATAGTAATAACTGATAAACCTAAACTGACTTCAGCACGCACAGGATTAAGCCTATTATCATATTCCTGCTCATTGATACTTAGTGAATCTATAATGACAGGTAGTACTCGCGTAAGCCCCCAAATGAATAAGATACGTGGATATTTTTCTCGAGGAATAGGCTGGGTAACTAACTGATCTAGATTTTTATTAGACCCACTAAAAATGGTATCACCTATTTCATCTATTGCTTTACTAAAAGGACTATCGGGGTTTTCTGGGCGTGACATCTTTTCCAGTGCTGCTAAACGTGGTCCTATACCAAAAGTACGAGCTAAACGATTCCTACTGCCTAACTCATCAGCAGCACTGAAGTAGGCTTTGAGAGTAATCTTTTCAACAGGCAATTCACCTGCTTGGCTCGTCTCACGACCCTTTGAACCTGTGGGGCGTTGTGGAATTTGAATATTTCGGCTAAGACTTTCTGGATTAAACTGAAAAATTACCACATTAGGAACAGGCCCAAGAAAATCCGTGCCATACTCAATAAAAGCTCCCTTTACTAAGTAAGACATATAACTAACTTTCTTTGCTACCAGAATTAATAGCTTTAGAAACAGACTTTGCCATTTGCTGTCGTAAATTAGCTGTGCTAGTGTTGCGTTCTAGCTTAATTCTGCCAGCTTGCACAGTATCTATTTTTATATCACCTTGCTGCTTGAAGGTACTATCAGTAGAAAGTTGTTCTAATATTCCGTGTCCCAAACCATTAACTGCCTCACAAGCCATGCTAGGTGAAACTCCCTTTAAGCGAATTTGCAAACGATCTATATTAACTTTCATTTATCTCCTGCCTTGCAATGAATTTGGCATAGGGTCCAAAGTGCTCGAGGCTTACATTCCTATCTAATTTGTCATACTCACGTTTTACTGCCAAAACAAGCTGGCTCATATCAAGTCTAAAAGGTGGTTCCTGTTGCCCATTGGCACTTTGCAAACAAGCATTGAAAGCAATGGAGCGAATATGCCCTCCAGTTAAGCGAAACTGTTTTGCCAAGAAGTCTAAATTAACTTCTGAAGTATCTACAGTGCTTGGAATCACTTGACTCCAAATTTGTTTACGTTGCGCTTCTTCTGGTAGAGGAAAATCTATAATAAAGCGTAACCTTCTTAAGAAAGCCTCGTCTAAGTCTTTTTTACGATTAGTGGCAAGAATAGCTAGACCTTTAAAGCGCTCCATACGCTCGAGCAAATAGCTAATCTCTAAATTTGCATAACGGTCATGGGCATCTTTTACTTCACTGCGTTTACCAAATATTGAATCAGCTTCATCAAAAAACAAAACCATATCCGAATCATCAGCAGCGTCAAAAAGCTTCTTTAAATTCTTTTCAGTTTCACCAATGTATTTATTTACCACCTGAGATAAATCTATGCGGTACATAGGCAAATCTAGCTTGATTGCCAAAACCTCGGCAGCCATAGTTTTTCCAGTACCTGATGCCCCAGCAAAAAGGGCAGTAATACCTCCTTCGTTCCAAGCTGTAGCTGTACCCCAGCGATAATGCACCTCTGTAAGTGACTGCATAGCCTTTAGCACTTCTTGAAATTGCTGTGCTTGCTTTGGTGGCAAGATAAGTTTCTCATCCTGAAAACGAGGTTTTACACGTTGGGCAAGCTCGCCAACATTAAAATCTACCTCACCGCGGCAAGCAGAGGTAAGGTAATCAGTTGATATTGGTTTAGGCAAGGCTTCTAATGACTTGCAAATGGTGCTAATTGTTGCTTTGTCATAACGAAATCGTCTAGAGATATCAGCAATAGCTGGCTCGAGTCCTAACAAATCCTCACCAAGGCAAAGTTGCCAGTGAGCTAATCTTTCTTGATAGGAAAAGCTTGGAGTAGTAATAGCAGGCAATAATTGTGAAGTAGGTAGACCAACAAGCTGACGACGCTCACTAATTCCTAGGTAAATCGTTAGAGGAATAGGGTGAGTAGGTAAAAATACTGATCGAGTTTTGCCTTCAGAGGTTGCATTGCTACTCTGATCAATAAAAAGATCAAAGCCCTTAAGCCAGCAAATTGTTGTTATGGTATTAAGATAGGCTTGGTTACTAAGTAAATGTGGACTAGAACTAACATTGACCACAGGTCTTTGAAGCTTATGTGCTATGATGGTTGCTACTTCAGTACGTTCAGCACTTTTTGATCCCAATATAGGAACAATACGTATGTCTTGAGTAGAGTTTGTGGTTAGTCTACTTGTTACTAACTGAATCGCTTCATTAGGGTTGGGTGTGATTGGACTCGAGTCCAACATAGTAAACCCCAAAGGGGAAAGTGTGGTAGGGAAAAGTAGTTGCTGTACTACCATAGGAGATACAATAAGTGGACTATGCCAATCTATTTCATTTAGATTTGTAGCAGGGTGTCCAAGCTGCAAAAGACCATAGCGGAAAAGTGGATGATGGGGACTAACCAGTGCCAGAACTTTCTCTGGTTCATTCCAAAGTTTTTGTGCTAGAGCTAGTGTAGGATAGGGTTTATTAGGGTCATTTAAACAAAATGCTATTACACTGCCCATAGCATTATCACTAGCAGTAGCTAGTGCTAGTGATAATACAAATTTAGATAAATCATCAAACTCTAAAGTACTTGCTACCCAACTAAACGAACCTTGGTTATCTTGATTATTTTTAGGAGGTGGATTACCTAATTGGTCAGTCAAATGTCGAGCAGTAGTATCTTCGTTAAAGAAGGCAACTTTTTCTTCCCAAAACTTACGCAAGTCTAAAGATGCTTGTACAGGGTCGGTAAAGTATAGCTGCCCTGTCCCCTCAGCATGCTCGTACCTTAACCAACATACCTCACGCCTTAATCTCAGTGTGACTTGTTTCAGCCAGTAGGCAGCACACAAATCATCAACAAAGATATTTGGAGAAAAGGTAATAGGCTCACTGAAGTTCATAATATCACAGCTTTACCCTTGGACTTACTTTAGCTTGTTGACCATTGACTCTAAGGATAATGTAATAGTTTCCCAAAGGAACTGCCTTATTATCAGGCATTACCAACTCTAGACTAGTTTGATCTTTGGCTAATTTGAAAGAAGAATCAAAGATCTCCACTACACGACCATTTTGATATAAGGCCAATACAATATCGTCTAAAACTTCACCATCTTTGTTGCTAAGCCCTAACAAACTTCCTGTTAAAGTTATGGTAGCTGCTACAAAAGTTTCTTCTATTTTACGTGGATTGGTAATAATTTTACCATTATCATTATAATTGACTGTTGGTAATAAAGAAGCAACTAGGAGATTACTCGAGCGCTGACGACCATTTGGTAAGGTTTGCACTACTGACAAAGGGTGACTTCCTGCTGAAATAGCTGTGCCTGTAGCAATAATGCCATTAACCAAGCATTGTAGGCTATTTGGGGTCTGTGTAGTTACAAGTAACTCAACCGTACTCAACCATACTGATAAATCTGAAAGATTAAGATTCGTGCCAGCAATAGTTAGGGTGTCATTGACTTCAAATTTTAGGGGTTCTACTTTGTCAATAGATGGTCCTAAAGAGGGCAGCACAGGGACTTTGATGCCTTGCTCACCAATTATCAGTACTCCGCAAAATAAGTGTATAACATAAAAAAGGGAAAAATAGCTGTGAGGTAGCTACATGAAAAAGAGTCAACAAAGTCATAAATTAAAGGATAGTGAATTCCTTAAGGAGACTATTGTGACTCTAGTAAATCTTAACTCACCCTCTTGCTTAGAAGCAAATGATGTTCATCAACAAGCTAGTGAAATTATTGATCAGAAATTTGATTTCGATGCCTCTGGTAGTTCCTACTCAACTCAAGATATTTCTGATGTCATACTAGCTGCTGCTACTAGAAATATTTCTATAGAACAAGCCTGTAAAGACCTCAAAGGTGCTCCTTCCCCTAATACTGTACGTAATTTCATCAAAGATGCTTTGCCTGAAGAGACTAGAGATTTAGAAGCACAGCTCAATGGTGCCATGAGAGATAACCTTCCTAAAAACCTCTTCAAAACACCTTTGCGTTGTGCAATCGACATTACTGAGATCAATTACTATGGTGATAGAGCTGATGAATCTGTGCGTGGAGGTAAAGCTCAAAAGGGGTACTACTAAGTTCCACTGCTACGCTACTTTATATGTTATCAAGAAGAATCGCCGCTACACCTTAGCAATTACCCTTATGGATAAAGATGAAAAGGTATTGGATGTACTGAAGCGCTTGTTAGCTGAAGCTGATGATATAGGGTTGAGAATCAAGCGTTTGCTATTGGACAGGGGCTTTGATAATAATTCTGTGATAAAGCACCTACAAAGTTTAGACTTTCCTTGTGTAGTACCACTGGTAAGAAGAGGCAAGAAAGTTCGTGATTTGTTGAATACAAAACAGAGCTATGAAACAGAGTTCAGTCGTAACAGTGATAAGTATGGGGAAGTTAAGTTTAAGGTATATATAGCATGTAAGTACAGCAAGGGGAAATATGGAAAGCGGGGGATACAAACATTTGCATACATAGTTACCGGAAAACTAAAGATGCCACCATTGCAAGTATACGAGGAGTATCGTAAACGTTTTGGGATAGAATCAAGTTATCGAATGGTTAATAAGGTGAGAATCAGGACTTGTACGAAGTTAGCGATAGTACGTTTATTTTATATGGGTTTAGGGTTTATGTTATTGAATTTATGGACATATTTAAAATGGGTGTATTTGCACTTGAGGCAAAGAGGACCTAGGGTAGTGTTATGTGAATTGTTTCCTTTAGAAACCTTTTCCATATGGTTATGGGAAGTGGTTAAAGAACGTCTAGGTCTTCGCAAATCCATCCCCTTACCTGTTCGTATTTGATTGCGGAGTACTGATTATTCTATCTTTTTCGCCTGAACCTTTAGTGTAATCTACACCAACTAAAAGTGAGTAGGAAGGAGGCTCAGCAGTAGCAATCATTACTGGTCTCACTTGAAAACCTATAGAAAAACGGTATGTCTCATCTGATCCTTGCATGAGTTTTGAAAGCAGTTCAGATGAGACTTCATCAAAGGTAATTTTTAAAGGCTCAGGATTATCTTCTAGTGCTGACCTAATTTTAGTGTCTGTACTTAAGGGAAGATAACTCAGTTCCTGCAATACTCTAATCCCTTCACCTAAAAGTTCATGGGCCTCTTTAGAGTCACTATCACCTTCTTTATCAAATGAGGTAAGTAGGTACTTAAGGACTAGCCATAAGGGAGGTGGTTTGCCCTCATCCAAAGTGACATTTTTCAGGCTGGCATCAAAAAGAGCTTCATAAAGGAAAAGGTTAAAGGTATTCTTTCTTTTAGCAGCATCCTCAGGCTTACCCACAGTCACATCAATGTTAGTACGATTCTGTAGATGATCATTGAGCAATTGAGTAACCTTGCCGATAGCCTTACCTGTTTCTGCTAATGCCATATAAAGCTGCTCACCTTTCTCTTAGATAATGGCGGCTCAAGTGCGAACTAACTCGCTCACTATGCTCACTATTAATAGGCTTTACCTGTCTTGGTTGTAGTGGCTCGGGTGGCTGGATTTCAGGTGGTGCTTCAACTATTAGACTTATTGTGCCAATCGATAGCTGTAGATCTTGTTGGTGAATATGTTCTTGTGAGGGAATAAGCTTAGAATTTTTTAGAGCATGATTGGGCTCCTTTTGCTCATCGTAAGAGGTTATAGGAGGTGGGCTTGCCACCACTATTTTTTCTTGCGCCTCGTCAACCTGTGATGGAGTAGAAACCCATGCTCGAGCTTCTGCAAATGCACTTTGCCAAGTTTGACTCTGATCATGTTGAGGTAACTGCTTAGACTGATCTTGAGAAGTGTCAAAAGCTTTTGGAGACTCACTAATTACCTCTGGCGAATGACTTTTGGGGCTTTCTAATGAATTGCTTGTGGGAGAAAGTCTTTTGTAAGAAACAGCCTTAGTGTTTTCAACTTTGCTCTGAATGATTTCTTTTCTTTGTACCCGTGTGGGTGTTGGGACTGTTTTCTTAGATGGCTGAACCTCAGAGGTAATGCCCTTACCCTGCTCTGAGTTATCAGACAAGATAATTGAGGTAACTGAGTCTTGTTCCTTGGGGCTCAGAGGATTTCGAGAATCTTGTTCAACACTAGAAGAAGAGTTAACTTCTCTAGTAGAAAATGGTTCAGAAATAGCTTCTTTAGAAGGAAACTGTTCAGAATTTACTGATTCAATTGTTGGCACCTGCTCAACTCGATAGCTTGTTGGACTATCACTCTCAGAAGGTGAGATAACTACTCTTTGCTCATCTTGCTCGAGTGCTGGCACTACTGGACTCTTAGGCGAATTGTTTCTTGCAACCTCAGTCCCTAACTTTATCCCTGAATGTTTTATTAATTGGTTAAAGTAACCCATTATGCAACCTCATCATTAAGTAAGGCAAGGTACTTTCTAAAACGCCATTGGGGTAAGGCTAAAATTTGGCTTTCACTCCAATGATAATTAAATGCCAACTTGTGAATATTTTCTAAGAATTTGTTTTGAATTTGCCTCAAGCGCTGTAGGGCAAGCTCCTGTAAATCAAGCTCATAACTAAATGACTCATTGCACTCAGGACAACTAGTCTCAAAAGAAAAATTTACTAGAGGATCAAAAGCTTGCATAGCTTCGTCAATATACTCAAATTCTTCAGGGGTTAAAGAGTCAAGGTTAAATTCCTTGGGCTCAACTAGCAAAGTATTAATGAAGGTGTTTGCGGCAACAGCTTGGTTTTCAAAGAATAGTTGTTGCCACTGCTGCTGGTCAAAACCTGTTGGTCTACGTAGCAATAATTTCTTATTTTGTAGTAGAAGCTCGAGCTGAGCTTGCTCCTCAGCCTTGGTGTGAACCTCTAAGAATTCTGCTAAAGTAAATGTTAACTCCAAAAGTTTGTTGCAATTTGCATTAAGGCAAGTTAGTTGCACATCAATTTCTTGTTTGCCATCTTCTGTTGCAAAACCTAATAGGTGAGCAATACGTTGTCCTACCGTGAGCTCCCATATTTTATCTTTAGATGGTTTACAAACCTCCAAGACTTCAGTAACAAGCTCTGGTCTAGAAGCTTGGTTGAAATCAATGTTTAGATAGCTTTCGCCTTCCTCAAGTAATCCTTGAGTTGTTTCCAACATGGCAAATTACCACACCTTAAGAATTAATTGGTTGGAACTGGAGCAGATTCATCAGGTTCTTTGGTGTCAATGTCGCGTTCCCAGCCCTCGAGTTCAATTTTAATGTTCTCAATTGCTATGGCATTGGCATTGGCGTCAAGGTCAGGCACCGCTGTGAATTCACTCACCCAGCAGTCATGTAAAAAGTAACGAAGGGCAACATGACCTTTTTCGTTCATAACTTCAAGGACTAGTTCCTTTTTATAGTTAACTAGGTCCATTGCAGAATCTCCTGCATAGGGGTGCACTAGATTGGCCCATTTTTCGAACTCTAGATTATGTGTAATACCACGCTCTAGGGTAATACCTTCATATTTAGTGCGACCGGGTGATTTGTGGTCAGTACTATTTTCCCCTCCTGAGCGATGAGAAACTACTTCTGTGGTGCGTTTTAAAGCACCAACCTTACTAACACCTAAAACTGGAACAGGATTGCCACCTCCTTCACTTGACCACAGTACCCGAAATTTGAAATTCTTATAGGGGTCAAATCTATGTGCATTTTTAGTAAAGCCGTTTGCCATGGTTCCTCCTTAAAGATCACCAGCAATTTGTTGAACTTTGATTACTACAAACTCGGCAGGTTTTAAGGGAGCAAAACCTACCTCTATATTTACAATGCCTAAATTACGGTCTGCTTGGGTAGTTGTTTCTGAATCGCACTTAACATAAAAGGCTTTGTCAGGAGTGCTGCCCTGAAAGGCTCCTTGGCGAAAAAGACTCATCATAAAAGCATTTAGATTTAGTCTTATTTTAGCCCAGAGCGGCTCATCGTTAGGTTGAAAAACCACCCATTTAGTACCCCGAAAAAGTGACTCTTCTAAAAATAGAGCCAAACGGCGAATGGGAATATATTTCCATTCTGACCCAGCTTGGTCACTCCCAGCTAGGGTGCGCGCCCCCCAAGACACAGGACCGTACACTGGAAAAGTACGCAAGCAATTGATTGCCAAAGGATTGAGCGCTCCATTTTCAGCATCGGTTAGATTGACATCAAGCTGACCCACGCCCTGTAAAATTGCTTCAGTACCCGCAGGTGCTTTCCACACACCACGTACGCTGTCAATCCGCGAGTATAAGCCTGCCAAAGTACCACTGGCCCCTACTGAGCGCAGTCGGTATTCATTGGCAGGATCAGGAATTTTTAATCGCGGGAAGTAAAGGGCTGCATTCCTATGCCTCAAACCTCTATTGCTGTCCAACCAATCTTTCACTTTTTGAACAGTGTTAATTTCCTTAGGAATATCTATAATCATAAATGAGCGTCTTTTCTCGCAGTAGGCAAGTGCCTCATCTACAACAGTCATCATTTCTTCTGATTTCAAGCTAGCTGCTCTTGGAATCGAGAGAATATTAAAGAGATCTACTTGTTCAAGTGCATAAAGTCCAGTCTTTTTTGTTGGATCACCCTTAATAGCATTTGCATCAGCACCCAGCCCATCAACCCCTTTCACACCATTTTTTTGAGCAAGTTTGGCATCTGTAACACCTAAAACATATTCCTGTACATTTTCACTAACCCCAGACCCTGTAAGTCCTAAATCACTAGCAGAGGTATCGTTGCCTTCCACAGTAATACTAATTGTTTCAGCTGAGTCATACTGACCTTTTGATGATTTTGCTCTTCCTGAACGCACAAGGAATCTATTTTTATTGACAAGTTCAACCGTTGCTTTAGTATAAGCAGGACTATTCTTAGGATCGGCAGTTCTAATTGCTTCTTCAAGGTGGGACCGCAATTCTAGAAGTGTCTTTGGATTAGACTCTGTCCAATTTAGAATAGCTGTGTGAGGTTTACTGGTGTCACTGCTAATTTTTACTTTGAATTTCTTTCCCTTAAGTTGTGCAATGCTTGCGGCATCAAGTTTAATACTCTTACCGTAAGTTCCTGTAGCAGCTGGTAGACCACTCTTATTTTGCTTTACCTTAATGAGTTGTGAAGCATTTTCGATAACATTGACAAAGTAACGTGGATCATTCGAATCAACAGATAAGTTCAGATGTGTCTCAGCTGCCGTGATTGGATCTAGAGGTTTAGTACCAGCGTGTCGGGCAACCCTTAGATTAAAAAGTTTTTCTGGTGCCTTTGTATTATAATCAATTTGCACACGCAGTTTATTACCCCATTCACCTTCATTTAGGGCCTCTACTGTCATGACAGAAGTATCATTGTCGGAAGTTCCCTTTTTGATTTCAACACTAGCTTTCTTAGATAGCTTACTCGCAACTCTGATAACTTGAGCTTCTGTCCCTCCATTTAGGAAAAATTGCGCTATTGCATAGCTTGCCTCGCTTTTATTATCTAACCCACCATAAACACGATTGAAATCAGCCATTCCAAAAATTTGGACAGCCTTATTCATTGGACCCTCTCGAAAACAACCTATAAATGCCGTCACTGAAGTAGAAATCCCTGTAATAGTGTGAACACTACTAGGTACTTCTTGAATATAAACGCCCGGGTAACTTGTTTGAACCATTTTCTCCTCCTTAGTTAGTTAAACTTTATCATCTTTAAAACTCCAGTAAGTTTGACTTTTAGGAATTATTTTGAATTACTTGCAAAGAGCCAGAGACTAAAAAAACTCTAAATTTTCTAATTCTAATTGATCCTGTAGCTATGTTCCTAGTTAAGCAGAGCTCCCCTAATATCAACCTCCTACAAAACATTTATGACTGAGTTACTTGCTCAATAGCATAAACTCAAATTACATTGAATACCTTGATTAAATTAAATACTTCCTAGATGTAAACAACTAAAATGCAGTATTGGTTTTTTCCTGATCTACTCACAAAAGTTCTAAGAGTAGATTTAGTGACAAGCTTTAAATCATCTAAAGGATAGCAGTTCTTTAGGAAATTTTGCAAGTTAACCACCTTAATACCTTAATAAGTTGCTTTTATATGAAGGGTGCTGCCTTGAAGGGCTTTCAGGTAATTAATTAATCAGTTATACTCTCTTTTGAGAGAAAGTAGAAACAGTTCTGGCGACCTCTAGTGAAAGTGCCCAGCAAAGTTTAAAAATGGATGAAGATTTTGACCTAATTATATCTGATATACAAGATGGCAAAGCAGGTGAAAACAGGAAGATTCATCAAAAAAATTCGAAAAGAATAAAGTCTGGAATTACGCAGGAGGGAAAATAAAGTAAAATAGGGCTCAATCAAAACCAAGGAGCCCTAAGATGAGTCTAACACAAAGGATAGTTAAAGCACTAGAAGCCATATTGAAAGCAGTTGAGGCAAGTGGTTCTTCAGCCATGGCAGATGGAATGGACTGTGCACACGATACTATCTATAGAGCATTGTTAATAGACTCGATTTTAGCAAAGGTAAGTGAGATAGCCATAGGCTTAAAAATGCTGGTAGGTGGACTTGAAGGGGGCTACTTGGTTCTTGATGATACAGTAATAGCCAGATCAGGAAGGGGAAAAATGTGGCTACCGAAATTATGAGATGGCAATGGACACTATTGCTATGGTTTCGGGATAGTGCTGCTGATCTGGACAGATGGTAAAGTGCGAATACCGTTAAAGATCAAACTTTACTTTGGAGAGGTAAGTAAGCAAGAACTAGCATTGGAGCTATTAGCATGGGCAAAAGAAAAAGGGCTAAAACCTGATTATGTACTATTTGACTCATGGTACGGTTCAAAGAAGATTCTGAAGCAGATACATGCCTACGGTTGGTCGTTTGTGACGCGATTAAAGAGGAACAGAGTGCTGCGAGGAAAGCAGTTGAAAAGGCATAGAGGACCCTACTGGACAAAAGTAGGAAAGCTAAGAGGAATGGACTTTGAAGTGAAGATAGTGAGGAGAGGGAAGAAATACTATGTGACAAACGATTTAGAGCTAGAGGACAAAGAGATAATAGGGCATTATAAGGTGAGACAGGGAATAGAAGAGGTGATAAGAGGGCTAAAGCAAGAGCTAGGGTGGCAAGGATTCAGATATAGAACAGAACAAACAATAGGAGGGCATTTAGGGTTAGGAGTAGTAGCTTATGGGCTTATAGAGGTAGCTCGTAGAGAGAGCAAGCAATCATTTTACAGATACCGTAGGGGACTAATCTCTGGTCGCATTGACCCACCTCTAGACCTTCTGGACTCGCTTCCTCAAGCTGCGTAATTCCAGTAAAGTGAGCTTCAAGAGTCTAAAAGATACTCACATGTTTCCCAAATTCCGATTGTATTTTATTCTGGCAAGGAGGAAAGCAAACTTCTTAGCCTTGTTGACTCAATAAGGGGAACAAAAGAGACAGTCTATTCAGCTCGAGGTCTGTGTTACATACGGCCTTTGATAAATTAGACGACGTAAGTTCAGAATCCATAAAGATTGGGGTAGGCCCTACACCACCAGATAAAGTAGCCTAGCTAATTAATTCTCCATATGCCAAGGTATGAAAAATTTGTATGTAACTGCCTGCACATTGCTATTCTTCAGTTCAAAACCGTACACTTTTTTGAATTGAGGAAACACCAAAGGGCAAGGGCGAAAGTCAACCAAGGGTAGATCAGATCGAAATAAAAAAGCCCCACATTGAGCTTCAAGGGTATTGCAAAATTACTTGAAACATGATTAATGCAGGGCATGAGTTATTCTCAAAAATCATATAACAGAATATTCGCTACACTCAAGCAGTTTGCACAAAAAAACATATCAGGTCAATCATCGAGGCGATTAATAGTTTTTGCCTTGATGATAACAGGGCTAGTTCGATCAGGAAAAATAGCGTTGGATGAAATGGCAGATAAGAGCACAAAACATAAAAATAGTAAAACAGAAAGCCGAACAAAGCGATTTAATCGTTGGTTGAGGAATAAAGCTGTCAATAAAGAAACGATGTACTTCCCTTACATCAAAGAAATACTAGCAGGGATAAGTAAAACAAGCTTAATATTCACAATAGATACAAGTAGTTTAGGGAAACATTGTGCAGTACTGATGATAAGTGTGATATACCAAGGAAGAGCATTACCAGTAATTTGGAAAGTAAGAGAAGGGAACAAAGGAAGCTTTAGTGAAGCAGAACATATAGCTTTACTAGAGGAGTTATACGAGTTAGTGCAAGAATTAGAAGAGGGTTTAGACAAGAAATTAGATGTGGTAGTAGTGGGTGACAGCGAGTTTGATGGAGTAGAGTTCCAAAAGAAATGTGAAGAGTACAAGTGGGAATATATACTAAGAGCAGCAAAAAACATCAATTGTTATGAGGAAGGAGAAAACGAGCCATTCAAACCAGAAGACATATTCCAAGAGGGAGGGCAAGTAAGTGTAGAAGGGATAGAGTACACGAATGAGAGGTATGGGCCAGTACAAATAATAGCGTGGTGGGGCAAAGAGTATAAAGAGCCAATATATTTAGTAACAAATGTGGAGTTAACAGAAGAGGCATGTGAGCTGTATAGAAAGAGGAGTTTGATAGAGACATTTTTTTCAGATGAGAAATCAAGAGGATTTAACATACACAAAACGCGAATAAAGAATCCCAAGAGGCTAGAAAAGCTTTTACTGGTAGCGTGTTTTGCATACATCTGGATAGTATATTTAGGATCTGTAGCAAGAAAAGAAGGGAAGGAGGGGCAATTTAGAAGGAAAGACAGAAGGGTACTGAGCCTATTTCAGTTAGGGAAGAAATACTTAGAGTATCTACTAGAATGTGCAATGCCTTTACCAGAAGGGCTATTAGAGCTACCAGAATTTTGGGAGGAAAGTGCATGGATTTAAAAGCCTAGTAATCTAAAAAACAAAGAAGTTAGCTTCAAAGCAGTGTTTGAAAAGTCTCTCAGAAAAGCAGTGCTAGGTGAGGTCATATCCATATGAAGAAGTCATGACAAATAAAAGGCTCATAATAGACATTTTCTCTCATTTTTTGTTGGATTGAAGAGCAGGTTTTGCAAAAAAGTAACGAGCTAAATCAATAACTAAAATCAAATTTAGAAAACAGATAGAAATTGAGGTCTTTTTTGAGTATCTATAATTGCCTTGGGTACGCAATTCGTTTCCTGCAAAGGGTGAAGAGTGTACGGTTTTGAAATTCTTCAGCCTCATTTCAGTACCTAGCTATATGGTAGTAGATCACTTGAACGGTGACACTTTGGATTGCAGGAAGGATAACCTTGATATTAACCTTGATATTGTAAGATAGGTTAGTTCAAGTAATCTAGCGGATTTTGAGGCTTGTCATTAACTCTGACTTCAAAGTGGAGATGTGAGCCTGTCGCTGCACCAGTAGCACCCACCTTTGCAATAATTTGCCCTTGCTTAACCTGCTCTCCTTCAGCAACCATAAGCTCTGAAGCATGAGCATAGTAATAATGATAAGGCAATGATTCAACTACAACCAAGTAACCATAGCCAGCTTTCCAACCACTAAAAACAACTTTACCTGAGCAGGCTGCTATGATTGGGTCTCCCCTATCACCATCAATATCAAGACCTGTGTGTATATTATAGCTCTTTCCCCCAACAACTAAATTCCTATAGCCAAAACGAGAGGTAATTGGTCCATTTAAAGGCCAAATTAGCTTTGAGGTAAATTCCTGCGCTGAATTAGTTTCTAAGATTTCTGAGCTAGAGGTACTTACATTACTCAAGCTTATAGAATCTTTAGAAGAACTAGTAGTACTAGCTTGTATTTCGGGCCTTGGACGTGCTACAGCAGGAAAGTCTAAGCCGGGAGTAATCCGTAAAATCTGTCCCTCATTTATCCGATAACTACTCAAACGATTATCTGCAACAATAGCTTCAACAGAAGTGGAATAATCCCTTGCTAGATTCCATAACGTATCATTACGCTTAACAGCAATATAACTAATCTCACTAGCACCCTGATCAAGTTGTGAATTCACCTGACTTGTAGCATAACGTTCAGGTATAGCAATTTTTTGCCCTATACTCAAAACATCTTCAGTATTAATATTATTCGCACTAACCAGCTCTTTTAAGTGAACATCATATTGCCTAGCAATGCTAGCAAGGGTATCGCCACGTTTAATAGTTATTTCTAAAGGTTTAAGCTCTTCACCTACTTCAGCAAGTTTCAACTCTTGTCCAGCATAAATATTAGTACCTTCTAAATTATTAAGTGCTATTAAACGTTCTTGGGAAATACCAAAGTTAAGAGCAATTTTATAGAGAGCATCATCTTGTTTCACAATGTAAGTTCTAGGCTCTGAAGAAATATCATCGTCCAGTGGTGCATCCAAAGCATTGTCTGGCAATTCCAAAATCTGTCCAGCTCTAATAAAAGGAGTTGCTAGTCGATTAGCTCGCATTAACTCTTGGGTAGTAACACCATAACGTGCAGCCAAGTTACCTAAAGTGTCATCTATTTTTACAGTAATTGTGTGGTGAGGCTCTTCTGATGGGGGGGTGGAGCATTAACATAAATTACATCACCCACACTAAGGTTTGTAGAAGATAAGCTATTAAAGACCATAAGATCTTGAATACTTATGCTAAACTCTTTAGCAAAATTGGTTAGAGTATCTCCAGGCTTGACAATAATATATTCTCGATCGCCTTGTGATCTTTCAGTTAATCTTTCTTCAAGAATACTAGTTGTTTTTTGTGTATCACTTATTGATTCTTTTTTTACCTCTAGATTTTGAGTTGCTTCAGTCAGTCCTAGCTTATTTTCTTGCTGAGCAAATTCATTTTGTCTTATCTGAGCATGCTCACTCTTAGGTACTTTAAGAACATCACCTACACCAATGTTTGTGCTATTCAAATCATTAACTTCTAGCAAAATCTGTACGCCTACACCATATTTTCTAGCAATATCAGTTAAGGTATCCCCCCAATCTACTGCTATTTCTTCGTAGGGGGGAAACATATATAGTTCATCACCCACACGAACATTAGTACTTTTCAAACGATTGACCTTAATAACGGTTTCGATAGTTGTATCGTATTGCATTGCTAATTTAGTAAGGGTATCGCCCGGTTGAACTGTAACTTGCTGAGCTAAAGACAATGAATTAAATAAAGTAATAAAAGTAAATAAAGCAGCTGTAAAAAATAAATTTTGTCTAGCTGTGGCAAATAAAGAAATTGATCTTAACAGTATTCTTACAAAAATAGTACAAGCCTGTAAAATTATAGCCACAATCGCCTACCTTTACGTGTCAACACAAAGGCACAGCATAAGACAATTTTCCTAATTTTCATTTATCAAACCACCTCAAGTATTTTAAAGCTTTTGCACTAGCAATACTCTATAAAATTATGCCTTTCAAGCCAAACCATCAAAATTTGACCCATCAAGCATCAATGATAGATTATTTGTTAGAGAATCAACTTCTATATTAATTTGTCTGTTATCTCAATCTTTCTTAAGGATTTTGCGTTTAACAAAAACTCACTTACTAAGTTATCAAATTTTATTAAGCAAAACCTTACAAATAAATCTGCTAGTTTCAACTAAGCATTTTAACAATACAGCCACTGTTGTAGTCAAGGTTTAAATATTAATTATTGACAGGGCTTTGAATATTTGACAACAACATATCTGGCCTGATCTACAGGAAGATTTAACAAACAAGGTTATATATTCTGCACTTTCACTTTTCTCAATTTAACATCTGTTGCTTTTTTCAAAAACAAAAGACTTGAAAGAAATTCGCCCTAAAATTTAAGGTGTTTGCTAAATTGTTATATATGTCAAACATTGTAGGTATTGACCCCGGAAAAAATATAGGTGTGGCGTTAGTTAGTAGCCAAGGCAAGTTACTGCAGAAAAACATTATAACGCTAGCCGAATGTTCTGACTTTACCTTCCCTCAAGATGCCCTATTAGTTTTGGGGAATGGAACAGGAAGCAAGCTAGTTCAGGAAAACCTGCAAAAGCGCGATTTGGAATTTATACTTATTGATGAAACAAATACTACCCTAGAAGCACGCCACCTTTACTTTAATGACAATCCCCCTAAGGGCTTATATCGTTTTTTGCCTAGAGGTCTACGCCTTCCACCTAGATACTTAGATGATTATGCAGCTTATGCTATAGCCCTACGTTACTTGAAACTTCTATAGCTAGCTAATTCATTTTTTATTTTTAGCAAAATCCTTAAAGAAGTCTTCGTCAAGATTAAGATCTATAGATGAGTAAGATCGTCGCTTTTTAGCACTTTCTCCACGAAATTGGTCATTGTTGAGCTTTTGTGAAGATTTAGAAGCAGCAGAAAGGTTCTTACTATCCTTTATGGACCTAGCATAAGAATCATTATGATCTTGTTTTCTTTTAGTTTGCCCTGATGGTTTGTTGGTTACCAAAGATTCCTTAGACCTACTATGCTTAGGTGAGGTTGCTTCCCTAGAAAATACCCTAAAATTTCTTTCTCGTAAAGACGCTTGTTGCCTTTTATGCCTATAGTTATTAAAATTACGGTTGCTTTTTGTTTTTCGTTGTCCTTGCTTTAATGATGAGGTTATAATTTCTCTTTTTACTCGAGCCTTAGTTTCCACACTCTTAGCTGGCTGTTGTATTTTAGTCAAAGATAAAGAAGTTCTCGAGCCCAAGGTAATAGCAAACCAGATGACTAGCACTACTAGCACTGTTATAAGGTAGATTAGTAAAATGATAGTGACCAAAGGGTCAAGAGACATAATTAAAATATTATGCTTTATTTTTGGGACAGTATCACAAAGTTTTCACCATTATTAGAATTAGCTGTAAATACTACTAACAACTCAACTAATAAAACCCTTACAGCAAATCTAATACAGACTTTTCATTCTCAAAAAACCATGTCAAAAGGCACATATCTAACTTAACTGTGGTTCATTGACAAAAGTACTAGATTATCCCTATGTATAGCCTCGTCGTAATCTTTGTAACCTAGTGTCTTAGTGATTTCTTGACTATGTAGCCCCTTTATTTTATCCAATGCCTCGCTCGAGTAATTACTCAGACCCCTAGCCAGCACTTGAGAATCACAACTAACAGAAATAGCATCACCAAAATTAAATTCTCCTAAAACTTTGCTAATACCACTTGGCAAAAGGCTACGACCTTTTTTCAAAGCCTTAGCTGCCCCCTTATCTATATGAATTTCACCTTTACTGTTTTGTTGGACTATCCAAGCTTTACGAGCAGGTTGCTGTGCTTTAGCAATAAGATGTGTACCTAACCCCTTGCTATCAAGCCGAGATTGTACCAAAGCCTCTAACCCCTCGCCACCCCCACCAATTATGAGAGTGTCTATGCCTGCATCACTAGCTATTTTGGCTGCTCCAAGCTTGGTCACCATTCCGCCTGTACCACGTCTTGTGCCTGCTTTTCCTGCCAGATGCATAACCTCATTAAGATTAGAAACCTTTTCTATTCGTTTTGCATTGGGGTTAATACGTGGATCATCATTATAAAGTCCATCTACATCTGTAAGAATAATAAGCATTTCAGCATTAGCTAGGTATGCTGCCCAAGCTGATAGAGTATCATTATCGCCAAACTTGATTTCTGTCGTGGTGACACTATCATTTTCGTTGATAACAGGTAATACATTAAGTTTTAGAGTAGCATCCAAAGCATTTTTAGCATTTACATAGCGCTGTCTATCTTGAATATCTGCTGAAGTTAATAACAGTTGGGCAACAGCCAAAGGCGCAAAGGCCTTGGCCCAATCAAGCATCAGCAATGCTTGTCCTACAGCAGCAACAGCTTGCTGCTCTGGCATAGTTAGTGGCAAACTTAAGCCTAAACGCTCACGGCCTACAGCACCTGCCCCTGAAGAGACTAATATCACTTTAACATTTAGGCTTAGCTGCATGTGGGCAATAGCTCGAGCTATTGCCCACATTTTAGGCTGGTAAATACGTCCGGCATCATCAGTCAAACTACTAGTGCCCACTTTAACTACAATGCGCTTAACGATTCTTTGCCCTTTCATAAGGTCTTCTTATTAGAAATTCATCAATTGAGCAATTGTCTCATCTGCTCGAGTTTTATCCGCAAGTTTCAGCTTACCCTTCTCAAAAGCCTTTAAAAACGCTTCAGCTACTGCACGTTCGTACATTCTGTCAATATTTTCTCTGATTTCAGTCAGGGCATAATTAAGGCTATAAGATTTGCGATAGGGCCGATTAGTTGTCATAGCATCAAAACTATCAGCCACAGCTATAATACGAGCATAGGGGTGAATTTTTTTGCCAATTAAACTATCAGGATAACCCTTACCATCCCAGCGTTCATGATGATTACGAACCGCTGGCAAAATTTTGGCTAGAGCAGGTGAATTACGCAAAATTCGCTCACCATAAATAGGATGCTTACACATTTCTTGCCACTCTTCATCAGTCAAAGGGCTAGCCTTACCAACATTAGTTTGTAAAGCTATTTTGCCAACGTCATGCAAATAACCTGCAAACAGTAGAAGTTCTACTTCTTTCTCAGGGAACCCTAAAGCCTCAGCTATACTTTTAGCATAGTAACCAACACGTTGCGAGTGGCCAGCAGTATAAGTGTCTGCAGCCTCTACAGCATGTACCAGTGCTAAAATAGATTGCATATAAAGTTCACGTTGGGCTTTGAGTGAAGTAGCTAAAGAAAGTGCTACTGCTGTTTGATTGGCAAAAGCACTAAAGATCTCTAGGTCATCTTCACCAAATATATTAGTAGAAAGCTCACTGTCTACATATATTGCACCAATGACGTCATCTTGATTTTTTATAGGTGTAGCCATAACACTACGTACATTGGTAGCTAGTAAACTTTCCCCTGCTATAAAACGCTCATCCGCTTGTATATTAGTAGTAATTACCCCTTCACTGCGTTCTAAGATTTGTTTAATAAGTGAACGAGAAAAATTGACATCATCACTGTCATTGGTTTCCATGCCTGCTGAAGCATGAATAGTAAAACTATCTTCAACTTTTTCATCTATTAATACAATTAAGCCACGACTCGCATGGCTTAGTTTAATAGCCTCGCTTAAAAGTTGCTCTAGCACTCTATCAACATCTTCTTGGGATTTTATACGAGCAATAACAGGAGTCAATTGACTAATAGCATTAAGTGCATCAATGCGGCTTTGACGTAACTTGAGTTCTTGCTCGAGCGTCTTAATATCTGGCGAGTAATGAAGATCTTTTCCCAAGGGGTCCAATGTTTCTACTGCCTCACAAAATTCATATGTAGTTTGCACAATTTTCCCAACTTACTCTCAGCAACGTCTCATTCTATAGGGTTGCCTAACAGTATAAACGTGCTATATTATACTCAACTTGCGCAGTTTTAAATTAGCGCAGATGTCTTTTGGAATTTATTAAGTAATTAATAATTTACTAACATTAATATACCTTAGATTAAAGTGATTTTCATGTATAGCTTATCGCAAAAAGTTAGATCTACAAATAAGACACCATTTATAATATTTTAAAGGAGTTTAATTATGCAAGTTGCTATTGTTGGAGCCACTGGAGCTGTAGGACAAGAATTTCTAGCTTTATTAGCAGAACGTAAATTCCCTATAACAAAACTTAGGCTCTATGCTTCGGAGCGCTCAGCCGGGAAAGAAATTGATTTCGCTGGTGAGAAACACATTGTTACTGTGACCCCTGCAGGTGATTTGCAGGCTGATGTTGCTTTTATCTCTGCAGGCAGTAGAATTTCTAAAGATAGAGCTTGGTCATGGGCATCTCATGACACAGTAGTTATAGATAATAGTAGTGCTTGGCGCATGGAACAACGTGTTCCCTTAGTTATCCCTGAAGTAAATGGTGAAGATGCTTTAAATCATCAAGGAGTAATTGCCAATCCTAATTGCTCAACTATAATTGCGCTTATGGCTCTAGCGCCTTTGCATAAAGCTTTTACTTTAAAACGTGCTACAGTTGCCACCTATCAAGCTGTTTCAGGGGCGGGTAAAGCAGGTATTGACGAACTTAGTGAACAAAGTAAAGCCTCTTTAGAAGAAAAACCTTTGCTTCCTAATAACTTTAAGCATCCTATTGCTTTTAATCTCTTTAGTCACGATAGTGAAATAAGTGAAGATGGTTATAATGTTGAAGAACGTAAGCTACTTTTAGAATCACGCAAAATGCTTCATGATGATAGTTTAATGATTAGTGCTACTTGCATACGCGTACCTGTGTTTCGTGCTCACAGCGAGGCTATTCACGCTGAGTTTGCTAAGCCAATTACTAAAGAAGAAGCCCTATCAACGCTCTGTCAAGCCAAAGGCATAAAAATAGTTGATGATCCCATAAACAATACCTTCCCTATGCCCATAAACGCTAGTGGCAAAGATGATGTGTTAGTGGGACGAATACGTGAGGATATAAGTAAAAAAGGTGCTATAGCTTTCTTTGTCTCAGGCGATCAAATACGCAAGGGGGCAGCTTTAAATGCTGTGCAGATAGGAGAATACCTAATAGCGAACAACACCTTAAACTGATGTTGACGATGTCAAATTAGTAAAAACATTTTTTATTAGGAATATGATAAATGTCCTTATAGAAATTACTAGGCAAGAATTTATTTGGAAATAAAATCTATGAGTAACTTCACCCCAATTGATCCTTTTGCTTACGATGATGAATTAGAGCTAAACCCTCTTACAAATGTCAATGCTGGACGTGTACTTATTTTAAATGCTAGCTACGAACCTTTGCACGTATGCTCTGTTAAGCGTGCCGTTAGCTTACTAATGCACGAAGTAGCTGAGCGAGTAGAGGATAGCAATAAGGTGTTGCGCTCCCCTAGCCAGATTTTTCCTGTACCAAGTGTTGTAAAGCTCAAAAAATTTGTTAAGCGCCCTTTTAGATATAGGGTATCTTTTAATCGTAAAAATGTTTTTAGGCGAGATAATCATACCTGTCAGTACTGTGGTAAGTTTTCACACGAGTTAACTCTCGATCACATTGTACCACGTAGCCGAGGTGGGAAAACTGTCTGGGAGAATGTTGTAGCTTGCTGCCAAAAATGTAATGCTAGAAAACGTGACCTCGCTCCTGAAGAAGCAGGAATGGTTATTATACGCAAGCCCTTTGCTCCTAAGTTTATGTTTAGCTCAGCTTATGGTATTTTACCAACGATTGACCCTATTTGGGAAAAATATTTACCTAAAAGCTAATAACAAGTCCCATAAGTATCTGCCCAACACCAACTACTATCGCCCATATTATTAATGATAGACATACTAGTTTCGTGTTGCATCTGCAACATCTCAGACATCATTGCATAATTCATCTGGTCATTTTGCATCTGAGCTTGTAATTCCAGTAGCGATGCAGGATCATTATTATAGTTTGCTGTGTTTGTTGGTGCTGTTGTTGTATAATCTATTTGACTACTGCTTAGTTGGTAGGGTTCTAGACCTGCTAAAGTCACAAGTAACAAATTAGAGCCGCCTAGTAAATCAAAACGTTCGCTTGTAGCAAGGTACATACTAATATTAGCCTGAGTAGGCTCAGGGAAAAATACCATTACTGCTAATTTAGCAGGTGTTCCCTCTGCCATTGCTGTAGCCACTGTCATTAGTACTTGATTTGAAAGTTCAGGCAACCATCTCTGTTCAACTATACCTATATTAGTAAATCCCGTTGACTGCAAGGTTTGTTCTGCAACTATCTCAGCTGTGGTACCTGCCTGTACAGATCCTGAAGTACTCATAATAAAAGCAGCATTAGGATCTTGAGGGTTTTCTTGTACTAGCATCAAATCCTGTACAGAATCATAATCCACTTGCCAACCCTGTGGCACTTTGACGTTTTGATAAATCACTAAAGGTGGAAAATTACCTATCGTTGTATCTATTGTTGATGGTGATGTTACATTGCTAGCATAATTTTGTTCAAATTGGGCAGGGTCAATTCCTCCAAAAGTGACAAAAGGCAATGTGGAACCATCTAATTCTATAAAACGCTCGGCTAAAGCCAAGAAAAAAGAAAGAGCAATAGTACTGTTTAAAGGATCAGCAAAAGATATAGCTGTTAGATAAGCCACCTCTGCACCATCATTCAGTTGGGCCACAACCCAGAGAGCACCATTGTTTAAGTATTCCCTGCCTAGCTCAGTAATGTTGTACTGTTGAAAATCAGGTTGAATAAAAAAGTTTTGCATAATTATTTCAGGGGTCATTTGATTGTTTGGGTTTAGCGATAGAACCATAGCCAACAAAGATGCGTTAGGGTCATTAGGGTTTTCAGAAACTATTATGCTACCTTGTGCTTCATCAATATTAACAGTCCAACCTTGTGGAGTCATAAATGAAAAGTCACCATAACTATAGGGAGTTAGTGGTGGAAAGGCAAAGCTAACGGTTATAAACATTAAAATCCAAAGTACTATAAGGCGAGTTACACATGCCATTATCAGCACCTCCTTGAC
This sequence comes from Trueperaceae bacterium, assembly GCA_965223585.1. GTDB lineage: Bacteria > Deinococcota > Deinococci > Deinococcales > Trueperaceae > CBDCVN01. The sequence continues at coordinate 678,387 of CBDCWW010000024.1, forward strand.
ATATTTTATACTACAAATCTAAAGATCCAAAAGATTTGTTTATATCTCCCCTTTAGCAAGCAGCAAAGAAAAACCCCCCAGCAATCGAAAACTGGAGGGAATATTTATTGATTACTGAATATTAAAGCTTAAGCTTTAATATCTACTTTGATTAGCATTAACTTCAGTGGTCTGTCCGGGGTGTATAGTAAACTCTTGTAGAAAAGTTCTATATCCTACAGCTACTACAGTAAGCTCATGCCTACCTGCAGGTAAATCATTTATACGCCCTGTGCCCCCGGGAATAGTCCCATAATCTTGACCGTCAACAAACACTCTTGCACCACTTATATTACTACGGACTAACAAAAGCCCTTGTAAAGCAGCTAGAGTAGCATTTACAGTTTGATTGCTATTGGGGCTAACATTAAAATTAACAGTAGATTCACCATAACCACCCAGTCTGAAAGTAGCTTGATAATTACCACTATTATAACTAACTGATCCTGTAGGGGTAACACCTACATAATTACCACCTACGAAAACCTCTGCTCCATTTGGCTGACTTACAAAACTCACAGTGCCATGCTGTACAACCCTTACTAAACTAACATTAACTCTAATTGTTTGACCACTTCTAACCCTTATAGTTTCTTCAAATACTTGGTAGCCACCTAATTCTACTCGTAAGTCATGTCGACCTACAAGTTCACCAAAATCAATAGGTGCATATCCTCTAAACTGCCCATCAACATACACTGCCCCACCTGCGGGATTCGAATTCACACTTACTGTACCATAAGGTGGCGGCGGGGCAGGTTGATTATCAACTACATAGAACAGTGCTGTATCTGTTACCCAATCTGCTTGGGGTAGTGGTGTAACAACAATTGATAGTGAGCGAGCAAAACTTTCCTCACCTATATCACTGCTAGCAAAGTTAGGATCATTCCTAAAATTAGCAAGAGTAGAGGTGTCTAATTGAGTTTTACTAGCTACTGCAATAACTTTATCCAAGCCTGCGGGGCCATCTACACTGAAGGCAAATCCAGCATTTGGTGGAGGAAATCTTCTAGTTTGACCTCCTCTTATAAAATTATCTTCTCCTCCATAACGATTAGGAATAATTTGAGTTATTTCCCCGTTAGAACGTACATTAAATAAATATACATAGGCATCTTCACTTGGTGTTACGTGGATAGTTATGTTATCGCCAATGTCATAGCTAGGAGTACTTTGACCACTAGGATCTCTATCTACGGAGACATCAACATCGAACTGTGGTAGTGGATTTACAACTATAGATTGAGGGCTGATAACTATATTGTTTTCTTGAGCTAGAACGCTTGGACCAAAAACAATTATGAAAACTAAAATAAAACCAAAAAACTTTTTCATAATATTAACTCCTTCGAAGGATAAGCCTAACCAAAGCAAGAATGATGCACATGTGCTAAAAGTTAAAAAACTAGGGACACTTTATCATTTGCTTCTTAGATTATAGCATAGGAATAAATTTTGAGCACAAGGTGATAATAGTTAGAAAATTTTGACCCTATTCTATGACGCTTAACCCTAGCAAAATAGGATTGGCAATTCCTCCAGTGCTATGGAATTCTAGGCTAAGAATATTTTGGTTAGCTTTGGGATTATTCCAAATAAGTAAATCAGCTGAAATATCTAAATTGTTACGAGTTTTACCTTTCCAAGCTTTGTTTAGTTCTATAGAAAATACTTCATTTTCTGTCCAAGCACTAATGTTCCTGCCATAGTGTAAAGGAATAGTGTTTGAGCTACCATCAGCAAAATGAATTGAGTAAGAGCCAACTTCATTACCTATATCAGCAGCCCAGCCAGTAGTATGTAAAAAAGCTAATGAACTTGCTTTAGTATTAAGAGGTATTACTACACTTTCAGGTTCAGAATTAACACGACGGTGCGAGCCTTTTAATAAAATGACTTGATTAAACAAAAATCTAAAACCAGCTATACGTTCTTCTTTGAGCAAAGCTGACATATCATAATCTTTGCCCCTTCCTAGCCAGCCTAGTGACAACTCCTCGCTTTCCAAAGCGTCTAGAGTACGATTTGTATAAGGATTCAAGTCAACAACTTTACCTGCACTTAGAAGCATAGGGGAAGGCCGCAACCACATATCACGAAAATACAGAGGGGCATTTTCTAGTGATGGAGCACTAGCATTCCAAAAAACATTAGCAGCACTTAAGTAAGCATAGGCCTGATTGTACTGACTAGTAAGCAAATTATTATTTCCAAAGTAACCTGTCCAACGAGTTTGAATCATGCCGCTAGCATGATTTTCTTTTGCAAATTGTGCATAACTAGTAATATTATCAAGTTTAAACCATGTTGCTCCTAAGGCTTGAAATCCTTCAGTCTGCAAATGTTCTAGGTCAGGGTAGCTTGCAGCAGGTTCATAATTCCAGCTAGCTACCGTAATATCTTTGGGGAATTCACTTAAAATAGGAGTGATTTCATCTGAGAGCAGCACATCGTGCCACATCATTGTTTTAATTCCTTGCTTGGCAAGGTGATTATACAACATTAAAGTGTCATCTAGGAAGAGTTTAGCAAAACCAACTTCTCTCTGAGCTTCATTACCGGGAAAAGGAACGACATTACGCACTTCATCATGACCTATATGCAACATTTTAGGCTCAAAAAGCTCAACGGCTTCATCTATTATTGGCAAAAGTAGCTTATAAACATCTGGATTTAAAGGGTCATAAGCAAATGCTTCAGCCACTGTGGGATCAGCTAATAAGTCACGGTGCTGATCATTACTAAACATCCATTGTGTGTGCCCAAGAGTTTCTAGTAGTGGGATAGGGTTAAGTAAATTGACTTTACTAATTTCTACAAGATTCCTCACCATCTCTTTTGAAGCGCTACCGGGCAAGTGCAGCTCTGGAGCACTATCCCAGCGAATATAATTGCTCATTACCAAAATAGTATTAAACTTATGTGCTGCTAATAGAGGAAGTAGCTTAGCGTTAAGCTCATCAGAGTTACTATCTAAATAAATCATGGCCACACGTAAAGGTAGATCTGGATAATCGCGTATGGTTAAGCCCTTAAGCTCAGGGCCTGCCCTAAGCAATTGGCGTAAACTTTGCAGGCCATAAAATACCCCCCGCTCATCACTACCAACAACAATTACTCCTGCAGAATCAACATGTAAGACGTAGCCTTCAGGCTCACTTATGGGTTTAATCCCTAAGTCATTTAGTATTAAACCTGCTTGCTCGTCTAGCAAACAAATACGGATTTGATTAGAGCTTAAGCTAGACTCACTTTGCATTTTAATATCAATCTGCCAATTTTGTATTAATTCCTCTTTAAGAGTTTGGGCTAAATTTTCTACAGCTCGAGCACCAGCCAAAGACTGCGAAAGATTAATGGCAGTATCTGCTGAAAGAGTATAATTTTGCGAGGAATAACTGATTTCCTGAGGCTCAGGCACAATTTTTACAGCTTCTACTGGTGGTAAGTAAACATCAGCAAGCGTGCTAATTTGTGCTAGGGAAAATGTACCCAACCCAAGGGCTATGGCTAAGGTTATATCTTTCATTCTTTAGCAGCCGCTCGAGACACCTTCCAAATCACCTTCTTTAGTCTCACCCACATTTTCATAATTTATAGAAATAGTAGTTAGTTCTCCACCTTTTAGAGTTACAGTATAAACATCTTGCTCTGCTTCGTAGGTATTGCCACCTGCGCTGACATTATATGCAACTATGGCATAGTAGCTGGGTAAAAGTGGTAGTATCATCGGAGAACTTGCCAGATTGCATACAGAGGTCTTTTCTCCGGATGAACCGTTTACGACCTCAAGCTTACTGAGTACGTCAGCTGGCAAATTGTTAACTTCTATAGTTAAAGCTGCTACAGGTGAGTATTCTATGGAAACTGTAGTAGTTTCACCAGTACTTATTTCTATAACATTGCTAGGTCGAGTATCACTGACCATATAACTGCCACCTTCACCAGACACATTTAAAGCACTAATGATATAGGTATCAGGTGAAAGTTGTAATGCCCCAGCTTTGTCAGTTGATGGTCTTAAAGTAAACTTTTGCCTAGATCCTTTAGATACTGCCCATACTTCAGCTTCTTTTCCACTGGACAGGCCAGTTACTTCAACAATTAAAGTACCACTTTCTTCTGAGGATTCGGTTTCTTGTTGAGAAAATCCAAAAGAAAATCCTAATATTATTAGGAGAGCTATTAAAATTGATAACATGCTCGAGGCTTTTTTAAAAAACGTTATTATAAGCATACATTGCTATTTTGTTACTTTTAAGTTAGTAATTATTAAGTACTTAACTTTTTAAGCCCTATCTTTTTTACGTTTGCCAGATTTTTCATATTCAGCTATAATTTCATCTGCATTGCCACAGGCACGAACTACACCTTCTTCTATCCATACAACACGTTTGCAAAACTTACTTATGGTTGATGTACTGTGTGAAACTAGAACTATAGTCTTATTTGAATTTATTATTTTGTGCATTGCTTCAGCTGCTTTTTCTTTAAATTTAGCATCTCCAGCAGACATAGCTTCATCTATTAATAAAACATCTGGATTAGCATTGAAAGCAACTGCAAAACCTAGTCTAGACCGCATACCAGAAGAATAGTTACGAACAGGCTGGTCTATAAATTCACCCAGCTCTGCAAAGCCAATAATTTCAGGAAGTTTTTTCTTTATTTCTTTTTGGCTAAGGCCAAGCAACATAGCACCTAAAAATATATTCTCACGACCACTAAGGTCTTTGACAAAACCTAGGCTCAAAGATAGTAACGAAGTCTTTAAACCCCTAGACTCAATCTTTCCAGCGTCTGGTTTAACTACACCCGCTAATAATCTAAGTAAAGTGCTTTTGCCTGCTCCATTACGACCTATTATACCTAAAGTTTCTCCTTGGTACACATCAAAACTAATATCCTTTAATGCCCAGTAGAGCTTACGCTTAAATCCTTCTTTCAATCTATAAGCTAGACCAATATTTTTTACACAGATAACTGGACTGCTGCTCATCCGCGGTTAACTTTAGAGAAAGTATAACTAAGACGGTTTATGTGCCATACACTGAAAGCTAGTAATGGAATAGCAAACAAAGTAATTCCTCCCAGTCTAGGCCAATTAGGCCACTGGGAACGCACTAAAATATCACGGTAAGAGTCTATTAGAGTAACCATGGGGTTAAGGTAAAACCACTTCTTTACATCTGGTTCAAATGCATTAATATCAAAAAATATACCTGATGCAAAAAACATTAGCAACAATCCATTGCTTATAATATGCCTCAAATCAGGGAAAAATGGTACCATACTGGCTAAGAGAATACCGCCTCCTAATGTTAGGATAGCTTGAATAATCATTAATACTGGTAATGCTAGGATGGTTATTTGCAAAGGAAAACCATAGAATGCTAGAAAAATAAGTAAAATAAGTAAAATAAATATTAATTTAAAAGTACTACTGCCAAAACTAATGGCAGGAAACATCCACTTAGGTACATGTATTTGATCAATAATATTCTTATTGGCGGTAATCGAATTAGAGCCAGATTGCAAGCTACTAGCAAACCATCTCCAGAAAACTAAGCCCGGCAGAATCTGAATAAGCTTCCTTTCAAACCCAAGGCCGCCGCCTCGTAAACCAACTTCAAATACAAAATAAAAAATACACATATACATAGCAGGCTCAATAATCCACCAAAGCATTCCTAAAAAGTAACGTGAGGCCTCAGCTTTTAATCCAGCTACCACGCGAAAGATAATTATTTTTATTACTTGTCGATTAGACATATAAACTATTTAAGATTTCCTCGACAGAATGTTACAATAGCCCAGATGTTCCATTTCTTTTTTGTGAATGTTATTTTGTTAAGCATTACTGTAATCAGATTAACACATAGACTTTGTTTGGGGGGCTAAAAAGTTTTACTTGAATATTTCAATTTGCTTAAATGTATTTCTAACTGAAATTGGTAATAAACATGCCAATTAGCATACCCGATTGTTTTCACACTGTTTATTTAGCACAATTTGTAAATGAAAATATTTGCTAACTAAGAGTTGAATGTTTAAATCACTAGTTTTATAGATTGGGAGAAACAGATTATGGATAAACCTAGAGTAGTCATAGTGGGCGCAGGTTTCGCGGGACTTTATGCCGCTAAAAGGCTTAAAAGAGTTCCTGTAGAAGTGCTTTTGATAGATCAGAATAATTATCATACTTTTCAACCATTACTTTATCAAGTGGCTACTGCTATGCTCGAGCCAGAAGAAATAGCTCACAGTATACGTGGTGCTTTCCATAGTCAAAAAAATATAGATTTTTATAAAGGCACTGTAAATGATGTGGATTGGGATGATCAAACAGTTCAATTAGCAGATGGCAAAGAATTTAGCTATGACTATCTTATTCTAGCTACAGGAGCCACTTACAATGATTTTGGTGTCAAGGGTGTTAGAGAACATTGCTTTTTTCTAAAAAGTCTTAGTGAGGCAGTAAATATACGTGGTCATATACTCGAGCAATTTGAAAAAGCCGCTGCCAAACCAGACTTAATTGACGAGGGTATTCTTAACTTTGTGGTAATAGGCGGCGGTCCTACAGGCATAGAAATGGCTGGAGCACTTTTTGAGCTTTTTGATAGAGTTTTACCAAAAGACTTTCCTAAACTTGATATTTCTAGGGCAAAAGTGATTCTCATTGAACAAGTCTCACACCTATTAGATGCTTATAGTGATAAAACTCGAGGCTATGCTCTAAAGACTTTACAGCAACACAGCATAGAAGTACATCTAAACACAGCAGTTACAGAAGTGCGCGAAGATGCTGTAGGGTTAGTTGGTGACCGGGAAATACCTACTAAAACTGTCCTATGGGCAGCAGGAGTACGGGCACATCCTTTAGTAGATGCTTTAGATGTTGAGCTTACCCGCGGCCATCGTATAAAGGTAAATCCTGACCTAAGCATCCCTGAGCAATCAAATGTCTTCGTAGTAGGTGATATGGCTGGAGCAATAGATAAAGAGGGAGAGCTTCTTCCCCAAGTCTGCCCTGTAGCTATTCAACAAGGCAATCATGTCGCTAAACAAATCCAGAATGAGCTTTTAGAAAACCCCCGAAAAGATTTTCAGTATTTTGACAAAGGCTCTATGGCTATAGTGGGCCGCAATGCTGGGGTAGCAGAACTATCTAAAAAATTGGGTGGATTCAAGTTTCATGGTTTCCTAGGATGGGTAGCATGGCTCTTTATCCATTTAATTTACTTAATAGGCTTCCAGAATAAGTTCCAAGTTTTAAGCCAGTGGGCATATAGCTACCTTACCTTTGATCGTAAGGCAAGGCTTATTACTGAAATGAAACCTTCAGAGATTGAAAAGGTAAACCGTACAGGTAAGTTATAAAAGAGCTTTTATTCCCGGCAGATCTTTGCCTTCAAGAAATTCTAAAGATGCTCCACCACCCGTAGAAATATGACCTATTTTATCTGCCACTCCAGTAACATTTACAGCTGCTACTGAATCCCCACCACCCACCACGGTAAACCCTCCAACATTTGCAACATTATCAGCAATTGCCCTGGTGCCACCATCAAAGGGGGGCACTTCAAAAACACCCATGGGGCCATTCCAGAGAATGGTCTTAGCATCACTAAGTACAGTTTGGTAATCTTTAATAGCTTCTGGACCAATATCTAAGCCCATAAGATCATCAGGGATTTCCCCTGAAGGGTGAACACTTGTTTCTATCCCTGCTTTGATTTCGCTGGCACAAAGTGAATCTTGGGGTAAATGAAACTTTATTCCTTTAACTTTCGCCTTTTCTAGAAGTTCTTTGGCTAGCTCGAGCTTATCCTCTTCAACCAACGATTTACCTACTTTTTTGCCTTGGGCCTTAAAAAAGGTATAAGCCATTGCTCCACCAATAAGAATTTCATCTACCACACTCAACAAATTTTCAATAACACCAATTTTGTCACTAACTTTAGCTCCACCTATAATGACTTTAAAAGGTTTTTGAGGACTGCTTAATAAACCAGAAAGTACTTTAACTTCTTTCTCAATCAGAAAACCTGCAGCACTTGTTATGTGATGTGTAACACCTTCAGTGCTAGCATGGGCGCGGTGAGCAGCACCAAAAGCATCATTTACATAAATATCACCATAGCTAGCTAAAATCTTAGCAAATTCAGTATCATTTTGAGTTTCTCGCTCATCAAAACGTAGATTTTCAAGTAAGGTGATACTTTGTTTAGGAGCATCTGCTACAAATTTTGCTTGGTCTTCACTCACAGCACTAGCTGCTTTTAAATAGCGTACCTCTCTATCTAAAAGTTCAGCCAGACGTTTAGCAACAGGCTCTAAGCAATATTTATCCTCCACCCCCTTAGGTCTTCCTAAATGACTCATCAAAACTATGGTGCTACCCTGTTCTATAAGATACCTAATAGTTGGTAGAGAAGCACGAATGCGAGTATCATCGGTTACTAAGCCATCTTTAATAGGCACATTAAAGTCTACTCTTACTAAAGTTTTTTTGTTTGAAGCACTAATTTGTTTAAGCGTTTTAAGCATAACTTTTCCTTTGCAGATAAATTTTAGCTGACATTGGTGTAGCCATCTTATTTTATTATCAGGTGTATAGCAAGGTACTACCTTCCTAAAACTAAAGAGCATTTATCTGTAAACGCTGAGAGAATCAAGCTTTGATTATCTTGCAAAACCCAACCAGCAATCAACCACTTTCAATGTGATTTCATATAGATGTCCAGATAAATTATTGCCTTATTCAAAGCAAGGAATGTCCATCCTGAACGCAGTGAAAGATCTCTCATACATTAATGCCTTCAGAGATTCTTCGTCGTTATACTCCTCAGAATGACATGCTCACAGATGGGGTTTTTATCTAGGAAAAAACTTTTCTAGGGCACTATACTATGCTGCAATAGCAGCAAGAACATCTTTAGGCTGTACTTTACCTTTAAACCAAATTACCTTTGCGGGTACGTTTTCTAATTTTACACCTGCTTCCCCTAAATTGAGTCTTTCAGATACAGCTAAAATAATGTCATCACGATTAGCTTTTCTAACTTGGGCAAACTTTTTTTGCAGATATTGTGGTCGCCAATAACCTACTATCTCAAAAAGGTAAGGATTATAAGTGGGGTGCACTAGACGAAAGTCAGGTATCATTACACTACCTGGAATAGGGATTAGTTCTACTTCTCGTTCTAGTTTCCACTCAGTTTTAGTCTGAGTCCACCTCTTGGCAAAAGCCTCTTCAACAGCACTATCGTAGACTTTCCCCTTTTTGTAATGTGAAACAAGCCCACACTTATCGTCAAGTGCAAAATGCGCTGTCTTTACTGTGCCATCAAACATCTTGTGTGGGGCTAGTCTTGTTTCCATCCTCCATTTAGAAACATGTAATAGTGAAGGTAAGAATTTGGCTATGCCTAGACCATAACGAGTGCTTTGCTTAAACAAACTAGCAGGGCCATCAATAGTAATTGAAAAGCCGTGGTCAGCATCACCCTCTATATAACTCATTAAACCGAAAAGCTTTAAATAGCGAAATAATTGCTTATACTCGCCGGGTTCATTGCGATAGGCAGTAATTACAATATCGGCAGCACGGTAAAGAATGCCCTGCACCTGTGATAAGTTGTAACGGTGAATTAAGTCTTCAGCACTTGGAGGATCAAAGCTAATAAGTATTTGGTTCTCAGCAAGGTCAGCATATAAACCCTGTTCAACTTGCTCAGAAGTAACCTCTTTGCCACTATCTAAACTTAAACGCTCAGCAACTTCTGTTAGAGTCTTTTTAGTATTTTGCTTACTTGGCAGACTTTTTGCAGCAGCTTCAAATACTAGCTGGCGCAAAATACTTGGCTCTATAGGGCTAATTGTTTCAAACTCGGCAAAACTGTTGCCTAGTATATGGGCAAAACCCCTCTTGACTCGATAGTCAGTTTCAGCCCCTTCTAAAATTTCTAAACGTTCGTCTAATTCAGCTCGCTTTAACCCTATGCATTCATTAAAAACAGCAATTAACTCTTTAGCAGTAGCTATATTTTTACTGTCTAACTTTAAACGCTTAGGTATAACCTCCTCACCCACATAACGATGGATAAGGAGGTCACTGGGAAGCAATTTTTATCCGACTTCTAACGATTACCCTCTGCTAGTACAGGTAGGCTTTGGAAATATAGCCATAAAGCTTTAATTTCATCATCTGTCATTTGTGCTGTGTCACGCCAAGGCATAAAAGGATCCATCTCGCTGCCATCAGGGAGTTTGCCTTCACGTAAGGCAGTAAAGAATTCATCTTCAGTCCAAGTACCTAGACCTGTAATTTCATCTGGAGTAAGGTTAGTAGGCACTGGTGTTTCAGGTGGCGTGCCGGGAATAGGTCCTCCTGAAAAGCTTTCACCATGACAACCTATGCAACTTACCGCTAGGTATTCTCCATAAGCTAGGCTTGCTTTAGCCTCAGGAGCTTGGGGTATAGCTACTGTATGATCTATTTTTTCAGCAGGCACAAGAGGAAACTGCCCTGCCAGAAAAAGAATCCTGCCTAATGGCCCTACCTTGTTGCTAGGTAACTCATTATCTACTGCTGGCAAGTTCTTAAGATAGGCTATAAGGGCTGCTAAATCTTCTTTTCCAAGCACATTATACTCATGAGAGGGCATAAAAAGAAGAGGTTTATTGTCAGGTGCTATTGCATGGCGAATAGCACGTATCCAATCATCATCACTGTACTGTGCATCTATACCGCCTTTACCAGAGGTAAGATTGCTTGCATGTAAACTAACTATGATAGGAGCATCTATAACAACACCCCCTGCGCCATCTTCTTTATGGCAGCTAAGGCAACCGCGAATGATAGCAACATGTTCACCTCGAGCAATAGTTTCTTCATCATTAGGGATATCAAGAGAAGCAACTTCAATTTCATAGAGTTTGTTTATGCGGTTATTGCTTATGATATAAACGCTAACTAACGCAATCACGATTAGAGCAATTAAAGAAGCTACTATAATTCCCAACCATTTAAAAAATTTTTTCATGTTCCTCCTTAAGTCATATAGGAATAAAAAAGGCAATTTCTTTTAAAAGGCAGCTATTGAGCATAAAAAAGAACCAATTCTTACTTAAAAGTTCTTCCAGCTCTAATAAATAATGATAGCTGAGTGCTTGTAAATGTTCTATAGTTTTTCACAGAAATTTTGCCTACCTGTTTAAAACATTATAGTTATTTTTTGGGGTATCTTAAAGGCTCGAGCCCACAAATCCTTCACAAAGTTCTCCAACTTGCGTAAAAAGTGTATTAAGCGTTCTTTTACTCTTACCCCAATCAAACTTTTGACCCGGTATTTCTATTTCAGCATAGACTTTAGTATTATTCCCCTGTAACTCAGCAGTTACATGGTATTTACCCTGCCAAGACCACATGCTTGAGGGTAAAACAGCTTCAATAGTACAAACACCTGCTGTTTCTGAAACAGACGCAGGCTTTATATTTTGACGTGCTAAAGAACTAATAACTGCTAATAGAACATAGCTAAAAACATAAGGCAAGGATTCTTGCCTAGCTTTACCTGTACGCAAACCCATATTAGCGTAAAATTTACTGCTCAAATCACCAATAAGCTTCATGGGAACAGGAATAATTTTTTCTGAAAGTTCTAAGAACTCCTCACCACTGATGCTACTTTGTGCTTTAGCTGCCTCAGAAGCAATAATTTGCTTACAACGCTCATCTGCTATCAAAGTGCTATAGGAAACGTAATCTTTTACTTTTTGCTGGGCTACAGGCGTTCCACAATCAGAGCAAAATTTTCCTATAACTTCTTTACCACAGTTATGACAGTACATGAACTAATTTTACAATAAATTTTTTTCTAATACAGCAAAGACTTTCTTTTTAGTTTTGGCTAATATTACAGCGCAATGTTGCTAAAAAGCACACTTGATCACATAAAAGAACCACTTGAGATAAGCCTACTATTAACAAATCTAACTTTTCTGTGTCAATTAGCTCGTTTTGTTTGCCTCTTAGTTTAATCCCCCCTAGCCCCCCTTATTAAGGGGGGAACATGGAAAGTCCCCCTTAACAAGGAGGATTTAGGGGGATTTGTCCTCTGTAACCCAGCTTCATTAGACTTTGTGCTGTAATACTAAAGTCAAGTGGATAACTAACTAACTATTTTTTTAACACAACTTCTGGCAATACCTTCAAAGAAGAAGCACAATACTTGCAAAATAACGCATCACCATCATGGTCATCAGGCTTGCAGTTTTTGCACTCTACAAAGGGAGTCTCTTGCTTGCTAATATTGCTAAGCTCTACAGTAACAATACCTGTAGGAACAGCAATAACACCATAACCTAAAATCATGACCACTGAAGTAATACCCACGCCAAAGTGAGTCATATTACCAACTCACGCTAACACATTTCAAAAAACTGATTCAGTACGACACAATTGCTAAATAGTTGAAACGAGGGCACCATACATAAAGTATAGTACCCATGCAAGAAATACAATATATTTTACAATGCCTTAGCCCAGCTCTTGATAAAACAACCCTAAATCAGCTAACAACAATTGTTTTAGCAATGCTATCTATGACTGGTCGTGTCACGATGCTTGGTATCTCTCGATGGACTTTTGGTCTTAGTGGTAGTTATCGTACGGTACAACGTTTCTTTAGCACCAATATTTGCTGGCTATACCTCAACTGGTACTTATTTCGTAACCATGTTTATGACCCTGATGATACCTACTTACTAGCAGGTGATGAAGTAGTAATTACTAAATCAGGTAAAGAGACTTTTGGAATTGATAGATTCTTCAGTTCTCTTTTTAATCGTGTAGTGAGGAGTATTTGCTTCTTTAGTTTATCACTGGTTAGTGTTAAAGACCGCACTGCTTACCCAATACTTAATAAGCAAATTGTACGTACTGATCAAGAAGAAGGCAATGAACCAGAGCAAAAGGAGTCTCAAGACAAGAACAATACGGGGCAGGAAGAAGCTAAAAGAGAAACACAAGATAAATCACAAGATAACAGTAAGGGTAAGGCAAAAAAGAGCAAAAGCAATAATCATAAACAACAAAAGCAGAAAAATAAAAAGAAGGCAGGACGTCCAAAAGGTAGCAAAAATAAAGACAAAGTCAATGTGAAACTACCAGTACATCTAGTATTTATAAAAACGATGATAATGCTAGTTCTGAACATATTCTTACTAAGAATGGGTATTCAGTATTTATTACTAGATGGGGCCTTTGGCGATAACAACAGCTTACAAATGGCAAGAATGTGTGGACTGTTCTTATAGTTACCCAGAAAAATCTTTTCCCTTTTTTCCAAAAGAGGAAGAAAATAGGAAAAACTACCAAAAATCAATGCTTTTTAAGCAATAAAATACCTACTGCCCAATGTAATCTTCTTTGCTAAATGAACTATAAACTTATGCCAAACTTGCTTACTTTCCCCCTAAACCACTACTCAAATCATTAGCTCTTCTGGCACTGGTGTTTTATAAAACTCAAATGCCTCCCTCAACCTTTTTATCTCTTTCTTCATTACTCCCTTGGTTTCCTCTACTTTCATTGGTATCTCCTGTACCACCACCTCTAAATGCTTCTTTAGGTCTGCTTGCGTTCCCCAGCATTTATTGTGTATGTATTCCTTCTTTATGTACTTCCATAAACGTTCTATTGGATTGAAGTCTGGTGAATATCCTGGTAGAAATTCTAACCTCAACCATTTTGAGTTCCTCTTTGCCCACTCTTGTAACCACTTTGCCCTGTGAAATGGTGCATTGTCACATATAAGCATTATTTTTGCTTCCCTCATCTCCCTTTTCATATGACAGATAAACCTTCTAAACCTCTGCGCATTTACCTTAAACTTTGTTAGCACCCCATGGAACTCTCCTGTCCCTAACTCTAATGCCCCTATCAAGTTCACTCTTCCATGTCTGCCATAGTTCTTGATCTCTACTTTTTCTCCTACCAGCCCCCATGTGCTCGTTAGTGTCCCCTGCGTTTGGAACCCTACTTCATCTTGGTAAAATATCCTCCACCCTGCTTTTATCTGGTCTTCGTACAGCTTTGGTAGTGTTTCTTGTATCCACTTTCGCCTCTTCTCTTCATTCTTTCTATACAACAAATGTACTGCTTTATTAAAACTTAATCCTAGTTTCCTTAGAAGCTCTGGTAGATACTTTACTGAAAAACATATTCCAAAAAGGCTTTCGATAAGGATAAAGACCTTTCTAGCAATCCAAACTTGTTGATTAAACTCTGTGATTACCTTCTTGATTAGCTCCAGTTGCTCTTTAGAAAGTTTAGGTTGTCTACCAGTTCTTTGTTCATCTTCTAAACTAAGCGATTTTTCAAACTTTTTTCGCCAGTTTCTTACTGTTTTTACTGAAACGCCAAACATCTCTGCTACAAGCTTAATATCTTTGCCTGAGTACAGAGCTATAAGGGCTTGAGTGCGTAGTAAGGCATCAGCATTGTTTCCCTTTTTATACCGACGACGTAGTATTTTTAGTTCTTCTAGTTTTTGTTTGTTATCATTATTTGCCATGATCAATCTCCTTTGGGTTATTATTGGGATTATCATGGCATTATTTTCCCTACTTTAGGGAAAGAATTTATCTGGACATCTATAATTAGCAAATTAAGAGTTGACTCAGCATTGTACTTTCTCTATGAAGGGAAGCAAAATAAACGAGGAAGGAAACGCAAATATGGAGAAAAGATAGATTACAAGAAGATACCTAAGGAATATCTTGAGAGTAGCACAGTAGATCTAAAAAAGAAGATTCGTACAGATATCTATCAAATGACAATGTTACACAAGGAATTTGGACAGTCTTTGAATGTAGTAGTAATAGTTAAAACCAGTATAGTAACAGGAGAAAGTAAGCATGTAATCTTATTCAGCAGTGATCTGAACATATCATACGAAAAATTAATAGACTACTACAGTTTACGTTTCCAAATAGAATTTACCTTCAGAGACGCTAAGCAATATTGGGGATTAGAAGATTTTATGAACATAAAGGAACAGCAGATAAACAATGCAGCAAACCTAGCAATGTTTATGGTGCTATTCTCAAAAGTGCTGTTAAAAAAACTAAGGTCTCAGCATCCTAATTGGAGTGTTTTGGATCTTAAAGCACACTTTAGGTCGTTCAGGTACGTACTTGAAATATTAAAACTATTTCCCAGAAACCTTGATCCTATTTTAATTCGACAACTCCTGAACAATGTTCCCAATTTGGGAGCTATTCATGATTCATAAATAGCAAAGTGAATTGTTTTGGAGTTGCCTTTTTATAGAACTGGGCTCCTAATACCTCAGTTTTCAAATAAGTTTAACTTTCCATAAAGCGCTTCTGTTTTGTGATTGAGAATGTCATAGGTATTGAATAATACTACTAGTAACAATGGTTCAGATATAGAAATTGGTGGCAATTTTTGGTCCGATCCTAAAGTTGAGAACTGGCAAACCTGCACTATAGGAAAGTTTGGATACATTGTTGAAAACCTCAGTGGAGCAAAAGAGGGTGACCTAGAATACGAATATGACTTTGGTGATGGTACGGGTAAATTACGTAGTAGCAGTCAAAATGTTTCACATATATATCAAAAAGAAGGTACATATACTGCTACACTTGGGGTTTTCGTAAAAGATCAACTTTTTCCCAATGCTTCTAAACCACTACAGGTTGTAGTTAGTGGTAGTGGACAGTGCTCCTCTGCAAACTATATTGTGGTCTTAAAAGAAAATATAGGTAGCGTTGATAGTGTTGTTAGTCAAATAGACATTGAAGAAGAAGACAAACTTTTTACTTATGAATCTGCACTTACAGGTTTTGCTGCCACCTTAGATTCTAAGGAAGCTGCACAACTAGGAGTTTTACCAGAAGTAGATTTTATTGAGCTAGATGTCGAGATTTTTCCTACTGCAATACAGAAACACCCTCCTTCATGGGGACTGGATCGCATTGATCAAAAAGAGTTACCTCTAAATGGTAATTATAATTATGAGGCAACTGGTAAGAATGTCCATGCTTATGTGGTGGACAGTGGTATTCGTGCTAGCCATACAGATTTTGGTGGGCGAGTTTCAGGGGGTATTAGTTTTGTTGAAAATAACAGTGGCACTAATGATTGTAGTGGCCATGGTACACATGTAGCAGGAATTATTGGGGGCAACAATTATGGTATTGCCAAAGAAGTATCTCTTCATCCTGTACGTGTATTTAGCTGTAACGGTGGTGCTAATGCCTCGGCCATTATCCAAGCTATTGACTGGATAACTAAAACCCATCAGAAACCTGCTGTAGTGAACATGAGTCTTGGGGGTCCCGTTACTGAAGGCCTTGACCGGGCAGTACGCAATTCTATAAAGGCAGGATTAGTTTATACTTTGTCAGCAGGTAATGGTTCCTCGGATGCTTGTTCTGTTTCACCAGCTCGAGTAAAACAAGGTGCTCTAACTGTAGGTGCTACTAACTCCGAAGATGTAGTTTATCCCTTTTCCAATCAGGGCAGTTGCTTAGATTTATTTGCCCCCGGGCAAAGTATAATTTCTAGCTCGCATTTAGATAATAACAAAGCAATAGCCCTTAGTGGTACCTCCATGTCTGCTCCACATGTGGCTGGTGCTGCTGCTCTTTATTTAGAAAAAAATCCTGATGCAAAGCCTGAAGAAGTAGAAACTGCTCTTTTGCAAAATACTATAGAAGGAGTAATAAGTGGTGTTTCTGGGCAAACCAATAATAAGCTTTTGTTTATCCCTTCTAATGGCAATACTGATAGTGAAGTTAAGGTGAACTTAAATCATCGGGGTGTTATTTTACAACCAAATGAAAAAATTGAATTTATAGCTACTGTTACAGGTGCAAGCAACACTGCTGTTGAGTGGATATTTGGAGTAGGTGGAGTAGACAGCCCTCAAAATCGAGTGATTTTTACAGCACCTCCTGAAGAAAAAGATCTAATTATCACTGCTATTAGTAAAGAAGATTCTAAAGCTAGTGCTAGTGCCACTATCAAAGTTACTACAGGTGTTTCCATTACTGTTCAACCGGGCCAATCTAGCCTAAAACCTGGTGAAAAGATAGCTTTCACAGCAGTTGTGAAAGGCACAAATAGCAAAAATATTACTTGGGAAGCTAGTGATGGCAGTATAAAAGGTGAGGGTATTGTTGCAACCTACACTGCACCAAATTCACCCGGCACACACACGATTACAGCCACCATTATCAGCGAAGGTAATTCTAGTATCAGTGATAGTGCTGTTGTAAAGGTAGATACTACTTCAGATACTTGTCAAAATGGTGTAAGCATTGCTCTCACGCCACAGAAAGTTGCCCTTAGCAAGAGTGAAGAGCAAACATTCGTTGCCACTGTCGCGTGCACTACAAACACAAATGTTACATGGGATCTTGCTCCAGTAATAGATTCTGGAGGCAGTGTTGATTCTGAAATCCCTCCTGAGCATAGTGTTACTTTTGGGATATGTGATAATCCCGATATAGATTGGACACTCACAGCAATAAGCTCTGCTAATAAGAATAAAACTGCTGAAGCTTACATAAACTGTATTAATTAACTTGCTTCCACCAAAGAAACTTGGAAAACTGTTAGAGTTTACTAAAACCACTGAGCACCTCTTATGAAAGGTTTTTGAAATTACATTGCAATGGCTGTTACTTTAGACTTGATATATAGTTGCAGGGGTTGATTATGCACTTTACTTCCAGATTAGATTATCTATTTACAGAGCAATTTTTTAGAGCAACAAGTTTTTATAGATAGATCATAAAAGTTCTTCTGTAAAACCTCCTAGGCTCTGCCTAGGAGTGATAAAGGACAAGGATTATTGCACTACTATAATTCCATTTTTAATCAGAAATTCTATTGCTTGTAAAAAGGAGAGGTTATCAATCGAACCCTCTGACCACCACTTTGCATTAGACTTTACCCACTGGGGGATTTCTGTAGCTACTTCGACATTGGTGTCCTTGGATGTTGCTGGGGTTTGTAGAATATTTTTTTCTATCAAGAACTGGATTCCTTGAATAAATGAGACATCATCAATACTACCATCTGCCCACCAACCTGCATTTTGTTTTATCCAAGATGGGATTTCCACATTTTCAGTATCAGGACTTATTTCTGAAGATCTACTAGCAGATAATTCACGAAGAGCTGGATTTTCAAGAACCTCTATATCCACTATCACATGCCCATCCATAGAAGCATCAGTAACTTCAGATTCTGGACCTGTCCCATAAAGAACTATTGCATAGTGAACTGTTCCGGGTTTTTCACGTATAGGAAATTGAATGTGTGCTTGACCAAATCCATTAAATAGCTCATTTTTGCCTATGTCTTCTGCATGGGAGCGAAGTTTGTTGTTTTCCTCATCTAATACTTGTATGTCGTAATGTACTTGGTCTACAAACTCTACCTCATTATATTTGCTCTTGAAATTAATTTTCCAGTCAATATAACACCCCTCCATAGGTCGTTCTGGGGAGTAGTTATACTGAACCCCCATAGAAAAAGTGCTAGTGGATTTTTTTTCACTGATGTAATCACGGAATTTTGTTGTACAGCCTAAAGCTTCTTGTTCATTAATGGTAGGGGAAATGTCTTTGAATGGGTCTTCGGTTATATTTTCTTTAAAATCAAGCAGGGTGTACTCGTGCATGATTGGGGCGACTCCAGTTGTAATCCATGCATAAGTCAATGCTTTGACAGGAAATGGAAAATCATCCACTACCCATATCTCATTGTCTTCTCCACTATGCCAACCAACAACTACAGAATCTTTGGTTCCAACTGGGGTAGTTATTGTTTCCACTCTTTTTATGCTGAGCTGTGATCCTTCAATTGCGCCAATTTTCCCCCATACTGTATCTTTGAATGCTTTTGGACCATGGATATGATCATTTTTGTTGCCTGTGGCAAAGGCAGACAACCAAGCCAATGAGGATTTAAAAGCAACTGCATAATCGAAGACCTCTGGATCAAATGTCACGGGTTCTGGGGTTAACTTCCCAAGTCCCATACTACCTTTTATTATCTTGTCACCATCAATAATAGCGACTTCAGTGTCCCACAGCATTTCACTTCTATTTGCAATTTCGCCTTTAATCCAAAATTTCAGGTTAATAGGAGCACAATCATTTAGATCTATCTCACACAAGTCATACTCAAAATAATCTCCTATTTTAAGACCTTCTCCTAAATACCAAGTACCATCAACATTAACGCTTTCTACACTTTGTGAATCTTGTGCACTAACAAAACAAAAATTCCCTATCCCAGCAATCAAAAGCACAAGCGATATTATTAAAAAATGTCTCATATGCTTTGATAATATATTTATAATCATACAAACACCATATCCTATTGTAGCTGTGGAATCCAAAGTAGATTAAATGTGGTAGGTTCATTAAGTGTTGTAGTATGGGTTATATGAATCCTATAATTCTTGTTGTCCTTGACGGTTTTGGTCTAGCACCTGCTAGCAAAACAAATGCTGTTCATCTCGCTCATACTCCCAATTTTGATAATTATTGGCAAAACTATCCACATACCCAATTACAAGCCTCAGGTGAGGCAGTAGGTTTGCCAAAGGGGCAAATGGGTAATAGTGAAGTGGGTCATCTGAATATAGGAGCTGGGCGCGTAGTTATGCAAAGTCTAAGCTACATTCAAAAGCAAATTGACTCAGGAGAGATATTTGAAAATGATGTTTTAAACGAAGTGTATGAAGTAGGTAATTCTCTTCACCTTATGGGATTACTTAGTGATGGTGGTGTTCACAGTGACATTAATCACCTTTTCGGTCTTTTAGAACTAGCCAAACGCAAAAACATAAAAGAGACTTATCTTCATATATTTACTGACGGTCGGGATACAGCTCCTGATAGTGGTTTGGGCTTTGTTAGGGAGCTCGAGCAAAAAATAACAGAACTTAACATCAATGCCAAAATAGCTACTGTAAGTGGACGCTATTATGCTATGGATAGAGATAAAAGGTGGGAACGCATTAAAAAAGCTTATGATGCAATTGTATGTGGCAAAGCTGAGTTTAGTGCATTAACTGCTGAAGAAGCTGTAGAAAATGCTTATGGGCGTGGTGAGACTGATGAATTTATCAAGCCTACAGTTATATTAAACAATAATCAACCCGCAAAAACTTTGAATGATGATGACACAGTATTTTTCTTTAACTTCCGAGCTGACCGTGCAAGGCAGCTTACTTATGCACTTATAGGTGATGAAAGTTGGCTAGACTTTGAGCGTTGCAGAGTGGTCAAGGTGCATTATGCTTCTCTGATGGAATATGACAAACAATTAAACTTGCCCTATGCCCTTGAGCTTACAGATATAAAGCTACCCTTAGCAGAAATACTTAGCAAAGAAGGTAAAACCCAGTACCACACTGCTGAAACGGAAAAGTATCCCCATGTGACTTACTTTTTCAACGCCAAACTTGAAGAACCTCTTGCAGGTGAGGAGCGACTTTTAGTGCCTTCGCCTAAAGTTGCCACTTATGACCAACAACCTGAAATGAGTGCTCCTGAATTAACAGAGGCCACCCTAAAGCGCATTAGGGAATATGATGATGACTTTATTTTGATTAACTATGCAAACCCAGACATGGTTGGTCACACAGGAATCATACCTGCTGCAATCAAAGCTTGTGAAGCTAGTGATAATGGCTTAGGCCAATTAGTAGAAGCAATATGTGAAAAGGGAGGTACAGCCATAATAATTGCCGATCATGGTAATGCTGAGCAGATGGCAGATGAAAATGGCAACACACACACTGCACATACCACTAACCCAGTGCCTTGCATTATTGTGGGGGAAGATAAAGATTTGAGGCTTAGAGAAGGAGGGGTTTTGGGAGATGTTGCTCCTACTGTGCTCGAGCTAATGAAAATTCCCCAGCCACCAGAAATGGCAGGAAAGTCTTTGATTCAAAAATAAGAGCATTGTACTCACTAGTTTGAAGATCCCCTCCACCCTTCAGAAGAATTTATAGAACAACCTTGCAAGACTAAAATGTTAGATTCTGTAACGTGACAAAAGCTAATTTATCAAACCTAGACAGTCTGAGTAATTTCTTTTACCACTGAAACTAGAAGAATATCCTATCATCACCTATTATGCCTACTAGGCATTTTACGGGTGCACTCCTCTAAGGATTGGAGCTAAAGTACAAAAAATTTTGTGACTAACTGTAAAAGAACTTCAAGATACTACTTATAAAACATTAAGGTTTGATTGGCAAAAACCTTCCTTATTGATTTTCGATTATTTAAGGAATCCATGTCTATATGCACAAGTAGTTTGTTCTTAATCAATTTTTATATTAGCACTATTCCACTAAAACCTAAATGTCGCTAATTTGGAGAAAATTTCTCTTATGAACATAATGGTTGTTACAAATAACTTTTTACAAGTAAAGGGTATCAAAGATGTTATTAGAAAAAGAGCACCTTTCGCAAGTAAGTGAAGAAAAGAGTGCTTTACTCTTGAATCAACTTATAAAAATTATTGCCTTAACTCCACCTGAAAACTTTTTTGATGCTTTGGTAAAAGGTGTTTCAGAAACACTCCAAGTGCCTTATGTCCTTATAAGCGAATTCTTAGCTGGAGAACACAAAATTGTCGCTCTTTCATTTTATAATCATGGGAAACTATCAAATGACTTTGAATTACCTCTAGAAAATACTCCTTGTGAGCATGTAATTGGGAAAACTACAAAAGTATACCCCAAAGGTTTAAGGCAAGCCTTTCCTAAAGATCTAGACTTGGTAATATGGGAAGCAGAAAGTTATTTAGGCGTACCCTTTTTCAATGCTAAAAAAGAACCTATAGGTCATCTTGCTATACTCGATACTAAGCCTCTGGAGAATCCCGAATTTGCTAAAACTGTTTTAGACACTTGCTCTATACGTGTGGCTGCTGAATTAGACCGTACTATTAGTGATAGACTCCTTCGAGAAAGTGAACAACAACTACGTTTAGCTCAAAACGCTGGTAAAATTGGTAGTTATTACTTTACTTTAGAAACTGGCTACCTCGCGTGGAGCAATGAGCTAAAAAATATCTTTGGGGTTACACAAACACCTACTCAAGAACAATATTGGCAGATGATCCACCCTTACGATGTTGCTAGACACCGAAACGATTCTATAAAACTTGCTAGTGAGGGAAAGCCATTTACCTCTGAGATACGAATTATAAAGAATGGGAAATACTGTCATATTTTAGCTAATGGTAAGGCTGTTTTTGACAAAAATGGTAAGGTAACTGCTGTTGTAGGCACAGCGCAAGATATAACTGAACTTAAGCAAGCTGAAGAAAAAATTAATTATCTTGCTAATTATGACTCTGTGACTGGTTTGCTAAACCGTAATTATCTAGAACAACACTTGCAGCATAGCATTATGCTATCAGAAAGACAAAATACTTCTTTTTCACTTATGTACCTTGATCTAGACCGTTTCAAAGATATAAATGATACTTTGGGACATCAAATAGGTGATGAGTTGCTTAAGCACTTAGGTAGAAGATTAAAGTTCTGTTTGCGTAAAAGCGACATAATCGCAAGGCTAGGTGGGGATGAGTTTGCTTGCGTATTGCATAATACTGATTCTGAAAGTGCCGCAAAAGTTGCTCAAAAGTTACTTTCTGATCTAGAGTTAACATTTTATGTTGAAGGCTATACTATATCCATAGGTGTAAGCATTGGTATTGCTAGTTATCCTAGCGATAGTAAATCCCTTAAAGATCTTTTAAAATACGCTGATATTGCTATGTATCGGGCAAAACTTAGCCAAAAGAGTAATTATGTTTGTTTTCGTAAAGAGGATAGTAAAAGGGTAAAAGAGCGTTTTTTTATAGAGCATGAGCTTATAAAAGGGCTCGAGCAAGAACAATTCTCCTTGTATTATCAACCTAGATTTAATTTAAACGATAATTCTATCGATAGTTTAGAAGCCTTACTGCGTTGGAAGCATCCAGAACAAGGTTACATTTCTCCTGCTAAATTTATTCCAATTGCTGAAGATGTGGGAATAATTCATGATTTAGGCAAATGGGTATTGAACAAAGCTTGTCAGCAATTGCAAGTTTGGCAGCAGGAAGGTCTTTTTGTTAGAGTAGCAGTTAACCTTTCTGCTAAAGAGTTGCAACGCGATGACATTGTTGAGCAAGTGCAAGCAGCACTTATAACTCATCAATTAGAAGGGAAGTTCCTCGAGCTTGAAGTTACTGAAACTGCAGCCATGTCTGATCAAACTCACAGCTTTGATGTTCTAAAGGCGCTCAAAAGTTTAGGAGTGTATTTATCTATTGATGACTTTGGCACAGGGTACTCATCATTAAGCCACCTTAAACGCTTGCCTGTAGACTATCTAAAAGTTGATAGAAGTTTTATAGGAGGTATTAGTAGCTTAGAAGATGACAAGGAAAATATAGACGTTGGTATTGTGCTTATGATATTAACTTTGGCTAAGAGTCTTAATCTGATAACTGTTGCTGAAGGAGTTGAAACTACACCCCAGCATGACTTTTTACAATATCATGGTTGTGATAGTGTCCAAGGCTATCTTTATAGCAAGCCTTTGCCCGTCAATGAAATTGAAAAATTTTGCCATAAAACTATAATGGGTAAAGATCTAGCTGCAACATAGCCTAAAGACACTAAGTTTCTTGGAGAAACTTAGTATCTGGACGCCCTTTAGCATAAATATAATTCCTCGAAAATGTCCAATTTTAGTATCCAAATTTTTGCTACAAAAATAAATCAAATATTAGCAATAAGTGCATCACCAAATTCACTACACTTTAAAAGTTTTGCTCCAACCATCAAACGGTGAAAGTCGTAGGTAACAGTCTTTTGACTAATAGTTTTGCTCATACTACTAGTGATAAGATCAGCAGCTTCATTCCAACCTAGGTGACGCAACATCATCTCACCTGAAAGGATAACAGATGAAGGATTTACCTTGTCTTGACCTGCATATTTAGGGGCAGTACCGTGAGTAGCTTCAAAAACAGCATGACCAGTCTGGTAATTAATGTTTGCACCGGGAGCTATACCAATACCACCTACCTGTGCTGCTAGTGCATCTGAGAGGTAATCACCATTAAGATTTAGTGTGGCTATAACACTATATTCAGCAGGACGAGTAAGTACTTGTTGCAACATAGCATCGGCTATAACATCTTTAATAACAATTTCTTTGCCACTATTAGGATTTTTAAGAGTGCACCAAGGACCACCATCTAGCTCCTGTGCACCATACTGCTCTTTGACAAGCTGGTAACCCCAATCTCTAAAAGCACCTTCTGTAAACTTCATTATGTTTCCCTTATGTACAAGGGTTACAGAGGGCAGGTTATTAGCTATGGCATAATCTACAGCACTTTTAACAAGCCTCTGGGTGCCTTCTCTTGAAACAGGTTTAATGCCTATGCCACTACTGTCAGGGAAACGCACCTTAGCATAAGATTCAGGAAAATTTTCTTTAAATAGCTCTAAGAATTTTTTGACTGCTTCTGTGCCTTCTTGATACTCTATGCCAGCATAAATATCTTCTGTATTTTCACGAAAGATAACCATGTTTACTTTCTCAGGTTCCCTAACAGGGCTAGGTACACCTTCAAAATACTGCACGGGACGCAAGCAAGCATAAAGATCAAGTTTCTGGCGTATAGCTACGTTAATAGAGCGAATGCCACCACCCACGGGTGTTGTCAAAGGGCCTTTGATGCCAATTAGATACTCATTTAATACGGAAATTGTTTCATCTGGTAGCCAAACTATTTCGCCATAAACATTGTTGGCCTTGTCCCCCGCGTAAATTTCCATCCAAGCTATTTGCTTTTGACCACCATAAGCTTTTTCTACCGCAGCATCAATAACACGCTGTGAAGCTGCCCAGATATCTGGACCAGTGCCATCACCTTCTATAAAGGCAATAATAGGCCTGTCACTAACTTGTAACTTACCATTCTCTATAAAAACTTTATCCCCTTCAGGAACATTGACTTTTTGATATGACATTAATACTCCTTTGCAAATGCTTCAGAGTAACATATTGACTAGAACCAATCTTCAATATTGATATCGGTAAATTGGGCAAAGTCGGTTGTATTACGTGTAACTAAAATAAGATTGTTGGTGGCGGCAATAGCAGCAATTTGTCCATCAGCGTAGGCAGGCATCAATCCCATTTGACTAAGTCGAGCCCTTTCTTTCGCAAACCATTCGGCTGCAAGCTGTTCGTATGGTAAAATAGGGATGACAACTACCGTTTGCTTAATAAAATTACCTACGCGCTCTTTACGTTTGGATGAGGGTAGACAGTGATAACCATAAAACAGTTCATGCCAACTGATAGAGGCTAAGGCAATTTCATTTTTGTGCATAGTAAGCAATCTAACAACCTGAGCATTAGGAGTAGTCTTTTCTGGCTCGGAAATAATGTTAGTATCAACAAGATACTTTAAAGCCACGGATTCTCCTCATCCCCTGTTGATTTATCGCGAACATCCGACCATATATCATCTTCTGTGCCCACACTTACATCTTGCCATTTTTCCCGAAATTGTTGATAGGCAGTCTCGAAATCAGGTTTGGGTCTTGTTTCAATGAGTCGTTCGTATTCGGCAATTGATAAGATAATAGCTACAGGTTTACCATGACGCATCACTTTAACAGCTTCAGCGTTGTTTTCTGCATTACGAATTAGGGTGGTAAATTGGTTACGGGCTTCAGCAATAGAATAAACAGTTGACATATTTCACCTCAATAAAATGGCCATTTATATGTACATTTTATGAAATCCAGAAATTGTTGTCAAGCCTTATTAAGTAGATTGATGTATAGCTGTTTCCAGATAAAATGATTTATATAAACATACAAAAATGTCGTCCCTCAAAGATTACCTAGAACTATCAATTACTAAGGAAAACGCTATATATACTAAAAACGGATAAGAAATGAACATCTTGTCTAAAAGCTTATTCCCCGCTCCTCATCTCTCCATCTCCCTTTCAAATACCACAGTGATGCTAATAGATGTCCATTTTCATACCATTACAAGTATACCCTTATACAATAATCTCATCCTTTGACACTCCCTTGCCTAAAGATTTGAGCCTACGCTCAAACTTTTTGCTCTCTGAGCAAAAAGCAAGGGATTCTTGCTTCAACGACCGTACTTATACATGAGGGATTTCTCCACCGTGTACAGAGGTACCTGTCTCCACAAGCGTGAATTCGGGCATGCCCTGCCCTACTTGCGCTAAACCTTTTCTTAGAATATTAATTGCTGCGTTCTCGTCTCTGTCTATTACTAATCCACATTTGCAAGCATGCGTCCTAGTGCTTAGACTTTTTTGGACAATCCTACCGCAATTACTACATTCTTGAGAGGTATATTGTGGTGCTACTGGTACAACTATATTGCTATACACATTACTGTAGTAGTGCAGCCATTGTCTGAATTGATACCAACCAGCATCATTAATACTTTTAGCTAATTTGCCATTCTTAACCATATTCGCTATTCGCAGGTCTTCACAGGCTACTAGGTCGTTAGACTGGACTACGCACTTTGCTAACTTCACTGCAAAGTCTTTACGCTGCCTGCTTACCCTTAAATGCTTCCTAGCTAATACGATTCTGGCTTTTTTACGATTATTGCTACCCTTAACCTTATTAGAAACACTCCTGCTAAGCTTTTTAAGTTGCCTTTCAGATGTCCTAAAAAATCTAGGGTTTTCTACTTGTTGACCGTTTGAATCTGCATAAAAATGACTCAAACCAACGTCTAAACCAATAGCCTTTTTAGTGGGTTGAATTTCTTCTTTACGCTCAACATCTACAGAGAATTGAACATAGTAGCCATCAGCTCTTTTCAGCAAGTGTACACGTTTAATTTTCTCTTGCGGGTGAAACATGCGTGTACCTTTTAGTTTCAACTCACCTATCCCAAATTTATCAGTGAAAGTTATCCTTCTATCTAGAATGTTTAACTTCCATCCTGAATGCTTATATTCAACACTGCGACTATCTTTGAACTTTGGATAACCAGCGGGCTTGATGTTCTTCTTGCAATTGTCGTAAAATTTTGCAACAGAAGACCAAGCTCTTTCACCAGCAGCTTGCACAGCGGTTGAGTTTAACTTATTACACCATCTAAACTCTTTTCTGAGCTTAGTAGTGTATTTAATCATGCTGTACTTACTTACCTTGTCATCCTTCTTTGAGTCCATCCAATAGCGCAAACATTTATTTCTTATAAAACCTACAGTACGAATAGCTTCATTAATCACTATTTCCTGTGTTTTATTAGGGTATGCTTTGAACTCAAAGATAATCACTGATGGTTATTCAATCATATTTTTATGCTAATGTCAATAGCATAAACTATGCTGTGAAATAAGTTGCTGAATTGCAAAAGAAAAGATTTCTTGTAGAAATCCTTAAAAATTCATCCAACGGCTAAAGCTGAGGGTTTTCTTTTTAAGCAAGCCCATCATAAATTTTATAGCGACAAAATTCCAAACAGGCATAAACTATACTCAAGGAAAGTTTGAGATGAGGAAGTTAATCTATATAACTATTATTAGCTTGGGTCTATTGTTTTTGGCTACTTGTAAAGGCCCTTCTGTTAATACTTACTTGAATAGATTATCAGCATGGCAAACACCCATCATCCAATCTATAGACACACGTAGTCCTGACGATTTGCAAGGTTCTTTGAGTGCTAATGGTCAAAAATACAACTGTACTGCTAAAGAAAAAAATATCAGTAAAAACTACGAAAATATAATTCATGCAGGTATAAACTCTGACACTCTTTATCCCGGCGCTTTGTTACAAGGTAAAGGTATAGCCACAGGGGTTTTCGACTCTGTTCGTTTAGAGCGTTCAGCTATTACCCTGACAATTGATCTAAATATTAAAGACCCTAGTATAAAAATTGATGAACCCACTACAGCTAATATGCGTAGTGCTATTTCTGAACTTATTAGGCGTGCTGATACTCGATTAGGTGAAATTGATGTTGTAGCTGGCAAGGTTTCTTATGAACGCGAAGAAGCTCATACTTTTGAACAAGCTCTTACTAACATTGGTATTTCAGCAGGTTATAAAAGTGTTTTTGCTACTATTGACGCCGATTTTAACTTTGGGGCAAACCGTAAGGCAAATAGTCATACTATTGTGGTTAGATTTTTTCAGCCTATGTTCACAATTTCTTTTGATGAAGGCTCTATCCACAAGCCCAAGGACTTTTTGGCTGATTCGGTAGTTAAAAAAGACCTCCGAGCAGAAAAAGCTTCCAAACGTATTGGTAAGAATAACTTACCAGTATATGTAAAATCTGTTACCTATGGGCGTATGCTCTTTTATACTCTTACAAGTGAACAAGTAGACAGCTATCAAGAGCTAGAAGCAGCAGTTAGTGCTGTCTATGGGGCATTTAGTGGTGGGGCTGATGTTACAGATAAGCAACTTTCTACCATAAAAAACAGCCGTACGAGGCTCATGGCTTTTGGAGGTTCACAAAGCGCTGCATTAGCAGCTATAACGGATCTAAATAAGTTCTTTGTGCCTTCTGAGGCAACCATTGCTGTACCTATTTCTTATGTAGTAAAAAGTCTTGATGGTAGTCTTGCTACCATTGGTGACACCACGAGCTTTTATGTACAGTCCTGTAAACCTGCAACTACACCTGATAAGAAAATTATCGTTAGCCTAAGTGATGTTGATGACAAAGCTAACTTTTCTATTTGCCCCCCTAATGTCCCAGCAAACTGTCATAACCTTGTTCATGACTATATTGAAAAACCTAAGGATATAGTGCTAAATAACTATTCGGGACTTTTTGTAGATGATCAAGTACGTTTTCATATAAAACTTTGGAATCCGGGCTGTTGGGGCTGGGGCTTAACCTTACAAGTACTAGTTGATAGTTTTCCTCAAGATATTGAGGGTAATAGTAATAGAAGATCACTATCAGGAGGATCAGGGCTATATTGCGACCGCATTACTGAAGTTGACTGGCAATACATTGCTAATAAAAAGACTGGTAAAATTACTAGATTGAAATGAGAAAGAATTTATTATTACTCACTATAGTTTTATTGCCATTGTGCTTTGCACTAACTGATTCAACTGAAAATCAACCCGAGATATTAACT
Source organism: Trueperaceae bacterium (assembly GCA_965223585.1). Classification (GTDB taxonomy): domain Bacteria; phylum Deinococcota; class Deinococci; order Deinococcales; family Trueperaceae; genus CBDCVN01. Next base: position 707,689 of record CBDCWW010000024.1, read on the forward strand.
GAAGATAAGCAAGGGATACTAGATGAGCCACTTATGGATAATCAGGCCCTTGGTTTTGTTTGTCAGGGTGAGCTTAAGATATTAGCCCCCGAAGATATGCGCAAAAGCTCTTTTCTGACTTTGTTCTCAACTAGAATGCAAGAGACTATGGCACCAATGGAGGTGGATTTACAGCCTTTTGAAGGGCAATTTGTGACTATTAGTTGGCAAGTAGGTGATGGGGCAACTTTTTGGGGAGTAAGTGTAGCACCCGTATACCAAGATGATCCTTTGGAGTTGCCTTTGGAGTTACCATAGTAGGTTTTGTCTCTCTAGTTGGCGCTGGCCCCGGTGATCCCGATTTAATTACAGTTAAGGGTTTAAAACGTTTGGCTGAAGCAGATGTAGTAGCTTATGATTTATTAGTTAATCCTGTACTATTACTCAAGTGCAAAGAAGAAACAGAACTAATCTTCGTTGGCAAGTCTGGGAAATTCAAACAAGAAGAAATAAATAAACTAATAGTAGATAAAGCAAAGCAAGGTCTAAAAGTGGTGCGCTTAAAAGGTGGCGACCCTTTTGTCTTTGGCAGAGGAGGGGAAGAAGCCTTAGCCTTACAAGAAGCAGGTATTCCTTTTGAGGTAGTACCGGGAATAAGCTCAGCTATTGCTGTGCCAGCCTATGCTGGTATTCCAGTAACTTATAGGCATATGGCAACTTCTTTTACAGTAGTTACAGGACATGAAGATCCTAATAAGCCTGAATCTACTTTGGATTGGTCGATTTTGGCTAAAGCTGAAACTCTAGTAGTACTAATGGGGCTAAGCAACCTAGAGTACGTTACTCTAAAACTTATAGAGTATAAGCGATCACCAGAAACACCAGTGGCAATGATACAAAAAGGTACCATGTCTGAGCAAAAAACTGTTGTAGGAACTTTGGGGAATATTGTTGAGGAAGTTTATGCGGCTAAGCTCGAGGCACCTGCAACTTTAGTAGTTGGGGAAGTTGTTTCTTTAAAGGAAAAGTTGGAGTGGTTTACAGTTTCTTTGTCTGAACTGTGATTCGTCTGATTTTAAAGATTTCTTTGATTTTTAGGGTTCTTTTTTCTTTTGCTCAAAAATTTAGAGAAATGCGAATGTACCCTCAAATTTCTAAAAATCCTGCTATAGGTTTTATGGGCACCAATCGTAGGGGTTCAAGTTTTTGAACCCTTCCGAGCACGAATTTACCCAATGCTATTCTAAAGTAGAGCTTGGGAACAAGTTAAAAAAAATTGGGAGAATATAGGATATAATTCCCTTGTGATGCAATTAACTGGTGAGCAATATGAGGAACTAACTAGAGCACTTATCAGTGCTTTCCCTACAGAAACAGATTTAGAAAGAATGCTGCGCTTTAAGTTTGATAAGAGCTTAGAGGCTATAGCTGGCAAAGGTACTTTAGAGGATATTTGCTTCAGGCTTAGAGGTTGTTTGAAAAATAGACCCCACTTATAGTTAAGTAGGGTTAATGAAACAAAAAAAGCAGTATACAACAGACTTAAAAGATCGAGAATGGGATATTCTAGAAGCTTATTTAGAGCAATTATTACCTAAAAATCGTAGAGGAAGACCCTTAGCATTTGACTTGCGTTTGTTGGTTGATGCAATACGTTATGTGCTTAGAAATGGTTGTACATGGAGAGATTTGCCAAGTGACTTTCCCAAATGGCAAACTGTGTACTACCACTTTGCCAAATGGCGTAAACTAGGAATATGGACTAAACTGAATAAATACTTGAGAGAGCAGCTCAGAAAAGAGTTAGATCGTAATGAAGAACCAAGTGCTGGTTGTGCTGATAGTCAGTCAGTTAAGGCAGGTAGCTTGTATGGTAATGGTTATGATGGTGGCAAGAAGGTTAATGGCTCAAAAAGGCACATACTAGTTGATACTTTAGGACTTCTACTTATCATTCTAGTCACAAAGGCTAACGTGCCTGAACGAAAGGGTTTGTCACTTCTACTAGGCAATATTAGGCATCTGCTACCAAGATTACACCACATTTGGCTTGATCAAGGTTATAGAGGTCTGGACTTTAGGAAACGTATGCTACTATGTTTTGGTGTTGTACTAGAGATTGTTTCTCCTCCAGCAGGTTCTAAAGGCTTTGTGCTTCAACATAGACGTTGGGTAGTAGAGAGAACCTTTGCATGGTTAGGTAACTATCGTCGGCTTAGCAAAGACTATGAACATTTAACCTCATCCAGTGAGGCTTTTATCTACATGGCTAGTTGTGACATTATGCTTAAGCGTTTGGCTAATACTAACACTCCTACTTGGAGGTCTATTTAATTTTTAAACACCCTCTATAAAAAAAGCAGAAGCTGAGGGGTGGGCTTTAGAGCTAGTAGAAAAGGCAAGACAAGCTAATAGTGGTAATATTAAATTAAAAGCTTTTGCAGTAAAAATATTACCACACACCGACCAGAAAACTGATTTACTTCAACAAAATCTTTCGTTCCATAAAAAAGATTCCCCTGCACTTACTGCTGAAATGTTACCTCCTGTAGGCGGTGCTATGTCTCCTGATTCCAAGTTTTACATAAAGCGTAAAGCTGACAGACTTGCTGAGAATATGCTTTTAGGAGCTAATCAACCAATAGTTATTGAAGGACCTTTTCAAGTTGGTAAAAGCTCACTGCTAGTAAGAATGATAGAGCAGGCAAAGCAACAAGATAAGCAAGTTGCTAGCCTCAGTCTTCTTGATTTTGACCAAACTGAGTTGGAAAGTGCAGCGAAATTCTACCAAAGTTTTTTTCGAAAGATTAGCAGTAAATTATCTCTAGCTGATAGAACCACAGACCAAGATCTTTGGGCTCCAGAGGATGGCAACAACGCTAATGGCAATGATTATATGGCCAAGTATATTTTAAGAGAAACTACACAACCTTTACTTATTGCTATAGATGAAGCAAATAGGTTATTTTCAGCTAATTTTGCTGCCGATTTTTTTAGTATGTTGCGTAGCTGGCATGAAAAAAGAAATGAAGATGCTTGGGCAAGGCTAAACCTTATTTTAGTTATTGCTACTTCTACAGATCCCTTTATTAAAAATCATAGTGTTTCCCCTTTTAATGTGGCACAGCACATATATCTGCAAGACTTTAACGTTGAACAATTAAGAGAGTTAAATAGCAAGTATAACAATCCCTTAGAAGAAAGCTCCTTAAGTAAGTTATGGGAATTACTTTCTGGACACCCCTATCTAACTGGACAAGCTTTTAACTGGTTGATTACCGAACAAGGTAATGTGGAGCAGCTTGATGAAAAGGCAATAAAGCTACATGGGCCTTTTGAAGCGCATTTGAATTCTTTTCAGCAATTACTAGAAAAACATCCTGAACTAAAAGATAGTCTCAAGCAACTTTTAGGCAACAATGAACAACTTGAGATTAAGGATAATTATGCACTATATAGGGCAGGTTTTGTAAAGTATACTCGTAGGGGTTTTAAAATTCGTAATGAATTATATAGAAGGTTCCTGAAAGACTTTTTTTCACCTCTAGTAAAATCTAAGATGAAACGTATAGCTTTATTAATTCATGGGATAAGATCACAAGGTGATTGGCAAGAAAGGGTAGTAAACAAGCTTGAAGAAGGCAAGGTAGTAAAAGTTTTTCCAATTCGATACAGGTACTTTAATGCCTTTGAATTTTTATCGCCTATTTTGACCCGTTCAAGACCAATAAGTCGTGTAAAGAAACAGCTCAGAATAGTAAAAGAAAAGTATCCTAGCGGTGAAATATCTATAATTGCTCAGAGTTTTGGGGCATATATAGTAGGTCATTTATTAAAAAAGAATAAAGACCTAAAGATTAGACATTTGATACTTTTTGGTTCAGTTTTGCCAAGGGAATATGAGTGGGAAGATGTCTCTGGGCAAGTTGGTGAGATTGTAAATGAATGTGGTAAACGTGATATTTGGCCAGTGCTTGCTAAAGCAACTAGTTGGGGTTATGGTGCCTCAGGCACTCATGGGTTTGGACATGTTTTAGTCAAAGACAGGTTTCACAATTCAGGCCATGGAGAATATATTGAAGAAGAAGGCTTTGTAGAGAATTATTGGAAACCATTTATTGAACAGGGTACGTTTGTTCCATCTGATTATGATAGGGCTAAGCGTAAAACCCCTTGGTATTTATCTACATTAGAAGGAATTCCAATTCAATGGATTGTCACAGGCTTATTTATTGTTGCATTAATTATAGGGGGATATTTTCTATTCAAGCCTAAAGGTATAAGCCAAGAAAGTTTTTCTCCAGCAAATAATTTAGAACTTTCTTGCTTAGAAAGAAGCAAGGTTATTTAAAATTACAGTGCCAGATAGTAAAGATATATATACAACTGGTGGAACGATTAACAGTCCTGAAAAGGCTTATGTAATTCGTAAGGCAGATAATGAGTTACTTAAAATCTGTTTAGAAGGTGATTTTGCTTATGTGCTCACCTCTCGGCAGATGGGAAAGTCAAGTTTGAAGGTACGCACTGGCGCACGCTTAATAAAAGAGCATCATATCAATGTTGCAATGTTTGACATGTCTATTATAGGAGTAGAGCAAGTAACTTTCGAGCAGTGGTACTTTGGTTTGTTAAGTACTATAGGGCAAGCTTTAGGTTTAGAAAAGGCAGAAATAAGAGCTTATTGGCAAGATAATTTAGACATTTCTCCTCAGCACCGTATGAGTCAGTTTCTTGAGGAAGTTTTACTTCCTTTTATTAAAGGTCAAATAATTATTTTTATTGATGAGATTGACACTATTCGTAGTCTAAGTTTTTCTACTGATGATTTCTTTGCAGCTATAAGGGCGCTGTATAACAACCGTGCAGAAAACCCAGAGCTAAAAAGGCTTTCTTTTGTGCTTATTGGTAGCATTATGCCCAATGACTTAATAAGTGACCCTGTGCGCACACCTTTTAATATAGGTATAGCAGTAGAGCTAAATGATTTTAGTCCTGAAGAAGCCAAACCTTTAAAAGAAGGTTTCCCTCCTGAACTTGCAGATGAGCTTTTAGAAAGGGTTTTATACTGGACGGATGGGCATCCTTACTTAACACAGAGACTTTGTGCAGAGGTAGCAAGAGAGACTACTGCTGGCTATTCAGGTGTAGGTAAAGAATTTGTAGATTCTTTGGTCAAAAAGTTGTTTTTCGATGAAACAGCTACTACGGACAGTAATTTAGATTTTGTGAAAAATATGCTTACGCAGCGCTTGCCAGAAGGGATTGAGGTAGAAGTACTGCTGGGGGTTTACCTAGACATTTTAAAAGGCAAGTTAATAAAAGATGATCCCCAGTCGCTAGTACACAATCACTTAAAGTTATCTGGTGTGGTTAAGTTAAAGAGTGTATACAAAGGAAATTCAGAAGTTTTGAAAACCTCTGAGGTTTGGGCAATACAAAATTCTTCTGACAGCTTATACCTAAAGGTACGCAACCGCATATATGAAAAGGTTTTTGGTAAAGCTTGGATAAAAGAAAATATGCCTTCTAAAGATAGGACATGGCTGAGACATTTTGCCGAAATGGCAGAAAGGTATAAACAGGGCTTTGGAGGGCTTTTAAGTGATGGGCGCTTAGATATGGCCTTAGAGTTGCTACCCAAATATAAAACGGGGCTTGAGAAGAGTGTTGTAGAATTTATTGAAGAAAGCCAACATGAACAACAAAAGCAAGAAGCTAAAGAAAAACAGTATATCGAAGACATAGAAAAAGCTCGTATAAAAGCAGAAGAAAATGCTGAATTAGCCCTAGTACGCCAGCTAGGGGCGCAAGCAGTGTTAGCAGCCGTTTCTCCAAGCCCTTTTAATGGTTCTGCTAGTCAAGCTTGTTTGTATGCTAAAAGTGCTTATAAAATACGAAAAAATTTAGAAAACCTTAGTAATATTTTACGTACTTTGCAAAATACCCCTCCTGAACTACAAGCTACTTTGTTTGAGCATTTAGAAAGTGTTACTTGTGTAGCCTTTAGTCCCAATGGAAACACCTTAGCCTCTGGCAGTGATGACCAGAGCATAATATTGTGGGATGTAAAAAAACGCCAGCCTTTGGGCGAACCACTTACTGGGCATAAAGATGGGGTGAGAAATGTAACCTTTAGTCCAGATGGTAATATCTTAGCATCAGGCAGTTTAGACCAAAGCATAATATTGTGGGATGTAAAAAAACGTCAGCCATTAGGCGAACCTCTTACTAAACATAAAAACTGGGTGTGGAGTCTAGCCTTTAGTCCAGATGGCAACACCTTAGCCTCGGGCAGTGAAGACCAGAGCATAATATTGTGGGATGTAAAAAAAGGCCAGTCATTGGGTAAACCACTTACTGGGCACAAAAATCAAGTGTTGAGTGTAGCTTTTAGTCCTGATGGCAACACATTAGCCTCAGGCAGTTCTGATCAAAACATAGTATTGTGGGATGTAAAAAAACGCCAGCCTTTGGGTAAACCCCTTACTGGACATAAAGATGGAGTGTGGAGTGTGGATTTTAGTCCAGATGGCAATACTTTAGCATCAGGTAGTTCTGACCAGAACATAATATTGTGGGATATAAAAAAAGGTCAGCCTCTGAGTAAGCCTTTTACTGGACATAAAGATAGGGTAAGGAGTGTAGCCTTTAGTCCAGATGGTAACATCTTAGCCTCAGGCAGCGAAGACCAGAGCATAATATTGTGGGATGTAAAAAAACGCCGACAATTGGGTGAAACTCTTTCTGGACATAAAAACTGGGTATCAGACATAGCCTTTAGTCCAGATGGCAGCACTTTAGCCTCAGTCAGTTACGATCAGAGTATAATATTGTGGAATACAAAGAAACGCCAGCTATTAGGTGAACTTCTTACAGGACATCATAGCAGAGTGTGTAATTTAGCTTTTAGTCCAGATGGCAACACCCTAGCATCGAGCAGCGAAGACCAGAGCATAATATTGTGGAATATAAAAAAATGCCAGCCGTTGGGTGAACCGTTTATTAGACATAAAAGCGCAGTGTGGAGTGTGGCCTTTAGTCCCGATGGTAATACCTTAGCATCTGGCAGTAATGATAATAGCATAATATTGTGGGACGTAAAAAAACGCCAGCCTTTGGGTGAGCTGCCTACTGGGTATAAGAGCTGGGTGTGGAGTGTAGCTTTTAGTCCCGATGGTAATACCTTAGCCTCAGGCAGTCTCGATCAAAGTATAACATTATGGGATGTAAAAAAACGCCAGCCATTGGGTGAACCTCTTACTGGACATAAGCACTTGGTGTGGAGTGTAGCTTTTAGTCCAGATGGGAATATCTTAGCCTCAGGCAGTTTTGATCAAAGCATAATATTGTGGGATATAAAGAAACGCCAGCCATTGGGCAAGCCTATTACTGGACACAAAGGTGCGGTGAGGAATGTAACCTTTAGTCCAGATGGCAATATCTTAGCCTCAGGCAGTTTCGATCAAAGTATAATATTGTGGGACGTGAAAACTCACCAGCCATTGGGTGAACCTCTTACTGGACATAAAAGCGCAGTGTGGAGTGTGGCCTTTAGTCCCGATGGCAATACCTTAGCCTCAGGCAGTTCTGATCAGAGCATAATATTGTGGGACGTGAAAACTCACCAGCCATTGGGCGAACCGCTTACTGGGCACAAAAATCAAGTGTTGAGTGTAGCTTTTAGTCCTGATGGCAACACCTTAGCCTCGGGTGGTGAAGACCAGAACATAATATTGTGGGATGTAAACAAGGAATCTTGGTTAAAGCGAGCTTGCCAGATTGCTGGGCGCAACTTTACTAAAGCCGAGTGGCAAAAGTATTTAGGTGACAGGCCCTACGAAAAAACCTGTCCCCAGTATCCAGAAGGTAGTTAGTTGTCTGAACTGTAATTTTTGTGTTTTGCCTGATTAACTATTGATTTAATAGTAGCTTAAAACAATTAGAAAAGACACCAACCCCTGTTGTAGAGACGCAAGATTCCGTATCTCTACACACACAAGCGCACCCTTACATACCTTTAAGCATAGCGTCCACACAAGCGATAAAAACACTTGTCATGATAACCGTGTTGTAGGGCTCAAGATTTTGAGCCCCTACGATTGTTGCCTATAAGAGTCTGTTTTTATCAAAGCTTATTTTATAAGCTACAAACACACAAATACCATTTTCTAGCTTCAAGGTTTATTATGGAAATATGGCAGGTCGCCAAATGCATCCAAACAGCCTTAAAAACCTTATCCCCGGTATGAAACAAGGAGCAGAAGTGGGTCGCAAGCCCTTGAAAGAAGGTCAAAAGACTAAAGCAATTGTTATTAGGATACCTGAAGATATAAAGCTTGTACTTGAAAAGGAAGCGGAAGAAGAAGGAGTAAAACTATCAGAGTACCTACGTCTAATCATTCATAATCGAAATAAGCGTTGACGCAAAATTAGAACTATGCTAACTTAGTAATTGGACAGCTAGGGCGTTTCTATGTCGTCAAACCAGTAACGCCCAAAGCTGTACCTCAAAATCCAAACGAGGTGAGATAAGTGTACTTGCCCTACATCATAATTGGCAACTTTTTTGCCTACTTATTAAAGATAGAACTATTGCTTCTTTCTTCTTTGCTCAAGAGGAGAAAGTTATGGAATTAGCCCATGACCAATTTAAAAAGCTTTTGCCCATAACTTCGCATCAAGCAGATGGTGAGCCCCTTGTTAACACTCGTGATTTATGGAGATGCTTGAAAATAAAAACTAAATTTGCTGACTGGGTTACAATCCGCCTCAATGAACTAGATGCTGTAGAAGGTAAAGACTTTTTCCGAATTTCTGGAAAAAGTCGGGGAGGTCGTCCTAGTAAAGAATATTATGTTCGCTTAACTATTGCTAAAGAAATGGCCATGCTCGAGCGAAACCAAATAGGCCGCCAAATCAGACGCTACTTCATAGCAGTTGAAGAACAGTGGCGAGCACAACAAATCACCCGTAAACCCCTAACCATTATCGAAGCCCTAAAACAAACCGCCCAAGTACTAGACGAACAATACCAGCGCCTAGTACTACTAGAAAGTGAACAAGAAAAACTAAAAAACTACTTTAGAAACACACCTTTACGCTCTGACAGTGTTAAACGTGCCAAGGTGCAAGAACTTATCCGCAAATATGCTATTCAATTAGGTGGCAAACCCGTACATTACCAAAAAGCCTACAGACGCTATAAAACACACTTTAGCGTTAATGCTTTTGATAATGTGCCCTTAAAACTTTATCAAGAAGCTTTGGATTTGCTCGAGCAATGGATAGAGGAGTTGCTCGAGGAAGAAAATACATTACACTAACTCACATTTTACCTGTCCTCAATTACTTGCCACAGTGGAAGTAAAATTAAATTAGAGAAACCACCACATTTTCTTGCTCAAAGGATATAATCAGTTTATGCTCGAGTCCAAACAATACCTAACTAACGAAGAGGGCAAACGTATAGGAGTAGTGCTGGATGTCAAAGAGTATCAAAAATTAAGTAATGCTCAACCTTCTGACCCTAAATGTTTGAGAGGATTAAGTGAAGCTGAACTAAAAGCCTTGGCTAACAGCAAACTTGCACCCACAGAACAAGGAGAGCTTAATGAGCTTTTACAGAAAAACTCTGAAGCTGAGCTTTCTAATGAAGAAGAAACTTTGCTTGATGAATTGCTCGAGCAAAGCGATCAATTAACTATTTTAAAAGCTCGAGCCCTATACACACTGAAGCAACTTTTCTGATATACAGCTCTATGAGCGTTTACATTTCTGTGGCTTTAAAAAAATAGTTTAGACAGCATTTTAGGTACTGCTGTGCTTATTGCCAAAGTGTTGAGGACTCATTTGCAGGAACACCCTCCTCAAAAGATCTAGTTTTAAAGGTTTTATTTAAGGCGATATCTAATTCCTTGCAAAATCTTACATACAGATGCTATAAAACACACTTTGGGGTTAATTTTTTTAGTTTTCTTCGGCAGCTTTTTGGGCTTTTACATAAGCTTCTAGAACAGCATTCATATGTGTTTGATAACCTTCACCCTGAGCTTTAAACCAATCAATAACTTCACTATCTACTCTTAACGAAATAGCTTTTTTAGGTTGTCGAACTACTACACCACCTTTTTTGAGCACGGCTTTAGCAAATAACTCAGGTGTAGTTGGTGGAATGTCTGAGTAATCTATGTCTTCTTCAAACCTCACTTTATCAGTGTATATACAGAATGCATCTACGTCAAGAAGAATACTTCATCAAGGTTAACCTTAACCCCATTTTTAAATGGTGATGTACCTTTACCAAGAAGCTTTGGAGTTGCTCGAGCAACGAACCGAGACAGACAGACTTGCTCGAGCAAGCAAACCACAAGCGCTTAAGTGTTTGAACCAAGTGTCTGTTTGTTGAATATCTTTTTAAAACGCACTAAATCAAATGCCCAACAGTCTGTACCTAGCATCAAGTAAGCCCAAGCGGCACTTAAGAAACCTAACTCACGCTTGGCACCCTCGAGCCCCCACCATAAACCTTTAGCAGCTATACTATTACCTGCTAGGAAAAGCATCCAACCTACTACTACTAAACTAACCCAGCGAGGAAACAGTCCTAGTGCTAATAATGCACCTATTATCAAAACAAGAGGTATTGGTAAAGTAGTGTTAAGGACGTTGTTTAGTTTGCCGCCAGTAAACAGTGCTGAGGCTAGAAAAGTATAGGCTAAACTGAATCTAACTATAAGCAAGAAAATGTTGGTCTTAGAAACATTACTAGCAGGTTTTTGACGCAAGTTAGCATCAATACTCCATGCACCCGGTCCAGCAATCGCTAAAGCAAAAGATAAGCCCATAAGTGCTAGATCACGACTTAATCGTAAGTCGCCAGCAATGGGATTAGCTGTTGTAAAAGACCAGTACATAAGCCCCATAATCACAGCTATCACAGGCGTGATTACTCCAAAGATTAGCAGGACACCCAAGGTCATCTCAATGAGTCCTTGTATTTGTAAAAAGGTACCAATGTCTATTCCTAAACTAGTAATCTTCTCGACAAATATAGGTGAAATCCAACCTGAACCGGGGTCAGTATAACTATTAGTTAGCGCTTCTACATTGGCCGGAAAAGCTATTTTTTGGCCTGCCATTATAAAGATAAAACCAAGAGTTACACGCAATACTGTAAGAAGTCGTGCGAAAGACCAGAATGCTATGAATGACTGCATAATTTCTCCATCTGAACACTACTTGTGATACAAACACATATTAGAAACATGTTCCAGTAACACTTCTATGTTCATGTCATAAATTTGCATACACAATGTGTAAGGGCAAGACGATACAGCGCTGAATCTTTAGCCAATGTAAGCTTAAGTAGAAGATGTTAAGAAAGAATAAAGCTAACTTATTAGGCCAGTGCAAATCTTTGTTAATTTTCTTGAAGTTCAATATGGTAGCCAGAAGTCAGTAGCCAGCATAGTAAACCCTTACTGACTACTAGCTACTGGCTACTAACTACTCCCTTTAATTTTACTTAATACTTTTCTGGCAAGATAATGATGTGGCAACCCTCAGTCAAAAACGAATTTTAGTAGTAGAGGACGATCCTGATATTACTTGGGTTGTCCAGACATATCTCGAGCAATCAGGCTATCTAGTCGATAAAGCAGAAGATGGGCTTTCTGGACTTGAACATGCCTTGAATACACCCCCTACATTAATAGTGCTGGACTGGATGTTGCCTCAACTTGAAGGCAGTGAGTTCATAAGTAAGTTGCGTGAGCATCAATCAACCCCAGTTATTATGCTTACTGCTAAACGGCAAGAGCAAGATAAGATAATGGGGCTCGAGTTGGGCGCAGATGACTATTTAACAAAACCATTTAGCCCTCGAGAACTTTTAGCGCGTATTCAGGCAGTATTGCGCCGTACAAACTTACAGGTTAATCCTAAACTACAATATGGTGAAATGCTAATAGACCTCGAGTGTCGCACTTTGCAGATTGGCACAATTATGATAACGCTGACAGGATTAGAATTTGAGCTGCTTTCAACTTTGGCAAAACAACCAAAGCGGATTTTTAGCCGTGGGGAGCTACTTGATAAAGTATGGGGTGAGGATTACATTGGTGTAGATCGTGTAGTGGATGTTCATGTTTCGAATCTAAGGCGTAAGTTAATGCAAGTTGATCCTACTTATGCAGCTATGTTACAGACTGCTTGGGGAATTGGTTATAAATTTGTTGAGGGAAAATGAAACACCAAAGCGTACTTTTTAGATTACTTAGTTCACACTTACTTATAGTAGGCTTAACGGCCCTCACACTGTACCTTGCTAGTACGGTAATAGCACCTTGGTTAAATAGTGTTGGCTTCTTTGCAGTTTTAGGTGATGTCTTTATTGCTTGTCAAGAAACAGTACGCCGTACACTGTTATGGGGAGTAGGTGCAGCAGTATTAATAGCATGCTTAGTGAGTTGGATTATTGCTAGGCACATGGTCAAACCCCTAAAACGTATGCAATCTGCTAGTGAATTTATAGCCCAAGGAAACTATAATAATCGACTTGAAGAAACTGGCCCTGACGAAATTAATAAACTTGCCAAAAGCTTTAATGTAATGGCTAGTTCCCTCGAGCAAACAGAGAAACAACGAGTAGAACTTATTGGCACTGTAGCCCATGAATTAAGCACTCCGCTATCTAGTTTAAAAGGCTTTATTGAGGGAATGGAGGATGGGCATTTTTCGGCGACAGAAAATACTTTTAAAGCTTGTAAACGTCAACTTGAGAGGCTCGAGCATTTAGTAGATGACCTTGCTTTACTTTCGCAAGCAGAGGCAGAAACCATTAAGCTTAATATGACTGAGATCAATGCAGTAACTTTGCTTGAACAAACCGCGCTCGAGTTTGATCCACAGCGTTGCCAAGCAGGTGTAAATCTGCAACTTGATTACCCTGAACCTAAACCTCATATTCTAGCTGATGGTGAGCGTTTAGCACAGGTGTTAGCAAACTTACTCAGTAATGCCATTCGCCATACGCCAAAAGAAGGAACTATTACCCTTTCTTTAAGCACTCTTAGCAAAAAGATGCTACGCTTTTCTGTTAGCGATACAGGTGAAGGTATTCCTAATGAAGCTTTACCACACCTTTTTACTCGTTTCTTTAGAGTTGATCCAGCAAGAAAAGGGCGTAAGGATAGTGGAAGCGGTATTGGTCTAACTATAGCTAAACATTATGTTGAAGCACATGGCGGTTCTATAGGTGTAGAAAGCAAGCTTGGTGCTGGAAGTTGTTTTTGGTTCTGTTTGCCTAAAACTGTACCATTGAATTATGCTACAACAGAGGTTAGAATTAACACTTTAAGGAACAATATCAGAAATAATTATGTCCTTAATAAACTATAATTGGGACGATAAAAAACTTGCACTCCTCAAGTAGCACCAACACATCATCTAAATCTAGATATACTTTTACTGATATAAAACAATTAAACAGGCTTTTTGCTTTTACTAAGCCTTATCGTAAGGCCTTAATAATAGGCATAATTTCTGTAAGCTTTGCTAGTTTGCTAGGACTTACTTTTCCTATAATTGTTAGGGAACTTTTCAACACTGCTTTTTTAGAAGAAGGTGGTATCTTAGCAAACTTCTCAACGGGTGCTACAACAGATTTGGACGCTACAGCAGAAGCTACAACAGATGCTACAACAGATCCTATTGCACGCCTAAATTTTATTGCTCTTTTACTGCTAGGAATTTTTCTATTGCAAGCAGGCTTTAATTACCTTAGGGTTTTTTACCTTGCTAAAGTAGGTGAAGGTGTTGTAGCAGATTTGCGCAAAAAACTATTTGCCCATCTTATGGATTTATCGGTTAGTTTTTTCGAGAAGCGTAAAACTGGTGAAATTACTTCGCGTTTAACTAGTGATATAACTACTGTACAGGCAGTGGTTTCACAAGCTTTAGCCCAATTTGTTAACCAGTTTATTACTTTAATTGGTGGGGTTATTTTCCTTTTTGTGCTCAATTTTAAACTAACACTGTTAATGTTATCTATAATGCCTGCAGTAATTCTAGCAGGGGCTTATTTTGGTAGGCGTTTACGCAAAATATCCACCAAATTCCAAGACCTTGTAGCAGATGCTAATGCCACTGCTGAAGAAGCTATTACTGGTATTCGGGTGGTCAAGTCTTTTACTGCTGAGAAGCTAGAAACAACACGTTACGACAATGAGATTAAAAATTCTTACCAGATGGCTTTGCATCGCGCTCGAGTCCGCGCCATATTTATCCCTAGCATCATAATGGCCATGTTTACTGGTATAAGCATAGTTTTGTGGGTAGGGGGACATTTGGTTTTAGCAGGTGACTTGCCTGCTGGTGACTTAATTGCTTTTTTGCTTTTAACTGTTTATGTAGCTGGTTCAATTGGTACGTTCGCGGGTCTTTATAGTCAATTCCAAGAGTCACTAGGAGCTTCTAAAAGAATCTTTGAGCTTTTAGATACGCAAAGCAGTATGCTAGAGGTTCAAGACCCTCAAAAAATAGGGATTCTTAAAGGTGTAGTAAGTTTTAAAAATGTTTCTTTTCGTTACGGTGATAGGGGAAAGGAATTTATCCTCAAGGATATTTCTTTAAGGGCTAATGCTGGTGAAGTCATAGCTTTAGTGGGGCCAAGTGGTGCAGGTAAAAGCACTTTAATTAGCCTTATTCCTCGATTTTATGATCCTGTAGAGGGACACATAGAAATAGATGGTAAAGATTTGCAGCAGCTTTCTTTGCAAGAACTGCGTTCACATATAGGTATAGTGCCACAAGAAACGCAGCTTTTTTCTGGCACTATTTTGGAGAATATCGGTTATGGTAGGGAGGGCTCGAGCCCTCAAGAAGTACAAGAAGCTGCTACTGCTGCCAATGCCCATGAGTTTATAAAAGACTTCCCTGATGGATACAATACCCTTGTAGGTGAGCGAGGTGTTAAGCTCAGTGGTGGACAGCGTCAACGTGTTGCTATTGCTAGGGCTCTCTTAAAAAATCCTAAAATCCTAATTCTTGATGAGGCCACTAGCTCTCTTGATAGCGAATCAGAGGCTTTAGTGCAGCAGGCACTTGAAGTTTTAATGAAAGGTCGTACTACCTTTGTGATAGCTCACCGACTTAGCACTATTCGTAATGCTGAACGTATTATTGTTTTAAATGCAGGGCAAATAGTACAAGAGGGTAGTCATGAAGATTTGCTTGCTCGAGGTGGGCTATACAAAGAGCTTTATGACAAGCAGTTTGCTAGTGCTTTAGACTAATGGACCCTACGAAGCGAAATAGAAAGTGATTTAGCAGTCATGTCACAATACATTATGCCTGATCCTACTTTATTATGTTTTCAATGAACTGTTGTCTATTCTTTTTAACTGTAATTTTGTTTGTAAGCACCCTATCATTAGGCCAAGAAGTTACTCCTCTTGCTGAACAAGAAACTTTTAAGCAAGACATTGCAGAAATTGCAAAGCGTTTTGGACCAAGTGTAGTAGCAATTAATGTTGAGGGAAATTGGGAAGAGAATGTTGAAGACTTTGAAGTTGAGGTTGAGATAGATGACCTTAACTTCGAGATACCAATTCCTTTTCTAAAAGAAGACTCTCAAGGTAACAAGCACTTCTCTTTGCCTTGGGATAATAAAGATGAAGAAGAAAATGTTTCTTTAGACTTACCTGAAAACTTGGAAGAAGGTTTGCGTGAGCGTCTTCCAGAAAATCTAACATTAAAAGCACCTGAAGGAACAAACAATGTAATAGATTTTGTTGAAAGTATAGTGCTATTACCCGAACGTGCAGGTAGTGGTTTCCTAATTGATGAAATACATGTTCTTACTAATTATCATTTAGTACGCCCAGCTTTGATAACAAGTGGGTTGGAACTTAAGGAATATGCCAACATTACAGTGCATTTTCTAGGTAGTAATAATAATTTAGCAGTAGAAGTGGTTGGTTTCCATAGCAATTATAATTTAGCTTTACTGAAAATTAAGAACCCTGAGGAGATTCCTAAGGGCACTATTCCTTTACCTATGGGTAACTCAGATGACTTACAGATAGGACAAGAAGCTATTGTTCTTGGTAATCCTTTGGATGCTGGCCCTAGTGTCACTGCTGGCATAATTTCTGCTCTCGATGGAGAAATGCCTTCACAAACTAAAATAAGTGAGCCTATGATTCAAATTGATGCTGACATTGATGTAGATAGCTCCGGAGGACCTTTGCTAAATTCTAAAGGTGAAGTTATAGGCATCAATACTGCTGTAGGACAAGGCTATATACCAGTTTTGGGCAATACTTCTTCAAAAATGGGCCTTGTGATACCTAGTAATTTAATAGTAGAGGTGCTAGATTTACTCAAGAATGGGCTGAGCGTCTGATTATGCATCACCAAACAATGCCTCAATTATGATCTAGACAATTTAAGCTAGCAAAAAACTGAAAAAATCGATTGATTATAAAATTTTTCTGTGTGATAGTAATTCTAAGAAACTACCATTATAAAAAGAAAGGCCAAAACCTAATATGTTCCGTGATGTCATAGATATAGTTGTGCAAGGGGGTAAGGGAGGAGACGGCTGTATGTCTATGTTGCGTTTAAAATATATGCCCAAGGGAGGACCTGATGGTGGTCATGGAGGAGGTGGGGGAAGTGTTTATTTAGAGGCAATTAATGATGTTAATTCCTTTGATCGCTTGTTAGACAAGTATATTTTTAAGGCAAAAGATGGCAAGCATGGTGAAGGGCGTAATAAGTCAGGACATCAGGGTGAAGGGTTGATAATTCATGTGCCTGTAGGCACAGTTGTTTATAACAAAGAAACAGGAGAGCTTATAGCTGATCTTGTTAAGGTAGGGCAAAAAGAGTGTGTGGCTAAAGGTGGCCTTGGTGGGCGAGGCAATGCATCATTTGCCAACTCGAGACGAAAAGCACCACGCTTTGCCGAATATGGTACCCACGGAGAAAAATGTAAGTTACGTTTAGAATTGCGCTTAATAGCAGATGTGGGCTTGGTAGGTTATCCTAATGCCGGAAAATCAAGTTTGGTAGCAGCTCTTTCAAATGCGAAGCCTCAGGTTGCTGCTTACCCTTTTACTACGCTTAGTCCTAGTTTAGGTGTAGTCCAACGTGGAGTAGATGAGCGCTTTACTCTAGCAGATATTCCCGGAATTGTTGAAGGAGCTGCACAAGGCAAAGGTCTAGGTCTAGAATTTTTGCGTCATATTTCACGAACACGCTTATTGGTTTATGTCTTAGATATTAGCTCAAAACCTAAAGAAACCTTACAAACTTTGCAAAGCGAGTTGCAAGCTTATGATAACCAACTTTTAGAGCGTCCTGCTGT
Organism: Trueperaceae bacterium; assembly: GCA_965223585.1. Lineage (GTDB taxonomy): Bacteria > Deinococcota > Deinococci > Deinococcales > Trueperaceae > CBDCVN01. The sequence continues at coordinate 725,042 of CBDCWW010000024.1, forward strand.
AATCATACTTAATAAAGTTGACCTTATTGGCTCAAGCATAAGTGAAATGGTTAGTACAATGACTGACTTTGGTTTGCCCATGCTCGTAACTTCTGTTTTAAATGGAGAGGGCTTACTAGAGGTAAAAGATATCTTATTTGAGTTAATGCCAAACAAAAAAGCTATTCCGTTGGCTAAACCTACCAAAGTAGTTAAGTTTACCCCTATTGAAGTTAAAAAGGTCTCAAATGGTTGGTTGGTAACAGGTGAAGAGGTTAAAAAGCTTGTTAATCGTTTTGACAGCACAAACTCTGAAGCAGTAGCATATTTGCAAAGCCATTTTAAAGAATTAGGTGTGAGTAAACTTCTTAAAAATATGGGTGCATGTAATGGTGATGATGTATTCATAGGTGAGGCAGTGTTTGAGTACTTTGATGAAGAAAAGATTAATTGAAAATAATCCTTTTTAGGATGAGGTAAAGTGGCATTTTGTATTACTTAAGTATCATCTCACTCATCTATTGAAGCAATTTTGCTTGTAAACTATAAAGTTATGAGGATTGGTCTTCTTGGGGGATGTTTTGACCCCCCCCACATAGGACATTTGCTTATTGCTCAGCAAGTGCTTGAGCACCTCAGCCTTGATACTATCCTTTTTATACCTGCTAAAAAACCACCTCACAAGCCTACTGTAGCAAAAGCAGAAAATCGCTATGAAATGGTACTTTTGGCTACAGCAGATAATCCCAATTTCTTTGCAAGCCATCTTGAACTAAAACGTTCAGGGGTCTCTTATAGTTTCGATACCCTAATGGAAATATGCAAGCTTTATCCTAAGGCAAAAATTTTTCTAATTATGGGTGTAGATTCCTATGCTGATATAGATTCTTGGTACAGAGCAAAAGAAATAGTTGATAAGTTCCAAGTAATTGTTTATCCAAGACTAGGCTATGATTTAAATCGATTGGATTCTTACTTTAAAGAGCGTGCTACTATATTTTTAGAAGCTCCCCCAATTAATATTTCAAGTACAAATATACGTCAGCGCTTAGGTGTAAAGCGTCCCATTTATTATCTAGTCCCCAAGCTTGTGGAGTGCTATCTTGTTAAACACCAACTTTATTAGATGGAATTATGCGGTAAGTCGTTACTGGCGCAAAAACGAAAAAAACTTTTCGATAGAACTTACTCAAAAGACAATTAGTAACTTAAGCTCTCATGGTCGCATCGGCGTAACTCCTTATTGGCAAAGAGTAATGCAGCAACTTTCACAAGAGCGTTATGAGCATGTTTTACGTGTGTTAACTTTGGCAGATAAGATAAGTCAAACCAATAATTTTAGCCCATCTCAGCAACATGCTACAGCACAGGCCGCTATTTTACATGATATTGCTCGAGAATTATCACCAAAAGAAATGTTTAAATTAGTACCACCACAGCTTGAGACTGAAAGAGTTTGCCCTCTTACTTTGCATGGTAAAGCTGGTCGCAAACTTGCTCAAGATTGGGGTATTAAAGATGAAAATGTACTTAATGCTATAGAAGGACATTTGTTTGGCGTTTCATCAAAAGATAGTGTAGGTATGGCTGTTTATGTCGCTGATGTATCGGAGCCCGGACGTGGTGTAAATCAAGATATAAGTGAATTAGCCCTAAGAAATTTAGAAAGAGCTTATCAGCGGGCAGTGATTTCTAAAGTAAGTTATCTACAATCAAGAGGTAAAATGGTACATCCTGACACCCTAAAGGTTTATAATGAGGTTTGCAACACGGCGTAGAGCAATATTACTTTCTTTTTTGGGTTTACTATTAACCATTTTAGGTGTAATTGGTTACTGGTTTAAGACAGATATTAACCTTACACCACTTTTACCTTCACAATGTGAGCTTATTAATTGTGAGGAAGTAGAAAGTAATCTCAGGGTTAGCTTTCTTATAGCGGGGCGTGATATTAAGTACACAAAAGTGGCTAGGGGACCTCGTTATAACAGATTAGGAAGAATCGTTGATTGGGATGAGCCTGCTGAGGGAAACACTTATGGCACTAATACTGATACTATCCTTTTTGTACAAATTATAGATAAGAAAATCTATCTAATAGCTATTCCAAGGGATATTTACTTATCGAAATGGCAAACCAAAATTAACTCTATGTATCATTACAAAGGGGCAGAAGGTCTGGTTAAAGAAGTCAGTGATATTATAGGGTTGCCTATAGACTATTATGCTATTGTTAATATTGATGTTTTTAAACGTGTGGTAGATGCTCTGGGTGGTGTTGATATTAACATCCCTTATGACATGCATTATGTGGACAATGCAGCACAACTTTTTATAGATCTAAAAGCTGGTGAAAAACATCTTGATGGTGAAGAGGCTGCTAACTTTATACGCTTTCGTGAGACTGCTATTGGTGATTATGGGCGCATTGACAATTTAAAAACTTTAGCTAGTGCTTTATTGGTACGGGCAAAGCAGCTTAATGTAAGAGTGGTTGGTGCTATTCCTGAAATTATTGATACTTATATTGATGAGATTGAAACTGATCTTCCTCCACAACTTATTATAAAATTGCTACCACGTTTAGGTGGACTCGAGTTGATTGCTAGAACTTTGCCTACCTATACAATTGAAGGTACTACCTATGAAGCAACCCGTGCTACAGCAGTTGAGGAAATGTTAGCTGAAACTTTTGGGGGTAAACCTCGAGACTTTAGTGAGATACCTCAGGTAGATTTACTTATTACGAATCAAAGTGGTGAAGAGAACCTAGCTCCTTGGATCAAGCAGCGACTTATAGCTATGGGCATTTCTGAAGAGCGCTTATTTATTCGCAATGCTGATCCCGATCCTGCACCTAGTCGCATTCTTGCTGATAATAATCATTGGCAAGAGGCTACTTACTATGCCGAATTTTTTCATTTAGATCAGCATCAGGTTTTTAGTATAGAATCACCTAGAGGTGCGCAAGTAGGAGTAGAGCTAATTTTAGGTCGGGATGCTACAAATTTTTATCCTCTAAAAGCTACTGTTTCTCGAGGTATGCAGGTAAATACTTCACAAGAAGATGTAATGACTACACCCGTAATTGTAGTCCCTAGATGAACTACTCTATCTAATTGCAAAATAGGAGAAAGAAAGTATAGATAATTTTCCCATTACAATACAACGCATTGTCGATGCCCTTGATGATAAGAGAGCTGTTGACATAAAGGTACTTGACTTAAAATGTACTTCAGAAACTCTTGAATATTTTATTGTAGCTACAGGAGGGTCAAGCTTACAACTTAGGGCTATGCAAGACAATGTCAAAGACGAGTTAAAAAGTGTGGGGGTTTTACCAAGAGGAGTAGAGGGTCCTTCTGAGCGTTGGGTTTTAATGGACTATGGTGATACTGTAGTACACCTTATGAGTCCTGAAGCAAGAGAATTTTATGATATTGAGGGGCTTTGGGCAGATGCTGAAACCCTGCCAGTTCAACCTACTCCTATTTCTTTAAAGGCACAAGCTTAGATAAGGTATAAGGTGGCAAGGCACTGGGCAGAGGAAGTAGCTAGAAGTTTTCTTGAGTCTAAAGGTTATAAAACTTTGGTCAGTAACTACACCATACGCGGTGCAGAAATTGACCTTGTTATGCGTCATGGTATTGATTTTGTATTTGTAGAGGTCAAGCAAAGGAAATCCGTGTTTTATGGTGCACCAGCAGAGACTATTAACTCTAAAAAAATACTTCGTTTACGACAAGCAGCCTTGCATTATTTAATAAAGCATTATCAGCAAGATGATTTACCAATGCGCTTTGATGTGTTTTTGATTTTGGGCACAGAAGAAGATTACAACATACAGCACATTAGGAATGCTTTTTAGCATGCGTCACTTTATTGCTAAAGATAGGAATAACGATTTTGTTTGTTTTAATTGTGGAAGTGAGGTACCACCACTAGTTAATGGTAGTTGCCGTAATCACTGCCCATTTTGCCTTTATTCATTGCATGTAGACATAAACCCCGGTGATAGGGCAAGTTCTTGTCAAGGTGTACTCGAGCCTATACAAATAGACTATAACGCTAAAAAAGGATGGATAATTGTTCATAAGTGTAAGAACTGTGGAGTCATTAAAAGAAATAAATCCTCACTTGACGATTCTAGTTGTCCAGATGCCTATGACGAAATTTTACGTTTGAGTAGTTTGGCTTGAGGTATATAGCGTCCTAAAAGTTTTTGCTATTTAGACCCGCAACGCAATCTTGCAGATGTGTTAGCACTCTCCTTATTTTCAGAAGCAAACCCACTGCTCAGATTTCAAGGTGATTCAGTAAGCTAGAAAAAGTTTCCCCCTTTTTGATTAAATAGGGACCTCGACTAATTCATAAGCTTCAATTATGTCACCTTCTTTAATATTGTCATAATTTTGTAAATTAATACCACATTCAAATCCACTAGAGACTTCGCGTACATCATCCTTAAAACGTTTGAGTCCAGCAATTAAGCCCTTATAAACTTCTTTACCTTCACGAAAAACTCGAGCTTTAGCTCCACGTTTAATTAGCCCTTCGGTCACATAAGAACCAGCAATAAGACCTTGACGAGGTACTTTTATAACCATACGTACTTCAGCACGACCAATGACTTTTTCTTCATACTCAGGCTCAATCCGCCCACGTATCATGCGTTGCACATCTTCTATAAGATCATATATGATCCGATAACTTTTTAAGGTTACGCCCTGCTTCTCCGCTAATTTTTTGACACTAGCAGGTGCATTTACACCAAAACTCATTATGACTGCATTGGCAGTACCAGCTAATAGTAAATCTGATTCAGTGGGTGCACCTACAGCATCTAGCATAACTTCGATTCCTATTTCTGTTACACTTTCAGCTTCCTTGGCAATAACACCTTTTAAAGCTTCAAGCGAGCCCTGTGTATCTGCCCGTAAGATAAGGTTAAGTTTTTGATCTTGAGGTTTTTCAAAGAGGTCTGCTAAAGTAACTTGTTCACTTTTATTCTTTTCAGTCTCATTAAGATTGCTTTGCTCAATATGTTGTGCTATTAATTCTTTAGCCAACTTCTCATTTTGAACCTGCTCAACTTTATCACCAGCAATAGGCTGCTGATTAAAGCCTAAAATCTGTACGGGCACGCTAGGACCTGCTTCTTTAAGTTGTTTGCCGTTATAGTCAATTAAAGCTCGCACTTTGGTCCAGACTAAGTTACTGACAACATAATCACCCACATGCAAAGTGCCCTCTTGAACTAGCATAGTTGCTTTTACACCTGCACGCTTATCTAAGATGGATTCAATAATAATACCCTTAGCATTTACATTAGGGTTAGCACGTAAGTCCTCTAGTTCAGCTATTAGAGAAGCTGTTTCTAACAGCTCATCAATGCCTTCACCTGATTTGGCACTAATTGGTACAGTCGCAATTTGTCCACCATAAGCTTCAGGTATCAGGTCAATTTTTACTAAATCTTGCATTACCTTGTCTACATTGCTAGCAGGCAAGTCTATCTTATTTATAGCTATAATAATAGGTACTTTAGCAGCCTTAGCATGAGCAATAGCTTCACGAGTTTGAGGCATAATACTATCATCAGCTGCTATGACTATGATAGCAATGTCTGTTACATGGGCACCTCGCTTACGAATGCTGGTAAACGCTTCATGGCCGGGGGTATCAAGGAAAGTTATAAGACCATTGTCAGTTTTTGCTTGATAAGCACCAATATGCTGAGTAATGCCACCTGCTTCTTTTTCAGCAACCTTGGCCTTACGAATATAATCTAAGAGGCTTGTCTTTCCATGATCAACATGTCCCATAACTGCCACTATAGGTGCTCTATGTGGTAAGCTTTCTATGTAAGCCTTTTTAACCTTAATTTCTTCTTTTTTCTTGGCCTCCTCTTCTTTTTTCTTTCCCTCAAGTTTAGTTTCCTCTACTAACTGCTTAACCATTTCAGCTGTTTCTAACTCTACGGTACTCGAGTGTGACTTATACTCCACTCCAATGTCGTCTAGATAACGAAGCATTTCTTTAGTAGTAATATTAAGTTGTTTAGCTAGATCATAAATTCGGACCTTTTTACTAGGCATATAACCTCCATAATAACTCTAAATCTCATTAAATTTTTCAAGTAACTGTAGATGCACTGATAAATCATTTGTAAATTTGGCTTTCTTCAGCTTAAATCTTTATATTAGAAACTAATTTAGGTGACATTATATTGTCCAAGAAAAATAATAACCATGTCATTTGTACACTCATAGTTCTCGAGTAGGTTCTTTAGGAAATAGGGTTATTAATAATTTATAGATTTCTTCTGCTTGCCCCTTAAAAAACCTTTTTAGTCTCTTTAAATTGTGGCAACTGGGCTCTAAGCACACCCAAGCACCACGCCCACTTGGCTTAATAAGGTGGATTCTATCTTTCATTAAAAAGTACTTATCTAAATGCCATTTATTTTCACTAAGGTAGAAACGTACTAGTTTATTTTGTGGTAGTGATGTACGGCAAACCACACAAAGTCTTAAAGGAATATGAATATGTTTTGCCTTCACCAATGTAACACCCTACTCGTTATCTTCGCCTTCCTCTGCCCCATCGTCTGGTGAGGCGCTAAAAAGGGCTTCAAAAGCTGCATGTTTAGCCTCATCAGTCATAAGTTTTATGTCATCAGCCTCGAGATCAAGGGCTGCTTCTTGTAAAGCAGCATCAAGATCAGAAATATGCTCACTAGTTGTTAAGTCAATTTTATAGCCTGTGAGTTTGGCAGCTAAACGAACATTTTGTCCACCCTTACCAATTGCTAGGGAAAGTTGATCGTTAGCCACAGTTACTTTAGCGACATCGGAACCATTCTCAATCTCAATTAACTTAACTTTAGCAGGAGAAAGAGCATTGCGAATAAACTCTTTAGGGTTGGGATCCCACATAATAATATCTACACGTTCACGCTGAAGTTCACTAGTTACAGCTTGTATGCGAGCACCTTTGTGGCCAATGCAAGCCCCAATTGGATCTACATTTGCGTTGTGACTCATTACTGCTATTTTAGAACGTTGCCCTGCCTCGCGTGCTACTGACTTAATCTCAACGGTTTCATCACTAACCTCAGGAATCTCTTGACGCATTAGGTATTCTAAAAGCTCAGGAGCAGACCGTGACACAGTAATGTTAGCACCTCGATTAGAAAGCTCAACTTTAGTTATATATGCTTTAATTCGCATCCCAACTAGATAACGTTCACCAGGAATTTGCTCTTTAGGAGGCATCATAGCTTCACCTTTACCAAGATCAACAAAAACATTGCGCTTGTTATCAACTCTTGATACTGTCACAGTGATCACATTGCCTTCACGGTCTCTATACTCTTCATAAACTACTTGGCGCTCAGCTTCACGGATTTTTTGAGTAATGACTTGTTTTGTAGTTTGCACAGCAATGCGAGTAAAGCGCTCGGGGTCAACTGGAAATTCCATTTCCATGCCAACTTCAATCTCATCATCAAGCTCTAAAGCTTCTTCTAAACCAATTTCTTTATTAGGATCTTCAACTTCTTCAACTACTCTTTTTATGACCAGAACTTCAATTTCACCTGTATCAGGATCAACATTTACCTCTATTTCCTTTCCCTGCTCTATGTTACGCTCATAAGCTTGCATAAGCGCATCCTCAAAACTCTCTAACAACTGGTCCTTGTCAATATTACGATCAAGGGCAAGTTGATCTAAAGCTTCTATAAATTCCTTGTTCATGTTTTAAACAAACTCCTTAAAACCCTTTTATCTAGGGGTCTCGGGCCACTGAGCTAATTGTGCATTGTCAATAGCATCAATTTTTATTGCTCGAGGTTTACCATCAACATCAAAAGTAACAACACCTTCTTGTACATTACAAATCTTGCCCTTAAAGGTTTCATCACCCATATGTACTTTAGCAAGTAAACCTCGAAAGCGCTCAAAGTGTTTAATAGTAATTAAAGGGCGCTCAGGCCCCGGCGACTGAACCTCTAATTTATATGAATTATCAAAAGGATTAAGTCTGTCTAATTCCAGACTAAAAACTTCGGTTGCTAAAGTTACATCCTCTATACTTACAGCTTTTTGATCAAGCCTATCAATTCTTAAAAGTACAAGTCTCTTGCTACCACTACCACCAATATAAAGCTCCAGAACCTCAAAACCTAAGGGCTTTAGTAATTTGCTTGCTGCTTGCTTTAAGTCTATTTGTTTTAAGTCTATGATGTAACCTCCTCGCTATCAGCAAAAATTAAGCACTCTAGAATTAAATAAACTAGTAACAATACTTATTACTGATCCTCGTCTCTTCAGCCATTTCCTATGCAGAAGATAAGCTTCGCTAATTTAGTAATACAAACTTGCGCTCATTGTCATTTGCAATATTTTTCAAACCATCTCCAACAAAAAAGAGCAGATTTGTACAAACCTACTCTAAAAGATAGTTGGGAAATTATCTAAGTGTAGTATAAGCTGAAAGCTATTTCACCCTATATAGACTTATAGGCTAAACTTTTAGCTTCAATGAGGGACCAATACTCTTCTAATAAACATTAAATTTGGTGGTCCTCACCGTACCGAAGATTAATCATACGTATATTTTTTTGAAAATGCAACAAGACTAATAATGTTAAGATATGTTAATTTGATTTGATAACTTTGAATAAACTTTACTCAAAGAAGAACTTATGATTAAGATGTTGTTTGCTATCAAGCACTCTCTTCACAAAATATTAACTGATTTAGTTATATGGACTTTGGCTACACCAGCAGCATTCATCCTTCGCTATGATGGTGATGTGCCTCAACCAGCTTACAACTCACTTTTAGTTGTTAGCTTACTAGCCCTTTTCATAAAGCTAATGAGTATTTTTTTGTTTAGATTGTACTTGCCATCTTGGCAGCATATATCTTTACAGGACGTACAATTACTAGCAAGAGCTATAACTATTGTTACTTTGGTGCTTATGGCCATACTTTTTCTTGCCCACCCTTATTTAAAAGGCTTACCACGTTCTGTACCATTCATAGATGGCCTTATATCACTTGCTACTTTAACAGGAATACGTTTTGGAGTACGTTCTTGGTATGAATATAGAAAAAGACTAGGAATGGATCTTAAGGAATTTAAACGAGTTCTTATAGTGGGTGCTGGGGAAACAGGCTCATTAATAGCTAAGGGTATAAAAGCTCATCCAGAAACAGGCCTAAAACCTTTTGGTTTTGTAGATGATGCTCCTAGTAGATCTGGTCAAAGAATTGCGGGTACAACAGTTTTAGGCACTATAGATAAATTGACAAATATAGTTGATGAACACAAAATAGATGTGATTATTATTGCTATACCTTCGGCAAAAGGTAAGCTAATCAGAAAGATCGTACGCCTAGCTTCTATTGCAAATAGACAGGTTAAATATCATATAGCTCCGGATGTTTACGGTATGCTTTCTGAAAAAACCCCCCTTGAAACTATTCGTGAAGTCAAAGCTGAAGATCTGTTGCGCCGCATCCCCATTAAATTAAATACTGATTTTATAGCAGATTATTTGAGACAAAAGAACGTACTAATAACAGGTGCAGGAGGCTCGATAGGTTCAGAATTGGTTAGGCAAATTGCTGACTTTTCCCCTGAAAAGCTGATCTTATTTGATTGCTCAGAAGATAATATTTATAGACTCGAGCAAGAATTAAGCCAAAATAATAGTTTGCCGTCTAATTGCGTAAGCATAATAGGAGATGTATGTAATTACGAACGCCTCAAGAACGTATTTCAAAGGCATGCTCCACAGGTTGTTTTTCATGCTGCAGCTTATAAGCATTTACCACTTATGGAAAGAAATCCTGAGGAGGCTGTGTTTAATAATATTATAGGTACCAAAAATGTTGTTGATGCTGCTTTACTTTATGGAGTTTCAAATTTAATAAATATATCTACTGATAAGGCAGTTAATCCCACATCTGTTTTAGGAGCATCAAAGTATGTTGCAGAGTGCCTTGTGCAAGAGGCATCTTTGCGAGTTGGTAAAGGACAATACTTTGTTTCTGTACGTTTTGGTAATGTTTTAGGTAGTAAAGGGAGCGTTATTCCCCTTTTTAAACGTCAGATAAGTAATGGAGGGCCTGTTACTATAACTCATTCTGAAATTAAACGATTCTTTATGACTATTCCTGAAGCAGTGCAACTTTTATTACAAGCGGGAATACTAGGGGATAATAGTGTCATTTACATTTTGGACATGGGGGATCAAGTTAAGATCTTAGACTTGGCTAAAGATTTAATTAGCTTATCAGGTTTAGAGCCTAATGACGTGCCTATTGAATTTTCAGGTTTGCGCCCCGGTGAAAAGCTTTATGAAGAACTTTTTAACAAAGAAGAAAAGAAAATACTCACTTCACACGAGAGAATCTTTATTGCTAGGCGAAGTCACGTTGATGGAGAGAAATTATCAAGTGTAGTTGAAAAACTGAAGGTTGCTGCTTTAGAAGCTGGGGGAGCTACTATACGCAGTATTCTTAATGAATTTGTTGAAGGTGCTCAGCTTAAAGATGCTGAGTTTAAGGAATTTAAGGGAACTGTAGCAGCATAATTATTGCCCCATTATTGTAAACCACTCCTACTCTTTGACCAGCCACTATATATGCACGTAGCAGTACATCATTGGATATGTTCCAACTATTTACTGCTGTTACATCAACATTTCGGGCTTTACTAATAGAACTTTCCCACAGTGTTTTAAAAGTAGTTTCATCATCATTTACATAAGCGCACACAGGAGTACCGGGCATATTATTATGAACTTCTTGTGGGCAGTCAACTTCTCGAGCACTTAAATAAGTAAACATTTGCTCCGCAAATTTGCGTTGCAAAGAAAGCAAGCTACTCTCTTGTAATGCCCTAAAGACTTCTGAACTTAGTAAAGCAGAATTGCCTCCAGCATAATTGAAAGCCATTTGACCAGCATCATTTTGAAAGCTTACATCTGCACCTGCCTCGATTAAAGCTCGTGACACCTCCGGATTGGGATTGTCACGCACAGCATACATTAAAGCAGTCCATCCTGCTATAGTTTTAGCATTTATGTTAGCGCCTGCGTCAAGTAGCGTTTTTACTATTCTAGGGTCTTGGTTCGCTGTTGCTGCATACATAAGGGGAGTTTGACCGTACTCATCAGCAACATTTACGTTTTGACCAGAATTTATAGCACTGTGAACATCATTTAAGCTGCCATCACGACACAATGCTAAGAAGTCTTGCTGAGCAAAAATCACCCCTAAGTTTGTTAATAAAAAAAGCATACATAACTTTTTCATGACTGTTTTACTCCTGAGGCTTGGACTCGTAAATTTGATTCTAAAGCTTGAAAGCTAGAAATTAATGAGTCGAAAGTGAAGAATATAAACTCCAAAATATTACTTCATAAGCTTCATCTAGTACATGTTAACGTGAGCTGATTTGATAAGAGTTATCGAATTGTACACATTTAGTTACTCAAATGTTGCTGCCAATACCTACAACTCAAATTTGAATTTGAGGAACCTACCTGAAAGGAACAAGGGCATGTAAAACACATGTAAGGACCGTTCTTTCCAGAACTTAGAGTAGTTTATTTACACGGTATGTACAGTGACAGTGTTTTTGCCCTTACACGATAATAATGAAAAACTTTTTCTACATAGCGTTCTTTTTTCTAGCTATTTTTTCTTTTACTTACACTCAGGAAGAAATTCCAGAAGATCCAATAGTAATTAGGCTAGATGAACGTGACGTTCCTCTTAGTGAATTTGATAGTCGTTTTAATATATTTTTAGGTAGCATAGCTATGCAACAAGGAATGCCTCTAACAGAAGAGACAAGTGCACAGCTCAGTTTTTTAAAACCTCAATACCTCGAGCAGTTAAGTAATGAAATAGTACTTCTAAATGAAGCTAAGAAACGAGAATTGAGTATTTCTGATGAAGATGTTGATAAACAAATAAATGAAATAAAAAGCCGTATTCCTACACAAAACGACTTTGAGGAAATTTTAAAGCAAGCAGGTTTCTCAGGCGAGGCGGAGTTACGCACTCTTATACATGAGGGAGAAACTATTCGTTTGCTCATAGAGGCTTTACGTGAAGAAGTAGAAGTTAGTGATGAAGAGATAGAAAAGTTTTATGAAGAAAATAAGGAGTCTTTTAGTACTCCAGAAGAGGTTTGTGCGCGGCATATCTTGCTTGAAGCTGAAGAAGATGCCGGGGAAATACTTGCTGAACTCGAGCAAGATGCTGATTTTGCTGAATTGGCTAAAGAGCATAGCACAGGCCCAAGTGGTCCTAGAGGTGGTGATTTAGGTTGTTTTGGGCGTGGTCAGATGGTGCCTCCTTTTGATGAAGCTGTTTTTAATGCAGAGCAAGATAAGCCTACAGATATTATTGAAACTCAGTTTGGCTATCACATAGCACTTGTTTATGAAAAGCGCGAGGCAGGTCAACAACCTTTGGAACAAGTAGTTGATGAGGTACGCGAACAGCTTGCTAATGAGTCTTTAGATGGCATGGTAACTCAACTCCATGAAGATAGTGGCATAGAAGTTTTTGAGAGCATCATTCTTTCTGATGTTGATTCTGAAGAAGCTGGGCCTGAAGGTGTTGAGGAACCTGAAGATACCGAAGAGTCTGAAGGGATTGAGAGTGAGGGAGCTGAGGAAGCTGAGGAAAGCGAAGACTCTGGATCTGAGGAAGTAGAAGAATCAGAAGAAGTTGAGGATGTTGAGGAAAGCGAAGGTGTTGAAGAGCCAGAAGAAATTGAAGAGTCCGAAGCTGATGAGGAAGGCGAAGACGCCGAATCTGAAGAGTCTGAAGGAGTTGAGGATGAGGAGTCCAAAGAAGTCGAAGAATCTGAGGATACTGAGGACACTGAAGGCACTGAACTTGAAGAGGTAGAAGAACCAGAAGGCGCTGAAGAGTCTGAAGAAATGGAAAAATCAGAAGGCGTTGAGGATGCTGAAGAGACTGAGGAACCTGAGGATGCTGGGGAAACTGAAGGTACTGAGGAGTCAGAGGAATCTGAGGATGCTGAGCAAAGCGAAGGCGCTGAAGAAATCGAAGATAATGAATCTGAAGGAGTAGAAGAATCGGAAGAAGCTAAGGAAGTTGAAGAAATAGAAGAGTCTGAAGACCCTGAATCTGAAGAAATAGAAGAATCAGAAGGCGCTGAAGAAACTGAGGATGCTGGGGAAACCGAAGGTATTGAGGAGGGGGCAGAAGAATCTGAGGGCGTTGAGGAAGGAGTAGCTGAAGAAGAAAGTGCTGGAGTAGGAGAAGTTACTGAAGGTAAAGTACCTGTAACTATGTTAGAGAACCTTAGCTTTTTGGATCCTGAAGTAGATATTGGATTAATGAAAGTCAGAGATTTGCTAGTATCTGCAGGAGATCCTGTACAAGAAGGTCAATTATTGCTTAGGGTTTTTTTTGATAAAGGTAATTTCCGTATTACTTCGCCACTAGCAGCTACTGTTACTGAGGTGCATGTTAGTGAAGGTGATGAAGTAACTATTGATCAAAAACTTGTAACACTAGATCCTTTCTCTGGGGGTGCTACAGAAACAGAAGGGGAAGATGTTTTTGAAGATACTGCAGATGCAGATTATAAAGTAGTAGAAGAGTTAGAAGGTGTTGAGGAGTCCGAGGAAGTTGAGGGGGCCGAATAAGATAGTGAAGATTCCGAAGATGCTGAGGAAAATAGAAATACTGAATCAGAAGGTGCTAAGGACTCTGAGGATGCCGAGGTATCTGAAGATTCTGAGGATAAATCTGAAAACTGAGGTTATCAATGCTTCAACTGTCTGATACTGTAATTAACCTTAAAGCTTCGTCTACCTTGGCTTTCAATGCAAAAGCACAAGAAATGCGTCGTTCTGGTGTTGATGTGCTTGCCATGACAGCAGGAGAACCAGACTTTCAGCCACCAGAGCATGTGTTACAAGCTGCCCATGAAGCGATTGACAAAGGTTTAACAAAGTATACTGTTCCTGATGGAATGCCTGAATTACGAGAGGCTGTTGTTGCGAAATTTAAGAGGGAAAATAACCTTGACTATGATCCCAAACAAATTATAGTTTCAACTGGTGGTAAACAGGTTCTCTACAACGCTTTTAGAGCAGTTTTAAACCCCGGTGATGAAGTTGTTGTACCAGCACCCTATTGGGTAACTTACCCTGCACAAGTGCAACTATCGGGTGGCGTAACTATTCCAGTAATGACTAAAGCTGAGGATGGTTTTGTTCCAAGTATAGAGGCAGTAAAGTCGGTTGTTACTGATAGAACCAAGATTATTGTCCTTAATTCGCCTTGTAATCCTACAGGAGCAGTGTATCCTCGAGAAACAGTGAAAGCCATCGTAGAATTCGCTGCCCAGCATAATATTTGGGTATTTACTGATGATCTTTATGAACACCTTATTTATGAAGGCGAGTTTACCCCAGCTGCTTCTTTTGCCCCAGACAAGACATTAATTATACACGGGGCTAGTAAAGCTTATGCTTTAACAGGCTGGCGTATAGGTTATGGAGCTGGTCCTAGAGACTTAATTCAGGCTATGAATCGCTTGCAAGGTCAAGTAACTAGTGGAGCAAATTCTATTGCTCAGTATGCCGTAATAGCTGCACTTAATGAGATTGAAAAAACAAAACAGTTTATTGAAATGACGAAAGTAGCTTATATAAAACGTCGAGATGCTTTGATTGAGGGGTTAAACAAGCTGGGCCTAACAGCTCCTAGACCCAAAGGGGCTTTTTATGTTATGGCGAATGTAAGTAAAATTGATCCTGATGAAAACAAAGCTGCCCTTAGAATTTTAGAAGAAGCCCATGTAGGTGTGGTTCCCGGCACTGATTTTCGTGCGCCTAGCCAAGTACGCTTAAGTTATGCTACTAGCTTAGAAAATATTCAGGCTGCTCTCGAGCGTATCAGTAAGTTTTTAGCTTAATAGAAAGGAGATGGTATGAGTAATAAAATAAAAATAATTATCGGAGTGATAATCCTTGCTGCTATTGTTGTTATTGGTTGGTACCTTGCATCACCACTATTTATAAACCGCACAGTTAATGAAGATTTCCCTATAAATTTACCTTCAGTTGAAGAGGCAAGTGCAATGCCTGCAGAAGAAATTGAAAGCATGCTTATAGGAGCAATGGAAGAGGTAAATGGCTTAAGTGATGATGAAAAGATAAAAGTAGAAGGACGTTTCCAAGAGCTAGCAGCGCTTATGCCTGATAAAACTATGGATGATGAGATGCCTAGTTCTAGTAGCGATGAGACAAAAGCTCTAAAAAAAGGTCAATTTGTTGATGCTGATAGTTTCCATAAAGGCTCAGGCAAAGCAACTATTTACCGACTAGCTGCTCAGAATCGAATTCTACGCCTTGAAGATTTTAGAGTTACTAATGGGCCTGATTTACATGTAATTTTATCAAGTAACCCTAATCCAACTAACAGGTCAGATATTGGTAATGATTATGTAGATTTGGGTTCACTTAAAGGTAACCTAGGCAATCAAAATTATGATATTCCTGCTAATGTTAAAGTGGCTGATTATGAAAGTGTTGTAATTTATTGTCAGCCCTTCCATGTTGTATTTGCGACCGCCACACTCTCGAGGTGAGCAAAGAAAAGCAACAAGAACGTATGTGGGGGGGACGTTTTTTAGACGAAACAGATAAATTAGTTCAAGAGTTTAATGCCTCAATAAATGTAGATAAACGGCTTGCTGCCCAAGACATTGAAGGTTCCATAGCTCATGCAACCATGCTGGCAGAGCAAAATATTCTGACTAAAGAAGAAGCCAAACAGATTATTGAGGGTCTAAAGAATATTCTGGTGGATATTGAGGGAGGTAATTTTACTTGGTTAGTTGAACTCGAAGATGTTCATATGAATATTGAAAGGGAACTTACCAATAGAATAGGGGCTGTAGCAGGTAAATTACACACTGCTCGCAGTCGTAACGATCAAGTGGCAACAGATCTTAGATTGTGGCTTAGGCAAGAAACACAAGAGATTGTAACTCTACTTAAGGAATTACAGAGAGTTTTTGTAGAATTAGCTGAAAAACATCTTGAGGTGGTATTACCCGGTTATACACATTTGCAGGTAGCTCAACCAGTCCTTTTTTCCCATCACATGTTGGCATATTTTGAGATGTTTAGCCGAGATGAGCAACGTTTTCAAGATGCACTTAAGCGAATCAATGTTTCTCCTTTAGGTTCAGGAGCACTAGCTGGTACAGGCTTTCCTATTAATCGTGAACGCACAGCAGAGCTCTTAGATTTTAATAACCCCAACCATAATTCACTTGATGGTGTTTCTGATCGTGATTTTGCTTTGGAGTTTCTGGCAAATTGCTCCATAGCTATGATGCACTTTTCCCGTCTTAGTGAAGAGCTTATTTTGTGGTCCAGTCAAGAGTTTGGCTTTGTTACCTTGCCTGATAGCCATACTACAGGCAGTTCTATAATGCCCCAAAAGAAGAACCCTGATGTTTGTGAACTGGTGCGTGGTAAAACAGGTAGAGTTTATGGCAATTTAATGAGCTTACTTACTGTAATGAAGGGGTTACCATTAGCTTATAACAAGGATATGCAAGAAGATAAAGAAGGTATTTTTGACAGTGCTGATACACTTAAAGTAGCACTTAAATTACACATGGATATGCTTCCCAAGATAGAGCTAAATTCTGAGCGCAGCTACTACAGTGCAGGACGTGCTTTCAGCAATGCTACTGATTTGGCAGATTATCTGGCAAAAAAGGGTTTGCCTTTTCGCAAAGCCCATGAAGTTGTTGGAAACCTAGTGGCTTTGGCTTTAAAAGAAGGTAAGGACTTACAAGAATTAGATCTAAAAAAAATGCAAAGTCTTTCAAAGTTTATTGATGAGGATGTATACAATGTGCTTAAGTTGGAAAATGTTATAAATGCTCGCTCTAGTTACGGAGGAACTGCTAAAAGTTCGGTTGAGCAGCAAATTAGTATAGTTAGGGCAAAGGTGTAATAAAAAAACTTTTTAACAAGAAGATTTTTCTTAAAATTATTTATTGTTGTAAGGGGGATTTTTATAAAAACCCTACTCAAAAAGTTAAATAAATATGCTGACCGCAAGCAAAAATTCAGCTTTTTGAGTAAGGAGTGAAAGGCAAACTAGCAAAGAGCAAAAAATAGCTAGAGCTATTTTACTTAGAGGTCATTCAGTAGGGGCTAGGGCACCATCTTCCTCTGCTAATTGATCAGGAGTGATTTGTAAGCAAATGGTTGTGTCACCTGATGGTGCACATACAAATTGAGCATCGGCTTCATAAGAAGGCCAATAAGGACCAACACCACTTACAAATAAAGCACCACTATCAACAGAGCCTGCATAAGCCTCACCAAGTCCAGAGTCAGCAAAGCTACCATCAACAAGATTTGTTCCTAGATCAGTTTCTTTATATACTGTGTAAGCAATGTTACCATCTGCATCAACAAAAAAGTAGTCATAGGAGCCATCTGCAGCTAGGCTGTCTCGTAGGCCGGGATGACACTCTGCATGTGTAGCTGACCAAGCAGATCCATCTCCAGCGTCATCAAGTCCATCTTTAGCACCTAATTCGTAAGTATCATTTGCTAAATAATGATACTGAAGGTAGTTACCTTTGTCATCTAGAGCGTCAAGTTTAGCTTGTACATCGGGGTCTGCCCCCTCATTTGCGTCCCCATAAGCTGCTGTAAAAGGATCTTCGTAGTAACCAGCAACAGTTCCTGCCATATCTCCATCGACAGTAGCTTCTAGGGCAGCATAGTCAGCTACAAGTCGGTCAGCGCAATCAGCGGCACTTGCTACAAGGGCTTCTAGGTCAGCTTCACTTGTGGCGAAAACTGGCTGAATAAGAAGAGCAAAGGCAAAAATTCCCACTATCAAACTAATAAATTTTTTCATGGTTTTCCTCTCTAAAAATGCTTTAGTGGTGCAATCAGTGTTTTAAACACTAGAGTTGTTCGGAAATAAATAATTCACATAATCAAGAAATTCCAAAGCCCACCACAAACAGCAATAACGCTATCTATAAACCCTGCTTTGCGATTCCGAAAGGCATGCACTAATATATTAAAGCGTTTCATTCCTCCTATTGCATGTTCAACATATACCCTTGCTTTACTTAGTGCTTTGTTCCTTGCTTTTTCTGCTTTTGTTAATTGAGGGTTAGGATTCTTTTTACTCTTCCTCGGCTTCTTGTACGGTATCTCTGCTTCTATTCCATAGTCCTTGTTTATCCCTTGATATCCTGAGTCTAGCTTCGCTCTTTTACCTTCTCCTTTTAGCCATCCCTCCTCAGGTGGGAATTCTTCTTTGAACATCCCATAATCATGCCTTCGCCCAGCAAATGTCTTTCCTACATAGATTATTATCCTTTCTCCTGTTGCTATCACTGTGTTTTTTACTGTGTGTCGCTTCTTCTTTCCACTATATAGCTCTTTTTGCTCTTCATCTTTACTAGGTCGTCTATGCTTCCTCTCTGTAGCATCTATTAATATTTTTCGTGCTTCTTCAAGTGCTTCTTTTAATTCTTCTGGTGTACTGAATTCTCGTTTAGGCAACATCCCTAATTTTGCCAACGCTGCAGAGAGAATTGGCAGTAGTTTGTGTACCCAGTAATGTGCACTAGAACGAGCCATATCAAACTTTTCTGCTAATTCATCAAGGGTAGGATAGCTTTTGAGGTAGTAAAGGATAAATTCAAGCTTATGTTTAGCAGAGGAAAGTTTACTTTTTCTTCCCCCACCAAGAGATCGTTCCCTTTTTCCATTAGCCTGTTGTTCTTCATAATCTTTCTGACTTTGCTCTTCGTAGGCTTGTTCAAAGGTTGATGCTAACTCATCAATCTTTTCTTCAGGCAAGCCTGTCAAAGCTCTCACTTGTCTGTCACTTCTTGTATTAAAAGCTGCCATGGTGACTGCTATTTTAGCATGCCTCTCTATTTCCGAACAACTCTACTAAATAAAACTTTAACGGTCTTATCCTTAATTAATAATGTATTTCCTAATTTTATAAAAATAAATAAAAAACCCTACTCAAAAAGTGAAGCGTATGCTGACCGCAAGCAAAAATTCAGCTTTCTGAGTAAGGAGTGAAAAGGCAAACTAGCAAATAGCTAGTTATTTTTATTCGCGAATGTCGCCACTTTCTGCTAATTGATCAGGGGTAATTTGTAGGCAAATGGTTGCGCCAGAATCACCTGCTGGTGCACATACAAATTGAGCATCAGCTTCGTAAGAGGGCCAATAGGGGTTAACATCACTTATAGCAGTACCATCACTTGCCGCTTGGAAAGCTTGACCAAGTCCAGAGTCAGCAAAACTACCTTCATTAAGATTTGTTGCTATATCAGTTTCTTTGTATACTGTATAAACAATAT
The DNA here is from genome assembly GCA_965223585.1 of Trueperaceae bacterium. GTDB lineage: Bacteria > Deinococcota > Deinococci > Deinococcales > Trueperaceae > CBDCVN01. Next base: position 744,467 of record CBDCWW010000024.1, read on the forward strand.
CTCCTGCTTCATTGGCAATAAAGATATCATATAAATCACGCTCAGTAAGCTGTTCAACAAGACCGGGGTGGCAATCATTATGTGCAGCAGACCAATCAGAACCATCCTCAGCCATATTTAGAGTTTCTTTAGCACCTAAACCTGCTGAATTAGCTGCTAAATAGTGGTATTGAAGGTAAAAGCCTTTGTCATCTAGAGCAGCAAGTTTAGCGTCTACACCGGGGTCTCCACCATCGGTTTCTGAAGCATAGGTTTCTGAAAAGTCATTATTGTAGTAGTCAGCAACAGCTGCTTTTTCCTCATCGCTAATACTACCTAGTGACTCATAGGCAGCTGCAAGATCAGCAGCACACTGAGCAATAGCTTCATCGCTAGCAAGAGCTTCTAAATCAGCTTCATCTGCAGCAAAAACGGGTTGAATAAGTAGAGCAAATGCAAAAATTCCTACTATCAAACTAATGAATTTTTTCATGGTTTTCCTCTCTAAAAGTGCCATAAGATTAGGGTGCGATTGACACTTAGAAGACTAATTAAAGTAAAAGAACTTTGCGGTCATTAGTCTTTGGTTGGATTTGATGTAACCATTTAGGTTAGCCTCTTTATCTTAGTTAACTTTCATGAATGTCACATGAAAAAGGTATGCATGTCCATGCCCTCACTAAAATTTGGGTGAAAAATCAAAGCTTTTGTGAATAATGACTGTGAAAATTTTTCAATGGTCAACTTTACTTTTAACTGTGTAGCTTGGGACAAAAGTGTGTTGCGCTAATTATTAGAGCTTAATGAGATTGGTTTTTTAGTACTTTTATTAACTCTTTAGCCACTTTAGCCCCAATGTTTTCACCACCAGCACACCATGTGTTGCTCGAGTGTTTTTCTAAACCTGAGAACATTCCATAATTTGTCAAGTTCTCAAATTTGAAATTAATCAAGAGCTCTAGATCATCTAGTAGATATATTCCTTCAGAAAGTCCTATAATGTATTTAAGTTGCTTAATTCGCCCTCTTAAGTAGTTCATTATTACCTTGTCACGACGAGCAAAATTTGATTCTCCACCAACAATAATTATAACATCAGGTTCTGGTGCACTCATAAATCCCCAGTGTGGTGAGATAATAACATCAGATTCAGTTTCGACAGCATTACGTGATTTTGCTAGGGTGTAGGTATTAAGTTTGAGCCCTTCAGGACTTTCACTTTTTCTAAGTGTGCTGTAAACACTCATAAACTCAAGCTCGTTTATATGATGGTAGAGCAAACAAGCAATATTTACAATTTGCATAGGAATTCTAAGATAGTACCTAAATTAATTTGTTAATAAGACCTTAGATAACCTAAGCCTGAGATGGTGCACACAGCGCACCCTACTTCTATGATGTGGGTTTTGCGATTTTCACTAAACATTTATACTTAAATTATAGTTTGCTAACAAAATCTTATATGGTGTAAGCCCCTGAAGCTTTTGGGGAAAGAGGTTTTTATAGATAGATGTTTTTATAAGTGCCACATAACAATTATACAGGTTTTTGCTAACTGTCTTGACTTCTTAACTTTATCTGCTTGGCAATGATATCCTTAATAATTATGATTTACCCTATTCGCACTTATGGTGATCCTGTATTAAGAAAAAAAGCTAAACCCGTAAGCAAGTTTGATGGTACCTTAAAAGAGCTTGCTAAAAACATGATAGAGACTATGTATGATGCTAATGGAGTGGGCTTAGCTGCCCCTCAAATTGGTTTGTCATTTAGACTTTTTGTTGGGCTCGAGCTAGACCTAAGCGAAACAAAAGAAGATCAAGAAGAAAAAAAGTATACGGAAGAAGAACTGAAGCTTTTAAGTATAGAAGAAAAACGAGAGCTTTGGAAAGTTATTGATGAGCATGTAATGGTAAACCCCGAAATCATAACACGCAAGGGAGTGCAGTACGGTCCTGATGGTTGCTTAAGCTTACCCGGCATTTTAGTAGAAAAAATAGAGCGTGACAATGAAATTAGGGTTCGTTATCAGGATTTAGAAGGCAAATGGCATGAAGAGACTCTAGAGGGACACTTCTCTCATGTTGTTCAACATGAACACGACCACTTAGAAGGCATTCTATATATTGATAGACTACCAGAAAAAGAGAAAAGTGATTTTATAAATCAATACCGTGAAGAATTAGCTGAAATGCAACGTAATGCTAAAGCTTTTTTAAAGCAACTTAAAAATTTACCAGAGCTTATAGAGATACCACAATTAGTATAATGCTACGTCTAGCTTTTTTTGGCTCCCCAGCATTTGCGCTGCCCACTCTAAATAAACTTTATAATCAACATGAATTAGTCTTGGTCGTGACACAGCCAGATAAGCCTGCAGGACGGGGGCATAGGCTAACTCCGCTACCTGTAGCACTTAAGGCAAAGGAGCTGGGTATAAAACTAAAACAACCTTCTACACTAAAAAAAGACCTGAATTTTGCTAAGTTTTTGGAAAGCCTCGAGCTAGATGTTTCTATTACTGCTGCTTATGGCAAGATTTTGCCCAAACATTTACTGAATATTCCCAAGTATGGTTTTCTAAATATTCATGCCAGTTTACTACCTAAGTATCGTGGAGCTGCACCTATTCAGTGGGCACTTATAAATGGTGAGGTTGAAACTGGCATTACCATTATGCAAACTGATGTTGGTATGGATACAGGAGACATTATCTCAGTTAAGAAAATTCCTATAGCTTTTGAAGATAATGCCCTTACACTTTTCAAAAAGCTTGCTGAGCTAGGATCAGATATATTGCTTAAAACTTTAGAAAAGCTCGAGGCTGGCCAACTAACTTTCGAAAAGCAAAACGATGCTGAAGCAAGTCATGCTCCTCTACTAACCAAAGAAGATGGTCACATACGTTGGAGTGAAAGTTCTACAAATATTTACAACCGTTATCGTGGTGTTTATGCTTGGCCGGGAAGCTTTACAAATTTTAAGGGCAAGCCACTTAAAATCAAAGAACTTTTACCATTAATAGGAGAGGGCAAAGCAGGCACTATTACTAACATTGATGCTAACGGTGTAACTGTTGCTGCAGGTGAAGGGGCTATATTACTTAAAACAGTTCAACCTAGTGGTAAAAAAGCTATGTCGGTAAGAGATTGGGCTAATGGTTATCAAGTAGAAGTTGGGCAATCTTTTTCTTAAACATAGTGCTATAGGAAGATCTTGAGTTGGCCCAAACCTCGGAGGTTTTGAAAGCCTCAAAGGTTTCGCAGAAAAACTTATATATCTATTAAGGAGCAGAAATGAGGAAGTTACAGCAATGTATTATATCTGCTTTACTACTTTTTATAATTATATTGCCTTTACAAGCACAAGACGCTGAAGCACTCACTGAAGCAGTGCAAACTCTCATCCAGCTCAGCAGTTTTGTTGAGGCAAGCGTACAATTTTGCAATGAGCAAGCACCTGAAGTAGCAGTAAGTGTTCAAAATGCTGCTGCAGTTTGGCATGCAAATAGTAAGCTCGAGCTTCTTGACCCCATTCGTAACTTTTCGGTTGATGGGAAGAGCATCTTTGCTGATATGGAAGCAATTCTTCTTCAAGAGAGTTTGCAAGATCTTAAATCCCGTGCCAGTTCACGGGCGCTTGAGTGGTGTCAGCACCTTCCAACACTTTTGCAGCAACCTGAGTGGAATATACCCATACACTACTCTAACGAGATTGCCTTGCTGACTAGTTTAAATGAGATGATGGCAGGACAGCAGGACACAGCAAGTTTTACCAGCAAAAAGCAGACCTTGCCATCTATGAAAAGCCCAAATTACAACCAAATTATTGCTCAAGGCATTGATCCAAAAAAACAGTTTATCCAAGATGAATTCCGCTGCTACGAGGAACGTGAGGGAAGTGATTATGACAATGCTGATATGGTTTTGCAAATTCTAGCTGGAGGACAGTACCGTAGTTCCTATGGTAATGGTAGCTATAGCATTGACCTTGAAGAGGAAGATATTGTTTGGCAAAGTGGACCATTGGCAGAAGCTTTTACTGGCTGGATAAGATTTAATGACTATGGACAGGAGTTTCCCTTGCGAAGAGTTGAGTTAGAGGAACGTCACGACTTTAATTGCTACCAGCAAGGAGCTAGTGAGCAACATGCTTTAACTAAGTTTCGCTTGAAGGAGCCACAAATAGGTAACTATATTTGTCGTGATACTGAAGGAAGCAAGCTAGGTATGCTCGAGCTTTCAGGCAGTCATTACAGTATAAACGGACAAAGTGGCACCTATAAAGTAGACTTACGCAGTAATGACAATGATCGTTCCAGAATTAATTGGATATCAGGCCCTTTTAAAGAACAACGCTCTTTCTACGAAGAAGAAGAAGGAACAGGCTATCGTGAGCTTAACCTCAGCATTTCTGACACTTCGTTAGTGGCTAATGCTTTTACAGGAGGTGTGTTTGTAGGTGGCTCAAGCAGTTTAGAAGCAGTTTGCTCGAGTATTGGTGAAGCTGTTCATTTTCAAAAGTATGGCAATGAGGTTGCACCACCCCCACCTGAAAAGGCTGGAGGTTTGTCAGGCTTCTTTATTGCCCATGATCCAGATTTTAAGTTTATGGGTAAGGGACCATCAGATTACATTTTTTACACATTTTTCCCAAAAGGCTACGTATATACCGAAGAACCCGAGGCTAAGCCTGCCGAGGTTGATTGCAAGCGCACTAAGCCAAATGGTGCACCACTTTGCGAGATTTACATTGTTCGTGGCAACACTATTACTATTGGTATTGATAAGCCAGTATCTTTTGCTAAACAAGAAAATAAGCTGATAATTGATGAAAAAGAGTTATTACCTGTGCCAGCAGACATTGCTAGTTTAAGTGGTAGGTTCTGGGCAAATGCAGGTGAAACAGTTGGTGTTTGTGGTCCCTATTCTTACTGCTCAAGTTGGTACAAGGAAAAGATTTTCACCTTTACTTCTGATGGTCATTTCCTTGATGAAAGTAGCAGTAAGAGCCTTTCCTCATTAGACTCAGCATTGGGCTCTTCTCATGTTTCTGCTTCTGGCAATGAAGAAAATTCTGGAACGTATTACATTAAGGGCAATTTCATAGAGCTTCGCTATAACAATGGGCGTGTTGAACAGCAGTTTATCACCATCTTTGATTCTGAAAGGTTTCATATGGGAGGTTGGAGCTTTTCGCCTAAGAAGGACGAATAAGGCTATTTCTCCCTAAGAAAGGAGCGCTTGTAATGAAACGCTTGATCATTATCACATTGGCTATTTTGTTGATGCCGGTACTGGCACAAAACCTAATGGCAAACTTGCAAGGCATAGACCGTGCTAACTCACAGATCAATGATGCTTTGAATGACTTTTTTGGTGAGAGTAGTTCAGCTACTGTTGCAGCAAAGGAAGCAACAGCCGTAGATGATAATATATTTACCTATCAATATGATCCAAAAGTAAGTGAAGAAGTACGGGAGCTTTTTGTAGAAACGCTCAATCAAGCAGGTCTTGTTTCTAATGCTGAAGCTTTGCTTATAGGACTACAACAAATTACCCCTGATGTTATGCAAGAGTTTGTTGATTCATTATTTATAGAAGAAGGCTTTCAGGCAAATAATATGGTTGATGTTATTGCTATGAGCATAATCAGTAATTTTTTCATCGTACAGCAGCTCGAGCAAACCACTGTAGAAGCAGACTTAGCAATACGGGATTTGTTTAAAGTTGCTTTTAGCAGCACACCTGAATTGGCGGAACTCAGTGACACAGAAAAACAGCTCTTCACAGAACTTTTTATGCTCTCACTAATGTTTACTGCTAATGACTTGCAGCAAGCACAGCAAGGTACTCCGGGTTATGATATGGAAGACATTATTGCTGCTGCTACACAAAACTTACAAAACTTTGGGCTTGATCCACGTTTGCTAGAACTTACTGATAGTGGGCTCGAGCCTACACAACTTAGCAAAGATATTGAGTCAGGTAAAATCACTATTGAAGAGGCACTACCTGATCTTGAGGCTCTTATGCGAGAGCAAGAAATAGCAATTATTGTGCCTAGTGTAAATACTCAGGACACCAACCCTAGTAATCCATAATTGTCCATATAGATAAATTTGTCTCAACTATACGTTCTTAAGGAAATACCCTTCTCCCAACCTCTCGAGTAAAGCTTCATTTTCCTTAATGCGCTTTTGAAAACGATTAGTTTGATTGCGTTTATCAAAAATTTCTGCTAAACTTCTTAGTTCTTGCTCAAAATATGATGCTAAAAGGTCATTTTTATAATGACCTTTTAGTTCAAAAAGCTTAAAATCTGTAGGTAACCTTAAACTTATATGTTCCTTCCCCTGTTTAACTAGTTCCTTAAAGAGCAAATATGCTGCCAAATAGAAATCAAACCTTGAACCCATTTGTGCAGTCTTTAATGCCCAAGGTAAGTGTTTTTCAAAAAGCGGTACTGCTTCATCTAGCTTGTTTACAAACAACAAATAAACAAAGTGTTTAGCAAAATCCTCTAAGCCTTCTTGAGTGCTTTGATATAGCGGAATGCCTTGCATATGGTAGTGCTTTGCCTCATCAAAACGTCCTAAGCGTATGAGTGGCAAAAGCATTTCAGCATAGGTAGCTCTAGGAATATCTGCACAGCAAAGTTTACCCTCTAAAATAGGCTTGGCGACCTCAAGCGCTTCATAGTCTTCCTTAGCAAAAATATGATAAATTATAGCCTGATTTGTTTCACAGGCATGACAATCAGATAAAGAATCGCGTTTTAGTTTTTGCCATGCCTCATAATGCTCTTTAGCTTCTTCTGCAAGGCCCCTGTGCCTAGCAAAGCGCATATAGTAGTAATGTACAGTACGTTCACTATAACCTGCAGCACGGTAACGCTTAGCGAAATCTTCGTGCAAATCTAAAGCTTTTTCTAAGGGTATGTTAGGGAAGTCCCCTATGTGTCCCAACACCCATTTATAATTCCAGTAAAGAGAACGTTCATGCCACCAGCCAAAATTTTTAGGTGACTCATCATAGCGTGCTAAACACCATGCAAACGCCACTAATGTTTTTTCAGAGTGGCCAAAATATGTAGCAGCATGCATAAGTTTAAAACGGGCATCAACCCCTAGCTTTATATCTGCTAAATTATCGGCCATTGCTATTGCTTGCTCGAGCAGAGCAAGTTTCCCTTCACTATTAGGCATAGCAACGGCCTGTTTAATAAGAGTCTCTACACTTTCATTAGTTAGTTCCATAGGAATTCCCCATTTGGTTTGCTGATATACTAAGGCTCTTATCAATCAGATCAAGAATACCCTGATTCAAAAGCTGCATCTCAGCAGCATTCAAGCTATGATGTCCAAGTAGCAAAGCTTGAGCATAAAGAACCTCCATCACGTGACGCACTAAATTTGCTTCACGCAAGAGTGCTAAGCGGCGTATAAGATCATTGTTCATATTGAGATAAAGATGAGCTTTGCTTGGCTGCTGACTTGCAAGACCTTCAAGTACACCAGACCAGAGTGTATCTGAGATGCTTTGCTGGGTTTGATGCACTGAACGCAAAAAACGCTGCTCTTCACTTAAAACATATAGGGTAGGTAATTCAGAGGGTTTAAAATGTGCTAGCTCAACTTGGCAATTAAAAGGCTTTAGTGCTTCATCCGCCGAGCGCAGAAAAGGTGTACAAAGCTCACGTTCTTCAAGAGGCAATGCTTGAAAGCTAGTGGTTATACTCATGCTGTCTGTATGCTCGAGCTGCACATCAGGATTAACTTGAACATATTTTTGTAAAAGCTCACTACTATACACATAAGACCCATTGATAACAGTTATCCCCTGTGCTGCTGCCACACGTGCTAGCTGCCTGAATTGATTTAAGTCAGCACAGTAACGAATCAAACCTGACTTATTATTTTCAAGTAGTTTGACTTGTCCCACAGAGCTTTCAAAAGTCAACCAAGGAATCACGATCTCAAAAAGTTCATCATCTTGAAGTGCCAAAGACTTAAGGGCTAGATTATGCAAAGCAATAAAATCATAGAGTTTTTGGGGTTGTTGCTGTGCTAAATTCTTAAGATAATCTTTTAATTGGTGCCCTAGGGTATTACGACAAGACTCAAACTCCTCATCAACTACAAAGCTTTCCCTTGAAGCAATAGGATGCAAACTCTCAGCATTCATTACACACTGTACAAAAAAAGCCCAATCTGGTAAGAGGTTATTGACCTGATCAGATATAAGCATGTTTTTAAGATAGACCTTATGCTTGGGCTTGGTAGCAAGACTAGGTGTCCAAGGCAATATAAAAGCTAGACCGTTAATGCCACCTGCTTCTGAGTATAAATCCAATATGTCAAAAGGTCGTGCTCCTAAGATCCCTTGACCATAATCAAACAGGGCTTCGGTGCGCTCAGATTCACTAGGGAAAGTCTTTTGCCAAGGTGGAAGTTCATCATTTACACACTTTTTACTTTCAGGAGTGCTTAGGATGATAGGGTAAGGCAGATAGGTGGCAAAGTGTTTTACTAATTCCTCTATTCGCTCAGCCTCATAAAATGCTTCAAAATCTTTGCTAGGACGCAGAATCACTTGACTGCCTATAGGAACATCTTTAGAAGTTAGCTCGAGGCTATAAGTCCCTTGTGCCTGAGCGTGCCAATAAAGTGCAGGTGCCCCTTCCTTAGCAGAGCGACTTAAAACTATAATCTCATCTGCTACTAGAAAAGCTGAAAGCAAGCCAATCCCAAATTGTCCTATAAAGTCACGAGCATCTTCACCTCGCTTTGAAGATTGTCCAATGGTTGCTAGGAAGTGATGAATTTCATCTTCTGTGAGTCCTATGCCATTATCTTTAAAGTTGAGGAATACGCCTTGCTCATCAGTGGCCATATGAATTTCTATATTGCCTTTGTGATCTGGGGCTTGCTTTTCTCGAGCATGAATAGCATCGACCGCATTTTGTAAAAGCTCACGGACAAAGACCTCAGGGCCACTATAAAGATTTTTGGAGAGGATGCTAATAATGCCACGTAAGTCAACTTGAAATTTATGATTCATAGAATTATTTTCTTTATTGAGGTAATTCTTGCTTCTAAAGTGTTCATTGAAAAATTCACTTTAAAAATAGAAGCTCTTCTTATAACACAACATGCTACATCATGCTGAACATGGAAAGGAAAAATAACATAGCTACTGCGTAATGTAATAATTTTAGGCTTGCCTCAAAATGACTTGTTTTCCCATGGATTGTTGAACTATTGCAACTGCTTTTGGAAATGAATACACTTAAATATGGCACATATAAAGATTTTTGACACTACCTTACGTGATGGCGAGCAATCTCCTGGTGTAGCTTTGAATACCAAAGAAAAACAAGAAATTGCTCGCCAATTGGCTCGTCTTGGTGTAGATGTAATAGAAGCTGGCTTTCCTATAGCTTCTCAAGGAGATTTTGAAGCAGTTAAAGCTATTGCAGAGGCTACTGATCAAGAATCTGACAATGTTATTGTAGCAGGCTTAGCAAGAGCAAACAGTGCAGATATAGAACGTGCTGCCAAGGCAGTAGAAAAAGCTAAAAACCCACGTATTCACACCTTCATAGCTACTAGTCCTATTCATATGGAGAAAAAACTTAAGCTACCACCTGAAAAAGTTGTAGAAAAGGCAATTGAAGCTGTGACTTTAGCTAGAAACTTTGTTGATGATGTAGAGTTCAGTGCTGAAGACGCTGGCCGTAGTGATTGGGATTTCTTAGTACATATTTTTACCGAGACAGTTAAAGCAGGTGCCACTACTATCAATATTCCTGATACCGTTGGCTATTTGATGCCTTGGGAATATGGAGATATGGTCAAGTACATTCATGACCATTTACCTAATGTTGATAACATAACCCTTTCTACTCACTGCCATGATGATTTGGGTTGTGCAGTCATTAATTCTTTAGCAGGTGTTAAAAGTGGCGCTACACAAGTGGAGTGTACTATTAATGGCATTGGTGAGCGAGCAGGTAATGCTTCTCTTGAAGAAGTAGTCATGTCCTTAAATACTCGTAAAGACTTTTGGGAACACACTACTAATATCAACACTCATGAGATTTATCGCACCTCCCGCTTAGTAAGTAGTTATACAGGTATGTTAGTACCACCTAATAAAGCTATAGTAGGTGATAATGCTTTTGCTCATGAAAGTGGGATTCATCAAGATGGTGTAATAAAAGCAGTAGAAACTTATGAAATTATGAGTGCTGAAACTGTAGGTCGTGAAGCAGGTGTGCTGGTAATGGGTAAGCACTCTGGACGTAATGCTTTCCGTTCTACTCTTTCTGAACTTGGTTACGAAAATTTAAGCGATGAGCAAATTAACGTTTTGTTCAAAGAGTTTAAAGATCTTTGTGATCTAAAACAAAATGTTACCCATGAGGATATCCGTGCGCTGGTAGATGCCGAAACTACTAAGGTGGCAGAGACATATGTACTCGAGCACGTACAATTTCAATCTGGCACTAATATGACTCCTACAGCCACAATACGTTTAAGTACCCCGGAAGGATCTGTAGAAGAAGTAGGAACAGGTAGTGGCCCAGTAGATGCCTCATTTACTGCTCTTAAGAAGCTTACTCCAGTACCTTTTAAGCTCGAGGCCTATGATTTAAAAGCAATTGGTAGTGGCACTGATGCACTTGGAGAAGTATCAATCCGTGTGAACAGTGAGGGGCGTATTGTTCATGGTCGGGCAATCTCTACAGATATTGTGGATGCCTCTGTTAAGGCTTATGTGAATGTACTCAATAAACTGGCAGTCGGTGGGGGGAGAGAAATGAAGTCTCATCCTCAGAGATTAGTAGGATCAACCAAAAGCGCAATTAAGTGAGCATCTAACAACTATTCATATGTAAATCTATGTCAGAACGTATTCTAATTCGTCTGCTGCGTGAAATCTCCTCTGAAGAACAAATTAAGTTAACGGTGCTATCTTATGGTTGGCTATTTCGTCTAGAAAAAAGTGGAGTAGTTAGACACATTTATGGGAATAACTTTGATATTGATTTATCTGCTACTCAAAAAATTGTTAGTGATAAAGCAGCTACCTCAGAAATTCTGGACCTAGTAGGAATACCACATGTAGAGCACCGTTTATTCTTTAATCCTGACTTAGAAAATTACTGTTCTCCAGCAGGTGTTTGGCAAGACATTATGACTTACGCCCAAACTTTTGATTACAAGGTGGTTTGTAAGAGCACCTCAGGTTCTGGAGGAAGCGAAGTCTTTTTTTGTGAAGATAATAGGGGACTCGAGCAAGCCACTCAAAAAATTTTCGCCAATAAGCATGGTCTTGTACTTTGCCCTTACTATGAAGCTGAAAAAGAGTATCGCCTTATCATGCTAGATGGTGAGTGCGAAATAGCTTATAGTAAGCAAAAGGCACAGATAGTTGGTAATGGTTACTCGAGCTTTTTAGAGCTTCTAAGCGCTTGGGCACAAAAAAGAGAAGTTTCAACTTTTGTTATAAAAAATTTAGTAGAGGAAAATAGAAAAAATTTACAATACGTTCCTATCAAGAATGAAACTATCAAGCTTTCTAGTAAGCACAATCTTAGTAAAGGGGCACTCCCTCAAACTATAGAGAAAGATACTCTGCAAAGCCTTGAGGAAATCGCTAAAGCAACTACCAAGGCCCTAAATGTACGATTTTCTTCGGTAGATATACTTGAAACCCAAAATGGTTTTAAAGTACTAGAAGTAAATTCTGGAGTAATGATGGATAACTATATTCGTTTGTTATCACAAGGTTATGAGCAAGCCAAAGAACTTTATTGTAAAGTGATTCTTAGAATGTTTGAAAACTAAGCTAAGCATCTAGACGTAAATACTTGTGAATTTTTGTTGGAAACCAGATTAGTAGCCAGAAGCCAATAGTTAGTAGATATTAGGAATTTATATGCTGGCTACTAGCTACTGACTACCTCTAACACTAATTATCCCAGAATTATTCGCAAAAATTTCCCCCTTTGCTAAATAGTGAGCAAACAACTTCAACAAAGCCTCCAGATAACTACCTTGCAAACCTTGGCAAAAGACTAGTTTTGATGCTAAAGTAGCACATTGTTGTTTTGTTTATTATTTGACAAGGCAAAAGCTAAAACTAGAAATGAGGTAAGAATGCCAAATTATGACCTCAATGTCATTTTAGAGGCCAATTTAAGTGAAACACAACTAAATACTGAGAAAGACGCCATAAGCGCACAAATTAATCGTTATGAAGGTGAAATCTCAGGGCTTAATGAGTGGGGCAGGACTCGTCTTGCTTACCCAGTTAATAAAAAGCTTGATGGACACTACTTAATTTATTCAGTTAAGCTAATAGATGGTGAAGCCCCCAAAGCCATAGAGAAGGCTTTGCGTTTACGTGATAATGTTATGCGAGCACTTGTAGTTCGTGATAGGCCTGAGTGGAGAACTTTAAAAATGTCTAAAAAGACTCCGGAAAAGGCTGCTTAGGAAGGTTTAGAAAGGTAATGTAATGGCTCGAGGACTAAATAGTGTTTATCTAATAGGCTGTGTTGCTAAACAGCCTGAATTGAAGTATACGCCCAGTGGACTAGCTATTTTAGAAGTTCAGATTGCTGGTAATGACGACATTATTGGTAATGATGGTCAGCCGCGCAAACTTGCTTGGTACCACAGAGTTTCTATATTTGATAAGCAAGCTGAGTATCTAAGCGATCAACTAAAACAAGGCAGTGCTGTTTTTGTTAATGGACGCTTAAACTATCGTTCTTGGGAAGATCAGCAAGGAGCAAAACGTAGCGCCTTAGATGTTACAGGTATTCGCTTAGTACCCTTAACATATGGCACTCGTAAAGAAGAAGAGGCTACAGATTTAGACTCTTTAAATCAGCCTCGGCTTAATAACGCCCTTAACCAAGTAACTATAATTGGTAATCTTACTAGAGATGCTGAGTTGCGCTATACCCCTAATGGTTATGGAGTAACTCGTTTTGGTGTAGCTGTAAATGAGCAATACCGTGACCGCAGTGGTCAAAATCAAGAAAGTTTTCATTATGTTAATGTTCAAGCTTGGCGAGAGTTAGCTGAAGCTTGTGGAGAGCTCAAAAAAGGTGATCCCGTAGCCATTATGGGTAGATTGGTAAACGATTCTTGGCAAGATCAAGATGGTAATAAACGTTATGAAACACGTTTAGAAAGCACACGTATAGAAATACTAACTCGTAGTCCTAGTGGCGGTGGCGCTAAGACTCAAGCCACTTCAGAAGAGGTGCAAAGTGACCAAACGAGTCAATCAACCTCATCTCTTGATATAGATGAGGAATTCCCACCAGAAGAGGATTTACCCTTTTAGATGAGTCAAAACAAACGTAGTAGAGATAAAGAACGAGAAAAAAGACTTGAGAAGCGAAATGCTCGCAGAAGTCGCAAGCCAAGAGTGTGCCCTTTTTGTGTGGGTGAGATCGACGTTATGGATTATCATAACAGAAGGGTACTTCGAAAATTTATCTCTGACACTGCCAAAATTTTACCGCGTCGTCGTACAGGTGTTTGTGCTAAACATCAGCGCAAGTTGGCCATAACCATTAAACGTGCACGTATGTTAGCAATCATCCCTATTACAGAACAATTGGTACGTAAATGAATATTATTTTACTAGAGCCCATTAAAAATCTTGGGGAAGCAGGAAAAGTAGTTAAGGTACGTCCCGGTTATGCTCGCAATTACTTAATACCACAAGGTCTAGCTTTGCTAGCAACTAAGGCTAATAAGGCTGAACTCGAGGCAAGACTAAATCAACGAGTTCGTATGTTAGCTGAGCGCAAAGCTGATGCAGAACGTTTAAAAGAGCTTATTGGAGACGGTGAAGTTGAAATTATTGTAAAGGCAGGTGAAGGGCGCATCTATGGTTCAGTAAGCAAACAAGACATCGCTAACGCTATAGAAGGAAGCTATGAGGTTAAGATTGATCGTCGCAAAATTGAACTCATAAACCCCATTAAAGAGCTAGGAGACTACATTGTTACTTACAAGCCCCATTCCGAGGTGCCTATTGATTTTAAAGTCAAAGTAAAGACAGAAGAGTCAGAATAACAAACCTAGGTGCTTATGTGCTTAGCTTGCCTAAGTACTTTAACAAACATATCATTAGTAAGTTTGCCTGTATTGGTGTTTTGAAAGCTAACATGGTATGAGTCTAGTAATGGTAATCCCTCTTTAAATTCATGCAAAGCCCCATGGGCAAAAGGAAAATGTTTCTTTACAATTTTATGCCCTTTAGCTTTCAAATACTCTAAGTAGCTGTCATGGGCAATACTTCCCAAAGCTAATATTACTTTGAGGTTAGGTAAGCCAATTAAATCATGCCTTAACCATTTTTGGCAAGTAGAAATTTCTTTCCTAGTTGGCTTATTTTGAGGAGGGACACAACGCACTGCTGCAGTAATAAAAATTCCTTTAAGCACCATACCATCTTCTTTAGATTTTGATTTTGCTTGGTTAGCTAAACCTACTTGATAAAGTGCAGGGTATAGAAAATCACCACTAGCATCACCAGTGAACATGCGCCCAGTACGATTACTGCCATGTGCTCCCGGGGCCAAGCCTAAAATAAGTATTTTAGCTTCTTGGTCACCAAAACCCGGAACAGGTTTGCCCCAATAATTTTCACTTTTATAGCTAAAGCGCTTTTTTTTAGATATTTCTTCACGCCAAGTTACTAAGCGAGAACAAGAGCGACAACTTAAGAAATTGGAGTTACAAAAATCATAGAACATAGGCTAAAGCTTTTTTGATTATAAACTTTTTGGTAGTACCCTTCATGTAATGATGAAGTAATAACTTTAACAGGACTAAGATTCAACATATTATTACTTGTATAGGACCACCAAAGCGGGAAATCCCATGTGCACACAACTGTAAAACTGTGGGATATCTCTTGATAGAGATTTGAACGCAGAAAAAATATACCTGCCTGTGGATTAGCCAGCATGGGTAATCAATTCCTAGAAGCCCATAAGCCTTGGCCGTGGAAGTAATCGCCATGCTTGACAACTGTGTCTTATAGCTTTAAACTTAATAATCAGCTTGGGGCTGTGGCGCAGTTGGGAGCGCGTCTGAATGGCATTCAGAAGGTCATGAGTTCGAATCTCATCAGCTCCACCAAGTTTTAAGTTAGTTGGGTAATAAACTCAACTAATTTTTTTAATTATTCCCATGGAGGATTAAATAAGTGTTTGCAATTATTCAAAGTGGTGGGAAACAATATCATGTATCACAAGGAGACGTGCTTAAGCTCGAGCTTCTAAAAGCAGAACCCGGTGAAATAGTCAGTTTTCCAGTAATGATGCTAGGTGATGATGACATACAAGTAGGCAAACCTTTGCTAGATAATGTTGATGTTAAGGCAGAGGTACTTGCTAATGGCCGTGGGAAGAAACTCCACATATATAAATTTAAAGCTAAATCGAATTATCGTCGCAAAAAAGGCCATCGTCAAAGTTATACTGAGGTACGTATTACCGAAATTGCAGGGGTTAATTCTTAAGATTAAAGCTCGAGGAGGTCACTTGTGGCTCACAAAAAAGGTGTAAGTAGTTCAAAAAACGGACGTGATAGTAACCCTAAATATCTAGGAGTTAAGCGTTTTGCAGGTCAGGCAGTAAATGCTGGTACTATTTTAGTGCGACAAAGAGGCAATAAGTTTTATCCCGGAAAAAATGTAGGACAAGGTAAAGATTTTACCCTCTTTGCTCTTAGTGAAGGAGTAGTTCAATTTGGCAATAAAAGAGCAAAAAAACGTTTAATTAGTATTGAAAAATTAGTTTAGAAACACTCTTTACTTTTTATAAGTCTTTGTGTAAACTAGCCTCTGTCTCGTCGTCTCAGCGCGGTGGTGACCTTCGAATCGGGTCAGGTCGGAAGAAGCAGCCCTAAGGAGTATTCATCAGGTGCCGTTGAATCGCGACGAGGCTTTTTAATGTTTATAAACTATCTCACAATACCTTTTAATCCCATTAGGACTTACATTTACTTTAATGTAAAAGATTTTCTGACTTAACCTCTTGCCAATGTAAAACATCTATACTATAGTTGTTAATGTGTGGCAAGTCTGATTTTTTTTCTAGAAATGAGGTTTAATATGTTCAAAGGCCTTAAAGGAATTATTTTTGTAGGTCTTCTATCACTTTTAACTACTTTGACTATAGCATTTACACAGGGGATAACTCCTGATGCTGGAACAACTTTCGAACAAGGCGTTTTTGACCTATCCGCTAAATATGCTGAAGAAGTGTTTCCACAAGCTAATTTTGAGGGTCTACTAAATGCTTTGATAAACAAAGTCCCTCAACAGATGGGTGGTCCCACATCACAAGAACTACTTGCTAACAAAGATCAGCATATAGAAGCTAACGAAGCTCTGTGGTGGAAAGCCGTTTGTTGGGTTGTATTTTTCGAATCCCCTGATAGATGTGGTGATATTGAACTTGAAGCTCGAGGGTTTGATGTATCAGATCCCGTTAATTTTGTCGCAAATAACGAAGCGAAAATAGAGGAATTTAAAATAGATGCTGGTGTTGTACCTGCTACTCCCTAGTCCCTTTAATTAATGATACAAGATACCTTAGTTTAGTCATTGTGAGTGCAGTCAATAATCTCTAAAACCTTATTAAATGAAGTGTTTTAGTTTACTTTAACTGCACTCCTAAATTTATTGTTTGATATAAGTTAAGAACTTTACTAGAGTGTGTTGATGTTGAAATGTGAATTTTTGTTTGTAAAGTCTAGCCCTGCTTTAAGTTTTATACATTTTATAGCTCTACATATTTATTAACAGTAGTTCTTACATCTTTTTTAATGAAAGTTCAACAAAATTCAGATTTCTAATATGCATTGGTTAGCAGCAAAGGTTTGCAAAAAGCCTTTTAATCAGTATATTAATCTAACTTGGTTGATTTAAAAATCTCCTGATTTATATTACAGCTCAAAACCTTTTAAACTTTTCTAAACTTAAGTTATCAAATTAAACAACTTGTAAGAGTGAATTAGGATGAGACTTTCTTCCCTTACAAGTTCTCTTATTATAATTTTTGCACTTACTTTAGGGGGGTATTCTTTTTGGTTTAGTGCTACAATTTATTTTAGTGAAACTCGGCTAAGATCTGCTAAGCAAGATCGTGAAGAAGGGAACTTTCAACTAGCATTAACTAAAATAGATCAAGCAATAAAAATAACTCCAACAAATGCTCTTCTTTATAAGGAGCAGGCAACTATCCATTATTACAATAATAAATCTTCTCAAGCTAGCTTTTTAGCTCCAGCAGCTATAAAAAAAGCAATAACTCTCAATCCAAAAAGGGGGGAATTTTATTATACTCTAGGTGCTATCCATACCGCTTTTGGTCAAACTGTAAAAGCAGAACTTGCCTTTGAAAAGGCCCTTACTATTCAAAGAGACCACATGTCCTACCGATTGGGGCTAGCAAGACTGTACCTTCTTGATGAACGCTGGGATGAGGGATTTAATCTCTACTACCAAACTCTTACTTTGGCGCCTAAACGCCGTCTACAAGAAGAAGCAGCCAAGCAATTCTTTTCTATAGCAAGAAAGTTAAATAGAGATCAATTAGCTTATTTTTGGCCACAAGTGCTCAGCATGCCTTTACAGTATTCTGATGCAGAGGAAGTATTGAAGGTGCTAATTAGGATTAGCAAACGTTTTATTGACAACGAAAATCCTTCTAAGGCACTTGCTATTTACGAACAAGCTATTAAGCTAAACCCTTATTATCCTTCAGTAAGAGATGAGCTTCTAACTCAAATGCTGAACGTAGCCCATGAACTAAGAAAATCTCAAGAGTATACTAGTGCCTCTGAAGTTTATGAAAGAATACTGGCTATGCTTCCTACTGAAGATGGTGAATTGTTTGAACAAAGATATAGGTTAGTTGCATTACTAAACTTAGGAATATCAAAAAGACGTCTAAATTACTTTGCTGAAGCAACTAAAATATTTGAAGAAATGCTTAATCTTATTCCGCTAGAAAGTGATAAGGATTTCGAAAAAAATCACAGAAAAGCAGCCTTACAGCAACTAACTAGTCTACAAAGTAATGTTGAGTGAGGTAAAAGCCTATTCTAAGGTATTAGGTCAATGGTTTGAGTGGGCAGCATTCTTTATTCTTATAGTAGCTCTTTTTCTAGCTTATCACTCTAGGGCCATTCCTGAACTAACGGCTCTTTATGATGAAGCTCCTTATATTAATTATGGGTGGCATATCTTCCTTACCCGTTTCCTAATTACTCTTTCACTTACATTAACTTTGCTCTCAGTTGGTTTCAAAGGGTACTTACGATTACCTCATTGGCAATTAGTGATTTCTTTATTAATCTATCTTGCATTTGTGATAGCTAGCATTTCTGTTAGTTCCTATGCTTTTGCTAGTGTGCAAGCGGCTGTCAACATTTGCTTGTGGTGCAGTGGTTTTTTCATAGCAGCACAACTATGTTACTTACCAATTAGAAGAACTTGGTTAATTTCTAGTATCTACATTTTAGCCTTGGCTATGGCTATTTATGGCATACTGCAATCATTAGGCTACTATCCTAAATATGTTAATCTATATAGTAGTATAGAAAGCTTTTATCAGCAAAGCAACCACTATGCAGGGTTTTTAGATGTGGTCATCCCTTTATCATTAAGCAGTGCTTTGTATCAAAAGCATTGGCACTTAAGGATCATATTCTGGGCTCTCACAATATTGCTCCTTGTAAACTTAGTCTTAACAGATTCAAGAGCTAGTTGGTTAGCCATAGGATTTGTATGTTTGGCTCTATTTATATTTTGGGTAAGATCAAGATGGCGTGGAGCAGGTAAGTACTTTATAGTTACTGCTTTGATATTACTTGGAATAAGTGGGCTATTAGTAAACTACTTGCCTAGTATAAAAGCACCACTAACTAATCCTTCTACTATCTTAACTGATGGCTCCTTGCAACAACGGCTAACTTTTTGGCGTGTAAGTTTAGTAGCTATTAGTGAGCAACCGTGGTTAGGCTGGGGAGCAGGTAGTTTTATAGATACTGAAGCAACACATCGCTCAGCTTTAAGTATGCTCGAGTTAAAACCTCTATATGATCTAGTTATAACCTATGCTCACAACGATTATCTGCAAATCGCTGTTGAGACAGGATTACTTAGCTTAGCAGCATTTTTATGGTTTTGGCTTGTTGTTTTGTTAACATCTGCTACCGGATATAAAAACTTTTCTGAACCAACCACCTATGGCATTATTGCTGGGCTAACAGCTCTTTTATTACATGGGTTTTTGGAAAGCAACATTTCCATTATACCAGCAACAGCCTTCTTAGCTTATGTGTTAGCAGGCTTCTTACATGCCCCCAAAGGGGATTTTAAAGCGAATCAGGAGTATGAAAGAAAAATTAACTATTGAGCTTGTTCCTCAGACAGCATGGTTCTCAAATGTTAGGTCCATGATTTCGAAAGAGGATTGGGGTACTTTAAGAAAAGAAGTTTATAGAAGTGCGAATTATAAGTGTGAGATTTGCGGTGGGATTGGCAATGAGCACCCTGTTGAGTGCCATGAAATTTGGCAATATGATGATAGCAACCACACTCAAAAATTAATGGGGTTAATTGCCTTGTGCCCAAGTTGCCATGAAGTAAAGCATATAGGACTGGCATCCGTGCGTGGTAGACAAGATATTGCCAAGGAGCATCTGGCTAGAGTAAATTCTTGGTCTAGGAAAAAAGTGAATCAGTACGTAAATGAGCAATTTGAAAAATGGGAACAAAGAAGCAGCTATGAGTGGGAAATTGATTTGAAGTGGCTAGAAAAAAAAGGCATTAAATATAGAAATGACAGGACACCCTAAAAACTAGAAAGTCTTTTTTAGAGCAAAAAAGCAGATTTATTAATTGAGCTTGAGTAAGACATGGAAAGTATGATAAGCTCGAGCTTATGGCTTACTTGCGTATGTTGGGACAGCCTACTTTAGAGCACAAGGGAAATGTAGAGCTTAGCAAACCTTTACCACTTTTATTGTTGGCATATTTGGTATTAGAGGGTGAACAGCTACGTGCAGATTTAGCTTTGCTCTTTTGGGAAAATGTTGAAGAAGCTGAAAAACGTTCTAAGCGTCTTTCAGAAACTTTGGGCAAGTTACGCGATGTTTCTTCTGATCTGATTCATGAGACTACTGATAAGAAAATTGCTACTTGTATAGGTAATGATATTACTGAGTTTTTTTCTGCTGTAGAAAAAGAAGATTTTGAATTAGCCTTAGCAATTTATCGAGGGGACTTTTTTAAAAATATAGAGCAAGATAAAAGATTTAAGCTTGATGCGCGTTCTAAACTTTATGAATGGGCTATAAGCACCCGCTATTCACTTCTGGATGCTGTACGCGAGGCTATTCTATCGCTTGCTGAACGTTTTGCAGCACAAGATAACTGGCCAAAGGTTGTTGAGTTGACTAAAAGAGCCCATAAGCTATCTACAGAACAAACTATTTTTACTCCTGATGAATTTAAGCGAATGCACACACTCCTACTAGCGGGAGGTTCCGCTCATGCTAACAGCATAAAAGGCGAGGCCTTACGTTTTTTTAAAGGTGAAATAAATATTAGTTTTTTTAGTGATAGGCTAGAAGCACAGGCAAACTTACGCAGTCCACATAATTTACCTTCCACTAGTACTCCGCTGATAGGACGGCAGGCTGAATCAGCTGAGATTTCTGAGCTTTTGCGCCTTTCAAGCTGTCGCATGTTAAGTCTTGTAGGGCCCCCGGGGGTAGGTAAAAGCCATCTAGACTTAGAAGTTGCTCGAGCTTTGCGAGGCTATAATGTTTTTAAAGATGGTGTTTATGTTGTTTGGCTAGAAGCTTTAAAAGATTCTAGTGATGTTCCTAGTGCTATAGCTAAGGCTTTAAATTTTAACATAAGTGGTACTCTTGATCCTTTAGAAGCAGTAGTAAAAGGCATAAATACACGTTCTTTACTATTGTTCTTAGATAACTGCGAACATCTCTTGGTAGGCTCTCAAATAACAAATAGCCTTCTTGAAAATTGTCCTAACCTCAAACTACTTGTTACTTCTCGAGAGCATCTAGAAACAGACTGGGAGCAAGTTTATGATTTAGAAGGTTTATCTTTCCCAAAACCTGAAGAGTTTGCTTCTGTAACAGAAATTGCGTATGAGGAGATAAATTTTTACCCTGCCATAGAGCTTTTTGTAAACAAAGCACAAAAAGTAGAAAAAGACTTTATACCAGATAAAGAAGCTTTATATAGCATTATTGAAATCTGTCAATTAGTTGAGGGAATGCCATTAGCACTACAATTGGCTGCTGCTTGGATAAATAGTTGTGATTGTCAAACAATTGCTGAGGAAATTGGTCAGAACATTACTTTCCTAAGCAAAGATGATGATGATCTAAAAAAAAATCATAAAAGCATCCTAGCTGCCTTTGATTTTTCATGGCGGCTTTTGGGTCAAGTAGAAAAGGATGCTTATCAAAAATTAGCAGCATTTGAGGGAGGTTTTGTTTTAGAAGCAGCTAAAAGTGTTACAAAGGTCAATTTATTCCTACTTAAAAGTTTCTGTGATAAATCTTTGTTGATTTGGAGAAATGAGGAAAAGCGTTACTATTGTCACCCACTTTTAAACCAGTGTGCTCGTGAAAAGCTAGCTAATCAACCTAAACTTGAAGAGGGTGTGCTTAATAAGCATGCTAGATATTATTTAACTCAACTTAGATTAATAACAGATGGCACCCAAGAGCAAAAAAATAGTGCACCTAAGAAGCTTAGGCCTGATGTTACTAATATAAGTAAGGCATGGCGATTAGCAGCTAGCAAGCAGTGGCTAGAAGAAATAAAGAGCACAGCTCATTCACTAGAACGCTTTTTTGATGAGACTGCAAATATTTATAAAGGTGCAGAACTACTTAAATTTGCCACTCAACATATTAACCAGCAAAACTCTGATAATTATCAAACTTTAGGTACGTTACTTGCAAGTCAGGCTTGGCTCACACAAAGGTTTTGTCTATATAAAGAATCTAAAGACTATGCAAAGAAAGGTTTATATTTTTCACGTAAATCTAATAACTTACAAGGAATGGTTGGTGCCCTCAATACTTTGGGAACAAGCTCCTACAGACTTGGTTTTTTTGATAGTGCAGAAAAGTATTATGAAGAAATCCTATCTTTAGATGGGGTGGATATGGGCAATTTAGCAAATACCAAAAGCAACCTTGGCTTAGTTTCTACTGATAAAGGTTGCTTTCCCAAAGCCTTACAATTATTTGAAGAAGCTAGAAATACCTTTGAAAATCAAAACAAACCTATTAAAATAGTGCAAGTTTTAAATGGTCTTAGCTCCTTGCTTTTAGATATAGGAGATGTTACTAAAGCAAAAGCTATTTTAGAAAAGGGAATTGATATTGCTAGAGAGCTTGACTTAGTATTCTGGTTACCTCGCTTACAAATCAATCTAGCTAGGTTATATTTAGAACAAAATAATCTTGCCGAGGTAGAAAGGCTGTATAAAAAAGTAGTACAACAAGCACAAACTCAGTCTCGTAAAATACTTGAAGCAGAAATTTCCTTAACCTATGCTCAGGTTTTCATAGAAAAACATAATTATCAGAAAGTAAGTGTAATTCTTAAGAAAAGCTTACAGACTTTCTATTCTCACAAGGATATTCCCCGTTCATTGGGCGCTATGGTTTCATTTGCTGAGCTTTGGGTAAATAATAATGAACTAGAAAAAGCTCATATTTTGACTAAGCGCCTTCAAAGTAATGAGTTAAGGATGATTTATAAAGATAGAAAATGTTTGCAGGGGCTAATAACTAAACATCAAGGATGTTTTAGTAAAATAAAGTATACTCATAAGTCAGTTAGAGGGAAATCCCTATCGGACTTGGTAAATTGGATAATGGATTAGCCAAATTGTCAACTTATATAAGGGCTTGTAGGAAAGTTTTCTACATCATCCTGTTACCACTATAGGATTATTTCAAAAGTGAAAGATAGGTGTACGTTATCTTATACACCTATCTAAATCACTATAGGCTTAGCTTAACCGCCACCGCTACCAGAACCACCTTCTGCTAAAAGGATAGGGGTAGTATTTTGTTGTAAGGTGATTGCTTCTACATTGCCTTGTGAAGCAATAAGATTTGTACCTAATGAAACTATACCAACTACTGCTATAAATACTGCTGTGAGGAGTAAAGCACGCATTTTAAATCTCCCTTCGTGCTTGAAACGTTGGACGTGTTAACGTCCTACTGCAAGTGCCTCTTGCGACACTTGTGGTTTCACTCCTCTGGCCAGTGGAGGTCCTAAAGAACTTCTTCCTTCAGGTATCTATAGGTGTATCAATAGGCCCCCGACCCTAGCCCGTAACAAACCCGACCCAAACTCCGACAAGTACTAGAAAAAGTCGGTTAATACGCTATAAAATAGAGATGTGTTTTTACGAACCTTGGGAAGGTTAGAGCTAAAAGATATTGCTTTTAATCGCTCTAAGCCTTTATTACTTTTGAGTTACTTAGCTTTAGAGGGGCCTAAAACTCGCAATGAATTGGCAGAACTATTTTGGATAAGTGCCAAGGATTCACGAGATAGTCTTGGTACTGCCTTAAGACGCTTGAGTGAAGCTATAAATGGTGTTGTTGATTTTGACCGCTTAAAAGCTCAAACTACAGTGACTTGTGATGCGAGTGAATTGCTGAAGTTGCTTGATAGTGGAGAAACTGAAAGAGCACTCGAACTCTATAAAGGCCCTTTTCTAGAAGGTGTAAATATTTCAGGGGTAAGTGAGGAAATAGAAGAGTGGCTTGGTGGCACTCGAGATTACTTAGCAGGACGTTTGCGCAAAGCCTTAATGCAACTAGCTATAAAAGAAATTGCCCTTAATAAGCTGAAAGTAGCTATGAAGCATGCTGAAACAGCTTGGAGATTGGCTAAGCATCATGGTGTAGAACCTGAAGAGTTGCAAAGTTTGTTTGCCTTGCTTACTGTTGGGGGTAGCCCCCTAGCTACAGAAGCTCGTAAAGAAGCTGAGGAATTTGGCATTGAAATCACTTATGAAGATGCTAAAGCTCGAGTTAAGCAAGTAGTTAATCAAGCAACCAATTCAGAAATACCCAATAATTTACCTATTCGTGGTAATTCTTTTGTGGGACGGAGTACTGAGCTTTTAGAAATTGACAACTTTTTAGTTGAACCGCTTGGTTATTTATTAACTATCCATGGTCCTGCTGGAATTGGTAAATCTCGTTTAGCAATTCAAGCAGCCTGTCATCAATTGAATGAAAGAAATTTTAGAGATGGTATTTTTTTTGTTGATCTAGACGTTCTCACTTCTCCAGATCAAATTCCTAGCCGCATAGCCAATGTGCTAGGACTTAGCTTACAAGGGCAAATGGATTTGCTTACTCAAATTGCTGAGCAAATAGGACAAAAAAATATTTTGCTGATTCTTGATAACTATGAGCATCTTATAGAAGAGGCAATTTTGCCAGTACGACTATTACACAATTGCCCCAATCTTAAAATTTTAGTAACTTCTCGCGAACGTCTAAATGTAGAAGAAGAATATGTACTTACACTAGGAGGCCTCGAGCTTCCAACAGAAGACTGTGACTTCGCAGATATTCAACTTTTTGAGGGTATAAAACTATTTGTCCAAAGAGCAAAAAAGACTCGTTTGGATTTTCAACTTACACCAGAAACATTGCCTTATGCACTAGCAATCTGCAAGATGGTATCTGCTTACCCTCTGGGCATAGAACTAGCAACAGTATGGATTAGGATGATGCCACTCATTGAGATTGCTAAAGAGCTAAAAAAGAATCTTGATTTCCTTGTTACATCATCACGTAGCATTAAGGAAAGACATCAAAGTATAAGAGCTACTTTTGAACATTCATGGAACCTGCTTAGCCCTAAGGAAAGAGAGGCATTAAGAAGGCTATCTGTATTTAGAGGTGGCTTTACAATAAAAGCTGCTCAAAAGGTAGCTAATGTCACTTTACCTATTTTGGCAAGTCTAGTTGATAAATCCTTAATCCATACGGTTGATGATGGACGCTATGACCGGCATTTATTGATTTATCAGTACACGCGTGAAAAATTAGCGGATATACCAAAAGAACTTTTTGAAACTCAAAAGAGCCACTGTCAATATTTTTTTAATTTGTTACAGCAGCAATGCCATAACTTTTGGGGTAGTAAAGGACAAGAGGTACTTAAGATAGTTGATTTAGAATTAGAAAACATCCGTCAGGCTTGGAACTGGATTTTAGAAAGCAAGCAGTTTTCACAACTGGCAAAGGCTCGAGATTTTGTAGTCTATTTTCATAGGAGAGCTAAGTTTCATGATGGCAAAAAAATCTTCGCTGAAACAATAAAAAGCTTAGAGCAAAGTAATCAGACTAATAACGAGGTACTAGGAGAAATGCTAGTTAGCTTAGCATGGCTTAAGAACCAACTAGGTAACTATGATGAGGCAGTTGATTTGGCTAATAGTAGCCTAGAGATTGTCAAACCTATAGAAAAAGCAGAGAATACTCCCTACATAAAAATGAAGGCCTTCAATACTTTAGCGATTAGCTTAAGAAATATGGGTAGCTTTTCTCAAGCTAAGGTTTTTGAGGAACAGGCATTGAATATAGCTAGGGAGAAACAAGACTTGGCCAGAACTGCTCTTTACTTAGCTAACTTAGCTTTTATTGAAGAGGATTTGGGAAATTATCAAATTGCTAAAAGTTATTATCTTGAAGCCCAAGAATTAAATCAAGCAATTGGTGATCTTTATAATTTTGTTTTTGGCTTAAATAACATTGGAGAGCTGTACCTTACTATGAAAAAAGTACCTAAAGCACTTCAATGTTTAGAGGAAAGCCTTGCATTAGCTAAAGAGCAGAACTTTAAAGGGTTAATACCTATGATTCTAGACACCTTGAGTAGGGTTTATTATAACTTAGGTCAATACCAGCAAGCCTATAAGTGCCTTAAAGAATCTTTAGAATATCTGCGTAATATCTATAACCCCTCTATAAAAGCTGCCATATTAACAAGCTTTGGCATGATAGAGGCAGCTTTGGATAATGATGATAAAGCCCAAGAATACTTAGTCGAGGCTTTAGAGTTATCTTGGCGTTATAGGCATATACCTCATACTATTGAAAGTCTAGTTTGTCTAGCAGAAGTAGCATTCAAACTAGGCAAAGTAGAAGATGCTTTACTATGGTGGTCTTTTATTTTAGAGCATTCTGCAACAGAGAGAACTATGAAGGATAGAATTATGAAGCAACTTGGCAGTTTTCAGGAGGCAGAGCTAGGAAGGGTCAAGGAATTGCTCAAGCAAAAAAATTTCACTTTAGAGAGTATAGTGTTAGAAGCTCTTAGAGCAAATTGACAAGTAATTTAAGAGACACTACTAAAATTTTTACACTTTTGTTTTGTTACCCTCAGAAAACTTCGGCTTGAGCACTCAAGGTGAGCTTGATTTCTACTAGCTCAGACCCTCTCTGTACTGTAAGAGTAATAATTTCACCAATTTGGTGGCTTCTTACTGAAGACAACAAATCACTAAAAGTTTTAGTGCGCTTACCATTAATAGCTATAATCACATCTGCATTATTTATGGTATAACCCTCGAGTGAGTGCCTTTGAGAAGGCAAATAAGCTAAACAGCCTGTTTTATTAACAATTATTTGCCTCAGTCCTAACTGGCAGCTTTTTAGACCTGCTTTAGCTGCTGGACCAGAATTTGACACCCGATCGACTAATGCACCAGTAAGAGGTCCTAAATCTTCAGGGAAGGTTCTAGGGTTATAGTTAGCACCATAAATGCCGATAACTGGCACATCTCGCTCAAAGCCTGCTAAGAGAGAATTAATGATTTTACTCTCTTTTAAAATAGGTACAGCGTAGGCGGCATAGGGCTTAGGGAAAATCGGTTGAAAAATTTCTCGCAAAGCTTCAGGAACAAAGCGCTCAGAGCGTTCAACTATATCTTGAGGAATATAACTTATATAGCTCACAACACCAATTACTTTCCCTTTATCATTAATAACAGGCCCTCCTGAATCACCGGGGGCAAGTTTGCTATCAAACTCTATCGTGTTTGGGGCAAAATCAGCCCTCGAAGCTGAAACATTTAAGCGAGTTATATGTCCTTGACGTCCTGCTAAAAAATTCCCACCACTGTTACCAATACTTAATACTTTATCACCTGCACGTGGAGCATTAACATCTAAGTCTAAGTAGGGGACCTCCTTGCCCCCTACATTAGCTTGGAGCAAAGCAAGATCAAGGTAAGCATCAAAAGAAATCATTTCTAGCCTATAGCTTTCACCATCTGCTGAAAAAGCAATTAGTTTTTTATTTTCAGATCTTTCTACTACATGATAAGCCGTTAAAACAAGACCATCTGGAGAAATGAAAAAGCCTGTGCCCATACCTTGAACAAAAGCAGCAAAAGCATTAGCTGAAAGAACTTTAATTTGTAAAGTAGCAGGTTGAGTTTGCTTGAAAACCTTTTTTAGAGGAGCTGTAAGGTTATTAGAGCTATTATTATTAGGAGTAAAAGATACATTGACTAAAGGAGTATTTAAAACTCTAGGTAGCACTTGTACTTGAGATAATTTTAATAAGGTGGTGAAAGTAACTAAAAATGCTAGCAGTAAAATTAAATTATACCTAAAGTTTCTTTTGGGCTTAATCATGAAGTTATTCCTTTAAATTTAGCAACAATAGCTTTTAAGCTAAAAACTATGACAACTAGCATTAGTCTAATCTTAATTGTTAGTTAGAGAAGTATAATATTTTCCCTTTTTATTTTGTGGGTTTTTGAAAATAAAAATGTTCTACTAGTAAACTATTAAACAAATTCCTACATATAAAATCATTTATAGGATAGCCTTATCAAAACAACTCAAAGGATTGTCTAGCAGAGTTTTAAGGCAGGAATTCCCTAAATTAAAATCTAGATTGCCTACATTGGGGTCTAGGCCTTATTATATCGATAGCGTAGGCAAATTAAACGAATATATGATTAGAAAGTACATCAAAAATCAAAACAAATCCAAATCAAGCACCAATTTTCTTCCAGATTCAGGTCACAGACAAAATTCTTAGAAATTGTCCTCGACCTGAGCCATCCCATGGCTAAAGCGCATGGGCTTTCTTTTTAAGCAGGCCCACCGTAAAAATGTTAATTTGGTACTAGTTATGATAGACCGCTATACTCCTGCTGATTCAAAGTTATTGTGGAGCGAGGTAAATAAATATAAAGTATGGTTTCAAGTGGAAATGGCTGCTATTTTAGCTTGGGAAAAAAAGGGAGATATTCCTAAGGGTACGGCCGAGCAAATAAGTAAAGCTCTAGAGGCTAATCCCTTGGATGAAGCCTTTGCCCTAAGAGTTAATCAGCTTGAGACCGAAACTAAACACGATATTGTGGCTTTTACTCGTGCTTTGACTGAACGTATAGGTGAAAGTGCTAAGTACATACACATGGGATTAACTAGCACAGATGTGGTTGATTCAGCTCAAAACCTTCTGCTCTGCCAAGCCCTTAGCATTATTCTTAATGATTTACAAGCTTTAGCTGCGGCTCTCAAAGAAAAAGCTGTAGCTTATAAATATACACCCTGTATAGGACGCACTCATGGTATTCATGCTGAACCTATGAGCTTTGGTCTTAAGTTTTTAAATTTCTTTGCTGCTCTTAAACGAGATATCGAAAGGCTAAAGCGTGCTAAAGAAACAATTGGTGTTCTTATGCTCTCAGGGGCTGTGGGTACCTATGCTCACTTCCCACCAGAATTAGAAGTGGCTGCAGCTAAAACTTTAGGCTTAACTCCAGATCTTATTAGTAACCAAACTGTAGCTCGAGATCGCCATGCTGAAGTCTTAGCTGCTCTGGCTATTTTAGGTACTACCTTAGAACGTATTAGCTTAGAAATACGCCATTTGCAACGTAGTGAAGTAAGGGAAGTTCAAGAAGGTTTCACTAAAGGTCAAACAGGCTCTTCTAGCATGCCCCACAAGAAAAATCCTATAGCTACTGAAAATATTTCTGGTCTAGCTAGGCTCATGCGTTCAAATTTACAAGCTGCACTTGAAAATGTTGCTCTATGGCATGAGCGAGATATTTCCCACTCTTCAGTTGAACGAGTTATCTTGCCTGACACAACTAGTTTGGCTAGTTATGCTGCTCGTAGACTTACAAAAGTTATTCAAAACCTAGTCATTTATCCTAAAAATATGCAGGAAAATGTGGACAAACTTTTTGGCCTTGTATTTTCGCAGCGTGTTTTACATAAGCTTATTGCTAAAGGAATGATGCGTGAGGATGCTTATGAAATTGTGCAACGCAATAGCCTAAAAACTTGGGAAACCCAGATACCTTTAAAAGAAAATCTAAAAAGTGATTCAAAGAACCCTTTAAGCAAAACTGAACTTGATGAGGCTTTTAATCAAGAGTGGTATCTTCGCTATGTTGATGTTATTTATGAACGTTTTAGTCAGGAATTATGATGAAATACCTAATTATAAGCCTATTATTTGTGTCAAGTACTTTTTCTTTAGCACAAGCCAATCCTAAAAGCACTCCTAAAAAGGTTATTGAGCATATTTTTACTAAAGAGATAACAGAGGCTCAGTTCACCGAAAATTTTTTGCAAGCGGTTTCTTTAGAGCAAATTAAGCAAATAATAACTCAAATCACTGAACAATTAGGTAGCTATCAAAAGGTAAGCAGGAAAGCCCCTGACTTTATTGTGATTTTTGAAAAGGGTAAGGCTACTGCGCGTATAGTTCTTGATGATAGTGGAAAAATAGAAGGCCTATTCTTTACTGATCTTGTTCCCAAAGTAATTGATATGAAGGATGCTATCAAAGATTTTGATATGCTGCAAGATAAAACTAGTCTTTTTGTACTCAGTTTTGATCCCCAACTTGGTGATACTCAAATACTAGTAGAAATTGATGGAGATGAGCCTTTAGCTGTGGGCTCGAGCTTCAAGCTGGCAATACTAGTTAATTTACAAGACAAAATTAGCAAGGGGGAATTAGCTTGGTCCGATGTTATCAAGCTTAAACCACAGTGGAAGAGTTTGCCAAGCGGCATATTACAAGATTGGCCTAATGACTCACAGCTTACCTTAGAAAGTCTTGCTGCCTTAATGATTTCAGTAAGTGATAATACAGCCACTGATTCAATTATAGGTATCCTAGGCACAGAAACAATAGAAAATTTTTTGATGGATAGAGGTATAGAGAGAAATAAGCCTTTTTTAAACACAAGAACGTTCTTTACTCTTAAAGCTGAAGAAAACGCTGATTTGCTGCAAAGCTATCTTAAGGGTAATTCTACTCAGAGAGCCAATATTATTAGTGAATCGCTAGAACGCAATCTTCCTGAATTAAGTGATCTTTTTACTGAAGGTAAACCAGTTGCTTTAGAGGTAGAGTGGTTTTTTAGTACTCGTGAGCTATGCGAATTTATGCGTGAGATACAGTACTTACCTTTTTTGAGTATAAATAGTGGTGTAGCTGATCGAGAGGCATGGCAAAGAGTAGCTTTTAAAGGTGGCTCTGAACCGGGAGTAGTTAATCTAACTAGTTGGTTAGTAGCAAAAAATGGTTTACATTATTGTGTTTCCCTAACACAAAATCGTCCCTTAGAAGAAACTCAAGAAGCACAAATCTTCACACTTTATCGAGGGATTTTAGAAGTTCTCAAAAGTTCTAAGTAATATTTCTACCTAGCCTTTTAAAATTTAGGCTTTATGCAGACTTACTCCCATTTTTTACTAACAGCAGTTTTGCACCAACCTTTAATGCTTTATGCAAGTAAAAGACTACCTCCCTTGAGGGCTGGGGCTTTAATGTTGGGTTCTGTAATGCCCGATGTACCACTCACTTTAATAGCCGTTGGCTGTGGCATTTATGATCTTATACGTGGTGTTGATTACACTGTGGGTGAAGTTGTTTTTGTACAGGGTACTCTTAATAAGCTTTTTGAGGATTGGTTTTTTACTAATTCATTTATTATTGTGCCACACAACCTGTTCCAAAGCCCTATTCTAGTCACTGTCTATGTTCTGCTGGGCTATTGGTTATGGAAACGTAAGCATGCTTTTGGTAGTTGGCTCTTTTGGTTTGCTGGTGCTTGTATGCTGCACGCCCTTATTGATATACCCTTACACCACGACGATGGACCTCTATTACTTTTTCCATTTAATTGGTCTGCGCGTTTTATAAGTCCTATAAGCTATTGGGATTCCAATTATTATGGACGTGAGTTTTTCATTTTTGAGCATGTTCTTGACCTAGCCCTTATTACAGTGCTTTTAATCATTTATGCACCAAAGATTTGGCATAGATTAAAAAGAAGGTAGTTATTATTACTAGCTAAACTCTCTCACCATACATTTCGGTAATAAGCAACCTCAATTCTTGTGCTACTGACTTTGATATCTTGTCTAACTTTCTAATTAGTCGTTTTTTTGAGATAGTCCTTATCTGATCCACAGCAATTTCTGCCCTTTCACCAGCAGATTTTACTTGTAGCCTACTTCGCCAACCCATATGTAAATTTGTTGTTAATGGGCAAACAACAATCGTTTCTAGATATTGGTTCATCATATCATCACTGACAACAACTACGGGCCGAGTCTTTTTGATTTCTGCACCAATTGTTGGGTCTAAATTAGCTAGATAAATTTCATAGCGCTTTACCTTCACAGATTAGCCTCATCTTCAAAACTGTGCCAGTCTGTCCAATCTTCAGAAGTTTTTGCCATTTGCTGATATGTTTCTTCCCAACTTAGCTTTGAATCATTAAGGGGTTTTATAAGTATGCCATCTTCTGCTTCTTCAAGCTGAATCGATTCTGTAATACCATATTTCACAATCATGGCCTTAGGAAGCCTAATGCCTTTACTATTACCAATCTTGATAATCTTCACTTCTTTAAGCATATCTAAAGTATTTACCGTAATTACTTCCTTGTCAATAATCTACTTTAAATACCAAATTATTTAAGGTATTTAAGGTAAAATACTTGTATGCCACTTGAAGTTAAATCCCCGTTTACTCCCAAAGGCGACCAACCCCAAGCAATTGAAGCTATACTTGAAGGTTTAAATGATGGCCTGCGTTTCCAAACACTTTTAGGTGCAACAGGTACAGGTAAAACCTATGTAATGTCTAAAATCATTGAGGCTGCAAAAAGACCTGCCCTTATTTTAGCTCCTAATAAAATTTTAACTGCCCAACTAGCAGCAGAGTTTAGAGAACTTTTCCCTGATGCAGCAGTGGAGTTCTTTATTTCTTATTACGATTATTATCAGCCCGAAGCTTATGTACCAGCTCGAGACCTATTCATAGAAAAAGATGCTGCTATCAACATGGAGCTTGAAAGGCTACGCCATTCTGCTACCCGCAGTTTACTAACTCGTGAAGATGTCATTGTAGTAGCCTCAGTAAGTGCTATTTATGGCCTTGGTTCCCCTAGCACTTATCAACAACTCAATTTGATTTTACAAAAGGGCCAAACAATAAATCGTGATGATATCTTGACTCAGTTAGTAGCACAACAATACGATCGCAATGATGTTGAAATATCTGCTGGGCGTTTTCGAGTCAAAGGTGATACCATAGAAATATGGCCTGCTTATGACGAAAACCCTTTAAGAGTTGAAATGTGGGGTGACGAGATTGAGCAACTTGCTGTGGTTGATCATGTGACTGGTGATCGGTTGCTCGAGCTAAACTCGACAACAATTTTCCCAGCTAAGCACTACGTTACTACTTCTGACCAGCTTCAACCTGCCATTCAATTAATAGAACAGGATTTGAAAGAGCGCCTTAAATACTTTGAAAAACTTGGCAAGCACCTAGAGCAGCAACGTTTGAAAGAGCGTACTTTTTATGATCTTGAGATGCTGAAGACTATGGGGTACTGCTCTGGAGTTGAAAACTACTCGCGTTATCTTGATGGTCGTAAAGTTGGAGAACAACCTTATACTTTACTTGATTACTTCCCAGATAACTTTATTACTTTCTTAGATGAATCCCATGTAATGCTGCCACAAATAAGGGGCATGTATAATGGTGACAGAGCGCGCAAACAAACACTGGTAGATTATGGGTTTCGCTTACCTGCTGCACTAGACAACCGCCCTTTAAAACAAGAGGAATTTATAGCAAAAATAGGTCAGGTCATCTATGTTTCTGCTACTCCCAGCACTGCTGAAAAAGAAATGAGTGACAATATTGTAGAATTGGTTATTCGGCCTACTGGTCTAATAGATCCTAAAGTTACAGTAAAACCTAGTCTAGGACAAATTGATGATTTAGTTTTTGCTATTAGGGATCGTGCTAAAAGCAAAGAACGTGTTCTTGTCACTACTTTGACTAAAAAAATGTCTGAGGATTTAACTGAGTACTTTGCAGAAAAAGCCCTTCGAGTACGTTATATGCACAGTGACATTGATGCGGTTGAACGCCAAGTTATAATCCGTGACTTAAGATTAGGACACTTTGATGTGTTAGTTGGCATTAACCTTTTAAGGGAGGGTCTAGATCTGCCTGAAGTTTCTCTAGTGGCTATTTTAGATGCTGATAAAACAGGCTTTTTAAGAAGTGAGCGAAGCCTAATTCAAACCATTGGGCGTGCTGCTCGCAACGTTAATGGTGAGGTTTTTCTATATGCTGATACTGTTAGCGATGCCATGCAAGCAGCTATTGATGAAACAAATCGTCGCCGTGAGAAACAATTAGCTTATAACAAAGCTAATAATATTACCCCGGAAAGTGTACAAAAACGTATCTATGATGTCATTCGTGGTGATGAAGATAGTGCAGAGGTAGAAAAATTAGCACCTTGGGAACGTGAGATTGCCCAAGATGACCTAAAACAAGAAATCGCTCAGCTTGAAGTTGAAATGTGGCAAGCTAGTGAGGCCTTAGAGTTTGAAAAAGCCTCTGCTATTCGTGATCGCATTCGTGAGCTTGAAGCAAAGCTGGCAGGACAAGAGCTAAGCAGTTTTCACATAGCAAAAATTCGTTAGAATCTATGGTCACTCTAAGTAGTAAGTCCACCGTATGAAATACCAGTAAGATGTGCCATATCTCTATTAAAGGTAGTCAGGTCATCTACACAAAATTGACTTAAGTGATTGTGACCACATGCCCTTGCTAGTACTTTCAATAAATGCACACTGGATTCTAGGTAGTTTCTTAGCTGCAAGGCTGACTTTTGAACATCTAGGCGTTCGCGTAAGTGTTCTTTTTGTGTGGCAATACCTACAGGGCAATTATTAGTGTGGCAAGCACGCATACCTAAGCAACCTATAGCTTGCATAGCAGAGTTTGAAATGGCAATGCCATCTGCTCCTAGGGCTAGGGCTTTAGCAAAGTGTGCCTCAGTACGCAAACCACCAGTAATAATTAAAGTAATCTCATTGCAGCCTCTTTTGTCCAAATGGTGGCGTGCCCTTGCCAAAGCAGGAATAGTGGGTACACTTATATTTTGTTTAAAAACATCAGGGGCTGCACCTGTACCACCCCCACGGCCATCTAAAATTATGTAATCCACACCTACTGCCAAAGCAAAATCTATGTCATCTTCAATGTGTTGGGCAGACATTTTAAAGCCTATGGGAATTCCCCCTGAGGCTTCACGAACTTCATCAGCAATAAGTTTAAATGCTTCTATGCCATGTACATCAGGGAAAGTAGCAGGACTAACAGCTGGAGTACCTTCGGAAAGACCACGCACTTCGGCAATTTTGCCTTTTACTTTATCACCGGGCAAATGTCCACCGGTACCCGTTTTTGCTCCCTGTCCAGCTTTAAAGTGAAAGGCTTGGACTTTCTTTACCTTATCTAAATTCCAGCCAAACCTTCCTGAAGCCAACTCGTAAAAATAGTGTTTATTCTCTGCTTGCTCCTCTGGCAACATCCCCCCTTCTCCAGAACAAATACCTGTACCAGACATTTCTGCCCCCATAGCTAAAGCAACTTTAGCCTCTTCACTCAAGGCTCCAAAACTCATATCGCTTACAAAGATAGGGATTTCTAAGCGTAAGGGTTTTTTAGCTTTAGGGCCAATAATTAGTTCTGTACCTACTTCATCATCATCAAGTAAGGGGCGACGAGCAAGTTGGGCAGTTAAGATTTGAATATCATCCCATCTAGGCAATTCCTGCATAGAAACACCCATAGAGCTAACAGCGCCGTGATGACTTTTAAGACTATTTTTAGCAAGATTTTGAATGTATTTGTTATAGGGCTCATCAATTGTGCCAGTATGGTCAGCATAAAGCCCCAAATAGGCTTCACGATTATAGGCTTGGGGATTTTCATTGTGCCAAGCAGCAATTTCTAGCTCATTTACATAAACAGCATCATCAGCTTCGTCTATCCAAGTCGTAAATTTTTTGAGCACTTCATCATTCTTGTACTCACTTACTCCACTATCTAAACGGTAATCCCAGTTGTGCACACCACAAACAATATTATGTCCCTTTATACTACCGTCTGCTAAAAGTGCACCTCGATGTAAGCAGCGTCCATAAAGGACAGAAATACTATCATCGTAACGAGTGACCACTAAGTCTACATTAGCCACAAGAGCATACTGTGGCTTACGGTCAGGCAAGGTACTCCAGCTAGCAATCTTAACTTTCTTGATGTTTTCAGCAGGTGTCAATATAACTCTCCTTATAAATACCTATCAGACATTCTTATTTTCTTTGTTTGGACTATTAGTATAAAGTATACATCTACCATTCCCATTTTTTATGGCATCCTTAATTCATATATTTCCCTGTTCATAAGCTAAGCAGGTGCCATTGCAATGTAGTAAATACTTGATGCTGGTATACTAAAGACAGAATCTCCATGTTCTTTACTGTGCTGAATACGAATCGGATGGCTATTACTAATGGAAGTTTCTATAGTTTTTAAAGCTAATTCAGCCTCCTCAGCACTCTCATAGTGTCCATAAGCTAATTGTGCTGGCGCTGGGCGATTGAAAATGTGACTTCGCCTACCTGAATGATGCATAGAAGCTTCTTCATTTTCCATTTCATCATAAGGTGGTTTTAACCAAATAATTATACTGTAGCGGTTATTCATCTTTATCTCCTAACATTTCTTATGTGGTAAGGCTCAAGGTAAAAAAATTCCTCAAGACTCTTTCTACTATGCTTTTCCTGCTACCGCAACGGATTAAGCCTTCCAGCTTTTAAATCTCCTTCTCTAACTAAGCCTGCTAATGTCCATGAAGCTAAAAATATTGCATCATAAAATACGACTAACATTACAAGTTATAATATACTTTCAACATATAAGAATTGGATATTTGGTTATAATCAAGCATCATTAACTTGTTCCCAAGCTCTGCACCTGCCCTGATGAGGGTGGAAATACATGCCTTGGAACGCTCTGCTTTCTTTTCTTAGAGCAAATTACAAGACGCAGAGTATCTGCGTCTTGCGTTCCCAAGCAGAACCTAGAGTAGAATTAATTATCTGATTATGAATTTCGTGCAAAGTGTTGTAGGGTTTTAAAGTATGCCTTTTCTAAAGGTATATTTCTACTTCTTAATTCTTGATAAAGCTCAGTCATTTTTATTGCTAAATCATCATCCTCATAAGAGTCAAACTCCTCTATAACTTCAAAATCGCTTTGGGGTATTCTGTACCCTTGATTCATTTCAATTATGCCTTTCTGTGCGTTTTGCCTAGCTTTATACGAATAATATCACTTTGGGCGAAAATTGGGCCAATAGTTAGTCCAATTGCTGGTTCAGTGTAAAGCTCAGGGGGAATGCTAATGTCAGCCAGATAAAGTTCACCTACATAAGACTCTACACCTCTAGCACGCAATCCCTCTTTAGGTAGGGCTAGTGTCATAGTAGCAGTAGCTTTAATGGCAGGGTTGAAAACTGTTCCTGTAGTGGTATCTACTCCTGAAGGAGCATCGAGTGCTAGGACAGGAGTATTCGATGCATTAGCCCAACGAATTAATGTAGCAGCTTCATCTCTTGGTGCACCTTTGAGGCTATAACCAATAACCCCGTCAATTATTAAATCTGACTCCGTAGTATTGTTAATACTGTCAGCTCGAGCAATCGGAACCTTCATACGCTGCAAAATATCCAATTGATGTGCAGGAATAGGTGTGAAATTGTCAGCCGTCTTTGTGACATAAACTTTAACCTCTCCCCCATAGTTATGTAGCCTGCGAGCGCAAACTAATGCCCCACCACCGTTGCCACCTGTGCCCGCCAGCACAGTAACTTTTTTACTAACAGGGTTATTTTCTAGGAACCTTACTCGAGCTAAATGAGCCAAGTTATGCCCAGCATTCTCCATCATTTGCATAAGTTCGATTTTGTAGCCATGCACCATGGCACGATCAACCTCAATCATTTGTTCTGTAGTGAGAAACGGAATTTTACCTGTATAAGTTGGAATCATTTTTTCTTTCCTTGAAGCCTGTTTTGAAACAGATTACTCCTTTATTCCTTGTAAGCTTTGAGTCACTTATGCTCTGCTATTATTTTGCGCTGTTTTACGAGCATATAAAACTAAAACCCACCCAAACTTAGAGTGATCCACCAATAACATAGTCTTGGGCCATAGCAGAAATAATTATCATGACTTGAGAGAAACTTCTTTCATAATTAAGTCCTGATTAATTTAAGCAGTTTGCTTTTTGAACCTCTGTTCGATTGCAAACCAAAGAATCTTTTTAATCTGGTAGTCCAATACATGTAGTGATGATTGACTTATGTCAAACCTGAACAAAACAAATAACATAGTTGATATGACTTGTCCAAGATGTGGTTCTAAAAGAATTGTGAAGAATGGTAGCACACATAATAAAAAGCAAAAATTTGACTGTAAAGATTGTGGCAGACAATTTGTCGAAAACCCTAAGAATAAACCTATCTCAGATGCAACAAAAGCATTAATTGATAAGATGTTACTTGAAAGAATATCTCTAGCTGGCATTTGTCGTGTTACAGGAGTTTCTCCGAGTTGACTTTATAATTATGTTAAGAAGAAATATGCTAAAACCTCACTTAGACTCAAAGTTGTAAAGAAGAAAAAGAGCAAATTAATTGTGCAAATGGATGAATTGTGGTCATTTGTTGATAATAAGGGTAATAAACAATGGGTTTGGATTGCCATTAGTGCAAAAACCCGCAAGGTAATAGGCCTTTATATTGGAGATAGGAGCCGTAAGAGTGCTCAGGCACTATGGGATTCTCTACCCCCAGTTTATAGACAATGTGCTGTTTGTTTGCTACACGGTTTTTGGGATTCATATGAAGGTGTGATTCCACCTCAACGCCATCGTGCTGTTGGTAAAGAGAGTGGTAAAATTGGTTATGTTGAGCGTCTTAGTTGTACTTTGAGGCAACGAATCTTTCGTCTAGTTAGGAAAGCCTTATCCTTTCCTTCACTACGTTCTAGGACAGGTTCCAAGAGTTTAGAAAACCACATTGGAGCAATTTGGTACTTTATTCATCATTATAATGCAAGCTTATCAATCTAAGATCATCACTACTTCTGTAGGACTACCTAAGCATATATGAAAAACTTTGTAGTTAAGCATCCGTATTTGTTTGTCATTGGTGTATTTGTTGTAAACTTTCTTCTTGCGTTTCCATTCGTCATTGCATTCACTTTACTTGAGCTTGATAAAGAACCTCTTCGCCTCATTATTCCTATGGCGCAGTCAATTCTAGTGATTGGAATCCTTTATCACCTTGAGTGGCTTAAGTCCTCTGGATTTGGAAAACGTATTAAGGATATGCATGTACTTTGGTACCCATTGGTACTTGCCTTCATTCCTGTGGTTATGTTTGGCACTGTTGAAATCGCTGCATACAGTGTGTTGTTCTACACACTTGCTCTCGTCTTTACAGGCATCAGTGAAGAAGGTGAAGCACGTGCTATTTTTCTAAAAGCACTTTTACCCAAAGGGAAATGGGTTGCACTTATCTTTGCAGCACTACTCTTCAGCGTTGGACACTTTACTAATCTGTTTTTTGAAGATTTCTCAGCGATTGAAATGATTGAGAAACTTATGACTACTTTTAGTTTTGCTATCCTTTATGGTGCACTCTTTCTACGCACTCTAAACATCTGGCCACTTATTGTACTTCATGTGATTCATGATTTCATGTTTCTCGTGTCAGGAACAGCTGGGCCATTCACAGTAGAACCACTGCCCGCTAATATACATATAATTCTTGGGGTGATCAGCTTAGTATATGGAACCTACCTAGTGAAAAACACTGACATTGATCCAATGTTTCAAAGGGGGCTTTTTGAGTAATCATGCTAAAATACATACTTGTCTAAACTACTCTTGCTTAGCTTACACTTGCTAATACACGGTCAACCATCTGTACTGCTAAACCAGTATAGTTTCTTGGATTTGTTAGGGCTTTTAACTGCTCCCATGACAAATGCTTAGTAATTTCTGGTAAACCTATAAGAATTTTATAAAGAGATTCATCATTATGGCTAGCTTGCTGTGCAGCTTTTATCATAAGATCATGTGCTTTTTGCCTGCCCATAAAGGGTGCTAGTGCCATCATTACAGCTTCAGAAACAATTAGACCCTTAGTAAGCTCGAGATTATTTACCATTCGCTTTTCATCTACCTCGAGTCCAGCCATAATTTGTTTAGCGTGTTTTAGTGCACCTGAAGTCAGTACAAAGGCCTCGGGTACGACAAGCCACTCGAGCATCCATGATCCTGAAGCACGCTCATGGTCATGTATTGTGGCATTGAACATAGTAGCTACTTGTTGTTGCACAGCTTTAGCAGCAGCAATAATTAACTCTGAAGAAACAGGATTGCGCTTTTGTGGCATGGTACTGCTCGAGCCACGTCCTAGCACAAAAGGCTCTTTAAGTTCAGCGACTTCCGTTTGTGCTAAAAGGATTATGTCATTTGCTATTTTGCCTAAAGAGCCATTAACTAAACCTAAGAAAGAAACTACTTCTGCAAGGCAATCCCTTGCTGTGTGCCAACTTATCTCAGGTTGTACAAGCCCTAACTCTTCACAAAGAGCTTCCTGTACTTCTAGTCCATGATCACCTAAAGACGCTAATGTGCCCACGGCACCCGAGAACTGTCCAACTAAAAGACGAGGTTTGAGTTGCTCGAGTCGCTCTAAATGCCTCTTGATCATAGAAAGCCATACAGCAACCTTGTAACCAAAGGTGATGGGCAGTGCTTGTTGTAATTGACTACGCCCAACCATTGGTGTATTGCGGTAGCGCTTGGCTAGCTGAACTAAGAGGTTAACAAGTTCCTTTAAATCACTACGAACAATAGAAATAGCGTCGTATAACTGCAATGCTAGAGCAGTATCCATAACATCTTGCGTGGTTGCACCCCAATGACTGTACTCACCCCAGCCATCAGGAATAACCTCAGCAAGCTGTTTGACTAGAGGTACAATAGGAAAGCCTACCCGCTTGACATCTTCTGCGTAGCGATCTAAATTTAGGTGCTCGAGCTTAGCATATTGACAAATAGCATCTGCAGCTTCTTTTGGAATGATGCCTAATTCTGCCTGAACCTTAGCAATAGCTCTCTCAACCTCAAGATAGCGAGATATTAGTGCCCTTTCTTCAAAAACATTGCGCATTTCCTGTGAGCCAAAAAGGGCACGAAAAATTTTTGAGTCTAGAGCACTAATGGACATTAGCTGCTTACTCTACTTTTACACCTTTCCAAAAGGCAACATGATCTTTAATTTCTTTAGCTGCTTCTTTAGGAGATTGATAGAACCAAGCTGCAGAAGAGTTAGCTTGCCCATTAACCTCAATGTCATAATAACTTGCAAGACCTTTCCAAGGGCAAACAGATGTTTGCGTTGAAGGCTTAAAATAGCTTTTATTCAGTGATGAAAGTGGGAAATAATGGTTTCCCTCAACTACAATTGTGTTATCACTTTCAGCAAGAATAGCACCATTCCAAATAGCTTTTGGCATTAATGTCCTACTTTCTTTCAATATTAATTAAGCTCAGAAAGAAACAGTTAAGTGGTTTCTAAAGCTTCTTATAACTAACTTCTATATCGATAGATAGCCACTACCACTAGCAGCAAAAAAACACCTAGCACCGGAAATAAAACATAGTCAAGATAACCAACAAGTGCAGCAAGACCCATTGCTCCTAGCAGTACAACTAAAATAGGAGTAAAGCAACACAAAGCTGTAACTATAGCCCCAACGATACCAACCATAAGCAATCTATTTTTCTTCATTAACAGCACGCATTCTGTTGTTGCATAGGTGGACAGGGTACATCTGCATAGGAACAAAACACACAGCAGTCATTATCTTGGGGTCGTAGAACTTCATGACAGTTTTTGCACTGGTAAAGGTACTGACAGGCATTTGTAGGCATAGTCTCTGTTTTAATAAAACCACAACTAGGACAGGTTAAATCAGCTTCAAGTGTGACTGCTTCGATAACCATAGCTTATTGTGTCAGATAAAGAAATTAAGTCAAGAGTTTGACATGGACAGTCAAAAGTTTTTCTAAATGCAAATATCAAAAGTCAAATTGAGAAGTTCTCAATTACTATCAGGGCAATGTTTTACCCTCTTTAGGAAAAATCATTCACTTAAAAAAAGTTTCGCACTTAGACTTAGGCATCATAATTTCTTGAAAGAGTGCTTTATTTTCACGGTAATCAACAGGTACATCAACAATATGAATACCACCTGAAGCTTTAGCCTGATTTAAAATACTAGGTAAATCTGCAGTATTTTCAATACGATAACCTTTTGCTCCAAAACTTTCAGCCAGTTTTATAAAATCAGGATTGCCAAAGTCAACTCCCAAATTGCCATAACCATCATTCATTTGTTTCATGCGAATCATTCCTAGGCCATTGTCATTCATGATGATGATAATGAGATCAAGTTTTAGACGCATAGCAGTCTCGAGATCTTGCATGTTCATAACAAACCCACCGTCCCCTGCTAAAGCAACAACAGTGCGATCTGGATGAACAAGTTTTAAGGCAATTGCTGCTGGTAAAGCAGGCCCCATAGATCCAAGGGCATTATCAATAATGAGAGTGTTTGGTTGGTATGTAGGATAGTTGCGGCTAAACCACATTTTGTGAATGCCGTTATCTACACTCAAAATATCATTTTCACCCATAAACTCTCTAACAACTTTAGCAAGATGTTGGGGTTTAACTGGAAAAGCAAGATCATCTGCCTTACTAGAAACACTTTGCTTAGTAAGATTCGCAAGTTTTGCTGTCCAGTTATTTGCATAGAGCGAAACACGCCCTGTTAGTTCACGAAGACTATGGGCTAGCTCACCTACTACTTGGTGCTGAGGGAAATAAATGATATCACCCTTGGCAGGAAAAGGGTTTAAATGGATGACTTGAGCACTATTTGGCGTCATAATAAAGGGGTTCATTTCCATGACATCGTGTCCTACATTTAAAATAAGGTCAGCATGTTGAAAGGCGCAGTGTGCGTAGTCCAGCCCTGCCTTAGTCGCTGTACCAATGTAAAGAGGGGAATGTTCGTCCATTACGCCTTTACCCAGCATTGTTGGTGTAAAGGGTATACCTGTTCTCTTAATGAAACCGCGTAATGCTGCAGCAGTGTTTGGACGGTTGGCACTACCACCAATCAATACAACAGGACGTTTTGCTTCTCCTATCATTGCAACTGCTTTACTAAGTGCAGCCTCCGAAGCTACAGCTTCTGTGGGGGGATTGAAAGGGATTACATAATGATGATGACTACCATTTACAGGGTTTAATCCTTGCTTAGCCACATCATCAGGAAGTTCAATATGTGTAGGTCCACGGCGTTCCTCGAGTGCTAAACGGATTGCATCATGAACAATCCCCGGTAACATATTGCCAGAAGTCACTGTCTGACTCAGTTTAGTAATGGGGGTCATTATTTTAACAACATCTACTAACTGATAGTTTCCTTGATGGCTGTCATGAATATCTTTTTGCCCTGTTATGTAAAGCACGGGTAGTGCACCAAGTTTGGCTTGTGCCACTGCAGTAACTAGATTAGCAGCACCTGCGCCTAGCGTTGCCATAGCTACCCCTAGTTTACCTGTTGCTAGTGCATAAGCATTTGCCATAAAACCTGCTGCTTGCTCTTGCCTAACTAGCACAAACTCTATTGAACTTTCACGCACCGCTTCCATAAAGTGTAAGTTCTCATCTCCGGGCAAACCAAAAATATATTCAGCACCAGTTTGCTCGAGTGCTTTAACAAATAATTCCGATGCTGTCATTAGGCCTCCATGCTTCCTTGACTAAGAACCTCTTCAGGGTTTTCTTTCTTTATCTGCTCGAGCATACCCTTAGCCATATTGAGTATTTTGTGAGCTAAATCAATTACCTTCTCAGCATCATTAGCGGGGATCACTACTGCCCCTGTTTTGTCAGCGTAGATATAATCTCCGGGAACTACAGTCACTTTATCAACCTTAATAGGTACATTGGCTAGATAGGGTTGGATTAAATTTCCCCCTGCTCGAGTAGTTTCACCTTTACAGTAAATAGCTACAGGGTAATTGGCTAAATCATCAAAATCGCGTAAACTACCATCACACAAAAGCCCTGCCATTTGGTTGTTGACTAGTCGTGAGAACTTGGTGCTACCACCCAAAGAAATCTCAGGGTAACCATTACTTGCTACTACCAAAACACGCCCTTGTAAATCATCATCTGCTACAGCTCTGTAAATCATTGGGCCCATACTGTGTTTGTGAGGGTCCATCAAATCTTTGCGTACAGGTAAAAAGCCAATAGTTAAAGCACGACCAAACAATATCTTATTAGGATCAGGACTAGTCAAACCTATAATGTGTGTACGGTGCTCATAGGTTTTAGCTAGTGCATCTACAAGATCAGCAGCAGCTAGGCCCTCCAAGCGCTTTCTTAATGCAGTATCTTTCTCCATAATTCTCCAAAAAATCAAATGATTATGCTTCCTCGAGCGAATTTCTTTGCCAAGGCCAGCTACCAGTAAGTTCAAGCTCTAAAGTTGTGCTTAAAAATGTTCTAATTACAATAAGAAGACTAAGTTCAACCAAATTGAACAATGTTTGTTCCACAGCTACCAGTGCAATTACATCTGCAGCTACGAAAAACTCAAAAGATAAGAGTATGTTTCTACCTAAATCTTTACGAAATTGGTTGAAATGACTGACTTTTTCCTCACTATGAGTTGTTAGCCACATGCGTAGATGCTTGAGCAGTGCGGCA
The DNA here is from genome assembly GCA_965223585.1 of Trueperaceae bacterium. Taxonomy (GTDB): domain Bacteria; phylum Deinococcota; class Deinococci; order Deinococcales; family Trueperaceae; genus CBDCVN01. Next base: position 788,819 of record CBDCWW010000024.1, read on the forward strand.
ATTACACCTATTAATAAAACACCAACACCAAGCAACTCCATGGCGCGAGTGCTTAATTCAAAACTAATCCTCAGAGCTTCAAAAACTTGCTGCATAATATTATGTATTCACCTATAAATATCTATTACGTGATTCAATAGAGATTTTAAAAAAACTTTATAATGGTAGACCTAACTAATAATTAATTAGGCACCTAAGCTATTAAAGGCAATGACTATAGTTATAGTCCGTTCGATGTCAAACGAAATGTGTTATGAATTATGGAATGAGTTCAATGCTTTTTCGTGATGTAAGCATATTAGATAATCTATCATCGTCTGACCTTGATACTTTCTATAGTATTTGTAAGCGTAGGCACTACAAAAAAGACGACTACATATTTCATATAGGAGATAATGCTTCGACTCTTTACATTGTTCTCGAGGGTCAAGTAAAAGTAGTTAGCCTAAATGCTTCGGGTAAAGAAAGCATTCTAACTATTGCTGGTCCAAGAGATTTTATTGGTGTTGCTTTTTTAAATGAGAATGAGGTTTACCGTGCTAATGCTGTTGCTAGAAACGAAGTTCTGATTTGCCCTGTAATGCGAGATCAGTTCCTCGAACTATCTGTCCGAGTACCAGCATTTGTTGTTAATTACAGCAAACTTCTAACAAATCAGCTTTTTGAATGCCGTTCAAAGTTTCGCCTTACTTCTGCACCCATAAAAGCACGGGTTGCTCAAGTTTTGCTAGAGCAAGCGCAAATGTATGGCAGCTTATACAAAAGTGATTGTATAAAGTTAAGTACTCAGCTAACGCACGATGAGCTTGCTGCTATGGTTTCTGCTACACGCTCGAGTGTGTCGTTAGCAATTGGTGAGCTGCGTAGAGAAAAAGCTATTGAAGGAACAAGAGGGCATTATACGCTATACCTATCGCAACTTCTACCAATTGTAGAAGTGTATTGACTGAACTGGGATTACACAGCTTGAGGAAGTGACTTAGATGACAATATGTAACTTACAAGAACACCTAGTACTGGTAAGAGAATGTAGTCTATATAGCCAACAAGTACTACAAGGCATATAGTCCCTAGCAACACAGCTAAGATAGCAGTAAACATGATGCTATTACTTTAGCCCCAATGATACTAATGATAAGAAGCCGCCTATTTTTCTTCATTAACAGTTCTCATTCTGTTGTTACATAGAAAGAAGCATATATAAAGATGTTTTAAGATATAGTTTACTAGTTTAGATAATGCCTGTGTTACAATTAAAAGATATGCCTCTCTTAGAAAGAGTCAGTAATTCCACTGATGTAAAAAATCTAACTAAAGAAGAGTTACACAAATTAGCTGAGGAACTGCGTAAGGAAATTATTCGAGCTTGCTCAATAGGTGGTGGACACCTAGCCTCGAGCTTAGGAGCAGTAGAACTCACTGTTGCTCTACATTCACTTTTTGATAGCAAAGTTGACCGCTTAGTTTGGGATGTAGGTCATCAAACCTATGGTCATAAAATTATTACTGGTAGAAAAGATAAGATTGACAGTATACGTAAGCCCGGCGGATTAGCAGGCTTTGCTTGCTCGAGTGAATCATCAGATGATGCCCTAACTGTTGGACACGCCAGTACCAGCCTAGCTGCAGCACTTGGTATGGCTTTAGCTCGAGATGCTAGAAAAGATAATTATGAAGTTATAGCTATAATAGGTGATGGTGCTTTAACAGGTGGTATGGCATTAGCAGCTTTAAATCAAATAGGACATCTAAAGCCTAGAGTACTGATAGTTTTAAACGATAATGAAATGTCTATTAGTGAAAATGTTGGTGCTATAAACCATCATATGAATACTTTGCAAGTGCAGCCTTGGCTCCAAAGAGTTGAAAGTACTGGACGTAAGCGTTTGTGGCAACCCTTAGTTCAATTTGGTAGTCGTACTAAACAAGCTTTCCGTCGCTTTTTAGATCCTGCTAGCGCTAATCCCTTTCATGCTATGGGAGTACGTTATGTAGGCCCTGTTGATGGGCATAATATTGACCAACTTCGCTATTATCTTAGGCAAATAAAAAAGCTTGAAGGTCCAACAATGCTACACATAGTCACTAAAAAGGGCAAGGGTTATGAAATAGCTGAATCTGATCCTATTTACTGGCACGGACCGCCTAAATTTAATGTTAAAAAGCCCACAAAAATAAACAAAGGCCATACTTGGTCAAATGCTTTTGGTGAGGCAGTTACGCAGCTTGCTCGAGCAGATGATCGTGTTTGGGTTATTACACCTGCGATGCGTGAAGGTAGTGGTTTGGTTGGATATAGTAAACAACACCCTAGGCGCTATGTAGATGTTGGTATTGCTGAGGATGTAGCTGTAACTACAGCTACAGGACTGGCACTACGTGGTGAGAAGCCTATTGTAGCAATTTACAGTACCTTCCTACAGAGGGCCTACGATCAAATTGTTCATGATGTTTGTTTGGAAAATTTAGATGTGATTTTTGCTATTGACCGTGCTGGATTGGTAGGTGGTGATGGGGCCACTCATCAAGGGGTCTATGACCTTAGTTATCTACGTGCTATTCCTAATATGTCTATAGCTATGCCCAAAGATGCTAGCGAACAGCGAAGTATGCTTAAAAAAGCGCTTGAGCTAGGCGGTCCTAAAGCTATTCGCTGGCCTAAAGGTAAAGTAGAAGTTGCTTCTGAAAAACAAATGGAACAATGGGATGACATTATCTGGGGAAAGTGGGAAATATTAAAAGAAGGCACTGAAGTTTTTATCCTTGCTTTTGGCGCTACTCTTAGCTATGCTTTAGAAGCAGCTAGCAACTTTCCCCAAGTTGGTGTAGTCAATGCTCGTTTTATTAAACCTTTAGATAAAAAGATGCTATTAAGTCTAGCCGCAAATTCTAAGGCACTTATAACCTGCGAGGATCATGTCCTAATGGGTGGCTTGGGTTCTGCCATCTCCGAAGTTTTAAAAGAGTGTAACTTAGAAACTGCTCTTTACAAACTTGGTATCTCCGATGTATATGTTCCCCACGGTAACCCCCAAGATCAACATGAAGAATTGGGATATGGTGCTTTAGGCATTAGAAATACACTAATTAAATTAGGATTTTTGCCCAAAATTATTTCAAAGGAAGAAAAAGCATTGACAAACCTTTACCATCACAAGTAAAATAACGTTTGCTGTGTTTGGCCCGGTGGTGTAGTTGGTTAGCATATCTGCCTGTCACGCAGAAGGTCGCGAGTTCAAGTCTCGTCCGGGTCGCCAAAGAGCTAGGTTTATGACCTAGCCTTTTTCTTTGTAAAGTTATTTTGTGGCTAAAAAAGACCGTATAGAAAAACAACTTGAAAAAATTGATGCTATGAGTGGGCTAGATTTTGAAAAGTTTGTAGCTAATTTACTCAGGAAACAGCGTTACAAAACTAACAATGTCAAAGATTCAGGTGACTTTGGTGTAGACGTAATAGCAGAAAAGAGTGGCATAAAATACGCTATACAAGTAAAACGTTATAAGGGCAGTGTTTCTCGTGCAGCTATCAGTGACGCTGTCACTGGCAAGATTCATTGGAAGTGTGATGAGGCTTGGGTTTTTACTAACAGTTACTTTACTAGTGATGCTAAAACACTAGCAGAGTCAACAAACTGCAAACTTACTGATCGTGATGATTTGACAAATATACTTTACCAGCAAAGAGAACGAGGTATTGAAACTAAAAGGTCGCAGAAAAGAGCCTTTGCTAATTTTATTTTTGCTCTAACTTTATTTAATTTAGTAATGATTTTTTTAGTAAGTCAAACTAATCCCAAAGCTTGGGCACATGTCAAGACACGCCTTTTTGCACCAGCAAAAGTCCTAGTACAAGAGATATCTTCGTGGGTTTTCCCTAACTCTGAAATTACAGAAGAAGAAACCTTTCCTTCCTCTAATAACACGCTTAAACCCATAAAAAGTTATTTGACTACAAAGCCCGAATTTGATGAAAATGGCATCCCCATTTTGCAACCTATTGAAGAGTAGTTAACGCCTATAGGTAGTCTAGTAATCAGCATAGTAAAATCTAAAACCCTACTGACTACTAGCTACTATATTCAACTTCAAATGGAAATTCACAAGTACTTATGCATAGGTGCTTAGTTCACCTCATCCTTACCAAATTCACTTAGGGGTTTTGGTTTGTCTATCAAATATCCTTGAGTATAATCTATCTTCAAAGTTGTTAAGACTTCTTGCATTGCTTTGGTTTCTACAGACTCAGCAATAGTAAGCAAATTCATAACTTGACCAATACGATTAATGGCTGCAACCATTTCACGATCAGTATTATCATTTGCTACATCACGTACCAAACTACCATCAATCTTTAGATAATCTATAGGAAAATGTTTTAAATAGCTAAAAGAAGAGAGTCCGCTACCAAAATCATCCAAAGCCAGCTGGCAGCCTAATGCTTTGATTGTTTTCATAAAGATAGTAGCTTGGTTAAGATTGCTAATAGCAGCAGTTTCAGTAACCTCAAAACAGACTCTTTGTGGTGGAAGTTTAGAAGTACTAAATTGCTCACGTATAAAACTAGGTAAAGTAGTGTCACTCAAGGAACTTCCTGATAAGTTAATGGCAATTTTAAAGTCAGAGTGATTGCTGAAATGCTCTGCCTGATCTAATAAAACAGATTGGATCACCCATCTATCAAGCTTATTTATAAGCCCATAACGTTCAGCAACAGGTATGAAAGCACCTGCTGGCAAAATCTTGCCTTGTTCATCAAGCATACGCAAGAAAACTTCATAATATTTTGTCAAGGTGCTAGACTGCGAAATAGGTACAGCAGGTTGATAGTAAAGACAAAACCTATTATGCTCAAGCGCCTCTTTAATATCATTAATGTGTATAAACTCAGATTGTTTTTGAGTCAGTTTCTTATCTTGCTCAGTATAAACATAAATTTGATTACGTCCTAGATCTTTAGCAGTATAGCAAGCTAAGTCAGCTTGGGACATAAGCTGTGTTACTGAGTCAGTGTCAAAAGTTATAGGCACTAAACCAATACTAACCCCAATTCTAAATAGCTGATCTTGCCAGCTAAAACGGAAATCAGCGACTTCACAAACAATTCCTTTGGCTATATCTATAGCTTTATCAAGAGGGCAGCTTCTAAGTAGAAGTCCAAATTCATCACCACCAAGCCTAGCCAAGGTGTCTGTCTTACGAATTTTTGACTTAAGTAGCTCAGCAACCTGTTTAAGCAACAAATCACCTGCCATATGTCCGGCAGTATCATTAACAATCTTGAACCGATCAAGATCTAAATAGCACATGACATTTTGGGTTCTGAATCCTTCTTTGTTTACCTCTGCAATTGCCTGTCTTAAGTAAACTTCAAACTCGTTGCGCCTAACTAGGTCTGTTAAAGTATCGTAAGTGGCTTGGTATTTAATCTGCTCTGTAAGCTTATAGGACTCTGTAATGTCTCTAGCAGTACCTCTATAGCCCTTAAATTCCCCTTGATTATCAAAATATGGCTTACCAACACTTTTCAGGATACGTATTGAACGATCTACATTTTGCATCTCTACCCTTACCTCAAAAGGCTGTCTTTTCATTAAAGCTTGAGTCTGCTTTTCAAATTCAGTGGGGTTGCAAATAAGAATTCTATGGTGCTCTAGGTGAGAGCGACCTAACCAATCACCAATAGGAAGACCAGTAAAGACTTCGTGTAAGGGAGACAAGTAAGTATAATTAAGATTTTTGTCTGTTTCCCAAAAAAGATCAGCAGCCATACTGGCAAAATCCCTAAAGCGCTCTTTGTTTTCTGTTAAAGCATGTTCTGCACGCTTAAGCTCTGTGATGTCATGAGTGCTAATAACTGCACCGATCACTTGTCCTTCCTTGTCTCGGTAAGGGATCTGCTTAACATCTACAAAACGAGGTTCACCTTTAGGAGGATAAATCCAACTCTGTTCATGAACATACTCTCCAGTAAAACAACGATCTAATTGTGGTTTTATCTCATTTTGAAAAACTTTTTCACCATATACATCAGCAATAAATTGGCCTATAATTTGCCCCCGATTCTTTTGAAATAGGTCTAGGTAACGCTGATTAACAGCTACATAAGCATAGTTAGTGTTTACCAAGCACATAAGGTCATCAGATAATGACAGTATCACCTCGTATTGGCGTAAAGATTCTTCTGCTTGTTTTATATCAGTAACATCTCTAGTACTGATAACTGCACCTTTAACTATGCCGTCACTGCCACGATAAGGTGTTGTTCTTACATCTAAGAAACGAGGTTTATCTCCAGTCAAAGAAACCCATTGCTGAGACTGGATCTCTGCACCAATAAATGCACAATCCAAGTTGACTTTGACTGAAGCAAAAAATTCAGGTCCATGAATCTCAGCTATAGTACTACCGATAATTTCTTTATAAGTTTTCTTATAGGTTTCTAGATAACGTGAATTTACTGTCAGATAAGTATAATTATTATCCACTAAAGATATAAGATCGTTAGCCGAATTAAAAATTTGCTCATGTAGCCCTAAGCTACTTTCAGCTTGGCTCTTTCTAATACTATTTTTTTGGTTTAGGGCAAAGGATTTTGCATCATTTTGATTGTCATTAAGCTGATTAACATTTAGCAAGCGCTCGAGTGAATCATTAATGTGGTCAATAAATACATTTTTACTAATAGTTGGATTCTTACCTAGCAAATCAGAGACCTGCTCAAATGTAGCTATATCAGCACTAGCATCTTGTAAAAAGGTTTCAGGGTAATTTTGCATGTCATGTTGCACAGATTGATTACTTTCTTTAGAATGCAAATTTGCTACAATATTGCACAGTCTCCGAAAGAAAATTTTCTCGCAAATATTTATAGATTTGAAAACGAATTTTGCTTTGAAGTTTTCATAAGTTCTATAAAACATTTTTGCTAGGTTGCTAATCATGCTAAAAGTATTATTGATTTTCTTCTGTCACCAAAAACTTATTTTTCGTTAGGAGATTTACTATAAAAGTTTACCAAGGCCTAACTCAGAGTTAGGCAAAATCTAGCCTGTGCAGCAATAATCACTATTATTTAACAGGAGTTATATGTATAAAATTACCCTTGCAGGTGGTATTAAATGAAAGATTTATTAAGATTAACTTAAGATGATAAAGAGTACTTGTAAATCTATCAGCACAAATAAAATTTTAAATTTTATTTGTGCTATAATTATAAGCAATGAAAAACCACATCAACCGTAATGTGCTCTCCAAACAGGCTTATAGTATTTTACGTTCTATGGTCCTAAATGGTCAACTCCCTGCTGGAAGCCAACTAGTAGTACGGACCTTGAGTGAGCAGCTCGAGCTATCCCCCACACCCATAAAATCAGCTCTCACAACTTTAGAGAAGGAAGGGTTAGTTGTATCTATTCCCTACCGTGGTTTTTTTGTACCTCAACTAAACGAAGAAGATGTTTTTGAAATTTACAGCTTACGAGAAATTTTAGAAGGGTTAGCGGCAAGGCTAGCAGCGCAAAAAGTTACTGCAGGGCTAGAAGCACAGTTAAAAAAACTGCTAGAAGAGCAACGTCAAGCCTTTCAGGAAAAGGATTTAGAAGTTTATGGTGACATTGACTTAAATTTCCATCAAAGCATCTGGGAGGCTTCTAAACATAAGAGGCTCATTGAAACAGCACAATCTATCTATGGGCAGATTCGCTTGCTTATAGTTAATTCTGCAATTACTGCTGCTAGGCAAGAAGAAGTTTTAGCTGAACATGAAGCAATATTTCAAGCTATTATGCAAAGAAAGCCAGATGTTGCTGAAGATTGTGCTAAAAAGCACATTAGTAACATTTTTAAGTCTCTACAGAATGCCTGAACTGTGATTCAGCTAATTTGGGATTCCCCTGTTTTTTTGTCTAGAGTTTACACATCTGTTGTTTACCCTTGGTAAATCATGCTAATCACTATAAATTGCAACAATCAAAGTTAAGGCAACTGAGGAGTTAGTACAATGAGTATACAAAACCGTTTATAGCACTACTGAGGAGGTTTTATGCGTTACATAATAGGGATTCTTTTGATTGCAATTTTGATAAAGCCAAGTGTTTTTGCTTGTAGTCCTAACTTTGAAGATGTATATTATAACGAACCAATAGAAATAGTTAAGGGCATTGGTGGTGATTGTTACTATAAATTTGTTCCACCAGTTGAAAGGCGTTATGGTCGTGATGAAGGCCGAACTGAGTTTTATGTAGAAAAAGGTGACACTGAACCAATCTTTACTCAACAGGATAGATACTCACGAGATATTTTATGTGCTAAAGATGCTGATGGTAATTATTCTATAGCTTATGTTGACCGTAAGGGGATTTTTTCTGCTCCAAGAGAACCTTGGGGGCCTGATTGGTTACGTTTTTTTGTTAATGGTGAGGTAGTAAAGTCATATTCTCCTATTGAGATAATTGAACGAGAAAATAATCTTGACCATCTTGGAACGTGTGGACCGATTTATCTAGACGAAGAAAGAGGGTTTGTTAAAGATAGTGAAAATATAGGCTATATTTATCAAGTTGTTACTTTAGATGGTAACGTTATTTCTTTAGATCCTTTAACAGGTGAAAAATTAAGTATTGTAAAACCCTTACGCACCTTGCTTATGGATGGGGTGCGTAATAATGACCTCGAGCAAGTAAGAGATGCCTTGCAAAAAGGAGCTAATCCAGATAAAGGTAATAAGCTTGAAGGAACACCTTTACACCTATCTGCTGAATTAGGTCGTGTTGAAATTACGAAAGAATTATTAAAGGCAGGAGCAAAACTTGATTTTAGACATATAGAAAGATATTCATACTGTACTGCAGGAGGAGAATGTGGAAAAGAGGAACGTGTGAGCTGGAAAACGAAAGATTCAACCCCTCATCATCCTCTTTATATAGCAGTACTTAATAAACATTTTGGAGTCGTAGAAGTACTAGTTGCTCATGGAATAGATGTCAATGCTCGAGGTTATGTGCCTTACTACCCAAATAGCTATGCACTAGAAGCAGCAGTAAGAAGTAAAAGCAATAAGCTTATAAGTTATCTAGTTAGTAAAGGAGCAAACATAAATGATACAGATGCTTTAGAAATGGCTATTGAAGAGCTTAGTTTCGAAGCTGTTGATTTATTAATAAATTTAGGAGCAGATACACAACAAACTGAGCCTTTATGCGTGCTTGCGGAAGTTAGGGGTGGTAATGACGGAATAATTATTCAAATGGCTAGATTGCTATGGGAAGCAGGGGCCAATATAAACGCTTCTTCATGCTGGCTAGGAACTCCACTTATAGCTACTATTTTAGAGCAAGATGGTTTGCTAGCAAAGTTCTTTATAGAAAATGGTGCTGATGTAAATCCTGCTCGTGGTCAGGGATGGGCACCTCTTTACTATTCCTTTGCAGAAAACAATTACTCAATCTCAGAGAATAATTATGACTTAATAAGCTTATTGGTAGAAAATAATGCAAATACCACTTCTATAACTCCTGATGGTGTTTCTGCACTTTACTATGCCGTTAAAAGTAATGATAAGGATATAGCTGTTCTCTTGCTTGAAAATGGAGCTAATCCTAATGGCTCAATAAAAATAAACACAAAGAATGAGTACCTTACACCACCACCTCTCTTATTTACAGCCGACGATGAAATCAAGCAACTTTTATTAAATTATGGTGCTGATATCAATATTACTTCTTTCCCAACAGATAGCAATGCCTTGCAGTATTTGATTGAAAAGAAGCCTTTTAATGAAGAAAGTATGCAAACTATACAGTTTTTGCTAGATGCTGGCATCGATACGACCCACAAGAATAAATATGGTCAAACTGCTTTTGACTTAATCCAAATGGTGGAATCTCAGAGCTATTATAGTATCCATTCACCTATTAGGAAATGGCAAGAGTTGTGCCCCTCTTGTATAGAACAACTAAAACCAAAAGGTAAAGAGTGATTTTCATGAACCAAAGTCTAACTAACCCGGAATTTCTACAACAAGTTGCCACTGAGTTAAAAAATAAAGTAATAGGCGAAGTACGCTTCGATGACAAAGCCCGTTCACTCTACGCCACCGACGCCAGTCCATACGAAATAAAACCTTATGGTGTCGTCTTACCCAAAACTATAGAGGATATAAAACACACTGTAGATGTTGCCAATAAACATAAACTGCCTATTTTGCCTCGAGGCGGTGGCACAAGCCTAGCAGGGCAAACTGTAGGAGAAGCAATTGTCCTCGATGTCTCTAAGTACATGACCAAAGTTTTAGACTTTGATGCCCACGCAAGTACTGTTAAAGTGGAACCCGGCATAGTAAGAGACCAGTTAAATGCCTTTTTAAAACCTTATAAACTACAATTTACCCCCGATGTCTCTACCACTAACCGAGCCAATATAGGTGGCATGGTAGCTAATAACTCAGCAGGCACACGCTCTATAAAATATGGCAAGTCTGTTGACCAAGTTATTGCCATGACTGTCATGCTCAGCGATGGCAGTATAGCCGAGCTAAAAGAAGTAACGCCTGAAGAGTTAGAAGCTAAAAAGCAACAAGATAACTTAGAAGGGCATATTTACCGAACTGTTCATGGCATTGTTAACGAGCAAGCTGAAGAAATCAAGAATCGTTACCCCAAGGTCATGCGCCGTGTGGGAGGATATAACCTAGATGAGTTTGTTGATCAGCCTTTTAATTTAGCCAAACTAGTCTCAGGTTCAGAAGGCACTTTGGCTATTATCCTTGACGTCACTTTAGCCCTTCACCCACTACCTAACTACAAATGCCTTGCCCTTGTTCATTTTGATAGCTTGGTCAAAGCTCTTACAGCAGTGCAATATATTAATAAGCATGGCCCTAGTGCAGTGGAAATTCTAGATGATCACCTTTTTAACTTGGGCAAACAAAATCCTAGCCTCGAGCCACTACTAAATTGGCTAAAAGGTACACCTGCAGCTGTCCTTATGGTAGAGTTTGATGGCAAAGATGAGCAGGAAGCGCTTGCCAGCTTAGAAAATATGCAAACTGATCCACAGATTGCTGAACTTAGTTACTACACTTATATAGCTACAGAGACCAACCAGCAAGAGGAAGTACTAGATTTTCGCCGTAAGGGCTTGGGCATTTATGCAACTATAAAGGGTAAAGACAAACCTACTCCCTTTATAGAAGATTCAGCTATTCCTCCTGAGAACCTTCCCAAGTACATACCTGAGGTTTTGGAGGTATGCAAAAAACATAATGTAAAGGTTGTAGTTTATGGTCATGCCAGTGTAGGAGTAATTCACCTTCGTCCTTTAATTGACCTTAAAAGTCAGGAGGGTATTGAACTTTATCAAAAAATTAGCCAAGAAACTTTTGAGCTAGTTAAAAAGTATGGCGGTTCTTGGAGTGGTGAACATGGTGATGGGCTTATTCGTAGCTATCAAAACAAAAGCCTTTTTGGTGAGAAGCTTTACAAGGCTTTTTGTGAAATGAAAGCTGCTTTTGACCCTGATAATATAATTAACCCCGGAAAAGTAGTCCACGCTCCTGCCATGACTGAAAATCTGCGTTATGGTGCAGACTATACTGTGCCAAACGCACCTGAGCAAACCTACTTTGATTTCTCTAAAGACGATGGTCTGTTAGGGGCTGTGGAAATGTGTACAGGTGTGGGGGCTTGTCGTAAGGTGGATACAGGCGTTATGTGTCCTAGTTATATGGTTACTCGAGACGAGGACCACAGCACCAGAGGACGCGCCAACATCTTACGTGAAGCAATAACTGGTAAGTTACCCGGTGGCCTAACGAGTCAAGAAGTTTATGATGTCTTAGATTTATGCTTAGAATGTAAAGCATGTAAAGCAGAATGCCCCTCTCAAGTAGACATGGCTAAGATCAAATATGAGTTTTTGCAGCACTACTATGATGCACATCATATGCCTATGTCAGCTTTGGTTGTAGGCAACTCTGCTAGAATGGCTCCCCTTGGCAGCATGTTTGCCCCTATAGCCAACGCACTTTTGTCATTAAAGGTTGTAAGTTATCTAGTTGAAAAGATAGCCAAAATAGATAGGCGTCGGATTTTACCAGCTTATACCCCTACTCCTTTTGCTAAATGGTTTAAAAAGAATGTACCTACAAGCACTCCAACAAAAAAGAAAGTGGCACTTTTTGCTGATACTTGGACTATGTACAATGAGCCCGAGGTAGGCAAAGCTGCTGTAAGAGTATTGCAAGCTTTAGGTTATGAAGTAGAACTAGTTAATTATGGTTGCTGTGGACGTCCTCAAATTTCTAAGGGATTGCTTAAGGCTGCCAAAAAACTAGCTAAGCGTAATGTGGAAAATCTTCACCGCTATGTAGAACGTAATATACCCATCATAGGTTTAGAACCAAGTTGTGTGGCTGCTTTCCAAGATGATTACTGTGACCTTGTACCAAGTGAGAAAACTGAGGCTGTTGCTGAGCAAGTAAAAATGATTGATCAGTTTTTAGCTAAAGAGTGGTCTCAGGGACAAATTGATCTTAAGCAGTATTTTCAAAAGGATGATAAATCCATTATGTTACATGGGCACTGTCAGCAACGGGCCATTATGGGTGATTCTGCAACTAAGGGAGTGTTGAATTGGTGTGGTGAAGTGCTCAATCTAGACAGTGGCTGTTGTGGCATGGCAGGCTCATTTGGCTATCACCACTACGATCTATCAATGCAAATAGGAGAAGATAGACTCTTTCCAGCAGTGCGTAAGCATCAAGGTAAAATTGTGGCCTGTGGATTTTCTTGTAGACACCAGATTTTTGAGGGCACTGGCAAAAAGGCTAAGCACTTAGCAGAAGTGTTAGCTGAATCTCTCAAGGTTTAGTTGCAACACTAGGCAAACAGGTGCAAGTTTTGTGAGTGAAGATAAAGTATTATGTACAAGTAGGAGCAGGCTTCAAATCTGCCCCTAAAGGATTAGCCCTTAATTATTTGGGTTTAAAGTTCAACAAAGGAAGGATAACATGGCTTTTTTAATACTTCTAGGCACAATTATTGTACTAGCAATCATCCTTTTTGGTGTTTCAATTGCATTAAAGGATGACAATGGTGACTCCTCCCTACTTCCTATACTTGAGGAGGTTGATGAAGACCAAGACAAAGAAGGAGAAACATCGGATGAGTTTGAATTTGGGTGACTTTTCCCACAACTAAAGTTAAGTATTACCTAAAAACTAGAAGCTTTCATCCCACGGTTAAAGCACGTGGGGTTCTCCGCTTACTGTCCTAAATAGTTGTCACTTATGACATTGCTAACAATTAAAGCGGAAGTTTTTTGCTTAAATGTAACGACCAAGTATGCTTTTTCTCATTATCTTGTTGAATCTCACCTCACTTTTGCAAAATTAGCTTGTGAGTAAGATAAAGGCTCGAGCTTCCTCTTTGAATATTAATATGTCAAAGCCAAACACTAATTTACATAAACTAAAAAAAGTCACCTCATTTTTAGGCTTAATGGTCCTTATAGTATGTTCTCTTAACAGTAGTTTTGCCCAAACTAGTGCTGCTACAGAAAGGCTCGAGCGCGAAATAGCTGCCTATGAAAACCTGCTATTGTCTCGAGCTGCTGAGTTAAGTGATATAGACAAAGCTCTAGGGACTTTAAGTGCACAGTTTGAGATACGCATAAAAGAACGTGATGAATTAAGTAATAAGTTATCCAAATTGCGTGAAGAACACAAAAATCTGCAAGATGAGCTTGAAAAACTAGCACAAGAAATGCAAATGAACGAGGAGCGCTTAGGGGCTCTTAGTAATGATTTGAGCAATTTGCAGCTTCGCTTGCAGCAAATGCTCCTACACCTACACAGACAAAGCGTGGGCCGCTACGCAAGAGTTTTAGTAGAATCCGAGTCTTTTTTTGATCTAAGGGTTAGAAGCCACTATTTGTCACTTTTAGCTACACAAGATGCCGAACTTGTCAATGAACTTCAAAGAACCATAACAGCTATTGAAAAAGTACAAAAGGACTTGAGCTTACAAATAACTAAACGTAATGAGGCAATAGTTAGGCTCGAGCAAGCTCAAAAAGATGTAGAAGTTGCCCAAGAAAAACTTAACCAAGCCATAGCAGAACTTGAAGCTAACAAAGAAGGGCAGCTTGCCAAGCGTAGAGCATTAATTAGAGAGCAGGAGAAGCTCGAGCAAACAATTGTTAATTCACAACAAGCTTTAAGTACAGAAATTGCTCGCTTACAACGTGAAGCAGAAGAAGCACGTAGGCGTGCTGCAGCTGCTCAAAGAGAGTCTGAAAGGCAACGCTTAAAGGAACAGGCTGCTCGAGTCGATAAGCAAATAAAAGAGCTTAATGTACCAGTCCATGCGCCCGAGAGTGGTTTTTATAGCCCAGTACAAAGCGCTAGGCTAGTTATGTCTTACAACCAAGAAGGACCCTATGTTTACCTTCGAGCACCCCAAGCAGGAGCAGCAGTTTATAGCACCATGTCAGGAATAGTTACTGCTGTAGCTCAGGTATCAGCCAATAGTGGTTACTTGGTTACTGTGCAACACAGTCAAGACTTAGTTACAGCTTATTTAAATTTACAAAGGCCTTTTGTAAAGGTAGGAGATAAAGTCACTCAAGGACAGACTTTAGCTTATTTAGGTGGCGGTACACTAATTCCTGCTAGCAATTTACAATTTCGAGTAGGTGTTCCCCGCTCAGGGGGTAGGGTAGCATGGGTAGATCCTGCACCTAAACTAGGTATTCAATAGTTAAGTTAACCTAGTAACTTAACTAGCAACCCTTCACTATCTTTAAAGTTACCTGTTGCTATAATTATAAAATCTATCATTGTCCATATTCCAAGGCCACCTAGAGTTATAACCATAAGAATACCTGTTAAAACTCTTCCAACGTAAAAACGATGCACTCCTAAATTACCCAGAAAATAACATAGTAATATTGTAGGGGTAAGCCCCTTCTCACTTATGGAATCATCACTCATTAAATCTTAAGCTCCTTAATTTATTTTAACTTTTGACCGGGATAGCAAACTCTGTAACCCTTGCCATCTCTAAAGGTTCCGGTAAGCAATAAAATAGTAACAATAAACGAATGAAGCCAGTCAGCAAATAAAGCTAGCACTCCCAATACTAGTTGGCCTCTAAGAAAGAAAAAAAAGGCAATGACCGACAAACCCAAGTCACAAATCCCCTCTATAATCCTCCCTAAATAAAAGTGGTGTATGCCTAGCACTCCTAAAGTGGCTGACAAACATACTGCTAGTACATAACTTTTGTCAGAACACTTTTCCATTAAAAAACCTCATATTTTTATTTCTAATATTGTTGAGTATAAAAAGTAGTTAATTAAAAAAATCAATAATTTAACTTGATAATCAAAAGCCATAATAACCTTATCTCAATCAAGGGATCAACAATTTATCTCAAAGAGACAAGATTACTTTATAAAATACCTTTCCTCACTCTGTTTATGCTTACGAGCCTTTAATGCCAAATCATCTACCAATTCATTTTCTGGATGCCCAGCATGCCCCTGAACCCATTCCCAAGTAATAACATGGGCATGACTCAATTTAAGCAAAGCTTGCCATAAATCTTGATTTTTAACAGGCTTTCTAGTAGCTGTGCGCCAGCCATTTTTTTGCCACGTATCTAACCAACCCTCTGTAAAAGCATGTTTAAGATAATGTGAGTCTGTAACTAAAGTCACTTGGCAAGAGTCTTTTAAAGCTTCCAAAGCACGGACAGCAGCAGTCAACTCCATACGGTTATTGGTAGTGTTTGACTCGTAAGCTGAGCATAACTTTTGGACTTTGCCTTTAGGAGTTTCAAAACTAAGCAGGTACCCCCAGCCACCTTCTTTAGACTTAGTGTCACAAGAACCATCAGTGTAAATTTGTACATACTTAATCAATATATGATTCCAAAGTATTTTGCGTTTTAATTAAAACTAAGGGAAACTTTCAGTTAGTGCTCCCAAAAGCAATATACTCATCTAGCTTAGCAATAGCCTTGCCACTATCAATAGCTTCTTTTGCAAGAGCAATGCCAGCTTTAATGTCTTCAGCTTTGCTAGTTAGATAAAGCCCTGTCCCTGCATTTAAAAGCACAGTATCGAGTTTTGCGCCTATTAACTCACCACTTAAGACTTTGCGAATAGCTCGAGCATTTTCCTCAGCAGTATCGCCATAAATCTCTTCAATAGGAAAATGCCCTAGACCCACTTCTTCAGGAGTAAGTTCATAGTTCGTTAATTGACCATCTTTATACTCAGTAACTCTATTACTGCCACTTAGGTTTAATTCATCTAAACCATTACCATGCACAACCATGGCGTGTTCTATACCTAGGCCAGCTAAAACTTTGGCATAAGTTTCTGTCAAATTAGGACTATATACTCCCATAAGCTGACGAGTAGCGCCAGCAGGATTAGTTAAAGGACCAAGTGTGTTAAAAATAGTGCGCACTTTTATGTCTGCCCGTATAGGAGCAACAAATTTCATAGCTGGGTGATGTGATCTAGCAAAAATAAAACCTATACCTATCTCCTCAATACTTTTGGCTATACTTTCAGGGGATAATGCTAAGTTTGCCCCTAAGGCTTCCAAAACATCTGCTGCCCCTGACTTGCGTGTTACACCTCGATTACCATGTTTCGCTACCTTTGCACCAGCTGCAGCAGCAACAAACATAGATGCAGTACTAATGTTAAAGGTATTAATGCCAGTACCACCAGTGCCTACTATATCTAGTAAAGGCTCATTTATCTGTGGCACTACGTTAACAGCTCTTTCTCGCATAGCTTCAGCAAAGCCTATAATTTCTTCTATGGTTTCGCCTCGAGTGCGCAAGCCAGCAAGAAGTGCTGCTGCTTGCATTCGGCTCATCTGGCCGTCCATAAGCACACCCATAATATTGTGTGCTTCTGTTTGACTCAGTGTTTTACCATCAAGAACATAATTAAGCTGATCAATAATAGTTGTTGACATTTAAAATACCTCCAAAACCACTTTCTCCCCATGAGTGTGTGGTAGGGACCTTAAACTGTTTTTTGTGTTCTTTTGGAGCTATGATTTGTCCTTTTGATGTAATTAGCATAGCTTCAATATGAAAAAGTTATACCAAAATGTCAAGACTTGATTACTCAAGGCCTTTGCTATGGTGTTTCTTTCTACTTCTACAATTTCAGAATATAGTACTGTAATTTCTGTGATATGTTGTTTACCAAAGCTAGGAACTAGCATTTGACAACATGCTTAGGTAATAATTATACTCTTTTTGTGGAATTATTTGTAGTGCCCTCTCTTTATAAAGTTCTAAAACTAATTTTTGAGGTTGCTGCATAGCTAGCTGAATCTTAGCTTATTAAATGCAACCCTCAGTCTAAAAACTGAGGGTTTTCTGTTTTTGGAGAATTAATGTTTTTGGATCAGAATATCTCAAACTTACCTGTTCAAATAAAACCCCTCGAGGAAGAAACTAAAAATCTTGGTTTTGAAATGGCTTCAGATTATCTTACAGGTAACCTTTTACGTACACTTGTGGCATCAAAGCCCGCAGGCAAGTTTTTGGAAATAGGCACTGGGACAGGTTTAGCTACAGCATGGATGCTTTCTGGCATGGATGAAAAGTCTACCTTGCTTACTGTAGATAAAAACCCTGCAGTAACAGCTATAGCAGAAAAACACCTAAGCTATGATTCAAGGTTAGATATTCGCACTCAAGATGGCCTAACTCTCCTAGAAGAACTGCAAGGTGAGCACTTTGATCTCATTTTTGCAGATACATGGCCGGGAAAGCTTAAAAATCCTGAATTGGCACTTAACTTGCTTAAGATAGGTAGTTTTTATGTCATTGATGATATGCACAACTTAAATGCCTTGCCTAAAAGAGTAGCAGGCCTTAGTCAAGAAGTTTTACAGCAAATACCTAAGCAAATGCAGATTTTAATGGAGTTGCTCGAGTCCAAAGCAGATCTAGTCACTACAAAGCTATCTTGGTCAACAGGTATAATGATTTGCACTAAAATAGCTAATAGCTAATAATGGAGGTACCTATGGCACTTGAAAAAATTACTCAAATAACAGGACATGGCGTTTACATTCCCGGTGATGATATAGACACTGATCGCATTATCCCAGCTCGCTTCCTTAAGTGTGTTACTTTCGATGACTTGGCTGAAGGTTTGTTTGCTGATGTGCGCTTTGACCAAGAGGGCAATAAACAAAATCATCCTTTAAATGATCCTCACTTTGAAGGAGCTAGCATAATGTTGGTGGGTAGTAATTTTGGTAGTGGCTCATCACGTGAGCACGCACCACAATCTATTTATCGTGCAGGCTTTAAAGCTATAATTGGGGAAAGTTTCGCCGAAATTTTCTTTGGGAATGCTACAACCTTAGGGATGCCTTGTGTAGAAGCTACTAAAGGACAAATCGAAGCAATGGCTGCTACTATAGAAGCTAATCCCCAAGCAGAAATCACTGTTGATGTCGAAAACAAAACTGTTACAGTAGGGGATAAAACTTATGAGGTAAACATTAAAGATACTGCCCGTCATGCACTTATTAGTGGACGCTGGGACCCTTTACAAGAACTTTTGGAAAATGATAGAGCCATTGGTGAAACTGTAGCAAGATTACCTTATCTTTCACATGCTTATTAAGCCTAATCGCCTTAGAATGCTAGAGTGTTAGTCCTTCTAAGTTACTTTATAGGTTCTTTACCTATTGGTAGCTATCTTATTAATTGGCGAACAGGGTTAAAAGCTCGAGAAGTTTCAGCCCATAATCTAGGGGTAGAAAATTTCCTACATGCTATTGGCATTCCCTTAGCTGTAACTCTGCTGGTAATAGATGCTCTTAAAGGACTTTTAGTCTTCGTTATTTTTGCAGCTAACCCTTGGACTGCTTTAGGGGTTTATTTTGGTCATCTTTACCCCTTAAATTTATTGACTAGAGGTAATGCACCTAGGGGACATGGTAATGGTGTTTTACTAGGCTTACTAATGGGCCTCATAATATTAGGGCATCTCCACCTTACTGCAATTTTCTTACCACTGTTCCTTTATATTCTATTGTTGACAATTACTCGTTACACTACACTAGCAACTTTAATTAGCTTATTAAGTGTATTTATTTTACTGACAGCTTTACAAGGTTTAACACCTATAGCAATTGCCTTTGGGGTTATATTTTTACTGGCTCTGTGGCGACACAAGGCTAGTATAATGCGAATAATTGAAGGACTCGAGCCCAAATTAGGGGACCCACTACCAATTTACAACAACAAAATAATTTACACTGCTTTTATGGTTCACGCCATGACTAAAGAAGATTGGTGGCAATCCAAAAGCGTAAGCTGGCTTAAACCCCTACTGCAAAACTTACCTGATAGATTACTTAAGCTGCTAGTGCTTTTTATGCGTCCTAACAAATATGGTGAAATAACAGGTGTGCGCCTAAGTGATGGTCGTGAGCTAAGAGTTATGCTTATCGGAACTCCACATTTACCTCAGTACATTCGTAATCATCCTAGGATAGCAACTAAGGTAGCCATTCAAAGCGCACATTTAGCTAAAGAGCTAGGGGCAGAGGCTTTGGGCCTAGGTGCCTTCTGGTCTACTGTTGGTAATAAGGGGCAAGAAGTACAGGAAGCTGTTCCCAATATACACATAACTAATGGTGGGGCCTATACAGCGGCAACCATAAAAGCTGCTGTACCTATGCTATTAACACGCTATAAACTACAGGGTAAATCTCTTAAAAAGGCTACTGCTGCAATAGTAGGTGCTAATGGCGTAGTAGCTTTTGGAGTGGCCCGTCTTATTGTTGCTGAGGTAGGTAAACTTATTTTGGTTGGACCTGATGCAGTACGCTTAAGAAGAAGTGCCCAAACACTTCAGCGCAAATGTCCTGATACCGCTATAGAAACTAGTACAGATGTTTGTGCTTGTGCTCGAGCCGATCTAATTTTTAGTGCTACTTCTGATCCTAAACCAGTCATTTTCGCAAATAATATTAAAAAGGGTGCTTGGGTTTTTGATCTAGGCCGCCCTGCTGATGTTCATGAAGATGTAAAAGCTTTGCCAGATGTTGAAGTCATTCCCGGAGGAATGGTCAAACCACCCGGAGAAATAAAGCAAAGTCTTGATTTACATTTTGGTAATGGCATAATTCCTGCTTGTCTAGCTGAGACTATGATTATGGCAGCTACCAAAAATTTTGAGCGTAAATCTTTAGGAATACAAACTAAAACTGAAAACATAGATTTTTATTTGTGTCAGGGCAAACGCTTAGGTTTTAATATAGTGACAGAAATGAAAAGCAGTATTACCAAACTAGTAGCAGCATAAGGACTATTATGGGTTTTGCTTTTACCTTAAAAGGCACTTTTCAAAATGAACTTGATGTTAGCTTACTTTGGGAAGCTGGCTGTCAAGGGATTGAAGAGTCTCAGGGAAAGCTAATAGCCTACTTTGCAAAGCCAGTAAATTTATCTTTAAAAGGTTCTTGGCAAGAGGTTGAGGAAACTAACTGGCTAGAAGCCTACTATAAGAATCTAAAGCCTATATTTTTAAAGCGCTTAATAATTACTCCTACTCACTGTGTAGTTAGATCTAACAAAGGGGAAAAGATTTTGTGGCTAGATCCCGGTATGGCCTTTGGCACTGGCCATCATGAGACAACAAAACTAGCTTTAGAAGCTTTAGAAGTTCTTGATTTACAAGGCAAGCATGTCCTTGACGTTGGTTCAGGTTCAGGTATTTTAGCTATAGCAGCTGACTTACTTGGCGCTAAAAAATCTTTGGGCATAGATAACGATGCTCAAACCATTCCCATTGCTGAAGCAAATGCCAAGCAAAATAATTCAAAAGCAGAGTTTCAATTTAATACTCTTAGCAATATAGCTAGTAAAAGTGCAGATGTGATAGTCGCTAACCTTTTTGCTGAGTTGCACATCGAACTTGTTAATGAGTACAGGCGTGTACTTAAAGATAAGGGAGTTATTATTGTTACTGGTATTTTAGCAGAGAAAGCTCCACTAGTCTGTGAAACCCTAAAAGAGCACTTTGAGAATCTAGAAATTAGAGTTGCTGGTGAATGGGAATTAATTGTGGCTAAGGAGATATAGGGTAGGGGCGAACCCTCATCAGGGTAAATCTATGTGTTCGCTCTTCAAGTCGGGAATTTTGAAGCAGGATAGGGGTAAATGCACAGATTTACTCCTGCAGGGGTGATACTAATGATAGTGGCAACTCCTTATTGGGTAGCTCAAAACTTTCCTATCGCACGATAATTGAACACACAAAATGTTAAAATTAAATTGAAGTATGTTTGACGCTGGTCCTTTAACATTTCAGGAGTATATGATGGCTGAATCTTTGCCACTGGCTACAATTCAGCAAGCTGTATTGGGTTTTCTACAAGGATGTAACGATGCTGATTGCCTAACAGCAGATGGGGTTGACCTTGCTGTTTTAGATATGTGGCAGGAATTAGTTGCTTTGGATATAGTGCATGAGGATGAAGACAGTGAGTTTGAATTCTAGCTGTCAAGTAGAGTAAAAACATGAACATCCTTGCACTAGACGTAGGCGAAGCCCGCATAGGTATAGCAGTAGGCAAACTTGACTCTATGTTTGTATTTGGTCGTGGAGCTATAGTCCGTCAGCAAGAAAAAATAGATATAGAGTCTGTAAAAGCAAAAGTCACTGAGGAAGATGCCGACTTAGTGGTAGTTGGTCTACCTTTACGGCATGATGGTGGTGATTCCGAACAAACTAGACATGTGCGTGATTTTGCTAAAGCTCTTGAAAGAGAAAATTTAAAAGTGGTTTTTGAAGATGAGCGCTTTAGTAGTAAACTTGCTCTTAAGAATATATACAAAAGTGGTTTATCCAAGAAAAAACGTCAAGAAAAGGATCGGATAGATGAGGCTGCTGCAGTTCTCATCTTAGAAAGTTATCTTGCTAGGCAAGTTAATTTAAGTAATTTATAGCGATGAATACATTTAAAAATACTGAAAAATATCTACATTCAGAAGAAAGCCTATTTACTGAGGTTAAAGAATCACCTCCTAAAGTACTTAACAGATTACGTATTGTTTTACTAAGTTTGTTAGGTACCTTGTTAATATTATTGGTTTTGCTGGTTGCTGGTTTGCAGCTTATACGCAAGCAACTTGCCCCTATAGAAATTGAAAGCTCTTTAGAAACTATTGAGTTTGAGGTTCTACCCGGTTGGGGGGCAACAAAAGTAGCAAAAGAGCTTGAAGCAGAAGGGTTTATTAAAAATGCTTTATTTTTTAAATTGTTTTTGCGTTACCGTGGTAGCGATAGGAGTATTGGTGAAGGTTTATATGACTTAAGCCCTAATATGAGTGCTGTTGAATTGGCCAAAGTATTAGAAGCAGGCGGCAGGCCTCGAGCTATTCGTGTAGTAATTCCTGAAGGTTTTCGCTATATTGACATTGCTAAGCGTTTGCATAGTGCTGAATTTGGCTTGGAAAAAAACTTGGTTTCTCTTATAAAAAAACCCAAAGACTTAAGCCCTAACTACTTGCCTAAGGATGCTTGGCTCGAGGGCTACCTTTTCCCCGCTAGTTACGATGTACCAGTAGATAGCACTCCTAAAGAGGCATTGAGTCAAATGCTTAAACGTTTTGAACAAGAAGTTACTGAAGAGGTCTTAACAAGGCTAGAGCAACTAAAATTATCTTTACATGAATGGGTTATATTGGCTAGTGTGGTGCAAGCAGAAGCAGGTAATGATGAAGAGATGCCAATTATTGCAGGAGTCTTTTTTAATCGACTCGAGCAAGGAATGCGCTTACAGTCTGATCCTACTGTTGCTTATGGTTTAAATAAAGCTATGACTGAGCTAGATGCTAGCGCAGGTGATTTTAGTGAAGCCGCAGATCATCCTTGGAATACCTATACCCGTGCGGGTTTACCAAAAGGCCCTATAAGCAACCCCGGTAGTGCTGCTTTACAAGCAGTACTTTATCCAGAACGGCAAAATGGAGCGGGTAAAAATTATTTTTACTTTTTACATTCTCGAGATGGTGACTTTTATCCTAATGTAACTCATGCTGATCATCAGCGTGATGCAAGACTTTATTTATGGTAACAATATTACAATATGGTTAGAATTACAGCGCAAGGTCATAATAAAACTAACTCTACACCCGTTCCAAAGCTCTGCTCTAGAATGCATACTCAAAAGGCTCTGCATTATTTTACATGACGCAGAGCGTCTCAAGTATGGATTCCAAATAGAATTTGGGGATCAGTAAGAGATATTCCTGAGCAATGTTGTTTTGTAACATTAGTGGTTCAGTTTAATGGCATTGCGCTGTAGTAATTAAATTTATGCTTTCTTTGCGCATTATCGCTCTTGTAATAGTCACCTTGATTTGGGGCACAACCTTTGTAGTAGTAAAAGATATTCTTGATACTATGCCTGCTTCACTTTTGCTAGCTATTCGCTTTAGTATAGCTTTTATCTTATTTGCTCCATGGATAAAACCTGAAATCCACACCTTAAAGCCTGCTTTTATACTTGGTACACTCCTTTTCATAGGTTACGGTTCCCAAACAGTTGGTTTAGTCTTTACTAGTGCATCTAAAGCTGCTTTTATTACAGGCTTCAGTGTAATCCTAACTCCACTTCTAAGTACACTTCTTTGGCGTAATAATATTGCTAGCAAAGTTTATTTAGCAGCTATGCTAGCGCTTATAGGCTTGGGATTACTAAGTCTAACAGGCACAAGTGGCTTAAATATTGGTGATCTTTGGGTCATCGGTACAGCATTTGCCTATGCGCTTTTTATTGTTTATTTAGGTGAGGTAGTACATAAGCACAAAATTATGACCCTAAATGCCATGAGTTTATATCCACTTGTACCTTTTACGTGGCTATGGGCACTACCTCACATTGGACTTTTAGGAACACTTTCCCTAAAGAGCTACCTTGCCCTTCTCTATTTAGCTAGTTTTGCAACAATTCTTACTGCTATTTTACAAACATGGGCACAGAAACAAGTTCCGGCCTACTTAGCAGCCCTTATTTTTCTTTTAGAGCCTGTTTTTGCCACGCTTTTTGCTTATATATTTCTCGGTGAGGCTTTGGGAGTACTTGCTTGGTGTGGTGGTTTGCTTATTTTACTAGCTATTGTTATAAGTGAAACTCCTTGGGAAACCTTAGTTATATTGACAAAAAAGGTAGCTGCAAAAGAACTCTAGCGACAAATTGGCTTTGGTGGTGTAAACTGGCAGGTTTGCGCTTTAAATATTTCAGAAAAAAGTTAATAGCTGTACAATTACACTTGGTACTATCATGCAGGCATTTAGCCCTAATTTTAGAGGTTCGTGCCTAGTGTTTCTTTTTAATTTTAGCTAAAGTTGAGAATCATGCAGATTGCTTTGAATACAATCATGTAAAAAGCAAGCCTCAAAGGAGCTTTAAAAGTGAATCTTTTATGTACTTTACTTACTTTCGGGGCATGTAATGTTTCTGGCCCAAGCATTAGACAATTTGGCAATGAAACTGTAAGGACTTTTTTATTTAGAAACATTATTTTACCCATAAGATTAAATACTCTATTACATATTGCCTTTTCTTACGCTTTTGGTGGGCTCATTTGGTTTGCTATATTAGCTGTGCTAATGGTACATAGCAATTTGCTAGACTTTCCTCAAGGAAATTTGCAAGAAACACTTAGCTATTTTCATTGGCAATTTCAAGGGCTATTTAATGTGTCACTAAGTAATGGTTTGTGTTACAGGAATGATTGTATACCACTTAGTATTTACGGGTATATTTTTGGTATTGCCATTACATTGTATGCTTTTCTTTGCCTCATAGAGGGAGTACTGCTACCACATACACGACTGGGTACTTCTTTAAAAGATTATTTAAATGGCAATCAAGCAAATAATAATGCTAAACCACTACTATACAATGCCTTTCGACGTTTAGGGTTGAAGCGAACAAGTAATGAAAAGTGGCCAGAGCTTTTTGATAGAGCGTTTCATCAACTTAGAGACAAAGGGTTTCAAGCAGGGCGAGAAGAGAATCCGGGGCGTATTGAATGGGTACTAGATAACCCAGAGGCCAGCAAAATAAGAGAAGAGCTAAGCTTGACCATTGAGCCTGCTACTCCAAGTCGTCTTTTACAAGCACTGGCATTAAATATGCTAGGACTGACCTTTTTCATACTGACTGCTCTGCTAGTAGGTAGCAACTACCTTGATAGGGTTTTGGGACTTTAATGAGCACTAAGGTATAAAAACTTGTGAGTCTTTGTTGGAGTTCAAGCTAGTAGTTGGTATAACTTGCGTTTAAGGAAAAGATTTTTCTGAGTGATATTATCAAAAACAAGGAGAAAGCATGCGCATTATTGCAATCTTATTCATTATTGCTTTTGGTGGGCTAAGTTATTGGCTTTGGCAAAGAAGTAATAGTGAAAATGCTCGAGTCCAACAACTAACCACTTTTTTAGAAAACATTCAGCAGAATTCAAGAGAGCTACAGGAACAAAATGCTGCACTTACTTTACAACTCAGTAAACTCCGTCAAGAAATGCAAGATGCTATTGAAAAAGCCTTAAAAGATCAAAAAGAGCTTATTGAGCAAATAAAAACTGATGCTGAAAAAAAAGGGCTTGATCTTGAAGCATTGGAAGATGAGCAAGCAGAAGAACTGCGTCAAAAGGCAAATGAAACTCTTGCAATCCTAGACAATAATCTACAACTTGCCCAAGAGAACCTTACTGATCTTGAAAGTAAAGGGTACTGTACAGAGAATGAGGAAGTTTGTCAAAGCATTCGTGATTCCATAACACGGCAAGAAGAAGCCAAGCAAGAACTAGAGGATGTGCGTGATAACCCTCAGGAATATGTTGATGACCCTAACAAACTTGATGGCATTGTAGATAATCAAGACGAGCGTGATAAAGAACGTGAAGCAGAAAGAAAGCACCTTCTTGAAAGACAGGATGAACTAATCCAAGAGCTTATTGCTAAGGGTTGTCCTATACCTAATCAATTGGCTGTAGTAACTATTGAAAGTTTGCTAATAGGCGCTTCAGTAGAATGTGCTACTCTTATGCAAGAACTAATTAGTGTTAGAGCAGCACTTAACACAGTAGCTTTAGAAGAGGAAAGTAACTCGAGCTTTCGTGGCTTAGTGGAATTTGCTGGAAGCATCGCAGTACTTATAGCCTGTGTTATTGCTCCTAACCCAGTCACATGCCCTATTGCAATTGCTTTGACTTTGGCATTATCTAGGGGTGGTGATGGGGGTGAAAGTAATGGCGATAATGCTGAAGGTGACAATGAGAATAAAGGCAATAAGGGTAATGTTGAGGGAGAAAACAATGATAACAATGGTAGTAGTAGCAATACGGGTGCAGGTAACATAAACAATATAGAAGGCTCTACTGAAGATAATTTTCAAATTTCATTCAATAGTAAAAAGAATAGGCTAACTATTAGCAAAGATAGGTTTGCTGAGGATTTTAATGTGACTAGTAGTGATGTAGTTAATTTTCTCCAGCGTGACAACATTATAGCACTAAGAATTTTCTTGATTAGCTCTGAGCAATCATTAAATACAGTGCAAGACCTAAAAAACAGTGTGGCGTCTAGAAATGGAGGTTTTGATATTGCTTTCTGTGATGTTAAAGGTTCAGGAGA
The DNA here is from genome assembly GCA_965223585.1 of Trueperaceae bacterium. GTDB lineage: Bacteria > Deinococcota > Deinococci > Deinococcales > Trueperaceae > CBDCVN01. Next base: position 815,525 of record CBDCWW010000024.1, read on the forward strand.
TAGTGCCATAAGAACCTACCATCAAGTTCAATTTCGTAAAGATGCCAACAAACTTGATAGCCCTGTTAATCTAAGTATTTTTGGCGACATTGACTCCTTGGCAGTTGAGAGTAAGTGTCAATAAAAGTGCAACCTTGGATGTTGTTGAAGTCTCCAAGGTGTGAACCTCAAATTTTTCTAACAAACAATATGCCTTTTGAAAGTTAATTTTGAACCTTGAGATACTAAGTTTCTTGGAGAAACTTAGTATCTGTATACCCCATTGAAAACCTAAGGCACTACATTACTGGAATTTGATTTTAAATGCCTAGAATAAATACTTCGAACCAAGGTTCTGACATCTCTCGAATAGATGTGCTAACTGTAGGACTAGCAGGTATAATCTTATTGATGCTTGGCAGTGTTTCGCCTCTACGCACAAGCAACAACACCAATGATCTGGTTATTAGTTTTGAACTACTTTATTTTCATTCAATAACACTGCCTACAACTACTTTATGTCGCTACATAAAATATAATGGCTTACTTGTTGAGACACTTGGGCATAAGAATAGCAGCTTTGCTGCTTTACTAAATGATAACTTAGGTTGTAAAAGCTCTAAAAACAGTTCTTTACAAACTGTTAGTGCTATTTTAACACCAAAGGATATAATTTCTGCAGGCAGACAACAAAAACTAGTATATGATTCAGATGAATTTGATAGGCAAATTGCACAAGAGTCAATTCGGGTGGTGTTGCGCCAACCAGAGGCTTTTGACACTCTTCAATTGGAAATCCCTGCTTATAGGGTTTTGCTTGATGCTCGAGCCTGTGCTCACCTTGGTGGTACTTCCCAAACCACAATAACCATTGGTGAACAAACCTACTTCCCGTGTGCATTCACTTTAGTTTTGCCTATTTGTGCCAAGGTCCAAGTTGGAGCACTCACACAGGAGCCTGCTGTAAAACAAACCATTACTTATCAGTGCGACCCACATAACCCTGAAAATGGTTTTGCTAAGGATAATCCACAGTATTTAAACAACAATTACCTGACTACTGATAACAATCCTCCAATCCTTCAGAACGCTCCCATTGACAGTAAACTACTACTCGAGGTTCGTTTAGATGGTGAAGGGCAACCACAGCGCCCAAGGATCTTAGTGAAGTAAACATATGGCAAGGCGACGTAGGTCATCATCTTTTGGTACTAGCTTTCTGGATTTGCTCACAGGTTTACTAGGCACATTTCTAATTCTCTATGCCATTTTTGTCAGCCACAAACCAGAAGATGCTGTGAGTTCTGAAAATGCAGGCTATGTCTTTATTTCAGTAGTAGGCCCCGGAACGGGTCTAGTAGCTCTAAATGTGCTGGTTGACATTAACGGCAAGCAATGTTTTGGACATGAATCAGAGGCCATCTTGAAATCGAGGTGTCAGATGACTATAAGTGGAAAAATGCCCACAACTGAAGATGTAATTCTTTCTTTTGAGGGCAATGCTGCTAAGAAAGGAATTCTTTATGTTTTTATTGCTGATTGGCAAGAAGCATTAAGTGCTAACGCTAATCTTGTTAATGGTGTTAATGTTCATGTACAAGGGCTAGCTGACAAATCAGGAACAAGTGTAGTGAAGACCATTTTACCGGGCGGCTATTCAGAAGATCGTTTAAGAGAATTGTTAGCTGATGGAACTTAAGAAGTAGTGTTTTTAGTGTGCCAGAAAAATCTTGGGGATACCCTTACCTGCTCTAGTCTGCCCTTAAACGTAGTGAAGGGTTGCCCAAACCTCCGAGGTTTTGAAAACCTTGGAGGTTTCTGGGAAGTAAATTTTTATGAATAGCTGTATAAAGCAAGTGATCTTATTGCTGGGATTATGGGCTGGGAGTGCCTCTTTTGCTTTACCATCTCTGTGTGCTAAAACGGATACTAAGCAACTAGACCTTCGTTCACAGTGGCAGGAGCTTACAGGGCTCGAGTCCCATCGTCAAATTTGCTCAGGTGGCAAGGGCTACGCTTTAGTTGTTATAGATGGTGTGATGTCTTTGGTCATCCATTATAGAGATAGTGTGCCGCCTTATGAACTAAAGCTCGAAGGACCGCTGCGCAATCACTGGCAAAGAATCCTTGAAGCACCTTGCTCTAATCCAGAAAAATTGTGTCTATCAGCAGAATATTTAGCTTTCCTAAAAGATTTTGCTGAACTGCTTAGGAGTGGTGTAGAAACACAACTTTTAATTGACGAGGAATACGACACACTATTACTTGTTGGAATAGTTTCTCCCAGTACAACACCTCAAAAAGCTAACCTGTTTATCCCGGGTCAAGGTGAAGTTGCTAGAGGTGTATTTTTTGAATCTCCAACAACAAAAGTGGTTGATGGTTATGTATCAAGAATTAGGAGGGTAATCTTAATGGGTCAGGACCTAATTGCGCTAGGACAAGAAGGGATTGCAGTAAAAACAGATACTCAAATCTCACTTTACTTGAAATCTTATGGCTGGATTCCTTTTTGTGTTGAGGCCCCAAATGTTGTAAACAATTTACCTATTCCCCCTTTCCTGAGTCCTGTCAAGCCTAGTAAAGAATTAGCAGCACTTGCTACAATGAGTGAGAACATGTGGAGCAGGGTATTTCCTGCAGACCCTGAAGTATGGGCTTTTAATGCTAGGCGCAATTGCTAAACAGGTAAACCATGCCAGAAAAACAAAACATTAATCCTAAAGCACAAGAATTATCTGACCAAGAACTACTTATTCAAGAAACATCTACTCCAAAATCATCTGTCAATAAAAAACAGCAGCCTGTAAAAGGAAAGTCTGTAACTAATAAAGGATCGTATTCTTCTCAACATATTAGTTATAACATTGCCTATAGCACACCATTGGGCACTGCTATTGCAATAGTTATTGGCCTAATGGTAACAGCCCTCTTTTATTGGCTTTTCAATAGTGCTGTGGTAAGTCACTTTGATAGTTGGGTAAAGAATACTTGTATATCTCAAAACTATATGAGTAACTATTGGAAAAGTGATTGGGGAACACTAAGCCTTGATTGTGATGATTCCGCTGCACTACTTAGAAATAAACCTATTACCCGTAAGTTAAGGTGGTCAATACCTACAGAAGGCGCTAATAGCTTTTCCTTTTTAGTGCTTATAAATTATGAGCCCATTAATAATAGCTACCGTAAAATAAGCGCACAGACTTGTTGGCAGCAAGATGCTAAAGAAGAAGTTTGTGACAAGAAAACCTTAACACTATTAAGGCGTGGTTATTGGCTGGATAAGAATTCACCATTTCTGCCACAATTTGTAAGCGCACCACTACCTTTTGATCAGTTGGCAAAAGCCTTTGAGCGTTTTATTAATGAGGCAACTATTGAAATAGAGGATACTTCAGAGATTAAATTCCCAAGCAAAGATGATGCTATCCCTAGCCTACCTGATGCTGCAGTAGAGCTTTTTACTGCTCTTACCCTCCCCCGTAACAGTGAAGTTGAGCAAGATACGCCTATTAATCTAGCCACCAAAGCGCAAGTAGCCAGAATTATTAATGGCTCAGATAACACAGGGATTATTCAATGGATTACTTTACTTATGACCTTCACGGTCTTAACTATTATAATCTCACGGCTTATTTATGACCAAAGAGAGTTACGTGTACTCGAGCGCCATAAAGTTCTTAGCAACCAAGCAACAGAAGAAGGCAAAGTTATTTCTCTTGGTGAACAGATTGAAATACAAAGGGAGTACATTCTTGGTGAGGAGCCTATCGCCTATGTGTATGCAGGGCGTGCCCATAAAACATGGCAAGGTACAAGAAGCTTCTCAGCAGTAGTAGAAACCATTGGTACTATGCGAGACTCCCTGTTAGAGAAAGTTGCCAACTCTTACGAAGTACCCAGTACATTAAAAGATCAAATTCCTAGCATTGGTTTTATAGGAACTATTTTGGGATTGTCTAGAGCTATCTTTAGCGCTTACCGTATGCTTCAAGGGAGCGATTTTGAGAAGCTTCAATCTTTTCAGCAAGTCACTAGTATCTTGAGTACAGCCTTTGATACAACGTTAGTAGCACTAGTTGCTGCCTTTTTTGTCAACATAGTCTTGTCTTTTTCAGTAAGGCAAAGTAATGACAAGGTAGTAAATATAGGAACTACTGTGATCGAGACCTTTAATCGAGCAATAGCTAAGGGGGATGAAACTGGGGACAGAATTGAGTCTCGAGCTGAGCCTAAAATTGCACCCACTAAGCCAGATAGTACACCCCAACCATCACAACCACTACAAAGTAAAATGATTCACGGTGCAGAAGTAGATATTCCAAGTTATACACGATATTGGGTACTACCTTTAGTCAGTGTTGTAGTCGTTGGTGGATTGTTTTTTCTCTATATAACTGTATTACAACCTAGTTTTCCAGAATTTGATGGCGTTCGTAAGGGTTTTGGAAGTAGTATTAGGGCATTTATTCCTTTCTTAAGACACTAATGTAATGTTCAGCAGAGCCTAAAATAATTTCCAATTAGATGCAGAATGTTGCGTCTCATTCATCAAATGCTAAAACGTGCAGTAGTAAATGAAGGAGGACATTCGATGAAGTATTTAAAACTTAGTTTATTACTATTGATATTATCTTCGCTTTACAGTTTTGGTCAAAGTGTTGATGTGGAAATTGAAGAATGGCTTGTACCATGGAGCAGTTCACGTCCTCGAGACCCCTACATAGATTCACTAAACAGAGTTTGGTTCTGCGGTCAAAGTGGAAACTATATTGCTTATCTCGAACCTAGCACAGGCGAGTTTAAACGCTACGAATTAGAAGCAGGCACACACCCCCATAACCTTATTGTTGATAGTGAAGATTTCGTGTGGTATGCAGGTAATCAAAATGCCCATATAGGCAAACTAAACCCAGAAACAGGCCAGATCACTAAATTCCCCATACCAGATCCAGCTGCTACTGATCCACATACATTGGTCTTTGGTAGTGAAGGTGATATCTGGTTTACACTGCAACATAGTAATCTAATTGGCAAACTAGATATGGCGACAGGTCAAGTTCAGCTTATAGAAGTGCCTACCTTACGGGCAAGACCTTATGGGATTAAAAAAGATGTAAACAATCGACCTTGGATTGTGTTACTTGGTACTAATAAGCTTGCTACTGTTGACCCTAAAACCTTGACTCTTGAAGAAATTGATTTGCCTCGAGCAAACACCCGCCCACGCCGATTAGAAATAACTACTGATGGCAAAATTTGGTATGTGGATTATAATGAGGGGTATCTAGGCAGTTACAATCCTGAAAATCAGGAATTCAAAGAGTGGGTTATGCCCGGTGGTAAGGCATCTAGACCTTATGGTACTGCTCGAGACTCTAAAGACCGTGTTTGGATTGCGGAAACAGGATCTTTTCCTAATCGTTTGGTTGGCTTCGATCCAAACACAGAGGAGTTTTTCACAATGAAAAGTGTGCCTAGTGGAGGCTCTATTCGACATATGTACTATCACGAAACTACTAATGAGATTTGGTTTGGTACAGACACCAACTATATTGGTAGGGTTCTTATCCCTTGAAAAAGATGGGCAGGGAGGAATTAACCAAGACAAAAATAACCCACCATGTCTCAAACATAGAAAAAGTCTAGAGGCAACAAAACTTTTCCAAACAACACTTACAATCCATAAATTTGTCTTCACCTGCGCTTTTATTGGAGCTTACTGCATCAGATGTATCAGAAAGTACAGTTGATGCAGTTATTATTACTATTGAAGATCTATAGAAAAATACCTAACACAGTGACTCAATCAGCCATAGAAGGCACAGCAAAAAATGTGCTGGACTGACTTAGGGTTGTCTTATCAAGATTTGGGCTAAAGTGTGGTAAAATATATTGTATTTCCCGCTATAGGGCACTTTATCTACACAACGTAAAGTGCCCTTAGTTCAACTAATTTAGTAAAGTTGTTGAACTGAAAAAGATTTTTGGAAAGGTTTTAGGGTGAGTTTGGTAGCCTAACTTAGTCTGGCAAAGGTATTGATGGAAGAAAAATTATTAGCTAACCTCTTAGGCCATCCTTCCTTTTCTTGGCAGGGTGAAGTACTAAATATTCCAACCCGCAAAGCAACTGCTTTACTTTGCTATTTGGCAACTTGTAAAAGTGCTGTTCCCCGAGAAGAGTTAAGTGAGCTACTCTGGGATAAATCTCAAAACCATGCTATGCGTAATGAGTTATATCGTCTAAGGCAATTGCCCGGTGCTGACTTTTGGCTTAAGGAAACTGACCACAAAATAACCCTAAATGCTACCAGTGATCTAGCTAAATTTGAAGAAGCTATGCTCAAAGGGAATTTTAAACAGGCTCTAGAGATATACAGTGGGGAAGCCGAAAAAGCCTTGCTCTACAATCTAAAGCCAAAAGATGCCTTGGGATTTATGGAGTGGTTAGCAACAAAACATTCACAGTTAGAAAATTTACTCATTGATACTTTGCGAGGACGTGTTCTAGAGCTAGAAAAGTCAGGCAAGGTCATAGAAACTTTGGAGTTAGCTAACTACTTATTAGAACGCGACTTTCTAGACGAAAGTACTCACCGTACTATTATTCGCATTGGGTTAGAAAGAGGTGACTTAAAATTAGCCCAAGCACAGTTTGAAGCTTGTCGCCGTGTGCTGGCGGAAGAGCTTGGAGTTCAGCCCCTGCCCGAAACCTTGGAATTAGCTCAGGAAATAGAAAAGGCTATCCAAAAACTTCCTTCCAACCTAGGTTTTAAGGTAAAAGCTCACATCCCCCCTAAACTCTTGCGCCCCCCGATATTAGCTGGTCGTGAACATGAATGGGCCAGAATGGAAGCTGCTTGGCAAAAAGGACAAACTATTATAATCTCGGGGCCAGCTGGAATAGGGAAAACTCGGTTAATGTTAGACTTTGCGCATACAAAAGGTGGTTTCCACCTTACCGAAGGTCGTCCCGGTGATTTTACATTACCCTTTAGCACCCTCACAAGATATTATGGTAATTTCCTTAAAACCTATCCTGAGATAATTTCAAATCTAGAACCTTGGGTTAAATATGAACTTGCAAGACTTTTCCCTGAACGTTTTAACAAGCATCCCAAACCTATAAGTTCTAATGATGTTGTCTATGTTACAGGAAGTACGTGGGGAAACCTTCTAACTGGTAGTGGTACAAGCTATGGTTTTGCTGATGCCTATGTTGCACAACTGAATAAAAGCAACGGCACCATTGTGGGGGTAGACCAATAGTAACCTACCAACAATTTCTATCGTCTACTTTTCTTTTTCCTTTGTTTTGGCCTCTGACGACCCGACCTAGTACCTGCTCCTGCTGTTTCTAAATCAGGTAAAGATTCTAATGCTTCTAACCCTCCTCCCCCAAATCCTCCTAACCCTAATCCCCTTAACCTTCTCATACCACCGCGTGTACCCATCATCTTCATAACCTTTTTCATTTCTTGATAGTGCTTCATGAGCATATTAACAGTTTGCACATTGGTCCCTGAACCTAGGGCAATACGCTTTCTCCTACTAGCATCAAGCGTTTTTGGCTTAAGCCTTTCTGTAGGGGTCATAGAGCATAATATGGCTTCGAAGTAAGTAAATTGTTTTTCATCAACACCTTCTTCAGGCATCATATTGCTAACACCGGGAATCATTTTTGCTAAGTCAGTTACAGAGCCCATTTGTTTCATCTTGCGTATTTGGTCTAGTAAGTGCTCGAGATTAAACTCTTTGGCATCCTTAATTTCTTCTTCTTCAGCCCCTAACGCCTTGGCTTTCTCAATAAGCGTGAGCATATCACCCATGCCCAAAACTCGTCCAGCTATACGGTCAGGATAGAAAGGCTCCAAGCCATCAATTTTTTCACTGACACCTGCAAAATAAATGGGTTTACCTGTGACATGCCTAGCACTGAGGGCTGCTCCACCACGCGCATCACCATCTAACTTGGTCATTATGAGACCCGTAATGCCGCCTATACGCTCATCAAAGGTTTTAACCACAGGTAATGATTGCTGACCAGTCATAGCATCAATAGCTAAAATAGATTCACTTGGTTTTAAAACTTTTTTCAGCTCAGCAAGGTCATCCATAAGAGCCTCATCTATTTGCAAGCGACCTGCAGTATCTACAATCACAAGATCGTGAAAGTTTTTTGCTAAATATTTATCAAGACGTTTTTTGATATTTTTAGGCTTTTCGTTATCTTCGACTTCAAAAACAGGAATGTTTATCTGCTTGCCCAGTATACTTAATTGCTCTCTAGCAGCAGGACGCTGAGTGTCAGCAGCTATTAAAAGGGGTTTGCGCCCTTGGTTTTTGTATTTATGGGCTATTTTACCTGCAGTAGTAGTTTTACCTGTACCTTGTAACCCCATTAAAAGCCAAAGATTATTGTTAGCATTTAGAACAGGTTGAACTGCCTTACCACCTAAAAGTTCAATAAGTTCTTCATTAACTATAGAAATAACTTGCTGATCAGGCTTAAGAGACTGTAAAACTTCTGAGCCACTGGCTTTTTCCTGTACTTTCTCTATAAAAGTTTTAGCTACCTCAAGATTAACATCGGCTTCTAAAAGAGCTACTCTAACTTCGCCCAAGACTGCTTTTACATCAGCTTCAGTAAGTTTGCCGCGACCGCGTAAGGACTTAAAAATATCTTGGAGTTTATTACCTAAATTTTGAAACATTATTTTTCAACCTTAAAATTATGAATAACAAATTGCTCCACAGCCTAGCGAAAAAGTAACTTTACGTCAAGTTGTTCTCTTGACCCTACAAAAAAGGTGTGATAGACTCAGCGGCTGAAGGGCGATTAGCTCAGTTGGTTAGAGCACACCGCTGATAACGGTGAGGTCGGTGGTTCAAATCCACCATCGCCCACCATGCTTTCCAACCAACTTACAACTCGAGCATCAGAAACTCGCTTAGTTAATTCTAGCGTTTCCCTTAATTTTGCTTGTTTTGTAAAGTACTGGTGAGCCATCTAATACCTTTTTCTGCTCTTAATTCAAGTTCTCTAAGTTTATCTATATTTAGTACCTCTGTCATGGAAAGCTTTCTTTCTAATGGCAAAGGGTGTTTTTTTGCCCCTACCTCTTGTAAAAAAGATGCCACCTTGGGGTCATAAGCGATTCCTGTAAAGGGTGTACGTACCCTTGCTGCCAAGATAAGACCATGAAGCCTAACAGAAGCTACATAATATGCTTTGGCTATTTGTTCTAAAGCTTGCTTAGGAGTCTTTGCCTCGAGCACTTCAAGAGAAGGCAAGTTTTCTTTAAGAAAATTCACTTCTTGAGTATCTTCAGAAGGATGCATTGCTAAAGCTGCTATAGAATGTTTCTGTGCCTCGAAAGCTTTACCGAGTTTGACAAGTTCTTGGGTGAATTTTCTGTAGTTTGCTCGAGGTATCAACAAAACCCCTATAGATTTTTTTTCTGGTAGTTCTGGTACAGGTAATAATAGAGCAGAATCAGCAACTAAGCTTGCTTCAATACCTAAAGATGTCAACAAATCTTGTGAAGCCTTGTCACGTACAGCAATAGGAAACCCTCGTAAAGTGTTAGCAACTGCTACTTTACCTTTTTGACTTAAAGGTCCTACTGATTGCCCATAAATAATCACTTTTTTTCTCAACAGTTTGGCCAACCTGATAACGCCTAAATAATAATGCAAACTACGAAGACTAGTCTTATCTTGCAGCAAGCCACCCCCACCAGAAATAAGGGCATCATGACTTAGAATAGCAGGTAATAATCCCCTATAACGATGCCTAGCTTTTGTATCATGCAAATTTCTAGTTAATGTTGGTTCTGCTGAGAGTACAGTGACTTCATAACCATAGCTCTTAAGTTTTGAGACTAAGGTACTTAAAATAGCCTCATCGCCCAAGTTGTTGTAACCATAGTAACCACTGATTAGAACCTTCATTTCACAGCCTTGCTATTACAGCATAAAATCAAATGAGATTAAGTTTTTATATAGGCCTCTAGAAATTCAAAGAATAATTTCATAAGCTATTGTAATGAGCCAAACAAAGGCTAATACTTCAGATACTTCAGAAAATGTGTCAAGCTGGCGCATACGTTGGTATAAAACACAAAGACGCTTAGCGCCGTACCTTTTTATAAGCCCCTTTTTCATCCTCTATATTATATTTGGTCTTTTCCCAACATTCTTCTCGGTTTACCTTTCCTTCCATAGTTGGAATCCTGTTGCAGGACTTAGAGCCATAAAACCTGCGGGTATCGACAATTATATATATGTTTTCACAGATACCCTGTTTTGGAAATCCATCTACAACACTTTTTGGCTGGCAATAACTTCTGGAGTTGCTCAGCACGTAATGGCCATTCCCTTAGCTTTTATCCTAGTAACAGGCTTTAAAAGATTACGCCACCCCTTTACTGCAGCCTATTTTCTACCTTTCATCACCTCTACAGTTGCTGTAGCTATTGTTTTTAATACTATATTTGGTAAGCAGTTTGGAATTCTAAACTATGGTCTTACTTACCTCTCCGAAGCTGCTTGGAGCAGCTGGCTTTTTGGAGGTTTATCAGAACTTTTACCCATTAATTGGCTGGGGCTAAAAGAGTACATAAAACCTTCTGTAGCCATTTTAGTAGTATGGAAATATTTTGGCTTTAATGTAGTGCTCTATAGTGCTGGACTTGCTACTATTCCTCGTGACTATTATGAAGCTGCTGCCATGGACGGTGCTAATGCCTTTCAGCGTTTTTGGCAAATAAGCTTACCCTTGCTAAGGCCTATTATATTTTTTGCGGTCACACTTACAATCATAGGTAACTTACAACTTTTTGATGAACCCTTTGTACTTGTAGGCGAAACAGGCGGCACTAGTAATGCTGCTATGACTGTAGCTATATATCTTTATGATCTGGGTTTTGGAAGTGTACAAGATATGGGTTTAGCTGCAGCTACTTCTTGGGTACTATTTGTAATTATAGGCATACTTACTGCTGTTAACTTCTTTCTAAACGGTCGCGCTGGTTTGGAAACCAGAGAGTGAGATATAGATGACTAAAGCACTTAGTAGATTTAGCATTTTACAGATAATAATGGTTCTTTTAATGCTAGTACTTGCTGTCCTAACTATTTTCCCTTTTTATTCGATGTTTGTTTGGGCTACACATGGACGCGATACTATCTTTTCAGCTCCACCCCCTTTATGGTTTGGTGATGACTTGATACGTAACCATGATGCTTTGCTCGAGCAGCTACCATTCTGGCGTAACATGTTCAACAGTGTTTATGTAGCAGTTATGGCTACAGTTACCACTTTATTTTTCTGTAGCCTCGGTGGCTTTGGCTTTGCCATGTACAGTTTCAGGGCCAAGAATTGGCTTTTTACCATTTTATTAGTTACCCTTATGATCCCACCACTGCTTAACCTAATCCCTTACTTTTTAATAATTAAATTTTTAGGTTGGATAGATACTTTCAGAGCGCTCTGGGTACCGGGTATGGCCAACGCCTTCGGCATTTTCTTAATGAGACAATTTTTTGCCTCTAGTATGCCCAAAGAGCTAATGGACGCTGCTAGGATAGATGGTGCTAGCGAGCCTCGTATTTACTGGAGCATAGCTTTACCATTAATTAAACCGGGCTTAGCAACCTTAGGCTTATTAACGTTTATAGGTTCTTGGAATAACTTTTTAGGACCATTAGTAGTTTTGCAAAGTGAAGGCACTTTTACAATACCTCTGGCACTACGTAGATTACAGGGCCTTGGTCAGACTATTGACTGGGGTGCTGTTATGTTTGGTAGTGCTTTAGGCGTCTTGCCACTTTTAATTATCTTCTTCATTGCTTCAAGGCAGGTGATTGAAGGACTCACTCAAGGAGCAGTTAGAGGTTAATCTTTAGCTGGTCAGTGATGAAACTACTATTTGTGTGCTCGAAATATAGAGGTAGAATAAAACCTCAAATCCTTAAAAGCCCTACTGTGGATCTTGTGAAGTCGTAGGGGTTCAAAAACTTGAACCCTTATACGATAAATCCCACAATATGATTTTCCACAAAACAGCTACCCACAAAAAACAAGCCAATACCAAAAATAATTTCAAGATCCATTGGTTCAGTTATTTGGTGATAGTATTGACATTACAAAATGATTTCGTTAGAAGAAATTCATAATGTTTGGTAGGTAGGGTTTTATGAGCATGTTATCCAAAATAAACAGTTTTATTTTAAAATATCTGAATGTGTCAATAATAACCTGCTGACATGACAGGAGGATAGGTGTTGTATTTAAAACTAAGCCTAGATTCAAAAGAGTATTGGATAAGGTTTTCTTAGAAAGGGTTCAAGTTTTTGAACCCCTACATCATCACGAGTTTTATGGTAGATGTTTTCACTCATCAATTGTGATGTATAAAAGAAGGTTCCCAAAACATTCAAGGCTCCTGTGGGAAAAAACTTTTCTTGACAACTATAATTAACTTCATCATTAAGGTGCTCATTAGGTTTTTAAACTTTAGTGAGCGGAAAGGAAAATCATAAAAAAGCTTCCTGTTATTCTTACTACTGTTTTTGTGCTTGCTGGCTTAGGAATAGGCTATTATTTTTGGCAAAATAATAGTCAAGGTCAAAATAATAATGCAAATGGTTCTTTAAATGGTTCTACTGAACAAACTGAGGAACTAGAAATATCAAATGACTCTTCAAACACTTCTGCATCAGGTTCTACTGAGCAAACTGAGGAACCAGAAGCATCATCAGAAGATTTAACTAGCCAAGAAGAGCTTGAGCCTGAAGAAGAACCTGCTACTAATTCTACTATAGAGGAGTCTGAATCTGCCCTAGAAGCAAATCTTGGTAAACCTGTAAGGGAAATTGCTCCTTTAGCCATTAAGGGTGTTAACCATGGCATCATTATGCAAATAGTTGGTTTTGAAGAAGAGCTTAATAAACTAAACTTTGGCTCTCTGCGCTTCCCACCCGGAAATATTGCAGATGATAATCCCCTTGATAAAACCCTAATCGATGCTTTCAAAGGCCACTGGACTCTATTAGGTGAATTACCTGTACTAGTTATTCCTAATCTCTTTGAAGATGGCCCTGAAGAAGCTGCCGAAGCAGCACGTTACTTTCGTGAACTAGAAATACCTGTTGTAGCTTGGGAAATAGGCAATGAACCTGATTTATATGCCTACAACAGAGGTGATCCTTCATGGACACCAGAAAAATATTGTGATCGTTTCAGGGCTTTTTCAAAAGCTATTAAAGCAATAGACCCTGAATATCTGTTGGCTGGCCCGGGCACTTCAGGAGCAGCACAAGGTTCGTCGCCTGAACTTTATCTTAGAGAAGTTTTAAAGCTTTGTGGTGATGCCATAGATATTCTAACTTGGCACATTTACACAACAGATGGTAGTGCATCTGATGAAGAAGCACTAGCTACTTATTCTGTGATTACCGAAACTATAGAACGTTATAGGGCTTGGCTGAAAGATCCTGAAATTAATCCTTTAGGCTATGAAAAAGATACACCTATAGGTATAACTGAGTTTGGTTTGTCTTGGAAAACAGATGTCTTCCGTCATTTGTTTGATATGGTAGCAACCTTGTGGCTAGCTGATGCTTTAGGGCAAATGGCTACACAAGGCCTTGACTATGGCTATTACTTTGCTCTAAAAGATACAGGTGGACACGGGCTTATAGATGTAATAGGGATAAATCGTCCTACTTATTATGTGTTTGAGATGTTAGCAGATTTTGAAGGGCAGGTGCTCGAGCCTAAAGAAGTACTCGAGCTTGAGGGAGTAACCTCAGACTTACATCCTTATGCAGCCAAATCAGAAGACAGTGTGCAAATCCTCCTTGTAAATATTTCTAAGGAAGATACTAGTGTAAAAATTGACGCTTCGGAGCATGACCTAGGTGAGCTTACAGTAACTACTCTTTCTGAAAGTACCTACGCAAAGTACTACGATTTTGAATCGGATATAGGCTATGAGCTTTCTGAGCAATCTGTTGATAAGCCAGTGTCTATTCCTGCTCGTTCTGTAGTGTTTGTTAGTTCGCCAGCGCCTTAACCGAAAAACTTCCTTTTCGCTTAGCTGGGAATTATTTGTTTCATGGGTACTTTAAGACCAGATACTAAGTTTTTTGGAGAAACTTAGTATCTTTAAGTATCCATCTCTAGCTTATCGCCTTCTAAAGGTTCACCATCTTTATACCACTTGCTGGTTAAGTAGTAATCATTGTAAAGAAGTTGGAAAAAGGCTGTGGCAGGTATAGCTAAAAGTATACCCCAAAAACCAAATAGACTCGAGCCAACAATCAAAGCTATTAACACTGTCACGGGGTGAACTTGCATACTTTGTGATAGTAATAGAGGTCCTAAAACATTACCGTCCAATTGTTGAATAATGATCATTACAATAGTTGTAATTAAAACAATTGTCCAGCCTTGGCCGATAGCTAATAGTACTGCCGGGATAGTGGCAATGATAGGCCCAAGATAGGGTATAGGATTCAAGAGCATAGCAACAAAACTAATAGAAAGTGCTGAGGGAACGCCAATTATGCTTAAAGATAGCCAAGTAACTAAACCAACTATAAGAGCCTCTATTACCTTAGCCCGAATGTAACCACCCACTACAACGTCAAGCTTATCAGTAAGGTCTTTGGCTAAAGACCTTTTGCGGGGTGGAATAATTTTCAGTAAGTCTTTTACAATAGTAGGATAACTTGCCAAGATATAACCCACTAAAATAAAAACTAAAATTACTTGTAAAATAAATCCTAACAAGCCACCAATACCTTTTAGAAATCCAGTCATGCGATCTTGTAACCAAGGTAAAATAGTGTTAGGAAACTGATTCCTTAGGAGATCTTGTAGGTTTTGTAAAATATCATTAATACTTTCTGTATTTTGAGAAAGCATCTTTTCCATCCATGATGGAAATCTTTTAGGTAAATTGCGAACCCATTCAATTAAAGGGGAAATATTGATTTCTTCTGCTAGACTAGAGAGTTCTACAATAATATTTATTAGCAAAAGGGTACCTATTACAAAAATAAATAAAATAGTAGAGAGCACTAAAATAACCCCAAGGCTGCGTGAAAAGAAACGTTTACTTTCAAACCAAGTAACAAAGGGGTTAGCAATATAAGCTATGGCAAAAGCAATTAGAAAACTGCCCCAAGCAAGTTGTGTTTTATCTAAGAACCACAACACTACTGCACTGGCAACAACTATTAAACCAATACGAGTATAAATGTTGTCCCAAAGGCGTTTTAGAGTATCAAGCACAAATCCTCCATATGCGTAATAATATTAACAATTATAATTTCTCAGCATTGTTTACAAGTATACAAAATTGATTCGATGCCATATTTTGCCATAGAATTAGTAACTGTGCTAAATACCTTTTATATAATTTACGCCTGTGTAATAGGCGCTTTTATTGGTAGCTTTGCAAATGTAGTTATTTACCGTTTGCCTGCAGGTAAATCTATTGTTAGACCACGCTCGAGCTGCCCCAACTGTAATCGCACTCTAGGCATTTTAGACCTTGTGCCTATTTTTTCATGGCTTTTCTTACGAGGGCGTTGTCGCTATTGCAAAAAATCTATTTCAGTGCGTTACTTGCTCATAGAGGCTTTAATGGCCTTAGGTTTTGGCCTTATTGTCTGGCAGTTCCCTATTGATACTTACCAATTTAGTTTTTTGCCCTTAATAATTCTTTTTGCCATGATTGTAATGATGTCTTTTATTGATATAGATCACTATATCTTACCTGACAATCTAACTCTGCCTGCTATTATTATAGGTATCCTAGGAACTTTCCTTTACGCCTCTGGTTCAGCTAATCTACCTAATCTTCTTCAAGCTTTACAAGGTGCGGCACTTGGTGCTGGGATCATTGCTCTTATTAATAGGGTAGGAAGCCTTGTTTTGCGCCGTTTTGCTGACACTAAAGAAAGGCTCTGGCCTTTTAATATGGATCAGGTGAATCTAGCAGCACTAGGTGGTGCACTAGGTGGTTGGTGGCTTGGTTTTGGCCTACCTACTCTCTCACTCATTGCCAATCTTATATTTCTTAGGATACTACGTTTGCCCGAGGGGATAGTTTATGCTTTATGGTTTATAGCTTTACTTATCTTACCTTGGAACCCTTTGGTTACACCTCTTATAGCACTAAAGTTTACCTTCATTGCTGCTGGAGCTTTTGCCATTATTGGTTCGTTTTATTGGTGGATATACAATTTTTTCTCTAAAGAAGAACCCACAACAGATGATGACGATGAACCAGTAGCTATGGGTTTTGGTGATGTAAAGTTAGCAGCAGTTCTAGGAGTTATGCTAGGACCAGAAAATATAATAGTTGCCCTTATAGTAGCTATTTTTGCAGGGGCTATTTTTGGAATTATAGGTAAGTTTTTAGGTGGTGGCAGAAAAATACCTTTTGGGCCTTATCTTGCTTTCGGTGGCTTGGTAGCTCTTTTTGTGGGTACACTCCTCAAAAATTGGTATCTTGGTATGCTAGGTATTTAGTTTATAAGAAAGGTGTTTCCATGCTCGAGCAAGCACTAAAAGATATACAATCAGCAAATACCTCTAAAGCCCTACAAGACCTAAAGGTAAAATATTTAGGTAAAAAGGGCTTGGTTACAGGGCAACTAAAAAGCTTAGGAAGTTTATCGCCCGAAGAGCGTAAAGAAAAAGGGCAGCAAATCAATAAACTTAAAGCTGAACTTACTGGTGCCATTGAAAAGCGCAAAGCTGAGTTGGCTAAAGAAAAGCTAAACCGTGAATTAGCTAATGAAAAGGTAGACGTAACCCTTCCCGGTGTCAAATTACCTGTAGGAAGCTTGCATTTGCTAACAAAAGTGATAAATCACCTCTGTGATGTGTTTATCTCTATGGGTTACGATGTAGTAACAGGACCAGAACTGGAAACCGAGCACTATAACTTTGACGCCTTAAATTTCCCCCAACACCACCCTGCCAGAGATTTACAAGATACCTTTTGGACAACTGATGGTAGGCTTTTGCGCACTCATACTAGTCCTATGCAAGCACGTTACATGGAAAAACACAAACCCCCTTTTAAAATAGTAGTACCCGGTAAGGTTTTCCGTGAAGAGGCAGTAGATGCTACTCATGAAGCTATGTTTCATCAGCTTGAAGCTTTAGTGGTAGGAGATAGGATCACTATGGCTGACCTCAAAGGGGCTATTAATGAGATGGCCACAGCCCTTTTTGGCAAAGATACTAAAACTAAGCTACAACCAAGTTACTTCCCCTTTGTAGAACCGGGAGCAGAGTTTGCCATTTGGTGGCAGCACCCTCGTACAGGTAAGGAGGAGTGGCTCGAGCTAGGAGGCTGTGGCATGGTACACCCCAATGTTTTTAAAGCTGTTGGCTATGACCCCAATAAAGTAACAGGCTTTGCTTTTGGCTTTGGTATAGAACGTTTAGCTATGGTAACTTACAACATTCCTGATATTCGTTACTTTTTCCAAAGCGATATGAGAGTACTTAGTCAGTTTAGAGGTATCTAGCAATGCGTTAAAAGTACCTATAAAACTTCTGCTAAAGTCTCCAAAGGTGCAGGACGACTAACACCATAACCTTGAGCATAATCAACCTTTAGCTGTTTTAATAAAGCAATATCAGTTTCGGTCTCCACAAATTCCGCAATAGTGTGAATTTTCATAGTGTGGCCAATATCATTAATCGCTTTAACCATTGCTTGGTCAGCATAATCAATGGTCATATCGCGCACCAAGTTTCCATCTATTTTGAGATAATCAACCTTAAAGCGTTTTAAGTAAGCAAAAGAGGAAAGGCCACTACCAAAGTCATCAAGAGCAAATTGGCAACCAAAACCACGCATTTCTCTGATAAAGTTAAGGGCCTCATTTAGACTGCTAATCGCTGCTGTTTCGGTAATTTCGAAGCAAATGCGCTTAGGTAAGATACTAGATTGCTGGAACTGCTGCTTGACAAACTCGAGCAACTTCTGATCATTGAGTGATGTCCCCGAGAGGTTAATAGCAATACATCCTCTAGAAAGTCTTGCAAAGAGGTCTTGCATTTCAACAAGCACTGTGCGGATGACCCACTTGTCAATATCTGCCATAAGGTTATAACGCTCAGCTGCTGGAATGAAATTTCCCGGTAGTATAAGGTTACTATCTTCACCTTTGAGTCTTAACAGAAGCTCATAGTAGGGTTCCAAGCCACTTGACTCGTCAAGTGGCTTAACATATTGATAATAAAGACAAAAGAGGTTTTCTTGTAAGGCATTTCTAAGATCACTTACACGTGTTAGTTCAGCGTGACGTTCATTTACTGTATTATCTTTGCTGTTATATACATGCACACGGTTGCGACCACCATCTTTGGCAGCGTAGCAAGCAATGTCGGCTTGCAACATAATTTGTGCAGTGCTCTCAGTTTCCGATGTAATAGGTACAAGCCCAACACTAGCTCCAATTTTAAAGCGCCGTTCTTGTCTACAGAAACTATAGTCACGTAGATCAGCAATCAGTTTATCTGCAATAGTAAGGCCCTTGTTAAGGGGGCAGTTCTTCATTAATAGTGCAAACTCATCGCCTCCAAGACGTGCTAGGGCATCACTAGAGCGAATATTACTCTTTAAAAGTGCTGATACTTGTTTTAACAGCTCATCACCTGCTGTGTGGCCTATTGTATCATTAACGACCTTAAATTGGTCTAGGTCAATATAGCAAAGCACATGCTGCTGTTGGTTATCTTTAGCTTTGCTTAAAGCTTGCTCGAGCAATGAATCAAATGCCCTACGGTTGACAAGCCCCGTTAACGAATCATAGTTGGCTTGATGCTCGAGTTGCTTTGCCAATGTATGAGCTTCAGTAACATCACGTCCTATGCCTCGATAACCCTTGAATTCATTTTGAACAACTACAGGTTTAGCAATATTGCGTATTATAAGCACTGTACTATCTGAACGTTGCAAAGGCAACTCTACATTAAAGGGTTTATGTTGCAATGCCAATTTTTGCTGCTCTTTACATAACCTTTCATCAGTAACTAAAGCCTTAAGAAACTCTAAATAGGACTGTCCTAACCAATGTTGAGCATGATACTTAGTAATGTACTCTTGTTGCTCAGAAAGGTAAGTAAAATTCAGATTTTTATCAGTCTCCCACAGGAAGTCTGCAGCAATTTCAGCAAAATCTTTAAAGCGAGTTTCGCTTTTACTCAATTCCTGTTCAATTTCTTTAAGATTGGTTATATCATGAGCACTCATTACTACACCAATAATCTTGCCGTTTTCATCTCTGTAAGGAACTGTCTCAGCATCAACAAAACATGCCTTCCCCTGTAGATAGATCCAATTTTGGGAACGGACACTTTCGCCTGCTAGGCAGCGGTCTAAGTCAACTTTAAAGTATTTATCGAAAATTAACTTGCCATGCACATCAGCAACATGTTTTCCAACGATAGCCTCACGTGGTTTGCCAAATCTCTTTATATAAGAATCACTAACTGCCAAATAATGATAATTGCGGTCTACCAATGACATAAAGTCGCTGGACAAAGACATAATGACTTTATATTGCTCTAGAGATTCTTCAGCATGTTTTAAAGCTGTAATATCTCGAGTGCTGATAACAGCACCTTGCACTACGCCTAACTCATCTTCATAAGGGGTGGTTTTCACATCTATGTAACGTGGTGGGCAGTCTGGTGGATATATCCAATGTTGAGTTCGCAAATGTTCACCAGCAAAGGCACGCTCTAGATTTTTACGCCGTTGCACAAAAAACTCTTCACCATGAAGATCTTTAATATGGTGCCTGACAATTTCATTATAGCTCTTTTTATACCTATCCAAGTAAGCCTGATTCACCGCTAAGTAAATAAAATCTTTGCTAACTAAAGACATCAAGTCGTTTGCAGAATTAAAAATTTTTTCAAACTGCCGTAATTTTTCCTCAGCCTGTTTTTGAGCAGTAATGTCAGTTTGTACACCAATAAAATACCTAAGCTTACCCTGACTAAAAATAGGTTCAATACGCAAAAGGTTCCAAAATGGCTCACCATTTTTTCGATAATTAAGGATTTCACCTCGAAAGGATTGTTGGTTTTGTAAAGCCTGACGGATGGTTGCCACCGTTTGTGGATTTGTGCCTTGCCCCTGTAAAAAACGGCAACTTTGTCCTATTACTTCTTCAATAGCATAACCAGTAAACTCATAAAAGGCTTGACTAGCATAAATTATAGGTAGTCCTGCACGGGAAGCATCAGCAATTAGTATGCCATTTGTAGCTGTCTCAAATGCTCGAGTAATTAAGCTTAGATCTTTTTCTGGGGTTCCTGCTTCTTGAAGTATTACTTCTAATAGCACAGCAGGATCTTGAACACTTGGCATATTTACCCCTTAGCGATGTCGCTGAAGAGCTTGAAGCTCTTAGGTTGAAGGTTGCCTACAAAGGTTACAGGAATTTGGAAATGCAGAATACTTTGCATAGTTGATTGTTTTAGTAACTCTCTTAGTACTAAACTTCTATAGGAACTTTCAAGTAAGTTACACTTTTGACTTGCCTGCCTAAAAAACCAGCTTAGCAGTTCCATAGTTAGCAGTTATATTTATAACGGCTTAACCTTTTATTAGTATAGGTTTTAAGTCTCACAAAATTATTATTGGTGCAACTAGACGCTTATAAGCTTTGCAAATCCAAATTAGATAATGTGCTAAGCTAGGTAAGAAATGATTAACTGGCACAGGCTTTTTGGTATAGCATTAATCGATCTGTTTGCTGATCCCCCTTTTGAGATGGAATTGGAAAAAGATTATCGAATAGGAAACAAATACTTGATGTAGTTGTCGTTAAAAAAGAGTAGGAGAGTTTCGGGTAAACTGCTAGATGGTTTTGATGATTTAGCTGAATGGGAAGGAGCAAGATTATAGATTATCAGGGTATTGCACCGTAATTTCCACTATTCTTTGTTCATCAAAATCACGACGGTTATTTGTAATGAATCTGTCGGCACCTATATGTACTGCTGTGGCAAGGTGAATTGCATCTGCCGCCTTTAACCTGTAGCTTGCTGCTAATTGTGCAGCTAGGCTAGCAATAGGCTTATCCATAGGGTAAAGGGTGAGTTTATTTAGATAAGCCGCTAAGATATGAAGTTGTGTTTGGTCTCCTTCACGAATAGGCTTACTAAGGAGTTCAGGATAAAGAATTAGCGAGCCTGTGCGGCTTTGGTCAAGGGAAGGATCAGCAAGTAGCTGTCGTATTTTTATGCCTAATGGATGATTATGGCTTACAGCATAGATAAGTACATCTGTGTCAAAGGCAATCATTAATGCCCTGCATCACGATCTTGCCTAATTTCCTCAGCCCACTTGTCAGCTTCTTCTGCACTCAAAGTAGGTTCAGGTAAGTCTTGTGATGCTGGAGCTGGAGAATTTAATGTAGCAAGCAGCTTTTCCGCAGCAACAGTATTTTCTGTGCGAATACGGGTTCTAAGTTTAGAGGGGTGAATCCACACTGCTACAACTTCACCGTTTTGAGTAAGTTCTATTTCTTCACCATCTTTTACTCTTTGCAGGGCTTCACGCATGCTTGAGCAGGCTTCACTTACACTCATTAACATAACCTGATTGTACTCTCTTGTACATTAACGTACAAGGAGAATTTAAAACTTTTCTCCAGCAATTTTCCCCTTTCTACAGGACAAAGTAAAGGAACTAAAAAACAGTGCAAAATCTCAACAGGCTTTTTAGAATAACATATCTCAAGTGAGGCAGGTGTTTTGCCTTCACCTAGTTTGTAGCAATTTTGTCTGAGGGGGTTTGAAGGGTGCTTTTGTAATGTGAGTTGTTTTTGTTAGACTTAGGTATGAGTGTGAAAAAAGAGGTTTGGCTTTTTAGAGGAGCAGGGGGTTAGTATGGCTTCAGAATTGAGTGATGGGGTTAAACGGAGGATAGATAGAGCTTTAGAAAAAGGGCTGACTGGATTAGATTTAAGTTATTCAGGCTTAATAGAAGTACCAAAAGCAGTTTTTAAACTAAAGAACCTTACTCACCTTTGCCTTAGCATGAATGAATTGACTCATCTACCAAAAGAAATTGCGCAGCTAACTAATCTTAATAAACTTGACCTCCGATTTAATAAACTAACCCATCTACCAGCAGAAATCGGGCAGCTAACTAATCTTAATGATCTTTACCTCCATAACAATAAACTAATTTATCTACCAATAGAAATAGGCCAGTTAACTAATCTTAATGGTCTTTATATCCATAATAATAAACTAACCCATCTACCAGGAGAAATCGGGCGTTTAACTAACCTTACTAGACTTGATATCAGGTACAATTTCCTAGAAACCCCACCACCCGAAATAGTTGACCAAGGTCTAAAAGCCATACTAAATTATCTTAGAGAACAACTAGAAACTGGTATAGATCACATTTATGAAGCAAAACTTCTTATAGTAGGTGAAGAAAGAGCAGGAAAAACTTCTTTAATGAAATCTCTAGCCAATTCTGATTATCATTTAGAAGACGAGCAAAGTACTGAAGGTATAAACATCCAATCTTGGTGTATCAAAAAGGAAGAAGTAGAATTAGAAAAAGACTTTACCTTAAACGTTTGGGATTTTGGTGGACAAGAAATATATCATACTACCCATCAATTTTTTCTAACTAAGCGATCTATCTATCTACTGGTTAGTGAACCACGTAAAGAAGTCAAACACGATGATTTTTACTATTGGCTTAATATAATAAGTTTGCTAGGCGATAATAGTCCTGTGGTACTAGTACAAAACAAATGTGACCAACCCTTAGAAGATTTACCTGTTAGAGAATACAAAGAGTTTTTTAAAAATATAGTTGGTAACTTGGAAAGAACAAGTTGTAAACCTGATAGAAAAGAAACTATTAAGAACTTACAAAAAGTTATAAACAAAGTAACCATTACTCTTCCACATGTTGATACGAAAGTACCTAAAGTGTGGGCAGATATTCGAGAGGAGTTACTAAAGAGAAAAAACGAAACATATATTACTTATCAAGAATACCTAAAAATCTGCCAGAGATATCAGATGGATAGAGGACGTGCTGGATTTTTAGCTGAATTCTTTCACGACCTAGGCACTTTTTTACACTTCAGGAATAATTTTTTGCTTAAAAAGAGTATTTTCTTAGATAATGAATGGGTGACACACGGTGTATATAAGGTGCTAGATGATAAGGAGGTTATTGAAAAGAATGGTAAGTTTAGCAATGATGATTTAAAGCGACTTTGGAAAAATACGTCTTACAATGGATGGGAAGCTGAATTTATAGAGTTGATGCATGAGTTCAAAATTTGCTATCCACTTAAAACAAGGAAAACAAAGAAGAAATGGTACCTTGCACCAAGTCGTTTACCTAAAGACAAACCTGAAACACTAGACTGGGAAATCGATAATAATCTTCGTTTTGAGTACAAATATAAATTTATGCCAAAAGGAATGCTAACAAGATTTATAGTTGAGAGGTACAAAAACATCTATGAGGATACACAGTGGCGCTATGGCGTGCTCTTAAAGATGGATAATACCTTTGCACTAGTACAAGAAGACTATTTTAATCGCAAAATAATTATTCGACTTAAAGGTGAAGAAAAGCGTGATGTATTAGTACAAATTAGGGATACATTTGAAGACATTCATGAAGACTTTAATAATCTTATTGTGAAAGGAATGGTGCCTTGTAATTGCTTTGAGTGCATAAATCATAAAGAGCCAAATCTTTACCCTTATGATGAATTACAACGCTACATAAGGAAGAATATTCCCAAAATAAGATGTGGGAAAAGCTTAGAAGAAATGAGTGTTAAGGGTCTTCTTAATGCAATTAAACCAATAAAACTATATAAAGAGCTTTTCCAAGCCTTAATTAGTTGCTTCCCTAAAAAAATAGATTTGACAATTATGCTAAGAAGTTACCTAGATAAAAACTTAGATGATATAGCAAGCGGTAATAGTTTGAAGGAAGTTATTCATAGGTTACTTCAAGCAGCAGAAGCCGAAGGCTGGCTAGAGGAGCTAGTCAAAGCTGCCAAAGAAGAAAGGCCTAACAATACTGATTTAGCCCTTATAGCACGCAAAATGGGTATAACAATGGGTTAATGCTCTAAAAAAGGCATTAGCGGATTAGTTTAGACTTTAAAAGTAGAAAACACTTAAACCTCTAAAAGTCTACTAGCTATTTACAGGTGAACAAATCTCAACAAGTGCCCCATCAGGGCAACGGACATAGGAAACAGTTTGTCCCCAAGGCTTTGCTTCAGGGGCTTTTAGTTCTGTAGCACCAACATTTAGAGCTTGACTATGGGCTTCAAAAACTGTGTCAGTCACAAAAGCAACTTCAATACCAAGAGGTTTTTCTGAATTACCGGCTTTAACATAACCAGAGGGGAAATTCATAGCACCAAGTTTGTGTGAAGCAAATGCTAGCGTAGTTTCACCAGTATCTAGCTCACCGTAGGTACCCGACTCGTGTATAAAACGCCTTGAGAAGCCAAAGGCTTTTTCAAAAAAAGCAATGGACTCTTCTACATTGGGCACGTAAATTATTGTGTAACCAAATTTCATAAAAACACTTCCTTAAAGGTATAAATATAGTATTCCAGAATAGCTTTTTCCCTAGAGAAAAACTCCCTCTGTGAGCATGTCATTCTGAGGAGCATAGCGACGAAGAATCTCTAAGAGCATTAACGCATGAGAGATCCTTCACGTAGCTTACCCTAGAACATAGTGAAGGGTTCAGGATGACATTCCTCGTGTGGATAAAGCGAATGTTTGTCTGGGTATCTATAATTATTATCAATCACCACTTGGATAAGTCATTGTTCGCCATGTGATTTCACAAGTTTTACAATCATATACATATTCATCTTGATTGTTTACCACCTCAATTCGTGGTGCTCCCAAGTTCTTTGAGCATCTTGAACACCTATACGTGCGCTTTAACATGAATTCAAATATAAGCCCTGCTAAAACCAAGGCTACAAATAACACTGTCCATATAACAAAAAATGGTTGCCCATTTTTAACTGAGAGAAATGCTCTGTAAAACATATATCCAGAAACTAAAAATGTTGGTATGAGAACCTTCATACCACGCCATCTGTAGTTTTTATCAACTAGGTACTTCATATGTCTAAATGTAACTATAATGTGACTATTGCTTTTAATTTTAATACTTGTCCCTAGCACTAGCCTAGGGACATTTCTGGAGTACAGGGTGGGAATTGAACCCACTATAAACAGATTTGCAGTCTGCTCCCTAACCGTTTGGGCTCCTGTACATTTGGTGGGCTCGAGTGGATTTGAACCACTGATCTTATCTATATCAGAGATGTGCTTTCACCAACTAAGCTACGAGCCCTTGTGGCAGACGCTTAAGGATTTGAACCCTAACTAATCGTTTTGGAGGCGATTGTGCTACCGTTACACTAAACGTCCATACAAAGAAAAAGAGAAGCTTGTACAAGCTTCTCTTAGGTTTACGATAATTAAATTTTAACAGTTACATAACATAAGAGAAGCCTCTACAAATTAATGTAGTACACCAACAGTTAATATTAATTGGGGCTGCTCTTAAATTCATGCCAAAGAGTTTAGCAAAAGTAATATTGCTTGTCAATAGCACTGGTTGATTCCTTGAAATCCTTTTTCTAGTTTGGAGAAAAGGCTAACTTAAAAAGTCCTTGCTCATCTAGAAGCCTACGCACATAACTAAGCTGCCCAACATGGTAGGACTCGTGCTGCCCTAAAAAGGCCAAAGCTGCCAGAATACTATTTTCTGTGGTGGGAAAGCGTTGCGGTTGCTCAGCAGTCAAGTGTTCATCGCTCACATTTGGCAAAGTAGCCTCGATTTGACCATGTAAATTTTGCCATGCCTCTTCTACCTGATCAAGTTCAGGGAAATTAGTTGCATCTAGTTCAGTAATACCTTTGGAAAATGGTTCAACCCACTGGGGTACGTTCACTTCTGCACCAAGTAAACGAGCAATTCCGGCTTTAGCCCATACAGCATGGCACATCAGCCAGATAGCAGGATTTGCCTCACTAAATTGCTTATGGCTTTCCTCTTTTTCCATAGCTTCAAAAGCCTTGAGAAATAGCTTGTTATTAAGGTCGAAAATTTCTTTAAGGACTACTACATTGCTGTTCATAACTTTCCTCCTAAGAAAGATTTTTTGCAAACCACTGCTGTAAAGGGGCAGCTTGCTGGCATATCTCAAAGCATGCCTCTATAAGACTAGGTGAAGAGATTTTGGCTTTTGGAATGTCTTTTGTTGTGTAAAGGCCCTTGTATTTTAAAAGGTCTGCTTGTGGATGGTCGTTTTCGTAGCCTCGAGGAATCCTCTTGTAACTTTCACTTGATAGCTTTAGCCCACTCCCCTCAACACCACTTAAAGCCTGACGTAATACACTAGCTTTTCTATCATCTGCCACTGCCTCACGGTAGGACTCTAATAAATGTTTAGGGAACACATGCAAACCACCACCAATCCACGCCTCATCTGCTGTCATGTGAAAGTAGTAGCCGGGGCACTCAGTTTTCTTACCTGAACCTTGCCAAAAGATTATGCCTACATTTGTTTTGTAAGGCTTCTTGTCTTTGGAAAAGCGCACATCTCGGTAAATACGCATTAGTGAGCCACTACCATTAGTGCGTGTATCATAGTTGATTTGTGAAGAGATACTTTGTAAGCGATTGCCCAATTCCTCTATAAAAGCAATAGCAGGGGCAACTATTTCTTCTTTATAAACATCTTTCCGCTCATTGAACCATTCACGCTCGTTGTTATTTTTTAATTCCTTCAAAAAGGTCAATGCTTTTTCAGAAAATCCCTTGAATTCAGCCATTAAATTATCCCTTTCGCTGAAAGTAATGAATATAAATTGATGGCAGTAACCCAATAAGCACAACAATATTAAGGATGATAAACATTGGGTCACGCGAAGTGAAGTAAAGATACATAAGGAAAAGCACTATAATGCTACGCACTTGAATAGTAATTGGATAGTACTTCCAATCTTGAAGTCTTAAAATATTGAATAGCAAGTAACTGAGTGCAAGCATAAATATACCTACTACACGTGGCATAACAGTGCCATAATCACCATTAGATAGAAAAAGATTAAGTGTAAGTGTAGGGAAAACTGTAAAACCTAGACCACCAATGGCAAGATATGTCACTAAATAACCTAAAGAAAGCTTATGCCCCATGGGTAACAGTTCCAGAATCGTCTTGAAATAGTGTCATAATTTGTTCCTTTTATGATTTATGTTAACCAACAAATGCTTCCCATTTGTTTATAGCATCAACCACTTCTTCAGCAGCATCTTCTTGCCAAAAGTGACTTGCTTCTAAAGGTAAAATCTGATGGTTGGGGAAATGTTTTTGGAAACGCTTAAGCTCAGCATCCCTAAAGGCAAAATCTTTTTTACCCCAAGGAAAAAGTACAGGAATATCTTGAAGCTTGCTCAAACCTTCTTCAACATCATTTAGATAATCAGCAGCCTTTATGAGCTGGCGTGGAAAGATAGCAGTTTGCTTGCGGTTACTCCTATTTTTAAATGGAGCAAGATATAGTTTGTATACCTGAGGGTCAAGTTTATGAATCAAACCTTCTTTCAAGAAAAAGCGTACTACACCATTAAAAAGGTAAGCTATAGTGTGACCAAGGGGGCCACCCATTAACGCACTAAACATTTCAAAGCGTTTGTTCCCGACTAAAGGCCATGCCCACGTGTTGCCTATGATGAGTCCTTTTACAAGTTCGGGGCGTCTACCTGCCAAGCCTAAACCTATTGGACCACCCCAGTCTTGCATAATAAGAGTGAAATCTTTAAGTTTTAGGGTGTTTACGAAGTACTCGAGCACCTCACTATGTTCTCTAGGGGTAAACCCGTAGCCTCTTGGAGCTGTTGACAAACCAAAACCCGGATAATCAAGGGCAACACAGCGGAAACTATCCCGCAAACCCAAAACCATCTTTCGGTAAAGCAAAGACCAAGTGGGATTACCATGTAGCATTAGCAAAACTGGGCCTTGACCTTCATCAACATAGTGAATATTGGTGCCCTTACCCAAGTCAAGAAAATGATGTTCAAATGGATAAATGGTTTTAGGAACATCAAAGGCTAAATTCATACAATTAAACTTTTTGCCTGCTCTAAGAAGTGTAGAGCTAAGCTAGGAAGCGTTAGTGTCTTTTTTTAAGAGCAATCTAAAAATCATAAAGTGAGTTACTAGTAATGCAGGCACTATGATAGCTGGTATAAAGTAAGCTGCTCCTAACTGAGCATCAGAGCGAAGGCCTTGAAACAAAGCATTAACTAAGTCCAGAAAACCTTCAATGTTGAAGATCCAAACTAAGGGTATTGCTATAGCCCATTTAAAATGTAGTGCTACCAATGCTATTAGAGCAAGTACTGCTGCTAGCAAATCACCATAGGCAGCAGGATCTGCAAAACGTGGATCCAAAGTTTCTGCAGCAACACCCGGTACAAGAAATGCTAAGCCAATGTACCTGAAAGTGTGCAAAAATAATAGAGGTTTTAGTGCTTGTGCCCGAGATAAAGACTTTAAAGCTGGCATAACATACCAGCTAGCTATTAAACTATAAGAAATTAACCCTAAAACTAGGCTGAGTGGTAAAAACAAATCTGTTGGCATAATTATAGTGGTCCTAACTTACAACCTTTGGTTCGCTAAAAAATGTGAGGGAATCAGAATGAGACCTCAAATCTCTAAAAATCCTGTTGTGAATTGTATAGAGTTGTAAGGGTTCAAAATTTTGAACCCTTCCCAAGAAAACTCCCTCCTAACGTTACTTTAAACTTAGGTTTGATTTTAGGCATATTGATCATGCCGACGTAACCACGCCATAGTGTAAGGCAAATCATCTTCATCACGCCCTTTAGGAACTAAGTCAAGGTAATGATAGGCTCCATTTAACATATCGAGTCCACGTGAATAACAAGAGTAGGTATGAAACACGTCTCCATTTTCATCTTTATAAAACACACTTATTCCGGGAAGTTCCGTTGACTTGGACTTATTCTCTCTATAATTATAATTGGTTTTTCCTGCCTCTAAGTCTTCTTGGGAAAAGGATACCTCATAATCGTAATTAAAATCCGAATCAAATGAAGAAAGCCACTTAAAACTCCAACCCATACGATTTTTGTATGAATCTAGTTTTTCAAGTGGCGCTCTGGAAATGGTAACCATAGTCACATCACGGTGGTTTAGATGTACAATAATATCATTATAATTATCAGCCCAAAAGGAACAGCTTTTACAGCCTTCTTCCCAACTAGGATCAAACATAAAATGGTACACTAGCAACTGGCTTCTACCATCAAAAAGTTCAGCTAAAGTTTCTTCGCCATTGGGACCATTAAAAACGTACTCTTTATCAACTTTTATCCAAGGAAGCTTAGACCTCTCTTGACTAAGCTGGTCACGCAAACGAGTAAACTCTTTTTCTTTGGCTAAGTGCTCTTTACGAGCAGCAAGCCATTCTTCTCTGGAAACAACTTTGTGTGCTTGCATAAAACTACTCCTTCCATGTATAGATTAATTATTAATTGCACTTTCTAGTTTCTTGCTCATACTATACTTCCTTGAGTGAATACTCCATTAGGAAACTTGACTTGATACAACAAACATTAACTATAAAAATCCTTTTCGCCTTGTGAGCAATGTTAAAGGGGTCTTCAGCAACCTTATGCTATATCTCTAAACTCTTAATTTTCTTTGTTGACACTAAATTTTCTTTTTTGAGACGCTGTAAATAATCTGGGTGGACAAAAACCTCTTGGATGTCTTCCTCTTTAAAAGCTATATCCCCTATGCACCTCCATTCTCTTTCCATATAGAAATTACTAGGATCATCTTCAGGTAGAGAATCATTAAACCACTTTATCTGACAAAAGAAATGGCGCATTATAAAGGTATAAAACCCCATTAGCTCTTTCTTGCTTTTATCTTTGCTTACATATTGCCTAGTATGAATACTTTCATCTTTGATGTAATGGCTAACTACTGCATCAAAATAATCTATTTTTTTAAGCGTAGCTTCTTGGCTATTATCCTTAATTTTCTTATACGATCTGTTTTGCTCATCTAAAAACTTTTGCTCACCTCTAAAAAGTACGCTTTCTCTTGTAATTGCTTGCTCTGGTATGTATATAACTGGTGATGCACCCTTTTGGATTAAGAATTCTTTACTGAATGAAATACCAAATTTGCCATACTTTTGTGTATGAATAGTTATTTGACTAGATGGAATGTCACAAAAGCAAACATAAGGAGAGAAGAAATTACTCTCTTTTCTAAAATTAATTGGTTTTCTAGGATCAAATAAGAACTGTGCCCTTCCTTCCACTTTTGGAAGTGGGCTTGGTCCTAGCAAAACACCTTCTCTAATTATTTTCATCAGTGTCTGAAAATTTGCCTTATCATCTTCAGGATTTTTTCCTCCTACAAAATGGTGTAGGTAGTTTGATACATAATTTTGTGTTTGTTCCAATATTGTTTTCCTTGTCCCTTCAAAGATTTCACAACAACTTCTGGGCAATCATACTTTACTGATCATTTTTCGCAAAATACTTTTACTGCATCCATATCTTTTGCAATTGCCTTTTTAATAATCCCTTTTACCATTGGATTTATTAGCTTTGGCAATAGCTTATATGCTCGAGCATCCATTATCATTGTCAACAATGTTTGTCCGTCTTTTGCTTCAACCGTAAATAAAGTGTCCCACACAGTTCCATGGCTATCGGCCACAATTCTAACCCGATCATTCTCAGTGTACTCTGTCACTTCCAGTTCTGTTGTAGCCTCTTTACCTTTCATAAGACGTGTCTCACGAAAACGAGTACCAACTCCTGATTTAATATCAGATAGAATTTCAACTCTTACAATGTGTGGAATTGCCTGTGAAAACTGGTTAATGTCTGCCACTGTTTTAAAAACTACATCAATAGGGGCATTTATGGTTCTTTTAACAATCATATGAGCCATATTACCTTCTAATTACTGTTAGAACACAAAGTTACAAGGGGCTGAGTTTCTTAGGGTAGATCCCCCTAAATCCCCCTTATTAAGGGGACTTTCCATATTTATTGATTCGCTATAGCTTCAAGCTCTTCAAATGTACCTACACCAGCATGACCACCTACAATAGTTTTGACACTAATGCCTTCATTATTGATAGCATTAACTATATTACTTGGCCCTAGCGGGAACAGTTGAAAAGGCAAGCCCGGATTATAGATGTCAACAACAAAAAGCATTTCTTCATTAGGTAGGTGTACCATTACCAAATCATCGGCATGGGAATTGTCTAAATGATAAACATTAATGGGGTGTGTAGCATCTGCGAGAGAGTAAGGGGCATCTTGAGGGACAGTTTCAATAGTGGCTGTTTGAGGATTTTGCTCGAGTTCATCAGGAAAGACAGTAGAAGGAGCCTCAAAAGCTTCTGCCATAAAATCTGCACTTATTTCACTTATTACTACTGGAATACCCTGAGCAACAAATGTTCTTAAACCACCAGAGTGATCTTCATGGGAATGGCTAGCAATTACATGAGTAATAGACTTGTCTGGAAATTCATTGCTAATCCAATCAAGAACAGCTTTACTGCGAGCTTCATAAAGAGGTGCTTCTACTACCACTAGGCCACTTTCTTGCTCAATGACCATAGAATGATGGCTACCACCCGTTAGATGATAAACACCCGGGGCTAGCATTTCTGCACTTACCATAGAATTATCAGTGCCATCTTGAGGTATACCCATAGAGTTAAAGCCTAAATAGAATTGTGAACTTCTTTCACCACGCAAGGCAAAGTCCTCATTGTAAGGAGGCAAATCAGTATTAGGCAAGGTGAAAGCAGACTCATCTAAAGTTGTATTTACTTGCACAGAACTCCGCACTTCTTGATGGATTACTTGGTCATTAAGAGCTAAATAAACCTCATTAGGAAAAAGCATGCCTTCTTGTGCTTCTTGCCAATCAACATAAAAAGCTTCTAACAAAACATCGCGCTGTAAATAGTGATTTTCTAAAGTACTAGCTTTAGCAACTAGCCCTGTAGCAGCATTGATATAAAGAGTAATAGGATGTACTTCATCTTGTACTACAATTAGATTGTGAACAAAACCATTAAGCACTTCTGAGCCTTCAGCAGAGGCTATAGAAGGATCTGCTAGGATATCCCGCAAAATAAGATGAGGATTTAATAGCCGTTGTTGCTTGTGTATGGCAGTTAAAAGTTCAGAGCCCATAGGTCTTTCAGGTATACCAAATAGATTGCTTACTCCTGTAATATAGCCAGAGTCACCTACAAGAATTTCACTGTACTCCTGTGGAGTACTGAGTCCAAAAACTGTAATGGTATTGTTATGGTCTAAACGTAAATTACCTTGTGAAAGGTCATAACTTATAACACTGTTAAAAGCATTTGTTTCCATGGCAGGTTCATCAGGGGTAAGGCCTTCACCTTCCATAAAGCGAGTTCCTGAAGCTTCTATTACCAGTGTGTTTAGGTTCTCGAGTGCTTGCTGACCTCCTATACCTACAAAAGCTTTTTCAAGAGGGTCAATATTATCTTGAGCTAGAGCTTGACTACCTAAAGCTAGGCTAGCAAATAAGATAAGGTACCTTGCAAAATTCATAAGAATCTCCTTTGTAAACAATTTTGAACCCGATTGAATAGATTAGATTTTATGTATTGGTTCAAATATTTAATGAGAATTAGGTAAAGTTATTTTACGTTTGAATATTACTTTTTCTATTGGTTCGTCTGGATCACCAAAAAGACCTGTCCATGAGCGTCTTAAGCGCTCGACTTCTAAAAAGCGCTCAGCCGGTGTGCGTTTGAGCCACTCTTTATTAGGATCTGGTTCCTCACCAAGCTTATACTTGCGTACAGCTATTTGCATTACTACTCTGATTCCAATTGCTCTACATCATTTAAGTCACGAGTGCGACCAGCAGTCTTTTTGTTTTTTATCAAACTTTCTTTATCTATGAAAGTGAGTGATAGATCATCAATTTCAATATTAACACGTTTGGGGTAGGCCTCAGCAAAACTCACGCCAGGCAAATCTGTTAGTAAATCAATTCGGTTAGGCTCGTGTCCCAATTGAATTATCATACCAGCCTCGAGAAAATCCTGAGGACTAAGTCCCAAAGAACCAAAACCAAACTCTTCCAAGACTAGCATCATTGCTTCAGCATTTTTTTTGTTTATCTCGAGCCATAAATCTAAATCTTTAGTATAGCGTGGGTAGCTATGTATAGAAACAGCAATACCACCAACTATCAAGTAAGATACATTATACTTGTGTAAAAGGGTCAAAAAATCTTTAAAATCCTGTGTAAGCATTCAACTCTATAAAAACCCTATTATTTTTTGGTGAAAACTTTCCTACCAAAAATATAAGAAACAGCCAGTAGTACTAATGCAACTGCTGCTGGAATAAATTCACCATCATTTACATTTATGTGTGCAGACAGAGCAAGTATAAAATCATAAAAGAATCCTGCATAGGCTAAATTCTTCAAAAAATCAGACTTCCTAGTTAAGATAGCAATTATACCCAAAACTTTAGCTGTTGCTAATGGATAAATTAAATAGGTAGGATATCCCAATCTAGAAAAAACTTCACTTACCATTTCATTGTTAAAAATGTACATTCCTGCGGACAGTAACATCAGAGCAGACAACAAAATAGTGGCAATCCAATAAATAATTTTGCTACTTCGGTTCATTCTACTTTCCTCACTTTAATTGCACACACTACCAATTTTCTATCAATGCTCCTTAATAAAGCCATCTTTACTTCTGTCCTTACAGCACTTCCATAATTGAAGGATTAATTCTAAGCATTAATCCTTAGAAATACTTCACTTGTTAATCATATTAAAAATAAAGTTTGGAGCAAGGCGACTCATCATTTTTAACTGATTACTTTGTCCAGATGTTACTTCAAGTTTACTAGCTTTAAAGCTTTTAAGGAAGACACTTGCCAGCTTTTGAGGTGGCATTTTGGGAAAATCCTTTAGGTCACTCACCAAATCTGTATCAATTACAGGAGGCAGGAGTTCAAAAACCTTGACGTTTGTCTTGGCTAGCTGATGCCTCAAAGCTCGAGTCCAAGCATGCATTGCAGCCTTAGTTGCGCTATAGCCAGGGGCCATGCTTAAAGGAACGAAAACTAAACCTGAAGAAACATTTACAATAGCTGCTTCGGGCTTTTGCAATAAGTTAGGTAGAAAGTAATGAACCATTCGAACAGCTCCATTAAAGTCAATGTCAACCTCGTTTAATTGATGCTTTAAAGAAGTATCACTATCAGTTACATTAAAAACTTGAAATATACCTGCATTGTTGACTAGAACATCAATTCCACCAAACTTACTATCACAATGTTCTAGTAATGCCTTGACTTGGCCTTCATCTGTGATATCACACTCGGCAATTTCTAAGCTAGGGTTCTCAGCCCTAGCTTGTTCTAACTTAACCATAGTACGACCACAGGCTATAACTTTAGCTCCATTCTTTATAAATTCTTTACCAATATAGAAGCCAATGCCTGAACCTCCTCCTGTAATCAAGACGGTCTTTCCTGATACTTGCATAATTTATACTATTTTGTAGGCCATTCGTTTAGTTGAATTACAGAGAACACTGCACCTTGAGGATCTTGTATAACTGCCATCTTACCTACAGGAGTATCACAAGGTTCTACTTTAACTGTTCCACCAGCAGCTTTAGCGTCTTCTGCAGTCTTATCACAATCAGCAGTACCAAAATAGATGTGCCAGTGTGACGGTGCCTCTTCCATTAGTGGTGGCATGGTACCTGCAACAGTTCTATCACCTGCTTTGAAAGCAGTGTAAGGCATATCGCCCATCTCGAGAACTTCTTTTTCTAAACCAAGTACCTCATTGTAAAAAGCAGTGACTTTATCTGTGTCAGGAGCAAAAATCTCTGCCCAAGTAAAAGTACTAGGCTCATTAACAACTGTGGCACCAATGTGTTTTTTAGACTGCCACAAGCCTAAAGTAGCACCAAAAGGATCCATAATCCAAGACATACGCCCTGCATCCATAACATCCATGGGGGCCATAATGATTTGTGCACCAGCAGATTTAGCTTTTTCTGTGGTAGCGTCAACATCGTCTACTGCAACGTAAACATTCCACATAGCAGGCATTTTTTCCTGCTCAGGTGATTGCTTCATCATACCTGCTACTTGTCCCTCACCCTTCATCGCTTGAATGTAGGGTTGGCCTTGGTCAGTAGGGTGTTCTTCATAACTCCAACCAAATAAAGTTGAATAAAAGGTCTTAGCAGCATCTACATCCTTACAGGGCAAATCAATCCATGAAGGTGTACCTTCAGTGTATGTTGTACGTTGAGGCATAATTATTATGTCTCCTTAATAAATTTACCTTAAAATTTAAGGTATCTTACTATAACACTTATTAACCCTGAATTGTCAATTGCTACTAGGGCGTTTGAAATAATACACTCGAGCATTAGGCTCGCTAATTTGTGTAAGAGTTACAAGCTCCCAACCTTCTTGTCCTAGCTTAACCATAGTCTGGTGAACATCCTCAATTTCACTAGGTTTGCCTTCAGCAAAGAATTTCAAGAATTTCTTTTTCTTGTCTAAATGGTCATTAATAGCACAGTATTCCCAAGTCAATTTAAGTCTCCTTGTTTGAAATTAGCTTTTTGTGAAGCATCTTCAAAATCTACTATATATTTTTTAACTTGTCAATATATTTATTTTAGCAAGTGGATAAAAATTTGGACTTTTTCAATTTCGGTTTTATACTTAAAAACTCATGAAGCGCAACTACAAACAACTTTGCCCTATTGCCTACACTCTTGATATCATTGGCGAGCGCTGGACACTCTTAATTATTAGAGAGCTTCTTTATGGAGAAAGGCGGTTTAGCGATTTACTAAGAGCCTTGCATGGTATAGGGGGAAATCTTCTTTCCCAACGTCTTAAAGAACTCGAGCAAAAAGAAATAGTTATCCGAAAAGATCTACCACCACCTGCTGCTACTCATGTTTATGGATTAACTGAAAAGGGTAAAGGATTAAAAGGCATCTTGCGAGAACTTGCCTTATGGGGCCTTCCTTACATAAAATTTCCCTTTGAAGAAGACATTACTCTCAGTATGGTTTCAACAATGTCTGCATTGGAAGGAGTATTTTTTGATGCCAGCGCTGCTAAGAGTACAAACTTAACTTGCGAAGTTCACAGCGAAGGGGAGGTGTTTCATATTTTTGTTAAGGATGGAGAATTGCAAGTAGCTTTTGGTTTTGCTAAGGAAGCAAATTTAATAATTGAGGTGAAGCCTAAGTGCTTGCTCGAGCTTTGTGCTCACATTGTAGAACTTGAAAAAGCACTAAAAGAAAAGAATCTAGTGATACACTCGGGCACAGCACTAGACATGAGAACAATGCTTAATTTGTTTAGTAAGCAATCTACTACACTGCAGACAAGGTAGGAGCAGGTTTGAAACCTGCTCTTATTTGTGCACTGTTTAATTCCACTTCTTACGTGGTGCTGCCTCCACATCAATTTCCGCTGCCGAATAACCTTGCTCTTCACTACAGGCAATCCTCTTACGTGCATAAAGCCCTTCTAAGATAAACTCTGCTGCTGTAGCAATACTAGCAGAATCACTATCTTCAGCTATTTCCTTAGCAGATTCTAAAAGTTCAGGTACTTTATTCATTATCTTAGGAAGCTCACCAGTTTTTGAATTATCTGGAAGTTTTAAGGAGTTATTAGCTTCAAAATACTCAACTATAGCATCTGTTTTTAGATTGAAGGCTCTTCTACTAAAAGTTTGCCCTATTGCCCGGCGTACTATTTCCTTAGCAACCGCCTCACCACCTTTAAGTTCACCCTCATACTCTAGTTCTAGCTTGCCGGTAACAGCAGCTAAGGAATTATAAATGTCTAGAACCCTTGCAATGGGGTCCTCTTTTAGCAAAAGCGCTCGCTGTTCAGAATTACTAAGTACATTTTCCAACAAGCTAATAGGCAAGCGTTGTGAGACACCTGAATGTTTATCTACCCTGACATCCTCTCTTGCCTGAAAAGCTACCTCATCTACGATCTCTGCTATAAATGAGGGTAATTTAATAGCCTTATTGCGCTCTATCCAAGCCTCTTGAGCAGTGATGTTCATACTTTGCTCAACAGAGTGAGGATAGTGGGTACGAACCTCTGAGCCAATACGATCTTTAAGTGGGGTAATGATTTTACCTCGAGCAGTATAATCTTCAGGGTTAGCACTGAAAACTAGCATAATATCTAAAGGCAAACGAATGGGGTAACCCTTTATCTGCACATCACCCTCTTGCATAATATTGAAAAGCGCTACCTGTACTTTACCTGAAAGATCAGGTAATTCGTTCATGGAGAAAATTCCCCGATTTGCTCGAGGCAACAAACCATAGTGAACTGAACGCTCATCGCCTAACTTGGTACCAAGTTTAGCAGCTTTAATAGGGTCAATATCACCTATAATATCAGCAACAGTAACATCAGGAGTAGCAAGCTTTTCTATATAGCGCTCTTCTTTAGACAGCCAAGATATAGGTGTTGCATCACCACACTCAGCTAAAATATTCTTACCTTCTATACTTACTGGCCTAAAAGGATCATCATTAAGTTCGCTATCAGCAATAATAGGGATTTCATCTTCTAAAAGCTCAGTAAGCTGTCGTAAAATACGTGTTTTGGCCTGACCACGAAGCCCTAAAAGAATAAAGTTGTGTTTGCTAAGTATTGCATTTATTACTTGTGGTATAACAGTTTTTTCGTAACCAACAATACCGGGAAAGATTTTTTCACTTGCTTTCAAACGTCTAATCAGACAATCACGCAACTCTTGTTTTACACTACGTCCAGCATTAGATTCCCAAGAAGTGCCACGCAGCTCACCTAAGCTCTTAGCTTTTCTCATGATGCCTGCCCCAAAAAAACACCTCTAGTTTTATCTATCCTTCGCTGCACTTCATTCACTTTGCTCAAAGATAAACTAACATAGACGGGTAGAAATTTCGCATAAGAGTACAGAAAAAACTTATGGGCGTTTAGCGTTTTCTTTTGGCAACCAATCCAAATAACTTCGCTCATAGCTTCATGCTAACATACTAATTAATAAGTAACACATTATTAATGTTTGGTAGGGATTCAAAAGGTGTAGTATTATTCGTAAGGTTTTTGTCACAACACTCTTTATAAATTTTGGGTGACTTAAATTAAGAATCTTGAAGGAGGCCATAATGGCTGATATTACCTCTACATTAATGAAGCAACTTACAACCCCTGAAGTGCTTGAAGCTGCCAAGGAACAATTGGGCTTTGACACAGATAAACTAACTTCTGCTACTTCGGCTTTATTACCAATGCTAATAGCAGGCCTGACTAGGAATACTCAACAATCCGATGGGGCTAATTCACTTTTTGACGCTTTAAGAAGAGACCATGACGGAAGCTTACTAAATGACATAGTGGGTATGATTTCAAAACAAGTTACCGGAAGTAGATCTAAAGGTGGTATCTTGCAAATGCTTATTAACTTATTAATGAGTATATTTAGTGGTGGTCAAAAACGAACTAGTAGCCAAGGAACTAATCCTAGTACTTTTAATGGTGATGGTATTCTAAAACACATTCTTGGAGATAAGCGCAAGTTGATTGAAGAGGCTATCAGTAAAGTTAGTGATCTAAACTTAGATCAAGTGAGTCAGCTAGCTAGCAAATTAGCCCCTTTTTTAATGGGTTCACTTGGCAAGCTACAGCGTGAACAAAATCTAGATGCCCAAAGTCTAAGTGCTTTATTACAAGAAGAAGTTAGGCAGCTCGAGCAACAAGCCTCTCCTCAAAATGCCAATGGACTTCTAGGAATGCTTGATCTAGATGGTGATGGGGACATAACTGATGACCTAATGAGTCTTAGTAAATCACTTTTAAATTAAGCAGTAGCTAGAAAGCGATTTAAGTAATGCCCTCACAAGTTTTTCGCAAAATTGATTTTCTTATCCTAGCCTTTTTTGTAAAAGCACAAAATATCAAAAGTTAGATTCAAATTCATTTTACTATAGGCTTATCACAATACGGTCAATTGTGACAAAAATCGACTTCAGGATGGAGAGTGTAATGGACAATCAATTCAAAGAAACTTGGGAAACATATGTATCTTCTTGGAACACGGAATTGCCCTCTGACAAAAGAGTCTTATACGAGAAGTGCTTAGACACTTCATGTGAATACAATGACCCGTTAACTAAGACTAAAGGATGGGATGAACTTACTGAGTACATGCTAGATTTTCACAAGCAGGTTCCCGGCGGATATTTTGCAACAACCTATTTCTTGGCGCACAACAATAAGAGTATTGCAAAATGGGAATTGAAAAACGGTGAGGATACTGTACTTGGTGATGGAATAAGTTATGGCGAATACAACGAAAAGGGGAAGTTAACTTCAATGACTGGTTTTTACGAAGCTCCTTAATCATAGGTAATGAAAATTGAACTATTTGGAGCAAGTCCAAAAAGGTATTGACTATATTGAAGCCAATTTGGACTTTGATTTGACATTAAATCAGGTTGCTAAAGAAGCTGGTATTAGTCAGTGGCACTTCCAACGAATATTTAAAGCCCTAACCAATGAAACATTAAAAACCTACATTCGTTCTAGAAGGCTAGCAAATTCGTTGGAAAAACTTCTTGTACCCCAAAATAAAATAATTGAGATTGCCTTATGTGCAGGCTTTGAATCCCAAGCAAGTTTTACTCGAGCATTTAAAAAGGCATATGGCTTGACTCCAAATGAATACAGAAAATTAGGAGATAAGAGCTTGTTCTTAAAAAAAGTACAGTTCGACTCTGAGTACTTAGAGCATATTAACCAAAATGTCTCCCTGACCCCAGAGATTTATACACAAAAGAAAATGCAACTTGTAGGGTTAAAAACAAATTTTTATAGTGTTGATTCTGAAAAAAACAATATTGGCAAAAAATTACCTCCACTTTGGGATGCATTTATATCTCGTATTGATGAGGTCAAAAATGTAGTTCCCGGTGCTTGCTATGGCATTATCCAACAAACAAAAGCTAAGACAGACTTGCTCGAGTATTACGCTGCTATTGAGGTTACTAAAGTTGGAACATTACCAAAAGACATGGTTAGTGTCGAGATTCCTTCTTCAACATATGCTAAGTTCACACATCAAGGAGAGGTAAAAAACATAGATAAGACTGTTAACTATATTTACTCGAGCTGGCTTATTCAATCTGGGAAACGCCACACATATTCTGCTGACCTAGAAATATACGGGGCTGATTACGACCCTAGCCCCAATGGGAAAATTCATTATGCTATACCCATTGAATGATTTTGTACTTAGCCCCCCTGCGTCATGTAAAACAACGCAGAGCATTTTGTGTAGGTATTCCGAAACAGAGCTTTGGAATGAGTGTGGTGGTAGTTTTATTATAATCTTGTGCTGTAGTGCTATAGACTTTGACTAAAATGATAACTAACTATATCAAAACCTTGGTTGAGATAAAATTTATGGGCTTTATGTCTATTGGTACCTGAATCAAGATGGATTGCTTTACATTCATGCTCTCTCGCCGATCCAATTAGCCAATCTATCATTGTCTTGCCGTACCCCTTAGAGCGCTTATCTTCTGCAGTAACTAGATCATCAATATATAAATTTTTGCCTAGAAATAAGTTGGTGTAGATTCTAAACCCAGCTACAGCTACACAAACACCTTCTTCTTCAATATATGCAAGCTGGTAACCCTCTTTTGCCATGTCTTGAATTAAAAGAACAAATTCTTCTAGCATTACATGTGGCCTAAGCTGAGATAAAACAGCAAAGCAATCTGCTATTTCTTTGGGGTTTTGTGCTATTCTTGGTAAGTTATTTTCCTTAATCATATTCAAATTGATATTTTAGCAGCCTACTTAGGCAAGCTTACGCTTTATTCTATGGATAAACCAATAGCCAGTTTGGCTGCACAATTAGCAGCAAGCTACAAACTAAAAGCAGCTAATTCTGTTCACCTTGTCACAGCCGTGCATGTAGATACAGATAGATTTATTACGAATAACCGTCGTGATTTTGATAATCAGCACATCATAGAAATTACAGTTCAATACCCTGAAGGCCTATAACATTAGGAATAAGATAGATGGAACAATTATTGGTACTTGGTCTGTGGCTCCAACTGAGAATCAGTCAGTTTTAGTTGTACCAGATGGTTGTCGAGACATCGTTTTCACACCCTACCAAAACCCGAATTGGTTTATTACTAATTATTTTGACCAAACAACGAAAGTTGAGCTTAAGAAAGGTTGCTTCATGATTGGTTATCGCTTAAAGGCAGGCACTCAATTTGATTACAGAATATTGAAGGTCCTGCAAGGAGTAGATAGCAACCTACCAAAAGCAAAACATTATATTAATGAATTAACCTGTTTGACAAATACAGTATCAGAAACACTAAATTGCTTAGCTTCAGATGTTTGTTCCGTTAAAGAAGTCTCCAAACTACTTGGCACAAATATCAGAACTTTACAGCGTAATTGTTTAGCAAGTACAGGAAAACCCCCTTCATACTGGTTGAAGCTAGCTCGAGTGCGTAAAGCAGCAAAGATGATTTCTTCAGGCAAAAGCTTGTGTAATGTTGCAATTGAAGCTGGATACTACGATCAGTCTCACATGAATAGACAATTTAAACACTGGTTAAAAATAACTCCGCTTCAGTTACTGAAATCTCAAGACATTAGATTACAACTCAATCAATCAGGTTTTCCTAATTCATGATAGGAGTACAAATTTCAACCAGGAAGCCATTCTTGTCAGAGACATATGCTGTAGTCTGTCCCCACGGCATCTCTTGGGTTTCTTGTATGAGTTTAGCCCCTGCATCTAAAGCTTTTGCTAGTGCTTTAGGTACATCATTTGTCTCAAAGGCAATCTCAAATACTGGGTTTTTGGGATCAGCACGACAGGGCGATTTTCCTATTTCTTTCATAAGTTTTAGTGAAGAGAAAGATAACTTTGTTTGCCCCGTATTTAATTCCCCATAATCACCACTTTCATGGAGCATAGCTCTTTCCAGTCCAAATGCTGTTTCAAAAAACATGAGTGTTTCCTCAACGTTCTCAACGTACAATATTGTGTATCTAAATTCCATATATTCCTCTCGTCAATTAACGTTATCTGATTTATAGCATTCTTGAGAGTGGAAACTCTTGGACTTTTACGACACATTTCTAAGCCCCAAAGAGAAGCAAGCTTTTTAAGGTCTATAGTAATATTTGATTTTTGTATTGTCTGACTGCCTTGTTACCTCAATCATGCCTAAAGAACCAGATTGTACTCGAGCAGGAACATCTCGACTGTAAAGCCTAGGTTTTTCTCATGGGGCATAATTATTTGAAAAGAGGTTTGATTTTAGATTTATTTAGCACCCACCAGTTTAAAACCAGATAAAATCTAGTTCCTTGGCTATAGATTTTCAGCCGAGGACACTAGTGATTAAAAAGATCACCAAAAAACCCTTCCAAAACCTGATACAAATCCCCCCAAGGGTCAAAGTCAGAACTAGATTCAGTCTCAACAGTGGATAATGCCTCGTCAAGCTCACCCTTATCACTAAAGGTCAGACGCAAACCCTCGTTTGAAGCTAGCTCTTCTCTAACTACAGCTGGATCGCACTCAGCGGCGACACTGCCAGCAATGCTACCGACAAAACAAACCAGCCACTCACGATCTATTTGATTATCAGCTCGAGCTAGTTCTCGAGGAAGCGTATCGGCTATTGCGACACCAGTCAGTTTTGTATCAAGGACACCACCTGCAACCCAGACATCTAGCAGAGTGCACGCCTTATCAATATCATTAATGGTATTTGGGTCAATTCCTGATTTTTCAATCAGGTAGGCTTGCTCTTCAGAATTTAATTTGTCAAATAAAGATGCTGTTAGCTTGATAACCACATTGTCTTCAGCGATATCAATGCCGCTACATACCTGAGCTATACCTAATGAAAAAGTAGCAAGAAATAAAACAGAAAAGCCGATTATAAGCTGCTGAAAAATCTTTAACATGCGCATAACTCCCTGTGTACTCAAACACTTATTGTGTAGGTCTTCTCCTTATTAAGTATTTTGGTAGTGTTTCTTGTATCCACAAACACGAGTAATTCGCAACCTTTTAGTTGGCTCTACCCTGTTCAAAGTCTTAATTTAGAGACAACCCTATTTATCTAAGGTAGAGAGACCTACTTTAAGTCAGCTCCCATCAGCACAAATTATGCTGTCTTTTTCTCGAGGCAACTCATCTTCCCCCTTTGCAGCCAAATATTTATACAAGAGAGGATATTCTTCCTCATCAATAGTTTGACCTTCTTGCCTCAACCAGTTTTCAGGTACTTCAGCATCTTCTGGGTGCTCCATAGTAGAACCTACTTCACATTCAGAACTTTCAGCCATTGCTTTGTATACAGCATTTTTTAAAGTTTCTTTCTCACTCATTGAAGGTATTTTTCCATGTATGCAAATTACATGAGTTGCTTCGTCATCATCATCAACTATTTTTGGTACTTTTACACTTCTATGCCCATCACCACCATACTCACCATCTGTAG
Organism: Trueperaceae bacterium; assembly: GCA_965223585.1. Classification (GTDB taxonomy): domain Bacteria; phylum Deinococcota; class Deinococci; order Deinococcales; family Trueperaceae; genus CBDCVN01. The sequence goes on from CBDCWW010000024.1 coordinate 859,302, forward strand.
CACGCAGAAACTCTGCACTTCCTCTAACTGGCAAAGTGCTGCCATCAGTAGGTACCCAATCAGCTGGTTCTTCTTGAATATCGCCCGAAGGACGAATTTCGCCAACTGTGCACGCTTGTGATAAAGAAACTAATCCAGCGAGAAAAATAATCATACTAAAAGTGATAAAAAGCTTCATATTGACATAAAAATTCATAAAAACACTCCTTATCTTATGTTTTTAGGGAAATAACACCCGACATTCGGACCCCCCTTTTAACAATTTTTGAAATAAATTTGAAAATAACTAGGGCCAAGCAAGGCTAGAAGTGATTTTAATTCACTTTTAAGATTCATAGTTAATACCTCAACTTCATCAGTAACGATAAACAAAAGGTGTACATCTATAAAAAGCTCAAATACCCATTTGGCAGTAGGTCTATAGGTGGGTTTACCTTTCTGATTAGGCAAACTTTGATTATGCCTAGAAAGGACTAATCTGATTCGATGTTCCAAAGCTGAGTAAACTAATAAACAGCAAGTCATCACCATCAGTAAGGCCATTATCCTTTCCTCTTTCTTAAGGTACAATGTCGAGGCTAAAAACATTGGATCCTTGAGAAATCTAAATCCTTTTTCAACCTTCACCTGTCCTTTATAGGTACTTAATACCTCCACATCACTCAACACCTCACTATCCAGTTCATTCGTTGCTATGATAAATACTGCCTCTCCCTTTTTTGCTTTATTACCTTTGCCTATATCAGCAACTATTGCTCCACTTATCTGATATGTGTATCCTGTTGGTTTGGAATCTTTTGCTGGACGACCTGCTTTTGCATAGTGCTCTTTCTTTATTACCTTGCCATTGTGCATTTCCAACACTTTCAAGCTATTCTTGAAGTCTTCCATTGCTACTTTTGCATCTGCCTCGCAATGAAAACTTTGTTTGCCTAGCTTCTTAAATGCCTTCTCTTCTTCCTGACTTATCTTCAGCAATTCCCTCTCTGCCCTCTTGTCCCTACTTTTCTTTGACACTTCCGAATATATTATCAGCCATCTTTGTTCTACACCTCCATACTCACTTACTACACTACTATATTTATATCCCTTCACCAATGGTTTCATCTTGCTTAGGTCTACTTCTGCTATTCGCTCCCTTGCCTCCTTCAATATTGCTGGTACTCGCATTATACATTTCAAACCTGCTTCTTGATGTGCTTCCAGACTATCCTTAGTGTATCCTGCACTGTCTTTCACCAATATACTTATGCCAACTGCTTCTAATTGCTTTATATGTCTGCTTATAGTCTCTTTTAGCACTATCTTATCATTGGCATTTCCACTTAGTGGCAACATGGCTAGTGGTAAATTTGCTTCATGCTCAATTATCAACTCTAAACCTATTTGATTTAATTCTGGTCTGTTATCTCGACTGTAACCCTTGGTAATCTTCACTACTTGTGTATCTGTGTCTATTTCACTCTTACTGTTGTAATCCCCATCTGTATGGAAGCTAGTTGTGTCCTCATGTCCTATTTTGGGGTTAAGCCCTAAGTGCTTGACTGCTTGACCTGATATCAAACTATACAGCTCTGTCACTCCATATCTATATAACTTCTCTAGAGCTTTGCCTAAGGTGTCCTCATTGAGTTTATTCGCTCTAATTCCCTTCCCTATAAGTTCTTCTGTAGGCTTGTTCTCAAAAAAATGTGTTGCTAGATACAATCTTCTATTGGCAAAACCTAATCCATTTAATATCATTGCCTTCACTGCTTGACCTATTGTTACCTGACGTTGTTCAAAGTCTTGCTTAATCTCTTGATCTATTATCTCAACTATTTTTAACTCATCTATCATTCCTGCTACTAAACCTAAATGTTCTATTGTTTTTGTTTCATACTTTTTTTCCATCCCACAATAATAATTTTATTCTAAATTTTCTAGGGAGGGGGTCGGAATATCGGAACACCTTTCAAACACCAGTGTATTTTAGCAATGATCTTAGTTTTAAGATGAGCTACTCAAAACCACTTGCAACAAAAGAGCAAAAGGTGGAAAAATATCTGCAAAATTATTCCACAAGTCAGTCATACTATAGAGTTGTTCGGAAATAGAGAGGCATGCTAAAATAGCAGTCACCATGGCAGCTTTTAATACAAGAAGTGACAGACAAGTGAGAGCTTTGACAGGCTTGCCTGAAGAAAAGATTGATGAGTTAGCATCAACCTTTGAACAAGCCTACGAAGAGCAAAGTCAGAAAGATTATGAAGAACAACAGGCTAATGGAAAAAGGGAACGATCTCTTGGTGGGGGAAGAAAAAGTAAACTTTCCTCTGCTAAACATAAGCTTGAATTTATCCTTTACTACCTCAAAAGCTATCCTACCCTTGATGAATTAGCAGAAAAGTTTGATATGGCTCGTTCTAGTGCACATTACTGGGTACACAAACTACTGCCAATTCTCTCTGCAGCGTTGGCAAAATTAGGGATGTTGCCTAAACGAGAATTCAGTACACCAGAAGAATTAAAAGAAGCACTTGAAGAAGCACGAAAAATATTAATAGATGCTACAGAGAGGAAGCATAGACGACCTAGTAAAGATGAAGAGCAAAAAGAGCTATATAGTGGAAAGAAGAAGCGACACACAGTAAAAAACACAGTGATAGCAACAGGAGAAAGGATAATAATCTATGTAGGAAAGACATTTGCTGGGCGAAGGCATGATTATGGGATGTTCAAAGAAGAATTCCCACCTGAGGAGGGATGGCTAAAAGGAGAAGGTAAAAGAGCGAAGCTAGACTCAGGATATCAAGGGATAAACAAGGACTATGGAATAGAAGCAGAGATACCGTACAAGAAGCCGAGGAAGAGTAAAAAGAATCCTAACCCTCAATTAACAAAAGCAGAAAAAGCAAGGAACAAAGCACTAAGTAAAGCAAGGGTATATGTTGAACATGCAATAGGAGGAATGAAACGCTTTAATATATTAGTGCATGCCTTTCGGAATCGCAAAGCAGGGTTTATAGATAGCGTTATTGCTGTTTGTGGTGGGCTTTGGAATTTCTTGATTATGTGAATTATTTATTTCCGAACAACTCTTATATTTTAAGTGGAACAACCCTTAAAGGGTTGATTTAGGCATCCTTAAAGGATATAATTAGGTGTGGTTTTTATTGAGCTAAGCAGCTTTGTCAAAGTCATTGATTCACTATTAAGTGATGAGGAACAAAGGAATTTACAAAACCTATTACTCAAAAACAAGACTGCTGGCAATCTTATAAAAGGCACTGGTGGTATAAGAAAACTTCGCTTTGCTCAAGAAAGTAAAAACAAAGGTAAGCGTTCAGGCACACGCATTATTTACTATCTTGATGAACCAGAGACAATTTACTTTGTCTACGCTTATTCCAAAGGTCGTAAAGACGATTTGAGCGAAGAGCAGAAAAAGGCTCTGAGACAAGTGGTTCAAAAGATAAAGGAGGCTTAATATGGAAAAAGAACTCTTTGAAAATATTTTAGAAGGGCTTAATGAAATTGTTGAGATTAAACAAGGTAAACGCAAGCCTGCACGCATCACTATTATACAAGAGCCAGACGCTAAAAAGATTAGAGACAAGCTCGAGCTATCTCGTAGTAAGTTTGCAACGCTTATAGGTGTGAGTGAGCGTACAGTGGAAAAATGGGAGCAGGGTGTCACACAACCTTCTGGTGCTGCTCGTAGCTTGCTTATTGTAGCAGATAAAAAGCCTCGAGCTGTTCTCGAGGCTTTGCATCAATAAAAACATAAAATTCATACAAAAACTTTTTAAGGTCTATAGTAATGCTTGATTTTTGTATTGTCTGACTGCCTTGTTACCTCAATCATTCCTGAAGAATCAGATTGTACTCGAGCAGGAGAATCTCGGCTATAAAGCCTAGGGTTTTTCTCATGCGGCATAACTATTTGAAAAGAGGCTTGATTTGGCCAAAGAGCAAGAGTTTCTCGAGCCAAGCCTAACTACCAGCAGCCTCACCTTGTGTAGTAAAGCTTTCTGTTAGTGATTGCAGCGTCAAGTGATGAATTCCAGCAATAGTGTTAGTAAAAAAGTAACAAACAGTGGCAAACTAACTTGCAAGGCCATATTTGGAGGTTTTTGCTCGAGCCCTTGCAAAGATTAATGTGAGATTAGGTGAATCTCACTTCCTGCTAAATGTTATGAGTTTTTTGGACTGGCTCGAGTCCTTTTGCAAGCTTTTTGTATGAGAAATAATGGTTGTGTAATGGTTAGATTAGGGACCTTCTGGGTACTGAGGGCAAGTTTTTTCATAGGGTCTGCCGTCCATGTACGTTTCCCACTCTTTTTGAGTGAGGTTACGTCCTGCTTTGTAACAAGCTTGTTCTTTCCAGATTTCTTTGGGATCCCTGCTAGCATCCCAAAAAGCCACTCTGCCATCTTCACTACCAAATACTAGAGTTTGTGTATCCTCTATAAACTTCATTGTGCTTATATATTCTTGATTTAGGTAGACTTTCTTTGCTAACAGCTCTCCAGTTAACACTTCCCAGAAGGCAATTGTGCCATCTTCACCAATTGTTACCAGCACATCAATTTCTGGTAAATATTCAAAGCTCCTAACACTACCCTCATGGGTTTTTTGAATTTCACTTATTACTTCTCCTGTTTTACCTCGCCAGAAGGCAACTATGCCATCTACACCAATTGTTACCAGCACATCACTTTCTGGTAAATATTCAAAGCTCCTAACACTACCCTCATGGGTTTTTTGAGCTTCACTTATTACTTCTCCTGCTTTACCTCGCCAGAAGGCAACTGTGCCATCATCACCAATTGTTACCAGCACATCAATTTCTGGTAAATATTCAAAGCTCCTAACACTACCCTCATGGGCTTTTTGAATTTCACTTATTACTTCTCCTGTTTTACCTCGCCAGAAAGCCACTGTGCCATCTACACCAATTGTTACCAGCACATCACTTTCTGGTAAATATTCAAAGCTCCTAACACTACCCTCATGGGTTTTTTGAGCTTCACTTATTACTTCTCCTGTTTTACCTCGCCAGAAGGTAACTGTGCCATCTACACCACTTGTTACCAGCACATCAGTTTCTGGTAGATATTCAAAGCTCCTAACCCTACCCTCATGGGCTTTTTGAATTTCACTTATTATTTCTCCTGTTTTACCTCGCCAGAAAGCCACTGTGCCATCTACACCAATTGTTACCAGCACATCACTTTCTGGTAAATATTCAAAGCTCCTAACACTACCCTCATGGGTTTTTTGAATTTCACTTATTACTTCTCCTGTTTTACCTCGCCAGAAGGCAACTGTGCCATCTTCACCACCTGTTACCAGCACATCACTTTCTGGTAAATATTCAAAGCTCCTAACACTACCCTCATGGGTTTTTTGAATTTCACTTATTACTTCTCCTGTTTTACCTCGCCAGAAGGCAACTGTGCCATCTACACCACTTGTTACCAGCACATCAGTTTCTGGTAGATATTCAAAGCTCCTAACCCTACCCTCATGGGCTTTTTGAATTTCACTTATTATTTCTCCTGTTTTACCTCGCCAGAAAGCCACTGTGCCATCTACACCAATTGTTACCAGCACATCACTTTCTGGTAAATATTCAAAGCTCCTAACACTACCCTCATGGGTTTTTTGAATTTCACTTATTACTTCTCCTGTTTTACCTCGCCAGAAAGCCACTGTGCCATCTTCACCACCTGTTACCAGCACATCAATTTCTGGTAAATATTCAAAGCTCCTAACACTACCCTCATGGGTTTTTTGAGCTTCGCTTATTACTTCTCCTGTTTTACCTCGCCAGAAGGCCACTGTGCCATCTACACCAATTGTTACCAGCACATCACTTTCTGGTAAATATTCAAAGCTCCTAACCCTACCCTCATGGGTTTTTTGAATTTCACTTATTACTTCTCCTGTTTTACCTCGCCAGAAGGCAACTGTGCCATCTTCACCACTTGTTACCAGCACATCACTTTCTGGTAAATACTCAAATCCCCTAACACTACCCTCATGGGTTTTTTGAGCTTCGCTTATTACTTCTCCTGTTTTACCTCGCCAGAAGGCAACTGTGCCATCTACACCAATTGTTACCAGCACATCACTTTCTGGTAAATATTCAAAGCTCCTAACACTACCCTCATGGGTTTTTTGAATTTCACTTATTACTTCTCCTGTTTTACCTCGCCAGAAGGCAACTGTGCCATCTTCACCACCTGTTACCAGCACATCACTTTCTGGTAAATACTCAAATCCCCTAACACTACCCTCATGGGCTTTTTCTGTAACTCTAATAACTTTTCCTGTAGCAGCATCCCAAAAAGAGAGGCTACCATCAGTAGAACCACTTACCATAGTTTTTTTGTCTGGACTAAAAAAAAATTCGTTACCTTTCCTATAAGCACTAATGTTAGGATTAATATTTTGTAAAGTAGGTACAAGAGTATCTCTATAACTCTCAGAGGCATTGTAAACCTCTGTAGCCTCTACTGCTAAAAGTAGCCTTAAATCAGGAGTTGTTTCTTTTGAATCAGTATCACGAGTTACAAAACCAAGATGCCTTGCCAAAGATATATTTGCATTTTCTTTAGCTTGTTCACGTTGATTTTCTGCCTCCCTAGCATTTCCCTCTGCTTGTTCGCGTTGCTTTTTCTCTTCTTGCCTAGCTATCTCCGTTTGCTTTTGAGCTAATCTAGCATTGTTCCAAGACCAGCCAGCCAACCCTGCCAATACAGCAAACACAACAGCAACAGTACTTATAGCAAATATTAAATTCCTCTGCCTACGTTTTTGCTTTTCTTCTTCCTTTTTCTGTCTAATTCTGCTAGCTTCAATGAATTCTTTAGCACTTTCTAATTGACCCTCATACTCCTCTAAGTAGTGGCGATAGGTAGGGCCTTGCGGCCTTTCCCTCGCCCCAAACGGAGCGTGCGACTTTCACCGCACTCCGCTTTCCAAGTCCATCGCATGTACTGAGTATGGGAAGACTCATCTTTCGATGCCAAGGTGCACTAACAGTCTTACAACTGTTATCATCTGCTTTCCTTGGTTTATCTCTTTTCATACCTTTCCTTACCATTTTCTCTGGTAGTCCTTCACCTTGTCCTTGCCATTACGGCTAGGCTTTTGGCTACTACGCTACCTCCGTCCTCTATATCACCTGCTGGCATTTTCGCATCCTAAAGGAATTTGTGATATAGAGTTCCCTAATTCCGAAAGAGGATATTATAGCACCCCTTAGCTGCCTGCTTTACGCCGAGTGGAGTTTAGAAACAGTCTTTAATGAGAAGGAAGTCATTAAAGCAACCACTTTCCCGTTTTGGGCAGAGCGTATCAGCCAGTTTCGCTCTTCACGCATAACGACGCTATAAGTCTTAGGTAAGACTAGGACACAGGTTTCTCTCGTCAGCATAGGGTACAGGGCTCGCTTCCTTCCCCCTGGACTGGCTCGAAGGTCGGATTCTTTGTCAGTGGGCTTCCCACCCTAGGATGTGCCACATCCTAACGCAGGCCACTCAGCCCTCATATCACTGTTCAAATATGTCTCTCAATAAGAAATACCTTCTTTCGTTAGTAGGCGCACTTCCTCAGCTTGTTCAAGCCTTCTACCTTGTAAAAGAATACTCTCATCTTTCTTTTCCTTTTCCCAAAGTTCTATAGTGTGGCGTAAATGGTTTCGCCAAGTCAAAAACTCTCTATTAGTATCTACCCATTCTCTAAGCTTTTGCCACCTCCTAATCAATGCCTCGTGTATAACTTCAACAGTCTCTTCTTTTTTCCCTTCTTTATCAAGGGTTCCTGTTATCAACAGTCTTTCATTTGCTAGCTCAGCAACTAAATCCCAGCTTTTCTGTCCTAGTTGCTTTTTGGTACATATTTGTCTAGTATCTTCTGTGCCTTCTCCCGGTCTTACCAGTTGGGTAAATATGTACTCTAATTGCTTTTGCTCTTTAGGTTTATAGCCTTTAAAAACCTCTTCAGCATGACGTGCTAGAGCACCTTCAACCTTGCCAATAGCTTCATAGGCTTTGTGGGTAAGGGTAAGATTTTCTTGTTTTTGCCAAAGTTCAGTTAGGGCAAATTCTAAAAGTGGTAATCTGCCTGCTACATCACTTTTGTCTTTATCAGTAAGTACATCATCTAAAATAGTATCTGTTAAACCCGCCTCTAGACTAACATTGTGTTTCTTAGCTGGTTCTTCTATAGCTTCTTTTAGCTCCTCACGGCTCATAGCTGTTAGCATTTGTGTGGATTTATTGAGTATTTTACCAAACTCAGTATGGTGCAAGGCACGACTTACAAAGTCTGAACGCATTGTTAGTATGAATCTGAATTTAAATAGTCTTTGTTTTCCTTTAGCTATAGTGACAAGGTGATCTAGGAATTTATGCTGTAAGTTTTTCTTTGGATTTAGAGTAAATAATTCTTCAAATTGATCAGCTATGAGCAGTAAAGGCTTTTCTTTCTCTTTGGCAATAGATTTTATAACTTCAAATATATCAAGAGTATTATTTTTGAAATCCTCAGCATATCCCTTAGTTTCTTTGAGCCTTTTTCTTTTAGTAAGATCAGTCTCAAAACTTACTAGTGAAGAAGCTAATTCGTAAAAGGGATCATATTGTGGCCTAAAGTCAACTATAAGCCAACCCTCTTCTTTTAGTTTTGGTACTAGACCAGCAAAGACCACCGAAGATTTACCGCTACCACTATTACCTATCAAAGCCACTAGCGGGTTCTTACTTAGGTATTTTGATAAATCTTCTACAAATTTATCCCTGCCAAAAAAATCATCTTTATCTTTTTCTTTAAAGGCGGCCAAACCTTTGTAGGGACAAGGAGGAATGGGAATATCTTCTCCCTTAATTTCGTCTTCAGATGCCTCAGGGTCGCTAACGAGTTCTTCTTTTGGATAAGTTTGCTTAATTTTCTCTTCAAAAGCTTTCAGCTCGGTGTTTCCGGGATTATCTTCCCTTGCACCTTCAATTAGCTCTATTATCCATCCTCTTGCTTCTGCCCTTTTTATAACATTAAAGACAATGGCTTCTAAATTATCCTCACCAGCAATAGCTTCCAAATGCTTATCGGGTCCAAATTTAAGCATTTTAGTTAATTCCTGTTTTGAGGGAAAGGCTGCTAAAAGTACTTCTGTAAATTCTTTGAAATGTTCTGCGTCTAGCTTCATTATGGAGCATTATACAAAGAGTTGGGGTTTTCTTAAAGCATGGGCGCAAGCCAAAAAAATCAGGCAAATCCCCAAATCAGACTAATCACAGTTCAGAAAACCAACACTATGAGGTAAGCCTAGCCTTTTTCTAACTCAAATGGGTTTTATTGTTTATGGACAATTGGACCGTTAGAATACAAATATGGCCTTACCTCGAGTCAGTAAAAGCACAATAAAAAACCACACCAGCTCTACCTCGTTTGAGAGAGGGCAAGGCTACTATGAGGGTGGTTATGTAACCAAAGCTAAGTTTCGTGATAACACTCTATATGCTGAAGTTGAGGGCAGTGAATACAACCCCTATCAAATAACAATTGATTTTGATGATGTTGGCATTACCTCAGCTTGGTGTAGCTGTCCTTATGACTATGAAGGTTGGTGCAAACACATTGTAGCTAGTTTACTTGTTTATGTTCATGAACCTGAGGAAATAAAGCAAGGACCTAGCTTAGATAAGCTGCTAGCTCCTCTTTCTAAAGAAGACCTTAAATGGGCACTCGAGCTAGTTGTAGAAGAACACCCTGACGTTTTTGATTTGCTTGAAAAGCACCTAACCAAAACAACAAAACCTTTAGAAACCCCTACCAAAAGCAAAAGGCAAACCACCCTTGATCCTAAACCTATTCGCCAACAAGTAGAAAATGCTTTGAGTGACTATTCACCTGATTTAGATAGAATAGCTGTGTTCCTTAACAAAGTAGATGGTTTCTTAGATGCTGATGATGCTGAAAATGCTCTAATAATGCTTGATGCTATTACCGAGCCTTGTGTTAATGTTTGGCTAAGAGGTCATGGAAATGAATACTATGAGGAATACGATTACGACCATCCTTTTGATGAACTTGATAACAAATGGGCTGAAGCTATTTTAAGTGCTGAGCTAGATGAGGAAAAACAAGACGAAATCCTTACAGATTTGCTAGCGTGGCGCGAAGAGTTGGGAGAGTATTCACTAGAAACATTTTTCTTAGCTGAGGAGGCGCTCGAGCAAGGCTGGGAAGAACCTGAAATAAAAGCTATTTTAGCAGGTGAGGATATTACTCTTGATCTTGGTTCTTATGGTAAGAGGCTTATACAAGTTCGTTTACAGGTTCTAGAAAGTCAGAAACGTTATGAAGAGTACCTTAACCTAGCTAGAAATGCAGGTGAAGGAGCAGCTTTCTTAAGTATGCTTGTTAAGCAAGAAAAGATTGAACAAGCCTTAGAGAACAGTAAAGAATACCTAAAAACTCCTGATGATGTCCTAAGGTTTGCTAAGACATTACGCAAGCAAGGAAAAGGAGCTGAGACTTTGGAAATAGCTCAGTGGGGTTTAGATTTAGTAGACTCAAAATCAGAAATAGATTATTACATGAGCAGTTTCAGCAGTTCCAGAACTGCTAATAAGCATGATCTTGCAATTTGGGTTGCTGAGCTAGCAGAAGGACTTGGTGATCTAATAGCTTTAAAGAAAGCCAAGGTTGTGGCTTTTAAAGAGAGGTTTTCATTTGAAGGTTATCTCGAGCTAATGCGTTTAGCTAGTGATGATTGGGAGGCATTAAAGCAGGAACTACTTGATGCTTTGAGAAATTCTAGTAGATATGAAGTAGCTGAAAAAACCGATATTTTCTTACACGAGGGCTTAATTGAAGATGCTATTAAAGTGGCTAACGAAGGCTATTGGGGCAATAGTGAGTCCATTCATAAAGTGATGGATGCAGCTAAAGCATCCCACAGTGATTGGGTTATTCGTCTTGCTAGAAAATATGCTGAAGACATTATGGATTCTGGTAAAGCCAAGGCTTATCATCATGCAGCCAAGTGGCTAGAAAAAGCCAAAGCAGCTTATATAGCTAGTGGGCAAGAAGTAGCTTGGCAGAAGTACTTAGCTGGTGTTAGGGAAAAACATGGTCGTAAGTATAAACTTATGGGTTATCTGGATAAGCTCTAAATTAGTTCGGTTTGGGAATTTTTAGTTTTGAGCACGAAGTACAACCCTGATGTTCACCACCGCCGTTCTATTCGATTAAAAGGATATGATTATTCACAGGCAGGATTATATTTCATCACCATCTGCACCCAGAATAAATTGTGTTTGTTTGGGGTAGTTGAAAATGGCAAAGTACAATTAAATGTTGCAGGAAAGATGATTAAACAACAATGGCAAGGATTAGCGCATCGTTTTGATAACATCAAATTACATGAATTTATCGTCATGCCAAACCATTTCCACGGAATCATAGAATTGGTAGGGGTACCCCTTGTGGGTACCCAAAACAACGATAGTCCCAATTTTGCAAATCAACCACAAACAGAACAACCACAAACGGGGCAATTATCAATTATGGGGCAACAAAACGTAGGGGTACCCCTTGTGGGTACCCAAAACGACGGCAATCCCCATTTTGCAAATCAACCACAAAAGGGACAATCACAAACGCAACAACCAAAAATGCGGCAATCACCAATTATGGGGCAACCACAAGGGATTGCCCCTACAACCAACATCCAAAATGCGAAAAATCGACCAAAAATTGAACGACCACAAACGAAACAATCGCAAATGGGGCAATTATCAATTGTATTAGGGCAGCCACAAGGGATTGCCCCCACGGTTACGGTTGGTGATGTGGTTGGGGCATTTAAATCATTGTCTACCAATGAATACATCAAAAACGTTAAACAAAACAACTGGCAACCATTCAATAAAAAATTGTGGCAACGTAATTATTACGAACACATTATTCGTGACGAAAACTCCTATTATCGAATATCAGAATATATACAAACCAACCCTCTGAAATGGCAAAAGGACAATTTATACCCTTTTAATTCATCAAAAGGCATGTCAAATAAAAAAGTATAGATATGTGAGTTTAGCCTTATCAAATTTTATGCTTTTATATGCATTAAATTAAACATCTTGAAAAAGTTTTTTGGACTAGTTTAAAATAGAGTTGTTCCTATTTAAGCAGAATAGTGTGCTACAATGAGAATATGACTATTAACCTAGATAACGACCGACAGATAAGAGCTTTACTAGGGTTAGACAAAGATAAGTTTTTAGAACTTTTAGAAGCATTTAGGAAAATATTTGAGCAGCAGCAACAAGAAGAATATGAGAAAGGCAAAGAAGAAGGATCAAGGCAGCGCAAACCGGGTGGAGGTAGAAAAGGTAAGCTTCCAACTTATACTGACAAGCTTTTTTTCGTCTTATTCTATCTCAAAAACTATCCAACTTTTGATGTTTTAGGAGCAACTTTCAACATGGATCGTTCAAAAGCTTGTGAGAATTTACATAAGCTTTTGCCAATACTGCAAAAAACTTTGAAGCATTTGGGAGTACTACCCGATAGAGAATATGGGAGTGCTGAAGAACTTAGAAAGGCAATGGAGGAAGTAGGGCAAATACTAATAGATGCAACAGAAAGGGCCCATAATCGTCCTACAGATAATGAGAAGCAAAAAGAGTTTTATAGTGGGAAGAAAAAGGCACACACGGTTAAAAACACAGTATTTAGTAAGTTAGATAGAGAGGTATTGTATGTAGGAAGGACATTTACAGGAAGAAATCATGATTACGGGATGTTCAAACAAGAGTTTAGGAAAGGTGAACGGTGGTTAGAAGGAATAAAAGCAGGATTAGACCTAGGTTACAAAGGGATCAAAAAGGATTATCAGGGAGGGGAAATAGAAATACCGCATAAGAAGCCAAGGAAGAGTAAGAACAACCCTAATCCACAACTAACAGAAAAGCAAAAGGCAGAAAATAGAGTCTTAAGTAGAGTACGAATAAGAGTAGAGCATGCCATAGGAGGAATAAAAAGATATCGAATTCTGGTGCATAAGTTTAGAAATAGAGTGAAGGGGATGTTTGATGATGTGATAGGCATTTGCGCTGGTTTATGGAACCTTTTTATACTCTAGGAACTATTGAGCTATGATTATATTCTCTAAGATCCTGCTAGGAAACAATTATTATTAATAAGGAACAACTCTAATATTCTCCTTAATGCTCAAGAAAGAATAATGAAGAACTAATGAGTAGCAATGCAGAAATGACTATCAAAACCCATAAACTCAATGCTTTACAAGAAGCCATGAGTGCACGAATTATTGGTCAGGAAGATTTAATCCGCTCTATGATTTTAACTCTCCTTTGCAATGGACATATGCTGATCGAAGGCATGCCGGGTCTGGCTAAGACCACAGCAGCTAAAACATTGGCAGATGCTCTTGAAGGTGATTTTATGCGTATCCAATTCACTCCAGATTTGCTTCCTTCTGATCTGATTGGCACAGAAATTTACCTCCATGAAAAAAGTGAATTTGATTTTCGCAAAGGCCCATTGTTCAATAACATCATACTAGCTGATGAAATCAATCGTGCCCCAGCAAAAGTGCAATCTGCACTGCTAGAAGCTATGGAGGAAAAGCAAGTTTCAGTAGGTCATTATACTTACAAACTTCCTAAACTTTATATGGTGTTGGCCACACAAAATCCTGTAGAGCAAGAAGGTACTTACAACCTGCCGGAAGCACAGCTTGATCGTTTTTTGATGCACGTCAATGTTGATTATCCCGATCACGATCAGGAGCTAGAAATTCTTAAACTTGATGAAGCACTTGAAAGCAAAGAGGACAAAGATAAACAAGCTATCCCTGTAATTAAGCAAGAGGAAATCTTTTCTGCACGCAAAGAAATCGCAGAAGTTTATATTGATGATAAGTTGCGCCACTATGTGGTGTCACTGGTTAGTGCCACACGCAAAGCTAAAGAATATAGTGAAGAACTTGCAGGCTGGTTGCAATTTGGGGCTTCTCCACGTGCAACACTTGGCATCGTCCAAGCAGCCAAGGCGCTTGCTTGGTTGGAAGGTTCTTCCTATGTCTCCCCATATCATATTCAGCAGGTCACACTTAACATCATGCGCCACCGTATAATACCAACTTTTGAGGCCGAGGCTGAAGGCGTATCACGTGATCAGATCATAATGACTCTGCTCGATGTTGTTGCTGTACCGTAAGTAAAGAAACACGTCATGATCTACCCTGATTTTGATGAGTTACTACAATTGGGATACCGTACCTCGAGAATAAACTTGAAGTCACGGCAAAAAGTTCAGATGATAGCCTCAGGCTATCATCGCTCCCCTTTTCGTGGTAAGGGACTGGAATTTGAAGAGGTGCGTGAATATGTACCCGGTGATGATGTACGTAATATTGACTGGCGGGTAACAGCACGCACTGGCACACCGCACTTAAAGCTGTTTACAGAAGAGCGTAAGCGCAGCATAATTATTTGCACTGATGTAAATCTAACTATGCGTTTTGGAACACGTGGCACATTTAAATCTGTACAGGCAGCACGTGCAGCAGCACTCTTAAGTTGGATGGCAAGCCAAGAAAATAATCGCATCGGCGGGTCTTTCTTTGGCAATGTACCCGGTGGAATGATGTTTGTTGACCCTACACGTTCACGCCGAGCACTTTGGCATATACTTAAACAACTTTGTGACCAGAAAGACTACCACAAGGAACCTGTGATGCTAGAAGACCATTTATACTACTTAAATAAAGCCTTGCCCTCAGGTGCTCTGGTTTTTATTATCAGTGATTTTCTGGTGCTTAGCAAAGGTTTGAAAAAAGCCTTAAGTAATTTGCACCGTCACACCGATGTTATTCTGGTTGCAGTTAATGATGTTGCTGACAAATTTATGCCAACTATTGGACCAGCCACATTCAATAATGATGCAGGCGAGACACTGATTGTGAATACTGAGGATAAAAAAGGTAATTTGTCTTATGAATCTTATTGGAAAGACAACCGAGAGAAACTGCAAAATATAGTTTTTTCACTTGGGCTTGATTATGTACCTTTACAAACAGATGGTGATGTTTACAAGGACCTTATAAGTGGATTAAAGCGGGGCAACTGGAAAGGAAAATCTGTGCATGGAACAAGGTCAAACACAACAGCTTCTATCGCAGATTAGAGACATTCAAGGTATTGATGATGTGAGCTGGTGGCCACTCGCACCGGGCTGGTGGATTTTAGCTGCTTTGATTTTATGTTTTTGTATAGGGCTAGTTATTTATCGCCGTTGGGAAATAATGAAAACGATTAACCATATTGAAAAGATAAAGCCACTTTTCACAGAAATTCACACTCTTTCAAATTATAAGGAAAAAGCTACTGTTTTGTCTGAAATTATGCGTCGTCTCGCAATCCATAAGTATGGGCGCAAAAGCTGTGCAGGATTGGAAGGGGGAAAATGGTTGAATTGGTTGAAAGACCATGATCCTCAAAATTTTGATTGGCCAGAAAAAGGTAAAGTTCTTATTGAAGCACCTTACATGCCAAATGGTTCTACAGTTGCCAATAACAATGATTTTAAGATCCTTATCAAAGCAGCAGAAAGATGGTTGAAATGACGCCCCTTTCAAACCTAAAGAATCTACATTTTGAATGGTTATGGATGGTTTTGCTGCTCATTTTACCCTTACTTGTGTATTGGCTTTTACCTTCTATTAAACGTAATGTATCTTTGCCAATTATTCGTTTTCCACATATGGATAGACTAAAAGATGCTTTTGGTGGTTATACTCCTACGCAAAAATACAGCAGCTCCCTGTTTACACTTTTACTAGCTCTCTTTTGGGTTTTTCTGACCCTAGCATTGATGCGTCCACAAATTGTTGATCAGTTGACCGAAATCGAGAATCAGGGCTATGACATTATGTTGGCTGTAGATTTATCCCGCTCTATGCGTGCTCTTGATTTTTCAACTGAAAGACAGAGGGTTAACCGATTGGATGTTGCCAAGGTGGTTGTTAGCAATTTTGTAAATGACAGGAAAAATGATCGTGTTGGTTTGGTACTGTTTGGTGATTATGCCTATCAATATGTGCCACTAACACAAGATACAGACTCGGTTGCAAAAATGCTGGATGATACAGCCATCAGCATGGCTGGAGATGGCACAGCAATTGGCGATGCTATCGGACTGGCTGTTAAATCCTTACGTCAACAACCTGAAAAATCCCGCATTATTATTTTATTGACTGATGGTGAGGATACAGCAAGCTCTATTCCTCCTACTCAAGCAGCAAAGTTGGCTAAAGATTATGGCATTAAAATCTACACTATAGGTATAGGCAGCAAAGGACGTGTTCCTTACCCTGACCGATATGATCGTATTGTTATGGTAGAGATGAATTTAGATGAAGAGTTGCTCGAGCAAATTGCTAGTACAACAGGTGGCAACTATTTTCAAGCAACCGATCCAGAAGCACTAAGAAAAGTCTATGAGCAAATCAACCGCCTTGAAAAAAGCGACTCTGAGACACGGCAATATTTAATCCGCACACCTTTATATCGCTATCCGCTTGGTGCAGCATTGCTTTGCTTATTCATAATCGCTCTATTACCTTTGTTGCAGAGAAAGATGGCTTATGGTATTGCCTGACTTTTTACATAACATTTTACCTACTAGCTTTCATTTTGCCACACCTAGCTGGCTATATGGTTTAATCGCACTACCTGTGTTATGGCTACTTTATATGCTATTTTACCATGATCATCATAGGCCTGAAGTAAAGCTTAAAGGCTTTGCTGACCCACATTTATTGCCACATTTGCTGGGCGAAAACGAACAGCAATCCCATAAACAAAACTTGTGGCAACCTTTATTGCTTTGGTCAGTTATCTGGACTTGTGCCCTGTTTGCTATGGCTGGACCTCGTTGGAATTTTACAGAGGTAAAGGCCTTTGTCCCAACGCACAATCTTGTTATAGTACTAGATGTATCACGTTCCATGGATGCAGAGGATATAAAGCCTTCACGCCTTACCCGTGCTAAACAAGAAATTGAAGACCTTATACATAATAGTGAGGGTATGAAATTTGGCCTTGTTGCCTTTGATGCTGTGCCCCATATGATTACACCACTAACTGATGATATGCAGACTTTAAAGCAAATTTTACCCTCGTTGACAACTGATATAGTTTATACACAGGGAAGCACCCTTGCTCCTGCACTAGACATGTCAGCCGATATGCTAGTAAATGAGTCGGGTGATCGTAAGTATATTTTGATTTTAAGTGACGGTGGATTTGATGATGGTGATGCAACGTTATTAACAACTCAACAGAATTTACGTAGTAGAGGCATAGAGGTTCATGCTATAGGATTGGGAACGGTTGAAGGCGCGCCAATACCAGATGGTCATGGCGGATTTGTCAAAGATGCCAGAAAAACCTTTATCTCAAAACTCGAGGAAAGCCAACTTAAACTCATAACCAGCGATAGAGGTGGCCTATATCAGCGCACTTCTTATCTAGATGAAGATACAAGAACAGTACTATCACGTATAAAAGGATCAGCTGAAGCAGAAAAAGAAGAGCAAAAAACAGCACTATTTTGGGAGGAGCGTTTTTATCTTTTCTTATTACCAATTATTCTCCTAGTTTTACCATGGTTTAGGCGCAATGCTAGGTTCCCAGTGGTGATTGTACTTTTGTGTACTATGCAGCTTACCCCTACACAGGCTTTTGAATGGCGCAATTTATTCTTGAATAAAGAGCAGCAGGGAAAAGCAGCGTTAGAACAACAACAATACGATCAGGCCACTCAAAAGTTTAATGATGCTTATCGCAAAGGAGTTGCACAATACAAAGCCGGAAATTATGAAGATGCAGTTCAATACTTTGAAACAGCACAAAGGCCAGAAATTCAAAGTGAAGCACATTATAATCTCGGTAATGCACAGCTTATGAGTGGGCAAATTGAGCAAGCTATTGAAGCTTATGAAAACCTATTGAAGGATAGTCCAGATCATGAAGATGCAAGGCATAATCTGGAAATTGCTCGAAAATTGCTCGAGCAACAAAAAGAGCAGCAAAATAATGACCAGAATCAACAACAGCAGAATGGTCAGGATCAACAAAATCAAGAACAGAACTCTAGTGCAAATAATCAAGATGCCTTAGAACAGGACAAGCAAAATCAACAAGAGGGGCAGAATCAAGAGCAAGCTGATGCCAAAGAAGGGGATCAAGAACAGGAAAATAAGATATCTAATCAAAATGGTGAAGAACAACAGCGTGAAGAGCAAAAAGCATCTAGCAGCAAAAATGATGAAGACAAATCAGAACAAGAAAATCTACAAGAAAGTAGCTATCAAGAAAACCAAAATAAGGAAAACCAAGAAGATCAACAAGGTATAGAAGAAACTGAGAGTCAACACAGCATACAAAAAACAGATAACTATATCGAAGGCAGTCCAATACAAACACCACCTCGCACTCAGATAGATATTAATGCTGACCAGTGGCTGAACCGTGTGGATAGCAATCCAGAAGAATTTTTAAGAAACAAATTTTATATTGAATCTCAACTATTAGGTGCTGAGGAGGGAGAAAAACCATGGTGAATGCACTTAAAACAATAAAACAGATTGCTCTGATTTGCATTTTGTGCTTTCTGGTTATGAGCACACAGGTTTTTGCTGCTTCGTTTAAAGCTAGCACTGATCGTAGTGCGGTGACTGCTGGAGAAAGTTTTCTGCTCGAGCTATCTTTATCTGGCACATCGCCCAAGGGAAGACCTGATTTCAGCCCACTTGAAAAAGATTTTACCATTGCTTCAAATAGACAGTCATCACAAACATCTATTATCAATAATCGCATATCTTCTAGCATTAGCTGGCAGCTAGTCCTAATTGCGCCAAAATTGGGAAGTTATACAATTCCGTCTATTAGTATTGATACAGATGAAGGGAAATTAAAATCAAATCCACTTGAAATCAATGTTGATAAGGTTTCTCAAACAGACAATACAAACGCACCTAAAAGACTTTCTGTAACGGCTGAAGTTAGTAAGAAAAGCCCCTATCAAAATGAGCCTGTGCTTTACAAAGTCAAGCTAATCGCTACAAAAAGTATAGCTGATATCGGTATCTCAGAATTTAATATGTCTGATGCGATTGTTGAAAAACAGGGTGATGCCAAAGTTTACGATACACAGCACCAAGGGAAGCCTGTAAAGGTGGTAGAAGCGAATTATCTTATCACACCACTAAAGTCTGGCGCACTTAAAATTCCTGCTTATGTTTTTCAAGGGCAAGTAGAATCTGTGGTTCAAAACCAGCACCCAAACAGTTTGTCTAATGATCCCTTTTTCGATATGTCAGACCCATTTGGCATGCTTGATAATTTCAGGGGTTTTACTACCTACAATCCTTTTACTATTGCCAGTGAAGAAATAGAGTTGAATGTAAAACCACCAGCAGCGAACATAGATCCTTGGTTGCCACTTAACAGTTTAGAGATTGCAGACAAATTGGAAGGCCTTGAGGGTGCGAAAGTTGGTGAGCCACTTACCCTTACCCTAAGAATAACAGCAGAAGGGGCAATAGGATCAGTACTGCCAAACCTTGAAGAACAAATCACATTAGGCAATAGTTTCAAAATCTATGCTGATAGGCCAGAAATTGGTGAAAGTACAGGTGATGATGGAAAAACTGTTTCAGGCTGGCGTGAGGAACGCTATGCACTTATTCCACAAAAAAGCGGTATACTCACCTTACCAGAAATTAAAGTGCCGTGGTGGGATGTTAACGCAGATAAAATTGTCTACACCACTGTTGCACCCCGACAGATAGAGATTGTCTCGGATGGTCTACCTTTGCAGCTAGACACACAAGATCCTGCTTCTGAAACTGCTAAACCAGAACCCTTATCACAAGCTGTGGCAGCTCAACAAACTATACCTCTTGATCAAGAAACTGCATCAACAAATATCATAGAGCAAAACGATTTGCCGAACCATATTTACATACTTTTAAGTGTTGCAGTAGGCATTATTGCCGTGTTATTGATAGCAGTGTTTTATCTTTGGCGCATAGTAATAAAACAGAAAAAAACAGAAAAACGCTCTCTGCATCCTATTAAATCAACCAATAAAGCCAATATCCAAGCTTCGGCCATAGAAAGCGTTGAAACATTGGAAGGGCTTAAAGGTTTTCTGCAAACTTTCGCAAATCAACATTGGAACACTCCACCTAACGCCTCATTTACCACTATTCTTGCCAGCCTGAAAAAGCATAATCCACATTCTGTTACACCAAAAATCGAAAAGCTATTCTCTGACTTGGATGCAGCATTATATGCGGGTGGAAAGGTTGATTTGGAACAATGTAAAAACACCTTTCTTGAATTTTTAAAATCAACAATAACAAACAAAAATTACTCAAAAGTGAAAGTACAAAAACTTGAAATGATAAACCCAAGCTAATCTTAAAGGATTATTTTGATACTTCTTATTCCAATGAACAACTCTGAAAGGTTGTGAATTTCCTTAGGAAGTGTAATTAAATAAGTGTCGTAACTTGCCAAGAACAAGGTATAGCAAGGTTAAAAATAGGGTATAACAAGGTCAAAAATCAAGGGTAATTATGATCAAGTACTCAGAAAACATCGAAGCAGAAATGAAGAAGATATACAGTACCTTGTCAGAAAAAGACCGACGTCGCTATGCCAGTGTTGAAGCAATAAAAGTGGGGTATGGAGGACAAAGCTATATCAGTAAATTGTTAGGATGCTCAATAAGAACGATCCAAAGAGGAATAGTAGAGTTAAAGACTTTACCAAGGGATGGTGAATGTGAAAGGCGCATAAGACGCTCAGGTAGTGGTCGAAAGCCCTACTATAAAAAAAACTAGTGTGGATGAAATGTTTCTCAAAGTAATCAAAGACCAAATGGCAGGAGATCCCATGCGTGAAGGAGTGTATTGGACTAATTTAAGTCAACGGGAAATAGCTAAACGTATGGAAGCAAAAGGAGTGAAAGTAAGCACCTTTGTGGTAAAACAATTATTAAAAGAACATTCCTTTGGGCAACGCAAAATAAAAAAGCAGACCACAATGAAGAACGTGGTTGAAAGGAACAAACAGTTTAAGAAGATTGCCCAACTCAAGAAGAAATACCAAAGACAAAGAAATCCTGTTGTCAGTGTGGATACAAAGAAGAAAGAGTTTTTAGGCATATTTTATAGAGAAGGTAAGCTTTACACTCAAGAAACATTAGAAAGCTATGACCATGATTTTCAGAGTTTTGCTGAGGGAGTAGTAGTCCCTTACGGAATATATGATCTAAAACTTAATCATGGCTACCTATATTTAGGTACTAGTCGAGATACTAGTGAATTTGCCTGCGAAAATGTAGCTTCTTGGTGGCAAGACTATGGCAAAGAACTGTATCCTAAAGCAACTTCTATACTATGGCTATGCGATGGTGGAGGTAGTAACAACAGTCGTCATTATATTTTTAAAGAAGACCTCCAGAAGCTAGTCAATCAGTTAGGTATTGAAATACGTATTGCTCACTATCCAGCTTATTGCTCTAAATACAATCCTATTGAGCATTGTTTGTTTCCCCATGTCACTAAGGCTATGAAAGGAGTAATGTTAACCGACATTGAACTTGCCAGAAGGTTAATTTCAAATACTAGTACTAGTAAAGGTCTTACCGTAACTGTAAATATCATTGATAAGACTTATAACAAAGGCAGGAAAGCTACTTCTGAGTTTCGCGCCAACATTTCAATCCTTTTTGACGCAATTTTACCTCGATGGAATTACCGTGCTGTTCCCATAATTTCATAAGTTACGACAGTTATAAAATTACAGATCCTTAGGGACATCTTCTTAGCAAATCCTACCTGCAAGTGAGTTTTACGTTTTTATCACAATCTGATGGCACAGTACTCCACCCATAACATTAACTTGGTGGGAGTATTTCACGATTTGCTCTTAAGAGCCAAAAACATTGGGTAAATCTTCTAAGCTTATTAGCACTTCCCTTGGCTTACTACCTTGGTGCGGCCCAACTATAGCCAAGGCTTCTAAAGAATCCATTAGTTTACCTGCTCTTGCATGTCCCACTTGTAAACGGCGTTGTAGTCTAGAAACACTGGCTTGACCTTCATTAATAACTAACTCTGCTGCTTCACGTAACTTACTATCTTTCCAATCTACGAGCCCGCTAGCTTCAGACTCATCTTCTGAAACCGAATCAAAGTCACTACCGTAAGCCTCTACAAATTCATCATCAAATAGAGGTGTTTGCTCACGCAGGAAACTACTGACTGCAGCAATTTCTTTTTCATCTATAAAAGGCCCTTGTAAACGGACAGGCTTGACCAAACCGGGTTGAGAAAAGAGCATATCTCCCATACCTGTTAAACGTTCTGCTCCTGCAGTATCTAAAATGGTTCTTGAGTCGTGGCTGCTCGAGACAGCAAAAGCCATTCGTGCGGGCACATTTACTTTAATAAGACTTGTAAGGATGTCTACACTAGGACGTTGTGTAGCCAAAACCAAATGCATCCCTGTAGCCCTTGCCATCTGTGCTAAACGCATAATAGCGCTCTCAACCTCTTTGGGGCTAGTAATCATTAAATCAGCTAACTCATCAATAATAATGACTATAAAGGGCATTTGTGGCATATCAAGCTCTTTGGCTTTGTGATTATACTGCTCTAGGCTTTTAGCTCCAATCTTACTCATCATCTTATAGCGTCTTTCCATATGAGATACTGCACCAAGAAGTACTCCAGCAGCATCATTAGGATTAGTGACTACAGGTCTTAGCAAGTGAGGAATACCATCGTAGGGTGTTAGTTCAACCATCTTAGGGTCAATCATTAAAAAACGTAATTCTGTAGCAAGAAAACAGTAAAGCAAACTGTTAATAAGCACATTGACAGCCACCGATTTTCCTGAGCCTGTTGAACCAGCAATTAATAAGTGAGGCATTTTGCTTAAGTTAGCAACTAAGAACTCACCTTCAATGCTTTTGCCAAGTACTACAGGTAAAATACTCGGGTGACTTTTTATAGTTTGAAACTCTTTAGCTTCTACTGATTCACGAAAATGCACCACATCACGCTTTTCGTTGGGAACCTCTAAACCTATTATGTCCTTTTTACCCTGTATTGGAGCTTCTATGCGCACACTAGCTACTCCCATTGCTAGAGCAATATCATCACTAAGGTTGGCATAGCGACTGATCTTTTCGCCTTCACCAGGTCTAATTTCAAAACGAGTCACGGTAGGACCACGCTTGCTTGTTTCTAATTGTACTTTCCCTTTCAGTTTAAAATTTTCAATAGTGCTATCAATTATTTGTGCTCGTAAACTTAAGCTACCTGACATACTTTCAGGCTTTTCAGCTTTCTGCAAAAACTCGAGCTGGGGTAACTCAAAATCTTCAGGAAGTTTAAGTTCCTTGACCTTACTAACAGTGGCATTATCAGTATTACTACTTTGACTTATAGACGGCTTAGGTTTAGTGGGAGGATTTAAGGTAGCCTCGAGTAAAGTTTCAGGTACTTGTTCAAGAGTGTCTTCGGGATCTAAATCCTTGAATTCCACTTGTTGTGGGGCATTTCGCCAGTCAAAATCATCTTCTTCTTGTCTTACCTCAACTCGAGGGATAAACTCTTCTGATGGGTCATCCAATACACTATTAGCTTCTTCTAAACTAGTTTCCAACTCTGTAAAGCGTTCTTGCCAGTACGCTAAACGCTCAGTTGTTAAAATACTTTCCCCTTCATCACGAATCTCATTCCTTAGGTTGCCATCAAATTCACTAAAGCTTTCTTGAAAAGTAGTAAGGTTGTCTCGAGCAGAATTTCCCGCACCTTGTTTAGGTAAGGTAACAATCTCCTCAGAAAAACTCTCTAACTCACTACTAAAATTAAGCCAAGGACTAAGGTTTCTAGCATTTTCACTTATTTCTTCAAAAGCAAGAGTTAACGTTTCTAACTTACCTAAACGTGTTTTGTGACTCTCAAAAGCTTTAGCTAAGGTTTTAGGACTTATGCCACCTTCATTCCAAAAAACATTAGTTTCTTTTAAATCTTTATCGTTAATGCTCTTTAGCATGTAATTACCTTTTTCTTGAGAGGAAAGGTTATTTTCCAAAAATACTTTTGCATTGTCACGAAGTTTTAATAATGCTTGATACTGCCCTTGAAGTTGCCCCAAATGCTGAGTAAGCTTCTGACGTAAGTTTTCAAGAGCTGCAGTAGTTAAGGTTTTGCCTTTAAAATGGTGCTCGAGGAAGCTTTTTATCTCAGGTACTATGGCGTCAAAATCACTAGTTTGTTCATTTTGAATAGCTTCAATTAACATCTCAGCACTTTCATTACTCATTTTTTGCAATGACTCACACCACCCCATTAAACTATGATATGCCTCTTGCAAAAGCTCTTCATTAGGGTGATTTAAACCTTTACGCAACTCCTCAATAGCTTTACGCCACTGCTCTAATCTACTAGTTTCTTGCGGACTTGAATGCATGATACTAAGCGCCAAAAGGTCCCTTTCTAACATTTTTAGGTCACTTTGGACTAAAACAACATCTGCATGAAAGTTAGCCTTTTCTTTAGCACGGTTGCGCATTTTCAGAAAAGCTTTGAATAAGCGCTCTAAGTGCCTAGCAAAAAACCGTAATACAGCGCTAGCAAAACTAGCAGGCCTCCAATTTAGAAATAAGTCAATGCCAAGGCTAACTATAAAAAGTGCTAATAGATAACTAAACCAACCTATAGCCCCCATAATAAATTGACGAAAATTATCACCCCATTTCCCTGATATCTCGGGAGCTATAAGGCTTGAAAAGAGCCAAGAGCCAATCAACAAAAACCCATAACCTGTAAGGATCCTAGTTAAAAAAGGAGGGTTATTTCGCGTAATAAAGAGTATGCCTGTAATAATAAGTGGCCAAGGCAACATAACCATAGCCCAGCCCATAGATCCACCTACATTATCACGAAAGTTTTGTCCCATTTGCCCTGTAGGCACTGCGGGAATAAGTAATCCAAATAAGAAAACCCCTAAAGCTAAGACAATTAAACCTATTGCTTCTATATCTACAGAGCTTTGTTTGCTTATTTTTTTATTCTCACGCTGACTATTAGCCACACTCTAATTTTAACGTGTTATTAGTACAAATTTAAATATGTTAGATGGCTAGATTTTTAACATTATTATAAGTAGTTAGTAACTTGACAAAAAGTTCTGATATGTAGGGTTCTTAATCCTAAAAAAATATGTCCTAGAAGCAGGGTGCGCTGTGCACACCATTTTAGCAAAAGAGTCCTTTATGGGCACATGTTTGAAAAAAACCTACCCTTATAAGGGTAGGTTAGGGAATTTAATTAAGTTGAGGATTTTTACTTATCAAAATTTATTGATACTGGTGGCGAACCCTCTGAAAGAATCATTACTTTCAAGTTGGGAGAAGGCTTTCTAATGGCTTCAAGCTTTCATCCTTTATTCGTTTGGCTCTTCAAATTTTGGACTTCGCCACCTGAATCATTTATTTGACAGGGCAATAAAATTTATGTTTAGATACCCAAGCTAAAACCTTCATGAAGATTTAGCCTTAGCATAAGCAGAAACCAAAATATCAGCCACCTCTGGTCTAGTAAACTCTTTGGGTGGAATTTCTCCTTGGCTAAGCATCTCTCGCACCTTAGTACCTGAAAGGAACACCCTTTCTTCAGGCGTACTAGAAGTGGTTTTACTAGAAGCCATTTGCTCAGTACGCTTACAGTAAAAAGCATGTTCAAACTTAAGAGGTGTAATAGCTAACTCGTCTTTATTAAATTCATCAAAAATCTTTTGTGCATCATAAGTCCCATAGTAATCACCCACTCCAGCATGGTCCCGACCAACAATAAAGTGTGTGCAACCATAGTTTTGTCTTGAAATAGCATGTAAAATAGCTTCTCTTGGACCTGCATAACGCATAGCTGCTGGATAAGTGCCTAAAAAAATATGTTTTGGATTATAATACTTTGCTATAAGTACTTCATAGCACTTCATACGCACATCAGCAGGAATATCATCAGTTTTAGTAGTGCCTACCAAAGGATTAATAAAAAGGCCGTCAACTGTTTCAAGGGCTGCTTTAGTCAGGTACTCATGAGCACGATGAATAGGATTACGAGTTTGAAAAGCAACAACACTGCTCCACTCATGCTTTATAAACTCAGCTCGAGTTTCTTGTGGTGTAAAACTATAGTTAGAAAACTCCCCTTTAGGTAAGTCAGTCACTACCGAAATAGGTCCTCCTAGATACACTGAACCTGCATTTTGCATTGCAGCTACTCCGGGATGGTTACTATCTTCAGTACCATATACCTTTTTCGCTTCGTGCATTTGGTCAGGCTTAAACTTACTATTTATAGTCATAGTAGCAAGAATGTCACTATTTTCATTACAGAGGGCTATCTCACTATCAAGATTATACTTTTCATTGCCTTCTTCAGGAATTTGCAAAGTAATAGGAATGCTCCAAGCTTTTCCATCGGGCAAACGCATATTATTAACTATGCCTAGGTAGGTTGTTTCACTTGCAAAACCTTCAAGAGGACTGTAAATACCTGTAGCTATGCATATAAGATCAGCTAAGTTTCGCGGAGATAAAGTCAAGCGAGGCAGGGCATGAGCATTTTCAAAAGCTTCCTGACGTTTATAACCATGTAAATTTCTATCAACTAAGTTATTACCATGTGGTGATATAGGGTTTTTATTCATACAAAAATAACTTTAACAAGCAAAATCTAAGTTGCAAAAGAGAAAAAAAGGAATTCCTCAAACTTCTATTAAAAATCCCTGTTTTTCCCTTGGAGTGAGGGGAAATCTAGAAGGAGATAATTGAAAAAGCAGGCCTATTCACAAAGGCCTGCTTTTTCAGCAAAAATAAAGTGAAAGAAAAATTAATTGCTGCCAGGTATTGGTACATCTGGTATAGTTGTTGGTGGTGCACCTGTAACTAAATTATAAATTATTAAAGCAATAGCAGCCAAGATAGCTATAACAATAGCCCAGTAAATAAGACCAAAAGCACTACCTAGACTACCTAATGCACTCATAAGGTGGCCAATATCATCACCTTCAGTCTTAGCAATTTTGGCAAAGGCTGAAGCGGAACTAGTAAACCAAATGCCAAAGAGGAGTAAGAGTAGTGCAGTTATAATCATGCCTAGATTATTCATAATATCTTGCCCAATATCCCCTGCTCCATTTTTAATTTCCAAACCAGCTAAGGTTCCTGCTAAAAGCCCTAGTACTATTAAGACAAGTGAAACTAGACGAAGTTTTCTAGCAAGTCCTCTAACAACCTTGTTATCATCTTCTGTGAACTCGTATGCCATTAAACACACTCCTTAGATATTTTGTGCAGTAAAACTTACTGAACGGGAAACAGTATAAAACAATATTAGTGAAATTGTAAACAGTCTAGCCTAGAGGTAATGGCTCTATTAAGCTTAAGGAATTTGAACCATAACTGCGTTGTTTAAGGTACTTTACTCTTTTTAAAGTTAAATCCATATTACTTGGATACTGGAATACATATATTCCTTTGCTTACACCACTATCCACAATTTTTTGAAATATCTCTAGTAAATCGAGAGGATAAGGTGGTGCAGCAAAAACCACGTCAAAACTTTGTGGGGTTTTGATTATAAATTCTAAAGCATCGTCTTGAATAACTTTAACATTTAAAGCTAATCTATTAGCATTTGTGCGTACAATATTGACAGCAATTTTATTGATTTCTACACAGGTTACCTGCCAACCCCTTGAAGCTGCTTCTAAGCCTATTGCTCCTGAGCCACTAAAAAGATCAAGAAAGCTATTCTTTTTAGGGCCTAAAATACTAAAAAGTGCTTCACGTAAACGAGCAGGACTTGGTCTAGTTGAGTTTTTAGGTACTTCTAACACTCTTCCTTTAGCACTTCCTGCAATTATACGAGGTTTAGACATAATGTTACCAAAGGTACAATATTAAACTAAAAAGTAAGGGAATTAGCAACTCTCCATAACTTTTAACTTAATATCAAATTATGTAGAATTTAATATATATTGACGTTCCCCATAAAGAAACTTGGGGATTCTCGTTTCACAGGTTACCTAGTGGGATATCTCCACGAACTCTTCGGGCGCATCCCATCCTACATATAAATGACACAGAAAGGCTTAATTATGATTAGAAAAGATAAGTTTTGTTCCACAAAGCTCCTAAAATTCACTCCCATCTGTCCTAGAGAGAAGCGAAGTATAAATGAATTTGAGGGCTCTCTTTTAAACATGCAAGGTTGCTTAATATGATAATAAGAATTTTTGTTTTTCTTATAGGAATTTTGCTTCTAACAACTAGCTCAGCACAAATAAGTGGATCAGGGTCAACCTTGTCAAGATTACTTTATGAGGAAATGCTTCGTCACTATGAACTTCTTACCGAAATTAAGGTAAATTATAAAGCCATTGGCTCAGGGAAAGGAGTACAAGAATTACTTGGTCAGAACACAGACTTTGCAGCCACTGATATGCCTTTAACTGATATTCAACAAACACAGGCAACCATTAATGGATTAAGTGAAATTCCCAACACTATTTTACATATTCCTATAGCAATCACAGCTGTGACACTAGCATATAATTTTGCACCATTTCAAGAAATACCTGAACTTACCTTAAATGGTGATGTTTTGGCAAAGATTTTCTTAGGGGAAGTTCGCTTCTGGAATGATGAAGCTATAGCAGCTCTTAATCCTAGTATGCAGCTACCTAATTTACCTATTTTTGTAGTTCACCGAAATGACCCCTCAGGAACAACTAGCATTTTTACAGACTATCTGAGCAAAGTTTCAAACCACTGGATACAAAAAATGGGTAGTGGTCCCTTAGAAGTAGTTAAATGGCCTGTTGGCTTTAGTGAAAATAGTAACATCAATGTAGCAGAAATGATTAGACAAACTCCCGGAGCTATAGGTTATATTGCTTTTAGCGAGGCAAAACAAGCAAAACTCAAAATTGCCAAGTTACAAAATGCTGCTGGCAAGGTAGTATCTCCCACGACTGAAGCTTTAACAGTAGCAGCAGAGATCGAAATCCCTAATGATATGCGTGTGAGTATTACCAACACAACTCATGAGCAAGGTTGGCCTATAGCAGGTTTCACTTGGCTTTTGCTCTATCAAGATCAAAACTATGCCGAGCGTAGCCTCCACCAAGCTGAACAAGTTAAGAGTTTAGTAAATTGGATGCTCACTGATGGACAAAATCTCAACAAAAATTTGGGTTATGCTCCTGTTACAAAAGAAATCCAAGATAAGGCAATATTACTACTTGATAATATCTATTACACTACATTTGAGTAGAAAACTACAATCTTTGACACTTAGGACAAAAATGTGTTCCTCTACCAGAAAGAATATTTTTTTCTATTAGCGTTTGACAATTGGGGCAAGGCATTCCTTGCTGACCGTAAACATTAAGAGTCTCTCCATAGTTACCAACCTGACCATTTACAGTACGGTAGTCACTCAAAGTAGTCCCTTTAGCTTCTAAGCTAGCTAAGAGGGTGTCTATGATTACTTTTCTTAAAAGAGGTGCTTTCTTTTTTAGGGTTTTGGCAGGTGTTAAAGGATGAATTTTCGCTTTCCACAAAGCCTCATCGACATAAATATTGCCCAAACCAGCTACTGGCTTTTGACTAAGCAAATAGGTTTTTATAGCAGTGCTCGAGCACTCCAAAGCTCGAGCAAATTGCTGATCATTAAAATCTTTTTCTAGAGGCTCAGGACCCATACTATGAAGTGTGGGTAAACTTCTATACTCCCCTTTAGGAACTACTAAGAATCTGCCAAAACGGCGGGTATCTTGGAAATAAAGATATGGTTTCTTTCCTTTCTCAAGTTTAAGCCTAACACGCACATGTTTCTTAGGCAGTTTATGAGTTAGAACACCAGTCATACCTAAATGAATTACTAGCTCCAGATCACCAGCAAGTGGTAATAATAAAAACTTGCCACGCCTATTCACAGTCAAAATGCGTTTTCCCTCTGCTTGGGTCAATCTGGCGTACTTTTTGCCAGGAGTAGCATCAACAAGTTCAGCATTTTTTATAGTGCGATCTGTTAACCAAGGACTTAGTTCTTGGCGAATGGTTTCCACTTCAGGTAATTCGGGGATAGTTTATCTTCCCTTCATAAAGTGCCCTACCTACAACAGCCCCTTCTAAACCAAGATTTTCATATAATTCTAAATCAGCGTCACTAGCTACCCCACCACCTGCCATTAAGGTATGCGGGAAAGCTTCTCGCATAGCTCTAATAGGTTTAGGATCTACTCCACGCATAGTACCGTCTCGACTTATATCAGTATATATAAGACGGCGCAAACCCTGTACCTCACAACGTTTAGCTAATTCAATGGCATCAACCTCACTTATTTCTTGCCAACCTTTTAAAGCTACCTTGCCATCTTTGGCATCTATAGAAACTATTAAGCGTGAGGGACCAAACTCGCCTAAAAGTTCATCAATAATTTCAGGTTGCCTTATAGCTGCTGTGCCAATAACAATGCGGTCAAGAACATCCAAATAAGTTTTAGCAACTTCTATACTACGAACCCCTCCACCTATTTCCAATTCAGAGTCAAGGTTTTTAGCTAGCTCATAAATAATCTCTCTATTATTGCCTGTTCCCAAAGCAGCATCAAGATCCACTAAATGCAAACACTGTGCTCCTAGCTCTACCCAATGTTTAGCTGCTTCCAAGGGGCTATCAAAGTATACAGTTTCTTTTTTTGGATCGCCTTCAAAAAGTCTTACGGCACGGCCTTTTTGGATATCTACACAAGGTATTATTTCAAACACAAATTTAGTTTACCCTTAAAGCAAGGTAACGACCTAACAAAATAACTGTAAAGCCTATTAAGATATTGCCAAAAACATAAAGAACTGCATAAAGATAATTTTGTTTGTATACAAGGGCATAAGTTTCTAATTCAAAAGTAGAAAAAGTAGTTAGAGATCCTAGAAAGCCTGTGCCAATAGCAAGACGTAAAGTAGAAGAAAGTTGTGAAGTGTTTAAGTGGAATAGAAAAGAAAGCAAAAAAGATCCTAATATATTTACAATAAGAGTGGCTAAGGGAAAGCCCGTCACCTTGATAGCATTTTGTAATGCTATCCCTGTCAGGTAACGGCATATTGCTCCTAAAGCACCTCCTGACATCACTGCAATTATTACTGATAGGCGCATGAATATTCAGCTTACCAAAGATGAGTACTTAAGTATAAATATTTGTGAATTTTTGTTGGAATTCAAGTTAGTAGCTAGAAACCAGTAGCTACTAGTCAATAGGGCTTTACTATGCTGGTTACTAACTACCTATAGACACTAATTACTCCAGAAGTTTACCTTTGAACATAATGAAGGGGTGCGCCTACTAACGAAAGAAGGTATTTCTTATTGAGAGACATATTTGAACAGTGATATGAGGGCTGAGTGGCCTGCGTTAGGATGTGGCACATCCTAGGGTGGGAAGCCCACTGACAAAGAATCCGACCTTCGAGCCAGTCCAGGGGGAAGGAAGCGAGCCCTGTACCCTATGCTGACGAGAGAAACCTGTGTCCTAGTCTTACCTAAGACTTATAGCGTCGTTATGCGTGAAGAGCGAAACTGGCTGATACGCTCTGCCCAAAACGGGAAAGTGGTTGCTTTAATGACTTCCTTCTCATTAAAGACTGTTTCTAAACTCCACTCGGCGTAAAGCAGGCAGCTAAGGGGTGCTATAATATCCTCTTTCGGAATTAGGGAACTCTATATCACAAATTCCTTTAGGATGCGAAAATGCCAGCAGGTGATATAGAGGACGGAGGTAGCGTAGTAGCCAAAAGCCTAGCCGTAATGGCAAGGACAAGGTGAAGGACTACCAGAGAAAATGGTAAGGAAAGGTATGAAAAGAGATAAACCAAGGAAAGCAGATGATAACAGTTGTAAGACTGTTAGTGCACCTTGGCATCGAAAGATGAGTCTTCCCATACTCAGTACATGCGATGGACTTGGAAAGCGGAGTGCGGTGAAAGTCGCACGCTCCGTTTGGGGCGAGGGAAAGGCCGCAAGGCCCTACCTATCGCCACTGTTCACATACAATCCTGCCTAAAAGTGGATAATTTATCTACTTGTTAAATAAGCCCTTTCTAGGGGTAGAAGTGGTTCAATACACAACTCAATTAAGTTTTTAGTGAGTATAACATTAGTACAGTGTAGTGTACTAAGTGGCCACAATTGGTTGCCTAGCAAGGGATTTGTGTCCCCTACGGAGTTTAAAAACTTAAAACACTTCAAATCTATATTCTAGGGAGTTTCGCATGAACTGTATTGGCACCATTAAAGTGATCAAAAACCAAAAAGTTAATCTTTATTGGTTTATGACTGTTGTTTTGGTCTTAGGTCTTTGTAGTTTTTTGGCAACAAGTTTTGCTGAAGACATCACCCCTATTGATTCTGAAGCTGTACTTGCCTATGAGCAAAATACTATAGATATAGCTGAGCAAATGGGCTCGAGCGTAGTAGCTGTCAAAGTTAGTTTTATTGACCAAAGAATTAGCTCAGCAAGTATTGATCTAGAAAAGTTTCCTCCAATTTATCAAGAAATAGCTCCTTATTTAGCAGAACAGGCTGCTTTGAAAAAGACTTCTGGCAGTGGTTTTGTGATTGAATTAGGGGATAAAAAATATCTTTTGAGTAATTTCCATGTAGTGCAACCAGCTCTTCAAAATGACAACATTACCCTCAATAAAGGAGCTGCTATTAAAATAATATTTCCTAATGGCATAGGGGAACTGCCTGCGGAAGTAGTTGGAGTTAATCCATCACTTGACTTAGCATTGTTAAAAATAGAAGAACAAAGTAATTTTCCTGAAGTGAAAGCCTTGAGTATAGCTGATTCAAGTAAAGTGCGTGTAGGACAAAAAGCAATAGCTATTGGTAATGCATTTGGTCTTGCTTCTACAGTAACTGCAGGTATAGTATCTGCTACTGAGCGTTCTTTACCTACTGTGCGCGATGCTTGGGTGCCAATGATACAAACAGATACAGCTATAAACCCCGGTAACTCAGGAGGACCCTTGCTAAACTCAGCAGGTGAACTAATAGGAATTAACACTGCCATACTGAATCCTAGCGGCAGGTCATCAACAGGGGTAGGTTTTGCAGTACCAAGTAATTTGATATTTGATGCACTCGAGCAGTTAGAGCAAGGTGGTATAAGTCATGTTAGTAATACTAAGCCTTATCTAGGAGTTTCTACTCGAGCTGTAAATGGTCTTCCTGCAGGCTTAAGAGAATTTTTAGGATTACCAGATAAGGGTGTAGCAGTGGTTGAAGTGGATACCAAGAGCAGTGCAGCAGAGGCAGGACTTTTAAGTGGTGAAAGTAACCTTAAGATAGGTAATGTAAGCTTGCCAACAGGAGGGGATGTAATAATAGCAGCAAATGACATTGAAATTAATAGTGCTGAACAGTTGCATCACCTAGTAACTTATAAAAGTGAAATAGGAGATATGCTAGTGCTTACTATTTTACGTGATGGTGCTGAAGTAGAAGTTCCTATTATTTTGAATAAGATGGGAACAAACTAAGATAAGGATAGATTAAAAAATTCCAAAGCCCATTGTTAAAACAATGGGCTTTTTTATTATAATTTTAAAAAATGAATAGGTTATTGAATATGGTGCCGAGGGCGGGACTTGAACCCGCACGACCTAAGCGGTCACTAGCCCCTCAAGCTAGCGTGTCTACCAATTCCACCACCTCGGCGTATCAGGTAGCAAGATAATACTTGCTTACCTGTTAAATTGTCAAGTGTGATTATTCCTCATGCTTAAAAGTAGGAGTTTCTAGTGACTTATTTAACAAAGCATTTATACCTTCCATAGTTTTT
This sequence comes from Trueperaceae bacterium, assembly GCA_965223585.1. Lineage (GTDB taxonomy): Bacteria > Deinococcota > Deinococci > Deinococcales > Trueperaceae > CBDCVN01. The sequence continues at coordinate 893,330 of CBDCWW010000024.1, forward strand.
TTAGTTAACTCTTCCATTTCAGCTTTACTTTTACTTTTTGGAAGGATGGTTTCACCACACTCAACACTAAACTTTCTTCCCTCTCGCCATATAGCAGCAGGTAATATTGGTACTCCTGCACGCTGGGCCAGAAAGGCTGCTCCACCCATGGCTTCGCCATCACCTTTGTTACGAGTTCCTTGAATAAAAATACCTACAACCTCACCACTTTTTAGTAGACGCAGAGCTTCCTTGATAGCTTTCATGTCGCTACGACTACGATCAACAGGAAAGGTATAAAGGCTATGCATAAGCCAGTAGCCAAAAGGATTGCCAAAAAGCTCCTTTTTGGCCATAAAGTTTACTTTTCTAGCAATGCAGACCCCTAAAATAGGTGGGTCAAAATAGGAAATGTGATTAGCAGCTATGATTGCCCCTCCAGTTTTGGGGACGTTATTTGTGCTGATTACAGTAAGGCCATATCTAAGACGTACAAAAAATAGTACTACAAACCTAGAAAGGTAATAAAACCAGCTTCTATACCTGCAAAAACGAATAAGGGGTTTCATCATAAAACTATCATCCTACTTGCGCTCTTTTAGGGAGTAGAAATCCTTTGGAGCATACATATTTTCTATCAAAAGTAGGCTTTAAAAACAAGCCCTTTAAGATACAAACTCGGGCACAAAAATTCATCCCTATGTTTGGGTATAAGGGTTTTTTGTAAAATAAGGTAAGTTTTTACTGCTCTAATGTAACCCACATTTTTGACAGAGGGGCTTTTTATGTTTGCTTTGACATTCTTCTTTGTGCTTTAATGGTGAATATTGTCTTTATTTTTTTTTGGAAGGATTCCCCTTAACATAATGGAAGAACAACAAATCTCGACTGCTAGTAACCCTGAAGCAGTCACCGACCAAGCCTTGAAGGAAAACTCTTCTAATGAGGCCCCATCTGCGGATACTGAGCAGGGTGTAAGTCCCGCAGTGGTAGAAACCGAAATTACTGATCAAAATGTTGATAACAGTGATGAAGTAATTACAAGCTCACCCAAAGAAAATTTGATTGAAGGTCCTCCTGAAGATAACATTGAATCTGCTTTAAACCCTTTAGAAGCAACCACTGATGGTTTAAGCGAAACAGAATTACAAGTATCTTCAGAAAAACTAGAGGAGCTAGAAAATGAAGTTGCTAGTGCTACTGAAACACCTCCATCTTTTGAAGGTACTGCTGATCAAGAAGTAGTTAATGCTAGGCAAGAAACCTCTATGACTATGGAAGAGGCTTTGGCAGCTAGTGACGAGGAACTTGGTCAAAAACCTATCCATCGTGGCATGATGATTAAAGGTAATATCATTATGCTAGCTCAAAATGGGATTATTGTTGATGTAGGAGCAAAAATCGAAGGAGTTATTCCCTATAATCAACTTTTTGAGCAAGACCTAACTCCTGAGGACGCAGCTCGTTATTTTAAATCCGGTGATGAAATTCAAGTATTTGTAATAAGAGCAGACATTCCTAACAATGTCATTGTCTTATCTAAAAAACGTGCTGATCAGGAACGAGCTTGGAATTTATTGCAGCATATTTATGAAGAGAAAAAACCTGTAGAAGTTGAGATAATTGAGCAAGTGCGTGGGGGACTAGTTGCTAATTTAGGGGTGCGAGCTTTTTTACCTGCTAGTCAAGTTGATGTTCGTCGTATTAGTGACTTGACCCCTTATGTAGGACAAAGAGCCAAAGTACGCATCATTGAACTTAATCGTAGGCGCAACCGCATTATAATTTCAAGACGCTCTATCATAGAAGATGAAGTTTCTGAGAAAAAAGCTGACACTTTGCAAAAGCTTGAGCCCGGATTAGTGTTAGAAGGTGAAGTTGTGAAAATCGCTGATTTTGGCGTTTTTGTCAACCTAGGTGGTGTAGATGGTCTTGTGCATCGTTCAGAAGTAAGCTACCAACGTTTTGGTCATCCTAAAGAGGTTCTCAAGGTAGGTGATAAAGTCAAAGTTGAAGTGCTAGACATGGATCTAGAAAATGAACGTATCAACTTATCTATGAAGAAGTTAATGAGTGACCCTTGGGAAAATGTGCTTGATAAATATTCCCTAGGTCAAAAAGTAAGTGGATATGTCACTAACTTAACTCCTTTTGGAGCTTTTGTAGAAGTTGAGTCCGGCTTAGAGGGGCTTATTCACGTTAGTGAGATGAGTTGGACTAAGCGAGTACGTCATCCTAAGGAGATTTTAAAAGAGGGGGATTTTGTTGAGGCTATGGTCTTAAAGATAGACTTAAATGACAAACGTCTTTCTTTAGGATTACGCCAAACCAAACCTGATCCATGGAGTAGTCTACCTGATAACTATCCTCCGGGCACTGAGGTTACTGGGCCTATTACTGGCACCACAGACTTTGGTGTGTTTATGGAAATTGAGGAAGGTATAGAAGGACTAATTCATGTAAGTGAACTTGATCATCAACGTGTTGATAACATAAAAGAAGAATATAAAAAGGGTGATGAGGTAACTGCAGTTATATTAAATATTGATCCTGTTGAACAACGTGCTAGCCTTTCACGTAAGCGCCTTCTTCCTTATACACCATCAATATCTGTAGAAGAAGAAGCAATACAACCTAAAGATAAGGAGCGTAAAGGCGGACGCAAAGGTCGTCGAGGGGGTCGTCGTAGTCAAGGCATAGATTACGATTATAGCTATGCTGCTTCTGATGGTGGTAGTAAGTCAACAACTAAACTTGGTGATGTTTATGCTGATCTTTTTGCTCAGTTTGGCCTAACAGATGCTCAAAGTGGGCCTTCCCCTAGCCCTGCCCCTGAGGAAAAAGCAGTAGTTAGAGACGACGATGATGGTGATGTGAATGCTTCCCAAAGTTCAACTGAAATCACAAGTGAGACAGATCAGAATGTGGAAACAGCTAGTCAAGTTTTAGCAGAAACTGCTGAAGACTCGAGTGATACTGTAGCACAGGTGCTTAATGATGCTAGGGTTGAAGTGGAAACACCCCTAGAAGCAGAAGGTCTATCAGATGTAGAAGAAACTAAAGACACTGCTACTGAGATTGATGCTATAGAAGCAGCAGCTATGCTTACAGCTGCCTTTAGAGAGGGCAAGCGTCCCTTAGATAGCAATATGGATGGGGCAGAAAATAGTGAGACTGGAGATAAAGACAACTCTGCTGAAATAGAAAAAAGTACTGAGGGTGAAGAAAACGCTGATTCAGAAGTTTAATATGTAGACGTCCCTATAAGTTTTTTCTGCGAAACCTAGCCAGCCCTTCACTGCATTCCCTTCGCTACACTCTAGGGCAGGTGAGGGTAAACCCTAGGTCTGGACCACTAAATAGCAAACCAGAAAAAGGGATTTGCAAGTAGGGGCAAGTTTGATAACCTTGCCCCTACTTGCTTAGCTTTGTGTTGTAATAATAAGGGTCACTTAAAATATTGCCGTTTTCCTAAAGCATAGCTAAGTCCCAGCAATGTTGCAGAACTACTTTTTAGCTTTCCCCTTTGAATTTCTTGCCAGACCCTATCTAATTTACGCCAAGATAAACTAAGTTCTTCATGTTCATCAGGTTGGCCTTTAGCAGGTCTTAAATCTGTTGCCTCAAAAAGGTAAGTTTCCTCATTGCAAAAGCCGGGGCTGCTATACATCTGGGTAATTAAGGTTAATTTGCCTGTCAATTGCACTTCCTCAGCAAGTTCTCTTTTAGCAGCTTCCTCAGGTGTTTCGCCTGCATTTATAATTCCTGCAGGCAATTCCCATGTACTTGTATTTACAGCAGGGCGCATTTGCTTAACACCTAGCACTTTATCTTTTCTTAAAACTAATATACACACCGCAGGTGCGTGTTCAACTATTTCCCAAAAGTCATTGAGTTTTAAAAGGTTTAATATGTTACCTTTATAAATCGTTTTATAGGCCACGTCATGTAGCTAGTTACGAAAACGTCGGCGTTGCAAAGATAATTTGAAGCCATCTCTTATACGCTCGAGCGCTTTAGCTAAACTCATAAGCTCGGTATCACTTTTGGCTTTAGCAACAATGTCCAAATCACCATGACTAAGCTTATCAGCAATCTTACTCAAATTAGTTATGTCATAGACTAAATTACGCCCTAAAAAATTTGCTATAAGGAATGCTAGTACAAATACTAATAAAGTTATAAAGAGCATGCTAAAAAAGATATGCTGTAATTGTGGAGTAAAGCTGCTTTTATTAAGGCCTAGAAACACAGCACCTGAGACTTGCCCTTGTAGCACTATGGGATGAGCTAAAATGTCTAGGCCTTTATTTAAAGGATGGCGTAAACTATGCTCTACTCCCTGTGATTTTACCATAAATTTAGCTATTTCTCCTATAGAATGGCTAATTTCTTGATTTATAGCTGTAAAATTTTCAGGCTGGTCAAACCAGCTAGAAAGAATTTGACCTTTATTATCAGATACAACTGTAAAACTTATGTTTGAGCCATTAAGGGTTTGTCTCGCCAATTGAATGTTGTTTTGTAAAGTAGTTAAATTTAGATCACTATCAAGGGAGTTTGATTTGTCAAGCTTATCTTCTAGGTGATTAGTAATAAAAATAGCTTGCTGCTGTGCCACACTCAGGAGTTGAGCATTCAGTGTGAACCTAACAGTGCTAAACAAGACTAACCATAATCCTAAGGCTACTAACAAAGCAGGAAAGATAGCTATTCGTAAAAACGTCCCACGAACACTGTATCTATGTTTTCTTTGTAAATCTGAAGCTATATCAACTTCTTCAAAAGATTCATCTTCAAGGGTGGTCTCTAAAGCTTCCTCCTCAAGCTTATTATCTGTCTCAAATCCATTAGCTGTTTCTTCAGTCAGGGTAGGAGTTTCAGCTTCTTCAGTTGTTAGGGTAATTTCTTCTGCTTGTCCCAAGTCTATAGACAATCCGTCATCTACTAATGAATCAGTAGCAACTTGCTCAGTGCTTGAGGTACTTAGTTCTTGAGGAGACTCATCTAGGTGACTTTGTACGATGTTTTTTGATTCAGGTGTTAAAGTGGCAGTATAATCATTGGATTTTACCTTACCTCTATAAGCTTTAAGTTGTGCTTCAACACCCACATCATCAAATTGACTCTGTATAACCTTAGCTTTATCAAATGGGATAGGTTTAGTAACTACACGAGGCAAATTATCTAACATTTTAATTGCTTTATTAGGCGCAATTCTTAAGTGAGTAATAAACCTGCTGACTATATTATCATATTCCTTAGCCTCATAATTAAGGACTTCTACAACAAACATTTCATCCACAATAAATAGGCTCTCCTTCTAAGTTCTTAATATTTTATTACTTTCTTTATAGTTAATCATATGGGACAGCTCACAGCATAGTTTTGGCCAGCAAGAACTACTTATAGTAGCACAAAATCCTACACCTCTACTAATTTTGGACAGGCTTACTTTCCTTTACCCTTGCCTGCCCTCGTAAGGGTAAGAGCACAGGTTCTTTCCTAGCTTTAGCTTTGCATCTTAACTTAACTCTTTAATGATATATAGTTAAGTGCCTCAAGATCTTCAGAACACTAATCACTTAACTACTAAATTAGCTGTGTAATTGGCTATGCTAGCTGTGTTTGATCGCTTTCGTGTAATTGAAAAACCCAACAATCTTAGTGAGTTGGTGGAAGTTGGGGTTAGTCACTGTCAATTACCTCGAGGTTCACAGTGTAAATTCGAACTCCATCCACATCTCCTATAGCTTCTGACTCATTTAATGCAAGAGTACTGAACTCTCGAGCTCTCTCCACATTCCCAAGTTTGTATTCATTGAAGCCTAGTAGCCCATAGGTCTTGGGTAATAGAGCTCGAAAGAGCTCGCTGTTGCTCTGACTTTGGATAACAGACAGGGCTTGGGAAAGTTTATTGATACTGGCCTGATAGCATCCAGAATCAGCCAAATCTTGGGCTCGAGCGATAAGCTGGCGCACGCCAAGGAGGCGCTGGCCAAGTTCGGGTTCAGTATTGAGCGCCTGAATCACATGCAATGACATCAGGTTGTCATAGTATGCAACAAGGCCCTCCTCATCCTTGGAAATTAGGCATGCGCTGTAGGCCTGTGCAATGTAGTCAAGCGCTACAGAGTAATTGCGCTCATGAAGTGCATTGAAGCCAAGCCCACCTAGTACCTTCGGTCGAAGGTTCACAACAGCAGTACCGATGGCACCTTCCATTTCAGCGAGAATTTTCTTCAGCTGACTGTTGCTGTCTGCATACTTACCTGATTCGCTCAATGCCTTTGCGTGGCTGAAGCGGTGATTCCACTGCACTATTGGATTGGTCTCGTCGGGACCAACCAATTGTTCAATTAGTGCTGGCTCTCCAGCGGCCTCGAACGCCTGTGCAATGGCCAAGAGCGATTGAACGTACTGTGATGTGGCATTCTGGTCAGCTCTGGTCTCTGCTGGAACTTTTGTCCATGAGTTAAACTCCTTCACTATTTTGGCAAAGTTATGTCGCACCAAGTTGTTGAACGTGTTGGCATCATTTGCTTTGATAGCAGTGTATAATGCCTGATGTAGAGGACTAGCACCCTCAATCGTCACAATAGCTCCTCCTGAATTTGCCACTTGAATAGGCCACCCGGGTGGATTTTAGGTGGATTCTCAGCAAGGTTGATGGTCACAGTTAACTCCTTAACGTCGACCTCACTGGGGAGCTCAACCTGTTCTAGAATCTCCACATTGTTTTCATGCTGGTCAATTGCAACAGTGATGTGTGAGACACCAGCCAGCTTCAGGCTCTCAGTGATGAATCCGGTTAATGGGCACACTTGCAAGCGAGCTGACGAGGCGACAATCACCCACTTATCTGCCTTGACAGGGAAAGCCTCTAGGGTTCCTACTGCAAAATGTCCAACGGGTGCGATATCAGTTGCGACCCAAGAGATGCTGGTGACTGATACAGAGAATAGAGGTTCCAGTTCAGCCTTGTTGCAGTGAACCCAGTTAGCTAGAAGTATTGCTTCGCCTTCACTAGCACCTACCACCGCAATGTGGCACGAGGACGTGTAGGCAGTTTTGGGCAGGTCAAAAAATGGTGGAGTTGCTGCTGCTGAACTTTGCTTTTGGTGCCACGCTTTCTCTAAAAATAATGCATCAGTCCAGTTCAAGTTGATCTTAGGCATAGGTTTTGCGTCTGGAAAAACCGAGATGCCAAGCTTGCGAGCGCATACGGCCACAGTACCGTTCTCGAATGACGGCAATGGTAGAACACCCGTCACAACCTCACTGTCATCTGTGTGAATTTGCACTGGAGCAGGGAGGTCCCTGAGTCTTTTGTAGATGAATGGTAAATCGTTGGGATCAGTAAGGTCAAGACCTAGCCGTTCCATGCAAGTTGCTGATGATTGAATCTCAAAGACCTCCGTGTCAAGGATAGCCCTCCATACCACGTGCGGACGGTCCTTAAGCAAATTCTCAAAATAATGTTCTACATCACCCTTTGCCGTTGACGGACGTAGCGATCCAACAAAGAGATCAGTTCCCCTTCCAAGGGTACCTGCCACCAGTGCCTCCAGCGTGCACCAAGCTCGTGAAAGGTAATCGTCTGCGTCATCTAGCATGATCGATGTCCGTCCAAGTATCTGGGCTGCTGTGAATTCCTCCAACCCTTTTTTGAACAGGTCAATCTCATCGCCCTCTAGAGGTGGTTGAGGTAGGCAACTGTAGTCGTACCAGATGTAGATATGCTCAGATAGACTGCTAAGTATTGGGCGATCAGCAAGCAAGCTATTGAGTTCTTTTAGCCCTGCATCTTTCAATGCTTTGGCAATGCCGTAGTCCTCAAGTACTGTTTCCAACGACAGTATTTCAGCAGTAGCTTCCTGTAAAGTGTTTGAATCAAGCAAAAACCTAAGGACGTTGACGATCAGTGATTCTGCCAGCTTAGTACCATGTAACCCCACTGCTATGCCGAGATTTGAGCTGAATTGTCGTGGCTCATGGAGGCCACGCTGATGAGCAATGCGCACTGCCTCTGTGAGGTGAGCGATCAGTTGCCATGCAGCAAACTGCGCTTGTGACGCATCAGGATCAGGGTGCTTGGCGCTGAGCCAGCGATGTGACAAGAAGCAGTAGAATGAGCCGGGTTGGGTTTTACGAATAAGAAGTGAGCGAATGTCTTGGAACTTACTGAAACACCCTTTTGTTAACAGGACCGGGAAAGGCAACCAGTGTGTGCTCTGCAGGTCAACTTGCAATTGCTGGGAGGTAATCATTGGTTCATCTTTATCTAAAACACCCAACGTCAATAACAACTCCTTGGGCAGATTGGGCAGGTCTGTCAGTGAAAACGTCCATCGATCCTCAGTCTTCTGACCTGTGGAATCATTTTTACGGCGGTACAGATGAATAGCATTTCGATCAGCTACGTATCGGTAGTTCTCGATTCCCTTTTCCTTTTTCTTTCCCTTGGGAAGTGCAAGTGGACTATGTCGCAGCTTTGGCTGATGGTCGAGAATTTCTTCGACAACAGTGTTGCTCTTGCGACTGTCAGTCAAATTCCTTTGCATGGCACTCCAAGTACTGGTCTGTAAAGGGAAGTGACCTTTTCGTGGCGAAGCGGCAAATGTCCTGAAACCAATGGTGTCATAAGATGCTTGATGTTCTGGCCTAGCATAGACAATTGCTCTTCCTGCTGACAAGGTGTCAGTTACTACCTGAGTAGGATTCAAAACTAGTTCCTGCGGTTCAACGCTTGCTAAACCTGAGATGTCAATTTCTTGCAATGCGACAGGCAGTTCATGTTTTACAAATTCATTAGGCATAGCGCATTAAACACTCTTTCATTAATAAACTCCTTAGCACTCCTGTTTTTGGCACATATTGACTATACTTTATTCCAATGCTTAAAAACATCCTCACACCAATCAAGGCTAGCACACCATTTTTCAGCATAAACCTATTTGGACTGGTCATCCAATTTTTCCCAAAAGGGCAACCGGACCTGTAACAAATAGCTAGTAGTCAGTAGGGCTTCGTATGCTAGCTACTGGCTACTAACTACCTATAGATACTAATTACTCCTGATATTCACAAAATTTTTATTGGTCTGACATTCTATTGGCTTAGGGCAAATTTGTTGGCGGGGGGTTAAATGCTATAGAGTTTACAATAAGGCCTGTTTCTAATTTTATTGTTATTATTGCTTGAGGGTTAAAACCCTCTACACCTGCTACTGCTCTAGCAGTGTATTTATATAATTCATATTCATAATGATCAGTGCCATCTATGTAGTGAAATAATGACAGCACCCAGAGATTTCCCTGAGCGTCAAAAGCTAAGGAGTTTGGAGCACCATTGAATTGTGCTGTTGTGCTCATAGCAGGCTCAATTTGGTTAGAAGATTGGTTTAGTTGGTCTTTATTAAATTTGAACAGCTTGCCTGCACCATTATCTCCAGCTATACCTGCTTGGTGACCTAGCCATAAATTACCTTGGGCATCAAAAGCTATACCACCTCCATGAGTCGAAAACCCTGCTAGAGTAATAGCAGGAGCAAGGTTATTTGCTGACTTTTCTAATTGAGTGGCACTGTACATAATTGCACCAACTCCTGTACCTCTTACATAGTCATCACCTAGTTTATAATCTGGGTCATTATTGAATAGTGACATCCACAAGTTACCATCGGCATCAAAAGCACAATCTTCAGGGGTATAAATAGAAGAGCGACTTATATTAATCTTTGGCTCTGGAGAACCTGAAGAAATTAATTGTGAGTCTTCAAACTTAACAATTTGATTTTGGCGTGTTCCTGCCCAGAGACTCCCCTCTGAGTCAAAAGCTAAGCAAGTAACTTGCTGTAAGAGAGGGCCACTCAAAATCACATTGGGTCTAACGTTTCCTGCGCTCTCCTGCTGCGAAGGGGTGAATTTTAAGATACTGCCACTTATAAAACTAGTAGCCCACAAATTTCCTCGAGAATCAAAAGCAATGTCATAAGCTTCAGAAAGGGCAGTATTACCACCTTTAATTTTGCTACTAGCCTTTGGACTCCCTGACTCTGCTAATAAATCTACCTCAAAGCTACTTAGCCCTTCTTGACCAGCCAAAGCTGCCCAGAGACTGCTGCTACCACCTCTTTTACCATAGGTTACATCTACTGTTGCAGTGTTATTAGCAGTAACAACTACCTCGGAGGGGTTAATGGTGGCGCTATAAGCATTGTCAATTATGCTGCCATTAGGATTGTCAATAATGTCTTCAGCTGTTATAGTGTAAGTTCCCGCTGCTAAATTGTTTAAAGTTTCTGTGCGGTTTAACTCTTTAATAAAGTTTGCAGGGCCAATAACTTTAACTATTGGTGTGCCAACACTTGTATTAATATTGACTTCCAAATTTCCTTGTCCCCCGCCTACGTCTGTAACAGTTATAATAGCAGAATCACTTTCACTAGGATCAGCAACACTGATAGCTGTTAGAGTATAAACTCCAGCTGTATTTGGGGCAGTAATAGTTACAGTACTACCATCTCCACTAACGCTACCAGCTGAAAAGTCCCATGTAACAGCTGTATTAGTAGTGCCTGTGACTGTGGCTGTAAAAACCTGTTCATGTCCCGGCGGCAAAGTTACATCTTTAGGATCTATACTCACATTAACAGTTCGGGAACCTCCTTGTATTCCTACATAAAGCAATAAGTTAGGAGTATTGTTTTTTAAATCTGCTAACTTTCCAGATGTTGCTGCTGCTTTGATAGCACTTTCCACTTCTTTTGGTGTGGCACTAGGATTTCTTTCTAGATACAAAGCTGCCACCCCTGCTACATGGGGTGCTGCCATAGAAGTGCCACTTAATTCCCTAGTATTGCTATTGCCTCCTTCCCAAGCAGAAACAATGTCTTTGCCGGGGGCAAAAATATCAACACACTCGCCTTGATTAGATTCCCCCATAACTACATCTGCTCTATTACTACCACCTACAGTTATGACATCACCTGTGCCTAAACTAGCTGGAGCATAATCACAAGCATTACCAAAGTCATTACCTGCAGCCACTACAAAAACGATACCTCTGCTCAAGGCATCCCGTACTGCTTGCTCTAAAATTTGGGCAACACCACTAGCAGGAACACTCAAGCTCATATTAACAATGACAGTTTTATTGTCGTTAGGATTAACTTGACCAGCAACCCAATCTATTCCTTCAATTATATTTGCTAGCGGAGTGAAACCTGAGCAGTCAGGAAAAACCTTAACAGGATAAACATTGGCTTCTTTAGCTACACCAAAGGTTTTACCCGCCACAATACCTGTGACATGTGTACCATGACCGTTACAATCATTAGGGTTACTAGAATCTTCATTAAAAACAATGTTCCTGCCAAGACCAACTCTACCACGAAATTCTTGATGGTTAGTCCAAAGCCCCGTGTCAAGAATATAAACATCTACTCCCTTACCAGTTCTTTCATAACTATAGTTACCATCAAGGGGCCTGTCTCGCTGATCAATCCGATCAAGGCCCCAAGCTCCGGCAGGTGGCTTTTGAATAGCACTAAGTCCAACAGGTGTGCTAAGTGCCATAGTGCTGACTTCTGCCAAACCACCTACAGTATTAGCAGCTTCAGGACTCAACCTAGCTGCGAAACCAGTTAAAACCTTGTCATAAACATGTATGAGTTGACCATCAGCATTACTAATAATGCTTCTGGCAACACTACCTATATCTTGAGTTTGAAGGCTTGCTGATGATTCGTCAACTAGAGCAATATAAGTACACTCTGGTCCACCAGTTACAGTTACTACGATATTTTCACTGATAATTTCTTGACCATCTTCAAAAGCTTTGGCTGCAACTGTAAAGTCCTTAGCTTCTACGTATATATGTTCTACAGCCAATTCCTCTGTTTGAGTTTTAGTACCATCACCAAAGTCATAGCTAAATGTAACCTTACCGGTAACATTTTCTAGTTTAGCTTCAAAGACTGCAAATTCACATTTTTTAGGTTTAGTATTTACAACTTGAATAGTACCTTTTGAGGTAGGCTTATTAGGTTTTCCCCCTGATTGGCTACAGCCTACAAAGTATATTAAAAGAATTGCAATTATTAACCATTTAAGGTATTTTATAAGCTTCATTATTATTTATCCTCCTGTAAATGCTATTCTGATGTTTCAACACTGTATTCATTGTATCTTCTAATTTAAAGATTATGCCCTTACTTCACTCAAAAATGATAGAGGAGTTCGAATGCGCTCTCAAGTTTCTAAGAATCCTTCTGTTGTTTTTTCAAGCATAAATCTAATCGTGGAAGTTCAAAATTTTGATCCCTTACAACACGAATTTTATGACAGATGCTTTTACTCATTAATGACAAGGCTTTTCTGTAAGTCAATATCACCCAATTCATCTTTACATCTAATAGTAGCTGTGGCTCGCTTATTTGGGTTTGCAGCACTTATAGCTGTTAAAGTCCAATCATCCGGGACACCACACAAACCAAAGATAAAAATATGTTGACTATTAGCTCGAGTCTGAATTTGACTTGCTGTAATGTTGCTATTTATAGGAGTCACCTCCCAGTTAACTGCTGTATTATTAGTACAAGCTACTGTAGCAATAAAAGCTATTTTCTCATCCTTCTCCAACTCAACTCTTTCAGGACTTATAGAAATACGTGTACCTTGGTTACAATCATCAATTTCGTCACTGACAATAATTTTAGCCAGAGCTTTAGCAGTAGGATCAGCTTTACTAGTAGCTGCAATAATTTGAACACCGGGATTTGCTGGTGCTGTATAAGTTATAGTGTTACCAGTGCCCTCTATACGACCATCACTTACTTCCCAAATCACATCAGTATTTTGGGAGCCCTCCACCAAAGCAGTAAAGGTTACCTGTTCATTAGGCTTTAACTCTATACTTGCTGGTGTAAGAGTAACAGATACTTTTGTAACTACTTTAATAACAGCAGTATCACTAGCAGTAGGGTCTGCTATACTGACAGCTCTAAGGAAAAATGTTCCTGCTCTTTCTGGAGCAGTATAAAGCACTTTATTGCCAGCACCATTCACTCCACCATTGCCTTCACCTGCTTCCCAAATCACATCGTCATTATTAGTGCCTATAACCTTAGCGGTAATTTCAATTCTCTGACCGGGTTGAAGGGTAATATTATTTCTGTCGAGTTCTACTTTTACAGCGTTACTGTTTCCATCAGAGGGCTCAATATAAAGTAAGGAGTTAGCTGTATCCGAATTCACGCCGCTGAGTTTATTTTTAGAAGTCAGGTTTAGCAAAGTATTTTGTACTTGAGCAGGTGTAGCATTGGGATTTTTTGCTAAGTAAATAGCTACAGCGCCTGCTACATGAGGTGTAGCCATAGAAGTGCCACTACTTGGCAGGCTAGCTGTATTGCTATCTATCCAAGCAGAAGTAATATCGCTGCCGGGAGCAAAGAGATCAACACAGGGGCCTTGATTAGAAAAGTCTGAGGCTTTATCTAGTAGGGTACTCGAGCCCACAGTAATAGCCTCACCTACACGTGCAGGAGACCTAGTGCAGGAATCTGCACCATATTCATTACCTGCTGCAAGTACATAAGTGATTCCTGCCTTCAGCGAATTACGTATAGCAGCGTCAAGGCTGTCAGAGACTTCACCCCCTAGAGACATATTGACAACCGCTGGTTTTTGGTGATTCTGAGTTACCCAATCGACTGCTTTTATCACCGTTGAGACTCGAGTTAAGCCCTCACAAGAAAAGATCCTCACAGGATGCAAGCTAACTTGTTTAGCAATGCCATAAGTACTCCCACCCAATGTGCCTGCTACATGTGTGCCGTGGCCATTACAATCACCTGTGCCAAGGCCGTCAGTAACAAAAGTAGTGCCGCCTGTTACACGACCAGCAAAATCTTGGTGACTCGAGTGTATGCCGGAGTCAATTATGTAGGCGTGAACGCCTTTTCCTGCACTATCATAGCTATAACTATTATCTTCTGGGCCATTACGTTGATCTACCCGCCCTAGTCCCCATGAAGGTACTGGGCTTTGGGTAGCATCAAGTTTAATGATACGATCTAATTCAACAAAGTCTACTTCGTCTAGGCGACCAAGCTGGGTAGCTTCTTGACTACTTAGACTTACAGCAAAACCCCTTAAAGCATTTTGGTAGTTTTGGACTTGCTCGCCACCTATATTACTAGTGACCTCGCCTAGCACACTGTCTATACTAGCCACATTGTTTTTTAGTACAACTATGTAGCTTTCCTCATCATTGGTACTAGAAGCGCAGTTTAAATCATCTTTAACTACTATTTGCTGAAACTTTTTAAGTATCTCGACGTTGTCTTTATAAATTTTAACGCTAACACTGTAGGTTCCCTTTTCACGGTAAAGATGAAAAACATTATTACCAGTTACCCTCAAAATTCCAGTATCATCACCAAAATCATATTCGTATTCTGCCCCACTTAAGTCAGCATTGTTAGTAAGGTTAAAACCCACTCTGCCAGAAAGACAAGCTTGAAAAATGGGTGGATCTGCCCAAAAGTCTCCCTCAGGAGTATTAGGGTCTGGACTAACTCCACCACTGCTACAAGCAGCAAGTATTAAAAGAACTATTATCAAAGAAAACAGGTTATATTTTTTGATCGTCATCATTAATGCTAACTCCTTTGAGAAAGACTGGTACCTTCCTAAATTATTCCCAGTTTATATAGCAATTGTTTTGTTTCAAACAGGTTACAATTTTAAAAACTTTCAAGCAGGAACTTAAACAGATTTTGAAGAGTTGTTTTTTTAATATAGCTGTATTATCAACTCTTTACTTCATATTTATTAGTTTACTTTTAATGGCGTTAAGAAGGCGTAAAATTATAAGTCCCAGCAAATGTCTGAGCTGTAATTCAGCTAATTTTCGGATTTTCCCTATTTATAATCCCTACCCAGCTAACATCTATTGAATACAGTACTTGCCTACTAGCATACCAAAGCTATTCTCAATTGGAAAAAGAATCTTTCCACCGGGTGTGACTATGACTTGCAAAAATGGCGACTAGACAATAATGAATTGAAAGCTCTTTCCCAAATTATGGTTGATAAAATTGTAGCTATGAAGCGAGAACGAATAGGCCCAACCATCGGCAAAATCGCTGATGATACTTTAATTCACCTTAACCGTAGCCTTGCTTTGTTTCTTGGATTAGCACAATCAATAGCCTGAGGGAACTACCCTCAAGAGAAAAAACTAAGCCCTAGCAATCAACAAAACCAAATAGGTAAGATACTGTGATAACAGATTCTTTATAGGAGGTTCATTGGATGAATGAACAGAGATCACAAAATCTGATTGGGCAACTTGTGTTCACGGCTGGTTTTTTGAGTGCGGTTGTAGCTATTGTCAAGCGAAATGAGGCCAATGTGCTCTTGTGGGGAGTAATCGTTCCTCTCCCCCTAATCTTTCTGGGTTGGCTAGTAGGGCGGCAAAAACCCCACTATCCAACGTATCTCCGCAATGGTCTTATCTTAGTAATTTGTCTAGTGGGAGTTAATGTTTGGCTACTCAGCAAACAAGGATATACTTCTTTCTTTGCTAATTCAGTTAAACAGGTGTCTGCTGCTCAACAGGATGCACTCGAGGCACAACCAAAAGAATCTGGGCCTGTAGCAGAGTCTATAGAAAGTAATCCAATCCAACAGCCCTCTAAACCAAATCAGCAAGGTAGTATTCCTCTTATTTTGCCAGAGAATGTAGACTCGCTGGAAGTGGTGCGAGCTTTTGGTGATAAACTCGAGGATTCAAGCGCTGTAGCTATGAACCCTGACGGACAAATGCTGGCAGCTAGCCATAAATTTGATATTAAACTTTGGCAAGTCAGCGATGGCACCTTGCTACACACTTTTGAAGGACATACTAAATCCATTCAGGCGCTTACCTTTAGCCCCGACGGGCAAATATTAGCTTCTGGCAGTAAGGATGGCACAGTAAAATTTTGGCGAGTCAGTGATGGTACTCTCATTTGGTCACTTTCAGAAGTCCCTGAATTTGAAGACAGTGTTTTTTCAATTGTCTTTTCCCCTGATGGGCAAATGCTGATAGTGACTGGCGGAGGGAATAACACCATAACCTTACGCAGGCTCAGTGATGGAGCCTTGATAAGTGAATTTGTCGGACATGACCAAGCAGTTGTTTCCGTTGCTTTTAGCCCAGACGGTAACCTACTAGCTTCTGCTAGTTGGGATTACACGGTGCGGCTGTGGCAAGTTAGTGATGGGAAAGTACGCCACATTCTAGAAGGGCATAATAATCCAGTTTATGGAGTAGTCTTTAGTCCTGATGGGCAAATGTTGGCCTCTGTAGGTAATAGCGAGACTGGTAAGCTTTGGAAGGTTAGTGATGGGACTCTTTTGAGTGATTTTCCCGGCAATGATGATAGAGGGGCTTGGTCAATTGCTTTTAGTCCAGATGGGCAAATGCTGGCTTCCCGTGGTTATTTAGGAGATGTCAAGCTTATAAGTACCAGTAGTGGTAGAGTACTGCATACTTTATCTACTGAGGAGGGTCTTTTACTATCCTTCTTTTTCAGCTCTGATGGGCGTTATTTAGTAACCAATGCGGGAACCAGTTCTACTACTGATCCATTGGGAGCAGTGCATCTATATGGTATCCCAGCTGAGACTGAAGCCTCAGTTGAGTCCCCACCCTGCTCACCAGTGAGTATAGAAAAATCTGGTTGGGGCATGAGCTTCAAATTTCAAGAAACAGACACTTCTACTTTAGGAAAAGAAGTCGAGATCAATAAGCTTGAAGTTTGCTCTAATGAAACAGAAGAATACAAAATTTTAAATTTACAACTTAATGTGTACTTAAGTGATGAAGACCCAATTAAATTTACTTGTCAGTATGACAATAAATTATCATGTGAGGGACATCATCCTTCAGGCAACTTCAACCCCTATGATGTTCAGGTTCAAATGTTAGAGCCACACACCTTTAGTATCACCAACCATTTTGAAGAGTTATTAGTATCAATGTGCTTCTTTCTTAAGAAAGAAAACAATGAATCAACCTGTAATGACATCCATGATGCAAATTATGGAATAGCTGGATCATATATTATTTATTGAATCGCTCTTGATGGATTCCAAGGGTATGTATCTTAAAGATTGATAATAATTGTGTCCAAAACAGGCGAAACCTTAATAAAATAAGACTCAAGATTTTTTATGGAGATATTGGCGTCTGGAACGAATTTAATTGCATGTTCTTATAATCTGTGCCCTTGGAACCCATAATGAGCCAAAGGAATAATAGGTCAGAAGATAGTCCTGCTTTTAAGGTGGCTTATTGATGTATACAATTTTATTGAAAATATATTTGAGAGACACTTAGAAATCTCGAGAGCAGGAGGATGATAATGGCAAAGCTTTCTAGTGAATTAACAAATCTCCATTGGAGTCGAACCAGTCACATCCACCTGTACTAACTAGTGCAGCTTCATTAACTACCTTTTCTAAGAGAACCTCCCCGAGCTGTCCCTTTAGGTACTTATAAACGGTGGCAGCTATAAGGTGCTGATGCATCGAAAAAGTAAGCGCTATTGAAGAGCAATGGTGAGCCAAAACACGCAACACCTCACACATTTCACTATGACTTAATCCGCTACCACCAAGTTCACTAGGTATAGTAGCAGCAAAGAGGCCAGCCTTTTTAAGGTCAGCATAGCTTTCTGCCACGAATTCACCCTCAATATCGTGCACAGCAGTATGGTCAGCAAAAACAGGGCCAAGGTCGTGAATTATTTTTAGATAGTGCTCAAGTTTAGATTCTTTTGTAGAAAATTCCGAATTAATTGTATTCTCCATTATTTTCACCTTTATCACTTGTATAATTTAGTATCTGCATCACACATGGGTTAACCGTTTTTATCCCTTAGCCAATAAACAACCTTCTTGGCTAATAGTAGCAATAAGCTTGTTGGCCTTATAAAAATGGGTTTGAACTAAAAATGGGGAAGGACCAAGGTTATTAAGCCTCAGCAGGCAAACAGCGTGGTCAAACTGACCCTGAACATCAAAACAGTTAAGAGTCATGGGATTAAAATGGACTTCTAGGTCATTTTCTAAAGCACTTCTAAGAACAACTTGTTCTGTAAAAAGACGTTTTATTAGTTTTTCACTTTCAACTCGAGACGCCTCACAATTTAAGTATTGCCTTTCACAGTAAGTATTTACTTGAATAAAACTGGTAAGACTAAACTTAAGGGGAGTAGACGTAGCTTGAGGTAATGCTTTAGTATTTACAGAATTTCCTAAGCAGCGTTCCATTATTATCTCATTCTTTACTTTGAGTTTAGAGAAGCCTTGAACTGCCTAAACCTCGGAGGTTTTGTAAACCTCCGAGGTTTTATGGGAACATACCACTAATTGCTTACGATACTTTGTGTTGCTAAGTGAATAGCGTACTGCACATCCTCTATGAAACAATCTGCACAATGTTTGCCATAACTAAGTTGCTCATAAACCAAACTTGGAACAAGCTCGCCATGAGAACGAACCACTAGATGAACTTCAGCATTTTGGGTGTCTGTAAGCCCCGGACCTGCCAACACCTGACCAAAAGGACGATTTTCAGTAAGTAAAGCGCTAAAATTACCATTACCTTCAGCATCTGTCATAGCTCCATCAGCAAATAGGATAGAAATATTAGCGTCTTCATTTAAACTCATTTTGCCGTCTTCACCAAAGATGTCATCTTCATCACAATTTTCACTACAAGCTTCAGGGTTGTTAAAAATGACCCACCAAGTTGTGTAAGGTGCTTTTGGTTCTAAGCTACTAGTTCTTAACTCCATAGCTATAGTGTCTTCACTACGAACAAGCTGGGAATAGGCTCCTGCAATTTCAGTAGCATCTGCAGAGTTAAAAACACTGCTTTCACTACGGTTTTGAGCAAAACTGATGCCTAAGAAGGCAATAAGGATAATAATGGTTGCGGTTAAAATTTTTGTTGTTTTCATTTTTTTCTCCTAAAATGTTTTTGTTTAGCTTTTCCAAGCTTGAATGAAGCGAAGGGTTGAGGGCAGATTTATGTTGTTTAAATTAATGTTGCTACTTCTCCTTTACCTTAATTTATCTAGCAAGGTTTTCCTTGCTGATAATCAAAATGTAGAAAACCCTGTGTCTTTTAAACGTTTTATTAACGTCTTATCGCATAAGTCGTTAATGAGTTTTACCTTCTCAGAAAGTGTTGAACCTCTTAATTTGAAGGAACAATTGATTTCAGATACTAAGTAAGGTTTATTTGCTAAGCTAAGTAATGCTTACTTCTGTTCAGCTGTTGAGTGTACCTGCTGTACAGTATGAAGGAGAGTGGCTCGAGCTACCCATAGGTTTACCATCAGCCTTGTTATATTACTTGGCTTACAAAAACACGTGGGTAAACCGTGAAGAACTGGCATATCTCTTTTGGTCAGATATGCCTGAAACCAATGCGCGCAAGAATCTACGTAATTTGATAGTTAGAATCAGAAGTTTAGATTATACGCAAAACCTCGAAGTTGAACGTAGTCGCATTTGTTGGAATGTTGAAACAGATGTTGCTTCTTTTAAAGAAGCTAGCCATAACAATCAGTTTTCCGAGGTCATCAGTTTCTATAAGGGAGACCTGCTGCAAGGCTTTCGCTTAGATGATGCCCTTGAGTTTGAAAATTGGCTCGAGACTGAGCGAAAACAGCTAAAGGATGTTTGGCAAGGTGCTGTTTTAAACGTAGCAAAAGAATTTGATGGTGGCTTAGATCATGCTAGAGCTTCCGAAGTTCTAGAACCTCTACACCAAGCAGAACCTTTTGATGAAGATGTGCTGCGACAACTGCTTCAACAGTTATATTTGAGTGAACAGCGTGGTAAAGCCCTTAATATTTATGCGACCTTTCAAAAACAGCTTGAGGATGAGTTTGATGCTGAACCCGAAACAGCAACACTAGACCTTATAGAACAAATCAAAGCGCAAACACCAAAAATTAAGTTAAGTGATGCAGAATCAAAAACTAATTTACCAAAAGCAACTACAGCAAGAATAAAACACAACCTACCAGTTCAAACCACAGTTTTTGTAGGCCGAGAGATAGAACAGCAACGCATCATAGAGCAATTAGCTGATCCAGCTTGTCGGCTACTTAGTATTGTTGCACCCGGGGGCATGGGTAAGACGCGATTATCGCTAGCTGTTGCTAAAACACAAGTAGATGTTTTCAAAGAGGGTGTTTTCTTCATTCCTTTTGCTGCTATTCAAGAACCCGAACAAATGATTCACGTCATTGCTGAAAGTCTAGAGTTTAATTTTCTTGGAAAGGATGAGCCAAAAGCGCAACTCTTTAGCTACTTAGAAACAAAAGAGTTACTACTGATTTTTGACAACCTCGAGCATCTTTTATCAGGCATAAACCTTATCAGTGAACTCTTGGAAAATGCACCAAAGGTCAAGATACTAGCCACTTCCAGAGAACGTCTTAATTTACAAGCTGAGTGGCTTTTTGATTTATCAGGTCTTAACTTTCCTCAAGAGAACATTACTAGCATTGAAGAGTATGATGCCATAAAGCTTTTCATGCAATCTGCCCGAAAGGTTAAAGCTAATTTCAATTTTGATGACTTAAGTTCATCGACTATTATGCGTATTTGCCAGCTTGTTGAAGGTATGCCACTAGCCATTGAACTAGCAGCAGCTTGGCTCGAGCTTCTGTCTCCAACCGAAATTGTCCAAGAATTGGAGCAAAATATAGATTTTCTGGCAAGCCAAATACGTGATGTACCTGAGCGTCAAAGAAGCGTAAGGGCTGTGTTTGATAGTTCTTGGAAAAGGCTGTCTAAAACTGAGCAAGCAGCTTTTATGAACTTAGCCATATTTCAAGGAGGTTTTAACCGTAAAGCTGCCCAAGCAGTTGCTGGTGCTGACCTGCAAACGCTACGAGGTTTGGTGAACAAGTCATTTATTGTTGCACAACAAAGTGGACGCTATGGCATTCATGAATTGCTGAGGCAATATGGTGAAGAGCAGCTAAGACAAAAACCCCAACGATTTGAGCAGCTTCAAAAAGAACACGCTCAGTACTTTATGAACCTTATGCATGAACAGAGAGATAAGTTTTTTGGTGGGGCACAGCTAGAAGCAAATCTCATTATTGTATCTGAGTTCAGCAATATTCGTCCAGCTTGGAAATGGTCAGTGCAAGTTGCAGATCTAGAAGCGATTCGTCAAGCAACATCGGCTATGATGTTGTTCCTTCAGTTCCAAAGTCGTTATGTAGAAGCCTTAAAAATCTTTGAGCAAGCAGTGATTAGCTTAGATAAACAAGACTTTAGTCAGCAATTAGGTATAGTACTAGTTGAGTTACTTCAACACCAAGCATGGTTTTGTCTGCGTTTTGGTCAACTCGAGAAAATAGATGCTGCACTAAAGCAGAGTGGAGAAATTTATGATCAACTTAATATTCCACCTGTAGAAGGTTATGCAAGCGACCCTCGTATCATACATGGATTCGTTGCTATGATAAGGGGGGATTACAAAGCTGCGGAGCAATATGCGAAAATTGCTCGTCAGGAGGCAGAGGACCATAACCATCGCCCCAACCGCCAATTCGCTTATTATCTTTGGGCTCGAGCTGCATTTGCCCAAGGACAGGTAGGAGAAGCAGAGCGCCATGCTAGGTTAGCGCTTGATATTGCCCAAGGGGCTGAAGATGATTGGTTTAGTGCCTATATCCTTAATGTCTTATCAGAAATAGCTACCTTTCAGAATAACTTAGATGCCGCCAAACGTTATTCCCAAACCAGTTATGAGCTGCGTCATTCTCTTAATCACGCTGAAGGCATGGCTTTAGCCCTGAATCACTTGGGGGACCTTGCCATACGGCAAAATTCGGTAACAGAAGCTAAAGATTTTTATGAAAAGGCACTAAATTTATATAAGAATTTCAATGATTATGGTGGCCTAGCTAAGGTAGAGAATCGTTTAGCTGATGCTTGTTTAGAACTAGGAGACTATAATAGTGCTCGACAACATTTTTATAAGGCGCTCGAGCTTGTTTCTAAACACCCTCTTAACCGCATTAGTTTAAGGATTTTAGTGAGTGTAGCTCACTATTTCTTAGCTACAAACCAAGCTGAGCAGGGCAGTGAAATCCTTGCATTTGTAGACAATCATCCAGCAAGCGACCAAGAAGTAAAAACCCACGCAAGTCGGCTTCATACTACCTATACAAATCACCTTGTTGAAATCTCCACTGTTAGCAATGACTTAAAAACAATAATAACTGCTTTACTCACTACTTTTACATACCCATAACGATTTAAGCTTACAACCTCAAATGCTTGATTTATAGGTATTGCTTGTTCCCTTTTAGACAATTCTATACATTGATATCTCGCTTCTTGCTTTTTTTGTTTGTATGACAAATTAACTTGGTGGTAAGCACAATTTGCTCAGTGAATATCATGTCCGCCATGGTATTGACTTCGGGGTAGACAATCAAAAGTGGTGTGGATGCCTTCACTAAGTTCTCGCAAATTCATTCTATTAATGTTATTATAAACCTCGAATGCTAGTAGATGATTCTGCTGAAGGAGCAAGTCATGACGGAAAATAAGAAGCAATTGGTTGTTGTTATTACTTGTGGTTTAGAGGATGAAAAGATGTCAGTAGCTTGGAGTATTTCCAATGGTGCAATTAGTTCTGGACTTGAGGTTACTGTATTCCTAACCAGTTCAGCTGTTGACTGTGTGCGCAAGGGAGCTGCCGATAAGGTACGACTAAACCCTATAGATCCAACTGTTGGAGATATGATTAATAATTTGACCTCTCGAGGTGGTAAGATTCTAGTCTGTCCACCTTGTATAGAGGTCAGAGGGTATAGTCAAGAAGACCTGCTTGATGGGGTTGTTATTACAGGCTCTGGTGCAATCCATGCACTTATCAAGGAAGGTGCTGCAACCCTGAGTTTTTAAACATTGAACTCAGCTCCAAAATCTGACCGAGACATAGTAAAAATATTGGCAAGCGCTGTTCTGAGTGCAACACTTGCTAGATTTACTCCCAAGCTTATTCTCAACTCATCCGTAGTGCAAACCACCATCATTATAGAATTGAGAACTAGTGGGCTTATGCCTAAATCAACCTATACTGTTTGGATAATGGAAATAGTAGAAAGAGGACGCTATTTGATAAAAGTATCTGGTTGCAATGAAATTGTCATTGCTATTAGAAAACCAATGGAAAGGCCCTAACCTTTACAGCTAGGGCTTTTAAAGTCCTTACTGACTTTATACTTTATCGCCAACCATCATCATAGCCATAGCTAGTACTCCAACGAGCTGGTTGAGCAAAGCTCGAGCTATTTGACCGAGATACATAAGTACCATCATTGTCAAAGCCTACTACATCTTGTTTACCATCACCACTAACATCTGCTAAGAATCTGGGGTGTTTGTTTACTCTCCAACCAGAATTGTAACCGTAGCTGTTAACCCAACGACTTGGGTCAGTGAAGCTCGAGCCAGTTGATAGAGATACATAAGTGCCACTATTACCAAAGCCTACTATATCTTGTTTACCATCACCGTTAACATCTGCTAAGAATCTGGGATGCCTGTGTACCCACCAGCCAGAGTTGTAACCATAACCAACGGTCCAACGACTTGAGGGAGTGAAGCCACCGTAAGTTGATAAAGATACATAGGTGCCAATATTGCTAAAGCCCACTATATCTTGTTTGCCATCACCATTAACATCTGCTAAGAATCTGGGGTGCTTGTCTACTCTCCAACCAGAATTGTAACCATAACTACTAGTCAAACGAGTTGGTGTAGAAAAACTCGAGCCATTTGATATAGATACATAGGTACCATTTTCGCCAAAACCTACTACATCTTGTTTACCATCACCGTTAACATCTGCTAAGAATCTGGGGTGCTTGTCTACCCTCCAACCAGAATCGTAGCCATAACCAGTGGTCCAACGACTGGGTGAACCGAAGCTCGAGCCAGTTGATAGTGATACATAAGTACCATCTTTAGCAAAGGCTACTACGTCTTCTTTACCATCACCATTAACATCTGCTAAGAGTCTAGGGTGCTTGTCTACCCTCAAAGCAGTAGTTGAAAATTTAGTATAAATAAAATTGTAGCCGTAGCCAATAACCCAAAGACTTGGCTCAGTGAACTTTGGATTGGGGTATGTATTTACAGATAAAGACACATAAACGCCAATGTCACCAAAACCTACTACATCTTTTTTACCATCACCATTAACATCTGCTAAAAGCCTAATATGCCTGTCTGCTCGCCAATCACCATTATTATGACTATAACCAGCAACCCAACGGATGGGTGGTCCAAAGCCTGAACCTGTAGATAAAGACACATAAACACCATCATTACCAAAAGCCACTATATCCTTCTTGCCATCACCATTAACATCCTCTAAAAATCTAGGATGTTTTACCACACCGTAGATGTAAAGGACTGTATTTATATCATCTTTACTTAAACCATTACGCTGACCTATAGGTATACCCGCTGGTTTGGTAATAATAGTTGGTCCTACACAACTACCATTATCGTCTTCTTTACAAAAGGCAAATTCGCCATAGTGCATAATTGAATCAAAGTCATAAGCACCAATATCAGTGGCGTCACTCACATGTTTATTAAAGGCAGACCTATAACTGCCAATATTGGCCTCAACAATAGTTACAAAGTTATCACGATCTGCACGTGATTGTTCATGATAAAGTCCTACAGCATGGCCTATCTCATGAATTAGTGCTCCCCTATCGCAATCACCATTAGCGTCTAACTTGATTTCTTGCCTACCACCTTTGCGACCAACATATGAAAAGCAAGCACCATCGGTGCTTCCACGTACAAACTCAACATAGTCACTTTCTGAAGTTCTTTCTACAAAGTTAATAGGAGTTTTTTGTTCCCAGTGGGCAATGGCAAGCATAATGTTTGACTGACCTGTTGATGATACATTGTCATTAATTTTAAAAGGAATAACACCATTGGGCCAACGATAGTGACAGTTCCAATACCTAAGAGTAAAGCAACCTACATCAGTAACAATACCTTGCGATGATAGCTCATCCTCTATAAGGTTACCCTGTGCATCTACTTTACCAAGAATCATGTCGCCTTGAAAAATAGCGTCTTCACCAACTATTTCGTAAGTAACTTTTTGGGGCTCATCGAAGCCCGGTAAGACAACTTCAGCTTCACGGAAATTATCAGGCAAGCTTGTTTCAGGTTCTTGAGGAACTTGAGGAGCTTGAGGGGCAGGGGAATTTTGACAAGCTGAGATAACAACAACAGTTAACAGGGTAGAAACTAGGATCTTAATATCTTTCAATATCTTGAACCTTACTGTAACTTTTGAAATTTTGCCTACTTGTGCCAAGACAGTTTTGAATAAAACAATGACAGTGTTTAGAAAAACCAAACTATTGGTAAGTAAAAATTGGGTGAAATTTTTCATTAATCTACTCCTTAGTATTATCTGAGGCTTTTCTTTGCCTCTGGACTAAAGAGTAAAAAAACTAGCGTACTACTATCATACCACTACTATGTCATTAACGTCCCAAGTAATGAGACGATAAAAGTACGTTGATAGTACGTTTCGTTTCTTATTCTTTGAATTGTAAGGCCCTAACTAAGCCTTTCAATCATCTCAAAGAGGAGAAAACCATGAATAATACTTTATTAATAAATTTTACAATCCCTAAAATCGCAAATTACTTTAGATACTTTCTAATAGATACTCTCAATGGAAGAAAACACTGGCAGGCCTTATTACTCTATTTCTTTATAGTAGTTGGGCACTTCACTGAACACCTTGTCCAAATAGGCCAAGTTTATCTCCTTGGTTGGTCTACACGCAAAGCAGGTGGCATATTGGGGCTTTGGTTTCCCGGCTTGGCTGCAAATGAAGTTTTGCATATGGCTTATAATTCTTTACAGCTTACTGGTCTTATTTTGCTCTGGTACGGTTTTAGAAAATATAAGCACGTTTCTAAATGGTGGAATATTGCGTTTATTGCCCAAAGTTGGCACTTTCTCGAGCACACTATCTTACAAGTACAGTACCTTACTGGTTACTACCTGTTTGGTGCTAGCCGGCAAACTAGTTTGCTCGAGTTTTTCTTCCCTCGTATAGAACTTCACTTTGCCTATAATTTATTGGCCTTTACACCCACTGCTATTGCGCTTTGCTTATATTTTATAGCTATAGAAAAAAGGCGTACTACCAAACCCACCAATAAATTTTTGAGCTTTACTTTACATGTTTTACCTCGAGCTCTAGGTATTGGAACTATTCTGATGGCTTTAGCTTTTACAGCAGTGAGTATCTCTAGATTTGTATAGTGCACTAGAAGAATCTGGAATTTCCCTAAAATACAGCGAAGGGCAACCCAAATCTCGGAATTTTTCAAAACCTCCGAGATTTTACGGAAGAGATAGACTCTACTTAAACATCATCTTCATCAGAATGAAATATTTTTAGCTTTTGGGACAATCCAACAAGCACAGGTGCTTTCACACTTTCACTAATAACTTTTAATTTTATATCATAGGTTATGTCCACTTATGTTAGGTTACTAGGTCCCCCTGCTATAAAGTTTGATGGTGAATGGATTGTGCCATCTACAACTAAGTTATCTGCCTTACTCTATTACCTAGCTCACAAAGAACATTGGGTTGATCGTAGTGTTTTAACCTACTTATTTTGGTCAGATGTTCCTGAAGAAAATGCTCGTCACAATTTAAGAAAACTGCTTGGCCGCTTAAAAAACTTGTCTTACGTGGAAAATCTAGATGTAGAAAGAACCCGATTGCGCTGGCTAGCTGATACAGATCTTAAAATGTTTCGGGAAACACTAAATACACAAAATCCCTCAGAAATAGTACAGCTCTATGCTGGGGAATTAATGGAGGGATTTAGGCTAGATAGTGCACCAGAATTTGATGCATGGCTCGAGACAGAACGGCAAGAAATTTTTAATGCTTGGCGCAAAGCAGTCTTTCAACTTACTTCAGCTTTAGAAGCAAAAGGTCACTATAGCAACATAGCAGATGCGCTCGGGAAACTACACAAAGCTGATCCCTTTGATGAAGACGTGCTAAAACATTACTTGCGAAGTCTGCACTTAGATGGTAAAAAAAGTAAGGCCCTTGAAGTCTTTAAACAATTTGAACAGATGCTCAAAGAAGAATTGGGGGGTGAGCCAGAGAGTGCTACGCTCGAGCTAGTTGAATACATCCGTCAAAACGATGTCCCCATTCCCCCAACAACCGAAGCTATATCTAATAAAACTATCTCCCCATCTAGCTTCTTAGAGTTAGACTCACTATCAGTAGAGCTTAAAACCCCTGTTTTTGTTGCACGACAACAAGAAATGTCAAGGTTAAACAGTTACCTTGATAAACTCTTAGACAAGCAACACCAAGTAGCATTTGTGCTAGGAGAAGCAGGACAAGGTAAAAGTTCTCTATTAAGAGCATTTTCCCAACAGGTTCAAGAAAATAAAGATTTTACAGTTGTTAGTGGTAACTGCAATGCCTATACAGGAATTGGTGATCCTTATTTACCGTTTCGTGAAATCTTAGAGCTTCTTACTGGAGACGTTCAAGCTAAGGCAGAAGTTGGGAAGCTTACTCCAGATAGTGCTAAAGCACTGTGGGATATGCTACCAGCAGCAGTGGAAGCTATTATAACTTGTGGTCCAGATTTACTAGATGTTTTTATCTCGGTTCGTGGGTTAATTAGCCGTGGAGTTGCTCATTCTCCCCAAGGTGCTCCTTGGTTAAGTGAGCTGCAGGAAATTGCTAGTCAAAAGAGTAGTCAACTCAGTCAAGTACAACAAAGTGCACTTTTTGAACAGTACGCTAAAGTTCTTCAGGCACTAGCAAGAAAAAAGCCGCTTTTACTTTTTCTAGATGATGTGCAATGGATAGATACAGGCTCTACTAACCTTTTTCTTCATTTAATTAAACGTTTAGAAGGTTACCCTGTGCTTATTATAGGAGCTTATAGGCCTAGTGAGGTAAGTATAGGTCGTAATGGTGAACGTCACCCATTGGAACAAGTGATTAATGAATGTCAGCGTGTTTTTGGTGAAATTAGTATTGATCTAAGTCAAGTAACAGGCAAAACCTTTATAGACGAACTAATAGATGCTGAGCCTAATAAGCTAGATGCCAATTTCCGAGCAATTATGCTCAAACAGACAGGAGGGCATCCTCTATTTACTGTTGAACTTCTACGTAGCTTAAAGGAGCGTGGAGATATTGTTAAGAAGGATGGACATTGGCTAGAGGAAGCAAGTATTGACTGGAAAGCGATGCCAGCACTAGTAGAGGGAGTTATAGGTGAACGAATTGGTCGTTTGTCTACTCCACTAAGAGAAATACTGCAAGTAGCCAGTGTAGAGGGGGAAGAGTTTAGTGCTGAAGTTTTAGCTGAAGTTTTGGGACTTGATAGGCGTGAAGTAGTTCGTCAGCTAAGTCGGGAATTAGATAAAGCACATTATCTAGTAAAGGCACAAGGGATAAAGCGTGAGGGGGCAATCAAACTATCTCGTTATCGCTTCCAGCACATTCTAATCCAACGCTATCTTTACAACAATCTAGATGAGATAGAGCAAGCTGATTTAAATGAAAGTGTAGCCAATGCTATAGAAGCTATTTATGGTGAGCAAACTGAGAAGGTAGCAGTGCAACTAGCACACTATTATCAAGTGGCAGACATCCCTGAGAAAGCCATTGGTTACTTACTTAGTGCAGGAAGTTCAGCTGCACGCCTTTCAGCTCATAAAGAAGCAATTGATCACTTTATGCAGGGTCTCGAGCTACTAAAACCTTTCCCAGAAACCGCTGAACGAAATGGACAAGAGCTAAAACTACAGATTTCTTTAGGTATGTCATTTATGGCTACCCAAGGCTGGGGATCACCGGGAGCGGGGAAAGCTTTAAATCGTGCCTTAGAGATCTGTGAGCAAATTGGGGATAACTCATATATATTCTCAGTTTTAGGTGCACTATTCTCTTACCACATATCTTGGGCCGAGATGGAAAAGGGCCGTGAAATATCTCAGCGTCTTATTGACTTAGGTAATAACTTAGGTAGTAGCCGTGAAGAAATTCCTTTTAAGGTAGTAGGCCATTTTGGCATGACACTTACATTACTTAGTGTAGGCGAGCTATCGTCAGCTAAAGAACACTCTGAGAAGCTCGAGTCACTCTACAATCCTGAACAAAGCAGCAATATCATTATGCTTTTTGGTCATGATGTTGGAGTGATAAGCATGACTTTCTTAGCAGATACTCTGTGGCATTTAGGCTATGTAGATAAAGCCAGAGAAAAGGCCCACAGTATGTTTACGGCTGCACAAAAGTTAGAGCACCCCTTTTCACTAGGTATTAATTCGGTTATGCTAACCATTTGTCATCAATACTGTGGTGATCTGCAGGCAACTCAAAAAATAATTTCTTATACCCTCCCCATTATGGTAGAACAGGGGTTCATTTGGTGTATAGGTTGGTTAACTATAACACAAGGTTGGCTCTTGGTAATGCAAGGGCAGACAGAAGAAGGATTGAAGTTGCTTGCTCAGGGTCAAGAAAATTATGAAATGACCCAAGAAAAAAACATGCGCTGCTATTTGTGGGGTGTCATAGCAGATACATATTTTCAAGCTGGCCTTTTTGAAAAGGGGTTAACGGTTGTTAACGATGGTTTGGCTGGTTTGCCCAAAGACACAGGACATTTTGCTAAAGCAGAGTTAAATCGCTTAAAAGGGGAGTTGCTTCTCAAATTAAAACCTGACAATAAAACTACACCTGAAAAATACTTCTTGCAAGCAATTGACATTGCTAAAGAACAAGAAGCAAAATCATTGGAATTGCGAGCGACTATGAGCTTGAGTCGTTTGTGGCAGGAAGAGGGGAAAACTGCAGGGGCTCAGCAGGAATTAGCTACCATTTACAACTGGTTTACTGAAGGATTTGATACTGCTGATTTACAAGCAGCAAAAACTTTACTAGAAGACTTGTCAAGATAAGTTCATGTCGGGTAAGGAAATGATGTCGCCATCACTTCCTCCCCTAAGAACCGCCCGTACCTAATTTCTAGGTAAGGGTTTGAGCAAAAATAAGTTTTCAATTTGGTCTAATTGTATAGTTCCATTCACCATGAAAAGTTTCTTTATGTAGGTTGAGCTGAGCAAATTCTTCATCGGTAACTTTGATGCCCTTTTGATAGGTGTTTTTATCAAGTCTAGCTTTGATTGTTAATCCTGTTTCTGTTTTAGTGTTGCTGATTAGGTTAACAACTGTTGCATGATCTATCAGAGGTTTACCTCGCCAATTTTGTGATTTATTACATGGAAATGGTTGGGTGTGTTTTATTATTTTTTACTTTTCGTTGTGTGGAAAACACATTATCTAAAACCCCATATACATCGCTCCCTAACCATTCCCCGATATAAGACGATTATGAGACGATAATAGTACGCTAGCTTCTTTAAACTTTGAAACCTAGCAAGGAAAGCCTTGCTAAAAATCTTTAAGGAGCATTAACATGCAAAACAACATAATTTTTATAGGTCACACCTTGAATAGACTCAAGGTTGTAGGTAATGGATAGGAGACAAAAATGACTGTAGCACCTGATTTACACTCATTCACAGCTATGAACTTTGGGAGTCTGGTTAAATGATATTCCTATCAAAACATGCCAGTAATCATCCTAAAGCTTATTTGTGGCTAGCAAAACTATTATGCCTAGTGCTGATAGCCCTTGTACTACTTGCTATCTTGTGGCCACAGAGCTTTAGTGTTCTTAATTCCATCAAGATTGATACTGATCCTGAAAACATGCTCAAGGCCAACGAACCTGCACGCGTATTTCACAATGAAATGAAGCGTGAATTTAGCCTCTACGAAATAGTTGTTGTTGGTATTACCAACAATGAACACCCGCAGGGTGTCTTCAATACGAAATCACTCAGTAACATTTCCGAACTGGTTAACTTTGCTAAAACCATTGGCTGGGAAGAAAATGGTGAATACAAAGGCGTAGTAGACGTAGAAATCCTCAGTCCTTCAACTGTTGATAATATCGAGCAAGGTGGTCTAGGTACAGTAAAGTTTGAGTGGCTGATGGAGCACCCACCTAAGAACGATGCTGAAGCACTTGCTATTGCTGAAAAAGCTCAGCACATCCCGCTTTTAGATGATACTTTGGTATCCCAAGATGGGCAAGCACTAGCACTCTATATTCCTGTTACTTCAAAAAATGTCAGCTACCGTGTAGCAAGTGAATTGCGTCAGAAGATTGCTACATTAGAAGGTAATGAAAACTATTACATTACTGGACAACCTGTAGCTCAAGATCAATTTGGTGTAGAAATGTTTAAGCAAATGGCATTGTCAGCCCCGCTTGCGATGCTACTTATTTTCTTGCTGATGTGGCTTTTCTTTAGGCATCTAATGTTCATTATTGCCCCCATAATTGTTGCCGTGATGTCAGTGATTATCACTATGGCCTTGCTGATTCTCTCGGGTAACACCATTCATATTATGAGCTCGATGATTCCTATTTTCATCATGCCTATTGCTGTACTTGACGCAGTGCATGTTTTGTCTGACTTTTTTGACCGTTATCCAAATAGTCGTGACCGAGCTGCTACTTTAAAAGAAGTAATGCATGAACTTTTCAAACCGATGCTCTTTACCACTTTAACAACTTGTGCAGGTTTTGGTTCACTTGCCTTTGTACCTATCCCTCCAGTACAAGTTTTTGGTGTTTTTATTGCTATTGGTGTGCTCGTAGCATGGTTTCTGACAGTGACTTTGGTGCCTGCTTATATTATGTTGCTGCCTGAAAATTCACTTAAGAACTTTGGTCTAAAATCTGAAGGCAAAACCCAAAGGTTACCTCTACTCGCTCGCTTGCTGTTCAGTATGGGCCAGATAAGTTACCGTCATCCGAGACTTATTGTTATTATTGCCCTGCTTTTAGGGGTAGGCGCTTATTATGGTATTCGCCAAATTAACATTAACGATAATCCTATAAAGTGGTTTGTACCAAGTCATGACATTCGTGTGGCTGACAAAGCGCTTAATGAGCGCTTTGGGGGAACATATATGGCTTACCTTACCTTAGAAGCAGAGGTACAAGATTTTGAAGCAGAAGTCTTTGTTGAAGAGTTTAAGCAAGGGCTTCACGAAAAAGACCCAACAGTAGTTGCAACTGTAAGTAACATGTTAGATAAAGCTGCTACTGCTAAAATAGATAAAGAAACCTTACTAGCTACAGTAATTGATGAAGCACTAGCAATACAAGATGCTAGTGAAAGTGATGCGCTTTGGGATGCTTGGGATGAGGTGATTGTATTGCTCGAGAATCAACCCCTAAACAACCACCCCTTCAAACAACCTGAAGTGCTTGCCTACCTTGAAAGTCTACAAACACACTTGCTAGCTACTGAAACGGTTGGTAAAGTCAATGCTCTACCTGACATTGTGAAAACTGTTCACCGTGAACTCTTTCTAGGTGAACAAGAAGCCTATCGCATTCCCGACTCACAAGCTGCTGTTGCCCAAACACTCATCACTTACCAAAATAGCCACCGCCCCCAAGATTTATGGCATTTTGTTACTCCTGACTACCATAAGGTCACTTTGTGGTTGCAGCTTACTAGCGGCGACAATCGTGATATGAGGCAGCTGATTGCTACCACCTCACAATTTTTAGCAAATAGCACTCCTCCTATTGCACTAACACACAATTGGTTTGGCCTTACCTATATCAATGTAGTTTGGCAAGAACGCATGATCACAGGGATGCTTGGAGCTTTTCTAGGTAGCTTTATTATTGTGCTTATTCTAATGACATTACTTTTCCGCTCGTTCTGGTGGGGTCTACTCAGTATGATTCCGCTAACTGTCGCTATTGCTTCTATCTATGGTTTTATTGGCCTCATTGGTAAAGACTACGATATGCCCGTAGCTGTTTTATCATCGCTTAGCCTTGGCTTAGCCATTGATTATGCCATTCACTTCTTAGCACGGAGCAAGGATTTATACCAGCAACATAACAGCTGGCAAAAGGCCATTAGTGCTGTTTTTGCTGAGCCTGCAAGAGCAATTGCTCGTAATATGATTGTGGTTGGTTGTGGGTTTTTACCACTACTTGCTGCCCCACTAGTTCCCTATCAAACTGTAGGTGTGTTAATTTCTGCCATCTTGCTTTTAGCAGGCGTTACTACCTTGAACTTACTACCTGCATTAATTACCCTATCTCAACCTTTACTCTTTAAATACAAAGCTTAGCTTGAAAGGAAAACTGAAAGGAAAACCCTATGAAAAATTCATACTTAATAACCAATGATCAGTGGTCAACATTACTTGCTGGCCTGTTAATACTTGTTACATTTTGGGGATCATATGCTTGGGCAATAGATGTTGCTGAAATTGTCGATAAGGCCAACGAAGCCGCTTACTATCAAGGTTTTGATGGTAAGGCTAGTGCTCACATGTCAATTGTTGATAGCCAAGGGAGAGAACGAGAGCGAGAATTTGTTATCTTGCGTCATGATCTAAGTGAAGACCTTGCTGGACAAAAATTCTATCTTTATTTTAATCGCCCTGCTGATGTTAATAAAACAGCCTTTATGGTGTGGAAAAACATAGATAGAGATGATGACCGCTGGCTTTACCTGCCTGCACTTGATTTGGTAAAACGCATTGCCTCGAGCGATAAACGTACTAGTTTTGTTGGTTCTCATTTCTTTTATGAAGATGTCTCAGGCCGTAATCCTGCGGAAGACAACCATGAACTCATAGAAGAAACTAATGACTTTTATGTAGTGCAGAGCACACCTAAAGACCCTAACTCAGTGGAATTTAACCATTATAAAGTATGGGTACATAAAACAAGCTTTATTCCTGTCAAGATTGAGTACTTTGATTCTGAAGGTGATGTTTATCGTACCTATGAAACACTCAAAGTTGAAACCATACAGGACTTTATCACTGTTATTGAGTCTCGTGTGACCGATACACGTATAGGAGGTTACACTACACTCACATTCAGTGACGTGAGCTATAACATAGGAATTGGCGAAGACATCTTTAGTGAGCGTTATTTACGCGAAGCACCGAGGCGCTTGTTACGGTAGAGGCACAGATTTCATGCTTAAGAAACTTTTCTTTACCCTCATTCTCGCCTTGATTTTTCATGTATGGGCTGATGAAACTACTCCACCTCAAGATTCAGAGAGTGAAGAGTCTAGTTTTTCACAAGGACCTGAATCATACGATGAACCTGCTTTACCCTTTGGTCTTGCTAGCACAAACGAACCCGTTTTGCCCTGCTTGCCACAAGGACTTGAGTCATCTAGTGAACTTGCTTTGTCGCTAGACCCTTCTAGCATGGCTGAATCTGATTTACCTAACTTACCCCAGGGGCTCGAGTCATCCCAAGAGCCCACCTTGCCCCTGGGTCTTCCTGACTCTAATGAGCATTCTTTACATTGTTTGCAGGATGAACTATCCGCCGAACCTACTTTGCCTCTAGGTCTTTCTAATACAAATGAACCTGATTTGCCTTTAGGTTTTGATGGTGAAGTTGCTCGAGAAACAAAACAAAGCAATACCAAATCTTGGTTAGAAAGTTTGCCTTTCACAGTTACAGGCTTTGCTGAAGCACGTTTGGGTGCTCGTATATTTGATGATGACAATCAAAAAGAGTTTTCTCTTGCCGAAGCCCGTTTTCATGTAGATGCTGAAAAAGCATGGGATTGGGGTATCGCTGGTCTTGGGCTAGACCTACAACTCGATCCTATTTTAGCCAATTATGGTGTTAACTTAACTACTGGCGAGGGTTTACTTGACTTACGTCATGCTAATGTTGTGTTACGTCCCCTTGACTATCTCGACATTAAGATAGGCCGCCAAATTCTTACATGGGGAACTGGTGATTTTCTTTTTATCAATGACCTTTTCCCTAAAGACTGGCGTGCATTTTTGATAGGTCGTGATGATACTTATCTCAAAGCCCCTACAGATGCAATCAAACTGTCTTTTTTCCTTGATGAAGTTAACCTTGATATTATCTATAGTCCACGCTTTAATAGTGATAGGTTTATTACAGGTGAGCGCTTGTCTTACTTTAATGCTTCTGTGAGCGATATAGTCGGGCGAAATGAAATTGTAAGTGTGGATGCTAGAGAAGATTGGTTGAGTGAATTTGATATGTATGCTAGAGCCTACCGCACCCTTGGCCCTTTTGAAGTTGCACTTTATGGTTACTATGGCTATTGGAAAAGCCCTGCAGGACAAGACATTAGCACAGGAAACTTAACTTTTCCCAGCTTATCTGTCTATGGAGCAAGTGGGCGTGGTCCAATAGCTGAGGGCATTGGTTATGTAGAAGCTGGTTATTATGATAGTCGTGATGATCGTGCAGGTGATAATCCACTTGTTCGCAATAGTGAATTTCGCTTTTTAGTAGGCTACGAGCAAGAGATTGCACCTAATCTTACAGGAGGTGGACAGTATTACTTAGAAGCTATGATGAATCATGGAGCTTACAAAGCAAACTTACCTGCTGGTGCCCAAGTTCAAGATCAGTTTCGCCATACGTTTACACTACGCCTTACCCAGATGTTACTCAATCAAGACTTAACACTTTCTCTCTTTACCTTTTTTAGCCCCTCTGACTTAGATGGTTATTTACGTTTTAAATCCAGCTATCGCTATGATGATAGGTGGCGTTTTGAAGGTGGAGTAAATTTATTTTATGGACTTGATGACAATAGCTTCTTTGGGCAATTTCAAACAAATAGCAATGTGTTTGTAGGATTACGATATAGTTTTTGAATGACAAAAAGTCTTTTCCCAATCACATTTTTACTGGAATTGCCCATCTTTTGAAAATCGTGATCTAGTTATAAGGAGGTTGTTAGGGGTGCTGTTAGAGGTGCTGTTAGAAATTGTTATACTACTTTTAGGGGCTTGTTAACTATATTTCTGGCATCCTACTAATTACCGTTGCGCTAAGGCAAAACGGAAATTAATTAGGAGTTTCAGAAATGAAAAAGTTATTAGGTTTAGGTATTTTAGTTTTATTAGTGGTTTTTACAGCTGCATGTATTGCTCAAGGGAGCAATTCAAGTGAAAGCACAAACATTGTTCGTTTTGATGTAGCTGAGAATATGTCTAAGTTTGTCTTCGACGAGGCTCCAGTATTTGAAGATGGTATGCCAGCTCATGGGAATACCTTTGTTACTCAAGGCTACATTTACGAGTACGGTACACTTGAAGGTGGTAATGGTGTACTTGCTGATGGCAACCCTGAATTCCCCGATAAAGTTATTGGTGAGTGGACATGTCGAGGCGTGTTTGTTGGTGCTGGTGCACATACTGAAACAGGAGCTTGGGTAATTACTACTCAGCTTTACAATTTTGGCAGTGAACTCGGTCAAAACACACTTGTGACAGAAGGCTACGAAATTGCAGATGTAAATGTTAACATTAAACGCGCTATAACAGGTGGTACAGGTGAATATGTTCAAGCTCGAGGTGAAGTTGCTCAAGCCTTTTTAGGTTTTAATGGTAGTGAAGGTGTCAACTTACGTTTTGAGATGATGGTCTCAAAATAAAACTTACATTCTAGTGGGTAGAGACTCTCTTTCTTTACCCACTGAATTTTATTTGTAATAGGAGAACTAAATGTTAAGTGACAAAACCCTAACACAACTTCAATCAAGAGAAAAACTTAGAACTGCATCACAGAAATATTACAGTCTTTTTGAAAAACTATGTGGTTGTATAGGATTACTAATTTTTGGACTTGCTGCTTGGCATGTTTCAAAAAGGCACAATTTTTCTAAGGAAGTTAGGGAAAGTCAATGAATTCCACAAACAAGCTTATGTGTGTTTTAGCCCACCCAGATGATGAATCTTTGGGTTTTGGTGGGGTGATAGCTAAATATGCTGCCCAAGGCATTGATGTTTCTCTTATTATGGCTACTCGAGGCCAAAAAGGTTGGAAAGGTAAAAAAGAAGATTACCCCGGTCCAGAAGCTTTAGGAGATCTTCGCACTAAAGAGTTACAAGCTGCCAGTCACATTTTAGGCATAAAGCAAATCCACTTCTTAGATCATATGGATGGAGAACTAGACCAAGTTGAGCCACAAGAAGTAATTAGAAAGATTGCTTGGCAGATACGTAGTATAAAACCTCAAGTGATTTTAACTTTTGGACCAGATGGGAGCTACGGGCATCCAGATCACATAGCTATTTCTCAGTTTGCCTGTGCAGCAGTTTTACAAGCAGCAAATTCTCAATATCAAACAAATTCCCTAGCACCACACTGCATTAGCAAGTTTTACTACCTCGCTGACAGTAAAGATATTACTCGCAAATATCAAAAAATCTTTGGTGGACTAGGTATGCAAGTTGATGGTGTCAAAAGACAATTTTTAGGTTGGGAAGAATGGGCTATCACCACAAAAATTGATGTTTCGGCTTATATTAATACTGTAAAAAAGGCCATCACCTGCCACAAGTCCCAATTGCGTAATTACGAAGTACTGTTGGAACTACCTGAAGCTAGGTGGCAAGAAGTTTTTGCTGAGCAAAGTTTTTATCGTGCTTACAGTTTAGTTAATGGCAGTAGAGGGTTAGAAACAAATCTTTTTACAGGTCTTGAAGGAAAACACTATGAACCTTATTAACTTTGCTTTTTTATCTTTATCTTGCAGTGCTTAAGTCCTTGACTCAATTTTCAACTTTTGTAATGCTTTTTGATAAGCTTCTTGGGCTATAGGAGGCAAAGGTGCAGCAAATTCACTGCGCAAACTTTCAGCTTTTGCTAACATTTCAACAGCTAATTCATATTCTTCTGTAGCGATTTTTAGATAGGCTAAAGTTTCATAACATTGGGCCAAGCCGAGTTTGTCATCAATCTCTGCAC
This sequence comes from Trueperaceae bacterium, assembly GCA_965223585.1. Classification (GTDB taxonomy): domain Bacteria; phylum Deinococcota; class Deinococci; order Deinococcales; family Trueperaceae; genus CBDCVN01. Next base: position 931,343 of record CBDCWW010000024.1, read on the forward strand.
GTAAATTTAGACTGCTACTTATAAATTCTAAGGCTAGATTGTAATCTTTTTGAACATAGGCCAGTTTACCTTGTACTAGAAGTGTATGGGCTATACCCCACTTGTAACCATCTATAATTTGCCAATAATTTTTAGCTTCATTAAGATAGTCTTTAGCAGCTATTAAATCCCCTTGTTTACAACTTATATCAGCTAGTAATGTTGCTGCTAAAGCAAGAATTTCTTGGTTGCCCGCCTCGTGAAATAACTCTAGACTTTCTTGGGCATATTTAGCAGCCTTTACTAGGTCACCCTGCTCAAAGAAGCTTTTTCCCTGCAAAGATTTAGCCCAGCCAGTGATTTGCTTGTCTTCAAAGTGCTTGAGTATCTCAAAAGCCTTTTCAAGTAGCTGCATGCTTTCATTATAGTTACCTAAAGTGTTTTCTGCCCAAGCTAAGTTAGCAAAGGCAAAAGCCATTCCACGCTTATCTTCTATTTCTTGCCTAATTTTTAGGCTTTCTTGAAAAAATGGCTTAGCTTTAAGGGGTTCTCCTCTATAAAGAGCACTCCAAGCTAGATTATTTAAAGATAGTGCTATACCTCTTTTGTTACTAAGACTTTTATGTTTTTTTAAAGCTTCTTCAGAGAGTTCTTGCCCTTTGGCAGTATATCCACAATGAAAACTAACCCAGCCCAAACTGTTTAGAATGTTAGCTAAAGCTAGCTCATCATCAAAGCCTCGAGCAATAGCTAAACTTTCTTCAAAAATCACTTTGGCTTTGTCAAAGTTGCCTATAGTAAACATTAAAGTACCTAAAACATTTAGAGCCTTGGCTCGAGCCATTGTTTTGACTTGGGCTTTGGGATGATTTAGCAAACTCTTTAGGCGCAGACTGCCTTCACGCAGGTGACCACGCACTATCCAAAAGCGCCAGACAGCAGTAACCAACTTTAAACCCAGCTCAATTTTATCCTTAGATTCTGCCCAAGAAATTGCTGCACGCACATTATTATGTTCTTCAGCCAACTTAGTAAACCATTCTATTTGCTGAACTTTAGTAAGCTCTGGCTCTGCTTGCTCAACTAAAGCAAGATAATAGTTAGCATGAGCCTCTTTTAGTTCTTCTAATTCTCCTGATTTTTTTAAACAATTTAAAGCATATTCACGTATAGTCTCGATCATAAAGAAGCGCATCTCACCAGAAGCTTGCTCTTCAGAGCGTATCAGGCTCTTATCAACCAATTCTGTTATACCGTCTAAAACATTTAATCCTTGACAAACACTTTCAGCCGCCTCTAAACTAAATCCTCCTACGAAAATAGCCAAGCGTCTAAAAAGTACTTGCTCAGCTTCTGTTAAAAGACTATAACTCCAATCAATAGCTGCTTGCAGTGTTTGATGGCGGCTAGGAACATCTTTAGCTCCACCTTTAAGAATCTCAAGACGACTATCTAGACGCTTTAATAGTGCTTTAGGGCTCAACATTTTAATTCGTGCAGATGCTAAGTAAATAGCAAGGGGTAAACCATCTAAAGAACAGCATATTTCAGCAATTGTCCTAGCATTTTCCTCATTAAGAGTAAAGCTAGGCTTAGTGTTCCTAGCATTTTCAACGAATAAAGCAATCGCAGGATAATTTAGTAAATCATTAGTAGCAGATAAATTGTGCAAATTAGGCAAATTTAGAGGTTCAAGGGGATATTCTTTTTCTAAACTTAGGTGCAAAGGAACACGACTAGTTACTAGTAGTTTTATTTCAGGGCAGCTTTGCAAAAGCCCACCAAGCGCTGAGGAAGCTGCTGTAATTTGCTCAAAGTTGTCAAGTATTAATAAGATTTGTTTTTCTTTAAAAAAAACCTTAAGACTATCAATGACAGGTTTATTAGGATTCTCAGCAACATCTAAGTTTTGGGCTATGCTCGAGGCTACTAAGTCAGGATCATTAATAGCTGCTAGAGGAACAAAGTAGAGACCATCTTCAAAATATTCCTTTTCCAGTAGTTGTTTGGCAACCTGTAAAACTAAAGAGGTTTTTCCTACCCCTCCTGTACCAACTACAGTCAAGAGTCGGCAATCTTCTTGAGTTAACAAATCTTGAATTTCTGCTAACTCTCTTTGACGGCCCATAAACAAAGGAGGTAGGGGTGGTAAGTTATTATTGGGTTTTTGCTGTTCTTTGCTAATAATTGACTTGACTTCTTGGGAAGTGGCAGGGGTAATGCCATACTCTTGAAGTTCTTTTTTGATATTGCGAACCTCTGGACTGTCACTTGCTAGGAGCAGATTATAACAACGTTTTAAATCTTCAATTTCTAAATTGGGTGCTCCAGCAAGATTATAAGCTAACTTGGCATGCTGAGCAGCAGTAGTATATTCACCCTCACTCATTTTTTTCTCTGCAAACTTCAAAATAGCTTGGCGAGTTAAGTGGGCTAAATGCTCACGTTTTGCATATACCCACTCTTCAAGTTCAGCACTCCAATTACTAAGGTAAAACCCCTCTAAAAATGCTCCCTGATAAAGTTTGCAAGCACTTTCAATATCTTCTTTTATAATGGCAGTTTCTAAAGCCTTAATATCAGTATCAACAAGGGCACGTAATTGAGTAGGGCTGGCTTCAATTGCTTCAGGCACGTCACGTCGTAATTGAGCTAAAGCTACACCTAAACTTTTCATGTGATCAGAGGCCTCTGGCCAGAAAAGCTCAGCTACGTGACGTCTTTCTTGAGGACCCTCGAGTGCCAAATAGCATAATAATAGCAAAGGTTTAGGACGGCTAAAGTTTGTTTTTTGTAGCTCGAGCTTACCTAAAGTGCGTAGGAGCATTGAAACAGTTTACCAGATTTTATAAATGCTTGCATAAAGCGTGGTGTATCCTTATTGTAATCAAAATAGTCTTGCTTGTATTGATCAACCTAATTAGCCTTCAGAAAACAAAAATTATTCTTTGTTAGTCATGTTGTTAGGAATCGTTAGGTCCAATTTTAGGGGTATGTTAACCACCCTTTTGACATCCTACTAATTGACTTACGCTTTGAAGTGATGGTCTCAGAGTAAGTTTCGTTCACAGTTAAGGTAATTAATGGGTAGAGGTTTATAGCCCCGCCCACACAAACTTACTATAACTAGGAAGGTTAACAATGATTAGCAAAATAGAATCAAGTTTACACAAATATTACAACCTGATAGAAAAAATATGTACTTGCATTAGTCTATTAGTTTTTGACTTAAATGCTTGGCCTGTTCCTGAAAAATACCCTATTAGCAAGCAGAGGAAAAGAATATAATGAGCATAAGCACACAGCGAACAATTCCGAATATATTGAAACGTTCAAACACTGTTCTAATAAATGCTTTGAGAATCAATTGGCAATCTCAAATCCTTTTACTTTTCATGATAGTTGCAGGTGGTCACTTTGCTGAACACCTCGTACAACTTTTCCAGTATACCATTCTTAAGTGGCCTGCTAGAGAAGCAGGTGGAGTATTAGGGCTTTGGTTTCCTAGCCTTGCTACCTCAGAATATCTCCATAGTACTTGGAATACTTTGCAGTTTACAGGACTTATCTTACTTTATCCCTTGTTTCTTAACAAAGGTAAGGCCTTACTTTTTTGGAAACTTGCAATTGTTGCACAGGCTTGGCACTGGCTCGAGCACATACTATTACAGGTACAATACCTTACAGGGTACTATTTATTTCATGCTGTTAAACAACAGAGCTTGCTCGAGGTTTTTTTTCCTCGCATTGAGTTGCACTTTGTTTACAACCTTTTATCCTTTACACCAACCTTAATTGCTCTACTGATTTATTTAAAGCAATATGCTACCACTGATTTACCAGAACCTTTTCATAATTTAAACAATTTAAGGAGATAAAAAATGACAAAATATAGAAATAATTTACCTCAACTATCAGATGATTTTTTCCTTACCGATAGTGGCATAAAAAACCACGCTAATTTTCCATTACTATAGATTTTGCACAAAATCATAGTAATAACCTGATTGAAATGAATGGAATAATATGTATGTACCTAAGCATCTTGAAGAAACAAGAATCGAAATTTTACACAAATTAATCCAAGAGCAACCCCTTGCTACCCTTATTACAATGTCTACAAATGGATTAGATGCAAACCATATCCCACTACATCTATCAGATGAATCATCACTTGGAACTTTACGTGGGCATGTGGATCGGGCTAATCCTATGTGGCATGATTTGATGAATGATATTGAAGGATTAGCTATATTTCATGGATTGGATTCCTACGTATCTCCATCTTGGTATCCTACAAAAAAAGAGACTGGAAAGGTTGTTCCTACATGGAATTATGCTGTTGTCCATGCCTATGGTTCCATACGCATTATTAATGATGCTCTTTGGATACGTGAACATCTTGAGAGCCTGACGAACCACAACGAAATCGCAATGGCTGATCCATGGACTGTTTCAGATGCGCCACACAAGTTTACTGAAAATCTTATTAATGCCATTGTCGGCATTGAGATTGTCATAACAAAACTTCTTGGAAAATGGAAGGTCAGTCAAAATCAACCAGAGAAGAATAGGGCTGGTGTGATTTCAGGATTGATGCGCAATGAATGCCCGAAAGCTAAAGGAATGGCAACAATGATTACTGACTGGAAGAAGAGTAAGTCTAAATCACAATAAAGAAAAGCAGCAGTGGCATTGTACCATCAGAAAGAACTTACCGCCCAGAAAATCTGTGAGATGATGGGGATTTCGAGAACAACGCTTTATCAATACGTGCGGGAGGGCTAATCATCAAGTCACCTTACAGCAATATAGTGTTAGCTATACTTAGAGTAGCCTAATATATTGTCTTTTATAGTTTCCTGTACTTTATGTTTCTTCTCCTAAAAAGTACCTTATGCGATTTGTTATCCATACTGCTATGCCACAACCAAAGAAGTCTTTATCTTCAGTCTAGATAGGACAGTTAAAACGTAGTGCAAGAGCAAGGTAAGGCCAGTCATCTTCGTCTCGGGTTTTCATTATTCTACGTGCCACATCCTCAAAAGTGGCAAAGTCACCTATTGGAACTGCTTGTACAAACTTTTCGAGTAGGTCTAGCTTTAATGTAGCTGCTTCTATATCAGGAGTACTTCCACCTCGCTTTGTGATTATTTCAGGTACATACTGCCTTGCATCCAAGAATGCTTCTTCTGCTGTCAGGAAATCAATTTCGCCTTCATACTCAGAAATAATCTTATGGACTTTATTCCCAACTACAGCGCTTATAAGAATATTTGCGTCTAAAACTAATCTTCTATGCATTTTTCTTCTGCTGTTTGCGCTGTTCTTTTAACTCCTTAAAATCATTAATAAGGTCTTCTGGATCAATACCTTTTGCTTCAAGTAAACTGTTAAGTTTCTGCGCTGCTGATTCTAGTGCTTCTTTATCTGCGTCTTTTACTGGATGACGAGCTGGGAGGTAGTATCCTACAGTAAGCCCATGCTTCGTTACTGCAACAGGAGAATCAGAGTTCATATACTCAGCAAGATTTTCTCTGAATTCTTTTACACCTATGGTTTTGACTGGTTCTGCTTGTAATATCATAGGCACCTCATGGGCGTAGTTTCTACTTAGGGGGTAACTATAGAAGCTGTTTTTAAAGACAATTAAAGATTGGTAGTTAAAGAGATTGAAATGTTTTCCCATAGAGTGTTTATTGGTGTTTTCAGCTTTATTAGTCATAAATTGATTTGTGCCTTTTTTGCGCTTAATTTCTCCCACCCCCCTAACTGAAAACTACGCCCGCACCTCATTTCATTAATTATCAGTACTCCGCAAAATAAGTGTATAACATAAAAAAGGGAAAAATAGCTGTGAGGTAGCTACATGAAAAAGAGTCAACAAAGTCATAAATTAAAGGATAGTGAATTCCTTAAGGAGACTATTGTGACTCTAGTAAATCTTAACTCACCCTCTTGCTTAGAAGCAAATGATGTTCATCAACAAGCTAGTGAAATTATTGATCAGAAATTTGATTTCGATGCCTCTGGTAGTTCCTACTCAACTCAAGATATTTCTGATGTCATACTAGCTGCTGCTACTAGAAATATTTCTATAGAACAAGCCTGTAAAGACCTCAAAGGTGCTCCTTCCCCTAATACTGTACGTAATTTCATCAAAGATGCTTTGCCTGAAGAGACTAGAGATTTAGAAGCACAGCTCAATGGTGCCATGAGAGATAACCTTCCTAAAAACCTCTTCAAAACACCTTTGCGTTGTGCAATCGACATTACTGAGATCAATTACTATGGTGATAGAGCTGATGAATCTGTGCGTGGAGGTAAAGCTCAAAAGGGTACTACTAAGTTCCACTGCTACGCTACTTTATATGTTATCAAGAAGAATCGCCGCTACACCTTAGCAATTACCCTTATGGATAAAGATGAAAAGGTATTGGATGTACTGAAGCGCTTGTTAGCTGAAGCTGATGATATAGGGTTGAGAATCAAGCGTTTGCTATTGGACAGGGGCTTTGATAATAATTCTGTGATAAAGCACCTACAAAGTTTAGACTTTCCTTGTGTAGTACCACTGGTAAGAAGAGGCAAGAAAGTTCGTGATTTGTTGAATACAAAACAGAGCTATGAAACAGAGTTCAGTCGTAACAGTGATAAGTATGGGGAAGTTAAGTTTAAGGTATATATAGCATGTAAGTACAGCAAGGGGAAATATGGAAAGCGGGGGATACAAACATTTGCATACATAGTTACCGGAAAACTAAAGATGCCACCATTGCAAGTATACGAGGAGTATCGTAAACGTTTTGGGATAGAATCAAGTTATCGAATGGTTAATAAGGTGAGAATCAGGACTTGTACGAAGTTAGCGATAGTACGTTTATTTTATATGGGTTTAGGGTTTATGTTATTGAATTTATGGACATATTTAAAATGGGTGTATTTGCACTTGAGGCAAAGAGGACCTAGGGTAGTGTTATGTGAATTGTTTCCTTTAGAAACCTTTTCCATATGGTTATGGGAAGTGGTTAAAGAACGTCTAGGTCTTCGCAAATCCATCCCCTTACCTGTTCGTATTTGATTGCGGAGTACTGATTATGTACATAAGTGTACATAATTTTGAGATAAAAAGCAATAAAGACCCTCTGAAGGAAAAGCTATTTATCAAGAGTTTGATCTAGTCAGCTAAAATTTGTTCCAGACGCAAATATTAAAATTTAAATTGAGAATCACTCGGTCAATATCAGGTAAACTGATCATTTTGAAAAATTTGCCCTCTGTGCTTTGCAGTTTGAACCCCGTTTAGTTACTTGACCACTTCATAGGGGTAAATCCCAGATTTTTGAGTTTCTAAGTTTAGGATGACAATCAAATTTCACCTTCTGGAAAGGAGTTGCAAAAAGACGATATTGACCGATATAAACGACTTCTTGCATCTTAAAATAGCCTTCCCACAAGACATTATTTTTCTAGGTCAAACTCTTGATTTATTCTATGAGCAAGGAAATTTATACTTGTTAGCAGTTAATAGGGCAGGGGGGCGATTGTCCTCAATGAGCATAAAGAACAATTATGGCAATAATGGACTTCTGGTAGGAAAATTACCTTCTTGATTTTTTGGGTCTTTGAGGTCGTTTTGGTTTTTCAGTCCACTCTATTCCTTCTATTACTTCTATTTCGTTTATCCTAAACCTTTTTCTTTTGCCAACCATTTCTATTTCTTCAGTCTCTTCTTCTTTTTCCCTCCTGCCAGTCATTAACAATAAAATTGTAAAAGAAAGTACGATTGCGACTATTGGAGGAAAGACAAGTGAAAATGTTCCAAATACAAAACTCAAGGGGAACATCCAGAGTAGATGAAAAGGTGATAGGCCTGTTGCAAGCACGATTATTACAAATATTCCGAAAAGTAATACTGCTGCAATAAAAGGAGGCATAGTGATTTCCCCATTGCACACTTTAGAACGGATATTAGCTATCGAGAGCACAACAAAAGCTATTGCAATGAAGAGAATTATGTTAGCGAGAATTTCCATACCACTCTTTGTAGCACATAAAATTCGACAGTTTTTAAAATCAGTCAGGGCAACTGTATTATCGACTTTGGATCTCTCTATTTGGTAACAGAAACTATACTTTCTGCTACTAAAATCCTTTACTATCTGCTATTATCAAAGAGGGTGTGACATTATGATCAGAAGGAAAGTTAGTATGCCCACTCAAACCCTCTTATCTTGACTCATAGCCGTCATTACCTCTTCCAAGTGGTTAAATACCACTGCCATGTGATCCTCATCAGCGAAATAGCGAACTTTGCATTGTGGTATCTTTTTTTCCAAGAAATGGGCCATTTCGATAGGAACATGTACATCACGTTCTCCATGCCATAGGTAAATTTTCTCAAATTTAATGTCTTCTAACTCAAATCCCCAAGGTTGTGTGAATAGTGATGCGTCATAGGCTGCGCCATGGCTACCCTGTCGAAATGCTTCTAACGTTTCTTGAACATAAAGCTTAGGTAGATCAGGGTTATTAGCAGAATTTGACATTCCTTGTGCCATCTTATTTCCTAACAGTTCTAACTTTTCTTCATCATCCACATACTTCCCATAGCGGCCTAAATACGCCCATAAAAGGATTTGGACTAACCAAGGCATCCGACAGGCCAGTGCAAATTGTATGCGGTTCGTTAACATCATATCCTTTGTGCCTAAAAGATGAATTGGTCCTAGGCCAGCAATGACACCACAAGCTAACAGACGATCAGCGAGTCTATATGCACAAGCAATTACATAAGGGCCTCCTCCTGAAGCCCCTTGCACTGAAAACTGATTGATCTCCAAAGCATCAGCTAACTCGAGCACATCGTCTGGCCAATCTAAGAGACACCTCCCTCTCTTGAAATCAGAAAATCCCATGCCGGGACGGTCAATGCCGATAAGACGGACTCCAGCACTCCTTGCTGCTTTATCGGCTATGAGTGACTCGAGTCTTGACCCGGGATGACCGTGAAAATGAAACACCGGCGTGCCTTCAGTATCTCCACATTCAATATAGGCCAAAGTTCTCCCATCATGAAGTGTAATTGTCTTGGGCACATGCAAAGTTGAGATATTGGATTGTTGTCCTAAATTTGACATAATAAATTTCCTTTTCTCTTACATCATGTAGCTGCAAACATACCAGCCCCAATATTTATACAAGCATATATAACAAAAGACCTGTCAGCTATTGTACCTTTGCTCCAACCAATGTTGCCAAGTTAGAGTTCCATAAGGATTATTTGGTACAGTATTAAAACCCTCACGAAACCCTCGAGCAACTTGGCCAGTTAAGGGTAAATGTAAAATACGATGCTGTTTACCTTGAGCTTTAAGCCAGCTTTGTGCCATTTTGTCAAGCGTAAGCACTTCAGGTCCACCGATATCAGCAAGTTTTCCACCTGCTCCACTAGATACTTGGTCAACTATACGCTCTGCAACATCAAAGGGATCAATAGGTTGTACTTTGAATGTTTTAGGAACGAAAAAGAGAGGGAAGTGACTTAAATTTTTAAATAAAGCATTGGGTAGTGAATGAAACTGCGTAGCACGCAAAATAGACCAAGGCACGGGACTTGCTTCAATAAATTGTTCTGCTTGTAACTTTGCTTGGTAGTAAAAAAAGGGAATTTTATCAATCCCAACGATAGAAACATAAAGAATGTGTTTAACTCGAGCAGTATGAGCAGCATCTATAAGCCTTTGTGTTCCCTCAATATCGACCTTGCGGAGCTTAGCACCGCTTGCTGCATGAACAATGACATCAACACCATCAACTGCCTTATTTAAGGTGTGGGCAATACTCAAATCTGCTTGTACCCATTCAGCACCTGTTTGGTTTCCTGCTCGACGACTCATGATGCGTGGGGTATGCCCCCTATTTTCAAGCTTTTTAACAACCTGCTTTCCCAATGTACCTGTGCCACCTGTAACTAGAACTCGAGTCATTGCAATACCTTAGCGTTTCCAATTCCCTTCATTAACACATCTACCAGACTTTCGATGTCTTTATCAGTGTTGACTTTATTGTCTGGGTCGAGAATCGTCCTATGTAGTGCATAGCCAATTACACTACTGATAATGGTGCGGAGCAAGGTTTCATCATTTAGTTTCCTAATTCAAATTCTAACTAATTCTGTGGTTATTGAAAAAAGAGAGCAAATGAGGTGTTATACATGATATGGACCAAGAAACACCTCAACATAAGAATAGAGAATGTCAAAGGGAAAAACAAGATCTTGAACAGCGAGAAAGTAAACGAATTTGTATACTAATAGATCAGGAAACATATAACCAGATTATTGAAGACAAAGAATTATTCCGTGCCTATGTGGATGGATGTATAGAAAAGCATCCTGAAATATTTCCTAGGATCGTCGGCGAAATAACTTGAGCATTTCAAAATTATTGGGGAACAGCAGTGTAATTCCAAGATGGTAAAAAATCATCAAAAACAATGGGCATTGCCTGTTTGAAATTTTCATCAGCTTTTTGCCCTTTCTTATAGTGCTTATCTATGACATTTACAAAAACCTTAAGTCCTGTTTTAGTTTCTGTTCTAGATATAAGCATCTTGAGGATTTCCACGGAATCTAGTATAACTCCTTGGCAAGCACGAGTTACATGAGGGAATAAACGATGTTCTATAGGATTATACTTGGAACTATAGGGTGGATAATGTGCTATACGTATGGATAAACCAAGGTCATTGGCAAGATTTTGTAGTGCTTCTTTGAATATGTAGTGTCGAGAATTATTGCTACCTCCACAGTCACACAATATTAGCAATTTTTTGCTGTGAGCATAGAGTTTAATTGCGTGATTTTGCCACCATAAACGAACACAGTCACAAGCAAACTCGCTGGTGTCATGACTGGTATTAATGGTTATGTAGCCAAGATTATACCTTAAATCATAAATGCCATGAGGAATAGCTATTGCCTCAGCCAAAGAGTAGAAATCATGATCATAAACTTTTATTGCTTGTTGGCTATACACTTTACCGTTTCTATACAAAGCACCTATAGGCTCTTTTTTTTACTGTCCATGCTAATAACTGGTTGTCTAGCAGTTTGATAATCTTCTTTTAATTTAGCAATATTCTTGAATTGATCATCACGATCTATGCACTCCTTAGCACTCATCACTTTCTTTGCCTTACGTTTACGAAATTTGTGTTTTTCAAGCAGTTGAACCACCAGTTTTTCACTTATCTGAAAGCCTTGCTCTTTTAGAAACTGAGTTAATTCACGCTGGTTTAAATAGGTCCATTTGATCTTTTGATCCATGGGTGAGCCAGCAGTATATTGATCAATAATTTGCAAGAAAGCTAACTCAAGCTCTTGGTTATTTTCAATGACAGACTTACGTCCTCCACCTTCTTGGCGAATTCTAGTTTGGGACAAGATTTGCTCATCGTCAAGCTCTGCTAATCCTATTTTTATGGTATTAGGGCTACACTTTAGCAACTGACTGACATATGTTATTCCACCATGACCTAGCTTCTCCGCTTCTACAGCAGCATAGCGTCGTCTATCTTTTTCAGATAAAGATTCATAATACCTTTGCATATGTTTTTCAACTTGCTCACTATATGGGTTCATTACCCATATGATAATTGATTCTCAAATAATCAACTTATATCGCCGGTCATCCTACTAGCATAAAAGAGAGGTACAAATTAAATGGTTTCTGCGACGAATCAAAGAAAATGCCTGAAGTTAGAATTAGACGGATAAGTTCTAGAGGAGTTAATGCACAAGGTAAGAAGGAATGTTACCAAATAGTACCAAGTTTTGTAATGCCATACATGACAGGATATACAGCAGAAGTAGAAAAAGTTTTGTTTCTACACTTCAAACACGAAGTAGCTTTTTCAGGACTGACATATGTGTTTGGAAGAGATGATATGTATTGGTTTAGAATGGCGGAACAGTTTGGGAAGAGTAGCATAGTAGGAACAACAACAAGAGACCCAGAGAAGCTCCCAAAAGACATAGTGGCAGACGAGAAACACACTAAGAGCAATGGAGAGAAGGTGTATGTAGCAACAACGGTAGGAGATGAATGTTTTTGGGGAGCATCAGTGAGCAGAACAGCAGAGGAAGAGAAACTGACAGAGGCATATAAAGAGTTTAAAGAGGAAGTGAAGGAAGTAGATACTGAATACGAACCAGAGACAGTAAATACAGATGGATTTGTGAGTACCATAAAAGCATGGAGAAGCCTATTTGTAAAAGCAGTGTTGATAAGGTGTTTTCTACATGGATATTTGAAGATAAGAAGAGGAGCAAGGAAGCTAAATATATTTGGGGAATTATCAAAGCTAGTATGGGGAGCATACCATCAAACAACATATGAAGGATTTATAGATAAGATAACGGTGTTGTACTTATGGGCAGAGAAAAACAGCGAGACACTAGGAGAAAAAGTATTTGAGGCAGTAAAGAAGTTATGTGACAGAGCACACGAATATGCAAAGGCGTATAATCATCCGAACTGCAAAAGGACAAGCAATATGCTAGACAGGTTAATGCAAAGGATGGATAGATACTTGTTTATGACAAAGTATTTTCATGGACATTTGCAAACAGCAGAGATAGGAATAAGGGCATGGGCGTTAGCACAAAACTTTTTACCGTATGGTCCTAGGGCAGGACCAAGTAAAGAGTTCATATCACCTGTGCATAGGTTAAATGGCAAAGTTTACCACCAGAACTGGTTAGAGAATCTGTTGATTTCTTCCTCTTTAGGAGGGACTATTCGCTAACCACAGAATCCGTTAGAATTAGGTCTATTTATGGGGAACATTTTCGTAAGTTTACAAAGAAGATGTTAAATGATGCTTAGATTAATGGTGCTAATAGGTATGCTATTGCTGAGGTGATTATTGATATTATGATGCTTGTTGTGATTGTGGATTTTGTTATTTTAAGTTTTATTGATGCTGCTAATATTAGGGCGTGTTGACATTTGAAATGATAAGCAGAGGTAATAGAGTCAGAAGCGAGGATTTAAGAAATAAGTAAGCTAACCAGCAGAAAAAGTCATATGGTAATGGGTATTCATAATGCTATGTCAACTATTAGCATTAAAGAAGAACAGTGGATCAAGCAATATGCTTTCCTCAAAGCATTTCCTTCAATTTATGTCAATAATGAAGAGTCGTGTTTGAAATTTATTCAAGCTATCCTTTGGATAGTGAGAAGTGGTGCTCAGTGGCGTCTCTTACCTGAGTCTTATGGCAATTGGAATAGCGTTTACAAACGCTTTGCTCGTTGGGATGATAAAGGAGTTTGGGAAGCTATGTTTGATCACTTTGCTGATGATCCTGATATGGAAAGCGTGATGCTTGATGCAACTATTGTTCGTGCTCACCCTTGTGCAGCAGGTGCACCTAAAAAAGAGGGTGGACAAGAAAATCAAGATTTGGGCAGGAGTAAAGGAGGATTTAGTAGCAAAGTGCATGTAGCAGTAGATGGATTAGGAAATCCGTTAAGATTTAGGTTAACAGGAGGGGAAAGGCATGAGATGACAAAGGCGGAAGAATTAATAGAGGGTCTTGACATGGAAAATGCCATAGCAGATAAGGCATACGATTCAGATGACTTCATAAAAGGATTAAAGGAAAAGGGAATAGAGGTTGTGATTCCACCAAGGTCAAATCGTAAGGAAAAGAGGAGTTACGATAAAGAATTATACAAAGAAAGACATTTAGTAGAGTGTTTCATCAACAAAATTAAGCACTTTCGTCGTGTATTCAGTCGTTTTGATAAGCTAGCTCGTCGTTATCTTGCTTTCTTACACTTTGCATCTACTTTTATCCTTGCTCGTTGAAATGTCAACACGCCCTAGTAGGAATATGAAAATAACAAATATTGTGTAAAATAGGTGCTCGTAAAATAAAGATGTGAATACTACTAAGATTAGCACAGCTGCTATGTGATAGTCGATTTGGATTTTGGATCTTGGTTTTTTTGTTGCTAATGTGATAAGTAGCAGCAGAATCCCTGCGATTAATAGTTGCCAGACAAAGAGCATGTATTCTCCTACTAGTGATCTTGCCATGACTATAAGATAAAATGGGATAGAACCAAATGCTCTTAGGTCTCTGTAGATTTCTTTGAGATTATATTTCATCTATAGATGTCCAGATAGGCCTAACAGGCACGTAGAATGTACTGAGGTACGTTCTATCCTCAATCTGTCAAAGCGATGTAATCCACTCCCATTAGGGGCATTGTACGACGTGATTTCTTGTTTCATAATCAACGACTACATTTTGGCAGCATTCTCCAAGTCAGCTATGATTATCTTCTTCATTTTCAGCATGGCAGGAGTAGTTTTGTTGGGGTTTGTACTAAGTAATTCATTCATGTTATGCGGAAGCACCTGCCAAGATATGCCATACTTATCTTTAAGCCAACCGCACTGCCCAGAATTAGGTTTTGCAGCTAACTTTTCCCAATAATAGTCAAGATACCACCACCTGAGGTGGTGGCTTATTTTATTGCCCCTAGAAGGTGGCATGTTACATCTACCTTAACCCTCCTTTCCCTAACCTACATTTATTCCTCTTCCTGTTCCTTCTCTTTCTCCTTTTTCTCTTGCCATTTCACATACTTCCTTATCTTTTCTTCATCCAATCCTACTGTACTTATGCAATACCCTCTACTCCACAAATGCCTTCCCCAATACCGCTTCCCTAACTGTTCGTATCTCTCAAACATTCTTAACGCTAACTTCCCTTTCAAGTATCCCATTATGTCTGACAAGCTATACTTTGGCGCTACAGACATCACCAGATGAACATGATCCTCCTGTACATTTAATTCCATTACTTCTACTCCGTCCTTGTATCCTAGCAACTGATAAACAGCATTACTTACGTAATCTCCTATCTCTCCTTTCAATATCTTATATCTATACTTTGGACAAAACACCACGTGATACTTACATTCGTATATAGAATGTGACAACTTCTTAAATCTTTTATTATTATTCATGTGTACCTCCAGAATTTCACCTTCTAGGGAGGTACATTTTTACCCAACTTTACTACTCGACTGGTAAAACCCCTAATTGCACCACTACCATAGGTAGTGGTTTAGCAGAAGCTAATCAATTTCAGCTTGGTCTTTACAGTTAATAACAAATGAGACCATTTCGTTAAATGAAAAGTCATGCATCTTTGAACTCCCATCCATGGCGACAAACCATTGATTTTCGAGGCGAAAATCAGTAAACATTACCGCCCCTTCCTTGTTTGGTTCCACCTCAGCTGGATATGGTGCGAGCTGGCCACGTTCCGCTTCTTTAAACACTGAAAGATAAAAGTCGGTAGCCTCTTTGGCTATCTCCGATGAATCAGTAACAAACAGCATAGCTGGGATAATCGGCGGTCGAGGCTCTCCATCCGGATCCGTGTAGATTAATTGCCAAGAAAAACCGTATTTATCTTGAACCCATCCATACCGCTCACTGTATGGATATTTATCGAGTGGTATAAGCACCTTGCCTCCTTCAACTAGCTTATTCCAGACTTCGTCAATCAGCTCTCTGGCATTGCTCATTTGTGAAGGGTCAAAGTTCACCATGAGTGAAATTGCTGGAGTTGGAGTATGCAGCGGCCCTGCCTCTAAAGCTTCAAAGCGATGGCCAAAGAGTTCAAAGTCAATAATGTTGCAATCTCCCGAAGGTGTATCTTTAATTGTTGTTTTATTTATAAGTTTGGATTCAGGGAACACAGACAAGTAGAAATCTACCGCTTCGTCCATGTTTTTTTCAAACCAGAAATGAGTAGTAATCTTTTGCATAGTCCAATAGTACCAGTATCTTGCAAAGTTACATGCGCAAAACGCGCCTAGAAAATTCCTATTGGTAGATACGCACCTTTATGGAATTTGACCCAACTCACAGCATTTGTCTCTTGTCCCGACTTAAATGCTTTAAGTTGATCGATAAATTGTTTTGCTGACATGTCCATTATGCTGTGCCTTATTTTGGAGGGGTTGTGTAAAAATTCCCTAATCAGATAGCACTTTCTTACCGTGCTTACGGAGTTCCCCATTTGGGCTAACATAGCGATAGAGCGTAACACGAGTAATGCCTAGCTCCTTACATAACTCAGAAATCTTTACGTCTCTATTAGCCATAGAAGCTTGAGCTAATCTTACTTGGGATTTGGTAAGAGCAAATCTCCTTCCACCACTATGCCCTCTGGCGCGTGCCGCCTTCAAACCTGCTATTGTCCTCTCACGGATTAACTCTCGCTCAAATTCAGCGAGTGCAGCAAATATGCCAAAGATGAGCTTTCCGCTGGCTGTTGTCGTATCAATGTTTGCGCCTTGACCAGAAAGAACACGGAAGCCTATGTCTTTGTCGGCAAGTTCTTGAACAACATTAACCAAGTGTTTCAAAGTGTTTCAAGTTACGACCAAGACGATCAAGTTTCCAGACCACGAGCACATCACCTTCCCGCAATGCTTTAAGGCAAGCGGTAAGTCCCGGCCTGTCATCTTTTTTTCCTGATGCCTGATCTTCATAAATTGAACCCTCTTTTACGCCAGCTGCAACCAGCGCGTCTCTTTGTAAGTCCAGTACCTGTGAACCATCGCTTTTTGAAATTCTGGCATATCCGATAAGCATGTTAATTAAACGTTCGTTTGTGTTACACTTGTGCGACGTGAAAGTCACTTAGATCACTGTTTTACAGGATCCAGAAAGGAGAAAGATAAAACCAATTGTTCCGTCAATTGTAGCCTATTGGCACATGCGTAGAGAGTAATCTTTGGGTGTGAAGCTGCCAAGACAAATGCCTGTGTGTTAAGCCGTATCCAGACTGTGAAGTAAGGATGTTGATTGCAAGTATCATGCGATCTAGGGCATGGCTTAGTGATACGACCAACATATGTGAACTGTTATAACCATCGTAACACAAAACAAGCTAAAGATACTGACAAGCTTGAACTAAAAAGTAAATGGTCGAGTTCATCCTCTATGTGTATGGATGACACGGATAAAAAGTACCATCGGTGGATAGGCAGGGTCTAAGTCACTGCGTGATCTAAGTGGAACACGGTAAGCCCATAGTCTTCCCTTTGGGAAAGTGAGCTGTAAAGCAAACCAATGGGACTGTGGGTAAAGGATGACGGAAAAAGCGAACGCTTGGTTGTAATGACCAAGATAGGACTGGTGATCCCCACCAGAAATATCCAACTCGAAAGAGTGCAGACTTCCGTTAGGTCTCTCGTCGTTAGAGAGCTTGTGGAATTTCTTAAGAGAGGAAAGCAAATGAACATTGCACAAACAATGTGTGCGCCGATCAACCAACAAGTAGAGTGGCACGGCATAAACTGGGTCAAATGCTACAAGATGGTTAAGAAACTGCAGGCACGTATAGCGAAGGCTTTTAGAGAAGGCAAATATGGTAAGGCTAAAGCCTTACAATGGCTGCTAACTCACTCGTTATCAGCTAAGGTGTTAGCAATAAGACGAGTAACAGAAAACAAAGGTAAGAATACAGCAGGAGTGGACGGGGAAACATGGTCAACTCCTAAAGCCAAATCAGAGGCAATTGCGTCACTGAAACGCCAAGGCTATAAACCAAAACCTCTACGTCGGGTCTATATCCCTAAACAAGGAGGAAAACGCCCACTAAGTATCCCCTGCATGATTGACAGGGCGATGCACGCCTTATATCTACTGGGATTGGAGCCAATTTCAGAAACGACAGCAGATGGATGTTCTTATGGATTTCGTCCAGAACGAAGTACAGCAGATGCCATAGAGCATTGTTTCACCCTGTTAGCTAAAGCAACCTCACCAGAGTATGTTTTAGAGGGCGATATACGCAGTTGTTTCGACGAAATCTCGCACCAATGGATGTTAGAACACATACCTTTAGATAAGAAGGTGTTCAGCAAATGGCTTAAGGCAGGGTTTATAGACAATGGAAGTTTTTATCCCACAAAAGCAGGTGTACCGCAAGGCTCACCCATAGCACCAGCTATAACCAATATGGTTTTGGATGGTTTAGAAAAGCTCCTGAAACAACACTTCAAAGCGAAGAACGTAAAAGGAGTCCGTATAAACCCCAAAGTCCAGATGGTGAAATTCGCTGATGATTTCATCGTGACAGGTGCCTCTAAAGAGGTCTTAGAGGAAGAAGTAAAGCCACTTATCGAAGATTTTCTTAAGGTAAGAGGATTAGAGCTTTCTCAAAAGAAAACACAAGTCACATACATCAGTGAAGGATTTGACTTCCTAGGGCAAAACATATGCAAGTACAAGGGGAAACTCTTGATAAAGCCTTCTAAGAAGAACACTAAGGCGTTCTTAGCCAAAGTTCAAAAACTTATTAAGCTACATGGCAGTTCCTCACAAGAGAATTTGATAAAAGCCCTAAACCCAGTTATACGGGGCTGGGCTAATTATCATCGTCATATAGTTGCTAAGGAAACCTATCAGTCAGTGGATCATAAGATTTGGTTAATGCTATGGCGTTGGGCAAGAAGGCGACATCCACAAAAGTCTGCTCAGTGGGTTAAAGACCGATACTTTAAGTCATTTCCTACAGGTAACTGGGTGTTTGTCGTTGAAACAGAGCAACAGAATCTCGATGGGAAACCCAAGTTGCTTTGTCTTGTAAAAGCTAGTCACGTAACCATAAGACGGCATGTCAAAATCAAAGGGGAAGCAAATCCTTATGACCCTAAGTGGGAGAATTACTTTGAGGAAAGACTCAAACGTAAAATGCTTACAGCTTTATGGGGACATAGGAAACTACTTGCCCTTTGGAAAAGCCAGAATGGTAGATGTCCCGTTTGTAAACAGGCTATCTCAAAGGAAACAAGTTGGCATCTGCATCACATCCTAGAGAAAGTCAATGGTGGTAGTGATGAACTTTCGAACCTAGTAATGGTCCACCCCAACTGCCATAGGCAAATTCATAGCCAAGGTTTAGTTGTTGACAAACCGACTCCTCCATAGGAGTTTTGAGAGGCTTGAGCCGATCTGCGGTGAAAGTCGCTTGGACGGTTCTTAGAGGACGGGGAGCCAGCAATGGCTCCTTGTTACTCGACGAATTTAGACTACTTTTTAGGTCTATTTATGTTACTTAGTGGCGATAGGTAGGGCCTTGCGGCCTTTCCCCCGCCCCAAACGGAGCGTGCGACTTTCACTGCACTCCGCTTTCCAAGTCCGTTGGAAGTACTCAATATGTGGAGATTCATTGTAAGATGCCAAGGTGCACCAATCAGTCTCACAACTGTTGTCATTTGCTTTCCTCAGTTTATCTCTTCCCATACTTTCCTTCAACTTTCTCTGGTAGACCTTCGCCTTGTCCTGGCCATTACAGCTAGGCTTTTGGCTACTACGCTACTTCCGTCCTCTGTATCATCTGCTGGCATTTTCGCATCCTGACGGAAATTGTGATACAAAGTTCCCTAATTCCAAAAGAGGATATTATAATGCCCCTTAGCTACCTGCTTTACGCCGAGTGAGATTTAGAAACAGTCTTTAACACACAGAAAAATGTTAAAGCAACCACTTTCCCGTTTTGGGTAGAGCGTATCAGCCAGTTTAGCTCTTCATATGTAACGACGCTATAAAACACAGGTTCCTTGCGTTAGCATAGGGCACAGGGCTCGCTCCCTTCCCTCTGATATGGCTCGAAGGTCGGATTCTTCGTCAGTAGGCTTCCCACCCTAGAATGTGCCACATCCTAACGCAGGCTACTCAGCCCTCATGTCACTGTTTAAACATGTCTCTCAATGAGAAATACCTTCTTTCGTTAGTAGGCGCGCTTCAGTAACATATTCAAAGTATATTATACCCTCAAGGTTTATAAAAAGAAACAATTATATTCCTCCTAATTTTTGCAACAGTAAAAACCCGATGAATACGTTTTTTGGTGAGGTACTGCAAAAGTCATGCTTTTTGATGCACATGGTCACTTTGTGTGGCAAATGATCTTATTCGGGTTCGTTTTATCTTGCAAAGTGGCCAATGTGTAGAAAATCTTGAAGGTGTTTTTTAGCCTAGCTCAACTACCTTCAAGTAAAAATTGTACCCGAACTTGAACCAACACATTCTAGAGAAAGGCCCCTGCTGTGAAAAAGCTCGAATCCCAAAGTTACTCTAACTTTTGCACAGTCTTTTTACGGTTGCCTTAAATTAATTGAGTGAATGAATTCATCACTAGGACAATAAAGGGATGAGTAAAGAGAGGGGTAAATATTTCAGTCATAGGAAGGTAATAAATTGTGAGCTTTAACTAAAATTTTAAGGAGAATATTAATGAAAAAAATCAAACCTCTTAACTATGCAGTGTACTTAACTTTGGTAACTATATTGTTGTTAGTGTCAGCTGCTTTTCTCTCGCCCGCACTAGCTGGAGACACGATCGCCACCCAAGCTGTTACCCAGCCCCTTGAATCGCGATGGGTGCTCAGCTCGAAAACTTGGCGTCGCTACTGGGTGCAGGTCCCACCAGATTATTCACCTACCGAGGATACTCCAGTGGTGGTGGGTTTCCATGGTGGTTTCGGCAATGCCCAGCACTTTGCCGAATCGAACTCTCTGGCGCAAGCCAGTGCTGAGCGTGGTTACTTAGCCGTGTTTCCGGAGGGTACTCGTCGCCCATTGCCCAGTCCGAATCGACGATTTTGGAATGGTGGCAATTGCTGTGGGATTGCTATGGAGGAAAATGTTGATGACGTGCAGTTCTTTCGCGACTTGCTCGACGACCTATCCTTGGAATTCAATGTTGATACTGCCCGTGTTTACGCCACGGGCATATCCAATGGTGCAATGATGTCATATCGGTTGGCATTGGAAGCCTCTGATTTAGTGGCGGCTATTGCTCCTGTTGCTGGTGCTGTTGGTGTGAACGGTGCACCTAGTGTGCCGGTTCCAGTCATAGCCTTTCACGGTTTCTTGGACCAGAACATCTCATTTTGGGGGGGGCTTGGAGATGGTCCCAGTGGCACCAATTTCTTCAGCCAAGCTGAAAGCATCGGACCCTTCTTCGAGATCAACCAGTGTGACACTTTGAGCATTACCGAAGACGTTATTGGCAATGCCACTCATTACACGATGCCGTCGCTGACAGGCCATGATATCGAGTATTGGTTACTGCATGATGGTGGTCACTCGTGGCCGGGAAGTTTCAATCTCAGTGGCGAGCCAGTTAACCAAGACATTGACGCGAGTGAGATTATGCTGGATTTCTTTGATGCCCACGCCCTGTAGGTTGTCGGGATCAGTGACCAGTGAAGTAATTTTATACAAAACTACGGTTTCTAAATTTAACCAGATTAAGGAGGAGTACAAATGAAACACTTTTTTAAAGCTACATTACTAATAAGTTTATTGTTAATTTTTGTGGGATGCTTGAGCACCACAGAAGAACCACAAGGAGCTGAACTTGATACTCAGGGTTTTACCAGTAGCTATCAATGTGAGGGGAAACCAGCTACTATTGTTGGCACTAATAACAGTGAGGTTATAGTTGGTACAAATAGTGATGATGTAATAGTTGCTTTAGGGGGAGATGACGTTATTTATGGCTATGGAGGTTCAGATCTAATCTGTGGTGGTAAAGGCAACGACACTATTAATGGTGGTAGGGGTAACGACACTATTAGTGGTGGTAGAGGCAACGACACTATTAGTGGTGGTAGAGGCAGCGACACTATTAATGGCATGAGTGGTAATGATCGCCTTTACGGTGGAGGTGGTACTGATAGAATTTATGGTCATTCTGGTCGAGATCGGTTAAATGGTGGTGAAGATCACGATCATCTCTTTGGGGGAGATCATTCTGACATTCTTTGGGGTGGAAATGGTAATGATCGCCTTTACGGTGGAAATGGTAATGATCGTCTTCTTGGTGGAAATGGTTTTGACGGATTGCAAGGTCAAGGTGGTGTAGACACCCTAGATGGTGGTCCTAATTTTGACTCTTGCGCTACAGGACCTAACTTTTTCAACTGCGAAATTATAATTTAAGAAATTAGTTTGCAGAAAGGCATAAAATGGTATTCTCCCCTTAACTGCGGATAAATCAGAATAATGTTTGTGTCACAAGCAGTTAATATTTTCATAAAAACTTCATTGTTTCAGACACACCCCTATAAGGGTAGCAGCGAGATTCGTGTAAGATTATACGTGTGCAACGTGAAGTTGCTTAGAATATTGTTTTACTCGTCTAGAAAGGAGATAAAACCAATTGTTCCGTCAATTGTAGCCTATTGGCACATGCGTAGAGAGTAATCTCTGGGTGTGAAGCTGCCAAGACAAATGCCTGTGCGTTAAGCCGCATCCAGACTGTGAGGTAAGGATGTTGATTGCAAGTATCATGCAACCTAAGGCATGGCTTGGTGATATGACCAACATATGTGAACTGCTGTAACCATCGTAATCCACAACAAGCTAAAGATACTGACAAGCTTGAACTAAAAAGTAAATGGTCAAGTTCACCCTTTGCGTATATGAGTGACACGGATAAAAGTACCATCGGTGGACAGGCAGGGTCTAAGTCATTGAGTATTCTAAGTAAAACACGGTAAGCCCATAGTCCTCCTTCTGGGAAAGCGAACTGTAAAGTAAGCCTATGGGACTGTGGGTAGAGGAGAATGGAAAAAGCGAAAGCCTCATGCACAGTTCTGCACTGGCGGTGGGGGAAGCGATTCCCCTTCCGACCATAACACAGTACCCTTATCGTGAGAGCATCCCTCTAGTTGGCAAATCTCTTATTCAATTCACTATCTAACATCTTCATGACCACAACATTATCTTCATAAGTAATTAAATTTAGTCGATATTGTTTTGGCTTTGATGACTGCTTTTTAATGTTGACAAATGGATGAGAGGTGCCTCGGACACCATGCTTATGAGTAAGGTATTGTGGTTTTTCAACGCAATACACTACTCTCTCAACTCCATTCTTCACTTCCAGAACTTTAAGATAGTCATTGTTGATCACAATTTTCTGGAGTGTTCCTCTAAATTCTACTGACCTTCCTATAAAATGAAAAATAAGGCTCAAGACTCCAATGGGCGCAACAACAAAGCCAAGTATTAAGCTAAACAAGCGTAAGGTTTCAGGCAAGTCACCTGTACCTAAAAAAGCCATTCCAAAGATAACAGCAACAACAATAACTGCCAATCTTGCTATAGCAAATGTCCACTTAGCTCTAAGATAATATATTTTAGATGCGTCTTTTGCTGTTTGGGTGAACTCCACAAGGTTTTCCTTATTAGCAGTTAAACTTGCTGGTGAAAAGGGAATGTAAGAGAATTCACTATCAAGCTCCTTTAAGATATCATTCACAATGTCTTTACCATATGCATTCAGGTTTAATCTGTAGGGTTTCTCCTTCAACAAATCTTTTGGAAACAAAATAATGATGGGTTTAGAGACGGAAAAATCTATAGAAGGCTTATAGAAGGTACTTTGTGTACTATATATTACCTTTTTAGTTCCATCTTTTACATTTACAATTTTTACACCATTATCAATAATAATTTTCTGGTAAGTGTTTAGCTTCTTATTTTTGGCACGTTTTCCTTTTAAACGAAGAGTAATCCCAGAAAAAATACCCAATATACTAATAAATGCAACTGCTAATATTGTATAGTCACTTTCTGGTGATAAAATTATTATGGCAAGTACTGCCAAAAGGAAAGTCCAAGAGAAACAATGTACGGACCTACGATAATACAGTTCAGATACACTTTTTGCCGTTTGAACAAACTCCATAATAATCTCGACTTTATCCATTATACCAACTAATTGTTGTCACCTTGCGAGGTAAATGGCACCATTTTTTGCACGATAAACGGCACTGTTCTCTATTTTACTCTGTCACCGACCTTGTTTGCCATTTTATTCCTTCACAGACACCAAGTAACAAAAAACGAACGTTTTATTTAACTAAAAACAACCATGCCTTAAAACTTGGAAAGCCCCCTTGAGATCAGTTATATAAACTGGTTACAAAAATCAAAGTTATATAAAAGCCTAGTAGTGCCCTTTAATTTGACTTTTATGTAGAAATATAGTGCTAGTGGCCTGCATAGCAATATCTAAATGAGTGCCATTTATCTCGCAAAAAACAGTGCCATTTATTGTGCAAAGTGACACTATATCTGCAAGGATAATTTGAAGATTAGCATCAATTTTTGTTATTGAACATAAAGCTATAGAAGTAATGCAGGTGTGTGTAGGGGAAAGAATTCACTCTTTGTGCCACTTTGGTAAGACTTAATCTACGCTTAAGCTACAATTCTTCAAAAATAATCTACGCAACACCCTATAGAGCGCCTACGTTAGAGAGGTTAATAATGTGATTAACTCAGCAATAGCAATGAACTTGCTGAGTTAACTAGAGTAGTGGTTCCCTAGAGATAGAGGGTCACATAATAAGGCTTGTGTGACCAAAACAGTCATACAATTACAGTTTGTACTTCTTGTTTTATGAAAGATGAGGTTACTTTATGTTAGGTTTAATTATTCTATTGGACGTTGCCTCTGTGGCCTTAGCGATACTCTCTCTATACTTGAAGTTAGCAGTCTAGCGTTTGTTGACGCAATGCTAGATGTAGTATGTACCAAAGTAGTTGATAGAACATAGATTCTCATTTTGACAAAATTTCTTATAATGTTTTTGTGGAGTTAAAATAGTGAGTTTTTCATTACCACCCGATGTTACTTTCAAAAAGCAAAAATTAGAAGATAGTTGGGTCTATAATTTTCACCATAAGAAATTAGGAGAGCTAGGTAGGATTGTAATGCAAGCTTTACCTAATGGTCAGTCCTATATGTCTTGTGAGGTTGCTGGTGAACCCAACGACCCTATGACTCAAACTCGTAAAGAAATCTTTGAGCCAATAGGTAGACAAATGTCTGATATTTTGGAGGCTACCTTTGGTAAAGGAAGTTCTGAGGGCATACCAGTACCGGAAACACCCAAGGCACCTACAGAGGTAGTAGAGAGTAAACTGATACCTTGTGATCATTGTGGAGTACCTGTTGCTATGCTGATTTTTGCTCATGGAGCAAGCACTACTGCTGAATTTGAAGATTATGCTCGTAAAATGTACCCTAAATATAGTGAAATTAATGTGTCAACTTGGTTAATTGGTGATTTTGTTGGGGAAGTTGGTCATAATGAACCTTCTAAAGTCTTAAGGGTTTGGCCTCGTCGTAGGCCAATTCTGAAAATGACTCCTAATGATTTTAACGCTATGATTGTTAAGTTAGCAGAAAACCATTGCCAGAACACTTGAGTGCTTGCTTGGGTATTTTGAGGATTAGGTCTCTATGCCAAAGTGAACACGCTATACGCTCTAAAATAACATTGCATCTAGCATTGCCCCCCTTTTACCCCCTTTAGCGCCTGACGAATCAGGCGCTTTTTACTTGCATTCCCCAATCCCAACTTCTCTATAAAAGTTGGGATTACTACTTATAATCTTTGTTGATGTTGTCTCCATCAAGCTCTGTAGGGTCTTTTAGAAATAGTTTCATTAAGTCCCCTCTATCTAACCCTCTATTACCATTACGCAAATCCTTACGTATCTCTTGGAGTAAATCGTCCAATTTTAATATTAGATTTTTATAGTCAGAAGGTTTTTTTGATGCAATTCTATAACCTAACCACTTCTTTATTACCTTGGGTGAGGCAAAGGTTATTAGTCCTTGATTAAGTCGAGTATATAACTCCTGAAGATCATCTGGTATCTCATCCTTTAAACCAGATAATTCATCGTTACGAGCAGCATCAAGCACATAATTTATGATCTCAAAAAAAGTTTCGTATAATTCGATTTTTTTAGGTCTATGCGCCTCTGCAATGTCACGCTCTTTTATTTGTCTTTGGGTAAACCAGTAACCAAACAGTGCAACCAACCCACCAATTACCGCTGTTTTAACCCCTGCTTCTGACTCTACAAACCAGATTCTTCCTTGGTTTAAAACCCAGAAAGCTAAGATGCCCAAAACTAAGAGCCCTACAGCTCCTAAAATCATTTCTAAACGTTTTAAAAGCAACAACCTAAGTTCAGAAAATATTATTCTAAATTTGGAGAATTGCGCTCTAATTGTAGATAAAAAAGCTGTTTGAAGCCTAGAATAGTTTGTTTTGATTTGTTGAAGTATAGATAAACGTTTTCTCAAAGTCTTCCTTATAACCCTAAGTATACAACAGTTACCCTCCCATTAGACCTTTTAAAGATACTTCAATCTTCCCGATTTTTACCGTCTTTTGAACCCCATTTAAAAACTGTCCTGGCTAAAGAAAATAAGCTTACGCAAACAAGAATTATTAATGCTAGTTCTAAAAACAGCCACATTTCAACCCTTCCAATAGTGGTTACGGTCAGTCTACCTTATCTGCTATCTGATATGAAAATGCGCCTGTCTAAACAGGCGCTAAAGGGGGTAAAAGGGGGGCAATGCTAGATGCGAAGTTATTCTAGGTCAGACAGCGTGTTTACTTTGGCAATTTCAGATAGCGGAAAACGGTTCTTTCTTTGACGCCGAGCGCCTTGGCAATTTCAGGGGCTTTCAACCCCTGCGCCCTTAATTCTCTTGCTCTCTGCGGTCTTGCCTTGGTGGTCCCCTTCTTCCTGCCTGTATAGGCTCCCCTTGACTTAGCAACAGCAATCCCTGCTGCCTGCCGTTCTTTGGTATGTTCTAGCTCTATCTGGGCAATGGAAAGGAGTACCCCTGCCACCAAATGCCCTGTTGTACCTGAGGGGTCAATATTTTGGCAGCAGTTCCCGATCCACTTGAAAAAGCTGTCAGGGGCATGTAGTCTCTCATAAACTTTTGCAAAGTTAACGCATCAGTTGATAACTCCTAATAGCAAGGGTAAAATCAGTTATGAAGTCTCGAAAAGACTTATGTGCCACAGCCCTATATAAAAAACTAAGAGAAACCTATGCAGAGATAGAGGATCATCGACCAAATGAGGTTGATATATCTGTTGAAGATGTACTGATGTCAGGTTTTGCTATGTTTGCTCTAAAAGATGGTTCCCTATTACGCTTTGACCAAAGAAGACAAGATGGAGAAGAAAGGAAAAATTTAGAAAGGGTGTATGGGATAGAGGAAATTCCTAGTGATACAAGGATGAGGGAAGTAATAGATGAAGTTGACCCAGAGGAAATAAAAAAGGGATTTAAGGTAGTTTTCAAAGAGGTGCAAAGGGGAGGGTTACTGAAAGAATACACTTACCTAGATGGATATTACTTAGTGTCCCTAGATGGAACACAGTATTTCAAGTCAAAAGAGATAAGTTGTCCAGGATGTTTAGAGCGCAAACACAAAAATGGAGAAGTAAGTTATTCTCATCAGTTAATGGGAGCAGTAATAGTACATCCAGACAAGGCAGAAGTAATACCAATAGGTGTAGAGGCAATAATAAAACAAGATGGAGAAACAAAGAATGATTGTGAGCGTAATGCAGGAAAGAGATTAGTAGAAGACATAAGAAAAGATCACCCCAAACTCAAAGTAATAATTTTAGAGGATGGATTACACTC